>NZ_PPEG02000001.1 GCF_002899945.2 Chryseobacterium viscerum
GATCAAACTCTCCATTGTATGTTTGTCTGACTCACTCAAAGTTTTGACGCTTTAGTTTTTCCTTACTTGGTTGTTATATTGTATGTCAATGATCTTTATATCTTTCGCTTTATAACGAAACAATCTTTTCTGTCAGTGTTGCTCCGTATTTGCGAGTGCAAAAGTAAAACTTTATTTCTAATTGACCAAATGTTTTTGAAGAAAATTTTAAAGTTTTTTAAGTAACCTTAACTCCTCTTCTCATCACCTAATCTTCCACTCCTGCGCTCCCTTAATTGGGACTGCAAAGATAAGAACTTTATTTGAACTTGCAACTTTTTAAATGAAAAATGTTGGAGTTTTTTTTGCTCTTCCCTTTTGAAGTTTCTTATTGTTTCTGCTTATCTAAAAGCTCTTCTGCGCTACTGAATGTCTCTCGTTTTTCAGTGGGGCAAAGATAGAAACTTAACCCTAACCACGCAACTTTATTTAACATAAATTTTACCTTTTATTAATATTTAATCCTAAAACACTGGTAGGCAGAGAGAAAAATTTTAAACATTTGTTTGGGAGATCGAGAGGGAGTGTGGGAGGGTTAGAGCGTGTGAGGGTCGGAGAGTGTTTTGGGAGGGATTGGGGATGGGATAAATGTATAATGTATAATGTATAATGTATAATGTATAATGTATAATGGAAGGTATACCTATATATAATAGCAGGGGGCTTTTTTGAAAACAACTATTCTTTATTTAAGTTTGGGCTAAAAGCCAACAAGGAGGTTTTATTTTTATTAAACGTACTCCCTTCGACTAAGCTCAGGATTATAGCCCGTTGCTATTGAATTTTTATTGTCTGGAGAATTATCTGGAGAGGATCATGATTATTCGTTGGTAGGATCATCAACCACAGTGAGCACGGATTTGTACAGAGGTGGATGGGTATAATATATATAAGAGAGAAAGTTGATGATACAGAATACATCTATTGACAACCTAAAACCTGGAATTGTAATCTCAAAACCAAAAAGCTGGAACACGAAACCCGAAAATCTAATTCACAACTCATCATTCATCATTCATCATTTATAATTCCCTCCCCTAGCCCTGATAGGAATGGTTACCCCGCAGCTTGCGTTGGTGAGTGGATGGGTTCGAGGGGCGGAGTGCGCTGGGGCGAGGAGTAAAAATGGATAGCAGGAAATAGCTCCTAAGAATGTTTGAGAGGTTTGGGAGTTTGAGGGTTTGAGAAATTGAAGAGTTAAGGGACGATTTGGACTTGTAGGGGGAGAAAAAAAACATTCCGTAAGAATCCTGAGTATTTGGGATCCTTACGGAATGGTGATTGTAAAACGAAGTTGTATTTTTAGTTCAGAACATAGGATGTTCCGTCTCTTCCGTCTTTTAATTCTATTCCTTCTGCAAGAAGTTTGTCTCTGATCTGATCTGAAAGATCAAAGTTTTTAGATTTCCTTGCCTGATTTCTAAGCTCGATAAGAACCTTCAAAGTCTGATCTAGCTTTTCATTATTATTTTCTTCTACAGCCTGTAAACCTAAGACATCAAATATAAGAGCATTCAATGTCGTTTTTAAATCTTCCAGGTCTTCTGTAGAGATTGTCTCTTTGTCATCATTTAAGGCAAATATATATTTCACAGCCTCAAATAGGTGAGCAATCAGGATTGGAGAGTTGAAATCATCTGTTAAAGCTTCATATGCTTTGTTCTTCCACTCTTTCAAGTTGAAGCCAGACTGTTTTGTATCGTCTGGAGTGACAGCATTCAATACTTTCACCGCTTCCATCAACCTAATGAATCCTTTTTCACTGGCAATCATGGCATCGTTTGAAATATCCAAAACACTTCTGTAATGTGCCTGCAGGAAGCAGAAACGCACAATTGTAGGATGGAAAGGTTTTTCAAAGAAGTCATTATCTCCTGTCACAAGCTGCATTGGAAGAATATAGTTTCCTGTAGACTTACTCATACGCTGTGAGTTCATTGTCAGCATATTAGCATGCATCCAGTAGTTTACTGGTGCCGCGTCATTGCAAGCTTTCCCCTGTGCAATTTCACATTCGTGGTGAGGGAATTTAAGGTCCATCCCTCCTCCATGGATGTCAAATGTTTCCCCTAAGTATTTCGTACTCATCGCAGTACACTCAAGGTGCCATCCCGGGAATCCTTCTCCCCAAGGAGAATTCCATCTCATGATGTGAGCCGGCGATGCTTTTTTCCACAATGCAAAGTCCTGTGGATTTTTCTTTTCACCCTGGCCGTCAAGATCTCTGGTATTGGCAAAAAGCTCTTCTATATTACGTTTTGAAAGTTCACCATAGTTCAATCCTCTCCTATTGTATTCTAATACATCAAAGTATACCGAACCATTGCTTTCGTAAGCAAAGCCTCTTTCAATCAGCTTTTGAGTGAGTTCGATCTGCTCAACGATATGACCTGTCGCTGTAGGTTCAATATTGGGAGGCAAAAGGTTGAACATCTCCAATACTTTATGGAAATCTACTGTATATTTTTGTACAATTTCCATAGGCTCCAACTTTTCAAGTCTGGTTTGTTTTACGAATCTGTCATTCTCTACATTTCCATCATCCGTAAGGTGGCCTGCATCGGTAATATTTCTTACATATCTTACTTTATACCCCAAATGCATTAGGGTGCGGTAAATAAAATCGAAGGAAAGGAAAGTTCTTACATTTCCCAAATGCACATTGCTGTACACTGTAGGTCCGCAGACGTACATTCCGATATTTCCTTCTAAAATAGGTTTGAATATTTCTTTTTCCGCTGTAAGGGAGTTATATATTTTTAATTGCATTTATTTTTAAGTTAAAAGATTTAATAGTTTTAAAGATTCAAAAATTAGTTAAAAAATAATTCTGTCACAACAAATAATTGTTGCGATGAAAATTTTATCGGAAACTTTTTTAAATTTTATCATAATTAAATCGCTTTTAAATGATGCTGTAAATGGTCTACATAATCATTGATAATGAATTCCAATGTAAAAACCCGAGGCTCCGTTTTGGTAGTATCGCAGGTTCTTTGTAAGGCTTCATCCGGGATATTTTCAACTATATGAACAATCTGATAGTTCAGCGACTTCCATAGATCAATAAGATCCGCAGTCGGAACATTCTGGTAGTCCTGAGCTTTTACCCAAAAATTCTGATCGTATACAATATTTTCGTTCTCTTTATATTGTGTCACAACAAATCTACGGATATTTGTAAAAGCACTGTCACAAAGATGGCCAATAATTTCTTTTTTAGACCATTTTTCCGAAGAAATTCTATATGACCATTCTTCTTCAGTGATATTTTGAAATCTCTGAAGTTCGGCATCAATAATATTCTTAAGAATTTGGTAGTTCATTATCTAATAATCCAGTTTTGCGTGGCTTCCTACATAATGTAAGAATTCTTGTCTTGTGATAGGGTTTGTTCTGAAAATACCACTTAATTCTGCAGTAATTGTAGAACTTGCCGTATCTTTAATTCCCCGGCAGTTTACACAAAGGTGTTTTGCATCAATGATACACGCTACGTCTTTTGTTCCTAATGCTTCTTTCAAAGCATCTACGATCTGCATGGTAAGCCTTTCCTGAACCTGTGGTCTTTTCGCATAATAATCAACAATCCTGTTAATTTTTGAAAGACCAATCACTTCCCCATTGGAAATATAAGCAACGTGTGCTCTTCCTATGATAGGTAAGAAGTGGTGTTCACAAAAAGAATATACAGTGATATCTTTTTCCACCAGCATCTGGCGGTATTTATATTTATTGGAGAAAGTGGAAATTCCTGGCTTATTTTCCGGAAGAAGTCCTCCGAAAATCTCGTTCACATACATTTTGGCAACACGTTTTGGAGAATCTTTCAGAGAATCATCTGTCATGTCCATTCCTAATGTTTCCATAATCTCGCCAAAAAGCTCAGTAATTTTTTCTATTTTTTCCTGTGGCGATTTATCAAAAGCATCTTTCCTTATAGGCGTATGTTCTTTTCCAGTGAAAATATCATCGTCGTTATCAGTAAAATCAACCATTTTTATTTAATTTGCAGCAAAAATACGGATAATATCTATTTCTCTATTTCAAATATGATGAAAAACATTATCTTTTATAGCCATTTCTGATTAAAAAGCCTATGATTATTGTCGAAGAAGTACAAAACCAACTCCATAAAAGGGAATTTCTTGAATTCCCGGCAAAAATTTATCAACACGACAAAAATTACATCCGATCTTTAGATAAGTATATTGAAGAGATTTTCGATCCTGAAAAGAATAAATTCTTTAAAAATGGGGAGTGCAAAAGATTTCTATTTAAAAAAAATGATAAAACGGTTGGTAAAGTAGCCGTTTTTATCAATACCCTTTATGAGCAAAAGCAACCTACCGGAGGAATTGGTTTTTTCGACTGTATCAATGATCAGGAAACCGCCAATTTTATTTTTGATCATTGTAAAAACTGGCTTCAGGAAAAAGGAATGGAAGCGATGGACGGCCCTATCAATTTCGGAGAACGGGATAAATTCTGGGGACTTTTAATTGAAGGTTTTATTGAACCTCTGTTTGGAATGAATTACAACCTTCCCTATTACAAAGATCTTTTTGAAAATTATGGAT
The DNA here is from genome assembly GCF_002899945.2 of Chryseobacterium viscerum. Lineage (GTDB taxonomy): Bacteria > Bacteroidota > Bacteroidia > Flavobacteriales > Weeksellaceae > Chryseobacterium > Chryseobacterium viscerum. Next base: position 4,620 of record NZ_PPEG02000001.1, read on the forward strand.
TCAAGATTTACTTTGAACAGCTTTGTTTTACCAGACCTGTTTTTGCAGAAGTTTCAAGAATTTTCACGATTGCTCACGAAAAGAACAGAAGAAATCCCGCTATTTCGGCCCGACCTATGAAAAAGAATAATCTGGCCAAGTTTGCAAAAGATTTTACTAAAGTTTATAATAAGGCATGGGCTTGCCATGGAGAAGGAAAACATCTGGAAGAAGCTAAGGTTCTGAAAATGTTCAATACGATGAAACCTATTATCAATGAGCACATTTCCTGGTTTGTATATGAAAATGAGCAGCCGATTGCTATGTGGATCAACATTCCGGACCTCAACCAGTGGTTTAAATATCTGAATGGAAGATTCGGCATTTTTGAAAAGCTTAAATTTTTGTTTTTAAAACGATTCAAAAAGAATGAAAAAATGGTGGGGCTTGTCTTCGGTGTTGTTCCGGAATGGCAAAAGAAAGGGATTGATGGGTATATGATCTGGGAAGGAACCCAGCATTTGAGAAAACATACAGATTTTAAGATTACAGAACTGCAGTGGATTGGTGATTTTAATCCTAAAATGATCAAGATTGCAGAAACTCTGGATACTACTGTTACCCGAAAGCTGGCTACCTACCGGTATTTGTTTGACAGGAATAAAGAGTTTGAGAGACACCAGGATTTATAATTAAAGAACAATTCTTTCTTTTCACTTATTTTAATGGAATATTTGTACTTTTGAAAGTAATTTTTTAATAAACTAAATAAAACCATATACAATGAGAAAAATCATTATCAGTATCTTATTAATATCCTTCATTCCTCTTTCTGCACAGCAGATGACGACATTGAGTTATGACGGATCTCGATTACTGAATCATACGTTTTATCAGAATGGAGATTCAAACGGTAAGGGAATCAGCTATGATGACATACAGGGTACTCCTTACTATGACAAAGCATTTTCACCCGCTAAATTTATTGTTGCTGACAGAGCTGAAACTGCTGTAGCACGTTATAATACATATTTTGATGAAGTTGAGTTCAAAAAGGATGAAGAAACTTATTCTTTAGTTCCGGACAGCCCTTTTACCAGAATTGAGTTTATCAGAACAAAAGAAACATTGGTAAAGCTTGATACCGGAGATGATCTGAAAGGATATTTCTTTGAATTGGTTAATGGTAAAAATTCACTTTATAAAAAAGTAAAAACAGATTTTAAAAATGCTTTTACTGCCAGAAATTCATACGAAACGGATAGACCGGCAAGTTTTAATGCAGCGGATCCTGTTTATTATATCAAAACAGAGTCAGGATATATTAAAAAACCAAAGAAAGTAAAAGAGATTGCGGATGCTTTCCCGGCGAAAAAAGATGATATTGAAAAGTTTGCAAAATCCAACAATATTAAAATAAATAAAGAAGCAGACCTCATCAAACTGGTTAAGTTCTTAAATCAATAAAAAAATAAACCCCTGTGAAAATTCACAGGGGTTCCTTCATTATTGGTACTTTTATTAGAATAGCTCACCGGCTATTTTTTTGATGTTATCACTTTTCCCCATCGAGTAAAAGTGCAGAACAGGAACTCCAAAATCCAAAAGTTCTTTGCATTGGGTAATTGCCCATTCTATTCCGATCTGCTTCACCGCTTCATTATTTTTTGCATTTTCCACTGCATTGATCAATTCTTCGGGAAGGTCTATTTTGAATACCTGTGGCAGGATTTTCAAATGCTTCTTTGTTGCAATCGGTTTTATCCCCGGAATGATAGGAACCGTAATTCCCATTTCTCTTGCTTTCTGAACGAATTCTATATACTTTTTATTGTCATAAAACATTTGGGTAACAATATAATCTGCTCCGGCATCTACTTTTTGTTTCAGCCATTTCAGATCATAATTCATGGAAGGGGCCTCCATATGTTTCTCCGGGTATCCGGCAACACCGATGCAGAATTTATTAAGCTCGTCACAAATCTGCTCTTCGTTATGAAGATATTTTCCTCTTCCCAGGTTATTAATCTGATTCACAAGATCCATTGCGCTTGCGTGGCCGCCTTGAGTAGGCTCAAAATACTGATGCCCTTTCATCGCATCACCTCTTAAAGCCATCACATTGTCTATCCCAAGGTACATACAGTCTACCAAAAGATATTCTGTTTCTTCTTTCGTGAACCCTCCACAAAGAAGATGTGGAACAGTATCTACATTATATTTATGTTGAATGGCAGCACAGATTCCCAATGTTCCGGGACGCATTCTTGTAATACGACGTTCCATGAGCCCATTTCCTTTGTCTAAATAGATATATTCTTCTCTGGATGTAGTAACGTCAATGAAAGGCGGCTTGAATTCCATCAACGGATCTATATTGGTATAGAGATCTTCAATCCCGATTCCTTTCTGCGGCGGAACAACTTCTAAGGAGAACAACGTTTTTCCATTTGCTTTTTTAATGTGTTCTGTTATCTTCATTTTAATTTTAATCTGCTAAATTTGGTGACAACCATTTTCTCGCTTCCTGGATGCTACAACCTCTTCTTGCGGCATAATCTTTAAGCTGGTCTTCTGTAATTTTTCCTAATCCGAAATATTTGGCATGCGGACTTCCGAAATAATATCCGGAAACAGATGCTGTTGGAAACATGGCAAGGCTTTCTGTAAGGAAAACTCCTGTATTCTCTTCTACTTTTAAAAGATCCCAGATTGTTTTCTTCTCCAGATGGTCAGGGCAAGCCGGATATCCTGGTGCCGGACGGACTCCTTTGTATTTTTCCGCGATTAATTCTTCATTACTTAAGCTTTCCTGATTCGCATATCCCCAATACTCTGTTCTGACTTTTTTATGTAAAAATTCCGCGTAGGCTTCTGCAAAACGGTCTGCCAAAGCTTTTACCATGATAGAATTATAATCATCATTGGCCTTTTCATATTCATTGGACAATTCATCGGTCCCAAAACCTGTTGTTACACAGAATGCTCCCACGTAATCGGTTTTTCCAGAGCTTTGAGGAGCAATAAAATCACTTAAAGCCAGATATTCTTTTCCTTTTGATCTTTGAGCCTGCTGTCTTAAAGTTAAAAACTTAGCCTGTTCCTTATTATTTTCATCAAAAATCAAGATATCATCAGACTCATTGGAATTGGCTTTGAAGATTCCGAAGATGGCTTTTGCTGTCAACAGCTTCTCATCCAGAATTCTCTTTAGAATAACCTGAGCATCTTTAAATAATTCTTTAGCCTGAGCACCTACGACCTCATCTTCTAAGATATTTGGATATTTTCCGTGTAGATCCCAGCTTCTGAAAAACGGTGACCAGTCAATGAAAGGAAGAAGCTCCCGCAGATCCTGATTTTCGATTACTTTTATTCCTATCGTATTCGGAGTGAAAATGTCTTCGTTTTCCCAATCAATTTTAAAATGGTTTTCTCTTGCTTCTTCAATAGAAACATAATCTTTATCCACCTGTCTGTTCAGGAACTTTTCTCTGAAATCGGAATAGTCATTCTTTAAATCCGAAACATATTCTTTATTTCTGTCACCTAATAATGAGCTTACGACATTTACAGCTCGTGAAGCATCATTTACGTGAACGACAGCATTTTTATATTTTAAATCGATTTTCACTGCGGTATGTGCCTTTGAAGTGGTAGCTCCTCCGATCAATAAAGGAAAATCTAAATTCTGTCTCTCCAATTCTGATGCGATATATACCATTTCATCTAAGCTTGGTGTGATCAATCCGCTTAATCCAATAACATCTACCTTTTCTGCAATAGCCGTCTGGATGATTTTTTCGGCCGGAACCATCACTCCAAGGTCAACAATTTCATAGTTGTTACAACCCAGAACGACGCTCACAATATTTTTACCGATATCATGAACGTCTCCTTTTACAGTGGCCATTAAAATTTTTCCATTAGCCGGCCTTGCCCCGTCTTTTTCAGCTTCGATATAAGGCTGCAGATAAGCCACTGCTTTTTTCATTACCCTTGCAGACTTTACAACCTGCGGAAGGAACATTTTTCCGCTTCCGAATAGATCTCCTACAACCCCCATCCCTGTCATCAGGTTAATTTCTATAACGTGAAGCGGTCTTGCAGCCAATTGTCTTGCTTCTTCTACATCTTCTTCAATAAAACGGTCGATACCTTTTACCAATGCATAGGTAATTCTTTCCTGTAATGGATTGTTTCTCCACTCCAAGTCTTCGGTCTTTTCTTTTTTGACCGATTTGTGTTTTTCCGAATAATCGAGGAGTCTTTCTGTAGCATCTTCTCTTTTATCGAGTATTACATCTTCTACAAGTCCCAGTAATTCCTTATTGATTTCATCATAAACCTCCAGCATCGCCGGGTTTACAATACCAATGTTCATCCCTGCCTGAATAGCGTGATAAAGGAATACGGAATGCATAGCTTCTCTCACGGTATCATTTCCACGGAAAGAGAAGGAAACATTGCTCACTCCCCCACTCACGGATGCATAAGGAAGATTTTGTCTTACCCAGCGCGTAGCTTCAATAAAGTCGATGGCATTTCTTCTGTGCTCATCCATTCCCGTTGCTACCGGAAAGATATTTAAGTCGAAAATGATGTCTTCTGCAGGGAAGCCAAGCTGATTGACTAAGATATCATAAGAACGTTTTGAAATTTCAATTCTTCGTTCAAAACTGTCAGCCTGCCCTACCTCATCAAATGCCATGACAATGACTGCTGCTCCATATCTTTTTATGGCTTTGGCATGTTTTATAAATTCTTCCTCACCTTCTTTTAAGCTGATCGAATTCACTACACATTTTCCCTGAGCCACCTGAAGACCTGCTTCCAGGATTTCCCATTTGGAAGAGTCTACCATGATTGGGATTCTTGCGATATCCGGTTCGGAGGCAATTAAGTTCAGGAATTTGATCATCGATGCTTTTCCATCGATCAATCCATCATCGAAGTTGACATCCAGAATCTGAGCACCTCCTTCTACCTGATGGCGGGCAATATCTAATGCTTCAGAGAATTTCTCCTCCTTAATCAGTCTTAAAAACTTTTTGGAACCGGCAACGTTAGTCCTTTCACCAACATTGATGAAATTACTCTCCGGTGTTATGATAAGAGGCTCTAGGCCTGATAATCTTAAATACTTCATTTTATTTTTCTAAAATATAGTAGGCATTATGGTATTCTGCCTCAATCAATTCCTGTGCTTACTTAAAAGCTATAATCACAGGAAATTTCTTGCATGCTAAATAATGTTCTTTAGCAAATTCCCCGCTTTCCTTGGCGGATATTGCTCGACAAGATCAGCGATCGCTTTAATATGTTCGGGAGTCGTACCGCAGCATCCCCCGATAATATTGATCAATCCCTTTTCAACGTATTCTTTGATCTGTCTGGCCATATCTTCAGGAGTTTCATCATATTTTCCGAAAGCATTTGGTAAACCAGCATTCGGATAAGCTGAAACATAGAATTCTGAATTATGAGCCAGCGTTTCAAGGTAAGGAGTCAGCTGATCTGCTCCCAATGCACAGTTGAAACCTACGCTTAATAAATTCAGGTGGGAAACTGAGATCAGAAAAGCTTCTGCCGTCTGCCCACTCAATGTTCTTCCTGAAGCATCTGTAATGGTCCCTGAAACCATGATAGGAATTTTTATTCCTCTTTCGTCCTGTAATTCATCAATAGCAAATAATGCAGCTTTCGCATTCAGGGTATCAAAGATGGTTTCTACTAAAAGAATATCTGAACCTCCATCCAATAAAGCTTCACACTGCTGCCTATAAGCCACTCTCAATTCGTCAAAAGTAATAGCTCTGTATCCGGGATCGTTAACATCCGGGCTTAAGCTTGCCGTTCTGTTGGTAGGTCCGATAGATCCAGCTACAAATCTCGGTTTGTCAGGATTTTGTGCTGTGTATTCGTCACAGGCTTTTCTGGCAATCTTTGCAGACTCATAGTTCAGATCATATACCAGATCTTCCATGTGATAATCTGCCATCGCAATCGTAGTTCCTGAAAACGTATTGGTTTCAATAATGTCAGCTCCGGCTTCCAGATATTTCTTGTGAACTTCTTCAATGGCTTGGGGCTGTGTAAGAGAAAGCAGGTCATTATTTCCTTTTACAGGATGCTCCCAGTCTTTGAAACGCTCTCCACGGTAATCTTCTTCTTCAAACTTGTATCTCTGAAGCATCGTTCCCATCGCACCGTCAAGAATTAAGATTCTTTCGGATAAAGCTTTATATAATTGTTCTGAATTTTTCATTTTTAAATGTTTTGGCTACAACCTGTTCTATTGAATTAATCCAAAGCTTGTTTTAAATCTGCAATGATATCTTCTACATTTTCCAATCCTACAGAGCAACGAACCAGTCCTGCTGTAATTCCTACTTCATTTCTCTCTTCGTCTGACAGTTTGGAGTGTGTAGTGGATGCCGGATGGGTAACGATCGTTCTTGTATCACCTAAGTTAGCAGACAATGAACACATTTGTATCTTATCTAAAAAGTTTCTTCCGCCTTCAATTCCGCCCTTTATTTCAAATGCTACGATATTTCCACCAAGCTTCATCTGTTTTTTTGCTATTTCATAACTTGGGTGGGATTTCAAGAATGGATATTTTACCAAGTCTACATTGGGATGGTTTTCTAAAAATTCGGCTACCTTCAAAGCATTTTCACAGTGCTTTTCTACACGAATCGCCAATGTTTCCAGGCTTTTTGATAATACCCAGGCATTAAAAGGAGACAATGCAGGTCCTGTATTTCTTGCGAAAAGATAAATTTCTCTGATCAGGTCTTCTTTTCCTACTGCTATTCCTCCCAACACTCTTCCCTGTCCGTCAATCAATTTCGTTGCTGAATGTACAACAACATCTGCACCATATTTGATCGGCTGTTGAAGGTAAGGTGTTGCAAAACAATTATCTACAATGAAAATAAGATTATGCTTTTTGGCAATCTGTCCGAAAAACTCAAGATCCAGGATTTCGATCGCTGGATTGGTAGGCGTTTCAAGGTATAATATCTTTGTATTAGGTTGAATATATTTTTCAACATTCTGAGCATCTTCTGCTTTGAAATAAGAAGTTTCAATATTCCATTTCGGGAAATACTTGGTAAACAAAGTGTGTGTAGATCCGAATACAGACTGACAGCTTACAATATGATCTCCGGCATTCAAGAGTGCAGCAAATGTAGAATAGATGGCCGCCATCCCCGTTGCAAAGGCATATCCGGCTTCTGCACCTTCCATCTTAGCAATCTTATCGGTAAACTCTGTCACATTCGGATTAGAGAAACGGCTGTATAGATTTTTAGGTTTTTCTTCTGCAAAGCTTGCTCTCATATCTTCTGCATCCTGAAATATAAAGCTGGAGGTAAGATATAATGGCGTGGAATGTTCATCAAACTGAGATCTTTCAGTCTGGGTTCTTATTGCTGATGTTTCAAAATTTTCCATATAGTTTTAATTGATCAATTTCACAGTGTAACCATCAGATTCTTCGCTATGCTCAGAATGACAATTGCCGTTATGGCTACACTGCCAAATTGGTAGATTCTTACATTAAATATTATTTAGTTTCACTTACTCTTAAAATATCTCCGAATACTCCTCTGGCTGTTACTTGTGCTCCGGCTCCGGCTCCCATAATCACGATTGGATTTTCTCCATAGCTTTCTGTATAAATTTCAAAGATAGAATCGGAACCTTTTAACTGTCCTAATGCTGAAGTTGCAGGAACTGAAATCAATTTCACATCCAATTCACCTTTATCTTTCTGCAAGTCACCATGTAAGTCACCCACATATCTCAACACATGACCAGGCTCCTGATTTTCTTTAATTTTCTGGTATTCCTCATCCAGTTCATCCAATCTTGAAAGAAATTCTGATTTTGAAACTTCAAGTAAGCTTTCCGGAACAAGGTTTTGGATATTAATATCTCCGAATTCATTGATCAGGTCTAGTTCTCTTGCTAAAATCAATAGTTTTCTTGCCACATCATTTCCGGATAAGTCTTCTCTCGGATCCGGTTCTGTATATCCTTTTTCCAAAGCTTCGTTGATGATGGTTGAAAATTTATCGTCTCTCAAAGAAAAATTATTGAATACATAGCTCAGTGTTCCGGAGAATACTCCTTTGATTCTTGTGATATTTTCTCCTGAAAGGTGTAATAATTTGATGGTATCAATTAATGGCAAACCAGCTCCAACATTGGTTTCATATAGATAACGTCTGTTGTTTTTACTCAACGTATATCTTAGTTTTCTGTACTCCTCAATTGGAAGGGTATTGAAAATTTTGTTGGAAGAAACCAGATCGAATCCGTTTTCTGCTAAAGCATGATAGTTCTTCACAAAATCCTTACTCGCTGTGTTATCCACAACAATCAGATTCTCCAGTTGATTTTCATTAGAGAAATTGATCAGTTCTTCTACATTCGATGAATGTTCTGCTGTCAAAACCTCATCACCCCAATTGGCATCAAATCCTTTTTTGTTGAAGGCAATTTTCTTTGAGTTGGCTACTGCAACTACTCTAAGGTCTATTTTTTTACGCTTTTTAATTTCTTCTGCAGATTCCAGTACCTGCTGTATCAATGTCTTTCCTACATTTCCGTGACCAATGATTGCCAGATGAACCGTCTTTGGTTTTTTGAAAATTTCAGATTCTATGATGTTTTTTGTTTTTTCATCCTGTGAAGAAGTCACTACGATATTCACTCTGTTTTCTCCAGCTACCTGATTCAGCAATAATGGGAAAACATTGTTTCTTGCCAGTTCGGCAAAGACTTTATTGAAATCTTCTGCTACAAAACCGATCACAGAAACATTATTGATACTATAGATTTGAGAAACTTTTCCAGATTTTCTTTCTGCTTCGAACTCATCAATAAGACAAGCTACTGCTTTTTCTGCATCAATTTCCTGAACCAAAATAGAAATTCCGTTTTCTATGGCCTGCTGGGAAATTACTCCTACACTGATACGCGCTAAAGTAAGCGCTTTAAAAATTCTTCCGTCAATCCCGATTTCTCCCAGGAAATCTTCTCCTTCAAATTTGATGATTGATCTGTTCTTCAAAAATTTTATTTCGTTAGCATTTTTCATTACTTCTATAAAATGTTTTTTATGATATTATTTAATTGTTGATATTCCATTAGGAAGGCGTCATGCCCGTGTATAGATTGGATCTCGTGATAAGAAACATTCTTATTTTTCTCTTTTAAGTTTTCAAAACACATTCGGATTTCAGAAGCCGGGAAGAATAAGTCTGTATCTACGGAGATCATGTGCATTCGTGCTTCGATCTTCTCCAGTGCTTTTTCATCAGTATTGATATTCATCAAGAGATGATTCATCAGTTTGTACGCTTTTAAACTAAATCTATCGTTTAACGCATTACCATGATAAACCAGCCAATCTTCTGATTCCAGGCGTTGTTTGTCCTGATTATATTGGTTTTGAAATCTATCGTTGAGTGATTGTGGAGTTCTATAACAGAGCATCGCATGAATTCTCGCTTTCTGTAATGGTTCATCTTTATCATTCAATAAAAACTTTTGAACCAGACATTGAGCATGAAGCCAGTCGTGTGTTCTGTAATCACAGGCTATGGGGATAAATATTTCTGCAAGATCCGGCTGCTTAACAAGCATTTCCCATGCAATTCCCCCTCCAAGAGAGCCTCCAATAATGGCATATATATTTTTGATATGTAAAGCTTCAAGTCCTTTTAGAAATATCGCAGCGATATCTGAAGGTGTGAAGTCGTCATAGTCTTCAATTAAAAAATCGTCATAACCGTTTCCGGGTATATTGAAACACAGAACAGTATATTGATCGGTATCAACAAGCTGATTTTCTCCCACCAATTGTTTCCACCACCCTTTTTCTCCCGATACATTTGAGTTTCCGGTAAGAGCATGGTTGATTAGAATAATGGGGGCTGTAAACAGATCTTTCCCAAAAAGCTGATAGCTTAATGAGATATGATATTCCTTTTGGGAATACGTTTGATACGAAAGATTAATATAGTTTAGTTCTGTTTTCAATTCTATTATATTTTAATACAAATACAATTGAAAATGCCACAGGAAATGGCTGAAAAGAACTTCAGTAAGTTATCTGTCCAAAATAAATTGGTAGAACGTAGCACCTTCTTTGCTTGCGCAAAGGGTTGCTAAGGTTTCATAGGGTCTAATCCCTCAACCTTTCTTGATAACATTTTCAATATTTAAATGAACGAATGATGCAAAGGTAGTTCTTTTCTTTTAATTTCAAAAAAAAATTATTTTAATATTAAAAAAAGCCTTTAAATACAAGTATTTCAAGGCTATATTAATAATTATTCAGATGAAAAAAATTGGAATTACTTCTCAAAAAAACTAACTTCGTATTGAAAAATGATGAAATATGACCGTTGAAAAAGAAAGATTACAAGATACTAAATGGAAAAACTGGGGACCTTATGTAAGCAACCGCCAGTGGGGAAATGTACGTGAAGATTACAGCCCCAATGGGAATGCCTGGAATTTTACCAATCATCATAATGCCGAGAGCTATGCTTATCGCTGGGGAGAAGAAGGGATCGCCGGGATTTCTGATGTAAAGCAGCTTTTCTGTTTTGCTTTTTCGTTCTGGAACAGGAAAGATAAAATGGTAAAAGAACGATTCTTTGGGTTGAGCAATCCTCAGGGAAATCATGGTGAAGACATCAAAGAAATCTTTTATTATCTGGACAATACACCTACCCACAGCTACATGAAGATGGTGTATAAATACCCAATTAATGAATTTCCTTACGATGATCTTGTTACAGAAAACGGAAAACGCAGCAAAAAGCAACCGGAGTACGAGATTTTCGACACCGGAATTTTTGATAATGACGAGTATTTCGATATTTTCATTGAATACTGTAAAGCCGATCACAACGATATCCTAGCCAGAGTCACCGTTTGTAATCGAAGCCAGCATGAGGCTCCTATTCTGGTAGCTCCTACACTATGGTTCAGAAATAACTGGAAATGGGGATACAATACTTATAAGGGAGAGATCAATGCTTCTCATGACGGAAGTATTAATATTGGTCATGACAGTATCTCGATCAAAAAGCTGTATTCCCGAAATACAAATGCACAGAGTGTATTTTGTGATAACGAAACAAATACTTCGAAACTTTACGGAGCTCCCAAAGCAGAGAATGCTTATTTCAAAGATGGAATCAATGATTTTATTATTCATCAGGGAGATACTGTAAATCCTGAAAAAAGAGGAACAAAAGCTTCTTTTCTTATTGATGAGCTTATCGGTGCAGGAGAATCAAAAGTCTTTGAATTCAGGTTGTGTCCTGACGAAACGGATGAACCTTTTAACAGTTTCGATCATATTTTCAATACCCGACAAGCTGAAGCTGAAGAGTTTTATAATGACATTCAGAATGATACCGTAAATGAAGATGAAAGAAATGTTCAGAGACAAGCCTTTGCCGGACTTCTCTGGAACAAACAGTTCTATCATTACAATATAGGAAAATGGCTGAAAGGTGATCCTAATTTTGAAGCGCCAAGAAACTTCAATGAATATGTAAGAAATACAGAATGGAATCATCTCCACAATAAGGATATTATTTCCATGCCTGATAAATGGGAGTATCCATGGTATGCCACCTGGGATCTGGCATTTCACTGTGTTCCTTTTTCAATCATCGATGCAGAATTTGCCAAGGGACAGCTTTTACTGTTGACCAAAGAATGGTATATGCATCCTAATGGACAGCTTCCTGCCTATGAATGGAACATGAGCGATGTGAACCCGCCTGTACATGCGTGGTCATGCTTCCGTGTTTTTAAGATTGATGAAAAAAATAATGGCAAGCCGGATCTGCTATTCTTAGAGAAAGTTTTCCAGAAGTTGTTGCTCAATTTTACATGGTGGGTTAACAGAAAGGATAAAAACGGTAAAAATATTTTTGGAGGCGGCTTCCTTGGTCTTGATAACATTGGAGCTTTTGACCGGAATATGGAATTAAAGGACGGCCAGCATCTTGAGCAGGCAGACGGAACAAGCTGGATGGCGATGTATGCACTGAATATGATGCGTATTGCGATGGAACTTGCCCAATATTATCAGGTGTATGAAGATATGGCGATTAAGTTTTTCGAACATTATCTTTATATCGCCGAGGCTATGGAAAATCTGGGTGAAGGAACGAAAGGGTTGTGGAATGAAGAGGACGGATTTTTCTATGATGTATTGCAACTTGGAAACGGAGACAGTGTTTCTTTGAAATTAAGAAGTATTGTTGGCTTAATTCCTTTATTTGCAGTAGAAATTGTTGATCACAGGCTGTTGGAAAAGATGCCTAATTTCAAAACCAGAATGGAATGGATTCTGAAAAATAAACCGGAACTCACCAAGCTTGTTTCTCATTGGGATGAAGAGGGACAAGGCAGAAAACACCTGATGAGTATTTTACGTAAAAACAGGTTAACGAAAGTTCTTACCAGAATGCTTGATGAAAAAGAGTTTCTAAGTTCTTATGGAATCCGTGCAATGTCTAAAGTGTATGAAGAAAATCCTTTTGTATTCTCTGTGCATGGAGCCGAAAATATGGTATACTATACTCCGGCAGAAAGCGACAGCCGAATGTTTGGAGGAAACAGCAACTGGCGCGGACCGATCTGGTTTCCTATTAATTTCCTGATTGTGGAGAGCTTGCAGCGTTTCCATTATTATTATGGAAATAGTCTGAAAGTAGAGCTTCCAACGGGAAGCGGAGATAAAAGAAACCTTGATGAAGTAGCCCAAAACATCAGCAAAAGACTTTGTTCTATATTTTTAAAGGATGAACATGGGCAGCGTGCTTTCAATGGAGGCAACCCGAAATTCAATTATGATGAACATTTCAGAGATTATATTACCTTCTTTGAATATTTTCATGGAGATAACGGGCGCGGTGTAGGTGCTTCTCATCAAACAGGATGGACAGCTACTGTGGCGAAACTAATAAAACCAAGACTTACCTTTTAATGGGTAATGAGTAATAAAAAAGCCGGATGAGTCATCCGGCTTTTTCTATTTTTAAATAAGAGATTATATTTTTTCTCCGTTCACATAGACTTCGTATCCGATTTCTACATTCGGTTCTAATGTTTTTGATACAGAACAGTATTTTTCAAAAGAAAGTTCTGCAGCCTTCAGTGCTTTTTTAGGATCAATTTCTCCTTCTAAAAGGAACTTAACGTTAATGGATTTAAAAGGTTTTGCGTCCTCTACCTGTACTCTCTCTCCTTCTACTTCTGCCTGGAAACTCTTGATCTCCTGGCGTTGCTTCTTCAAAATAGAAACTACATCAATTCCGCTGCAGCCTGCCACAGCCATCAGTACACTTTCCATTGGAGAAACTCCTTTTGCTCCGGGCTGGGAAGTATTATCCAAAAGGATAGAATTTCCCTGAGCATTTGTACATTCAAATAAAAAATCGTCGTTTATTCTGTTAAGTGTTATCTTCATTGTTGCTTATTGCTTGATACAAAGTTATAAAATTCCTCTCGCTTTTATCTCCAAATATTTATTGATAACATCGATATTCAAATTTTCCGGAAGCGTATATACCGTATAAATTCCATATTTGCGGAGTTCCTGAATGATCAGCTTCTTTTCAAATTCAAATTTTTCAGCAACGATCTCGTCATATATTCCCTGCATATTCTCAGGATTTTTGTTGATCAACGTCTGCAGTTCTGAATTTTTGAAAAATACCACTACCAACAAATGGTTTTTAGCGATTCCCCGAAGATATTTCAACTGACGGTTGAGTCCGTCTAATGTTTCAAAGTTCGTAAAAAGTAAAATTAAACTTCTTTGGTTGATGGAATATTTTACATCCTGATACAAACGATTGAAGTCACTTTCGAAGAAATCTGTTTTAATATTATAAAGTGCTTCAGATATTTTTTTCAATTGTCCGGATTTGTTATCGGCGGCAATTTTATTTTCAGCTTTTTTGGAAAAAGTCATCATCCCCGCTCTATCTCCTTTTCTCAAAATAATATGAGACAATGCCATCGTTGCATTGATAGAGTAATCCAGTAAGCTTAAACCATTGAAAGGCATTTTCATGGTTCGTCCTTTATCAATCAGCATAAAAATACGCTGTGATTTTTCATCCTGAAACTGGTTTACCATCAGACGGTTCGTCTTAGACGTTGCTTTCCAGTTAATCGTTCTGATATCATCTCCGGGTACATATTCTTTGATCTGCTCAAATTCCATGGTGTGTCCCAGCTTTCTCACTCTTTTGATTCCTCCCAATAAAAATTCACTTTGGATCGCCATTAGCTCATATTTTCTGAGATGAATAAAAGATGGATAAGCAGGCAGCATAGCATCTTTCTGGAAAGTAAACCTCTTCGAGATCAGCCCAAGCGGTGAAGATGCATAAATATTCAACCCTCCGAAATGATATTCTCCTCTCTCTTTAGGTTCTAATGAATATTGAAAGAAAGTATTCGCTCCGGAAGCAATCTTCTTTTCAATCAAAAAATCTCTTTTCTGAAACTGGAACGGAATTTCATCAATAATTTTAGTGGCTATTGGAAAGCTGTAATTATTTTTAATATCAATTTTCACAAAGTTCTCATCTCCGTTGGACAGTTTTTCCGGCAATATCCTTTGAACCTGCAATGCATTTTTTTGGTTAAAAAGCAACAGAGAATCTACCATTGCCGCCAGAAAGCAGATCAAAAGTGCGATATGGGCTGCCCACATCAGCACCGGAAAGAAAAATGCCAGGACATACAGAATCCCCACTCCGATGAGTGTAAAAAAGAAACGTGTATTGATGTATAAGTTTTTCATTGGTTAGGTTGCAGATTATAGGTTGCAGGTTGCAGATAAAAGTTTTTAGGTGGACGTTTATTAGCTTTTTCACTATCATTACTATTGTAGAGAATTAATGAGTCCGTTCAACATTTTGGATATTTCTATAATCCCTTCATTTAGTTTTAAATAATCATCCTCATTTAAAAAATTGAGATTTTTTGAAATTATTAACTGTGTTTCTACTTCTGCACAACTGCCTCTTGATATTTTTAAAAACTGCAGATAATCAGGTTTGCTTCGTCTCGAATTTCCCTCTGCAATATTGGAGGGTATAGAAACAGCGGCTCTTCTTATTTGTGATATTAATCCGTAGATTTCGGTTTTAGGAAAAGTTTCAGTAATCCTATACATTTCAGTAACAAAATCAATAGACTTCTGCCAAACTATAAGCTCTTTAAAATTTGCCATTGTAATATTTTGTACTTTAATTAAATTAGGGTTCTCCATCAACTGCTACCTGCCACCTATTATCTACTACCAATTAACTACCCCCTATCTCGGTATTTCTATTCCTTCTAAAATCTGACGGATAATTTCATCTGCGGTAAGACCTTCCATTTCTCTTTCGGGAGATACAATTACTCTGTGTCTTAAAACAGCGTAGCTTGCTTCTTTAATGTCTTCAGGAGTCACAAAATCTCTGCCTCTTAGCGCTGCAAAAGCTTTTGATGCGGTAAGAAGTGCCAGTGAAGCTCTTGGTGAAGCTCCCAGATATAAAAATTGATTTTCTCTGGTATTGATGATAATTTTAGCAATGTATTCCATCAGCTGAGCTTCCACAATGATTTCTTTTACCAGATGCTGATAGCTTTTCAGTTGTTCTGCCGTAATGACACGGTTTACCCCTTCTGTTTTATCTTCTTTTTTGCTTTCATGCTGATTTCTAATGATCGCGATTTCCTGTTCAAGATTAGGATACCCTACATTGATTTTGAATAAAAATCTATCCAGCTGGGCTTCAGGAAGTCTGTATGTTCCCTCATGTTCTATGGGGTTTTGGGTAGCGATAACAAGGAAAGGTTCTTCCAAAACATACCGTGTTCCGTCCATGGTGATCTGTCTTTCTTCCATGACCTCAAATAATGCAGATTGGGTTTTTGCCGGCGATCTGTTGATCTCGTCAATCAGGATGAAGTTGGAAAAGATAGGACCTTTCTTAAATTCAAATTCTGAGTTTTTCACATTGAAAATAGATGTTCCCAGGATGTCGGAAGGCATCAGATCCGGCGTAAACTGGATTCTGCTGAAACCTACGTCAATTGTCTTAGCCAGTAATTTTGCTGTAATGGTTTTGGCTACTCCGGGAACTCCTTCAATAAGAACGTGCCCGTTTGAAAGTAATGCTGCCAAAAGATGTTCTATCATCTTCTCTTGCCCTACAATTACTTTTCCTATCTCAGATTTTACTTTCTCTAAACTCGTACGAAGTTCTATCATATCGATTCTCGACTGAAACTGTTCTTCCTGTTTATTAAGGTTTATAGAACTTTGGTTTTCTATATTCTGGTTATCAAGATTTTCCATAATAAAATGTAATTTACCAATCTAACACTGTATCAATCTAACAAGTATACTCTTCTTTGGAATAGTCGTTATGATTATTG
Organism: Chryseobacterium viscerum; assembly: GCF_002899945.2. GTDB lineage: Bacteria > Bacteroidota > Bacteroidia > Flavobacteriales > Weeksellaceae > Chryseobacterium > Chryseobacterium viscerum. Next base: position 21,093 of record NZ_PPEG02000001.1, read on the forward strand.
ATCAGCTGTCATATTGTTATATTATTATATAGTTATATTATTTAAGTATTTCATCAAGGAGTTTATTGATCCTTGCAAGATCTTCCTTCATTACGCTGGCGTAAGGATCCTGAGCTTTTTGAATAAGTGCTATCGCTTCATTAATCATTTCCATCGTTTTACCCGTTTTCAGGTGCAGTTTTTTTGCAAATTCTTCATCCAGATTCTGGGTATCTATCAACAGATCCATTCTCACTTTATTCAGAAAATATTGGGCTTTCTTCGCCATCATATCATGAAAATCACCTTCCTGAAGATAAAGATTTCCAATGCTTTTCACAAAATCCAGAGAAGTATTTCTTAACGGCTCTTCTACAGGAACTATTCTCTGTTTTCTCTTTGCATTAAAGAAAATGAAAAGAATAAGACCTCCCAAAAATACCCACCATGCATACTTTAAAGCCGGATTCGACAATACAAATCTCATAAAGAAACGCGACGTTGTACTTTTACCAGCGACAAACCAAAGTGTTTCCCTATCCTGAAGATATGAAAATACATCCTCTGCATATTTTATATTACCAGGTTTAAGAAGATAATAATTGGTGAGAAAAAGAGGTTCTGTATGAGCATAGATATACCCTTTTCCGAATTTCACTTTGATAAAGTTGGCTTGATCTGTATTCTTTTTTTCTACAGTCTTCCCCAGCACTTCAACGTTAGGTTTTATAAATGAGAATCCCCTGCCAGATGGAAATTTATCCAGTTTAACAAAATCGTTCTGGTATTTTTTGTCGGTAAGTTTCAGGACATTTTCCTCTTCAAAAGAGATTTCCGAATCATAATATCCAATACTGTCTGAGATCTCTTTAGGCATACGACTTGCCATCAAAAACGCATCTGAGCCCTCAGATACCTGAGTCAGGATTTTTTTCCACGACTCTCCGTCAAGGTTATTTTCGATAACAACAATATTGTGAACACCTTTTTTATGCTGGCTGTAGTATTCATAAGGAACCTGCTCAATCTTTTTCAGGTTATTTTTAAAAAGATATTTCGCTTCATTATTAAAAACAAACAGCCCAAACGGCGACTTTTCATTGATATCAAAATTCTTGCGCCAGTCTGTTGTTTCTTTTTTGTTAACTTCAAGCAATGCCAAAACAATCATCACAATGATGAAAATTACAGCATATGTTTTGAAAGTTTTATTCATGGTTATGGTTATTAAGGTTTAAAGGCCTGATACTGATTTTTAAATTTCTGATAACTCTGCTCTTCAATATTGAATTCCCCATACCAGACATAATCGAAAATATAAGACAGATTGGAGAAATCATTTTTCAGATGAGGAGCTTTTAACTCTGCGGCATAATCCTTATTTGTTTTTTCCGGATTCCAGCTGATCAGCTTTTTATCACTCAGTTTTTTAAGGATAAACAAGAATTGATAACGAACTGCTGAACGGTAATCTCTGGCATTCTCAAATTTTGCAATACTGTCAGGGAAATTTATTTCATGGATATTCTCATGCAATTCTTCTACATGGATGTTCAGTTTCTTATTCTTTTTACCAAAAATAAAATTCCCATCTTTTCCCATGATATATTTAATGATAAAATAAAGCAGAAAACCTACCAGAATAATGGCAAACAGCCGGATAAGAACTCCCGTAAATTCTGCAGACTTGGTCAATGCTGTTTCTCCAAAAATCCCCTGTATAATCTGATTGAGTTTTCGCATCAGCTTTTGCCAGAAAGATTCTCTTGGCTTTGATACAGAATAGTCGAACTCATTTCCTTTATATCTTGATGGAATATTTTCTTTAAATGTTTTAGGATAGGCAGTATTTTCTGATACCGGATTTTTCATCAGAACAGAATCTGCACGCAGCATATTTCTATAATGTCCGGTTGTATATAATGAATCTACCACATCATCGGCAATAGGATTATCGTCCTGAGCATGAACCAACCCAAGAGAGAAAAAAAACAGTAAGAAAAAAAGAATTCTATTCATTGATTCCAATAGTATCTATTTCTGCCAATTCTACTTTCTGATGAAGGTCTGTTCTGCTGTCATAATACATCAGCCCTGCATTCACATACATCAGATTTGAAAGAAAAAATGAAAGCAGCATTGAAATCCCATAGAATACAAGAAACACAATTCCTAAAGTACCTGTAAAAGGATTTTGCTCAAAATTCCCGTCTGGTGTTGACGTAAGAAGCGATCCATAAAAGAACATCATCGGAATAAAAGTGAAGATGGATGTTGCGATGTAAATAATAATAAACATGACAAATGCAGCTCCCCAATATTTCCAGTACGGAGACTTCTCACTGCCGTTCGGGTATGAGAACTGTGAACGCAAAGCATAGCTCAAACTTCCCCAAAACCCTCTGTCCGAATTAAAATAATCATACATCAGAAATGTCGTAAAATTAAATATCGTCGGGTAAAGAAGCAGGATCAGAAACAATCCGATAATAATAAAAATCAGGATATAAGAAAAACCTACAACAACTAAAATTATTGGGGTAACAATAAAGATCATTCCAAGGCACAGCTTGGCTATTCTTCCTGCATTGCTCTTAAAATCACTCAGAATTTCATCCGCTTTTATTTTCTCTGCTCCCTGTGCTATTCTTTTCAAATAAAAAACCGGGTACAGGTAATTCACAATCATCAGGATCATGAAAAGTAGGAAAGTCAATAATCCCACCGTGATCAGCATTCCTGCATTATCTGAAAAATATTGTTCAAAATAATACGTTTCACCCCCAAGATTGGATCCGAATATCTGGGAAAAAAGTTCCTTATATCCGAAAATCATAACGGCTGTCATTAAGATCAGAAGCAAGCCATTGATCAAAATATAGTTTTTGAAATAATTCTTTCCGTATAATTTGAAAAAATTAAAACTATCGCTGATAAAGCTCCCGAAGTCTCTCTTTTTATAAAATTGTATCATGGATGTGTTTATTAGTTTTTTTATTGACAATAGACGGATATGCAAAATAATAAAATCCCACAATTGCCAGTGAGCCGAAAATAATAATCAGGTTCAGAATCAAAGGCATCTTTAAAGCGTGTCTTGTCACATAACCTTCTATAATCCCTGCACAAATAGTAAAAGGAATGGTGCTTAAAAATATTTTAAATGAATCTTTAAATCCTTTTTTAAAAGAATTAAACCTTGAAAATGTTCTCGGAAATAAAATGGAAGCTCCCAGAATCAATCCGCACATCGCTTCCACCACCATGGCAAAAATCTCAAAAACTCCGTGAAGCCATATTCCTCTCGCACTGTCTTTCAATGCGCCGTAATCATAGAAAAAATATTGGAAAGCTCCCAGCATCACACTGTTGGAAAGCAATGCAAACAATGTTCCCACTCCTCCGGCAATCCCATAAATATATAATTTTGCCCCTACCTGAATATTATTGAAAATAATTCCGATTGTACTCCCCCAGGTTGAGCCGCTTTCATACACGGCCACAGCATTTCCTTTCTTGATATTTTCTATCGTTTCATTAACATAGGATTCCCCATTGGGTATTGCAACGGCTAAGAAACTTTTATCATAAATTGCAGAAAGTACCCCTATTGAAGTAAACAAAAAGAAAAAAAGAAAGGCATACATCAGATATCTCCGGTACTGATACATCAGCAATGGAACTTCTGTTTTGAAAAAATAGATCAGTCTGTTCTCCTCTACCCTTTTGGTCTTATAAATCTTCTGAAAAATCTGAGAAGACAAATGATTCAGGTAAACAGTCGTATTACTTTTTGGGTAATAGGTCTGGGCAAAAGAAAGATCATTGATCAGGTTAATATACAACGAAGACAGGTCATCTGGATTTTTTTTAATTTTCCCTTGAATAACCTGTTCTATTCCCAACCATTTTTCTTTATTTTGTTTAATGAAATAAACTTCTCTCATAATTGTTAAGGCTAAAATAATAAAAAATATGTCTCAAATTGCGATAAATACCTCACAAAATGTAAATATTAATTTTAATATTGCAGGCGTAGGAGAAAGGATGCTTGCCTTCATTATTGATCTTCTGATCAGGATCGCTTATGTGGTGATCATTCTGTATTTATTCTTCAATATTTTTGATTTGGGATATATACTGGATGGTCTTGACGAATGGTCCATAAGAGCTGTATATCTTATCCTTACGTTTCCTATTTACATTTATCCTCTGGTTATGGAAAGTTTAATGGAAGGCCAGACTCCGGGTAAAAAGCTGATGAAAATCAAAGTGGTAAAAATTGACGGTTATCAAGCAAGTTTTGCTGATTATATGATCCGCTGGGTTTTCAGAATTGTGGATGTTTCATTCGCCGGAGTGATCGGGCTTATTTCTATGATTGTCTCTAAAAATAATCAGCGTTTGGGCGATATGGCCTCCGGAACGGCTGTCATTTCCCTTAAAAATAACATCAATATTTCTCATACGATTTTAGAGAATATCCGCGAAGATTATGTTCCCTCTTTTCCACAGGTCATCGCTTTGAGCGATAATGACATGAGGATCATCAAAGATAATTATACCAAAGCTTTGAAAGCAGACGACCGCCAGATTATCAGCAAACTGTCTGATAAAATTAAAAGTATTCTAAAACTGGAAATAGATTCTACTAAAATGACGGAACGACAGTTTATCAATGTTGTTATTAAAGATTACAATTACTATACAGGAAAAGATAATTAGTAAGGGCATCAGCGAGTTTTGCTTCGCAAGTGAGTCGTCAATTTAAAACCTGAAAAAATTGATTGTGAAGTGACTCACCGTTCACAATCACTCGTACCAACAGGTCGGTTTAATTTTTGTATATTTAACTATAAAGTTCTGAATCATGAAATTTGAAAACAATAAATCCGGAAACGGCGGAGTTCTTACTCTAAATAACGATACAAAAGAAGTTGGCAGACTTACCTATACCATTTTCCCTGAAGATCATAAATTTATTATTTCTTTTGTATTGGTACACCCAGAATTCGAGGGCAGAGGAATGGGAAAATATTTAGTAGAGGAAGCCATAAAATTTGCCCGAGAAAACAACTGGAAAGTGTATCCGCACTGTTCTTATGCAAGATCTGTGATGATGAGAATGAATGATGTAGAAGATATATTTTTAAAGAATTAAAACTTCATTCAATAGGATATCTTCAATATCATCCGGATAATCTACCTTAAGATGATGATCGGAAGCTACCCATTCCATAATTTCCTGAAGATTTAAAACCTTAGAATTGGGAATTCCCATTTTGTCAAGGGCACATGCATTACATTCCTGTTCATATTGATTATGGATCGGAATCACGAATAGTTTTTTATCCATAAACAAAGCTTCTGCAGGAGCTTCAAAACCGGCATTACACAAGATTCCTTCACAGCCTTCAAAGTATTTCAGATACTGGCTTTCATCAATAGGAAATACTTCTACATTTTTCACCTTCACCTGTACTTTGCTGTATTTTGAAAATACTTTCCACTCAACAGGAATTTTTCTTAAAACCTTAATTATATTTTCATCTGCAAAACTAGGAAGGTAAACAAGGTAATATCCCTGCTTATAAGGATTAAGATTTCTGATTTTTCTTCTGATGACAGGTTTTTTGATCTGGGGATGATAGTTCTCAAAATGAAATCCGATTTTCCTTTCACTGGGAACATAGTATTTTAAGATCATCTCTCCCAGAAAATCTTTTTTCTTAGGCTTAGGGGTCTCCGGAAAACTCATTGATGCCTGATGGCTAAGCTCTATCATCGGCAGCTTTTTCAGTTTGGAAGCCCAGCCTGTCAACGGTTCATAATCATTAATGATTAAATCGTACTGTGATAGCTCCAATTCTCTGATTATTTTGGCTGCTTCAAGAAATTTATTTTCGGTAAACGTTTTTCGGTAGGATAAACCTCCTGTTTTGTTATAAAGAAGGGAAATACCCTTATATTGGAAATTAATGTCAAAATCAGCCTTTAATTGTGACTGGTGCCCGCTGATCAATGTATCAACAGATGCGTGTTTTTTGAGAAGAGGAATTATTTCCTGTGCTCTGGCAACATGCCCGTTCCCAGTCCCCTGGAATGCATACAAAATCTTCATTTAGGAAAAATTGGTTACAATTTTCAGAAGAGCAGAATTGTCCATCTCCTGGATTTCTTCCACTTCATCATCTTTCAGCAAGTGCTTATGGTCATCATAATAAAAAATTTTCCATTCTTTATCATGGTATTCTAAGGCAGACAGATTTTCAATCCAGTCCCCCGAATTCAAATAAGTGCAGGATCCTTTTTTGTTGACAACCTCACGAATCTGTGGTTGGTGGATATGCCCGCAAACAACATAGTCATACTGATTGTCGATAGCAAGCTCAGAAGCTGTAAGCTCAAAGTCTCCGATATATTTCACTGCTTTTTTCACATTGTTCTTGATTTTTTTCGAAAATGAATATTTTTCTTTACCCATTTTTTCTAAGAACCAATTTACAACATTATTGATAACAATTAAGAGATCATAACCTTTTCCGCCAAGTTTGGCAATCCACTTTGAATGCTGGACGGATGCATCGAAAACATCACCATGAAAAATCCAGGTTTTTTTCTGATCGATATTCAGACAGATTTTATTACAGACTTTAAGCTTTCCAAGTTCAAAATCCGTGAACTTACGGAACATCTCATCATGATTGCCTGTAATGTAATAGACATCTGTATTCTTAGTGGCCAATGAAAGAATCTTTCTGATCACTTTCAAATGAGGTTTAGGGAAGTAAGACTTTTTAAACTGCCAGATATCAATAATATCACCGTTTAAAACTAAAGTTTTGGGCTGGATAGAATTGAGATATCTCAACAATTCTTTAGCCTTACATCCATAAGTTCCCAAATGAACATCCGATATAACAACTAATTCAACGTTTCTTTTCATAGTTTTGTACAAAGAAACTAATTGAAAATTAACTGTATATGAATGCTATATTATTTTTTACAAAGAGTCCATTAGCTCTTCTGTGATTTCCATGTTGTGGTAAACGTTTTGAACATCATCGTCCTCCTCGAAACGCTCAAGCATTTTCATATTAGCTTTGAACTGTTCTGCATTCACCTCTTTTGTATTATTTGGAATTCTTTGAAGTTCTGCGCTCTTCGCTTCAATTCCAAGCTCATCTAATTTGTGAGATAAAGAACCGAAATCTTCAAAAGCCGTTGTAATCATTACTTCATCTTCGTCTTTTTCAACATCTTCTGCTCCTCCGTCAATCATTTCCATTTCAAAATCATCCCAATCCATTTTGATCTGAGCCAAATCAAGGGTGAAAATTCCTTTTCTGTCAAAGATAAATGCCAATTCGCCATTCTTTCCAAGGTTACCATCAAACTTATTGAAAACGGCTCTTACATTTGCTACCGTTCTTGTTGTGTTGTTTGTAGTACATTCTACAAAAAAAGCAACACCTCCCTGTCCGTAACCTTCGTAAGTAATTTCTTCATAGTTTTCAGCATCAGCACCACTTGCTTTCTTGATTGCTCTTTCTACATTGTCCTTAGGCATATTAGCCCCTTTGGCATTCTGGATACATCTTCTCAGTGCCGGATTAGCTTCTGGATCTGTTCCGCCTGCTTTTACAGCCAAAGCGATATCCTTTCCTATTTTAGAGAATGTTTTGGCCATTTTATCCCATCTGGCCATTTTAGAAGCTTTTCTATATTCAAATGCTCTTCCCATTTTAATTTTTAAATTTCCAACAAAATTAATCAAAAGTCAACAAAAAAAAAATACCTCCAAAAAAATTGGAGGTATTCATTATTTAGAAAAATTAATTATTTTTTCTTTTTAGCTGGAGCTTTTTTAGCAGCAGCCTTTTTAGCTGGAGCTTTTTTAGCACCTTTCTTAACAGCTTTTTTAGCTGGTTTAGCTACAGTTAAGTCATTTTTCTTGTAAGTATCCCACTCAGCACCTGAGATCGCTCTTACGATAACTTTTCTGTCTTGTTGTCTTTCAGCATCAGTTGCAGTTGCAGGAATTTTAGCTTCCTGAGAACCGATACCAATAGATTTCAATGTTGCAGGGTTTACACCTCTAGCTTCTAAAGCACCTACTACAGAAGCAGCTCTTTCTTTAGAAAGTTTCAAGTTGTAAGCAGCAGCACCTTTAGCATCTGTCATACCTACTACTACGAAGTTTTCAGATGGAGCATCTTTAATAATCTTAGCAGCGTTATCTAATTTTTCGTTAGACTGAGGTCTGATTGTAGCTTTGTTGAAATCAAATAAGATATCTTTCAACTCATTAGTTACTGTAACATAAGTAGGATCTTTTGGCTTAGGACATCCGTTGTATTCAGGAAGACCTGGAACAGTAGGACAAGCATCATCTTTATCTAAGATACCGTCACCGTCTGTATCTGGCCAAGGACAACCGTTGTTTTCAGCAGGACCTGCTACTGTAGGACAAGCGTCATCTTTGTCGATTACACCATCACCGTCAGTATCTGGCCAAGGGCATCCGTTGTTTTCAACTGGACCAGCCACTTCTGGACATTGATCGTCTTTATCTGGAACTCCGTCACCGTCAGTATCAGGACATCCTTGGAATTCTGGTAAACCTGGAGTATCTGGACAAAGGTCATCTTTATCTAGGATACCATCCTTATCTCTATCTCTGTTTCCGAATCTGAATAAGATGGAAGCAGAAGCCTGCCAGAAGTTACCAACTGTAGAGTGGTCACCTGGAGTTGATACGTAATCTCCTTGAACACCAAGACCGAAGTTCTTAGTTACCCAGAAGTTAGCACCAGCACCTGTAGCTACAGCAAAGTGATTAGCTTTACCATTCTCGTTACCATCTTTACCGTTAGTTACATTTTCGATAGGATTACCGTTAGCGTCAACAGATGTTCTAGGGAAAGCAAGTGCAGTATAGTCATGTCTTAAGTAGTTAGCACCTACTCTCAAATATGGATCAAACCAAGATTCCTCGTTCCATAAAAGACCTGCAGCGTGAGCCTGTAAACCAAGACCTGTCATTAGGAAAAATTCTTTCCCCATGTTGAATCTTTTGTTTTCAACATTTCCAACAGAAGTTTGCCAGTCAATTACTAAACCTTTACCAATGTTTCTAGCAACTGTTAGCTTAGACAATGGAGGTGTAATAGAAAAATTGTTCACATTGAACATATTTTTCGTCAAATTGTTAGCAGAGAACGTATTACTGAAGTTACTTCTTGCTGCTACGTGGTTTTCAGCATGAGCACCAACTCCGATTAACCACGGATTGTTGGTAGTCTGTGCGAAAACAGTAGAGGCAACAGTAAGCGCCAATGCTGAAATTCCTAATTTTAGATTTTTCATAGAATTAAATGATTAAATAATTGATAATGCAAAATAAATATAATTTTTCTTTATATACAAAGTTTTTCAAATGATTTTTAACTTTTCTTTAATATTCTGTCCAGGTTTCGTTTGTTTTCTCTATCTTTAATCGCCTCTCTTTTATCGAAAAGCTTTTTCCCTCTTCCCAGCGCTATCAGCACCTTTGCTTTACCCCTGTCAGTGATATATAATTTTAAAGGTACAATTGTGTTCCCAGCATCCTTTAACTTTTTTTCAAGTTTTTGCAATTCTTTTTTGTGCAAGAGCAATTTCCGTTCCCTTTTTGTTTTATGATTGTAAAAAGTTCCCAATTTATACTCGTCAATCATCATGTTAATGATGTATAACTCCCCATCAATAAACTGACAGAACGATTCTGTGATAGATGCTTTGGATGAACGTAAAGATTTTATTTCGGTACCCGTCAAAACCATTCCTGCTTCGTACTCTTCAAGAATTTCATATTCAAAGCGGGCTCTTTTATTTAATATACTGACTGTTTTCTCAATCTTCATCATTTTAAAATTTCGTTAATGAAATATATAAAAAATACCATACATTTAAAAACTTGACTATTATATTATTACAAAATACCCAAATTCTTTTCGTATTTTTGCGCCAAATTTACAAAACTATATGTTAACAGTATCTAACTTATCTTTACAATTCGGGAAAAGAGTACTTTTTGACGAGGTAAATATTATGTTTACCAAAGGAAACTGCTACGGGATCATCGGAGCAAACGGTGCGGGAAAGTCTACATTCCTTAAAATATTAACAGGAAAGCAGGATCCAACAACAGGAAATGTATCTCTGGAGCCAGGGAAAAGAATGTCAGTTTTGGAGCAGGATCACTTTGCTTTTGATCAGTATACTGTTCTTGAAGCAGTTTTAAGAGGAAACAAAAAATTATTCGAGATAAAAGAGGAAATGGATGCGCTTTATGCGAAAGAAGATTTCTCTGACGAAGACGGAATTAAAGCGGGTGAACTAGGTGTAATCTATGATGAAATGGGTGGATGGAACTCTGAATCTGATGCGCAAACGATGCTTTCAAACGTAAGAATTAAAGATGACATGCATTATCAGATGATGAGCGAACTGGAGAATAAGGACAAAGTAAAGGTTCTTTTGGCTCAGGCACTTTTCGGAAATCCTGATGTATTGATCTTGGATGAACCTACGAATGACCTTGATATTGACACCATTTCTTGGTTAGAAGATTTCTTGGCTGATTATGAAAATACAGTAATCGTTGTATCTCACGACCGTCACTTCCTGGATACGGTTTGTACGCACATTGGAGATTTAGATTATGCTAAACTTAATCTTTACACAGGTAACTACTCTTTCTGGTATCAGGCTTCTCAATTAGCAACAAGACAAAGAGCTCAAGCTAACAAGAAAGCGGAAGAAAAGAAGAAGGAACTTCAGGATTTCATCGCGAGATTTAGTTCTAACGTTGCAAAAGCTAAACAGGCTACTGCAAGAAAGAAAATGATCGATAAATTAAATATCGATGATATTAAGCCATCTTCAAGAAGGTATCCTGCAATTATTTTCGAAATGGAAAGAGAAGTGGGAGATCAGATTTTAGATGTAAAAGGTCTTGAAAAAACAAAAGATGGGGAATTATTATTCTCAAATATCGATCTTAATCTTAAAAAGGGTGATAAAGTAGCTATACTTTCTAAAAACTCTTTGGCGATCACAGAATTTTTTGAAATTCTGGCAGGAAATGTTGAAGCAGACAAAGGAAATGTTGCTTGGGGAGTTACTACGAACCAATCTCACATGCCTTTAGATAACACAAGTTTCTTCCAGGAAGATCTTAGCTTAGTTGATTGGTTAAGACAATTTACCAAAAATGACGAAGAGCGTCACGAAGAATTCATGAGAGGATTCTTAGGAAGAATGCTTTTCTCTGGTGATGAAGCTTTAAAATCTTGTAAAGTACTTTCAGGAGGTGAAAAAATGAGATGTATGTTCAGCAGAATGATGCTTCAGAAAGCAAACGTTCTTTTATTAGATGAGCCTACTAACCACTTAGACCTTGAAAGTATTACTACTTTGAACAACTCATTGTCAAATTTCAAAGGAAATCTTCTATTGGCATCTCATGACCACGAAATGCTTTCAACAGTCTGTAACAGAATCATTGAGTTGACTCCAAACGGAATCATCGACAGAGAGATGACTTACGACGAATATCTTGCTGATAAAAAGGTGAAAGAATTAAGAGAAAAAATGTATTCTTAATCTGAACACATTCAATCTATATAAAAATACCTCAAAGCAATGCTTTGAGGTATTTTCGTTTAAACAATAAATAAAATAATTATTTCGTCAATTTTGCAGTAGGTAAAGAAACTGTTCCGGGATCTTTCCATAATCCTTCTTTCTCAGCTTTCTTTTTAATAGATTCTGCCCTTTTATTACTATCCGGGTGAGAATTGAACATTTTCTCAAAATTAGTTTGTGTACTTCCTTCCGAAAGTAAAGCCAATTTTTTGAACGCTGTATAAGCTCCTACTACATCATATTTATTAGCCTTCATAAAATCGTATGAATAGGTATCCGCTTCTGATTCCTGTTTTTTACTGTGTGAAGCATCTAGAAATGCATTAGCCATCTTCCCTACCTGGCTCTCATTAAGAGTAGCTACAGCAGAAGAAGCTGATGATGCTGCATCTAAGGCTGCTGCTTTAAGATAAGCCGATTTCATTGCATCTTTTGTATCCTGATTTTTAACGTGTCCGATCTCGTGTCCGATAACTGCCAGCAATTCGTTGTCTGTCATAATATCCATCAGAGAAGAGAATACACGTACACTTCCGTCTGCACAGGCGAAAGCATTGATATCTTTCACTTTATAAACCTTATAATTCAAATTCAGACCGTCCTGAGATTTGTGTTTTCCAAACAGTTTGTTCAGTCTCACAGTGTAAGGATCTTTAGGTCCTGCTACGGTATTATTTTTATCCATCCAGTCTACTGATTCTTTGGATAATTTAACCGCATCTTCGTTCGTAAATGTTAAAGCTTTTGCACCATTTGAAACTATTCCGGCTGCTTTTCCGAGGTTGATTTTTTGTGCATTGATCGAATACATTGCCCCCAATAACATAAGGCATACAGTAATTTTTTTCATATTTATTAAAAATTTGGAGCACGAAGGTAACCTTTTTTTAACAATTATTAAGTTGAAACTTAGTTCGAGATCATTTCAGAATGCTGTTTTTTTTCCTTATTTTTGTGAAATGAGTCAAAAATGGATTTATAAGCCCGAACCCGATGAGGAAGTTGTGGACGGACTAAGTTCGTCACTTGGTTTTGGTACTTTTGAATCTAAACTTCTCGTTTTAAGAGGAATTGACAACTATCAAAAGGCCAGAGAATTTTTTAAACCGAACCTTAACGATATACACAATCCGTTTTTAATGGCAGATATGCAAAAAGCTGTAGAGCGTATTGCCACTGCGATTGAAAATGGTGAAAAAATACTGGTATATGGTGACTATGATGTGGACGGAACCACAGCGGTTGCTTTGATGTACCTATATCTCAGCAAAATTGTTGAGAAAAAATATTTAGACTATTATATCCCGGACAGAAATTCTGAAGGATATGGAATTTCCACAGAAGGGATTGATTTTGCCAAAGAAAATGGCTTCTCATTAATTATTGCTCTGGACTGCGGAATCAAAGCACTCGATATGATCAGCTATGCCAGCAGTCTGGATATTGATTTTATTATCTGTGACCACCACCTTCCGGGTGAAGAAATTCCCAATGCCGTAGCGGTACTTGACCCTAAAAGAAGTGACTGCCGATATCCATTCAAGGAACTTTCCGGATGTGGTGTAGGCTTTAAACTTTGCCAGGGGCTTAATACCATTTATAAATTACCGGAAGCAGAATTATTTGAACTGACAGATCTTCTGGCCATTTCAATTGCTGCAGATATTGTTTCTATGACAGGAGAAAACAGGGTATTGGCTAAGATGGGATTAAAAACGCTTAGGAAAACCAGAAATCTGGGATTAAGATTGCTGATTCCTGAAGACAAGCTTTCTCATTTTGAAATTTCCAATATTGTTTTTGAAATCGCTCCTAAAATCAACGCTGCCGGACGAATATCTCAAGGTAAAGCAGCAGTGGAACTGATGGTTTCTGATAATCTGAAGCATGCGAATCAGATTGTAAGTGACATCATGGATCTTAATGATGAAAGGCGCGAATTGGATATGAATTCTACTCTTTCTGCTCTGAATCAGATTATAGAATCTCAGCAGGAAAGTAAACATACCACTATTGTGTATCATCCGGAATGGAATAAAGGAGTAATTGGTATTGTAGCTTCGCGGCTTATTGAAACCTATTATAAACCTACGCTGGTATTCACAGATGGAAATAATGGAGAAATGGTAGCTTCGGCAAGATCTGTTTCCGATTTTGATGTCCATGAAGCGTTAGATATATGCTCCGAATACTTCCTTAAATTTGGAGGACATCATGCAGCTGCCGGCCTTTCGATGGAGAAGGATAAATTTGAAGCTTTCAAAGAAAAGTTCGAGAGAATTGTCTCTGAAAAAATCAAAGAACATCAAAAAGAGCCTTCCATTACGATTGATACTGAAATCATAATTGACGAAATTAACAGAGAGTTTATCAATTTCCATAGGAAACTGGCTCCCTTCGGTCCTCATAATATGAAACCTATTTTTACATTAACTGATCAGAAACTTTCAGGATATGTAAAAACAATGGGAAAAGATAACAATCACCTGAAATTTTATATCAAACAGGAATCTACAGGACGTAATATTGAATGTGTGGGTTTCAAACTTGGACAATTTGTTGAAGATTTTAAAAACAAAAGCTTTGACCTGGCGTTTACCCTGGAAGAAAACCACTGGAAAGGCAATGTAACTCATTATCTTAATATTAAGGATGTGAAGTTTAGGGATTGATGGAGGTTGCAGGATTTAGGTTGCAGGTGATAGAAATCAGAACTTTATCAAACCCCATTACCTTAAAAAAGAATCCTGAGTCCAATATTTATATTCTAAGTACTCCCACCCGCTACCTACTACCTAACAAAAAATGAAAAAAATCGGTTTATTTTTCGGATCATTCAATCCTATTCATATCGGACACCTTATTCTGGCTAATTATATTCTGGAAAACTCTGATATGGAGGAATTATGGTTTGTAGTAAGCCCACAAAATCCTTTTAAAGACAAAAAATCTTTACTGAATGACCACAACAGGCTCGATATGGTACAGCTTGCAGTAAAGAACTATCCTAATATGAGGGCTTCCAATGTGGAGTTTTCACTTCCGAAGCCTAGCTATACCGTTGATACTCTGACGTATCTCCATGAGAAATATCCGGATTATTCTTTTAGCCTTATTATGGGAGAAGATAATCTGAAGAGCCTCCACAAATGGAAAAATTCTGATGTTCTGATCAAGAATCATCACATTATTGTTTACCCCAGAGTATTTGATGGAGAAAAGAAAGATTCCGAATATTTACAGCATGAGAATATCTCTCTGATAAAAGCTCCGGTAATAGAACTTTCTGCGACAGAAATCCGCAATATGATCAGAGATAACAAAAATGTGAGACCTATGCTACCTCCTGAAGTTTTTGAATATTTGGATGGTAGTAATTTTTATAAGTAATTTTGCAAATCAGAAATTAGAGGGTAGAAACCAGAAGTGAGAGAATGACTCTTACCTTTCAACGCCCAACTCATCGCTAAAGATATGAACTTCATCGAACAATTTTTCTCAAAATATCCTCAGGAAAAAATCATCAAATGGTTTAAACAGATTTGTCTTGCAGAAGCCATTTCATGTCTTTTATTGTATTGTGTCGCTATGATCTGGATCCGGTATGATGAGAATATATATTCCATTATTTTCATCAGCGTTATTGGCAGCTTACATGGATTATTTTTCACCCTTTATCTTTTGCTCTGCCTTCCTGCAAGAAAAATTTATAATTGGGATGATGAAGATTTTGTTTTTGCATTATTATCTGCATTCTTTCCTTTTGCAACGATTTGGGTAGACAAAAAGCTAGCCCGATTTGATAGAGAATAAATCATAAAATACCCTATAAAAAAAGGACCTTTTCGGTCCTTTTAATTTTTAGTGTTATTACATATCCCGCTTCACATGCCCTGTCGCTGTGAAAGTATGACTTCCTGAATTATTGGTGTAAGTTCCATTGACTGTAAAATCAATGTAATCCCCTACTACTCCAAAAGTGGCTATGTTTATAACCAAATTTCCATTACTTGGTGTAATAACGGCTCCTGAAAGTTCAAATATATAATCTGTAGTAAAATTGGCTGCAACACCCAACATATTATTTTGAGTCATAGAGAAAAATGGTCCTGCAGGATTCATTGAATTTATTCTCAATTGTTTGGGCACCATATTAGGTGATGTAGGAGTAAGACCTGCCCATTGTGCATTGAAAGATCCTACTACATAAACAACAGGCTGATTATCAATTTTGTAATTGACAAATTCATTTACAGAATTACAAGCCATGATATCCCCTAAATTTACATTAGTAGATGTGGCCGTGAAAGTAACCTGATTGGTAGTCTGAACATTCACCGCATCAAATCCTTCATAAATAAACTGTGGATTCGCAGTACATGAATAGGTATTAAATGTAAAACCTCCGGTACTGTTTACTGGTACAGACATATATTGGAAATAGTTTGTACTCACTGCAGGCTTTAACATTACATAACCATCAGTAACAATGGCATTGGCACAAGTTTTCAGATTCCCCTGAATAGTATAACTGGTAGATGCAGAAGGATTTACTGTAATATCTGGGATCGTCGTTATGATTCCGGCCGGAAAAGGCCCGACGTTAGAGGTATAAATGACATTATTACAGACATCATACACTTTTAAGCTAAGGACTTCACCTGCTGGAACAATTCCAGATACCATTCCTGCATTGTCAGTCATTCCGTACGTTTCATATGCCTGAGAGCTTCTCTTTAAAGTTACTTTAATATTAGGTAAAACCTGTCCTGCAGCATTTTTCACCGTTACTTTCATTGTCGCCTGCTCAAACTGTGCATCACAATTCCACCAGGAAAAATGACTTACTGTTCCTACATAGGTATTTCCAATCTTTGTTGCAGAGCCCTCCTCCTTCCACATTCCTGTATCTTCATTATAAGACCATAATGGAATGGTAGCTGGTGAATTGGAAGCTTGTGCAGGATCTACCGGAACGGTAATTTCTGCCGTGTGGCCGTTTGCAATCTGAAGATTTTGTCCGGAACTTCCCGTTAATTGTACATGCAGCATCCCAAAAGTTTCCATCACTCTGGAGTTTCCTCCTAAATTGGTTGCCAAAAATGATCCTGGCATTAATTCATTGAGGTATTGATTGGATGGTGCTAAGTGAAAAACGGCAACGCTCACATTTCCTGAATAAGCATTTCCGCTGGCATCTTTAAAGCTTCCATCGAATTTTACTTTTGTTCCGTTTGGTAATGAAACTGTAGAGGCAGTGCCTGAAGTAATGGTAGAAGTGGCTGTTGCAGGAATCATCATAATATTCACCTGATTCATTCCGTTGGTAGGAACCAAAACCCGTGATGCATTTACATAGCCGGACTTTGTCACTTTTATGTGGGCAAAGTTTTCTTTTACAGAAGCATTTTTAAATGTAAAAAAACCTCTAAGATTGGTTGTCACCGTACTTGTTCCAATGGTAACTGTTGCTCCTGAAACCGGAACTCCATTTGTATCAAGAACTACACCCTGGAAATTTCTTTGTGCAGTATTCCCAAAATTATAATTAGATGGGGAATTGGATGTGTTGTCACCTATTTCTAAGAAAGATTCATCTTTACATGAAAATATTAATAGAAACAATAAAAATAAAAGGTAAAATTTTTTCATATAATAATAATTTTTAGTTTTTACTAAATTAATAATAAAATATGAGTCTTCATGTTTTCTCTTATTTTTCATCAACTATTTTTTAAATTTCAATTAATTTCATGCTATCGTGTAACAAATTTATTGCTAAAGTTGTCTTATTATTCAGAAAGATCAAGCAATCATTATTTTTAAACTAAATTTTTAATAACTGATAATCAATTAATTAAACTTTATTTAAAATATTTTTGAGTACTTTGTATTGCATGATACTATATTTATTATATATCTTTGTAATGTAAAATAACAAACCATACAAGCTATTAAACTAAAAATAATAATAATCATGAAAACTCAAATTCTTATTGCAGCACTATTTTTCGGTGGACTTATCACTGCCCAGCAGAAAAAAGACAGTTTGAAAGTAAATGCTATTGATGCAGTTAATATCAAGAAGCAGGTTTTCAAAAAACAGGGTGACCGCTTAGTATATGATGTAGCATCTTCATCTATTGCTAAAGGAACCAACACTTTTAATCTTTTAAAACAAACCCCGATGATTTCCAGTATAGATGGAAAAACGCTGAAGATTTTGGGGAAAAATGATGCGATAATCTACATCAACAACAAGAAAACCAATATGGATTCTGAGGCATTGATTGAAATGCTGAAATCGACTCCATCAGAAGATATACAAAAAATTGAAGTCATTACAGTTCCCGGAAGTGAATTCCAGGTTGAATCCAAGGAAGGAGTAATCAATATTGTAATGAAGAAAAGCAAAAATAATGGTTATAATGGGACGTTGAAGATGCAGAATGAGCAAGGTTATTACAACAACCCAAATGCAGGAGCTTCTTTTAATTTCAGACAAGGTAAATGGTCCGGGAATTCTAATTTCAGAATGGGAAGCTGGACCGACAGACAAAAATATACATTGTCTAACGGAGATTCTACTTTCAGAAATGAATCATCAGGTTTCAATGATGATCCCAACAAAAATTACGGAGGAGGTTTCAATGTTGATTATGAGATCAATAAAAAACACAGTTTAGGTTTCTCTTATAATATGAGATATAATAAAAGCTTCAATTCTATATTGGATATCACCAATTGGCAAGATGGAGTTTTATCCAACAGAACTGTCAATAATGAGGATGCACAAACAAGAAATCATTCTTTCAATTTAAATTATGAAATGAAAACGGACTCTCTGGGAAGCAAACTTACATCAAATGTCTCTTATCTATGGTTCAACAGAAACAAAGAAAGCTTCAATGAAAGTTTCCCTTTAACGAATGATACGATTAATAAATATTCAGCGCTTCATCAGGCTGTACCACAAATCATCAACAACTATGCAGCCAACATCGACTATCTGAAAAAAACGGCTAAAGGAGCAACCTGGTTAATGGGAATCAGCTACAACCATACCAATACAGATAATGATACCAGACAGGATAAGCTGAAAAACGGAGCATTTGTGATAGATCCTAATCAGACCAACCACTTCATTTATAAGGAAAATATTCTTGGAATTTACCTGAACTATGAAAGAAAGCTGACTGAGAAACTATCCGGAAAAATAGGAGCCCGCTATGAAATGACCAGAAGTACCGGTGATATTGTAGACAAAACAGGATTTGAAAGAAACTACAACAATCTGTTACCTTATCTGAATTTAAATTATGCCATCAATTCAGATCATAATTTGAGTTATACGTTTTCAAGCAGAATCAGAAGACCTAGATTTTGGGAATTGAATCCTTCCAGAACCTACTTTACACCAACCAATTATACGCAGAACAATCCATTTATATTGGCTTCTAAATATTACAATCAGGAGATCAATTATATGTACAAAAATGCATTCTATGCCAATCTGAGTTTTAATATGGTAGAAGATGCTGCCGCTTCAGATCTCCTTCCATTGCAAGGAACTGTAACGGCTCCAAAAAAAGATTCTAAAGGAAACATTATATATGATATCAAAGGAAATACAACCATGGAAACCACAAGATTCCTTAGATATATAAGAACTAACTACGGAAAAAACAGAGAGCTTGCTTTAACTCTTGGGATGAACAAGTCATGGTTCAAAGACATATGGACAACCAACTATTCTGTGAACTTAGGGTATGTTACCTACAGTGGCGGGGTTTGGGAAGATCCTACATCTATGCCGGTTCCGGGAGAAACTGAAGTTGTAGAACCTTATATCATTAATGTTAAAAACTATAATATGTCTGCTACCCTCAACAATATAATCCGCCTTTCATCCAAAAAAGACTGGTTTTTAGGAGTTAATTACTTTTTTGCAAGCCAGACCGCTATGGAAGGAGGTATGATCGGGGCAAGACAGAGCTTTGATTTCAATGTGAAGAAAATTGTAGGTGACTGGACGATTGTAGCTGAAGTGAGTGACTTATTCAATCAAAGTTTTTACAGAGTTAAAGGTGTACAGCCTAACGGAACCTATAACAATATAACCAACTTCAATTATCCAAGACTTATAAGTATCGGTGTTACTTACAATTTCGGTAATCAGAAACTGAAAAAGGCAAGGGAAATGAAATCAGCGAATGATGCTGTAAAATCAAGAACCTAATCTATCATAATTTATCTCACTACAACCACTCTTAAATAAAACAAAAATGAAACGTATAATTTTGTCAATGGCTATCGTATTCGGTACTTGCGCATTTGCTCAGGAGAAGAAATCTGATACGGCAAAAACTAAAAATATAGAAGGAGTTACGATCACGAAACAGGTTTTCAAAAAGCAAAGTGACCGTTTTGTATATGACGTAGCCGCCTCTCCAGTTGCGAAGGGAAATACCACTTTCGACCTTCTGAAGCAGACTCCGTTATTATCTTCTACCGATGATAAGACCTTGAAAATCGCAGGAAAGAACAATGCACTGATCTATATCAACGGAAGAAAAACCAATATGGATGCTGAGTCTCTGGCTCAGTTCCTGAAAAATACTCCAGCAGAAAATATTCAGAAAATAGAAGTTATAACGATTCCCGGAAGTGAATATCAGGTAGAATCATCAGATGGGATCATCAACATCGTTTTAAAGAAAAAAATGAGTGACGGTCTCAGCGGAAACATGAGAATGTCTAATACAACCAGTAAATACAACGCAAGCCAGGCCAGTTTCTCAGCTAACTACAGAAAAGATAAACTGGGAGTGAGCGCCAATCTTAGTGGTGGGGAAAATATTGAGGCACAAACTTACACATTAAGAAATGGTACCGCAAATACTTCCAATGAATCTACCGGAGATATCACCGATCCAAACAAAAACATCGGCGGTTATCTGAATATTGATTACCAACTGAATGACAAAAGCAACCTGGCATTATCATGGAACACATGGGCTAATAAAAGCTATAATTCAACAGTAGATCTGTTTAATACCATAAAAAAAACAGGCACACAATATACATGGTCCAAAAACAAAGAAGATGCAAGGTCTTATAACAATTCTTTGAATCTAAATTATGAATTAAAAACAGATTCATTAGGCAGTAAGCTGAATGTAAATGCAGCCTATCTGAACTATAGAAGATTTCAGTTCACAGATAACCAAACCTTTACTTCAGATATCAACAGAGGATTGGGAGCAAGAACAACACAAGTGCTTCAGGATCTCCCTCAGATCATTAATAACTTCTCCGGAATGGTAGATTATATTCAGAAATTTAAATATGACCTGACAGTATCAGTCGGAGGAAATTATAACAAAACAAAAACAGACAACGATTCTAAAAACATTACTTATTCTTTTGATCCCGTAAAAAATCCGGATCCAAGACCCAATCATTTTATCTATGATGAAAACATCTATGGTATGTATCTTACTGTTGAAAAGAAGATTTCCGATAAACTTTCTGGAAAAATAGGAGCGAGATACGAGATTACCAACAGTTTGGGATCTTCCGACAATGCCCCTACAGAAGCCCTTAAGAGAATTGAAAGAAACTACAAAAACTTTCTTCCTTATTTGAGCGTGAATTATGCGATTAATGATAAAAACAACATTTCGTATTCCTTTTCAAGCAGAATGAGAAGACCAAGCTTCTGGGAGCTTAATCCTGTAAGAAATATTCTGACAGATGATAATTATACTCAGAACAACCCATTTGTAAAGGCATCTTCAACTTACAATCAGGAATTAACTTATATGTTTAAAAATTCATATTTCCTGATTCTAAATCACTCTTATATTCAGGATGCTATTACTCAGGTTCCGTTACAGGGATATCCGGTAGCTCCGGATGGTACAGTGGGTGCCAATCCTGTATTGAGATATATCAGAACCAATTTTGGAAACAAACAGGAAATGTCTGCAATGTTAGGCCTTCAGAAATCATTTTTTAAACAATACTGGACAACCAACTTCAATATTGGAGTTCAACATAACATCAACAACGGAAGTCTTGACATCGACCCTACTACAGGAGACCGATTCAAAAATCAAAAGGGTGAAGATATTGTATACACCAACAAAACAAATTCTACCAGTCTTCTCATCCAGACAAACAATACCATCCGTCTTGATAAAAAGAAAACGTGGTTCTTTGGAGTTAATTATTTCTTCGTAGACAAACAGCAAATCGAGCTTGGATTACTAAAAGAGCTAATGAGTTTAGACCTTAGCATCAAAAAAATATGGAACGACTGGACTTTTGCAGTGAATGTCAATGACGTTCTGAATACCAATATTGTCAAAATTGAAGACTTCCAGGACAATGGGAATTACAATTACATCCACCAAAACCGCTACAATAGAAACGTAATGGTAAGCCTTACCTACAATTTCGGAAATCAGAAAGTGAAAAAGGTAAGAGACATCGAAGGTGCATCTGATGCCATCAAAAGCAGAACAAAATAAGAGAAGTATCTTTCTTCATATTCAATTATTCTTACGGTATCCGCTGTTTTTTACAGCGGATTTTTTATATTTAATAGCTATGAAAAAATGGGTACATATTATTTTAATCAGCCTCAGTTTGCTTTTTCTATGGACTGGCTGTAAAGAAAACAAGATAAAACTAGGCAACGATATCAGCTTTGATAAAGAGGAAAATATTCAGTACGGAAATAGTCCTGAACAGGTGATGGATATTTATATCCCCAATAAAAAAACAATCCAAAAAAGGGATGTTTTCATGATCATCCATGGCGGGGGCTGGCGTAGTGGAAATAAGTCACAGCTTACATTTTTCACACTTTCTCTGATGCAGAAATTTCCTCATCATATTTTCGTTAATATGAATTACAGACTGGCATCAGCATCCAACTACGGGCTGCCCAATCAAATAAACGATATTAAAGAGGTCTCTGTCTTTTTAGAAAAGAAACTCAAGTATAATCCTGAATTCATATTATTAGGAAACAGTGCCGGAGGACATTTATCCATGCTATATGCCTATCAATTCGATTCTGATAAAAAAGTAAAGGCCGTTATTAATATTGTGGGTCCAAGTGATCTTTCAGATCCGGGTTTCAAAAATTATCAGGAATATTCTTTTGTTGAAAAAAGGCTTGTAGATCCTCATGTACCAAGACCGGGAATATCACGTATAGATTTTGCCAGCCCTGTAAAATGGATCACAAAAACCTCCCCTCCTACCTTATCCTACTATGGAAGTACAGACCGCGTTATCCCTTCCTCACAAGAAAAAATCCTAGATTCTATTTTAAATAAAAATCATATCATTCATGAATCTTATCAATTCGATGGTGGACATTTGGATTGGGATAAAAAGCCCAATGATGAATTTCTTATCGATAAAATAGCAACCTTTCTAAAAAAAACGGACAAAAAATAACACGTTCTGATCATTCAAAATGTGTTATTTTTATTTCTTAATTGCTTTTATTCAGACTTTGCAGGTGCTGTTCTTTCTGAAACTCCATTGGCATTGAAAGCTTCAATCTGGAAATAGTAAGCATCAGTTCTGTCGGCTCCTGTAAAGAAATATTCATTC
The DNA here is from genome assembly GCF_002899945.2 of Chryseobacterium viscerum. Classification (GTDB taxonomy): domain Bacteria; phylum Bacteroidota; class Bacteroidia; order Flavobacteriales; family Weeksellaceae; genus Chryseobacterium; species Chryseobacterium viscerum. The sequence goes on from NZ_PPEG02000001.1 coordinate 44,397, forward strand.
TTTCCGTATACCATAATGCTTCCGTACATTTTATCGGGAGATTTTCCCCAATAGATCACATAGCCGTCTGCTTCAGAATTCTGCTGCCACTTCATCCAGATACTTCTTCTTTCACCATATTTTTTAGGATCGGCTCTTAAAGGAACAAAACCTTCTACTTTTGCAGGCCCTTTTCCGCCCCCTTTCCCAAACACTCTGAAACCGCTCAAAGCAAATTTTCCGGTGGGCATTTTCAGGTTTTCCATTTTCAGGAAACGGGCTTTTGCAGGGGTCTCCAATTCTACATAATCGTGAGGAACGTCTTTTGTGTTTTTACTTTTATCCACAATTACATTCCACTTCTTTCCATCATTAGATCCATAGATTTTGTATTGGTGCATTTTTCCCAGGGTTTTTCCCATAAATTCGGCATCCTGATCTGCATAATTGATCTGAATGGCATTGATGGTAGAAACCTCACCCAGATCTGTCTGGAACCATTCTCCGGAATTTCCGGTTTTGGCACTCCAGTAAGTTTTAATGTCTTCATCCACTGCATAATTGGGCTGGTAACCTCCTAATGTAGAGGAGACCTGAACTGGTTTATTATAATTCAGCAGCATCCATCCTGCAAAAAGACCTTTTGAAAAATCTTTTCCCTGAGCATATTGCGGAAGATAAGTAGGATAATCTCCATAGGCTGTATTACAATACATCACATCGTCTTTATCAAAACCTGCAGGCCAGATTCCAAGTCTTCTTTCAAAATTATTTTTAGTGGAAATAAAGATGGTGGAAACGTGCCACCAGTTTTTATAATTGTCTTCAAAAGTAGCTCCATGCCCTGCTCCTCTGGCAAAACCTCCAGGCTTGTATGAAAATGGATTATGCTGCTGATACTCGAAACCTTCTAAAGGACCTTTGCTCACGTACACTCCATCAGAATATCCGCTAAACTCTGTTGCCGGAGCACCGTACTGCATATAATATTTTCCGTTATGCTTAGTCATCCATGCTCCTTCTACGAAAGGCTGAAGAAAAACATTATCATTGTATTCACCAAAACGTTCCCATCCGTGGTCTTCAGGTTTCAGTTTAAGAATAGGTTTTACAAAACCTTCGGACTGCAGATTTTTAACTTTAACTTCTGTTCCCAACAGAGGCCATTCATTGCTTGAGCCCCAATACAGATACAGTTTATTCTTATCTTCATCATAGTGAAATGCAGGATCCCACGCTCCTACTTTTAACGTGTCCACCGCAATTTTCCAGTCGTCTTTAGTTGGGTTTGTACTCTTCCAGATTGGGAAATCCTGTTCCCAGGTAGAACCATAAACATACAGCGTATCTTTCATTGCCCAGACTGCCGGAGCATTAAGATCATGGGTATATTTATTATCTCTTAGAAATTTTCTTTTTACAAACTTCCAGTCCAGCATATCATCACTGTACCAGTAGCCTTCCTGGTTGGTAGAAAAAAGAAACAGTTTATTTTTAAAATTAACAATAACGGGATCTGCTGTAGCACGGTGTTTTCCCTGTTTTGAAAAAACTTCGAAAGGGGTATATCCGTAGTCTATATTAATGGGATTACAGAAAGTTTTCTGCTGACCGCCCACCATGATTCCCAGAAAAATGGCTAATGATAAAAGATATTGTCTCATTTTCAGATTTTAAACATTCAGGGCAAAGTTAACTAACTTTTTTTGGTTTTCTCCAAATAAAGCCATCCAGAAGATAATGGGTAAGCTGTGGAACGACCAACAGCGGAACCAAAAATTGAAACAGTTTTTCTGAAACCATCATATTCAAAGAAAAATGCTCATTCCAGACCAAAGTTTCCCATAAAAATTCCTCCAGAAAAGCAAACCCTACAATGACCGCTACAAATAAAAAGACTCCCGAAAAAGATTTAAAAATCTGCATTCTGTTCAGCTGATGATTTTCTTTTTGTTTTATTTCCTGAATATAAATCAATGCGATATATGGAATTCCATGGGAGACCACATTCAAAAAAGTAAAGAGAAGATCATTGTTAAAGTATACAATTCCAAAATACCAGGAAAGAAAAGTTCCCGTGATCAATGCTGTTTTAGGAAAATTAATATTTTTTGTTTTGAAAACTTCGAAAACAGTTTTAACGATCCAAATGATCAGAATTGTAAAATAGATGACGGTAATCAGAGGAATATAATCCGGAAGGTTTTGAAGCCATTCAAATTCATTGTTGACAAACCAGGTAAAGGCGCGGGGTGTTTTAAACCAGTATAACATGGGATAGATTGTCGCAGAATAAACAGCTACCTCATCTATTTTTTTGCTCCAGTTATTGGACTCAAATCGGGCATAAATTCTCATAAACCCATATTGCTGGCGTATAAAATGAAAAACGGCAACCAAAGCCAGTACCGACCAAAATGTCAGGCTTCCCAATTGAAATAAAACAATACCCAATATCCAGCTTAGAACAGGAATCCCAAGATAAAGCAGTTTATTCTTCTGTATTTCACCTTTTATAAAATAGGTTTTGAACAGTGTCGAATAGACGTGGGCTACGTCTACAAAAACAATCAGGAAAAGCCATGTGTAAAAAGAATAATGGTTTTCCAATCCCTGGATCTGTTTCTGAAAAAGAAAAATAATCAACAATACCAGAAAAGGCGGTGATAAAATAAACCACCAGTCTGTTTTTGCATTGTGTATCCAAGGCTGTTTCATATTATAATTTATATCATTTGTCCGGCCGTTCTTATTCCCTGATAAAAAGCTTCTTCAAAAATAGATATTCCCGAAAGATCAGAATGGGCAAAGAATATCTTCCCGTCTATAGGTTCTTTTGCGATCCTTGTTGATTCTCCAAAAATCTGGTTAGGAACCGGTGCAATCATAGCATGTCCTATTTTATGAAACTGCATTTCCAGAATAAAATCTTCTATTAGCGGATGTGCTTTCTTCAGATCATTCAAAACTAAAGTTTTAAGTTCAGCTTCTTTCATTGCATACAGCTTCTTCCTTGCTTTTCTGCAGTCTCCGGTTGAGAAACTTTTATAGTGGGTAATTACTCTTTCCCCTATAATCTGGTTAAGATTTTGATGTTGATCAAAGATATATCCTAATCCTGAAGTTCCATAGATTACATTATCCCAGGCCAATTCTTCATCTCCTCCGAATTCATTCTTTAAAGTAATCGTTGTTAAAAGCCACGGAACATAATTAAACGATTGGGCTTTCTTATGATTAAAAATTCTCTCGTTCACAAACTGTGGTGATGCAAACAGTACTTTATCCGCAATGATCTTTTTTGTTTTCTTCTGAATATTATCAAAGCTCAATACCTCAACTTTATCATTGAGTGTTACATCGAAGACAAGATTCCCGGGGATATGCTTCCCTTCTGTATATTTTGAGAAATGTTTTGCCAGTCTGGCATTTCCTTCCGGCCAGGTGAATACCTGATCTTTATATTTCGTGCTCCAGTTGTTCTTTCTTCCGGCAAAATAATGAATCCCCGCCCATGTGGAAACATAGTCTATGCCTAGTCCGAAATCATCTCTGCAGGAGTAATCCAAAAGCCAGAGAAGTTCTTCTGAATGATAGTTATTTTCCTTCAGCCAGTCTTTGAAAATGATTTTTTCAAGGTTTAAGACCTCATCTTCCTGGCTTGAATCATGCACCGGAATGGCAAACCAATATTTTCCCTGTGCATCTTTCTTCAGGCGGAACTCATCCATCAGCTTAAAAAAGCGGTTAAGCTCTTGATGAGTTTCTGTTGAAATCCCTCTCTGAGGAACGATATCATTCTGCCAGGAGTTTTTATAGAACAGTCTTTCCTGTTGTGGAAAGGTCATTTGGTATTCATCAAGAATGGGTTCTCCGTTCTCTTCAGTTCCCAGACAGATTCCACATTCTGTCAGAAATTCTATGATTTGTACATTCTCTTTATTGGGTAAGGGCAAATAATGAGCTCCCAACGGAAACTTTGAAAACGAGTTCTGCCCGTTGGAAGAATTTCCCCCCAGATGATTCTCCATTTCTAAGAGAAGATAATCGTTTTCATTATGCTGACTGAAAAACCGGCAAGCAGCAAGTCCTGAAATTCCCCCGCCCACAATAAGATATTGGGTGTGAATAACTTCTGAAAACTGTGGAAAATCTTTTGCCCATAACTTATGCCCAAGAACATAATTCGTTCCGGTGATTTTCAGCAACAATGACTTTACCTTTTTTCCACAATACTGTAAAAAAGGAAGCATAAGGCTACCTAAAAATATAGTTTTAAGAAAATCCTTTCTACTGTACTTTTCCCCACTCTTCATCAAAATAACGAACTAGTATCTGGTTATCCAGACGGTTAACTTCTACGTCTTTCACTTTCATATCTTTATTAAAATAAGACATCTGTGAAAAGTTGTAATCATAGTATTTTAAACCGGGAAGCTTTCTGTAGATTCTGTTGTTTATGGGTTCGAATGAAGCCATAGAGAATCCCCACTCCCCGAAAGACGGAACATAAGTATGATAGGCAGCTGTGAAAGGAAAAATCTGATTGATCGTTTTTTCTATGCACCAGAACGATTTCGGCGCAAAATACGGAGAGGTCGTCTGAACCACAATTTTGGTATCAAGAGTTGTCAGTCTCTCCAGTTCTTTATAAAACTGCAGGGAATATAATTTTCCCAGGCTGTAGTTGGACGGATCCGGAAAGTCTATGATAATGACATCAAACTTTTTTCTGTTCTCTTTTACCCAAATGTAGGCGTCTTTATTGATTACCTCCACTTTCGGATTGGAAAAAGAACTTTGATTCAGCCTGCGCATGGTTTCATTGGTCTTGAAAAACTGGGTCATTTCACCATCAAGATCCACGAGGGTTATTTTTTTAACGTCTTTGTATTTCAATACTTCTCTTGCTGCAAAGCCATCTCCTCCTCCCAAAATCAAAACGTTATCAATGTTTTTTGCCATAGACATCGCAGGATGTACCAGGGCCTCATGATAACGGTATTCATCGGTGGATGAAAACTGTAAATTGTTATTCAAATAAAGACGAAACTCATGGGTATTTCTCGTCAACACAATCCTTTGGTAAGGTGAGCTTTTGGTATATACTACATTTTCCCCATATAGCTTTTCTTCAGAATAAGATAAAATCGTATCTGAAAAAAAGAAAAGCCCAAGCAAAAAAACAAATGCCGAAATAGACTTTACTCTTAATGAAAACGATTTTGATAATTCCTTTTTAAGGTAATAACAGAGAAATATAGCAATAGAAATATTAATGAGTCCGAAAAACAGAGGGGTTTTTACAATTCCCAGCTTTGGAATCAAAACCAATGGGAATAGAATGGATGCCAGTAATGCTCCGATATAGTCGAATGCAAAGACATTTGAAACTAAATCTTTAAACTGAACTCTGTCTTTTAAAATGTTCATCAAAAGCGGAATTTCCACGCCAACAAGACATCCGGTAAAAAAGACGAAAAGGTAGAGAACACTTTCAAAATGTGCGAGAGTATTAAACAAAATAAACAGCACAACAGAGCTGATTCCTCCTACGATTCCTACAAGGATTTCGATCTCAATGAATTTATCAATAAGATTTCCTTTGATGAATTTTGCAAAGTAGGAACCCACTCCCATTGAAAAGAGATACACCCCGATAATAAAAGAAAACTGCTTTACAGAGTCTCCTAAAAGATAGCTCGCCAGGGCTCCGGCCACCAATTCATAAATCAATCCACATGTAGCAATGACGAATACTGAAAACAATAAAAGCAGCTCAAGAGGAATCCTCTTCTTATCCATGAATTGCAGCGCTTATAATCATTGAAATTCCGATGATGAATGCTCCAAAGACAATAGCCAAGGCTACGTTTTTGTTTTGAGCGATCTCATGCCATGTTTTCTCCGGTGTAAGCTTTTCGATAACGAAATAGCATACCAGCAGAATTGCGATTCCTAAAAATGAGTAAAGAACCGAGTTTAATATTGGTAAGAAATTGATGTTGTCCATAGTTTTTATATTTTTATTTGTGATAGTATCTGTAGAATCCTACTCTTGAATGGCTTCTTGTGGTTCCGTCACGGTATGTTTCCGTTTTGGCACAGTCGCAGACCTGATTTCCCTGGTATGTAAGGTATACAAACCATGTCATGAAACAACTACCAATCAGGCAGAGTATCCAGTTTTGTCTTATATAGTTTAAAATAGTAGTCATTACGATGTAGAATAAGGTGAGTTTGAACTGTTATTCCATTTATTTACATTAAAGAAGTACCTTCCTATATACATGGCCACAAAAATAGCGACCATTATGAATAAAATAAATCCGAAGTTCCAGAATGAAATGGGAAGCCATGTTGCCTTGAGCTGTACATAAGTATTGCTTGAAATAGGATCTGTAGTGAGCTTAGGCGCCTCAGCATTAATCAGGGAATCCAGCTTTTGAGTTCCGAAAGATGCTTTAGTAAGGCCGGCGATTTCCGATGTGTCTTTTTCCAGTGTCTTTCCGTCTGCAAAGACTATAGTTTGGGCCTTAAATAGATCGGTGACCTCTATAGTTCCTGATTTATCCCGGGATATCATCACCTTTGAATCTGGAGACTGAAGGTTGGAAAAAGTAGGTGAAGAACCTTCCTTCTCTGCAGAAATAAGAAAGTGATATTTTCCTGAGCTTACTCCACAAAGATTAAATTCTTCGGACTGACTTCCTTCTGACCAGCTTTCCCCATCTTCATATCCGTGGTATTGTTCGATATCTTTAGAGGTATAGATAATTTCATTGGTTTTTTCATTCACAAGACTCAGCTGGATATTCGCCCAGGAATTATCAACACCTGAAAATGCACTCACCTTTAATGGTGCTGAGCCTCCTGAAAGAGCAAAACTCTTGCTCACCATTTCTTTGCCCTGTACATCTGCAAAATTGATGGTCTCCGCAAAAACGGTTTCATTAGTTCTTGAAGTATATACATACAACTGAAGCAGACATATCATCAATGCAGCCGCACAAAAAATATTTACAGTCTGTTTGATATCAAAATAATAAGGCTGAACAATCCCTACTCCTGTATAATGAGGGAGATTAGCTATTTTAAAAGCTCTTTTAACATCATATTTTGAAATATGAACTCCGTAAAAATACTGGCTTTTCTTGCTGGTCTTCTCCTGAGAGATCATACGGGTTCCGTTGACATATTCTTTGTAGGTAGCAATACTGAAATCTATGTGTTCATCAAAAAAACCGGCTGCAGCTTCAATACTGCACTGAGAGTTTTCGTACCAGCGATAGGTTCGTCCGAGATAGGTTGGTAATTTCGAATTTTTACCTTTAAAATCATCGGGATGCATAGGAATCAGGAAAACCCAATGCCCATCACTTTCACTCAGGAAAGCATCATTTCCTTTGCTGTCTTTTAAATAGTATTCGCGCCAGAAAATACTGGAGCCATATTTCTTGACAATAATAGCAGCTACAGTATATTCTACACCTTCAATTTTCCCTTTTTGTCCGACGTCCAAGACCACGTTTTCTGTCGGTACTTTCAGATGCTTGATTTGTTTGTTTCCGGCTACATCAATGAGGTGAGAGCAGGTTTGGCAAACATATTCTTCAATAGGAAAACTGAGATCTAATTTATTTTCTGAATCGCATGCTGGGCAGACGTAATGCATTTTTATCTGTAAATTTTGTGTTTTTGAATGGTATTAGCTTTAAAATACTGAACCACTTCATCTGCGATCTGCTCTACTTTTGTGGTGTTATCCTGGGTATAATTACATAGGAAAACGTCAAAAGTAAGCTGCTTAAATTCCGGCCACGTGTGGATACAAAGGTGCGACTCTTTAAGGATCACTGCCGAAGTAAAACTCTCATTTTCAAAAACATGATTGGTTACTCCTACAATTTCTACATCTTTAGTTTTCAGAATCTCTTCCGTAAACGTTAGAAAACCTTTGCTGTCTAATAACAAATCTTCTGACTCTGTTTCCAAAGTCAGAAGAATATGTAAACCTTTACTTGATAATGGGTTCAATTAATTTTTTCGTAAATATATTATTTTTTTGGAAGAAAAACCTCAGCAAGCATACATCTTGCGCTTCCTCCTCCATTTACTTCAATGGTATTCAGGTCTGAATAGATAATTTCGCAGTATTTTTCAATAGCTGCAACCTGTTCTGTTGTTAAAGACTGGTAAGCAGTCTGGCTCATCACCAGGAATTTCTCTCCGTCTTTGTTCTGAACCTGAAGCATATTTCCCGCAAACTGCTGCATCTGGTCTTCTGAAATCTCAATAATTTCTTTTCCGGAACCTTTAATGGTTTCAATTACCTTTTCTCTTTCCAATTCATCATCGATACAGTCTAGGCAGATTACTACAAACCTATCAGCCACACACATCATTACGTTGGTATGATAAATAGGAAGTCTTTCTGTTCCTACTGTCTGGAATGAATGGAAAACAACCGGAGCGAAGCCATATTTTGTACAGAATTCTCTGAATAGTTTTTCATCTAATCGTAAAGAAACAGAACCGTAAGCAATTTTATTGTCATGATCAAAAATCATACTTCCCGTTCCTTCCAGAAAGTGTCCCTGTGTTTCAGAAAAAGACCAGTCATCAATTTCAGCGACTTCAAAGCCTTGCCCCTGGATGCTTTCAATAATATCTTCTCTTCTTTCCACTCTTCTGTTGGATGCGAACATCGGGTATAAAACCACTTTCCCGTCTTTATGGAAACTTACCCAGTTATTTGGGAAAATAGAATCCGGCGTATGAGGATCCAATGTATCTTTTATCGTGATTACATTGATTCCTTTTCCTCTCAGTTTTCCAACAAAGGTATTGAACTCAGCCAAAGCTTTGAACTGGATATCAGAACCTGTCTGTTCCACCTGGAAGTAATTGTTTTTCGCTGTCTCAGCGTTGTAACCGAATGCAATCGGTTCTATCATTAATACTGTATCTGTTGTTTGCATTTTTTTTGATTAAAAGATTGAAAATTAAAAGATTGAAAGAGTACGCTCCTCCACTCTCAAACCCTAAGACTTTCCCACCCAATTATTCTCTCACAAGCGGCATGGTAGAGCATCTCAACAAGCCTCCCATTTTGGAGATTTCTCTGTAAGGAATTTCTTCAACGGTCATTCCCCATTCGTTTCTCAAATGGTTGTTCATTCTTGTGAATGCTTTGTCGGAAACTACGATATCAGGAGAAATTGAGAAAATATTAGGGACCATTTCAAACATTTCTTCATCATTGATATGGAAGCAGTTTTCTTCTCCGAAAATATCGATGATTAAACGGTAGTCGCTTTCATCTACGAATCCGTTTTTATAGATAATACATTTGTCTTCTCCTACCGGATTGAATGTACAGTCCAAATGCAGAATACCTTCAAACGGAATTTTATCGTTTTTCTTCAATTCTAGGTCAATGATTCTTTTCTTTGGAAAATATTCTTTTAATATTTCAATGGCATACTCATTGGTTCTTGCCGTCTTATAATTTCTGTAATCTTCGCTGAAACAAGTTCCGATGAAAATAAAATCATCCCATACGATAACATCCCCTCCTTCAATATGGGCTGTTTCCGGAAGATTGATGATTTTTCTCCATGCTACTTTTTCAAAAACATTTTTGTATGCTCCCTGCTCATCTGCTCTGTCTGCGATCACATTGGAAATGATCATTTTATCATCAATTACAAAGGCTACATCTCTTGAAAAAACCTGATTGTAATCTTTAATGATACTTGGACGAAGCACTTCAACGTCATACTTTTTTAGAACCGCTTCAAAAGCGTTCATTTCGTTAATAATATCCTGTTCTTTAGGATAAATATTATGTTCGATTGAGTAATATGACTTTGCGTCATAACTTTCCTCTAGTGTGGGAACCGGTCCCAGTGAATTAGGCTGGCCTAGAACTACTGACTTCAGCCTACCCGTTTCATTTTTAATGTTTAGTCTCATAAAGATTTATGCAATACTACAAATATAAGTAAAGGTCTCTACCTATAAAACTTTTGGATTATTTTATGCATTAAATTTGAATGTGTCCAAAATTGTTTTTTACTATTTTTTAACAAAAAAGGAAAAGTATTATTCCAAAAACCTCTACAACCTACTATATTTCATCTACATAAGTATTAAAAAACATATTATTTTTATTATTTAAATTCATATCTTAGTGATATAGTTTTCGCGAAATTATAGATCATAAAACTTAACTATTAACACCAAAAATCAAAGTCATGAACAAGAACAATCCGGTGCTGAAAAACGCACAAAAATTAGGAAGAGACCAACAAAAATCCGTTATGGGAGGAGCACCAATATCAACAGCCAGAAGATGCTGTGAATGGGATGATACAGGAAAATGCTATATCTGGACATGCGACAGATGCCAATGTCCTTAATACAATCGAAAGCCTGCTTTTTCAAGCAGGTTTTCTTATCTCGCTCTGTTTTCTTCTTCTGTTTTCTGGGTTTCTTTTACCTGATATTTTGTACTTCCAATGCTGTAACTGAGCGAAAATACCAGCCGGCTGCTATCCCACCAGTGTTTAAGGCGGTTATCCATGATCTGTTTATGCCGGAATTCCAGCTGCTGGTCGTATGAATCAAGGAGATTATTAAACCCGATTTTAGTGTTCAGTTTATTATCAAGCCAAGACTTCTGAACTGATACATCTATGGTATATCTTGGTTTAATGATGTAAAGACTATTTCCTGTTTTGGATTCGTAATTGGCAAAAATATTTACCGTGTATCCTTTTGGAAGTGAAAATACCTGATTGATTCTTACTCCATAATTATAGATATTCAATGCAAAAACCTCATCCAGATAGGGCATGAATTCATAATTGTAATTTCCTGTGAACTGACTGGTGATATTCCACCATTTTGTAATTCTGACCGGAAAACTGGTTTCAAAAATAGCGAAATTCCGATATGGAAGATTGGTTCCCAAATATTGCAATACGTTCGTTTCCGGGTTGTAAATGGGATAACGCGTCATGAAATCTTTTTCTTTTCCAACCGTAAAGCTTGTCACCCAGTTTTTATAACGATAGGTTGCTTTGATCTGGCTGGTAAACGATGGCCGTAAATAGGGATTCCCAATCCAGTAATTGAGAGGACTGAAATAAAACCTGAAAGGATTAAGCTGCGAGAAAGCCGGTCTTGTTATCTTCCTGCTATAGGAAAGAGAAAGTTCACTGGACTTATTAAAAGTATAGCTTGTACTAAATGACGGAAGCCATTCCAGGTAGTTCCTAGAAACAACAGAATCTAAAGTCACTGCATTGGAAATACTGTTTGTATTTTCAAATCTTAACCCGGCATTCATCTGCAGGTTTCCAATTTTCTGCCTGTATGCGATATATCCTGCCCATATTTTTTCTTTGTACGAAAATACATTACTTCGCGTAGGGTCAAAAACAAACTGATTTCCGACAGACAATGTATCGTACCTGATATTATTATGGGTGTCGGAGTTACTGTATTTGATTCCTGCCTCGATGTCTATATTATTTATTTTTTGGGAAGCATCTATCTGAGCGGTATAGATATTAATTTTGTTAAGCAGATCAGACTTCCAATAAGACAAAAGATTAGCTGTAGCCTTATCTTTATTGATAAAATCATCATCCTGCTTATTTTTAACGGCCAGATAATTCCCTAAAAAACTGATTGTAAATCCTTTATTTTGGAAAGAATAATCAGCTGCAATTCCATAGTTATCCTGTAAATAATCTGTAGGATTTTCACTTACAGTATGAAACACCAATTGTGTTTCACTTTTATCAGTAGCATAAAGTGATCCGCTGCGTGTACGGTCATTTTCCCGGAAGTTACTTCTTAGACTGATTCCTGCTCTGTTTTTATCATTCAGTCTGAAATCTGCCCCTGCCTGAATATTATAGACTTTCCCAAAATCTTCCTGATAGGTATTGGTGCGCATCACATTAGTATTCGCTAACCGCTGCAACGCTTGATATCGATAGGTTGAAATTCCTTCGTTATAACCTGCCTGCAGATTGTAGGTTGCCTTTCCTGTATGGTAAGATAGATTGAATGCATTTTCCCTGTAGTTGAATTTATTAGTATATACATTCCCGTTATAATTTGCTTTCCAGCCGAGATTGGTGTTCTTTTTTAATTTAATATCAATAATTCCTTTAAATTCTGCATCATATTTTGAAGATGGATTGGTATTTACTTCTACAGATTCTACCATTTCGGGCGATAAGGATCGTAAATATGCCTGTATCTCCTGATTGCTCATGACAACGGGCTTGCCATCAATAAAAATGGCCGGAGTAATTCTTCCTCCAATAAAAATTCCGTCTTCCTGGTCTACTGTAACACCGGGTGTTTTTCTCAGAACTTCAAGAAGATGGGTAGAGGTTTTAAAGTCTTTATTTCCGGCAACAGCCATTACCACATTTCCATCGTTCAGTTTCATCTTTCTTGGAGCTGATTGGATAACAACTTCTGAAATATTGGTTGTGGAGGACTTTATTTTTGTCAGAGAATCTGAAGCTACTTTCTGTGCTTTTCCATAAAATGAGAGAAGCAAGAACAGTATCAAAAACCATAATTTGATCATCATAAATAGTAAATTTTATGACATCAAAAGTATCGGGTTGTCGTAAAAAAAAGGTTTTGAAATTAAAATTCCGCAGTACTGAATTATAAATCCAAACTCTGAAACCTAGGCTCAGTAAGGGTTTTTGATTGTTTGTACAAAAGCGGTGTTGTATTTTTTATCTTCTTAAAAGTAGAAAAGAAAGTTGATTTGGAATTAAATCCTACTTCATACCCAATCTCCTCAATTTTCAAATAGGATCCATTTTCAATTTTCTCACAGGCTTCACTGATCCTGTATTCGTTGATATAAGTTGAAAAACTTTTATCCAAATTATCATTCAATAGTTGGGAAAGCTGATGGGCAGACATATTCATTCTGGAAGCCAGATCGCTCAGTTTAAGATTCGGATTTCTATAAAGTTCTTCAGCACTCATCAGCCTCTGTAATCTGGATACAAAATTATCGGCCTGTTCTTCTGAAATTTTTTTATTGGAATATCTTCCGGCTTCTTTTACCGGGAGCTGTTGATGTTTTTTATTGAATAAGATCAAAAAGTTTGCATACAGCACAAATGAAAATACAAGACTCCCTCCCGCACAGTATATCTGTACCCAACCTGTAGAAATCAGCTGATAGGTTAAAAAGATAATCACATTACTGATCAATACCGGAAGAACAAATTTGTTTGGGTTTGTATGGTTCTGTTTAACCAAAGTATAATACTGATACACCGTAAGAAATATAAATACAGACCACGCGGTATAAATGAAACTTCCAAAATAGTGATCCCACGTAATAGGAAACACCAAATATAATAACCCGACTGCTCCTAAAATAATCGTTAATATCCCAAACCACTTCTGACAGCTCTTCCAATCAAATTGGTCTTGCTGGAAGGAAGATTTCACATAGTAATATAAGGCCGGGCCTGTAAAAAATAGGGCCGACAATCCCAAATGCGGGATAATTCTTGGTAAATCAGGATAAAAGTAGATGCATACAGAAATTCCTACTCTTGTACTCAGCATTAAAAGAAGAAGTCCAAGGAAGAAGTCTGGCAGGTATTTCAGTTTTTTAACAAACAGCAGATAAATTCCCAGCAGAAGCCCATTGAATGCTCCTACCACACTAAAGAAAAATAACAGCTGCTGTCCTAAAGTCATTGTATATTAATTTTTTACAGTAGTAAATTTAATCAAATTATTGTATCCGGTTTTCTATATTTTTTGTAAAATAGTAAAATTGGTCCTTAAGGCTGCTCAACATTATTCTCTGATCCGTTTTCCAACCTTTTTAAAATCAATGTTCGCAAACGCTCTTCGTGATCATCCCCCCATTTTCCTAGTCCAGCAATCACAGGAATTAGTGTCTGTCCAAACTCTGTAAGCCTGTATTCTACTTTTGGAGGCAAAACAGGATAAATTTTCTTAGTCACGAGATCATGCTCTTCAAGTTCATTCAACTGCACATTCAAAACTCTACGGGAAGCATTGGGAATCTTCCGTTGCAGTTCACTTGGTCTCTGAATTCCTTCATTAATAAACCACAACAAACGGATTTTCCATTTACCATAGAGTACTTCGGCAATCAGATCAAGCCCGCAATTCAGATTAGGTGGGATTTTTCTTTCATACATATAACAAATGTAATACAAATGACAGGATACAACAATAGGGATCAATTTATCCGTATATGATTCGTAACCCCGTACTTGTATGAGCCTGTCATACTCCTGAAATTTGTACAAAAAAGAAATCATGACAGAATCATTTAATTTCAACAACGAATTATCAGATAAAATTGCTTTGGTAACAGGGGGAACAAAAGGAACAGGAAAAGCCATTGCCGAAAGATTATTAGCTGCAGGCGCCACTGTAATCGTCACTGCAAGAAATCAACCTGAAAATATGAACAACCGCCTTCATTTTATCGCAGGCGATCTGAGCCAGCCAAAAGAAACTGAAAAACTGGTAAGAGAAGTTCTTTCAATTTTTGGAAGACTGGATATTCTGATTAATACCCTCGGCGGTTCAGATACGCCCGGTGGCGGTTTTGCTGTTCTGAGTGATGAAGATTGGGAGAACACGATTCAGACGAATCTTCTCGCACCAGTCCGTTTAGACAGAGGATTTCTCCCCCAAATGCTGGAGCGGAAAAATGGAGTAATTATCCATATTGCATCTATTCAGGGAAGATTACCTTTATTTGATTCTACATTACCCTACGCAGCTGCCAAAGCTGGACTTATCAACTACAGTAAAGGTTTATCAAAAGAAGTTTCCCCAAAAGGGATCCGTGTACTCACTGTTTCTCCGGGCTGGATTATGACTTCATCAGCAACCCGAATGATGGAACGTATTGCTGATAGTTCAAAGATCACTATTGAAGAAGCTACGCAAAGTGTCATGGATGCACTGGGAGGGATCCCCATCGGTAAACCTGCACAACCTGAAGATATTGCAGAGCTTGTTGGTTTTCTAGTTTCTCCACGAGCTGGATATTTAACAGGAACCGAATATGTAGTAGATGGCGGCACCATTCCTACTATTTAATTATTTAAAATAAAACATGAATCTACCGAACATTTTACAAGAATTTTTAAAAGCACAGAAACTTTTTGACAGTACATCTTTTTCCAATTGTTTTTCGGATCAGGCAACTGTGTTTGATGAAGGAAAAATATATAGCGGAAAAGAGGAAATAAGACAATGGAATGAGAAATCCAACAATCAATTTCAAACATCGTTTGAAGTACAAGATTTTTCAACAAGGGATCACACAATTCTTTTAAAGATCAATATTTCCGGTTCCTTCGATGGAAGCCCAGTACTCCTAAATTTTTATTTCAGAATCGAGGGCAATCTTATTACAGCTTTAGTTATTACTGGATAAGTTGTAAAAAACAAAAAATCCCAAGTAAACCTTGGGATTTTTTTTATTATGATAAAAGCAAATATTATCTGCTTGCAATATCGATGTAGTTTCTTTCCTGAGCACCTTGGTAAACCTGTCTTGGTCTTCCAATCGGGTCTCCTTTTAGTCTCATTTCTTTCCACTGAGAAATCCATCCTGGAAGTCTTCCTAATGCAAACATTACGGTAAACATTTCTGTAGGAATTCCTAATGCTCTGTAGATAATTCCTGAATAGAAGTCTACGTTTGGATATAGTTTTCTTTCGATGAAGTACTCATCCTCAAGTGCTACTCTTTCTAACTGCATTGCAATGTCAAGAGCTTTATCCTGAATACCAAGTGCAGTAAGGATATCGTCAGCAGCTTTCTTGATGATTTTCGCTCTTGGGTCGAAGTTTTTGTAAACTCTGTGTCCGAATCCCATTAGACGGAAGTTATCATTTTTATCTTTCGCTTTAGCAACATATTTAGATACATCACCACCATCTTTCTCGATCAGCTCAAGCATTTCGATTACAGCCTGGTTAGCTCCACCGTGAAGTGGTCCCCAAAGTGCAGATACTCCAGCAGAGATAGAAGCAAAAAGACCTGTGTGAGCAGAACCTACCATTCTTACTGTAGAAGTAGAACAGTTTTGCTCGTGGTCAGCGTGAAGAATTAATAATTTATCTAAAGCACCTACTACTACCGGATCAATTTCGAAATCAGCGTTTGGTAATCTGAATGCCATTTTGTAGAAGTTCTCTACATAGTTTAGGTTGTTATCTCCGTGGTTTAATGGTAAACCTTGAGTTTTTCTGTAAGTCCAAGCACAAAGGTGAGAGAACTTAGCAATCATCAGCTCAGCTGCATGATCCATTTCTTCTTTAGAGTTTACATTAACGGCTTTAGGGTTAAAAGCTGTCAAAGCAGAAGTCATAGAAGATAAAACCCCCATAGGGTGAGCAGAACGAGGAAAAACATCAATGATCTTTTTCATTTCGTCTGCGATGAAGTTATATTTTTTAATATTATTGTCGAATGAAGTAAACTGATCCTGGTTAGGTAATTCTCCATGTAATAAAAGATACATTACTTCAGTGAAGTTAGATTTTTCAGCAATTTGCTCAATTGGATAACCTCTGTAGAATAATTCTCCTTTATCTCCGTCTAAGTAAGTGATGTCGCTAATAGTAGCTCCTGTATTTTTGTAACCTAAATCCAGAGTGATCAAACCTGTCTGGTCTCTTAATTTTGAAATATCAATCCCTCTGTCTCCGATAGTACTATCCACAATTGGATATTCATATGAATTACCGTCGTAATTCAATATTACTTTGTTGTCTGACATTATTTATTTATTTTTTTTAAATATACCACTTTCCATAAAATACGGCAAACAAAAATTATCGCTTGCCGTTATTTATAAATTCAATTATCTTTTTATTTTAAATGCTTCTAATCCTGGGAAAATTGCAGTTTCACCAAGAGCTTCTTCAATTCTCAACAACTGGTTGTATTTTGCCATTCTGTCTGATCTTGAAGCTGAACCTGTTTTGATTTGTCCACAGTTCATTGCTACCGCT
This sequence comes from Chryseobacterium viscerum, assembly GCF_002899945.2. Taxonomy (GTDB): domain Bacteria; phylum Bacteroidota; class Bacteroidia; order Flavobacteriales; family Weeksellaceae; genus Chryseobacterium; species Chryseobacterium viscerum. Next base: position 61,455 of record NZ_PPEG02000001.1, read on the forward strand.
AAATCAGCAATGGTAGAATCTTCAGTTTCTCCTGATCTGTGAGACATTACTGAAGTGAATTTGTTATTCTGAGCCATTTGTACCGCTGCCATTGTTTCAGAAAGAGAACCAATCTGGTTTACTTTTACAAGGATAGAGTTGGCAATATTTTCTTTTACTCCTCTTGATAGCCTTTCTACGTTGGTTACAAATAAATCATCTCCTACTAACTGTACTCTGTCACCGATTTTATCAGTTAACATTTTCCAACCTTCCCAGTCATTTTCCTGCATACCGTCTTCGATAGAAATGATTGGATATTTAGCCGCCAATTCCGCAAGGTAAGAAACCTGTTCACTGCTTGAAAACTGAGCTGCATCCGGAGTCTGGAATTTTCTGTAATCGTAAATTCCATCTTTGTAGAATTCAGAAGCGGCACAGTCAAGTGCTAACATAATGTCGTCACCTGGCTTATAGCCTGCTTTTTCAATTGCCTGAAGTAATGTATCCAAAGCATCTTCAGTTCCTTTGAAAGTAGGAGCAAAACCACCTTCGTCACCTACCGCAGTAGATAAACCTCTTGAATGAAGAATAGATTTAAGATTGTGGAAAATCTCAGTTCCTTTTCTCAATGCATGAGAGAAAGAATCTGCTTTTACAGGCATAATCATGAATTCCTGGAATGCAATAGGAGCATCTGAGTGAGATCCACCGTTGATAACATTCATCATTGGAACAGGAAGTGTGTTTGCATTCACACCACCCACATATTTATATAGAGGCATTCCCAATTCTGCAGCTGCAGCTCTTGCTACGGCCAAAGAAACACCAAGAATAGCGTTAGCACCTAGATTTCCTTTGTTAGCCGTTCCGTCAAGATCAATCATAATCTGATCGATATAGTTTTGTTCGAAAACCGGCTGCCCAACTAAATTCTCTGCAATTACTTCTTTTACATTTTCAATAGCTTTCAGAACTCCTTTTCCCTGATATTCTGAACCACCGTCACGTAATTCTACCGCTTCGTGTTCTCCTGTAGACGCTCCTGAAGGTACAGCAGCACGGCCCATTGCCCCACTTTCTGTAAATACATCTACTTCGATGGTAGGATTTCCTCTGGAATCTAAAATCTGTCTTGCTTCTATGTAAGAAATTGCACTCATTTTTTATTTTTTTAGTTTAGACAAATTTAATCAAAATTAAACTTTCAGGGGTATTTCGAGGGATTTTTTTGAAATAAATGCAAGTTAAATTTTAGTTAATTTATATTATGATAACTCTACAATTTCTTTGGGTGGAATTTGCAGTTTAAAATGGGAAAAAGAGTCATAAAAAAACTCCAGATATCAAAAATACTGGAGTTTGAAATTAATTTTAATATTACTTAACTTTTCGTTTTGTTCTGGTACCCCTAAAAAAGGATAATACAGCAATACCGTTTCATTTTTAAAGCTTTTATGGTATGTAGTTTTTTTTTAGTTATGTTATTTTCTGGGAGAAGGAGATAATAGCCCCGCCAGAGCGCCTATTGATCCTGAGGAAATGGTTGCAAAGATTGTCACCAACTGAGCATCAGGAGATTTCCCTTGATTCCAGAAAGAAATAAGAATAAGTCCTGCTATAATGGCAATCACTGCCAACCCAAGCATCAGTACAATAATTCTATAGATCCAATAATCTGTGTCTTTCGGATTTTTTATCTCAACATTTTTAATAGCCTCTACAGGATTTGTTTTGAATTTCTCCTGAAGATCACTGTTGTTTTTTAAAGCAACTTCTAAATCTCCAATACTGTCGTTAATAAGAGTTTTCATGGCTTTTGGTTTTATATATCAAATTTCCATTAAAAAACCATACCTGTCAATTACACAAAAGGGTAATATATAAGAGTGACACTATCAAGCATTGCTGCCATTAAGTTGATCTATAATGTGATTTTGAAGATCAAAGAAGTTCCTGAATTTTGGGATGAGATATTATATTCACCCGATAATTCAGTCATTCTCCTTTTCATATTTCTGAGACCGTTTCCTTTTGGCTGGTCATCTGGAATCCCCAATCCATTATCTTCGATTTTCATATAAAAGTTATCTTTATCCTGAGAAAATGAAAGTTTCAAAGTGCTTGCCTGACTGTGCTTATACACATTATTGACCGCTTCTTTCAAACAGAGAAAAAGATTGCGCCTCATTTCTGTGGAAATAGAAGTTTCAGTAATGATATCTTCACACTCCGAACGTAATACTATTTTTGTTTTTTTTAAAAAATTTCCGGTATACAAGATTGCGTAATCGATAAAGCTACCCAATGTATCATTTCCGGAGTTTAGACTCCAAAGCATTTCTCTCATGGAGATATTCATTTCTTCTGAGGTTTTCAGAAGTTCATCAATGTCGTTTTGAAGATCATCATCTGATGCTTTTTGTTTTATAAATTCTGCCTGAAGTTTTAATGCAGAAATTCCTGCTCCGAGATCATCGTGCATATCGTGGGAAATGCGTTCCCGTTCCTTTTCCAGAATTTTTTGTTTTTCGAGTTCTTTCTGAAGAAGCTGATTTTGATGTTCGGCTTCTTTAAGCTGTTGCTGCTGAATATAAAAAAGCTGCCTTTTATTATACAAAACAACAATGAAAACAATGAAAATAACAAAAGTTATTAACAGAATGACTGCTATAATATAAGCCAATCTTATTGTATCCGGCAATTGTTTCATATTGTGTTTTATTTTCCGCTATTTTCAAATTTCCTTAGGGCAATATAGAATATTCCATACATAATGATGTTAACACAGTACTGTATAACTTTTAAAATTTGTAGAAAACCAGGATCATTCTCTTTAAGAAAAAACATTGGTATTGACCTAAAAAGAAAGAAGATACTCCAAAAAAGTAAGCCACAAGAAACCCAAAAATGGGGATCGTTAAAAATCTTTATTTCGTCAAAGTTTTTCAGCCTGAAATAGAACCAAACCAATGCATTGATGATAAAATAAAAACAAACTAATATTCCTAATGTATTTTCATAGTTTTCACTATAAAATTTCACAAACAGAACAATATAGGCAAGTATGGCAATGAGGACATACAGAAAGAGTGTTTTGAATTTTTGAGGGAAAATTTTTGCATAATATCTGTTGAAAAAGATAATCAGAAAAATACTGTAATAATTGAAGAGATAAGCAAAGTCGAATTCCTGAATATATATTTTATAATGTCCATAAAGCTCCAGACATAGAGACAGAAATAAATATACCGTAAAATAGTTTTGGCTGGAAAGACCTTTCTTCCCAGCTAAAACCATCGACTTTACAGTATCTATAAAGAGTATTGATATGTAGATAATCTGAATGAGCATTTCTATGGATAAAGTGAGCCCATATCGAAAAATACTTCTTTTCCGACAAGGTCATCCGGCAGGTATCTTCCGATTGGGGTAAGTCTTTTTTCATTTCCGTTATAGGCTGCAGCATACGCCACATCATCGAAAGCATAATAAGGATTATCTCTGAAATACTCTCTGATGATGTCAAGCTCTATCACTTCACCAAGAGTAAACTGGACTTCTTTGTAAAGGCGACCATCTATATTTCTTTCATGCAATATCTTATTGATATCTGCCCAGGTATAGTATATTCCTTCTGCCTGCAGCAATGGAGCTCTGTAAGTATTCATGTTAGTATAAAATTGTGATGACAGACAGTTATTATGCAAGATTCGTCTTTCTTCAGGGCTAATGAAGTCCATATCTGCTTCAAACTTATGTCCCAAATTAAAGATAATATAATGTCCCATTGCGTTATCATTATGATCCAATGGTGTTGCAACAAAGTATAAAAATTCGTTTGCACCGGTAGAAACATTTGTACTGCCCGTGTACTTAATATAATCCTGCTGGCTAATGAATATAAACTCAAATTTAATCCCTTTTCCCTGAGGACTGAAGGTGTTGAATAATGTTTCAAAAGTACTTATATCTACCAAATAGCTGTTCAGATACGGATTGACCAGTTTTGATGCAGCTCCAGAATTACTTAAAACACCTTTTTTCGCCTGAAACATAAACATGATTCCGATATCATGATCCATATGTCCTGCTGCAACCAATGGATTAGTTCTTTCTTTTCTTAGCGAAACCAGATCCGCTAGTTTGTTTCCAATAGCCTCTGTCCCAAATTCGGGATTTTTTAACTCTAATGTCTCCATAATTTCTTAGTTTTTAAAATTGTTAAACTTATTGATAGCCTCCACTTTATTGTTTACGTGGAGTTTTCTGTAGATATTGCCAACATGTTTTTTGACGGTATCGATACTGATACATTTCTGATCAGCGATTTCCTTATAGAGAAGCCCTTGCGAAAGAAGTTCCAGAATTTCTTTTTCCCGTTCCGTAAGTTCGTCGAAGCCTTTGATTTCCGGAAGTTTTTTTTCAAAATGTTTAAGAACTTTTCGGGCAATAGAAAAACTCATTGGAGCTCCACCGTGGTATACGTCCCGGATGGAAGAAAGAATCTTGTCCATGCTTTCTCCTTTCACCAAATACCCCATAGCACCGGCTTTTAAAGAATTGAAGATCTTTTCATCATCGTCAAAACTTGTACACATGATGAACTGTGTATTGGGCATTTCTTTTCGTAACTTTTCTATGATTTCGATTCCGAGCATATCTTGCAGCTGGATATCCATCATCACTACATCCGGAGAAAAGTCGGGTAGATTTTTCATAGCATCATTCCCGTCAAAGAACTGAGCGATTACTTTCATGTCCTCCTGGTAATTGATGACTTTCTTCAACGCATTGTTGTAGTTCTTTTCGTCTTCTACTATGGCGATGGAAATGCTCATGACCTTTTTTGTTTGTAACAAATTTCAACAGAAAATAAATGGGAATCAATTACACCTTTGTGTAATATTGACATTTGAATTGATAGTTATGGTTCAGTCTTTTAGTTTTTACTAAATCTAATCAATTTTTCGTTGCAAAAACAATATTAATTTAAATTAATACCAACATAACAAAAGAAATAGTGTGTAGAAATCAAATAAAGCTTTAGAAACGATACTCAACCCTCAATAATTATTTTATAGAAACAGACTCTCTACTATTATTTTATTTTCTTGATTAAAAAAAGAGAATTATACATGAATATCAATGGAAAATTCTCATATTGTCAGGCATGATTTTTGTAAAATTAAAATATAAAAATCATAGTAAATATCAAATAATATAATCATGAAAAAAGGTCTTTTAGCACTAGGTGCTGTACTTGCCATAACTGTGGTCAGCTGTAAAAAAAGCGAAAGCGGAAACAAAAGCGTTATCAAAACAGACAGTTCAACAACTGTAGTTACGGACAACAATGGAAAAATAGATTCTGTAACACAAAGTTCTTCTACTGTGGATATCAATGGACAGAAAACTGAGAAAACAGATTTTGTTTATAAAGCTACAGATGGGACATTGGTAAAAGTTGTTTTCAAAAATGATCCGAAGGAAAGTACAGTAGCCATTACCAGCAATAAGAAAACATTTACATTACCTAAATCAGAAACCAAAGGTGATGAAACGATTTACAAGAAAGATGATATGACCGCAAGGGTAAAAGGAGACAGCCTTCACCTTGAACAAGGTAATAATATTATTGAACTGAAAAGAACAAAAATTTAAAATAGAAATGTCCCTCAATAAGAGGGACATTTTATTTATATAAGTTTTAAACTTTCTTCACCAAATCACTGTTGATCCAACCATATATAGGTTCACCATCTTTTCCTGCTTCCATCAAAACATATACATAGAACCATCCCAGTTTACTTTTAATAAACTCGACCTGGGTATTTTTCTTAAGTTTAACCACTGTTTCAAATGCTGTTCCTGCACCAGTTCTTACATTAGCATATTCAGCACTTACCTCAAACATATCTGCAGTATCATCCTCTCTTCCCAATAGCTTCGCTCTGAAACTTTCCATAGGAAATGCCGGACCCGGATCATTCTTTCTGAAAGGAGCAATATCATCATGCCCCAGAATATCTTTAATATTGTAGGTTTCCATCAACAGCTTACAAACCTGGAAACAGGTTTCCAATTGTTTTTCTGTAAAGCTATGCCAATAAGAAGTAGAATTTTCATGTTTATGCTTCGCTGCCACTACCACATCTTTCGAATATTCTTTTTCAAACCATGCATAAAACCGTTCATTTACTTTCGTAAGTCTTCCCGGATTTTCGAGCTCAATACCAATAGAAAAATCATTGAACCCTGAACGATCGGCCCATCGGCTTCTCCCTGCATGCCAGGCTTTCTTATTAAATTCCACCATTTGGGTAATTCTGCCATCTCTATCGATAATAATATGAGCTGAAGCTTTTGCTGTAGGATCTTGAAACCAGTTTATCGAATTTTCAGCGCCGCGTCCTGCTGTGAAATGAATGATAATGTATTCCGGAATAATAATTCCCTCTTTATTGGGAGATTCTGTAAAGGTAATGCTCTCCCCGGAAATTGTTTTTCCTAACTTATCTTTTACGATGATCATGATCAATGATTTTTTTAAACCCTCAAAGTTATTCTAAATATATTAATTAAACATTAATGAAATAAAAAAAAACCATCCGTATTACGAATGGTTTTCATTATATATCTGAATGAATATTATTCTTCAGTTTTTTCTTCAGCAGAATCAGCTTTAGCTTCTTCTACTTTCTCTTCTACTACAGGTGCATCAGCAACTACTGCTGTTTTAGCCGTTGTAGATCTTCTGCTTCTTCTCGTAGCTTTTTTCTCTTCAGCATTAGGGTTGTAAAGCTCGTTGAAATCTACCAATTCGATAAGAGCCATATCAGCAGCATCACCTGGTCTGAAACCTGTCTTAATGATTCTTGTATAACCACCGTTTCTTTCAGCGATTTTAGGAGCTACAGTTCTGAATAATTCAGCAACCGCAAATTTATTTTGAAGATAAGAGAATACTACTCTTCTGTTGTGTGTAGTATCTTCTTTTGCTTTTGTTAATAGAGGCTCAACATATACTCTTAAAGCTTTCGCTTTAGCTACAGTAGTGTTGATTCTTTTATGCTCAATTAGAGAACAAGCCATATTAGAAAGTAAAGCGCTTCTGTGAGAAGCTGTTCTTCCTAAGTGATTGAATTTTTTACCGTGTCTCATTATTAATTATTTATCAGCGTCTAACTTATATTTTGCAACGTCGAAACCGAAGTTAAGACCTTTTGAATGCACTAATTCTTCTAGTTCTGTCAAAGATTTTTTACCAAAATTTCTGAATTTCATCAAATCAGACTTACTGTAAGAAACCAATTCTCCAAGAGTTTCTACTTCAGCTGCTTTAAGACAGTTAAGGGCTCTTACTGAAAGATCCATATCTGCTAATTTAGACTTAAGTAGTTGTCTTGTATGAAGAGTTTCCTCATCATATTGGATAGATGCTTTTACAGCTTCAGTTTCAAGCGTGATTCTCTCATCAGAGAACAACATGAAGTGATAAATTAATATCTTAGAAGCTTCTGTTAAAGCATTCTGAGGGCTAATAGACCCGTCAGTTTCTATATCTAATACAAGTTTTTCGTAGTCTGTTTTTTGCTCTACACGATAATTTTCAATGCTATATTGTACTTTCTTGATCGGCGTAAAAATAGAGTCGATAGCAATAGTTCCTACAGGAGCATTGTTTGACTTATTTTGTTCAGAAGGCACATACCCTCTACCTTTTTCAATATTGAAAGTAATTTCGAAAGTTACATCACTGTTTAGGTTACAAATCACTAAATCTGGGTTTAGAACCTCAAATCCATTGATAGATTTCCCTAAATCACCAGCAGTAATAACCGTCTGACCTGAAACTTTAGCAACAACCTGCTCGTTAGCCTGGCCTTCTGCTGAAGCTTTTAATCTTACCTGCTTAAGGTTAAGAATAATTTCGGTAACGTCTTCGATTACTCCTGGAATAGTTGAAAATTCGTGCTCTACACCTTCTATTTTGATAGATGAAATAGCGTATCCTTCCAGAGAAGAAAGCAACACTCTTCTCAAAGCATTACCGATTGTAAGCCCGAAACCTGGTTCTAAAGGTCTAAATTCGAATTGACCTTTAAATTCATCAGAGTTAAGTAAAATTACTTTATCGGGTTTTATGAATTGTAAAATTGCCATATTATTGGGTTGAGCAAAAATTTGATTAAAAAATTATTTAGAGTAAAGTTCGACGATAAGGTTTTCCTTAATGTCCTCCGGAATCTGGATTCTTTCAGGAGCAGAAATGAAAGTACCTTCTTTCTTCTCATCGTTGAATTGTAACCACTCATAGTTTGACTTAGAAGCCAATGAATTGGTAACAACTTCAAGAGACTTAGACTTTTCTCTTACAGTGATTACATCACCAGCTTTTACCAAGTAAGAAGGGATATTAAGAATTTCTCCGTTCACAGTAATGTGTCTGTGAGAAACCAATTGTCTAGCTCCAGATCTAGTTTTTGCAAACCCTAATCTGTATACTACGTTATCCAATCTTGATTCACAAAGCTGTAAAAGTACTTCACCTGTTACACCTTTGCTTCTGTGTGCTTTTTCAAATAAATTAGCAAACTGTCTTTCTAAAATACCGTAAGTATATTTAGCTTTTTGTTTTTCAGCTAACTGAACTGCATATTCTGATTTTTTAGCACCTCTTCTTTTGTTAGGACCGTGTTGTCCTGGCGGTTGGTTCTTTCTTTTTTCGAAGTTCTTATCATCTCCGTAGATTGCAGCACCAAACTTTCTAGCAATCTTAGTTTTAGGTCCAATATATCTTGCCATAATGGGTAAATTCTAAAAATTAAACTCTTCTTCTTTTTGGTGGTCTACATCCATTGTGTGGCATTGGAGTCACATCAACGATTTCACTCACTTCAATTCCTGAATTGTGAATCGTTCTGATTGCAGATTCTCTACCTGCACCAGGACCTTTAACGTATACCTTTACTCTTCTTAATCCAGCTTCGTGAGCAACATTAGAGCAATTTTCAGCTGCCATTTGAGCAGCAAATGGAGTATTCTTTTTAGAACCTCTGAAACCCATTTTACCGGCAGATGCCCAAGAGATAACTTCTCCGCTTTTATTTGTTAAAGAAATGATGATGTTATTGAAAGAAGCTTGAATATGTGCTTCACCAATAGCTTCAACTTTTACTTTTCTTTTTTTAACTACTTTACTTTGTTTTGCCATAATTCCTAACGATTATTTACTTGCCTTTTTCTTGTTAGCAACTGTTTTTCTCTTTCCTTTACGGGTTCTAGAGTTGTTTTTCGTTCTCTGGCCTCTTAAAGGTAATCCTAGTCTGTGACGTATTCCTCGTTGGCATCCTATGTCCATCAATCTCTTGATGTTCAATTGCACTTCAGATCTCAATTCTCCTTCTACTTTAACGTTTTCGGAGATATATGTTCTGATTGCAGCCAATTCATCGTCATTCCATTCGTTGACTTTCTTGTCTTCGCTGATACCGGCAGCTTTAAGGATTTCAGAAGAAGTACTTCTTCCTACTCCATAGATGTAAGTTAAACCGATAACACCTCTTTTGTTTTTTGGTAAATCAATACCTGCAATTCTCGCCATAATTTAATGTTAACCTTGTCTTTGTTTAAATTTTGGGTTCTTCTTGTTGATTACGAATAGCACACCTTTTCTGCGTACAATTTTGCAATCAGCGCTTCTTTTTTTAATTGATGCTCTTACTTTCATTTTGATAGTATTTATTTTTTACAAATGCCAAATGGAATGTGTATTCCATTTGGCTAAATGTTTTAGTATCTAAATGTGATCCTCCCTTTTGTTAAATCGTAGGGAGACATTTCTAGTTTTACCTTATCACCAGGTAAAAGTTTAATATAGTGCATTCGCATTTTGCCGGAAATATGAGCAATAAGAATATGCCCATTTTCAAGTTCTACACGGAACTGGGCGTTCGAAAGTGCTTCCGTTATAACGCCGTCTTGTTCAATATGTTTTTGTTTTGCCATAAATTAATATCCAGTCGTTCTAGACAGTTTAGACTGCATTAAGCCATCATAATGATGGTTCAGCAGATATGTATTAATCTGTTGAACTGTATCTAAAATTACACCCACCATAATCAACAATGATGTTCCCCCGAAAAATAGGGCAAACGCATCTGTCTGAACAAAGCTTCCATGCACAATTGCCGGAAGGATTGCAAAGATAGATAAAAAAATTGCACCTGGCAAGGTAATTTTTGATAAAATATCATCTAAGTAATCAGCTGTCTCTTTACCGGGTCTTACTTTCGGTACTAAACCTCCATTTCTCTTTAAGTCATCAGCCATCTGGTTTACCGGAATTGTAATTGCAGTATAGAAAAACGAGAAGATAATAATTAATAGCGCAAACAATACATTGTACTGCCAGCTAAAAACATTCTTGAAACCTGCAAGAAAAGTGTTGGACTCATCGAATTTTGTTAATAATCCTGGTACGAACATCAATGCCTGAGCAAAGATAATCGGCATTACACCAGCAGCATTTACTTTCAATGGGATCCATTGTCTTGCGCCCTGCATAAGATTCTTGTTTACACCTCCTCTTGCTTGAGCTCTGCTTACATACTGAATAGGGATTTTTCTGACAGCAACTGATAAGATCACCGCTAAAAGAACTACCACCATCCAGAATAATACTTCAATAAGGATCATGATAGATCCCATTCCTCCTTTTCCGTTCTGCACGGCCATCTCCTGTAAGAATGCTTCAGGTAGTCTTGAAAGAATACCTACCATAATAAGGATGGAAATACCATTTCCGATTCCTTTGTCGGTAATCTTTTCACCTAACCACATTGCGAACACTGAACCAGCAACCAGAATAACAATACTTGGTAACCAGAACATGATAGAATTTGGCTCTACAAAATATGCAGATTGGAACTGAGCATACGGTAAGAATAATTGAGTAATAGAAGTTAGGTAAGAAGGTGCCTGTACCAGACAAACTCCAATCGTTAACCATCTTGTAATTTGGTTCAATGTATTTCTACCTGACTCTCCATCTTTCTGAAGCTTCTGAAGATAAGGAATAGCCATCCCCATCAACTGAACAATAATAGAAGCAGAAATATAAGGCATGATTCCCAACGCCATTACGGAAGCGTGGCTAAAAGCTCCCCCCGTAAACGACGAAAGCAAGCCAAGGAGACCTGCTCCTTGCTTGTTACCGCCTTGATTTTTATAATGCTCTAAGAGATCTCCCACCTCTGCAAGATTAATTGCGGGAAGTGAGATATAAGATGCGAATCTATACACAAGGATAATACCTAACGTAAAGAGAATTTTATCTCTTAATTCCTTTAGGCTCCATATATTTTTAAGTGTTTGTATAAATTCTTTCATTAGTAAGTATTATAAGGTAATTGCTTTTCCTCCTGCCTTAGCAATAAGCTCTTCAGCAGACTTAGTGAATTTGTCAGCAGAGATTGAAACCGCAGATTTCAATTCTCCTCTACCCATAATTTTCACTAATTCGTTTTTAGAAACTATTCCATTTGCTACTAAAACTTCTTTCGTGATTTCTCCAGTAATAGATTTGTTCTCGATTAAAGTTTGAATAGTATCAAGGTTAATTCCTCTAAACTCTTTTCTGTTTACGTTTTTGAATCCGAATTTAGGTAATCTTCTTTGTAAAGGCATCTGTCCACCTTCGAAACCGATTTTCTGAGAATAACCAGCTCTAGCTTTTTGACCTTTGTGTCCTTTTGTTGAAGTACCTCCTTTTCCACTACCTTGACCTCTACCAATTCTTTTTGAGTTGAAAGTAGATCCAGCAGCAGGTTGTATGTTATTTAAATTCATTTTAATTTCTCTTTTATAAAATTATTTTTGAACTTCAAGTAAGTGTCCTACTGCAGCGATCATTCCTAAGATGGAAGGAGTAGCTTCATGTTCTACAACTTGGTGAAGTTTTTTTAATCCTAATGCTTCAAGCGTTCTCTTTTGGGTTTTTGTTCTACCAATAGCGCTTCTTACTTGTTTTACTTTAATTGTTGCCATTGTTTTTATATTAACCGTTAAACACTTTACTTAGAGAAACTCCTCTCATTCTAGCGATCTCTTCAGGTCTTCTGATGTCTAATAACGCTTTGAAAGTAGCTTTCACTACGTTGTGAGGGTTAGAAGATCCTTTAGATTTTGAAAGGATATCGTGAATACCAGCTGATTCTAATACTGCTCTTACCGCACCACCGGCGATAAGTCCTGTACCGTGAGAAGCAGGTCTTAAGAAGATATCTGCACCACCGTATCTAGCAGTAGTTTGGTGAGGAATAGTGTGGTTCATTACAGGAACTTTCACAAGGTTTTTCTTAGCGTCTTCAACTGCTTTAGCAATTGCAGAAGCAACCTCTTTAGATTTTCCTAAACCGAAACCAATAATACCTTCTTCGTTTCCTACTACAACAATAGCAGAAAATCCGAAAGCTCTACCCCCTTTTGTTACTTTTGTTACTCTGTTAACAGCTACGAGACGATCTTTTAATTCTAATCCTCCCGGTTTTACTCTTTCTATATTATCTAGTCCTAACATATTTTCCGAAATTTAATGATTAGAATTTAAGTCCACCTTCTCTCGCACCGTCAGCTAGAGCTTTCACTCTACCGTGATATACGAAACCGTTTCTGTCAAATACAATACTTCCGATTCCTGCAGCGATAGCTTTAGCAGCGATAGCTTTACCAACAGCAGCAGAAATTTCAGTCTTAGTACCTTTAGCGTCTACACCTTTCTCTCTAGAAGAAGCTGATGCTAAAGTTTTACCATTTTTATCGTCGATTAACTGAGCGTAAATTTCCTTATTACTTTTGTATACAGATAATCTTGGCAATTCAGAAGATCCAGAGATTTTCCCTCTTACTCTTCTTTTGATTCTTATTCTTTTTTCTAATTTACTTAATGCCATAATACTTATAATTTATTAAGCAGATTTACCAGCTTTACGTCTAACAATTTCTCCTACGAATCTTACACCTTTTCCTTTGTATGGCTCAGGCTTTCTGAAAGAACGGATCTTTGCAGTAACCATTCCTAGAAGTTGCTTGTCATGAGACGCTAAAGTAATAATTGGGTTTTTACCTTTTTCAGTCAATGTATCAACTTTCACTTCACCTGGAAGCTCTAATACGATACCGTGAGAGAATCCTAAAGCCAACTCAAGTTTTTGACCTGTGTGAGAAGCTCTATATCCTACCCCTACTAGTTCTAGTTTCTTTTCGAAACCTTCAGTTACACCAACGATCATGTTGGCGATTAACGCTCTGTATAAACCGTGAAGCGCTTTGTGTTGCTTAGAATCAGATGGTCTGTTTACATTAAGCTCACCATCTTTTTGTTCTAAAGTAATTCCTGCTGTAAGCTCTTGAGAAAGTTCTCCTTTTGCTCCTTTTACAGTTACTACACCGTTATTTTCAGTGATTGTAACTCCAGCTGGAATTGTTATAATTGCTTTACCAATTCTTGACATTTTCCTCTGATTAAAAATTAATAAACATAGCAGATTACTTCACCGCCTACTTTCTCTTCTCTAGCTTTCTTGTCAGTCATTACTCCTTTAGAAGTAGAGATGATAGAAATACCCAAACCGTTTAGTACTCTTGGAAGTTCCGTAGAACCTTTGTACTGTCTCAAACCTGGTCTAGAAGCTCTTTGAATAGACTTAATAGCAGGTTTGCTAGTTTGCTTATCGTACTTTAAAGCGATTTTGATCACTCCTTGAACAGCGTTATCTTCAAACTTGAAGTTTAAGATATACCCTTGATCAAATAGGATCTTAGTAATCTCCTTTTTGATTTTCGATGCAGGAATTTCCACCACTTTGTGGCCTGCGCTTTGTGCGTTCCTTACTCTTGTTAGGAAATCTGAAATTGGATCTGTTACCATTTTTCTTTTATAAATTATTGGTTAAAGACAATCAGTATTGAAAAGACTTGAAGATAAAAATATCAGACTTCAGAAAACCTCGGTCTGATATTTATTCTTTAGTATCTAAACAACTTAATTGTCTCGATTTTAATTAGTAATTATTACCAACTAGCTTTTCTTACCCCTGGGATAAGACCGTTGTTTGCCATTTCTCTGAAAGTTACTCTGGAAAGTCCGAACGTTCTCATATATCCTCTTGGTCTACCTGTTAGTTTACATCTGTTGTGTAATCTTACAGGAGAAGCATTTTTAGGTAATTTCTGAAGTCCTTCATAATCACCAGCTTCTTTTAAAGCTTTTCTTTTGTCAGCGTATTTAGCAACTAGTGCTTCTCTTTTGCGCTCACGCGCTTTCATTGATTCTTTAGCCATTTCTTAGTTCTTTTTAAATGGTAAACCGAAGTGAGTTAGTAATGCTTTAGCTTCTTTATCTGTCTTCGCAGTAGTAACAAAAGTGATGTCCATCCCTTGGATTTTTTTCACTTTGTCGATTACGATTTCAGGGAAGATAATTTGCTCAGTAATACCTAAGTTGTAGTTACCTCTACCATCGAAACCATCAGCTTTGATACCAGAGAAATCTCTGATACGTGGCAAAGCAGAAGAAGTAAGTCTGTCTAAGAACTCATACATTCTGTGAGCTCTCAATGTTACTTTCGCACCTACAGGCATTCCTTTTCTCAATTTGAATGCAGCTTCGTCTTTCTTAGAGATCGTACCTACTGCTTTCTGACCTGTGATGTTTGAAAGTTCTTCTACAGCATAATCGATAATTTTCTTATCTGCAGTAGCGTCTCCTAAACCTTGTGATACAACGATTTTCTCTAATCTAGGTACTTGCATGATTGACTTGTACCCGAATTCTTCCATCATCGCTGGAACAATTGTTTCTCTGTATATTTTTTTGGGTCTTGCTATAAATTCCATGTTAATTCAAATTATAAAGTTTCACCCGTTTTTTTGTTGATTCTTACTTTCTTATCTCCTTCGATTTTGTAACCGATTTTGATAGCTTTTCCATCTTTACCAACTAAAGCTACGTTTGAGATATGAATAGAAGCTTCCTTTTCAGTAATTCCTCCTTGAGGATTTGAAGCTGAAGGCTTAACGTGTTTTTTAACGATGTTAAGTCCTGCAATAATTACTCTTGGGTCTCTTCCTTCTTTCTTGATCACTTCAATAACTTCACCAGTCTTACCTTTGATATCTTTCTTACCAGTAGTAATGATTACGTTATCTCCTCTTTTTATTTTTAACTTTGACATTTCTTTTAAAAATTTTAAAAATTAAAGTACTTCAGGAGCTAATGAAATGATTTTCATATATTCTTTATCTCTCAACTCACGAGCAACTGGTCCGAAAACACGAGTTCCTCTCATTTCTCCCGCTGCGTTTAGTAATACACAAGCATTGTCGTCGAATTTGATGTATGAACCATCTTTTCTTCTTACTGCTTTTTTAGTTCTTACTACTACAGCTTTAGATACCTGACCTTTTTTAGCGTTTCCTGATGGTGTAGAATCCTTGATAGTAACAACGATTTTATCACCAACTGAAGCATATCTTCTTCTGGTTCCTCCCAGAACTCTGATAACTAGTACTTCTTTTGCACCTGTGTTATCAGCAACTTTTAATCTTGATTCTGTTTGTAACATTATTACTTAGCTTTTTCAATGATTCTTACTAATCTCCATCTCTTGCTCTTGCTCAAAGGTCTAGTTTCTTGGATCAAAACTGTATCACCTTCTGTGCATTCGTTGTTCTCGTCGTGTGCAGTATATTTTTTCGTTTTCAAAACGAATTTACCGTACATCGGGTGCTTTACTCTTGTAGTTTCACTAACAACAATAGTTTTTTCCATTTTATTGCTGGAAACCACTCCGATTCTTTCTTTTCTTAAATTTCTATCCATTGTAAAATGAAATTATTGTTTGTTAGTTAACTCAGTGTTTAGTCTTGCGATTGCTTTTCTCAAATCTCTGATTTGAATCGGGTTTTCAATTGGGCTGATTGCATGAGCCAACTTCAATTTAGAATATTGAGCTTTTGCTTCAGTTAATTGAGCTTGAATATCACCCGCGCTTAAATTTTTAATATCAGCATTTTTCATTGTATTCAAAGATTATAGAGGTTTAACAAAATCGTTAGCAACGATGAATTTAGTAACTACTGGTAATTTTTGTGCAGCAAGTCTTAAAGCTTCCTTAGCGATATCGTAAGGTACACCTCCGATTTCGAACATAATTTTACCAGGTTTTACTACAGCTACCCAATATTCAACAGCACCCTTACCTTTACCCATACGTACTTCCGCTGGTTTCTTAGTAATTGGCTTATCTGGGAAGATTTTGATCCATAGTTGACCTTCTCTCTTCATATATCTTGTCGCAGCAATACGAGCTGCTTCAATCTGTCTTGCAGTGATCCAAGCTCCTTCCGTCGCTTTGATCCCAAATGTTCCGTAAGCAAGTTGACTACCTCTTTGGGCATTCCCCTTCATCTTCATCTTGTGAACTCTACGGAATTTGGTTCTTTTTGGTTGTAACATAATTTCTAAATTTTAGATTTTAGATTTTAGATTTTAGATTTTTTTTAATTTTAAAAAAGTAACGGTAATTTAAAATTCAAAATTTCTAATCTAAAATTTTAATTATTATTGTTATTGTTGTTGTTTTTTCTAGGTCTTCTGTTGTCTCTGTCTCCTCCTCTGTTTCCTCTATCTGACTGACCTCCTTTTTTCTGTTGTCCCACTAGTGGAGAAAGTTCTCTTTTACCGTAAACTTCTCCTTTCATGATCCATACTTTTACCCCTAATCTACCGTAAGTAGTGTGAGCTTCCGCCCAGTGGTAATCGATATCTGCTCTGAAAGTAGACAATGGAATTCTTCCGTCTTTGAAAGATTCTGATCTTGCCATTTCAGCTCCGTTCAATCTACCAGAGATTTGAACTTTGATACCTTCAGCACCCATTCTCATAGTACTTGCCATTGCCATTTTAACAGCTCTTCTGTAAGAAATTCTGTTTTCAATTTGCTTAGAAATACTATCAGCAACTAGTACAGCGTCTAATTCAGGTCTTTTGATTTCGAAAATGTTGATTTGAATATCCTTACCTGTAAGTTTCTTCAATTCTTCTTTCAATTTATCAACTTCCTGACCTCCTTTACCGATGATAAGTCCCGGTCTAGCAGTAGTAATTGTAACTGTAACTAATTTAAGTGTTCTTTCGATATAAATTTTTGAAATACCACCTTTAGATAATCTAGCCTCAAGGTATCTTCTGATTTTGTAGTCTTCAGCGATTCTGTCTCCATAATCGTTTCCACCAAACCAGTTAGAATCCCATCCTCTGATGATACCTAATCTATTACCAATTGGATTTGTCTTCTGTCCCATACCTTGATTAATTTTCTTTTTTACCTAAGATTAATGTAATGTGGTTTGATCTTTTTCTGATTCTATACCCTCTACCTTGTGGAGCTGGTCTTAGTCTCTTCAATTGTCTTGCACTGTCTACAAAAATTTCTTTAACGATAAGATTTGCTTCTTCAATATCAGCACCTTCGTTTTTAGTTTGCCAGTTAGCCATTGCAGAAAGCAATACTTTTTCTAACTTGTTAGATGCGTCTTTTTTAGAATATTTTAGAATGTATAAAGCTTTGTCTACCTGCTCTCCTCTAATGATATCAGCTACTAATCTCATTTTTCTTGGAGAAGATGGGCAATCATTGTGTATTGCTTTTACTACATCTTGGTTTGTCAATTTACGTGCTAATGCACTTTCTCTTTTTCTTGATCCCATGATTATCTGCTTCCTTTGTTTTTGTTACCACCATGACCTCTGAAAGATCTTGTTGGAGAAAATTCGCCTAGCTTGTGACCAACCATGTTTTCTGTAACATAAACAGGGATAAAAGATTTCCCGTTGTGTACTGCAATAGTTTGTCCTACGAAGTCCGGAGAGATCATTGATGCTCTAGACCAAGTTTTGATAACTGTCTTCTTACCAGACTCTATATTTGTCTGAACCTTCTTATCTAAAGTATGATGAATGAATGGTCCTTTTTTAAGTGATCTTGCCATAATTATTTACGTTTAGATATGATATGACGGTTAGACGCTTTATTTTTCTTTCTGGTTTTGTAACCTTTAGCAGGCATACCGTTTCTAGATCTTGGGTGACCTCCTGAAGAACGACCTTCACCACCTCCCATTGGGTGATCAACTGGGTTCATTACAACAGCTCTTGTTCTTGGTCTTCTACCTAACCATCTGCTTCTACCAGCCTTACCTGATACAGTTAACTGGTGGTCAGAGTTAGAAACTGATCCAATCATTGCATAACATTCAGTAAGGATCATTCTAGATTCTCCTGAAGGCAATTTGATGATTGCATATTTCCCGTCTCTTGAAGTTAATTGAGCTGAAGAACCAGCACTTCTTGCTAAAATTGCACCTTGACCAGGCTTCATTTCAACACAAGAAATAACAGTACCCAAAGGAATGTTTTTCAACTTCATTGCGTTCCCTACATTTGGTTCTACGCTTTCACCAGAAATTACTTTCTGATCAACTTTGATACCGTTTGGAGCGATGATATATCTCTTCTCTCCGTCAGCATACTCTAATAAAGCGATAAATGCAGTTCTGTTTGGATCATATTCTACAGATTTTACAGTGGCTTCAACGTTTGCTTTGTTTCTTTTGAAGTCAATAATTCTGTATTTCTTTTTGTGTCCACCTCCGGTGTAACGCATGGTCATTTTACCAGTTTGGTTACGTCCACCTGACTTACTAATACCAACTGTTAGAGATTTCTCTGGTTTGTTGGTAGTAATTTCTTCAAAATTGTTTACAATTCTGAATCTCTGTCCCGGGGTGATAGGTTTTAATTTTCTAACAGACATTACTATTATTTATAATTAATAATTAATTTACAGCAAAAATATCGATAACCTCACCTTCAGCAAGTTTGATTACCGCTTTTTTCAATTTGTTTGTCTTTCCTACTTGAAGACCTTTTTTAGTGTACTTTGAAGAAACCTTCGGAGCATAAATCATTGTGTTAACGTCTGCTACTTTTACACCGTAAGCTGCTTCAACAGCTTTTTTAATCTGGATTTTATTCGCCTTAGGTTCAACTAAGAAAGAATAAGAACCTCTTAAATCTGTAAGGTAATTAGCCTTTTCTGAAATAACTGGTTTAATAATAATAGACATGACTTATTTCTTTAAATTTTCCTGGAATTTTTCAACTGCACCTTCGAAGAAAATAATCTCACCTGCATTTACTAAGTCGTAAGAACTGATCTCGTTGAAGTTCATTACTTTAGTTTTAGGTAAGTTTCTTGAAGACAAATACACATTCTTGTTAGCTTCAGGAAGAACGAATAAAGATTTTTTACCGTTAAGTTCCAATGCATTCAATACATTGATAAAATCTTTAGTCTTAGGAGCACCAAAGCTCAAATCTTCTAAAACTTTAATGCTGTTGTCTCTCATTTTCTGAGATAAAACAGATTTCTTAGCTAATCTCTTAAGAGCTTTGTTCAATTTGAATCTGTAGTCTCTTGGCTTAGGTCCGAATACTCTACCTCCACCTCTGAAAGTTGGAGATTTAATATCACCATATCTAGCAGATCCTGATCCTTTTTGCTTCTTAAGCTTTTTAGTAGAAGCAGTAATTTCGCTTCTTTCTTTTGCTTTATGAGTCCCTTGTCTTTGTGCAGCAAGGTACTGTTTAACTTCTAAGTAAACCGCGTGCTGATTTGGCTCAATTCCGAATACTGTTTCGTCTAGAGTTACTTTTCTTCCGGTCTCTTTTCCTGATGTATTTAATACTACTAGTTCCATTTTCTGATAATTACATAAGAATTTTTAGCTCCCGGAACAGCACCTTTTACTACTAAAAGATTTTGTTCTTGATCAACTTTTAACACTTGAAGGTTTTGAACAGTTACCTGCTCACCTCCCATTCTTCCAGCCATTCTCATCCCTTTGAATACTCTTGAAGGGTCTGAACCAGCACCGATAGAACCTGGAGCTCTAAGTCTGTTGTGCTGTCCATGAGTTGCCTGCATTACACCTCCAAATCCGTGTCTTTTAACAACACCCTGGAAGCCTTTACCTTTTGAAGTTCCTGTTACGTCAACATATTCACCTTCAGTGAACAAATCAACTTTTACTTCTTCTCCTACTTTCACATCAGCGAATCCGTTGTGGAATTCTACCAATTTAGCTTTAGGAGCAGAACCAGCCTTTTTAAAATGGCCAGCTAACGCTTTACCAACGTTCTTCTCACTCTTGTCATCGAAACCCAATTGAACAGCTGTATAGCCGTCCTTTTCCAAGGTTCTGACCTGTAAAATCGAGCATGGACCTGCTTGAATAACGGTACAAGGCATGTTTTTGCCGTTCTCGTCAAACAGAGATGTCATCCCGATTTTTTTTCCAATAATACCTGACATTGTTTATATTATAATAAAATTTATCCTTTATTCATTACCATTTTTCCGAGTCTGAAGTAATTTCTACTTTTGATATAGGCATACTACGCCCGTAAAATGAGTGTGCAAATGTATGAATAATTTTATAACTGACAAATATTTCAAGTAAAATATTTTGATTTTTAATCAATTAGATGATTTTGAAAAAATTCAGAACAAATTTCCCAAAGATTTATTTTGATTTTAAAAAAGAAATTAAGATGACGGTGTTATTTAGCAATAACATTTACCCCTACTTCCTCCAGTTCAGCCCTCTCTTCAATAGAGATACCATGATCTGTGATCAGATAATCCACCTGATCCAAAGCTGCTATTTTACCAAACCCTTTCTTATTCAATTTTGAAGAATCTGCAAGAATTACCGTTTGATCTGCACACTCCATCATGATCTGATTCAGATGAGCTTCTGCGGCATTAGAAGTACTGATTCCGAATTCAGGATCAATTCCATCTACCCCCAAGAAAAGTTTATTACAGGAAAACTGCTTAAGAATTCCTTCGGAAATAGAACCTACTATAGAAGTAGAACTCTTGCGCACTTCACCTCCTAACTGAATGATATTAATATTAGGATTATTACAAAGTTCAATTGCCACTCTTAAAGAAGAGGTCAGAACCGTAAGCGGTCCAAAATTCACCAGCATTCTGGCAAGATAATGCATCGTTGTTCCGGAAGCCAATATGATACAATCGTTTTCCTGGATCAAGGACAAAGCTGCTTTTGCAATAGCCTGCTTCGCTTCCACATTGATATTTTCCTTTTCTCCTACATTTTTCTCATAAGCATATCTCACCTGCTTACTCGCTCCTCCATGATTTCTGAAAAGAAGCCCCAAACTTTCGAGATAGTTCAGATCCTTTCGGATCGTAACCGAAGAAACACTAAGCTTTTCGCACAGATCCTGAACAAGCACATGTCCTTTCTCATCAAGCTCTTTTAGTATTTCATCCTGCCTTGGTAGTAGCTTTTCCATTTTATTCGTTTCATCAAAAATACCGATTTTTTTTCACATCTAAAAATTTCATTTATTTTCTTTTTGCTTTCATTTTTAATTTATATATTTGAAAACGAAACATAAACGAAACATTTATGAAACGAAACGAAGAACTAAGTAAGTTAACCGATGTAAAAGAATGGGACTTTATTGTCATAGGAGGAGGAGCCAGTGGTTTAGGTTCAGCATTAGATGCAGTAAGCAGAGGATTCAAAACTTTATTGCTTGAATCTCATGACTTCGCAAAAGCAACATCCAGCAGAAGTACCAAATTGGTACATGGTGGAGTTAGATATCTTGCCCAGGGAGATATCGGATTGGTAAAAGAAGCATTAAAAGAAAGAGGTCTCTTGGCAAAAAATGCAGCGCATATCGTAAAAAATCAGTCTTTTATTATCCCAAACTACACCTGGTGGGGCGGAATCTATTATAAGATTGGGCTATCCGTTTACGATTTCCTTGCCGGAAAACTAAGTCTTGGGAAAACAAGATACATCAGCAAATCAAAAACCATTGAAAAGCTTCCCACTATTGAACAAAATCACTTAATGAGTGGTGTTGTTTACCAGGACGGACAATTTGATGATGCCAGGCTTGCTGTAAACCTTACCCAAACCATTATTGAAAAAGGGGGAACTGCTGTTAATTATGTAAAAGTAATCAACCTTTTGAAAGATGCTTCTGATAAAGTAATAGGTGTCGTTGCGGAAGATCAGTTTTCAAAGCAGCGATATGAGATTCACAGTAAAGTGGTCATCAATGCAACAGGTGTATTTACGAATGACATTCTTAATATGAACAATCCTAAGCATGGTAAGCTTGTTGTGCCAAGCCAGGGAATTCACCTGGTACTGGATAAATCATTCCTGAAAAGTGATGATGCGATTATGATCCCGAAAACTTCAGACGGAAGAGTTTTATTTGTTGTCCCTTGGCATGACAGAGCTCTGGTAGGAACTACAGATACCCTTCTGAAAGATGAAAGTTTTGAACCCCGTGCTCTAGAAGAGGAAATTAATTTTGTCTTAAATACAGCCAGACAATATTTAGCTAAAAAACCGACCCGCGAAGATGTAAAATCAGTGTACGCAGGACTTCGCCCTCTTGCCGCTCCTAAAGACGGAAGCAAAAGCACAAAAGAGGTTTCCCGAAGCCACAAAGTCATTACTTCAGATACAGGATTAGTTTCTATTATCGGAGGAAAATGGACCACATACCGTAAAATGGCAGAAGATACAGTAGATGAAGCCATGAAAGTTCACCGATTGGGAAATTCTCCATCTAAAACAGAACACCTTTCCATCCATGGAAATGTGAAACCTGAACAAGTAGACAGAACCAATCACCTTTACGTCTACGGATCTGATATACCTGCTATAAAAGCTCTTCAGGAAAGTAATCCTCGCTATGCACAGAAAATCCATCCCGACCATGATTTCACCGTAGCAGAAATAGTATGGGCAGTAAGAAATGAAATGGCAGAAACTATTGAGGATATTCTCGCAAGAAGAGTACGTCTCCTATTTTTAGATGCAAGAGCAGCGATAGACTGCGCTCACAATATTGCAAGAATCATTGCTGAAGAAAAAGGTTTTACCGAAGAATGGGCACAGCAACAGGAAAATGAATTCATTGAGTTGGCAAAAGGATATCTATTAACTCCTTATTCGCCAAAAGTTATCAACCTATATTAACATCCTACCTATGAATGAGAAATTGATTCTCGCTTTGGATCAGGGAACAACATCTTCCAGAGCGATTTTATTTAACCACAGTGGAGAAATAAAATATGTATCACAAAAAGATTTCGAACAGATCTTTCCTACCCCGGGCTGGGTAGAGCATGATCCCAACGAAATCTGGTCATCACAAATCTCCGTAGCAGCAGAAATTATAGCGAAAGCAGGAATCTCCGGACTGGAAGTTGCTGCCATCGGTATTACAAATCAACGTGAAACCACGATAGTTTGGGACAAAGAAACTGGTGAACCCATCTACAATGCTATTGTATGGCAGGACCGCAGAACATCAAAATATTGTGATGAACTGAAAGACCAGGGACACGCTGAGATTATTAAAGAAAAAACAGGACTTGTTCTGGATGCTTATTTTTCAGCGACCAAACTAAAATGGATTCTTGATAATATAGAAGGAGCCAGACAAAAGGCTGAAGAAGGAAAATTATGTTTCGGAACCGTTGATACCTGGCTTGTCTGGAAGCTGACCCGTGGGAAAATGTTTATCACAGACGTTTCCAATGCCAGCAGAACAATGCTTCTGAACATCCATACTTTAGAATGGGACAATGATCTTTTAGAATTATTCAACATTCCTAAAGCGATTCTTCCTGAGGTTAAGCAAAGCAGCGAAATCTATGGAGAAACGGCGACGACTCTATTCTCTACTAAAATTCCAATTGCTGGTATTGCCGGTGATCAGCAGGCTGCCTTATTTGGTCAGATGTGTACCACTCCGGGAATGGTAAAAAACACTTACGGAACAGGATGCTTCCTATTAATGAACACAGGTACAGAAGCCGTTTCTTCTAAAAACAATCTTCTTACAACCGTAGCCTGGAAAATCAATGGAGAGGTGAACTACGCACTGGAAGGAAGTGTATTTGTAGGAGGTGCAGCCATTCAATGGCTAAGAGATGGGCTTAAAATCATTCATTCTTCAGATCAGGTGAACGAATTGGCTGCTTCCGTACCCGATAATGGCGGAGTATATTTCGTTCCGGCACTTACGGGTCTTGGCGCTCCTTACTGGGATCAATATGCCCGCGGAACGATTGTAGGAATTACCCGTGGTACTACCGATGCCCATATCGCAAGAGCTACACTGGAAGGAATCGCATTCCAGGTGTATGAGATTGTAAAAGCTATGGAAGCAGATTCAGGAAGAGAGAGTCTTGAGCTAAGAGTAGACGGAGGTGCATCAGCAAGCAATCTTTTGATGCAGATACAGTCTGATTTATTCGGGGTTAAAATAACACGTCCAAAAACGCTGGAAACTACAGCGCTAGGTGCCGCTTATCTTGCAGGTCTTGCAGTAGGATACTGGAAAAATATAGACGAGATCCAGGAACAATGGATAGTAGACAAGGACTTTTACCCTCAACTGGACAGAGAGCAAGTGGATAAAATGACCCACTTCTGGAAGAAAGCTGTAAAAAGTGCTCAAAGCTGGATAGAAGATTAATTCACTCATTTAAAAAAAACTTATATGACCCCATTTATTGCAGAAGTTATCGGAACGATGCTTCTTATATTGTTAGGCAACGGTGTTGTAGCCAATGTTGTCTTAAAAGATACGAAAGGAAATAATTCCGGATGGATTGTTATTACTACCGCATGGGCACTAGCCGTTTTTGTGGGAGTAACCGTTGCAGGGCCAATAAGTGGGGCCCATTTGAACCCAGCTGTGACCATTGGTCTTGCAGCTGCAGGAAAATTCTCATGGGACTTGGTTCCATCTTATATCGCCGCACAAATGATCGGAGGAATGCTGGGTGCATTTCTGGTATGGCTATTTAATAAAGATCATTTTGCCATTACCGAAGATGAAGGAGCAAAGCTAGCCTGCTTCAGTACGAGTCCTGCCATCAGAAAAACATCTTCTAATCTTATCAGTGAGATTATCGGAACATTTGTACTGGTATTTGTTATTTTCCATTTTTCTGATCCTAGTATTTCATTACAAGCTGACCCAACAGCAAAAGTAGGATTAGGTACTGTAGGAGCTATTCCCGTTACGTTTCTGGTATGGGTAATAGGTTTGTCTCTGGGAGGAACAACAGGATATGCCATCAATCCGGCAAGAGACCTTGCTCCAAGAATCATGCACGCAATCCTTCCTGTAAAAGGGAGCAGTGATTGGGGATATGCCTGGATTCCTGTAGTAGGTCCAATTATCGGAGCTGTTATTGCTGCATTATTATATGGATTTTTAAAATAAACACATGATGAGAAAAATCTTAAAAGGAATCTTCCTTCTGGCGATAGGCACAGGAAGGTTATTTTCACAGGAAAATGGTGAAGCCAAGGAAACCAAAGAAGGAAGACTTGATTTTACAGCCAATATTCAGAACAATCATTTATGGAGAGGGCTTATCATCACTGATAAACCTGTGGTCATGGGAAATCTTTCCTATGCTTTGGATGCGGAGAAAAAATGGAAAGTAGGAATTTGGGGCGCTTCTGCATTAGCAGATGATAAGGACAATACCCATTACAAAGAGATCAATTATTATGTTCAATATTCTGACGGACGTTTTTATATTGGATTATGGGACCTTTATAACTCCAGGAATATTAATACCGCAGTGGCGGCTGATGATATCTTCAGCTATTCACAGAGAAGAACAGCTCATATTATTGATCTAAGAACCAACTATACTTTCGGACCTTCATTTCCCATTAATATTGAGGCAGATATTATGCTTTACGGAGGCGCCAATGCGGGAGAAGTTATTCTGGAAGCAGACGGAAGTTATAAGAAAAACAGATATTCTACCTATGTACAGGCAAGCTATCCCGTCATAAAAGACCAGAAAGTAAATCTGGATGCTTTTGTAGGAGCCGGATTTGCTCTTAATGATAAGACTTTTCTATATGGCAATGGCAAAAATAGCTTTGACATCGTAAATGTGGGCGTAAAAGCAGGAAAAGTAGTAAAGATAACGGATCATTACAGCCTTCCTCTATCTATGATGGCCATGTGGAATCCGTCTAATAAGTATGCAAGAATTCAGCTTGCAGCAACTGTTTTTTAATTAAGCTTTACCTAAATTATATACCACCACTTCTTCTTAGGAGTGGTTTTGTTTTTGCAATAAACCACTCCGTTCGTTACATTATAGATTTGCCCACTCAAAGAGAGAATGGCAATATGTATTCTGTTGATATTCTAAAGTCACAATCAATGATCTGCAATAACCGGGTTTTTACGGTGTTTGTTTTGCTCAAATATATTTACTTTTGAAAAAAATATATATGAAAAAGATTTTCTGCTTAATTATATTTTGCATCAGCATTTTTTCTTTAGCGCAAGTAAATGTTCCTTTTGTTGGACATAGAAGTTTTGATATCATGAAAGGATATAGCGGTACGGGTACTCCTCATTATTATCTGGATATCAAAAAGAATGGAGATGTTCATTTTGGCTATGTTCAGGTGAATCAAGCTAACGGAAAAGAGACAAAAGAAGAAATAAATGCTGGTAAATATGCTCCTAATAAAGTAATGAAAGTCGTTTTCAAAAAATTCGAAGAAACATTCCTGGTGAAATTTGACAAAAATAAAATTTATCTCACCGACCAGAAAGGAAATGTTCAAAACCTTGAGGGCTGCTGTTCTTCCAGTGAAAGTATTGATAAAGAAACCTGCGCCTGCGAAAGTGAACTTTACAAGTAGTTAAATAGTATATAGAGAAAGCCGCTCCATCTGGGGTGGTTTTCTTGTTGTGAGATACCACCTTTTACCACCCTTCCGAAGGAGAAGAATAGTGATACAACCTACTGCATTTGAACAAATCATAATACATAAATAGGATATTCTTTTGCTTTGTGCCTTTATAATCGCCAATCACCGGGATTTTACGGTTTATATTCTGCTTAAATATCTTTACTTTTGAAAAAATTATGGCTGAGCCGAATGGTGGTTGCAAGAGTGATTTATACCCATGAAAAATTTTAAAATTTTATTTCTATTTCTTCTTTTCCTTATTGTGTCATGCAACAGGAAAGAAAATCATCCTTATACCTTTTATTACTGGAAAACCAAATTAAAGCTTGAGGGTGAAGAGAAGAAAGCATTAGACAAGGCAACGGTTCCCTATTTGTACACAAGATTTTTTGATGTGGATAAAGTGAACGGGAAATTTCAGCCGGTAGCAGTTATTACTAAAGACAAAAGTTTTCAGACCGATAAACAGATTGTTCCTACAGTGTTTATTACCAATCAGACATTGCTGGGTATTTCTGCAGAAGAGATTAAATTTCTGGCGGAAAGCATTCATCTTTTAATTCAAAAGAAAGCGGAAGAATATCAACTGAAAACAAACAATGAAATCCAAATCGACTGTGACTGGACTGCCGGAACACGGAATGATTATTTCAAATTCCTGAAAGAACTCAAAAAGATTTCCGGAAAAGAAATTACCTGCACCCTTCGTCTTCATCAGGTGAAAGATAAAAAGCAGACCGGAATTCCTCCTGTTGAAAAAGTTTATCTGATGTGCTACTCCACTTCATCGCCTCTGGAAAATTCTGATAAGAATTCTATTCTTGATGTCAACATTCTGAAAAGCTATCTTTCTAAAATGGAAGACTACCCTATCAAAAAAATTGAAGTGGCGCTTCCTATTTATTCCTGGGGGATTGTCACCAATCATTTAGGGAAACATAAATTAATAAATGCCTTATCCAAAAGAGATCTGGAAAACCCCAACTTCAAAAAGACATCCGATCATGAAATTGAGGTTCTGAAAGATGGGTTCTACTTTGGAAGTTATTTAAACAAAGGCTTCAAAATAAAGGCAGAGGAAATATCTGAAGAACAGCTTGAAGAGGTAATTTATTTTCTGGAGAAAAAAATCCCGCATTTTAATATTATTTATTATCAATTAGATAGTAAATTTGTGTTAGATCGGAAATTGTAAATCTCCCGGAGATAGAGACACACCCACTGTCAAGACCAAACCATAAACTATTAAGAAACTAAAAACACACTACAAACCCTATGAAAAAGTACATTCTTTCACTTGCGGTTGTATCACTTTTCTATACACAATCTGATGCGTGCGCGTGGTCAGATCCTGATTATGATTACTTCAACCTTTTTACGCAAAGTATTATCAAAGACAAGGCTTATCTTCCTTTTCTACACAGCTATTCAAGCAGGTTCTATGGAGGATACAACCCATCATTGATTCCTGATGATAATATTGAAACATGGAAAAAGTTCTTTAATAATCAGCTTAGCTATTCTGAAACTCAGAATCTGGTGTATAAGATCAGCATGAACGATCTGAATGCTTTAAAAAACGGAAATCCGACCAATCCTCTTTTACAAAAACTGGGTTCCGGATTTTACCAGAAATATAAGGAAGGCATTGATTATTTAATTGAGGCCAAATATCTGGAGCCTTATATGAGCATCAATTATGTTGAAAATGATAATTCATTTTATTACGACCGGGATGCCAATAGAAAAAATGCCACAGCTCTTGATTATAATAAAACGATTGCTGCCTTAACGTCTTTGTACAATGCAGCAAGAAACCCTGAAATCAAACAACGGTATGGATATCAACTCGTACGTCTGAATCATTATACCAGAAACTATGATTCTGCAGTACAGGCTTTCAAAAGCTATGTTGCTCCGATAAAACTGAAAGGATCGGTTTACTTCATGTCTCTGGACCAGCTGGGGGGAGCACAAAGAGGACTGGAAATGAATAACGATGCCAACTGGAACTTCTTCCAGGTATTCATGAATAGCAAAGACCGTAAGGAATCTGCATTTGTTTCTATGAAACTTTCTGATACGGCATCTTTCAGCAATATCATGAAAAGAGCCAATACCAATGAAGAAAAGAATATGGCTTATTTCCTTCTGGGATATGAGGACTTCAACAACCCTATTCCTACCATGGAAAAGATGTATGAAATAAACCCTGATTCTGAAATTCTGAAGGTAATGGCAGCCAGAAGTATCAACGAACTGGAAAGAAGCTATCTTCCTACTTATTATTATACTTCAGATGCAGCCAATAATCCGTATGTACAAAGAGGTAAAGCTGATACTAATGTTACTTCAAAAGAGGCTAATACCCCGACTAAAACTGAAGTAAAAGAGGAAAAACTTTCTTTCTGGCAAAAGATTGTAAGGTTCTTTAAAAATCTCTTCGGAGGCTCAAAATCTAAAGAATCTGCCGATGGAAGTAAAACAGATCAGAGTGATGATGAATTACTGAATAATCCGAACAGAATTCCTTTCTACACTACTTCCGGCTATGGATATGATGATAAGATGAAGGATTATCTTGACGATCTTGAGAAATTCACTGACAAAACCAAAGAGAAATCTAAGGATGAATATTGGCAGATTGCCAATGCTTATCTTAAATTCCTGAAAAAGGATTACAAAGAAAGCACAGAAATTCTGAATGATATCAAAACAACAAATCCTGAATATCTGGAAGAGATCAAACGAATGAAAGTTCTGAATGATATTGTTTCCCAACCAAAAATTGATGCCGAATATGAAGATCATCTGATGAAAGATTATGCGGAGTATTTCGTAGAGAAAAAAGTAGTGAAAGACACAGCCAATACAGATAATTTCGATTATTATGGTGAAGTGCCTTCTACTGCTGATTTCCTGAAGGATGTTATGGCCAACCGTTATTTACTTCAGGGTGAAGATGGAAAATCTTTCCTGATGAACAATAAGCTTTCTGATCTTCAGTACAATCCAAACTCCGGTTTGGTAAAAAGTGTAGAAGATTTCTACAGAAAGGCTAATAAAACACAGTTTGAGCAGCAGATCATCGCCAAAAACATGGACAGTGTAGGTAACATCGATGCATTCTTCAGCACAATTTACGGAGACAGAGCCATGAGACTTGCCGACTTTGAAAAGGCGAAATCTTATTACGAAAAAGCAAAAAGCTTTGCCGGTATTCCAAGACAAAATTATGAATGGACAGAAAAGAGCGGCCAAACCATAACGACCAAGCAATATACTCCTGCAGAATATGACGGATTTAAAAACATTTCAGATCTGGTATTCGGGCATAATGTTTGGGAAAGTTTCGGAAGTCCGGATGCAGAAAGTATGAAAGCAGAAAATTACACTGATTTCCCTTTCATAAAAACGAGTATGAATAAACTTGAACTGGCAGATGTCCTGATTCAACTTAAAAAGATTGGAAACGGAACGGGTGAAAAGGCTGCAAAGGCCAACCAGCTTATCGGAAACTTATTGTATAATACTTCTATTTTAGGATATTACCGTGAATTGTTTGTCATGGATATTGACAACAGCAACGGTGGTAAATACAACTTCTGGAACACCGACAGAAAGAATCCTTACAAGTATTATTACAAAAACTTCCTTGACACTTCTTATATTGAACCTGATAATTTTGATTTGTCAATAAGCTATTATCAAAAAGCTCTTAAGCTTTCTAATAACAAGGAAGAAAAAGCAAGACTCTTATTCCAGATGGCAAGTGCTGAACAGGGTAAATATTACCAGTACGAAGCAAAGGCTCCAAAAGACTTTGATTATTCCGATCCAAAATGGTCTGAAAAAGAAGATGCCCGCCAGAAAGAAATGGACCATCTTAAGAATCAAAAATACAGAACCTATTTTGCTCAGTTAAAAGCTCAGTATTCTGATACAGAAACTACGAAAAACCTGATGGGAAGCTGTAGTTATTTTAGTTATTTCATGAAATAATAGTTTTAAAGTAAATAAAAAAAGGAATCAAATTGATTCCTTTTTTTGTTCATGCTTCTGCATCCATTCTTCATGTTTTCTTTTAAAGAATTCATATTTATAATCCTGATTTCTCTGTGCAGCATCAATGGAGTGAGAAGTATGGATATCTGCATCTTTTTTGGCAAGCTCACCCAGTTTTTCATAATAGATATGAAGCTGATCCAATTCTGCTTCTGTAAGATCTTCAATATCTACAATCCTGTTGCTGGCTTTTTCGTGAGCCGCCAAAAGCTCATTCAGCTTTATTTGTATGGCTTTTGAATCTTTATTCTGAGCTTTCTGAATCAGGAATACCATGAGAAATGTAATGATTGTAGTTCCGGTATTGATCACCAGCTGCCAGGTTTCTGAATAGTCAAAAAAAGGACCTGAAACCGCCCAGACCACAACGATGAGGAAAGCTCCTATAAAAGCATAAGCACTTCCTGTAAACTTTACAGCCCAGTTTGAAAAATTTTCAAAAAAATGATTCCCTTTATGACCCATAACTTTTACTTTTTTATATACTAAATGTATAAAAAAATAATCTGAAAACGGAAAAAGAAATGAATATATGGTACCTAAACACTTCAGACAGCAGCCTATCCTATTTTATTTCATTTTTCTAAACCTGTGCCACCAGATGAGAAATCCAGTCACAGGCAGAGAGCAGCCAATAAGAGACACTATAAAGTAGAGAATAATACTCGGCAGCCCCATGATCTCCCCTGTATGCAAAGGTTTTGCTAAAGCGGTAAATTGTTTGTTCAAAGGTTTATCCGAGAATAGTTCTTTGGTCTTGAAAACTCCTGTTTTATCAAATGTTACTTCATCCGGAAACATCATTCCAAGGAAATTCTGCCTGTTGGTTTTGATCACAACATAACGCGGATTTTCTTTGTTGGGCAGTTCTATACTGGTAACCGCAGGATAAGGGAGGTGATGATCTGCCAGCTTTAAAATCTTATCCACAGAAGCGGAAGCCACATTTTTCAGATTTTTCTTTTCATCCTGCTTTTGAAGCATATCTCCAAGAAGTCCTCCAAAGGCATCTTCACCACTGTCTTTTTCTTTTGAAATACTATCTATTGAAGACCCTCCCAGACTTACAATAAGTGCATTTTTCACCCATGGATAGGTTATATACAATCCGGTAACAGCAATAAAGAAAAGCATTAAAAAAGTATAAAACCCAAGCGTATTGTGTAGATCATAATTGACCCGCTGAAATTTCGCTTTCAACATAACCGTCAACCCCTGTTTCAAAAACTTCAGCTTTTTCGGAAGCCAAAGGATGAAACCAGAGATCAGAAGAATACAAAACATCAGAACCGATGCTCCTACAATCTGTCTTCCTACATTTCCCATCATCAGTTTCCTGTGAAGATCAAGAACTACTTCAAAAAATTGACCGGATCCCACATTGGGCTGCCCAAGAATTTCCCCAGTATACTGATTATAATAAGTGCTTTTATCCAACTGATTTTCGCGGTAACCAATCACATAACTTTTCCCTTTATCATCCGGAATCATTAAAGAGGTAAGTTCTTTATTCTGTTTTAATAATTCTGCCTGGATTACATCAGGGTTTTTAACTTGCCCCGAGTGGGAATATATATAAACTTTGTCTTTATTGCTAACATCAATGATCTGATTTTTGAATGCATACAGACATCCGGTAAGACACATCACAAAAACAATAGCACTTGATAAAAGTCCCAGCCAGAGATGAATGATCCACATCAGATATTTTGTGATGGATTCGTTTTTTCTTCTTTTCCTGTAAAGGCTTTTAAATAATAATTTCATTGTTTAATAGCAAAAACATTAAGACAGTTTGACCGTCTTAATGTTTTAAATTAAAATTGATATGAATAAATTAAAAAAAGTTAATACAAATTCGGGTTAGGAAGCATGAAGCTGATGACGAAAATTTCTTGGTTTAAAAGAGTACTGATCTCACTTTAATCTACTTTCACCAAATTGAATAAGTTTTCTTAAAAAGGCAGTAAGCACTTTTATCCCCATATTATATTCATCTCCTTTCTTCCTGCTTCCAGCCCTCATTGGTATCAATGTCGTTATTTTCTTCCTTTGAACTGAACTTCTTTTACGATGTCTTCAAATTTCACATAGTGCTCAGGGCTCAAGACTTTCTGAATCGCTAATTTTCTTTGGACATCAAATTTCTCCCAGTATTGCTTAGCCAGATCATTATTCCCGTGATAGACATCATGTGCATCATTGAATGCTTTTTCAAAGGCATCATTGGCTGCATTCACTACTTTGAATTCATCATCAGAAAGCTGAGCTTCAGTTTTGATTTTTTCTAACAGTGCGTTGTCATATCTTGGCCTTTTTCTGGCATTTTCATCAACAAATTTGTTGAACTTTTCCATCTGTGGTGTATCTAAAACCGTAGCAATTTCAATAGACTGCTGTGCTCTCAGTTCTTCATTTTTGATTCCTAAAGCTACACGGTCCATATTTCCTCCCTGCGCTTTCGCTGCCTGGAAGTTTTGCTCCTGAAGATCCTGATATTTTTTGGTGATCTCATCAAAGCTTTTTTCCTGTTCGGGGGTAAGCTTTACTTCAGTTTTGAACTGGTTATAATCTATTCCTTTCTTTTTATCTCCGGAACATGACACCGTAACAGCGCCTAGAGCCAATGCAAAAATTAATGTTTTGATACTTTTCATAATAACTGATTTTGTTGATTAGAATTTATAGTTTACCTGTACCGCAAAGTTTCTAGGCTGAATCTGATCGATGTATCCTCCTCTGAAATAAGAGCTGTACCCTACACTATCAAAAATATTATTAAAGAATACTCTTATTCCCATTCCATTTTTCAGTGAATATCCTGCCTGAGCATCTACGGTAGTATATTCCGGCATATCAAAAGGTTTGTCTCCAGGTTTCACACTGTTCAGGTGGCCTGCTGTAAACGTTTTCTGAGTCCATTCGTCAACCGGTCTTTTTCCTACATAATAAATTCCTGCACCAACATCAAGTCCGGATAAAGTTCCTTTATTGAATTTATAATTCAGCCATCCGTTTGCGGTATGCTTAGGAGCGTTCATTGGTGCTGATCCGTTCATGTAAGCAGGGCTGTCCTGATACTGAGCATCCAGATATGCCCATCCTGACATCACCTGAAGGTTTGGAAGAATTCTACCGATCAATTCTACTTCAATTCCTTTTCTTCTAAGGTTTCCTGCAAGACCATACATCGTTTGTTTGTTGATCACAACAGGGTTATAGTTTTCGTCAAGAATAGTGAATGAAAGGTGATCTGTTTTAATGTCAAATACTGTTACGTTAAATCTTAAACGCTCATTAAACCAGTCTGATTTAATACCCGCTTCCCATTGTTTAGTCATTGACGGACCTACTTTACCTCCATCTAAAAGGAAGTTATTAGAAGATCTTAAAGATGTTGTAGTGGTATATGATCCAAATACGTTAACGTTTGGAAGTGGAGAAACAATTAATCCGAAATTAGGATTCCATGTATCTACAGATTCATTGGCAGAACCATTTAATCTGCTATAACGAACTCCCAAATGTGCTTTCACATATTTCCCGATGGTCATTACATCCTGAGCCATTGCACCAATACTTGGAGTCAATACAGCGTTTGATCTTCCCAGATTTTTATAGACAACATTCACTGGAAGCTGATTTGGAATGCTTCCATTCACTACGTCAAAAATATCAAGTGGATTAGCAGCGTAGGTTGTATTTCCAATTTTTGTAGCACGTGCCGTAATTAAATTCCCAGGTGCGATTGAGTTTTTATATGCTTCATAGGTTGTAGATGAAGTTTCTGTTTCTCTCCAGTCAAAACCAACCTGGAAGGTATGGTTAATAAATCCTGTTTTTATTTGTTCTCCGATGAAGTCTAGTTGTAATACTTTATTGATATCTTCACCTTGTGATTTTCCTATTGTACGTTGTCTGATATTATAGTTGGTTTCACCTGCCGGTAATGAAACGGATGAAGCTTCAGAATCTGTATTGCTAACAGAATTAACGAAAGCAGCTCTCACTTTTAATTTATCCGTAAGGTTACGTACGATTGTAGTCGCGAAGTTAAAAGTTTCAGTTTTTGAATAATCAGATGTATATCCTAAAAACTTACCTTTTGGCATGTGATATAATGCTTCAACAGTTCCCGGAGCAAGGTTGATTGTTCCTCTGTCCGGTGTTCTTTTATCATGCAGATAATCCATTTCCACATTGATGTATGTTTTATCATCCGGACGGAAAGCGATAGATGGATTTACATAGATTCTTTCTCCTTTTACATGGCTTCTGAATGAATTGTTATTCTGATATGCACCATTGAATCTTACAGCAACTTTACCCTGAGAATCTAATACTCTCTGGAAGTCTACCGTAGGTCTGTAAAAATCCCAGCTTCCGTAACGGAATCCTACATTAGTCTGATCAATAAACTGTGGTCTTTTCGTTACAACATTGATAACTCCTCCTGCAGATCCCAATCCGTTTCCTATTCCCTGACCAATTGCGGCAGATCCTTTGATCACCTGAATACTTTCTACTCCCTGCATATCTGTGATCATCCCTGCAGTACGGAAATCTGAATCCAGCTGCACTCCGTTTTTCAATACGGGAACTCCACGATACCCTCTGATGGACATACTTTCGTTCCCTCCGCCATAACTTGAAAACAAGGTTACCCCTGGAACGTTTTTGGCAACATCAGTGACTGTAAGTGCTCCTAATTCTTCAATTGCTTTATGGGAAATTACAGAAATACTCTGAATCTGATCTCTGGTTTTCAAAGGCAATCTTGTAATTGCATCCAGACCTTGCGGCTGTTTCTTTCTTTCACCAAATAGTTCTACTTCTTCAATTTTCTTGTGTTTAACTGAATCATTTACTTTCTGTGCATTGGCAAGAACCCCACCTAATACTAGCAGAGAAAAGGATATTACTTTATTCATCTGATAATTTTTTGCAAAATTATTATTTTTATTGATTCTAAATAAATAAAACACACTGACATATGTCACCTTAAAAAGAACTATTAATATCAGATCATTAATCCTTCCTGAGGACTCTTTAGAATCCCCAAACAGAAATAATCTATCGTTAATGGTTATCCCATAAACCTATTTTATGGTTATTGAAAGCATAATATAAAAAAGGGCAAATTCATATTACAATGAGTTTGCCCTTTATGTTTTATTTCATGTATATGTAAGATAACTTCACAAAAAAATCCGTCCCTAAAAAGGAACGGATTGTATAATCATTGCAAAGTATGCAGTTATCACACTTTAATTTCAACGTCTACACCTGAAGGAAGTTCTAATTTCATTAGAGCATCAACAGTTTTAGAAGAAGAAGAGTAGATATCCATTAGTCTCTTGTGAGCTGAAAGTTGGAACTGCTCTCTTGCCTTCTTGTTTACGTGCGGAGATCTCAACACTGTGAAGATTCTCTTATTCGTTGGCAATGGAATTGGTCCGTTTACAACAGCACCAGTAGCCTTTACCGTTTTTACGATTTTCTCAGCAGACTTGTCTACCAAGTTGTAATCGTAAGATTTTAGTTTTATTCTGATTCTTTGTGACATTTCTTTAATTTAAAAATTAACCTTTTGCTTTAGCTATGATATCTTCAGCAACGTTTTGTGGAGTAGCTTGATACTTCTCTAATTCCATAGAAGAAGTAGCTCTTCCTGATGAAAGTGTTCTTAGAGTAGTTACATATCCAAACATTTCAGAAAGTGGAACAGAACCTTTGATTACAACAGCTCCATTTTTCTCTTCCTGACCACTGATTGTACCTCTTCTCTTGTTAAGGTCACCAATGATGTTACCCATATATTCTTCTGGAGTTACAACTTCCAGTTTCATAATAGGCTCCATAATTACTGGCTTAGCAGCACGTCCCGCTTCTTTAAATCCTAATTTAGCAGCCATTTCAAAAGAAAGAGCATCAGAATCCACTGCGTGGAAAGATCCGTCTTTAAGAACAACTTTAATACCTTCAACTTCGAAACCAGCCAAAGGACCGTTCTTCATTGCAGCTTTAAAGCCTTTTTCAATTGCAGGAACAAATTCTCTAGGAACGTTACCACCTTTGATCTCATTGATGAATTCTAAACCAATTTTACCTTCGTCAGCAGGTCCTAGTTCAAATACGATATCAGCAAATTTACCTTTACCACCAGATTGTTTTTTATAAACTTCTCTGTGTTGAGCAACTCTTGTAAGATTTTCTTTGTATTCAACCTGAGGCTGTCCTTGGTTAACTTCAACTTTGAATTCTCTTCTCATACGATCTACAAGAATATCAAGGTGAAGTTCACCCATTCCTGAGATAATCGTCTGTCCAGAAGCTTCGTCAGTTTTAACCTGGAAAGTAGGATCTTCTTCAGCTAATTTAGCTAGAGCGTTACCCATTTTATCCTGGTCTGCCTTAGTTTTAGGCTCAACAGCGATACCAATAACCGGATCAGGGAAAACCATCGATTCTAGAACGATTGGGTGTTTCTCATCACACATAGTATCACCAGTTTTGATAGATTTGAAACCTACCGCTGCACCAATATCTCCTGCTTCAATATATTCTACAGGATTTTGCTTGTTAGCGTGCATCTGATAGATTCTTGAGATTCTTTCTTTATCTCCTGAACGCGTGTTCAAGATATAAGAACCTGCATCTAGTCTTCCAGAGTATGCTCTGAAGAATGCCAATCTTCCTACGAAAGGATCGGTAGCAATCTTAAATGCCAAAGCTGCGAAAGGCTCGTCTACAGATGGTTTTCTTGTAATATCAAGATCTGTTCTTGGGTCAGTTCCTTTGATATCATCTTTATCCAATGGAGAAGGCAAGTATTTACATACAGCATCCAACATAAACTGTACTCCTTTATTCTTGAATGAAGAACCACAAGTCATTGGGATAATAGATAAATCGATAGTTGCTTTTCTAAGAGCTTCGTTGATTTCTTCTTCTGAAATTGAATCTGGATCTTCGAAGAATTTCTCCATCAAAGTATCATCATAATCAGCAACAGCTTCAACTAATTTCTCTCTGTATTCCAGAACTTCAGCCTTCATGTCTTCAGGAATTGGCACTACTTCGAAAGTAGCTCCTTGTCCTGCTTCGTCCCAAACGATAGCTCTGTTTTTAATTAGGTCAACTACACCTTTGAAATCTTCTTCAGCACCGATTGGTAAAACGATTGGAACTGCATTAGATCCTAACATATCTTTAACCTGGTTTACCACGTTAAGGAAGTCAGCACCTTGTCTGTCCATTTTGTTTACAAATCCCATTCTAGCTACTTTGTAGTTGTCAGCAAGTCTCCAGTTTGTTTCAGACTGAGGCTCTACTCCATCTACTGCAGAGAAAAGGAATACCAATCCATCCAATACTCTTAAAGATCTGTTTACTTCTACTGTGAAGTCAACGTGTCCCGGTGTATCGATAATGTTGAAGTGGTAAGGCTTAGTATCTGCAAGAGGTTTTCCTTGGTCTGTTGGAAAGTTCCAAGAACAAGTAGTTGCAGCAGAAGTAATAGTAATACCTCTTTCTGCTTCCTGCTCCATCCAGTCCATTGTAGAAGCACCATCGTGAACTTCTCCAATTTTATGGTTAACTCCCGTGTAGAATAAGATTCTTTCTGTAGTGGTAGTTTTACCTGCATCAATATGGGCAGCAATACCAATATTTCTTGTAAATTTAAGATCTCTACTCATTTCTAATTAGAATTTAAAGTGTGAGAAAGCTTTGTTAGCTTCCGCCATTTTGTGAGTATCAGATTTCTTTTTGAAAGCAGCACCTTCTTCTCTTGAAGCAGCTACTACTTCATTAGCTAATTTCAAAGCCATAGACTTATCATTTCTCTTTTTAGAGTAGCTAATTAACCATTTCATTGCCATAGAAATTTTTCTATCAGCTCTGATTGGCATAGGGATCTGGAAGTTAGCTCCACCTACTCTTCTAGAACGTACTTCTACGTGAGGCATTACATTTGTAAGTGCATCTTTCCAGATTTCAAGGGCAGTTTTCTCCGTTTCTCCTTTTTTAGTTTCTACGATCTCTAGTGCATCATAGAATATTTTGAATGCAATTGACTTCTTACCGTCAAGCATCAAGTTGTTTACGAATCTCGTTACCAATTGATCATTAAACTTTGGATCTGGTAACAACGGTCTTTTTTTCGCTTTTGTCTTTCTCATTGCTTTTGTACCTTATTTAATGATTATTTTTTCTTTCCTTTTGCAGGAGCAGCAGGTGCTTGTCCTGGTTTAGGTCTCTTAGCTCCGTACTTAGATCTTCTCTGAGTTCTTCCATTTACACCAGCGGTGTCTAATGCACCTCTTACGATGTGGTAACGTACTCCCGGTAGGTCTTTCACCCTTCCGCCTCTAACCAATACTATCGAGTGCTCTTGAAGATTATGTCCTTCGCCCGGGATATAGGCGTTAACTTCTTTACCGTTTGAAAGTCTTACCCTTGCTACTTTTCTAAGTGCAGAGTTAGGTTTCTTAGGTGTAGTTGTATATACTCTCGTACATACACCACGTCTTTGTGGACAAGAATCAAGGGCAGCCGATTTGCTCTTCTTGGCAAGCGTGGCTCTTCCTTTTCTTACTAATTGTTGAATAGTAGGCATTTAATTGCTTTTTATTTTAGGGTGCAAAAATAGTAATATTTTTTTAATCTGCAAATACTTATATAAAAATTAAAATCAAAGACTTACATCAAAAATCAAATACATTTCAATATGACAATCAAAGAAGCCTAATCTACATACGGAAAAGAGACCTGAAAAAATATATTTTGCCACGTAAAAAAAGAGTATTAAATAATTATGAAATTTACATCATTGGAGATCGTTTCTAAAATTTCATATCCAAAATAGAGCTCAAGTATTTTATCTGATACATCCAAACTATTTTTAAAAATTTTCTTATAGTTATCATCTATTAATAAAGAGAGGAGTTCGGCACGATATTTCGTAAATTTGGGATATACAAATGATCAACTCATACAATCGCCAAAACGGTATTTCAAAACTTATCCAATGGAAGCCGGCGATTTTATCTAACCTTAAAAAATAAATATATACATATGAAAAATGCTAGTATCATTGGCCTTAAAGAAGCCGATTGTAAAAAGATTTCAGAAAAATTAAATGTCCTGTTAGCCAACTACTCTATATTTTATCAGAATACAAGAGGGTCACACTGGAACATCAAAGGTGAGCAATTCTTTACTCTTCACCCGAAGTTCGAGGAATTATACAACAGCCTGGTTTTAAAGATTGATGAAATTGCAGAAAGAATTCTGACATTGGGTGCAATTCCTGCCCACAACTATTCAGATTATTTAAAGGTGGCTACAATTAAAGAAAGCAAAGAGGTAACTGACGGAACAAAAAGTGTTGAGCTGATCTTAAGCTCATTCAAAGTAGTGATTGATCTGCAGAGAGAACTTTTAGATATTACCGATGAAGCGGGAGATGAAGGTACCAATTCGCAGATGAGCGACTATATTACCGAACAGGAGAAAGAAGTTTGGATGTACAATTCTTATCTTGGAAAATAACTCCATAAAAAGGATTAAAATATTTCAAAAAAATCGCCTTACATTTAGGCGATTTTATTTTTTATTTTTATATTTGCGTTAAAATTACACATATTATGAACGACGTAAGATTGAACTCTATTCTAGATAATGATTTCTATAAAATAACCATGCAGAATGCCGTGGTAAAACTATTCCCTGGTTCTATTGTAAAATATGAATTTATCAACAGAGGAAAACACCACTTTCCGGTGGGATTTGATGCTGCTTTAAGGGAAGCTGTTAATAAAATGGCAGAACTTAAACTTACGAAAGACGAAAAAAAGTTCATGGCAAGAACATGTCCTTATATTGATCTTCCCTATCTGGATTTTTTAGAGGGATACCATTTTGATCCATCTGAAGTAAAAATTCATCAGGAAGGAGGAGATCTTTCTGTCACTGTAGAAGGACTTTGGTACAGAACAATCCTTTGGGAAGTTCCTTTACTGGCATTGATCAGCGAGCTGCATTACGAAATGAACCATATGGAAAGAGATTCCAATGAAGTGGTGATGAGCAAAACGTTGGAAAAAGCAGACTCACTAGGCAGGCTTGGAGTAACGTTTGCTGAATTCGGAACCAGAAGAAGACATTCTTATAAGGTACAGAATCTGGTGATGGAAGCTTTAACACAAAAAAAAGAGTCTACTTTTATAGGAAGCTCAAACGTACATTTTGCGATGAAGTATGGCGTAAAGCCCATCGGAACACATGCTCACGAATGGTTTATGTTCCACGCTGCTGAATATGGTTTCAAAATGGCCAATGAAATGGCACTGGAACATTGGGTAGATGTATACAGAGGTGATCTTGGAGTTGCCTTATCTGATACGTATACCACTGATGTTTTCTTCCAGCAGTTTGACAAAAAATTTGCAAAGCTTTTTGATGGTGTACGTCATGATAGCGGAGATGCTCTGGAATTTGCAGATAAAACGATTGCTCATTATCAAAGAAACGGGATCAATCCTATGTTTAAATACATTATCTTTTCTGATGCCCTAAATCTTGAAAAAGTAGAAGAAATTACCAACTACTGCAGAGGAAAAATAGGAATTTCCTTCGGAATAGGAACTAATCTAACGAATGATGTAGGATTGAAACCCATGAACATTGTCATGAAACTGATTGGGGTACAGGCCACTAATAAAGAGTGGATTCCTACGGTAAAACTGTCTGATGAACATGGTAAGTATACCGGAGATCCTAAAATGATTGAACTGGCAAAAGAATTTTTAAGAATAAAAGATTAAAATAAACTTATCTGAACAATTAAATATAACCTCGTAACCATCGAGGTTTTTTTGTATCATATCATTTTTTGAAATTCAGTGCTCCTAAATTTTTAAGGTTTTTATTATATTTATCAAAATAAAACAAGATGAAATCAAAACCATTACTAACCGTATGCCTCCTCATATCCGCATTGTCCTTTGCACAGGAAAAGAAAGCAGAAAAGCCAAAATTTAATCAGGAACTGGCAACTTCTTTAGGAGCTGATCAATATGGTATGAAACCTTATACGATTGTTATGCTGACAACAGGCTCTACCAAGATTGAAGATAAAGCCAAAATGGGCGAGCTCATGAAAGGCCACATGACGAATATTGGTAAACTTGCTGATGAAGGTAAAATCATCGTAGCCGGGCCTTTTCTAGAAAAGAATAAAGAAAACTACCGCGGCATGTTCATCTTTAATACCAAATCTAAGGAAGAAGCTGAACAATGGGTAAAAACAGATCCCGCTGTACAAGCCGGAGTCTTTAGTTATGAAATTTTCCCATGGTATGGATCTGCAGCTCTGCCTTTGTATCTTAAACATCATGATGAAGTTTCAAAAGAAAACCCCTAGGCCAACCAAACCCTAACTATTCAATTATAAAATTTAAAATCACAATCAAAAAGAACAAAACAGTTGAAATTATTTAAACTAAATTCAAAAAACACAATTAATTTGATTATAAAATGTTAATTTTATTTCATATTTGGTTTTAAAATGAAATAGTATTATATTCGGTAAAATAAAACTTATCAATATGAAAAAATTACTATTCTTGAGTTTCATGGCGCTCTCTATAATGGGCAGCGCTCAGATTTTAGTGACGGAAAGTTTTGAAAACGGAACTTACCCTAATTTTACAATTACAGGTGGATACACTGGAACTCCTACAACGTATATTGTAGGGAACTGTGACGGTGCAATATCCATAGGTGCTGAATCATATGGTTCCAGTACTGCCAACAGAACTATAAACCTGTTATACACCAAACCAGCAAGTGTAACGGCCAATGGAAAAAAAATTGACATTTCTTTTTCATATTCAACGGTTGCTTATGACACTTCCACTCTAATTGGTGGTAATATTAATGTTGAATACTCTACAAACGGTGGTACTACGTATACTGCAGTAAGTACTCCTATTACATTAACTGCTGCAGCCCAAACCTGTGCTTCGTA
Source organism: Chryseobacterium viscerum (assembly GCF_002899945.2). GTDB lineage: Bacteria > Bacteroidota > Bacteroidia > Flavobacteriales > Weeksellaceae > Chryseobacterium > Chryseobacterium viscerum. Next base: position 104,473 of record NZ_PPEG02000001.1, read on the forward strand.
TACAGCTACAATTCCTGAAAGTGCTAATGTAAACGGAAACTTTATGCTTCGAATTCAGACGGTAGGTACTACGGGAACTACTTATGATTTTTATAGCTTTATAGATAATGTAAAAATTAAACAGGAAGTTACTGCAATGCCTGCATGTACCACTATAAGTGCTCCCGTAAGTGGTGCAACCGGCGCATCCGTGCGTCAACAGATTACCTGGGCAGCAACAGCCGGAGCAGAATCTTACAAAATTAAAGTCGGTACTACCTCAGGTGCCTCTAATATATATAACGGAAGTACATTTAATACATTCTATACTCCTACAGCATCTACTACCTTTCCTCAAAACACGACATTATACACAACTGTTACTCCTACAAATGCTTTAGGTGATGCCACAGGATGTCCGGAAATTTCATTCACAACCGGTGCTAATCCTTATGCTCCTTATTGTGGTCTTCTTCTTGCTAAACTCGGTGTATACCCAATATCCAATGTCGTTTTCAGTGATATGACAAATGCTTCCAGCGCCACTGCAAATACAGGTGACGGCCACGAAAGCTTCACCAATAAAATAGCTAGTGTTATAAGAGGAACTTCATATCCAATATCCATGACAGGGACCTCAGTAGGAACAACCAACCGATTTGGATTTACTGTATTCATAGACTGGAATCAAAACGGAAGTTTTGCCGATGCTGGTGAATCTTACTTTGTCACTTCCGATTTTGCGGGAGGTACCGGTACTCCTTTAACCGTTAATAAAAATATTGCCGTTCCCGCTACTGCCGCTCTAGGAACCACCAGAATGAGAATTAAATACCATTTTAACAGCTCAACAACTTCTGTAAGAACAGAGTTATCTAATCCATGTGCGGATCTTAATCAGGGTCAGGCAGAAGACTACACCATAAGCGTTCAGGATGTACTTTCTACTTCAGATATCAGCCTAAGTAAGAAAGCTGACATCTCTATTTATCCTAATCCATTTAAAGATGTATTGAGAATTTCTGATACAAAAGGAGTAAAATCTATTATGGTAAGTGATATTTCAGGCAGACAGATAAAAACTCTTAGCCCAAGCAACGAACTTAATCTTTCTGAACTGAATTCAGGATTATACCTGATCAACCTTCAAATGGAAGATGGAACTGTAAAAGCGATTAAAGCGATTAAAAAGTAACGTTCTTAGAAAATTTATAATAATAAAAAGGGTTATCTCATTTCCTGAGATAGCCCTTTTTAATTCTGCCCTACATATAACAATCATTTTATCAAATACCACAATGATTAAAAAAATATATCTTGTTTCAATGAATTAATTTAATTATTTTAGCTTATTGAGAACTCAACTTATTCATCTAATTGTAAGTGGGTTACCAACAAATCAATATCATAATTAAAATTAATCTCATGAAAAAGAACTTAACAAAATTTTCAAGAACAGAATTGAAAGAAGTATTCGGAGGAACACTGTATCCGGCACAATGCCCGGGAGGATGCCATGGTGAGGGAATGATCAGATGTCCTGACGGTACAACCACGATGACTAACTTTATATGTATGGGGGGAAGCTGCCAACCGGCAGCCATGTGCAAACCACTGGTTCTGGAACCTTTTCCTGACCCGATTATCATTACCCCATAATCTGAATGAACAATACATAAAGTGAGCTTTCCGGCTCACTTTTTTATTATCTTTAAACAAAAAACTATCATGAAAACCATTGAGGAAGTTCTTAAAAAACTGGATGAAATCATCATCTGGTGCAAAGAAAACAAGAGTCCTGCAGGATATTTCGCCTGTACCTATAGAATTATGACCGCACAGGTTCTGAAAGGAATTCAGCAGAAAAAATTTGAGGATAATCCCAGAATGACATCACTTGACGTTGCTTTTGCACAAAGATATCTTCAGGCATGGGAAAGCTATAACAAGGGAGAAAAATGTACCAATTCATGGTATATCGCTTTTGAAGCCGCCAAAAACAAAAACCTGCTGATATTACAGCATATATTCCTGGGCATGAATGCTCATATCAATCTCGATCTTGGTGTTTCTGCTGCTGCAATCATGCCCTACCGGAAAATAAATCCGTTAAAAAAAGATTTCGAGAACATTAATAATGTCATTGCCTCCATCAATCAGAATGTGCAGGATTCTCTGAACAAAATATGTTATCCCGTGGATCTCATAGACAAGCTCTCCAACGGAAAAGATAATGTTGTCCTTGATTTTGCCATTTCCAAAGCAAGAGATACTTCCTGGGCGACCGCCGTGATAGCTTCCAATACTCCGAATTTCTTAAGAGAATCTGTTATTGGCATCGTAGATTACGCCGCAGCCAAAGTTGCTACACAAATTCTGAATCCGAAGATCCTCACTCCCGCTCTTTTAAAGGAATTTAAAAAGTGTGAAAGCATTGATGTTGTGAAAAATATTGAGATTTTAGAATCTACAAAGAGTTCTTAATAAAAAGGCCGGGATCTTCCTCACGGATCCCGGCCTCATAATGAACAAAATAAAAGAAACTATATTGTTTCCTTATGCTTTTTACGGTAGGCATAATGGAAAATAATTGGCAGTATTGTAAATGACAGCAGCATACAGACAATGAGCCCTCCAACAATCATAATGGCTAAAGGTTTCTGAATTTCTGAGCCCATTCCATTCGACATTGCTGCAGGAAGAAGTCCCATAGATCCCATCAGGGCAATCATAACCACCGGGCGTATTCTGCTTTTCACTCCCTGTGCAATGGATTCTTTAAGCGACATTCTGCTTTGCAGATTTTCTTTCATCACTCCGATCAGAACGATACCATCAATGGTTGCTACTCCAAAAAGGATGATAAATCCAATCCCCGCTGAGATTCCGAAGATAGTTCCCGTAAACCAAAGGGATAAAAATCCTCCAATAAACGCAAATGCCAGTGTAATGGAAGAGATCAGTGTATCTTTTACATTTCCGAAGTTGAAATACAACAGCATCAAAATAAGAACTAAAGATATTGGCACTACCATTGCCAGCTGTTTCGCCGCTCTTTCTTTGCTTTCAAATTCCCCAGCCCACGTCATTTTATGATTTTTCGGAAGTTTTACTTCCTTATCTACTTTCGCTTTTGCTTCCTGAATCGTACTTCCCAGGTCACGTCCTTCAATATTAAAACCAACTCCGATATATCTGCTGTTCCCTTCACGGTAAATAAATGATGGTCCGGTATGATAATCTATGGTTGCAATTTCTTTTAATGGGACTTTCTTATTATCCTGTGTAGGGATGAGAATATTCCCCATTTTCTCCGGAGTGTCACGGTACTGTTTTTCAAATCTCAGCATGACATCAAACATTCTTTCTTCTTCATAAAATTTGGTGGCAGCCTGTCCACCGATCGTCATTTCGATGACAGCCTGTGCATCTGCTGTGGAAATACCATATTTTGCCATTTTAGAATCGTGGAGCTGTATTCTCAATTCTGGAAGTCCAATATTTTTAAACACATTGACATCTGAAATGCCTGGAACTGTTCTGATGGAATTGGCCACTTTATTGGCATAATTTTCAAGCTCGAAGAGGTCATTTCCGAAAATCTTAATAACCAATGGTGCTTTTACTCCTGCAACATATTCTTCTACATTATCCTGTATTGGCTGGCTGAATCCAAAATTGATTCCCGGATATTTTTCAAGGGAAACTCTCATTTCTTCAAGAAGCTCCTCTTTGGATATTTTTTTCTTCCATTCCCCTTCCGGCTTCAGCTGGATATTAAATTCGATATTAAAGAAACCGGTAGGATCTGTACCGTCATTCGGACGGCCTGTCTGGGTCATGACAAATTTTACTTCATCATATTTCATTAAAATTTCTTTCATCTCTTTGGTCAACCGCACCGATTCATCCAGATTGACACTGTTGGGAAGGGTTGCTCTCACATAGATTGCTCCTTCATTCAGTTTTGGTAGAAATTCGGATCCATAATTGGAGAATCTCCAACCGCAAATAGCAAGTAAGGCAACAAAACCGATGATAAATCCTTTTTTGTGACGGTCACTGAATTCGTAGATCCTATAGATATTTACTTTGAAGAATTTTGAAATGAAATTTTCTTTTTCTTCAATATTCTTAGTCAATAAGATTTTACACATCGCCGGAACATAGGTCAAACTTAATATCAGTGATCCTAATAATGCATATCCCAGAGTAAACGCCAAAGGAGAGAACATCTTTCCTTCCACTTTCTGGAAAGAGAAGATTGGCATCAGAGCAACAATAAGAATCAAAAGGGCAAAGAAAATATAGCTTGCCACACTTCCTGCGCTTTTCTTAATGATCCCCAGCTTGGAAATTTTGTTGAATCTCCGCACTCCTATTTTCCGGGCTTTAAGTTCGAGGGCCACAAAGACGTGTTCTACAATCACCAGCGTTCCTTCCAGAAGCAGTCCGAAATCCAGTGCTCCCATGGAAATCAGATTGGCTGGCAGCCCTTGAATTTTAAGCATAATAATTGCAAACAAGAAAGCCAAAGGAATGACTGATGCTACGATGAAAGTTGTCCTCCAGTTGTATAAGAATATAAATACGATGATCGAAACCAAAATCACTCCTTCAATCAGGTTTTTGGACACGGTATGAACGGTGGTATTCACGAGTTCTGTACGATCAATGATCGGAACAATCTGAACATCTCCCGGCAGTTCTCCACCGTTCAGCTCTTGAATTCTGTCTTTCAATCTGGCAATTACTTCACTTGGATTTTCACCACGAAGCATGATGACAATTCCTTCTACGACATCATTTTCCTTATTATACCCTACCTGCCCTAACCTTGGTTTTGCTGAAATTTTAACTTCAGCCACATGTTTTACCAAAATTGGGGTAGAACCTTTTACCTCGATCTTAATATTTTCAATATCTTCTTTCTTCTCCAAAAGACCGATCCCCCGCACTACATAAGCCTGATCTCCTTTTGCCACAACATCTCCTCCTACATTAATATTACTCTTCGAAACTGCTTCATACACATCCAGGGGGGAAAGGTCGTAATTGTGTAATTCTGTAGGATTAATTTTTATTTCATAGGTTTTCTCTTCTCCACCAAAGCTTACTACATCTGCAACACCGGGAACTGCCAGTAATTCTCTTTCTACTACCCAGTCCTGGATTGCCGTAACTTCTTTGATGGGAAGTTTACTTTTAATAATATACCGGTAAATTTCACCCGTAGCTCCTGAAGGTGGTTCAATGCTGTATTCTGCCCCGGCAGGAAGGTTTACGTTTCCGAGTTTATTGGAAGCATATTGCTGGGCATAAAAATCATTGACATGGTCATCAAAAATCACGGTTACAACAGATAATCCGAATAAGGAAATAGAACGCACCGATGTTTTATTCGGGATGGCATTCATTTCTTTGGAAATGGGTAATGTGACAAATTTTTCGATCTCTTCAGCACTTCTTCCCGGCCATTGAGTAATGACTCTTACCCTTGTATTGGTAACATCCGGAAACGCTTCAATGGGGGTATGCATATAAGAATAGATTCCTCCGGCCAGCAAAAGAAAAGTCCCCAAAAGAACGATCAATGAATTTTTTAAAGAGAAGGAAACTATATTCTGTACAAACTTTCGCATTACTTGGTGGAATTATTTATTTGGGTTTTCAGGTTTTCGTAGATCAGCAATCCGTTGGAAGCAATGACATTTTCACCAGGCTTTAAATTTCCTTCTACATAAATATACTGGCTGTTGGAAGCAATCTCCGTTACCGGTCTGATCTCCAGATCGCAGTCTTTTTTGTATACAACTACATAGCTTTGGTTATTATCAAAGATCAAAGCTTTAGCAGGAATGGCCAATGCAGATTTATTTTGTGAGTTAACAGGTAATACAACATCTGCAGACATTCCGGGTCTTAGCTTCATCCCATTATTGTCCATAACGATTTTGGCCTTGAGGACTCTTTCGTTTTCATTGAAAACCTGAGAAATAGTATTGATCTTTCCTGAAAAGCTATCATCCGGATATGCCAGTGTTTTCACTACTACAGGCTGATCTACATACACATGTCTCATATTGGTAGCATACACATTGGCCATTACCCAGACTTTATCCAGATTGGAAATGGTAAAAAGCTGATCTCCACCTGCTGTAACAGGCATTCCTTTGGAAATATTCTTTGAAATAACATAGCCGTCCGCAGGAGCTTTTATCTGAATGGTATTTCCCCCTGCTGAATACAGCTGCATATTTTTCTGGGTCTTGGAAATATTAGACTGCAATATGGCTACTTCCGATCGTGCTTCCTGTAAATCTTTCTGAGAGGCAATATCATCTTTATACATGGCTTCCACGGAGGTCAGCTTTCTTTTGGCTACTGCCAGCTGAGCCTGTAAAGTTTGGGAATCATCCTGCATTTCGTTTACCGCTGTACTTTTTATACTTGCCAGAGTCTGTCCTTTTTTCACATAATCCCCAAGTGAGAAATAGGTATCTATAACAACTCCATCCACCAGGCTTACAAAGGGAACGGTTTTATCCGAATTACTTTCCACTTCTCCGGTGAGGGTGATACTTTCTTCTATGGGAAGCATTTCTGCTTTCACGAGCTTAATATCTTTTTTAAGTTCTTTACTGATGCAATAGTTTTTTTCAACTTCTTTATTTTCTTTTTCTCCGGTACAACCTGTAAAAATCACAAAGGCAGAAAGGTAGATTGCAGCAATGTATTGGGTAATATTTTTGTTCATATCTTATAAATCTTGTCCTACAGCATACTGCAGGTTTTCGTAGTATTGATTAAGCTCTTTTTTAGTATCCAGTATGATCATTTTATTTCCTATGTAGGTATCCAGAAAATCCATATACTCCAGCATGCTGATATTTCTGAGTCTGAAGTTTTTTTCATGACTTACCAGCAAACTATCCAGTGTAGATTCATAATTTTCATCAATTTCTTCTGAAACCTGTTGTGTCCGGATATAGTTTCTGAAAACAGAGACAATTTCATTTTCCGATTTCAGCATATTTTTACGAGTCTCAAGTTTACTTTTCTCAATTTCAAGTCTGGCTTCCTGGATATTTCCTTTATTACGGTCGAAAATAGGAAGGTCCATAGAAACCCCTAAGCCTATAAAATCTTTCATGATATTTCCGCCACGGTCGTATCCTATGGAAACCGCTACATCGGGAGTTTTCATAGCATTTTGTATTTCGAGGTTTTTGGCAGCGTGTTTTTCTTTATTTCTTGAGATCATGATATCGGGGCGGTTTTCTTTTGCCTTTTCCATCCATTGTGCCACCTCCAATTCTGAAAGTTGTCTTTCCGGCATCACAAATGAATCTGAAATTACCAGATAAGATTGAGAAGGTAACATTAATAGGGCTTTAAGCTCTACCTGTTGATCTTCAATTTCCTGTTTTAATGAAATCAGTTTTTTCTTAAATTCAATTTCCTGAGCTTTTAATCGGACATATTCAGCCTTACTGATATTTCCCAGGTTCAATTGATTGTTATAGGATTTTGTTAATTTCTCAATGGAAGCAATCTGCCCCTGATAAATCTTCTGCTGTTCCTGATTGTAAAGAATTTCGGTAATAGTATTCCTTAATGTCTTCTTCAGTTCACGTAAAACTTCCTGTAATTCATATTTCTCTCCTTCAATTTCTATTTTCTGGAGTTCAATATTTTTTCTTCTCTTTCCAGCCGTCTGAATCACCTGTTCTATCTCAGCAGAAATCTGGGTGTTTTTTCCCCAGTTTCCGATGAGTGCCGGCTGTTCTTCTATGTCATAGGTTCTCCATAGATTAACTTCACTGATGCTTAATTTTGGATTGGGCCAGTATTTAGCCTGAACAGCTCTTGCTTCGGCTTGTGAAATTTCAAGCTTCTGGGCAATAATGTCAAGGTTTTTAGCCAAAAAAATTGTTTCAGCTTCCTTTCTGTCAATTTTCAGGGTATCTGAAATCTGCGCAGAAAAGAAACTGAAACAATGAATATAAAATAGGGTAAAAAATAGCTTCTTCAAGGGTCTCTTATTTAAGACTACAAAGCTATTTTTCTAATATTAGAGGGAATTTTAAACAAAATTAAAATTCGGTTAGTTCAACATTAGAGTTTGATTAGAACTTAAAAAAACACGAAAAACACGAATGTTTTCACAAATAACACAATTATGAATGGGACGGAAATTCAAGGAGAACACTTGTTCCGACATTAATAGCAGAATCAATTTTCATTATAATATGATGATGATCAAAGATACTTTTTGAGAGAGATAACCCTATTCCACTTCCTTTCACAGTATCTACATTTTTCCCTCTGTAAAAAGTTTCAGATATTTTCACAAGATCATCTGACGGAATTCCTCTTCCTTCATCTCTGACTTCTATATGCAGTCGACTGTTCTTCTCAGATAAGGTAAGCACCACTGGTTTATCATAGGAATACTTGATCGCATTTTCTACAATATTATATAATGCCAGATAGAGCAGTGTTTCATTTCCGGGAAATTCCAGCAAAGCAGGTTTTGTCACCTGAAGCTGTATTTTAATAGATGAATTGTTTTCTTTTGCTTTAGGATCAAGCTTCTCGTAAATTTTCCATATCAGTTCATCCACTCTCATTTGCTTATGAGAAGATTCAAGTTTGGTCATTCCGGACATCAGTAAAAGATTGTTGAGAATATTTTCAATCTCATATACATTCTCTAATGATTCCTTCGCCACTTCCCAATACTCTTCCGGAGTCCGGTCTTTTTGAGCGAAAACTTCCAGATTTCCGGAGATTGCAGCCAATGGAGTTTTAAATTCATGAGAAACATAATTGATAAAGTTCTGCTGTAAGAGTACATTTTCAGAAATCCTGCCCAACAGTTTATTATAAGATTTTATAAGATCTTCAATTTCATCATGGGTATTGGTAGAAGCAATAATTGCAGTAGAAATATTATTATATTCCACTTTATTGATGCGTTCTACAACATTGGAAATAGGTTTATAAACTACCTTAGAAAGATATCTGCTCAGAAAATAAATCGCCAGCAGCCCAATGACCAATACGGAAAGCATGATAATAGCCAGTCTTAAAATCTGTGACTGAAATGAATCGTTCGGGGATTTTACAAAAACCACAAAATCTCCCTGGTTATCCGGATAGAAAATTCCATAATAGAACTGATTATCCGACATAAACTGCATGCCTTTATTATTCCTTACCGCCTGCAGGTGGGAAAGCTTTATATTTTGATCATGAAGATTTTGCCCAAAAGTAACCTCATTATTCTGGTTGTAGACAGCTACTCTGTTATTCTGAATCAGGTGATTGTATTCTTTTTTGATCTGGGCATGCCGGTCTTTCGGGAGCTCATCTTTATCAAGGTAATAAATGGCAGAAATAAGCGCTGTATTCCGTAGCTTTTCAAAATAAAAAATCTTGGTACTGTCATAATAGGCAAAGAATATCACCGCAGATGTGATGATAGAAACGATGCCGAATGAAAGGCTTGAAATAAGGGTAAACCTGCTTCTGAGAGTCATTTTCAGTCTTTAATTAAATATCCGGTTCCTTTTACCGTATGAATAATCTTCTGTTCTGTTTCGTCAATCTTATTACGGACATAGGAAATATAAACATCTACTACATTCGTTGTATTATCAAAATCAATTCCCCAAACGTTGTGTAAAATCTGGGTTCTGCTCAATACCTTGTTTTTATTCTCCATAAGGAAAGTAAAAAGTTTGTATTCTGTGGGGGAAAATTCAATTTCCTTATCATTTTGTGTAACCTTGTGAAGGTCCGTATCAATGGTAATATTACCGCAAGACAAGTACTGATCTTCCTTCTGATAAGTTAATTTATTTCTTCTTGTTAAGGCTTTAATCCTTGAAATCAATTCTTCAAAATGAAAAGGTTTTGATAAATAATCATCAGCTCCCATATCCAGCATTTTGATTTTGTCATCCGGACTGTTCAGGGCACTTAAAACTAAAATCGGAGTATAGTTTCCTTTAAATCGTATGATCTGGGTAAGCTGCATCCCATCCAATCCGGGAAGCATGATATCCATTAAAATAAGATCAAAATCATAGGTATGAAGAAGCTCACGCGCCTTTTCTCCGGAATCTGCAAGGGTAAGATTGTATCCAGCCTCGGAAAGGCCTTTTATCAGGAAATTGCTGATTCTTTGATCATCTTCTACCAACAAAATATTCATAAGTCTCTGAAATTTCCCATAAATATAGGTAATCTAATTAAGAAAGGAGGATGGAGGCGGGAGGAGAGAGGTAATAGAATTTTATAAAACAATTGTTTCCCATTTTATTCACCTTTCAAAAACATTGAAATTAATGTAAAAAGCTGTCAGTTCTTACCTGCGCAGAAGTAACTTCCAACATCCTTCTTCCTTCTTCCAGCCTTTTTTCATAATTTTGGAAGATGGAGATGATATATTTAATTATTGGGTTTGTTGCCGGCGGTATACTGGGAGCGGTGATATTGTATTTTGCACTGAAATCATCAATGGTTTCAAGAAGTTCTTATGACGGGCTGAATACCTTATCTATTAAAACTCAATCTGATCTTGAAAATTCAACGCTGAAGATTCAGGAACTTAATCAGAATATCAGTAAAGAAAAAGATTTAAACATCCTACAGCAGGATCTGTTGGATGATCTGAAAAATGAGTTTTCTAAAATCTCTGCAGAACATTCTTCACTCAATATCCAGTTTCAGGAATTGAAACAGCTCAATCAGAAACAGACTTCCCAGATAGAAACCCACATTCTTGAAAAGCAGTCTATTTTTGCTAAAAACTCTGAGCTTTCGGCAAAAAATGAAGGTCTCCAAAAATCGCTGGATACTCAAAAAGATGAAATTGTGAAAATCCAGGAGGAGTCTAAGCTACAGTTTGAAAATCTGGCGAATAAGATTTTAGAGGAAAAAACAGAAAAATTCACCACTTTAAATCAAAATAACTTAAAAAACATCCTGGAGCCTTTTCAGGAGAAAATTGCTGATTTAAAAAACAAAGTGAACGAAGCTTATGAAAAGGAAAATAAAGAACGTTTCTCTCTCGCTGAAAAAGTGAAAGAACTGGCTGAATTGAACCAACAGATTTCTGAGGATGCCAAAAAACTGACGCGCGCTCTGAAAGGGGAAAGCAAAACTCAGGGGAACTGGGGCGAAATGATTCTGGAAAGTATTCTAGAAAAATCAGGGCTCGTAAAAGGGCGAGAATATTTCCTGGAACATGAATTACGTGACGAAGATAATAATGCTTTATTCTCTGAATTTTCAGGAAAAAAAATGCGTCCGGATGCTGTGATAAAATACCCGGATGAAAGAAATGTCATCGTCGATTCTAAAGTTTCCCTTACCGCTTTCACAGAATTGGTAGACGAAACCGATGCTGATGTGTACGCCATAAAAGTAAGCCAGCACCTTGGATCTATCAAAAATCACATCACACAACTGAGCCAAAAAGCCTATGACGACTATGGAAAATCACTGGATTTCGTGATGATGTTTATTCCCAGTGAACCGGCTTATATTGCAGCCATGCAGGCAGACCAAAACCTCTGGAATTATGCTTATGAAAGAAGAATCTTATTGCTTAACCCAAGTAACCTGATCACTTCACTTAAGCTAATTGCTGATCTTTGGAAACGCGAGTACCAAAACAGAAACTCCATGGAAATTGCTGAACGTGGTGCCAAACTATATGATAAATTTGTAGGTTTTGTGGAAAACCTGGAGAAAGTTGGGCGAAATCTCGACCAGGCGAAGAATGTATTTAATGATGCCTATAAACAACTTCATACCGGAAATGATAATCTTGTAATCCAGACTCAGAAACTGAAATCATTAGGAATCAAAAACAAAAAAGATCTGCCACAAAGTCTTATTGACAACAGTAATCTTATTGAACCATCAGAAAACTAAATCCTGGATTTTATGTTTTCTTTTGCCTCATATCCTTATCCAATATCCGAATCCTTCAAAGAAATTCTTGTTTCTTCTCTGGGGGCTGGAATTTCTGTGTATTTGTTTCTGATTATTTTTCAGCCTTTCGGTACGGAAAACTTTCATCATCCTTATAAGTTTGTCTTACTTTTCCCATACTGCATTATTTTTGGTGCTGCTTTTTTTATTGCCAATCTTACCACTTCAAGGTTCACCAAATGGAATATTGGATCAGAATTGGTGAAAATAATTGTCATTTTATTCCTGGGATCTGTACTCTCCTACTTTTACAATTCATTATTTTTAAGTCATGTAGAACTTAACCTTGGAAATTACTTCTATATGCTTCTTTATTCTCTGGCAGTCGGCATTCCGATATCGGTCATTTATATTTTATCAAGGTATATTTATTTGAAAAACGTTCATGAAAATAGGGCTAAAGATATTTCTCAGCATCTAGCTGTTTCTCTTCCTGATCAGCCACAAAGTCTATTGAAAATATCCACACAGAATACTGAGCTTACCATCAATGAGAATGATTTTCTGTGTGCCCAATCCATGGAAAATTACTGTACATTTTACTTTTTAGAGAATACTCGTGTAAAAAAAATGGTAGTCAGAATCAGTTTATCCAACGCTTTACAACAAATAGAATCCGGTTCCATCAAAAAATGTCACCGTTCTTATATTGTGAATCTTGGGAAGGTAAAAAATCTCAAAGGAAACGCTCAGGGATATAAACTAATACTTCCGGAAATAGATTTTGAAATCCCGGTTTCAAGAAGTTTCATTCCGGCAATCATCCCTCAACTGCAGCAGCAGAATTCATAATTGTGTCAATCGTCACTATTCCTTGCTATTCATCACATTAATTTTAAAGCATTGATTTAAAGCCACATTTTTGCTCAAAAATTAAATGACATGAGTAAAAACATCCGCTTCTTTTCAATTTTCATTCTGGGCTTTACGACCTATTATTTTTTTGATCTTTTGTATTTCAAAAGTATTCAGAGCTTCTCAAAAAATCTTTTTCAGAGCAAAGCCATAGCGCATGTTATTGCCTATTCTGTGTCTCTAATTCCATTGGTGATCACTTCAAAACTCTTGTTGCCCAAAAGAAATATTTTGGATATATTTTCATTAAATAAGTCTATAATCAAAGGATTTTTCCTCACTCTTATCGGAACCCTTCCCATGCTTATTGGATATCTGATTCATTTTAGATTTACCAGTACCATCAACGTTGAATCTTTGTTTATCAATACGGTTTCTTCAGCCTTTTTTGAAGAAGTCATCTTCAGAGCTTTTCTTATCGGAATACTCTATCGGTTTACCAGACTTGGTTTTCTATCTTCCGCTTTATTGGGTTCATTGCTGTTTGCACAGGTACATTTATACCAAAGTCAGGATATAACAGAACTTGCCGAGATATTTGTTATTACATTTTTGGGATCATTATTCTTTGCCTGGGTATATTTTGAATCAGAATACAACTTATGGACAGCAATCTTCCTTCATTTTTTTATGAATCTGTACTGGGAAATCTTCAATGTATCGGAAAATGTTTCAGGAAACCTCTATGGAAATCTCTATAAAATACTCTCCATTATCGTGATGATAGCGGTTGTTATTTATTTTAAAAGAAAAAATAAAATCTCATTTGAGATAACCTGGAAAAGTCTTTTTATCAAAACCAGAGAACTTCAATCATAAATTTTGCATAATTTTGCGGAATGTTGATAGAAAGTTTTCAAAACGATAAAATAAAAAATGTCACTAAGCTCCTTACTGACAACAGGTTTCGTAAGAAATCAAATGTTTTTGTAGTAGAGGGCCAGCAGGAGAATGAAAGAGCGATGCAGTATGATTTTGAACCGCTGGAGTTCTTTATCTGTGAAAATATCTTTAGAGGAAGTCTTCCTGGAGAGAAAATTCATTATGTAAGTGAAAAAGTATACGAAAAAATAGCTTACAGAGGGAGTTCAGAAGGGATTATCGGGATTTATACTGCAAAAGACACCCCACTTTCTTCATTTGTACCTAAAGAAAATTCTACCGTAATTATTGTTGAAGGAGTAGAAAAACCGGGAAATCTTGGTGCTATTTTAAGAAGCTGTGAAGCATTTGGTGTAGATGCACTGATTGTTGCTGACGGGAAAACCGATTTCTACAACCCCAATGTGATCAGATCCAGTGTAGGTTGTCTTTTCGGGATGGAAGTATACCAGGCCGAAAATGAAGAAACCTTAGAGTTTTTGCAAAAGAACAGTTTCAATATCTATACTACGCTTATGGATGAAAGCGCTGAAGATCTTTATAAGAGAGATTTCAAACAGCGTTCTGCTGTATTATTCGGTACAGAGCATTCGGGGCTCAGTGATTTCTGGATTGGAAAAGGAAAAAATACGTTAATTCCTATGGCAGGAAGTATTGATTCTTTAAATCTAAGTAATGCGGTGGCCATTACCTGCTATGAATCTTTAAAACAGAAGAAAGGATAAATAAGGTTTGAGTATTATTTATATGATTCTCTATTAAACTTTGTTCTCAATGAGATTGCTTCGCCTTCGGCTCGCAATGACTAAGCATAAAAAAACCGTTTCACTGGGTGAAACGGTTCTTTTATTGTTAAGCGTTTGCTTAGAATTATTTCTTAGCAGCGTCTTTTGCAGCATCTTTAGCAGCAGTTGCAGCACCTTTAGCAGCATCAGCAGCACCTTTAGCAGCTTCTCCAGCTCCTTTAGCAGCATCTTTAGCAACTTCAGCACCAGCAGCAGTAGTAGCAGCAGCAGCATCTTTAGTAGCTTCTACAGCAGTAGTTGCAGCAGAATCAACAACTTTAGCAGCAGAATCAGAAACTACAGCAGCAGAATCAGCTACGTTAGCAGCAGCAGAATCAGTTGCTCCTTCAGTAGAAGTAGCTTCAGTTTTTTTACAAGCAACTAGAGAGATTGCAGCGATAGCAGCTACGAATAATGACTTTTTCATAATAAATTAAATTTAATTTTGTTAATATTGTTTTATAAAATTTTATTCTGTTCTGTTATTTGAACAAGACAAAGGTAGAGCAGTTGGAAAGTTTGTTTATGAAAAATAATTGTAATACCTTTGTAAAATAGTTTTACAAATAAAAACAACTGATAATCAATAATTTAATTATTTTTTGAAAAATTGACAGATTTAGATCTTTTACACTTTGAGCAGCTAAAAAGGGATGTTCAGGGTCAATACTTAAAAGAGTATACCCCTTCACAGGATGATATTTCCAAGTGGAAGGGTATAGATATAATATATTTTCAGGAAGACCTGCGCAAAAAAGCAAAAGGGAACATCAGTGAAAAGTCATTTTACACCTATTTCAAAAATTCTCCAGTCACTAAATTACCAAGGATAGACATGCTCAATTTATTGAGTATCTATGCGGGTTATGACTCTTGGTATGAGTTCAAAAAAACGCATCTTTTTGCGGGTGAACTGCTACAGGAAAATGAGAATCTGGAGGAGGAAGAAATCGATGAACTTGAAAAAATAGTTTCAGCAGCTCCTGAACTTCCAAAAAGCGAAGTTCAACCTAAAAAAATTGAAATAAACACCGCTGAAAACACTGATTTACAAAAAACAAACACTGAAAATCAAAAAGTTACACAAAACACTACAACAACAAACAACGTTGAAATTTTATCCGTTCCACCCAAGAAAAATTTCTTTAAAAAGAATGCCTGGGCACTGGTTACTTCGGTCTTGATTACCATTACGGGTCTTTTAGGATTTAAAGATGTTCTTTTTTCAAAAACTTATAAATATTGTTTCATTGATAAGGACAGAGGAGTTTCTGTGATCAACACTTTAGAAATAATGGTGGTAAAAGAAAATGAATCACCATTGATGTATAAAATAAAGCCGGGTGATTGTTTTTATTATTCTACCAAGGATAAGAATCTGAAAATGCGGATCAGTGCACCTTTCTATGAACCTCTGGAGGTGAACAGAAGCCTTGAAAATGCGCCTGAAGAAGAAAAAATAGAGCTCAAGCCGGATGATTATAAAATGGCGGTCTATTATTTCTCTATAAAAGATATAAAAGGAGGAAATCCAGATGAACAGTTTGCGCTCATTAAGCAGAAAAGAAATCAATTGGAAAATCTTATCAGCAGCAATGCTGTGATCTATCAGGTATATGACAATGATACCTATGGAATAGAAAGACTGGATAAACAGAAATATATCACTCTGGTAACCACTCCAACGACCTCACTGAAAAACCTGAATGTAATAGAAATGAAAAAGGATACGAAAGGAAAAATTGTATCCATCAAATTTAAAATTGCTACCACAGATGAAAAGAATAAATAATTTTTTAATTTTCACCGTGCTTCTGACTTTATTCATTGCCTGTAATAATAAAACCTCAGAGGTAAGCGACCTCGATAAACTACGAAACAGCAACAACGAAAAAAGCTATCCTGCCGTACAGATGGACAGCATGCAAGCGATCAACTCCATCACAAAACAGAAAGTTCAGGAACTTCTTGATCTTTCTACTCTGTATCTTACCGGAAACAGAAATACAGAAATAGATACTGTTATTTACTCCCAGATGGAAAGCTATTTCCACAAACCCGATTCTTTGACCTTTAAAAAACTGTTGAAAGAACTGGACAGTATGAAAGCAAAAACAGCAAAGGTGAGCAATCTGAATGTTTATAAAGAGTTTTATAAAAAAGATACATTGGACTACGCCAAGTTCAATGTGGAATATTTTGACAATAAAAACAAGTCTTTAGGAAGCTTTGAAAAGAATGCACAATATATTCTGTTGTCTACTTCAAAGCTTAAAAAGGAATTTAAATTCTACTTTTTAGATTTTTATTCCAAACCGCTTAAGAAAGACAGCACATCTGTAGGAGTCACCAAATAGTCCAGGGGAATATCATTTTCCCAGACATCATCCACATACTCATCGGGGTCAAAGTAATTGACTCCGATTTTTTTTGTATCCATTGATATGCTTTGGAACATTCCGTCATAAAAACCTTTCCCATACCCTACCCGATTTCCTTTTCTATCACAATACAACAAAGGGATAATGACATAGTCGAAATCCGTTTCACCGGAATCCTCATTGGAAACAGGTTCTGAGATCCCCCAGCTGTTGGTTTCAAAAACAGTGTCTTCAAAAATCTCGATATTAATCAACTGATCACCCACAATTTTAGGAACGTAAACACGGATATTATTCGCTATAAAATATTGAATGAAGATTTGGGTGTCAATTTCTTTTCTAGCCGCAATCGGGATAAAAACATGTGCTTTTTCCGATTCTTTAGGTTTGAAATAATGAATGAAATTCTCAAAAATCTTTTCAGATAACAAGAAAGCCTCATCTGTAGACAAGGCTTTTCTTTTTTGCATATATTTTTTTCTAAGCTCGGCTTTTAGCATCATTATTAAGTTATTGTAACTGAAATAATTCTTACCGGACAAGCTTTTTGAAGCTTTATCACTTATGATGAATTATGCGTTTTGCAAAATTCTGTACATTTTATCAGATAAACGAACTCTGAATGGAAGTTCGAAAGTAACCTGATCTCCTATTTGTGCGGTTTCACAAGGACCTCCATTGGCGTAGATTTCAGTAATTGTAATTTCCTGTTCTCCTGTTGTAGGACCTGAAATTAATACTTTATCACCTACTGACAAATCTTTATTTTCAATTAAAAACTGTGCAATTTTTGATTTTGAGAAATAATGTTCTGCCTTACCAATCAATTCTTTTTTGACAGCAATCTTTTGACGGATATTTTTCGTTTCAGCTTTTGCTAAAGGTTTGTCTGATAAATCTCCTGAATTTTTGAATTTCAGCGCATCGGATTTTCCTTTTCTGAACACTTTATTTCCAACCTGCAGTCCTTTTCTTAATGCTACCTGCTCTTCCAAAGGCAAATGTATTGTTTCAAGACATTCTGTAGAACAACAGTTCTCCATCGCGGTCTTACATTCATCACACTGGATAAATAAAAGATGACAGGCATCATTCGCACAATTGGTATGGTTATCACAAGGTTTTCCACACTGGTGGCATTGTGAAATAATATCGTCAGTAATTCGCTCTCCTAAACGGTGGTCAAATACGAAGTTTTTACCGATAAACTTGCTCTCTATTCCTTCTTCTTTTATCTGGCGCGTATATTCAATAATTCCACCTTCCAATTGATAGACATTTTTAAAGCCCTTATGTTTGAAGTAAGCACTGGCTTTTTCACAACGAATTCCTCCCGTACAATACATCAACAGGTTTTTATCTTCTTTAAAGTCCTGTAATTGTTCATTGATAATCGGCAAACTTTCTCTGAAATTCTCCACATCCGGAGTAATTGCTCCTTCAAAGTGTCCTACTTCACTTTCGTAGTGATTTCTGAAATCGACCACAATCGTATTCGGATCATCCAATAAATTATTGAATTCCTGTGCTTTTAAGTGTATTCCTTTATTGGTAACATCAAAAGTTTCGTCATTCAATCCGTCAGCAACAATTTTATTTCTGACCTTTATCGTTAATTTTAAAAAAGAATAATTGTCTTGATCTACCGCTACATTCAGGCGGATTCCTTTCATGAAGTCGTAAGCTTCCAGCGTATTACGAAATGCCTCAAACTGATCCGCAGGAACACTCATCTGAGCATTAATTCCTTCATGAGCAACATAAATACGGCCAAGCGCATCCAGTACGTTCCAGGCTATAAATAATTCGTCGCGAAATTTTTTGGGATCTTCAATTTTGGCATACGCATAGAAAGACAAAGTAAGACGGTCTTTACCGGCTTCATCAATAAGTTGAGCTCTTTCTTCTGCGCTTAAGGTGTTATACAGTTGCATGCTATAAACGTTTTAAGTGAGAATAAAATTTTTGCAAAGATAATAATTTTTGAATTAAGTCTGTCTATGACACAAATCACGGACTACCTGTAAAGGAGATTATAAAAGAAATGTGTACTTTATCTCAATAAGTCTGACCTATTTTTCTTTAAGCTTTTTTTAAGTTTTGTTAACTCTGACATTAACAATTACGACATAAGACACAAAATGACACAATAGCAGTTAAATTTTAGTTAAAGTTGAAACATAGCATGCTAATTGCTTACTTATTTAACAGTAAATTTGTTTACTCAAAAACATAAAAAAGAAATTAATTACTAAACCAGAAAGATATACAATGAAGAGTACTTTAAAAAAACTATTACCATTTGCAGTAGTAGGAGTAATCTCCGGAGCTACTACCGTTGGAGCCTTACAATATTTTGGACACACCTCCAACAATGGAGATCAATCTTATTTCACAACGTCAGCACCGAACACCTCATTTGCAGGAATGAACACCGGAGCAGTAGGCGATGATTTTGTAAAAGCAGCTAAAACAACGGTTCCGGCTGTAGTTACTATTAAAAATTACCAAAGCAGAACCGCAAGCAGAGCTTCAGAACAGGATCTGTTCGACTTTTTCTTCGGAGATCCTTTCGGAGGAAAAGGGCAGCAGAGACAGAAGCCGCAGCAGGCTCCTGACAATATGCCATCCGGAATGGGTTCTGGTGTCATCATCTCTCCAGACGGTTACATTATTTCCAACAACCACGTGGTTGCAGGTGCGAATAAGCTGGAAGTTGTATTGAGCAATAAGAAATCATACATCGCTACTTTGGTAGGAACAGACCCTAATACGGACATTTCTCTATTAAAGATTGAAGAAAAAGGTCTTCCTTATTTAAATTTTGCGAATTCGGATAATATCGATGTAGGACAATGGGTGCTTGCCGTAGGAAATCCACTTGGATTGAATTCTACTGTAACAGCGGGTATCGTTTCCGCTAAAGGAAGAGGTATTGGTATTCTTGGAGGTCAGGGAAAAGCAACAAACCCTATTGAAAGCTTTATCCAAACAGATGCAGCAATCAACCCGGGTAACTCAGGAGGAGCTCTTGTCAACACCAATGGAGAATTGATCGGAATCAACTCTGCAATCCAATCTACAACAGGATATTATCAGGGATATGGATTCGCAATTCCTTCTAACTTAGCGAGAAAAATTATTGAGGATATCAAAAAATTCGGAATTGTACAGAGAGGATTCTTAGGGGTGCAATCTTTAGATCTTTCGAATGATCAATTGGTGAATTCCTATAATAAACAGTTCAAGACTAATCTTAAAATAGGATCCGGAGTATATGTTACAGGATTTGGTGAGAAAAGTGGGGCTGAAGATGCAGGTCTGAAAAAAGGAGATATCATTACTAAAATAGACAGCTATGACATCACAGATTTTGCTGATCTGTCTATGTCTATAGGAAGCAAACGTCCAGGTGATAAAGTACAGCTAACGTATACCAGAGATGGTAAAGTAAATACAACCAGCGTTACTCTTAGGGATCAGAAAGGAGGAACTTCCACGAAGACGAAAGCAGACCTTACGGTAACTGAAAAAATCGGAGCTGAATTTGACCCTCTTACAGAACGTTTCAAAACAGAATACGGACTGAACAGTGGTGTAGTTGCTAAAAGCGTATCTGAGGGCAGCGAAATGGCTAAAATCGGAATCGTAGACAACTATATCATCATTGAAGTCAATGGTAAGCCAGTCAATTCACAGAAAGATGTAGAAAAGATCCTGGATAAATACCAAGGAAATGTACAGGTGAAGTTTGTGGATGACTACGGAAGAATCTACACAAAAGGATTTAAAATGCCTTAATCAAAAAACAAAGTTAGTTTTTCATATCAACAAAAAAACGCTGCAGAGATCTGCAGCGTTTTTTTATTATTTTATTTAGGTTTATTCATTTTTTCAGCGATTCTTTTCTTCTTGTTCCGCTCGTAAATAATCTCTACAATTTTACCCCCGATCCAGGAAAACGGAAAGAAAGTAAGGAAAATAGAAATCTTATAAAATGTAGGATGATAAGGAAATATAATGACATCCAACATTGCAATAAACAGCATAATAAAGCCGATCAGAATAGCGTAGGCTACTTTAGCATATTTAACGATAATAGCTGTTGCCACACCGCCAATGGTCGTACCCAATCCGGAAATAAACAACAGGAAACCGAAAAACGCCTTATCATCTTTCATACTGAAAAGAAACCTCTGCCAATGCTCAAACGGAGCAAAAGCATCAAAAGTAATCCATTGCGGAAAAGCTCTTATACCAAGAGTAATAATAAGCCCTGCTATACCAAGGCCCAACAAAACCGCAATTGTATTTCTAAAAAAATTCATTAATCCTGATGTGCAATCATAGAAATTTCGATATCCACATTTTTAGGCAGACAAGAAACCTGTACTGTTTCACGTGCAGGGTAGCTTTCAGAATCTAAATAAGATGCATAGATATCATTCATTACAGCAAAATCATCCATACTCTTAAGGAAGATAGTCGCTTTTACAACGTTTTTGAAAGTCATTCCTGCTTCCGTAAGAATAGCTTCAAGGTTTTTCATTACCTGGTGCGTTTCTTTTTCAATTCCTTCTACCAATTTACCAGTTGCAGGATCTACAGGGATCTGTCCGGAGATATATAAAACTCCGTTTGCCATATTAGCTTGTGAATAAGGCCCGATAGCTGCAGGTGCATTAACTGTGTTGATTATTTGTTTCATAGCGGATATTTATTTTTTTCTAAGGTCATATACAATCACTATCTGCTGTATTCGTTGGTATGAAAATTTCGCCAACAGTGATTTCATTAGAATTTATTTTGGTTGCAAATATAAAATTTATATTCGCAAATGCCAATCTGATATTAGAAAGGTGCATTTGGTTGGGTAAAGCTTCTGTCTTTGTACTTCAATGCATCACTTAAGATATTGGCTTTTATACCAATAAAGAAGTCATATACTTTGTACTGACCGAAAGGAACCCAGTTAAAATTGATCGTAAAACTTCGCTGATCTCTTGAAAAACCAATTCTAGTATACGCCAATTCCTTAGTCACCATGTCATAATGTGTACTTCCGTTGATATTCCAGTAAGGAGTCAGCTTGATACTACCATCCAACCCAATGGATGCAATTTTATTGGCAAACCTGCTCAATCCTTTTGAGTAAGCATAGTTCGCACTGATATTTAAAGTCCATGCCTGATCAAAATGGGCGTAATGATCATCATCAAAATAATAATTCTCATTTCGGACCTCTCCTTTTGAAGAATATTTTTTAGCATAATCGGTCTTCTCTCCAAAAATCTCGCTGCTCAAAGGATACGATAACTGAACATTGAATCCCTGTACACTAAAATGTCCGAACTGTTCTGTTCTTATTCCTGTATCCTGCCCCGAAGAATAATCTATCCTATACGGCTCCAATGAAAGACTGGTATTTACAGTAAGTTTATTATTGAAGAAAGAAGATTGTCCGTTGATTGAAAATACAGACCAAGGGTGATCTTTAGCAGCAAAGTTGTAGCTTCCTGCAAGGTTTAAAGATTCAAAGATCTTGATTTTTTTCACTCCTGTAGAATCGCTCTTAGACTTTACTTTCATCTCAATATTGTTCCCGATATTGAAACCTAAAGCACCTACCATTCCGCTTGACGGACTTCCGATGATTCCTTTTTCGAAAATAGAATAAGGAGTCAAAGCTCCGGTTGCGTTATAATAGTTTTTATAATATCCGAAGTTAGGACTTGAGAAATCCGGTGCATACGTGAAACCAATACTTGGAGTCATCATGTGTCTCACCGCTTCCACAGCAGATCCTTTTTTGAATTTCAACATTCCATAAAGCGTGGTCTGAAGACTGGCTGAAGTAGAGAAAGTAGAATATCCGGTAAGGTTTTTATTAATCTCGTCAACGGTTACATTCTTTATTGGATCATAATATCTGTTAAGCGTTTTCGTGGTCAAAGCATTATCGATATTGGCACTTAAACTGAACGTGAAATACTTTGCTAAAGTTGTATTGGTTGCCAATGCGATGTTATTTTTAAGACCCGTCTGCATTTTATCCCACATTTCTTTCTTAAACAACTCATTCTCCTGAGTATTTACAAAATTCGTAAGGTTGAAACCTGTATTCACCGTAATATTTTCAAGAAGTCCCGTTCTTATACCCGTTCTTGATTTGAATAGATAAAACTGGTTGATGGCTACGTTCATCTGTGGAAGACGAAGATCCGCCAGTCCTGTTGCAAAGTTTTGAGAATAAGAAGCCGTTCCTGTAATCGTTGCCGGAAGTTTCAGAAATCTTTTGGTAAGGGTTACCGTAGAGTTCTGCTGGGTATTCAATACATTCTGGTTGAAAATATAGTTGTTGTTAAGCGGGTTGTTATAAAACTTTGTACTCACAATATCTACGGAAGCACTGAAGGTAAGAAACGGATTAGCTTTAGAATCCTGAGAGTGCGTCCAGTTGATTCTATAAGTACTGTTTTTGGTATAATCATCCAAACCTTTGATTCCTCTCACCATCGTACCAATATCTGCCGTAAAGTTTCCGGAGTATCGGTATTTTTTCTGATAATTTATCTGAGGACGTATATTCCAGCTTCCTTTCGTATAAATATCAGCCAGTACTTTAAGATCAAAATGCTCCCCAATCGGCTGGTAATACCCTATTCCGTTAAGGAAAAATCCTACATCTTCTCTTTCCCCGAAACTTGGGATCAGGATTCCTGCTGCCCTTTTATCTGAAAACGGCAAAATAGCAAACGGAAGATAAAGAGGAGTCGGAACCTGTTCGATAAACATTTGAATAGGACCTGTAACGATCTGCGATTTATTTTTGGTTTTTATCAGCTTAATATTATAAGCTCTCATAAAATAATCCGCAGCGGTATCTTTTTTCTTAATGAAATAATCATCCGTCGTATAATCCGCTTTTCTCATCGCGAATACAGAATCGTTATATTTTTTTGTTTTCTGAGCGATAATTACCCCCTCACTTTCTTCTGTTCTTGCGTTGAAAGCGATGGCTTGTTTGGTTTTTGTGTTATAGCTGAACTCGTTAGTTTCGTATTTCTTCCCAGCCTGTGTGGTGATTACGGGCTCGATGATTTTTCCTAAAGAGTCTTGTTTTCCTCTCGCGTAGATCAGACTTTTATTATCATCAATAGAAATATAATCTGCATCAATCTGCATATCCTGGTACTTTACCTGCGCATTTTTGTTCAGGAAAGTCATCTTTTTAGGGATGTCTCTCCTCTGATCGTCAGCTTTTGTACGAAGAATATCATCAAGAGATTCTTTTTTTACAACTATGGTATCCTTTTTGGAAATAGTATCATTAACCGCATTTTTAGGCAATTTTTCAGGAGTTTTCTGTGCTAAAAAATTGTTAAAAATTAGGATAATTAAAATTTGTAATATATTTTTGAGGACGGTTTTGGCCAATTTTGTCATATATGATTAAGGCCCAAAATTAATATAATTTTTATAACTGTAAGATGCACAAACAAAATTTTAAAATAATTTTATCATTTCTCCTTCTCCTTACCAGCAACTTTATTCTCTCTCAGAAGAAGTTTACTATCGTTCTGGATGCGGGACACGGAGGAAGTGATCATGGCGCCAACAGGGCCTATGCAGACATCGGAAGAGTCGCAGAAAAAGATATTACACTTGCTATTACACTAAAAGTAGGAGCCATGTTAGAAAAAAACAGAGACTTCAAAGTAATATACACCCGTAAAATCGACGAGTACCCTTCTCTATCCGACAGAACCAATCTGGCTAACAGAAGTAAAGCTGATCTTTTTATATCCATTCACTGTAATTCTTCTCAAAGACCTACAGCTTATGGTACAGAAACCTATGTTCAGGGACCTAACCAGAACAATGAGAACCTTGAGGTTGCCAAAAGAGAAAATGACGTGATCTTCCTGGATGAAAAAGACAAGCAGACATTCGGATCTTACAATGCTGATTCTCCCGAGTCATTAATTGCCTTAAAACTTCAGCAGAATAAATATCTGGAATCAAGTCTTCTTTTGGGAGGATTAGTAGAAGATAATTTTGTGAACAAAGACAAAAGATCTTCCAGAGGGGTTTTCCAGAAGAACCTTCACGTTCTCCGTATGAATGCCATGCCATCTGTACTTATTGAAACTGGTTTCATCAACCATCCTGAAGAAAGTCATTATATTGCTTCAGACAAAGGACAGACGGAGATTGCAGAAAGTATCTACAATGCGATTATAGATTATAAGAAAGCAATTGATAGAAAATCAGGAGGTTCTCTCACCGTTAAAAAGCCTGAGCCAGAAAAACCAGCTGAAGCACCTTTGAAAAATGATTTCAGAATTCTATTGATGAGCTCTCCTACAAAATACAATGAAAATGATCCTGCCCTGAAAGGTCTGAATTATATTCTTACCCTTAAAGAAAATGGTCAATACAAGTATTACTATGCTGTAACCAACATGGCTTCTGTAAAAGACATCAATCTTAAAACAGCTAAAGATGCAGGTTTCAGAAACTCTTTTGCGGTAGGGTTCATGCCCAACCAAAGAATCAGCATGGGATATTATACGATAGAAGTCTATGCCGGTGATAAATTGAATGGTAATTCTTATATCCTTCAAAACTTGAAAGATGTAGAAAGGGAGAAAGATAATGGAGTCTTTTATTACACCTATGGTAAAGTATACACCCTTGAAGATGCAGCAAAGCTTCAAAAAGATCTTGAGGCTAAAGGTGTAAAAAACACCGTGATACAAAAAGTTTATAAATAATTTTAAAAAGAAATTTTGAGGTTAAAAAGTTAATTGTTATTTTTGCAACCTCAAAATTTGGCCTATTCGTCTAGTGGTCAGGACTCAAGATTTTCATTCTTGCAACAGGGGTTCGATTCCCCTATAGGCTACTAAACTATACCACTCAATCCCTAATCAATACAAGGTTCAGGGATTTTTTTATTCCAAAAGTCAACGGAATCTCCACGAATTTTAAAAGAACTCTCGTACACGCTTTGTACAAGGCGAATTTCGAAAATCTTTTTTGATTTCTAAAATTTCCCTTTCCTTTTGTTATATTTTTGTTTCTTGAAATTGATTCGGAAACATTCTCTCGCTCTAAGGCTTGGAAGCTCCTTGAATTTTCTTTTTTGTCTGAAAAAGAGGATTGCGATTGAAAAAACAAAAAACAGGCTTAAAATAAGCCTGTTTACCAATTGATAGATTTCGGAAATATTTTTATTGGTTTAATATATTTACAAATTTAAAAATCACCTCTTTGACATCATTGATTCAATAGCATTCAAATCATTTCCAATTTGAGTTTTAGGCAAAGACAAAATTTTCTTTAATGACTCTTTATGACAATACTTTAATTTTTTTCCTGATCCACAAAAACAAACCTCATACATCTTTAGATTAAATGTTTTTTCAAGATTAGATAGTAAATACTGCAACTCCAGGAGATTCTTTATACCAGTCATTTCAAAATAATCTTGTAGTTTCCCATCAAATCCATGCTGATAATCACCATTAGCCCACATCTTCTCCTTTTCAAAATACAATTGATTGGCAAAATAAGGAACAACATATTCGTCCAAAAACTGAAGTATTGTTATTCCTTTTCTTGCTCTTAATGATTGTTTTTGCTCAACTTCAACACAGCAACTATTATCAGAATGTATATGCCTTTTTTCATTTTTAGGAATTCTTGCATCTTCTAAATAAACAACAGGAAAATAGTATGGATATTTTTTAATGTTAATGACAATCTTAATATTAAATGAATCCCAATAGACATTCATTTTATCAAATATATCAACACTTCCTCTACATATAAAATTATCCTCTTCCCAAAAAAGTTTGATTTTAGGGTATTTTAGTGCTGCTTTATTAAAGTCATTTTTGATTACCTGTTTAGCCATGGTCTATTAACTTCTGCAATGGGTTTTATAGTGGAAGATTGTAATTCCGACAAATAATTAGGTCTGTTTGGCTTAATTTCGATATTTCCATTAAAATGTGAGGTTACCACAAAGTCTAACTGCTTTAAAAATTTCAACCAATTAAATTTATATTGTCCGTAATAAAAACTTTTTTGAGGGTCTTTATAAATGTACCTTTCATCATCAACAGGAGTGTATAAATCTTTATCAACTTCTCCAAAATCAATAACATTTTTACCAATAACAGTCCCATTAGAATCCGCATAGTGTTGCATTTTTGGAGCAAGACTAGTATGTAAACTAACAGTAGTTACTTCACTTGATTCTCCAATTCCTGACATCGCCCACAAAACATCCTTATCATCTCCGAAATCAATTCCAATTCTTGTTTTAATTTTCTCGATACCGTGCTGTTCAAATAATTGCTTTAAGTCGTTTTCTAAAAAGGCATTAAATAAACTGGTTGCAATTAAAGCATGTGTATTTGCAGACTTTTTATCTACACCTTTTCCTCCAAAATAAACAAATAAACCGTCACCCTGCAGCCTATGGATAAAACCACCAAATATTTTGACTAAATTAATACCTAGAAGTTGAATGGTATCCGTAATAATAAAGATCGTTTCATTATCATATTTTTTGTAAAGATTTGTCGATCCCTTTACATCAATGAAAACAGACACAATATTATGATTCTCCTTATTCTTTGTTCCTTTCAGATGAACAAAATCAGGATGATGCCCAACTTTTTGTTCTGTGATTTCTTTTATACCTAATCCAGAAGCCAATAGTTCTAAATCTCTTGGTCTTGATAGTTCTTTCTTAGAACTTTCATAATCATTTAAAGAGAAAAACTTCGTTCTTGCATATGCACTTTCATTAAGTGACAAGTTTAAAGAATTATCATTGTTCAACGCAGACTCAATGATTTTTTTGTAAGAGTTAAAAACCTCCATAATATTATAAATTTTTAAATACATATAAAAAAATCCAAAATATAATTAATACAAATTGGACTACTACTAACCTACCCGCAGAGTTAAGTTCTTTATATTTTTTACTTAAACCTGTCGAGACACTATGAACTTGACAAATCAAATCATCCCTAAATTCTTCTTCAGTAACATTCTTATAAGAATTTTCAAAAGTTGAAAACTCAGTTTTTGAAACGTCACCAAAAAATATTAGAGATCGATTATTTTTTGTTTTTAGGTACGGAGTTAAAGCAACAAGTACTTTGATTATTGAACAACAACTAACAATAACCATTGAAACTAATATAAAGTACATTAGATTATCCACTTTATTTTTGTCCACTGATAGAATCAATGTTATTACACCTGTTAATATAAACGTGTTTAAAGCAATATATAAATTACTTTTAGATTGAATACTTTCAATGTAGTGATCACATCTTTCCAGCACAAATTTTAAATTTTCATTCATAATCATTCTTAAAATTCCATTTTAATTGACATCATTAAACAAATGCACTAAATATTGACATTTCACTACAAAATAACAAAACTTATACCAAGTTAAAAAATATGACAATGTGTCATATAACAAAAATCATTGTTTAATTGAGTAGGATATTGTAGATTTACAAAATAAATAAAGGAAAGAATCGTTTATCATAGTATGAGTACATTCAGTAAAGTCTTATATTCGATGGTTGGGGGGAAACTCAAATCATTAAGAATCAATAAAAAATTGAGTCAAACTGAATTATCAGCAAAAATCCCCAATATTGGCAGAACCTCTATATCAAATATAGAGAAAGGTAAGCAGCACCCTCCATTACATATACTATATCAAATATGTAATGAATTGGATATTGATATTCAATCTATCTTACCCGCATATTCTGAAATAGAGAAAGAAATTGAATCAAAAAATAAAGGTGAGGTAGAAAAATTTTTAAATGATCAAAATCTAGATGATAAAACAAAAAAATTTCTTGAAAAATTAATCAATAAAAATTTAAAAAATGACTAACACTTATAGTTACATTGAAACAAAAGCTGAACAAATATTAAAACAGCAAGGTTTTTTTGAGGCAGGGTTTGATGTTGTAGCGTTAGCAAAACAATTAAATGTTGATGTTGTTCCTGAGAATTTAAACGATGACATTTCTGGACTTTTTGTCAGAATTAATGACAGACCTGTAATTTCTTATAATAAAGGTGAAAAAAATCAAGCAAGAAGAAGATTTACCATAGCACATGAATTGGGGCATTTTATTCTTCATTCTGATAAACCATTATTTATTGACAAAACTCCAAAGGTTATGTTTAGAAATAGTGCATCATCTAGCGGTGAACAACTTCAAGAAAGAGAAGCTAATCATTTTGCGGCGGCTTTATTAATGCCTAAAACATTATTAAAACTTGAGATTGAAAATGCAGCAATTACAGACAATATAAACCCTATAGACTACTTAGCAAAAAAATTTATTGTAAGTGAACAAGCAATGACTTTTAGATTAGCAAATCTTGGATATGATATTGGCTTATACTAAAAACTGTCTCAATTGAGACAGTTTTTTTAATTTGATATATATCTGTCAAGATTTGACAAATACCTATTTATCAATCCTATATCTATTTTTGTCTCAAATTGATCTTCATCTGAAACAACTGTATACGTTACTGTTCTTACCAAAAACCTTATCGCTTCCTTAATATCTTCGTCGCCCAGCTGTGAAAAAAAATCTTGGTAAGCATTGTAAGGAATATAATAGGCATTTTTACTTTCAACATGATAAATCCAAAACCTTTCTTTTAAAACAGCAATTAATTTTTCTACTCCTTCTTTAAAAAAATTAAATAGCTCATAAAATAATATGTGATTAAATTCAAAGTGTAGCCTATACCCCCCATCAACTTTTGCCGCCAAATATTTATCTATATATTGACCTCCATAAAGAGCAAAAAATTGGTTTTCTGGATTTAAAGCTTGTGAAACTTTTTTTTGTTCATATTCAAGAAGCGTTTCTTGAAAAGAATCTAATTTTTCATCAGTAAAAAATTCATTGTAATTATCAAAATCTCGATGTCTAAATGATAAATCCTGCTCATTTAATCTTCTGTACAATCTAATTTTTTCTTTTGCTTGTAATAAATTCATTGTTGAAATTTTTATGGTTATTAATTTTTTAAATATACAAGTTAAAATTGATTCTAAAAATTTTCCATTTCATCAAGCACTTCCATTAATCTCGTTCTTCAAAATTTCAAAGCTTTTAACCTATTTAATTTACCATAAATAAACATTGTTTTGAGCATATATATTCATACCTTTGATTAAGACAGTCTCTTTATGTTAAGAGTAAACTAAAAATTACTTGTTATTATTCAAATTTATCAACTATTTTCTTCAACAAATTTTTTAAAATCCTGCAAAAATTTAATGAACTCATCATGATTCAAATCTAAATCCTGTTTTTTAGACTTTTCTCCTGCTCTTTGCTTCATTAGATCTACAAAGAAAACCCCATATTTATTGCTTCGGAAGAAAACATCCTCGTTTTGCCAGTCAAAGGATTCATCAGAATCTTTGTTTTTGCTTTGTTCCACACCGTCAATTAAACTTTGAATTTTTTGTGGTGTCCAATTCCAACTACCAAAGTGGTTTATAGTACTTTCTTCACTCTGAATAGAGTGTAAGATTGTGTCTCCCCACATATCTTTTTTAAATGTATATTTCATTTTGTATAATATTTTTATTTTACAGCAGTGGATATGCATTCATAATATTTCCTGCATCATCAACCTCAATTAATATGTCAAACCTACCTGAAGAGTCTTTGAACTTATATTGTTTAAATTTTTTGCCCAATGAGGCTGGATTTACTCCTTGTCCTTTAACTACGGTATTTTCATACACATATGCTATTTCCTCCTGTATTCTTTTAACGTCCCAATTTTTAGGGAACATAGAAGATTCTGCATTTTTTACTAAATAACCATCTTTGTATTTTATACTGATTTTAGCCTTAAAAGGAACATCATCTGCCAATTGTGCCATAGAATAAACTCCTTCAGGGTCTAATATTTTCTCTACGTCTATTGCTCCGTTGAAGATTCCCGAACCTCTGTGTCCTCCTTGGGAAACTAAAACTTCATCTGTGTATTTGAAACCCGAAGGCAGGTTTTTTATAAAAAGTTCAGTATTAAACTCTCCTTCAAGATGATTGAAAAAACCTTTGTCAAATTTACTGAGCCATCTTCCAAAAGCCAATTTACGCAAACCTTCCACATCATCTGTTAATTCGTAAAATTTTTTCTTCAAATAATGAGCTAAATTCCCACTTTTTACTGCTTCTACTAACTCTAAAAATTCCTTTTTTAACCATTTCCAAAGGTCTGCCAATGAATTACCAATTTTCTTACCTATGTTTTTAGAAAAATTTATCGCTTTTCCTAATTTTGCTGATTTTTGAGATACTCTACTAATTTTACCTGCTGCCTGTGCTATCTTCTCAGAGATTTTTCCAGCAAGAGATGCGCCTCCTGTAAAATATGCAATAATAGCATCCAAAATAAGTTCAAAAGCAATAGCACCTACAAAGTATGCCCAAAAATAGTCATTAAGTTCTGAAAATTTCTTTTTTAGCATGTCAGTAAATTGTGAAATTTCTTTCCAAATTTTACCTGTGCTAAAAATATTTTTAATTCCACTAAGAAACTCTTTTGAATTTTCAGCAAATAAATCTACAAAATCTTCAATAAACTCTAACTTTTCTTGATGTTTTGTAAGTTCTACAGGGCTTAATTTCTCCATATTTAAAAAAGGAAGATTGTCAGTAATCATGGCTAATAACATAATTACTGTTTGAGCCAATGAGATAAGACCATTAAGTAATCCACATAAAAAAGCATTGATTTTTGCTATTTCCTGATTGATTTTTTCTCCTATAAACGCTCCAATCCCAGAAATGACATCTAAAACATCCGTAAAGAATGATTTGAGTTTATTATATACATTTTTAATGCTTTCAGGGATATTAACTTCTATGAAATTCTTTAAATAGAAGACTACAGCAAAGAAAATATCGTCCGCTATTGTTGGGGTTGCTTTAACAACAGTTGAAACTATTGCTAGGGAAATTTCATCAAAATAATCTACAAAGTCTTTGAGCTTGTTAAATCCTTCACTTGCTATTTCAGAAGCATTCTGCATAGTTTTGTATTCTCTGGCAGAAATAGGAACAGGAATGATAGGCTTATATTTTGCTTCTTGTTTTTGAAATCCGCTTGTACCTACTTTATTTTGATAAGTACTGTACATCGGTAATACAAAATACTTCTCGTAATCATAATTTTCTTCCGTGAATTTCCAATTTTCAACAGTTTCAATACCTCCTCTAAGCCAATCAGCCAATTGATTATTTAAAGAAAATACCTTTTTAAAGGCTTCATTCAATTTGGTTTGTTCTGCAATTTCCAAATAGATGGCACCCTTTAAAAGAGTTTCGTTTATCTTTTTATCATCTGCAAGCTCTCTAACAAGATTATCAAACCCACTTACTGTTATTGATTCTGTTGGAGTTACATATGTGGTATTTTGATTATTACTATAAATTCTGTTAAAGAAGTTTTTGGCATCTTTTCCCATTTTTACCCGACAGGCAGTACCAAAAAAGTTACTTTTTTTAGGGTCATCTTCTTCATAGAAAACTTTAAATTGTTTCTCTTCTACCTCCTCTTTTTCGTATCTATCAAACACTTCAACACCACTCTTACATAGTATGAAAGTATATTTTATGCGATCTGTTTCTTTAGTTTCGGGGATTTTATCGAAATCTTCGGGAGGAACAACAAATGTTTCAAAAAACACACTGTTTTTTCCATAAGGACTGTCGAGATTCCTACTCAGAACGTAATCTAATCTTTGTATCATATCATTTGAATTTATTATGAGCCAAATGTAGATTCGGGTAACGACAGAACTTGACGTATTACATTTTAATTTTATTTCAATTTTGTTTTTCCAAACTTCAAGCCCACCAATCTGTTTGATTTGTCATAAATAAACACACTGTTTTGAGCAGATACATTCATACCTTTGTTGAATTTGAAATCTTCTGAAAACAAGTCCTCGATAAACAAAAGTTCACAATCAAAATAAACGCTGTCTAATTCCTGACCGTTTTCAGAAAAAGGTGAGATTTTGCTGAGTTCAAGATTCTGAACCTCCACCTTGTTTTCAAGTATTCCTTTCAAATCATAATCTACCTGCTCTATTGTTGTTCTTTTGGAGCAGGAAAACAGGAGGAGGATAGTTGTTGATATTACAGCAGTCTTTTTCATTCTTCCTCAAAGTTTATTCGTACAATTTTCTGTGATTTCACATTTTCCTCACTGGTTTTGTTGACTACCAAATAAATTCCTTGTTTCTGCATTTTCGGACTTAGCTCTTTGTATAAGTCAGAACATTTATCAAGTGTATCTCTCATAACAAAGTCTTTTGAGGTTGATGTATTATTGAGTTTGTAATCAATATCAACGTAGAATCTTGGATTGGTAACTTTTCTCAAATTCCCCTCTCCGTCTGAATAATACAACTGTTGAACAAATGAAAAGGGTTGTTTGAAATAGGAAATACTCACTATTTTTGCATCAATCATCCAATCACCGTGAGGTATTGTATTTCCGTCATAGTAAACCCCTTGCTCACCTTTGAAATATTTTGGTGCTGGTATTCCTGATACTCCTCGTTTGTTTCTGATGATGAGAGTATCTTTGACAGTGTAAGGCAAACCTTTGTCTAAAAACACCTGCACTACATATTCTTTCGGGATTGTTCCGTCTGGATATGATATGTTGTTTTGAGGTTGATTAGCGGTATTTGATTGTTCTTTTGTCTGGGATGACTTGTCTTTTTCAATTGATTCTAAATAACCAAACAAAGGAAAATCCTGAATATTCGTCTCAGAATCAAATCCTGATTCTTCAACAGCGTAGGATTCTGTAATTTTGCTCGTTTTTATGTTGAAATTTTCCTGTTTTACCAATCCTCCGTCCTTAGAATAGTATTCAACTGTTTTTTCAGGGAATTGCTGTCTTCCTGACATTTGCCTTTCAATAACAAGAAGTTTTTCTTTTCCTGTTTTCCAATAGCACTGACCATAATAAATTGTTCCGCCATAATCTGCATAGCTCCATTTGGTTGTTCCCATTGGGGTAGGAAGCTTGAAATAAATGTTATTTTTCCCAAAATCATGTTCCTCTCCACCCATGTCCCCAAAAGCTCCGTCTTTTGTTCTAATCAATGAAATTTCATCATTCCCGATCTCAAAGAGCTTAGCACTGGGGTCTGAGTTCATGAATCCGATTTCAAGGGTTGTTCCGACAAGCTGATTTGAAATTTTGAAGTAGTTGATCCTGAAAAAGTCTTCTGAATTTGTTTTGGATTTCAGAGAAAGAAAATTGTTTTTGGCTGGAAAAATCCATTGTTCCAGCTTTTCTGTTTCTTGTCCCTTTACGCCTTGACAAAAGACCGTCAAAGTCAATAAAAGGAAGAAAAAACCATAATTGTTTTTCATATTGTTACTGTTTTAATCTTCAATGATATGATGAAGTCTATCGTAAAACAGCTTTTCTGGAAAAAAAGAAAAGCAAGTGGTTATCACATGCTTTTAGTCTTGAAGGCTCGGCAAAGCCCATACTACATAAAAACAGGATAAGCCACTTGCCATATAGACAAGTGCGCTGAAACTGTTTGCATTTTGTAGTATTTAGAATTTTGCCGATTCTCAAGACAAAAGCAAAAGTTTTACACTTTTATTTTTCGATAAAATTTGAATTGCAAAGATAGAAATTTTTCTAATTTCTTTCTCTGTTTCGTTTCAACAAAGAGAATTTCAAGGATTTGACATTTTTTCTTTGATTCTCTTTGATTTCTTTTAAAAAGCACAAAGTAGGTCAACAACGACCTACTTGACTAATTTTTCAACAGATTTCTTCTTCATTCTGAAAATCTGTTTTAAGCCTTCAACATAGGCAACTTTCACTTTGTGGCTCAGTTCCTTGGTATGTTGTTCAAATTCAAAGCTGAAATTATCCAACATTGCATCTTTAAACAACGCAAGTCTTTTTGATTTATCACTCGAATAAAGACATTTTTTCTTCACTCCTTGTTTCATCAAAAAATCCAATCGTTCCCAGCCCATTGTCTGTACTATATATCTTCGCATAAATTTGTCAAATCCTGGCAAACCTTTCAATCTTTCTGGATAGATCAGCAAAGCCTCTTTTTCAATATCAAAGTATGTATTATACCATAGCCTCAAAATATGCTTGCAGGTTTCTTCCTCAAACAAATCGTAAATTCTAACATCTTTTATACCCACAATCTCAGAAATTCTTGATTGCATCTGTATTTCAATTCGCATCAAGTGTTTTTCATCAGTTAAAAAACTCAAATCATCATCAATTAGCTTCTCCCTGCTTCTAAATTCAGATAGTTTGTCATACAAAAGATAATTAATCCCAACACTATTTCCCTGATACCGAAGTGTTGTTTCTCTGGCAGTATTTCGCTGAAAAAATTCCAAACGTTGCAACTCAGGAAAATAATCAACAACTTCCTGATTCAAGCCAATATTTACTCCAATATCAAGCCTAATAATTTTTCCATTCTCCAATGGTACACCCAATTCATAGGAAAGCAAATCAATGGCTTTTCTAAAATTTCTCCAATCAAAATTTTCAACATTATTTTTCTGCCAATATTTGGCAATACTTCCTTCAACAACTATTTTCCTCTCATTAACCCAAATTGCCATATTTTTTATGAAACCATCAGGTTTAAAACCAATTCTGTGGAACTTCTCAAAAGGTTCAAGTTTCGATTTGATTTCATCCACATTCCAGCCCTCTTTCGTATATGAGGGCAACAAAATAAATTTCACTGTGTCTGTCATTTTTTTTGCCACTTGTATTAATACCTATCTATCTTTCTTTTATCAGAAATTTAGTACGCTTTTTATCTATTTTCACTCAAAAAGTGAGGTCTGAAAATTTTTTCAGAGAATTTCAAAAACTGAAATTCTGATTTCAGAAAGGAGATAGGTCAGATTATTTAAAAATTCTTGTGTTTTGAAAAACCCAACTTTTGTTTTGAAGTTGGGTTGCCCTTTTCTATTTCCGTTTGATCCGTTGATTTATTAAAGTAGCCTCAGTCTCAATTTCATCATTAGTTGGTATTTTGATCTGAGTAAGCCAATCGTTGATTTCTTCCCTTTTGAAAAATATACTTTTCCCTCCAGGGGTTTTGTAGTGCGGAATGGCTCTCCTGCTTGTCAGTTTGTAGAGGTAGGATTTTTCAAACCCTGTGTACAAAGCAACCTCGTCAATATTGAGGATTTCCTTTTTCAAAAGCATCAGATTTCTGATTTCAACTAAAATATCATAAAATTTGTTGTTGGTAGGTTGTTCTGGTTGTTTCATTGTATATTATTGTATTATTTAAACATTGAGCGAAGACTTTTGACAGCTTTTGATTTTGCGTTTTCTGCCACTCTTATATAGATTTCCGTTTCTTTCAGGCTTTTGTGACCCAACAGCTTGGAAATCGTGGTGATATTTTGATTCTGGTAATTTAAAAGTGTAGCAAAGGTATGCCTTGAACAGTGCCAAGTGATATGTTTATTGATTCCTGCCTTTGCAACCCACTCCCTCAAAACTTTCAGACAGGTGGTACTGGTCGGCAGTTGAAAAACAAGCTTGTCATTGTTCTGTCTTTTGGAGATTTCCAAAAGTCTGACAGCATCTTGGTGAAGATCCATTGTTAAGCGTTCTTTGGTTTTGATTTGAACAAGGTCTAAGGTATTATTTTTTATGCTATTCCATGTCAATGCCTGAACATCACAAAAACGAATACCTGTATAACAGCAGAACAGAAAGGCTGTTTTGATTTCTTCATTTCGGCATTCTGTTTCCAATAGGGCTTTCACCTCTTCAAATACCAAAGTTTCTTTTTCTTTTGATTTACCTTTGCTGTTGACAATTTCAGCCATGGGATTTGTCCTGAAATACTTAGCAATAGTTGCCTCTTTGATGACTCTTTTCAGCTTTTTGAAATAGTTGTAGGCAGAAACACCCGATAGTTCCAGATCAAGATAATCTTTGAACCCCAACAAGAACTCCTCGTCAATATCAGAGCAAGGGAGCTTGTTTCTTCCAACATAGCGCTTGAATTTTTTTAGCATTGCTAAGTAGGTTCTCTTTTCAGAAGGTTGAACTTTTCTCTCTATGAAATCTTCAAGGTATTCAAAAAAATCTTTGTTCCATTGAAAACCTTTCCCTATCATATTGATAGCATACAGCTCATCAATTTCCATTTGTGCTTTCATTTTATCTGCCAATTGAAGCTTTGCTTTTATCTCCTGACGCTCTTGTGCTGTCCTTGGATTGGCAGGAAAGGTGATCCCAGGTCTGAATTTCTTTCTTATGCCGTTCATGTTGAAGTCAAATTCAATCATGTACCTCTTCTTGTCTTTTGATAAGATTTTTCTATACTTTACTGACATAATGTTGTCCTTTTTTGTAAAATTTATAATTCATTTTGTGTAAGCTTACATTTAGGATAACTTCGATGTCGTTTCTTGGAGGGGTTATTTCAACTGAATTCTTGATTTTTTTTAAAACTTTAACTATTTTGGAGGTTTTTTAGCCAATAATTAACTAACTTTAACAATCAAAAAACATCGTGAAAACTTCACAAAAATATACACCAAGGAACAAGGTCGAACAAAAGAAACAAAAGTCAAGAAAAAAATTTAATTGATTGACAAAGAGAAAATTTGATTGCAAAATTCTGTGATCAACAAAAATTGAATAGCTCCAAAGAGATTGCAAGTCTTAATCAAAAGCACCTTCCTGAAAGATCATGGGAATTTGTTATTTCCCATTGATTCTGCTTTGCTTGTTCGCTCGATTGGTGTTGTTTATGAATATGTCTGGCAGCTTATTAATCGCATTGGTTTTTGACAATTCAGCGGTACGGACATAAATTTGTGTTTGTTTCAGGTCTTTATGTCCGAGCAGTGATGAAACGGTATTGATACCAACTTCTTCAAAAACCAATGAGGTTGCAAAAGTATGTCTTGAACAGTGCCAAGTGATGTGCTTGTCAATTTCTGCATCGGATGTCCATTTCTTAAGGATTTTCAAACAGCCTGTATGTGTAGGCAGGTTAAAAACCAACGAGTCTCCTGATTTTTTCCGGTTTCCCAATAAATCGACCGCATTGGGGTGGAGAGGCATTACAAGTTTTTCTTTAGTTTTTATCTGAACTATTGTTAAAACATTATCTCTGCTAATGTTACTCCAAACAAGAGCTTTTACATCGCAAAATCTAAGTCCCGACAAGCAACTGAAAAGAAAGGCTCTTTTTACGTTGTCATTGGAGCATTGGGTATCTGATAATGAGATGGTTTCTTCTAGTGTCAAAACATCTTTTTCAGCAGAAATTCCTTTGATGTTTTTTAAGTGCTGGCAAGGATCAGCCTTGAAATGCTTGGCAATGGTTGCTTCTTTGATAATTCTTTTCAGCTTTTTGAAATAGTTGAATGGGGTACTTCCATTTAATGTTGAATTGAGATAATCTTTAAAGGAGATCAAAAATTCTTCATTAATTTCTGAACAATGCAGCTTTTTCCTTTTATTGAATGTCTTAAGCTTTTCAACCATTGCATTGTAAGTACGCATTTCGCAATGAGGTGCTTTCCTTACTATAAATTCCTTGCAATATTCAAAGAAGTCTTTGTTGCACTGAAAACCTTTGTCAAGCATATTGGTTGCATACAACTCATCAACCTCCAATCTTGCCCTCATCCTGTCTGCCAATTGGCGCTTTTCTTTTCTTTCCTGACGTTCTGCTGCTGTCCTTGGACTTTCGACATAGGTGATCTTAGGTCTGAACATTCTTCTTTTGCCGTTGAGGTTTAAATCAAATTCAAGAGTCACTCTCTTGTTGTCTTTCAATTTAATTTCACGATAACTTACTGACATAATGTAATTTTTTAATTATTTATTTCTTTTTTGTAAGTTTACACTTCAATAATATGTAAGCCTTACAGTTTATATAACTTCCCTGTTGATTCGAGACTCCCGATTTTTGCCTGTTTTGGGCTACTTTACATAAAATTTAACTTTTGTTAACATTTTCAGTTTTTTCGCACGAGGAAATGTTAAAGCTCTTTAACATAGATTTCTTTAACATTTATTAACCTTTGAAGGTATTGGATTTTCTTGTGGAAAAATAAGTTCACGAAAAGTTCACGGCACATCTACGAAACTTCGACAAAACGTGTATGGGGAGAGTATCAAATAAAAGAAGTGAAAATCAAAAAACTTTTGTTATATTTGCCAACTCAAAATTATTTGAACAAAGAAAACTAGCCTATTATTTAACCTATAGGCTACAACCCATAAAAAAGGACTTTTCAACAAGTCCTTTTTTTTATGCCTTAATATTACCTTTAAACAAATAGGAAAACAGCTGCATGACTTGGTCAATCTTAGCAAGCTTTTAATAAATCCTATAGAGAAGAAAGCAATAATTTCATCCTCAAACTATAGAAATTGAAATAGTTACATCTATAGTTTAATAATCCAGATATTAAGATCTTCAGTACTTGAGATATTTAATTTTTTTCTTAATCTATTTTTCTTTCTATTGATTGCTGCGATAGTTGAATTGGTAGAAACAGCGATTTCTTTTGTGGAAAAATTTAGTTTTAACATAGCGCACACTTCAAGTTCTGATGCGATAAGTTTAGGATTGATTGCTAATAGCTTTTTAATAAAATCCGAAAAAAAATAATTAAACTCAGTCATAAATCCATCATTGCTTTTTTTAGATTTTGAAATAAAATCTTGCAACTGATCTACATTCATACTCTCTTTTTGTAGTGGATTATTTGCATCAATATTAGTCTTTATTATATTATCTTTTCTATTGATAAAATATATATTTAATATTATAAAAAGCAGAGAATATATACTAGTAATATCACCCAGGTTCTCATGAAAATCGGCTGTATATCTTTTATTGTAAAATAATCTGAAATCGGTAATATGATTTACTATAATGAGGAAAAAAACTAATGAAAAAATTAATGTGACATAATAAATATCTTTTTTAAAGTCAAATAAAAAAGATGTTGCTAATAAATAGGGAATAAAATATAATTCCAGAATAAAGCCAGTGCCATAAAAAGATGAGTTGAAAAAAATCTCAAATATATTAGCTAATATATAAAGGAACTTTACAAAAGTATTAAATCTCAAATTGGTAAACACAAAATAGCTTCCAAAAAGGATCATAAATCCAATCACGTTAAAGAAAAAATTATAACCTGGCGTCCATATTAAAAATGCTAAAATTAATAGAGGAATTGTAATGGTAATAAAAAATATATAAATATTAATTAATTTATTTTTCTCTTTTTCAATTATACCTTGAGTTTCATCAATTCCAATGTTGAAAATCTTATCTTCCAGCTTATTTATAATTTCTATTCCTTTCATGTAATTCATTGATATATTACAAATATAAGAAAGATATCCATACTTATCCAGCATCTTTTTGAGCTTATTGGATAAATGTGGATATTAAAATATCACACACATCTTCTTATTTATAGATAAATTTGAACCATACATAAAAGTGTGAAATTATGAAAAAAAAAATTATTCCCTCGCAAGAAGAAACCTCATTATTGTATTTATTATGTCTCTAAATTCAATAATGGCTCAAGTAGGCATTAATACCCAAACCCCAGATCCTTCTGCTGTTTTGGATATCGTTTCTGTACAAAAAGGATTACTCCCTCCCAGAATGCTCAATGCTCAAAAAAATGCAATTCCGAGTCCCGCTGCCGGATTAGTTATTTATTGTACCGACTGTACAAACTGTAATACATCCGGAGGAGAGCTCCAGGTTTATACAGGGTCGGGACCATCACAAGGATGGAAATGTTTATCGAGTACTACCGGCACCAGTTTTACAACGGATTGTACGAATACAACGCTTAATGGAACATTAAGCGCCGGAGATCCACCGACTGCAACGATAACAATGACCGTGAATGTCAGCTCTATAGGACCTTATAATATTGCATCCAGTGTTACGGATGGGGTACAATTTGTGGGAAATGGTGATTTTACATCTACCGGCATACAAACGGTTATACTTTCTCCATTAGGAACTCCTACTGATGCAGGAAGCTATACTTGGTCGATTACTTCCGGAGGATCTACCTGTCTGGTAAGCACAACGGTACAACAAGCAAAATCAGCACGAATTGTAAAAGTCCTTTCATTGACTGGGGGCTATAATTTGGGAACAGTAGGAGGAGGATGGTTTAATAACCTGGTCAACAGCAATGCCTCTGAATTTGGTTCGGGTGGGGTCGTTAAATTGGCGAATGTGCAATTTGATGCGGTTGCTTATAATACCATAAACCAATCGAATTTAGCAACTACATTTTCTCAATATGACATTGTTTATTTTTCAGGAGTAGGAGCAGCCTCTGCAAATGTATGGAATGATGCTACCGAAAATGCTCTCGTTTCATATATGGCAACGCACAAGTCTGTTATTATTATGGAGGGAGATGATTATAATGTCAATTATGATTGGGTAACAATATTATCCAAAATTAGCGTAACAGCAGTTAATGCTGGATATTCAGGATTTATGTATTGGGATTCTCCACTGACAAATTTTCAAAATTCTCCAATTAAAGGAACATTTGGCAATGTGACTGGTTTAGGATACTCTAACCCTAATGGTCAGGCCTGGTCAGTAACAACCGCTCGTACGGATCTTGCTTTTCTACGCTCTTCAACTGCTGGAAATCCTATTGTAGGCTTTTGGGATCCGACAAATTATTTATTTTATTCCGGTGATGACGATGGATTAGGTCAGGCTAGTATTTCCTGTAGTAATACAAGTCCAAAATCAACAACCAATTGTACGGGAGGTGCATATACATTAAGAGGCACAAGATGGTTTGCTAACTTAGTGGCATTTGCTGTAAACAGTGTCCCAGCTAAAGCTTATATTACGGACTAAATAAAATTTAATACATACAAATAAAATTAAAGAATACAATTTTTGATAAATCAAAAATTGTATTCTTTAATTTATAGGATCCAGAAGAAAACAAACTCCATGATTATAAAATAATATATTGATTTCCAAAATATTCTATAGCCTTTGAGATTTTTTAATAGGTATAGAGCAACATAGGATATTTCTTAATGCAAATTCAAATTTTTAATAGCTAAAGAAAGAAATTCATAAGAAGGACACAGCTAGTATAAAATCTAATCTGTGTAATAGAATTACGGAAAACTGGAATTATTTTAACGGAAACTTTATGAAGGAATTATTTATAACCTTTGTACCCTAATGATATATACTTTATTTCTGATATTTGATCAGCCATTTATATAAAGTAATTTTAGGAATTCCTTACTCCTCAATCACTTGACTTTTTGTTTTTATTTATTTTTGAATTTGTACTATACTAAAAGTAATCAACTCTTTAGTAAACATATTTTTACGAAATTGCGGAAGTTCTGTTGCTGTCTTTAAATTAAAATTATTTGAAGATAGTTAAGAATATAAAATTAAGTGGTGAGAATATAATCTAAAAAATTATACTTTAATAATTCGGACCATCGTAAAAAAAATTCACTATCTAATCCTTGTGGACTTATACACTGGATCAGTTAAAGTTTTTTTATCGGCTATTTTCTACTCTCCTTTCCTTTCAAAATCATTTTAAATAGGATTGTTTTTAGGTAATCTGATAAAACAATTAAATGTATGCAGTTATAGCATACTGACAATCTGAGAATTACTATTATGGATAA
This sequence comes from Chryseobacterium viscerum, assembly GCF_002899945.2. Taxonomy (GTDB): domain Bacteria; phylum Bacteroidota; class Bacteroidia; order Flavobacteriales; family Weeksellaceae; genus Chryseobacterium; species Chryseobacterium viscerum. The sequence goes on from NZ_PPEG02000001.1 coordinate 147,203, forward strand.
TGAAAATATCCTTCTATTTACTTTATATATTACAAAAGTATTATATTTGCAAAAATTTCAGCCATAATTGGTCACACAAATATGGTCACACTGATGAAAAACAATATTGATAAATCATTGTCTGTAGTTTTCTACAGGCTATCAAATTTTATATCATGCCGGATTTAAAAATTCAAGAAGCGAAATTGCTTTTTAAGAAAATCCACTCTAACCCAAAAAGTTATGATTTACAAATCAATGAAGGCGGGATTACAGGCAAAGATGATAAAATCAGTTTCAGACTTTATAGGACTGGAGAAAGGATTGCTTTTGAAGTAACAATTGACGGACTTACTTTCACCAATACCACTGGAGAATGGAATAATGCACTGATCATGCTAGGAAATACGATCAAAAAAATAGAGAAAGAACAAGAAAATTTAAAAATAGAACAAGCAATAAATAAGCTTAGAAAATACCTATCAGAAGAAAATTAAAAATTTTCAAAATAAATTTGGTAGTTTAAAAAAAAGTTTATAGTTTTGCACTCACATTTAAACGATATGGCAAATCATAAATCAGCGTTAAAAAGAATCAGACAAAACGAAACTAAAAGACTTCGTAACAGATATTACCACAAGACTGCTAGAACAGCATTGAAAGCCTTAAGAGGTGAAGAAAACAAAGCTGTTGCTACAGAGCAACTACCAAAAGTTATCGCTTTATTGGATAAATTAGCTAAGAAAAATATTATCCACAAAAACAAAGCGGCTAACTTGAAGAGTAAATTAACAAAGCACGTTAATAAATTAGCGTAAAAGTATAGCTGGCCCGTTCGTCTATCGGTTAGGACCTCAGATTTTCATTCTGGTAAGAGGGGTTCAATTCCCCTACGGGCTACTTCAATTTAAAAAACCACTGTATAACATCAGTGGTTTTTTAAACACAAAGTAGAAAAGCTATTCTTTACAACAAAAATCTAACCGGCCCGTTCGTCTATCGGTTAGGACCTCAGATTTTCATTCTGGTAAGAGGGGTTCGATTCCCCTACGGGCTACAAGATTAAGAGTTGATACTTATAAAAACAAAAACTAACACGTTATTTCGGTAACGGAAGATAGAGGGCCCGTTCGTCTATCGGTTAGGACCTCAGATTTTCATTCTGGTAAGAGGGGTTCGATTCCCCTACGGGCTACAAAAAGACTTTTTCGAAAGTCTTTTTTTCGTTTCTATATAGTAAGACTCTATTACAAGTAAACCCGATTCAAAAAGATCCACCTCTTTAGGCCATCATTATATTGATTTTCCAAGCTACACTACAGCGAGATCAAAGTAATACTATTTCCCTTCACTTAAAATTCCCCATCAATCAAGGACCATGTTATTTCTACTCCTAATTGTGAAGCTATATTAATTTTCATTAAAAATATCACCAATAATAGAAATATTATGTTCTACTTTTCACATTAATCCCTAAATTTGGATAAAACTATTCATTCTAAAAATAAATAACATGAAATTTAATTTACTTTTGAGAAACCCATTCTCTTTTAAAGCCGGATTAACAGCTTTATTTTTATTTTCTGCCAGCACATTATCTTTTGCGCAGAATAGAATTTATGCACACGCTCAAAGCTCTGGTGTATTTGGAGTAGCATGCCTTGGCTGTCGTGTAGACAATCCTCAGAATGCAATCGGAAGCAACGAAGATGACTATTCAACAATGGTATTGGGTACAGTATTATTAGGAGGAATCCAGCAAACCCTGGCTTTTCCTGATTTAAGATCGGACACCAGACTGGTTGTGGGAATCGGAACAGACAACATCCCTTTATCTGTACAATTATTAAGTGGAGTAACTCTTGAGACCATGAATGGGGGAACTTCCAATGATGACCGCAGAACTGTTGATGTAAGCCTTCTTAAACTGGGAGCAACCCCTAACAGAGGTACGGTAGAGTTCAAACCAACAAAACCTTATGACGGAATTAGAGTTGGCTTAACTGGAGGTGTATTAAGTCTTGGTGGCGGTTTCAGAATTTATTATGCTTACCAAGATCCATTGATCAATATCATGGCTCACAGCCAAAACGGACAGGTAACTCTTGGCGGAAATGTTTCTGTGGAAGGTTCTGAAATTACATTGTTCAATACTTCCGGGAAAGAAGTATTCCGTTCTACACTAAAATCAAATACATTTGAGCCCAGACAGTCTGAAGGCGTTTATATTATGAACGTACAAACAAAAGAAGGAAAAACGTATTCAAGAAAAATTTTGATCAAATAATTAAATAAGAGATAAACACAATACGGCAAACTTGAAAAGTTTGCCGTATTTTTTTTGCATCCATTTTCAGAGGAATACAAAGAAACATTCATTAAATAAAAATAAATTCATAATCATAAATATCAACAAATTATTAACAAATCACACAAATATGAAATAAAATAAGCAACATAATCATTTTATTTATAAATTTACGAAAAGCTAAAACCCAAAATTTTCTATATATGAAAACTTATTTATTACTTAGCCAACGCACAATGAAAGCTGCTGTTCTGGCATCATTATTATTCCTAACAGGCACCATGTCTTTTGCACAGATTGTAAAAACATATGCAAGCAGTCAAACCAATCAGGTACTGGGAGTATGCCTGGGCTGTGGAGTATTAAACCCTCAAAATGCAGTAGGAAGTAACGAAACCGACTACTCTACCATACAGGTTTCAGTGGGTCTTCTGGCAAGAACAGAACAGACCTTGATCTTCCCTACTTCTAATATCGCTAACAACACCAATAAACTTGTGATTGGAATTGGCTCAAACGGAACTCCATTATCTGCTCAGGTATTGGGAGGTGTATCTATTGAAACATTTAACGGAGATGTTTCCAACAACGATTACCAGAGTCTTGGTTCTACTCTAATCAAACTTGGAGACTCAGATCCAAGCAAAGCTGAAATCGAACTTACGATGAATATTCCTTTTGACCGTGTTAAAATAAACGTGAATTCAGGATTATTGAATATTGGTGGTGAGCTTAGAGTGTACTATTCTTACCAATACAAAGATCCATTTATCAATTTCAAGGCTCACAGCCAAAACGGGTTGTTTACTCTTGACAAAAATATTTCTGCAGAAGGTTCAGAGGTTTCTTTAACCAATACTTCAGGAAAAGAAGTATTCCGTTCTAAGCTGACCTCAAACACGTTTGAAACTAAACAGCCACAAGGAGTATATATTATGAACTTTACCACAAAAGAAGGTAAGTCATATTCTAAAAAGGTGATCATCAAATAAAAAAGATCCATAACAAATCGAACCCGGCAAGCTTTTCAAGCTTGCCGGGTTTTTTATATCTCTGATGTTTCGCGATCTTATCAGTGTAAGGTTACTTTTATCATTTATATTGTCTTTTTAACTTAATAAAAACCCCAACCAAAAAAAATGGTTGGGGTTATATTGATAAGATTAGCTATCTAAAGTATTCTTAATTTTTAATCAGTTTTTGCTGATATACTGCTTTATCTGTAACAGCTTTCAAAATGTAAATACCTTTTGGAAGTGCACTTACATTGATCTGTCCGTTGTTCAGCTGTGCATTAACGGCTCTACCTGAAGCATCATAGATAGAAACATTCTGGATTTTCTCCTGTGTTTTAATCGTAAGAATATCAGTAACCGGATTAGGGTAAATACTGAACTCAAGTTTCTTCACCTCAGCAGTAGCCAATGTTGAAGCTGTACTGTTTACTGTAATTGTTTTCTCAACCAATTTACCATTCGAGTTGAAGCTGATGACAATATCAGATGTTCCCGAAGTAATTGGCGTAAGAACTAATTCGTCATTATTATTAATAGCTACAGAAACTACTGTAGGATTGCTGTTCGATTTGATAGATTTTACAACAGATACTGCCATGTTATCTGCATCAGAAACTATTGACTTCAGGTCAATTGCTGTAGTATTTCCAGCGGTAACCTGTGAAGGCAAAACGTTACTCACCACAGGAACTGAATTATTGGTAAACACTGTCAATGAAGGGAACCAATAGTAATCATTCAGAGTTTTGGTATTGATAAGAGCTCCGGTCATATCATAAGTATGAATCCAGTTTTTCTGATAGTGTGCTCCGTATCCGCTTTCTGTTGTATTCAGAACCAATTCTCCTGTAATAGGATTTACACGAAGAGCTGCACCGTAAGGGATCTGCTTAAATTGTCCTGTCTGTCCTGGAATTGCAGCAAAGTTTTCGTTAAATGTTTTCGTCGTTACATCAAATCTTACAATCTGTGTTCCTGAACTCCAGCTGCTTATTGAGTTGATCCAGTATAAAGCGTTTTCTTTATTACTTGCTGAAAATTTACCTGCATTCCATGCTCCCCAATCACCGATATATTTAGTAGTTGGAATATTGTAGATCTGTGTAGCAAAAGTGGTAGGATTGATGTTAATCAGTTTTTGATCCTGAATTCCCCACACACTTCCGTCTTTAGCCTGAGCCACTGAATAGAAACCTCCGGCAATTGTACTCACTACTGTATCTGTATTAGGATCGATTACTAGAATCCCCGCCCCTTGTTTCACTGCAAATACATATTGTGAAGTACGGATCATATTTCCGATCTGTCCGGTTCCACCTGTTCCGCTGATCAGGGTACCTACCTGTAAATTATCAATATTGAAAAGAACAATTCCTGTAGAAGTTCCAATGTATCCTTTATGTTCATTCACACCTACAAAAGATCTACCGTCACCTCCTCCAATATTGTTGAATCCAGCAATTTTCTGCATTGTCTGAGCATTAGCAACCACCAGTCTTCCTCCCGGAGTATACTGAGTATCTCCTCCATCAGCAGCCTGTTTTGATATGAAATAGAATTTACCTCCGTAGATCGTTCCATACTGTGTAGTTGCTCCGAAGGCCTGGTTATTGTTGGCGTTACTGTACACACGGTAATTGATCTGGCCGTTATTGTCAATGAAATTCACAGAACCGTTGGTATGACCAAACCATTCTTCATTCACCATGAAATATCCATTGGTAAAGTTGGTAGAAGCTACATATGGCGAAACCGGTGTGATGGTGGAAGAAATAGGAGTTTCATTAAATCCTACATTAAAATTCCAAACATCCCATGAACCGTTTTCCAATGCACGTGAGGAAGCTCCTACGCTGGAATATCCAAAATCGGCATCTGCTGGATTCTTCACCCAATATGCCCAATATCCATTCACTGTCCAGCCAGATTGCCAGTGATCATTGGCAGCATCCACAATGGTATAGCTGTCAAAATCATAGGCAGTGGTATTCACAAAACCATTTACCGGATACAACGGATAAGTGATATTTCCACTTTTGATCAATGCATTGGTATTTTGCCCGTTCAGGTCAAAACCTATTCCTCCAATTGCTGAACCGAACTGTGTTCCCTGATACAGAAGAGTAAATAATCTGTGATCTGCTTTAGCAATAGCTTTCAGCATATCTTCACCCGTAGCATTTCCATCCCATTTGAATCCCCAAACCATCGCATCAGGATTCTTACCATCATTCCACTGTACTACAAAAGCAGCCTGGTTTGCTCCAGACCCCACCCAATACTGGATGTCAGAAAAACTGATCGTAGTAGTATTAAGCTTGCTAATCCCGGAAATATCATTTCGCGGTACACCTTGAACTTTTATCTGTGCATTCGATACGCATGCAAACAGAAAAAGCATCATAAAAAGATAAAACTTTTTCATTCTTTATTAATTTAAATAGATTGTATTATTGAATCGTTATTTGAAATGTAAATCATAAGCTCCAGCAACTTCTGTAGAAACTTCACCCAGCCAGCCTGCTTCCTGATTGACTCCTGTATATATTTTCATAAAATCAACACCCGGAAGTTTCACATATTTCCCACTTCTGTCTACTGCCCAGGAAATATCAATATTGGAAGCTTCATCATTATTCGGAGCATTATCTGCATATCCGAAATCATATGATTTTCCTACCCAATAGGATCCATTCCCGCTCTGATCATAAAAATTGTTTGCCAGCCTGGTTCCTGAAAAACTGTAAGAAGGATCTGTAAACCATAGAGGATAATAACTTTGTACGTGAAAAGTATTTTTTGTTTTAAAACCCTGATTTCCCAGATTATCATTCCATTTGATATATTCTACATCGGTCTGCCAGAATTCAGTTCCGGGTACAGGAGTTTTATTTTCATCTGGTTTATGATAGGTAATGCTGTACTCTTTTACGGTTGTATTTTTGAAGTATTCACTGCCTGCAATTTCGTACCACTCATCGTTATCAGGTTTTCCATTTTTGTTTCTATCGTAGGCAACCATAATAATTCCCGGCTCACAGGATCCTGAGCGCTGATCACTGGCATCACTTCCAAAGAATGCATTTCCCAGTATTTTAAAATCTCGTCCATTCAGGTTCGGAATCGTGTGATCAAATCCGAAAACAACATATCCGCCATATCCGCCAAGAGTGATCATGGTAGAATTACCCCCTACCAATGATTCGTTTGCTTTCTGAAGCATATTTGCGGTTGTATATCCTGGTAAGTATTCCGGGATTTCGTTCATGAACTGTCCTACAGCAGGACGGAATTCCAATACTTTAGCGATATATTTACTGTAAGGTGTTTTTTCTTTGGTAACGATGATTTTGGAATGATAAACCTGCTCGTTTCCTTTATTGTTAATTTTTAAAGTCAAAGGATAAGCATCTGCCTTCGGACTGATAAATTCAAGTTCTGAATTTTGAGAAATAATAGAATCATTAATACTCCATGTGACAGCTCCTGAAGCATTGGTAGGAATGCTCAACACTCTAAGACGTTCAATGGAATAGGAATCATCAAGGCCGTTAAATGTAAACTCATCTTCATCATCATGTTTACAGGCTATCACACCTACCAGGAAGCATGATAAAACTCCGATTTTTAAATAAGTAAAGGTATTTCTGTTCATTTCTTAAAGTTTGGTTATTTGTATAAAAAAGCGAAGTGGGCAGGAATATTTCCACCTTCCGTTTTCCATTTAAAGCGTCCGTTTTTATCAAAGCAATACACAAATCCCATGGAAACGTAATTCCTGGCATCTGTCATATAGATATCTTCTGTGATAGGGTTTACTGCAATTCCGTAAGGTGTTTTAATGGCAGTTTCGTATTCCTTGTCAAAAATCCTGTTGGCAATAATCTCTTCGGTTTTTACATCAATGATCCCAAAGGTTTTTTTATAGCTATGAGTATTGTAATTGAATTCATTTCCGTAGAAATAGAGCTTATCATTAACGATCGTCATTTCACTCACTGAGAGATGAAAATCTTTTTTGACAGTTCCTGTGGCCGCATCTATTAAATAAAGACTGGAAGGAACGTTATAATAATCTCCTCTTGAGGTTACATACAGATCCCCATAATTGTCTTTTTTAATGTGGTGAAGATTGATGGCCACTTTTATTTTTTTGAGTTCTGTAAAAGTGTTCAGGTCTATTACAGAAACGGTATTGTCATAATCGGGAGCTTTATATCCTCCGGAATTGGCAACAAATAATTGATTCCCTACAATCTCCATTTCTTCCGGCTGATAGCCTACTACGACTTCCCGCTGGATGGAAAGAGAAGTGGTGTCAATTTCCACTACTTTTCCTTTAGGTGCTTTTGGATTAATAGCTACCGGTCCGGCATAGCTGCTTGCATAAGCTTTCCCGTCTTTGAAGGCAAGATATCTGCAGTTTTGCAGAGGAATAGAAGTAATACGTTTAGCGGTTTTAGCATCCAGAACTTCAATTTTATTGGAAACATTCACAACAATGTAGAGTTTGCTTCCGTAGGCTTTGATATCATTTCCTACATCTCCCAGTTCTTTTACCACATTCGGGTTTATTTCTGCATAGATATTCCGGTAATAAGTTCCTTTGGTATAATCAAAAAAATCCAGGGTACATTTATTGCTGCCCATATTTCCTTCATTCAGCATGTAAAAGCCTTTTATAGCAGTATTTTCTGAAGGAAGTCCTTCTACCACTTCCTGACGGACGATAATTTCATCTGTACGGCATGAAGTAAGAAAAGCTAATACAAGAAATAAAAAATAAAAGTTTAGTTTTCTCATAGGGTGAAGTTTAGAATAAGTTTAAAGTTTCTTCCGGGCATCGGATAATTGATCACGACATCATAATATTGGTTGAAAATATTATTCATTTCAAGGCTTACTTTAAATTGATGATTGGCCCAGTTGAATTTTTTCTGAACAGATAGATCATGAGTATACCAGGGCTGCACATAATTGTATTGAATATTGTCTTGGTTCACATCATATCTTTCTCCTACGTACATCGCACTGTAATTGAAACTCCAGTCTTTATAATCTGCCATCAGACTGAATGATCCGCTATGCCAAGGGGTGTAAGCAATCTGATTGCGATAGAAGGTATCTTCAGGATCACTCATATCTCTTGCACTTTGGTAAGTATAAGAAAGCAATGGTCTTAGTTTTACTTGCCCCAACTGCATTTCAGTCTGAAGATTTACATCTGCTCCAATGATTTCAACCATTCCCAGGTTCATCATCAGCCAGCGGAACATGCTTCCGTTAGGTGCAGCTACGATTTTATCCTGTACTTTGTTATAGTAACCATCTACTTTAGCATAAAAGGTTTTAAAGAAACGGTTGTTATAATTCTTCTGATAGGTAAATCCTACATCATATTGATTGGTAAATTCCGGCTTCAGATACGTATTTCCGATATTGGTATAATACAAATCATTGAAGGTTGGAAGTCGGAAAATCCTTTTATAGAAAGCTCTTAGAGTAAGCTCTGGAATAATTTCCGGCTGATAGCTCATAAATACGGCAGGGGTCCACTCTCTTGCATCTCCCGGTCTTTTGTTTTTTCTTACTTCTTCAAAAGTAAAAGTTCCTAAAAGGCTTCCCAGAATTTTGAACCTATTCCACTGATACGTTGTTGCCAATGCTACCAATGTGGTGTAACGGGTAGGATAAGAAAAGTTATCCAGATTGGCATCCAGATTATTGTACTGAAAATCCCCACTCAGACTGACATCCCAATTGGGGGTGATAGAATAGATATTGGATGAGGAAAGATAAAGCTCTCGTTGGATATAGGTGTTATCAGTATGAATAATAGACTGCGAACGAACGGTATCCATAAAATGGGTATAATCGTAAGCAAATTTTGCTTTCAGCTGGGTTTCAAATTTTGGGAAAAGCTTTTTTCGAAGATTGGCCTGTACGAAATAATTTTCATCGGAAAGTCTTGCACCTCTTCCTCCAAAACGACCATTCACAATAGGCGCCGGCATTCCTCGGTCTGAAATATAACCATAGCCTCTGATATTCCAGCTTCCGTTATTTAAAGTTCCGTTGAGAGAAGTTTCAAAACGCTTTGCTCTGATATCCGAATCCTGTCTTTTTGCAATGGTATCATAAGCCTGTTGACCATCGGGATATTTCTTTGCATACCGAAATCTGTAAATTCCGTCACTCTGCATAAATTCTCCACTGAAGCTGGCAGAAACCCTGCCTGAAATCTTCTGTTCCAATCGGAATGACGGATTGAAAAGATCAATGGAAGCACTTTTTGCTCGGATCACAAGATTGGTTTTTCTTGTTCCTTTAAATACCGGTGTTTTCGGCTGTAAATAGATAGATCCCGAAGATCCGAAATCCTTTGCAGGTTGGAAAATTTCACTTTTCTGGCCGTTATACAATGATATTTCTTCCAGATCGTCCAAAGAATATCTTCCCAGATCTACCAGTCCGTTTTGGGCATTTCCCAGTTGAATTCCATCATAGAAAACACCAACGTGCTGACTTCCCATACTTCGAATATTAATGGTCTTCAAACCACCCAATCCACCATAGTCTTTGATCTGAACACCGGAGAAATACCGCAGAGCATCTGCTACAGAGTGGCTATTCAGTCTTTCCAGCTGTTCGCCCTGTAAGGTTTGTGCCGGAAGGATTTCTTTAAAATTCTTTTTATAAAGATTGATTCCTTTAATGGTCTCTTCCTCCAGACTATCTTTTTTCTTGGTTTGAGAAAACAAAAGTTGAGATGTTATCACCAATATTGTGAAAACAGCTTTATGAATTGTAGAAGTAGTTAGTTTTGCTGCCATTAGCTCATTTAAGATAATGATGACGCTAATGGATATAAGAAAACAACGACAAAGCACAGCTATCACTGCACAGAATCATTGATGTCCTAAGCTTTATTCCACGAAAGCGTCAAACGATTATTTTCTGGCAGGTCTTCTGACTTACTCCATTTTTGAAATCCTTCCCATTAAAAAAACAGTGGATATATTCTTCAAAAATCTTGGTGTGGAGCTTACAGCAGCGGGTCTGTCCCGGATTTTCACCGGATTCCCTTTTAAGAGCTTTTTAGGGCTCACCAAATTTCGGCAAAGATAAAGAATTATTCCTAACCCCCAATTAAAATCATGATTCATAAACAATTAAAGCTCCCGAAGGAGCTTTAACATCATTTTATTAAGGGTTTCACTTTAAATTCCAATATTCAGAAAAATACTGAATCTTGATTTTGCTTCAATATCTCCTCCTGCCAGATGAGTGTACATGGGAAGCATGAGCTCACTTCCCAAACTCAGTTTTTTATAAGAGGCTTCAAATCCTAGTTTCCCATATAACGCACTTCCTGCAGTATTGGGTAAAGCTTCATCGAATTGTTTATTCTGGGCATACACTTCTCCCTGAACACCCGTCTTTACAGATAATATAGATTTTTCATTTCCCGCAACCTGATAAAAACCTGTCGCAGCATAGTTCCATTGGTTTCCAAAACGGTAATTTTTCTTATTTTCCGTCTTGACTGTATAGTCTGTATTCACCATTACCGCCACTTTATTTTGCTGAAACTTATAATTCAAAGCGGCCTGATAATCCCAGCTTCCGGTTCCCAGCTGAAAACTCGGATTGACACCGGAAACTCCTTTTTCATCAAATTTCCCCAAAGGAATTTTCACTCCTAAACCTCCACTCAGATGGTGGAAATTATCTTTAGAGCTCATCAGCTGGTAGATTCCCATCAGATTCAGATCCCCTATTCCATTGATTTTGATATCTCCCTGTAAGGTTTTCTTTTCATGGAAATGGAAGGGCAGACTTGCATATACACTCAGTTTTTTAGTCAATGGAATTTTCCCCCAAAGCTGCAGGGTATTGAAATACTGATCCTGCGTAAGATCTTTTACAAATAAATTTTCTTTGGCTTTGTAATGCTGGGCAAAGTATTTGATTCCGATAAACTGTGGATTCAATAAAGACTCAAAACCTGAAGATCCGTTTCCTGCTGCACAGCCGCAAGCATCACAATCATCATCAAAATCGAATCTGCTAAAGGTATTTGGAGCACTATAAACACTGTCTCTAATGGTCTTCGCCTGATTCTGGCTAAACAGGATCAAACTTACTATCAATATAATCTTCTTCATGTTTTCTATAAATTATTCTGCAAATTTTGGATTGGATATAAAACTTTTGTCGGAGAGTGTTTTCAGGAATGCAATGATCGACTGTTTTTCCTGACTGTTCATGGCAATTCCTATATGACCGTTCTGTTTCAGCTGTGGATCCAGATTGGTATTATCTTCTACCTGATCCGAATAGAAATTAAGGACCGCATCTAAGGTGTAAAACCTCCCGTCATGCATGTAAGGCGCTGTATATTCTACATTTCTCAAACTCGGAACACGGAATTTCATCCAATCTACCTGATTAAGGGTTACTCTGTAACGTCCTGCATCCTTGAATTCCGTGTTATAATACATTCCTGTATTCCGGAAACTCTCATCAGTAAACAGTTCTCCGCTATGACAAGAAGCGCACTTCTGCCCGAACAAAGCCATTCCCTGGGATTCTGCTGAAGTTAGCTGCTCTTTTCCCTGCTTGAATCTATCGTATTTTGAATCCGCAGAGATCAACGAGGCCATAAACTGCGACAAAGCTTTTAGAATTCGTTCTCCTGTAATCGTTTCGTCTCCATAGGCTTCTTTGAAAAGTTTTTTATACTTCTGATCATCTTTTATCTTTGAAATAGCTTCCGGTATGGAGCTGTCCATTTCATTGACATCTGTAATCGGACTGATGGGCTGTTCATTGAGATTATGAATCACTCCGTCCCACATATATCTCTTCAGAAAAGCCATATTCTGAATAGGTGGTGCATTCCTGATTCCTATTCTGTCATCCACACCATGACTTACAGTATGCCCGTGATGGGTAAACGCATTTTCCTGAATATGACAGAAACCGCATGAAATGGTATTATTTCTGGAAAGTCTGCCTTCATAGAATAATTTTCGTCCCAACTCCACTCCATTTTTTGTCACAGGATTAGTTGATTTATCAAAAGTCATTTCCGGGAAATAAGAAGGAAACTGCAGGTTATATGCTTCATCCTTTTCCAACGGCTGGATCACCTCATCAGAACAGGAAATACAACTCAACAGAAATACAAGCAGAACCAGTATCGTTTTAACAAAAAAATTAATCATTGTGAACGTGGTCTACTTTAAACATTTTTGTAAGATTATTGGTAACATCTGCCAGGTGTTGGTTTGAACCCATCAACATATCATTAGCTGTTGTCAGGCTAAGAGCTTTTTCTCCGCTCAGAAACTGGTTAAGATCTGCCAAAATATGAACAGAAGGGCGGATTGTTCCGGTTACTCTTGCTGTTGTCGGAAGATTCAATGTAATTTCACGGTATAGGTCAGGCTGCTCATTAGCTGTAACATTCCCCATATTTCCTGTGTGATTCATAAATTCCTTTGAAGGAGCATCATTCCCATATTTCCCTTCCAGTTTTACAAAGACATATCCGGCAGCCCATGACCACGTCATTCCTTTCTGCTTGGCTCTTGTCCAGAATTCTGCTTGTCCGTCTTGTCCCAGCAAGTATGCTTTCTGACTGATACCCAATCCAAATCTTATTTTTTTGTAACTATTCTTTGGAATACCATCTAAATTCAAATATATCACTCCGGCTACAGCATCTGCCTGGTCAACGATAAAAGCGCCTTTATCAGGATTGTTTTCATTGTATTTAAATTCATTTCCGTTCTCGTCTATCAGGGCGATATTACTGATTACATATTTCAAAGCGGAAAAATTATGTTTCTGTCCATTAGAAGAAGTCTGAGTCGTTTGGTTCAAGACGATATCTCCTACATTATTAAATCCGTTTTCAAATTTGATCTGAAGATTTCCGGGGGTGGTATCCTGTGGATTATCATCATCCCTGCTGCTTTCGCAGGCTACAAAAGAGAATAAAGTAAAGGCAATAAAGAATAGTGATAAAAATTTATAAATTTTCATTGTTGATTTTTTAAGTTGAATTATAATGTTGAAATGCGGACATTTTTTTACCACAAAAGGCACAAAAGTTCTTACACTTAAGTTATTTTAAGTGATAAGCTTTATGCATACTAAGAACACTTAAGCTTTTTAAAATCTTTGATTTTTAATTGATGTAAGCTTTGTGACTTTTGTGGTTGAATAGTGATAGTTTAACTTAAAAGACCGGTGGTTTGAAAATATGGGTAAGAAACAGAAAAGAGTAAGCTGCTTCGTAAGTAAAGTTGAAATTGAAAAACGGGCGTTTTTCAGTAGTAATGATCTCTGTGGTTTCAGGCAGGATATAAGTATCAAGGATTTTCTGTCCTGAATTTTTTATTTTCTGAAAGGGTGAAGATTCTGAATCATTGGTTTTCGCCAATTCTTTACTCAGGTAACATTTTCCGTTACAGTGAACCTCCGGCCTGCTTTTATTAATACAGAGAACTTTGACAATATAATCATAATTTACAGCATACTCTACCAATGGCACCAAAGGTCTTAGCACCATATAAAAAGTAAAAAGTATGCTGTAAAATAATTTCATCAGATTATTTCTTCCTTATCGCTTCATCATATCTTCTGCTGATCTCTTTCCAGTTGGTAACATTCCAGATAGCGGTAAGATAATCTGCTCTTTTATTCTGATATTTTAAATAATAAGCGTGTTCCCATACATCAATTCCGAAGATAGGAGTTCCTTTCTCTTCCACTACATCCATCAAAGGATTGTCCTGATTGGGTGTTGAAGAAACAAATAGTTTTCCGTTTTTATCCACAGAAAGCCATGCCCATCCTGATCCAAAACGGTCTGCTCCGGCTTTAGCCATTTTTTCTTTAAAAGCATCCATACTTCCAAAAGTTTCAGTGATGGCTTTTGCTAATTTTGCTGAAGGCTGTGTATTTTTCTGAGGCGTAAGAACAGTCCAGAACAGTTCATGGTTGTAATGTCCTCCTGCATTGTTTCTCACTGCAGCAGGCAGCTTTGAAGCATTGGAAAGAATCTGAAACAAAGTTTCTTTTTCCTGTGGAGTTCCTGTAATGGCTTTATTCAGGTTAGCTACATACGCTGCGGCATGTTTTGAATAATGAATTTCCATCGTTTGGGCATCAATATTTCCTTCCAAAGCATTATAAGCATATGGCAGAGGTGTCTGCTTAAACTGAGCCACTGCAAACTGGGCCGCGAAAACTGCACTTAGAGCAGCTATTTTCAAAATCTTCATAACGTTTTTGTTTATGGTTTAACAATGTTTTCTTATTAAGCGGGAAGATGGGAGATGGAGGCTGGAAGCAATTTATTTTTAAAGAATAACTTCTTCAACTTCTATTTTGCTTTTACAGCTATCTCAAAAATCGCCAGAGCTTCAAACATCGAGCCTCCCTCTTCTCTATTTCAATAATTTCTTAATATCTTCAATCAGAATTTCTCTGTCTGGGTGGTATTTCCCAGTCAGTTTGGGAGTTTTACCTTCCGGATCTTCATAGTTTAATCCTGAATAATACAGAATAGGCATATTTTCTTTGTTGTATCTGCATCGGATATTTCCGTCCTGATCTACCAGGGCAATCATTCCGCTGTGATTCAGGCTTTCTCCTTCATCTTCTTTATCGCCTACATAGATATTAAATTTATCAGCAAGATCACCAATATAGGTACGGTCTCCGGTCAGGAAATGCCAGTTTGGAGATTTTGCCCCTATTCTTTGAGCA
Organism: Chryseobacterium viscerum; assembly: GCF_002899945.2. Taxonomy (GTDB): domain Bacteria; phylum Bacteroidota; class Bacteroidia; order Flavobacteriales; family Weeksellaceae; genus Chryseobacterium; species Chryseobacterium viscerum. Next base: position 162,290 of record NZ_PPEG02000001.1, read on the forward strand.
TGTTCTTTCAATGCTGCAGGGGTGTCATTTTCCGGATCAATACTGATGGAGATAATGCCGAAATTGGGATCATCGATCTGATTCTGAATAGCCTTCATATTGGTATTCATCACCGGGCATATCGTAGGACATTTGCTGAAGAAAAACTCTACTAGATAAACCTTTCCTAACATATCTTTATTGGTAATTTTCTTACTGTTCTGATCTGTCAGTTCAAAATCGGGAACTTTCATTACGGTATAAAGGTTCTTTTTAAAATACCCCATTCCTACACCAATTCCCAAGAAAAGCAATGCAAATAACGCGATCGGTATGATCACCTTACTTTTATTATTGTTTTTTTTATTTTTGGGCATATTTCTCGGGGCTTTTTTTGAATTCACGTTTGCAGGATACACTGCAAAAACCATACGTTTTATTTTTATATACGGCTGTATCTTTAATAGATCCGGCAGTTTTCATGTGGCAGATAGGATCTTCTTCATTCACTACCTGTACATTTTCCACGTGCTTTCCAGAGGAGTCCATGTGGCTTGCGTGCTTTACCTTAGGCGTTTCCTTGGCACACGACAGTAATGCTATTGACAGCAGGGCAGTCAAAATAATGGGAGATTTCATTTTAATGTTAAATTGAAATTAATAATGTTAAATAAAGTTATGACACAGTGTACAAGTCTGAAAAACCACAGAATTCTTCAAAAGAATCAAGGGATTTCTAACGGCTTACCATTGTTCATTTTAATTGTTGGCTATATCTTTAATGACTTATTAATAAAAGCCTTAAGCACTTTCACTTCATTAACTAAAAATATAGTTTATGATAAAAATTAAGCTAACGGAGGATGGAATATCCTTGAAAAGTATTCTGAAGAATGAGAATTAAAGTAACTTGAATCAGGAATTTCAGAAAGTGATTCTGAGTTCAAATGACAGGAGAAGGAAAGAATATCATGAGAAATAAAAACATCTAATCCTGCAATCTTTATTGTTTGGGAGCTATTGGATTGTTTTTCTGTTTTTGCCAGTTCTTTTTCCACGTAGCATTTTCCCTTACACGTTGATTGTGGTACATTTCTGTTCTCACAAAGGTTTTTCACAATATAATCATAGTTCACAGCATAGTTTACCAATGGCAAAACGGGACGTATTGCAACAGTAAAAATGATGAATATGGAAATGAATAACCTCAACGATTCTGTTCTCTGTTACAAATATACTACTTCAAAACTGTTTTATGCATGATTTATGATGAATGTCATTAGGGTTGCTTACTGTTACCCACAAAAATTACAAAACTGTGGCTGTTACCAGTATTATTTTATCCCGAACTTTGATTGAAAATTAAGATCTAAGTGAAAAATTTAGTTCTTTATATCAAATTTAATCTTGTTGATAAAAGCTTTGCTGATGTTTTTGGCAGAGCTTTTTCTTATTTTGTTGGGATTCGCAAAGGCGCAAGATTTTTATAGATACCACATAAGTAAAGGCGCAAGGATTTTATCTCCGATAAAATTTAATAAACCTAATCATGATTCTGAATGAGAATGAGAATTAATAAGTAACCTTGCTGAAAATCTTTGATTTTCTTGCGTCCTAAAAAGCAATACAATTTTTATTTCCTTTGCGCCCTTGCGATTTCCAACAAAAAACATGTTCCTTTTTTTAAATTAAATGTTGGGCTGCTATGTTTGAAACGCAAAGACGCAATTTTTTTATAGATACTGTATATTAAAGGCGCAAGGATTTTATCTGCGATAAAATTGTACGGTGGGTTTATTTTCTCTCGCAGATGAGAGTGATTAAGCAGATGTATTGATAGAATAAAGTTTGTTTTGTTGGGACTTCAACGGAATGACTAGCATGATGTATATTTTAAAAAAACAAAAGCCCTACTGAAATTCAGCAGAGCTTTGATTGAATATAATTTAGTTGTGTTTATTATTTGCTTCTTAAAATTTCATTCTCTGAATTCTTACTGCATTTAAAATAGCCAGCAACGCTACTCCTACATCCGCAAAAACAGCTTCCCACATCGTTGCCAGACCGCCTGCACCAAGGACTAATACCACTGCTTTTACAGCAAAGGCGAGAATAATATTCTGCCAAACGATCTTTTTCGTTTGTTTTCCGATATTGATGGCCATCGGGATTTTACTTGGTTTATCATCCTGAATCACAACATCTGCCGTTTCAATGGTAGCATCACTTCCTAAACCTCCCATTGCAATTCCTACATCACTCAAAGCAACTACTGGCGCATCGTTCACTCCGTCTCCTACGAAGGCTACTGTTTGTTTTTTGGCTTTGATTTCTTTAACCTTATTTACTTTGTCTTCCGGCAGCAGGTCTCCGAATGCATTGTCTATTCCCAACTGATCTGCTACATATTTTACAACGGTACTTTTATCACCACTTAACATAGTGGCCTTTACGTTCATTTTGTGAAGATTGTTTACCGTTTCTTTGGCATCTTCTTTTATGCTGTCTGCGATTGTGATATATCCTGCAAACTTTTTATCATACGCCACTGCAATTACAGTATACACAATATTAGCGTGGTTGATATCGTAACTGATATTGAACTTATCCATCAGTTTAAAGTTTCCTACCATCAGTTCTTTTCCGTTAACGGTTGCTTTCAGTCCGTGGCCTGCAATTTCTTCTACATTTTCTAAGGGAATAGCATGATTGATATCTCCTACGTAATTGTGAATAGCGGTCGCTACCGGATGGGTACTTTTGCTTTCCAGAACATTGACCATCTGAAGGATTTCATTTTTATCAAATTCAGAGCTGAAACTTACTTCCTGTACTTTGAATACGCCTTCTGTCATGGTTCCTGTTTTGTCCATCACTACATTCTGAATCTCCGCGATGCTGTCCAGAAAATTACTTCCTTTGAATAAAATTCCGTTTCGGCTTGCCGCACCAATTCCTCCGAAATATCCTAACGGGATTGAGATCACCAAGGCACAAGGGCAAGAAATCACAAGGAATATCAATGCTCTGTACAACCAGTCTCTGAACTGATAGTCATCTACAAAGAAATAAGGCAGCAAACATATTCCTATGGCCAGAAATACAACGATAGGGGTATATACTTTCGCAAATTTTCTGATGAATAATTCTGTAGGGGCTTTTTGAGCCGTAGCATTCTGAACAAGCTCCAGAATTTTACTCAGCTTACTGTCTTCATAAGCGGTCGTTACTTTTACCAAAGCGATACTGTTCATGTTGATCATCCCTGCAAGAACGACTTCTCCTTTATTTTTGGTATCCGGCTTACTTTCCCCTGTTAAGGCTGCTGTATTGAATGAAGCTGAATCTGAAAGCAGTTCGCCATCCAGCGCCAGTTTCTCACCGGGTTTCAGTTGAATGATATCTCCAATTTTAGTTTCTTTTGCCTTTACCGTTTTGGGCTGATTATTTTCCATAATCGTTACCTCATCGGGACGCTGATCCAATAAAGCTTTTATGTTTCCTTTCGCTCTGGTAACCGCCATAGACTGGAATACCTCTCCTACCGCATAAAAAAGCATTACTGCTACTCCTTCAGGATATTCTCCGATGGCAAAGGCTCCAATAGTAGCGATACTCATCAAAAAGAATTCTGAAAACACATCGCCTTTAATGATACTTTTATAGGCATCTTTTAATACCGGAAATCCTACAGGAATATAGGCTGCCAGAAACCATACTAAACGTACCCAGCCTGTAAACCATGTGGGTTTTATATAGTTGTCAAAGGCAATTCCTAATAATAAGATGATAAAGGATATAATAGCAGGAAGAAACATCTGAAAGACCGTCTGATCTCCGGAGTCGTGAGAGTGATCATGGCCGTCATGGTCATGCCCATCTCCTTCTGCGTGATTATGTTTGTGTCCTTTTGTATCTGGTTTTTCCGGGGTTGTACTACAGCATTTTTCCATAACTAATATTTTTATACAAATGTAAAGGTGAGACTGATGCAATGCTATTGCAAACTTTCAAGACAGTTTTCGCATATTCCTTTGGCAAACAATCGTATTTCGTCAATCCTGAAATTGGTCTGTATGTTTTCAGGGAAGGAAATATCTTCTTTGCAGGTGGTTTGTTTGCATATTTTACAGTAAAAATGCAAGTGCCAGTCTTTATGTGTTTTTTCGTCACAGTCGTCTTCACATAGTTTATATTTTGTGGTTGTATTTTCCTGAATGCTGTGAACAATTCCTTTTTCTTCAAAAGTTTTTAATGTTCTGTAGATCGTAATTCTGTCAGCATTTTCAAAATGATTTTCTATTTCAGAAAGGGATAAAGCCGCTTCCTGAGAGCTTAAGAAATCGTAGACCAAAATCCTCATACTCGTAGGCTTGGTATTTTTATCAATGAGCTTGTGTTCTATATCTTTTTTCATTGTTTAAAATTTTACAGATGGACTTCACTTTCTTCATAACCTTCGTCTTCTATCTGAAAAGTGGTATGACTGATTTTAAAGTTATTCACCGTAGTATCCGTCAATGTTTTTAATAATTGATTTTGAGAATATCCGGTATCTTTTACGACATGGGCACTCATTGCATTGACACTTGATGTAAGCGACCACACATGCAGATCATGAACATCTTTCACTCCGGGAGTTTTCTCCAATGATTGACGAAGCTCATGAATATCCACATCTTTAGGAGTTCCTTCCAATAAAACATTGATGGCTTCTTTCAGCAACTTCCATGTTCTTGGGAAGATTAATAGCCCAATTGCTGCTGAGATCAACGGATCGGCGTAATACCAGCCTGTTGTCAGCATAATCACTCCTGCAATCATCACTCCTACAGAAGTAAGCATGTCTGAAAGCACTTCAAAATAGGCGCCTTTCATATTCAGACTGCTTCCTGAGTCTTTTCTTAGAATCATCATTCCGACAATGTTGACGATCAATCCGATTCCGGCTACAATCAGCATCGATTTGCTTTGCACTTCCGGTGGATCCTGAAACCGTTTATATGCTTCAAACAAAACATAGATCGAAATTCCCAATAAAACAACAGCATTGATGACTGCCGCCAGTATTTCTGTCCGGTAATAGCCATATGTTCTGGAAGGATCTGCTTTTCTTTCTCCTATTTTTATGGCGATAAATGCCAGCAATAAGCCTACCACATCGGTCAGCATATGTGCTGCATCTGCCAGTAAAGCGAGACTATTGGTAATGACACCTCCTATTACCTCAGCAATGAGATAGGTTCCGCTAAGGCAGAGTACGATCAGGAGGTTTTTTTTATGTCTGCTTGCTGCCGAGATTGTTTGTGTTGGTGTGTTTTCCATATTGTATTATGGTTTAATTACATTTCATAATAGGATGTATTTTCTTTTTTAGAAGGAACATTCTGCTCACCGATCATCTGTCTGATATTGATTTCTATGGTCTGCGCCAGAGAAGTCATCGGAGTGTCTACAGGACCATTTTCAAATGGATCCTGCATGATGATGGATGTTTTTTCAATAGCAATGAAGGTAATCGGAACCAGGAAAGTAATTGCAATTTCTACCACCAGCTGAGAATCATCAAGTCCAAAAGGAAGGATGGCCGCAAAAACATAGATCAAAATATGAACTAAAACACTGTAGGAGCGCGGAAAAACTGTATTCTTTAGTCTTTCGCATTTCCCCATACTGTCACAGAGTCTTGTGATGATATCATTGAGCTGCATCTGCTGAAAATCGGTCAATCCTTTGGAAGCTGCAATTTCTTTCAGCTGTCTGGAGTGTTCATCCAGAATCGCGTTGGGAATATTTGCTCCTTTGATCTGATGTTTATCCAGATATTGCTGAACTTTTTCTGAAAACGGTAATTTCCTCAGAGATTCTCCAAGTGCATAGGTCCAGATGATCTGTCTTTCGGCGAAATCTTTTATTGCTTTTTCATCTCCTGCGGGCACAAACTGGATGATCAGTCTTACAAAAGTTCGGGAATCATTCACAATAGCACCCCAAACAGTTCTTGCCTCCCACCATCTTTCGTAAGATTGGGAAGTCCTGAAAGCCAGCAGTAATGATACTGCCGTTCCCAGTAATGCAGGAATATTCAAGGGAAGCGATATTTTACGAAACCCTGGCAGCATGTCTAAAAGGCCAATGGCTACGGCAAATATTCCGATAAACAGAATTTGGGATTTTATTTCACGGATGAAATACCAGACTGATATTTTTTTGTTTAATAACATAATCGGGTTATTTATTAAAATTCGGTGAGATGATCTTTACTCTTTTCCAGCCTAACACAATTCCGTAAACAGTTCTAATTTAAGGATAAAAATTGACATTTACTGGTTCCGACTGCTTTCATTAATGTTCGTGTTCTCCTGAATTCACCAGTTTAGCATTTACAAAAAAGGCTCCTTTCACTACAATTTTTGCATTGTCAGGAATATTCCCTACCGATGTTATGGCTGTATATCCCATATCGGATGTTCCTTTTACCACTTCTATTTTTTCAAAGTTTAAGGTTTTCGGATGAGGTTTTCCTTTTTCGTCATGTTCTTCTTCCTGTTTTTTGTCGGTTTGGATAAAAACATAGTATTTTCCGTCTGCTTCTACAATAGCTTCCGTAGGAACTGCGGGAGTTGTACTTTTATCAAGGCTTACAATTCCGGTGATATTCATTCCGTCAATCAAACCAGATTTGTTTCCGATCACTTCACAGTGCATAGAGATGGTTTTACTTTCATTTTCAAAAGAAGATCCTATGCTGTAAATTCTTGCATCGTATTCCGTTTCCGGATTGTTGGTCAGCTTAAAGTGAACAATCTGCCCTACTCTCATTTTCGGAAGATCTTTTTCAAACACCTGAAGATCGAGATGAATAGAACCGTTATCTATCACTGTTGCAACGGGAGAAGAAATATCTACATAGCTTCCAATCTGCGCAGTAATACTGCTGATCGTCCCGCTGATAGGTGCTGTAATCACCAACCCGGATTTCATATTCCCATTGCTTACTTTTCCCGGACTTATTCCCATCATCTGAAGCTGTTTCAACAGGGAGGCTCTTTTTGTTTTTAAAGTTTTCAGTTCAGCATCGGCACTCTGAAGGTTTTTCTTGGCTCCTGCATCATTATCAAAAAGCTCTCTTTGTCTTCTGTATTCCTGTTCTGCATAAGTAATCCTGCTGTTTGTGGTCAGATAATCTTCCTGAAGCTGTATATATTCCGGGTTGGCAATAGTGGCAATAACCTGTCCTTTTTTCACAATACTTCCTACCTGGATATTGATGGTTTTAATAATTCCTCCATACAGAGAAGTGATGGTCGCTTTATTACTGTTGGGTACACTCAGCAGACCATTGGCTTTGATGGTAGATGTCAACTCCTTCATTTCTACCGTTCCTAAAGCTACCCCTACAGACTTCATCTGATCTTCTGTGAGAGAAGCAATAGTTGCCGGAGCTTCTTCATGGGCAGCTTCTTTCTGCTCTGTTTTTTCAGGGGCTTTTTCTTCTGTAGCTTCTTTTTTCCCACAACTTGTTATCAACAGTGAGATCAGGATAAAGGGGATGATATTATATTTGAGTTTCATATGCGAATATGTATTTTTTCTTATGCTATCTGCTATCGTCTTCATTTGTCTGGCAGAAAATTCTATTAATAGCGATTTCATATTATTTATTAATGATTGAATTAATGGTAACGACAGATTGGTTCACCTGCTGGATTGATTCCAGGTATTTTAGTTGAATATTGGTTGCAGTCTGCAGTGCAAAAAGATATTCTACATACGAGATCTCTCCTGTTTTGTATCCTAATTGAGCTGCTTTTACAATTTTCTCAGCGTTCGGCAATGCCTGGCTTATATAATATTCGTACTGCTGGATATCCTGCTGATATTGACTGAAAACATTTTCCAGCTGTGCTGAAAGCTGCTTCTGCTGCATCTTTGCATTGGTTTCTGCTACCTGCTTGTCATATTCCAATGCCTGGATTCTTGCTTTTGTAGCCCCAAATGTCAAAGGAATTGCTACTCCTACAGTTGCTGACTGAAAACGTTTCCCTGAATCATAAAAATTCTCCTGACCGTTGATGGTATGAAGACCTATCAAGGACTGATTGGTATATTTTAAACTGAAATCTGGCAATCCAAGGGATTTTTCTACCTTTTTGTTTTTTTCAGCAATTTCCATTTCCTGATAAAAGGCTCTTACCGATGGATTGTTTGCTACCACGGCACTGTCGAGTACATTTTCTGCCTTTAAAGGGGCATAGTCTTTATTGAACGGAACTTCAAAATCTTCTGAAGTGTTCATAAGGGTCTTTAAGTTTTTATAAGCATTATTCAGATACACTTCATTTTGTCTGAGCAGCAGATCAATTTCTCCTTTCTGAGTTTCCGCTGTACTGATTTCAATCTTTTTGATATCTCCCGCTTTGAATCTTACGCTTGCAATTCTGATAAATTCCTCATAATACTTATCCAGACTTGTCAGCTGAGCTTTATTATATTGGAGATATTCAATCTGATAATAATAAGTACGGACTTGCTTTATCAGTTCGTTGGACGTAATTTCTTTATCAATCTTTTTACTTTTAATATTCTCATTGATTAAGTCTTTCCTGGCTTTAAACAGTGTTGGAAAAGGAATACTCTGTGAGATGGCAAACGACTGGTCAAACTTCGGACTGTTGTACTGTCCTAGCTGTGCTTCAAAGCCTAGTTTAGGAAGCTCTTTTGCTGTTGGCCTCAATGCTTCAGCAGATTTTATACTTAAGTCTTTTGACTGCAGGGTTAAATTATTATTCACCGCCTGCTCTACTGCCTGTTCTACAGAAATAGGTCTGGACTGTGCTTTAAAAGTCTGTCCAAGCATCATAAATCCTAAAACAAGAACTGCAGTAAATGTTCCCGCCTTATTATTTTTTCTTTTCAAAATCTTTGTGTTAAAAATGATATACAGCATTGGCAAAACGAATAAAGTAAGGAATGTAGCTGTCACCAGCCCCCCAATTACTACCGTTGCCAGAGGTTTCTGTACTTCTGCTCCTGCACCGGTGGAAATCGCCATTGGTAAAAATCCTAATGAGGCTACTGTAGCGGTCATTAATACCGGTCTCAATCTGGTTTTTGTTCCTTCAAATACTCTTTTCAGAATATCTGTTTCACCTTCTTTTTCCAGCTGGTTGAATGTTCCTATCAGAACTATTCCGTTAAGCACAGCTACTCCGAAGAGCGCAATAAACCCAATTCCGGCGCTAATACTGAAAGGCATATCTCTTATTATAAGTGCGAATACACCACCAATGGCACTCATAGGAATTGCTGTAAAAATTAATCCAGCCTGTTTGAATGAGCGGAAAGTAAAATACAGTAGCATAAAAATAAGAAGCAACGATACCGGAACAGCGATCATCAGACGCTTGCTAGCCTCTTGAAGGTTTTCAAACTGTCCTCCGTAGGTAAAATAGTATCCGGAGGGAAGCTTCACTTTATTCAGTTTTACCTGAATATCTTTCACTACGCTTTCCACATCACGATCTTTTACGTTGAATCCGATTACAATCCTCCGTTTACCCTGTTCACGACTGATCTGTGCAGGTCCCAATTTGTAGCTTATATTGGCCACCTGTGATAATGGAATCTGTGCTCCCGTACTGGAAGTGATCATGAGGTTATTCACATCTGAAATATCAGTTCTATGAAGACTGTCCAGACGGACTACAAGATCAAAACGTCTTTCATTTTCAAAAACCTGCCCTGCCGATTTCCCTGCAAAGGCCGTACTTACCGCATTATTGACGTCTTCGATATTTAATCCATAATTGGCAATTCTTGTTCTGTCGTATTGTACATTGATCTGCGGAAGACCACTCACTCTTTCAATCTGAGGGGCAGTAGCTCCGTCAACAGTCTGAATGATTTTCCCAACTTTATCTGCGTACATCGCCAGAGAATCCAGATTTTCCCCAAAGATCTTTACGGCAACATCCTGTCTGATCCCTGTCATCAGTTCATTGAAACGCATCTGAATAGGCTGGTTTTTCTCAAAGAATACGCCCGGAATGGTTTCCAGCTTTTCACTGATCTCATCAGCAAGTTCGTCATAGGATTTTTTGGTTTTCCACTCACTTTGCGGTTTTAATACGACAATCATATCGGTAGCTTCAGGTGGCATCGGATCTGTAGGAACCTCAGCAGAACCGGTTTTGCCAACCACCATTTTCACCTCATCAAATTGTTTGATAATTCTTGATGCCTGCATGGAGGTTTCTATACTCTGGCTAAGCGAGCTTCCCTGTGGTAAAATACAGTGGAATGCATAATCTCCTTCCTGTAACTGCGGAATAAATTCACCACCCATATTTTTAAAAATGAAAGCTGAAATAAGAAAAACCACAGCTGTAGCTGAAACAATAATATATTTTATTTTAATGGCTTTATGTAATAATGGCTGATAGACCTTTTGCAGGCGGTTCATCATTTTATCGGAAAAGGTTTCTTTATGGGATATTTTCTTTGATAAAAACAGGGCGCTCATCATTGGAATATAGGTCAAAGACAAAATCAATGCTCCCAAAATAGCAAACCCTACTGTTTTTGCCATTGGAGTAAACATTTTCCCTTCTACACCAGCCAGTGTAAGAATCGGAATGTATACAATAAGGATGATAATTTCCCCGAAGGCTGCGCTGCTTCTTATTTTTGATGCAGAAAGGAATACTTCTTCATCCATTTCAGATTGCGTCAATGCGCGGACAGATTTCCTTACGCCTAAATGATGTAATGTCGCTTCTACAATGATCACCGCACCATCCACAATTAACCCAAAATCTATGGCTCCAAGACTCATCAGGTTTGCACTTACCCCAAAAACATTCATCATTCCCAGAGCAAACAGTAAGGAAAGCGGAATGGCTGAAGCTACAATAAGCCCGGCTCTCAGGTTTCCCAGAAAAACAACAAGAACAAAAATAACGATCAATGCTCCTTCGATGAGGTTTTTCTGTACAGTATTGATGGCTCTGTCTACAAGATCTGTTCTGTCCAGAAATGGTTCTATAATAACATCATTGGGAAGAGATTTCTGAATGGTAGGGATTTTCGCTTTGATGTTGTTTACAACTTCATTACTGTTTGCTCCTTTTAACATCATGACTACTCCACCTACAGCATCCACTTTACCATCATATGTCAATGCTCCATAACGAACAGCACTTCCCAGACGAACATTGGCAACATCCTTTATAAAGATGGGAACGCTGCCTGTTTCATTTTTAACAGCAATATTTTTAATGTCTTCCAAAGAAGTCACCAGTCCTATTCCTCTGATGAAATAAGCGTTGGGCTTTTTATCGATATAGGCTCCTCCTGTATTCTGATTGTTTTTTTCAAGAGCTGTAAATATTTCGGTAATGCTCGTTCCCATTGCTTTTAGCCGATTGGGATCGATGGCAACTTCATACTGTTTTAATTCTCCTCCAAAACTGTTGATCTCCGCTACTCCCGGAGTTCCGTTCAACTGTCTTCGAACGATCCAGTCCTGCATGGTGCGCAGTTCTTTAGCATCGTATTTCTTTTCGCTTCCTTTTTTAGGGTGAAGAATATACTGATACACTTCTCCAAGTCCTGTACTGACAGGAGCCAGCTCCGGAGTTCCTACTCCTTTTGGAATTTCTTCCACAGCATTTTTCAGCTGTTCATTAATGAGCTGTCTCGCAAAGTAGACATCAACATTTTCCTTGAACACGACTGTAATCACAGAAAGTCCGAATCTTGAAATACTTCTTGTTTCCTGAATGTCTGGAACATTGGCAATACTCTGCTCAATGGGAAAGGTAACCAGCTGTTCCACTTCCTGTCCCGCCAAAGTAGGACATACGGTAATGATCTGTACCTGGTTATTGGTAATATCCGGTACAGCATCTATAGGTAATCTGGTAGCACTCCACGTTCCCCAGATGATCAGCACCAGAGTCATCAAACCAATGATCACCTTATTTTTGATACTGAATTTTATTATTTTATCTAACACGATTGATATTTAATTTTTATTGAAAATGAATGCACACAGCATTACAATGCTGATGCAAAAATATCCTGAAAACCTCTGCAATGGTATTGCAAAGTTTCAAGCACAGTTAAGCATTAGAAAGTTTAACTTTCTAAAAATCAATAAAAATTAAATTTTAGGAGGCTGCCAGATAGGATCGTAAATCTGGTAAGCAAAGTCGTTTTTGTGGAATAAGATCTTCTTCGAAAAATAAGCTGGTATCTGCTCAGGAATTTCCAACAAAGGATCCATTTTAAACGCTGAAACTGTCATCTGGCAACAGCTGCATGCACACAGCGGAGAACAGATATCTCCTTTTTCTGTAGAATGAACTCCGTGAATACTCAACGAGACCTTATTATCTCCTGAATTCAGCGGATGAGACGTGTCTTCACATGGCATCAATGATAGCGCCATGAAGTAAATTGCCAATATCCATCTTAAGAGGTTCATTGTTACAAAGGTAGAGATTTTTTCTAAAATTGATATCCGTCTTCATATAACTTGTCCATAAAAGCATAATTTTTAGCTTTAATTTCATTTTCGATAAGGAATTTCAGCTAAAAATATTCATCATATAAGTAATTATCACAACAAAAAATCATTAAAACAAAATTCCCATTAAATAAAACACAAAATCAAACACTTTTTATTAAAAAATATTAATATTGAAAAACATCACCAAAATAAAACCACTTTTTTTATAAATTTACAAATACAAAATAACTTTTTTGAAAACAATAAAACTATTATTAAACACGACGCAATTTGTCGCCTCCTGATTATAGTTTTACAAAAGATAAATTTTAATTAATATATGAAATCAAAATTACTACCACTTACTTTATTGGTATCAGCACTTACGTTTGCACAAAGCTGGAACATTACCGGTAACACAGGAACAAATTCTTCAACCAACTTTATTGGAACTACAGATAACCAACCATTGGTTTTCAAGGCCAATAATACCGAGGGTATTCGGATCAAACCTAATGGGAACATCGGTATAAATTTCGACTCTCCACAATCAAGATTGACCATCTACGAAGGTGGGGCTGCGGGATCCAACCATTTTGAATTAAGAACCAATCATTTAAGAAATCCTGACAGATATTTCATGAAAAACATCATTTTTGGAACAGGTGTAGAAGATGTTACTTTTTCTTTAAGACATGATGGACAGATGTACGTGAATGGAAAAGCAGGAATAGGAACAACGAACCCTGACGCTAAATTGCATGTAGCTCAGGATAATATCAATAACCAAAATTTAGTTTTAGGAAAGTTTACATCTTTTGGGTCAACCGGGGGTAGTGCCATAGTAAGCTTAACATATAATAGTACTACTGCTAATCTGGAAGTAAATTCTACATACTCAGGCAATGGCTTCAGATATGGAACTTACGGTGACTTTAATATTGAAAATGAAATTTCAGCCCCAGAATTTGGAGCTATTAATTTTATTACAAACAAGAAAATACAAATGGCCATTATGCCCAATGGAAATGCTTCGTTACAAGGTAAACTTGAAGCTAAAGAATTAAAAGTAACCCTAACTCCTACTGCTGATTTTGTATTTGATGAAAACTATGATCTCCCAAAATTAGAAGAAGTGGAAAAGCACATCAGAGAAAAGAAACACCTTCCTGAAATTGCTTCTGCAAGAATCATGGAAAAAGAAGGGGTAAATGTGGGTGAATTTCAGATTAAATTATTGCAAAAAATAGAAGAGCTTACACTGTATTCAATTGACCAGAATAAACAAATAAAACAACAGTCTGACCAGCTAAAACAACTTCAAGATGAAAATGAAGTTTTAAAAGCCCAGTCTGCAAAAATTGAAAAGCTGGAGCAACAGGTTCAACAGTTCTTATCAACACAAAAATAACCACAAATGAAAAGAAAATTATTATCGCTATCATCTCTGATGATAGGATTCTTTGGTTTCTCCCAAACCGAAGTCTATTTCAAATACGACGAAGCTGGAAATCAAAGATACAGAGGAATCGACGCTGCTGGTAAAAAGACTGAAGAAATTAAGAAAGATTCAAAAGTAGCAGCTATTACCAAACAGACTCCTGTTATTGATGAAAAAGCATTTTGGAAACAAATACGTCTGTATCCTGTTCCTGTTAATGATTACCTTACTATAGACTGGACTGAGGAAGTAGATGGACTCATAGAATCCGTTTCATTGTATCAGCACAGTACAGTTCACTGGAAATTTCAACAACAAAATATCCCAGACTTAAACCGTCAGATTAAAATCAATATGACAGGTTATGATTGGGGTATATATGTTGTGCGATTTACGTTAAAAGATGGCAGAATTTTTAGTAAAAACATCACCAAACGATAAGAATCATGAAACTTTACGATAAGAAAATACAACTATTTTCATCATTCATTCTGTCCTTATTTTCGGTATTTGGTTTTTCACAGACCATACTGTATCAGGCAGAAACTAGTGCCCGTACTGTTCAGGATCCGCAGACAGTGGTCATGACACAAGGATTTCATGCTAAGGCATCTATTTCAAATCCTTTCGTTGCCAAAATAGGCCCTGCTACGGAAAACCCAGGCGGAGGGCCAACTGATTCAAATGCAGGGGCAACTAATCCATCGGGAACGATAGCCCCAGATGGAAAGAGTTTTCATGACAGTAAAGGAAATATTGAAGTAACAGGAGCTGGGCAACTACAATTCACCCTACCAATTGCTCTGCCGCCAGGAATTAAAAATGTTTCCCCCAACATGAGCTTAATCTATTTGAGTAATTCAGGAAACGGAATTTTAGGATATGGCTGGACAATCTCGGGAATCACAACTATTTCTAGAAGTGGGAAGAATATAGAAAAAGATGGGGAGCTAACCAATGTAAAACTAGACTATTCAGATTATTACAGCTTCAATGGGCAAAGGTTAATCTTAAAGTCCGGAGAATATGGTAAGGATGGAGCGGAATATGTTACTGAGAAATATTCCAATATTAAAATTAAGTCCATTGGATCAGTTACAGGACAGGCATGGCAAGGTCCTGAATACTGGGAAGTGACTTTTGAGGACGGTTCTCAGGCTTGGTATGGAGGAACAATTTCAGGAAATAGTTCTTCGAAAACTCCTATAGAATATAATATTGTAAAATGGAAGGATGCACAGGGTAATTATATATTGTACAATTATGTACAAACCAAAAATGTCGCTTCTGTTTCCAATATCAAATGGGGAGGTAACGAAAATTTAAATACCCCCGCTATTAATGAAATTATATTTAATTATCTTACAAGAAATTTATCTGAGCAGTATTATGTCAGCGGAATTGCATTGATTCAAGACAGGATATTGGATAATGTTGTTGTAAAAACGAACAACAATCTCTATAAAAAATACACTATTGAATACGGCAGCAATGGTACAAGCTACCAGTTTGTCAATAAAATTACAGAATATAATTCCGAAGGAGCTGCTGCCAATCCGATAGCATTTGAATACCCTCAGCCTATACCATCTTCTGTGGATCTTGATTACTTGCAAAATGATGATCCGTTTAGTGGAGTAAAATTAACAGGAGACTTCAATGGAGATTCTTATATAGATTTTGTTATGTCGAATGGCACTGTGAAATTAGGAGCATTCAATAACGATACATTTACGACAATTACAACAAATAAGTATTTTGAAAACAATGCAAAGGTAGTAAACACTTTACTGGATGAGGAGGGTCAAGTATATAACGGAAATGGAATTGTCCAGTATGTAGGAGGAAAAATTATAGGATATATTTTTAGGAATAATACTTTTGTCAAAGTATTTGAAAAGTTTGTGTATGATGAATCAACCTGTGAAAAAAGTAATTATCCTCCACCTGCTGGCTGTAAAATGCTATCTCCCAGATTAAATGAAGGGGATCTTAATGGAGATGGTATTTCAGATCTATTTTTCACATTAGAAAAGGAAGTTTGTCAGTGGACTTATGATCCTAACTGCGTCAATAAAACACCCGATGACACTACTAATCGTCCTCCTCCATGCAGCATACTTGAATGCAATACTTATCAAGTAGGAAATTTCATTGTTGATTTAAAAAATCAAAACAATCCGGTATCTACCTATACGATTGATTCAGGAATTAATGAGAGTACTCTTTATGACCAGCAATATATGGATATAGACGGTGACGGAAAAGTGGAGATTATTAATGTTTCCAATAATGATTACAAGGTATTTGAATTTGTAAAAACAGCTCCGAATCAATATCTGAAGAAGATCAGGTTTACAAGCAGTTTAGTCGAAACCAAAGACCCCGAATTTCCAGTATTATTTGGTGACTTTAATGGAGATGGAAAATTGGACTTTACCATTCCTGTTACAGATACAGCTATTGGTAAACCAGATAACTGGAGATTCTATATAGGAACAGGAACAGGATTCAATAATTTCCTTAAAGTAGAGTTCTTTTCATACAGAAAACGTCAGACAGAGACTACGGGCAATTATAATAAATTTGCCAAACAATACTTTTTTGCCATTGCTGATATGAATAAAGATGGAAAATCTGATGTTATTCAGGTTTTCTCTTATAACCAGATCAATAATTATAACCAAAATTACAGGGATTTTGGATATGCTATAAGTACAAGGCTAGCCAATGGCTCTGCCTCTGACGGGACACTAAATTTCCAACCCATACCCACCTTTCTAAGCCCAACGTATCAAATACAGGATATTCAAGATCTGACATTGTTTACTCCTTTGACTAATCCAATAAAAGCAAATAATAACTATTATAATGTATTCTTATATTGGAAACAGCATCTGCATAGGATAAAAGCACCATCTCCACTTTCAGAGCTGGCAAGGATTAAATCCATTAATCAGGGAAATGGGAGTATTATAACGGGAATTAGTTACGCAGAAGCAGTTTCTAATGGAACTAATATTTATAAGAAAGTTAAGAAAGAGCTATATCCTTATTTTTCATTAGAAAGAATAGATCAGACATTCCTCGTTTCACAGCTTCAACAGGCAGGTAGAAAACAAGATTTCAGATACAAGGGAATGACGGGACATCTGCAAGGGAGAGGAAGTATCGGGTATCACCAGATGGCACGCTCTTCATGGTATGCAGATGGTTTTGAAAACACGAAAATATGGAGCGGTGTTGAAATGGATGCCCAAAAATTTGGTCAGCCTGTAAAAGAATGGTCAATCAGAACTAATGACGAAAACCTGGTCTTCCCAACAGAGTTATCAGTCAATAATACTCAATTATTATCATTTAAGCAAAGTAATTATACTATTCAACAATTGTCTAACAAAGTTGATGTAATTCTTCCTGAAACCATTATTGAAAAAGATTTCCTAAAAAATATTACTTTAACAAAATCAGCAACTTATGACAATTACTATTTACCAGCCTCAACTCAGCTTAATGTAAATGATAATTTTTCAATAATAAATACCACTTTTGAATACATTCATAATCCGGCAGGCACAGGTTCTAATTATTACATTGGTCGCCCAAAATCTAAAACTACGGTAAATCAAGCTTATGGTGATACTAAATCTGCTAAAGAAGAATATGTATATGAAAATAATCTTTTAAAGACTCTTAAAACATGGAACAGAGATAACACTGAATATTTACAAGAAATTTATACTTATGACGGATATGGAAATATTACTCAAAAAATTATCAGTAACAGTGTAGATTCTCAAACACAGACTAGTACCTCTAAATATGAATCTACAGGAAGGTTTGTTGAAAAGAATACTGATAATTTAGGATTAATAACCAATTATACCTATAATGATAGGGGGCAAATCCTTAACCAGACTGATCCGTTGGGCAATAAGCTTACCAACACCTATGATGGTTGGGGTAAACTTTTAACTTCCAAAACTAATTTAGGAGGTACAACCACTTATACATATGATAGAGATAATAATTCCAATATTATTGTTACCCAGTATGATCCGGATGGAGATATAGCGAAAAAGTTCACCAATAAACTAGGTCAGAATTATAAAACTTCTACCAAAGCATTTGGACAAGGACAATATGTATCTCAGGAAATTCAATATGATATATTGGGCAGAAAACTTAAAGAATCCGAGCCTTATTTTGAAGGACAAAGTGCCTCCCAATGGAATACTATTACCTACGATGATACTGTATATCCTGCCAAAGGAACAGCTGCTGCGTTTAATGGTAAGAAAGTGGAGACCTCTGTTTCCGGCTTAACAACAATGGTAAAAGAGTTGAACGGTTATGGAAGAACCACTTCAAAAACAATAGATGCGCTTAATAATGTAATTTCCAGCACAGATAAAGGAGGAACGATTCAATTCACCTACAATGCTGCCGGAGAACAGATAAAAGCACAGTATGCGGAAAATATTGTTACAACCAAATATGATGCGTGGGGAAGAAAATCTGAGTTCAATGATCCTTCTAACGGATTATATAAATATGAATATGATCCTTTCGGACAAGCTAAAAAAATTATCAGCCCGAAAGGAACCAAAGAATATACATATAATTCTTTAGGGCAAATGATTTCTCACACGGAAATTTCAACCACAGACGGAGGACAAGCTACTAATAAAACAATTTCATATTCTTATGATAATAAAGGTAGAGTGATTTCAAAAAGTGGAACATCTAAAGGAAAATCTTATAACTCAAATGTTTCGTATGATCTACAGGGAAGATTACTATCTTCGTCTGAAAGCAACAATGGTAAGTATTATATACAAAAAGGTATTACTTATGATGATAAAGCAAGGGTAATTTCTTACGAAAAACAATTATATTCTTCCGGTGTTTTGACCAAAGTTACCGTAGAAAATGCATATAGTTCATGGAATGGAGAGCCTTATCAGGTAAAAGACAAAACTTCAGGGAAAATATTATGGGAACTTCAGGAAACCAATTCAAAAGGTCAGGTGCTAAGTGCAAAATTGGGAGCGGCAAATGTTAATAATACCTATGATGCCAATGGCTTCTTAACGAATGTTAATCATTCTTCACAGGTAAAACCAAGTATTCTACAACTTTCTTACTCTTTTGATGCCATTAAAAATGAATTAAAGAGCAGAACAACAGGCGGAGATTTTAATATCGTGGAATCCTTCGATTATGATGATAATAACCGATTAGTAAACTGGACAAATCCGGTAACAGGAATTAAACCATCCACCAATAGAAATGTCTATGACATTAAAGGCAGAATCATGGAAAACGATCAGGTGGGAACGATGAAGTATGAAAACTCTGCTAAGATTTATCAGACAACAGGAATGACCCTGAATGCAACAGGGGCTCAAAATTATAATAATGATTTAATCCAGAGTATTGCTTACAATGAAAACAACGATCCGGTATTCATTGATGGAATGAAAGGAGATATTTCCTTCCAGTATGGACTCACAAGCATGAGGCAAAGAGTAACCTATGGGGGCAATTTCAGTATTGATGGAGAAGGAAAATTTACCAAATTCTACAGTGAAGACGGAAGCTTTGAAGTTGTAAAAGATAACACAACTGGAAAAGAAAAACACGTTCTCTATATTGGGGGAAGCCCATATGAGAGCAGTATTATTTATCTTAAAAATTATAATGAAACTGATGGTTCTTATAAGTTCTTACATAAAGATTATATAGGAAGTATTTTAGCGATCAGTGATGAAGCAGGAAACAAATTAGAGCAGAGACACTTTGATGCATGGGGTAATTTCACTCATCTACAAATAGGAAACGGAGCCATTATTGCCGATAAAAATACAATTGATAATGCTTCGTTATTAATAGAAAGAGGATACACAAGCCATGAGCATTTTGCAGAAGTAGGCATCATTCACATGAATGGAAGATTGTATGATCCGTTACTGAGAAGATTCTTAAATGCTGATGAAAATATACAAGATCCTACGAATACACAGAATTACAATAAATATGGGTATGTAATGAATAATCCGCTGATGTTTAATGATCCTAATGGAGAATGTTTTGTACCTTTATTTGGTGTACTGGTAGCATCATGGGTAGCAGGAGCTGTTGTAGGAACAATGGTAGCCGCAGGAATGTATATCTTGAAATCTTTGGTAAGTGGCACATGGTCTTGGGGAGGTTTTGCCAGAAGCTTACTTTTAGGAGCTGTAACAGGTGCTGCAACAGGAGGACTGACCGGAGGACTGTCAGCCAGTGGCTTCCAGGGAGCTGTTATTGTGGGTAGTATGAATGGTGCTATTAGTGGAGGTATAGATGCTCTGTTTAATGGAGAGAATTTCTTTACAGGAATGTACAGAGGAGCTATTTTCGGGGCTGCCACTGCGGGAATAATAAGTGGGATTAGCTGGGTAGTAAATCAACTGAATACCAGAACAGTAAGATTTTATTTGGAAGATAATGAAGTAAATACATTAGAGTCAGGCACTCCAGTAGGTAACAGAAGTTATGCAAGAGATTTATATGAAAAATTTGGTGTTCAAGACGCATTAAATAAAAATTCAATATATAATGATGCTTCGCGTCTTGGTGGTAAAATGACTTCTGATGGAGCTATAGAATATACATACAAGGGCAAAATAATTAAAGCATTGGGAGTTACAGATGCAAGAATAGATCAACACGGAAAACGTGTTGGAAAAATAAGAATGTATCTTTCTAATAAAGCATTTGCGAGTAGAGAGCAATTATCTTTTGTTATGCAACACGAACTTAATCATGTGAGAATAGCAAATGCAGGACTCTATAATATTTCTGAACAATCTATAAAATTAACAAGTAAAATTGCTCAAAAATATAGTGACTTACTTGAAAATGTAGGGCATTATCATATTCAAGAATCTGGAGCCAGTTTCTTAGAAAATAATGGGTGGCATACTATTAAAAGTTCTGTACCTAGTGAAGTTTTTAATACTGCTAATTTTCAAATGGCAAATGAACAGATATGGAAATTACTACAAGGTACAGATAAAACTATAAATATTAATTTTAAATAATCATGCGTATATTTTCAATTTTCTTCCTATTACTTGTGTTATCATGTAATAATAATGAAGATTTTATTAATAAAGTTATTGATAAAAATAAAATTTCAATTATTAACGTAGAACAAAAACCTATATCACAAACGGAAGTATTATCAGAATTTGATAATACATTTCTCAAAAAATATAATTTTTCAGAAAAAGAAAAGAATAAGGATACATTACTGAAAATTTCCAAGATAATTTCTACAGTATCTAATGACAAAAGGGAATTTACAAAAATTTCATTACCTATTTATTCAAAGGATAACAAGTTTTGTCTGCTGCAAATTATTAGTTTTACACAAAAGACAGGTTATTCAAATACCATATATCTTTTTAAAAACAATAAAAACATTTGGATTACTGAAAATAAATTTGACAGTAAACTCTTTAATTAATGGAGGTAGGCAGTAGCCGCAGGAATGTATATCTTGAAATCTTTGGTAAGCGGCACATGGTCATGGGGTGATTTTACCAGAAGCTTATTGACAGGAGCCATCACAGCCGCTGGTGCAGAAGAATTAACTGGAAAAATTTCAGCCAGTTGCTTTCAAGGAGCTGTCATTGGGCGAGCTGTTGCAACATTAAATAAGGGGATTAATCAATTATTTAATCATCCAATGGAAAATAAAAAACTAGAATTAAAAAAAGCAGATATTCAAAAACTTATTGAAGCTTTACTTAGTGAGCTGGAAAAATTAAATGATTCAACCTCTTTTGCTTTTGATAATGATTTATATTGGAATATTACTAATGAAGAATTATACGACCCATATAAGGATCCTAAAGAATTGACAATGGGAAGCTTAATTGAGGATTGGGAATTTTTGCAAAAAGTTTTAGATGGAAAGCGAGAGATAATAGATTATGATTTATATAAAATCGCATCTCTTCTAAGATTTCTAGGAAAAAGTATGATTATTACAAAAGCACAGAATATAGGTGACTCTTAATCTGCAAAAAAATAATTTTAAAAACAAAAACCGTTGCTTTTTTAGCAACGGTTTTTTTAATAAAAAGCCACCGCAAAAGCAGTGGCTAAAAATCAATCTAATTATAAACTATGGACTGTATCTTATAAATTCGGGTTGTTTTCAGATTCTCTCTGTGGGATACTGAATAAATAATAGTTGCTGTTCGGTACAAAAGCAGATTTATCAGGAAAATCAAGAACAGAATGTCCTTTACCGTCTACAGTTTTCACGGTACCGTCCGGCGTCGTTATCTGAACTTTTATCGGTTTACCATCTGCATCTACAAATGGTTTTCTTACCACTGTCCCCTGCGTTCTGATAATATCTGAAAGGGAGAATCCTTCTCCGAACAATTCTTTTCTTCTTTCGATTAAAACGGCAGCGATCACATTATTTTGCGCTAATGAACCATTATAAATATTGGCATTTCTTGCTGATTTCAACTGATTCAGAACAGCTACTGCCTGAGAGACATTTCCGTTTCTGGCTTCGGCTTCAGCTTCGATCAGATACATTTCTGCAGCTCTCATGTACACGATATCGGCAATAAGGGTTGGTTTAAATTTAAACTTAGCATACCTCAGCAACCCTTCTCTTCCTTTCTGTCCATCCCATGAAAACAGCTGGGATCTGATGTCATTCGTATCAAAAAGATCTTTAAAATAAGGGTCTGCCATAAAGCTGTAATAATAACTTCCTGACGAAGACACATCCAGATAATGGAATGCATAACTTGCATCAGATTGTTCCTGAGTCTGCCCATGCCCCCAGATCCATTCTGCATTGTTGATATCATTAAAACCATCTTTATATTTTTCCGGCGCCATCAGAGGAAAACCTTCTCTGGCAATTTTTGCAGAAGCTGATGCTTTGCTCCATTCGCCGGTATTCAGATAGGTTCTTGCTAAAAGCCCGTTCACTACAGCACGGTTGATCTTATCCTTATTATTTCTTGTATAACTTTTCAACAGGTTATCAGCATCTGTAAGGTCACTTTTTATTAAAGTATAAATTTCCTCAAGGCTTGCTCTTTTCTTCCCTACTGTACTCGTTGTAGAAGGTTCAGTATAAATAGGAGCCGTTAAAGCTGTTTTGTCTTTAAGATAACCGAACTGATAAAAACTCGCCAGGTTCAGATAACAGAAAGCACGTAACGCCTTTGCCTGCCCTTTCACCTGATTCTTTTTCTCCTGGCTGCCTTCAGTCCCATCTATTCTTGTAATAACATTGTTCATATTATTGATGGTAGAATACAGCATTGTCCAGATAAACAAAGGACGGCTTGCTGTACTGTTCACCATTTCTGTGAAAGCATAAGTAGAACTAAAACCATATTTATTGGTCAATACTGCCACATCGCTTCCCATCGCATCACTGGCTCTTAAAACCGTGGAGTAGCCGATATTGGCAAAGGTAGTTCCGTCATTATTAAATTTTGCCCAGGTACCATTTACTACAGTTTCAGCACTTTCCGCTGTTTTGAAAACTTCCACACTGCTAGCCTGATCGGTTGGAGCGGTATCCAAGTCATTTTCACAGCTTGTCAGCGACAAAAATCCGATGAGCGCAAACGAGAGATATATTAATTTTTTCATTGTTTCAATTTTAAAAGGTTAAAGAGTGGCCTGAAGACCAAAAGTGATCGTTCTCATGGCAGGATATCTGTAATAGGTTGTCCCGTCCAAAGCCTGTTCCGGATCCATCCCTTTATGTTTATAGAAGGTCAGAAGGTTTTCTGCCTGGATATAAATTCTGAACTTTTTAAGTCCTATTTTCTCAAAATAATCATCAGGAAGTGTATATCCTAAGCTCACGTTTTTAAGCCTTGCATACGTACCGGAATACAGGAATCTTGAAGATGTAGACGTCCAGTTATTCGTTGTCGTACTCAATCCGGGAACATCTGTATTAGGATTCTCCGGAGTCCATCTGTTCATCATTTCGGCACTCCATGCACGTCCTCCGGCACTTCCGTTATGCATGATGGAAGTATAATCGTTATCCAAAATTTTTCCACCGATTTTAAATGTCAGCAATCCTGAAAAATCAAAATTCTTATAATTGATGCTTGTGCTGATTCCTCCAGTCAGTTTAGGTAATGCGGAACCCTGCAGCAATTTTGTGGCTTTTGAATATTCTGACGTAGTTCCTTCCACTGATTTTCCGCTGGCATCTGTAGTAACCGTTTTCCACAATGGTTTTCCATTGCTTGGGTCTACCCCAGCCCATTCCGGAATAAAGAAATCATATACAGAACCTCCTACTGTCAACAATTTTGTTCCTACAACAAGAGAACCTCCAGGCAATTTGGTCACTTTATTGTTTAAAGTACTCAGATTAACATCCACATTCCACTGGAAATCATCAGTTTTAATAGGTGTTGTGAATAGTGAAAATTCAAATCCGGTATTCTGGATCGTTCCTATATTCGCTGGATAATCACTGATTCCCAATGATGGTGCAACCGGCATATTAAACAGAAGATCCTGACTTTTTCTTTTGAAATATTCGATATTTCCTTTAATTCTGTTATTCAGAATCGCAAATTCCAATCCTACATTTAAGTTAAGGTTGGTTTCCCACTTCACATTATTCGTAGACGTTTTTTCCAGTGTTGTTCCCGGTTCTCCACCAAGGCTAATAAACCTGTACAGCTCCTGATAAGCGTAATAAAGTGGCTGCCCATTTGGTCGAAGTAATTTATCATTCCCCTGTCCTCCATAACTGGCACGCAATGTCAACTGATTGAAGACATTCAGGCTTTTAATAAATTCCTCATTTGAAATCTTCCATGAACCTCCTACTGACCAGAACCTCCCCCATCTGTTATCTTTCTCAAATCTTGAAGAACTGTCTGCTCTTCCTGAAGCGGATAAGAAATAAGTATTGTTATAATCATACTCTACTTTTCCAAGGAAACTTAATAAGCTTAGTTTATTGCTGTTTCCACTGAAACTTCCCAATAAAGAAGCGGCATCCGGCTCATAATAATAAGGCAGTGAAAACTGGCTTCTCGTTCCAGAAATCGTCTGATAATCGTATTTATAGAATTCGTGTCCTGCCAAAACATTTACGTGGTGCTTTCCAAATTTCTTATCATAGGTAAGAATATTACTGGTGGTATAAGAAAGTGTTCTGGCACTGCTTTTCGTCACCGAACCCCCAATTTCAGCACCTTGTCCCAGCAATGGATTTGAATAATAATGTCCATAATAATTGACTAAATCCACAGAAAAACTTGTCTTGAATTTCAACTCCGGTAAAAAGGTAAATTCCAGGAATCCTTTCCCTGAGAAGTTATCTTCTTTATTTTCATTTTTATCCAGCGGCAGCGTTGCTGCTGCATTCTGGTTCTGAAGTGCATTCGTAGGTCTGTACTTCCCAAAATCATAAATTCTGTCTCCCGCAGCATCCAGCACAAATGATCCATCAGGATTTCTTTCATAATAAGGATAGAATGAAGGAATAAATCTTGCCGCATTGATGATATTACTTGCTTTGGAATCTGAAGAAGTAGGTGCCTGCTGCACACTGTTTGTATAGCTTAAGTTCACCCCAACATTCAGCCATTTTTTCACTTCAGAATTGATCTTTAATCGGGTATTGTATCTTTTAAATCCTGATTCAATAGCCATTCCTTTATCATCCAGATAGCCCAGGGAAAAGAAATAATTACTTTTCTCACTTCCCCCACTGATATCCAGATCTACCTGATTTCTTGAAGCCACTCTTTGTAGGATATCTCTCCAGTCGTCATTCCATAAGGGTGATGCACCTGGCAAGAGTTTCCCATCTGTTCCTACAGGTTTTGCATAACTTGTTCCGTAAGGGTTGATTCCAAGTGTGGAAACAAGATTGTCTGTCGCCATCTGAGCTGCCTGTTGAGAAGACACTTTGCCAGATTGATATCCGTTTCTCAATGCTTCCCAATATAATTGAAAATACTGGTCTGTATTGACCTGTTCGTAATCTTTTACGGCTCTTCCTGAGAATCCCTGGCTGATATTAAAATTAACTTTCGCCTCTCCTTTTTTACCTGATTTTGTCGTAATGATTATAATACCATTAGCTCCTCTTGAACCATACAATGCACTTGCTGTAGCATCTTTCAGAACACTTATAGATTCAATATCACTTGGACTGATAGAGTTCAGATTTCCGTCAAATGGAATCCCGTCCACTACATATAAAGGATCGCTGGAAGCACTTATGGAACCAATTCCCCTGATTCGGATCGTAGAAACGGCCCCTGGCTGTCCTGACGCACTTGTCGTTTGAATCCCTGCAACCTGTCCTTCCAATGCTTTGGTAATATTGTTAACAGGTCTGTTATTGATCTTATCGCCGGAAATGGTTGCTACCGAACCTGTATAACTGTTTCTTTTTGCCTTTCCATAGGCTACTACCACTACTTCATCAATTTCTTTTTCATGGAGGCTATCTTTTTTCGGCTTGGAGTTTTGTGCATTTATATTGGTAATTCCCAGAAAAAATGCAGCAACCGGAGGTATCCAAGCTTTAGAATTAAATAAATATTTACTAA
This sequence comes from Chryseobacterium viscerum, assembly GCF_002899945.2. GTDB lineage: Bacteria > Bacteroidota > Bacteroidia > Flavobacteriales > Weeksellaceae > Chryseobacterium > Chryseobacterium viscerum. The sequence continues at coordinate 188,859 of NZ_PPEG02000001.1, forward strand.
TCATAATCAATTTTGTTTATCATATATCAAAAATTTACCCTTTGCAGAAAAGACAGCAAAGGGCATCGATAAATACGATAAACCAAATGCTTATTTTTCCTTTAAAGGCTGAACGTAACACCTTGCCTCTAGAGGTAGGTTGTTAAGATTTCACAGGGTCAGTTCCCTCCATCTTTCTTTATAAGCCGATCGAAATATGATTGCAAAGCTATAAAGTTTTAGTCTACAAAACAAGTAGACTTATTAATTTTCATGATAAATTTTTAAAAATTAACATAATATTTTAATAAAAGTCATTAAAATAGGGAGTTACATTCGTTATCACTTTCACAAACATGATAAATATCATTATCAATAATTCAATTGAGCATACGGTATGCTTTAATGAAATTTTTGACCATTAATTGAAAAAAGTTTTTAATTTTATAGGATGAAAGTTTTGATTATAAACGGTCCTAATCTCAACCTTTTAGGTACCAGAGAACCGGAAATCTATGGAAGTGTTTCTATGGAAAGCTATTTGGAGATTTTAAGATCCGAGTTTCAGTCTCATGAATTAAAATATTACCAGTCGAATATTGAAGGAGAGCTCATCAACAGGCTTCAGGAAGATGATTTTGATGCGGTAGTAATTAATCCCGGAGCTTTTACTCATTATTCTTATGCCATTGCGGATTGTTTAAAAAATATCCGAAAGCCAAAAGTAGAGGTTCATATCAGCAATATCTATAAACGGGAAGAGTTCAGGCAGAAATCTGTCACAGCTGCCAATACGGATGCCGTTTTATCTGGCTTCGGAATGGATGGATATAGATTGGCTTTATTAAGCTTGAACTAATTTTCAGGAATTATTTTGCCCACGGATTACACAGATTTTCAAAGGTCATTATAGATAGTAAGAGAATAATTTATGAAGATAAAGGATAAGATTTACTGTAAAGACATTGGGATATATTCCGGGCAATTAACGAAAAGAAAATCTTATATTATCGAAGAAATAAACACTGAAAATGTAAGGATCCAGAATAATGAAGGGAGACTGAGATGGTATTCGAAATTTTATTTTAGTTTAAACAATCAACCAGAAATAATTTCTATTAACATAGATGATAAAATAGAAAATATTGAATCTGATACCATAGAAGTAACTATTATGTTTTCCAACAAAGCAAAATATTGGATGACTTTCACTACTCCAAAGTATTTAGATAAAATATTGGACGAAGAGTCTTATTTTTCTTCAAAACATTTTATGATCATAAAACATCTAACTGAAGAATCAATCAAATCAACAGTCATAAAACTTGATGAGCACAATGAGTTGATTGAAAGTTGTAAAAAATACTAATAAAAAAGCCTCATCAATGATGAGGCTTTTCTGTATGTTATATAACTATTAGATAGTTTGTCCCTGCAATTGAGGTCCTGAAGCAATTAATTTCTTACCTTCTTCAGTATCACAATACTGCTCAAAGTTTTTGATATATCTTGAAGCAAGATCTTTTGCTTTTTCTTCCCATTCTGAAACATTTCCATAGGTATCTCTAGGATCTAAAATTCCTTTAGAAACGTTAGGCAATTCAGTAGGAATCTCAAGGTTCATGATTGGAACCTGAGTTTTAGGAGCATTATCGATAGAACCGTCAATGATCGCATCAATGATTGCTCTTGTATCTTTCAACGAAATTCTGTTTCCAGTACCGTTCCAACCTGTATTTACCAAATATGCTTTAGCACCGTGCTCCTGCATTTTACCGATCAATGTTTTAGAGTACATTGTTGGGTGTAATGTAAGGAAAGCTTCTCCAAATGCAGGTGAGAAAGATGGCTGAGGTTCTGTAATTCCTCTTTCAGTTCCGGCTAATTTAGATGTATAACCGCAAAGGAAGTGGTATTGAGCCTGATCTTCATTCAAGATGGAAACCGGAGGAAGTACCCCGAATGCATCTGCAGAAAGATAAACAATCTTCTTAGCATGACCTGCTTTAGAAGGCAATACAATTTTGTTAATATGATAGATAGGATAAGAAACTCTTGTATTTTCTGTGATAGATCCGTCTGTATAATCTGCTACTCCATTGTTCACAACAACGTTTTCAAGAAGTGCATCTCTCTTGATCGCTCTAAAAATATCTGGTTCTTTTTCTTCTGATAAGTCAATTACTTTTGCGTAGCATCCACCTTCGTAGTTGAATACTCCGTTATTATCCCAACCATGCTCATCGTCACCGATAAGGTATCTCTTAGGATCTGCTGATAAAGTTGTTTTACCTGTTCCTGAAAGACCAAAGAATAAAGCTACATCACCTTTTTCTCCTACGTTTGCAGAACAGTGCATGGAAGCCATACCTTTTAATGGAAGATAATAGTTCATCATTGCGAACATCCCTTTCTTCATTTCACCTCCGTACCAAGTACCTCCGATGATTTGCAATTTTTCAGTAAGGTTGAACATAATGAAGTTCTCAGAGTTTAATCCCTGAGCTTCCCAGTTAGGGTTTGTTGTTTTAGATCCGTTGATTACTGTGAAATCCGGCTCACCGAAGTTTTCAAGCTCATAATGAGAAGGACGAATAAACATGTTTGTCACGAAATGTGCCTGCCATGCTACTTCAACGATAAATCTTACTTTAAGTCTTGTATCTGCATTTGTACCACAAAAAGCATCTACTACATAAATCTTCTTAGCTTCAGAAAGCTGGTTCATCACTAGTTCCTTACAAGAACCGAAAATTTCCGCTGTTGTAGGTAAATTTACTTTACCATCCCAGAAAATTGTATCTCTTGTAACATCATCCTGAACAATATATCTGTCTTTAGGTGAACGACCTGTGAAAATTCCTGTTTTTACTGATACTGCGCCAGACTCCGTAAGCTCAGCCTCCTCAAATCCTTGATTTTCAGGAGAAACTTCAGCCTGATATAATTCTTCATAAGAAGGGTTATACACTACCTCATAGTTTCCTTTAATCCCTAATTTCTCTAAATCCTGGATGATTTTAGTGTTTTTCATTTTACTTATATTTTCTATTTCTTTATTGACTGCAACAAAAATAATATTAATTATTTGTTAAAAGTGGTTTAAATATACTGATATAAGTCAGAATGACAAATAAAAAAACAGGATTGTAAAATATTGATTATAAATCAATTATATTTTCCCATTCGAAAATAGTTGTAAAACCTTTCTCCCAAAAATAGTCTTTAAAGCCCCCAAATTTGGCACTCATAACGAAATCTCCACCCCATGCACCCAAACTTTTGACAAATGAAGGGCAATCTGAGAATATTTTTTCCTTAACTGTGAGAATTTCAAGAAAATCGGCAATTTTCCGCTCATGAATCATCATTAATTCGGAAAAATTTTCCAATTCACTGCATAACAATATTTTCTTTGTGATTTCTGAAAATTCGTTCACCAGTTCTGGAGACTTCTTTTTTGATTTATAAAAATTGATTCCTTCTCTACTATCCTGCTTTTGATTTAAGTGAATAAAGATCAGTTCATTTTTAAAGGAAGGATTAAAATCTACCTTTTCATAGTTGATCTCAGGTTTACTCTGAAAAAGAATCGCAGATTTTTCTTTTGCTACCGCGATATCATATCCGCTTCCTCCCAGACTGATTGTATTAAGATGAAAAGGATCAATTCCTGCCCATTCTGCAAGATTGTTCATTAAGGTAGAACTGCTTCCCAGTCCGTAATCTGCAGGAAATTGAAGGTTTGTTTTTAAATAGTAAGTAGAATTACTTTTGAATGTAGTTTCGGAAAGCTGCTGAACGTTCTTTAAGGTTTTTGTAATAAATTCAGCGCTTGATGGAATGTTGGTTTCTAAGATCTGCCAGTTTTTATAATCAATGACAGCCTTTAACCATAAAATATTCTGATGATAAGCTTCCCAAATAATCAGGGATTTCTCATCGTCTTTTTCTTCAAAGAAAAACTCTTGTCCCAGCTTGGTAGGTACCGCTAAGACAAGAGCTCCGTCGATTGCGAAATATTCTGAAGTAAGCATAAGCTTGCCCGGTGAAAATATCGCGTTCATATTTTTTTATTAGATAGCAGAAACTGCATCTACAGATCCGTCAATTTTCTTGATCAATCCCTGAAGGGTTTTTCCTGGTCCTACTTCTACGAAGTTCGATGCCCCATCTTTAATCATATTCTGAACAGATTGTGTCCACTTTACAGGACCTGTAAGCTGAGCGATCAGGTTTTGTTTGATCTCCTCAGGATTTGTTACTGCTGTTGTAGTAATATTCTGATATACAGGAATGGTTGCTTTTCTGAACTTTGTTTTTTCGATAGCTGCCGCCAGTCTCTCCTGTGCAGGCTGCATCAATGGTGAATGGAAAGCTCCGTTTACCGGTAACAACAATGCTCTTTTTGCTCCTGCTTCTTTTAGTTTTGCACAAGCTTCTTCTACTGAAGCGGTCTCACCTGAAATCACCAATTGTCCTGGGCAGTTATAGTTTGCCGGAACAACAATTCCACTGATCTGTGCACAGATTTCTTCAACCTTAGCATCATCTAGTCCTAAGATTGCAGCCATAGAACTTGGGTTGGCATCACAAGCTTCCTGCATCGCTTTTGCTCTTTCGGAAACTAATTTTAAACCGTCATCAAAGGATAAAACACCGTTGGCAACTAGGGCTGAAAACTCTCCTAAAGAGTGTCCTGCCACCATTTCAGCGCCAAGGCCATTTACTGCCTTTAAAGCTGCTACTGAATGTATAAATATTGAAGGCTGGGTAACCTCTGTTTTTTTAAGATCCGCGTCCTCTCCGTTAAACATAATGGAAAGAATATCGAAACCTAAAATTTCATTGGCAGATTCCATCAGATCTTTAATATCTTTTCTAGAATCATACAACTCTTTTCCCATTCCTACGAACTGAGAACCCTGCCCTGGAAATACAAGTGCTTTCATGTATTGAATTAAATATTATGCAAATATAACTATAATGTTAACAATATTCTTTTAAAGAATCATAAATCATTTAAGGGACTAATCTAATTACTCGGTAGCCCGTATTTACATAAGCACCGTTCGCTTTAGATTTCACAAACTCAAATTTCGTAGCAAGCTGAGTCTGAACCTTATTCATCTGCTTAAAGATCTCTCCTTTTTTATTTTCCCTGGTTAACATGTCGTTTACTACATCAAAACCTACAATAGCATATTTTGGTGGAGTTTTACAGTATTTGCTTTTATAAGCAGCCAAAATCTCTTTTTCAAAATTACCATCAGAATTGATCTTTCTATCCATCAGGTATACTAAGCTTGCCTGGCTCAGCTCATCCACTCTCTTCTCAAAAGTTGGAGAATAGAACATACTGAACGCTTTCACTCCCTGTACCTCTTTAGAAATAGCAATAATTCTGTTGGCAAAAGCATCTCCTGCCGCATTGTCATCATTGGCCAAAACAGCAATAACCGGTGCAGACTGACCTGTCATCATATTCTGATCTAACTGAATATCTGCCGGAGAATTGACAATAATGATATTAGGATTTTTTACTGCTTTTTCAAGTCCAGCTTTGATATAATTGGCATTTTCTTTTTTAGCGTCTGCCACTACATATATTTTCTGGTCGGAATAAATTCCTTTTACTTCTTCTACAATCTTATCAGCATAGGTCTGATTGTTGGTTTCAACAATAATAAGATTGCTATAGTTATATAATTCCGGAGTGTTGGCAAATGGTGCTACAACCGGAATTTTCTGATTCTTTGTAAAATCGAGGACATCAATTACATTGGATTTAAAGAATGGCCCGATAATAAGGTCTGTATTATCAGGGTTGATCTGCGTCAAAGAGTTTTTAAATGACGCTTCATTTCCTGAATCTACGACTTTAACATCCAATTTCTGCCCTCCTCTTGCATTTCTTTCAATAGCAAGTTTAGCTCCTGTCAAAAAGTCAAGTGCCATTGTTCTATATTGGGTTTCGTTTGTGCTGTACCCAAATGGAAGCATTAAAATCACACTAAGAGCATCACCGTTTTTCTTTATATATGCTGCGTCTTGCTTTTTAATCTTTAAAACCATTCCGGTTTTTAATCCGTGCGAAAGGTCCGGGTTCAGAGCAATAAGCTCATCTATTGAAACTCCGAATTTATTAACAATGGAGAAAACGGTATCTCCCTGTTGAACAGTATAGGTCACATAATCATCTCCTACAGCAACATTGGAAGAGGAGGTTGATTTTTCGTTCCCAGAATCCATTTTTGCTTTTGGATTCACCGGTTCAGCAACAGCATCGGTATTTGTATGAGTACTGGATTTTTTTATTTTGATAGAATCACCAGGTTTAAGTCCTTTATCTTCCAATCCTGGATTTAAAGCAAAAAGATCTTGCTGGCTGATGCCAAACTGTTTGGTAATTCTGTAATAATTATCTTTAGACTGGATCACGTAAGATTCTCCTTCTACAGCATTGGTAGCACCAGTAGGTGTAGTCGTTGTTATTGTTTTTTCAACAACAGGTTCAGCATGCTTTTCTACTGCTACGGCTTGTTGGTCACCACCATATTTTTTAATGCTGGCAAGAGGTAATGTTATCTCGTCTCCTATTTTCATGTGAGAATCCAATTCAGGATTCAATTTTCTCAAATCGGTTTCAGAAATTCTGTATTGTTTTGTGATGCCATACACTGTTTGTTTTGGCTGTAAAACAATTTTACCCAAAGAAGAAGCACTTGTGTTTGAAGTTACTTTTTCGGTAGGCGTCGTTTTGGTCACCACCGGAGTGGCTGCTTTCTCTGACTTTATTGTTAAAATATCTCCAATAGCCAGCTTGCCGTCTTTATGTTTAGGGTTTAGCTTCAGCAATTCATCTACAGTCATTCCATACTTTTTGGCAATGTTGTAAGGATTATCACCTTGCACAACCGTATGTGATTTCTGGGCTGAAACTCCCAAAACCATACATAAACTGGATAGAATAAAAAACCTCTTTATCATATTCGATACTTATAATTTACAAAAATACTTCTTTAAAATTAAATGGCAACAATTATTAATTTGGAATCTTGAACCACCATTTCTTCCAAACAATTTTCAAGCCACGAATAGCCATAATCTGAAAAGAATACACTAAAGTTGTACACTCTCTCCTGCCAGGTTTTGCCCGGGTGAACATCTAAAAACAATTTTTCAAGCCTTTCCAGTAATTCATTCTGCTTTATTTTCTCGGCATGAAGCAGACGTTTCTTCATTCTTTTGAACGATTTCAGCTGTCGTACTTCTTCTGCCTTCACCATATTCCCAAAAGATTTCTCAGTAGTTTCCGCTGAAGCTTTCAGCGCTGAGAAGCTGCTTACCAATACCTCTTCTTTCTCTTCCAGTAAATGTAAAATCGGATTATCTTTTAAAATTTTCTGATTGGTCAATACTGTGAAATTCTGGAAGAAATCCTCTATTTTAAGATCCAATTTCTCAATCTTTCCTAAGGTTTTTTCTTTCAGGAAAAGCATAGAGTTTCTCGGAATCAGGATAGGAAACGGAATCGCAATTTTCGAAAAATAGTCTTTAAGCTCCAGCCAGTACATGATTTCGGCATTTCCGCCGATATAGGCCAGGTTTGGCAGCACATTTTCCTGATACACCGGACGCATTAAAGCATTTGGGCTGAATCTTTCAGGGTGGTTTTCCAATTCAGCCAGTATCTGTTCTTCTGTAAACTGAAGCGTTTTATCTACAATAACATATTTCTCACCGTTGAATTCAATTCTGTCTCTGGTTTCTGAAAGATAGAAAAGGTTAATCTCACGAGGATTTACCTGTACTTTTCCATATTTTTCGGTGAGAAAGTCTACTTTATTTTTAGACGTTTTCTGTAAACTGAAATGAAGAAGTTCATCTTTAAAAACCTCCTTCATTTGATTCTTAAGTTCCTTAGAATCTCCATCCAGAATCAGAAGTCCAAATTCCGAGAAAAGACGGTTGACAAGAATCTTTATCGCTTCAGTTAAAGTATTTCCTACTTTATAAGCCTCCTTCATCATTAAGATCAGCTCGGTTCCGAAAATAGAGTCTTTGAATTCTTTTTCAAATTCAGAGATAAAATAGGTATCACTGATCTCAATTCTCCCTACCGGACCTCCGGATTTTTCATTGGTTTCGTAATAATTATTTTCGGTTTTAAAATGGTTGATTTCAGCAAAATCATGATCTTCTGAAGCCATCCAATAGACCGGAACGAAGTTAAAATCAGGAAAATTTTCTTTCAGATAGGTACATGTCTTTATGGTCTGAAGAATTTTATACACAAAGAAAACAGGTCCCGAAAAAAGGTTTAGCTGATGTCCGGTTGTAATGGTAAATGTATTCGGAAGTTTAAGATTCTCCAGATTTTCTCTTTGTTTTGAAGAAAGGGAAAGTTCTGAAAGCTGCCCTTCGAATACATCTGATAAAATATTTCTCTGCTCTGATGAGAATGAATCTTTTTTCAGATGAATCTGTTGTTTGAAATGATCTAAGGAAAATGTATTATTTTCAAAACCCTCAATTTTCTGATGTAAAAAATCTTTTACCAGCTGAGGAATGCTTTCTATATCGTTAAATGATATTTTATTAATTGTTTTCAACCTGTATCGTTTTTAGTTGAACAAATACCACACGATCCCGATGTTCAATCTGAAATCATATACCGGATAATGTGGAAATGCATATGCTTTGTTATTGGAAATAACCGTTCCTATCTGCTGACCTTCTATGAAAAAGAACATCTTTTTCACTTTCATATTGATATAAACATCGGCGATGGGCTGTCCTCCAATTGAAAATGAGTCTGCTCTGGGAAGAATATATTCGTTCAGAACAGGGAAATAATCTCTTGATGCAAATTTAGAGAAGTAATATATTTTAACTCCCGCCTGAATTTCAGCTGCTTTTTTGAATGCTTGTGTCTGGTAGAAGAAATTAGCTCTACCGATGAAACTCGGCATAGGAAGTAATTCTTTATTGGTTAAAGTATTCTGAAAGTGCAGCCTTGTATTCAAATGAAACTTATTGAAGCTGAATGTAGCATCACCCCCGATCTGAGAGATATTCACAGAATTATCACTTTGCTTTGGAGCTCTATTGCTGTCAAAATATGTATAGTTATCGATTCTGAAATAGTTGGCAAAAATTTCTGTTTTAAACCATTTCAGATTGATACTTCCTCCTATTTCCATTACAGACTGGTTCTTTGCATTTTCAAGATAATAATTAAAATTATTGTAAACCGAAGTATTCAATAAGTAATTAAATGAAGGATATGCACTTTGGAAATTCACTTTAGCATTAACAAAATAATCCTTGATAGGTTCAAATTTCAGATTATTGGTTGTTTTAAGATAGCTTTTGAACTGGCTTCCGTTTGAAAATTCCAGGAATGAGTTCAATTGGATTTTATCCCAAAGTTTTACCTGTAGATTTCCTACGGCTCCGATTCTGCTTTCTTTAAGCTCACCAGGAAAAGGAACACCATTAAGGGCAACAACATCTCTGATTCCTAATTTAATCATCTGATAACGTACTCCAGCATCCAGTTTAAATTTCTCATTATTAAAAATCAAACTTACTGTATTGCTTAAATTTTCGGAATATTTTTTTGTTGTCAGCGGGAAACCATTAACCAATTCTGTAGGAGCAGCATACCAATAAGGTTCCAGCGCTGTTTGATTGTAATAATATTTATTCCCTTGATGAGAAATAATATGTCTGATACTGAAAGGGAATTTCCCTGAGTTGAATGGTGTAAACTGATGGCTCAGATAATATCTCCTGTAAGCAAACTGAGAGCTTGAAGAGGCTAGATTTACCTGTGCGTTTTGTCTGTTACTATAATTGCTGTCACCGCTCTGAAACAGATTATCCTCCGTAATCCCACCACTTTCCTGATTGTTTATATTTTGGTGAAGATAATGAGCAAAGAGTTCATAGTTTCCGCTTTTTGAAACATAGTGTCCAGAGAATAAAGTATTGTTATTCGCGGACAATGAGTTTCTGTAAAGTCCCTGAGAACGAAGTCCCATATATTCAAGAGCAAAATTGAATCTTTTCCCAATATTTTGGGTATAAGTAGATCTTAAAGCGGCCCCGTTTCGCAATGCGTTATGATAAACAAATGTAGCGGTAGGTGTTTTTACATCATAATATTTCACATCATTCGCTCCAATGATCATATAGGATTTGTTAGAGGGCAGTAAAGAAAGATTCTGCTCATCATTGACTTCAAACACAAGAGGATTGAATCCTGAGCCAATATTAGCAGGCTGTACTCTCCCAAAGTTATCTTCATTATTCTGCTGTGAAAATATATACGTTTTATCAAAAGTCATTACAGTATCAAAAACTTTCTTTTCAGAAAACTGAGTCTGATACAGGTAATCGTTAATAGTAGGTTTGAAAATTTTCAGGGAATCTTTTTTCCCTGAATCTATAACAAGAGTATCTTCTTTTTTGGGTTGAGGCTTGTTACCAGCCTTATTAACAACCTGAGCGTTGGCTACAAAACTTAAAGAGAAGAGTATGAAAAGGATGTACTTCATTATTCATTATTGTACAGCAAAAATAAGAAATAAAAGGACATAAAAAACCCCACAAGATGTGGGGTTAATTTATATAAGTATATAATATTTTACTTATTGACCAGTAAATACTTCGTCATAATCTCCAAAACTTCCTAGTGAAGCACCAGTAGTAGTATTTTTAACAAAAAAGTTAACACGAAGTTTCAATATTCTTGTACATGCATTGAATGATGATTTAGTTCCATCAGCAGCATCTTTTATATAGTTCACACCACCATTAGAGTTAGAACCAAGGCTCTGCTCAGGGGTAGTAACAGCATAAGTATCAGGATTATATTTCAAAGTCATATCTGCACCATTATCCATAAATCCAATAACTTTAAGTGTTCCAACACCAGCTGTAACTCCTAAATCTTGAATAGTATAAACAGCGGTAGGATCTTCTTTCCACGAAGATACTGTGTTTTTGAACTGTCCATTTCCAACAAATGCAGAAGCAGGACAAGCTTTAGTATATGTTAGAGTATAAGTCTGATCAAATGATGCATTAGCAATTGATGAAGACTGTAACTTAAATACAATTACTTTAGGCTCAACAGTAGCTCCAGTTTCAAGAAGTTTTACCTGAAATTTTCCTTCAACTTTACCTGCATCAACTGTTACAGTAGGATTTACAATTTGGAAATTTGTCCCTTCCACAGCTGTTGAAAGAGTTTTATCTACAACAAGTTTTACCTGTGCTGAAGAAGACAATGTCTGAACAGTTCCAAAGTCAATATCAACTATAGTAGAACCTGTTCCCATTTTCACAACAGCTTCTCCTCTTACTCCCTTGTTGAAATGTAGATATGAATCACCATCATAAGTCTGAGCTTCGTCTTTACAACTATTGAAGAAGAAAACAACGAATGCCAATATTAAGAATGCAATTTTTTTCATAGATTTTATATTATTATATTAATAACCTGAGTTTTGTTGAATATTAGGGTTTGCATTAATTTCATCCAATGGAATAGGTAATGTAAATCTATAATCACTAGCAGGCAATGTAAGAGGCATAGTCTTATTATCATCATCATAAACATCTCTGTCTATTCCAACACCAGCAGCTACCCCCATTCTTTTTAAGTCTACATAACGGTGCCCCTCAAAACATAGCTCTCTTCTTCTTTCTAAAAGAATATCTGCATATGCCTGTTGAGCAGACGTATAAGTAATTGCAGCAGCTAACGACTGCTTAGATCTTGTTCCTCTAATTGATCTAACACGAGATGCAGCAGTTACTAAATCCGCTTCATGTACAGCAACTTCAGCTAAAATCAGATACATTTCTGATAATCTGAACATTTTGATATCATTTCTTAGCTGCATTGTAGCACTTGCAAGTGGAGCAAGTTTACCAGGATATTTATCAATAACGATTACATCGTCTTCTCTAGAGTTTGGTCCAGTAGGATAAAGTTGATCAAATTGGCTTGAAGGATCAACAAATACATCAAATCTAATATCTCCACCTGGCAATTGATTAAGGAGTGAAAATAACTTTCTACTCATATCGAAATTCACAGATCCGTTAATATCAGTTGAGTTTGTAGTCCATAATCCAGCAATATTTGACCAAGAACCAGTAGAACTATTAGGTCTGTATAGTGACCATAAGATCTCTCCTCTACCACCATTCGCTGCAGTAGCATCTTTCCACATATTAGTATATGCAGTTCCATTACCACTTGATAAAGTTAAACCACTACTAGTGATAGCTGCTGTAGCATTAGCTTTAGCATTAATATCATCACCTTTGTAGTTATAATATCTCGCTGCAATTGCATTGATTCCTGCTTTTTTATCTAAATAATTCTGTGGAGATACAGTAGCAATACTACCTGCAGTAATATTACTTGTATTCCAGTTAGTAAGAGCATACTGTAAATCAGACTCGATTAAAGCATAGATTTCAGAGTTCTTAACTCTTGGTAATTTAGTTGTAAAAATATCAGATGGCTCAGTCGTAAGCATTACTCCTAGCGCATTAGGATCTTTCATATTTGGTGAGAAATATGATTCCAGAGTAATATAAGCATATGCTCTGATCGCTCTTGCATGAGATAAAACATTAACATATAATAATTTATCTGAAGCTGACAATGAATTATACTGAACTAAAGAACTTCCTTTTAAAAGGATATTTACTTTGTTAATAATGCTATAGTTACTTACCCAAATACCAGAAGCCTGGCTTGTAGTAGAGTTAAGCACAAATCTATGTGTTAGAATGTCTGATGTACTTACACTGCTTGGACCAAATCCAATTTCGTCTGTGAAAAGTGAAGTAAAAAAGATCTCATTTGTTGGATTTACAGCTGGGTAAACACTTCCGTTAAGAAACTTCTGCATGTCTTCCACTGTCTGAAAAGCAACGTTCGGATCATTAATCTCTCCATCCTGGACAATATCTAGTGCATCGTTACATGATGTCAGCACTAAGAAAAACGATAATATATAAAATACTTTTTTCATTTTAATAATTTTTTAGAAATCAATTTTCACCCCTACTGTATACATTCTCGGGTTAGGGTATACACTTAAATTAGATCCAGTAATTGGTTCAGGATCGAAACCTCTCCATTTTGTCCATGTGTAAAGGTTTTCACCCTGTACATATATCCTAAGTCCAGTAATTGGCAGGTTCTGCAATTGCTCTTTTCTAAGCTGATATCCTATAGTAACAGATCTAACTTTTAAGAATGAAGCATCCTTGATAAAATAATCAGAGTCTGCTGTATATCCCCAGTTGGTAGCTCTTAAGCTTGGAACATCAGAATTTTGATTCTGAGGAGTCCATGCATTTAATAAATCTGTTGACATGTTTGAAGATCCAACAGCGCTAGATCCTAATCCTTCAGGGTTTGCTAGCCAGTAAAGTGCATTATCAAATTTCTTAACACCTTTCTGGAATGTAAATAAAGCATCAAAGAAGAATCCTTTATATCCACTTTCGAAGCCAAAACTTCCTGCATATTTAGGAATAGGGCTTACATCAAGGAACTGAGCATCTTCCACTTTTGGAGCTTCAGTTACCCCTCCATCTTTACTATAGAATAATAAGTTACCATTACTCTTGTTAACTCCCGCATATTTATACACATACCATTCGCTATATGTATGACCGGCCATATTAACTGTCGTACCTGGTTCAGGATCACCATTGATGATATATTCATTAATCTTATTATTGTTATATGATCCGTTAGCAAATATGCTGAAGTTCAGATCCTGAGTTTTAATAATATTATAACGTAATCCAAGTTCAACACCTTTATTCGTCATAGCTCCATTATTACCCGATACAGAATAAGCTCCTGAGAAACCAGAAATTGGAATAACACCAAATAGATTTGTAGTTTTCTTATGATAAACATCAAAAGTACCCTCTAACTTATTATTAAGTAATGTAAAGTCTAATCCAATGTTTGCCTGAGCAACATCTTCCCACTGTACAAATGGATTTGCATAATTAAAACCTATTCCCAGAGTATTTCCGTATCCTGTAGGAGTCGTATACAAGTCTCTGATGATTTGACTAGCTGTCAATAATGGGTTTGAACCAGCTGCTGCTGCAACGATATTCTGGTTACCGTTAGTACCATATGATGCTCTTAGCTTAAGACTATTAAAGGTAGATCCTTCCATGAAGCTCTCCTTGTCAATATTCCATCTACCTGCTACAGACCAATATGTAGCCCATTTATTATCTCCTTTAAATCGATAAGTAGCATCTCTTCTTAAAGTTCCCTGGAAACCAAATCTTCCTGCGTAATCATAACTTACGGTTCCAAAAACACCTAAAGTTCCTGCTGTAATTCTTGAACCACTTACGGAAGGTACATAAGGAGATGCCGCAGTATTATCAAACGGAACGTAACCAGTACCAGATCCTGGTACATAAGTTCTTGGATCTAGACCATTTTGTCTTCTAGATGTAGCTCTGTAATACACTTTATTGTATTCCATATTCACGGAAGCATCTACAGAGTGTTCACCTGTTTTTCCGCTATACATAGCAGAAACTACATTGTTAATACTTAAATCTCTTGTTGTTGTCTGATCTTCAAAACCAGTATATTTATTAGCCCCTTTAGTTGCTAATGCAAGGTATGCCCAAGGAGCTCTACCAGAGATTCTGTCACTTTGTCTGTAATCAATCCCTAGTTTATTACCTACGGTAAAGTTTTTATTAATTGCATAAGTAGCCCCTAAGTTTGCACCGATAGACACCTGATCTACCATGTTTGGAAGGTTACCTCTTGTCAATAGATTTTGTAATACATAAATGTTATTACCATTATTGAAGTTGGTACCAATAGAATTAAATAAATCTTGTCCGTTTGAGAATTTAGTTGGAGACAAATATGGTAATCCTTGAAGAACCCCTAGAAGTGGATTCTGTACAGAGTTGTTTCTAATTCCTGAAGAAGTTTCTTCTAATAACTCGTTTCTTCTTGAAAAGGCAAGAGAGATCTGTGAGTTAACATTTAGCTTATTGTCTTTAGATTTAGCCTGAACGTTTGATCTAACCGTAAATCTCTTGAAATCTGTAGTTGGAACTGCTCCACCTTGCTCCATATAACCAAATGAGTTATAAGAAGATATATTAGCCCCACCTGTAGAAAGTGCTACGTCATGAGACTGGAACATTTCCGGCTTAAAGAAATAATTTTTCCAATCCGTATTAATTCCTTGAGCTAAAGCATCTTTAGCTTTAATATATTCCGAGTTAGTATCAGAGAAACCATATAATTTCATAATCCCCATATACTGTTCAGTATTGGCAAGATTATACTTATCAAGTGGTCTTAATGACATCCCTGTCATTCCTGTATAGGAAAGCTTAAATCCACTGTTATATTTACCTCTTTTTGTTCTGATAACTACAACCCCGTTAGCACCACGGTTACCATAGATAGCAGTTGCTGCAGCATCCTTCAAAATAGTAGTTGACTCTATATCATTAGGGTTCAAGTTTCTATATTCTGAAGCATTCGATGGAATATCATCGATAACAATTAAGGCATCTGTATTACCATTAATAGAACTCGTACCACGAATCAATAAGCTAAACTTAGCAGAACCCGGGCTACCAGAACCACCGTTCATGATCACCCCTGGAGCTGACCCTTGTAAAGAAGTTAACATATTGACATTTGGTCTGTTCTCGAAGAATACCTCTCCAACAGTATTAGAAGCAACAGTTGACTTAGGTTTTGTGATACTTTTTGAGTAACCTAGCAAAACTACTTCATCAATTGATGTTTCTTTTTTTACCGTGTCTTTTTTCTTAGTTGTTGTCTGCTGCTGCGCAATAACCATTCCTCCAAAGAAAAACAGCGCCCCAGCACTCAGTACACGTAATTTAACATTCATATTAACAAATTTTAATATATTTAATGGGCAAATATGTTAATAAATATTAACATCCGCAAATTAAACCACTGTTTAATCTACCGTTTTTTTTAATGTTTCATTTAAAAATTCCGTAAATCAAATAAGATTCATTAATGATAGACTGTTTTTATTCAATAAAAAATAATTTTTCCGCTATACAAATTCGATTTAACAAATTATTAATAATTCAAAAAATATTATTTAGAATCATTATAAATTATTAGGATATAAAAAATAAAAAAACCACTTTATAAAAAAGTGGTTTTCACATATTTAGGATATATTTATTTCAGTTTCTTCTTAACTGCTACTTCTTCGTAAACTTCAAGAATATCACCAATTTCAATATCATTATAACCTTTTAGGTTCAGACCACATTCGTAGCCTTTTGTTACTTCTTTAACATCGTCTTTGAAACGCTTCAAGCTTTCCAATTCACCGTCAAATTTAACAATACCATCTCTCAGAACTCTTACTTTTGAATTTCTAGCTACTTTTCCTGAAAGAACCATACATCCTGCAATTGTTCCAACCTTAGAAATTTTAAATACTTCTCTGATCTCAACATTACCAATTACTTGTTCTTTAATTTCAGGTGAAAGCATACCTTCCATAGCTTCCTTCACTTCTTCAATAGCGGCATAGATTACAGAATAGTTTCTGATCTCGATTTCCTCTCTATCTGCAAGGTCTTTAGCATTAGCACCAGCTCTTACATTAAATCCAATAATAATTGCATCTGAAGCCGCAGCTAAGTTAACGTCAGATTCAGTAATCTGCCCTACTCCTTTGTGAAGGATATTAACGTTAATCTCAGCAGTAGACAATCTCTGTAACTGATCTGATAATGCTTCCACTGAACCATCCACGTCTCCTTTCAGGATAATGTTCAATTCTTTGAAATCACCTAAAGCGATTCTTCTACCTAATTCTTCAAGTGTAGTATGCTTCTTAGTTCTGATGGAAAGTTCTCTCTGAAGCTGCTCTCTCTTATTAGCGATAGTTTTAGCCTCACTTTCATCTTCATATACTTTAAACTTATCACCAGCTGTAGGAGCTCCATCCAACCCTAAAATAGTTACTGGAATAGATGGGCCTGCTTCTGTAAGGTTTCTACCTCTTTCGTCAAGCATAGCTTTCACCTTACCATGGTTTTTACCTGCAACTACATAATCTCCCACTTTTAGAGTCCCAGTTTGTACCAACATTGTGGCAACATATCCTCTACCTTTATCTAGTGAAGCTTCAATAACAACTCCCTGAGCATTTCTATCAGGATTAGCTTTTAAATCAAGCATCTCTGCCTGAAGTAATACTTTCTCCAATAGAACATCCATATTGTTACCAAATTTTGCAGAAATTTCCTGCGCCTGAACATTTCCTCCCCATTCTTCTACAAGGATATTCATCCCAGAAAGTTGCTGACGGATATTATCAGGGTTTGCACTTGGTCTATCTACTTTGTTCAATGCAATAATCATTGGTACACCAGCTGCCTGTGCGTGAGAAATTGCTTCTCTCGTTTGAGGCATTACATCATCATCGGCAGCAATCACAATAATTGCAATATCTGTAATTTGAGCACCTCTGGCTCTCATCGCTGTAAATGCTTCGTGACCCGGTGTATCTAAGAATGTAATTCTTTGTCCGTTTTCAAGTTTCACATTGTAAGCACCAATATGCTGTGTAATCCCTCCAGATTCACCTGCAATTACATTCGTTTTTCTAATGTAGTCAAGCAATGAGGTTTTACCGTGGTCAACGTGACCCATTACTGTTACAATTGGAGCTCTTGATGCAAGATCTTCTTCAGAATCAATAATATCTTCGCTGTCATTTTCTTCAAGATCAGCATCTGAGAATTCAATTTTATAACCAAATTCGTCTGCTACCAATAATAAGGTATCTGCTTCCAATCTTTGGTTCATGGTAACCATTACCCCAAGTGAGAAACATGCAGAAATTACTTCTGTTGGCGAAACATTCATTAAGCTCGCTAACTCACCTACAGTAATAAATTCTGTAACTTTTAGAGTTCTGTCTTGTGCTTCAAGCTCTTGCTGACGCTCATCCTGTTCTCTACGGTAAGTTCTTTTGTCTTTTCTGTGTTTTGCAGATTTAGATTTACCTCCTTTATTAGTCAGTTTCTCTAATGTTTCCTTGATCTGATTCTTAACTTGTTCGTCAGTCAGTTCAACCGGCATAACTCTTTGTCCAGGTCTGTTGTTCTGAGGTCCTTTTTTGAATCCTCCACCTTGACCACCTGGGCGGTTTTGGTTATTGTTGTTTCCAAAACGGTTTCCACCACCTTGTCCACCTTGACCTGGAGGTCTGTTTCCTTGCCCTCCTTGACCCTGGCGATTTCCACCTTGTCCACCTTGACCCGGAGGTCGGTTTCCTTGGCCTTGTCCACCTTGGTTATTATTATTGTTATTTCCTGAGTTTTGATTATTCCCTTGACCTTGTTGGTTATTCTGGCCGCCAGGTTTTTCAATTCTCTTTCTTTTCTTTTTTGCTCCAGCACCTGGTTTTGGCGCAAACTGAGTTAAGTCGATCTTTTCCCCAACGATCTTAGGACCGTCTAGTTTTTGATATACTGTCTCAATTTTTTGCGGTTCCTGAGATTCAGGTTCAGCTTCTACTTTTGGAGCTTCCACTTTCTTCTCCACTACAACAGCTGGTTTTGGAGTTTCTTTTATTGGTTCCACAGGTTTAACTTCTTCTTTTTTCTCCTCCATTTTTGGCTTGTCTTTTTTTACAGGTCTGTTTCTAGATTCTATTTGAGACAAATCAATTTTATCCAAAACCTTGAATTCCTGCTTTTCAGGAACTGCTTTTACTTCCGGTTGTTCTTCTTTCACGATTTCGTCTTTCTTTTCTTCAACCGGTGCCGCAACAGGAGTTACAGGAGCTGCAGGAGCTTCTTCAACTTCAGGCTTCTTAGGTTCTAAATCTATTTTACCTAAAATTCTAGTTTCTGGTTTATTTGCTTTAGCTCTTATCACTTCAGAGGTTTTCTTTTCTTCAATTTCCAGTTTTTCTTCCGGAACTTTAGTGATCACCACCTCATGGGAAGCCTTTCGTTGTTCGCCATCCTTAGCAAACTCAGCTTCCAATGCAGAATATGCCGATTCTTCCAATTGAGCGTTAGGATTGCCTTCAACCACGAACCCCCTTGATTGTAAAAATTCTACTAATCTGGACATCGAAATATTGAATTCCTTAACCGCTTTATTTAATCTAATTTTTGGCATCTATATTATTTACTGTTTTTAATTTTTAAAATTAAAGTATTTCCTTTTTACTGTTTATTAAAATTTATTTAAAATTTTAATCTTCAAATTCTTCTCTTAGAATACGCTTAACATCTTCGATTGTTTCTTCTTCAAGGTCAACCATATTAAGAAGACTTTCAGTTTCTTTATCCAATACTGATTTTGCAGTTGTAAGTCCTACTTTCTTAAACTCATCCAAAATCCACTGCTCGATATCATCGTTAAATTCTCTCAATTCAACATCATCATCCTCGCTGGACTCTCTGTATACATCAATCTCATATCCTGACAACCAAGAAGCCAGTCTGATATTTTGTCCTTGTTTTCCAATTACTTTAGAAATCTCTTCAACAGGAGTATATACTAATGCATAGTTTTGTTCCTCGTTGATGTCAATTTTATTGATGGTAACATTTCCTAAAGCTCTCTTCACCAAAATCTCAGGGTTTTTAGACCACTGAATAACATCGATGTTTTCATTTCTCAATTCTCTTACAACTCCATGAATTCTGGATCCTTTTACCCCAACACAAGCTCCTACAGGATCAATTCTATCATCATAAGCATCTACTGCAATCTTCGCCTTCTCACCAGGAATTCTCACTACTTTTTTCAGCATGATTGTTCCATCCTGGATCTCAGGAATTTCCAGCTCCAATAACTTCTCAAGGAATTTAGGTGCAGTTCTGGAAATAATAATCTGTGGTTTAGAACCTTTAAAATCCACTGTCTCGACAATAGCTCTGATATTCTCACCCTTTTTAAAGAAATCGGATTGGATCTGGTTTTCTTTTGGTAAAATAAATTCATTTCCTTCATCATCCAACAAAATCACGTGCTTATGACGGATGTGGTGGATTTCCCCTACAACTATTTCCCCAATTTTATCTCTAAACTGCTCGTACAGCATTGCATTATTGTGCTCCTGTAGTTTTGTAGCCAGAATCTGCTTAAGGGTAAGAATATTTCTTCTTCCCAATTGCGCAACAGGAATTTCCATTGTAAAGTCCTCACCTACTTCGAAAGTAGGGTCAATCTTCTTTGCTTCAGAAATTTCAATTTCCAAATCATCATCTTCAGACATTTCGTCCTCTACAATTGTTTTATTTAAAAATATCTGAAAATCTCCTTTATCCGGGTTTACAATCACATCAAAATGATCATCTGAGTCAAATCTTTTTCTCAAAAGAGTTTTCAGTGAATCTTCAATAATTGCCATAAGATCAATCTTACTGATCCCCTTTTCGTCTTTAAAATCACCAAAGGATTCAATCAACGCTATATTATCCATCTATTCTTTTTTCTTTTAAAATTTAATTATTACTAATGCTTTTTTGATCTCAGAGTAAGCAATCTCTTTCTCCTCTTCCACATCTACTTTCCCTTTCCCGATGTCTTTCGGTTTACGGTAACGTAAAATAAGTGTAATCTTCTCATCGTCTACTTTTGACAATTCTCCTTCAATCTTGGAAGAATCCTCCAGCATCACTTCAATCTCTCTCCCGATATTTTTACCGAACTGTCTGGGTGTGGATAATGGTTCGCTCAATCCGGCAGACATCACCTGAAGGCTAAAGTCATGCTCTTCACGATCCATATTAAATTCTATCGCACGGCTTGCATCAAGACAATCCTGCAGAGAAACTCCGTTATCACCATCTAAAATCACTGTAATATCATCCCCTGCAGAAAATTTAAGATCAATAAGAAACATATCTTTTCTGGTCTCAAGGAATTCATTTAACAATTCTTCAATTCTTTGTCTAAACTCCATATATTTTTTATCTTGATTTACAGTACGAAAAAAGGCTTTCTTGCGAAGCCTTCCCATTTTTTCCGTAAATCCAATGCAAATATACGCTTTTTTTCTAAAAATGCAAAATTATCTTAAGTATCAAGCAAATAGCGCCAGATTCATTTACAATAAATTAAAGGAATATGTCACAGGATTTTTATTACTTTTGTCTTTAGAATTTAAAAACAAACATTTTGAATATAACGATTGTAGGAACAGGTTATGTAGGGCTAGTTACAGGCACTACCCTCGCAGAACTTGGCAATTCAGTATACTGTGTTGATATTGATGAAAAAAAAGTAGAAGGTTTAAAAAACGGCATTGTTCCCATCTATGAGCCGAACCTTGAAGAAATGTTTCTGAGAAACATTCAATCTGAAAGATTATTTTTCACTACGAACCTTAAAGAAGCCTTAGACAAAAGCGAAGTGATCTATCTGGCATTGCCTACACCTCCTGGTGAAGATGGTTCTGCAGATTTATCTTATGTACTTCAGGTTGCCAATAATATTGGTGAGCTGATGACAGAATATAAAGTCATTGTCAATAAAAGCACCGTTCCTGTAGGAACTGCAGATAGGGTAAGAGAAGCGATCTCTTCCAAGACAAACCTCCCTTTCGATGTGGTTTCAAACCCTGAATTTTTAAGAGAAGGTTTTGCCGTTGAAGACTCTATGAATCCCTCAAGAGTAGTCGTAGGCGCCAGCTCGGAAAGAGCAAAAAACATCATGTCTAAAATTTACCAACCTTTTACCAATATCGGAATCCCAATCATCTTTATGGATGAGAAATCATCGGAGCTTACAAAGTATGCGGCGAATTCTTTTTTAGCGGTAAAAATTACCTTTATGAACGAAATTGCCAACTATTGTGAAAAAGTAGGGGCAGATGTAGATAAAGTAAGACTAGGAATGGGTAGTGATGACAGAATAGGCCACAGATTCCTTTTCCCAGGAATCGGATACGGAGGAAGCTGTTTTCCAAAAGATGTAAAAGCTCTTATAAAATCCGGAAAGCAGGAAGATTTCAACTTTCAGATTCTTGAAGCTACAGAAAATGTAAATACTACCCAGAAAGTAATTTTAGTTTCGGAAATTGAAAAATATTTCGGCGGAGACATTAAAGGAAAGAAAATTGCGATGTGGGGGCTTGCTTTCAAAGCGAATACTGACGATATCAGAGAAGCTTCATCTTTGGACAACATTGCTCTTTTACTGGAAAAAGGCGCGGAAATCGTAGCATATGATGCTGTTGCAGAAAATAATGTCCAGAAACTTCTAGGCGACAAAATACAGTATGCCAAAGGAATGTATGATGCATTGGAAGAGGTGGACGCACTATTTATTGCTACAGAATGGCCGGAATTCAAAAACCCAAACTTTGAGCTTATGGCAAAAAAAATGAAGAACAAAGTTATTTTTGACGGCAGAAATATGTATCCATTGGAAATCCCGGAACAAAACGGATTTCATTATAAAAGTATAGGAAGAAAGACCATCTCAAAATAAATAAATGAAAAATATTATCATTACAGGAGGTGCTGGATTTATCGGCTCCCACGTTGTAAGAGAATTTGTAAAAAACAATCCGGATATTACAATTATCAATCTTGACGCCCTTACTTATGCCGGAAATCTGGAAAACTTAAAGGACATCGAAAATGAGCCCAATTATGTTTTCGAAAAGGCAAACATTACCCAACCTGAAGAACTCAGAAAAGTTTTTGAAAAATACAATCCGGATGCTGTAGTGCATTTAGCCGCAGAAAGTCATGTAGACAGAAGCATTACCGATCCTATGGCGTTTATCAACACCAATGTGAACGGAACGGCTAATCTTTTGAATCTTTGTAAGGAATTCTGGACGTTAAATCCTGAACATACTCACGGCAGATTCCCTGATGAAAAAAGAACAAACCTTTTCTATCATATTTCCACAGATGAAGTATATGGAAGTCTGGGAGAAACAGGATTCTTTTTAGAAACAACATCATATGACCCTCAATCTCCGTATTCTGCTTCAAAAGCAGCTTCTGACCATTTGGTAAGAGCTTACGGAAATACATACGGAATGCCGTTCATCGTATCGAACTGTTCCAACAACTACGGCCCCAATCATTTTCCTGAAAAACTGATCCCACTTTGTATTTCAAATATCATCAATGAAAGGCCTCTTCCTATTTATGGAGACGGAAAATATACCAGAGACTGGTTATTTGTTATTGATCATGCGAAAGCAATTCATCAGATTTTTAAGGATGCAAAAACCGGAGAAACGTACAACATCGGTGGCTTCAACGAGTGGCAGAATATTGATCTGGTCAAAGAACTAATCAAGCAAATGGATGCTAAACTGGAAAAACCTGAAGGGTATTCTGAAAAACTGATCACTTTTGTAAAAGACAGACCTGGTCATGACAAGCGTTATGCCATTGATGCAACAAAATTGAATAAAGATCTGGGCTGGAAACCGTCAGTAACTTTTGAAGAAGGTTTAGGAAAAACCATAGACTGGTATCTTGAAAATAAAGAATGGCTAGAGAATGTGACTTCCGGAAATTATAAGGATTACTATAGCAAACAATACAGCTAAACATCCAGCTATTGAGGAAAAGACAATCCGTAAAATAGCAAAAGAAAAATCAACTTAGTAACACAAAAGAAATTTGCGTAATACGCACCAACACATGAAAGGAATAATATTAGCCGGAGGTTCCGGAACAAGACTTTACCCTCTAACCATAGCCGTAAGTAAACAGCTAATGCCTGTTTATGATAAACCTATGATCTATTATCCGCTTTCCACGCTTCTTTTGGCAGGAATCAAGGATATTCTGATCATTACCACGCCACACGATCAGGCTGGCTTCATCAAACTGTTGGGCGATGGCTCACAAATCGGCTGTAATATAGAATACGTTGTACAACCAAGTCCTGATGGCTTAGCACAAGCTTTTATTTTAGGAGACCAGTTTATTGGTGATGATTCTGCAGCACTCGTATTAGGTGATAATATTTTCTATGGTTCCGAGATGGGAACTTTACTGAAAAATAAAACCAATCCTGATGGGGGAGTTGTTTTTGCCTATCACGTTGCAGACCCTGAAAGATATGGTGTTGTAGAATTTGATAAAGATCTGAAAGCAGTCTCTATTGAAGAAAAGCCTGAAAATCCGAAATCAAACTATGCTGTACCAGGCCTTTATTTTTATGATAACAGCGTAGTGGAAATCGCTAAAAACATCAAACCTTCCGCAAGAGGTGAGCTGGAAATTACCGACATCAACAATGTGTATCTCAGCAAAGGAAAGCTGGAAGTAGCTGTTCTTGACAGAGGTACTGCCTGGCTGGATACAGGAACTTTCGACTCTCTTCATGATGCTTCAGAATTTGTAAGCGTTATTGAAAAAAGACAAGGATTTAAAATCGGCTGTATAGAAGAAATTGCATTCAGGAACAAATTCATTAACGAAGAAAAACTTCTTGAAACTGCTGCTAAATATGGCAAAAGTGGTTACGGCGAGTACCTGAAAAAACTTATTGGTAAATAACAAATATAATTTATAAAAATCATAGACTATTGGCTTTATGGCCAATAGTTTTTGTTCATACCGCCAAATATCAATATATTAGTTGTTGATTTTTAGTTTTATTGACAATGAAAATTCATAAACTAAGAGATAAGGTAAGAATTAATTATTATAAATTTGCAAAAACTTACACAGATGAATGAACCACAACAGAAGTGGACTGAAACGATTGATGCAGATCATTCGTTATTTGACTTGAAACTAAAAGAAGTCTGGAGATACAAAGATCTTGTTTATATGTTTGTAAAGAGAGATTTTATATCCAGTTTTAAGCAGACTATTTTAGGACCAATATGGTTTTTTATCAATCCCATTCTAACAACCATCGTATATCTGGTGATTTTTGGAAGAATTGCCAAACTCCCTACAGATGGAGCTCCACCTCTTCTTTTTTATCTGGCTGGTGTTACTCTTTGGAATTATTTCTCATCCTCTTTAATGGCAACATCCTCTACTTTCACTGGAAATGCCGGAATTTTTGGAAAAGTTTATTTCCCAAGGCTGGTTACTCCGTTATCCATCGTCATCTCTAACCTTATGAGGTTTGGAGTACAGTTTGTTTTATTCATCGCTGTATGGGCTTATTATTACTATAATGGAGAGGCACATCCTAATATCTGGATTCTTGCAACCCCTTTTCTTATATTCCTGATGGCACTTTTTGCATTAGGCGTTGGAATGATATTTTCTTCACTTACCACAAAATATAAAGATCTGAGTATGCTTCTGGGTTTTGGGGTCAGTCTATATATGTATGCTACCCCAGTAATTTATCCGGTATCTTCATTACCAGGATTCTTTAAAAAATTAGCTTATTACAATCCGTTGACAGGTATTTTTGAATGTTTCAAATATGCATGGATCGGCGTGGGAGACTTCTCCCCTGCTATGCTTGGGATCAGTACTGGTATTATTGTTATTCTTTTAATGATAGGAATTGTTGTATTCAATAAAGTTGAAAAAACTTTTATGGATACGGTGTAATTATTTTTCTTTTAAAAATTTAAATTAAAAAACATGCTGGCTTTAAAAGCAGAAAATATATCTAAACAATACCGTCTGGGACAAGTCGGTACAGGAACACTGTCTCATGATCTCAACAGGTTCTGGTATAAAATAAGAGGAAAGGAAGATCCTTATCTGAAAATTGGAGAAACCAATGACAGAACGACCAAGGGAGATTCTGAATATGTATGGTCTCTTCGTGATATCGATTTTGAAATCGAAAAGGGAGATGCTGTTGGAATTATTGGAAGAAACGGTGCCGGAAAATCAACACTATTAAAGGTTTTAAGTAAAGTTACAAAACCTACGACAGGTAAGATTTTCACCGATGGAAGAATAGCCTCTCTATTGGAAGTAGGAACAGGATTCCACCCTGAAATGACAGGGCGAGAAAATGTTTTTCTTAATGGAGCAATCCTGGGAATGACAAGAAAAGAAATCAAGAGAAAGTTTGATGAAATCGTAGATTTCTCAGGCGTTGAAAGATATATAGATACTCCCGTAAAAAGATATTCTTCCGGAATGTATGTCCGCCTTGCGTTTGCCGTAGCCGCTCACTTAGAATCTGAGATTTTAATTGTTGACGAAGTTCTGGCTGTTGGTGATGCTGACTTTCAGAAAAAATGTCTTGGAAAAATGAATGATGTGACCAAAGGAGAAGGAAGAACCATCTTATTTGTAAGTCATAATATGACCGCAATAAAAGAACTTTGTACATCTGGAATCCTGCTTAATCAGGGACAATTGGCATATAGCGGAGGTATTTTGGATACCATTGCAGAATATCAGAAAAGCTCTGAAAAACAATCAAGCTA
Source organism: Chryseobacterium viscerum (assembly GCF_002899945.2). Taxonomy (GTDB): domain Bacteria; phylum Bacteroidota; class Bacteroidia; order Flavobacteriales; family Weeksellaceae; genus Chryseobacterium; species Chryseobacterium viscerum. Next base: position 215,306 of record NZ_PPEG02000001.1, read on the forward strand.
TATTCATGAAGGTTCATTGGAAACAGCTTTAGGAAATGAGAATATCAGGATATTAGAATTTTCTGTTAAGCCTACAAAAGGTCAGTTTTTAGATATAGAATCAGGGGTTAAAGTCCTGCTTAGGTTTTATAATTTCAAAGAGAATATCAATATTGATACAACTTTTGAACTGAGAACATATGAAGAGGCCGTAGTTTTCCATACTGGAGTTCTCATTACTACCCAAAATAATTCTCAAAGAAAAGAATATACTGTAGAATTTGAAATCCCGCCACATTTACTCAATACTGGTAATTATTATTTCAAACTTATGTTTGGAGAGGATCAGAGAATTCCTCTTTTTGTAGCGAATGAAATCATAGGTTTTGAAATTGAAAATGTAAAATTGGGTAAAAATATCAATGTATTACCCGGAATTATTAGACCCGACTTTAATTATACTGTAAAATAAATTTATTTAATGGAAAAAGTTCAATATTTTGATTTAGAAAAAATAGGTGATTCTTCATTAGGTTTCATTACTGTTGCTGAAAATTTAGAAAATATACCTTTTGAAATTAAACGTGTATACTGGACTTATTATACTCCCCAGGATGTAATAAGAGGAGGGCATGCACATAAAAATCTTGAACAATTAATATTCGCTGTTTCAGGGATCATAGAATTTAATACCGAAAATAAAGATGGTCACAAAGAAACTTTTGTTCTGAACAGTCCATCTAAAGGGATATACTTCCCCAAATTGGTATGGAGAGACATCAAGTTTTCACACAATGCTGTGCTTTTATGTTTAGCATCTCTACCCTATAGTGAAGACGATTATATAAGGGATTATCAAGAATTTCAAAAACTCATAGAATGATTAAAATATTAATTGCCGGTGCAGGCGGCGCTCCCTCTGAAGGTGTAATCAACTCACTTCTTAAAAGCTCAAAAAAGGAGAGAATAATCGGTATGGGCAGTGAGCCTACAGACCTGATACTCTCCAATGCTCATGAAGTATCCTATATACCATATGCCAATCAAACGGATTATAAAGCATCGCTATTACAAATACTGAATCAGGAAAAACCTGATTTAATACATTTCCAAAATGATCTGGAGATTTATCATGCCTCTATGATCAGAGAAGATATTCATTCTACCGGCACCAAAACCTTTATGCCATCGCATGAAGTGATAGATACCTGTGTTCATAAATATAAAACCTATTTAAAATGTAGGGAAGCTGGTGTAACGGTCCCAGAAAATATCATGATCAACAATGAAGAAGATCTAAAAAAAGCTTTTTCAGATTTAGGAGACCAAAATGGGAACATATGGTTAAGAGCTTCATCCATTGGAGGAGGAGGCAAAGGTGCTCTGCCTACCAATGATTTTTCTTTTGCAAAGGGATGGATTGACCGATATAATGGATGGGGAGACTTTGTGGCTGCAGAAATGCTGACTCCGGATACGGTAACATGGCTCTCTATTTGGCATGAAGGCGAATTGGTAGTCGCTCAAACAAGATTGAGAAAAGGATGGACTCATGGAAACAGAACTGTTTCAGGGGTTACAGGAGTCACCAAAGTAGGTCAAACCTATTCAGATCCTGAAGTAGACAGAATATCTATAGCTACGATAAAGGCTGTTTCGGATAAACCTCACGGAATTTTTGGGGTAGATATGGCTTATGACAAAAATGGAATTCCTAATCCTACAGAAATAAATATTTCAAGATTCTTTACAACGGTATTATTTTTTACCGAAGCAGGATTAAACATGCCTGAAATATTTAAAGACATTGCTTTATATAATGAGTTCCCCCAATTAGATAAAAAGATAAATCCATTACAAGATGGGCTATTGTGGTTAAGAGGTATGGATACTCAACCCAAATTAATGACAGATATTCAGATACAGCAACGAATAAAAAATTTGTAAATGTTACTTTTAACTGGAGCTTCGGGATTTATAGGTAAGCACTTACTTTCGCTACTGATTGAAAAATACGGTAAGGATAATATCGTGTGCTTAACCTCTCAACCTATAACAGAATGCAGCTATTTATTGCACAACAATTATCAGTTTGAAAGCGATTTTTTCATAAAAAACGGATTTCAGGATATTGAAACAATAATTCATGCAGGAGCTTTCACACCCAAAAAAGGAAGTGAGGCAAATAATATTCAATTATCTAATTCAAATATATTCAACACAGATCAATTATTAAAAGCGACTTTACCCCATCTAAAAAAATTCATTTACCTTAGTACACTTGACGTTTATGATAATGATAACATTATTTCTGAGAGCACTTTAGAAAAACCAGCTTCATTGTACGGACATTCTAAGCTATATTCAGAAAAGATGGTAGAAAGTTGGGGAAAAGAATATAATAAATCCGTTCAAATTTTAAGGATAGGTCATGTGTATGGTCCTGGAGAAGAGGCTTATCTAAAAATAATTCCCGCAACGATTCATAATATTCTAGCAGAAAAGCCTGTTCAGATTTGGGGTACAGGAGAAGAATTGCGCTCTTTTATTTATATTAAAGATATTGTTACAGCTATTGTAAACGCTATTCAACTAAAAGATGTAGGGGTCATCAACTTAGTCGGAAGCCGTTCTATTTCTATCAATGATTTGGTGAATACAATAAAACAAATTTCTAACGAAGACGTAACAATAGAAAAAATACCTGCTGAAAAAAAAGGAAGAGATTTTGTATTTGACAGTTCAAAAATGAATACGTTTTTGCTGTCAAAAGAAACTTCTTTAGAAGAAGGGCTAAAGGAAGAGTTTGAGTACATGAAAAAAAATAAAAAATAATATGAATATTTTTTTTGACCTTGATGGCACTTTAATAGATTCCCGAGAAAGACTATATCAGTTGTTCCAGTCATTGGTTCCCACTTCTGAATTGTCATTTGATGAATATTGGGCGTTAAAGCGCAATAAAATAAGTCATAAAGAAATTCTCCTTTCTAAATTTAATTATTCCAACGAGCAGTACAGCGATTTTGAGAAAAAATGGATGTCGGAAATTGAATTAGAAAAATGGCTGCAGTTAGACACTCCTTTTGAAGGAATAGTAGACGTGCTTATATCCTTATCTAAAAATCATGATCTATTTGTGGTTACAGCCCGCCAATCGGAAAGCATCGCTCTGGAACAAATAAAATCATTCGGTTGGGAAAATATTTTCACGAAAATTTTAGTGACTCAACAACAACAGGAAAAGCATGATTTAATAAAAAATGCAGTCCGGGTAACTCCTGAAGACTGGTTCATTGGTGATACAGGAAAAGATATTCAAACAGGCAAATTATTAGGAATCAAAACAGCGGCGGTTCTTTCTGGTTTTTTAAGCAAAGAAAGCTTACTCCCCTATCAGCCAGACATTATCATAGATACTGTTCTCGATTTTAAAAATAGATAAAATTACAAATGGAAAATTATAAAAATAAAGTGCAGGATTCGGCACAATTCTATAACAGCTCTTTTCTTGACTTTGATTTTAAGTTAACAGAATTGAATTATTTAAGTTTAAAACCTTATTTTAAGGGAGAATCTGCCCTTGAACTAGGACCAGCCCTGGGACATATGACCAAATATCTGGTCAATGATTTTTCTTCTCTGGATTTGGTTGAAGGCTCTAAAGACCTGATAAACCAAATACCTGATTATCCAAACATTACAAAACACAACTCTTATTTTGAGGAGTTTAAAACAGATAAAAAGTTTGACACCATCATAATGAGCCATGTACTGGAACATATTGAAAATCCTGTTGACGTTTTAAAGCTTGCTTATTCCTGGTTATCTGATAATGGTGTATTTTTAATTTCAGTACCCAATGCTAAATCTATCCACAGATTAGCCGCGGTAGAAATGGGATTATTAAACAGCGAATATGAATTGAATCAAAGAGATCATGAATTAGGACACTACCGAGTGTATGATTTGGATACTTTAAAAGATGATATTACAAAAGCGGGCTATACCATAATTGATGAAGGGGGTATTTTCTTTAAACCGGTTTCAAATGGGCAAATTGAAAACAATTGGAATGAAGCTATGATAGAGGGATTTTATAAGTTAGGAAAAAAGTTTCCTCACCATTGTGCTGAAATATATGTGGCATGTTCAAAATAAAAAGAAATGATTAAATTTTTAGATCTTCAAAAAGTAAACTTGCAATACCAACAAGAAATAGAAAACAAACTTCTGGAAGTCTTCAGAAGTGGATGGTATTTATTGGGAAATGAAATTAAAAATTTTGAAGCAAATTTGGCCAGTTACATTGGTTCAGAACATGCAATAGGTGTTGCGAACGGCCTGGATGCACTGCGCCTTATTTTCAGGGCTTATATTGAGCTGGGCTACATGAAACCCGGTGATGAAGTAATTGTTCCCGCCAATACCTATATTGCCTCTATTCTTGCCCTATCAGATAATGGATTAGTTCCTGTTTTAGTAGAACCCGAGCTCAATACTTACAATATTGATATTTCAAAAATTGAAGAAAAGATTACGCATAAAACAAAAGCCATTTTAATCGTTCATCTTCAAGGCAGAATTGTGTTCTCAGAACAACTGAAAAGTATAGCTGAAAAATACAAATTAAAAATTGTAGAAGACAATGCACAGGCCATTGGAGCTGAATGGAATAATATAAAATCAGGAAATCTTGGGGATGCTGCCGGTTTTAGTTTTTATCCCGGAAAAAATCTGGGAGCTCTTGGAGATGCAGGAGCAGTCACAACAAATGATAAAGAATTATCTGATACGATTCGAGCACTAGCAAATTATGGTTCCAACCAAAAATATGTTAATATTTATAAAGGATTAAATTCAAGGTTAGATGAACTTCAAGCAGCTATTTTAGATATTAAACTGAAATATATTGAAGATGAAAATGAAGCAAGAAGAAAAGTTGCCAGACTATTTATCGAAGGAATAAAAAACCCGAAAATCATTCTTCCTGAAAATCCATCAGATGAGAAAGAGCATGTATGGCATGTTTTTGTGATAAGAACAGAAAACCGTGATGCCCTTCAAGCTTATTTAACAGAAAAAGGTATTCAGACAATCATTCACTACCCTATTCCTCCTCATAAACAACAAGCTTATAAAGAATGGAATGAAGAGTCTTTCCCGATCAGTGAAAAAATCCATGAAGAGGTATTAAGTTTACCTATTTCTTCGGTAATGACGGAGGAAGAAATTGTAAAAGTAATAGAAATTGTAAACGAATTTTAAAGCTTTTTTACCCTTATCAAAAAGCTTGAATTCAATAAAGTAAAATATCATGACAGAATTGCCTCTGGTTTCAATTTTATGCCTTAGCTTCAACCAAGAACGATTTGTAATAGAATCTTTAGAAAGCTTCAAATCTCAGAGTTATAGTAATATTGAACTCCTGATTTGTGACGACTGTTCTAAGGACAATTCTGTAGAAGTTATCAATAACTGGATCAAAAATAATCCTCAGCTGGATATCCAGTTCATTCCTCATTCTCAGAATCAAGGGATCTGTAAGTCCTTGAATGAACTCCTGAATATATCAAAAGGCAAATATGTTATTACCATAGCCCTTGATGATCTTATGGAGCCTGACAAAATAGAAAGACATGTGGCTATTCTTGAAAAATCATCTCCTAACGAAGCTCTGGTATTTTCAAATGCTCATATAATAGATGACAATTCTGTACGTTTTCAAAATACCTTTATTCCTTATTTTCACAGATATCTGAATATTGAATCAGGAAACTTTTACAAAACATTACTTGGGGATAATTTTCTACCTGGAATGACATGTGTCACCAAATCTTCTTTGATAAAAGAGATTGGAGGCTGGGATGAAACGTTAACTTTTGAAGATTATGATATGTGGTTGAGATTAAGTCAAAAATATGACTTTATCTATGATGACACCAAATCATGCAGCTATAGAATGCACGCTACAAATTCTCATAAAAAGAAAAACTTTTTAGAGTTGTCTTTTTTTGATATTTTTCTGAAACATAAAGAACAGCCTGAAATGAAAAAGAAAATTCTGAAACTTATTCATGAGGCATATAAAGAAAACAGACTGACTGAAAAACACAAAAAATACCTTAGAGAACTTGATAATAAAACACTTACCGATAAATTAATCCTGAAGAATGTAGGAAAGTTTACTTACAACACGATTCATTATCTTCAAAAAGTTTATTATAAAACTTGGTAACATTATTCTTAAATCAATTATGAAAAAAATAAAGCCCCTTGCATTTTATCTCCCTCAATACCACCCTGTTCCCGAAAATGATGAATGGTGGGGAAAAGGGTTTACAGAATGGACGAATGTAGGAAAAGCCCAACCCCTGTTTGAAGGACACGAACAGCCTATATACCCTGGAGATCTGGGCTATTATGACCTGCGTGTTCCTGAAGTAAGAGAACAGCAGGCTCAGATGGCAAAAGACTACGGGGTACATGGATTTATCTATTATCACTACTGGTTTGGCAACGGAAAACAATTGCTGGAACGTGTGGCCAATGATGTATTACAATCAGGAAAACCAGATTTCCCTTTTTGCTTCTGCTGGGCCAATGAAACCTGGTCCGGAATATGGCACGGGTTATCAGAAAAAATACTGGCAAAGCAGGTTTACCCTAATGAACAGGACTTAATTGCTCATTTCGAGTATCTTCTGCCTTTCTTCAAAGATGAGAGGTATATCAAAATAGAAAACAAACCTCTTTTCATTATCTATGATTCCAATCATTTAAATGAAGGAGATCCCTATTATATTACAAAATTCAGAGAGCTCGCCAGGAAAAACGGATTTGATGATCTATACATCATGGCATCCAACAAGCTCCGTGATGACCTAGATTTTAAATCTATGGGATATGACAGTAAGATCTCCAATGCATTTCAAAAGGCCTGGATACCTCATATTGCGAAGAAAGAATATATTTCTCACTCTCAATATTATAAAAACAGGATAAAAGGATTAATAGGAATTAAGAAAAAAGAACAGCCTAAGGTCGGGATTCAGGATGCCCAGGCAGTAGTAAACGATTTAAAGTTTGAGGAAAGCAATATTCCTACCTATCCATGTATCCTGCCCAATTGGGATAATACTCCAAGAAGCGGCTACAGAGGAATTATTCTGGCTAACAATTCCCCGGAGCTGTTCGAAAAGCAAGTAGAAAAGGCTGTAGAATATCTTGAAGATAAAAAGGAGTATCCGGAACAGTTTTTAATTATAAAATCCTGGAACGAGTGGGCAGAAGGAAACATCCTGGAGCCAGATAGAAAACATGGTTTCGGGTATTTGAATGCATTAAAAAAAATCTTAAACAAACACAGTCGAAATGAGTAAATTCAGTGTACTTATCGCTAACTATAATAATGGTCATTTTTTTGAAAAATGCTACCAAAGTTTAGTTGCTCAGACTGAAACAGACTGGGAAGCGGTAATTGTGGATGATGGCTCTACTGATGATTCTCTTGAAGTCATAAAAAAGATCATAGGTGATGATTCCCGGTTTAGAATCAATCAGAATGATCAAAACAGAGGAATCGGATATACAAAAAGAAGATTAATAGAGCTTGCTGAAGCAGAAATATGTGGTTTTTTAGACCCTGATGATGGGTTAACACCTCATGCCCTGGAATTTGTTTTAAAGACCCATTCAGAATATCCCGAAGTGGGCTTGGTATATTCAAACTTTGTCCTTTGTGATCAGTACCTCAACCCTCAATCTGTTCACAAAGCAAAACAAATTACAGAACTGGATCAGTCCTACTATAATTTCAATGCTGAAATTTCACATTTTGTGACCTTTAAAAAGAAGATATACGAGAAGACATCAGGGATTGATCCTTTTTTGAAAATTGCTGAAGATAAAGACTGGTACATGAAAATGTGCGAAATAGCCCCTGTTAAATATATCGATGAAGATTTATATTTATACAGAATCCACGATAGTGGTATTTCTACTACCAAAAATGCTGAGAAAGCACTGTTCTGGCACTGGGTAGCGCTGATAAAAATGGCAGAAAGAAGAAACATCAGCATTGAAGATCTTTTTCTTCAAAGTTATGTTCCAAAAAATAAATATGAACAGGCGCTCAATCAGCTGAATCATGTAAAAAATTCGAGATGGGCAAAACTGGGAAATAAAATTGGGCTATTTAAAATCTTTAAAAAACTCTAAAATCTATTGATCCCCTTGAAAGATTTAAAAGATATACAACTAACATCTTAAGTAGACAAGAAACATATGATTATTGGTAATGGAATTCTGGCAAACGCCGTAAGACTTTATGATAAAGAAGATGTTATTTTTTTTGCATCAGGAGTTTCCAATTCGTTGGAAAAAAATCCAGCTGAATTTGAAAGAGAAATATCTCTCATGAAATTGGTGATCAGCCAGTATCCAGATAAAAAGATGATCTATTTTTCCACCTGCAGTATTTACGATCCCAGTAAAACTGACAGCCCTTATGTGATGCATAAACTTGCTATTGAAAAAGTAATCGCTGAGAACTGCTCTAGCTATATTATTTTCAGGGTAGGAAATGCTGTAGGACGGGGAGGAAATCCCAATACGCTGATCAATTTTCTCAAAAATTCAATTTTGTCTGAAAATAAGCTGACAATCCACAGTAATGCAAGAAGGATTCTGATTGGGACAGATGACATCGCCTCATTTGTCGGAAAATACATGAAAAACTTCAACAATGAGATTGTTAATCTCGCCTATCCCTACCAATATGCACTACCTGAGATCTTAACTCAGCTTGAAGATCATCTTGCCAAAAATGCAGCTTATGAAAGTGTAGATGAAGGTTCTTTTTATAATATAGAATTCAACAGCCTTACAGAAGATTTTTTCGCGGGTTTGTCACCTGATGAATATTTAAAAAAGCTTTATACATCCTATTTGTAAGGGATAATGCCGTAAAATATGATGTATCCCGTTCTGTACCCGAAAAAAATAATGTTGTACCTTGGGCCAGAAAATTTCAGCGGTCATCAGCCTAAAAAAGCAGTGTATATAGACTGCCAATTTATGATCGACTGAAGTATAAAAAACACATTAAACCTACTGAATAAAAATGAAAATGAATCCCAAAATATCCGTAATTGTTCCCTGCTATAAACAGGCTCATTTTTTAGATGAATCTCTGCAGTCTATACTGGACCAGACTTATGAAAATTGGGAATGCATTATTGTTAATGACGGATCGCCTGATAATACCGATGAAGTAGCTGATAAATGGGTGAAAAAAGACAGCCGTTTCAAATACCTTTATAAAGAAAATGGTGGATTATCTTCTGCAAGAAATGCAGCTCTGAAAATCGTTACCGGAGATTATATCCAGTTTTTAGATTCTGATGATATCTTAGTTGAAACCAAGTTTTCAGATTCATTAAATTTGATACATGACAAAGAAGCAATAGTAGTGTCCAACTTTTGTTTATTTGATGATTCCGATAAGCACAAATTATTGCCTCCTTTTTGCAAGCTGTCTCAAGATTTGCTGAATTTCGAATCTATTTTATATCAATGGGATTTTACATTCACAATTCCTATTCATTGTGGAATTTTTCCAAAATCTCTTTTTGAAACTATTGGTTTCAATGAAAAGTTAAAAGCAAAAGAAGATTGGCTTTTTTGGATTCAAATTGCACAAAAAAACATTAATTTTATTTATTTAAATGCTCATCTTGCTTTGTATAGAAAACATGCAACGAGTATGTCCCGAGATAGAAAACATATGATTTTATATCAAATGCTGTTCTATAATGAAGCTGAAAAAGTGATTTCAAATTCTGACTTCAATAAATTACTTTTAAAGCACTTAGATGTTAATTACAACAAAGTCAACGAACTAACCATTGAAATAAGAAATCTAAAAGAATCAAATACTTTTAAACTCTTTTTATTTTTAAAAAAAATGATTAAGAATATGGGGTTATTAAATTTGTCTAAAACATTATTAAATTTAACATTGAAGTTTAGGAAATAAATTTCATTTATAAAAAATACAACACAGTCAAACGAGCATTGAGCACAATTTGACTTTATTTAGAATTGTGTTAGGATTTTAGTTTTGAAATTATTGTTGTAGGTAATTCTGAAGAATTTTCGGAAGTCTTACAAAGTAATACAAGACTAAAAAAACAGAAAAAATATCAATCTCCAGAAAGTAAATTATTTTTTACAATACACTAAGACACTTCAACAACTTTTACTTCCAAAATCATATGAATATAGCTTTCACAATCTGCTCCAACAACTATTTAGCACAAGCTAAAGTCTTAAGGAATTCTATTAATAAATATGGCGAAAACGTCAAATTTGTAATAGGATTATGCGATGAAAAATCTGACGAAATAGATTACAATTCTTTCCAATGTGAAATTGTAGAAATGAAAGATATTGGAATAAAAAATTTTGATGAACTATGGATGAAATATGACATCATAGAATTTAATACTTCTGTGAAAGCCTCTTTTTTCAAGTACTTATTAGCAAAAAATCCTAATACAGAATTTATCTATTACTTCGATCCGGATATTGAAATACTTGATCAGCTATCGATCCTCAATGCAGAATTTGAAAATAATGCAGATATTTTGCTCACGCCTCACATTCTGAGCTCTATTCCACTAGACGGCTTCAAACCAGTAGAAAACACTTTTCTTAATTTTGGTATATATAACCTGGGGTTTATCGGATTAAGAGGTCATTCTGAAAATGCCAGAAACCTTCTAGATTGGTGGGAAGAAAGATTGTTATCTCTTTGCTATAATCAGCCGGAAAAAGGGCTATTTGTAGATCAAATCTGGATGAACTTTTCCCCTATTTTTTTCAAAAAAGTAAAAGTTCTCCATAAAATGGGATACAATGCCGCTCCATGGAATTTGCATGAAAGAATAGGATTAGTAGCTACTGAAAACAATAAATATCTTATGCCGGACAATTCTCCTCTAGTGTTTTATCATTTTTCAAATTTTAAATATAAAAATCCTGAAACTTTAGCAAAATACTATGATAGATATTCTTTGGAAAATTCAAATTCATTGAAAAAACTATATCAAAATTATCATCAGAAAACCATTGAAAATGAAATTGAGCGAATCTCTAAAATAGATTGCAAATATGTAATTTTGAAAAATGATTTACCTAAAAAAAATAAATCATTTTATGAAATTTTGAAATCAAACTTCAATAATTTATTAAAAATAATTTATTATAAAATCCGTTACAACTACAATTATGAACCAAAACTCTAAAATATATATTGCCGGACATCGAGGTATGGTAGGAAGCGCCATTTTAAGAAACTTAACTTCAAATGGCTTTCATAATATTATTACTAAAACCTCAGACGAATTAGACCTTACAGATCAAAAAAATGTACAAACATTTTTTGAAACTGAAAAACCAGAGTATGTCTTTCTTGCGGCAGCCAAAGTAGGGGGTATTCATGCTAATAATACATATCGTGCAGATTTTCTTTACAAAAATCTTATGATTGAGGCTAATATAATCCATCAAAGTTATTTACAGGGAGTAAAAAAATTACTTTTTCTGGGCTCCAGTTGTATATATCCCAAGCTCGCACCTCAGCCTTTAAAAGAAGAATACTTATTGAGTGGATTTTTAGAAGAAACCAATGAGCCTTATGCCATAGCAAAAATTGCAGGAATAAAAATGTGTGATGCATACAGAAGCCAGTATGATTGCAATTTCATTTCCGCAATGCCCACTAATCTCTATGGCCCTAATGATAACTATGATCTAAATAACTCTCATGTTTTACCTGCTATGCTCAGAAAGTTTTTTGAAGCTAAACAAAACAAGGTAGAGGAAGTGGTCTTATGGGGAGATGGAAGTCCTTTTAGAGAATTTTTACATGTAGATGATCTTGCAAAGGCATGTGTATTTTTAATGAATAATTACAATGAAAGTGGTCATATCAATATAGGGTCATTCAAGGAAATCTCTATATCAGAACTGGCCACACAGATTAAAGATATTACCCAATATGAAGGAAATATCGTTTGGGATACAGAAAAACCAAATGGCACTCCTAGAAAATTAATGGACTCCTCTAAGATTAATTCTATGGGCTGGTCTCCTGATATATCTTTAGAAGATGGAATAAAACAAGTTTACGAAGAAAAATTTTTAAACAAATGATGAAAAAAGCACTTATTACAGGAATTACGGGACAAGATGGCTCTTATCTTGCCGAACTGCTTTTAGAAAAAGGCTATGAAGTTCATGGTGTAAAACGAAGAGCCTCCTCTTTCAATACTCAAAGAATTGATCATTTATACCTGGATCAACATGAACATAATGTGAATTTCAAATTACACTACGGAGACCTTACAGACTCTACCAATATCATCAGAATTATACAAGAGGTACAACCAGACGAAATCTATAATCTTGGTGCAATGAGCCATGTGAAAGTAAGTTTTGACATGCCCGAATATGTTGCCAATGTAGATGGTCTAGGTACCCTGCGTTTATTAGAAGCCATTAGAATTTTAGGACTCACTCATAAGACGAAAATTTACCAGGCTTCTACCTCAGAATTATATGGCGGACTACCATCCAATAAAAATGAAAAAGGATTTTATGATGAAAACTGTCCTTTCTATCCTCGTTCTCCTTATGGTGCTGCAAAAATTTATGGTTTTTGGATAACAAAAAACTACAGGGAAGCATATGGAATGTTTGCCTGTAATGGTATTTTATTCAATCATGAATCTCCTAGAAGAGGTGAAACTTTTGTTACCCGAAAAATAACTATGGCAGTAGCCAGTATAGCAAAAAACAAACAAGATTGTTTATATCTAGGGAATTTAAATGCCAAAAGAGATTGGGGACATGCTAAAGATTATGTAGAAGGAATGTGGAGAATGCTGCAGCAAGATAAACCAGACGATTTTGTTTTAGCGACAGGAGAAACTACTATGGTAAGGGATTTTCTTATTATGGCTTTTGAAGAAGCAGGAATAGAATTGGTTTTTGAAGGAAATCAAGAAAATGAAATTGCTAAAGTAGCACGTTGTAATAATCCAAATTACCAACTGCCATTAGGTAAAACAGTTGTAAAAGTTGATCCCAATTATTATCGTCCAACAGAAGTTGATCTACTAATTGGTGACCCCACAAAAGCAAAAACTATTCTCGGCTGGCAACCACAATACACCGTAAAATCTCTTTGTAAAGAAATGATTGAAAATGATTTAAAAATAATGTGATTTTTGTACAATCATATTCCATGATACCATATCATTGTACTTCGCAAAAAACAAACAGATATTTACCCCCAAAAAAATATTCAAAAATATGCTCAATAATTCCATTACAATCATAACGATCAACTTCAATAACAAAAATGGTTTACAAAAAACCATGGATAGTGTATTTCGGCAAACCAATAAAGATTTTCAATATATAGTAATTGATGGTGGAAGTTCTGATGGGAGCAAAGAACTTATAGAAAGAAATCAATCCCAAATAAACGATTGGGTAAGTGAACGTGATAATGGAATTTATCATGCGATGAACAAAGGAATTGAAAAAGCTACTGGAGAATATCTTCTTTTTCTCAATAGTGGAGACGAACTGCTCAATGAATTGGTTGTAGAAAAAGTAACGCCACTACTCCACACAGATGATATTATCTCTGGTAATTTAATCGTAGATGAAGATAGTAAAGATGTTCTTAGACCTACTAAAAAAAGCATTTCATTTTTAGATTTAATTGAAGAAACTATTTGGCATCCCAGTACATTTATAAAAAAAAGTGCTTTTGAAAAAGTAGGTCTCTATGATGAAAATCTGAAAATCTGTTCGGATTGGAAATGGTTTTTGATTTCTATTTTCAAATATAATTGTACTTATAGACCTATTGAACAATCCATATCCCGCTTTTATAAAGATGGTATCAGTTCCGATCCCAAATCACAATCTTTAAGAAAAGAGGAAAGGAGAAAAACACTGGTAGAAAACTTTCATTTTTCTGAATTCCAGACGGAAGAATTAATCGATAAAATTAATTTATATTTTAGTGCAACAAATTCTTTAGACAAAATAAATAAATTGAAAAATTCAAGATTATTAAAATTTTTATATCGAATAGGTGTCTTTAAAAACTATAAATATCTTTAATTTTTTAAAGACAGGATTTTTCATCTGTTATGAAGCTTAATAATATCCAGATTTTAAGGGGAATTTCAGCATTATTGGTATGCTGTTTTCATTTCCGGGAAACCATCAATTTGCCAGGGTTACAACTTGGCAATATTCTTTTCAGCAAAGGAAGTATTGGCGTTCCCGTCTTTTTTATTATTAGTGGATTTATCATGGCTTTCACCACTCAAAAAATAAATTTTAATAAAGATTCTTTTCAGCAGATTACTTTATTTTACAAAAGGAGAATCATCAGAATTGTCCCCCTATATTATCTTTTGACCTTTGCTGCAATGATACCCGGAGGCAGTTTTTTCCTTTATTTTCATGGTGCAGGACTTTATGAGCTTATCCATTCCTTATTATTCCTTCCCACAAAGAAAGAATTTCCAGTACTTTTCTTAGGCTGGTCTTTAAATTTTGAGATGTTCTTTTATCTAATATTCGGCATCTCCTTATTTTTTAAAGAAAAAAGATATTATTTCATTGCAGGTTTCTTCATCCTTACTTCAATCTTGGGATATTGTATCCATTTTGAAAGCCCCTATCTACGGATGGTAAGCAGCTCCCTGAATCTCTATTTTGTTGTGGGAATTCTTTTTTCACTTTTCCTGAACAGATATACAGTTCCCAAGAGTTGGGCAACCTTATTTTCTGTAACAGGAATTATATTATTTGCATTGGTCCTGCTTAGCATTATTCCTATTGATAATGATATGATCAAGCTGACCATTATATCTCTGTTTGTATTTTCTTTCTTAACTTTTGATTATGTATTTCAGTTTAAAGGAAACAAAGCACTTATTTTTCTGGGAGATATTTCCTACTCTCTATACCTGTCCCATCCTTTTGTAGAAATTGTTTTAAAAAGATTTAAAGTTGAAGGTTACCTCAGCTATCCTTTTTTTCTTTTTAAGATTGTCATGGTCATTATAGTCGCATCACTTCTGTATTATTTTGTTGAGAAAAGAGTAACCAATTATTTAAAAATTAAATTAAAAGCATAATTCCGTAATCAACTTCTGTTAAAATTAAAAAATTCTTGCTTTAAATAAACTTCATCAACAAAATACAGATCATAGCTCTTAATAAAATTGACAATATTTTTAGTGAATTATTTCCCATAAAACAAAAACACACAAGTATTTTACTTATTATTAAAAAGGGTTTATCAAAAACTAAAAAGTCAGAATTACTATTTATTTCACTTTTAAGGATGTAAAAAAATAATATCTTTGTATCAACAACACAAACTGACTTTCTTCAAGATGAAAATTCCTTTATTTTACCTCCCAAAAACTGGGTGCAAATACTTTTTGGAAATTAAAAAAAAATACAAATCTGAAAAATATATCATTCCTATCGGCAAAGACTGCCACGCTGCTCACTCTTTAGATATTCTCAACATCAGAAACCAGAGTCTGCCTTATGACTGGATACGCTTACAATCTATTTCCGGCCTTAGAACAGTAAGCCAGAATATTAAGGAACGTTTTCATTTCTTTTTATCCGATCTCAAAAGAAATGAAAAGGGAAACACCTATGCTGCAAAATACCCTGAAGCAGAATTCACTCATAGTAAGGCTATTATTGATGACCCAAAGCTTAGAAGCACCTATGAAAAAAGATGTCAGAGATTACTGGAGATTATCAGCCAGCGGCCTATAGCTTATCTTTATATTTTGGAAATTAAAAATTTTAAGACCAGAGAAGATGCAGACTTTTTCTGTCATACTGTGAAAGATTTTACAAAAATTTTAAAAATAGAAGATTCACTGCATATTTACATACGTTTTGATGAAGAGATAGAAAATGAAGAAGTATGTAATCTGCTCCTGAATGAAGTTCAAAAAACCCCTCAGGTATATATCACAACTTATATCCGGGAAAGAGCGAAATTCGGAATCTGGGGAAACGAAAAAGAATATCCGAAGCTCTATAAAAGGCTTAATTTAAAAATCAAAAGGGCATTTCCAACTATTGCTATCAAATAAAAGCTTAGTTTTATGCCCGCAAAACATAATACGATACAAATGAAAATTTCAGTAATCATTCCCGTCTATAACGCTGAAAAATATGTTTCTCAGGCCGTAGAATCTGCTCTTCAGTTCGAAGAAGTATATGAAGTAGTGCTGGTAGAAGATAAATCTCCGGACAATGCATTACAGGTATGTCAGGAACTTGTTGAGAAACACAATAGGGTAAAACTTTTTCAGCATCCTGACAAAGGAAATCACGGAGCTGGTGCAAGCAGAAATTTAGGACTGGAAAAGGCAGAAGGTGATTTTATGGCTTTCCTGGATGCCGATGATTACTATCTTCCGAACCGTTTTGATGCAGAAAAAGAATTGTTCATCAATAAAGATGTTGACGGAGTGTATGGAGCCATTGGTGTTCATTATTATTCTGAAAAGGCAAAAGAACAATATTACAAAGTCTTTGGAGACCGCCTGACTACCGTTTACAAAAAACATCCTCCTAAAGATGTATTTCCGGGACAGCTTAATATGATAGGAACTTTCGGGCTTTTTAGCATTGATGCTTTAACCATTCGAAAAAGTTCTTTGAAAAACATGGAATATTTCTTCAAAACACATTTAAAGCTTCACCAGGACACTGAATTTTTATTCAGGCTCTCCTACTACCTGAATTTGTATCCTGGAATTCTAGACCAAGCAGTAGCCGTGAGAGGTGTTCATGAGAACAACAGAATCACCAAAGTAGATTCAAGAGAAGTGAAACCAGCTTCAACAAGAGTTGTATTGTGGAAAGAAGTCAACAATTGGGCAATGCATGAAAATACGATTCCTGAGGATATCAAACTTCACATCAAAAGAGTATACAGGAGTTTCCAGATTGCCAATGCTCCTCTTCTGAAAAAATGGGGAATGATTACAAAATATATGCTTACAGATTATAAAAGCATACGCTCAGGACTGTACAACATCAATTTCAGAAAAGATTTGTTCTGATGACAGAATTAAACTAAATACCTAGTTGAATAGACATTCCTTTAATTTTTATTGTTTCGAAAAATGAATCTTTCTTAAAAGATCCCTCATAGGCTTTTCTATACACTGATAAAAAAGAGCGGAACTAAGCAGCATAATGATCATATAGATCACAAATACCACATCGATACCAAAAGTACATTCCTGCCATTTTAAAAGTTCTCTAACCAGATAAAGAACGGGAATATGAGTGATGTAAATACCATAACTTATTTCTCCAAGATATTCCAATGGCTTCATTGAAAAAAGTCTGGTAATCCATCCGTTATTAGCTGATATCAGAAATATTGCCGGTACAAAAAGTAATGCCATCAGACCGTTGTGATAGAAAAGCGGTACAAACATCAGAGACACAAGAATGAGTAAAAAGACTACAATGACCTGACGATCGTAGTTTTTCTGTTTATAGTTTCTCACAAAAAAGATTCCTGCCAGATTTCCAATCAGAAATTCATTAAGATGCCAGAGAGGAAAATAATACAGAAATTCGTGACTTTTTGTATGGGGTCCTTCATACGCTCCATATATCGGATATAGGTTTGAAAATACCTGAGTAATCAGCCAGAGTCCGATTGTAAATACCCAGATTGTTTTATTCTTCTTCGTGTAAAGATAATTGTATAGTAATGGAAAAAGAAGATAGAAGAAGAACTCTACAGAGATTGACCATCCCGGAAAATTCAGGATCATCGCTTCTCCGGGTATCCATGTCTGTATGCCCAAACCGTACAAAATAAGCTTATACCAGTCGAACATCTCAGATCTCGTCAGAAAAAACAGTAAAAGACCCACAATATACAGAGGATAAATCCTTGCAAACCTGTTTTTATAAAACTCCAGATAGTCTATTTTATCTTTTTTATGATAGGCAATGATCATGATAAACCCTGAAAGAATAAAGAAATAGCTCACCCCTACATTGGCTCTCAGAAAAAGATTGGAAATGTAATCTATCTTATATAAAAACAGATCTTTATTGAAGTGGGAAATGACAATTGCCATAGCGGCAATAAACCTGGTAAATGTAATCTGACTTATCTTCACAGAATCGCAAAAAGATTTACTTTATCAAAACACAGCGATCTTCACTCTGAAAGCTGTTTTTATTTGATATAAAGTGTTAATTTTAAGGCACAAAAATAAGATTTATTCTTATAATTATGTAAAACAAATTATATTTGTAGACTACAAATGTGAAAATAAATTTAAGTATGCTATATGAAATTTTAGCAAAAATTCAACGAAAAAGCCAGATTTCTCGTCTCAAAAAACACCCTCATGTTTCTTTTAAGGGAATAAAACTTGGGATCAGTGATCATTTTGTTCTGCACGAAAACTTAAAGAAGGTTACCATTGGAAACTCAGTCAGTTTCCGAAATTATGTACACGTTCTTGTGCAGCAGAATGCTACTTTAGAAATCGGGAATCATTTTTTTATGAATAATTTCTGTTCCATCAACTGTCTGGATAGTATCTCCATAGGTGACAATACGTTATTCGGAGAAAATGTAAAGTTGTATGACCACAACCATGCCTATCAGACACATCCGGATTTTAAACTGTCTCACGCTGAGTTCACCACAGCTCCCATCAAAATAGGAAGTAATTGCTGGCTCGGGAGCAATGTAACCGTCTTAAAAGGGGTTACCATCGGAGATAACTGCATCATTGGAGCAGGATGTACCATTCACAAAGATATTCCTCCCAATACAACCGTAATCAATCATCAAGAATTAATATTTAAGGAACATTCATGAAGTTTTCGATTCTTATAGCCCATTATAATAACGCTCATTTTTTCAAAGACTGTTTTGAAAGCATCCTTCAACAGACGCACACAAACTGGGAAGCTGTAATTTTAGATGACGGTTCTTCTGAAGATGAAAAGAAAATGATACAGGAAATGATTTCAAAAGATAAAAGATTTAAATTTTTTGAAAATGAAAGAAATTCCGGTGTAGGAGTGACAAAAAGTAAACTGATTGAGCTGGCAGAAGGCGAAATATGTGGCTTTCTGGACCCGGATGATGCCATTACTCCGACAGCTATTGAAAAATGCATGGAGATCTTTCAGTCTAAAAAAAATACAGTCCTTACCTATTCAAGGTTTATGACCTGTGATCAGAACCTGAAGCCTATTTCTCCGTTCCGATCAGCAATGCAGGTTCCGAATAGTGATCCTTATTTTTTTAATTTCCCTATTCAGATTGCTCATTTCGTAACCTTCAGAAAAGCAGTTTATGAACTGACAGAAAAAATGAATCCGGATTTAAAGATCGGGGAAGATCAGGACTTGTATCTTAAAATATATGAAAAAGGAAAAGTTCAGTTCATTGATGAAACCAACTACCTTTACAGAACCCATCAGGGGGGAATTTCCCAGAATGACAATAAAAAGAAATCCCACGAGTATTTTGCCCAGGTGATTTTCAATACCATGAAGCGCAGAGGACTTACCTCCATCAACGGACAGAAAGTTCCCGACCAATATACCGGAGCGGATGAAATATTCGGATTGCTGCAATATCAGCACCAGCTGCCTTTCCGTATCAAGAAAAAAATAAAAATTACGTTACAATCAATCTTCGGTTAATGTTAGAAAAAAAAATAAAAATTTTGTTCAGGCACCGTTCCATGGAAATGGGAGGTGTAGAAAAAGTACTGTTGGGACTTCTCAACAATCTTAATCCTGACAAATTTGAAATGACGGTATGCCTTACTCTTAATCAGGGTAAATTGCGCGATGAACTTCCAAAACATATCAGAAAAGTATATCTTACGGATGGAAAAGAAGATTTTTCCACCAATTCTCTTTTACAAAAAATTCAGCTTGCCAAGAGAAGAATAAAGCTTCGTAAGCTGAAAAACAACCCAGCCATTGCAGACCGGCTTATCAATGATACTTTTGATATAGAAATCGGGATGGATTATAGGGATTATGATGCTATTCTTAATTCTACCCATAAGAATTCAAAAAAAATCGGCTGGTTTCACTCTGAAGTC
Organism: Chryseobacterium viscerum; assembly: GCF_002899945.2. Classification (GTDB taxonomy): domain Bacteria; phylum Bacteroidota; class Bacteroidia; order Flavobacteriales; family Weeksellaceae; genus Chryseobacterium; species Chryseobacterium viscerum. The sequence goes on from NZ_PPEG02000001.1 coordinate 235,525, forward strand.
AATGTCCCTAAATTTCAACCTCTGGTTCCCGATATTTTAAAGAGTTTTCCCCAGTTTGATCATATGGTGTACTGCTCGCACAAGATAAAAGATATGATGCATCAGTATTATCCTGATCTCAATTATCCGGCGGAAAGTGTTATTATCAATCCTATTCCTATCGAAGAAATCAAACATAAGGCAGAAGAAAAGCTTGAAACGTTCCCTGAAGGACCCGTTTTTGCCTCTATTGGAAGACTTCATTCAAGAAAAGGGTACCATAAACTTATTGAAGCCCATACAAGGCTTATCAATGAAGGATTTCATCACAGCATCATTGTTATTGGTGATGGTGACGAAATGAAAAACCTGATGGCTCAGGCAGCAAAAAATAATGTTGAAAAGACCTTTATTTTGGCCGGAAATAAGATGAATCCTTATCCTTACATCAAAAAGGCCGACTATTTTGTTCTTTCTTCCGAATCTGAAGCATGGCCTTTGGTGATTGCCGAAGCGTTAATTCTCCAGAAACCTATTATTGCCACGAATGTAGGAGATGTAGGCCTGATGATCAAAGACCGGGAAACGGGATACCTCATCAGCTATGAGGTAGATGAAATGTACTCAGCAATGAAAACATTCCTTACCGATCCCAGCCTTGTTCTCCATATTAGAGAGAATCTTAAAAATATTGAAAGTCAGTTTGACAATAAGAAAATATTTGACAGCGTAGAAAATATTATAGAAACGCTGCATAAAAAATAAGTTACTGTGCAGAATATCCTCCGTCTACTACGAGATTGGTCCCTGTGACCCATCTGGAGGCATCTGACAGCAGAAAAATACAAGCATTCGCTACATCTTTAGGGTCACCTATTCCGAGCGGATGCTTTTTTATGATTTCTGATGAAGCTTCTTCACCGATGTCTTCAAACATTTTTTCTAAAATCGGGGTATTTACCATTGCAGGACTTATACTATTGACCCGGATATTACTTCTGGAAAGTTCCATTGCCAATGAACGGGCTCCGGAAATAACAGCTCCTTTACTGGCAGAATAAGCCGCTTTACCAGCCTCTCCTACCATCCCTGCAACAGAAGAAATAAATACGAAACTGGAGGTTTCATCTTTATATTTTTTTAGAGATAAAATTTTAGCAATTTCAAGTCCGGCAATGACATTCACAGCAAAAATATCCTGATACAGCTGAGTATTGTGCTTTTTTAAAGGCAATGTTTTTTCGATGCCGGCACAGTGTATAAATCCTGATATTTTACCTAAAATCGAAACTTTATCCGCAATAATTCCTTCAAGGTTTTCAGATTGGGTAATATCTTCAGTAATGGTCTCTACTTTCGTTTCAGGATCCAGCATGGAAACGGTTTTCATCAGTTCCTCATGGTTTCTTCCTACAAGAATCAGATCGGCACCACTTCTGCTGCATTCTACAGAACAGCTTCTCCCGATGCCGGAAGAAGCTCCTGTAATAAGAATAATTTTATTTTTTAATGAGAAAACGTCCATTAATCTTCAAAATTTTCTTTCCCAATAACATTCATCAGATCTGAAACAGTCTCTATATCTTTAAAGTGTTTTGTATCAATTTTCTTGCTGAAATTTTCGTCTACAAACGCAATAACAGAAAGCAAACTGATAGAATCATAGCTCTCTAAAGATTTCAAATTCGTTTCAGTGGTTAATGTTTCATCTTCTTCCAATTCCTCTTGTAGTTTTTCTAAAAAAACGGATGTCTTCATATTTTATAATTTTAAATGTTTGTTCTCTTAAATTTCCATAATGGTGGCTCCCCATGAGTATCCTACCCCAAATCCTGCCATTAAAACTTTATCACCTTCCTTCAGCATTCCCTTATCCATCATATTCTTAAGGGCAATAGGAATTGTTGCAGAAACAGTATTCCCGGTTTTTTCCATATCAATATAAAACTTTTCTGCCGGTATTTTTGTTTTCTTTCTTAAATAATTAAGCATGAAAGAATTGGCCTGGTGAAAAACAAAATGATCAATATCATCCATCGTCATTCCATTTACTTCCAAAGTTTCTTTTACCAGTCCCGGGATATTTTCAATGGTGAAATTAAAAATTTCAGGACCATTCATATAAATATTTTCAGGGCTGAATTCATGCTCAGGATTCAGTTCAAAATCTCTTTTGAAGCCTCCTTTCTTCACAATAAGGTTTTCAGCACCACTTCCATCTGTTCCCAGACAGAATTGATAATCATTCCCTTCAGTTTTTTCAATAATTGCAGAAGCAGAGGCATCCCCGAATATACTTCGGTTTCCTTTATCATCAGGGTGAATATGTTTGGTATAGGTTTCTGAAGTCACCAAAAGAATGCTCTTTGCAATTCCTGCCGAGATCAGTCCTTTTGCAAAAGCCAGTCCATACACAAATCCTGAACAGCCTAAGTTAAAGTCTATGGCTCCAATGTTTTTTCTAAGACCCAATCTGTCCTGCAAAATACAGGCCGTTGTCGGCAGAAAATACTCGGGACTTTGGGTACAAAACAAAATGAAATCTACCTTGTTCCGGTCATAGTTTTCGAAAATTTTTTCTGAAGATTGTACCGCCATATCCAGCGCTGTTTCATTCTCAGAAGAGATATGACGCTGAGCGATGCCTACTTTCTCATGGATACGTTCGGAACTCCACTCGGGGAACAGTTTTTCAAGATCTTGGTTAGTTAACACCTGCTGAGGCAGATAATATTCTATTTTTGAAATTTTCATCATATTAATAAATTCTCTTTCTTTGCAAAAGTAACGAAAACAAATTTACACTTGTGATGATTTTTATATTCAGATTCCTATTAAAATTAGATTCTCTCTATCATTCTTTTTTGAATAGAGGAAGCCTTGAAGTGGCAAAATATAGAGGGATGAAAGTAGGTAAAAACTTCAATATGCCTGATAAAGTGTATTTCGGAACTGAACCCTACCTTATTGAGATTGGCGAGCATGTGAATATTGCCGGAGATGTAAGGTTTGTGAACCATGGTGGAACCACTACTCTATTGAGAAGACTTCCCGGATATGAAGATGCCAGAATTCTTGGGAGAATAAAAATCGGAAATAACTGTACCATCGGGCTCAATTGCGTGATCATGCAGGATGTACAGATTGGAAACAACTGTATTTTAGGAGCCAACTCAGTATTGTCACAGTCTATGCCGGACAATACAGTTTTTATTGGAAACCCTGCACAATTTCTGTGTACTATTGAAGATTATGGTGATATTGTCTTAAAAAACAATCCGGAATACCCCCGTGAATTGGAGAAAGACAGAAAAAAGCTGGATGCCTATATCAAAGAAAATCTTCCTCACAAGTATAAAAAAGCAAGAAAAATTAAATAAATTTAATCTTGTAAAATCATAAAAGACAAAAAACAAATTGAAAAAGAAAAAACTCCTCATTCGTATAGGTTCATTACGTCATGGTGGTGCTGAGAAGGTATTAATCAACTTTTTGAAGAATCTTCCTTCAGATAAGTATGAAGTAGATCTTCTTGTCAACCTTTATTCCGGAATATATATTAAAGAAGTTCCATCCTGGGTGACTCTATACTATTTAACAAAAGGAGAAATGATAACAACCAACAGGCTGCAGGACATCCCTGTGAAGGCGTACAGGGTTTTGTATCAGAAAATGTTTCTTTGGTTTCCTTCTCTTCTTTATAAATTTGTTTTAAAAAATAAAAAATACGATGTAGAAATTGCAGCCATTCATGCGATGCATCAGGAAATTCTGTCCAGCCCTCAAAAAGATTCAAAAAAAATTATCTGGGTACAGAATGATATTTTCAATCTAAAAGGATACACTCCGGAAGTCATCAGACAGTTTTTCAAATTTGACAGGATTCTTGTGATTTCCAACAAACTTCAGGAAGGTATGCACAACCTGGCCAAAAACGAAGTTGAAAAGGAGTCTGTCATCAAGATCTTTAATCCGATTGATAAGAATGATACCTTAAGAAAAGCGGATATTGAAATTAATGATTACCCGTTCAATACGGATCTTCCCACTTTTGTAACGGTAGGCACTGTATATCCGCAGAAGGGCTATGACCGGCTTTTAAATGTTCATAAAAAACTGATTGATGAGGGGTTGAAACATCAGCTTTTGATCATTGGTGACGGTTATGATTTTAACAATATTCAGGATCAGCTTAATCAATTGGGGCTTCAGGATACTGCAAAAATGCTGGGTTTCAGCAGCAATCCATATCCTTACATGAAAAAAGCAGATTTTTATATTATGTCTTCGCGCCATGAAGGGTTCCCTACCATCATTGCCGAAGCACTTATTCTCAATAAACCTATTTCTGCAACGGATATTTCCGGGATCAGAGATCTTCTGCAGGATGGAAGACTGGGAAATATCACCCCGAATTCCGAAGAAGGAATTTATGAAGGAATGAAAAAGTTTCTTACCGATAAAAATATATCTGAAGAGTACAAAAAAGAGATCTCAGAAACTGAACTTCCGTTTGTTTTAGAGAAATCTGTAGAGCATCTTCAGAAAATAATTGATGAAGTATAAAAATAATTACGATGGCCAATTATTCTATTATTCAAAAAGACTTTTACCGGGAAAGCGGAAAATGGCTTTCAAAGTTTGAAATCTGGAAAAAGTGCATTAATCCTAATCTTCATTTTGTATATGTCTTAAGGATGGCTCAGAAATATCAGAAGAGCCCTGTTTTGAATACTTTTTGGAGAATTGTATTAAGACATTATCAAATCAAATACGGCTTTCAGATTTATCCTGAGACCCAAATCGGGGAAGGTTTTTATCTGGGCCACTGGGGAAGTCTTGTCATCAACCCCAAAACCATTATTGGAAAAAACTGTAATATCGCACAGGGAGTCACAATAGGCCAGCAAAACCGTGGAAAAAATGAAGGTTCTCCTGTTATTGGCGATGAGGTATGGATAGGAACCAATGCCGTAATTGTAGGGGGTATCACAATTGGCGACAACGTATTGATCGTTCCAAATTCCTATGTCAATTTTGATGTTCCTTCCCATTCTGTTGTCATAGGAAACCCCGCTAAAATCATCCCTACAGAGAATGCCACAATGGATTATATCAACCGTAAAGTGTAGTAAATCCAACAGTTATAGTAAAAATTCTACTTGCATTTATCGGTAATTTCATTTACATTTGTAAAAAAAGTATTGTTTGGCTATGAAATAGCAACGTAATCATCTGATTTTATGAAAAATATAACATTTTATAACTCAGCTGACATCAATCCCTCAATACTGCTATTTCTGAAAAAAACCACTTAATATTAAAAACACAACCCAGGTCTTATTATTAATTTAAAAAAATAATTTTTGATGAAAAGAATACATCTTTACCCCTCCCATTCTTTATCTGCATTACCAACTCTATAATTAGATTTTCTACAGTAACTTAAAGTCTGGCGGAAAAGCAGCTCTCCACATGAAACTGTAACACCCCTCTTTAAAAGTTTTCTTTTTGAGTTGATATCATACTGCAACCCTTAGAATGAGTATCTTATATAAATTCTTTTCATGCAATACATGATTATGATATTCGGCAGACTCTTATCCGGAGGACTTTTGGGAAAGATTATTTAAAAAATTTATCTTAACAGAAAGCACATACAAATATGTTCAAAAAAATAATTCCTATTCTTCTCATTATAATATACCTCACAGGTTTTCTTCTTTCTTTCCCTTATATTTTTGATAATCTGTTCGGAGCGGAAAAACTGGACAGCATAAGAAATATTATTGAATACGGGATTATGTTTTGTTCTTTCCTTGTATTTAATGCCCTTCTTTTTAAGAATAAATATACTTCAGTCATTGCTGTTGTTCTCTGTTTATTATTGAGTATTAACTTTCTGATATCAGCATCCTGTTTCCTCATCTATCATTCCGGATTTAATGTAGGAATGGCCATCAGTATTCTTGAATCTAATCCCGATGAAGCAATGAGCATGTCTTATATGTTTATTCTTCCTGGTATTTTATTTTTTGTTTTTCTGGGAATGCTACTATACTCCGTGAATTACCTTAAAAAAGAAGTGGTCAAATTCGATGTTAAATTTATCATTATCGCATTATTATGGCTTATTCTTCCATTTGGATATCATCTAAAACACAAATACATAAGTAATAAAGGAGGAGGAAAAATGATTAAAAATGTATACTATCATTTATCCGATTTCAATACTGCATTGAATATACAGAGAGATATTAACGCAATTAAAAAGAATATCCCTGTTTTTAACCTCAAAAAAATACAGCCGGGGATAGAAAATGTAATTCTGATCATTGGAGAATCAGAAAGAAAACAGAATATGTCATTGTATGGATATTCTAAAAAAACAACTCCTTTTACGGATCAGCAAGCTGAAAATATGATGATTTTTGATCATGCTGTTTCGCCTGCGGGAATTACCAATCTAAGTGTTCCTCTAATGCTGTCGAGCATCCATCCGGATGAATTCAGATACCGCTATGATAAACTCTCCGACAATGTTATCAACATGGCCAATCAAGCCGGATACAATTCTTTCTGGCTGAGTACACAAGCGAGCTCTAGGGGAATAACCGCTATGGCTTCCCTATCCAAAAATAAAAAATGGGTAAACGGTTATGATGAAATAATTGTTCCTGAACTTAAAAAAGTCATTCAAAACCAAGGAGATAAATTTGTGGTTCTTCATATCATGGGAAGCCACCCCAATCCTTGCAACAGGCTCCCTCCTAATTGGAATTCTGAAGGCCTGAACTGCTATGACAGCTCTATCAAATATACAGATTATGTCTTCAAAAATATTTTCAGCACGTTGAAAAACACCAATTCCGTAGTCATCTACGCATCAGATCATGGACTGAAAATACAAGGAGACAAGCTATTACACGTAGACTCAAAAGAATCTACCCAGGTTCCATTTTTTATATGGTATGGTGATAAAGTACCGGCAGCCTACAGAGTTACCGGACATGAAACCAAGCAAACCCAAACAACTTATGCGTATCCTCTCATCATGAAATATATGGGTCTTGAACCTCCTCAGCATTATAAAAATGAAGGGAAGAAATATTTAAACTTAGAAATGAAGAGCATGGAATATGATAAATTGCCTGAGTAAATAGCCGTTAAGTTTGTATTGCTGCCGTTTTTCTATTGATAAAATAGGCAAACAGCAGATTAGGAACCCAGCACAGCCATGCTACGGCAATGTAAGAGTTATCAGGATCTCCGGTAATACTTTTTAGTAAAGGAAACCACAGCCTAAGGGTCACCGCTGCAAAGGTACAGGCATAGCTATAAGTCATCAATTGCTGATGCTGGATAATATTCTTTTGCTTAATCTGTACCACTGCGGCAAGAGTTGTCACGAGCCAGATGCATCCCAAACAGATAAACCCTATTACTGAAACCAGTCCTCCATTGGCATAAAAACCCATATAAATAGCTGAAATAGAACTTATGATCACAGCGATTATATAAAGAGCTCCTACTTTCCGGTGTATCCTTATATATTTATTTCTAAATGAGCTTCCAAACTGGCGCCAGCCTATAAAAAGTGCCAGACCGCCAAAAATAATATGCGCAAAAAATGCTGTTTTCCAAATGATATTATGAAGTACTTCAGCAGATTTTGAACCCAGAAAAGTATATTTGTGTTCGACGAAGGCATAAAGAAGAGGATAGGCCCCGATGAGCAATGCCAACACACACATGATTACAAATAATAATTTTTTCATAGTGACTGATTAATTTTTTTTGTAAAAATGAGGATTTTAAAAGCTCCAACTGTTCCAACATGAAAGGTGGAACCTATTTGTAAACTACTAAAATACAACACACTGCAAAACCTTAAGGCAAATTATTCCATATCAATAGTAATGCTTTGACTTTTTAGAAACTCTCTTGGTGAGCAGTTCATATATTTTTTAAAATTTCGGTTAAATGAAGTTTTTGAATTAAATCCACTCTCAAATGCCAATGAAAGAATGGTAAACTTTTCATTTTCGGGAAGTACCGCTATCCTTTTGAATTCATCAATCCGCTGACGATTGATATAATCATAAAAGTTTTTATTTTCTATTGAATTAATTGCCTGAGACAATACATTAGGGTGCACGTCTAATAGTGCCGCAGTATAATTCAGATTCAGCTCCGGATCCTTATAGAGTTTTTCTTTCTCCATCTTATCTACAAGCTTTTCATAAATAGCCATTATAGCATCCTCACCGGGAGAATTCTTCTGATACTTCACCGTCTCTTCATCAGCTATTTTTCCATCTATGGTATCAGCTGCAATAGGCAGATCCAGAATCCCAACACGACTTATTCCAAAGTAAGCAGCCACTACAATAAACAGAACCACGATAGAAAAAATAAGAATATCATTTCTAATAATCACGGCAACCCATATTAACGCTATCCCGGCAATAAGATAGTACAACCAGTTAAGGTTAATTTTCTCAGTGTTGGAATATTGGTTGGATATTCTTTTCGTGTATTTTCTAACGGCAAAAAGGCTTAAAGCAACATATACTATTCCTGATAGGATCATCATGTATTTGAGAACCCTGCTTATGAATACATACTCACTGTTTCCGCTTTGATAGACGGAAAGCCTATCCCAGGGAGATAAAATCAACAGTTTAAAAAGCATGAAAAAGACAATCAAAACAGGAATAAAATGCAGCAACCAGATCTTTTTGCCCGGATTTCTTCCTGTAACGCACAGAACATATACATACAACATGGGCCCATGGATAAATGGAAAGATAACTTCATAGCCCAGGAAATGAGGAAACTTCACATAACTACCCGAAAAAAATAAGATGAATAAGATAAGATGTAGTCCTATAATCAGGAACCATGCTGCCAATACATAATCAGCCATTATTTTTCTGCGTTTCCCCATAATCAGAAATGAAGAGAAACAGGCAATAAAAATTCCTGACAGATAAAATACTGAGGATAAAGATTGCAGACCAAAATCAGACATTAGATGGATAGATTAATCAGGCGGTTAAATTATTCATTTTTCGACATATCTACGCCCTTTTTAATTAATTCTCGTGAGGTAAATCTGTTATCCGGTAAATAATTAAGAATATTTTAATTCACAAATCTCAAATTTTAATTTATACTTTGTAATTTTATCTTAGTTTTTAAACGTTTGGATTGCCATATAGATCTCAATAACAGCATAGCAAATCATATCGAAATACGAATATGATTTTAAGCATATTTTAATATTAAACTTTGTTAAAAGTGATTGAATCTTTAACAAATATTATATTTTTGCATAATTATTGATTTAGTCTATTGATTTTGGAAATAATTTAAACGAAATAAATAATTATAAACTTTTAAAAATTTAAAATTATGTCACAATCGTACGAGGTTATTTTTGAAAACAATAGAAAATGGGTAGAGTCCAAAGTAGCAGAAGATCCAAACTTCTTTCAGGAACTTGCAAAAACTCAACATCCAGAATATCTGTACATCGGATGTTCGGACAGTAGAGCCACTGCAGAAGAATTGATGGGAGCAAAGCCTGGAGAAGTATTTGTTCACAGAAACATTGCTAATGTTATTAACACTTTAGATATGAGTTCCACAGCGGTTATTCAATATGCTGTAGAACATCTGAAAGTAAAACACATTATTGTTTGCGGGCATTACAACTGTGGCGGTGTAAAAGCAGCGATGACTCCTCAGGATTTAGGATTATTAAATCCATGGCTGAGAAACATTCGTGACGTTTACAGACTGCATCAGGCGGAACTGGATTCTCTTCAGGACGAAAGCAAGCGTTATGACAGACTTGTAGAACTTAATGTTCAGGAGCAGTGCATCAACGTGATCAAAATGGCCTGCGTACAGGAAAGGTATATTTTAGAAGAACAACCTATTGTACACGGCTGGGTATTTGACCTTAGAACAGGTAAGATCATTGATCTGGAGATTGATTTTGAGAAAATCTTAAAAGACATCCAAAAGATCTACAACCTTACGGGTTCTGATTGGGTAATGAGCAGAAAGACTGAATAGTTTTTCTAAAAAGAAGGTAAGATGAAATTCTGGAGTATTATTGTATTAACGTTTTTTCTCAATTTTACAGCGCTGCCAAGCATTGCTGCGGTAGCAGGCTGGGATATTGCAAGAACGAATATAATAATCAATGAAGAAGAACCTCATTCTCACCCAACCTCATTTATTGTTTACGAAAAGACCATTCCGAAACCTTTGGATGTTTTCGATTATCTTAAGTTTTCTGAACCTGATGTTCAGGGTGTGTCTTTTGTACTGATCGATGATTCTTTTCATCTGTCACCTTTACTTAGTATATTTTCTCCCCCTCCGGAAGCATAACTCCTATAGTTAGATTTTTTTGATACTTATTCCATATCATTTTTGATATCGGATACGCACGTACTTTAAAAATTATTTTTTTCAACTTCTTTGTAATTGACTTATTTAAAAATAAATAAGCCGGTTATACTTTACAGCTTCACATTATGAAAAAGACATCATTAATAGGAGGAATCAAGGAGAATATTCCTTCAGGACTCGTGGTATTTTTAGTAGCACTTCCGTTGTGTTTAGGAATTGCTTTAGCATCAGGTGCTCCCCCATTATCCGGTATTATTTCCGGTATTGTAGGCGGCCTGGTAGTAGGAACAATGAGTAACTCAAATATTTCAGTTTCCGGACCTGCAGCAGGTTTAACGGCAATTGTTTTAACAGCTATAACTGATCTTGGCGCATTTGAACTCTTCCTTTGTGCAGGGATCATCGCAGGACTCATTCAATTGGTTTTAGGGTTTGTAAGGGCTGGAAGTATTTCCAACTATTTCCCCAACAACGTTATTGAAGGAATGCTTGCTGCCATAGGGATCATTATTATTTTAAAACAGATTCCGCATGCTTTAGGATTCGATAAAGATTATGAAGGTCATGAATCGATCTTTGATAATGGCTTGAATTTCGGATATTTTGCAGAATTATTTGGGGCAATCCATCCGGGAGCCATCGTTATCACTTTAATTTCTGTAGCAGTTCTTATTGCATGGGATAAAATACACGTACTGAAAAGGATGAAACTGCTTCCAGGAGCGTTGGTTGCAGTCATTATAAGTATCCTTTTAAATCAGCTTTTTAAAATGTCCGGAAGTTCTCTGGCTATTGAAACCCAGCATTTGGTTTCTTTACCTATTCCAAAGACTTTTGATGATTTTAAAAACCTGATTACAACTCCGGATTTTAATGGTTTTACCAATCCTAAAGTATGGATTGTAGGAGCAACGATTGCTATTGTAGCATCTATTGAAACGCTGCTTTGTATTGAAGCATCAGACCGATTAGACCGACAAAGAAGAATTACGGATACCAATCTTGAGCTTAAAGCCCAGGGAATAGGAAATCTTATCAGTTCATTTATTGGTGGTCTTCCAATGACGTCTGTTGTAGTAAGAAGTTCTGCGAATGCTAATGCGGGAGCAACTTCTAAAATATCATCCATCATTCACGGGGTCTTCTTATTAATCTGTGTACTTTCTATTCCGGTTATTTTAAATTTAATTCCTCTCGCTACTTTGGCTGCGGTATTAATTTTAGTTGGATATAAGCTGGCAAAACCAGCTACGTTCAAGCATTTCTGGCATTTGGGTAAATTCCAGTTTATACCATTTGTAGCAACAGTTGTGGCGGTTGTAGCCACAGACTTATTAAAAGGAGTAGGAATTGGTCTTGCCATTTCTGTTTTCTATATTCTTCAGGGAAATATGAAAAGAGCGTATTATTTAAGCAGAGAAAGACTGGATAATGCCGATGGAATAAACATCAAACTGGCTGAAGAAGTATCATTTTTAAATAAAGCAGCTATCAAAAAAACACTTAAAAATATAAAACCAAATTCTACGGTTATCATTGATGCCCGAAACACATCATACATTGCAACAGATGTACTGGAAATGATTCAGGATTTTGCCAATATCAGGGCAAAAGAACAGGATATCAATGTTGAACTTCTAGGCTTTAAAACTTCATACCGAGATTACGAAAGAAGTGAGGATTCTCATATTTTAGTTACTCACAATAGAGCCATGTAATCTCATTCATCAATTTTTTTTTAACTTTAAATTCGAAAACAATACATTATATGAAAGCACATACATACGAAACTCAATCTACTATTACACCTGAGAAAGCGTTAGAATTCTTAAAAGAAGGGAACCAGAGATTTGTAAACAACCTTAAAGCAAACAGAGATCTTCTGGAGCAAGTGAATGCTACCCGTGAAGGGCAGTGGCCTTTTGCTGTAGTTTTAAGCTGTATAGACAGCCGTACTTCTGCAGAACTTATCTTTGATCAGGGATTAGGAGATGTTTTCAGTATCAGAATTGCAGGTAATTTTGTGAACCAGGATATTCTTGGATCCATGGAATTTGGCTGTAATGTTGCCGGTTCTAAACTTATCGTAGTTTTAGGTCACACGAAATGCGGAGCCTTAAAAGGAGGTCTTGACGCTGCACAGATTGAGGGTCTGGGAATGGATAACCTGAACCACCTTATCAATCATTTTGACCCGATCATCAATGAGATTATCGAAGAAAATGAAGAGCGTTCATCTAAAAACAGCTCACTTCTTGAAAGACTCAATCAGCAAAACGTAAGAAGCGCAATTGAAGATATCCGTAAACAAAGCTCAACACTTAGAAACCTTGAAACTGAAGGTAAAATTAAAATTGTTGGAGCCAACTATGATGTTGAAACAGGCGCTGTATCTTGGTTATAAAAATAAAACTCATTAATTTTCAATTATAATTTACAGAAAATGCCATCGAATTTCGGTGGCATTTATTTTTTGTTATTTTTTCTTTCTAAAGCAATATAAGTTAATCATAAACCTATTGATCTATTAAGATGGTAAAATTAACAACCTGCCTCATTTCAAGGAGAGCCAGTTTTAATTATCAAAAAATAATTATATATTGGCATCATTGAGAGTGTATATTCAAAAAACCATGATTAGAAACTGAAAAGAAGATGATTTTTCCAAAAGCAAAAAAAATAGCCAGAGATCTTGGCTGGTATAAAACAAATGACGGCGTATTCGGACTTTACAAAGGCTACTTTTTCAACGTTTCAGACGCAGACATCATACAGACTCCCCAATACAAATATGTATCTGTAACGACTGGTGATTTAACAGACGAACAAAGAGAACAAATCAAAACAGAATTAGCTAAAAGCAAAAAAAGACTAAAATTTACCAGCTTTGAAATCAGAGAAAATAGCATTTTCTTCAAATTCACTGAAAACCTAATACCCACTAAGCTCAGTACGGTTTATGCTTTGTTTGACTTCTTGACTGACTTTTTTAAAAAGTTAAATATCCCAGAGCAAGACCAATGTCATAGCTGTGAGACCAATCAGAGAATTAATTATTACAATCTTAACGATACTGGTATAATACTCTGCGATAATTGTTTTAAAAAGACCGATGATAAGTTCTATGGAATTGAAAAAGAAAGAACTTCGAAAGAGAAAAATTATCTGACAGGATTTTTAGGAGCCATTATTTTCTCCATTCCTGCAATTATCATCTGGATTTTACTTGCAGTCTATTTAGGGGGACTTTCCTCGGGGATGGCATTTGTTATTGCTTTTCTCGGGTTTATAGGCTATGATTATTTCAAAGGGCTTCAAGGGAAACTGACAAAATATATTATTTTCTTCACCAACATCACAAGTATATTTGTTGCAAATGTTTTGACTATTATTGCTATATTGGTAAAAGAGGGGCTCCCTATCAATCAGGCATTATTGGAGTTTCAAACAAACCCTGCAGCCAATGAAATATTTATGCGGAATATCGTTATATCTTTTTTATTATCATTTATTCCTTGGATTTGGATATTGTTTATCAGAAAAGATGATAAATTAGTCATAAAACCTGCAGAAAAATTTTAGAGATAAATACAATAAATGACTGCCCGTTTCTGAGGCAGTCATTCTATATTATAAATTGTATTGTAATTTCAGAACTTCTTTATCCCAATTAGAAATTATTTCCCATTAAATGCGGACATCGTATTATTCAATCCTGCAAATACAAAAGAAAGACTGGCCTTTGAAAAGGTTTCAATTCTCTCTGTAAGTTTTCCGGCTTCTTCTTCACTCCAGGTTCCTAACACATAGTCTACTTGTCGCCCGGCAGAGAAATCGGCAGAGATCCCGAAACGAAGCCTTGCGTAATTCTGAGTCTGTAATACTTCATTAATATTTTTGAGCCCGTTATGGCCTGCATCAGAGCCTTTCCCTTTCAATCTTAACGTTCCGAAAGGCAGCGCAAGATCATCAGTAACAATCAATACATTCTCCAAAGGAATATTTTCTTTCTGCATCCAGTATTTCACTGCATTTCCGGAAAGATTCATGTAAGTGTCTGGTTTCAGAATAAAAACTTTTCTCCCTTTGTGTTTTCCTTCTGCCATCCAGCCAAAGTTGGACGTGTTAAATGATACTTCAAGAGTTTCCGCAATTTTCTCAGCTACCTTAAAACCTATATTGTGTCGTGTATTTTCATATTCTGAGCCTTTGTTACCAAGCCCAACAATTAAATATTTCATCAGAAATTTTTTGCAAAATTAAGAGATAAAAAATAAAAAACTCAATCTTATTAAAGATTGAGTTTGAATATTGTTAAAAAAATTATTCTATTGTGGTTTATAGATGTAATTAACACCATATCCTTTCGTCATGTAAGTCTGAGGATCATACGAGTAATTCGTACTTTTTACAATCGGAGTTGGAATAGGTGGCGTAAGATCTGTCACCGACCATCTCTTAGGATTGTTTGGAGATAGGATAAGACTTTCCTTATCATTGATCACTGTAGATAATAGTCTTGAAATCTTATATACATGTGGTAACAATGTGAAAGGACTCACCTGATCATCATATGCATAATATTCATAGCTATATTTTCTTGTAACAGTACCGAATGCCCCTCCGGACATAGTACCATAATGTCTTACTACTTTAGATACATTATCTCCTACATAGGTATAAGCTGTTTTAGAGAAATCTGTGAAAGCCAATGGAACTCCAGTAACATCCGGACCATTTCTCATGATAATGGAATCCAGCTTTCCTGTAGAAACACTGTATTTTATATCATAACGCGTTTTTTCTTTCTTAAGTAATGTCTGTGGACCCGGAGTAGTTGCCGGTGGTACAGGCGGAGGTCTTCTGAAAGTCACACGATTTTCAGAAATCATCTGCAGCTTGCTATTGTTTGCGTAAGTGAATAATTGAGTATATGATACACTGTCCTTATCAAGTTTTCCGTTTCCATCAAGATCCAGGAAACCGTTAAAATTGATCTGGCTGATTTTATCACCACTGTACATGATGTCAGTTATTGAAGCACTGTCTGTGATTACTTTAGTCACAAGAAGCCCGCTGTAGCGATATTCTGCGATTGTATCTTTATCTGTAATTTCTCTGTATAATGCTCTGGGACCGCTTAATCCTCCTGTATTATTAAGATCCAACAATGGATTCCCATCCTCATCCAATAAACTCTTGCAGGAATGTATTGAGGAAAAACCTGCGATTAGTAAAATAAAATAGAAAATTTGTTTCATTTCCTTGTAATTGATTATTTTTTTGACAAATATAATTTTTTTTTGCCTAAAAGTTGTAATATTATTTATATTCTGATAAGATTAATAACTATATTTCTCCTATAAATTTTTATAGGTAAAAGTTACATTCTTGTTTTTCTCAACAACTACATACCCCTGATTATCATAAGAATAACTCTGAGCTGTATTAACAGGTGCAGCTGGTGACGGCAATTCTATGAACATTGACGTAGGGTTGTTCGGAGAAATTTTGTAGAAATTAATCGGAGTGATCAGACTTCGTGCAATGAAATATACCGATGGAAGGGTAGAATATGGGCTTTTCTGAGCATCATAGTTTTGAAAGCTGTACTTGCTTACGGTTGCTGTAGTCATATTCGGGTTTCCATTGATATCTAATATGCCTTTGGAACAAACTACCTGGATTACATTGTTTCCGTTATACACAAAGCTATAGTCTATAAAACTGTTATAAGCGCTGATACCTCCTTCTTTTCTTTTCTCCAGAATTTTGGTAAGTTTACTCGTTACCGAATCATAGGTAAATGCATAATCACTTACAACAGAAACTGATGGAGTTGCCCCGGTTGCTGTAGAGGTAGCATTATAAATCTTTTTACCGGTATCATCCGGAACAATATTGAACTCATAAGCAAGGCTGGATGTTGCAGAGCTTACAAATTTAATTTTAGTAATATTTTTATTGGTATACGATACCGTTCCTGTATAATAGGCACTACTGGAAGTAGATTCATCTTTAAATACTGCGGTCTGCAAATCTCCCGTTCCGGCAGTAGTAACATATTCTTCCTGAGAAACATTATTTGCAGTGACCTTTGCTAAAACTTTTTTAGGGGGCGGTCCGCTATCCGGATTAGGGACAGATTCTGTAGGATCTGAAGTAGTATTACATGCTGTCAGCAGTCCTAGAAAAGCAATACCGGCAAACATTTTAAGAAAATAGTTTTTTACCATATAGAATTTTTTTAGCTTGTCCAAATATAATTCAATTTTCGATAATACACTTCACTTTATCCGAACAAATTCACAAGAAATAGAGTTAATCAACAAAAAAAATCTAAAAACATAACGTTTTTAGATTCTTAATTATTGTATTATTATGAAAATTAATAAGGTTGTAGTATAGATGTTGTCAAAACAGATTGTGACATATCACTATTGAGGAAGGTCGTATTAACCGCCCTTCCTATTCCTACTGTCGCTTGTGAAATAGATCTTTTGATACAGGCTACTTTTACGCTGTAGTTATTTTTAGGGAGAAGGTCAGTAAGAGTAGCATTGAGATTAAAAATTTTATAAGCCCCTGCATCTCCAAGCAATACATCCGTTCTTACGGCTCTGAGTTTATCATCAACAAAAACTCCACAGGCAAAACTAGCAGAATTGGCTCCTGTTTTCTGTACAGTTGTTTGGAATGAAAAAGTGGCTTTATTCGTACCATTGGTCACAGAGAAAGTATCCACAGTTCCTGTAAGTACAGTCCAGTTACCCGTCAATGCATCTCCGTCATTATAAGGAGTAGTGGCCCCATTATCACCTGAGAAACTGACTCCGGTCTTATCTGCAACGGTATTGATTGAAAACACAGACATACTTCCCTGCCCGTCAGCAATTTTTATCGATTTCCAATCATTGGTATTTAAGTCTGTATTATTATGCAGAATATTACCTGCTGTTCCGGCAGATCCTTTCAAGACATCAGTACCTCCCGTTCTTAATTCTTTTCTAATACTAAGATCTCCATTCACATCCAGCATATTGCTCGGAGTTGGAGTATTAATACCCACCTGAGCGGTAGCTGAAACAGCCAATAAAAGAGAGGTTACAAATAGTATTTTTTTCATAATCTGCTTTAGTTTATAATTGTGTTAAACACCTCAGGAACTTCATATACATCTACTTTAAGAGATGACTGTGCAATAAAGTCATTGATATTAGAAAATACATTAATTCCTATCGTAAGTTTATTATTCGAAGCTCCGTAAGAACCCAATCTTGTACAGGCAACATCTACAGTATGATTTCCCTGGGAAAGATTATCTACAATCCCGATTTGGGTATGAGTAAGAAAAGGATATGAGCTCGTAATAGCCTTTAAATTTCGTTGTCTTAAGTTGACCAGTTTATTGTCTACAAAAATACCACAAGCATAGTCTATTGAAGTATCAGTTGTACCTGCTGCTCCAAAATCGGCCTGCACTACGGTTTCAAACTGGAAATATGCCTTACTCTGGCTGCTATATACACTTATTTGCTTTGAAAGACCAGCTATTCTTTTAAAATTTGGAAGGCTGTTCAGGTCTTTTCCTTTAGTAAGTGTAGCTCCTCTTGATGAAAAACCTATTGTAGAATCGTCGGCAGATGTAAATGAAATCCCTAATTTATCTGAAAAAGAGTTGTTGTAGATCAGATAAAATTTATTCGGTTCATATTCAGGAATACGAAGTGACTTCCAGATCGGAGCATACCCTTCTCCCTGAGAAACAAGAAGCTGATCATTATTTCCCAGAAACACCGAATTATCAGTAGCATTAAGAACAGCAATTTTGTTTCTGAAATTCACATCTCCGTTTACGTCCAATTTTGCTTTAGGAGTGTCTGTTTTTATTCCTACCTGAGCTGTTGCCAAAAGTCCTATGGTAAAAAGCAGCGTTGATAATAGTTTTTTCATCATTAGTTGTTTTTATAACTCACATATTCAATAACATCCACTTTCATGGTAGATTCCAATGTAAATGCACTGGAGACTCCACTTGAAGTTTCTACATTACGCCCGATTGCAAATTCTGAGGCCAAATTTGATGTATCAATCTTTCTGCATGCAATTTCAATATCATGAACTCCTATGGGAACATTCTGCTCGGTATAATTAAGGGTAAAGATATAGTCCTGAAGACCATTTTTTCCGCTATTGTTGTTAGAAGCGATTCTATCGGGACGTACAGCCACTAATAATCCGTTTCTGAAAACACCACAAGTAAATCTGATATTCTCTATAGTGGTAGAAGTAGGCGCTTTTATTTCAATTCCTGTCTGAAACTGATAAGTAAGCCTGTTTTTTCCGTTTTTGATCGTAAAAGTATTTTTAAGACCATTAATTTTTTTCCAATTTCCTTTTGTAGCATCAGTGACATTATCTCCAACTTTATTTGTGTAGACGTTATCACCAGCAACACCATTGGTAAGTGATATAACACCCACCTGATCTGATGACAGATAAGAATTGATCAGCTTATACTGTCCCTCTTCCATAAAGGAAACGTTCAAAGATTTCCACACTGGCGGTAAACCTTCACCCTGAGAAACCAAAACCTGGCCGTTCAACCCGGCACTCCCAGCCTGATCTGAAGTCCCGCCTACTCTAAGTTCTTTTCTTAAGGTGGTTTTTCCATTCACATCAAGAATAGATTTTGGTTTCGCAGTACCAATTCCCACCTGCGCGTTGGCATAGAAAGAAAAAAATCCAGCCACGCAGCAATATATAAGTTTTTTCATAATTAAGGACTGCAAAGGTACACAATGATGCCTTAAAAATTCCAGTTATACATTCATAAACCTATAGAAATAAACACATTAGAAGATAGAATAAATAATACGCAAAAGTAGAATTATTTCTACATAACTCTACTTTTCATGTTTTAAAAAATCAGTTTAACATCTCAAACCCTTACTGTACGGTGATTTACAGGATATTTTTAATCATTAAAAAGTGATTTCACACCCCTCAAAAGCACTATAACTCTCTATTACAGGAGTATTCCCAAATAAAAACATGATAACAATCACAAAAAAAGTTTATGAAAATTTTAAATTTCCATAAACTTTTCACATTTTTTTACAAATTTGTTTACAATAAACAAAAATTACAATTTAATTATGTTCAATAATAGCTTTCAGTAACATATTAACCTCATCTACATTCTTCACCCTTTCTTTCCTCATCATCAGCTGGTTACCTTCTTTTCCGGCCTTTTCCTTAAGCTGAGCCTCTGAAGGATTTTGGGTTAAGTAATTAATGATATGCCTGAATCTATCCGTCTGGTAGAACTTATCCTGCGGGTTTCCAGGGAAATATCCCAGAAACACTCCGTTTTTCATCACAATCTTCTCAAAACCAATATCTGCTGCAAGCCATTTCAGAGAAACACTTTTCAAAAGGTTCACCGCTTCTTTGGGCAATGCTCCAAAACGGTCAATCAATTCAAGCTCAAATTGATGAAGATCTACTTCATTATTGATTTCGGCAATTTTCTGATACAGCAATAATCTTTCTTCCGTATTGGAAATATAGAAGTCGGGTAACATCAATTCTAAATCAGTATCGATATTGACATCCTTTACAGATTTGAAGAGCTTCTGTCTGTCTTCTTCATTATCAAACAGGTTTTCAAAATCAGCATCATCTTTCAATTCTTCCAACGCTTCCTGCATCAGCTTCTGATAGGTTTCAAATCCCATTTCATTGATAAACCCACTTTGTTCCGCTCCCAGAAGGTCACCGGCACCACGGATCTCAAGATCTTTCATCGCAATCTGGAAACCGCTTCCCAGATCAGAAAACTGCTCAATTGCTTCCAGACGTTTTCTGGCATCTGAAGTCATCATATCATAAGGAGGAGTAATCAGGTAACAAAAAGCTTTTCTATTGCTACGTCCTACTCTTCCTCTCATCTGGTGCAGGTCTGCCATCCCAAATCGTTGGGCATCATTGATGAAAATGGTATTCGCATTCGGAACATCCACTCCACTTTCTACAATGGTAGTGGAAACAAGAACATCATATTTCCCTTCCATAAAATCCAAGACATTCTTTTCCAGCTGTTTCCCTTCCATCTGCCCATGTCCTGTGATAACTCTTGCATCAGGAACCAATCTCTGGATAAGCCCGGCAATATCTTTCAGATTTTCAATCCTGTTGTTAATAAAGTAAACCTGACCATCTCTCTGAAGCTCATAAGAAACGGCATCACGAAGAATTTCTTCACTAAATCCAATCAGCTGTGTATCTACAGGCTGCCTGTTTGGCGGAGGTGTTTTGATGACGGATAAATCTCTTGCAGCCATCAAAGAAAACTGCAAAGTCCTTGGAATAGGAGTTGCCGTAAGCGTAAGCGTATCAACATTATTTTTAAGTGTTTTCAGCTTATCCTTTACCGAAACCCCGAATTTATGCTCTTCATCGATAATCAGCAATCCCAGATCCTTAAATTTAACAGAGCTGCTTACCAATTGATGAGTCCCAATAATGATATCAACTTTCCCATCTTTCAAAGCACTTAAGGTTTCTGATTTCTGTTTAGCCGTTCTGAATCTGTTGACATAGGCTACATTTACCGGAAAATCTTTAAGCCTTTCTTTAAAACTTCTGTAATGCTGGAAAGCAAGAATTGTTGTAGGAACCAATATGGCAACCTGTTTACCATCTGTGGCTGCTTTAAATGCCGCACGGATCGCAACCTCTGTTTTACCGAAACCTACATCACCGCAAACAAGCCTGTCCATAACCGTGTCCGCCTCCATATCTTTTTTAACATCTACGGTAGCCTTTTCTTGATCCGGAGTATCTTCATAAATAAAGCTGGCCTCCAATTCATTTTGTAGATAAGAATCCGGAGTATAAGCAAATCCTTTTGCTGTTTTTCTCTGGGCATATAATTGAATAAGGTCAAAAGCAATCTGCTTTACCTTAGCTTTTGTTTTCTGTTTTAAGGATTTCCAGGTCGGAGATCCGAGTTTGCTCAAAACAATCTCTTTTCCATCCGGTCCGTTGAATTTCGAAATCTTGTGCAAAGAGTGAATACTTACATATAATAAGTCTCCGTTTTTATAGGTCAGTTTAAAACATTCCTGAATTTTACCATCATTATTTACTTTTACCAACCCCATGAATTTCCCAATTCCATGGTCGATATGAGCAATATAATCCCCTATTTTCAAAGACATCAGGTCTTTCAGGGTAAGCTGCTCTGATTTCGCAAACGTATTTTTAGCCTTATATCTCTGATAACGGTCAAAGATCTGGTGATCTGTATACACCATCAATTTATGTCCGTTGTCTACAAATCCTTCATGCAGCTCAGACTTAAAACTCTTAAAAGGAAGTTCATTTTCCAGCTCTTCAAAAATAGATTCCAGTCTTTCTTTTTGTTTTTCTGTTGAAAAGGAAATCCAGGTATCAAACCCTTCGTTCTGCTTCTCTTCAATATCTTCAATCAGCAGTTCAAAGTTTTTATGAAAAGAAGGCTGCGGAAGCTGTTCCATTTTAACTTCTGTGATTTCTTTCAACCCTTCAATCACCATTCCTCCAAAATCAACCGTCTTAAATTTTTTATAATCAAATAAAAATTCCTGATCAGAAATAAAAAGTTCCTGCGGAGTTCTGTGGGCAATATCTTTATTTAATGTATCATATTTCTCCAGAGATTTCTCATAAAATGTTCTGATCTTCTGCATTCCTACCATTCCGTTTTTGGAAATCACAAAACTTCCTTCGGGCAATAACTGCAGCAGAGATACTCTGCTTCCCGTTACAGAAAAGTTCATGTTGGAAACCAATTGAAGATCTTTTACTTTATCTACAGAAAGCTGAGTTTCGATATCAAAGGTTTTGATACTTTCCACTTCATTCCCAAAGAATGTTATTCTATAGGGCTTTTCGTATGAATAGGAAAACACATCTACAATCCCTCCTCTTATAGAAAACTCTCCAGGTTCGGAAACGAAATCAGCCTGCTGAAAATGATAATGATTAAGAAGTTCATCTACAAAATCAAAATCCAGCTGATCGCCTACTTTTATATGATGAGAAATGGCTTTAAAATCTTCTTTTTTCAATACTTTTTCAGACAGAGCTCCTGCATAGGCTACAATGACTTTCGGAGATCTCCCGGAATTGATCTTATTTAAAACTTCAGTCCTTAATACAAGATTGGCGTTCTGGGTTTTCTCAACCTGATAAGGCTCAAGATGGGTTGCCGGGAAATACAGCACTTTTTCCTTTCCAAGAAGGTCTTCCATCTCTGTATTGGCATACAACGCATCCTCTTTATCATCTACCAGATAAAGAATATTTTTCTTTTGAACCAAAAAAAGCTCAGCTACAAAAATAGAAACTGAAGATCCGGCACTTCCTTTTACGGCAATATGCTGACTGTTTTCTAACTGGGTAAAAATTTCTTTCCCGAACTCTTTCTGCATAAGATCTGGAAGAAACTTTTCGTTGATGGATTTTAACTGCATAAATAGTAATGGTATAAACGACAAAAGCGATTTCGGGAGTTTTCCGAAACCGTTGATGGTATACAAAGGTACGGATAATTTTTTTTTGAGTGAAAAAGGGAGAGACTTTCAGATTTAAAATGAATGACTTAGCATAATAAATCTTAATTTTTTACAAATTTATGTAATAACCCGTTAAAAAAAATCAATAATCCCCACATGGCACAGTGTTTGGCCATTTAAGCCTAACCAAACATTTAAGTATTATGAAAAAAGCAATGAAAATCCTGGGAGTTATGATGCTGTTCCTATTTACAGCATTATCTTTTTCGTCGTGCAGCAAAGATGACGACCCTGTAAATAACGAATTCTTTGCAGGAACTTATAAAGGAAAAATTTCCTATAATGACGGTGGCTCTACCAATATCAGTACAGATAACGGAAGTGTATTTGTAACAAAGATTGCCAGCGGTACCAAGTATAATTTCGCTTTCTCAAACAGTATTCCGGATCTTAACGGAATAGAGTTTAATCAGGAAGGCGATCATACTCTTGTGATGATAGGTTCTACAGGAACCTCTTATATCAGAATTGACAACAATACTTTGAAAATCCTATTCGCAAAAGATGGCAAAACGTGGACAGCAAACTGTACACGCTAGCCTTGTCTATTTATATATTATTACCTAAGCCCGTTTTCACTCTGAAGACGGGCTTTTTTATTGACAATGAACCGTTTTAATTTTTTTTTAAGCTGTAATAAACTTTAGTTAAGGTTAAAAATCTCATTTTTTTAGCCTGCTTTTTGTATATCTTTATTCAGCAAAAAACAAACAGTATTCTTATGAAAAAACTATTATCTGCAATGTCATTAATCTTGGGATTAGGACTTGCAACTGCTCAGCAGACTGCTCCCGCTACAAGCGCCAAAGCTCAGCCTCCTGTAAAAACTACAGTGAAAGCTGCTAAACCTGCAGAAGTAAAAGCTGCAAAACCAGCGATGGATGCTAAAGCAGCAAAACCTGCCCAACCCGCAGCCAAAATGAAAAAAGATGGTACTCCGGACAAAAGATATAAAGAAAACAAACACGTAAAAAAAGACGGTACACCAGATAAAAGATACAAGGAGAACAAATAAGCATAACATTAACATATAGTTGTTATTTTCATAATCAAATTTCGAAAAGCCGATGGAACTTGTTCCATTGGTTTTTTTTTATGGGAAGCTTCGCAAAAAATGATTCCAGATTCTCTACTTATTTATAAATTTGACCCATGTTAAACTTCTTCAAGAAAAATGCAGCGCTTATCTGGGCCAAGAAACACGTTCAGAAAGCGGAGGACTTCAAAAAAAATGCTGGGAAAAACCAGGAGGAATTATTACTTTCTCTAGTGAATAAGGCTCAAAAGACGCTTTTTGGGCGGGAACATGATTTTGAAAACATCCATTCTGTAAAAGAATTTCAGGACAGAGTTCCTGTAGCCGACTATGAAGATCTGAAACCTTATATTGAAAGAGTAAAAAAAGGACAGTCCAATATTCTATGGACAGAAACTCCGGAATATTTTGCCAAAACTTCGGGAACGACTTCCGGATCCAAATACATTCCAATTTCTAAGGAAGGAATGCCATTTCAGATTGCCGGAGCCCAAAGTGCTCTTTTTCATTATATCAGTAAAAAGGACAACGCTGATTTCGTCAATGGGAAAATGATTTTTCTGCAGGGAAGCCCTGAGCTGGAAGAAGTCTTTGGGATAAAAACCGGAAGATTATCTGGTATTGTAGCTCATCACATCCCCAATTATCTTCAAAAAAATCGTCTTCCAAGCTGGGAAACCAACATGATTGAAGATTGGGAAGCTAAAGTGGACAGAATTGTTGAAGAAACAGAGCGTGAAAACATGACTCTGATTTCCGGAATCCCGCCATGGCTGATTATGTATTTTGAGAAATTGACTGAAAAACACGGGAAAAAGATTAAGCAATTGTTTCCCAATCTGCAGCTTATTGTAACCGGAGGGGTCAATTATGAGCCTTATCGTGATAAAATGGAAGATTTATTGGGCGGAAAAGTGGATATTGTTCAAACTTTTCCGGCTTCTGAAGGTTTTTTTGCTTTTCAGGATGACTATACAAAGGAAGGACTTCTATTATTGACCAACCATGGAATTTTTTATGAATTTATTCCTCTGGAAGAATATGGCAAGCCTGGAGCAAGAAGATTAACTTTAAAAGAAATTGAACTTCATAAAGATTACGCACTGATTCTTACTACCAATTCAGGGCTTTGGGCTTATTCTATCGGAGACGTTGTGAGATTTATCAGTAAAGATCCGTACAGGGTTCTGGTAAGCGGCAGGACTAAACATTTCACTTCGGCATTTGGAGAACATGTGATTGCTTTTGAGGTGGAAGAAGCCATGAAAGCAGCGCTTGAAAAGCATCCGGCACAGATTACTGAATTCCATCTTGCCCCACAGGTAAATCCTGGAGAAGGGCTTCCTTACCACGAATGGCTGATTGAATTTGAAAAAGAACCTGAACATTTAGAAGCATTCAGAGATGAACTGGATCAGCAGCTGAGAGCAAGGAACACTTATTATGATGATTTGATTTCCGGGAATATTTTACAGAAACTACAGATCTCCAGACTCAAAAAGAATGCTTTTCATGAATATGCCAAATCCCAGGGGAAATTGGGAGGTCAAAACAAGACTCCAAGATTGGCTAATGACAGAAACATTGCAGATCTCTTAGAAATTTACAAATTTTAATCATATTTTTTCAATTCCAAAAACGTATATTCGAAAAAAATTATAAATTTGAAAAACTAAAAGAAAATAATGAAAGCATCTGTACTGTTAAAATCATCTTTATTAACGTCTTTATTTGTTATTACATCTTGTGCTACTACAAAATACAGCGATGATATTTCAAAAAACAATTATTCTAATCTGGAAGCCGGGAAGGTATATAAGGTTACGATGAGAGACGGTTCTCCGAAACAGACCATATTATTCAGAAATGTCGTTGGTGATAATCTTGTAGGTACAGCTGGTAAAAAAGACAGTACAGAAGTGGTTATCCCTAAATCTAATGTAGCAGCTGTAAAAGACAGAAGAAAAGCAAGAATTGCTGCTGGAGCTACAATTATCGGAGCTGCAGGTGTTGCTGCCATTGTAATCAGTTCTTCAAGAGCTGACTAAAATAGATTTTATCTTTCAGGATATATTTAATATATCTTTTAAAAATCAACATATGAATAGTCCTAAATAGATTTTTAGGGCTATTTTTGTTCATGATTTCCTTTACCCCGTTACAAACATTACAAAATGTTGAGTTTAGAAATCTTCTCACCGGGAGATTTTTCATTGTTTTAGCTTTCAGAATGCTGGCCACACTCCTAGGATGGTGGGTGTATCAATTAACAAAAGATCCTTTTTCAATAGGCCTTATCGGTCTTTCGGAGGTAATACCTGCTGTAAGCTGTGCGCTGTACGCCGGGCATGTTATCGACATGAATGAAAAAAAGAGGCTGCTTCTTATCTGCAATTATGCTTATATTTTTCTGATCGGACTCCTGTTGATTCCTGCGTTTCTGGATGTAAAAATGCATTTCACCGGACATCAGATCACTTACTATATTTATGGAGTTATCTTTTTTACAGGAATAGCAAGAGCTTTCATCGGCCCTATCGTTCCTTCTATGATTCCAAAAATTGTAAAAAAGGAAAATCTACCCAATGCTGTAACGCTGAATCAGGCAACGTTCCTGATATCATCTGTATGCGGGCATGCCATAGGCGGTATCCTTATCGGATATATTGGAGTAAAATGGACCTTAGTTGCTATTTTAGCATTAATATTTGTTGCTTCCTTATTTTTCTGGCAGCTTCACAAGCAGTATTCCGAGTACAAAAAAGAAACAGTCAATGTTGTGGAGAGTATGCGTGAGGGAATTTCCTATATTTTTAAAACTAAAGAGATCTTAGGGGCTTTATGCCTTGATATGTTTGCGGTACTTTTTGGTGGTGCGGTAGCGATGATTCCGGTGTTTGCTACGGATATTTTAAGTTCGGGGGCTGAAGGTTTCGGGTTGCTGAACGCCGCTTCGGATATTGGATCCATGTGTATCATTACTATTTTGTCTATTGTTCCTCTTCGAAAAAACCAGGGCAAGATTCTTCTTGCCGTTGTGACCGGATTTGGGTTTTGCATCATTGGATTTGGCTTATCCAAATTATATTGGTTATCGTTTATGTTCCTTGTGATGAGTGGAATGCTTGACGGAATTTCTGTGGTCATACGCGGTACCATTGTACAGCTAAAAACACCTGATCATATAAGAGGACGTGTTCTTAGTGTCAATTCAATTTTCATTATGTCCAGCAATGAAATGGGACAGTTCGAAAGTGGAGTTATGGCCAAATTACTGGGGGTTGTACGCTCCGTTGTATTTGGAGGATGCATGACTGTTTTGGTGGCTTTACTTGTAGGAAGTACCAATCCTAAACTAAGAAAAATGCAATATTAATATATTGATTGATAATACGTTTCAAATTCTATTTGAAATTATCCATAATTCGAAATACTTAAAATCAGAATAGAACGTTTTCTATTCTGATTTTTGTTTTATACGTGTTTTTTTCAAATTTATTCAAAGATTAAATCTTAAATATTCAGCTAAAACATCAATATCTTTACGATCTTGATATAATTATACCAAAAAATAAAATACAATATTAAAAACCAATACATTAGTTTCATTAAATATATCTCAAAATCTTTAATTTAACGTTAATAATTTTTTATATTTGCTTCATAAAATATCCCCTATGAATAAACTTTTACTAATTTTGAGCTTTTTAGTGACAGGTTCACTAATGAATGCTCAATTTTTTTCAGATCCTACCTTACAGCAAACTGCTTTGCAGCTCGATAATGCAAAGACAGACAGTGACTACGATACTGTTTTCAAAACATTTTCTGAAGCAAAAACTTCTGAAAAGTGGAAAGCTAATTACTACGCTGCTGTTTCCATGTATCTTAAGACACAGTATTTGTTGAAATACACGACAAACAGACCTATGGCTGAATCTAATGAAGCTGCAGGAAAATTTGCGGCACAGGCTCTTGCTTCAGAAAAGAACAACGGAGAGATCAATACGCTTTTAGGACTTATCAATACACAGAAAATCAGAATAACGGCTGCTGCAGAACCTCAGAAGACTCTGAAAACGGCTGTTGCATATATGTCGAAAGCAGCTACTCAACTTAAGGATAATCCTAGACTTACATTCCTGAAAGCTGAGATAGCCGAATTGTCTAACAATAAACTGGAAGCTGTAAAACTGCACCAAAAGGCAGCGAATGAATTGAATGCAGCCAATCCATCATCTACTTCTCCAAGCTGGGGCAAGCAAGTGATTAGCCAATAAAAAAGAGAACTGCATCACAACAATACTATTCTCAAAAATGCTATTAAAGTGATAAAGCTCATTTAATCATCAACGTTTTAATATTTGTTTAAAACCTTATCCTATGAAAAAAACACTACTCATTTTCTTAATAATATTCTCACGTATTCTATATGCGCAGTCTGACTGTGCAACCGCTATGGCTGTCTGTGGTAACACAGATATTTCATACACCCCGAATGGTTACGGTGACACTCTGGAAACCATTGGTGGATGCCTTAGTAACGAAAGATACTCAGTATGGTATACTTTTACCATTGCTACAGCAGGAACGCTTACATTCCAAATTATTCCCAATGATCTGGGCAATGATTATGACTTCGCAGTATTCGGTCCTAATAAAACATGTGCCACCAGAGGTACTCCACTCCGCGGTTCTTATGCGGTATCCCCTGGTATCACAGGACTTAACATGCCATCTACCGACCTATGTGATTTAGTAGGTGGAGACAGATGGGCAAAATATATCGATGTATTACCCGGAGAAACCTACTATCTAATTGTAAATAACCACAGTGAGTCTGCCAATGGTTTTAAAATGTCATGGGGCGGAACAGCGACACTATCTTCTCCATTCTCTGATCCAAATGTACAGCCCTATCCATTTATTCCACCAGGAATACCAGCTGCAAACCCAGCAGATCCAAGAGAAGTCGTTATCTGTACAAATCCTGCTACTTTTGATTTCGCTTCATTATCAACAGGCATTCTTAACGGTAATCCTAACTTCACCGTTACTTACCACACAAGCCAAAATGATGCTTTAACGGCTAACAACCCTATCACAGGACCTCAAACAGTAACAACTACAGGCGTATATTATTACAGTATCAGCTATACTGATCCGGCGAATGCAAACAACCCGATCAATAAGTGTAGACAAATGGGCACCTTTAAATTTAAAGACGGAACCATCACAGCGGCAGATGTTACTTTAACCAGCTGTAATAATAACAATGCAGGAACTGCAACTTACGATCTTACAACAGCAAATGTTATTGCAGACCCTACTGTCACAAAAAAATATTATCATACTTTATATGATCTGAATAACTCAATCAATGAGATTACAAACATTTATCAGTTTGTTTCTGCTGAAGGAAAAATATATGTAAAAGTAACTTCTGTATTTGGATGTACTGATATTGCAGAAATTACACTTAAGTTTTATCCTCAAATTATTGCAAAAGATGCTGAGCTAAGATCATGTTTTATAGAAACGAATCCATCTACAGCTTTATTCAACCTTAACAGCGCAGCTGTAATTACGCCACAAGCTGGTATCACGAAGAAATTCTTCCCTTCATTAACTGATGCAATAGATTCAACTAACGAAATTTTAAATGCAAATTATATTGCACCAAACGGTGTAGTATATGTGAGAGTATCTGACACCAGAGGATGTTATGTGGTTGTGAAAATCGGCTTAACGGTAATTCCTCCTGTGACATCAAGCGTTCTGAAAGATAAGATCATCTGTATGGAAGATACTACAACTCTTGATGCAGGACCTGGCTTCAGCAGCTATGAATGGAGCACAGGAGCAACGACTCAATCCATCAAAAATGTTGGCGTAGGAATTTACTGGGTAAAACTAAAGACTGGAGAATGTATTGCTACTCAAAAGGTAACGGTATATCCTTCTGAGCAGCCAGTAGTAACAGGCATTGATGTATCCAATACTACATTAACAATTAATGTGATAGCAGGTACACCGGATTACCAGTACTCTATGGACAAAATCGTATGGCAGAACTCCAATATATTCTCTAATATAGCAAGAGGAACTTACAAGGTATATGTAAAAGATGCTTACGACTGCGAACCTATTGAAGTTACCGTAGTAGTTCCTAACCTTGTCAATATGATTACGCCAAACGGAGACGGTGTGAATGATGTAGTAGATTACTCTGCTATGGCAGACAAACAGAGTCTTGTATTGAGCATTTTCGACAGATACGGAACAAAAATCCACCAGGGAGATAAATCCAATGGATACAAATGGGACGGAACTATCGCTGGTAAGAAAATCCCAACAGGTACCTACTGGTATTCTGTAACATGGAATGAAAATGACAAAAAGAATACTCCTTTCAAGTTTTCGGGCTGGATTGTTGTAAAAAACAGAGAATAATCCATATAATAATATTAAAAGCCGCTTTGGCGGCTTTTTCTTTTACAAATTGTGATAAAAATTTATTGATCTTCAATTTTGTTTAACAAAAATAGTTTTAACAATGAAAAAAATACTACTTCTTTTTATTTTATTGGTAACACAAATGGCTTACTCCCAGTCGGATTGTGTCACAGCAATTCCCATCTGTGGTAACTCTGACATTTCTTACACCCCTTCAGGACCTGGAAATATTATAGAAATTCTTAACCAAAACGGAGGGTGTCTTAGTACCAATGAAAGATATACCGTTTGGTACACTTTCACAATATCCACACCAGGTACACTTGCATTTAAAATAAAACCTAACGACCAAACGGATGATTATGATTTTGCCGTCTATGGGCCAACTGCAAACGGATGTGCATCTTTACAGAACGCGAGTCATGTCTTTATACAACCAATAAGATGTAACTATAGCGGAACTGCAGGAGATACAGGTCTGGATCTTGCTCTTGCTCCACCAGCAGTATTCCCTACCAACCCTCCTGGTAATACAGCCAGTATGAACAATGGTAAATGGAGCCCTTATATGGATGTGCTAGTAGGCCAGACTTATTATTTGGTCATTGACAACTTCAGTAGATCCGTGAATGGTTTTTCTTTAGAATGGACAGGTACCGCAAGCTTAAGTTCTGCATTTAACGATCCTGTTCTTTCTCCTTACCCATTCATCACTCCGGGAATTCCAGGAGCTACTCCTAATGATCCTAGCCAAGTGATGGTTTGTGCGTTACCTACGCAGTTTGATTTTTCAACACTTACTGCATCTATCATTAATGGTAACAGCTCTAACTTTAAGGTTACTTATCATAAAACGACCAACGATGCTCTTACAGGAGAAAATCCTCTTACAATAGCAACTGTAGATGCAGTAACAACATACTATTACAGAATTGTATATAAAGATCCGGATAACCTGAACAATCCTATCAACGGATGTTTCATAACAGGGAAATTCAAATTTGTTAATGTAGGCATTTCAGCAAACGCCGCTACTTTATACTCTTGTAATAATAACGGAGCTGGTACTGCAAAATATAATTTGACAACAGCCAATGTATTTGGAGGAACCGGAGCAACTATTAAGTATTATGCTACCGTTGCTGATATGAATGCAGGGATCAATGAAATTACCGATCCTACCAACTATATTTCTCAGGAAACAACAGTATATGCAAAAGTAGTTTCTACTTTCGGATGTATAGCAACGACTACAATCAGACTATTATTCTTCCCAGCGGTTGTATTAAAAGATGCAGTAATTGAAAACTGTTATATTGATCAAGATATTACTCGTTCAACATTTGATCTTTCTAAGGCAGATATCGGAATAGCTGTTCCTACACCTACAGGAATTATCATTAAATATTATACATCAGTAGCTGATGCTAAAACTCAAACCAACCCAATTGCTACACCATTTAATTATCTTTCGGAAAGTAAAACGGTATATGCAAGAGTAGACAATGACAAGCAGTGCTATTCAATTTCTAAAATAGACCTGAAAGTATTACCTCCTGTAAAATCAACTGTATTAAAAGATAAAACGATTTGTGCTGAAGGCAAAACAACTTTGGATGCAGGACCTGGATTTGTAAGCTACGAATGGAGCACTGGTGAAAAAACACAATCTATCAGCAACGTAGGAGTGGGTGTATATTGGGTAAAACTTCAGACCGGAAAATGTTTCACTCTTCAGGAAGTACGCGTACATGCAAGTCTTCAGCCTGTGATCTCAGGAATAGAAATCACCAATAACACCATTACTGTTACCGCTACGGGAGGAGTTCCTCCTTACAAATATTCTGTAGACGGTGTAAAATGGCAGGATTCCAATATATTCACAGGACTTCCTAGAGGCGAGAATACAGTATATGTAAAAGACTCTTACAACTGTACTCCTATCCAGGTGACTGTGACGGTTCCTAACCTTATCAATGCCATTACTCCAAACGGAGATAATGTAAATGATGTTATCGACTATTCAGCACTGGCATATAAGAAAAACCTTATCTTCATCGTGTATGACAGATATGGAAATAAACTTCATGAAGCCAACAAAATGAAAAATTTCACATGGGACGGAACAGCCTTTGGTAAGAAAATTCCAACCGGAACTTACTGGTATTCTATCTCTTGGAATGAAAACAATAAAAACAGTACCGAAACCAAATATTCAGGATGGGTATTGGTAAAAAATAAAGAATAAGTTGTACTACATATTTTTTGAAAAAATCACCTCAGACTGAGGTGATTTTTTTATCAACAGGTTGAACCCCCTGTTTACAGTATTTTCCAAAAGACTGCTAACAATTTGTTGAATACTATTTTTTTATTATTTTTTAAATAAACTATCTTTGCACCATGGCGCAGAAAGAAACATTATCATCCCTTACACACGGAAACTTTGCAAAAGAATTGTCTATTGCGGATGGAAAAATGCCTCCCAATGCAGTGGAATTTGAAAGACTTGTTATCGGAACTTTTTTGATTGACAAAAAAGGTCTTGACCATTCCATTGATCTTCTTACCTCAGAAGTATTTTACGATCCCAGACATCAGGTCATCTTTTCAGCCATCTTAAAGCTTTATGAAGGCAACCATCCGGTAGACTTAATGACTATCATTCAGGAATTAAAAAAAGAAGACAAGCTTAGCCAGGCAGGCGGTGACCACTATATCATCGATCTGACGATGGGAGTAAGCTCATCTGCCCATATTGAATATCATGTACGTGTTATTCTTGAAAAATATATTTTAAGAAGCCTTATTAATGTTTCTGCCAACGTTATTGATTCTTCCTATAAAGAGTCAACTGATGTTTTTGAACTTTTGGATAAAGCTGAACAGTCTTTCTTCGAAATCACCAACGGAACGATTAAAAAAGGATTCGATACTGCCAATTCATTGGTAAAACAGGCTATTGATACGATTAAATCTTTAAAAGACAAGGAGGGACTTTCAGGGGTTCCTTCAGGATTCCGAGATGTAGATAAAGAAACCGGTGGATGGCAGAATTCTGACCTTATCATTATTGCCGCACGTCCGGCGATGGGTAAAACCGCATTCCTACTTTCCATGGCAAGAAATATTGCAGTAGGACACAAAGTACCTATGGCTCTGTTTTCTCTCGAGATGGCATCTGTACAGCTGATCACCAGAATGATCGCTTCCGAAACAAGGATTTCTTCTGAGAAATTAAGAAAAGGAACATTGGATGATGAAGAATGGCAGAGACTATTCTCCAATGTATCTGAGTTGGAAAATGCTCCTTTATATATTGACGAGACTCCTTCCCTTTCTATATTCGACTTCCGTGCAAAATGCCGAAGACTTGTAATGCAGCATGGAGTAAGAATTATCATGGTCGACTACCTTCAGCTGATGACAGCAGGTAGCAGCGGCGGAAAAGGAGTCGGAAACCGTGAACAGGAGATCTCCATGATTTCACGTTCATTAAAAGCGATTGCAAAAGAACTTAACGTTCCGGTAATTGCCCTTTCTCAGCTTTCAAGAAGTGTGGAAGCGCGTCCGGGAAAAAGACCTCAGCTTTCAGATCTAAGGGAATCCGGAGCGATCGAGCAGGATGCAGATATCGTATCTTTCATCTTCAGACCCGAATATTATAAAATTACTGTTTGGGATAATGATGATGAAGGACAGGAAACTTCTACTGAAAACCAAGCCGAGCTGATTATTGCAAAACACAGAAATGGTGCTACCGCAGATGTCAGATTATCTTTCTTAAAACATTTTGCGAAATTTGCTGATATCGAAGCAGCATTTGATGGAGGTTCCGGAGGTGGATACCCTTCCAACTTTGGTGAACCGAGCGGCTTTGACAAAATCAAGACAACCATTCAGCCAGGGGCAGCATTTGACCTTCCGGACAGCTCAAAACTTTCCGGTTCTTCAATGAATGACTTTGATGATGATGATGATTTTCCATTTTAAATAAAGACTGAAGTTTCAGACAATTCAGTTTAGTTTCACAACCAGCAATTCAATTAAAAAGCAGATTTGAGAATCGAAATTTATACCGATGGGGCTTGCAGCGGAAATCCGGGAAAAGGCGGATATGGAATTCTCATGCGTGTTCCTGAAAAAAATTACCAGAAAACATTTTCCAAAGGTTTTCGAAAAACAACCAACAACAGAATGGAACTTCTGGCTGTCATCACGGCATTGGAAAAACTGAAATCAACAGAAAATGATATTCATGTGTATACAGACAGCAAGTACGTCTCTGATGCGATCAACCAAAACTGGATTGCCGGATGGATCAAAAGAGGCTGGAAAAATGTAAAAAACCCTGACCTCTGGAAAAAATTCGTTGAGCTATACAATAAACATACGCCTAAAATGCACTGGATAAAAGGTCATGCCGGGCACTTTGAAAATGAGCTTTGCGACAAATTAGCCGTAGCGGCTGCGGCCTCTTCAGATCTAGAAATTGACGCCTATTTTGAAGGCCTTGACACCAATTCACTCTTTTAATTTTAATTAAAACAAATACAAAGCCACTACGTAATATTTATTATTTCATCATAAGAAACTATATTTATTAAAATATAATTAAAACTTTTAACAGAATTAACGTTAAATACATATTATTTGATCGGGATTTAATATCTTTACATATTAATCTAAGTCCCATCTAAATGAATAAAAATCTATTATTGTATTTATCTGTTTTTTTACTCTGTATAGCCGGGAAGTCCTTTGCCCAGACTTATCAGCTTATCGGAAACCCAGTGACTACTACTGGCTGGACGATGGTTTCCCCCACGCAAGTAAACACAGATTTTATTCAGCTCACTCCGGACACCAACAACCAATCCGGTTCTATCAGGCTGAACGACCCTATTAACTTAAAATATTGTGACAAATGGAGAGTGGAATTTGATTTCAGAATGGATTCCAACCAAACCTCCAACGGAGATGGTATCGCCTTCTGGTATCTGGCCAATCCGCCTGTTGCAAGTGTATTGGGATCAGGTCTTGGAGTATCCCAAAATGCAGTGGGTCTTGTCGTAGGACTTGATACCTACAACAACACGACGACTGCTACGATGAGTAAAGTACACGTTGCTTATGGGCAGGTCCAAAATACCTCTGACACCAATAACGTTGAATTCTTCAATGTTCCGGGAAGCTCATTCCATTCTCCGGATCTGAATACAACCCAACCTTTCCAGGGAACAACATTCAAGCATGTTGAAGTAACGGCACAGGTAGATCCGGCCGCTCCTACTAGCTGGGTCTTAAAAATAACTATAGACGGTAACGTAATCTGTAATCAGTCTTTTGCTCCTTCCGGAACGGCTGCTGCAATGACTGTAGGGTATTTCGGATTTTCGGCTTCCACAGGAGGTGCAAGATCAAGACATTCTATTAAAAACGTAAAGATTTATACTGATAAAGTTCCTATTCTACAGAATTCAGCAACTCAGTCTTTCTGTCCCAATCCTACTACTGGATATGGATCTGTAAACCTGACTTCTTTCAATTCGCAATTTGTCAGTAATCCTTCTAATTATACATTTACTTATTATCCATTCGGAAGTTCAACACCTATTGCCACTCCTACCAATTATCAATTCAATGCGAACGCAACCGTTACCGTTGTTATTAAAGATAATGCGGGACTGCTTTGTGATAACCCCGATGGTAAGATTTTATTGGTTCTTGCTCCTTTTAAAGCAGAAGATAAAACCATTACGGTATGTAATAATAACAAGGCTGGCACTGCCGCTTTCAATCTGAATACAGCACCTGTTACAAGTGTTCCGGGAGTTACTAAAAAATATTTTAAAACATTAGCAGACCTCAATGCAGATACGAATGAAATTCAAAACCCTGACAATTATTTATCTGCTCCTGGAGTTGTGTATGTGAAAGTGACAACGCCGCAGGGATGTACTGGTTCAGCAAAAATTACATTGGCGTTCTACGCGGACACTCCCGTGAAAGAAGCAACGTTAAGATCATGTTTCATTGAAAACAATATTTCCAGTGCTATTTTTAATTTAACCACAGCAGATGTGACTACGTTAACTACCGGTGCTGCCAAAAAGTATTACACATCGATAGCGAATGCTCTGGACGGAACTAATGAGATCATGAACCCTCTTCAGTATTTGTCAACAAGCACTGCCGTATACGCAAAAGTAACGGATGCCAACGGATGTTTCAATATTGCTAAAATCAATCTTATTGTATTGCCTCCTGTAAAATCTTCTGTACTGAAAGATAAAATCATTTGTATCGGTGAGAAAACAGATCTGGATGCAGGTCCCGGATTCAACGGTTATGAATGGAGCACTGGAGCCACAACGTCCTCCATTAAAGATGTAGGAGTAGGTACTTATTGGGTAAAACTTAAAACCGGAAACTGTATCACTACACAGGTTGTCAATGTAAAAGCATCTGCCAATCCAGTGATTTCCAGTATTGATATTGATAATAACAAGATTACGGTCAATGTATCAGGAGGAACTCCTCCGTACCAGTTTTCTCTGGATGGAGCGCACTGGCAGACCAGCAATATATTCTCCGGACTTGCAAGAGGAGAAGTAAGAGTATATGTGAAAGACTTTTATAACTGTACTCCTGTTGAAGTTCAGATCACTGTACCCAATCTGATCAATGCGATCACTCCAAACGGGGATAATGTAAATGATTTCATTGACTATTCAGCACTCGCCTACAAGAAAAATCTGGTATTCATCGTTTATGACAGGTACGGAAATAAATTGTATGAGGCTGGAAAAATGAGAAACTTCACATGGGACGGAACAGCTTCCGGGAAAAAAGTTCTTACAGGGACTTACTGGTACTCTATCTCATGGAACGAAAATAATAAAGACAATACTGAAACCAAATACTCAGGCTGGGTATTGGTTAAAAACAGAGAATAAACTTTTACCATCAGAAACTACCTCATTTGGGGTAGTTTCGGTATTAAAAAAGGCTATGCTCAGTCAGAGATTGACACCTTGCTTTGCCTTTTAAGACCCTTTTAAATATTAAAAAAACAATTTTATATCTAAGAACAAATAACATCACAATCCATCCACTATGAAAAAAGATATACTCATTTTATTGCTGGCTATCTTATTATGCTTGCCGGGAAAAACACTCTCTCAAACATATCAACTTACCGGAAATCCTGTAAATATAACGGGCTGGGATCTTGTCTCTGATGCTATCGTAAGCGGAGATTTTGTAAGGCTTACCACCGATCAGACCAGCAGATACGGGGCCGTAAAACTATCCACTCCTATCACCCTAAGCTATTGTGATAAATGGAAAGTGGAATTTGATTTCAGAATTGACGGAAATGGAACTACACAATTTGGAAAAGGTGACGGTTTTACCTTCTGGTATCTGGCCAACCCTCCTACAGGATTCGTTTCAGGAGGAGGACTGGGTATTCCTGCCAATGCTTCCGGACTGATGGTAGGTTTTGATATCTTCAACAACACCACCGAAGGCCAGATGAGTAAAGTTCATATTCTGTATGGCACCAATAATACAGCAGGTAACAATATCGAATACAATACTACTCCAGGAAGTACATTCCACTCTCCAGACCTTATCGCTACTCAGCCTTTTGTAGGAGATACCTACAGACATGTTGAAGTAAATGGAGAAACAGACCTTACCAACCCGACAAACTGGATCATCAAAGTAAGAATAAACGGTGTACTTATCGCCGATCAGTCTTTTGCTCCTTCAGGAGGTGCAGTAGGAATGTCACAAGGATATTTTGGTTTCTCTGCAGCAACCGGAGGGGCCAGCGCGAGACATTCTATTAAAGATGTTAAAGTATTCGTAGATAAAGTCCCTATCTTAAGCAATACGCTCACTCCATTCGTGTGCACAAATCCGGCTACCGGAAATGGTACTGTAGACCTTACTTCTTATAATTCTCAATTTGTAAATAATCCAGGAAATTATATTTTCACGTATTATGTATTGGGAAGTTCTACTCCTATCGCCAATCCTACGAGTTTTCAGTATTCAGGAAATACAACGATTAAGGTGGTTGTAAAAGACCCTACTTCTACTCTTTGTGATAATGGTGACGGAGTTATTCAACTTAACCCTACTCCATTTGCAGCAACGGATGCCAGCCTTACCGGATGCAATAATAACAATGCAGGAACAGCAACCTTTGATCTTAATACAGCCGCTGTAACAACTGTTGCCGGCGTAACCAAGGAATTCTATCCTACATTATACGATCTTAATAATGACACCAACAAAATTACAAACCCTTCTGCCTATGCTTCTGCAGCAGCGGTAATATATGTAAAGGTAACGACTCCTCAAGGTTGTGTAAGCACAGCTAAAGTTACCCTGAACATCTACCCCGTTGTTGTTGTCAATGATGTCGAAATAAAATCCTGCTTTATTGAAAGCAACCCCTCTATGGCTTCTTTCAATCTTGTAGCAGCTGTAGTTTCTCAGGGCGGACTTACAAAAGAGTATTACCCATCATTGACCGATGCTATCAGTGGAACTAATGCAATCGCTACTCCGACTGCATATATTGCCCCTAACGGAGTTGCATATATTAAAGTATTCAGCGCAAACGGATGTTATTCCATCGCTAAAGTTACATTAACTGTAATAGCTCCTGTTTACTCCAGAACCTTACTTGACAAAACTATTTGTATAGAAAATACAACCACATTAGATGCAGGAGCCGGTTTCAAAAGCTATGAATGGAGCACAGGGGCAACTACACAATCAATTAAAAATGTGGGAGTAGGTACTTACTGGGTAAAACTTAAAACAGGAGATTGTATTGCTACACAAAAAGTAACCGTATATCCTTCCGACAATCCTGTGGTTACAAGTATTGATATTTCAGGAAGCACTGTTACTGTATATGCCAATGGAGGAACCCCTCCTTACCAGTATTCTATGGATAATATCAGCTGGCAGGATTCTAATGTCTTCACCAATATTGCAAGAGGAGAAGCAAAAATATATGTAAGAGACGGTTATAATTGCATTCCTGTTGAAATCAACATCACAGTACCTAATCTGATCAATGTGATCACTCCAAATGACGATGGTATGAATGATTTTGTGGATTATTCTGCTCTTGCCAATAAACAGAATCTGGAAATAGCCATCTTCGACAGATATGGTTATAAAATGTTCCAGGCAGATAAAACAAATGGCTACAAATGGGCAGGTACTACCAATGGAAGTAAAAAAGTTCCTACAGGAAATTACTGGTATTCTGTTTCATGGAATGAAA
Organism: Chryseobacterium viscerum; assembly: GCF_002899945.2. Classification (GTDB taxonomy): domain Bacteria; phylum Bacteroidota; class Bacteroidia; order Flavobacteriales; family Weeksellaceae; genus Chryseobacterium; species Chryseobacterium viscerum. Next base: position 275,363 of record NZ_PPEG02000001.1, read on the forward strand.
ATAATAAGAACAGTACTCCGATAAAATTCTCAGGCTGGATTATTGTAAAAAACAGAGAATAATTACACTTTCCATCACATCAAAAGAATCACTCCGCCAGTCGGGGTGATTTTTTGTATTAACAAGCGGGAGATATTTCATTTTAACGGCTCTTTATTCATATTCAATTCTTAAATTTGTCATATGAATTATTTGGAAGCTTTAAGCAGAAGATATTCTGTAAAAAAATTCAATCATCAGATTATTCCTCAGGAAACTCTTCACAACATTCTTGAGTCAGGAAAGCTGTCTGCCAGTTCGCTGGGACTTCAGCCCTATAAAATTGTCATTGTTGAGAGTGAGGAAATGAAGCAGAAATTGATTCCCGCTTTCTATAATCCATCTCAGATTTCCACCTGTTCTCATCTTGTTGTCATTATTTCAAAGAAAATCATTGAAGAGAATTATATCCGAGGCTATTTTAATCATATTTCTGAAGTAAGGGATACTCCCGTAGAAAAACTGGATCCTTTCAGAAATAGCATTAATCAGCATATTATCCAAAAAACACAGGATGAAATTTTCAACTGGGCAGAAAAACAGTCTTATATCGTATTGGCTAATCTTATGTATGCCGCCGCTATTGAAAGTATAGACTCCTGTCCTATGGAAGGCTTCCGTCAGGATCTTATAGAAGAAATTCTGAATATTGATCCCGAAACAGAGAAAGTAACTGTTACCCTGGCTTTAGGTTACCGTTCTGAAGAAGACCACTTCCAGCACATGAAAAAAGTAAGAAAACCAAACGAAAAATTGTTTAAATTTATTTAATATTTTAAACGATTGTACCTAAAGTAAGCATATGATAAAAGCGGATGTATTAGTAATCGGTTCCGGTATTTCCGGACTTTCCTATGCCATTAAAGTTTCTGAACAGCTCCCTGATGCCAAAATCATTATTGTAACCAAATCTGACGAAGACGAAAGCAACACCAAGTATGCACAAGGTGGTCTGGCTGTCGTTACAGATTTTCAGAATGACAATTTTCAAAAACATATTGATGATACCATGCGCGCCGGTGACGGAGAAAATAAACGCGATGTTGTAGAAATGGTGGTAAGAGAAGCTCCTGCAAGGTTCAACGAAATTGTAGAATGGGGTGCTCAGTTCGATATGAAGAACGGCAAATTCGCTTTAGGAAGAGAAGGAGGCCACACTGAAAACAGAATCGTCCACCATAAAGATATTACAGGTTTTGAGATTGAAAGAGCTTTATTGGAAACAGCCAAAAGCAGCCCGAATATTGAAATTCTCGACCATCATTATGTAATTGATATCATTACCCAGCACCATGTTCCCGGAAAAGAACTTAATGAGGGAGACATTCACTGCTACGGTGCCTACATTCTGGATGAAAAATCCAAAACGATCAAAAAAATCACTTCTAAAATAACACTGGTTGCTACAGGAGGAGCAGGGCACGTTTATAAAAACACAACCAATCCTACCATTGCTACAGGAGACGGAATTGCTTTCGTAGCCCGTGCCAAAGGAAAGGTTTCCAATATGCAGTATTATCAGTTCCACCCAACAGCTTTGTACAGCAAAATGGATGGGATGTTGTTTTTAATTTCAGAAGCAGTACGTGGAGACGGAGCCAAATTAAGAACAAAAAGAGGAGAAAAATTCATGCATAAATATGATGAGCGTGAAGAATTAGCATCTAGAGATATTGTTGCAAGAGCTATCGATGCCGAAATGAAAATTACCGGAGACGAATTTGTCGGCTTAGATTGTAAGGAAATGAATCATGAAAAATTCTTAGAACATTTTCCAAATATTTACAAAAAGTGCAGAGATGAAGGAATTGATCCGTTCACTCAATTGATTCCTGTCGTACCTGCCTGCCATTACTTAATGGGTGGTATTGAAGTAGACAGAGACGGACAGTCTTCCATCAGAAATCTTTTTGCTGTAGGAGAATGCACCAACTCAGGACTTCATGGTGCCAACAGACTTGCTTCCAACTCATTGCTTGAAGGCTTGGTTTTTGGACACAATGCTGCCATGAAAACAGTGGCACTCCTGAATGAAAACAGCTTCAACTTTGATGATCTGAAAGCCGTTCCGGAATGGAATGAAGAGGGAATGAAAATCATGGATGAAATGGTCATCGTCAGCTACCTTAGAAAACAGCTTCAGGAAATGATGAGTGACCTGGTAGGTATCGTAAGAAGCAACAGACGTCTGAATATGGCTTTACAAAAGCATCAGGAAATTGCTGCTGCCGTGGATGAGATCTATCACTACTCTATTCTTTCTCCTCAACTGTCAGAATTAAGAAACTTAACAACCGTTGCCCATCTCATCATTAACCAGTCCATGGAAATGACAGAAAATAAGGGAGCGTTTTATAATAAAGATTTAGTTTAATTTTAATTAAACTAGTGAAAACCCTGAATTTAAATATCCTTACAACAGTCAATATTTTATTCTATTCAAGAATGATACTTTCATTGATTTGTGGTTTTGTATTATTGAATTTTTGGGTGAAAAATGGAAAAAATGATGATTTTCCAAATATAGTCATCCTTGCAGGAATACTATTTTTAGGACTGATTTTGGGATTATATGGAGTAACTTTATTAAAAAAAATTATTGTTCCCAGATCCAAATATCCTTTAGTCTTAAATCTTTTATGCAATATGAAAGGTTTAGGAAAACCAGATTATTCTGGAAGTTTAAAATTTGATTTAAATAATATAATTAAAGATAATAAGCTACGCTTAACTCTTTATTATGTCAACAATCCTCAATATCCAATTTTAACATTCAATAAAGAAAAAATCATTTACTACACTCAAGAGTATAATTGGGATAATTTTAAATGGAGCTATAAATTGATACCGCAAGGACGAAAAGAAAAACAAGTATTAGAGTTTCAAGGCATTAATCAAAATAATATAAAAATAAAAGACATTATAGATTTTGAAAAAATAGATGCGAAGGAAAATGAAGTCCTTTTGCTCTTCATCATTCATGATATATTGTTCGGAAAAAGATCTTCCTTTTATTACTAAAATCAAAAATATGAAAAGACCAAGCTACGTAACCGATAAAGCATTAAAGACATTCATAAAAAATGCGCTTGAAGAAGACATCCAGGATGGCGATCACTCTACTCTTTCTACCATTCCTCAGGATCTTGTACAAAGTGCAAAGCTTTTAGTAAAACAGGATTGTATTCTTGCAGGTGTTGAGCTCGCAGAAATCATTTTCAATACTTTTGATAAAAATCTGAAAGTTGAAGTTTTTATTAAAGACGGAACTCCATGTAAATTCGGAGATGTCGCACTTATTGTAACAGGAAGCGCAAGATCGATCCTTTCCACAGAGAGATTCGTTCTTAATTGCATGCAGAGAATGAGCGGTATTGCAACCCTTACCCATGACTGGGATTCAAGATTGGTAGGTACAAAAACTAAACTTTTAGATACAAGAAAAACGACGCCAAACTTCAGAATGTGTGAAAAATGGGCAGTTGCAATAGGAGGTGGAACCAATCACAGATATGGTCTTTATGACATGATCATGCTGAAAGACAACCACATTGATTATAATGGAAGCATCACCAATGCTGTGGCAATGGCAAAGGATTATGTTAAAAAGAATAAGAAAAAGTTAAAAATAGAGGTTGAAACAAGAAACCTTGAAGAAGTTCAGGAAGCTATCAAAGCAAAGGTTGACAGAATCATGCTTGATAATATGGATGTGAAAACAATGGAGCAAGCCGTAAAAATGATCAACGGTTCATGTGAGTCTGAAGCTTCAGGAGGAATTACCCGTGATATGCTTAAAGAAATTGCATCCACTGGGGTAACATATATCTCTGTAGGAGCCCTTACACACTCAGCTGAGAATATAGATTTGAGTCTCAAAGCAGTGAAATAGCGTTGAATTTTTAACAAAAACACACGCACTTTATTAAAAATACAATAACATGACTTTTTTCATATTAAAATCCAATTTATATTCATAACATTGTAAATCAACATCTTAACCTTATTAAGATTGAGTAAAAATTAACATTAAGTTAATAATAGTTAAATTTTATTTTGCGAATTTTGCAGAAAATTAAATCTAACTATTACTAACGATTATGAAATTAATCAACAAATCGATACTAACTGCGGTTATTACTTTATCTACAGCTAGTGTTTATTACGCTCAACAAGTTCAGGACACGGTACAAACTAAGTCCAAGGATATTGACGAGGTAATCTTAAGAGGTGTTACGGATATCGCTAAAGATAGAAAAACACCTGTTGCAGTATCTACTATTAAAGCTGCACAGATTTTAGAAAGACAAGGAAACCAAGAACTTGTCGAAATACTAAACACAACACCTTCCGTATATGCTACAAAAGGTGGTGGTGGTTTCGGAGACTCTCAAATTGTTATGCGTGGATTTGAGTCTAGAAACATTGCAGTAATGGTAAACGGTATGCCTGTAAACGATATGGAGGGCGGTACTGTTTATTTCTCAAACTGGACTGGATTATCTGACGTAACAAGTACATTACAGGTTCAAAGAGGTTTAGGTTCTTCTAAATTAGCGATTGCTTCTGTAGGAGGTACTATGAACTTCATCACCAAGTCTGCAGATATGAAAAGAGGAGGGGTTATTAGATTAGGAGTTGGTAACAATGACTATTTAAAAACATCTTTTGCTTACAACACTGGAAAATCTAAGGATGGTGTTTCTGCATCATTCCTAATGAGCAGACAAGCGGGAGGTACTTATATTGAAAATACTGATTATGAATCTTATGCATATTTCTTTGCATTAGGTTATGAAATCAACAAAAAACATAACTTACAGTTCTCAATTACTTCTGCACCTCAGTGGCACGATCAAAGAACTTTTGCTCCAACCATTCAAAATTACATCAATTATAATCCTGATCGCGATGGATCACCTTACAGAAGATATAATTCAGATTTTGGATACTACACTGATGCTTCTGGAAATAAAGTAGCTTTAGCCAACAGAGCCAACTACTATTCTAAGCCGGTAATGATGGTAAACTGGGACTGGACAATGAGCGAAAAGTCTAAGTTAAGTACAGTTTTATATATGTCAAACGGTAGAGGTGGTGGAACTGGTGACTTAGGTCGACTAGGAACTAAAAGTATCAATGATGCAAGTTTTACTGATGCGGCAGGACACATCAACTATGATGCTCTTTTTGCAGCAAACGCTGCAGTTAATTTAAATACTGCCGGAGCTGGAAGTACTATTGTTCGTAGATCAAGTATCAATTCACATAACTGGTATGGTATCTTAGCAAACTTCCAACATAAAGTTAATGATAACTGGAATTTCTCAATCGGTACAGATGACAGATATTACTATGGTTACCACTATCAGGTTCTTACAGATCTTTACGGAGCTAAAGGATATAAAGATAATGCTAACAAAAATATAGCAGCACCAAGAATCGTAAATGCCCTTTACGATTACAAAAAACTTTCTTGGAATCCTTTTGGAGGTAAATTAGCACCAGCTGAAGATCAGGTAGGATATAGCAACGATGGTGAAGTTATTTGGTACAGTGGATTTGCCCAGGTAGAATATACCAAAGATAAATTATCTGCATTCTTACAAGGTTCCGTATCTAATCAAGGTTACCAGAGAATTGATAACTACGTAGTAGACGGAAGCACATTAAGAGGTCAAACCATCAACACGAAAACAGGATTTAAAAATATTTTCGGGTATAATGTTAAAGGGGGAGCTAACTATAATATTAACGAGCAGCATAACGTTTTTGCTAACTTAGGTTATTATAGCAAGCAACCATTCCTTAACACAGTTTATCCAAGTAACCAACAGCTGGTAAACCCAACTCTAACTAACGAGAAGATTGCTTCAGCAGAAGTAGGTTATGGGTTCAGGTCTGCAAAATTCACTGCTAATGTTAACGTGTACAGAACACAGTGGAAAGACAGATGGTTGAGAAAAACTAGCCAGACATTCACATTACCTGATAACACAACAACTACAGGTTATTCTGAAATCAATGGGATTACAGAAGTTCACCAAGGGGTAGAATTTGATGGAGTATACAAACCGAACCGTTTCTTAGAAGTTCAGGGGATGTTCTCTTGGGGTGATTACTATTATAAAGGAAATGCTAGCGTAGCTTCATTCGACGATAATAACAATCCAATTACTTTAGCGAATTCTTCAGGAAACACATTATACTTAGATAAAGTAAAAGTAGGAGGATCAAGCAACAACAGTATTCCGCAGATGACAGCATCATTAGGTCTTACTGTAAAACCAGTAAAAGATCTTAATATCTTCGGAACATGGAGATATGTAGGTAAACTTTATTCTACTATTGATGCCGGAACATTCACCAATGTTGCTGCTCAGGACAAAGGAGTATTGAAATTACCTGATTTCAACTTGTTCGATGTAGGTTTCTCTTACAAAATCAGATTACAAAACGAAGCTCAGTATTTCACTATTGGAGCTAACGTTTACAACCTATTTGATAAAATTTACATCTCTGACTCTGCTACAAGTATCTTCGGAACTGATAAAATTACAGCAAACAATGATCCTGACAAAGGGAAAACTTATGAAGAGGCTGGTAGAATGTACAATGGTATTGCAACTGGTAACCGTGCTTATTTCGGTTTCGGAACCACTTGGGCAGCAACCCTATCATTCAACTTCTAATAATATCATAATATTAGATTTTATAAATATCAATCCCGGCTTCGAGCCGGGATTTTTGTTATCTTTGTGTACAAAAAAATAGGATTATGGATTTTTACAAGATTTTTCTTAGTGCACACAAAGGATTTGGATATTTAGAACTTCTTTTGGTTGCATTATTTATCATTGCACTTTTAGCTACCATGTTTGGCTTCAGTGGAAAAGTGAACAAATTTCTAAAGAAGACAACGCTCTTCACAATGATTTTCTTCCACGTTCAGTTTTTATTAGGAATATGCTTGTTATTCATATTTTCTCCAGGTTTCAAAGCTGCTTTAGATGCAGGAACATTAATGAAAGACCCTTACAGCAGACAAACATTTGTTGAGCACCCTTTCTCTATGTTAATCGCAGCAGTGTTGATGACCATTATCAACAAAAAAGTAAAATCCAACGACACGATCTCTCTGGGAATCGTTATTATGGGATTGATCGCAGCAGGTTTATTTGCATTTGCGTTCCCTTGGGTAAGAGTCTTTGGAGCTTAAAATAGATAAAGAAATTATATGTGTTATAATTTATAAATAGTTTAATCTTAAATTTTTAATTAAATCAATGAAAGTAGCTGTAGTAGGTTCAACAGGAATGGTTGGACAAGTTATGCTTAAAGTTTTGGAGGAGAGAAACTTCCCTGTAACAGAATTAATCCCGGTAGCATCCGAAAGATCTGTAGGCAAGAAGGTGAAGTATAAACAGAAGGAATTTACCATCGTAAGCATGAAGGACGCTATAGCTGCCAAACCGGATATTGCAATCTTCTCTGCGGGTGGTTCTACTTCTCTTGAATTCGCTCCTTTATTTGCAGAAGCAGGAACAACAGTAATTGATAATTCTTCTGCATGGAGAATGGACCCTGATAAAAAATTAGTCGTTCCTGAGATCAATGCTGATGTTTTGACTAAAGAAGATAAAATCATCGCAAATCCGAATTGTTCTACCATTCAGTTGGTAATGGTTCTTGGACCTTTGAACAAGAAATATGATTTAAAAAGAGTCGTTGTTTCTACTTACCAGTCTGTAACAGGAACAGGTAAAGCTGCTGTAGACCAGTTAAATGGTGAGATCAGCGGAAATGATTCTATCGAAAAAGTATATCCTTATCAGATCTTCAAAAATGCATTGCCACACTGTGATGTATTTTCTGATGATGATTACACAAAAGAAGAGATCAAACTGATGAAAGAACCTAAGAAAATTTTAGGAGACGATACCTTCAACTTAACAGCAACTGCTGTAAGAGTTCCGGTACAGGGAGGACATTCTGAAAGTGTGAATATTGAATTCGAAAATGAATTTGAACTGGATGAAGTAAGAAAGATCTTAGCTGAAACCCCCGGTGTAATTGTAATGGACGATGTGAAAAACAACCATTACCCGATGCCGCTCTACTCAGAAGGGAAAGATGAAGTTTTTGTAGGAAGAATAAGAAGAGACCTGTCACAGCCCAAAACGCTCAACCTCTGGATCGTAGCAGACAATCTGAGGAAAGGAGCAGCAACAAACGCTGTACAAATCGCAGAATACCTTGTAGCAAATAACTTAGTATAAACTAACAAAATAAAAAAGAGTCTCAGAATTGAGATTCTTTTTTTTATCAAACACTTTATGAATACCCAGAAAAATACCCACAAAGAGAAAATAGGATTTCAAAAGCTGATCGCAGCATTTGGAATCATCCTTTTCGTAGGAAAGATTATTGCCTGGAAGCTCACCAATTCTGATGCTGTATTTTCCGATGCTATGGAAAGTATCGTCAATGTCATCAGTGCATTCATGGGACTATACTCCCTTCATCTTGCTGCCAAACCCAAAGATGAAGACCATCCGTACGGCCACGGAAAAGTAGAATTCGTCACCTCCGGGATTGAAGGCGCCCTTATTGCTATTGCCGGCATTATGATTATTTATGAAGGGATTCACAGTCTTATCGTAGGAAAAACGCTCAGCAAAATAGACCTGGGTATATGGATCATTGCTGCCACTGCCGTTATTAATTATCTTCTGGGATATATTTCTATAAAAAAGGGAGAAAGAGAAAATTCTCTGGTTTTAATTTCATCGGGAAAGCATCTGCAGTCTGATACCATTACAACCCTTGGGGTGGTAGCCAGCTTAGTGATTGTTTATTTCACCAAAATCTATTGGCTCGACTCTGCAGTAGCATTAACTTTTGGGCTTTATATCATCTTTGTAGGCTATAAAATCGTCCGAAAATCACTAAGTGGTATTATGGATGAACAGGATCCTGAAATATTAAACCAGGTAATCAGAATTCTTGAAGAAAACAGACATGTAGAATGGATTGATGTCCACAATATGAAAATCCAGCAGTTTGGTTCTTCTCTTCATATTGATGCTCATATTACCCTTCCGTGGTATTATGACCTTCGTGATGCTCATGGAGAAATGGAAAAAGTAATTATCCTTCTGGCTAAAAACATGAAGCGCAGTATTGAGTTCAATTTTCATATGGACGATTGTAAACCGATTTCATGCCCGGTCTGCCAGATCAAAGAATGTCCTGTCCGTGAAAAAGATTTTGTAAAACGCGTACAATGGACACCGGAAAATATCACCAGCGTCGATAAACACACTGTAGAATAGGTCACGCAATTCACATTCTCAGCTGCTTTTACCAATCATCTGCTTTCTGTAATAAAACATGGGAACAATCAATAGGATAATCAAGGGCTGGATCACAAATCTTCTCATATAAAAAGAAAAAAGATACCCTATTTCAAATTGATTATGAATACAATACAGATAAATCGGCAGAGCAATTGCAAAGACTATTAGCATCATCACGGCTCCCTGTACCGTCCATTGTTTGTTTTTAAATAAGCCATAGATAATCAGGCATGAAAACAGGAGATTTAAAACAAACCTGAAGACATGTCCAAGAATCAGTTTTCCCCATTCAAATGCAGGGAATTCAATATTTTTATTCGCTTCATGAAAGTAAGGAAGGAAAGGATCATAAAAAAGACGGTCCTCCAGAACTCTTATACTTATCAATCCGCAGATTCCTGCAATAATCAGAAGCCAGTTAAGAATTTTCATGTTTTAAAGCAAAAAGTTTAATCCAGATCAGCCAAAGTACAACAACACTCCCATAAATGATGGCAGGGAAAATAAAATCATGAAACATTTTACCATACTCTTTATAATCTGACATTACGATATTCAATCCGATGATTCTCAGAAGATTCATTATATACAGAATAACCAATCCTACCCCAACAAAGACAAAAGTCTTCATTCCTTTATAAAAAGCAAAAACAAAAGAGACAAATAGAATGATGACAGAAACAGCATTGCAGCCCTCTACCATTCTCGTCTCATAGCGTTGGTTAACATAAAACCAAACCTGTTCATTCTTTACATCATCATAAAGTTCCGTAGGATACCCTATGGCATTCTGCAGAACAACCACCTGATTGGCAATGAGTCTTGAAAAAGAATCCAGCCCGGAATCTTTACCACTATTCAGATAGAACTGATAAGCAAAAAGCAGCACCAGATAAATAATAATAAAACGCAGTAAAATACCTAAAACAGGTTTAAAGTCTTTCAGCATAGTACAAAGATAAAAATTAGACTGTAATATCCTGAATTTGAATCAAGAAAGTTAAAAACCAAGGATGATATACCATTATTACGGGATATACAGTTGAAAATTTTCTTAAAAACAGGCAGTAAAACTAATATTCAACAATTCATTTTATATCATGATGATAACATTCTTTTCTTCATATATTCCACTTCTTTAAACTATAATTTCCAACTCATGTTAATTTAGTATATTTGTTTCCATATTATGACTTCTGAAAACGCAAAACGATTTTTTGAAAACCATTTGGGTAAAAAATCTTCCGAATTCGTCACATTAGCTCAAAGCGGTTCTGCGAGGGTAAACTTCCTCGCCACTGTCACTTCTGAAAAATATATCATTACTTACAATGAAAATATTCCGGAAAATGAAAGCTTTCTTTACTATTCCAAAATATTCTCAGAACTGAGCCTTAATACTCCTACCATTCTTGCTGTTTCTGAAGACAGAAAAATGTATATCCAGGAGTTTTTGGGCCAAGATACCCTTTCAGAGGTGATCGCCAAGGAACAATTATCTCCCATCGTAAGATCTTTGGTAAAGCAGACATTAGAAAAGCTTTTCCGGATGCAGATACAAACTCAGGGGAAAATTGATTTTTCCAGAACGTTTGAATATGAAAGCTATGATGAACTTCCCGTGATTCATGATCTTTATTATTTTAAAAACTTTGTAGCCGATGTCCTTGAGCTCGAATACAACAAGTCTACTCTTCTGAAAGAATTCAAAAAGATTGTAATACTCATTGAAAACATTGAACCTAAAGGAATTATGATCCGTGATTTTCAGGCAAGAAATATCATGGTAGATGAAAAAAATGAAGTTTCTTTCATCGATTATCAGTCTGCAATGAAAGGACCATTACTATATGATGTCATCTCTTTCCTTTTTCAGGCCAAAGCCAATTTCCCGGAAGATTTTAAACAGGAAATGCTGGATTTTTATATTCAGCAGTTTGAAAACCCTGAAACGAGAATCCAGTTGAGAAATGCCGTTATGCCTATTCAAATGATGAGATTTTTACAGGTTTTAGGAGCTTATGGGTTCAGAGGACTGATTCAGAGGAAACAACACTTCATGACCAGTCTGGAGAAAGGAATTCAAAATATAACACAGTTTGCCGACTCCTGGGAGCAGATGAACAACTATCCAGAGCTGAAAAAAGTAATCCAACAGTTGACATCAGAGAGGACTAAACAAAAAATTGAGGAGATAATAAATTTAAACCATTAAGAAAGCTTTAAGTTATTAAGAATATTAAGGTTATGACCAAAAAAGAAATTACTCAACTGTCATATGAAATTACAGGCTTTGCTATTAAAGTCCATAAGGCTCTTGGTCCTGGTCTACTGGAAAGTGTTTATGAAGAATGCTTAAAAATCGAACTTGTTAAAAATGGTTATGATGTTAAACAACAATTATATATTCCCATCAATTATGAAGGGATAGAGATTGAAACAAAGCTTGTCGTAGACATCCTTGTCAATGATGCAATTATTATAGAGTTAAAAGCTGTGGAAAAAGTACTACCAATTCATGAAGCACAATTACTCACTTACATGAAAGTTCTTAAAAAGCCGCAAGGCCTTCTTATTAACTTTTTCACGGATAATATTACAAAGTCAATGAAGCCTTTTATCAATGAATTTTTCAAGGAACTTCCTGACTAAATTTTGATTTATCAAAATCTTAACTTACCTTAAAAACTAAATGAACCTTAATGGTTTAAAATAAAAAAATATAGAAATGCTAAACATCGAGATACACAGTTTTTCATACAAGAAAGGAGGAATTCCTAAAGACAATTCAGGAAACGGCGGAGGCTTCGCTTTTGACTGCCGTGGAATTTTAAATCCCGGAAGAATTGAAGAATATAAAATCCAGACCGGAAACGATATAGGAGTTCAGGAATATCTGGAAACAAAAACGCAAATGCCAACGTTTTTAGAATTGGTAAAATCTCTTGTTTCTATTAATATTGACGATTATCTTGAAAGAGGCTTTGAACACCTGCAGATCAATTTCGGATGCACAGGAGGACAGCACAGATCGGTATATTCAGCAATAAAAATCGCAGAATTTATCAGAGAAAAATATCCTGAAGGAACTGAGATCACCCTTCATCATGATGAACAACCACAACTGAATAAATAAATGATAAGTGATCATTGATAAATGATTTAATTATCATTTATTTATGATACAAAATATTATCATTCATCAATTACCATTTATCAATTATAAAAAATGAAAGCTCTAATTTTCGCAGCAGGGAAAGGTACCAGGCTTAAACCGTTTACAGATCATCATCCGAAAGCATTAGCAAAGGTGAATGGTATTCCACTTCTTGAAAGAAATATCAATTACCTGAAAAGTTTTGGAATCACAGATTTTGTGATCAACATTCATCATTTTGGGAACCAGATTGTTGATTTCTTAAATAAAAACAATAATTTCGGATGTAAGATTGAGATTTCTGATGAAACCAATGAACTTCTTGAAACAGGCGGCGGCTTGATTTTTGCAAGAAAATTTCTTGATCATGGAGAAGATTTTTTAATCATGAATTCTGATATTCTAACCGAGCTGAACATCAATGCATTGGTAGAATACCACAAAAAGATAAAAGATTTTGCTACTTTAGCGGTTTCGGACAGAGAAAGTTCGAGAAAACTCCTTTTCAACGATGATATGGTTTTAAGAGGCTGGCTGAATGTACAATCAGGAGAACAGAGACTGGCAGAATTCAACAAAGGTTTTAAAGCTCTTGCTTTCAGTGGAATTCATTGTATCAATCCTATCATCTTTGAAAAAATAAAAAGAACAGGCAAATTTTCTGTTATGGAAGAATATCTGGATCTGATGCAAACCGAGCATATACACGGCTTTGTACATGACAGCATCCTTATCGATGTCGGAAGACCGGCATCCGTAACAGAAGCCGAAAAACATTTTAAATAAAATTTTGCAATGGAAATTGATGGAACCAGGGATGAAAGTTTAGTAAATCCAGAACTTGACATCAACGAAACAAAACTGCATAATAGCTTCAGACAAAAAACCTGGGACGAAACCATCGCTAAAGACAGCTGGATGGTTTTCAAGGTGATGGCTGAATTTGTAGATGGCTATGAAAAACTGGCCAAAATTGGCCCATGTGTTTCTATATTTGGTTCAGCACGACTGAAGCCGGAGAACAAATACTATGAAATGGCTGTAGATATTGCTGAAAAGATCACCAAATTAGGTTTCGGAATCATCACCGGAGGCGGTCCGGGAGTGATGGAAGCTGGAAATAAAGGAGCATTCAATGGTAAAGGGAGATCTATCGGACTTAATATTGACCTTCCTTTTGAACAGCATTTTAATCCTTACATCAATAAATCCTATTCTATGAATTTTGATTACTTTTTCGTAAGAAAAGTAATGTTTGTAAAATATTCTCAGGGATTCGTGGTCATGCCGGGAGGTTTCGGGACATTGGATGAGCTGACTGAAGCGATGACCCTGATCCAGACCAACAAAATAGGAAAATTTCCTATCGTTTTGGTAGGAAGTGAATTCTGGGGAGGATTATTAGATTGGTTCAAGGCAACGCTCTTAAAAGAAGGGATGATTGCTGAAGATGATTTGGATCTTTATCGTGTGGTAGACACTGCTGATGAGGCTGTAGCACATATTAAAGCTTTTTATGATAAGTATTCTGTGAATGTAAATTTTTAATTGGCATATTATTTGTGACTTATAACTAACAAGTATGATTGTAAATCTATTAATTAAGATGAAAAAACTTTTATATATATCAGGTATTTTAACATTTTTTGTGTTAACGAGTTTTATGTATGTAGACTTTTTCTCTTCAATGACCAAAGTTGACTATATTGATGGAAGCAAAACATTGAAGTTTACCACAAAAATGAATACAAGCCATATCTCTGATGCTATTAAAATTAACCCTAGTACGGCAGGATTTGAAGCAGAGGTAAAAAAATATGTGAACAATAATTTTGATGTATTTGTCAATGGGTCTCCTAAAACGATTACCTTCACAGGAAGTCAGGTCAGTGGAGAAACTGTATGGGTGTATTTTGAAACCGGAGGCGTTTCGGATATCAACACCTTAAAGATTAAAAATACGATCCTTTTGAGCGCTTTTCCTAAGCAGATCAACCTGGTGAACATTGCCTATAAAGGCAGCCAGAAAACAATGAATTTTCAAAGAGGAAAAGAAGTGAACGAGGTTTCTTTTTAAACGTGAATTAGATTTAACCATTATAAAATGGGTACCCTGGAAAGTTGAACTTTTCAGGGTATTTTTTTTGCATTCCAAAAAAATCACATCCAAAAGGTAAGTTAAGTACAAATACCTAATCTCAAATTTCAGCATTTCCACTCTAATATTTTCATTTTCAGCAATGTACATTTGTATTGTAATTACAACCAAATACGTGAAGCCGTATCACTTTAATAACGGGGCGAAATCTGAAAAGCCAAATGAGTAAGAAAACACCAAACTAAAACTAAGTATCATGGAAGACATAGAACTTAAATCATCCAGCCAGGCAATAGATGTCCTGATTGTAATAGACACGGATTATGTACGAGCAAATTATAAAAATCCTAGTACAGATCCTAATAAACCTGTAGGAATTGATCATAACAGCCAGCATATGATCGTTTCGAATGCCAACGCTATTTCCGGGCAGGGTTCAGCTGATCTGAACTTCAGCGCAAGAGCCGGAGATACGGTTTCTTTCAGAGGAACTTCAATCTATCAGAATTCGGATGACGCAGTTATTATTTATAATATTAAATACTGGTCTGGAGATCAGGTTTTTAATAATTTCGTATACAATTCTGTTAGAAGAAAGCAAGCTGCTGTACCGGATGTAAATTCCTTAAACGGCCTCCCTGCCACCTCTGCAGATATCACTTTCGCCAGTATCGACTCTAAGGTAAGATCAACAGGGAAAGAGAACTTCTATGTACAGTTCGGACTTTATATTTTAGATCCAAATGACAGTAACAAACAGATTCTGTACGGTTACTTTTACTGGGATCCAACAATTACAGTTAAATAAAAGAAAATAAAAAAAAACCACTGCCGGTGCAGTGGTTTTTTATTTATAAAATATATTAGAAAGATATTCTATCCTAATGTATTATTCAATTTTGATGTTGTCAATCTGAAGATCGTAATTTCCACTTGTTCCGGTTTTGATAGCGAACATATCTTTTCCAGCTGTTGTGTTAATATCTGCAATACCTGTAAGAGTAAGCTCAACTAATCTCCACTGACCGTTTGTATTGATAGATCCTGTGTAAGAGTTAGCACTTTCTACTCCTAAAGTAGCACCAGTAGAGAATGTACCTAAGTTAAATACATAGAAACCTCCACCCGCTTTATACACGTTGAAAGAAAGTGTTTTTCCTGTTGCAGTACCTTTGATATACATAGTGATTCTCTTCGGAGTAGCAGGGATTCCTGTAGTAGCGATAGATGTAAATACATAATCGTTAGCTGTAGGTGTTCCTTTGATCTGAAGTGAGTTTGTATTGTTGTATCCTAACCCAACACCTTGAGTTGCATAAGGCTTAAGTCCGAAAGTGTTTACACTGGTTAAGAACGTTGCCCAGTTTTCAAAATCAGATCCTGCGAAAAGATTTACAGCACTTGCAGAAGGAGCTTCCGGCTCACCTGGGTTGAATCTGTCGTTAGGGAAGTTCATATCATCAAGAGTTCTGATATAAGCCTGCTCTGTATAAGTTGTCGTGTTGCTTGTACCTGTATAACGGCTTAAAAGAAGAACGATATCACCACTTTTTGCATATTTAGGAGAGATCGGAGACTTCGCAAATGTTGCATAGTTGCTGAAACGAAGGTCTAATCTACCTGCTTTTTTATCTGTAATATAACGGTCACCTGTAGCTGATTCGTCAGCAAAAGTTTTTGTCAATTCAGGATCTTCATACTGAACATTCTTAATTTTTACAAGCTGGTTGATGTGAGCCCCATTTTTAAGAGCATCAGCGATAGAGTTGAATTCTAATGGTTTGATTGCAGTGACTACAGCCTTTTGTCCATCACAAACTCTTGCCATGTAATTTGAAACCTTATTTGGGTTGATTCTACCGATAGGATAGTTAGGGTCAAAAGAACCTACTTTAATATTCCCGTTAACACCCTGAACGATCAATCCTTTTAGGTTGATTCTAACTAAAGATCCAGTTGGGAAATCAAGATATTGGTTTCCTCCATCGATATCAATTTCGATACCTTGTGTTGGGTTTTCAGGCTTATCCTGAAGGAACATCATTTTGTAGATGTTTCCAGACTCATCACTTGAAGATACGTACGCTTCAACGATGTAATCTTCCTTAATGATATCAGCTTCAAGCGGTTTTACTTTTGCAATGGTAGCAAGGTCTGATAATTTATGATTAGCTGCTGCAAATTTGTTGGTACATTTGATTTCCGGCACATCATAATCATCGGTTTTTACACAAGACGAGAACGCCAGCATTGAAATGGCAGTAAAGATCGCCGCTTTAAAATATATATTTTTCATTGTTTTCGATTTTTAATTTAAATTTTTTAGAATCTGAATTGAAGGTTCACAAAATAAGATCTACCCTGGTTATACCAATATTTAGGAGCGAATACCATGTTTCCGCTGTCATAATCATTAGCATAGTCAGTATAGTTAACGTTTCTTGTCTGCTCAAATCCACCTGTAATAAAGTTTCTGTTATTAAGGATGTTATTTACAGATGCAGACACCAATACATAATACTTACCAATCATCCAAGACTTACCTGCGTTCACATTGAAGAAGAATGCTGAAGGTAGCTTTGTAGGCGTAAGAACTCTTGCAAGCTCTTCCTCATTTACGTTGTCATAAGGTACTCCCGGTGTATTAGGGTTTGTGTAGAATCTAGCAGTTCTGGTTACCGGAGACGGATCTAAGAAAGAATGTCCGAAGTAATTCCATGTAGCTCCTAACCACCAGTATTTAGGGCTGCTGTAACGAAGACCTAAAGTATATGCCTCCTGAGGAGTTCCACCCTGTCTGTAGTTTTTAAGAGTAGCTTCACCCATGTTGGTATAAGATCTTGATACTACATTTCCATTTCCATCAAGTTCTCTGAATGTTCCAACAGCGTCAGATGCAAAATAAACAGTAGGGTTATTCGTATAAGTATACTGTCCTAAGCTTAATAATCCACTTGCTGTCAAAGTAGGAGTAACTTTCACCTGTGCACCAAGTTCAATACCCATATTTCTCTTGTCTGCGCCTGCCAATACCTGCGTAATGAAAGCACCGTCCTGAATAGGAGCCTGATCTCCGCTTTCAGTAAGAGTAGTCAACTTAACTCCCTGTGCGAAATATCTCTGTACACTTGTTTCATTTTGAGTATTAACAAGATAACCTGTCAATCTAAGTTTAACAATCGGAGTAGAGATTACGTAGCTCAAATCGTTTGCATCAACAACAACGTTCTTGATACCCGGAGTCGTAACACCACTTACTCTTGTATTAAAATAAATATCATTTAAGAAAGGAGACTGAGAAAAGTAAGCTCCGTTATAAACCAAGAAGTTTCTACCATTGATTTTATACGTAACCTGACCTTTAACACCTACATTCCAGAAGTTTTGATCTCCTCCTTTTCCGTAAGATGACTCATACAAATAGTGCTGGAACAATCCTTCTCTGCTGTTTGTTGTATAACCGAATAATCCGGAAATAAAAACATCAAATTTCCCTGTTGCGAATTTGAAAGCAGGGTTTATTTTAAATTCCTGTCTTCTGAAAATATAGCTGTATCCGATTTTGTCACCTTCTCTTTTGGCAACATCGGTGTCACTTTCTCTTGTATTGAATTTCCCCCAAGCGCTTCCTGCAGTTGTATTAGATGCAAATGCATCCATATTCAGGGCAAAATCAGCACCTAAAAGATCATTCACTTCTCTGTACTGCTCAGATCTGTAGTTCTGGTAAGATAAGTTTAAAATGAAACGGGAAGTATCATTAAAGTTATACGTATAGTGCGTAGCAAAATTCCATACTTTATCATCTTTCACATCATCCACAAGATAATAAGCCGCTCTTCTTCCACCAAGCGTAGCATTATATTCTATGTTCCTGTTGGCATTATAAAGATTATCCCAGTTGATCTGTGTGTGTGATTGGTCATCATTTGTCCACCAGTCTCTTGTGATTCCAACGTTGGCTGCTTGTTCCGGAGCTGGGTTTTTATAGTTTAACCAATAACTTGGTAAATTACGGTAATACGTTGGCGAAGGGTTATTCGCTCTGTACCAATCTAATCTTGAACTGTATTCTTTACCGAACTGGTAAGAAACAGACGTCCATAATTGAGAGTTTTTATTGATTTTCCAGAAGTCCTGTAATTGAATCATCGGCTGGAAACCTCTTTTTACTCTTTCATTTCTTTTGTCTCCGTTCTGCCATCCCCAATAAGAGTTGTAATGAACTCCTCTGAAGTCATATACTTCCTGGGTACTTGGGCTTGAAGAACTTCTTGCATATTTAGATCCGATAGCATTTAAAGTCATCGTATGGCTATCGCTGAATTTCTTCTCAATACCAACATATCCACTGTATGCATCATAAGCAGTACCATCCTGGATCCCTTCCTGTGCCCATCTTCTCGCGATCATTCCTGTAAATGCCCATCCGTTCTTATTCATTCCGGAAGAGAATCTGTAAGACAATCTGTTCGTATAATTCCTGTTGGTCAGAGAGTATGTCAACTGACTTCCCTTTCTGTACTCACTTGCTTTTGTATTCTTATAAAATACACCCGTAGTTCCTCCGAAAGCATATTCGGAAGGCGCATGATTAGCGGAAATTTCCGGGTAACGGGTAATTTCGTTCAATCCTCCCCAGGTACTGAAGTCTACGTCTCCATTATCTGCAGCGGCCATAGAAACCCCGTTGATCATATTCTCACCTGTTCTGCTATCAATTCCTCTTGGGCGGAACCAGTATGGTCCTAAATCGAAACTTGCAATTCTGTTGAAAACATCCTGAGAAGACTGTAGTAATCCTACTGTTGCAGTTTGCTGTGCACCACCGCTGTCACTTTCTCCGGAATCTTCTACAATAGCCAAACCCTGATCTGCACCGTTCAATGCAGAATAAAGAGTAATTACTCCAAGATCTTTTCTTTTCTCATCACTAGCTACGTCAAATTCAAAAATTTTAGTTTCAAAATTTGGTTTTGTAACCATAATCTGATAATGTCCAGGCATCAAATCCGCAAATTGGAAATATCCGATTTTGTCTGCCTTTGCATCATTTCCTGCTCCTTTTAAATCTACACTTGCTTGCTCAACAGGCTTACCGTCTGCATCCTTAAGATACGCAAACACTGTTGTCTGCGCATAATAATATGACGCAGGCAGCAAAGTAAATAAAGAGATCAATGATAGTTTTTTAATCATGAGTATATTTATTTTTTTAAATACTTTTCTTGTTAATTCTCAACAGTTTAAAAGTTGGGGGCACAAATTTAGTCAAATTTTGTAATTCCCAACTTTTTTAACATTATTTTTTCTTAACATTGCAAACTTTTAAGAATCATTATATAAAAAATGTCGGATTACTGCTTTTAAATTTACAAATATTTAAAATGCAGTGAATTAAAAAAAAGTAAATTTGCAAATTAAATAGTATTAACAATAACTCTAAAGAGATGAAAAGATTTTCGACTCTGTTTGCCATCATTATTTCGATCATGGCATTCTCACAACAACAAGGAAAACTGAGAAAAGTTGCCACGGTAGGTTTCTTGAACGTAGAAAACCTATGGGACACTATTCGTTCAGCAGATTATATCGACGGAACCAAAGACATCAAAAACCCTGCTTTCCACAGAAGTATTCCTATAGATTCTATCAAGTTTCTTGAAGCCGAAAAATACGACGGCCCATGGAGCGATGGTGCTTTAAAAGGGAAAAAAGCAGTAAGAGAACAAAGTGGTTCTGAGGAATTTACTCCAAAAAGTGCAAAAAACTACGGAAGTAAAATTTATAAAGCAAAACTAGCCAACGAAGCCAAAGTAATTTCTGAAATGGGAGCACAGTATACCAAGACAGCTCCTGCGATAGTAGGCTTAATTGAGGTTGAAAACAGACAGGTCATCCAGGATCTTGTGAACGAACCTGCTTTAAAGAAATATGATTACGGAATCATTCATTACAATTCTTATGACTACAGAGGAATTGACGTTGCATTGATCTATCAGAAAAGAAGATTCACCCCTACCAATTCATTGAAAAAAGAATTGGTAATCTACGGTGACAACGGAAGAAGAGAATATACGAGAGATATCCTTGTGGTAACAGGATTTTTAGATAATGAAAAAGTAGCATTTTTTATGAATCACTGGCCTTCAAGAAGAGGGGGTGAGGCTATTTCTTTACCTAAAAGAAATGCAGCAGCTGCCTTATTAAAAAAACAGATGGACAGCGTAAGAGCGGCAGACCCAACGACAAAACTTTTTGCAATGGGTGACTTTAACGATGATCCTGTAAGTCCAAGTTTAAAAAATCATCTGAAAGCTCAGGCAAGCCCAAAAGATTTAAGCGAGGAAACGCCTTATCTTAATCTGATGTATCCTTTATATAAGAAAGGAGTGGCATCTCTTGCTTATCAGGATGCTCCAAACCTGTTTGACCAGATCATTGTTTCTAAAAACTTAATTTCAGATCAGGTCGCTAAAGAATATTCTGTATATAAAGCAGAAATCTTTGCCCCGGCTTACCTTGTGAATAAAGAAGGAAATTATAAAGGGTATCCTTTCAGATCCTGGAACGGAGACCAGTTTACAGGAGGCTACAGTGACCACTTCCCGGCATTTGTAGTTCTTCAGAAAGAACCATAAAAAAGTTAGGCACTCTTATTGGAGTGCTTTTTTTATGTAAATACCTCAATCATGAAAAATATTGTTTTACTCGTATTGATTGCATTGATCCCTTTCAGCTGTTTTTCTCAGGAAACCACAAAGAAAGATAAAGAGCAATCTGAGATGAAGCCTTCTAAAAATGAAGATGGGGAATGGGACCTTACGGTTATTGATACTCAGTTCGATTATTTTCTGAGTGCTGTTGCCAAACCTATCAGCCAGTATACAGAGTCTTATCTGAAGACAAAAAACACGTTTTTGGTCAACGAATGGAACAGTTATTATAATTCCGGCCGATATAGAAATATAATAGAATCCGGAATAGATTATGACCCTCAGGAAAATTACGGGATCAAGTTTGAATATAAATTATACCAGGTTTTCGCGTATGTGAATTGGAAGTATAAACTAAGAATGAGCGGATTATCCGGAAGTGACGCGATAAGATAACTTTACAATAACATCCAATAAAAAAAGGTTCAGAGCAATTCTGAACCTTTTCATTTTTATAATAGCTGAAAATTATTTATTGAATAATTCCTCTACTTTATCCCAGTTTACTACATCAAAGAATGCAGAAACATAATCAGGTCTTCTGTTTTGGTAGTTTAAATAATAAGCGTGCTCCCAAACGTCCAATCCTAAAACTGGAGTTCCTTTAACGTCTGCAACAGGCATTAGTGGGTTGTCCTGATTAGGTGTAGATGAAACAGATACAGAACCGTCAGCATTTTTTACTAACCAAGCCCATCCTGAACCGAATCTTGTTTTAGCAGCATCAGAGAAATCAGTTTTGAATTTCTCAAGACCTCCATAATTTTCGATAGCAGCTTTTACATTTCCTACAGGCTCTTTGCTTCCTCCAGGAGTTAAAATTACCCAGAATAAAGAGTGGTTGAAGTGACCTCCTCCATTATTTCTTACCGCTGGTTTGTCAGTTCCTGTCTGGCAGATTTCTTCGATCGTTTTTCCTGCTAGCTCAGTTCCTTCGATTGCTTTATTTAAATTGTCAATATATGCTTGGTGGTGTTTTGTATGGTGGATTTCCATAGTTTTTGCATCGATAGTCGGCTCTAATGCATCGTATGCATATCCTAGTTTTGGTAATTCAAATGACATAATCTTTATTTTTAATGTTATACCCAAAAATAGCCAATATTTAAGGTACTATCAAAGATTGGGGATTACTTTAATAAATCTTTAACATTGATATATTGATTTAGAATGATTTAAATTTTAAAATACTTATCTACAGAGCAAGAAAAAGCACGAACCTAAGGTCCGTGCTTTCTATTTAACAATAATTAAATTAATTTATTTATTCATAGACATCAGGAATTCTTCATTATTAAGAGTTCCTTTGATGTTCTTATTTACAAATTCCATAGCTTCTACAGGATTCATTTCAGAAAGATATTTTCTGAAAATCCACATTCTCTGAGAAGTCACTTCATCTAATAGAAGGTCATCTCTACGAGTACTGGAAGAAATCAAGTCGATAGCTGGATAAATTCTTCTGTTAGCAATTTTTCTATCTAACTGAAGCTCCATATTACCTGTACCTTTGAATTCTTCAAAGATTACTTCATCCATTTTAGATCCTGTATCAATCAATGCTGTTGCAATGATCGTAAGAGAACCTCCTCCTTCAATCTTTCTTGCTGCTCCAAAGAATCTTTTCGGTTTGTGAAGTGCATTAGCATCTACCCCACCGGAAAGAACTTTACCTGATGCAGGAGTCACGGTATTGTATGCTCTTGCTAATCTTGTAATAGAGTCCAGTAAAATAACTACATCATGACCACATTCCACCATTCTCTGTGCTTTTGCAAGAACAAGGTTGGCTACTTTCACATGTTTTTCTGCTGCTTCATCAAATGTAGATGCAATAACTTCTGCATTTACACTTCTTTCCATATCTGTAACCTCTTCCGGACGCTCATCAATCAAAAGAACCATCATATATACTTCCGGGTGATTGGATGCAATAGAGTTGGCAATATCTTTAAGCAACATAGTCTTACCCGTTTTAGGCTGAGCAACGATCATGGCTCTTTGTCCTTTTCCAATAGGAGCGAATAAATCTACAATTCTCGTAGAAAGCGTAGATCCGTTTCCTGCTAAATTGAATTTTTCTTCCGGGAAAAGTGGAGTAAGATACTCAAAAGCAACACGGTCCTTGATGAATGCAAGGTCACGTCCGTTAACTTCTGTAGGTTTTAATAATGAAAAATATTTCTCACCTTCTTTTGGAAGTCTTACAATTCCTTTAACGGTATCTCCGGTTTTCAAACCATAATTCCTGATCTGTGCTGTAGACACATACACATCATCCGGAGAAGAGATATAGCTAAAATCTGAGGAACGTAAAAATCCGTAGTTATCTGGTAAGATCTCCAAAACACCTTCAATGCTTACCAATCCATCGAAATTAAATTCTTTTTTATGGTCGTGCTGCTCCTCTGCCTTTTCAGAATGTCTGTTCTGATTTTGGTTTTGGTGCTGATGTTGGTTCTGGTTTTGATTTTTATGTTGGTTTCCACTGTTCTGTGGATGGTTGTTTCCTTTTTGAGGTCTGTTAGCCTGTGATTGTTGAGGGGGAGTGTTAGGCTTTTCTTCTGCCTGAGCAGGCTCTTGGGATTCTGTGTTTTTGGGAGTTTCTGGTTTTTCCTGGGCTACTTCTGTATTACCTGTATTGGGAGAAACTCTTTTTCTTTTCTTTTTAGCTTGAGCGGCGGCTGATGTGTCTTCAGTTGCTGTTGCTGTTACAACGGGTTCAGCTTTGGGCTCTTCTTGCTTTATTTCTTCAGCAGCGGGAACCTTTTCTTCTACTTTAGGTTCTTCCGGAGCTTTTGCATTTGCATTTGTATTTGCTTTTGGCTTGGCTGCTGGTTTTTTGGGAGCAGCTTTTCTTACCGGGGCTTTAGCAGGTTTTTCTGCTGAGGCCTCTTCAGTATTTACACTGGCGGGTTCTGTGGCGTTGAAATAATCTTTTGCAACTTTAGGGTTAGAAGCCTGAAAGTCAAGAATAGCAAAGATCTTGTCATTTTCATTGCTGGTTCTTGCAACTTTAACGCCCAAATCTTTTAAGATTTTAGTCAGTTCCGTTACGGATTTTGACCTTAACGTTTCTATGTTAAACATATTTATGTAAAAATGTAATTAATTGTGAGTAAGAAAAGTAAGTCCGGTGACTTTGGTTTTCAAGTACATTGTATAATGCAAATCTACACTTATTTTTGAATTGTGCAAAATTTATGTTATTTTTGCCAAGAATTTAATATTCAATGCTACAGAGAATACAAACCATATGGACATTATTAGCAGTTTTAGCTGCTGTTTTCCTTTTTATAACAGGACAGGATGTTGTCATTTCCGACAGTATTCCTTTACTTAATATCGGGTGTATAGCGCTTGTTATTGTCGGCGCATTAAGTATTTTTAGTTTCAAAAACAGAAAAAGACAAATTTTGCTGAATACCATCAGCATCATTATAAACGTTTTGTTGATTGGTGTATTGGCGTATTGGCTACTAAACTTATCCGGAGGAATTCATTTTCCTGAGAAGGGTATTGAGCCGGTTTTCCCATTGATTGCTGTAATCTGTCTGCTTATTGCAAACGTTTACATCCGCAAAGATGAGAGGCTCGTAAAATCTGTAGACAGACTTCGATAGCCTTACAACGATTTTTTGAGTGAGAACAGCTTCTTTTTAAGGAGCTGTTTTTTATTGAGCATATACTCCTGATTTATACTCCCTACTCTGTTACATCAATTAATTTATGTAAATTCATTGCAACTTTTCGGTCGAAAGCACGACAGATTATATAATTTTTAATTAAAGACAATGAAAAAGCTAACTTATCTTACTTTATCACTTTTTTCAATATCCATTTTTGCTCAGCAGGTTTCAAAAGAAAGAATCCAAACGGTGCTTTCTACATTAGCATCTGATGAAATGAAAGGCCGCGAAATAGGAACTCAGGAAAATGAAAATGCAGCCAATTATATTGCTAAGCTTTTTAAAGAAAATAATCTGGAATATTGTACCGGAACCTCTTATCTCGTACCATTTGACTATAATGGGAAAACCGTGTACAATGTTTGTGGAGTCAAAAAAGGAAAAGCAGATCAATATCTGGGCTTCTCCGGGCATTTCGACCACATTGGAACCAGTGATAAAAGTGGAGACAATATTTATAACGGAGCTGATGATGATGCCAGCGGAATTACCACTCTGGTAGGTATTGCCGATTATTTTAAAAACAAAAAACCTGAATTCTCTATGGTTTTTATGGCTTTTAATGGAGAAGAAAAAGGAATGCTGGGTTCAAGAGCTATTTCAACAGATAAAAACTTAGATCCTATTTATAATAAGATGACTGCACTTTTCAATTTTGAAATGGTCGCTACAGAGTCTCAATGGGGGAAAAATGCATTATATATGACGGGAGACGGGCTATCAGATCTTGATGAACTGTTCAATCAAAATGCAGTCAATGGATTAAAAATCAATGCAGATCCATATGCGAAACAACAGCTATTCTATCGTTCAGACAATGTGAGCTTTGTCAAAAAGAAAATCATTGCACATTCTTTTTCTACCGTTGATATGACGAAAGCATCTCATTATCACCATGAAAATGACGATATCAATATTGTTGATTTTGATAACATGACTCAAATCATCAATAACTTCGGAAAAACACTGGATAAACTGAATCCTAAAAATTTTGCTCCGAAATATAATGATAAGGTGAGATTTTAATGAAATCCTCATAAAAAGAACTGCTGCTTCAGCGGTTCTTTTTATTAACCTGCCATACGCCCGCATCCCCTATCCTATGGGCTTACTCTCGCTTATTTATTCTAAAGTTAAAGTATAATAGCCTTGAGTTGTAACAAAAAGACATTTTTTGAAACTTATCCTTTAAAGTAAAACAGGATTAAGAACGTCTTATCTTTTAATTTTACGTAATTTTGCTATCCAATTTTTTCATTGAATGAACCAATATATTAAAATACTCAAGTTCGCAAAACCTCACCAAAAATACATCTACGGAAGTTTGTTTTTCAACCTTATGTACTCTGTTTTTCAGATTGCTTCCTTAGGAACTATTCTACCTGTTTTGGGAATGCTTTTCGGAACCATTGAGTCTAAGAAATACAGCAAAGCTCCTGTTTATTCGGGAGAAATTTTAGATTTTTTCTCTTATGCAAAAGAATATGCCAATTATTATGTTCAGAGTTTAGTAACGGAGCATGGTGCACTGAACGTGTTGGCTTGGCTTTGTGTGATAACAGCTTTTATGTTTTTACTGAGAAACCTTTTCAGATATTTAGGTTCATTTTTATTGATCAATTATCGTGTAGGTGTTACTAAAGACCTCCGTGGAGCGATGTACAGAAAGATTCTTGCTTTGCCTGTTTCCTTTTTTACAGAAAGCAGAAAGGGAGATCTGATGTCTCGTATGTCAAATGATGTGGGTGAAGTTGAAGGTAATATTTTGGGAAGTTTAGTTGAATTAATCAATGCCCCTTTTATGCTGATCAGCACACTGGTGACTCTTTTCTTTTTAAGTACAGAAATGACTCTTTTCTCACTTCTAGTATTGCCTGTAATGGGAACAATGATTGCTTTAATAGGAAAAAGCCTGAAAAAAGACTCTCACCAAGCTCAAAATGAGATGGGAAATATTTTCTCGATTGTAGATGAAACATTAAAATCTACAAAGGTGATTAAGATTTTCAGTGCAGAAAAAATAATGGACAACCGTTTTATGCAGTCTATGCAGAAATGGATTAACAGCTCTATAAGTTTAGGAAGAAAAAAGGAATTGGCATCTCCAATGAGCGAATTTTTAGGTTCAGTTACTTTCTTGATTATCGCTTGGTACGGTGGAAAACAAATCATAGTAGAACAAAGTATTTCCCCTGCGGATTTCTTGGTTTTCCTGGGTATTTTCTTCCAGATTTTACCTCCTGTGAAAAGTTTGTCTCAGTCCATTTCGAATGTGCAGAAGGGAGAGGCTTCTCTTGAAAGAGTTCTGGCAATTCTTGATGCTGATGTAAAAATTGACGAAATAGAAAATCCTGTTTCTATCTCAACATTAAATAGTTCAATCGAGTTTAATAATATTGGCTTTTTCTACGATAAAGATCATACGATTCTTAAAAACTTCTCACTTTCTATTCCAAAAGGAAAAACCGTTGCTCTTGTTGGGCAAAGTGGAAGCGGGAAAACTACAATTGCCAATCTTTTAGCAAGATTCTACGATGTTTCTGAAGGAGAAATCCTGATTGACGGGACCAATATTAAAAATTTAAAATTACAGGAATATCGCAAGCTTTTAGGTATGGTAACGCAGGAATCTGTATTATTCAATGATTCCGTTTACAATAATATCCTGATGGGTAAACCTGATGCTACAAAAGAAGAAGTGATTGCTGCCGCAAAAATTGCCAATGCAGATGCATTTATCACAAGACTTCCTGAAGGATATGATTCCAATATCGGAGATGATGGCGGAAAGCTTTCCGGAGGTCAGAAACAAAGGGTTTCTATTGCCAGAGCAGTATTGAAAAACCCACCCATTATGATCCTGGATGAAGCAACTTCTGCCCTGGATACAGAATCTGAAAGATTTGTACAGGATGCACTGGAGAAAATGATGGAAAACAGAACTTCTTTAGTTATTGCCCACCGTCTTTCCACCATTCAGAAAGCAGACTGGATCGTAGTGATGGAAAAAGGTGATATTGTAGAACAAGGAACTCATCATGACCTGATTGCTAAAAAAGGAATGTATAACAAGCTTGTTGAACTTCAAAACTTTGACTAATTTTTTAATTTAATTAAAAATGAACCCTATACAAGAGTATTTCTACAGAATTAAAGAACCTGAAAGAAGTACTCTTTTATTTTTACGCGATACGATCTTAGCTGCAGATCCTGAAAATATTACAGAGACCTTTAGCTTTGGGCTTCCGTTTATCAAATACAAAAAGAAAATGCTGTGCTATTTCTACTACAGCAAAAAGTACGAAAAACATTATCTGAGTTTTTATCATGGTGACAGACTGGATTACCCGGAACTGATCCAGGATGGAAGAAAGAAGTTTAAAATCCTTCTCATTGATATGGAAGAAGATCTTCCTGTAGAGTTTATATTAAAGCTGACAGAGGAGATTAAAAGATATATAAAATAAAAAACTCCGGTACGAATAATCGTACCGGAGCCTTCTTTAAAAACCCTTTATCATTTTGTGTTTATTCCACTGAATTCTGCCTTTTTAATCGCCCAGGCAAGAGCGTTGGCGTAGAATATTGAATTGTATACATTCATTTCATAAGCTGCAACGCCGTTTCCATAATTTGGTTTTGCGATTGGCTTATAGTTCGTATCTGCATAGAATGGGCATATCGTATCTGAGGTATTTGGAGAAGCCACTGTTCCACACTGAGAGTTGAATCCACCATCTCCTACCCAGATGAAGTTTAGCGTATTATGCTTAAATGCTGTTACACGACCTACTGTTCCTGATGGTGCAGCCGTAGAGATATTTGTATCTCCTGAATATACTGTAATTTCACTTGAAGGCAGCCCTGTTGCATACGTAGTAGCAGAAGCATCTTCTCCCCATTGCAATCCTCTTATATCTCCAAAAGGACCATTCAGGATTTCATCATTGGTCATTGGCAGTTTATAAATAGCTCCTGCACTGTTTACACTTCCCGTGTTTACAGATCCGTCAAAAACATTTCTGAACAGATTCTGCATTCCACCATTGCTTTCAGAATATGCAACGATGACACCTCCTTTTGCCAGATAATTTCTTAGTACCTGTGCTTCTGCAGCATTCATACCCCATGCATATCCTATTACAATAATATCTACAGGATTGGCTCCGGTTGTCCAGGTCGTTAGCTGTGCAGCACTCGGACTGTCTGTACCGTCAATAATCTGATCCCATCCTTCATATTTTACAGTACTGTTGGCCAATGTTCCAAAATTAGCAGCAGCTTTAGTTACCATACCTGATGGAGATGTTCCTGATACATTATATCCACAACCGTTTGCTCCCGTTCCAATAGTTAAAAGTTTTTTCTTTGGAACAACTACAATCACATTTACAGAACATGTTGTAGATACTCCTCCCTGACTGTCAGAGGTAATGGTCATTGTTTTCACTGTTGTGGAAGTAGGCATTCCCGTTCCTTGCAGCGTAACATTCTGGTTTCCTGTAGCAGTAAATGTTCCAGACCCGCTGAAAGAAATTCCATCAACACTATTGGTGGTAATGGTATAACTTCCCAATGTTGCCACATTCACGGGCAAAGTAATTGTATTGGAAGCTGCAAGAGCTGTCCCTACTTTGTATACCCCATTTACCGTTGCACTTCCACAGCTCATCGTATAGGTTCCTGCAGGACTTAGTACCGTGATAGAGATCGCTGGAGTACAAGTAACAGCCGTTCCATTGGCTTCTAGTGACACATTATCGATCTGGATATTCTGAGGAGCTCCCTGACCCGGAATCTGTATTGTTTGTGCTCCGGTATTAAGAAATACTCCGGTTCCATAAAAGTTATATCCGTTGGTAGTAGTTCCTGAAATGGTATAATTACCCGGTTTTGTAACATTCACAGCGATGCTCAGGTAGTTCGAATTGGTAAGTTCTTTCCCTTTTACATAGCTTCCCATTGCTTTAGATGTGGAACAGTCTATTGTAAAAACCGATTTTCCCATCTGTCCGCAGACACTTTTCCATTCGTTATCTGCAAGACTCCAGTAATTAAAACAATCTTCTGTGGTATTGTAAATTGTCAAACCATCATCTTTGGATTGGTTGATTACAATGGCGTTTCGTTGTGCTTCAGTAAGCCTTGGAATAAGAATTCCTTTGTTATTATTTGCTGAGACAACATCCAAAACGGAATTAGCATTAGGGGTAGTAGTATTAATCCCTACTGCACCATTATTGGCCTGTGAATAAGATTTCCCAAAAACAAAGAGCATTGCGAATAACAATACTTTCATTGAGGGCATCGTAAATTTTGTTTCCATCATTTATAAATTATAATTGTTTTTGTTTAATGATTAAAATTTTCAACTAAGTCATTTAACCGTTACAAAATTATCACCCTCAGACAATTACAAATTAATTCCAGCTACGTAATACTACTCACGCGTAATAAAACTCACAAAATTTCAATAGTTCATCTCTTTCAAAAGGACAAATCAAAAAGTGAACGATCAAAAATGCACAGTATTCTTTCATATTTTAAAAATAGCTTTCCATTTGGTAATCGTATTCCGGCTTATTTTAAAATGATTGCTAATCTGAAGATTATTAAGTTTATTATTTTTCTGATAACTAAGAATTTTCAAAATAGATTCTTCATCATAAGACCGAAGTCTTTGATTGTTAAATCCAACGTCATATCCCGGTTCTCCAAAAACCAATTGATTAAAATTCAGAACATCTATGGCCGAATGCAATCTTTCCAACCGATGCTTAATGGTGTTATCAATTAATTTTTCAGGAAACTTTTCCTTAAGAATATCAGTATAAATCTGTTTGTAATCAGGAGTCATATTATTTTTTTTTCATCCATTTATAGAGGGTTGTTTTGGGAATATTATACCTTAAAACCACCTCATTTGCTGTCATCACTCCACTTTCTATTTTCTCAAGTATAAAATCCTTTACTTCTTGTGTATAGATATTTTTCCTAAAAACCATCGTACTTTTCTTTTGACTATCCCTATTATCCATTTTTGACTGGGGAGCATACAAAATCAGATGCCCGGAATAAAATCTAAAGAAATCGAATTTTAAAAGCTTACTCCACTTCAACAAAACATCTGTATCAATGCTCTGCTCATGATACATCTTTTCTATATCATCTTCTGTCTTGTCTAAAAATCTTGAGATTCTTTCTATTGGAATCTGATATTCTTCCACTTTGGACCTGATCAGACTTCCAATATGAATGTTCTTAATATTCATCGAAATATATTTAGGTAAAAATATTGACAATAAATACTATCAGACATTACTCAACATTACTTAATGCTACGCATAAGTAGTAAAACTCAGTATTGTGGATATTTAAATTTTAATAAGAAAGCTGTTGATGTTTATTTCGGAAGAAATATTCAGTTTTTTTCGTATCCTGTATTTTTTACTTTCTACAGCACGAATGCTGTTATTGGTACATTGTGCAATTTTTTTGGTATCAAAATCAAGTTTCATCAAAGCACAGAAATAGAGCTCAGAATGAATAAGATTAGGGTTTATTTTTAAAATACCCGGAATAAAAAGAGGGAAAAATACCTGAAATTTCTCAAAAAATACCGGAGAATTGGTTTCTGCCAAACTTAAAATCTCCTGAACATTTTCTTCTGAAAGATGATTGATCAGCATCTGGTGTTTCATCAATTCTGTATTTGTTTTCACCAGATCTTTAATTGTAGAGTCTTTCACTTGTGTATCGGTAATGAGCCCATGAATCAACTGGTCTTTCTGGGTAATAAAAACAATATCCATCAGAAAAGAAGCGATGGAGAATAAAATATTCAACAACCTTATTGTTTTAAAATCCTCTTTTTCTATAAATCTGCTTTTAGGCAGGAAATCAAAATCAAAATACAGACATACAATAAAATTAATGCAGATCATGAAAGTAATGAAAAAGATAGAAAAAGAATCTTTTTTATAATTTAAAAAGAAGGGAATAGCAAACAACAGACAAAAATAAAAATATTCTACTCCTGCATTTTTGTAAGTATAAATATTAAAAAAGCTGACTATAAAAGTAAGCAGAACAAATACAGAAATAATACTGCTCTTTAAAACCTTTCCGAATCGCTGTATTTTTCCTTTTATAGACATCAAAAGCAACCAGAAAAATGTGATCACGGTAAGAAATGTGGAAACCAGCATATCTCCAAAAAAGATAATAATGAAAATAGAATAGAATAAAAATATGAGGAATAGTAATAGTAAATACCGGTTGATAAGACTCACATAACTGCGCTCGAAATCATTATCTAATTTCTCCGTTTCGTTGTTGATCACTTTAAAGAAAAACTTATAAATCATCTGGTTGTTTTTTTTATACTCTCACAAGCTTAAGTTGGTATTTGTACTCCTGAAAGCAAAAATTCCCCCATATTAAAAGCTTCTTATGCAAATAAAAACCTACAAAACGAAATATGTCAGTCTTTTTTCAGCATTAAAAGGATATGATCAAGGTGTTTTTCTAGTTACAATTTACTAAAATTCAATATTAAAATTATCAAATAAAATACCATTTTTGATAAAAATTTAATAAGCATTTACCTCACATCACTTAAAAAGCATGAGCTTGTGTTTTTAAGCTGCAAAATTATTAATCCAAACGGAAAAGGATTACTCTTTAAATACGCAATATTACTCATGCGTAATGAAACTCAAAACGCTCAAATTAGCCTTCAATTCATCAAATAAAAAAAGAGAGCTCTAAGGCTCTCTTTTTTATCTTTATATCAAAATAAGAATTTTAATTTTCTTTCAGTTTGGCAATTACATCCAAACCTCCTTTTGTAATATCTCCGATCTTACAGATAATTTCTGTATCCAAAGGAAGGAATACATCCATTCTGGAACCGAATTTGATAAATCCGAACTCATGTCCCGCTTTTGCTTTATCGCCTTCATTACAGTAGAAAACAATCCTTCTGGCCACGTATCCGGCAATCTGTCTGAAAACTACTTTATGGTTGGTTAACGTTTGTACCGCCATAGTAGTTCTTTCGTTTTCCGTAGAAGACTTTTCGTGCCATGCTACCAGATATTTTCCAGGGTGGTACTTTTTGTAAATCACTTCTCCTGAAACAGGATATCTACAGATGTGTACATTCAATGGAGACATAAAAATAGAAACCTGAATTGCTTTCCCTTTTATAAACTCATCTTCTTCCACTTCTTTGATCATTACTACTTTTCCGTCTACCGGAGCTATCACGTTTTCTCGGTGATCCAAAACATTACGATCCGGAACTCTGAAAAACCAGAAAACTAAACTGTAAATAACCAACAAAGGTAAAATGATCAACAGGGACCACATTTTAAGGAAATAAATAGCCAAAACCCCCAGAATGATAAAAAGCAGGGTCGCTACGGTAATTGTTCCTTTTGATTCTCTATGTAATTTCATGAGACTAAATAAATTTTTCTAAAATAAAGTACAAATATACGACAGGAACGCAGATAATAAAACTATCCAGTCTATCTAAAACTCCTCCATGTCCTGGAATGATGTTTCCACTGTCTTTCACACCGAAATTTCTTTTCAATTGGCTTTCTACCAAATCCCCTAACGGAGCAAAGGCAGCAACCAAAAATCCTACGATCATCCAATTTCCTCTTAACTCTGGCTGATAATGTTCAATAAAGTACGATAGAACCAGTGTCAAGACAACACCGCCTGCATATCCTTCCCAAGTTTTTTTAGGGGAGATTTTAGGGGCCATTTTATGCTTACCAAAGAACTTTCCTACCAAATAAGCAAAGGTATCACTGCTCCAAATCAGGACAAACAGGAAAAGAACCTCTAATGAGAAATTTTCATTATAGCTGGAGAACTTTGGCAGTCCTAGTGCAAAACTGAATGGAAGCGCTACGTAAATAACGGTAAAAATCAGTTTCCCGCTATCGAAGTATAATTCGTTGGGATATTTGAATAAAGTAACCACAGCTATTCCAATAAGGGCCAGGGCTAATATTTCGCTAAGTCTGAAATCGAAAAAGAAATCATGATTAAAATATCTTTTGGAAAAAATATAGAATATAAAAATGACCAGTGGGAATACAACCCATTTTTCATAGCCATTCCCAAACTTCATGATTTTGACGCATTCCCAGGTTCCCACCACCAGCAACAAACTTATTAATCCATAATAAAGATACTGCTGTTTGATAAGTCCGGGTGCAATGCTGTTCAGCAGTTCTGCTCCCAGCGGCGTTGAGCAAAGAATAATGACGGCTATATAGACGATACCTGATACGGTTCTTTGAATGAGATTTTTATCCAAAATTTAAAATTTAGAAGTGGTTGCTTAATCTTCAAGCAGCAATAAAAACAGTTTTGTATTGGAGTTGGAAGAACTATCCATTTTTGACTGGCTTCCGCTGATAGAAGTAAGGTTCTTGATATTTCCGTTTCTTTTTATTTTCCCCATGGCATCGTTCAGATTGTTTACAATCTGAGAAACATTGGCCATGATAATAATCTTATCCGGCAGCCTTGAAGAATGATAATGAAGGATATTATTATGCGAAAGCATGATTCTGCCATCATAGGCAATCAGGTATTCACAGGTGATGAATGCAGCATCATTAGATTGCTGCAGCTCTGAAGTATAAGAAGTCTTCACAACGTTCAAAAAGTTCTGAAGTTCTTTGTCCCAGCAGAAAAGGTTGTGAGCACCTTCTATTTTGATAATTTGATTTAAAGTTTGTAGAGCCTCCGCTTCATCTGCACAATAATTAAAAAATCCCCCCGAATGCGTAAATAATTGCGCAAACTTATAGTCAAGATCCGCATTTTTCAGCGAATCCCCTAGCTTCTCCAGGCTCTGTTTATCCTCTTCTTCAGGCTGGTTGGTAAGTTTGCTTACAATCCTCTTGAATAAATTCAACTTAATCTATTTTTAGTCAACTTTATACAAAAATAGAAAATAAATTACAATAGTGTCCTAAATATCTCTTTAAATATGAAAAAACCTGACAATTTTGAAGTTGTCAGGTTTATTTAATTCTATTTTTTTTAAGAGTCTTAAAGCTGTGTTGGACTTTCTGGAGCCTGTATTTCGCTTTCTTCTTCTTTTTCTTTAATCTGAGGTGTTTCCATTACTACCTCTTTTTCAGGGATAGTATTGGTAACAGGTTTCTCTGTCAATTCAGGATCCCAAGCTCTCTTTCCGAATATGTCTTCCAGGTCTTCACGGAAGATCACTTCTTTTTCTAGCAATTTATTCGCTAAAGCATCAAGCTTATCTTTATTTTCCTCAAGAATTCTTACCGCTCTTTCATACTGATTTTCAATAATCGATTTGATCTCTACATCAATTTTTGTAGCAGTTTCTTCAGAATAAGGTTTTCCGAAAGAGTATTCAGACTGTCCTGAACTGTCATAGTAAGAGATATTTCCAATATTCGGGCTCAATCCGTAGATTGTAACCATTGCCTGAGCTCTCTTCGTTACTGTTTCAAGATCAGAAAGTGCTCCTGTAGAAATATTGTTGAAAATCACTTGCTCTGCTGCTCTACCTCCTAAGGTGGCACACATCTCGTCAAGCATCTGCTCAGTCGTTGTAAGCTGTCTTTCTTCCGGAAGATACCATGCTGCCCCTAGAGAACGTCCTCTTGGAACAATGGTTACCTTTAAAAGTGGTGATGCATGTTCTACCAACCAAGAGATCGTAGCGTGACCTGCCTCATGATAAGCCACTCTTTTCTTTTCAGATGGTTTGATAGCCATATTTTTCTTTTCAAGACCTCCAATGATTCTGTCTACTGCATCCAGGAAATCCTGTTTTGTAACAGAATTATGATTATATCTGGCTGCAATCAAAGCTGCTTCATTACAAACATTAGCAATATCTGCTCCACTGAATCCAGGAGTTTGTTTTGCTAAGAAATCTCTGTCTACATTATCATCAAGCTTGATTTTCTTCAAATGAACATCAAAGATATCTCTTCTTTCATGCAATTCCGGAAGATCTACATAGATTGAACGGTCGAAACGCCCTGCTCTCATTAATGCTTTATCAAGAATATCTGCTCTGTTGGTAGCCGCCATTACAATTACATTGACGTCTGTTCCAAAACCATCCATCTCAGTAAGAAGCTGGTTCAGGGTATTTTCTCTTTCATCGTTCCCGCCAGAGAAATTATTTTTTCCTCTTGCACGTCCGATAGCATCAATCTCATCGATAAAGATGATCGCCGGAGATTTTGCTTTAGCCTGAGCAAAAAGGTCTCTTACTCTTGAAGCTCCAACCCCAACAAACATTTCAACGAAATCAGAACCTGAAAGGGAGAAGAACGGAACTTTGGCTTCACCCGCAACAGCTTTTGCCAATAACGTCTTACCTGTTCCCGGAGGGCCTACTAAAAGAACTCCTTTAGGAATTTTACCTCCCAGTTTGGTATACTTTTCAGAGTTTTTCAAGAAATCTACAACCTCCTGAACTTCTTCTTTAGCACCTTCCAACCCAGCAACATCTTTGAATGTTACCTGAATTCTTTCTTTTTCGTCAAAAAGCTTAGCCTTAGATTTTCCAATAGAGAAGATTTGTCCACCAGGACCTCCGCCTCCGCCCATCTTTCTGAAAAGCAGGAAGTAGAATAATCCCAAAATCGTAATCCAAACTAAAGCAGGCACTAAGATGTCCATCAACGCGCTTTTGCCCGTTCCGTAGTCTTTGCTTGTTTTAATCGCAGGATTGGTGACTTTAATCTGTTCAAATTTCTGAAGGAAAAGTTGAAGGTCTCCATATTTCACAGAAAAATCTGCTTTAGGAGCCATTTCAAAGGCAGAAAGAGGGTTATTTTCTTTCCCGGTTTTGGAAACCATTGCCGATTTTGCTTCTTTTGTTAGGAAAACATCAGCTTTCTCTATGTCTTTGTATATAATTACATTCTGGACTTTCCCCGCCTGCATTTCTCTAAAAAAACCATCCTCATCAATAGATTTTGCACTATCACCTCCAAGGAAATTGGAGCCAAAAAATAGCAAAAGAGCTATGATTGCAATTGGAAAGAACCAGTTGAACCCTTTATTATTCATTTAGACTTTTTAAATTTTTATTATTCATTTTCAATTTTGGTAATGACTGCGTCACCCCAAAGCTCTTCTATATCATAGTACTCTCGTACTTCTTTTTGAAATATATGAACTACCACTGAGACGTAATCTACCAATACCCACATTGCATTTTCAGTACCTTCTACGTGCCAAGGTCTGTCTTGCAGTTCGTTTCTTACTTTCTTCTCAACACTTCCTGCGAGTGCAGATACCTGTGTATTCGAGTTTCCACTACATATCACGAACGTTTCTGCCACGGAGTTTTCGATGTTTGAAAGATCGAAGATCATAATGTCTTCTCCTTTTACATCCTGGATAGCTTCAACGATTTTATCTATTAACGCTTGTTTTTCTGCTGTCTTATTCATTAAAAAAATACTATAATCTGCAAATTTATTGTTTTTTCTTTACTTTAACCTTACTTTTACCCTCTTAATGTCTTAAAGTTTTCTTAAATGAGTCAACTCTTCTACCTGAAAGAATGTTCTTCTACTAATGACGAAATATCAAAGTTTTTACTTTATGAAAATGCAAATTTTATAGGATTGCATACTTTTAATCAAACTAAAGGTCGTGGTCAGTATGGAAATGTCTGGACTCCGACTGCCGGAAAAAACCTGGCTTATACGCTGGCAGTGAATACTCAGGACATCTTGTGCTCTGATTTTATGCTCAATTATTATACCGCAATGATTGTCCGGGATTTCCTTGCCAAATTGTCTGACTCAGAGGTAAAAATTAAGTGGCCGAATGATATTATCCTTAAAGGTAAAAAAATCGTTGGAATTTTAATAGAAAAGAAAAAAATTAATCAAAATAATTATTTCATCATAGGGACAGGAATTAATATTCTTCAGGAAAATTTTGATGAAATATCCAATGCTGGCTCACTTTTCACACAAACAGGCGTCGTATTCGACCTTGAGGATCTTGCATTAAATCTTCATGAGTTTTTGTCTGAAAAACTAAAAAGCATTCCTTCCGACAAGGAAATTCTGGATGGATTCAATGAAAATCTTTTCAGAAAGGATCTGATCTCTGTCTTTGAAATTGAAAAAGCACGACAAAATGGCATCATCCGAAATGTAGATGAGCAAGGTAAACTTTGGATCGAACTGGAAGACGGGATGCATTCCTTTTATCACAAGGAAGTAAAATTACTCTACTAATTATTGATTGGCTCTTTTGATATAAAGATAGAGCGTAAGTGGCAAGAACACCATATTTGGCAGCCACATGGCCACCGCTGGAGACAAACTTTTATTTTCCGAAACCACTTTTAGGGCTTCAAATGAAAAGACGAAAATAAAGGCCAATGAGATCCCTATCGCAAGATTGACTCCCAATCCTCCTCTTTTCTTTTGTGATGACAGGGAAAGTGCCAGAAATGTCAGAATAATGATGGAAGCAGGCATGGATGTTCTTTGGTGAAGCTCATTCAGATAGGAGTTCAGGTTACTGTTTCCTCTTGCCTTTTCTCTTTCAATAAATTTCAGAAGTTCGGGTGTGGTTTTATTTTGTCCCAAAAGCTCATTAGGAAAAAGCTCTTCGGGTGAATGCCCGTAATTTTTCCTTAATTCTATTCCGTTATTTAGCTTTTCGGTATTGTCTTTATTGATGGTTTTTTCTAAATAATTATTTAAAACAAACTGTTTTTTAAGCTTATCCCAATATACTTCACTTGCTTTCAGCTCATAAACCATTTTTCTATCTTTATCAAATTTCTGATAGACAAAGCTCGACCCTCTTTTTTCTCGTTTATTCCAGGAATCGACAAAGATATATTCTGTTTTGCTCAGCTGTGAAGAAGCTGGAGCTGTTCCTAAGATCTTTTCTTTATTGGCAGCGTTATAAGTATATGCTTCCAATTCATTTTTCTTGATATTGGCCCATGGCAGCACCATATGATACACCACAAGAGCAATCAAACCAATAAAAATGGATGTAAGCAGATAGGGTTTGGAAAACCTGTGAAAACTAGCTCCACTACTGATAATAGCAACAATTTCAGTATTATTTGCCATCCTGGAGGTAAAATAAATCACAGAAATAAATACCAGAATAGAAAGGAAGGTCACCACAAGATTAATAATCCAGAAAGGATAAAAATGAACCAGGAAATACATCAGATCCAGCTTCGGATCTATAGCTTTGGCATTTTCTATCCTTGGAATCTTCTGCTGAACATCGATTACCAATACGACTATAGACAATAGCACTAACATGAAACTGAAAGTTCCAAGGTATTTTTTAATGATATATCTGTCTACAATTTTAAGCATAGTTTATTATAGTCTTTGTCTAAGAACCGGCACTACAGATTTTTTCCATTCGTAGAAATCTCCTGCAATGATATGTTCTCTGGCTACTTTTACTAAATCAAGATAGAATGCAAGATTATGAATCGAAGCAATCTGTTTTGCGAGATATTCTTTAGATACAAATAGGTGACGAAGATACGCTTTTGAATATTCACGGTCTACAAAACTGGTCCCAAATTCATCCAAAGGCGAAAAGTCGCGCTTCCATTTTTCATTTTTAAGATTCATCACCCCCTGCCACGTGAAAAGCATTGCATTTCTTGCATTTCTTGTTGGCATTACGCAATCCATCATATCAATTCCCAGTCCG
Source organism: Chryseobacterium viscerum (assembly GCF_002899945.2). Taxonomy (GTDB): domain Bacteria; phylum Bacteroidota; class Bacteroidia; order Flavobacteriales; family Weeksellaceae; genus Chryseobacterium; species Chryseobacterium viscerum. Next base: position 315,169 of record NZ_PPEG02000001.1, read on the forward strand.
ATAGTCTCAAGGATATTCCATGGTGTTCCTACTCCCATCAGATATCTTGGTTTGTCTTTCGGAAGGATATCAGTAACTTCATCCGTGATTCTGTACATTTCTTCTTCAGGCTCTCCAACGGAAAGTCCTCCAATCGCATTTCCTTCTGCTCCTGCTTCAGAAATTACTTCTGCAGAAATTTTTCTAAGGTCAGAATAGGTTGATCCCTGAACAATCGGGAAAAGTCTTTGCTTGTATCCGTATAATTCAGGATTATTATTTGTCCATTCAATACATCTTTTCAACCAACGGTGCGTAAGCTCCATAGATGATTTTGCCTGGTTATATTCACAAGGATAAGGAGTACACTCGTCAAAAGCCATGAAAATATCAGCTCCGATCTGTCTTTGAATCTCCATTGATCTTTCTGGAGAGAACATATGATAACTTCCGTCAATATGAGATTTGAATCTCGCACCTTCTTCTGTCATTTTTCTGCTGCTGGCTAGTGAAAATACCTGAAAACCTCCTGAATCGGTAAGGATAGGAAGGTCCCAGTTCATGAATTTATGTAAACCACCTGCATCCTGCATCGTCTCCATTCCCGGACGAAGGTAAAGGTGATAAGTATTTCCCAGAATAATCTGAGCTTTAATGTCTTCTTTTAATTCTCTCTGATGAACTGTTTTTACACTTGCTACAGTTCCCACAGGCATAAAAATAGGAGTTTGAATCTTCCCGTGATCTGTGGTAATTTCCCCTGCTCTTGCTTTCCCTTCAGAGGTTTTTTCTATATTAAAAAATTTCATCTCTATACTTTTTTAATTCACCGTTTTTATCAGTGATTTCTTTTCGGATAACAGCTCCATATCGTTTTTACCTTACTAAAGGTATGACAACGCCATTCTGTTTCAGTTTATCCTTTATATATTTATCTGCTTTAGGGTCTTTTTTCACCAATATTTCCTGTGCATCGTTGGCGATCCCATCCATTTCTTCTTTAATTACGTAGTATTTGAAACTTCCAACGAAGTCATCAGGTTTTACTTTATATGACTTGAGAACAGCTCTCGTCCCTGCTTCCATATTTTTGTCTGGATACACGTAGATAGCCTGATCGTTGATCGAAAGATCTGCAATAATTTCCGCCATCATGCTTTTATCGATCAGATTTTTAGGCTTATCAATATAATCGGTACACGAAAACAGACTTATCAAAACAAAAATAAAGATCAGCTTTTTCATAATCTATTGATGATTGATTTCCATTTTAGGTTTAATACTCCAAAAACGGCTTCATGGATAATTCCACCGTTCATTTTACTTTCCCCTAAAATTCTATTGGTAAATATAATAGGAACTTCTACAATTCTGAACCCTTTTTTAAAAGTTCTGAATTTCATTTCTATCTGGAATCCGTAGCCCTTCAGCTTCACATTATCCAGTCCTATTTCTTCCAACACTTTTCTTGAAAAGCAGACAAATCCTGCAGTAGTATCATGAATAGGAAGGCCTAGAACAAATCTTACATATTTTGAGGCAAAATAGGACAGCAATACTCTTCCCATAGGCCAGTTGACAACGTTTACTCCTTTTGAGTAACGAGAACCGATGGCCATGTCCGCATTGATGCATGCTTCAAACAGCTTTGGGAGATCAGTTGGATTATGGGAAAAATCTGCATCCATCTCAAAAATATAATCGTATTTATTTTCGAGAGCCCATTTAAATCCATGGATATATGCCTTTCCCAATCCATCTTTCACATGTCTTATCGACAGGTGCAGATAGTGTGGATGTTTCTTCTGCAATTCTTTTACAATCTCTGCTGTTCCATCCGGAGAGGTATCGTCCACTACCAAGATATGAAAGTCGTCATCCATTGCAAAAACCGCGGAAATAATATTTTCAATATTTTCCTTTTCGTTATATGTTGGGATAATGACGAGCTTTTTCATTTCAGTTTGCAAAGATAGTTTATTTAACCTTTTTATTTTATACAAAATAATCTATAATTTTGCAAAAATATTTACCAAGGATTAAGCGGATGGATCAGAAACTTGTATTGAACAGATCTGAACACTCCGTAAAATCGATAAGAGTAAGTATTTTAGCTGCAAATTCATAGATCAGGTGATAGGAAAATCTATGCCGGGTTGTGTTATCTGAAGTTAAATAATAAATAAAAAAGCTTAAATTTTGCCATCATCACAACACTTCATCAATCATGTAAGAATACCTGAGAATAATGACTGGGTAATTTTTATCCTCGTGGGCTGCATATTTTTATATGTTTTTATGATGAACATCATAGAAAGGGATGCCAGTCTCAAAGATTTCCTGCTTCAGAAATATTTTGATGCCAGCAATAACCTTCCCAGCTGGATTATCACTTCATGCGTAACTACACTTACGCTGTCTATATTAATTTCACAGTATATTCCTATTGTTCCGAAGTATATTGCCGATCTTCAGCTTTTCGGGTATCAGCTTAATAAATTTGGGTATACTTTGCTGGCAGTGCTGTTTTTTTATTTAATAAAATCAACATTAGGTTTTTTATTTTATCAAAGTATAGGGGATGGAAAAAAATGGACTATTTTTTATTTTACCTCCACAAAATTTTATTTCATTCTTTCTTTTTTGCTAATAATTCTTTGTGTAACCCACTATTACTTTCCCATAGATAGAAATAAAATGTTTTTTTATTATTTATGCTTCTTTTCTTTTGTATTCATTTTCAAAGTTTTTTTCTACTTATTTCACAAGAACAAGATTCTTCCCGAGAAATGGTATTATAAATTTTTGTATATTTGCACCCTCCAAATCACACCATTATTATTGCTTTGGAAGTTGTTATTTTTTTAATAAATGTCAATGATGAGAATAAAGTCTATATTGGTTTCTCAACCAGCGCCTAGTGAGTCTTCTCCATACTTGGATATAGCGAAGAAGGAAAAAATAAAGATTGATTTCCGTCCTTTTATCCACGTCGAAGGGGTTGACAATAAAGAGCTCAGAACACAGAAAATAGATCTGACGCAGTATACCGGTATTATTTTTACCAGTAAAAATGCGATTGACCATTACTTCAGACTAGCAGAAGAACTGCGTTTTGCCGTTCCAGATACAATGAGATATATCTGCCAGTCGGAAGCAATTGCCAACTACCTTCAAAAACATATTGTATACAGAAAAAGAAAAATCAGCTTTGGGGAGAAAAACTTTTCAGACCTGCTTCCTCTTTTCAAAAAATTCCCAACTGAAAAATATCTGTTGCCATCTTCAGATGTTCTAAGTTCGGATACTGTAAAAACCATGGATGCATCTAATGTAGACTGGACAAGAGCAATTATGTACCGTACTGTATGCAGCGACCTTACTGATATCAACGCCAAAGATTATGACATGTTGATCTTCTTCAGTCCACAAGGAATCAAATCGCTACAACAAAACTTCCCTGACTTCAAGCAAGAGGAAACAAAGATCGGTGTTTTTGGAAACACGACTTTGGCCGCTGCAGAAGAAGCAGGATTAAAAGTAGATTTAATGGCGCCTACGAAGGAAACTCCTTCCATGACAATGGCTCTGGAAAAGTATATTAAAGCACTTCACAAATAGTCTTTACTATAAAAATACTATCAACCGTCTTTTCGATAAAGGAAAGATGGTTTTTTTTTACCTAAATTTGAACGAAAATTAACATTGAATGAGATCTCTGTGTAAATCACTTACTTTCAGAAGAAAAGTATAAAGACAGATCCTACTCAATAAAAAATTAAAATAGACGGATGAAAGCTCCACAGGCAAAAAAAATAGAACAAATATTAGAAATACACGGCGATAAAAGAGTTGATAATTACTTTTGGCTGAACGAAAGGGAAAACCCCGAAGTCATCAAGTATATTGAAGAAGAAAATGCCTACGAAGAATTCATCATGAAAGATACGGAAACTCTTCAGGAAGAGCTTTTCGAAGAGATGAAAGCCCGCTATAAAAAGGATGATGAGTCTCTTCCCTATTTCTTTAATGGTTACTGGTATATTGTACGCTATGAAGAAGGGAAAGAATATCCTATTTTCTGCAGAAAACATAAAAGCCTAGACAACGAAGAGGAAATTGTACTTGACGTTAATATTTTAGCAGACGGTCAGGATTTCTTTGAAGTAGGAAGTCTGGCCGTAAGTCCTAATAATGAACTTGCCTCTTTTTCTTCAGACAATGTAGGAAGAAGAATTTATACACTCAACTTTAAAAGCTTAAAGACAGGGGAAATACTTCAGGATACAATTCCTAATACCACAGGAAAAGCTGTCTGGGCCAATGATAATCAACACGTTTTTTATATCAGAAAAGATAAAAGTCTTCGTGCATTTCAGGTATACAGACATCAGCTGGGAACAGACTCTTCAGAAGATGTTCTGATCTTTCATGAAAAGGATGATACTTTTGACGTCAATGTATTCAAAACAAAATCAATGCAATATATTTTTATTGCAAGTTCAAGTACTATTTCTGATGAGCATCATTTCATCCCTTCTGACAATGTATTTGCAGAATGGAAAGTGATCCAGCCAAGAATAGACGACCTTGAATATTCTGTAGAGCATTACGAAGATGAATTCTACATTATTACCAATGCTGATGATGCTATCAATTTCAAGATCGTAAAAACCAAGATCAACAACTGTGGTATGGAAAACTGGGTAGATGTTATCCCACACCGTGCAGAAGTTTTATTGGAAGGTTTTGAAATTTTCAAAGATTATCTGGTACTAGAGGAAAGAGAAAGAGGACTGCTTCAGATCAAAATCATTGATGAAAAGACTCAGGAATCTTATTATTTACCTTTCTCTGATCCTACCTATACTTCTTATATAGGAATCAACATGGAATTTGATACTGAGATTTTACGTTACGGTTATACCTCCCTTACACAGCCTAGCTCCACTTATGAGTACGATATGAAGGAAAAGACCACCAAACTTCTAAAACAACAGGAAGTACTGGGTGGGCAATTTTTCCCTGAAAATTATATTTCAGAAAGAATATGGGCAGACTCTAGAGATGGAGAGACAAAAATCCCAATTTCATTAGTCTATCACAAAGACACCAAAAAATCGGCTGACACTCCACTTCTTCTATATGGATATGGAAGTTATGGGCACACTGTAGATGCTAGTTTTTCAAATGTAAGATTATCTATCCTTGACAGAGGATTTATTTATGCTATCGCTCACATCCGTGGTGGAGAATATTTGGGAAGAGAATGGTATGAGGATGGAAAAATGTTGTTCAAGAAAAATACGTTCTTTGACTTTATAGATGCAGGAAAATATTTAATCAAAGAAAATTATACTTCATCAAGGCATCTATATGCGATGGGAGGAAGTGCCGGAGGATTGTTGGTAGGAGCTGTAGTTAATTATGAGCCTCAGTTATTCAACGGAATTGTAGCACAGGTTCCTTTCGTGGATGTTGTGAGTACGATGCTGGATGACACTATTCCTTTGACCACCGGAGAATATGACGAATGGGGAAATCCAAATGATAAAGAATATTATCATTATATGAAAGACTACTCTCCTTATGATAATGTAGAGGCAAAAGATTATCCACATATGCTGATCACGACAGGATTCCATGATTCTCAGGTACAGTATTGGGAGCCTGCAAAATGGACTGCAAAACTGAGAGAACTAAAAACAAACGATAACATCTTAGTTTTTAAAACTGACATGAGCTCCGGGCATGGAGGTGCCAGCGGAAGATTTGAATCATTGAAAGAAGATGCTTTAGAGTATGCGTTTTTGTTAAAAATTGATAAAAAATAGCTTTCATATTATCTTCATTAATTTTCAAATACAGGGTAGATAGTAGTAGTTTTTATTTCAATTGCTATTATTTACTATTTAATAGAAAAATGCTAAAGTAGTTGCTTTATCATTTATCAACGATCATTTATTATTTAATACGTTATGAACGAGTCCGAATATTGGAAAAAAATAGAACAGTTTTTCGAAGACAACTTCCAGACTGAAAAGAACCCTCCCATTGAAACCCTTTTATTTCTGATCGGGCTACAGGAACTGGGAAGCGGCCAGCAGAAATATACAAAAGAAGACAAAGTGAACCTGATTCACATTGCAGTCTGCAGATTACTTGAACCTTTTGGATATTATAAATTCACACACTATGAAGACGGATGGCCTCAGTTTGAGAAACTGGAAGGACTTCCGGAATTGAAGCCCAATGAGCAGTCATTGCTTATGAAAAAGGCAATTATTCAGTATTTTCAGGAAGAAGAATTGATATAAAAATAAAGCTTGGATATTTCCAAGCTTTTATATTTTAGACTATTGAGATTAAATTTACTATTCTTAGCTTCATCATCTTATGATTGTAAAATTTCCTCAAGCTGATTTAAGCCCATACTAAAACCACCTTCAAATCCCATATCCAATATCTTTTTCATAACTTCCTGAGAATGGTAATGGATATTAATGGTCACTTTGGTACCCTCTTCCACTCCGGTAAAGCCGATCAGCCATTTTGACCTTGGAAAATCTTCATTGATGTTTCCTTTTTCATCGCAGAAACCGCTCATCCAGTCAAGACTTCGATGTTCTCTAATTTCTCCGTATTCAGATTGAGAATACATAGGTCCTTTTTCTCCGTTTGGACCTATCATCGTATACATCCAGGTTCCTCCTTCCCTGAAATCCTGATGTATCGTTTCACATTTCCAAGGTTTTGGGCCCCACCATTGATCCAATAATTCAGCTTTGGTAAAATAGTTCCACACCGTTGAAGGATCAGCTTTATAAATCTTCATGACATAAATACTGAGCTCTTCAAAATCTTTGTTGAAAATGATATTAGATTCCATAAATAATTATTTTTAATAAAGTTAGCATTTTATTTACTGCGTGGGACTTTTCATATGACAAGTAAAAGATAATTCATAAATAATTGTTAAAAAACACTCTTTTAAGAAAAATAAAACAATTTTTTGGCTCGTTTTTTGTTTATGTAGTCTTAAAACAATTAATTTTAACATTCATCTTTCGAAAACATATATAATTAAATAATGAATAACAAATTCATCCCAATAATTTCAGTGTTTATGACAATCTCACTGATTGTCTTTGTGACGCTCCAATTTTATTGGTTGAAAGGCTATTACGGTGTACTGGAACAGGATTTTTCAAATAAAGTGTATGCGGTTTTGGAAAGTACTTCAAAAAGTATTGAAGAAATTGAGGCAGACAAATACCTGAATCAGGATTATAAAGATTTCAGAAAAAATATTATTGCCAACAGCAAACAGCCTTCCTTAACGACCATTCAACAGGTGGAAGACTCCGGTACTCAGAGACAGATTATCTATTCCAAAAATATTATTGAAAAAACACAGCTTCCGATTTCTCAAAAAGGAGATTCTATCAAGCTGACTACTTTATATACAGACGAAGCGGCCTACAAAATAAAAAGAGACACTACCAATCGTGAACTTCTTACCACAGACATCAATCAGGAGATTGAGACTGGAGACTACTCCATGAAAGAGTTTGTGAAAGTATATGGAAACAACCTTCCTATCACCAAAAGAGTAGATCCTAAAACACTTGATTCAGTCATTGCTAAAGAACTTAAAATAAGAGGTATCACTGCCAAGTTCGGATATGGAGTTCTAGACCGCAGCAACAAACTGACAAGCATTGTAAATAAGGCATACAAAGAGAAAAAAGACAGTAATATCTATAGTTTTCCTCTTTTTGCTGATAAAAAAAATACGCTATACAGTCTCGCACTGGTTTTCCCTAAAAAAGAATATTCTCTGGCGATGAACAACTGGCCGATGCTGCTGGGAACATTCCTTTCTCTTCTTACTATTCTTGGGATTTATATTATTTCCATCAATTATATGATGAGGCAGAAAAAGCTTGCTGAAGTAAAAACAGATTTCATCAACAATATGTCCCACGAGTTTAAAACACCTCTGGCAACTATTTCTGTAGCAACAGATTCTTTGGCTAATGATAAGATTGCAACCAATCCAGATAAAGTAAAATATTACTCGGAGCTGATCAAGCAGGAAAACTTAAGGATGAAAAAGCAGGTGGAAAACATTCTGAATATGTCTAAGCTTGAAAGAAATGAAGTAGAATTGTTTTTAAAAGAAGCCAATGTAAGAGAACTGATTAAAAAAACAACGGAATCCTTCAATCTGATTGTACAGCAAAGAAACGGAACCCTTACCCAGAAGTTCAATGCCACTCATTATATTTTTAAAATAGACGAATTCCATATCTCAAATATGCTGGTCAACCTGCTGGATAATGCCAATAAGTATTCTCCAGAAGCACCGGAAATACATGTGGAAACCAAAAATGAAGGCCACTGGTATGTCATTCAGATTTCCGACAAAGGAATGGGAATGGATACGCAAAATAAAACCAAAATTTTCGAAAAATTCTTCAGAGAGGAAACCGGAAATATTCACAATGTAAAAGGACAGGGATTAGGACTTTCCTACGTCAAGAAAATTGTAGAACTGCACAAAGGAGAGATTATCGTAGAATCTTATAAAGGAAAAGGAAGTACGTTCACGATAAAACTACCGATGAGCTAGAAAAGAATATCAATGATCGATGATAAACCATAAATGATAAAAGGCCGATTTCAAAATCAATTATCATTTTCCATTCATCAATTATGAAAAATTAAACCAAATATCAAAATATAGAAGATAGAGTGAGAAAGTTCATTCTTAATTGTTAATTATTAATTATTAAAAGTTATGAGCAACAGAATATTATTAGTAGAGGACGATCAGAGTTTCGGGGCGGTGCTTAAAGATTATTTGACAATCAATAATTTTGAAGTAACACTTGCCATTGATGGAGAGCAGGGACTTAAAGAATTCACGGAAAATGAATTCGACATCTGCATATTCGACGTAATGATGCCAAAAAAAGACGGATTTTCATTGGCTGAAGATGTAAAAAAGATTGATAAAAATACCCCAATCATATTCCTTACCGCAAGAAATATGAGAGAAGATATTTTGAAAGGCTATCAGTTGGGCGCTGATGATTATATCACCAAGCCTTTTGATACAGAGCTTCTTTTATACAAAATAAAGGCTATTCTTCAGAGAAGTTCTACATTGGAAAATGAAGAGCAGGAGCAGTTCAAGATCAGCAATATTTTCTTTGACTCTATGTTGAGACAATTGAAAGTAGGTGATAAAGAATACAAGCTTTCTCCTAAAGAAAATGAATTATTGAAGCTTCTTTGCATCCATAGAAATGATTTCATGCCTAGAGATCTTGCTTTAAGAAAGATCTGGAAAAAGGAAAATTACTTTACAGCAAGAAGTATGGACGTGTATATTGCAAAGCTTCGTAAATTATTAAAAGATGACGAAGGATTAGAAATTATCAACGTTCACGGAGAAGGATTCAGACTTTTGGTGAAAAATTAATCCGAAAATCGAATTATAAATATAAAATTAGCAAAACAATTGAAAATGTTTTGCTAATTTTGTTTCATACCCATGGATATGAAGAATACATTTATAGGTTTGATCACCGTATCACTATTAGCTGCATCTTGTAAAAAAGATGAAAAAGCAACTTATTTAAAAGAAGAAGCCAACGCTGGACAGCCCAACGTAGCTCTTAATACCACCTCAAAAACAGCCCTGATGGACCAGGCAGGCATTCAATCTACCCCCGCTCCGGCTCCAATGGCTACTGCACCTGGTATGAATCCTCCACATGGACAACCCGGACACCGATGCGATATTCAGGTGGGACAGCCCTTGAATAGTGCTCCTGCAGCCACTCCTGCGCCACAAAATATAAACACAGGCGGAAATAAGGTCATCCAGATTGATCCTAATGCAATGTCACCAGGAAAAGTCGCAATTGATAACTCCGGAAAACAAGTAAAGACAGCTCCAGGAATGAATCCTCCACACGGGCAGCCGGGACACCGATGTGATATTGCGGTAGGACAGCCATTAAGCAGTAAACCGGCTCCAGCCGCTCAGCCAGCTCAAAATGTAATACAGACAACTCCAGCTCCGGCACCCGCTGCACAAAACCTCGCTATGGGCGAAAAACCGAAATTAAACCCAGCACATGGAGCACCATGGCACAGCTGTTCTCTAAAAGTTGGTGATCCTTTGCCATAAATTTTGTATTTTTGCAGAAATGAAGCTGTTTCACATACTTGCAATCGTGTTTTGCTTGGGAGTTTTTTTAATTCCCAAGGATAACTTCTATGCGCAAGGGATGCAGGAAACATGCTGTAAAGCAGAATCTTCGAAAAAAAGTGACTGCTGCAAAAATCATTCTTCAAAAGAAGGAAGTAAGGACGACAAAACAAAATCATGTAATGACGACTGCTGTTCATCATGTATTGCCTGCTATACCTTTATTGAAACTCCTTTCTCAAAAAACTTACGTCTGGAACTGTCTTATTACAAAGCGAATAAGAATCCTCAGTTTCAATATTCAGATCCTTATCTTTCAGATAGTTTAAAGGAAATCTGGCAGCCGCCCAAGATAGGTTAATTAAAATATCGCGCGTTCATTATACTACTTAATGGACTGTTTTTTAATTAATTTAAACTTTAAACAAAATGAAATTACATATTTCCAGGTTTATACTTGGTGCATTATTCCTATTTACACAATTTATATCTGCTCAAACACTTTCAAAAAACCAGTTCAAGGTAAAAGGGAACTGCGAAATGTGCAAAACAAGAATTGAAAGTGCAGCTAAAAAAGCAGGTGCAAAAACAGCAGTATACTCTGTTGATCTTCAGACATTAACGTTAGAAACAGACAAGGCATCTACCGATGATATTCTAAAGAAAGTAGCTGAAGCAGGTCATGATAACGAAAAATTCAAAGCTTCTGACACTACCTATGAAGGACTTCCGGGATGTTGTCATTACGACAGAGATGCACAGCTTTCACAGGCAGAACCTCATCATGAGCACCATGCAGATGCTAATGTTTCCGCTAAAAAAGAAAACGAGTTCTACGTAAGAGGAAACTGTGCTTCATGTAAAGCCAGAATTGAAAAAGCATCAAAAGATGCCGGTGCCAACACTGCAGAATGGAATGCAGAGAAACAAACAGTTACCTTAAATTTTGATCCATCAAAAACCTCGTCGGATAAGATTTTAAAAGCAATTGCTGATGCGGGTCATGATAATGAAAAATATAAGGCTTCAGATACTGTATACAATGGGCTTCCGGGATGTTGTCTGTATGACAGAGACTTTACTTTTGGTGAGGCTAATCCCAAAGTACATTATGAAGAAGGAGCAAAACATGAAGATCATAAAGGCCATGAAACTGCACCCGCTAAAGAGGATCATTCTCAACATGAAAAAAACATTGACGGTGTTGTCGTAACAGGTTCTAAGGCTGCAACAGCTTTAAGTAAAAAAGAAGCCGGGCTTGTTTTTAATATTGATAAAAAAGAGCTGCTAAAGGCTGCTTGTTGTAATCTGTCTGAAAGCTTCGAAACCAATGCAACCGTTGACGTTTCTTTCAGCAATGCCGTTACAGGAACAAAACAGCTGAAAATGCTTGGTCTGGATCAAAAATACACAAGCTTAACGAAAGAGCAATTACCCGAAATCAGAGGATTGGCTTCTGCGTACGGACTAAACTTTATTCCGGGAAGATGGATTGAAAGCATTCAGCTGACAAAAGGTGGAAGTACCGTAACCAACGGGTATGAAAGTATCACAGGACAGATCAACACTGAGCTTTTGAAAAATGCAAAAGCTCCTGAAACATCATTAAATCTTTTCTCTGACTTCAACGGAAGAGCTGAAGTGAATATTACCAATGTTTCTCCCATCAACGATAAATGGTCACAGACTTTTCTTCTTCACGGAAACGGAACATTCGGAAACACGGATATGAATGATGACGGTTTTCTTGACAGACCGAAAGGAACACAGATCAATGCCGCTTATTTGCTGAATTATAATGATCTTGAAAAGTCTGGATTCGGATCTCACTTCGGTATTAACTTTATCCGAGATGAAAGAACTGCAGGACAGGTTGGTTTCGATAAAAAACTGGCTCAGGATAAGCAGTCTCCTTACGGTGTAGGAATTGATATTTCAAGATTCCAGGTTTGGAATAAGACGGGGTATGTTTTTAAAGGAAAACCTTACCAAAGTATCGGTTGGATGAACCAATATGTGTATCACCAGCAGGATAGTTTCTTTGGATTGAGAAATTATGCAGGACAGCAGCAAACTTATTATTCCAATTTAATTTTTGAAAGCATCATCGGAAATACCAATCATAAGTATAAGGCTGGTGCAAGTTTCTTATATGATGGGTATAAAGAAACGTATTTAACGAACGACCTGAGAAGGAATGAAATTGTACCGGGAATTTTTGCCGAATATACTTTAACAGGCTTAAAATATACATTGGTAGCAGGAACGAGAGTAGATTTTCATAATCTGGCAGGAACTCAGTTTACGCCAAGGCTAAATTTCAAGTATGATTTTACCCCCCAGACTATTTTAAGACTTTCTGCGGGAAGAGGATTCAGAACAGCGAATGTATTTGCGGAAAGCCAGCAGTATTTTGCATCGAACAGAGCGATTAATATTTTATCAAACGGAGGAAATATTTATGGATTAAGACCTGAAATCGCGTGGAACTATGGTGCCAGCTTACAACAGGAATTTAAGCTATTCGGAAGAAAATCCAGCATTATTGCAGACTTCTTCAGAACAGACTTCCAGGATCAGGTATTGGTAGATTTAGACAAGTCACCTCAACAGTTGACATTCTATAATCTGGATGGTAAATCATTTGCGAATTCATTCCAAACACAGTGGGATTTTACTCCTTTCAAAAATTTTGATGTAAGGCTTGCCTATAAGTATTATGATGTGCAGGCTGATTATATCGGAGGAAGAAGAGAAGTTCCTTTTATGGCTAAGCACAGAGGATTTGTAAACCTAGCGTATTCAACCAACAAGAATAATAATGGTGGATTCTGGAGTTTTGACACGACTTTAAACTGGGTCGGAAAGCAGAGACTTCCTGATACGTCAACGAATCCGACAGAGTTTCAGTTACCAACGTATTCTGAATCTTACGCCGTGCTTAATGCTCAGATCTCAAGAAATTTCAATAAAAAAATCAGAGCTTATGTAGGAGGAGAAAACCTGACTTCTTATTATCAGAAAAATGCGATTGTAGATTTTAAAAATCCTTTCGGAAATTATTTTGATGGAGGAATGGTGTATGCACCAATTATGAAGGCTAACTTCTACGTGGGATTGGATGTGACGTTTTAATGCGGGAAGCTGGAGGAATGAAGCTTGAAGCATTTACAACCAAGTAAAGTTTTTATCTTCAATAAGATAAAAACTGAATAAACAAAACCTTATAGGTCTCGGAGACCTATAAGGTTTATTTTTTGGCATCAGCCTGTAAATTCAGTATGAGTAATGGAAGAAAACAATGAGTTTTAACAACTTCCAGTAGCTTCCTCCTTCCAGCCTCAAGCTTCCTTACTTAATAAAAAAATCTGCTTCACTATTGAAGCGGATTTTTTTTATTTATCTTCCAAAGTCATCCTGTACTCTTACGATATCATCTTCGTCTGAAGGATTGGATGCATCGGTATGCTGCCAGATTTCGGCTACAATTCCCCAGCCTGCAAGACCTATCAACCTGTGTCTTTCTCCCTGCTGAAGTTTCACCTGATCTTTTGGACCATATTCTCCTAATTCTCCTTCTTCATCTGTTGCACTTCTTTTGATGCCTACAGTTCCTTCTACCACCTGCCAGATTTCGGCTCTTCTGTGGTGATATTGCCAGCTTAATCTTGCTTCAGGAGCAACGATAAGAATCTTTGGGCTAAGCTTCCCTCCTATTCTCAGGTTTTCAACATCAATGCCATCAAAATACTGGTTGGCAAAATCCTGTGCCTGTGTTTCATCAATCACAAAGAACCCTCCCCATGGTCTTGTATCATCTTTTGCTGCGATGTTAAAACCTTGTGTCTGCAGCATGCTCTCTACTCTGTCGAATATTTCTTTTTTTTCTGTACTCATACAGTTTGTATTTCTAAATTAAAATTATTTATTTGATTCTTCTTTTGACATTGAATATGGAAAATCTTTTTCCTGTGCCCCTCTTTCTTTATTAGGCTTGTTGTCCATTTTAAAGTCTAAAACAGCTCCTTTCATCAGTTCTTTATGGCTCAACCAGTTTTTGGAGTAAGGCTGCTGGTTTACGTTCAATGATTTTACGTATAGATTTTCGGCATTGTTTTCCGGAGCTTTTATTTCAATTTTCTTACCATTTTCAAGGTGAATGGTAGCTTCTTTAAATAAAGGTGCACCTAATACATACTGATCTGTTGCCGGCGTCACCGGATAAAATCCAAGGGCTGAGAAAATATACCATGCAGAAGTCTGCCCGTTATCTTCGTCTCCACAATATCCATCAGGAGTCGCGTGATACAGTTTATTCATCACCTGTCTTGCCCAATATTGAGTTTTGTAAGGTGATCCCGCATAGTTATACAGATAGATCATATGCTGAATAGGCTGATTTCCGTGAGCATACTGCCCCATATTCATGATCTGCATTTCTCTGATCTCGTGAATAACACCTCCATAATAGCTGTCATCAAAAACCGGTGGCAATGAGAATACCTCATCTAATTTGGCTTCAAATTTCTTCTTTCCTCCCATGAGTTCTGACAGACCATCAATATCCTGGAAAACAGACCATGTGTAATGCCAGCTGTTTCCTTCTGTAAACGCATCTCCCCATTTGAAAGGATTGAAAGGTTTCTGGAAATTACCGTCTTTATTTTTACCACGCATTAAGCCTGTTTCCTTGTCAAATACATTTTTGTAATTGTAGGCTCTTTTCTTGTAAATATCAATTTCAGAAGCGGGTTTTCCTAATGCTTTTCCTAACTGATAAATTGAAAAGTCATCATATGCATACTCTAATGTTCTTGCTGCATTTTCATTGATCTTCACATCGTAAGGCACATAGCCTAATGTATTGTAATATTCTACTCCCGCACGACCAACTGCTTCTATAGGGCCTGCATTATTCGCTCCGTGTTTTACGGCCTGCCAAAGAGCTTCCGTATCATATCCACGAAGTCCTTTGATATAAGCATCTGCCACTACGGATGCAGAATTATTTCCAATCATAATATCAGAATATCCAGGGCTGCTCCACTCTGGTAAGAATCCTCCTTCTTTGTAAGCATTCGCCAATCCTTCCTGCATTTCTACATTGATGCTTGGATACACTAGGTTCAGGAAAGGGTACAAAGCACGGAAGGTATCCCAGAAACCGGTTCCTGCAAACATTTTTCCATCTGCAATTTTACCGTTGTAAGGGCTCCAGTGTTTTATTTTGTTCTGGGCATCAATCTCATATAATTTTTGCGGGAAGAACAAAGTTCTGTATAAAGAGGAGTAAAAGGTTCTCATCTGCTGATCTGTTCCTCCTTTTACCTCTATTTTTCCTAATGTCTTGTTCCAGATGTTTTTAGCATCTGTTTTTACCTGTTCAAAATTTTTGGTTCCAATTTCTCTTTTAAGATTCAGTTCTGCTTGTTCAAAGCTGATGAATGAAGAGGCTACTTTTGCATACACCGTTTCTTTATTTTTAAGCTTAAAACCTACCACAGCACCTGTATGATCGCTGGTAATTTCTAACTGATCATTAACCAGTTTATCGTCTTTCCAGGTTTTTGTCAGTTCAAAATCTTTATCAAACTGAACGACGAAGTAGTTTTTAAAATTATCATATTTCCCGGTAGAATATTTTGTTGTATAGCCCAGGATTTTTCTTTCTTTCGGTAAAATTTTGATGTAAGAACCTTTGTTCAATGCATCCACAACGATGTAAGCACTGTCTGTTTTTGGAAAATCAAATTTAAAATAAGAGGCTCTTTCCGTAGGCGTAAATTCTGTAGTTACATTGATGTCTGCAAGGTATACACTGTAGAAATAAGGGGTGGTAACCTCAGCTTTATGGCTGAACCAGCTCGCTCTGTCGTCTTCTTTAAATTTTACTTTCCCCACCCCCGGCATGATGGCAAATGCGCCATAATCATTCATCCATGGAGAAGGCTGATGCGTCTGTTTAAATCCTTTTATTTTATCTGCATCGTAACTATACGCCCATCCATCACCCATCTTACCCGTCTGTGGGGTCCAGATATTCATTCCCCATGGAAGTCCGACTGCCGGATAGGTATTTCCGTTGGATAAGGAAGGTTTTGACTGCGTTCCCATCAAAGGATTCACATAATCTACGGGAGATATGTTCTGCCCAAAGGCCCAGGCCTGTAATAGCAGTAAGCAAGTAGAAAATATAAACTTCATTGTATCGTTTCGTTTGTTAATTTATATACGCTTTTTTAATGCATAGCTGGCAGCTCCAAGAATGGCTGCATCTTCAAATATGGCAGAAATTTTAACCTGCAAGTTAATATTATTCTTTGTTAAATTCTGAATAAATCTTTGCTCAAAGTGAGGATAGGCTTTCGCAATATTACCTCCTATAACTAAAACTTCCGGTTTGTAATGATTTACATATTTCACGATAAATTCTGAGAAAGAATCTGCATATTCATCAAATATTCTGGTCTGTATTTCAGTAGGTTTATCCAACAAATCTTTGGTCCCTGAAATTTCTTCTCCTGTCAAATCCTTGTAGCGGTTTACAAACCATCGTGTTGCCAGATAATCTTCACTGATAGAATCTTTAAAAGGAGAATCCCATAAATCTTCATCGGTAGCAAATTCTCCGTTGAAAAAGGTCGTTCCCAATCCTGTACCGAGAGTCACTCCAAAAGCACTGTCGAATCCCTGAGCACATCCTCCGAATACTTCTCCTTCCATAAAGGCCGCCGCATCATTTACAAAATGTATCTGCTCCTGAGAAACAGACAATCTTTTTGCCAGTTCTTCTTTGATATTCACCTGATAGATATCAATGAACTTTCCCTGCTGCATTAACGATATTCCTTTTTCATAATCGAAAGGTCCCGGCATTGCGATACCGATTAAAAGATCTTCTTTTACCAGATCATGAGCCACTTTATCAATGGCTGAAACCCATGCAGTGAAAATAACCTCTTTATTTTCAAAAGCATCTACATGTTCTCTTACATAGGTTGAAGAAATGATTTCACGTTTTTCCGGATCTACCTGAGCCAGCGTGATGTGTGACCCTCCAATATCGATTCCTACTATATTCTGCATTATTTTTTATTTTAAATTCAAGACATCCCTGTGACTGAAAAAACAGACAAACAGGAGTACATATCCTGTCTGTCTGTTTTGTATTTCAGACTTTATATTATTAATTCTGATAATGATCTTATTATCTGAATCTTACTTTACAATAATTTTACCTGTTGATATCACTTTACTGTTTTTGGATGTAATCTTGTAAATATAAGTACCACTGATTAAATCTTGTGTATTGACTGCGTTATTATTTTGATTAATGTTCTGTTTTTTGAACAGTTTTCCTGATGCATCATACAATGCCACTTCATTGGCAGAGTTGTCGCTGATGGCAAAATGAATATCATTTCCTCGTTTCACAGGATTCGGATAAACGGAGCTGCTCTCTTTTACGGATTCAACATCTTTCACCGCAAGAGAAGAAGCACAGGCAACATCTGTTCTCCAGTTGGTATCTGTCATGTTGACCAGGGTTGCAAAATGAGTGTTTGCCGTAGCATCTAATGCTCCTAAGCCACTTCCTTCATCCATTTTCCAGTTGGCTTCAAGACCCGTAGAGTTGGCAGGAACATTACAGCTGTTGCTCAATATTTCCTGTGGTGTCAATGCTTTTTTCCAAACTCTGAATTCATCCAGGAAGCCATTGATTGTACGGGAATTATCATAATTTCTTCCCAGATAAAGAATACCGTTTGCTGCAAAGTTACCTGTTACTGCAAAGCTTGCATCAAGGATGCCATTGACATAAATTTTCATCGCTGCACCATCATAAGTAGCTGCAATATGGTACCATGTATTGGTATTGAATGCTGTATTCGTATTCAATTTCACCTGAGATGACCCGAAACTCAAGATAAACTGAAGTTTGTTGTTCGCCAGGTTTCCATCTCCGAATCTCAGCATTGCGGAGTTGTTATCTCCTACTTCAATACCCATCACTGATGAGATGTAAGGGAAGCCTGTTTTGAAAGCATTTACTTTTACCCATCCTTCGAATGTCATCGCATTTCCGCTTAAGTTAAATTGTCCTGCGTTAAGATAGTGCGTGCTTCCGTTAAAAGAAAGAGATCTTGCACCCGGACTTGTAACTGGAGCAAAACCGCTGTTGAATGCCCCTTCTCCTGAATAGGTACTTGTAGTTCCTCCTGCACATGAAGCCTGTACTTTCCACACATAGCCTGTATTAGGCGTAAGGTTTTGCAATGAATAAGAGTTGGTTGTAATATTCGGAATTTCAGACCATGTCGTCGCTGCTGTCGTTTTATATTGCAGGGTATATGAAGTTGCATTTCCTGCATCCCATGATAACTGAGCAGTATTCCCAAGGAAACTTCCGGAAGTTAATCCTGATGGCGTAGTGCAGCCACTTCCGGAGTTAAACCTTGGTGCAAAAATATAAGTACTTGTTAATGTAGGAGAGCAGTTAGACTGTATTCTCCAATCATAGTCTGTATTCAGGGTAAGGTTGTTGATGACAATATTATTTCCTGAATAATTATTGGCTGCGTTCGTCCATACTGTTGAATTCGCAGGTTTGTAATCAATATTATAAGACTGGGAAGCGTTCGACGTCCAGTTTAGTTTCGCTGAAGTTCCTGTTACATTGGAAATATCCAGTCCCAATGGCGGATCACAGCTTTGTCCCTGAGACCATGAATATAATTGTCCGCTTAAGAGTGTATTTTCGTTGTAAAGAATATTGGAACCTGTACTCAGATAATTGGCAACATCGGTTCCCCCCAAATCATACCACATAAACACTCCATATTGATCATTTTTTGTGCTGGTTGCTAAACTAGCAAGTGTTGTAGCAGATGTAGATCCTGAATTAGAATTAAGAATCCAGGTTGCAGCAGCGGAAATTTTGCTTTTATCAAGAGGAGGAACCACAGGGGCGTTGTAGGTACTATACATGGCATTCCAGGTATAGTTGATATAATTTCCTGCTAAGTCTCCATTATACGTTTGTCTTGTCGTAGCCGGACCATAATAATAGAATGTAATCAGTTTATCTGGCATTGCTGCTTTCAATTCCTGTAAAAGCATGACAAAAGAGCTGTTATTAGGCTGCCCGGTTCCATTATTTCCGTATCCTGCATATTCATCATCCAGGTCTACTCCATCCAAACCATAGGTATAAACGGTATGAGCCACCTGCAGAGCAAAATCTTTTGCCGCTTCACGGTTTGGAAAATTAGAAATTCCGGCTCCCTGGTGATTTCCTAAAAGATCCAGCAATACTTTAATTCCTTTTTGCTGTAAAGGTTTTACATAGGTATTGACATCATTCAGGACTTTGGTAACGTTGTTATTATTTGAAATATAAGCACGGTTTTTGGAAACATCATAGTTGATATTCGCTGCAAAAATAATGGCAACATCAAAAAGCTGTCTGTTGGTGTTCTGTAATGTATAAGAACCTGCATTCAGCATATTGTTGTTGTTCACTTCCACATAGCAGACTCCCAAAGGGTTTAGCTGCTGTGCTTTAAGCAACGGAGCCGTCTGAAGCATCAGGGCCATAAGGGGAATAAAAAAGGATTTTTTTCTCATAGTATATCAATTTTGTAGTAGAAAAATCATTGGGCCGAAGCCCAATGACTGAGGTTATTATTTTACAATTAGTTTTTCGGATTGTTTTAGGCTTCCATCATGAGATTCAAACTGCACGATATAATTTCCTGCTGAAAGTTTGGTCAATTCATATTGATTATCTCCGGAATTCAGTGATTTTGTGTCTATAATTCTTCCATTAAAATCATAAACCGTTAATTTCCCTTTGCTGTATTCATCCGGAACAGAAACGGTCAATGATGAAGATTTGCTTGCCGGATTAGGGTATAATTTTATTTGATTTTTAATACTTACCTGTCCTCCGCCTATAGCTTTTTGACTTCCCCCGGTTCTTGCCGATGCTGAACTTCCTGTTGTACATGGTACATCTGTTCCCCAATTGGAAGCATCAACACCCGTTAACGTTAAAGTCACTCCGTTTCCTGAGGTATCCTGAACAGAAGAACCACTTCCTTCATTAAACTTCCAATAAGCAGTCAGCGAAGTAGCCGGAACGGATACATTACACATATTCTGACTGATTTCCGTCTGACTCAAAGCCCGTTTCCAAACTCTTACCTCATCTACTTTCCCATTGAAGTTTCTTGACGTGTTATATAAATATCCTACATTGAATGCGCCTGTTGAATTCACACTTCCGGTCTGCGCTTTAGTTGCATCCAGAGCTCCGTTGATGTACAATTTCATATTGGCTCCATCATAGGTAGCTGCTACATGATACCATGTATTGGCATTCAAGGCAGTTGCAGAAGCCAGTTTTTGCTGTACATTATTAATACTTACTACAAACTGTAATTTATTATTCGCCAGGCCGGCATCTCCCAATCGTAAGAATGCAGAATTGCTGTCGCTTACTTCTGTTCCCATGATAGAAGAAATATAAGGAGACGCTGATTTGAATGACGAAGGTTTGATCCATCCTTCAAAAGACAATGCAGATCCGCTCAGTGTAAGATTTCCGGCAGCTCCAGATTCACTGGTTCCATCCAGAGATAATGCGTAAGATCCTGTAGGTGTTGTTCCTGAAGTGCTTTTAAATCTTGGGGCAAACATATAGGCACTTTTCACGCTGCAATTGGTTCTGATTCTCCAGTCGTATTCGGTATTGGCTGTTAAGCCGGAAACTGTAACAGAAGTAGAACCCGTTGCTGACACGGCATTCGTCCATGTTGTTGAAGAAGCTGGTTTATAATCAATATCATAAGTATTGGTTCCTACTGCTGACCAGTTCAGTTTTGCACTTGTTCCTGTAAGATTGCTAGTGTATAATCCGATAGGAGCATCACAATTGGTCCCTTGTGTCCACGATTGTAGAGTTCCGCTTAAAACAGTCTGCTCTCCGTACAATGTCTGAGTTCCTGCAGAAAGTTGTGACGTTTCATTAGTTCCATGCAAATCATACCACATGAACACGCCATAGCCTCCATTTTTAGTCTGAGTAGCCAGACTGGTCGTTGTAGAATTGGAAGTATTTCCCATCCATACGGCTGCCGGAGAGATTTGTGCTTTGGTAAGAGGGGGAACATTTGGAGCAGAGAATGTTCCGTACATCGCATTCCAGCTGTAGTTAACATTATCTCCTACTCTGGCTCCGTTCCAGGAAAGTCTTGAAGCGGCATCTCCGTAATAATAGAATGAAATAATTTTATTCGGTAATAATGCTCTTAGCTCCTGAACAAGCATGACAAATGAGCTGTCATTAGGCTGTCCCGTTCCGTTCTTTCCATATTCTGAATATTCATCATCAAAATCAATTCCATCAAGACCATAGGTATTCACTGTATTGGCAAGCTGTAATGCAAAGTCTTTTGCGGCTTCACGGGTAGGAAAGTTACAGATTCCTGCTCCCTGGTGATTTCCCAAAATAGTCAGTACTACTTTCATTCCCTTTTGCTGAAGCGGCTTTATGTAGGTATCTGCATTGGTAAGAACCTTGGTAACGTTGTTATTGGAATACAGATACGCTCTTCCACGGCTGGTATCATAATTAATATTAGCCGCAAAAATATTCACCACACTGAACAGGTAGCTGTTCGATGTCTGCAGTTTGTACGCTCCTGCATTCAGGAGGTTGTTGTTGTTCACTTCCACATAGCATATTCCTGTAGGATTAAGCTGTTGTGCATTAATCAGAGAACCTGACTGAAGCATCACTGCCATCAGCGCGGTAAAGATGGATTTTTTTTTCATTGTATAATTTTTTTAAGGTGTTTTTGGTGTTTGATTTTGATATAGCATTCCCCTGATACTTTCTTTTTAGAGAAAGCACCTCAGATGAATAAACCATATAAAAGGGAGGGCTATGTCAGTAGCTCAGGGTTTTCGTTAAAGGTTTTCCATAACAATTCGCCAAATAAGGTATTCGACCATGCAAACCATTCTCTGGTGAATTTCTTGTCATTGTCTTTATGGAAGGATTCATGCATAAAGCCTGTCCCGCCGTGCGTTTTCTGTAAGGTATCTATGCTCCATTTGATCTCACTTTTGTCTTTTGTAGTGAGAGCCTTCATAATGATACTCATTGGCCAGATCATGTCCAGTCCGATATGTGGACCACCTATCCCCTCTGCCAGCTTACCTTTGAAGAAGAACGGGTTGTTTTCTGACCACACAAATTTTCTTGTATTCAAGTAAACAGGGTCATCTGCTTTCACCGCATCCAGATAAGGTAATCCCAGTAAACTAGGACAGTTTGCATCATCCATCAGGTTATAACTTCCAAAGCCATTTACTTCAAAAGCGTATATTTTTCCAAATTCAGGATGATTGTAAATTCCGTATTTTTTGATGGCTGCTTCTACCTCATCAGCAAGGCTGTTCAGTTGTTGAGCCAATGTTTTTTCATTTTTAATTTGTGAAACCATTTCTGCAGCCTGACGTAAGCTTACTACCGCAAATAAGTTGGAAGGGATCAGGAATCCATAGATGGTAGCATCATCACTTGGGCGGAACATAGAGCTGATCAATCCCACCGGTTTTGTCGGATAACCATATCCTCCCATAGGAACACCATCTGTAGCCCAGGCCGTTGTACGCTCAAATTTGTAAGGTCCAAGATCATGTTTTCTCTGCTGTTCTGTAAAAGTCTGCAGGGTAAGTTTAATCCCTTTCAACCAGTTGGCATCGAAAGGTTTTGTATCTCCTGTTGTTTTCCAGAAGTGGTATGCCAGACGGATAGGATAGCAAAGAGAGTCAATTTCCCATTTTCTTTCATGGGTTCCCGGTTTCATATCGGTATGATCGTATTCTTTCCATTTACTGATCTTCTGATCATCGTTGTAGAAAGCGTTAGCATATGGATCTTTTAGAATGAAAGTGGTCTGTTTATGGATCACTCCTGAGATCAGCTTATGCAGTTTTTCATCTTTTTTCGAGAACTGCAGATAAGGAAAAACCTGTGCGGAACTGTCACGAAGCCACATCGCATCAATATCCCCAGTGATCACATATGTATCCGGTGTTCCGCCGGTTTCTGTATAGTAAACAGTAGTATCTAATGTATTCGGGAAGCAGTTTTCAAAGAGCCAGCTTAGCTCTTTGTTTTTTACTTTCTTTTTAAACGCTGCAATAGCACTTTCTACGGATTCGCTGGTAAAATGTCTTTTATCTTTAGGAACACGGACAACAGGAAAATCGTCCAGCACTAAATTTTTAGCAAAAACATTCTGAGTAAACAGCAATCCGGCTCCTGCCAGTGCACTTGTTTTAATAAAATTTCTCCTTTCCATTGATACTTTTGTTTCGTTTATTTTTATGAGTCTTATTTTACCGGTTTGCTTCCCATTACGAATCTCAGCTCGCCACCGTTCATGATATCGCTGTGGTTCAGTTCCCAGCTTTTGTATTCTTTTCCGTTCAGGAACATTTTCTGTACGTAGATATTCTTATCGGATATTTTATCTGCGATCACCGTAAAGGTTTTTCCGTTTTCCAGTTGCAAAGAAGCTTTCGGGAATTGTGGAGCTCCGATGGCATAAACTGGTTTCCCCGGTGTCACAGGATAGAATCCTAATGAAGAGAAAATATACCATGCTGACATTTGCCCGCAGTCTTCGTTATTAACGATTCCGTCAGGTTTGGCTGCGTACATATTGTCGCGGATATATTTTACCATTTTTTGAGTCTTGTATGGGCTTCCTGCATAATTGTACAGGTAGGGAACATGATGTCCAGGTTCATCTCCAAATCCTAAAGATCCGATAAATCCTGAGATGTCTACGTGCTGTTCCCCTTCCATATGCAGAGCCTCTGTAAAGGTTTTATCCAGTTTTTCTTCAAATCCTTTTTTCCCACCGTATAGATTCATCATTTCGTCGATCTGATGTGGCACAAAGAAATCATAGGCCCAGATATTTCCTGAAACCCAGTGTGGCTGCAATTTCTTCCAGTCGTTAAGGGTGAAGTCTGCTAAGAATTTTCCGTCTTTCTGTCTTGGCCAGAAATGGTTATTTTCTTTGTTGAAGGTATTCAGGAAGTTCATAGAACGTTTTTTATATACTTCTGCTTCTTCTTTTTTTCCTAATTTTTCTGCAAGCTGCTGAATACACCAGTCATCATATGAATATTCCAGTGTTGCAGAAACTGAAGCTCCGTTTTCTGATGGGGTGTAGCCTAATTTGATATAATCATTAAGACCTCCGCCTCCATCGCTGCTGCTCATTTTATCTGTTAAAGAAGCATCCTTCATTGCAGCAAATGCTTTTTCTCCATCAATACCCGGAACTCCTTTGGAAATGGCATCCCAGATTACCGAAGCACTGTGATATCCAAGCATACAGAAATTATCATATCCACACAATTCCCAGATTGGCATGTGGTCTTTACGATCCGTATATCTGCTGATCAGAGAGTTGGCAAATTCTTTAGTATGTTTCTGATCCATTATGGTTAACAGCGGGTGAGTCGCTCTGAAACCGTCCCAGTAAGAATAAGTACTGTAGTTGGTGAACCATTTAGTATTCATGTTTTCCTGAGCGGCAACATAATCTCCATTGACGTCCATATAAAGGTTAGGCGCAATGAAAGTATGATAAACTCCTGTGTAGAAAATTTTTCTCTGACTGTCGGTTCCTCCTGTCACCTGGAATCTGCCGATCAGATCTCTCCATGTCTTTTGTGCTGTTTCTTTCGCTTTTGCAAAATCTATATTTTTTGCTTCCGTATCAAAATTTTCCTGTGCATTTTCTGTGCTCACCGGAGATAAAGATACTTTTACTTCAATACTTTCCTGGTCTTCTGTTGAGAATCTTACAAAGGCTTTTGCATCCTTAGCAAGAGCAATTTTTTCATCATTTTTAATTTTCCCGTCAGCATAAACGCCGTAAGACTTAAACGGTTTGGAAAACTCCATCACGAAGTAAGCAAACCGTTTACCTCCCCAGCCATTGCTGTAGCAGTACCCTTTGATTTTATTATTGCCTTCTACACTCACCAAAGTGTGGTAGATATTTCCGAAGATTTTATTAGTTGGGTCAATGATGATATTGGCCTCTTCACTTTTTGGGAAAGTATATTTATGAAATCCGACTCTTGGAGAAGTGGTAAGCTCTGCTTTGATTCCATAGCTGTCCAGCATTACGGAATAATATCCGGGAGACGCAACTTCTTTATCATGACTGAATTTTGAACGGTAACCTGTTTCAGGGGCTTCCTCTGATCCGGGAACCATTTTTACCTGTCCCACCGTAGGCATTACCAGAATATCTCCAAGATCTGCCCAACCTGTTCCGCTAAGGTGATTATGACTGAATCCCATAATCGTCTTACTGCTGTAATGATATCCGGAACACCAGTCCCAGTCACCACTTTTAGTATTCTGATCCGGACTCAGCTGTATCATCCCGAATGGCGTAGTTGCCCCCGGAAATGTATGCCCATGCCCTCCTGTGCCTATGAAAGGATCTACCCAGGATAGGACGTCATTTTTATTTTGCTGTGCATTGGCTACAGAAATCAGGGTTGTAAAAAGGCAGATAA
Source organism: Chryseobacterium viscerum (assembly GCF_002899945.2). GTDB lineage: Bacteria > Bacteroidota > Bacteroidia > Flavobacteriales > Weeksellaceae > Chryseobacterium > Chryseobacterium viscerum. The sequence goes on from NZ_PPEG02000001.1 coordinate 340,997, forward strand.
GCAGTTCTTTTTTCATGATAAGAGAGGTATCGGAGATTTTTTTGTTTAAAAGTTGGTTTAAAAATAGGAAAACCATTATAAAATTCCCAGAAAACGGGAAAAAATTAAGATGGTTGACCTATTTTCCTAAACTTTATATTACTGTATTAAATTGAATTCTTTTTCATAAAATCAATAATTTCTGAGATATATCCAAAGGCAATAGCAACCACGGTATCAGCAGCACCGTAATATACTGTTACTTTATCTCCTTCCGTCAATGCTGCACAAGGGAAGACTACATTGGGTACATCTCCTGTCAGTTCATACGATTCGGCCGGAGCCAACAGATAAGGCTTCGTTCTGTACAATACTTTGGTAGGATCTTCAAGATCAAGCAAAGCTGCTCCCATTGAATATCTGAATCCTCTGCAGGTATTGATCACTCCATGATAGAAAAGCAGCCATCCTTCTTCTGTTTTGATAGGAACAGGCCCACCTCCAATCTTTGTACACTGCCACGCACTGTCTTCAAAAGGCGTTACTTTCATCACACAGCGGTGTTCTCCCCAATACTTCATATCAGGGCTGTAGCTGATATAAATATCTCCGAAAGGCGTATGTCCGTTATCACTCGGACGGCTCAACATGGCATATTTACCATTAATTTTTTCAGGGAACAAAACTCCGTTTCTGTTGAAGGGAAGAAAAGCATTTTCACACTGAAAAAATTCTTTAAAATCAAATGTATACCCAATTCCGATGGTAGGTCCATTGTATCCGTTGCACCAAGTGATCCAATAACGGTCTTCTATAAAAGTAACACGTGGATCATATTTGTAATCGGATTCAATCATATCGGTATTTCCTGCCTGCATTTCAATAGGGTCATGATTGATGTCCCAATTGATTCCATCTTTACTGAATCCAGCAAAAATATTCATCTGTACGGCTTTATTATCACAACGGAACACTCCGGCAAAACCATCTTCAAAAGGGATCACCGCACTGTTGAATATACTGTTGGATGTTGGTATCGCGTATCTGTTAATGATCGGGTTTTCGGAAAACCTCCACATGATATCATTGCAACCTTCCGGGCGATCCTGCCAAGGGATCATTACTGATTGAGCTGTCATAAAGTATTTTTTACTTTTTATTTTAAATTATTACTAACTGATTTGTTGTTCTTTTTGATTTTCTGAATAAGGGAAAGGGACGAATAAAGTCACCAAAAATGCCGGAATTGTAGCAACCAGGACCCAGATAAAGAACATCTTATATCCGATCCAGTCACTGATCATTCCACTGAACATTCCGGGAATCATCACTCCAAGGTTCATAATACCTGTGGCAAATGCGTAATGGGCCGTTTTGTGTTTTCCGGGAGCAATCTGCTGCATCATGTAGAGCATTAACCCTACAAAACCAAATCCATAGCCGAAATATTCTACGACCACGGCAATTCCTACCGGTAAAAGAGTATCTGGTTGATAGTGAGCCAACAATGCATAGACCACAAACGGAATATTGAATGCACAGCACAGCCATATCAAAGATTTTTTCAATCCACGGGCTGAGATAAAATATCCTGCCAGCACAGAGCCTAAGATAAATGCCGCAGAACCATACGTTCCATAGACAAGTCCTATATCCGATGTGGAAAGTCCTAATCCTCCAGAAGTTCTGGGCGCTTTAAAAAACAAGGGCGCTATTTTGATTGCGAATCCTTCTGCAAAACGATACAGAATAATGAAAAGTATAGACCATAGAATATTCTTTTTGGTAAAGAAAGAAGTAATAACTTCCAGTAGTTCTTTACGAATATTTCCTGCTGTTTTCTCTTTTTTCTGTTCTTCTTTGTTTTCTTTAGGCAGAATCAAATAATGATAAATACCCAATACAAAAAATAATAATGCATAGATGATCATGATAATCATCCAGGCATGGGTAACTCCTTTTGTTTTTTCTAAAAATCCCGCAAAGTAAACCAATGCTCCACTGCTGATAATCTTGGCCAGATTGTAAAAAGCACCTTGCCAGCCAATATATTTCGCCTGTTCTTTATTGGTAAGAAAACCAATATAAGTTCCGTCTGCTACTACATCATGCGTTGCCCCACAAAATGCAACGACTGCAAAAAGAGCAATACTGTATTTGAAAAAGTCATGCAAAGGCAGACTTAGTGCAATCAGAGCAAACAGAATTCCTATGGCAAACTGGGTAAAAACGACAAAGAATTTTTTGGTTTTATAGATTTCTAAAAAAGGACTCCAAAGAGGCTTCAATGTCCAGGAGAACAGGATAAGGGCTGTCCAGAATGTGATCTTCGAATCCGAAACTCCCATATCTTTATACATAATTCCTGAAACCGCATTAATGGTTACAAAGGGAACACCCATTGCAAAGTATAATGTGGAAATCCAGAGAATTGGCTGAATCCGACGGGTTCCGGAGTTGTTTTTTCCCATATTTGAAAATAAAATTCTAAATAAAAGAGAACATCTCAAAAGATCATTCAGGCTAAAAACGAAACTATAAATTTTTTGGAGATTTTACTCTCCTGCCTTCATGAACATATCAAATAAAAATCTGATTTTGAGATGCCTCTTTATTAATGAGTGATTCTGATTATTTATTATTTCTTATCCCACCACAGCTTTGTGCCTCCGGTATCCGCTCCGTTAAGCATTTGTGCGGCTTGCTGATAATTGTATAATGAAGTTTTGGTATCAACAGTGAAAGGAATTCTTCTGATCATTCCTTCTGTACTGATTGCTCCGCCACTATCATTTTTTCTTACTTTGAAAAGAACCGGATATCCTGTTCTTCTCTGCTCAGCCCACGCTTCCGGTCCGTTTGGATACAGGGAAAGCCATTTTTGGGTAATAATTCTTTCTAATTTTCTTTCGTTGGTATCACCATTATTCCATGCAATAGTGATCGTACTTAATTGAGGGTTTCCTAAAGCTACATTATTGTCTGCATTTTTTGGATCCACATAAGGAGCTTCTGTAGAAGTTGTATCAGCAAGATAAGTAGCAACATTGGCACTTTTCCCCCATTCTCCGAAAGACTGCTGAACTCCTGTCGTATAGTTGGTTTGAATATCTCCTGCTCCTGCATATCCCCTCAAAGCTGCTTCCGCTTTCAGGAACCAGGTTTCTGCTGCAGTAAATAATTTCATTTTACCATCAGTACCGGAGAAATAATCTCCCGCTGCAGATTTTGCCTGTGGCTGAGAGAATCCACCGTACGTTGATTTACCATTTAACAAATCAATGCCTTGGCGTATTCCTATATATTTTCCCTGAAGACTTGGGTCAGCTGCCGGAATAGCATATGCCGGAAGTCTTGGGTCATTATATCCGTTCATGTAAGCCATCAAAGGTGCTCCTATCAAACAGTCTCCCCATGAGTAAATGATAAAACTCAATTCTGATTGTCCTACACTTATCAAAGCGTTATCTGCATTATCCGTAATCAATCCTGCAGATGAAGCCAATGCCTCTTCTGCATATTGTTTTGATTTTACCGGATCGGCATAGCTCATTCTCATCGCTAACCTCAACTTTAATGAATTAGCCAGTTTTGCCCATTGTGCCATATTTCCACCGTACACCAGGTCTGCTCTTTTTAAGGCTGCTTTATCACCTTCATTTCCGGTAGCAGGCATATTCTGTATTTTTTGCAAATCTGTAATAGCCACAGTAAGGTCATTGATAAAGTTTTGATATGCTTCTTGCTGAGAATCAAAATCGGTTACCCCGTTGGCATTGGGTGTTTCATATTTACTGTATACTACCGGACCGTGATTGTCTGATACTCTTGCCGCTGTGATTACCTTTAAGATCTTTTTAACGGCAAATGTTCCTGTAAAATCTATTCCCGGATAGAAGTTTTTAGCGGCATTATCGATGATGATAGAATAATTGAAAATATCCTGTTGTCTTGCGATAATCCTATTGTTCCACCCATCCATCATAAAATAGGTTGTATTGTTCTTCCCACCATTAAACTGGCTTGCGGTGCTGAACATCCCACTAAACATATCCGCACTTAGATTGGGATACAGCTGATAATCTGATTGAAGACCTCTTTGCAGGGATTTTAAAGGGTTAACAACCGCGTTGTAATCCGCATACATGTTTTCAGGATTTCCTAGTTTTTCCTGATTATACTGATCTAGATCACCGCATCCGGTAGCAGTCATCAAGACTACTGCGCCGAATACCAGTGTTTTAATATTATTGAATTTCATTTTCGTAAAATTAGAAGTTAGCCTTTAATGAGAGTCCTATTGATCGGGTAACCGGCAGTCCAAATGAATCTACCCCAACCCCACCAGGTGTATTTCCGGATACTTGTTCCGGATCAAATGGTGCTTTTTTATAGAAGAAAAACAAATTAGTTCCTACTAAACTTACCGTTGCATTTCTCATATATTTTGATTGGATATTAAAGCTATAGGAGATGGATGCCTGACGTAAACGTACCGTTGTTGCACTGTACAGATAAGCCTCATCAATTCCTGTCCCGATACCACCGGCACCACCTGTTCTTTTATAATATGCTTTTGCATCAGTAACTCCATTATAAGCCTGTCCTGCCAGAGGTGTCCCCGGAGCATATACCGCATTTGGAATAGACACTCCACCAGCATCTCTTGCATCAGCAGTCGCCTGGCTTACTCCATATAAATCGTTTGCTTTTTCGGTAAGAGACAATACTTTACCTCCGAATTTACCATCGATAAGGAAAGATATTCCCAGTTTTCCAATATTAAAAGAGTTATTAAAACCTATAATAAACTTAGGGTTTGGATTACCCAAATATTGAGGATCACCTGTAGTACCTAATGGAACTCCATTTTCATCTACTAAAACACGTCCCTGGTCATCTCTTTTGAATTTAACTCCATAAAGATCTCCAAAAGATCCTCCCAGTCTCAGTTTTGTAAAATCTCCACCACCTGTTAATGAGAAAAGTTGGTTTTCTGATATAGGTAAGCTTGATGGAAATAATTCAACAATTGTATTTTTGTTGGCTGAAGCATTTACTGTAGTTGTCCATCCAAATTGTTCTGTACCGAAAACTTTGTATGATAAAGAGGCTTCAAAACCTGTGTTGCGTATTTTCCCCGCGTTAATATAATATGAACCTGATGGAATTCCTCCAAAGTTAGAGCCTATAGTAGTCTCCAACAGCTGATTGCTGGCATTAGAGTTATAATAAGTAAGATCAAAATTTAATCTATTGCTAAACATTCTCAACTCAGTTCCTGCCTCAAAAGTTTTATTAAGTTCCGGGCGAGGAATAAGGTCTGGTCGGCTGGTAACGAATGAACTTTTTGGATATACTATATTTCCTGCGTCTACTCCATAAGAGTACGCATTATAATAGGCTACCATCGCATTAGAAATATTAGCTGGCAATCCCAATCCGACAGTTGCATAAGAACCTCTTACTTTCCAGAAATTAATCACTTCCGGAAGTTTAAAGATAGAAGATAAGATCGCATTGGCTCCTACAGACTCATAATCAAATCCGCTTCTTCCTGTTAATGCCAGAGTAGAATCCCAGTCATTTCTAAAGGTCATATCTACATAAAACATATTCTTATAGCCTACTGAAGCACTTGCAAAGACTGAACGCACCTGTTTTTTCAGGTTCCAGTAGATATTATGATATCCATCACCGGGACTTCGGTCTACATTCCACTGCAGGTTATTTATTGTAAACAAATTAGGAATGGACAAATAAGCATTATCCACCTGCGTTACTTTATTACTTGTCGTATTCACACTTCCCCCCACTGTAAAGTCTAAGGAAATTGATTCGCTTAATTTTGGACTCCCAATCAACAAAACATCACCATAGGTAGAGGAATTCTCATATATGTTTTTAAGCATTCTTCCATTAACCCCTTCTTTCACAGCCAGTAAACTAGGCGCTGAATAAGCAGAAATATCACGCTGACTGTCTGAGCTATTCCAGCTATAGTTACCTCTTACTCGTGCAGTCAACCATGGATTGATCTCATAAGATAATGAAACCGCACTGTATGCATTTTTATTTTTAACGGTAACCTGGTTTTTATTTAAAATCCAATATGGGTTTTGGGTTTCCGGGTTTCCTTTGAAGCTTCCGTCCTGATTTACCTCCCACCAATTCTGACCAGGCAAAAGTCTCTTTTTATCGATGAAAGAATAGTTATCCTCTCCATATTGATCAAAATCTACCCCTCTCGGCAGCCAGTATAAACTTGCTAAAGGAGAGAAAGATGCTCCCGGAGTCTGTCTGTTTTTACTGTCCTGTAAGGAACCAATGAAGTTCGCATCCAATGTCAGTTTATCATCCAAAAACTTACTTGAATTCCTGAAAGAAATATTATACTGATCAAAATAAGACATTGGAATCACCCCTTTATTGGTAGTATTCCCAATAGAAAAATAGTTGGTTGATTTTTCGTTTCCTGACTGGAAAGAAAGACTGTTTACCCATGTAGTTCCGGTTTGCAGAAAATCTTTAAGGTAGTCCTTCGAACTTCCTTTTGCTCCCCAGCTCTCGATATTATTTCCTGGAGATTGAGTAGGTACAGATGGATCATAAGATAAATAGCTATGCTGCAGTTTTGGTAAACTGTAAGCTCTTTCTACGGTTAAACTTGTGCTATAAGCGATAGAACTCTTACCTATTTTTCCTTTTCTTGTGGTAATCAAAATAGCTCCGTTTCCACCTGCTGAACCATATAATGCTGATGCTGATGCTCCCTTCAGGAAGTTGATGCTCTCAATATCATCAGGGTTGATAGAACTCAGTACATCTCCCGGATCCGGCATATTGGAATACTGGCTTATATCTGCAGATTTTCCTGTTCCATTGATAATGGGAATTCCATCCACTACATATAAGGGCTGGCTGTTTGATACAGACTTATTACCCCTCATGATCACCCTTACGGAGCTACCTACACCATTGGTTCTGTTGATCTGTACATTGGAAACTTTTCCATTGATCGAATTTAATAGATTGGGAGTTTTCACTTCAGTAAGCTCATCTCCACCAATCTGCTGACTGGAATACGTCAAAGAGCGGGCCTGCCTTTTTATCCCCAAAGAGGTGACTACGACCTCCTCAATACTGTTTGTCTTCGTAGTGTCGGCTGATTTTTTCTCCTGTGCATTCGCAGAAATTGAAAAAACGAACAGAACAGGTATAACTGCTTTTCTCATAAGGTTTAGATTCGTTAGATTTAATTGAGAATCAATTACATTGCTTTATTTTTCAATACAAAAAAAATTATTGTTTTTTCAGCAAAATTTTAACGTTTATGTATTAAATTATTTAAAGTTTTGTTAAGATTTAATTCACATTCACAAATCTAAATTTTGTAACCAGTCTGATATAATACTATTTTATCATAAAACGATATTATTTTTTCAGTCATCAAATTTAAAAGCCATTAATCTACTAAATATCAACAAAATACACCTCATCTTAAACAATTAAAAAAAGGGGATTTATTCGGATGTTTTGGCAAAATAAAAATGAATTTTTTTATTTAGAAATCTAATTGAGTTTTATCGTAAAAAGTGAATTTAAAACAGGTATTATTCAATTTTTTTAACTCCTTTAAACTGTTCTTTAAATTCTGTGGGAGTTGTCTTTTTGATTGACTTAAATACCTTATTGAAGTTGGCAATATTATTGAAGCCGGCCTCAAAAGCAATTTCAAAAACAGTAAGATTCTTTTCCATCAGCCAGCGTGCAGCATAGCTGATCCGTATTTCGTTAAGATAATTGATGAATGTTTTCCCTGTTCTTTTTTTAATAAATCGATTGAATGTCACATTGCTCATATTCACCATTGAGGCCACATTATCCAGCGTAATTTTATTCTCAAAATTTTTATGGACAAAATCATGGATGACCTTCATTTTATCATTATCTGCAAAAGATTCAAGCTCTATGCTATATGATGACAAAAGGGTCTTATTTTCCGCAACGGCAAGTTCATTCAAAATCTTCATAATTTCTATAAAAGACTCAAAACTGTTCATTTTTGACAGATTTAGAAACGAATCTTTTAGTTTTTCGGCCGTTTCCGTTGAAAACAGAATTCCTCTGATGGAATCTTTCATCAGGTTATTGATGGGTTTCAGAATATTTTTTTCCATCAGTGATTGGTGAAAGAAATCCTGATTGAACTGTATGGTAATTTCGTGGGTTTTTCTGTTTTTACATCTGTAGTTGGCCCAGCAATGTGGCAGATTGGGACCTACCAATACCAGCTCTATATTCCCTATCTCTCCCGTGTGATCACCTATCATCCTGCGGTAGCCTTTTCCTTTGTACACAAAATTGATTTCTATTTCCGGATGATAATGGTACGGAAAATCAAATGATGCTTTGATCCTGTCAAATACAAGAAAACTGTCCTCAGGAGATAGTGGAGTTATTTCTCTAAGAATATTTTCTAGTTCGCTCATACAGGCTGTTTTGGAAAAAGGTTAATAATATTGGGTGGGAGTACAAATCTTTGTAAAAATGATAAAATAAAATCAATGTAAAAACATAATTGCGATTTATTTTATTACCATTCTGTATGCCGGCATCAGAAACTGGGGTTTCGATAATTTAATACGGCTCAAATCCTGCTTTTTTGTATCTTTAAACTAAAGTTAAAATATGTCGCAACCGCTTATTTTTGAAGATCACTATAAAAGACTTGGACTGGAAATTTTTTCGGAAGAAACTCTGAATAGCTTCAACGGGAATCGGTTCAGAACAGATATCAAAGTCTTTTTTATTCCTGCAGGGTATGAACTTACTGTTGATTTTCATGAATATAAAACAAAGAAGCCCTCTCTCTTTTTTTTGACCAATCAACACCTGAATATAGAAAAAGGAAAAGAAGAATCTATCCTCCTTTTCTACAACCGGGATTTCTATTGCATCCAGATACATGATAAAGAAGTGGCCTGTGACGGCCTTCTCTTTCATAATGTATTTGAAATTCCTTTCGTGGAGCTTGATGATTCCGAGACTGCTCTTATAAAAGGATTATTCCTGAACATTCAGGATGAACTTGAATGGAAAGATTCGTCTGCGGAGGAAATGATCAGAACCTATGTAAAACAGATCATCATACGTGCTACCCGGAAATGGAAAAAGCAGAATTTAGACAATGACACGCTCAAAATACCAGGCAATGAGCTGGATGTTTTCAGAGATTTCAGCAGATACCTGGAAATTCATTTCAGGGAAAAACACAATGTAGCAGAGTATGCAGAACTTCTTCATATCGCTCCGAAAACTTTAACTCATAAATTTAAAAATCTAAATCTCGAATCCCCTAATCAGCTTATTATCAACAGAATTTTATTAGAAGCTAAAAGATTATTATTCTATACAGATAAGCCTGTGAAAGAAATAGCCTATGATCTTGGGTATGAAGATCCGGCTTATTTTAACAGACTTTTTACCCATAAAACAGGAAACACTCCTTCAAATTTCAAAAAAAATTACTCCTCGGGAAAAAAGTACAATATTTAAGTCTTTTTATCTATTGAATCAGACCAACCACCACTCTATCTTTGTATTATCAAAATCAAACAATATTAAAACAAAAAAAACAAACATTATGAGACGTAACGCAACAGCCGTTTGGAACGGAACTATCAAAGAAGGAAAAGGACACCTAACTACTCAAAGTACTACTCTAAATGAGACTCAATATTCTTTCAACAGCCGTTTCGCAGATGGTGTGGGTACAAACCCTGAAGAATTGCTGGCAGCAGCCCATGCAGGATGTTTCACCATGAAATTGGATGCAGAGCTTTCACAGGCAGGGTATAATCCTGAAGAATTAAAGACAACTTCCGTAATCACTCTTGATCCTAACATTGGGAAGATTACAAAATCTGAACTGACTTTAACCGCTAAAGTTCCGGGAATATCAGAAGAAGAATTCCAGAAATTTGCTAAGATTGCTGAAGAAGGATGTCCTGTAAGTGCAGCATTCAACTTTGAAATTACATTGAATGCTACTTTAGAGAATTAATCATAAGTATTTATTCAAAATCAATAGGAACGGGCTTTAGCCCGTTTTCTATTTTAAAAACAATTCTATTGGCTTTAGCCAAAACGTAAAGACCAAAATATTTTCCCACTTAAACTTTTTGAATAAAATATACCGAATGGTATATTTTTGTATATTTGCATCATAAACTTAACATACATGTCGAAGGCGGAGAAAACAAAACAGCATATTATCGAGAAAACAGCAACTCTTTTTAACACAAAGGGTTATATTTCCACATCGCTGTCCGACATTACACAGGCAACCGGATTGACGAAAGGAAGTATCTACGGAAATTTTGAAAACAAAGATGAAGTGGCCATTGAAGTGTATAAATACAACGCAGGGTTATTGAGCAAAACACTCAGTCGTTCTTTTGGTGAGGAATATCCTACTTCATTGGATAAACTTCATGCTTTTGTAGATTTCTACAAAAAAAACTGGCTTTTTGTCTTTTCAAACGGAGGCTGCCCTTTGATGAACGCTGCAACAGAGGCTGATGATTCCTTTCCGGCTTTAAAAACTCAGGTTAAAAGATCTTTTGAACAATGGATGGCAAAAATATCAGCAGCCATTGTAGAAGGACAAAAGAAGGGAGAAATTAATAAAACCCTCAATGCCGGGCAATACGCCTCTCTATTCATCATGCTTATTGAAGGCGGAATCCTCCTTTCAAAAACAATGGGTGATCAAAGTTTTCTAAACCACGCCTTAGATAAAATCACCAGTATGATTGATCATGAACTCAATATTCTTCCATCATAAATTATCTCATATGGAAACAAAAAAAGTGGCTATTGTAGGATACAACAGAATTCCTTTTGCCAGAATGAATACCGCTTATTCAGAACAGGGAAACCAGGATCTTTTACTTGCTTCTCTGAATGGACTGATAGACCGTTATCACCTCAAAGGAAAAAGACTTGGAGAAGTAGCCGGCGGTGCAGTTATCAAACACATTTCTGAAAGCAACCTTATCAGGGAAACCGTGATGAATACAACACTAGACCCTGCTACTCCTGCCTGTGATCTTCAACAGGCCTGCGATACAGGAATTGAAGCCGCTATTTACATTGGAAATAAAATTGCTTTAGGGCAAATTGAAAGTGGCATCGCATGCGGGGTAGAAGCCATGAGCAATATTCCGTTTGAGTCTTCACCAAGATTAAGAAAAGCCCTTTTAAAAGCCAATAAAGAAAAATCAGCATTTGGAAAATTAAAACAGCTGTTAAGCCCAAAATTGAAAGATTGGATGCCTATTCCTTACAAAGGACAGGAGCCCAAAACAGGCCTTGTAATGGGTGAACACACCGAAATTACCGCAAAATATTACAATATACCAAGAGAAGAGCAGGATCAATTGGCTTTAAGAAGCCATCAGAATATGGCAAAAGCTTATGATGAGGGCTTCTTCGAAGATATGATTACCCCAGCTTTTGGGTTGGATAAGGATAATAACTTGCGCCGTGACAGCAGTATTGAAAAACTATCACAGCTGAAACCTGCTTTTGATAAGCAGAACGGAACATTGACTGCAGGTAATTCAACGCCATTTACCGATGGAGCTTCAGCCGTTTTATTGGCCAGTGAAGAATGGGCAAAAGCTAATAACTTACCTATTTTAGCTTATATCACTTTTTCAGAATTGGCAGGAATAGAATATGTTGAAAACAAACAAGACTTACTTCTTGCTCCGGTATTTGCGGCAGAAAGAATGCTGAAAAAAGCAGGCATGAGTCTGTCAGACTTTGATTACTACGAAATTCATGAGGCATTTGCGGCACAGGTTTTAGCCACCATAAAAATCTGGGAAAATGATGAACTTGCTAAAAAGTTCGGATTGGAAAAAGCACTTGGAAAGATCGACAGGAGCAAATTGAATGTAAAGGGAGGAAGCCTGGCTGCTGCCCATCCTTTTGCTGCAACAGGAGGAAGAATTATTGCAACCTTGGCCAAATTACTTCATGAAAAAGGCAGTGGAAAGGGTTTTATATCAATCTGCGCAGCCCGTGGACAGGGAGTAACCATGATTTTAGAAAAATAAAAATTGAAAGTATGGATAGATTAGCACAATTAAAACAATTCATCGGAAAAGAATTTGACCAGTCACCATCTCCTTTTATGAAATGGCTCAACCCCATCGTTCTTTCTGTAGAAGAAGGACAATTGGCATTTCAATATACAGTAAGACCGGAATGGCTGAATCCTATAGGAAATCTTCATGGTGGAGTTACAGCGGCTATTGTAGATGATGTCATTGGAGCCACCATGTTTTCTTTAAATGAAAATTCTTTCATCACCACTATAAATAATGTCATTGATTATTTTTCAACTGCAAAAGAAAATGATAATATTGTAGCTGAAACTAAAATCATTAAAAGAGGTAAGCAATTTGTAAACGCGCAATGCGAAATATGGAATGCAGACAAAACACGCTTAATCGCAAGAGGAACCTCTAATTTATTCAAAATCAATAACTAAGTATGAAAAGAGTTGTCATTACAGGTCTTGGCGCAGTGACGCCTTTGGGAAATAATGTCGAAGAATTTTGGCAAAACAGTATCAATGGAGTGAGTGGAGCAAATAAAATCACCCATTTTGACACAGAAAAATTTAAAGTACATTTCGCTTGTGAGGTTAAAAATTTTGATCCAAAAGTACATTTAACACACAACGAAATCAAAAGAAGTGATTTATTTTCACAATATGCAATGTACTCCACTGCGGAGGCATTAAAAGATTCCGGGCTAGAACTGGAAAATATGGACCCATTTGATGTAGGTGTTATCTGGGGAACAGGACAAGGTGGAATGTGGACTTTCGAAAGTGAGGTCATGAATTTTGCAGCCGGTGACGGAACCCCAAGATTCAATCCTTTCTTTGTACCGAAATTCATTGCGAATATGGCTTCGGGAATGATCTCCATGAAATATGGTCTTCAGGGTATCAATTACACAACAGTTTCTGCGTGTGCAACCGGAAATACAGCATTGATGGATGCATTCAATTACATCCGTCTGGGAAAAGCAAAGGTAATTGTCAGTGGAGGTTCTGAAGCAGCAATCTCTCCGGCTTCTATCGGTGGATTTTCCATTATGAAAGCTATGTCTACAAGAAATGACGATTTTGCTACAGCCAGCCGTCCTTACGATGCAAACAGAGATGGTTTTGTAATGGGTGAAGGTTCTGGAACTTTGATTCTGGAAGAATATGAGCATGCTAAAGCAAGAGGGGCAAAAATCTACGCAGAATTAGTAGGCGCCGCAATGACAGCCGATGCTTATCACATGACAGCACCTCATCCTGATGGCGTTGGAGCTATCAAAGCAATGCAGCTAGCCCTTAATGAGGCAGGAATTAACGTAGATGATATTGATTATATTAATCCACATGCTACCTCCACTCCACTTGGAGACCTGGTTGAGCTGAATGGAATTAATAAATTATTTAAAGGAAGTAAAAACCTTGACATCAGTGCTACAAAATCTATGACAGGCCACTTATTGGGTGCTGCAGGTGCTGTTGAAGCAATTATTTCCATTAAAGCGATTCAAAACGGGATTATTCCGCCAACGATTAATCTTCATTCTATTGATGAGAATATTCCACAGGATATCAATATTGTCTTTGGACAAGCAAAGGAAAAAGATATTACGTATGCTTTAAGTAATGCCTTTGGTTTTGGAGGTCATAATGCGACTTTAATTTTCAAGAAGTTCAGCTAATCCTGAAATCAAAATAAATTGTAATCCTTGTGTTTTTTGCGCAAGGATTTTTTATTTTTTTGAATATAAATACTCATATGTTATTTATATTCAAACCCCTTAGGAATGCAGAAAAGCAGCCAAAACTGACTGCTTCAAAACATAACGATTCTATATATTCTCTTAGAAAGAGATTTCTAGTAAAAATTATTGGGCATCCGGGATAAAAAAGTCATCGGCATCCTCCGAAATCGGGATGTAAAGTCTCTCCCACTCTTTACTTTTCACCATATCCCAGCTGTGTCCGGTTCCTTTGAGATCTTCCGCAAGAAGAACAACTCCCGGTTTAATCATAAAAGTAGAACCATCCGTTACTTTAAACTTAATATTCCCTTTGATGGTAATTACATATTGTCTTCTGGGTGCAGGATGAGCATTTTTTTCCCATTCTTCGGTTTTATTACTCATCCAGAAAGTAGTTGTATTCATGTGCTTAAGGGTTGGTATTTTTCCTTTCTCAAAAGAACATGATCCATCAGGATTATTAATTAATCTTATGGCTGGAATAAACTCTGTGGAAATTTCCGGAGTTACACTCACATTTTTATGGTTTTTATGCTGTGCATTCATAAATCCTACGGTGCTTAGTGCTAGAATAAGGCTGAAGCCTTTAATAAAGTTTTTCATTATAAATTTAATTTTTTATTTTTAATTATAAACAGTATCGTAAACCAACATTCTGTCAAAGAATGGTTTATATTTTTGGACTAATGCCAGATGCTCGGGAAGTTTCCCATAAGCTTCCAGTTCTTCCAAGCTCTCAAATTCCATAGAGGCATTATAGGTAAATGTGCTGTCTAAAACACTTCTAGGGCTGGATGCTGCGGGTTTTCCGTAACGGAGATTTTTCTGATAAGGAAGCTTTTTAAGGCCTTCAAAAAAATTCTCGAATTCTTTTACTTCTGACGCAGAGATATCTTTTCTCAGCCAGAACAATAAATAATGGAAGTACACTTTTTTCTTTTTTAAAGGGTTAAACATGGGTAAAGCAGAGGCAAACATATTTCCTGAAACCAAAAGCAGGGCAGAAGCCTGAACGGATCGGAATAAAAATTTTCTTCTTTCCATAGTATCTTATTTTAATTAAAATCGATTCTGTATTTAAGGACAAACTGCCATTTTCTGTCGGAGACTACGGCATTATTGGAAGGCTCATTGGCATAAACAGGTCTGTTCTGTGCATCAAAGGTTAGCCTGGAAGACATCCCGTTCATCAGGAGAGAGATTCCAGCGTCATAAATCACCGCATTATCATGAAGTCCTTTCAGATCGGAAATCTGCATTCCAACAGCTGGCTGTAGCTGAAGGTTTTTCTTTTCTTTATTCAAATAAGGAAGAGTTCCTCCCAATTGTACATAATAGGTATTTCCAGTTCCGATGACAGGCATTGCATTCCCTGCACCATTAAGACTGGCCTGAGCAACATCCACAGAAGTCGCAGGGTTGTTGGTTCCTACATATCGGATATAGTTCGGGCCATAGTCATTATGCATGGCCATCCCATAAGCACTTATTGATGTTCCTTTTTCTTTATTGAGCGGAGCATCGTAGAATAAGTCTACTGCAAAGCTCTTCATATCATCATTCACTGTATTCTTCCCTGCATCCAGATGCCATAATGCATTGTGGATATAATCAAAACCGGCTCCCAGACTCAATACATTCTTCTTCCCAACATATGTTCCGGAGTTAAAAGGTGTTGAGATATTTTCTTTATCTAAAAAAGCATATCTGAAATACCCGGAAAAGTCTTTACCAGGAGAGTTTTTACTGAAAGAAGCTACATTAAATTTCGGATCTGCTGTGGTCATGGTATAAGGATCTGCTACAACCAACCGGTAGTCAAATTTCCCAAGCTGACCTTTAATATAGGCACTTAGCTCTCTCACCGTATAATCTGTAGCTCCTGCATTGGAAGTGGCATAAGCCGGAAGGTCATATAACAGCGTATTCAAAGGTCCCGTTGTAAACCTTGAAAGCCCCCGCCATGTAGAACGACCAGCCCCAAAGGCAATTTTGTCATTAAAGGAATATTCAGCATAGGCATCCAGCAAATCAAAGTAATTACTTCCTTTAGCATTTGCATTCACGTTGGTGGTTCCTCCCTGTAATACAAACATCAGTTTTTCAGTAGGTTTATAAGTCATTTTCACACGAACTCTTCGGAGGGAAAGATCAGACAGATCTGATTTTGCCTCGTTATTAACAAGACTTCCTGGATTCAGCTGGGTATACCTGGCCCACAGTTCTGCATATCCGCTCAAGGAAATATATCGTGAATGTTCATCATTGAAATAATGGGTCAATCCGGGATTATTAAAATCATTTTTCTTCTGAGCTTCCAATTTTCCCATAATTCCCAACAGGGAAAATAAAGCAAGTCCGTTTCTGAAAGAGGTAGTCTTCATATTTTTTCTATTCTTATCTTTTTGTTGATTTCAACGGGACAAAATTAGATCGGGAAAGCCGGGACTGGTATTAGAAATCTATTAGAAACCTTATAGAAAACTATTAAAAAGGTTAATCTTTTCTGATAAAAGAAAAATATGAAATACCTTTGTACAAGGCTTTGAGGTCATCTGATAATCAATCTTTTGAAAACAAAATTACAGCTGAAAATTCAAGCCTTTATCCCATTAGTATTTCCTTATGAAAGTTTTAATTATAGAAGATAATTCACGCGTTTCAAGCCTTTTAAAGAGAGGATTGGAAAGTCAGGAATATCAGGTTTATATTTCCGAAGATGCGGAGGATGCTATTGTCATGTTGAATAAAATTACATTCGATCTGGCCATTACAGACATTATGCTTCCCAAAATGAGTGGGATAGATCTTTGCAAAATGATCAAACAGAAATACCCGGATCTGCCGATTATTATGCTGACTGCTTTGGGAACAATTGATGAGAAAATTGAAGGATTTGATGCCGGAGCAGATGATTATATGGTAAAACCTTTTGAAATCAGGGAACTGTATGTCAGAATAAAAGCTATTTTACAGCGAAGATCAATCAAAAATAAAGAAGCGTATCTGACAGATTTAGCCTATCATGAGCTGAAGATTGATAAGAAAATCAACCGGGTATTCAGAAACGGAAAAGAAATTGAACTCACTCCCAAAGAATTTAAGCTTTTAGTATTCCTGGTAAGCAATGCCGAAAGAATTCTGACCCGTGAAGAGATTGCAGAAAATGTATGGGGAAATCATTTCGATACCGGAACCAATTATATTGATGTTTACATCGCTTATCTGCGAAAAAAGATTGATAAAGATTTTGAACAGAAGCTTATCCATACCAAACCGGGCGTAGGGTTTATTTTCGCCTCACAGTTATGAAAATAGCTACCAGAACAGCATTAATATACGCTATACTTACGGCAGGTATTCTTTTCTTGTTTGCCTATGTACTTTATTTCGTATCCGAAAAAAACAGGGAAGATGAGTTTAATGACCGCCTTGGATATAAAGTCATATGGCGTTCTGAATTTATTTTCGATGCCAGAATCAGTGATGAAAAGATCCGCGAACTTCATCAGCGCAATCAAAAACTGCTGAATGAGGCTGACATTAGTGTTTATAACAGCAATAAAAAACTGACATTCACAGATATTCCTCCTTCAAAAAGCAATGAAAAGTATCTGAATAAAATGATCTTGTTGAATAAAAATAAAATATTCTGGCAACAAAAGGACCGTCAGTATATTGCCATTCAATTTGAATCAGGCGGAGAGAAGTTCTACATCATAGGAAGTGCAGAAGATGTAACTGGGAAAGCTCATATTGCAGAGTTTAAAAAAGATATCATCATCATTTATATCAGCTGTATCGTCATTATTTTTATCATCGGGTTTCTTTTTTCCTATTATACTTTAAAGCCATTAAAAGACATCATCCTTCAGATCCGCGACATTTCAGAACACAACCTGAATAAACGTCTTGATATTCCCAAAGCAAAAGATGAAATTTATGAACTGACAGAAACCTTCAATTCTACATTTAACAGGCTGGAGAAATCTTTTAACAACCATAAACAGTTTGTCACCACTATCTCCCATGAATTCCGTACTCCGCTTTCTACTTTGATTGCTGAGCTTGAACTGGCAAAAGAGCTTAATGTAACTTTAGAAGATTATAAACTTTCTATAGACAATGCTTTACAGGATGCTAATGATGCTTCGGAACTTTCGTCAGCTCTTTTGGATTTTGCGCGGGCCAGCTATGATGTATCTCAGATCAGTCTTTCTAATCTACGTCTGGATGAAATCCTTGCAGAAGCCAAACTTGCTCTGATCCAGAAAAATACCCATTACAAAATCGGGATCAATTATGTGGGGAATACAGATGATGAGGACGAAAATAATTATGATTTTCATGGAAATCCATATCTGCTGCAGGTTGCTTTTTCAAACCTTTTGGAAAACGCCTGTAAATATTCCGGAGATAAAAGCTGTCATGTAGAGATTGAAACCAATTCTCAGCATATAAAAATCCGGTTTATTGACCATGGTATTGGGATTTCGGAACACGATCTTTCAAAAATTTTCGAGCTGTTCTTCCGGGGTTCTAATAAAAATTTTGAAAAAGGAAATGGGATCGGCCTTTCTATTGTCAAAAGAATTGTAGAAATTCACCAGGGAATGCTTTACGTAGATTCTGAGGTTTCAAAAGGAAGCCTATTTACGATCGTATTTCCTGTCAAAAAATAAAAGAGCAGTCAAATCTGACTGCTCTTTTTATCTTTATGCTTTCAACCATTCTGAGGAGGAAAGATAATTCTGATCGGGGTAATAGATGAACAGGCAATTTTTACCTTTAATTGTGTTGACAATTGGCTGTATCAAATCTCTTGGTACGGCAGGGCATCCCCAGCTTCTTCCGATTCTTTTGTGCATTGCAGCGAATGCATCACTTACATAGTCTGCACCGTGCATTACAATTGCTCTTCTGTAAGCCGCATCATTAAAACCTTTATCCATTCCCAATAGTTTCAGAGAATATCCGTTGTCTCCCTGATAGGTAGCATCTGTGATATAAAATCCTAAGCTGCTCTGCAACGAACTTTCCCTGTTAGAAAAATTCGTCGCAAATTCTTCGCCTGTATTTTTACCGTGGGCAACCAATGAGTTGAACAGAACTTTTTTGTCTTCAAGATCAATTATCCAAAGTCTTTTGGTATTGGAAGACATAGAAAAATCGCAGATCGTTAATAAATGCGAGTCCTGAGTAAGCAATCCTGCTTTCTTTAAGTTTTCATATCCTGTCAATGCTTTTGAGAACACTTCATAATTAAGTTCATGCTCCGGGTCAAATGCTATTGATTGGTAGAGTGCTTCTGATGCAGATACGGCTGTCGTACCCTTCTCAGATTTCGTTTCAGCAACTTTTTCAGTTTTCGTTGTTTTGACATTCTCACTTTTCGCCGCTACTCTTGGGGAAATGTAGAATGAAGTCGTCACCATGTAAACAAGGCCTAATACGCTATAAAATCCTTTCATTCAATACTATATAAATCCAAATTAGTGGGGCAAAATTATAAAAACATAATTACCAAGGGGTTATAACTCTAAAAAGTTTAACGCTATTTAAGAAATTTTAACGTCTTGATTCTGTGAATTAAAGCACATATTTTGGAAAACCAGAGAAAATTTCAAGGTTCATACACTCACTCTATTTTCCAATAAAAGCCTCTACCCACAAAGTCATACATTCGCCTGATTATAGATCTCTTCCACTCTTTTCCAATAGTCCTTGTTCATGGGTTCATAGAGGTAGTAAATACATTTGATTGCAAAAATATCCAGCTGACTTCTGGATTCCAGCCAGTTCATAATATTTTTAACTAATCTCTTTTCTTCAAATCCTGCCCATTCTCCCGCCGGATTCAGTAGATTGGAGAAGAGAACAGGAAAAACTTCGTACTGATCTATTTTTTTAATATTCTCAAGGCTAAAAGGACTTTCAAGGAAAACCCGGGTCATATACTGAAAATCTGATTCCTGAAGTTCTTTATCCAGGTATAAGTCAGAAAGCGCATACCAGACCTCCTTTCTTTCATCCAAAAATTCGAGTTCGTTCATACAATATTTATTTCTGAGAATCGGAAACAAATTCCAGACTCACAGAATTCATACAGTATCTCAATCCTGTAGGCTTGGGACCATCATCAAAAACATGCCCCAGATGGGAATCACATCTTTTGCAAAGCACTTCTACTCTATCCATTCCATAGGACTGATCTCTTACATAATAGACCCCTTCTTTATCGGCCTCAAAGAAACTCGGCCAGCCACAGCTGCTGGAAAATTTTGATGTGGAACGGAAAAGGTGATTTCCACACACCGCACAATAATAGTCACCTACTTCATCAAACTCGTTATATTTTCCTGTAAAAGCTCTTTCTGTAGCGGCTTCTCTGGCGATTGCATACAAGTCCGGAGCAAGGATTTTTTTCCATTCTTCATTGGAAATAGTAAGTTTTGCGGTATCGGTTCTGGAATAGTATGGATTGTTTTTTGCTTCTGTATTTTCCATAGGAGAGTTTTTAATAGGTTGATATTTCTGCGTACAAGCCTGCAGAAAAAATAATAAGGTGATTGAAACTAAAAATTTCATCGTAAATTTTATTCTTTAACCATAAAAATTTTTGTGGTGTAAAAGCTTTTATTAAGATTAAACGGTTTCATAACCAAATTTAGTAAATTTGAGAATATGAATGACGAAGCAAAAAGAAAACAGCTCAGAAAATATAAAGCATTTGCCACAGGATTATTTGTCCTGATGGCCATTATTTTCATCGTTACCACTATTGCACAGAAGTCTAACCCTTCTCATTGGATTGGCTATGTACGGGCTTTTGCCGAAGCCGCGATGGTAGGTGCGCTGGCTGACTGGTTTGCTGTAACCGCATTATTCCGCCATCCTCTCGGACTTCCGATACCTCATACCAACCTGATTGAAAACAGTAAACAGAGATTGGGAGACAATCTGGGCAGTTTTGTGGTGGGTAACTTTCTTTCTCCTCAGAATATACGGCCTTATATTCAAAAGCTTAAAGTTTCGAACTTTGTCGGAGAATGGCTGGGTAAAGAAAAGAGCCAGGAGATTTTGATTAAAAATCTTTCAGATATTGTTCTTGATATTCTTAATAAACTTGATGATTCTACGGTAAGCCAATTTATCAGCAAAAAGGTTTCTGAAATGACGGATGATATTAAGCTTAATAAAGTCGTAGGAAACGGAATTGGCTATATTCTGGAAAAAAATGACCACCAGAGAATCATCACCAACCTTTCCAAACAGATCAAAGAATACATCATTGAAAACGACGAAATGATCAAAGATCGTGTCAAGAAAGGCAGCTACACATTCATTCCTTCTTTTGTAGATAATAAGATTGCAGATAAAATTGCAGACGGACTTGCTGATTTTTTCAAAGAAGTAGAAGAAGATCCCCAACATGGAGTAAGAGATCTGATCACTCAGAAAATCCATGAATTTGCTGTTGATCTGAAAGAAGATCCAAAGTGGGATAGCGAGTTTAAAACCATCAAAAACGGACTTCTCCGAAATGATAAGCTTGATGAATATTCTAATGACATCTGGGTTTCTATCAAAAAAACACTTATGAAAGAATTGCAGGAAGAGCATTCCGCATTGAAAAGCTATCTTTCTAAAAATCTGAATGAGTTTGCACAAAACTTAAAGACCGACGAAAGTCTTCAGAACAAAATTGACCACTGGGTTCGGGTAACGGCTTATAAATACATTCTTAAAAACACCCATCAGTTTGGGAACCTCATCAGTACTACCGTTGGGAATTGGCAGGGAAAAGAACTTAGCGAAAAAATGGAACTGGAAGTAGGAAAAGATCTCCAGTTTATCCGGGTAAACGGAACGCTGGTTGGAGGTCTGGTCGGACTGATCATCTACACCATATCCCATTTCTTTCTCTGAAAAAATTACAACTAATGATACCCCAACCATGAAAAAACTTTTTACCGTATTCTTTTTCTTATCCCTCACATTTTTTCTCTGTCAAAAAGTTGAATTGAAGAAAGTAACAGATTCTTCGCAGATTTTCAAAGGAGAAATCGCAGGAGTTCCTATTACGATGCAGCTTCATTTCGCAGGAATTGCAGATTGCAGTCTCTACCAGTATTTTGTAGATGGATGGTATTATTACGATAAATATCAGAAGAAAATTCCGCTAACGGGGGTTTATGATTATGGTAAACTCTCATTGTATAATTTTGGTGCTAAGCAGAAAATAAATTCCAAAATATTTAAAGAAAAGATCACGTCACCACAAACGGTAGAAAAAACAAATGAAACAGCACAGTTATTGGCTCCCAAAGAATATATTTCCTTTAATCAGCAAGAAGCTAAAGAAAATGCAATTCAGGGAAGTATTTATCTGGATAAAAAAACTCACCCCGCCAGACTTTTTACCGGTAATGATATGATTTACCGCTACAACAATTATCTGATCTTACCTAATAATAAAAAAATCAATACATTCGACTTTATCAATCAATATGGAGGAAATGAACTGGTTTCCTATACATCGGAAGAAAATAGGAACCGGGTTTTGCTGTATTTTGAACATTCCTCGAATCTTAATGCGTGTGGAAGATGTGGAGCAAGTGAAGGCGAAAAAGGCTATCGGGTTCTTTACTTTACAAAAGACTGGAATTATAAAAACTATGAGGAATTCCTGATAGAAAGTTGTCTGGAGAACGTCTATGACGTTACCAAAACGAAATCCAAAGACAGGCAAACGATACGATATAAAATAGCTAAATCTGATACTACTCCCGCCCATACCCTTACCGTAGACCTTAAAAATGCATCAGTTGTAAAGTCAAAATAAAAAAGAGAGCTATCTCAACTCTCTTTATATTTTTATCTCGGTAATCTGCTTGCTCTTTTCAGAAGTTCCTGATTGATCTCGTTGATCAGTTGGGGCCCTTCATAAATAAATCCTGTATAAAGCTGGATCAAACTGGCACCTGCCTCTAATTTCTCTATAGCATCTTTCGCAGAATGTATTCCTCCTACTCCAATGATTGGGAAAGCTCTGTTGCTTTTATCGGAAATATATTTGATCATTTTTGTACTTCTCTCACGGATAGGCTTTCCGCTTAGTCCGCCATTTCCTATTTGTTCTAAAACTTCCGGAGAAGTCTTCAAACCCTCTCTGTTGACGGAGGTATTGGAAACTACGATACCATCGATCTTTGTTTCTGCAATCAAATCAACAATTTCGTCCAGTTGATTGTTATTAAGATCCGGAGCAATTTTCAGTAATATAGGCTTCTTTACAGATTTTGACTGATTGATCTTCTTCACTTCCGTAATCAGCTCTCTCAGATATTCGACATCTTCAAGTTTGGCGTGGCTTCCTACATTCGGGCAGCTTACATTCAGTACAAAGTAGTCTACATGAGGATGAAGTCCTTCAAAACAGTCCAGATAGTCCTGGGTATAATTTTCGGGGCTTGTATCTGTATTTTTTCCGATGTTTCCACCGATGATGATCTTTCCTTTGTTGGATTTCAGTTTTTCAATAGCTGCTTCAAGACCGTCATTGTTGAACCCCATTCTGTTGATAATTCCCCCGTCTTCTATTAAACGGAACAGCCTTTTTTTAGGATTTCCTGCCTGAGCTCTAGGCGTTACGGTTCCAATTTCTACAAATCCAAAACCAAGATCACCCAATTCATTGAACAAAACTGCATTTTTATCAAAACCGGCAGCCAGTCCTACAGGGTTTTTAAATTTCAATCCGAAAACTTCTCTTTCAAGACGTTTGTCTTCAATAGGTTTAGGGAAAAATAATTGGGTAAGAAATCCAAAATTCTTAAGCATCGAAAAAGTAAAGTGATGAACTTCTTCGGGATCAAATTTGAAAAGAATTGGACGAATGAGCGATTTGTACATTGAAAAAAAGTTTTACAAAATTACTCATTTTAAAATTAATCTTTGGTTATCCTGTGATATTTTATCAAAATGTCTTTTATATATAAAATCTAAAAGAGATCAATATCTCATAGGACGGGATATTTAGAAAAGTGTATACCTTGTCAAGATTTTAAACCTTGACAAGATGTGCTAAGAGGTTTTTTATTTAAATTAAGAATACGAACTCAAATCGAAATTTAAGATATTCCCTACCCTTTTGAACTCTTCATTTACTGTAGCATTCAGCGTTATTTTTTCGTTGGTAATGGGATGATTAAAGACCAATTGATGGGCGTGAAGCATCAGTTTGCTCATGTCAAAAGTCTCCAGCCACAGTTTATTCTGTTTATTACAACCATAAGGACGGCATCCCAAAATAGGGTGTAAGATATGTTTAAAATGCTTTCTCAGCTGATGCATTCTGCCCGTTTCCGGAATGGCTTCTACCAGACAGTACCGTGAAGTCTGATGTTTTCCAAAAGCTAAATCTATTTCCGAGGTCTGCAAACGGTGATAATAAGTAATGGCATTTTGCTGGGTTCCATCCTCATTGACTAAATCATAATCAATTGTTTCCTCTTCTTTTGCCCAGCCCCTAAGAATGACTAAGTATTTTTTTTCAACTTGCCGTGTTGCAAATCGATCGTTCATTACTCTCAATGTATCTTTATCTAAAGTAAACAGCAAAACACCCGAAGTTTTCCGGTCTAAACGATGCGCAGGATAAACATACTGCCCGATCTGATCTCTTAATTCCTGAATAGCATAGGTATCGGCTTCTCCTGCATAATAAGATTTATGAACCAATAATCCACTGGGTTTATTAATGGCAATAAGATGTTCGTCGCGATAAAGAATTTCTAACATGGGGCAAAAGTAGAAATTTTCAACCGATTTAGCCCTGATTGAGCGGTATGTTTGAGCTCTTTTCTGTTATTTTGCGGCGGCTTCGCCGCCGCAAAATAACAGAAAAAGCGAGCAGCGAAAGCAGGTTCCCGGCTCCTTAATAAGATGATCATTAAACCTCAAATAAAATCTCTATATTGGTATAAAGTTTTACCATAATTTTAAAAAAATGACAGACTATTTTGGCTTTTTTGTAAAATTGATCGTGATCGCTGTTGTTATAACGATCGCTACAATTCTTTTTGTCCCATTAAAAAAATACAGAATAGCAAAGATATTACTGTTTATTATTGCCGGTATTTTATTTATTATTGGTGTGGGTGGATGCTTTTTGATGACCATCTCTAATGTAGGATCTTACAGGTATTAATATTTTCCCAATAAAAAACATTATTTTTGCATATCAGACGTAAAAATTATGGCAAAGCAAGAAGATGTTTTCAAGAAAGTGATTTCTCACGCTAAAGAATATGGTTTTATTTTCCCATCGAGTGAGATCTATGATGGTTTATCCGCTGTTTATGATTATGGACAGAACGGGGCCGAACTTAAAAATAATATCAAACAATACTGGTGGAAAGCTATGGTACAGCTTAACGAGAATATTGTGGGTATTGATTCGGCGATCCTTATGCACCCTACAACATGGAAGGCATCGGGCCACGTAGACGCTTTCAACGATCCATTGATTGACAATAAAGATTCTAAGAAACGTTTCAGAGCAGACGTTTTGGTGGAAGACTACTGTGCTAAAATTGAAGATAAAGAGAATAAAGAAATCGAAAAAGCTGCGAAAAGATTCGGTGAGGCTTTCGATAAAGATCAGTTTGTTGCAACGAATCCAAAAATTTTGGAATACAGAGCAAAAAGAGAAGCTATTCTTTCAAGACTGGCAAAATCTCTGGAAAATGAAGATCTTGCTGATGTAAAAGCATTGATTGAAGAGCTTGAAATTGCAGACCCTGATACAGGTTCTAGAAACTGGACGGAAGTAAGACAATTCAACCTGATGTTCGGAACAAAACTGGGAGCTTCTGCAGACTCTGCAATGGATCTTTATTTAAGACCTGAAACAGCACAAGGTATCTTTGTGAACTTCTTGAATGTACAGAAAACTTCACGTCATAAACTTCCTTTCGGTATCGCACAGATCGGTAAGGCCTTCAGAAATGAAATTGTTGCAAGACAGTTTATCTTCAGAATGCGTGAATTCGAACAGATGGAAATGCAGTTCTTCGTAGCTCCGGGAACGGAACTGGAATTCTACGAGAAGTGGAAACAAAAGCGTCTGAACTGGCACTTAGCTCTAGGTTTAGGAAACGACAACTACAGATTCCATGACCATGAAAAATTGGCTCACTATGCGAATGCTGCTGCTGATATTGAGTTTAACTTCCCATTCGGATTTAAGGAACTGGAAGGTATCCACTCAAGAACGGATTTCGATTTAAAAGCGCATGAAGAATTCTCTGGAAGAAAGCTTCAGTTCTTCGATCCTGAAAGAAATGAAAACTATGTTCCTTATGTAGTGGAAACTTCTGTAGGGTTAGACCGATTATTCCTTTCAATTTTCTCACATTGTCTAAGAGATGAAGTATTGGAAGATGGTTCTGAGAGAACTGTTTTATCTTTACCTCCAGCGATTGCTCCAATCAAAGCAGCTATTCTTCCATTGATGAAGAAAGATGGTTTGGCAGAGTATGCAGAGACCATCTTCAACGATCTGAAATATGATTTCAACCTATTCTACGAAGAAAAAGATGCGATCGGAAAACGTTACAGAAGACAGGATGCCATCGGTACTCCTTACTGTATCACTGTAGACCACGACTCTCTTGTAGATCATACAGTAACCATCAGAGACAGAGACACGATGCAGCAGGAAAGAGTTCCTGTTTCAGAGTTGAGAAGAATCATTGATGAGAAAACCAACTTCAGAAATTTACTTTCTAAATTATAATTTAAAAGCCCTGTTCGCAGGGCTTTTTTATTTTTATCAACATATGGGTTAATTTATTATTTTTATCCCTCAAATTTCAACCATGAAAAAAATAACACTCATAATGTTTGGAGTGATCCAGACATTGGCATTTGCCCAAACCCAGGATTTGACGACACTAGCTGCCGGGGACCATGTGGGAATGAATGCTCTATTCGATGATAAAGACAATCTTTACGGTTACGTTTCTCTATATTCTTATGGAAAATCCGGTGATAAGACCAAAAAATTTGAATACGTTGTATTAGACAAAAACCTCAACCCTGTTGCCAACAAAGAGTTTGAAGGAGATATCACCGCAGCATCGTACGTAGGATATGTTGATTTTAAAGGACAGATTATCTTAAAACCTTCCATGATGGATTATTCTCTGGTAAAAAGCAGAGAAATATTTACTCCGGTTTCTATGGTGATCGATCCAAAAACCAATTCTATTACCAGAAAAATATATTATGACTATCTGGAAAATGGGACGTTCAAAGAGATCAATGAACCTAAGAGCTGGAAAGAACAGCGGAAGGAAAACCGTGATGAGAAAAAAGACAAAGGTTACAACTACGTTTCTGCTGTAGGAGAACTGAAAGAAGGAGGTTATTTTGCTGTTGAATACAAAGATTATGGAAAGTATGAGAACAGTAACAGCCTTATAAAGTTTGATCCAAACAAAAAGGAAGTCTGGAGATACAAATACAATACAGACGGAAGCAAGAAAATTTATACTACCTTATCTGTTTTGGAAAGAGATGAAAACTATATGTACTGCATCATGAAAAAAGTCAATGAGAAGCAGAAAACATTCAGTCTCCTGGTTCTTGATATGAAAACAGGAAAAGAAACTTCCAATAAGCCCGTTACCGGATTATCAGATGAGACCATAGACAATATTGAATCCTTCTACTCTAATTACAGAAAGATTGATAATGATAAAACCTTTGATGATAAAGTAGTTCTATTGGGAAGAAACTATGATGATTCTGAATCAGTAGGATTTGCTAGAATGATGGTTAATAAATCTAATTTTTCAGTAGATATCAAAGCGATTAATTATGAACCTAATATCTCTACCTTTCTTCCAAAACTCAATAGAAATGGGATGGTGGAAAGCGGCTATATGCTTCAGACTAAGGACATGTATTTTATGAATGACGGAAGTGTAGGGATTCTATCTGAAAAATATAAACCGGCAGGCCAATATTCGGCTCCTAAAACCACTGATCTTGTGTATATCTACACCGATAAAGATTTCAAAGTAAAAAATGTTCAGGTTTTTGAAAAGGAAAAATCAAAATGGGTAAACAGTGATTATTTGTTTTCACAATACCTCAACGGAGGAAAAGATGTGGTATTTTTCTATCGTGACTATCAGAAAGATGAAGTGACGAAGCAAAAAAGATGGAATTTATTCATCAATACCATTATTGATGGGAAATTCAAACAGGAAATTGTTCCTATTTCTGAAAAAGACAATTATACAGTAACACCTTACGTAGGAAAAGAAGGCTATATCCTGCTTCGTGAGTATAATGAGAAAGAAAAATTTAATAAAATCCGTTTGGAGAAATTAAATTACTAATACAAAAGAGGCTGTCTCAAAAGTCAAATAATTTGGCTTTTGAGACAACCTCTTTCTTTTATGTTTTGGCTAAAGCCATTGGAATTTTTTGTTATTTTAAACGGGCTAAAGCCCTTTCCTATTGATCCTTTAATGATAATCAGTTTATTTTCGCTATCGTTTCATTCGTCTGATAAAAGTCTGCAATATTCTTTATTTCATCCAAACTCAGGTTCCACATAAAATTCAGAAACTGCTGATAACTTTCACTTTGATTTTTGGATTCTATCCTATCCAGATATCGGTTCAGGTTGTAGTTTTTTCTCGCTTCATATATTTTGGAAAAACATCTTCCTAACCAGCTTTTATAATATTTTTCTTCCTCTTCATCCTGTAAAAACTGCATGGCGGTATAAATTCCCAGTCCATAATCTTCTGAGTGGAAATAGTTGGGTAAAATCTCCATTCTTGCTGCTTTCTTTAATGATACAAACAGATCTGAGGGTTTATCCGGAGCAATGGGAGTTTTAAGTTCTGCAAACGTTTTCTTAAGCATCTCAATTCTTCTGGACACTTCAGGATGAGAAGCCAGAGAATCTTTATTCAGCTTTTCTTTGTAGAAATTATAATTGTACAGTGAAAAATCCTCCTTCTTCATCCACTTTTCATTGAAAGCCTGTTTGGGAAGGTTAAAAAGTTTTTTATACGTATCTACCTTCAATTCTCTGGGTGAAATCGTATCAAAATCCTGTAACCTCTGAAGAGCATTCACAAATTCTGCTTTCTTAAAATCGCTGTTTTTAAAAATAACATAGCCCAAAGAATCTGCCTGCATTTCACTCTGTCTTCTTTCCACGCTTTTTTTATACACGGTATTTTTTAAAATATCAAAAGCTTTCTGATTCTGGCTCTGACTTTGGCTCGTTGTGGTTGATTTTATATTCTCAACCAGTACTTTATCCAGCTTGTCCTGTTCTATAATTTTTAAAAAGGTTTTCAGGGAATGTTCTTCCATTTTATGTCCCAGCTCATGAGAAATCACGGCAGCAATCTGCTCCTCATTGTTGAGCCAGCTGTAAAGCCCCATATTGATTACAAAAGTTCCGTCAGCAAGACAATAAGCATTGGGAGTATTGTCTTTTGCAATCAGAATTTTCAGATCCTGAGGGATTTTAGGATTATTCTTTTTAAGACGTTGAATCATAGAGTGTATACTGGTTTCAAATTCAGATTTAAAGATAAAATCCTTATTTTTCACCTGCTTTTCAAAATCAGTTCCAAATTCTTTGTAAATTTTGGAGAGTTGAGAACCTGTTTTTCCTGAATACTGGGACCTTAATTTCTTTACAGTCGCTTCATTATTCGCCTCAAAATTATTTAAAAAAGCTTTTCTCTGTATGTAATCTGCAGTATCTATTGGTTTATAAATCTGAGACATTCCCATTATAGAAAATAGGAAGCAGCCCAATACAATTAGTTTTCTGGTCATAGTTTTCATCAATAAGAACAAAAATAACGTATTTGATGATTCATTTTAATTTTTATAGCCAAATTATTCTAAATTTGTTAGAGACCCATTCATGAAAAAATGAGAATACTAAAGTATATGATAGGCGGAGCCGTAGCAGGTGCTGCAGCAGCTTATTTTCTGGGATATGATTATTTATTTAGTGGTATCTCCAAAACCTATCTTAAAGGAAAATCAAGTGCCTATATTGATGACGGAAATCTTTTCCCGAGCAACCCTATTGCTACAGAAGAACCCAGGCTGTGGGAAGAAGATCCTGATTACAATAAAAAAGAACTACCTAAACATTTAGTTGAAAACTTAGAACACTCCAAAACAGCATCTTTTGTAGTGATACGGAATGGGAAAATTCTTCATGAGCAATATTGGGACGGGTACAACCAACTGTCACAAACCAATTCTTTTTCTATGGCAAAGGCAGTCACTGTCATGCTTTTGGGAAAAGCACTGGAAGAAGGTATTATTCCCTCTATTGATGAAAAGTTCTCTGATATTTATTCGGAATTTAAAAATAAGCCAATAGGAAACCGGGTTACCCTTAAAAACTTAGCTCAAATGGAAGCCGGATTGGACTGGAATGAAAATTACAACAATCCTTTTTTTCCTAATGCCAAAGCCTATTACGGAAAGAGCCTTGTAAAAGCCGTATTTCCAAGAAATTTTAAAGAAGAACCAGGAACCAGATTTGAATATCAAAGCGGTTCTACACAGCTTCTTGGTTTTGCCCTTAGAAAAACAATCGATAAGCCACTGGCTGGGTATTTATCAGAAAAATTCTGGGTTCCTTTGGGAATGGAACAAAATGCCAAATGGAGTACAGACGATTATGGAATGGAAAAAACCTACTGCTGTATTCATTCCAATGCAAGAGATTTTGCCAAGCTGGGACAATTATTTCTGGATGATGGAAAAGTTGGGGATCAGCAAATTCTCAACGTTGATTTTATTGAACAGATGAGAACTCCTACAGAAAAATCCGAAAACATCTATGGAATGGGACTTTGGATCAATCATGATAATCCAATCAAACATTATTATTTCCTGGGATTGCAGGGACAATATATTATTATGGTTCCGGAGCACCATATGGTGATTGTAAAAACCGGAAGCTACTCCAACAACCCTAAAAATGATAGAGGAAGACCCGACCAGGTTAGATTCTTTGTGAATGAAATTGTATCTTTATTCCCATAGAAATGATGGAAAAATACAGCTCAAAAATAGATGCTTATATTGAAAAATCACAGGATTTTGCCAAACCGATATTGCATTATATCCGTGAAATTGTGCATGAGTTCTGTCCGGAAGCAGAAGAAACCATGAAATGGAGTTTTCCCCATTTTATCTACAAAGGGAAAAATCTTTGTGCTATGGCTTCTTTTAAACAGCACTGTACCTTTGGGTTCTGGCTGGAAAAAGAAATGAAAACCATGCAGCAAATCACTCAGGATATTGAAAAAAACTCAATGTTCAGCTTAGGGAAAATCACTATACCCGAAGACCTTCCTTCCAAACCTCAGCTTAAAAATGCCATTAAAGAAGCCATGGAACTTACAGATATGGGAGTTACCATGAAGAAAGCAGCCCCTTCCAAAACGGAAATGGAAGTTCCGGATTATTTTCAATCAGCTTTAGATGCTCAACCAAAGGCTCTGGAAGTTTTTGAAAAAGCTTCACCATCATTCAGAAAAGAATACATCTCCTGGATTGTTGATGCTAAAACAGAGGTGACCAGAAATAAGAGAATGGAACAGGCTCTGGAATGGATCGCTGAAGGTAAAGGCCGCAACTGGAAGTATGAGAGAAAATAAAAACACATATGCAATGAAGAAAAAAATTATTCACTTTTTCTTCCTTATTATTTCAATTTTTACATTTGCTCAAAAATTTGATTTTGAAGGGCAATATAGGTATGCCCGAATGCTCTCATCCAAAAATCCGGACAGCTCGGAAATCGTTCTGAATAAGATCATTGATTCTGCGCAGAGAAGAAATCTACCGGAATTTCTTGCAAAGGCATATTATTTAAAGTCTTTCAACAGCTATTTGAAATCTGATGCGGAGAAAAGTCTTGATTTTGCAGACAAAGCACTTAAAGTATCTATCAAAAGTGACTACAGCATTGGGAAAGCACTGGCGTACAGAATGCAGGGAACTCAATATGCAAAGCTTGGGCTGCTTAAAGAGTCTTCAAAAAGTCTTCGAAATGCCCTAGCAGAAGTAAAAAACAATAATACGGAAGAAGGACATGAGCTGAAAGGTATGATCTTTAATTCTTTTCTGATCCTTCTCAATAAGAACCAGTATAAAGAGAAAGAGTACTATTCTACAGGTGCCATTCAGGAATTTAAGAAACTTAAAAATGTAACCAGACGAAATGAATTGCTGATTTCCGCTTATACCAATATGGGGTATAATTTATCTGAAGTAAAAAAATTCAAGGAAGCCAAATATTATTTCGCAAATGCTCTTTCATTGGTAGGAGAAAGCAATTATTATCTCCGGGCCAATATTCTTAATGATATAGGATTTTCGTTTTCAAAACAGAATAAACCGGACAGTGCTGTGCTTTACTATCAGAAATCCCTGGCGATTGTAGACCAGTATGGTTTCAATGAAAAAAAGATTGAGGTTACCAAACATCTTGAAGAAGCGTATGCCTTGCTTCACGATGATTCCAATACCGAGAAATATAAAATTGAAAATCTTACATTAAAAGACAGCATTGCTTACAATAAAGCCATGGCCGTCAACAAAACATTATCCAAAAAAGAGGAAAGTTTTCATCAACAGCTTAATGAAAGCCACAGCACTTCAAAAGGGCTTATTATAGCATGTCTTGCACTGATTCTTGTTTTAGGAGCTGCGATTTTCAATACCATCCGTCTCCGCAAAAAGCATAAAGAAACTGTTGCTAAAATTTACAGAGAAGGGATTTCTCCTGTTGTTTATGAAGAAGACCCACAGGAAGCTTCTGAAGATATTCAGACAAAAAACACCTCTACTCCGATTGAAATAAAAATTTCGCCTGAAGTAGAGGAAAACATACTAGATGGATTAAAAATTTTTGAAGAAAACCTTGAGTTTAACAACAAAAACATTTCTCGTTATAATCTTGCAAACACGCTGAATATCAACACAAAATACCTTTCAACGGTTATTAAGAGATATAAAAAATTCAATTTTAACCAATACATTAATCATCTGAGGATCAATTACATTGTCAATCAGTTGAAAAATGAGCCACAATACAGAAAGTATAAGATCAATCACCTTGCTGAAATCACAGGATATTCATCTCACAGTGCTTTTTCTCTTGAGTTCAAGAAGATTACAGGACTGCATCCTTCTGCTTTTATTAAAACTCTGGATGAAATCTCCTGATTACTGTTCTGCTATGGTCAGGTTATTATAACCTCCCGTATTGTTGAGCGAAAAATTCGCAACATTTGAGTTATTTAAATTAAACCAGATGTAAGGCATCAGCCTCTGCCCTGCCGTCATGTAGAATGAAGCGGTGCAGTTACTTCCTGCATCAATATTTCCTACACTGTTTGAGGACATGGTATTGGCACATTTTACAGTATTGACAATATTGGTGACAGCCAACCCTGTGGTATTATCATAAAGCTGCCAGATCGCTTCTATCTGAATAGGATTTAAAGGATCAGCAGTATAATTAATGGCTAACGGAGCCAGATCTGTGGTGAAAGTAGCAACATAAATTCCGTTTCTGGGGGCTGTAAAAATACCTGCACCCGCATTAAAAGTCGTCCCGGAATTACTTTCAAAGGTCTTGCTCCAGTCTACAAGATAATTACTGGCTCTGTTCTGCAAACCAGCGGTTACCGTAGGTGTAGAGGGAGTTGCCAGCTTCACGTTATTCGTCGTTTTGGCTGCAATAACAATCACTTTATTACTTGCGGGTTGTGCTGTAAGCAAAGGAAGCCACTCGCTTCCGTTGGAATATTCCACGCCGCTGCTATAGCGCACTGCCCCTTCATCTGCCGCAACCGCCGTGAGTGTAGAAGTTCCAAAACCAATGGCTCCGTTTCCGGAATTTCTGGCATCTACTTTTACCGCCGGGCTCAAAGTTCCTGCACCTATTTTTCCTGCACTGCTCACAAGCACATCATTGGCCTGCTGAGCCGGAGTAAATGTCGATCCTGACGAAGGATTATCTTTTTGCCCATCAATATGCAAAATTCCTTGTGGATTTGGAGTATTGATTCCAATTTGTGAAAATGCATATTGGAAGCTTAAGGTCATTAAAATCAGTAAACAATTCTTTTTCATCATCTATTTTTTATAATCCGAAAATACTTAAAGAAGTAAGTGTAGAATCTGTATCCAGTGTTTTTGAACTTCCCAGTTTTTGATTCAGGCTTACGGTAAGATTATCTCCCTGGTTCAGGTTAAAAATTCCGGAACAGTTCCCTGCAACGCGATTCCCAATCGTATTGTTTCCGGGATAACTTCCTACACATTTGAAAACTTTACCTGTTGCTGAAGATGTGGAATTGGTTTGAATCAGCGTTTCATACCTTGAATCATCCGCAATGCTTCCCGAAGCCAATGAAAAGGTAAAGGATACGATGTATACACCCGTTTTTGAAGCGGTAAAAATTCCTGCCCCTGCATTAAAGCTGCTATTTACATCCGTTTTTTTAGTCCAGTCTATAACGGCAGTCTGTATCCCGTCACTGAAGCTTTGTGTAGAAGCATTTTCCGCATCCACAAAATCATTGGGAGCCTTATGAGCCAAGGCTACCCAAGCCGCTCCGTTAGAATAGCTCAGATCCTGAGTTCCGGAATTATACCTCATCGCTCCGGCCTTTGCTGCAGAAGCAGATTGTGAAGTACCTCCAATTCCTATTGCGTTTAAATGTTCTCCTGATCTGAGATCCAGTCTTGTTTTGGGAGATTTTGTTCCTATCCCTACATTTCCGGAAGGGGTAATAATTACATCATCATAATAAGTGGAGGGTATTGAAACACTCGTATTCTTCTGTCCGTCAATGTGTACCGCTCCTTCCGGAGAAGACATATTGATTCCTATCTGAGCATTCATCCATAAGCCACAGCAAATGAGTACAGCCAGTCCTAATTTTTTTCTCATATCAAAATGTGTTATTGTTCTAAAATAGAAAGATTTACAAAGCCATATTCATTACTTGCAGAAGATGTATCTGTTCTCAAACTCAGGCTGCCATTATAAACAGACTGATAGATATAGGCCTGAAGTGTATCTCCTTTATTCAGCTGAACTCCGGCAACGCAAGAGCCTGCTACCTGTGCCTGTTTTGAAATATTTGAGTAAGATTTTACGCATTTTTTTACGGTACTATTTCCATTTACAACATATCTCGCTTCTGAAAAATATCCCGAGGCTATAGGAATTCTTACAAAATCATATGTAAAAGAAACAAGATATACTCCGGTTCTTGGGGCTGTAAAAACACCTGTTCCGGGAGTAAAGTTTCCTGTTGGGTCAGAAACTTCCGTCCACCCTGCAATACCTGTAGAAACCTGATAGGGAATTTTAACAGCAAAGTTCGCTGCCTGAAGATTGGCTACTACTACCGCTTTGGTAGGGGAAGAAATAAGGTCCTGCCATACAACCCCGTCTGAATACTGCATCTTACCTCCATTCAGCGGGTTATATCTTACAGCGCCTCCACCTGCTGCTGAGGCGGCCTGACTGGTCTCTCCTATTCCGATTGAATTGTCTGTATTTGCTACTGAACGTGTATCTATCTTAACAGCTGGTGTTAAAGTTCCAATTCCTATTTCTCCGGCAGAGGTGATGGCAACGTCATTGGCTATCTGAGTAGAGGATGGAGCTCCGGATGAGGGATTATCTTTTGCCCCATCTACATGGAAAGTAGTTTGAGGGTTTGAAGTATTAATACCTACTTGAGCTTTTGAGTGGCTTATGGTAAAGCATAAGAGAATCAGGATTCCCTTCATCAAAATACTTAGATTTTTCATGTAATTTGTGGTTTTTAAATCGTGTACAATTCTTGGCCAAAGATAAATGTAAAAGCCCATCTCATACAATAGCACCATTTAAACCACAAACACATAAAACACTGAAAACAAACAAAATAACACTTTATTTTACATTATCAAAATACGGAATTTTACTACTTAAAATAAAATCCTGATGCTATTTTATTGGAAATTTTTAAAGAATTTTTGTTTTTTGAAGAAAAAGATTACCTCAGAAAAGGTTGGATATCATCAATAAGTTCATGGTATGATCTTTTATCTTCAGACTTCAAAACATTCCCAGTTTCGAGTTCTTCAATAATGAGATCATAATTATTGGTGTTAGTATGATTAAATGTTGAAATATAAATGACAACATTCCCTTTCTGCAATCCTAAAGCGGTTGTATCAGCATCCCAATAATCGACAAACTCATACCCGGAAAAGTCTTCCTGGGAAAGTTTGTGTACTAAATTATTGATCTCAATCGTTTTGTTTTCCATTCAATAAGAAATAAGGAGGTGAAAAATATGCAGAATTTTTGAATTATAATAACTTCTAATGAAATCTAAAGTTCGCTTCCGGTAAGGTATTCTGTTTCAGGAAGGCTTCATATTCGGGAGACAGTTTTGCTCGTCCAAAAGTATTTTCACCACTCATGCTTCCAAGACGCACTTTATCCTTCCCGAATTTTCTGTTCATGGCATCCATCGCTTTCATTACAGGAAGATGCTGGTTTTGTATATCTTCTTCAAAAAGGCCGATCTGTCTCTGATCTTCGGGAACAAAATCATTCACCATTACTCCTGCCCTTTTATAATGAAATCCTTCTCTATAAACGGCCTCAAAAAGCTCATTGACCACTCTTCCGATCAAGATGGATGAATTGGTAGGATTAGAAAGAATCCGGGTCATTGCATTCCTGTATTCCGGAAGATCTTTTCTGAATCGGTTGGTCTGTACAAAAACAGTGATCATTTTACAACAGGTATTCTGCTTTCTCAATCTTTCTGAGCAGTACATTCCAAAAGTTTCCACCCTTTCTCTTACTTCCCCTTTCTTAGTAAGCATCTGCATAAAGCTTCGGGTAACCGCGATGGATTTTTTAGGAGAAGGAGAATCCAGTTCCAGCTGGCGGATTCCTTTCAGCTCATGAATCATCCTTACTCCATGAATTCCCATCATTTTTCTGACCCACATTTCGGGTTTCTGAAGAAGATCCCAGGCTTTATAGACTCCATTGTCATTCATTTTAATGGCAAGCCTTCTTCCTATTCCCCATACATCTCCTATATTGAGCCATTTTAAAGCCTTCTCAATTTTTTCGGGAGTATCTAAGATATAAACTCCCTTAAAATTATCAGGAAAATCCTTTACAATTCTGTTTGCTACTTTGCATAAGGTCTTGGTAGGCGCAATTCCTATACTCACGGGAATATTTTCTTTGTGGAGAATCTCTTCTCTGATTTTGAGGCAGTATTCATGCATATCAATATATTTAAAGCCTGTTAAATCAAGAAAAAGCTCGTCAATACTGTACACTTCATGATCAATAACGTAGGATTTGGCTATATTGATGACCTGTTGGCTTTTATAATTATACAGTTCAAATTTAGCGGAAAAGCTCTTCACATCATGTTTCTGAAAAAGCTCTTTATATTTGAATGCCGGAGCAGCCATAGGAATTCCCAGGTCTTTTGCTTCTTTACTTCGGGATACAACACAACCATCGTTGTTGGAAAGAACCACAACGGGCTTGCCCTCAAGCGCAGGATCTAAAGTCCTTTCACATGAAACAAAAAAGTTGTTACAATCTACCAGAGCGTACATGACAAGTGTATAAGAAATATCTATACAAAATTATAGCTTTTAAAGAATAAAATAATCTTTTAGACTATAATTAACACCATATTTAACAATCTGAAAAACAAATGAATAAAATTTTAAACACGACACGTTTTGTCGTATTAGTGCATTAATTTTGTTTTCAAAAACATTATTATTTAATAGCTATCCTGCAGATTAAATCATTTTTAACCGCTCTTCCTCAAGGTCAATCTGATAAAGCTGATGACGGATAATCTCTTCATTCACGGATATGTCTTTATTGAGTTCTGAAAGAAATTGTCTCTGGCTTTCTAACATCTCAAAAAAGACCTCTTTCGTCTTTTCATTCATCCATTCTGTACCATCGGACTGTATTTTTTCTTCCCAATGTTTCAGCATTCGCTCTATACCGGCATGGCTGCTCAGTTCGCTTTCATGCTTATTTTTAAGAAAATGATAAACATGCTGCTTCAGTTTTTGTTTTATTTCTTCTCTGGCCTGTTTGTCTTTCTCTTCATCTGTAAAATCATCAAATACATGTCCATATCTGATAATGTATGGCAGCGTAAGCCCCTGCACCAGTAATGTAAGTAAGATCACAACAAAAGTAATGAACAGAATAAGGTTTCTGTTAGGAAAAGGAAGTCCGTTTTCAAGGGTGATCGGAATGGCCAATGCAGCAGCTAATGAAACAACACCTCTCATCCCCGTCCATCCAAGAATAAGCGGCATCAGCAAACGCCTCCTCGCAGAAGAAGCTCTTGGTGCTACACTGGGCCGAAAAATCAAAGTAGCCAACATGGCAGCGTATGCACTTATTATTCTGGCGGCAATGAGAATACCCGTTACCAAAACTCCATACTGGATGGCAATTCTCAAAGGAACTCCCTCTGACCGCAATCCGCCAACAATTTCGGGAAGCTCAAGTCCAATAATTAAAAATACGATCCCATTCAGAATAAATACAAAGCTTTCCCATACACTGTAGCCTCTTATACGACTGCTGCTGTTTAAAAATATCATCCTTTTGGCAGACATATACAAACCTCCACAAACGACCGCTAAAACTCCGGAACAATGAAACTGCTCTGCCACCCAATACATGAGATAAGGTTCAATAAGAGTCAATGCAATATCTGACGAGGGTTCTGTGGGAAGACGTTTGTGAGCTTGTACAAAAATCCAGGCGAGCAGCAAGCCAATCCCAGCCCCTCCGATAATCATCCAAAAAAAGTCTAAAGAAGCTTCCTGCCATACAAATTGTCCGGTTCCTACGGCAATCAAAGCAAAGCGAAATATAATAAGTGAAGAAGCATCATTCAGTAAACTTTCTCCTTCCAGAATAGCGGACGTAGTGGTTGGTATTTTTACAAATTTCATAATAGCTCCTGTACTTACCGCATCAGGAGGAGATACTATTCCTCCCAGCAAGAACCCTAAAGCAATCGTAAATCCTGGAATAAAATAATTAGCGGCTACCGCCACTGCCAGTGCTGTAAAAAAAACGACCAGAAAGGCAAAGCTTCCAATAATACGCCACCATCTTTTCATCTCTTTAAAGGAAATAGACCATGCTGCTTCAAATAATAAAGGAGGTAAAAAAATAAAAAATATAAGATCCGGATTGATCTTTACAACTGGCAAACCAGGGATAAAAGAAACGAAAAGCCCGAATACAACAAGTAAAATCGGATAAGCAATTTTTAATCTGGCAGCCCACATGTTTAGCAGTACGATGGCTGCTACCATAGCCAGTAAAAAAGGTAAGATGGTATGCATTTGATATTGTGTTTTTTGTCCATCATATTTACTACTTCTATTTGATTTTTAAAAATTTAAAAGCATTTTTTTTCTTGTTTTTTATGCTTTCAGATGAATTTGATGCCATCAATCTATTTTCATATTATCTTTTTATCTCAGATTGAATATTGTGAAATTTTAAACAAATTTTAAATAAAACACGTCAAGTTTCGTCGCTTCCGTTCTATACTTTTGTATCATAACAATAAGAAATATGGACAAAGTAACCTTAGAACGAATTCAGAAACTTCACCCGTTGGTAAGAGATGAAGTGAAGCAGATTATAAAGGAATGTGACGAAGCACTTACCGGAAGAGCCAAGATACGAATCACTCAAGGGTTAAGATCTTTTGAAGAACAGGAAAAGCTTTATGCGATCGGCAGAATTACATCAGGAAAAAAGGTAACCAATGCTAAAGCGGGACAGAGTATTCACAATTACGGCCTTGCTGTAGATATTTGTCTGATGATAGACGGAAAAACCGCTAGTTGGGATACCGTAAAAGACTGGGATAATGACAAAGTTGCGGATTGGTACGAGTGTGTAAAGATTTTTGCCCGCCATGGCTGGGATTGGGGTGGAAACTGGAAAACTTTCAAGGATCTTCCTCACTTCGAAAAGAAAAACATTCCTTCTAAAAAAGGTCTCGTAAAAACCAGCTGGAGAACGCTGTTGAAGATGCCCAGAGACAAGCAGAATTATGTTGTTTTTTAGTGATTATTTATTTGAAAATAATTAAAACACGACACGTTCTGTCGCTTCCCCGGCCTACCTTTGCTTTATAAGAAAACAACGAAAAAAGCAATGAAATCTAAGTATGAAACCTTATTATTTTTCTGATAAATCAATAGGTTCTGCAAATTTAAGATTGCATGTGTCCTTTTAAAAAACCATTAAAAATATCACATGAAAAAGACAACTATTCTTTCTTTGGACGGAGGTGGAATAAGGGGAATCATCACCTGCATTATTCTGCGTTACATAGAAGAGCAGCTCCAGTATTATGATAAACCGGCTGCCAAGCTCGGAGATTATTTTGATCTGGTAGCAGGCAGCAGCACCGGAGGTCTGATTGCTTCTATTATTCTATCTCCTGATGAAGCCCGAAAAGCAAAATATTCTATTCAGAAAGGATTGGAATTATATGCTGAAAAGGGCGGCGACATCTTCCAGGTTTCTTTTTGGGAAAAACTGGTCAATCCATTCGGATTATTGAATGAAAGAATTTCTCAGGAAGCGCTTGAAAAAAATTTAAATGATTTTTTTGGAAATTTAGAATTAAAAGAATTAATAAAACCATGTTTGATAACAAGTTACGACATAGAAAACAGAAGGGCA
This sequence comes from Chryseobacterium viscerum, assembly GCF_002899945.2. GTDB lineage: Bacteria > Bacteroidota > Bacteroidia > Flavobacteriales > Weeksellaceae > Chryseobacterium > Chryseobacterium viscerum. The sequence continues at coordinate 381,726 of NZ_PPEG02000001.1, forward strand.
AAACTTTTCAACTCATGGAAAGCCAACCTCAGCACAGACAACTTCTATGTAAAGGACATCTGCAGAGCGACTTCGGCGGCTCCCACCTATTTCAGCCCTGTTCAGATTAAATCGATGTATGGACAGATTTTCAGTCTGATTGATGGAGGGATGTTTGCCAATAATCCGTCGCTTTGTGCGTATGCGGAAGCAAGAAAAATTCCTTTTGCAGAAGTCTTGAAGAATCATCAGAAAGCCAATCATCCGAGTGTCAACGATATGATCATTGTTTCTATCGGAACAGGAATTGAAGCCAGACCTTATCCTTTTAAAAGACTTGAAAAATCTGGAAAAATAGGCTGGGTAAGTCCAATTATTGACATTTTGATGTCTGCGAATGCTGAAACAGTAGATTATCAGCTGGAGCAAATGTTTCAGACTTTAGGTCTCCGAAATCAAAAGAACTATTACCGACTGAATCCTTCATTGAAAAATGCCTCTCCGGCAATGGATAATGTAAGAAGGTCTAATATTGAAAATCTGATACAAGCCGGATTAAGCTATATTGATGATAACAGAGAAACATTGAATCAGATTGTTCAAAAACTCATCAAAAATAAAATATAAGCTTTAAACCTTATAACAGGTCAATATAAGCTTTAAAGATTATATTAAAAATGTAGAAAATCTTTTTTTAACACGTCAAGTTTTGTCGTTTCGCGCCATTATCTTTGGAGTATCAAAAAGACACAAAATAACACTCTATAAAAACTTTTAAAAGCCATTGAATTCAACATTCGCCTATGCTGAACAGCCTGAAGTATGTTCAAAATATAACCAACACCTTATAACACAAAATATAGAAACACCCAATCACAATACACTCTTCGATGAAGATCTCTATACAATAGAATGGAGCGATATCGAAAATACTGAGATGGATTACGAAAACTATCTCAATGACATTGAAAATTTCTTCAGAGGAGACTTTGAAGAAGACACACTTGAAGAAGATACATTTTAAATAAAAATTTAAAACACGACAAGTTCTGACGCTGTCCGACATTACCTTTGAAATCTCTCTAATACGCGTACAGCAGTTTCATTAAACATTCTCAACACCTTTGAATTCACCATTCACAAAAATGCTGGACAGCCAGAACTATGTCTGAAAATTTCTAAAAAAACAACAAATAATGAATCTGAAAATCAAGAACAAAGGTGGATATCTTTTGTCTGAAACCACCTAAAAAAATAAGACTACAACCTGAGACCTATCTATTAAAAAGAAGTTTTAAAATTTTAACTCAATTAATAAAATACCTAACAAAATTACAAAATGAGTAATACTGAAAACAAAATGGCTGGTTCTTCAGCTGACAACACCCCATCACAAACACTTTTCAGATTTGTAAGCTTAAGAAGCCCGCAACTTCCTGATGAAAAAAAGGAAAACAAAAAATTCATCACCATTCCGGATAGCTTAAAAAACGATGATTCTTTCTACAAACCTGTGGCTTCAAACAATGGTTCTAAACTAAGAGTATTAAAAGAAAGGGCCCAACTGTATAAACAAAACAGTAATTTCATTCCGGATACTAAAACTCTGAAACAAGTTTATGCACCCGTATATGACTATGCTTTATGGCTTGTTAAAAACAAAAACACCTGTACTTCTAATCAGTTTAATGAGAAAACGAGACAAGTAACAACCGCTCCTTCTTATACTTTCCCCAATCTTATCAATTTATGGAATAACTTAATTTATCAGATTGCCACTCAAAAAGACTTTTATGTTAAGGAAGGACTGATGCAGATTCTACTTGCAGCGCATACACTTCAGCCCAACCAATCAGCATTTAATGAAGAGGAAGTGAGGGAGCTTTTATCTGCAAGAGTTGTAATTCCAAGAGAACTGATGCTGGATACTCCGGATGCTAATCCTATTGGTCTTGCTTCAAAAATGGCAGAAAGAGAATCAGGAGAAATTACCGCTCCTTCTTCTTACATGGAAAAGCAGCAAAAGATTCAGGAAGCGAAAGCTTTACTTAGCAGATACGAAGTTTTAACAAAAGAGATCTCTCTTATTGAAACAGGATATAATAAAGAGTATGCACAGGAATATAAAAGAAGTGAAGAAGAGCATAATGACAAAAATCAATCAATCATTGATGAATATTATGCCCATGTAGAAGAAGCAAGAAGAAAGTTCTGCGAGATCAGAAAACCTGACCAGCCTTATAACCCTGCAGACCCTTGTCACCAGCCGGAAGTAATTCCTTATCCGAAACTTCCTAAATTCGAATTCCCATTCCGTCCTGAAATTGATGCAAGAACACTTGTCAATGTATTGAAACCAAGTAGCATTGATACCGTTTTGTCTCTTTTAGACTATGATTTTTCAGAACCAGTAAAAGCAAAAATGGACAATACAGGGACCATCGATAGTTTACTGGCAGGCAGGAATACTTTCTCTGAAGTAAAAGATATTATTTCAAATGCAACGGAAAAAGCCAACAAGCTTATCTTAGATAACATCATAGATAATTCTGAATCCTATACCAGTATTGGCGGAGTCCTGCTTCCTGTTTCCAGAGTAGAAACCATTCCTTTTACGTATCAGTTATGTCCGAAATTTATAATGAGACTCACCTCTCTGGATTTATCTATTGATGTACCTGATGCTTCCTGGAATGTAGCCAGCATGAGTTATACTTTTTACACCAATGCAGGCCCTATTTCTGGAACTTATTTTGAAAAAAGCCGTGTTGGAAATAAGATCTTTTTAAGTAAACTATTAGCATCTGCAACTACAGACGGGGTATACATCCCTCAGACTGAGAACTTCACAATGGATGTTAAGATCACCTTTACAAATGGTAAAGTAACTGCTTTCAATCCAAGGATCATCACGATGAAATCCTGCTACACGTCCGCTTTTGAATTTGTAAATGAAATTAAGGACCCTATCGAAGAGCCGGATGATGCCTACATTCCTTCAGGATTTGGATTCAAACAAATTGGGATTGCAGATTATCTTAAGGTAGAGCAAACTACTCATGCTTATGTAGAAGGAGAAGTCGCTCATATTGAAAACGTAATGGCTCGTGAATATCGCGAAAAAGCAACAAGAAGGCTAAGAAGAAGCGAAAACACAACTACTACCTCTTCAGATACTGAAAGAGAGAAACTTACAGATACAACGACTGCTACCAGATTTGAAATGCAGACTGAAATTGCCAAAATGATGCAGGAATCCAGGGATACCAATGTACAGGCACATTTTGATGCTCAATGGAAGCTGACAGGTGGTGGATCTATAAGTACAGGAATTGCAGGAGGATATGCCAGTCATTCATCCAAAGAGGAAAGTACAAGACAAGCACTCACTCAGGCACAAGATGTTACAGCAAGAGCATTAGACAGAGTGGTGACCAAAGTTCATGAGGAAAGGATCGAAAAAATCATTGAGGAGTTTGAAGAAAACAACAAACACGGCTTTGATAATACGAAAGGAGACAAACACGTTGTCGGTGTTTTCCGTTGGGTTGACAAACTAATGAAAAACCAGATCTATAATTATGGAAAACGTCTGATGTTTGAGTTTATGATTCCTCAGCCGGCTAAACTTCATACATTGGGTATGACTCTGGATAATTCAGCAACAAAAAGTGATCTTGTAAAGCCTGAAGACCCTAGAAAAGCAAGCAATTTACCTTTGGAGAATTATACCTTCTTAAGTAATGACGCTGCATTAAAGCACTGGGTGAGTAAATATAATGCTGAAATTGATGAAAAACCTGCTGAATCTTTTGCTATCAGTAAATCCTTTAGTGGACGTGACGGAAACTTTGGAGGAAAAGATGATGATAAAGTTCAGATCGTCAATGGTAACGGAGAAGTAGAAGTTCCGGAGGGTTATTTATTAAAAGATGTTGATTATACTTTCCAGACTTATCCACATGGCTTCAAAGGAGCTCATCAGGCTTTCATGACTATTGGAGGGCAAGGTACTTATTGGATCAGTTCACCCAACAGTACGCAAATGAGTGGAAAGACTACTACCCTTAACATCAAAAATAAACTGGAATTTAGTTTTGCCACAGGGGAAAGTCCAATTATGCAGGGAACCCTAAAACTGAACTTAGAATTAACTCCTGAAGCCAGAAACGCATGGTTCCAAAAAACATTCAAAGCCATCATTGACAGCTACGAAAAAGCATTAGCAATTTACGAGCAGAAAATAGCTGAAGAAAAAGCTACAGGCATCCAGATTAAAGGCTCTAACCCAGGATTCTATCGTCAGATTGAAAACACGGTTCTTCGTAAAAATTGTATATCTTATATGATCAACAGATCAGCCAATTCTACGCAAGGATATGGTATGGCAGGATTAACAACTGGGAGCACTTTTACAGATTATGAAACGGATTTGTCATCAAAACTGGATAAATATACTGCCTTCCTTAAGTTCATGGAACAGGCTTTTGAATGGGAAAACCTCTCTTATTATCTGTATCCTTATTATTGGGCTAACAAAACAGAATGGGCTAACCTTTATCAGGCCGAAGATGTAGATCCATTATTCAGAGCGTTCTTACAAAGTGGTATGGCAAGAGTAGTTGCAACCGTTCGCCCGGGATTTGAAGATGCTGTCCAGTTCTATATGGCAACAGGAAAAATCTGGAGTGGTGGAGAAGTTCCTGTCATTGGTGATGAGCTTTACTTGTCTATTGTAGATGAAATGAAGCAGCCAAAAGGAGAAAAACAAGGAAAAGCTTGGATTACGAGACTTCCTACTCCATTAAATATTCTTCAGGCAGAAAGCATCGGCTTAAAAGTAGGACACGCTTTACCTTTTACAGCTGAAGATCCTAACGATTTTGAAGTTCCTGGAGATGTTATCACTGAAAGCAATTTTGTGAAAGATAATTCTTTAATGGGAAATAAATCAAGCATTAAGCAGATCCAGTTTTCACTAAAAAATTTAGACATGGTAGGATCTTATGATACCATCGGTGATCTTGATAATGCAGGTGAATTTCCTAGAAAATACGAATGTATGGGACAAACCATTGAAGTCGTAAGAGATGCAAAATGGTCCAAAACAGATTCGCTCGTGAAACTTTATGGAACTTTAGCGGATGGACTTTCAAAAATAGATGGTATTGAAGCCTTTGCCAATCCAAAGAATGGAGTTACAATCCGAGTAGACATTGACAAAATCAAAAACTTCAAATTTGTTAAACCTCCTTATTCAGAAATGTCAGATACATTAGCGTTTACTACTGATGGAATTAATTATCTGAAATTCGCCGATGACTTTTTCACCGGTTCCTCAAACAGATTGTTTGACAAAGATGATAAGTTTATTGATTCTCAGGAATATCACGAAAAACTATCTCTATCAAGATTTTTAATTTAATTCTCTAAAACATAACCATGAGCCGAGTAAAACTCGAGGCTATTTGGCAGCACGATCAAGTGCTGCCTTATATCCTCACGACCTTAAAGGATAAGATTGATGATATAACTGCTGTGGAAAAGATATTTCTTTTCGGAAGCAGAGGCCGGGTTCCCTTTGATGAATGGAATACGCTGGAAGGAAAAGACTGGGATGTTTTGGTTCAAGCTAAATGTAAACTTAAAAATGCTCATGCATTGATTGATCAAGACTACTATTTGGATCTTCTTGTTCTAGATGAACAAACAATAAAAGAGCATTATTCCAACAATAAACTTGCGATGATTTTTCCAGAAAACGAACTCATCAATAAGTAACGATCCTTTGAATAGAACAATCAATTAAAGGCGAGGGGGTAAAACTCTCGTCTTTTTTAACCTAAAAATCACAAAATGAGTTTAGATATATTAAACAATAAAGGGAGCAGCGATCTATCCATGTCTAAGCTACTTTCAGAAGAGAACATTCAAAATGGATTGTTTGAACAAAGTTTATTTAACAATAAAAAAAATACTTTTGAGGAAATAAGTGCCTTTAAAAATAGTCCTTTTGGACAATATTGGGAAAAGCAATTACCTTCCTGGGCTATTGCAGATTATGGCCCGGCAAGAATTTTAAATGAATCCAGTTTTAGTATTATAGATCTTTCCAAAAAATTTAATTATTCAGCATCAGCACTTTACAATAACACCATTAGCGAGGATTGGGAAGACATAAAGTTTAAAGTCTACGCAAACCCTGACGGTCAGGAAGTTTTAAAACATTATGCGAATCCTGAAGTAAAACCGGATAATAATGAAATTATATTTTTTATTGAAACCGATGATGGAAAATTTGATTTTGGAAAAATTGTGCGGGTAAAACTAGGAGTGGAAGCAATAAAAAAACTTCACTTTCAATATCCATTTTTCGGGCAAACAGATGAGGAAGAATTAGCTGAAGAATTTCTAAAACGGCCTTTTGAAGTGAAAAATAACCCAAATCTTGAATTTGTTCAGGCTAGTAAAGAAGTAAAACTTGATACAAAAGAATTAAAAGATCTTTTAGTAAAAGCTATCAAATATGATTTTAATCAAAAGAAATTTGATGATATGTCATGGTTTTTACTCTTTTTACAAGGAGACAAATATTTAGGCTTAAATATTCCTAAAAAGATTCTGGAATTTTCTCATTGGATGAGGACCAAAAAATATGAAGAAGAAAAATACTGGAATGCCTTATTGAATAAAGGCTTCACTCCTGCCTTTTTGCCTAATGGTATCGTTCCTCAAAATAGAAAAGAAATACAGGAATCTATAAAAAATAAGTTTAAGCAACAGATTGACAACATTTCAAAATTCAATCAAAACGATGCAGTCGTAGAAAAAATATTTAAAGAAATTCTGAATAATGTTTTATTATATTTGTTTGAAAAATTTTCTTCTTTATTAGATGATGGGCTCAAAAAGTTTGATGAACTTTTACCCGAGGGAGAAATGCTTAACGAGATTTACAATCTCAATGCTTTTTTAGTAGGTCTTTGGAATGGATGTTTAGAATTTGTAGCTGGGCTTATAGATTTAGTCTCTTTAGTAATGATCATCGCAAGAGATGGTATTGGCTTTGTACTTACTGATGCACTGGGGGAGGCTTTTGAAAATCTTTTAAATGAGCTTGTTTTTAACTTTGAAGATTTTATAAAGAAGCTTTGGACAAAGCTTGTTATAGCATTAAAAGAATTCCCTGATTGGTATTTGAAGTACGGCACCAACCAATATTATTGGTATAAAAAGCTGGGAGAACTTACTCCTGACATACTTACATTTCTTGTTCCAGCTTTGAAAGCTGGCCGAGCAGCTAAAGCTGCAGAGGAAGCTTCTATATTAAAAAAAGCAGGGGCGGCGGCTGAAAAAGATTTAGTAGCAGAACGAGAATATCAAAAATACTTGGATGGTTATTATGAAGCACTAAGAAAGCAATCTGATGATTTTGCTAAAAAGCTAGAAGAACAGTCTGCAAAAAAGGAAAGTAAAGAAGCCTTTGAAAAAGCAGAAAAGGAACTAGATGAAATAATAAATACTGAAAACAAGACTAATCCTAGTAAAGGTGAAATGCCGAATGCTAAACCAAAAGGACGCATAACAAAAATACCTGATAATTTAGATGATGCAACAAAAACATCATTAATATTAGAAAATGAAGCTGCAGAAATTTTATCTAAAAAAGGATTTGATATAGAGCAAAACCCATCTATCTCAACAACATTAAAAAACCCAGACTATATTATTGAAGGAAAGATCTTTGACTGCTATTCTCCTTACAACAGTAATAAAGCTGTTAGAGGTATATGGACTGAAATTTCTGACAAAGTAAAAAAAGACCAAACCAACAGAATTGTTTTAAATTTGAAAAATTGGAACGGAGATATTCCAAAACTCCAAAAACAATTTCTAGATTGGGAAATAGAAGGACTAAAGGAAGTTATTTACATAACTAAACAAGGAGATATTAACTATTTAAAACTAAAATAAAATCATGTCAATTACATATCATTTAAAGTTTAGAAAAAATTTAGAACAGAAACAAGAACTCACTCAACTTATCAATAAGTATAAAAACAATATATTATTGGTCTCCAATTTATACTCCACAAAGCATGGGTATGAAGGAGGAAAATTTCAAGACGAATATTTAGATATCGACTTGGAGAACTCTTCTCAAATATCTTTCGACCTTTTACAAAAAGATGCAGATCCTCAATCTTGGAAAAAAATGCTAAAAGAAATTATTCATAAAATCACCACCGACATATATCCAAAAGAAGATTATTTTTTTGATTTTCAAGGTGATATTGTCTACGAAATGAGAGAAAATGGAGTAATTAAAAAAAACAATATTGATAAGCTTATGTAATTACTTTCCTTTTAAAAGTATATAATTAAAATATACATTATTATATGCAATTAAGAGAATATTGAAAATGAATACATATTTACAAAAAAATAAAACACGACACCTTTTGTCGCATTAAGCACATATATTTGTCTTACAAAACTTTACTATGAAGAAAGACTTTTATCTGACAAGATATGCCTTAATAATTAAAAGATTAGAAAGTTCTCCGGCTACCTATTCTCAGCTGGAGGACTATCTTTTAAACTCTTTTGAATTTCAGGATGCAGAAATCAAGAGCTACTCTATCCGTACCTTGCAGAGGGATATCCGTGAGATTTCTGACCTTTTCAATCTTTCTATTCACAACAAGAAAAAGGGGGACAACCGATATTATATTGAGAGCCGCCCGATCATGGAAGTGGATGAATACAACCAAAAACTACTGGAATCTTTTCAGGTGAGCAACGCCATGAATACCCATCCCAATTTTTCTGATTTTATCTTTTTTGAAAGCCGGAAACCTACTGGTGTGGAAAATTTTTATGATCTCTTTTTTGCCATCCGAAATAAAAGGGTTGTCACTTTTGAGCACTACAATTACAAAAACAAACTAATGACCTCCAGAAAGGTTCATCCTTTGGCATTAAAAGAATCCAAAGACAGATGGTACCTAATCGCTATTGATACAAAAGATAAGATTTTAAAATCATTCGGTCTTGATAGAATCAATTACTTGGATGTGGCTAAAAATCAGTTCAGAGAGAAGTATAAATATAACTTCAGAGAGCATTTCAAAAACGCTTTTGGAGTGATGAATCTTGCAGAACAGAAACCACAAAATATCGTATTGAAATGCAGCCGCCATCAGGGAGAATATATCAGAAGCTTTCCTCTTCATCAATCACAGAAGGAAACCAAAGAAACTCCGGAAGAGATCTATTTTGAGTTTTTTCTCCATCATACCTACGATTTCATGCAGGAGATTCTTTCTTACGGAAAAGAAGTAACCGTTCTGGAACCTAAAGCTTTAGTTGATGACATCCGCAATCATCTGCAGGAATCTTTAAACCGTTATCTTGAAAGCTGAGAATAAGAAATAAATGTCATATTTTTTGTTATATTTACATAAATATACCCTTATTGAAAACTTTATTCATTGGCATCAGCTGTTTTATTTCTTCTTTTCTACTGTCACAGCAGAAAGAAGAATTTAAGCTTGTAAAAAATTATTACAACCAGCACAGAAATATGCTGAATAAAGAATTCAAGAAAAAATTTGATGCAGAATCCAATACTGCAAAGAAGCTAGAGATCAAAGGAGATTTCCTTTTTTTTATGAAAAAAATGGACAGCATTGAAAACAATGCACTGATTGGGGCTTTGTTAAGGGTTAGAAACCTGGAAGATCTCAATACTATCAAGAGCCCCAAACTCATGGCATCTGACAAATTTCTGGATGCAGAAAAGGTTGCCGATTATCCCGGTGGACTCAATTCTTTGAGACAGGAAGTCGCCAATCTGCTATACATTGACGGGGTGTATTCTGAAGAAAAAATGGTAAAAACAGATGTTGCTTTTATTGTAGAAAAAGATGGAACCATCAGCAATGTTCATGCGCAGGGAAATAATTTTACCTTCAACAGACAGGCCGAAATTGCACTGTATTCTCTGGCAGAAAAGTTTTCTCCAGCCATGATAAAAGGTGATCCGGCGATCTATCGTTTTACTCTTCCTTTAACTTTAACCATGACAGACTAATGAAGAAATACTGCAGTTTATTTCTGCTCTTTACCCTTAATTTTTATTTTTCACAGCAGACAGAAGGTCTTAGGCTCATTAAAGAAAAATATGATCTCGAAATTCAGAAAGTAAAAAACATTTACCTAGATGAAGTTTTAAAAGTTCCTTTAAGAAAACGCGCTAAAATAACTATAAAAAAAGATAGTGACATAAGCTCTCTAGAACTTAAAAGAGAGCAAGAATATCAAGAAGAGATAAAAAAGATACAATCTGTTTATCCAATCTCTGATGCGAATATAACATCTTTTAAAGATAGTAAGGTCGTTTATCATCCTAATTACCCTGACGGAATGGAGGCCTTTAAAAAAGAGATTATTGATCATTTCAATATTAATGCTATTAATGGGAAAGGGAAACTCCAAAGTATTGTAATATTCATTATAGAAAAAGATGGAAGCATTATTACAGCAAAAGGCTTTGGCGAAAATCAAAATTTCAACAAACAAGCTGAGCTTGCAGTTCTACTCATTCAAAAGAAATGGGAACCCGCGATAAGAAATGGACAACCAGAGAGGGCTTATATGAGCGTTCCTTTAACATTAAACTTTGATTAAATTAAATGTTTACTGACGAATATTATATGAAAATGGCACTGCAGGAAGCAGAAGCCGCTTTAGAAAAAGATGAGGTCCCTATTGGATGCGTAGTGGTTTCTAATAACCGCATTATTGCAAGAGCTCACAACCTTACAGAAACATTGAATGATGTTACCGCTCATGCAGAAATGCAGGCCATCACCTCAGCAGCTAATTTCCTTGGAGGAAAGTATTTAAAGGACTGTACGCTTTATGTGACGATGGAACCTTGTGTCATGTGCTCGGGGGCCCTTTCCTGGTCTCAGATCTCAAAAGTGGTGATTGGAGCAAGGGATGAACAAAGAGGATTTATTAATAAACATCTTTCTCTGCACCCGAAAACAGAAATTATCACGGGTATTATGGAAGCTGAGTGCTCTTCTATCGTGAAAGATTTTTTTAAAAGCAAAAGATAGACTTTTAATCATAACATAAAAAAGCAGAGAGTATTTTTCAATATTCTCTGCTTTTGTTTTTATAATGTCCGAAATGGTAAAAATACTTTTCCGGAATCAGTCTTTGAAAATAGAATACCTCACAATATCAAAATATTCACCATTTTTTTTCATTTCCTGTTTTAAAATAGCTTCCTGCTCCATTCCTATTTTTTCCATAATTCTTCCGGAAGCAGGGTTGTGAAGAAAATGAGTTGCAAAAATTTTATTGAACTCCAGATCCTTAAAACCAAAATCCACGATCGCTTTTGCTGCTTCAGTCACATATCCTTTATTCCAGTAAGGAATTCCGATCCAATAGCCCAGCTCTGCTTTATCATCATCTCTGTCATGAAGCCCGATAGCTCCTATAATTTGACCGTCTTTATTCCGGATAGCAAAGGTATAACCGGTATTGTCATCAAAAACTTCTTTTGACATTTTCACCCAGGATATAGCATCACTTTCCATATACGGATAAGGAATATTGGAGGTAAGATCAGAAAAAATTCTATGCTGAAGATATTCAACGATGAAAGGAATATCATTCTCTTCCAATTGGGAGAGAATCAATCTTTCGGTTTCTAGTACGGGGAACTTTTTCATTATATTAAATAGTAAAGCTGAGGTTCAAGCTAAGCATCTGTTCTTAATTCTCTAAGTTTACAAATCTTTTCCAAGGAAATAAAGCCCTTTTAAGGTATGAAGCCTATCCATCACATGAATTTTATCTGTCAAAGGTTTATAGATATGAGAAACCCCTCCAGTAGCAACTACAAAACAGTCATCATTCACTTCTTCATTGATTCGGTCTACAAAACCTTCTACCATACCCAGGAAACCATATACCATTCCGCTTTGCATGCAGGTTACCGTATCCAGTCCTAAAACAGATTTTGGCTTTTTCAGTTCGATATCCGGAAGCTGTGCGGTCTGGTTGATCAGTGAATTGAGTGAGGTTACAATTCCCGGAGCAATAATCACTCCTAAGGTCTCCCCCGTTTCTGTTACACAACTTGCTGTAAGTGCAGTTCCGAAATCAATGACAATTTTCTTTCTGTTTGGATACAAATTGTGTGCTGCCACAAGGTTTGCATAGATATCTGTCCCCATCTGCTTTGATTTTGCCTGAACTCCCGAAGGAGTTCCTCTGTCAACAATCACAGGAGTAGTTCCATGAATTTTTTTGATTCCTGAGCTCATTACTTTGGTAAGCTGGGGTACCACCGATCCGATAATGACCTTATCAATATCTTTTGGATCAATTTTATAGGTCTGATAAAGCATCAGCATTTGTACATACAGTTCATCTGCCGTTCTGTAGGGTTTTGTATTGATGACCCACGAAATATCACAGTTATCACCATTGAAAAGCCCAAATCGGATATTGCTGTTCCCTACGTTGATTACGATTGAATTCATTGACATATTTTTCAGAAGAAACCCCATAATCTATAACTGAGATTCTTACTTAATTTTGAGGGAATAAATTTAATAATTTTAAAAAAAAGAATCTGTCATTATCAAACTAAATTACAATGATTTATTTATTTTTTCTTTCTTTAAAACAAATCAGTATATTTAAATACACAACTTTATTCAAAACCTCTTATGAAAAAACTGATCCTCGGTACTTTATTATGCCTTAGTGTCTCTATTTTTGCGCAGTCTGGCTCTGCAATAACAACCGTTTTTCAAAAAATAAAGAATCAATCAAAAATTGACACTAATGATAGAGTAGTTTATGATCTGATGGATGAGCTTTATCAAAAGAATCTTCAGGCTGAAAATGACGAAATGACTCCTGAGTTTATGCACAAAATGGAAAAAGCAGTCTCTGATACTAACACCAAAAACATGCACTTATTATATCTTCTCCTGATGTATCAGCAGCATATCAGCCAGGCAGTAACAAAAGGAAAAAGTCCCAATCCTGAATTTCAGATTGAAATCATGAGTCTTCTGGAAAGTGAAACAAAAGAAGTGTATGGAAAGCTCCCGGCAATCATTTACATTTTTAAAGCAGAAGCCTTAGATAGCGGTCCAAAAAAGGAAGAAGTAAAAATTACTGTTGCAAACGGATTAAAAGAATATCCTGATTCTGTTCCTTTAAAGGTTTATAGTTATTTAAACACGAAAGATGAAGCCTTGAGGCAAGATCTTATTAAAAATCATCCGAATCATTGGATGGTACAGCAATTCGGAATAAAATAAAAAAAATCCACAGACTCATCTGTGGATTTTTTTTATAGGTTATAATAATTATTTTACTTCAACAAAATTGTTCTCCATATTCACATCTGCAATTCTCTGGCTAAAATCAATTCCCAAAACAGACAGCTGAGATTTTGTGTAAGGAATCGTCAGCGTATATTCTTTTTGAGTCCAAGGCCAGTAAGGCATTGTTTTAAAATCACCATAGATGTCTTTTTCTTTCCATGTATGGGTCATATTCAATGGAATCTGGTAAGTCACTATTTTCTTATCAGTGGTCATCACCCCAAAATCAATCGGCATAGGAACCTGACCATTATTGACTAAGGTAATGGTTGTAGATTTTGCATCGTATTTTACATCCTTGATTCCGTAATCGATCGTCTTTGTAGTATTGATCCAATAGTTATGGAACCATTTCAGATCCATCCCGGAAACTTTCTGTGCAATGTGAAGGAAATCTCTGTCTGAAGGGTGTTTCATACTCCATTGATCATAATACTGCTTTAAGGTTTCTGCAAGATTCTGCTCTCCCATAATGTAGCCAAGCTGTACCAGATATAATTCTCCTTTTACATAAGATGCATACGTATAAGCATTCCCGTTATCATGGTGATCCCCCAGCCAAACTGCAGGTTCTTCAATTCCTTTTTTAATAAACTTTCTGTAAGCATCCAATCTTTCCATAAAAGGATTCGGAAGATCTTCCGGGAATAACTGATACATCGTATATCCTTCTGCATAGCTTGTAAAGCCTTCATCCATCCACGGACGAACAGATTCGTTGGTTGCCAACATCTGCTGATACCAGGAGTGAGATCCTTCGTGGGCCATTAATCCCAATAGATCTTTAACATTTTTAGCTTCACCTAAAATCATGGTACACATCCCGTACTCCATTCCGCCATCTCCTCCCTGGATAAATGCGTAGGTAGGATATACATATTTTCCAAAGTGAGAATTCATGATCTGGAAATATTTGGTGATATAAGGCTGTGCCTCTCCCCATGCTTTTGTTTTATCATTTTTCTGATACACCAGGTATACTTTTGGCCCTTCAGGAACGTTGAAGCTTTCTACAGAATAATCTCTGTCTGCACTCCATGCAAAATCAAGGATATTTTTTGCAGTCCACTTCCAGGTTACTTTCTTATCTTTTTCTGCTTTTATTTTAGCATTGGCATCATAGCCTTTTACTTCGGTTGGGTTTTCAAGAATCCCTCCTGCTCCTACAACATAATCTTTATTGATTTTAATGGTAACATCAAAATCGGAGAACGGCGCATGAAATTCTCTTCCCAAATAGTCAAAAGTTGCCCAGCCATCATAATCGTACTCTGCAATTTTTGGGTACCATTGCGTCATCGTCATGTCTACTCCTTCTCTGTTGTTTCGTCCACTTCTTCTGATCTGCTGAGGAATCACAGAATCCCAGTCCATCGTAAAGGTCGTGGTAGAATTGGGCTTGATGGGTTCTGCCAGATATACTTTCATAATAGTTTCCTGAACTTCAAACTTCAGGTCTTTTCCATTCTGTTTGATCCAGTGGATATTCTGAACACCTTCCTGATCTTTTGGAATAGAAGCCAATCTTGAGATTCCGTCTTTCTGCAGTCTTCCGTCACCATTTTTTCCTTGGGAAGCCACTCTTTGGTCCATCATAGAATTGGGCTTGAAAGCATTCCAGTATAAGTGGAAATACACCACCTTCAACTCATCGGGTGAGTTATTGGTATATTCTAAAGTCTGTTTTCCCTGGTAGGTAAATTTTTCAGCATTTACATCAATATCCATCTTGTACTTCGCAGCCTGCTGATAATAAGCTCCTTGCTGAGCCTGAAATTGTGAAATGATAAACGCAAAAATGATTGCAGCCGATTTTCTCATTTAAAATTTTATTTTTTCTAAAGTTAGGTAATTTAAATAAGAACCTCAAATAGGAGTTATTCTGAGATTTTATTCTGTTTGATATGGTTTTAGATAGATTTTAAGCCTGATTGTTAAATTCTTTTTTTGAGCTTTATTTACAATGATTGTGTATATCTTTTTATCTGCTTTTTAATAGTTTTTTGATTAAAGTAATCTGTCCCAGATGATAATAGCAGTGTTCGATCATTCCGTCTATATTTCTTCTGTAAGTTCCGTACTTCTCATCCACAAATACCTCATCAAGTTTAGAATCCGGCATCTGCTCCAATAGTACAGCAAACTTCTCAGAATCGTTCCATAATTTACGTAATAAGTCTTCCCACTGTTCCTGAGATTCGATGGGCGGAAGATCAAAACTAAATTTATCTTTGATCTCGAGATCACCGCCTTCAAAAACATTCACCATCCCTGCGATATAATAATCGATATGAAAAGTGAGCATCGCAATGGTATTCAAAGAATCTATCTTCGCCACTGCCTGTTCCCAGCTCACATCCGAAAGCTGATCTTTACAATTCGTATTGGCAATCCAGAGACCATCTAACAATACTTCCCTAAATCTTTTTGATAACTCTGATGCTGAACTCATGTGTTAAAATTTTTATTTTCTAAGATACACAATAAAGAGCCATGTCAAGGTTTAAAACCTTGACATGGCTCAACAAAAAACCTCAAATGCAAAATACATCTGAGGTTGATATTATAATAGTGAATTATCATTATTTTTTAGCAGAAGCTTCTTTCTTTCCACTTCTTAGAATCTTTTCAAGAATTCTTAGAGTGATCAGATAAGTTGGTTTTACTCCTGTAAGACCAAGACCTCCTGAAGATAATGTACTTCCTGTTTCCAACGGATTATCAGAAGCGTAATACGCATACATCACAAAAAGATCCGGTGAAATGTGGTGTCTGATTTTAGAAGCCACCTGAATAGCTTTCTGATAATGTGCCCCTTCCATTTCAAGACCAATTGCCTTCCATGAAGTATTCATAAAGTATGATAAAATATCTCTGTTTTGCAGTGACGTTCCCAATACGGTAATCATAGGCCCTTCAAAAGCTTTCAGCTCATCATCATTGAAATCATCAAGCTTTAATGCATTTTCAAATGGATAGTTATCTGCTGTTCCTTCAAAAATATGAGAAGTAGGAATCATAATATCTCCTTTTGCTCCTGTAAGAATTCCCGCTTTCCCCATGATAGACACAGACTTCACCTTCATCATATATATTTCCCCTTTGTGCTCAAAAGGTCTCAACAGCTCATCCATCACTTCGAAAGCCTGCTCGCCAAAAGCATAATCGAATACCATTACCACATCATCTCCTGAAAACTTGCAGTCTGCAAACGGTGTATTCTTTAAGTCTGTTTTGCTGAGGTCAATGATCTGAACATCGATATTACTTCCACTCTTGTCAGCAATATGAATCATTCCCTCATCCAGCGCATATTTTAAAACTTTATCACGAAGTTCTTTTTTGTTCGAAATCTCTTCGTACAGTTTATAGTCAATTTCATGATGCTGTTTCTTTTTAACTGCATTGTTGGCGTACAGCATATTTTTCACAGAGTGCATGTTGGCAGAAATGATATGAAGCGGGCGCATGTGAAGGTTGTTATCAAATAAAACCTCTTTCACTTTGTTGGCCCATTTCTCACCAAAATAATGGTGTCCTACTCTTTCCTTTAATATAGCGCTGAAATAAACTTCTCTTTCTCTGCTACCTTTTGCATCCTCAAGACTTACTTTCCCTAAGTTGTAGATGATTTTGAATAAACGATCAGGATTATCGTCATCACCAAAAGTATTATAAGCTCTTAACGTTTCATCAAAAGATCTTCCTATTAAAGAAGAAAGATGAATAAGTGCTACTTCTTTTTCTTTTCTGCTGAATTTCTTTTCCCCTTTCACAACTTCTTCAATAATCTTGAAAGCACGTGTCGGTTTCCAGTTTTCATTCTGAATGAAAGCCAGATTACGGATTTTATCCGCTTCTATAAATAAAAAGGTAAGGTGGGTAAGAATGTCATAAATTTCGGAACGGCCCAAAAGAACCTCAATATTCATCTGGTGTTCGTCTATTCTATAACAGTTTCTTCTTCTTTTCTTTGGAACAATTGGTTCGAAACTTCCTTTATCAAAACCTTCATCAGATGTAAGATGAATAAAAGCACATTCTTCAATCCCTTCCGGAAGTCTGTCTAATACATACATCAAACCGTCAAGTTCCAATTTGCTTGGAATATTCATGGTTCCATAAATTTCCGGATTGATCGTCTTCAACAAACTTCTGATACTTTCTCCTGAAACACCTCCCGGCTTGAAAAATCCTCTATAAAATAAATGTCTCATAGAGATGTATAATCTTTCAATAGCTTCTGTTGTCTCTCTTGCTCTAGAATTTGTCATAAAATAAATTTCACACAAATATACAAAATCTTTGCCCATCTTATTTTAACTGTCTTTTAATAAGTTGTTTAAAACCTACTGATAAGAAGATCTATTTTAAGATCTATTTGCTCTCCTTTTTGTTTAATTATTTAATGTAAAATTGAATATCCATGTTTTATTCTTATATTTATACAGGCATAAGTGGTCATGAAAGTTGTTATTAATATGATTCCTCTTAAGAGATCTATTTTTAAAAGCACATTACAGTAAAAGTTCCTATTTCTGGATTTACAGGCATTCATTTTTAAACTTAAATATAAACCACCCCTCTTAAAAAACACCAAACAAGTGTTTAAATTATATAAATTTTCAAAACACCCCTAAAATTTTTAGGGTTAAAATGTTTTCAATTCATTTTTTTTGTAAATTTGCCCTGTAAAAAATCACCCAAATATGTCAACCTTAAGATTCAAAGCATTAGAAACCCTACCATTTAAGGATTTCAGAAAAGACAACGCTGTCGAAATCCCTGCAAAATTATCTGAACTTTTCTGCAAAAATGTTTTCTCAGAAGAAACAATGAGAGAATATTTAACAAAAGAAGCATTCAATTCTATTATGGATGCTATTAAAAAAGGAACTAAGATCCAGAGACATATCGCAGATCAGGTAGCGGTAGCGATGAAAGACTGGGCAATGAGCAAAGGTGCAACTCACTACACGCACTGGTTTCAGCCTTTAACAGGGACTACTGCTGAAAAGCACGATTCTTTCTTTACCCCAATTGAGGGAGGAAGAGCGATTGAAAGATTCAGTGGAAGCATGCTAATCCAGCAGGAACCTGATGCATCATCTTTCCCTAACGGAGGTATCAGAAATACTTTTGAAGCAAGAGGTTATACAGCTTGGGATCCTACATCTCCGGCATTCATCATGGGAACCACATTGTGTATTCCTTCAATCTTTATCTCTTATACCGGAGAAACATTAGATTACAAAACACCTCTTTTAAGATCATTGAACGCTGTGGATGATGCTGCTACGAATGTAATGCAGTATTTTGACAAAAACGTTACCAAGGTAACTCCTACTTTAGGTTGGGAGCAGGAATATTTCCTAGTTGATTCAGCATTATACCAGTCACGTCCGGACCTTGTATTAACAGGTAAGACATTATTAGGACATTCTCCTGCAAAAGGACAGCAGCTGGATGACCATTATTTCGGCTCTATTCCTACAAGAGTAATGAACTTCATGAAAGAGTTGGAAATCGAATGTATGAAATTGGGAATCCCTGCAACAACAAGACATAACGAGGTTGCACCAAACCAATTCGAGCTTGCTCCAATGTTTGAAGAAGTGAACGTTGCTGTAGACCACAACTCTTTGTTGATGGACATCATGGCAAGAGTCGCTCATAAACACCATTTCCATATTCTTTTCCACGAAAAACCTTTCGCAGGAGTAAACGGAAGCGGAAAGCACAACAACTGGTCTTTGGCAACAGATACAGGGGAAAACCTATTAAGCCCGGGAAAAAATCCAAAGAAAAACTTACAGTTCTTAACATTCTTTGTTAACACGATTAAAGCTGTTCATGAATATGCAGATCTTTTAAGAGCAAGTATCGCTTCTGCAAGCAATGATCACAGACTTGGTGCCAACGAAGCTCCGCCAGCAATTATTTCCGTATTTATCGGAAGTCAGTTGTTCAGCGTATTGGAAGAACTTGAAAAAGTAACCAACGGAAAATTATCTCCGGAAGAGAAAACAGAATTAAAATTAAACGTAGTTGGAAAGATTCCTGAAATCTTATTAGACAATACTGATAGAAACAGAACTTCTCCATTTGCATTTACAGGAAATAAATTTGAAATCAGAGCTGTAGGTTCTTCTGCTAACTGTGCAGAATCTATGACTGTAATGAACACTATTGCAGCGAAGCAGCTGAACGACTTCAAAAAAGAAGTAGATACCCTTATCGAAGGTGGATTAAAGAAAGATGAAGCGATCTTCAATGTATTAAGAGAGTACATCAAGCAATCTAAGAACATCATGTTTGAAGGTGACGGATATTCTGACGACTGGGCAAAAGAAGCTAAGAAAAGAGGGTTGAACAACCTGAAAACGACTCCGGAAGCTCTTAAACAGGAAATGGACAAAAAATTCTTAGACCTTTATGAGGAAATGGGAATTTTCAACCATAGAGAAGTTGAAGCGAGAAACGAAATCAAATTAGAAAAATATTCTACCGTTATTGATATTGAAGCAAGAGTTCTAGGTGACATCGCAAGAAACCACATCATTCCTTCTGCTTTAAACTATCAGAACAGATTGATTGAAAACGTAAAAGGTCTTAAAGAGATTTTCGGAGATAAAGATTTCAAGCCATTGGCGAAAGAACAGATGAGCTTAATTACAAGCATTTCTGAAAATGTTTCTAAAATCAAGCTTGGTGTTGAAGATCTTCTTAAAGCCAGAGAAACGGCAAAAAATATATCAGACAGCCAAAAACAGGCAGAACAATACTGCAACAAAGTAAAACCATTATTCGATCCTATCAGAGAAGCTTCAGATGCTTTGGAAATGATGGTAGATGATGAGCTTTGGCCAATGACAAAATACAGAGAAATGTTATTTACAAAATAACCTCTGTAAAGTTCCATATTAGTTCAAATTCCCCGGAAAACCGGGGAATTTTTTATTTTATTTAAAATACTAATAGACAAAGACTTCCACAACTTCAAAATTGATACAGAATTTAATTTTACCTTTGTTTTCATTATGAAAATCCTCATCGTAGAAGACAACAAAGAACTCGCCCAAAGCATGGAATATTACCTTGAAGGCGAGAACTATATCTGTGAATGTGCTTACCATTACAGTGAAGCCCTGGAACGCCTGAGCTTCAATTCATATGACTGTATTTTATTGGATATTATGCTGCCCGACGGAAACGGATTGAATATTTTAAATTACATTAAAACCGAAAAAATTAACAGCGGAATTCTCATCATTTCTGCTAAAAATGCATTAGACGACAAGATAAACGGACTGGAAAAAGGAGCCGACGATTACATTACAAAACCTTTCCATCTCCCAGAGCTGCATGCCAGATTAAGAGCCGTTTACCGCAGGAAAAAAATGGATGGCTACAGTGAAGTCAAATTCAATGAAATACTATTAAACACAGATACATTCGAGGTTGCTATTCATAAAGCAAGACTGGAAGTTACCCAAAAAGAGTTTGAATTATTGCTCTATTTTCTTGTCAATAAAAACCGCGTATTATCAAAGCAGTCCATCGCCAATCATCTGTGGGGTGACTATACAGATAATTTGGCTAATTTTGATTTTGTGTATCAGCACGTCAAAAATCTGAGAAAAAAAATAGGGGCTGCCCAGGGAAATGATTATATCGAAACCATCTACGGTTTGGGCTATAAGTTTAATGCTTTAAAATATAATGGTTCATGAATTTATTGAATAAAATATCAGTCTGGTTTATCGCTATTGTATTGCTTGTCACCCCTGTAAGCATGTATATTTCGTACACCAGTATAAAACATCGCCTTGACAGTGTTGAAATCGAAAGACTTAAAAACGTCAACAACTACGTCATCAACCAGATAAAAAAAGGAGAAATTCCCGCAAAAACTTCCCAGGGACTTCCAATTTCTGTAAGTTTATTTAAAGGAAAAAATATCCCCGCAGAACCTCAGGTTATTCACACGTGTCTGGAAAACAAAGGCGTTTCAAAGAATGAATGTAAAATCCTGATCAATTCCTACGCAAAAGTTGGCAATACAACTTACAGGATATCTTCATACGGTTATATTACCGCTACCCAACAGATCATGGACGGAATGCTGGTTGCTTTTTTCTGGAAAGTACTATTAATCACAGCTATTGTTTTCATTACCGCAAGAATTCTATCCCGATTTATTTTAAAACCTTTTCACCATGCCATCAATGGATTGCAGCAATTCAGTATTCAGAAAAAAGAACGCCTGCAGCTTTTACCCACAAGCACAAAAGAGTTTAAAAAATTAAATGAATTTCTGAAAACAATGACAGACAAAGCCCTGGAGGATTATGCTTCCGTGAAAGAGTTTTCAGAAAACGCTTCGCATGAAGTTCAGACACCTTTAGCCATTATCCAGAACAAGATTGAATTGCTTTCACAAACAGAGATTAATGAAAATCAAGCTATTTTATTAACCGACATTCAAAACTCCATTGATAAACTGAGCAGAATAAACCGTTCATTAATTCTTTTGACCAAGCTTAACAACAACGAATTCCTGACCGATGATGAGTTGAAATTCTGCCGTGTGGAAAGAGAAGCATTATGCATGTATGCCGATCATCTCGCCCTGAAGAATATTACCTTAAACAGAAATTGCGAAAAGAGTGTTTTTGTCAAAATTCATCCGGCATTAGCAGAGATTTTGCTGAGCAATCTCCTTTCAAATGCAATCCGTCATAATCTTGAAGGAGGGAAAATTGAAATCAATTTAACTCATAATTGCTTTCAGATCAGCAACACCGGACTGCCACCCCATGTTCCCACACAGGAACTGTTTAAAAGATTCAAAAAAAGCAATCAGTCCCAAGAAAGCATAGGACTCGGACTTTCTATTGTGAAACAAATCTGTGAGGTAAATGACTTTTCTGTTCATTATGATTTTGCAGACGGATGGCACAGTATTACCATATATTTCGACAATGCCAAAGTACACAAATCTTCAATTTCTAAAAGGATATTAACTGAAAACACAATGGCTTTTGAAAGTGTAGAACAGATAGTAAATTTTGCTAAATAACCGCTGCTTTCATTATTTTTTCCAACTTCAAATTTGCTTCAAAATGTATTTTTTACTTTGAAAAAAGAAAAATACGTTAAATGCTTTCAAGAGTTTTTATTCTCGCATTATTATCTGTCCTTTTTGTCAACAACGTAAAAGCACAGGAAGTTCTCACACTTCAGTCTGCGCTGGAAACGGCCGTTCAAAATTACGGATCTATCAAAGCCAAGGAATCTTACCGCCAATCATCAAAGGAATCGATGGAGCAGGCAAAACGGCAATACCTGCCTAATCTTAACATCAGTATTCAACAGGATTACGGAACAGTCAACGGACAAAACGGTCCTTTATATGGTTTCGGAGGATATGGAGCTGCTTCATCCGGACTTCCGCTCCCTGATCAAAACTGGAATGCTTCTTTCGGAGCCTTATATCTAGCCAATGTCAACTGGGAGTTTTTCTCTTTTGGAAAAGCCAAACAAAGAGTGAAAGTTGCAGAATCTAAAAATCAGAGAGACACCAAAGATGTGTCCGATGAAATTTTCCAGCACAAAGTAAAAGTCACAGCCGCTTATCTGAATGTTTTAGCTGCTCAAAAATTAAAGCTTTCCTATGCCCGAAATCTCGGAAGAACCGATACCATCAGAAGAATCGTTGAGGTAAAAGAAAAAAACGGCATTGTTCCGGGAGTAGATTTATCCCTTGCAAAAGCAGATTACGCCAATGCAATGATTACCTACACCAAAGCAAAAGACAACGAGCAGGAACAGGAAAACAAACTCGCCCAATTGCTGGGAATTCCGGCTCAGGAGTTTGTGCTCGACAGCACTTTATTAAAAAGAATTCCTGAAGAGTTCCCTACAGGAAAGGGTTCTACTCTGGAAAGCCATCCTTTACTGGCATTATATAAAAGCAGAATCAATGTAAGTGAACAGGAAAAACAATTCCTGAAAACACAATATTACCCGTCATTTTCAATGGTTGGTATTTTCCAGACAAGAGGTTCTGGATTTGGAAACGGGTATGCACAAAATCAAAATGACTATTCGACCTCCTATTGGGACGGCATCCACCCTACAAGAAGCAACTATCTTCTTGGGATCGGTGTTTCATGGAACTTCACACAAACCTTTAGACTATCAAAGGAAATAAGCGCTCAGGAGTATGTAAGCCTGGGTTTACAACATGAATATGACCTTGCAGAGCAACAATTGAAAGCCCAGCTGAATTTATCTGATAATAAATGGAAAAATGCCATCCTGATTTACGATCAGGTTCCTGTTCAGTTGAAATCTGCCGGAGACGCTTACATTCAGAGGTCTGTTCTCTACAAAAATGGTTTAACAGATCTCGTTGATTTGTCTCAATCCATTTATGCACTGGTAAGAGCCGAAACAGACAGAGATATCGCAATTACCAATGTGTGGAATGCTTTATTGTTAAAAGCTGCCGCCATGGGGGACTTCTCTGTTTTCGAAAACGAACTGTAGGATTAATATCAATTATAATCAATAGTATTTCAATGAACTTAATAAGATTTGCATTAAGAAAACCCATTACGATTTTAGTGATTGTTGCCGGGCTGTTTTTCTTCGGATTACGGTCTGTAAGCTCTATTAAAGTCGACATTTTTCCAAAATTGGATTTACCTGTAATCTATGTTTCTCACCCTTTCAGCGGATATACCCCGCAACAGATGGAAGCATTTTTTGCCAAACAATACATCAATATTTTTCTCTTCGTAAACGGGATTAAAAGTATTGAAACCAAAAATATTCAGGGACTAACTTTAATGAAAATTAATTTCTATCCCGGAACCGATATGGCACAGGCTGCAGCAGAGCTAAACTCGTTTTCCACAAGAATTCAGGCCGCCTTTCCACCAGGTTCCAACCCTCCTTTTATCATCCGTTTTGATGCTTCTACCCTTCCGGTGGGGCAGCTTGTTCTGAGTAGTGACAAAAGATCAAATAATGAATTGCTTGATCTCGCGAATGTGTACGTCCGATCGACATTTACCTCCATTCCGGGGATTGTTTCATCTCCTCCCTTTGGAGGAAATATCCGTACGGTGGTCATCAATGCCAACCCGGATTTGCTCCGTCAGCATAATATGACCCCGGACCAGCTTGTGGAAGCTTTACGTCTGAACAACCAGACAGCACCTTCCGGAAACGTAAGAATAGGGGACAAGTATTACATTACTCCAACTAATACGATGATTAAAAATGTAAAGGATTTTGAAAATATTCCTTTGTATAAAGGCAGTGTTCAGAATCTTTATTTAAGAGATGTTGCCACAGTTACCGATGGAGCAGATATGACTTCCGGGTATGCTTTGGTAAACGGCCGGCGTTCCGTTTATCTGAGTATTGCTAAAAGTGCCGATGCTTCTACCTGGGATGTGGTTCAGAATTTGAAAAAACAATTGCCACAGATTCAATCCAATCTTCCGGATGATGTGAAAGTCAGTTTCGAATTTGACCAGTCGACATATGTAATCAATTCTGTTAAAAGCCTACTGAGTGAAGGAACCATTGGTGCCATACTCACCGGATTGATGGTCATTCTATTCCTCGGGGATATCAGAGGTGCATTGATTGTGATCCTCACCATTCCTACCTCCATTATATCGGCAGTTTTATTTTTAAATCTTTTCGGTCAGACCATTAATATCATGACCTTAAGCGGACTTGCCCTCGCCATCGGAATTCTCGTCGACGAAAGTACCGTTACCATAGAAAATATTCACCAGCATCTGGATATGGGCAAACCGAAGTCTCTTGCGGTCTGGGATGCCTGTAAAGAAATTGCTTTCCCGAAATTGCTGATCTTATTCTGTATTTTGGCGGTTTTTGCGCCTGCATTTACGATGGGAGGAATTCCAGGATCACTGTTCTTACCTCTTGCGCTGGCAATCGGTTTCAGTATGATTGTTTCTTATTTTCTTGCGCAGACCTTCGTTCCCATCATGGCCAACTGGATCATGAAAGTGAAGCATCACAAAGCAAAAGACGGACATATTCTGACAGATTCCGAGGAATTACAGGCAGCAGGTTTAAGTGACGAAGGTGATACATGGAGCCAGAAAGAAATTCTGCTTCAAAATGAAGACAGCAACCGTGATGGAAAAGTAAGCTTGTTTGAGAAAATCCGATTCCGCTACCTGAAGTTTTTAGACCGGATCATGCCGTACAGAAAAATATTGGTTTCTGCTTATATTATACTGATGATGGGAATGGTTGCCTTATTCCTGAATAGTATCGGACGAGATGTTTTACCGCAGGTAAATGGAAATCAATTTCAGGTAAGAACGCGTATTCCTGACGGAACAAGGATTGAAAAAAACGAACTTCAAACTTTAAAACTATTGGATGGAATTAAAGAAATTGTAGGAAAAGATAATGTTTCGATCACCTCTGCATATGTAGGAACACACCCTACTCTTTTCTCAGTAAGCCCGATTTACCTTTGGATGGCGGGTTCACATGAAACAGTATTACAGGTTGGCTTACATGAAGATTATCACACCAACATGGATGATTTGAAAGACAAAATCAGAGAGAAAGCGAAAAGCATTAATCCTGATATGAAATTATCTTTCGAACCGATAGAATTAACAGAAAAAATCCTTAGCCAAGGTTCTCCAACGCCAATTGAAGTACGATTATCGGGAAGAGATAAAAGCATGAACGAAGCGTATGCTAAAAAAATAGAAACAGAGCTTAAAAAGATTCCGTATTTAAGAGATGTTCAAATAGGGCAATCTATAAAATATCCTGCACTTGACATCAATGTTGATCGTGTTCGTGCGGCTCAATTGGGTATTGATATGTCTGATGTTTCACGTTCGCTGGTGGCTTCTACATCATCTTCAAGGTTCACGGAGAAAAATATATGGACGGATGAAAAAGCCGGCTACAGCTACAATGTACAGGTTCAGATTCCTGAAAATAAAATGAACAGCAAAGAAGAAATTGCAGGAATTCCATTGCTGAAAAATACCAACAGACCGAATTTGGGAGATGTAGCAACCATTAAAAACAGCTTTACTTATGGTGAAACCGACAACCTGGGAGCAATGCCTACATTAACGGTTACTGCGAACCTTAATCATACCGATTTGGGAACAGCTTCAAAAGATGTACAGAAAGTTATTGATAATATCGGAGAGCTTCCGAGAGGACTTAATATCCAAATGATTGGTTTGAGCCAGACTTTACATGAAACCTTAAGCAGTTTACAAAGCAGCCTGATCATTGCGATCGTCGTGATTTTCTTAATGTTGGCTGCCAACTTCCAGTCTTTCAAAGTTTCTGCCGTTGTATTGACAACAGCTCCGGCGGTTTTAGTGGGATCTCTGGCTTTATTAATCATCAGTGGATCAACGCTTAACCTTCAATCCTACATGGGAATTATCATGTCAGTCGGGGTTTCAATCTCCAATGCGGTCTTATTAATTACCAATGCAGAGCAATTAAGAAAACATAATGGAAATGCCTTACTTTCTGCCAGAGAAGCCGCAGCGTTGAGGTTAAGACCTATCGTAATGACCGCTTTAGCGATGGTTGTGGGAATGATTCCTATGGCTTTAGGATTGGGAGAAGCCGGAGATCAGGTTTCGCCACTTGGAAGAGCTGTTATCGGAGGTTTGGTTGCATCTACTTTTGCAGCCCTTTTCATTCTTCCGCTAGCCTTTGCATGGGGACAAGGAAAAGCAACCACTCAAAGTGTTTCCCTTGATCCTGAAGACGAAGAAAGCATTCACTTCATGCCCGAAATTGTAAAATAATAAGCTATTAAAAATAAAATATGAATCGATTATATAAATATCTAATCCCGGCAATACTGGTTTTCAGCTTGCAGAGCTGTGGACATGAGGAAAAAAAGGAAGTAAAAAAATCAGCAGAGCCTTCATCCTCTGAAATTGAAACGGTGAATCCCAAGCAGGAAGAGTTTTCTTCATCAACAGCCATTCCTGGGGAGCTGCAGCCTTATCAGAAAGTGGATGTCTATGCTAAAGTAAGCAGTTTTGTTAAAAAATTATACGTGGATGTTGGAAATGAAGTAAAAGCAGGACAATTGCTGGCCACTTTAGAAGCTCCTGAGATCAATTCTCAGCAAAGTGCTGCTTCATCGGCTTTGAAATCAAAGGAAGCACTGTATATTGCCAGTAAGGCAAAATATGACCGTTTAAAAGAAACCAGCAAAACTCCGGGAACAATTTCCGCTCTTGATCTGGAACAGGCTTTAGCGGCTCAAAAATCTGACATGGCGCAATTGGAAGCTGCAAAAGCATCCTATCGTGAAGTGGCTGATGTTAAAAACTATTTGCAGATCAGAGCTCCATTTAGCGGAAACATTGCAACGAGAAATGTAAGTGCAGGAGCGTATGTAGGACCATCAGGAAAAGGATCGGATCTTCCGATGTTCAGTCTGGTTCAGCAGGACAGATTACGTCTGGTCGTAAATGTCCCGGAATCTTACACAGGACTGCTGAATAAAAACGGAGCTATAAAGTTTTCAATTCAATCCATTCCGGGTGAAACCTTCACAGCAAGTGTATCAAGATTTGCGGGCGCTTTAGACAACAAATTACGCTCTCAATGGGTGGAAATGGACGTTTATAATAAAGACAAAAGACTTTTACCGGGA
The DNA here is from genome assembly GCF_002899945.2 of Chryseobacterium viscerum. Lineage (GTDB taxonomy): Bacteria > Bacteroidota > Bacteroidia > Flavobacteriales > Weeksellaceae > Chryseobacterium > Chryseobacterium viscerum. Next base: position 409,851 of record NZ_PPEG02000001.1, read on the forward strand.
ATGGTTGCTAACGTAATCCTTCCTTTGAGTGAAAACAACAAGTCTTTGTCTGTTCCCACTTCTGCTGTTCTCAACTCTACCTTGGGAGTATTCGTTATTAAAGTAGAAAAAAACATAGCCCATTGGGTACCTGTGACTTCAGGAATTGCAAATGGCGAGATCACTACAATCATTGGGCAGGTATCATCAAGCGACGTAATTGTTAAGAGTGCATCGGAAGAAATCCGTGATGGGCAGAATATTAGAATTAAGCTCCCAAAATAGGCTCATAACCATCTGTTTATTAACAAAAATTATAATCTGTCTTTCTGATATAAAAAATTAAAAAACATACTTATGAAGGATAAAGTGAAATAAGTTTGTTAAAGAATCTTAATAAAAAAAACCGCACACTTACCAAAAATAGGCTGTTGCGGTTTATTTTTCTTTAACATATGTAAACAATATGTTAAAATGTGTTAAAGTAAGATCCTGATAATTATCATAACAGGGGTCTTTTATTTGGAATCTCTACTTTTGTATTGCTTTTGAAAATAAATTTTCCTTTTTAACACGGATAATCAAATATATATGAAGAAAAGAGTTTTGTTTTATTTAGTTGCTTTAGTTACTACAGTTTCAATGCAATCGTGTGCTACAAATTATGTGGTTTCAAAACCAGCAACTTACGCAAAAGAATACAAAACAGATGCCAAACTAGCTTCTATAGATAACAAAAAAATGGAGCAGGATAAGCAGAGACTTATCGACTCTTTCCTTGCTGAAAAGGCTGCATCTATAGCAAATGCTAAAAAAGCAATTAAGAATTCTGAGATTGCGAAAGTAATCAAACATAATAAAACCATTGATGGTATCCTTACAGAAGCTGAAACATACCTTGGAACTCCTTACAGATACGGAGGGACTACAAGAAACGGTATAGATTGTTCAGCTTTCGTTCTTTCTGTATTCGGAGCAGCAGCAGGTCTTAGCTTACCAAGAGTAGCAGCATCTCAGGCTCAGGAAGGGGAAAGAATAGAAAAAGGAGAATTACAGAAAGGAGACTTAATTTTCTTTTCTCATGGAAGAAGAATTTCTCACGTAGGTATTGTAGAAAGTGTTACTGAAGAAGGTGAGATCAAGTTTATCCACGCAGCAACTTCAAAAGGAGTCATGATTTCTTCACTGAATGATTCTTACTGGGGACCTAAGTTCAGATTCGCGAAAAGAGTAATCAATGAAGAGGGAGAATCTTACAACAACTTAGCATCTGTAACTCCTGCTACACCAGCAAATTTTTAATTTTATAAATAATTGATTTAAATAATGAAGCCATCAGATTTCTGATGGTTTTTTTATATGCTTTATTTATATAAGTTTTGGCTAAAGCCAATGGAATAGATATCTAAAGAAAAAAGTGGGTTAAAGCCCACTCCTATTGAATCAATATTATATTTTTTATAATAGCCAGTACATGACGATGGACATCAGCTGTTCTTATCAATTTCAATATCCAGCTTATATAACAGTCCATATATTTCGGAAAGGGAAAATCTGGCCTTTTTAAGCCTATTTAAAGCCGGATCTATTGAATAGCTGACCGAGGTTCTAAAATCTGCCTTTTCGAGGTTTGTATTATCGAAAACAGCGCCTGACAGATCACAGTTACTGAAGACTGCATTGGATAAATCACATTCAGCAAAATCGACCTCAATTAATTTAGAGTTTTTGAAAACAGTTTTCTTAACGGATGTTTGATAGAAAACAGAATTATTCAAAGCACTTGCATCAAATCTAAAAGATAATCCGAATGGATTACAATCATTAAACTGAAGCCCAAACATCTTGCATTCTTTGAAAATCACATTGTGAAAAGCAGTTTTGATAAGCTTTGCCATGCTGAGGTTGCATTCAACAAATTCACAATCTGTAAAACTGAATCCCGACAGATTAGCATATTCAAAATTACAGTTTCTGAATGTACAGTTTTCATACTCACCTTTTTCAAACTGAGAAACATCTGTATTTTCAAAATCCTGATCCAGGATATAAGCTTCTTTCATATTTTTATGATTTATAAAATGACAATACACTCCGTCATGTGACCGATTTTTAAACAACAGTAAAAACTTTCGCCCTTTTGCGATTTTGTATTTTCGCTTCAAAGACAGTTATACCAAACTGTTCTTATCTGAATAATTAAGCTTAAAGAAGATAAAGGTCATGATAGAGAATGCCAGCAAAGAACTTCCCCCGTAACTGAAATACGGAAGAGGAATCCCAACTGTAGGGAAAAGCCCCATAACCATCCCCAAATTGATCGAAAAGTGCATCAGCAGAATAGATGCAAAGCAATACCCGAATACGCGATTAAAGGTAGATTTTTGTTTCTCTGCGAGATAGTATATTCTTCCGATATAGACCATATAACACAGGATAAGGGTGGCACTTCCTAAAAAGCCCCATTCTTCTCCTACCGTACAGAAAATATAATCGGTTTCCTGCTCTGGCACAAATTTCCCTTGGGTAACAGATCCTTCACGGTATCCTTTTCCAAAGATCCCTCCGGAACCAATAGCTGTTTTGGAATATAATAAGTTGTATCCTGAAGTATCTCTGAACGCTTTCTCACCTTTATAAAGCACCTCAATTCTTTCTCTCTGGTGCTTAGGAAGCTTTTCTAAAACATAAGGAGAACCGAAAGCCAGTCCGCATAATAAAATAATAGATCCGGCAATTCCTGAAATTGAAATGACGTCCCATGACATTTTATGATAATTCATGGCAATAAGAACACCGGCAATCAGCAGAACAGCTGCTGCAACATAGATGGGAGGAATCGCTAATGACACCAGAAAAACTCCGGCAAAAACAAATCCTACACCGAATAAAAGACCACTAAGCCCTTCTCTGTATAAAGCGATGAAAAATGCAATAAATACCAACATGGAACCTACATCCGGAATAGCCAGAACAACTGCTGCCGGAACACCAATAATTGCTAAAGTAGTCCATAGGGACTTCTTATTTTTAAGATTAAAATCCGGCCCGGAAACATAATTGGCCACCATAAGCGCTGTCCCGATTTTTGCGAACTCAACCGGCTGCATGGTAAAACTACCAAACTTATACCAGTTCTTTTGTCCTAGGATCTCCTTACCAAACGGAAAAAGCCCTACCAGTAGAAGAACACCGCCAATATAAATAATCCCGGACATATTCTCGAAGAATTTACTTCTTCCAACGAAGATAATAAGCCCTACAAATAACGAGATACAGAAGAAAACCAATTGCTTCTCCCCCAATTTCTGGTCAACACTGTAGATATTTGCAATCGCAAAAATACAAAGCAGGAAATACAGCCCAAGGCCCAGTTTATCTATTCCTTCTGTCCATTTCATTGCTTTACAGATTTAGCGGATTTATTGTTTTTAGTTTCGTCGTCTATTCTTTTCTGCAATTTGGCTTTTTGTTGTTTCACAAACTCCAGACTATCCTTTATTCTTTTTTGTTTAATCGAATCAGGTTTAGGGTCAACATATAAACCTTTACGTTTAAGGTCAATCACCCATTGTCTCTTATATTCGGGCATAAAACTGGAAGTGATCATCTTTTTGTAAAGATTTTCACGTTTCAGATCTCCTGTGATATATTTTTCTGCAATTACTGTAGAAGCAGGACCTGCCCAGGTAGCTCCAAATCCGGCATGTTCCATTACTGCAACCACTACAATTTTGGGTTTATCAGCAGGAGCAATCAATACAAAAATTGAATTATCTTTTCCTTGCGGAACCTGTGCTGTACCTGTTTTAGCCAGCTGGGTAAAGTCATTAGACTTTAATCCACGGGCGGTACCTCTCAAAACTACCGCTTCCATTCCTTTTAAAACCGGTTCGAAATGCTTAGGATCTACAAGGGTCTTATGTTTTACTTTAAATCTTGGATCAGGATTTGGCTTTCCATCAATACCTTTTACAATGTGAGGGGTATAATACCAGCCTTTATTTGCGATTGCAGCAACATAGTTAGCCAGCTGAAGAGGGGTGATCATAATATCTCCCTGCCCCATTCCGTTGAAAACAGCTCCTGTCGCTAAAGGATCCCAGTTTTTATAATCTTTTGTTGAACCGCTTGCCTTAAGAATAGATTTCATTCTTCTTTCATAAAACTCACCGCTTGGAATTCTTCCTTTTGCACCTGAAGCAAGATCATTATTTAAAAATTCCCCAACTCCGAAACTGTTCATGATTTTTTTCCATTCATCAACCCCTTTGGAAGGATTACCAGGATATTTATTGACAATTGCTAAATAAGCATAAGAGAAGAAACAGTTGCTGGAAATCTGAATGGATGGGATTAAGGGGTCTGCTCCCCCGTGTCCTTTAATTCTTAATCCACGATAATTAAACCCACCGCCACAAGGGAAAACTGTATTTTCGGTCATTACTCCCATTTGCATCGCAGCGAGAGCTGTCAGCAGTTTGAATGTAGAACCTGGAGGATACGCTGCCTGAACAGACCTGTCAAACATGGGCTTATTTTCGTAAAGCGTATCTTTATTTAAAATGTTAATATTTTTGGACTTATAGGGTCCCGTAAATAAATTAGGATCCACATCAGGACCTGTTGCGAGGGTTAAAATATCACCGTTATTCGGATCGATGGCAACAATGGCTCCATGCTTATTAACAAGCATTTCTTCTGCTGTCCTTTGAAGGTCATAATCAATTGTTAAAGTAATATCCTTTCCGGTAACAACGTCTTTATCTAAAGTCCCATTTTTGTAAGAACCAACGTTTCGAAGTCTGATATCTTTTTGGATATACTTTACTCCTTTTACTCCACGAAGTTCTTTTTCATAGGATTTTTCAATCCCTTTCTTACCGATAAAATCACCCGGAAGATAATACACAGAATCTTTTTTAATCTCAGCTTCATTTACTTCACTGGTATATCCCAAAAGATTTCCAGAAGTAGAAACTTCATATTGACGCTGAGGTCGCTGTACAATAGTAAAAGCGGGATATTTAAAAATAATTTCCTGAACTCTTGCAATATCTTCTCTGCTGAGATCTTTTAGAAAAGTCATCGGAGTCAGCTTTGAATAATATTTTTCTTTTTTAATAATATTGATTCTTTGGATAAAATCTGCTTTATTGATCCTCATCAGACTACAGAATCCCAGTGTATCAAAATCTGGCCTCATTAATCCCTGCGTAAAAGATATCTCATAAGCAGGCTGGTTTCCTACCATGATTTTACCGTTTCTGTCAAAAATAACCCCACGCTGAGGAATAACATACTCAGTCTTAATGGAAGTATTGGCAGCATTCAGTGCGTAACGGTCTGTAAACAACTGCAAATACGCAAGCCTCGCCACAAAAATAAGGGCGATGGTAACAAGGATGGAAAAAATTTTAAAATAACGTGTGTTCAAACTTTTTGTTTGATTTTAAATATTAATGCGTAGATGACTATAAAGATAAACGAAATTACACTTGTCACCAAGACATTAAATAATATTTCAAAAAACCTGCTAAACTTAAAGAACTCGATATACTGTACTAAAAGCTGATGCAGGAAAATACTTGAAAATAAAAACAGCAAAAACTGCGCCCATTGAAGGGACTGAAAAGAGAAAAAGTCCGTAGACGTATCTGTGGAAGTCCTGAAGATCAACGTTCTGAAATAAGCAATCAACGTTGTCGCAAATGCATTGATCCCCCATGAATACAGGAAACCGTCAATAGACAAGCCTATTAAAAAGCTCAATGCCAGGAACTGAAATTTATTTCTAAAAAAAGGATAGAACATAACAAACACAGGATATAATACCGGAGTATATTTCCCGAAAAGCGTAATCCTGTTCAATACAAATATCTGTAATGCCACAAGAAAAATCATGATCAATATATCAGTAAATAAAGTCCTGCTAATCATTTTCTTTTTTTATTACAGCCTGCATAGTGTCCTGAATCTTCTGCACTTCTGCTTTCTTAAGATTCTTCACTACATACACTTTATTCAACGCTCCCATTTTTTCACTCAGCTCAACGGATATATCCCAGAAGCCGGTTTTATTGTCTACAGAATACCCCGCAATGGTTCCTATGGTAACACCTTTAGGGAAAATAGCAGATTTGCCATCAGTCACAACGGTATCTCCTACTTTTAATGCAACATATTTCGGAATATCCGCCAGGTGCATGACCCTTGAATTATCTCCATTCCATGTTAAAGTACCAAAATATCCTGAGCTTTTGAGTGCTGCATTAATTCTGATCTTGTTTACACTTAAAACCGATTGAACTAATGCATAACTATCTGTAGAATTGATTACAATCCCCGCAATACCTTTTGGTGCCATTACCCCCATTTGAGGAAAGACTCCGTCTCTTCGGCCACGATTGATTGTAAAATAGTTATTTCTTCTGTTGATACTGTTGAAAACAATTTCTCCATCAACAAAAGTATAGATCTGCCCTCCACCAATGGTATCATGAACTCTTTTGAAAACAGGATTCTTCGTCCCGTCTTTTCCATAGAGTTCAGTCATAAGGGCTTTATTCTGAACGACAAGATCTTCGTTGATCTGTTTTAGCTTCAGATAAGAAACTCCTTCATCAATATATCCGGAAACCCACGAGTTGAACGCAGCCGATTGGCCCGCTACCCAAGATTTCTGCATTGCATTTCTGGAGAATATCAAAACCAAAGCAATAATTTGCAGGAATATAAAGAAGACGAAAAGAGTGTTCTTCGAAAATAATCTCAGCAAAAATCCCATTCAGATATAAAGTCGTAAAAAGTTAAAATTATTTAATTAAGAAATTGAACTTGTCCATATTCTTAAGGGCAATACCTGTTCCGCGAACTACAGCTCTCAACGGATCTTCAGCAACAAATACAGGAAGACCTGTTTTTTTGTGGATTCTGTCCGCAAGACCTCTTAGTAACGCTCCTCCCCCAGCTAGATAAATACCTGTTTTGTAAATATCAGCTGCCAATTCCGGTGGTGTAAGAGAAAGTGTTTCCATTACTGCATCTTCGATTCTGATGATCGATTTATCCAATGCACGGGCAATCTCTTTATATCCAACCATAATTTCTTTAGGTTTACCTGTAATAAGGTCTCTACCTTGTACCGGGATATCCTCGATGTCTACATCAAGATCTTCTACTGCAGAACCTACTTCAATTTTGATTCTTTCAGCTGTTCTTTCTCCGATATAAAGGTTATGGTGAGTTCTTAGATAATAAGCAATATCATTGGTAAATACATCTCCTGCAATTTTTACAGATTTATCACATACGATACCTCCTAAAGCTACTACAGCAATTTCCGTAGTACCTCCACCTATATCGATGATCATATTCCCTTCAGGCTTCTGTACGTCTATTCCTACCCCAATTGCTGCTGCCATTGGTTCGTAAATCAATCTTACTTCTTTTGCGTTTACTTTCTGAGCAGAATCTCTTACCGCTCTTTTTTCAACTTCAGTGATACCAGAAGGAATACAGATTACAATTCGTAATGCTGGTTGTATGAATCTACCTTTGATCCCAGGAATTTTTTTGATAAACTCCTTGATCATGTGTTCAGAAGCGTGGAAATCTGCAATAACCCCATCCTTCAAAGGACGGATTGTCTTGATGTCCTCATGAGTTTTACCTTGCATATGCTTAGCTTGTTCCCCTACAGCAATGGGTTTACCCGTAGAACGTTCAATTGCAACAATTGACGGTTGATCTATAACAATTTTATTATTATGGATGATTAGGGTATTAGCCGTTCCGAGGTCTATCGCAATTTCTTGCGTAAACATATCAAATAAACTCATATTTTTCTTCTGATTTTAAGTTTACAAAGATATAAATTTAAGACTACTAAAGAAATTTCATACCAACTTAATTTGGTTAAAGTTTTATTAAAATTTACAATTCTTTATTAACTTTCAATTTAGATGTTTACAGACTTTGAGTTCAACTAAAATTAATGGGACGTTGAAAGGGCGGAAAAGCAAAATTGCAAATGAGAAAAACGGTAAAGAAAACAAGATGATCGAGAAAGTTAATAATCGAATTTGAAAATTGTTTTGGGGTTATAGGACAGCAATTTCCGGCTAATGCAAGAACAACCCTATTTAACTCATTTAAAATCAAATTTTTAAAATAACACTAAAAGAGTATTTCATTTTTAAAATTTCATTAACAAGATCTGCAGGAAAATCCACTTTTGTACCTTTTCTAACTTTTGCCCTTACTTTCTACTGTCACATCGTCCTTCCCTGTTTTCTTAGCTTCTTACAAAACCGTCTATTTCCTATAGTTTTTTACGATAATTATCATATACACTATCAGAGAATGATTAATTAAAAAAAGCGTAAATTTGCGACTGCTTATGTTACAGTATTCCAACATCCATCAAACGTCAAATTTTGCCGTGCTTTCTATAAGCTACGAGAAAGCCGACGTAGAAACGAGAGGAAAGTTTGCATTCTTTGATGAAAACATCAAAAACTTTGTTTCCAGGGTTCACCAGGAAGATTTAGGGGATGCATTTGTGGTTTCCACTTGTAACAGGACCGAGATTTATACCACGTCTCCCAATTATCTTTTAGTTGCTGAAGAGTACTGCAAAACCATTGGAGTACATCTTACTGATTTCCTTCAATTTGCCAATATCCTTACCAAGGAAGAAGCGCTGATTCATCTTTTCAGAGTAGCGGCAGGTCTTGAAAGCCAGATTATCGGAGATTTTGAAATCATCGGACAGATCAAAAAAGCATACAGCCGTTTCAAAAAAGAAAGGCAGAATTCTAACCCTTATCTGGAAAGAGCAATCAATGCTGCGATTCAGATTTCGAAAAGAATAAAAAATGAAACCGGTATTTCCAATGGAGCTGCTTCTGTTTCTTATGCTGCCGTTCATTATATTTTAAACAGCCAAAAGAGAATCGCCGAAAAGAACATCCTTCTTTTAGGAGTAGGAGAAATTGGACAAAATACGGTTGAAAACCTGGTAAAACATGTTTACCAGCCAAAAATTAAAATCGCCAACAGAACTCAGGAGAAAGCTGAAAAGATTTCCCAGAAATACAATATTCCTCACGTTGATTATTCTGATTTTGACCAGGAATTAAAAAACACGGATATTCTTATTGTAGCAACAGGAGCCAAACATCCTATTGTGAACCAGTCTCATTTCCCCAATGGGAAAGAAACACTGATCATTGACCTTTCCATTCCTCACAACGTTGAAAAGAACGTTACCGAAAATGAAAACGTAACATTGATTGATGTAGATGAGCTTTCGAAACAGATCCAGGAAACCATCCAGCAGCGGGAAAGAGAAATCCCGAAAGCGGAGAAAATTATCAAGGAACTGATGAAAGACTTCATTGAGTGGGAAAAAAAGAGAAAATTAGCACCAAATATTCATCATTTCAAAGCCGTTTTAAAGAATATGGAACGCAATGAAATGCATAATTTTTATAGAAAGAACAAATATATAAACATCACGGACATGGAACTTTCTGACAAAATGATCCAGAAAATCACCAACCGTTTTGCAAAATATATCATTGACAATCCTTTAAAAGCCGAAGAAATTAGTAAATTAATGCACGAAATATTAGTTGAACAACCAAACAACGAATTCAATGAAAAGCATTAGAATCGGAACGAGAAATTCCGCACTTGCACTTTGGCAGGCTAGAGAGGTTGCGAGGCACCTTCAGAACAACAATTATTTAACGGAAATTGTTCCTATCGTTTCTTCTGGCGATAAGAACCTTAATCAACCTTTATATTCTTTAGGAATTACCGGGGTTTTCACAAGAGACCTTGACATTGCCTTATTGAATGATGAAATTGACATTGCCGTTCATTCTTTAAAAGATGTTCCTACTCTATTGCCTCAGAACATCGAGATGATCGCCTATCTGGAAAGAGATTATCCCCAAGACATCCTGATCAGAAAAGAATCTGCCCGGAATAAGGAGTTCCATGAGCTTAAACTGGCAACCAGCAGTTTGAGAAGAAGAGCGTTTTGGCTGAGAAATTATCCAAACACTGACTTCTCGGATATCCGTGGAAATATTCAGACAAGACTTCAAAAATTGGAAGACGGGAATTTTGATGCGACCATTTTATCTTTGGCCGGTATCAAAAGAATGAAAATGGAAATCGATTATGAGATGCTTCCATTAATGATTCCTGCCCCATCACAAGGAGTAATCTCTGTGGCTGGACATACGGACAAACCTGAGATCAACGAAATTGTACATCAGATCAATCATAAACAGACTCAGGTCTGTGTAGAGATTGAAAGAAATTTCTTAAGTACTTTAGAAGGCGGGTGTACGGCACCTATTGGAGCTTTTGCAGAAATTATCGGTGATCAGATCCGCTTCAAGGCAGCACTTTGCTCTTTGGATGGAAAAAACTGTATTGCCGTAGACGAAAACTTTGTTTATACTCCAACAGAGAATTTTGGAGAAAAGTATGCAAAAGTAGTTCTTGAAAACGGTGGAAAAGAATTAATGGCAGAAATCAAAAGCCAAATCTAGAAATCTCTATTATAGATTTTATATTCTTTATAACCGCATTTTTTCATCTTCTTAATTTTACCTACAGACATGAAAATCTTATTTACCAAAAATATAGACCAGACTATTATATCCAAAGAATTAGGAGAGGATAACATGGTTGACTGTATTGAGGTAATTAAGACTAAGCCTATTATGATCAGTCCTTTTGATCTGAAAAACTATTCTTTGATTTTCACCAGTGTCAACGGCGTGATTTCGTTTTTTAAAAACAAGTTTAAGCCTAATGAAAATTTCACTGCAAAAAATTACAATAAGATCTATTGTGTGGGTGAAAAAACGAAAAGGGAATTGAGGAAACATGGGTTTGGGACATTTAAGGTTTTGAAAAATGCTGAAACTCTTTCGAGGTTTATTATCGGGAAATGCCAGCAAGAGCAGTTTCTCCATTTTTGTGGGAATCTTGCCATTAATGTTCTGGACAAGGAACTTCCTTTACAAAACATTAAGTACAAAAAAGTTACGATTTACAACACCGAAGAAACCAATCCTTTAATAACTGAAAAATATCATGCTGCAGTATTTTTTAGTCCGAGCGGAGTTCGTAGTTTTGCAAGGCGAAATTCTCTGGAAGGGATGACGCTTTTTTCAATTGGCGAAACCACTTCTGGTGAGTTGAGAAATTATACACAGGAAGAAATTTTTACTTCTGAAGAAAACACGTTGATTTCGATCTTTGAACTGATAAGAAGAGAAATCAGGAATAAAATTTAGAATATCAGTTACCGAACATAGCCGGTAATATTAGTTTAAATAGATTATGATAAAAAACGACCTATATTTAAAAGCACTTCGCGGAGAAACCGTTGAAAGACCTCCTGTCTGGATGATGAGGCAGGCTGGAAGATATCTGCCGGAATTCATTGCTTTAAGAGATCAATATGACTTCTTTACAAGATGTCAGACCCCTGAACTTGCGGCTGAAATTACCTTACAACCGATCCGTAGATTTCCGTTGGATGCTGCGATCCTGTTTTCAGATATTTTGGTAGTTCCTCAGGCAATGGGAATAGATTTCAAAATGAAGGAATCTGTTGGCCCATGGTTAGACACTCCAATCAGAACAATGGAGCAGGTTCAGAATATTGAAACTCCGGATGTGAATGATACTTTAGGCTACGTTTTTGATGCTATTGAACTGACTCTTCAGAAGCTGGACAATGACATTCCATTGATCGGTTTTGCCGGTTCTCCATGGACTATCCTTTGTTATTGTGTTGAAGGAAAAGGAAGTAAAGCTTTTGATATTGCAAAATCTTTCTGTTTCCAACAGCCTGAAGCTGCGCATTTATTATTACAGAAAATTACAGATACTACGATTGCTTATTTAAAGAGAAAAGTAGAGAAAGGAGTTTCTGCAGTACAGGTTTTTGATTCTTGGGGAGGAATGCTTTCTCCGACTGACTATCAGGAATTCTCATGGCAGTACATCAATCAGATTGTTGAAGCATTAAGCCCGCTTACCCATGTTGTTGTATTTGGAAAAGGATGTTGGTTTGCTCTTGAAGAAATGACCATGTCTAAAGTGTCTGCTTTAGGTGTTGACTGGACCATTAAACCTGAGCTTGCAAGAACATTAACGAACCATACGATGACGCTTCAGGGGAATTTTGATCCTGCAAGACTTCATTCTACACCCGAGACGATCAAGAAGATGGTAACTGAAATGATCAACCGTTTTGGAAAAGACAGATATATTGCGAATCTTGGACACGGAATTCTACCTAATATTCCTGTTGAAAATGCTGAAGCATTCATCAGAGCTGTTGTAGATTGGAAACCGAATATTTAAGGTTTATTTCATACAAAATAAAATCCCTTTCAAAATAATTGAGAGGGATTTTTTATAAGAAAAAATGAGTAATTAATTCACTTCGGTAATAAAAGCTTCTTTAGGTTTTCTCACTTTCGTAAGATTTACCAACCAGTCTGATTCCGTATTTCTGTACCCGATTGGTAACAGCAAAACACTTTTCAACCCTTTTTCTTTTAAGTTTAGTATTTCATCTACTGCATCCGGTGAAAACCCTTCCATGGGTGTAGAATCTACTTCTTCAAAAGCAGCTGCGATAATGGCAGCCCCGAAGGAAATATAAGCCTGTTTTGCAGCGTGGGTAAAGTTTTCTTCAGCAGATCTTTGAGGATATGTTCCCAGCAGCATTTGTCTGTAGTTTTCCCAGCCTTCATTTTTAAAGCCTCTAATTTCATTCGTAAGATCAAACATACTGTTAATTCTTTCTTCTGTATAATTATCCCAGGCAGCAAATACCAAAAGATGTGAACAGTCTGTGACCTGTGGCTGATTCCATGCATGAGGCTTAATTTGCTCTTTCACCTCCTGATTAGTGATCACAATGATCTCAAAAGGCTGAAGCCCGCTGGATGTGGGTGCCAGTCTTGCAGCTTCTAATATTTTATCCACTTTTTCCTGTGGTACTTTTTGACCGTTCATTGCTTTGGTTGCAAATCTCCAGTTCAGTTTTTCTATTAATTCCATTAAATTAAATTTAGACTAAGGCAAAATTACTCCAAGAAGAAAGACGAGCAGATATAAAAATTCCTATCTCAGAGATTGTCAAAGTCTATTATTTACAGACTGGTTCGTAATATGCTATGAATTAAACTCATAAACTCGTCAAAATTTGGAGGATTTATGAGTTTTCCCGTGATATTTTTAATTATCTTCATGTCACCAATAACATTTTAAATCATTGAATATGAAAAAATTAAACAAAGACAAAATGAAAAGTATTATGGCTGGAGGAGAAATCTGCCTTGAATGCGCCATTGGATATTATCAGGTTATTATTAATGGCAGATGTCATTGTATTCCATGGGAATAAAAAAAGCAGCTTAATAGCTGCTTTTTAATTTATATAATAAAGAATATTGTATGATTAGCTCAACATTCTTTGTGCTTTCTTAACTCCTTCTACCAGGCTGTCAATTTCCTCGAAAGTATTATAAACAGCAAAACTAGCTCTTACCGTTCCTGCAATATTAAAGAAGTTCATGATAGGCTGTGTACAGTGATGTCCTGTTCTTACGGCAATACCCATTTTATCAAGGATCATTCCTACATCAGACGCAATCCCTACTCCTTCCAGATTAAAGGAAACCACCCCTGTTCTTTTTGCTTTTTCACCATAGATTTTAATTCCTTCTATTTCCAAAAGCTGTTTCTGGGCATATTCCAGTAAAGCATTCTCATGATTCTGAATATTAGCATGGCCTACTTTGTTCATAAAATCAACAGCAGCTCCTAAAGCAATATTTCCTCCTACATTCGGTGTTCCTGCTTCATATTTAAATGGAAGGCCTGCATACGTAGTTCCTTCGAAAGAACATGTTGCAATCATCTCCCCTCCTCCATGAAAAGGCGGCAGGGCTTCTAATATCTCACGTTTTCCATATAAAATACCCGTTCCCATCGGAGCATACATTTTATGACCTGAGAATACAAAGAAGTCACAATCCAGCTTCTGAACATCAATATTGAAATGCGGTGCAGATTGAGCTCCATCAATAACAATATAGGCATCCGTATTTTTTCTTGTTTTAGCAATAATCTCCTCAATAGGATTCACAATTCCCAATGCATTGGAAACCTGGTTTACAGAAACAACTTTAGTCTTTTCACTTAAAAACTGATCAAAATGGTCCATTTGAAGGATTCCATTTTCATCAATCGGGATCACGCGAAGTTTGGCTCCTGTTCTTTCGCAAAGCATCTGCCAGGGAACAATATTAGAATGGTGCTCAAGATATGAAATAATGATCTCATCATCTTTTTGCAGTTTCTGTGTCAAAATATAAGCGATAAGGTTCAGCCCTTCTGTTGTTCCTTTTGTAAAAATCACTTCAAAATCATGCTCAGCATTGATGAATTTCTGAATCTTTCTTCTTGAAAGTTCCATTTCTTCTGTTGCCAGCTGGCTCAGGGTATGAATCCCTCTGTGAACATTCGCATTAAGTTCTGTATAATATGTGTGACAGACATCCAAAACTGAATTTGGCTTTTGAGATGTAGCTGCATTATCCAGATAAACCAAAGGCTTACCATTCACTTCTCTGTTCAATATAGAAAACTGACTTCTTATTTCCTGAATGTCAAACATTTATTTATTTTTTAAATTAAAACGCCCTTATTTAGAACACTTCAAATTTACGGTTTTTTTTCTGAAAGAAGGCATGGGGTTGTATGCTGATACTTGTCAGCTGATAGAAATATTCGATGGTTTGTGGTGGACAAAAACAATGAGATAAGGGAAGCTGAGAAGGATGAAAGTAAAATTTCATTTATTTATCTTTCAACTACCCAAATAAAAAACCCGCCAAAATTGACGGGTTCTTATATTGTTTAAATAAGCAATTCTTATTCTGCTGCAGTTTCTGCTGCTTCAGGAGCTGCACCTTCTTCAGTTGCAACTTCTTCTTCATCTTCATCATCTTCCTGTGCTGCACCACCTTTCATTGCATTTCTAGACATCTTAACAGCAACTACTACTGCGTTGTCAGGGTGAACGAAAGAATATCCTACTGTTTTGATGCTACCGATGTAAAGTTTGTTACCGATTCTTAATGGAGTAACGTCTACAACGACTTCATCTGGCAAGTTAGCAGGAATAGCTTTTACTTTTAGCTTTCTGAAAGACTGACGTAAAACACCACCAGCTACAACACCTTTAGAACGTCCAACAAGTCTTACTGGAACTTCCATAACAACTGGCTTATCGTCAGATAGTTGGTAGAAGTCTGCGTGAAGAATTTTGTCAGTGATTGGGTGAAACTGAATATCTTGAAGAACTGCTGGAATTGTTTGACCATCAACTTCAATAGATACCGTGTGTGCTTCAGGAGTGTATACTAACCCTTTGAAAGCTCTCTCTTCAGCAGAGAAGTTCAATGGTGCACCACCTCCATAAACAACACAAGGAACTAATTCAGCATCACGTAAAGCTTTTGTAGACTTTTTGCCCACGCTTTCTCTTTTTGTACCTTGAATTGTAATAGATTTCATTTATAAAAATTTAAAAAATTGTTCTAATTATAATTTGCAATTCACTTAAAATCAATTAAATAACAAACTTGCTGCTAATTGATTTGTGCTCATGAACCATTGTCATAACATCTGCAAATAATGGGGCGCAAGATAGCACTTTTATTTTAGATGACAAATTATTTTTAACAGGAATTGAGTCAGTTACAATAACTTCCAAGAGTTTTGAGTTCTCAATATTATCGTAAGCCTTTCCTGAAAGCACTCCGTGAGTTGCCATTGCCCTTACTGTTTTTGCTCCTTTTTCAATTAAGATTTCTGCTGCCTTGCAAAGCGTACCTGCAGTATCAATCATGTCATCGATAAGGATTACATTTTTACCTGTCACGTCTCCGATAAGGAACATTTCTTCTACAACGTTTGCTTTTTTTCTTTCCTTATAAGCAATTACTACTTCAGCACCCAGGTGACCAGCGTAGTTTTTAGCTCTTTTTGCACCCCCCATATCCGGAGAAGCAATGGTAAGATTATCAAGATTCAATGATCTGATATAATCTACAAAAATACTTGAAGCATACAGGTGATCTACCGGAATTTCGAAGAATCCTTGAATCTGATCTGCGTGAAGATCCATTGTCATCACTCGTGTTGCTCCCGCTGCTGTAAGAAGGTTGGCAACTAACTTAGCACCGATCGGCGCTCTTGGTTTGTCTTTTCTGTCCTGTCTGGCAAGTCCGAAGTAAGGAATTACAACGGTAATGCTCTTTGCAGAAGCTCTTTTCGCTGCATCAATCATTAGAAGAAGCTCTAAAAGATTGTCTGCAGGAGGGAATGTAGATCCGATTAGGAAAACTCTTCCTCCTCTTACAGATTCGTCCAAAACAGGCTCAAATTCCCCGTCGCTGAACTCCTGAAAGTTGATTTTCCCTAATTCTTTCCCATAATTCTGGGCAATTTTCTCTGCCAAGTCCCTGCTGGTTCTTGTACAAAATAGATAACTTAACTGATCGGCCATTTTTACTTTTTAAAAGATTTTGCAAATTTAAAAAAAAACCACAAGATTTACTCTTGTGGTTTCTAAGTTTTTATTTTATCAATTATTAAGGGAACTTAACTCCTGAATATTTGTTCGGATCTACCTGTGGAAGTGTAGATTTATATTTAGCATTGATAGACTTAATAAATTCATTAGCAACAATACCATATCCACGTCCTGTAAGGTGAACTCCATCTAAAGAGAAAGCTCCTCCGGTTACAAATTTCGCAGTATATTTCACACCGTCATATGAAATACCAGATTGCGCGTTCAGTTCCAGCATTTTAGAACCTGCATCTACAAAAGCCAATCCATAAGAGTCAGCAAGTGATTTTATAGATGTATTATATGCCGTAGTAGCAGTTTTCACATAGCCAGCTTCTGTTTTTGTTAAAACATGTTGGTTTTGTAATGGATAAGAAATACCATAAATATTTACCGGAGCCGGAACCCCTGCTGCAGTACTTCCAATCACAGAACTCGTAGTAAGCAAGATATAATCATCTGCAGTAGCCTGTCTAGCCTGTCCAAAGATTTGTCCAAAAGCTGTTGCTGTAGGCAATCCTAAAGAAGGAGTCAAAGCAGCAGTAAGCTGAGCTGACAGATCCGTAAGAGCAACATCTTTAATTAAAACTGGATTTGGTCCGGATGCAGAAAGTAAATTAATTCTATCTCCAGCACCAAAAGCGGTAAGTGCCTGCTTCAAAGGACCGTATAAACTTGTATTAAGAGTTGTCAGGTTCGAACCTAAAAGAGCGGGCGTCAAAGGGTTATAAGGTACCGTTGTAAAGAAAGGAACGGAAGTAACAGAAGGAATATTAGCAATAACACCTTTTGTTGTTCCTACACTTTTAAGGCCATCCAAAACGGCTTTAATAGATCCAGCCAAAAGCGCAGGATCAGAAATATCATTTGATTTATAAGTCGTAGGATTTGTATTTCCCGTCTGAACAGTAGCAGCAGTATAAGTTGTAACTCCTCCTACAGTCTGAGAGTTTGTACCTCCATTGGTAGCATATGATAATACATCATTATTTCCTATCCAAAGAGAAAAGAATGTGGCCTTCTGAGCCATAGCATCAGCCAATACGCTTGTTGTAGCAGAAGAAGCAAACCTCACAAAATAAGGATTAGCCGTTCCTGTAGCAAGACCTGCCTGGCTGCCATATCCAGGCGCCACCAGGTGGAAAGATTTTGCACCAGGCACACCCATATTATTATAAGTTCCTCCACCAGATAATACATCTAATGCCCCTGCCGGACCACTTGCCACTGGAGACAAAGATCCATTAACCACCTGAAGATTTAATTTTCCAGGAAATCCAGGAAGATTATTGAAACCTCCTACATCATTAGGCATTAACGGTTGTTTAAAATCTCCTCCTCCTGCAAGTCTCATTTGTCCTGCAATCATACTTGGATAAGATTCATTTTGGCCACTGCTGTATAATGCTCCATCACGATATCCGGAAGTAAGTGAATTCCCCAGTGAAATATATTTTGTAAAATCTGCATCACCTTTTGTTACCTGGATATCTTTTACATCCGTATCGAAATCCGTATTACAGCTCGTTACTGTAAAAAGAAGTGCAGAAACTGCAATTGTCGATATTATAATTTTTTTCATAGTCTTCTAAAATTAAAAAGGATTATAAGATAAACCTAGACCCAAGTAGAACGCTGTTGCTTTCGATTGTCCGTAGAAACCTAGGGTAGCGTTATTTACATTTCTGTATTGAGGCATTGCATATCCTCCTGCGATATCAATTCCAAACTGCTTCAATTTGATACCTATACCTCCTGTTACAACGTAAGTATCATATGAAGGTGTTTCCGGAATAAAGTTATCTGTAGTATAAGGCGCTTCATCATAATAAGCTCCCAAACGTCCGTAAATCATATTTGTGAAGGCATATTGAGTCCCCAATCTGAATGTTTTGGAGTTTTTGAAGTTCTTAGGACTTGTAAGAATAGTAGGATCCGATGGATTATTCCCGATAGGTGCATTCTCGAAATCTAAAGTAAGTTTGCTGTATCTTTCCCATCCGTGATAGTTAAAGTCTGCAGAAACCTGCCATTTCGGTGTTACTCTATATGTCAAACCAACTGTATATTCTTCAACAAGAGGAAGAACTGCTGAGAAGCCATCCTGTCCTGCTGCGTTCAACTTCAGCTGTGTATAAATAGATTGAGACGGGAATTGGAATGTAGCGGTACCGTTCTTCGCTTTCATATCTATTGCAGAGCGGTAAGCAATACTCACGTCTAATTTTGGATCAGGTCTGAAATAGAAACCGAAACCATATCCATGTCCGCTTGCTTTTTTATCGTTGATATTCACCTGCCCACCGAATTGTGTTACAGCTTTATCCCAATCTACAACTCCTTTTGCATAAATATAACTTGCACCAAAAGATACCCAAGGGGCAAGTTTCACAGAAACCATCGGCTGGAAGTAAAAACTCTTCAGTTCAAGTTTCTGAACCATTTCTTTACCTTCCCAGTTTTCCGGCCACTTAATTGTGCTTCCAAAAGGTGTTGTAACACTAAGACCCACTGTTAGTTTTTCTATTGGTCTATAAGTAATCGCAGCATAGAAAGGAGTTCCTACAGGGTTATCTGTTTCTGTACTTTGTAAAGTATTGAAGTTTTGAAAAGTAACCTTGTTACTTGCAGCAAAACCTCCAGCCACTACACTCAGTTTGGAAGGGATAAATGACATACCCGCAGGGTTAAAGAATGTCACACTCGCGTCTTCGGCATGAGCACTAGTATGCGCCATTGCCAATTGTTTCACCCCTTGCAGGGAAACTCTGAAGCCTCCTGCGTAAGATAGAACTCCCGCCAATAAAGCAGTTGATACTAATATTTTTTTCATAGACTATTATATATAAGTCAAATATAAAATTATTTTGAATACGTCTGTTAATATTTCCTAATATTTTAAACAATATCTTAAAAGAAAACTATGTTTAAAATAACACATTGAAATAAAGTCAATACAATATTTTAATTATTAAACACTTAAGTACATTGTAAAATAATTAAAATCAAACTGTTTAATTTTAAACAATTGTTTAATTATAAAGTAATCTTGCTCCAAAAAAATAAAGCAGGAGGGCAAATAATAATAAATGTTAATTTAAAAAAGGAGTCAGATAAAAGATATTATTTTTTTTAAATCTTCTCCTTTTATCCCTTCTATGACATCCTTATTCCAGTTTCGAGCTCTTATTCTTACTTAAAATACTTAAATGTTTTATGGCGAATTCAGGTTATTTAAGTATTTTAGAATTGCATAAAGATAAAAATACATAAATTTGCAGATTATAAATAATAGTAATATATGAGTTGTGGATGTAAAACATCCGGCGATTCTGCACATTCTTGTGGTCCTAAAAAAACTGCAAGTGGCTGTGAAAGTGTAAATACCTGCGGGAATAGTTATAAATTAAGTGTTTTTGACTGGCTTTCTGACATCAACAATCCGGCACCTAACAGGTGTGATTTTGTGGAAGTTAGATTTAAAAATGACAGGAAATCGTTTTATAAGAATGTAAATAATATTCCTTTACATATAGGTAGCGTAATTACAGTAGAATCAAGTCCGGGACACGATGTAGGTGTTGTAAGCCTTACAGGAGAACTAGTAAAGATTCAGATGAAAAAGAAAAAATTTTCTGAAGAATCTGCACTCAAAATATACAGACAAGCCAACCAAAAGGATCTTGAGGTATGGCAGGAAGCAAGAAAAAAAGAAGAGGGTGTAAAACTTGAAGCAAGAAAAATTGCCCACAGATTGAACCTTGAAATGAAAGTTACTGATGTGGAATATCAGGGTGATTCTTCAAAGATCACTTTTTATTACACGGCTGATAACCGAATAGACTTCAGACAGCTAATCAAAGATTACGCTGGAACTTTCCGAACTAAAATCGATATGAAACAAATCGGTTTCAGACAGGAAGCCGCAAAAGTAGGCGGAATAGGATCTTGTGGACGTGAGCTTTGCTGCTCTACATGGCTTACAGATTTCAGATCTGTAAACACCAATGTTGCAAGATATCAGCAGTTGAGTATTAACCCTCAAAAGCTAGCCGGGCAATGTGGAAAGCTGAAATGTTGTCTTAACTATGAGCTTGACAGTTATTTGGATGCGTTGAGCAATTTCCCATCTTCTTCAACAATGTTGGAGACAGAGAAAGGAAAAGCATTCTGTATCAAAATTGATGTTTTCAAAAAGAAAATGTGGTTTGCCTACGTAGATAGTTCTATGGCATGGTATGATTTTGACATTGATCTTGTGAAAAAGCTGATTGCAAAAAACAAAAGAGGAGAAAGAATACTTCCTCTGGAAGACCTGAAACAGCCGGAACCTTCTACTCACAATATTGACCTTATCCAGGAAAATAATGTGGATCGTTTTGAGAAGAAGAACAGAGGAAACAGGAACAGAAACAACCAGAATAAGCAAAATAACAATCAGCAGGCACCGTCAGGACAAGGACAAGGGCAAAAAAGAACCAGACCGGAGAGACAAGAAAGACCGGAAAGATCTGATAAAGCTGAAAATCCAAATACTCAGTCTGGAAACCAGCCTAGACCACAAAAACAACATCCACAGCAAAAAGGACCTGTGGAAAAAGTAGAAGGCAATTCTGACGCTGACAATAAGCCACAAAACAATCCGAACAAGAAGAAATTCAAAAAGAAATTTCCCCCAAAAAAAGATAAAGATGCGTAAAATTTTAGGATTATTTTCCCTTATCCTTTTCTTTAGCTGTAACTCTTCCTCAGGAGGAGATGTTATCATGAATTCCGTTGATAGTAAATGGAATAAGAAAAGTGAGCAAAAATTTAATCTTGAAATTTCAGATCCGCAGAATCCTAAAAATATTATATTTGTCGTAAGAAACAACAATAGTTATCCTTACAGCAATATAAGGTTCATTGTAAATTTCACCAATCTCCAAAACAAAAAAAAGGAAACCGATACCTTGAATTATGTATTGGCAAAACCAAACGGAGAATGGCTTGGTACAGGCTTTGGTGATACAAAGGAAACATTGTTTCAGTATAAATTAAATTATAAATTTCCGGGAAAAGGAAAATATGAAATCGGCTTGACTCAGGCGATGAGAAACGATAACCTTCCGGGAATTGAGGATATTGGGGTAAAAATAGAAACGGCTAAACCGTAACCATAAATGGAAGAAAACAAAAAAAATGCAGGAAATAAGGGGAAAACATTTCCTCTGCCTCCCAAAAAAAAGAAAGATACCTCCTGGAGAAAATGGGTTTCATTTATTTGGATTGGACTCATTGCAGTAGTGCTGGGAATTTCGGGGCTTTTCTTTGCGGTTTCCCAAGGATTCGTTGGGGAAATGCCTGATGTAAAAGAACTGGAGAACCCAGATATCTTTGTCGCTTCTGAAATTATTTCTTCAGATGGAGTCACTTTAGGTAAATTTGAAAAAGAAAAAACGCAGCCTATCGTTTATAAGGACCTTCCTCCTTATCTTATTTATGCTCTTCAGGCTAAAGAAGATGAACGTTTCAAAGAACACTCAGGAATCGACTTATATTCCGTTGCCAGAGCTATAGCCTATGGTGGTGGACGTGGTGGTGGTTCTACCATTACCCAGCAGCTTGCAAAACTTCTTTTTACAGGGAATGCTTCTCAGAACAAATTTGAAAGAGGATTCCAGAAATTAAAAGAATGGGTTGTAGCAGTAAGTCTTGAGAAAAGATACACCAAAGAAGAGATCATCACTCTTTATTTCAATAAATTTGATTTCCTTTTCAATGCTAATGGTATCGAAATGGCTTCCAGAGTTTATTTTAACAAAAAAACTTCGGAACTCACACTACCCGAAGCTGCAACATTTGTAGCAATGCTTGAAAACCCAAGAAAAAACAATCCTTACAGATATCCTGAAAAGGCAAAAGAAAGAAGGAATGTCGTATTGGATCAGATGCAGAAGACCGGATACATTAATGCTGCTACCTATGAAAAAGCGGCCAATACTCCGATCGAAGTAGACTTCCACCCTATCAAAAGCATTACTGACGGATATTCTGCTTATTACAAGTTTTATCTGAGAAAAGAGATTGACAAATATCTTGATGCTAATGAAAAAGAAACCGGTAAGAAGCTTAACCTTTACAAAGACGGTTTAAAAATATATGTAACCCTTGATTCTAAAATGCAGAAGTATGCAGAAGAGTCTATCAAGGAACACTTAACTGATCTTCAGAAGAGATTTGATGCAGAACAGAGAGGAAGAAAAAACAGACCTTTCTATTATCTGAACGATAAACAAATCCAAAGCGTAATGCTTCAGGCCATGAAAAGAACCGGCCGATATAAGCTTTTAAAAGCTGACGGCATGCCTGAAGACTCCATTATGATGGAATTCAAGAAACCTATCAAAACTTCAAGATTCACATGGAATGGCGAAGAAGAAGTAGAAATGTCTCCTTGGGATTCTATCAGATACCACAAACAAATTGCACAGGCAGGCCTTATGTCTATGGTTCCTGGAACAGGAGAGATCAAGGCATGGGTAGGAGGTATAGATTGGCAGCACTTCCAATATGACCACATCAAGCAAGGTAAAAGACAGGTAGGATCTACCTTCAAGCCTTTTGTATATGCAACCGCTATTATGAAACTGGGAATGACTCCTTGTTCGGCTGTTTCTAACGGAACTTATGATCACAACGGATGGCATGTACCGGGAAGAGGAGGAATGCTTACTTTAAAAGATGCATTGGCACACTCTCAAAACCCTGTTGCCGCAAGACTTATTGAAATGACAGGAGTAGACGCTGTCATCCAGACCGCAAGAGATCTGGGAGTAACAGAAGATATTCCGAGAAACAATACAATCGCTCTAGGTTCATCAGACATTACGATTTACGAGATGCTAGGAGCTTATAGTACTTTTGCCAACTATGGTAACCACAACAAACCGGAAATGATCTGGAGAATTGAAGATGCCAATGGTAGAGTAATTAAGGAAGTAAACGTGGAACCAAAAGAAGTGATGAACCCAATGTATGCTTACACCATGATTGAACTGATGAAAGGGGTAGCACAGTACGGAACCGCTTCTGGAGAATTAGGAAGAAGAGGAATTTCAAAAGCGGTAGAAATTGCTGCTAAAACAGGTACAACACAGAACAACTCCGACGGATGGTTTATGGGAATCACTCCAAAATTAGCAACCGGAGCATGGGTTGGATGGGAAGACAGAGCCACTCACTTCTTCGGCACAGGTGAAGGTCAGGGTGCGAAAATGGCATTACCGATCTGGGCAATCTTCATGAAGAAAGTATGGGCAGATAAGAGTTTAGGAATAACTCCTGACGATAAATTTGTAAAACCTTCAGACTGGAAAGACGGCTGCTCAAACCTTAAAGGCTTAAGCGGAGGATATGGAGATGATGGAAGTCTTCAGACGATCGATGAGATCAAAAATCCAAGACCGGCAGATCCTACTCCTAAAAAACCTACAGAAAAGAAAGAGGACAACGTCAATGAAAACCTTCATTCCAATGATGAAGTAGATTTCAATAAATAAATTCTCTTTTAGAAATACACAAGACCTTTCAATTATTTGGAAGGTCTTTTCTTTTATAATTAATACCTTTGAAGCATGAATATCGAACGTATCAGACAGCCTTTTATTGAGAAATTTCCGGGTGATTTCTCCAACAATCCTATGCAGAGAAACACGCCAAAGGTTTTATTTGCCACCACTCAACCTGCAGGCTTTGAAAAACCTGAGCTGATTGCTTTTAATGAAGTTTTATCAGAAGAAATAGGATTGGGAAAATTTGAAGATAAGGACCTGAATTTCCTGGTAGGAAGCAACCTTCCTGAAAACGTTCAAACCTATGCTACAGCCTATGCAGGACATCAGTTTGGGAATTGGGCAGGTCAACTTGGAGACGGAAGAGCAATCCTTGCAGGTGAAATCACCAACGAAGCTGGCAAAAAGGCAGAAATTCAATGGAAGGGTGCGGGAGCCACTCCCTACTCCAGACATGCTGATGGAAGAGCCGTATTAAGATCTTCAGTACGGGAATACCTGATGAGCGAAGCCATGTATCATTTAAGAGTTCCCACAACCAGAGCACTTAGCCTGGCATTTACAGGAGAAGATGTGATGCGTGATATTATGTATAGTGGAAATCCGGAACTTGAAAAAGGCGCTGCGGTCATCAGAACGGCTGAAAGTTTTATACGCTTTGGACATTTTGAATTGATGTCTGCCCAAAGAGAATATAACACCTTACAGGATCTTGCTGATTTTACCATTGAAAACTATTTTCCGGAGATTACATCTACCGACAGCCAGAAATACAGAGACTTTTTTGAAAGGATTTGCACCCGTACTGCCAATATGATCGTGGAATGGTTCAGAGTGGGATTTGTACATGGAGTTATGAATACAGATAATATGTCTATTCTCGGACTAACTATTGATTACGGACCTTATTCTATGATGGATGAATATGATTTGAATTTCACACCCAATACAACCGATCTTCCCGGAAGAAGATATGCATTCGGAAAACAGGGACAGATTGCTCAGTGGAATCTCTGGCAGCTTGCCAATTCCCTTCATCCATTAATTAAGGATGAAAAGTTTTTAGAAGACACCCTGAATCGTTTTGGAACATATTTTTGGGAGGCCCATGATCAAATGCTTTGTGAAAAATTTGGGTTTGATCAACTTCAAAAAGAGGATGAGGAGTTCTTCACCAATTGGCAGGGATTAATGCAGGAACTTCAGCTAGACTACACCTTGTTTTTCACCCAACTGGAAAGAATAACTCCAGATACCGATATAAAAGAACACTTTAAAGATGTTTCTTATGTTGCCATTAATGAAGAAAAGCTTTTAAAACTTACCAGCTTTATAAAGGACTACGAAGAAAGGTTAAGTTTAAACTCTATTTCAAGAGAAGATTCTTTAGCGATGATGAAAAAAACAAACCCCAAGTTTATTCTTAGAAATTATCTCCTTTACGAATGTATTGAGGAGATCAGTAATGGTAAAAGAGAAATGCTTGAAAAACTCACCAAAGCATTAGAATCTCCTTATCAGGAAGTATACCCTGAGCTCTCCGTCAAAAGACCATCTGGCTATGATGATACTGCAGGATGTTCTACACTTTCATGTAGTTCTTAAAAAATCAACAACAAAAAAACACACTTATCTATTGTATTATCAACATATTAAATATTTTCACTACATTTAGAAAAATCTTTAATATGAAAAAAATTGTATTTTCTCTAGTATTAGCATCATGCTTTTACAGCAATGCTCAAACCTTGCTTTCGGAAAGTTTCGAAGGAGCGACATTCCCTCCAACAGGATGGACTAAGTCTAATACAAACGCGGCAAGAGCCTGGGATTTGACCAGCACTGTTTTTACCGGGACTTCCGCAAATTCTCTCGAGTTAAAAGCAAGATTTACGATTGCCGGAAATAATTCTGCTACTATTGACTGGGTCTCCGGAGCCAATACAGCGAATCTTGTAAGTCCGGCATTCAGTTTAGTAGGAGCTACAAGCCCCATCTTCAGCTTCAAAGTAAAAGTAGGCTGGGGATACATGATAAGCTTGAACAAAGGTAATCTGGTAGCACAGATCTCAACAGATGGAGGAACCAACTGGACTACCCTCTGGAATGAAGATAGCGAACCTGCTTTTACCGATGATGGTGACGGCAATATAGACACCGACCTTTACAACACTGTTGTTGTACAGAAAAGTCTTAGCACCTATATTGGACAAGCCAATGTAAAAGTAAGGTTCCAATATGTTGCCAATGATGCTGATGCCGTTTCAATTGATGATGTGTTGGTTGTTGCCAACGGAGTTCTCGGCACCAGTGAGATTTCAAAAACAAAGGCCCATAACCTTTCTGTTTATCCTAATCCTTCAAAAGGAGAAGTTAATATTAAGTCTGATAAAAAAATCAAATCAACATCCGTGATCGATATGTCAGGAAAAACCATTAAGGCGGGCAATACCGAAAATATAGATATCTCTTCACTTCCAAAAGGAAACTATCTATTGAAAGTAGATTTCTCAGATGGAACTTCTACCACAGAAAAAGTGATCAAACAATAACAACGTTTATACAATCTTTATACAACCACCAATTTTGGTGGTTTTTTATTTTACTTTTGCAAAAAATTTGACACGTGTCTTTTATCAAAACAAAAATCATCAGTTTCTTTAAACTTATTTTTCCTTCCACCTATACCGAGCTGGCTGTTTTCCTGTTTTTTATTACCTGTTATGGAATTTTAGGTTCCTATATTGCTATTCATTACAGAATTATATTTGACAACAGAATACCGTGGGATGCTTATTTTAGCTTTGATAACAAATCTATCCTTATGACCGGAGGAAGCTTTGAAAGACACCCACTCTCCTATTATTTTTTCAACTGGGTAAGAGAATTCTCATTATTCATTTCAGGCGGAAAAATGGATGTGAACTTCAGACTCACCCTGGCATGGCTTAGCAATATCATTATCAGCTTGAATATTGTCCAGGTTTTCAAATATTTAAAGAACATCATCTCTCTTCCACTGTGGTTAAACGTTTTGATCATTCTATTCTTTGGAACATTTTCAACCAACATCATCCTATCCTTTACTCCGGAAAATTTTACCTATACTTTATTTTTATTATCCTTATACAATCATTATGCGGCGATAAAACTAAGGAAAGAAGAAAAAACACCTGCTGCAGCCCTTTCTCTTGCAGGAATTACCATTGGAGGACTTACCATTACCAATTTTGTAAAAGTTTTTATTCCCCTTCTTTTTGAAAAAAATCTTTTCAGAGACTGGAAAAAATTCGGGAATGCCGTATTCAGAGTAGCTATAGCCACCATTTGCTTTATACTCCTTTACTTAAACAGAATAGATTTCAAATACCAGAATATCTTTTCTAAAACAAACCAGCAGTATGAAAAGTTTTCCAATGTAGAATCAATGCCGACATGGGATATGATGAGCTCATTCTTTTTCGGAGGCAATATTCTTTTCCCAGGATTCATTCTTTCGGACAAGCATAATATGAAGGGATTCCATTTCAAGGGCCTTTATATGGACGTTTATTCTTCAGTATTTCCTTACCTTTTCATAGTCATATTATTAGCCCTTATAAGTTGGAGTTATTTTAAAAATTTCAAAAATAAATGGGTTCAGGTTATCACTCTTTCATTCATTGTTGACATTGTCATTCACTGTGTTATGAGATTTGGGCTTCATACATCATACATCTATGGAGGACACTTTGTTTTTGTATATCCTCTTCTCATAGGATGGCTTTTTTATGCATACAGATCATCACCAAAAACACTGTCATTTTTAACATTGACAGTAGCCATATTGTTTGTTTATCTTCTGGCCAACAATCTATTTAGAATGTCAGAATTTTTCTGGTTTATGGAAACTTATTACCAATAAAAAAAGCCGAGAAAATTTCTCGGCTTTTTGTTTATTTTAAAAAGAATTTCTCCTATTTTGCTTCTGCACAGAAAATCCTGTACTGTACTGGTACTGCAGATTTGAAGTACTCTCTTATCTTTGAAAGATCTCCCGCAGCACTTTGTTTAGTGAAATAACTTCCCGCCAAAATTTTATAATTAGGTCTTAAAGAAGCATCCGTTTCTACTTTCAGATTGGGAAATCTTTTTCTGAAATAAGACTTCACTTCGTTGGCCTCTTCATTACTTTTTACTGTTGTAATTTGAATTTTAAATCCTAAAATTCTTGGATTTTTCTTACAAATTTCAGCATTCGTAAGTTCTCTGTTTGGAATATAAATTTTGGGAGGCTTCGTAATTGTCCCTGTAGAAATTCCACTATCAATATTCGTAATATCTTTAGAAGAATTATTGGTGACAACTTTAGAACACTTTCCTTCGATTCCTTCCAAAGCAGCATTTATTTTGGAATCCATTGTCATGACAAGCTCTGTTCCTGAAAGAGTGTCCTTCTTAACAACCTGCTGTGCTTCAATATTATAAAACCAAAACAATGATAATATCGAAAATATTTTAATCAAATTTCTCATTTAAACTTGTTTGCGCAAATTTATACAAATTAAAAAACTATACCAAACTAGTTATTTAGAATCAATACAAATTAAACGTAAATGATATTTTCCCTTTTGGATATACCGTTAAATTCCTGTTAAAAATATTATTTTTGCGGAATTGATTGAATGTTCAATAATTTACTAACATAAGATAATTTAAATGATTAGTTGGAGAAAGCATTATAAAAAAACGTTGATTGCAATAGGTTTATTGTTATCAACCAGTGCTTCATTTTACGGGCAAGACGGCGATCCTAAAAACGGAGAGAAACTTTTCAAAGCGAATTGTACTGCATGTCACGCGCTGGACAAACAAGTTGTTGGACCACCATTGAAGGGGGTTGTGGAACGAGTAAAGACAGAAGGTGGTGTAGACAAAGATTGGCTTCACAAGTGGATCAAAGACAACAAAGCTCTTAGAGCTTCTGGGGATAAATACGCCAATGAGATTTTTGAAAAGTTTAATAAGACTGAAATGCAGGTCTTTCCAAATCTTACAGATAAGGATATTGACGACATTTTAGCTTTCACGACTAATCCTCCTGCTCCGGAAGAGAAAAAGCCGGAAGCAACAACTGCAACTGACGCTGCTGCGGCAGCTCCTGCAGACAAAACTACTACAAACGTAGTAATCATTTCACTTTTAGCGATCGCAGGTTTACTGGTTTGGATCTTAGTTAAACTAAGACAATTGGTAACTTTAGGTCAGTCTGAAGAATTAGCAGGACTCAACGAAACAAGAGTTCGTTCGTTCAGTGAAATGTATGAGAAGTTCCACTTTATTGGTAAGGGCTTATTAGCTATTCTGGCTATTTTAGCAGCTTATGGAGTATGGAACTGGTTAATGTGGATCGGGGTTTATAAAGGGTACAAACCTGAACAGCCTATCTACTTCTCTCACAAGATTCACGCTGGAGAACAGAAAATTGACTGTCAGTTATGTCACTCTAGTGCTAAATACGGAAAAGTATCTGAGATTCCTTCTATGAACGTTTGTATGAACTGTCACAGAACAATTTCTGAATACAACAAAGATCACTACATGGAGCCAGGAAAAGATAAGGCTTTCTATGACGGAGAAATCCAGAAGATCTACGCTGCAACAGGTTGGGATGCTGCTAAACAACAGTACACAGGAAAAACACAACCGGTTGAATGGACAAGAATCCACAACATGCCAGATTTCGTATACTTCAACCACTCTCAGCACGTAGTAGCAGGTGAACAAGCGATCATCAATTCTTTCAACAAAAAGAATCCTAACAACAAAATTGACGTTGTATGTAAAGCTTGTCACGGTAAGATTGATACAATGAATGTTGTTCAGATGGCTAATGACTTTACTATGGGATGGTGTATTGAATGTCACAGAACGACTGAGGTTGATATGAACAACGGTTATAATAAAGAGTACTTCAAAAATCTACACGACAAGTTGAAAAAACAATATCCACAAGATGGAGGTAAGATCACTGTAGATGCAATTGGAGGTCTTGAGTGTGGTAAATGTCATTATTAATAACTAAAAAATTAGAAGTATAAATGGCTTCAAACAAAATACAATTCAGAAGTATTCATGAACTTAAAGACCCAGCTTTAAATGGTAAGCTGGCTCTTAAAGAGTTTCAGGAAGAAATTCCGGTAGAAGATTTCCTTGGAGATGCTGAACAAAACGGATCAAGTACTTCAAGAAGAGATTTCCTTAAATTATTAGGATTCTCTACAGCAGCAGTAACATTAGCTGCCTGCGAAGCTCCGGTAATCAAAACAATCCCTTACGTGGTAAAACCACATGATATTATTCCAGGGGTTCCTAACTATTACGCATCAACATATTTTGACGGTTTCGATTTCGCTAGTGTTTTAGTAAAAACCCGTGAAGGTAGACCTATCAAAATTGATCCAAACCCAGCAGCTGGTGATTTAGGAAAAACAAACGCAAGAGCTCAGGCAAGTGTACTTTCTCTTTATGATAATGATAAAGTAAAGCAGCCTAAACTAGACGGTAAAGACGAAACTTTCGATAAAGTAGATAGTTTTGTTCTTAAAGGTCTAGAAGAAGCTAAAGCGTCAGGTAAAAAGATTGTGCTTTTATCACACTCTTTTGCTTCTCCTACTTTCAAAAAGCTATTTGCTGAGTTTAAGTCTAAATATCCTACAGCAGAATTAGTAACTTATGATGCTTTCCCTTATTCTGCAGCTCTAGATGCTGCTCAGGAAGTATTCGGACAGAGAGCATTACCTGTTTATGACCTTAAAGGTTCTGAATTGGTAGTTTCTTTCCAGGCTGATTTCTTAGGGGATTATAACGCTTCAAGCTTAGAAACATCTTATGCAGCAGCTAGAAAGCCTGGTGCAAACATGTTGAGACACATCCAAGTGGAATCTAACATGTCATTAACTGGTGCTAACTCTGACTCAAGATATAGATTAAAACCAAGTGCTGTAAACAAAACTTTAGTTGAAGTTTACAACGCAATCGTAGGTGGCGGTACTACTGATAAAACTGCAACTGAAATTGCTAACGAACTTAAAGCAAAAGGAAGCAAAGCTGTTGTTTTAGCTGACGGTTCTAAAGGAGCACAGGTTTTAGCTCACTTAATCAACCAAAAATTAGGATCAGTAGCTTTCACAGGTAAAGCAAACTTCCTTAAAGAATTTGATAAAGCAAGATACCAGGAATTCTTAGGATGGGTAAATGCAGGTCAGGTTGGCGTATTAATTGCCAACAACGTAGACCCTATCTACTCTCATCCAAAAGGTGAAGATTTCAAAAAATCTTTATCAAAAGTTTCTTATGTTATTGCTGTAGCTGATAAGAAAAATGAAATGTACAAAGCAGCGAAAGCTGTAATTCCAGTGGCAAACTGGCTAGAGTCTTGGGGAGATATCGAACCACAGACTGGTGTATATTCATTAATGCAGCCTACGATCCAGAAGATCTATAAATCAAGACAGATTGAAGAATCTCTATTGGTTTGGAAGAACGGTAAAAACAATGCAGCAAATAATTACTATGATTATTTAAAAGCAAGTTCAGCTTCTATCTTAGGGGCTACTTCTTTCAACAAAGCATTGTACAACGGTATTACTACTTCTAATAATGCAACAACATTAGCTTATGCAGGTGGAAACGCTGCTCAGGCTGTTGCTGAACTAGGAAACTTCAAAGCTTCTGAATTAGAATTGGTATTATATACTAAGACTTCAATGGGAGATGGTACACAATCTAACAACCCTTGGTTGCAGGAGTTACCAGATCCATTGACAAGAATGTCTTGGGATAACTACTTAACAATTTCTCCTAAAGATGCAGAGAAATTTGCAATTGATAACGATCTTAATGCAAGAATGCAGTTGGATGGTTCTATTGTAAACCTTACTGTAAACGGAGTAACAATAAAAGATGTTCCTGTATTTATTCAACCTGGTCAGGCAGAAGGATCTGTAGGTCTTGCACTTGGTTATGGTAAGAAAAACTCAGGAGCAACTGCAGATACAGGGGTAAACGCTTATCCTTTATTTGACGGTTCTAACCTTGCTGTTTCAGGTGTTAAAATTGAAAAAACAGGAGAAGACCACGAATTCGCAGGTATCCAGCTTCAAAATACATTGATGGGTCGTTATGAAATCGCTAAAGAAGTTCCTTTGGCTGAGTTCATCTCTGTTCCTTTTGATGATGAGCACAAAGGATGGAACAAGCCTTTGGAATACCACACAATCAGTGGAGCTCTTCCAGCAAGAAAAATTGACCTTTGGGATGCTTTCGATGATACAGATGGACCTCACTTCAACTTATCGATCGACTTGAACTCTTGTACAGGTTGTGGAGCATGTGTAATTGCTTGTCAGGCTGAGAACAACGTTCCTGTAGTAGGTAAAGAAGAGGTAAGAATGTCTAGAGATATGTATTGGTTAAGAATTGACCGTTACTATTCTTCAAGACAGAAAGTAGAAGTATACGAAGGATTGAAAGAAGGAATGGCTGTACCAGAATTGTACGGTACTGCTTTCGGAGACGGAGGTGCATTGAACCACCCTGCAGACAATCCGGATGTAATCTTCCAACCAGTAATGTGTCAGCACTGTAACCACGCTCCTTGTGAAACAGTATGTCCGGTAGCGGCTACTTCACACGGTAAGCAAGGTCAAAACCATATGGCTTACAACAGATGTATCGGTACAAGATATTGTGCAAACAACTGTCCGTACAAAGTAAGACGTTTCAACTGGTTTACGTATAACCTAAACGATAAGTTCGATTTCAACATGAACAACGATTTAGGAAGAATGGTACTTAACCCAGACGTAGTTGTAAGAACTAGAGGGGTAATGGAGAAATGTTCAATGTGTATCCAAGAAACTCAGGCTACTATTTTAGCAGCTAAGAGAGAGAACAGAAAAGTAACAGATACTGAGTTCAAGAACTCTTGTGCTTGTGCTGCTGCTTGTTCTACTGGAGCAATGACTTTCGGAGACATGAATGATAAAGAGTCTGAAGTTAGAGAATTGTATTCTAGCAACAGAAGATATTATTTACTAGAGGAGATCGGAACAAAACCAAATGTGTTCTATCATACTAAAGTAAGAAACAGAGTAGAAAAATAAAGTTTAAATAATAAATAGGTAAAAAATGTCAGGACATTACGAAGCTCCGATAAGGGAACCTCTAATTATTGGTCACAAAACTTATCACGATATCACAGAAGATATTGCACGACCTATCGAAGAAAGAGCAGGTAAATTATGGTGGATCTCATTATATGCTGCGCTAGTTCTCTTTCTCTATGGATTCGGCTGTATCGCTTATACGATCGGGACAGGTATTGGAGCATGGGGGCTTAACAGAACTATTAACTGGGGTTGGGATATCACCAACTTTGTATGGTGGGTAGGTATCGGTCACGCCGGAACCTTAATCTCAGCAGTATTATTATTATTTAGACAGAGATGGAGAATGTCTGTAAACAGATCTGCAGAGGCGATGACGATCTTTGCGGTTGTACAGGCAGCAATCTTCCCTGTAATTCACATGGGTAGAGTTTGGGTTGGATACTGGGTATTCCCTTTACCAAACCAATTCGGTTCTCTTTGGGGGAACTTCAACTCTCCTCTACTTTGGGACGTATTTGCGATCTCTACGTATTTCTCAGTATCAACTGTATTCTGGTTCATGGGACTAATCCCTGACTTTGCAATGATCAGAGATAGAGCTAAAACTCCTTGGACGAAGAAAATCTATACATTCCTAGCATTCGGTTGGGGTGGTAAAGCAAAACACTGGCAGAGATTCGAAGAGCTTTCTTTGGTTCTTGCAGGTTTGGCAACTCCCCTTGTATTCTCGGTACACACAACCGTATCTTTTGACTTCGCAACTTCAGTTATTAAAGGATGGCACTCTACAATCTACCCTCCTTACTTCGTAGCTGGTGCGATCTTCTCAGGATTCGCAATGGTACAGACTCTATTGTTGATTGCTAGAAAAGTGTGTCACTTAGAAGAATATATCACAATGTATCATATCGAAATTATGAACATCGTAATCGTTCTTACAGGTGGTATGGTAACGGTAGCTTATGCTACTGAATATTTCATCGGATGGTACTCAGGATCTAGATTTGAAGATTTTACATATCTTTCTCCAGGTGCTGCAGTAGGACCTTACTGGTGGGCATTCTGGGCACTAATTACTTGTAACTTGATTGTTCCTGCATTATTCTGGTTCAAGAGAGTAAGAACAAATATTATTGCTACATTTATTATCGCGTTAATTATTAACATCGGTATGTGGTTTGAACGTTTTGATATCATCGTTATCAACCTTTCAAGAGATTACTTACCAGGATCTTGGACTATGTTTAAGCCAACGATCATTGATGTGGGTGTATATTTAGGAACAATCGGATTCTTCTCTGTATTATTCTTACTATACGCAAGAACATTCCCTGTAATTGCACAGGCTGAATTAAAATCGATTCTGAAAATTTCAGGTGAAACTTATAAAGCAAAAGAAGGAGATGAGCACCACTAAAATTGTATACGGACTTTATGCTGACGACGACGATTTAATGAACGGCGTTAAAGCATTCAACGATAAAGGAATCGCAATAAACGAGGTTTATACTCCGTTTCCGGTTCACGGACTAGACAAAGCTTTAGGGTTAAAGAAAACGAGAATTTCTGATGCTGCTTTCTTCTATGCTCTTTATGGTGTTACGATCGGTGCTACGGTTACCTGGTATGTAATGAATCATGACTGGCCTCAGAATATTGGTGGTAAACCAGCTTTTGACTGGGCTCACAATATGCCTGCATTCGTAGTTCCTATGTTTGAATTGATGGTATTCTGTGCTGCTCACATGATGTCTTTAACTTTCTTAGTTAGAAACAAAATGTATCCAGGGGCTCCAGCTCAGAACCCAGATCCAAGAACTACTGATGATAAATTCATGATGGAATTTGTAACTGAAGATGTAGAATCTGTAAAACAGTTGCTTATTGAAACTGGAGTTGAAGAAATAACTGTTAAAGACGCTTAAAATGAAAAAGAATGTATTAAAAATTACAGCAGTTTTAGGTTTAACAACAGTTTTACTTAACTCTTGCGGTCCAAAAGAAAATACACCATTGGTATACTTCCCGGATATGTATTTTCCGGTAGCTTATGATCCATTGATGAAAGCGCAGGATGCTTATTCAGATCATGAAAATGAAATTCCCGCTTTTGTTAAAAATAATGGAGCTACAGGTCTTTCTCCCGTAGAAGGATCAGTTCCTCAGAATAAGGACGGAGTTTTTGAAGAAAGTTTATTACCAAAGAATGTTGACCAGTACAACGCAGGATATGATGCTTCTAAAAAGCTTAATGCTTCTCCTCTAAACCCAGCGAATGCTGCTAAGGATATTGAAAGAGGAAAAGTATTGTTTGATCATACTTGTGCTGCATGTCACGGAACAGGAGGTGATGGACAAGGACCTATCGTACAAAGTGGAGCATTCTCCGGAGTGCCAAACTATGCTGACAGAGAAATTACTGTAGGATCTGTTCATTATGTATTAACAAACGGTAGAAATGCAATGGGATCTTATGCGGGACAATTGAACGCAGGAGACAGATGGAGAGTAGCAATGTATGTGATGAGTGCCTTCAAAAAAGGAGCAGCAGCACCGGCAGCAGCTACAGCGGCGGCACCAGCAAAAACTGAAACGACTACCGAAACTAAAAAATAAGAAAAGAAATGTATAGTTTTTCACCAAAATTAAAATCAACTTCTATAATACTTCTTGTTGTAGGTTTAGTTCTTTTCGGTATTGGTTTCTTTTTGAACAAAGGAATTTCTACTGAGAAAATAGAACAAATGATGGAAGCTGTTCATGCTTCAGGTCACGACGCTCCTACACACTCAAGTGAAATGGTGGGACCTCAGGATCACGCAGCTCATTTAGAGCATACTGAGCTTCAGGTTCACAACCAGCCATTGGCATCGCTGCACTTTGTAGCTGTCTTTTTCTTTGGAGTAAGTTGCGCTGTACTGTTTTTCTACTGTATTCAGCACGCAGCTCACGCAGGATGGCCAATTATCATCACAAGAGTAATGGAAGCCATCGCTTCTTATATTCCTTATGGAGGGGCTATCTTGATTATCATGATGATCTTAAACATCACTCATAATGGTCATTTATTCCACTGGATGGACCCTGAATTGACAAACCCGGATTCTCCGCATTTTGATGTGATCTTATTCGAAAAGAAAAGATTCTTAAATATTCCTTTCTATGCTATCAGAACGATCATTTACGTAGCAGGTGCTTCTTTCTTCGCATGGAAATTGAAAGCTCAGTCTAAAAAAGTAGATGAGACTAAATCTAAAGTTGAATATCAATTCCTTTACAGATGGGCAGTAGGATATATCGCATTCTTCGGATTTGCTTCTGCAGCTTGGGCTTGGGACTGGTTGATGTCTATTGACCCTCACTGGTATTCTACAATGTATATCTGGTATTCAATGGTTAGCTGCCTTTCAAGTGGTATTGCTGTAATCATTCTATTAAGTGTTTATCTTAAGAAAAATGGTTTCTTACCACAGTTCAATGACAACCACTTACACGATTTAGGAGTTTTCCTTTTCGCAACAAGTATGCTTTGGACATATACATGGTTTGCACAGTTCATGCTATACTGGTATGCAAACGTTCCGGAAGAGGTAAATTACTTCTTCGGAAGATTCCAACACTATGGTACTACATTCTTACCAATGCTGATTGTAAACTTCTTATTACCATTATTGGTACTAGTGAGCAGCAGCATCAAGAGAAATTACAAAGT
This sequence comes from Chryseobacterium viscerum, assembly GCF_002899945.2. Taxonomy (GTDB): domain Bacteria; phylum Bacteroidota; class Bacteroidia; order Flavobacteriales; family Weeksellaceae; genus Chryseobacterium; species Chryseobacterium viscerum. Next base: position 446,937 of record NZ_PPEG02000001.1, read on the forward strand.
AGTAACAGTAATGGCTGTTGTAGTTATTTTAGGTCACCTTTTAGATTACTTCAATATGGTAATGCCGGGAACGGTAGGCCCATACTGGAAAACTCCTGAAGTGTTCTTATTAATTGTTGGAGCTGTATTATTTGTTGGAGGATTGTTTATGTTTACTGTACTTTCAGCTTTATCTAAACTGAAGTTGATCCCTACAGGAAACCCTTACCTACACGAATCTGAAATTTATGAGTATCCTTTCTAAGGACTTGTAACAAAATAAAATTATAAAAGACTGATTGTTAAACAATCAGTCTTTTTTTTTGCACATTAATCACCAGGCAACCTTTCTGAACTTTTTGCGTCTCTATAATGAGATGACCAACTAAACCAAATTCTTATTATGAAAACAAAATTTTTCCTTTACTCGCTATTCATATTCCTGTTCGGCTTGATCCAGGCTCAGACAATCACTTTCGTTTCTGAAAAAAACAATCAGCCTCTTCCAAGAGTTTCGGTGTTTGGAAAAGACGGAAGCATACTCGCTTTTTCTGATATCGACGGAAAAATTGATAAACAGGCATTATCTCCGGCTCAGGAAAAATTCCAGCTTGTTTATAATAATTTTCCAGTGGCCACACTATCCTATTCAGACTTTGATCAGCCTGTCATTAAAATCAACGATCAGGTAAAGGAAATTGAAACCGTGGTTATCAAAAATAATAAACCGGCTAAATACATTCTCATCAAAGGAAATTTTAACGCCTATGTAACGGTAAACAATAAACTGAATAGTTATACTGATGGAATTGTAACCTATATTTTTGATAATAAATCCAAAAAACTGAAAAGCACCAATGTTGAACAATACAGAGTTTTCAGACTGACAGATTCTAAAAATGAGAAAAAGGAGACCTCTTCATGGGATTATGGCAATTCTCTTCAGCTCCCAAAACTTAAAAATGTAGGAAATCCCGAAGACTATAAAACAAAGAGAAATACCATTAAAGAATTAAAAGGCGAACGTAAAGATCAGATCGAAGTAACGGATGCTGCCCTTCAGGAAAAAGAATTTTCATTATTTGGATTTCGATTCTATGACATCAGAACCATCCTGAATATGTCTTTCGAAAAAGGATCAGAAAAAACACTGAAGGATTTCCTGGAATATAACGAAGTAGCTTTTGTAAAGCTGAAACACAAAAGCGAGCCAGATTACAACCAGATCATTCTGTATAACAATTTTTATCCTACAGAACTTAGCTTCAGCAATGACAATGATGTTGAGAAAGTAAAATTTGATAAAGACAACAGCAATTACAAAATACCCTACTGGCAAGATCCTTCATTCCCCAATATGCAGACTATTTTCAGCAGCTTTTTCAAAGGAGAGCTAAAAGAGCAGCCTAAAAAACAGTAATACGCTCTAAATGAATATAAAAACAGCATGGAGATTTCCGGGAGAAATAATAAAATAAGCTTGAAAACATAAAGTAAAAAATAAAATCCAGTATTAATAAAGGTTTTATTAAATTTGCAACAAACCAAATAAAAATGAAAAAGTTTTCTTTTCTACTTGTTTTCAGTCTGTTGCTTTTTACAGCATGTAAGAAAGATCATGTAGATGCTACGAATACTAAAACACTGCAGTCAAGTATCAATGATATGACTTCCAGTTTACCTACCATTAAGCAGATTAAGTTTAATGAAGCTCTTTATATCCTTAAAACATTTGGTGTAGAAGCTGATGGCGATATCAATGAGCTAAAAGCGCTTGGAAAATTGATCAACGGGAAAAAAGTTCCCGAAGTTATGGCACTTGCAGATGAAGTTGCACAGAAAAACGGAATAGAATGGGCAAGTACTGACCCACCATCGCTTGGAGAAATGAATATCTTCGGGGATGATAAAGCCAAAGAAAGCGATCCTAATGACGTTAAGGCAGGCTCATTAACCCTTATTACAACCCCTACAGGAGATGATGGATCTGGAGCTGCTACGGCAATTCAGATTGTTCCAAGACTTGTGGATGCGGCTGGAAAACCTGTAGCCTTCACCGGAGCAGGTCTGGAAGCTACATTGGAAGTCTTCAGTAACGGAGTGAGACTTGCTACGGCAAAGAACCTGATGCAGGATAATAATTTTAAAGGATTCAACTTAAAGTTCTCCTCTATTCCTGCGGCAAAAGTAGTGGACAACAAAATTGATATCACAGTTTCTGTAAAAACAACTGCAAAGACTTTCAAAATGTCAAAAATCGGGCTTGATGTAAATGCAGCCGCTCTGAAAGTTCCTGCAGTTCCAAAAACGGATACAACCGCTGTAACGGAACAGCCAAGTGCTGTGATAGATCCAAATAATCCATCAGCGACTCCCGGAACCACTACAGATCCAGCAACAGCGACTCCTACAGCTCCTGCTGCTCCAAAACAGCCAACTGCAGATCCTAAAAATACAGTAAACAAATTTTTGAACAATGTAAGTTCACAGAACCTGAAAGCAGCTTATGAAACAGCCAGCAATCCAAGCTGGGGAAGTTATGAGTCTTTCTCAAACCCAACTTCAGGTTTCGGATCTGTGAAAAATGTAAGTGTGAAAAATATTACAACAAACGGAGCCACTGCAAACGGGGCTAGTGTAAACGCCACTTATGATGTAACGGATAAAAGCGGTAAGACGACTTCTTTAAAAGTAACTTTCGGGCTTAAAAATGTAAACGGAGACTGGAAAATTTCCAGCTATAAAATCAATTAATAAATGGCTTCAGCAGAACTGATCAAAAAATTAGAAGAAACAATTGAAAATATCCCTGATTTTCCGATTCCGGGAATACAGTTCAAGGATATTTCGCCCATCTTTTTAGACCCAAAACTTTACGAAGATGTTATTGCAGATCTTGTTGCCTTCAGTAAAGGAAAAGTAGATGCAGTCTGCGGAATAGAAAGCCGTGGTTACTTGTTTGGGATCGCCATTGCTGTAGCATTGGAAGTTCCGTTCATCCTGATCAGAAAAGCAGGAAAACTTCCACCCCCTGTCATTTCAGAAAAATATGACCTGGAATACGGAAGCGCTATTATCGAAACTCGTGAGGGACAAATAAAACCAGGACAAAGAGTTTTGATTCACGACGATCTTTTAGCAACAGGAGGAACTACTGAAGCAGCAGCAAAACTGGTAGAAAAACAAGGTGCTACTGTTTCCCAATTCAGCTTCCTTATTGGCCTAAAAGGCCTGAATGGAGATGAAAAACTGAAAAAATTTGGTGCAGAGATCTACCACATTTTAAATTATTAAGAGTTTACCCTAACAATATATTTTGACTCCGCTCAGTATGCCAATCAGTACAAAACTGTTTCTCATACTGAGCGGAGTCGATGCTTTTTGCAGTAAATAAAAACAAATTCACAACATTTATACAATAATCGCAATAAAGTATTTTGTAAATCTCTCAGAAACAATTAAATTTGCATTTCAATTTTTAAAAACTTATGGCAAAATTGGGAAAGAGTGCTCAAAACGAGCAAGAAGGTAAAGAAACAGTTGAGTTCTTTAAAGACCTTGATAGAGAAGCTTTAAACACTGAAAGATTTGTTGAAAAATATTCAAAGCCACTAGGTTTTGTATTTGGAGTACTGATTTTGGGAGTTTTAGGATTCTTTGCTTACAAGCAATTTGTAGTTGCTCCGAAGAACACTGAAGCTGTGAAAAGTTTCCTTTCTGCTCAAAAAAGCCTTGCTGAAGGTAAAGATAAAGACGCTTTGGGAGGAAAATCTGCAGCTAACCCAGGTTTTATAGGTACAGCTAATGAATATTCTTCAACGGAAATCGGTAAACTTTCTTCTTACAACGCTGGTTTATTAAAATTCAAAGAAGGAAAATATCAGGAAGCTTATGATCTTTTAGACAAGTTTTCATCTGACAACAAAACATTAGTAGCAATGAAATTCGGAGCTATGGCAGATGCAAAATCAGGTCTTAACAAAAACGACGAAGCTTTATCTTTATTAGACAAAGCGGCATCAGCTTCTGACGATCCTTACACAACCTATTACTTCACAAGAAAAGCAGGTATTGTTGCTTTAGGATTAAAGAAAAATGCAGAAGCTAAAAAATACTTCTCTGCAATTGACGAGAAATATCAGGACTACGACAACGGAATGTCTGATTCTTATATTGAAATGACTAAATATTACTAAAAAATGGCAACAGTTAATCTTTCGGATTACAAGCCACTTCATATAACTAATGCCGAAGAATTTTCTATCGGCATTGTTTTTTCTGAGTGGAATGATTTTGTAACGTACAATCTTCGTGATGCAGCTTTGGAAATTCTTGAAAAAGAAGGCGTAAAACCTGAAAACATCAAACTTTTCCCTGTTCCCGGAGCTTTTGAATTAAACTATGCAAGCATGCAGCTTTGCAAAGAGAGAAAATATGACGCAGTAATCTCTATAGGATGTGTAATCCGCGGAGAAACGCCTCATTTCGATTATGTATGTTCTGCAGTAGCACAGGGAATCAAAGACTGTAACATCATGACGGATACTCCAACTATTTTCTGCGTATTGACAGATGATACAAAAGAACAATCTATCGCTAGAAGCGGTGGTGATCTTGGAAATAAAGGAGTAGAAGCAGCTGTAACAGCTCTAAGAATGATTGATTTCAAAAAGAAATTATCTGATAAAAAAGGAAACATCGGTTTCGGACATTCTTAACCGAAGATCAACCTTAACCAACACATAGGGACTATTTTTTAATAGTCCTTTTTTATTGGGATAATTTTAAATCTAAAATCTCATTAATAAACAGGATGTTTTTGTTTTTTTCCATCAAAAGTTCTGTACAAAAACTATCTTTGTGAAACTAATATAGACAGTCAATACATGTTTTTAAAAAAAATAAAGCCGTTCCTATATTTAGGAGTTTTCTATCTTATTATTTCGTTGATAATAAGAACAGTATTCTTTTTTCATCCTATTACAACAGCTAGTTTTGGATTTTTCGAAATCGTAAAGGTTTTACTGATAGGTCTGGTGAATGATATTTTCGTTTTCATTCTCGCCAGCTCCATTCTCGCCCTCTACTTCCTCTTCCTTTCCAATTCAAAATATAAAAAACCTTACGGCTACATTATTTTTGGAGCGCTTGTTTTATTTTTTCTTTATATCTGGCTTATTCCCAATAATATTTTCAAGCAATATGGTGGTTCTGTAACGGAAGTAGCCCTTGTTTTTGTAGGAATAAAGACTTTTTTCTTTGGAATAATGCTTTTCCTTCCCACACAAAGGATCAAAATACGCAATACGCTGTATTTCATAACATTATTATTATATGTTCTTCTGATTATTTTCAATGGGGTAAGTGAATACTTCTTTTACAATGAATTTGGAGTACGCTATAATTTCATTGCAGTAGATTACCTTATCTATACCAATGAAGTCATTGGAAATATCATGGAAAGCTATCCTGTTATTCCATTGTTTTCTGGCATCATGATCGTTACCCTTACCATCACGTGGTTTATTTATAAAAGAACAAAAGATGAACTGCTGGAACTTCCGGATTTTAAGCAGAAAATGGTTCTTTTGGGAAGCTTCATAGTACTTGGTGCTCTTAGTTTGCTGGCAATACCCTCTCTAATGCAGATTAAATCTGATAATGTTTTTGCAGATGAAATTGAAGCCAACGGAATTCCAAAATTCTATTGGGCCTTCACTCATAATGAGCTGGATTACTTTCAGTTTTATTCACAGATCAACCAGCAGCAGGCAGAAAAAAATTTCCTAAGCCAATATCCGCAGCAGACCTTAACAAGAAATATTGTTGCTGAGCAGCCTGACATGAAGAAAAATGTAGTATTGATCTCTATTGAAAGTCTTTCTGCAGATTTCATGGAACATTATGGAAATACACAAAAAATCACTCCATTCCTGGACAGCCTTGCAGACAAGTCGATGATGTTCACCAACCTGTATGCTACCGGAAACAGAACGGTACGCGGACTGGAAGCGTTAACATTGTGTATTCCTCCAACAGCTGGAGAAAGTATCATCAAAAGAGATGATAACAAAAATAAATTCACAACCGGAAGTGTTTTCAAATCCAAAGGATATGATGTTAAATTTTTATATGGCGGTTACAGCTATTTTGACAATATGCAGGACTTCTTCAGTGGAAATGGCTATGACATTGTAGACCGAAACAACTTTAAACCTGAAGAAATCAGTTTTGCCAATGTTTGGGGAGTTGCTGATGAAGATATGGCTAAAAAAGCAATTCAGGTGATGAATGCTGAAGCTAAATCAGGAAAGCCATTTTTCAATCACTGGATGACCGTTTCCAATCACAGACCTTTTACTTATCCTGACGGAAGAATTGATATTCCCGGGACAGCAAAATCCCGTGAAGGAGGTGTAAAATATACAGATTACTCCCTGAAACTGTTCTTCGATATGGCCAAGAAACAGGATTGGTATAAAAACACCGTTTTTGTCATCATTGCAGACCACTGTGCATCGAGTGCCGGAAAAACCGAGCTTCCGATGGATAAATACAGAATTCCTGCTATGATTTTTTCAGAAGGATTTATTCAGCCTCAAAAGTTTGATGCGTTGATGTCTCAGATAGACCTAATGCCTACCCTTTTCGGATTATTAAACTTCAGCTATCAATCTAAATTCTTGGGTCAGGATGTCTTCAAACAGGAGTTCCAGCCCAAGGCTTATGTTGCCACTTATCAGGATCTTGGGTTTATAAAAGATGGGCGATTGACCATTATCTCACCGGTAAAAAAGGTGAAGCAATATTCTTTAGAACTTGAAAAAAGTGATCTTGCTCCGGCATTTAAGCTGTATTACGACGAGAAATTATTAAAAACAGAAGATCCAAAACTGGTAAATGATGCCGTATCTGCGTATCAATCTACCTCTTATTGGCTTAAAACGAAACAACTTAACAAATAAAGATTTAAATATTTTACCGCTATAGTTTAGCTTAAAATATTTAAATTAACCAATAAATTTATTAGTATGAAATGGACAGACGACAGAGGCGGAAACGTTGATGACCGCCGTGGTTCCGGAGGCGGAGGTGGTGGTATGATCGTAGGTGGCGGACTTGGAACTTTAATTATAGCAGCCATCGTATTCTTTTTGGGAGGTGATCCATCCGGTATTCTGAATTCCGGCAGTATGCAGTCTTCAGGAAACTCCGGGGAACAAAGAGAGCTTACAGCCAGTGAAAAACAAATCGGACAAATGGTCAAAATGATGGATGCATGGAATAGCCAGACCTGGAATCAGATTTTTAAAGAAAATGGGATGACTTATACTGATCCGGGGATTGTTCTTTTTGAAAATACAACTTCTTCAGCATGTGGTACAGCTCAGTCTGCCATGGGACCATTCTATTGTCCCGCTGATCAGAAAGTTTATATGGATATGAGTTTTTTTGGTGAACTACAGCAAAAATTCGGGGCTAAAGTAACGGAATTTACAGTAGCTTATGTTTTGGCTCACGAAGTAGGACATCATGTGCAGACTCTTTTAGGAACTACTCAAAAAGTAGATGCGTTAAGAAGAAGCGGAAGATATTCCGAAGAACAGATGAACAAAGTATCCGTTGCTACAGAATTACAGGCTGATTTCTATGCCGGAGTCTGGGCGAAAAGAACCAATGACAGCAAACATATTCTGGAGCCCGGAGACATTGAATCTGCAATAGATGCAGCAGAAGCTGTAGGAGATGACAATATTCAGAAAAGAGGGCAAGGATATGTTAACCAGGAAAGTTTCACTCATGGATCATCTGCACAACGTAAAGAATGGTTTATGAAAGGCTATAACACCGGTGATATCAGACAGGGTGATACTTTCAATCAACTTTTAAAATAATACTGAACCATTAAGAGTGGTTAAAGAATTAATTATCATCAAGATAAAAGCTAAAGCTATTTATAAGCAATCTGCTTTATCATCTGGGAAAGATGAATCTTAATGAATCTTAACCATCAATTTTCTTAATGTTTTAAATAGCATACAAAATAAAATGCGGTCTCAGAGTGAGACCGCATTTATTATTTATTGTAATTCGATTGGGTTAGAATTTTTCTTGGCTTCTTCTTTTACCCTTTCTTCCATTCTTTTCTTAAAATCGCCAGGATTTTGATTTCCGCCTCCTCCGGGTCCTCTTCCCCCAATTCTCACTGTAGTCGAAAATCCACCTTGTCCGCCACCACCTTGATTCATGAATGACATAGGGTCACTAATAAATTTCTGCTGCTGCTTTAAATAATCTGTTCTTTTCACTTTCAACGTGTTTCCAAACTGGTTTAATGTCGGAAGTTCTGGAATCTTATAGTTTTTCATTAAATCAAAAGAATATTCTCCTTTATCATCTTCTACTTTTACAATCAATCCCGGAAGACCTCCAAACTTGTAGGGTCCATCCTGATAAGGAAGATCAGTGGTAAACCATGCAGTCCATTTCCTTCCGCCAAAGTCTGCTTCAGCTTTCTGAACTTTATATTCTCCTATTTTTCTTGTCTCCGACTCAATTTTCCAGTTCAGAGGTCTGTCTTCTTCATACGAATAAACATCACGGCCAATTCTGTCTTTAAAATACGTCTTTTGGTTCTTTTTATCCTTTTCTATAGAATAGTTGATATTCGTTCTCAAGCCTTCCATCTGATCTCTGTTGATGCTTCCTCTTCCACCACCTCCTTGAAATGCTTTTTGCATAATAGAGTCTCTTTTGATCCTGTTTTCAGAATAAAATACAGATTTCTCGGAAGAAATATCCAGATATGCATTTTCTGTTTTGATATCTGTTTTGTTTTCTGCATCCGGTTTCATGGTCACCTGATACACAAACCTGTTTGTCTGTGCAGAAACATTCTGGATGAAGAGTGCCAATGCGATAATACCTAATTTTTTCATTTATATTTTTCTTTATTTTAATTCAATTGGATTCTGAACCCCCGTAAAGGAGTGACTTTCTATAGATGAATTCTGCTGTGTAGGAAAACTTTGGTTTTCTCCCCCCATTCCTCTATGCATTCCGCCACCTCCGTGACCTCCGCCTCTCATTCCTCCTCCATTCATGCCGCCGCCCATACCGTTTCCGTGTCTTCCTCCTTCAAGATTCATATTTCCTCCTCCATTATTTCCTGCCATAGATCTTCTGTTTTTACCAAACTCCATCTCCAGCGCAGCTTTATCTCCATGGAAATTAACTCTTGTACTCTGTTTTGCATCAGCGTTGATCTGTTCTTCAAAAGCATTTTTGACTATTATTTTTTTAACAAGATCAAATTTATAATCCCCTTTGTCATCTTCCAGTTTTACAATCAATCCAGGTAATCCTGAAAATTTGTACGGCCCATCAGAGAGAGGAATCTCTTTTGTAAACCATGCTGTCCAGACTCTGCCGCCAAACTCTGTGACTGCCTTTTGAGCAGAATATCCGTTTTGCTTCTCAACAATATTGGTCGTTTCCCATTGCATGGGCCTGTCTTCCTGGTAATAAATTTGTTTTCCGGCCGCCTTTTCATAGTAGTATACTTTCTGATCCGGAACACTTTTAGTAATAAAATATTCAAAGAAAGTAGATTCAAAATTTTTACCTCCTCCCGGTTTTGAAAAATCTTTTTCCTCTTTTTGATGAGTTTCTTTCATTTCTGACCTTAAAGAAGTAAAAAGAGAATCTCTTTTCAATTTATTTTCACTGATAAATAAAGAACGATCTCCATTAATATCCAGAAAAGTTCTTTCACTTTTCATGCTTACAAGATTGATGGAATCTGGGTTTACCAGGGTTTCATACACAAATCTTGTCGTTTGTCCATAAGACACTGCGGTGAAGAACAACACAAAAAAAACAGTTATTTTTTGTTTCATTACCAATTTTATTTATAGATCGAAAATACGATTCAAGGTTAAAACTAGAAATAAAATCTTCACACAAGGATAACAATTTTATCTATTTTTAACATAAATATTCCCTCCAAGATCGCTATTAATATCATAATCATTAAAATAGACATCTTCGATTTGAGATTGCGGAAATTAGTTCGTATTTTTGCATCATTAAATCATTCTAAATAAATACAATGATAAAAGTATCAGACTATGCAAAGGAGAAAGCCATCCAGTTGATGACGGAAGATGGTTTTAACCCTGCTGAAGATTATATAAGAGTAGGGGTGAAAAGCGGCGGATGCTCTGGTTTAGAGTATGTTTTAAAGTTTGATAACCAAAAAACAGACGCAGATCAGATTTTTGAAGATAATAACATCAAAATTATTATAGATAAAAAATCCATCCTTTATCTAGCAGGAACAACTCTTGAGTATTCAGGAGGATTGAACGGAAAGGGGTTTGTTTTTAACAACCCGAATGCATCCAGAACATGTGGATGTGGGGAATCATTTAGTCTTTAGAGAAAAGACATTAGATCCTAGATTTCAGATCTCAGAGTAACTTCTGAATTCTGAAATCTAAAATCTGAAATCTAAAAAAAAATAATGAGTAAATATACAGAAGACGATTTAAGAGTCGATCTAGAAAATAAAAAATATGAATTCGGTTGGGAAACGAAGATAGATTATGAAGACTTCCCAATTGGTTTGAATGAGGATATCGTCCGTGCAATTTCTGCTAAAAAAGAAGAGCCGGAATGGATGACTGAATGGCGACTGGAATCTTTCAAAATCTGGCTGAAAATGGTAGAGCCTACCTGGGCAAATATCAAATATCAAAAACCAGATTTCCAGGCAATCCGTTACTATGCTGCTCCCAAGGCAAAGCCTGAACTGGAAAGTTTAGACGAAGTTGATCCTGAATTATTGGCAACTTTTGCCAAATTAGGAATCAATATTGAAGAGCAAAAAAGACTTTCCGGTGTTGCTGTAGATATTGTAATAGATTCAGTTTCTGTGAAAACTACTTTCCAGGATACATTGGCAGAAAAAGGAATTATTTTCTGTTCAATCTCTGAAGCGATTAAGAATCACCCAGATTTAGTAAGAAAATATCTAGGAAAAGTAGTTCCAAGAGGAGATAATTTTTATGCAGCATTGAATTCCGCAGTATTCTCTGACGGAAGTTTCTGCTATATTCCTAAAGGGGTAAGATGCCCAATGGAACTTTCCACTTATTTCCGTATCAACCAGGCAGGAACAGGACAGTTTGAAAGAACTCTTGTGATTGCAGATGAAGGAAGCTATGTTTCTTATCTTGAAGGATGTACAGCACCCTCAAGAGATGAAAACCAGCTTCACGCAGCAGTTGTAGAACTGATCGCGATGGATGATGCTGAAATTAAATATTCAACCGTTCAAAACTGGTACCCTGGTAATGAAGAAGGTAAAGGAGGAGTATTCAACTTTGTAACGAAAAGAGGTCTTTGCGAAAGAAATGCAAAAATCTCATGGACACAGGTTGAAACGGGTTCTGCAGTAACATGGAAGTATCCATCTTGTATCCTTAAAGGGGACAATGCAATTGGAGAGTTCTACTCTATTGCGGTAACCAACAATCACCAGTATGCTGATACAGGAACAAAAATGATTCACATTGGTAAAAATACCAAGTCAACGATTATTTCAAAAGGTATTTCTGCTGGAAAATCTCAAAACTCATACAGAGGATTGGTAAAAGTAATGCCTTCTGCAAAAGGAGCAAGAAACTTCTCCCAATGTGACTCTCTATTGATGGGTAATGAATGTGGGGCACACACTTTCCCTTATATTGAAATCAAAGATCCTACTGCACAGTTAGAGCACGAGGCAACGACTTCAAAAATTGGGGAAGACCAGATTTTCTACTGTAACCAGAGAGGGATTGACACAGAAAGAGCTATCGCTCTGATTGTAAACGGATTTAGCAAGGAAGTTTTAAATAAGCTTCCAATGGAGTTTGCTATTGAAGCTCAGAAATTGTTAGAAATTTCATTAGAAGGTTCAGTAGGATAAATCCTTAAAAAAAAGGATCTCTCAGATAAAAACTAACTGATATAATGGCAAGGTTTTCAGCGTTTTTATGAGATCAAAAAACCGTTATAAACGGAAATATAAGTTCTAGTCTTCACAGAAGATTATTACAAACATAAAATATAAAAAGCTTCTATCCGTCTGTTGGAGAAATTTCCAAATAAAGACATAATGTATATACAGGAGAAGCTCACACAATTATAAAAGCAAAAGTTAGCAAGAATGTTACAAATTAAAGACCTTCACGCCAAAATTGAAGATGGCGCAGAAATATTAAAAGGTATTAATCTTGAAATAAAGCCGGGCGAAGTTCACGCTATCATGGGACCAAACGGAGCTGGTAAGTCTACCCTATCTTCTGTAATCGCTGGAAAAGATGATTACGAAGTAACTGGTGGAGAAATTCTTTTCCAAGGAGAAGACATCAGCGAAGATGCTCCTGAAGATAGAGCTCACAAAGGGATTTTCCTTTCTTTCCAGTATCCAGTGGAAATTCCGGGAGTTTCTGTAACGAACTTTATCAAAGCTGCTTTAAACGAGACTAGAAAAGCAAACGGATTGACAGAAATGCCAGCAAAAGAAATGCTTGCATTGATCCGTGAAAAATCTGAAAAGTTGGGTATCAAGAAAGATTTCCTTTCAAGATCATTGAACGAGGGATTCTCAGGAGGTGAAAAGAAAAGAAATGAGATTTTTCAGATGATGATGCTGAATCCTAAATTGGCTATTCTTGATGAGACCGATTCCGGATTGGATATCGATGCATTAAGAATCGTTGCAGATGGGGTAAACCACTTTAAAAATGAAGGAAATGCAGTTCTTTTGATTACTCACTATCAGAGATTGCTTAACTATATTCAGCCTGACTTCGTTCACGTTTTAGCTAATGGAAAAATCATCAAAACGGGTGATAAATCTTTAGCATTAGAACTTGAAGAAAAAGGGTACGACTGGCTTCTTAACTAAGAAGAATATATTATTTCAGAGATTAAAGTTTTCTGCGATTATTCATGAGACGTAACAAAATGAAGAATCTCTAATATTAAAAGTTGGGTTCCACATTGTTTGGAATAACAATATTTTAATTCAAAATAAAAAGAAAAAATGGTGCAAACCACAGATATACCAGTAATGGCATTAAAAGAACAAATTATAGAGAACCATAATGAATTTTTGGAGAGTCTTCGTCACAGGTTTCTGGATGATGAAAGAAAAGCGGCTCTTCAGAGATTTGCAAACATTGGTGTTCCAACAAAAAAAGACGAAGAATATAAATATACCAATCTAAAGGAGATCACGGAAAAAAGCTATAACTTCTTCCCGAAAGAGAGCCACAATATCACCAAAGAGCAGTTTGATGAATTGCACCTTGGAGAGGAAAATTTTGATTGGATTGTTTTTGTAAACGGTAAACTTCACAAGGAACTTTCAAAAGTTTCTATTGAAAATGTAGAGTTTCTTTCATTCAATTACGCATTGAATGACGAGAAGCATAAAGAGGTTTTTGAAAAATATTTCAACACTGCAGCTTCTAAAGACGAGGCTTTTACCAACTTAAACCTAGCTTACTGCAAATACGGTTTCTTCCTTAAGGTTCCTAAAAATGTAGTGATTGAAAAACCAATCCATGTTTTTTATATCTCTCAAAATCAAGAGGAAAATACGTTCTACAATACAAGAAACCTATTGATCGTAGAAGAAGGGGCAAAAGTAGAAGTGATTGAAAGCCACCATAATTTTGACAGCACATATGTATTGACCAACTCTGTAACGGAGATCTTTACCTATCCAAACGCAAAAGCAGATTGGCACAAGCTTCAAAATGACAACAATACAACTTATCTTATTGACAATACTTTCGCAAAACAGGAGAAAGACAGCTTAACGACTGTAAATACATTCTCTTTCGGAGGTAAACTGGTAAGAAACAACCTGGATTTTATTCATAATGGATCAAACATCAATTCATTCATGAACGGAATCACCATCATCGGAAAAGATCAGTTGGTAGACCACCATACAGCAGTTCACCATAACTTCCCGAACTGTGAAAGTTACCAGAACTACAAAGGAATCTTCGATGGCAATGCCCACGGAGTTTTCAACGGAAAAGTTTTTGTAGATAAAATTGCTCAGAAAACGAACGCTTATCAGCAAAACAACAATGTATTGCTAAGTGAAGGAGCAAGCATCGATACAAAACCTCAGTTGGAGATCTTTGCAGATGATGTAAAATGTTCTCACGGATGTACGGTAGGTCAGCTGAATAAAGATGCTTTATTCTACCTGAGAGCAAGAGGAATCTCTAAAAAAGAAGCTCAGGCATTGCTTTTATATGCTTTCGCAAATGATGCTATGCAGAATATTGATATAGAGCCTTTAAAAGAGAAAATTTCAAAGCTATTGGCTGAGAAACTGGGAGTAGATATAGAATTTTAAAACTTTATATATATTGATACATAAAAGCACTTCTTTTGAAGTGCTTTTATAGTTTTAGCAGGTTTATTTCCGCTTTATTTCTTTAACCAGCCTTGGTTATCTTTATTATCTGAACGTTTCTTACCGTTATCGAAATTATAGGCTAAACCTACGCCCAATGTCTGCTTCAACTGTGTTTTCCATATCTGGTTATGATCATACAGCAGATCCAGGGTAATATTGGATGAAATATATTTATTGATCTTCATATTTAAGATCGCTCCATAAGCCAGCACCAATCTATCCGGATGATCCAGATAGTTTGAAAATACAGACGCTGTATTGGTCAGGTTTATATTCTCCATGATTTTGATCTTATAGATAGCAGTCCCAAGGAAACCGAACTGGAAAAGTGATGAATCACCATTATTCTTAAGACCATAAGTTCCTGCAGTTTGAAGATCCTTATCCAAGACAAAAGTCCATCTTGCATTGGCAGGACGTAAAGTCACTGTCAAATTATCATTAGGACGGTAGGTAACCCCTGCACCTACATTTAAATATCCCGGAGCCATGAAATTGGAAATCTTTTTAGCATCAGGATTGTTCCCATCTTCATATCCCGGAGCAAACTGAGTCTGAAGCCCGGCTCCTGCTGAGAAATACCAGCTTTCAGCAAATTTTCTACCATAGTTTGTAGAAAGGTTGATGACATCCTGAGTTTTTCTCACTCCCGTTCCCTGAGTATTGTTCTGCCCGTAGCCCAGAATAATGATATTTTCCCAAAGATCTTTCCCTTTTTCATAAGTCATGTTGTAATTGACACCGGCAAGCCATCCCACGTTGTTGGCTCCCCCTCCTACCCAGTTTGAAAAGGCAGCCTGATTGAGCATTAATGTATTTTGTCCCTGAATAGACCAGGCTTTAACGGTGTCTGCTGCCGGAGCAGCTGTTTTAGTCTCTTGCGCCAAAGCTATCGCTCCAAAAGAAATGGAACTGATCAATAAAAGTTTTTTCATAATGTCGATTTATTACAAATGTATAAATAATAATTTACGCCGGAAGAAAATTCACTTTAAAATGAATTTAACATAAGCGATTTTAGCCCCATAACACCATGAAAACAACTCGTTTAAAGATAACCCACATCCATTATGAACTTAAACCAACTTAAAACTACAGTATTGTAAAAGCAAAAAAACACCTCATTTCTGAAGTGTTTTTCTTACTAATAACCATTAATTTTAATTGATATTTAACTCAATAGGATTGTAGTTTTTTGCTCTTTCTTGAGCCTTTTTAAGGAGAGAACGACGTTCATCAGGATCTTCAATAAATTTATTATAAAGAGTAGGATTCGTTAATTCTTTTCTTCGATAGTCAAATATATTTTCTTTTTTCACTAGTCTAGCATTGGAGTGCAAATTTGCAGAATTACAATAATATTTCCTTTTTCTGAAATTATACATTGTAAAATGATAATCATCTTTGTCATCAAACACTTCTAGAATCAATCCTGGTAATTTACTAAACTTGTATGGACCAAAAGGGAGAGGTATTTCTTTAACAAAATATGCAATCCAAATTCTACCATACTTTTTTGTTATGGCTTTTTGACATTTATACTTTCCAATTGTTTTGAATTCATTTATAAGTTGCCAATTGGTATTATTCGTTTCTTCATATTTAAAATATTCATTAGATGTTTTAAAAGTTACATAAAGTTTTCCCATTGTTGTTCCAATACTTTCAGAAAATTCGGAAGTATATTTCATTTGTTCTTCAATCGGACTGTTTTCATGAAGCTTTTTTTCAAAACGAAGTGAATCCCCAACATATTGATTCATATTTTTATAATAAGATTCTTTCTCATTCATCAAAAGTGCAAATGCTGCATCTTGAACAATAGCATTTTTCATTTGGCTTTTATAAACCAATTTATAATCAGCCTCATATACAACATTAAACCCTCCTTGAGACTTAATAATAATTATGAAGAAAAAGAAAAATAGACTGTAATAGATTTTCATTGTTTAAATACACAAGCAAAGTATAATTAATACTTTGCTTGAGGTTTTGAATTAGAATTAATTAGTGAATATAAAGAGTTATCCCTTTTGGAGTAGTACCACATTCGTTATAATTAACAAATTGTAAAAAAGTTGTTACTTGCTCCATGGTATACCCTTGCGTTTGTGTAACATTTACAACAGTCCCACAAGAAGTCCTGAAAGGAAATGCACTTGCCACACCAGCGATTAATAATGTGCCTACTAATAATGTTTTTTTCATAATTAATTTGTTTTTTTGTTATTACTATTTTAAAAATTCATTTCAAATATATTAAATAAATCATATCAGTAGAGATTTATTTTTTTTATGTTAAGTTATTGTTTATCAATTATTTATACGCAAGTAGGGATGGGTTTTATTTCTCATTATGGTATACCGAAAGGTTATTAGAAATATTTTCTAACAGTAATTCAATAATGCAAAAAAAACACCTCATTTCTGAAGTGTTTTTTCTATTGAATATGTGATTTTATATTATTTTTTTATCCACCATTGGCTGTCTTTACGATCAGATCTTTTCACTCCATTATTCAGTGTGTAAGCGAATCCAATTCCAAGGGTTTGTTTCAGCTGCGTTTTTTCTATCTGATTGTGATCGTACAACAAATCTAATGTCACATTGGATGAGATATATTTGTTTACTTTCAGGTTCAATAGTGCTCCATACGCAAGAACCAATCTGTCCGGGCGGTCAAGATAATTTGAAAAGACAGAAGCTGTATTCGTTAAGTAGATATCTTCCATTATTTTCAGTTTATATATTGCCGTTCCCAAAAAACCGAATTGTAATAAGGAAGTATCACCATCGCTTTTCAAACCATAACTTCCTGCTGTCTGAAGGTCTTTATCCAATACAAAAGTCCACCTGGCGTTGGTAGGACGTAAAGTGACCGTAAGATCATCATTAGGCCTGTACGTGATACCCATACCGACATTCACATAACCTGGCGCCATAAAATTCGATATTTTCTTTGCTTCAGGATTATTTCCGTCTTCATACCCTGCGGCAAACTGTGACTGAAGCCCGGCCCCTCCAGAGAAATACCAACTTTTTGAAAACTTCCGCCCATAATTGGTAGAAACATTGATAACATCCTGGGTTTTTCTTATTCCCAATCCCTTCGTATCATTCTGCCCGTAGCCCAGTATAATAATATTCTCCCAAAGATCATTATCCTTTTCATAGGTCAGATTGTAATTGACTCCGGCAAGCCATCCCACGTTGTTGGCTCCCCCTCCTACCCAATTTGAAAAGGCAGCCTGGTTGATCATTAATGTATTTTTTCCTACAACCGACCAGTATTTTACTGTGTCTACCACTACGGAATCTTTTTTCAATTCTTCTTGTGCACTTGCATAAATTCCCATAAAAATGGAAAGAATCAATAAAAACTTCTTCATTACTCTAAATAATTTTCAGTACAAAAATATTAATATATTTTTTTTTAAAGGTAAATTCTGCTTTAAAGAATCCAATTTCCTTACAGTTGAATTACTTCTCAATCCTATATTTCTATAAAATCAATGCCAAAATAATAAGTTTGAAAAATAAATTTGATACCTTTTGTCTTAAAATCAGTTTGATAGATCCATATTCATCGACAAATTTTCCGAAATTTATCATTGGCTTTTGATTTGACGTAGAATCCTCATGTTTAAAAATGTAATTTCCAAAAGAGCGGTTATATACCCATTGCTGATGTTATCTGCAATGTGGTTAGGGTATTTTTTACAAATGCAGGGCTTTTTTCAAAGCTGTTTTGGAGCCATCATTCCGCTTTTACCAGAAGGATTGCTGGGTATAGTTACCTCTCCCCTTTTACACGGAAATATCGATCATATTATAGGAAATTCAATCCCGATAGCGGCATTGATGTTTCTGCTCTATCAGTTTTATCCTTTAGTCGCGAACAAGGTTTTCATTATCGGCTGGCTGGCAACAGGACTTTTGGTATGGCTACTTCCTCCTATTGACATTCTCACCGGCGAATATATGTACACCTGTACCATCGGAGCCAGTGGTGTGGTATATGTTCTTGCATTTTTCCTCTTTTTCAGCGGTGTATTCAAATGGAACACAAAACTTCTGACCATTTCAATGCTTGTGGTACTGTATTATGGAAGTTTAATCTGGGGAATGTTGCCAGAAGAGCTATTTTATAACATGCAGGAGCCGAGTAAAATCTCATGGCAGGCCCATCTTTCCGGAGCTGTAGTAGGAAGTATTATTGCATTTTCCTTTAGAAATGTGGGCGAAAAGAAGAAAAAATTTATTTGGGAATTTCCTAATTATTATAACGAAAAGGATGATAAACTGTGGCAGGAATACAAGGAAAATCACCCGGAAGATTTCATGGAGCTTCCTTACAAGAAAAGAGATGATATCTGGGATCATTTGGAGGAATTAAGAAAAAGATAAAGCTTATTTCACTACATTTGAAAAAACACATACATGATCTCCGAAGAATATTTTTACGCCATCGCACTCCGCGAATGCAGCCAGATTGGCGACATCCATTTTAACAGACTGGTGCGTACTTTCGGAAGTGCTCAGGAAACATGGAAAAGAGCAAAGAAAGAGTATAAACAACTGGAAGGAATAGGACAAAAAACGGTTTCGGATATTGGCAGCAAGGATCATTTGAAATTCGCAGAAGAAGAATTAAAATTTTGCGAAAAGCATAATATCCAAATCAAGCTAAGACACCTTAATGAAACTCCGTCTCTCCTTAATGAATGTACGGATGCTCCAGCTATACTTTACCAAAAAGGAAGCCTTGATGATACTCTTTCCACAATAAGCATAGTAGGGTCCAGAAATATGACAGCCTATGGTCAACAGTTTATTGGGGACTTTTTTGAGGCTACGCAGTCTTCAAAATACATATCGGTAAGCGGCTTGGCATTAGGAGTGGACAAAGAGGTTCATGAGCAGTCTATTCATCACCAAAAACCTACCGTAGCAGTCCTTGCCCATGGTTTTCAATATTTATATCCGGCAAAAAACAGAAAGCTTTCAGAGAAAATTCTTCAGGAAGGAGGAGCATTAGTAACAGAGTTCAGTTCTTCCAGAAAACCAGACCGCGAAAACTTCATCCAGAGAAACAGAATTGTGGCAGGAATATCACCATCCACTATTGTCGTGGAAACCGGTTTTGGCGGTGGTTCTGTAAGTACAGCAGCTTTTGCCAATGACTACAATCGGGATGTTTTTGCCCTACCGGGAAAAATCACAGACCTCTGCAGCCAGGGGTGTAATCAATTGATTTTCCATAACAAAGCGACAGCCATTTCTACCATAAAAGATCTTATCGGCTTACTCGGATTTAATGGTCCTAAAGAAAAAATTGAAGAGTTATTTCCTTACAGCGAGACCACAATACAATTATCTGATAATCAATATTTAATATATCAATCCATAAGAGAACATCCTCAGATTTCTCTGGACGATTTGTCACAGAAAATGGATGTCTCTCCTCACAAAATCTTACCAATAATTTTAGAATTGGAACTTTTAGGGAAAGTAAAATCATTTTCCGGGAGGCAATTTGTGGCAATTTAAGAATTAATGATTTCTTAATATTGCATTATTTCATACATAACATTTCATTTTTAATAAAATTTAAACACAAATTATCAATTTAATAATATTATGGAACATTATTATTTAATTTTTAACAATCTTAAAATATAGTGTTGTGAATCTTGAAAAAAAAATTAAATTTGTTGACAATAATATTCAACCTTAATATATGGAACAATATAATATTGACCAGAAAATCCAAGAGTTTATTGCAAAAATTGAAGCAAAAAATCCTAACGAACCAGAGTTCTTACAGGCCGTAAAAGAAGTTGCCGTAACTGTAATTCCGTTCATTGCTACTAAAAAAGAATATACCGGAATGAAGCTGCTTGAAAGAATGGCTGAAGCTGAAAGAATTATTATTTTCAGAGTTCCATGGGTTGATGACAAAGGAGAAATTCAGGTTAACAGAGGTTTCAGAATTCAGATGAACTCTGCAATTGGTCCATACAAAGGAGGAATTCGTTTCCACCCTACTGTAAACTTATCGGTTCTTAAGTTCTTAGCTTTCGAACAAGTATTCAAAAACTCTCTGACAACTCTTCCAATGGGAGGTGGTAAAGGAGGTTCAGATTTTGATCCACAAGGAAAATCTGATATGGAAGTAATGCGTTTCTGCCAGGCTTTCATGACAGAACTATGTAAGCACATCGGTCCTGAAACAGATGTACCTGCAGGAGATATCGGTGTTGGAGCAAGAGAAATCGGATATTTATTCGGACAGTACAAGAAAATCAGAAACGAATTTACTGGAGTTCTTACAGGAAAAGGTCTTGCTTACGGAGGTTCATTAATCCGTCCTGAAGCTACAGGATACGGTGTTGTATACTTCGCTGAGCAGATGCTTAAAACTATCGGACAAAATTTCCAAGGGAAAATAGTAACTGTATCAGGTTTCGGAAACGTAGCTTGGGGAGTTATCAAAAAAGCAACTGAACTAGGGGCTAAAGTAGTAACGGTTTCTGGTCCTGACGGATATATCTACGATAAAGATGGTATCAGCGGAGAAAAGATTGATTATTTATTAGAGCTTAGATCTTCAGGAAATAACAGAGCTGAAGATTATGCTAAAAAATATCCATCTGCTGAGTTCCACGCTGGAAAACGTCCTTGGGATGTGAAGTGTGATGTTGCGTTCCCTTCTGCAACTCAAAACGAATTAGATTTAGATGATGCAAGAAAACTAGTTGAAAACGGATGTGTTTGTGTAACTGAAGCGGCCAATATGCCTTCTACACTGGATGCCATCAACTATTTCTTAGACAATAAAGTATTATTCTCTCCTGGTAAGGCTTCCAATGCTGGAGGTGTTGCTACATCAGGATTAGAAATGACTCAGAACTCTATCCGTCTTAACTGGACTTCTGAAGAAGTTGACGCAAGATTAAAGGAAATCATGATCGGTATCCACAAAGCTTGTAGAGACTACGGAAAAGACGAAGACGGTTATGTAAACTACGTAAAGGGTGCAAATATTGCCGGCTTCGTAAAGGTAGCAGAAGCAATGTTGGCTCAAGGAGTTGTGTAACAGAAAAAAATAAAGGTTGGGAAAAATTCCCGACCTTTTTTGATAAAGCCTGTTCCCGGGATAATGGGAAAAAAGTAAAAAGTGAAAGGAGAAAGCGCTGCTATATGCAGCGCTTTTTTTTTATTTTTATGTCATGAAAAACACTTTTAAAAATATTGATGAATACATTCTTCTGTTCCCCATAGAAGTACAGGGAAAACTGCTTGAGCTGAGACAAGCCATTCACTCACAGGTTCCGGATCTGGAAGAGTATATCGGATACCAGATGCCTGCTTTCAGGTATAAAGGAAAACCTTTAGTTTACTTTGCGGGGTATAAAAAGCATATTGGGTTCTATCCGGGGGCTGAGGGCATCAGTAATTTTGAGAAAGATTTTGAGGAAAGGAATTATAAATTTTCAAAAGGAGCTGTACAGTTTCCGATTACCGAAGATCTTCCGCTGGATTTGATTCATGCAATTGTTCAGTTCAAAGTAAAAGAAACAGAACAGAAAAAATCCTGAAATACAAGATTTCAGGATTCCGACTAGTGTTTGCTAACGTGCTTTTACTTCTTCTTCTTTTTGTCTTTCTTTCCTTCTTTAGGAGCATCTGCAGGCTTAGTTGCATCCGTAGGGGTTGTACTTACCGATGGATCAACTGCGGGAGAAGTCTCCATTGTAGTAGCAGGTGTTTTTTCCTGTTGATTCTTTGGATCCGAAGGACTTGTAGTCTGTGTATTCGGTTGTTGAGTTTGAGTTGTCGTTGGTTTATTAGTGGAGGTATCAGCTGGCTTTTGTGGTGTAGATTGTGCTGATACTGCGATTACTCCGACTAATGTAAACGCTGCCGTTAAAAATAACTTTTTCATAATGTAATATTTAAATGATTGTTTAACTTAAACGAGGCATCATTTATAAAATTATGTGTAAAAAGCTTATTTAACGTACTTTATAATTATTTAAGAGGATTTCACAAAAAATTATTTTGCTATATTTTTCATCATTTTTTCTACAAATTCAAATGCTGCGGGGCAGATTACCGTATTTTTCAGCATCAGATTATTAATCTGATAAATCTTCTTACGGTCTGTATGAGGGTATTCCCGGCAGGCTTTAGGTCTCACTTCATAGATAGAGCAGGTATTATCAGTGTTCAGGAAAAAGCAGGGAAGATTCTGTAATACTTTGTCATTATCTTCATCTACCCTTAGAAACTTGGCTTCAAAGTCTGCAGACTTCATGCGGAGATGCTTGGCAATACGTTCAACGTCCTTTTCAGTATACAACGGACCGGTTGTTTTGCAGCAATTGGCACATTGTAAACAGTCTATTTCATCAAAAACTTCCTCATGGGTTTCCTGTACAATATAATCAAGGTTTTTGGGCGGTTTTTTCTTTAATCCGTCCAGAAACTTCTTGTGCTCTTTCTGTTTTTGTATTGCTTGTTTTTTATAAAAATCTAAATTCATTTATTCTTTATTTCTCACGGCATCCGGAAGTTCTTCTTTCTTGTATTCATTGATTTTATCCAGATCCAAAACAGTCGTGATATTTTCTCTGCTTGGATAATACATCGGGATAAATCTGGCTCCATAAATAATCTCACCTGTAGTGTACGAAGACCTTTGAACCACCGTATTTGAGAACACTTCATCAAACGCCCGTACCTGTACAATAAGCTCAATATCCGTATTTTTAAAATCGTCTTCAGAAAAGCCATAAAATGGAGAATTTTCGTCAATTTTATGCACAACGGTCCAGTTGAGTGCCAGGGTATTAATCTTATTTAATTGAGTTTCTAGTCTGTAAAAATTACTTTTAGCAGTCCCATTTTCTATTACTTCAATAGCCGCCGACAAAATCACATCAGCATCTGTCAATGCATTATTTTTATAAGGAGCAAGCCTGAACATTAATGCTGAAGATTCCTGAAAAGGAGCAATAACAGCTATATCAGAAAATCTCAGGTATGCTCTCGGTCTTGAAAAACGTCCGTAAAAAAGTCCTGTTGCAATGGCAAAGGTAAGCAATCCCAGAAAAGCTTCAAAAGTAGCCACAAGACTGGCTAAAAAACCTACAGGAGCTATTCTTCCATATCCAACTGTTGTAAAGGTCTGGGAGCTGAAGAAAAAGACATCAATAAATTCATTCAACGGATCACTTTTATCAATTCCGGTAAGATGCTCCACCCCGATCAGGTAGTAGATCATGGCAAAAATAATGTTGATCACAATGTAAGCAATGACCAGATAGGAAATAAAACGAAATGAAGAGAGATTCAGCATGGTATGATACCAGCTGAGCCTGTTGAAAACATTCACTCCTCTTCTCTGAACATTCGGAAGGCCGTCTTTATTGATAAATCTTCCGGATGCATTGGTTCCAAAACCACTGTTTTCCGCATTTTTCTGGCGGATTTTTTTTCTGAATCCTCCTGTCATTTTTTAATCATTTTGACTCTGTTATATAATGATTTTTCTCTGCAAACAAGCCGATTGATGATCAGCTCTCCCCTTCTGTTTTATACTATTTAAAAAAGCAAAGTTATGTTTTTTAGTCATCATTTCTTTAACATTCATCATTCAGATGACAGATTATTTTCCCACAGACCTTTATGAGGTTTTTACTTAAAATAACCTATACAAAAACAGCAGAAATCTCTGGATTCCTACTGTTTATGCAATATTGATTATAGTGACTTTATATCGTTTGTGCAGGCGATTCTATGACAGTAACACTTACATTGCTGACAGATTTTACAGTCCCCGACTCTCCGTGTATATCAGAAAGAAAATTAGGAAAGTCTTCAATAGGAAAAGCCCAATAATAATGGCCGTTGACCGGAGAAGAAAAGTTGGCTTGCAATTTTCCATTCAATTTCATGGGTACAAAGTATTCTACAGAAGATCCTTTTAATTTCGTCAGGATAGAGATGGTCTTTTTAGAGTGCGCCGGAACAATAGTCTTATAAGTACTGGTTTCAGTAATCTCTTCAGAATTTTCCGTACCTTCCGTTGTATCTCCTCCTACAACAACTTTAGTGCTTGCTGAAGCTTTTGCAACCAACGGAATATCAACAGATACGGATGCCGCCACTTCAAATGATCCTGAAACAGTACGTTTCCACGAGGTAGAATATCCCTTTTTGTAAGAATAGGATACTGTAATTTCGCTTTCACGGTCTCCATTATTAATAGCTTCCGTAGTATAAGCATTATCCGGCAAATCTATTCCGTCTGTTTTTATCGTTACCTCAGGAGTTCCCAAAACAATGGAAACATTAGGATTAGGAGCTGTATTCCGGGTATCTCCATCTACAGAAAGATCGGGATTAAAGATAATTCCATCCGGGATCTGGCCATTGTATGCAAAAACATTTTTTAACCTCGTTCTTTCTCCGGAATAATTGATATCATATCCCATGTCTTTCAAATGGTTAGGCTTGAAAGGAATTTCATGCTCTTCATTGTCCAACCTGTTTACAACCAGACTATTATTATCCAGCAATTTAAACTCATCTCCAATTTTCCAGCCTTTCTGCAGCATCTCAGCCTCTGTCAGCTGTACTTTCTTTACTTCAGCAGAATTTACCTTTGCTGAATCATCATTAATTGCACTCACTTCATCTCTTGAACATGACACCGAAAACATCAATAAGAGAAACCAAAAAGAATTGATTTTTTTAATCATTTTAATAATTTTTTAGTGTTTAATAATTAAATTTACAAAAAATGAACTTTTTTAAGCCACTTTTTTGCGAATTAATCAAATTTTAATGTTTCCCAATTTTCCATCTGATTATCCTATATTTTGCTCTAAAATGCTGTTTATATGAAATTTATCAATTTTGAGACTGGATTTTTTTATATGATTTATACTAACTTTGAATTATGAAAAAGCTTGAATCACGAGAAGATATTGAAGACCTAGTCAATGCATTTTACAATAAAGTCGTTAAAGATGAAACCATAGGTTTTTTCTTTAATGATGTTGCTAAAGTAGATTGGGACCAACATCTTCCTAAAATGTATTCTTTTTGGGAGTCTATCCTTTTTGGGCAGATGACCTATAAAGGCAACCCGATGGGGGTACATTTCCCCATCAATGAGATACAAGCTATGGAGCAGAAACATTTTGATAGATGGCTTGAGCTTTGGCGAACGACGATTGAAGAAAACTTCGTCGGAGAAAATGCCGATATGGCGATTTACAAATCCGAAAACATAGCAAAACTAATGGCTTTCAAGATGGAATTGGCAAGAAGACTTTAGCGAGTTCCGGGATTCTAAATTTAGAGGATTTATTTTGTAAATAAGTGCAAATGCGATTGTATCATTACATCTTTCTAAGGAACGATTACCGTAAAGATATAGGCTGCCAGATTCACTAATAGAACCGTTCCGTAAAGGATATTGGTCTTTCCGCGGCTCAATGAAAGCATTACAATAAAGACTGATAAAGAAAGAAGGATAATGTCTTTTTTGTCTAAGCCCAGTACCAGTGGAATATCATACATAATACACACTACAGAAACAGCAGGAATACTCAATCCGATACTTGCCAGAGCTGAACCTAATGCCAGATTTAAACTAGACTGGATCTGATTGGCTCTTGCGGCACGAATCGCAGCTACCCCTTCAGGAAGCAGAACTACGGCGGCAATAATTACCCCAACCAAAGATTTAGGAGCTCCTACACTTTGTACCATCCCTTCAATAGTATCGGAAAGTCCTTTTGCCATTAATACGACAATAATCAGACAAACGACCAAGAAGGCAAAACTGATCAGAGTTTTTGTCAGTGACGGGATATAATGTTCTTCAGGATGTTCATCAGGAATGATAAAATAGCTTCTGTGGCGCACCGTTTGTACCATCAGGAAAATTCCGTAGATCACCAGACAGGCAATGGATATAAAAATAAGCTGTGCTTCGTTATAGAAAGGACCGTTTACACTTGACGTAAAATTGGGAAGAACAAGGGTAAGCACCAGGATGGAAACAATACTTACCAGATAAGTAGTTGCAGAGGTTCTTGCGAAGAACTGCTCATGATATTTAACACCGCCTACAAGAATACATATTCCCAGAATTCCGTTTAGAATAAGCATGACAGCGGCAAAGACTGTATCTCTGGCCAGCGTGATCGCCTGATCTCCGCCGGCAACCATGAGCGAGATGATAAGCGCGACTTCAATAATGGTGATACAAAGAGCCAGAATAATGGTTCCGAAAGGTTCTCCTACTTTATGAGCCACTACTTCGGCATGATGTACTGCCGATAAAACACTCCCGATCAATAAAATACCGGCAATGATATCATAAAGAACTCCTCCGCCCATCAATCCGGAAAAGTAGTAACCTACCGCAAGGACAGGGAAAATATAAGTATAATGTAAGAATTCTTTAGGTCTCATAAGTGACTACAAAATACAAAAAATCTATGAAATTTTAAATATCAAAAGAAAATATTAATAATATTTTAATGAGGCCAGAAGGTAAAGTCCTGAAAATCTGTCAACATATGAAACAGAAGCCCGATTCCTATAATTCTGATATTTCCTTTAAAAAACAACATCAAAAAATACACCGCAATGGCATAATATGAATGTAAAAAATGAAAACCGATGCTTCCTCTTGAAGGATCAAAAATAGGATTGGCAAAAAGGTGATCCAAATCTACCAGCATTGTCGCCAATAGGATAAGATATACTTTCTTCCAGTTTTTAGGATAAAAAACCAGTGCAATAAAGACTGGAAATACAAAATGTAAAAAATAATGTGTGCATGTTTTGAGCAATGCAATGTCTGATGGAGCCATTAATAGGTATTTATTTTTCGGTTTCTATGCTTACCACCGTAAAATTAAGGGTAATTCTCCTTTCCTGGCTTTTATTTTTACCCAATAATCCTTCGACTTATTCCCATACAGCACATAATCTATGTCGGAAATGATCTTTTTTTCAGTATTATTCAGCGTTTTCAAAGAAGAATACAGCAGAGCATTGTTTCTGATGAAAATATAGTTTTCGTTGAATTGAGCCGATAACATCACGGGGTTTCTGGTCGATTTTATGGCAACTCCACTATTATTTTGGCTGATTTCATTGGGTTGGAAGGGAATTGCAGTGAATTGATTTTCTGTATTAATCCACTTTTTAGACTGAAAGTATTCCCATGTCTGTGCAGGGTTTCTAGATTGGATATCGATGATATAATTAGGCTGTGTTATCTTTTGAAAGGTCTTCTTTTCAACTTCATTGAAATTATCATCATATTCATAACTGATAATGGTGTCATTAACACGTTCAAGATCTACCGTTGCTTGAATGTAAGATGCCTGTGAGGAATCCGCAATGCTTTTATTGAAAAACCGCGTGAAGTTCCTGATGTTTTCTTTATCTAATTCCAATGTCAGGAAGTGGCTTTCCTTTTGAAGTTTAGAAGCCATGAAATTAAAGATTTCCTGATTTGCATTATTTTTTATTTCAATCTCATCATCATGTAATTCAATCGAAAAGTTTTGAATATTCTGTCCTGAAATGAAAGAAAGGCTCCCCAATGTATTATCAATAAGCTGATCTGCATTCCAAACACGATGTGAAGAAGTTTGCAGAAGTTTTTTTTGAATGGATTCAAAAGCGTGGTCAGAAGTTCCTGCAATACAATGCCCTCCATTTAGCATAATGAAAATCTGGTCCTTCTGAAAACAGTTGTTCCCTTTATCTGTAAATTTTTGCTTCTTTAAAAAAGCAATGAATTTCTGTGGATCTTTAAGCTCTATTAGAGTGTACCATTCTGAAAACTTACTGTCTTTTATATGGAAGATCTGTAAAAAATCCGGGATTCTGATTCCTGCATCTTTCAATGACCCGGAGCTTTTACCCTTTGTTTTGCTTCCGGACCAATGTGAAGGATGGGTTATCCAACTGAAAAGATATTGCCCCGTTACTTTCTTGATATCAATTAAAACAACCGCATCTGCATTCTCAGGAATATATCTGAGGTTCTTATCTTTATGAAAAACCACAAAATATACTGCAACTGCGAGCAATAAAAGTAACGGGACAATAATTTTCTTTTTCTTCATTTATAAAATTTGTGGCTTCTCTTCTTTTTCTTTTGTTTTAAAAACCTGCTCGAATACATCAAAGAAATACATCAGGCTGTTTTCAGAAGAATCTTTAATATTATAATTCATTTCAGTCTGGATACTTTCTCCTTTTACTTCAGTTTTATAATATAATTCGCCTACATTTTTTCTGATTGCCTCTAATGTTTTTCTTTCTTTAGGACTTTTGAACTCTTTATCTAAGCCTGTTAAAAGTTTCTGAATATCCAATCTTCCGGATAAAGGATACTTCGCAGAATCTTTCGCCCATTTTCTGGAAATATCAGACTGGCTGACAGGCAACATATTATCAGCAGAACTCATCAGATACACCACACCGTCTTTTACGGTAAAGAATAGTTGATCAATATATCCTCCGTTTTTCTCTTCTTTAAATGTATAGACGTTTCCTTTTTTAGAGAATCTTTTAGCCAGTTTTTTATTGGTAGCAAGCACATCAAAAATACGGTTCCAATATCCTTCGTTCTCCGTTGCAAAAGCAAAAGTGAAGTTAGGGACAGCAATATCTTTGGTTTTCTTTACTTCTTTTTCATTGAAATCAGCATCGTATTCGTAATCGGTGTATTCTACTTTTTTGGATTTCAGCTCGTTTAAAACAAAGATTCCGTTTCCTGGTGCTATTTTGGTAATGGCTTCTTCATCCAAAACGATTTTCATGGTTTCCATGATCAGTTCCATTTCTTTTTTGTACTCATTTTCTCCGGAGTTCTGAAGAAGGCTGTACATCATGTCAAAACATTTCGCTCCATTGACGTTCATTGCATAATAGCCAACGCTTTTTTCATTGATCAGTTCCAGCAATTTTTTGTTTTTCTTGCCTTTATAAATAGCTGAGATATTCTTTTGAATATCAGCATTTTTGTGCTGATAATTGTTAACCAGCCTTACTTTATCTTTATCAAAATACAGATTATACGCATAGTTAGAGTTGTACATATTTTTGAAGAACTGTCCATAACTGTAGAACTTCGCCATCTTGCCATAAATTCCTTCATTTACAATTCTTCCGTAGTCTGTGTAGACAAAAACATCGGAATTGCCATCTCTGAAAGCCAGCATTTCTTTAGGAACTTCTATTTCTAAATTTGAACTGAAGTATTGGTCAAAACGATCTTCTGCGTTCTTTTTAACGATCTTGAAGTTTTCTCTGTGGATAGAATCCTGCTCTTTCTGGAAGGCTTTCCCATCATCTTCATATCCTTCATCAGGCATATTTTCATCCTCATGTTGCTCTGCATTTTCCTTTTCCTGTGGATATTTGTGATGCTTCTGCAGGTATTTGATATCTTTCTGGATTCTTGCGATCTCGTTGTTATTATCTTTAATGCTTTCTTTCAGATATTTAACATCTTCCTTCAGGCTTTTAATTTCTTCTTTATAATCAAAAGGTTTTTCCGGCTCATCGGTATAAGCGGTATCTCCTGCCTCTGCATAAACGGTATCAACAGCTACGACAGCACTATCTATAACAGGTTCCGTTGCCCAAAGATCTTTGTAGGGTTTGGTATAGCTTATCATACTAAGCACTGCACGGCTGCCGTTCCAGGCTACAAAAACATCATCATTGATATCAACGTAGGAATAGTTGGGCTTCTTAGAAACTTCCTGTCCTTTTTTCTTCACAGAATTAACGAATTCCTGAAATTTCTCTTTATTATCAATGATAAAATGGGTATTGTAGGTCTTAATGGAGTCATTAAAACTTGCATAATGGTATTGAACAGCATCGTATTTGATTCCTGTTTTGGAATAATCTGTCCATGAAAGGGTTTCTTTGCTCTTTTTGCTAAGTTCATGCAGCAAAGGATTCAGTTTATTCCAATTGATTTTATTGTTAAGCTGTTTTCCGTTGACTTCCATATAAAATACGGCATCAGACGGGATTTTCATACTATTTTGGGCAAAAACCAGTGTAAACCCAAAGAGTACAAAAATAATTTTTTGTGTTTTTAATAAGATAGATTTCATGACGATAGTTTAGAAATTTATTGAAAAAGAATTGTGTTTTGTATTTGTTTTTTCTGAAGGATCAGA
Source organism: Chryseobacterium viscerum (assembly GCF_002899945.2). GTDB lineage: Bacteria > Bacteroidota > Bacteroidia > Flavobacteriales > Weeksellaceae > Chryseobacterium > Chryseobacterium viscerum. The sequence goes on from NZ_PPEG02000001.1 coordinate 477,655, forward strand.
TCCAGGATATCAGCCTCCAGTTTGAGTGCTTTTTTGTTGGGAGAAAGTACATACGTGTTATTCGTTTGTGATTTCACTGTACTTTCGAACTGCATAATGGAAGTATATTTTGCATCGTTAAAAACCTCCTTATCTGCCTTGCTCATCTTGTCGTAGTCTGCTTTGAAGGTATTGACTTTATTCCTTGTCAACATCTTTTTTTCAAGATTCTGGCTGTACACTTGTGTTGGAACCATTTTTCCCAATATATTCTGAACTTTCAGTTTTTCCAGGCCGGCATTGATATTTTCAATCTTTTTGAAATTACAGCTCAGCTTAATGATATAATTATCAAAATCCATGGATGTTTTCACATTGCTGATTCCGGGAGTCCCTTTGAAAATTTTTGCAGCTTCATTGATCTTATTCTCAATTTCAGCCTTTTTCGGAACCTTTTTGCCGTTGATGGTTTCCATTTTGGAGATGGATGCCAGCCTTGTTTTGCTTTTACTGGCGTTAAGAATAATAGTATATTCCCCTGTTCCGTCGGCCTTTACATTCACTTTATCAAGGATATCGAAACAGCTTGTAAGGAATAGCAAAGGAAAAAATAGAAGAAATAATCTGAGAAAATTTTTCATGATTGGTTTTAAAGCCACAAAATTACTCAATTTTGGCCTTAAATCCTTATCATCTTTGATTTTTCGAGCATAAATAGCTGTTTTCCGGTACTTTTTCAAGACAGGAAACTACACACAGCTCTTTTAGCTTTATTCTTTTTTAAATACGTCCTTTCAAATAGTCCTGACGAAGATCTTCGTCCAGCTTTTCAATTGCGTACCGAAGGCAGGTTCTGGGCATTTCTTTGTAATACTGATTCAGATAGCTGATCAGTACTCCTTCATTTTTATTTCCCATTTCCCTTAATAACCAACCATTGGCTTTATGCATCAGATCATGAGGATGTTTCAGATTTCTGGTTACGAATTCCTTAGTAAGATCAAACGACCCTTTTTTTATGTAATGCATTGTCCCCACAACGGCTATTCTCTTATGCCACATTTCTTCAGATTCCGAAAGTTCTCTGAGAAGGTTTTCTTTCTGGTTTTCAAAAGTATACCTGCCCAAAATTTTATAGCAGGTGGAGTCTACCAGATCCCAGTTGTTGACATAAGGAAGATGATTAAGATAGAAAGCGACCACTTCTTCTTTTACAGCTTTATCTTTTGTTTTTTCAAACTTTGAAATCAGCATAAAAAGAGCCGTCAGCCTATGTTCATGGTATTTTGAAGAAAGTAAAGTACTGAGTTCTTTTAAATTGATTTTCGAATAATATTCTTTGGCTACAGAGCGCTGATCCGGAACTTTTACGCCCAGAAACAGATCTCCTTCTCCATATTCTCCTTTTCCGGTTTTAAAAAATCTTGGAAAGAATTCTGCCTTTTCAGGAATGGATAGAACAGCTAATGCTTCCTGTATTTCTTTGACAATACTCATATTTCTGAACGATTGTTACGTCTAAGCTTTCTCCTCTACCGCAAGGCTTTCCTGCTCCTGCTCTTCTTCTTCTTTTGCAATCTTGTTAGGATTAGCCACTTTAGCAATAGTAAGCCCCTGAACAATAATAGAGAAAACCACTACACAGTAGGTAATACTTAAAATAATCTCACTGTATTCGCTTTTAGGAATAGACATTGCCAGCGCAATAGAAACTCCTCCACGAATCCCTCCCCAAACCAGAACTTTTACAGTCTGTGGGCTGAAACTTTTTCTCAGAGAGGTAAATTTTGTAGGGCCCCAGATGGAAATAAACCTTGCCAAAAGAACGACAATAATTGCCAGTAAACCAGGTACCATAAAATGTTTCAGATCCTTAATCATCAAAAGTTCAAATCCGATGAACAGGAATAATACAGCATTCAGAATTTCATCAATCAGTTCCCAGAACTTAATCAGATAATCCTGAGTGACCGATTTCATTTTAAAACTTCTGTTGAAGTTCCCCATGAATAGTCCGGCCGCCACCATTGTTAATGGCCCTGAAATATGCATTTGGCGGGCAATAAGATACCCTCCCATCACAACAGAAAGTGTCACCAATACGGAAATAATATAATCATCCACTTCACGCATAAGCCTTGAGGTAACCCATCCAAGCAAAACTCCCAGTAAAAGACCTCCTCCTGCTTCTTTAAGCAGAAGCAATCCTATGGTTTCAACACTCAGATCCACTTCTTTTCCTACCGCAAGCTGTAAGATCACTGTAAAGACAACAACCGCCATACCGTCATTGAAGAGAGACTCTCCGGCTACTTTTGTTTCCAGTGATTTGGATACATTAGCCTGTTTTAAAACACTCAGAACGGCTACCGGATCAGTAGGTGAAATCAAGGCTCCAAAAACAAGACAGTAGATAAAAGGAAGCTTAACACCCACATAAGGAAGCAGATAAAACATTCCAAATCCTACCACAAAAGTAGAAATCACAACACCTGCTGTGGAAAATATAACAACAGGTCTGAATTGTTCTTTCAGGTCGTTAATATTAATATGAATTCCTCCCGCAAAAAGAAGAAAATTAAGCATTGCACCCATCAAAACCTCCGTAAAGTCGATGCTGTCCATCAAGTTGTGCAGGTGTCCGAAAGTTCTCGGAAGCACTGTTTCTCCGAACATTACCAGAAAAATAGAAACCACAATTGCGATCACCATAATTCCGATGGTACTTGGAAGTTTTAAAAACCTGTAATTGAGATATGCAAATATTGATGCTAATACGATTAACGCTGAAAATGAATAATATAATTCCACTAAGTGTTTTTATTTTGAGATTAATTGGTGAGTTCCCAATAGAGTATTTTTATGTAAATCTTTGTATCATCTTTTTCCCAGATATCAAACATACCATCTTTAACCGTTTTTGAGTTTCTTTTGTAATCCTGTCCTATGTTCAGAATGTTCAGCAGAATGTACTCATCCCCTACGGAATTAACGATATAAGCCGTCTTCTCAGATTTCCCGTCCCCTGAACTTTTTATGCCTTCAGTAATCGCACGGAACTGATTGAGATGATGTATAAAATTGTTGCCGTCTTTTACAGAGTCATAAGCCCTGAGAAGGATCAGCAGGATATCCAGATTTGTTGGATCTTTATTATACAAAGCTTTCCCTTGCTTGATACAGTCAGCAAAATTATTCTGCTTAAAAGCATCTACAAGGTTTTTAAAACTATCTTCCGATGTGGTTACTTTATCTTTTCTGAAATTCCTTCCATAATAAAGATATTGTGACTCTATACTATCCAAAGACTTCGGATATCCTTTATACTTAAAAATAAGCTTCTCGTAATTATAAGGAGAGTCAGAATTTTGGAGACTTTTCTCAATAGCTTTTAAGTCTATTTTTGATTTCTGACCGAAGCCAAAAACCGAAAATAGAATGAATAAAAGGAAAAATTGATATTTCATTAATTGTTGCTTTCGTCTTCTTCGTCGTTATCGAAATATTCGAAAAGGAAATCGTTGTATGGAAATCTGGAAATATGAATTTTCATCACCTCGTCATAGATCATTTTCTTCATTTCCGGGAAATTTTCCTTCGTTAAGGCAGAAATGAAAACCGTTGGATATTTTGATTTCCCCATCCACGTTTTTGTCCATTCTTCCAGGGAGATATTTTTACGAGTGGATGGCGTAAGATCATCGTCATCTTTTTTCTCATAGCTGAAATCATCAATCTTATTGAAAACCATAATCATAGGTTTCTGGTGAGCATTGATTTCCATCAGAATATGATTTACCGATTCTATATGGTCTTCAAAGCTTTCGTGAGAAATATCCACCACATGAATCAAAAGATCAGCTTCACGAACCTCATCCAAAGTAGATTTGAACGATTCCACCAGCTGAGTTGGCAATTTTCTAATAAATCCTACGGTGTCTGTAAGCAGGAATGGTAAATTTCCGATAACTACTTTTCTTACAGTCGTATCCAATGTTGCAAATAATTTATTTTCTGCAAAAACCTCAGATTTTGAAAGAGAATTCATCAGGGTAGATTTACCCACGTTGGTATACCCTACTAAAGCTGCACGAACCACTTTTCCACGGTTGTTACGCTGAGTAGCCATCTGCTTGTCAATCGTCTTCAGCTTTTCTTTCAGCAATGTAATTCTGTCACGGATAATACGACGGTCAGTCTCAATTTCCGTTTCACCGGGACCTCTCATTCCAATCCCCCCTTTCTGACGCTCAAGGTGGGTCCACATTCTTGTCAATCGTGGTAAAAGATATTGATATTGTGCCAGTTCCACCTGAGTTCTTGCATAAGAAGTCTGTGCTCTTTGGGCAAAAATATCAAGAATAAGATTGGTACGGTCCAAAATTTTAACCTCCATATCTCTTTCCAGGTTTTTAAGCTGTGAAGGAGAGAGTTCATCATCGAAGATTACAGTCCCTATCTCGTTTTCTTTTACATATTCTTTTATTTCAATAGCCTTTCCACTTCCGATAAAAGTTTTGGAGTCAGGCTGAGTCAGTTTTTGAGTAAAACGTTTTTCTACGGTTGCTCCTGCTGTGAAAGCTAAAAACTCAAGTTCATCTAAATACTCTGTCAGTTTATCTTCGTCCTGATTTTGGGTAATAACACCCACCAAGACAGCTTTCTCATAGTTATGTTCTTTCTTTTCTAACATTAAGTTCGGTCTATGTTTATGATTTTTACAAGTTAATATTTTTCAGAAAAAAAACAAAATCAATTTTTATTTAATAACATATTTTAATATAAATTTAAGTTTACACTAGGAAGATTATGCAAAAATCAATAACTTTATATAATAAATTTCTAATTTTTAAACATTTAAATTAAAAATAATATCCGGAATATCATGATTAGCCATATTAGATGTATGATTATTGATAATGATGAACTGGACAGGCTGGTTCTTCAGCATTACATCAGACAATATCAAAATATTGAGATTGTCGCCTCTTTTGATTCTGCAGAAAAAGCGGTTCCATATCTTGATCTCCCTATAGATCTTCTGATCACCGAAACCAATTTACAGGGAATGACCGGGCTTGAATTTCGGAAGCTGGCTCATAAGATCCCCGCCTGTATCTTTGTAAGTTCTCATCCTGAATTGGCTGCCCGGGTTTTTGAGGTCAATACATTAGATTTTATCACCAAACCTCTTACTGCCGAGCGCTTTCATTATTCCATACAGAAGCTTTTCGATTTTTTTGAAGTCAAAGAAAAATGTGAGTGCTATGATGCTATGGTAGGAGAAAATTGCATCAAAATAAAAGAGGGTGGAAATATTTTTCAAATCAAAATGAAAGATATTCTGTACCTGGAAGCTCTAAAAGACTATACCCGGATCATCACCCTTGAAAAAAATCACTGTATTTTAAATTCTCTGGGAAATCTCCTTCAAAAAAGCTTTTTCGATTCTTTTGTCAGAATACACAGAAGCTATGCTGTACCACGTCACCTCATCCGCGGGAAAAACTGTCATGAAATAGAGCTTGCCCATCATATAAAGCTTCCTATAGGCCGGACATATAAGGATAATCTTTCTTTTTTCAATCCTTAAAAACCTAACCGGACATTCAACAAATAATTCATAAAATGCCATTGGTCGATTATTTCTGCCGTTGGTCTATTTTCCTTTCATTTGATTAAGATAGATCGTAATTTAGTCTTCCCAAGATACCCACATTATAACACTGAAAACTAACACTTTAAAAACAACGATCTATGAAAAAAAAATCTATCTATTCTCTCATTTTTTGCAATTCCGCATGTTGATTCTCCGTTTTAGCCGCAGGCCTGTTTTCTAAACAGGGGCTTGAAGTAAAAAGCAGGAATGTAAAACCAATATCTGAATTTAAACTTTTGGAAAACGTTGTTCCAACATCCTGAATTTTGACTATTTCAAAAAAACTATTCCCAACAGACCCACAGGCATGCCTATCATAAATTCTAGAAACACAAATAAAAAATTTATTGAACTAACCTCAATATAGACGAGCACTTAAAAAAACTATTCTCAAAAACTAATAATCTTCAGAACTAGTAACCCTCAAAAAGCTGATAACCAAACTAGATTTTTTAAACAAAAAAGTCCGCTCTGGCGGACTTTTATATTGTAAAACGGAAATCATTAATCCCAATCGGCTGCTACAAATTTCATTGAGGCTCCCTTATCATCGGATAAAGTGAGAAAATGCCCTTCTACCGAATATCTGGTCATGGTTTCAATTTTTTTCTGAAAAGAGGTTTCAAGATTCATATCCTGACAAGCTTTCATGGTGCTTACTCCTTTTGAGATTTTCATTTTTCCTCCTTTTTTAAATTCAGATACAAAAGACATTTGATTACACCCCATATAGACACTCGCTTGAATTTTACCATTATCCATACTGCCTGTCAGATTCATTTCGGCTTTATTGGCTATCAATTGATCTTTTGAAAAACCATCAAAAGAAACCAACATCCATTGCCTTTGAAGGGATGGATTTTTATCCGGTATTGTGGAGCAATTTAAAACAACTCCTAAAAGTAAAACGGCAAAAAGGGGTAATAGTATCTTTTTCATAGAGGTTATCCTCCCATTTTCATACCAATCCGGGACAGAATCTCGTAAAAATTAGTAAATTAGCGACACAAAAATTATTTTATAAAATGAAAAGACTATTTCTACTATTCACTTTCTTATTGGGCTTTGCTCAGATGAGGGCGGATGAGGGGATGTGGCTGCTTATGCTCATCAAAAGACTTAACGGTGTTGATATGCAAAAAGAGGGTCTACACCTTACGCCTGAAGAAATTTATTCGGTAAACAATTCAAGCTTAAAGGATGCTATCGTAAGTTTCGGTGGTTTCTGTACAGGTGAGATTGTTTCTGATAAAGGACTTATATTTACTAACCACCACTGTGGTTACGGTGCTGTTGCTGCTGCTTCTACACCAGAAAAAGATTATTTGAAGAACGGTTTCTGGGCAATGAAACAGAAAGACGAGTTCAATGCAAAGGATCTTTACGTAAGATTTTTAGTGAGAATGGATGATGCTACTCAAAGGATCACTTCTAAACTAAACAACAATATGACCGGAGCAGAGAGAAAAGCTGTTATTGATGCTGAGACTAAAGCAATCCAGACAGAAAACTCTGAAAACGGAAAATATACTGTAGTGGTAAAAGATTTCTTCAACGGAAATGAATTCTACTATTTCGTATATCAGGATTATAAAGACATCAGATTGGTAGGTGCTCCACCTTCATCATTAGGAAAATTCGGAGGAGATACAGATAACTGGGAATGGCCAAGACATACTGCAGACTTTACAGTTTTCAGAGTGTATGCTGATGCTGCAGGAAACCCTGCTGAATATTCTCCAAGCAATACTCCTTTGAAGCCTAAGCACTTCCTTCCTGTTTCTCTTAAAGGAATTAAGCCTGGTGACTTCTCAATGATCCTTGGATACCCTGGAAGAACAAACCGTTACCTGACTTCTTACGGAATTCAGCAGATGGTCAACAAAGATTACCCGGCTTGGGTGGAAGCTTCTAAACTTGCTATGGATGTAATGAAGAAATACATGGACAAGGATAAAGCAACTCAGCTTAACTATGCTTCTCAATATGCTTCAGTAGCAAACTACTGGAAAAACAGACAAGGTACTATTGATGCAGTAGATAAAAACGGAACCATTACTGACAAGCAAAAAACTGAAGACATTTTCAGAAAATGGTCTATGACAGCTGGTAATGAAGCTTATGATGGAATTCTTGAAGATATTGCAATGTACTACAAGCAGGTTTCTGAAAGAAATGTTGAAAGAAACTACGCTTCTCAGTTCTCAAGAAATGCAAAATATATATCACTTGCACTGCAAGTAGGATCTGTCCTTAAGACTTATGCTGCTCAGGATATGCAAGGCAGACTGGCTATGAAAGCTAAAACTGAAGCGGCTATTAAAGCAGCTTATGAAAACATTAATCCATCTTTAGAAGGAGAAATGCTTACTTCTATGGTTAACTTATACCAAACAAGAGTTACCAATAAAGACATTGCTTCTGCGACTATTTTAGGTCTTGATGCTAAAACAGTTTCTAACCTGGCGTATTCTTCAATTTTTGCCAACAAAACTTCTGCAACGAACTTCTTATTGAACCCAGATGCATTGAAGCTTGATGCTGATCCACTTTGGAAAGCAGCTAACGGAATTGCTGCTGATCAAAAGATGAGTACTGAAAGATATGTTCAGGTAGATGATAATTTTGCTAAAAAGAACCGTATGTTCTTAGCTGGTCTAATGAAAGCTATGCCTGAGAAAAAATTCTATCCGGATGCTAACTCTACGATGAGATTAACTTACGGTACTGTAGATAAGCTTCCTATCAGAAATGACAGAAACTATTTCGGTATTACGGATAACTATTATACAGACATGACTGGTCTTGTTGGAAAATACAAGAAAGGTGATGAAGAGTTTGACCTTCCTCAAAGAGTGATCGACCTTTATAACCTTAAAGACTTCGGACAGTATGCTGATGCTGCAGGATATATGCCTGTAAACTTCCTTTCTAACAATGATATTACGGGTGGTAACTCTGGTTCTCCGGTAATTGATGGAGACGGTAACCTTATCGGTATCGCTTTCGATGGAAACAGTGAAGCATTAAGCGGTGATATCGTATTCGAGCCTGAATGGCAGAAAACAATCAACGTAGACGTTCGTTTTGTTCTTTGGACAATCGATAAGTATGCAGGTGCAAGAAGATTAGTTGACGAATTGAAGCTTGTAAGAGGTGAAAACACTCCAGCTGATACAAAAACTAAAAACTCGGGTACTACTACAACCCCTAAGAAAATCAATAAAAAATAATCTTATCTGATTTATTTTTAAAACCGTGAAATTTACTTTCACGGTTTTTTTTATTTTTGACTCTTAAAATTTCTCATCATGAAGTCTCAAACTATCAAATTCACAGCTGTTATACAGCAAAACGGAGAGATGGATGCTGCGTTTGTGGAATTTCCTTTTTCTACGGAAGAACTTTTTAATAAAAAAGGTCAGGTAAAAATTAAAGCCCTGTTTGACGGTAAAGTTGAATACCGTGGAAGTCTTGCCAAAATGAAATCGGACTGCCACATTCTCGGTCTTACGCAGGAAGTCAGAAAACAGCTTGGTAAAACTTTCGGAGATCATGTCTCTGTTTCTCTTACTGAAGATAAAGAAGAAAGAGTGGTCGAGGTTGCCGATGATATTGTTTCTGTTTTTAATGAAAGCCCCGAAGCAAAAGCTTTATTTGACAAGATGAGTTATACCCACAAAAAGGAATACATCCGCTGGATTGAAGAAGCCAAAAAGCCAGAGACCAGAGAAAACAGAAAGATAAAAATGATTCAGATGATTCTGGATGGAAAAAAGGGGATATAAAAAACCTATCTGTACTCCCCACAAAATCTTTAGCCCATACAATAAGTTTGCTCATTGATATGAAGTAAAAACTGAAAAACATCTACCTTTTTCCTGATGTAAAACCCTTTTTGCATGACTCCAAAACTTACCTATTATTTTATCTGGTAAAAAATATTTATTCTTTTTTGTCAGGATCTCAAAAAGTAGCCGACTATAGTTACAGATATCAATTATAACTATAAAAAATTACTTTTATGAACAAGTTTATTTTCAGAACATCAGTTTTAGCGGCAGCTACTCTAGCTGCATTTACTCTTTCTTCATGCAATGATTCGGATAACGACGTGATGATGGATATGGGTTTTCAAAGAACCATTACTTTTGAAAACGTTGTAACTCCTAAAGATTTTGTAGAAAGCGGGAGTTTTCAGGGAACAGGAACTCCGCCTATTATTCTGCCGGGACAATCTGTTTCTGTTAAATTCAGTGCCGGAAAAACACAAGCTTTAATGTTTGCCACCATGTATGGAGCTTCAAAAGACTGGTTTTTTGCCTCCCAACAGCCGGGTATCAAATTGTTTGACAACAATGGAAATGCTATTACCGGTGATGTTTCTTCAAGCGTACGATTATGGGACAACGGAACGAAAGATGATATAACCGGGCAAACGGAAAGTAAGCCCATCATGCCGGTTGCTAATGTAAATGCAGCTCAGCTTATGAAACTTAATCTGTCTTACAATGACGTTTCTTCTGAATTCACCCTTACGATCACCAATACTTCTGGCGGAACAGCCAACGAGACTCCTTTTTCTCCGGGAGTATGGGCGGTTTCCAATTACAATGGTTCTCAGCTGCTGAACAGTGCTCCTTTCTTTACCCCTAATGCTTTATCCAATCCTGAAATCACAGATATTGCTCAAATGGGGAATATCAGCAAGATGATGACTAAACTGAATGCCAACACAGGAATTATGACTGGTCTTTCTCCTGCATTGGTCGTGGTATACCGTGGAGATAAAAATCCTATTTATGAACTAGGAAAAACAGACAGCGGAATGGGACTGAAAGACATTGCCCAATTTGGAAATGTAGCAAAGCTTCAAAACAGTCTTAAATCTTTACCGAATGTAAAAGGTGTTTATGTTGCGGGGAGTGCTCCTGTAACACCGGGAAGTAAAGTGACAACAAGCTTTAATGCTGATCCGGGTGATAAAATTGCCTATGCAACAATGTTTGGTTTTTCCAATGACTGGTTCTATGCCAACGAGCAAAGTATTGACGCGAATACTAAAGGGGATATTACCTCAAAAACCTCTTTATTTGATTCAGGGACGGGGATTGACCAATATCCGGGAGCTGGAAATCACCAGGCTTTGTTTGGTGGAACTCCGCAGGCTGAGAATATGTCTGTTTCCAAAGTTGGAAATCACTATCCGGTTCCTTCTGTTCAGAATGTAGTGAAGGTAACGGTGAATTAAAATTAACCTTTAGATAAAGAAAAAGCCAGACATTCATAATGTCTGGCTTTTTTTATGGTAAAATATAATGATTTCCGGAAATGAAAATTGCCTTCTTATACTTTTAATTCCCCTTCCAAATATTGTTTTCCGCCACCATTGGTAATGGTTATAAAACCTTCATAATGGCTTACTTTTACGCCTAAATCATTGGTTACTTCTTTAAAATAGCCTGTTTTTTCTCTGTTACCCGAGATGATATCTCCCTGCCAAAGAAATCTGGCTGACAGTCCTGTTTTATTCTGAAACGTGAGTGCTCCTAATGGATTTATAAAACCCCAGGATTTAAGATCAATCACGGCACTTTCATTGGCCGCAAAATCTTTAGACAATACAATAAAATTATTCATTTATTATTCTTTACTTTCAGTTGATAAGGAAACAGAGGAGTTACCTCATTTTATTACGAGACAAATATCAGTTTGTATTACGACAAAACTTGACGCTTCATTTATTCTATTAAAAATTTGTACGCCCCCATAACCAGATCCGGATAAAATTCATTTTTCAATAGAAAAGCCCAAGCAGAATCTGTTTGGGCTTTTTAAATCAATATTATTCAACCTGAATTCCGAGGTATTTTAAGTAGGAATCCAATATTTTTTTATCAAATACAGGTTCCTGAATATCTGAGCCTTCCAGAAACTGAATGACATTGGAACAATCCCATATATAGGTATTCTGATAAAGCTCTACAGTAGATAACCCTTCGTGCATATTGTCCCTGAAAAGACTCGTCAGTGGATACAACCTATTTTTGCTGTCATCTTCCCATTGTTTTCTCCATTCTTTATAAGGAAGATCTTTCAGCGTGAAAGGATAGTATTTTTTCATAAGTCCAAAGAAATCTTCCAATGTAAGATTGGTTTCCGGACGGGCAATCAGGTTGAATTTTTTACCTATTGCTTCTTTATTCTTTGTAATATGAGCCATAGACTTCGTCATATAATCTACTGTGGTAAGACCTTCTCTAAGGTCCGTCAATGCCGGATAAGATTTGAATTCTATGCAGTTTTTCACCAGTCCGGACCACCATTGATAGGATGCACTGGCTCCCGTTTCGCTATGGCACATGGCATAGCCAAGACGATAAGTAATCAATGGCAGTCCTTCTTTTGCTGCTAAATCTGCAACTGCCTCCATTACCCACTTGCTTCTTACATAGCCGATGTCTTTACTTACTGACATCAGGTTCTGTTCGATATCATCGGATTCAAGCATCACCGTTTTCCCCGTAAAAAGATGTCCCCAGCTATACACTGAAATGGTAGATAATAAAGCAAGACATTTTGTTCTTTCCGCTCCTGCCAGTTTTATGATTTCTCTTAATCCTTCTACATTCGGGGCTTTCATATAAGAATAAGGCTCAATAAAGTTTACTGAACTTCCTGAATGGTAAATCAGATCGGTTTGCTTTGCTAATTTTCTGAATGTCTCTTCTGACAATCCTAATGAAGGCAATGCTAAATCTCCAATTACAGGGATAATTCTTGACTTCTGCTCTTCTTTTTGAGGAATATGGTATTGTTTAAAACATCTATCAATCTTTTCCATCGCGTAAAATTCATCCTGAGCTCTTACGAGGCAATAAATATCAGCAATTGTTGTATCCAGAAGTTCCTGTAAAAGATGAATTCCTACAAATCCTGTAACTCCGGTTAGAAATATTGTCGTTGGGTTCTCTATCTGTTTAGGATCAAATCCTCCTGCAAAAACAGTTCCCGGAGCAAGATAAACATCTTTCTGCAGTTCGACATACGGTTCCATATCTTCCACGGGAGCAGCTTCCCTGGTTTCTCTGGCTCTTTCTATAAGAACTTCCGATAGCTGCTGTAATACCGGATATTGATAAATATCCCTGAGGTATACTTTTACATCAAGCTTTCTTTGTAATGTGACAGCAACGGTTGCCACCAGCAAGGAATTTCCTCCAATATCAAAAAAATGATCTGTGATGTTAATCACAGGACGTTCTAGTGCTGAAGCCCAAACATCTACTATAATTCTTTCAGTCTCATTGGTTGGCGGCTCAAATGAAATACGTTCTTTAGCTTCTTTATCGGCAAGATCTCTCAGCGACTGAGTATCTGTTTTGCCATTTGCCGTTACCGGAAATTTATCTATAAAAATAATCTGTGCAGGGATCATATAACCCGGAAGTTCTTCTTTCAAGGTATTCCGGACTGATGCTATATCTTTTTCAGCTTCTGGTTTCAGGACAATAAAAGCAATAAGAAATTGAGTACTTCCTTCTGTTTCTTTACTGATGACTATGGCTTCCATGATATCATCCTGCTGAACCAATGTACGTTCTATTTCTCCCAACTCAACCCGGAATCCACGAATTTTCACCTGATTATCTATTCTTCCTAAAAATTCAATATTGCCATCCGGCTGCCATTTCGCCAGATCTCCGGTACGATATAATTTTTCTGTTTCATTAAAAGGATTGGTAATGAATTTAGAATTTGTGAGTTCTTCATTATTAAGATATCCTTTCGCTAAAAGATTTCCGCCGATACACAGCTCTCCGACCGCTCCCAATGGTAACAATTCCATATTTTCGTTTACAATATAGGCTTTGGCATTGGCAATGGGTTTACCTATTGAGGAAATATATTTACCATTCGTATCTTTCACTTTTTTGAAAGTAGCATATACTGTGCATTCGGTGGGACCATAATAATCTACCAATTCGTAACTTAATTCAGAAGTCAGCACTGGTTTTAGCTTTTCACCACCAGTAAAAAGATATTTTAATTTCAGATCATTATAGTTTCGGGTACAATTGACCACAGACGGAGCCAGAACAGATGGTACAAAACCGTGTGTAATCTGATTTCTCCTATAGTAATCTACCAGCGCGTGAGTATCCGTCCTATCTTCATCACCCGCTATAAAAAGAGTTGCTCCGGAGGTCAGTGCCGACCAGGTCTCCCATACCGATATGTCAAATGCCAATCCTGCAACAAGGGTCAACTTTGAACTGTGATCTACATGGAAATGATGATTATGCCATGTTACCAAATGCTGTATCGCCTGATGGCTTACCATTACTCCTTTTGGCTTTCCCGTTGAACCGGAAGTATAAATTGTATACGCCAAATCATTCTGGTGAATGTTCGTTTCCGGATATTCTGAGGGCAAATTGTTAAGATGATCCATACTGCTCAAATCAAATACTTTTACCTTTTCTTTTTCAGATAAAAGACCCTGAAGATTTTGATTGGTAATGATTATATCGGAAGCGGTATCTGAAAGTATATATTCTACCCTTTTAACAGGATAGGCTGGATCTATTGGGACATAAGCTGCTCCGGTTTTAATAACACCAAGCACTGCAACAATCCATTCTAAGGAACGGTCCAGCCAGATAGGAACATACTTTCCTTCTTTGATGCCCTGGCTCAATAATGTATTGGCAACCTGGTTACTTCTTCGGTCTAACTCTCTATAAGTGATCTCCCGATCCTCATAAATAACGGCAAGCTTATCGGGATGAAGCATTGCCTGTTTCCGGAAAAGAGACTCCAGTGTTTCTTCATGGTGATAGTCCCAACCGGTTTTATTAAATCCATTTAACAGCTTTTCTCTGTCTTCAGCTGACAGCAATACAGCAGCACCTATGGATAAGTTTTCAAGTGAGGAAATTGTATTTGACATTTTAATGATGTGATTTGGTTAAAAATTTTGTAATCAACAAATTTCTTTCTCTGTGAATCTGATTTTAAACTATAAGAAAAGACGAAACATCCGGGCACAAGCTATAGGCACAGTTTATTGACTAAATGTGTTTTCATAATAGATTATTAAAAACCTGATTTACAATGACTTTAAATTGATCCGCTTAGTAAGCAGAACCGTAAACAACTTAAAAAACGTTATTTATTGCAATCGAAAAGTAGGAAGAATATATTTTCATTATTCTTCAGAAGTTAGACCTACCCTCTACACAGTGTTTAAGAATTTTATTTTCATAATGTAATATTTTAAATAATTTGGTAATCAAACTTAACATAATAAACAATACCAAGTGTTACATAATTACTATTATTTGCCACAATCGCGAATTAACATTATAGAATAAAATATTGAATTTTAGCCAATTACAACTATAACATTCAATATCCATCCACCTATCGATCAAGGTATGGGAATAATCTTTAAATTTGCAAGAAAGAAAAAAACACTTCATTTTAATATGGATCACGAACTGAAGAGAGAGCATGGATTTATACATCTTCCATGTCATGAGCTGGATATTTTTATACTTTCTGACGGGTATTTTGGTATTGGTTACCATCAGCCAATTTTAGCACCCGGCATTCCTCAAAACAAGGTAAAAAATGAGCTCCGAAATCTTTATTTATCGGATTCTTATTATGAAGCACCCATTAATGTAATGCTTGTCAAGAAAGCCGACCGCATTATTTTAATAGATACCGGAGAAGGGTTTTATGATGAAGAAAATGCAGGGCAACTGCTGCACAGCCTTGCGGCAGCTGGATTTGCACCTGAATCTATAACGGATATTCTGATTACACACGCCCACAGGGATCACATTGGAGGAATTCTTTCTAAGAATGATGAGATGATATTCCCAAATGCGAATTATTATATTTCACGTCAGGAATTCGATTTCTGGATAACTAATGAACCCGATTTTCAGAAAAGCAAAAACCCGGAAGGAGGAAAACCAAGTATTCCATTGGTGAGAAAAATCCTTTCCATCATTGGGAGCCGACTTACAACATTTGAGATGGGAGATCTTTTGTTCTCATGTATTCAGACACAGGCTGCTCCAGGACATATTATTTATACCGTAAATGATGGAGATATTTCAATCACCAATGTAGTAGATGTCTTCCATTCTCCCCTGCTTATTGCAAAACCTGACTGGGGAACGCAGTGGGATGTTGATTTTGAAACAGGTGTAGAAACCCGTAAAAAGGTTCTGGAAAATTGTTATCATAACAGAACACTTATCTGCTCTGCTCATCTTCCATGGCCAGGTATTGGGTATATTAATAAGGTGAACGATCAGTTTCAATGGATTCCAAAAGTTTACAACCATCCTTTTTTAATCAATCTTAAAACAGATCTTGAAATAACTACATAGATAATTTCAGAAATAGAAGTCCGGATCAACCATTCCAAAACTCCCGGTCAAGACTTCGATACTGTATGGCTTCGGAAATATGAGAAGAAAGGATGTTTTGAGATTCTTCAAGATCTGCAATGGTTCTGGACACTTTCAGGATTCTGTCATACGCTCTTGCCGAAAGGTTTAGTTTCTCCATTGCTAATTTTATGAGATTGAAAGAAGCTTCATCCAGGCTGCAAAATGCTTCAATTTCTTTGGGGCCTATCTGAGCATTGCTGCTGATATTCAGGTCCTGATATCGTTTATTCTGAATGTCTCTTGCTTTCAATACACGTTCTCTAATGTCTTTGCTGTTTTCTCCTTTCCTTTTTTCAGAAAGCTGTTCAAATTCTACTTTCTGAACTTCGATATGAATATCAATTCTATCCAGAAGAGGTCCCGAAATTTTATTCATATACCGCTGCATTTCATAAACAGAGGACGTATTATTAGGATCATCAGGAAAGAATCCGCTCGGACTGGGATTCATTGAAGCGACGAGCATAAAACTTGCCGGATAGTTTACGGTAAACCGGGCTCTTGAAATAGTGACTTCCCTGTCTTCTAAAGGCTGTCTCATTACTTCCAGCACTGTCCGTTTAAATTCAGGCATTTCGTCCAAAAATAGCACCCCGTTATGAGCAAGAGAAATTTCTCCAGGCTGTGGGTAGCTTCCCCCTCCTACTAAAGCAACGTCAGAAATCGTGTGGTGTGGTGATCTGAAGGGACGAACAGTCATTAATGAGGCTTCAGTTCCTATCTTTCCTGCTACAGAATGAATTTTGGTTGTTTCTAGTGCTTCTCTCAATGTCAATGGCGGTAAAATACCGGGAACTCTTTTAGCCAACATCGTCTTTCCGCTTCCGGGAGGGCCGATCAGAATGATATTATGGCCACCTGCAGCAGCTACTTCCATCGCTCTTTTGGCAGCTTCCTGACCTTTAACTTCAGAGAAGTCAAAAGGAAAGTCGTTGATTTTCTCCTGAAATTCCTTTCTCGTATCCAATATAACTCTGTCCAGAGGCTTTCCTTCATTAAAAAAGTCAATGACCTCTCTGATATTCTCGATACCATATACTTCAAGATCACTTACAATGGCCGCTTCTCTGGCATTTTGCCTTGGAAGAATAATACCTTTAAAACCTTCTTCTTTGGCCTGAATAGCAATTGGTAAAACGCCTTTAATAGGCTGCAGATCTCCATCGAGAGAAAGCTCCCCCATAATAATATAGTCTTTAATGTTTTCTGCCTGGATCTGATCTGAAGCCGTTAAAATGCCGATTGCAATACTCAGGTCATACGCAGAACCTTCTTTCCGGAGATCTGCAGGAGCCATATTAATTGTAATTTTTTTCCCAGGAATTTTATATCCTACATTTTTTAAGGCGGCAGAGATTCTATAACTACTTTCCTTAATAGCATTATCGGGAAGACCTACCAGATGGTATCCTACTCCACCGGTATCTACATTCACTTCAATTGTTATGGTCTGGGCAGCCACTCCGTGAATGGCACTTCCATAAATTTTGATCAGCATGATATGTTTTTGAAGTAAAAATAATCAATATATTATTTTGAAAATCTGAGAGTTACACTAATGATTTTCTATAGAAATAAGTATATTTAAAAAGATATCAATAAAAGAGCATTGAGAGTTGATTTTCAGAGCTATCAGGCCGGTATAAGAGACTTATTCCAAATTATTTTTGGACGAAACATTATGCAAAATATTCTATCACTTTCAAGTCAGGAAAAAATATTCCTTCCCAGTAATTATCTACCCAATGAAATCCTCTTTTACGGTCTCCTCTTTATTTCCTATAGCATACATCCTAATAAAAATCAGGTTTTAAAGGAGAAATAAAACCATCTCGCTGTTTAGAATTAGTATAAATAAAGTTATATTTGCAGCTTATTTATTTTTAATAAGACTAAATAGAGATAAAAATGAAGCAGACCGCCACCAAGAAATCCAAAGGTACCTTCAAAAAATATATTCTGAAAGCTCATTTATGGCTCGGATTGTTTTCAGGTATCATTGTGTTGGTAGTTTCTCTGTCGGGTGCATTTTTTGTTTTCAATGAAGATATTACCGCTGCCCTGCGTAAAGAAAATACTTTTCACGGAGAAAAAGATATTCAGCATAAGAAGCCTATTCCTATACGCGAGTTAAAAGATCTGGTGAATGCCCAGCTGAAAAATGAAATCGTAAAAACAGATGAAGTAACCATTCCTATAGACCCTGCCCGCTCCTATCAGTTTGGACTGATTAAAACGAATCCCGATGGCTGGAATCACTTCAATACCTTCATTATTTATAAAAACGTTTATGTAAACCAATACACAGGAAAGGTTCTCGCCATATACGATGTAAAAAACAATCCTTTCTTTATCTGTATGATTTTGCACCGTTCCCTGTTGCTGAGTAATAAAATTGGAGGGACTATTGTGGGGGTATCCACGATAATCTTTGTAATAATGCTGATTACCGGGATTATCCTATGGTGGCCGAAAAATAAAAAAATGCGTAAACAACGTCTATGGTTCCGTTGGGAAAAGGTAAAAGGCTGGCGACGCAAGAATTATGATGTACACAATATCCTTGGCTTTTATGCCTCCTTTCTTGCAATTATAGTAGCGATTACCGGTATTATGTATTCGTTCCGTATTACCCAAATGTGGCTATATGCATTACTCAACGGGTTTTCCTCTGCTACACCAGACTACAGTCAATATAAAACAACCGCTCCGGAATCTGTGGAGACCGTAACGACCATAGACCGTATCATAGAACAGGTAAAAACTCATTATCCGAAAGCTTATTCTTTTGGAATTGATCTTGAAGACCATGCGGAAGCAGATCACAAACACGATAATTTAAGCATCTGGATCAAGGATAAAGAATTCACGTATGCTGAGTCTTCCATGATGATTTTTGATGAGCATTCAGGGAAGCTTTTATTTAACCACCCACACAAAGACAAACCTATGGCTGAAAGAGCGACAGACGCTACGTACGATCTGCACGTGGGAGCTTTTTTCGGAATGCCTGGAAAAATATTGGCATTTATCATGAGTTTATTCTGCGCCTCATTGCCCATAACCGGATTTATGATCTGGTGGGGCAGAAAAAATAAAAAAAAACCAACAACCTAAATCTATTATCATGAAGAAACACTATATATGGCTCCCTTTAATGGCGAGCCTGAATGCCTACGGACAGACAGAGAGCCAGAACGATTCTTTGCAGACAGATAAAATCTCAGAGATTAGCGGCATTGTAGTAAAGGGGAGTAAAGCCGTTTTTCAGCAAAAAGCTGATAAAATGATTTTTAATGTAGAGAATAGTGTATTATCTGATGGTACTACTGTTTTGGAATTGCTGGGCAAAACACCTGGTGTGGTCGTTTCGCAGGAAGGAGAACTTTCTTTACGGGGCAAAAAAGGAGTAAGTGTAATGATCAACGGGAAGCTCAGTTCGCTGTCAGCAAAGGAGCTGGCCAATCTGTTGCGCTCTACCAATTCCACACTGGTAAAAAATATTGAAATTATAGCCAACCCTTCCTCCAAATATGATGCTGCGGGAAATGCCGGAATCATTAATATTATACTGAAAAAGAGCTCATCGGAAGGACTGAGTGGTAACTATTATCTAAACGGAGGAAGAGGCCGTAAAAGCAGAGTAAATACAGGATTAAGCCTGAACTATACTCACAACAAACTCTCTCTACACGGAGACTACAGTTATACTTTCCGTGGCGAGGAAGAAAGAAGGGACTTCAGTCAGATTTTCTTCGATGAGAAACAACCTCAGCAAATGACTCGGAGAACTGATCAAAATTCAGTAACCAATGAGCCTTTAACTTCTAATAATTTTAAATTCGGGGCTGATTATGCTTTGAGTGACAAAACAACGATTGGTGCTTTATTCGATGCTAAAATAGGGCGATATGAAGATTTTTCGAAAGGGGAAAACAGAATATTTCAGCCCATAGATAATCTGTTTGCTCATGTACTCTCAGATAATAAAAGCAAGGAAAACTGGTACGACTATACCTACAATTTAAAGGGTACCCACATCTTCAACGATAAGGATTATAAGGTAGATGTGGATCTGGAATACGAAACTTCACGTTTCTCTTCCCGCCAGAATCAGATTTCAGATGCATTGGTGAATCTGGGAACAGAGAAATTCAACAATAGAAGAGGCAGCATTGCATCCCGTCTGAAAGTCTTCAATGCTAAGGTAGATTTTACCCTGCCTTTTAGCGATAAGCATAATCTGGAAACAGGGTTGAAATCTACTATAAAGTCTAATAACAATCCTTCGGAGTATTTTATACAGCAGGGTGACGAATGGATCAATGATGATAAAGCAAGTAATGAATATGCATACAAAGAGCAAATACATGCATTGTACGCCAACTATAAACTTAATCTGACGAAATGGACATTCCAGCTGGGGTTGAGAACGGAAATGACCCATACGGATATCAACCAGAAAACTTCCCAGGAACAGCGAAAAAGAAATTACACCAACCTTTTCCCGAGTGCATCCATCAAATACCAGGTGAATGATCAGCATGGATTTTATGCTTCGTACAGTAAAAGAATCAACAGACCAAGCCACTTCGACCTGAATCCGTTCCGTTTTTATGATGATCCTTTCAACTACTGGCAAGGAAACCCGAATCTGAATCCGGAATTTACACACGCAACAGAATTGGGATATACCTGGGGGAAATACATTATTGCATCGGCCTATTTTAGTGTTACAAATGATGTAATGACAGAGGTATACAATTACCAGCCGGACACAGGAATACTCGTAAAAACTCAGGACAATCTAAACAAGTCTTATGTATATGGTGCCAATATTACCGCCACTACAAAGCTTTTCAAATGGTGGTCGCTGACCTCTATGCTGAATGTATTCAACAATGAATATAAGGGTAATTATCAGAATTACTCGGTCAACAGTTCACAACTGGCATTTACCCTAAACGCACAAAACAGCTTTACTATTGCAAAAGGAGTGAAAGCAGAGGCTAATGCACAGTATTTTTCGAAATCTAACATTGGCTTGTTTATCCGCGATGCTTACTTTGACCTGACACTAGGGGTTTCTAAAACATTATTAAAGGATAAAGCAACCGTAAAACTTGCAGTGACGGACTTATTGAAGACCAATAATTACCGGGTAACAGGGAATAACTTCAGCTCTACAATCCGACAAAAATACAATCTGGACAGCCGGGTGGTAACGCTGTCATTCAATTATAAGTTTTAAAAGAGCAGATTATTGTAGTAGATCCTTGTCAAGGTTTATAACCTTGACAAGGCTTTCTTTTAAACAAATGAACAACAATGCATTAAGCAACAAAAAGCGGTTCTCAAAAATTTTGAGAACCGCTTTTTTAATCAAATAAATATTCTATATTTTCTACGAAGTTTATAGGCTGTGATTAGTCATATAATTTATCGAAACGGGCAAACCCGGAAATACTGTTAGGAAGCTTCATTCCTTTAGTTACTTTATCAGTCTGCGGATCGTAAATCCATACATAGTTTCCTACTTTATTGGTATTTACAGCAATATATAGCTTTTTATCCTGAACAAACATGCCTTGTTCATAAGGTTCATCTCCCGGCAGTTCGTCCAGAACCCGCACCAGCTGCTTGGTTTCGATATCTACAATAGCATATCGACCATTGTAACTGCCTCCTAATGCCGGATCTCGGTACAGAACTACCATTTTATTGTTCCCAATATATTCTATAACGGTTTCCAGAGGCTTACCGCCAACTACATTGGTAAGATTGATCTGATATCCTGCATCAGGTGAAGTTGCTCCTTTGAGAGCTCTGAAAAGATAAATATCACTTGTTCCGGCTCCTACACGTGGAAAACATGTATAATAAAAAGCTTCTTTATCTTTTGTAAAAGTAGTTTTGAAATAAGGAGAACCATTGGCTATACCAGAACTTCGGCTATCCGTTATAGAATTTTTTACTTTGAAGGTTTTATAATCTATTACCGCAAAATTGTAATATTCAGGAGTGAGCCATTTACCATCGCGGAAGCTGTACTGCAGATAGATCTGCCCATCCATATAGGTCATAGCACCCACCGAATAGAAATTATAAATATTTGGAAAAGGCTGAAATCCTTCGATCTCACCCTGACGGATAATACTAAGGTCGGCAGTATTGAAAACCGTATAACGTATATGCTGGCCATCCCCTGTTTCTCCAACGATAACCAACGTATTATCATCTATCCAAACATAGCTGGAAATATCACTGATATAGGTATAAGGCACTTCTTTTACAGTCGTCAGCCTATCCTGTGTATATTTAAATTTTTTGAAGATCCCCTGATCGGTTTTATAGTTGTAGATAAAACCATTTTTTACAATGTAGGAGTAGGTTCCTTTGGAGTTAATCTCATCTCCTTCTTTGGTAATATCCATTTCACCTTTTGTAAGGTCGTTGGTAGCTGTCATATAATGCACAGTATTGGGCCAGCTTCCCAAAGCGGAAAGTAAAAAGTATTTATAGTCTTTTTCACCGCTTTCAGAGTCGCCTAAACCGGGTTCTCGTTCACAGCTCATGATGGTTAAACATGCAAGTATTAAAAATATACTGTTTTTGAAATATTGTGTCATGATCTTTTACTTAAG
The DNA here is from genome assembly GCF_002899945.2 of Chryseobacterium viscerum. Classification (GTDB taxonomy): domain Bacteria; phylum Bacteroidota; class Bacteroidia; order Flavobacteriales; family Weeksellaceae; genus Chryseobacterium; species Chryseobacterium viscerum. The sequence continues at coordinate 500,409 of NZ_PPEG02000001.1, forward strand.
TAGGTATCTGAATTTTATATAGAAAGCACGTCCCTGCTTCTGAAGTTTGAAGTTGTCATATGCCAGTGCATCTCCAACGTTGCTTACATCGAACGCCAAATTATATCTCCCGTTCTTCATGGAATAACTTATCCCTATGTTATGAAGGGTTTGTCGTGGAATAATCGGAATGTTTCGTGGGTTTCCATAAGATTTCCAGTTTTTGTAGAACCACTCTGTCATCTGTAGTCCGTAGTAAAGTTCTATCCGGCTGTCTTTCTGAAACCAGTCGTCTTTACCAATGCTTACATTTACATTCCCAAATAACCAAGGCTGGTTGGGAACATCTTTTTTGTAAGTAGCGGAAACTACATCATCACTGTTGTTGGCAAATTTTGTATTGTCAGAGGCTTTGTTGTAGCTTACATTCATTAGCACATTCAGGAGTCTTTTATATTGGTAACTCATCTCTCCTTCCAGTCCGCGAGTAAAGATATTGGACAGGTTTTCATATTTGAAAGTACTGTTATATAAATTAGGAACGGTATAGATAAAATCCTTTGTATCCCGAATGTATCCTGCCCCTTCTACACGGAAAGCGTGTTCCCCCCAATGGTGGCCATAGTAAAACCCTACATTTACATTATTGCTGGTTTCAGGCTTCAGATTCATATTACTGGTTACAGCAACACCATCTCCGAAAATTTCCTGTGGTTCTACCAAACGATAAGAACGTTCGAATGATCCTTTTATCCCCAATCCTTTTGTAATTTTCACCGTAGTAGCAAAACCATACCCCCAACTGCTAAAATGATCCTTTGCCGGATTATCTGTTCTGGTCACCGGATCGAAAACCATTTTCTGAAGTCCTACCTGATAGTATTTAGCAAAGAAAATATTAGTCCAATGCTTATTGAAAAACTCCTGTTGATAAGCCATAGACAAGATCTGTTTGGTCATCTTCGCCGGAGGTACATTCTTTTTTTCCTCTTCAAGTTGATTGAATGTGGTATTCTTAAGATAGTCAAGTACATAATTGAAGATAAGCTTGTGGTGCTCAACTATTTTGTAAGTAGCCCCTACCTGTGAGTAAAGACGGTCTTCATGCTGCATGATGATAGTCCGTCCCCCTTTTTCACTTGTTGCAGAAGGCACAAAAGTGTTATCCCAACTGTATTTACGCATAAGGGTATCTGTAGCTTTCTGAACGCTTTTTGAGAAACCTGCATACACATTCACATCAAGATGATCATTGAACAGGTTCGCTTTTTTATACTTCATAAAGTAATTATTAGCTTCTCCGTTTTGCTTTACCCCGCCATAAACTACTTCCTGATTGGAACCGGTCTGTATCTGTTTATCAAAAACCGATTGTGACATCCCTACAAAGAAAGAATCTGCCCAGCTTTTGTTTTCTAATCCTACCTCAGCCATTCCAAAAACAGATTGATATCTGTCATTAAAACGTTTCAGGTCTCTTAACTCATATTCATTTTTGGCAGAATTCCAAATTTTCATATCCTTCATCAGATAATTGTTATCGGAATGGTTATAAAAACTGTTGATACGCAGGATAATTCCGGTCTTATCATCTTTAAACTGTCCATTCAGATTGATACGCTGTGTATTAAAAGAACCTAGACTTATACTTGCATCCAGGTAATTTTTGCTGCTTCCCGGCGTAATAATATTGACCGCTCCCCCCATAGCATCCGTACTTAAATGGATGGGAACAACCCCTTTGTAGATCTCTACACGGTCGGCCATATTTACAGGCAATGTACTCAGATCCACTCCTTTTCCTAGCATTTCCAAAGGAACACCATCTATAAAGAATTTCACAGCTTTTCCAGACATTCCGTTGATAGAGAAGTTATAATCGGAACCTATACCACCCTGCTGACGGACTTTAATCCCAGTGGTTCTGTTCAGAACCTGATTAAGATCTGCCGTGGTATTGGCCAATTTAGCAACATCTATAGCATTAACAGTAAAAGCACCGTCTTGCAGTGCTTTTACTTTACCTTTGCCGTGTACTATAACTTCTTGTACAGCCGCATGATCCTCAGCTAACTGAATATTTACCGGAGATTCTTCGCCACCGAAGTTTATTTTCTTTTTGAGCTTTTTGTAGCCATCCAGACTGAATACTAATGTAGCTTCTCCTTTCTTGTAACTAATTTTGAAATTTCCATTTTGATCGGTTTTTGCTTTTATTTTTGTGTTTTCAACAAAAATGTTTACTCCATTTAATCCCTGCTTTGTGTGATCCTGTACAACTCCCTGAACCGAAAAGCCAGTATCCTGTGCTTTGACGAGGGAAATTGTAAGGGTAAAAATGAGAAAGATAAAAATACGCTGATACAATTTCATTATTTATAATTATAAAGCGCAAAATTAGAGGTTCCTTTGTAAATTCCCAAACGAAAAAGGGTTTTATTTTTAATTGTTCTAATTATAATTAATAGTTATTTATATATAATTTTCCCTTCAAACCGTAACAAGCTTACATTCAGTTATCAATATAAAAACATCGCGATACTCTATCTTATCCGTATGAAAAAAGTCATATGAAGAACAAAACATCCTGCTAGAGAATATTCATCCTATAGTTTAAAAGAAAGAAGCAGCTTGTTTATAGCTGCTTCCTGTAATTGAATAATTGTGAATCTTTTCTTATAAAAATCATTTAATACGCTAAAGAAATTCCGGCTCCCCATCCCATATCACTGTCATAGTGGGCACGAATACTTACATTTTTATTAAGAATATACTTTAGTTCGGTCATGTATTCTTTGTCGGTATTCACCATAAAGCCTCCTCTCAATCGTTTTGATATTGGAATATCTTCTCTCATCAACTGTAAACGAACGATCCCATCATGATATACTTCTGCCTGAAAGTTGACCAACATCGGAAGGGTGTATATAAAACCTAAGCTGACCGCTCTTCGGGTGTCTTTTTCGTTCTTTTGGCCAAAGATATTTTTCTCCTGTTCATCCATTCCCATTTTTCTATAACGGAAATCAAATCCCACAAACGGCATGAACCACTGCATTTTTCCGATGTATCTTCCCAGGTGGGTTTCTACTTCATATCCATGCATATCATTGTATCCCAAACGCCATTCTGTAGAGAGGTTCCATCTTGCATTCTGAAGCATGGCATCTCCATCATTTCCATTGGTTGCAAAATCGTTCTGAATCATGAAATGGGGCATATTGCTTTCTTTCTGAAGCATATTATACGCTTCTTTTTTGTCTGGTAAATAAGGATTTTTATAATCATCCACCGCAAAAACCCTGTTCATTCCAGCCATCATATGATACAGAATGTGGCAATGGAAGAACCAGTCACCTTCTTCATTGGCCAGAAATTCGATCGTATCGGTTTCCATTGGCATCACATCCAGTACATTTTTCAGGGGAGACTTCTCTCCTTTGCCGTTAATCACTCTGAAATCAAAGCCATGTAAATGCATCGGATGTCTCATCATGGAATTATTATAGATGGTAATCCGCAATATCTCTCCCTTCTTTACAGGAATTTTATCGGTTTCTGATAAGATTTTATTGTCCATGCTCCATACATAACGGTTCATATTTCCGGTGAGGGTAAATTTTAATTCTTTTACCGGAGCATTTTTGGGAAGTTCAGTATTATAAGGAGACTGAAGCATGGCATAATTCAAGGTCTTGATGCTGCCTAAAGCATTGGCATTATACCTGTTGCTGTCCATGTTCATTTCCTTATCCATTCCTTTATCTGCATTCATATTGTGCTGACTGTGATCTACCTTCTTACTGCCGTCTCCGGTGATCTCAGGATACATGACCACATTCATATCCATTTGGTTGAGGCTCATTTTCATGCCCATATCATTGAGATCCCCGTTCATTTTCATCATATCATTCATCATTTTCATTCCTTCAAAATATTTAAGTTTGGGAAGAGGAGAAATGAGCTGTTTTATACCATTCCCTACGAAGTAGCTTGCGGACTGGGTTCTGTCTTCTGTGGTGGCTAAAAATTCATAGGCAACACCATCCTGAGGAATTGTTACCACAATATCATAGGTTTCAGAAACAGCAATAATCAGCCTATCTACTTCTACAGGTTCCACGTCATTACCATCATTGGCAACAACGGTAATTTTACCTCCGGCATAGCGTAACCAAAAATAGGAGGAAGCGCCGCCGTTTGATATTCTTAGCCGTACTTTATCTCCCGCTTTCAGTTTTTTACCATCTACGATTTTTAAATCTGTGCTGTTGTTTCCATTGATTAACACTTTATCATAATACACATCACTTACATCCATTGCCAGCATACGTTTCCACTCATTGGTAAGCTTTGTTTTAAGATGTCCTTCTTTAATGGCTTCTACATAAGACTGTGTCGCATTTTTCTTAATGGCAGCCCAGTCATTGGCGTTATGCAGCATCCTGTTGATATTGTCAGGGTTCAGATTGGTCCATTCGCTTAAAATAATGGGAACTGTCGGCAGGTCATCAATTCCTTTTCTGAAAGTTTTGTCATCGTCTCTTTTTTTCATGATGAAACTTCCATACATCCCAATCTGTTCCTGAAGCCCGGAATGTGAATGGTACCAGTGTGTTCCATGCTGAATAATTGGGAAACGATAGGTATAGGTGGCCCCTGCCTTTATAGGTTTTTGGGTGAGCCATGGCACTCCATCTTCTTTATTGGGTAAAAATATTCCATGCCAGTGTAATGATGTACTCTCCTTCAACTGATTGTGCACCACAATCTCTGCGGTATCTCCTTCTGTAAAGGTAAGAGTAGGCATTGGGATCTGTCCGTTGACGGGATATGGCTCTTTTTTCCTTCCCGGCATAATTGACCAGGGTATCTTTTACATACAACTCATATCGTACTACTTTTTGTGCAAAAATACCCTGCCAGCAGAAGAGGATCAAAACTGCCTGAAGTAGTCTTATCGTGATATTATGAGGTATATTCATTGTACTATTTTTATTCATAAACTTTGTTCTGTGCGTTTAACCAATCGGTTATCTTTTTAATTTCGTCATCACTCAGCTTTGCTTTTCTGTGCATTAGAGTATATGATGACAATGGCATTTTTCTGTTTACAATCTGTTCTTTTATTGAATTCAGCAATCTTTCCTGCTTTCGGCTTGAATAGGTATCCCATTCGCTGAAATTCAGGTCATCTTTTGCCTCTTTAATGTGATTTTCTACAAGTGTTCTTCCGGGCTGTATGTAATCGTACCAGGCGTACTCGGTATTGTTACTATGACAGTCATAGCATGAATGCCGAAACAAAGTTTCTACTTCATCCGGCATTTTATAAACCCTTGTAAAATCTTTTGTAACAGCCTCCCCTTTATCTAGATTTAGGGCAGGCTGATACAGTTGTATTGCAATAAAAATGAACAGAACAAATACCAAAATTCTTTTTAGTATTTGTTTCATTTTCAGAACTCTTTTTTCACAGAACCACAGTTTAGCATCTGATTTCCATAGTATGGATTTTTAATCGCTTTGGTTTCACTGATCCATATCGCTCCTTTACCGTCATTAAACATTGGGCAATGATCCTGATACAGCTTTTGTGAGCTTCCAAATAAGGTAACAAGGTCTGAAACATCTTTACTTAAAAAAGCCAGATGCTCTCGCTGATGGTCAATCTTTCCTGCATTATCACTGATATGTTCAGCATTTTCTCTGGCGTCATCTGCTATTTCTTTATATTCTTTTTGCTTTCCGGAAGGAATGTTTTTAACATCTACATTCTTTAAGGTATTCAGCAATTGCTTTCCTGCATTGGACGCCCCTTTGTCATTATCGGCTATTAATGCATTTTTAAGGGCTAAATAGTCTTTAATAATAGGGTCAATGGTAAAGCTTTGGGATTGAGCCTCTGTTTTAACCGTTTCAGCTTTCTGAACAGGGGCGCTTACGGGTTCAGTAGAAGCAGCTGAATCGTGTAATGGTAATGTCTTTGTTTCAGATATGGATGTGCTGTCCTGCGTCTTTAGTTCACTGTTTTTATTTGGAGACTTTTTGCAGGAAACTACTGTTAATGCGGCACTTGTTGATATGATGATTGATAAGATTATATTTTTCATTGTATTGATATTTACTTATTAAGTTCTTTATTATTTGTTGTTAATCGTTTCCTGAGTACTTCCACAGGTAAGCATTTTGGAACCGTAAAACGGATTTTTGATCGCTTCTTCTTTACTAAGCCAGTTCGCTCCTTTTCCATTATTAAACATTGGACAATGCTGATAATAAACAGGTTTGTCCTGTTTTGAAACTTTAGTAAGGGCATAGATATTTTCAGACAGAAGCGCAAAAGTGTCTCTCTGTTTTGAGATATCTTTAATGGCTGTCATCTTTTCTGCCTGTGTTGTAAGTTCTTTTAAAACCTTCATCCAAACGGTGTGTTCTTCATTGGAAAGCTTACTCATTTCAACATTCTGGATCGCTTTTACCAAAGAGGTGGCTTTTGCAGATGAGGTTGCTGCATCAGTATTTACAAGAGCATCTTTTAAGGCAAAATAATTGTCGAAAACCGCACTAAGCTGGGAAGCATTCTTGTTTTCAGAGCTATTGGGCTGGCTCATTTTGCTATGATCATTATTCATATCCATTCCCTGATCTTTATCCACGCGGGCAGGTTTTAGCTCTCTTTTGTATTGGCAGCAGCCTGCTAATTTATTGTAGGCATCATCCGGAGCTAAGAATTTTTCGCTGTCATAACCGGCCAAAGCAATGCGCTTGAGGATTTCATCTTCATTCGTTTTTTTAATGTCATAGTTCAGCGTAGCCATTTTGGTATCTTCATTCCATACCACGGATGAAATGTTCTTTAGATTACCTGCTTTTTCGATATTGGTTTTACACATGTCGCAGTTGCCATATACTTTTATGGTTGATGTCTTTACATTTTTTATCTGTGCAAAACTTAGGGTGTATGATAGTAATACCGTGATTACCACCAATATTTTTGATATTGATTTCACTTTTTGATTTTTAAAAATTAAGAATTGGAGTACAATAGATTGTCCGAAAACAAAAATTTTGCTTTCGACAAGACGTATTTCTGGCTGCTAAACCAGGAGTTACCCTATTTTGGGAGGTTGCCAGATGGAAGAAAAACCTGAAGAATAATAGGTTTGGCTGAAACTAAATTTAAGTTTCTTTTCTTCTATAAAATGATTTTTAATTTTTAGATCGGACATCACAGGAAGCCCTGTTAATGAGATCACGGTTCCGCATCGGCAAGAATTGTGTTTGCATTTGCCATTGCAGTCATTATGGTCTCTGTCTTTTTTACAAAAACCAGGCTGGCAGCAGAATTTATCGGAAAATGTTCTGGTTTGACACTTATAACCTAAGGTTTCATCCTTTTTTACATTTTTCTTGGTACAGCCAAAACTCAAAGTCGGCACTAAGAAAAGCACCAAGCACAGGATAAGGATGTGACCAATATTTTTGTTATAAGTTTTCAACAAAACAAAGTTACAATTTTTATCATTTATATGTTTTTTTATCAAATTATTTTTCTGAAAATTTCTAAAATTTTATTTTATTGACGAGAACAGGCAGGTATTTTTAGTCAAGAAATCCTATCAAAATTTTCCATGGAAAGCTGATTTCAATGGGGTGAAATAAAAAATCGGTACAAATTTATTTGTACCGATCCAACCATTATTAAAACTAACGAAAAGATTCTTTATCTGAATTTTGCATAAAAAAATGTAAGTCAGGAAGACGGATGCCAAAAAGAGGGCTCCTTTGGGGGTAATTATGACCGTCTTAGATTAACAAGGATGAACTTTATCTATTGAGTGTAAAGTACCAGAATAAAAATACTTTAGTCCTTCTTCAATACAAGGAACATCCTCCTTTGACATCCATTCTTCCTTCCCACAATCAATCTTTAAACATCTTCAGATTCTATAATCCTATTTCTTTATAAATCTATTTTTGTATTCACTTCCATCTGCGCTTTTGGAAATAATGATATAATTTCCCGGCACCAACTGGCTCACATCAATCGCCTGATTATATCGGTGGTCATTTTTCTTCAAAACCAGCTTTCCGGACATGTCTATAATGGTAACTTCTTTATAAACTTTATCGGATTCTTTCCCAATATAAAGGTGCTGTGCGGTAGGATTCGGGTAGATTTTCAGATTGTTATCTTTAATTTTTGTCTCTCCTGTTCCCAGATTGCTGCAGAATTCCCAGTTTCCAAAATTCACCTCTACAAAAGCGAAGGGGTCTAACATCTGACATTGATCCGGGCAGTATTCTGTACAGGCATAAAATCCATATTTCCCTGAAGTTGTTGCTACATAGGTATCTCCTATTACGCCAGGAATAATGCAGGTATCTCCCGCAACCGGAGGATTACTGCCTGGGACACATCTGAACCAGGTATGCTTGCCATATACTACAGGAAAGATATTGTCAAACTGTACAGAAGCACCGTTGCATACATTCACTATTCCTCCATTTTCCTCATACGTTCCGGGAGTATAAGTCGTCATCATAGCCGGAAGACCATATACAAAACCATCTGCCATTGCTGCAGTACTTTCTGCCGTACAGTCTCCCTCTGTAACCACTACTTTAAAATAATTCAGCTGATCATTCCCATTGATGGTTAGCTGTTGTGAGGTAGCCCCCGGAATGAGCACCCAAGGGTTGTTATTGGGGGTCTGCCAGGTCCATTCCTGTTTATACCATTGGTAACTGGCGTAAGTCTGTGTAATGGAAAGTATCTCATCTTCCGTATCACAGAATAAAATCGTTCCAGGGTATTTTTGCCCTAATCTCGGGCTGGTAAGTGTAGGGGTACATTGTGCTTTTACATTCAAAATAGTGAATAATAAAACCACTAAAAAAATTAGCTTTGTTTTCATATATAGATTATTAAGTTTGGTGTTATAATAAAATCATCTACATTCAATCCAACAGCACTCTGATTCCGAATTTCATATTAAAATGAAGCGGTTTCTCTTTATAAATTGTATTGGGAGCTTCTTCTTCCTTAAAATGATATCCTATTCCCGGCTCTGCATAAACTCCAACTTTATCAATGATCTTCAGCTGAAATCCTACTGCTGTATTGACAGAAAACTGTAAGGGTTTGTGGTCCAGACTTTCCTTCGAGGATTCTTTTATTTCATCGTTGACAACATAAGTCGTTGTGATGCTTCCTGATACGGGTTTCTCTATGAGTGCTCCTCCCGTAACATATCCTGTAAATCTTCCTTTCTGAATAACATTGTAGTTGACCTGAACAGGAATTCCTATATAATGAACGGTCTGGTCTCCTTTTATATAGTTGTTATCACTTCCCGAATGCAGCTCAGAAGCCAGTTTCGTGTAATTCAGACCTGTCCCTATTCCCCATCTTTTCCCCAAATTGTAGTAAAGGGATAATCCGAATGTCACAGGTATTTTATGCCTGATTCTCGCTTCTACCGGCTGACTCTGGTTCGCCAGGAATATTGCTGTCAGAGGATCGTCATTATATTCGGCAGTACTCCACAACTGCTCAACATTCATTGCTTTTCCCGTCATCGAAGCATACCCCGGAAACTGCTGTTCTGCAGAGTTGGAAGCAACATTTCCTGTAAGCATACTCAGCATCCAGGACTTTTTATCACGGGATTTCCCAGTATTACGCTTGGCGTTTTCAGCATATACTTCCTTTGGTTTCTCCTGTTGAAAAGGAGTCGCATCGGTTTCCTTTTCTCCAACCGCTTCTTTTACTGTATCCTCAGTAGGAGCTGTTTTCTGAGCCATCTTATTTTCCTGCTGAAAAGACTCTGCTCCTGTCGAAAGCCTGAAGAGATCCTGAACATTCTGATTATTTCCGGCTTCATTTCCTTCTCGGCTATTAGAATATCTTTGGGTTAAAATTTTCTGCGGAACTTTTGCATCCAGCATATTGTCGGCTAAAAAAGCATCTGGCCCTGATTTCACTTCACTGCTTGAAATACTCTCAGTTTCTATAGGTTTTAAAGAATTGCTTCCTTTTGCTTTTTCCACATCTTCCGGCTTCTGAGACAAGGTTTTCTCTGTATCTGTGTCATTCTGTGGTCCTATTTTCGTCAGTAAAAACAACAATGCAATAGCAGCAGCAATACCTCCTATACGATAGAATAAAGATTTTCTTCCTGCACCGGCTATCTTTTCTTTTTTCTTCACTCCCCCTTCATGAATTTCTGGAATAAATCCGGGAATGCTGTTCTTTTCTTCCCCGGAGAATAATTCATCTTTGATGTCATCCCACAACCCTTCCGGAACGTCCTCTTCATGGTCATCCATTCTGCTTCGCAGGTTATTTAGCCACTCGTTATTCATATTGTGCTTTTTTTGACATTTTAAATTCTTTTATTTTCTGAACAAGCAGTCCTTTTGCACGGTGAAACTGAGATGCAGAAGAGTTTTCTGCAATCCCCAGCAGCCCGGCAATCTCTTTATGGCTTTTTTTCTCAAACACATACAGGTTAAAAACAGTTCTGTACCCTTCAGGAAGAGCTTTGATCATCATCATAATATCATCACGCGGAATCTCTTCAAAATCCGGTTCTTCTTCATTGGGAATGTCCGGAAGATCATCTACTTCAACAGCAGATTTAAAATCGCCCTTCTGTTTTATATGCTTCAACGATTCATTGATGGTGATACGAGTCATCCAGGCTTTTAAAGAACCACTTCCTCTGTACTCAAAAGATTCTATCGACCGGAACATTTTGATAAAACTGTTTTGGAGTACATCATGAACATCTTCTTTCTCCGCTACATAACGAGAGCATACATAGGACAGATTTCTGGAATAAGCTCCAAAAAGCTCTTTCCAGGCAGCTTCCTCCTTCTTCAGGAGATGCTTTACCAAAATCTGTTCTTTACTTTCTTCCATATATGCTGCCGCCGTATCCAGTGGATGTTATAAAACTGTCAAGCAAAAATAGATTGCATCTTATTAATAAAGTGCAATCCATTGATGATAATATCTATTAATTAATTTTTTATACAGAAAGGAAAATTATAATTAATAACCTCATATGGTGTAATCAACGTACCATCTACGGTAATCTTTTCTGCTGTGACAGCAAACCTCAGCGATTGATCCAGTCCTACATAATATCCTTTTTGCTTAGAGACGAATTCTACAACCGTCTTTTTATTAACACCATCTACAGGAATCTGAAGTTCCAAAGCTTTTGGTGCTAAAGTCAGCTCAATTACATTATTCGCTGTATTGATCACTGCTGCATATTTTAGATCATACTTCACTTTTGCCATTGCTTTTAATGCAGCTTCCGCTTTTACCGGGTTTTTCACTACTGTTTTTACAATTTCTTCGATAGGAAATTCAGCGAATGAGATGGTATCTTTTTTTACTTTAAACTCTTTTACTCCTTCTCTTTTGCTATTTCCCTGTACTATAACCAGCTTTCCTTTATAATTTCCTGGTAAATTTTCCATTTTTACAGGTGGAATATCCGGACCTTCATTATCATTGCATGCGGATAGGGCAAATCCTGCTAAAACCATTAAAACTGTTATAAAAAATCGGGGTACTGTCAATTTTTTCATTGCATTACTTTTTCGTTAAACATTAATTATTTTCGAGTACTCATCTATATAAATCTCTCTTTCTAAAAATCTTGCATGATTTCTTGAAAAAAAGATGTTTTTTTTTCATAACCAATTGATCTTATGGAGATAAAATTTCATCACTTCTCTGCAAATTCCGGACCTGATGTGAAAATTTTATTTTATTTACCCTCAGCAATAACAAAAAGGAAGCTACATCACATAGCTTCCTTTTATTATTTATCATTTACATTTTACTGTACTCCTCCGCCAAGTGCTCTGTAGAGGTCTACCTCAGCATTTAGTCTTTCAAGGGTTACATTAATGGATTCCAGATCATTCTGAAGTTTATTATTCTGCGCTGTGATTACTTCAAGATAGGTGGCCATACCGCTTTTATACAGCTTAAGCGCATCATTGATTCCTTTGTCCAGAATGGCTGTTCTCTGGTCTAAAAGCTGAAGCCTTTCCGAAGAACCTTTAGACTTCGCCATCGCATCCGAAACTTCTCCCACAGCAGTCATTACAGATTGTTTAAAATTGATGCCTGCTTTTTCCTGTTCAATCAAAGCAGTTTCGTAAGCTGTTCTCAGTTGTTTTTTCTGAAAAATCGGAGCCGCTAAATTCGCAGCTATTGCTTTGGTAATGGATCCCGGAATATCAAACCACGAGCTGAATTTGTTGGAATTCACGCCTATCTGCGGACTCAGACTGATACTTGGGTACATTGCTGCTTTTGCCAGTCCGGTTTTAGAATTTAAACTGATTACGTTAAATTCTGCCACTTTCAGATCCGGTCTTCGGCTCAGCAGTTGTGCCGGTAAGCCTTCTGACAGCTTATTTTCAGGAATCATTGTTTTCAGATTTCCTTCTCTTTCTATCTGGGTTGGATATCCTCCGCAAAGAATACTCAAAGCATTTTCCTGGATAGAAATATTCTGTTTCGCCAAAGGAATCAGCAGTTCAGCTGTTTTCTTTTGTGCTTCTGACTGCTGAATGGCCAATGAATTAATCTGTCCTGCCTTAAACTGAAGGTTCATCATTCTAAGAGTATTATCACTCAATTCAATATTCTGTTCAGCGATTTTCAGCTGTTCATCCAGACTTATAAGGTTGTAATAAGCCTGTGCTACCTGAACAACAATTCTGCTTTTGATGGCATTTAAGTTTTCTTTTTGACCAAAATATTCTGCAGCAGCAGACTCCTTTTGCATTTTAGCTTTCCCCCAAATATCTACTTCCCAGGAAAGTTTCAACGCAGCACTAAAATCATCTATGTATTTTGTCCCTACAAACTGTTCGTTAAGAGAGCCGTTAAGCGTATTGGGAGAAGCCCAGCTTCTGTTGGCTCCCGCAGTGAAATCCAGTGTTGGCATCAATCCCAGCTTGGCTTGCTTATAAATCAGATCCAGCTGTTCTATATTTTTCAGCGCTACATTTACTTCGTTATTTCTGGAAAGGGCTTTATCTATTAATCCTATCAGTTTAGGATCTTTGAAAAAGGTCTTCCACGGCAGCACTACTGTATCTCCCGTTACCTGTACAGATTCTTTGTATGTTTCGGGAACCTGAAGATCTGTTCTTGTATATTTTTTCCCTACGGCACAAGACATCAGCAGTGATGCCATTGCGCCTGAAATAAGGAAATTCTTTATATTAAATATTCTCATTTGTCAATTGATTTTCTGTCGTATTATACTTCTTTTTGGCAGAGAATTTCTCATCCAGATACTGAAAGAACATGTATAGTACAGGAATTACAAAAACTCCTAAAACCACTCCACTCAGCATTCCCATTGCCGCACTTGTACTGATGGATTTGTTTCCTGAAGCCATCCCTCCTGTGGAAATCATCAGCGGAATCATCCCTACAATAAAGGCCAGTGAAGTCATGATGATCGGACGTAATCTTGCTTTTGCTCCTTCCAGTGCAGAATCCAGAATCGAAAGTCCTGATTTTCTCCTTTGAATGGCAAACTCTACAATAAGGATGGCATTCTTGGCCAAGAGACCAATAAGCATGATCAATCCTACCTGTACATAGATATTATTATCCAGTCCAATTGCTTTTATTCCTAAGAATGCCCCTACAATACCTGTCGGAATGGAAAGCATTACGGCCAGAGGAAGAATATAACTTTCATATTGTGCTGCCAGCAGCAGGTATACGAATAGTAAGCATAATCCAAAGATGGCAATCGTTTGATTTCCTGCAGATTTCTCTTCCAAACTCAATCCAGTCCATTCGTAACTGTAGTCAGAAGGTAGTTTGCTTAATGTCTGCTCCAGCTTACCCATTAATTCTCCGTTACTTACTCCTGGTTTTGGAGACACGTTGATATTTAATGAGTTGTAAAGATTATAACGCTGAACGGATTCCGGACCGTAGACTTTTTTCAAAGTGATCAGTGTATTCACTGGTACCATATTTCCTTTGTCATTCTTTACGAAAATATCATTGAATGCCTGCTCATCCATTCTGAAAACTCCGTCCGCTTTAATATTGACTCTGTAGAACTTTCCGAATCTTGAGAAATTCTGAGACTGGTCTCCTGAGAAATAGGTCTGAACAGTTCCCAATAGGTTTGAAATACTTACTCCCAGCTGTTTTGCTTTATCTTCATTCACTTCAAGCTCCATCTGAGGGTAATCTGCTCTGAACATCGTGTAGGCGAATCCCACTTCCGGAACCTTCATCAGCTGACCGATCAGTTCGTCTGCTTTGGCTTTAAGAACCTGAGGATCTCTACCCATACGGTCCTGAAGTACAATTTCGGCATCATTCGTCATTCCATATCCTTCTACCGGAGGCATTCTGAAGGTCATTACACTTCCTTCCTTGATGACACCCAACTTTTCATTGGCCATATCTACAACCGCCTGGATATCCTGAACTTCACCTCTTTCTTTTTTAGGTTTCAGCTTAACAAATCCCATCGCGTAAGCCGGTCCTGCACTGTTACTAAGAAGATTGTATCCTGTAATTGATGTATTTTCCTTCACGGCATCTACTCCTTTTAAGATTTCATTGATCTTATTGGAAACTTCCGTAGTTTTTGTCAATGCCGTTCCCGGAGGCATACTTAAGGTATACATGAAGAATCCATCATCTTCCATCGGTACAAAGCTTTTAGGCGTGCTTGACATCAGCCATCCTGCAACACCGATAATAGCGATCACCAATCCTCCTGCAATCCATTTTCGTCCGATTAAAAAACGAACTCCTTTCGCATAGCGATTGGTCATATTACTAAACCCTGCATTGAATGCTACCGCAAATCTTTGCCCGAATCCTTTCGGTTTTTTACCTTCTCCTGCGTGGTTGTTTTTCAAAAATACAGCACATAAAGCCGGAGTTAAAGTCAGTGCATTAACCGCTGAAATAATAATTGCGATGGCCAATGTATAGGCAAACTGCTTATAGAATAACCCTGCCGAACCGGACATAAATCCGATAGGAATAAATACCGCCGACATCACCAATGTAATGGAAATAACCGCTCCTGTGATCTCACTCATCGCTTTGTGGGTAGCCTCTCGTCCTGAAAGGTCTGTTCCTTCCATATTACTGTGGACGGCTTCCACGACTACAATGGCATCATCCACTACAATACCGATCGCCAGTACAAGGGCAAAAAGCGTCAGTACATTGATGGTAAATCCTAAGACCAAAAGGAAGAAGAAGGTACCAATAATGGCGACCGGAACAGCTACTGCCGGAATAATGGTAGATCTAAAATCCTGTAAAAAGATAAATACTACGATAAATACCAGAATAAAAGCTTCGATGAGGGTAGATTTCACCTGTCCTGTCGCTTCATCCAATCTTTCTTTGGTACTCATTACATTCGTAAATTTAATTCCCGGAGGGAACGATTTTGACAGTTGAACAAGGGCTTTGTTTACTCCTATTTCAATCTGATTGGCATTGGATCCTGTGGTTTGCATGATCGCTACCGTCACCGCATTTTTCCCATTGGAAAGGTTATCTCCTGTGTTCGAAATAGCCCCGAATTCTACGCGGGCCACGTCTTTAAGTCTGATGACCTGACTTCCGGTATTTTTAACAATGATATTCTCATATTGTTCCGGCTTGTTCTTTTTCCCTTTATACCTAATAACATATTCCAGGGCTGCATCTGACTCTTCCCCCAATTTACCCGGAGCAGATTCCAAACTGTGGTCGGCTATTGCTCTGGAAACATCGGCCGGTTCAAGTCCATAGGAAGACATTTTCTGAGGATTAAGCCATATTCTCATGGAATAATCTTTCAATCCAAAAACCATGGCCTGTCCTACTCCTTTTACCCTTTTGACCTGTGGAATAAGGTTGATATTTGCATAGTTCTGCAGGAAGGTTTCATCATATTGTTTATTATCTTCAGTATAAATATTGAAAATCAATACCATACTGTTCTGCTGTTTGGATGTGGTAAGCCCCATTCTCACTACCTCCTGCGGAAGTATCGGAGTGGCCTGCTGTACTCTGTTCTGCACATTTACGGCTGCCTGATCGGCATTCACCCCCTGTTTGAATATAATGGAGATAGAGAAGGTACCGTCATTACTTGCAGTAGACTTCATATATTCCATATCTTCCACTCCGTTGATCTGTTCTTCCAGCGGAGTTACCACGGAACGGATGACAGTCTCACTATTCCCTCCCGGATAAGATCCTGAAACAGTGATTGTAGGTGGAGAAATATCCGGAAATCTGGTTACCGCCAGCTGGTTTAATCCTATAATCCCTAAAATAACAATGATAAGGGATATTACTGTCGCCAGTACCGGACGGTCTATTATCTTTTTTAACATTTTTGAATTTTCTATGAATGGTTATACAACTATTTCAAAGGAACTGTTTGGGCAGCAACCTGTGCACCATCTGTAAGAGCATCAATCCTGTTGATGGCAATCTTATCTCCCGCATTCACTCCTTCTTTTACAAAGTAATCCTGAGATGTACTTCCTGAAATGGTAATCTGGGTCATTTTCACCTTGTCTTTACCGTTCAGTTTATAGACAAAGAACCTGTCCTGAATGTCTTTCACGGATCCTTTTGGAATCTTGATCACTCCGTTCAGTGCATTATGAATCATTACTCTTGCTGTTCCTCCGGATCTCAATAATTTATCCGGGTTTTGGAAAACAGCTTTCATCTGAATACTTCCGGTATTTCTATCGAAGTTTCCACTGGCGTTTTCCAATTTTCCTTTAAGAGAATAGGTGGAACCATCTGCAAGGATAAGCTCTACATCTTCTGCTGCATTTCCTGAAGTTGCTGCTTTGCTGTGTGCAATAAAATCTGCCTCATTCATCGAGAAATAAACATTGACACTGTTTATGCTTGAAAGTGTTGTCAACGGAGATGCATCCGACGGACTGATGAGGTTTCCTACTCTATTCGGAATTCTTCCTATGTATCCGCTAACGGGTGCCTTGATGTACGTAAAGTTGGCATTGATTTTTGATGATCCTAAAGAAGACTGTGCCTGAGCTACCTGTGCTGATGCCGCTTTGTAACTCGCCTGAGCTGTTTTCAGCTGCATATCTGAAACTACTTTTCCTTCTACCAACGGTTTTAGTTTTTCAACTTCAAGTCTTGCTGTTTCCTGGGCTGCCAAAGCTGACTTCAAAGCTGCGGCATTGGTATTTACCTGCTCATTGTACACCGATGGATTTATTCTGAAAAGGGTCTGTCCTTTACTTACATACTGTCCTTCTTTGATATATACTGCCTCCAGATAACCTGTCACCTGTGCCTTAATATCTACATTGTCCTGCCCCTCTATGCTTCCAGGGTATCCCGTAGATACATCTGCATCTCCGGATTTCACCTGAATAAAATCTGTTGGAAAAGCCTGCTGCATCTGCTGGGCATTTTCCTGGCCATTCCCCGAACCACACGAGTACAATATCGCTGCAGCTGTAAGTGAAAGTACCAGATATCCTTTTCTGTAATTCATAACATTGGTTTTTAAATTTTACAGCAGCAAAATAACTTCATCTTATAGTGATATTCATTCAGAAGTTGGGTGAAGTGTCGTTAATCGCAGGTGAAGCGTATCATACTAAAAATGAAAAGAAAACATGCATTTCAGCGTATAAAAACGATAAAAAAAACTCTTTTTCGGTTGAATATTTCAAAAATACGGTTGAGATTCAAATTTATACGGTTCACATTTAAAACTCTCGGCTCAGGGTATTTACGGGCATAATTTCGCAGTATCAATACAACAAAAAATAAGTTATTAATTTAAATTTTTATCAAATGAAAAAGTTTTTAGCAATCACCGCTCTTGTATTCGGTTTGGGAGTACAGGCACAACAGACAAAGGAAACGAAAAAAGAGTCCGGTATAGAACTGATTCCTAAAGCGGGGATCAACTTTGCCAACCAGTCTATTAAAAATGTGAATGGAGAAAAATCCAAAATATCCTTCCAGGCAGGTTTAGGGGTAAATATACAGACAGGCGTGAAAAATTTTTCCATACAGCCAGAAGTTAACTTTATCAGCAAGGGAACCAAGTTTAAAAACAGCTTCGGAAACGAAACTTACAATTTCAATTATATTGAGGTTCCGGTATTGGCTAAATACAGTTTTGGTCCGGTGTATGTAAATGCAGGTCCTTCTATTGGCTTCCTGATGGGGAAAAGTGATAAAATAAAGGCGGTCTATGGGAAAACCAAGACTATAGATTTCGGTGTACAAATGGGTGCCGGTATAGCAATTCCGGCTGGTCCTGGTAAAATGATTATCGACGGAAGGTATAACTTGGGATTAAGCAATATTTCTGATGAAAAAGGAGTTGATGTGAAAAACAGAGGTTTTACTGTTTCTTTGGGTTATGCTATTCCTTTGTAAGGCTAGATTGCTAAAAGGCTAAATCATAAAAAAGTAAATTTACTGATCTGCTTTTTACATGTATATTTCTGATCTCCTCAAACTTTATGAGGAGATCATTTTTTATAATGGATCTTATAGAACAATAAAAGTTGCCCTCTGAAAAGGCAACTTCATGTACTCTATCTTATTTTGTTGACTAATAATCCATCCAGGATTTGAAAATGGAGGCTTTTTCTCTGCTTACAATCACGTCTATATCTGGTTGTTTTCTGAGTTCCAACTTCAGTTTTCCATTAAAATGATTGAAAATTTGTTTTACAGAATCAATGTGAATGATAAACTGTCTGTTGGCGCGGAAAAAGAATTTCGGGTCTAACTGTTTTTCCAGTTCTTCCAACGTTTGGGGAAGGTTTTCCACCACTCCGGTAGTCAGCATCGCTTTACTGATTCCCAATTCAGTATAAAAGTATAAGATGTCTTCTGCCAATACGGTTTTATATCCGTCCCGGTGAGTAATCAGAAAACGTTTCCTGTAATCTTTGGGTTGGATATAATTCAGCAGTCCTTCAATAGCTGTTCCCAATACCGGAACAGTATCCATAAAGGTTTCATAGCGTTTTAAAGCCGCATCCAACTCTTCTTCTTCAATAGGTTTCAGAAGGTAATCTACACTGTTGTATTTAAATGCCTGTACTGCATATTCATCGTATGCCGTGGTGAATATAACAGCACTTTTAATTTCATGTTTATTAAATATTTCAAAGCTAAGTCCATCTGCCAGGCGCACATCCATCATAATAATATCCGGAACCACATTATTTTCCAGCCAATGTACCGTTGAGGTAATTGAATCTTCTACAGACAGAATTTCGATATGGGGTCTTAACTTCAGCAACAGTCTTTTCAACCTATCGGCATTGGGCCTTTCATCCTCAACTATTAAAATTTTATTAATCTTCATATCAATGGAAGTTTTACAATAAATTTATTTTCAGTTTTTTCAATAACAGGCTTAGGATATCCTAAAATTTCGTACCGTGCAATGATATTGGTAAGCCCCACTCCAGAGGAATCGGGCTTATTGATCAAAGGCAGGAATGTATTGGATACCACCAGCTCTCCTTCAGGATTGGTGTAAACCTCTATTTCCAAAGGATTTGCCTTTGATGTCTGATTATGCTTAATGGCATTTTCAACCAGCAGCTGCAAAGACAATGGAAGGGTATACATCGATTTGTATTTTTCCTGAACATCTATTGTAAACACCACTCCTTCACCTATTCTTTTTTCAATCAGAAAGATATAGGATTCTAAAAATTTCAGCTCCTCTTCCACTGCAATGATGTCTTTTTTGGAGTTGACCAGTAAGTATCGGTATACTCTTGCAAAATTCTCCGAGTAGTCATAGCCTAGCTGCTGATCTTCCAGAATGAGTTCTGACAATACACTTAAGTTATTGAAAATAAAATGGGGATCTATCTGAAGCTTGAGCGCCTGAAGCTCTGCCGCCATAGCTACTTGCTTATGTTTGGATGCCCTCAGCTTATGCTGAGCTGCTTCAACAGCTGTTTTTTTCCAGTTTTCCAGTAAATAATCCACGGTATTAAATGCGCTGATAATCAAAGATATTACAATATTGGTTGCAATCCACTGCCCCAAAAGCGTATATTCTTTGCGGGAATCCATCTCAGGTAATTGCAATGAAGTACAGTCTACAATGGCATTAATAATAATCACAATCATAACACTTCCTACGATCTGCAGTAAACACTGAATGAGCAGTCGTTTTATGGTTCTGTCTCTCCAGGGAAGCAGTTTATTAAGGGTCCTGTCTATAAATATACTTACCTCTGAAATAATGATGGAAAAAAAGATAATCCATGTGGCATCTTCCAGGATCATTTGCAGCGGAGCTTCCAGATATCCTTTCCAAACGGGATCGAATGGGTCAATAAGATAAGAAAAAACACAGAAAGTGACCACTGCTACCGCCCAGATCACGAGCCTTCTCTTCATGGTAGAAAGAATCTTCTTATTCCGCACTATATTTTTCCTGATGGTAGAAATCCTATTCATATCCGGGATTTTATGAATGTAAATATAGAAATAGATTTTATATGAGTGTTCCCTATTTTGGCCGAGACCGCCAAAACTATCCCTGAAACGTAAAATAGAAGACTTAGAATGAAGGCTAACGTTTCATCACCTGAAAAAGACATTTCATCATCATTTTATGCAACATCACATTATTTTTATCATAAGACCTCAACGGTCTCTCCTAGTTTTGCAGTATTAAATCCGGTACAATGAAAACAATAATTGTCTGCACAGATTTTTCCCCTGAAGCTGAAAATGCTACTCATTATGCAGCTTCTATGGCTAAAGAAAATAAATACAGAATCGTACTGTTTAATCTACAGACTATTTCTATTCATGCTTTGAATGCTCAGGCTTCAGCAGATTTTTTCTATTCCCAGACTTTTAAAAATCAGAAAAAACTTGAAGATAAAGCCACTGAACTTAAGGCGCTATACACTATAGAAACTGACCATCATCTGGCTTCCGGTAATTTCATTGAAGAACTGGAAAACTGTATACAGCTTCACGGGGGTGATTTTATTGTTATGGGAATGACAGAAAAGACCCTTGAACAAAGGCTTTTGGGCAATAGTGTAACAAGGGCTATCCATAGAATACAAAAACCGATATTAATTGTTCCTGATCATATAGAATACACGGGAATCAGGAAAATTCTCTTTGCTTATGACAATCATAAAAATATGACCTGGTCTGCGATGAATGACATTTATTATTTCATTAATGAATTTAATGCTGAGGTAGAGGTATTCAACGTAAGTGAAAGGCTGGAAGATTTTGCTGAGGTGATCCATGATGTCGATCTGAATTCGGGGCATGATCTGGATGATATTAAATACAGCTTTAAAATGATTCAATCCATCGAGGTGATCAAAGCTATTGAAGAGGAAATCAGATTGACGAGCCCAGATCTTTTGACCATGGTTCCCTATAAATACAACCTTGTGGAAGCTCTTTTCCATCGAAGCAAAACAGCTATTATGGCTTATAAAAATAAAATACCACTGCTATCAATTCCCCTAAACGTAGATTAAGATCAATAAAAATCTGTACACATTTGAATTATCCTTTTTTGCCTTTGAAGGCTAAATTTTACACTTAATCTTGTTTAACAGGACCGGAAAGAGGTTTCCGGTCCTGTTTTTATTTTAATTTCATATTATTGCCAACTAAACAGAGAGATTATCTTGAATATACTTTAACTAAAAACAAAACCGTTATGGACTATCTTTTTCCTCATTTCAGGTATATTATTTTATTCTTATTTATCACATGCATCCCGTTCTCAGCACAAGATTTAAAAGGGCAGAAAGACATCAGCAAGCAATGCATGCAAAAGATGAAACTTACTTCAGATAAAATTGTGTTAACCAAGAACAATTTTGAAATGGCAATTCCATCCGAAATAATTATAGATCCGCTTCATTCCACGATCATTACTAATATTCAGAAGCCCAACAAACAGGAAAAGACTGTAACCAACTTTATCATTAAAGAAATCAGATGTGAAATGAATGAAAATATCACATCCGGAAATATAATCTATACCGTAAAAAGTAATAATCCCAATGCAACTTTTCCCAAAAACGGCTTTATTCTGAAGGCAACAAAAGAAGGGTTGTTTTTTTCCAGCAGTACAGATCCGGCAGATGATACCCCTATCATTCCTGTTGTTAAATTTGAAATCATAAAATAGTCTTCAAAATAAAATCACCCCGAACTTGAGGTGACAGATGAAATATTTTAAGAAACCAGAGCCATTAACGCCTCGTAGTAATTTTCCAATAAACGGTGATCTCCATTCAGAAATAAATACGGCTCTATCAACTCCAATTCCATTAATTGAAATGAATTATTGATCACAACGCCATCTACTCTTGCATACAGGGTCGCTTGTGGCAGGCTTTTCAAATAGGAACCAGCTTGTTCTATGTGTAAGGGATCCGGAACAGGATAACTGATACTTCCTCCATGATAATGCTGCACTCTGAAATCTCCTTTTTTAGGCATTTTTAATGAACAATGGCTATATTTTCCATTAAAAAACAGGAAAGACCATTCTCCGTTTTTGATCTCATCTACAAATTGCTGTACCATATAATCCTGCTCTTTCAAAAGGGTTTCAATTTCTATAGAACGTTCATTGAAATTATCTTTGCTTACCGTGATTGTATTTTGTGCTCCTGCACTTACGCAGGGTTTTACAACCAGCTTATCCGTATTGAAATATGCAAAGAAACGGTTGTCAAATCCGGACCCTTTTTCAATATATTCAGCAGGGATAACAGGAAGTTGTTTTTCTGCAAGATCTTTCAGATAATGTTTATCACTGTTCCATTGAATGATCTCAACAGGGTTTAACACTTTTACCCCTAATTTTTCAAGGTTGTCCAGCCAGTTCAGGAATTCATGTAAGTGATTGTGATAATCCCAGGGAGATTTGATGACAACGACATCTAAACTGCTCCAATCAACATTTTTATCATTCCAGATGGTGGGAACAACATCTAAGCCTTTATGTATTAAAAAATTAATCAGTTCTGTATCTTCATCATTGGCCACTCCCTGCGAGAGTCTTTCTTCTTTTTTATAGCCCACTATTGTGATTTTCATGCTTCTGTTTTTGAGTTTTATTTCAACCTCAATTTCGGGAAACCTTAAGAATAAACTCAGACACAGATTTTTCTATTTTGAGGGGTACAATTGGGATTTTTCTGATAAGGAAAACAAATTGACGATTCATATCCCTCTGAATATCAAAAAGTCGTAAATTTATTAAAGGATAAAAAACAGTGTTTTCCCTCTTTTCTATAGTTATGCCGTTCGCTAATTTTGTTCAATAAAATTAAAAACCATAAAAATGAAAACTTCCTTTTTTACTAAAATCTTAAGCCCGCTTTGTGCAGCATTTGTTATCGCTTTTTGTTTACTAAGCTGTACCCGCTGCTCCGAACCTCCTAAAGAACCCGTTAGTAACAGTTATAAAAAGAAACTGATCAGCTATCGTGAAGGCCGGGTTCTTTTTGATGAATACACGAGAACCAATCATGAAGCTCTCACCAAATACAGGAATGGTGAGCCCGATTCCCGATGGTATTGGTTTTCGCTGGAAGATATGGAAGGCTATATTAAATACGTAAAAGAAAATGCCAAGAAACAAAATTTAAAAAATCCGGGAATCAGGATTTACATGGGAAAATATCCTTTGAATCATCCTAAAAACAGAATGGCAAAACCTGAATATGCAGGCTATCAAACCATATTTTTGGCCCCTACTGCCCAAAAGAAAAAAAGAGACAATGCCATGTCGAGATCCGCAACATCCGCGACATCCGAGGAAAATACAGATGTACCTTCTATAGAATCTATGAATATGACCAATCTGGCTCCGCCGCCAAAAACGTTGTCTGGAACAATGCCATAAAAAAATAAAACTATGAACTGGAATATTGAAATAGGAAAACAGATATCTATGGTCATCTCTATTGTAGTCATAATTTTAATGATTATAAAATATAGAAAAACGGGAAAGGAAAATTTGTTTTTTATCATCGGATATCTGTTGTTTTCCCTGATTGATATTTTCTGTTATTTCTACTTTGCGCTGAAGAGTCTGCCTACGGATATATTCTATGTCATTGGTTTTTTGATGGTCGTATTTTTTTTATACTTACTGTATTATTATCATTTGTTGTATGTTCCGTTACTCAAAAAGATACAGATGCTTATTCTGGTGCTTTTTGTCCTCAATATTGCGGTAATGTTTTACACGGAAGATGATCTGCTTCATCATTTTTCTTTTAATATGCTGTATGTAGATATTCTGCTGCTGCTATTTTCAATTATTTTGTTCCTGTATCAAACCTTTAATTCAGATAAAATACTAGAAATCAAAAATTACTTACCCTTCTGGATTTCAGTGGCTTTACTGATCTTTTTTATCGGAAGTATTCCCATTTTCTTTTTCAGGACTACGGTTTCGGAGAGTATTTATTTCTTCATTTTATTTATGTTGAATTTGATCAGCAACAGCATACTTATATTGGGTTTAATTTGGAACAAACAAGACAGAAACAGATAAATGCTTCTTAGATATGGAAGAGAATAACTTGGTCATCATCTTTACCATTACTTTATTCATCGTTGTTCTTACAATGATCTTCATTTATGCTGTTTTTATCAAGAAAAAAACAACACTGCTGATAGAGCAAAAGGAAAAAGATCTGCGGTTTGAAAAAGAACTGGCCACTTCTCAGGTAGAAATGAAGGAACAGACCCTCAATTATATCGGGCAGGAATTGCATGATGATCTTGGGCAAAAACTTTCTGTGGTGAGGTTACGACAAAATCAACTGATTACCAAGTTAAAAAACACGGAAAAAGAAGATCTGATGGAACTGAATGACCTTTTAGGCGAATGTATACAGGATATAAGAAACTTGTCTAAAACATTGATTACCGAACAAATCATTCATTTCGGACTGGCAGAATCCATAGAAAGAGAGGTTCAAAGGATCAAAAAACTGAAATTATTAAAAATAGAATTCGTCACTCAGAAACAGGATATTGATATTTCGCCGAAACATGGGCTGATCCTCTTCAGAATCATCCAGGAAAGTATCAATAACGTTTTGAAACATTCAAAAGCCAAAAATGTTTCTATACAAATGGAAGATGACTGTGAAAAATTACACATTAGTATCTCAGACAATGGAAAAGGCTTTGATACAAGCAACATTCAGGACGGTTCAGGATTGAAAAACATGAAATTGAGGGCCAAGCTTATTCATGCTGAACTGTCTATACAATCAGAACTGAACAAAGGAACACAAACTTTGATAACCTATCACAAAAATTTATTATGAAAACCATTCCCATAGCCATCGTGGATGATCATACTTTAATTTCCAAAGCATTGGAAAATATGATCTCAGAAAATCCTCAATATAGGGTGATCATGAATCATCCTAACGGAGAAGATTTTATTGCTGGCATAGAAAAAGCGTCCGAATTGCCGGATGTCGTGTTGATGGATGTCAACATGCCTTATAAAAACGGCATAGAAACCACAGAATGGCTTAGTGAGCACTATCCTGACATCAAAGTGATTGCTTTGACAATGGATGATGATGAAAAAACATTGATTAAAATGCTAAAGGCAGGAGCTAAAGGATACTTACTCAAAGACATGCAGCCTTCTATCCTCTTTCAGGCAATCGACACTGTATTTGAAAAAGGGAGTTTTTATACTGATTTTGTGGCCCAGAAACTTCTGAAAGTAAAAACAGAAGAAATAAAAACCGCCTCTTTACTTTCGGAACTGAAAGACAGGGAGAAAGAGTTTATAAGATGGGCCTGCAGTGAACTTACTTATAAAGAAATAGCAGACAAGATGTGCCTCAGCCCCAAAACAATTGATGGCTACAGAGATTCCGTTTTTGTAAAACTGGATATAAAAAACAGAGCCGGTCTGGTGCTATTTGCTTTGAAACACGATCTGTGTTGATAGAATATTTCAATTTTCTGATCTTATTCTATCTCATAAAACAAACATCCTTACATCTTACTTACCCATCCGGCAGCTTTTCAAGCTGCCGGATTTTTTATGACGTAACACACTCATACAGAATCAAAAAAGGGGCTTTTACCTTTCTCAAAATACGGTTTTATCCTCTGTTTTTGTTCTGTAGAATGACGGAATTTTGTCATAGAAAAACAAAGGAGGCAGAACCCGAAAAGCCGAAACAGAGTAGGGATTATTTTAAAACTAATACAATGAAAAAAGCACTCATCGTAGGAATCAATGATTATGCACCTATCGGATATGGAGGACCAGATCTTAATGGCTGCGTAAATGACGCGAGGGATATGGCCAACACATTGGTGATCTGTGGTTTTAGTCCAGCAAAGATTAAAATTCTGACCAATCAAAATGCCACAAGAGCGAATATATTAAACTATCTGAAATCGATCATCAGTACCAGTGTAAAAGGAGATTCTCTTGTTTTTTATTATTCAGGACACGGAACCCGAGTGGCTAATATCGGGTCAGATCTGGAACTGGATGGTCTGGATGAAGCTATTTGTCCGCACGACTATGCCAATAATGGGGTCATTCGTGATGATGATTTTAAAACCGTTCTCAGCAAGCTAAAACCTGGAGTGAATATGGAAGTCATCTTCGACTGCTGTTATTCCGGAACGGGAACCCGAAAAATGGATCTGGGACTGGAAGCAGACCTCCTTAATGAAACTGCCCGTTATATTCCGCCAATGCTTGAGGATGAATTTTATCTGACGTATGCCAGTGAAATGGAATCTTCCAAAAGTTCAAAAAAATCAACTGTTCTGACTAAAGCATTGATCCCTGTTGCCGGAATGAATCACACGTTATGGGCTGCAGCGAAAGACAATCAGGTTTCTATGGAAGGAAATATCAGCGGTCAGATACGAGGGTATTTCACGTATCACTTCTGCAAAATATTGCGTGCGACCAATGGAAATATCGTCCGAAAAATCCTGGATAAGCAGGTTGCTATCGCATTAGCAGCAATGGGAGCCGATCAGATCAACCAAACGGAAAGCATCACGGCAGAATTTTCACAAAAAATATTCACTTAATCATAAAACCACTACCGGCGGAATCCGAAAAGCCATCAAAAGAGTAGGAATATACCAAATTAAAAATAATAATCATGTCTAAAATCGAAAACAACAACCCAATGACAGCAGAAGAAGTTTTAAGACTTAGAGCTGTTAAAGCAAAACTAACTGAAAAACCGGCAGCAATTGAAAAATTATTCAGCCAGCTTCCTGCTATGGAAACCATTAACGGAAGAACTTTTCCTAAAGGGATGAAAACAATAGGAATGCCTATGGATGAAAAAACAGCAGAAAACAGATCTTTGGAAACTGACCATTTCTACCCTACCCATGCTGATTTTGAATACAGTCCCAAACTGGAACCCAAAAGAGACCGTAAACCTAAATTTATTGACAGAGATTCTTTCCTGACTTCTGAAAATGCAAGAACTATTTTCGGTGCAGATCAAAGAAAAGTATATAATTCTACAGCCTATCCATGGAGATGTGTGGGCAGAGTAGAAAGTTCTTTAGGATCAGGAAGCGGCGTAATGATCGGACCCAGACACCTTCTTACCTGCTCTCATATTGTAGACTGGCAGCCTAATAATACAACGGGATGGCTGAAATTCACACCTATGTATTACAACGGAAGCGCTCCTTATGGAACTGCCTGGGGTACATTAACGTATTACAAGTATAAAGTAGCAGGTCCTAGTATCGACTCTACAGAGATACAATATGATTATGTAGTAATTGTCTTAGATAGACCCATCGGAAACAGCACAGGCTGGCTAGGTTCAAAATCATATTCCGATTCTTGGGATGGAGGTGCTTACTGGACTCACGCAGGATATCCGGGAGACCTTACAGGAACCCAAAGACCCACTTACCAAACAGGTATCGCGTTGGACGGAGACTTCTGGAGTGCAGATGACAACGAAAGCATGAGCCACAAAGCAGATATATGGCCTGGACAAAGCGGCGGTCCTTTCTGGGGATATTGGGACGGTTCCCCATACGCTGTAGCCACTCAAAGTGCTCATAACCCAAGCGATAATTTTGCAAGCGGAGGCTCAGATTTGGTAAATCTGGTCATCAAAGCGAGAAATGAACATCCTTAATTTATTTTTTAGTTTAACAACCGCGCCCACCTTTAAAAGGCGGGCGCGGTTTATGTAAAGCAGTAAATATTATGATTTCCTACCATAACTATGTCGGACAATCTTATAGTTTTCATCTACATAGTCTAAAATTTCCTGCTTTTCTTCATCAGTTAGAGAAGAGTTAAAATATATTTTATCATTTTTAAGCTCATAAAGTTCGGAAAGCTCAGGACAGTTTTCAAATAAGCCTTTATAATTTTCAATCATTGCAGAGATTGGTTGATAGTAATCTTTATTGTAGATATCTTCATTTGGACTATCTATTGATTTCTTTGACCATAGTATTACTTTCTTATGCCACTGCATTAATTTTGTTATAAGAGAAATCATCTTATTTATTCCTAGACTATTCTCTGCTTGTTTTAAAATGATAATCCTTAGAGGATGCTCACCATAAGAAGTCAGCTCATTTAATAATTTTTCTATAGCTATATTCATAATTAATATTTTTCATAAAGTGTAAAAATATGTCTAAGCATATCATCTATTCTTATAAAGCTTATCTTTATTCCAAGCGCTTTTTGAAAAGCTCTTTCATGAAAATATGCTCTTTTTTCTTTTGCCGCAACATTTCCAAAACGTTTTTCTGCTTCTTCTCTTGACAAACCTTGGATAATCATTCTTCGTTTTTCATAGTTTTCAATTGCATGTGTTCCTTCATGAATTATATCTCCTAAAAATTCATCTATTGATCTAGACTCTCTAAAATACATATCTAATCCATCAGCAAAAGCAATAGTTCTATTAGCCTTGTCTAAGCTATCTCCATATTCCATTTGACAAATCAAATTGAACTCGTTATCATCTAATACTATAACCAAAATTTCATTTTCATCAATACTTTTAGCTATTCTATTAGCTTGTTCCGTATATCCTCTTAAAATATTTGTTATTTCAGATTTTGGAATATTTTTAATTGAAGTTCCTTCCCATTTTTCTTTAAAATCATTAAGCCTCTTTTTATTTTGTTTATGCGCTTGCTGATTCCATTTTTCATCTAAGCTTTTGTTTTGGCTATCAAGCTTCTCCTGTATCCTCTTCTGCTTATCCTTCACTGTTTTCTCTGCAGGAGACAAACCATGATCAGCAACCTCTTCGCCAAAACCAAAGACCTCATCTAAAATCTTTCCTAATTTAGAAAAAATTTCTTTTGATCCTTTCTTAAATTCACGAAGAATCATTCCAATAAATTCTATAATTCTGTTGAGAGCGTTCTCCGCTTTTGTAATTGCCTTGGTGATCTTTTCCAGTGGATTCAGGATAAAGCTTTCTACGGATTTGGCAAGCCTGGCTACTGCCGCCGTTCCTCCTGTAAGAAGTGTTTCCACAATAATATCGATGATAATCCCAATGATATACCCATAGTAATAAGCCCCTTTTTCCAGTGTGATCTGAGGGAGTTTTTCTTCTACCCATTTTACCAGACGGACAATGGTTTCGAGCTGAAAAGTAATACATTGCTTAAAAAACTCCAAATAATCAAAAGTCAGAATGCCTTCCAGCAGGTCTTCCATCAGTTCAAGGAACATTTCCCCATATTCCACTTTTCTGTCATTCACTTTATCCATTGCAGCGACTGCTTTGAAGATAAAGCCGATGATAGAGAAAATTCCGGCAATAATATCAACCAGACTGTTATAAATACCACACAGAAAAGCATTGGCAATCTGATAATTTCGGTAAACAATATGCTGCATTCCGGTAAGTGGGTCTGCAATAAATTTCTCCAGCTTGTCGATCTGGTTAAAAAAGAAAGTTAGGGATTTATTGATTCTTTTATAGATAAAAGCAGGAAAGAAAGTTTCAGCGTTGCTCAGCAGACTATTAAAATCATCCTTTGCTTCATTGATGCTTTCAAAAAATGATTTTACAATTTTGGCATTGAGTTTTTTCTGGCCTGCAAGATTTTCATAAGGGTTCTGAGAAGCTTTGTGCTCATAGAAATCTTTTATTTCTTTGTAAAAGACTTCCGGAATAAAGGTGGGATCATACTCTCCTTCTTTCGGATTGGGATTCCATCCGTTTTCTGAAATTCTTAGTTTGACAATATTTTCGGCAATTCCTTTTGTAAAAAACGTTGAAGCTCCTTCTAAGGCTTCCTGCTTAAAAAAACTGAATATTTCTCCGATACTTTTATCTTTCAGACCCAGAAACCAGCTTATAAAATCTACTTTATTTCTGTAAATACCTTTTTCAATAAGGGATTTGAGCGATTTAGGAGTAACTGTTGCTTCATGTTTTCTTGTAAAACTGAGAATGTCTGCAAAAGGCATATCCTTTTTATTCGCAAGCCCAGCTCCTGCTACTGCACGCATGACTGTATTGTGATTATAGCGGTCATCAATTTCTAAGAAAAGGATCAGCTCATTGCTATTGGGTAAGGCTTCCATATAGCGCTGAAGAAGAAATGCTCCGTTTTTACTGGCAAAAAGAACAACATCAATTCCTGCTATGGTCTGGCTGAATCTGCTTTTGTACACAACAACTTCTTCGATATTTCCTCCAAATACAGGATCATCCGAATATATCTGAAATCCATTACCGTCTACAACTGGTTTCCCTCCATAGTAAGTATTGGCAATTTGCCTTGAAGTTTTTTGCTTTAATTCCGGAGGAGATTCCTGATTCGGAAAAATTGTCCCGGAAGAACCAGGATTCTCATTCCCAAGAGAGAAATCCGTGATGTTCCTCAATAGAGGGTTATTTAAAATTTCTAAACTCATTTTGTGATTTTTAAGGTGAATAAAGGCAGGGCTTTAAGGCCCTGCCAGTAGAACAGTTAATGAATTCATCAAAATAATCTGTAATTAAGACAGTTTGTTGAGTTCGTTGCTTTTCATCTCAACAAATTCCTGTAAATAACTTTTCAGAAGATCCAGAAAACCTATTTTATTATTCTTAACAAGCCAAAGCATGTAATGATGGGTATTCACTTTGATAATAGAGGTTTTAGGATTTCCTAACTCATCCAGAACAGGGTTCTGTGTTTCTTCATCTACTACAGGAACAAATATTCTGTTAAAGTTTTTATCTCTCAGGCTTGACCATTCTTCTTCTCCAATCATCCATTCCGGAGTGGGAAGGTTTGAAGGTTCAATCTCATGGGTTTCTTTATCTCTTAAAACCTGCTGATAAAAAAGATAAGTTCTTGGAAGCTCTGTGTCTACCACCATTTTATTGATTCGAATAAATCGGTTAAAAGATGGAAGTAAAGGATGTTCAGAGATCTGGATTTCCCCCAGGTTTAAATTTGTTGTATTAATTTCGTTTAAAAGTTGCTGTACCTGTTCAGGTATTAATAATTTTTCTTTCATTGTTTTAAAATTTTGTTGGGTTAAATAACAGTGCCTATCAGTTCATAGACACTGCTTGATGAAAAGGCAGAATTTTCAGGCTCTGCCTTTTATATTGAATTTATCTCAAAGCTTGGTAAATATTATAGTTTATACAGTTCAACAATATTGGCGCTTACGCCAGTATTTCCCGCTGTATTCATATTGTACATTCCAAAGGCAACCGGGCCTGTATACCCTGTTTTGGTATAGGTAACCGTTTTATTATTGAAGTTTACAATAATTGTCCAGCTTCCTCCACGTCTTATAAATGTTGCATTAAGAGCATAAGTCGGTTCCGCAGTAGTTACTGCTTCAGCTGAATTGTCAGGGAATATCTTACCCATAGGATACCAGTAAGACTGTACCAGTCTAATATTGGCAACCGTTTGATTTAAGAGATCTAGCCCATTGGCAGCATTTACTAATCCTACAAAGTGGGTCATCGTTCCAAAACCATTAGGACCACTAATTGTTGCAGTCTTACCTGTAATTTCAACACTCATATAAAAATCTTCATCTGCCCCAATCAATTGATTTGTTTTTCTGGCCGCGATAAAAGTAGAATCATCGGCAAGTGCTTTTACATTACCGTCAGAACTGTAGCTTACAGCAGCTCCCGCTTGTGTAATTACAGGTGATACCGCATTATTATATATTTTCTGTTCCCAAACAATGTTATTCAGAGGGATACGCTGTATCTGACTAACCACACGGATGGTAAAGCTTGTCAAATACCAGGCTACACCATTCCACAACCTTATTTTATATTCTCCTATTGGAATATTCTTAAAGTTATAATAGAAGGTCAGGTCAATGCCGTTCGTATATAGCTGAACTTGTGAGCCCGGGATTGCAGCGACAATAGTAGCTGTATCAGCAGAAACACTATCCTGGGTACATAACTCCACTTTAAAGCTAGTGGAAGGAAGGTTTAGGTTTGCTCCCTTCAGGTTGATCCAAAATGGACGGTCTGTTTTATCCACAATTGGTGGTGATATAACCGCCACACTCATGGTATCCGTACTCCAGCCTCCGTTCATTTTCGTTTTCCATGCTGATCTTTCAGCTTCAGTCAATTGGTTCGGTATTTCTAATAGTAGATTTTTACTGTCTATCACCGCATGTAAGCCACTAGTATTTTGGACTACAACTTTTTGAAAATTGGCGATATCAGAATTCTTATTTGGCAAACCGGATAATACGTATGGGTTTCCTAAAGTATTGATAGAAAATGAAGCATTAAGAGTATGACTTCTTGCTGAACTGTTTGACAGGTTGGCATTCATCATATTTTTTCCCAAATCACCTGCAGGAAGCTTGGCAACATTTCCACTATCATTCAAACCTATAATTTTAGGGTAGTCCTGAGCGTTTCCGTCTGTGAGAGGAATTTCTAATTTCTTAGCTAATTTTTCCCTTGTATTAAGATTAAATTGAGACTGGCTTGCTATTCCTTCTGCTAAAAGATCAGCATTTGAAATACTAACATGATTATCAGCTAATTCAAGAGGAATGGTTCCATCTACAACGGCATGGGTTTTTAAATCACCGTTTTCATCCACGGCATAATCTGTGTAAGATAGGGAACCAGGAGCTGCTACCTGATAAATAGCATTAGTTTCCCTTTCTCCAATGGGAGGTAATTCATTTACACGTATAATTTTTCCTATAATTGGCATTTTTTTAAATTTTTTAGGTTAATAACTATTTTATTTCCAGTCTCCTGAAATAACTTTCTGTCCTTCAAGCGATTCTACTCCAAGAAGATTATCATTGGATTCAAAGTTGAATCTATCCTCAGTAATTACATCGGAAGGCACTTCAAAGTCAGCTGGATTTTCAATGGTAAATGGCAATGCATGAGCGACTTTCAGTCCAATACTTTCAGCCTGAAGAATATTTAACGTTGTTGGAAGTCGTGTGATCCATGCTTTTCCATGTTTTTTTCCTTTTGGCTGCTTCATTTCATCTACGATAGATAAATAAAGGTCATCTCCGATGACAGGAACTTCTCCACCATTCCATATTTTTCCAGTGCCCAAATAGAATTGTACAGCAGCCTCAAAACCAGGGCGTACTGTGGCAACCACTCTGGCCATACCACTTTGTAAAAATGCTTTAAAAACAGGATCCGTATTCTCCGCTTTATATAAATCTGACCAGTTTTGCTTGCTGCCCCAATAGTAAGGATACAGATAATAGGATAGATTTTCCCATTCAAACGCCTGCTCCATGAATTTTACAAAAGCGGTATACTTATCAAGATCTTTAGACAACCGGGTTTCATAATCTGTGAATGAACTTCCTTGTGTCAAACCGGACAGGCCAAAACCATGGATAGAATTTGTGGCTCTGTCTGCCATATAAGAAATACAGTTTTTTCGAAGGATTGTGTTTTCAATCTGTCTGTAGAAGTTTGGATTTGAATCTTTAATCGCAACTGCTTTATTTTCTTCTTCGGAAACAGCATTATTATATTCTACTAAAGCAACTTCATAGGCATCAATAATCGCTTTAAAAGTTTTCAGCTGCCATTGCTTTTTAGCATCTTCTGTCAGAATACAGGTAATAGAAAGTGATGTTTCAAAAGAATAAAATCGGTCTGTAGAGATACTTACTGATACATCTCCTGTGTATCCCACAAAACTTCCCGTTTTGCTAAAACCTGGTGTTGTAATGCCATTAACAATGCGCTGATCAGCTATATTAATATTCAATAATGAACTGACATACTCTTTTCCACCACCACTGATTGAATATTCTGTACTGATATATCCCTCCGGAATTTTCACGACATCCTGTAATCCGATTGCGCTCGACGCTCCCGCCGTCTCGCTCATATCCGGGGTTTTATCTCTACCATATGCAAAACCTTTGGTTACTTTAATGCTATTTTGCAAAAATTTTTCGATTTCCACATTGTATTTGCTGATCCAGTATTTCAAAGTTGCCTCATTTGAAAGCGCACTGAAATCTTTCATTGGCATTGTCTCAGAAATCCTCGGATCTTCAGGTTTTACAAACTTGCTTTTTGCCATTCCCAGCAAATGCAGTTTTGCTGGCTCAGGAATCATGAATTCAAACATCATACGTTTCCCATAATCGTAGATCTGATTTTTCATTAGCTTATCCACCCATCTGTAAACTCCTACTACATGTTTATCTCCTTTTTTATTATCAAAACCATGAGAATTGTTTTCTTCAAACTCTTCAATAATTTTCTCGATTCTTTCTTCATGCACTTTTGTGACAATTCTATCCATAGCCCTCGATGTAATATCCTGAGCTTGAGTCACAGCTTGTCTGGTACTTTCATCTCTGGAACTATGACTGGCATTGCCTAGTCCCATACTTGTATTGATATTATAATTACCTCCGGCATAGCTGGCATTTACCCCAAACTGAGTATTGCTGTCTGATGCTTCCTGCATCATTTTCGCGATCTCATTCTGCATTTCAAAACGGGTAGCTGTCGTAGTATCAGTAAGCTGCTCTCTTTCAGTATCAGAAGATGTAGTCGTAGTATTTTCACTTCTTCTTAATCTTCTTGTAGATTTCTCACGATATTCTCTTGCCATGATATTCTCAATGTTAGCGACTTCACCTTCAACATAGGCATGTGTAGTCTGCTCTACTTTCAAATAATCTGCAATACCAATTTGTTTAAATCCGAATCCTGATGGAATAAAGTTATTTCCATCTTCAGTATCTACGGGTTCTTCTTCATCCACTTCAAGTAAAAAGTTATCAGAAAAACAACTTCTGGCTTGTAATTTACTGACATAAATATTGGCAAGCTTTCCATTCGTGAACATAATTTTAGCACTTAAAGAAGCATCCTGAATGGTATTAAAATCCAACCCCGGCATACAAAGATCATTTAGAAAAATAATATTTCCTGATCTGGATTTTACATAATAATCACCATTGATGTTTGCAGAACCGTCAGCAGGAGTCAGGTCATAAGAGATATTATTGACCTCCCATGATGAATCTGGAACCGTAAGTGCTATATCAAAGGTAAATCCTTGATGAACATACTTTGGACAGATCTGATAGGTAAAAGGAACCGCCACTGTTCTTGCCATAGGAATCAAAACCCCTCCTATACTGGTATATGTTTCACTTTCCGTATTGGTATTTTCAACAATAATATTATTAGATTTTTCAACGGCTTCTTTCAATAAAGAATCAATCTCCGAAAAAGTGCTTCTACCTTCTAATAAATCGTTGAGATTCAAAGAATTTGGCTCTGCAGAACGAGCTTTATCTGAATCTGTCTGAAAATCATATCCCAGAACATCAAATAAGGCATCTAAATTTTCGGGTTTTATTGCTCTTAATAAAGAGTCTGCTTCTATTTCGGGTCTGAACTGAAGATTAAACTTTGGGAATATCGGTGCGGGAATACTCGAAATTTGCTGACAAGGATCTGCTGGATCATATTTTACCTCTGAATTCCTTACCTGGCAATAATTTTCTTTATGAGCAGCGAGCTCTCTTTTATATTCCTCAATAATCGAAGTAATTTCATTTTGGTGAATTTCTTCTTTTACCGTGTATTCTTTTTGATATTCTGTTTTATACAATCTTTCAATAGTAGAAAGATTTTTCTTTAAAGCACTGTATTTTTCCAGCTTAATCTTTGCGGCGGAAACAAGTTGCTGCTTTTTCATTTCTTCTGTAGGAAATGTTTCTTTAGGACCGTCAGCCACAATTCTTGAAACAGCTTGTGGCGCAGAGATAGTCTCATCTTCCATCATAAGCTCTTTAGGCAAAACAACTCTTGCTTCAAGGGCTGTTTTCATTTCCTCTTTATTGGATACAGAAAGAATATGATAAGCCAACAGCTGTTGCATAACTATTTCCTTGATATAAAAATCTTTTTGGGTCACCACCTGATAAATTAAATTATTCCATAAACCAATCAGGATAGGTCCTACAGGAGCTGCCTGTGGATCAGTTAATACTCCTCTTTTGGCGATAACCTCCTCATAGGTGCATGTATTTTTATTTTTTGCTAACCAGGTTCCAAATGTATAGTAAGCCTTATATGTTCTTTTAAAACCCTCTAAACTATTTTGGCTGTTTGAGTCTGTTGAAATTCGTTCCGGATTATTTACATAACTAGCAGCGCAGGTTTGCAGAAGCTTTTGTTTCGAACCGGTTCCATTAACAACCGGAACATAAAAAGCATTATTATTTTTTAAATCCTGAGGAATAACAATGAATCTCTTATCTTGTTTCGTATCATCAGATAATTCCGGGTTTCTTAGACTTACAAATCTGAAAAGCGTTTGTGAAGGTGTATTTTCTACAGGAGCGCCTGTAGCATCATTTTCCATATTATTCATTTTGTGTAATTTTGTGTAGGTTAAAATAGATTGAGATCTGAAGTTCTTTTTAGTAGAATATCTTCAGGTTTTAGCCTTATTTTTTTAGGTGGTTTGCGGCAAGAATATTTCCACCCTTCGTTTTTAAGACTAGTTTCATTTTCTGTGTTTTTCTTGAAGCAAATATCCATCGCAGAAGCGACAAAAGGTGACGTATAAAAATATTTTCACTCCGACATCCTAATCCTTTGGGGCAAACTGTCTTAGTATTCTCAATATTTTAATACATTTGTTATTAAACATATTTCAGATGAATTTCGAGCAGATCAACTTACACCTTGAGGCTTACAAAGAGCATAACCAGATTTTGGATGCTGCAAAATATATGATCCATTCTTTTGATCTTGAACATGAGAACTTTGCAGGATTTGGATTCAGGGAAGAGCTGTCTCCCACCTCGATGCTTCTTACGGCAGAAGGTGAGCTGGGTGGGCCGCAAACGGTAATGATCCCAAGAAATTTATTTGATTTTGACCTGAACCTTGTCCTTAATATGATGGCACACGAAATGCTTCATGTAAGACAAAAAGCTCCCGGACAGGTCATTGAAGACAAAAATGAAAGAGAATTTCAGGCGTATTATGAGATGCTTTTTCACAAAGTATTTCCACAGATTCCGGAGGTTTCAGATTTTCATAAAAAATTCTTCGGCGGAAAAGCGTTGGAATATTACAAAAGAATGGGTGAAGGGTCAGTATTACAACAAAAATATGCAGAGCAGAAAATAGAAGTAGAACATTTAATCAACGAATTACCATGACAGTAAAACCAGACATTTCCTGGGCCGATTTTGAAAAAATAGACATCAGATGCGGAACGATAATTTCAGTGAATGATTTTGAAAAAGCAAGAAACCCATCTTACCAGTTGGAAATAGACTTTGGAGATCTGGGAATCAGAAAATCATCGGCACAAATTACTTCTCTTTATGAAAAAGAGGAACTGATAGGAAAACAGATTTTAGCCGTGGTTAATTTCCCTAAAAAGCAGATTGCCAACTTCTTCAGCGAATGTCTTGTTTTAGGATTGTATGGTGATGATAAAAAAGATGTAACTCTTTTAGCTCCTTCATTGCCTACAAAAAACGGAATGCAGGTAGGATAGATACCAACAAAAACACATATGATACAGACCATACCCTTAGAAAGAGTTTTATTCCTTGATATTGAGACGGTTCCACAGTCAGGATCCTGGGACGAGTTATCCGAAACAGAGCAATATCTGTGGGACAAGAAGACCAGATTCCAGAGAAAAGAAGAGGTCTCGGCAGAAGAATTTTATGAACGTGCCGGTATTATGGCCGAGTTTGGAAAAATCATCTGCATCACCATCGGGATGATTGAAAAGAATGATACTTTAAAAATAAAAAGCTTTTCCGGACATGATGAAAAGAAGATGCTTCAGGAATTTGGAGAAATTTTCAACAGTCCCAGACTCTATAATGTCATTCTGTGTGCTCACAACGGGAAGGAATTTGATTTCCCCTGGATTGCCAGACGATACCTTATCAACGGAATGCAGCCCCCGGCTCCGTTTCAGATGTTTGGAAAAAAGCCCTGGGAGATTCCTCATATAGACACTATGGAACTGTGGAAGTTCGGGGATTATAAGAGTTTTGTATCACTGGAATTACTGGCTCATGTCTTTGGCATTCCAACTCCGAAAGATGATATTGACGGCTCAATGGTTTCATCAATTTACTACATAGAAAAAGACTTGCAGAGAATTGTTGACTATTGTGAAAAAGATGTCTTAACTTTGGCAAATATTTTCCGACGCATGCGTCAGGAGGATTTGTTGAAAAGGAATATCAATCTAGATTAAAAAATGAAATTTACAGACGATCAAATTGCTGACATTGGTGAGGAAATCATTGGTGTACTAAAAACCGTATATGACCCCGAAATTCCGGTAGATATTTACGAATTAGGACTGATTTATGATGTCCAGATCTCCGATGATGCTGACGTAAAAATTATAATGACACTTACGACTCCCAACTGTCCTGTTGCAGAAACGCTACCACAGGAAGTAAAAGATAAAGTGGCAGAAGTAGAGCTTGTAAAAAGTGTAGATTTAGAGCTTACTTTCGAACCGAGCTGGAATAAGGATATGATGAGTGAAGAAGCGAAGTTTGAGCTGGGAATGCTTTAATTACTCTTAACAATATAAACCCCCGAAAGAATTCTTTCGGGGGTTTTGTTTTTTAAATATCTTTTGCTATTTCTTTCCCTTCTCTCCTGCTCCACTCACTCCAGGATCCTACGTACAAATCCGGCATTGGAAAACCTGCATAATCCAGAGCCAAAATAGTGTGACACGCTGTAACGCCTGACCCACAGTGAATAATCAGATGCTCAGGGTTATTTTCTAATAACTGACTGTATTTTTCTTTTAAAACTACCGGACTCAGAAAATTACCGTTTTCATCAAGGTTTTCAGAAAAAGGAATATTGATCGCTCCCGGAATATGTCCCGCAACAAGATCTATTGGTTCAGACTCACCTCTGTATCGATAGGCATCTCTTACATCAATGACCGTAGAAGAGTCGTTTTTCAATTCATTTTCAACAATTTCCAGGCTCGAAATCGGAAGATTCCACTGATTTTTTTCAATCAAAACAGCCTTATTAAAGACTTCTTCTCCTGAAGAAAATTCAAAGTTATTTTTTTCGGCTGCCTGCATTCCGCCATCAAGAACCTGAACATTTGCAAGGCCGAAAGATCTTAACATCCACCATGCTCTTGCCGCAGCATTCGAAGCATTTTTATCGTCATACACAACGACGTGAGAGTTTTCAGCGATCCCAAGGTTTGACAATGTTTCAGCAAACTTTTCTACGGAAGGAAGCGGATGTCTTCCACCAAAAGCAGCATCTTCTCCTATCTCAGCCAGATCTTTATCCAGATCAATAAATCTTGCTCCTTTAATATGCTTTTCAAGATAGTTTTGCCTTACCTCTTTTCCTGTTCTTGCATCAAGAATGATAAGATTTTCTGTGGAAAGGTTCTTTAATTCGGAGGGTGAGATGATTGGAGACATTTTGTTGATTTTGGGGATTAATTTAATTATCTTTTGGCTAAAGCCATGTGTATCTTAATATAGTAAAGCGGGCTAAAGCCCGCTCCTATTGATTTTTTTATTCTTTATAACTATTTAAAAATGAAAAATATCCTTCGCCTTGTTATAAGAACTTTCAAAGTTCAGGAGGTTCAGCTTATGGTCTGCTTTTTCAACACTCATAAAGTTGATCACCTGCTCGGTAGGCATGTTTCCTACCAGATCATCTTTAGCCATAGGACAGCCGCCAATTCCTTTGATAGCACTGTCAAATCTTCGGCAACCTTTATCATAAGCCGCTTTTAATTTCGAGTAAGAATCTTCATAACGGTTATGAAAATGTCCTCCGAAGTTGATTTCAGGGTATTTTGAAGGTATCTTTTCGAACAAAAGAGCAATGGTTTCCGGAGTTGCCACACCGGTTGTATCTGACAATAAAATGTCTTTCACACCGATATCAGAGAATCTTTGTGCCCACTGGTCTACATCTTCCCATTTCCACATTTCGCCATAAGGATTCCCGAAAGCCATGGAAAAATAGATATTCAGTTGTTTTCCCTCGCCTCTTGTCAGCTCAAGCATTTTAATAATCTCCTCAAAAGCTTCTTCCTGACTTTTATTGGTATTTCTATGCTGAAAGGTTTCAGAAATAGAAAACGGAAAGCCCAGAATATCTACGGATTGGTGTTTCAGTGCTTTTTCGGCACCTCTGTAGTTTCCGATAATTGCAGAAACTTTCGTTTTGGAACGTGATTTATCAATATTTTCAGCCACTTCATCAGAGTCAGCCATCTGTGGAATTGCTTTTGGAGAAACAAAACTCAGACAATCCAGCACATCAAAGCCAACATCCATCAAGGAGTTGATATAATCGATTTTTTTATCGGTAGGGATAAATTCTCCCCATCCCTGCATCGCATCTCTAGGACATTCGGTAAGAAACATTGTTACTTTTTGATTTTCTCAAATATAATAAAACTAAACTACTTAGTATACTGTACATACAAATCTAACACTATTTTGATTTTCAAAGTTTTATATCTGATTTATAATTTCAATAACTGATATTAACTCTCAAATAATGTATTCTGAGCATCAAATTTGCTAACTTTGTTAAAATTTATGATAAATCTGATGAGTACAATAGAATTCAACCCAATGTGGAAAGAGAAATTACTGAACCGTTTTCTTAGCTATGTAAAAATATATTCAACCAGCGATGCAGAAAGTGAAGCAACACCTTCTACTCCGCGCCAGTGGGATATTGCCAACTATATTACTGAAGAACTGAAGACTATCGGTCTGGAAAATGTTTCAATTGATGAGCATGGTTATATTATGGGATATGTTCCTTCTAACCTTGAAAATGATGACAGGCCTA
The DNA here is from genome assembly GCF_002899945.2 of Chryseobacterium viscerum. GTDB lineage: Bacteria > Bacteroidota > Bacteroidia > Flavobacteriales > Weeksellaceae > Chryseobacterium > Chryseobacterium viscerum. The sequence goes on from NZ_PPEG02000001.1 coordinate 541,860, forward strand.
CTATCGGATTTATTTCACACTATGATACTTCACCGGATTTCAGTGGAGAAAATGTACAGCCTCAGGTTTGGGAAAACTATGATGGAAATGATCTTCTTTTGAACCAGGCGACAGGATTCACATTATCCCCTTCAAGATTTGAAAGCTTAAAAAAATACATCGGGCAAACCTTAATTACTACTGACGGAACAACTCTTCTTGGTGCTGATGATAAGGCAGGTTGTGCAGAGATTGTAACTGCTGCTGAGTACCTTATCGCTCATCCAGAGATCAAACATGGAAGAATCGCTATAGGATTTACTCCGGATGAAGAAATCGGAAGAGGCGCTCATAAATTTGATGTCGCTAAATTTGGTGCAGAGTGGGCTTATACCATGGATGGTGGAGAAGTTGGAGAACTGGAATATGAAAACTTCAATGCAGCAGGTGCTGTAGTAAAAATCCACGGATTGAGCGTTCACCCAGGTTATGCATATGGAAAAATGATCAATGCAGCTCTTTTAGCAGCTGAATTTGCTCAAACACTTCCTGCCAACGAAACTCCTGCAACGACAAAAGGTTTTGATGGATTCTATCATTTAATGGATATTACAGCTGACATCTCTGAAGCAAAACTTCAATACATCATCCGTGATCATGATGCAGAGAAATTTGAAGCCAGAAAGAAATTCATGGAAGGGAAAATCGCTGAATTCAACCAGAAGCATGGTGAAGGAACCGCTGAAGTGGAGATCAAAGAACAATACAGAAATATGAAGCAGCAGTTTGAAGGTAAAATGCACATTGTAGATCTTGCTGCAAAAGCAATGACTGAAGCTGGTATTGAGCCTAAGATCAAAGCGATCAGAGGAGGAACAGACGGTGCACAGCTTTCTTATATGGGGCTTCCATGTCCGAATATTTTCGCAGGAGGAATCAACTTCCACGGACCATACGAGTATGTAGCATTGGAAAGTATGGAAAAAGCAACTGAAGTAATTATTAATATTGTAAAAGCTTAATAAATCATGAAAAAGGTCTTAGCATCAGCATTCATTTTCACTTTTATTTTCGGCAGCGCCCAGATTTCTGAATTTCAAAGGGCAGATTCCCGCTATGAAAGAAAGAAAACGGCTCTGTATAACAAATATCCTAAGCCTAATGATTTAAAAACCAAGAAAGAATGGCTTCTGACCGAGGATAAAATTGCAGCCTACAAGGATGCTTTGGAAAAAGCTTCAGTTGAGGATAAGAAAATGATCGCTGCAGATCCACCTGCAAAAGGAAAGGTTACTAAAGAAGCTGAATACGATAAAGGTAAAGCCGCTTTCCAAAAGCTTTTAAATGAAGCAGTGGATCTTGACTTTCTCAACTTTTCTTCAGATGCCTACAAAGCAACAATCACTTTTGTTGTAGACTCCAAAGGAAATGCTCTTGACCCCAACGTAAAAGGAAATAATGAAGATGTAAATGCATTCATTGAAGCCGCTTTTTACCGTATAAAAGACAAAGGCAAGTGGAAGCCGGCAGAAGATAAAGGAAAACCGGTATCTTCTACTGTTTCTATTCCTTTAGCATTGATTTTAAAAAAATAATCTATACAAACCCGCTCTCATTGCAGCGGGTTTTTCATTTCCTATATCTTGGAAATTCATATTCACGATTACCCGGACAAAATGTAAATCTCCCTGAAAATCATTATGTTATTGACAGTAATTTAATGTAATTCTTTTGGGAGCGTTAAATAATTCATCTAATTTAGATAGAAACTTAAAATCACTGTTTATGAAAATGAAATCTAGCCCCTTCAAAATCAGCAGAAAATTTTATTTTTCTATTCTTTTTTCTATTTTCTGCTTGCTTCTTTTAACGTCTTGTTCTCAGGATGATCCCCTGGATGCTCCTGTTGAAAATCCCGCAGAGTCTGTTCCTATGAAGACATTAGGAAAACTGACTTTACAGAAAAATGTTATCATTCTGAATGATGAATCGGTGAACGCAATTTCTGTTCATAATGAAGGAGGAATTACATTTAGCCGTACAACTCCACAAACAGACAGTATTTCAGCCGGAACTATTATTGTAGGTACAAAAGTAGAAGGTGATCAGGTGAGCACCATCCTTTCAAAAGTGAGCTCTGTTTCCAAATCAAATAACGGCTTCACCGTACAAACTTCCAGCGCAAAACTTGAAGAATTTATCTATAGTGGAACCCTCAGCGGAGTGTATGATCCATCAGATAAAGCGCCCATTAATATCAATGGAAAAATGGTGAATTACGTTCCCGTAGAAGGTTTGGTTTCTCAGGAGATCAATCGTAAAATACTTTCTATTGAAGCCAGGAACCTCCAAAATCAAAAAGTAGTTGCTTTCAACCGTTTCGATTTTGATAAAACCTTTTCATTTCCCTTATCCTCAGCAGGAACTTCCAGCGTAAATGTAAAAGGCGGATTTACTCCAAAAATTGATTATCATATCACTTTTTCGTGGGGCCATTTATCTGATTTTTATGTCAACCTCATCATGGATGACCTCAAGCTTCAGAGCTCTGCAACTATTGTAGGAAGCCTGGGCTATACAGCCAGCACGACAGATTATCTGAATATTCCTATCGTTCCTATTGTCTTGGGACCTACTGGTCTTATTTTAAGCCCTACCCTTTCTGCGGGACCATTTCTTGGAGTGCAGGCAACAGGAAAGGTGCAGGGACAGCTTTTGGATCTTGAAGGAAATGCCAACTTCCTGGTAAGCAAAAATCCGGCACTGAATATTAATCTTCAAAAGAAATCAGATCCCGCCATCACCGGAGTGGAAGGAAACTTATCTGCTGAAGCAGGTTTAGAGGCTAAAGGAGCCGTAGGACTGCTGTTTATTTCTGTTCCTATTGCCAATTCCGGGTTAAGAGGAAGAGCTTCTGCCCTTTCATCTTTAGGATTGACATTTATTCCTGAAAGAAAAGGAGTATTTTCTGTAAAAGGCAAAATTCAGGCAGATATGTTTTATGGTTTTGGAATAGCGCCTCTCAGGTATGAAGGGACTATCCCTCTTTTCAAAAAAGAATATCTGCTGTATCAAAAGGATTTCAGTTTCTAAAACAGAGCAGACCATCTATCTCACTATCAATAAGCCACTCTTGAAGTGGCTTATTTTAGTATAAAAAAACACTATAGATATAATTCATTTACAATCAATTAAGACATTTTTATTATATTTACAAGGATGTACAATTTTAAACTATAACATTTAATACCAAATTTAATCATGAAAAAAATGAAAAAACTTTTGAGAAAAGACTTATCTGCAATTCTGGGAAGCGGAGGCGGAGGCTGTCATATGGGAGGAAATTCCTATAATTGTCAGGATGACTGCCAGTGTGCCTGGGGAAATGCCTGTGAAATGTATGAAGACGGAAGTCCGGGACAATGCATCGCTGTAGGAGGAGGTGGAAATCCTGGCGGAGGCGGAGGTGGATGCAATCCTCCTTCTATCTGTGAAGAACAACCTTATTAGTAATAGAAAGCCGGAAGTAATACCTACTTCCGGCTTTTATTTTTCATCCGAAAACAGAACCTTGTCAAAGCATCTCTGCCGTTCATCAAATAAAATTTCACCCCCTGCTTCATAATTGTTGTTTTGCATCAGATTTTTAACAACACTTAATTTATGAAGCAGCAATTTTTAGCCTTGAGCTCTCTATTATTGTGCATTTCCTGCACCGTAGAGATGAAAGCACAGCAAACCCCAGCTTTTCACATCGGAATAAAGGGAGGAACAAATTTTACAAAAACCTCAACGGAATCTTCTTCCTTGGAAGGGAAATACGGCTTCGGTTATCAGGCAGGAGTAATGACAAGAGTAGACCTGGGAAGCCTGTATGTACAAGGAGAAGCACTCTTCAACAAAAGGAAAACATCATTCGAGTCCCAAGACGGAAGCTCTTCAAAACTTTCATGGAACGCTATTGATATCCCTGTAATGGTAGGATACAAATTCATTAAAGCCAATGATTTCAATGTAAGGGTATTTGCAGGAGGAGTTTACAGCTATGCTTTTAATAATAATTTATCTACTTCTCAGGCTCTTCAGGAAGGTTTTAAAAAGTTTGACAAATCCAATATTGGAGTTACGGGAGGTGTAGGATTAGACTATAAAAATTTCACGGTAGATCTGAGATATGAGACCGGCCTTACAAGCATTAGTAAAGAATTTAAGTCCAAACCCCATAGTTTTTCCCTCGGAATAGGTTATTTCCTGTTCTAAAAAACTTAAATTATCTTTACCTGTTAGAAACTGTTTTCCCTGCAGTTTCTAATTTTTTTATCAACCTATTTCCAGTTCCATGACAAAATCTTTTATTTTAAAAGAATATATATTTACTTTTATTTTCTGGCTTGTTCTCGCTATTGTATTATGGTGTAATTTTCAGACCACCACAGAAAACTATCTCGCAATGATTCAAGCTGTTATCATTGTGAGCTTTTCTTTTACATTTACCCATTTTTTAACCAATAAACTTCTTCCAAAAGCTTTACGGGAAAAAAAAATGAAGCGGTTTCTGACCCAGGCAGTGATGGTTATTTTTATATTAAGCCTGATTTTCGCTATTGTTTTCACTTATCTTGAAGTTGCTCCTAAAAATCAGCTTCCGAAGAGTTTTTCAGATCAACTTCCTTTCCTGTGGCAGGGATTTTATATGTCTTTGCCCGCTTCATTCCTGATCAATGGAGCCGCATGCGGTATCAAGTTTTATAAAGAACACGGAAGAATAGAACGTGATCATATTCTCCTTCAGCAGGCTCACCTGGAAAACCAGCTTAAGCTTTTGCAGGATCAGATCAACCCTCATGTGGTATTTAATATTCTGAACCATATTCATATTCTGATGAAAACGGATACGCAGCTTGCAGATTTTCTGTTGATGAAATTTTCGGATATTCTCCGGTATCAGCTGTATCACTGTAACCAAGCCATGGTTCCTTTGGATAAAGATGTTGAATATCTTCAAAACCTTGTTGAAGTAGAAAAACTGAGATGGGGAAATGAGCTTGATGTGAAAGCAAACTGGGAAATCGGTAATAGGAAAGCCTTTATTGCGCCATTGCTTCTCGTTCCTTTTATCGAAAATGCATTTAAATACGTCTGCAGGCTGCCCGGTCATAAAGGGTATATAAAAATCTCCTGTAAAGAGAAAGACAACCATCTCTATTTCTATGTTGAAAATTCCTATTCAGATATGGCAACCTATAAAAAGAAAGACGGAACAGGAGGAATTGGTCTTCAAAATGTAAAAAAACGATTAAAACTACAATATCCGGATTCCCATGATCTGAAAATTGAAACGGATAATCATATCTTTAAAATAACTTTACGACTAACGCTATCTGACCATCATGAGTAATATTATTCCTAAAATGAAATGCCTGATTATAGATGATGAACCTCTGGCAAGATTCCATCTTAAAGAACTGGCTGATCAGATTGACTTTTTATCGGTTGAAGGAACATGTGCCACAGCCCTGGAAGCTGACACCAAAGTAAAGGAGAGTGAAATAGACCTCCTTTTTCTGGATATCAATATGCCTTATCTTTCCGGTCTGGAGTTCCTGGAACAGCTTGAAAATCCGCCTTTGTGTATTCTTACCACAGCTTATTCCGAATATGCTTTGGAAGGATTCCGTCTGCAGGTAGCAGATTATCTTTTAAAGCCTATTGCTTTTAACCGTTTTTATCAGGCAGTAAATAGGGCACAACAGCAGTTTATCATCAGTGAAAAACTGAAAAAGAATACTTCACTGGATGATCCTTTTCTATACGTGAGGCAGTCCGATTCCTTTATTAAGGTTTCCTGGGTAGATATTCTTTACATTGAAAGTATGCAGAATTATACTAAGCTTCATTTTAAAGATAAATCGCTGATTATCCATCAAACGATGAAGGCTATTGAAGAATCGCTTCCTTCAGATCACTTTTTCAGGATTCACAAGTCATACCTCATCAATATCACCCATATCGATATGATCTCCGGAGGGCGGCTTTTCATTAATAAAATTGAGCTTCCTATTTCCCGTACCCGAAAAGAAGAATTGCTTAATCAGGTGGTATATAAGAAACTGATCAGCAAGTAGCTGTAAAGAGAGAAGCCGGAAGCCGGGAGTTATCAAATTCCCTGCCTCCGGCATTTTTTTATGGCAGATTCCAGCGCAGTGATACTGCAGCGTAGAATGTACTTGCAAATCTTGGATCTGCTACTTTTTTGTCTCTGAAAATACTTTTGATCTTTCGGTCATTTTCGCTGAAGCTTCTCAGTATTGCTGTTCCCCCTGTGAGGCGTAACGTAAGTCTGTCATTGATTTTCAATTCCGGTCTAAGTCCTGCGGTAATCTGCTGGTAACCCAGCAACATTGATTTTCCGCCTACATTTCTCTCTACAGTCATCCCGTTGAGATCTACAACAGCTTTTAAAGCAAATTTGTCTGAAAACAGATAACCGGCTTCCATACCTTGCGGGAAATTGAGACTGAATTTAATTTTTCCATTCGTTTTCCAGTCAAGATAAATCCAGGGTAAAATCATAGGAACTCCAAAAGCAGTAGTAAGTACCGGGCCTCCACCCAAAGAAAGATTAGGGTTAAAATGTCTGATAAACAAAACTCCTCCCTGTCCCAGTACATCATCAAAATTGACTCTTTCAAGGTCTGTATAAACTCCCACGGATGCAGTCATCATCATACTCCATTTTTTGCCCAAAGGTCTCATGTGCTGTATTCCGACTTGCGCATTCAGCATCTGATCCGGAAATAATTGGGTTTCGTAATTTTTGTGTGTCATCTTTGCATAAGACCCGCTCAGCAGCATTGACCACGATCTTACTTTCCCATTAGTATCTTTTTTTACAGATAACGGAATACTCAGATTAAGATCAATCCTTTTAAAATCACTTTTAGAATTCGTCTTTGTGCTGTCTTCAGGGCGGATATAGTTTGAGCCCGGAATATATTCTGTTTTCAGTTCCGCAGAGAGTCCGGATTGTGCACTTACCCAATACCCTAATGGCATTAAACAGCATAAAACTGTCGAAAGGGTTCTTTTCATATTTTAAATTTTATGCAAAGAGAACCCTTTGGTGTTTTTTTACAAAAATTACTTGATTAAGTGTCCGGATAGTATGACAACAGGATCAAATAAGAGGATTAGTTTTTCAAGACCCTATTTTGTTGTATCAGAACAGATACTTAAGCGGTTGCTTTTTGAGCTTTAAAAATACGGTATCCGAACCACACCGCAATTAATGCCATTGCAGAACGGGTCACCACCATCGGAATGATAGAGTCTGCTTCTAAAAGACCTATCAGCCCTGACATTAAGAATGTAACCATCAACTGCATGAATCCAAGTAATGCAGCCGCTGTTCCTCTTCCTTCTTTAAATGGAGATAGCGCATGGGCTGATGTGATAGGAAACAAAATACCGATGGCCAGTAATGACAGATAAAGCATTGCAATTTCCAGGGCTACAGAGACGTTTTCTGCAGCAATCAGAATATGGAGAGAACACACCACCAGCAGTACAATGGTAGCCGTAAATAAAAGCGTTGAGTTGCTTATTCTTTTGATCAGCTTAGGGGTAATATACGCCGCCGTTATCAAGGCCAGGGAGTTAAAAGCAAATATAAAACTGAACACACCGCTTGAGAAACCATGGATTTCCATAAATAGAAATGGTGCATTCGAAATATAAATAATAAGGGATGCGAAAGCAAGACTTCCTACCATTGTACTGTTGATAAAATCTTTGTTGGAAATGATCATTTTCAGCTGATCTTTTAATCCTTTTTCATCCAACAGTTCATCATCCGGAAGATTAATTCTGCTATTGGTTTCCGGTACATATTTGTAAACCATGAAAAGCGTTATCAGCCCCATGATGCATAAAAAAGCGAAAGAACTGTTCCAGCCCCAGAATTTTAGGAAAACACTTCCCAATAGCGGTGCGACAATGGGAGCGATACCACTGATCTGAGACTGCTGGGAAAAGATCGTTACCGATTTCTGTTTATCGTAAAGATCAATAATGATAGCCCTGCCAATAACGATTCCGGCACTTCCTCCGAACGCCTGCAGAAAACGCATTGCCCATAAAACATAAATATCTGAGGTAAAATAGATGGCTGCTGTTCCTATAATAAAAAGTAAAAGCCCGCAATACAGCATAGGTTTACGTCCTTTTTTATCGGACAAAGGCCCCCACAGCAGCTGCCCGAAAGCAAACCCGGCAAAGAACACCGAAATGGATATCTGGATATGCCCGATATCGGTATTAAAGATTTGGGCCATACTTGGGAAAGCGGGAAGATAAAGATCTATACTTAGCGACTCCAATGTGTTGAGCAGTGCTAAAATAAACACTACAATATTCAAATTCTTCTTCATAAATAACATAAGCCCTCACGGGCGATTTTTCAGCTGCAAAGTTGCTGTAAAAAGCTTAGTTTTTCAATAAAAGAACTGAAGGAAGGATAGCACAAATTGAAGATTTATGTACAATAATAAATAAAAAACATTAGTTTAAGCTTATCATTATAGTAAATATTGAAGATTACTTTTTTTCATTATTCTTAAAATAGTCGGGATTTTGGCCAGTATGTTTCTTGAAAAATCTTGAAAAATATGAAGTATCGTTAAAGCCAAGTTTAAAAGCAATTTCCTTCACCGTGAGCGCTCCAAAGCTAAGTTCTCTTTTGGCCTCCAGGATAAGGCGCTGGGAAATCATTTTTTTTACAGTTGTACCTCTCAAAAGGCGCACAATGTCATTAAGATGATGGCTGCTTATCTTTAAATGGCCAGCATAGAAATTGGTTTCTTTATGTACGATATAATGTCTCTCAATAAGTCCTATCAGTTCCTGAATGCGTTGACGGTCATTCTGTAAAGGTTCCTGAGGATTAATTTGTTCTCCGATGATGATACAAAATGCTTTCAGGTAAGCCTTTAAGAGTTCTGTTCTTGCTTTTGTTTTATATTCCTGCTCCATTAATGCTATAATTGTGCTGCAGGTATTTTCATTTTGGGGATTTAAAAAAAAGGGAAGCTCTCCTCCCGTAAGTACCGATTCTATATTACAGGCCTCGTTGAAAATTTCCCTGCTTATTGCCATGGCATATCCCTCCTCTCCTTCTAATTTCATATTGAATGCCTGCCCTGGAGCAATGATGCAGATTTGATTGTTCTCAAGGGTATAGCTTTCAAAATCCAACTCTAAACGGCTGTTTTCATACACCTTTCTAAACCAGATAATCTCAAAAAAATTATGCCTGTGAACATCATGAAAGTTTTCAGGACCTGCCGCACTTAGCGTACTCATCTGAAATTTTTCAGAAGTAAGATGGTGAACCGGGATTTCTTTTTCTGGTGTAATCATCACTATATAATAAAGTAATTAACTATAAACAAAAACCGCAGCAAAAAATACTACGGTTTTCTTACAATATTTAAAATTAAATATAATTTTTCAATTTCAGCAGACTGATTTTTAAGTCATTCTTATGATTATCAGTCTGTTTCTAGCTAAAAACAAAATAATAAATCAAACTCCAGACTGTTACAAAGAAAAAAACAAAAACAAATGATTCTTTCAGATTCTGATTCCGTTTTTTGATGTAATGTTTATAAAGAGTTACGATTATGAATGTAATAATAACTAAAACTGGTAATACGGTAAATGTATACATTTTACTGGCCTAAAAAAGCATCCCATCCCTGAGCTGTAAGAGCCACAAGCTGGTTAGATCCTCTTGCTACCATAAAGTTTCCTTCTTCATTTTCTACCGCATATCCGATGATGGAAAAATCAGGATGGTTTCTAATTTTATCAAAATCATTGGGTGAAATAGTGAACAAAAGTTCATAATCTTCACCACCACTTAAAGCAGTCATTACCGGATTCAAATTCATTTCATCTGCAGTAGAGATCGTAAGGTTGTCCAATGGAACTTTTTCCTCATACAATCTGAATCCTACTTTTGACTGATCTGAAAGGTGAAGGATTTCAGAAGCCAGGCCATCTGAAATATCGATCATTGAAGTGGGTTTAACATCCAGTTCCTCCAAAATATTTTTAACATCTGTTCTTGCTTCAGGCTTCAGCTGTCTTTCCAGAATATAATCGTAGCCTTCCATTTCCGGCTGCATATTAGGGTCGGCAAGGTATACAGCATGTTCTCTTTCCAGAATCTGTAAGCCCATGTATGCTCCACCCAAATCTCCTGTTACCACAAGAAGATCATTTGGCTTTGCTCCACTTCTTTTTACGATGTTTTCTTCATTTTCAATTCCTACAGCCGTAATGCTCATTACCAGTCCTGAGTTGGAACTTGTAGTGTCTCCTCCTACCAGATCAACTTTATATCTTGAACAAGCAGCCTGAATCCCGGAATAGATTTCTTCCAAAGCTTCCACCGGAAAACGGTTTGAAACCGCAAGGGAAACCAATATCTGGGTAGGCGTCGCATTCATTGCAGCAATATCACTGAGGTTTACGACCACAGCCTTATATCCTAAATGTTTTAAAGGAACATATCCTAAATTAAAATGTACTCCCTCCGCCAGCACATCTGTCGTAAGAATTACTTTTTTATTATCCGGATTAATAATTGCTGCATCATCTCCTACACCAAGTTCCGAAGATTCATTGGATAGCGGAAAATGTTCTGTCAGATGTTTAATAAGACCGAATTCTCCTAATTTCGAAATGGGCGTAAGCTCCTGTGATTTATCTTCAAACATGATTTTTATTTATAGTGACAATTGATAAACGATCAATCATCGTTCATCATTTATATATTAATTTCTGACGGGTCAATATTGTGTGGGTGGAAAGGAAACTTTTTGAAATCTTCTTTCGACAATACAACGGTTTCCGGGCTTTTATACTTATTCATTGCTTCCACGACGTCATCCGGCGGAGTGGTCATTTTTCTAAGCATCATATCGATCCATACTCCTGTGGCTTCTGCTGTAGCACAGTGCAACCCATCTGGAGTATAGAATTTGTGAACGAAACGGTAAATAGAAGAATCTTCCGAGCATCCGTCAATCTCTACACTTACGATTACGATCTGATCTGCATAAATCTCTTTGAAGAAAGAATATCTTTCGTGCAGGATCACCGGACCAATTCCCCATCTGCTTAGCTGGGTAACTCCCATTTTCTCTTTAGTCATAAAAGCCATTCTGGCTTGCGCACAATATTGTACATATGATGAATTGGCTAAGTGCTTGTTGGCATCAAGATCGCTCCATCGCACTTCAAATTTATGGTAGAAAATCATTTGAAAATCGTTTTTGGTATGATTAAATTATAATCTTCAAAAATACTCAAATAAGATGGTTTATAAAAATTGTACTTTTGAAAAAATAATCTTCCGCATAGGATTACATAGACATGAAACAGATCATTATTATCGGAGGCGGTGCTGCAGGCTTTTTCTGTGCATCCAATCTTGACGAAAAAAAATATACAATTACGATTTTAGAGCAGAACTCTGATGTTCTTCAGAAGGTTAAAATTTCCGGAGGCGGACGCTGTAATGTAACCCACGCCTGCTTTGATCCAAGAGAACTTGTTCAGTTTTATCCTCGTGGAAACAAGGAACTGCTGAGTGTTTTCAGCAAATTTCAGCCTGGTGACACGATGGAATGGTTTGACCAGCGTAATGTTCCCTTGAAAATTGAAAACGACAACAGAACTTTCCCTGAAAGCAATTCTTCACAGACCATCATCAATACTTTTTTGAATGAGACCCAAAAGAAAAATGTCTCTGTACAAACAAAATGTTCGGTAAAAGAGATTGAAAAAAAGGATGAAAAATATATTGTAAAGACCTCTTTAGGAGACTTTGAGGCAGATTATATCGTGTATACTACCGGAAGTTCTCCAAAATCGTTGAAAATGGTTGAGAATCTGGGACATAAGATTATAGATCTTGTCCCTTCCCTTTTTACTTTTAATATTAAAGATGATTTACTGAAAGATCTTCCGGGAACAAGTTTTGAAAACGCAGGAATTTCCATTCCAAAGCTGAAAACTGAAGAAAGCGGACCGTTACTTATTACCCACTGGGGGCTTTCAGGACCTGCTGTTCTGAAAATTTCTGCATGGGAAGCAATAAGCCTTGCAAAGCTTAAATATAACTTTGAAATTGAAGTTAATTTTATTTCCATAGAAACGGATGAAGCAGAAGAAATCTTTACTCATTTCAAACAAAGCAATCCTAAAAAGACTATCGGACAGTCCAAAATCTTTGATATTACAAACAGATTCTGGCAAAAGATTTTAGAAATTTCAAAAGTTGACCTCAACAAACAGGTTGCGAATATTTCCGGAAAGGAAATGCAGAAAATCATTGAAAACCTTTGCCAAAAAAAGTTTCAGGTTACCGGAAAATCTACTTTTAAAGATGAATTTGTAACAGCCGGAGGTGTTGATTTAAAGGAAATTAACTTTAAAAACATGTCTTCAAAACTGCTTCCTAATTTTTATATTGCAGGCGAGGTTCTCAATATAGATGCTGTAACGGGAGGGTTTAATTTCCAGGCATGCTGGAGTGAAGGATGGCTGATTGCACAGGATCTCAACAGCTTGTAAAAAACACTAAAAACTAAACACATGAAAAAAATACTAGCACTCATTTTATGTCTTGGATTTGGGCTTACATTTGCTCAAACAGAAGAAAATAAAACACAACCTGTGGAGAATCATTCCGGAGATCAACATAATCCAGAACAAAGTAAACCTGCAGAATATCCTGGCGGCCTTTCAGTATTTATGCGAGAGGTATCTCAAAAAATTAATTCTAACAAAATAAAAGGGGCTAAAAGCAGAACAAGTTCAAAAGCAAAATTTTCTGTCAATGCTAAAGGTTATATTGAAACTATTATCGTAACCGGAGAAAATGAATCTCTTAATCATGAGGTAGAAAGAGTGATGAAATCTATGAAAACCCAATGGAAGCCCGGAGAATATAAGGGGAACCCCGTAATGATTTGGTTTACCCTTCCTTTCGTTATCAATTTTGACTAATCGAGATGCTCTCGACTAAAAAAAATATTTCTTATTTATTTAAAATCCTTCTCATCATAGGATTCGGATACTTCTTTTGGCTGATGCTGAAAATCACGTTAGAATATATTCCTTTTAATCCTGAAGCAAGTTTTCTGATGATCAAACAGACGGAAGTTGTAGATAGGCCAGAATATCTTGCGTTTTTCTATACTCATGTCTATACGAGTATTTTTGTACTTCTTTCAGGGTTTCTGGCTATTCTCAGACGGAATTTTGGTTTAAAAAACTTCCACCGGAATATGGGAAAAGTGTATATTTTTCTCATTCTGATCTGTGCGGCACCATCCGGAATTTATATGGGAATATTTGCCAACGGAGGCATTCTATCGAAGGTTTCATTTATTATTTTGGGCTTTTTATGGTGGTTTTCAACGTTTAAAGCGTATCAGCTGGCAAGGCAGAGAAGGTTTAAAGAACACAAGCAATGGATGTGGCGGAGTTTTGCTTTTACATTATCTGCTATTACGCTGAGAATGTGGAAAGTAATTATTGTATATTTATTTCATCCCAATCCTATGGATGTCTATCAGATCATTGCATGGCTGGGCTGGGTTCCCAACCTCCTTATTATTGAATATTTAATCACAAAAAAACAGATATGAAAATTCTAAATTACACTCTTATTTCTTTATTGGCAGTTTCTTTGGTAAGCTGCAAAAAAGATGGGAAGACCAATGAATCGGGAAAAGATTCTCTAACCGCAAAAAAAGATTCTGTTGTCGTTCCTGAAGTTCATAAAGAATACTATGGAATTTATACCGGTGAATTTGCCGGAATGGAAAAGGTCGTTGACGAAACGGACGGTTCGGAGTATGATGTCAATAATTATAAAAGAATTTCTTTGAAGATCAACAGAATCACAAAGGACAGCGTTTACGGACAAAGTATTGTGAATGGCAATCAGCGCCCATTTAAAGGAGTTTTCAATGAAGCTGCAGTCTCTTTTGTCCTGGATGAACCTGGAAATGACAAAACAGACGGAAGGTTCGAGGTAAAACTGAAAGGTGACAGCTTAACCGGAAAGTGGGATGCCTTCAATAAAACATCGGTAAAAGCACCTTCAAAAACACTTAAACTGACAAAAAAAGAGTTTGTTTATAATCCTAACTTTATGCTGGATAAAGATTCTGATCTGGTAGATTGGTCAAACCCTAAAGAGTTTACAGAAAAGTACAAGGATGAAGAAACCGGAAAAACAGAAAGCTATAAAACCTCTAAAAACCGCATCGCTTCAGAAGCGATATTCAAACTGAATGCATCCAAGCAGAAGCTGACAGAAAAAGATCTTAAAAACTTAAGAAAACTTGATCTTGAAATCATCAAAAATTCTGTATTTGCAAGGCATGGCTATTCTTTTAAAAAAGAAACCTACAGAAACTTCTTTGAGCAGACAGATTGGTATATTCCTGTTTCCAGCAATGTAGACAATGATCTTTCTCCTATGGAAAAGGACAATGTGGCTTTACTGAACCGCTTTACCAAGTATGCGGAAGATAAATATGATAGTTTTGGGAGATAGAGAGAAGGTTTTAGGTTGCAGGAATTAGGTATTAGGGGTCGAGGTTAAGCCATCATTGTTTGTCGTCCTTACAAAAACATAGAGAATTAGGCAGCCTACGGCATAACACAAATTATCAATCCACGAAAAAGAATTTCCAATGACAATATACATTAGGCTTCCAGGACGGAAGCCTAGTTTTTCTGCAATATGGAAATACTGGGCAAATTCTACCAGAAATGAAAAAATCAGAATTCCAAGGATCAGCTTCTGGTCATTTACTTTTACAAAACTCTTCACAAAGGTGTACATAAGCATCACCACAATCACATCTCCAAGATAGGCTCTGACAAAGAAAATCCCGCTCAGTTTTGTAGCGATTAAGATTTCTACAAGAAAAATAAGAAGGGTCAGAAGGAAATACTTCAGGCTGAACTGTAATTTCATTTCAAATTGGTTTTAAGGCATAAAAAATCGGTATTCTAAGAACACCGATCTTATTGTAGGCAAGCAAATATATTATTTCTTTACTTTGATTGTACATCCGATGGCTACTGTTTTTGTCATTTTTACAGCATCTCCTTTTATTAAAGCATTTACAGCATCCTGAACATAATATTCTGATACATCATTCGGATTATCATAATTGTTGTCGATAGCGCCAATATATTTTACAATATTCTTTCCGTTTTCCTTTTTCAATACAAAAACATGCGGAGTCTTTGTGGCTCCATACTGTGGATAAATTTTCTGCCCTTCATCTACCAAATACGGAAAAGTAAAGCCTTTCTGCTTAGCTCTTTCGATCATCTGCTGATAACCGTCTTCCGGCTGTGCATTAGGATCATTAGGATTAATGGCAATGACCGGATATCCCTGAGCTTTGTATTTTTTATCCAGCTCAATGATTCTGTCTTCATATTTTTTTGCATAAGGACAGTGGTTGCAGGTAAATACCACAATGAATCCTTTTGCACTTTTAAAATCGCTCAGAGAGACCATTTTCCCATCAATATTCTTAAGCTTAAAATCAGCAGCTTCATCTCCTACTTCATAGCCTTTTACAGATGAGACATTCTCTTTTTTATTTTTGCCTTTATCGTGATCCGTTGTCGTAAAGCTCAGTAGCCCAAGCCCAACAATGAATGCGGTCATTACAATTTTCAGGTTTTTCATAATAGATTATTTATTGTAGATTTTCTTTAATTGTTTTTTCAAGATCTTCTTTGCTCATTTCACCATCATTAAAATGAATTTTCTCCCCATTTTTATAAAACAGCGTTACCGGAATATTTCCATCCCAGTCTTTCTCAAACTTTGGGATCCAGGTATTCATTCTTTTGATATCATCCAGCAGAAGTACTTCAGCCGTAAGATTTTTATTCTTAATGAATTTCAAAACTCTTTCTTTATCTGCAAGCCTATCCAGAGAAACTAGGATCATTTTAAATTTAGGATTTGCGGCATATTGATGATTGATCTCCATAAAGTGGGGCATCTCCTTTACACAAGGGCCACAGGTGGTTGACCAAAAGTTGACCACAAGAAGTTTATCTTTCTCTTCCTGAATTCGTTTTTCCAGATTTTCATATTTCACCACTGAAACTTCAGTCTGCTGGGCATTGAAAACCGTACAAAACAGGAATATGGCTAATACCATTAATAATTTTTTCATATTCAAAATTAATAAAATACTATTATTCAATTACATACAAGAACGGAAATTACAGATTTTATAAATCATTTACAAATAAACAATTTATTTTCATCAGCAATTCATTTTTTTGATATTTTTACTGCCTTAAATTAAAACCATGAAAAAAGCTTATTTACTTCTGCCAATTTTCTTTTTGGCATCCTGCTCTAGCAGTAATGATGATAACGAATCATCTAACAATAACGGGAACAACAATGATAACAGTCCGGTCTTAGTTACAAAAATGGTTGCTGACGGAGACACTTCAACGTATACTTACAATGGCTCAAAAATCTCTCAGATTAAAAACATCACCAATAGTGAAGTTACCCTATTCAGTTATTCAGGAGATCTGATTACCCAGCAGGTAACTACCGGTTCAAGCACCAGCTATAAAACCAATTATACCTATGATGGAAACAGCAGATTGAGCAAAAAAATATATGTTGAAAATAATCTTTCATCCGGAACTGTTTCTACAGTAGAAACCAATTATACCTATCTTTCCAGCAATAGTGTAAAAATTACTTATACTGCAAACTTTACAGGGTCTCCTGCTATGAGAACCGGTACGAAAATGGCAACATTAAATGCAGACGGCTCACTGAGCAGCTGGACAGAAACAGCATCAGTTCCTGCTAACACCGGAGGATTTCATAGTGCAACGGGATCTTTACAGCCTATCCAATACGATACTAAGAACATTCCTTTTAAAAATATAACAGGATTTTTAAAAATTATTGATACCGAAGATGAAAACGGATCTACCCACAATATCCTAAGCTATAATAATCTCCTTAATTATAACAACGGCTCAGGAAGTGCTGAATGGGATATCTTTAAGTCTACTTACGAATACAATACCAGCAATTATCCTACTAAAAATGTCAAAACTTATTATAATAAGACCGGCACAGGGGTAACGAACAGCGAATTGAATACTTACGAATACAATCATTTATAATAGAAAAGAGAGCTTAATGCTCTCTTTTTGTTTTCATTAACACCTATGTTAAATTTTTCCCAATCCATGGAATTATATGGATGATTTTGTATATTAGCTCTGAATCAAAACTAAAATTACCATGAAAAAATCAATCATTCAAAAAAGAAAATTAACCAAAACTGAGTTAAAAGAAATTAATGGTGGAGCACTTCCTCCCAGATGTCTCCGCGGATTCTGTACACTCCCTGACTCAGGAGAGATGGTACCCGGGCTTGTGGGACGAGATGGATTTTGCTGCTAATCAAAAATTAATACTAAAAAACTAATCAAACTAAAACTACCATGAAAAAATCAAACATTCAGAAAAGAAAACTGACAAAAAGTGAATTGAAGGAAATCAACGGAGGTAACGGACCTATCGTTTGTCCTGAAGGATTATGCAAAATAGGTGATGACCAATATGTTATCGGACCTGTAGGTAGAGACGGATACTGCTGTTAATATCACGTAATCTTGTTAGATAAAATAAGGATTGAGGAAACCCCTCAATCTTTTTTTGTGAAATCATTTCTACACAAAAAAACATAACAATTTGACTCACAATATTTTGAATTATATTTTTCCTTATCTTAGTGAGACCAAATTCAAATTATTATGAAAAATTCAAAAAATCAGAAAAGAAAGCTTAGTAAAAATGAGCTGAAAGAGATCAGCGGAGGAGCCAACAGACCTATCTGCCCAAGAGTAATAAGCTGTACAGATCCTAATACCGGAGAGGAAAGATCTGGAGTTCCCGGGATGCAGGATGGATTTTGCTGTTAATTAAGCTTTAATTTTATAACAAAAAAAATGATTGGTTATTTTCCAATCATTTTTTTTATCGCGTTCAGCTTCATCAAAGCCTCAATCGGTGTCAAAGTATTGATATCTATTTTCGTCAGTTCCTCACGGATATTCTCCAGAACAGGATCATCCAGCTGGAAGAAAGAGAGCTGCATATTTTCCTCAGTCACTCTTTTGATACTCTCAGAAGTATTTCCTCCCTGGGTTCTGCTCGCTTCAAGTGTTTTAAGAATTTCATTCGCTCTGTTCACCACTTTGGAAGGCATTCCGGCTAGTTTTGCAACATGAATACCGAAACTGTGCTCACTTCCTCCTGGCACCAGTTTTCTCAGGAAAATGATATTTCCTTTGTTTTCCTGGATAGAAACGTGGAAATTTTTCACCCTTTCAAAGTTGATGGTCATTTCATTCAGCTCATGATAGTGGGTTGCAAATAGAGTCTTTGCCTGCGTTGGATGCTGATGAAGATATTCTGCAATAGCCCACGCGATAGAAACCCCGTCATAAGTGGAAGTTCCACGGCCGATTTCATCCAGTAAAATCAGGCTTCGTTCTGAAATGTTATTCAGAATGTTGGCCGCTTCATTCATTTCTACCATGAAAGTAGATTCTCCTGCAGAAATATTATCTGTGGCTCCTACCCTTGTAAAAATCTTATCCAGCATTCCGATTTCAGCATGCTTTGCAGGCACAAAACTTCCGATCTGAGCCAAAAGACATACAATGGCTGTTTGCCGCAGAATTGCCGATTTACCGGCCATGTTCGGACCTGTAACCATAATGATTTGCTGAGAATCTTTATCCAGGAAAATATCATTCGGAATGTACTTTTCTCCCAACGGAAGGGCATTCTCAATGATCGGATGTCTGGCTTCTTTTAGATCAATCGCATAGCCGTCATTCAAAACAGGCCTTGTATAACTCTCAGAAACAGCCAGTTCAGACAAACCGGCAGCCACATCAAGTTGTGCAATGATATTAGAGTTCCCTTGAATCTGATCGATATAAATCATCGTTTCTGCACATAAATTCCTGTACAATGAAGTTTCCAGAACGCCGATTTTTTCTTCGGCTCCCAGAATCTGGTTTTCATATTCCTTTAACTCTTCGGTAATATATCTTTCAGCATTTACCAAGGTCTGCTTTCTTACCCAGTCATCCGGAACTTTATCTTTATGGGTGTTTCGAACTTCAATATAGTATCCGAAAACATTATTAAAATCAATTTTAAGACTTGAAATTCCCGTTCTTTCAATCTCTCTCTGGCACATATCATCCAGAAACCCACGTCCTTTACTCTGCAGGTTTCTCAACCTGTCCAGCTCTTCAGAAATACCAGCTTTAATAATGTTTCCTTTGGCAATGTTTACCGGAAGTTCTTCATTAAGGTGGTTTTCCAGGAATTTAATTAATTCTTCCAGATCAAATAGCGGTTCCAGCCACGCCAGCACTCCTGCATGAGGATGCAATAACGCTTTGATTTTATGGATATTAATCAAACTTTGACGCAGATATCCCAATTCTTTGGGTGAAATTTTTTCTGCAGCCAGTTTTCCCATTAATCTGTCAAGATCCGAAATCGATTTCAAAAGCTGGCAGATCTCATATTTCAGAGGTTCATTTTCGTTTAAGAAATCAATCAAAGAAAGCCTTCTCATAATCTCATCCACTGATTTTAAAGGAAGAATAATTCTTCTCCTCAATAATCTCCCTCCCATCGGAGTAGACGTTTTGTCAATGATATCCAGCAGAGATTTTCCTTGTGGATTGCTTGGATAAACGATTTCCAGGTTTCTCAGGGTAAAATTATCCATCATCAGATAATCTTCCTGCGGAATGATCTGAAGTTTTGTGATATGGGAAAGCAGGTTATGGTGAGTATCCTCCACCAGATAAGCAAAAATAGCCCCTGCTGCAGTGATCGCCAGTGGAAGGCTTTCTACCCCAAATCCTTTTAAAGAATTGGTTTTAAAGTGATTCGTTAATTTTTCGTAGGCAAAATTATATTGGAAAGCCCAGTCTTCCAGTTTGAAAGCATTTTTATTTTTTATCTGCTCCGGAATCTGTGTACTTCTCTGGAAAATAATCTCACTGGGATCAAAAGTATTGACAATATGCAACAGTTTTTCCAAAGTTCCTTCACTTACCAGAAACTCTCCTGTAGAAATATCTACTAAGGCCATTCCATATTTCTCTTTTTCTTTGTGTAAAGAAAGAAGGAAGTTATTCTTTTTTGAATTTAAAACCTGGTCATTGAAGGTAACACCGGGTGTAACCAACTCCGTAACGCCTCTTTTTACAATCCCCTTCACTGTTTTTGGATCTTCAAGTTGATCACAGATCGCGACCCTCATGCCTGCCCTTACCAATTTTGGAAGATAAGAATCTACAGAGTGATGTGGAAACCCAGCCAGCTCTATATGCCCATCACCATTGGCTCTTTTGGTAAGCACAATCCCCAGAATCTGAGAAGTTCTGACAGCATCCTGCCCAAAAGTTTCATAAAAATCCCCAACCCTGAATAATAATAGCGCATCAGGGTATTTCGCCTTGATGGTATTGTACTGCGTCATTAATGGGGTTTCTTTCTTCGCTGCTTTTGCCATAGTAAAAAATGAGCCCCAAATTTAGAAAAATAAATTCAGGGTATGAGAATTGTTTATCAGTTAATCTTTTATACTTTCCTTTATCAGCAATTAATCGTATTTTCACCATCAAATCACATTATTCATGGAATTTCCTGTTTTAGAAACTGAAAGGCTTATTTTACGTCAGCTTACTTTTGATGATACCCAAGATTTGTTCGAGTATTTTTCTCTGGATGAAGTGATGGAATATTATGATCTGGATACTTTTAAAACAGAAGAGGATTCCCGACGTATTATTCAGCATTTTAACAGTGAATTTGAAAAAGGAAAAGGTTTCAGATGGGCTCTGGAACTGAAATCTACTGGAAAAGTCATCGGAACCTGCGGTTACCACAACTGGTACAGAGAACACTTCAGGGCGGAAGTCGGCTATGAATTGAATCCCAAATTCTGGCAGCAATCCTATATGAAAGAAGCCATTCTCCCGATTCTGACCTATGGATTTGAAACAATGAGGCTACACCGTATAGATGCGTTCATTGATCCCTCCAATATCTCTTCTGAAAGACTGTTATCTTCTTTAAATTTCAGCAAAGAAGGAACTTTAAAGGATTTCTTTTTTGAAAAAGGAAAATTTGTAGATGCCACAATCTTTGGGCTTATTAATAAATAAGCAGGAAGCACGAAGATGGAAGTTTCGATGGGTCGTTTTAAGTAATGGTTATCTTTTAAATAAAAATGAAATCCAGTAATACTAAGCTGTAAAGAGGCTTCCCTCCCCAAGCTTCCTTCTCCCCTTCCATTTTATTTTTCTGTTTTCAGGTGTTTCTCCAAAGCTTCTGAGCTCTTTTTATGGGCCCATTTCTGCTTGTAATTGATCCATTTGGCTTTGAAAAGCTTACGCATTATCTTATCAGTATATCTCATAATAAAGACGTGATACAGCATATTAGCAAAGACATTTGGCTTATTGGGAAGGGCTCTTAAAGAGAGTGAAAAACCGGGCTCCAGATATCTGTTGAAGTGCCAGAATGCCCCAGGAATAAAGAGCGCATCACCATGTTCCATGAAAATTTCATACCCTTTCGCATATTTCAGTGCGGGAAACTTTTCATAATCCGGATTCTCATAATCCAGTTCATAAATGGTATGAACCGATAAGGGAACTTTATATAAAAACGGAGACTGCTTCTGATCAAATAGCAGTATTCTTTTTTTTCCTTCAAAATGGATATGCATAAAATCACCCAGATCCACATCATAATGCATTAAAACATGAGCTTCACTTCCCCCGAAGAATAAAGTAGGCAGTCTTTTGAAAAACTTCATTCCCAAATCCGGATAGGTGAAATTTTTCAGCAGCTCAGGAAGTTTGTCTGTGATGATGTAAAAGAAGATTCGCAGATCTGAAGGCTTACTTTTTATAGTATCAATATACTCCTTCATTTTCATACGGGTGACCGGAGCATCTGAGCTTTTCGCAGCATCAGCAGGCTTATTGTTGTACAACGGAACCTCCTGATCTCCTGCTCTCTCCCGGATATATGACAGATTCCACTTTTCAAAAGCATCCCATCGGCTGGCGAAATTTTTGATTAAAAGAGGTTTCTGTTTTTTAAAATAGTTCTTCTGAAAATCTTCTTTACTGATATCATTTACAATATCTACGTTTTCGAGGATCATGTATTTTATATTTAGTGCGAACTAAAAATAGTCTTTTTTTGAAACCTGGGAAAATTAAGATTAAAAGGCTGGAAACTGGAAGAGGGATGCTGGACGTCTACAGATTATTTCATAAAAAGATTTTTATGGAAACTTAGACCTCTTCTTCAGCTTCAATAACTTCCCATCGCCCAGCTTCACACTTCCTTACTTTATTAGCAGAGCTCAGATGAAAAATTTATATTTGTAGTAATAAGTCAACTTATGAGAGCCTACAATACCAAACATTTCATTAAAATCCTTTTCAGTTTACACAAAAGCGATACCTTAAAAATTCTTTTTCCGAGTATGGTTCTTGTAGGATTGTATTCCTCGGGCATTCAGTATCTGGAGGTAGGATATTTCCATCTTACTTCAAAATCCGGAATCAGCAATGTGGGAATGATACATTCTCTGCTGGGTTTTGTTCTTTCTCTTTTACTGGTTTTCAGAACCAATACGGCCTATGACAGATGGTGGGAAGGCCGTAAACTTTGGGGGAAACTGGTAAATGATACCCGAAATTTTGCTATAAAGATCAATACCATTTTGGGGGACAATCGTCAGGATGCAGAACAAATTGCACGATATTTAAAGTTTTTTCCTCACTTTTTAGCCAAACATCTTTCTAAAGAATCTACAAGGCTGGCTTTGGATGAAGATTATTCTGAAATAGAGAATTCTTTGAAAAATCATGGTCCGAGTGAAATGATTATTCTGATGAGCCATAAATTGAACTTATTAAAGAAGGAAGGTAAGATTTCAGAAATTGAAATGCTGTATTTAGACACTCAGCTGTCAGGGTTTCTGGATGTATGTGGAGGTTGTGAGAGAATCAAAAATACACCGATTCCCTATTCTTATTCCTCTTTCATCAAGAAATTTATTATCCTGTACGTTTTTGCACTGCCTATTGCTTATGTAATTACCATCGGCCTTTTTATGATCCCACTTACCGTTTTTGTCTATTATGTATTGATGAGTCTTGAGCTTATTGCGGAAGAAATTGAAGACCCTTTCAATAATGATGAAAACGATATTCCTATGGAAGCATTAGCACAGAATATTGAAAAAAATGTACATCAGATTATGAACAGAAAATAAAAAATCAAGCTTTTAAAGCTTGATTTCTTTTAATTCTCCGTCTTGTTTTATTTCTACAAACTTGCTTTCCCTGTTGGCCGCAGAATACCCGTAGAAAAATGTATTATATATAGGAGAGGAATACATATATCCTCCCATCCCATTATAAGTATCTGTGGTCCCTGTCTGCTTCTGGTAACTTGCTGTCGCTGTAAAATTGATAATCGTTTCAATATAATATTTGCCGGGTTTCAGTTTTTCAAACTTAAATCTGCCGCGGTCATCCGTTAATGCCTCTACTCTATATTTAAAAGCCTCTTCAGACATATACACCGTATTTTTTTTGTTCTCATATTTCCTTCTCATGTCATAAAACTCTTCAAAATAAGGAGTCACCGGAAAGAGCATGATTACTGTTCCTTGCTTTGCATAATGTTTTTCTCCCAGCAAAGGTTTAATACCCAGGGCTGTTTTCTGCTTGGTAGAAGCCACCCCTTCAATGGTAGAATTCCCGAACCCAAGCATATCACGGGCCATTTTTTTATCAAAAAAAGCTTGAGGATAATACGTATTTTGTGCTCCCAGGTACACAAATCCCAACATCAGTATGAATAATGTGAATAATTTTTTCATAGTATATTTTTGAGTCAAATATAAGTATTTTACTATTTTTGAAATAAAAATAGCTATGAAGTACATGTTTCTATTGTTCTTTTCCGCTTCTGTTATCGTTATGGCACAGAAACCTTGTGGATATAAAGACGGATTACAAGAGGGATCTTGTAAAGAATTCTATGATAACGGACAAGTAAAAAATACCGTGGAATGGAAAAAAGGGAAAGTGGATGGCGATGCCGTTTTTTATTATGACAGCGGAAAAGTACAGTCAAAAGGGGAATACAAAAAGGGATTCAAAGTAAAAGAATGGTCCTATTTTGATAAGAACGGAGTACTCACCTCTAAAGAAGCTTTTAGAAATGGAGAAAAGAATGTTTATGATAACAGTCTTACGGCTACTTTTTATTCTCCTGCAGGTAAAGTAACTGAAATTTCGAATTATAAATTCAATAAATTACAGGGTGAAAGCAAAACCTTTCATGAAGATGGAAAATCATTGAAAGATATCGGGCAGTATGACAATGGTCTTGCTACCGGAAAATGGAAAGCGTTTTATCCATCTGGAAAACTACAACGTGAGACGGAGCTTGTCAACGACAAAAGAAATGGCAACAGGGTTCATTACCGTGAAGACGGAAGCATAGAAAAGACCGAGGTCTATAAAGAAGGAAAATTAATCTCAACAAAATAATACAATTGGTACAGAAACTAAAACTGGAAGAACTTAACAGAATAGATGTAGAAACATTTAAGAAGGTTGAAAAAATTCCGTTGGTCATCATTTTAGACAATATCAGAAGTATGCACAATGTAGGTGCAGCTTTCAGAACGGCAGATGCCTTTTTAATTGAAAAAATCATTCTTTGCGGAATTACCCCCCAGCCTCCTCATCGTGAAATTCATAAAGCGGCACTGGGAGCTACGGAAAGTGTAGACTGGTCTCATGAATCAGATACCAATACGGCGATTGCTGATCTGAAAAGCAAAGGGTACGAAATCATCGGAATTGAGCAGACGACCAGCAGCAAGCTTATTACTGATTTTACGATTGACAGATCGAAGAAATATGCCCTGATTTTAGGAAACGAAGTAGAAGGAATCAGTGATGAAGTACTGCCTAATATTGATGTGTTCTTAGAAATTCCGCAGCTTGGAACCAAACACTCTCTGAATGTAAGTGTATGTGCTGGAATTGTGATGTGGGAATTTGCAAAAGCCTTAAAATAAAAAAACTGCATATGTCCTTAGTAGACAGTGCAGTTTGAAATAAATCTAATAAAAAGTAAAAATGAAAGGCGACAAAGGTACTTTTTTTTTCTTTACTATCAAATTTTGATGGCATTTTTTTTGTTTCATCTTAAAAAAAGTGGTGTTTTCAGAAAAAGATTCATTTAATTTTTTATAAATTAGCACAATGTTTATCAAGGACTATATCTCTAAAGACTTTCCGTGTTTTAGCCTGTCTGACTCTATAGAGTCGGCCAGAAACATATTGGAAGATTTCGGATATTCCCATGTTTTCATCAAAAAATCCCATCACTTCTACGGAGCCATTGCAATGGACTTTCTGTATGAAGAAGAGGGCGGAACCCTGAAGGACCTGGAGCGCCAGATTGAGCGGTTTGCTATTTTGGAAGACAATAATATTATGGACAGTATCCGTCTGTTTTATACATTCAGTTCCAACGTGATTCCGGTGATTAATAAGAATGAAAAATATCTGGGATATATTACCTGTGAAGATATCTTTCAGGACCTTTCCCGTTATCCTCTATTTTCAGAATCAGGAGCTATTCTTACTGTAGAAACTCCCGCCAGAAAATATTCAATGACGGAAATTGCCAGTATTGTAGAAACCAATAATGCTAAATTCTACGGTGGGTTTATAAGTTTCATGTCTGATGAGGTGATCCATGTGACCATAAAAATCAGTAGTGAAAATCTGGCCTCGATAGACTCAACTTTTGATCGGTACGACTACAGAATTGTTGAAAAATATTATTCTGATGAGAAGTCCGATCTGTTTAAAGACCGTTTTGGTTTTTTACAAAAATTCATAGAAATATAACATGAAGGCAGCCATATATTCTCAGAAAAAAGATCTTGATACTTTTTTATATTTAAGCAAGTTTATCTCTGAACTTGAAGCCAGAGATGTAAAATCTGTTCTATATGATGAAATGGCTGAAGCACTTCAGTTTTCAAAAATCTTCGAAACATTCAACTGTAAACAGGATCTTCTGGATAAAGAAGTAGATCTGTTTTTCACTTTTGGCGGAGACGGAACGATCGTAAACTCATTAACATTCATTGAAGATCTTGAAATTCCTGTTGTAGGAGTGAATACGGGAAGACTTGGATTTTTAGCCTTTTTCACGAAAGAAGAAGCCTTTAAAGAACTGGATGCCATCTTAAAAGGAGATGTAAAAACAAGCCGCCGTTCTGTCATTGAAGTCGTATCTCCCAATCTGGAAGGTTTTTTTCCTTATGCATTGAACGATGTCACTGTTTCCAGAAAAGAAACTACCTCCATGATTACGGTGGATTCTTATATCAATGATGAGTTTTTGAATGTATTCTGGGGTGATGGTGTGATCATTTCAACACCTACCGGTTCTACCGCCTACTCTTTGAGTTGTGGTGGACCGATCATTTCTCCGAACAACGAAAATTTTGTCATCACTCCTATTGCCCCTCACAATTTGAATGTGAGGCCATTAGTAGTAAATGATAAAGTAGAAATAAAATTCAAGGTAGAAAGCCGCGTACCTCAATACTCCCTTTCTTTGGATTCCCGATTGATCCATATCGAAACTGATAAGGAAATTATTATCAAAAAGGCAGGATTCCAGCTTCTTCTGGTACAGCCCAACGGTTTGAGTTTCTATGAAACCATCCGTCAGAAGCTACTTTGGGGCAGGGATAAAAGAAATTAGTAATTTCTTAAAAATGATTACCTTTACACAAAATTAAAACACCTAATAAATTTATAATAAAAAGTAAAACATGAGCAGAATTTTTCCGGCAGGAGTTGCCACAGGTCAGCTAGTTACTGATATCTTTCAGTATGCTAAAGAAAACAAATTTGCATTACCTGCAGTAAACGTAATTGGATCAAGCAACATCAATGCTGTGATGGAAACTGCAGCGAAATTGAACGCTCCTGTAATTATTCAGTTTTCAAATGGTGGAGGTGCATTCAACGCAGGGAAAGGATTAAACAATGACGGACAAAAAGCTGCCATCTTAGGATCTATCGCTGGTGCAAAACATATTCACACTCTTGCTGAAGCGTACGGAGCAACAGTAATTCTACACACAGACCACTGTGCAAAGAAATTACTTCCTTGGATCGACGGATTGATGGATGCTAACGAAGAATTCTTCAAGCAGACAGGAAAATCTCTTTACTCTTCTCACATGCTGGACCTTTCTGAGGAATCTTTAGAAGAAAATCTTGAGATTTCAGCTCAATATTTCGAAAGAATGGCAAAACTTCAGATGACTCTTGAAGTAGAAATCGGAGTTACTGGTGGTGAAGAAGATGGTGTTGACAACTCAGACGTTGATAACTCTAAATTATATACTCAGCCTGAAGATATAGCGTATACTTATGAAAAATTAAAAGCTATTTCTGATAACTTTACTATTGCTGCAGCATTCGGTAACGTACACGGAGTTTACAAGCCAGGAAACGTAGTTCTTACACCGAAAATCCTTGACAATTCTCAGAAATATGTTCAGGAAAAATTCGGAACGGCAGCGAAACCTGTTAATTTTGTATTCCATGGAGGTTCAGGATCTACTTTAGAAGAGATCAGAGAGGCTATCGACTACGGAGTAATTAAAATGAATATCGATACTGACCTTCAGTTTGCATATACAGAAGGCGTTAGAGATTATATGGTAAACAATATTGAGTATTTAAGAACTCAAATCGGAAACCCTGAAGGAGAGGAAAAACCTAACAAGAAATTCTATGACCCAAGAGTTTGGGTAAGAAAAGGTGAAGACACATTCTCTACAAGATTGGTGAAAGCATTTGAAGATTTAAATAACGTAAATACTTTAAAATAAGAACTGTACATTTGTACCGATGTAAAAAGTATTCATAAGAAATACATTTACATTGGTACATTTTACATTTATACATTAATACAAGCAAAAATGGCATTCGACTGGTTTAAAAGAAAAGCAAAAAACATTACCACTTCTACTGATGAAAAAAAGGACGTTCCCAAAGGTCTATGGCATCAGACTCCATCCGGAAAAGTTGTGGAACATGATGAACTAAAGAGAAATAACTATGTTTCTCCTGAAGACGGATTTCATGTAAGAATAGGAAGTTCGGAATTTTTTGACATCCTTTTTGACGGTGGTAAATTTACCGAACTGGATGCTAATGTTGAAAGTATTGATATCTTAAACTTTAAAGATACAAAACCTTACAAAGACCGTTTAAAAGAAGTAAAAGCGAAGACAAAACTTACAGACTCTATCAGAAATGCTGTAGGAACTGTAAAGGGTACAGAAATGGTGGTTTCTTGTATGGATTTTGCTTTTATTGGTGGATCTTTAGGATCTGTAATGGGAGAAAAGATCAGAAGAGCAGTAGATTACTGTATTGCTAATAAACTTCCATATATGATTATCTGTCAGTCCGGAGGAGCAAGAATGCAGGAAGCAACCTACTCTTTGATGCAGCTAGCAAAAGTTCAGGCTAAGTTAGCTCAGCTTTCTGAAGCAGGACTTTTATACATCGCTTACCTTTGTGACCCTACATTCGGAGGAATCACAGCTTCTTTTGCAATGACCGCTGATATCATCATGGCAGAACCGGGAGCACTAATCGGTTTCGCCGGACCAAGAGTAATCCGTGAAACGATCGGTAGAGACTTACCGGAAGGATTCCAGACATCAGAATTCTTACAGGAAAAAGGATTTGTAGATTTCATCGTAAAAAGAACTGAAATTCAGGATACGGTTGCTAAAACAGTCAATTTATTAACTGTAAAAGCGTAGTATCTGTAACAAAAACAATACAATCTCTCTCTAATTAGGGAGAGATTTTTATTTATGAGGACTTTTAAGATATTTTTCAATACCATCAGAAGTATGAGTTTTAAAAAGATTATGCGTCTTTTATCACTTATCCTTCCCCATCCTCTTTTTGCCCTATTGAGTTTTCACGCTACTGTAAAAGCATTTACCATTGCACAGAAAAAATTCCCACAAACAGCCTCCAATAATGGAATTGGGAATGCTTTCAGACATGCTCTGTGGTGCTGCTTCATTATGATGTACTGCTGCAAGATTTCTTCTCCCAAAAAAGCACTTGATTTTTGCAAAAGAATTACGGATATGCATGAAGAACTATTCCCAAATGAGCCTTTGGAAACAAAAATGGACCTCCACAACAATAAAATCGGAATGGACTATTTCATGGAGATCCTGCCAGGCATTCACCGCCAGTTTTTTGAAAAAAGCTTTTTTGTAGAGGCATTGGTCAAAAAAATGAATGATGCCAAAGTTCTGAAGAATTTGGATGACAATTTTGAGGGGCATCTTGTATATTTAGAAGAGTAGATCTATTTTTTTCAGCCACAAAGTTTTATTTAGAATAACACTTTAGAACACTTAAGTAAGTTTAATAGGATACTGAATAAAAAAGTACACATAAGCAGAAAATTATAGATTTTCAAAAACTTAAATGCTCTTCTCTGCTGTATAATATTTTACTTATGAAAACTTAAGTGTTTAATTCTTTTGTGACTTTTGTAGTTTAAAGTATTTTTGATAAGTTTAAACAATTAAATCAATCAGATGGTTCTCAGCAGAATTTGGTCGGCTTTTATTATTATTGCCATTGCCATTGCCAGTATAAAATACGTTTCATCAGCTCACTACAAAACTATTTTCAATGATATGGTTGTGGGAAAAGGTGGTGATACCGTGAAGGTTGTATCTCAACCGATGAACAGCCTCTCTCCTGTTATCAGAGACAGCCTGATGAAAAAAAATGATTTTGCAGACAGCAGAATTCATTACAAAACAGATTCTTTAAAACAAAACGTAAGCGTTTATCGCGTTCAGGAGGCTGATGGAGTGATCGGAACATCAGAAACAGCGGTAAAGATCTGTATTGGACTTATCGGAATCATGACGCTTTTCATGGGATTCATGAGTATTGCTGAAAAAGCAGGAGGAATCAATCTTCTAAGCCGCCTGATCCAGCCGTTTTTCTCCAAATTATTTCCTGACATCCCTAAAAACCATCCCGCATTCGGACATATGCTGATGAATTTCAGTGCCAACCTTCTGGGATTGGATAATGCAGCGACTCCTTTTGGGCTAAAAGCAATGGAAAGTTTACAGAGCTTAAATCCCAATAAAGATACCGCCAGCAATTCGCAGATTATGTTTTTATGTCTCCATGCCGGAGGGATGACCTTAATTCCTGTATCCATTATTGCGATCAGAGCATCCATGGGTTCAAAGACCCCTACTGATATATTTCTGCCCTGTATGATTGCTACTTTTGCGGCTACATTGGCTGCAATGATTATTGTTTCTTTATACCAGAAGATCAATCTGCTTCGCCCTGTTGTTATCGCTTATGTAGGAGGAATTTCAGCCGTTATTGCTTTACTAGTGGTATATCTTGTACAGCTAAGCAAAGATGAACTGGATGACTTCAGTAAGATATTAAGCAATGGGCTTATTCTCTTTATTTTCCTTGCCATAGTACTTGGAGCTGTTTATAAAAAAATCAATGTTTTTGATGCCTTTATTGAAGGAGCAAAAGAAGGGTTTACCACCTGCGTCAAGATTATCCCTTATCTGGTTGGAATGTTGATTGCCATTTCCTTATTAAGAACTTCTGGTGTTTTTGATGTGATCATTGACGGAATGAAATGGGTGGCCAACGTGGCCAATATGGATCCAAGATTTGTTGATGGACTTCCAACAGCTTTAATCAAACCTTTATCCGGTTCAGGAGCAAGAGGGATGATGGTGGATACGATGTC
This sequence comes from Chryseobacterium viscerum, assembly GCF_002899945.2. Lineage (GTDB taxonomy): Bacteria > Bacteroidota > Bacteroidia > Flavobacteriales > Weeksellaceae > Chryseobacterium > Chryseobacterium viscerum. The sequence goes on from NZ_PPEG02000001.1 coordinate 572,959, forward strand.
AACATTTGGGGCTGATAGTTTCCAGGGGAAACTGGCGGCTGTACTTCAGGGAAGCTCAGATACGACGTTCTACGTGATCGCGGTTTATTTTGGCGCCGTTGCTGTTAAGAATACAAGATACACGGTAATTGCTATGCTTCTGGCTGATTTAGTCGGTGTTATCACTGCAATTGCCTTGGCTTATTTGTTCTTTGCTTAATTAAAAGCTGCTGGTTGAAACCGATGCTATTAACTTTAAACACTAAACTTAAAACTTTAAATCATTATGATTACAGATAAAGAATTTACTTTAAGACTTATTCGCCAATTGACTCAGGCGTTAGAAAAACTGATCCTGGATAAACCTGAAGAAAGCTTAATGCAGAAAGAACTGGATTTTGATACTTTAATGAGAGATATTTTCAAGATAAGTTTCACAGAAGTCTCTTCTAAGACCAAAGAAGAAATAATTGCTATCGTTAACGAAAGACAGGAAAGGGATCACAAAGATTATTATGAAATGCTTGGAAACCTTTTTTACTTCAACAGCAGACATGATCAAAATAAAGATTTTCAGGATAAAGCAAAGACATTTTATGAGCTGTATCTACAGACCAGCGGTATTTTTGCCCTTCCGATTATCAACAGAATAAATGAATTAAAAAAAGCACTTGAATAAAGTGCTTTTGTATTTTAGAATGTAATTTTATAACTTCCGGTTGATGATGTATTGGCTTTCTCTGCCTTTACATATTTCTTCACCCAGGCCACGGACGTGGAAGATACACAAGGGTCTGAAACCCCTCCGGCTCTTCTTGCAGACACCACATTTCCTGCTTTATCTACCGTATAAGCAATGGTAATCGATCCGCTTACAGTACAGCTGTGAGAAGGTTGAGCCCCTCCTCTTCCCATTGTTCCTGGAATATAGCCAACGAGCTTTCTATCAATTCCAACTTTACTGTCTCCGTTTCCATCTCCACCTAAAGGATCTCCTGCATTTCCTATACCTTCTCCTGTCCCCTGGCTTCCTGCTTTTGTTCCTCTTCCTTTAATCAGGTTTCCAATAGCAGCATTTCCTTTTCCATCCCCGTTTCCAGTTTTTGAATTGGCCGTAGCAGCACCTGATTTTTTGGTATTTTTTGAAGCACTCGCGCTTGTTGCTTCTTTTTTCTCAGCTTTTTTTGAATCTTCCTTTTTAGGAACTGTTGCTTTTGAATTGTTTCCGGTAATAACCTTCTCCTTAACTTCTGTTTTCTTTGGTGCGGGAGTAGGAATAGGTTCTGGTTTTACCACAGTTTTTGTTTCCGGAACGGGTGTTTCTGCTGGTTCTGGCGTCACTTCTTCTGTAGCTGCAGCAAAACTTCCTGGCTGCTCAGCAGGCTCTTCAATACCCTTACCGTTTCTGTTATCCCCGAAGTTTACCAACATAGTCGTTACCACTTCAGGTTCTTTATCCAGTTCAGGTTTTAATTTATATAAAAAAACAAAAAGCAAAACGGCAGCCCAGATAAGAATAGAAAGCACAGCGCTCTTTATCCTATCTTTGTTTTCGTCGTTTCTGTTTGCTGTATAGCTTTTCATCTTAAAAAGTAATTCTTTCCGGAAATCCGGATCTGTTATTTATCTTTAACCGTTGCAATAGCAATGTTAAATTTATGTTTTTCAGCGATTTCCATGACAAAAACAACATCTTTATGTAATGTATTTTCGTCGGCTCTGATCGTGAAAGATTTATTCGTCTGACTGGCTAATTTATCAACAATAATCTTCTCCAGTTCTCCTTTATTAGCAGGGTTATCATCTACAAAGAATGAGCCATCCGGCTTGATACTTACCGTAACAGGATTGGGTATATTATCGTCAACCGCTCCGGCTTTCGGCAGATTCACATCAATGGCGCTTTGATTGGCGGCAGAAGAGGTGATCATAAAGAAGATCAGCATCAACAGGATAACGTCTGTCATCGCTGCTAAACTGAATTCCGGGTTTGCTTTATTTCTTCTCTGAATTTTCATCGTAAGAAATTTTATAAAGGTTTATTGATAAGGTCTAAAAATTCTCCTGACATATTCTGAGCTTTCAGTACAAACTTATCAATCCTTGTCAAAAGGATGTTGTAGCAGAAATTAGCAGGAATTGCTACTGCCAAACCTACCGCAGTCTGTCCCAAAGCAGTATAAATACCTTCTGAAAGTGTTTTTGGAGAGAAAGATCCTGTTGCGTGGGATAGATTAAAGAAAGCAATAATCATCCCGATTACTGTACCCAAAAGACCTAACATCGGTGCGATACTTGGTACTACAGCGAGAAGGTTCAGATTTTTCTCCATATTAGCTACCTCTACCTGAGCTTGCGATTCCATGGCACTTACGATATCAGAAACAGGACGCCCCAATCTTGAAATTCCTTTTTCTAAAATTCTTCCCTCCGGAGAGTTCTGCGTTTTGCAATAATCTGCCGCAGCCTCTATTTTTCCAGCTTTTATAAAGTCTTCGATATTGTTCATGAAGTTGGAATCCGTTTTTGAAGTGAGTCTTTTGATAAAGAAAAACCTTTCAAAAAACAGATAGAGAGAAAATATCCCCAACAGCAACACAATGGCCATCACTATTTTAGCGAATGCACCCCCATGGAACATGATTTTCCAGAATGAGAACTCTAAGTTGTCTGCAGCAACTGCAGGTGTGGCGATTTGTGCAAATAAAATCTGAGAAAGTTCCGTTAACAGCATTAAATGTGAATTTTATTAAAGTTTCAACGACAAATGTAATAGAATATTATGAATTGAACTCTTAAAAATTGCTTAAAAACAACTTAAAATTTGTTATTATTTACCAATAGCAAATTTCTTTCCAAAAATAATTTTGAAAAGAAATTCGATAGTAAAAAAGGAACAAGGCTTCTGTTAATCCTCGTCTACCTCAATATCATCCTGCTTGAATTCGCATTTTAATCTAAAAGGAATCGGTGTATCGGATCCGGTATAGAAATCATCAATGGTGCCCTTCCAGATGACCTGAAGCTCTCCTTCGTCATTTCTTTCGAAAAGAAGCTCGTTGTCGTAGATATAAGCATCTTCGTCATCGAAAAGATCTACTTCTGTGTAGGTTTCTTCATCAGAGTCATTGATTTTGATAGTTTTTCCTTCTATTTCCGTCGATTCAATAGGCAAATCGAAAACTTCAAGTGAAAGCTGCGGAAACTTGTACTGTAGTGAATCATCGTCTACGTGATCCAAACTGTCATCCGTAATAACTTCAACCTCTAAAAAATGTTGTTGATTGCTGTAGATGGCTTTACAATAAGTATTTCTGATATTGTATTTTAGCGTCTCCTCCGGATGGTAAATTTTTAAAATCCCTTTCATTATTTCTTAAAAAAGAGCTGTAATAATATGATTGTTAAACGTTTTAGACAAAGATAAAAAATTGATTCAAAGTTGAAAGGATTTTAAAAATAATTTTTTCAAAATCAATTCATACCATAAGTCTGAATACCCCAATAATACTTATTTTTGTTTTCATAAAGATTCTGAAAATGAAAAACATTTTATCAAAAGGTATTCTAGGACTAGGATTGATGATCGGTCTTGCTTCATGCAAAAAATCGGATTCTCCCCTTACGAAAGTAACGCCCAGCAACCTGGACTCTATTGCTTCCAACTACTATGAGCAGTATCTGAAGCTATACCCTTTGGATGCTACTTCTCAGGGAGATACAAGATACAACGATCAGCTTCCTATCAACATTGATAAAGATTTTATCTCAGGGGAAGTCGCTTTCTATAATTCTGTACAGAAACAACTGGAGCATGTAGATTATAAAACGCTTTCTGATGAAGATAAAGTAGTATATGATGTACTGGATTATACTTTAAAAGATAAAATTGAGGCATATGCTTATCATCCCGAATATATTCCTTTTACCCAATTCGGAGGTCTTCCGCTTACTTTTCCATTGTATGGAAGCGGACAGGGAAGCCAGCCTTTCAAAACTGAAAAAGATTACAGTGATTGGTTAAAAAGAATGGAAAAATTCCCGGAATGGATGAATGCAGCCGCAGATAACTTCCGTGAAGGAATCAGCAATAAGGTAGTTCTTCCTAAAAAACTGGTTGTCAAAATGATTCCTCAAATGAAAGCAGAGGAAATCACAACCTCTGACATGGACAAAAATATTTTCTACGGACCGGTTAAAAACTTCCCGAAAAGCTTTACTCAGGATCAGAAAGACAAATTTTCAGCACTTTATAAAGATGTTATCACGAAAAAAATCATTCCTGCCTACACAAAAATGGGAGTATTCTTAGAGAAAGAGTACCTTCCAAAAGCAAGAGATACAGATGGATACAACAGCCTTCCTAACGGTAATGAGATTTACAACTATTATGTAAAAAGCTGGACCACCACCAAAAAATCTCCCACTGAGATCAATAAAATCGGACTACAGCAGGTAGCGATGCTTCGTGCAGAAATGGAAAAAGTAAAACAGCAGGTAGGTTTCTCCGGAACACTGGAAGAGTTTATCACTTTTGTAAAAACAGATCCGAAGGCAATGCCTTATAAAACGTCTAAAGAGGTTTTAAATGCTTTCAATGGTATTCTAACGAAGATTACGCCGAAACTGAAAACGATGTTTAACGTAACTCCGAAAACAAAATTTGAAATCAGACAGACGGAGAAATTCAGAGAAGCAAGTGCCAGCGCAGAATATATTCCCGGAACTCCGGATGGAAAAAGAGCGGGGATATTTTATGTTCCACTGCCGGATCCTACCAAATTCAATGTTACTTCAGGAATGGAATCTCTTTTCCTTCATGAGGCAATTCCAGGACATCATTACCAGGTTTCTTTGCAACAGGAGAATACAAAACTTCCTAAATTCATGAGATTCGGATGGTTTGGAGCATATGGGGAAGGATGGGCACATTATTGTGAAACATTAGGCCCTGAGTTCGGTTTGTATACAGATCCTTATCAAAAAATGGGTTATTTAAGCGATCAGATGCTGAGAGCAGTACGACTTGTAATAGATACGGGGCTTCACACAGGAAAAATGTCAAGAGAAGAAGCTATCAAATATTTCTTAAGCAACATTTCTTATGACGAGGCGTCTGCCACAGCAGAAGTTGAAAGATATATGGCAATGCCGGGGCAGGCTTTAGGCTACAAAATAGGTTCTTTAAGAATCCGTGAGTTGAGAGAAAAATATCAGAAAGAACTTGGAAAGAAATTCAATCTGGCGGGCTTCCATGATGAAGTATTAAGCCAGGGATGTCTTCCTTTGGATGTTCTGAACAGAAAAATGGAGCTTTGGGCTCAAAAACAAAAATAAACTTACGTTAATAAAAAAGGATACTTCATTCAATTGGTATCCTTTTTTATTTCGTTCTTTCTAAATAAACAAAATTGATATGATCACAGAAAGCCTCAGATCTCTTTACAACAGAGATTTAAATAAACTAAAAACAGAGATAGAAGCCTATCAAAACGAAGAGAATCTTTGGAAAATTGATAAAAACATTGCCAATTCTGCGGGTAATCTAGTCCTTCATTTGGTGGGAAATCTCAACCATTTTATAGGAACCCATCTTGGAAATACAGGATATGTAAGGCAACGTGACCTGGAGTTTTCATTAAAAGATATCCCAAGAACTGAACTTATTGAAAAAATAGAGGCAACTGCAGCAATGATAGACTATGCTCTTGCTCCATTATCAGAAGATGATCTAAAAAAAGAATATCCGTTGGTTGTTTTCGAAGATACAATGACCACAGATTACTTTCTGATCCACCTGCTTGCTCATTTGGACTATCATTTGGGGCAGATCAACTATCACAGAAGGTTGCTGGATATTTAATTTCCTTTTACTTTCTTTTGGATGATCTTTTATACCCTGTCAAGGTTTAAAATCTTGACAGGGTATAAAATTCAAAATTTTTCAGAGAAAACTATTTCTCAAACATCATTTTCGTAATAAAATCTTTCTCTCCTTTTCCTCTTGCCGGAGAATATTCTCTTCCGTAGAAAATAATCTGAAGATGAAGTTTATTCCACACTTCTTCAGCGAATAAATTCTTTGCATCGCGTTCAGTTTCTACCACATTTTTTCCGGAGGTAAGCTTCCATTGTGTCATAAGACGATGAATATGGGTATCCACAGGAAAAGCAGGAAATCCGAAGCCTTGGCTCATCACCACCGAAGCGGTTTTATGTCCTACTCCCGGCAGCGCTTCCAATTCTTCATACGTTTGGGGAACGATACCGTTATGTCTTTCCAATAACAGCTCGGCCATTTTTTTTAGGTTTTTGGCTTTTGTATTGGACAAACCTATTTCTTTGATCAATTCTTTAATTTGAAATTCTTCCAGTTTTGCCATTCTCTGAGGGGTCCCTGCTACCGCAAAAAGATCAGGCGTAACCTGATTTACTTTTTTATCTGTTGTTTGTGCAGAAAGTGCCACAGCAACCATTAATGTATACTGATCAGTGTGATCCAGCGGAATAGGTGTTGTAGGATATAATTTCTCCAGTTCTATCTGAACGAGCTCGGCTCTTTGCTTTTTTGTCATGTAACCCTTAAATTTGAACAAAATTAAATCATTATGTTGAAAGTTGGAGACAAATTACCTGAATTTGAAGGAATCAATCAAGATGGGGAAACAGTAACCTCATCAAAATTAATGGGAGAAAAACTAGTGGTTTTCTTCTATCCACAAGCAAGTACCCCAACCTGTACCGTTGAAGCTTGCAATCTAAGTGACAATTATACTGAACTTAAAAAAGCTGGATTTCAGCTGTTGGGAATAAGTGGAGATTCTGTGAAAAAACAGAAAAATTTTCACAGCAAATTTGCTTTTCCTTATGATCTTATTGCAGATGAAAATCGTGATATCATTGAAAAATTCGGAGTGTGGCAGGAGAAAAAAACGTTTGGAAAAACGTATATGGGGATTGTAAGAACCACTTTTATTTTTGATGAAAATGGGATGTGCACAAGAGTGATTGAAAAAGTAACTTCAAAGACTGCTGCTGAGCAGATTCTGGAAGGATAATTCTTTTTTTAAACACAAAGATCACAAATGCTTTCACAAATAACATGATTTAAAATCTATATGTTATTTGTGAAAGTGTTTTTTTATAGATGTATTATTCTGTTTCGTAATAGTTTAATTCTTCGGTCTCCCCGGGAAGAGTCACATGCTTTTTAAACCTTAATCCCAATTTTTCGATAAGCTTTTGGGAAGAAACATTATCTTTTGAAATGATCGCAGAAATTTTGGATAATCCAAAATCGTCCATCCCAATAGACTTGACTTTCTGAGCCGCTTCAAAAGCATATCCTTTTCCTTCAAACTCTTCCAATAGAGAATATCCGATATCCACGATATCAAGCCCTTCTCTTTCGAAGATTCCTACTGCTCCTATTTTTTCACTCCCTTCCTTGGTCACTAAAAGATAGTTTCCAAATCCTAGTCTTTCAATCTGTGGAGCAAACCTGTTTAGAATATAATTTTCAGCATCCTCAATGGTATTAACATTACGGTTGCCAATATGTTGAATAAATTTTGGTCTGTTATAAAGTTCAAAGACAAAATCTCTGTCTTCACTAGACATCGGACGTAGTATTAGTCGCTCAGTCTCATAGGTATTATTTGCGCTTGGGTGTTTTTCTAGGCTCATCTTTCTTTGGTTCTTCCTTTTTTTCGATTTTTAAAAGTCTCGGGTTATTAGCACATTTTTTATTGTAAAGCTCAATATAAGTACCATTGTTCTTTACATTGCTTACAGCACCTGTAGATTTATTTACGGTTACTGTATAGTGGGTTTTCTGGTAAGGGCATTCTTTTGAAGTAAGTTTTCCCAGATCCAGATAATAATTTGATTTATCTTCATGATAGTTACCTGCAAGATCTTTGAATTCCTCATCTACCATGTATCCGTCAGCGGCTAGCATTATAGATGCTTCCTCGGCATTATCAATTCTGTCTACAAACTTTTTAAGCCCTTCTATATCGGTAATGTAATTTATTTTACCTCCTTCTGAATAGGCGATATAATAAAAACTGTCTTCACTGGGAAACAGATTGAATCCTGAGAACTGAGGAGTATAATTCACCTTGCCCGAACTCTTTATTCCTTCTCCTTTTCCATAGCTATTGTATACCAAGACCCATGAATCAACTTTGTTACTTGGGTTGATCTGTTGTAAAATACCGGGAATGCTTGAAAATTTTTTCTTCTCCTGAGAATATCCTAGGATTCCCAAAAGTAAAAATATAAGAATTGTAAATCGGGTTGCAGTTTTAATCATAATTTAAAAATCAGCAGAAAATATACCAAACATTACATAAACTTCTCGCCCTTCTTAAAGTTTTTTAAGTCAAGAACATAATCTTTAATGAGCTGGTCATTATCTCGCGGACAAATAAGAAGTGCTTTATCGGTGTCTACAACAATATAATTTTCAAGACCATCAATAATTACGGCCTTGTTATTATTCCTTAAACGGATAATATTTCCTTTTGAATTATAAGAGAGTAAATGTTTCAGTGTTACTGCGTTTCCGTCTTTATCCTTTTCAGTATTTTCAAACACTGACGTCCAGGTTCCAAGGTCACTCCATCCTAAGTCTGATGGAATTACATATACATTCTTTGCTTTCTCTAAAATTCCATTATCAATAGAAATTTTCTGAACCTTAGGGTAAATGGTTTCAATACAGCTATTTTCTTTTTCCGAATTGTATTCACAGGCCATAAAATGCTGCATCATCTCAGGAAGATAAAGGTCAAAAGCATGATGAATACTTTTTACATTCCATACAAAAATACCCGCATTCCAAAGGAAATCCCCACTTTCTAAAAAGCTTTGGGCAATCTCAAGAATTGGTTTTTCTGTGAATGTTTTCACTTTAAAATACTCAGAGGCTTTCTTTTCTACAAACTGAATGTATCCGTAGCCGGTATCAGGCCTTGTAGGGGTAATACCCAATGTTACCAGATAGTCATGTTGTGAAGCCACCTCAAAGGCAAGCTCTACTTTTTCCAAAAATACATCTTCTTTAAGAATCAGGTGATCTGCCGGCAACACAATCATGGTGGCATCCGGATTGATCTCAGCAATCTTGTTTGCCATATACAGGTTACAGGCAGCTGTATTTTTCATAAGCGGCTCACCCACAATATTTTCTTCAGGAATCTCCGGAAGCTGCTGATGGGATAGCGTAACATACTCTTTGTTCGTAATCACGAATATCTGCTCCTTAGGAATCACTTTACTGATTCTGTCATAGGTTTGCTGAATCATCGTGCGCCCGGTTCCTAAAATATCCTGAAACTGTTTTGGAAATTTCTGCGTACTCATCGGCCAGAACCGGCTACCGATTCCTCCTGCCATTATAACACAGTATCTATCTGATTTTAACATTCTTAACTACATTTTTGCACCCTCGCTAAAGGCTTGAAAGAATACTTCCTTCCAGTAGCCAGGTTCTTACAAAGATAGTTTTTTTTAACCAGACCTTCCAATAAATACTTTTCGTTGCGGTATATAAAAAACTCTCCCTTCTGAAGATCTTCTATAAAATGAAGACTACCATCCTGTTTTTCAGTATGAAAATACCTTACCAGATCAGGGCTCGCCATGAAATTTGCTTTGGGTGATTTTGAGAACTTTATGATGATAGGTTTGAGTTCTTGATCATAAATTTCAAGACTTTCAAGAAGCATATTTCTAAAAGTTTCTTTCCACTCGCTGCCATGAGGGGAAATTCTTCGTCCATATTTTTCAAAGGCTATCAAATGAGCCAATTCATGGGTCAAAACAAAGAAAAAAAGTTGTGGGGTAAGCGTAGAGTTTACCGTAATTTCATGAGAATTATCCGGAAGCTTTCTGTAATCTCCCAGTTTTGAATTTCTATTTCGTGTAACTTTTATATGTATATAGTGATCTGAAAACCAGATCCTTAAATATTTAAGAGTGTTTTGAGGTAAATATTTTTCTAATGATTGGATAGACATTTTACAAACTTAATGGAATTCCCGCATAGAAATTCAATAGTTTAAGACTGAAAAGATAATTATATTTCGCCTGTGCTACTGATCCCTGTGCATTTGCATAATTATTTCTTGCCACATTGACGTCATAGATGGTTGTTCTTCCCGCAGCATAGCTTTTATCAGCAAAATCAAGAGCCAGTTTGGAGCTCTTTTCTGCTTCCACAGCTGCCAGATAGTTTTCATAGTTGGCATCTGCATCAAACTGAGCTTTCTGTATATTCTGTCTTACTGATTGTTTCTGTTGTTCAAGGGTAATTTTGCTAACACTTTCATTTAATTTGGACTGCTCAACCTGTAATTTTGTTTTCCCTTTATTGAAAATAGGAATATTAAGAGATAGTCCCACATTTTGTCCAAACTGATCTTTATATTGTTCAAAAAAAGTTCCCTGCACAATTCCTGGAGGAACATTAAATTGTCTATTATAGAACGTGTTAAGACCTGCACTTGCTGTTAATGTTGGCCAGAATGCTGTTTTACTTACCTCAGTTTGTGCTTCAGCAGATCTTATTCTGCTTTCGGCTGCTTTTATCTGAGGTTGTACATCATAGGCTTTTGTAAGAACCTCGTCAGCCGTTACCAACTGTGAATCTAATGCTTCAGGAATATCTACATTTTCCACATCAAAATCTTTATAATCTGAAAGCTGTAAAAGCTGAGCGATCGCAAACAGAGCTCTTCCTACGTTCACCTCTGCGGTCTTAAGATTTTGCTTTTCTCTCGCCCAGGCAGCGTCTGCTTCTGCTAAAACAGTCTGTGCGGTAGTCCCAACCTGAGTGGTTATCTTTGCTCTGTCATGCTGTTTTTTAGCATTTTCTACAGCGCTTTGAGAAATCTTAACAATTTCTTTGTTTAATAAAGCGGTTAAATACTGTTGTGCAATTTGTACCGAAATATCATTTTTGATGGTTTCAATATCATACTGGCTGGCTTCTACATCAAATTGGAGTTTTCTTACATTCTTCTCCAATCTCCCATTATTATAGACCAAAATATCGGTACCTACACCAACACTGTTATTGAATCTATCGTTTCTATAGCTTCCTGCTCCTAATGATCCTTGTCCGAAACTCACCCCACTCGTAATACTCCCTGATACGGAAGGCAAATAGTCTCTTTTTGCTGCTTTAAGGTTGTATTCTTGGTTTTGTTTGGTATACTGATTTTGGATAACCTGAAGATTATGCTCCACTGCATAGCTTACACATTCTTTTAAGGACCATTTCTTCTGAGCACTTAAACCCAGATAACCTAATCCAAAAACGATGATCCAAACTTTTTTCATATGTATATGTTTATTTGTTTTTAATGGTCATATGGAATCGTGTCATCTTCATCAGTGTTGTAACTTGTAAATCACAACGATTTCATATTAAAGATTTTTCAATATTAGACGAATTAAATATAAAAAAGTTACAGATTGAAAAATTATATTTTATTTTAAAAAAACTTTTGGGAATTTTGCACCATGACAAACGAACAATATCAGGAAGCTATCGACTGGCTTTTCGTACAGATGCCCAACTACCAGATCGATGGACAGCAGGCTTACAAACCCGGGCTTGATAATATAACTAAGCTTTGCGCTTTCTTTGGAAATCCTCAGGATAAGATCAAATGCATCCATATCGGTGGAACCAACGGAAAAGGCTCTTCAAGCAACATGCTGGCATCAGTTCTTCAGGAAACTGGCTATAAAATCGGGCTATACAATTCTCCGCATCTTATCGATTTCACAGAGCGTATTAAGGTTAACGGGAAAAACTGCAATAAAGAATTTGTCTTTGATTTTATTCAAAAACTGAAGACAATTCCGGAAGATATTCGTCCTTCGTTTTTTGAGTTTACCACGATTATGGCTTTTGAATATTTTTATCAGCAGCAGGTTGATTTTGCCATTATTGAAGTAGGATTGGGAGGAAGATTAGACTCAACCAACATTATTAAACCTCTTATCTCCGCCATAACGAACGTTCAGCTGGATCATCAGAATATTCTGGGAGATACGATTGAAGAAATCGCAACGGAAAAAGCGGGAATTATTAAAAGTAACATCCCTATTATCTCAGGTGACGACAACGAAGTAGTGAAAAATATCATCAGAGAGAAAGCAATTAAAGAAAATGCTCCGTTTATAGATTCCACCTATATTGATACTTCTCTTTCTTCCGACCTGAAAGGAAACTATCAGCAAAAGAACATCAGAGTTGTATTGGCTGCCGTAGAAGAATTAAGAAAACTGAAAGTTCCTATTTCAGACAAGGATCTGGAAAACGGGCTGCTCCATGTTCATCAGAATACAGGATTCATTGGCCGTTGGTTCGAATTTTCAAAAAATCCGCTTACAATTTGCGATACGGGACACAATCAGGCAGGTTTGGAGTATGTTTTTTCACAATTAAATTCAATTGACAGGCACAAGCACGTCATTTTGGGGTTTGTAAATGATAAAAAAATAGATGATGTGATGAATTTACTTCCCGAAAATTCTGAGTTTTATTTTGCAAAACCATCTGTCAACAGGGGAAGACACCCGAAAGATTATGAAAATCTGCTTCAGGAGGCGAAAATTTTTTATAAAATTTTTGATTCCGTACAAGAAGCGTATCTAGCTGCAAAAGAACGTTGTACAAATGAAGAAATGATTTTTATTGGAGGAAGTAACTTTGTTGTGGGAGATTTTTTAGAAAAAAATTTGGAGATTTCTGAATAAGTTGTATATTTGCACCACTCTAAACGAGGAAACAAGTTATAGGGGCTCTTAGCTCAGTTGGTTCAGAGCATCTGGTTTACACCCAGAGGGTCGGGGGTTCGAATCCCTCAGGGCCCACACAAAGGATACTGAAGCCTTTCAAAAAATTTCAGGGCTCTTAGCTCAGTTGGTTCAGAGCATCTGGTTTACACCCAGAGGGTCGGGGGTTCGAATCCCTCAGGGCCCACAAAATCTCTCAGGAAACTGGGAGATTTTTTTGTTTTATCCCTATTACAAAAACTCTTTTTTCCTTATATTTATTTACCTTTGTCTGCATTTGAATTCGCTCACGTGAAGGAACTCCATATCATATCATTCAATTATCCCTACCCTCCTTCTTATGGTGGAATTATTGATGTTTATTATAAGATCAAGAGCTTACATGATCTGAAAGTAAAGATCTATCTTCATTGTTTTGTAGACCAGGTTCCTAAAACGATTGATCCGGAAATTAAAGAGATTACCGAAAATGTATTTTTTTATAAAAAGAAAAAGAATCCTTTCCTTTATTTTTCAGGAACACCGTTTGCCGCTGCGATCAGAGATTCCCAAGCCCTCCTTCAAAATCTTGAAAAGATAAAGGCTCCGATCTTATTTGAAGGCTTGCAGACAACCCGGATCATCCGGTTTCTGAAAAGTAATGAAACCCCACTCTATCTCCGCCATCACAACAACGAAACGGAATATTATAAAGGGCTTTCTTTGTCGGAAAAAAATATATTCAAAAAGATTGTTTATACAATTGAATCTTTAAAATACACAGGATATCAAAAAAAGCTTCTCAAGAGATTTAAGACCATATTCTGCCTGTCTGAAAAGGAATATAATGAAGTCAATAATTATTCGAAAAATGCGCAGCTTATCCATATTTTCCACGGTAACCAATCAGTAAAACAATTGGACAAAAAAGGAAATTATTTTCTTTTCCATGGAGATCTCACTACCGCCGATAATAAAAAGGCGCTGAATGAAACTATAGATTTATTCAAAACCCTTCCCCAATATAAACTGGTTGTCGCATCCGACCGTGCCAGTGAAGATATAAAGAAGAAAATTTCAGCCATTGAGAACATCAGCCTCACTCCTATTCAAACTACTGAAAACCTTCATCATCTTCTGGAAAATGCCCATGCTAACATTCTGTGTTCTTATCAAAATTCCGGAACCAAAGTGAAGCTTTTTAACACGCTATACAACAGCCGGTTTGTTATTATTAATGGAAATATCACAGATGATCCTACCCTGATGAGTTTATGCCTTTATGGTGCTGATATGGCCGAAATTCGCCAACAAATCATCACCTCAGCTGAAAAAGACTATGATAATGCCAGAAACAGGAAAGAAGTCCTGGAAAAAAGACATTCAGATCATTCCAAAGCCGAAGAAATGGTAAAAATTATTTTTAAAAATTAACCCTATTTATTACTTTCTGGATATTAAACTCTTCCAGGCAAGCCCAGTCGCCTCTGTAACACTCTTTGTCTCCAAAAACAGAACATGGTCTGCAGGTAAGATCTTTTACCTGGACAACATCTTCTTCACTCTGCCCGAATCCTAAAAATCCGGCATAAGGATGGGTTGCTCCCCAAATAGAAACACATCTGGTTCCCACAAGACTGGCAAGGTGCATATTGGCAGAATCCATTGAAATCATCAGCTCCAGTTGAGCGATTTGATTGAGTTCTTCAGTAAGATTTAGCTTTCCGGAAAGGTTTTTTGTATTAGGAATTTCAGCTTCCCATTGGTCAAGGGTCTCCGTTTCTTTTTTGCCGCCTCCAAAGAAATAGATCGTATGCTTCTTTGCCAGAATTCTGACCAGCTCGTACGATTTTTCTAAAGGAAGCATCTTCCCTCTATGTTGGGCAAAAGGTGCAAAGCCAATCCCTGATTTGTACTCTGAAATAGGCCTTAATGAATGTGAAAGCTCTACTTTGAATCCCATTTTACGAAATACATCAGCATAGCGTTCCACTGTTTTTTTCAGCTGTACTTTATCAAGATTCCAAACATCCGTAAGATGTTCTTTCTCCTCTTTTCCTTTATCTATTTTGAAAACTTTCAGCCCTTTCCTTCTGTATATTCTATCTAAAATCTTGGTCCGGATTACATCATGAAGATTGGCAACACAGTCGGGATTAAACTCCCGGATCAGCTCATTGCTCAGTTTTCGCAATCCGAAGAGACCTTTATAATCATCCAGATCAATTCCTTTAAAGATAACATTGGGAATTCCGGCAAATAAAGCTTCGAAGTTCTTCCTGGAAACCATAATAATTTCCACGCCGGGGTTCTGCTCCAGAAATTCTCTGAAAACAGGCGCAGTCATCGCAACATCTCCGAATGCGGAAAAACGATATGCTAAAATTCTAGTCACGGTTATGATTTCAGTTGATAAGCAACAGCATAAAATTTGATTTGCTTGGTCATTGCCATCAATCCATTCGCTCTCGATGGCGAAAGGAATTCCTGCAATCCTATTTCTGCAATAAATTCGAAATCGGAATCCAGTATTTCCTGAGTGGAATGCCCACTGTAAATACTGACTAAAAGAGACACGATTCCTTTTGGTAAAATACCATCAGAATCTGCATTAAAGAAAAGTTTACCTTCTTTATATTCAGCATCTATCCAAACCTTACTCTGACAGCCTTTAATTAGATTGTCTTCGGTTTTCCTGTCTTCCGGTAAGCCTTTCAGTTCTTTTCCAAGATCAATAATGTACTCGTACTTTTGCTCCCAATCCTCAAGAAATGCGAATTCATCGATTATTTCCTGCTGTTTTTCTTTAATGGTCATTTTAAATCAAATTTCTTTATGCAAAGATAACCAATTTTGTAAAAATTATTTAAGAGATGCTTTTTCAAAAAGTTGCAGAATTTTCAATTCCTCATTCTCCCAGCAAAATACGTCTGCCGCTTTATTAAGTTCGCTCTGATAATACAGTCTCCCTCTTTCAAGAACCAGATTAATTGCCTTCTCAATAGTTTCAGGCTGATGGTCTGTAATGATCTCTCCTACGTCAAACTGATTTTTGATTCGCTGCATCTCAGGAAAATTAATCATTACAAGTGGTACTCTGGATTGAATATAGTCACAAACCTTATTAGGAAGAGAATAATAATAGCTTACCCCATTATTTTCCTCAAGACTGAAACCCGCATCTGCCGTTTTAGTTATTTCTCTGAGGTTTTCCGGTTTCAGCTTACCCAGAAAGAAGACTTTGTCTTGCAGTTTTTCCTGAGTAACCAATTCTTCATATGTTTTTTTCTTTGGTCCGTCTCCTGCGATTTTCAGAACAGCATCTTTAATATGATGCATCGCGACAATCATCTTTTCAATTCCCCGGGACTGATTGATTGCTCCCTGATACAGAATTATTTTAGGCTGATTTTCCGGAATCTCAGGCACAGAAAGAATTTTTCTAGGAATATTTCTTACTACAACAGGATTCACATTGTATTTTTCATGGAACCATTCGGCGTAGCTTTCACTTTCTGTCATCATGAATTCTATTTGAGGAACCAGTTTCCTTTCCAGTACTCTCCAGAATTTCTGTGAAAACCTCTTTTGGACCGATGGCATTTCTGTGAAAATTTCATGACTGTCAAAGACCAAAGGGATGTTCAGTTTTTTGGCAATGAGATAATTTGGCAGAAGTGCATCTATGTCATTGGCATGAAGGATAGTATCTTTGTCAGCTTTTTTCTTTAGCTCCTTATACAGCTTCCAGTTGAATTCAAAATAGGCAGTCTTTAGACTTTTTGACTTCAATTCTATTCTGGAAAAGGGATAAGGACGCTCCATTTTCTCATTTCCTTCCCAGTCATTTCCTATAAGTTCTATGGGATATCCGTTATCAAAAAGGGTTTTACATACCTTTTCTATTCGCTGGTCGGTATACAGGCTGCTAAAGGCTGAAGTGATTACTTTTTTCCTCATTCCTTTTTCTTGCCTAGTATTAAATGATAGATCTGGATAAGGCAGATCAATCCGTTTGGAATGATAACCGGCCATAAAGGCCCACTAAAAAAGCCATAAATGACAAAACAAAAACAGCCAATCATGTTGACAATTCTAATTTTTCTTACATCTTTCAGTATGAAACTCAGCACGATAAAAACTGAGGCAGAATATCCGATATAAGTAGTAGATTCGGGGCTCATGAGAAATTTTTAAGGATAACAAACTTAATCATTTTCAATAAGATAATAAAATTTTTTACTGCCATAAAGTCATTAATTGATTTTTGGTAAAATATTTGTAATTTAGATAATGAATAAATGGCAACGTTGCCATTATTCTAATGAGATATATTATGGATTATAAGTTTTCACAAGGTTTGAGCCAAGTGTTCAAACAAAGCAAAAGCGAAGCTAAACGGCTGAAAAGTGAATTTCTTAATACAGAACATCTACTTTTAGGTATTATAAAAACGGAAAACTCTGCAAAAGAAATCCTTCAAAACCTTAATGCGGATTTAACACAAATCAGAAGAAAAATTGAAACTTTAAATACAGCAAGTCTTAATCCTATTTCTGAAGAGGTTACCAATATTTCTTTCACCAAGATGGCGGATCATGCCATTAAACGTGCAGAGTTAGAATGCCGACAATATAAAAGCAATGAAATTAATACCGTTCACCTGCTTTTAGGTATTCTTTATAAATATGAGGACCCTACTTCAAATATTCTGGGAGCTTACGACATCGATTATGAAGGAGTTTCAAGAGAATATCAGACGATGCTTAAAAATTCAGGGCAGTCACCACAGATGAGTGCTTATGATGATGATGATGAGAGAGAAGAATTTGAGCAAATGAGAAAGCCTACAGGAAACTTAGGTTCTGCAAAAAGTAAAACGCCTACATTGGATAACTTTGGTAGAGACCTTACTTCTTTGGCCAGAGACGGAAAACTGGACCCAGTAATCGGACGTGAAAAAGAAATTGAGAGAGTTTCTCAGATCTTATCCCGTAGAAAGAAAAACAATCCGCTTCTTATCGGGGAGCCAGGTGTTGGTAAGTCTGCGATTGCTGAGGGATTGGCATTAAGAATTCAACAGAAAAAAGTATCCAGAGTTCTTTACGGAAAACGTGTGATCACTTTAGATCTGGCAAGTTTAGTTGCCGGAACAAAATATCGTGGTCAGTTTGAGGAAAGAATGAAGGCCATTATGACGGAACTGGAGAAAAACAGAGATGTCATTTTATTTATTGATGAGCTTCATACGATTGTAGGAGCAGGAAGTTCTACCGGAAGTTTAGATGCTTCCAATATGTTCAAGCCGGCTTTAGCAAGAGGTGAAATTCAATGCATCGGAGCAACTACCCTGGACGAATACCGCCAGTATATTGAAAAGGATGGTGCTTTAGAAAGAAGATTCCAGAAAGTAATGGTAGAACCTACCAATATTGAGGAAACTATTCAGATTTTGAATCAAATCAAGGATAAATATGAGGAACATCATAATGTAATTTATACTCCTGAAGCAATTTTGGCGTGTGTCAATTTGACATCAAGATATATTACAGATCGTTTCTTACCGGACAAAGCAATTGATGCGATGGACGAAGCAGGATCTCGTGTTTATATTAAGAATATGAAAGTTCCTACAGAGATCATTGATTTTGAAAAGAAAATCGAAGATATCAAAGAAATGAAGCAGAAAGCTGTAAAAGCTCAAGATTATCTTGAAGCAAGAAAGCTTAAAGATGAAGAGGAACGTCTTCAGATGGAATTGAATGCTGCTCAGGAAAAATGGGATAAGGATGTAAAAGAGAAAAAAGAAACCGTAACGGAAGAAAATGTAGCGGAAGTGGTTTCTATGATGAGTGGTGTTCCTGTAACGAAAGTTGGTAAGAACGAGCTTGACAAACTTGCCCAGATGGACGAAAAGCTAAACGGAAAAGTGATTGGTCAGGAAGATGCTGTGAAAAAAGTCGTTAAGGCTATTCAAAGAAACAGAGCAGGTCTTAAAGATCCGAACCGCCCGATTGGTACATTTATTTTCCTTGGAACAACCGGGGTTGGTAAGACGGAATTGGCTAAAGTAATGGCGAGAGAGCTTTTTGAATCCGATGAATCTCTGATCAGAATTGACATGAGTGAATACATGGAGAAATTTGCTGTTTCAAGATTAGTTGGTGCGCCTCCGGGATATGTAGGATACGAAGAAGGTGGTCAGTTGACAGAAGCGGTAAGAAGAAAACCTTATGCTGTAGTTCTTCTGGATGAGATTGAAAAAGCTCACCCTGACGTCTTCAATATTCTGTTGCAGATCCTTGATGAAGGACACGTTACAGACAGCTTAGGAAGAAAAATTGATTTTAGAAATACGATTATTATTCTTACTTCAAACATCGGAACAAGAGATCTTAAAGATTTTGGAGATGGTGTAGGATTTGGAACCTCAGCTAAAAAGACCAGTTCAGATACCAGAGCGAGAAGCACTATTGAAAGTGCCCTTAAGAAAGCATTTGCTCCTGAATTCTTGAACAGAATTGATGATATTGTAATCTTCAACTCTCTTGTACAGGATGATATCAAGAAAATCATTGATATTGAACTGAACAAGCTTTATGGCAGACTTGAAAAATTAGGATATAAAGTTGATCTTACTGAAGAAGCTAAGGACTTTATTTCTGAAAAAGGATGGGATAAAGATTTTGGGGCAAGACCATTGAAACGTGCGATCCAGAAATATATTGAAGACTTATTGGCAGAAATGTTGGTAAACAAACAATTGAATGAAGGAGAAACCGTCGTTCTTGACCTTAATGAAGCAAAAGACGGACTGATTGGAAAAGCGCAGAAAACGAAAAAATCAGCGGCTGAAAAGTCTTCTCAATCTTAATTAAATAAATAATTTAATTTTCATAGAAAAGCCCCGGGAAATTTCCCGGGGCTTTTTATTTTTATATGTTTTGGCTGAAGCCAATGACATTTTGAATATTGTATTGAACGGACCAAAGCCCACTTCTACTGATATTAAAGTCCCACGACAAAACCGATATTAGGAACCAGACCGCTTGAAAATACACTGGAATTTTGTTTCCAAAGTACATTATACATCAGTCCCAGCTGCATAAAGGAATTATTCCCGATCCTCTGCATATATCCTCCTCCAAGAAACAGGGCATTTTCTTCTGTATTGTATTTATAATCGAAGTATTTATCCTTATAATCAACAAAATAGTGCTGATAGTTCGCTCCCACATAAAATGATCTGGCGAAATAGTAATTCATAAATGGTCCCACTCCAAACATGGTAGATTTATAATAATCTGATGTCTGCCACGAAACAGTTCCTATTACTCCGCCTTCAAGATCATTGGTAAGTCTGTATCCTACTCTGGGTGAAGCCGACAAATTAAAAGCACTGTTGCTTCCGAAACCCACTCCAATTCCACCACCGAAAGTCCATTTGCTGCCTTCCTGTGTTGGTGTACCCACAGAAACCTGGGAAAAGACGGATCCTGAGCCAATCAGCATTAGAGAAATAATAAGCTTTTTCATATATAGATATTTTGTTTTTGTAACATTCTCTGCTTTCTCCACTTATTCTGGTGGATGATAGTGGTGGTTACGATTAACATCGTTTTTATCAATGTTTAAAATTATGGTTTTTTTACGAATGTTTTTAATTGTATTTTTGCCGCATCAAACTAAGAACTCCCGTTAAGAGTTTCGTAAAATTGAAATACAATGAAAATAGTAGTAGGCCTCTCTGGAGGTGTAGATTCCAGTGTTACAGCATATTTGCTACAACAACAAGGTCATGAAGTAGTGGCTTTGTTTATGAGAAACTGGAATGATGCTTCGGTAACATTAGAAGATGAATGTCCGTGGATCGAAGACAGTAATGATGCCCTTATGGTCGCTCAAAAACTGGGCATCCCGTTTCAGGTAATAGACATGAGTGAACTGTACAAGGAGCGTATCGTTGACTATATGTTTGCTGAATATCAAAAGGGAAGAACTCCAAACCCGGATGTATTGTGTAACAGAGAAGTAAAATTCGATGTTTTTATGAAGACCGCAATGTCATTGGGTGCGGATAAGGTGGCAACAGGACATTATGCAAGAGTAAATTCTACTTTTGATGAAAATGGGAAAGAAATTTTCCACCTTCTGGCAGGGAAAGACAACAATAAAGATCAGTCTTATTTTCTATGCCAGCTAAGCCAGGATCAGCTTTCAAAAGCTTTATTCCCGATTGGAGAACTGACAAAACCTCAGGTAAGAGAAATCGCTAAAGAAATTGGATTGGTAACCGCTGATAAAAAAGATTCTCAGGGATTATGCTTTATCGGAAAAGTAAGCCTTCCTCAATTTCTTCAACAGCAATTGAAACCCAATGAAGGTGAAATCGTAGAAATTTTCAAAGATTCACCTCTGTTTTCGGAAGAAAAACCTGAATTTTCATCTAAAGAAGAGGAACTTGAATTTTTATCCAGAAAAATCGATTATAAAAAAGCTGACGGAAAAGTAATCGGGAAACATCAGGGAGCCCAGTTTTTCACGATCGGACAAAGTAAAGGTCTTGGAATAGGCGGTCATAAAGAAAGCTGCTTTATCATCTCAAGAGAAATGGAAAACAACATCATTTTTGTAGGAGAAGGAAGCCATTTCCCTGGACTTCACAAAAAAGCCCTGAAAATTGATAATTCTGAGCTGCATTGGGTACGTGAAGATATGAAGCTTCAAAACGGAGAGTCTATGGAAGTACTGGCCAGATTCAGATACAGACAATCTTTGCAGAAAGCAACCATTTATCAGTTTGAAAACGCTTTTTATATTGAATTTGATGAGCTGCAGTCTGCCATTGCTGAAGGACAATTTGCATCATGGTATATCGATGATGAGCTTATCGGAAGCGGGGTGATTGCATAAAAATATTGGGAATTCAGTTTGCGGGAACGCGGTTTAAGGTTGTCTTTTTAAAAGAAAATATTTTTTTTGAAATTTTCTGTAACGTTTTTTTAGTTGTCATACTTACTGAGTAAATAACAATAAAAAATACTACTATGAAAACAACGACAAAAAACCAGTATGCCTATGCAAACAATATCCTGATCTCAATTGTATCCGCAGTTTTTGGATATAACCTCTATCAGGCAATTGTACATCCGGAAAATTCAAATATTGCGATAAGCCTTATTTTGATAGTCCTGACCTCGATTATGGTTCGTAAGTATGGCTATCAACCTACAGAGGAAAAAAAGAAAGATATTTAATATCAATAACTCATTATAAAACCCGGGACATTTTTGTTTCGGGTTTATTTTTTATTACTATTTACCTGATCTTTTTATTGACATAAGCCAACATAAAAAACACGGTGACAATACATTCTGCTATTAAAATCATGACCAAAAATCCGATAGGCTTTCCCAATAGCATTCCTCTTATCAGTTTTATAATTCCCAATAAAAAAATAAGACCTGCGAAATAAAAAGTTGTTTTCGGAATTGTTTCTGTCAGAGAATTTATCATAAAAACAGAAGCATAAAATCCAAGAAGCAGGATAATATAAAACTTCAGGAAATCCGGCCCTTTAAGAGTAAAAGGATTAAAGGTCTGACATGTTGCAAAAAGCCATATAAAGCTTATCACCACTGGAACTGAGTGAATGGTTATTTTTTTCATAATTATTCGTTTTTTATCCCCCGCAGCCTCCACATCCACCACCACAACCGCCGCCACAGCTTCCTCCTCCGCTGCAGCCCGAGCTGCCGCTACAACTTCCCCCTCCATCAGGGCTTTGCTTATCCTTTTTACCAAGATCAGAAGTCTCCTGATCTCCCATTATTGACGTCATAGCTCCCAGGATAAAAATAATCACAAATACTACAGCTGTGATCAGCAATCCTGTAAACCCGGTTCCTTCTGTACAAGAATACAGCAGAAGTAAAATAAAGATCGGAGCAAAAAAAGCCATTCTTTTTATCCAGGACTGTCCTTTGGATTTTCTCTTCAGTTCTTTCCAGATCTCTTCAGGGGCTTCCTGTTGAAATACTTTCCGATACTGTACCAATGTATCTTCAAACCAGTTCTGGTGTTTCTCTTTCTCCAAAGCACCTCCTTTAGAAGGATGATGATGAAGTGATCTCTTTAAGGTATGGGGACAAAATTCTTCCCAATAATTCTGGGTATAAATGAGGTGCATATGCCATACCTTATCCACCGTTTCGCTTGGTGAAGCTCCATTAGGAAGGATGCAGCAGAGATAGACAAACTTTTTATATTCTTCTATCGCTTTCTTTGCGAAATCCAGACTCCATCGTTCTTCTTTTGCCAGTTTTTTCGAGAACGGAAATGCAGCATCTGCTTTATCAATGGAAAAATCTGAGATTCTTTGCCATAACTCGTTGTCTGTTACTAATTTATTCGTATTCATTTTGTGATTATTTAATTGTTTTTTTTATTGATCGTTTTTAATCTCTATGTCTTCATGGGTGTATTGCTCTTTATAATTTGATTGGTGTCACTTTTAAAATATTTAAATATCTTTTTTAGGCTTGATTATGTTTGGTTTTAAATCATTAAACTTATTACTGAAGAGAATCAATGCTTAATCTTGAGTCGTATCATCAAAGTTTCTCTTTTCCACTTTTTTAACCGGCTTTTTGGCATCTATCTGCTCTAAAAGCTTTAGACCCAGCAATCCGCTGATTCCCCCGTTTGCAGAGTCTCCTCCTCCGATGAGGATATCCGGCATTATCTTAACATTTTGATTGGCAATAGATTCCATTACTTTGAGTTGGGTAAAGTTGTCTTCTCCCATTGCGTCTACTGACAGCTTATAGGCTTCCGCATTGGATTTACCGATGGCCAGGATTTTTTCGGCTTCCGCATTCCCTATTAAAGAGATCTGTTCGGCATTGGCTTTGGCAAGCAATCTTGTTTTTTCTGCTTCCCCATTGGCTTTTTTCACTGCTGCTGCGGCAACACGTTCTGCAATCAATACTCCCTGATCGGCTGTTACGATTTCTTTTTGGATATCTGCAACTGCGGTTTCCTTTTCAAGGCTCTGGCGGGTTTCCTGTGCCAGTTTCTGAACCTCGAATGTTGTCTTTTGTTCTTCAGCGATCTTTCTGTCTGTGAGAGTTTTCATTAGTGTTTCAGGGGGAACAATATCTCCAATCAACGTATCTACTGCGGAAACGTTGTACTGTTCCAGTACATTGCTGATATGCTCTCTTGCCGATTGCTGGCGTTCTTTTCGGCTTCCAAGGAAAGCAATCACATCGCTGTCCTGAGCAGAATTTCTGAAGTAATTCCCAATAGTAGGTTCTAAAACCTGCCCCACCAGATTCATCATATTTCCGAAGCGGGCGATTACTTTTGGAGCTTCATTGGATGGAATGTGAATGATCTGGGAAACATCAAGATTGAACGGGAAGCCGTCTTTACTTCGTACTGTGATTGTTGAAAGATTTTTATCCAGCTGATGGGATTCACTTCTTGCAGAGGCCCAGTTCAATACAAGATTTGTTGTAGGAACCAGCTCTGTCTTCATAATATATGGGTTGACAGGATATTTACCTGGTCCTAGTGCTTCCCCCCAGACTCCCTTGCAGCCTTTTTCAACAATATTTCCATGCTTAAACTCTATTCCGCTTAGATCTTTTCCTTCATTTCCCACATAACTTATAACAACTCCTACAGAACCTATTGGAATTTCAGTCATTTTTACCATTTCCAGGATAACAAACCATGGGTTTAAAAAATAAGAGCCGGCTAAAATAACCTGCTCCTGCAATCCTTTGTAGCCTCCATTATTCAAAAAAGAATCTACATCCTGAAACTTATTATGTTCTTCTACTATTTTCCCTGCGATCTTCCCTTCTTCCAAAGGTTTTCCTTCTAAAGTAGTAATAACTCCGACTGCGTTATCCGGGATCTGCGTCATATCCGTTAATGAAACTTCAAATAATAAAGTATTTATCCGGTATGATCCTGGTGCAATGACTGCGGTCTGTCTTCCTTTTCTTCCGCCGGTTTTTAGAAAAGCTTCTGCGTCTTGAAAGGAATCGCATTCTACTTTTCTTGCCAGAATTCTTCCTGTTTCAAGCTCTCTCCCATCTCTCGCTAAAATTAAACCGATCTTTCCTGTCGGAATAATTGTAAAAGGCTGAAAATGGATAGAATACTGCCATATCCACTTCCAAAAGTAGATCCCCGGAGCTAAAGTCTGGGCCTGAAATCCTGCTTCACCGTTTGTGGCTATAATTCTGCCCTCCGGTAATTCCTGCTTTCCAATTAATACAAATTTCTTAGTGACCAATCCTATCTTATCTTCGGGAATAATGACCAACCCAAAGAATACTCGTAAAATGAGTTTATAAAATAAGAGGCTTCCAATGATAACAACTGCTGGTATTAACCAAGCTGACTGTAAAATGTTTTCTATTTCCATGATGTTTATTTTGTTTGTATTCAAATATCATTGGATTTTAAAATATAAAAGTCTTGCAACAGTATTTTTTAGTCTGATAAAAATCTTAAATTAGTCTCATAAAATAAAGCCCATGAAAAAGGACGATATTCTACATCTTGAGAAACTCATGAATTTCTTAAGCCGGCAGTTTTTAAAGAAAAACCATTGGGAAGATGTTACCAAAACTGAATGGTCTTATGTCTGTGCCGAGCTGAATGATCTCATTATCAATGATCTTTCAGAAAAAGGAATAAAAAAAGATCCTGATCTTCTGGGAACCAATTACCTTTATGAACACCTGATCATCAATAAACTGAAAAAATTCAGGCAGAATGAAAATGCTTTTCTGAGCAGACCCAATCTTGCCAAACTAAGTCAGATTGTCAAGGTTTTGGGATATTCCAATTATATAGATTTCATTAATTCTAATACGGAATCATTCAATTTCAATGATCTCAGAATTGATATGAATAATATTAATCAGAATACCGCTCTTTTAGACCGTTTAGTGGGCTGCTGGTATTCATACAACAGAAACCTACCCGACAACCCTTTGCTGGCAAAAGAAGACAGGATATGGCGTTCTGCAATGGAAATTTATAAGTCTGAAACAACCGGAGAGTATTTTATTGAAAGAAGCGGTGGTGACCAGCATAAGTATTTTGGTAAGGTAACGGCATATTCTGATTATGTTTTTATCATCATGAACAGCAATACTTTTATCCGTCAGAGACATTTTATTTCAAGAATAAAAGACATTAAAGAAAAACTTAAGAACCCAGACTATAAACTCCACGAAATCCACTTTATAAGCACCTGTATAAGTTTCAATCAGGAACCGATTGCCCTGTTTGAAATCTTCCGAAAAGCAGACAGAAAAAACTTTATTTCAGATTCTATCAGCTTCCCGATTGACAGTGACGAAATTCCTGAATCGATCATTAAACAGCTTGAAGACACTGAATCTAACAGAATAGATTACAGATAATTAAGAATTAAAAAAGACCTTAGCTTTTTTTTGAAAACTGCTGCAACGGATTTCGAAATTTCATCTCACTGGATCAATAACAATAAGAAACATCATTATCAATTCATATATACACCTCCCCGGAACAAAACTGCTCCGGGGATTACCATTTCTCCTATGCCTCGAATATATTTAACCTTTAAAAATCAATACTTTACAGCAATATTTATCTAAATTGAAAGTTCTAATTAAGAATCCTCAATCCTCTTGCTATGGAATATTATGAATTGTATGAAGTTTTGAAAAGTCATTTTGATTCCGGAAAAGCAATGATTGAAATAAAGGAATTAAATGTTTGTATTGAATCGATATCTTTTGAGTCCAAGGCTTCTGAGCTTCTTTATAGTCCGGAACATCAACGTTGCAGCCAACACAATAAACAACTAGAAATCAACGAAAAAGAATACCATTTTCATGATCACCCAGCTGTAGACATCAACGATTTTGATATTGAATGCAATAAAAAGTTTGAATATTATATCCTTAAGAGAGCTGATGTGGAAACAGCGAAAGGATGTATTTTTTTCTTCCATGGTTTGAATGAGAAGAAATGGGACAAATATTTACCCTGGGCCTATGAATTGGCTCAAAAAACACATAAAGCCATCATCCTCTTTCCTATAGCCTTTCACATGGACCGGGCAGAACCGATCTGGAGTAACCGTCATCATATGATGGAAGTGGTAAGTTTTAGAAAGAAAAAATTTCCGGAAAATACGAATGACTCTTATGTGAATGCCGCGATAAGTTCCAGGCTGGAGGCTCATCCTCAGAGAATTTTTTGGTCCGGGCTTCAGACTTACTCGGATATTACGGAGGTGGTAAAAGACATTAAAAACAATAAAATCGGGAGTATTTCTCCTGATGCAGGTCTGGATTTATTTGGATATTCTATAGG
This sequence comes from Chryseobacterium viscerum, assembly GCF_002899945.2. GTDB lineage: Bacteria > Bacteroidota > Bacteroidia > Flavobacteriales > Weeksellaceae > Chryseobacterium > Chryseobacterium viscerum. The sequence continues at coordinate 600,121 of NZ_PPEG02000001.1, forward strand.
ATCTTTCCTTTCTATGATCATCAAAATGGCTGATCCCAATCATTATTTCACCCAATCCAAAGTTTTCTGTTTTTGTGGAGGAATGACGATAGACCGGATGTTTCCGATATCCAAATACATTATGGATACACAGGCTACCATTAAAATGCAGTCTGTCTTTACCGAACTGCTCAGCTCAGATTTCAAATCGGATACCCGTCTGAAACATTATCAGAATGAAGGTTTACATCCTCAGGAAAGCTGGTTCAAAAAGATGCTCCGCTATAATTATTTTCAGAAGGAAAGGGAAGAAAGAATGTCTGAAATTCAGTCTCAGATAAAAGCATATGTCTTGGAAAAAGACAGTGTTGCTCCTCCGATGGAAGCTTTAAATACTTTACAGGGAGGCTACCGGAATATTAATGTTGACGTTGAAATTAAAGATTTCCCGTATGAATATTCTCATATGGTTCCATTTCCTTTGACTCATAAGCACAAGAAAGAGGTTACGGAAGCCTTTCATCAGTTTATAAAATCTGCCAGCGATTTTTATAATTCTTAGTTATTATTTATAAAAAAGAGACAGAAATAGTTTAAAAATCAATAATATAAGATCCATGGTGTTTGTTTTTGGAGTGATGAGGAAGTATGGTCAAACATCTTCCTACTTTATCAGCTGACTAACCAGTCTTTGAAATCTTTCACGCGGTCTCTGCTTACCGTAATTTCTTCTTCGGGCTGAAACTCCATATCCACTTTATAATAAGGCGAAGTATGGATGTTTTTGATGTAATCTGAGCTGATAATAAACTGTCTGTTGACACGGAAAAATTTCTTTTCATCCAGAACATCTTCCAACTCATCAAGGGTAAAATCTGACGGATATGTACGGTCTTCAGTCTGAAGATATACGATTTTATTCTCACTGAAAAAGCAGCTTATTTCCGGTGTCTGTATAATTTTAAGGTTGTACCCTATTTTAACCAAAACCCTAGAAAGGGTAGATTTTTCTTTCCTGATCAGCTGTTTGATATCCTGAGAGCCATTCGTGTCATTGGCAGGAATGAATGATTTAAATTTCTCCACCGCTCCTTCAAGATCTTCATCAAGAATAGGTTTTAAAAGATAATCAATGCTATTCAGCTTAAATGCTTTCAGCGTGTATTGGTCAAAAGCTGTCGTATAGATAATGAATCCTTTGGTAGGAATTTTTTCAAAGATATCGAAAGACAATCCGTCCCCCAGAACGATATCAGAAAAGATCAGCTGCGGGTGCTCGTTTTCAGAAAACCAGGCTACCCCTTCTTCTACTGATTCTATTTTGGTAACCACTTCAATTTCAGGAAATTTACTCAGCATTCTTTCTAATTTCCTTGAAGCGGGTTTTTCGTCTTCTATAATGACAGTTTTGATCATCGATCTTTAATTTTGGGTTTTAGATTTTAGAAAATAAAGTTAGATAAAAGTGGGCAGATTTTAATATTTTATCGGCTTTTTCTCTTTTTCAAGCTCTTTTTCGATCATATTCCTTTCCCATTCAGAATCAAAAAGAAACAGTTTTGATGCTTTTATAAGGATGATAAATCCCCAGATCCCAAGGATGGTATATCTGTCAAACAATTTGAAGCTGATAATCTTTTCGCCAAAAATATCATCGGGAATGATAAGAACAGCAAAAATTGCAAAAATGAAAAGGCTTTTATAGAATCTTTTGATACTTCTTGTTCTTGTAGCGGCAGTTTCGTAATCCATGATTGTATAGGTTTTTAGTTATTGTATTCGTTTATAATGTTTTTATTTTCCCTTTTTCTTCTTTCTCCATCAGTTCTTTTATTTTTCTCTCTTCCCAACCTTTTCCTATTCCGAATACCCCTACTGCATGAAATGCGATACCAATTCCCCAACCCAATGCCGGCCATAAAAACCATAGATATCCCGGAGCTGTCAAAAGATTTAATATGGCTAAAAAAGGAATCACCAGGCAATAAGAAGTAAGGTTTCCATAAAACTCTTTCAGTTCTCTTACTCTTCTTGAAGCTTTTCTGTAAGCAATCGTTTCTTTATTTGGTAAAATTTCCATAATGTCTTGTTTTAAAGGTTAATTTGTTTTTCTTGAGTCAAAGGTAGGTCAGGAAAAAGCTCAAATCAATTTTATATTACTGAATGGTAGAAAATTCTATCCGAATGGTAAAAGCCTGTCATTAATAGATAAACGGGATCAGTTTCTTTGTATTTTTCCTGTATTCTATGTATTCATCACCGAACTTTTCTACCAAAGCCTGCTCTTCGATTTTAATTCTATAAGCAAAAGCTAAAAACGGAGGTACAAAAGCGAAGATTAATGACAGCCAGTTATTCAAATACAAACCAAGCCCAAGGGAAGTCAACAAAGAAAAGGCGTAGGAAGGGTGTCTCAGAAATTTATAAAAGCCTTCTTTTTTGATCTGATGATCCTGTCTGATGGTAACATCTACTGTAAAATATTTTCCCAATGATCTGATGATCATGTATCTGACAATAATCCCGATCAGAATAAAAAGCTCTCCCAGATAAAGAATCCAGCTACCGTCCACGATCGGAAAATGAGTATACGTAGAGATGATGATTGAGGTTGCAATAGAAAAAGGGATGGCCAGCCATAGAATATTCAAGGTCGATTTATCCTTGTTCTTTTGGTCCTCTTTGCCGGATTTCAGCATATTTTTATAGAGAAATTCACTGAGAAACCAGGCTGCCATTGAAATGTAAAATAGCACGGATAAGGTATTCATTTTCAGTTTTTTTTAAGGTTAAAAGGGCAAAATTGCAAAGCAGCTTTATAAGGATTGACTTTTATGATTTTGTGTCTAATGATTTTTCTGTTTATCCATCAGCTCTTTAATCTTCTTATCTTCCCATTTTCTGATAAAATTAATCTGGGGTACAAAAACCGTAACGGCATGTGCCACAAGCCCGATTCCCCAGAAAGTGGCTGTAAAGAAGTTTTTAAACTGAAAATAACTTTCACCGGGCTTCAGATGGTTATAATTATACAAAACGATCATTGCATTCACTGCCAAATAGGCAAATAGATGTCCGTAAAAGCCGCGTAGTTTTTCTACCTGTCTTTTGGCGCGTTGATATTCAATATCATTTTCATCAAATGGTTCCATCGCTTTATTTTTTTTGTTTGTTCATTATTTCACGAATCTTTTTTTCCTGCCATGAATCTCCTACTCCAAACACCTGAAAGGCGTGGGAAGCGACCCCAATTCCCCATCCCAGAACTGGAAACCAGAACCATTGCGTTCTGCTGCTCGTGAAAAGATTGATAAAGATTAAAAAGGAGCAAACCGTACAGTATGAAATAAGGTTTTTATAAAACCCTTTAATCTCTTTCACCCTCTTCTGTGCTCTTTTGTAAGCGGCTGTTTCATCTTCAGGCTCTGAACTGGAAACATGAGGCTTAGCTAAAAGCATCGGAAGTTTCACTTTAAAATAATTTTCAGATTTTTCTATAAATACATTCCGGTCCGTAAGCAGAGAATAACGCTGTACAATATTAGCAAGACCAATACCTGAGCTTTCTTTGATCTGTTCTCTCACCTGTAAGTTGTTCTCAATACAAAGCGTATTGCCGTCTGAAAAAATTCTGATGATTAAAGGTTTCGCGGATGTAGCAAAATTATGCTTGATACAATTCTCCAACAGCAGCTGTAAAGCCAGCGGAACAACATATTTCTGATAGTCTTCCTTTGGAACATCAAACGTAAAACCTACGCTGTCTTCAAACCTGGTTTTTAACAGTTCACAGTATGTTTTGGCAAATTCTATTTCATCTTCCACCGTTACCAGCTCTTTATCTTTCTGTTCAAGTACATATCGGTAAATCTTTGACATTGAAGCGGTAAACTTCTGAGCCTGTAGTGGGTTTTCATCAATCAGAGAACTTAAGACATTCAGAGAATTGAAAAGGAAATGAGGATCCAGCTGATTCTTTAAACTTTCAAACTGTGCGTTTGCCGACTTAGCGATAAGCTTCTGCTCCACCACTTCTTTTCGGGAAGTCTTCTTCAGTTCTTCCATGAAACTTCTGGCATGAAGAAATGCTGATATCAACAGTGCAATATTGATCGTAAACCAGTTGAGGAAATTATATTTTCCCCAGAAAAACTCTTCTGTAGTCGCTGCTTTTTGAATGAGTACAAAATTGACGTAATTACAAAAATAGACGAGTACAAAATTGGCTACAATAATAGAAATAATACTTATAACCGCTCTTTTAGTAGTAGCTTCAGACCATGGAATTCTTTTATTCAGAAAGCTATTCAGCATTCCGTTTCCTCCTCCCAATACAAAAGAATAAATAAAAGAGATAAGTATGGTATAAAAAAAGTTTTCAAAATTCTTTTCTTCTGTAAAAACAAAAAAGAAAAACATCGAGACTGTAAGCGATACCCAGAATAGTATGATAAAATTTTTCCGTTTCATGATCTTTTTTCTTGACTCAAAATTAGCTTTTATTAAAGGTATCAAAAATTAATTCTTACTGAGAGGCTTATTTTCTTCTCCGAATGGTATAAAAAAACCTTCACGAATGAAGGTTGATTTTGTATGTGAAAAGTAGAAATAGAACTATTTCGCTTTTTCTACCGGAAGGCTAATGAAGTAATCTGCTTCTCCTTTCCCCCAATTAGGATCTAAAGCTGTTTTTGTTTTGTAAGCTTTAAATTTTGCCTGAGCATCTTTAAACATTTCCAATCCTTTAGTTTTACTTCCTCCGTACTGTTCAGGAGTAAAATAAATATCTTCTGCTTTGATAAGAGCAATTCTTGGATTCGCAGGCTCTAGTTTCTCTGCAATATTAAGTTCTTCAGCTGCTCTTGCACCGTCTGACATATATCGCTGTTGAGGATTTACCATCATTCTAAGAGAATAAGACATTTTTCTCAACAGATGAATTTCTGCATTATCTGCTCCTGCAAGATTCTGAGCCATTGACAAATGTTTCTCAGCCTGGTCTGCAATACCATCCAGTTCCTGCATTTTTCCGTCTCTCATCAATGTTCTTCCTTTCTGAATATAAGAAAATGCTGCATAATAAGCCGGAAGCCATTTGGAGCTCTCTTTACTTCCTATTCTCTGGAAATCATTGGCCAGTGTTTGGAAATCTTCAGCTGTTTTGCAGGTTTCAATTTTGGCAATTTTCTCAGACATTATTTTGTCGTAATCGGCCTGTGCAAAAGCAGTTAAGCTCATAAAAGCTAAAGCAAAGCTTAAAAGGTATTTTTTCATGATATCAAATTTTAAAAGTTAGTTATGTTTGTTTGTCCTAAGTTATGTTTTTTATAAATTATTATTGATGGCATCATCGGTTTTATCCACCCCAAAGCTTATAAATGCTCCTATGAACACAAAAGTATTTACCGGAGGAACTACTGCAGAACTTCTGGATCCATCCGCAGAAAAGTTATAGCCATATATATTCTTTGATCCTAAAATATTGCTTACACTCAATACAAATACAGGAAAAGCCTTCGCGTTTTTCTTACCAATATTAGGCAGGTAATTGATACTGAAGTTCAAAGCATTGTAATCTTTCATTCTACCTTCGTTTCGGGTATAATTAACTGCTGTTCCATTCTCAAAAGTAGAAGCAATATCATAATAGGGACGCCCTTTTGCATAGGTGTATGATAGATTTACCCCAAGTTTCCATTCCGGAATAAATCTTTTTGCGACAGCTGAAAGTGTATGTTCAGCAGCAAAACTTGGTTGAAGGCTGACCGGATAATTGAGAAAATCTCTTTTGGAATCCAGGAATGAATAACTGATCCAGTAGTCGATATTTTCAAACGTTTTTTTGTTGTCTCTCCAGAAAAATTCAACGCCTTTTGCATAGCCATACCCACTGTTATTCAAAGCAGTCTGAATCTGCTGATTCTGTTCTTTATTCGGAGTTACATTAAATGTTTTGATCAACTGGTCATACTTTTTATAAAATGCTTCCAAACGCAACGTTCTGCCTTCTGAAGCTCTTTGAACCTGAAAAATATAATGCTGTGATTTCTGGAAACCAAGATCTGCGGGGCCATTGATATATTTACTTTCAGGATTCTGATAAAAAAGACCGTAAGCTAATGAAGTTGTCCAGTCTTTTGCCAGACGATAAGCAATAGCAAAACGCGGGGCAATATTGCTCTTTCCTAAGAAAGATGAATGCTCTGCCCTTACTCCTATTTTCGCAGACAAAGCATTGCTAAAGCCAAGGTCTGTTTCTACAAAAGCCGAAGAGATCAAATCTTTATATTTTTTCTGTACTTTTTCAAAGTTTAGGTTTTCATCGGTATTATTCAGTTCAAAACCTCCCCTTACAGCACTGATTTTATTGATCTTTCTTTCAAGGACCGCTTTGAAATTCAAATAATTTCCATCGGTAAGAAGCTGGCTTCTGTTGGATTCTACCTCATTCGTCTCTGTAGAAAAATGAAGATCTGATTTGTTGTAAGAATAAGATCCACCCACATTCAGAAGATATCTTCCAAATTTCTGTTTAAAAGACAGGTTATGAAACGTATTTTTACCATTAAGCTTTACCAGGCTGAAATCATATCCGGGTTCAAGACTTTCTGATCTTACGCCCATTTTATTGGAATTGAACATCCCATAATATTTGAAAAAGCCTCCTGATTTTGTTTTGAATCTAAAATTCAGATCCCCATTAAGCCCTTGTGGTGCTTCCACAAAATCGGTATTAAAATTTAGTACTTTCTGCATCAGGCTTAAAAGAGAATACCCTGCTGTAGCTCCGTAGGAATAGTTTTTATTGTCTCCCAGCTTCTGAAATCCGGCACTTAGGAAAATAGGTGATATTCCAAGGCTATAGGAACTTTCATCCGGAAGATCAACGCTTTCCAGCATCAAAGCGCCTGAAAGCGCCTGCCCATATAATGCGGAATAGCCACCACTTGAAAATATATTCCCTTTGAAAAGAGAAGTATTGAACTGATCCCTTCCCGCAATTCCCGGAACAGAGTTAGAAAAATAATTGTTGATAAGGCTTCCATCCATAAAAATCTTAGATTCCGTGCCTGTACCTCCACGAATAAACAACCCTTCAGTCCCTCCTACTTTCTGTACCCCAGGAAGATAGGTCAATGCTGAAGAAATCTGTCCGTCTGCACCCGCGGTGGTATAAATATCAATTGGGGAAAGCAGCGCAGTCGCTCTTTTCTTATCACTGGCTTCAATAGAGCCTGCAGAAACGACTACCGCATCAATCTCACTGATCTGTTCTTTAAGATCTACATTCAAAGAAACACCCTGGTTCTCAATAGAAATTGTTCTTTCTACGTTCTCATATTTCGGATGGGTAAAGGTTATTATATGAGATCCTTTTTCTGAGGTCTCGAAAGAAAAGTTTCCCTGAGCATCGGTGGTGGTACCATCATAAGTATCCTTCAGGGTTACATTTACTTCACTTACTCCTTTATTTTTAAAGGCTACTTTTCCTGAGATTCTTACTTGTGAATATCCCATTATGGAAATGATAAGGAAAATCAGAAGCAGTAGATGTTGTCCTTTTGTTTTCATTGTTATTATTTTCTGAGTCAAAAATAGGATGAGAAATGCCTTTCTGGAAAAAAATTTTGACCGAAAGGCATTCTTTTGTTACCGAATGGTAATTAATGGATTGGAATGCAAAAATCCACGATCATTTTTCCTTCCGGATGTTCTTTAAAGTTGGAATGATAGATTTCAAAAGGAAGGGTTCTTCTTACGCTGTATTTATTTTCATTCATCCATAAAAATAAAGAAACCCAGCATTGTTCAAAATCGTCGAGGGTAACTTCACCACTTCCTACAATAAATCGTCCGGCATCTATGGTTTCGGCAAATACTTCACCCTCCTGCTGTGCCAGTTTTTCATCCAAAAGCATACAAGCATGAATCCTTACTTTATCCAGAGGTGTTATTTTGCAGCTGTCGTGATACACTGAAATCATCTTGACATTTTCCCTTGGAAAAAGAGCTTTCTTACTTGCCCAGTCTATTAAAATATTGAAGGAAGGCTCCACATTTGCAATTCCCAGGCTCATTACTGCTGCCAGATTCATTTCCGGCAATTCTTTTACTTCGATTTTTAAATTCATGTTCGTCCAATTTAATAGGTTTTCGATATTGCAAATGTATTGGCTGAAAACTGTATCAATTTGTCCGTTCTTGCTTTGTGTTTGTAAAATCTTGTGAAATATTTTGGGAGCTGATTTACGGAATTCTGTGGGAGGAAGACCATAATGTTTTTTGAATGTTTTGCAAAAGGCTGAGTGGTTTGAAAATCCAAGATTCCAATAGATCTCTTTGATCTCCATATGTTTATACAGCGCCAGATGAAGAGCGCTTTTCTCTATTTTCTTCCTGATAATGTAACTCTGCAGGGTTTCTCCTGTAATCTGCTTAAATATTCTGTGGAAATGAAACGGTGAATAGGCACTTATCTCTGAAACCTTTTCCAGCGACAGATTTGCATCAATATGATTATCAATATATTGAATTGTCTTTACAATTCGCTTTTTATACTCTTCCAATTCAAAATTGTTAGTTTACAAAGATATTTTTCTGCTCAGGAATTCTGTTGTCTTTTATTGCTATTGTCAAGAGAACTTTTCATTTTTTTTAGTGAACAATATCCTCTTCAAAATGTTTAAAAAAAGGAATTACATCTTTAATATTCGGATTTGAAGAAGCAACATAGCTATGGTAGTCTTCATGAATAAAAATCTGTTTGGTAAAGAATTTTTCATCTTCAATGACGCATTCGTTATTAACGATTTCAAAAGAATCTAAGGGAAGCATCATCCCTGCTCCATGCGCTTTTATGACAGCCTCTTTTCGGGTCCAATAGGTAAAGAAACTTGCTGTTTTATCTTCAGAAGTATCCATTTCCTGAAACTCATTAGCGGTCATTTGGAATGTAAAATCCAGATAGCTGGTCTTGGGATTATTGAATTCTACATCTATTCCCAAGGGATATTCTGCAATAGCACAAGCCACAAGATCTTTGGAATGCGAAATATTAAAATGAAGGGTTTGGTCTTTTAAGTAGGGTTTTTTATTGGGAAGCATGCCCGTTTCTGCTTGAGGGATGTTATAATAAGTCCTCAATCCATATTGCAAAAGAATCTTTCCCAGTAAAGAAAGCTGTGCATCCTGCCATCTTCTGTATCTCAGAATATCCTGTTTAGCTTCCTGAGAAAACGCAGGCAGATATTTGTCTAAAAGAGACTCATGTTTTTCTTCACTGATGAATGTATACAGAATAATCATTTTCTTTTTCCTGCCAGAGATACCGGATTTATAAATTGCTTTCTGACGACTAAAATAAGCTTTTTTTCATCTCTTTTTAAAGAAGTTAACCATCCTGTCCAAGTTTAAAAATTTAAGGTTAAAAGCAGCCGAATTACGGTTATGATTTACACTATCTTTTTAAAAAAGACCCGGATCATAAAGCGCTTTGGAAAATCTTTTATAAATTTATCGTAAAATCACTATAAATCATTTAAAAAATGAAAGTACAAACATTAGCACTATTGGCGGGATTTGCATTTTTAGCAGTTTCATGCGGAACAACAAAAATGTACTCCGTAAATGCCAAAAGCGGAACACAGACAGGAGGAACAGCGAAGTTTACCCAAAACGGAAATGGGGTAACCATGAAGCTTGATATCACGAATCTTACTCCTGGAATCCACGCAGTACACATTCATGAAAAAGGAGACTGCTCTGCGGCAGACGGAACTTCTACCGGAGGCCACTGGAATCCTTCCAAGAATGATCACGGTAAATGGGGTGCCGAACATTTCCACATGGGAGATATAGGAAACCTGGTTGCTGATCAGAGCGGAACTGCCACATTGACTTTCAAGACAGACAAATGGTGTCTGGGTTGTACAGATGAGTCTAAAAACATCATCGGAAAAGGTCTTATTGTACACGCAGCAGCAGATGACTTCCATACTCAGCCTACTGGAAATGCAGGAGGAAGAGTGGGATGCGTAGAAATTAAGTAATCTTTTTTACTCAATAAAAAAACCGCTAATTTTCATTAGCGGTTTTTTTATGTTTAGGATTTAGCTCCCATATCTGATACAATATTCATTGCTTCCTGCAGGTAAAGATCTTTTTTCAGATTCTTGATCCACATTTCAGATTTTTTCTTGAAAGCTTCGTCTTTTTTCTCTCTTTCTATCTCACTTGGATACATCATAAACTGAAGTCCGTTCTCAAATTTAGTCAAAGCTTTGAACTTTTCAATCTGAGATTTTCTGTTCTTCATCAGCTCATTGAACTTATTTATATTCAAGGTGATATTTTCTTCTTTATCCAATCTTTCTCTCCATTGAGCAGACTCTAATAACAATTGATAATTGCTGTTTTTAGCCATTCTGTCTGCACTTGCTTTTTCCAGCGCCTGAATATTGAAATAGTTCAGTTTCTGGAATTTTGTAGAAGGAATTTTATCCCATGCTAAAGCATAATCGTCATATCGCTCTCCTACTTCAGCATACGTGAAGAAATCTTTCATCTGAATATCAGAAACAATTCCTTTTCTCTGTGTAGATTCTCCGGTAATTCTGTAGAACTTCTGGATCGTTAGTTTTAAAGATCCGAAATCATCTTCCGTGTTCAGGAATCTGTTTAGGTCTACAAATGTCTGAACGGTACCTTTTCCGAAAGATTGCGGAGATCCTATAATCATTGCTCTTCCGTAATCCTGCATTACTCCTGCAAGGATTTCTGAAGCTGAAGCTGAAAGTTCATTTTGCATGATAACAAGAGGTCCTGTCCAGATAGGCGTTTCATTTTTATTCTTAAGGGTCTGTATTTTCCCGTTTCCGTCTTTCACCTGAACATAAGGTCCTGCTTCCATGAAAAGCCCCATAATATCCCCTACTTCAGTTAAAGAACCACCTCCGTTATTTCTAAGGTCAAGAATGATTCCTTCAATATTCTGTTCTTTCAGCTTAATGATCTCATTTTTGATGTCATCAGAAGCATTTCTTCCTTTGGCGTTTTCAAAATCAGCATTGAAACTTGGAAGGTTGATGAAACCATATTTCTTACCGTTTGCCTTATTTACAACAATACTTCTTGCAAAAGTGTCTTCAATAGCTACTTCTTCACGAATCATTGTTACATCCTTGGTAGTACCATCTTTTTTCTGAACAGTAAGTGTTACCGGTGTTCCTTTCTCTCCTCTGATCAATCTTACTGCTTCATCAGAAAGCATTCCTACAACATTTACAGCATCTTCTTTTGGTTTGGATCTTACTTTTAAGATTTTATCTCCTTCTGAAAGCTGTTTAGACTTCCATGCCGGTGCACCAATGGTAAGAGCCCCGAGATAAAGGTTTCCTTTTTTCTCCTGGATCAATGCTCCGATACCGATTACTTTTCCGGTAAACTGAGTATCAAAGTCTTCTTTATCTTTTGGAGAATAATAGTTGGTATGTGGATCGAATACTTCTGTATAAGCATTCATATACACTGTAAACCAATCCATTTTCTTTCTCTTTTTGAATCGGGTAAAGGTATCTTTTACAAGATCTTTTACTTCATCAGTCGCTTTTTTGATCTTTTCATCCTGAGTAAGAGCCTTAAACTTGATGGTATCTTTGAGCTTGTACTTCTGAACAGAGTCTTTCTTTTCTTTCTGAGCCTCTTCTTTGCTGTTCATCGATTCAACTTCCTGAAGGATATTGTATTTGATGAATTTTTTCCACTCATTATACTGTTCCTGCTTGTTGGCAGGTACTTTCTTCAATTTTGGCTCAAGGGTAAGCGCTTCATCTTCCTGAAGGTTGATTGGTTTGCTGAAGATGTCCTGAGTGATTTTATCGATCTCATCTACTCTCTGGTACAATCTGTCGATTGTAAGTTTGTAGAATGTCAGGTCTCCTTGCCCAATATAATCATCAAGCTTTGTTTCATGCTTGCTGAATTCATCCATATCAGATTGTACAAAATATCTTTTTGCAGGGTCTACCAATTCGAAATAATGCTTATAAACATCCTTAGAATAGGCATCATTGATAGATTTTGGGCTATAATGCAGATAAGAAAGTGTATTTTTTACGCTCACCATTATTGTTTGCATCTTTTCATCGTCATTCTTTGGCGAGTTGAAACAAAACATTAGACTGGTTAATGGAATAAGAAGTAAAAATTTATTCAGTTTGAAATTTTTCCACATAAACTGTCTTTAATTTATTAATTTTTAAAATAAGTATAATAATTAGTAGCAACAAGTTTGATACTGTTACAAACGATCAAATTTAATACCTTATTTACAAATATCGAACAGTTTTAATTATTTTTATTAAAAGAGGTTCACAAATAATAAAAGCAATCTCGGGTATTTCCTATTATCAGGCTCTTTGATTCCAAAACGAACTCCTGATCTGTTTTTTTCCATAAATATACTTACACTTTATTTTTTCATTGAAAATTAAAAAACAAGTACCACAAAACTCAATTTTGAGACATAAAGGCATAAAATATGCAGGAAACTAAGCAAATAACATTAAAATATAAAGTCATGAGAAGTCTATTATGGTTAGTTGCAGTCATCTGCATCGTTGTTTGGCTTTTGGGAATACTGGGAATTGTTCCGGGTATCAGCACAGGCTATTTAATTCACGTTTTATTGGTCATTGCCATTGTTGTTGTTCTTTATAACATTATTACAGGCAGAAAACCTCTCGATTAGTTTATTATTTTGTAAAACCACTTTAATTAAAACACCATCGGCTTTCACAGATTCTCTTCAGTTGAGTCCTATATGAATTGAAAAAGTATCTGTGAAGGACTGAGGTGGATTTTGAAAATGCGGATTAAACCAACCTATTAACTTTTCTTCATTTTCTGTTTCATTTTCTGAACCTTATATTCTTCATCTTCTCTTTTCCCAGACCCATTTTGTGACTAAAATATCGCTATTTCAAATCTGAATTAACAATACTCAATAATAAACCTGCTGTTTTACCGCATCTTATTTTTGACTACATTTGATGTGTTGAATTTCTATTTGTTCGATTCTGAAAATGAACAAATTCACTCTATTTGAATAAAAAATATTAAAGATAATTTATGGAAAGACCGCTTATTCTGGTTACTAATGATGATGGAATTACAGCTCCTGGTATCAGAAATCTTATCAGTTTTATGAATGAAATCGGAGAAGTTGTTGTTGTAGCCCCTAACTCTCCCCAAAGTGGAAAAGGCCACGCTATTACCATCAATTCTACCCTAAGCTACGAAGAAGTTACCCTTGATGGTCCACAGACTGATTTTTCATGCAGTGGAACTCCTGTAGACTGCGTAAAAATGGCTCTTGATAAGATTATGTCAAGAAGACCTGATATTGTGGTTTCAGGAATCAATCACGGTGCAAATTCTTCAATCAATGTGATCTATTCAGGAACTATGTCTGCAGCTGTAGAAGCTGGTGTAGAAGGAATTCCTGCTATTGGGTTCTCATTATTGGATTTCAGCTGGGAAGCAGATTTTACTCAGGCAAAAGAATTTATTCAGAATATTGTAAGAAGAACGCTGGAACACCCGATGCCAAAAGGAGTTGTTCTGAATGTCAATATTCCGAAACTTGCTGCTGCAGAAATAAAAGGAATAAAAGTATGCAAACAAGCTAACGCAAAATGGGAAGAAAGCTTCGACGAAAGGATAAATCCACATGGTAAAAAATATTATTGGCTGACAGGTTATTTCAACAATATGGATGATTCTGAAGATGCTGACGAAACGGCATTGGCGAACGGATATATTTCCATCGTCCCTGTAAAGTTTGACATGACTGCCTATGAATATATGAAAACACTGGAGGAGGTAATGACCTTTGAAAATGTAAATGAGGTGAAATAATCTTATTAATCATTTACTTATTAAACAGTATAAAAAACTTGACTTCAGCAGAGATCAGAAGTTGAAGTTTTAACAATAACACGGCATGAAATACCATTTTTCATGCCGTATTTTTATGTCATCTGTGACAAAATACATCCATTCAAAAAGCATCCGCTTCGGATTATTCACTACCTTTATTCTGACAAATAATTACAAAATGCGTATAGAATATGACATAAAATTAGGGTTCAAGGATGTAATGTTCCGCCCTAAACGTTCTACTTTAAAATCCCGATCAGAAGTTGATTTACAAAGAGAATTTACCTTTAAACATACTAAGAAAAAATGGACAGGAGTTCCGGTAATTGCCGCCAATATGGACACGGTGGGAACTTTTGAAATGGCCGTAGAACTGGCAAAGGAAAAAATTATTACAGCTGTTCACAAACATTATACCCCCGAAGAATGGAGCAAGTTTCTGGAAAGCCAACCCGATAGTATTCATCAGTATATTGCTTTAAGCACAGGAACAGGAAAGGCTGATGAAGAGAAAATAAGACAGATCCTCGAAAAGCATCCAAAAATTGAATTTCTCTGTATAGATGTAGCCAATGGCTATTCTGAGCATTTCGTTGGATTTGTGAAGAAAGCAAGAGCCAATTTTCCCGATAAAATTATCATCGCAGGGAATGTTGTTACCGGAGAAATGGTAGAAGAACTTCTTCTGGTAGGTGCAGACATTATAAAAGTAGGTATTGGTCCTGGATCCGTTTGTACGACCAGAGTAAAAACGGGAGTAGGCTATCCTCAGCTTTCTGCCATTATTGAATGCGCTGATGCTGCTCATGGCTTAGGAGGCCATATCATCGCAGACGGTGGCTGTAAAGTCCCGGGAGATGTTGCCAAAGCCTTCGGTGGGGGTGCAGATTTTGTAATGCTTGGCGGTATGTTTGCCGGACACGACGAAAGCGGAGGAGAAATGATTGAAGAAAATGGTAAAAAATACCGTCTCTTCTATGGAATGAGTTCCAAAACGGCTATGGATAAACATTCCGGAGGGGTAGCAGAATATCGTTCTTCCGAAGGTAAAACCGTGAAAGCAGCTTATAAAGGTCCGGTTTCAGAAACGGTAAAAGATATTTTGGGAGGAGTACGCTCTACCTGTACTTATGTAGGAGCGTCCAAACTGAAGGAACTTTCTAAGAGAACTACTTTTATCAGGGTTCAGGAACAGGAAAATCAGGTTTTTAAAGACTAGAAATAAAAACAAATAAAGGCTTTAGAATTATCTAAAGCCTTTATTCTTTTGTCCTTATATATTTTTTATTAAAATACTTTTGAAGCTGATCATTTACATAGGTTTCCTGTTCATGCTCTGAAGCCATTTCATCCATATACAAAATCCTCGGAACTTCTTTGATCTTATCAACGACAACAGAGTCTTTAGAAGAATTCCTGATGATATCTACTCGTTCATTCATCTCTTTTTCATATTCTTTAAGATCTGTCGTCATAATCTCCATCACTATATTTTCTCCATTGAAATCAATGTTGAAATATGAATATTTTTCAGGGAAAATTTTTAACTCCGGAAGAAAAACAATGAGGAGGGAAGCCCACCAAAATTTTTTAACTTTTTCAAATTTAAAAAACATCAACACTGAAAAACTGATCAAAAAATAAAAGATGATACTTTCAAACTGTCTTGCAACAGAGTTGAGAATATAGCCTGTAAATAATAAAGGGAGTAAAGAAACTGACCAAAACAAAACCGCGTTTTTAAATGTGATTTTCGTACTGATATTTTTAAGTTCTTTCTCAAAAACCTTAATAAATAAAGGAAGCACTAATAAAACTTTAACGGCAACATACATTGTACTCGCACCAAAAAGAGCCATTCTCTTCAACCATTTTATCATTCCACCTTCTGTCTCTCCCATTCTGTTGAAGTTTCCGGGTGCCAAAAAGCTTATCAGTAAAAAAACACTTCCTATCAGTACCAAAGTCAGATTTCTCTTATTGCGTTTCTGATAATAAGATAATAACAAAAGCCCTTCAACAATCAATGCCAGAGTTTCATTGGAACCCATCAGAATGATAGTAAGCAAAACCGAAAGGTAAAACCATATTTTCTGCTGTGTATCCTCGCTTTTTTTATAAAAATAGAGTAAAATGCCTGCTAAAATAACAGGAACGAAATAGACATTAGAGCCTGTAATCCAATAGTAATGCTCAGGAAGACTTACCAGAAGGATTGTATAAAAGAAAAACAGAAGAAATCCTTTTTTGATGGATTCTTTCAGGGAATAATTGAAATATTCTTTAAAGTTTAACGCTGAAATTCCAATGAAGGAAAGTAGTAAGAAAACAGGATAGATCTTGGGAAGAAGATTATTATTGTCATAAAAAACAGGGTTAAACATATTAATAGAATACCCAAAATATCTACCACCCCAGGTTGTATAAGTCTGAATAAAACTTTGTAACAACCCTATTTTTCTGGTCGTATAGGACCAAAAATAATCATCGGTCTGATATACATTAAACCAACTCATGTATGCCAGACCGACGCCTATTAAAATCGACAAGAATAATACTATATTCTGTACTTTTTTCATTTTCTAAGTTAACATTCCACCGTCAACGTTTAATGTTTGTCCGGTAATATATCCTGACATATCGCTTCCAAAGAATACACATGCATTTGCGATATCTGCAGGCTGTCCACCTCTTTTCATCGGAATCTCTTCTCTCCATCCCTGAACTGTTTTTTCGTCCAGAACAGCTGTCATTTCTGTTTCAATAAATCCAGGCGCAATTGCATTACATCTGATATTTCTTGAACCCAATTCCAATGCAACAGATTTTGTAAATCCGATAACCCCAGCTTTAGAAGCTGCATAGTTGGCTTGTCCGGCATTTCCTTTCACTCCTACTACAGAAGTCATATTGATGATAGATCCTGATCTTGCCTTCATCATCGGCTTGATTACCGCTTTTGTAAGGTTAAAAACTGAATCTAAATTTACCTTGATCACTTTATCCCAATCTTCTTTGGACATTCTCAATAACAGGTTATCTTTTGTAATCCCTGCATTGTTTACCAAAATATCAATCTGCCCGAACTCTGCCATTACATCCTCTACCAATTTCTGAGCAGCATCATAATCTGATGCGTCGGACTGATATCCCTTAATTTGGGTTACAGAACTTAAAGCTGCTTCTAATTCTTTTGCTTTGTCTACAGAACCGGCATAGGTAAATGCTACTTTTGCCCCTTGTTGAGCAAACATTTCAGCAATCCCTTTCCCGATTCCTCTTGTAGCTCCGGTAATTATTGCTACTTTTCCTTCTAATATTTTCATATCTATTGATAATTATTTTCTTTTATAACTCATTCAGCTTGTGACAGCTGACTCTTTTAGTTCTTATACATTCCTTTCGGAATTAAACGGTTTGCAAAGATATTATAAATTGTTATTCAACCCATTTAAATTGTTAAAATACTGCTTTTTTTAATGTTTATTTAGCTTTTATTACAGCTGAACCGTATTATTTCTAAATCTGGTGAAATAAATAAAGTCTGTTTTTTTATCTTTATCCAGTTTCAGAACTTCTTTCTGCCAAAAATATTTATCATAAATAATTTCCTTTAGAAGTTCATTCTGGAAATTTGAAACTCCGAATTTCCCTTCCTTTCTTACCACAATTTCGTTTTCAGCATTCCCGAATGTTATGATGTCTTCGTAAACAAAAGGTACAATTTCTGTTCCTTTACCATCCAGAATGCCATAAAAGCTGGCTGTATTTTTACATACCAAAGGTTTTGAATATTGATTAAGAGGATTAAAGTACTCAACATCCTCATTTTTTATCTGACTGATATTTTTCAGCTCCTTCATCGAGTGATCTACTACCGAAAACGTATAATACTTATTCTGTTTCTCAAGGATAAGACTCTCAGGATAGAAACCGAAAATTTGTACTCCATCTCCTACAATATTCTTAAGGTCTTTATCCAGAAATTGTTCTTCATTCCCTTTTTTAAGATAGATGAAATCTTTTCCGGAAATGGTAAAACTCCTGATGAAATCATATTCCTGCGGGAGAATGATATTCCCTTGGATATCAATAATACCGGATTTTTTTACTTTATCATTGTAAACACTGAAGAAGTTATTCAATAAAGGATTTAAATATTTAAAAGCCTGGGGATACAAATTCCTGTCTTTCTTACTGAAAACAGTTGTTTTTCCTTTTTTTTCGAGGTAGATATATTCTTTTCCGCCGAAATATTCCGGGGTAACATCACTAAAGATTTCTTCAGCAATGGTATTTTCCTCAATATCGATTAAGCCATACTTACCTGTACTCTTATTTCTGGTAATCAGATAGGGATAAGCATTGATGTTCATCACCTGTTTCGAAAATTGATGTAAAGTCTGTCCATTATCTCCAATAATTTCACTTTCATTATTATCATTGATAATCAATGCTCTACCCTCTTCAAAATTATAATCTTCTTTAAATTCCCGGCTGCTGACCTGCTTTCCGTTGAGATCATATAGAAACCACTTGCTATCTTTTAAAACAAAAAATCTGTTCTTCCCTGAAAAACGGATCTTTTCTGCATAAGGAATGATTTCCTTTCCATTGTAATCATAAACCGCTTCTTTGTCTTGTTTTGAAGAAATAATGCGTTCCCTACTCCACCATGGTGTATTAAACTCCTGATTATCCAAAGAGATCAGTTCTTTTCCTTTCTCATCAATAATGGCTGATTTTCTATTGTTTCCTTCTTCAGAATAAAGGATAAACCTGTTTTTAAAAACATGCAAAATTCCCCCTTTATAAGGAGATTGAAAGGTAATGGCACCCAGAGAATCTACAATTCCCTGTTTTTTGGTCCCGGAGTCATATATTGTTCCATATCCGTCCGAATAGGAATGGACCTCCTTCCCTATCTTTTTTGACAGGATAACCTTCATATATTGGTTAGTCTGTGCTGTACAAACTACAGAACATAATACAAAAACTAATTTCTTCAAGGAAAATTAAATAGAATTATTGACTATAAGAACGATTTCTCCCTTTAAGGTTTTACTCTTGGAAAATTCAATTAACTCGTTGATTGTTCCTCGCTTAGTTTCTTCAAATTTTTTGGAGATTTCGCGGCTTAAACTTGCCTTCGTTTCTTCTCCAAAGAATTCTTTGATCTGCTCCAGAGTTGTATTGATTTTGTGCGGGCTTTCGTAAAGAACTATTGTCTTTTTTTCTTCAGCAAGCTGTTTTAGCTTTGTTTGTCTTCCTTTTTTTTGTGGTAAAAATCCAGCGAATAAAAATTCATTATTGGGAAGCCCTGAAACCACAAGTGCAGGAATCAAAGCGGTCGCTCCCGGAAGACAGATCATATCAATCTGATTATCTGCGCCTGCTTTTGCCAGTAAATACCCCGGATCCGAAATTCCCGGTGTTCCTGCATCGGTAATAATAGCGATATTCTGACCGCTTTTAAGGTCTCCAATTACTTTCTCTGTTGCCTGATGCTCATTGTGTAAATGATAAGATTTTAAAGGCTTGGAGATTTCAAAATGTTTTAAAAGTATTCCAGAAGTTCTGGTGTCTTCACATAAAATATAATCAACTTCTTTCAGGACTTTTACCGCCCTGAACGTCATATCTTCAAGGTTCCCAACGGGTGTGGGAACAAAATATAGGATTCCGCTCAAAATTATAAGAATTTATTTTCCACCAATATCCAAAGTCTCTGGGCATATTCATCCACTTTATTCCATTTTCTTTCGTAGTACAGATCACTAAGATATTCTTTGGCCTCTTCCATCGTTTTGAATTGGTTCAGCTGGAATACGGCATCATTAAGATCGATCTGGCTTCCTTCAAACAGCATTTTTGAGAAAGCAATTCTGTCATTCAGATCCAGCTTAAACTCAGGTTTCTGCTTCTCTGCTTCCATAAAGTTCGTAGGAATATTAGATTTCAGAATACTTCCTGTATCTTCTTTTACAACCGAAACTGGAGCTTCTTCCTTAGAAAATTCCCTTTCCAGGTGATCGTCATCAAAAAGTGACTGAACAGCCTTCATTCCTTTGATATTGGCTAATTTTATTTTTTTCTCCCGATGATATTCTTCTAAATTTTCGAAGCTTTCATCGGAACGATGTTTATCTGTTTCTTCAGGAACAGGTTTGTCAATTTCTACAATTTTTCTTCTGTCATAGACTTCAGCAAGGATGCTTTCTTCCTTTATGTCTTCTTCAGAATGGTCATTTTTGATCTCACTCAGAATATTTTCCACGTTGGAAGTTTCTGTAATCATCTCTCCTTCTTGTATTGAAATGTTTGAGGCAACAAATTGTTCCTCATTTTCTTCGATCAGTATTTCATCTTCCAAAGTTTCAGTATCAAAAATACTAGGAATAGTTTCTGTTACTGATATTTTAGCATTATTTGCAACAGCAAAATCTGTTTCTTTTTTGGCTTCTGATTCAGAGATTTCATCTTCTGTATCGTCTATTTCAGTCAGCTGATTATTGAAGATAACTTCTTCCTTAGTCACTTCATCATGAAACAAATCTTCATTGAGGTCTTCATCAGAATCCGGTGTAGCATCCGCAAGAATTTTATCTTCGTCTACAAATTTCAGAACAGCTCTCTGCTCTTCAGAAATCTCATTTTCATCAATTTCATTCAACTGATTATTGAATACGGCTTCTTCTTCCAGAATTTCATGATCAGAATCCTGTTCCTGAGTATTTTCAGCCGCTTTTTCTTCGTGATTTTCTTCTACAAAGCTTACAATATTTTCATGGAATTTATTTTCAACAATTTCATTCAATTGGTTATTGAAAACGGCTTCCTCTTCTTCAGATCCGTCTGAAAAAATTTCATTTTCATCAATTTCGTTCAGCTCATTATTAAAAATCGCTTCCTCTTCTGTCACTTCATTCCCTGAATCATGATATTCTGTTTCTCCTGATACAAAAGAGTGGTGTTGATGAGCCGGATCATCTGCTACGAAATATTCAATATTTTTTTCCAGCAATTTCAAAAAAGAAATCCTGTTAGCAAGCTCATCTACAAGATCTTGCTTGGAAAGTAATTCGTCTATATTACTTATTTTGTCCAGATTATCAATGATATTCATGGATTCAAAAAAAATCTTTTCCCTTAAATCTTGGATATTCTGCATAATAAGATTCTTATTAAAATTGCTTACTTTTGATGTTAAAAATATACGGCTAATTTAACAAATGTTTTTAGAAAATACAATTAATCATTCCAAACAAAGTGGTTGGATGGAAGTAATTTGTGGCTCTATGTTTTCCGGTAAAACCGAAGAACTGATCCGCAGATTGCGAAGGGCAGAGATGGCAGGACAGAACGTAGAAATTTTTAAACCTAAATTGGACATACGATATTCTGAAGAGGACGTAGTTTCTCATAATCAGAATAAAATCCGTAGTACAGCAGTAGAAAACCCTAATGAAATTCTTCTGTTAGCTTCCAATTGTGATGTAGTAGGGATTGATGAAGCTCAGTTTTTCGATGAAAGTATTGTTGATATTGCCAACCAACTTGCCAATAGCGGTGTAAGAGTAGTCATTGCAGGATTGGATATGGACTTTTTGGGCCGTCCATTCGGGCCTATGCCTAATTTGATGGCCACAGCCGAGTATGTTACAAAAGTGCATGCTATTTGTAAGAGAACAGGGAATCTTGCCAACTATTCTATGAGAACTTCCCAGGGAGATAATCTGGTAGAGTTGGGAGAAACTGAAAGCTATGAAGCAGTAAGCCGCCGCGTTTTTATTGACGAAGTACTTTTAAAAAGAAAATAAATTGCAAAACAGCAAAGGCTGAATGCACCAAAGCATACATTATATTCATTAATATAAATGAAAAGCGGAAAAGCAGCATTGTGAAATTTCAAAAAGGAGAAGTTGGCTTATAAAAACTTTTTCTTCCTCTTTATTATTTTACCTTTTTGCCATTTCGCCTTAAAAATAAAGCAGAAAGGGTACCAATGGATTATACAGTACAACACATTGCAGAGATCACCAATGCACAAATCATTGGAGACGGAAATTTATTGATCAAAAATATAGCGTACGACAGCAGGATTATTTATTCTACCAAGAATACTGCATTTATCGCGATCAATACCTCTAAAAATTCGGGTGAAAAGTTTATAGAATCTGCAATAGACAGAGGGATCAGTATTATTATTTCTGAACATCATTATCCCGGGTTTGAAAATATTACCTGGATCATTGTTGAAAATTCTGTAGACTTTCTTCAAAAATTAGCAAAGTACCATTTCGAGAATTCTCACATACAATCTATCGGAATCACTGGTAGTAATGGTAAAACTATTTTAAAAGAATGGTTATATCAATGCTTGTGGAATGAATTCCCTACTGTAAAAAGTCCCAAAAGTTTCAATTCCCAGATTGGCCTTCCGCTCTCTCTTCTTCAAATCAATAGCTCTTATCAGCTTGGAATTTTTGAAGTGGGAATTTCAAAACCTCATGAAATGGAAAAACTTGAAAATATTTTCCATCCTCAGATCGGTTTGCTTACCCATATAGGAACGGCTCATGCTGCCAATTTTTCTTCCGAAGAAGAACTGATTGATGAAAAGATCAAACTTTTTAAAGATTCTGAAGTCATCATCTATAATGGTGACCATTCTTTGGTAGATCAAAAAATTAAAAATTCCTATTCTGATAAAAAATTAATTTCTTACGGTTTTAAAAAAGAGAATCAGGTTTTCATCAAAAACAATATTTCAAAGGATGAAAGCGTAGTCGTTGAATATTTTGGGGAAGAAATCAGTTTTCCAGCCCATCAAAGAGACGAAGCGACATTAACTAACGCTATGGCGCTTATTACAGTCCTTAAGGAACTTCATATCGAAAATAAAAAGATCGTTGAAAAAATCAACCTTTTAAAAGCCGTTGAAATGAGGCTTGAAGCGATTGAAGGAAATAAGAGCAATATTGTTATCAACGATTCTTTTAATCTTGACCTCGATTCTCTGAAAACTGCTCTGCAGTTTTTGAATGAGTATAACAAACCTAAAAAATCTCTGGTCTTAACAGATATTGTAGGAGTGAACAGCAATTCTCAGGAATTGTATGAAGAAGTCTCCGAATTGGTGAATGAACAAAATTTTGATTCCGTATTTTTAATTGGCGATGAAATATCATCATTTAGTGAATTATTTAAAGCTAAAACATATACTTTCATTGACACTAAAGAGTTAATTGAAAGTAAATATCTTACTGAATTAGAAAATCAGATTATCCTGCTGAAAGGTGCCAGAAAATTTGAGATCGAAAGGCTTAAGGATATTCTTGAGCTTAGAAAACATGATACGGTACTGGAAGTAAACCTTAATGCAATTCTTCATAATATCAACTATCATAAATCTCTGCTGAAACCAGGAACCAAAATGATGGCAATGGTAAAAGCTAATGCCTACGGGCTGGGAAGTTATGAAGTCTCAGAGTTCCTACAGCATCATCATATAGATTACCTTGGAGTAGCTTACGTTGATGAGGGTGTAGAACTTCGTAAAAAAGGAATTACAACCCCTATTATTGTAATGAATCCTGAGCAGCACAGCTATCAGACTATTATAGAATATAACCTTGAACCTGAAATTTACAGTTTCAGAGTGTTGGAATTGTTCTATGAAGCCGTTCAGAAATCCGGATATGACAAGAAATATCCTATTCACATCAAACTGGAAACAGGAATGCACCGACTTGGTTTCAAAGATTTTGAACTGGATCAGTTAAGTGAAACTTTAAGCCAGAAAAATGTAAAGGTACAAAGTATGTTCAGCCATTTATCATCTTCCGATATGCCTGAAGAGAAAGAATTTACTTTAAAGCAGCTTGCGGTTTTTGAGAAAAACTCCAGCTACCTAACTGAAAAACTAGGCTACACTCCTATCCGCCATATTCTGAATTCAGCCGGAATAACAAGTTATAAAGCTCATCAGCACGATATGGTGAGAATCGGTATTGGTATGCTTGGAGAATCGGCAGATCCTGAAATTCAGAAACAATTAAGGTCTGTTGTAAGCTTTAAAACCGTAATTTCACAGATATCAACGGTTGAAAACGGTGAATCTGTAGGTTACAGCAGAAGATATAAAGCTGATCATCCTACAAAAATTGCAACGATCCCTGTAGGATATGCAGATGGCATTCCAAGACTGATCGGAAATCAGGTAGGAAACGTTGGAGTAAACAAAACATTAGCGCCCATCGTTGGAAATATCTGTATGGATATGATGATGATTAATGTAGATAATATTCCCAATGTGAAAGAAGGCGATATGGTAACTGTTTTCAATGCCAAACCAAGTTTAAAAGAATTCGCAGGATACTGCAAAACGA
Source organism: Chryseobacterium viscerum (assembly GCF_002899945.2). Classification (GTDB taxonomy): domain Bacteria; phylum Bacteroidota; class Bacteroidia; order Flavobacteriales; family Weeksellaceae; genus Chryseobacterium; species Chryseobacterium viscerum. The sequence goes on from NZ_PPEG02000001.1 coordinate 624,429, forward strand.
TAACCTATGAAGTATTAACCTCCATTTCGCCCCGGGTGAAACGGATTTATATAAAAGATTAATTATGAGAAAACTCCTGATTCTGCTTTTCATATTCCCACTGCTATTGATCCATTCTCAGGTAAAAAAAGATCTGGTGATTCCGAAAAATCCAAAGATAGGACTCTCCCTCGCCGGTGGCGGTGCCAAAGGCTTTTCACATGTCGGAGTTCTTAAAGTATTAGATTCATTGGGAGTAAAGGTGGATTATGTTTCGGGAACGAGCATGGGAGCCATTGTTGGAGGACTCTATGCGGCAGGCTATTCCGGAAAAGAAATTGAAAAAATAGTCATGGATACAGATTTCTATTCCTTGATTATGGATCCGAAGTCACGACAGGAAGCCAGTTTTTTCAACAAATCTGTAGACAAATACCTTTTATCCATTCCACTCAAAAATGGAAAAATCACACTTCCCTCTTCTATCAGTACCGGCCAGAGAAATGTTTATCTTCTGAAAGAGCTTTTTAAAAACGTTTCCAATATCGAAGATTTTTCTAAAATGCCCATTCCTTTCCTTTGCGTTGCCACCAATCTGGAGAGTGGAAATATGCAGATTTTTGAAAAAGGAGATCTGGTACAGTCTATTATGGCGAGTTCCGCATTCCCTTCTTTAATGGATCCTATTAAAATTGGCGACAGTATATATATTGATGGGGCAATGACGGTAAACTACCCTTCAAAGCCTTTAAAGGACAAAGGAATCGATATTGTCATCGGTGTGGATCTGAATCAGGACCTATCAAAAAGAGAGGATTTAAACAACATTATATCCATTCTGAATCAGGTAATCGATTTTGGAATAAAAAAAGATACCCGAAAACAGTATAAATATACAGACATCAATATCAAACCCAACCTGAAAGGGATGTCAGCTACAAGCTATGATGATAAGAAGAAAATTCTGGACAGCGGATATGTAGAAGGATTGAAATATTCTCAGATACTGGATCAATTACCAAAGCGGCCATTTGACCGCCTCAGACAACGTATAAACCCTATTTATTCCAATGTATACAAGATCGACAGTATTTCTATTGAAGGAAGCAAGATATACGGTAAAAACTATACGCTTGGGAAAATGGGACTACGTCTACCCTCTTTACAGACTTATGGAAACATCAATAAAATGGTCGATAAATTGGTTGCTACAAACAACTATAGTTTTATCAATTATGATATCGTTCAGGAAAATGATGCCAACTATTTAAAGCTTTATGTAACCGAAGATGATACCCGTCATTTTTTAAAATTCGGACTGCATTATGACGAAGTTTTCAAGACCGGACTTCTTTTGAATTATTCTGCAAAAAGGCTTTTATTCAAAAACTCAAATCTTTCTTTTGATTTCGTTGTAGGAGACCGATTACGATATTACCTGAACTATTTTATAGATAACGGATATATTCCTGGATTTGGTATTTATTCCTCAGGAATGAGCTTTGACCTGAAAAATGTTGACAACTATGTTATCGACAGATGGGAATGGAGCAGAAATGAAGTTTATATACAGTCTATATGGAAGGATAAATTTGCCATTGGAGGAGGTATGAGCCACGATTACTTTAAGGCGGAAAACAGCAATGGAGACAACAGACGTTACAGTCGTTTCCTGAACCCTTATGTCTTTATAAAAACCGATACACAGGATGACAAAGAATTCCCTACCAAAGGGGTTTATTTTGCCGCTGAAGGAAAAGTTATAGACCTTTTAAAATCAGAAGTTGACAAAAGGATTATTCAAATCAAGGCAGATCTTAAAATCAATATTCCTCTTGGCAAACAATTCTCTTACCGTCTTAATCTATTTGGAGGAATTACACTTGGTGAACACCTTCCTGCTTATTATCAATATAGATTAGGAGGAATTTTTGAACAAAATCTTATTAATTTCAAAAGCTTTGGAGGGTTTTATTTTGCCCAGCTTTATACAAATAATGTAATATTAGCATCTAACGATATTCAATTTAAATTCAATAAAAACTATTTCATCAGTGGAAACTTCAGCTTTGCTAACTTATCAAACGATATCAAGTTTGAAGATGCAGTTAAAGTAAATTACAGCTCACTGGGATTAACGGCTGGTTACAAATCTCCTTTCGGGCAGATTAAAGTAAACTTCAGCCACTCACTTAAAAACAACCAAAAAGGTATATTCAGTGTTATTTTAGGACACTGGTTTTAAAAAAATGATACAGTTCTTTTACGAAAACTTACCAGAGTCGGTAAGTACAGATTACAAAAAATGGCTGGAAGATCTTATTCTTTCAGAAGGAAAAAAACTAGGAGAAATCAATTATATTTTCTGTGATGATGAATATCTTCTTAAGATCAATCAGGACTATTTACAGCATGATTATTATACGGATATCATCACTTTTGATTATGTAAAGGGCAAGACAATAAGCGCTGAGATTTTTGTATCTTTGCAGCGCATTTCTGATAACGCCTCTACCCTTTCCCGAGATTATGAAGAAGAATTAAGAAGGGTTTTAGCCCACGGAATTTTACACCTTGCAGGCTATAAAGATAAGACGGAAGAGGAAGAAAAAGAGATGCGGAGAATGGAAGATTTGTACTTGACCAAGTATCGGGATTTAAAGATTTAAAATTAAACAATCACTTAAGGTCCGTTATCTAAAGTACTCAATTCTAGCAGTAATATAAGCTTACCTAGAGTGCATTCTTCAAAAATGTTTCACGTGAAACATTGGTTGAAAAGATAAGATTAAAAGCTTAAAACAAGCGAGATAAAAATGATTTCAGAAATATATGATGTGATCGTAGTAGGTGCCGGACACGCAGGTTGTGAAGCCGCTGCCGCAGCAGCCAACCTTGGTTCAAAAACACTACTCGTTACAATGAATATGCAGACCATCGGACAGATGAGTTGCAACCCGGCAATGGGCGGAATCGCAAAAGGACAGATCGTAAGAGAGATTGATGCAATGGGAGGATATTCCGGAATTATAGCAGACAAATCTGCTATTCAATTCAAAATGCTAAATCTTTCAAAAGGTCCCGCGATGTGGTCTCCGAGAACCCAAAATGACAGAATGCTTTTTGCCGAAGAATGGCGCTTAGCATTAGAAAATACTCCCAATCTTGATTTCTTTCAGGATATGGTGAAACAACTGATTGTTGAAAATAATAAAGTAACCGGAGTTGTTACTTCTTTAGGAATTGAGATCAAAGGAAAATCTGTTGTTCTTACCAACGGAACTTTTCTTAATGGATTAATTCACGTTGGAGATAAACAACTAGGTGGAGGAAGAATGGGTGAACCAAGAGCATTTGGAATTACAGAACAATTGGTCACTTTAGGTTTCGAAGCAGGAAGAATGAAAACCGGTACTCCACCGAGAGTAGATGGAAGAAGTTTGGATTATTCAAAAATGGAGGAACAGAAAGGAGATGAAAATCCCCAAAAGTTCAGTTATCTTGACACTCCAAAATTGACAAAACAATTAAGCTGCCATATCGTATATACGAACGAAACAGTACATGATATTTTGAGAGAAGGTTTCGATAGAAGCCCAATGTTCAATGGTACGATTCAAAGTTTAGGTCCAAGATACTGCCCAAGTATTGAAGATAAAATTAATCGTTTTGCAGAAAGAAACAGACACCAGCTTTTCGTAGAACCTGAAGGATGGAAAACGGTAGAGATCTATGTAAACGGATTCAGTTCTTCACTTCCGGAAGATGTACAGATCAAAGCTATGAAACATATTCCAGGATTTGAAAACGTAAAAGTATTCCGTCCCGGTTATGCCATTGAATATGATTACTTCCCTCCTACCCAATTGAAACATACCCTGGAAACAAAATTAATTGATAATTTATATTTCGCAGGACAGATCAATGGAACAACAGGATATGAAGAAGCAGCAGGTCAAGGTTTAATTGCCGGTATCAATGCCCATAACAAAGTTCATGAAAAAGGCGACTTTATCCTAAACCGAGATGAAGCTTATATCGGAGTATTAATTGACGACCTGATTACCAAAGGAACTGAAGAACCTTACAGAATGTTTACTTCACGTGCCGAATACAGACTTCTTTTGAGACAGGATAATGCTGATATCAGGTTAACTGAAAAAGCTTACCAACTTGGATTGGCAAAAGAAGACAGATTAAGAAAAGTAGAAGCTAAAATATCTGAAAGTCAACTACTTGAAGAATTCCTTCGAGAAACTTCTTTAAAACCAGGTGTTATCAACCCTATCCTAGAATCTATAGAAAGTAATCCGGTAGATCAGGCTTATAGAGCCGCACAAATATTGACCAGACCTAATATCACATTGAAAAAACTGGATGAAATAGACTTTATCAAAGAAGTTTCTTCCAAATATAATGATGAAGTAAGAGAACAGGCAGAGATCAATATCAAGTATAAAGGCTATATTGAGAAAGAAAAAGAAAACGTAGCAAAATTAAACCGTCTGGAAAATATAAAAATTCCAGAAGATTTTGATTATACTAATCTTTCCAGCCTTTCTACAGAAGCAAAGCAGAAGATGTCTAATGTACGTCCGAAGACAATTGCCCAGGCAGGAAGGATAAGCGGGGTCTCTCCAGCAGATATCAACGTCTTATTAGTATATTTAGGACGTTAAAAAGAAATGTTTCACGTGAAACATTAAAAAATAAAACAAGAATTAAGGTATTTTGAGTGTATAATAACCTCTGAATATCTTAATTTTTTTGAATAGATAAAAAAGATACCGATTTCAATGAAAATAAAAGATCATTTTCTTTCACAGGAAATATTTGAAATACAAGAAACAGAAACAAAAGGTGTATTTAAAACCACCCCTACTCCATCCAATATTTCCAGATATTACGAAAGCGAAGATTATATTTCTCACCACCAGGATTCCGGAAGTCTGAAAGAAAAGCTTTACAAATTTCTACAGTCTTTTAATCTGCAGTACAAAAAAAATATTCTTATTGATAGAATTAAGAAAGGATCAAAAGTTTTGGACTACGGATGCGGAGCCGGAGAATTTGTAAAATATATAGAAAATGATTTTGAAACCTTCGGTTTTGAACCTGATGCCGATGCAAGAAAAGCTGCAAAAAGTAAAATAACAAAAGCAGCAATACTAGACGACATTAGTAAAATTGAAGATAAAAGTTTAGATGCCATTACACTGTGGCATGTTTTTGAGCATATCGAAAATCAGAATGAAATGCTAAGCATTTTTCATAATAAACTAAAGGAAAAAGGAATTCTTATTATTGCTGTTCCCAACCCTACTTCTTATGATGCTAAACATTATAAAGAATATTGGGCAGCTTATGATGTACCAAGACACATCTACCATTTTTCTAAAAATGGAATGGAAAATTTAATTTCCAAAAAACCAGACTGGAAATTAAGAAAAATAAAACCTCTTATACTAGATTCCTATTACATCTCAATGTTAAGCGAAAAATACAAAAAATCACCCTTATTTTGGGCAAAAGCGGTCATTCACGGAACAATTTCCAACGTAAAGGCGCTTTTTTCAAACGAATTCTCAAGTTTGATATACATTATCGAAAAAAGATAGAAAACCGATTTTTGACCCATTTATGAAGGTCAGTTTTCAGCATTTTCACTATAAAATTTAAAAAACTCAGGATTTTTTCCTGAGTTTTTTATTTCATCGAAATTAGTTTTTATCCATTTTTAAACTTTGTAAAAAATACTTTAACTGGGATCAAAAAATTTCACATTGCATTTCTTAATTTTAGAATCTTCTCCCCTACTCCATTTCATACGCAAACAAAAAATCAATGATCAATAATTCTCTTCTTTGATTTCTTAAAATTTTCCATCTGCTTGCAAAAATTCACTTTTTTAAAAAATTTTACATAAAATTGATTGCAGTGGAAAAAAATAGAGTTTTAAAAATCAAATTCTTTCACAATCATAATTAATTCATTCTAAAACATACTTAAAGGTGTTAGTAGTCGGAAAAATATAATTTATTGATTTAAGAAGCATTTATGGAAGTCAATTTTATCACCTTAAAAGTAAAAACCGGAATTGATCCGGTTTTTTTGTTATTTATAAATCAACAATCAAATTACTCAATAAGCTTGAATTTGCTGAAAAAGTAAAAAGAGTCATATTATCAACTTTAAATCTCACACTTAAAGGTGATGTCGTTCCAAAAGTATGTGCATTAAAAAAAAGTTCAGGAAAAGGATACGTGGGTTGAATCGTATACATTGCCCCTACTCTTCTATGACTATTGGAAAGTACAGGGCTGATCAAAGCTGATGTCATTCCATTAATAGTGGGTACAGGAGTATTTATCTTAGATAAAATATATTTAGCTTTATTCGATGGATCTGCTAGAAATACAGCTGAAGGAGTAAATTCCACTTTAGGTTGATTAGAGATATACACATTATCTCTGATGGTAGTAGACTGAATAAAATCACTTGTAATACTGATTACGTCTTCCATCGTAGACACCGGTATAACCGACGCATTATCAGATATTAAACAGTAATTTACTCGTTTAGCAACCATTGTTATCAGCTTAGAAATGGCTGTAAAATGATTTCTGGAAACCTTTATGAATGAATATTCAGAATATTGACCGTTAATTTCATCATGATCTTTATCGAATAAGAAACCCAAAGAACGGCCTATAAATTGATTATCAGTAACTTCCAAGGACACTGTGGAAGCTAGAACACCTGCAGCATATCTAGAATAGTCGCCCTCTGTATAAAGGATATGTGACGTATTATTCGTCACTGTAACTCTCTCGCATTTACCACCTTTACCCTGAATAATAAATAAACATTGTCCACCATTATACAACATTCCTTTTCCTTGTACATGGATATGCTTAACGTTATTAGAAGTAATAAATACATTAGAAATTGTACAATTTTTATCCGGCCACAAGTATACACCAGAATTAACAATTTCAGCAATATTATCTGAGATTGAAATATTTGTAATATTACCCTTTTCAGTGTAAATCCCAGCCACAAAATTCATTCTTGTATAATTATAAACCTTATTATTGGTAAAGGAAGAATTGCTTCCATGGATTTCGCAGGCACATCCAATTAATTTCGTTTGTTCATTACCTAAGAAGACATTATCATGCACCGATAAAAAATTAACATTTCCATAGATTGTAGAGTGATCATTATTAATAATTTCATTACTCTTAACCAAATCTTCGAAGATACAGTTTTGAATGGTAGCTTTACTACCATTTTGAGACCAACCAACACTTATACAATTGGTTAGATCACCATTAGTCCAATAAATTCCATCTATATCAACATTAGTACAATTGCCACCTTCAAAGCCAATTCTACGCATGTATGAACTTCTCATTTGTGACAATTCACCACTAAAATCAATGACTCCCCTGCCCTTCATCGTAATATTGTACAAAGGTTTAAACTTTGCACTATCAGTATCATTAAAACCGGAGAATAGAACAAAAGGCTTATCATCAAAAAAACCACCAACTTTTATGACGCTATATTCTTCAAATTCAATATCCAGATAAGATCTTAATTCTAAAATATTAGCGTGTGCAATAACTAATTCAGCTCTATCACTGTAAGAATTAATAAGAAAATGACCATTAGGAAAAACTAGCTTCAATCCAAGCTTGGAACTAACATCAAAAGCTTTTTGAATGGCTGGTCTTTGATCTGCAGTATATGAAGACTTTACACCAAAAGTCGTTACATAGACTCTTTTAGAAGAAAAAACTACGGTATTTACATAGTAATCATTCCCCCTGGATCGGTAAATAATCTCATCTTCCAGAACTTTAGGATCGTTAATAACGAGAATCGTTTCATCAATCCAAGTACTTACTTTTTGAAAAGTAACGCTTTCTCCTGTAAAGCTATCGATCAGTTGCACTAAATTGTCATTGGGAGCAGCATTTCCAACGGCGAAAAACTCATTTGTATACATCATAATATTTTAATTTGATACTGCAAATGTATTCGCTGACAACGTCAAAACTTGACGTAAAAAAAATATAATTTGAACAAATAATTCTATTATTACATTCAAGAAGAAAAAAAATCTATCTTAAAAGACACATACGCTAAATATAACCTCAGGTTATATCTATAATCATTAGAAAACTTCGATCAATAAAGGATTTTCTTCCTGTTTTAGAAATAAAAAAAGTCTGCTAATATAATTAGCAGACTTTAAAATATCTATTTTATTTTCTCTTAATTGTTGATGGCTGCTACCCCAGGAAGCTCAAGTCCTTCAAGACTTTCAAGCATTGCTCCACCACCGGTAGAAACATAACTTACCTGATCAGCATATCCAAATTGCTTAACAAAAGCTACACTGTCTCCTCCTCCAACTAAAGAGAAAGCTCCTAATCTTGTTGCTTCGGCGATACTTTCACCAAGAGCAATCGTTCCGCCAGCAAAATTTGACATTTCAAAAACTCCAATAGGACCATTCCAAAGAATAGTTCTTGAATTTAATAATACATCATTGAACTGATCTCTAGATTTATGACCAGCATCAAGTCCCATCCATCCTTCTGGGATTGCATAGATATCAACCTCTTTTCTTTCCACCTCATTACTGAAGCTTTCTGCGATGATTGCATCAGATGGAAGATATACTTTTACTTTATGTTCTTTTGCTTTTCCTAAAATCTCAAGAGCTAAAGGAAGCTTATCCTCTTCTACTAAAGAATTTCCGATTTTTCCTCCCAAAGCCTTAATAAAAGTGAATGCCATACCTCCTCCAATGATCAGATTATCTACTGCAGGAAGGATATTTTCTATAATGGTGATTTTAGTTGAAACTTTAGAACCTCCCAGAATAGCTGTAACAGGTCTTTCTCCACTCTTTAATACTTTATCGATTGCCTGAAGCTCGTTAGCCATTAGTAAACCGAAATATTTAGTTGATTCAAAATACTGAGCAATCACAGCAGTAGAAGCATGAGCTCTGTGTGCAGTACCGAATGCATCATTTACATAAGCATCCCCTAACTTAGAAAGCTTTTCAGCAAAAGCAGCATCTCCTTTTTCTTCTTCATTATGAAAACGTACATTTTCTAATAATAAGATTTCCCCTGGTTTTAGTTCAGCAGCAGCTTGCTCTGCTTTCTCCCCAATACATTCATCCACGAACTTTACTTCCTGTCCTAAAACATTAGAAACTTCACCAACAATATGTTTAAGAGAAAATTCATCTTTAACCTCCCCTTTAGGTCTCCCAAGGTGGGTAATTAAAATGACAGAACCACCATCATTAAGGATTTTCTCCACTGTTGGTTTTACAGCAACAATTCTTGTGTTGTCTGTCACCTTCAGTTGATCGTCCTGAGGAACATTGAAATCCACTCTTACCAGAGCCTTCTTGTCTTTAAAATTAAAATCATTGATTGTTTTCATAAGTAGATTTATTTTTTTCTAAGTTTCATGAAACCGGCGTGGCCAAAGTCCGGGGTTCATTCCGGAAAATCTCGCAACGATAATTTCATCAATCTTATTGAATTTCTGTTTCACAAATGTAAGGTTTTAAACTTTTTCAACACTTTCATTAAAATAAAAGTTTTCAAAAACTTTCCCCAGACCCAATCACCCATTAATCAACAATTTTATCTCTTTATAGAAAAAGAATAATGTAGTTGTTGTTGTATGTTGTTAGTTTAGGGGATAAGTTTTAGCTTAAAAGTTGGTAACACTCAACTTGTATTGAATTCATATTTAACTCACAATATAAATCCTTGTAAACCCGCTATTTCACATACTTATTAACAAATGTTGGTAACTTTGAAAAGAATCAATTATTAGTTATTTTATTATGGAGAAATCTGGGGATAGCTGAAGAAAACATCTGGAAAGTTGTGGTGAAAATTTGCTGAAAGGTTTTCTATTACGAAATAAATTGATCTTTAAAAATAGAAAGTTGATAAAAGTTTTCCACAGTTATTAACATACCTTTTCACAATTAACTCACGGTTTACTAACACGAATTGTTATTATTCTTACCTTTGTAAGGAAATAGAATCTAATAAAGCTTAATAAGAGTATTATGAAAAGAAAAATTGCGATTGCAGCGGACCATGCAGGCTATGAATATAAGGAGATTGTTAAGAACTACCTTTCAGAACGTTTTGAAGTACAGGATTTTGGAACGTTTTCCACAAACAGTGTGGATTATCCTGACTTTGTACACCCTGCTGCAACCTCTGTGGAAAACGGAGAAAATGAGCTCGGAATTTTGATCTGCGGAAGCGGAAATGGGGTTCAGATCACTGCGAACAAACATCAGAAAATAAGATGCGCACTTTGCTGGATGCCGGAGATTGCAACACTGGCAAGACTGCATAATGATGCCAACATGATTTCAATGCCGGCAAGATTTATATCAAAGGAACTGGCTCTTGAAATTGTAGATAAATTTCTTTCAACTGACTTCGAAGGTGGAAGACACCAGAACAGAGTTGATAAAATTGCTGTTTGCTAAATATACTAAGGCTTGTAAATCGTATTACAAGCCTTATTTATTTTTTATTCGTACATTTGCAATGTCCAATAGAAATTACACTCTATTATTCTCCAAAGCCTTTCTTATATTTGAAATATATTTAATAGAAGGTTTTTCTCTTTTCTTCTCAAGAATTGTATTAATTTTATACAAAACTAAAGCTCCCGTTGTAAGTAAACTGAAAGATAAGTTCTGATGATTTTACACAAAGAATCTAATGATGAAATTGAATAACCTTTATAAGGAATAAAGTAGGAAGATTAGAAAAAGGTTTTATTTGAACTAAGACCAAAACATTTAAAAAGAAAATTAAAATGCCAAAAAAAAGAAAATATATAAGTCATAAAAATGATTTAAAAATGATGGAGATCGGAAGATTGATTCTCCGTTTTATGAATGCGAATGCATCTAAAATTTATAATTATAAGCAGATCGCCGACGGTATAGATTACAAAAATCCAAGACAAAGAGAACTTGTAATCCAGGCGCTGCATAAACTTCAGGGATCTGAAAAGATCAAAGAAGTAGAAAAAGGAAAGTATATCGTGAACCTGAAAATTGCAGGAACCCTAACTGGAATTATTGACTTCAACCAAAGCGGAAATGCTTACGTAAAAGTGGAAGGATTGGAAGATGATGTCTTTGTACATGCCAAAAATGTGAAGGATGCCTTGCAAGGAGATAAGGTTCTTATTATAACTTATCATTATAAAGGAAAGAAGCTGGAAGGTTCTGTTCTGGAAGTTTTGGAAAGAACCAGAACTGAATTTGTGGGAATATTTCAGAAGGTGGCTCATAAGGATTTCGGCTTTGTTGTTTGTGATAAAAAATCAATCAACACAGATATCTTTATTTCAAAAGCAAAGTTCAACAATGCTGAAGATGGAGATAAGGTAATTGTAAAAATGACTGAGTGGAGACCCGGAGATAAAAATCCAGAAGGTGAAATCATTCAGGTGTTGGGTGCTCCGGGAGAACATGAAACAGAGATCCACTCTATCCTTGCAGAATATGGTTTGCCTTATGAATTTCCACAGGAAGTGGAAGCAGATGCTGATAAAATTGACAGAAGTATTACTGACGAGGAAGCAGCAAAACGATGGGATATGCGTAACATCTGTACGTTTACCATTGACCCTAAGGATGCGAAGGACTTTGATGACGCCTTATCAATGAGAAAACTGGAAAATGGAAACTGGGAAATCGGTGTTCATATTGCAGATGTGTCCCATTATGTAGTTCCGGGGACTATCCTTGATGATGAAGCATATAAAAGAGCCACTTCGGTTTATCTTGTAGACAGAGTGGTACCGATGCTTCCGGAAGTTTTAAGTAATGATGTTTGTTCCCTTCGTCCACACGAAGATAAATATACTTTTTCAGCTGTTTTTGAATTAAATGACAATGCAGAAATTCAGAAAGAGTGGTTTGGAAGAACAGTTACTCATTCCGACAGAAGATTTACCTATGAGGAAGCTCAGGAGCGTATAGAAAGCGGACAGGGAGATCTTGCTGAAGAAATCAATGTTCTTGACAGACTTGCGAAGATCATGCGTAATGAGCGTATCAGAAGAGGGGCTATTACTTTTGACAGAAGTGAAGTAAGATTCAATCTGGATGAAAATAATCAACCGATCGGCGTTTATTTTAAAATAAGCAAGGATTCTAATCACCTGATCGAAGAGTTTATGCTTCTGGCCAATAAAAAAGTATCGGAGTTTGTATCCCTGACCAAAAAGAAAGAGATCACAAACAATACATTTATTTATAGGGTTCACGACGATCCGGATCCGGCAAAACTAGAGTCATTAAGAGACTTTGTAGCTACTTTCGGATATAAAATGGATCTTGCCAATACCAAGAAGGTTGCAGAATCTTTAAACAAACTTCTTCATGATGTAAAAGGGAAAGGAGAAGAAAATATGATCGAAACACTGGCGATGAGAAGTATGAGTAAAGCGGTGTATTCTACAGAACCAATTGGCCACTATGGGTTAGGTTTTGAATACTATAGCCACTTCACCTCTCCTATCCGTCGTTACCCGGATTTGATTGCCCACCGTCTTCTTCAGCATTATCTGGATGGAGGAAAATCTCCGGCCAAACCTGAGCTTGAGGAAAAAGCTAAACATTGCAGTTCAATGGAAAGACTAGCAGCTGATGCAGAAAGAGATTCTATCAAATATATGCAGGTGAAATTCATGGAAAAGCATCTTGGAGAAACTTTCACGGGGGTAATTTCAGGGGTTGCTGAATTCGGATTCTGGGTAGAAATTCCAGAAAACGGTGCCGAAGGTCTGATCAAATTAAGAGACCTGGTAGATGACTCTTATATGTATGATGCCAAAACTCACGCTGTTTATGGGTCAAGACATGGAAATAAATATCAGTTGGGAGATCAGGTTCAGATCAAAGTAGTGAAAGCGAATTTGATTCAAAAGCAGCTTGACTTCAAGATTGTGGATAATGACCAGGATAGATAAGTATATTGTATTTAGTATCTTAAATGCAATATTATTGGTAACAGTCATTTTTAACACTGTTATCAATTTTTATCTGTTTGTGCTCGCTATGATCGTCCTTGTAGTCCTATGTAATATTTTAATCAAAATGAATATTATTAATATTGATAAACAAGGGAAAAAGTACTTTTTTGGAGTTACATTTCCACAGATAATTAATGGATTCTTTTTGATCAATTATCTTACAGGAATGAATCCTACCAAAGAAACATATTGTTTCAGAAATATGATTTCAGAGGTTGGAAGTGTACGAAGTCATCAGAAAGGAAAGACAACATACGTTTATTTGAGTGGAAATGCCTATGAATATTCTTATATGACAAGAAGTTTTTTCATTGATTATAAAAGAATGTTGTTTAAAAATCAGATTACCTATACCTTTGAACGAGGTATTTTTGGGCTTAAAATTAGAAAAGACTTCGAGTTTACTTTTAATGAAAATTGCCTGGAAAAATAAATTTGTTGAGATCATCAGCAAAGTATAACGCAAAAGAGGTTGTTCCCAAAAAGAACAGCCTCTTTCTTTTTAAGAAGTTAAAAAATCACCCAAAATAATTTTAAGATCTGGTCACGTTTCAGGGCTTATCATTCTTACTCCTCTCCTATTTCCTTAAAAATTTCAGATTAAACTCTCCTTAAAATCCAGTTGATATATCACAACTTTATTGAATAATTAAATCATAAAGTATAACTTTGTATAAAACGAAATGAATTTTTATTCATTTTAAAATACCACTTAATGCTAGAACTTGTACTATCTGCCGTCATATTAGGATTTATGCTGAGCCTGGTTTTTATAGGACCTATATTTTTCCTCTTAATTGAAACCAGCTTTTCCAGAGGCCCAAAACATGCCTTATCACTGGATCTTGGCGTTATTACTGCAGATTTATTATGCATTGTAGCGGCGTATTATGCCAGTACAGATATTGTCTCTTTAATAGATAAACATCCCGGGTTCTATAGAATCACTTCTATTCTAATTTTTATTTATGGGATTGTGATGTTGGTGACCAAGACGAAAATGCATATGCCGGGCGAAGAAAAGATTATTGGCCAAAATTATATTAAAACATTTTTCAATGGTTTTTTCTTTAATCTTTTAAATGTTGGAGTTATCCTTTTCTGGCTGGTAACGGTAATTTCCGTAAGGAATCAATATCCGGACACCAGCAGTTTTATTTTATACATAGGCATAGTATTGGCAACATACCTTTCTATAGATCTTGCCAAAATATTTCTTGCTAAACAATTTCACGATAAGCTTACACAGAAACTGGCCAACCGGATCAGAAGAGTTGTTGGCTGTATTCTTATTGTCTTCAGTTTCTTTATTTTCCTGCAGAGTTTCAAAAAGTTCAATCAGTTTGAAAGACAACTTGAAGAAGCAGAAAAGAAAGAAGTAAAATATCAAAAAACAAAATGAAAAAAATGATCTTTCCAAAGTCCCTTAAAAAAGGAGACAAAATAGCTGTTATTTCCCCTGCAGGAGCGGTAGATGCCACTCAACTGGAAAAGGGAATAGAAATGATTAAAAGCAGAGGTTTTGAACCCATTATCGGGGAACATCTCTACACCAAATTTTCAAACGGATATAATTATGCCGGAACAGAACAGGAAAGAATAAAAGACATCAACTGGGCCTTAAATGACCATGAAATTAAAGCGGTTTGGGCTTCCAGAGGAGGTTATGGATGCCAGCATCTGATTCAGCATCTTAAGTTGAAAAACTTTATAGAGAATCCAAAATGGTACATTGGTTATTCCGATAATACAGTGATACAAAGTTATCTGTTGAAAAAAGGTTTTGTTTCGATCCATGGACAGACTATCAAAACATCAAGTTTTGGAGTTACCGACGAAAGCTATGACCTGATCTTTGATATTTTAAAAGGCAAAACTCCCAAATATACCCTTGGATCCCATCAATTGAATAAAGAAGGCAATATTGAAGGAGAATTGGTTGGAGGGAATTTAGCCCTTATCTATGCCCTTCTGGGAACTAAATATTCTTTCGACTTTAAAGATAAAATCCTATTTATTGAAGATATCGGAGAAAACTACTATGCACTGGACCGTATGATCATGAGTCTCGAGCTGGCAGGAGTCTTCAATAAGATCAAAGGACTTATCGTTGGCGGGATGACCAATATGGGAGATGAAAAAGAAAATAAGAACTATGAAGAAAGCTTTGATGAGTTTGCCTATAAACTGATCTCTGAAAGAATTTCAAAGTATAAATTTCCTGTGGTATTTGCTTTTCCAAATGGACACATTAAAGACAACAGACCACTTCTAATCGGAGGAAATATTAAAATGAAAATCGGAGCTAAGGTAAAGATCGAATTTTAAAAGAGCACCACTCTCCTATCTCCAAACTCTTAAACACAAAATATGGCTGATCATAATGATTTTGGAAAAATAGCAGAAGATCTGGCTTCCGACTATCTTCAGAAAAATGGCTATAAAATTCTTATCAGAAATTTTCGTTTTCAGAAAGCTGAGATTGATATTATCGCTGAAAAAAATGACCTTATTATCATTACTGAGGTAAAGGCGAGATCTACGGATACTTTTATGCTGCCCCACGAAGCGGTAACCAAAACAAAAATAAAATCAATTGTTTCTGCTGCCAATCATTACATGGAAGAATTTAATAAAGACAATGAAGTCAGATTTGACATTATCTCCGTTCTTCCCGATGAAAATAAGAACTTAATTATTGACCATATCAAAGATGCTTTTCAGGCCTTTGATGCAAATTAATAAAACAATTTTATGAAGACAATATTAATCACCGGAGCCACTTCCGGTATAGGAAAAGCCACTGCTGAACTTCTTGCAAAACAAGGAAACAGAATTATTATTTGTGGAAGAAGAAGTGAAGTGTTGGAGGCTGTGAAATCAGAGTTATCTCAATATACCGAAATATTTAGTTTGTTGTTTGATGTAAGGAATCTTGAAGAAGTGGAGACCGCTGTTAATTCTCTTCCTGAAAACTGGAAAGATATTGATGTTCTGATTAATAATGCTGGGAATGCACATGGGCTAGACCCTCTTTCGGCTGGTAAGACAGATGACTGGGATTCTATGATCGACGGAAATGTAAAGGGACTTCTCTATGTTTCTAAAATGATCATCCCAAATATGAAAACTAAAAATTTAGGTCATATAGTAAACATCAGCTCTGTGGCAGCAAGGCAGACGTATGCGAATGGGGTAGTGTACTGTGCAACGAAGAAAGCAGTAGATGTTATTTCGGAAGGAATGAGACTAGAGCTTACCGAGTTTGGGATCAAAGTAACCAATATCCAGCCAGGAGCCGTAGAAACCGACTTCTCTTTGGTAAGATTCAAAGGAGATAATGAGAAAGCTTCAACGGTCTATGCAGGGTATGATGCTTTGAAAGCTGAAGATATTGCCGATGCCATTGCTTACTGTGTGAATGCCCCGAAACACGTTACCGTTTCAGATATGACCATTTACCCAAGTGCTCAGGCAGAACCGAGAACGATTTATAGAAAATAGTCCAAAATAATGGATTAAATTTGCAGAAAATTGAAAGCGATTTTGCTCTCGCAATTTTGCATTTAGCTTAAAACAAAAAAATGAAAATTCTATATCTGGAAACATCTTCCAAGAACTGTTCAGTAGCCGTATCAGACAATGAAAAGCTGCTATGTCTGTGTGAAGAAGTTTCTGAAAACTACAAACAGTCTGAAAGTCTTCATACCTACGTAGAATGGGCATTGGAAGGAGCGGGAATTTCAATTAAAGACATTGAAGCCGTTTCTTTGGGAAAAGGTCCCGGATCTTATACCGGTTTGAGGATTGGTGCAGCATCTGCAAAAGGTTTCTGTTACGGACTCAAAGTTCCTCTGATTGCTATCAATTCTCTTGAAAGCATGATAGAGCCTTTTTTAGAAGATAACTATGACTTTGTGGTTCCATTGATTGATGCGAGGAGAATGGAGGTGTATACGGCCGTTTATGATGGTAATACAGGAAAAGAATTATCTCAGACAGAAGCTAAAATTTTAGATGAGACTTCTTTTGAAGAATTCAAAGATAAAAAAGTTTTGTTTGTAGGGGATGGGGCTAAAAAAGCAAAAGAGATACTGAATCTTCCTGATGCTGTTTTTAAAGACGATGTATATCCTTCTTCCCAATATCTTATCAAGAAGACTCTGGAAAAAATAGAAAGCAAAGAGTTTGAAGATATGGCTTATTTCGAGCCTTTTTATCTCAAAGATTTCCATGGAGTAAAGAAAAAAAATTCTTAAAATTCTGTATAATCAGAAAAAAGACAACCCATAAAAAAAGCGAAGAGTATATCTTCGCTTTTTTGTTTTTATTGAGGTCTCGGTGGTGACTTTGACGCTGGTTTGGTTTCGTTTGATTTTTTTGGTTTTTGCTGGGCTGGATTTGATACCTGTGGAGTAGTATCCATATTCAGGTTTTGTATATTCTCCACTTTCCCGTTATTCATTTGTGGAATTCCCGTACCCTGATTACTGGAAGTAGGCTGTGTAGGTGCTCCTCCCGGTTGTTGAGGTACAGCATTTCCTTTGTTATCTGTAGCCTGGAAGCTGAGATCACTTTTCAGGTAATTCAGCATTTCTTTAGCCCTTATTCCTTCTTGTGTTTTAGAATAATTCAGAGCAATCTGTTCCAGTTGGAGGATCATTACTTCTTTTCCGCTGGATTTTCCTGCATTGAATGCATTTAACAGATATAATTTAGGGATAAGTGCATCTTTCGGGAATTTCAGAATAGTCTGATCGATGATATCCTTACTTTCTGCAAATTTTTCCGATTCGAACAAGGCGTATGCTTTTTTATACTCATTCTCAACTTCTTCCGTTGATTTTATGAAGGATTTGTTTTTAGGATTTCTTGCAAATTCAGCATAAGAAGTGTATGGATAATCTGCTAATAGAATTTGTTTTGCTTTTTCAGATGCCTGAGGATTTTTTTCATAATTCATGGCAAAAATCTCATACAATGCCTGCAGCATTACTTTTTCTTCCGGCTTTACATCCACAAGATCATACAGTGTTTTGGTTGCTAGGGGAGTATTGGTAAAATAGTTCTGATACATGATTCCTAAACCTAAAGAAGCAGTATCTCTGTCCTTTTTTAGCTGAGATAGCTTGCCTTGATCCGTAGGAATCTGCTCAATATAAAAAGCCGGTTCAAAACGTCTTGGATTTGGAGCTGAAGTTACCCCCAGCGCTTCATTCTTCATATCTTCAATAGAAGCCATTTTTTTGGAAAAACGCCAGTTATCAGCAAGAGCACGGTCTCCCCAGACTTGCTTAAATGAAGATGTTCCTTTGCTTACTGTTCCTGTATTATTGAAATAAAATCCTTTGGTGGTTACTCCAAAATCCTCAAAGGCATTAGAACTGTTAGCGAAAATAGAATTGGCACTGTAGTCTCCGGTATCGAATCCTTTGCTTCTTTCTGCACGCCTTCTTTCTTGTTCTTCTCTTTCTTCTTTAACCTTTAATTTTGCAATATATTTTGTGAAATAGTCTGTTTTCTGGGTGTTATCCATCTTTGCCAGGGAAAGAATACTGTCATTCTTTTTGATCAGATAGTAGTTTTTGGATATCTTTTTAATGTAAGCAGACTGATCTTTTAATAAAATCTTTGAAGGCTCATAAGTCATCACAGTCAGGGCAGAATCATAGTAGCTTCCAGCTCCGATATAATCGTTCTTTTCCAGATAGCTTTTCCCTATTTCGTAATAAGCCAATCCGCGGATCTGAGGGTCAGAAACCTTTTCAAACAAAGATTTTCTGAAAAATTGCTGAGCTTCCTCTTTTTTTCCTGCTTTGTTGGCCATCAAACCTAAAGCATAGTAAAACTCATTCTTTCTGGAGCCATAAGTTCCTTTTTTACTGATTCCTTCCAGATAATTTTTTGCTCCTGCATAGTCTCCTTTACCGTTAAAAGTTTTGGCAATGGCGATCTGAGATTTTACTTCAAATTCGAAATCATTGGCATATTTGTATGCTGAAGTATAACTTTCTCTTGCCTTATCATTTTGGTTCAGGTTTTCAAGAACCTGTCCTCTCAAGTAAGCAATTCTGCTCTTCAGTTTTCGGTTGGAATTTAGTTCAAAAGCATTGTCAAGCTCTTGAGCAGCTTCTTCTTTTTTACCTGCATCCAGCAGAGATTCAGAATAGTAGATGCTTAGCAGTTTTGCATAGCTTTTATTAATATCTTCTCCTTTCAGTTTTGCAAAAGTTTCATGGGCCCTGTGATAATCCTTGATTTTATCATACGCAAGCCCCTGATAAATTCTTGCCAGTGCTATCCTTTTATCATCTTTCATGTGGGTGAAGACATAATTAAGAGCATCCAGCGCTTCCAGGGATTTACCTCGATAGATTCTCGATTGGGCAAGAATCATATAGGCATCAAAAATCGTCTTGTTTTTTTCTTCACCGTTTCTGGTTACAGAATATTTATTAATTGCCTTTAAAGCTTTTGCTTCCGCAATTTCAAGCGTTGTAGCTCCTTTGCTCTGTTCGCCATCAGGTCTTGCAGGGCCATTTCCAGAAGATCCGCCAGGTCTGTTGGGTGCTCCGGAATCACCTCTTCCCGAAGGTCTGTTGGCTACTTCAGCCATCTTCATAGAGTTCTCTGCAAAAGCTTCAGACTGACCAAGGTCACTTCCTAAAGGCTGTTCTTCGTACGTCAGAATAGGAATATAAGGCGCATAGAAATTGTCTTTGTGCTCTTTGTCTCTGGTCGTAAATTCACTGTTTAATGCATCTTTCGCATTAAAAAGAGTGTTGTAATATGTGGAAAAACCTTTCAATAGCTTTGATCGCTGCTCTGGCTTTTTTGTTTTGGTAGCACAGGATGCAATAAGGCATATGACTAAAAGGAATAATATATTCTTTTTCATTATTCAATATAACTTGCTAATCTGCTTTTTATTATCAGCAGGTTGATGATTTTGTAAAAATAATAAAATTTTATAATGAATAATATTTATATTTCTTGCGGAAATATTTATTTCTTCTTTAATGGAGGTCTGGAACCTTAATAATTTTTTTAAATCAGTGAGGTTTCTTTCAATATTTTGTAAACAAGATGGGTAGGGAGTCCCATAATCGTATAGAAACTTCCTGTAAGACTTGTGATCTTCGCCATTCCCAACCATTCCTGAATACCATAGCTTCCGGCTTTATCGAAAGGCTTATAGTTTTGAATATAATACTTTATTTCTTCATCGGTAAGTACATTCAGGGTCACATCGGCTACATCTGTTTCTGTAAAAGATTGACCAGCTGTTTTGATTGTAATTCCGGTGTAGACCTGATGAGTTCTTCCTGAAAGGCTGTGAAGCATCTTAAAGGCATCCGCTTCATCTCTAGGCTTTCCAAGAATCTGATTGTCGACAGCAACCACCGTATCAGCGGTCAGCAGGACTTCATCTGCCTCCAGGCTTCTGAAAGCAGCTGCTTTTAAATCAGAAAGATAAGCCGCGGCGTCTTCTATTTTGATCTGTTCCGGAAGAATTTCTTCACAGTCTATTTTGACCACTTCAAATTCAAAACCAAGGCTGGAAAGAAGTTCTTTTCTTCTTGGTGATTGTGATGCTAAAAGTAATTTCATATCAGTTATACAGATTGAGTGTTATCATCATGCCAGTTCCCCTGAACTTTCATTACCTGTTCGATCACGTCACGTACGGCTCCGGTTCCTCCTTTTTTCGGAGAAATATAATCGGAGATTCCTTTTACCTCAGGAACGGCATTTTCAGGGCATGCTGCAATAGCTGAATTTTCCATGATATGAATATCCGGAAGATCATCACCCATGGTCAGAATTTCTTCATTTTTAAGATTATATTTTTTCTTAAAATCTTCAAAATCCTCAATTTTATTATGAGACTTCGGGTAGTAATCCTGAATACCAAGATAATTGATTCTGTGTTTTACCATTTCATCATTTCCGCCCGTAATCACTCCTATTAAATAATTGTTTTTTAATGCTTTCACTACGGCATAACCGTCCAGAACATTCATCACTCTGCACATATTTCCACCCGGAAGAAGATAAACACTTCCGTCTGTAAAAACACCGTCAACATCAAATACAAATGCCTTAATATCTTTTAATT
This sequence comes from Chryseobacterium viscerum, assembly GCF_002899945.2. Lineage (GTDB taxonomy): Bacteria > Bacteroidota > Bacteroidia > Flavobacteriales > Weeksellaceae > Chryseobacterium > Chryseobacterium viscerum. The sequence continues at coordinate 645,646 of NZ_PPEG02000001.1, forward strand.
TCTCTTTATAACTCATACATTTTCTGAATAGAATGATTCATTGTTTTATAAATTTCAAGACTTTCATCTTTTAATAACTGTTCATGCAGCTGTAAAATTCTTACATCATTTCTTACTGCAGGTCCGGTCTGGGCCATTTTTGGTTCAATTTCATAGATTTTCTGAACCGTTTCATCAATCAATGGAAAGAAATAATCAAACGGAATTTCTTGTAAATCTGAAATTTCTTTAGCTCTTGAAAAAAGATGATTCACAAAATTGCACGCAAAAACTGCAGTCAGATGAATATATTTTCTTTTTTCATGGCTGCTTTCCATTACCTTTTCTGAAATCTGAGAAGCAAGATCAAGCAATATTTTCTGATCCTCTTCATTCTCTGCTTCTACAAAAAACGGAATTTTTTCATATTCCAATTCTTTGGATTTTGAAAAAGTCTGTAAAGGGTAGAAGCTGGCTTTCCTGTAGTCACCAGCTAGGACTTCTTTTGCAAGTGATCCCGATGTATGGGCAACCAGACAGTCTTTTTGGGTAATGATCTTTGAAACTTCTTCTACAGAATTATCACTCACACAGATGATATAAAGATCTGCCTCTTCCAGATGATCTTTGGAATAAGGAATGTGCAATTCTTCAGAAATTTTACTTAATTCTTTTTCGTTCCTGCCAAAAATCTGGGCCAGGGGAATACTTTTCAAAGTGAAAGCTTTTGCCATATGATAGGCAACATTTCCGGAACCAATGATTACAATTTGCATATAACAAATATAAGATTTTAAGCCGAGCCGGGAAAGGATGATGATTTCAGAAATGCTGTACCTCAATATAGGCACGTTTCTTGCGTAACTGTCTCATATTATTTTTAATATTTAAACTGAAAATTGAATTTTTAATTTAACTTTCAGTTATTTTTGTAATCCAAAACAGTGTAAGGCATCTTATGAAGATTAAGGACGCGGAGATTATTTCGTTGATGCAGAATCCACGGACCCAGGATAAAGGAGTCCGGGCCTTGATGGATGCCTATCAAAGCAGATTGTACTGGCACATAAGAAGAATTATTGTGGACGGAGATCTTGCACAGGATACTTTGCAGGATACTTTTATTAAAGCTTACCAGAATTTTCATCAGTTCAAAAATGATAGCCAGTTGTATACCTGGTTGTACAGAATCGCTACCAATGAGGCGCTGCAGCAGGTCAACAAAATGAAGAAAATGCAGAAGACTGATGAGGACCCGGAGTATCACATGCAGAATCTGGTAGCTGATAATGCAGGAGGAGATGCTGAAGAAATACAGATATTACTGCAGAACGCTATACAAAGCCTGCCCGAAAAGCAGAAACTGGTATTTATGATGCGGTATTATGATGATTTACCCTACGAAGAAATATCAAAAATTGTAGATATGTCTGTGGGAACATTGAAAACAAATTATCATTATGCCAAACAAAAAATAGAAGATTATATTAAAGAAAATTACGAAAAATAATTTTTGATTCAACAAAGATGAAAGAGTTCGACATAGAAAAACTAGAGCGTAAAAACATTTACACAGTTCCTGATAATATGTTTGATAATATTCAGGAGAACGTTATGAATGATATAAAGACAAGTAAAAAAGCGCCTGTCTTTAAGCTGAACTGGATGTATGCAGCAGCGGCATCACTGGCTTTGATCTTTGGAGCAACTTATGTTTTCAATTCAAATAATGATTCCGTTGAACAAGAACTGAATGCTAAAACAGGATATATTGCTCATAATGAAGAACCCAAAACAGAAGGCCAACTCGCTTATGAAACCTTAAAATCTGATTTAACTTCTGTTGAAAATAATAATCAAACAGTTGAAAATCAAAAAAGTAACGATGATTACGCTTTCAAAAGTGACAATGAAACTGGAAAAACAACAGAAACACCAAAACCGGTGAAAACTGTGAAGAAAAAAGAAGAAACCCGTATGAATGACTATCTGGACTCGTTTTCTAATTCTGAGATTGCAGAATTAGCAAGTAACTCGACTCAGGACGTTTATTTGGATATATATAACTAAAAGAAGATGAAAAAGATACTATTGACGTTTTTGATTATTTATGGCTTTGGCTTAAATGCCCAAAGGACAGATTATGATTGGAAAAAGATGGATCCAAAACAAAGGAAAGAGGTCATCAATAATCTTTCTCCGGAAGAGAGGAAAGATCTCCTTAAGAAATTTAGGAACAATATGATCATGGATAATCTGAATGTTGATCCTGGTGATAAAGCAGAATTTACACAATTGTATAACGAATATCTGGATAGCCAGAAGCAGATAAAAAGTCAGTTTAACTCAAGTTTTGACCCTGAAGCTTTGACGGATGATGAAGCGAAAGCGAAATTGCAGCAAAGCTTTGAAGTAGGGCAGAAGCTTTTGGATAACAGAAAAAAATACGCTGATAAAATGCAGCTGGTTATTCCCTGTCAAAAAGTTCTGAAGCTGTTTCAATCCGAAAAGATGATGAGAGATAAAATGGATGAAAGAAAACCTCACGGAAATAATAATGCTTCGGGACCTAAACAGAACCCATAATAGTTTATTTTTTTAATGTTGGACGGCTCTTACGGATATTTCTGTGAGAGCCGTTTAATTTTTACAACAAAAAAAATTACTTTTACAGGAAAGTTTACCTATGAAAAAAGCACTTTTCTTTTTATTGTTTTCGATAATATTATTGGGTCAGAAAATAGAAACAATTGATCTTTCAAAATCCATTAAAGACAGCAAAAATTCTATCAAAAGTCTTACGGTGATAGATCAAAGAGCTAATCAGGAAGTCGGAATGGTCATGTATCATAAGGACGAGGTGAAAATTATTTTCGAAAATAATGCCAGCAAAGACATACAAGATTGGTTTTATAAATACAATCCGGTAAGAGGGAATAATGACATGGTTTTTTTGCTGGAAAATTTGAATATTTCAGAAGACAAAAAAGAAAAGTACTCTATCGGAAAGCTTGAATTAAGAGCAAGTACGTTTATTAAGAAAGAGGATGGTTATCATCTTATTGATAGAAAAGATACGATAACAAAAGTTTCATCACGTACAACACCCTATTTAGGACAAAATCTAGCAAGAAAAACGACTTTGATTCTTACTGATCTGTTTAAAGAATCTTATAAAAAAACACCGTGGGAATTTAGTATTTCTGAAAATGATCTTCCTAACTATGCCACTGTATTAAAAGAAAAACTGAGTATTTTAACCGCTAACGAATTAAAAGAAGGGGTTTACAAAGATTATTACAGCTTTTTTACTCACAATCCTGAACCTGGGTTTACTTTGCAGGCTAATGATAAAGGAATCGTTACAAAGGCAGTAAAAGGAGAGGAGAAGATGGGAATAAGAAATTTTTATGCTTTTGTGTATAAAGGGATAGCATACAAGAATATCCCTTTTGGTTACACTGAGATTTTCAAAGATGAAAATGGTGTTTTTATTGAGGCAACAAAGGCAGAATTGTTTCCTGAAACGTCTGTAAGTGGTGTCACGATTGGTGTTGCTGCCGGTGGTCTGGTGGGTGGCGTTATTGGTGCAGTTGTTGATGTCAGTTTATCAAATAAAAAGAAGAATACATCAGGACATAAAGTTTATCTTGATCCTTTTACAGGAAATTATTTGGTTCCGGAGGACTTTGGTAAAATGAAATAATATTAAAAAGAATTGGAAAATTTTTGCTTCTGTTCTTATTGTTATCTGTGTTTCAGTTAAAAGAAAGAATTAAGAATGAAAAAATCTCTTGCATTTTCTTATCTTTGCAAATTACAAGATTCTTAAATGAAAAACATACGAAATTTTTGCATAATCGCTCATATCGACCACGGTAAAAGTACCCTGGCAGACCGTCTATTGGAGTATACGAATACCGTTACCCAAAGAGAATTACAGTCTCAGACGCTGGATGATATGGATTTGGAGAAAGAACGTGGGATTACAATCAAATCACACGCAATCCAGATGGATTATGAGTATAAAGGAGAAAAATATATTCTAAACCTTATTGATACACCGGGGCACGTTGACTTTTCTTATGAAGTATCCCGTTCTATTGCTGCCTGTGAAGGAGCACTTCTTATCGTGGATGCTGCACAGAGTATTCAGGCGCAAACCATCAGTAATCTATATCTGGCTTTGGAAAATGATTTAACGATCATTCCGATTTTGAATAAAATTGACCTTCCATCTGCCAACCCTGAAGAAGTAACCGATGAAATCATGAATCTGATCGGATGCGAATATGAAGATGTATTGAGAGTTTCAGGAAAAACAGGAGAAGGTGTTCATGATCTTTTAGAGAAGATTGTTGAAAGAATTCCTGCACCGGTAGGAAATCCTGACGGACCACTTCAGGCACTGATTTTTGACTCTGTATACAACCCGTTCAGAGGAATTGAAGCTTATTTCAAAATCGTGAACGGAAGTATTTCTAAAAACGAAAAGATTAAATTTTTCGCTACAGGAAAAGAATATGGTGCTGATGAAGTAGGAACATTGAAATTGAAGCAGGTTCCAAAGAAAACCATTCATTGTGGGGATGTAGGATATCTGGTTTCCGGGATTAAAGATGCCCGTGAAGTAAAAGTAGGAGATACCATCACTTCTTTTGAAAACCCTGCAGAAGGTCCTATTGATGGATTTGAGGAAGTAAAGCCAATGGTATTTGCCGGTATTTACCCTATTGATTCTGAGGATTTTGAAGAATTAAGATTCTCTCTTGAAAAATTAAGACTGAATGATGCATCTCTGGTTTTTGAACCGGAAAGTTCTGCCGCTCTTGGTTTTGGTTTCCGTTGCGGATTCTTGGGAATGCTTCACATGGAAATCGTTCAGGAACGTCTTGACAGAGAGTTCAATATGAACGTAATCACAACGGTACCTAACGTTTCTTATTTTGGATATACTAAAAAAGAACCTGAAGTTCCTATTCTGATCAATAACCCGTCTGAAATGATGGATCCTTCAACGATGGATAGAGTTGAAGAGCCGTTCATTAAGGCTTCTATCATTACAAAATCCGACTTTGTAGGAGCAGTAATGACTTTATGTATCGAAAAGAGAGGAGAGATCGTTAACCAAAGTTACTTGACATCAGAAAGAGTTGAGTTAATTTTCAATATGCCTCTTGCTGAGGTTGTATTCGATTTCTATGACAGATTGAAGTCTATCTCTAAAGGATATGCATCATTCGATTATCACCCAATCGGATTCAGGGCTTCCAAGCTTGTAAAAATGGATATCCTGATCAATGGTGATATGGTAGATGCATTGTCTTCATTGATTCACGATTCTAATGCGTATTATATCGGTAAAAGGATGTGTGAAAAGCTTCGTGAACTGATCCCGAGACAGCAGTTTGATATTGCGGTTCAGGCAGCATTAGGAGCGAAAGTAATTGCAAGAGAAACGATTAAAGCCTTAAGAAAAGACGTTACTGCAAAATGTTACGGTGGGGATATCTCCAGAAAACGTAAACTATTGGAGAAGCAGAAAGAAGGTAAGAAGAAAATGAAGCAGATTGGTAGAGTAGAAGTACCGCAATCAGCGTTCATGGCTGTATTAAAACTGAATGATTAATTCATTATAAAATAAAAACCGCTTCAGACGAAGCGGTTTTTTATTGATTTATTTCTTACGCGTATATTTTATCTCCATTGTTTTGTACTCTTTTCCAGTCTTGGAATCAGGACCATACATTTCCAGTTTTTGAGTATTGTCATCCACAAAGGTGAAAACTTCTCTGAAATCACAATCCTTTCCAGGTCTTGAAGGATCAGTCATTTTTCCTTTAAACTCAACCGATTTTGTGGAAGCATTCCAGTCTCCTTCACTATGCATCATTCCGGTTCCCATATTGTCAATCCATGTATTGACAAATTTCTTTTTTGAGTTGTCATATCCTACAATGCTCATCCCTTCAAAAGGCATTCCCATAAAGTCACCTTTGTGGTTAGTGATCTGATAACGTCCGCCATACATCATTTTATTAGTAGCCTCGGATTTACTCATCATAGGTTTTGCTCCATTTTCCATCCACATGGTAGTTTCTCCGGTCCAGGTTCCGTCAGATTTGGCCAGCATTTTGTGCATTTCTCCAGGAGTAGCATACTCCATCCAGGATTTCATAGCCGTTGCAGAGTCTACAGGTTTCCATTCGGAATTTGTTGCCGTAGAGTCGTTTTTACCGGAACCATTGGCAGCAGTTGTTTTTCCTTTCTCACAAGCCATTAATAAAAAGGCAATAGAAAGAATTGATAATAAATTTTTCATAATGATTTAGTTTTAAGATTGTTAGATTTGTAACTTAAAGATATGAACTTTTATTATATCTGAAATTATTTTTTACTACGGGCATAAATCGTAACTTTGTGTATTCGTAACGCAAATCAATTTATGGAGTCTCCAAAAAAATTACAAGATATAAAAGTGGCTGTAGATGCAGTTATTTTCGGATATTTTGACAAAAAAGACCTTCAGATTCTTCTGATTAAGAGAAATATTGAACCTTTTAAAGGAGGTTGGGCATTGCCCGGAGGTCTTGTTCTTGATGATGAAAGTGTAGATGATGCCGTAAAAAGAGAACTCTATGAAGAGGCGGGCATAAAACCCGATTTTTTAGAACAACTTTATACATTTGGTAATCTGGGTCGTGATCCAAGGAATAGAGTGGTTTCTGTGGCTTATCTGGGCCTTGTGAACCCATCTTATCATGAACTATTTGCTGATTCTGATGCTGAAGATGCACAATGGTTTAGTGTAAACAAACTTCCTTTGGTGGCTTTTGACCACAAAACAATTATTGAGACTGCTTTAAAAAGACTTCGTACAAAAATTCAATACCAGCCTATCGGTTTCAATCTTCTCAATGAAGAATTTCCTTTTTCAGACCTTGAAAACCTTTATAAAGCCATTGTAGGACAGGAAATTGACAGGAGAAACTTCCGTAAAAAAATCATGAGCTATGGACTCCTTAACGAAACCAACAACGTAAAAAAAGAGGGCAGCGGCAGACCCGGAAAGCTTTTTACATTTAATAAAGAAAAATATAAAGAACTGGAAGAACAGGGCTTTTATTTTGAAATTAAATAGCTTGTTTTAAACACAAATTTCACTAATAATTGGGCACTAATGGTCACAAATATATTGGAGTTTAAGAAATATACTTTAATATATTTATTAAAATACATTCAATAGGAACGGACTTTAGTCCGTTTTTTTATTACCCTATTCCATTGGCTTTAGCCAAAACTTAGTAAAGATTTGTGTCATTGGTGATATGAATTTGTGTTACTCGTGTTTCATAAAATTAAATTTTTATCACTGCTAATCAAATGGTTATATTTATTAGTGTAAAATTAACGCAAATAAATTTGGTTAGTAAAATGATATTATTTTAAATTTGTGTCAAAATAACGCAATCATGAAATACACCATACACAATATTACAGAACGTTTTCAGAAAAAAGAAAAAATAAAATTTCTTTTTTTCTGGGGACACACAGCAAAAGATATCATTACCAAATCATGTTTTAGCCAGTGGTTTCCTGGAAAATTTGAAGAAAATGGGATTGTTTATAAAACGGCTGAACATTATATGATGGCTGGAAAAGCAAGACTGTTTAATGATGCTGAAATGGAAGAGGAAATCTTAAAGGCGGTTACTCCTAATCAGGCAAAAGCCCTGGGAAGGAAAGTAAAAAGCTTTGATCCTAGAATTTGGGATGAACATAAATATGAAATGGTAACCCAAGGAAATCTTTTGAAATTCTCTCAGAATCAAGGATTTAAAGACTTTCTTTTGTCAACAGGAGATAAAATTCTGGTGGAGGCAAGTCCTTATGATAGAATTTGGGGGATTGGAATGCTGGAAACAGATACGAGAGCACAAAATCCTTTACTCTGGAATGGAGAAAACCTTTTAGGATTTGCTTTAATGGAAGTAAGAGATGAATTAAGAAAGTAAAAACACAAGACCAAACACAAAATACGATTATGGAAAAAGTTGAATTACACCCACAGATATTTCTGATTGAAGATTTTCTGACCGAAGCAGAATGTGATCATTATATCAGTCTTTCACAGGAAAAAGTTTTTGAAGAAGCAAAGATCAATGTTTTTGGGCGGCAGCAAATGAACAAAGGAGTCAGAAATAATGACCGGCTGATGATCTTTGATGAAAGAATAGCTGAAGAACTTTTTAAAAAAGCTGCTGTATTTCTACCCCAGGAATATGATGGACATCAGCTTCTTAACTTTAATGAAATGCTAAGGGTTTACAAATATGCTCCCGGACAGCAGTTCAAAATGCACAGGGACGGAAGTTATATCAGGAATGAGAAAGAGAAAAGTTTTTACACTTTTATGATCTATCTGAATGATGATTTCGAAGGTGGAGAAACAGAATTTGAAAACTTATTTACCGTAGCTCCAAAGAAAGGAACAGCCCTTATTTTTTATCATCCTTTAAGGCATGAAGGGAAAACCCTTATCAGCGGATTAAAGTATGTGCTGAGAACAGATGTAATGTACTCAAAGGAATAAAATCATTCGTAAAAAGAGATAGCATTACTATGTCTTGTTTAATTAGCGTAATATTAACACAAATAAAAATATTTGGTCATGGAAGATGAATTAAAACCAAGATTTATCGAATCATTACAAAGAAATAATGATCAGATCAGAGAAGACCGTGCACGGATTATCGGAGGAGATTCCGAATTGATTTACAGACGCAGAGTCGAAGATATTGAATTAAAAATCAAAAGACTCGAGCGGGAGCAGGAAGGGCTTATTGATATCAGTCCTTTAGACAGAAACAGTCTGACTTTTGCGGATTTTAATCCTGAAGCATTCGTTCAGAAAGACATGGAATTATCATTAACAATCAGAAATCTGAATATTCAGCTCGAAGTAACTCAAAAGAGATTTGAATATTTATTTGGAAAAACATTATAGTCATGGGAAGTACAAGATACGATTTAGACGCTCGTTATGACAGAGCAAGCAAAGCAGGTTACGGAACAAAATCCGCGGGAGAAATTTTCACCCAGAATGCCAAAAGAATGGCTCATGAATCCATGAATCCTCATGGTATTTCTTTCAGAGAATCCAGAGATTCAGAGATTCATCCTAACTCCGTTCCCATTATTTTAGGATTGGATGTTACCGGAAGCATGGGACATATTCCCCATGAACTGATCAGAGAAGGGTTGCCAAAACTGATGGGAGGAATTATTCAGGGAGGAGTTCCCGATCCAGCCTTGCTATTTCTGGGAATTGGAGATCATGAATGTGATGGCTATCCGCTTCAGGTGGGTCAGTTTGAGTCAGGAGATGCAGAACTGGATATGTGGCTTACCCGTACCTACATAGAGTCCGGAGGAGGTGGAAATGCCGGAGAAAGCTATCTTTTAGCCTGGTACTTTGCTGCTTTCCATACAAGAACGGATGCTTTTGAAAAAAGAGGACAAAAAGGATTATTGTTTACCGTAGGTGATGAACCTTGTTTAAAAACACTTTCTGCCTCTGCAATCAGAGAAATTATGGGAAAAGGGCAGCAAACCTATACTCATTTTGAACTGCTGGAAGAAGCAAAGAAAAAATATGAAGTATACCATATCAGTGTTTTGCATTCCGATCAGGCCCTCAGAGCAGACAGAGGCTGGAGAGAATTATTAGGCCAAAACTGTATATCCATAGAAGATCACAGGGAAATTCCCAACGTTATCAAGGGGATTATCTGTGATAAGTTTAAAAATAAAACCTTTGGAACGACAGGAACAGAAGGGTTAGATCAGTTTCAAATGCTTTAGAACTAATAAATTGCCATCAGTACAATTATAAAAACACAAATGAAAATGGCAATGGAAAAGGATCTCAAAAAATATAACAACATGAAAAAGGCGCAAATAGTAATAGGACTTGGTTTTGGAGATGAAGGGAAAGGAATAACCACCGATTTTCTCGCTTCTCAGAATCCGAAGGCTGTCGTGATCAGATTTTCAGGAGGTCAGCAGGCGGCACATACCGTAATGATTGATGAAAGAAAACATGTACATTCCAGTTTTGCGAGCGGAGCACTTCGCGGCCTGCCTTCTTACTTCACCGAACATTGCACCATACACCCGGTTTTTCTGCTCAACGAAAGAGAAGAATTGAAAGCAAAGAACGGTAACATTGAACTGCATATTCATCCGTTAGCAAGGGTCACAACTCCTTTTGATGTATGGCAAAACAGAACAAATGCACGGAATCTGGAGCATGGAACCTGCGGAAAAGGAGTAGGCGCTACGATGAAAAGACACGAAAGTCCCTATAAACTATTTGCAATAGACCTCATAGCACCCAAAGAAATGTTGTTGGAGAAACTGAAGGGGATCGCTTATTACTATGGCTTTATAGATGAAAGTGAGATCAGTAAACTTTTACAGCCTTTTTTAGATGCTATTGAAGCCATTGATTGGAATATAAATGATTATAACCACTTGGCTTCGTTTGATCACCTTATTTTTGAAGGAAGTCAGGGAGTTTTACTCGATATGGATCATGGGGTTTTTCCCAATGTGACTTATGCCCATACCACTTCAAAAAATGCATACGAGATCTGTCAGCTTTTAAAAATTGAAGACATAGAAGTGTATTATGTGACCAGAAGCTATGCAACGCGCCATGGAAACGGCTGGATGAGTAATGAAAAAGAAATGAATCTGAGAAATAATGAAGAGGAAACCTGTACATTTAATGAATATCAGAAGGAATTAAGATTTGGAGAAATAGATTACAAACTGCTGAATTATGCCTTGAAGCTCGATGGAGCTTATGTATTTCCGGTTAAAAAGAATCTTGTCATCACTTGTCTGGATCAGATGGACGAACAATTTAAAATAGAAAACCTGGACGTTGAATTTAATACCGTTTACGGATCCTATTCTCCGTATTCAAAAGATTTTAAACAGATTTTTTAATTTCTAAAGAAGATATCAGGCATAGGATAAAAGCATTAATTTTATATTTAATGATAGAAAATAATAACCATGAAAACAATACAATATATAAAGGGTGATGCTACCCGTCCTCATGCTGAAGGAAATAAAATAATTGCTCATATCTGTAACGATATTGGAGGTTGGGGAAAGGGTTTTGTAACTGCCATTTCAAAAAGATGGAAACAGCCTGAACTGAAATACCGGGAATGGTTTAAAAACGGAGAAAATTTTAACCTTGGAGAAATCCAGATTGTTCAAACAGAAGAAGATATTTGGGTCTGCAATATGATTGCTCAGCATAAAATTATAACCCATTCAAGTGTTCCACCTATCCGATATGAGGCCGTTGAAGGATGTTTATTGAAACTCAGCCATGAAGCTTCACAACAGAATGCTTCAGTGCATATGCCGAGAATCGGATGTGGTCTGGCGGGAGGAAAATGGGAAGAAATAGAACCTATTATTGAAAGAACATTGCTTGCAAATGATGTGGAAGTGTATGTGTATGATTTTGAATAAATGAACAACAATGAAAGAATTTGAGATAAGAGCAGACTATAAAAATGACACCTTGGTGGTATACCAAGCTTATAATAAGACAATTGCAAAATCTGCTCTGGAGCATCAGAAATTTACGGCTCCGTTTTCATTCAACAGGATGACCTGGATAAAGCCTTCTTTTCTTTGGATGATGGAACGCAGCAATTATGGACAGAAACCCAATCAGGAACATACTCTGGCATTACATATTAAAAGGGAAGCATGGGAAAAAGCCTTATATAAAGCCGTTCTTACTTCACCTGAAAAAAGAGTCTACCCTGATCCCCGAAATTGGGAAAAAGAGTTTGAAAACGCTGAAGTATATGTACAATGGGATCCTGAAAGGAATATCAAGGGAACTAAACTTAATTATCGCTCCATTCAGGTCGGGATTAGCCGTTCGCTGATCGAGGAGTTCAATGAAGAATGGATTGTTAAAATAGAGGATTATACCCCTTTGGTTAAGAAAATATTGAACCTTACCAAATCCGGAGAATTCGATAAAGCAAAGAAGCTGCTGCCCATTGAAAAAAACTATCCCTTATCAAGTGAACTGGCTCAAAGAATCGGAGCTGAGGTTTAATGAGGCCATTGTAGGGAACATCAAAGTAACCAAAGTATTTATAGGAGATGATTTTGAAAAAGCAGGAAATACTGAGTTGGAAGAATTGATGTCTAATATTAAAAAACTAACTATGACTAACAAAGGAATGGCAAAAGATACATTGGATATCCTTGCCAAAAAATATTATATAAACGAACATAACGAAAAAATAAATATAGAAAACGAACTGGAAATCTGTAAAAAAGGAACCGTTCTTTTCACTCCGGAGAAGCTTTCTGAAATGAAAGAATCTCCATTATCAGAAACCAATTTTGAAACCAAAATTGAAACATGGAAGTGCAGTTCTTTAAAAGCAATTTTACAATTAGCCGAAGAAGAAAACCAGGAGAAAATCATGTGTCTGAACTTTGCTTCAGCAAAAAACCCCGGAGGAGGATTTATCAATGGAGCAGAAGCACAGGAAGAAAGTCTGGCAAGAACTTCAGGTTTATATGAAAGCTTACTTCAGGCATGGGATTATTATACGATTCACCGTGCAATGGAATCCTGTTTTTATACAGATACAATGATTTACAGTCCGAAAGTTCCGGTGTTTAGAAAAGATAAAGGAGAATTACTTCCTAAACCCATTCTGTGTAATTTCATCACGTCCCCGGCAGTCAATGCAGGGGTGGTAAAACGTCAGGAACCGGAAAGAGCGCATGAAATTCTCGATGCTATGGATCTTAGAATGGATAAAATGCTTTCACTGGCTTTACAGCAAGGAAATGAAGTCCTGATCTTAGGAGCCTGGGGCTGTGGGGTCTTCAAAAATGATCCAAAAGAAATTGCAGGATTGTTTAGGAAATATCTCCAAGGGAAGTATAAAAATAAATTTAAAAGAGTGGTTTTCGCAGTGCTTACAAAGAAAGAAGAAATGCTGAAACCATTTGAAGAAATACAATGAACATCAAGTTAAAAAAATATAAAGAACAACTGCAGGACTGGCCTCAGCAAGGATATCATATCATGGCTCAATATGATGATGAGAAAATTGTAGTGTATCAGTCCTATAAAAAAGAAATAGGAGAATTTGCAGTTAAAAATCAGTTCTTTGGCGGAGGTTTCAGCCTAGAAAGAATGACTTGGATAAAGCCTAATTTTCTTTGGATGATGTACAGAAATGGTTGGGGAAGAAAAGAAGGACAAGAATGCGTTCTGGCTATTCACCTGAAAAAGGAAGCCTTTATAAAATATCTGGAAAATGCAGTATATTCATCTTACAATAAAAATTTTGGGATCTCCAGAAATGAATGGCAGGATCAGATAAAAGAATCTTCAGTAAGACTGCAATGGGATCCGGATCATGATCCCTTTGGAAATAAATTAGAACGAAGGGCAATTCAGATTGGCTTGCGGAATGAATTTACCAGATCTTTTGCTAAAGATGATATTCTTCTCATTGAAAATATTTCAGATTTTGTGAAAGAACAATACCAATTCGTCTTAAATGATGATTTGGATAATCTGATCATTCCTGAAGAAAAGGCACTATTATTTGATGATGAGGTTTTAAATAAAAAACTCAACTTAAAAAGAACTTTATAAAAACCTTTTACAGCAGTGAAAAAAAATAATTTCAGATTTGTAGATCATCCTGAAGATCCTAATGTAGGATTGGCAAATGAGGAAATTACTCTTCTTCAGAAAGGATTAAATCTGCAGTTTCCTGAAACCTATATTTATTACCTTCAGAATGCAGGGAAAAAATCAAATGTTTTTCCAGTAGAAAATGATATTGAAAAGTTGAAAAAATATCAAAAACAACTAAAAGAAGCGCTTAAGGAAAGGAATTTATTGATTACTGAAAGTCTTTTTTGCTTCCAGTACAATATTGAATATGAGCCTCTGGTTGGACAGGATTTTGAAACCTTTTATTTTTTCAATTTATCAGATCCAAAATCTCCTGATCTGTATATTTTTGGAGATTTTATCACAAATTTTGACTGGCTGGGATATGATAAAGAGCTTGATAATAAAGAAAATTTTGTAGATTTTATCAACTATAAAACGAAAGAAAAATTTAGAATAAAAGAAACCATAGGATTAGGAGATATTTTAGTATGGATATTGCTAATTCCTGTTTTTATAATCATTTTGATCATTATTATTTTTCAGAATGTAAAAGAAAAAATTAAAAACCAATGAAAAAACTAACCATATTAAGCGGCGCAGGAATCAGTGCCGAAAGCGGAATAAAAACCTTCAGAGACGGAGATGGTCTCTGGGAAAATCATAATGTAACGGATGTGGCAAGTCCGGAAGGATGGAGAAAAGACAGAGCTCTGGTTCTTGAATTTTACAATCAGAGAAGACGCCAGCTGCATGAAGTACAGTACAACGAAGCTCATCAATTACTGGCAGAGCTGGAAAAACATTTCGATGTTCAGATCATTACCCAGAATATTGATGACCTTCACGAAAGAGCAGGATCTACCAACATTCTTCATATTCACGGAGAATTGTTCAAATCATGTTCTTGTAACAATAAAAACCTGATTTATGATCAAAGAGATGATATCAATATCGGAGATAAAGCAGAAGATGGGGCACAGTTAAGACCTTTTATCGTTTGGTTTGGGGAAGATGTTCCATTGTATGAGACGGCAAGAGAAATCGTAAAAGAATCGGATATCCTACTGGTAATCGGAACTTCTTTGCAGGTATATCCGGCAGCCGGGCTGATTCATGATATCAAAGACGACTGCCTTTTAATCGTTATCAACCCTAATGAAACAGGATTCGGATACGGCCAGAGAGCAGTTGTCATGAAAGAAACAGCCACTCAAGGAATGAAACTCCTATTCGATAAACTGGTAAACCTTGCCTGATGGAAAACAAAGTAAAAGCAGGAATTATGGGTGTTTGCATTGGAGATGCTCTCGGTGTTCCGGTAGAATTTAAAAAAAGAGAAGATTTAAAACGTTTTCCAGTCACAAAAATGCTGGAATACATGTCCTGGAATCAACCCAAAGGAACCTGGAGTGATGACAGCTCTCTTACGCTTTGTCTCGCGGAAGAACTCACCAAAGGCTATGATCTGGAAAAAATAGGACGAAGCTTTGTAAAATGGAATAAATACGGTCACTGGACAGCCCATGGAAGGCTTTTCGATATTGGAGGAACTACAAGGCATGCTTTGGCAAGATTAATCAAGGGGGAGAGTGCTAAGTTTTCAGGAAATATTTTCGAAGAAGACAATGGGAATGGCTCTTTAATGAGGATTCTTCCCCTGGCTTTTTATCTTGAAAAAGAGAATGATATTCAGAAGCTGTATCTTACAGTAAAAGAAGTTTCAGCGATAACGCACGGTCATTTCCGTTCTGTTTTTGCCTGTTTTATCTATGTGATTTTTGCCATTCAATTATTGAGAGGGAAGAGCAAAAAAGAAGCTTATGCGCATACACGGGAAGTTGCGTTGGAATATGCAGAAAATCAAGGTTTTAACCCAAATGAAATTGAACTTTTTCATAAGATTTTAAAAAGTAATATTTCTGATTATCCTGAAGATGAAATCAAGAGTGGCGGATATGTCCTACACAGCCTGGAAGCTTCCTTATGGTGTTTTCTAAACTCAGAAAGTTACTCTGAAGCGGTTTTAAAAGCCGTCAACCTGGGAGAAGATACCGATACCACCGGAGCCATCACAGGAGGCATTGCAGGAATTTATTATGGATTCGAAAGTATTCCACAGGAATGGATTACTGAGCTGGTGAGGAAGGATGATATTGAAGCATTGTGTGAAAGATTAGCTAAAAAATTGTACAACATTGATAGAACTGTATAGCCTTATTTCAGAAAAGGAATTGTTGGAAATTAAGAATAAGAACTTTAAAGAGTTTCCTTCTTATTTTCCACTGCATTTTTACATTGGAAAGATGCCGGAAACTTCTGAAGAGCAGTTGCTATTTCTTGTAAAATTTGAAATAAATAAGAAAGACATATCTTGCTTTACTACGCTTAATGAGGGAGAAATAATTGCTAAAGGAACTGAAGATTTAGATAATATTAATTCTTTGATTGAAGATAAGATTAAGATCACCGGAATTTTTGGAAAGAACAAAGAGCTCAGCCAGAACATCATGAGGATCTTAGAAAATGAAAAAAAATTTTTTGAATTCAGGTTAAAGGCATATTTGGATACAAATAACAGAGAAATCATTCCTTATGATTATTTTGAACGAGAGATTGACTCTGATGATACTATATCCGAACTTACCGATGAAGAACAAGACGCCTCTGCAAAATATTATGATGAGAAGCGGTCAAAAATAAATACAGTGGAAGAAGCAGTTGGTTTTTTGATTAATGAAGAGTTGAGTGAAGATGACATCAATGAAATCAAGAATAAGTCATTAGCCTCAAAGTTTGACAGTCTGGGAGGTCTTTTCGGTTTAGGAATGTATCTTAGGAACGTATTTATTTACCCCAATAAAAACGAAAACTTTATACAGTATCTAAAGACTTATGATCCGGAGTATATGGTAGATCGCGGGGAGTTTGGGGAAGGGCTTATTGAAGATTTTTTGTGGAGGAAACTCAATGATTATTTGATAACAGAGGAAAGCAAAAAGAAAATTGCTGAGCTTCGGAAAGAGCAGTATGATGAAGATTCTTTTTGGGCAAACTATATCAAGGAGCAATTGCTTTCGTATAATCTTGATGAAGCAATTATTAAGGAATATCTGGATATGGAAGAAAAAAAAGATACCAGCGATGAAGATTTTGAACGCTATTATTTTGAACAGAAAAGAATTCTGACAGGAATATCCGAACAGGAAAGATCAGTTTATGATCAGATGAAACAGGATTATTTTACGATTAGAAATCTTATTGAAAAATTAAAAAACAAACCATGAACGAAATAGAAAAGAAAAAAATAAGTAAATTTCTAAGCCTTATTCTCCGACATCAGCCTGAAAGCATTGGACTTAAGCTAGATGAAAACGGTTGGGCAGACATAGAAGAGCTGAGAGCAAAATCAGCCAAAAGAAGAATATATTTTACCCCCGAAGAATTAGATGAGGTGGTAGAAACCAATAATAAAAAGCGTTTTGCTTTTAACGAAGACAAAACCATGATCAGGGCAAACCAGGGACATTCTATTGATATAGATCTGGCCTTGGAAGCCAAGCAGCCCCCTGAATTCCTATATCATGGAACAGCAGAAGCCAATATCACTTCCATTTTAGAAAAAGGAATTGAGAAAAGAACACGCCAGCATGTACACTTAAGTGCTGATAAAGAGACGGCTACAAAGGTAGGGATGAGGCACGGTAAACCCATCATTCTTACCATTAGAACCGGAACAATGCATCAGGACGGATTGTCTTTCTATCAGTCTGCAAACGGAGTATGGCTGACGGATTTCGTAGATGCAAAATACATTTCGAAGTAAAATGAGCAGAACATTAGTAATAGGAGACATTCACGGAGGGTTTAAAGCTCTACAACAGGTTCTTGAAAGAGCAGCTGTGACAGAAAATGATCAGCTGATCTTCCTCGGAGATTATGTAGACGGATGGAGCGAATCCTCCCAAATTATACGGTTCTTACTGGAATTTTCCGAAAAGCAGGAATGTATTTTCATCAAAGGAAATCATGACGCATGGTGTGAAGATTGGTTGGCATTGGGACAAAATCCTGATGTATGGCTTTTTAATGGAGGAAAAAGTACCATAGAAAGCTATGTTGATTATTCCCTTGAAGAGTTGGATATTCACCTCGAATTCTTTCAAAGGATGAGAAACTATCATATTGACGATCAGAATCGGCTGTTTATTCATGCTGGATATGCTTCCATGCACGGCCCTGAAAGAGAAGTGTATTCCAGCAATTACCGTTGGGACAGAACCCTTTGGGAAACTGCGGTGGCAATGGATAAAAAACTGGAAAAGAATTCAGAATTATATCCCAAAAGACTGCTTTTGTACAAAGAAATATTCATTGGGCATACCCCTACGCTGGATATCGGAATCAAAACACCCGCTAATAAAGCCAATATCTGGAATATGGATACCGGAGCAGCCTATACCGGATCTTTATCCATCATGGATATCGACTCCAAACAATTCTGGCAAAGCGATCCGCTTCCTTCCCTGTACCCCAATGAAAAAGGAAGAAATTGATAGAATGGAACAAATAAATCAGGCTTTTAGTGCTATTAGTAACAAACCTCACAGGTCTTCAAAACCTGTGAGGTTTCTATTTTCAAAACAATTCTGTTAGTCAACACATTCTCTTTTTTAACAAAAGATGATTAATTTTAAAGTCTGAAAATATGACTTCAATGAAACTGAAATATCTTTTATTCACGCTGAGTTCTACCTTGTTTTTGGCTCAAAAATCATTTCAGACCCCTTTTGAAAAAGGGAATGGCAACCAGACTGTTACTTACGATGAAATGAACGGCTACTACGAGAATCTGGCTAAGAACTTCAATACCATTCAGTACCTTAAAAAAGGAGAAGATGACAACGGAAAACCCATTTATGTGGTCGTTTATAATCCTTTTCCTGAAAAAGACCTTGAAATAGTAAGAAAAGACAAAGCCATTCTCTTCGTCAATAACGGGATTCACCCAGGAGAACCGGATGGAATAGATGCTACCATGATGCTGATGAGAGATCTTGCCGTCAAAAAAATCAAAACTCCGCAAAATTTTGTCATTGCCGCTATTTCAGCCTATAATGTGAGTGGAATGCTCAACAGAGGATCTTATTCCAGAGCCAATCAAAATGGTCCGGAACAGTACGGCTTCAGAGGAAATGCAAGGAATTATGACCTGAACAGAGATTTTATCAAGGCAGATTCTAAAAATGCAAGAAGCTTTCAGGAAATCTATCAGTGGCTGAAACCGGATGTTTTCATAGATAATCATGTGAGCAATGGAGCAGATTATCAATATACATTTACCTATATTTCTACCTTTAAAGAACGTCTGGGAAATACTCTTGGAAACTATTTCTACAATGAATATCAGGCTAAAAACCTTGAGGACATGAAGAAGTTAGGTTACGAAAGCACTCCTTACGTCAATATCCATGGAGATGTTCCGGAAGTAGGTTTTGCTTCATTTGAAGATTCTCCGAGATACTCTACAGGATATGCTTCCCTTTTCAATTCTTTAGGAACTGTTCCCGAAACCCATATGTTGAAACCGTATGACAAAAGAGTAGATGCTACTTACAAATATATGTTGGTCAACCTGCAGAATTTAGATAAAGAGTATCATACCATAAAACAGCACCGCATTGAAAATTTAAAACAATACCAGGCAGGAAAACAATACGGAATCCGTTGGAAAATAGACTCCACGAAGTTCTCTACGATGGATTTTAAAGGCTATGAAGGAAAATACAAACCAAGTGAAGTCTCTGGGATGCCAAGGCTGTATTATGACAGAAACAAGCCCTTTACCAAGAATATAAAACTCTTTACCACTGCTGTTCCTACGGGATATATTACCATTCCGAAGTATTATGTGATTCCGCAGTCGCAGTACCGTGTGATTGAAGAATTTAAAAGAAATAAAATTCAGATGAAATCCATTCAGAAAGACAGTACTCTGACGGTTGAATCCTATAAGATCAAAGATTTTAAAACCGTTAAAAACCCTTATGAAGGTCATTATCTGCATTTTGAAACTACGGTAGATACTTCTCGTAAAAGCATGACATTTTCTGCAGGAGATTATTTGGTTCCTACCAATCAGCCTGGTGTAAAATATATCATAGAAACCCTTGAACCTGAAGCATTAGACTCATTTTTCAACTGGAACTTCTTTGATGGAATTCTGGCTCAGAAAGAATATTATTCCGCCTATATTTTCGAAGATACCGCTGCAGAACTCCTGAAAAAAGACAACAAACTGAAAGAAGCTTTTGAAGCAGCTAAAGCATCGGATAAAAAATTGTCTGATGATGGAGATGCACAGCTGGATTGGGTGTACAGGCACTCCCCATACTTTGAAGAAAAAACGTTCAGACAGTATCCTGTTTACAGGGTGTTGTAGATTTATTTTCATAAAAGTCTGATTGTTTTTGTTTTTCATGGTAATTTGTTAACTAATGTCTTTGATTTTCATTAAATTAGTATCAAAATAAACACTATGAGACAAATTTATCAATTCGTAACATTGCTGTGCTTCATACCAATAGGTCTACTAGCACAATATTCTCAAAGTTTTGACTCGGCTACAATGCCTGCCGACTGGACGATAATTAATGGAGGAGATCCCGGAACCTGGGAAACCTTTAGTTCCTATGACTCTTCATTCAATGCTCCCCATTCAGGAACCCATTTCCTGGGATTGGAATATGGCAGTACTGCCCATGATGATTATGCCATAAGCCCTGCTATAGTGGTTACTGCGGGAGTATCAGATAAGCTTACTTTCTGGGCAAGAAACAGAGGGGCTGGGCTTGCTGAGACCGTGGATATAAAAGTTTCAACAACAACTCCCACCATCGCAGGCCTTACCAATACGCTCGCTGCTGCGGTAAAACCTCCTACTTCATGGAATCAGTATACTTATGACCTGACTCCTTATGTAGGACAAACAATTTATATTGCTTTCTATTCCACGACAGAAGATGTCTGGTTTATTGGGATAGACGATTTCCAGATTTCCGCAAACAGTCTATCGGTTTCCGATGTAAAAGCGGATAACAACGGTGCATCCATCTATCCAAATCCTGCAAAAGATGTCTTATATATCAAAAATAAAACTAAGATATCTGAGATTAACATCTATGATTTTAACGGAAAACTGGTGAAAAAAGAAATGATAAATGCAGAAAACGGAACTGTAAATGTAAGTGAACTGGCATCAGGAAATTATATAGTGAAGGTCAAAGATAAAGAGACAGAAAAAGGCTATAAAATGATTAAGAAATAGCATTTTTATAATAGAATTAAAAAAGACGTTTCATTTGAAACGTCTTTTTATTTATCTTGGTAAGCCTCTTTTTAAAGCGATTTCTGCTCTTTCAACCGCCAATTTTTCTTTCCACTCCATGTAATCTTTTTTGAAATTGGCCTTCATTATATCGTCAAATTTGCGCTGTACAGTAAGATTCCACAGTGAATGTGCTTTTACTGCCCACGATTTGTCCCAGGCTCTTAAGGAAATAGAGAAACTTCCGTCCAGATATTTCATCCAGTGCCACCATCCTGTAGGCATAAACAGAGTATCTCCATGCTCCAGGTAACATTCAATACCTTCTACACCATTCAGTGCCGGGAATTTTGTGAAATCAGGATTTTCTATATCGTAATCTTCCAGTGCATATGTAGCATAAGGAATCTGGTAAAGCCTTTCTCTCCATTTATAATCAAAAAGGAGAATATGTTTTCTTCCATTGAAATGAGTATGGAAAATATGAGCCATATCAATATCAAAATGAAGGAATGTTTCAGATCCTTTTCCGCCGAAGAACATATTAGGATATTTATCAAGAAACCCTCCCATGAGCTCTTTGGGGGCAATATAATCTTCCAAAAGTTTAGGAGCATATTTTATAGGATCGAAAAGAAATATTCTGAGATCAGTTGGCTCCCGTTGTATAAGATCTATATAATCTCCAAACTTCATTTTTGCGGCCGATGCATTGATAGGGGCAGAGGGATCTGCTTTTGAACTGTCATATAGCGGAACCTCCACATCTCCTACAACCTCCTTCATATATTCCATCGTCCATTTTTGGTAAGCAGGCCAGTTTTTTGCCATATTCCTGATGACAACGGGCCTTCTTGGCTTTAGATATTTTTCGTAGAATTCTTCTTTTGAAATGTCTTCTACAATATCTATAGGCTTTAAAATAATTCCCATTTTAGTAAATTTAATGTTACAAAATTATTAAATATATATTTATGTGCCCATTTTTAAGTTTTTTTTAATCTATAATTCAATTAAGATTTTACTATCTGGAATGAATAAAAATATTAATATTTTTTTCCTCTGCTGAAAATTGCTTTTATTATGCTCAATATGATAATGGTTGTCCAGATTTTGTTACCGAATTTTTAAAAATAAATATTGAAAATTTTTAAAGATTTTATTGGCCAAATTTAATTTTTCAAGGAAAATAATCAGCTGCATAAAAATAGCAGACAGAATTACAATGGATACAAAATAAGCACACTTTTTAAAAAAAAGTCAAAGGTTTAAAAAATATAACTATGTTTGTAGTGATAATGATTTAACCTTTATCTATAAAATTCATCTTTATAAAAAGTGTAACAAAAAACGATAATGATTAACTAATTGAGCAAATGTTAAGTATGAAAAAAAATATTTCTTTATTTCTGATGCTTTTCTTTACTGTGCTTACTTTCGCACAAAAGACGGTTTCAGGAAAGATCACTGATGATGACGGGGTAGCGATACCAAGCGCCAGTGTGACCATAGAAGAGCCTGGTAAAGATGCTATTCTGGCATATGGAATTACCAATTCTAAAGGAGAATACAAAGTAACGTTCACTTCTGGTGAATCGAATGTGGATCTTAAAGTAAAAGCTTTCAATCAGAAGCCCCTTACGAAGCAAATCAGCAACAGTGATCAGACCTTAAGTTTCAAAATGCAGTCTGAAGCCACAGAAATTAAAGAAGTACAGCTGAAAACAAAAATGATTACCGCAAGAGGGGATACCATTTCCTATGATCTTAAAGCATTCAACAACAAAAACGACAGAACCCTGGCAGATGTTATGAAAAAGATTCCGGGAATTGAGGTGAATACCGACGGAACAATTCTTTATCAGGGAAATGCCATCAATAAATTCTATGTGAACGGAAAAGACCTTATGGAAGGTGGTTATGGAACGATCAATAACTCACTTCCGAAAGATGCCGTACAGAAAGTAGAAGTTCTTGAAAATCACCAGCCGGTAAAAATTCTTCAGGATAAAGTGCCTTCAGATCAGGCAGCGATCAATATCAAGCTTAAAAACTCCGTTACCATGACAGGGAGAGGAGAAGTAGGAACAGGCTTCGGAGATCCATGGCTTTGGAATGTAAAACTTACTCCCATGTTTTTCGGACAGAAAAGCCAATGGGTGGTCAATTATAAAACCAACAACATGGGTGAACAGGTGGAAAATGAAGGAAATATTCTGGCATTCGGGAACAGATTTGAAGGCAAGAGAATCAATGCTTCTCAAAATGACTGGCTGAATGTAGAAAATGCAAGTACCCCTAATCTTCCGGTGAAAAGATATCTGATGAATAATGTTCATTACTTATCAGCCAACTATCTTACCAATATTGATAAGAAAAAGGAATGGGAGCTTAAAGCTAACGCAAACTATACCAATAATGCTGTAGAGAGAGAATCTTATAGCCAGACGGATTATTTTGCAACATCTAATCAGCCTGCTTCAAGAGTTACTCAGAATATTTTCAATAATTTCTATACAGATAAAGCGAAAGGAGAATTGATTTTTACTAAAAATGCGAAAAAAGGATTCTTTAAAAATACAACAAGTTTCTCCCAATATTGGAATGCAGACAGGGGTGTTGTAGACCGAACAGATGCAACCAACACCAGACATGGGGATGAGGCAATAGAATCTCCTACTACTTCATTTCAGAACTCTTTGAGTACCATTATTCCATGGAAAGAGAAAATGGTTAATATTCAGTCTTTTATTAATTATCAAACAGATAGACAGACACTGGAGGTTTCTCCTGCTTCATATTTGCAGATACCCGGCTTCACAGCAACAGCACCTACAGATATTGTAAGACAGAATATGAGGCTTAAAACTTTCGAAGCCAATCATTCTGCCAATTTAGGTTTTTCAGCTAAAGGATGGACTTTCACTCCGGAAGTAGGTTTTAATTTTAAAACTACAGATCTTACTACGGACCTTTCAAACCTTCAGAATAGCAAGTTTTTAAGACCAAATGAAGCATATAATAATGATTTGAAATATACTACAGCAACACCATATGGAAGTTTAGGAGTAAATTATAAAAGTGAATCATTGATGATCTATGCCAATCTTCCAGTAAACTCAAACAATATTAAAGCGGAAGATCCATTGAGACTTGTTTCAAAATCGGTAAATAAAGTAACCTTTGAGCCAAATATTTTTGCACAGTATTCATTTGCTTCATTCTGGAAAGCTTCAGTAACAGGTAATATCAATAATAACTTCGGGGAAGTAAACACCGCATATTCAGGGTTTTTAATGACGTCACCCAATGGTATTAATGCAATGGATGCCTCCAACCCGATTCCTCAGAACAACACAAAATCTGGAGGGACACGAATAGAATATAGAAATCCTTTGAATAATTTGTTCTTTAATCTTAATTATAGATTATCCGATGCCAAAAGAAACCTTATTTCTTCTCCTGTAAGAAACGAAGCAGGATATATCACAGTGAAATATCTGGAACAGGAAAATCACACAAAAAATAATGGATTTAGCGGAGAAGTAGGAAAATATTTCCCAAAATTTAAAACAAATGCTTCATTAAGCTATAGCAACAATACTTCAACATCAGATGCTTATCAGAATGATCAATCTTACGAAAGCAAAAATAATTCTCAGTCAGTAGGATTTAAATTCAATAATACCTATTTCAGCTGGATGAGCGTTGATTATAATTTTACCATTTCAAAAACAAAACAAACCAATACAAGTGTAACACCTGAATTGAATAATAAGAACTCAAGAAATGGATTTAATCATAACTTAGGCGTATTTTTCTATCCATTGGAAAACCATACCATAGGATTTAATTGGGATCAGGTAAACAGTAGTGCCGGAACTCAGAAATATAATAACGGATTCTATGATTTGTCTTATCAGTTCAGTTGGGCAAAAAAGAAAATAGATTTCGAAGTGAAATGGATGAATATCGCGAACAAAAAAATTTTTGAAACGTATGATATCAATGCACAAAGTATTTCTTACACGAGAATACAGCTCCGCCCCAGCCAAGTCATGTTTACTGTAAAATTCAACTTTAAATAAAAATAAAAACCAATCCATCCGGATTGGTTTTTTGTTGAGATATACTTAGATCGTAAAATTAAAAACTTTGCTGGTCTGCTGAAGGCCCATAGCTTCCCGGCAAAGGAATATTGTTCAGTCTGTAATATACTCCCAGTTGAGCTCTGTGATGAGTGATCTGGTTCAAAGCATGGCGGATTGCTCCGTATTTGCTCCAGCTTGCCAGTTCATGGCCATCGTTTTTAATGGTCCAGCTTGGGTTCAGATCGTCTTCCTTGCTGTTTTCCAACGCCTTTTTGCCTGCCTGAAAATCTTCTTCCAGTTTTTTCAGAAGCTCTTCTCTCGTTGAAAGAACCGAAGGTTTGTAATCTCCTTTACCAAAATCGAGTTCTGAAGTATTTAAAATAGTATTCGGCCATTCAAAAACTTCTACAAGGTGAGTGGCAAGCGGCATCATCTTCATGCTTTTTTCATGGGGGGCGAAGTCATTTTTTCCTTCGGGGAATAGTTCAATAAATTTTTTTGTGGTTTGGAATTCTCCCTCCAGTTCGGATTTTAATTGAGATAAGGTATCCATAATATTTTGTTTTTTAGAAACTTAAAGGTAAGTGTTTTAAAAAAGAAACTGTTTTAAGAGAATCATAATTTTTTAATGATCACTTAATCTGATGGAGATTTATTTTTTGATCAAAAATAAAATTTCAAAAAAACTGTAACAAAAGTAGAGATATGAGTACTAATTATATAAAACTTGAAATAATGAAAAAGTTATTCTCCGTATTTCTTATCGCTCTTTTTGCTTTTGCAGGAGCTCAGGAGTCAAAGGAAACTGCAAACCGTTTCTTTTACGAACTGACTTTTAAACCGAAGAAAGATTCGGCAAAGTTGGATAAGATCATTACCATCCTTGATATTACTCCCAAAAAATCCATCTATCAGGACTATACAATGCCTGCTCAGGATTCTATCATTAAAATTCAGATAGAAGAGATGGAGAAAACCAAGTCTTTCAAGGATATGACCAAACTGATAAAATGGCCTAAATTTTCCTATAAAATTATCAAAAGCTATCCGGACATGAAGGCTCAGTATGTGGACAGAATCAGTAGAAATTTATTCTCATACGAAGACGATCCGAAACTGCAATGGAGCATTTTACCAGATAAAGAAAAGGTAGGTGCATACAATGCTCAGAAAGCAACTACAGAATTTGGAGGAAGAAAATGGACGGCATGGTTCAGTTCAGATATCCCTTTTCAGGATGGGCCGTACAAATTTAAAGGACTTCCAGGTCTGATTGTAAAAATTGAAGATGCTGATAAAAATTACTCATGGCAGCTGAGTGGAAATAAAAAGATCGAAAACTATGATGAATTGTCATACGCAGATAAGATCAATGCCAAGATGGGAATGATGAGCAATACAATAACACCTACATCCAAAGAAAAATTCCTGAAATCTTATGAAGGATATAAAGCAGATCCATTCGCAGAATCAAGACCTTACATGACTGCAGAAAACATGAGCAAACCAATGCCTGGTACAGACGGAACGGTAGGTGATTTTATGAAGAGACTGGAAAAGCAGGTGAAAGATTTCTTTGGTTCTAATGATAATCCAATAGAAAAAGAACAAGCTTCTGAAAAGAAGAAAAAATAAGCATTCATATCAACTAAATTATATTTTGAATCAACCCAGATACAGCAATGTGTTTGGGTTGATTTCTTTTTGGTAGATCAATTCTATGCTTGATTAGAGGAAATTTTTAAAAATTATTCAGGAAAAATTTGATTTTGTTTTTTATTCTTTTATGTTTGTTAAAACTAATTTTAAAATTATACCATGAAAAAAATTCTTGTCACAGTTTTACTGACAACGTCAGCTCTGTTATTTGCTAAAAATGAATCTCCAAATAAAAATACGGAGTCCAAAAAAGCAACAGAAACTGTTTTAGTCGCTAAAAAAACGATTCAAACGGCAGATCAACAACAAAAACCTATTACAATATCTACAACAGCAAAAGAGATAGAACTGACTACAGCAGAAAAATGCGCTATTGAACTTGCTTTAGGTTCTGTAATTGCAGGTCCTCCTTACCACTGCTTACAACTTTAATCCTCAGAAGAAAATTCTTAATAAGATTCAAATCAACCCAGATACAGCAATGTATTTGGGTTGATTTCTTTTGTATTGAAACGTTATTTAGATTAAATTTAAATAGCGTATATTTGCAGGACTAAAAATTAGGCTTTGAAAGAGAAAGGATTACATAAATTAAGTGGATTCCCTAAGAATAAAATGGGGAAGATATTGGGGTATGATAATGACCATCTGAAAATGCCCAATAAAATTATTGAAATGGGGCTTCTTCCGGAAACCACTTTCAGAATTTTGTATCAGGCTCCGTTCAATGGGCCTATGTATGTAGAGTTTGGAGCAGAAAAAAGCCGGATTGCTCTTCGTGAGGAAGAAGGAGATTATATCATTGTTGAAGAATTGAATTAATGCAGGAAAACAAGAAAAAACAGATACTTTTAGTCGGAAATCCTAATGTAGGGAAGTCAACGGTTTTTAACATGCTTTGCAACAAAAAGCAGAAGACCGGGAACTATGCCGGCGTTACCGTTGCAAGTCATTCTGGGAACTATGCCTATAAAAACGAAGATGTTGAGGTGATCGACCTTCCAGGTTCTTACAGCTTATATCCGAGTTCAGAAGATGAAGCTATTTTTTCCAAATACCTTATTGATGAGCAGAAAAACTATGCTGGAGTCGTTTATATTCTTGAAGCATTAAGTTTAAAAAGAGGACTGCTTCTGTTTCAGCAGATCCAGGACCTTGGTATTCCCATGATTTTGATTGTCAATCAGATTGACCAGGCAGAGAGAAGAGGTATTACCATAGATGTTGAGAAGTTTTCCGATGCATTAGGCCTTACAATTATCCAGACCAATGCCAAAGAACAGATCGGAATTGATGAAGTAAGAGAAGCCATTTACAAAAATGAATTTGTAAAAGCAGATAAAGTTTCTTTTGAAACCCCAAACGAACACAAAGATTTTATTCAGAAACTGGCAGCACATAAAGGTTTCGACAACGAATATAAAGCATGGATGAGCCTTTCATTGGGAACAGACCTGGGAAGAATAGGATCCGTAATGGAGCAGCTGAATGAAGCTGATACTAAAAGCCTGGTTCCAAAAAGATTACAGGTTCAGGAAACCGTTAGGAGATATCAGAACGTAGATAGAATACTGGAGAATGTAATTTCCAAGAAAGCTCAGTTTAAAGAATTACTGACCGAAAAGCTGGATAAGGTTTTGGTTCATAAATTCTGGGGATATGTCGTCTTTTTATTGATCTTATTGGTTATTTTCCAAAGTGTATTCTTCCTTGCAGAATACCCGATGAACTGGATTGAAGAGACCTTCTCGTGGCTGGCTGCATTTACCAGCGAACACCTTCCTGAAGGTCCTGTCAATTCATTGATCTCAAACGGAATTGTTCCGGGAATAGGAGGAATTGTGGTTTTTGCACCACAGATTGGGATTCTGTTATATTTCCTTTATCTTCTGGAAGATTCAGGATATATGGCGAGAGTGGTATTCCTTATGGACAGACTGCTTCGTCCATTCGGGCTTAACGGTAAAAGTATCGTTCCGCTGGTGTCAGGAACTGCCTGTGCCATTCCTGCAGTAATTTCTACAAGAAATATTGAAAACGTTAAAGAGAGATTGCTGACGATCCTGGTAACACCGTTTATGACTTGTTCTGCAAGACTTCCGGTATACAGCATCGTTATTGGATTAATCATCTCAGAAGGAACGTTTTTAGGAATAAAATACAAAGCGTTGGTTCTGATGGGAATGTACCTTCTTGGGTTCCTGGTCGCTTTATTTTCAGCGGCAATTCTTAAGGGATTTATTAAAAGCAAAGGAAAAACATACCTGGTAATGGATCTTCCTACCTATAAAAAACCACTTTTTGCCTATGACCTTAAAATGGTTTTAGGAAAAGTATGGGACTTTATTACCGGTGCCGGAAAAATAATTTTCATCGTAAGTATCATCATCTGGTTCCTGAGCTATTTCGGACCAAAACAAAAAGCAGATGAATTGGTAGCCGCTAATGTTCACCTTGATCATTCTTATCTGGCCAAAATGGGGAAAGGAATAGAACCTATTATTGCTCCATTGGGTTACGATTGGAAAATGGGGGTAGGAATCCTGACAAGTTTCGTAGCCAGAGAAGTTTTTGTAGGTACAATGTCTACACTATACAGCTTGGAAGATGATGCTCCGGAAGTAAAAGTAATTGATAAAATGAGACGCGATGTAAAACCGAATGGCGAAAAAGTCTTCAGCTTTGCAACAGGAATCTCAGTGCTTCTTTTCTATGCATTTGCAATGCAGTGTGTCTCTACACTTGCAGTAGTCTACAGGGAAACCAAAAGCTGGAAATGGACTGGCTTTCAGGTTGCCATGATGACAGGTTTGGCATACTTTGTGTCGATGATAGCATATCAGATTTTAAAGTAATGAATTCATCATTAATTTTTCAGTACATACTCATCTTATTGATTGTAGCATTTGCTTGTTATTCTCTATTTAAGGTGCTTAAAAAGAATTTTGCCCCTAAGAAATTCAGTTCCAAAAGAACAAACTGTGATAAAGATTGCGGCTGTTCTTAATATTGGGTTTATCGGATAATTGGAAAAAATAGAGTAAATTCATTTTTCTAATTTAAATTATTCGATTTGAATTTCTTAAAAGCAGGATTATTAATATTATTTTCTTCATTTTCCACGCAGGGAAAAGCACAATCCGATACCACAAATACAAAGTCCTATGCAGATCAGGTAATGATTCGCGTGAATCTTGATACCAATATCGAAAGCTATATTTTTTCAGAAGGAGAAGGGAAGAATGCAAATAAGACAATCCTGTCAATCAACAACAAAACCAAAACATCCCTTTCAGTCGATTATAGAATAATAAGTGCAACTCTATCGTTTTCATCCAAATTTTTGCAGGGAAATAATGATGATCACATGAAGGGCGAAAGCTCATACACCGATTTTAGCTTCAGACTCTTCCCCGGGAGATTCATTCAGAATCTGTATTATAAAAATGTTACGGGCTTTTATATTGAAAATATGAAAGACCTGTTCCCGCAATGGCAGGAAGGTCGGGATCCATACGTTCAGTTTCCTGATCTTAGGGTGCAAAGCTTTGGTGGATCCACTTCCTATATTCTTAATAAAAATTTTTCAGCAAGAAGTATCTACACACAAGGAGAATGGCAGAAGAAAAACAGTGGCAGCTGGGTTCCTTTTGTAGATTATGATCTTACTAATTTCAGAAATAAAATTGACGAAGTAAAAAGTAAAGAAACTCAATATAATATTGGAGGTAATATGGGGTATTTTTATAACTGGGTAATAGGGAAAAATGTTAATATTTCACCTTATTTAGCTATTGGAATAGGAGGTAAATTCTCAAGCTACCGGAACTTTCAGAATGGAGGAGCAAAAGAAAATGCTCAATATGCCACCATAAGAATGCAGGGCGGTTTGCATGTAGGGTATAATACGGACCGGTTTTTATTCGGGGGTAAAATGAATTTTAATACCTACGCCTACGATCAGAAAAACAATCAGGCAGTGGAGAATAATAACCTCTATGGCTTGTTGTATGTGGGATATCGTTTTGCACCACCGAAAGTTGTGAAAAATACCTACGATAAAATCCAAAAAAAGATTCCGGTTCTATAAGTTGAAAGGTCTTTTAAGTATCTTTGTCTGGTAAAATTTAGAAAACTATAAATTAAAAACATAATGTCGTTAATAAAATCTATTTCCGGAATTCGCGGAACCATTGGTGGAAAAGTAAATGATAACTTGACACCGCTTGATGTGGTAAAATTCGCTTCTGCATTCGGAACCTGGCTTCAGAATAATAAAAATAAAAAAGACCTTACCCTTATCATTGGAAGAGATGCCAGAATTTCTGGTCAGATGGTTTCTTCCCTGGTGACTGCAACGTTGCAGGGATTAGGAATTAATGTTGTAGACTTAGGACTTTCTACAACACCCACGGTTGAAATAATGGTTCCTGAGCTTAATGCAGATGGAGGAATCATCCTTACCGCTTCTCATAACCCAAAACAGTGGAATGCCCTTAAGTTATTAAACGAGAAAGGAGAGTTCATCACAGGTGAAAATGGAGCTGAAGTATTGGCTTTAGCAGAAAGTGAAGATTTCAACTATGCAGAAGTAGATGATCTTGGACAATATGAAACAAGAGAGGATGCTTTTGATATCCATATTAAGCAGATTCTGGATTTACCAATGGTAGATGCAGAAGCCATCAAGGCTAAGAATTTTAAAGTAGTTCTGGATGCTGTGAACTCTACAGGAGGTATTGCAATTCCTATGCTTTTGGATACATTAGGATGTGAAACGGTCAAATTATACTGTGAACCTACCGGACATTTCCCACATAATCCAGAACCCCTGAAAGAACATTTGGGAGATATCTGCGAATTGGTGAAAAAGGAAAATGCAGACTTAGGAATCGTGGTAGATCCGGATGTGGACCGATTAGCTTTGATCGATGAAAAAGGCGAAATGTTTGGTGAAGAATATACATTGGTAGCCGTGGCAGATTACTTGCTAAAGCATAAAAATGGTGTAGCAGTCTCTAATCTTTCTTCAAGCCGTGCCTTGAGAGATGTAGCACATACCCACAATTCTGAATATTTTGCAAGTGCTGTAGGAGAAGTAAATGTAGTTACTTTGATGAAAGAGAAAAATGCAGTCATTGGAGGAGAAGGAAACGGAGGAATTATCTATCCTGATTTACATTACGGAAGAGATTCTTTAGTAGGGGTCGCTTTATTTTTAACCCATTTGGCTAAAGAAAACAAAACTGTTTCTGAGCTAAGAGCAGGATACCCAAGCTATTTTATGGGGAAAAAGAAAATAGAACTGACTCCTGAGATTGATGTAGATGCGATCTTAAGCAAAATGGAGCAGGAATACAAAAATGAAGAAGTTTCCGTTGTAGACGGTGTTAAAATAGACTTTGAAAATAACTGGGTTCACCTTAGAAAATCTAATACAGAGCCTATTATCAGAATTTATACAGAAGCTAAATCTCAGGAAGAAGCAGATAAATTAGGAGATGACATCATTGCTAAAATCAAGAGTTTAATCTAAAAATATACGAAGAACGGACGCATTGTCCGTTCTTTTTTTATATCAGGAATGTTTGAAAATATCAAAAACAGGTTTCCTTTTCCTAAAGAAAAATGGAGGAAGTTTCTCGGCAGTTTTGAACGGATGGAAGTTCCTGCCAAAACTTTGCTTTTAAAAGAAGACGAAGTTTCCTATAATGCCTATTACATTGAAAAAGGCATGGTAAGAGCCTGGTATAATAATGATGGGAAAGACGTTACATTTCAGTTTTTCCTGGAGAATACAATGTTCTCGTCCCTTGAAAGCTTTAGAAAAGGATTACCAAGTATGGTTTCATTTGAGACCATAGAACCCTGTATATTATACAAAATCAAAAAACCTGATGTGGAAGCTTTCTTAGAAGAAGTGTATGAAAATCCTGAGCTCAGAACTCTGTTTATGGATGCTCTTTTCGAAAGGGTGTTCGATTATATGAAGCATTTCTTTTCATTTATTAAAGATACACCGCAGCAACGGTATATCAATCTGGTCAAAACCAAGCCGGAGATCATCAGAAGAGTTCCCCAGCATTATATCGCTTCTTATCTCGGGATTACAACGGTACATCTCAGCAGGATAAAAAGTAAAATCCTGAAAGAAAATCCTTAAGAGGTGGGAAGTGGGAGGTCAGAAGCAGGAAGTAAAAAAAAACACTGTATAACTTCGGACTCATCTTAAATACGATGTCCGCAAAGAATAATGTCCTTAATTGAAGAGGATCGCAAAAGCGTTTCACTCAGCAATGTTGATTGTTCATTGCTAAACGAAGTGCCTTAACGAACACATAATACACAATATCCTATTCCTTAGCAACCTCTGTGTTTCTTAACTTTATTACCCGCTTTATAAACTCCCAGCCTCCCTCTTCCAGCTCCCTTTCCTAAAACTGATAACAAATGTTATTGCTTTGCTGGGGTTCCCGGTAATAATTTTGTATAAAAATTTAGAGCAATGAAAGCAGCGGTAATATTCGAAAAAGGAAAGAGTCCTCAATATGCAGATTTTCCGGAGCCGGAAGCAGTAGCGGAAAACGAGGTTTTAATATCAGTAAAAGCAGCATCTATTAAAAATCTTGATAGGGCAAGAGCGAGTGGAAATCATTATTCCACGGAGAAAGAAGAACATAAGCCCACCATTATTGGTTCAGATGGCGCAGGATATCTTGAAAACGGAGATAAAGTTTATTTTTTCAGCAAAAAAGGGACCGTAGCAGAAAAAGTGGTGGTCGATAAAAAGATGACTGTTCCAATCCCCTCAGAACTGGACTTTTCTATAGCAGCAGCATTACCCAATGCGGTGATGGGATCTGCAATGGCATTAAGATGTAAGGCAGGCATACAACCCGGAAATATAGTTCTGATCAACGGAGCAACGGGAATCACTGGGAAGATCGCTGTTCAGATTGCCAGATTATATGGGGCAAAAAAAATTATTGTTACCGGAAGAAATGAGGAAGCTTTACAAGCCTTGCTTGAACTGGGGGCTGATGAGATGATTTCCCTCAAAGCAGACGACCATGATTTTAAACAAAAAATAAAAGAAATTCATAGCGAGACCCCTATAGATATTATCCTGGACTATATCTGGGGGCATTCCATAGAAATGATCCTGACTGCTCTTAAAGGAGACGGTACATTTTCTCACCATTCAAAACTCGTTACCGTAGGCGGAATGAGCGGAGATACTATTCAGCTGTCTTCACAGATTCTCAGAGGAACCAATATTCAGATTTCGGGATCAGGATTGGGAAGCTGGACGAAAGAAGAATCAGCGCTTCTCTTTTCGGAAATTATTCCTGAAATGTTTCAGGCAGCTTTAGACGGAAAAATTAATATGGAGACGGAAAATGTTGATATTAAGGAGGTTGAGTCTGTATGGAATGGGTATGTACAAAGCGGAAAGCGGCTTGTTATAAGAATTTAACCCCAATTTGCGTTTTTTTATCCACAATCCTTTTATTGGTTTTCTTTTTTTACTATTTTTATAATAGAAATTAATGAAATGGAAAATTCAAAAAAAAGTTGCAACTTTGCATAAATATTTGAATATCAGTTTCAGATGTATTATTAACTAAAAGTTTGCCGAGGTTTGTAAGCAAATTCAGACATTGGGCCGACAGAGAGGACACTATTGGAAGAGTATTTTGGAAATGAGCTTGTAAAAAAGTTCGAGGAAATGATGGAAAACAATGACGAATTCTACTTCGATACCGAAGAATTAGAAGACATTATTGTTTATTATTTGGAGCTTGGAGATTTTAATTACGCTGATATGGCGGTTACTTATGGTCTGAAGCTTCATCCCAATTCATTGGATATCAAGATTAAAAGACTTGAGATCCTTTTGGAGTGGGAAGAGTATAATGCAGCGAAAGAATTAATCAATGAGTTAAAAGGTGCTTCTATGGAGAACACAGACTTTTTGGTTTGCTACGCGAAGTATTATTCGAACCTAGGAAATCCTAGAAAATCCATTGAAATTTGTAAAAAAGCTTTGACATTAGAGGAAGAAGAAAACTTTCTCCACAACTTTATTGCGGATGAATATGTGAATCTTGGAGATCCTTTTAACGCTCTTAGACACTACAGAAAGGCACTTAAAGAAGATCCAACGGATGAATATTCGCTGGAAAACTGTATGGTGTGTTTCAGTGAACTGAATAAGAACGAGGAGGCTATTGCCTTTCTTAATGAATATTTAGATGAATTCTCTTATTCTGAAACCGCATGGTTTGAGTATGGGCAATTCTATTTCAACAGAAAAAATTATGATGAAGCGATAAAAGGCTATGATTATTTGCTGGCAATCAACTCTACTTCTGTAGGGGTATATGCCAATAAAGCAGCCTGTTATGAAGCTTTGGGACAATACCAGAAGGCAATCGAGACGTATGAAGAGATGCTGGAACTGGAATATACGAAGGCATTTACTTTTTATAAGATCGGACTATGCAATAAGGCATTAAAAAATCCTATTTTAGCTTTAAACGCATTCCAGAAATCATTGAGAGAAGACCCTCAGTTTTATCTTGCGATGATGGAACAGTCTTATCTTTACGAAGAAATGGGCGGAATGTCTGAAGCATTGCATTATGCCAAAGAAGCCACCCAGCTGAATGAAAACAATCTTGATTATCAAAAGAGATTGGCTTTCTTATTCATCGATTCAGGGAAATTTGAAGAAAGTCTTTCCTGTCTTAAAAAACTCGTAGATGCTGAGCCCACAAGGTTCTACAACTGGTATGCCTATTCAGAAGTTTTGATGTTGGTAGGAGAGTATGAAGATGCGGTAACGGTTTTGAATAAAGCGTTAAAAAATCACCACAGAGCGGAACTGTTTTATCAGTTAAGCAACTGTTTTTTTAACCTGAAAGACCAGGATAAAGGGATGGATGCACTTCAGAAAGCATTAGACCTGGACCCTTCTTTAGTGAAGGATATGCAGAAAAAGTACCCGTATATTAAAGATGAGGTGAAAAAGGCTAAGGCAAGTAGAGTGAGAAAAAAGAACTAGATTAATCTAAAAACAATAAAAAACCTGCAGAAATGCAGGTTTTTTTTATTGATAATTGTACTCGTACATAAATCGATCAGGAGTGCTGGTCATTGGGTTTCCATTGATGTCAAGCGTTTGTCTGCTTTCTTCAGATGGATAACCGGCCGTATTAAATGTTGTGGTATACTTATGACTGCTGGTTCCGGTTCCAGTTCCGCCTCCGGCAGTCGTATTGGTGAACTGTCCTTTATAAGTACTTAAGCTGTTCTTTATATTCGAAAACAACATGCTTACCCCATCACTGCTTTCATTTCCATTGAATATAATTTTGTCAAACCCTTTTACATTTTTAAAAGGATAGTTTTTATCCGTATAAGTATAGGTCTCTTTTTCTGTGTAAGTAACGGTATTTCCATTGACGATTCCGGTTCCCGATCCTACGTTGCTTACCATGTTTCCATTGTTGTATGTAAACACACTGTTGATGGTAGAAGAACCTGCAGTTCCTGAGTTCGTTTGTCTTTTCACATTGATCTCTGTAGTACTCGTATACGTATAGGTAAATGTAACCGTGTTTTGTACGGTACCGGTTGTAGAATATTCCTTAGTAACTGCTGAGGCCATACGCCCGCCGGAATATCCGTATTCAACCGTACTTTCAAGAACGTTATTTTCGTAGTTTTTGATGCCGGTAACGTAATCATCAGTATAAGTGAACTCAATTCTTTGTCCATGATTAATGTTGTTAATCATGCTGATGATTTTTGTTCCGTTGTAATTGATTTTCATGACAATACCATCCTTATTCATTTTTGTAGGAAGGATTACATTTTGAGTGGAAGGATCACTGTTGTCAAAAGGAGTATCCTCAGAAGAACCAGAACAGGAAAGTGTAGATAAGGCTATAGAGCCATAAAGTAGAATTTTTTTCATAGTTATAAGTTAAATCAGTCAAATATAATTTAATTTATAACATGATTTTACTTTTTGGGATTTGTTCTTAAAAATATTAGCCCTGCAATGATAATTCCAGCTCCTGCAAACTGTAGGGAAGTCATCTTTTCATCGTCTAAAATTCCCCATATAATAGCTACAATAGGCATTACTAAAGTAACAGTGGACGCAAAAAGTGGAGAAGAAACTTTCAGTAGACGATAATTCATCATCATCGCCAGCCCGGTTCCGAAAATGGAGAGGAGGCCAACGAACATCAACCCAAGCAAATTATCCCTGGAAAAACTAAATTCTGAGAAGAATCCGGTGCTTGTCAATGCAATAACGGAAGGAAATAATAAAACAAACGAGAAAACAAATGCAGACAAAACTGTAGAAGAAACCTCCATAAGCTTTGATTTTACCGTAGTTGTACTCAAAGCATAGCATAAAGTGGCCAATAATAACAACAGGATTGGAATCATTTTAAATTCCCCGCTGTCACCCCCTCCAAATGCCAGAATACAAACTCCCGTGAAGCTTATTAATATTCCTATAATCTGCTTTTTTGTGGTTTCAAACTTCCATACCAGTGCCCCTACAATAATCACAAAAATAGGCATCATAGAGTTGATGATTCCAGCAATACTGCTGCTTATCTCAGTCTCGGCAATGGGAAAGAGAAACATAGGAATGAAGTTTCCTGTAAAAGCAGCCAGAATCAACCATTTCAAATGCTTTTTCGGGAAAAGCTTATAGTTGGAGATGGCAATTGGAAGTAAAATAATCCCGGCAATAAGAACCCTTAAAGATCCTACCTGAAACGGATTAAAATGTTCCAGAGATTTTTTGATCAAAATAAAGGATGATCCCCAGATGATGCTAAGGATAACCAGAAGAATCCATTTTTCTTTATCTGCGTTCATTATTTTCGTGTAAGATTTTTAGAAATTCTTTTTTAGCAATCATTTTTGCACCCAAGCTTTCCAGATGTTCGGTATGAGATTGACAATCAATTAATTCAAGGGTGTCTTTGTTGCTTTCTACAAAATGTATAAATCCTGCTTTGGAGGCATTGCTTACTTTAGCAAACATACTTTCTCCACAGAAAACATTTCCGATCTGCAATCCGTAAAAACCACCCACAAGTTCTCCATTCTGCCACACCTCAATGCTTTTGGCCAAGCCATACTCATGAAGGGTAATAAATGAATTCATTAATTCATCAGAAAGCCATGTTCCAGACTGTCCTTTTCTGTTGGTCTGCTGGCAGTTCCTGATCACTTCCCTGAAACTCTGATTCTCTGAAAAAGTAAAAACATTCCTATTTAATATCTTTCTCATTGATTTTGAGACTTTTATTTCTTCGGGAAGAAGAACGAACCTCGGATCAGGGCACCACCATAGAATCTCTTCATCAGGATTGTACCAGGGAAAAATACCCAGCTGATAGGCAAACCAAATACGTTCTACAGACAGATCACCTCCGAAGGCAATCAGCCCGTCATGCCCGTCATAGAGCTCAGGATCAGGAAATGAAATCTCGTTTTCGTCTAATCGAACCATTTTTTAGCAAAAAAATCCTACTTCAAAAAGCAGGATTTATATTTGATCTTTTATTCTTTTAATTAAAAAGGTAAATCATCGTCATCGTCACCAGCAAACGGATTCTCGTTAGAAACCGGTGATGCAGACTGCTGAGGCATTGCCTGAGTAGGTTCTGAAGCATTGTCAAAAACCTTCTCTATTTTCCACCCTGTAATAGAGTTGAAATATTTAGTTTCACCCTGAGGAGAAACCCATTCTCTCCCTCTGATATTGATTCCTACTTTTACGTTTTCTCCTTCTTTAAGGTTATCTAATAAACTGATCTTATCAGATAAAAATTCTATGTTTATAGGCTGTGGATACTGTTCTTGAGTCAAAATAACCATTTCTCTTTTTTGAAATCCGCTCGCAAATGTTTGAGCATCAAAAAGTTTCTTTACCGTTCCTTGTAATTCCATATCGTAAATATTAACGATGTAAAAGTAAGAAAATGAAATGTAATAAAAGGGGTCGTGAAAAAAAAATGTGGAAATTTTAATTTTTTTTTCGGAAAAGTTTGCTGGTAAAGGAAATTGTCCTATATTTGCACTCACAAAAAAGAAGCAAGCTCTTTAAAACTTACAATATAAAAAAACCAGCGGATGTGGTGTAATTGGTAGCCATGCCAGACTTAGGATCTGGTGCCGTGAGGCGTGGGGGTTCGAGTCCCTTCATCCGCACTATGCGAAAATAGCTCAGCTGGTAGAGCACAACCTTGCCAAGGTTGGGGTCGCGGGTTCGAATCCCGTTTTTCGCTCCACACCATGCCCTGGTGGTGGAACTGGTAGACACGCAGGACTTAAAATCCTGTGTCCGCAAGGACGTACGGGTTCAAGTCCCGTCTGGGGTACAAGACCCTCTGTAATATCTTACGGAGGGTTTTTTGTTTTAATAGAGAGTGTTCTTTAAATAAAAAGTCTTATATTTGTAAGAAATATAGCCTGAATCTGTAAATTCAGATCAGAAAATCAGCGGATGTGGTGTAATTGGTAGCCATGCCAGACTTAGGATCTGGTGCCGTGAGGCGTGGGGGTTCGAGTCCCTTCATCCGCACTATGCGAAATGACTCTTTCGAGAGTCACTGAAAAGGTTGGAACACTTAGTTCGGATCTTTTTTTTTGCCCACACCATGCCCTGGTGGTGGAACTGGTAGACACGCAGGACTTAAAATCCTGTGTCCGCAAGGACGTACGGGTTCAAGTCCCGTCTGGGGTACAAAGTCCTCTGTAAGAAATTACAGAGGACTTTTTTGTTTACTACCTATACATTTTCTCTTCCTGTTTTTATTTAAATAAAAAACCGTCTCACAAGCGGTGAAACGGTCAAAAATATATTGAGAGGTGATTAGTTGCCTAATTCAAGCTGATTTTTTACAAGACTGTAGTAATCTGCTTTTCTGTTCACAAGCTCCTGGTGGTTTCCTTTTTCAACAACGGCTCCGTTTTTCAGAACGATAATCTGGTCTGCATTTTTTACGGTACTTAAACGGTGTGCCACGATAATTACCGTTTTTCCTTTGAAGAATTCCTGCAGGTTATCATGAATAATCTTTTCATTTTCGGCATCCAGCGCAGAGGTTGCTTCATCAAATAATATAAAATGAGGATTTTTATAGACCGCTCTTGCAATAAGGACTCTTTGTTTCTGACCTCCGGAGATTCCGTTGCCGGCAGCCCCGATTTTGGTACTGTATCCTAATGGCAGATTATCGATGAAAGAGGAAATATTAGCTACTCTTACTGCATTTTCCATTTTTCTGGTGTTGATCTCTACTTCACTGGTGGCAATATTTCTTTCGATGGTGTCTGAGAAAATAAAACCGTCCTGCATGACAACACCATAGTTTTCTCTGACACTTTTTGGAGATAGCGTTAGAATATCGTCCTCGTTGTAATGAATGGTACCGTGAGTTGGATTATAGAACTTCAATAACAGTTTCATTAATGTCGTTTTTCCGCTTCCGCTGGCCCCTACAATAGCAGTGACTTTACCTTCAGGGATAAACAGATTGACATCCTTTAAAACAAACTGAGATTTTGGACCTTCATATTGAAAAGAAACATTATTTAAGGTAATTCCTCTTTCTTCTTCTGAAGAGGGACTATTGATTTCAAGGGCTTTCATTCCTTCTTTCTCCTCTTCTTCGTGATTCTGAACTTCATTTAATCTTGAAAGGCTCAGTTTCGCATCCTGTAAAGAACGGAAGAAAGAAATCATTTGGTTGACAGGAGAGTTGAGCTGTCCGATGATGTAAGATATCGCCAATAGCTCACCAATAGTCATATTTCCTTTTACAACCTGCAATGCCGCAAAGAACGTAACGAAAATGTTTTTAAGCTGATTAAGGAACTCAAAGCCTGAAAACTGATACTGATCTACTTTTAAAATACGAAGGGTTGTTTTGAAAAGTTTATTTTGAATACCTTCCCATTCCTGTCTTTTATAGTCTTCGAACTGGTTCAATTTCATCTCAGAAACCCCGTTCAGAATTTCATAAACACTTTCCTGGCTTTGTCCTTTTTCTCTGAATCGGTAATAATCGAGGATTTCTCTTTTTTTAAGCCAATATTGAGCCCAAACCAATGATAATGCTGTCAGAGATGAGTAAATAAGAACGATTGTTACATTATAATACCAAAGCACTCCGAAAAACACAAGGAAGGTAACCATAGAGAAGAAAGTCATAAGACTCTGAGAGGTAAGGAAATCTTCTATTCTCTCGTTATCCTGAATTCTCTGGGTAAAATCTCCCTTCATTTTGGTATCAAAAAATCCCATCGGAAGGAGAAGCATCTTTTTTAGGAAGTCTGAAATAATGGAAATACTAATTCTGGTTCCGATATAAAGCATCAGCCAGTTTCTGAGAATTTCTATCGTAATGCTTCCTAAATATAACACCACCTGAGAGATAAGAATGATTGTAATCAAATCTACATCTTTCGTGTTAACTCCTTTATCTATAAGTGTTTGTGTGAGGAAAGGAAAGACAAGGCTCAGGCAGCTTCCGATAAGAAGCATACCAGACAAAAAGAGAAATTTGCTTTTATGCTCTTTGAAATATTTCATAGCAAAAGAAATACTCAATTTATCTTCTTCCGGGAATGTCTGCTGATAAAAACTGTTGGTAGGACTTACGAAAAGAGCGATCCCTGTTTCACCGTCTGACAACCAGCTTTTAAGAAAATCTTTTTCGTTCAGCCAGATCATTCCATGGCTTGGATCGGCAATTCTATACCGTTTTTTTCCTGTGATAAGGCTTTTCTTTACATCAAGAAGGACAACGAAGTGGTTTTTATTCCAGTGAAGGATACAAGGCAGGCTGCCGTTTTCATCCAAAGTCTGTAATGTAAGCTTGGCAGGATAAGTTTCAAATCCAATATCTTCACATAGTTCACTGATACTCAGTAAGCTAACTCCTTCTCTGGATAAGTTGGCATTTTCTTTTAAAAAATGTAACGGAATCTGCTTGCCAAAGTAGGAAGCCACCATTGCGATACATGCAGGACCGCAGTCCATTTGGTCGTGTTGAGGGATAAATTTTAGCTTCATGATACTAGATATTTTCTTTTGCCGATTTTCATTTTATAATACTTCTCTACAATTCCGTAGATGATCAGTTCGTGCATTCTATGTCTGGATCTGATCAGCCTGTTGATATGCATATGAATAAAACTGCTGACTAATCTTTCTTTTTGAATGGTCTTCAGATTCTCTATTTCTCTGCAGTTTTCTTTGATGGAACTGACAAATTCTGAGAAATAAGGGCTGTTGTCTGTTTCTACAATCTCGCTGATGATGTTCAGGTTGTTTCTGTATTTCAAATCGAGTTGCTTCTTAAGGTTGCTGTCTACATTAAA
Organism: Chryseobacterium viscerum; assembly: GCF_002899945.2. Classification (GTDB taxonomy): domain Bacteria; phylum Bacteroidota; class Bacteroidia; order Flavobacteriales; family Weeksellaceae; genus Chryseobacterium; species Chryseobacterium viscerum. Next base: position 687,881 of record NZ_PPEG02000001.1, read on the forward strand.
CTCCCGCTGAAACTGAGTATAAAGTTTGTTGATGACTTCATATCGCTTATCCAGATCCAGGTTGAAGACATTGAAGTAGGTATCAATACTTTTGATGGTGTACAGCCAAAGATCATCGTTATTGGGTATGTTTTTCAGCAGATTAACGGTCAGTTTGCTGTCATAATGGAAGATGTGTTCTGCGGCATCAATAAATTCACCTTCATATCTTTCATATTCTCTGTCATAGGTTCCCATTTCCACTTTATTAATGATTCCTTCGCTGATGTATTTATCAAAATAATCGTTGAAAGTGGTAATGATCTGAGCGGTATTGGTGAGTTTACTGTCATTGATTTCCAGTCTCAGTCTGATGTGATTATCAGGGTCGCTGTATCTGATGTAGAACCACTTTTTGATCAGTTCTTCCTCACTGAGCTGAGGCAAAAGATCCGGGAAGACGTCCTGTAATATTTTGTCTGAGAACTTGTTGCCGCAATAGATTTTATAATACAGCCACTTGTTTCCAGGAATAAACTTATTATCAGAAATATTGATATTGAAAAGATGATGGTCAAGCTCTGTTTTAAATGCTTTATAATTTCTGTTGATCATTGGGATGACAATCTCGTTGTTGAATTCGTCGGTCTTAAGATCGTAAAGACATTCTGTAAGGGTTACCATTTCTTTGGATCTTAGCTCATCAACCAGGAATAATAAAAGGTTTTCATTTTCCGCATCGATCAGTAACTTATTGTCTCCCTGAGAAATAAAGAAATATCTGTTGACCTTTTTATCTGAAAGATATTCTTTTATCGTTTTAATGCTTTCAGTATTATTTTTAGTCTTTACTCCTGATACTTCGTTCTGGTATAATCTCCATAATGCCGGAGTAAAGATGATGTCTTCGCCATACGTGATACGAGGAATATAATCATACATCAGATAGTTGGTATCTCCAATGTTTAAAACCAATGCAGAGGAGACATCCTGGTGCTGAAGGTCACATAAAAACTGATAGACCGGAAGCGAATTATAATCAAAATTGTGGGCGGTAGAATGGAAGATTTTAACCTCCTTATTCAGTCCTTTATGGAATAATACAACTCTTTTATCAATCATTTTAATATAAAGATCCGTCAGGGCTATTGTATTTTCCGAAGCTGAAGGTTTGGTAAGAAAGGAAAGCTGATTTCCTCTTTTCACCTGTCTCAGTAAGATATTTCCGACTCTGTTGTCCGGTAAATGAAGCAGCTCTGCGTAGATAAAATGATCATCATTCTGTTCTTCTTTGATAATTCTGTTCATTGGAGCCAGGATTTCTTCGTCTTCATTGGAAAATCTGGCGATAAGATTGGTCCCGCTTGTTCCGCCTACAGAAGAGATTGCGATTTTATCAGAAACCTTTTCAATCATTACGGACAGAGATCTTGCAAGGCTTACTTCTTCCGTATTCTGAAGGCTGTCGATATCGTGCTGGCTAAGGTCTATCGCTGTATCTCCATTGATATTGGCTTTGTTGATGAGTCTTCGCCAGAATTCATGAATTTTTTTATTGTAAGTGATAGAAAATGAATCATTATTAGAATTAGGCCAGCTTAGAGTATCCAACAGGGAAGAAAAATCATTTTCATTGTTTTGCTCCTGAATGTATCCGATGCCGCTTTCATTATCCAATACTTCCACCAAAGGCACCAGGCTTTCTTCATATCTTGTGTAAAAAGCAGATTTAAATTTTTCTAAATTTTCATTCACCGTTTCGCTTCCTTTGTCCCAAAAGCAGGTTAAGGTATTGATTCCCTTTTTGATTTTGGAAAGATCTTCTCTGGTAACAGGTGAAAAGTCAAGATTTCTTTTTAAAGATGAGTTGATCAGATATTTTCTGTCATACAAAATCGAAAACTGGTTAGCAAGTGCGAATATCTCGTTGTAATATTCCTGAGCTTGCCCTATTCCTGAGTTCAGCAATTCCATATAGCCATCCATTTTGATGAGGGTTTCCAGATAGGTATCGAGCTCAGGATGGATCCCTTTTTTTGAACTTAAATATTGGATGATCTGATACAAAGGAGAATGTTCGTTTAAGCAGATGTCAAAGCCGCTTTTAAAGAACTGGGCATCAATCAGGCTGAAAATGTAATATTTGGCATCTTCTTCAGAAACTCCTTCCACATTTTCTGCCACCAAGGCAACCAGGCTATCAAAAGAATAAGATTGGTCAGCTATGGTATCAACCAGAAAATCCAGAAGTTCATCTTTTTCCAATGAGCTTAAAGTGTAGACTCTTTTTTCATTCTGTATTGTAGTTTCGATATATCGGTAATAATCACCTAACTTATAGATCGAGTCATTAAGTTCATATTCGTGAACTTCCGGAAAGTCTCTGTTGATTAATGTTATAACCTGAAAAAGGAAAGATAGATCCAGGGTAGTATACCGATGGATAGCATTCATATTTCCTGCTTCAATATTTTTGTTTTCTGAATTGAGTTCAAAAGCAGAGTGGGAAGCAAATGTTCCGAACGGAGTAGATCTGGTAGTAATTCTGATGTAGTATTTCAGAATAGAATTATTGATTTTGTTTCTCTTTACCAGAGATAAAGAAGGGTCGTTCTGGCACAATCTTGCCCATTCGTTATACAGCTCATAAGAGGCTAAAAAGATAGATTCTCTGAACACTTCATCATTCCACAATTCCAGTACGAAATGATCAAGATCTGCCGTATTTTTCGGTATATTATTATATTGTTTGAATGAGTACAAAGAGTTCCTCATAAAGCCAATATTGATGTTATCTAACTGCGTTTTCATGTTGAATAGATTGTAAGTTGTAGTGATTGCTTATCGTTTCAGCGTTTTCTATTTTCTTGTCACTGTCGGGTTCTGTATCATATAAAATGAATTCATCGACGGACAGTTTTTCATCCAGTTTTTCAATCAGCTCAAAAAGCTCTTCAAAATTGAGGTTGAGAATTTTGAATGATTCGGATTCATCGGCATCGGATTTTATTTCGTTGACTTCCGAAAGATTGATGGCCAGTGCCAGCGATATTTTAGGAACAAATCCGTTTTTCTGTACAAATGAGTTTCTGTATCTGTTGATCTCTTCTTTTTTATCTTCAAGATCTTCAAGGAATTTTCCGCTTCCGTGAAATGCTGATACACAATAATTTGAGTGTAAGCTGATGGCGTCATCCAGATTGTTCAGAGAAGAAGAAAGATACCAGAGATCGGGGATCAGTCCGCCGTACGGAGGGATTAAAATTCCTTCTTTTTCGTTCTTTTCGGCTTCAGAATAAAACAGTTCGTGAATTTCGTGGGCATTTTCTTTGAAAACCACCCCGGTGCCTCTTTCAAGGATATCCGGATTTAAAAGGTTTTTGGTGTATGTGCTTTCAGGAATTCCTTTTGATAAACCAAGGTCTATTCTTCCGTTGAATATATTATTGATCAGTTTATAATTGGTAGCGACAGCGTAAGGAGAATAACTGGGAACTGAAGTTCCTGCTGATCCTACTCTTATCTTTTCTGTCATTCCGGCGATCATGGCAATCACAATATCCGGATTTGAAAATGCAAGATTCTTGAGGTGAGAATAATGATGCTCTGCCAGCCAGAATCTGCTGTATCCTAATCTCTCTGCATGAAGGGCATAATCAACTACATCGTTAAGAGCTGTGATGGAATCTTTGCCGCTTCTGTATCCTAGTTCTAGTAATCCTATGCTTTTTGTTTTCATGTTACAGTAAAAATTTTAGGTATTTAGTTTTGTCGATTTTATCATTCAGAGTAATCAATGCTCCGGTTTTCCCAAAGAGCAAAGAGCCGTCCTGCTCAGTAAGGGGTTGATCCAATTCGTTTTCCAGGATTTCCAGTGATCTTTTCACCCAGAAGTTTTTGGCCTGTTTATAGTCCGGATGAGCATCTTTTTTATTGATCTCGTCATAGAGCTGTACAAGTCCAGAAGTTCCGTGGCAATACTGGATAAATTCTACGCCCGTATTGGCCATTACTCTTCTTTTTGTAGTTTCTAAACCCAGTTCATGGGCCATATCTCTGTATCTTGTTTCCTGCAGTGTTTCTCCTGTTTTATAAAGAAGATAAGAGAAGGAGAGGTCACTGTTGCACCAGCAAAGTCTGTTGTTGTGGAAAGGCTTCAACAGATTTTCTGCTATTTTGTAATTGTATGGTTTATATATTCTGGCGTTTTCTACTTCGTGGACATCAAAATTGGAAATAATGAAATCCAGACAGGTGTTAATAATATGCCTTGCTTTTTCCGTCATTACCGGAAGGCTCAAAAGATTATTAACAATAGAAAGATAGCCATAGTTGAATCCTAAATTAATACCATCTGCATAGCTGTCATTCAGCTTATTTTCAAATGGGATGGGGTGGGAAATGCATTCATCATAAAGAAGATCTACAATTTCGCTGCTGTACTGTTCATTTCTGATGGTGTTGAAGTAATGAAGATTTCCTATCGGCCCATCAAAAAAAGTATAATTGTCTTCCTTCAGCATGGTAACGGATTGCTGGTAGATCAGTTCTCCGATGTCAGTAATCTGTTCATCAAAGTCATCTTGTATTAATCCGTCTTTTTTTAATAAATCCAGGATAATGCCCAATCCGGTCATTCCTTTGGATAGATTCGGGAGTGTATATACGTTGCTCTCTTTTTGCAGATTGCCATTCTCAAAGACTTCTTCAAGGATAGCTCCTACCTTGTTTACATAGATATCATTTCCGGAGATTTGATATTGTGTTAAGAAATAGAGCAGCAGTCCCAGTTTTCCATAAAGCAATCCATCAGGTAAATTTCCATAATCAAAATCAAGAAGTTTTTGATCGTATTCATGAAGAATGGTCGTAATATTTTGAGATTGTAGAGTTTCCATTATAGATCGTAATTATAGAATGAGACGTAGTTGTGATTGGTTTTAATGACATTGTTCATCAGGGTAATCCCGATTCCTGCTATGCCTTGGCCCAGGGCCATATTGATGTTGTCAAACTCTGCATTGTAATAGGCTTTAAATCCTGCCCATTTTTCACTTTCATTATTTTTTGATTGAAGAAGATGCTCGTGCCAATATTCTTTGGCTTCCAAAAAGACATCCTGCTCAGTAAGATGATAGATTTTTTTGTACAAGGCGGATAATCCTGCGGAACCATAAATGAGTCCCGGCTCCAGGATGGCAGACTGATCAGTATCTTTAAATTTTGTAGTGTTGATCAATATTTGTAATCCTTTGTCGCAATACTCTTTATGTTCTAAGAGAACTCCGGCGTTATAAAAAGTATAACCAATTCCTATTTCACCGTAAGCGAGATTGTGATAATCTATGTAGACGTCTTCAAAGGCATTGAACGGGAAAAGTGTGATATTGTCCGTGTTGCTTTCTTTGCAGTTCCATATGAATGATAGTCCTTTGTGAATGAGCTCCAGAGATTCCTGGTTGTAGATGTTATTTTTATAAAGGAATAACAAATAGTTGATCACTCCTGTGGTTCCATGTCCTAAACCTAGTTCCACATAAGGATTTTCTTTATCCCGAAGATCAAATTTCCAGTAGCTTCCGCTTTCATGAGGATGAGCAAGCTCAATGATTTTATTCAGCGTTTCGTCTATCAGATGTTTTTTGCCTTCAAGATTTCTCAGTACAAAATATTTGGCAAAACTTGGAAAACCGCTTGTTAAGTCAAGATCTCCTTTCTCTGTTTGCTGGATCAGTATTTCTTCCAGAATTTCATCTATATTCTCCAGTAAAGAATCAATTTCGCTGTCTAAAACTTCTTCCTGTTTCAGGAACATAAGATATAATCCTAGCTCTCTTATTTCGTCATTAAAATGAAGACTTTTATAATCTTCTGTTAAAACAGACAGAGACTTCTCAATGTAATGGGTTACCAGTTCTAAAGATTCCGATTCTTTGGTCATTAGATAATGATAATAATAGAACATTGAAGCACTTAGAATCCCGTTATTAAGACCGATTCCGGTAAGGGAAGTATCTTTTTTGCGGATACATTCTTCTATTTCTGAGATGATTAGTTTTTCTTTTTGCATGATCTGAGAGCTATGAGATTATATAATTTTTTTTAAAAGAGGGAGGTCTGTCAAAAGTTCTCCCTCTTTTATAGGAGTAGATTACTTTCTTGTTTGTACCACAGTGTTTCCACCACAAGAACATTGTCCACAAGACTGAGCTGCAGCCTGAAGACTGTTAACACCTCCTTTTAGGCTATTCATTTGCTCTTCCTGAAGTTTGCTGATTTGCTCTTTGTTGATTTGAAGACCCTTAGTTAATTTCATTTTGTTCATGATGTTTGATTTTAATTGTTATTGTTTATTGTAAATGTGATTGGGGAAGCTTATTATTGAGCTGCTCTTGTTTTTACGATTGTGTTTCCACCGCAAGAACACTGTCCGCAAGACTGAGCTGCTGCCTGAAGGCTGTTAACACCTCCTTTAAGGCTGTTCATTTGCTCTTCCTGAAGTTTGCTGATTTGCTCTTTGTTGATTTGAAGACCTTTAGTTAATTTAATTTTGTGCATGATATTTGATTTTTAAATTGTTATAAATATTTTCGGATTTTTGTGAGAATTACTTAGCAGCTCTTGTTTGTACCACTGTATTTCCACCGCAAGAACACTGTCCGCAAGATTGAGCCGCTGCCTGAAGGCTGTTAACACCTCCTTTAAGGCTGTTCATTTGCTCTTCCTGAAGTTTGCTGATTTGTTCTTTGTTGATCTGTAATCCTTTAGATAATTTCATTTTGTTCATGATGTTTGATTTTAAATTGTTATTGTTTATTTTAAATGTGATTGGGGAAGCTGATTATTGAGCTGCTCTTGTTTTTACCACTGTGTTTCCACCGCAAGAACACTGTCCGCAAGATTGAGCTGCTGCCTGCAGGCTGTTAACCCCTCCTTTAAGGCTGTTCATTTGCTCTTCCTGTAATTTGCTGATTTGCTCTTTGTTGATTTGTAATCCTTTAGTTAATTTAATTTTGTGCATGATGTTTGATTTTTAAATTGTTATTGTTTATTGTAAATGTGATTGGGGAAGCTGATTATTGAGCAGCTCTTGTTTTTACGATTGTGTTTCCACCGCAAGAACACTGTCCGCAAGATTGAGCTGCTGCCTGCAGGCTGTTAACCCCTCCTTTAAGGCTGTTCATTTGCTCTTCCTGTAGTTTGCTGATTTGCTCTTTGTTGATTTGTAATCCTTTTGTTAATTTAATTTTGTGCATGATTTTAAAATTTTAGTATGGTTAGTTCTGGTTATCTTTTCAAGTCATAAAACCTTTATTGGACCCTACTTGCAAGTATATATTTGATTAATTAATTCTGTTTCTTTCGTCCTCGTTTCCGAAGTTTCTCTGTTGTTCAGATTTTAGATTCTTGTTTCCGAACTTGTAGCTTAAAGAGACTCTTACCCCTCTTGTGTCACCATAGCTGCTGAAGTCTGTTTTTACACCATTCGATTCATAAGTGATCACAGGACGCTGGCCGTTCAAAAGATCCATACCGGTAACGGTAAGTGTCAGTTTCTTATCCAGGAGCAGGAATTTCATAGAAACATCCAGAATATTCATCGTTGAAATATGAAAGATCTGATAGCGTCCCGGAAGCTGCAGCCCATAATTGGCACTGACGAATATGGTTTTAGACTTATTCAGTGTGAAGTCATTATTCGAATAGAAATAGGCATTATACCCGTCTATCGAGCTGATGAAATCTGTTTTGGACTTTACCTTCTGGTAATTGACATTAAACCCTGTAAAGCTGTTCCACCACAACCATTTATTAAAATTGTAATACGTAGAAACCCCGATCTGATAGGTGTTGGCATAATTCAAAGGCGTGCTTCTTGTGATATTGGTATTCTGATCCAGAATGGCAAGATCCTGGCTGAAGTCTGATACCTGAGAATAATACACTGAGGATACCCATTTTTGATTTCTTACATATGAAAACTCAATATTGTCTATTATTGACGGCTTCAAGAACGGGTTCCCTTCCGAATAATAATAAGGGCTGGTGCGTACCACAAACGGATTCAGATAATCGAAATTCGGTCTGCGGATTCTTCTGCTATAGTTCAGTGAGAAAGAGTTTTTATCATTAGGATTATAGGTCACATACGCTGTCGGGAACAATTTGACATAATCATTTTTGTTGGTTTGATTAAGATTATGCGAATATCCGGTCGTTTGTGTAGCCTCCATCCTCAAACCAGCCTGGGTTTCCCATTTTTCACCCAGCTTTTTGCTTGCAGAAACGTACAACGCTTCATTATGCTCTTTATAATTAAAAATATTAGACTGATCTGTGTTTAAAACAGGCGTTCCGGTTTTGTGATCCAAAACGACAAGGTCATTATTGGTATTCGTATAGGTATATTTTCCTCCAAAGCTTAAAGAAGCCCATTTCAACGGCATTTCCACATCCACTTTTCCGGAATAGTTTTCAATACGGTTCACGTTGGTATTCGTGGCTGAGAAAAATTTTCCAGGAAGAATATTTCTTTGGGGATCCAGCTCATTTCCTGCATAAAAGTTGTAATCACTTTTTTTGTAGTGGAAATAATCAAAATCAGTGGTGATTTTTGTCCCTGCAGAATCTACTTTAAAGGTGTTGTACCAGTTAAGAGAATTCATATTAGGCTTATTGTTGGCATCCACATCAGACGTAATGTATGAGTTCACGGCTCCTGAAGGATTAAACCTTGAGGTGAAAGGACTGTTTGATGAGGTATTTCTGGTAAAACTGCCCAGATATTTTGCTCCCGTTGTCCATTTATCCGATATTTTGTAATCAATGCCAAACCCCAGCCCGAGATTGTTCTCTTCAGATTTATTTTTGACATTCAGGATCCATAGTTCATCCGGATAGTAAATCTTACTGTCAGATGTAGTGCGAAGCCTTTGGGAATTGGTATTGGCGGTTATTTGTAATGACAGCCTGTTGCGGTTGTAATTAAATGCTCCCTGAAGGCCTCCTCCTGCATAGGTTTTCTGGGTGTAGTTACCCCCGATATTGGCATTCCAGGAATTCGCCTTTCCTTTTTTCAATTTGATATTGATTAGCCCACTGTCTCCTTCTGCATCATACTTTGCCGGTGGAGTAGTGATCACTTCAATAGACTGAATATTATCTGAAGGAATAGATTTTAGTAAGCTTGACAAATCATCCGGGGACATTCTCTGAATACGATCGTCAATCATGACCAGAACTTCACCCTTTCCAACAATAGAAACCTTTTCATCCTGAATACGAACCAGAGGAGTCGTTTTCAAAGCATCCAATGCCGTTCCTCCTGTTGCCGCAACCGAATTTTCTACATTGAAAACAAGACGGTCTATTTTTCTTTCAATCAGTTTTTTCTTTTTTGTCAGACTGATCGCCTGAATCTCCTGGCTTTCTTGCTGACTGTCTTTTATCGTATAGCTTCTTGTAATTTCACCTTCAATATTTTCATTTCCTTCGTATACTTTGCTTCCGTTCAGGAAAAATTCCATTTTATAAGAATCAGCTTTCGGAAGTTTAATGGAGAAAAGTCCGTTTTCATCAGTGATCGTTGAGAACTTATCATTTCCTGCCAACAGGATCACTTCTACATAAGAAATATTTTTTGCCTTTTCATCAGATACTTTACCGGAAATACTCTGAGCATTAAGATGAATGCCCATTCCTAAAAAGGATAATAACGGTATTAAGTATTTCTTTGTCATGTCTTTTATTTTATATTTCAAATGTAGAATGTTGCGTTTTGAATGTTGCTACACGGAAGTGTAGTTTTAGGCGGTTTGTTTCAATACTACACTTTGGTGTAGGGCGCTCACCTGCTGTGTTGATATCAAATGACAGTTCTTATCAAAGAAGTTTTTCAGTCCATTATAAGTAAGCATTACAGGAATTGTTTCAGACCCCAGATAATGAATAGGTTCAGCCAGTATAACAGCTTCTATTCCCATAAGCTTAAGAACTTTCAAAAGCTTGGCATCACATTCAGCAATGGCAACAGAATTTTCATTCTGACAAACTTCATTAAGCGCATATGCCATTAACGTTTTGAAAATTCCAAAGCCTGTTTTATCAATCCCTTTTTTGATAGCAAATCTTCCGATGTGCCAAATGTTGGTTGTTTTATTTTTGATAAAAGAAGATGGATTGATCTGGAAAAGTTTTTCCAATGGAAGGATATCCTTATGATTCCATTTAAAAACTCTTATAGAACCATTGATCTTACCTTCGTGATCTCTGGAGACAAAAACCTTAGACTTTTTAAAGTTCTTTTCCTCATGATAGATATCCTCTACTTCAGCCTTAAACTGATCCGTATCAGAATAACTTTCATGATGATTAAAGTTTTCGGTAACAACAAATTCTGCTAATTCGTATAAGTTTTTATTACTTAAAGAATAAAAGTTAAGATGTTCCATATTTTTTTTATCTTTATAGTAAAATTATTACACTGAATAGTGGGATATGCTACACTTTAGTGTAGATTCCTTAAAGTCTACACTAAAGTGTAGTAACCTAAAAACTGTACCTTAAAAACTTAACTATGGAAGAGATTGGTAAATTCTTTTCGAAAAAAAACAGCATTGATGCGATCTCAGAGTCAGAGAATCATCAGACATCTGATTACCTTGAGGTGATTAAAGCCTTTGCCAGGATCACTTATATGAGTTTGTATGTCATCGATTATCAGAAACAAAATTTTGAGTATGTCTCAGATAATCCGTTATTTCTTTGTGATCATACGCCCAAAGAGGTAGAAACAATGGGGTATGCTTTCTATTTCCGGCATGTGAAAAAAGAAGACCTGGATCTGTTGTTTAAAATCAACGAAGTAGGGTTTGAATTCTATGAGAATCTGCCCGTGAATGAGCGAAAGCTATATACAATTTCCTATGATTTTCATCTAGTCAATGAAAGTAAAAATACCATCCTTATCAATCACAAGCTCACCCCGCTTTTCTTATCTTCAGAAGGCAAAATGTGGAAGGCGATGTGTATTGTATCACTATCCCATAATCATGCATCCGGAAATATTTCTATTGTAAAGCAGGGAACAGATGAGATCTGGAATTATGATCTGAAAGATAACAGATGGATCAAAGAAGAGAAAGTAAAGCTCTCGGAAAGAGAAGCAGAGATACTGAGGTTATATGCCCAGGGACTTACCATCAATGAAATTGCCGATAAGATCTACGTGACAGGAGATACGGTGAAGTTTCACCGACGAAAATTATTTGATAAAATGGGCGTAAGTAATATCACAGAAGCATTATCTTATGCAACCAATTATAAACTGATTTAAATTCCTGATATTTATTCGGAGATAGCGTTCATGTAAAACTGGGGAAAGGTTTTATAAGGTTTTCCTGTGGCTATTTTGAACATTACATGCGTACACATTCCGGCAACAATCCATGAAGCGATCGCTAATTGAGGAGGAGGAAGATTTTCTTTTTCGTTCTTATAATCGTCAATAATATTTTCAAGCCACTCATTGGGAGTTCTCCAAAAGCGAAGATAGCCCGCAATGTATTCTACCATTTTGAGTTCATTAAAATTATCATCAGAAAGAATGTCTAGAGGAAGACCATTAGGCTCCAGAACAGCCACCAAGCCTCCCCAGCCAAGATTATAGGGATGCAATACATGCATGTCCTTTTCCTGACATATTCTGTCGAAGACCACAGGGATATTGCTTGAAAAATCCAGTGCGTTGATCGCAATATCATGGTTGCCTATAATTTCATGAACATTATCCTGGGTGATAAATTCGCTCCGGTACTGAATATTGGCATCAGGATTAATGCTTTTCAGACGATGGTACAATGTTTCTGCTTTATAGGAAGAAATATCCTGATGGGTATAGTTTTGCCGGTTCAGATTAGACTGCTCAATGGTATCGCCATCCACAATGGTGATATTTTCAAAACCAAAACGCAAGGCACATTCGGCAATATTGCTGCCTATGCCACTTCCTGCCAGTAAAATAGAGAAGTTTTTTATTGCTGTTTGCTCTTCTTCCTGTACGTATAACCTGTTTCGAGAATATTTTGTTTCCATTGCTTCTATTTTGAAACAAAAATAGGTTTAAACGTCTTAATTTCGACTACACAACAGTTTAGTTTTAGGTCTGAAAATCAAAATAAAAGTGTGCAAAACATACATTAAATATGGGGTTTGACACAATTACAATATTTTATTATTCAATAATTGGTGATTAATTTAATGGTAGAAGCCATCTCAGTTATTTTACCATTCAAACGCTGTTGAATTGATGATTTAGTTTTTGAACTTATTTTCAAGATTTTCCAGTCTTTCAAAAATACCTGAGAAAATATTTTTATCTGCCGTAGAAACGTACCCTACAATCTTATAATATTCCTGATTATCAGTGTTTTTGGGTTTTGTTTCAGAGGCGTATTGCAGGCTGCCATCTTTATATACCAATAGACTAGATAAAGGATTGTTTTTCAGATCTGCCTTATTTAAAAATAAAACGTCTCCATAATGATATTCAGGAAGCAATTGTTTTTCAGGAGTAAATTCATAGACCAGATCAACAGATGCTAATATTTTTTGCAATATTGGTGCGTTGGGATTATTGTTGTCCGTTTTTGCCTGAACTTCTTTGCTGTTCTGAATAGCCAATTCCGGGAAAAGCATAAGCTGATCAATGTCAGATACACTTACCAGTTGATTTACCTGTAAAGGCTCAGTGAGTAATTTATCAAGATTAAGGTTAAAATGGTGGGCTACTTTTAATATCGTTTCGATTTTGGGTTCGGCACGTCCTTCCTCATAAGAGCTTATGACTCCTCTGTTTAGATCAAACATGTCTGCAAAGGCCTTTTGGCTAAGTCCTTTCACCTGTCTTATTTTCTTAATATTAGTTCCAAAGAAGCTCATTTTTGTCTAATCTTTTTTGCAAAGATAGAGAATCTGAAATAAATAATTGCTAATAATATTTGCATTTTGGAAATTTTATTTTATATTTGTGTAGACGAAAATAAAACACTAAACCAGCCATCATGAGAAATCAAATATTCAGTACGGTCAAAGAGTGGTTGCTAGATTATGAGTTTAACATCACGTTGGAGGATGAAGCTCAGAGAATCTTAATCATTGAAAAAGAATCCAACGGGATAAAAAACATGATCCTTATAATATCAGACTCTATTCTGATTATGGAACAGTTTCTTTTTGAAATCAAAAACCCATCAGAAAAAATATTCCTGAGACTGCTTCAGAAGAACAGAGATATCGTTCACGGCGCATTTGTACTGGACGGAACCGGAAGACGGGTAATTTTCAGAGATACACTACCAACCGATAATATGGCTCAGAACGAAGTAATGGCCTCTATCAATTCACTGGGAATCCTTGTAGGAGAATTTACAACCGAAATGCTTGAAATGAGTAAGTAATTCACAAAAGATATTTAAAATGAACATTTTTAAAAGATTGTTGACAATAGGAAAAGCAGAGATCCATTCTGTGATCGAGAGCTTTGAAGACCCCATCAATTTAACGGAAGAGGGTATCCGTGAAATGAAAGAACAGCTGGGAAAAAGCATTGAAGCCCTTGCCCAGTTGAAAGCTCTTGCCATTCGCAAAAAAAATGAAGCGGGGACAGAAGAACAGACAGCTAAGGATTATTACAATAAAGCTATTGTAATCGTTCAGAAAGCAGAAAAAGGAGAAGTGGAAACTGCAGAAGCAGACCGTCTTGCCAAAGAAGCTCTGAAAAAGCAGACTTCTTCACAGGATAATGCAAATACGCTTCAGAAAGAGCATGAAAAATTGTATAACGAATGCGAAAAAATGCAGGGAAATATCAATCATCTGAAATCGAGCATTGCCAAGTGGGAAAATGAATTGAAAACCCTGAAAGCAAGAGTTCAGGTAAGTGAAGCCACAAAAGATATCAATCAGAAGATGACCCAGATGGATACCGGAAGTACGGTAAGTATGCTGGAAAAACTAAAGGACCGCGTTGTACAGCAGGAAGCTCTGGCAGAAGCCTATTCGGATCTTTCAAAATCAGGAAAAAGCATTGATGAAGAAATAGATGCCATTGTAAATAATCACGATACAAAAGCTGAAGAAGCTTTAAACAGATTAAAAGAAACACTTAAAAAAGGCTAATATATGACCTTTCAGGAATTTTTAAATGTAGCATTTTCTCCGGTGAATACGGTGCTGACGGTTCTTCTTGGGCTTTCAGTAGTCTATTGGCTCTTTACCATTCTTACAGGACTGGATATCGATGTAGGAATTCATTCCGACCTGGATGCTGATACAGATATAGACGTTCCGCATGGGCATCTTCACGCTGCGGATCATGATCCTTCCGCATGGATGCATTTCCTGAAATTTCTTAATCTGGATATCGTTCCGGTGACCTATTTTCTTACGCTGTCATTGCTGATAACCTGGCTGGGATCATTTTATCTGAATTATTTTATTCCACTTCCTACATGGGCAGGGATATTAATCCTGTTTCCATTGATGATTGGAGGAATGCTGCTGACCAAAATAATTCTAAAGCCCCTGAATCCCTTTTTTAAAGAAATCAACCATAAAGGCGAGCTATCATACGCCTTTTTAGGAAGAGAGGGAAGATTAAAATCAAGCATTCAGGATGATAAAATAGGAATGATGGAAGTCTTTATCGGAAGCGACCCTATGACGCTGATGGTGAGAAGTAAAGATGGAAGCAGGCTGGAGCATGGCACCCGTGTCATGATTGTAGATGAAGAACCGGAAAAAAGACTCTACTATGTACAGCGATCAATGAGATATTAAAATATAAAGACTAATAACCATGTTAACCATTTTTTTGATCATGCTGAACTATATTCTGGAAATCCTTTTCCAGTATATCTAAAACAAAAAACACATCTATATATAAACTATAAACTTATAAAACTATGAACTTACCTTTAATTGCTGGAATTATTGTTGCTGTCGTAGCAACAGTCGGATTGATTTTCTGGATTTTATCGATGTATAAAAAAACCGTTCAGGGAATCGTTATTTTAAGAACTGGCTATGGAGGTACAAAAGTCTTCTTTAATGCCGGTATTGTTATCCCTATCATTCACCGTATGGAATCTATTGATATTTCAGTAAAAAAACTGGAGATATCAAGAGAAGGAAGAGCGGGACTGATCTGTAAAGACAATATGAGAGCAGACATTCAGGTGGCTTTCTTTATCCGCGTCAACAAGTCTGTAGATGATATTGTGAATGTAGGTCAAACAATTGGCTGTCAGCGTGCTTCGGATGCACAGACATTGAGAGAGCTTTTTGAAGCAAAATTTTCAGAAGCCCTTAAAACCGTAGGAAAGAAATTTGATTTTACCGAATTATATGAAGCCAGAAGCGAATTCCGTCAGGAAATTCTTGATATCATTGGAACAGACCTTAACGGATATGTACTGGACGACTGTGCAATAGACTACCTTGAACAGACTTCTATTGATAAACTGGATAAAGACAATATTCTTGATTCTGAGGGTATTAAGAAAATTACAGAACTTACAGCAACTCAGAATATCAAAGCTAATCAGGTTCGCCGTGATGAAGAAAAAACCATTACAAAGCAGAATGTAGAAGCCCGTGAAGCCATCCTGGAACTGGAAAAACAATTGGCAGAAAAAGAAGAATCTCAAAAGAGAGAAGTAGCCAATATCAAATCCCGTGAAAATGCGGAGATCTTAAAAGTAGGAGAAGAAGAACGTCTGAGATATGAAACCGTACGCATTGCAACGGAAGAAAAACTGCAGATTGCAGAAGAAAATAAACTTCGTCAGGTCGTTATTGCTGCTAAAAATAAAGAACGCGCAGACCTTGTAGAAACAGAAAGAGTATTAAAAGACAAAGCGCTTGAAGCGACCGAAAGAGAGAGGGTTGTTTCTCTTGCTCAGATTGAAAAAGAGAAAGCAATAGAACTGGAGAAGAAAAGCATTCAGGATGCCATCCGTGAGCGTTTGACAATGGAAAAAACGGTAGTTGAAGAGCAGCAGGGAATCAAAGATCTTGAAGCTTTCAAAACCGCAGAAAGAAATAAGCAGGTAGAAATTACCATTGCCACTCAGGAAGCAGAGAAAAAGCTGATCGAAGAAACCAGAGCTGCAGAATCACGCAGACTGGCAGCAGAAAAAGATGCACAGAAATACGTCATCGAAGCACAGGCAAAAAGAGATGCTGCAGAAAAAGAAGCGGAAGCCCGTAAAATCATCGCAGATGCCAAAGCAAAAGAAGAAGCAACAGTAGGGTTATCAGAAGCTCAGGTATTGCACGCTAAAGCTGATGCTGCAGAAAGACAAGGGATCGTGGAAGCAATTGTTATTGAGAAAAAAGCAGATGCCAATAAGAAAGAAGGAATTGCACAGGCAGAAGTGATCAAAGAAAAAGCATTGGCAGAAGCAGCGGGAATCACCGAAAAGGCTGAAGCAATGAAGAAACTGAACGATGCCGGAAAAGACCACGAAGAATTCCGTCTTCAGCTGGCAAAAGAAAAAGATGTGGAATTGGCACAAATTGCTATTCAGAAAGATATTGCAGAAGCTCAGTCTATGGTACTGGCAGAAGCCTTCAAATCTGCAAAAATTGATATCGTAGGGGGAGATAATACCTTCTTTGATAACGTGATCCGTCAGGTTTCAGCAGGAAAAGGACTGGACAAGTTTATCAGCCACAGTGAGAATGCACAGATTGTAAAAGAAAGCCTTCTGGGTGATGGAGAAAACATCATTGGAAAAGTGATGGGAATGGTAGATAAATACAAGATTTCTTCAGAAGATATTAAAAACATGAGCATTGCTTCTCTGATCTTTAAGCTGAACGGAGTTGCTAGTCAACAGGAAAAAGGAATTCTGGAAAGAGCACTTGATATGGCTAAACATCTGGGAGTGGAAAACAAACCGGTGAATAATAACCCTATTTAATTCAACAATACTTTAGGGAGACTTAAACCTTATAGGTTTTCAAAACCTATAAGGTTTCAATAAGGTAAAATTTCCAAAGTATCATAAGTTTATACAAGGATCTGCTGTCCATCAGCAGTCATGACAACCTAAATACAAACGATGTCAGAACAACTTAATTCCGGAACCTACGAAATCATTCAAAACCGTCTGAATGAGCAGAAAAACGACCTGATTCAGAGGCTTCAGAAGCTCAATGAGAACCGTAAAAATATATTTGGAGGCGTAGATTTTTCTCTTATTGCCAACGAAAGAATTTCTACAGATCACACGTGTATTGCAAAAGATATCTATTCTTTGGGTGATCAGTTGATATTTGGTTCCAATGCACATCTTGGGCTTCAGACAGAAATCAACATTTCGGATGTTTTTTCAATCTATAAAATGAATAACAACCGTTTTGAACCTCAGGACTATACCTTAATCAATGATGAGGTGTTTATTGACGAGTTCAAAAACCTTTACAAATATTACAGAAATACATTCTTTGCCAGATTCGCCTTTACGGAAAACTATCTGTATATGGTTTTTCAACTGTCAGAAAGTACGACAGATATCAAAGCTTTTAAATGGCTTATTAAAGAAAATAAGCTTATTTACATCAACTCCAGAAGTGCTTCAGAAACGGCATATCCTCCTCAGCACGTTTTTGTATGGACAAAGGCAACAAGAGATATGCAGCGGTCGGGAAAACATCCGCATATTTCATTAGCAGATAAAGTTTTTGTAGAAAGTATTGGCGGAGATATTACCATCAAAGTAGAAGACAATACAGATACGGGAAAAGGGATTTATTCCGAAGATGTACTCCATAAAGACCAGAATCTTGATGATGCAGAGATCCATTTCTGCGATCTGGATAATCTTGTTTTGTTTAAAATAAAGCCTTACCAGGAAACAGAACGTTATTTCATTTATAACCACAAAGAAAAAAAGGTTTCCAGAGCAGATGCCCTGAAATATTCAGGACTTTTGCTTCCGGAAAATCAAGGGGTATTATTTTCCAACGGATATGCCCTTCAAACCGGAGGATTAAAAGTTATTTCTCAGGACGAGAACAGACTTTACTATCTGAAAACCGTTATAGAGCCTAACGGTGAGAATTTTTTATATGTTTTCTATGATGATAAAACCAACAATTATCAGCTGATTTCCTATAATATCATCACACAGACCATAGAAACCCCCATTAGATGCAGTGGATTTACCTTTCTCAACGACGGAAAGCTGATCTATCTCAGAGAAAGTATTGAAACAACCAAACACCATCTGGCTCAGATCTGGCAGACCCCATTTTCCAAAGAACTGGCTCCCAATATTGAAAAAGCAGACAGTTTATTATACAAAATAGGAAATAAAGATATAGTCCGGGTAATGGCAGAAAGCCAGGAGCTGATCACACTTCTCAATAAAAAAGATTCATACAGTGGTCTTTATGATGATATTGTGAAGCTTTCCACCTTTATTCTGGATACGTATTATTTCCTGAATGAAGATGAAGTTCAGAAGTTGGATGTCCCCTTGAAAGAGATCAGAGGGATTGCCCATTCCGCAATCAATGAATACGAAAAAGTAGTAGAGCAGAAGAAGAACACGGAAGAAGCTTTAGAAAAGATAAAACATGCTTGTGAAAAAATTCTGGACGATACCAAAAGGCTTCACTATTCACAGCTGACAGAATATATTGATGCCCTTTCGCAGATCAGAGCGTTAAGAGGAGATGTTGCAGGCGCAAGAGAACTTAAATATGCGGATACCGCTTTGCTGGATTCACTGGATAAATCCCTTGCAGACCGTTATACAGAACTTTCAAATGCCTGTGTGGATTTTCTTTTGCAGGAAGGAGCATTGCTGCCTTATGAAGAAAAAGCGCAAAAGATCTCAGAAGATATCATGGCTCTGCAGAAAGCAATTGATGCAAAAACAATTGAAGAAAATATCAATATCCTTTCCAGCCAGCTTGAATTACTGGTAGATATTGTCAACAATCTTAAAATAGAAGATACTTCTCAATCTACTCAGATCATAGAAAACATATCGCTGATCTTTGCAAGACTGAATCAGGAAAGGCTGGAACTCAGCAAAAGAAAAAGAGAAATTTCAGGAAAAGAACTGGCTTCAGATTTCCAGGCTCAGATTACCCTATTTGACCAGTCTGTGATCAATTTCCTTGAGCTTTCCCAAACGCCTGAGAAATGTGATGAACATCTCACCAAACTTTCTATTCAGCTGGAAGAGATGGAGGCGAAATTTATCGACTTTGAAGAATTTATCCAGCAGATAGAAACCAAAAGAGAAGAAGTCTACGGACATTTCCAGAACAAAAGAGCACAGCTTACCGAATCAAGAAATAAAAGAACTCAGAACCTGTTCGATTCCGCACAGAGAATTCTGAAATCCGTACAGACCAAAGCAGAATCTTTAGACTCTGAAAATGAGATCAATGGCTATTTTGCTGCAGATCTGATGGTTGAAAAGGTAAGAGATCTTTCAAGACAGCTCTCAGAACTGGAAGATTCGGCAAAATCGGAAGAGATTCAGACCCTTTTGAAAACCTCTCAGCAGGAAGCCGTAAGAAAGCTTAAAGATAAAAAAGAGATCTATACAGATGGTGAAAGCATCATTACATTAGGAGACTATAAATTTGCGGTTAACCAGCAGAAACTGGATCTTACCCTGGTTTTGAGAAATGCTCAATATTATTACCACCTTACCGGAACCAGTTTTTATGAACCTCTGAACTTCACCACAGAGGAATTCAAAGAAGTCTGGAATCAGGAATTTGTTTCAGAAAACAGCAAGGTAAAAAGATTTGAATATCTGGCCTGGAATGTATTTTCTGCCCATAAGGAAGTGGCTGCGGAGATGCAAAACGAACAAGCTGTACAACAATTCACGGCCGAACATTTCGGAGAAGGTTTAGTAAAAGGAATTCATGATAAAGATGCCCAAAGCATTGTAATGAAACTTCAGCAGATGCACAATGAGCTGGGACTGATGAGGTTCACGGCACAGGAGAGGGCATTAGCACAGCTTTTCTGGTTTTTTCTGGAAAATGAAAGAAAAGAATATTATGCTAAACAGTTTGAAGCGGCAGCCATTATTGCCCAATCATTTACTGTAAAACAGGGGTTTGAGTATTTAAGCAGGGAATTGTCACAGGAAATGAATGCTTTTGCATCATCTCATGGCGTTTTTGCAGATACAGATTATATCAGCGCTGCCCTATACCTGAAACAGGAAGACAAAGACAACTTCCTGATCTCAGAAAAAGCAGGTGCTTTATATGAATTATTCTTGAAAGAGCTGAAAGAAAAGGGCAGAGATCTTGAGTTTATTGCGCAGTTACAGGCTATGTATCAGTATCCTTCAGCTTGTTATTATATTGCTGAAAGCGCATTACAGGCCTTTGATTCCGAAGCGGATCAAAATATCATAAAGGAGACCGCAGGATTTATCATTACCCAAAGGTTTGATCCCAAAAATATCAAAAGTATCTCTTTTGAAGTAGCCATAAAAGAACTAAGATCTCTTGAAAAGGACACAGAATATCATCTTAACTATTTTGAATTCGTATCCCGCCTGAACCATTTTAATACAGTCACGGTTCCAAAGTATAAACAATTACAGGAATTAAAATACAAATGGGTAAGCGACAAGAAAAAAGCACTCAAACTAGATACTTTTAAGACTCAGGTATTAAGCTCATTCGTGAGAAATAAACTGATCAATGATGTTTATTTTCCTTTGATTGGAGCCAATCTGGCCAAACAATTAGGAACAGCAGGTTCAGACAAAAGAACAGACAGAATGGGAATGCTTCTTCTCGTATCTCCACCAGGTTATGGAAAAACAACCCTGATGGAATATATGGCGGAGCGTATGGGATTGGTATTTATGAAAATAAATGGACCGTCTTTAGGGTATGATATTGTATCCACAGATCCTGCAGAAGCCAAAAATGCAGGAGCAAGACAGGAGCTTGAAAAGCTGAACCTTGCGCTGGAAATGGGGGATAACGTCATGTTATATCTGGATGATATCCAGCACTGTAACCCTGAGTTTTTACAGAAATTCATCTCCCTTGCTGATGGACAGAGAAAAATTGAAGGGATCTATAATGGGGAAAGTAAAACATATGACCTTCGATCCAAGCGATTCTGTCTGGTAATGGCAGGAAACCCATATACCGAGAATGGAGAGAAATTTAAAATCCCGGATATGCTTGCCAACCGTTCAGATACGTACAACCTGGGAGAAATATCGGGATCAAAAACAACTCTTTTTGATCTGAGCCTTATTGAAAATGCCCTGATGTCTAATGAATATCTGACCCGATTGACCCATCCGGGAATGGAGAATCTTTATGAATTGTATGACTGTGTGATGACCGATAATCCTGCGGATAACCTGAAAGGAAACTTTAGTTCAAATGAAATCGCTGATTTTAGAGCAGTATTACACAATACCATCATGGTAAGAAATATGGTTTTAAAGGTCAATAAAGAATATATTGCATCTGCTGCCATGTCAGATGATTACAGGAATGAACCACCATTCAAACTGCAGGGATCTTATCGTAATATGAATAAGCTTATTGCACAGATCCAGCCGATCCTGAAAACGAATGAAGTCGTTCAGATTGTATTGAATCATTATCAGAACGAATCTCAGACCCTGACGACAGGAGCAGAATCTAATATGCTGAAATTGAAAGAGCTGATAGGTGCTATTTCAGAAGAAGAGAGAGGACGTTGGGAGGAAATCAAGAAGACTTTTGTAAAAAACAAAACTTTAAAAGGCTTAGGAGAAAACGACAGGATGTCACAGATTGTAGCGCTGCTGGCTCAGTTTGGTGACGGATTAGAAGGGATCAAAGAAGTCCTGAAAAAAGCAGAACAATAACCATGAAACTTTAAATAGTTGCAAACAGGCTGTTTCAGATAGAAGCAGCCTGTTTTGTATTCCTATGCTTTTGTCAATCTTACAGTCACCAGCTCTTCATGAGAAAAATCTGCTCCATCTGCGAGAGTAAAAATGATTACATAAAAAATTCTGTACCCATAATATTGTATAGTTCTGTATCTGTATCCAAGATTAAATACTCCATAATTTTGTTTAGCTAAAGAAGAAAATATGGAAACCATCGTTCAACGTCAGATACAATTCCAATATGCTGAAGCTTATATATCAGATATGTGGATGCTGAAAAATATTTTTCTGGAGACACAGAATTTGAAGAAAGCGGATCGGAATTTCGGACTTCCTTTTCTTTTGGCTAAAAATGGAAATAAAGTAATTGCTTTTGCCAGTCTTATTATGAGTGAAAAAGGGGAAATCTCTTTTAAAATTTATAATAAACACAGAATGTCAGAAGCAGAAATGGAGAACTTTTTTTCCAGTGCTGAAAGATATTGTAAAAAGAATAATACTCCCAATTTCAGAGATCCGGAACAATTGAAAAGCAGTATCAATCGAATGATCAGCTGGCTGAATCTTGAATAGAACCCGTATAAAATTGTACATTTACTTAAAACCGTATTCATGCCGAAAGATGTTCTATACCTTAAAATAGCCAATTCTGTTACAGAGCAGATCAAAAGCGAAACACTGCAGTTTGGAGACAGACTGCCTTCGCTCAGAAGTGCCCAGAAATTGTATAACGTAAGTTTGAACACCATAAAGCAGGCTTATATGGAACTGGAAAGCCGTTCCCTGGTAGAATCACGCCCCAAGTATGGATATTATGTAAGCCAGACTTCCCAGCGAAAGCTTGCGCTACCGTCCGTTACCCAGATGAAGGTTTCGGAAAGTAAGAATACACCACAGGATTTAATTGATAAAGTATTTGGAAGCATTGGAGGTACAGATGTTACGCAGTTTGCATTAGGTATTCCCGGAAAAAGCCTTCTTCCGGTTGCCAAGATGAAGAAATGTATGATTGACGTGATGAAAAGGAAGAGTGACAGCGGAACCAATTACGAACCTGTACAGGGAAGCGAAGTGCTGCGTCGGGAAATTGCCAAATGGTCAATGGTCATGGAAGGGAGAATCACAGAAGATGATCTGGTCATTACTTCCGGTGCAATGAATGCTGTTTATAACTGTTTAATGGCTGTCACGCAGCCCGGAGACTCAGTAGCGGTAGAAAGTCCCGTGTATTTTGGAATTCTTCAGGCGATTCAGTTATTAGGATTGAAAGCTGTGGAAATTCCTACACATCCCATCACAGGAGTAGATTTGGACGCCTTGAAAAAGGTACTTCCGAAGCTCTCTGCATGTTGTTTTGTGGTGAACTATAATAATCCGCTGGGATTTCAGATGCCTGATGAGAACAAAAAAGAGCTGGTAAAAATGCTTACTGAGCACAACGTTCCTTTGGTTGAAGATGATGTGTACGGAAATATTTATTTCGGGGCAGGAAGACCGAAACCTTGTAAATTTTATGATGAAGCAGGAATTGTAATGTGGGTAGGCTCCGTTTCCAAAACATTAGCTCCGGGCTTTAGAGTAGGATGGGTGGCCCCCGGAAAGTTTAAAGAGAAAATTATCCGTCAGAAACTGGTTCAGACGGTAAGCGGACCTTCCTTGTTTTCAGATGTGATTGCGGATTTTCTTGCGCATGGTCGCTATGATCATCACTTGATGACGTTCAGGAAAAAGCTGTATGCTAATTATCTGCAGATTCAGAAGTCGGTGACCCAATATTTTCCGGATAATACCAAAATTTCAGAACCCAAAGGAGGTTTTATGCTTTGGCTGGAGCTGGATAAGAGAATCTGTACAGAAGATCTTTATGATAAAGCTGTCAGTCAGAAGGTAAACTTTGCCCCTGGAAGAATGTTTTCACAATATAACCAGTATCAGAACTGTATGCGGTTGAATTACGCCCTGGAATGGACAGACCGCGTAGAAAGTGACCTGGAAAAACTGGGAAAAATGATTAAAAATAGAATTTAATACCATTTAAAGAGATGAATGATATGAATAATGAAGTAACAATAATAAGTTATCAACCTGAGTATAAAGAAGTTTTCAAAGTTTTGAATGAAGAATGGATCAAAACGTTCTTTGTGATGGAACCAGGAGATTATAAACTGCTGGATCATCCGGAAGAGGAAATTTTAAATAAAGGTGGACATATTGCTTTTGCTTTGCTGAATGGAGAAGCAGTAGGAACCTGTGCCCTGGTAAAAACGGAGGATAATCCTCTTACTTTTGAGTTGTCCAAGATGGCTGTGAGTCCTAAAGCTCAAGGTAAAAAGTTGGGCTACCTGCTGGGAAATGCATTGGTTGAAAAAGCGAAAGAGCTTAATGCAGAAAAAGTCTTTTTAGTGACCAATTCTATTTTGGTTCCGGCTATTAAACTATATGAAAAATTAGGCTTTATTCATACTCCTATCGGCAAAGCTGAGTATGATCGTGCAGATGTTCGAATGGAGTTGATTTTCAGCAAATAAGCAAAAAAAATATTAGAACTCGGATAAGAATATCCTTGTTCTAATATTAAAATTAAATCTAATTGCTTTACTGTTTTTATCTCTTGATAAAAGTCTTGGTCAGTGACTTTTTGCTTCCGTTGATTTTAATGAAATATACCCCTGCCGGAATATTTCCAATATTGATTTTTTCATCATAAAAACCTCTCGAAGACTGTAAACGGGTTGTAGAAACAAGAGCCCCTTTGCTATCGATAATTTCTGCTTTAATTTCCTTATCATCAGACTTGTACTGAATTCCGATGAATGTTGAAATAGGATTGGGGTATACCTTAAAATCATTAGTTGTTGCCTTCGTTTCTTTTGTTGTCAGAACCTCGTTGATACAAGCAGGAATTCTGTTGATTCCATCAATTCCCCATGAAGACTGTACCGGAATACAAAGCCAGTTCAATACCGTAGGGAAGTGGTCGGTTTCTCTTGTTGTTGAGGTATAATCGTAAACTTTAAAATTGTTGACAGTATTGGCATTATACGTTGGAGAACCTGTCACCGTCATGTTATTGCCATTTGGACTTGAATCTGTCAACGTATTTCCTGAGGTCTCATTGCATCTCCAATTGCCCAATAACTGAGAATAATAAGGATGCGAAGGTGTAATATCCTGGTTAGCCCAGTTCACGATAACATCATTGGGAAGAGCAGATTTCCAGACTCTTACATCTTTATAAGAAGCGGCAAGATTGATCCCGTAGGTATTGGTTCCATCCTGATTTAGTGTGAAAGGAAGCCCGGAATCAATATTTCCAATGGTATTCATTTTAGCAAAAGTCACAGGAACACCATCTTCATAAAGGGTTACAAGACCATCTCTGTCAAAGCTGGCAGCAATATGTTTCCACTTATTGGTTTCCACTTTTCCGCCCACAAGATCAATTCTATTGGTACCGTCACCAATATTCATCTTGAAAGTCTGCCCGGAATATCCTGAGAAAATAATCCCTTTATTTTTTCCGTTTGCCCAGTTTTTATTCCCAATCATCGCCGGATCACTGGAGTAGGCTGTATTAGGTTTTACCCAAAATTCAATCGTAAAATCCTGATTCGATCCAAAATTAAAAGGAGTCTGGTTAGCAGGTTTTGCATAAGTTCCCGCCGGGAAATTCAACTGATTAAACGTTTTGTTAGATTCCAGAACAGTTTTGCTGATCTGTTGTGGTGTAAATCCGGGATTGGAATACACCGTAAAAATATTTCTTTCTGAAAGATTTCCTCCTCCGTGAGAGCTTTCAATAGCTCCGTGATCTGTGGTCAGTACTACCAGCCAGTCTTCATTATTATAGGAAGGCCTGTTTTTCATAGCGGCCACAATTTCTCCTATATAAGTATCTGTCGTCTGAATAGAAGATACATATTGTGGAATGCTGGAAGCGAAACCATAAGAATGTCCTGCATGGTCTACATCATCAAAATCTACGAATAGAATATCAGGATTGTCATTCTGCAAAGCGGTTACGGCTGCATTTTTCACGGCAAGATCTGTTGCCAGATTGGTTTTTACATCAGCATTCTGTACAATCTTATCATTGATCGGGGCCCAGTGAGCAAGGGAAATCGTTTTCAGACTGGGATTGAAGGTTTCAGCTCTTGTTAAAAAGTCAGGATAATTGACATAGTTCGGATTGGTAAAATTATTGTCCTGAACATTGTGTTTGGTATGCCATACACCTGTAAGCATCGTGCTCCATCCGTTTCCACTCCAGGTAGTGGAAGCACAAAGCCCGTCAATAGAATAGATCGACTGACTGATGAGGTTTTGGATGTTAGGAGCGGGGGTAGACATCATTACATCTGCACGGCATCCGTCAATACCGATAAAAAGAACTTTTTTGGTCTGAGCTCCAAGGAAACAGCTCATTACAACAGCCATTGAGAATAGTTTTGTTTTCATGGGAAAAAAAGGTTTTTAAATCGTAAAAGTTTACAAATAGTAATTTATTTTTAATAATTGTAAAATTAGTTTACTATTTGTAAACATGTGTGAACTGAAAATTAATTTATTGATAATTAAAAAGCTTACGAAAAAAGCTTGAATGCTAACCACAAAAGCCACAAAAGAAAATGACATTACTTATTGTAAGCTAAAGACTTTGTGAATAGAAAGTCCACAAAAGCTTGCCTGAAGTTTCTGGTTTTAATAAATATTCAATCGAACGTACTATATTCCCCTTCTTTGGAGGGGTGGCAAAAATTCAAAGAATTTTTGACGGGGTGGTTAAAAAAAACACAAACATTTTCAATAGAAGTATCCATGAAAACATTTGTGCCAAGAAGTATTAAAAAAATAGGTTGAAAAAGAGGATGCTAAAGAATACCTTCAGCCTCCGAAATGGTATTCAGAATATAATCAGGCGACGCTTTTTGCAGTTCTTCTCTGCTTTGAGCCCCTGAAAGTACAGCAACCGTTAGTCCGCAGCCCGCATTTTTACCTTCTTCAATATCAATCACAGAATCTCCTGCCTTTAAAACCTTATTGGCTTCAGTAATATTGAATTTCTTCATCGCAAGAAGAATCATTTCAGGGCTGGGACGGCTTTCTGAGACATCATCTGCAGTAATCAAAGCATCAAAATGGATACTTTCTTTCCAGTTGAGCTTATTCAAAAGCTGATGAGCGATTTCAGAAGTATATCCTGTATTCAAAACGATTTTTTTGTTTTGAGACTTCATGCTTAGAAGAAAATCCTCGGTTCCGTTAATAGGTTTTACCTCAAGGTTTTTATAGGATTCCTTTAGCTGGTCAGAAAAATTTTCAAAAATAGCAGGGGCATCCTCTGGATTGCCATTGATTTCCTTTAAAAGACTTGTAATGGCTTCCAGTTTTTCCATTCCGGCGCAGCTGGATAATACCTTTTCCAGGCTTACCACATAGCCGTAATCGTTCACGGCATTCGTAAGCGTTTTGTATACTACATTGTCCTCATCAATTGTTGTTCCGGCCATATCCAGAACCAGTAATTCTATATTTTTCATTTAAATTTTATGCGTAAATTTTTTCAATATTAAATTTGGAGAAGCCTCCGCTTCCCGTCATTCCTTTTCCACCGATACCCGTTACAATATGAATGTTGGCAGATGGGCTGTGCTCAAAAATATCTTTTGTTTTGCACTGGGAATAGATTCCGAACCATCTTCTCTGGATTTCATACGTGGGAAGATCAATAATTTTTTTAGCCTCGTGAATCATAAACTCATCAATCTCCATATTGAGATCATATCCAAGATCGTCAGCATTTTTAGCATCAGCATACTCATGAGAATCGCCTATGATGACAGAACCGTCAAGAGCCTGCTTGAACAAAATATGAACACCATATTTCTTCTCAAATGAGTTTGGATCTTCTAAAGCCTTGATTTTCTGAAAAGAAGCACATTCAGCGAAAGATTCATATCTTCTGATAGAAAGCCCTGTAAGAATATTTCCCTGAAGCGAATAAATTCCTTGCGGTTTGGTCTGAAGCATCTGAAGTTTGCTTACTTCCAGATCGCTGTCATTGAATACTTTAGGATATAAAGTTTTAAATTCGTGTCCTCCGCAGATAATGATTTTAGAAGCATTGAATTCCGCTCCGTCAGCAGTTACCGCCGTACATTTCTGATCATCTTCATGGGTTTCCAGTACCGTTGTATTGTAGAAAATCTGCAAGCCCATTTTTTCCTGAAGCAGCTTATGAAGCTTTACAATCATTTCTGCAGAATCTACTGAAAGTTCCTGTGGGAAAAACAGACCTCCTTTGCAGTAATCGGAACGAAGTCCGTCAAACTTCTTGATGCAGTCGTTTTTTGATAATAGAACAGATTCGTAATCATTGTTTCTGTTGATTTCATAAAGTTCTTCAATCAGCTGAAGCTCTTCATCATTGGAAGCGATATATACAGATCCGTTTTGCCTGATGGTAAGATCTGCCTGATCATGAAGTTCATTATATATGGCCAGACTTTCTCTTCCGAAATTCTGCCATTTCAGATCCATTCCGGAGGGTACTACCTGTCCGAAATTCCTTACCGTGGCACCCTGAGGAACAGAATTTTTTTCCAGTAAAGCGACCTTAAGATTTTTCTTCAGCGCATGATAAGCGTGGAATGTTCCTAAAATTCCACCTCCTACAACGAGTAAATCAAATTTTGTTGTCATTGTATTATTATTTATAAAATTTTAGACGTATCGAAATTGATGAATTGATTAGAATTTGAGTTTGATTTCGGCTTTGATTTATTTCGGAAAGCCAGAAAAGCAATCACCGAGAGAATTAAAACAGCGATTGTAATAATATAATTTAAGTTGATATAGAAATTTAGCCATGAAGTCTGAGCTGATCCGAAGTTTTTGTACAGCAGAATCAAGACACTCCCAAGGTACCCGAATGAGTCTACAATGTAGATCAGAAAACCTACATTTCCTTTGATTTCAAATGCTGCAATCATTCGGTCAAAATAAATTCCGTTGAAAGGAATATAGCAGATGTACATTCCGAAGCCAGAAATGGTCATCCATAAAAAAGGAGATAATGAGCCCTGCTGAAACAGATAGGTAGAAAGTCCTACCGTAATAATTCCGGCAAAAAGAATATAATGATAGTAGGCAAACGCCTTTTTGTTGTTCTTTACTTTTACCATAAAGCTTAAGATTAATAGCACCATTACTGCAATAGGGATTTCCGTTAAGGTGAAAATAGAGCTGTCAAAACTAAAATGAAGGCCATCCCAGATTTCACGGTTGAAATTATCCCTGAAGTCTCTTAAAACCGTTAAACAGATATACAGAAATATAATACACACAATAGGAATAAAAAACTGCTGGATGAGTGCTCTTCTTTCTCTTCCATTCAACGGCTGTCGCTTGTTTTTAAGCAAAATATCCTCTTCTGTAGGCTTCGGAATTTTATTTAAAAGCAATCCGAAAAGCAGTAAAGGGATGATAAAAATAAGTCCGGCAGAAAAGGGCATCCAGAATTCTGAAATGTTGAAAGTATCCATCAGAAATTTTCCCACAGATTTTGTAAAACCTGAAGAAACCACAAAGCTTGAACATAAAAATAACCCTATAATTTCTGTCGTTTTGCGTCCTTCAATATAGGAGAAAACGATTCCCCAGATCATTCCCAACGGAATACCGTTGATAAACATAAATAGAATATTATAAGGAGCAGGAACAACTGCAAATCCGAATAAGGCAAGTTCAGCAATAGCAATGAAGGTGAACAGATAGGTGATTCTTTTCTGAGGTTTCAGTTCGGAAATAAACTTGATTCCGATGAATTTCGAGATGAAATACCCTACAGCCTGGGCAATAATAATCAGAATCTTATAATCAACCCCGAAGTAGGCAAGTCCCTCAAATGAAGCTACAGTAAAAGGTTTTCGGAAACCGTACATGCAGAAGTAAACACCGAAAGCGGCAAAAGCTGCCTTCAGTGTTACTAATGTTTTTTTATTGATGGTTCTGGCCATGGTTTAGAAATTCAGTTTTATTCCAAGATTGAATCTTACGCCATAATATTCTACCTGCTCAGGACGGTCTTCATTTTTACCGAAATGATAGATCAGAGGCTTGTTCAGAATATTGTTCACATCTGCATACAGAGTCAGGTATTTCGTAAACTGGTAAGAACCTCCGAAATCCAGATTGCTGTATTTACCATAATAAGAGTCATTGATATCGTCTTCAGCATATTCTACAGCGTATTTTCCTTTGTAGTTGTAAGCAAGTCTTGCATTGAATCCTTTTTTCTCAAAGAAAAGCTGTGCATTATACAATTCCTTTGCCTGATACGGCAGAGCTACCTTTCTTCCGCTTGGTTTCTCCATTTCAGAAGTCATGAATGTGGCATTCAATTGAACTCCGAAATACTGTAAAAACCCTGGAAGGAAGTCGAATCTTTTATTAATTCCCAGCTCAATACCTCCAAGCCAAGCTGCTTTTCCGTTGTTGGGAGCCGTAAACTGTACTCCATTCATTCCATTATAATTTCCGATAAAAGAATCCTGGAAAATAGGATCTGTAATCGATTTATAGAAAACACCGCCACTCAGAATTCCTACATTGGAAAAGTAATATTCTCCCATCAGGTCAAAATTCAAAGAATAGGTAGGATTAAGATTGGGATTTCCACCTTTAAACTCATTATCCGCTTCACTATAAGTACCACCTGGAGTCAGATCTCCAAAGTTGGGTCTTGAGAAAGTTCTTGTCGCAGCAAAACGAAGGTTGGTTTTATCATTCAGCGTATATTTCAAATGAATCATCGGAAGTACTGCCAGGTAATTTTTGGAATTTTCTACAGGAGTCAGCACATCATCATTCACGGTGTATCCTTTCACTTTAGTATTGGTGTTTGATAATCTGATTCCTCCTAGAATGGTGATTTTATCATTTAGTTTATACGTTGCCATTCCATAGGCGTCTGCATGTTTTTCAAGCACATCAAAGTTTCTTCCTAATGCTTTATTGTATTCCAATGCTTCGGAATCTGCGGTATTGATCTTTAAATTTCCCTGATTCTGATACCAAAACTGGTTCATTCCGTTGGTAGAAAGTACAGGGCCAAAAGTATTACCGATGTGGGTATTCATTTCACTTAAATATTGCGGTCCGTTGGCTTGTGTCGTGATGTATTGCGAATAATCAGACAGAAGGGGCGCTGTTCCGCTACTCCAGTTGTAGAAAATATCGGAGAATCTGGCATTACGCTCTTTATCTCTATATTTAAAACCATATTTTAAAGTAAGCTTATCAGAAGCATTGATCTCATGGTTGAATGCTGCTACAATCTTATCTTTTTCCTCTACAAAAACCTTATAGAATTCAAGATCTGTAAATCTCATCTGAGAAGCATCCATTTTAAAGTTCGGATCGCTATAGAAACCGAAAAGAGCATCCGGATTTTTATAGTCTAACTTCCCGCCATCAACTTTCCAGTAGGCTCTTGGACCATTTCCATGATTTGAAATATAATCAGGATTGATGCCCACACCGGATTGAGTATATTTAATAACATAGTAAGAATTGTTCTGTTTGTCAGGAATATTTCCATATTTGAATTTGTTATCATAATAAGATAGATCCCAGTCGATCTTTCCTTTATTTAAATTATGAATACCTCCCAAAGACACAGAAGTAAGTTCTGTAATCAATAAGTTGTGGATATTCTGAAGTTCCACTCTTGCGGTATTGTTGGCACTGCTGAACTTGTCAAATCGGATTCTGTGTTTATAGTGTGTTTCGTCATCCGAAAGCGTACCATACATTCCTTTTAAATAGAAGGTTGTTTTTGGAGACAATACGTATTCAAAAGCAGTATTGATCCCTGTTGTTTTTCGGACTCCGTTATAATCACGAAGCTCCAGTCTGAAAACGCCTTCATCGCCACTTCTTCTCGCTTCAAAATTATCCGTAGACCAATTCCTTATGAAATGGGCAAAATTGAATAAGTACCCGAATTTTTTATCCTTTGTTCTTCCTCCATATAAAAATCCAAGGTTGTAAACGCCTTTGTCAGACTTAGCATTGTATCCGCTTCCTACCGTTGCTTTGAACTCTGTTTTCATAGGCGGCGTTTTGGTGATAAAATTCACACCTCCTCCTATGCCGTCAGCCTCCATGTCAGGAGTAAAAGACTTATTTACATGTACATAAGAGATCAGTTCTGTAGGAAAGAAGTCGAATGCTGTTGCTCTGGATGTTGTTTCTTCCTCAGCAGTAGGAAGCCTGTTTCCGTTGATGGTGGTAGAGGCCCAGAATGGCGGAAGTCCTCTCAGAGAAACAAATCTTCCCTCTCCCTGGTCTCTTTCGATAGAAACTCCCTGTACACGCTGTACCGTCTCTGCAGCATTTCTATCCGGTAGTTTCCCAATCCCATCAGAAGCAATTACATTGGTGATATTGATCGCGTTTTTCTGAAGGTTTAAAGCTCTTGCTTCCGTATTTTTCAACGTTCCGGTAACAACCACTTCATCAATGCTTTTTCGCGGCTGAGAAAGTTTGATGATTCCCAAATCTACCGTTTGCTCTGATTTCAGATCAATATTGATGTCTGTAGATTCATAACCGATATAGCTGATTTGTAAAATATATTGACCTTCTTTGATATCATTGATGGTAAATTTTCCTTCAATATCAGTTGCTATATTCTTAGATAAGCCTTTTATTTTGACTGTGGCCCCGGGGAGAGGCTGGCTGTCGTCAAGAACCGTTCCTATAATTAATTGTTTCTGCGCTGAAATAAAGACTATGAAACAGACAAAAACAAGGGTAAGTAATTTCTCTAAATTTGTTTTCATTTTTACATATATTAAATTTTTTATGCAAATCACGCCAATAATTTTAATATATATAAATATTTTGTGTTAAGTATTATTTAACAAATAAGTGCTATTTGTTACGCCTATTTTACTTTTAAACCCATTAATGCCAGCCTTTGAAAACAGGATGAAACAAAGTTTAAATTCACTATTTCAATACTTTTCACAAATATTTACTGAAAATAAAAGGAATAGAAATCTTCCGAAAACTGCCCTGTTTTACTTAATATTTCGTTCATCTTGGAAGAAAATGGAAAAACAAAAGTTGCATATTTGTAAACTTTTGTAAGAGACTTGAAATCAAAATTTGACGAGTGAAGAATAAAAGTGATTATTTTTTAGATGCAAAGTTTAATAGGTCAGCTGATATATTTTAAGAAAGCAAAGACAGCGACGTTGTCGCTGATGAAGTGTAATGATTAGGTATACGCTTAGAAAGAATCAATGAAATTGATTCCATTCTTTGCTCTCTTAAAGGTCGTAGGTTTGCTGGATAAAAACTTTGCGTTAAAAAAAGTATTTAAGCAGTATAAAAATAAAGAACAAGCATCACACAGCTTTCATCGCTGATGCTTACCGGAACGTGGGGAAACTTTCCGTTGAAATATAAAGAATCTCCTTCTTTTAAGATGATTTCCTCATTATCAATCAGATACTTTACTTCTCCCTTCAGGATATATTTGAATTCCCAGGCATCCGTAATTACCTTTTCTCTTTTAGAATTAGGTTCAAGAGTCAATAATACTGCTTCAAAACCCAAAGAATGAAGGCTTTTGCTGAAGATATGCATATACTTGAATCCTTCAGCCTCTACTTCTTTTTCTATGGTTTGCTGGCTTTCTTTTGGAACATAAATGAACTTGGCATTGGACTTTTTCTCCACTCCTTCGAAAAAATAACTGGCATCAATCTCAAGAGACTGAATCAGATCCAGTAAAACAGGAAGCGAAGGAATCGTTCTTCCATTTTCAATCCTGGAAACAAGACCGTTACTCACATTCGCTTTGAAAGCCAGTTCGTTGATGGTTAAATTATTCTTTTTTCTAATATCCTTTAATCTCTTACCGATACCTATTAAAAAGTCGTTCATACGCTGTGCAATTTAACCTGAATTATTTTTTCGTCATTCTATTAAAAGCAAAGGTAATATTATTCTATAGAGTTTGGACAAGGGCGGGAATCAATTCATTGAAAATTATTATAGAGGATGAAAGGCTGGAGGAGGCCAATGATGTGAAAGAACAACAAGGCAGGTTTTCTTTTGAAAAGAATTGAATCGCTCATTTCCCTTTTTGCCCATCCCAAGAAAATTTCCCTATTTTTGTAAAACTCCTTATTTCATCTATGAAAAAAATTATTCTTATCGAAGACGAAACCAGTGTAGTCTCTTTTATCAAAAAAGGACTTCAGGAAAATGGATATGAAATTTCTGTGGCTTTTGACGGTCGTACAGGAGTGCAATTGGTGCAGGGCAATGATTTCGATTTGGTAATTTTGGACATTATGCTTCCGGAAATGAATGGTCTGGATGTATGTAAAGAAATAAGAAAAACCAATCAAAGCGTTCCTATTTTATTCCTTACCGCCTTAGGAACATCTGAAAATATCGTTCTCGGACTGGAAAGTGGAGGAGATGATTATTTGGTAAAGCCTTTTAAATTCATTGAACTGGTAGCGCGTGTGAAGTCTTTGCTGAGAAGAAGCAACAACAACGGACCTCAGGAAATCGCTGAACCGGAGCCGGATAATGAACATGTGTTTCAGTTTTCAGACCTGATGGTAAATGATTATACCAAGAAGGTGAGCCGTGCAGGAGAAGATATTTCTCTGACATCAACAGAATACAAACTTCTGCTGTATTTCCTGAATAATCCTGAAAAAGTAATTTCAAGAGCGGAAATTCTGGATGCGGTATGGGGAGTAAACTATGAGCTGGGAACCAATGTAGTAGATGTTTACGTCAATTATTTAAGAAAAAAACTGGATCATCAGGATGATAATAAACTGATTCATACTGTAATAGGAATGGGGTATGTATTGAAAAAAACATAATGGATGTTTAATAAAGTGATTACAAATCAGACCAAAACGATGGTGCTTTTGATGTTGGTTTTTACAGCCATCATTTTGCTGTTCAGTGGTTTGGTGTACTTTTCAATCGTTAATTTTTCACATCAGAGGTTTTATGAGCTTCTAAAGATCAGGACGGCAACCATTGTTCAGATTGAAAAAAGCAAAGACCACCTCGATCTTCCGGAAAACTATGTTCTCAGCAGCCTGAATGATGAGGAACTTCCGATGGAAAAAGACTACGTTTTCGCGGTGCCTACAGATTCCAATTTCAAGAAAATTTCTCAGGAAGTTCATATTCCGGATTATTTCTTTAAAAATATTATCAAACAAGGTGAATCCAATTATAATGATGAGGAATTCTATTATATAGGCCAGAGTTTCAAGTATGATGATAAAGATTATATTGCGATTGCCTCGGCCAAAAACCATTACGTTGTTTATTATCTTGGCTTTTTAAAAAGAACCCTGCTTACCTGTATTGTGCTTTCTCTGTTCTTCAGTATGATCTTTTCTTTTTATCTGTCTAAAACTTTATTCAGACCGATCTTAAAAATTACAGGAAAAGTAAAGGAAATCAGTTCTGAAAATCTTCACTTAAGGCTAGAAGCTCAGGCGGATAATAAAGAGCTTAATGAATTGGTGGATACCTTCAATGATATGCTCAACCGTATTGAAACCTCTTTTGAAACCCAGAATCATCTGATCGGAAATGTATCTCACGAATTGAGAACTCCTCTTACATCAATTATGGGAGAGGCAGATGTTGCGCTTTCTATCAGCAGAACAGCTGACGAATATAAAGAAACCCTAGGAATCATTCTGGATGAAGCCGAAAAGCTGGATAAAAAGATCAAAGCTTTATTAATGATTGCCCAAACCGGTTTCGATGGAAAGATCCAGAAAATGGATAAAGTAAGAATCGACCAGCTGCTTTGGGATGTTATTGAAACCTTGAGAAGAATTGATTCCAGAAATAATATTTATCTGGATATCAGTATGCTTCCCGATAATCCGAAGAAACTAAAGGTACAGGGAAATGAACAGCTTCTTCATCTTGCCGTTGCCAATATCATCAGTAATGGCTGTAAATATTCTAACTTCCAACAGGTAAAAGTTTCTTTAGGAGCCACCAATACGGATGTCTACATCATTATAAAAGATAACGGTATCGGAATTCCTGAAGTAGAAATGAATAAAATCTACGACCCATTCTTCAGAGCTTCCAATACGAATAACTATGAAGGCTACGGAATCGGGCTTCCATTGGCAAGAAACATTGTAAGAATGCACCACGGCGAACTGATCGTAAGTTCACACGAAAATCAAGGGACAACGGTACAAATGCGTTTCCCGAATTTCTATAGTATGATGCAGAAAGGGGAATAAGCGAATGGGCAAATAAGGGTCTTCCTTTTCAGGAATTCTCAGTTTATTACAGCCCTGTTTCTTTTATTTAGCCTGAAAAACAATCTGATAGCAAACAATTTCTATAAGCAATTCGCCATTTTGCGATTTTGCTTTTTTGCCATGTTAACACCTCCTTAACAATTTTCTAATCTCATTTTAATCTCTTTAATCACATTTTAATTCCGTTCCAAAGATCTTCTAATTTGGTCGTTCTAGTTTTGTATCATCAAAAAAGATAACACAATACAAAATAATAAAGAACATGGCTAAAACAATTTTAATTGCGACAGATTACTCTCTTGAGTCATTGAATATATTGAAAAAAGTACTTAAGGAGAAAGATGCATCAGAAGATCAGAATCAATATAATATCCTTCTGACTTCCGGATACGATTCGGGAGATTCTATCAGAGACCTTTTATTCACAACCAAAACATCGGTTTTCAATAAAATCAGACCTGAAGAATTTTGTGATGCCTATGGAATAATCAGTAATAAATACCCTCATCTGGTGAATAAAGTTATCTGTGATGTTTTTACAGGAAGCTTCCAAAGAACATTCAACCAGTATGTAAAAGCAGAAAATATTGAAGAGGCATATTATTCTCCCTCTATCAAAAGCAAAGGGAAAGGGAAATTCGATCTGATTCCTTATATCAAAAAATGCAAAGAGCTTCAGTCTCGTGAAATTACGGTTGAAGTAAGAGAAAGACTTCCGGAAAGAGGAAGACTGGCAGAGATCTTTGTAGAGGTCTAAAAAATTAAACACTATTTAAAAAGATAAAAAATGTTAAGAAATTATAGTAACAGCAGGACACTGGGAGACAATATCAGGTTGGGGACGCTGACTGCCTTTACGGCGGGTACTATAAATATTGCTTCCCTATTGATATTTCTCTCTTTTACATCGAACGTAACGGGACACTACGCTATTTTGGCGGCAGAAATCAGTAAAGGAAACTGGACTCAGGTAGGAGTCGTAGGCGGATGGATATTTTTATTCTTCTTCGGAAGTTTTCTATCCAACTTTATTGTGATCAATTTTAATAAGAAAAGTAAATACTTTGCCCATTCTATGCCTATTGTGCTGGAAATTATATGCCTGCTTTTTGTAGGGGTGTATGGGCAGTTCTATTATCAGAAAACACTAGAAGAGACAGAATATTTGGTAGCCCTGATGCTTTTTGCTACAGGATTGCAAAATGGATTGACGGCAAGTATCTCCAATTTCTCTGTGAAGACCACCCACCTTACCGGAACAACCACCGACTTAGGAATCCTGGTATCTATGTTTACACAGAAAAAATACAGAAGAAACGGAGAGTTGATTGGTAGAGCAAAACTGCTGATGAGTATTATGCTTGCTTACGTCACGGGAGCCGTCTTCTCTGGATTGACTTATTATTATCTGGAGTTCAGGGTATTCTACGTGATCAGTTTATGTCTGTTGATTGTCATTGGGTATGATGCTTATAAAATTCATGTGCGTCACTTCAATACGAAGTACAGATACAACAGGATTTATAAAAAGGCTAACCTCTTGGCTTACCTTTATGATAAAATCCATGGAATTCCTAAAAGAGAAGAAAAAAGAAAGCTTGTCTTTGAGGATTAAAATATAAAACACACTATTAATTTTTTGTATAAACTAGCTGTAAATGCCCTTATTTTATTATAGAATAAGGGTATTTTTTTGAAAAATTATCTCATATATCAATAGTCTGGTTGTTTTTTGCTAATTTTTATGGGTGTAAAAATGAAAATTTCCGGATCAAATAAATAAACTTGCTAAAGCCCTTCATTACAAACATTAAAAAAAATGGTTGGGGATAAATGGGCAAAAATGTTGATAATTAAATATTAAATCACGATTTTAGTGTTTTAATTCCCGTTTTCATTGACTATTTTTGTAAGTTGATTTACGTTTTTATGTCAGATATTATTCAGCTTTTACCGGATCATGTAGCCAACCAAATTGCAGCGGGAGAGGTGGTGCAGCGCCCTGCATCCATTGTGAAGGAGCTTTTGGAAAATGCTATAGATGCAGATGCAACGAAAATTGAATTGATCATCAGGGATGCCGGAAAAAACCTTATTCAGGTGGTAGATGACGGAAAAGGAATGTCCGAAACAGATGCGAGAATGGCGTTTGAAAGACATGCCACTTCCAAAATCAAAGCGACAGAGGATATCTTTAAGATTTCAACAAAAGGCTTCCGTGGTGAAGCTTTGGCTTCTATTGCAGCGGTTTCCCAGGTGGAACTTAGATCCAAGCAGAAAGACACTTCCATTGGGACTAATATTTATATCGAAGGTGGAGTTTTTCAGTTTCAGGACCCTATTCAGACAGCAGACGGATCAAACTTTTTAGTAAAAAATCTTTTTTATAACGTTCCTGCAAGAAGGAAGTTTTTGAAAAATAATAATATTGAATTCAGACACGTAATTGATGAATTTCAACGTGTTGCATTGGCTCATGAGAATCTGGAGTTTTCTCTTTTTCATGATGATGAAGCTGTTTTCAGACTGAGAAAAGGAAGTCAGATGCAGCGTATTGTTGATGTTTTCGGAAGAAAGCTTCAGCCGCTTTTGATTCCGATCAAAGAAGATATTATCTGGTGTAAGCTTCATGGTTTTGTGGCAAAGCCTGAAGGTGCTAAGAAAGCAAGAGGCGAGCAGTTTCTTTTTGTGAATGGAAGATATTTCAGAAGTCCTTACTTCAATAAAGCAGTACAGGAAGCTTTTGAAGGACTTCTTCAACCGGGATATGTGCCGTCATTTTTCCTTTTCCTGGATCTTGATCCGGAGAAAATAGATGTGAACATCCACCCGCAGAAAACAGAGGTGAAATTTGAAGATGAGCATCTTATTTTTGCTTTGCTTCGATCAACCATTAAAAGATCTTTAGGAATTTACAATGTTTCTCCAAGCCTTGATTTTGACAGAGACCCGGAATTAGATCAAATGATGAATAAGCCGATTCCAAGTAAAGGAAATGGTGGTGGAGGTGGTTTTGTAAAAATGCCCGAGATTATTGTAGACAAAGATTATAATCCGTTTCTGGAAGAAAAAATTGTAGTGCATCCTGAGGAAATTCAGAACCTTACAGAAATGTACCATCAGAATATTACGGCAGAGCCTTCAAAGATCAACTTATTTGAGGATGAAGATTTTGACGAAGATCTTATGAGACTTCCCAACGGATACTGGCTTTTCAATAAAGGGGATGTTACACTCATGCTGGATTTGGGGAGAATGCACCGGTTATTGGTTTCTGATGGTAACAAATCTACCAGAAAATCAGGTACAAACAGTCATGCTCTTCTTTTTTCTCTGGAGTATCATATGAATGAGATCGAAAAGACAAAATACAATTCGATCAAAAAATATCTTCCGGAATTAGGGTTTGACATGAAAATTGCACATGAAAGTGTGCTGAGAATAGATTCACTTCCTGAAGGATTGAAAGAAACACAGGCAATGAAGTTTCTGGAGAACCTTTTTGAAATTCTAGAATACAAGACAGAAGATGAATTTATGCAGTATTACCATAACCAATGGAATAAAATGCAGTCGAAGTCAAGATTTGACTTTATTTATAAAAAAGATGCGGAACAGCTTATTAAAGACTTTACAGCATTAGGCTTCCCAGAATTTTTACCAGACGGCAAGAGATGCTTCTATGAAGTTCCGTTTAATGATTTTAAAAACAAATTTTAAAAAATATGTTTAACAATATACCGCCGATTACAAGGAACATTATAATAATCAATGTTATAGTTTTCATTATAACTTCTTTACTTGGAGATAAGATTGTCGAGTATCTCGCAGCCTTTTATCCATTTTCTCCTTTTTTTCATTCATGGCAGGTGATTACTCATATGTTTATGCATGGAAGTATTATGCATATCTTGTTTAATATGATGACGCTTTTCAGCTTTGGGCCTATTCTAGAGCAGTCATTAGGAGACAGAAAGTATTTGATTTTATACTTTGCAAGCGGTCTAGGGGCGTTTTTCCTTTTTAACCTATGGAACTTTGTAGAAGTTCAGCAGATATCGGGCGAGCTACAGCAGTTAGGCTTTAATGTAAATGCCTATATGTCGGGAGCAAGTGTTGAATTTGCAGGAAATGCGGATGCTATTCTTAAGCAGAAAGAATTACTGGGAAGTTTAAAAGGAATTGTCGCAACACCAATGGTAGGAGCTTCCGGAGCTATTTTCGGAGTAGTAGCCGCATTTGCAACCCTATATCCCGATTCTAAAATTGGAATCATGTTTATTCCTGTTCCGATTAAAGTAAAATATCTCCTTCCAATTATTGTTGTTGTTTCTGTATACCTTGGTCTTTCCGGTAATGGAGGCGGCATTGCTCACTTAGCTCACGTAGGAGGAGCTTTGGTAGGATGGCTGTTGGCACTGAGTTGGAAAAAACATTTGTATAGATTCAATTAAAATAACATTGTGAAGGTTTTCCGACTCATCCTATTGATTTTACATCTTGGAATTCTATTTTTACTGCTGGGCACTTTATTGAATGCCTATGTTCCACCGAAGGTTTTCCCTTGGTTTAATCTGCTTTCTTTAGGTTTCCCGGTGCTTATTATCTTATATGTCATTCTAACAATATTCTGGGTATTCAGCTGGAAAAAGAGAGCTTTTGTATTCATGTTTATGGGGTTGGCATTTATCAATCCTGTAAAACGATGGGTCAATTATTCCTCTCCTAAAAAAGGGGACGCTGAGATAAAAGTGGTTTC
Organism: Chryseobacterium viscerum; assembly: GCF_002899945.2. Lineage (GTDB taxonomy): Bacteria > Bacteroidota > Bacteroidia > Flavobacteriales > Weeksellaceae > Chryseobacterium > Chryseobacterium viscerum. Next base: position 728,923 of record NZ_PPEG02000001.1, read on the forward strand.
CTTCAATACCAGAGCAGGAGGTAGAGGAAATGAAGGGATTGCACCTTATCTGAAATCTCAGAACGCAGATGTTATTCTATTGCAGGAAGATGCTGGGAGAGAATATCAATTTGAAGGCTATCAAAAAGCAAATCCATCTATCGGATTAACTGTTTTGACGAAAAATAAAATTATCAGCCAGAAAGTTATCGACCCCCAGGACGAAAATCTAAGGGTTCCCGGCTTACAGGTCGATATTGAAATTAATGGTAAAGTATATCGGTTTATTAATGTTTATCTTAATCCGTTCCGTTTCGAAAAAGAGATGGTGAAGCTTAACGGAAATACCGATGCCAATGAACAAAAGGTAAAAGACGTTATTAAAAGACTTATTCCAACCTTTAAGAAACATCAGGATCAGGTAGGTCTGATCCAGCAATCCATTGAAAGTTCACCTTATCCTGTTATTCTAACCGGAGACTTCAATTCTGTTCCTAATTCTTATGAATATTACCATCTTTCTGAAGGACTTGAAGATGCATTTTTAACAGCAGGAAAGGGAAGTGCGACCAGTTTTCATGACTATAAATTCCCCATCAGGATCGACTATGTTTTTTCTTCAAAATCATTACGTGCATTGTCCTATGAAGTAGATCGTTCTGTCAGAATTTCAGATCATTATCCGGTGATTGTAAAGTTTTCAACAGAGGGTAAGTAATCATAAAAATAGTTAAAGTTTCACTGCTTGGTAGGGTTTTTGCTTAAAAACATCCGTACCAAGACCGTTTTTATGAAGTCGAATCAGATATTACTATTTATACATATCGTTGTTGCTGTTTTACTCTTATGCACATTAGGGAATGCGTGGATTCCTCCTAATCTTTTGGGGACTCTTAATCTTCTCTCTCTTGGTTTCCCTTACATCATGGCAACATACCTTATTCTTACGCTGGTATGGGTCTTTAAAAGACAAAAAATTGCTATTGCCTTTGCTTTAGGGACTCTTGTTTTTGTTAACCCGATCAGACGTTGGGTCAACTTTTCTCCCAAAACAGAAAATTTAAAAACAATTCGGGATATCAAAGTGTTGACTTTCAATGTAAAGTATGGAGAATATGGCTGGGATAAAGTAAAAGATTATATCAAAGCACAGGATGCCGACATTATTCTTGTACAGGAAAAAGACACCAATCGCGCATTGAGGAGAGATCTTATAAAATATCCTTCAGTTATTCTTAAAACAAAGCATAAAATTGTAAGACAGGCAGAGCTGATTGATGAAAAAGCACGAGGAAATTCGTTTTATGCTGATATAGATATCAATGGAAAAATTATCAGAATTATAAATGTCTATCTGGAACCCTTCAGACTTCATAAATCAATGTTTACAAAGCTCGATGCACTAGGTTTTGGGAATGTTTCTACCTTGTTATCTCATATGACACCTACATTTCAGGCGCATGAAGATCAGGTGAAAAGAATCAGAAAAATGGTAGATCTATCACCCTATCCGGTTATTCTAGCCGGTGATTTCAACTCTGTTCCCAATTCTTATGAATATTATAACCTCGGAAAAGATCTTCAGGATGCTTTTTTGGTGGCAGGAAAGGGAAGTGCAAGCAGTTTTCATGATTATAAAGTCCCTTTAAGGATCGATTATATCTTTACTTCGAAATCAATTATTCCACTAAGTTATAAAGTAGACCAGTCTGTGAAATTATCGGATCACTATCCTGTAATTGCAGAATTTCTGCTAAATTAGTTCCATGAAAAATTTACTGTCTGCGATTTTTATTTTTACAATTCTCTTCACCGCCTGCTCTAAGAAAGAATCTCCGGGTTTCGCTGCTGAACAGGATGTTAAGATGCATTATGACACTGTTGCTGTTGATTCCTTTTCTACAGGAGCTGTTTCAGTAGATATTGCCCGTAAGATAAGAATGTCCTCGCCCCAATATCTGGACTCTGTAAAACAGGCTAAAAAGCTTCAGGCAGAAGAAAGTAAGCTTAAAGCAGAGCTTGAAAAAGAGAACAAAGCAAAACAGGAAGAAGAAAAGAAAAAAACAGACGCAGAAAAGAAGAATAAAGCTTCAGAAACACCATCTGCACAAAATACCAAACCAGAATAAATCAATATCATTAAAAATATATAATATGAAAAAGCAAATCCTGGCAGCTGTAGTGATCTCAATATTCACTGTAGCATGCACAAAATCAACTACAAAAACAGAACAAGTAGAAAGTTCTGACGGCTCAGTTACTACGACCACAACTACAGTTACGGAAACGCCTGATGTTGTTGATAGTGCCAAAGTCAACAAAACAAAAGAGGACGTTAAGGCTAAAGTAGATGAAGCTGGAAATAAGATAGATAATGCTGCCCAAAAAGCTAAAGATAAAATTGATGCCACTGCAGACAAGACAAAACAGGATCTTCACAAGGCAGGACAAGATATCAAAACTGAAGCGAACAAAGTTGGGAAAGATATTAAAAGCGGTGCGCAGGAAGTAGGAAAAGATGCAAAAGATGCCGCCAAAAAAGGAGCTTCAAAAGTAGAGGAAGCTGCTAAAAAAGTAAAAGAAGACTTAAGCAAGTAAAATAAGAAGCCGCAACTCAATGAGATTGCGGCTTTTTTTATTCATTAATTTGAAAGGAAAATTCTTTCTCTTATTTATTCATTTCCAGCAAGGGCTCAATATATTCCCGGTCATTGCTCAACCTTGGCACTTTATTTTGCCCTCCCAGTTTTCCTTTGGCCTCCAGCCAATGATAGAAAAGGTTATTTTTAGCGATGTGTACAATAGGTCTTTTAAGAGTTATATTATTGTACCTTTTCGCTTCATAGTCAGAGTTGATGGTCTTTAAATGCTTATCAAAAGCATCAACGAAGCTATCCAGATTATCCGGATGCTGGCTGAATTCAAAGATCCATTCATGAGCACCCCCTTCATTTTCTTTCATAAACACCGGGGCTCCTGTAAAATCAGTGATTTGTGCTCCTGTGGCTTCACAAGCTCTTGCCAGGGCAGATTCTACATTAGTGATCATCAGTTCCTCCCCAAAAGCATTGATATAGTGTTTGGTTCTTCCTGTTATTTTTATTCTGAAAGGGTTTGTCGAAGTAAAGACTACCGTATCGCCTATGAGATATCTCCATAGACCGCCGTTGGTTGTGATAACCATAGCATAGTTTTTTCCAACTTCCACATCTTCCAGACTTACGACTTTTGGATTCGAAAAATGAAACTGATCCATGGGAATAAATTCGTAAAATATTCCATAGTCCAGCATCAGAAGCATTTCATCACTGTCAGATCTATCCTGTATACCGAAGAACCCTTCAGAAGCATTATAAATTTCGTAGTAATTGATGTTTTTTCCGATGATCTGTCGGAATTGCTCCCTGTAGGGCTTAAAGCTGATTCCACCGTGAAAAAACACCTCCAAATTGGGCCACAGCTCAGAAACATTTTCTACATTCGTCTCCTTTAATACTCTTTGAAGAAGAACCATCATCCAGCTGGGTACCCCAAGGATACTTCCCACATCTTCATTTTTTACTTCAGAGGTAATCGCTTTCAGCTTGCTTTCCCATTCTCCCATCAAAGAAACCTTCTTGCTGGGAGTTGTCGTTATTTCTACCCAAAACGGGAGATTATCGATCAAAATAGCAGATAAATCGCCAAATTTGGTATTAAAGTCTGCATACAATTCAGAACTTCCGCCTAAACGTAAGTTTTTATAATTAAAAAGCTGATTTTCAGGATGATTATTGGCGTAAATGGAAACCATATCTTTTCCGGCTTTCATATGGCAGTATTCAAGACTTTCCGTTGAAATAGGAATGAATTTACTTTTCGCATTTGTTGTTCCAGAGGATTTTGCAAAATGTTTGATATAACCGGGCCAGCTTACATCTTTTTGTCCCTGTCTTGCTTTTTCAATATAAGGCTCCATTTCTTCGTACGTAACAATAGGAACTTTGTTTTTAAAATCCTGATAACTTGATATAGAATTGAATCCGTATAATTTACCATACTCCGTATCTTCTGCATGAAACAGCTGAGAAAAGAGTATACCTTTCTGTGTTTCAATGGGATGGTCCATGAAATTTTGTATCTGATCTATCCTTTGACGGATAAACCAATTGACTACAGTATTGAAAAGTGCTTTGGTTGCCATTCCAACAAATATAATGATATTTGAATTTTTAGGAAATTTTTTCAGAAATTAAATAAAAAAACCGTTACAAAATATGTAACGGTTTGATATTTAGATTGTTGTTTCTTAACAATACTCGTCGTATGCTGCCTGAAGGTTGGCTGCAATAGCTCCTGCAGGGTTTCCTTCGATGTGGTGTCTTTCCAACATGTGAACCAATTCACCATCTTTGAAAAGCGCTACGCACGGAGAGCTTGGTGGGAATGGAGCAAGGTGTTTTCTTGCTTCTACCACAGCTTCTGTATCGAATCCTGCAAATACAGTTGTTAAGTGATCCGGTTTTTTATCTCCCGTCAAAGAGTATACTACCCCTGGTCTTGCAGCTCCTGCAGCACATCCACATACGGAGTTGATTACCAATAGTGTAGTTCCAGACTGCTTCAGTGCATCTTCTACCTGAACCGGAGTTGTTAAATCCTGGAAACCTTTATCTGTAAGCTCTGCCTTCATTGGCATTACTAAATCTGTTGGATACATATATTTTGTTTTTTATCGCTACAAAGTTAAGAAATTCTTTGCGTTTGTTCAATATATAAAAACTATCAATCGTTTAGTCATATAAAATTAACCAGATATTAATATTGTAATAATATTTAAAAAATGATGAATTAAAATTAGGAATAATAAAATATTAGTATTAAATTTGAAATGATTCTGAAAAACAAACGACCATGAAAAAAACATTTAAGGCTTTCCCTCGAGCAATCAATCACTTAAATACTTTCTGAAATATGGTAGTATCTTAATTCTTTTTTTTAGTTTAGAATCAAAACTGATTAACAAACTTTAATATCCAAGAAAACGAAGCCCGAAACTGAAAAGTTTCGGGCTTGTTTAATCAAATCGATATGCAAAGGTTGTATATCCTTAGTTATGGAATGAGATACGTGTTGTGTGAGATTTGAAATCAATCCAACTCCCGGAACACGGTCACATTATGAAAGGAGCTTCTTAACCATCTCGGAAATACTTTTTCCGTCTGATCTTCCAGCTAATGCTTTTGAGGCAGCTCCCATTACCTTCCCTAAATCCTTAAGAGATTCAGCTCCGGTTTCAGAAATAATGTTTTTTATTTCTGTTTCTAATTCTTCAGCAGAAAGCTGTTTAGGTAAAAATTTCTCAATGACTTTCATTTGAGCGTCTTCTACTTCCGCCAGATCCTGTCTGCCCTGAGCTGAAAACTGTTCGAAAGAATCTTTACGCTGTTTGATCATTCTTTGCAGAATAGCGATCTCCTGTTCAGCAGAAACTTCAGCACCTCTAGCTTCTGTTTTTAAAAGAAGAATTTGTGCTTTTACAGCACGAAGAGAATCCAGAGCGACTCTGTCTTTTTCTCTCATGGCTGTTTTTATAGCCTCACTGATGATATTTTCTAAACTCATAAATTATAATTTGAGAATTTGAGAATGAAATAATTTGAAAATAATAAAAGCAATGGTAAATGATTGAGCTTTATATTATTAATTAAAATAATTAGCTAATACACCGAATTCATACTTTCTAACAGTTGGTTAATTTTCAAATTCTCAAATTATTCCATTTTCAAATTAATTTTAGTCTACGTCTTTATTTAAAAATCTGTTTTCTCTGATCTGCATAGATCCATTGTTGTCAGATAGATATGTGTTGATATTCTGGTCTGAAGCATTGGTTCCGTCGATCGAAATATTTTTTCTTTTGAAAGCAGGAATAGATTCAAATTCACTTTTGCTGTCAAAATTCTGGTAGCGAGAATTGAATTCTTTTAATTTATTTCTTCTTTCAACCACTCTGTCCTGATCCATCGTTTTATTCACAAACGTGAATTCCGATTCTTCAGTTTGAGGAGCTTGAATTTCTGTTTTATTTTCAAAAGTTGATCTTGTTTCTGCCTTTGGTTCTTCCTGTTTCTGGTAGAATGTTTCAATCTTCTGAGTAGGCTCAGCTACTGCAGCATTTGAAGGGGTATTAAATTCTGCTTTTGGCTGTCCAAAATCTGTATTGGGCTCATTTCTGACAGGCTCGTTGACAAAGAAGCTGAATTCAACAGATTTTTCCTCTGAAAAAGAGTTGTTGAATGTGCTTCCTGATTGCGGCTCATCTTTTTTATTTTCAAAATCAAATGAGAAAGACTGGATCTCCAGATCGTTCGGGTCTTCATTTTCTTCATCAATAGACAACAGGCTGTATTCCTGATCGCCTTCTTCTTCGTTTCTCCAGTGTTGTTCAGGGGTATTTACTGTGTTTTCCTCTTTATCAAAGAATCTTACATCAGTTTTAATTTCTTCCTCCTCAATAATCATTTTTTTTTCAATAGATGTCACCTTAAACTGTGGAGTATTGTGGTCTTCATCATCTAATCTGAAATGATTGCTTCTGTTGGTGTCATATGCGGTCTCTGGAGCAGATTCTCTTTCCTCTCTTGTTTTGAAAGGAGAGTTTTTTGGAGCTTCAAAACTATCGTTAAGACTGATTCTGATTTTTTCAGTAGGGCCCGCAAATTTCTTGTTATCATTAGAGAATCCTGTTGCAATAACAAGAACGCTTACAGCATCTCCTAATTCTTCATCAGCACCCACCCCGAAGATGATATCTGCGGTATTTCCTGCTTCTTTCTGAATATGATCCATAATGATACCGATCTCATCCATGGTTACTTCTTCTGCACCACTTCTGATCAACAATAGAACATTCTTAGCTCCTGTAATCTTATTGTCATTCAATAATGGGGAGTCAAGGGCTTTTCTTACTGCTTCTTCAGCTTTATTCTCTCCTGAAGCTGTTCCGGTAGACATAAGCGCCGTTCCGGAGTTCTGAAGTACAGATTTAGCATCTCTAAAGTCAATGTTTACATCAAAATAACCCGTAATCACCTCTGCCATTCCTTTGGCAGCGTTTGCTAAGACTTCATCAGCTTTGGAGAATCCCTGTTTGAATCCAAGGTTTCCAAACTGTTGTCTTAATTTATCATTGTTGATAACAATTAATGAGTCAACATTATTTTTTAATTTTTCAAGACCATTTTCAGCCTGGTCTAGTCTTCTTTTTCCTTCAAAACTGAAAGGAACAGTGACAATACCCACTGTTAAGATCCCCATGTCTTTTGCTACTTTGGCGATGACAGGGGCTGCTCCGGTACCGGTACCACCACCCATTCCGGCAGTGATGAACACCATTTTGGTGTTTTGGCCCATAGCAGCTTTGATATCTTCAATACTTTCGATCGCTGATTTTTCTCCCACTTCCGGGTCAGCACCAGCACCAAGACCTTCTGTGATTGTTGTTCCTAACTGAACTTTATTAGCAACGGGGTTATTATCTAAAGTTTGAGCATCCGTATTACAGATCACGAAATCTACTCCGTGAATTCCTTTTTCGTACATGTGCTTCAGAGCGTTGTTTCCACCGCCCCCTACACCGATTACTTTTATGATGGATGAATTTCCTTTTGGCAAATCAAATGAAAATCCTTGTGTACCTATATTTTCCATAACTATACTTTTAATAATTGATAACTGATAGATGATAATTGGTGAATGATATTCGTTTTAAGTTAATAAATATTAATTTATTTTACGTATAATTCATCAAAATCTTTATCATTTATATTTATTCTACTTCTTCAAAGAATTTTTTTACTTTTTCCATAAGCGACTGCCCGAAGGTCAATTTCGCTTTTCTGTTTTCTTGCTTCTCTCTCTCAAAAGATTGTTGCTCCTGAGCGGGTGTTGCCTGCTGAACCGGTTGAACAGTTTCTGTCTGTGCCACAGCGACTTCCGGTTTTGATTGTTCAGTGACAATTTCTACCTCTTCATCAATATTCTGTCTTTTGTCTCTGATTTTTAAACTCTCCATCAGTAACCCGATAGACGTAGCAAATTCAGGACCTTTCAGATATTGATTTTTATCGTTGGCGATATATTCATTCGCAAAACCGATTCTGCTGTCAAAACCTGTGGTATAATTGGCCAGCTGACGAAGATGCTTCAAGTTTGAACCCCCACCAGTAAGAACAATTCCGGCAATCAGTTTTTTCTTTTGTTCAAAAGCTCCGTACGCTTTAAGCTCTGTATTTACCATTTCCAAAACTTCTTCTACTCTCGCATTGATAATCTGTGCCAGAGTTTTTAAAGAAATTTCTTTATCCGGTCTTCCATGAAGCCCCGGAATGGTTACAAAAGTACTGTCTTTTTCTAATTCGGGAACAGCCGAACCAAACTTTACTTTCAGTTGTTCTGCATGTTTCTCTATAATGGAACAGCCTTCTTTGATATCTTCGGTAATAATTCCGCCTCCGTAGGGAATAACACAGGTGTGACGGATGATATTATCTTTAAATATGGCAATATCTGTTGTACCACCACCAATGTCTACAATGGCTACACCGGCTTCTTTTTCTTCTTTTGTAAGAACAGCTTCTGAGGAGGCTAATGGTTCCAACGTAAGGGCTTCCATTTCTAGTCCTGCTTCACGAACGCATCTTGCAATGTTTCTGATGCTGCCCATTTGGCCTACTACGACATGGAAGTTTGCTTCTAAACGTTTTCCGTGCATCCCAACGGGTTCCTGAATTTCACCCTCGGAATCCACTTTATATTCTTGAGGAAGTACATGGATAATTTCTTCTCCAGGAAGCATGACCAGCTTTTTTACCTGATCTTTTAATGCTTCGATGTCATCGTCTGTAATAAATTTATCAGGATGTTCACGCATAATATAATCGGAGTGCTGCAGAGAACGAATGTGTTTTCCTGCAATACCTACCGTAACTTTGCGGATAGGAACTCCAGCACTGGATTGTGCTTCGGATACTGCAGCCTTGATTGAATTAATGGTTTGTGAAATATTATTCACAATACCTTTATGAACACCAAGACTTTTAGCTTTTCCTACACCGAGAACTTCTATTTTCCCGTGTGCATTCCTTCTTCCGACAATCGCGACTATCTTTGTTGTCCCGATGTCCAGACCTACTGAATACTCTTGATTTTCCATTTTTATATCGATTTGATTTTTTCTACTTTTTTCCTTTAAGGAGGATCTCCTATTTGTGTATTAAATGTGCTGAATAACTTATTCTATTTTTACTTTTGCCTTTGGCTTTGGTTTGGACAGGGCCTTAGCGGTTGATTTTTTCTCTGTTTTTTTCGTCTCTTTTGTATGTGTTTTTGTTTTTGTATTCTCTTTCGGTTTTGCCGGTGCAGAGGTTGTTTTTTTTGTTTCAGCGGCTTTTGGCTTGATCTCTGTCTTCTTGCCAGAAGTTGTAGAAGAAGGTACTTTTGCCAGTTCCATTTTTCCAGCCTTCAAAATACTGTCGTTTTCCTTAAAATAAGGGTTTAAAGTAGTGACAATCTGGTTCTGATATTTTACAGAAACCATGCTGTACTTCTGTGGATCCTGATATACGAGGTATTTTTCCACGAACGTTTTAAATCCTTTTACTTTAAAATCAATATTATCAAGATCTCCGATCTCTACTCTGTAATTTCCTTCACTTGTCAGAAGATTATAGCTGTCTTTATATTTTGAAATCCCAATGAAGTATTTCTTGCTAAAATCATCCTTGTCTATCTTTTCAACCAGTTCTGCCAGTTTTTCATATTCATCCGGCTGTACATTTCCGGTTACCAGCATGCAAGGGTGCGAATACGTCCTTGAAATAGGGAATTCAATTCCTTTTTCATCCACATAAAAGTCTTTCCCGTCTTTGTTAAGTCTGAAAACCGGGACTCTCTGCTTGATATCCAGATTCAGCTTCCCATTCAGATTCAGGTAGACATTGGCACTGTCAACAGCTGGAAGAGAATTAATCTTTTTTTCTAAAGAAGGGATATTAAGATCTCCAACGTTTCCTGATGGATTTTCTTTTTTTACAATCTCCCTGATATCCTTTTCATCAACGAAATACACCGGAGTTTTCTCACTCATTTTTACAGAAATCTTATTGTCCGTAATCTGTTGGTGGCTGAATCTCTTCAACGAGAAACTCAGTAACAATCCAAGGATGATTACAGTGACAGCAATTTTTAATATTCTGTATTTATTTTTCATATTTTTTCTTCGCGAGCATTTCGTTTATACTCAAATTTTCTCGATCCATTCACAAATAGGGTCATACAGGGTGTCTATATTTCCTGCGCCTACTGTAAGGAGGATATCAAAATCTTTTTCTTTTATTTTTTCAAAAGCATCGGATAATGTCGATACCTCTTTTTTATCTAATGTTACTTTGTCCAGCAGCCAGCTTGAGGTCACTCCTTCAAAGTTCTCCTGAAGCTCTCTTGCAGGGTAAATATCAAGCAGAATAAGTTCATCTGCTTTGCTTAAACTCTCTGCAAACCCGTCTGCGAAATCTCTTGTTCTGCTGAAAAGGTGAGGCTGGAAGACTACCAGTAATTTTTTATCAGGGTAAAATGTTCTGATGGAGCCTATTACAGCATTGGTTTCTGTAGGATGGTGGGCATAGTCATCAATATAAATTTTACCGTTTGGATAGATATGTTTGGTATATCTTCTTTTAATTCCTTTAAAGTTGGCAATTGCTTTTTTCAGCGTATCAAAATCTGCGCCTAAATTATGCAGAATAGCCAGGGCTACAGTAGCATTTTCCACATTATGGATTCCCGGAATTTCCCAGACAAAATCCTTTATCGTTTCCGTTGGCGTATGGAAATCAAAATAGATTTTATCATGATCCATACGCAGATTGTCTGAATAATAATCTGCAGGCTCATTTACCGCGTAGGTTTGATGTCCTCTGCCAATTTCTACTCCTTTTCTTACAAAGAGCTGCTTGTCTTGAGGGACCAAAGCGGCAAACTGTCTGAATCCTTCTTCAATATGGCTCTTATCTCCATAAATGTCCAGGTGGTCAGCATCCGTAGAAGTTACTACAGCCCAATCCGGGGATAGGCTCAGGAAACTTCTGTCATATTCATCAGCTTCCACTACAGAATAGGTAGATCCGTTGTACAGGAAGTTGGATTTAAAGTTTTCAGAAATACCTCCCAAAAAGCATGAGAAGGGAAGATCTGCTTCTTTGCATAAATGAGCCACAAGGGTAGACGTTGTGGTCTTTCCATGGGTTCCTGCAATGGCGATACAGTCTGTATTTTCTGTAATTAATCCTAAAACCTTGGCTCTTTTCAACACTTCAAACTGATTTTGGTTGAAATAATCCAAAATTCCAAGTGTTTTGATGGCCGGAGTATAGATGACCAATGTATCTTCTTTCTGAAGGGAAGTGATCCTTTCATCAATATGATCTTCAAAAACAATATCAATCCCTTCGTTCATCAGATTCTGAGTCAATTTTGTATTGGTTTTGTCGTAACCCAATACTTTTTTCCCGGATGCATTGAAATAGCGCGCCAATGCACTCATTCCGATACCTCCGATTCCAACGAAGTAAAAAGTCTGATATGTTTGTAAATTATTCATTTATACTTTAATCTTTAATGACTCTTGAATCTGTTCAGAGTTTTATTACTACTATTTTATATTATAAGGCTTTAATCAACTAACATCAATGACTCGTTAAATAATTAAATTTTAACGGTGTCAGGCTGAGCTTGTCGAAGCCTCTAATCTTTCATCCTATTTCTTGATAGCTTAGGTAATAAATCCCAGTTATCATTTATTATCGCTTCCTTCTTTTTTCTACTCCAACCTTTAATTTGTTTTTCAAAGCTTATAGCTTGAGTAACATCATTAAATTCATGGTAGAAAACAAGTTCTACGGGTTTTCTTGTATACGTGTAACTTTCAGGATTTAATCCGCCATTGTGTTCATTAATTCTTCTTTCCAGATCGTTGGTAAAGCCTGTATAATAAGAATTGTCAGAACATTTCACAATGTATACATAATATATTTTCATTCATTTGTGTTTGCTTACTGGCCCTTCGACAAGCTCAGGGTGACAGATCTAATACTAACTGTTTTATTTTATTCATATCAGGTTGAGCTTGTTGTGAAGCCTTTCCTAATTATTGTATCACTTTAAAAATCTCGTCTACAATCTCTTTTGCGGCATTAGGCTTGGCAAAATATTTCAGATTGTCGGACATTTCTTTTCTTACGCTTTCATTTTCGCAGATCTCTGATAATGTATTCCAGAATTTTTCCTGCATTTCAGAGTCTTTTACCATCTTGGCTGCATTTTTTTCAACCAGGTTCATGGCATTTTTGGTTTGGTGGTCTTCCGCTGCAAAAGGGAAGGGAACCAAAAGGACCGGTTTTTGTGCTACAGCCAGCTCTGAAATGGCAATGGCTCCGGCTCTCGAAACAATGATATCCGCTGCAGAATATGCCAGTTCCATGTCTTTAATAAATTCAAGGATCTGAATATTTCTCGTCTCTATATCTTTTGTTTCGTCTAAAATATCTTTATAATCAAGCTTTCCTGTCTGCCAGATCAGCTGATAGTCTTTGTCTACTATTTCTTTTAAATGAGATTTCCAGGCATTGTTCAATGTTCTGGAACCTAAAGAACCCCCTACAGATAATATCGTAAGTTTATCTTTATTCAAGCCCATTTTCTCTTTTGCCTGAGCAGTGTCCTGCATTCCTGAAATAATGTTTTCACGAATCGGATTTCCCAGGAATTTTATTTTTTCTGCCGGAAAACCTTCTACTTTTGGATAGGCTGTAAAAACAGCTTTTGCTTTCTTGCTTAAAATTTTATTGGTTACTCCCGCATGAGCATTCTGTTCCTGTATGAAAATAGGAATTCCCATTTTGCTTGCCTCATAAAGAGCCGGCCCGCTGGCAAATCCTCCTGTTCCTACTGCAAAATCCGGTGCGAAGTTTTTGATAACCCTTTTAGATTTTGATAAACTCTTCAGAATCTTGAAAGGCAGCCCCAAATTGGACAAAAGGTTTCCTCTGTCGATTCCGGCGATATCAATTCCTTCTATTGTATAGCCTGCCTGCGGAACTTTTTCCATTTCCATTTTTCCGTTGGCACCAATGAACAAAAATTCTGCATCAGGAAATCTTTTTTTGATTTCATCAGCAATGGCGATGGCAGGGAAGATATGTCCTCCTGTTCCTCCGCCTGATAATAGTATTTTCAATTTTTTGTTCATGTTAAGCGATATCGTTTATTTCTGCTACACTTTGTTTTTTGCCCATTCCTTCTTCATCATAAATCTGTATTCTTGAGCTTATATTTAAAATAATACCTAATTGTAAATAGGTTACCAGCATTGAGGTTCCTCCATAACTTATCAAAGGCAGCGGCTGCCCTGTTACCGGGATCAGGTTCACGGCAACAGCTATGTTTACCGAAAGCTGAATAAAGATCATTACCCCGAGACTGAGCACAAGTAAGGATCCAAAAAATGCAGGCATTTTACTGGCGATCATTACAATCCGTATCATCATAATCAGGTATAAACAGATCAGAAAAGCAGCGCCTATCACGCCATATTCTTCTACAATGACGGCGAAGATAAAGTCGGAGGCAGACTGTGGAAGCATCTGTTTCAATGCACTTTTTCCAGGTCCCATTCCGGTAATCCCACCGTGTACAATGGCTGCTTTAGCCTGCATTACCTGGTAGTTTTTCGCTTTTATACTTTCATCATCTACATCGGCTGATTTTGCTTTGCTTGAAGTAAATGTTTCTACACGGCTCATCCATGTGTGAACACGGTTTCCGCCGATCATATTCGTATTAAGGGCTATTAATAAAAATAATACAATGGCTATGAATGAGGCAGAAATAAATCCTGCAATGTATTTCCAGTGAAGCTGTCCTATGATCAGAACGATCACGGAAACCATTAAGATCATTAATGCTGTAGATCCGTTATCTTTGGCGACCAATACGAAAACAAGAAGAATAGGCCCGAAAATATACATGATATTCTCTATCGGAAGTCTTTCTCTTGTTATCTTTTTGGTTAAATATCTGCACAGATAGATGATTAACATTAAAAAGGCAAACGATGAAGGCTGGAAGGAAATAGGGGTTCCCGGAATTTTCAGCCATCTTGAAGCACTGGCCCCATCAATGGTCTGTCCTGTAAACATGGTAACAACCAGTAAAACAACCATCAGGCCGAGCAGAATACTGCTGAGCTTTCCGATGTATTCGTATTTTACGGTTCCTGCCAGTCTCATAATTCCTAATCCTAAGACTACAAAGAACATATGTTTGATAACGTGACCTGTTGTGGTCCCGTTATTGACGATGTATTCGAGATTTGAACTTGCAGAGTATACAGGGAAAATAGAGAAAATGGAGATCACAAGGATGACCATCCAAAGTACTTTATCGCCCTTTAGAAATTCAAATCTGCTTTCTGTGTTCTGTTCGTCCATATTGATTGTATTGATGTATGATGTACGAAGTAAAATGTACTTTTACATCCAACATTTACATTTATTTTAATACCTGTTCTTTAAACTGGCGTCCTCTGTCTTCATAGCTTTTGAACAAGTCAAAGCTTGCGCAGCACGGAGATAATAAAACTGTATCGCCTTTTTTAGCCAGTGATTTTGAAATTTTCACTGCTTCTTCCATGCTTGAAGTATCATAAATGAATTCTTTTTTGTCTTTAAAGAACTCAATGATCTTTTTATTATCCACTCCCAGGCAAACAATTGCCTTTACTTTTCTTTTGACTAAATCTTCAATTTCCGTGTAGTCATTCCCTTTATCTAATCCACCAACAATCCAAACGGTTGGTGTTTTCATACTTTCCAATGCATAGTAAGTGGCATTCACATTGGTTGCTTTGCTGTCGTTGATATATTTTACGTTATCAATTTCAGTTACAAACTCTAATCTGTGTTCCACCGCCTGGAATGTCATCAATGAATGTCTGATGCTTTCATTGTTGATTTTTAATATCTTACCGGCAATAGATGCTGCAAGACTGTTGGCTACATTGTGATTTCCCAATAGAGACAATTCGTCAACCTTCATTGCGAATTCGTCTTTCATTTTTACCACAATTTCATCTTCATTAACAAAACCTCCTTCCTGTAACTTCTCTTTTGTTGAGAAAGGAATCATTTTAGCCTTTATTTCAAGCTTTTCAAGAAGATTTTTACTCATTTCATCATCTTTGTTGTAGATGAAGAAATTATCATTTTCCTGATTTTCAGTGATTCTGAATTTTGCCAACGCATATTCTTCATAGTTGTAGTTGTACTGGTCCAGGTGATCCTGAGACAGATTCAACAATAAAGAGATATACGGTCTGAAATTCTGAATATCATCCAGCTGGAAAGAGCTTACTTCCAGGACATAATATTCATGGTTTTCATCTGCAACCTGCTTGGCAAAGCTATATCCGATATTTCCACCCAAGCCTACATTCAATCCGTCATTTTTCAGGATATAGTAGATCAGGGATGTCGTTGTTGTTTTTCCGTTGCTTCCTGTAATGGCGATGATCTTTGCATCTGTAAACTCAGAAGCAAATTCAATTTCAGAGGAAAGTCTGATTCCTTTTTCATGAATTTTATAAATGATCTCCGCTTTTTTCGGAATTCCAGGGCTTTTTACGATCCAGTCAGCATTTAGAATCCTTTCTTCATCGTGGTTTCCTTCTTCAAATTCAATTTCATTATCGGTAAGAAACTGCTTATAGTTATCCTTAATGGCTCCTTTATCTGAAAGAAATACTTCCAGACCTTTCTTTTTAGCCAAATAAGCAGCGCCGCATCCGCTTTCTCCACCTCCTAAAACAACTATTTTCATATTATTTTGATGTAATGATTAAAAGATTTAGTGATTAAAAAAATTCCTTAATGTTTCAATCTTTTAATTTTTAAATTGGTTTTTTATCTCATTTTTAATGTGATCAGACAGACAATAGCCAGTATTACTCCAATGATGATCATTCTGTTCACGATTTTACTTTCGTGAAATCCTTCTTTCTGATAATGATGGTGTAATGGTGACATTTTGAATAGTCTATTGTTTTGGGCATATTCCAACCCATATTTTCTTTTTCTGTATTTGAAAACAATGACCTGCAGCATGACAGATACGTTTTCAATCAGGAAGATTCCGCATAATACAGGAATCAACAATTCTTTTCTTAAAATAATGGCTAGCACAGCAATCACTCCTCCCAGCATTAAACTTCCGGTATCTCCCATGAAAACCTGGGCAGGATAAGTGTTGTACCAGAAGAATCCGATCACGGCACCTACCATTGCCACCGCAAAAATGGTGGTTTCCCCCATATTCGGAAGGAACATGATATTGAGATAGTCTGCAAAGATGATGTTCCCGGAAAGATAGGCGAAGAGAGCCAGCGAGAGCAGTATAATAGCACTGGTTCCTGCTGCGAGGCCATCGATTCCGTCTGTGATATTGGCTCCGTTTGAAACTGCTGTTACAATGAAGATCACGATAGGAATAAAGACAATCCATGCCCATTCATGAGCATCCTTATCATTCATCCAAAACAAAATTCCACTATAATCGAACTCATTATTCTTTGCAAAAGGAACGGTGGAAACAGTAATTTTCTCTGTAGGCATAAAGTTCTGCTCTACATTGTTTCTGTTTACCACTTTAGCGTCTGCATATTTTCTTTTAACGGTAATATCCGGGTGGAAATACATTGTAATTCCGACAATTAGTCCTAATCCGACCTGTCCTACAATTTTGAATTTACCACTTAGTCCGTCTTTATTTTTTTTGATTTTCTTTAAGTAATCGTCAAGGAAACCAATGGCACCCATCCAGAACATTGAAACCAGCAACAGAACAATATACACATTGGTAATTCTTGTAAACAACAATACGGGAATGATGGTTGCCAAAATAATGATAAGACCTCCCATGGTAGGAGTTCCTTCTTTTTGTTTTTGACCATCCAATCCTAGATCACGCACCAATTCTCCCATTTGTTTTGTTCTCAGGTAATTGATTACTCTTTTTCCGTAGACAAGAGCAATAATCAGAGAGAATAAGACAGCCATTCCGGCACGGAAGGAGATGTATTTCAACAGTCCTAATCCGGGAATGTGAATTCCATGGTTGGTTAGATATTCGTATAGATAGTATAGCATGTTTCTGTTTTTTATTATTTAAAAATTTAATTTATTTAAAGATTTAAAGATTGGGTTTCTCAATATTTTCACTTAAATATTTAATGAAGTTTGAAATGCTTGAAGAAATTTCTTTGGAAAGAGTTATAATTTCTTCAGCTTTATTTTCGTCACCTAATTTTAATCTTTTACTTACAATCAGCATGCTTCTTACTTCAGCGGAGCTGCCTTTTGCAATTTTTAAATATCTTATAAATTGTCTGTTATTATTATACTCTGAGCCTTCCGCAATATTGTTGCTAATTGAAAAGCTCGCTCTTTTTATTTGGTTATTAAATTCAAATTCTTTTTCAAAACTTTGACTTCGAAGAAATTGATAAACTTTTTCTATCAGATCTAAGCTTTTGATGTATACAGGAAAATTTTCAAAATTCTTGGTCATTATCAAATTTTTAAATCTTTCAATGAATTCAATCTTTCAATCTATTTTGACATTAATTTCCAAAGCTCATTAATTACTTCTTTGTCATCAAAATGATGTTTCACACCATTGATCTCCTGATAGGTTTCGTGGCCTTTTCCGGCAACCAAAACGATATCTTTAGGTTCTGAAAACTTTATGGCCATCTTTATGGCTTCTCTTCTGTCCGGAATTGAAGTGTATTTGCTGAAGTTTTGGGGTTCAACGCCTGCTTCAATTTCTTTGATGATCTGTGCCGGATCTTCTGTTCTCGGGTTGTCTGAAGTGATGATTGCCAATGTTGATTTTTTAGAGGCAATATTCCCCATTTCAGGTCTTTTGGAATGGTCTCTGTCTCCTCCGCAACCAAACACGGTGATCAATCTTTCGTTTTTGGTTCTGATATCGTTGATGCTGTCCAGAATGTTTTCCAAGGCATCCGGAGTATGCGCATAATCTACGATAAAGAAAATTCCACCATCGGATTTGAATGTTTCAAATCTTCCGGAAACTCTTTTTAATTTGCTGATCGCCTGAAGAATTTCATCCTGCTCAAAACCAAGTTCTACAGCAATTCCAAATACAAGCAGCAAGTTGTATACATTGAATTTTCCGGTCAGTGTCGTCCAGAATTCTTTTCCGTTGAAGTTCAACAGCATGCCGTTGAAATCCACTTCCAATAATTTCCCGTGATAATCTGCCATGGTTTTCAAAGCATAAGACTTCTTTTTGGCCTTAGTGTTCTGAAGCATGACATTTCCATTCTTGTCATCCACATTGGTGATGGCAATGGCTGTATCTTCTAATTGATCGAAGAATCTTTTCTTTGTTTTTAAATATTCTTCGAACGTTTTATGATAATCTAAATGATCATGAGTAAGGTTGGTGAAACCCGCTATTTTGAAATGTAATCCTTCAATTCTGTTCTGAGCAATGCCGTGTGAGCTTACTTCCATGAAGGCAAATTCACATCCTTTTTCTACCGCTTCAGCCAAAATCCTGTTGATCGTAATCACATCAGGGGTAGTGTGTGTTGCCGGGATAATTTCTTCACCAATTCTGATTTCAACAGTGGAGAGTAAAGCAGAATCATATCCTAAGTTTTTGAAAACATCAAAAAGCAGGGTAGAAACAGATGTTTTTCCGTTAGTTCCTGTAACGCCAATCAGTTTTAGTTTCTGAGAAGGGTTTCCATAGAAATTGGAAGCGAGATGGCCCAAAGCTTTAGATGAATCTTTCACTTTGACATAAGTGACATTTTCTGCCAATGTCTCAGGAAATTCTTCGCAAATGATTGCTGCAGCTCCTTTTTCAATAGCAGATACAATGAATGAGTGACCATCCACCACTGTTCCTCTCATCGCAACATACAGAGTGTTTTCTGTCACCTTTCTGCTATCAATCACCAACTCAGTAACCTCACGGTTGTTATCACCGTGGATTTCCAGTACTGGGATTCTGTTTACTAATTCTGTTATAATCATCTTTATCAATAGAGCTTTACTCTATTTTGGTTTATATCACTCTTTTGGAGTTCTGTTTCTTTAATTTTGCAGAGACAAATAAATTCTCTGATTCTTACTGATGGTTGTGCCTTCCAGCGGGAATTGTTCTTTGATTCTTCCCACTCCTTTATAGTCGACACGGTATCCTAAGTTTTCCAATTGCGGGATTACGTTTTTACCGATTAATCCGACTACATTGGGCATTTGTTTATCATTAACTGCTACTTTTACATTAGGTTCAACCATTTTGCTCAGGTTTACCTTTTTGTCTACAAGCATTTCTTTTTCAATATTCTGAGGGGTCTTCAGGAATGTTTTTCCTGCAATTTCCTTAAACACCGGTGCTGAAACGGAGCCTCCATAAAATCCTATAGAGGTATTGGGCTCGCTTATCATTACATAACAGGTGTATTTGGGTGCATCTGCCGGATAAAATCCTGCAAATGATGCTCTGTATTTCATAGGGCCGGGAAGCCAATATTCAAATCGGGCGGTTCCGGTTTTTCCTGCCATTTTAAGATTCGGGGTAAAGATGCTTCGTCCCGTTCCTTTTTCTACTGCTTTGGTTAAGGCGTTGGTCATCATTTTAATCGCTTTTTCAGAAGCCATTTTATTGACCATTACTTCAGGCTTGGCATTGTACATCACTTTACCATCTTTCATGATTTTATCGATGAATAAAGGCTTAAGCATTTTACCTCCATTAGCAACTCCATTGTAGAATGTTGTTAATTGCAGAAGATTGATATTAGAAGAGTATCCGTAAGAAATAGAGGCCAGTGTTGCTGCATTCCATCTCTTGTTTTGTGGAGTAACGATCTTTGGTTTTGTAATTCCCGGAAGTTCAATGTCCATTTTGTCGAATAATTTCCAACGTTTCAGGTGGTCAAGGAAAATCTGTGGCTTTTCTGCATAATACTTTGTGATCAGCTTTGAAGTTCCTACGTTGCTGGACTTCGCCAATACATCACTGATATCGTAAGTTCCTCCTCCGTGGCCATCAGAGATTCTCTGTTTTGCATATACCCAGACTCCGTTTCCTACATTTACCGTTGTATTTTCATCGATAAATCCGTCATCCATTGCTGCTAAAAGCGAAATGGTTTTAAAAGTGGATCCCGGTTCAATATTATCTTTCAGTGCGTAGTTGTAAGAGTCTTCATAATCTCCTGATTCTGTTCTTCTTAAGTTGACAAGGGCACGTACTTTTCCGGTTTCAACCTCCATCACAATTACGGTACCATGTTTGGCTTCAAAATGAAGCAGCTGCTTCTCCAGAGCGGAGTGTGCAATGTCTTGAATTCTAAGGTCTAAAGTGGTATAGACATCTTCTCCATCTACAGGTTCCTGAACTTTCCAGAAGTCGATAGGTTTCCATTGTGAAGAATTGATTCTCTGCTCCAGTCTTTTACCATTAGTTCCTGTCAGATATTTTGAGAAAGCACCTTCCAGTCCGGATCTAAGTTCTCCGTTGTCCATACCAATGGTTCCGGCTCCGATTTCTGAAGTGGCCAATTCTCTTTTATAATTTCTGTCGACAATGAATCCGCCTTTATTTTTACCTCTTTTGAAGATTGGGAATTTTCTGATTCTGTCGTATTGGTCAAAATCAAGACCTTTTACCAAAGTGTAATATTGGTTTTTCTTTTTCTTCTGCTCGTCAAATTTCTGTCTGAATTCTCCTCTGGATTTTCCGAACATTTTGCTCAGAGAATCAGTCAATGCTCCAATGCTGTTGGAGTACACCGTATCTTTCATCGTTTTGAAGTCAAGATAGATGTCATATCGCATTACCGTTGTGGCAAGAATAGAACCGTCAGAAGCAAAAAGATTACCGCGGGCAGCCTTTAAAGTGGCTTCACGATAATTTTTATTAATGTAATCATCTTTAATTTCCTGGACATTAGTATTCTGAAGGATAACAATCCTTGCCAAGAACATTACAAACACGCACAAAGCTACCACTGCAAAGAGGTAGCCCCATCGTAACGTTTTCTTACGCTTATTGTCATATTCATTTTGCTTTTGCATCTGTACTATCCAGTTTTATTAGCAATTTGTGAGGGTGGTTTTCCAGGGTCATCAATGAATCCCGGGCGACTTCTTTCCCCAGCTCTGATTCCATTTTCACTTTGATCAGCTTACTCTGGGCGTAAGCGTTTCTCGATTTATATTCTTCTGTTTCTTCCTTTAAGGCGTTTACAATTTTAATTTTTTTATTGACGAGATGATTCGTATAAATCATGGACATCATCAGTATAAACAACAAGAGAAAATACCTGTAATGTATTTTGATCTCATCACGATTCAGAAAGTTTCCTTTTATAATATCTATAAAAGTGAGTCTTTTCTGGGGGCGATTTGTTGTTCTTTTTGCCAAAGCTTTTTTTATAATTGATTAATGATAAAAGATAATTGATATCGCTTATCACTTATGATTTATCATTTATACCTTTATTCCTGTTCTCATTTTGGCACTTCTTGCTCTTGAGTTTTCTTCGATCTCCTGATTGTCAGGAATGATTGCTTTACTCTTTATCAATTCGAATGCCTTTTTATAGTTTCCGTAGATATCTCTTTCCGGTTCTCCCTCGAACATTCCGTTTTTCAGGAATCTTTTTACCAAACGGTCTTCCAGAGAGTGGTAAGAAATAACGACTAATCTTCCTTCCTGTTTCAATACATTGAAAGCCTGAACCAACATTTCTTTCAATACTTCCAGTTCCTGGTTCACCTCAATTCTTATCGCCTGGAAAAGCTGAGCATAGAACTTATTTACTTTATGAGGCGGAATATAGCTGAAAAGCTTTTTCAGATCCTCTGTAGTATTTATCGTTTTTATCTTTCTATGATGAACAATTTCTCTTGCCAGCTTTCTTGCTTCCCTTAGCTCTCCGTAATGATAGAAAAGATCCGCAAGCTCACTTTCTTCATAGTCATTGATTACTCTTTTGGCATCAAGATTCTGCATTACATTCATTCTCATATCCAAAGGAGCATTGCTTCTTGTGGAAAATCCTCTGTCAGCTTCATCAAACTGGTGTGATGAAACACCTAAGTCTGCCAAAACACCATCTACCTGAGAAATTCCGTACATCAGTAAAGAGTTTTCCAGAAATCTGAAATTCTGATTTACCAATGTAAACCGTGGATCATCAATTGTATTTTTAAGTGCATCCAGGTCCTGATCAAAACTGAACAATCTCCCTTTATCGGATAGTCTGCTCAAGATCTCTCTTGAATGGCCTCCTCCTCCAAAGGTGCAGTCCACATATATTCCGTCAGGATTCGTCACCAAATCATCAACACTCTGCTTCAACAAAACGGGGTTATGATACATGCTTAATTGTGTTTTTTATTTAATAATAATCAATTAATAACCTACTAAAGTTATTCTTCATCGAAAGAACCCATCACATCTTCTGCAAGGCTTGCAAAATCAGTTTCATTGGTGGAAATTACCTTTTCATAGGCATCTTTATCCCAAATTTCGAAGAGCTCTCCCGCGCTGGTAATCACAATATCTTTCTGAAGATTTGCGAAATTCGTCAGGTCTTTGGAGATCTGTAACCTTCCTGCATTATCCAATTCTACTGTCTTTACTCCTGCCGTAAACATTCGTATGAAATCAGCATTCTTTTTTATGAACCTGTTCAGTTTATTAATTTTGCCCATCAGTTTGTCCCATGCATTCATAGGATATACCTCCAGACAAGGTTGGAACACAGATCTTTTGACTACAAATGCGTTGTCTTCGAAGTCTTCCATCTGTTTGATTAAAGATGAAGGAACTTTTAAGCGGCCTTTGTCGTCAATTTTACACTCGTATGTTCCAATGAAATTTTTCATTTGGGACAAATTTATATAATAATTTCCAAAATTTCCCACTTTTTCCCACTTTTTGACTCAATGTTAATAAGTTTTATTAAAGATTGAATCTCAATAATGTAAAATACTGATATGAAGACACTTGCTGGAAGTGTTATTTTAGCCATAATAAAGCGGTTTTGAAAAAAAAAGTTAAAAAGGGGAATATTATATTATTTTTATCTTAAATTAGGATAATCAAAATTTTTTTGAGGTTTAATTTGTATTTTTGCAAGGCTTTATTAAGGCGTTTTATGATATTTAGTACAAAAAAAGAAAAGAAATATTCCTATGTAGAAGCAGGAGAAGGACATCCATTGGTGCTGTTGCACGGGTTAATGGGTGGTTTGAGTAATTTCGATAAAATGGTAAGTTTTTTTTCGGAAAGGGGGTTCAAAGTATATGTGCCTCAATTACCCATCTATGATCTTCCGGTACTCAATACGAATCTTACCACTATCGCAAAATATATTATCAAGTTTATAGAAAGTCATATTTCAGGACCTGTAACCATTGTAGGAAACTCGATGGGAGGGCATGTAGGGCTTATTCTAACTTTGGCAAGACCTGATCTGGTAAAAAATCTTGTTCTTACGGGGAGTTCTGGACTATACGAAAGAACTTTCGGGGACAGTTTTCCGAGAAAGAATGACCGCTCTTATATCAGAAAGAAAACGGAAGAAGTTTTCTATGATCCAAAAGTAGCGACAGAAGATCTTGTAGATGAAGTTTTTGCAGTAGTCAACGATAGGATGAAAGGAATAAAAACAGTAATGCTGGCAAGAAGTGCTATTAAGCACAACATGTTGAATGATCTTCCGAAGATTCTGACTCCTACTTGTCTGATCTGGGGAAGACAGGATAATGTAACTCCTCCGGAAGTGGCAGAAGATATGCACAAGTTTATTCCAAATTCGGATTTATTCTGGATCGATCACTGCGGCCACGCTGCGATGATGGAAAAGCCTGATGAATTCAATGAAATCCTATACAACTGGGTAAAAGATAAAGTTTAAAATATATAAATGACCATTAAGAGCTTTTCTTAATGGTTTATTTTTCTAAAATACATTCAAAAATGATTATTAAAACAGCAGAGTTTGTAAAGAGTAGTGGAAAATGGCAGGAATGCCCTGAGCCCAATATTCCCGAATATGCTTTTATCGGAAGGTCAAACGTAGGAAAATCATCACTGATCAATGCCATGATGAATCATAAAGATTTGGCTAAAACTTCGGGGACTCCGGGGAAAACTCAGCTGATCAATCATTTTTTGGTGAATGAAAACTGGTACCTTACCGATTTACCAGGATATGGATATGCAAAGGTTTCAAAAGTTCAGCGAAAGGATTTTGAAAAACTGATCACCAATTATATTCTAAACAGAAGAAATCTGGTGAACCTTTTTGTTTTGGTAGATTCAAGACATACTCCACAGAAAATTGATCTGGAATTTATCCAATGGTGTGGGGAAAGCGGAATCCCATTCTCAATTGTCTTTACAAAAGCAGATAAGCTAAAACCGAATATCGTTATCAAAAACGTAGAGGATTATAAGATCGAGCTTCATAAGACCTGGGAAGATCTTCCAGAATTATATGTTACCTCAGCAGAAAAGAAAGAGGGGGGAGACAAGATTCTTGATTTTATACAAAAAACCAATGAATTTTTAACGAATAATAGTATAAGTTTCGATGAGTAATATAGTCTGGAAAATTAAAACATTTGACGAGTTTACGGTTCCTGAATTATATGCTGTACTGAAAGCACGTATAGATGTTTTTGTTATTGAGCAGAATTGTCCTTATCCTGATCTTGATAATTATGATCAGAAGGGAGTTCATATCTGGGCGGAAGAAGATGGGCAGGTTCTTGCCTACTGCCGTGTTTTTGATAAAGGAATAAAATTTGACGAGACTTCCTTCGGCAGGGTTCTGACTACAGAGCAGGCAAGAGGAAAAAGCCTTGGAAAACAGTTGATACAATACGCCGTAGAAACCATAGAAAACCGTTTTCATACTTCTGAAATCAAAATATCAGCGCAGGATTATCTGTTGAGATTTTACAGCGGATTCGGGTTTGTAGATACCGGAAAGAAATATCTGGAAGATGATATTCCCCATACGGAAATGATCAGAAAATAAAATATGAAAAGCATCTCAAAACCGAGATGCTTTTTTTGTTATATGCTGAGTGTGTTTTTAGGCTTATCTTTCTTATTGAAAAAAGTTTATTTTTCAAAAGAAGGGGTAAATTTAAGTTTCATGGTTATTATTTTTATTTAGTTACATCCAGAGCAATAAGATCTGTCTACATATTTTTTACTGCTTCCCGAATAATAATAGCATCCACCTCTTGATCCTACATATAATTGCTGTCCGTTATACGTGCAGCCTTTGCTTGAGGAGTATGCTCTTGAATATCCTGAAGATGCACTGCCTGTAGTTCTGCTTTTTCTGCTCGATTTGCTTTTACTTTTTCTAGGTTTTTTGCCAGAAAGCTCTTTTGCAAAAACAGTGGTGGACGTGGTTGCGGAGAAGTTAGCAGGTAATAATAGTCCCAGCCCTAGAAGGCTTGTAAAAAGTAGTTTTTTCATGGTATTTATTTTTAATGATGTGAATAGTTATCAGGGATTTTGATCAATGGTTGATGGTCAATCAATTTATTAGAACTTTAATCTGATTTGAAGTGTGGGGTTAATAGTTTTCCAGGGTTCTATGAAGTTCTTCTCTGAAATTATATATTTCGTCAAGATTATTCAGCAGTACTTTTTCTCCAGCATCTTTACCGTTATGAAAGGTTTCAATATATTTATTTGCCGTATTGAAATGTAATCTGCAAAGCGGTTTTCTGTTATTGTCATCCAGTAATATTCCAAAATAAGATAATGTGTCTCTGTAAGCTATACGCGCTGAAGAAACTTTTTCTCTCATGATTGCTTTTACAATCTGGAACCCTTCGAGCTCTTCTTCAGTAGTAACAATTTTAGAATCATTATTTTCATCAATAGGCTGCGATGTTTTTATATCATCTTCTCTTTTTTCAATCTGTTCATTAATGCTCAATGCAGATTTTAAACGGAAACTGATTGATTCATTAATAGAAGTAGTCAATGCTTTTTTGGTATATTCTTTAAAAGAAAGCATTCGGTTGGCTGTCATCGGTTTTTCAAAGAATCTTCCTACCAATAGCTTTACCAATTCATCAGAAGGAGATTCTATTTCTTTTTCAAATTCCTTTCTTATCGCCTTAATATATTTTAATGCTTCCGCAGAGTCCAGAATACTTTCCAGGTTGTAATCCTTTTTAGTAAAGCTCTCCAGGATTTTGATTGAACTGTCTTTCAAGTCTTCCATATTAATCGTGAAAAATGGTTTTTCATCCATAATATTGGGCTTTTCAAGATCTGTATAGAAATTATAAATAATACCATTCGTAAGAACACCGAATCTTGTTTTAGAAACATGATAATATCTGTGAAGCTGGGAATTGTGAGCGTCTGCACTTTCTTTCCAATGTTTGCATTCGATGATGAAGATAGGTTCATCATTATTTTTGATCACATAATCTACTTTTTCTCCTTTCTTGGTTCCGATATCACAAACATGCTCGGGAACCACTTCTGTAGGATTGAAAATATCATAGCCTAAAATTTGTATAAAAGGCATTACAAAAGCATTCTTTGTAGCTTCTTCCGTGCCGATCTGCTCCTTTAAGCCTGTTACTTTTTGATGCAGCTGTTCTAGTTTTATTTTAAGATCCATAGTTGTAATTTTTATAGGGTTTCATCAATAATTTCTGCACCCGGAGCATTGCTTTTTACAGAAGCAATTCCGTTTTCCATACCAGATTTTGTGCTATACAATTGGCTTTTACCAATAATTTCGCCATTTCTGGCTTTAAGAACAAAATACTCTTTGCTGTTGACGGCTACACGTCTGTCATATCTTGAATCTTCCTGTGAATTGACTCTTCCTGATTCGATTCCTTTCTGACATGATGCTTTCTGAACATATCCTTCGCTGGTTAAAATAATTTCGCCATTTCCGGCTTTAAGATTGAACTGATATTCTCTATTGACTCTTTGAGTGATTACGAATTTTCCCATGATGGTTATTTTTTATTTGTAATAAATCTTTCTGAAATTTCTATTTCATTAAGAATTTGTTGATTAGGTAAAATGATTTGAATTTCTCCTGAAGGATTTTCTATAAGGTGAGCGCCGGATCTGCAGTTTTGAAAACGATATCTGAAAGCTTTTAATCCTGAAATAAATCCATCATGTATTGTTTTTTCATACACGTACTTAGAACAGCTGGTTCTGAAGATACATTTCCTTCTTTTTGCCGGAGGAATGCCCCACCAATAAATTTTAATAAGAAGAATTAATAGATTTTTCATTTTCTTTTTTACTGAAAACCGCCATTTGATAAGAAGTCATATAACCCGGTTTGGCTGTATTTCCAAAACACCCCTGAACAGGCTGTATGTAAGTGGATACACTTTCCAGTCTTACATATTCCCAGCCGTCAATGGAATGAACTTTTATCAAATTGTCTAATTGTTCTGCAATGTTTTTTGCACTCATATTTTGTTGATTGGCTGTGGCAACAAATGGTATTACTTTGTATTCCATAATTGTTTTTATTTATACTCCAAAAGTATCATCCTTTATATCCCAATCCTTACGGGAAACCGTAACGCAAAAAAAACCTTTCAAAAATGAAAGGTTTGTATATCAAAGTGTGGGTATTGGAGACTTAAATAATCCCTAAATCCTTACAAAAAGCAACAAGCTGCTCATTACTGGTGACCTGAAGATCTTCTTTCAGGTTGTTGAGTTTTTTCTCTACACTGCTCAGGCTGTTGGGCTTAATATTATTATTCTGAAGATATACAGGAATATTCTTCTGAAGAACTCCCTGAGATAAAAGAGAGACCAGGGTAATGTCATAGCTTGAAAACTCATAGCTGTTCAGCTTCTTTACTTCCTGTTTGAGATCAAGAGAAAGATAGTTTTCATTGACGTATACAGAAGCGATTGCTTTTTTCAGTTCTTTGGAATCATTTCGGGCTTTACGAACAAAACCGTTGATTCCATATTCTGAGAAAAGAGAATCGATAACCCCGGATTTGTGCTCTGCGGAGAAGACAATGGCCTTCAGGGAAGGATGCAGTTCTTTGGCAGCACTGATAAGTTCCTTACCATCCTTAATTTTTTGTTCACGGTGATCCTCTTCAAAGGAAAGATCAGTAATCAGTAAATCATATAGATCATTTTCCCGGATAGATTTTTGAATCTTGGCTATGGCATCATCACAATAATACACATAATCTGCATTGGAAATATTAAGATCTTCTAATGTTTTCTGTACAGAAATACTGCTGCTTTCGTGGTCTTCGGCTATTAAAATTTTTTTGAACATTCTTTTTGTTTTTTTACGATGCAGGGAATGAAATATAAATCTTCAACCCTTTTTCTGTTGTGTTGTCAAAAGTAATTTCTCCATTGATGTTTTCAATACGGGAAACCGTATTCCTCAATCCATTTTTATAGGAAAGATCTCCGGGAATACCTATTCCATTGTCTGTGTACTGAATTTTGATAAGGTTATTATTTCTTTCAAATTTAAAAGCAACAAGACTTGCCTGGCTGTGTTTTTTCATATTCACCAGAAGCTCACGGATCACCTGATAGACATTATCTTTCGCTGAATCATCCACACCGTTCCAGATATTTTTTTCATTTCCGGCCAGAAAGGTATTCACTTCCTCATTTTTGAAAGAACCAATAAGTCCGGAGAGTTTTTCATCAAACTCTACAACGTCTTGGGCATCAGGTTTTTCATAGGAAATATCTCTGGATTTTTCATATACAAATTCAAGCTCATCCAACGCTGTATTCTTATCAAAATGTTCCTGATTCTCAATTTTGGTCATCACCTGATAGATCCCATTGGCAACTACATCGTGAACCTTTTTAGACATTTTGAGCTGGGTGTTTTTTACTTCAATTTCTTTTTCTTGTTGAAGTTTTTTTTGTCTTTTCTTATATAAAATGATAATAATAACTAATAGTGCAACAAGTAATCCTGAAAGAAAATATTGCCTTAATAATTGAACTTCTTTTTTTGCATCACTATTTTTTAGTCTTTGATTCTCAATATTCTGTTTTTCAACACCATATTCAATTAAAGCAAACCTGTTTTTTGCATCATCTTTTGCCGTAATGATACTGTCGTTTAGATATTTGAACTCATTAAATAATTTTTTACTGTCAATAGTAGGAGAAATTTCCAAAAGAGTTCCTAGAGATTCTAACCTGTCATATGGATTATTTACAGTATGAGAAAGCGCATATTTTGCATCTGTATGCTGAATAGCTTTTGCAATATTAGTTTCTAAATAATAGTCTGCAAGATGAGAATGTGTAGATATTTGTCCCTTAATATCTTTTAAATCTTTTTTTAATTGTAAAACTTTTAAAAGTTCCGGTTCTGGATTAAAGTTTTTATTTTGCAGCCATTTAGTATAATTATAATTATCCAAAATCATGGCATAGTCCTTATTGATCGTTATATTTTTATCTTTTAAGAGAGAACTATAAATTTCTATGCTCTTTGAATACTGTTTCATTTTTGCATAGAGATCTGCAATATTATTTTTAATAGTTTTTTTATTATTATCTACGGTGCTTGCTAATAAGGCTTTTTTATACCACTGCAAAGCTTCTTTGTAATGCTTAAGATTTTTCTGGGCAATTGCAAGTGAGTTATAAATAGATGACAGATGGGCTGAATCCTGAGGTTGTTTTAAAAAGCTTAAGGCTTCTATTGCTCTTTCATTGCTTGTAAAGTGATCTCCAATATCATTCAATATTATTGCTTTATAGGATAAGCTAGATGCTATATCCTGAGAATCCTTATTTTGTTTATAAATATCCTCTGCTTTTGAAAATAATAAAAATGCTTTTTGATAATCATCTTTATAGTAAAAACTTTCAGCTTCATTATAAATGCTGTCAGCTTTTTTCACGGAAATATTTTCTGTAGTTTTTGATCGTGTATTTTCAGAATAATTACAGTTTATTAAAAAAAGAAGAAGGAAAAATCTTAAATAATACATGCATAATAAATTGAAGCCTAAATATATATAAAAAAGGGCGATTTAATCGCCCTTTTAATATGATTATTTTTTAGGAGGAGGAACATTACCTGTTTCTCCACTGGTATCTCCACCACT
The DNA here is from genome assembly GCF_002899945.2 of Chryseobacterium viscerum. Lineage (GTDB taxonomy): Bacteria > Bacteroidota > Bacteroidia > Flavobacteriales > Weeksellaceae > Chryseobacterium > Chryseobacterium viscerum. The sequence goes on from NZ_PPEG02000001.1 coordinate 759,195, forward strand.
TCCGGTTCCCCCTGTCTCTCCTGTACCTGTAGACTCTCCCTGAGATTGTGTGGTTACAGTTGTTGGGTTATTATCATTTGCAGTTGTTGCGTTGTCCGTATTGTTTGAGAATGCTAAACCGAATAGCATTAAAATAATTTCTAACATGGTTCAAAAAATTTATTGTTAAAGCATTCGTGTTCTTCCCTGCGAAACAGATCGCAGATAGTATTACACGATTAAAAAAATTGAAGCGCTTCTAAATTTTTTGGGAAGTAAACCTTCAAAAACGGAGGAGAAACATCTGCTTCCCAACCCGGAGTTTTCCTCCGTTTTATCTGGTGATTTTAAAATCAGTTTTGTAAATTTGTTTTTGTAATGTTTTGTTTATCACTGATTTCTGAAGCAAAGATGAGACAAAACATAAGACGGATGTTAGACACGTTCTGGACATCTATGGACACGAAATGGACAACGGAGGCTTTATGGGAATCCGTAATGTGGTATGAGAGATAATCGCCTATTTTGTAAAGACAGAAAAAACTAGATATGTCCAAGAAAAAACTACTAATTCATGAGGTATTTGAGAAGGCAAGAAAAGATTTTCCCGCTGAAAGCACTAAGAATGGTTGGTGTAAAGAACTTGTTGACCATTTTGAAAAAAAGTTGAAATTTATAATTAATGAAAAAACATTTGTTCGGTATTATGATGCTTGCATACGGGATAATAGTGAGCCTAATATAAAAGACATAAAAATTTTAAATAAGCTTAGCGAATATGTAGGTTATATAGACTTTACTCATTTTTCCAATACATTTATTAAAAAAGAGGAGAAAGAAAAATCAACTACCGTAAGAATTGATGTAGATGATAATGATGAGTTGTTTGGAAGGGGGATCAAAATCAATATTACTCAGTACTTTAATCTACCAGAATTCATGAAAAAAAATGGATTAGGCATTGCTGGAATACTTCTTATAGGGAGTATTTTGCTAGGAAACTACAATCTACCCAGAGGAAAAGATAAAAAGGAGGGGGGGATTAGATTAGGTTTATTCAATGAACTGGAGGTAGATAGAAACTGTATGTATTGGAACGGGACTGAATATAAGATAACATCTTGTGAGGATAGAAATCCTCATCGTCAAGTTATCCCTATAGATACTATAAAACTTAACTATTTTAAAAAAGTTACTAGACCTGATACGTTAACCCTTGGGAATTCCTTGGGGAAGGTATGGTGCTCCAAATATAATAATGAAGTTAATTTTTTTACAATGGATGGGGTTAATCCAGACAATAAAAAAGAATTAAAGCTGGCAACTGATCATATGATCCTAACATATGGCAAAGGAGAGTAATTTCCTTCACAATTATTTAAAATTCAATTAAAACAAATCCACAGCGATTCCCTTAATTTCGTCTTATTTTAAGATGAGCAAAGGAATATTCCCCGTTTTATTTTTTGTATTTGCCCTTTTTCAGGCGCAAAAACCTGTGCAGATCGCTTTTCTTTCCGATGTGCATTTTCAGGACTTGTATGGACGTTTTTCGGATCATGATTTTAAAGGAATTTTGAATCCTAAAACAGGAAAACCCACAATTCTGAGGACGATGGATTCTCAATTACACTCTACAAGAATTTTCAACGAAAATTATTTTGCTTTTCTTAAGGCCTTGGATGATATTGCTGCAAAAGGAATTAAAATTGTAGCCATGCCCGGAGATTTTTCGGATGATGGACAGGCTTATAACCTTCGTGGACTTCATACCATTCTAGAACAATACCACCGGAAATACAGGATTAATTTTTATTTGACGACAGGAAACCACGATCCCGTAGGACCATTCAGAAATGACGGCGGAAAAGATGATTTTCTCGGACAGGATGGAAATCCACTGGGAATTTACAGCAAAGAAAATATCGGAAAATCAAAAGATAAAGTGATCACAAAAGATATTGCAGAATCCGGATATCTTGAAATCCTGAATGAACTAAAAGATTTTGGCTTCTATCCAAAAAAAGGAGATCTGTTTTGGAGTACACCTTTTGATCATGATTCGTTTAAAAATTATTCTTACGAAAAAGCGCTGCAATCGGCAGATTACTCCCAAAGAATGTATGACGTTGAAAAAGGGTTTTATGTTCCGGATTTAAGTTATGTTGTTGAACCCGTGAAAGATGTATGGATGATTGCCATCGACGGAAATATCTATATTCCGAAAAACCTCCATGAAAATCCCCAAAATACATCCAACTACAAAGGAGCAAACATTGGTTATAATAACGTACTGACTAACAAAAAACATATAATACAGTGGGTAAAAAAGCTGGCTGATGAAGCGAAGAAAAATAATAAAACATTGATTGCCTTTACCCATTATCCCATGATCGATTTTAATGATGGAGCCACTCGGGAAATTAAAAACGTATTAGGAGAAAAGAAATGGCAGCTGGAGCGGGTTCCTCAGGAAGAAGTTGCAAAAGTATTTGCAGAAGCCGGATTGCAGATTCACTTTGCGGGTCATATGCACATTAATGATACCGGAATTAGGAGGGTAGGAGATCATGTATTGATCAATGTTCAGGTTCCGTCACTGGCGGCATATTTGCCCAGCTATAAAATTCTGACCATTCAATCTCCGGACACCATGGAAGTGCAGACCGAAGTTTTGAATGAGGTTCCGCGCTTTGATGAATTATTTCCTTTGTATGAAAAAGAATATAAGGCGTTGCAAAAAGATACAGGTAAAATACGTTGGAATAAAGATATTTTGAAAACAAAATCCTATCACGATTTCATGCTCTTTCACTTAAAAGAATTGGTTCGCCTGAGAATGATTCCGGATGATTGGCCGAAAGATTTTATTGAGAAATCTAAGAATATGAATGGAGAAGATCTCCTGTTACTTATTCAAAATAAAAATCAGCTGAAGGAGAAGAAGATTGTATCAGAAACCTTTAAAAAGTGGTCTGTTGATGATCTGTTATTGGATCTGTATAAGTTTCAGTCTGCTGATGAACTGGCAAAGAAAGATATTCCTAAAGAAAGATTGGAGCAGTATCAGGTATTGGAGCAATTATATCAGGAAAATCATTCGCAGGATCCATTGGTGATCCAGCTAAAATCAGTTTTTAAAATACTTTCACTGCTTTCTAACGGAGATCCGGCAGATCATTTTGAAATAGATTTGAAAAACCAGAAAATAAGAAGACTGTAATCTTTTTAGTGTATCACAGATTTCACGGACATTTCTATTTATGAAAAATATAAGGGCAATTTGTGGTAAAAAAGAAAGACCATCAGCACTCTGACGGTCATTTCTTTTCAATATTTAATCATGAATATATTATTTTCCCGTTACAGGATTCTTTCTTTCATAGGCGTTGTTCTCAAAGCTTACCTTATAATTGGATTTGAATAATTTGCTTGGATGATAATAATCAGTTGTAATAATCTGTGCACTGCTTTGCTTGGCCTTTTCAAACCTTGAATAATCTTCACTTCTGGCTTCCATGGTGTCTGCATCAGCCCTTGTACGGATGATATAGCCTTTTTTTACCAGATCTTTTATGGCCGTATCATCTTTCTTTGGCTCATTCATCAGCAAAACAGCAGCTTCTGGTGTTCCCGGATTAGAATTAGTGAAAATCATTCTTCCTTTTAATGAAGGATGGTCTTTAATGTACAAATCCCTGTTCTCACTGTTATTATCCAGTACAAAAAGGAATTTCCCCTTTACCTCTTTCACTTTTGGCCAGTTTTTCTTTATAACAGCTTCGTTTAAAGTGGTATAAGAACCGCGGATATCATCCGGAGCGATGATTTTGTCTCTCCCAAGATATTTTTTCAGTTCATGATCAAGATCATCAAAAAGTTTTGAAGTATAATGCTCAGGTTCTGTTCCAAACTGGTTGGCTTTTCCGTCTTTAGGTTCAAGGGTTATAAAAACAGGATCGTGATCAGGATGCAGGTCAGACCATTTTTTCAAGTCTTTCAGGCAGTCTTCCAATGTATAATACCACGTCTGAAAATCAATATCTGTAATATGAATCATTTTGTAACCCGGTTTTTTCATTTTGCCGTCCGGATCAAAAGACTCGGTTGTTTTTACCAGATCCAGAATTTTCGGATGGGCGTATTTCCCCCCTTTACTATCAGCATATACATCAATCTCCAGGTTTCTCAATCCAAGGTCCAACTGCTGGGGAATAGGAATGTGTTCATATTGAATTCTCGGTAATGCTTTGAGACTGTCTTTTTGGGATAAATAAGCGTACACTTCAGGAAGGATAGCCTTTTTATAAGAATTGTGAGAACCAATTACCTGAATTTCATTGATTTTTAATTCGCTTATATTTTGCGTCTGTGACCAAAGAAAATGGATGGAAGATAAATAGATGCCTAAGAAAACAGCCTTTTTCATTTCGATGAATTTTGTCACTGCGAAATTAATGACTCTTCCCGATGAATGATTTATATATTATGTTAAGTCTTCTTTAAAAAATTGTAATTATTGAAAAAATGGATGACTGTAAATGCTTGTAAATTAATGAATTTCTAATATCTCAAAATGAGATATTTATATTTTGTTGACTTTAAGATAATATTATGTTAAAATAGAATTGTGGTAGATGCTTTTACTTTGTATGCCGAAATAAAAACTAACCGTTGCCTGAAAAGAAAACCACTGTTGCGGGAACAACAGCGGATTTTTAATAAGCAATGTAACGTCTTGCAATTACTTTACTTATTGATATGTACCACAAAATTAATTTTTTTAAGCTTAAAAAGCTAATTCCGATTGCATTAATTTTTTTGGTGGCCAACCAAGCTGATGCTAAAGGATTTACCTCCAACTATCCTGTATTTTCACAGGTAAATGAAACGATTTCCGGAAATGTAACGGATCAGACAGGCTCTGTAATAGAAGGAGCGAAAGTTACCGTTATAGAAACCGGAGAAACCGCTACTACCGATGCATCCGGAAACTTTACAATTTCCGCGAATATCGGGCAGACCCTATCCATTTCTTATGACGGATATGGGATTCAGACAATGAAGATTTCAAGTACTTCGATTGCTGTAAAATTACAGTCTAAAAAAGAGGCTACCTCCATTGAAGAGGTCACTTTGGTCGGGTATGGTTCTCAGAAAAAATCAGACTTAACGGGAGCGGTAAGCCAGTTGAAGGCTGAGAACTTCAAAGAAGGAATGAATATTTCTGTTGACAACCTGATGCAGGGGAAAATCGCGGGAGTCCGTATCGTTCAGTCGAGTGGAGAACCGGGAGCGGGAGTGAATGTTTCGATCAGAGGTATTGGCTCCATCAGAAGTGGAAGTACCCCATTATTCGTTGTAGACGGTATTCCTTTGAATAATGATCCGGTGAGTGCACAAAGTCCGAATGTAGGACTGGGAAATACAACCGCAAAGAACCCATTAAACTTTTTGAATACAAGTGATATCGAATCCATCACGGTTTTGAAAGACGCTTCTGCGGCTGCGATCTATGGAGCAAGAGGTTCAAACGGGGTGGTTTTGGTAACGACAAAAAGAGGAAAGAAGGGAGAGCCTATGTTTACGTATGATACGTATTTAGGGTTTTCTTCAGTGATAAAAAAATTAGATCTAATGACTGCAGACGAGTACAGAGCGGCAGGTATTGATAAATCTTATGACCATGGCGGAAATACAGATTGGCAGGACGAAATCTACAGAAATGCAGTGTCGTCCAATCATTCGGTTTCCTTCTCAAAAGCGACAGATACAGGGAATTATTTTGCATCCCTTTCTCACATGGACCAGGATGGTATTGTGCTGAACAGCAGCTTTAAAAGAACAACTGCGCGATTGAATGCAGAGGAGTCTTTCTTTGATAACAAAAGACTAAAGGTGAAGCTCAACCTTACCGCAAGTGATATCAGAGAAACAGGAATTCCAAACGGTGGAAATGCCGGGTCTGACGGCCAGCTGATTATCCATGCTTTGATGGCGAATCCTACGCGTTCCGTATATGATCAAAACGGAAATTATACGAATTTCAATATGAACGCCCACTACAATCCATTATATTTATTGAGTGTTTACGAAGATAAAACGAATACTTTCAGAGTGTTGGGGAATACGGAAGCCACGTTGAGAATTTTACCGGGATTGAATTATAAATTTAATTTAGGGGTTGACAGAAGCTTATCAGAAAGAAATACAACCATGTTCCCGAACATTACAGACAGAAGCCCAAAAGGAATTTATTCTCAGGCCAACCTGGATTCTTATAATATTCTTTTGGAGCATTATTTAACGTATGATCTTAGCTTAAACAGACATAACTTCAGCATACTGGGAGGGTTCTCTTATCAGAAATTTAAAGCTACAGCTACTTATCTTGGAGTCAGAAACTTTGTGAATCAGGGAGTGGGGATCTCACCAGAAATTAACCCTGGATATTCCGGAGATGTGTTTATTCCACAGCCAGGAACCTCTCAAGAAAATGAATTACAGTCTTATTTCGGAAGAGTAAATTATAATTTTGATAAAAAATATTTCTTAACAGCGTCCTTAAGAGCGGATGGTTCTACACGTTTTGGGGATAACAATAAATATGGATATTTCCCATCAGTGGCTGTAGGCTGGACGATTTCAAATGAAAATTTCCTGAAGGGAGTTTCATTTATTAACGAATTGAAACTAAGAGGAAGCTGGGGAGAAACCGGAAACCAGGAGGTTCTCAATAAAATTACAAAAGCAAGTTATTTATTATCACAAAATGCGGGATATTATTTATACGATAACTTAAACCTGATCAATGGAGTTCAGGTGGTGAGAACGCCCAATCCTAATCTGAAATGGGAAATTGTAGCACAAACCAATATTGGGTTGGATTTCAGCTTATTTAGAAACAAATTATATGGTTCATTGGAATACTACAACAAAACAACTAAAAATCCAATATTATATATTCCTTCCACTCCGTTAAGCCCTACCGATTTCGTTTGGCTGAATGCTGATGGAAAAATTGTGAATAAAGGTTTTGAATTCTCTTTAGGTTCAGAAATTATTAAAAACGAAAACTTCACATGGAATTTTGATATCAATGGAGCTACAGTAAATAATGTGGTAAAAGATCTTCCGGTTTCAGGCATTAATTCGGGGGAGGTTTCAGGACCCGGACTTTCAGGAGTTACCGCAAATATCTACAGAAATGGGTATGAGGCAGGATCTTTCTATATGTATAATTACTTAGGAATTGATGCCAACGGAAAATATATTTATGAAGATCTGAATGGAGACGGAAAGATTGACCCGAATGACAGGAAGATCTTTGAAGGGGCTATTCCTAATTTCACTTTTGGGATCAACTCTTATATGAAATACAAGAAGTTTGATTTTGCATTCTCTTTGATTGGACAAACGGGAGGATATTTGGTGAATAATACAGCTTTGGATTTAAATATCAACAACTTAGCTTCAGACAGAAACGTTTTGAAGAAATATTATGATTCAGGAGCAAGCTTTGCCAATCAGCCGCAGCTTTCTTCTTTATATCTTGAGAAATCAGACTTTATTCGTTTAAGCAATGTAAGATTGGGATATACTTTTGACATGAATCAATTGAAATTTTTGAAAAGTATCAATCTGTATGTAAGTGCACAGAATCTATTTACCCTTACCAGCTACTCGGGGTACGATCCACTGGTTGACACGAATAAGCAAGTGCAGGGGAACCAGTCCCTGGGAATTGATTACACGACGTATCCGTCTGCAAAAACTTTCATTTTGGGAGCTACTATCAAATTTTAATTTAAGTTAAAAGAAATCATGAAATCTAAATTTTTAAATATTAATAAAGTCGTTTTGTGCATCGCAGTAATGTCTTTAATTGGATGTACAAATCTGGATGAAAAAGTAATTGATGAGGTAATGGGAACTGAAAACGCAGACCCTGAAGCTTCTCTTGCTGCTGCTTACGGACAGCTTGGTGACGGAACTTTTGTAGACCATGGAAGTGTGTTTGCTTTGCAGGAATATTCTACTGATGAAGCCATCTTACCCACAAGAGGAAGTGACTGGGGAGATGGAGGTAAATGGAGAGCCATGCATGAATTCACCTGGGATGCTAATAATGATGTTGTAAAAAACACATGGAATCAGCTGAACTCAGGGATTACGAAATCTCTGTTTGCTATAGGAAGTATCAACAAAAGTAATGGGAATAATAAGGCTTTATTTTTGGCAGAAGCAAAAGGACTGTTGGCTTTTTACACGTATACGACAATCGATTTATACGGGCAGGCTCCTTACAGAGATCCGGATAACTTAAATGCACCTATACAGATCCGAAAAGCAGATACTACAATTGACGGCTTAATCACTGAAGTAGAAGGTCTTATTCCAAACCTGGCTGATATTAAAACCCAGAATACCCACGCAGGAAGATTTACAAAGCAGGCTGCGTATGCACTACTGGCAGATATGTATCTAAACAGAGCTGTATTAAAGAACAAAACGGGAGGTAATTTCGACTTTAAGGAACAGGCTGTAAGTGGAGGAGGGAATGACATGGATAAGGTAATCAAGTATTCCGATATGCTGATTAATGGCGGGCTTTTTAGCTTAGAATCGAATTACTTCCACAATTTTGATATCAATAATGATACGAGTAAGGAAATGATCTTTACCATTGTTCAGAAGAAGAATTCAAACAGAAATGCAGATAATGACCTCGCGTATATGTCTATGGAAAGGATTCAGAAACCTTCACCGGATAACAGAGGAACCAATGCATCTTGTATCACTCCGGAATTCTATTATTCATGGAACGGAAATCATAATGATCCGCGTTTCCAGAGAACATATCAATATGAAGACGGAACCTGGTTCAGAAATGACGGAACCGATGTAAGTGTACCCTCAACAAGTAAAGTGGAAGGAACAGGGAAACCGTGGTTCCATTTCAACAGAGGATTACAGGTGGGTCAGCAATACGGACCGAAAATTCTTCCGAGCGGAAACTTTGATCTGACCCCGGACGGAAGAATCAAAGTATATAAATTATTCACAGAAAAGAATACTACGCTTGCTGCAGATTTTACTCCGGAACTGAGCTTTGACAATTCTTCAGAAGCTGTATTTACACAGGCGCAGATCAACAGAGGGGTAAGAAACTTCAAGTTTGAATTCGACCCTGGTTACGGAAACAACGGAACAAGTGGAATGGATGTCCCATTATACCGATTAGGAACCATCTATATGATGAGAGCGGAAGCTTTCTTCAGAAACGGAAATATATCAGCAGCTTTGGCAGATGTCAATAAGCTGAGAACAAGCAGAACCAATGATGCCTTAAAGGGTAATGCTCCGGGAGTTGCCATCGCTGCTTTGGATGCGAACATTCTTTTTAAAGAATCAGGGTATGAATTGTATTGGGAAATGTACAGAAGAAAGGCGATGATCAGATTCGAGAAATTTGATTTGCCGGGAACAGCGAAGCCTGCGACTCAGTCTTTCAGAAGAATTTTTCCTATTCCTCAGGCTACCATTGATGCCTCAAAAGATTTTAAACAAAACCCAGGATATTAGTCTTCTTCATATCAAACAATTATTTTTTGTGTAAACAAGAAGCGAAGAGAAAAATCTCTTCGCTTCTGTTATTTTATATCGATTTGTCTGTATTCGGCATCAATTCCCATAAAATGATAGTAAATGTCAATAGGAACGGACTTTAGTCCATTTTATAGATGTATAAATCAATCCGGCTTTAGCCGAAACTTAAAAAATAGTTGAATCTTATTCTGCGTTCAGCATTCCCAATTCTCCATAATATTTTTTAAACTTCTGGATTTTTGGTCCCACCACAGCGCTGCAGTAAGGCTGAGTAGGGTTGTCATTGTAATATCCCTGGTGATACTGTTCTGCAGACCAGAATTTGTCGAATGGTGTTAATTCCGTTACATAAGTTCCGCTCCATCTTCCTGATTCCTGAGAAAGTTTGATGGCCTCTTCAGCTTTTGCTTTTTCAGCATCATCTTTATAGTAAATAACAGAACGGTACTGAGTTCCGATGTCATTCCCCTGTCTGTTAAGTTGAGTAGGATCGTGAAGGAAGAAAAATACATCCATTAATTGTTCGTAAGAAATAATAGCAGGATCATAAGTGATCTGTACCACTTCGGCATGTCCTGTTTCGCCTGTGCAGACTTCCTGATAGGTTGGATTATCTTTATGCCCTCCCGAATATCCGGAGATTGCAGATTTTACTCCTTTCAGCAGGTTAAAGCAGCTTTCCACACACCAGAAGCATCCGCCACCAAAAGTTATTTGCTCTAAATTATTGTTGTCCATTCTAAGGTTGATTATTTTATTTATAAAATTCTTTTTTCATTCTGTATGATTGAGAAAAAGACAATCAAAAATAGGAAAAACTTTTTCATTTGAACATGATTTTAGCTCCTTAAACTCAAATTACAATGATAGATGCTGCAAATGATTTTAAACACGATTATGAACTAAACATTGAAGGCAAATGAGGGAGATGATAGTAAAGCATTTAGTATTAGCATTGTCATGCTGAGCATAAACTGAAGGTTCACGAAGCATCTCAATTAAGCTGAATTATATTCTTCTATTTTAATTTTAAACACAAATAACACGAATGTTTTCACAAATAAGCACAAGAATAATGCAATCTGATTATCTGTGTAATTCGTGGGCAAAAAAAAGCACCCTAAAAAGGATGCTCTATATTATTTACAATGTATTCAGTTATTTTTCCCAAACTAAAGCACTTGCTCCAAGAATGGCAGCATCTGCTTCGTCAAGTTCACTGAAAACCAGTTGTACTTTATTTCTGAAGATAGGAAGAAGGTTTCTTTCCATATGAAGTTTAGCCGGCTTTAAAATAAAATCTCCTGCTTTGATTACGCCACCGAATAAAAGAATGGCTTGTGGGGAAGAGAACATCACAAAATTAGCTATTGCTTCTCCCAGTTTCTGACCTGTGTATCTGAAAACTTCAATCGCAATTGGATCTTCTTTCATAGCACATTCATATACTGTTTTAGAATTGATTTCGTCTTCAGGATATTGGTTCAGCATAGATTCCGGGAATTCGGCTCTCATTTTCTTGGCTGTAATGGTAATTCCGGTTGCAGAGGCATAGGCTTCCAGACTTCCTTCAGATCCTGTGCTCCAGTGTTTTCTACCGCCTGGCTTTACAATCGTATGTCCCAGTTCTCCGGCAAACCCGTCATGTCCATAGATCAAGCTTCCGTTCGCAATAATTCCGCTGCCTACTCCTGTTCCCAGGGTAATCATGATAAAATCTTTCATCCCTCGTGCTGCTCCGAAAAGCATTTCTCCCAACGCTGCAGCATTTGCATCATTAGTCACGGTACAAGGCAGATTGAATTTTGCTGTCATCAGCTCAGCAAATGGAATCACTCCTTTCCAGGGTAGGTTGGGAGCCAGTTCTATCGTTCCTTTATAGTAGTTCGCATTGGGAGCTCCTACTCCGATTCCGTCAAAGTGTGCTTCAGTACCATACTTTTCCATCATTGGACGAACACTTTCGTATAAAGCATCGATGAAATCTTCTACTTTATCATAAGCATCAGTTCTGAGATTTCCTTTATCCAGAACTTCTCCACGGTGGTTTACGATTCCGAATTTGGTATTGGTTCCGCCGATGTCAACTCCAAGGGCAACTTGTTTTGATAAATCTATTAATGACATTTCTATTATTAAATTCTAGGGGCTAAAATTATAAAAAAGATTGTATTAATGGATTATTAACTCTATTTTATTTAATATGTTAAACTGTTTTTAGCGGTTTTTTCTTTTTTCTTCCCCACCAGATCATAAATCCGGTAACCGGAAGAGAGGCACAGATAAGACTTACAATAAAAGCAATGATCTTGGTTGGAAGCCCCAGAATGGCTCCAACGTGAATGTCATAATTGGCACTCACTGTTTTCTCGCCAAAGTTTTTATCCTTTGGATCATGAGTGTGAAGCAGTTCTCCTGAGTTTTCATCAAAGATTAAGCTGCTGCTTTTGTGGTAAGAATAAGAAAGATGTTTCACGTATACCTCAAAGTTGGGATGTTCGTGGTCATCCATATGTGGGTGCCCTAAATCTATAGCAAAACCATAGGAATCAGGATATTTTGTTTGTACCGTATTGATGATTTTATCGAGTGTTCCTTCCGTTCTCAGCTCAATAGGAGCTTTTGTTTTAATATGGGAGAAGTCAGGATACTTTGTCTCTCCACCGGAGAATATCACATAGATCATGGCCTGAACAACAAAGAATGCATAGAATAGCCCTGTAATAGAGAAAATCAAAGCAAATATAGAGGCATAAAATCCTAGTACATTGTGAAGGTCATAGTTCTTTCGTTTCCAGCTTTTAATGTTTTTCCATTTAAAGGCGAAACGTTGTTTTCTTGCTGCTTTGTTCTTGGGCCACCATAGAATGATCCCGGAGATCAGCATAATGATAAAGATGATAACCGGAATTCCCACTACGTAGGTTCCCCAGTCCTGCTTCAACAGGTAGCTCCAGTGGATCATTTTTACAATGTTGAAGAATCCGTTTTTCTCATCATATACCCTTAGTACTTTCCCGGTGTAGGGGTTTACATAGGCTTGTTTATAGATAGGAAATTCATCAAAATAATTCCAGGCATCCGTATTGTGCTCGTACCAAAAGAACATGTAAGACATTTTCTTGTCGATAGGAACGTTTACCCAATGGATGGGATATTTTTCTTTCACCTGCTCTGCAACAGCTTTTTCCATTACCCTGATGGGAAGCACCTGTTTCTGCTCTATATTCTGTTCCTGATGGTAAATAACATCTTTTCGGGTAATATTTTCCACCTCGTCCTTAAAGACATACAATGCTCCGGTAATAGAGATAATAAAGATCAGAAACCCTATTCCCAATCCGAACCATAAGTGCAGTTTAGCAGACCATTTTTTAAAGAATCCCGGCTTTTTTTTATGATGATTTTTCTTCATATAGCAGTAAAAAGTAAAGCAAAGATATGCTTTACTTTTTATTTAGTTTAATTAAAATTTGTATTCAATCATGAACGTTCCTCTCAATCCAAGAGCGTTGGTGAAGTCACTGTCTCTTGCTGTCCACCATGAAATAGCAGGCTGATATACTTTGTTGAAAAGGTTTTCAATACCTAATGACAGTCTCCAGTTGTTGTTGACTTCATAGCTTGATTTGAAATTAAATACAGTATATTCAGGAACATATCCTTCACCGTAGCCATACTGTCCCGTTTTAGCATTAGGCTCGAATCTGTTCTGTTGGAAAGAGTGAAGCATGTCTAAGCCAACTGATAAGGCCGGGATAGGTTTTGCCTGCACATAAGCAAGAACTTTAGGAGCAGAAATTCTGCTGTTGTTGATTTTTGCAGAATAATCACCATCATCCTTTACGGAAGTGATCCCTTCCATCCAGCTGTAGCTTCCTCCAAACTGAATCCATTTTGTTGGGGTAAAGTGTAAGAAACCTTCCACTCCGTATACAATTTCGGGAGATCTTTGAATCATTAATGCTCTGTCCGGGCTTTGCACGAATGATGCTCCCAGTTTAGAAGTACTTACATAAGAAGTCAATTCATAATTCAGCCAGTTGGAAAGCTGCCCTGTTGCTCCCAATTCGTAATTGTTAACGATAATAGGTTTTGTTTCCAGGTTTTTAATCGTCTCAGAAGTTGAGGTTCTTAAAATTCTTCCTAATTCATTGATAGAGTAGGCTTGTGAGAAGCTTCCAAAAATATTGATATAAGGCTCAATATTATAACGGATACCAATATTTCCTACTAAGGCATTATAATTTAACTTTCCACCTGCAACCGGAATACTTTTGGTGAAAGTTCCGTCACTTTTAAGGGTAGAAAGGGTATTGAAGTCATCTACATTAACTTTGATATTTTCGTAGCGAAACCCTCCTTTGATGGTTAATTTTTTGAACAGATCAATTTTTGCCAATACAAAAGGAGCAATGTTGGTCATATTCATATTAGGAGTCCAGAAACGTCCGTCTTCCAGTTTTTGTACGGTTTCATCATTCAGAATATCAGCTCCGTAGATGATTTCTCCCTGAGAATTGGCTGAGTTCCAAAGCTGGGTATCGAAATTCAATCTTGCCCCTGCTTTTTTTGAAATAACATTAGACTGTCCGCCATTGAAAAAGGTATCGCTGTATCCGTAAACGGTTTTAAAATCTTGATAATAAAGATTAATATTTAAAGAAGTCCCAGCAAACAGGTTCTTATTATCATAGCTCACTCTGATGTTGTGGTTTTTCGGAGTTCCCTGAGGTGTAGTTTCCTGACCTTTTCCTATTCCTTCTCCAATAGTGGGCGTGATGCCGTATTTTCCTGTTTTTAATCCTACATTAAGGTCTGATCTTGAAGAATAACCGATATAAGAAGCCTCGATTCTTTGATTTTCGTTGATATCATAACCTATTTTCAGCAATCCGTTGTAATTGTCCATCTTGGCAATGCTGTAGGTAGGGCTTATCAAAACTCCATCTCCATCTTTTGTATATCCTGTTCTTTCGTAGGCTAATGAAAGGGTATAATCAAATTTTTTGATCTTTCCTGTTAAAAGCTGGCTTGCTCTTACACCTAAAGTACCGCCATAAGGCTGTCCTGTCAATCCGATCTGAGAAACCCCAGAGATCTTTTTATCTGTTTTGCTTCTTTTTGTAATATAATTGATGATCCCTCCGTCTGCTCCGTTTCCATAGATAGAAGAAGCTCCTTTGATCACTTCGATTCTTTCGATGGCTGAAGGGTCAATAGTTCTTAAATCTCTTGCCCCGTTACGAAGTGGAGTAGACTGTGGAATCCCGTCAATCAATACCAAAACCTGGCGCCCTCTTAACGTCTGCCCGGAGTTGGAAGTCTGTCCGGAGTTGGTTCCTAAACTGGGAACGGTATATTGAAGGATGCTCGTAATATCTGAGTTAACAGTCAGCTGAGACTGAATCTGCTTTTCTCCGACAATGGTAATAGAGCTTGGTACCTCTTTTATATTTTCTCTTTTTCTTGAGGCAGTCATCACAACCTCGTCCACATTCTTGGTCTGTAAAGTATCTTTAACCTGAGCAAAAACGGTAGTAGTTCCTAAGCAGGCAGCTGACAAAAGTGCTTTTTTCATTATATTTTTTTTCCTTTTTTCTTTCTTTTCCCCCACCAGACCAGAAATCCGGTTACGGGGAGTGATGTACAGATGAGACCCGCGATAAACCAGATGATTTTTCCAATGATTCCGAAATAAGATCCGGTATGGATATCATAATTGGCGTTAGAATATTTCTCGGCGGTATTGAGTTTGTGATGAGGTTTGTTGGCTAGTAGTTTTCCTGAATATTTGTCAAATGTCAGGATATTTCTTTCACTGTATCTTCCGTCAAGCCCGTATACGGTTACCGGAAGGCTTTTCAGTTCTTTTCCTTTTTTATTTTTCCCGTTTAGATTAATTCTGAAGCTGGATGATTTTGAATACAATTTTTCAGTCTGTGCCGCAGCCAGATCAAAAACAGCTTCATTCTTCGCCATCAGAGAGTCCGGAGATTTTCTTTCTTTTTCCTTTGGAAGTTCCCAGGAGCCTGATAATGCAAATGTGAACGTATTTTTTACGTAGGGATAGGCAAAATAAAGCCCTGTAATACATAATAATAAAGCGATAAACGATGCATAGAACCCCAGGATATTATGAAGGTCATAATTTTTACGTTTCCAGTTTTTTACATTTTCCCAATTGAACCAGAAACGTCCTTTTCTGGCATTTTTATTTTTAGGCCACCATAAAATGATTCCGGTGATCAGCATGATGATAAAAAGAACGGTTGGGATTCCTACGGTGTAGGGTCCCCATTCTGAATTTAGCAAAAGTCCCCAGTGGAGATATTTCAGAATACTGAAGACATCATATTTTTCATTGTAAACAGCAAGGATTTGCCCGGTATACTGATTCACATAAACCAGCTTGTTAATACGTACCTGCTGAAAATAATTCCATCCTTTTTTGCTTTTTTCATAGTATTCAAACTGATAGGATTTGGTTTTATCCAAAGGGATTTCTACAGCACTGACAGGATACTTTTCATTAAGCTCCAGCGATACTTTTTCACGAAGCAGAGTAATAGGCAATGGCTTTTTCCCGATATCCTCTTTTTTGAGTTCAATGGCTTCTTTGCGTAAGGTATTGTGTATTTCGTCCTTAAAAACATATAAAGTCCCTGAAAGAGAGACTATGAATACAATGATACCAACAGATAAACCAAACCACAAATGCAGCTTGGCAGACCAGTTCTTTACCGGAGAAACTTTCTTTTTATGATGCTTTTTTCTCATAGCAAAAAGTTAACCCCGTGAGGGGCTAACCTTTGATTTTTTTAAAATTTATACCCTATTGATAATCTCCAGTTACGCGGAGCATTGTAGATCCAAGCATATTCGCCGGCATCTCCTCTGTATCCACTGTAAAGCTTTTTGTTAAGGACATTATTCAATATTAGGTTAACATCGAATTTTTTGGCAACATAGGAAACCCCGAAGTTGGTATCAAAATAATCCGGAAGGCTTTGATCTTTTGTCGCACCTACCCCAAACCAGGATTGTCTTCCTCCCTGATACTGATAACCAGCTGAAATTCCGAATCCTTTCATAAGACCATTCTCAAACCTGTAGCTTACCCAGGTATTTTGTACATTTTTCGCATTTCCCGGAGACTGGATTCCAATTCTTGTAGGATCCGTGTCTTTGATGGTTTTTGCATCTGTATAAGCATAGTTGATAACAATGTTCAACCCTTTGATGATTTCTCCTTTGATATCGGTTTCAAATCCTCTTGCTCTTTGTTCACCTGTAGCAACTTGGAAAGGATTTCCTCCATTTTGTTCTTTAGCTCCGGCAACAAGAATATTTTGTCTTCTGATTTCGTAAACGGCAAAAGTAGAGTTCCATTTTCCTCCGAACCAGTCTTTCTTCAATCCGAATTCAATATTCTGCCCTCTGAAAGGATCTGTGATCTGAGTATTATTAATTCCTACTGCAGATTGCGGAACAAAAGTTTTATCATAGATTCCATACGCAGAGAAATCGCTTAGGATAGAATAGCTAAATCCTACTCTCGGTGTGAATTCTCCTGCTTGGTTTCTTGGAACAACATTTCCTGGTGAAAAATATGGATATCCGGCATAAGTGGTACCACTTGTGTATCTTCCTGCTAATGTTATTCTTAGCTTGTTGTTGAACATTTCAATCTGATCCTGAGCATAATAGGATGTATATTTTACGCCTTCATCATCATAAAACGGAGCAGATGAGTTTAAGGTGTAAAAGTCAGAAGAAGGAAGCTTGGAAGGATCTACACCATACTGAACATTATAAATATCAATTGGGAATGGTCCTCCTGCAAAAGATGAAAAGTCTGCATTGTACTTTCTATCTCCGTAATCAAATCCTGCAATTATTTTATGAACAATATTTCCGGTATTAAGCTTTCCTCTTACATAGGTCTGGAAAATATGATTTTTTCCTTTAGCCTGCCAGTTGCTTACTGTTCTGTTTAAAACATTTTTATTGTTAGGATCAAAAGTTCCCCACCATGAACCACCGTCATAATTCAGATCCATATAAGCATACTGTGTACTCCAAACCCAATCTTTGAATAATTTCTGATCTAAACTTAAAAATAAGCTCTGATCTTTTACTTCAGTTTTCTTGAAATTAGGATCATTAAAGTTGGTATGCACATTCAGTGAAGCATATCCGTCGTTAGACATCAGATAAGCTCCCGGCTGATTGAATTTTAAATACTGATAGTTGTACTGTGCAGTAAACGTAGTCGTTTTTGTTGGTCTGAAAGTAATAGATGGAGCAACAATAATTTTGCTTGTTTTATCATTTTCAACCCATGAATTGTTAGAACTTCCCATTAAGTTGATACGGTAATCTAAAACTCCGTCTTTCACAAGAACTCCATCCAGATCTGCCTCACCTCTGAAAAGGTTATAGCTTCCGGTAGTGAAACGTACGCTATTGGCAAATTTCCCGGTTGGTTTTTTGGTTACCACATTATAAAACCCGGCAGGGTCGCCCATAGAACCCATAAATCCGGCAGGTCCTTTTACGAACTCTATTCTGTCAATAATAGATGCATCAGGGTTAATAGGTCCCCATGTAGAAGAAACGTTCATCCCGTTCATGAACGTGGAAATACTTGCTCCTCTCATGAAAACATTGGAATATACATTATCCCAGTGTTCTACTTTTCTTGCACCACTCACATTACGAACAATGCCCTCAGACATATTCAATGTAAGCTGATCGGCAAGAACTTGTGAGCTTATAGATTGTACGTTCTGTGGAAGCTCAAGAATCGGAGTCTGGATTCTCAATGAACCAGAAACCTCGTTGAGTTTGTATTTCTGATAATATCTTCCGTTAACAACTACTTCTTCAATATCGTTGGATTTGATGGTGTCTTTTTTTTCCTGGGCAAAACTTAGCATGGATGCTAATAATGCCGCTCCTATTGTTATTCTTTTCATTGTTTATAAGGGGGAATAAATTATTCTAACAGTTTAAAATTTATAAGTGAAGCTTCCTAATACATTCGCTAATGCCTGAGCATTGGCTGTAGTATATCCGCTCCAGTAATGTTCGTTGGTAAAGTTGTCTACCTTAACACCGATTCTGAATTTTTTTGTATCATAAAATGCGTTAGCATTCAATACCAGATATTTTGGAAGGATGAAAGTTCCCATTGAAGTTGAGTTAACAATTTTGTTATCACTCGCATAGTTTCCTCCAACCCCAAATCCAAGTCCTTTTAATTTCCCGTCAAGGAATTGGTAGCTTGCATTGAAGTTAACCAACCATGGAGATGATGCCGTAGCAGGTCTTCTTCCGATTACCGTTTCATCAGCTTCTGTATATTTCATATCGTTGTAGCTTACTCCAGCAATTACAGAGAATCCTTTGATCAGATAAGCATTTGCTTCCAATTCAACTCCCTGGCTTCTCAATAAACCTGCCTGGTTTTGTACAGCCTGTCCTGTTCCTGTCATTTCACCCGTATTAAGAAGGGTGTTTTTTACCTGGATATTATAGTAGCTTAAAGTGGTTGTAATTCTTCCTTTGATAAGATTTGTTTTGATACCCCCTTCAAACTGATTGGCTCTTTCGGGTGTTGAAAGTGCTACATTTCCTGTTTTATCTGAAGTATAATATCCATTGACTGAAAAACTATTCTGGTAATTTCCGAATACGGATAATTTTTCAGGAAGTATTTGATAAACAATACCAAATTTTGGTGACCAGGCTCCCTGGCTATATGAATCTGTAAGTTTCTGTCCGGTTTGCCCTCCTTTAAAATTTACACTTTCGTATCGTACGGAAGTAAGAATATTAAGACCGGTTATCGGAGTAATCACATTGGAAATATAACCACTGTAAGTATCTTTTTTACCAGCACTTATATAAGTGCTGTTTTTTTCAAAATCTGGTTGATTTCTCAAATTGTCATACATTGCTCCCAATGTCTGTCCATTCATATTAGAATAGTCTGTACCCGTGAAAGGAACCCAGTCAAAATTGGTGAACATAAAGTATTGATTATCGTTTAACCTCATATAGTCAAAACCGGCTACCGTTCTGTTTCTTACCCTTCCGATGTTGAAATCAAAGTTGAAATTCTGTTGAACCTGGAAGTAAGTTCTTTTACTGTCTTTAGTCGATTGGTCAGCTCTTACAACTCCCAATTCTGTATCAGTTGGAATTCCTGTTACCATTCCTTTCGGAGCAAAATAGAAATAAGGGTTGAATCCGTCTGAATAAGAATAAGAGGTACTTACATTGGTTGAGGATTTAATGTGCTCATTAATCTTATAGTTAACCTGTCCAAAGAAGTTTCTTGCTTTACCAACAGTTTTAAGACCTTCTCCTGTGTAAGATTGCTTATAGTTATAACCTAGTTTTTCCAGCTTGTCCATACTGTCTGCGCCAAGCTGCGCACTCGGAACATAGAAAAAGAATGCTGTTTCAGGAGTTGAATTGGTTTCAAACATTTCCAACTCAGCATTGATCTCTAAATTATCTGTAGGACGGTAAGTAATGGATGGGGTAAATGCATAGAATGAGTTCTTTGCATTTGTTCTCTGGAAAGTTCCCTGGTTAGTATACGCTGTATTTAATCTGAATAATAACTTTTTATCCTTCGTAAGAGGGGCATTTACATCTGCCTGAACTCTGTAATAATTATAACTTCCTCCTGCCAAAGAAACAGCACCTGCAAAAGTTTCGAAAGGTTTTTTAGTAACTCTGTTGATAACACCTCCGTAAGACGTCACGTTACTACCAAATAATGTAGCGGAAGGTCCTTTTAAAACTTCAATTCTCTCCACATTGATTGCATCCATAGAAGTTGTAATAGGAGCCACCATACCATTTCTAATAGAGTTTCCGGCTACAAAACCTCTTAAGTTAAGATAGATCCCTCCATCTCCGGCTCTGTTGGTAGCGCTCCACATTTTCTGTGCACCCGCCACATTCCTAAAAGCGTCATCTACGGTAAATAACAATTGATTTTCTAATACTCCTTTGTCAATAGAAGAATATACTTGTGGATCCTCTATTGCTTTCAAAGGCATCTTATTGGAGTATTCACTGTCTTTCTTGACATATGTATTGATAATGACTTCATCAATGCTTTTGGTGGTTAATGAATCTTTTTTTTGGGCAGAAACCAGCATTGTTCCCAGTGCGGAAGCACAGATCAGTACATTTTTCATGAAAGTCAAATTTTCTGCAAATATATTATTTTTAACTGTTCTAAATAAATAATAAAATTGATATTTATCATAAATTATAATATGTTAAATAAGAAAAACCCGCTCTGATCAATGTCAGAGCGGGTTTTATAAAATATTATTAAAATTTCCTTAAGCTGGAATTTCTCCTTTGTATAAGAATGAAATAATTTCTTTGTTCAATTTGTCAATCATTTCACTGAATAAGTGGAAAGATTCTTGTTTGTAAATCACAAGTGGATCTTTTTGCTCATAAACAGCTCCCTGAGAAGATCTTCTAAGATCATCCATCTCACGAAGGTGAAGCTTCCAGTTTTCATCGATGATTGATAAAGTGATATTCTTTTCGAAGTCGTTCACTAAACTTTCACATTTGGTATCGTAAGCTTCTTTAAGATCAGCTACAATAGTCATTGTTTTGTGTCCGTCTGTAAAAGGAACCTGAATCATTTTAAACATTGAACCTTGATTTTGGTAAACATTCTCAATAATAGGGAATGATTTTTCTTTCAATAAGTTCAGCTTCATGTTATAATCCTCCTGAGCAGCTTTGAATAAGATATCCGTTAATTCCGGAACTTGTTTATTACTGAAATCACTTTCAGAAACAGGAGAAGCCATTGTGAAATGTTTGATTATTTCAAACTCAAAATCTTTATAACTTCCGTTTGCTTTACCTTTTGCAACAATAGAGTTAGAAACATCGAAAATCATATTCGTGATATCGTATTTCAAGTGATCTCCAAATAAAGCATTCTTTCTTCTCTTATAGATTACGTCACGTTGCTTGTTCATAACGTCATCGTATTCAAGAAGTCTCTTTCTTGTTCCGAAGTTATTTTCTTCTACTTTTTTCTGCGCTCTTTCGATAGATTTACTGATCATAGAATGCTGAATAACTTCACCATCTTTATGACCCATTCTGTCCATCATTTTAGCAATTCTTTCAGAACCGAACAAACGCATTAAGTTATCTTCAAGAGATACATAGAACTGAGAACTTCCCGGATCTCCCTGACGTCCCGCTCTACCTCTTAACTGTCTGTCAACACGTCTTGAATCGTGTCTTTCAGTACCAATAATAGCTAAACCTCCGGCTTCTTTTACTTCTTTAGAAAGCTTGATATCCGTACCACGACCTGCCATGTTGGTTGCAATTGTTACCACTCCCGGCTGTCCTGCTCCTGCAACAATTTCTGCTTCCTTCTTGTGAAGTTTCGCGTTCAATACCTGGTGCGGGATTTTTCTTAATTGAAGTGCCTTTGATAATAATTGAGAGATTTCAACAGAAGTTGTACCTACCAAGACAGGTCTTCTTGCTGCTGTTAATTTTTCAATTTCTTCAATTACGGCATTATATTTTTCTCTGTTAGTTTTGAAAACTAAATCTTGTTTGTCATCTCTTAAAATAACACGATTGGTAGGAATTACCACTACGTCTAATTTATAGATCTCCCAAAGTTCTCCAGCTTCCGTTTCAGCAGTACCAGTCATCCCCGCAAGTTTGTTGTACATACGGAAATAGTTCTGAAGCGTAACCGTTGCAAAAGTTTGAGTAGCCGCCTCAATTTTTACATTCTCTTTCGCTTCGATCGCCTGGTGAAGACCGTCAGAATAACGACGCCCCTCCATGATACGACCTGTCTGCTCGTCAACGATTTTTACTTCACCATCAATGACTACATACTCATCATCTTTTTCAAATAATGTATACGCTTTCAATAGCTGGCTCATCGTGTGAACACGCTCAGATTTCTCAGCAAAATCAGAGAAAAGTCTTTCTTTAGCTTCAAACTCTTCTTCTTTGGAAAGGTTTTTAGCTTCTACTTCAGCAATCTCAGTTCCGATATCCGGAAGTACGAAGAAGTTAGAGTCAGAGTTTCCTTGAGACATGTATTCAACACCTTTGTCTGTAAGGTCTACCTGATTGTTTTTCTCCTCGATTACGAAGTAAAGATCTTTATCTACAATCGGCATATCACGGTTGTTGTCCTGCATATATTGCGATTCAACTTTCTGAAGCAATGCTCTGTTTCCGCTTTCCGATAAGAATTTGATTAATTGTCTGTTTTTTGGAAGACCTCTGTATGCCTGAAGCAATTTGAATCCTCCTTCTTTTGTATTTCCTGCAGCGATTAATTTTTTCGCTTCATTAAAAATAGCAGAAACTGTTTTCTTTTGTACTTCAACAATTCTGTCGATAGAAGGCTTCAGAACATCAAACTCCTGTCTGTCTCCCTGAGGAACAGGACCAGAAATGATTAACGGTGTTCTTGCATCATCTACCAATACAGAGTCTACTTCATCCACGATAGCAAAGTTCAATTCTCTTTGTACCAGTTCTGAAGGTGAAGTCACCATATTATCTCTCAGGTAATCGAAACCGAATTCGTTGTTGGTTCCATAAGTAATATCTGAGTTGTATGCTTTTCTTCTTCCGTCTGAGTTCGGCTGGTGGTTATCGATACAATCGATAGACATTCCGTGGAACTGATACAATGGACCCATCCATGCGGAGTCTCTTTTTGCAAGGTAGTCGTTCACGGTTACAACGTGTACTCCTCTTTCCGGAAGTGAATTTAAGTAAATAGGTAATGTTCCTACCAAAGTTTTACCTTCACCGGTTGCCATCTCGGCAATTTTTCCGCTGTGAAGAATAACCCCTCCGATAAACTGAACATCATAATGGACCATATCCCAAACTACAGGAGTTCCGGCAGCGTCCCATGAGTTTTTCCAAACAGCTGTGTCTCCTTCGATCTGAACGAAATCTTTCCCTGCAGCAGCCAGTTCTCTGTCCCAGTCATTAGCAGTTACACGGATTTCTCCATTCTGAGCCCATCTTCTTGCCGTTTCTTTTATCAATGCAAAAGCTTCGGGAAGAACCTGAATCAGAACTTTTTCTTCAACTTCGTATGATTCTTTCTTTAGAGACTCAATTTTTGAGAAAAGAGCTTCTTTTTCGTCAACGTTGGTTGAATTTTTTATCTGCTCTTTAATCTGTTCTATCTGAGCTGTGATCTTGCTGGTTGCAGATTTTATATTCTCTTTAAACTCAGCCGTTTTTTGTCTCAGTCCATCATCCGTCAATTGTTGGATGTTGGGTTCAACAGCCTTGATTTTTGTTACAACTTTTTTTACTTCTTTTAGGTCCTGCGCTTTTTTGTCTCCCAAAAACCCTTTAAGAACTTTGTTTAAAAAACTCATAAATTTTTTGCTTTATGCTTAATGCAAGATGCTTTAAGCGTTTTAAATGACACGCTTATCGTGTAAATTAATATATAAAAAGGGCAAAAAAGCTCTAAGCACGCAGCCTAAAGCTTATCGCTTTATTAATATTCGTCCTCGTTCCAAAGGAAATCCTCGTCAGTAGGGTAGTCACTCCATACCTCTTCGATAGATTCATAAATTTCACCTTCATCTTCGATTGCCTGAAGGTTTTCAACTACTTCCATAGGTGCACCAGTTCTGATCGCGTAGTCAATAAGCTCTGCTTTTGTCATTGGCCAAGGTGCGTCACTTAAATATGAAGCTAATTCTAATGTCCAGTACATAATTTTCTAATTTTTTGCAAAAGTATAAAAATAGGTTGTATAATAAACTTTTTTATACTTGATTTTCAATTCTTTTTATAATTTTTTTCTATAAATGGCTGTCACAAACTGAATGAAAGCTGTGTCAGCAATTTACTTAATGTCGTTTTCTCAAAAACCATTCCACAAATTTTTTTATGCCATTTTGGAAGTCTGTGGCCGGTGCATACCCTATTAAATCCTTTGCTTTTGTAATATCGGCATTAGTTTTTGTGACATCTCCGGGTTGCATTGGCAGAATTTTTTTCGTGGCAGTTTTTTGCAATGCCTTTTCTATGGTAGAAACCATCTCAGATAAAGTGACCACCTGGTTTTCTCCCAGGTTAAGGATTTCGTATACTCCGGAATGATGCTCTAAATAAGAAACGGACTTTATAATTCCGTCAATAATATCATCTATATACGTGTAGTCTCTGGCTGTAGTTCCGTCACCATAGAAAGGAATTTCCTGGTCCTCTGAAATAAGCTTCACAAACTTGTGTATAGCAAGATCTGGTCTTTGTCTGGGACCATATACCGTGAAGAACCTAAGCTGGATCATATCTATATGGTATAGATTGTGGTAAACATGTCCTATAATCTCTCCGCTTTTTTTGGTGGCAGCATAAGGAGAGATCGGGTTGTCTACATTATCCGTTTCTGCAAACGGAGTTTTTTCATTATTTCCATACACGCTTGAAGAGGAAGCGCAGATAAATTTTTTAATATTGAAATCTTTACACAGTTCCCAAAGATTCATAGTTCCGCGCACATTTACTTCTTCGTATTCCAAAGGTCGCTCAATAGACGGACGTACACCCGCAAGGGCAGCCAAATGAATCACCATGTCGATATGATGATTTTTAAAGATACTTTCAAGACCTTTTTTATCCCGGATATCCTGCCAATAGAGGGAATATTGGTCAGAATGAGAGAGGGAGATCAGATGTTGGATATCCTTCTCTTTGTCTGAGAATTCAAAATCCGAAATTTTGTCAATTGACTCTAAAGTATTTTTAATTTTTACCTGATAGTTATAGAAATCATCAAAATTGTCAATGTTTATGACATAATGTCCATTTCTTAATAATCGTTCAATTAAATGGGATCCGATGAACCCACTACCGCCTGTTACAAGATAAACCATTTGTATTTTTTATGAGTACAAAAATATAAATTTTACTTTTTGAAAAATATAATCATTAAATTTACTTAAAAAAGTAATATAAATATAATATGCAGTTTCAAGGGCAAATTTTAAAGATGACAAGCTACGATGCAAAACCCATCCAATACTACCTCAATCTTTCAGGGGATCTGATCCACATGAATGAGCTGTTAGGAAAGGAGTTAAGCATAAAACATACGGGATTTCAATGCGTAAACTGTGGTAAAAATAAGCCTATTTACAGAATGGGATTCTGCAAAAGTTGCTTTTTTGAAAGTCCTTATGCCAGCGATACGATTATCCGTCCGGAACTCTCTACGGCACATTTAGGGGTTGCAGAACGAGATCTTGAGGTGGAAAAACAAATTCAGCTTCAGCCGCACACGGTTTATCTGGCCTATACAGGAGATGTAAAAGTGGGAGTCACCAGAAATACGCAGATTCCTACGAGATGGATTGATCAGGGTGCAACTTTTGCATTACCCATTGCAAGAACAGAAAACCGGTATGAAGCAGGAATGATAGAAGTTGCTTTGAAAGAACATTTAGCAGATAAAACCAATTGGAGAAAGATGCTGCAGGATGATTTTGAAGGAGAAGTGGATCTTGCTGATTTCCGACAGAAGATAAAAGAATATTTTCCCGAAGATTTTCAAAAATTCTATAGAGAAGAAGAAGAGCTGTGGATGTTCGATTACCCTTTTGAAAAACCAGAAAAGGTATCTTCATTTACTTTGGATAAAAAGCCTGAATTTACGGGAAAACTTATCGGGATCAAAGGACAGTATCTAGGGTTTGAAGGTGGAAATTTCATCAATGTAAGAGGGCATGAGGGGTATGTTATTGAGCTTGATATAATATAAAATGTAAGAACCAAATCACAAAATATGAGAAAATGGGTTAAAAGACTATTGATAAGTTTCGGAATCCTGGCAGGAATTCTTCTTGCCGCGAATTTCGGACTGAATATATGGCTTAAAACCCAGCTTCCCGATTATATAAAAAAGAATACAGATTATAAGGTTTCCTACAAAACCCTGGATGTAGATTTAGGATCGGGAAATATCTTTGCCACCGGAATTTCTGTCAATAGTAAAAATCCCCAAAACACAGATGTTATTGGGCTGCAGGGAACTATTGATACCTTAAAAATAAACCGTTTTGGGATCTATGATGCTATTTTTAATAAAAGAATAAGCTCATCGGATTTGCTGCTGGCAAAACCTAATTTAAATATCATTCTGGCAAAACCGGTCCATCATAAAACCGGAAAGAAAAAAAATCCGTTTTTATTTGAAAATATAAGGATCAATAATGGAAAGATTGCTGTTTTCAAACCTACCAAACAGAAATTCTTATCCGTTGAGCAACTGGATCTGTTCGTCGAAAACCTACAGATGACCGGAGAATCTGTAGAAGATAAACTACCCGTTGTTTTTGACAGCTACAGTATAAAAGGACAGAGATTCTTTTTCCGTCCTGATGAAACCTATGCTATTACCATTAATAGCATAAATACTGCTGATGGACAAGTATCAGTGGGAGATTTCAAACTGATTCCGCTTCTTTCTTTCGCTCAGTTTAAACGATTTTATCCTAAAAAAGCTCAGTTATTTGAATGTTCAGTTCCGAAAATGGAATTCAAAGATGTGGTTTTGAATAAAAATAAGGTATCTCTTAGCAATGCAGAATTTCAAAATCCCGTTTTTACAATCCATAATACAGGAGTAAAAACGAAAAAGAATGAAAAAAAATCAAATTTTGAAGTTGATTTAAAAAATATAAAACTGAATAACGGTAGAGTTCAGGTCAATAAACCGGATGGCAATACACTTTTGTCTGTCGGAAACTTTAATGTAAATATCAATCAGTTGATGTTTAATAAAGAAACCTCAGATCAGATTGTTCCCGTCGGTTATAAAGATTTCACATTAGCCGGAAACAACATTGTATATTCTAGTCATCAAAATATCGCTGTAAGAAGTATTGCGCTGAAGCCTACCAGTGGTGAAATAAGAGATGTTGTACTAACGCCGGGTTCTCCTGCGATTGAAAAAACAACAATGGATTTAAAAGTGAATCATATTGCTTTTAATATCAATAAACTGGAATTCGTTGATAAAAAACTGAATCTAGATCTTAAAGACCTTCTTGTAGAAAATGTAAACGGAACCGTTAAAGCGGGTGAAAAAAAACAGAACAAATCTCCTCAGTCCAATAGTATCAATTCAATCATCATAAGAAAAGCCTCATTAAAAAATTCAAACCTTACTTATGAGAAAGGAAAACAACCACTGGCTTTTCATGATCTGAATGCAACATTTAATGCTATTGAATTATCACCTAAGCCAAACCAGCAGGAACTTTCTTTTACAATAAAAGACTATTATCTCACCACCCGGAATTTTGCTTACAAAACACCATTCTATAACCTTAGTCTTGGTCTTTTGAAATTGAATAAGAATAAAGTTCAGATCAATAATTTTGCGATGAAGCCTCTTGTTTCAAGAGCGCAGTTTATCAAAATGATACCCGTTGAGAGAGATCTCTATGATTTGAAAGTCGCACAAATAAGTGCTGAAGGTAACTGGGATCTGTTTTCTCAGCATAAAATGGTGAATGCTTCCCACGTAACGATCCAATCAGCAGATGCTAATATTTTCAGAAGTAAAATCCCGAAAGATGATCCAAAAGTAAAGGTTTTGTATTCAAAAATGCTGAGATCCATCAAAATTCCGATGACAATCAATACTCTTGATCTTAAAAACTCAAAATTAGTCTATGAAGAAGATACTCCGGAAAGCATGGGTCCCGGAAAACTGATATTCAGTAATTTTAATATGAATGTTAAAAATCTGAACTCAGCTAAAATAAAAGGAAAACCTACCAGAGTAGATATTAAAATCAACTGTTCTTTCATGGACCTGTCGCCGCTATCTGTAAACTGGAGCTTTGATGTTGCTGATCAGAATGATGCCTTTACGATTTCAGGGAAAACTTCCAATCTTCCGGCCAGCGGAATTAATCCTTTTATCAGACCTTACCTTCATGTGACGGCTACTGCAGGAACTATTCAGGAGATGCTCTTTAATTTTAAAGGAAATCCGGCAGGGCTACATGGAACTTTTAATCTTAAACATAAGGACTTAAAGATTGCCGTATTGAATAAAAATAATCATGAAAAGAAAGGTTTTCTAACGGCCGTTGCCAATATTTTTATAAAATCAAACTCAGGAAGCTTTCCTGAAGCCGTTGCTGTAGAAAATGTGGAACGTGATCCCACAAAGTCTTTCTTTAACCTCTTCTGGAAAGGAATTGAACAGGGATTAAAGAAAACGCTGATAGGTGCAAATGTCGAAAAAACAGAAAAAAAAGTGAAAGAAGCCGTTTCTTCCGTGAAAGAAATGAAGCAATCTGTAAAAGAAATAAAACAGGAAATCAAAAATAAAAAAGGAACTTCCCTGTCGGAAGGAGAGAAAAAAGAAAAGAAAGGCTTCCTGAACAATATATTCAAGAAAAAGGAGAAATCTGAAGAATAATTCTTTAAACCACTAAGATGTAATTATGGATTGCTGAGTATATAAATACAACTGTTCTTTTTAATTAAAACAAGCTTAATGGTTTAAAAATTTAATATAAGATAGATTCAGTTAAAAATTGAACTCGTCACTTTCTAAAATAGGAATATCCCTTAAGAACTTATCAAACGCTTCGCCTGGATAATTGCTGTCTGCCCCATAAGAATCTATAATCATCCCACGATTTCCATTGTTATCTTTTAGCACATAAAGAACAGCACTGTCATCCGGATTGCTGTCTCCTTCAAAACGGTATGTTTTTAAAATAACCAATTCCGCAGGCTGATAAATTTTGTCAGAATTTTCAAACTTCATTTCACAATTTTCATTCATCCTGAATTCTCTCTGTATTCCTCTTTCAGAAAGCGTTTTCATGACTTCACTTAAGGTCGTCATTCTGTCGATGTTTTCTGGATTTTCCATAATAATATTTTTCTTGTTAAGTACAATAATTAAACCATTGCAATTTCTAAATATAAGAAAAATAGCAGATTATAATTTTCCTAAAAATAAACTTTAATGTTAACAAAATTTATAATTTAGAAAAATAGAATAGGTATACTTTTTGCAATGGTATCAATAATAAATCAAAGAAAATATGAAAAAAGAGATTGGAGTTTTACTGGCAGGGGGAGTTGGTCTTTTGGCAGTATTAAGCTTAATAAGTATTAAAAAGATATTAAATAAAAAAGATAAAAAATATAGTGATTCTTATTCGGATCATCACAGACACTTTGATGAAAAGTACAATGAAGATGAACATCACGGAGTGGAATTTTACGCACTGAAGTAGTAAAAAAATATATTTAATTATGTTTAAATCCAACGCTTTTGAAAGTGTTGGATTTTTTTGTGGAAAACTTTAATGTTAAAACTCATTATTTTATAAAAATTCCATTCTAATTTTACATCGCAATGCAAAACGAAAATTTCATAAAAGGTCAGGGAGCTCAGCGAAATGTAATCAACCGTTTCGACAGGTATACCTATGAACCTGAAGATGAAGATTTCGAAACCGTAAAGACTTCTTTTACTGAGGTTTTCCCCAAAACCATTGTAAATCAGGTGAAAAGCGAAGACCTTCCCATGGAATATTCAATGAATCCCTACCAGGGATGTGAACATGGATGTTCTTACTGTTTTGCAAGACCTACCCACGAATACTGGGGCTATAGTGCCGGGATAGATTTTGAAAGAAAAATCATGGTCAAGAAAAATGCTCCGGAATTATTGGAGAAATTTTTTCAAAAAAGAGGCTATAAAGCAGCCCCAATTCTTTTATCCGGAAATACAGACTGCTATCAGCCAGCCGAAAGACAATTTGAAATCACCAGAAAAATACTGCAGGTTTGTCTTGATTACAGACATCCTGTCAATGTTCTGACAAAAAATGCACTCGTATTAAGAGACCTTGATATTCTAAAACCAATGGCGGAACAGAATCTGGTTTCAGTCTCTTTAAGTATTCCAACAATCAATGAAGAACTGCGACGAAAGATGGAGCCAAGGACTAGCTCTGCAAAAAATAAATTAAAAGCCATAGAAATTCTTTCCGAAAACAAGATTCCCGTACATGTAATGGTGGCTCCCATCATTCCCGGACTCAACAGCGATGAGCCGTTGAATATATTAAAAGCAATTTCTGAGGCAGGCGCTTCCGGGTTTGGATACACTCTCGTAAGATTAAATGATACGGTTGAACCTGTTTTTGTCAATTGGATAGAAACTCATTTTCCAGACAGAGCACAGAAAGTATTAAATCTCATTCGCTCTATACGGGGAGGAAAGCTTGGAGATAAAAGATATTTTGAAAGACAAAGAGGAGAGGGTAATATCGCAGAAATGATTCACACAACATTTAAGATTGGCAGAAAGAAGTTTTTCGAGGGTAAAGAATTTCCAAAACTATCTACTGCTAACTTTACAGGAACCCGTAATCAGCAATTGAGATTGTTCGATTGATGTGATTTCTCAAAAATCCTATCTATTATATATAGTATAGGTGGATTTGTCCTTTCCAACCATTTTTTATTACTCGTATATCATATATATAGTATATCCTATTTCTTAGGAGCTATTCCTGCTATCCATTTTTACTCCTCGCCCCAGCGCTCTCCGACCCTTGAACCCACCCACTCTCCAACGCAAGCTGCGGGGTAACCATTCCTATCAGGGCTAGGAGAGGGAATTATAAATTATAAATGATGAATGATAAATGATGATTTTCGGGTTTCGCGCTGCGGGTTTTTGGGTTTTGAGATTACAATTCCAGGTTTTAGGTTGTCAATAGATGTATTCTGTATCATCAGCTTTCTCTCTTATCTATATTATATCGATCATCCTCTGTGCAAATCCGTGCTCACTGTAGTTGATGATCCTATCAACGAATAATCATGATCCTCATCCAAATATTCATCCAGACAATAAAAATTCAATAGCAACGGGCTATAATCCTGAGCTTAGTCTAAGGGAGCCCGTTTAATAAAAATAAAACCTCCTTATTGGCTTTAGCCCAAACTTAAGTAAAGAATATTTGTTTTCAAAAAAGCTTCTACTATTATATAGGCATACCTTTCATTACTCATTACTCATTACTCATTACTCATTACTCATTACTCATTACTCATTACCCATTTATCCTATCCTGAACCCCTCCCAAAACACTCTCCGACCCTCACACGCTCTAACCCTCCCACACTCCCTCTCGATCTTCCAAACAAATGTTTAAAATTTTTCTCTCTGCCTACCAGTGTTTTAGGTTTAAATATTAATAAAAGGTAAAATTTATGTTAAATAAAGTTGCGTGGTGTATGTTAAGTTTCTATCTTTGCCCCACTGAAAAACGAGAGACATTCAGTAGCGCAGAAGAGCTTTTAGATAAGCAAAAACAATAAGAAACTTCAAAAGGGAAGAGCGAAAAAAACTTCAACATTTTTATTTAAAAAGTTGTGAGTTCAAATAAAGTTCTTATCTTTGCAGTCCCAATTAAGGGAGCGCAGGAGTGGAAGATTAGGTGATGAGAAGAGGGATTAAGGTTACTTAAAAAACTTTAAAATTTTCTTCAAAAACATTTGGTCAATTAGAAATAAAGTTTTACTTTTGCACTCGCAAATACGGAGCAACACTGACAGAGAAGATTGTTTCGTTATAAAGCGAAAGATATAAAGATCATTGACATACAATATAACAACCAAGTAAGGAAAAACTAAAGCGTCAAAACTTTGAGTGAGTCAGACAAACATACAATGGAGAGTTTGATC
>NZ_PPEG02000010.1 GCF_002899945.2 Chryseobacterium viscerum
ATTCCGAACACAGAAGTTAAGCCCACCAGCGCCGATGGTACTGCTAACGCGGGAGAGTAGGCCGCCGCCAGTTTTTATTTTATTTTTAAAAAGTCCTTTATCATACGATAAAGGACTTTTTTGTTGTTATATACCTACACCACCCAACCTCTATAATATACTTGAGATATCCATCTCTACATCCAATCCTCCTTATCTTCTATTTTCCAGCTCATTCCTCATTCCTGGTGACCTATCTTTCAATCTTTAATTGAGCATCATCATTATTATTTATTTATTTATTTATTTTCTTCAGTTAGGATTATCCCAATGATAAGTTTTGGCTAAAGCCAGATGGAAATGGAGTTTTTGACCAGAATGGGATCCCTTCGACTAAGCTCAGGATTATAGCCCGCTCCTATTGAATATCATAAATGGAGAATTATCAAAGCTGATCAATCGCATCCCGAAACCCCAACCTCGGATATCATAATTCATAACTTATCATTCAATAATCTATCATCGTCATTTTAAAGGCATAAACAGCTTATCATCGGTAAAAGCTATTGGTATGCAAAAAAGAAAGATAACCCTTCAGAATCCATCTTATTTTAATCCACAAGAAATAAAAAAACCGCTTCTATAAAGAAACGGTTCAAAATTTTATGACATCTTGATTTTAATGCTTACATATCATTGTTTGTATCCGGGCATTTGAAATCATCGCTGCAGGTAGCACAAACAATGACTCCACTGCAATAATACATGCAGAAATCTGGTTCAGGAATTTTAGCTCCTCCACTAATGTTTTTTAATTGGCCTTTTTGTAGTTTTTTTAGATTTTTCATATTGTTTTAATTAAAAATTTGTAGGTAAAGTAAAAATAGTTAAAATATTTTTAATTAAACAGAAATAATATGTTAAAAAACAAATATTAATATAAATAATTAGTCAATAGTCTTTAATGCTATTGAATTTAATTTAAATATTTGATTATTAGTGAAATAAATATTATTTTTAAACAAGCGTTATCCGAAAAGCTTATAGAGTAGGAAATACCAAAAAAATTAAAAACTATGAAAAATCTAAAAAAACTTTCAAGAGAAGACAAGAAAATTATTGTTGCAGGAGTTAATTTCCCGGCTTATTGTTTTGAAGGCGGAGGGCCTGGTGAAGGAGGATGTTCTGCAGGTGAGACCTGTTCAGGTGGAAAATGTGTGCCCGACAGTGGAAATCCGGGTGGAGGAGGAAATCCTGGTGGTGGTGGTGATACCTATACCTGTATCTGTCCGTGGGGAACTTTCACACAACCGACTCCGTGTCCGGAATTTTATTGTATAACAGGATAGAATAAAAAAATAGTCAATAATTAATCTGGCTAATACCATTCCTGATATTATTTACATGCAGATTAATTATTGACTATTATACTATTATTTTTTAATCAATCCCAGTTCGATCAATCTTTCATGCAGGAATTCTCCGGCAGTAGTATCTTCGTACAATTTTGGATTGTTTTCGTCTATACAATTTTCAAGTGCATTTAAAGACATTGCACTTACTGGATGCATGAAGAAAGGAATAGAGTATCTTGAAGTACTCCACGATTCTCTTGGCGGGTTTACCACTCTGTGGATGGTAGATTTCAATTTGTTGTTGGTATGTCTTGAAAGCATATCTCCAACATTGATCATCAACTCATCTGGCTCTGCAATAGCATCAATCCAGTCCCCATTGTGATTCTGAACCTGAAGACCTTTACCCTGAGCACCCATTAAAAGAGTAATAAGGTTGATGTCTCCATGGGCAGCAGCTCTTACAGCATCATCCGGTTCTTCTGTAATTGGTGGATAATGAATAGGTCTTAAAATAGAATTTCCTTCTGCAATTTTGTTATCAAAATAAAATTCATCTAAACCAAGGTGCAAAGCTAAAGCTCTTAGCACATTCTGTCCTGTTTTCTCAAGCATTTGGAATGCTTCTTTACCTACTTCGTTGAATTTCGGAAGTTCTTCAACGATTACATTGTCTGGATACTCCTTTTTGTATTCTGAATCATCAGACAGATATTGTCCGAAGTGCCAGAATTCTTTTAAGTCTCCTCTTTTGAAACCTTTTGCAGTTTCTTTACCAAATCCTACATACCCTCTTTGGCCGCCGATTCCTGGAATCTCATACTTCTTTTTCGTTTCAACGGGTTGTTCAAAAAAGTTTTTTACCTCTCCATACAATTCATCTACTAATTGATCATCAAGAAAATGGCCTTTTAAGGCTACAAAACCAATTTCTTCATAAGCTTTTCCGATTTCATTTACAAATTTCTGTTTGCGTTCCGGGTTGCCCGAAAGGAAATCACGCAGGTCTACACTAGGTATTTTATCCATTTTTAGAAATTTACGAATAGCAAAATTACATTTTTTTTAATTGAAATGATTTTAAAATCATTATTTATAAGTTAAATTTGCTGTATGAAAAAATATTCTTCTAAGAGAAGTATCCAAATACTCGCACATCTTCTTCAACAGTACGGAATTGCAGATATCGTAATTTCTCCGGGGTCAAGAAATGCTCCTTTGGCCATTCATTTTTCAGAGATAGATAGTTTTAATTGTTACAGCATTGTAGACGAAAGAAGTGCTGCTTTTGTGGCAATGGGAATGGCGAAAAGCGAAAAGAAGCCGGTAGCGATTACCTGTACCAGTGGATCAGCGGTGGTTAATTA
This sequence comes from Chryseobacterium viscerum, assembly GCF_002899945.2. Classification (GTDB taxonomy): domain Bacteria; phylum Bacteroidota; class Bacteroidia; order Flavobacteriales; family Weeksellaceae; genus Chryseobacterium; species Chryseobacterium viscerum. Next base: position 2,702 of record NZ_PPEG02000010.1, read on the forward strand.
CTATCCTGCAGTTACTGAAGCTTTTTATCAGAATATTCCCCTTTTGGTACTGACTGCTGACCGGCCGACCGATTTTGTTGATTTATTCGACGGGCAGACGATTAGACAGAAAGATGTTTTTCATCAGCATTCTTATGGTGATTTCCAATTGTTGGAAGACAGCAAAGAAAATGCAGAAGATATTAATTTTGAAATCATTAAAAAGGCGATCGAGCTATGCTTTGAAAAGCAAGGCCCGGTGCATATTAATATCCCTTTAGAGGAACCTTTATACGAACTTGTATCAGAGCTTCCTACTTTTCCTACGGTAGAAAAAACAATCAAGCATAAAGAATATGAAATCCCTTCCAATCTGGTTGCAGAATGGCATACTTCCCAAAGAATTATGCTATTGGTAGGGACGAGAGATTATAGCCCGGAACTGGAAAACCAATTGACACAGCTGGTGAAAAATCATTCTGTTGTGGTATTGAGTGAAGCCAATTCTAATCTGTATCATGAGAAGTTTTTCAGACATATAGACCGTTATATTTTTAACTTTACAGAAGAAGACTATAAGACATATGCTCCGGATTTATTGATTACCGTTGGGCAGAATGTAGTTTCCAAAAAAGTAAAACAATTCCTGAGAAGTGCCCGTCCTAAACAGCATTGGCATTTGGATGAAGTATGGCAGCCGGATACTTATTTCTCATTAACAGAAAAAATAGAGGTTAAGCCTGAAGTTTTCTTCTCAAAATTGTTGAAATTTATTAATCTTGAGCCTAGACCTTATTTTAATCTTTGGGATGTTTTAAGGGATAAAAAAGATGCTAAACATGATCAGTTTTTAAATACTGTTGAGTTCTCAGATTTTTATTTCTTTAATAAGGCTTCACAGACAATTCCTGAAAATTATAATATCCATGTCAGTAATTCTTCAGGAATCAGATATGCACAGCTATTTGACTTTGGTAAAAGAAAAATATACTGTAACAGAGGAACGAGCGGTATTGACGGTTCTACTTCCACTGCGATGGGATTTGCCATTAAAAATGAAAAACCTACTTTATTGATAACAGGAGATTTAAGCTTCTTCTACGACATCAATGGACTTTGGAACCAATATATTCCACCATTTGTAAGAATTATGATCTTCAATAATGGGGAAGGAAATATCTTTAAAATCATTCCGGGACCTGGAAATGCCAACCCGAATACATTAGACGAATTTATTGCTACGAAACACCGTAAAAATGCAGAATCTTTGGCTAAACATTTTGGGTTCTCTTATATAAGAGTAGAGGATGAGCCTACCTTGGACAGAGTTCTTGAGAATTTCTTTAAACCTGATGCACAGCCAAAAATCCTGGAAGTAAATACTCACGGGAAAAATAGCGCAGATGTACTGAAGTCGTACTTTGAATTTATGAAATAAATTTAAAGATCAAGATATTCTTCACTCCCTGGCAGATTGGTAATTCTGTCGATAGGATAGATAAACATATCATCGAAATCATTCAACGCATTAATGATCTGGAAATGGGTGAATTGCTTTATATTCTGTAAAGTGATCTCCGTTTCTTTGATCTTTTTATGCTTTAAAAGATGCTGTCGTTGTACTCCGTTCAAAAGATAGGTAGAAGGCGTAAACCAGTCTTTTCCTTTTAAAAATAAAATGTTGGAAAAAGAGGTATCGGTGATGTGATTGTTTTTGACAATGATAATTTCCTCAGCCTTGGCTTTCATCTTCATTTTTTCCAGCTCCTTTCGATCCTCGAACTTGAATGAATAATCGAAGCTGTTGTTTTCTACCAATTTGAAATCCTGTATCTCAGGAATAGCATAAGGAATCATTTGTGTCCTGATTCTCTTGTCAAGATCATAGGCAATTCTTAATTTAAAAAGACCATCCTCATCATGCTGCAGGTTTTTATAGATCTTGGCCAGATCGATAGAGTCTTCCTTCCCGAAATGGGAAAATGTTTGATTGACACGTTTCTGGTGTAGATCCAATAGAAAAATCTCCTGATCTTCTACTTTAATGCTTTCAATGAATTGGGACATAGATTTTATTTTTCATTTCCTGATATTCGTCTTCTAATTTACTCATGTGCGTTATACCGCCTCCGCTTTTGAAATAAAGTTGATCTCCATCTTTTTCAATAAAGCGTATCATTACACAGCTGTCAACATTCTGGCCGTCAAACCAACCGCAGACTCCTGTGTAATATCCTCTGTCATATCCCTCCGCATCCAGAATTATTTCCAGTGTTTTAGGTTTTGGAGCTCCTAAAATAGAGCCCGCAGGAAGCAGTTTCTGCATAATACTTCCTATTTTTCCGTCAAATTCAGGTTTTATCATTCCTGAAATCTCGGAACTCATCGCATACAGATCCTTCTGTTGGGTTTTGATGAAATCTATATGCTGAAACTGGTCTACTTTTACATCATCAGCTACCATGCTCAGATCATTGCGAAGCAGGTCTACAACAGTATAATGTTCTGCTTTTTCCTTTTTATCATTCTTCAGTATTTCTGCTGCATTTTCAATGGAAGCATCAATGGTTCCCTTCATGGGATAAGTCAGAATTTTGCCGTCAATGATCTTTACAAAAGTTTCAGGAGAAAAAAATACAAAAAAATCTTTATAAAAAACTTTATACTTTGCATTTGAATGATAAAAAATTTCTTCTAACGTTAAATTCGTCTCTATCTTCGTTTTTCTGGTGTAGTTTGTCAAATAAGAGTTTCCTAAGCGAATATTTTTCTGAACTTTGTCGAAACCTATTTTAAAATTTTCCTGTGTTTCTGGAAATGATTTCCATACGATATTTTTGCTTAGCGCTTGTTGTTGTTTTGTGTTTGCAAAATTTTGAAAATCAATAATTAAGCCTGATTTTTCAATTTTATTTTCCGGGTATATTTCGACATTCTCCGAAAGAAAGTCGATCATGAAGAAATAGGGAACCTTCTGCAGAGAAAGCGCATCCATTTCCATAAATTTTTGATTATTCACTGAAAACATTCTGCAAAAATAATTATTGATGTTTACTTTTGCATAAATTTTTTATGATGCAGAACAAATATCCCCAAAAACCGGGAATAGATTTTATATTGAAGCAGGCTTTTTTCTATTGGAATAAAACACTGGTTTTTCAGTTGATGTTTTCAATTATCTTTTTTGGAATCTTCCTTACCGCTATTATGCTTTTTGGGGGGAAGTATGAAATATTTTCTTACACTCAGCAGCTAACAGAAGCTTTTAAGCAGGGTACAGAAGCTTATATGGAGAAAATGGCAGCGCTAAGTGCTACAGAAAATTTTCAGATGTTTAACCTGGCCATCTGGGCAACTACAGCATTTCTATATCCTTTGAACCTTGGTATGTTCCAGATTTTCAGAAAGATTGATCTTAAAGAAAAAATTGTAATTGGCGATTTATTTGCAGGATACAATGGGCTGAACTTTTTTAAGTATGTGGGGTATTTTCTTTTTTGGTTCTTTGTTTACAGATTTACGGCTCCTACCATTATATTGGCGGTAATTTGGGTTGCTGTGACAATATTTGTAGCGCCACTCATGTTTTTCACCAATAAAAGGATTTTTGAAGCCATTTCTCTTAATTTTAAAGCACTTAAAGTGTATTTTGTAGAAATAATGGTGTGTGTGGTCGTTGCTTCTCTATTTAAGTACTTAGGTTTTGCCTTGTTTTTGATAGGAGGTCTTTTCACATTTCCTTTTTGGAATGCTATGATTTACTCCCTTTACAAAACAGTTTTTACAGAGAAAAGTTAAATATTCTAGCATGTTTAACATATTTTTTACTAAAAAAAACTAAATTTGGTAAAATCATTAAATATTTAAACTATGTCAGAATTTAACGAATTTGATCAACAGGGCTCTGTCCCTAACAGAGATACGGGATCAATTATTTCTCATGCTTTTGAAATGTACAAAGGTGTTTTCGGATACGGAATCGTCGCTATGATCATTTATTTAGCCGGAGGATTTGTGATTCAAATGCTTACAGGATTTGACTCTGCTTCAATGATGGAGGAAATGAAATCTTCGGGGGGTGACTTTAATTATTGGAGTGCTCCGGGGCTTCCATTGTACATGGGTGCTTCCGGCCTTTTTGGAATTTTATTGTCTCCTTTGTATGTAGGATTGATATACATGGTGAATAAGTATAATACCAAAGCTCCGATTGAGTTTTCTGATCTTTTCATCGGATACCGTCAGAATTTTGTAAACATATTGATTTACAGTCTTCTTTCATGGATTATTTGTTCTGTTGCACTTGCTTTGTGTGTTTTACCTATCATTTTTGTGTATCCTTTTCTTTTAATAGGATATCCTATTCTGTTATTTGAAAATGCTTCAGCTACAGATGCTTTAGGGAAATCTTTCAATATTGCTAAAGAAAATTATGGAACGTTCTTGCTGACAGGATTTTTAGGATTCCTGATCTCTATGGCAGGAGTTATTCTTTGTGGAATAGGAATTATCTTAACCGCTCCGTTTATAATGATCGTAATGTACTCTGCGTATTGCGCTTTCTTAGGAAAACCAAGACAAATTACGTACAGTAAATAAAAATATCAAAATACATGATGAATAAGGACAAACAAATAAGCAGTGTTGCGATAAAGCAGATGTCGTTGCTGGCCATTATTGTTATATTGGCAGGACTTATATGCTTTAATCTGGCATTGTTTATTCCCTCGGTTCTGGGGGCGATTACCATTTATGTAGTATGCAGGAAGTATAACTTTTATCTGCAGGAAGAAAAAAAATGGAAACCGTCGCTGGCTGCCCTTGCATTAATGTTTGCAAGTCTTATTGTCCTCATTCTTCCGATCTATTTTATTGCTGATCTGATTATCGATAAGCTGGGTAATGCACAGGCTTATATGGCTAAGTTTAATGTTTTCCTCGACAAGATCCATTCTTATATTTTCTCTAAAACAGGATTTGATATTCTGAGCAAAGAAAATATGAACAAACTGAAGGATTCTGCAGGAAAAGTCTCTACATCAGCAGTCAGTGGAACATTCAATACCCTTACAGTAGTGATGTCCATGTATTTTATTCTCTATTTTATGCTGGAAAGACCAAGGCTTTTCGAAAAAATCCTTACTAGTTCTGCACCTTTGAAGAGATCCAATATCTCTTTGATTGGCGATAAAATGAGAAAACTGATCATGGCCAATGCTATCGGAATTCCGGTTGTTGCAATAGGACAAGGGATAGTAGCTCTTATTGGTTACCTTATTTTTGGGGCACCGGGAGCTGTACTTCTTTTTGCATTGACGGCTGCCGCTTCAGTGATTCCTGTTGTAGGAACAGCTATTGTGTATGTTCCGGTATGTATCTTTATGATTGCAGAAGGAAATACCGGGCAAGGACTGGGGCTGGCTATATATTGCCTTGTAGTGGTAGGTCTTACCGATAATCTTCTCCGTTTTACGCTTTTAAAGAAGCTGGAAAATATCCATCCTTTAAATACTGTATTTGGGATTATTATGGGAATGAACCTGTTTGGCTTTATGGGCCTTATTTTTGGGCCTATTCTTATCTCATTGACACTTCTCCTGGTTCAGGTATACAGAAATGAATTTTCGGATGAAAATACCCCTCCGGAGCTTGAATTGCCCGGACAAGATGATATTAAAGAAAAATTAATTTAATTATATAAAAACATGGAGGGAATCAATCCGGAAATATTAAAAGAAATCTGTGTATTTAAAATGCCGTTCGGTAAGTATGAAGGGACGGTTTTGGTAGACCTTCCGATAAGTTATCTGGAGTGGTTCAACAGAACCGGAATGCCCAAAGGAAAACTGGGAATGCAGCTTTCAACAGTTTATGAGATCAAACTCAATGGTTTGATGGATCTTTTGACTCCCATCAGAGCTTCAGTGAGAAATGGATTGTAATACTTAAAATATACCGATCTTAGTATAAAGTTTCGGCGGCATCGAAGATAGAACAGCATATATTTACTTGAATTTGATATAAAATAAAAATGATTGGCTTTACCTGTCTGTGGTAGAACCAATCATTTTTTAATGTTTTAAAAACCTTTAATCTATTGTTTTATTATAGATATTGATTTTTTTATAAGTTATAGTAGATTGATAATTAGATGGCCCCATGGATTGTTAGTATCCTTAACACCTAATTTATCAAACACCACTAGTTTAATTCTTAAATAAACAACACCTCCCACTATACAGGCCAACCTATCTTAAAATAAATTAAAAAGATGGATTTTTTGAAAGAATTAACGAGTCTAAATCTTTGACCTTTTTATATTTATTAATATGTTTCGTAGCAAAGTTATCCAGTTCTTTACTTTTATAAACATACAAGCAATTTCCAAATACAATTTTCCCAGCTTTTGCTTCAGAAATCTTACCGATTGATTCCATTGAGTCTTTTTTCATCTTATTTATTTTAGAGACCAAAAAAGCATCTATCTCATCATCAAATAAAGCTATTGCAACAGGGTCATAGAGTGTCTTATCTATATCATATATTCTATTTACAAGGTCTTTATTCTCATAACCTTTCAATAGACATTTTTGTAAAGTTCTATCTTTAAAATTTTGTACTGTTAACTCTTCTTTAAAACTACTTTTACTAACGGTACATGAAACTAGAAAACATCCTGTAATTATTATTGCTATTTTTTTCATATAATTTTAATTTATTCAAAAGGATAAACAGAATAGCATAATAAAGGTATTTAAAAACTTCCAGTTACTATCTTAAAAATATATCAAGAAATGACTTTTTTGTTTTTGGTAATTGAAATAATGTCTTCTGAGAAAGATATATTTACATTTTATTATTTCATAGAAATATTCATAACTCGAATTTATCTTATTTTTTAATTTCATCTATCGATGTTGCCTCACTTATAATTAAAGGAAAATTAGGATGTTGAATATAAATCTTACCTTTCCTGTCAGAAAAATTGAATTCTATTTCGGATATTCTTTGTTCGTAAGAATTAGTTTCTTCATCGTATGTTAAAACTTTGTATTTGAGGTTACAATGATTAACATCTTTAAAATCACAAATTAAATTTTCAATTATTTTGAATCGAATAAATAACTCGTCTTTATTTGTATGTCTAATTTTTAAATCAATTAAATTATCTCGAATCTCATATTTAATGGGTACATACCATTTCTCTCCATCAATTGGAAGTGAATATGCAAAATATGTTAGATTATTCGGGCAATTATTTTCCGAAGCTTGACAAAATAATGATTGCCAAGCCAAGGATAGAAGCATAATTATAAATATTTTTTTACACATTAGTTTACATTATTCTAATCCATTTTTTAAATGAATACCAATTCAACAAACCTATTAAAGTTGTTATAAGAATAAATAAATAACTAACATTATTTTTATCAAAAAGATATATTGCTAGCAAATATATTGTTACTGTATAAAGTACTTGTAGCCAGATTTTATTACCAAATTTTGTAATTATTAGATATAATATTAAATATAATGGTAAATACAATATAACTCCTAAAAATAAGAAATCATAAATGAAAATTAATTGGAATAAAAAATTGTAAGAATAGCTACTTTCGTGTAAGTTGTATAATTTATATAATTTAATATCATTTTCAGAATTAAATAAATACCCAAAAATCAATTGTAGTATATTTTTAGTCGCAATACTTAAATACATAATAGCTATAAGCTTAGGAATATTATTCAATAATTTCATACATTTTTATTTTAATTACAACCTAATGAACTTAAAGGAGCTTTGCCTTTTAAATAATCTTTAACTTTTGTATAATTTGGTCTATAAGTTTTTTCTGGGAGTTTATTAGCACTTCCTCCTCTAGCATTTATATATTTTGACAATTTATCCTGCATGCCTTTCCATAATTGGTCGGCTCCAAAGAATGCTGAATTTTCAATTATATAATTAGCAAGATTAGGACTATCAGTTGCTATTTTAGATACCCGATCAACACCTCTAGTATATATGTACATAGTATTGTCATTTGGGCTTATATAATAACCAAACAATCTATTTCCTGCAACAGGATGTATTCCATCATAAGCCATGCTCATTGGGGCTTTTATTGTCGAAAAAACCCATGCTTTTGGTCCAAAACCACTACAAATTACAGTTCCATCATCTATTGGAATTTCAATATGAATAAGTGTACCTAAAGGATTTGATGAGTTCCATAAAGCTATATCATTAATTCCATAATAACCATCAACAATTGGTGTAAACTTTTCTGCAAATAAATTTAAATTAAGTCTGAAAAAATTAAAAAATTCTTCAGGAGTATATTTTTGAGTGCTGTTAGGTTTATTAGGCATTGAATTAATTTGTATTGGAAATAAATCCATATTTATATTAGCACCTGCAGCATCATCTAAATCTGTAATCTGCCAATTACTCCACCAACTTGTTTGGTTTTTTATATTTTGTAATTTATCCTTTACAGATTGTGGAATATTATGTTGTGCTACAGTTTTCCAATTATCCAATTCCCCACAAGGAATATCTAATAATAAGTTAGAATTTTGGAGTAATGCATCATTTAAATCTTTTTGTCTCGAAAATATTTGCTCAGGATTTACAGTATCTGGATTCTGATCCAAAAAATTATATGCATAAGTTAGCATTGGCTGAAAGTCTCCCCAAGTAATAGCATTATTTTGTTTAAATTGTAAAGCCCATTTGATTAAATCTTGAGATAACTGACTACTATTAAAATCATAAAACTTTTTTAAGCCGTCATAAAACTCGGTATTGGCTGTATCATAAATAACAGTTTTCAAATCTGCTGGAAGTCTTTTAACATAAAAAAAGAATGTACTAAGAGTTGGAATTGTCGGAGTATCTGTGTCACCTCCTAAGCCTGTAGTGGGTCCGATTTCGCCACCTCCTGGTGAACCATCATCTCCCAAGGCTGTGCTTGCTGTGCAGACTAATGCTACAACAGTAATATGTTGAGCTGCATAACCTCCTTCACTTTTCCAGTTGCACTCTCCCCACTTAGTTTCATTACCTGAATGATGGTCTCCTGTATAACAAGAGAAGTACATATCTACACTTTTATAAGAACAAGATTCAGCCCCTCCCATACTTCTATTAGAAACTATCCCACCATATGTTCCTTTTGCAAGTTCAATAGCAGTGGCTTTTCCTGCCGTTTTCACTCCTTTTCCTGAAAGCAGATCTTGTTTTTCCTGCGGTGTAAAATTATACGTTACCAAAAGTTCTTTATAACTGCCATCTGGTAAGTAAGATAACACCAGATTTTCTAAAGGAGCATTTTCAGGAGCATTCCCTCTAATCAGATTAAATGTGTAAGTATGAAAATTAGTCCCATATTCAATATACGTCACATTGTCCGTATCAATGGAGACCCCATTTGCATAATCAATTGCCTTGCCTGATGCATTAGTTTTGATGTTTGTTAAATTGTTTTGTGCTTTTTGTAATTCGGTTTTAAGAACTAATTTGTGTTTACTTTGTTCTAGACGAATTGTTTTAGATGTTGGTCTGAATTGACTACTGTTGCTGTGTGTCTCTTGTTCTGTCGACAGTTCATTCCTACAAGAATATAACAAGACCATAATGGTTACTAAGGAAAGTAACCTCGAAATAAATTTGTTTTTCATTATTTGTATAAAATTTAAAAATTATTTAGTTTTCATCACGATAAAGATATAAAAACCATCAAATAAATTAATAAGGGAAACTATATTTTGTTTGATAATACAAATATAAATTGCTAAAGCGACTAAACCCGTCGTATTATTTTTAGGGTTTAACTTTCCTTTGTTAAAATATTCTGTCAGTCGTTTGAATGTCAGTTTCAAACCTCGCAAGAGATAATAAGTACAACCGATATACAGAATAAGGAATGTAATCACTTTAAAAATATGAGATACTTCATCCCAAGTGCTGTGTACTGCCTATATTCAATAGGCAGTATGTAATCTGTCTGAAACTACAATATTATCATTCTGCAACATCAAAGGGATTTTCATCTGCTTTCATAAAGATGCCGCCGAAACTTTTTTTATTATAAGCCCTGTTAAGCTTTCAAAGCTTCAATTTCATCTCGTAGCTTAGCTGCTTTTATAAAGTCAAGGCTTTTAGCTGCAGCCTCCATTTCTTTCTGTTTCTGAGTAATCATTTTCTCAATATCCTCACTGGCATAGGTCGCCTTTGTTTCCGCAACTTTTTGCATGATTTCCTTTTGGGTATATTTCTGATCAGGAAAGTCTTTGCTTCTTCCGACAAGGTTTTCAGAAATCTTTTTATTTAAAGCTGTCGGCTTAAGGCCGTGATCTTCATTGTATTTCATTTGCTTAGCACGGCGGTATTCGGTTTCATCCAGAGTAGCCTGCATAGATTTGGTAATCTTGTCAGCATACATGATCGCTTTTCCGTTGATATTCCTTGCGGCACGTCCCACAGTTTGAATCATCGATCTTCTGCTTCTCAACATTCCTTCTTTATCTGCATCCAGAATCGCAACCAATGATACTTCCGGTAAATCCAATCCTTCTCTTAATAGGTTTACTCCAATAAGAACATCAAAAAGTCCTAAACGAAGATCCTGCATAATCTGAATACGCTCCAGAGTTTCAACATCAGAATGAATATACCTCGTTCTGATTCCAAACTTGATAAAATATTTGGTAAGTTCTTCCGCCATTTTCTTCGTTAAAGTAGTTACCAGAACTCTTTCATCAGCATCAGATCTTTTGTGAATTTCTTCCATTAAATCATCAATCTGGTTGAGACTAGGTCTTACTTCAATAATTGGATCAAGAAGCCCTGTAGGACGGATAATCTGTTCTATATAAGATCCTCCCGTTCTTTCAAGCTCATAATCTGCCGGTGTTGCAGAAACATAGATGACCTGGTTTTGTATCGCTTCAAATTCTTCAAACTTCAAAGGCCTGTTGTCCATAGCTGCAGGAAGTCTGAATCCATATTCCACTAATGCTTCTTTTCGGCTTCGGTCACCACCGTACATGGCGTGAACCTGCGGAATCGTTACGTGGCTTTCATCAATAACCATCAAAAAATCCTTTGGAAAATAATCAATCAGGCAGAAAGGTCTTGTCCCCGGAAGTCGGCCATCCAGGTATCTGGAATAGTTCTCAATTCCTGAACAATAGCCCAATTCCTTGATCATTTCAAGATCCAGTTCAGTTCTTTCCTGAAGTCTTTTTGCTTCCAGGGGCTTTCCGATAGAGCTAAAGAAGTCGACCTGTTTTACCATATCATCCTGAATCTCTTTGATCGCCCCGTTTAAAGTATCCTTTGAGGTTACGAAAAGATTGGCAGGGTAAATTTGAATTTGTTCAAAATTAGCCTCTACATTCCCTGTAATAGGATCAAAACTTTGGATCTTTTCAATTTCATCCCCAAAAAATTGTATTCTGATGGCATTGTCAGCATACGCCGGGAAAACATCTATCACATCACCTTTTACACGGAATGTTCCCCTTTGGAATTCACTTAGCGTTCGGGCATATAATGCATTAACTAATGAGTGGAGAAGGGCGGTTCTCGTCACTTTTTCACCAATAGCTATGGAAATTAAGGACTTATGAAATTCAGTAGGATTTCCGATACCATAAATACACGAAACGGATGCTACAATTAAAACATCCCTTCTTCCTGAAAGAAGACTGGCAGTCGCAGAAAGACGTAATTTTTCGACTTCTTCATTGATGCTCAGATCTTTTTCAATATAAGTTCCAGTTGTAGCGATATAAGCCTCAGGCTGGTAGTAATCATAGTAGCTGACAAAATATTCCACGGCACTTTCCGGGAAAAATTCTTTAAACTCCATAAACAGCTGTGCTGCCAGAGTTTTATTGTGTGCCAATACCAGAGTGGGACGTTGTACATTTTGCACAACATTCGCCACGGTAAAGGTTTTTCCAGATCCGGTTACCCCTAGAAGTGTCTGATATTTCTCACCGATCTCAATTCCTTCGGTAAGTTTTTCAATGGCTTGAGGTTGGTCCCCTGTCGGTTTATATTCTGATTGAAGCTTAAAATTCATAGAAAAGAATGTATAGAACAAAAATACGAAAGAAATTTTTAGACAGGATAATCTTTTGAAGATGAATATTTTGATAATATAATTTTAACAGTCTAAACAAGAATAATTAAAAAAATAAAAAGCGCTAATTTTTTTAGCGCTTTTATTATTATGGACGTGTAAAAGTCATGGTTGCGGGGACTTTTAGGACCGAAGCAATGGCCTTGCCGTCTTTCGTAGCGGGTATCCAGACTGTGTTATTACTTATTGCAGTAACGGTCTTAAGAAGCTCCCGGTTCAGGATTTCATTGTCTCCCGAAGTCGTTACCTGAGTTGTTTTTCCTGTTTCGTCGATTTGAATGTAAGCCGTTGACGTTATAGAACCATTTTTAGATTCAAGATTACTGGTATCAATGCCCTTATTTATCTGCATCCTTAAGTTCTTATCCCCATCAGCATATTGTGCCGGAAGCTCATTAGTATTCTGTTGAGTATTGATCGTTGTGTTTTTGCTTATGCTATTTTCTCTTGGAATTATAGTATCTGAAACAGCTTTTAACCCTGCTCTTTTGAAGCCCATGATGACAGAAGATTTTCCTTCTTCTCTGGTCTTCTCAAAATAAGAATGAGTCATTAAGGTCACCTGGTAAGGCTGAGGATTTTTTGCTGTTCTTGCATTTTGAGAAACTTTGCTGATAAAAACATTTGAAAAATCATTTTTTGTATAGTTTTTCAAAATATCGTTTTCTATTTTTTTTGAATCAATCCAGACTGCGTAACTTTTCTTGTTTAAAAATGATTTCAATTCATTCTCTGTAGGAATTCTCTTTTTCAGTTCAGGCATCGTAAAGAAAGTAATCTTCTGCTCATTTCTCTGATTTTCATTGAGTAAAGGGTAGAGCTCTTTCAATCTTTTTTTATCACTTTCTGAGACTTTTTTTGCGAAGTCAGCATATTTTCCATGGCTCAGAAGATCAGTATATTTAGCTAATATGTCTTTGAATTCCTGATAAGGATCCTGTCCATTGGCTGGAACACTGGCTTCTGTTGTTTTTTCAGAAATCTGAGCATTTGCAGGATTACCGGCATAAGTTCTCTCAGAGAATAAAGCAACTGCTGCAATCAGAACGGTGATTCCTGTGGCTTTTCTTAGAAGGCTGAATTTTGTTTTTTTCGTTTTCATCATAATAAATCTTTTTTTGGTATTATTAAAATTGAATGAATGGGTCAAAGGTGGGTTTTGATGACTGAGAATTTCTTCGAGAATCAGACTCTGGTATTCTTTAATATTATAATTACTTTTCATAACGGCCTCATCCGCTAAAAACTCATGATTCGTGATCACTGCTTTTTTATATAGGAAAAGAACGGGATTGAACCAGGTGAAAATCTTTAGAATATCCAGAAACAATACATCTATACTATGCTTTTGTTCAATATGAGTTTTTTCGTGAAGGAAGATTCTTGGATCAATGGTGTCATTTTTCATATAGCTTTCGCCCATATAGATTGTATTCCAAAAACTGAAAGGGGAAAGTTTTTCTTTTGTTAATATGACATTGTGATGATGGTAAATATGTTTTTCTCCCTGTATTTTTCTGACAGTCATAAGGGCAAAAAGGCTTCTCAGCAGTAGAAAAAGAGTGATGATGATGTAAATACCCCACAGAATATTCATCCAGTTAAAACTTTCCTGTGCCGGCTGCTCGATAAAAACCATTTGCTGGGCCGTTTCTTCAATAATCAGTTGAGGGTTATTCTTAGTTTCCGGTCTTTGTGTAGTGATCGTAACAAATGGGATCGCATAAGAAAGCAATAGCGAGCTTAATAAATACAGCCGGTTGAATCTGTACATTTTTTCTTTTTCCAGAAACAAATAATAGACAGCTATGAAAATAGAAGAGCACAGAACTATTTTAAAAATAATGGCAGACATAGCTATTCTTTTATCTGTTCATCTATAATATCACGAAGTTCTTTCAGTTGCTTTTGGCTGAGTTTTGCATTTGAAGTAAAAAATGATGCAAACTGCGTTACCGAGCTATTGAAAAAACGGTCAATCATGGAAGTCATCTCTTCCTTGAAATATTCCCCTTTTTCTACCTTTGGATAGTATTCACGGGAATTTCCATATAGTTTATAGCCTACTAACTCCTTATTTTGCATTCTTTTAAGCAAGGTAGCAATAGTTGTAGGGGCAGGTTTGGGTTCCGGATAAGCATCCAGAATATCCTTCATGAAAATTGTTTTCTTTTCCCAAAGAATTTCCATGAGTCCTTTTTCGGAATCTGTTAATTTAATCTCTTTCATTCTACAAGATTGTAATTTGTTCTACAAATGTAGAATAAAAATTAATATAGACAAACTTTATGGCATTATTTTTCCATTCGATGTAGAATCACCTAATCATAATATTATGAAAATCAATCAATTTTATGTTCCGACACTCAGCCTTTTTCTTATTTTGTCCTCATGCAAAGAAAATCATGCGAATGCTCAGAAGACCGGAAATGACGGAAGTGTAGAGACAGAAAGTCCCAATTCAGACTATAAACCGGCATTTAAAGGGCAGACAAGAATTGCCGCAGTAAAGACAAAAACGGCTTACCATGTAGAGGTATTAAATAAAGATTTGGGAAGACCTTGGGGGATTATCAATTTGCCTGACGGAAGATTTCTCATTACTGATAAGAATGGCCATATGAATGTTGTTTCAACAGATGGAAAACAAGTGTCAAAAATAGAAGGCTTTCCAAAAGTGGATTCAAAAGGGCAGGGAGGAATGCTGGATGTAGCCCTTGATCCTGATTTTAAAACCAATACTATAATTTACTTCAGTTTCTCGGAACCCTTTGGAAAAGGAAACTTGACTTCTGTGGCGAAAGGTAAATTGTCTGGCGATTTTAAAAATATATCAGACGTAAAAGTGATTTTCCGTGCAGAACCTTCTTATGATGGAGATAAGCATTATGGAAGTCGTCTGGCTTTTGATAAAGACGGAAATTTATTTGTCAGTACCGGGGAAAGATCAGATAAGGTGACGAGGGTTTATGCTCAGCAAACAGATAATTATCTTGGAAAAATTCTAAAGATCACAAAAGACGGCAAACCCGCTCCCGGTAATCCATTTATTGGAAAGCAGGGCTATAAACCGGAAATCTATGCCTACGGCGTTCGAAATCCACAAGGTATGGCTATTGATCCACAAGGAAACCTTTGGGATGTGGAAATGGGACCAAGAGGGGGAGACGAAATCAACCTGATCCAGCCCGGAAAAAATTACGGATGGGGAGATGTTACCTATGGAATTGAGTATTCCGGGGATAAAGTAGGACAAGGAATCACTCAAAAAGAAGGAACAGAACAGCCCGTTTACTATTGGGATCCTGTGATCTCACCAAGCGGAATTACTTTTTATACCGGAAATATCGAGGAGTGGAAAGGAAACCTGTTTATCGGATGTCTAAGTGGTGAGCACATCGACAGAATTATCATGAAAGACAATAAAGTAGTAGGAGAAGAACGTCTTCTTGCAGATCAGAAGGAGCGTTTCCGGGATGTACTGAACGGAATTGATGGTAATCTGTATGCCGTAACAGACAGCGGTAAGCTTTATAAAATTTCAAAAAAATAGAAAAAGCCTACTGATTTTTCAGTAGGCTTTTGTAATGAAGTTGGAGGGTGGAAGTTATTGGAGTTTAATATAAATTTCTATCTATTGTCACTTCCGTCTTCCATCATTTTTTAAAACTTAAAGTTAAGTCTGGCGAAAACCTGCCTTCCGGCAAATCCCATCTGCACAGGATCAAAAATACCTCCTGATTCTGTGTTTCCACTGCTCACCTGGGTGGTCTGTAAGGTAGGATATCTGTTGAATAGATTTTTACTTCCCAGCGTCAGATTCAGATTTTTGCAGAATTCATAGCCAAAGGAAAGATCGGTAGTTACTTTTGGGTTATAAACCTGTTCTACCTCATCATATCCGATTAAGGTTGCTTTATCAAATCTTACCATTTGCAGATTCACATTGAATTTGTTGACCTTATAATTAAGGTTTAAATTAACCTTAGTTTTCGGAGCAGAAGCCAGAATGAATCCTCTTTCTCTTTTGCTCAGATAAATGTCTTCTTTTCCTGCCAGCTGCTCAGAAGTATTTACTTTCGTAATTTCCATATCATTATAGTTTCCGGCTAAAGTTGCTGTTAGCTTTCCGGATCCAATATTTTCAGTATAGCTTAAAATAAGATCTATCCCTTTTGTACGCGTATTGATCGCATTAGAAAAGAACTGTGCTTGGTCAATATAAGGATAATCTGTCTGAACATCTCCAGGGAGGTCATCTCTTGAAAAGTTTCCTGTAAGAACAATTCTGTTTTTTACGTTGATATAATACCCATCTATTGTTGCCGTGAATTTTCCTGTATTATAAGTGAAACCAGCACTTCCGTTTACGGATGTTTCCTGTTTTAGCTGTGCAATTCCCACTCTCTTGGCCAGATCGCTGTCATTAGAAGCCAGTTGGATGGTAACCAGCTGACCACCCTGGAAGTTGGTAAACTGCTGGCTGTAATATTTCTGCGCCAGAGAAGGAGCTCTGAATCCGGTAGAAACTGATCCACGGAAGGCAAATTGTGGAGTAATGGCATATCTTGTAGCGAATTTTCCGTTCAGAGTGCTTCCGAAATCGTTATAATTTTCAAACCTTCCGGCAACACTTACCATCCAGTTTTTAGTAATGTCAAGTTCAGTGTCTACATAGGCTGCGAAGTTATTTCTGCTTTTCCCAATATCTGTAGAATAGCCCGGGAACCCCTGAGAACCACCCGGTCTTACTTCTCCGCTTAAAGGATTGGTTACCAATTGATTTTGAGGAGTATTAGGAGTCACAATATTTCCATTCACATCATACATTGCATAAGATGCTTCCTGACCTTTAATAATATTGAATTTTTCATACCTGAACTCTGATCCGAAAGCAACATTAAGCCCTTCCAGTACTTTGAATTGTTTCACAGCATTAAAACCCGTTGTATTTTGGAGTAATGAATGCCCTCCGGCATTAAAGCTTGTCGGTGATTTAACTCCTAAAGTGGCATTGATCGTATTGTCAATCTGATAAGTAAATCTATTGTTACCAAAAGCATTATAAAAATCTACATCCCAGTCAGCAACTTTGAATTTCAAGCCATTGTCAAACGTGAAATCTGTAATACTGGTATTTTCAATTGGATTGAATCCTGTAGGGTAAACCTCAGGAATATTTCCATCTGCATCCGGTGTTCTGGTCCAGGCATATGCCTTAGTATTTCTATGTGAAAATCCTTGACGGGAATAGAACTTCAGCCCATTAGATAAAGGAACTTCAATATTTCCGAAAAAGTAAATATTCTGAGCCTTGGCATCTCCAAAACGTTGTCTTGGTGCGGTATACACATCCGGATTTGCATTTCGTATTGCATAATCTTTGTTGATAAATTCTACCGTGAAGTTTCCAAAACCACCTTTTGACCCTATTTTTGTTCCTAGATTTCCACTAAAATCAAAGGTCGTTCCATCAATTTTATGATCAGAAACGATATCATTATTTCCGGGACTTTTGAAAAGGTTCATCCCTGTGAATACATTTCCCTCAAAACCTTTATCACGGTCATTAAGAATAACATTGATTACCCCTGCGATAGCATCCGAACCGTATTGAGCTGAAGCTCCGTCACGAAGAACTTCCACTCTCTTGATGGCACCAATGGGAATAGTGTTCATGTCATATCCGGTATTTCCTCTTCCTTTGGTTCCAAAAAGGTTGATCAGTGACGACTGGTGATATCTTTTTCCATTCAAAAGCAGTAAAGTCTGGTCAGGACCGAGGCCTCTTAAAGTAGCAGGATCTACTGCATCAGCACCGTCAGATCCTGATTGTTTATTGGAGTTGAAAGAAGGAGCAGAAAACTGCAGTAATTGGTTGATTTCCACCTGTCCTGTTGACTGGCTTACCTGTTTGATATCAATGATATCAATAGGAACGGGAGTATTAACGACTGTTCTTTTCTTATTCCGGCTTCCGGTAATGGCAACTTCGTCTATCTTTGACTCCTTCAGAGTATCCTTTATTTGCTGGGCATAGGCAAAGGTAGTTGCTCCAAGTAAGAAGAGGCTGATGTATTTTATTCTCATATTAATAATTTTGCGTAGTGATTCCATCAAAATTATTAATATTTATTTTTAAATCGGCACTAAAATAAAATAATCGATATGAATATATTAATTTGGTATTGATTTGTATGGGGTTTAGAAAAATAATAACATAATATTGAAATTTAATGAAAAATTTTAACGTTAGAAACTGGTAATGATTCTATTAATTCCTTCTTCTAAAATTTCCTGTGATGTAGAAAAGCAAATTCTGATATGACCTTCTGCCCCTTTTCCAAACCATCTTTCTGATCCGGGAACAATGGCCACTTTTCCTTGTGTTAAGACATGTTGGGCGAACTCATCGCTGGACATTCCGTTTTCAATCTTTGGAAATAATACAAACGTAGCTTCGGGTAGGTTAGGCGTTACAATTTCTGAACGGCTCAATAATCTAAAAGCAAGATCTCTGTTGTTCTGTAAATGATTTAAAAATTCTTTATACCATGGTTTTGCTTTCTCCAATGCCACAGTTCCGGCAATCTGTGATAAGGTAGAGACTCCCTCTATCGTAGAATTGAAATTGGACTTTTCTGTAAAATCTTCAAGAATATCCTGATCGTTACACAATACCGCTCCGATTCTCAGCCCGGCGATCCCAAACGATTTTGAAAAACCATAAACGGTAAAGCTCTTTTTCTTTGCCTTTTCAGAAACAGAAGAGTAGGTGTGGAAATCTTTGTTGTCATAGATAATATCACTCCAGATCTCATCACTCATTACCCACAGATCATGCGCTGAAGCGATCTCAGCGATTTTTATTAATATTTCTTTAGAATAAACCTTTCCCAATGGATTGTGCGGATTGCATATGCTGATAAGCTTGGTCTTTGAACTGATTAAAGAAACCATTTTTCCGAAATCAATGTCTCCGGTAGTGGTATCAACAGGGCAGAGCACTACCTTTCCACCAGCGGTCTCTACCGATTTTTTGAATAGAAAATCTACAGGATCCAGAATAATGGCTTCATCTCCCGGATTCAGAACATAGGAGGCGATGAGGTACATTCCCTGGGCGGCGCTATTGACTGCTAGTATGTTTTCAGGAGAAAAGGTGCCCTGTTTTTCTTTGTTAAAGTGATCTGCAACGCTTTTTTTGAATTCAGGAAGTCCGGAGAAGGGTCCGTAGCTCAGATAGCCGTCTTTAAGGTATTCTATAATTCCATGTTCTATTTCTGGAGCGGTCCTAAAATCAGGGTCAGCTGCTGTTAAAGGGATGATTCCTTCTTCCAGGGTTGCCCATCTTCCGTTGTAGGCTTTTCTTTTTAGTGCTTCAAAGTTGATATCGTTATTGGTAAACATTTTTATTTGTATGATATGGGTAAAATATTTTCTGTTTGCTGGTCAAGCGGAAGTAAAAACTGATTCAGTAATGTCCTTCCATTGTTGATGTGGACTTCAATTTCCGGTTTCCTTTCGGCTTCATATTTACTGAAGGCTTCTGTTCTATTATTCTTTTCAACTAAATATTTAGTTAATGTAAATGAATCTTTCAGTGCTGAAGTAACTCCCTGACTTGTAAATGGAATCAGTGGATGTGCTGCATCACCGATGAATACAATGTTGTCTTTATAAAATGGATTCAATTTTTCCAGTTCATAAACGCGCCATAAATGTACGTTTTTGTAGTCTGATTTTTTTATAATTGACGGGACCAAAGGATGCCATTTTTCAAAAACTTCCAGCATATATTTCTTTAGATTGTCTGCAGAACACTCATTGATACGGTATTTCTCGTTGTCAAACTGGGAATACCAAAGAATTGTATCTTCAGAAAGTTTGAGAATTCCAAAAGTCAGTCCGCCTTCTTCATGATGAAATTTCATAAAATCATTTTCAAGAGATTCTGCAATCTCTTTATTTTCAATGATATTTACCACTTCACTTTCCCTTACGATTCTTATTTTTTCATCTTTAAAAAGTTCCTTTCTGATGTGGCTTCTGGAGCCGTCAGAAATAATAATGATGTCTCCATCAATATTGGTTCCATCAGAAAGTTTTACTTTTCTACCCTGCTTATCATCGGAAATGATGGTTTCCTCGTAAGTTATTTTTTCAGAGGAAATGTTTTGGGATAGGAGATCAATTAATTGATGTCTCGAAATAGCAAAAACGCTGTCTAACTCCTTTTCTGCAAGTATTTTTCCTGTATGGGAATATTGTATGTATTTTTTCAGGAAATTTCCATGCTTATGAAGAAGGCCGGGATCAATAATCTGATAAAGATAGTTCATCCCCTCCTGCGGAATGAGAAAGCCGTGGCCTGCTAAATCTTCTTTTTTTCTTCGTTCGTAAATGTGATAATCTATCTTATATTTTTCTAAGTAATTCGCCATGCTTAAGCCGGAAATACCAGCGCCCACGACAGCAATTTTGTTCATTTCGGAATAACGGATTTTCAGGTTGGTTTTTTAAGTATTTTTAAATCTATTTCATTAGATCAGTACAAAATTAAAATTAAAAACATTTACTATTGATAAAAATGAAATTATTTGATTTTGATTTTGAGAAAAATACAATGAAAAATAAGGTATATGCTTGTTGGTGAAAATATGTGGTTGATTTATATGTACTTATGAAATATATATATGTTGTTATAGATGAGTGATTTTTATTAAGTAAAATAACTTGTAAGGGAATAGAAATTTGTTTCTGCAATATGCTTTTACATGTAATACATAAAAAAACCGGAAAAAATTCCGGTTTTATCATTAAGCTTTTTCAAGCTGAACTGTAAAGTGTCTTAAGATTTCCGGTTCCCAGACGATTTTATATCCTTTTGCTATTTCTTCACGTCTTTCGTATACGTTCTTTATAGCTGCAGCAATATAATCCATATGGTTATTCGTATAGGTTCTTCTAGGAATTGCCAGACGTACCAATTCTAATTTTGGATAACGGTTTTCTCTGGTTGCAGGATCTCTGTCAGCCAGTAACGTTCCGATTTCTACGGTTCTGATCCCTGCTTCTTTATAAATTTCAAGACCTAATGTTTGTGCCGGATATTCTTCACGGGAAACATTCGGAAGGAAGTTCAAAGAATCGATGAATACAGCGTGTCCTCCAATTGGTTTCTGAACAGGAATTCCATATTCAATCAGTTTATTTCCAAGATATTCAACCTGAGAGATTCTGCTTTCAAGGTAAGCAAATTCAGTTGCTTCATCCAGACCTACTGCCAATGCAGCCATATCTCTTCCAGCCATTCCTCCATAGGTAATAAATCCTTCGTAGATGATGGTGAAGTTGGATGCTTTTCTGAAAACATCTTCATTATTCAACGCGATGAATCCACCGATATTGACAAGACCATCCTTTTTGGAGCTCATGGTCATTCCGTCTCCGTAAGAGAAAACTTCTTTGCAGATTTCCTTGATGCTTCTGTTTTCCTGTCCTGCTTCTCTTTTTTTGATGAAGTAAGCGTTCTCAGCAAATCTCGCCGAATCGAAGAATACAGGAATCCCATACTGATCTGAAAGAGCTTTTACAGCTTTCATATTTTCCAAAGATACCGGCTGGCCTCCTGAAGAATTACAAGTGATCGTAATTAAACAGAAAGGAATGTTTTCCTTAGGGTGGCTTTTGTAAACTTCTTCCAGTTTTTCAAGGTTGATGTTTCCTTTGAATGGGTGAAGATCATTAATGTCAAAAGCTTCGTCTATCGTACAGTCGATGGCATGTGCCTTTCTGATCTCGATATGTCCTTTTGTGGTGTCAAAATGCGAGTTCCCGGGAACTACGTCACCTTCTTTTACCAATACTGAGAAAAGAACGTTTTCAGCAGCTCTTCCCTGGTGAGTTGGCAATAAATATTTGAATCCGGTGATGCTTTCTACTGTTTTTTGTAATTGTTCAAAAGAACGTGATCCTGCATAACTTTCATCTCCTGTCATTAGAGCGCCCCATTGTCTATCGGACATTGCTCCGGTTCCGGAATCGGTAAGAAGGTCAATATAAACGTGTGAAGATTTTAAGTTGAAAAGGTTATAATTAGCTTCTTTAAGCCATTGCTCTCTTTCTTCTCTGGTAGATTGGTAGATTTCCTCCACCATTTTAATGCGGAAAGGCTCCGCGTACGGTAATTTCATGAGTTAAAATATGTTTTAAATTGTTTGTAAAGAAAATGTGTTTGAAAATAATTTTCAAAATTCATCAATGTATACATAAGACGCAGGAAAGAATTATTCCGGTGCCTTAAATATGTTTTCATCAGAATGGAATCCGGCTACACCGCCACTCACTGCAAACTTCATTGCAGAAGCTGCTGTCATTCCCACTACAGGTTTGATGTTTTTTTCTTCAGTAACAATTACCCAGCCCGAGATGGCGTACGAGTGGGGAAGATATACCGCAACGTAATTATGCTTGTCAACGTCCGACATTTCTTTTTGAGTTAAAAAACCGATTCTCCAGATTTCCGGATTTTCATTGGTTTTTACCCATACAGGATCGTTGAATTTTTTCTTGTCGCCTACGAATGAAGACATGACATCTTTCGTAGGAGTGTAAATGTGTTTTACTCCCGGAGTTTTCTCCAGTAAGCTGTCCATCGTATCGAAAAAGAACCTTCCGACTACGAATTTATTTCCTAAAAACCCTAAAATTGCTGTAAACAGTATAATTGATACGAAAACAAGCCCCGGTACCTGCTTGGCAAGAGAAGGGATAAGATTGTCAATAGCACTTACCACATACCAGATGACAAAAATGGTAAGCCCGATAGGACCAATGATCACTAATCCCTGAAAAAAGTTTTTCAGAAAAAAATTGGCGATATTTTCAAAGCTTGGCTTCTTCAACGTTTACTCTTTACTATTTATATTTTAACCGTGAATGGTTTCTTTATTCCCGTAGGATTTGATAATACTGGCTTCATATTCCAGCCATTCTTCCCAACGTTGGTTTACCTTTTCGATATCGCCCAACTGTCTTGCGAAACCAATGAAAGTCGTATAGTGATTAGCTTCTGAGATCATCAATTCTTTATAGAAAGTTTTAAGCTCTTCATCCTTAATGTTTTCAGTAAGAACTTTGAACCTCTCACAACTTCTTGCTTCAATCATTGCTGCGAAAAGAAGTTTGTCAACAATCAAATCTTCTCTGCTTCCCTGAACTACAAACTTAGCCAGTTCATTGACGTAATCATCTTTTCTGGCTTTTCCGAAAACAAACCCCCTCTTTTTGATAATTTTGTGAACCTTGCTGAAATGGTCAAGCTCTTCCTGCGCAATGGCAATAAGTTCTGTGACGATTTCCGGATGTTCGGGGAGCATATTGATTAAACTGATGGCATTTGTTGTGGCTTTCTGTTCGCACCACGCATGATCCGTTAAAATTTCTCCTATGTTTCCTTCTGCAATATTTGCCCACCTTGGATCGGTAGGAAGTTTCAACTTAAACATGTTTTGAATTTTTTGTAAAATTAAAATAAATTGCGGTAATAAAGATTATTTTATTTCAAATTGACTGTTAATCTGTTAAGAAGCTGTTTTTTTTCTTAAAAACCCTAAGATTTGCCATCCCTGATCGTCTACTTTTTTTAATCCAGCAGCGAGAATGAAAGCAAGAATAATATTAAGGATATAAATGAAGATCATCAGAATCCACCAAGGCATATTCTCTTTCAAAGGAACTACCAGGAAATAAACCAGTGATGAGCTGATCCCTTGTGCAAAGTAGAAGAAAATAGCATTCTTTCCGATATGGGTGATAAGACTTTCTTTTGTAATTTTTAAACGATTATAGAGAACAAATAATGTTACCAGAGAGAACGATGCCCAGATGATATAAGGAATCTTAGGTGGAAATTTATTTTTATTGATCTTATAAAAAATTTCCCCTCCATAATACCAGAACATCCATACAAGAGCTGCTCCAACAAGTGCATATAATACAGGAATTGCTTTGGTCGGTATTTTTTTTCCACGCATTTTGTTTCCTATTAAAAAGACTGCAAGATAAAAGGCAACATATCCCACCTGTCCTGTCGGATAATATTCCGGGAAAATGTTGAATAATAAGGTTAATGCAATGCTAAGTCCAATGAACCAGTTAATATGCTTCGGAAAAAACCTCAGAATGAGTACTCCGAAAACAGTAAGGATAAAATAAACTTTCAGATACCAGAAGCTTCCCATAACCACCGGAAATGTATCTGCATTGGTATACTGATGAAGATACCAATTACCCAGGTTTTCCCATTGAGGATAGGTTGAAATACTGGTCGTG
Source organism: Chryseobacterium viscerum (assembly GCF_002899945.2). Lineage (GTDB taxonomy): Bacteria > Bacteroidota > Bacteroidia > Flavobacteriales > Weeksellaceae > Chryseobacterium > Chryseobacterium viscerum. Next base: position 27,172 of record NZ_PPEG02000010.1, read on the forward strand.
GAGTATTTGGAACCAAATGTTGAATAAAAACTCTGAAGCCATTCCATAGAAAAGAAACTGAGCCCGAAAACTTTAAAAAAGTAATCTAAAAAGAATAGGAAAGTCACAAAAATCATATAAGTGATCTGCAGCTTTAGAAGACGGTAGAATGTTTTTTCAATATTGGCTCCTGAAGTAATACCACTGAGTGCATAAAATAGAGCCACATCAAAAACAAGAGAGAAGACTCTTACTTCTGCGGGAATATAAAACTGTCCAGACCAGAAAGCTGTATGGATAAAGATGATGGAGAGTGTTGCCAGTCCTTTGGCGAAATCAATATAGAGATCTCTGTTCATTTTAGATTGATTGGAAGTTCTTTTGTTATTTTTTCAAAAATACAAACAAATTGATTTTATAAAACATAAAAAGGCTTTTAAAACAAAAAAAGGGGCGGAACATACTGCCCGCCTCCTTTCTTAAATATGCTAAAAATGAATGTTCTCGTTTATTTAAGATGTTTAAATTCTTCTGCAGAAATTTCTCCTGACTGAATTTTTCTCAGCTCATCGATATACTGACTCATGTATGCGTCAATTTCAGGATTTACTGTGTTTTTAGCCATCTTATAAGTACCATTTAATACTCCTTGATAGTAATAGAAGAAGTTATAATCAAAATTTGAAGCATTAAGATCATACTGTCCTAAAAGAAATCCTAAACGGACTGCAGATCTTCTTTGTGCAGGGGTTCCGTGGTGGCCAGGACTGTTTGTCTGATAATCTCCAATACTTTGTGCAAATTCGTAAGCAGCGGCAATTTCAGAGAAATTGGTTTTGTTATAACCATTTGGTCTTCTCAAGTAGTACCCTGCAAAACCGTCAGCTTCAAGCTCATTAGGTCTTGCTGTATTTTCATTTACAGAAGGAAGCCCAAAGATGTATTGCAGCTGATGTCCATACTCATGAGCAAGGATCATCGCATTGACAATATCACCTCCTTTTGCTTTTGCATCATAATAGATGGCATATCCATAATAGATTTTCCCTGTAGAATAGGAAATCGCATTATACGTTGAGTTGAAATTGGATGGATCATTCACAAATCTCAACGTAGGATTGCTTCTTCCCCATAAGCTTGCAATTTTAGTCATCTGTGAATTCATAAAATTGGTGTCTGTGGAGTTTTGAAGTCCTGTCACTAAAACTGAATTGGAACTCCAGTTGTTGTCTACATAGTAACAGATTTTTTCAAGATCTCCAGGTTGATCAATTTTTGCACTAAGTGCTTCTGGCTGAGGTTGAACATTGTTGTCCATTTGGTCATCACTACATGCTGTTAATGATGTAACAGCAATGGCGCCTGCTAATAAGCAGAGATTAAAGTTTCTTTTCATATATATAAATTCAATTTGGTAAAACGAATGTATGAAATTATCTCTTAAGTGTGAGTACTTTATTGTAAAAAATTATTCAAAGCATAGTGAATAGGATTTATATTAAAAAAACATTGCTTTGATTGTAAGCTATTTAGAAATTTATATGTATATTTGCACCTCGAAATAACTAAAAATTTATAAACAATGTTTGCAATTGTAGAAATAGCAGGGCTTCAATACAAAGTTGAGCAAGACCAGAAGTTGTTTGTAAACCGTTTAAAAGGAGATAAAGGAGGAAAAGTTTCTTTCGATAAAGTTCTTCTTACTGTAAACGGAGCAATCACTGTAGGCGCCCCAGCTGTAAACGGAATCACTGTAGAAGCAGAGATCCTTGACCACGTAAAAGCTGATAAAGTAATCATCTTCAAAAAGAAAAGAAGAAAAGGTTACAAAGTGAAAAACGGTCACAGACAATCTTTAACTCAAATCGTAATCACTGGTATTACTGGTTTTGAAGCAGGAGCTAAGAAAGCTGCTAAAAAAGAAACTGTGAAAGGTGAAGTTCTTTCAGACAACGCAACTGTTAACTTTAGTGAAGATCACGAGCTGAACTATCACTTAAAGAAAAACAACTTGTCTCAGTCTAAAGAGAACAGAGAAACTTTAATTACTTTAGGTAAAGCAGTTAAAGTTGAATTAGAAAAGAATATTCTTACACATGAAGAAGTAGATGCTGCTATCATTAAGAATATCGATCAATTTAAAGCACTTAATAAATAATCCAGTAATAAAATGGCACACAAGAAAGGAGTCGGTAGTTCCAAGAACGGTAGAGAGTCTCACTCTAAAAGATTAGGTGTGAAGATTTTCGGAGGACAAGCAGCTATTGCCGGAAATATTATTGTTAGACAAAGAGGTACTCAGCACCACCCAGGTGATAACGTGGGAATCGGTAAAGATCACACTTTGTTTGCATTAGTAGATGGTAAAGTAGTTTTCAGAAAGAAAGCAAACAACAGATCTTTCGTATCTGTAGAACCAAACGCATAATTAATTAAGCGTTTTATAAAAATTAAAGCCTCAGTATTTATTTACTGAGGCTTTTTTTTGTTTATTCAATTTCACCAAAACATTTTCATATATATTCATTTCTTTGTGAAATATTTTTATATTTGTTAACTGTCCAATTATGAATCAGTTGCGAAGGCCGAAAAGCATAAAGAGTAGGCGGCAAATTAAAACAAAATATCTATGAAAAATCTAAGAAAATTAACTAAGAAGAATTTGAAAAGTATGACAGGTGGAGTAGCGGCAACCTGCCCATCCATGTTTCAGTCTTGTGATGAATGGTGCAGATGGTCTCCATGGCAAAAATCACACTGCATGCTTTCTCAGCCCTGTACAGAGTGTTTTGAATAAACTTATTTGAAATATAGATCAAAGCTGAATATGTTAAAATGTTCGGCTTTTTTTAGTTAAAAATTCTTAATAATATCCTGTGATGGTGAAATATTTATATATTTGTCCGTAATCAAATAAAAAATCATTGCGGAAGCCGAAAAGCAGAGAGAGTAGGCAACAAATAAAACTAAATATAATCATGAAAAATTTAAGAAAATTAACAAAGAAGAATCTCAAAGAAATCAGTGGAGGAGCCGCTTTAGGATTATGTCCATCAAAACCAATCAGATCATGTGATATCTGGTGTGGTATGACACCAGAACAAAAGATGCGTTGCCTTCTTGATGTAGAAGAGCCTTGTGAGTGCTTTTAATCATCATCTCTGACTTTTTATAAAGCTGAAAATAAAAGATCGGCGGCTTCTTTGAAGCCGCCGATCTTGTTTTATATTATTTACGGTTTAGAATCCTACCTGGAATCCTGCTTTAACACCGAATTTTGAAATATCCGGTCTGTCAAGATAATTTCCTCTCCAGTTGAAATCAACTCTGAAAATTCTTAGGTTTCCGATTCCTATATTTTCAATCCCGAAACCATACTCGTAATAAATGTGCTCGCTTGGTGCAGAGTATTTAAAGCCTTCTACATTGATTGCTTTGGAAGCATCGCTTAATGTTCCGTAAGCAGCTCTGATAAAAGCAACCTCTCTTAGCTTCAGCTTTTTAATCAAAGGAATATAAGAAAGTATTTTGCCATTAAAATGATGTTCTAAATGAAGGGTTGTATACGCATCAGCAACAAATTCATAATAGTTTAGCTGAGAAAATGTATTAGGTGCCAGCCCATAGGAAAGATTGGCAGGAATGATATTCTGCAATGCCAAAGGAACGGTATTGAAGTTTTTCCCGGCTTCAAAATTAACAATCAATTTTCCCATACTTCCAATCAAAAATGGCTTATAAAGCATGAATTGCAGCTTGTCATAATTGAAGTCCGCATTGAAAAGGCCTTCTATACCTCTGGTATATCTTAAAACAATTGTAGGAGCTAGGTTTCTCGCCTGATATCGGTCAATACCGGTTTGTGAGAATTTTGCTCCGGGCTTTGCTATTAAGCTGATTGTTACATGAGAATCATTCGTTGTTTGTCTCAGCTGCCCATCCTTAAAATACATAAGGTTGAACTTTTCAGGAATAGCCGATTTCACGCTCTGCATCACTCCGTCTACTCTTATCTGGAAATTCTTCCATGGTTCAATAGCGGCGAAAACATTGGTCTGGTTTACAGAACTTAAAGAAATATTTTCTCCTCTCGCAAAGAAAGTACTGGAAGATAAAGAACGGGAGGCAACTCCATCTCCGGCAGTAAGCTGTCCGCCAAGCTGAACAATGTCTCTGCTGGTTCCTGCCCCAATCATGAAGCGGTTGAGCCTATTGAACATATATCTTGCTTCCACTCCGTATTTGAACTGGTGATCTTTGAAACCGTAAGCAGTATAAAACTGAACTCTCCATGGATCATTCAATCCAAAATAGGATCTTGCTCCTAGTCTTATTCTATCTCCTTCTACTTCATTTCTTCCATAAATTGAAAAAATAGGACCGATATCTATCCCTTTAAAGGCGTTGTAATAACGGGAACCAAGGGTTTCAAACAGCTTTACCATCCTATTGAATTTCGGAGTCTGCTGAAGCTGATCAAGCATGTTGTACACACCCTGCTCTGCTTTAGATAAAGTATCAGGTCTGGCTTTGGTCCAATAAGCGTCGTCTTTATTCGTAAACTTGTCCTCGTATTCTTCCTCCGTGCGTTTGAAGACTTTTGGATCAAGAGGTTTGTTGAATTCATAATCGGAATAATCTACCGATCTTTTGGCTATAATACTTTTAGATCCTTTCTTTTTTGAAAAAGGACTCATTTCAAATTCTGTAACCAACTTTTTAGGAAGAAATGTTGATTCATCCGGATTATCATACTCTACCTGCGTATACACACTGTTGATGAAATTCACACCAATTTTCTGGGTTGATTTTAAAGTCGCTCCCAATACAGCATAGGTATCCGTATCAATATATAGATTTCCCTGGAATGCAAGAACATCTTTTCTTTTAGGCTGATATCGTATTTGAAAAGCTTTCTCCCCACGGATAGTAATAGTATCCATCAGGTTGTAATCATAGGTTCCAAATCCGTCACTTCCTACCGGGCTCTGGAATCCGATATCAAAATAATTCAGCGTATTATCGTAGATATTAATGTCACGATATAGGTTTTTAGCGGAAACGGTAATCACCTGATTGTCCTGAAATCCTGAAGTCTTTTGGGCTACCAGTGTTCTTTTACTGTTCTTGTCAGGTCTGTTTTTACCATAATTTTCATAGACGGCTTCATTCAGGAAGATAGGAAGGCCAAGTCTTCCGCTCGCGGTAGAATCTGCATAATTGAAAATGAAATCCAGTTTATTGAAAATCTTTTTCTTCATGAATGCACTGTCCAGATTGTTAAGGTCAAACTGGGTTTTTTCGTATTCTTTGTACGAATAGGTATCAAACTTTTCTAACCCGTTATTTCTTTTCTGTGCCCATACTTTCTGCATAATGGCATAAGCAGGGTTTTCTTTTTTGTTCTTGTATTTGGTTTTTCCACCTTGTAATACGACTTCCTGGATGTCACTTACTTTAGCCTGGGAAAGCTGTACGAAAACATTTTCAGCATTTTCTGGAGTGATATCGAGCGTTTCTGCAGTATAATTTTTTCTGGAAAATTTTAACTTATGGATAATGCTATCTGATTGTACAGTGAAGCTTCCTGATATTGTCGTCAGGGAAGGCGTTTTATTGTCGTTGATAAAGATATCAACTTTAGTGAGCTCTTTGTTATTTTTTTCGTCAACCACCTTACCGCTGGCTTTGTTTTGGGCAGATACCGAACTGGCGAGGATTAGGAAAAAAAATAAGAGATAGTGTTTTTGGGAGTTATTGTTTAACATCATTCGTTTCTTCAGGCAATTAGCATAAACAAAAAGCATGCAGTTTATTTAAAAAATAAGGTAAAAAAATAAAATATTTTTATTCTACTATATAAAACGACAAATGTAGCAAAAATTATATATGTGTTTGGTAAAATTAATAGGGAAATTTTAATGCTTATAAGGATAAGAATCAGTGAATTAATGACAATTAAAACATCATTCTGTTTATGAGTTATTCAGACGTACTTTCGAAGGAGTTTATTCATAAAAAAAGACCTACGTTTCGGTAAGTCTTTTTTTCTCTGTATTGCTGGGTTAGGAAGAGTAATTTGTTAACTGGATCATCATGCTCACATTTTGTACTGTAGGTGAGTTTTCTTCGATAAAAACTCTGAAAGAATTAGGAGTAATATCATGAATAACAGGCTGATACCAGTCGTTGTCGTTGTTGTATTGCGAATAGTTATTTCCTGACACATTGGAGAGTATAGTAAGCGCTATATTCTGAGGTCCGGATAAATTCAAATTATGGGTTACCAATAGATCATTATTACCCGATGTAACATTCATTTTAGAAGACGAAACAATAAATCCCGAGGTAGGTAAGTTAACAGTCCCTGAAAAACCTTTAATATCTCCATAATTGACTGAACCATAATATGAAGTATAGTTTTGTACAGAAGTAGAGATCCTTTCCCATTTTGTTCCATCATTGATGTATAATCCTGGTGAGACGTTATTGGGTTGTGTTCCGGATGTTGCTGTATTGTAAACGACCATGCCCTGAACATGAGAAGCTAACGGTAAAGCGAGATCGGTTGCTAAAAGCTCTAATCTGGGAGGTAATAATCCTTTATCTGCAGCAGAAATATCTAATATACATGAGCTGTTAGGAATCGTAGTTCCTATTCCTACACTTCCGGTATCAGTTACAACAAAATCATTAGCTTGTTGTGCAGCTGTTGGCAAACCTGTTGTCGCATTATCTTTGGCTCCATCCACGTTAAAAATGCCCTGTGGATTGGTTGTATTGATTCCTACCTGAGAATAAAAATTTTTCGAAAGGATCATAAATACAATGTAAAAGCTCTTTTTCATGTTGTATATTTTTTTGAATTAAAGGAAATATTGTTCGGTTATAAAGCTTTTTATATGAGCAACCGGAAAAATTTCGGATTGCTAATGAAACATGTGTTTATATGTTTTTCATCAATTTGTTTTTAAAATGATTATCGGTGGGAATATGGAATACAGGAACAGAGAAAATTGTGAAATTTTATCATCATAGAGTGCACTATGGAACCTGAGGAAATTTTTTTCTCATATGTGAAGGAAAATTACATGTGATTGTTTCGTGATTTTATGTTTGCAAATATAGAAACAGTAAAGATGACAGAACAAGGAAATGGCTGTTACTATTCGGAAAGTGACAAGTGTTGAGTGAGCTTAAAATACTGACTGTTAGATTTTTATTTGTTCTTTTGCTTAGCTGCGAAATGAACTCAAATGAAGGCGCTTTTATCTCTTTTTTAAGCATTTGAGCAAAAAGAGGCATGTGATAAATAACCGGAGACCTCTTCAAGGTAGCTTATTTTGTAGTTAAGGTATTCCAGATAATTAATCTTTTTTGGATGTCAGTTTTGAATAAATAAAATCGAAGTAAGCAGAAAATAAAAAGACTTACAGAAATGTAAGTCTTTTTTGCTCCTCCTCTTGGGCTCAATACTTAAGATTTTTCATGTTGATATTTAGTTATTTAGATGTTGGTTTTTAATAGGGTATGCCTAAAAGTATACCTTTTCATTCTAAAAGCACATTGATATAGGTAAAAGAATTTGAAAAGTAAATCAGTCTTATTTCTTTACTAGCAGGAAAATAGATATTCCAATAATGAACTTTACTAGTTATAAACTTGTGTATAATCATACCATCAGGAAGAATTTCTAATTTTACTCTTGTAACCCTATCAGATAAGGCTTTATTTATCCTGTTGTAGTAATGTTCAGATTTCTTGTCAAATTCAAGTATTACAACTTCCAGTATATCCCAGTAAAATATAAGTTCTGTCCTGTGTGGAGTAAAGTTTAAAAACTTCTTTATTTCACTTCCTACCCACAAATAGCTACAATAAGAATTGTCATGAATACTGTCTGTTATGCTCATTAGATTTAGTTCCCAATTATCATATTGGTAGCCTATTCTAAAAGGTATTTTTGGTTTCATAAAGATTGCTGTATTAAAAAACCACTCTACATTGAGTGGTCTTTGTTTTTATTATTTCTTAGTTGCCTATTAATATTTATGTACTGTTTGATGATAAATATTATGAATGTGATTAAAAAAATATAAGCTGAGAATTTGAATGAAGTGTAGTATGTTACAAAATCTGTTGTTTCTGTGTTGTAGCTTCCTTCTTTAAAAATCTTGTTTATATCCCCTATAAATAGGTAGTATAAAGGAATTATTGAATTAATTAACATGTATAAAAATGTACCTACAAGCCAATGGTATTTTTTATTCATACTTAATATGCTGTCAATAATATCTTTTGTAATACATGAGAATATTTTTACAACAGAATTAATAAATACATAAAACTCAAATGTTAGTCTAGATTTAAATGACTCTTTCACTTGTTTTTTCTTCTTGGTTTGAATATCCAGTAAATAAAGGCTACAAATGCAGAGAGTACAGCAAGTAATATAAGAAGTATTAAAATGTGTTGATAATGGAGGGATAAGATTGTTTTCATAATAAAAGATTAAATTTAAAAATTAAACATTGCCATATATGACATTACAAACAGTAAAAATAGAAATTAACTTTGACTTATCATATATGGCAAGTTGGAGAAATCAGAAATTTTAAAATCAATAGGAAATAAGATCAAGGAGATAAGACAAAGTAAAGGTTTTTCTCAGGTTGATCTTGTAGGTAAAATGGAAGGTAATATTGATGTAACTAATATTTCAAGAATTGAACAAGGAAGGACTAATCCTACTGTTTATACTCTTTTCAGAATTGCAGATGCTCTAGATGTCCACCCAAAGGAATTCTTTGAGATAAAAATTATAGAGGCTTAAAAAAGCTATCTATATAATATCATTTATATTTTGATATAAAGGATTTTTCACCCAATTCTCTCTGTTTCTTTAAATCTGCATGTGAGCCTTTAGGGTAAAATATACTATTACATTCATTACATTGCCATGATAATATGTACCAGATTTTGTGATCTTGCTTATATAGATGATTACAAAACTTGGTACAGGGATAAGATTTAATAAGAAATACCACCCTAAATTAATAAGGTGGTATATTGTTAAGCATTTTCTAGCTGTAAAGACTCTGGTATAAATTCTTCAAAATCCTCTGGAGAATCTACCTTTACTATCCTCAGCTTACCTACAAAATCACTTGCTTGCAATGTCTCTATAGCTGATAATTCTTTAGATATTGCCATGAAGTTAAATTGCCTTCCATACAAAGGATCTGATTCTATTTCATTAGCCTGAAACAGATATATACTTCCTTCATATATTCCCATTCTTTGGGCTACAGTACCACTAATAACAGTTTTACTAGGGATTTCACCAGCAATACCTATTAGAATTACAGGCATAAGCCCATTCTTATCTTCACTAGCTCTTTCAGATTTTAGAAGCTCAACCTTTGCCACAAATGATTTAAATTGTTTTTTCATAATTGATATATTTTTGAGTTAATACTCAAAATATGTCAGAGATGATATAAAGTTGTGGGTGGCAGTGAGCTAGAGTAAAAAGATATGAGGTGATTCTAAAGATGTAAAATAAATCAGAACATCTTTATTCCTGCCCAGAAAATTTATCTGAATAGGCTAGAGGGGGTGGAGGAGTCTGGAAAATTTAAAACAGGCCACCCTTTTTTGAGGGGAACCTATGTATAAGTAACTCCTCAGAAAAAATTAAAATTAAAAAAATTGGGGCTAAGATTCCTTCTTGTAGTACTCTAGATAATAATATTTAGCTTTCCTTACTAATATATCTAGTTTATCCAGTGTAGAGTAATAATCTTCTTCATCTTCAAGAATAGAATGTTCAAATGCTAAAAATTCAGCCATATCATCAAATATATCTGTTGTTGGATGAAAACTTTCAGAGACATTAAATTTAAGCTGTATTCCATTGAGAATATATTCCAGTGTTATTTTCTTTTCATCCATGTGTGCAATTGGAAATATTTACTTATACTCTAGAGACTACATTATTTAATTGCTTAGTTCTAAAGGATTTTCATATTTTTTATTTTCTTCCTTATCTTTTTCTCTTTGTCTTATTATTTCCTGTCCTTTTATGATTGTTGTTCCATAACTTGCAAGTACAGCAGCAGTATTGGCATCAGCATTTTTTAATGCTTGTTTCAATTTAGGTTGTGTAGTTTCTATAGCTTCATTATATCTGCTTTTCCTAATGGAAATCAACTTTCCTTTCAATTTAGAATCTGATACAGATTTTACCAATTCAAAATCATAATCCCCTTTATCATCAGTTATTTTTATAATTAACCCAGGCAATCCACTAAATTTATAAGGTCCATAGGGTAAAGGAATATCAGTTGAGTACCATGCAATCCAGTTTCTTCCTTTAAAAGTCACTTCTGCTTTTTTACAATTGATTGTATTGATGACTTTTGTTTCATCTATAAGTTTCCAATCCTTTATTACTGGTTCTTTATAGGTGAGTAATGCCATGGCAACTGGTGCAAAATATTGTATATTTTCATTGGATTGTATTATGGTAAAGTGAAAATTAGTTTCAGGAGTTGATGTTCCATTTTTAATACCAAGGGTAATACTTCCATCTGAATTATGTGTTGTTACTCTTGAATTATCTAATACAGAATCTCTTTTAAGGGAGTTACTACTTGCAAAAAATGCTCTTTTATCCCCTATCAATAATGTAAAAAATTCTTTGTGTCTATAATCAGTATTTGTATTAAATTTAGCTTTTAACTGATATGTAAAATCACCATGCAAAGTATCCTGTTTGTATGATTGGGCATGAGATAAAACACTATAAAATAAGATGAATAGTTGAAGTAGCTTTTTATGGTAATGCATAGGGATTTTTATTAAAAGATTGCACTCATAGTGGAGGTTATCTACTATAAGTGCATAAATTTAGATTAATTAAGCTAAATTTTGGCTAGGACCACTATGAGTAGGTGTTGGACAATTAATTGCTTCAACCCTGTCTCTCCATTCACTTGCTTGTTGTGGTGTCCAATCTTGAGTTGTTGTTGCAGTTATGCCACATCTAGTCTCTGCAATCCAAACTTGACCTGCTTTAACTGTTTTAAGTTCCTCTTTAGAGAGTTTTTTAAACTTTTTCATATTATATGTTTTAAAAATGAGTTGTAAATATATGTAATAATTCATTTCACAGATGAATTATATTATTATGTTAAGTATTAGTATATATATAGAAAAATTCACCATACAGTAAAGTATGGTGAAAATAACTAACTCAAAAACCAATGATAATCTGAATTACCATTAAGTGCTTTCTGAATACCTTTAGTAAACTCAAAGGCATTCAAATTCCTGTCAAGGAAAGTATCTATATAACTACTCTTATTAGCTTGTGTAAAAAGATTATAAATATCCCAGAGGTTTATCCTTCCATCATCTTCTCTACAGAAATTCTTATCCTCATAATAATCCTTTGCCATAGTATTAATATGGCTGTCATTGAAATTAAGTAGAGGTATATTCTGTTTCTCTGCTTTGGGTAAGTGTTGATACAGCCTACTTTTACCTATAAGCTGGGCAAATTGATGTTCTGAAAGGTAATCCTGTGTAAGTTCCTTCATCCCTATGAGATGTAGCTCTGCATTATAGTTCTGCATAGTTTCTACTGCTTTATTATACAGATCATCAGCATTAGAAGTTCTTATATCTTCAAGGAACCCATCTGTAGATATACAAAGGTTACAGCAAACTTTATTCTGAAACCCAATAAAGAACTTGAACTTTTCTAAGGATTTCTTACTGTAGAGATTCTCTTGATTATATGCTCTTACTCCACCAATAGAGAGTGAAAGTTCATTACCATTCACTATATCAGTAATGGAAGGAACTTTAATAATAAATGCCATTCTTTCATAATAAATAGTCTTTTCATGCTCCAAAAGCTCTTTTACAGGCTTATGAATAGCTGAAGGAGTTCTACCCTTGATTTGATGAGATACTCTAATTTCAGGGGCTGTAATGCTGTGATAAGGGAAGGTTTTATTTACAGCACTGATAATACATTCTATAAATTCCTGATGTGCAATAGTTTTTTCATTGTCTCTAGAGAATACAGGAATGATACAATCATTCTGTAAGTGATGTAATGTAGCTTCTAGTGTATTAGCCATAATAAATGGGCTGGGCTGATTATTTCCAACAGTCATATCACTAGAGTAAATTTCTACTTTGGGATTGGGCATAAAAGAAGCCTGAACTACATTTAAAGATTCAGGCTTACTATTTATTGTACTGGATTCACTTTTGGGCTGGTCAGGAATATTCACCCTGCTTGGATAGAGTATTTCTGCATCTTCAATCTCTTCATTATCAAGGAAAATATTACCTAGAGGTTTATTATCTGATAAATCATTTACTCTCTTAAGCTGTAAATCAGGTGGGATAGAAGTATTCCTGTGACTTATCTCTATTATGTTAGTAGTTTTTGAAATTTCTACATCAAATGCTTCCTCTAGAGAAGCAGGTGTAATTTTATTTTTCATATCCATTTCTACTGAATTGATTATTAGGGTTAGTGGTGTGAATTAATAATGTTTTCCTAGCTTCAAAGTCTGGCTTTAAAGTCTTATGATATTGGGGAAACTGTTTATATAAGTTCAGAAGTTCAGCTATAGAGTTGCATCCCTGAATAGCCTTATATACTTCTTCTTCTGTAGAGACTCTCTGCTGAATTTGGGAAGGAATTTCCATAGGAATAGACTTGCTTTCAGATTCTATGCCTGAATTACACCAATCTAAAATCATCTTTCCTGTTTCAGAAGTAATTATAAATTCAGGCTTATTCATAAAGAGCCCTGTCCTGTCTTTACTAGCCTTAGCTAAATGGTTTTCATTCACTAGCTCAAAATTAATAGTTAGTTCATACTCAAAGCCATCTCTGGTAATTTCCTTAGTGCCATGCTTTACTACTTGGGTTTTTCCATTACTAGCTACATCTAGAGAATAGTCTATCTTTCTTCTTGTAGTGGTTATGACATGGCATGTTGACTGTAATATCTTATTAATAAAAGCCTGATGTCTTGGAGTAACATTAGCCCAATCTTGGAATCTTCCTCCTAGTTTCTCATGAATATCAAGACATCCACCTGTACCATTCCACTCATGGGTAATAGAATCTATAATAATTACTTCTATTCCAGAGTTTTCACATAGTTCAATAGCCTGAATATATCTTTCAGGGCTGTAAGGAGCTTGTAAATCCAATACATTGTAATTTCCTAAGTCTGAATATAAAGAAGCAGAGGAATTTTCTGTATCTATAACAGCTATTTTACTCCAATCCTGTGTCATTCCATAGGCTAATTGCAAGGCAGAATAGGTTTTTCCAAATCCACTTGCACCAGATAATCCTAATCTGAGCCTTACTTGTTGTCTTTGTGATTGTTTTAATTGCATATGTTTAAAATTTAATTGTTAGAATTTGGGCATAAAAAAGCACTCAATAAGTTTGAGTGCTGTACCAAAATTTGTGATTTGCTATATATAAATGATCACAGATTTTGGTAGTTTATTGTTTCTATAATCTTTTTAAAATCTTTTTTGATATTATTTATTATTGGTCTTGTTCTAAGGGATATATATAGGTTCTCAGATAGATATTTATACATTTTTTCTCCTGCATTAGTCTCATTAATACCTCTAAAAAACTTTACTTTTGATAATGCTATGGCAGGATTTTTTTCTTTAATTCTTTTAATAATCCTTAGGATATCTGGTTTATCTCTCTCAAATATTTGATTGTCAGTATATTTTTTGATGTATCTTGTTCCTTCATGAAGTAAGAGAGAACTATTAAATCTGTCAATATATCCTTTCAATTTATTTATTAATTCCTCTGATTCCTCATCAATATAATTTTGGAATCCATTATACTCAGAAACTAAGTATTTGAAGGATTCAGATTTCAGATGCTCTAATTCTGTTTTAGATATAAGTTTAGTAAAAATCTTTTCTTTTATATCTCTTTTTTGATTGGAATCAAATACATTATTTGTTCTGTTTAATAATAGATTCCTTATTTCAGAATACTTCTGAGAAATATATTTTTCAGAGTTTTGTGTATTAGACATATACTCATCATAAACCCTTGTAAGTACTGGATCAATTTCATCAATATTAAATCCTTCTGTAGAATATATTCTTGCTAATCTAGCATTATAGAATTGATTTGTAAATGCAGCATAAGTTACATAACAAGCTAAGTCTCTGCCCAAAAACCCATTTTGTGTTAAAATCTTCTCTGCTTTTTCTAATGTATACTCTACTTTATCAGGAAAATCTAAATTGAATCTATTTGCATCCAATATTGGGATTAGTAGTCTTTGAGCAAGTTTCTCATAACTATCATTTATTAATTGTTTATGTTCTGAAAAGCTAATAATTGTGTTTAAAGGAGTACTAACATTATTTCTATTTCTTATTGCTGTGACAGGTATAGCAATTCTATTATAGGCTTCTTCAAATCTCTCTCTTTGAATTTCAGACATACCTCTTAGGCTGCTATAATCCATCTCTATTGGATTGGGTAATATTATGTGTATTTTTCCAACTGTTCTTTGTCTTGCTAAAGCTTGAATTACAGAATTTATCCCTTCTGTAAAGATTCCATTGTTAGATTTATAAGTTCTTCTACTGCTTTTGGGAGGTAAAATAATAATTAAGGTATGATTGGGTTTATCAATACTTACTCCTGATTTAAAATTAGTTCCTACATTACAGAAAGAATTGTCATATCTATTGGTGGGCTCTTCATCATCTGAATCAATATCTTCTATTTTTACAGAAACACAGAGTTTTACTTCACCATATTTTTCATAGAGTAAGCTGCCAATTGTAGATTCTCTTGAAACTATTTTGTCAGATAAGGTTCTGGAATAACAGATGATATCTAGTGTTCTATTACTGTTAATAGTATCTTCAACAACTTCTCTTAAAGTTGATAGGTTATTAAAATAGTCTGAATTATCATAATGTAAAAATAGTTTGCTTTGTGCTCTTTTTACTATTCTTTCAGAGTCTAAAATTTTGATTTTATTATCAGTTAGTAGAGAGAAATACTTAATTACAGAAATAGATGCAACATTATAGGTAGCACTTAAAACAATAATTTTCTTTACAATATCTTGCCAGAAAAATAAATGGAGAATACCAACTTTAGAAAAATTGGAGATAGCTTCATGTATTTCATCAAAAGTTATATATACATCTTTATTAGGCTGTTTTAAATTGTTAGTTAAAGTTTGAATATATTCAAATTTAGCATCAGATTGCATTATTGCATCCTTTCCAGCATTACCTAGTAATGTATTGACAGTGACAAGATGCACTCTTTTTAAAATTTTACTGTATGGATATGAGTCAGATTTGTATATATTTCTTTCTAAAAACTGTCTTCCAATGACAGAATAATTAAAAATATCATCAGGATTTATACCTAAATCTAAAAGGTCTTTTTCATATTGATTTATTAGGCTAACTAGTGGTACAGCTATAATAAAATATGAATTGGAATTGTTGTCATATTCTTCTTTGAGTTGTCTTAATATAGCAGTAGTTTTTCCTTGCCCAACTGCACAATTTATTACAGTTGTATCTTTTGAGTTAAAATTAAATTTTTCATTCAAAGATTCTCCAATAAAGCCATTGTCATCTAGTTCCAAAGTCTCAAGAGTATAATTTTGTAAGGATCTTTCTAAGTGAGTGTTTATATTCTCTGCCTTGAGTCCTATAGTGTCTATGAAATCTTCTGGTTGTATTTTAAAATAGTCTATGGGAAAACCATTAAAGTGGTCATTAACATTCATAAATATTAGAATTAACAGTGTTATAAATAATTAATAAATATAACACTGTTATTTCATTCTTTTTTAATGATTCAACTTTTTTTCCAATTCTCTTAAATGCAAGCTTAATTTTTCAGGCATTATCTCTGCATAATATTCCTGTGTAGTGTTAATCTTAGAGTGACCTAAAAGTTTAGATATAACTTCCATAGGGATATCATTACTCAATAATACTGTGGAAGCAAAGGTTTTCCTTGCTGTGTGATGAGTTAGATTTTTAGATATTTCTAGTGTAGAGGCTATTTCCTTAAGTAGTCTGTTAAAATATTGATTGCTTACTCTGGGTAATAGATATTCACTTTCAGAAGAATATTTAGCTATAACAGCAAGAGCTTTTGGAAGTATTAGGGGAACTGAGAAATTTCTTCCTGTCTTTCCCCTCTCTTTATAAATCCATGTAATTCCATCAGGCTTAGTAATTAAATCTCTTTTCCTAAGTTCAAACATTTCCTTATATGCCAGTCCTGTATAACAACAAAATAGATAGCAGTCTTTGATTTTATTTAATATTTCAGACTGAAATGTGTGATTTTCTAACTGATTGAGTTCTTTTTGAGTGAGGAATATTATTTTAGGATGCACTTTTTTAGGTGTATGCTCCTCAAAAGGATTAGATTCTATATGCTTCTGTGATACAGCTTTCTTAACTACTTTCTTAATTCTCTGAATAGCTTTGTTAATAGTAATCTGACTATGCTTCAGCTCAGTTTTAGAATAATATTCAAACTCTGAAATGAAGTCAAAATCTAAATCCTTTAGCTTTATATCTGATTTCTTGAATTTGAATCTTATAAACTCTTCCAGGTCATCTTTGATATATTCAAACTTATTATAGGTGGGTTGTTTAATATCAATTCCTATCAACTTTTTAAGTCTTTCAAGGTAGAGTTTATAGTACTCTAGTAAAGAATAATCTTTCACTAGAGTCTCACCCCTGTATTGTCTGTAAATATCATCTACATTAAAGTTTTCATCTTGGAGTTGGAGTAATAAAAAAGCCTGATTAATCTTATTCTTAATCAGGCTCAATTGGTTGTTGATATAATTGTGTTCTTCATTGGGTGGTTTAGTTTTCTGCTGTTTACTATCCCAATATTTAGGGTTAATGAATAATCCTGTAGCAAATGGTTTTCTTTCCTTATCTAATGTTATTCTGCACTCAATAGGGCATGAACCTTTTGCATTAATCTTGTTCTTTCTAAGTAAGAATAATATTGATAACTTCATAGTATTAATGGGGGATTGGATGGGTAACCTGAAATTATTTTTGGGTAACCTAAAGGTTAATTAATGGGTAACTTTAAAAAAATATTAGGTAACCTAATAGTAAGCCTGATTTGTAAAATAAATGATATAAATTTAAGAATATAGGTGTACTGTGAAATCCCCTAAATATAAGAGGAACTCACAGAAAATGAGTAGAAAATAAAAAGACTTACAGAAATGTAAGTCTTTTTTGCTCCTCCTCTTGGGCTCGAACCAAGGACCCTCTGATTAACAGTCAGATGCTCTAACCAACTGAGCTAAGGAGGAATGTTCTTTGTTTTAAGTGGTGCAAATATAATAGGAATATCCGTACCAAGCAAGTTTTTATTCTCGAATATTCCGTGAAAAAAGCTATCTTTTTATTTTTCAATAAATTAAATTTTAAATATTTTTTGTAAAAGGTAGGAGCGCATCAATTTGTCATTCATTCCTTCATAAGTTCCAGCCTATAGGCTTTGGGGCTTTTTCCATGCAGAGTTTTAAAAAATTTATTAAGATGGCTTTCATCCGTGAATCCCAGTTCATCTGCAATTTCTGAAATTCGGTTGCTGCTGTGTTTTAAACGGTGCTCTATTAAAGTCATTTTATAATTATTCACATAAGACTGCAGTGTTTCACCACTATGCTTCTTAAAATATTTTCCTAAGTAATTTTCAGAAAAACCGAACATTTTACCCATATTTTCGGTTCGTATTTTTTCAGGTTCATAAATATTAGCCTGAATGTAATTGAGAATGTTAATAATTCTTGATTCAGAGGTTTCGTCTATTTTCTGAGGGAGATACTTGGCAATATTACGGGCAACGATAACAATAAGTGTATTAATGAGTTGTGCGGTCAGATCGCTGTGATACACATCCTTATTTACAGCCTCTCTTATAAGAGCTTCTACAATAGGACGAACAAGCGTTTTGTCTGTCTGATTTTTTAGGATGCATCCAGGTTTATGATTGGCATTTTCCAGAATAAACTCCAGTCTTTTGATATTCTCTTTTGAAATCTTATCATTTTTTAAATAAATATTGCTGAATCTCAGGAAGAAAAACCGTGTTTTAGTATCAATCCAAAACTGGCTGCAATCCTGTGGGGTCAGAAGAAACATATGATTGTCCGAATACGAAAAGCTGTGCTTATTAATACAATGCTGTCCTGTTCCTGATAAAATGAAGACAAGTTCAAAAAAATTCTTCCTGCTTTCCTTATCCGGGAATGTTTCTAATGTTTCAAAATGAATGCTGTAAGGTTCATATAATACCTCTCTGTTCATGAGTGTTATTTTTATACTTGGCAAAATTATACAAAAATAAAGAAGTTTTGTACCGGTAATTTGCTAATTATCAGTATAATTTTGCCTTATCTAATATTGATTTTTCCTACTGAAATAAAAAAAGTGGTTCCATACAGGACTAAACTTCAGTATTAAAAATTAAAATATAATAATTCCACATACAAATGAAAACCAATAGATTATTTTTTATGTCTTCAATGGCATCTCTGTTTTTCTTCAATGCAGCTTCGGCTCAGCAGAAAGTACTTCAAACCGATTTTAATAAAGGAACTTGGGAGCAGGTTGGGAAAGGGTTACAGCGTAAATGGGTATCCGGCTCGGAAAGTACGTTTGCCTTTTGGAAAATGGATAAGGGGGCACACGTGTCTCCCCATAATCATCCGAATGAGCAGGTGACCTATATTAATAAAGGAAGTGTAAAAGTACTTATGAATGATAAAGAATATATTGTAAAAGCTGGTGGCGTGCTGGTAATTCCGGCTGGCGTTACCCATGAGTTTTTCTGTCTTGAAGAGGGAACTGAAGATCTGGATTTCTTTACTCCCGTGCGTAAAGACTGGATAGATGGGTCGGCTTCTTATCTTTCAGAGCAGGGGAAAAGTCTTGAAGTTGTTGCACAGTTTAATGACGTACGACCGGGAAATGTAGCTGTAAGTCATACTGGTAGGGTGTTTGCGACAATGCATCCTTTATCCGGTCCCAAACAACAGTTGGTTGAAATTGTCAATGGTAAAGCAAAACTTTTTCCTTCTGCTGATTTGCAGAAAAATGGCCAGCCGGCTGACAATAGCAAATTTGATACTCCGCTTGGGGTTACTATAGATAAGGAAAATCGTCTTTGGATGATTGATATGGGTTTGGAGCTTGGAAAGACGCGTCTGTGGTGTTTTGATCTGAAAAAGAATAAAATAGCAGAAAAAATAGAGCTGCCCGATGATATTGCTCCTAAAGGCAGTTTTGTACAGGATGTTGCGATTGATGAAAAGAATGGATGGGCTTACCTTGCAGATATAGCTAATCCGGGGATTATCGCTTTAAATCTAAAAACAAAAAAAGCCAGAAGATTTAGTGGTCATCAAGCTTTACAGACGGAAGAGGTAGATATGATCATTGATGGGAAAGTTATTGATTTTGGAGGTAAGCCATCCCGAGTAGGAATTAATCCTATTACGCTGTCAGATGACAAGGAAACACTGTTCTTTGGTTCTATGAACGGAACATCATGGTACGAAGTTCCTGCCAGACTTTTTAGGGAAAATAAAGATGATGGTATGATAGGAAATGCTATTAAGAGATTTGGGGAAAAACCTGTGAGTGACGGTGTTGCCACAGACAAACAGGGGAATCATTATATAACAAATCTTGGAGATCATGGGATCAGTAAGCTGGATAAAAATGGAAAACTGACAGAGTTTATTAAAGATCCAAAACTACAATGGCCTGATAATATTGCCGTTTCCGATGATGGTTACCTGTATATTTCGGTCAATCAGCTTCATACAACAACTGCGTTTTCAGGACAGGCGGATGCCGGAAAGCCTCCTTATTTTATATATAAGGTTAAATTATAAGTATTTAAAAAATAATTACATAAAAACATTTACTATAATGAATAAGGAATTTAAGTCGGTGGTGGTACTGAAATCTAAACCGGAGAAAAGAGAAGAACTAAAAAATGCGTTACAACAACTCATAGATCCTACCCGCAATGAAGCCGGCTGTATCTATTACATTCTTTTTGAAGATAAAAAATCTCTGGGTACTTTCTACATGTGGGAAGCATTTAAAGATGATAAAGCTTTTGAGTTCCATACCCAAACTGAACATTTTAAAAACTTCGCAGGTCGGATGGATGAATTGATGAGCGATCCCATACAAGTAATTGAGCTGGAAAGAATTTCACAAGAATAAATAGGTGTTTACAATAGAAAGTCTATACTTAATATTTAAAATGGAACAAAAAAGACTTACAGAAATGTAAGTCTTTTTATTTTTATGTTTTTTGAAATTTTATTTCTTCAAATCTTTAAGTATTTCCTGAACAGCTCGTTCCAATTGAGGATCATTGTTCTGAAGTCGGTTCATAAAGGTGTTTTTAACATAGATATCAGGTTTTACTCCTGTTTTTTCCAGATTTTGTCCGTCCAAAGTATAGGTTCCCCATGAAGGAAGTCTGTAAGAAGAACCGTCCACCAGGCCTTTAGCCGAAGTGAAAATAATCCATCGGTAAGTATCCTGGCCAATAATTTTACCCAATTTCAGAGCTTTGAAACCAGCGGCAGTCATTTCTGCGTCACTTAAAGAAGCTTCATTGATCAATAGGACAATAGGCTTTCCGGAAGGAGCAAAGTTCGGTTGTGTTGTTATTTTTCCTTCACGGTATTTCCATTGTAAATAAGGTTTTTGAGAAAGGAAATTCAATACTTTATCATGAACATTTCCACCTGTATTATAACGTAAGTCAAGAATAACAGCGTCTTTTCTGTTTTCCTGCTCTACCATATCCAGCAGGAAGTGGTCAAGCTCATCAGTAGACATGTTTTTCATGCAAGAATACGCAATACGGTTGTTGCTTAGCTTGTCAACACGCTGGTGATTGTTGAATATCCAGTCGTCGTAAAGCAATCCTTTCAATTCTACATTGGAAATGGGGTGTACCTTGGTTGTTATCTCTTTCCCATCACGGCTGAAAGTAAGAAGGAGCTCATCCTGCTTCTTTGGAGTAGCGAAATAAGATTCACGGTTTTCATTAGGATCAATCTTTTTCCCATTTACAGCAGTCAGCTGATCACCTGGCTTAATATCAACACCAGAACGGTAAGCCGGAGATTTTTTTACAATACTTTCTACAATATAAGGCTGATCTTTTTTAAATATCACTCCTGTTTCGTTGGTGAAATAGTTCAGGTACCTTGTTTCTTCTTTACCGGTTGATGAAAATCCGGTATGGGAAGAATTAAGTTCACCCAAAAGATCATTTAATAAAATTCGCAGATCATTTCTGTTGTGTACATAAGGAACATATTTAGCATATTGCTCCTTTTTAGCTTTCCAGTCTATACCATGGAATTTTTCATCGTAGAAATTCTCTTCCACACCCGTCCAGGCTTCAGCATACATTTGGGTGAATTCGGAAGCCAGATCCTTATCAAAAGTATATTGAATATTTATTTTCTCAGGCTTTAAGGCTGCCAGAGTTGTTTTATAGACATTACCCTCTATCAGAGCAAATAGGTTTTTCTCATTTTTAGTGATATAATAGGCTGCTTTATCAAAAACTTTTTCGGATTTGGCAGGTTCAAAATCTGTGAAAACCTTCTTGAACAGCTGTCTCTTTCCATTATCCTGATTAGAATTGAATAATAGAATCTCCTTCTTGTCTTCCATAAAAACGGCAGGGTCATCCTGATACCCATATCGGTCGGTAACCAGTTCGATTCTTTCCAGAGTATCTTCAGGATTAACTTTCAGTTCTTTGATTACCGGTTCTTTTTCCTTCTCTTCCTTTTTCTCTTTATCCTTGTCCTCCTCTTTTTTGTCTTTCTTGTCCTTGCTGTCTTTGTCTTTGTCTTTGTCTTTGTCAGCAGATTTTGTTTCCTTTTTCTCTTCAGTGAAAAGATTGTCGAATTTTTCAGATTTAAAAGGTTCGTCAAACCAGTCTAATGCCATGCGGTAGATATTAGACTTTTGCATGCCCAAAGGATAAGACGGGTTGGTTCTGTCGCTGGCAAAATAA
This sequence comes from Chryseobacterium viscerum, assembly GCF_002899945.2. Classification (GTDB taxonomy): domain Bacteria; phylum Bacteroidota; class Bacteroidia; order Flavobacteriales; family Weeksellaceae; genus Chryseobacterium; species Chryseobacterium viscerum. Next base: position 49,325 of record NZ_PPEG02000010.1, read on the forward strand.
ATGTATTTTCCGTTTGGCGACCAAACAGGATCTTCTTCTGAAACTCCCGTGTTGGTAAGGTTTAATGTCTGTCCTTTTTTGATGTTATAGATAAAAATATCCAGTTCAAAGTTTCTCTTGGCAGAAAATAAAACATATTCATTGTTAGGTGAAAATGAAGGTCTTGAGTTTTGGAATGCCCAGATTTCGTCCTTTACAATAGTTGTAGAGTTGAGGGTTTTCAAATCCAAAAGTCTTACTTCATCACGGCCGCTTAAGTAAACTGCTTTTGAAAGATCGCTATTAAGAGTGATGCTTCGGTTATTGCGTAAATCCTGAGTTAATTGTTTGGGCTGCCCTTTTCCGTCTGCAGAAATGGTAAACCAGTTTTGATATCCATTGTACGTCTGGCTGTAAAGCAGTGTTCGGTTGTCTTTCAGCCATTTTACTTCCATTGCACGCTCTTTTCCATCAGAAACCTGTTGTGCGAATTTTCCTTCAATATCTGAGACAAATACAATACCTCGGCTTATAAAAGTCATTTTTTTACCATCCGGAGAAATATCATAATAGGAAATATTATTTTCCACATTGAAGTTTTGTTCTTTTTCCAGTGTTTTGTTGGTATTCAGGCTGATATTAAGAGGCTTTGTGCTTTTGGAGGCTATATCATAAGTATAAAGCTGATAATCCTTTTCAAAAATTACTTTGGATCCGTCCGCCGAAACAAAAGGCTTTTTAATAGAAGTATCAAATTGAGTTAAAGCCGTTTTCTTACCATTTTCGATTTTATAAAGATTGTATTCACCATTATTCTCGTCTGAAATAAAGTAAATAACCCCATTTTTATCTACACTTGGATTGAAATCTTTCCCTTCATAGTTGGTGTACTGTTTGAAAGAATTGCTCTTTGGGTTATACCCTAGAATATCAGGATTGTTTTCTCCTTTATAACGCTTACGCTGTACCTGATGAGCACTTTCTGAAGAACTTGTAAAAAGATATTCTCCAGCCGGAGTTTCTACAAGGCCATTGGTATTATTAAAGTAATTGTTGAAAAGCTTTTGAGGCGTTTTTCCTTCAATCGTTGTTTTAAAACTGCCAAAATTATTATTTCTGCTGGAAGTAAAATAAATTGTTTTGCTATCCCATCCCCAGTTTTCCATTTCATCTCTTCCGGTATGGAAGGTCAGCTGCTTGATCGTTCCCCCTTCTGCAGGCATTACATAAACATCATAATTTCCGTATTGATTGGAACTGAATGCAAGCCATTTTCCATCCGGGGAAAGACGAGGATTGATTTCCTCGCCATCCAGAGCGGTAATTCTTGATGCATTTCCTCCATTGGAATCTGCTTTCCAAATATCACCGTCATAAGCAAAATAAGCTGTTTTCCCGTCTGGGCTCAAAGATGGACTGGATAAAAAATAAGACTTTTCCTGTGCCGAAATTCCAATAATAGAAAATGCCGTTAATAGCGAAATAATAGTTTTCTTCATGGTATAACTGGTTATTTATACAATACTATAATTGATTTTATGGTTTTTTGGTTGTAGAGTATTATAAAACGTAATTATACTGCGAATATTTCTCAATATAACACGCTTTAAAAAAGAATAGTCGGTTTATTGGGCAAATCGTTACACATATCCAGACTAATGATAGGGATGATGCTATATCTGATGCTAAAACAAAGAAGGGTTGTAGGTGGGAGGGGTGATAAATGGTTTAAAGAGATTTAAGCTATTGGAAAATACAAAATCACTTTTACTGAAAGAAATTCTTTATAAATTTAAATATAAGCATAGACCTTTAACGGGGTTTTAAGAAAGAATAATTCCCTCCAGTTTCAGAGGGAATTATTCTTTCTCTATATATGTAGCAACATAAATGCTTCATTTTATATGTTAAAATACTAACTACTAATTGGTTGTCAAAAATAAGTGGCAGATTTGTTTTTGCCTATTTTTTAACAGTTTTAATACATAAAAATTTATTTGTTACCTGCTACCTTGTCTGACTTCCGTTGAGATTTCTCCATTATTATGAACCTTATAATAAATGAAACTATTAAAACTATGCTGTAAGTAAATTGGATGACCAGTATCATCACTAATTATAAGTCCTGCTAATTGGTTTTTACCCCAATCTTCTTCTCCAAAAAATACTGATACATTCCAAGAGTTGATTTTTTCTCCATCCAAGTAGAAATCTTCATTTTCACGAACAATCATTTTTTCTTTGGTATCATATGTAAAATTTGTTTTATCTAAAACTTCTTTAGCAATTTCCTCAATTTGTTCTTTTGTATGTTTCATTTTTACTCTTCAATAGTAAACTTTACATTAGTACTACTAACAATTGTTTTTCCATCATTTGACAAAGAATATCTAATTTTTGATTGACCAAGTGAATGAACCAATAAAAGTGGTAATTTTTTATCATCATCAATATATAGGAAAGCACCTCTGCTTTTACCAAATTCTTCTTCTCCCCATAAAAAAGAAATCTGCCAAATATTTTGATTTTCTTTTTTGTTGTAACCAAAGAAAGAGTCTTCATTTAATTGTGTACACTTTATTTGATTCTCGTCATCATAACCGAACCCAGAATTATTTAGAATTTTTTTAGATAGTTCAAGTATTTGTTTATCAGTATTTTTCATAAATATTATTTTAATATTCCTAATTTTCTTAATTTTACTAACTCTTCCATTTCATCAATGAAAATTTTGCTTATTCCAGATTCCTCCCTGAACTTATTCATATATTCATAAGAATCTACAAGTTCAATTTTTGTCCATTTTTCTTTTGTTTTCCAGATAGCATCCCAAACCATTGTTTCATCTTCCCAAAGGGGTAATTTTGCATACCCTTCAGGTGACAATCTTTTCCAGGTTTTCATATGAACCATTTCATGGAAAACCGTTAATTCTGAGACTTCCGAACGTAAAAACATGGTTTTTAATCTTGGATTGAAAGAGCCCACTACACCTCTTGCATTCCAGTCTTTAAGCTTTTGCTTCATTCCAAAGTCCTTATCTACGATTTTCAAATCTACATCATAAAGTTCCTTTAGTAATTTTCGAAGTTTTTTAAGCTCTTTTATGGTTAGCAATCTCCCCCCATCGAATCCAAAACCATCATTAATTTTTCTGAAAAGCTCCTCAATATCCTCAACTACTTCATCTTGGATTCTATTTCCACTTCCAAATATAGCATCAATTTTCTTTTTAATCCAGTCTGCCACTTTCCCATTCTTTATAGCTTCAATCATTTCAAGAAACTCTTTTTCAAGCCATTTATAGAGGTCTTGTGCTGTGTTTACAATTTTCTTCCCTAAATTTTTAGAAAAATTCAGTGCTTTTGCTCCTGTCTGTTCTGCTTTGGCTGTTAATCTACTGATTTTTGCAGATGCTTCAGCAACTAATGAGCTTCCACCTGTGAAGTAGGCAATAACAGCATCTAAAATCAATTCAAATGCAACTCCCCCTATGAAGTAAGCCCAGAAATACTCATTGTAATTGGAAATCTTTTTACTTAGGCTAGAAATAAAAGCAGAAATGTCTTTCCATATTTTATCATCAGTAAAGAGTTTTTTAATTCCGTTAAGGAACTCTTTTGCATTTTTATCAAATAAATCTACAAAATCTTCTATAAATTCGAGTTTCTCTTGATGTTTTGCCAGTTCCAATGCACTCATTTTCTCCAATTCAAAAATGGGAAGATGGTCCATAACCATTGCTAACAGCATGATAATCATTTGCACCAAAGAGATCAGTCCATTGAGTATCCCACAGAGAAAAGCATTGATTTTTGCAATTTCTCGGTTTAATTTTTCACTAATTACACTTCTAATGTTTGAAACAATGCCCAGAACTTCCTTAAATAAAACTTTTAGTTTATTGTAAATACTTTTTATACTATCAGGCATATTGTCCTCAATGAAGTTCTTCACGAGGAATGTAACAGCAAATAAAATATCATCCGTAATAGTAGGAGTTGCCTTCACGATGTTGAAAACAGTAGCAGTAGAGATTTCATCAAAAGAGGCTATAAATTCAGAGAGCTTTTTTAATCCAGATTCTGCAATCCCTTGTTGATTACTAGACATATTCTTATACTCATTGCAAGGAAATGGGACAGGAATAATAGGTTTATATTTTACTTCTTGTTTAGGAAGGCCAATTGCACCAATTTTGTTTTGATAGTTGTTATATATGGGTTCAACATAAAACTTGATGTAATCATAGTTTTCCTCTGTAAATTTCCATTTTTCAGTGGCTTCAATACCTCCTTTTAACCAATCTGCTAATTGGTTATTTAATGATGATACATTTTTAAAAGCTTCGTTAATTTTACTTTTTTCAAGTATTTCCAAATAGATAGCACCTTTCAATAATGTGTCATCAATTCCATAATCTTTGGCTATTAGCTTTATGAGGCTATTGAAATCTGATACACTCCCATCTACCGTATTACCATCATAATTAATAGTTTTCCCATTACTATTGTAGTCTTTAATTAGTCTTTGCCTTGCATAATCTCCCATTTTCACCCTACAAGCTGTTCCAAAAAAATTACTCGTGTTTTTGGAAGTCTCCTCATAGTAAATAGTAAAGTAGTCAGATTCTATTTTGTCCTTTTTGTACCTGTCAAAAACTTCTATTCCACTTTTACAGAAAATGGCCTGATGATGAACCACACTATATTTTTCTGACTTTGGATAACTGTCTTTCAACTCTGGGGGAACAACAAAGGTTTCATGAAATACACTGTTTTCCCCTAAAGGGCTGTGGATGTCTCTACTTAAAACATAATTTAATCTCTGTATCATAATCATTTGAGTTTATTGTGAGCCAAATGTAGATACGGGTAACGACAAAACTTGTCGTGTTACTAAATCAATTAAGTTATTATTAAAATGATATTATTAGAATTTTGGTTTATCCAAAATGTGAAAACCTCTTTTTATGTATGGTAACAGCACCTATATAGAAAACTACCCCCTCCTCAATGTTTTGATTTTGGTGTACTCCCCTTAAATCCCCAGATTTTAGTCCTGTAACATAATTTTTGAAAGGTTTATGAAAAAGCAATCCTAAAATTTTATTTTAAGATTTTTAACAGAGTGATAATTTTTGTTAGAAATGAGTAGGAATTTTTGTCCACCTTGACCTTGATAAACTAAAAAAGACTTACATTTCTGTAAGTCTTTTTGCTCCTCCTCTTGGGCTCGAACCAAGGACCCTCTGATTAACAGTCAGATGCTCTAACCAACTGAGCTAAGGAGGAATGTCCCTTGTTTTAGGTGGTGCAAATATAGGACGAATATTTATACCCTACAAATATTTTTAAGAAAAATTTTTAAAAATTATAATTTCCCTGTAAATACCTTGAAAATATCACTTCCGAAGATCAATAGCATCAAGCCTAAAAGGAAGATAACTCCAATCATCTGTGCATTTTCCAAAACCTTCTGAGGAACTGGTTTTCCTACAATGATTTCATATAATGTAAACAAAACGTGTCCACCATCAAGTCCCGGAATAGGAATAAGATTCAGGAATGCCAACCATATAGAGAACATCGCTGTAAAGCTCCAGAAAGCCACCCAGTTGATCTTAAAGCTTCCGTCAGCATCTTTATCCACAGGCATATTTTTTACAATAGCAATAGGACCTCCTACATTTTTATACCCCTGAACTTTAGAGTTGAACATGATTTTGAACTGTTTCACCTGAGTAGTTAACGCTTCAATCGTTCTTGTAAACCCTCTTGGAATAGCTTCTCCAAAAGAATATTTTTTATTGGTTACAATAGCTTTTGCAATGCTTTTTGTTTCAATAGCGATTCCTAGTTTTCCATTTTTATCAACAGAAACTGCTGGTAAGGTTTGCAAAGCTCCGTTTCTTTCAACGTCTACAGAAACTGTTTTTCCTTTATTTTCACTTAAAAGAGTGCTTACTTCATCAAAGAATGCTGCTTTCTTACCGTTGATTCCTACAATTTTATCCCCTTTTGCAAGGCCAGACGCCTGAGAAGAAGGAGTTGCCAATGAATCAATCACCATAGAAACTCTTGGAGTGATGTAAAGTTTTGCTTCTCTCTGTTTAAGAACATCTGCAACACCGTCAGCATTCACCGGGAAGGTAACTTCCTGCCCGTTTCTGTTTACTGTAACATGATCTCCTAAAAGAATATTGATAGAAGTGTTTTCAAGTCTTTCTGCTGGTTTTCCGTCTACGCTGATGATTTTGTCACCATTCTGGAAGCCCATTTTCTTTCCTGCTGAAGTTGCCTCAATACCATTGTCGAATTTCGAGATATCTGTATATGTTTCTCCGTTGAAGAAAGATAGACAGCTGTAGATTAACCATGCCAGGAAAAAGTTTACGGTAACCCCACCCAACATAATGATCAATCTCTGCCAAGCCGGTTTAGATCTGAATTCCCATGGTTCTGCCGGTTTTTTCATTTGAGCAGTATCCATACTTTCATCCACCATTCCTGCAATTTTAACATATCCTCCAAAAGGAAGCCATCCGATACCGTATTTGGTTTGTTCAGGATGTTTTCTCCAGTCGTTGTCTGGCAGTTTTGATATATCGATAGGAACTTCTTCCTTCTTTCCGTTTACCTCTATTACTTCAGAATCAGGCAGGTTCTTTGATAAAAACTTATACTGCCATTTTCCGTTGATTTTCTTCATGGAGAATATGGAGAAGTAAGGATCAAAAAACAGGAAAAATTTCTCTGCTCTGGTCTTGAACCATATTGCGGGTAAAAAATGCCCAAGCTCATGAAGAAGCACAAGTATAGAGATGCTCAGAATGAACTGAAAAAGTTTGATTGCTATTTCCATTAATAAATTTTAGATTTTAATTTGCAAAGGTAACAATTATCAAAACTATGCCAAATAAAAAAGCTCCTCGAAACGAGAAGCTTTGTCATATTTAGAGACGTTTTGATTATAAATTGAAAGAAACCCCAAGGCTGCCGTTATTACCTACCTCTGCAAACACCCCAATTTTCTCTGTGAAGAAATAGCGGGCTCCAATGTGAGCGCCAATTCCGAAGTCTTTTCCAAGAACTCCAAGATCCACTCCAGGGTAAATGTCCCATTTTGAAGGTAAGTTCAGTGCCTCCTGTAAATGAAAATTTAGCCTTCCAAAAACAAACACACGATTGTCTTTATCATTGTTTTTATAATTGCTAAAATAACCATTAATTCCAGCTCCTACTGAAATAAGTTTGTTGAGTCCATAATCGTAAGTTCCCGTTACTCCGGTTCCATATCCCCAGGCACTCAGCCCCAGTTGTACTTTCTGATCTCCCTTTCCTGTCCAGGCCTGAGCATTGGCCATTGCTCCAAAAAAGAAAATCATCACCATAAAAAACAATTTCTTCATAAATTTTTAATTTTTAAGGATATTAATAAAAAAATAACTCTATCAAAAATGAAACCGAAAGAGAATCTGTATTATAAAAATGGAAGACTTTAGTAAATTATTAAGAAATACAGCGTAGTATTTGAGGGGAAGACTCTATTTTTCTGCTGTTTAATTATTCTGAAAGTTTTCTTTTGTAATGATAAAAGCTGTAATTTTAACCATCAGATTTGAAATAATTTAAAAAAATAAAAGATGAAAGTTGTAGGGCTAAATTTAGATATCATCTGGAAAAATAAAGCTGAAAATTTTAAACTCATAGAAAATGAACTTCAGAATGTGGAAGCAGATCTGTTTCTTCTTCCCGAAATGTTTTCAACAGGTTTTTGTATGGATGCTTCCGAAGTGTCAGACAGAAATGATGAATCCTTGGAGTTTTTAAAGAAAATCTCAAAAGAAAAAAATGCTGCATTCTGTGGAAGTGCTCCGGTAGAACAAAACGGAAACTTTTACAATAGAATGTATTTTATAAAACCCGGCGGCGAAACGGTCTTTTACGATAAAAGACATTTGTTTTCCTTTTCAGGAGAAGATAAAGTCTACACTCCCGGAAAAGACAGAGTGATTGTTGAGTACCAAGGAATACGTTTTCTGCTTCAGGTCTGTTATGATCTCCGTTTTCCGGTTTTTGTCAGAAATAATGATGATTATGATGCTGTTTTATATGTGGCCAACTGGCCTGAGAAAAGGGTAGGAGCATGGGAGCATTTATTAAAAGCCCGGGCTATTGAAAATCTGTCTTTTGTGTTTGGCCTAAACAGGATTGGAACCGATGGAAATAACCTTTTTTATCAGGAAAGCTCTCACTGCTTCTTCGCGGATGGAAAAGAAATTTCCGAAAAGAAAGGTAATCTTGTATCTGCAGAACTAAATATGGAGGAATTGAAGGATTTTAGAACGCACTTTCAGTTTTTGAATGACAGAGATCACTTTTCAATTGAATTATAAATAAAAAAACAGGCTGAAATTCATTGAATTTCAGCCTGTTTTTTTGTCTTTTGCTATGCATATTGCTGCAGAAGGTTCGTTAATGTATTCACATCATGAACACCACTTTCCTTCCATAATAATTCTCCATTTTTGAAAATCGCCAGCGTAGGTACTCCGCGCACTCCGTATTGAGCGGCTAATGCGGGATACTGGTCTACATCTACCTTGATGATTCTGGCTTCTTCGCCAATATTTTCCTTTACTGTATTTAATACCGAAGACTGTACTTTACAAGGCTGACACCATGTTGCGAAAAAGTCGATCAGTACGGGTCTCTCGGAATCAATGATTTCCTGAAATTTTTGTGACATATTTTGGGTTTATTAGTTTATCTTTTTAGATGTTTCGTCCTGAATAGCCTTTACGTTTTTCCAGCTTGTACCATCATAAGCCTCCACTCCATTTTTCTTCAAAATTTCCATAGCCTGATCCGCCTGGATTCCTTTGTTGCAGAAAACCACAATTTTTTTACCCTTAAGGCTTTCTATATTATTCTGAATCTCTGCCAAGGGAATATTAATGGCATTTTTTGCCGTTCCCGCAGCATATTGTTCCGGAATTCTGACATCCACCAACGTTACATCAGAACTGTTGACAACTTCCGTGATGCTGACTTTGGGCGTTTCTGGAATATGAGACGTTTTACAGGCACTTAGCGTAAAAGCTAATGCTAAAACAAGTCCAAAAAAACGAATCTTCATGATCTTACGACGTTTTGGATTGACATACAAAATCCGTAGTGGGGAATTTTTCCGTTTTTTTGATTCCGTTAAAACCTCCTTCGATCTCAGTGAAATTTCTGATTCCGTGTGAATTAAGAATGCTTGCGGCGATCATGCTTCTGTATCCGCCGGCACAGTGCAGGAAGAAGTGTTCAGAATCATCCATCGTGCGGGCCCAGTCACTGATAGCATCCAATGGTTTGTTGTAAGCATTGTCAATGTGCTCTGCAGAATATTCAGTCAGTTTTCTCACATCAATTACTGTAACATCTTCTGTAAACTGTTCAGCAAATTCAGCAGGGGTAATTCTTTTGATCTCATCCGTTTCTTTACCTGCATTTTTCCAGGCATCAAAGCTTCCTTTCAGATAACCTACTACATTGTCAAAACCTACTCTGCTTAATCTGGTAATTACTTCCTCCTCAGTTCCCTCGTCTGTTACCAGTAATAAAGGATGCTTTACATCCACGATAAGATTTCCTACCCATGGGGCAAAGTCACCTTTCAATCCTATATTGATAGAGTTGGGAACAAATCCTTTATGGAAGTCCGCAGCTCCTCTTGTATCTAAAATTAGGGCTCCTGTTTCTTCAGCCAGTGCTTCAAAGTCTTCAGGTGCAACAGGTTGTAGACCTTTGTCCATGACAACATCCAGACTTTCATATCCACCTTTGTTTAGCGCTACATTCATTCCGAAATATTTCGGTGGCGCTGTTAAACCATCAAGAACTTCTCTGATGAAAGATTCTTTATCCGGTTGATTAAGTGCATAATTCGTCTTCTTTTGGTTTCCTAAAATATCCACAGTTTCCTTCTGCATATTCTTTCCGCATGCAGAACCAGCTCCGTGAGCAGGATACACCGTGATGCTGTCAGCTAACGGCATGATTTTGTTTTGAAGGCTGTCATACAGAATTCCTGCAAGATCTTCCTGAGTAAGGTTGGTCGCTTTCTGAGCAAGATCCGGTCTTCCAACATCACCTAAAAACAGGGTGTCACCTGTGAAAATTGCCGTTTCAACACCATTTTCGTCTATTAAAAGGTAAGTGCTGCTTTCCATCGTATGTCCCGGAGTGTGCATTACCTTTATTTTTACTTTTCCAATCTCAAAAATCTGATTGTCTTCCGCAATAATGGCATCAAATTCAGGAGCAGCAGTAGGTCCGTATACAATCGGAGCTCCTGTTTTCTTGCTTAAATCCAAATGTCCCGATACGAAATCAGCGTGGAAATGGGTTTCAAAAATATATTTTAAAGTGACATTATCTTTTTCCAGACGATCCAGGTAAGGTTTTACCTCTCTTAGAGGATCTATAATGACTGCTTCATTCTCTGATACAATATAATAGGCACCCTGAGCCAGACAGCCCGTATATATTTGTTCAATTTTCATTGGGGTCTTTTTTTAATGAGTTAAAGATACAAAGTATTAGATAAATTCTAAATGAAATGTTAAATTCCAGTGATAGTTTCTTTCAATATTTTGTTAAACGAATGTTTAGTACTTTTTGTTTTTAAGCAAAAAGAATGCCTTACATAATGGTAATTTACAAATGCTGTTTTTTATCATGTTTCTTTAGTTGAATGAGCTTATTGACTAGGGATTTAATGGTCGTGGTTTAGAATTTGCTTATGCAGGGTTAAATGTATTTTTCTGGAGAATAGAGAAAAGTTCATTGTAAAATATTTAAAAATATCTTGTAAAAAATTTTATATTTATAAGTTAAAAAACAATCAGATGGCAGACAAAGCACAATTTATTGAAGAATTAAATGCTAGATATACTCCAAAAGGAGAACATATTATATTGGGAAAGGGAATGCTGGATGGAGAAGTGGTTCCTGGAGTAAACGTAACAATTCCCCTGAAAACGATTAACCGTCACGGTCTTATTGCCGGAGCTACCGGAACAGGTAAGACGAAAACATTGCAGGTATTTGCAGAACAGCTTTCCCATGCGGGAATTCCTTCATTGGTTCTGGATATTAAAGGAGATTTTTCAGGGATTGCTGAAGCAGGGCAGATGAATCCAATCATTGAAGAAAGATATGCTAAAACCCAGCTTCCTTATAATCCACAAGGATTTCCGGTTGAATTGATGAGTATTTCCGGAGGAGAAGGCGTGAAATTAAGAGCCACTGTTACAGAATTTGGACCTGTTTTACTAAGCAAAATCCTTGAACTTAACGATACTCAGCAAAGCATCATGTCTATTGTCTTCAAATATTGCGATGATAAAGGACTTCCATTGATCGATCTTAATGACCTGAAGAAGGTATTGCAGTATGTAACAGATAATGCACAGGGAAAAGCTGAGCTTGCAGCCAATTACGGATCTATTGCTTCTGCTTCTTTGGGGACTATTTTAAGGTCTATCGTTGCATTGGAACAGCAGGGCGCTGCAGGTTTCTTTGGTGAATTAAGCTTCGATGTTCAGGATTTACTGGAAACAAGAGATGGTAAGGGAGTAGTCAACATATTAAGAGTAGCAGACATTCAGAATAAGCCACAGCTTTTCTCCACATTCATGCTTTCACTTTTTGCTGAAATTTATATGACATTTCCGGAAGAAGGAGACAGTGGAAGACCAAAACTGGTATTATTCATCGATGAAGCTCACCTGATTTTTGATGAAGCATCAAAAGCTCTTCTTTCGCAGATTGAAACGATGGTAAAACTGATCCGTTCAAAAGGAGTAGGGATCTATTTTATTACCCAGATTCCTGGTGACGTACCCGAAAATGTACTTTCTCAATTAGGATTGAAGATACAGCACGCGCTGAGAGGGTTTACAGCAAAAGATAAAAAAGAGATTACCAAGGCGGTAGAAAACTATCCTACAACAGAATATTACAATGCTTCCAGCCTGATTCAGAATTTAGGAATTGGAGAAGCGTTTGTAACAGCTTTGGATGAAAAAGGGATACCCACACCATTAGTACACACTTATCTGATCTCTCCGGAATCAAGAATGGATGTTTTGAGTGGGGCGGAAATCTCAGAACTGACGTCTAAATCAGCTCTCGTTGCAAAGTATGAAGAAGCTATAGACAGAGAATCTGCTTACGAAATGCTAACCAACAGAATGGAACAGGCTGCACAAAACCCAGCTCCGACACAAAAAACGAAACCTGTAAAAGAAGAGCCGGGAATGTTTGAACAGGTATTGCAAAGTAAAGCGGGCCGTACTTTCACCAGTACATTAATGAGAGAAGGAGCAAAAGCGATTCTCGGTATGTTTGGTTTGGGAGGCAGAAGAAGATAATTTTGAAGCATAACCTGCTATATTTTGACATATTTTTTGTTATTTTAGCAAGTTATCTTTACATAACAGTAAAAATAGAACCGGATCTTATTGGGGAATAATACACGGTTTTACAAATAAACTAAAAACAGCAGTTAACACACATTCAATGTATTCGATTATAGATATAGAAAGTAATGGTGCAGGTTATAGAGACGAATGCATTATAGATATTGCCATCTACCGGTATGATGGTCAGAAAATTACTGACCAGTTTATATCTTTGGTAAATCCTGAAGGAAATATTACTCCTTTTGTACAGAAACTGACCAATATTACCCCTAAAATGGTCAAAACTGCCCCGAAATTTCATGAAATAGCCAAAAGAGTTATTGAAATAACGCAAAATACCACTTTGGTAGGTCATAATATCGATTTTGATTACAGAATGCTTCGCCAGTCATTCAAAAGATTAGGCTATGATTTTAAAATCAATACGTTAGATACCATTCCTTTAGCAAAGAAACTGATTCCTGATGAGGTAAGTTATTCATTAGGGAAACTGGTAAAATCACTTGGAATTCCTTTGACGAATCATCATAGGGCAGACGGTGATGCAAGAGCAACGTTAGACCTTTTCAAACTTCTGATTTCGAAAGATATTGAAAACGAGATTATTCAGGAACAGCATGAAGAGTCTAATGCAAAAACCTATATCAACAAGATCAAAGAGCTTACTCAGGATCTTCCTAATGATAAGGGTTTTGTTTATTTTCAGGATGAGGTAGGGCGCATCATGTTCTCAGATTATGTTCAGGATATCAACAAGTTTTCCAAAAAAGTTTTCAATTCCAAGTCAAAAAAATGGGAAAAGATTCAAAAAGAGGTTGAGCAGATTAACTATGAACTTACCGGGACAGATATTATTGCAAAGTTGATTCTGAACTCTAAGAATATTAAAAAGAAAGAAGTTTTGCCTTTTGGGCTTTATTTCAGAAACAATAAATATATTGTTGAAAAGAATAATCTCAATAAAACAGAAAAACCGGTTTTAAAATTCAGATCATTTACCCAAGGAACAAAAGCAGTTCAGTTTATTGGTTCTCAGGAAGAATTTACTGATTTTTCCGTGCTTAAACAGAAAATTGAATTCAGGAAAAGAAATGAATTGTGGCTGGGGTTAGGACGAAAATTGGGCGAAAAATTATTTTTAATCATTGAAAATGGAAAAGTGATTTCTTTTGGATTTTATGAATTGTTTACGCAGATTCAGACCTTAAGCAAGCTGGCTAAGTTAAAAATAGATCTTCCATTATCTTCCACAGACTTGAATAATGAATTGCAGCTGGCACTGCTTCGTGGTGATTTTGAGACCCTGCCGTTACCCAAATAATAGAGGAAATTACACGTTATTAAGAAGATGCTTTTCAAATCATTTTTCTTAAAATAAAAAATAAATAGTATTTTTGTAAAAAATAAGTAGAAGCAATGCAAAATTTTAAACAAATTAAAACTGGAAAAAAGGGAACTGTAAAGTTCTCTAAGGTTTGGAATATTTAAAAGAGTTGTCTTGCATAAAAAATAATCAATGTGGCAGACTCTTTTTTGGAAGAATCTGCCTTTTTTTATGTTAAAATGAAATTATGAATTCAAAAGAATTATTAAAGATTGCCAATGAGTTTGGCACACCAGTGTATGTTTATGATGCCGAGTCCATCAAAGTTCAATACGAGAAACTTACATCTTCTTTTTTAAAACATACAAAGTTCTTCTACGCAGCGAAGGCATTGACAAATATCAATATCCTTAAGTATGTCAAGAACCTGGGCGCATCTTTGGATTGTGTATCTATTAATGAAGTCAAACTTGGACTAAAAGCAGGGTTTTCGAAAGAAAAAATATTGTTTACTCCCAATTGTGTTGACTTGGCTGAAATAGAAGAGGCAATGGCTTTTGGAGTTCATATCAACATTGATAACATTTCTATTCTTGAGCAATTCGGGAATAAATACGGAAATACATATCCTATTTTAGTAAGAATCAATCCACATATTTTCGCCGGAGGTAACTATAAAATTTCGACGGGGCATATCGACAGTAAATTCGGTATTTCTATTCACCAGGTTCGTCACATCGAAAGAGTGATGAAAAGTACGAATCTGAATGTTGAAGGTCTTCACATGCATACAGGAAGCGAAATCAAAGATCCGGATGTGTTTTTGCAGGCTTTGGAAATTATGCTGGAACTTTCTGAGCATTTCCCGAACCTGAAATACCTGGATATGGGAAGTGGTTTCAAAATTCCTTATCAGGATAGTGAAGAAGAGACCGATGTGAGAACATTAGGTAAAAAAGTTGAAAAAGTAATTTCTGAGTTTTCAAAATCTACTGGTAAAAAATTCGAATTATGGTTTGAGCCGGGGAAATTCTTAGTGGGAAAAAGCGGATATTTATTAGTGAAAGCTAATGTAATCAAGCAAACTACAGCTACCGTTTTCGTAGGAGTAAACTCAGGATTCAACCATCTGATCCGTCCCATGTTCTACGATTCTTACCACATGATTGAAAACTTATCCAATCCAAAAGGAGCAGAAAGGATTTATACTGTAGTAGGAAATATCTGTGAAACCGATACATTCGCTTGGGACAGAAAACTGAACGAAGTAAGAGAAGGGGATGTCCTTGCTTTCCATAATGCAGGAGCCTATGGTTTTGAAATGAGCTCAAACTTCAACTCAAGATTAAAACCTGCAGAAGTGTTGTTCTTGGATGGAAAAGCTCACTTGATTCGTAAGAGAGATGAGTTTGAAGATCTATTGAGAAATCAGATCGAAATAGTAATGTAAACTTAAGATATACTAGATAAACAGCCTCCTTTTTGGGTGGCTGTTTTGTTTTTAAATCAATTCGGTTAGACTTTGCTGATGTGCTAAACCTATAAGGTTTGAAGAAGAAGAAAAAATCCCCCAAAATAATGGGGGATTTTTTTCTGAAAAATAATAAGGTTTTATGATAAAATTACAAAGTTTTAACATTGAAATGGGACTGGGTTTTCAACTATATTAGCTAAATTTGATAGAGATAGGGATTTTTTTATCCATGTCAATCACTATTTTTCATAAAAAACAACCACCAAAATAGATTAATTATGGCCAAAAATATTGCAGAGCAAATTGTTGAAATGCTCGAAAAAGCCAATGTGAAAAGAATTTATGCAGTAACCGGAGACAGCCTCAATCATTTGAATATTGCTGTCAAGAAAAGCAGTATTCAATGGATTCATGTGCGGCACGAAGAAGTAGGGGCTTATGCTGCAGCTGCGGAAGCTGAGCTTGATGGCCTGGCAGTATGTGCCGGAAGCTGTGGGCCGGGACACGTTCATTTAATTAATGGTGTTTATGAGGCACATCGTTCTCATGTCCCGATGTTGGTGATTGCTTCCACGATTCCCAGTGACGAAATGGGAATGGATTACTTTCAGGAAACCAATACCATAAAGCTGTTTGACGATTGCAGCTACTATAATCAGATGATTACACGCCCGGAACAGGTACAGAGAACCTTTCAAACTGCCATCCAGCATGCTATTTCCAAAAAAGGGGTTGCCGTGATCGGTCTTCCGGGAGACGTTTCTGAACTGGATGCGGAAGAAGGGCCTACTTCCCCGCAGATATTTAAAACCAATCCTATTATAAGACCCTCGGACGATGAGCTGAAAAGCTTGTCAGCATTGGTCAATCAAAGCAAAAAAGTAACCTTATACTGCGGAATCGGGGCCGCTGAAGCCAGTGAAGAGGTTATCGCATTGTCTAAGTTCTTAAAAGCACCTGTAGGGTATTCATTCCGTGGGAAAATGGCTATTCAGCCCAATAATCCAAATGAAGTAGGACTTACAGGATTGTTAGGGTTTCCTTCCGCTTATCATGCGATGCATGAAGCAGATCTGGTGATTCTTTTGGGAACAGATTTTCCATATCAGAAATTCATGCCGGTAAAAAATAAAATCGTACAGATAGATGAGAGTCCTGAAAGACTGGGAAGAAGAGCAAAATTGGAATTAGGGCTTACAGGAGATATCAAAGAAACGATTAAAGCATTACTTCCCTTACTTGAAGAAAAAACAGATGATCATTTTCTCAATCAACAGCTGGCATTTTATGACAAAGTAAAAGAAAACCAGTTAGATTATGTAAAAGACTTTGGAAAAGAGAATGCGATACAGCCGGAATATGTAGCACATACTTTAGACAGGCTTGCTAAAAAAGATGCCATCTTTACCGTAGATACCGGAATGTGTTGTGTGTGGGGAGCCCGGTTCATTACAGGAACGGGAGAAAGAAAAATGTTGGGATCTTTTAATCATGGATCGATGGCTAATGCAATGCCTATGGCAATTGGAGCAGCTCTGGCACATCCAGAAAAACAGGTTATTGCGATGTGTGGCGACGGTGGGTTGTCTATGTTATTAGGAGATATGGCGACTATTTTTCAGTATAAATTACCAATAAAACTGATCGTTTTCAATAACAGAACACTGGGAATGGTAAAGCTGGAAATGGAAGTTGGCGGTATGCCCGATAATGAGACAGATATGATCAACCCAGACTTTGCGATGGTAGCACATGCGATGGGCTATCCTGGTAAAAACGTACATCTTCCCGAAGATGTTGAAGGGGCTATCAAAGAGTGCTTAGATCACAATGGTCCTTATCTTCTGAATATCTTTACCAATCCCAATGCGCTTGCTCTTCCTCCCAAAATTGAATTTGATCAGGTGATGGGAATGACCAAGTCTATGGCACAGCTCATGCTTGGAGGGAAGATGGATGAGGTTTTTGAAACGGTAAAGAGCAATTACAAACATATCAAAGGTTTGCTATAAGAGAAATAAGAATCAATTTGAAAGCCTATCTGAAATTCAGATATAGATATTGTAAAACTTCATATTTTGTGTGAAGTTTTTCTTTTATATACATGCACTAAATATTTACCTTTGTTTATTATTAGTAAATAACATTATGAGAGCTCTATTTTTATTTTTAGCTTTATGTGCAGCGAATTTTTCATTTGCACAGGATCAGGAAGAACGTGATGACTCTTTTATTAGAGACAGCAATAAGAATCTTTTGAAAATAGATATAAAAGAACCTTTTATGCAGGTTGCGGTCAAATGTAATGATTTTAAACCGGCAGCTTATGAAGGAGGTGTCGCGGCATATAAAGAGATCCTGAACAAATACATGTATGCTTATCTGAATTCAGATTTCTATGCTCTTACAGGTGACTTTATATTTACTTTAGTACTTGATGCTAAAGGAAAAGTAGTTGATGTGAAAGGGATGCCTAAAGTTCTTAACAGTGAAGTGTTTTTTGATGATATGCAGTATGTCGTAAGAAGAATAAAGAAAAACTGGGCTCCTGCATCTTGCAACGGACAGCCTGTAGCTTCACAGATTAAAGTTAAGATGAACTTCTCTTCAATTTCAGCAGACATAGACTAATACCCAATAAATGAAAAAATACCTTATGGTTTTACCCTTTTTACTTTTAAGTTTTAAAGGGTTTTCACAAGAAACAAAAACTCAAATTCAAGTACAGCCAGGAGAAGATTTCAGAAAAGCAGAATTCCCGGGAGGTGAAGATGCCTTTAGAAAGGAATTTCTGAATATGGTGCATGCTTATATAGATGTTGCTTTATATGCAATTCAGGGAGAAGTAACTTTCTTATTTAATATTAATTCAAAAGGGAAAATTGATAAAGTCGATATACTTCCCAGATTCAAAAATGATGAAACGTTTATTGATGATATGAAGTTTGCTCTTAAAAAAGTAAAAGGAAAGTGGCAGCCGGCTACAAAAAATGGGATACCGGTTGATTCAAAGTTGATCATGAAAATTCGTTTTAGCAACAATGCTTATGACCATGATTAATTGTGGATTCAAACTATTTGTACAACTTTAGATTTTGTTAAAATAATAGCGCTGACAATCTGTCACAATATTTTGTATCTTTGCAAACTTATTTGTTCGTAATTTAAAATTGCGGATCTTAAATCGATTATCGTGCAGGAAAAATATATAGATGAAACAAAACAGGGCGAAGCTTTTGCTATTGCAGAAAGGCCGGAGAACTCTAAAAAACTGTTTTTGGAAAGCTATGGTTGTCAGATGAATTTTTCTGACTCTGAGATTGTTGCATCCATCCTTAATGAACAAGGATATAACACAACAATGAAGGTAGAAGAAGCGGACCTGATTCTTTTAAATACTTGCTCCATTCGCGAAAAAGCAGAGCAGACTGTAAGAATGCGTCTTGCCCAGTTCAAAAATCTTAAAAAAGAAAGACCGAATATGACGGTCGGCGTTCTGGGATGTATGGCGGAAAGACTGAAAACCAAATTCTTAGAAGAAGAACAATTGGTTGACCTTGTTGTGGGTCCTGATGCCTATAGAGATTTACCCAATCTTTTAAAAGAAACGGATGACGGAAGGGATGCTATTAATGTAATTCTTTCCAAAGAAGAAACCTATGCAGATATCAATCCGGTACGTTTAGGAGGAAACGGAGTTACAGCTTTTGTAACCATTACAAGAGGTTGTGATAACATGTGTACATTCTGTGTCGTTCCTTTTACCAGAGGAAGAGAAAGAAGCCGTGATCCACACTCTATTATAGACGAATGTAAAGACCTTGCCAACAACGGATATAAAGAAATTACCCTTTTGGGGCAGAATGTAGACTCTTATTTATGGTACGGAGGAGGTCCTAAAAAAGATTTTGTCAAAGCTTCTGAAATGCAGAAAGCAACAGCGGTTAGTTTCGCTCAATTGCTTGATTTAGTGGCTAAAGCTGTTCCTGAACTAAGAATCAGATTCTCAACGTCCAATCCTCAGGATATGAATCTTGATGTGTTCAAGATGATGGCAAAACATGATAACATCTGTAAATATGTGCATCTACCTGTACAAAGCGGAAGCAATAATATGCTTGAAGCGATGAACAGACAGCATACGCGTGAAGAATATCTGGAACTGGTTAAAAAAGCGAAGGAAATTGTTCCGGAAGTATCCTTTTCTCAGGATATGATCGTAGGATTCTGTAATGAAACGGAACAAGATCACCAGGATACCTTAAGTCTGATGAAAGAAGTAGAATATGACTACGGTTATATGTTTGCTTATTCAGAAAGACCAGGAACTCCAGCACATAAAAAAATGGAAGACAATATTCCTGCTGATGTGAAACAGAGACGTCTTGCTGAAGTTATTGCCCTTCAGGGTGAGCTTTCAAGACAAAGAATGAAAACTTACGTCGGAAGAGTACACGAGATTCTGATTGAAGGAATTTCTAAGAAAAATAAAAACCAATGGAAAGGAAGAAACTCTCAGAATGCCGTATGTGTCTTTGATATGCTTGAAGGACAGAAAATAGGTGACATTGTGAACGTTTTTGCTTATGACAACACACAGGGCACACTTTTAGGGAGAACAGTGGAATAAAAATTAAGTTTTGATCAAAGCGATTTATCTTTTTGCCCTATTTTCTTTTGCTTTGGTATCTTGCCAGACAGAAAAAAATGCAAAAAAATATCCCGGAACCGTAGGAGATATTGAGTTTGATAAAAAACTGGATGATCCTGATTTTAAAAAATGCGGAGCCGGAAAACTAGCCTCTTTTAGCTTGCAATATTACCAAGGTAAAGAGGGGTTCAGCTACAAAGGAGAGAAGATAGCGATCGCTGAAAAACTTAAAAAAGAAAATATATATTCTGAAAAGAAAATCAACGGTTATATTACCGTAAGATTTTTAGTAAATTGTGAAGGAAAGGCAGGGTTGTTCAGGGTACAGCATATGAGCTCAGATCTGAAAGATATTGCCTTAGATGAAGAATTGGAAAATAAGCTGCTGCAGTTTACAAAATCACTCGATGGCTGGATGCCCAAAGAGATAAAAGGTTTAAAAGTAGATTATTATCAGTATTTAACCTATAAAATTGAAAATGGAAAAGTTTCAGAGGTATTACCTTAGCTTTTTGTTACTTATAGTTTACACCAATACTATTGCACAGGTCAACTGTAATGCAGTAGAGGGTGAGAACTGCAAAAAAGCGTGTGAGTTATACAACTGGGCTTCAGATTTACAAGGTTTCGCAGCATCTCAGGAAGGCTTTGACAAAGCCATTGAATTGTGTCCCGATTTCTCTCATGCTTACATGGAGAAAGCCGTTCCTTATCTAAAAAACGGCGATTTTGTAACCTGGAAATTTTTAATCGATAAAGCGGTTGCTTTAAATCCTCAAATGTATCTTGGCTACAGAGGCTGGTGCAGGTTTCAGTTTGTAAGAGATTACAGTGGGGCTATACAGGATTTAAATGATTTAAAAAAATATTATCCCGAAGACTTAGGGAGATCCCAGAACGGAGATTATAATCTGGATGTGGTAAGAGCAATGTCCTACAGTGCGTTAGGGGAGAAAGACAAAGCCGCAGGGATTATTGAGCAGCTTCTGACCACCAGAGGCTATGTGAAGGGGATGTATGATCATTACCAGTTAGGAGTTACCTATTTCGAACTGGGAAGATATGATAAAGCCCTTGAAAATTTTGAAAAACAAAGCAAAGAATACGACTTTGCTGATAACATATACTTTAAGAGTAAAGTTTCTAAGATCAGAAACAAAGATTATTTGGATTTAAAGAAGTTAGCCTTACAAACGTATGATGAAGGAAAGACGATGAAAGATGTCTATACCCATCATTTTAACAAAGTCTACAGAAAACAGATTGAAGAGCTGTAGAAGATTAACATTAAATCAATAATCAAAAATTTACTTATGAGCAACGAGCTACAAAACATAAAAAACCGTTTCGGAATTATCGGGAACTTTCCCGCACTCAACCGAGCCCTGGAAAAATCTATCCAGGTCGCACCCACAGATATCTCTGTGCTGGTAATTGGAGAAAGTGGGGTGGGAAAAGAATTTATTCCGAAAATCATCCATTCAGAATCCAAAAGAAAACACCAGCCTTATATCGTAGTAAACTGTGGGGCTATTCCGGAAGGAACCATAGATTCTGAACTATTTGGACACGAAAAAGGAGCTTTTACGGGGGCTACCACTACTAGAAAAGGATACTTTGAAGTAGCAGATGCTGGAACCATCTTTTTGGATGAGGTAGGAGAGCTTCCATTACAGACTCAGGTTCGTCTTTTAAGAGTTTTGGAAAGTGGAGAATTTATGAAAGTAGGGTCTTCACAGGTGCAGAAAACAAATGTAAGAATTGTAGCGGCTACCAACGTTAATATGATGAAGGCTATTCATGATGGAAGATTCCGTGAGGATTTATATTACCGTTTGAATACTGTTCAGATTGATATGCCGCCTTTGAGAGAAAGAAAGGGAGATATTCATTTGTTATTCAGAAAGTTTGCGATAGACTTTGCCGAAAAATACAGAATGCCGGAACTGGAGCTGGAGCCCAGTGCAGTTCATTATATAGAAAGCTACGCGTTCCCGGGGAACATCCGTCAATTAAGAAACTTAGTGGAACAGATGACCGTTGTGGAAAGAAACAGAAGCATCACTGCTGAGAAACTTGCGGAGTATATTCCTATGGAAACACACCTTCCGATGGTGGTAAATACCCAAAATACTCCCAAACAGAACGACTTCGGAAGTGAAAGGGAAATCATGTATAAAATTCTATTTGATATGAGGAATGATATTAATGATTTAAAATCCTTAACTTCGGAATTGATCAAGAACAGAGGTACAGCAGATCTGAGCAATCATGAAAAAAGCCTGATCAACAGGATTTATACCCCTGAAAGCCAGCCACAGGTGAATAACTCAGGATCTTTATTATATTTTGAAAATAATAACGATACGCCGGCAGTTCAGACGCCGACAATCATTTCAAGTCCTGAAGACAGCTATGAAGATTTTGAAGATATCGAAGTGGAAGAAAACAGACCAGAATCGCTTTCTCTTCAAAACAATGAAAAAGATTTGATAATCAAAGCATTGGAGAAGCATAGGGGACGCAGAAACAGAGCGGCAGATGAATTGGGGATCTCGCAAAGAACTTTATACAGGAAAATAAAACAATATAATCTGGAAGACTAGCACACCATAAATAATGAAAGTAATTTTAACACCTAAACCGATCAATTTTAAACTCGGAGAATATATTAATAAAGGTTTCGAACTTTTAAAGAAAGATTTCGGGAACATTTTTATAGCATTTTTAGTATGCTTTATCATGTCGATCATTCCTTTCTGTGGACTGTTAGCTATGGGGAATTTATACAAGTACCTTCAAAAGCTTAATAGAAATCAGGCAGCAAGTCCCGGAGATATTTTTGATTTTAAAGATTTCATGCCTTATTTTATGTTGCAGTTAATTATTATTGGAGGTGTTTTAGTACTTTACATTCCTTTATTTGCTGTGCTGGGGATATCAGGCGCAATGTCTGAGGGTAATCAACCTAACCCAATGATCATGATTTTTATGTTTCCTTATATGTTTTTATTAATAGCAGCAATATATTACTTTCTATTGAAGGGGTTTTATATCATTCCATTAATCAGTCTTAAAGGAATCAGCGAAATAAAAGAAGCCTGGAATATTTCAAAAGTAATGACCAAAGGAAATTTATTGTCGATTTTTCTTTTCTCATTAGTGGTGAGTATTTTGTCTCAGATTGGTATTATTGCTTGCGGGATAGGAATTTTGCTTACGTTACCATTTTTATACACTGCAAATTATTTTGCTTATGAAGATGCCATACAACAAATTGAGTATGATGAAATTACTGAAATTGGATCTAAAAATGAATTTTAAAATTAAAAATATTAGCCTGAAACAATCACTACTAACGGTAATGCTTTTTGCACTGCTGGGAGTGTTGAATTCATGCTACAGCTTTACGGGATCATCTCTTACAGATGAGAAGACTGTTCAGATCAACGAATTTCCGAATAATGCATCTCTTGTAAACCCGGCATTATCCCAACAGTTTTCTACAGCAATACAAAATAGATTCCTTCAGAGAACAACTTTGAAAGGGACAAAAGAAAATCCTGATATCCTGATAGAAGGAGAAATCTCAGATTATTCAATTACTCCCACTACAGTAAGCTCCAGTACCGTGACAAACCCGTCTGGTGGAGTGATTCAGCAGGGGCAGAATAAGCTTACGATTACAGTAAAGGTACATTATGAAAATAAAATCCATCCGGATGCAAGTTTTGACAGAACGTATTCTGATGAAGCTGCTTTCAACAGTGATGTATCACTAAGTCAGATCGAAGACCAGCAGGTTAAGCTGGTAACAGATAGAATTATTAATAAGATATTTAACGACATTGTAGCGAATTGGTAAGATGAATCCCAGAGTTTTAGAATTAATAAAAAATCCGAAAAATATTCAGTTAGAAGACCTTGGTCTTTTGAAAGAAGAGATTCACACTTTTCCTTATATTCAAAATATTAGGGCGCTTCATCTGTATGGAATACACCTGTACGAAAAAGAAAACTATCAGAAAGAGCTTTCTACAACCGCTGCGTATACTACAGATAAGAAGATTTTATATCAACTGATCAACGGAAAGATCAGACAGGAGTCAAAACCTGAAATTGTTGAAGATAAAAAACCTGTCAAAGCAGTTGAAAAACCTGCTCAATATGCCCCGAAGAGCAAATCTTTTCCTATTAAAAGAGAAGAAGAAGTCTCTTTGGAAAAACAAGCAGATGAGCAAGCCCATGCATGTGTCCTGCCAATTTTACAAGACGTAAAACCTATTTATGTAAACGGTGAACGAAACAGAATTTTATTTGAAGGAGAAGAGAACTTCCTGGATGAAGAAAATTCTGAGATCATCGATATTGAATCTACCCTTGAATCAGGAACCTTGGTAACCCAAAAGACTGAGACTGTTGTAGAGCAGCCGGTTCAGGAACAAAAAGAAGAAATTCAGGCTGAAATAGAGGAGAATGCAGGAGAAGACTTTACACCGGAAACGATCATTCATGAAGATCAGATTTCTTCAGAAAAAGAAGAAGAGAAAATAAATGAAGTAGAAAATGTAAGTTTCCATGAAGTAGAACCCTTATTGCCAGAAGTAAATGTTGACGAAGAAGTCACAGAAGAACCTGAAAGTATAGCAACAACAGACAATCTTGAAGCTGTATCTGATCAAGAGCTGCCGATAGAAGAAATAGATGCTGAAGTAAGCTTTCACGGAACAGACTCGTTTATGCCTGATGTTAAAATAGAGGCAAATAGCGGAGAGACTGTCGAAGTGAGTGAAATTTCCCAACCCAATGTGAATAGGCATGAGGAGGAAATGAGACGTCTGATTGAAGAGGTGGAGAAAAAAATGAAGGAGACTAAATCTGTTTCTCAGGAAGAAGAACCAGAGCCGGAAACCATTGAAGATCATGAAATAAGCTTCGCTGAAACGCAAAATTTCCATTTTTGGTCAACAGGCCAGGAAGAGCCTGGAGAAACAAAAGAAGAGCCAATACAGGAAGAAATTGTTGAAAATCAATTGCCCGTAGAAGAGGAATCTAAAGTTGAAATTACTGAAGAAAAACAAGAAGAACAAGAAAAAGTTACCGAAGTTCAGTCTGCATGGAAGCCAATGAGTTTGGAATCCAATATGCCAGATTCATTAATCAGCAAATCAACAGAAGGATCAGCTCCTGAAATAAAAACTCCTGCAGCAGAAATAATTCCTGCAACAGAGGCGGAAGTAATACTCGAAGAGCCACAACCAAAGGAAACGGCTGAAACTATTATAGAAACGGCTAAGGAAGAAGCTGTGCCTGTAGAAGAAGAAACAGAAACTATTGAATCTCCTAAAGAAGAGAAAGCAGCAGAAGTTTCAAAAGAAGACGCCCCTGTGATGAATGTATCTTTCTTCGGAACCGACATTTCTACCCTTAAGGTTGAAGAAAAACAGCAGGAAAGTAAAGAAGAACCTGTAGAAAAAGTACAGGAGGTTACCATGAAAAATACCCCTCAGCCATCGGCTGATAGCAATGTTCCCGGTTTTATCAATACATGGCAAAGCTGGCTAAAGATTGACAGAGTTGAAGAAGTCGAAAAAGACAAATCAGAAGTTAAGGAGAAGGCTATTGAAGCCTTTATCGAAAACAATCCTAGGATCAGTCAGTTAAAAGAAGAAAGCAGCTATGTTGTTAAAGAAAAGAACAGTGATATATCACATTTGATGACAGAGACGCTGGCCAAACTTTATTTTGAACAGAAACTCTATACAAAAGCGATAAAAGCATTTGAAATATTAATCAAAAAGAATCCTGAGAAGAAAAAATATTTTGAATCTAAAATTCAGGATATTAAGGATTTCAGAAGTAAGAATTAAAAATTAAAAGGTACTGCTTATAACGGTACCTTTTTTATTTATATATTTTGAGGCTTGTCTTTATTGCCTCTCAGTTTTTTCCAGGCCTTCCGCCCAAAAACAATAACAAGAATTAAAATAATTATTGCAAAAATTGCGGCAATCACTGGAGCAGCCATTGCAAGAACAGACATAAGACCCGCTCCTGCCGTCTCTGTCGTTCCTACCACAGAATTCCCCAGTCCGCCTGTAGTAGCCGTAGAAGCGGCCCGTATTCCTGCAAATCCGGTACTGATGGTTGCTGCTGTACCACCACCTGCAATTAATGCCATTGCCCATTGCGGGAAAGTTCCAAGTTCGGTAAACTGGCTGGCAAATAATATAGAACCAGCAACTGTAGCCATAGGAATAGATACCGTATCCAGCAGATGATCAATAAAAGGGATATAATAAGCAAGGATCTCTGCAACCGTGGCAATTCCTGTTGTTATAAGCGCAGGTAAGCCTGCAAGCCACTCAAAATGCTCATTCATGGGAATCCAGTTGAAGTAAGAAGCCAAACTTACAACAAACATGGGGAGAAATACCCGGAAGCCTGTAGCCGCCGCCAATCCAATGCCAATAAAAGCACTGATTATATAAGAGAAATAGGGAACATTATCTAACATATTAATTTTCAGATTTATTGTTTTCCCTAAAATTACAAAAACTATATGATATTTGGAGTGCTGTTAATTGCGGAATTCGGGATGCGAGTTTCCAGATACGGGATTTGGGTTTCGAGCTTCGCTATTTATGATTTACTATAGAATAAAAAAAATATCCACATAATCATTCGTGTAAATCTGTGTGATCTGTGGGAAAATAAAAAACCTGTCTGATTCGCATAATCTGCGAGATAAATTACCTCACAGATCTCTTATTCTAATGAAAAAATTACTTTTTCTGCGCTTCACAAAGCTTTATAAACTGAGCCTCCACGTCCTGAAATTTCGGGGGCATCTCAGAAGAAACCCAAAATACCATCGCCATTGTTTTCTCTCCGAAAGCGAGCTTAAATAAATCCTTATTCAAACGGTAGCACTCTCTCAGCAGTCTTTTGATACGATTTCTGTGTACGGCTTTTTTAAAATATCTTTTAGAAACAGAAACTCCA
The DNA here is from genome assembly GCF_002899945.2 of Chryseobacterium viscerum. Classification (GTDB taxonomy): domain Bacteria; phylum Bacteroidota; class Bacteroidia; order Flavobacteriales; family Weeksellaceae; genus Chryseobacterium; species Chryseobacterium viscerum. The sequence goes on from NZ_PPEG02000010.1 coordinate 76,236, forward strand.
AATCTTGCAGATTCTACAGAAAGGGTGGGCTTATCTTTCAGAATGATGATTCTCAGATTGCCATTGGTTCTCCATTTGCCTTTATCAAAAAGCAAACCGATTTCCGTGTTTTTTTTGAGCTTTTCCGCTCTGGGATATTGAGAATTTGTCATTGACGGAGTTGTAATTGTAATTTTTATATTTTTTCTCCCACTATTTCACAAATTAATACACAAAGTTGCTTTTGTACATCTGCGAAATAGGTGGGGAAATATGTTAATCCTGATTTAATAAATGATTAATCACTTCTGAAGCAGTGTACAACCCGAAAATGGCAGGCATATAACTTATTGTTCCGTAAAATGATCTTTTATAATTGGTTCCGTCAGTCATTTTCAAACTTTCTTCATCCTGGATATCATTGGCAAAAACACAACGAACTCCTTTGTCGATTTTTACTTTTTTCAGCCTTTTTCTTACCTGTCTTGCAAGGTGGCAATGTTCAGTCTTACTGATATCCCTTACCAATACTTTGCTTGGATCGGTTTTTCCGCCGGCTCCCATTGAGCTTACTATTTTTATCCTTCTTCTTTTGGCTGCGATAATCAAACTAAGTTTTGGCGTAACGCTGTCGATGCAGTCCAAAACATAATCAAATTTTGCAGAATCCAGAACTTCATCCATTCTTTCAGGATTTAGAAACTCATTGATTTTGGTTAAATTAAGCTGTGGATTGATGTCAAGAAGTCTTTCAGCAACAACTTCCACCTTGTGTTTTCCAACAGTAGAATGTAAAGCAGGAAGCTGTCTGTTGATATTGGTAATATCTACAGTATCACCATCCACTATCGTCATATTTCCCACTCCGGCTCTTGCAAGAAATTCAGCGGCAAAAGAACCTACTCCGCCCAGGCCTACAACAAGCACGTTCGCTTTTATCAGATTTTCCAATCCATCTTCCTTTATCAAAAGTTCAGTTCTTTCCAGCCAGTATTTATCCATTTTTTATTGAGTGTAAATTTTCTAAAATTTGTTCATTCAGTTGTTCCAAAGAAATTCCTTTTATTTCTGAAACCTTACCATACAATTCTTCGATGTTAAAATCTTCATTGTCAGTTTCTAAAAACAATTTGTCTAATGGAGTGTTTTTTAAAATATCCTGCAAAGATAAATTATACAAAACAGCTTTTCCAAAACTCAGATAAAAATTATTAGCCAGAAGGTCTTCGGCAATTTGTCTTTTTTTATTGAAACCATGGATAATCATGGGCTGTTCGGCCTTCTTCTTAAAAGAAATAACCTCGTAAAATTTTCTTACACAATGGATGATAAGAGGCTTTTTTACCTCATTGGCTATCCTTATCTGTCTTAGAAAAACTTCTTCCTGAATTTTCTGATCTACAGAAACCAATGAATCCAACCCACATTCTCCAATGGCGAAACAGTTCTCCAGCATCATACTCCTCATCCATGAAAACTGTACTTCTATATTGTTTATATCAATATCATTGGGGTGTATACCAATAGAATAAGGAAAATCCGGCGGAATATTTTCTATCCCAAGATTGTAGATTCCGTTCCTGATATATTTCTTATGATGATGAAAATCAAAAAATTCCATATTCAAAAATAGCATTTTTCAGATTTAATCTAAAATTATTAAACAATCGTTTATAAATGTGTTAAAAATTTCTTAACTTTACTCAAAGTGCACTTCATGAAAAAAAAATTTACAGAAAAACAGATTCACATACTGGATATTGCGGAAGAGCTTATCGCCAAAAAAGGATACGAGGGTACCTCTGTGAGAGATATTTGTTCTAAAGCCAATATTAATGTAGCCATGATCTCTTATTACTTCGGTTCCAAAGAGAAAATGATGTCTTATCTCTATCAGTACAGGGTACTGAAGACCAGAGAGAATTTCTCGGAATTTGCAGACACCATCAAAGAAGGAAAACCGGAGATGCAGATGAGAGAAATGATCAAATATATTGTTTCCCAGCTATTTAAATACAATTATTTCCATGGGTTTGTGACTCAGGAACTTCGCCATACAGAAAATCTGAAAGATGAACTGCTTGATTTTTACCAATTATTCGTAAAAAAACTGGATGAAGTCATTAAAAAAGGTGTTGCTTCCGGAGTTTTTACCTTTACACCCAAGCCCGAAGATATCCTTACCATGATTATCGGATCCACTTTATTTGTGATCAGGAATAAAAACTTTTATGAATTGTATGTTCCGAGTAAAAATGAAGAAACCTATACCAAAGAAGCTGAGAAGAAGGTGAGAATGAATCTTTTATTAAGTGTTTTTGCTATTTTGGGATACGCTGCAGACTAAAATTACGTTAAATATTCATAAAAAAAAATCTATTGACAAAAAAGTTATATTTTTGCAAATTAGTAAATCGGCTGTGTAACCCGAAAACTGTTGAATTTTTTATATGAAAAAATATATTTTAGGTCTTTTTGCTGTAGCAGTGATTTCATCTTGTGTAAGCCAGCAGGAAAGAGCAATGAGGAGTGCTGATAAAGAGTTTATCTTAAAGGCGGCTAATGAAAACTTCGCTAAGAAAAAGTGGAAAAATGCATTGGCTCTCTATGACAGACTTGCTAATCTTGTGGCAGGAACTGATGATTTTCCTAATGTAGGTTTCAACACTGCTTATGCCAACTATTATGACAAGAGTTATAAGCTGGCAGGTCACCAGTTTAAAAACTTTGCCGTTAGTTTTCCAAAAGATCCAAGAGCAGAAGAAGCAGCTTACATGTCTGCATTGTGCTACTATGAAGGATCTATGGATTACAACTTGGATCAGTCCAGTACAGAATTGGCGATCAATGAACTTCAGGACTTCCTGAACAATTATCCGAATTCCGAAAGATCTAAAAATATCAGTCAGCTTATTGATGAGTTGTCTTATAAGCTTGAATTTAAAGCTTATGAAAACGGAAAACAGTACTATAACATGGGAGAGTACAAAGCCGCGAATGTTGCTTTGGAAAATGTTTTGGAAGATTTTCCAAGTACAAAGCTTCGTTCAAAAATTTATGATTATATCATGAAGGCCCGTTATGAACTGGCTGTAAAATCGATATATGGTCTTAAAGATGAACGTATTGAAAGTGCATTGACTTATACTAAACTGGTAGAGAAGGAACTTCCCAATACAGAATATTCTAAGACGGCTACCGATCTAAGAGAAAAACTGGAAAAGGAAAAGCAAAACTTTGTGGTGGTTAAAAAACAAACTGAAGCAAGAATTGCAGCTTTAACAGCAAGACAGAAAAAAGAGGCTGAAAAAATGGCCGACAAAGATAAAACTGAGCAGCAAGTTAAAGATCAAATCAGCAATGAAAAGAAAGCAATGCAGTTACAGAGGGACAGTGCAGCACTTAAGACCCCTCCTCCGGCAGCGACTTTCAAAATCCAAAGATAATTCGTAAATTTGCCATCTTAAATAAAAATAATTTTCTCAAAATGAGTGTAAAAGATACAAAAGCCGAAGTAAATACAATTACTTACGACAAAGATAAGATTGAAGATAAAGTAGGTTCAATCTACGAAGCTATTGTTATCATGGGAAAGAGAGCAGAGCAGATCAATGCGGAGATCCGTACGGAACTTCACAACAAACTGGATGAATTTGCCGTTCACAATTCTACATTAGAAGAGGTTTTCGAAAACAGAGAACAAATTGAGATCTCTAAACATTACGAAAAGCTTCCAAAACCAACTTCAATTGCTATCGAAGAGTGGTTAAACGAAGATATCTATTTCAGAAAAACAGAAGACAGAAAATAATCATCTGTGTTTTAATAAATCAAGGTCATAAAAGAATTCATTTCTTTTATGACCTTTGTCGTTTTAAAGCCTGATTGTGTGGGAAAAAATAAGTACTTTAGTATTTCAAAAAATTAGAACTAAATGAGTGTTTCCGGTAAAAAGATACTTATCGCGGTCTCTGGAGGAATTGCAGCCTACAAAATTCATTTCCTGATCAGAGATTTTGTAAAAAAAGGAGCTGAAGTACAGGTTATCATGACCCCAGATGCAGAACATTTTGTGACGAAACTAAGCCTGTCTACGTTGTCCAAAAAACCTGTGTATTCAGACTTTTATGGTGATAACGGAACCTGGAACAGCCATGTAGAAATGGCGCTTTGGGCAGACGTAATGATTGTAGCTCCCTGTACTGCCAATACACTGTCTAAAATGGTTCATGGGATGTGTGACAATCTGGTTATTGCAACTTATATGTCAGCAAAATGCCCGGTATTTATTGTACCTGCAATGGATCTGGACATGTATGTACATCCTTCTACAAAGAAGAATTTAGAGCTTGCAGAAAGCTTTGGACATATCATTATTCCTGCAGAAAACGGAGAATTGGCAAGTGGATTGATCGGCCAGGGAAGAATGGCAGAACCGGCAACTATTTTTTCTACTGTTAAGAATTATTTTAATTCAAATATCCATTCAAAAAGTCTTGAAGGGAAAACTGTTTTAATCACGGCAGGACCTACCTATGAAGCCCTAGATCCTGTAAGATTCATCGGAAATCATTCATCAGGAAAAATGGGGTTTTCACTGGCTGAAGAAGCTTCAAAAAGAGGAGCAAGAGTTATTTTGATTTCAGGACCAAGCTTCCAAACCCTAAACGACCCAAAGGTTGAACTTCATAAAGTGACTTCAGCAAAAGAAATGCTGGCAAAAGTATTTGAATTTTATGACGGGATAGATATCGGAATTGCAAGTGCTGCCGTAGCAGACTATGCACCCAAAGAAGTGGCTAAAGAAAAAATCAAGAAGAATGACGATAGTCTGACCATAGAATTGGTTAAAAATCCGGATATTCTTAAAACGATGGGGGAGAAGAAAACACACCAGTTTCTGGTAGGATTTGCCCTGGAGACGCAGAATGAAGAAGAAAATGCAAAAGGAAAGCTGGAAAAGAAAAATCTGGATATGATTGTTCTAAACTCTTTGCGTGATGAAGGAGCAGGTTTTAAAAATGATACCAACAAAATCAAAATATTTACCAAAACGGAAAAGAAAGAATTCAATCTGAAATCCAAAGATGATGTAGCGAAAGATATTCTCAATTTTGTTGAGTCTCAACTTTTAAAATAATTTTAATAAATTTCCGTTCTCAATTTTTAATAGACAATGAAAAAAATTATAAGTTTATTTTTTCTGTTTTTCATATATACCCAAAGTTTTTCTCAGGAGCTGTTGGCTACTGTTCAGGTAAACTCCCAATTGGTAGGAGGAAGTAACCAGCAGGCGTATAAAGCATTGGAAAAAAGTCTCAGAGACTTTATCAATAATACCAGCTGGACTGGGAAAAAACTTCAGAATTTTGAGAAAATAAAATGTGGTTTTTCTGTTGTTATTGGGGAAAGAGATGGCAATAGATTTAAAGGATCCATTGTTGTTCAGGCCATGCGTCCTGTTTATAATACGACCTATGAATCTCCTCTGCTGAATCTTCAGGACCAGAGATTTGGTTTTGAATATATTGAAAATGAAAGTCTTATTTTTAATGAAAGACAGTTCTCGGGTAAGAATTTGACAGATGTTGTCAGTTTTTATATTTATGTTATTTTGGGCTTAGACGGTGACAGCTTCCAGTCGATGGGAGGATCCCAATGGTATGCAAAAGCACAACAAATTGCACAGAATTCTCAGAACAGAAACTATGAAGGCTGGAATACCATCAATGAGCCAAGAAGCCGTTCTATATTGATTAATGAAATTATGAACCCCAATTGGAGCCAGCTGCGTTCTACCATTTATACGTACCACAGAGCAGGAATGGATAACCTTTTCAACCAGGACCAGACTGCCGGTAAAAAAGTGATTTTTGATGCTCTTATGCAGTTGAAAATGTACGAAAATACTTTTCAGCAGGCATTTTTCTTCAACCAGTTTCTGGATACAAAAAGTGATGAAATCTTTAATATCTTCAATTCCGGCAATAACGGAGGCTTGATTCTCAATGATCTGAAGCAGACCATGATTATTCTTTCTCCGAAAAATATTGACAATAAGTGGAATAAATGGAAGGTATAAGGTTGACACTTATAAAAAACCTATAAAATTACTGACAGACCATTTGATTTTAGGTGAAAAATAGAATACTATAATTGAGCAGAATGCATAAAAACATTTTCTCACTTCATTAAAAAAAAACCTATTTTTACAGTTCAAATTCAAATTGAACCATAACCCGGATTATCAATGCTTTCGAGAATTTACATTAAAAACTTTGCCCTGATTGATACCCTTGACGTATCATTGAAGAATGGTTTACAGGTTATTACCGGTGAAACAGGAGCCGGGAAATCTATTATTTTAGGGGCTCTCCGTCTTATTTTAGGAGAAAGAGCAGATGTAAAATCCATTGCTAAGACCGAAGAAAAAAGTGTAGTTGAAACAGAGTTTTCACTCAACAACCAGTTTAAGAAATTCTTTATCGAAAACGATCTGGATTATGAACTTCAGACGATTATCAGACGAGAAATCCTTCCATCAGGAAAATCGCGTGCATTTATTAATGACGTTCCTGTAACATTGGATATTCTTAAGGAGCTTTCTTCGCAGCTGATTGATATCCACTCCCAATTTGAAACATCCAATCTTTTTACATCAGAATACCAGTTTAAAATTATTGACGGACTTTCTGACAATAAAAAGATTATCGAAGACTATCAACAGACATTTTCTGAATTTCAGACCCTTAAATTACTGTTGAAAAAACTGAAAACTCAACTTTCAGAATCCAATAAAGAAAGTGATTATAAAGAATTTTTACTCAATGAACTGGAGGAGCTGAAACTTGATGATGTAGACTATGAAGATGTTCAGAACCAGCTTTCTATTCAGGAAAATGCAGGAATGATTTCTGAAAATGTAGGTCAGATCCTATCGAGATTCCATCAGGAAGAAATAGGAATTTTGTCTTTCTTTCATGAAGCGACCCACAAACTTTCAAAAATCTCTGAAGTTTCAGCCAGTTTTGCAGAACTTGATGAAAGGCTTGAGACTTCTTTTGTTGAGCTTAAAGATATAATTTCCGAACTTGAGCATACCGCAGAGAGAGTTGAAATCAATCCTGAAAATCTGTTATATCTTACCGAGCTTAATAATAAAATCAACGCCTTATTTCTTAAACATAATGTTTCGGATCTTAATGAACTGATTGAGATCAGAAACCAGCTGGCAGGAGATCAGAAAGGAGCTTCAGAACTGGAAGCACAGATCGAAGAAACAGAGGGGAATATTTCTCAAAAAGAAAAAAAACTTCAGAATCTCGCGGAAAAGCTTTCAAAGAACAGAACGAAAAATGTTCCTGTTTTCATCAAAAAAGCAGAAGGACTTCTGAAAAAATTAGGGCTGGAAAAGGCAAAGGTAGATATAGAACTGCAGGATGCAGACGAATTCAATCAATTTGGAAAAGAAAATATCCAGCTGTTGTTCCAGGCCAATTCCGGGTTTCCTTTAAAACCGATTCAGACTGCCATTTCCGGAGGTGAAAGATCTAGAGTGATGCTTGCTGTAAAGAAGATTATTGCAGAAAGTGATGAGCTTCCAACCCTTATTCTGGATGAAATTGATACCGGAGTTTCAGGGAAAGTAGCTGAAGAGATCGGAAATCTTATGAGAGAAATGTCCGAAGACATGCAGCTGATCGTTATTTCTCACCTGGCACAGGTTGCCGCTAAAGGAAACGACAACTATAAAGTCGTCAAACAGGATGTTTCAGGCAGAACACAATCTACCATTATACCTTTGAGCGACGAAGAAAAACTCAATGAAATTGCTCAATTGCTTTCCGGAAGCAAAATTACCGAAGCTGCTTTAGCACAAGCAAAAGAATTAATTGGCTAGAAATCTGTAACATATTTTATTTTATATTTACTAATGTATAAAAACTAAAATATGTTTCTAAAGTTCCTTAGGCTTGAAATCAAAAGCTTCTTCCGTGGTACATCTTTAGGGATCAATCTGGCCATGAAGATATTCCGGTTCATCGGAATTCTCTATTTCATGGGATGTCTCGTAGGCGGGGCTTTTATTGCTTTTTTCTATGTAAAGGAAGAAATGCACCAGGATCCTTTAAAAGTAGTCTCAAAATTCATGATTGTTGCCTGGATCATTGATCTGGTCATTAAATATCTCTGGCAGGAAATTCCTACACAGAATATTAAGCCGTTTCTTACCATGAATGTCAGGAAGAATACACTGGTCAATTATATGCTGTCCAAAACCTTTCTTTCAGCATTCAGCTGGCTGAGTTCTCTATTCTTCATTACATTTTCATTGATTGCTTTATTTAACGGATATAGCATTTTAGGAATTTTGGTGTGGCTTATAGGAGTTATTTCATTACTCTATCTGAATAATTTCATCAATATTTTCTTCAACGGTAAAGAAACACTGGCAATCATCATAGGAGTTTTCTTTTTGGGAATCGGAGCTTTGGCATATTACAATATCGTTCCGGTTCTGTCTTATTCTGAATCTGTTTTCTACAGTTTCTATGAAAAACCTTACTTTGCTTTGATCCCTGTTTCCCTGTTTGTGATCTTGTGGTGGCTTTGTTTCCGTTATCTGCGTAAAGAATTTTATCTGGATCAGGGACTTGAAGCCAAAAAGACAATAGGAAAAACCGAAAATATTGCTTTCTTAAATAAATATGGAGCTACCGGAACATTTATCAATAATGATATTAAAATGTTAAGACGGAATAAAGTGGCCAAAGGTATTCTTCTGGGAAGTTTTATGTTCCTGTTCTATGGATTGCTGATGTTTTCGTCTTCTCTATACAAAACTCCGGCGATGATGATGTTTATGGGTCTTTTTGTAACAGGAGGTTTTCAGTTTCTGTTTGGACAGAGGGTTCCAGCTTTTGACAGTTCCTATTATCCATTGATGATGACCCTGAATGTTCCGTACAAAGACTATTTAAAGGCCAAATGGTGGCTGATGAATATTGTAACGGGAGTTTCTATGATTGTAGCGCTATGCTATGCGTATTTTGGCTGGGAGGTCTATATTACATTCTTCGCTGCAGGACTATACAATATCGGAGTCAATTCTCAATTCACCTTATGGTCCGGGGCTTTTAATAAAAATCAGATCGATCTTAATTCAAAAGAGAAAAGGATGGGGCAGAAAGGAAGTTTCAATCTGGCAGCGATGCTTCTGCTGATTCCAAAAATGCTTCTTCCAATGGGGGTATTTGCGTTAGCAAAATATTTCTCAGGAATTACAGGAGGTGTAATAAGCATCGCCATTATCGGTATTATAGGATTTTTCATGAGAGAGAAAATCTTCAATATTATCGTAAAACTTTACAAAAAAGAAAAATACAGCACAATTGACGCATTTAAAAATAAAGGTTAAGCCATGATCAACATACATAATTTATCAAAAACATACGGAACGGCAACCGTTCTTAATATCGAACATCTTGACATTCCAAACGGAGAAACATTTGGTCTTGTAGGAAACAACGGGGCAGGAAAAACAACTCTTTTTAGCCTGATGCTTGATTTGATTCAGGCGACTACCGGATCTGTAAGCATTGACGGAATCAAAGTCAGTGAATCTGAGGCCTGGAAGAATAAAGTTTCAGCCTTTGTAGATGACACTTTTCTTATCGGCTATCTCACGCCTGAAGAATATTTTTACTTCATTGGAGAGCTGAGAGGGCAAAACAAAGCTTCAATAGATGAATTTCTGAAACCCTTTCACGATTTCTTCAACGGTGAGATTCTAAAATCAGGAAAATATATCCGTGATCTTTCGAAAGGAAATCAGAAAAAAGTAGGAATTGTAGGAGCCATCATTGGAAATCCTGAAATTATTATTCTGGATGAACCTTTTGCCAACCTGGATCCGTCCACACAGATCAAACTTAAAAACCTGATCAAAGAACTGTCTAAGCAGGATGGTGTTACTTTCCTGATATCCAGTCATGATTTGTCTCATACTACGGAAGTCTGCAACAGGATTGTGGTAGTGAACAAAGGGCTACTGGTAAAAGACATTCAGACCAATCCGGAAACGTTGAAAGATCTGGAGCAATATTTTGCAGATCAGGTTTCAATTTCGGATATTTAGTACATTAAAAACAGACGTTTATGAATAGGGCAGAATCACAAAATGTAACAGATTATCCTAACAGCAATACGATTTTCATGGTGTGGAAACTTCATGATGATCCTCAATTGAAGGAGGTCTTTCAACAATTGTGTGCATTGGTACTCAACCTTAATAATTCGGTTTTCAACAGATTCCCGGACAGCAGAGCAAGCTGTGTAATGGGTATTGGAGCTGAAGCATGGAAAAAATTGGAGCTTCCGACACCTCCACCAAAAGAACTGACCAATTTTGAAGAGATCAAAGGGATAAAACATACCGCTGTTTCCACTCCGGGCGATCTTCACTTTCACTTAAGAGCAGATAATAAAAGTCTGATCTTTGATATGGCTATTGAAATATCAAATGTATTGAGCTCAGTTGCTGAAAGCATTCTGGAAATTCACGGGTTTAAATATTGGGATGCACGTTCTATTCTAGGTTTTGTTGATGGAACGGAGAATCCTCATGGTGAAGACCGTGATTATTTTGCAAAGATCGGAGACGAAGACTCTCAATATAAAGATGGAAGTTATCTTTTCGTTCAGAAATATCTTCATAATATGGCTGCCTGGAAAGGGCTTTCCACAGAAGATCAGGAAAAGGTGATCGGGAGATCAAAGCAAAATGATATTGAAATGTCTGATGATGTGAAACCTGCTAACTCCCATATTGCTTTAGCCAATATCGAAGGTGAAAACGGAGAAGAATTGAAAATTGTCAGAGATAATATGCCTTTTGGAAGTCCTTCTTCTAATGAGTTTGGGACTTATTTTATTGCCTATTCAAGTACATTTACGACCACCAAAAAGATGTTGACCAATATGTTTGTAGGTGATCCCCCGGGAAACTATGACAGAATCTTAGATTTCAGTACAGCAGTTACAGGAACGCTTTTCTTTGTTCCTACCCGAAATATGCTTGATGAATTCTCAGGATAAAATATAAAAAGGCTGTCTCACTCTGAGGCAGCCTTTAATCAATTATTTTTACAGAAACTATACAAAATTCTCAGATTTTTATGATTTGTATATTAAGTTATTAATGCTTGATTTTCAGTATTATAAATACTGTTTTGGAACAGTGTCGTTATTAAGTAAATAAAAAATATTTTTTTAAGTTGTAACCTTTTTTTGTTTTGATTGTCTTTAAAGTAGAAACAGCATAAGCATGAAACTTTTGTTCGGAAATAAAAAGAATGATTTGTTGAGCCTCCTGAAGAAACAGGATCCGGCTGCACAGAAGATTTTCTATGAACAGAATGTGAAGAGATTCCTGAGTGTAAGCAAAAGCTATGTGAGCGATTTGTATCAGGCGGAAGATTGTCTCATTAAAGCATTCTGCAAAATTTTTAAGCACATAGAAACCTTCAGAGAAGAGTCGAACCTGGATAGCTGGGCAAGAAGAATTGTGGTGAATGAATGCCTGAATTTTATCAAAAGCCACAAAACAGTATTCTATCTGGACGAGATCAACCAGTCTTTTCACGAAGACATCCACGAACCGGAGATTGATTGTGATTTTAATGCGCAGGACCTTTTGGATCAGCTTCCCGATGCCTACAGAATGGTTTTTAACCTCTATGTGCTGGAAGGGTACTCGCATCAGGAAATTGCTGATACTTTGCAGATTTCAATGGCTGTAAGCAAAACACAGCTGTTCAGAGCAAAAGAAAAATTAAGAAAGATCTACTTTCAACAACAAAAAAAATTGAAAAATGAAAACGTCTAAAGATAATCTTGAATTTCAGATCAAAAGACAGATTGAAGAAAGAGAAATAGCTCCATCCAGAGATTTGTGGTCAGAAATTGAACTTCAGAATAGGAGTACTCACCACCCCAAATCAAGAGTAAACTGGTTTTTGGTGGCTGCATGTTTACTTTTGACATTGAGTTTGGGAACCGTTCTGCTTTTTCTTAATCAACCCTCAGAAATTCAACCTGGAATTGTAAAAACGACAGAAAAAACGGACACCGATAAAATGGTGACTGAGCCTGCTCAAAATAATACTCCTTTAGCTGTTCAGGACGATGAAAAAAAGGAAGTAAAGAAAACGCTTTCCCAAGATAAAGAAGAAGTGATTTCTGCAGTGGCGATAGGTGAAAATAAACTTATTCCTAGAGAAACTGCCGTAAAGAAGCTGGAGATTCCTCAACTTTCTCACCCTAAACTCATAGCAAAAGCCGATTCTTTGAAAACTCCGGTTAAAAAGAAAAAATATGTAGATCCTTCTACACTTCTCTTTTCAGTAGAACATAAAGATGTTATTGAAAAAACCAAGGATGGAAGTAACGTAGCGACTACTATCGATTTGAATGCCAGATAATTTATCCGTAAAAAATTAAAAATTAATAATATGATCAAGAAATTAATCGTAATGGGATTGGTATGCTTTTCTGCAGCATCATTCCATGCACAGAAGAAGGCGCTGAATATTAACCTGTCTTCTAAAAAAGATACCGAAGTAAGCCCTATTGTAAAAGAGAAAGTGGAAGAATATGCCACAAAGATCAATACCATTATTCAGGAAGAAAAAAAATTGATGGAAGGTGAACTTGCCGTTTTACAGGCCAGAAATCTTGATAAAGCAGATTTTGACAGAGAGAAGGCCCAGATTGCAGACCGTTATTCCGAGAAAATGGATAAGAGAATTGAAGAACTGGGATTTGATCTGGATGATGTTATTCAGAAGCAGGTAAGATATTCACTTTTGAATACCGATGTTACCTCAAAAGAAGATCTTAAAGAAAAGTTGTTAAAAAAATTCCGTCCCAGCAGAAGCTTTACGGGCTATTTCTCTTACGGAATCATGACATTGACAAATAGTTCTCCCGACAATGTTCTCGATAAAAATATTGGATATGCCAATAACCTGGAATTTGGTTTGAAACTGAATTATCAGCTAAGCAGAACAAGTCCATGGGCCGTTATTTCAGGGTTAGGATTTTCATGGAGAACCCTGAGAGCAGACAATAATATGTACTTTACAAAAAGTGCTGACCAGGGAGTTGCTTTGGCACAGGCTAATGAAAATCTGGATAAAAGTAAGCTGAGAACAGGATATATTATCGTTCCTCTTGGTATGCAGTATAATTTTTCCAAGCTTAAAAATGCAGGAATGGATATCCAGTACAGAAGCTATTATACAGGATTTAAAGTAGCAGCCAATGTATATGGAGGAGTAAAAATGTCAACAAACAATATTGTAAAAGGAAATGATGGCGAAACCAGAGACCGCGGAAATTATCAGGTAAATCCTTTTGTGTATGGAGCACAGTTTACTGTATCGTATAACAGCTTTAGCTTATTTGTTAAAAAAGACTTTAGCAACTTCTTTAAAGACAGTCATTTTAAGGATGATAAAGCACTGATATTCGGCTTAGCCATTGGATTAGATTAAATAAACATTGAATGTAAATTAAAAACTCCGGGAATGAATCCCGGAGTTTTTACATTGTATCAGTTATAGAATCATTATTTTAAACTTCCTACCATATCTTCTGGTTTTACCCATTCGTCAAACTGCTCAGCAGTCAACAAACCAAGATTGATAGCTTCTTCTTTTAGAGTCGTTCCGTTTTTATGGGCAGTTTTGGCAATTTTAGCGGCATTTTCATATCCAATGTGAGTATTTAAAGCCGTAACAAGCATTAACGATTTATCTACAAGCTCTTTAATTCTCTCATGATTCGGTTCAATACCTACAGCACAGTGATCATTGAAAGAAATACATGCATCAGCGATCAATTGGGCAGACTGTAAGAAATTATAAGCCATTACCGGTTTGAAAACATTCAGTTCATAATTCCCCTGAGTTCCTGCAAACGAAATGGTCGTGTCATTTCCTAAAACCTGAGCACAAACCATTGTTAAAGCTTCATTTTGAGTAGGATTTACTTTTCCTGGCATAATTGAAGACCCCGGCTCATTTTCAGGAATGTGAATTTCCCCGATCCCGGAACGTGGCCCTGATGCTAAGAGTCTCACATCCTGAGCAATTTTATATAAAGAAACGGCAAGCTGCTTCAGTGCACCGTGGCTTTCCACAATAGCATCATGAGCTGCCAGCGCTTCAAATTTATTTTCAGCGGTAATGAAAGGATGTTTTGTAAATTGAGCAATATATTCGGCAACCTTTACATCATAACCGTTAGGTGTATTCAATCCTGTTCCTACGGCTGTTCCGCCTAATGCAAGTTCAGAAAGGTGAGGCAGAGTGTTTCTTAAAGCTCTTAATCCATATTCTAGTTGAGCGACATATCCTGAAAATTCCTGTCCAAGTGTAAGTGGAGTAGCATCCATCAAATGGGTTCTTCCGATCTTTACAACATCTTTGAATGCTTTTGATTTCTCAGCCAGTGTATTTTTTAACTTCTCTACTGCCGGAATGGTTACCTCCACTACTTTTTTATAAGCAGCAATGTGCATAGCAGTAGGATAGGTATCATTGGAAGATTGGGATTTGTTGACGTCGTCATTCGGGTGAACCTCAGATTTGTCACCCAATGTTCCGCCATTATTGACATGAGCTCTGTTTGAAATGACTTCATTGACATTCATGTTCGATTGTGTCCCGGAACCTGTCTGCCAGATCACCAAAGGAAACTGGTCGTTTAGTTTTCCTTCCAGAATTTCGTCACACACGTTGGCGATCATATCTCTTTTTTCGGCAGGAAGTACTCCCAGCTCAGTATTGGTAAAAGCGGCAGCCTTTTTCAGATAGGCAAAAGCTTCAATGATCTCATGCGGCATTGAACCTTCAGGTCCGATTTTGAAATTATTTCTTGAACGTTCCGTCTGTGCACCCCAAAGTTTGTCTGCAGGAACCTGCACTTCTCCCATGGTGTCTTTTTCTATTCTGTAATTCATTATGGTTGAAATTTGTATGATCTGTTGATGATAAAATCCTAAAACCCCTTCACATTATTGAATTTTAATGCAAAAAATAATGTTAGGCTTTCATTTATTTAGCTCCTATAAAGGTACTTATAAACTCAGAAACCCACAATTTATAATCATTATAAATATCAATTTAAATGACTGATTTTACTCATATTTTTTTTAATGAGGCGTATTTTTGCACAAACAAAAATTGAATGGACTTTAGATATCAGGATCCGTATCCAATTCAGAAAGATGATACGGTGTATAAGAAGCTTACATCAGACTATGTAAAGGTTGAAAAACTAGGTGACAGAGAAATTTTAACAATTGATCCGAAAGGATTGGAGTTATTAGCTGAAGAAGCGATGGCAGATGTTTCTTTCATGCTTCGTTCTTCACACCTGGAAAGCCTTAAAAGAATCATTGATGATCCTGAAGCTACAGATAACGACAGATTCGTTGCTTACAACCTTTTACAAAATGCTGCAGTAGCTGTTGAAGGAGCTCTTCCTTCATGCCAGGATACAGGGACAGCCATTGTAATGGGGAAAAAAGGAGAAAATGTATATACAGGAGTAGAGGATGGGGAATACCTAAGCAAAGGAATCTTCAACACCTATCAAAAAAGAAATTTAAGATATTCTCAGGTAGTTCCTTTAACGATGTTTGATGAGAAGAATTCAGGATCTAACCTTCCTGCACAGATTGATATCTATGCTAAAAAAGGAGATTACTATGAATTTCTATTCTTAACTAAAGGAGGCGGTTCAGCCAATAAAACATTCTTATACCAAAAGACAAAATCTTTACTGAACGAAAAGTCTCTTGAAGAATTTGTTAAAGAAAGAATCTCAGATCTTGGAACAGCGGCCTGCCCACCATACCACTTGGCATTGGTAATCGGAGGAACTTCAGCAGAAGCCAATCTTGCTGCAGTAAAAAAAGCATCCGCTAAATATTATGACCACCTTCCAACAGAAGGAAATGAAGCTGGACAAGCGTTCAGAGATCTCGAATGGGAAGCTAAAGTTCAGAAAATCTGCCAGGAAAGTGCAATCGGAGCTCAGTTTGGAGGAAAATATCTTACTCACGACGTAAGAGTAATCAGACTTCCGAGACATGCTGCATCTTGTCCGGTAGGAATGGGAGTTTCTTGCTCTGCAGACAGAAATATTAAAGGAAAAATTACAAAAGAAGGGATTTTCCTTGAGCAGCTTGAGCAGGATCCAAAAAGATTCTTGCCAGATACTCCTCCACACTTAGAAGAAGCAGTTGAGATTAACCTGAATAAGCCGATGCCGGAAATCCTTGCTGAGCTTTCAAAATATCCGATCAAAACAAGATTGAAACTGAACGGAACATTGATCGTAGCAAGAGATATTGCTCATGCAAAAATCAAAGAAATTATCGATAGCGGGAAACCAATGCCTGAATATTTCAAAAATCACCCGATCTATTATGCAGGACCAGCAAAAACTCCGGAAGGAATGGCTTCAGGAAGTTTCGGACCTACTACTGCCGGAAGAATGGACGTGTATGTAGACGAATTCCAAAGCCACGGAGGAAGTATGATCATGCTTGCAAAAGGGAACAGAAGTAAAGATGTTACCAATGCTTGTGGTAAATACGGTGGTTTCTACCTTGGATCTATCGGTGGTCCTGCGGCGATTCTTGCAAAAGACAATATTGTGTCTGTAGACGTAGTAGACTTCCCGGAATTAGGAATGGAAGCGGTAAGAAAAATCGAAGTAAAAGACTTCCCTGCATTCATCATTACCGATGATAAAGGCAACGATTTCTTCGCGAATCTTGCGCACTAATTAGTTTAAAATTAAAATAAATAAGAAAATAGAACATGTATCTTTTGTGTAAAAGGGAAAAAAGTTCTATTTTTGCCTAAAATCTTTAAGAGAATGATAACGATATTATCAGCATTTTGGCCGTTCTACCAGTTCCTTTGGACTATATTCTTCATTACTATGTTCTTAGTAGGATTCTGGTGTATTTTTATGTTCTTCGGATTAGTAATCCCAATGTGGCTAACTGAAGGTTTGAAAGAGTATTTTGGAAAAGTAAAGCCTTTCGATCCTGAAGATATCAGAAGAAAGCTTATTACTGAGCAGGAAGGTGTAGAAGTTATCTATAACGAACCTAAAGGAAACGGACCTTTCCTTCACGATCACGGACATCATCATTAATTGATTGTCATTGCTTTTTCACCTGAATTCTGAAAAAGTAATATCAAAGCAAAACAACATATACAAAACCGCTTAAGCAATTAAGCGGTTTTTCTATTTATTATTTCTCAGGCTTTCCGGTGATACCCCAAATTTCTTTTTAAAAGCCCGTGTAAAGTTCTGCAGGTATTCATAACCGCATTCAATGGCGATCTCTTTGATCATAATATTTTTATCGGGAATCAACTTTTTGGCTTTCAGCATTCTGAGTTCCGATATATAATGAGCAATCGTTGTATGGTACTGAGCCTTGAATTCTTTTCGGATGATATTCTGATTCATCCCAATATATTTCCCTATTTCTTCCGCTTTTATATTTCTGTGGTAATTTTCATCAATGAATTTTCTGATTATTTCAGGGGTCTTTGGATTGGATTCCAGTATATTCTTTTCATTGAACTGTTCGAAAATAAGAATAAGAAGCTTAATGATCTTAGCCTCTATAAATAATTTCTGCATGATTCCTTTCTTGGTATAGCCCAGAATCTCTTTTATGATCATGTGCATTTCAACCGTTATGTCAGGAGGTGTTTCTTTATGAAGGAAAATAAAATTATTATGAGTCATATTTTCCAGAACTTCTGCGTTCTCGAGATTAAGATCCGGATTGATGAGGTTAAAAATGTATTGATAATTGATTTGAATCTGGAGATATTTCAAAACCTCCTGATTTTCTGTCCATAGTTCAGCAACACTTTCGTTAGGCGAATAATGAAGGATATATTGATTTTTCCTGAATAAGAATTTCGTTCCACAGTCGTGAGCTTCCAGATTGATACCATCACTTAGCAAGAAAATAAGATTAAAGCTTGACTTCCCTTCCAGCATATGAGACTTGAAGGTTTGGTCAGGACACAGGTCTTCCTGCATGATGATTTTGATGTCTTCGGATCTGAACAAAAGTCCACTTTTAGAATGATTCCTCATACAACACATTTTTACAGCCATGGTACAACTAACTTAAGGTAAAAGTACCGCGTGGGATAACCAAAAGTTCGGAAATGATAACTCGGGGTTAATTATGTGAGGTACTTTTGCGCAAAATTAAATTAAATTTAGAATAATTAAAAATAATATTTCATATGTTTAAAGATTTACATTTTGCAATAAAGAAAATCAGCACAGGATTAGCATTGCTAGCCGCTGCTGGAAGCGGTTTGTATGCTCAGCAATGGGAAAATGTAGGAGGAGTTCAGGATGTATCAGCTGGGGGAAGCAGTTTTAATAACTTGGTTATTGATAACTCAGGAAATTATTATCTTTCCTATTATGATGTTTCAGTAACTAAAGGTTCTGTACAGAAATTCAATGGAAGTGCATGGTCCTATTTAGGAGGAAGTCCTGGAATTACTACTGGAACGGCAACTTACAATTCATTGTCTATAAGTCCTAATGGAAATAGTATCTATTATACCAACCAGATTGGTTATCCAGGGTCCGGAATGGAAGTACGTTTGTTTACAGGATCTTTATGGTCTCAGCTTCCTAACGCTACAGATAGCTCTGTTAACTATCAGGCTTCTGCAGTATCTTCTGATAATATTATATTCACTTATGGATCATATGGCTCAGGAACTGTAAAAAGATATTTTGGCGGTACATGGGAGCAGGTAGGAAACGCAGGCTTTTCTGGAGGTGCTGAATTTGCTGAAATGGTCATTGGAACCAATAATAAAGTATATACATGCAATGTTTCCGGAGGTTTAAAAGTATATCAAAACAATACCGATGCAATTTCATCACAAGACTGGAGCTTAGTAGGTGGGGCTGCTGTAGATGCTTCTTCATCAGGAGAACAATATAATGCTGATATCGCATTGGATGGTTCTAATAAAATCTATGTTGCCTATGTTTCAAACTCAGGAGGAGGAAGAAAGGTGAATGTTAAAAAGTTTGACGGAAATTCTTGGGTGCAGGTTGGAAATGCCAATTTTTCAGCAGGAAGTGTACAGCATATTGCTTTAGCCGTAACAGAATCCGGGAAACCTTATGTGGTGGCCAGCCGTTTTGAAAATGATAATTTCCTGAGAAATACGGTCTATAAATTAGATGATTCACAAAACTGGGTTCCTTTTGGAGGTGACTTCGTTTCTGATGGTGAAGCAAAATACAATGATCTTGCCATAGATAAAGCACACAATTACCTTGTTCTGGCTTATTCTGACAATACTACAAAAGTTAAAAGAATCTCTTTAACGTTAAATCCACAAACATGCAGCAATACAGATCCTGGATCAAATGTAGGAGATGTAGGCTGTGTGAGTTTTATGTATCGCGGTCAGCAGGTTGCTTATACTACGGTAAGAGGTGCAGACGGAAAAATATGGCTTCAGCAGAATCTGGGAAGTGCGCAGGTTGCTTCATCAATGGCTGATGCAAATTCATATGGTGATCTTTTCCAATGGGGAAGATGGGATGACGGACACCAGCTTAGAAATTCTCAGGTGGTACAGGCTCCATCACCGAATACTCCTGAAGGAACAAGTATAACAGGAGGTGGATATATTGCCGGACCTACAGCATGGTGGGCAGCTTTTGCAAGTGGAGATACATGGACAGGAGCTTCCATTGCAGATGTTAGTGCATCTGCCGGAGTAGATCCTTGTAAAGCAATAGGAACAGACTGGAAAATACCTTCTCAGACAGAATGGGCTACTCTGGTAGGAGCAGAAAGTATTGCAAACCCTGCAACAGCCTATGGAAGCCATCTTAAACTTCCGGCAGGAGGATTCAGAAGTTCAAGCAATGGAGATTTTACTTATGTAGGCCAAAGAGGATACTTCTGGAGTTCTGACACTTCGACTTCAGGAGGGAAATATCTTTATGTGGGAGCCACTATTGCTAATGCTTCGGCAGGTGCTATGAGAGGACAGGGGGCATCAGTAAGATGTATTAAGCCATCATCTTCTCTGGGGACTTCGGATGTTAAGCTGAATAAATCAGTAATAGGAATGTATCCTAACCCTACAAAAGGAATACTTATTATTAAGTCAGATTCCGGTATTGAAAAAGTGAATGTTATCAATGCTGTAGGGCAAAAAATGAATGTACAGTTCTCGGATAACCAGATCAACATGACCGAGCTGCCTTCAGGATTATACATCGTAGAATTAAAATTGAAGAATGGTCAATCCATTTCAAAAAAGATTATAAAAGACTAACCGGATTTCATCAAAGAATTTCGTTAGATAAAAAATAGTTCATTACAATTACTTTTATTGGGAGGCTCATGAAATTTTCATGAGCCTTTTTCTTATTTGTTTTTCCCATTAAAATGAAATATCAGATCAAAATAGTGATGATGAATAAAAAATAATATTATATTCGATAAAAAATATGATAATGAAAAAATTTTATTCCGTTGTTTTTCTGTTGATTACCATGGTTGTTTTCGGGCAGATCAACTATACAATGACGCCCAATCCATTCAACGAAACCGATGCTGTTACGCTTACAATTCCCGGGGACCAGATTGATGAATCTGCCTGGGGTATTTCCAACAATGCTGTTTATATCTGGTCATGGTCTTTTGATAGCAATTATCAGAACAGTCAGGACTGTCCTACCAATGGAAGCTGGAGCAATTCAAATGATCTGAACAAGCTGAATTATAATGTAGCCACAGATACCTATTCCCTGGCTTTTACTCCGACTTCTTTTTTCGGAAGAACAGGAATCGGAAGATTTGGTTTTTTATTAAAAGATAAAACAGGGTCACATCAGACCTCACCGGATATATTTGTAAACGTGGGTATTTTAAGCTTAACCCTTACAAACCCGCTGCCGAACAGTCTTACCTCAGTCCCGGCAGGAAATTCAATCAATATTACAGCAACTACCAATGTTAATAGTACCTTTCAGTTAAAAGCCAATGGAGCTGTTGTGAATTCAGTCTCAGCTCCTTCGCAATCTTATTCTTTTACTTATACGGTTTCGGAAGATGCTGCTATGGAGCTTACAGCAACTCAGGGATCCAATTCCAAAAATGCTGCATTTATTCTGCAGGTTCCGAGAAATGTTGTGTCTCAGGCGGTTCCCAGTTGGATCAGACAGGGAATTAATTATCATCCTACGGATCAGACCAAAGTAGGGCTTGCATTGTATGCTCCCGGTAAAAACTTTGTACATGTTATTGGCAGTTTTAACAACTGGGCTGTGAATGATGCTTATTTAATGAAAAAAGATACCACAAATCCTGATCTTTACTGGATTGAACTTAGCGGACTTACCCCTCAGCAATTATATTCTTTTCAATACAGAACCAATGATTTGAGAAAAGTAGCTGACCCTTATTCACCACAAATATTATCTTCTTACGACGATCCATGGATTTCGGCTTCTACCTATCCAAATCTACCTGTATTCCCTGCAGGACAGGGCTTTGAAGTTTCTACATTTAAAACAGGACAAACCGCTTATAACTGGCAGGTAACCAATTTTCAAAGACCTGCGAAAGAAGATCTGATCGTATATGAATTATTACTAAGAGACTTTACTCAGGAAAAAAACTGGCAGTCACTGATCAACAAGATTTCTTATTTGAAGAATTTAAAGATCAATGCTATAGAACTGCTTCCCATCATGGAATTTGATGGAAATCTTTCCTGGGGTTACAATACTTCCTTCCATTATGCATTGGATAAAGCGTATGGAACTCCTGAAAAATTCAAAGAATTTGTGGATCTGTGCCACCAAAACGGGATTGCAGTGATTTTAGATGTCGCCTTTAATCATGCAACAGGACGCTCGCCTTTGGTAAGACTATGGAATATAGATCCTGATGGAGATGGCTACGGAAATGTTGCTCCGGATAACCCTTATTTCAATCAGGTTCCAAAACACTCTTATAATGTGTTTAACGATTTTAATCATACAAGTTCTTCAACTCAATATTACGTTGAAAGATGCCTTCAGCAATGGTTGACAGAATACCGCATCGATGGATTTCGTTGGGATTTAACGAAAGGATTCACTCAAAACTGTTCCGAAAATGATGAAGCCTGTACCAATGCTTATCAGCAAGACAGAGTTGACATTATGAAACATTATGCAGACAGACAGTGGGCTATTGATCCCAATTCTTATATGATCTTCGAACACCTGGGAACAGATGCAGAAGAACAGCAGTGGGCCAATTACAGAATAGCAGAAGGAAAAGGAGTTATGCTTTGGAATAAGCAAACCGATCCTTACAATCAAAATACCATGGGATATAAAGAAAACAGCAATTATGACCGTATGAATCACAGTCTTCATGGCTTTACCAATATGAGTGCAGTGGGATATGGAGAAAGTCATGATGAGGAAAGGCTCATGTTTAAAAACCTTGAATATGGTGCCGTTAATGGAGGCTATAGTGTTAAAAATCTGAATACGGCTCTTGAAAGAATGAAAACCTTCGGAGCTACATTTTTCACCATTCCCGGCCCGAAAATGATCTGGCAGTTTGGAGAATTAGGATACGAATTCAGTATCAACAGATGTGCGGATGGTACGATCAACAGCGGATGCAGAACGGATGAAAAACCCGTTGCATTTACACTGGGATATGATACCAATACAAACAGAAAAGCAGTGTATGATACATGGGCTAAAATAATCAATATCAGAAACACCCATCAGATTTTCAAATCTAAAACGTACAGTATAGAATCCAATAATCTTACGAATGATCCTGATGGTCTGATCACCAGGATTTATCTCTATGATACCACCATTACTACCGGAATAAAGAATGTGGTGGTATTGGCTAATTATACTACTTCTGCACAAAATGTTGTTCCTTACTTTCCTTACACTGGTCAATGGCAGAATCTGATGGATGATAGTGTTTCCAATATAGCTTCAACAACAGCTCCGATAACTTTACAGCCTGGAGAGTTCAGGATTTTCGGAAATTATGCAGGCGCTTTGTCCACAACGGATACTCATGCAGCTAATAAATTATCCCTTCAGATTGCTAATAATCCAATACAAAATGGGATCGCAAAATTAATTTTTAACAAAGTAAAAAACGGCGAAATTTTATTTTTTGACGTGACCGGTAAAAAGCTGGGCTCATTCAAAATTGATAAAGAAAACGGGACTTTTGAAACCAAAATCAATTATCCGCCAGGAACTTATCTGGTTCAATTAAAATCAGAAACAGGAATCGCAATTCAAAAGATGATTGTTAAGTAAAACAAAAAGGCAGATTGGCAGAATAGCTGATTTGCCTTTTTTGTATATTGAAAAAAATAGTCTACTTTTGCGGTAGATTTATCAAGAAAGGTGGAGGGATTTGGCCCAAAGAAACCTTAGCAACCTGTACAATTCAAAAAAGTGCAAAGGTGCTAATTCCAACCCGAAAGGGGAGATAAGTGAAGTCAATATTCTTATATGAATTCCATTTCTTGAAGTCTTGTTTATCTGCGAAAAGGTTCGCAGGAATGTTATTATTAATTGGCAAGAACAAAAATGAAAAAATTAAGTACAGCGGTATTTTTGCTGAGTGTAATTGGGGTAGCTGCTCAGGAGAATGAGGAGAAAGGAAAACAAATCGAAGACATTATCATTGTCGGAAACCGAAATGTCAAAAGAACAAAACTTGAGACACCAGTCCCTGTAGACGTTATCAATATTGACAAGATCCAGAGAAGCTCTCCACAAATGACTGCTCAGGATCTTCTGAACTATGTGATCCCATCATTCAACGCAGTGAGACAGTCTGCTTCTGACGGTACAGAACATATTGATCCCGTGTCCTTAAGAGGAATGGGACCAGATCAGATTTTGGTATTATTAAACGGGAAAAGAAGGCATTCTACATCGTTAGTCAACTATCAGAATACGGTAGGAAATGGTTCTGTGGGAACAGATCTTGGGACAATTCCCATCATTGCAATTGATAGAATAGAAGTCCTAAGAGACGGAGCTGCTGCACAATATGGTTCTGATGCCATCGCCGGAGTGATCAATATTATTCTTAAAAAAAATGCAGGGGCATCAGCAAGCCTTACTTACGGAGTAACCGGAAGAAATGATGGCGACACTTATCAGGCCGGAGCCAATTACGGAACTTCATTAGGAAAAAAAGATGGCTATATCAATCTTTCACTACAATTAAGCCATAGGGGGAAAACGACAAGAACTCAAAACCATGATTTAGATATTTTCGGAGATAATTTTGCGTATGCATTTGCAAATGATCCCGAAGCGGCAAGAGCTGCAGATGATGCAAAAATTAAAGAGCGGGGATTGACCCGTGATGATTTTAATTTCCAGATCGGAGATGCCCAGATTAGACAGGGACAGCTGTTTTTCAATGCAGAGTACCCTTTTAATGATCATTTTAAACTGTATTCTTTCGGAGGTTTCAGTATCAAAGAAGGAAAAGGTTTTGGCTTCAGAAGACTTCCGAGCGAAACATCTAATGTCGTTTCATCCATTTACCCAAACGGTTTTCAGGCAAGTCTTGGATCTCAGGTCTATGATGTGTCTTATGCTGTAGGTGCAAAATATAATGTCAATGACTGGCTATTCGACCTGAGTAATACGTTCGGAAGCAATACTTTCAATTATAATGTAAGCAATACCAATAATGCTTCTCTTGGGGCAAAATCGCCAACCCGTTTTTATGCAGGAGCTCATAGTTTCCTTCAAAATACCGTTAATCTTGATGTTTCTAAAAATATAAAACGGTTCAATATCGCATTCGGAGGAGAATTCAGATTTGAACAATACCAGATCAAGGCTGGCGATGAAGCTTCTTACACCCAATATGACATCAATGGAAATGTGGCTGCTGAAGGTTCTACAGTGCTTGGTGCAGGAGGATCACAGTCTTTCATCGGGTTTTCTCCCAACAATGCATTGACGAAAGACAGACATTCGACCGCAGTATACGCAGATGTTTCCTATGATTTAGATAAAAAACTGAATATTGATGCCGCCGCAAGATTTGAAAATTACTCAGATTTTGGAAATACATTGAATGGAAAGCTTGCTGTACGATATGAATTTGTGAAAAACTATGCAGTAAGAGCAGCAGTAGGAACAGGATTCAGAGCGCCTTCACTTCAGCAGCAGTATTTTAATAATTCTTATGCAGATATTTCGACTTCCGGATTGAAAATTGTCACCAAAGGGATTTTCAGGAATGATAGCGATGCAGCGAGAATTCTTGGATTTGATAAACTCAAACAGGAAACTTCTGTCAATGGAAGTGCAGGATTCACTTTAAAACCTGTAAAAGGATTATTTATTACTGTAGATGGGTATATTATTAAAGTAAAAGATAGAATAGTTATTACCGGAAATATAACAGATCCAAGATTATCAGATCCGGCTATAGTAGGGAAAGGAAATGAGGTAGAAAGCGGAAGATTCTTTGCCAATGCTGTTGATACAGAAACCAAAGGAGTAGATGTGGTTGTTTCTTACGACTGGTTACTTGGTAACGGAAAATTAAATATGAATCTTGCCGGAAACTACACAGAAACAAAAATCACAGACTTCCATTTTCCGGAAAACCTAGGAACCCCTCAGAATGAATTCTTTGGTCCCGACCAGATTAATATCATTGAAACTTTATCACCCAAAACAAAAGCATCATTAGGATTAAATTATGGAATCGGGAAGTTCAATTTTCTCGTAAGAAATACCTATTTTGGCAAAGTAATAAGAGATGGTTATCCATTTGGCGGAGTTCAGGAATTCTCACCAAAAGTAGTGACCGACATCAGCGTTGGGTATGATATCACAAAAAGTATCAACTTTACCGTTGGAGCTAATAATGTTTTTGATGTCTTCCCGGATCGCCAGATTTATGAAAATTCATATTATGGAGTATTCAAATATGCGCCGGTTCAGATGGGAACGCTGGGGAATTATTTCTTCGGAAGGCTTAATTTTAATTTTTAATCATTAAATGAGTACTACCTCACATCAGATTGGCTGGAAAACAGCTGCAGCCATCGTCGTTTCCAATATGATCGGAACAGGGATTTTTACCACCCTGGGATTTCAGCTATCCGATATTACCAATACCTACAGTATTTTCCTGTTGTGGGGTATCGGAGGGATTCTCGCTTTGTTTGGAGCTTTTTGCTATGCCGAATTAGGTTCACACTTTAAAGGAAACGGAGGCGATTTTATCTATCTTAAAGAAACCTATCATCCGCTGTTCGGGTACCTGATAAGCTGGGTTTCTCTGATTATTGGATTTTCTTCTCCTGTGGCCCTTGCAGCATTGGCAATGTCAAAATACCTTTCCGTATTTGATTATTCTTTTGGCAATGGTTTTGCGATTGCAGCCATTTTCCTGGTTGCGATTGCGTTGTCATTTAGCCTGAAAACGTCCAGTAGATTTCATAACTTTTTTACTTTCATCAAAATAACCTTCATTATTGTACTGGTTATTCTGGGAGTTGGGCTTTCAGATTCACCACAGATTGGAAATAGTCTGAACTTCAATGACAACTGGAAAAACGAGATCATGCTTCCGGCTTTTGCCACTTCTCTTGTTTTTGTCACCTATTCCTACACCGGTTGGAATTCGGCTTCTTATATCGCCGGGGAAATAAAAGATGTTCAAAGGAACCTTCCCAAATCACTCATTATAGGAACTGTTTTCGTGACAGTAAGCTATATTTTGGTGAATTATATTATGCTGAAACATGCTTCTGTGAGTCAATTGGCAGGAAAAGAAGACGTAATGGGAGAAGCAGCGGTTAATATGCAGGGACCCACCTTCGGAAAAATTGTTAATATTTTTATCGCGTTACAACTGGTTGCAACCATAAGCGGATACCTATGGGTAGGATCGAGATTAACGCAGGCTTTTGCAAAACATACCTACATTTGGAAACCATTATCAGAGGGTAACAAAAAAGGAATTCCGGTAAGAGCTATTTTTGCGCATGCAGTGATTGCGGCTATTATTATTCTGACAGGAAGTTTTAAAGAAATTTTTGTGTACACGGCTTTTATTTTACAGCTTTTTGCAAGTCTGGCTATTTCTACCGTATTCTTTCTGAAGAAAAAAGACAGAAAAATTTTTAAGTCTAATGCTTTCCATATTTTTCCTGCTGTTTTTCTCCTGTTCAGTATTTATATTCTCTACTTTACATTTATTCATAATCCTAAAGAAAGCTTGATAGGACTGGGAATTATCGCAGTTGGAATTATTTTATATCTGGTGGACAGAAGGCTCTCCAAAGGATCTTAGAAGCGGTTTTAATCTCGTATAAACCCGGATAAACAAATTTGTAATTGGGCGTTTTTGCCATTTTACACCCTTTATCCCTAATGCTCAAAAATTTATGCTGATTTGGAATTTTAATTTTGAATTAATAATTCTTATCTTTGCACCCACAAAATTTCTACAATGTCTAAATCATTAATTCCAAAATTAGAAGCTATAAAACAAAGATATAATGAGGTTGCAGACCTTATTATACAGCCTGATATCATTTCAGACCAAAAAAAATATTCTTCTTTGAACAAAGAATATAGTGATTTGGGAAAAATTGTAAGAGTTTACGATCAGTATAAAGGTGCCCTTGACAGCATTGAAGAATCTGAAGAAATCATTGCTGATGGATCAGACAGAGATTTGGTAGATCTTGCTAAAGAAGAGAAATTAGAAGCTCAGGCTAAAATTCCTGGATTGGAAGAAGAGCTGAAAGTATTGCTTATTCCTAAAGATCCTGCAGATGATAAAAACATCATCGTAGAATTACGTGCCGGAACAGGAGGTGATGAGGCGGCTATTTTCGTAGAAGATATCTACAGAATGTACAGCATGTATTTCAAAACAAAAGGGTGGAGACATGAAGTTACAGATTCCAATGAAGCGGCGAAAGGCTACAAGGAACTGATCATGAAAGTGGAAGGAGAAGGCGTTTACGGAATCATGAAATTTGAATCAGGAGTTCACCGTGTACAGCGTGTCCCTGAAACGGAATCTCAGGGGAGAGTTCATACATCCGCAATCACAATTGCTGTTCTTCCGGAAGCTGAAGAAGTAGATTTTGAATTGAATCCTGCCGATATTGAAATGCAGACTTCCCGTTCAGGAGGTGCTGGAGGTCAGAACGTAAACAAGGTTGAAACTAAAGTTCAGCTTACCCACAAACCTTCAGGGCTCGTAGTGGTATGTCAACAGGCTCGTTCTCAGTTGGCTAACCGTGAATTGGCAATGGAAATGCTAAGAACAAAATTATACGATATAGAATTACAGAAAGTGCAGGGAGATATCGCAGCACAACGTAAATCTATGGTATCTACAGGAGACCGTTCTGCAAAAATTAAAACGTACAATTACCCACAAGGTAGAGTTACTGACCACAGAATCAACAAGTCTATGTATAACCTTGATGCCTATATGAACGGAGATATTTCTGAAATGATTGATGCAGTAATCATGGCAGAAAATGCAGAGAAAATGAAGGGAGAAGAAGAAAATTACTAAGATTAGAAAACATAAAAATAAAGCCTCTGATTCTTCAGGGGCTTTGTCTTTTCAAATAACAAAACATAAAATATACTATGAAAACCTACAAAATTATTTTGCTGCTGATGCTTACCATGATGGGTCAGCAACTTTTCGCGCAGACTGAAGTAAAGAAACCTAAAGAAGCCTTTGAACTGTTCTTTGGTACTTTCGTGAGCAATGATGAAGAAACTTTGAAAAAGCTTAATGATTATTTAAAACCTACAGTAGAAGGCCAGGATGCTTATCAGGTGAACTTCAAAGAAACTTCACAAGAAGTGATGAACGGCAGTGTAGAGAATTTTTTGTCGGCTTTTCCTAAAGCTACAGGTTCAGCATGTAAAAAAGAAGCTGAAGACTATTTCAGAGCCATGTTTGATAATTTTAAAAAAGGAAAACTTACCATTAAAGATGTGAAAGTAGTTCCTAATGAATACGTTGAAGGGCAAAAAATTGCAGAAATAACTTATTCTGTAAGCTTCCAGGTTCCATCAAAACTGACTTCCGGGCCAAAGGGGGATCTGAAAAAAATAAAAGTAGAAGATCTGAAAAAATACCTGACTCAGGCAGTTCAGGATTTTAAAAATGCTGATAAAACTGTAACCACAGATCAGAACTTTAATCTATACGAGCTTAAAGAAGGTGATAAAATATACTATTGGAATGGAAGTCCGGATGAGATTGTTACCAACCTTACCGATTTCTATTTTGAAAGTTTCGGTGCCAGTGAATAGACGGAAAATACGATAGTAAAGCATACAAGTCTCAATTTATTGGGACTTTTTTTATTTCATATACTTTGCGTATTTTTGAGAAAAACCGATCAGTATGAATTTTAAACCTATATTGTTAACAGCTGGAGTATTATTTTCAGCATCTTTTTATTCTCAGAAA
This sequence comes from Chryseobacterium viscerum, assembly GCF_002899945.2. GTDB lineage: Bacteria > Bacteroidota > Bacteroidia > Flavobacteriales > Weeksellaceae > Chryseobacterium > Chryseobacterium viscerum. Next base: position 105,859 of record NZ_PPEG02000010.1, read on the forward strand.
ATGAATTATCCTAAAGCATTAAAAGGAGGCCAGACCGATACCTATTTCGGAAGCGCAGTTTCTGACCCTTTCAGAGACCTTGAAAATGATTCTGAAGCGACAAAAAAATGGGTAGATGAAGAAGTTGCTTACAGTCAGAACTATCTTTCAAAAATTCCGTTCAGAGATAAAATCAAAAGTCAGCTGAAGGACATCTGGAACTATGAGAAAATTTCTGCTCCTTTTAAAGAAGGAGATTATACCTATTATTACAAAAATGATGGTTTGCAGGCACAGTCTGTTTTATATAGAACAAACAACAAGACGAATGCCACAGAAGTATTTTTAGACCCTAATAAATTCTCGGAAAAAGGAACAACTTCACTTTCTAATCTGTCTTTCAATAAAAAAGGAAACCTTGCCGCTTATTCTATCTCTGAAGGAGGAAGCGACTGGAACAAGATTATCATCATCGATGCAGTTACCAAAAAGCAGATTGATGAGACTTTGCTGGATGTGAAATTCAGTGGAATTTCATGGCAGGGAGATGAAGGATTCTATTATTCAAGCTATGATAAGCCGAAAGAAGGGACAGTGCTTTCCGGAATGACAGATAAACATAAGGTGTATTTTCATAAACTGGGAACAAAACAGTCTGAGGATAAGCTGATCTTCGGAGGAGATAAAACACCAAGAAGATATCTGGGAGCAGGAGTTTCTGAAGACCAGAGATACCTTATCATTTCTGCTGCTAATGCTACAAATGGTAATGAATTATATATAAAAGACCTTAAAAAAGGCGGAGACTTTGTACAGATTGTAAGTGGATTTGATGTCAATGCAAATATTGTAGACACAGAGGGAGATAATCTTTTCATTTTTACAGATAAAGATGCGCCAAATATGCGTCTTGTAAAAACGACCATCAGTAATCCTGCTCCTGCAACGTGGAAGGACGTCATTCCACAGACTGAAAATGTATTGGGAATTTCTTCCGGTGGAGGATATTTCTTTGCCACCTATATGATTGATGCTATAGATCAGGTAAAACAGTTTGATAAAGCTGGAAAACTGGTTAGAGAAATTACACTTCCGGGTAAAGGAAATATATCAGGATTCGGAGGAAAAGAGAAGGAGAAAGATGTTTACTTTTCTTTCAGTAACTATATTACACCGGGAACTACCTATAAATTCAATGCAGACTCGGGTAAATCTGAAGTATACCAAAAACCTAAAGTGAAGTTTAATCCGGATGAGTACGTTTCAGAGCAGGTATTCTATACTTCCAAAGACGGTACAAAGATTCCTATGATGATCAATTATAAGAAAGGGACTAAGCTGGATGGCAAAAATCCTACTATTCTATACTCTTACGGAGGTTTCAATATTAGCCTGCAGCCATCATTCTCTGTAGTAAACGCGATCTGGATGGAAAATGGCGGTATCTATGCCGTTCCAAACATTCGTGGTGGCGGTGAATATGGGAAGAAATGGCACGATGCAGGAACAAAACAGCAGAAGAAAAATGTTTTTGAAGACTTTATTGCTGCCGGAGAATATCTTCAGAGCAAAGGCTATACTTCAAAAGAATACATGGCACTTTCAGGAAGATCCAATGGAGGATTGCTGGTAGGAGCAACCATGACAATGCGCCCGGATCTGGCAAGAGTAGCTTTCCCGGGAGTAGGAGTTCTGGATATGCTGAGATATAATAAGTTTACAGCCGGAGCAGGATGGTCTTATGACTACGGTACTGCAGAAGACAGTAAAGAAATGTTCGAATATCTGAAATCATATTCTCCTGTACACAATGTAAAAGCAGGAACATGCTATCCATCAACAATGATCATCACCAGTGATCATGATGACAGAGTAGTTCCGGCACACTCATTCAAATTTGGAGCAGAACTTCAGGAAAAACAGACATGTAAAAACCCTATTCTTTTGAGAATTGAAAAGAATGCAGGCCACGGTGCCGGAAGAGCAACAGATCAGGTGATTAGTGAGAATGCAGATCTTATATCATTTGCTTTGTATGAGATGGGAATAAAGAAATAAATTAGACCATACACCAATAAGAAAGGCCGGGCATTTGCCCGGCCTTTTTCTTTTGCTAAAACTTAGAAAAACAGAACGTTAACAGAAGTTTCATGTTTCGCTCAAAAAAATTAACTTTACGCAGACAAAAATAATTGGAATGCGAAAGACAATTTCTGTGAAAAAACCTGATTTTAGTGTATCACCTCAGGAAAGAGAGATTTACAATTTTGAAAAAGATGGGCTTGAACTTAAATCATCCTATGAGAAAAACGATGTAAAAGATGAATCATTAACGCAGACTTCTCCAGGAATTGAACCGTATCTGAGAGGACCGTATTCCACCATGTATGTTCAGAAACCATGGACCATCCGTCAGTATGCCGGATTCTCTACTGCTGAAGAATCCAATGCTTTTTACAGAAGAAATCTTGCTGCCGGTCAGAAAGGACTTTCTGTAGCATTTGACCTGGCAACTCACAGAGGATATGATTCAGATCACACAAGAGTTGTGGGGGACGTAGGAAAAGCAGGAGTTGCCATTGACTCTATAGAAGATATGAAAATTCTTTTCAATGAAATTCCATTGGATCAGATTTCCGTATCGATGACGATGAATGGTGCGGTACTTCCTATTTTGTCTTTCTACATCGTTGCAGCAGAAGAGCAGGGAGTGAAACAGGATCAGCTTTCAGGAACAATCCAAAATGATATTCTGAAGGAATTCATGGTAAGAAATACCTACATCTATCCCCCTGCACCTTCGATGAAGATCATTGCAGATATTTTTGAATATACTTCGCAGAACATTCCAAAATTCAACTCTATTTCTATTTCCGGATATCATATGCAGGAAGCAGGTGCTACGCCAGTACTGGAAATGGCTTACACATTAGCAGATGGTCTGGAATATGTAAGAACAGGAATCAAAGCTGGAATGAAAGTAGATGATTTTGCTCCCAGATTATCCTTCTTCTGGGCAATTGGGATGAATCATTTCATGGAAATTGCTAAAATGCGTGCTGCAAGGTATATTTGGGCAACACTTTTAAAACAGTTTAATCCTCAGAATCCAAAATCTCTGGCACTAAGAACCCATTCTCAGACCTCCGGATGGTCTTTGACAGAGCAGGAACCTTTCAATAATATTACAAGAACAGCTATTGAAGCTCTATCTTCAGCATTAGGAGGTACCCAGTCTCTTCATACCAATGCACTGGATGAAGCCATTGCCCTTCCTACAGATTATTCAGCAAAAATTGCCAGAAATACACAGATCATTCTTCAGCAGGAAAGCGGAATATGTGATGTGGTAGATCCAATGGGAGGAAGTAGCCTGGTAGAAAGCCTTACTCAGCAAATGATTGAAGAAGCGATGAGGTATATCAACGAGGTTGAGCAGGAAGGAGGAATGACGAAAGCTATTGAAGCCGGAATTCCTAAAATGAGAATTGAAGAAGCTGCCGCTAAAAAACAGGCGAAGATCGACAGTGGAGAAGAATTCATTATTGGGGTGAACTCATTCAAGTCTTCATTGAAACAGGATGCAATAGAGATCTTAGATATTGATAATACAGAAGTCCGCAGAAAGCAGATCGAAAGACTGAAAACGATAAAAGCAGAAAGAAATGCTGACGCCGTTGAGCAGATCCTGAATGAAATCCGTGAAAGTGCAAAAACAGGAAAAGGAAACCTTCTGGCACTATGTATCGAAGCCGCGAGAAGAAGAGTTACTCTTGGCGAGATGAGTGATGCCATGGAAGAAACCTTTGGAAGATATAAAGCAAATATTAGAACAATCTCTGGTGTATACGCAATGAATGCCGGTAAAAACGAATACTTTGAAAAAGCCCTTAATCTGACTCAGAAATTTGAAGAAGAAGAAGGACGCCGTCCAAGACTAATGGTGGCTAAAATGGGTCAGGATGGTCACGACAGAGGAGCAAAAGTAGTAGCAACAGCATTTGCCGATATGGGATTTGATGTGGATGTAGCTCCATTGTTCCAGACTCCCGAAGAAGTAGCTAAGCAGGCTGTAGAAAATGATATTCACATTTTAGGAGTCTCTTCATTGGCTGCAGGACACAAAACATTGGTTCCACAGGTAGTGGAAGAATTGGCTAAACTGGGAGCGGATGATATTACTATTGTTGTAGGAGGAGTAATTCCACAGCAGGATTATGAATTCTTGTATGCTAACGGTGCTGACTTTATTTTCGGTCCGGGAACCAACCTTCCGAAATGTGCCGTAGAAATTTTAGAAAGATTTTTAGAAAAATAAACAGAAAAGCTTTAATTTCAGCATAGAGATTAAAAGCATACCCTATGAGTCTGAAAAATATAATAAAGCCGACAAAGAAAAAACTGCTTTTTCTTGTCGGCTTATTTGTTATTGCAGGTGTTTTTCTGCTGGCTTCCGGAAAGAAAAATACATCAGTAAAAACCTCTCCAATTCACGCAGATACGGGTTGGGTAAAAAAGCATTTAACAGCACTTACCCAAACGCCGCAGTTCCGGAATCATAAAAATATAGACCAGCTGAACGCAGTGGCAGACTATATTCATCAGACTTTTACTGCTTACAGTGACAGCACTTCTTTCCAGGAATATAAAGTTGATGGAAAAATATATAAAAACGTGATTTCCTCGTTTGGAACAGAGAATAAGAAGCGAATTATTATAGGTGCCCATTATGACGTCTGTGGAGACCAGCAGGGTGCAGATGACAATGCAACCGGAGTTACGGCCCTTTTGGAGCTGGCAAGAATGCTTAAAGGGCAGAAGCTGAACTATAGAGTAGATCTTGTTGCCTATACACTGGAAGAACCCCCTTATTTCAGAACCGAAAATATGGGAAGCTATATCCATGCAAAATACTTAAAAGACAAGAATATTGATGTGTATGGAATGGCAAGCGTAGAAATGATTGGTTATTTCCGGGATGAAAAAGGTTCTCAGAGCTTTCCTCTAGGTATTCTTTCCTGGGTATATGGAGATAAAGGAGACTTTATTACTCTGGTCAAAAAATTCGGAGCCGGGAAATTTGTTAATAATTTCAGTGGAAATTTTAAAGATGCCAATCAAATAAAAACAGAAACATTTACAGCACCAAAATTCATATCAGGAACCGATTATTCGGATCATCTTAACTATTGGAAATTTGGGTATTCTGCCCTGATGATCACCGATACCTCTTTTTTCAGGAATAAAAATTATCACGAAACCACCGATACGTTGGAAACGCTAGATACGAAACGAATGACAAAGGTGATTGATGCCATTTTTCTCAGTATTATTCACCTTAAGTGAAAAAAATATTTTGATTATCAGAAAAATTTATATATTTGCAGCTGAAAATCAAGTTTAACCAATAAAAAACGACGAAGCAATGTTCAGAACAAAACAGAATTCTACAGTTGGATTGCCCCTTATGGTGGTAAGGCTTCGCGGTTTGGTACATTCTTAGAATAATAGTACAATACAATATCAAAACCCGAAGTCGCAGAGATTTCGGGTTTTTTATTGCGCAATATTTCAAACTTCAAGTTTCCCCGAAATCTTTTTTAGTGTCATAAACGACAAAATAGGATGAGGTATACTCCTCAAAACTGTTACTGTCTATTATTAATCCATTCAACTAATGTTTTAGTTGATTGAAAGTTGTGTGAGATAAAATAAAGAACTTCTACTATCTCACATCAGACTTCTATTAACAATGGAAAATGATAATCTTCTGTTTTTCCGCCTTAGAAGCGTCAGAAGCAGAAAAAGAACAAGTAAAAAAGATGTAATAAAGCAAATAAGAAAAAAGTATAAACGTAGTGAAGAGCTCTGGGATATAAAAAGAAATATCCCATGGATTCCTTTAGATGATCCTTATCAAAGAGGATTTATAAGATTCTTTGTTGTCAGGGACGACGTAATGAGATCCAAAGACGGAGAATTTTTCGAAGGAATTCTGAAGAAAATCAATACTTATATGTACTCCGAAAGCCGTCAGTTTCTTAAGAAGAAGAGAAAATTTGGTAAAAGAATATATGTAGAAAAAGAGCAAAAGCTGCAGCGTATTTCTTCCTGGTCTTGGAATGATCCAAAATTTGGAATCACTGTACAAGAGCGACAATATTTTCTGAAATACGAAGAATATTGTCCCTATCGGAAATGCAATGAAGTGTACTATGAATTTACTGAGCCATGGAGGTTTATTTTACGTGTAAAGGCCAATATGGTTACCCATTATAAGCCTGTAGACTTTGAACTGGAAAAAGAATATGCGGAACTGGAATCTTATTTAAGGGACCATACCATTGCCGGAATTGTTCACAAAACAATTTATGGTAAATCAAATTCATGGCGCACGAAAAAAGAAGATTTACATCTTATCAAAAGCAGGAAATATATAGACTGCAGAATGTCTGCAATAGAGATTGCAGAAAGCTTTATGGACGTATAGGTCCTGTTATTATTTAAAACAAAAACAATGGGAAATTTAAAACTAAAAGGAAAAGATATATTAAAACTGGGCTATCCAAATAACCAAAGTGTAAACGTAGCATTGGAAGTCATGAAAAGAAATTTTGCAACTAAAAATATTCACCATGTAAAATCTCTTTTAAAGGAAATCCTGCTGAATCCGGAGAATTTTGAAAAAGATCTCACCTTCGGACAAATCGCAGAAACCCTGCTTTCATCCAAAAAAACAGAAAAAAGAATGTTGAATTCACAGCGTGCTTCATTTCAGATTTTTGGAAATAACATTTCAGAAGAGGCAAAAAATCAGTTATACACTGGTTTGAAGCTGCCTATTTCTACTCAGGGAGCATTAATGCCTGATGCCCACAGCGGGTACGGGCTTCCGATCGGTGGAGTTCTGGCAGTGGAAAATGCAGTGATCCCGTACGGAGTAGGAATGGATATCGGCTGTAGAATGAGCCTCAGTATTTTGGATACACCGGTTTCATATCTTGAAGGAGCAAGAGATAAATACGAAAAAGCGCTTGCTGAACATACAAAATTCGGGATGTATGAAACGCATAAATCTCACATAGATCACGAGATTTTCGACAGAGATACATTCGATATGATCCCGATCTTAAGAAGATTAAAAGGAAAAGCAATCAAACAGATGGGATCCTCAGGCGGAGGAAATCACTTTGTGGAATTCGGAGAAGTAGAAATTACCGAAGAAGACAAACAGATTGGTCTGCCAAAAGGAAAATATCTGGGAATCCTTTCTCATAGCGGCTCCAGAGGACTGGGAGCAGAGATTGCGCAGTATTACTCAAGAGCAGCAACAGAGCAATGCCCACTTCCAAAGGAAGCTCAAAACTTCGCCTGGCTGGATCTTAGCACCCATCTTGGACTGGAATACTGGACAGCGATGAATCTTGCCGGAGATTATGCTTCAGCCTGTCATGATGATATTCACAGAAGACTGGTGAAAGCAGTCGGTGGAAGAGTAAAAGCCAGAATTGAAAACCATCACAACTTTGCCTGGAAAGAAATTCATAACGGAAAAGAAGTGATTGTTCATCGTAAAGGAGCAACACCTGCCAATGAAAATGAATTGGGAATGATTCCAGGATCCATGACAGCAAAAGGGTTTATTGTTCGTGGAAAAGGAAACCCGGAGTCTCTGAATTCAGCGTCTCATGGTGCAGGAAGAGCCCACTCCAGAGGAGAATGCAGAAACCTTTTCACTCAGCATGATATCAAAAAAGAACTGAAATTGAAAAACGTCACGCTTATAGGCGGAAATGCAGAAGAAGCACCTATGGCCTACAAAAACATCAATGAAGTGATGAATGCACAGAGTGAGCTTGTAGATATTCTGGGAACATTCCAGCCAAGAATTGTGAGAATGGACAAATAGCTAGTGTAATACTTTATAACCTTATAGGTTTCAAAAACCTATAAGGTTTAATAAGGAAATGTTTTAAAATCTATAAGGTTTAAAATATTCAATTAAAAAAAACAAAAAAATGGGAGCACCACATAACATAAAAAGATACGGTGAAGTCTGGCCGGAATTCAGAATCCGGTTGGGGCTCGAAATTTTAAATACATTAAAAGATAAAATCATTATATCAGGAGGCTGGGCGTGGCATTTTATGTCAGAAACAGGACATACAGAATACAAACACGCTCATGACCACAAGGATATTGATGTTTTTGTAAAGAAAGAGAATGTAGCAGAAGTCGTAATCATTCTTCAGCAGGAAGGGTTTCAGAAAGTCTGGACCCGATATGATCACCTGCCGAGTGAGGAAAACTTTCGCAGGTATGAAAAAACGGTAGAATTGGACCATGATAAATTCCATAGAATTACGATAGATTTCTTTGAAAAGGATGGTCTTGAAACGATTGAAGCCAATGGTTTTACTGTTGTAAAGCCTGATGCTTTACTATCATTTTACAGAAACATTCATTCCAGCGACAAATGCTGGGCAGTGATGGCTGCAAAAGATTTATTACAAAAGGGAATAGATCCGGTAGGACACCCTTTATTAAGCAAAATGCCAACATAAAAATGGAAAAATTAATACAGATCACTTCGGGAAGAGGTCCTTTAGAATGCCAGTGGGTAGCAGCCAAGGTTCTGAAGACCTTTCTTGAAGAGGCAAAACAAAATACAATAGAATACGAAATCATTCATCGTGAGAATGGTGATGAAAACCTGACACTGAAATCGGTGACGGTGCTTCTAAAAGGCGGAGGAGTAACTCTGTTTTTAAAAAACTGGTTAGGAAGCGTTTGCTGGATAGGAAAAAGTACATTCAGAAAACTGCATAAAAGAAGCAACTGGTTTATCGGGATTTTTGAACTTGAAAATCTAAAAATGATTGATTTCAATGAAAAAGATATTCGTTTCCAAACCGCCAGAAGCCAGGGAAGTGGAGGACAAAATGTAAACAAGGTGAATACCGCTGTGCGTGCCACCCATATTCCTACCAGAGAAACTGTTTTTGTGCAGGACTCCCGTTCGCAGCTGGAAAATAAAAAACTATCCGTTATCAGATTAAAAGAAAAAGTAATGGCGGTTTATATTCAGCAACTGGAAAGAAAGCTGAAAGAAACCTGGTCTCTTCAGATGCAGATAGAACGCGGAAATCCGGTTCGTACATTTTCAGGTACAGATTTTAAAAAGAATTACGAAGACAAGACATTCAAAAAACAAAGGAATGCCTTGAAAAATGACCTTAAAAACTACAAAAATGACCTTAACTAAGAGTAAATATTATTTTGAAGCATTAGATTATTTTCCATTCAATCTTTCCGAATGTATGGATGCGCTGAACTATGCCTTGTCTTATGAACCTGAAGATGCAGACAGCCTTTGCCTGATGGGAAGAGTATATTCGGAGGAATTGAAAGACTACGAAACTGCAAAGAGATACTTTGATGAAGCCATGCAGAACAACATCGGGAATATCAATACTCCCAAGTATTATATCGAATGTCTTTTGAATAATGAAGATTACAAGGAAGCAGAAAAGTTAATTGAATTTGCTTTAAAGATAAAAGGAATCGATAAGTCTGAAATTCTGAACGGTCTGTCTCTTTTGCAGGAAAGAAACTTTGAGTACAAACAAGCTTTAGGAACTCTTAAAGAAGCCAAAAAGTTTGCCTACAGCCGCACTGCGCTTGAAGTCATTGAAGACAGAGAAAAGTTTGTCAAAGGAAAGGTTACCAGAACAAGAACCGTAAAAAAGGCAGAATAATCTTATTTTGACTTATACTTAAAAGAAATAAGCTTTCGTTAGAAAGCTTATTTTTTATTAACAGAGATCAGATAATCATACACCATTTGATGTTGGTCATCAGTCAGTTTAGCCTTGGGAGCCATTCTGCTTAACGTATTGATCCATCCCTGGTTGTCATGCTTGGTAGGTTCTGGAAGCTTATGACATTTTGTACAGGAGTTCTCAAAAATGGTTTTTCCTTGTGTCAATTGCTCAGATGAGGTATACTTTGGCCCTGTTACGGCCACACTTTTTGGTCCGCAGGATACCAGAAATACGGATGCTGCGATACCGCTTAAGATGAGTTTTTTCATACCTATTTTTGTTTGATGATTACTTCTTCACAGAAACAATATAATCATAAACCCATTGATGCTGTTCATCCGTTAGTTTTGCTTTTGGAGCCATAGAATTCATAATACCTACCCATTGCACAGGATTGTGTGAAGCAGGATCGGGGAGTTTATGGCATCTTCCACAAGAGTTTTCAAAAATAGTTTTCCCTTGAGCAATCTGTTCTGCAGTAGATGTTGAAGTTCCTGCAGTAGCAGCAGATGTAGTGGCTTTTGGCGTACAGGAAACCAGCAAGATAGCAGTAAACGAAGCCGCAGCGATGAGTTTTTTCATGTTTCTTTTTTTGATATATAACAAATGTAATAAATTCCTTAACCCGTTGATACAGGGCTTTGTAGTTTTAATTTAGAAGAAATAAAAATTGAATTGATGAGAAATTGATAATTGTAAATAAAGTCAATGTAAATCTTTTGCTTATCATTATGAGCAGGCTATTGACCATTCGCATTTTAATTATTAATTTTGAATTAATGAAATTTTCTACAGAAGAGCTAATAGAAGGAATACAGTCAGGAAACAAACGCCTGATTGCAAAAGCTATTACATTGGTTGAAAGTAAAAAAGCAGAACACAGACAACAAGCAGAAGAACTTTTAAAGAAGATCATGCCCTTTACCGGAAACTCCTTGAGGGTAGGGGTAACGGGAGTTCCTGGAGCTGGAAAATCCACCTTTATAGAAAACTTCGGTCGCTTGGTTATAGCTCAGGGCAAAAAAGTTGCGGTTTTAGCTATCGATCCGAGTTCTGCGATCAACAAAGGAAGTATTTTAGGTGATAAAACCAGGATGGAAGAACTGGCCAAAGAAGAAAATGCGTTCATACGTCCTTCCCCAAGCTCAGGTTTTCTGGGTGGAGTAGCCAATACTACTTTTGAAACGATGATGATCTGTGAAGCCGCAGGTTATGATTATATTTTGATTGAAACAGTGGGAGTGGGGCAGTCAGAAGTTCTTGTAGCAGATATTACTGATGTTTTTTTATTCCTTAAAATCATTGGAGGAGGAGATGAACTGCAGGGAATAAAACGCGGGATCATGGAAATGGTAGACCTCATTTTCATCAATAAGGTAGAGAAGGACAATCTTCAGAAAGCAAAAAATACAAGACTGGAATTAAAAAGAGCACTGGATTTTATTCCTCCTAAAGAAAAAGGATGGAAGATCCCTGTTTTATTGGGTTCAGCCCTGTATAATGAAGGATTGCAGGATGTCTATGATAAAATCTTTGAATTTATTGATCTGAAAAAGAAAACAGGACGTTTTGAGGAAATTCGTGTTCAGCAGGCCGAAAAACGCTTTGAATATTGGGTTCAGGAATATATTTTGTCCCTGATGAAAAAGAGCAACGCTGTGGAAGAAGCTTACCACATGCACAAAAAAAATGCTTCAGCTATGGTTTCCAATCCAAGTACTGAAGCAAAATTATTTGTAGAGAAATTTTTATCTAACGAAAACAGGGATTAAGGTTTCTCTTTTTCCTGTTTTACCTCAGTTTTAGAAACATATCCGTCATAAGTAATGGGTTGTCTGTCGTTACTTCTCATAGAAACGAAAGCTTTACCGTTTTTAAAGATCTCAATATTGACTTCATCTACGGTTCTTACATCCTTAGGCTTGAACTTTAATGTCCAGGTTCCTTTTTTATTCTGAGTTTTATTGACAGTAAAATCTTTTGAAGTGAATCTGTAGCTGTTGTCACCTGCATTTCCATAGCTTGGGTTGAATACCCTTCCGAAATAAGGTAATACTACGTCCAGTGTATTTTTAGTTACATCAATCGTATAATCTCCATTCAGATTAAGCAATCTTGTTGCAGTGGCATTAGGCATAGAATTCATGACATTGATAACATCATAATTCGTAGGATTGGCTCTTTCCGCATGGAACGTAAACTCCTGAGAATCTACCAAAGTGTTCACTATTTTCGGATCTAATGAACCCTGTGATGCACAACTTTGAAAAAAGAACAGAAATCCAAAAATACTCAGTAAAGAAATATACTTTTTCATAATGAAATAATTATTACATTTAAATAGCAAAATGTATGCAAATATATTCTTTCTGAAATATTTTGGAATAAAAATTGTAAAGGTTGAATTATTAACACTCAAACTATGAAAGTTACACATCTATTTGGAATGGGAGCTGTTGCTCTGTTGGCTGCTGCCTGTACTACAAACCCGATTACAGGAAGGTCTTCTTTACAGCTGGCCAACAATTCGGAAATTTTAACAATGTCTTCACAGGAATACAGAACGACATTGTCTAAAGGTAAAGTGATTACCGGTACAGCAGATGCAAAGAGAGTGGTAAATGTAGGAAGTAGAATCAAGAGCGCAGCAGAAAGATATTATCAGAGTATAGGAAGATCAGCAGATCTTGCTACTTACAGCTGGGAATTCAATCTTTTGCAGAGCAGTGAGCTGAATGCCTGGTGTATGCCTGGTGGTAAAGTCGCTGTATACACCGGAATATTACCGGTTACCAAAGACGATAATGGTCTTGCCGTAGTATTGGGACATGAGGTTTCTCACGCATTGGCAGGACATGGAAACGAACGAATTTCTCAGGCAATGGTTGCTCAGTACGGAGGGGCTATCCTGGGAGGAACGATCTCAAATTCACAATGGGCAAGTGTTTTCCAGAAGGTATATCCTATCGGCTCACAGGTTGCTTTATTGAAATACGGAAGAGGTCAGGAATCTGAAGCTGATGAAATGGGGCTTTACCTGATGTCTATGGCAGGATATGATCCGAGAGCAGCAATTCCTTTCTGGAACAGAATGGAGGCAGCATCTACAGGATCAAGACAACCTGAGTTCTTATCTACCCACCCGAACCCGGAAACAAGAATTTCAGATATTAATAAGGATCTTCCGAAAGCATTAGAATACTATAAGGCTGCGGGAGGAAAAATATAATTAGAATTTTAATCTTGAGTAAGGCCTTATTAAATTTTTAGTAAATTTGGTAAGGCTTTTTTATACAACCACCTAAACACAATATTATGAAGAGTTTATCAATTACCGGACTTATACTTTTGGCTGTTTCTGCATTACTTTTCTATCTAACAACTGATTTTGCCGTAGAACAAATAAAAATCTCTCACATTATGGGAGTGATGGCAGGAGTTGGGATAGGACTTATCATTGGAGGAATGGTAGGGTATTTAAGTAAGGGAAGCGCTATCAAAGCGGAACAGAAGAAAAAAGAATTCAAGCAGCTGCAGAAAGACAAAGAAGAGCTTGAGAAACAGGCTGCAGAAATTGCAAAGCGTCAGGCTGAACTTGAAGATCAAAATAAAAACCCTCAAATTTAATTTGAGGGTTTAAAGTTATTATTTTCGATATTTGATTAGAATTTATATCCTAAACCTACCATAAACAAGTTAGGTCTGTTATCATATCTGATTTCCGAACCGGAAACCTTGTTGATAAAGTTTCTCTCATCCTTACTGAAAGCACCTTCATATCTTGCATTTACAAGAAACTTTTTGATTTCAAGCTGAGCACCAAATTGGTACCCTACTGTAAAATCATTTTTAGCATTTTCTTTAAAATCGTTGTAGGTATTGTCTTTGTTTAAGTTGAAACTTCCGACAGGTCCAACGAAAACACCCAGCATATTTCCTAAAAGATTGTATCCCAAAAGAACGGGTACATCTATACGGTTGCTTTTAACATCAAAAGTAGTGTTCTGTGTCGTAAACTCGTTTTTGAAATGAGTATAATAGATTTCCGGCATCACAAACAGTGAAGTAGGAAGACCCACTTTTAATGAAAGTCCCACATTGAAACCTACATTATTTTTACCTGTTCCATCAATGGCATCATTCACTGTTCCTTTAATGTTGGACCATGAAGGTGAGCCTGTAGGAAAAATTAAGTTAGCCTTACCTGCCAGAGAAATCTGCGCAGAAGCCCACATTGAAAACCCTAATAACGCTATACTAAGTACCTTTTTCATTATCGTCTATTTTTGTATTTGTATTTTCAATCGTTTTATTATTCTCAAGTAAATATTCTCTCAGCTCTTTAAACAGTTCTGAAGAATAAACGAAATCAATCAGATTTTTATTGCCTGCAGTAATCAGAATGTCTTTGTTCCCTTCCCATTCTTTGATTCCCAATCGAAGGTATACAATTTTCTCGCCAATTGTCATCACAGAGTTCATATCGTGAGTATTGATAATGGTAGTCGTGTTATACTCTTTTGTGATTTCATAAAGAAGATCATCGATGATCTTTGAAGTATACGGATCGAGTCCGGAATTGGGCTCATCACAGAATAAGTATTTAGGATTGTTGACAATGGCTCTGGCAATGGCAACCCTTTTCTGCATCCCTCCTGAAATCTCAGAAGGATATTTTCTATCAGCTTTATCAAGGTGTACTCTTCCGATTACCTCAAAAACTCTTTTCTTTTTCTCTTTGTAGGTAAGATTGGTAAACATATCAAGAGGGAACATAATATTCTCTTCCACAGTAAGGGAATCAAATAATGCACTTCCCTGAAATACTGTTCCGATTTCTGCACGAAGATGCTGTTTTTCATCTCTGTTCATGGTATTTACATTGCGGCCGTCAAATAAAATTTCTCCTGAAGATGGCATATACACATTCAACAGACTTTTTAGAAAAACGGTTTTCCCGGAACCACTCTGCCCAATAATTAAGTTTACTTTTCCTTTATCAAATGAAGTTGAAATTCCCTTCAGTACTTCAACATCATCAAAACTTTTCTTAAGATCTTTTACCTCAATCATTAGCTTAATATTAATTGGGTTAAAATTAATTCGGAAATGATAATAAATACCATTGTCCATACCACTGCCTGTGTACTGGCTCTACCTACTTCCAAAGACCCTCCTTTTACATTGTATCCGAAATAAGACGGTACAGTAGCAATGATAAAAGCAAAAACGGTTGTTTTGGTAAATGCATAGTAAACAAATAAATTGGGCATATACATTTGAATACCAACGATATAGTCGTTTTCGGTCCAGTTTCCTGTTAATATCCCTGCAATATAACCACCTCCGATACCGAATACGATACTGATGGCGATAAGAAGAGGATTAAAAAGCATACATGCGATAATTTTCGGAAGGATCAGAAAATTGGGTGAATTTACTCCCATAATATCCAAAGCATCAATCTGCTCGGAAACTCTCATCGTTCCGATACTGGATGCAATATATGATCCTACTTTACCTGCTAAGATCAGACTGATAATCGTAGGTGCGAATTCCAAAACCAATACCGCTTTCGTAGCATATCCTACAAATGCAGGTGGAATAGGAAATGAAGAAGAATCAAAGTTGTTGAACATTTGAATAGCAACTACTGCCCCCACGAAGATGGATGTGAAGATGACAAGTCCGAAAGAATTCACTCCCAAATCATTAATTTCTCTCATGAACAGCTTCCAGAAAACTCTCATTTTCTGAGGTTTCTGCAGGGATTTTCCCAAGAGGATCATGTATTCCCCTACTGCTGTGAAAAACTTTTTTAACATACTGCTAAATTAGACTTTTTTATTTAATTGGGCTAGAGTCGAGAATAAGACTAAAGCTTAGTTTTGTGTTAAAATTATTTCAATATTTACCTTATTCTGATCTTTATTTGGCATTTTTATCACCTCCTATAACCAATAAAACAGTTTTTAAAATAATGACCAGATCAAGTACAAAGCTCCAGTTTCTTACATAGAAAGCATCAGCCAGAACTCTTTTTTTCATTTCTACTTCCACGTCTCCAAAATCACCACGCAATCCATTCACCTGTGCTAATCCTGTAATTCCCGGATTTACCATGCTCCTTAGGCTATATCTTCCGATTTTTGGTTTATAATAATTGTCTACTGAAAGCATATGCGGCCTTGGCCCTACGACAGACATCTCACCTTTCAATACATTAATGAACTGTGGTAGCTCATCAAGGCTGGTTTTTCTTAAAAATTTACCTACTTTGGTAATTCTGGAATCATTTACAGAGGTTGTTTTGGTTGCAGACTCATCATTCACAATCATCGTTCTGAATTTGATACAATTGAAAACCTCTTCATGAAAACCATATCTTTTCTGAAGGAAAAAGACCGGACCTTTTGAAGTCGCTTTAATAAGAATAGCAATAATGGGAAATACCCAGGAACAGATCAAAGTCAATATCAGGATAGAAAAGAAAATATCAAAAGTTCTTTTCATTAGAAAATTGGAATAATAATCTAACGGATATCTTGCCTGATTAAGGACCGGCTGAGTTTGTATATATCCAAGATCATACAGAAAAAAATCGCTTTGCGTGATACTCGGAATCAATGAAATATGAATCTTATTATCCTCCGCCAGTTTGAAAATCTCATTCTCCATCTTTTCATCGTAAGAGTTTTCCATGGATAAAAACAAGGTGTGAATCCCGTTCTTTTTCCAGAAAGTAACCAGTTCACTAATGATGATATCAGAACTTTCGTATTCAAATATCCTGTATCCATAGTCTTTACGGTCCATAAAGATATTCTTCAGGATATCTGTAGACTGATGATCTCCTAAAAACATTACATTTCTGTAATTGGCTCCCAGAGATCGTAAATATTTGATCGCAAAATAGATCAATGACTTTGTCAGGAAGATGAAAATAAAAAGATAAAATGAAAGCCAGTAAATATCCGAATTGAAAAATGCATTATTACTTACCTTCCCTATAAGCAGAACGCCAAGTATAAAAAAGAGGAAATGGATTAAGAGGCGTTCAAGAAACAAGGTATACGTAAGGTTTCTCGGAATGTTGTATATTTTTGTTCTACCACTCAGAAGTACCCAGAACAAAAACAACAGAATCAGAGAAAAAATATTTTGATACCAGGTTTCTTTATGGTATTTTAAACTTTCGTTTCTGCTTATAAAAAAGAATATGAAAATAGATGCAATAACCATGAGGTCAAGCAACATAATGATCGATTTCAAGTATCTAGAGTATCGAATTCTCTGCATCTAACGGAATTATAGCTTATAAGACCAGCTAATTTAAGCTTTTTTAAGGGATATTCAGATATTTATGAGTCTGAACTGAAGCCTGCCATTCCGGATGTTCCAGGATGAAGTCTGTGATCTTAGGATACATGTCATCTCTCTTGCTCCATTCGCTTTGAAGATAAAGCCTGCAGTTTTCAGAAACTTTTGAAGCCTGCTCCTGCGCGAAGGTAAAGTCATGTTGATTGAAAATGATCATTTTAAGCTCATTGGCCTTTTGATAGATCTCTTCTTTAGGTAATCCTGTTTTCTTTGGAGAAAGCGTAATCCAGTCAAGGTGCCCGCTCATAGGATAAGCTCCTGAAGTTTCGATATGTACTGTGCACCCCAGTTCTTTTAGCCTGGAGGTCAATATTTCTAAATTCCACATTAATGGTTCACCACCCGTTAAAACAATTGTTTTACAATGTTTGGCAGCCATTTCTGCAATTTCTACTGCATTCATCAAAGGGTGGAGTTTCGGATCCCAGCTTTCTTTTACATCGCACCAGTGACAGCCGACATCGCAGCCTCCAAGTCTGATAAAATAAGAAGCTTTTCCCGTGTGTGCTCCTTCTCCCTGTAAAGTGTAAAAATGCTCCATTACGGGGAGCATTTTACCTTCTTTTAATAAAATATCTTCTTCTTTATTCATTTTAAAATTAGTCGTTATAGACCGAAGTTTTGTAAGCGATGATGGTATTTTTCATCAACATTGCTCTTGTCATTGGGCCTACACCTCCAGGTACCGGTGTAATCCAGCCTGCTTTTGCAGCACAGCTGTCAAAATCTACGTCACCTGCAAGGTAATATCCTTTCGGAGAGTCGTTATCTACTCTTGTAATACCCACGTCAATAATTACGGCTCCTTCCTTGATCATATCTCCTTTCAAGAAGTGAGGATCTCCTAAAGCGGTAATCACAATGTCTGCTTTTCTTGTGTACTCTTCGATGTCTTTTGTGTAGGAGTGTGTAAGGGTAACAGTAGAGTTTCCAGGGAAATCTTTTCTTCCCATCAGGATACTCATTGGTCTTCCTACAATTTTACTTCTTCCGATAATTACGCAGTCTTTTCCTTTGGTTTCAATATTATATCTTTCCAATAATGTTAAAATCCCAAAAGGAGTTGCTGGCAAGAATGTATCCATTTCAAGAGCCATTTTTCCAAAATTTTCAGGGTGAAAACCATCCACGTCTTTTCTTGGGTCAATAGCATTGATGATCTTTTCCTGATCTATCTGATCTGGTAAAGGCAGCTGAACGATAAATCCGTCTACTGCTTTAGATTTGTTAAGCTCGTCAATTTTTTCCAGTAATTCAGATTCAGAAACTGTACTAGGAAATTTAATTAAGCTGGACTGAAATCCTACTTCCTCACAGTCTTTCACTTTAGAGTTTACATAGGCTTTGCTTGCTCCATTATTTCCTACAAGAATAGCCACCAAATGTGGAGCTCTTCTTTTGCTTTCGAGAATCTTGTCTACTTCAACCTTGATCTCTGCTTTTATTTCTTTGGATACTTTAAGTCCGTCAAGAATTTCTGCCATTTTTACTTTTTTACTTTATAGATTTACTTTTACTTAGTTTGTTTCAGGAATCATTTCCCAAATATTGAGATTGAATTCTTCCTGTATGCTTCTCAAATATTTAATTCCTGATACATCATCAGAAATTAACATTTTAAAAAAATCTTCCTTTGAAAGACCAAAGTTTTCGATTTCTCTTTTTTTGCGGTTAATATATAGTTTTCTTCTTTCTATTTTTTCAGGTAAATTTAGATCAAGCAAATTTATCAAATTTGAAAGTTTTGTATCATCGGTGTTTTCTTTAAATCTATATTCTCCTTTAATATATTGCAATCTATCTTCAAAATCATTTTCACAAGGATGTAAAACATCATTAAAAGAAATTCCTTTTTTATTAAATTCTAATTCCTTAAGACGTTTTTTAAAATTTACTTTATTTTTAGTTTTAAACCAATTTTTATATGAATCTTGAGGTGTACATTTTAAGTCTGGATTAAAATGTTCAATATCATTAGAATCTGATGTAATATCAATGAATTCTTCTGAATAAGCACAAAATGATTTTTGTTCCTTTAGTAAAGCATTACCTAGAATACTATTATTACCTCCTGGCTTACAATTATATTGCAATGAATCTCTGATAATTTTAGAATCATCAAATTTTACGATCTTCTTCATCCAAATTAAAATTATAAAGGTTCCCTAGTTTTGAAGCTTCTAAAATATATTTTTTCTTGAGTTCATTATTTATTTCACTTTTAGATTTATCTAATAATTCTAAATAACGCTTGAATTTTTCCTGATAGTCTTTATTATAATAATTTACATTAAAATCTTCGTATATAATATCGTTTGGATCTTCTCCGATAGGAGATATTCCACCACGAACATTTACTTTACCTTTTTCATCAAAATATAAAATAAATCTTTCAGAAGGTTCAAAAGCTGCTGCAACAAATGGAGAATGTGTTGCAACAATAAATTGAGCACGAGGTGCGAGATCCTTATAAAAATTCATAAGTTCCATTTGAATATCAGGATACAAAGAACGTTCTGGTTCATCAATTAGTATTATTGAATTTTCTGTATCTAATTTCAATAAAGGTAAATAAGTGAATAATAGCTGTTTAGTTCCTGTACTTGCTTTGGATATATCGATGTTTTCTTTTGTAAGTAAGTGTTTGAATGAAATTATTTTATTAGTGTTCGTGCTATCAATTTCTAGATTTATTTTTTTTAAAATTGAATTAAATTTTTCTGAATAAGTAATTAAAGGATTGGGATTCTCATCATTAAACTCATTTATTATATCAGTAATGGCGGTATCAAAAATTTGCCCACCGCTTGTAAGCTTTGAAGATAAATTAAGTTGTTTTTTCCTATAATCAATAACATCTTCTAATACTTCGAACCAAATGTTTTCATGTATTGTATATGAAAAGCCATGATTTAATTCAATATTTTGAAATCTTGAAATAACATCAAAAGAATCTTTTTCAAAAAAGTCAGTATTTTTATCGTTAACAATATTGCTTTCAATCGAAATTAAACTATCAAATGAAATAGTTTTTAATATTTCTAATCCTTTTTCTTTATTATTTTCGTTATAAATAAGATTTAATATTTTATCTTCTAATTCAATATGATAAATGTCTTTATTATCATCTTCTATTTGAAACTGTATATAATCATTATGGTTTGAAAAGTCTTTCTTTTTTATTTCTTCAAAAAATGTATATTCAGTAATATATTCAAAACGCGATCTAATTAACTCTAATAACCCGGTTTTACCTGTTGCACTTTGACCTATAATGCAAATTTTATCCAATGGTTTTCCACGTTTTTCTTTAATGTGAAAATCGTCAGGATAGGTAAAATCAAATTTTAGATTCTCCAAATGTCGAAATGATTCGATATGAAGCTTTTTGAGTTTCATTTAGAACAAATTTAATTATAAAATTACTTGTTTTTCTTATAATACTGAATCAATCCATTGGTAGAGCTGTCGTGAGAACTTATTGCCTCATTGTTCTCAAGCTCAGGAAGGATTTTACTGGCTAATACTTTTCCTAATTCCACTCCAAACTGGTCGAAGCTGAAAATATTCCAGATTACGCCCTGAACGAAAATTTTGTGTTCATACAAAGCGATCAGCTGACCTAATGAAAAAGGAGTTAATTCCTTGAATAATATAGAGTTGGTAGGGGTGTTTCCGTGGAAAACCTTGAAATTGATCAATCTGTCTATTTCTTCATCAGATTTTCCTGAATTTCTAAGTTCTTCTTCAACTTCCTCTTCCAGCTTTCCGAAGGCAAGTGCTTCAGTCTGAGCGAAAAAGTTCGCTAATAATATATCCTGATGGTCAGAAACTTTGTTCGGGCTTTTTGCATAGGCAATAAAATCTGCCGGGATCAATTCTGTACCTTGGTGGATCAATTGGTAGAAAGCGTGCTGACCGTTTGTACCTGGCTCTCCCCAGATAATAGGCCCCGTTTCATATTCTACGAATTCACCATTTCTGTCTACACATTTTCCGTTGCTTTCCATATCTCCCTGCTGAAGATAAGCCGCAAATCTGTCCAAATACTGAGAGTAAGGTAAGATTGCATAGGTTGTTGCTGCGTAGAAATTACGATACCAGATCCCAAGAAGTCCCATTAATACAGGAACGTTTTCAGAGAAATCTGCAGTCTGGAAGTGTTGGTCAGTATCAAAAGCTCCTTTTAAAAGCTGTTCGAAGTTTTCATATCCTACAGAAAGAACAATGCTTAATCCGATAGCACTCCAAAGTGAATATCTTCCGCCTACCCAATCCCAGAACTCAAAAATATTTTCCTCAGCAATTCCGAATTTTTTAACGGCTTCAATATTAGTAGACAGCGCAACGAAATGTTTGGCAACATCTTCCTGTTTTCCAGCTTTTAGGAACCAATCCTTAGCTGAATTCGCATTGGTCATTGTTTCCTGAGTGGTAAATGTCTTGGAAGCAATGATGAATAAAGTGGTTTCAGGGTTTAAGTTTTTTACCACTTCTGCGATATGATTTCCGTCCACATTGGAAACAAAGTGAACATCCAATCTTGTTTTAAAATGCTTTAAAGCTGAACAAACCATTACAGGTCCCAGATCTGAGCCTCCAATACCAATGTTCACAACATCAGTGATCTCTTTTCCGCTGAAACCTTTGTGCTCTCCTGAAATAATTTTCTCAGAAAAAGATTTCATGTGGTCAAGAACTCTTTTAATATTTGGTTTGATGTTTTCTCCGTCCACAAGAATTTCACGGTCAGAGAAATCTCTTAATGCCGTATGCAGAACCGCTCTTCCTTCCGTTTCATTTATTTTATCACCGGAGAACATTTTAGAAATGGCATCCTTTAACTGGCTTTCTTCTGCCAATTGTAATAAAAGCTCCTTCGTTCTTGAATCGATTAGATTTTTAGAATAATCAAAAAGATAATTGTCCTTTTGCAGGGAAAACTCACTAAAACGTTTCGGATTATAATGGAAAAGGCTTCTAAGATCAAAATCATTTCCACCGAAGTGTTCGTCAAGTGCCTTCCAGCTATTAGTTTGTGTTGGATTTATTTTTGATAGCATAGTACAGAATTTTTATACTTCAGAAAATCATGTATTAGATGAAAATTACTGACAATCTATAATGATTTATTTCTGATTTGCAAATTTACGGAAAAATAAAACCTCAGATAAATTTGAAGATGAGAAATAACGATTTTTTAAAAAACAAAGCCTCAGATATTCTCTGAGACTTCATTTTTAGCGTGTATAAAAAGCAGTTAAACTATTCTTCCATTTCATTCAGGATCTTTTCCAATTGTCTGGCACTGGGCCCATAAATATATTTTGTCCATAAGATAATACTTACTACAAGGGCAAAAACGCCTATCAATACTAATAAAATGAGTGATAATTGATGTTTATCGGTAATGTCAGCTAGCGATTCCCCCTTTTTCTCCAATAGATTAAAAGCGAGTAAACCTAGGGTTATTAAGAAATGGGGAAGTAACAAGAAACCAAAAGACTGGTATCTCTCCATGTTTAACTTGAGTTCGTGATAGATCTTCCACAGGCTGTTTCTTGTGTTTCCGGTATAAAGTTCTGCTTGTTTGTAAAATTGATAAAATCCGAATAAATAATAACAGGATACTACTACCAATACAGCGTAAGATATATAATAAATGACATACTGTGAAGAGGGAAATTGAAATAGTAGCGGGAAGAGTCCAATAAGTATGATGGAAAGAACCTGTGCAGGAAATTCCTTTTTCATACTCTTTTGAATCTTTTCTATAGGATGTTTACTTTCTTTTAGTTGTTCTATAGTGTCAGGAATATGAACGCTGCCGCCTTCGTTATTCCATTGTTCTTTTAATTGATCAAAATTCATAGCCTGATTTTTTTATGATTTGTTGTATTTTTTCTTTTGTTCTGTTGAGTTTTACACGGGCATTGCCTTCACTGAGTCCTAGATTATTCCCTATTTCTTTGTGAGACATCCCTTCCATGAAATAAAATATGACTGCTTTTTCTAAGGAGTTCAGTTCCTGAACGGCACTGTAGAAGATTTCCAGCTGCCTGTCTTTAGTGGGATTATAATCTTCCTGCTGTACTTCAAAATAAGTAGGAGCATCTGTGTGGTTATTGGATCTCTGCTTTTCTTTTTTTAAATACGTAATAGCAGTATTGATGGCAACCCGATACATCCAGGTAGAAAACTCACTGTTCCCTTTGAAGGTCTGATAGGATTTCCAAAGCTGGATAAGGATTTCCTGCTGCAAGTCTTCCCGGTCCTCTACAGAATCCGCGTAGATCCGCGAGGCTTTGTACAAAATACCCTTGTGCTGGTTGACAAGCTTTAAAAAAGCAGTTTCAGTTGGATTGCTCACAATAGTTTCATGGTTTGGTTATGATTATAAACTTGATACAGGTTTTACAGTATAACCTTTTGCCTGCAGAAGAGGGATGATGCCATTTTCGCCCATAAGATGAGATCCGCCCACGGCAAATAAAGAACTTTGGTTTTTCATTATTTCAGGCATTGCTTTTACCCAGTTTTGATTTCTGTCAGTAAGCATTGCTTTTTCCTGTTGAGTATTCATAAACCTTTCATCCTTAAAAAGACTGTAAAGTAATTGTACATTTTCCTTTTTAAAAGCTTCTATCATCTGTTTAAAAAGGATTTCATATTCCTTACTCATTTTTAGCTGGGCGATGGTGCTTTTCAGATTATAAGCTTCATTCATGCTCTTCATCTGATCCTCTACCTTTTCAAGTCCTCTGACTGTTTTTTTATCTTTTATTGCTTTTTGAAGAAGTTCTATTTCATAGAGCTTTATTTCAGTCTGGGGACATGGTATTGCTTTAGTCGAAAGCAGAGCATACAGTGCTTGTGGACTTGATGAGTCTATACTTTTTAGATCCGTCCCGTAATCAGCCAGAATTGTATTCAGCTCTTTGGCTTCATCCGGAGAAAGCTGATCTGATATTTTTTTATCTGTCTGATACATTTTTTGAAGTGATTTTATTTCAGCAGGATCTGTATAATTGATCTCCATGACAAAATTTTCAGATTTCTCAAGCGCTTTCAATACCTTGGATTTTATTTCAAAATCTTTACTGCATAAGATATGAAAAGTTCCGGTAATATAAGAAGGCTTAGAGAGACCATTCCCGGATACTTCCCAAAGCAGG
The DNA here is from genome assembly GCF_002899945.2 of Chryseobacterium viscerum. Classification (GTDB taxonomy): domain Bacteria; phylum Bacteroidota; class Bacteroidia; order Flavobacteriales; family Weeksellaceae; genus Chryseobacterium; species Chryseobacterium viscerum. Next base: position 130,217 of record NZ_PPEG02000010.1, read on the forward strand.
CTGTTGTCATTGCTGGTAGTTGCTTTCTGTGCTTTTGCAGTCATCGTACTTATTGATAATAACGCTGCGAATCCAAGTTTTACTAAATTTTTCATACTATTAATTTTTTTGATTTTTTATTATTTTAAAGAGTAGGTAAAGCAGGGGTTACAATCGTTACAGTTTTTTTTCAAAAAAAATAAAAACCTCCTGGAAAAGGAGGTCGTAAAATCTAAAATTATGATGATAACCAATTGGTTAGGAATATTTTTTTATTCTTGAATTTTTGGCTGTTCAGGCTTTGAAATTCTTTTTTTTCTTAGGAAATAGATCACAGCAGCTGCAATTAATAGGATCGGCCAGATGTTGATAAGAGCCACTATGATTTTCTGAATCAAGTAGAAACCATAAACAAAGCCATCTTTGGCGTCATAAATGAAATTGTATTTATATTTATTATCAATGCTTGTTGTATTGGTAACCGCAATTTCTGCAATACGCAATTGAGGTTCTTTGATGTAAATCTGAATGGTGCTGTATTTAAGATCGTCTGTCATATTCATACTTGACAGCTTTTGAAGATTTCCTTCAGACATATTTTTATCATCTAAGTTTACTTTATCCTTATTGGTTTTCAGCTTGCTGATATTTTCAGAGGTTTTTTGATTTCTTTTCCCTTCAAGTTCAGAATATTTGATGTTGGCAGTCACATCTTCCGCATTAATGGATCTGGAATTAAGAAATAATTTATTCGTATTAATTGACATTAAAAGTTCACCTAATTTCTCAGTCGGAATACGCACCTGCATTGTATTTTCTGTCTGGTATTTTTTGACCAGCATAGCTTCTTCATTAGAAGTATTGTAGGTGTTTTCAGAAACCACATTGCTTTGAAGATTACTGTTGGTAACAAATCCTCCAAGCTCCTGAACCGATTTTTCAATAGCGATGGTTGCATTGTACACATCTTTTACTTCCATATTCACATCTGCAGTCTTGATGAACTGTTTGTCTTTTACTTTCATATCTGCGACAGATGAGATACTGTCTGATACAACTGCCGTTGCTGAATCTGTAGTTGCATAGGCTTCAAGGTCTGTAGAAGAAACTTCGCCTTTTTTACATGAATAAATACCTAATAAAAGAACAGCAGATAGAGATAATTTAATGTAAGTGGTTTTCATAGCGTTTATTTTTAATGTTTTTGCTTGAGTCAAAGTTCAGTCAGGATCTTTTGTAACGCTTGAAAATCAAAAGTAAAAAACTTGTAAACGGAATATTCTGTTTTAATGAGTTGAAATTAAACGCTTTGTAAAACACAGTTGGGCTTTGCACATTGCTTTCGGAGCAATTTTTGCTTATCTTTTACAAACCAAAACTACAATCTATCATTATGTCAAATACCTTTTCCAAAATCAGAAACGCAATAGGACTATTCACATCCATAGATTTTGATCAGCTGAGTGCCATTTCTCAAAAAGTAGATCTGCCAAAACTGATGCATAATTTTTCAAAACTGGATGATAAACAGCTTTCCGGGCTTATGAAAATGCTTGATCCGGAAAAGAAAAAGAAGGAACTTCCCCCTATTGATGGAGACTTCTATGATATCTACCATACTCTGTCCCCCGAACAACGCGAAATTCAGCTTAAAGTAAGAGCATTCATGGAAAAAGAAGTAAAACCTCTGGTCAATCATTACTGGCTTAGAGATGAATTTCCTTTTGAACTGATTCCGAAATTCCAAAAACTGGATATCTGCGGTGTTACTTATGAAGGGTACGGCTGTCCGGGAATGCCTTTCCTGATGGAAGGTGTTATTGCGATGGAGATGGCGAGAATAGATGCTTCTATTGCCACATTTTTTGGAGTACAATCTGGATTGGCGATGGGATCTATTTATATCTGTGGTTCTGAAGAGCAGAAACAGAAATGGCTTCCGCAGATGCAGAAATTTGAAAAAATAGGAGCTTTTGGGCTTACAGAACCGGAAGTAGGTTCCGGAGCAGCAGGTGGATTGACTGTAACCTGCAAAAAAACACCTGAAGGATGGGTACTGAACGGTCAGAAAAAATGGATTGGGAATGCTACTTTTGCCGATATTATCATTATCTGGGCAAGAGATTTAGACAGTGGAGAAGTAAAAGGATTTATTGTAGAAAAAGATAATCCGGGATATTCCGTAGAAAAGATCAAAGGGAAAATGGCTTTAAGAATTGTGCAGAACGGATTGATCACCTTAAAAGACTGTCTTGTAACCGAAGAAAATCGTTTGCAGAACGCCAATTCCTTTAAAGATACTGGAAAAGTACTGAGAATGACAAGGGCAGGAGTAGCATGGATGGCCACCGGATGTGCAAGAGGAGCGTATGAAAGTGCATTGGATTATACCCGAAAAAGAGAACAGTTTGGAAGACCTATCGCCTCATTTCAAATGATTCAGGGGCATCTGGTAGAAATGCTATCTAACCTTACAGCAATGCAGACCATGGTTTTTAGACTATCTGAAATGCAGGATGAAGGAATTTTAAAAGATGAACATGCTTCGCTGGCTAAAGTTTTCTGTACACTCAGAACAAGAGATATTGTTTCCAGAGCAAGAGAAGTGCTGGGTGGAAACGGAATTTTGCTGGAATATGATGTAGCTCGTTTCGTAGCCGATGCCGAAGCTATTTATTCTTATGAAGGGACAAAAGAAATCAACTCGCTCATCGTAGGACGATCGATTACAGGATTCAGTGCTTTTGTGTAAGGAGCAGATGATAGGTTGCAGGTTATAGGTAATACAACCTGCAGCCTACTATCTGCAGCCTTATGAAACTAAATGCTTGTATTTTTCTTTATTGTCAATAATGATCCAAAGGTTGATCAGGAACATCACTCCGGCGATGCTCATTCCCATTGGAGATTTATCCATCGTGAAAATGTGGGTAACAATTCCTACCATGACAGGTAAAATAACAATGGCACCTAACGCTCTTGTTTTTGGGAAAATAAATAGTAATCCGCCAATGACTTCTACGATACCCACCAAAGGCATCAGCCAGCTGATTTCTCCAAAAGCAGAGAAAAGTTTCATTTGCTCTGGAGTAGGTTTCTCCATTGGCATATAATTAAAAAACTTGTTTAATCCAGCATTAATAAACATAAGCCCGAAAAGTAAGCATAAAATGAATTTTACTATTTTCATAATTGATGATTTTATATCAAATGTAAAATAAAAATAGGATTTATTGATTTAATTTTTATAAAAAACATTTAATTAATGTTAATGGTAGGTTAATGTTGGATTTTGAATAATTTTATTATCTATATTTGAGATACAAACAAAAACTAATAAAATATTATGTTGAAAAGCTTAAAAAAATTAAACCGTACGGATTTAAGAGAAATTCAAGGGGGTGGTGGCATTGGAAAATGTGATATAGGCCCAATAGGATGTCCATGTAAAATTCCACCTGGTGATCCTTGTTTAGGCGGGGGCGGAGGTACGACACCACCACCGGATTATGGATACTGCCCGGATATTCAGGCCAATATTCTATGTACAGAAACCTGTCCAAACGGAATGAGCCCATACTGCGCTCTTCCATAGTAAAATATAAAAAGACTGTCTTGAAAAAGGCAGTCTTCTTTTTTATATAAAGTTCGGGTCTGAAATGATCTCACTTACTCTTTATTATCCATTACTCATTACCCATATTCTAGTCCATTTCCTCCAAGGTAATATTCTTAGAAATCTTATAGCTTTTCTTCTTCTTATTGGGCTTCTGTTCTTCACCCAATAATCCTCCCCAAGGTTTGAGGTCATCCACTCTTTCGCAGATAATTTTAATAATAGCAATAGCTGGAATACACAGGAACATTCCTGCAATTCCCCAAAGATGCTCGCCTAAAAGAATACCAATAAAGGAAAATAAAGCATTGATCTTTACTTTGGAACCTACAACAAATGGAAGAACAATATTTCCGTCTACCGCATGAATCGCAATATAACCCAATGCAACATAAATACATGTGGAAGGAGTTGAAGTGGCAAATGCTATAAAACATGAAATTAAAAGAGAAATAAAAATTCCCAGATACGGAATGACGTTTAGTAATCCTGTCAGAACTCCTAAAAGAATAGCATATTTCACGCCCAGAATTGTAAGAAGGATTGAAGTAAGAATAGATACGATAATTACCTGTAGAAAAAGTCCGAAGATATATTTCTTGGTCATAATACGAATCTCACTTACGGCTTCCTGTACACTCGCTTTATGTCTTTCGTTGAAAACAGTAACGATAAAATTATTTAAAAGCCTTCTGTAATTTAAAATAAAGATAAAAAACAGGGTGAAAAATATAATAAAACCGAATCCCGTTGAAAATATCCCAAAAGTAAACCCTAAGATCATTCCTGAAGAAGATAAGAGTTTATTCAATCCCTGGTTGATATAATCTACCTGTTCATCCACTTTCACATTGAATGTTTTGGAAACCCAGTGCTGGAGACCATTAAAAACAGTAGTAAACTGTTCTTTAAGGTGGGGAAGATCCTTGCTGAAATCAGAGAGCTGATTGGTGAAGAAATAAATGATTCCACCTAAAATCATCAGCATAATAAATACCGAGGTCATGGTAGACATTGATCTTGGAAACCTTAGCTTTTTTTCCATAAAAGTGGCAGCCGGTAAAAACAGCATAGCCAGCAGGAATGCCAGGAAAAACGGAGCTAAAATACTCTGTCCTAATGCCAGAAGATAACCAAGGCCGATAATGGAAACCACTACCAGCGAAAGCTTGAGAAGGAAAGGGAGTCTAAGAAAATTCATAATCTATAAAATCTGTAGTGTGGAATAAAAATAAGAAAACCCCACTGAATTGAAAAATTTTTATTCAATCCTTCAGGGTTTTTCTTGTAATGAAGCAAATTTTATTCCACCGAATAAATAAAATTCTGTTTTTTATTTATAAAACAGAAACACGCTCTGATATTCAGAGCGTGTTTCCTTATTGAGAAGTTAATATGTTATTTTATGCTTCAATAGCAATGTCAATTACTTCCTCCATTCTGTTGACGTAATGGATGTTTAGATTTTTCAAATAATCTTTTTTGATCTCTTCCACGTCTTTTCTGTTGGCTTCACAAAGAATAACATCTTTTACTCCTGCTCTTGTCGCAGCAAGAAGTTTTTCTTTGATTCCCCCTACAGGAAGTACTTTTCCTCTTAGCGTAATTTCTCCTGTCATGGCAAGGTGAGGTTTTATCTTTTTATTTTTAAAAGAAGAAACCATTGAAGTTAGCATTGCAATACCCGCAGAAGGTCCATCTTTAGGAGTTGCTCCTTCAGGAACATGGACGTGGATGTTTTTCTTATCCAGTTCTTCCTGAGAGATTCCCAGTTCGTCATGTTTGGCTTTAATATATTCCAGGGCAATCGTAGCAGATTCCTTCATGACTGTTCCAAGGTTTCCGGTCATGGTCAAAGAACCTTTTCCGTTGCTTAGAATACTTTCAATATAAAGGATATCTCCACCAACACTTGTCCATGCAAGACCTGTTACAACACCCGGAACTCCGGTGATTTCAGATAAGCTTTTTGGTCTTGGTACACCAAGGATCTCATCTACTTTTTCCACTGAAATTTTTGGATCATAATCTTTTACCAGAGCAGTCTGAAGGGCTACCCATCTTGCAACGGCAGCAATTCTTTTCTCCAGAGTTCTTACACCGCTTTCAGAAGTATGGGCCTCTATAATATGCTTAAGCTCTGCATTTCCAAGTTTGAATGATTTAGCATCTAAGCCATTTTCTTCCTGTTGTTTCTTGATTAAATGTCTTTTCGCAATTTCAGTCTTTTCTTCCAAAGTATAGCCGGCAATCTGAATGATTTCCGTTCTGTCCAAAAGAGGAGTCTGTATGGTTGAAAGAGAATTGGCCGTAGCAATGAACATTACTTTTGACAAATCATATCCCATCTCAAGGAAATTGTCATAAAAAGACTTATTTTGTTCAGGATCAAGAACTTCTAGAAGTGCTGAGCTTGGATCACCATGGATGCCTTGTGCGATTTTATCAATCTCATCAAGAACAATTACCGGGTTTGAAGTACCGGATTTTTTGATAGATTGTAAAATCCTTCCCGCCATAGCACCAATATATGTTTTTCTATGTCCGCGGATTTCGCTCTCGTCATGAAGACCACCTAGAGATAATCTTACATATTTTCTTCCTAAAGCATCTGCAATAGATTTTCCTAAAGATGTTTTACCCACTCCCGGAGGCCCTACCAATAATAAGATAGGAGATTTCATGTTGTTTTTTAATTTTAAAACAGCCATGTGCTCCAGAATTCTTTTCTTGATATCTTCCAGTCCGAAGTGTGCCTTGTCTAGTACTTTTTCAGCCTTTGCGATATCAAAAATATCTTTTGTATAGGTTTCCCATGGAAGATCTGTAAAGAAATCCAGATAGTTTCTCTGTACATTATAGTCCGGAGAATTAGGATTCTGACGTTGAAGCCTGTTGATTTCCTTTTGGAAATGCTCCTCTACTTCCTTGCTCCATTTCTTAGTTTTAGCCTTAGCAATTAGATCTTCAACATCACTTTCAGGTCCTCCGCCCAGTTCTTCCTGGATGGTTCTGATCTGTTGATTCAGAAAATATTCTCTTTGCTGCTTGTCAAGATCTTTTGAGGTCTTCTGGTGAATCTGATTTCTCAATTCCAGTTTTCTGAAATCCTCATGCATCATTTCATAGCATTGCTTAGCTCTTATCATCAGGCTTTTCTCTTCAAGGAGCTTTTGCTTGGCAATCGAAGAAAAATTGGCGTTGGTACAGATGAAATTCAGAAGATCATCATTATTGTTGATGTTTTTGATCGCGAAATTTGCTGCATTAGGAATATTAGGATCCAGTTCAATGATCTTTAAAGCAAGATCTTTGATGTTTTCCAGCAATGCCTCATATTCTTCCTGATCTTTAGGCTGGGTATCTTTTAATTTTGATATTTCCGCTCTGAAATAAGGTTGGTTTTCAATGATCTTTTTAATCTTAAATCGGTGAAAACCTTTTGTAATAGCAGTAATATTGCCTTCCGGGAGCTTGATGATCTTAATGATCTTGGCCAATGTACCGGTTGTATAAATATCTTTTTCGGAAGGTTGTTCCAGATCCGAATTTTTCTGGCTTACAATTCCAATGAAATCTCCGTTCTTCTGTGCTTCCTCAAGAAGTTGTATTGAAGTCTTTCTCCCTGCAGTAATAGGAATTACCACATTGGGGAACATGACCATATTTCTTACGGGAAGTATAGGGAATATTTTCTGTTCGGAATTTTTATCAGTCTCTGCGAAGTCGGAAAGATTGATTTCTTCAGTGACAATATCAAAACCGTCGCCGATCATTTCTTCTAAACTAATATCTTCAAATTCTGTCATAGTCAATCGAATGACAAATTGTCATTTTCGTTTTTTATCGTTATTGGGATTTTTTATAAGATGCGCTGAAAACGTGTGGCATATTATAATATTCTAGAAATGCACAATACTTATGCCATTTGTTTTTTACTTAAAAATGCGGTCAAAATTTCCTTTTTTAGTTAATCTTTATATTAAAAGTCAAAATTAAGCACTTCGATTTCTGTAATTTCTTAAAAATGTGTATTTTCGCAAACTGATAAAAAACTATAATTTATAAAATGGCAATTTTAGGACAGATTAGGAGTAAGCCTTGGCTTTTAATGGGTGTAATAGCCTTAGCGCTTTTGGCGTTCTTGGTAAACCCGGATAGTATCGACAAGGTTTTTGGTAAGAATCCTGACGTTTTAGGAAAAGTAAACGGTGAGAAAGTCACCCGCGAAGAGTTCAATGATCAACTTTTCGTGCTGCAGCAGCAGGCCGAACAACAAGGTCGTCCGAAAAACGGTCTTGAAGAACAGGCTTGGCAGTTACTTGTACAATCTAAACTTATCAAACAACAGTTTGAGAAATTGGGCTTTGAAATGACTGATGATTATTTCTGGAATCAAATCCAGTACGATCAGATGTTTGCTCAGAATCAACAGTTCTTTGATGAGAAAGGTAATTTTAAAACTCAAGAGCTTAAAAAAGAAATTGAAACATTAAAAAACACCAATCCTCAGGGATATGCTCAATGGTTGAAAACTAAAAAGACGGTTGAGTATAGACTAATGGCAAGACAGGTGTTTATGAATATTTCAGCAGGTGTTACTACAGGTAAAAAAGAAGCTGAAGAATTGATGAAGCAGAGAGATCAGCTTGCAGATATCGACTTTGTGAAAGTAGACTATGCAGCTTATCTTCAGAAAACAAAGATCAATGTTACAACACAAGATCTTGCGAACTACATCAAGCAGCACCCTGTAATGTTCAAAGCTGAGCCGAGCAGAAATATCGGTATCGTATACTTCCCATCTAAACCTAGTGCGGCAGATGATGCAGCAGCCTTGAAAGAGATTACAAAACTTTATTCAGGAGGTACAGATGCAAGTGGAGGTGCTGAAAACTTCCAGAATACGAAAAATGATTCCATGTTTGTAACGGCAAATTCTGATGCGCCATTCAACCCTCAATATGTGAATCCTACACAATTGCCACCCACTATAAAAGATCAAATCACTGCAGCAGCAGTAGGTCAGACTTTTGGCCCTTATAAAGAGCAGGATGTATATGTTGTTTCTAAGCTTGTAGGTAAAAGAGCTTCAGATTCTACATTATCAAGACATATCCTTATTGCTTTCAAAGGAAGCCCGGCAGGTGAAGGAGTAACAAGAACCAAGGAGCAGGCTAAGAAATTGGCAGACTCTATCGGTGCTATTGTAAAAGCAACTCCTGCTAGATTTACAGAATTCCTTAAGGTTTCTAGCGATCCGAATTCTGCAGCTCAGGGAGGTAGCTTAGGATGGACAACTCCGGAAACGCCTTTCGTTCCTGAGTTCCTTACTTACCTTGCAAACAATCCAAAAGGAGCTACAGGAGTAGTAGAAACACAGTTCGGTTACCATATCATCAATATTGAAGATAAAAAATCAGGATCAATGGGGTATAAAGTTGCTAACCTTGTGAAAGCAGTTAAACCTTCAGATGCTACTGAGGCTGAAACAGATAAAAAATCAAGAAAATTCATTCAGCAGGTTCAAGGAAAATCTTTCAACGATTTCGTGAATATTGCTAAGAAAGGAAACTACCAGTTCACCAATCCAAAAGCAGCAAAAAGATTTGAAGCTCAGCTTCAGGGCTTAGGTACTGAAAAAGATCCGGAGATCCTTACTTGGGCTTTCGATAAGAAAAGAACTAAAGGAGATACTGAATTATTTACAGTAGAAGGAACAGGTGATAAAATTGTAGTTTATCTAAACGGAAAACAAGATGCAGGTCTTGCTGATCCGGAATCTGTGAGAGATCAGATTGAAGTTCTTGTTAAAAATAAATTGGCAGCAAAACAAATTTCTGATAAAATTGCAGCAGCGAAAGCTTCAAGCTTAGATCAGATTGCTAAATTATTCGCAGCTCCAAAACAGTCTGCTCAAGTAAACCTATTGAACCCTTCAATAGCTGGTACTATGGAACCTAAAGTTGCTGGTGCAGCATTCGGTGTTGCAAAAGGTAAACTATCCAATCCGGTTGAAGGTGGAACAGGAGTTTATGTTTTGATCAAAAAATCAGAAACAGTAAACAAACAACCTGGAGATCTTAAGCAGTTTACAGAGTCTCTTACTCAAAGAAATTCCGGAATGTTCGGACAAGCTTGGATGAAGAGTCTTCAGGACAATGCAGATATCGAGGATTACAGAATTGAGATCTGGAACAAGCTGGGAAATCAGCAACAATAAGAAATTCATTTCAATGATATAAAAAGCGACAAATTTTTTGTCGCTTTTTTTGTATTTATCGCAGAACAATAAAGGAAAAGATTTATTTAAAATGTACTATATTTGCTTATTAGAAAAAATTAGCAAGTGAAGTTCAGTAAAGAAATAAAAGCAGGTGTGATTACACTTCTAGCTATTGTAGGTTTTGTGGTGTTGTTTCAGTTTATGAAAGGGAAGAGCCTTTTTACTACTGACAATATATTTTACGCAAAATATGATAATGTAGAAGGCCTTGCGCAGTCTTCAGCAGTTTCTATCAACGGTTTGAAAGTAGGGCAGGTAGATAAGATTGTTCCTCTGACCGCGAAAGACGGTAAAATCAATTTTGTTGTAAAAATTACAATAGATAACAAATTCGAGTTTTCGAAAAATTCATCATTGGAAATCTTTGAACCAGGATTAATGTCTGGTAAAGAGATGAGAGTAAACCTTGCATATGGAGGTCAGACGGCTAAGGACGGAGACACTCTGAAAGGTGCTTTTAAATTGGGAACACTCGGAAGTCTTTCTTCGCAGGTAGGTCCGGTAAAAGATCAGCTGCAGGTAGTGCTACACAGAGTAGACTCTTTGATGACCAATGCCAATATGCTTGTTGATGCTCAAAACAGAGCTGAAATAAAAGCTTTATTATCCAATCTTAATAAAACCGTAAGTGCATTACAGACGACCGCTGGGAATGTAAATAATCTTGTAGGGCACAATGACCCTAAACTTCAGAAAGTATTGGATGATGCAAGTCTTACCATGCAAAGTGGAAAAGTGACTTTGGATAAATATGGAAACCTGGCTCAGAGCATCGATACTAAGCAGTTGAATTCAACAATTGCCAACTTAGATGCTACAGTAGGAAAATTGAATCAGGTGATTGGCGGTATTGATAAAGGAGAAGGAAGTTTAGGTAAACTGATGAAAGATGATCAGCTTTATAACAACCTGAATTCGGCTTCTACTAACTTGAATTCATTAATCGAAGATATGAAAGCGAACCCGAAGAGATATATCAACTTCTCGGTTTTCGGTAAAAATAACAAAGACTAATACGCCACCTTATGCAGTACATTGATAACATTATTTTCCTGATTTTATTAGTGGCAGGATTTGGGCTGTTTGCTAAAAGCCTGCTGAAAATCTACAGAAATATCAGGTTAGGTCACGAAATCAATAGAAACGACAGAAAAGGAGAACGCTGGGGAACCATGGCTCGTGTAGCGATGGGACAGAGTAAAATGACGGCACGTCCTGTTGCCGGAGTTCTACACCTTTTTGTATATGTAGGTTTTGTGATTATTAATATCGAATTAATAGAAATCATTGTTGATGGAATATTTGGGACACATCGTTTTCTATCAAGCATTTTCGGACATACATTTTATAATTTCTTCACCGCAACATTAGAAGTTTTAGCACTTTTGGTGGTCATTGGAGTTGTTATCTTCTTTATCCGTAGAAATTTTTACGGCGTTAAGAGATTGACAATGAAAGAGCTTTTTGGGTGGCCGAAGAATGATGCAAACTGGATCTTAATCATCGAGTTTGCCCTGATGATGGCATTCTTTAAAATGAATGCTTCAGATTTTATTTTACAGACGAGAGGCATTTTTCCAGAACATGGAAGCTTCCCGATCAGTGAAATGACATTAGTTCCGTTTTTGGAAATCTTCAGTTTTGATAGCGGATTTTTGATGTTTACAGAGAAAGCTGCTTGGTGGTTCCACTTTGTAGGGATTCTTTTCTTCATGAACTATCTTTATTACTCAAAACATTTGCATATTATCCTTGCGTTTCCAAGTACATGGTATGCCAATCTTAATAAAAAAGGGAAATTCAACAATCTTGACTCTGTAACCAAAGAGATCAAATTAATGATGGATCCCAATGCTGATCCCTACGCAGCTCCGGCTGAAGGTGCTGAAGCAGATACTCCTTCTAAATTTGGGGCAGAAGATATTTTTGATCTGAACCAGGTACAGCTTCTTAATGCATACTCATGTACAGAATGCGGACGTTGTACTTCCGTTTGTCCGGCTAATATTACCGGGAAAAAACTTTCTCCAAGATTGATTCTGATGAAAACCAGAGACCGATTGGAAGAAGTAGGAAGAAATATTGATAAAAACGGAAAATTTGTTGATGACGGTAAAAAACTGCTCAACGATTATATTACAAAAGAAGAACTTTGGGCATGTACAACATGTAATGCATGTACAGAGGCTTGTCCGGTATTGCTTGATCCGCTTTCCATTATTTTTGAGATGAGAAGATTCCTGGTGATGGAACAGTCTGCTGCGCCACAGGAACTGAATCTGATGATGACCAATGTGGAAAACAATGCTGCTCCTTGGCAGTATAATCAGGCTGACCGTCTGAATTGGGCAGCGGAAAACTAGATAATTAATCAATTTGTAAGTTTGAAATTGATTAAAGTCTACATCACTTTCAAATTTCCAAATTCTCACATTTTCAAATTGAAAAAGAAATGGATTTCAATATAAAAACAATGGCAGAATATGCTGCCGAAGGAAAAGCCCCGGAAGTTTTATTTTGGGTTGGATGTGCGGGAAGTTTTGATGACCGTGCTAAGAAAATTACAAAAGCATTTTGCAAGATATTAAACAAAATAGGGGTTGAATTTGCTGTACTGGGGCAGGAAGAAAGCTGTACCGGAGATCCGGCTAAAAGAGCAGGAAATGAATTCGTTTTCCAGATGATGGCCCTTACCAATATTGAAGTGCTGAACGCCTATGAAGTAAAGAAAATCGTAACGGCTTGTCCACACTGCTTCAATACCCTGAAAAATGAATATCCAAGCTTAGGAGGACACTTTGACGTAGTGCATCATACCCAGTTCCTGAAAACCTTAATGGAAGAAGGAAGACTGAAAATAGAAGGAGGAGCCTTCAAAGGGAAGAAAATTACATTCCATGATCCATGCTATTTAGGACGTGCCAATGATGAATATGAAGCTCCGAGACTATTGCTTGAAAAGCTGGATGCAGAGCTTGTAGAAATGAAGCGTTGCAAGACTAACGGACTTTGCTGTGGAGCAGGGGGTGCACAGATGTTTAAAGAACCTGAAAAAGGAAACAAAGACATTAATATTGAAAGAACAGAAGAAGCTTTATCTTTTGAACCTAAAGTAATTGCTACCGGATGCCCTTTCTGCAACACGATGATGACGGATGGGGTGAAACACTTTAACAAAAATACTGAAGTTGCCGTAAAAGATATCGTTGAACTTCTTGCTGAAGCAGAAGATTTATAGTTGTAATCTTATACAGGTTTATGAAAGTAAAATGGAGACTCTCCTTTTTGTTTGTAATTTCGATACTTACTCTTCTTACATTCTGGAACTACCAAAACAGAGTATATGACTGGGATATGCCAGGCTATCTGGGATGTATGTATACTTCTGAATTTCCGGACTCACCGGATAAAGTTCGAATCATTACGTATCAAGAAATAAAAAAAGAGGCTCCTGCAGAGCATTATGCAGACGTAATCGGAATAAAGCAGTGGGACATTCCCAGGCAGTATTTCGTGAAAAATACACAATCTTTTACAGAACAATTACCCTATTTTCAAATTAAAATAGGGTATATTCTTGTGATAACTCTTTTTTATAAGCTTGGGCTTTCCTCCCCAATGGCCGTTCTGTTTACCAGTCTTATTTCTTACTTTGTTTCAGGGTTATTATTCTTTTATATTCTAAAGCTTCTGTTTCCGAAGAAATACTGGCTTGCTGTATTATTAACGGTAGCTGCAATGCTTCTGCCGCCAATGACGTATATGTCCAGGGTTTCTACACCGGATATGTTTATTTTTCAGTTTATGCTGATCTTTATTATTGCTTTGATTAAGAATTGGAGCAAATGGATCATGTTTCTGCTTCTTTTTGGAATCACTTTTATACGTCCGGATTACATTACTTTTACTCTGACTTATATTATCGCTGTCTTCTTCTTTTACTACATCAGAGACAAGAAAATTGATGTTTCTCTTATTGTACAAGGAACAGTACTTTTAGTGATGTACCTGGTAATTATTAAATTTTACCATTATCCCGGTTGGAAAGACGTCTTCTATGACACGTTTATAGACAGAAGACCTATTATCTCTACCCATCCTATCGATGTCAGTTTAATGGAGTATTTAAGCATCATTTATATCAAAATTATTTACTTTAAAAAAGTGACTTTATCCGTAGCGATTATGATTGGCGTTATTTTCTGGAAATCAAAAGATATGTGGGTAAGGATGATCTCAGTTCTTTTTCTGGTGAATGTTTATATCAAATTCTTTTTCTTTCCACAATCGGCGGCACTGCGGTTTTTCTTCCCGTTTATTTTTCCACTTTTCATTATGATGCTTTATGTACTGAGCAAAAAATACAATGATCTTAAACTCGAGAAAATTGCGTAATTTTGTCTTTTAGATGGTAAGGATATGAAATCACTGTTACAGTAATATTCTGTTCTATGAACCGAATTGAAGAGTGATTGCACAGTGCCTTGAAAAATAAATTGTTACATTATGAAAATCGAAGAATCTAGCATTGTAGAAACCAACGACTACAGAGTTATTATATACCCGGCTTCAAGACCTTTTGAAACGAAAGAAGCAAAGACTATTACTGAAAAACTATTTGATTTCCTTGCGACTTGGGCTGCCCATGGAAAACCGCTTTCTTCTTCATTTAAAATTGAAAAGAATCAGTTTATAGTGGTTTGTGTAGATGAAGAAAAAGAAATGGCTTCAGGATGCAGCATTGATGCATTAGGAAAGATCATGAGAGAAATTGATGAAGAATATCAATTGGGTCTTTTTGACAGAATGAAGGCAAGCTTTGTTGAAAATGGAGAAGTGAAAACTTTAAAACTGATCGATTTTAAAACGAAGTTGAGAAATGGTGACCTTTCAAACGATATCCAGGTTTTTGATTTCTCCAAAAATACGTATCTGGACTTTTTGAGCCACTTCCTTCTTCCATTGGAGAAGAGCTGGGCGGCTTCTATAAAATAAACGATGTTAAGCTGATACAGCTGATCAAATATAAAGTGGGAACCTGTTTCCCACTTTTTTGTTTTATAATGTATCTTTGCATAGACTCGAGTAAAACGGATGCCTAAAGTACTTTTTTTAACGACCTCCCACAACTATAATGATGATCGCATCTTCTATCATCAGGCGAAAGCTCTTAGAGATAAAGGGTATGAAGTAAAAATATGCAGCTTATATGCAGAGTACAAAGGCCATATTGATGGTATTGAAATAGAGTCGTATGCAGTTCTGGAAGAAAGTATAGAAAAGAAGATAGAAACCTTGCGAAAAGTCTGTGATGCCTTTCAGCCAGAATGCATCATTTGTTCCGAACCTTTAGCAGTAATAGCCGCAAAGAAGTTTGTAAAAAAACATAAAGTAAGCTGTATCTATGATGTTACAGAGTGGTATCCCTCCATGTCTATGCTTGATGGATACCGATATCCGGCTAAAATTTTCCAGACTGTTAAGTTTTCCCTTATTCAGTTGTATGCAGGACTTTTAAGTACGCATTTTATTTTTGGAGAAACCACCAAAAAATTCCCCTTAGCCTATCTTTTTGGATTTAAAAGGCAAATAATTCTACCTTATTATCCTGATACTGTTTACATCAGGGAAAGTGTAAAAAGGCTCGATCCTGAAACCATTACACTCTGTTACACAGGTCAGATTTCTAAGGATAAGGGAATTGATAATTTCTTTAAAGCAGCAGATAAAGTTCGTCAGAAATATCAGGAACTTTGTATAAAGATTCTTATTATAGGATCGACGGTACAGGAAAGTGATGAACTCTACTTTTCAACACTATTGAAAAAGTATTCTTTTGAACATATTGAGATCAGAAAGCCCACTACTTTTGAAAAATTTACAGAAGCATTGGCAGAAGCAGATGTATGTTTTGACCTTCGGGAGATCAATTTTGAGAACAATCATTCACTGCCAATCAAGCTTTTTTACTTTATGGGGGCAGGAAAACCAGTGATCTATTCAAACTTGAAAGGAATCCGGAAGCATATGGGAAATCTTTCCTTTGGTACTCTGGTAGATCCGCAGAATGCTGAATCTATTTCAGAAATTATCATTCATTATATCAGGAATCCGGAATTGTATTATTCACATGCTGTCAATGCGCGAAAAGAATTTAACGAAAAATATAATTGGGAAGTGATCAGAAACTCCTTTGTTGATTTTGTGAAAAGTTCTATTGATAAATAATCACATCACCATGCAGTTTACTATTATTAAAACTTTTGTCTCACGTTTTCTTATACTGATCCTCAGTTTTGGTCTGGTGATCTATTCTACGAATATGTGGGGAAGTGAGGGGAAAGGAACCATTTCTATTGTGGTTGCCAATGCTGCAGCAGTAAGCTTTTTCAGTAGTATTTTTTCAGGAAGCAGCGCTTCTTATTTTGCTTCAAGGTTTAAAATAGAAAAAGTTTTATTGTATGCCTATCTATGGTCTATCCTGATTGGACTTTTTGTGCCGTTTTTATTCAGTGTGGCCTCCATTCAGAGTGAATATGTTTTTTATCTTATCGGGATCTCAGTTTTTTCATCCCTTTTGTCTACTAATATTAGCTTGTTTATTGGAAAACAGGATATTAGGCAGTTTAATGTGTATACTGTTTTACAACAACTTGTCCATATTATTTTTATCGGAACATTGGTATATGTGTTCGGAAAGAAAGATGTTTCCGTATATTTTCTTGCACAGATCGGATGTCTGGCACTTTTATCATTGACCAGCTTCCTGCAGATCATTAAAAAATGTAAGATTTCAGAAATTTCATTCTCTAAAGATGTTGCCAAAAACATGTTTGAATATGGTTGGAAAACCCAGCTGAGTGCTTTTGTTCAATTTCTGAATTACAGGCTCTCATTTTATTTTTTAGAATATTTTGAAGGCATTGCCAGTGTAGGAATCTTTTCAATTGGGGTTACATTTTCAGAAGCTATTTGGACGATCACGCGAAGTATTGCTGTTGTTTTATACTCAGATGTGGTGAACAGCAAAAGCAGAGAAGAATCTGTCGTGAAAACCAAAGAATCCCTGAAGCTGACGTTTATTTTAATGATAGGTTTTGTACTGGGAATCATAATCATACCTTCACAGGTTTATGAGATGATTTTTGGAAAAGAATTCAGAAATACCAAAGAAATCATGCTCCTTTTATCTCCCGGAATCTTTGCCATTGCCGTAAGTGATATGGTAGGACATTACTTCTCGGGAATGAGAGAGTTGAAAATTCTGAATGTAAAATCAATAGTTGGTCTGATCGTTACCGTTGTATTTTCTTTCATTGCGATACCCAGATGGGGAATTTTAGGCGCTTGTATTGCCACTACATCCTCTTATTTGGTTTCCGCTTTCCTGCTGTTCCGAAAGTTTTATGGCGCTACAACATTCAGTTTAAAAGATTATCTGGTTTCAAAAGAAGAAATACAGCTTTTAAAAGAAAAATTTCTGAAGAAATAATTACTCTCTTTTGGTACAGAAAATAAAGTCATTTCCCTATTTTTACAAATCTATTAAGACTTTACTATGTGCGGAATCAGCGGTTATTATTCATTTCATAAAAGTATTTCCTCAAAAAATATTCTGGAAATGAATCAGGCGATCAGACATCGCGGACCGGATGATGAAGGATTTTGGCTTTATGATCATGACCAGGCAACTTCTTTTTCAGGAAATGATTCTACCCTAAAAATTAAAGAACAATTTCCACTTTTACAGGACAGAAATTCAGAAATTGCCTTAGGTTTCCGCAGGTTATCCATTATTGATCTGTCTGAAAAAGGCCATCAGCCCATGCTCTCGGAAGATGAAAAGATCATTGTTACTTTCAACGGAGAGATTTATAATTTTAAAAAATTAAGAAAAGAACTTGAGGCTGCAGGACATTCTTTTCGAAGTCATTCCGATACCGAAGTCATTTTAAAAGCTTATCAGGAATGGGGAAATTCAACTTTTGCAAAGCTAGATGGCATGTTTTCCCTCTGTATTGTTGATCTGATCAGTCACAAACTTTTGCTGGCAAGAGACAGAGTAGGGATGAAGCCCCTATTTTACCATCAAAGTGAAAAAGGATTGGTTTGGGCATCAGAAATAAAAGCCTTATTAAAAAATGAATTTGTAAAGCCTGAAATCAATTGGAATGGAGTCTATACCAATTTTCTTTTTCAAACCACGCTGGCTCCACAAACCTGCTTTCAGGATATTTTGTCCCTTGAACCTGCTTCTTTTATGACCATTGATTTAAAAGATCAGAAAATCACCAAAGAGAAATTCTGGAAACTGCCTTCACCATCTTCTGAAAATATTTCTGAAGAGGAAGCTGTAAGAAAAGTAGATGAACTGCTTTCTGAAAGTATATCAGAACAATTGTATGCAGATGTTCCTGTAGCAGTGATGATGAGTGGTGGAATAGATTCTACCTTAATTGCTTCAAAATCAAAACCTTTTAATGCCAATGTCAAAACATACACGATCTCTTATCCGTTTTCTGAAGAAGAAGTGAAAAATGCATCTTTGGCTGCTGAACATTTTGGAGTTTCGCATGAGGTAAAAGAGGTAAGTGATGAAGAAGCACTGGAACAGCTTAAAGAAAATATCCAGCATTTTGAAGAACCGTACAGCAGTTTTGAAGTGTTGATCAATGCCGCAAAATATGCACACGATAAAGATTTTAAAGTGGTATTAAGCGGAAATGGCGCTGATGAACTTTTTGCAGGCTATTCTCATACTTTGAAACTTAAAAGATGGCTGCTGATGAAGAATTTTAATTTTATAAAACCTTTTATTTTTACGAAAGATAAATTTTCACAACGGGTTAAAAATTATTTCAGTCAGGATTATCTATTTGATTTTTTCCGTCAGAGCCAGATCAGTATGATGCCTCTTGAAGTTAAAAACCTTATAACACCTGCCATTTACAATACTATTAATACTGATTTATCCCGTTACCATGGTCTGGAAATAAAAGGGTATTCAGGATATTTTGAATATGATATGAAATATTCCCTGTCTTCCCATCACGTCTTCCGGGATGACCTGAGTGCGATGAAATACAGTGTAGAGTTTCGTTATCCGTATTTAAGCAATAATCTGATCGATTATGTGGCAGCCTTACCTGAACATATCAGGTTTAATGGAATACAGAATAAACCATTGCTGCGTAAAACGGCAGAAAAATATCTTCCCGACTCAGTTTTGAATATGCCCAAAAAAGGATTTTCATTTCCGGTCAATTATTTCATTAAAAACGAGAAAAAAGTAAGGGACTTTATTGTTGAAACCCTTGAAAGCTTAAAGAAGAGAACCTTTTTCAACGCAGCCATGATTGATGAATGGTGGAATCATCAGGAACACGAATATGATTGGGTGAAAATCTGGCAGCTCGTCACTTTTGAGTTGTGGTATCAGAAATATTTTGAAAAATAAAGAAGCAGCCTAAAGATTAATATTTTACCTTTGTAATTATGATGAAATATTTTTGGGGCATATTTGTTGCGTTTTTTGCACTGGTAAGTTGTAAAAGTGATGATGATTCTTTGCAGAGAGTGGATCAGGTACTTAATATCTATATGAAAAACAGTGCCGGCCAGGATCTTCTGAACAATAAACTTCCAGGATCTTACACCGGGTTTTCCGTGAACGATGTTTTTGGAACAAAAGATATTGCTCCGGTAAGTATTTCGTTAAGAACGTCACCCGAGTCATTATTCTATATGGAATATCTTGCAGGGGCAAAGAGAAGAAGATTAGATTCTATCAGTCCAGACAATCCGGGGACAGGAACTTCTTACTATTCCAGAATGCAGATTACGTTTACAAAAAGTACTAATGTAAGTGATAATGTGATAGGATTGCTGGAAGTTCAGTATCGTAATACCCCTACAGCATTCCAGGTTTCAAAGGTATTGTATGAAGGAAAAGAAGTATTTTCAAAAAATGCTGATGCACCAACTTCGATAAATACCGTTACTATCACAAAATAATTTTTAAATTTGCACAATTGTTAGCTTATTATAAGCTAAACATCTAATATTTAACATCTAAATAAAATGTTACAAGTCAATTTTTTGCGCGACAATAAAGAACGCGTTTTAGAAGGTCTTAAGAAAAGACAATTCAAAAATCTTGAGTTGGTAGACGAGGCTATCGCTGCCGACGACGAAAGAAAAAGAATCCAGTTCGAACTAGATTCCCAGCTTTCCGAAATCAATAAAATTTCGAAAGAAATTGGACTTTTGATGAAAGAAGGGAAAAAAGAAGAAGCGGAGTCTGCAAAATCTAAAACAGCACAATACAAAGAGTCGAGCTCAGAATTGAAATCCCAGTTAGAAGTTAAAGAAAATGACTTACTGAATATTCTGTACCAGCTTCCAAACATTCCAAATGAATTGGTGAAAAGTGGTGTTTCTGCTGATGATAATGAAAATATTTTTCAGTCTCATCCTGTAGAGGGTCTTGGTGAAGGAGCTATTCCTCACTGGGAACTGGCCAAAAAATACAACCTGATCGATTTTGAATTAGGGGTGAAAATTGCCGGAGCAGGTTTTCCTGTATATTTAGGAAAAGGAGCAAGATTGCAGAGAGCTTTGGTTCAGTATTTCTTAGATAAAAACGTAGAAAAAGGATATACAGAAGTGAATCCTCCTCACGTTGTGAATGAAGCATCAGGTTTCGGAACCGGACAGCTGCCAGATAAAGAAGGACAGATGTATTATATCAATGAAGATAAGTTATACCTGATTCCTACGGCAGAAGTTCCAGTAACGAACCTTTACCGTGATGTATTGCTTGATGAGAAAGATCTTCCGATCAAAAATACAGCATTCTCTCAGTGCTACAGAAGAGAAGCGGGAAGCTACGGAGCTCACGTAAGAGGACTGAACCGTCTTCACCAGTTTGAAAAAGTAGAGATTGTAAGAATTGAAAAACCAGAAAATTCTTATGCTGTTTTGGAAGAAATGGTAGAACATATCAAAGAGATCCTTACAGATCTTGAACTTCCGTTCAGAGTATTAAGACTTTGCGGTGGTGATACAGGTTTTGCTGCTGCCATGACGTATGACTTCGAAGTTTGGAGTGCGGCTCAGGAGATGTGGCTGGAAGTAAGCTCTGTGTCTAACTTTGAAACGTTCCAGGCAAACAGATTAAAGTGCCGTTACAAAGCAGATGGGAAATCTCAGTTGGTTCACACCCTGAACGGATCAGCAATGGCTTTACCAAGAATTATGGCAGCATTGCTTGAGAATAACCAGACAGCGGACGGAATTAAGCTCCCTAAGAAGGTTGCAGAATATGCAAGATTTGATGTAATCAACTAAGCTTAGAAAGTTTAGCATACAATAAAAACCCACCGAATTTCGGTGGGTTTTGCTTTATTTTGTAACGATAATAATCTTTTTATCAGCGTTTTTAAGTTTTGGATCTTTATCATAAATGGCTTTGAGATCATATTCTATTCTTACCGAATGATCATCAATCTGTTTCAGCCAGTCATGTTTTCCTGAAATTGATTGTATTGGGTTTTCAAACCTTATTGTGGTCCCGATCTTTTTGAAAAACATAATCATCATACCTCCGATCTTCTCAGTCTCTTCCTTTGAGCTTTTAGTTCGGATGGCTTCTTCAATACTTTTAAGGTTAAAATTTTCGGTATTGATGGTTAATGTTTTTCCATCCCAATTATTGTAAATATTCTGATCTAGGGGTAATTTTTCAGTTTTTGTAAAGCTTTTCAATGCCTGATAATCTTCCTGAGCAAAATGTTCCATCTTAAAAGAAAAACCTGCCAGCTTATTATCTTCTTTCGTTGATTTCATGAAGATCTTTTTCATGATCTTGATGGAATCCTGATTTTCAGTTTTTAATTTTCCTTCCTGCTTGGCAAGATCGTACATACTTGTCCAGGTAGTCGGAAGCCTGTCCATTTCTCCAAATTCCTTCTGCTTTAACGAGTCTGGTGTCATGGCCATCATTTCCGCCATAAACTCTCTTGTATCAATATCTGTTACGGAAGTAGAAGCGGCATCTTTGTGATAAACAATTTCAGAATTGACAGTACAGGACTGCAGTATAAAAAGGCTTGTCAGGAATAAGACAATGGTTTTCTTCATGGTTTGTTTAAATACAAATTAATGGCAGTTAACAGCCCCGCTTGGATCTTTGATGATGGTCATGGCTTCAGCCTTCGGAGAAACATAAGGAATTCCCAGTTCAAGACCTCTAAGAATGAATAACCCTCCTAAAATAATCATGATTACCGGAACTGCTTTCAAAACCTTTACCCTGAAGGCCTGATTCATGAGATTTCCGGCTAAAACGATAGCAAACATGAATGGAAGGGTTCCAAGACCAAATAAAGCCATATATAAGGCTCCCCGCCATATTCCTCCTCCTGCGAGACTTGCGGTAAGAGCCATATAGACCATTCCACATGGTAAAAAGCCATTCAGAATTCCTGTAGTAAATCTTGAACGGTAATCTGCTTTCTGAAGCAACCGGCCTAAGTTTAATTTAACAGTGTATAGAAACTTAGACAAAAAAGGAATTTTTGAAGCAAAATCTTTCCCTCCAAATGAAAATACAGCCATGATAATCAGCAGAACTCCCGCGGTAATCGTCAGGTATTGCTGAAAGCCTGCCATTTCAAATCCTTGTCCTATAATTCCCAGAAGGGCACCCAATAATGAATAGGTGAAAATTCTTCCGAATTGATAGGTAAGGTTCTGAAGATAAAAATTGGCAGCCTGTTTTTTGGTTAATCCCATCGATAAAGCAATAGGTCCGCACATTCCGATACAGTGAAAACCGGAAGCAAAGCCTAAAGCAATAGCCGATACAATAAGTCCTATTTCCATATCACATCATAATCCATTCTGTAGTCTGTTTTATCTTTGGTCCAACTTAATCTTAATGTGTAGTTTCCTACTTTCAATACCTGTGCTGGTATTATGAAAGACTGGCTGGCGTCAAGCTGTACAGATTTTTTAATATCTAAATTCTGGTCGTCGGTTCTGTTTAAAACAAATTTTACCGTAGTATTTGAGTTGTTATATTCTTTTGGAAAAGTGATTTTAATTCCTTTGGTATCCTGACTGTATACTGGTTTTTCCTGTAAATCATCAGCCTTTTTCTTGGCGTCAATCACATCCTGATACTTCAATTCTTCTTCGTAATAGTTATCGGTTACCATTTCAGAATTCTTCTGCCCGTTCGGGAAAAGAAACAGCATGGATAATATAAAAACTATGAATGCAAATAATGCAATTACAACACCGTGTCCCCAACTAAAGTTCTTCATTTTTTTCTAATTAAAATTGCAGTTTAAATGGCCCTTCAAAATAAGTCTGATATGAATCTATCAATTTACCCTTCATATCATAAACACCAATCGTGATATTCTGTTTAGACAGTTTCATTTCATCTTCCGGGAAGCTGATATTGATTGTCCCTTTTGAAATTTTATCTCTGTCTACCTGAATTTTGCTTGATGCACTATACGTAATTTCACCATGTGCCGGATCCATTACTTTGATGGTAACTATTTTTTTATCGTTCGTTTTATTAAGGAAAGTATAATTATAGGTATTGGTAATTTTACCATCTCTTACAAAGAATGTGCTTCCTGCCGGTTTGATGAATTTTGCTTCCATCTCACCACGGCTGTAAAGAAGATATCCCAAGAATCCTACAAGAAGGAAAAGGAATATTGAAAAACCTTTCATTCTTCCTGTAAACTTGAACTGAGTCTGTTGCTCAATTTCGTTTTCAGATGCATATCGAACCAATCCTTTTGGAAGACCTACTTTTTCCATTACTTCATCACAGGCATCAATACATGCTGTACAGTTGATACATTCCAACTGCTGTCCATCTCTGATGTCAATTCCGGTAGGGCATACCACTACACACTGATGGCAGTCGATACAATCTCCTTTACCAGCTGCTTTACGGTCTTCACCTTTTCTCCATTTTGATCTGTTTTCTCCTCTTTTGAAATCATAGAAAACGTTGATGGTATCTTTGTCAATCAGTACTCCCTGAAGTCTTCCGTAAGGACATACCAGCGTACAAACCTGTTCTCTGAACCATGCAAATACGAAGTAGAATGCCGCAGCAAGAAGAATCATTACGATGAAATTGGTAGGATGGGCAAATGGCCCTTCACCAACGATTTTAAATACCTGCTCATATCCTACGATATACATAAACATGAAGTGGGTAATGATCAATGAAATGATGACATAAACAGTCCATTTCAAACTTCTCTTCCAGATTTTCTCCGTATTCCACTCCTGTCTGTCCAGCTTCATCTGCTTGTTTCGGTCACCTTCAATCAGATATTCTATTTTACGGAAAATCGATTCCATAAAAATTGTCTGAGGGCAAATCCACCCGCAGAAAATTCTTCCGAACGCAATCGTAAAAACAATAATAAAGATTAAAGAGGCGATAGCACCTAAAGTAAGGATAAAAAAGTCCTGTGGATAGAAAGGCTGTCCAAAAATGAAAAATTCCCTGTCTATGACATTGAATAACAATAACGGGTTACCATTGATCTTGATGAACGGTAACGCAAAATAAATAATTAATAAGAGATAGCTTACAATGTTTCTATAGTTGGTGTATTTTCCTTTAGGTTTTCTTGGAAATACCCATCTTCTCTTTCCGGATTGCTCCATTGTCCCTATAGAATCTCTATAAGTCTCAGGGTCCAGAACCTGTCCCTGTCCGCCGCGTACTTCTATTTCTTCTATGTCTGACATATGTAATAGGTTTTAAAAAAGAAAAAACATAATTCGTTACTATTTTAATCTAATAACAAATTATGTTTTTTTCATATGTTTTCTAATTTTTTAAATTATTCTTTTTCCCAATGTGCTTCAGTTCCTTGAGGAGCAGCTCCTCCCTGGGCTTGAGTTATTGGTGGTTGTTCCTGATTAATATGATATACATATGCTGCAATCTTTTCAATCTCTGCACCTGAAACCTCTCCGTTTTTACCGAATGCTCTCATCGCAGGGTTAGTAGGAGAACCATTCCAGTCCATATGGAATACGTTTTTGAATAACGTTTTCTCAGGCTGGTTGATCCAGTAGTTATCAGTAAGGTTTGGTCCGATACCTCCACTACCATCTTCTTTGTGACAAGATGCACAGTTTGTTTTGAATAATTCTTTCCCTTCTGCAATATTATCAGCTGAATACTTAGCTGTTTCAATCGTTACAGGAGGCTGAGTTTTTTGGTATTCTTCAATACTAGCCAACTGCTCTTTATATTCTTTTTCATATTCGCTTAACGGGTGAGCGAAGTCTGTGAAAGAATATGCTGCGATATATACAATACAAAAAGCGGTCCCAAAATAGAATAAACCTACCCACCATTTTGGTAATTGGTTATCCAACTCCATGATCCCATCGAAACCGTGGTCAATAAGGATATCTTTTTCTTCAGTTTCAGATTGCTTTTTGAAAGCGGCATCATACATTCTTCTCAAGAAAGGAACTTTCTTTTCAGCTAAGTAAGCTGCTTTCTCTTCCGGAGATAATTTTTTGAATTTGTTGTTTTCAATAAGGTCTCCAATAGCACTATGGATATAGGCAAGGATACCAGCGATCACAACTGTTCCCCAGAAGTAAGGCGAAGCTAGGAACGCGTAGCTTTGTACAAACAAATAATAAAAAACTATTAAAAGTCCTATTATTATCAAGATGTTTACGACAACAGGTGTTCTTTGTTTCATAAAAATAGTTTAATTTTTTAAATTAAAATTGTCATCCTCATCATCCCCAAGTGGTGCCTCTTCTTCCTCTTTGTAATATTTTTTAGGCCTGCTAAAAACATAGATTACTAGAGCAACGAAGAACAGCATAAAGAAAATCAGAGCCAACGTCTGGTAAAAGCCAGCGTTTTCTGTATTGGATAATATATCTTTAAAGTTCTGAGGAATCATATGAACCTTTTAATGTTTTAGTTATTACTTGCTGTTTTGATTTCCGTTGTTTTGATATCGGTACCTAGTCTCTGAAGATAAGAGATAAGAGCTACAATTTCTTTTTTCTCTAATTCTCCCTGAGGTCTCTTTGCATAAGCCTGCTTAAGGTCATTTGCTTCAGAGAAGATATCTTTTACAATTTTTGCTGACTGGTTATTAGCCCATTTGTCTGCAGAATCGATTTGAGCCTTAGTATAAGGTACATCGAATACATTCTTCATCAGCTTCATTTTGTCTACCATCTTAGTTCTGTCTAAGTCTGTAGCAATTAACCAAGGGTAACGAGGCATAATAGAACCTGCGGAAGTAGATCTTGGGTTATACATGTGTTTGTAATGCCAAGAACTTGGGTTTTTACCACCTTCTCTATGTAAATCCGGACCTGTTCTCTTAGATCCCCATAGGAATGGTCTGTCGTATACAAATTCTCCAGCTTTGGAGTATTGTCCGTTTTTACCATTGAATCTTGTGATCTCATCTCTGAACGGTCTGATCATTTGAGAGTGACAAGCGTTACATCCTTCACGGATATAAATATCTCTACCTTCAAGTTCAAGGGGTGAATAAGGCTTCACTGCAGAAATCGTAGGTACACTTTTCTTAAGAGATAGTGTAGGGATGATTTCAATTGAACTACCGATAGATATAGTGAAGAAAGATAAAATACCTAATAATACCGGAGTTCTTTCCAGCCAAAGGTGAGTACCTTCTCCTTCTTTTCTGTTTTTACTGATGTTTGCTAATGCAGGAGCTTCAGCAGGAACTTCTTTCTGGAATGATCCTTTTCTTACCGTAGCGATTACGTTAACGATCATTAGGATAGATCCTGAGATATAGAATAAACCTCCTACGAATCTCATTTTGAAGTAAGGAATAATTGCCGTTACAGTATCCAACCAGTTTTTCCATAATAATGTTCCGTCTGGGTTGAATTGCTTCCACATTAAACCTTGTGTAAATCCTGAAATATACATTGGAACTGCATAGAAGATAATTCCTAAAGTACCTAACCAGAAATGCCAGTTAGCTAATTTTACAGACCAAAGTTTTGTTCTCCACATGATGGGTACCAAATAATAGATAACCCCGAATGCCATGAAACCATTCCATCCAAGAGCTCCTAAGTGTACGTGACCGATAACCCAGTCTGTAAAGTGACCAATTTTGTTGATGTTTTTAGTTGCTAAAAGCGGTCCTTCAAACGTTGCCATACCATAACAAGTAACGGCTACTACGAAGAACTTAAGGATAGGATTTTCTCTTACTTTATCCCAAGCTCCTCTTAAGGTAAGAAGACCATTTAACATTCCTCCCCAAGATGGTGCAATAAGCATGATAGAGAACCCCGTTCCTACCGCCTGAGCCCAAGCTGGAAGAGCTGTATACTGAAGGTGGTGAGGACCAGCCCAGATATATACGAAAATTAATGACCAGAAGTGAATAATAGACAGTTTATAAGAGAATACCGGTCTGTCTGCAGCCTTCGGAAGGAAGTAATACATTAAACCAAGTACCGGAGTTGTCAATACGAATGCTACCGCATTGTGTCCGTACCACCACTGTACTATCGCATCTTTTACCCCTGCATACGCTGAATAAGATTTCCAGCCTGTGAAAGATAAAGGTACTTCTAGGTTGTTGAAGATGTGAAGCATTGCTACTGCAATCCAGGTACCAATGTAGAACCATATTGCTACATAAAGGTGTCTTACTCTTCTCTTCGAAATAGTCAGGAACATATTGATACCAAAAATGATCCATGAGAATGCGATCAATATGTCGATCGGCCACTCGTGTTCTGCATATTCCTTAGAGGTATTGATCCCCATAAAGAATGTAACGAACGTAGCAACGATCATAAACTGCCAAGTCCAGAAATGTAACCATGACAATGTATCACTGTACATTCTTGTTTTTAATAATCTCTGTAATGAGTAATAAATACCCGTGTAAACAATGTTACAAACAAATGCAAAGATTACTGTGTTGGTGTGCAACATTCTGATTCTACCAAAACCAAATGCACCATGAGTGTTTATTAACCCCTCAATATTACCCGATGCCAAACTTTTGATGGTCGTGTCATCTGTCCCGAAAAAGAATTCAGGTAATTCCGGGTAGAAAAGCATTAATGCCGCCGTAAGCCCGAACGTAAATCCAATGAGACCGAAAACTAAGGTCGCATAAAGGAACGCACGGACAATACTATTGTCATAACTAAACTTTTGTGTTTCCATATCAACTATTCACTATTTTTCTCAATTTTTATTATTTTCTCCTATTTCTTTCTCGTCTTTATCTTTGTCGCCACTTTCATCATTTTCTTTGACTCTTTCATCATCAAAAAGGATTCTGACAGCTGGAGATTCATCATCTTCAAACTGTCCTTTTCGGGCATACACTATAAATACGACCAAGAAAATCGCAGCTAAAGAAACACTGCAGAGGATCATTAAATATAGAATATCCATTGGACAACAAAATTAACCTATTTTCGGGGTTCAAATTTAGTGAAAAATAATGACATTCATCACGAAATGCCGATTTCAGCTAATTTAAAATCAGTCTAAATAAGGGCCTTTAAGCCTGCTTTTTGAAATATTTCCGACCTAAAATCCAAGTTGAAACTGTAGTAAAGGTAACCACTGTGATCGAACTGATTGGCATAATGATTGCTGCGAAGAGCGGATGCATATGCCCTGTAACTGCGTAACTTAAACCAACAATATTGTACAAAAAGCTGATTATAAATGTCATTTTCACAATGGTGATAGAGCCTTTACAAACATTCAGATAATTGTCCAGGGTGACTACTTTATCACCATTCATGATGACATCAGAGGATGGTGTAAAACTGTTGGTGTCGTCGGCAATAGCAATCCCTACATTACTCTGTTTTAAAGCTCCTGCATCATTAAGGCCGTCTCCAAGCATTGCCACTTTCATGTGCTGATCCTGAAGGGTTTTTATATAATTCAGTTTGTCTTCCGGGCTCTGGTTAAAGGCCATTCCTTTGTAGTTTGGAATAAGCTCTTTAAGCTGGTTTTCTTCTGAGGAATTGTCTCCGCTCAGGATAAATATTTTGTAGTGGGTTAGTTTTGTGAAAAGTTCTCTCAGTTTCGGGCGGTATTCATTTTTAAAGATGAATTTACCTAGATATTCACCATTTTTACTGATATAAACTGCTGTTTCAAGGTTTTTAGGCTCCTGGTTGTTATACCTTGCGGATCCGATTTTATAAAGATTTCCTCTTACGCTGGCTTCATATCCTTTTCCTGAAATTTCAATGAAATTCTCTACAGGGAAATAATCATCGCTTACTTCAATGAACTCATATAATGATTTTGAAAGCGGGTGATTGGAGTTCTTTAATAATGTTTTGATATTCAAGGAATCAAACTCGTTGATCTCAGATCCGTCGTATTTGATATTTGATTTTTTTCTGTGGGTAATGGTTCCTGTTTTATCAAAAACAATCGTATCAAGTTTCGCGATTTTTTCAATCGTTAAAGTATCTTTTACATAAAATTTATTCCGGCCTAAAATCCTCATAATGTGTCCAAAAGTGAACGGTGCAGATAAGGCAAGCGCACAAGGACATGCGATAATCAGGATGGCTGAAATAACTTGGAACATCGTATTCAAATCAATAAAATACCAATAAGTTCCTGCGACCAAAGCAATACCTAAAATAATGAATGTGAAATATTTGCTGACGTTATTGGTTAGCGTGTCAAGCCCTGTTTCATGTTTTTTAAATGCTTCTTTATTCCAAAGCTGAGTTAAATAACTTTGATCTACGTTTTTAATCACCTCAAGTTCTAAAGAAGATCCAACCTGTTTTCCTCCCGCAAAAATTTTATCTCCGGGTTGTTTGCTGATACTTTCGCTTTCTCCGGTGATAAAACTGTTATCAATATTTCCTTCTCCGTTGATCAAAATTCCATCAACAGGGATGATTTCCTGATTTCTAACTAGAATCCTATCGCCAACTTTTATTTCAGACAATAGAATATTATCTTGTTTTCCTTCAAAATCAACTTTCGTTACGGCAATCGGATAGAAAGATTTGTAATCTCTGTCATAGGAAAGAGCACTGTATGTTCTTTTTTGGAAAATTTTCCCGAGAAGCATGAAGAATAAAAGTCCACAAAGGGTGTCGAAATATCCTGGACCATAATCTGTTACCACTTCATAAATACTTCTTCCGTATAGAACAAAGATTCCTAAAACAATCGGAACGTCAATGTTGACGATCTTATTTTTTAAACCATACCATGCAGATTTATAGTAATCAGAAGCTGAGTAAAATACAACGGGCGTCGCCAGAAGGAATATCAAGGTTCTGAATAAACCTTTATAATGTTCCATCCAATAATCTTCGCCTCCAATATATTCAGGAAAGGCCAGGAACATACCGTTACCAAAAGCAAAGGCAGCAATGGCAAATTTCACTAATAAAGATTTGTCGAGATGATCTTCATTTTTATCAGCAGTTTCAAGGCTGATAACCGGTTTATACCCTAGGTTGGTTAAAAATTTAGCGAGTTCGCTTAATTTCAGATCGTTATGATTGAATGAGATCTGCAAGGTCTTCCTGGTAAAGTTGACCTGAGAATATTTGATGTCCTTATGTAAAGTATGAAGGCTTTCCAATAGCCAGATACACGAAGAACAGTGAATTACAGGGATTTTGAATGTAACAAGACTGGTGCTTCCTTCAGAGAAATCAGTGACCTTTTCAAAAATTTCAGGAGTATCCAGGTAATCAAATTGGGTAGAATTTTCATCGTTCGGACGAATTCCTGCCCCTTTATTAAGCTCATAAAAGTTGCTTAAATTATTCGTGTTTAGAATTTCATAAACAGACTTACATCCGTTACAACAGAAAGTCCTTTCATCAAATAAAATTCTCTCTTTTTCTATACCTTGACCACAATGAAAACAGTTCTCGCTCACCACCATAATATATTGAACGACAAAATTATAACAATTTTTTTTGTTTATCGCGTTAAAAAGTTCTATTTTTGTGATAAATATCATATAAAATGCCGCAGGAACAACAGATAGCAATTGAAGAGAGGTTCGCCAAAGTTTTTAATGATAAATCATTTAAGGAAAGACTTTCTAGCGCAGATTTTGAAAAATACATTAATGGCAAGAAAAGACTGAGTTTTCAGAAACATGACACCATTTTCGAGGATGGTGAAACTCCCAAAGGAGTGTTTGTTCTGGAAAAAGGGGCTGCCAAACTTTCGAAATCAGGAGCGTTCGGGAAAGATCAGATTTTAAGATTTATCAAAGAGGGGGATATCATCGGCTATCGTTCTTTGCTTTGCGGGGAAAATTTCCAGGCCAAAGCAGAAGCAATGACAGATATTGAATGTGTTTTCTTACCTGCAGATATCTTTATGTATCTGTTAGAGGTAGATCCACAGCTGTCTTTCGTAATGCTTCAGAAAATCTCATACGAATTAGGTGAATCTTCAAATACCATTACTTTCCTTGCCCAGAAAACGGTAAGAGAAAGACTGGCGGAAATTCTTTTGCTTTTGGAGCAGAAGTTAGGAGTAGATCCTGAAGGGTTCATCAAGATCTCATTGACGAGAGAAGAAATTGCCAATATTATCGGTACAGCTACAGAAAGTGCCATCCGTCTGATCTCAGAATTCAAACAGGACAGTCTGATTGAAGTGGACGGAAGAAATATCAAGATTCTAAATCACGACAAACTCATGAAACTCGGTCACGTAGTTTTATAAAATCATACAAAACTTAAGTCGGCTGAAGGCCGACTTTTTAACTTTTAAAATAGATAAATTATGTCTGTTCACTCTGAAATTAAAAAAGTTACGACTGAAACCTTGCGTAAAATGAAATTCGACAAGGAGAAAATAACAATGCTTACAGCCTATGATTTTACCACAGCAAAGATGGTAGATGCAGGTGGAGTAGATGCTATTTTGATTGGAGACTCTGCAGCGAATGTAATGGCTGGTTTTGAAACTACATTACCTATTACGCTCGATCAAATGATCTATCATGCTCAAAGTGTGGTAAGGGGAACCGACAGAGCTTTGGTGGTAGCAGACTTACCTTTCGGAACTTATCAGAGTAATCCTGAAAAAGCATTGGAATCTGCAGTAAGGATGATGAAGGAAGGAGGAGCACATGCTGTAAAAATTGAAGGGGGAAAAGAAATTTCCAAGTCTATCAAAAAAATTATCAATGCAGGTATCCCGGTAATGGGGCATTTGGGATTAACACCACAATCAATCTATAAATTCGGAACCTATAAAGTAAGAGCTAAAGAAGAAGCAGAAGCTGAAAAATTGATCGCTGATGCACAGCTTTTAGAAGAATTAGGCTGTTTCTCTGTAGTATTAGAAAAAATACCTGCAGAATTAGCGAAAAAGGTTACAGAAAGCATTTCTATTCCTACCATTGGAATAGGGGCCGGAGCAGATTGTGACGGACAGGTTTTGGTATATCATGATATGGTAGGAATGAACAAAGGTTTCAGTCCGAAATTCTTAAGAAGATACCTTGACCTTTACACAGAAATTACAGGAGCGGTTGCTCAATATGTGAAAGATGTGAAAAGTGTAGAGTTTCCAAACGAAAACGAAAGCTATTAATCCATGCAAAATCAACAACAATCTATCCAGGGAATATTATCCATCGCAGCACTGATTTGTCTTGCGATCGGGTGGTTCAATTTATTTTCTCCGGAAATCAATCATTTACTTTCAAGAAAAGTTTTCTATGTCTTGATAGGTGCCAGCTTCTTTATTCAGGCTCCATTGCTTACCAACAAAAACTTTGTTTATGCGATGTATGCAGCAGCAGCTATTTGTGTAATCGGAGCTTTTATACCGGAAGGTTCAAAGCTTTCAGCGGTTAAAACAGTAGGGCTTCTGGCGGGAATTATTCTATCATTATCTAATAGAAGAAGGTAGACTGAAAAAGTATGAAGGAGCAGATTATATATGAAGACAATCATCTTCTGGTGATCAATAAAAAAGTCGGTCAGCTCGTACAGGGTGATAAAACCGGCGATGAATCACTATTAGAATCCATCAAGAATTTTATAAAAATAAGAGATGCTAAGCCGGGAAATGTTTTTCTCGGCTTGGTTCATCGTATAGACCGTCCTACATCAGGCTTGGTGATCTATGCAAAAACTTCCAAAGCGCTTTCCCGTCTTACCCAGATGGTGAAAAACCGTGAGGTTAAAAAAACGTATTGGGCCGTTGTGGGAAAAGAGATAATTCCACAGAGTCAGAGATTGGTTCATTATCTAAAGAAAAACGAGAAGAATAATAAAGCGATTGTCTTTCCTAAGGTTACGGAAGGAGCAAAAGAAGCCATTCTAACTTATCATGTGATCAAAACATTAGATAATTATCTGCTTCTTGAGATTGATCTTGAAACCGGGAGACATCATCAGATCCGTGCTCAGTTGTCAAAAACGGGAATTCCTATCAAAGGTGATTTAAAATATGGTGCTCCACGTTCCAATCCGGATGGAGGAATTAATCTTCATGCCAGAAAACTGGAATTTATTCATCCGGTAACCAAAGAAAACATTGAAATCATAGCTCCCGTTCCGCAGAATGATGCCATTTGGAGAGCTTGTGAAGAATAGTGAAGAATGTAAATAAAAAATAAAAAGCCCGTCTCTGGAATTGAGACGGGCTTTTTGTTTAAAATCATTTCAGATTTTGCCCATTCTAAAAAAATGTCTAACTTCGTCCCATACTTTAGGGGTGTCTGTTATCAACAGACTGAGACTTTACCCTTTGAACCTGATCTGGATCATACCAGCGTAGGGAAAAGTAGGTGACTTTTACTGTGCATTCTATTGTACAATAATGGCCATTCCTAAAGTATATTTAAAATATTAGGAATGGAACTTATAATCAACCACACCCGAAAAACATTTGATGTACTTCCTGAAACGCTGGAAGCATTATTGGCTATTGAACTACCCGGAAAGAAAAAAGGTATTGCCGTAGCCCTCAACAATCGCATTATTCCGCTGCCGCTCTGGGCGGAAACCATCCTCAACAATAACGATTCAATTTTAATCATTACTGCCACTCAAGGCGGTTAATTCTCATACTTAATACCTATACTTATGGCTCACTCCATTACATGTTCGCCATTTCCGAACTCAAAGAAAATCTATGTTGAAGGAACAATACACCCTATCAATGTAGCAATGCGTGAAATACAGCTTAGCCCAACCAAATTGACCAACGGTGGCTTTGAACATAATGCTCCGGTAACCATTTATGACACTTCAGGTCCTTATACCGATGAAAATGCAGTCATTGATATCCAGAAAGGACTTCCAAGAATCAGAGAACAATGGATTCTGGACAGAAATGATGTGAATATCCTGGATGGGATTACCTCTGAATATGGAAAAGCACGTTTAGCAGATCCACGTCTCGACGAACTGAGGTTTTCTTATGATCATAAGCCTAAAGTGGCACAGGAAGGAAAAGAACTGACCCAGCTTTACTATGCAAAGCAGGGAATCATCACTCCGGAAATGGAATATATAGCGATCAGGGAAAACCAAAGGATAGAACAGCTTGAATCTGTATCGAAAGAAATGGCTTTCCAGCATCCCGGACACAGCTTTGGAGCCAATACTCCGAAAGGAAAAATCACTCCGGAATTTGTAAGAGACGAAATTGCAGCAGGAAGAGCAATTATCCCCAATAATATTAATCACCCGGAAAGTGAACCGATGATCATCGGAAGAAATTTCCTAGTGAAAATCAATGCCAATATCGGAAACAGTGCTGTTTCATCCAGTATTGATGAAGAAGTAGAAAAAGCAGTATGGGCTTGCCGATGGGGAGCAGATACCATTATGGATCTTTCAACCGGGAAAAATATTCACGAAACAAGAGAATGGATTATCCGAAACAGTCCGGTTCCGATTGGTACGGTACCTATTTATCAGGCCCTGGAAAAAGTAAAAGGCGTTCCGGAAGATCTGACATGGGAAATTTTTAGAGATACCCTTATTGAACAGGCAGAACAGGGAGTTTCCTATTTCACCATCCATGCAGGAGTTTTGTTGAGATACATTCATTTAACAGCGAAAAGAGTAACCGGAATTGTCTCCAGAGGAGGTTCCATTATGGCGAAATGGTGTTTGTTTCATCATAAAGAAAGTTTCTTGTACACTCATTTTGAGGAGATTTGCGAGATCATGAAGAAGTACGATGTTGCTTTCTCTCTTGGAGACGGGCTTCGTCCCGGATCTATTGCAGATGCCAATGATGCAGCTCAGTTTGCTGAACTGGAAACTTTAGGTGAACTGACAAAAATAGCATGGAAACACAATGTACAGGTAATGATTGAAGGGCCCGGCCACGTTCCGATGCACATGATCAAAGAAAACATGGAAAAGCAACTGGAAGAATGCCATGAAGCTCCGTTTTATACCTTAGGACCTTTAACGACAGATATTGCTCCGGGTTATGATCACATTACTTCCGGAATCGGGGCTGCAATGATTGGATGGTTTGGATGTGCAATGCTTTGTTATGTAACACCGAAAGAGCATTTAGGTCTTCCAAATAGAGACGATGTAAAAGTGGGGGTTATTACGTATAAACTGGCAGCTCATGCAGCAGACCTGGCAAAAGGGCATCCTGGGGCGCAGTACAGAGATAATGCATTGAGTAAAGCAAGATTTGAATTCAGATGGGAAGATCAGTTCAACCTTTCATTAGATCCCGAAACAGCAAGAGCTTATCACGATGAAACATTGCCTGCAGAAGGAGCTAAAATTGCGCATTTCTGTTCTATGTGTGGTCCGAAATTCTGTTCAATGAAAATTACTCAGGAAATCCGTGAGTCTGCAGAACAGGGAATGTTTGATAAGTCTCAAGAGTTTATCGAAAAAGGGAAAGAAATTTATATATGATCCTAGTCATCACTCCTGAATTGATGGTTCCGAAAGAAACTGATACTATTAATCAGATGTTTCAGGAAGGGCTTGATTTGCTTCACATCCGTAAACCATGGATCACCCGCAATGAAATGATTGAGTTGATCAGCCAGATTGATAAAAAATTTTATCCACAGCTGGTGCTCCATACTCATTATGATCTTGGAAAGGAGTATGATATTTCAAGGTTTCATTTCAGGGAAATTGATCGTAAGGAAGAAACGTACAAACCTTTTGCAGAAGAAAATACAATTTCAACTTCGGTGCACGATATCACAACATACAATACGTTGGACAAAGAATGGGAATATGCTTTCATAAGCCCGTTCTTTCCAAGTATATCCAAAAAAGGATATGGAATAGATTCTACCATAAAAGAAGAAATAAAACATCGTAATAATCCGGATGTAAAGTTGATTGCCCTTGGAGGAATTGATCAGGATAATATTCACGAAGCTTTCGAAACAGATGCAGATGGAGTTGCTTTATTAGGGGCGATCTGGGAAAGTAAAGAACCCTTAAAAGTATTCAGAAAATGCAGGAACGTCCTTATGTCATAAGTATTGCGGGCTTTGATCCGAGTGGTGGAGCAGGCTTATTGTCAGATAGTAAAACCTTTGAACAATCGAAAGTGATGGGACTGGGAGTGTGTACAGCCTTGACATTACAAACAGCTTCCAAATGTCTGAGTTTAGAATGGCGTCCTGTGGATGAAGTGGTTGAAGCGATTCAGGTGCTGATGGAAAATTATCTCATTTCAGCAGTGAAAATCGGAATTGTGAAAGATGCGGAATTTCTGGGTAAAATTATTGAAGCAGTAAAGGCTGGTAACCCTGAAGTAAAAATCGTTTGGGATCCGGTGCTGAAAAGTACTTCTGAATTTACCTTTTTTGACCTTGAAACACTTCCACAGCTGAAGCACATTGTAAACGATATCAGCTTAATGACTCCCAATTACAATGAATATAGGGTTTTAAAGGAAAATAATCTTTTACCGGATACTAATAAATGTTCATTACTGATCAAAGGAGGACATAGAAAAGACCTTTTGGGAACGGATGTTTTAGTTGGAAACGGTACAGAAACACTTTTAAAACCAAGTGATGATAATGAGATCTGTTTTCCCAAGCATGGTTCGGGCTGTGTTTTATCTTCAGCCATTACAGCAGAACTGGCGAAGGGTGAAAATAGGGAAACAGCCTGTCGGAAAGGGAAATTATACATCGAAAAATTTTTAAAAAGCAATCCCTCGTTACTGGGAACACACTCATCGTAAATATGGAAAAATTACAATACATATCACAGGGAAATACAATACAGGAACAGGAACTTCATATTCGTAAAGCCCTGGATAACGGAATCAAATGGGTGCAGGTCCGATGGAAAAATGCTCCTGAAAACGAATTAATTAACCTCTGTGAAATATCAAAACAGCTTTGCTCGGAATATCAGTCTGTTTGTATCATTAACGATCATGTACAGCTGGCAAAAAAGATAGATGCTGACGGGGTCCATTTGGGATTGAATGACAGCTCTGTCGAAGAAGCAAGATTAATCCTGGGAGAAAATAAGATTATTGGCGGAACGGCGAATACCCTTGAAGATGTGCTTCAAAGGCTCAATGAATCTTGTGATTATATTGGTTTGGGACCATTGAGATTTACGGCAACCAAAGAAAAGCTAAGTCCTGTTCTTGGATTTGAAGGGTATCAGAAAATTGTTGATGGTTTAAGAGAAAAATCAATAGACATCCCCAGAATATTTGCGATTGGAGGTGTAACCCTTGAAGATATTTTGTCATTGCAGCAGATCGGAATCTATGGGGTTTCCGTATCAGGATTGATTACAAAACAGCCAACCATTATTAATGAATTAAAAAAAGTAATGATATGAACAATCAGAAATTAGAAATCGCAGGAAGAACTTTTGAATCAAGACTGTTTTTAGGAACAGGAAAATTCGGAAGTCTGAGAGATATGGTACAATCTGTCATCGCATCAGAAACCGATATGGTAACTATGGCTCTGAAAAGAATAGATGCCCAGTCTAATGAAGATGATCTGCTCGACTCATTAAGAGAAACAAAGGTTCATCTTCTGCCCAATACTTCTGGAGCGAGAACCGCCAAAGAAGCAGTATTGGCCGCGCAATTAGCCAGAGAAGCATTGGAAACAAACTGGGTGAAACTGGAAATTCATCCGGATCCGAAATATTTATTACCAGATCCTATTGAAACCCTATATGCCACCGAAGAACTTGCCAAACTAGGATTTGTCGTGATGCCTTACATTCACGCCGATCCTGTCCTGTGCAAACGTCTTGAAGATGCCGGAACAGCAGTAGTAATGCCTTTGGGAGCACCCATTGGCACCAATAAAGGATTAAGAACCCTGGACTTTCTGGAAATCATCATCAGCCAAAGTAATGTTCCAGTAGTGGTAGATGCAGGAATTGGAGCACCATCAGATGCAGCAAAAGCAATGGAAATGGGAGCAGATGCGGTGTTGGTAAATACAGCAATTGCCGTTGCCGGAAATCCATTGAATATGGCAGTAGCTTTTAAAGAAGGAGTTATTGCAGGAAGAAGAGCCTTTGAATCAGGATTGGGAGCAATAGCCAACCATGCCGAAGCTTCAAGTCCGCTCACATCATTTTTATTTGAATAAACCAAAATCATGAAAAGCTTTAAAGATGTTTTTGAAAACTATCAATGGGATGAGGTAAAGAATAAGCTTGAAAAAGTAAGTCTGTCTGATGTAAGACACAGTCTTCAGAAAAAGAATAAAACACTTGATGACTTTCTGAATTTCCTGTCACCAGCCGCTTCTCAGGAACTGGAACTGATGGCAAGAATGACACAGATGCTTACCCAAAAACGATTTGGAAAAACCATTCAGCTCTATGCTCCGCTGTATCTCAGTAATGAGTGTCAGAATATCTGTACCTATTGTGGATTCAGTCTTGATAACCAATTGAAGAGAAAAACGCTTTCTGATACGGAACTGATGATTGAAGCATCAGTATTGAAATCAATGGGAGTGAATCATGTATTGCTGGTAAGCGGAGAAGCCAATAAAATTGTAGGAGTTCCTTACTTTCAGAATGCTGTCCGTAAATTAAAACCTCATTTTTCCAATATTTCCATTGAAGTTCAGCCATTAATGGAAGAAGAATACAGGCTGCTTCATGAGGAAGGAGTACATTCTGTGTTGGTTTATCAGGAAACTTACCATCAGGACGTTTACAGAGAATACCATCCGAAAGGTAAAAAATCGAACTTCCATTTCCGGCTGGAAACTCCGGACCGTATAGGAAGAGCGGGGATTCATAAAATCGGTCTGGGAGTTCTCCTGGGACTTGAAGATTGGAGGGTTGATAGTTTTTTCAACGCCTTACACATTGATTATCTTCAGAAACAGTACTGGAAAAGTAAATTTTCTGTTTCCTTTCCAAGGCTCAGACCGGCAGAAGGAATCATAGAACCCAATTTTATTATGGAAGACAAAGATCTGCTTCAGCTGATCTGTGCCTATAGAATCTGGAATGAAGACCTGGAGATCTCTATTTCTACGAGAGAAAATGAAGTATTCAGAAATAATATTATATCACTGGGAGCAACAGCCATGAGTGCAGGATCAAAAACCAATCCGGGAGGCTATGCTGTGGATAAAGAATCCCTGGAACAGTTTGAAACCAGCGATGAACGAAGCATGGAAGAGATGAAAATAATGATTAAAAAAGCAGGTTATGATCCTGTGATGAAAGACTGGGATTCTGTTTACAGTGGATTTTAAATTTTTAAACCATTAAGAACTTTGAAGAGGTGAAGTTTAATTAAGAAAAATCAAAGATTTTTAAGATAGCATCTTTTTCAAGCGAAGCTCAACTTAACTTTCCTTAAAAACTTAAAGGATCTTAATGGTTCAATGATTATAAAGTATGAAATTAGAGTTACGATCCTGTCATGAAAGACTGGGATTCCGTGTACAGCGGATTTTAAATTTGTAAACCATTAAGAACTTTGAAGAGGTGAAGCTTAATTAAGAAAAATCGAAGATTTTTAAGATAGCATCTAGCTCAACTTAACTTTCCTTAAAAACTTAAAGAATCTCAATGGTTCAATTATAATTATGAAAAAAGATCATTTTTCACGATACAGTCGGCAGATATTTATTGAAGAA
This sequence comes from Chryseobacterium viscerum, assembly GCF_002899945.2. Classification (GTDB taxonomy): domain Bacteria; phylum Bacteroidota; class Bacteroidia; order Flavobacteriales; family Weeksellaceae; genus Chryseobacterium; species Chryseobacterium viscerum. Next base: position 170,277 of record NZ_PPEG02000010.1, read on the forward strand.
ATAGGATTGGAAGGACAAAAGAAAATTAAGGCTTCAAAAGTCCTTGTTATAGGAGCCGGAGGTTTGGGAAGTCCCGTTATACAATATCTGGCTGCCGCAGGGATAGGAACTTTAGGGGTTGCAGATTTTGATCTGGTAGAACTCCATAACCTGAACAGACAGATTATTCATACCGAAAATAGAGTAGGAGTATCTAAGGTGAAGAGTGCTAAAATATTTGTAGAAGAGCTCAATCATCACGTGATATATAGAGAAATTGAAAAAAAAATAAATGAAGACAACGCTGAAGAACTTCTTTCACAGTATGATATTATAGTAGATGGATCAGACAATTTTTCAACAAGATATCTGGTAAATGATACCTGTGTAAAATTGAAAAAGACACTCATTTATGGGAGTATTTTAGGATTTTCAGGACAAGTTGCCGTATTCAACCATAAAGGAAGCAAAAACCTGAGAGATCTATTTCCGGACCCTCCTTTTGATGAAGATGTACCGGATTGTGACAGTCTTGGTGTTTTGGGAGCTCTGCCAGGAATAATAGGAAGTATGATGGCCATTCAGACCTTGAAAATCATTACGGATCTTCCGGTGAGCTTAAATCAGCTGACTCTGGTGGATACGCTGGATTGGAGATTTCAAACCATAGATTTTTGATGTAAATATAAACACTAATATTTTCACCAATAACACCACTTCAATATCAATAGGAACGGGCTTTAGCCCGTTTCACTTTTTAATACCATCCATTGGCTTTAGCCAAAACGTATTCCACATCAAAAAAAATAGGCAGTAATTATGTACTGCCTATTTTTTATCTTAAGAATTATTGTCCCTGCTGCATTACGCCGCCGTTATCTTCTTTTTTAGTACTATTGAGGATATTTGGATCTTCCTTCGCCAGCTTATTTCTGGTAGGAATCTTATAATTGATTGAGAATCCAAAGTTTCTCGTATCATATTTACTGCTGATCATTACCGGAGTTCCTTCTGGCGGATTAGAACGTACCTGCATCATCTGTCCGTTGAAAATATCATTCGCAAAAACAGAAAGCGTCAGACGGTTGTTCATAAATTTCTTCGTCAATGTAAGATCAAGCGAGTTGTTGAACGGTTTTTCTGCAGTGAAGTAGAAATATCCTGCTTTTGGAGTAAGATAGCTGTAATTGGCTGTCAGTTTGATGTCTTTAGGCAAGATAATCTGCGTCATGATATTGAAAATCCAGAAGCCTTTATTGTTCAGATTGTCAATTTCATGCTTCTGATAACCAGCATATAAATACATGAAGTTAATTTTATCAGGATTAAAATTAAATTTCATGATTTCGCTAAAAGGTTTGCTGAAAATCATAAAAGGAACCGGTAATCCAACGTTGAAATTGTGAATTTTCATATTCGAAATATTCACTTGCTCATTGAAGAGTTTTCTTCCGTCTTTTCGGATAATCTGTGCTACTTGATTACTTGCTGAACTTACGCTATATCCAATGAATGCATAGTCAAAAGCTGATATTTTTAATTCATAATTATCAAAAATAGTAGGCTGTAGATTCGGGTTACCGTTCACTTCTGTACTTGGCCCGGAGAAAGTTACGTTATTTGGATTCAGGGCAGAAATACTAGGTAAGCTGATTTTTTTGTTGTAATTCGCAGCAATATAAACCTGATTCATCACATTATACTGTACACTTGCATTCGGGAAAAGCTTAAATTTATTGAAAGGAATCAAATCAGCCTCCACCAGCTTTGCATCTTTGTTGAAGAATCTTGTTACCCCTGTAATGTCATAATTTTCAGCACGGGTACCCAATGTGAAGTCAAACTTTTTCAGCTTAGCCTGAAATTCCAAATACGTAGAAGCCGTCTGTCTCTGATATTCAAGATTGGTTAGACCAAAACTTTCCGTATCATAATCCTGCCTTTCATATAACCCTCCCAGGCTTATCTTTCCACCATCAAGAAGCTTAATGGGTTGAGCATAATCTACTTTGAAGTTGGTAATATTCATCACAGATTTATTGTTCAAAACATCTTTTAATCCATTCGTAGGACTATTGATTGGCAGGTTTGGAGCTGCTGCAAATGTACCATCTTGAAAGAAATTGTCCTGAGCAAACTTACTGTCAGATCTTGTATACCCCAACTGGAAGTCCAGCTTTTGAGATTTGTCTGCAAAACGCTTCTGATAAGTTACCACCGCTTCCTGTCTCAGGTTATTGGTATGAGCAACATCCGAAGAAGTATAAAAAGCTTCTCTTAAATCTTTTGGATTATTCTGAAAAGGTAAATCTCCATGACCGTTACTTAAAGTATAGTTATCATTATTATTGTGATAAATATCGTAGTTTACTAATAATCTGTCTTGCCCTAAATCAAAAGTCAATCCTGATTTTGCAAAATATCCTCGTCCATATCTGTCGGTATGACTCGATAGCAGCTCATCCTGCTGACCATTTAGCATACTTTCGCGGTAATTTTGACCCACATTCAGCTGCCAGCCGAAAAGTTTATTTCTTGCATTTAAATTAACAGAATTCGTGGTTCTGTTTCTATATTTATCGTAATTCGTGAAAGAATAATTCCCTGAATACGTAGCTGTTAAATATTTATTGGCATTTTTGTTGGTAATGATATTCATGATAGCACCTCCGGAAGTCGCTGGAAATTCAGCGCCGGGCTGGGTGATCACTTCAATTCTTTCTACAGAATTGGCCGGCATTCCTTCAAGAAAAGAGTTCAATTCATTAGAGGTGATATTCAAAGGTCTTCCGTTCAGATATACATCCAGTATTTTTCCCTGATACATCATCCCCGCAATATCTGTTGATACAAGCCCCGGAAGTTTTTTGATTCCTTCCAAAACGTTTCCGTTATTCAGCTGAGGCTGCTCGGAAAAGTCAAAAATGGTACGGTCTGCTTTTTGTTCAACGGCTTTTTTAGTTTTGGTGATGACTACACCTTCAATTTGCTTTTCTTTATCAGCAGTAGTGTTCTTTTCTTGTGAGAAGACCAGCATAGAACTTACCAGTGATAAAGCGAAGATAGTTTTTTTCATAATGTTTTTTACTGATATCCGGTTAGACGCTGAAAAAGAGAAATTGTTACGCTAAAATGGTGAAAATCGAAAAATTAAGCCAAATATTTTTTTATTTACGAAATAATTATATCTTTGTCAGGTAATTATCAAGAATCTCTAGATGGGATAGCAACCTGCAAAAACAAGCAAGGTGCTGCAATCGATAAGCCGGATCTTCCGGAAAAAATGTTTATCATTCTATCATTACCCCATCTTGAATTTTTGTTTTAAAGTTAAAATCAAATGTTTAAAGACAAGGGAAATCACCTTACATCAGTTATTTTTTATGCCTCGGATCATGAAGTGAGTCTTCATTATTCTGATATGTTCTCATGCCATTTCTACATGCGCATGTGTTGTTGTTTCTAGTCTTTTCTATTTCTAAAAAATAATACAAACATTTCGAGCATCTATGGTAACCTTAAAAATTAAGGCTACAGGATTTTTTTTGCTCAAAAAACAATTTTTAACAACAAAAAGTAAACAACAATCAACATGCATAATTTCAAAAAAAGAATCTTTGTTCCTTCTATTGCGCTTATCTCTACATTTTATTATGCGCAGACAGACACTTTACAATCTAAGAAAATAGATGATGTGGTTATTCTTGGGTCAAGAGGTTCCGGAAGATCACTCACAGATACACCCGTTCCGGTGGATATCATTAATATTTCTAAAATTTTAAAACAAAGTCCAACGAACAATATCAGCCAGGCTTTAAATTATATTGTACCTTCATTTTCATCCACCTCTCATACGGTGAACGATGGAACTGATTTTGTAGATCCGGCTCTTTTAAGAGGGCTAGGTCCGGATCAGGTGTTGGTTTTACTCAATGGAAAAAGAAGATATCAGTCTTCATTGATTAATGTTACCCTTACACCGGGAAGAGGATCTGTGGGAACCGATCTAAATGCTATTCCGGCCTTTGCTTTGGAAAAAATAGAGGTTTTAAGAGACGGGGCTTCTGCTCAATATGGTTCTGATGCCATTGCAGGAGTCGTTAATCTCGGACTAAAAAAGAGACTGGGACTTTCCGGACAGGTATTTCTGGGAGGGTATGCTTCTCCTGTTACCAATAATTTCTCCGGGGGAGTGGATGGACAGACTATTTCTGTAGACCTTAACTATGGTGCTAAAATTGGAAAAACAGGATTCATTAATATTACAGGTTCTGCACAATACCGAGATCCTTATTCCAGAGCGGGAGTAAGGGAAGGTGATATTTTCAATGCTTATAATGCCATTAATTACAGAGCATTGCAGGATGGCGTTAATATTGACGGTCTGTATAAAAATATCACCAATACGTCCAATACTCAACAGATTATTAATACTGTTAAACAATATGCTGCCAAGGTAGATTATTTTGGAACTAATTTTCAATCTCAAATTTCGGGAGCCAACAGCATTTCCGATCTTCAAAAAATATTGGGTAAAGATGTTACATCACAGGAACTGAATTACAGAGGATTGGAAAGAAAAGATTTCAGCCTGAGAGCAGGTCAGTCTAAATTACAGTCGGGGCAGCTCTTTTTCAACTCTGAAATTCCTGTGAATGATGATTGGAAAGTTTACTCATTCGGTGGTTACAGTTACCGTCTTGGAAATGCCGGAGGATTTTACAGACTTCCGAATACGGAAAGAAACATCAATGCTGTTACTCCCAATGGATATCTTCCACAGATTGAAGCAGCGGTAAATGATTATTCTCTCGCAGCCGGAATCAAAGGAAAATGGAATGGCTGGAATGTGGATTTCAGCAATACGTTTGGGAAAAACACCTTTGGTTTTGGAGTTGTCAATACATTTAATGCATCACTTACAGATGGCTCTCCAAGAACTTTTGATGCCGGAGGATCTGAGTTCTCACAAAATACAGTTAATCTGGATTTCTCCAAAAAATATGATGTCCTGAAAGGATTAAACCTTGCCTTTGGTGCTGAATACCGACATGAAAACTATAAAGTGAATGCCGGAAAAGAAAACTCTTATGCTTCTTACGATATTTATGGGCGTGTGGTAACAGCCAAAACCCCTGAAAATGAAAAAGTAACTGATTTCTTCGGAAGTATAAGGCCAGCCGGAGCACAGGTTTTTCCAGGTTTTAGTCCGGAAAATGCTGTTTCGGGAAATAGAAACAGTATTGCTGCATATGCCGATGCAGAGCTGGAAGTTACGGACGGATGGTTGCTGGAAGGAGCTTTACGATATGAGAATTATTCAGACTTCGGGTCTACATTCAATTATAAAGTGGCCACCAATGTAAAGCTGGCACCCAATCTAAACTGGAGAGGTGCTTTTTCTACAGGGTTTAGAGCGCCTTCTTTAGCTCAAATTTATTATAGTTCCACTTCTACATTGATTCAGCAGGGAAAAACTACACAAGTGGGAACTTTCAGAAATAATTCTGAAGCAGCACAGGCATTGGGTATTCCAAAATTAAAACAGGAAACTTCGCAATCTTACAGCACAGGAATTACATGGAAAATTCCATCATTAAGTCTTACTTTTACAGCAGATGCTTATTTAATAAAGATTAAGGACAGAGTAGTGCTGACAGATCTTTTCTTCCGCCCTGATGGTAATTTTACCCCAGGTTCAGATCAGGCAGTTTTGCAAAGTGCTTTTGATCTGGCAAGGGCTAGTGCTGCTAACTTTTTTGCCAATGCGGTAGACTCTCAGACGAAAGGGTTGGATATTACTATTTCTCAGAATTCAAAGATTTCATCAGGGGTTTCTTTGGAGAATAATTTGGGAATCAATTTTAATCAGACCAAAAGAATCGGGGATATTCATGCTTCGCCTAAATTGATAAGCCAGATTGATAATTATTTTTCAGAGCCGAACAGAGTCTATTTTGAAGAGGCGGTACCGCGCGTAAAAGCGACTTTATCCAATGTTTTAAGAGTTTCCGGGTTTACCTTCCTGCTGCGTAATTCGTTCTTTGGCAAAGTGACCGATGCGGATGTTTTAGACGCTAATTTTGACGGTGTGACAGGAAGTACAGAGCATTTTATCCTTAATAGCCGTTTTGTAACAGATTTATCCGTAGGATATGATTTTAATAAAAATATTTCCGCAACGATCGGAAGCAATAACATCCTGAATATTCTGCCATCTAAAAGTCCGAATATAAGTTCATTAACGGCCGATAATCAGTTTGTGTATTCCAGACAGGTTTCCCAGTATGGGATAGGAGGAAGGTTTTTGTTTGCAAGAATCGAATTCAGGTTCTGATAGATCAAGCTTAAATGTCTTAATAAAAAAACAGAGAGTTTATCTCTGTTTTTTTATATTCTATTACACCATAAAGAATGAATTTTCTATGAGAGTGATGATTCTGATTTTATTTATTTCAGTGAAGAAAACTCAATAAAATCATATTCGGCGGAAGAAGAGAAAAGTTGTCTGAGTACTGCTGCATGCCCATTTCCTGCTATCACAAGAATTCGGTCTTCGCTGTTATGAGGAATTTTTTGAATATTGCGGAACATTCTCAGATTTCTGCTATACCAATACAATGCAAGCATATCTGCTCCATCAAACTCTCTAAGTTTAAAATCTCCGCTCAGATAAGCTCCATATCCATACTGATGACTTTCTTTAGAATTCATGTAGGTAAATGTATCTAAAATCGATTTAAAATTTTTCGGCTCAGAGCTTTTAAAGAAAGCATTAAACTGTTCGGAGATCACATCATCACTTTTAAAATCATAATCTTGGCTGAGGTTGTTAAAAAATGTAGAATCTGTCTTCCCAAATTTTGTCTGGAGATCATTCCAGATCGATTCTGCATCTATACTGAACAGTTCTTTGATTTTTAGTTCATTGGCTATTCGCATAGCAAACTGATAGCGCTCATCTCTTTCTTCTCGGTGTTTTCCCTCACCGTACTCTTTCAGTTTTTGATTTGCATTCCAGTTTGGCCAGGCTTCTATCGCAATTTTTGTAGGCTTAAATTTTTTGATGTACTCTACAAGTTCAGTAACTTCCTTTGCCGTTTTGGGAGACAACACGTCTATCTGGTCTTCTTTTTTTGTTTTATGAGCGTCAAGATTAGGATACTCAAAATGGAATGAGCCTACCACCAGGACTTTAGTCTTTGGATTTTGAAAATAATCGGAGGGCTTTTTCTGAGCAAAAATAGATGTTGATAAACATAGTAAGAAAATATAAATAAAGGTTTTCATAGTATTGCTTTTTTTGTTGGTTTAAAAATTATTGTGCACGGTTTTTTTCTTCAAAATTTACCGCTCTGTTATTTGATTTTACTTTCTGATTTCCAAAGGTATAAGTGATACTGAGTGTCATTCTCCTGGCATCCCAATAGTTGTCAAATGTCTGTGTGTTATCCGTAAAATACATCTCTCCTTTATATCCGGATTGTTTAAAAATATCACTCACTGAAAGATTGACCTGGAGTGCTTTTTCCGCAAAACTCATTTTCACTCCGGCATCCAGGCTAGCTCTGTTTCTTGAAGAAGAAAATCCATCTCTGGAAGGAAGATTATTCCAGTAGTTGACAAATAGGAGGAATGTTTTGGCCTTATTCAGCTGGAAAGTATTGTTGAGAGAATAATAGAATGACTGCCCGCTTTTAGGGACCAAGTTAAATCTTGTAATCTGAGTCTCATTATAACTGAATGAAGTTGAGATATTGCTTTCCCAGATTTTGAAAAAAGTATCCGTATAATTGAAATTGATCCCATAATTATCCTGATTATAATAATTTTCAAACGTGCTGGTAAGGTCAATTCCGTTCAGGAATGAAATCTGGTCAAAATTATTGGTTGTTCTTTGATAATACAAATTAGCAGAAAACTTATTTTTAAAGATATAATTGAACTCAATATTATGGTTAAAAGATGGCTGCAGGCTTGGGTTTCCGGAATAGTAAGTGTTCGGATTAGAGTACCATCGGAACGGGTCTAAAGCCCGGAAATAAGGACGGTTGATTCTTCGGGAATAATTAATGCTGTATTGATTGTTTTCATTAGCTTTATATGAAAGATAAGCTGTCGGGAAAAACTTCCCATAATTGTTCTCAGATTTAGACTGTGTAGTAGGAGAGAAACCGCTGGTTTGTGAATATTCATAACGAAGTCCTGCTTTCACAGACCATTTTTCACCAAGGTCTTTGCTGGCACTGATATAAGCAGCATAATTTTTCTCATTATACTCAAAAAGATTACTCTTAGAAGGATCTATGGTATAATTTCCATTCGTAAGATTAAAATACCCGATATCTGAATTATTGGAAAACTGACTGTATTTTGCCCCGGTTTCCAGCTGTATTTTTTTGAAATTTAATGTTAAGTCCCCCTGTCCGGAGTAGATTTTATAATCTACAGATGAAAGATTTCTCACGACTTGCGCTGCATTGTTGGCAAGATTTCTTGTTGTAAAATTAACCTCCGTATCAGGAAGGTTTCCATAATAATTGGCTCCGAAGCTTAGCTTATGCTCCCCGAACTTCTGATCAAAATACAAATTTAAAATTTGGGAAGTGAAGGCAGAACGGTGTTGAGAATCTGTATCCGTTTGTAAAGTGGGAGTGCTTCCGGTGAAATAGTTTTGTGTGGAATAGATATCCATATTAGTATGCCCCTTCGTTATATCATATACCAACCCAATATTGGTGTTTTTAGAAAGGGAATAATCAAAATTGGCATTCAGACCAAGCCCATCATTCATATCCCGCCTTTCATCCCTGCTGATAGAAGAATTTTGGCCGATAATATTATATTTTTCTACCGATCTTTTATCCCCATCATAGCCCATAAGCTTTATGGAAGTTTTAATTTTTTCATTCTGATAATTGACTCCTGCTACACTGCTGAAGCCGGCATATGTCTTTTGAACATAGTTGGTATTCAGATAGCCGCTCCATCCGAGATTCTGATTCTTTTTGAGAACGATATTGATAATTCCGCTGTTTCCCTGGGCTTCATATTTGGCAGGTGGAGTGGTGATCACTTCAATTTTCAATATATTTTCTGATCGAAGGTTTCGCAGATAATTCATCAGTTCAGCTCCGGAAAGATTAAGCATACGGTCATTTACCATTACAGAAACTCCATTTTTACCGGCTATGGAAAGAAGACCTTTATTTTCATCCACCTGCAATAAGGGAGTACCAGCCAGCACCTCAGTCCCGGAACTTCCCTGCGAAAGCATAGAATTCTGAACATTGTAAACAAGACGATCCACCTTACGCTCCACCAGAACTTTTTTACCATTCACTGTAACCGCTTCAATTTTGTTGACATTGGCGGTATCTTTAGTTTGTGCCGCTGCAAAAGAAGAGAGTAGGGCAGTTATAAATAAAATAGGGTTTTTCATGGTATATAATTGACAGATTATGTTGTATTTCTCTGACAAAATTAGAGGGATGTTTTTTGAGATGAAATAGCGTTTAGACGAAAGGCATGATTGTGCATATCAAAAAAGTTTCGTCGGGAAAAAACAGGTTTTTATCGAAAAGGGTTGATGAAGTATCCTAGTATAGATTTATATTTGAATATGAATAAAAAACAAATAATCTGGCTGCAGGTTTTTTATTGGAGTTTCAATTTTATAGGAAATACCATTACACCTTATTTCTTTTTCCCTGAGAGCAGGGGATTTGAATGGTATGTACTGAACGTTACTTATTTTATTACTGAAATTTCTACTTTTTATCTTTTGTATCTGGTTATTATTCCCAAAATATTAAATCTGGATAAAATTTATTCCGCTGTTTTGGTTTTTGTGATTTCTATTTTAAGCTTTGGAGTGATTCGGTATGGAATAGAAGAGGTTTTGCTTCCTCTTACCCTTGGATTCAGGAATTATAATAAAGATACCGGACTTTTGTATTATTTGATCGATAATATTTACAATGCTTCATTGACCGTTTTCATTGCTGGAATTCTATGGATACTGGAGAAATACGGAGTGTCAGAAAATGACAAAAAACAACTTCTGATCGAAAAGAAACAGGCAGAGCTTCAGGCATTGAAAACCCAGATCAATCCTCATTTTATTTTTAATTCATTGAATAATATTTATTCCCTGGTCTATCAAAAATCTGATAAGGCACTTCCGGCGATTGAAGAACTCGGCCAGTTGTTAAGATACAGTACAAAAGACCTGGAGAAGGATTCTATTTCTTTGGATAAGGAAATTGGATATATTGACAGTTTGATTGCTCTGGAGAAGCTCAGAATCGGAAATCCGGAGTTGCTGCTCATAGAAAAAGATATTCAGCATCCTCATCTGAAGATCTCGCCGATGCTGCTGGTTCCTTTTGTGGAAAATGCTTTTAAACATGGTGATTTCCGTGATAAAGGTTTTGAAATGAAAATCTCAGAGCAGGATAAAACCCTTCATTTTTATCTTTTAAATTTTAAAACACAGAAAATGAAAGATACAGTGTCCGGGATAGGAATCCAGAATGTGAAAAAAAGACTGGAAATATTGTATCCCAAACATCAGCTTGATATCAAGGATTCAGAGAAAGAATTTATTGTTGATTTAAAAATTGATTTAAAGGATGAGTAAGATAAAATGTATCATTGTAGATGATGAGCCTCTGGCAATATCTCTTTTGGAGCATTATGTAGAGAAAATACCTTTTCTTGAACTGGTTTTTTCAACAGAGAATCCAATTCTTGCGTTGGAATATCTTCAGAAGAATGATTGTGACCTCATCTTTCTGGATATTCAGATGCCTGAGCTTACGGGAATCAATTTTATGAAAATCGTAGGAGCTGATCAAAAGTATATTTTAACAACGGCTTATTCCGAATATGCCTTGGAAGGCTACGAACATAATGTTGTTGATTATCTTCTGAAACCTATCTCTTTCGAAAGATTTCAGAAGAGTGTGTCGAAGGCTCAGGAGCGTTTTTCTTTTCCACAGGAAGAAAATACCCATTTCTTTGTAAAATCCTCGGGACAAAGGCATCGCATCGGCTTCAATGAGATTCTGTATGTAGAAAGTATCAAAGACTATGTGAATATCAGGACGGAAACTGATGAGTATATCGTTCTGGATACCCTTAAATCAATGGAAAGTCAGCTTTCTGAAAGATTTGTAAGGATTCATAAGTCTTTCATTGTCAATCTTGATAAAGTCAAAAGTATTGGGGCCAAAAAAGCTATTCTTCCCGAGTATGAAATTCCCATCGGAGAAAGCTATAGAGCAGGTCTTCAGGATAGATTAAAGTAAGAATATCATAAGATCATTATAATGATTAAATCTTATAGGTTTCTAAAACCTATAAGGGTTAGAATGTTTACCAAAGCTCAATACAGCTATAATAAAAAAGACGACTTCCAATGAAGCCGCCTTTATATTAATTAATCTAACAATTAATTTTATTTTTCCTGTTGTTTGATCAGATTCAGGGCAGAACCAGCCTTAAACCAATCAATTTGCTGATCGTTGTAAGTATGGTTGGCCATGATGATGTCTTTAGTTCCGTCAGCATGAACGAATTCTAAAGTCAATTGTTTACCTGGAGCAAACTGATCAAGATCTAAGAAGTTAACCGTGTCATCTTCCTTGATTTTGTCATAGTCAGCCTCATTAGCGAAAGTGATTCCCAGCATCCCTTGTTTCTTAAGGTTCGTCTCGTGGATTCTCGCAAATGATTTTACCAATACAGCTTTCACACCAAGGTGTCTAGGCTCCATAGCTGCGTGCTCTCTTGAAGAACCTTCCCCATAGTTCTGGTCTCCTACAACGATAGTTGGAACGCCTGCTGCTTTGTAAGCTCTTTGTACAGCCGGAACTTCACCGTATTCACCGGTTAATTCGTTTTTAACCTTATTGGTTTCCATGTTGTAAGCATTTACAGCTCCAATCAACATGTTGTTTGATATATTGTCTAAGTGACCTCTGTACTTCAACCATGGTCCAGCCATAGAGATGTGGTCAGTTGTACATTTTCCGAAAGCTTTGATCAATACTTTAGCCCCTTCAATATTTTTACCATCCCAAGCAGGGAACTCTTCTAATAACTGAAGTCTGTCTGAGGTAGGACTTACATTCACAACGATTTGAGAACCATCTTCTGATGGAGCCTGGTATCCGTTGTCATCTACTGCAAAACCTTTTGCAGGAAGTTCGAAACCTTTAGGCTCGTCCAGTTTTACCTGCTCACCCGCTTCGTTGGTTAAAGTATCCGTAATTGGGTTAAAGTCTAATCTGCCTGAGATTGCCACAGCAGCTACCATTTCAGGAGATGCTACGAAGGCGTGAGTATTCGGGTTACCATCCGCTCTTTTTGCAAAGTTTCTGTTGAAAGAGTGAATAATAGAGTTTTTCTCTCCTTTTTCAGCACCTTCTCTGTCCCACTGCCCAATACATGGTCCACATGCATTGGTAAAAATTCTTGCGTTTTCAAATTTTCTGAAAGAATCTAAGAAACCGTCTCTTTCCGCAGTGAATTTCACCTGCTCAGAACCTGGATTGATTCCTAAAATTGCTTTAGGCTTTACTCCTTTTGATACCGCGTCCTCTACGATGGAAGCAGCTCTTGATAAATCTTCATAAGAAGAGTTGGTACAAGAACCGATAAGAGCCCACTCCACTTCTAGCGGCCATCCGTTAGCCTCAGCTTTAGCTTTGAATTCAGCAACTGGAGTCGCCAAGTCCGGAGTGAAAGGTCCGTTTAGGTGAGGAGTCAGTTCAGAAAGGTTGATTTCTATTAACTGGTCGAAATATTGTTCCGGGTTTGCGTATACTTCGGCATCACCTGTTAAGTGTTCTGCAATAGTATCAGCGGCATTTACCACATCCTGTCTTCCTGTCGCAGCAAGATACCTTCTCATAGAATCATCGTATCCGAAAGTAGAAGTCGTAGCTCCGATCTCAGCACCCATATTACAGATAGTCCCTTTACCGGTTGCAGAAAGAGATTCTGCCCCTTCACCGAAATATTCTACGATACATCCTGTACCTCCTTTTACGGTAAGAATTCCTGCTACTTTTAAGATAACATCTTTTGCAGAAGTCCATCCATTCATTTTACCGGTTAATTTTACCCCGATAAGTTTAGGCATTTTAAGCTCCCAAGCCATTCCTGCCATTACATCTACTGCATCAGCACCTCCTACACCAATAGCAACCATTCCCAGTCCTCCCGCATTTACGGTGTGAGAGTCGGTACCAATCATCATTCCTCCCGGGAAAGCATAATTCTCTAAGACAACCTGGTGAATAATACCTGCTCCTGGCTTCCAGAATCCGATTCCGTATTTATCACATACAGAGCTCAGGAAGTTGAATACCTCAGAGTTTTTGTTAATACCTTCCTGTAAATCTTTATCAGCACCTACTTTCGCCTGGATCAGGTGATCCGCGTGTGCCGTTGAAGGAACAGCAACTTTAGTTTTTCCTGCCTGCATGAACTGTAAAAGTGCCATCTGCGCAGTTGCATCCTGCATTGCTACTCTGTCTGGTGCGAAGTCTACATAAGAGTTCCCTCTTTCATATTCTTGTGTAGCATTTCCTTCCCAAAGGTGGGTGTAAAGGATTTTTTCTGAAAGGGTAAGAGGTTTTCCCACGATTTGTCTTGCCGCAGCAATTCTTTCCGGGTAACGCTCATACACCTTTTTGATCATATCAATATCAAAAGTCATATCGTATTTTAGTTTTGTTCTTTTTCCGTGAATGCTTCTTTCTCTTATGCTGAGAAAGAAAAATCATTTTTTTATACATCAAAAAACGTTCCTATAATCCATAAATAGGGATGGTTTTGACTATAAAATTGAGAGATTTTATAACTTTCAATTTAAGAAAAAATAGATTCTATTTTCTCGGTTTTGTCGAAAAAAAAATGTATTTCTCTTAAAATAGAAACATTCTAAACAAAAAAATGAAAGATTTTAAATCCTAAAGGACTAAAATCTTTCATTTATATAACATTCAATAGTCTTGCGACTTATAAATTAATTCTGTTAGTGAGCGCTTGTGCTTGTCAATTCTTTAATTGAAGGTACAAAGGTTGTAAGGTCAATACCTTCAACAGCTGCTTTATATTCATCGATGCTAGGGATTCTTCCAATGATAGCAGAAAGAACCACTACCGGAGTCGAAGCAAGCAGAGATTCTCCTTTTTTACGTTCAGAATCTTCAACCACTCTTCCCTGGAAAAGACGCGTAGAAGTTGCCAATACAGTATCTCCTTTAGCTGCTTTTTCCTGGTTACCCATACAAAGGTTACATCCAGGACGCTCTAAGTACATTACGTTTTTGTATTCAACACGAGCCTCTCCTTTTGGAGTATTGTCATCAAATTCAAACGCTGAATATTTCTCTAATACTTCCCAGTCTCCTTCTGCCTTTAGCTCATCAATGATGTTATAAGTAGGAGCTGCTACTACAAGAGGAGCATTGAATTCTACTTTTCCTTGTTGTTTTTCAAGGTTTTTAAGCATTTGAGAAACAATCTTAAGGTCTCCTTTGTGAACCATACAAGATCCTACGAAACCTAGGTCTACTTTTTTCTCACCTCCATAGTAAGAAAGATCTCTGATGGTATCGTGAGTATATCTCTTGGAAACATCTTCGTTGTTTACATCCGGGTCAGCAATCATAGGTTCTACGATGATGTCAAGATCTACAACAACTTCAGCATAATATTTTGCATTTGCATCCGGAGTTAACGCTGGTTTTTCACCAGATCTTATTTCAGCAATTCTCTTGTCTGCTTTATCAATTAATCCTTGAAGAACCTGATTGTGGTTATCCATACCTTTATCAATCATAATCTGGATTCTGCTTTTTGCAATTTCCAATGATTCGATCAAAGTATTGTCTTCAGAAATGTTGATAGAAGCTTTTGCTTTCATCTCAGCAGTCCAGTCTGTAAATGTAAATGCCTGGTCAGCAGGTAACGTTCCGATATGAACCTCAATGATTCTACCCTGGAATACGTTTTCACCTCCAAATTGCTTCAGCATCTGAGCTTGGGTTGCATGAACTACATCACGGAAATCCATGTGTTCTTTCATGTTTCCTTTGAAGGTTACTTTCACAGATTCAGGGATAGGCATAGAAGCTTCCCCTGTAGCTAATGCAAGAGCAACGGTTCCTGAGTCAGCTCCGAAAGCTACTCCTTTCGACATTCTTGTGTGAGAGTCGCCACCAATAATAATCGCCCACTCATCTACCGTAATGTCGTTAAGAACTTTGTGGATTACGTCCGTCATCGCGTGGTATTCACCTTTAGGGTCACGAGCTGTAATCAAACCAAATTCATTCATGAACTTCATCAGTTTAGGAATGTTAGCCTGAGCTTTTTTATCCCATACTGAAGCAGTGTGACATCCTGACTGATAAGCACCGTCAACAATTGGAGAGATCACTGTCGCTGCCATTGATTCAAGCTCCTGAGAAGTCATCAAACCTGTTGTATCCTGAGATCCAACAATATTTACCTGTACACGAACGTCTGAACCTGCGTGTAATACTTTTCCTGGAGTAGTTCCCACTGCATTTCTGTTGAAGATTTTTTCTACAGCAGTAAGCCCTTGTCCTTCGTGAGAAATTTCTTTTGATGGAGCAAATACAGCAGGAGCTTCAATTCCTAAAAGCTGAGCTGCAAATGTCTGTAGCTTCTTACCAAATACGATAGCGTAAGATCCACCCGCTTTGATGAATTCCATCTTTTGTGGCGTGAAAGACTTCGTAAGGTCGATAAGCTCTTTATCTCCGTTATATAATTTCTTTTCTTTTGTATTAATTGTTAAAACAGTTCCTGTAGCTACTGAATAAGCTTCTTCAAGAACTACATCTCCATTTTCGTTACGAATAGCGTTTCCGTTTTCGTCTACTTTCTTCACCCAGTTTTTAAGATCGATACCAATACCTCCGGTAACGTCAACTGTTGTAAGGAAAATTGGAGAAATACCATTTGTTCCTGCTACAATTGGAGCAATGTTTACAAAGGGTACATATGGGCTTGCCTGCTTACCTGTCCAAAGAGCAACATTATTTACTCCTGACATTCTCGAAGAACCTACTCCCATTGTTCCTTTTTCTGCGATAAGCATTACGCTTGCATCAGGATGCTGTGCCTGTAAAGCTTTAATTTCTTCCTGAGCCTGAGGAGTGATCATACACTTACCGTGAAGTTCACGGTCAGAACGAGAGTGAGCCTGGTTACCTGGAGAAAGTAAATCGGTTGAGATATCTCCTTCACCAGCGATAAAAGTGACTACTTTTATTTCTTCTGCAGCTTCTGGCAGTTTTGTGAAAAATTCAGCCTGTGCATAGCTTTCAAGAATTTCTTTTGCGATTTCATTACCGCTTTCGAACGCTTCTTTTAAACGGGTAGTGTCTGCCTCATAAAGGAAAACCTGTGTCTTAAGGACATTTGCTGCTTCTTTTGCAGTAGCAGGATTGTCACCTAAAGCTAGATCAAGCAATACTTCAATGGAAGGACCTCCTTTCATGTGAGATAATAACTCAAATGCATAAGCCGGAGAGATTTCTTCTACTACGGATTCACCAAGGATGATTTCCTTTAAAAATTTAGCTTTTACTCCTGCAGCACTTGTCGTTCCAGGCAGTGTGTTGTAAATAAAAAAGTTAAGAGAATCTGCTCGATATTCGTTACCTGAATCTTTAATTTGCGTAATGATTTCGCTTAGTAATTCAGCACCATCGATTGGCTTTGGATGAAGCCCTTGGGTTTTTCTTTCTTCAATTTCTTTGATGTAATCCTTATAAATATTCATAATAGAAGTCTTTCAATATTAAAGGTAGATTAAAATATCTGTTTATAAGGTGACTTCTTTACCGGTTTGTATAAAAATACAATAATAACATTTTGATTTCTTGCATCTTAATGGGCAACAGGAACCGGGGCTAAAGTCAAAATAATCTACGCTTTTTTAAAAGTTTTAAAATTATTAAACAATTCAAAATGTTCCCCAAAATTACGAAATTTTACTATTTTATCAGAATGAAATTATTTAGATTCTTTATAAATATGAATTTTATAATATCTATTTTTGGGCGTATTTTTGTAAACGATATGGTTAATATGAAAAATATCCTGAATGTTTTGTGCTTTTTTGTTTCGGTTTTTGTTTTCTCACAGGCCAAATCTGTGAAGAAAACACCCGCGGGAAAAGGGACTAAGACCACAATGAAAAAAGGGATTACAACGAATAAATCCAATCCTGATTTGGTAATTATCAATAAAGACATCCCTGTTTTGATTCCTAAAAAGAAAGGGGCTAGTTTTGGATATGTCAATCAAAACGGAAAATTCATCATTCAGCCGGAATATCATATTGCTGTATTTTTTTACGAAGACTGCAATCTTTTGAACTCTCCCAATGAAAAAATTAGAAAATTTGGTACAAAAGACTATGCGACAGTAGAAAAAGAAATGATCTCTTACCGTGTAGATCAATCAGGAAAGAGAGTTTATCAGTTCAAAGAAGCAGATTTTGGAAAATGTAAATTCGAAGAATACAAACAGCAGTTATTTCAAGCCTATATTCTGAATGGCTTTTATGGGATCATTGAAAAGTCAAAGTTTGTGAATGCTGCCGATTACAGACAGTTTCAGATCTATCCTCAATATCAGTACTTGTTCATTCTGGAAGGAGATGATGTATCTAATCCAATGATTATCGCTTCCAATAATGACAAATTTGGAGTGATTGATGTTAATAATAAAGTCATCATTCCTTTTGAATATGCCAATATTAAAAGAAATTTCAGCTGGAAACTAGGTAAAATGTTTGAAGTGACAAAAGATGGGTCAAATTACTACTACATTGATGCAAATAACAAAACCTACTAAAGAATTATGAATGATTCATTTGATAACTCCTATTTTCCAGAATGTTTTTCTGTCTCAGAAACCCAATATCACCAAGCCGACAACCCGAATCTTATCGTTGATATCCATTCGCCCATATCTCATATATTTTTTGTAATTTTGCGGCTGAAATAAAGGGGTGCTTTAACAGGCTGAGATTATACCCAATGAACCTGGAACAGGTAATGCTGTTTAGGGACGTAGACTTTACTTAAGGTCTAATCTGTATAATATCTTATCGATCCCCTTTTATTCATTAAATGTTAAAGATTTATAGAATGAAAGGATTATTTTTTTTAGGGCTTACTGTAGGCTCTGTAGCCTTTATACAGGCTCAACAAAAGGACTCCCTGAAAATCAGGGAAATTGAAGCGGTCAACTTTACCAAGAGACTTCCTGTTGCTAAGGAAATTATCAATGTTCAGAAAGATTTAGACGGAAAAAATTTGGGGCAGGATCTCCCTATTCTTTTAAAAAATCAAACCTCCATCATTTCCACTTCAGATGCGGGAAATGGAGTAGGATATACTGGTTTTAGAATTCGTGGAGTATCAGGATCAGCGATTAATGTAATGATGAACGGTGTTCCTTACAATGATTCTGAAAGCCAGGGGACGTTTTTCGTTAATGTTCCGGACTTAACAAGTTCTGCATCACAGATTGTTATTCAAAGAGGAGTAGGGACTTCCAATAATGGGGTTTCTGCCTTTGGGGCAAGTATCAATGTGATTTCAAGGGAGCCGGAAGAAAAGTTTTATTTTAAAACGGATGATAGCTATGGTTCTTTTAATACCTATAAATATTCAGCAGAGGCGGGTTCCGGGAAATTCTGGAAGAATCGTCTTTCTGTAATGGGAAGATATACCCGTATTCACTCTGATGGATATATAGACAGAGCTTCATCAGATTTGCATTCTTATAATTTTACAGCTTTGTTTGAAGAAGGGAAAACGAAATTACGTTTAATGGCTTTTGGAGGAAAAGAAAAAACCTATCAGGCCTGGAACGGGATCAGTAGAGAAGTATGGGAAACAAATCCAAGATTCAACAACTCTGGGGCAATTAAGGATACCAATGGGAACGTTACAGGTTTCTATGATAACGAAACAGATAACTACAGACAGAATCATTATCAGTTGCTTTGGGAACAAAAATTTGATGACCGTTGGAACTTAGAAACTACTTTTCACTACACCAAAGGAAAAGGATATTACGAAAATTATAAACAGAGAAGTTCTTTCTCAAAATATAACCTGCCTGACATCATAGAGGGCGGACAGACTATTAAAAAATCAGATTTTATCAGAAAAAAATGGCTGAATAATGATTTTTACGGTGTTGTTTCAACGCTTTACGGTAAGTTTGAAAACCTTGATTTAAACTTTGGAGCAGTTGCTAATCAATACTATGGAAGGCATTACGGAAACGTTACCGGAGTGTTTTATCCGCAGATTGACGAAAGTGAATATTACAGAAATCGTTCTGTGAAGAATGAAGTTTCTGGTTTTGCTAAAGCATTGTTTAGAATGGAAAATTTTGAATTCTTCGGTGATGTACAGCTTAGAAGCATCAATTATAATACTAAGATTTTAATGGCAGGAGATGGGGAAGGAGCCGATTTGGATAAAAACTGGCTGTTCTTTAATCCAAAAGCTGGGGTGAATTATAAAATCAATGGTGGAAAGATATTCTTATCCTATGCCCATGCCCATAGAGAACCGAACAGAGATGACATCATGGCCAACAATGATGTTAAGCCCGAAAAGCTTCATGATTTTGAAGCCGGTCTGGAAAAACAGTTTGGATTTTTATCCTTAACAGCGAATGTCTATTATATGTACTATGTTAATCAATTGGTTTTGAATGGCCAACTTAATAATGTGGGGGCATTTATCAGAACCAATTCAGGAAAGAGCTACAGAAGAGGAGTTGAAATAGGAGCACTGGCAAAACTATCCAAACAATGGGAAGTTTCAGGAAATCTAACGTTAAGCCAGAACAGAAATCAGGATTTTAATATCGAAGTTGGGACTGCACCGGTAAGTTTGGGAAATACTCAGATTTCATTTTCTCCGAATATGATTGCTAATTTGGGCGTGAAATTTAATCCAACCCGAAATTTCCAGTTTGCTTTAATGAACCAATATGTTGGAAAACAATACATAGATAATACGGAAGATAAAAACTTAGAGCTTAAAGATTATTTCCTTACCGACTTTAATGCGCAGTACCAGTTTAAAATTGGTAACAATGATATTGCATTAAAATTGTTGGTGAATAACCTGTTCAATAAAAAATATGTGAACAATGGTTCTATTAATGATGAAGGGAATCCTTTATACTTTTCACAGGCAGGAACTAACTTTATGTTCGGAATAAGCTGGAAAATTCAATAAACTGAGAAAGCTAGATGGGCAAGAAAGCAGAAAGGATATCAGAAAGTGCATTTATAATTTTGTCTTTTTACTCTTTTCATACTAATTGCTAAGCTTAAAAAAAGAAGTTTAAATAACAGTATCCCCATTTTAATATAGAATACTCAAAAGACTGTTTCGGCAGTCTTTTTTTATATCCGTTAAATATCTTAAAAAGTCATGAAAAAGTTATAAATTTGCTGCCAAATGAATATTTCAGCATACATTTTAGAATATTTAAAACAATTTGGAACTGCCACGGTTCCAGGCTTTGGGGTGTTTTCATTGAAAAATTCTAAGGCAATTATTAATTCCGAAAATGGTAGTATCCTACCTCCAGCCAGTCAGATTGAATTGACAATAGACTACGAAGTACAGGCTGAAGATCTTACTGCTTTTATTGCAGAACAAAAACAGATGTCCCTGGAAGCTTCCAGAAGTGACCTGAAAATTCAGACAGATTTTTGGAAGAAAAAACTTCAGGCCGAGCAGGTTCTTGAAATTCAAAACCTTGGAACGGTCTTCATTGAAGAAGGACATACCCATTTCAAAGGAAAAAGGATAGAATCCGGACACCCGGACTTCTATGGATTGGAAGAAATCAGATTTTCAGATATCAATAACGGGGAAAAGGTAAATACTTCTGTCAACCGCGAAAAAGATTTTAAGTTCAAGAAAACGATTCTATGGATTTTCCTTCTGATGATCCCGGTTCTGGGAATTGTATATCTTGCATTTACCCAGCAGGAACTTCTTTTTGGGAAGAAATCTTTCGATAAGGTTTCTGTGCAGACTTCTACCCACAGAATTGTAAAAGATACCATTAAGATAATGGCTCATACCCCTGAAGCACCTGTTTCAGATTCTTTGAAAAAAGATTCACTTGTAAAACCTGCCGCAAAAGCAACACAATCTGCTCCGGCTGTTCCAAACAACACTAAGACTAAATGGCAAAAATAAAAAAAGCGTCAGAATCTCTGACCATTATGACCAATATCGTTCTTCCGAACGAAACCAATTCTTTAAGAAATCTTTTCGGTGGTGAGCTTTTAGCAAAAATGGACCGTTGTGCGTCTATTTCTGCAGCAAGACACTGCGAAAGAAGAGTAGTAACAGCATCGGTAAACCACGTATCTTTCAACCATCCGATTCCGGAAGGAGGAGTAGTGGTGTTGGAATCCAAAGTTTCCAGAGCATTCTCTACTTCTATGGAAGTGTATGTAGATGTATGGTTGGATGACCCAATCAATCAGAAGAAAATTCATACCAATGCCGGTATTTATACTTTCGTGGCTGTAGATGAATTCAACCGCCCAATTCCTATCCCAGAAATGATTCCTGAAACAGAAGAGGAAAAAGAAAGATTTGCTGCGGCATTCCGTAGAAAAGAACTTTCATTGATTCTTTCCGGTAGAATGAAACCTCTGGAATCTGTAGAGCTTAAGAAACTATTCCAGGAGCCGCAGGAGTCTAAGAAAGACAAGAAATAAAAAAACAAATATTTTATAAGAATAAATGCTTTTAAACTTTGCTAAGTGATAACACCTTTGCGAGCTTAAA
The DNA here is from genome assembly GCF_002899945.2 of Chryseobacterium viscerum. Taxonomy (GTDB): domain Bacteria; phylum Bacteroidota; class Bacteroidia; order Flavobacteriales; family Weeksellaceae; genus Chryseobacterium; species Chryseobacterium viscerum. The sequence continues at coordinate 192,158 of NZ_PPEG02000010.1, forward strand.
AGCATTTGTTATTTTAGAGTTTTGCAAACTTCGAGTCAGAATAAAATAGTAATCACTTAGGAATCAGTTCCTATGTCTAAATTTTTAAATAAAAAATGAAAATACTTCTTTTAGATAAAAATCATCCTCTTATTACCGAACAGCTTTTGGCTCAAAATTTTATTTTGGAAGAGGATTTTACGTCGTCTTATGATGAGGTTTGTGGTAAAATTGAGAATTACGATGGAATTATTATCAGAAGCCGTATTCCATTAGACAGAAACTTTCTGGAAAAAGGGAAGAATCTGAAATTTATTGCAAGAGTAGGCGCCGGAATGGAAAACATTGATATTCCTGTTGCTGAAAAGCTGGGCATCCAATTGATCAATTCTCCGGAAGGAAACAGAGATTCTGTGGCAGAACATGTGGTAGGAATGCTGCTTGTCATCATGAACAGGCTTTTTATTGCTTCTCAGGAAGTGAAAAATGGTATCTGGCAGCGTGAAGAAAACAGAGGAGATGAGTTACTGGGAAAAACAGTAGGATTGATAGGATATGGAAATATGGGGAAAGCAACTGCCAAAAGACTTTCCGGATTCGGATGTAAAGTGGTCTTCCATGATATACTTCCCGGTCTTTCAGATGAATATGGAACACAGGTTTCTCTGGAGGAGCTGAAGCAGTCTGCAGAGGTTGTAAGCTTGCATATTCCTTTGACTTCCGAAACTCATTATCTCATTGATGAAACATTCATTGCAGAAATGAAAAACGACTTTTATTTTGTGAATACAGCAAGAGGAAAGAATGTGAAAACTAAAAGTTTAGTAGAAGCGTTGAAATCAGGAAAAGTAAAAGGCACCTGTCTGGATGTATTGGAATACGAAAAGTCTTCTTTCGAGAATATTGAAGTAGAAAATGAAGACTTAAAATATCTTCTTGAATCTGAAAAAGCAATTGTAACGCCGCATATTGCCGGTTGGACACATCAGAGTAAAGAAAAGCTGGCGCAGTTTATTGTAGACAAAATTGTAGCTTCGTATTGCTAGATTTATAAGCTAAGAAAGCTGAGGAGGTAAATAGGTAAGTTTACTTATTGGCTTCCTTTGCCCTCTTTTTTATTTCACATTTTGGCCGTTTCACCTTTTCAAAATTTTACTTTTCCACTTATTTATGTTAAATAATTCATAATGTCCCCCTCTTATTTATTATTTATTTTCGAGTTTTATTAAATTGCCGCTCATTTTGAATCTCATGACGACGCGTAATTTTATACTTATCCTAACTGTTCTTTTATCAATATTTTCCTGTAAAAAAAAGACTGAAGCTAAAGATGTTTCAGCTGAAAATACAACCAATCTTCCTAACTATGGAGATGTGGACCTCGGAAGTGTTTTCACAAAAGGCGATGGCCAGCTTCTGAATAGGCAGACCACAGTAAGTTATATAGATCAGTATTATAAGAAAATTTGGGAAGGAGGTGACCTTAGCGGTGGAATTCTTGTGGCCAAAGGAGACGAGATTTTATACGAAAACTACAGAGGTTTCGGAAGAGAAGGAAACCAGATGCCGATTGATAAAAATACACCTTTGCACGTAGCTTCAGTTTCAAAGACTTTGACGGCAATGGCGATGATGAAGCTAGTAGAGGCTGGAAAAATAAAACTTACTGATCACCTTACCCAGTTTTTTCCAGGGTTCCCTTATCCGAATGTTACCGTTCAGACTTTACTGGATCAAAGAAGTGGTCTTCCGAAATACGAATATTTTATTACTAAAATACAGCCTGCTCCGGCAGAAATATCCAAGCCTTTTATTACCAATCAGGATGTCTTGAATATGATTATCAAATATAAACCTGACCTGGCGAGAGATACGGATACAGGATTTATGTATTGCAATACCAACTTTGCTTTATTGGCTTTATTGATTGAAAAAGTGACCAAAACTCCTTTTCCGCAAGCCATGAAAGAAATGGTTTTCACTCCGTTGAAAATGACTCATACTTACATCTTCCAGGAAAAAGATATTCCTACGGCTTCACAGTCTTTCTACTATGGGGCAAACAAGCTTTATCCTCTGGACAGACTTGATCTTATTTATGGTGATAAAAATGTATACACAACACCAAGAGACTTATACAATTTCTCAAAAGCAATGTTTTCAAAAAACTTCTTGAAACCCGAATTGATGCAAATGGTATTTACCCCATATAGCAATGAAAAGATGGGAATGAATAATTATGGGCTGGGATTCAGAATGAAAATATTTGATAACGGAGAAAAACTGACTTATCACAATGGATGGTGGCACGGGACCAACTCGGTATTTGCCCACCTTTTAAAATCTAAAGTGACCATTGTTGCGATTGGAAATAAATATTCAAACAAAGTATATACAGCTCTTGCGTTGTCAGGATTATTCGAGGATTTCCCTTTACAAAAGGAGAAGCTTCATACAGTTATGAACGACAATAAAGATACTTTGAATTCCGGACAGGAAGTTTTTGGAGAATAATGTTTACTTTTGCTTAAACATTTTCATGAAAAGGTTTCTTTTATTATTCGTTATCTGTTTTCTTGTACACTCATGTGCAAGAGTAGGATCTCCTGTCGGAGGGCCTAAAGATACTCTGGCACCCAAGTTTTTAAGCGCAAACATTGATACCACAAGAATTAATGTTAAAAAAGATATTCACGAACTCCGTCTGGATTTTGATGAGTATGTGACATTGAAGGATATCAACAAAAATCTGATTATTTCGCCACCTATTAAAAATATAACAAGGATTCTTCCTTCCAATATTGCCAATAAGTTTGTCCTGATCCAATGGACAGATACCCTTCAGGCCAATACGACTTATAATTTCAATTTCGGAAATTCAATTGTAGATAATAACGAGTCGAATATATTGAGGTATTTCAATTTTGCTTTTTCTACAGGAGATAAACTGGATGATCTTTATATCAGCGGTGAGGTAAGAGATGCATTCGATATCAAAAAGAAGACGACAACAACAACTGAAAATAAGCTGGTAGTTGGATTGTATCAGGTAAAAGATACGATGGATTATAAGAAAAAGCCTTATTATATCACCAAGGTAGATGATGACGGATATTATGAATTAAACTATCTGACCCCTGGAAAGTATAAGATTATAGCTTTTGATGATGAGAACGGGAATTCTATGTATGATCCCGGAAAAGAAAAGGTTGGATTTCAGAAAGATCCTGTAGATATTGAAAAGTCTATTTCTGGGTTAAACTTAAAGGTATATCCTTCCAAAAAGCCTGTGAAATATTCAGAGATGAAAGAAATTGCAGGAGGTATTTTAATGACATTTGAAGGCCATCCGGATGAAGTAAAAGTTCAGTCGTTAAATGAAAAGTTAAAGGATATCAAAATAATGCACAATCCAAAATCTGATTCTGTGAGAATATGGTTTGATGCAGTAAAAGATGATGTGGGGCAAACAGCCAACGAAAAACTTACATTTACTCATAATAAAGGGATAAAAAAAGACAGTGCCTACAGCGTTTCTTTATTTTACAAATACAATAAGAAAAATGCGATGGATGTCTTTAGTGATAACGATGGAACTTCATTGGCTCCAAAGGCAGACTTAAAAATTGCATCAAACTATATCGTAGATAAAATTGATCCCTCAAAATGGACATTAAAGATTAAAGGTGACAGCTTAACAACGTTACCATTCACTGCTAAAATTTCAGAAACTAACCCTTACCAGATCCATGTTCAATCGGATTTTGTGATGGGGAAAAGCTATGAACTTACTGTTCCTAAGGAAACCGTATCTTCATTCTACGCAAAAAATACCCAATCAAAACGTTTCGATTTTGATATTGCTAAAGCAGATCAGTTTGGAAGTGTTGAATTCTCTATTCAGAATGCTCCGGCTACCAGTTACTGGATCCAGCTGGTAGATTCTTCCGATAAAATAGCCTATCAGAAATACTTAAAAGGAGATAATGTAAAGTTTGATATTCTGAAGCCGGGAGAATACATTGTAAGAATACTGGTAGATAACAATGAAAACAAATATTGGGATGAAGCCGATTTTGCGAATGATATTTTCGCTGAAGATGCGTATATTTTCTATAAAAAATTAATCGTCAGAGGATTGTGGGAAACAAGAGAAAATTGGGATTTGAAGGATACCAGAACCCTTGATAGTCCTAAATCAACAGCAGCAGCTCCGGCGGTACCAGCTTCAACCTCTACTTCAGTATCTGAAACCCCGCTGCCTGCTACAAATACAGCAACGAAACAACCGCTGAAAAAAGAATTTAAATCCGGTAATGCCGTTTTAACTCCGGCAAAGTAAGCAGAAAAGATGGCTAAGAAAATCATATTTTGGATATTGGTGGGCTTTGCCCTTATTCAGTTCTTTCCTATTGACAGGACTAATCAGCCTGTTGATTCTGTCAAGAACTTTGTTGAGGCAAAGAAAACCCCCGAAAAAATCAGAACACTGCTTAAAAACGCATGCTATGACTGTCATTCCAATGAAACAGTCTATCCGAAATATGCTTTTATTGCGCCCGTGTCATGGTCTGTAAAAAGCCATGTGAATGAAGGCCGAGAGCATATTAATTTTTCCACCTGGGAAACGTATAATAAGGATTTAAAGGAGAGTATGCTTACGAAGGTTGTTCAGACTATCCAAAACAAGACAATGCCAATGCCGGGATATATTGTCTATCATAAAGAAGCCAACCTTTCAGAGGCAGAAAGAACATTGCTGATTCAGTATTTTGAAGAAATGCTGAAGACTAAAGCTTATTAGTTCTCAAAAATAAGAGCTGAGAGAATTCCTGCCGCTTTATTCTTCTATTGAATTTAAAATAAATAAAAAACTCTCGCAGATTTTGCAAATCAGGCAGATGATGTATTGTTACAATCTGCTCAATTTGCAAAATCTACGAGAGAATATATTACAAAAATTATTTCTTTAAATACCTCTCAAAAAATCTCTTCTGAGAATCAAAAGCAATATCTTCAAGATTCAGATCCTGTAAAGGGATCCAAACCGCTTCTGAGATCTCAGTAAGTTCAAGATTTACCTCAAACTTTTCCGAAACAGTATACTCATAAAAGAGATCGATTGTATTGTAGTCAATTTCTTTGTATTCATAAATATTCGGGAGGCTGGTAAGGTATTTCAGTTTTGAAATATCAATATCAAGCTGAAGTTCTTCAAAAAGTTCTCTTTTACAGGTTTCTTCTGCACTTTCTTTAGGGTCAACAAATCCTCCGGCAAGATCAAGTTTCCCCTTCTTAGGGTCTCTGCTTCTTCGGGTAAGATAGATTTCGTCACCACATCTGATGACAACCGCTACAGCGCCTGCCACGTTATTATACAGGGTAAAACCACATTCCGGACAGGTCCATTTTTTTTCGCCATCCCAATGTAGAGTCTCTTTGCCACAGCTTGGACAATATTTCAATAGTTTCATTGAGCAATATTAATATTTCTCGGGTGATAACTTAAAATAACATCCCTTAATTCTTCTGTTTTCAGATGCGTATAGATTTCCGTTGTGGTAATACTGGAGTGTCCCAGCATTTCCTGAATATAACGCAAATCTGCCCCATTCTGTAATAAATGAGTGGCAAAAGAATGTCTGAAGGTGTGTGGAGATATTTTTTTGTTAACCCCAGCTTTATCTGTAAGTTCTTTGATAATAAGAAATACGATTACTCTGGACATCGATGTTCCACGGCTGTTCAAAAACAGTGTGTCTTCATATTTCTTATTGATTTTACCTTTTGAACGTACCTCCTTGATATAATTTTCAAGCAAATCAGCAGTATAATCGGCTAAAGGAACAAAACGGGTTTTGTTTCCTTTTCCGTGTACCTTGATGTATTGCTCTTTAAAGTTGATATTGGAGATCTTCAGATCAATCAGTTCAGAAACACGAAGTCCGCATCCATATAGAACCTCTATAATGGAGTGGTTTCTTTTTCCGAGATCAGTATTCATCTCAATAGCAGCAATAATCTTGTTGATATCAGTAAGGCTTAAGGTATCAGGTAGATATAGTCCCAATTTAGGACCTTCAAGTAGCGTTGCAGGGTTGTCTTCTCGATACTCATCCTCTAGCAGAAATTTGAAAAATGCTTTGATGGAAGATATCCATCTTGCTTGTGATCTCTCACTGAATTTCTGTTTGGAAAGATTGAAAATGTATTCCTGCAGGTTCTCGTAACCGATAGAATCTGGACCGACGTTTGCCAGATCTTCTTCTGCGTAATCTTTTAATTTCTTAATGTCCCGAACATAGGCGTCGAGTGTGTTTTCTGAAAAATTTCTTTCGAAACGAAGAAATATTTCAAAATCTTTGATCTTTTCATCCCAAGTCATTTGTGCTTATTTTTTTAGTTCACAGTCAGATATTTGTTCTATTTCAATGTTATGGTTTCTCAGGAACGATATTCCATCGTCATCCGAATACTCATTTATATACACCAGTCTCGAAATTCCTGCCTGCAGAATGAGTTTACTACATTCTTTGCAGGGAGACAGCGTCAGATATAACGTTGCCCCTTTTGCAGATTGAGTAGAAGCAGCCAGCTTTAATATAGCGTTCGCTTCAGCATGCAATACGTACCAGTGTGTTCTCCCTTCTCCATCTTCACAGCAGTTTTCGAATCCCGAAGGAGTCCCGTTGTAACCATCTGAAATAATCATCCTATCTTTTACGATAAGAGCTCCCACCTGTTTTCTCTTACAGTAGGAGAGTTTTGCCCATTCCTGAGCCATTTTTAGATAAGCTTTATCAAACTTATTCATACCGCAGCATTGTTTTTTTTCGAAATAATTTGGATTAAAATCTTTTGAAAGATTAAAAGTTAGGCTTTCTCTTCTCTAGAAACGCAGTAACTCCTTCTTTCTTATCTTCCATTTCAAAAAGTTCTCCGAAATATTTGATTTCAGTTTCAAAACCTTTATCCGTATCAGATAAATTTACGGCATTTATAGCCTTAGATATTGCCATAGGTGAATTGTGGGCAATGGTGTTCGCTAATTCTTTCGTTTTAGTTAATAATTCTTCGATAGGATATACTTCGTTTACCAGTCCGATTTCCTTTGCTTTTTGAGCAGGAATCATTTTGGCAGAGAAGATCATTTCGTTGGCAATACCTTTTCCGACAAGCTTTGGAAGCCTTTGTGTTCCTCCATATCCCGGAATTAATCCAAGAGTTACTTCAGGAAGCCCTAGTCTGGCGTTTTCCGATGCATATCTGATGTGGCATGCCATGGCAAGCTCTAAACCTCCCCCTAATGCAAATCCGTTTACGGCTGCAATGACAGGTTTGGACATGTTTTCAATTTTATTGAACAATATATTTTGTCCGTTTCTCGCTAATTCTTCAGCTTTTTCCTGTCCGAAATCACTGAATTCCTTAATGTCAGCTCCGGCAACGAAGGATTTTTCTCCACTTCCGGTAAGAATAATTACCCTGCAGGAAGTATCAGCATTAAGCTCATCCATTGCGGCACTGATTTCCTGAATTGTTTTTGCATTCAAAGCATTTAAACTTTCAGGTCTATTTATGGTAATAATAGATAATTTATCTTCTTTTTTTAATAATATATTTTCGTAACTCATTTTTCCACTTTAAAATATCATCCTTTGCAAATTATGAATTTTTTACAAAAAAAAGGAAAAAATCTTATTTTTTTTTCCTTTTTTTTAATTTATTGTTCAATATGATTATTTGGAATGATTCATCATATTTGCATCAATATTGACATTTAGTTGAGAAGCTACTTTCATGCCAAGCTCAATATTGGCACGGAAAAAGTGACATAATTGTCGGTTAATGATCTCATCTTTTTTAGGTCCGCTGATTCCCTTCATACTCCCTATGATATTTTTGATCAGATGGTCTCTGTCTTCTGCATTCATTGCTTTTGAATAAAGAAGTCCCGGCTGAGTATAATGATCACTGTCGTTATCATTTCTGTTATAGCTTGCAACATGAGCACTATCCAGCTCATATTCGTAGTTTTTATAATCGGAATCCGCTTGGATGTCATCAAAGCTGTTGGGGTGGTAATTAGGTTTATCCTGATAATGGCTCGAGTCTGCCATATAACCATCTCTCTGGTAATTGTTGACTTCAAAAGGACATCTGTTTACCTCCAGCTGATGTGAGTTCACTCCAACTCTGTATCGGTGTGCATCAGGATAAGAGAACAATCTTCCCTGCAGCATTTTGTCCGGTGAGAAGCTGATTCCATTAATCAGGCTGCTTGGTGAGAAAGTAGATTGCTCCACATGGGCAAAATAATTAACAGGAACTTCATTAAGCTCCATTTCTCCTACTTCGATCAAAGGGAAATCATCATGGAACCATACTTTTGTTACGTCAAAAGGATTCCATCTGAAATCTTTTGCCTGCTCCTCGGTCATTACCTGGATGTATAAGGTCCATTTTGGGAAATCTCCATTTTCAATAGCATTGCAAAGATCTTCCTGTGCAAAGTCCGGATTTTCACCCGCCATTTTCCCTGCCTCTTCATCTGTGAAATTTTTTACTCCCTGTTTTGTTTTGAAGTGGAATTTCACCCATACTCTTTCATTTTTATCATTGATCATAGAGAAAGTATGAGATCCGAAGCCATGCATATGTCGGTATCCGTAAGGGGTACCTCTGTCTGACATTAATATAAGGACCTGATGAAGAGATTCAGGATTTAAACTCCAGAAATCCCACATCATGGTGGCGCTTTTCAAATTGGTTTTTGGAAGTCTTTTCTGAGTGTGGATAAAGTCCGGGAATTTTTTTGCATCCTTAATAAAGAATACCGGCGTATTATTTCCTACAAGATCCCAGTTTCCATCTTCTGTATAAAATTTTAAGGCAAATCCTCTTGGGTCTCTTGCGGTATCTGCGCTTCCTTTTTCTCCTCCTACAGTAGAAAATCGGGCAAACATTCTGCATGAGTTTCCAACTTGTGAGAACAGTTTTGCTTTCGTATACTGGCTGATATCATGAGTTACGGTAAAGGTTCCGTATGCTCCGCTTCCTTTGGCATGCACAATCCTTTCAGGAATTCTTTCCCTAACGAAATGGGCAAGATTTTCCTGAAGAATAAAATCTTGCAGCAATACCGGGCCTCTTGGTCCTACCGTCTGTGAATCCTGATGTTCAAAATAAGGCGTGCCGTTACTTAACGTTAATTTTTTAGAATCCATATCATTGATGATTTGTATAAATGTTTTTTGTTTTTCTAAATCCAAGTGTAAAGGTAATGAATGTCAAATTTACTTGAATTTTTAATTGCTAATAGCAAAAACGTTATATCTTTGTAATAGATAATATTAATCAAATGAACATTCAGCAACTGGAGTATCTTATCGCTGTTGATAAGTATAAACATTTTGGTAAAGCAGCTCAGGCGTGTTTTATTACCCAACCTACGTTAAGTGCCATGATACAGAAATTTGAGGATGAACTGGATGTGAAGGTTTTCGACAGGACTACCCACCCGATTCGTACTACAGATGTAGGGCTGCAGATTATTGACCAGGCTAAGGTTATTATAGAATCTGTCAATGAGCTGAAAAACAAAGCAAACCTTTTGAATAATATTCTGGGAGGAACCATCAACCTGGGAATCATTCCTACTGTTTCATCTTTTATTCTGCCTACGGAAATCTTCAAATTCCTTGAGGACAATCCAAAGATTCAGATGAATGTAAAAGAAATGACTACTGATAATATTATTAAAGCTTTGAAAGCCGGAGAACTTGATGCGGGAATTATCTCTACTCCTTATGATACAGCAGATGAGTTTTATCAGGATTTCTTATTCAATGAAGAACTGATGATCTACAGTTCCAATACTGAAGCCAACAAAAAGAATTCTTATATCATCCCTGAAGATCTGAATGTAGAAAAGGTATGGCTCCTTGAAGAAGGAAACTGTCTTAGAAATCAGTTTGAAAATATCTGTCATCTGAAAGAAAATACGCTGAAACCTAAAAATTTAGACTTCTTAGCTTCCAATATCCAGACTTTGGTCCATATGGTAGATAAAGTAGGAGGGATCAGTATACTGCCGGAACTTGCTTTAAGTCAACTTTCTGAAGAGCAGAAGAAAAATGTATTCAGATTTAAAAAGCCTTTCCCATATAGAGAGATCAGTATTATTTACTACAAACCTACTTTTAAGCAAAAAATTATTGATGAATTGTCACATTCTATCAAAACTGCTTTGGAACTTAAGCTGAATTATCATGCAAGTCCTAAAGAATTTGTAAGCATAAAGCCTCAGTAGTAGAAATGCTTTAAAGTGATAGAAATCATTAATTTAAATAATATCATAATTAATAAACAAAATTTTTGAGTATTACGAAAATAGTACTTAACTTTGCTGACGTTTATTACGAGGAAAAATTTGACCTGATTGCAACCTCTATAAAAAAATGCTAAAACAGTATAGTATTCTTTTTTCTGGGCAATTTTATTTCATATTTTTCTACAAAATTATTTTTTTTAAATCTTTAAAAACAAAAGAATTATATGTCTTATTTATTTACATCTGAATCAGTTTCAGAAGGACATCCGGATAAAATCGCCGATCAAATTTCCGATGCACTTATCGATCATTTTTTAGCATACGATAAAAATTCTAAAGTAGCATGTGAAACTCTTGTAACTACCGGACAGGTGGTGTTGGCAGGAGAAGTAAAATCTGATGCTTACCTTGATGTACAGACGATTGCCAGAGAAGTAATCAATGGAATAGGGTATACAAAAGGAGAATATATGTTCAATGGGGATTCATGTGGAGTTATTTCCGCAATCCATGAGCAGTCACCTGATATCAACCAGGGAGTTGACAGAGCTGTAAGTGACGAGTCTTTCGAAGCTAAGGCAAATGCACAGGGAGCTGGAGATCAGGGAATGATGTTCGGGTATGCTACCAATGAAACGGCAAACTATATGCCTCTTGCATTGGACCTTGCCCATACGATCCTTAAAGAGCTTTCTGCAATAAGAAGAGAAAATAAGGAAATCACTTATCTTCGTCCGGATGCAAAGAGCCAGGTAACGATTGAGTATTCTGATGATCACAAACCTGTTAGAATTGATTCTATCGTAGTTTCTACTCAGCATGATGACTTCGGAAATGAAGAAGAAATGTTGAACAAGATCCGTGAAGACATTAAAAATATTTTGGTTCCTAGAGTAGTTGCACAACAAACTGAGGAAATCAAGGCTTTATTCAACGATCAGATCAAATATCACATCAACCCTACAGGGAAATTCGTTATTGGAGGACCTCACGGAGATACTGGTCTTACAGGTAGAAAAATCATTGTTGATACCTATGGAGGTAAAGGAGCTCATGGTGGGGGTGCTTTCTCTGGAAAAGATCCTTCTAAAGTAGACAGAAGTGCTGCTTATGCAACGAGACATATTGCTAAAAACTTAGTGGCAGCAGGAGTTGCGGATGAAGTTTTGGTGCAGGTTTCTTATGCAATCGGTGTAGCTGAGCCTTGTGGTTTATACATCAACACTTACGGAACGGCAAAAGTAGATCTTCATGATGGTGATATCGCTAAAAAAGTTTCTACAATTTTTGATTTAAGACCTTATGCTATCGAGCAGAACTTAAAATTAAGAAATCCTATTTATCAGGAAACAGCTTCTTACGGACATATGGGTAAAGAGCACTATGTAGCTGATAAAACGTTCAATAAAGGACATAAAAAAGAACTTACATTGAAAGGTCTTGAGTTCTTTACTTGGGAAAAACTAGACAAAGTAGAGGAAATTAAAACCGCTTTCGGAATTTAATTTTCCCTCTAGAGAATAATAAATAAGCTGCTTTATCTTTGGGTAAGGCAGTTTTTTTTAATTTTACACCTTAATAATATAGAAAGATGATGAATTTTCGAACTGTAATTGCTGTTCTGTCCCTATTTTTACTAAGTACCCTGGTAAAAGCACAATATACCATGCATAAGATGATCAGTGTGGGATATACTTACCAGAATCAAAGTTTTGGTGAAGTAGGAGGTAAATTGCTTTTTCTTAAAAATGATGATGTGGTTTACAGATTAGGAGGATCTGCCATGATGGGAGTTGCAGACTCTAAGTTTGCGATTATGCCCAAACTACAAGCTGATATTCTCCTTAATTTTGCAAAAAACGTAGACTTTTATCACTCTTATTACTTTTTAGCAGGTGCTGAAGGAACCAATAAATACATCGCTCCCAAAATTGGAGTGACCCTGTTTGGAATGTTGGACCTTACAGGAGGCTATGCTTTTCCTATCGGAGATGCCCGATTGAACGGAAAAGAAATGAAAGGATTAAATATTAATTTTACATTAAATGTCCCTACTGTATTCATTCATGACATGTTTAAGTGATTTTTATTAAATTTTTCTTTTGAAAATTTAATAATAGGTTAACAGTTATTAAAAAATTATTATATTTACATCATAATAATTGTACTACCGCCTATAGAAGAGACTCTACTCTACACTGTTTTGTTTATGCAGCAAAGGCCAGATAAAATATCTGGAGGAATGTCTGTCTGCAAATATTTATATTGAGAAGAGTTATGAAATCAGAATCGGATAGTTTACTAATTTCCCTTTACCAGAAAGGAGACGAGGAGGCGTTGTCAATCCTCATTCACCGACACCAGAGAGAACTGTTTACATTCATTTTTTACAAAATTAATGATGAAGATTTGGCCAACGATATCTTTCAGGATACATTCATGAAGATCATTGTCATGCTGAAAGAAGGACGCTATAACGAAGAAGGTAAATTTATTCTTTGGGCGAAAAGAATTTCCCACAACCTAATTATCGATCATTTCAGATCAAAAGCGAAAAACATTAAAGTTTCAGAAACTACTTTTGAAACCGATGAGTATTCTATTTTTGATTTGATCAGAGAGCCTTCGGAAAATATTGAAGATCAGCTTGTCACCAATCAGATTCAGGAAGACCTGTTGAGGATGTTACAGTTTTTACCGCAAAACCAGCAGGAGGTAATTAAACTGAGATTTTTTGATGGTCTGAGTTTCAAGGAAATTGCGGACCATACGGATATGAGCATTAATACTACTCTGGGAAGAGTACGGTATGCGCTGATAAACCTGAGAAAAATCATGGATGAAAACAACATAATATTAACCAGATAAATAATATTTCGGAAAATTTCACGTTTTAAGGAAAACATACTTCGCTTATGAAAAAAAATGACTCCTTAAAAGTGAAAACTTTGAAACCTAAGAAACAAACTATTGATTTTTTGCTTAATTTTTCCAAAGGTCTTGAAATCGTGAAAAGCAAGAGCAAGAATTACCCTGTTTTAAAAAATTAAAATGACTAACTTTGTGCTGTATGAAAATGCAGCATGTTTTTTTTGACCTGGATAATACACTCTGGGATCACCGTAGGAATGCCTATCTTACCATCAAAGACCTTTTTGAAAAACAGGAAATTACTTCAAAGTATCATATTGACTTTGAGGAGTTTCATTCTGTTTACCACGATATCAACGAAGAGTTGTGGGAAAAGATCAGAGACGGTATTATTGGCAAAGAGTATTTGAGAGAACACCGTTTTTATGATTCATTTAAACATTTTGGAATAGATAATAAAGAGCTTGCCCTTTATTTTGAAGAAAATTTCCTTGACAATATTGTGGGTTATAACGAATTGGTGGAAGGAGCAGAAGATGTCCTGGAATATCTGAAAGCTAAGAATTATACATTACACATTATTTCCAATGGATTTCAGGATGTAACGGAAAGAAAATGTACGCTGTCCGGGATCGCTCCTTATTTTAAGACGATTACCAGTGCAGATGCAGTGGGAGTAAGAAAACCTAATCCAAGGATTTTTGAATACTCTCTAGGGCTTTCTGATGCTAAAAAAGAAGAAAGTATCCTCATTGGAGATGACTGGATCGCTGATGCTATGGGAGCAACAGACTTTGGAATGGATGCCATCTTTTTTGATGTCTATAAAGAAGACAAGAAGAAAGAAGGGTTAAAAGCCATTACCCATCTTCAGCAGATTAAAGAATACTTGTAAAATCATCAATACAGTATATACAAGCCATTAAGTTCGTCTTAATGGCTTTTTCGTTTTTAAAGGATGTCACACAAATCTCTGCGATAAGCCAACTTTTTTTTGCTGAAATCATTTTTCCCAATTCTTTCCTAAATTGATTGTGACCTTTGCTTTATAATAATGACAGTAAAACTTAATGTTATGAAAAATGTAAAGAAAATCACAGGAGTACTGATGATCATGTTTTTATTGATGGGAGGATTAATTTCCGCACAGGACAGAGCGATCAATGCCAATCAGTTACCTAAAACAGCCAAAACCTTTCTTGCTTCCCATTTTAAAGGAATAGCTGTAAACTCAGCAATAGAAGACAGAGAAATCTATGGGGTAGACGAGTACAAAGTGTATCTGGCTAATGGAATGAAAATGGAGTTTGACAGTAATGGAAACTGGAAAGAAATTGATGGTAAACATCAGAAAGTACCTTATGGTTTCATTCCTGTATCGATCAGAAATTACAGCACGAAGAATTTCCCAAATACTTATATCGTTAAGATCGAAAAGAAAAGATGGTCTTATAAAACAGAACTTTCCAACGGGCTTGAACTTGAATTTGACAGAAACGGGAATTTCAAAAGAATTGACGATTAAATCAGAATTAAAAATTAACACTAAATCTTAATAGTATGGTCAACTGGAATTTAATAAACAGCAGCGGAAGAAAGGTTTCTTCTGCACAGATTAGAAAAAATATGGTTTCATTTATGACAAGGAATCATCCTTGCAGTGTGATAGATTCTATTGAAAGAAAGTATAATGCTTATAAAATTCATCTGATGAATGGTTTATGTCTCGTTTTTGATGCTGACGGCCGTTATGTGAAATCGAATTAATTAATGATGAAAATGAACATGAGGGAAGAGAGCAGAGATTATTGGTATATGCTGGATATAATATCGGTGATATATCATAGTACACTTATATTGATGATCTTCTCGTAGGCTTTCGAAGTCGGCTTCCCTCCTTATAATTTCATATATTTGATATACATTAATGATGCAGCAGAATATATAGATCCAGAAAGTATGAAGATTTTAATAGTAGAAGATGAGCCGGAATTGAAAGATACGGTACAGAAATTTCTGGAAGCAGAACATTTCATTGTAGAATATGCGGAAAATTACAGTGACGGGCTGGAGAAAATTATTTCTTATGAATACGACTGTATTTTGCTTGATATTATGCTGCCTGACGGAAACGGTATAGATCTGCTGAGGGAAATCAAGAAAATGCATAAGAAAGATCCGGTGATCATTCTTTCTGCCAAAGATTCAGTAGATGATAAGGTGACCGGATTGGAAATAGGAGCTGATGATTATCTTGCAAAACCTTTTCACCTTGCAGAACTGATGGCAAGGATCAGATCTGTCATAAGGAGAAAGAACCAGGATGGTGAGAATATCATCAGATATAAAAATATAAGCATCGATCCGGAAAATAGAATCGTAAGAATAGGTAAGGAAGAGCTGGTGCTTAATCGGAAAGAATATGATCTTTTATATTATTTTGTCATTCATCCGGAAAAGACCTTACAGAAAACGACATTAGCAGAAGCGATCTGGGGAGATTATATAGATCAGGCAGATAGTCTGGATTTTATTTATTCTCAGATTAAAAACCTTCGTAAAAAACTGAAAAACCTCCATGCGGATGCTGATTTCCAGGCTGTCTATGGAATAGGATATAAATTTATCTGATGAAAAGTTCATTAAAATATTACACCATAAAATATCTCATTATGGTCCTTCTGCTCATTATCGCAGTGTGGGCAGGGCTGTTTTATGCGTATATCCTGGATGAAGTACATGATAATGTGGATGATGGACTGAGGAACCGTAAAATACAGATCATCAAGGCCGTTTATCTTAATCCTCAGCTGTTGAATAATAATGACTTCGGATTCAATGAATTTAAAATTAATGCCATTAAAGCTGAAGAGTATCAAAATAAAAGCAGACTCTACAATAAGATGTACTACATGGAGTATGATGATAAGGACCAGCCTTACAGAGTTCTTGAGGCAGATTTTATCGATCAGTTCAAAAAACACCAGCGCCTTGTGATCAGAACTTCTACTGTAGAAGAAGACGAGCTGATATACGATCTTACGACTGCATTGATCGTGCTTTATATTCTTTTGGTAGTAAGTATTGTGGTGGTCAATGGATATCTCCTTAACAAAGCTATGAGGCCGTTCTACTTAATTTTAGATAAGCTTAAAAGATATCAGTTTGGAATTCCTTTTTCCCAGGAAGAACAGAAGTACAAGATCACTGAGTTTGAAGAACTGAATGTAGAAATCAATGAAATGATTGAGCGTAATGAACTTGTTTTCTACCAGCAGAAACAGTTTATTGAAAATGCTTCGCATGAACTTCAGACTCCCTTGGCTATTGTTATCAATAAAATTGATCTTCTGATTCAGAATGACGACCTTGATAAAAAGAATCTTACTTTTCTTACTGAGGTTAAAAATGATCTGAGAAGAATGGTAGGCTTAAACAAATCTTTATTAATGCTGTCCAAAATTGAAAACAGCCAGTTTAATAAAACATCAGATGTTGATTTTAATCATCTGATTACTCAATTGGTTCAGAATTACGAAGATTTTATTGCCTTTAAAAAAGTAGAAGTCAGCATTATTGAGAAAGGACGGTTTATTGCAGATTTTAATCAGGATCTTGCCGATATTCTGTTGTCTAACCTTCTTAAAAATGCAGTTAAATATAATAATGAAGAAAGAACTTTAAATATCATTGTTGAAAATAACAGAATAACATTCCAAAACAGCGGATCATCGGTACCTTTGGATAAATCCAGGATCTTCAACCGTTTCTATAAACAAGGCTCAGATCATACTTCCACTGGATTGGGACTGTCTATCATTAAAACCATTATAAAGCAATATCCAGGCTGGAATATTACTTATGAATACGGAGACAAGATGCATTATTTTATCCTTACAAAGAATAGCAACAACTTCAATAAATAGAAAAAGCCTTTCAAATGAAAGGCTTTCTTATGTTGATCACTCAGAATTAAAATCCTAAGCTTGTTCTTACTCTTTTAAGAGTTTCCAGAGCGATAGGTCTGGTTTTCTCAGCACCTTGCTGTAGTTTTGCTTCCAGTTCTTCAAGATTACTCATGTAATAAGCGAACGTTTCTCTTTCTTTGGCAAAACGAGCCAGGATAAGATCCAGCAATTCTTTTTTAGCATGTCCGTATCCGAAGTTTCCGGCAAGATATTTTGCTCTCAACTCTTCAGTTTGCTCAAGAGTTGCAATAAGCTCATAAATCTGGAAGGTTTTATCCGTTTCAGGATCTTTAGGTTCTTCCAAAGATTTAGAATCCGACTCAATACTCATGATCTGTTTTTTCAGCTCTTTTTCAGGCAAGAAAATATTAATGATATTTCCCATTGATTTAGACATTTTGCGCCCATCGGTTCCAGGAACATATTTGGTGTCCTGCTGAAGTTCTGCCTGAGGTAATACAAGAATCTCACCCATCTGGTTATTAAACCTCGAAGCAACATCTCTTGCGATTTCCAAATGCTGAAGCTGGTCTTTTCCTACAGGAACAATTTCAGCACCATACAGCAAAATATCCGCAGCCATCAAAATAGGGTAGGTAAACAAACCTGCATTCACATCCTGAAGACGATCTGCTTTATCCTTAAATGAGTGGGCCAATGTTAATCTTTGATAAGGAAAAAAACATGATAAATGCCAAGATAGTTCACAGGTTTCAGCGATATCACTTTGTCTGTAGAAGAATGTTTTTTCAGTATCTAATCCACAAGCAAGCCAAGCCGCAGCAATCTCGTAGGTATTCTGTCTTAAAATCTGCGCATCTTTAATCTGCGTAAGCGTATGAAGATTCGCGATAAATAAAAATGATTCATTTCCTTCCTGCTTGGATAGTTCAATAGCAGGAATAATTGCACCCAATAAATTTCCAAGATGGGGTGTTCCGGTGGCTTGTATGCCGGTAAGAATTCTTGACATTTGTTTAAAATTTATATTTAAAAATTAATGAATAGCAAATTTACGAGGTTTGCCGGGAATAATGAATTAAAAAAGATAAAAGATAAAAGATAAAAGATAAAAGATAAAAGATAAAAGATAAAAGATAAAAGATAAAAGATAAAAGATAAAAGATAAAAGATAAAAGATAAAAGATAAAAGATAAAAGATAAAAGATAAAAGATGTTGTCATTTAAAATTCAATAGGGGTGGGCTTTAGCCCAGCTGTTTTAAATGAAGAACCTATCCATTGGCTTTAGCCAAAACCTATTTCTAATATCTTCTCACCAATCATCCGTGAAAATCCGTGCAATCTGTGGGAAAATATTAAGGAATTAAAATCTTTTCCCCGCCAAATTTCGGTTCTACTCCGAAAAGAAGATCCCAGTATGCTTTAGCTTTGGCAAGATACTCTCTCATATTAGTCTTTAAGCCTGCATATTTATTAACATCGGCTGCATTATACCCAAAGGCTTCCATCCCATTTTTTCTGGCAAGGAAAACGGCTCTTTCATTATGGAATTTCTGAGAAATGATGATCAGCTTTGTCTGGCTGAAAATATCTTTTGCCCTTACCACAGAATCCAGCGTTCGGAATCCGGCATGATCCATAATGATCTTATCCTGTGGAATTCCACTCTCCATCAATGCCTGCTGCATATCTTCAGGTTCGTTATAATCTTTGGTGCTGTTGTCACCACTGACGATGATGTACTGTATTTTTCCGCTTTTAAATAAGTCTGCAGCAGCTTTAATTCTGTTGTAGAAATAAGCGTTCGGTGTTCCGTTGCTTAATGTTTTTCCAGTGCCCAGCAGCAGTCCGGTTTTGGCTTCCGGTACATCAGCAATAGTATAGGAAACGAAGGATTCGCTGTCCTTTTTAATGCTGTAATTGGCCCAGGCAATAAAAATAATTCCTGCAACCAGAAGAAGCAGGAAAATTTTAAAAATATTTTTGATTATTTTTTTCATCCGAAAATAGATCTTTTAAAACTCAAGCCCATTCGGGAATGCTTTTTTCCTGAAGATTAATAGGAATGCTGCTCCTACAGTAATAGCAGAATCTGCTACATTGAAAATATATTTGAAGAATTCAAAATGCTTTCCTCCTATTAGCGGCCAGCTTTCAGGAACAGTCCAATCTACCAATGGGAAGTGAAGCATATCTACCACACACCCTTTCATAAAAGTAGAATATCCATGTCCGAAAGGAGCCATTTTAGAAATTCCGCCATAGCCTATCCATCGGTCAATGCTTGGATCATAAAGGGTTCCGCTGTCGAAGATCATTCCGTAGAACATTCCGTCGATAAGGTTTCCGATAGCTCCTGCAAAGATGATAGCCATAGGAATCAAAAGATAATTGGAAGCCCCTTCTTTTAACCATTTTTTAAACATGTACACCATTCCTCCGATAAGGAAAACTCTTAGGATAACCAGGAAATATTTTCCGATAATTCCTCCAAAGTGAAATCCATAGGCCATTCCCGGGTTTTCCACAAAGGTTAGCTTAAAGCCTGGTAAAACAGTTACACTATCATCCAGGTTAAAATGGGTTTTAATGTAAATTTTTGAAGCCTGGTCAATTAACAACACTAAAAATGTTATCGCTAATATCTTTTTCATTACTGTTGTCCTTTAGGTTTTGAAGGTTTTGCAGCAGCAGGTTTTACATTTTTATTATCGCTTGCTTTCTTGATCACTTTCTGTCCGTTATACGAACTCTTGACGTGAGCTTTTTCAAACTTAATGTTCATTTCTTTCAGAACAGTTTTCAGGGCACTCAGCTCCATTGCATTTTTTGGATGTACTATAATAGATTCCATTTCTTATATTTAATTTTTACATTTTGGACAATTCGTCGAGCCGTTTTCTTTCTTTTTCTGACAAATCATTGACTCCGTTTTTGCCCATTTTGCTCAAAAGTTTGTCGATTTCTCTTTCCCTGTCACGCTTATCAGAATTGAATTGATCGTCAATAGTATAGTTCTTCTTCTGATCAGGGAAGAATCTGTTTTTGATCCATTCTCTGTTGAAAAACAACAATACTACTGCAACAATAGCTCCCAAAATTAATAATCCGCTCATGGGTATACATTAAAAATTAGGTCTATAAAGTATCCGTGAATACAATATAAACCCAATATTATTTTACAAACCTTACGGCTATTTTTGCATATTTTTCGCTTCGATGCTCAGCGTAGCGTGAGGAACGGCTAAAAGTCTTTCCTTTGGAATCAATTTTCCTGTTACTCTGCAAACACCATACGTTTTGTTTTCGATTCTGATCAAAGCATTTTTAAGGTCACGCACGAATTTTTCCTGTCTTCCTGCCAAAATAGAGTTCTGCTCTTTGCTCAGCGTTTCTGCTCCTTCTTCAAAAGCTTTGAAGGTAGGAGAGGTATCATCAGTTCCATTATTCTGGTCATTGATGAAACTTTCTCTGATAAGCTGAAGATCTTTTTCTGCTTTTTCTATTTTTTCTTTTATGATCGCTTTAAATTCCTGTAAATCAGCATCGCTGTATCTAACTCTTTCGTCTGACATATTCTTTCTCTTTTTTAATAAAATTATGAAATGGAATTTGAAATATAATAACTATATGTTAATTTTTTTCAACATTTATCTTAAAATTAACCTCATCTATTTCTATTTCGTTAAAATTTGAAAGTGAAGATACAATTTCTATTTTATTTGACAAGACTTCAGAAGAAATATATTCCTCATTTTTCTTAATATCATCAAGGAATGGAGAGTTTTCTTCAATGGAGATATTAATCCTGTCTGTCAGTTCAAAGTCCTTATCTTTTCGCAGATTTTGAATTCTATTAATGAACTCCCTTGCGATCCCTTCAGATTTTAATTCATCGGTTAACGTCAAATCTAATGCCACAGTTGTTTTTCCGTCGGAAGTAACCGTCCATCCCGGGATGTCTTTAGTTGAGATTTCCACATCATCAAGAGTGATCTCATATCCCTGAATATCAAGTTTTCCTTCTTTTTCAAGACCGGCAATCTGTTCTGTGCTAAGATTGGCAATCTCTGCACCTACTACCTTCATGTCTTTTCCTAATTTAGGGCCAAGAGCTTTGAAGTTAGGCTTTATCTGTTTTACAATTAAGTGAGATGCTTCTTCAGCATTGATTAACTGTAGTTCTTTTACATTTACTTCCTGTTTGATCAGATCAGCCACAGCAAGAATCTGTTCTTCCGTTTTCTTATCCAATACAGGAACCAATACTTTTTGTAACGGCTGACGAACTTTTACATTTTCTTTCTTTCTCAATGAGAAAACCATACTGGTAATATTCTGAGCCAAATGCGTTTTTTCAACCAGGTCCTGATCGATTAAGCTTTCATCAGCTATTGGGAAGTCCGTTAAGTGTATCGATTCAAAACTTTCTTTTCCGGTTACTTTATTTAAATCCTGGTATAATTGATCCATAAAGAACGGAGCAATAGGAGCAGATAGCTTTGCAACTGTCTCAAGACAAGTGTATAAAGTCTGGTAAGCAGAGATCTTGTCATCAGAATAATCTCCTTTCCAGAAACGTCTTCTGCATAATCTTACATACCAGTTACTTAGATTGTCATTCACGAAGTTGCTGATCGCTCTTGCTACTCTTGTAGGCTCATAATCTTCATAGAATGCTTTCACATCCTTGATCAAAAGATTCAGTTCGGAAAGAACCCATCTGTCGATTTCAGGACGGTTTTCCACCTCTTTTTCTGAATAGTTGAAGCCGTCCACATTCGCATACAAAGCAAAGAATGAATAGGTGTTATAAAGTGTTCCGAAGAACTTTCTTCTTACCTCGTCAATTCCTTCAATATCAAACTTCAGGTTTTCCCATGGGTTCGCATTGGAGATCATATACCAACGTGTAGCATCCGGTCCGTATACAGAAAGCGTTTCGAACGGATCTACCGCATTTCCTAAACGTTTTGACATCTTTTGTCCGTTCTTATCCAGAACAAGACCGTTACTCATTACATTTTTATAAGCAACAGAATCAAACACAGCCGTTCCGATTGCGTGAAGCGTATAGAACCACCCACGAGTCTGGTCAACACCTTCTGCAATGAAATCAGCAGGGAATGCTTTGTTATTGTCTATTAATTCTTTGTTTTCGAAAGGATAATGCAACTGTGCATACGGCATAGAACCTGAATCGAACCAAACGTCGATCAAGTCGCTCTCACGTCTCATTGCTTTTCCTGAATCAGAAACCAATACTATTTTGTCTACTACATTTTTGTGAAGATCCACAAGATCATAGTTAGATTCAGCCATATTTCCGATGATGAAACCTTTGAACGGGTTTTCCGTCATCAATCCAGCTGCAATTGATTTTTCAATTTCGTTGTAAAGTTCTTCTACAGAACCGATGATCTTTTCTTCTTTCAGGTCATCTGTTCTCCAGATTGGCAACGGAATACCCCAATATCTTGAACGGGAAAGGTTCCAGTCGTTTACATTTTCCAACCAGTTGGCAAAACGTCCCTCTCCGGTAGCTTTCGGCTTCCAGTTGATTTCTTTGTTTAAATTAACCAGTCTGTCTTTTACAGCAGTCATTTTTACAAACCATGAATCCAATGGATAGTACAAGACCGGTTTGTCTGTTCTCCAGCAGTGCGGATAAGAGTGGACATATTTCTCTACTTTGAAGGCCTTGTTTTCCGTTTTCAGCAGGATCGCAAGTTCTACATCCCAAGATTTCTCAGGAGCAGTTCCTTCATCGTAATATTCGTTTTTGATATAAGTCCCGGAGAATATCTCAGGAACATTTTCTCCTTTGATGAATTTACCCTGTAAATCTACCAATGGTACAAGATTGTCGTTTTCATCCTTTACCAACATTGGTGGGATCTCAGGCTGAGCCATTTTAGCAACTCTCGCATCATCAGCACCGAAAGTAGGCGCTGTGTGAACGATACCTGTACCGTCCTCAGTTGTTACGAAATCTCCTAATATTACTCTAAATGCATTCTCAGGATTGTCATTAGGTGTAAACCAAGGAACCAATTGCTCATATCTTGTATCAACAAGTTTTTCTCCTGTAAATTCTTTTACTATCTTGAAAGGAATTACTTTAGTCTCCGGAGTATAATTCGCAAAATCCTCATCTGTACCTTCTGCAAATTTTTTACCGAAAACCTTAGGTAAAAGAACACTCGATAAAACAACAGTTACAGGTTCAAATGTATATTGATTAAAGGTTTTCACTACAACATATTCAATATCTCTACCTACGGTAAGAGCGGTATTGGATGGCAGTGTCCATGGAGTCGTCGTCCATGCAAGGATATGTACATCTCCCTCAACATCATTGAACAATGCTGAAGAGTCTTTCTTCACTTTAAACTGAGCCACAACCGTTGTGTCTGAAACATCACGATAGGTCCCGGGCTGATTCAGCTCGTGAGAAGAAAGTCCTGTTCCTGCTTTTGGAGAGTAAGGCTGGATTGTGTAGCCTTTGTACAACAAGTCTTTGCTATACAACTGCTTCAATAACCACCAAACGGTTTCCATATATTTTGACTTGTACGTGATGTACGGATCATCAAGATCTACCCAATATCCGATTTTCTCGGTAAGGGTATTCCATACATCCGTATAACGCATTACTGCTTCACGGCAAGCTTTGTTATAGTCTTCAATAGAGATTTTTTTGCCAATATCTTCTTTCGTAATTCCTAATTCTTTTTCTACGCCTAGCTCTACAGGAAGTCCGTGTGTATCCCAACCCGCTTTACGGAAAACCTGTTTCCCGTTTTGGGTCTGATAACGACAGAAAATATCCTTTAATGCTCTAGCCATTACGTGGTGAATTCCAGGCATACCGTTTGCTGAAGGTGGACCTTCATAAAAAACAAACTCAGGATTTCCCTGACGAATCTCAACACTCTTATTGAAAGTTTTATTTTGTTTCCAAAATTCCGCTACATTCTCTGCTACGTCAATAAGGTTGAGGTTTTTGTATTCTTTAAATTGGCTCATTGTAAATATCTCAATATCGTTGATTAATTAAGTCTGCAAATTTACTAAAATTTGTCGGTTTATAATATATGTTTTATTTAGGTAATTTCTATTAAAAAGTTCAATCTCAGAAATATAAATAAAGAAAGTGCTGAAAAGTGAATGATGAGTAGCGAATAAGTAAGTTTTCTTTGGTGTTTTTAGATGAACTTTAGGGTGTTTAATTCAATAGAAGCGGGCTTTAGCCCGCTTAAAAATAAGATCATAATCCATCAGCTTTAGCCCAAACTAAAAAATAACTTATCACTATTTCATTCAGGCTCATCTGTGAGAATTTGCAGGAAAAAATAAAAGCTAATACTTAAAAATTCGTATATTTAAGTAGACGTAAACCCAAATGCTGTATGAAAATCTTTTATCAAATGATGCTTTTTGTTTGTTGTATCAACATCAGCATTGTACAAGCTCAAAATAATTACCCCCAGAATTATTTCCGAAATCCTTTAAACATCCCCATGCAGCTGGCGGCTAACTTCGGAGCTGTCCGGACCAATCACTTTCATATGGGACTGGATCTGAGAACCAACAGTCAGGAGAATTTACCGGTTCTTGCAGCGGCAGAAGGCTATGTAAGCAGAATAAAAGTGGAACGATATGGTTTTGGAAATGCCGTGTACATTACGCATCCCAATGGTTATACCACAGTGTATGCCCATTTGAACAAATACTTTGACAAACTTGATGAATATGTAAAAGAAAGACAGTATAAAGACGAAAAGTGGGAACAGGATATTACTTTTCAACCCGGGCAGTTTCCTGTAGAAAAAGGTCAGCAAATTGCTTTGAGTGGAAATACCGGAGGCTCGGCAGGACCACATCTGCATTTTGAAATAAGAGATACCAAAACAGAAGAATGTATCAATCCGTTACTTTTTGGGTTTGCTATTCCTGATACTATAGCACCCATTATCAGTGGGCTTTACTGGTATGACAGACGTTTCAGTACTTATGAACCCGGTGCAAATGGAATTGCTGTAAAAAAAGCGGGAAATGTTTATACTTCTAACCTTGTTCAGGTAAATTCTCCGGAAATAAGTTTTGCTATTAAAGCAGTAGATAAGGCCAATCAAGGGTTTAATCTTGGGATTTATAATGCAGAACTATTAATGGATGGCAAGCTCATTTACAGTTTTAAAATTGATAAAGTACACTATGATGATACCCGATACATCAACGGTTGTATAGATTATGCAAAATTTATCAGGGATAAAATGGGGATTCAACATTTGTCTTCCTTACCGGGAATGAAGCTTCAGAATTACAGTTTTCCAAATTTAACAGGGATGATCAAACTTCAGGACGAGAATGTTCATACCATTGAAATTATTCTGAAAGATGTCAAAGGAAACACGAGCCGTTTAACAACAAAACTTCAGTTAAATAAAACTTCAGAAAAAATATCTTCCACAGGTAAGACCGTATTGCCTAATGAAGGGAAAACAGTTACGACCGAAAATGCAGAGATTAATTTCAGTAAAAATGCAGTTTATGATGCCGTAAATTTCAACGCCTATGAAAAATCGGATACTGATCCGAATGCCGTTTCAAATAGTATTGTTTTACATAGCCCATACATTCCCGTTCAGGATGAATATACTTTAAAGATAAAAGCTAATCGAAAATTGTCCAATACAGAAAAAGATAAAGCTGTTATTCTCCTTGATTATGGTAGTGATAATAATGTTGTCAAGGTAAAATGGAATGGTGATTGGGCAGAAGGAAAATTCAATAGATTAGGTACTGCAAAATTGTTGATTGACAATAACCTGCCATCAGTTTCATCAGGCTGGGCCGAAGGGGCTTTGGTCAACAGCAGTTCTTTACGGTTAAAAGGCACAACTAAAATAGGAGATATTATTTCATTCCGTGCCGAACTGGACGGGAAATGGCTGCGTTTTGTCCGTATAAAAGATGATTTTGTTTATACTTTTGATGAAAAATGTCCCAAAGGATCAGGTTCTCATACTTTAAAAGTGACAACTATCAATACTGCTGGAAATACCAATACGCAAACTTTTACGTTTCAGAGATAAATAGCCCCTTAATACTTTAATCTTTTAATTTTAATTAAATAAATTTGCTCTTTAAAAATTAAAATCATTGGAATTTCATCCGTCAATCGAGAAAGCAGATATTCAGGAAATAAAAAAGTTTCAGGAAGGAAAACTTCATGAGCTTTTGGATTATCTTGAAAATCATTCACCCTTTTATCAGAAACTGTTCAAAGAAAAAAATATCCGTATTGCTGATATCCGTACTTTGGAGGACCTTCAGAGAATTCCTACGACCACGAAGAATGATCTGCAGCAGTACAACCATGATTTTTTCTGCATAACACCGGATAAGATTGTTGATTACAGTACCACTTCCGGAACCTTAGGAGATCCCGTTACTTTCGGGCTTTCTGACAGTGACCTTGAAAGACTGGCTTACAATGAAGCAATTTCATTTGCCTGTGCAGGAATTCAGAAAGGAGACGTTGTTCAGATGATTACCACCATAGACAAGCGGTTTATGGCGGGTCTTGCTTATTTTTTAGGCTTAAGAAAAATGGGGGCAAGTGTGGTGAGAATGGGTCCCGGAATTCCTGAGCTGCAATGGGATTCTATTTTCAGATACAAACCTAAATACCTGATTACCGTGCCTTCTTTTCTGCTGAAAATGATTGATTATGCTGAAAAACATGGATTGGATTATAAAAATTCAAGTGTTTATGGGGCTGTATGCATCGGGGAAAGCATCAAAAATCAGGATTTTACAGATAATATTCTTTCGCAGAAGATCAAAGAAAAATGGGATATAAAACTGTTTTCAACGTATGCTTCTACCGAAATGAGTACCGCTTTTACAGAATGTGAATTTCAGATCGGAGGACACCATCACCCGGAATTAATTATTACAGAAATTTTGGATGATAGCGGCAATCCGGTGAAAGAAGGAGAAAATGGTGAACTAACGATCACCACTTTAGGAGTTGAGGCCATTCCTCTGTTAAGATTTAAAACCGGAGATATTGTAAAAGCCCACTATGAGCCTTGCCCGTGTGGAAGAAATACGATGAGGTTAGGACCTGTAGTCGGAAGGAAACAGCAGATGATCAAATACAAAGGAACAACCTTGTATCCGCCGGCAATGAATGATATTCTGAATGATTTTACTACTATTCTGTGCTATCAGATTGTCATTCAGGCTAATGAAATTGGTCTTGACGAAATTATCATTAAACTGAGCACAGAAGAAGATCACGATAGCTTTGTCAATGAAGTGAGAGATCATTTCCGTGCAAAATTGAGAGTAAGCCCAAAAATCGAAATCATAGATTTTGATATCTTGTCTAAGACTGTTTTTAATCCAAACAGCAGAAAACCAATTACTTTTATTGATTTAAGATAAAATTAAATATAAAAGATATGTAAAAACGTCCTTTTTAAATATCTTTGGCCACTTAAATAGTAAAACTAATACACTATGAAAAAATTATTATTGCTGCTTTTTGCAGTAATTGCAACAACAACATTTGCACAAGATAAAATCAACTTTGAACAAGGGAATTTTGACTTTTTAAAAGATCAGAAAGAAGTGAATGTTAAGTTTGTATTTGACAATGTTGCCTTTCACGAAAAGAACCTTACAGAAGCTCAGTATCTCGAAAACAGAAAATCAGACATCACAGCTAAAAAAGGCCAGAATACCTGGGATAGCTGGAATACTCAATGGGAAAAATATAAAGCATCAGAATTTCTGGAGTTCTTTCTTAAAGGAATCAACGGGAAATCAAAAAAAGTATACTTCAGAAGTGATGTAAAAACGAAATATACTTTAATTATTGATACAAAATGGCTATATGCAGGCTGGTACGGCGGATTTATGGGAACTCAGCCAGCAAAATTAACTGCAAACCTGACATTTGTAGAAACAGATAATCCTTCAAATGTAGTAATGAAGCTAATCGCAGATAAAATAGAAGGGAATAAAGGAAATGACGATCTTAATTGGGAATATGGAAGAATGGGTGCAGCCTACGAAATTACCGGGAAAAAATTAGCAAAAGAAATTAACGCAGTTGTAAAATAAAATAAAAACGGTCTGAAAATTCAGACCGTTTTTTTATGCTTGGTTTTGCTGTTCCTGTTTTTCTAACTTGATCAGGTTGGCAAGATTTTTAATCACTGTATCATGCTTTTTCACAAAAGGATTGTCTTTGTTCCAGACATAGCCTGCTAAAACAGCACAGATCTTTTTCTTTACATCTGGGTTTTCCGGCTGATGGAAAAATAATTCCTGAAGATTTCCGGTATACCATTCTTTGACATACGTGGTAAAAACATCTACTCCGTATAAAATATAATCCGAGTATTCTGTCTGCCAGTTGATTTTTTCACCGTTTAGCTGTCTTAATGCCAGTTTTGCAGCCAGCATTCCGGATTCTGTGGCAAAAGCCATTCCTGAAGAAAATACTGGATCAAGGAATTCTGAAGCATTCCCCGTTAAAGCAAATCCATCCCCGAATAAACTTTTAACCGAACATGAGTAATCTTTCAGATGTTTGGGTTCAAAAAGAAAATCTACATCCCCAAAACGTTTTACATAATAATCAGAAAGAGAAATCGCCTTTCTCAAAGCTTCAGCAGTATCTCCGTTTTCAGATAATTTATCAATATATTCAGTAGGACCTACAATTCCCACACTCGTATTGCCGTTGGAAAAAGGAATTACCCAAAGCCATACTTCCGTTTCAATAATGTCAAAAGAAATTAAAGTACCTTCTTCTCCCGGTTCTCTGTTAATATCATTTACATGAGAGAAAATGGCAGAGTGAGGAGATAATTTTGAAGGCTTTTCAAGATCCAGAAGACGAGGCAGTACCCTTCCGTAACCACTGGAATCAATAACAAACTTAGCATGGATCTCTTTTGTTTCTCCATCCTTATTTCTTACCGTTGTTACAGAATTTGTTCCATCAAATTGTATGTCAATAACTTCGGTTTCAAATTCAAGATCAATTCCTTTATTAATGACCTCCTGAGCAAGCGTATTATCAAAATCAGCTCTCGGAACCTGCCAGGTCCAGTCCCAGCCTTCCCCGAATTTGTTGCTGAAATCAAAGATGCAGACTTCGTCGCCGCGAAGGAAGCGTGCTCCCAGCTTTTTTTCAAAGCCCATTTTGTCTAATGCAGGGAAAAGCCCGGCCTCCTCAAAGTGGTCCATTACCCTTGGAATTAAGCTTTCTCCGACTACCAATCTTGGGAATTGTGTCTTTTCGACCACTTTTACGCTGACGTTATTGTTCTTCAGGTAAGAAGAAGAGACGCATCCGGAAGGTCCAGCTCCGATTACAAGAACGTCAACAAATTCTTTGCTCATCTTTGATTTTTTATTTTAATAATAACTTTTATCTTTGCCGCAAAATTAGTGACAAATAATTAATATTTTACAAAATTATCAACTATTACTTTTAATTGATGAAAATAAATAACTTTTTAGAACTGAAAGACTTTCAAAAAATTATCATTGAAAATGAAAAAATAGAACTGGATGAATCACTTTTATCAAGAGTGGATAAGAGTTTTCAGTTTTTAAAGGAATTTTCAAAAAATAAAGTAATATATGGTGTAAACACCGGTTTTGGGCCCATGGCTCAGTTTAAAATCAGTGACGAAGATACCCACCAGCTGCAATATAACCTGATAAGAAGCCATTCTTCAGGAATAGGGAATCCTTTACCTGCAGATGAAGTAAAAGCATGTATGCTGGCAAGACTGAATACCTTATCATTAGGAAATTCAGGAGTACACCAGTCTGTTGTTTATCTTCTTCAGGAGCTTATCAACAGAGATATTACCCCATTGATATTTGAACATGGAGGAGTAGGAGCAAGCGGCGACCTTGTTCAGCTGGCTCATCTTGCGTTGGTGTTGATAGGAGAAGGAGAAGTCTTTTATAAAGGAGAAAGAAAATCTACAAAAGAAGTTTTTGAAATTGAAGGCTTAGAACCGATACAAGTAGAGATCCGTGAAGGTCTTGCTTTGATGAACGGAACTTCCGTGATGTCAGGAATCGGTATTGTGAATGCCTATAAAGCCAATCAGCTTACAGATATATCTCTTAGACTTTCTTGTGCTATCAATGAGATTGTACAGGCTTATGATGACCATTTATCAGAAGCTCTGAATGGAACGAAAAAACATTACGGTCAGCAGAAAGTAGCCGAAAGAATGCGTGCTCATCTGGCAGACAGTAAACTGATAAGAAAAAGAGAAGATCACCTTTATACCCATTTTGAAGAACAGGAAAAAGTATTCAAAGAAAAAGTTCAGGAATATTATTCATTAAGATGTGTACCTCAGATTTTAGGTCCGGTATTGGATACTTTGGAATATACAGAGAAAGTTCTTGAAAATGAGATCAATTCAGCCAATGATAATCCGATTATCAATGTTGAAGATCAACACGTTTATCACGGAGGAAACTTCCACGGAGACTATATCTCTCTGGAAATGGACAAACTTAAAATTGTGGTAACCAAATTGACGATGCTTGCAGAAAGACAGTTGAACTATCTTCTGAATGCTAAGATCAATGAAATTTTGCCTCCTTTTGTAAATTTAGGTAAATTAGGTTTCAATTTCGGGATGCAGGGTGTGCAGTTTACGGCAACTTCTACTACGGCAGAAAGCCAGATGCTATCAAACCCAATGTATGTTCACAGTATTCCAAACAATAATGATAACCAGGATATCGTTAGCATGGGAACCAATGCTGCGGTGATCTGCAGAAAAGTCATTGAAAATGCTTTTGAAGTATTGGCGATTGAAGCTATTACGATTATTCAGGCTGTTGAATATCTTGGGTTCCAGGATAAAGTTTCATCCTCTACAAAAGAACTGTATGATGACATCAGAAAAATAATTCCAGCTTTCTCAGATGATATGGTCATGTATCCGTATCTGGAGGAAGTAAAGAAATATCTGAAAGGAATGTAACTATTCACGGTTATGAATTGTCTTTAAAGAAAGACATGATACTCAACTTAAAAAAACTAAAAACGATATAAACACTAACGCATGAAATGTGCAATTGTAACAGGTGGCTCCAGAGGAATCGGGAGGGCAATCTGTATAAAACTGGCTGAAGAGAAAAACTATCATATCCTCATCAACTACGCTTCAAATGAAACGGCAGCAAAAGAAACATTGGCTAAAGTGGAAGAATTGGGTGCTACAGGAGAAATTCTTAAATTTGATGTAGGAAATACCGAAGAGACACAATCTGTTTTAACGGATTGGCAGGAGAGAAATCCTGATGCATTGGTAGAAGTTATTGTCAATAATGCCGGAATCACGAGGGATGGTCTTTTTATGTGGATGCAGAAAGAAGACTGGAATAGTGTGATCAATACAAGTCTGGATGGATTTTTCAATGTAACCAATTTCTTTATCCAAAAACTGCTTCGCAACAAATACGGACGAATCATCAATATGGTTTCTGTTTCCGGAGTAAAAGGAACAGCTGGCCAGACGAATTATTCTGCTGCAAAAGGAGCTTTGGTGGGTGCTACAAAGGCTCTTGCTCAGGAAGTTGCCAAAAGAAATGTCACTGTAAATGCAGTAGCTCCAGGTTTCATCAGAACTGATATGACCCAGGAATTCAATGAAGAAGAATTGAAAGCAATGATTCCTGCCAACAGATTCGGGGAAGCAGAAGAAGTGGCTGATCTTGTAGCATTTTTAGCATCTAAAAAATCTTCCTACATTACAGGAGAAGTGATTAATATTAACGGAGGAATTTATTCATAATATGGAAAATAGGGTTGTAATTACCGGAATGGGAATTTATTCCTGCATCGGGACGTCTTTAGAAGAGGTCAGGGAATCCCTATATCAAGGAAAATCCGGTATTGTCTTGGATCAGGACAGAAAAGAATTTGGCTTCAGATCAGGTCTTACAGGCGTTGTTCCGAAACCGGATCTGAAAAATCTCTTAAACAGACGCCAGCGTATCAGTATGGGAGAAGAAAGCGAATATGCTTATCTGGCTACCATGGATGCACTGAAGCAGGCAAATCTGGATGAAGAGTTCTTAGATTCTCATGAAGTGGGAATCTTATATGGAAATGACAGTGTTTCGCAGGCAGTCGTAGAATCTATCGATATTGCCAGAGAAAAGAAAGATACAACATTGATGGGGTCGGGAGCGATCTTCAAATCAATGAACTCTACAGTAACCATGAACCTTTCTACGATCTTTAAGCTGAAAGGGATCAACCTTACCATAAGTGCAGCATGCGCAAGTGGCTCACACTCATTGGGACTGGCTTATGTGATGATCAAGAATGGTTTTCAGGATATGATTATCTGTGGAGGAGCTCAGGAAACCAATAAATATTCTATGGCAAGCTTTGACGGATTGGGTGTTTTCTCAGCCAGAGAAGATGAACCTACAAAAGCATCCAGACCTTTCGACGCAGAAAGAGACGGATTGATCCCAAGCGGAGGTGCCGCTACTTTAATCGTGGAAAGCCTAGAATCTGCCCAAAAAAGAGGAGCGCCTATTATTGCTGAAATTATTGGATATGGTTTCTCTTCAAACGGAGGACATATTTCAACTCCAAATGTAGACGGACCGGCTCTCGCGATGGGAAGAGCCTTAAAACAATCGGGATTAAATGCCTCGGATATCGATTATATCAATGCACACGCAACTTCTACTCCTATTGGGGATGCCAATGAAGCAAAAGCAATTTATGAGATTTTCGGCAGTGAAGTTCCTGTAAGTTCTACCAAATCTATGACCGGACATGAGTGCTGGATGGCTGGTGCAAGTGAAGTTATCTACTCAATTCTGATGATGCAGAATGATTTCGTTGCTCCAAATATCAACCTGGAAAATCCTGATAATGAGGCACAAAAGATAAATTTGGTCGCAAAAACAAAAAATCAAAAAATTGATGTATTTTTGTCGAATTCTTTTGGGTTTGGGGGAACCAATTCTGCACTAATAGTTAAAAAATTTGATTAAAAACATGGAAAGGGAAAAAATTGTTGCCATTGTTAATGATTTTCTGATAAATGAATTCGAGGTAGACGGAGACGAAATCAGTAACGATGCCAACCTTAAAAATACACTGGGCTTAGACAGCCTGGATTATATCGACATGGTAGTCGTGATCGAATCCAATTTCGGAGTGAAGTTAGGAGAAGCAGATTTCAAGAAAATGATAACATTTGACGATTTCTATACAACGATTGAACATAAGATTGCTGCAAAAAACGCTTAGTTATTGAGTCAATCTTTATTCTATAAAATGTGCCAATGTAATAATATCATCGTGTTCCGGTAGCGGACACTTTAAAAAAGGTATTATTACATTGGTTCTCTGTTATATTAAATTCTATCTATGAACAAGTGGAAAGGTAAATCTAAAGGAACAGTACTCGGATACAGAATATTCGTCTGGTGTATTAGAAATATCGGAATCAGAAGTTCATATGGCGTGCTTTACTTTGTGGCTGCCTATTACTCGCTGTTTCAGAAGAAAAGCAATCAATATATTCTTTATTACTTTCAGAAAAGACTGAACTACGGATACTGGAAATCTAAAGTATCTATATTTAAAAGCTATTTTACATTCGGAAAAGTTCTGATTGATAAAACTGCTATTTCTGCCGGGCTCAGAGGGAAATATACCTATGAATTTGACGGGATTGAAAACCTCAGAAATCTTTTAGCCGCTAAAAAAGGAGGAGTACTGATCAGTGCTCATATCGGTAATTTTGAAATTGCAGAGCATTTTTTTGCAGATATAGACTTCGACTGTCAGATCAATCTGGTGACTACAGATCAGGAAGTTACCGTGATTAAGGAGTATCTGGAAAGCGTTGCTGTAAAAGAGAGTAATATCAAATTCATTTATGTAAAAGAAGACATGTCGCATATCTTCGAGATCAACAAAGCTTTGTCGGACAATGAATTGATCTGTTTTACAGGAGACCGCTATTTTGAAGGATCCAAATATCTGGAAGCAGAACTCTTAGGAAAAAGTGCAAAATTTCCGGCGGGTCCGTTTTTGATAGCCTCAAGACTGGGAGTTCCCGTTGTCTATGTCTATGTGATGAAGGAGAATAATCTTCATTATCATCTGTATGCAAGAGTGGCCCAGAATATCAAAAACCGTGATTCACAAGGACTTTTACAATCTTATGTCCAGAATCTTGAAACAATGGTCAAAAAATATCCGCTTCAATGGTTTAATTATTTTGATTTTTGGGATGATGTTGATTAATTTTTCTATTTTTATCCCTTAAAACTAACATAAAAACTAACAACCATTAAGATTTACCGAGATTTAAGAGTGTCAAATAGCAGTATCGAAATAGAATTTCTTTGCTTACTGTATCAAAGTAAGCTTTAATTATCTTAAATTCCCTGTTTCTTAATTATTAAAAGCACATTCTCTTTTGAAGAAAGAATACGACATACTTGTAATCGGAAGCGGATTGGGAGGTCTTGTTTCAGCTCTTATTTTGGCGAAAGAAGGCCTGAAAGTATGCGTTCTGGAGAAGAATAACCAATACGGAGGAAATCTGCAGACTTTTTCACGGGAAAAACTGATTTTTGATACAGGAGTGCATTATCTTGGTGGCCTTACGAAAGGGCAGAACCTGAACCAATTCTTTTCCTATCTTGAAATTATGGATGATCTTGAGCTTCAGCTGATGGATGAAGATGGATATGACAGGATCAGTTTTGGAGAGAATGAAATAGAATATCCGCATGCACAGGGCTACCAGAATTTCGTTGAACAGCTTTCTAAATATTTTCCGGAAGAAAAAGGAAACCTTGAAAACTACTGCGAAGAGATTCAATATGTCTGCAGCCAGTTTCCAAGATATCATGTAGTGGGAAAAGACAATTACAACGAGGAAATCCTGCATCTCAATACCAAAAGATTTATAGAATCTGTTACCCAAAATAAAAAGCTTCAGGCTGTTTTACTGGGATCCAACTTTTTATATGCCGGAGATTCTGAAAATGTACCTTTTTATGTACACGCTTTAACGGTAAATTCTTATATTCAAAGTGCTTACAAATGCGTGAACGGAGGAAGCCAGATCTCTAAACTTCTTATCCGGAAGCTTCGGGAATATGGGGCAGAGGTCCACAAGCGTTCAGAAGTTTCTGAATTTATTTTTAATGAAAATAATGTGTTGTCATCTGTAAAAACGAAAGAAGGAAGAGAGTATGCTGCAAAACAGTTTATTTCAAATATAGAGATTCGTTCCACCATTAAGCTGGTAGGAGAGGAAAGGCTTAAGAAATCTTTTCTGAACAGAGTTTTAAGCTGGAAGCCGGTTTCATCATGCTTTAGTATTTACCTGGTTTTAAAACCTCAAAGCCTCCCGAACTTTAATTACAACAAATATCACTATTCATCAGAAGAGCAGGTTTGGAATGCATTCCGTTACCGGAAAGAAGCATGGCCGGAAACTTTTATGCTTTCATCCACCCCTTCAAAGCATCATCCCGAATTTGCAGAAAGTCTTACAGCTATTTCCTATATGGATTTTGATGAGGTTAAAGAATGGGGGAATACATTCAATACGGTAGCATATGAAGATGAAAGGGGGGAAGCCTATGAAAAATTTAAGCTTGAAAAAATTGAGAAAATGCTGGATGCACTGGAAAAGAAAATTCCTAATGTAAGACATGCCATCAAAACCATTTATACATCTTCTCCCTTGTCTTACAGGGACTATATCGGAAATTATGAAGGAAATATGTACGGATACATGAAAAGCTCGGAGAATCCTCTTAAAACAATGGTTTCTCCCCGTACCAAAATAGATAATCTGTTTCTGACAGGGCAATCGGTGAATATGCATGGGATTTTGGGAGTTACCATCGGTGCTTTTAATACCTGTGCTGAGATTTTGGGAAAGGAAACGATCGACATGCGGTTGACACAAATGATTAATAAAAACTAAAAGTGAAAAAGACTAATACTATTGATCCATCTTATAAAAGAGCTCTACTTTATCTCACTTTTTGCTTTTTTCTGGCTTCCTGTGGGATCTCAAAGTCTCTCCATCATATTCCTGAGATAAAACAGTATTCACTGGAAATTCCAGAAGTAGCCAAGATCAATGACAGTACTTTCCGTTATAATCAAAACTACCTCACAAAAAATAAACAGCAGCTCTGGGAACTTTATATCAAAGGAAATCCTTTGCAGCTGGGATATAATAATGGTGCATTGACGCAAAGTTTAATGCAGAAACAGGAAGAGATCTTCTTTTCAAAAGTAGAGGGATTTGTACCCTCAAAATTCAAACAGAGACTGCTAAGAGGTTTTCTAAAATGGTACAACAGAAAAATGTACCTCAATGTAAGAGAAGACTATCAGGCAGAATTATATGGGTTGTCACAATACTCATCTGATCAGTACGATTTTATTGCCCCAAAATATTTAAGAAACCTTTATCTGCACGGGGCTCATGATATTGGGCATGCCATGCAGGATCTGGCAATGGTAGGATGTACTTCCCTTGCGGTATGGAACGAAAATACAGAAGATGGAGACCTGCTGATCGGAAGAAATTTTGATTTTTATGTGGGCGATGATTTTGCAAAAAATAAACTGGTAGAATTTGTTCAGCCGGAAGAGGGAATCCCCTACATGTCGGTGAGCTGGCCGGGAATGATTGGGGTGGTTTCCGGAATGAATAAAGAAGGAATTACCGTAACGATCAACGCTGGAAAATCAAAAATTCCTTTGACCGCAAAAACACCTATTTCCCTTGTTACCAGAGAAATTCTGCAGTATGCTAAAAATATTGATCAAGCGATTGCAATTGCCAAAAAAAGAAAAGTTTTCGTTTCAGAATCTATCCTGGTGGGAAGTGCTGCAGATAAAAATGCTGTAATCATTGAAGTATCACCTGAAAATTTCGGTGTGTATAAAGTACAGAATACCAGCAGGGTTCTTTGTACCAATCATTTCCAGTCAGATGCCTATAAAGATGATAAAAGAAATCAGAAACATATCGAAGAAAGCCACTCAGAATACCGTTATGAAAGGCTTCAGGAGCTTTTGCAGGAAGAGAAAAAGATGACTCCGGAAAAGATAGCTTCTGTATTAAGAGACAGATCCGGTTTGAAAGGTGAAAAGATAGGTTATGGTAATGAGAAAGCACTCAATCAGCTTCTGGCCCATCATGCCATTATATTTTCTCCACAGAAAAAATTGGTTTGGGTTTCTTCAAATCCTTATCAGCTGGGAGAATTTGTATGTTATGATCTGAATGAAATCTTTTCGGACAAAGGATTGCAGCCTGATGACTTTTCAAAATCAGCATTGAATATTGCCCGTGATCCCTTCGCAGACTCTGAAGAATTCGAAAAATATGAGCAGTCTAAAATGTTGGGTAAAGAGATAAATGCTGCAGCGGACAGTAAAGACATATTATTGACAGATGACCTTATTCCTTATTACCAGTCCATGAACCCGGATTTTTGGCTGGTGTATTACCAGTCAGGAAAATATTATTTTAACAAAAAAGAATATTCAAAGGCAAAAACTGAGTTTGAAAAAGCTTTAACGAAAGAAATTACAACTGTTCCGGACAGAAAAAATGTAGAAAAATATCTGAAGAAAACTTTAAAGAAACTGAAATGATCCCTAAATATATAAAACTGCTGTTCTGCATTCCTTTCGTCATTATTATCTGCTATTCGGTGTATCTGTGTACGGTATACAGTTCCATCCCTGACGTCATCCCCATTCACGGCTATGGAAATATGAAAGATAACTATGGAAGTAAAATATTTGTTGTGTTCCCGGTACTCATGAATCTGGCCGTTCTGATATTTATCTGGTTGATTATAAGAAGACCGGATAAGATAAAATTTACTTTCGAAATAAAAGAAAACGAAAGAGAAAAAATATACCATATAACACAGCTGGCCCTGGTAATTATTGCGATATTTGTTACCATTATGATGACGCCATTAGCATTTTCTGATATTGTTTATAAATAATTGATTATGAAAAAACTTTTAACCCTTTTCCTTACCACATGGTTTCTATTATCATTTTCTCAGGACAGAAAAGAAATAGGAAAAACCTTCATCAAAACGCTATTAGTCGATAAAAACATAGAAAAAGCACATTCTTATTTTGATCCTTCTATAGCGGGGCAGATCCCGGTAGATCAACTTAAAGCCATCACAGAACAACTTCAGGGACAGATTGGAAGTTTTAAAAACATTCTTGAAGTGAACAACGAAGGAAATATTTACTATTACTATACTGAATTTGAAAAGACCAAGCTGGATGTTCAGCTTACCTTTGGGGATAACAATAAAATGCTGGGCTTTTTTTTAGTTCCTCACAAAACAGTTGAAAAGCCGGACGAAAAAACTACCTTAAAAATAAAAAGTGATGCCATTGAATTGGAAGGAACACTGCTGCTCCCTCCATCGAATGGCAAAAAGAAACTGGTTATTTTTGTTCATGGCTCCGGACCTCATGACAGGGATGAAATGATTGGAGAAAACAAACCCTTCAAAGATATTGCAGAATACCTTCTCAACAACGGAATTGCTTCTTACCGATATGATAAAAGAACCTATTCTTACCCTGAAACATTCACCGAGAAATCTACTGTAGAAGAAGAGACCATTAGTGATGCAGTAAACGCGGCTTTGTATTTTAAAAATAACACAGACTATAAAGGATATCAGATCATTATCCTGGGACACAGTCAGGGAGCTTATATGATGCCTAAAATTGCAGAAAGGGCTCAGGTTTCAAAATATGTTTTTATGGCTGGTAATGCAAGACCACTACAGGATCTCCTGGTGGAACAGTATGAATATCTTCATTCTTTAGATGCGGCTAAAGTTCCTGCTGAAGCTGTTCAGGAGGTAAAAAAACAGGTTGCATTTTTAAACTCATCTCAATTCAACCTAAATTCACCGGCATCAGAACTTCCTTTGGGGCAATCTGCAGCGTATTGGAAGTATTTAAAAGACTATAACCAGCTTAATGAGGTTAAAAAAATAAAAGCTCCGATGTTTTTTGCACAGGGTGGAAGAGATTATCAGGTAACGGAGAAGGATTTTAACCTTTGGAAAGAAACATTGAAAAATGATAAAACAGCTGAATTTAAATTCTACCCAACATTAAGCCATTTATTCATAACTGGTTCCGGAAAACCATCACCAAAAGATTATGAAACAAAAGGAAAGGTTGATGAACAGTTTTTAAAAGATCTTACCCAGTTTATTCTGAAATAATTCTCATTCTTTTTTTTGCGAAGTTGATACCAAATGAAATATTTCGTTTGGTATAATTTATTTTTTTTAAATAAATATTATTCAATTGTGTAACATTTTAGATTATTCCCTACTAACTGAAATATTCATGTATTAATATTATTTAAAAGTAATCTAAATGAAAAAAATTCGACTTAGTGTTAAACTGTTGTTGTTTTGTTCCCTTTTCGGTGCAGGTATAGTATCTGCTCAAAAATATGAACAAACAATTAAGAACTACGTTAATTCCGCTCAGGGATCATTTCAGAGAGTTAATCCGGAACTGAAAGCATTTAAAATTATTAATGTAGACCATTCAAATAGCTTAAATGGAGAGGTTGTAGGGATACAGCAAACAATTAATGGGATTCCGGTTTTTGGAAGTTCTGCCAATGTTTTAATCAGAGATGGTAAAGTTTTAAACTTTGCAGATTCCTTTATTAAGAACTATCCTTCTGCCATTAAAGGAAAAGAAACTGGTAGAAAAGAGGCTTTAGTAGCAAGTACAATTCAAAAACTGAACGGATTGCCTTTTGTAAAGAATATCGACGGGAAAGGACATCCAATACCAGTTAATGCTGTCTATTTTGCAAAAGGAGGAGAATTGATATTGGGGTATCAGTTCTATGTTGAAGAAAAAGGAACGGGTAATGTATGGAACACTATCGTTAGTACAGATGATGGTACTATTTTGTATCAGGAAAACACAACACTCTCTTGTAGTTTCCATGATGAAGCCTATGATCATCACTCCGGATCGGTTGTACAAAATATTCCAAGCTCTTTACCCGCAAATATAGCCGCTGCAAACCTACAGAATCCCACAAATTTTGTTTTAGGACCTGATAATGCTTCTTATAACGTATTTGCATTCCCTACGGAAGCGCCTACATTTGGTGCAAGAACATTGCTTACAAATCCATGGGATTTGACGGCTTCACCGGAAGGCTGGCATTCTGACGGGACCAATCATTACACAATAACAAGGGGAAATAATGCATTTGCCTATACAGATGAGAATGCTACCGATACACCACAATTTTCTCCTGATGGTGGTGCAGGCAGAGCCTTTGATTTTCCTTTAGATTTAGCCGCAGCACAGACAACTTATACTTCTGCAGCAGTAACCAATTTATTCTACACAACGAATAAAATGCATGATGTGTTTTATAAATTCGGATTTACAGAATCTGCAAG
Source organism: Chryseobacterium viscerum (assembly GCF_002899945.2). Lineage (GTDB taxonomy): Bacteria > Bacteroidota > Bacteroidia > Flavobacteriales > Weeksellaceae > Chryseobacterium > Chryseobacterium viscerum. The sequence continues at coordinate 232,852 of NZ_PPEG02000010.1, forward strand.
AAATTATCAGACCAACAATTTTGGAAACGGTGGAACGGGTAATGATCCTGTTCTGGCTGAATCAAGAGATGGAAGCGGGCTTAACAATGCTAACTTTAATCCGGGTGTTGACGGAACAAGCGGAAGAATGCAGATGTTTCTTTTCGTTCCTAACGGAGCACGTTACCTCTATTATAATGCACCATCAAATTATGTTGCAAGAATACCTGCAACTGCAACCGCCAATTTTGGGCCGTCAATTATTGGGAATCCTCCTGTAACGGGAGACCTGGCTCTTCCAATACCGGCAGATGCATGTACCGCAGTTGCTGCGGGCAGCCTTACAGGAAAAATCGCTGTAGTAACCGCAGCTACGTGTGGTTTTGCTGTTAAAACAAAGAATTTGCAAAATGCTGGTGCCATTGGCGTTATACAATACCATCCGGCAAGTGATACACCAGTAGGAATGGGAGGTACGGATGCTACTATTACTATTCCCACAGTGATGGTAGGAAAATCAGAAGGTGAATTCTTAGTGAATGATTTGACCAATGGTATTGTAGGAAATGCTTCATTGAAAACAGATGCCGTTTATAAAGATGCAAGTTTGGACAATGGAATTATCAGCCATGAATATGGACACGGAATTTCTAACCGTCTTACAGGAACCGGCAGTTCTTGTTTGTCATATACTACATCGAATGAGCAAATGGGAGAAGGATGGTCTGATTTCTTTGCATTGATGATGACAACAAGGCCTGGAGATACCTCTTCCATTGCGAGAGGAATTGGGACCTTCACTTCAGGAGAAGCAACAACTGGTGCAGGGATAAGACCATCGAGATATTCACCTGATTTTGCAGTTAATGACTATACTTATGGACGTACTAACGGGATGAAGGTGAACAGCAGTATTTTTGGGATTGGGATTACCGTACCGGATGTTCACAGTATTGGGTTTATCTGGGCAACAATGCTGTGGGATCTTAACTGGAAATATGTAGATAAGTATGGATACAACAGCAACGTCTTAGCAGATCCAAACAGCGGAAGTGCAAAAGTGTTGCAGCTGGTAATGGATGCACTCAAGCTGCAGCCATGTAATCCTACATTTGTACAGGGAAGAGATGCAATTTTGGCTGCTGACCAGGCATCTACAGGAGGACAAAATAAGTGTATGATCTGGACTACGTTCGCCAAAAGAGGACTCGGTGTCAACGCTGCGTCAGGAGGACTTAGCGGATTATATATTGGAGCTAACAATGCCGCCCCGGATTTAAGTGATCAGGTGGAAGATTTTACAGTTCCTGCAGAATGTTTGGCATTAGCGGTAAAAGAAGTCAATAATTCTAAAGGAATATCAATTTATCCAAACCCTGTAAGAAATGAATTCACGATAAAAACTCCTTCTGATGCCAACCTATCAGGAATTACCACGGTTTCTATTTTTGATTTTACAGGAAAACTGATCTCCAAAGAAAGTATCAATCTTAACAAACAGAATACAATCAGCGCAGAAAAACTAATCAATGGTGCTTATATTGTGAAAGTGAGCAATGACTCAATTGATTATTCTCAAAAGATTATCGTTTCTAAATAGGAAATTATAATAACTAATTGTGTTGAGCCTGGAATTTTATTCCGGGCTTTTTTAATTGTTTTCCGGACTTACTTTATTCAAAAACAAAAAGACAGCTACTCCAGACAAAGCAGAAAGTGTAGTACTTAAAATAAAACTGCCAATGATATATTGCAGCAGATTGTTTTTGATCAGTTCAAAATTTAAATCCTGGCTTAGAATATCGCTGTCACCACCTACAAATGGGGCTCCGAGAAATAGAGAAGCAGCAATGATAAAAGGAATAAAAGGAGGAAGGCTCACATTGGAAGCTACAAAGGCAAGTACTTTATTGAGCTTAAAGAGCACCGATAAGCTGATGACTAAAAGCGTCTGGAATCCCCAGAAAGGAGAAAACCCGATAAAGACTCCCAATGCTATGGAAAATGCTTTTGTACGGTTGCTTCCGTCACTTTCTAAGACATCTTCCTGGATGAATTTTTTAAAGCTTTTTTTTTTGAAATTATTCACGAAGTTTCTCGGAATAATATAAAGCAAAGTGATCGTTACCAGAATTGTATTCAGAATGCTGATCCTTGTAAAATCTTTGAAAGGCCTGAAATGCGAAACACGTTCTGCCGGATCATACAAAACTTTGATTGGGATGTTTTTTACCGGAACATGCCTCCATGCTGTTCTTACAATGATTTCGATCTCAAACTCAAACTTAGGAGTAAAATATTTCTTTGGAATTTTATGTAAAGGATAAAGCCTATAGCCAGACTGCGTATCTTCCAGCTTGATGCCGGTTTCAAACCAGAACCAAAAATTAGAAAACCTGTTTCCGAAACTGCTTTTTTTAGGAATGCCGTCCTGAGACATATTTCTGTTTCCGATCAGAAGAACTTCCTCTTTTTCCTGAAGAAGAGCATCTACAAATACCGGAATGTCATCCGGATAATGCTGTCCGTCTGAATCTATTGTAATGGCATAATCATACCCAGATTCCTTTGCTTTTCTAAAACCTGTTTTAAGACCATTTCCTTTCCCTTTGTTCTCCGGTAAGGATATGACTGTGATCTGAGGGTATTGAGCAAGAATCTGAGGGGTAGAATCTGTGGAACCATCATTGACCACAATAATACTTTCGGTGTAGTTGATAACACCGTCAATAACCCTCTTCAGGGTTTTTTCATTATTGTAGGTAGGTATTAAAACGCATATCTTCTTTTCAGAAATTGCATTTTGTACTTCAGCAAGGGACATTCTTTTATTTTAAAGTGGCTCTTTCCGTCTCTGTAATAGTTTTAGACTGCATAGCAAACCTTTTGATATAACCTTTTAATGCGGTATTCTGTTTGCTGTAATTACTTAATAGGAATGCTTTGTCATCTTTCAGACTTCCGCGGTATCCTACAATTTTAGGGATATTTTCCTGAACACTTAATCTGATCAGACGAAGTTCAGCATTGCTTGGGTTGCTTTTGATAACCCCTTCAAGACTTGTAGCTCCTGTTTTTACCAGTGATTTTCTGTTGCTTTTGGCAATTTTAGCTTCCATAATCTTCGCCGCGGCTTTATATCCAAGAGTTACTGCATCAGAACCAGACTGTTTTTCCGCCGTTTCAATGAAGGTCGCTGTATTGGTATTGGATTCGTTGGCTTTAGCGTAGCTGTTTCTCAGTGTTTCAAGATCAGACTGAAAGAAAAAAATAAATGCTGTTACGAATGATAAGATAAGTTTCATGACGGTATTTTTTTATAGCTTACAGACAATTTCAATGCAATAGTCTCGCCAAAAGAAGTTATATTTTTTACTTTAACATCCTCTTCATTTTTGTTAATATCCAGCTGAAGATGTAAATCCGGAGTCTCAAAAGGATTGATGATCGCCATGAACTTTACATTCGATGCTGTTTTTAAGAATAATTTCGAACTTGTAAATTCCTCAGTAAGTTCTTTGATGATCTGCATCATGCAAACACCGGGCGTTACCGGATTTCCTGGGAAATGGCCCTTGAAAATATCATGATCTTTATTGAGGTTGATGTAGGCAGTAAACTTTCCGTCTTCTGTCTTCTCGTATGATGTTAACGTATAAAAGTCTGTAAGAATGGTTTGCATGATCTTATTTTTTAAGATTAAATGTACAATACACTTCAGTTTGAAAATAACACTCGTATGTTGTACCGTTTTTCCTGTTGGAAATTATTCCGTTTCGGTTATTTGAAATAGTTTTATATTGATCTTAAAATCTTTGTGCTGTAGATGTAAGCTATCCGCGAAGATATGCTTTTTTGCATCAAAAGTAAAATCGATTTTTTCCTTATTATTTTTCGTGTAAATGATCTGTTTCAGTAAATTGTTTTCCTTATTGAAGAATAAATAATAGCTTTTATTCTCCATTTTTGAAAGATAAATTTTAGCATTGTCATTCTCAAAACTTTCGCTCACCGGATACTGTCTTTTCAGAAGCTGCTGGAAATCATTCTTCAGAAAATTGATGACAATTTTTTTATCCAGATCAGGAAGAACATAATTCAGTTTGAAGTCATTTTCAGAAACCTCAAAATCAATCAGTTTATTCCCAAAATCTGAAGTTAAAGCGACACGATGTGTTGTTTCATTCAGTTTTTTGATGATCAGAATACCGCTCACATGGTTTTTATAAATATCCATCTGGCATTTGTATACATAATCTTCGCCGGTAGAGAAATATAAATTTTCTACCATTTTTTCAGAGGTAGAAACCGGCATGACACCAGTCAGCTGATAGCTTTTACAGGAAACAGCCAGAATCAGGATAAGGCTATAAAGTAAACTCTGACGCAGGAATTGAAGCATTGATCTTGGTATTTTTGAAAACAATATTGGTAGTATCTCCGGATGCCTCGGTCATATTAACCTGGGAAACCGTCGACTGATTCTTTGGGAAATACAGTTCGATCTGTTTGATATATTTCAATAGCTGAGAGGTTTTAGGAATAAACTTCGCGACATTGTAATTTCCGTTCTTAAAATACGTTACCGTAAATTCAGGATCATTGAACATCGTTCCATTTGAGCTTCCTACAATCAGCTTATTGATTTTTTCAAATGTTTTGCTCTTGGCATCTACAGACGATTTTTTCCCCTGATCATTGATGAAGATTTTATTGCTTTTAAAAACAATACTGTACTGATAAGGCTTGGTATACTTCCAGCTCAGCATATTGGGAGTCTGCAATGACATTCTTCCATAGGTAACAATGCTTTTATCCAGAAAGTCCATCTTTTTGGTCTGGGTAAAATCACTCTGTAAAGTTTTGATCTCCTTCGTATCAGAAGAAACCTTCGATACAAATGCTTTGGCCTCAGCTCCTGACATGGGCGTATTTTGGGCCAAAAAGAATCCTGAGATCAGTAAGAATGCTCCGAGAGCTATATTTTTAATCATTTTTCTTTGAATTTATAACTGTATCAACAGTAAAGGTTGAATATTTTTTATCCTTCAAAAATACTAATAAATCTGCCAGAACACGATAGGTCTTTTCAGAGGTATCATGAAGGAGAATAATACTCCCTTTTTTCAAACCTTTGGTAACTCTGCTGTAGATTTTCTTTTCATCATCAATGATGGTGTCTAAAGACCGGACATTCCATCCGACACTTGTTTTATGGGTCCTTTTGATCGCTTTGGCAATATTGGGATTCGTTACCCCAAAAGGAGGTCTGTAAAGATGGGTTTTTATATTTCCCGTATTTTTCATGACTTCATCACACTTTTCAATCTCCTCAATCATTTTTGAAGTGGATAAAAAACCAGTAGAATTGGAATGTGATAAGGTATGATTTCCGATAGTATGACCTTCTGCAATGATTCTCTGAAAGGTTTCAGGATATTTTTCAATCTGTTTCCCGATACAAAAAAAGGTTGCTTTTACCTGATGTTCCTTAAGTAAGTCTAAAAATTTCGGAGTAAACTCAGTAGGGCCATCATCAAAAGTAAGAGCTACTTCTTTGATTCTGGTGCGTTTATGAGTAATGCTGTTGACGAAATATCCCAGTTCAATATCAAATGAACCCCAGACTACGACCGCAGAAAAAGCAAAAAAACAAAACAGATATACCCAAAAGCTTCCATGAAACGCATAAATAAAAACGTTGCAGAAAAGATAGAACAGGATGAAGGGATAATGTTTCATTGCTGAATACTTTTATATTGTTAAACTTTCTGGATGTATAGCCATTTTGTCATTCTGAAGATAACGAAGCGAAATGAAGAATCTATCATGTAAAAGTAGAGATTATTCCTTCATCAGAATGACAACAATACTGTTTTAATTGTAGGGTAAGCGCTATTGACTTTTTGCCAATTAAGCCTTTTCCAATAATACCAGACTGTGATCACTCCCCGCCAGATGATTGTAAAGAAGTACATACTTCACGCTTTCCTTTTTCTCTTCATTGATCATCATCACTTCCGGAATTTGTTGTTCCTTAAGAATATGACAGGCTATAAAGGTAGAAAAACCACTGGCTGTATTGAATTCTCCACTCAAATGTTTATAATACAACTGTGATGAAGCTGGAAACAGATCTGCAGCTTTCGTATAATAAACATCAGAATCTGCATCTCCGCTGAATCCTAGAATAACAGCATCAATATCATGATGGGAAAGATTGTTTTGAGCTAAGAAATTTTGGATAAAATCCTGAACTTCAATCAATTCAACTTTGTTACTGATCTGAATATTTTTAAGCTTTGCGTAAGAATTTTCAGTCTTATCTTTTCCTACAACAAAAAAGCTGGCACCTTCGCCCCAAATCACTCCATCAGTAGATGAATTCAAATAATCGGCAGGAAGATCTTCTTCTTTTTTTATGATATTATTTAAACAATAAAGTTCCATTGTTCTGTCTGTCTGCTCATCTGTAGAGCCTACAAGAACATTTTCAGCATCTCCGTCATTGATCTGAAGCTGAGCATCCAATAATGAAAACTCCAGAGAAGAAGAGGTATTCACATACGTGAAGTTATAAGCATGGCATTGCAATCCAAGAGCAATCTGTCCTGCTACCGTGTTGTGGGTAGACTGGATAAAGAAGGTTGGAGTAAGGAACTCTTCATGATTATCGATCACATTTTTCAGGAACTTTTCAGAATCCTGTGAGCAGCCCATTCCAGTCCCTACAATAATGGCATCAGGTTGTTCAATACCTGCTTCTTTCAAAGCGTTTTTTGATGCTACAGAACTCATTTTTACCGTTTTGGACATTCTTCTGATCATGGCAGGCGGAATGAACTCTTTGTAATGAGGTTCTATTGCTTTGATGATGTTTGAAGAATTTTTCGGTGTAAGATTCTGAAGGATATTTTCGTTTAACGTGTCCTGAACAGAGATACAGGATGCACTGTTGATGTATACTGCACTCATGATTTTGAGAAAATTAAGGTGGAACAGTTTCCTCCAAATCCAAATGAGTTGGAAAGCACATGATTGATGTTTTTCTCTTTCAATTCGGTAACAGGAGTAAGATCAAACTCTTCCATTTTTGTTTTGAAATTCAGGTTCGGGAAAATAATGCTGTTCTGCATGGCTAAAATTGAAAATACAGCTTCAATTCCGGCCGCTGCGGCCAAAGTATGTCCTGTAAACGCTTTTGTAGAGCTGAATTCAGGAACTTTATTTTCACCAAAGATTCTGATCATAGCAATTCCCTCAGACAAATCATTATTGGGGGTAGCCGTTCCGTGAACGTTGATATAATCTATGTTTTCTTTAGTTAATCCAGAGATTTTCAAGGCCTGCTGCATGGCTAAAAATGCTCCCTGTCCGTTTTCAGAAGAGGCGGTCTGATGGTGTGCATCATTAGCATTTCCGTATCCGGAAAGATAAGCCAGAACCTTTTTATTTTCTTTTTTGACTACTTCTTCGGACTCAAGAACTAAGAAAGCGGCTGCTTCCCCAAGGTTAAGTCCTTTTCTGTCGTTGTCAAAAGGAGTATTGTAAGAATCCGTAAGAATCATCAGGGTATTGAATCCATTCAAAGTAAATTTTGAAAGAGAATCTGTTCCCCCAACAATGACACGGTCCAAAACTCCGTTTTTGATCAGTTTGGCTCCCATCATAATAGCATTGGCTGCCGATGAGCAGGCTGTGCTGATGGTGGAAACCATGCCTTTTAATCCCAAATAATCAGCAATAGCCAATGAGGAACTTCCGGCATCGTGAGCGTCAATATATTTTTGCTTTTCAGGGAAGTCTTCGTAAGAGTAGAAGTATTTTTCAGTGATATCCATCCCGCCTACACTGGTAGAAGAGATCAGTCCGGTTCTGTAACCATTGATATCTGAAATTCCTGCACTTTCTAAAGCTTCTTTCGCAGCAATCATTCCCAATAGAGAAGTCCTTGTTACGTTGTTGTCTTCATCAAGCTGAAGTTTCTGTACAAGTTCTTCGTTGGATAATTTTATTTCACCCGTTTTAATGATTCCGGCGTGACGGGTTTCAAACATTTCGATGTCTGAAATTCCATGTTTTCCGGATTGTAATGAAATAAAATTTTCCTCCACATTGTTTCCGATGGAGGAAATGATGCCCATTCCCGTTATGGCAATTTTTTGACTCATTGTATTAAATAATGTAACAATATACCAATCTAACAATATTGGTATATTGCTAGATTGAATGAATTATTTTGTTCTGTTTTCTTCGATGAATTTTGCCATCGTATCGATAGATTGAAAAATTTCCTTTCCTTTTTTAGGATCAGCTAATTTTATTCCGTAGTCTTTATCAAGAAGAACAATCAGTTCCAAAGCATCAATAGAGTCTAGTCCCAATCCTCCTCCGAATAAAGGATCAGTATCTTTGATTTCTTCTATAGATACGTCTTCAAGATTAAGGACTTCAATAATTTTGTGTTTCAATTCTGTTTTTAAGTTTTCCATAATTAAGTTAATTTTCCAGAGTATCAAGGCATCAGCTTATCAACTAAGCCTGAAGCATTGCTACGCTGTTATATTATTACATTTTTATAAGGTTAGCAAATATACAAAAGCTTTATAATTTTCCTGATACAATTCTACCCAGCCACATAATACTTTGTCAGCCTTTCCGGACTGCAGGATTTGTTCAGAATAATCATTTAAAAAATTTTCATCAAATTCGTCCAAAACGAAAAAAGCATTTTCTGTCTGCATTTTATGTTTAATGCTGATTTCGCCTACACAGATATTGGGTAAGGTGTAGACAAAAACTGCAGGACTTGGATAGAAGTTATCCTGATCATTGATGCTTTCCTGATATTTGAAATCGGTATCCAGACTGGATGCTCTGTTGGCAAAAACGATAGCCGTTCTGCTATGATCTTCCTCTTTCAAAATGGTTTCAGCGGAAAGAAAAGCGAGCTTACTCAGGTTATCCATTTTATGAAACTTTGGATAGCTGAGGTCTAAACTTTTATACGCTTCTTTGGCAAATTCCTGAAAGGTTTCGCTCTGACTTTCAAAAATGATATTTCCGTCAACGGTTATTTTTGAATGTTCTATGGTACAGCTGTTTATTTTCTTCATCACGTTCATTTTAACATTTTTCCAAAACAACTGCTGCATTGCAACCTCCAAAACCTGAAGCTGTTTTCAGAATATATTGTACTGCTGCAGATTGGTTTTCTTTGATAATATTCAACGGTTGGGATACTCCATTTTCTTCAAAATTCTTGGAAGGAAGCAGCGTACTGTGAAGAGCACTTTCCATAGAAATAATGCTTTCAAGAAGTCCGGATGCACCCAGACAGTGTCCGTAATATCCTTTCATGCTGTTCAAAGGAACATTTTGAAGCTCCATTCTGTTGAAGGCAATAGCTTCCATTTCATCATTATATAAAGTTGCCGTTCCGTGGGCAGAAATAAAATCAATTTGTTCTGCAGAAACTTGCGCTTCGGTCATTGCATTTTTAATACTGGCAAATAAACCGTCTCCGGTTCTTGAAGGTCCGGAAATATGGTTGGCATCATTCACGGCAGAGTCTCCGAGAACTTTAAATCTGAATTTTTCATTTTCAGAGATTTTTCCTTCGTCAGAATGACGGCTAGTTATATAGATAGCTGCAGCAGCTTCACCGATATTGATTCCGTCTCTGTTTTTATCATAAGGCTTGCACGGGCCTGATCCTATAGCCTGGAATGAATTGAATCCTGAAATAACAAATTCAGAAAGCTCATCACCCGCAATCACAAAGGCATCTTTATATTTTCCTGCCTGGATCATATTCTTGGCAACTGCAATGGCCATTACCCCGGAAACACAAGCATTGGATACGACAATAGGTTTTGTTTTGAATCCAAAAAAGTCTGCTATTTTCTGTGCTAATTTTGATAAATAAACGCCTTCCGGTAGCTCAGACTGGTTTTTTAGCAGGCTGATGTTTCCTTTTGTCGTTGAAAGAATAAAAGCGGTGTTTTCTGATAGGGTGTTTTTTTCAACAAGAGGCTGTAAGCTTAAAAGAAGCATCTTCTCCAGTCTTGTGAAATCAATAGTATTCTGAGTAAAGAATCTGTTGAATTCTTCATCCAGTTTTTGAGAATCAATCATGGAAGCATAAAAAGCCTCCTGATTGTCTATAATTTTATGTAAAGCAACTCCTGATTTGCCTTCTAAAAGGGCTTTCCAGTTAGAATCTGCATCGAAACCTAAGGGAGTTACACAATTGTAGTCTGTGATATAAATTTCCTTCTTCATGATAATCCCATTTTGTCTTTCCAGTTTTGAAAAAATTCCGGATTGTACAGGCATAAACCTCCATTGCTGTCCAGAAATACCTGGATCGTTTCACCGCTGCATACCAACTTGTCTTCCTGATTGAAAATCTCATATCTGTAGATAAGCTTGGCAGAAACAGAATTGATAAACGTCGTTACAATCCTGAAGGTTTCTCCATATTTTAAAGGAAGAAAATGTTCACAGGTACTTTTTACAATCGGTGTTACATATCCTTCATTCTGAATGTCAAGATAAGTGAGACCGTGTTGGCGGCCAAAAGCTTCTCTTCCGTCTTCAAAATAAACGATATAATGTCCGTGCCAGACAATTCCCAGTGGATCTGTCTCATTGAATCGTACTCTGACTTCTTCAGTACAGGTTAATATATTTTCTTTAGACTGCATTTTGTTTTCTTTCGTAAAAAATGGAAATAGATACGGTGGCAATATAAAATAATAATAAGAATACCAACTCTTTAGCAATTCCACCAATGCCGCTGTTTCTTAAAATAATATCGTAATAAGCATTCAATCCCCAGTTCATGGGAGAGAATTTGGCTACGGTCTGCATAAATTCCGGCATTAAAAATACGGGAACCCAGATTCCTCCGATGGCTGCTAAAACTACTACAGAAGTTGCTCCGAATGGGGCAGACTGTTCCTGTGTATCGGCAATAGTTCCCAGTAAAACTCCGAATCCGATGGCGGCCAGCCCCGCAAACAGCGTTACTATTATAAGCTGGAACATTTTTCCGGACACATCAAACGCCGGAAGATCCATATAAGGGAACAAATAAATTCCCACCGCTACCATCAGTAAAAACTGAATGATACAGATGATCAGATAGGTAAAAGTTTTTCCTAAAATATGTACAAAATAGGGGGTAGGGCTTATTCTCGCTCTTACACTTGTTCCCTGGCTTTTTTCTTTAACCAAATTGATGGATAAAGGAACTACAATAAAGAAGATCGCAAAAAGAGTCCATGCAGGAACGTTGTGCTGAACAGAATTCGGCATGACATCCATTGCTCCTTTCTTGGGTGTGATTTCTTTAAAGCTGATCAGGTTTTTATTTTCGTCAAGATTCTCCGTCGTTCCCAGCTGATCCTGGAATGCTTTGTAGATCTTTTTATTTTCAATCTCAAAAACCATTTTATTGACTGAATTCATCACTGAATTTTTGAATCCCGCATTGGTAGCCGGGTCAAAGTATAAATGAATCTCTTTTGTCTTCGGAGCAATGGCTTTTACTTTTGCAGAATCTCCTTCCAGACCAAAAGAACTTACAATGGTCTGAACTTTAGAATCAATATTGGAATTTAAGTCTTTCGTTAAATTTTCAGGAATGACAATTGCCATCTGATAATCTCCCGAAAAGACAGCTTCCTGAGCAGATTTTTCATTGAAATTGGTCAGCAGCTGGAAGGTTTTACTGTTTTCCAGTTCCGCTTTTATATTTTTTGAAACTTCAGATTGATCCTGATCTATAAAAATAATCGGGATTTTTGATCCTTCCAGGTTTTTAAAAGTAGAATCCTGAATAAGGGTAATGGTTACAATCAGAAGCAACGGCATCACGAAGATGATGACGATTCCTCCAATATCTCTTTTCAAAAGAAGAATTTCTTTGATAAAGCTTCTCCACAGTTTATACAACAACATCTCTTAGTTCTTTTCCGGTTAATGAAATGAAAACATCTTCAAGGTTTTCCGCATTGGCGATCTGTGCAACAAGTTCTTCAGGAGTTCCTACTGCATGAATTTTTCCATGGTCGATGATGGCAATTTTTGTACAGAACTCTTCAGCTTCCGACAGGTGATGGGAAGTATAAATAATGCAGGTTCCCTGTTTATTTAAATCCAGGAGATAGTCAATAATGGCTTTTTTAGACTGAACATCTACTCCTACAGTGGGTTCGTCTAAGAATAAAACATTAGGATTGTGAAGGGTTCCGGCGATGAGGTTGCATCGGCGTTTCATTCCTCCGGAAAATTGTCCTACCTGCTTATTAGCAAATTTTGAAAGTCCCATAATTTCCAGGGATTCATCAATTGCTTTTTTAAGCTGGTTGTGCTTCAAACCATACAGACTTCCGAAAAACATCAGATTTTCTTTGGCTGTAAGAGTAGGGTACAAAGCATATTCCTGCGGAACAATCCCTATGATCTGCCTGATTTTGAAACCATCTTTCTGTGGAGACAAACCATTGATGGTAAATTGTCCTGAAGTAGGTTTTATCAATCCAGAAAGCATAGATATCAGAGTCGTTTTTCCGGCGCCGTTAGGTCCAAGAATTCCGTAGATGTCATTTTTATTGATATTCAGAGAGATATCATTGACAGAAAAATCATCAGAATTTTTGTACTTCTTGTATAGGTTTTTGATCTCAATCATATTTTCTGCCATATCAGATCGCTTTTCTCAGTTTTTTATAGAAAGCTTCTTCCAGATCTGCAATGTGCAACATCGTTTTTGAAAGTTCATTATAAATATTGCTTTTTGAGTTTCTGTTTTTGTAAACTCTGGCAATATCCACTGCAAAATCTCTCCAAAGGTCACCGATAGAAGTAATTTCTTTTGATAATTCTTTCAGCTCATCATTTTTAAGAATGACAGAAGCTTCCTGAAGAAATGCTCCATAGATAAATCTGAAACCTCCGCCTCCGGTCCCGATTTCTTCCTGCATTCTGATCAATTGTCCCAAATAATGGTTGGTGACTTTTGTTCCCTTCTTTTCGGCCCATTTCGGAATGCTTTTCGCCACCCATCTCATGGCTTTTACTCCGATAAGCGGTACCGGTGCCAGCATATTTTTGCAGGTGTCTTTGATTCCTTTTTTTATGGCTTCTTCAAGATTGATGTTTTCAGGAACATAAACAGGATAATACATGTGCCCTTTTGGTGGCAGTGCTCCTTTAGCATATCTTACTTTTTCCAGTTCTGCTTCAGAAAGGGATGTTGTATAATCCATTACAGGATCACTGATCAGGAATTTTCCGTCTTCCTTTCCATATACCACAAGATTGTGGGCATTGAAGTGGAATTTGTACTCCTCCGGGAAGTAGGTAAGATTGAAAACGCCTACCTGAAGTCCTGTAGGTATATTTTGATCCAGATTTCTTTCAAGAGCTTTTTGGGCATCTTTAGGATTTGAGAATTTTTCTCTTTTGATTTTAATTCCTAATCTTTTGGCTGCTTTACTGAAAATAGCACCCGGCATCGGACGATAGCTGAAGCCCGGAGCAAAATTTACCTTTAAAAAAGGAAGATAGACAAAAAACAATCCTGAACCGATCCCGAAGATCATCGGCTCACTGAGTTTCAGGCCTTTATTAAGCAGTAGATTAGAAGCAACACCGTTTTCGCAATGCGCAGTCTGATGGTGTTCAAAGTTTAATTTCATTTGCAGATTGTATCTTTTCATTGGTCAAATGGAATCCGGCACTTTATATAGGCCTTATTTCATTTATTTTCCGTTGAAGTTTTTTAATTCATCCACTGAAATTCCGAATGCATCGGCATATTTTTTCAGTGCAGTTTCGCTTAGTGTTTTGAATATTCCGGGTTTAAAATGTCTTTTCACCCTCCATTGCCATATTCCTACATAAGAAGCAAGAACAGGCGGGTCCATTTTATTCAGTTCCATAAAATAAACGATGGGACTTACTATATTATTGGCAACATTTTGTTTTGCTTCCTCAATTCTTTCATAAATGAGTTCCATCGATTCATCCAGAGCAGCTTTCTTGGCATCCCAGCCTGTGCTGTTTGCTGTCGTGTAGTTGTCATTCTCATCCGTTACATACAGAACTTCTGTCATGTTGGCGGACTTCAGGTTACTTTCGTCTTGAGGCAGGTCTTGTTTTTTCATCTAAATAATGTTCATTTTTTTAGATTCCAGATGAAATAAGGTTCACCTGTTTTTGATTCTTTTAATCAGGTGGCTAAAATAGTGAAAATACATTATATGTAAATCATATTAAATCTGAGGGAGTTATTGCTTTGAAAATGAGGTTGTATCAAAAATATTCTACAGATCCTGATGTCCAAATGCAATTATGTTAAATTACGAATACCTATAAAATTTTGTTAATTATTGGGGAATTATTTATTATTTGATTGTTTTATCTATATTTGTTCCTGTTAAACAACAAAAACTAATAATCAAAAACAAATTAAATTTCATGAAAAATTTAAAGTTACTTACAAAGAATGAGTTAAAACAAGTGAAAGGAGGAATTACTGTTTACATTGCATGTGCTAACGGAACCAGCGGCCAAATACGTAATGTGAATGTGAATACTGATATTGCTACTCCTGCAGAGCAGATTTGCGGAGGGAATGAGTATGAAGTGATTATCTAAGGAGGTATTCAAGACATTAGATTACATCTAATCCTACTTTTACGGTTTTATAAAAATAAAACTTTCAAGTAAAAAGTTATAGGCGGGACAGAAATGTTCCGCTTTTTTTGTGCTTTAAATTTCTTTCTCCCTGATGATCAGGGTTTCACAGATTGGTAGAATGTTTCACGTGAAATAATTCATTGTATGATGAAATTTTTTATTTGTATTGGCTTGGTTATCAATTGTTTTGTAGCAGGCTTAATTGATTTGAAAATAAAAAAAATAAATGTTTTTATGGTAAGATCATTGTAATCAATTCAATAGGAGTGAGCTTTAGCCAAAACCTGTTTTTTAAACACCAATGCCACTAATGAATTACACAAATATTCACGAATCTATTGAAAGGATTGAATACGGAATGGTTTAAAAACAAAAAAGCTGTACGTTGTGTACAGCTTTTATGATATGTTGAATTGATCTTTACGACTTTACTTCCTGAATAAACAGGTTGATTTCCGCTCTGATCAATAATTCATCATTATGAAATGTTTCACAGAAGATGTGGCAGATGTTTTCAAACTGTGAAATAAGTGAGGCTTTGGAAATAATTTTATCATTCACTTTTGGAAGGGCAAAAACCTCAATTTTCTTGATATTAGTAATAAAACCTATCACTTTGGTATCTGCTTCAGGATTTTCAAAGAAGCTTTGTCCCAGGATGGATGAGCAGGTTTGTGCCAGATTTTCAATTAGGCCGGCTTCTACAAATTCATTGTTGTGAACAAATATATTGTCTTCTTTTATTTCAAAGGAAGTCACTACTTTTTCTTGGGTCAGCTCCAGGATATAGTCTGCCATAAGCATCGGTTCACGATGTGGTAAAAAGTTGTGTATATTGATGATATTCTCTTCCTTTATTTCCATTTTCAGTTTATTTTACAGCGGTTTTCATTTGAGATTTTGCAATCACTTCACCGTTTAGTTTGGTAACGATATCTACCAGTGTAACTCCCATTACTTCATTGAGGATGGTTACCTCAGATTTCAGCTGGTCACCTATTTTGGGCAATATTTCAGCTTCAAAAGATTTGATGGCTCCAATATATCCTGTAGGAGCATCTTTCCCCAACAGATAATATTTATATCCGGTGTGCAGGGCAACACTCTGTGCCTGATGCTCAATCAATCCGGAAGCCTGAAATAATCCGTCCTGGATGAAAAGACTGTCTTCTTTGATCTCAAAACCGGATAAGAGATGACTTTCAGAATATTCTGATAACTCATGCACCATCACAAAAGGGAACCGTTGCGGAATAAGGCTCTCTACAAAGTCTTTATCAGATGTAGGCAGTTTATTTTCCATTAGCAAACTGTTAATAAGGCACAAGAATAAGCGAATCTTCCACTTTCAGGAACACAAAGAAGTACTTTTTCTCCTTTTTTCAATGTCCCGGAGTTCATCAATTCTTCAAGAGCAATAAATATAGATCCTGCTCCGATGTTTCCAACCTCAGAAAGATTGTAGAACCATTTTTCTGCAGGGAAATCCATTCCTTTTTTAGCAAATTCTTCTTTCAGTCCGTCTTTAAAATATCCTGAAGAAATATGAGCCAATACATGATCAATTTTTTCCGGATCCAGATTGTGTTTGTCAAAAGAAGATCTTAAACTTTCTGCACCTTTTACAAGGATATATTTATCAAGGATTTTAGTATCCTGTTTGATGGCAAAAATAGATTGCTTCAGCCACTCGTCAGAAGGGTAGTCTGCCCATGATTTCAGGCTTCCGTCTTCCAGTTTGTCACATCCTGCATACATACATGCCTCGATTTCGTGAGCATAAGAATAGAAATCAATGAATTCTACCTTTAAAGAAATACTGTTTTCTCTTGGCTTATTCTCCAACAGGAAAGCTCCTGCTCCGTCAGAAAGCATCCATCTCAGGAATTCTCTTTTGAACGCAATAATAGGTCTTTCTTCCAGTAATTTTAAATTTTCAGCCTCGTGGTTGAATTTATCAGCAGTCATCCATGCAGACATTCTTTCGGAACCTGCACATACTGCATTTTCCTGTACACCGGCTCTTACAGAAAGGAATCCATAGTTCAGGGCATTCATTCCTGAGTTGCAAAGACCTGTTGAAGTATTAATTTCAATAGATTTTCCGATGTTCAGTTCACCGTGAACCATAGAAGCGTGAGAAGGCTGTATCTGGTCTGGTGAAGTAGTTCCTACGGATAATAACTTCATATCTTCCTTTTTGAAATTTTCATCAAAAAGTCCTTCAACTGCTTTTGCAGTAAGCTGCGCATTAGAGTGTGTAGGATTTCCTTCTTTGTCTAAAGCGTAGTATCTGGTCGTGATTTTATTATTTCTTAGGATAAGTGATTTTGCTTTAGATGGCGCATCATTGATAAGCCCAAGATAAGTCTCCATTTCATCATTCGCTACCGGCTCATTGGGTAAGTATTTTGATGCTTTTGTTATAAATACGTCGTACATTCTATTTTAAATTAATTCCTTGTAAATATCTTTTTTGTTTTTGTCTTTTAAACCAAAATATAGGGGTTGTAAGCAGGTGTAATACCAAAACGACAGGTGAGATAATCCATATCGCTGCCATCAAATATACCTTAAAGAATTTTATCAGCAATGGGCGTTTCTCTTTTTTCTTGATAATCAGGTTAGACCATACTGTGAAAATTTTGTTTCCTACCTTCTCTACCCGTACCAAAAATGCACGGATTTCAATGGCTCCATTTTTAACGAGCTCCGGCTGTAAATTATTCAGGTCGCTATTCTTAAAATGTCTTTCAATAATCTCGCCATACTTTACTGAGCCTGTTATTTCTTCATCAGAAACCCCTGCTGCGGGAAGCATTCCGGATTTTTCCTTCTGACCTGTTGTCAGCCATCGAAGGATAGTCAGTACACTGGTATAATTGTCATGCCTGTCTACCAGGGCTATATTCCCGACAAGTTTTGCCTGTAAGTCTCTTAAGTATACCTTTAGTTTCTCCTGGGAAAGCATCCACATATTTCTGGTTCCGGAAATGGTGACTATAGGAGTATCTTTAAGGATGCGCTCTGCATAGCCACTTTTTAAGAATGAAATAATAGGAATGGATGGTGTGAGATACCATACTTGATATCCAAAGAGGATAAGGTCATACTTTTTGCTCAGAATTTCTTCGGATGGGGGCAGAATTTCTTTCGGAATCTGCAGATAAGATTCAGGAAAAGTGTTGAAAAAAACATCACCTGGCCAGGGAAAAGGAAAATCTTCCTTGAGCTGAATGTTGTAATACGTAATATCATAAGCATCCTTTTGAGCTTCAAAAGGCTTGGCTATGTTTCTCACAATATCTTCGAGTTGTCCGGTTTGCGAATAATATATGACAAGTATATTTTTCTTCATTAGTTTTCTTTAGCGTTTACAAAAATATGTTTTTCATATTTATTATTGAGTCTTAAATACTTTTAATGATTCAGAACTGAATTTCTGTGTATAATGATCACTTTCAAACGAAGTGTTTTTCGTATTTAAAAAAATGATAGTTTCAGGAAGATCCTGTATATCATTCATGGTAAAGTTATCATCTGAGATCAGAAGAACATCAATCTTTTTGTTCACCTCAGAAAGGTATTTTATATATTGAATCTTTCTTCTTTTTACCAGATAGCTGTGTGCTGCCGTTGCTCTTTTATCATCATTTTTTATCAGGGAAAAAACTCTTCGGCTGGCCTGATATAAGGTTAATAAAGCATCTTTTTGCCCAAAATCGTTGGCTATATGAAGTATGTTGGCCTCATTGGAAATATGCTTATTAAGTTCGAAATATACGGATTTGTTGGTTTTAAAATCGTGTTTTACTTCTTTTACTACTTCACTGTCTTTATATAGATAGCTCAGGAATAATTTATTTTTAAAATAATTTTCATCCTCAATCTCTTCCCTCAGCTTGGCAAATTCTTCTCTGAAATAAGCATTGATCTTTTTGGTTCTTTCAGAATAGTTTTTTCCGAAGCTCATATCATCTTTACTGATCCTGTTGCCTACTTTTACCGTAATGCTTCCGTTGTATATAATGAAATCTCCTTTCGGTAATACTTCAGAATTTCCGTGGATGTAAAGCGGAAGAACATCCAGACCAAATTGCTCAGCAAGATAGAATGCTCCTTTATGGAATCTTTTGACATCATTGGTATAAGAACGTTCTGCTTCAGGGAAAACAACCAAAGAATATCCTTGTGCAATCTTTTCTTTCAGCTTCTCCATTCCATTTTCAATTCCCTGTGAAACGGGATAAAAGCCCAGGGCTTTTACCAGTTTTCCAAAAACAGGAGATTCATATACCCAGTCATTCACCAGGTAGATGATTTTGTGGGTAGCCATTGCAATCGCCAGTGTATCTAAGAAAGACGTATGGTTGGCAATGATAACAGCCGGTTTGCTGAAGTCTTCTGACGGATTTTTAATCACTCTTTTCTTTACAAAAGGGGATAAATAAAGAACGGATGTCAGAAACTTAGCGAGAATTAATTTGATAATATCTAATGTTTTTCCCTTGGAATTTTTAATAAATAAACTTCCAAAAGCAGAAAAAACTAATCCTCCTAATCCATAATATAAAAACGAGAATACAGCACGTAAAAGTAGCCTGAAAGTAATAGGGGAAAGACCTTTCTTTGCCCGGTTGGTAATCAATAATCTAAACCAGAAAGGATATAGAGTAGAGGTAATAATAATCACGGAGAACATTCCAATCAGCGCAACTAATGCTAAAGAATGCAGAGCCGGATGCTTGGCAAAGATCAGGGAACCAATTGAAAGAATGGTGGTGAAAACGGCAAGAATAATAGATGTTCTATACGTTGGTAGTTCATTTTTACCCGTCGTATGCTCTTTTTGCATCGCCTGGGTCAGGAAAATACTGAAGTCATCCCCAACTCCAAATACGAGTGTACAAACTACGGTACTGAAAATATTTAGTTCCAATCCTAAGAAATAAAGAATTCCAGCGGTTACAACCCCCGTTAACACAATCGGAAACATGGTAAGAATGGTTAATTCAAAATTTCTGAAGAATACAATAATGGTCAGAACAATCGCTAAAAGAGAGTAATTGATCAGCGTATTGAAGTCTCTTTTCAGCAAACCAAGAAAATTCTCGTTCATCTGCTGCCGGTCAATAGCGATGGCATCATGTTTCTTCTCAATATCTTTGATGAAAGTGTCTCTTTTGTTTTCGTCTACTTTTACTACATTGGAAACAGTGTAAAAACCATTTTCATTGCTCATAAATTCTGAAATCTGAAGAGCTTTTACTTCTTGATAGTCTTTCAGGCTTAATTCAGAATAGTTTTTATGCAGAGCTTCGTTGAAATTATCAAAAGCTGAAGCATTGAACCCAAATTTATTTCCATTACTGGTCAGTTCGGAAATCGTCTGATTCTTCTTAGAGTCACTCCAGAAGCTGTTCCATTTCTCAATCTTTTTTTGCTGGTCTTTTTCAGAAAGCACAATACTTCCTATAGAATTGTAACTTAATATTGTACCTTCTTTTTTCTCTTTTTCAAGGAAACTGCTTAGCTCAGAATTTCTGGTTAGCGCCTCTTCTTCAGAATTTCCGTAAGAAATAGTATAGATAGATTTTGAAGTAATATCTGAGAGTTTCTGAAGTTTAGCTTCACTTATTTTCAGTTCTTTCGGGATGTAATTCAGCTCACCGATATCTTCATTAAAACCTACATGTCTGAATCCGAAAAGGCAGGCAAGAATGATGATAGAACATCCGATAATCAAAGGTTTGTTTTTCTCGTAAGGATAAGCCCCGATTTTATCAATGAAGTTGGTATTGAGATGTTCTCCCTTTTCTTTTGGTTTATAAAGCTGAGGAACGATAATCAAAGCTGTGATGGAGGACAGAATAACGGTGATCGCCGCAAAAAGACCTAAATCTTTTAATGCTTCAGAACGTACAAAAACCAGACATAAGAATGAGACGGCAGTGGTTGCACTACTCAAGATAATAGGCTGGGTGATTTCTTTGTAAAGCTCTTCAATATTATTGTTGTGCTTATAATGAGTAAGGATATGAAGGGCATAATCTATCGTAATCCCAATCAGAATAGCTCCTACACTTAAGGAAATTGCTGAGATCTTATCTTTAATAAAATAAAGAACCAATAACGCAAGAAGTACAGAAAATACGGTGGGTAAAAAGACAATAACAGGCGTAAAAATGTTCCTGAAATAATAGATCAGGAGAATCAAAAGAACCGTCATGGAAATAACTACGGTATTTTGAATGTCTTTTTTGATCTGCTTGGCATTCGCTACAGCAATCACCGGAGACCCGAAATAACTGATTTCTGTTTTTCCTTTGAATTGCTTATTGATGCCGTCTTTTATGGAGTTGAGCTGATCTACAAATGCCTCATTGGCTTTTGTATCATTGCTTTTATTTTTAGGATCAATAAAAAGTAAGAGATTTTTTCCGTCTTTGGTTACAATGTAGCTGTCTTCAAGCTTAAAGTCCTTACTGATATTTAAGGCATTCAGCTTTTTGATTCCTAAAAAAGTAAGCCCCAAAGGATCTTTTTTGATAAATTCTTTTGTAACAAGACTTGTTGGAGAAACCAGGGAGATGTAATTGTTCTCTACCTGTTTGGCAATACTGTCTTTCTTAAGCTTTCTGTCAATTTCCTTATAATCATTTTCATTGAGGAATAAGGGCAGATTCTGACTGACAAAATCAAATGTTTCTGAAATTTCATTATCATTCACTTTACCCTGCACAGAACCTATATATTTTTGTAGAGGTTCTATTTTTTGTAGAAAAGTATCCGCCGTTTCAGAAAGCTGAAAGTTGTCTTCTTTGGATTTATTCTCTATAATGACAATAATTTTATCAGAAAAGTTAAGCTGCTTAATAACTTTTGCGGTAAGATCGGATTTTTCATTTTTAGGAATGATCTGATTGATGTCTTCCTCAAAATTAATCTTTGATGCAAAAAATAGGCATAAAACGGCAATTCCTAAGGCTGTCAGTACAGATAGGATTTTATTTTTGGAAATCAGATAATATAAAAATATAAAAAAGCGATGCATTGCATGTATATCAAGTCTGCAAATTTAATTTTTTAAGCATTAGTTCAAAATAGTTAATGATAAGTTTTGACTGAAAATCAATAAAATATTCTAGGAAGAATGAAAAAATATTCTACTTTTGCAGAAGTTCCCCTTTAAAAAAATGTATTTTAAACCACAATTATTATTAAAAAATAAGAATCTGTTTTAGATATGTTGAAAAGAAATGATGAAAAAATAAACGGATTCCTATTTGTAATAGTACTTCCGCTTCTGCTGTTTGCGATGTCTTATTATGGATTTGAATCTTCCTATACAAGATTAAAAACATCAGAAACAACCCCCGACTTTTTATTTTCCTCGGTATATGCTTACAGAGTCATTCCTAATTATCTGAGTGTACAGATGACAGATCTGATGTACAGCCTGATCAATGGACCTCTTTCTTTTTTTAAAGATTTTTTATCCAAAAACGGAACTCCATTTTATCACGGGCTTTTCCTGATGAACAGCGTTTTCTTTATTTTGTGTTCCCTTATTTTGAATGCCATATTTAAACTAAGGTCAACAGGGCTTCTTTTGAATCTTAATGCAAGGAGGATTATTCATCTTCTGGCTGTTTTTTTTATTGTCATAACACAATATGCTCCGACAAACTGTGATACGATTGCCCTTTTTTGTTATCTGACAGGGGTGTTTTTGACCCTTAAGTATTTAGATACTCAAAAAAATATATTCTTTTTTGTTCTCATTGGCCTGATCGGAATCTCTACTTTGGTTAGAGAAACAGCCTGCTTGAATATTGCTTTCTTTGCTGCTGTATTTTTCAATATGGATGAATTGAAAAAAGGAAATTATCAGGTCATCTGGAAAATAATACCATTGGTGATCGCGTTTATTGTCCCTTATCTGGGATTGAGAGCTTTGCTTGTACAGGATGAAACAACCTTTGTAGAAGGGTTTTATATCAATAGAAATTTTTCGAGTCCCTTCAATCTAGCAGGGTTGGTATTTGCGGTAGTTGTGATTTACTTTATATACAGACTTTGTATTGACGAAGAAAATAGAACTGTTTTTGGGAAATATTTTTTCTTTTCAATTCCTTACCTTATTATGATTACTTTAGTGGGGCTTTTTTGGGAAGTAAGGCTCTTTTTGCCTCTGATTCTCACCGGAATCATTACAGCCTATCATCAGTTTAAAAAAACATCAGAGATTTAGCATGAGTTTATTACACCCTTATTATATAATTGCGATCCTCTATATGCTGTTTTTCAGTATTCAGGAGGTATATGGAAAAAAGGTTGATAAAAAATGGTTCTGGTTCCTTGCAGTTTATTTCATTATTATTGTGGGGCTCAGGAATGATGTAGGTCCGGATTACGGAAGTTACAAAGGAATTTATATTTACTCTGATACCAAAAGCTATTACAGTATCTTTATGAAGATGCTTCATATGGAAGGAACAGAAAACCTCGATGTGGAGTGGCTTTATACACTGATTAATAAAGTTCTTCTCAATTTCTTTAATGCGCCCTTTTATATGCTGACTCTGGTCATTGCTATTTTTGCGATGATCTTTAAGGTGGAGTATACAGAAGACAATACTTTTTACCCTTTTACCTTTACCCTTTTTATGTTTATTCCCAACTTCTTTATTGGGGAAAGTGGGCAGATCAGACAAAATCTTGGGACCTTTATCGTTTATTTTGCGATACGCTATATCAAAGAACGAAAATTCTGGCATTACTTATTTTTCATATTCATAGGCTCTGGTATACACAGTGTTGCCTATTTATTCCTCCCGATGTACTGGCTGGCCCGCGTTCCTTTGAACAAAACGGTGATGCTTATTATGATTATAGGCTCAGTCTTTTTATCTCCATTTGAAATCTATAGGAGCTTTGGTGGGTTTTTGGATGGGATGGCCTCTGACAATATGCTTATAGAGGGATTCAATGGATATATGGATGAAACCGTACAGCGACTGAATGGAGGTATCGGAATTCCTGAAGTGATGATGGCTATTCTTACTTTTTTCCTTTTTGCTTTTGATAATAAAATGAAAGAATATTTTCCTTATTACGAATACCATAGGAACTATGCCGTGATTGGAATCTGTCTGTATTTTATCTTTAGGAATAATCCAATCTTCTCATCGAGGCTTGCAGGAGCATTTATTGGATTTTCGTATATCATTATTCCGAATGCCATGTATGTGGTCACAGCGAGGACTAAGAATATGATTTATGCTTTTATTATCTCACTTGTTGTCTTCAATTTTGTCGTCTTCTCTATCTTTAACAATATCAAGGCAGGACGATTTTCGATAGAACGTTATAGAAACCATATCCTTCCATAATATTGGATGAATTAAAATATAAAGGCAGCTTTTAGCTGTCTTTTTTTATGCGATAATAGTGCTGGAATTTGTCATGTTTACAAGATTTTGTTTTTAATTTATTGACAACATAATTTAAATATGTAATTAATATTTATAAAATAAATGTATTTTTATTGACGTAGGCTTAAAAATTGTATTCCGCTAATGACACTCAAATCAATAAGGTATGAAAAAGTTAGTTGGTAAATTAGCGGCAGTTTTCTGCCTGATATCATTGGCAATCTATACAAAAGGTAATATTAGAGGAAGTCTTCCCTCGGTTGGGCATATAAGTCATACGGCGATTTTTAACAATAGGGACTCACTGGTCAGGCCCATACATGATGGGTCCAAACTATTGATTCCGGATTGGAAAAAAGCTCCCAACAGTTACATCTTTGATCCCAGCCAAAATAGTGAAGGATTACTGGTACCTGTAAGAAAAGCATATGCGATGTGGGAAGGAGGAGGTTACCTTAACGGAAGTGGTATTCCGGCGGGAACGATCACCGCAGATGTACTGTGGGAAGATGTTCATGGACTTATAAAATCAGGAGCAAACTATGCCCTCGAGATGGTAGGGGCAGGTCAGGAAGCCAAAATAAAAGTCCCCATCAACAAAACAAAAAAAGGGAATGCTGTTGTTGCTATTAAGGTAAATGGAGAGATCTTCTGGAGCTGGCATATCTGGGTGACGGATGATCCTACGAATGGAGCCACCTATAGAAGTTTCAACAATGTTAAAAGGATGAAATCGGATGGTACCACTGAGCTTATTCCAGACGGTGATTGGAAATGGATGGACAGGAACCTTGGGGCGATTACAAATTCTATCACAGCTTCAGACTGGAACAGAAGTATAGGGCTTCTCTATCAGTGGGGACGAAAAGATCCTATTCCGCCTTTGGTTACAAGAGGAAATGACTTCTATGAAGCTTCAGGGTCTATGGGGAGAATCAGGCATAGAGGGGCAAAAAATATGGATAATGCTACAAGTATTGATGATCTCCGGAAATATGTTTTGCTTTCCAATGCAGAGGTGACCAACAACCTCAGGCTTTCTGTAAAAAATCCTTTGAGCCTTATCTATGTCAATAAAGATGACAACTCTGGTCAGGCCTACTACAACAATAACGTCAATCTGCCTGTCAATTGGTTTGGAAAATCCACTGCTTTACCGAATAACAGACTTTCAGAACTTAATCTATGGTCTGATAATGCACAGGGTAAAATTGAAACTGTTTACAATACCGACGATAAAGCCAAACCCTACAGAGACAAATCTTCTTACGACCCTTGTCCCAACGGGTGGCGTATACCTTCTATGCTGATCGCTAATCTGGCTTCTGCATCCTATGTAGACGATATCAGAATAGACTTTTCGCCTTTCGGAGTGAAAACCAATATGTCTAAAAATGTTTTTGAAACCAATAAGTACCATATTATAAAACCTACTGATGCCGGAGTTCCCACATTTATGACTGGCTTTAAGGTGTATTCTAATTTGGGCTTTGATCTTTCAGCGGTTGGCGGATACAACATGGGAGTATTTCCTGGAAATGGACAGCTTATCAGAGGTGCTCATTTGGGACAATATACCGATCAGCACCACATCGCATTGTGGACAGCTACTATGGCACGGCAGTTCGATGCTTCTCCGGCTGTCACAGTCAGAGGACTTTCTATGATTCCGGATAAGACACAACCTGATATTCCGGATCCTAATTACCCCAATATTAAAGGACGTTATTATTACTTTCCAATGTCAGTAATGTATACCTCTGATGCCAATGGATGCAGATGTATAAAAGATCCGTTATATCTTGTCAATGACTATGATTTTCCTACAGAATATCTGCCTGCATCAGTAGAATATAAAGAAGGAATTAATAACCCTAATACTTATCAAATGGTGAAGAGTGGAACACCTGCAACCATTGAAATCCCAGTAAGCAAAGCATTCTCAGTACAAAGTCAATTGTTGAATAATGTTGATCTATTGAACCCTTCCAATTTTAATAATTTAAAAGGAAATGTTCTCTGGACCACTAATGCCAACCTTATCAATAAAATTTCTGTGGTGAATCCATCTCCCTCTTCACTACAAGATATTGCTAATTCTAAAATATCTGTTGAGATTACCCCCGATCAAAGCGGAAATGCTGTGGTTACATTGCATAATGGCAGTATAGCAGCTCCGGTGTATTGGAGCTGGCATATCTGGGTTACGGATTCTCCTGTAGAATCGTATACGTATACTACGGAAGTTCCGGCAGCAGTCACCAACTATGTGAACTACGTAAATAAAGCAGATGTCATATTGCAGACGACCTTCATGGATCGTAACCTTGGGGCCACAGATGCTTTTCCCAATATTGCCAATCCCCTTGCGCCTACTGCTGATGAATTATTGAAAATACGCGCCTCCACAGGACTGCACTATCAATGGGGAAGAAAAGACCCCATTCCTGCATTTCAATATGCAGATAATAGAAGTTTCTACAATATATTTTTAGGCTCTTCAGGTGCGAATGGAACCGTTTCATATGTTACCCTTGCACAGGCTGATTATAATAATCTTTCGGGTAGTTATATCATCCCTTATAATGCGTATGCTGCAGCAGCAAATGTACAGATCACAGATAAGCCTATCGATAAGATCTCTAAAATAACATCTTATTCTATTAAAAATCCTCTGGTATATATGGTTCCAAGTGCTTTAGCACCTTTTAACAGTGCGACACCCAATTATACCAACGGAACAGACTGGCTGGCTGCAGAACCCAATTTAGCTCCTGACAGATGGGGAAGAGGGGGGGCAAAATCTCCTTTTGATCCTTGTCCCGAAGGATGGAGGATTCCTGATCTTACGAATGTTGCATTGGTTTCCGCGGCTGATTTTGGGCAAACTCCGTGGTATAAAAAAGATAAAAATGTGGCCACGTCCTATAGTATTGCCACCGATTATTTAGGAACAAGAGTGAGAAACGCTGCCAACTCCACGATAGGATATATGTTTAATAATCCGGTATATTCTATCGGGAACTATCCGGATTCAGGATCGAGAGGGTTCAGAAGTGTAATTGCCAATCAAACAGCCCAGGGAACATTCAATAGTCTCAATTTTCAGTATCCCGCTGTCTGGACGGCTGCTTTAACTTCAAATTATCTGGGAAGAGCAGTGAACGTACTTTTTGATGCAGCTCCTACAACGAATAGAATAATGGCCTTTCATGATAATAATGATCCCTATTTCGGTGTGGGATGCCGATGTATAAAAATAAAATATGATGCCAATGGTGATGAGGAAGGGCCGGCCTCAAGACTTACAATTGTTCCTAATGCTCCTACATTGAGCACTGCGAATACAGATCTTAAAGCTGTGGATAACAAAATTTCCTTATACCCAAGTCCTTTTTCCGATATCCTTTACATCAAGGCTACGGAGAATAAAGAATATGACTATGAAATTTTTAATGTATTGGGACAGCTTGTAAAATCCGGAAAGTTTATCAACAATCAGACAGATCTTTCGACTTTAAATACTGGAATGTATGTAATAAGAATAAACGATTCTGAAGTGGTTGTAAAAATTATAAAACGATAAAATCTTTAAAATAAACAGGTATAAAAGCGGAACAAGCGTCTTTGTTCCGCTTTTGTATTGATGAACATATTTCTTACATCTATTACGGCTGATGAAAAATTCTATATCATTATTTGTTGATATGTATATAACAGTCTAAAACCTACACTACAAAAGGATTTATTTCTTTAGAAAATAGGTGTTTAAAGAAGATGTAAACTAACTTGATTGTTAAATTAAACTCTGTTAACAAAAAGTATATAATAAAAAAGCTTTACTTTTGCAAAAATTTTTAGTTAGAATGTCGAAAAATTTAGTAATCGTAGAGTCCCCGGCCAAAGCAAAAACTATTCAGAAATACTTAGGAAAGGATTTTGAAGTAAAATCCAGTTTCGGACATATCCGTGACCTTCCTAAAAAGGGGATGGGGATAGACCTGACTACATTCAGTCCTGATTACGAAGTTTCAGCAGACAAAAAGAAATTGGTAACCGAATTGAAGGCCGCAGTGAAGAAAGCTGAGATGGTATGGCTTGCTTCCGATGAGGACCGTGAAGGAGAAGCTATTGCATGGCACCTTGCGGATGAATTGAAACTGAAGCCTGAAAACAGAAAAAGAATTGTTTTCCATGAGATTACCAAAAATGCCATTCTAAAAGCAATCGACAATCCAAGAGATATTGATCAGAACCTGGTAAATGCCCAGCAGGCAAGAAGAGTGCTGGATAGAATTGTAGGTTTTGAAATGTCACCTGTTTTATGGAAAAAAGTAAAACCGGGGCTGTCTGCAGGAAGAGTACAGTCTGTAGCAGTAAGATTGATTGTTGAAAGAGAAAAAGAGATCCGTGAGTTTACTCCAAAAGCAAGCTTTAAACTTGATGGAATCTTTTTAAATAAAACAGAGCAGGAAATTGCTGCCAAACTGAAAAAAGACTTCGAAAAAGAAGAAGACGCTGAAAAATTCCTTGAGAAGGCAAAAACTACAGAATTTAAAGTTCTGAATGTTGAAACCAAACCAGGTACACGTTCGGCTTCGGCTCCGTTTACAACATCTACGTTGCAGCAGGAAGCTTCATCAAGGCTTGGGTATAATGTTACCAATACAATGCGTCTGGCGCAGAGACTGTACGAAGAAGGGTTTATTACCTATATGAGAACAGACTCAGTAAACCTTTCCCAGGAAGCTATTGAAGGGGCAAAAAGACAAATTACTTCAGAATATGGAGCAGAATATTCTTCTCCAAGAAATTATACGACAAAATCTTCTTCAGCACAGGAAGCTCACGAAGCAATCCGTCCTACAGATTTCGGAATGAAAAGCATAGGAGATGTACAGCTGAACAAGTTATACCAATTAATATACAGAAGAACATTAGCTTCTCAGATGGCGAACGCCAAAATTGAAAAGACAGTGATCGAGATTGGAAATGCATCATTGCCTCACCATTTTGAAGCACAGGGAGAAGTAATCATTTTCGATGGTTTCCTGAAAGCTTATGGTATTGTAAAGACAGAAGAGGACGATGAAGAGAACAACGATAAGTTGTTGCCCAAAGTAAGCGTAGGGGAGGTATTAAATTATAAAGCCATTACTGCTACTGAAAAATTCACAAGACCAAGTGCAAGATATACCGAAGCAGGATTGGTGAGAAAACTTGAAGAACTGGGAATTGGTAGACCTTCTACTTATGCTCCGACCATTCAAACTATTCAGAACAGAGAATATGTGGATAAGAGGGAAATAGAACCTCAAACCCGTGAAGTGATCAAAATGTCTTTGATAAATGATAAGATCAAAAAAGTAGTTCTTGATGAGAAATTCGGGGGTGATAAAAATAAATTCCTTCCTACAGATATCGGAGAAGTAGTCAATGATTTCTTAACTGATAACTTCAAAGAAATCCTGGATTACGGTTTTACAGCAAGAGTAGAAGAAAGTTTTGACGAAATTGCAAGCGGTGATCAGAAATGGAAAGAAATGATGACGAATTTCTACTCAAAATTCCACCCAAGAATTGAAGATGTAGAAGAAAATGCAGACCGTGCAACAGGAGACCGATTATTAGGAGTAGATCCTAAGACGGGTAAAAATGTTCATGCTAGAATCGGAAGATTTGGAGCGATGATCCAGATTGGAGAAACAGATGATGAAGAAAAACCTGTTTTCGCGTCATTAATGACAGGACAAAATATTGCAACCATTACTTTTGATGAAGCTCTGGAACTGTTCAAATTACCTTTCGATTTAGGTGAAGTTGACGGTCAATCAGTTTCTGTAGGTGTTGGTAGATTTGGCCCTTATGTGAAATGGGGAGAAACTTATATCAGCATTCCGAAAGGTGAAGATCCACTTTCTGTAGATCAGAAGCGTGCGGAGGAAATCATCAATGAAAAGAAAATTGCTGATGCTCCAATTGCTACTTATAAAGGAGAGCCGGTAACGAAAGGAACAGGAAGATTCGGACCATTTATCAAATACAAAGCTATTTTTGTAAATGTTCCAAAGAAATATGATTTTGAAAATCTTTCTCAAAGTGATATCAATGAACTGATTGATGCAAAGCTTGAAAAAGAAGCCAACCGATATATCCAACAGTGGGAAAAAGAAAAAATTTCTATTGAAAACGGAAGATGGGGACCTTTCATCAAGTTCGGAAAAGCAATGTTCAAAATTCCAAAGAAAGCAGACGATACAAAATACGATGCTGATGAATTGAAAGAACTTTCTTTAGATGAGGTTAAAAAATGGATTACCGATCAGGATCCTAAAGCCTTTGCTGAAAAGAAAAAGCCTGCGGCTAAAAAAGCAGCCACAACTAAGAAAGCAACTACAACAGCGAAAAAGCCTGCGGCTAAGAAACCGGCAGCTAAGAAATAAATAGTCTTTAATAGAATATAAAAGCACAGATTTTGGTCTGTGCTTTTTTTGCTTTTATAAAGTTAGGTATTAAATGATGGCATGGGTTTTTTAACATGTGCTTTTCATTTATAATTATTTCAAAAAATGTAAAAATTGCATCACTTTATTCATTAAATAAATTTCTCTCTGTTGGGAATTAACCTTCACGTACGCTTATCACGTAGGTCTAGGTATAAATACGCAAATGGAAAATTCCGTACTAAGACTGTGATATACAGTGTTTTAATTCTGTAGTTTTACATCGTAATATTACAGACAGTGGAGTTCAGGAACCACTTTAAAAACGAGGCGGATTCTGAAAAGCCAAACGAGTAAGAAAACAAAAACTATAAAATCATGGCAGAATTTAAATTTAGCGAAGAAGCTATTTCACACGCATTAGAAGCGGCAAAAAGATCACACGAAGACAGTCAGGCAAATCGTCGTTCATCAGGAGCGGATTCAGATTTAAGCCTTGCTAATGCTAGCGCAGGTTATCTACTTGTAACAGCAGAGTGTATTTCAATCACTGTTGAGAACAACAAAGTGTGCATCAACCTACCTTTAGGTTTTGGAAAATATTGTTTCAGCATACCATTAAGTATTCCTAATGGAACAGCTGGGCAGGCTTGCTTGTCTATTTGTACTACTTGGGGAATTCCAACAGGAATTAGAGTAACTATTGTTATAGCTGGAATCACAATTATCAGTCAGTCATTCGGAAAGTGCTAATTAGCCAGTACACGAATTAGAATAAAAAGTCCGCCTCATATTATATGTGAGGCGGATTTGTTTTTATAACGTTTTTGAAAATGTATTGTTGCTAATAAACCTTAACAGCTTTGTCTTTTCCTAAATTCCTTGTTTAATTTTATATATTTGGGAATTATAAAACTAATATAACAAACTGTACCGTGAAACCTTATTTTATACACAAAATTCTACCCTTTTTAGGACTGTTTATTTCATTAAACTTCTTTTCTCAGGAAAACTTGCTGGACACCTCTTACGGCTTGAGTGGAGGGTATACCGATTTTGCTTTTTATAACGGCAGTCAAATGTCCGGAGGGCTGCAGATACACGCTACAACAAAACTTCCTGATGGAAAAGTTTTAGCAGTAGGCGCTGGCTTTATTGCCCGTTTTACCTCCAATGGGGTATTAGATACTTCTGTTCTCAATGGTTATGGGTATAAATTGTTTTCCCAGTCAACCTATGGCCGCATAAAACCTGCAGGAGATGGTAATTATATTGTCATGGATTATGGCTTTGGTGGTGTTCAAAAAATAGATGCAGATGGAAATTTTGTAAATGGCTTTACTTCTTTTAATCAGGGAGCATCGTATGTGGACATAGATGTGGATGAGAGTGGGAGAATTTATCTGCTGAAACATTCTAATTATAACTATACCCTTGTTCGTCTTTTACCGAATGGAACTGTTGATACTGCTTTCGGAAATAATGGGATAGCCACTTTAGGAACCAGCTACCGATATGGCAGAGTAAGAGTTAATACCAATAACGAGATCTTTATAGCAGGTCTAAAGATTGTCGCCACGAATAGTGATCAGAGAATAGTAGTTACAAAAATTTTGCCTGATGGAGGTCTTGACAGTTCTTTTGGAGCCTCAGGGAATTTCCTTTATCAGTATGGTCAGAATGCAGGTACCAGTGCACAGCTTATGTTCCTGGATAATGGGAAAATCTTAGGATTGAGTTCCGGAAGTATTTGTAATGGAAACAATTGCTTTGGACTTATCACTTATCGCCTTAATGCAAACGGAACTTTGGATACGACATTTAAAAATACCGGCATTGCTGTTATTCCTGTTCAGTCTGATTCAACTCCTATGAAGATGGTGCGCCTTCCGGACAATACATTTATGATTTCCGGAACGGGATGGTACAATACCTATGTGCTGAAGATGGATGAAAATGGGAATCTGGATAATTCCTTTGGCTTAAACGGTAAAATTATTACTCCGCAAATGCTGAATAAGAATGTATATAACTCAGGTTTCGAATTGTATGGAAATTCTATTGTATTATTTGGAATTTATTCAATCTGGTATGGAGCGCAAACCCAGTATGTAGGAACAGCCCGCAAATACTTCTTTAATACAAGCAGTCTGGGGGTTTCAGATGTAGCATTGAAGACTGTTAAGATTTACCCCAACCCAGTTAAGGACTTTCTTCATTTGACATCAAAGGAAAAAATAACAGGTTATGAAATTTCAGATTTGAACGGCCGGAAAATAATAAATGCCGAAGCTGGTTTTTCAGAAGGAAAGATTAATTTGAGCTTTTTATCATCAGGAACATATATGATTACTGTTCATACATCGAAAGGAACAGTCTCTTCTAAATTTATTAAAAAATAATACAATATCATATCTTGCAAAAAGTCTTCTTTTGGGAAGACTTTTTTTTGTTTTTTTGAAAGTTAAAAAGCGATACAGATTACCAATTTGCGGAGGTTTTTTTGTATGTTTGTTACATTGGGTTATTCAATAAATTATTATTATTCAAATTAAGTTATAATATGGATTTCGAAGACTTTATCATTTCACCAAGAAATTTCAAGACAGAAAGCTGGCAGATAGGAAATCGGATTACAAAAGATATCAAAGAAGACAGTATTGTTCTTTTGTTTGTATCAGACTACCGAGGTGCGGGCGGAGATGCGGAAGTACAGGACTTTACCGGGGTAAGGAAAGAATTTTATAAACTTTCGCAGATGGACTTCGAAATTCCTGTTGTAGATCTTGGAGATTTGGTCTCAGGGAAATCGGTTCAGGATACCCACTATATTTTACAGGAAGTTCTGTCGGCATGTCATTATAAAAGAGCAATTCCGGTGATTATCGGTGGCTCCAATGATTTTGCCTTTTCAGTATTTTCTGCATTGAATTTTCACAAAAAAAGTCTCAATTATACCCAAATAAGTAATATTATTTCTCTTCAACAAGGGGAAACGATTAATGAACATACTTTTTTAGGCAAAATTTTCGGAGCCAAAAAATTTTCTATTAAAAATTACCATCATTTAGGGTACCAGAAACATTTGAATGAAATGGATTCTGTGAGGCTGATCAAAGAAGTAGAATTTGATATTATCCGTCTTGCAGAGATGATGAATTCTACAGAAAAAACAGAACCTTTCTTCAGGAAAGCAGATCTCGTTACAGTAAATTGTGATGCTGTGGAAAGCTTTAGTGAACCTTTTTCTATGAATCCGCAGGTAAATGGACTGAACAGAAGGGAAATTTGTGCTTACATGAAGGAAATCGGGTTGAGTGAAAACCTGAAGTCTGTCGGGATTTTTAATTATAATATTTATTCTGAAAATCAACTGAACCACCAGCTGTTAGCACAGATGTTATGGTATCTGATCGAAGGAATAAACATTCAGTACTCTCATCCGAAGGAAAGACATTATGAACAATTCTATGTGTTGATAGATGACAGACAATATGCATTCAAGCGTGATACTTTCAGTAATTTGTGGTATTTTGGTGATGATGAAAATATAGAAAACTGCATTCCGTGTTCCAGAAAAGATTTTGATGAAGCTAAGAAAGGATGGCTGAGTGCAAGACTGACGAAAATTTAATGTATGACAAATGTTCCCCCAAGAGTATCCATTATTGTTCCCGTTTATAATGTAGAGAATTATCTGACAAAATGCATTGACTCCTTGGTGAATCAAAGTCTCCCCAATATTGAAATTCTTGTAGTGAATGATGGAAGCAAAGATCATTCTGAAAAAATTATTGAAGGATATGCACAAAGATATCCGGAAAAAATAAAAGCTTTTACCAAAGAAAACGGGGGCTTAAGTGATGCCCGTAACTTTGGGATTGATAGGGCAGCAGGTGATTATATAGGTTTTGTAGACAGCGATGACTATGTTACCGAGACCATGTTTGAGGAAATGCTCCTTTTAGCAGAAAAGCACCAGGCAAAAATGGTCATCTGTAATATTCAGAAAGTAGACGAGAACGGAAAGGTTACCCAAAAACTGACTCAGATTCCCAATATGCCCGAAAAAATAGCTCTTGAAAGTAATTTTTCAGTGTTTTCTGATATCAGCTATTTTGCCTGTAATAAGCTGTTCAAGAGAGAGCTTTTTAATCAAAAAAGATTTAAAAAAGGGGTTCATTTTGAAGATATTCAACTTATTCCACAATTACTGCTTGAATGTGAAACGATAGCTCAGACTCAAAATTTTCATTATCAATATCTGGAGCGTTCCGATTCTATTACAAAAACCCACACCGAAAAAGGACTTGATATGCTAAAAGCCGTTGGTGATGTGGAAAAAATATTCGGCGAATCTCAATATTCTCATAAAAAAGAGGAGCTGAAAAATTTTCAGATTTTTGAAGGTATTTATTCGTTTTTGGCCTATCTGGCATTCGTGAAAAAAGAAGAATTGTTCTATAGTATGTCTGATCAGTTAATTCTTTTTATGAATGAAAGACAAATAAAAGTTCAAGATATATTGAAGTATAGTCGTTTTGGTAAGAATTATCTTTTATCTTTGCCCTTGAAGAAAAAGATTTTTTATCTATTGTTTTTTGCCGGACAGAAAAGATTGATAAGAAAATTGATATAACACAAATGTAAGTACTATTGTTTCGGTCAATAGAAAACAATGATGAAGTTCTTTATAAGTTCTGCATCATCAATTTTTATTGTAAGATACAAGTGCTGAATAAGAAAAAGAATGAAAAATTTTGAATTGTTCTTAAGCGGATCGGGAATACCTATTTTCTATATAAAAATAGGATTAAGTTTTGTATTCTCATTTTTAATTACTTTTTTTTCTATTCCTACCATTGTTAAGATTTCAAGAAGAAAGAATCTGATGGATGAGCCGGGAATGAGAAGTTCGCACCTTAGAGAGATTCCCAATCTGGGAGGAATTGCCATATTTTATTCCATAGGAATTTGTGCCTCAATTTTTGCTTACGAGCTGTTTGACCTCTATAAATTCTTATTTGCTTCATTGATTATCCTGCTGTATGTAGGGGTAATGGATGATATTGTTGTAATGAGGGCATACAAAAAACTTGTTGCACAGATTGTGGTGTCATCGCTGGTGGTGATAGGATCAGATATCAGAATCAGAAGCTTATTTGGAATATTTGGAGTGTATGAATTAGAATATTTTGTGAGTGTTCTGTTCAGCATTGTTACTTTTATTATTCTGATCAATGCTTTTAATTTAATAGACGGAATAGATGGATTGGCAGGTGGATATTCTGTAATCTGTAGTGCTTTATTTGGAATAAGCTATTACCGGTTAGGAGAATATAATTATCCTCTGGTTATACTATCCGTAGTTATTATTGGGACCGTATTGGCATTTTTATACTATAATCTTTCGAATTACCGTACCCGTAAAATATTTATGGGAGATACTGGCTCCATGTTACTGGGCTTTTTACTGGCGTTTACCTCTATTTGTTTCATCGATATTTTTATTGATAAAAAACTGGCAGATGTACCGAGGTATCATCTTCAGTCTGCGCCTGTTGTAGCCGTTGCGATCCTGATTCTTCCGATTGTAGACACATTAAATGTAATTATGGTGAGGCTCTATAACAAAAAGTCACCATTCGATGCAGATAAAAACCATATTCACCATAAGTTACTAAAGCTGAATCTTACCCATAGGAGATCTACTTTTTATATTATTCTTTATTATCTGATGATCGTAGGAATAGCTTATTGTTTTAGGCATATTAATGTAAATATGCTATTATTGATGATCCTTTCCTTAGGTTTTTTTGGAGCTTATTTGCCAGATTTGCTATATCGATTAAGAAATAATAAAAATTAACAATTAAATATTACTTTTGTAAACAATATTATATATGATGAAGAACTTTAAATATTTATTTTTAATATTCCCCTTTTTAGTTACCTCATGTATCACAACAAAGGATGTGAGGTATTTGCAGCCAAGTGAAAGTCTTGTTATTAACGAAGAAGGTCTGGTTCCTTACAACATTCCCGTGTACAGGATTACCAAAAATGACATCCTCAATCTTAATATTGTGACAACTCCCAAAGGAGATGCAGCACAATTTTACTCCTCTTACAATACTTCCGGCGGATTAACCAACGGAGGGGTAGTAAGTTCTGCAATATCAGGAGGAGGCGTTAATGTAGGAACTAATGGTGGTGGTTCCGGAGGAGGTAGAGGTGGAAATATGAATTTTTATTTTAACGGATTGAAAGTTGACTCCAATGGTGATATCAATATTTTTGGAATAGGATATATAAAAGCAGAAGGAAGAACACTTGATGATATTACAAAAGAAATACAAGATAAAGTAAATGAAAACTTCCAGGAAGGTAAGTCAGAAGTACGATTAAATACAGATGGTATTACTTATTATATTCTTGGGGATGTGGAGACTACCGGACTTTCAGGAGAAAAAGTAACCCACAAAAATACCCTTACCATTACTGAAGCATTGGCGATTAATGGTGGGTTAAACAGAACTATCGATAAAAAAGAAGTGGTTATCCACAGAAAACTTCCTGAAGGAATCAAAATTGCCAAAATAGATCTTACCCGTGAAGATCTTATGAATTCTCCTTACTATTATATACAAAATGGGGATGAAATCTATCTGAACACAAGAGCAAAAAGCTTGAATGGATTTGGAAAAGATCCAATTCAGACTTTGACGACCGGAGTTTCGGTAATTACTACGGCATTGTCTATTTATTTACTCCTTAAAAATCTTTAATTATGATTCCAGAAAGAGTAACCCCTACACAGAAGAATCAGTCTCAGAAAGATAAGTATGGTACGTTTGCATTGTTTGATTTAGAACATTTTTTAAGAAGAATCCTTAAAAACTGGTACTGGTTTGTATTCATGCTCATCATTGGATATGCCATGTCATGGGTATACAGTAAATATTATGCACAGAATATTTATGCATCAGACTTGTCATTAAGTACTTCCAGTAAAGCTTCTGAATTTTTACCCACTCAGTCTAATCAGTCTATTAACTTCATTTGGGGAGATACAGGAAACCAGGATGGGCTTTATCTGAAGAAAATGCTTTTATCCAGATCACATAACGAATTTTTGGTAAAAGAATTAGACCTTTTTGTAAACTATTCTACCAAAGGGCTTATAAAATCTACTTATCTGGACAAAGACGATTCACCAGTCTTTCTTCAGATTGATAAAAAACACCTTCAGCAGATCAATTATCCTATTACCCTGATGCCAAAAGGAGATGGGAATTATGAAGTTGTTTTACCTGAAGAAGGCGAATCGACAAGCTTATATAGCTATGAAGCAGAAGGTTTCCAAAGCATTAACTCATACAACAGACCTGCTAATAAAACGATTAAGGTTAACGAATGGTATACCTCTCCTAACCTGAGATTCAGATTGCTTAAGAATCCTATTACTTCTAAAATTAAGCTGGATAATATCATCATAAGTCTGAACTCAGTAAACCAGAGTGTAGACGAAATCGTTTCTACAACAGGCGTAGACTTTGATAAAGAAATCAGGTCTATTATGATCATTACTAAAAAAGGGTATAACCTTAACAGTACTGTGAATTTTCTTAATAAATCTGTTACAGAGCTGCAAAAAAAGAGACTTGCTGATAAAAATATTGTTAATAAGAATACAGATATATTTTTAAAAGATAATTTAGGTAAAGTCCGTAAAAAACTTGATTCTAGTGCAAATGTATTAAACTACCTAAAGACTTCAGAAAAGCTTTACAATATTAAAGATAGAGATGAGAAATCTCTTGAAAAAATAAAAGAACTTGAAGCTAAAAAAGCAGATGTTTTAAGCAAAATCAATTCTTTGAATAATATCAGGAATACGCTTCAGTCTCAGAATTTTGATAAAATGATCGGGACAAATGCTGCAGGTTTTGAAGATGGTGTGTTTTCAGCAACAGTTTCCGAACTTAAGGCTCTATATGCTAAAAAATCTGAAATGGCTGCTATCTATAAGCCTTCATCAGAACCAATAAGAGAGATCAACAGACTTATTGATGAAGCAAAAATGGGTTCATCCAATAGTTTGAGAAGCTATTATAACAGATACTATGAGGAGATTAATAAAATAGACCGTGAAGTAGCGGGTGCCAATTCTGATTTAACTTCTTATCCTGAAAAAGAAAGAAGATATATGGATGCAGAGAGAGGATATAATATGATTGAAGCTACTTACAACAGTCTTTTGGGAAGACAGGGTGATACTCAGATGAGAATGGCAACCAATCAATCTGATATTACGGTGATTGACCCGGCTAAGAATTTAGGACAAAGACCAATAGGACCTAATGTGAAGTTGGCAAAGACTGCAATTATTTCAGGAATGCTGTTGCTTCCATTATTATTTATCCTGATTGGTGAAGTGCTTGATAGCAAAATCAGAAATATCAAAGAACTGTTAAGTGCAACGAAAATTCCTCTTCTTGGGGTGATCGGAAATAACAGCAATGAAAATATGCTTACTGTTCTGGAACAACCAAAATCATCGGTATCTGAAGCCTTCAGGGGAATAAGAGCCAATATGAGATTTTTGATGGATAATGAAGAGGAAAAAGGAAAGGTCATCCTGATAACATCATCTATTGGAGGGGAAGGAAAAACGTATATTTCAATTAATTTGGCATCTGTAATAGGATTAAGTGATAAGAAAACAATCTTATTGGGGATGGACCTTAGAAAGCCAAAAATCTTTGGAGATTTCAAGATTGATAACAAATATGGTATTTCAAATTACCTGACAGGGGAAGTAGGAATTGATCAGATTATCAACAAAACAAAGATCCCGAATCTTGATGTTGCCACTTCAGGACCTATCCCGCCAAATCCTTCCGAGCTTTTGATGAGTCAGAAAAACATCAAATTTATAGAAGAACTGAAAGAAAAATACGATTTCATTATTATAGACTCTCCGCCGGTAGGATTGGTAGCAGACTCATATGAATTGATGAAACATTCTGACGCTAATCTTTATGTTGTTCGCCATGAATACACGGAAAAGTATATGCTGAAAATGATAACGGAAAAATATCATAACGATGAAATTAATAATTTAGGACTTGTTTATAATGACTATAACACAAAACAAGGGTATGGTTACGGATATGGCTATGGCTACGGATATGGCTACGGTTATGGCTATTTTGATGAAGATAAAAATTATAAAGAACCTTTGTTGATCAGGATTCGAAATAAAGTACAGGGATTATTTAATAAAAAATAAAGCATTAAACCTCCATTTAATGGGGGTTTTTTTATATGTAAGCTATTTTCATTCTATGAAAAAAAGAATATTTTTGCCACTTTGCCGTTTACTTTATAACAAATTATGTTTTTTTGTTTATTTTTAACTAAACATTAAGATTATCATTAATATAAAAAAGTTTTATATTTGCAAAAATTAAATTTTAAAATAACCATAAATCCATATTCTTTTATGAATAAAAAATTATTGTTTAGCTTCCTTGCCTTCCTTGGAGTGGTAAGTGTTAAAGCACAAAGAAACGAATTGGGAGTTCGTCTAGGTATGAGTAACCTAGTGGGAGATGTAGGAAGTACGAATTATATTTTACAAAAGCCGTTGGATTTAAACAGAGTGTCAGATTGGGGCATCCCATTTTATGGAGGTTTATTATATAGGTTTAATTTTAACCCGCATCAGACCATTCGATTGGATTTAGGATACAACCAGGTTCAGTTCAGTGATAAAGCGGCAAAAGAGGATTATAGAAGAAATAGAAACTCATACGGAAAAAATAACGTGTATGAGGCGAGTTTAATGTTTGAATATAACTTTTTCCCTGTAAATAATGAGCAGATCAGCATGCTAAGTCCTTACATCTTCGGTGGTGTTGGTGCTTTGATGTTTGATGCTCCTAAAGCAACCCTGATGAATGACTTCAGAAGAGATGCTGATGGGGTGGCACAGGCTCCAATCAATGAATTGGATTTCACGACCAAAACAGATTATTCATTAGGGAAAAAAGTAACAGTGCATATCCCTTTTGGGGTAGGTTTGAAGTATAAATTCAACCACTCATGGGCTATATTTGCAGAAGCTACGTTCAGATATACATTGACGG
Source organism: Chryseobacterium viscerum (assembly GCF_002899945.2). GTDB lineage: Bacteria > Bacteroidota > Bacteroidia > Flavobacteriales > Weeksellaceae > Chryseobacterium > Chryseobacterium viscerum. The sequence goes on from NZ_PPEG02000010.1 coordinate 273,577, forward strand.
ATCAGTTGGATCACAGCAAGATCCTTTCCAAAGATGTAAAAACGTCTTTTAATGCTGATATTTTGGACCCTGCTACAGGAAGTTCATTATTACAGTCAGGAAATTACTATGCAGTTTCTAAAGAAAGAGAAGCAGAGTTTATTAAAAAGAGAAATATTGGAGATGGAAGATCTAATGACTGGATGAATACTTTCAGCTTAGGGCTGACATATTCGTTCGGAAGACCTCCATGTTATTGTGAATAATATGTCGTTGATTAAAGATAAAATAAATTCTGAGAATTTACCAAAACACGTAGCCATCATTATGGATGGTAATGGAAGATGGGCAAAATCTCGTGGCGAAGAAAGAACCTTCGGTCACAAAAATGCCATTAATGCAGTTAGAAATGCCATTAATGCTTGTAATGAGATTAATATCCCTTACTTAACATTGTATACATTCTCTTCAGAAAACTGGAGTCGTCCAAGCGAAGAAGTGAATACCCTTATGAACCTGTTGGTAGAGACCTTACTGCTAGAGGCAGAAGAGATCTTCAGCAAAGGATTAAGAATGCATGTTATAGGGAATTTGGAAAAACTGCCTACTTTAGTAAAAGAGCAGTTGGAACGTGTGGTAGAACTTACAAAAGAAAACACAAAAGGAAACCTTGTATTGGCTATAAGCTACGGCTCACAAAATGAAATTTTGGAAGCGGTAAAAAATATAAGTTCTGATGTAAAAGAAGGAAAAGTAGAGATAGAAAATATTAACGAAAGTTTATTTGAAAATTATCTTTATACAAAAGATTTTCCTCCTGTAGACTTATTGATCAGAACCAGCGGTGAAATAAGGATAAGCAATTTCCTGCTTTGGCAGATCGCTTATGCAGAATTACAGTTTTTAAATGTACTATGGCCGGATTTTTCCAAAGATATTTTCTTTCAATGTATTGTTGATTATCAAAACAAAGAAAGAAGATATGGTTTAACCGGTGAGCAAGTAAAAGGCCAATAAAATTTAGAAAAGAAAGACTCGATAAAATGAAGTTTAGACTATTACCCATCATTATGTTTGCTGCTTCTGCACATTTTTATGGACAAGTAACTCCAAAGGACAGCACAAAAGTAAATAATGCTGTACACGCAGAAAATGAGGCAGGCACTTATACGCTTAAAGACATCGTTGTAGATGGGGTAAAGAAATATACACCCGCTCAGATCTTAAGATTTACAGGCCTTACAAAAGGAGAAAGTGTAGATATTCCAGGACAAAAAATCAGCAATGCTGTTAAAAAACTTTGGGATACTCAATCTTTTTCTGAAGTGGAAGTGTATGTTCAAAGCATTGAAGGACAGACGATCGTTCTGAAATTTTACCTGCAGGACCTTAAAGAACTTGGAGAAGTTAAATTCGCAGGGAAAGGAATTGGTAAATCTAAAAGTGAAAAAATGGCAAAGGATAACAACCTTAAGCCAGGAACTAAAATCACTCAGAACCTAGTTTCAAGCCTTAAAACCAATGTCCCTAAAGACTTTATTAAAAAAGGTTTTGCGGACGCCAAAATCACTATTCAGGATAAAGTAAATGCAGGAGACCCTGCTTTAGTAGACTGGACAATCAATGTAGAGAAAGGGAAGAGGATTAAAATTGATCATATTGAATTTGAAGGAAACGAAAGTGTAACCGATAGAAAACTTAGAAACAAAGCTTTCAAAGAAACAAAACAGAAACGTTTTGGTATCGGGGGTATCTTGAAATCCTCAAAATTCATTGAAGATAAATATCAGGAAGATAAGCAAGGTCTTATCAGTTATTACAACTCCCTAGGGTATAGAGACGCAAAAATTGTTTCAGACTCAGTATGGAGAAACAAAAGAAATAACTACGAAATCAATGTAAAACTTAACGAGGGTAAAAAATATTACATCGGTGACGTTACGTTCACAGGTAATACAGTATACGCTACAGAATATTTACAAAGATTATTAGGATATAAGAAAGGAGATATTTACGATGCTGTAGGATTCAACAAAAAAGTAGGAGAAGACGGTGGTAAAGAAGATGATTCAGATATCAAATCTGTTTACATGAATAATGGTTACCTTTTCTCCAATGTAACACCTGTTGAAAAATCAGTATCAGGAGATGCCGTAAACCTTGAAGTTAGAATTAATGAAGGAGAACAGGCTACCTGGAATAAAGTAACTTGGCAGGGGAATACAACAACCCATGACCACGTAATTCTTAGAGCATTAAGAACAAAACCAGGAGAGCTATTCAAGAAAACGGAAATTAAAAGAACGTATTTCGATTTAGCAGGGATGTCATTCTTTGACCCTCAGCAGATCGGACAGGATATTCAGCCAAATCAGCAGGATAACACCGTTGATGTTAATTGGAAGCTTGTAGAAAAAGGATCTTCTCAGGTACAGTTACAGGCAGGTTACGGTGGTAACAGCTTTATTGGTACCTTAGGATTGACATTTAACAACTTCTCATTAAGGAATTTCCTTAAGTTTAAAGACTTCAAACCAGTACCTCAGGGAGACGGGCAAACCTTCTCTATTCAGGTTCAGGCAGGACAGTACTTCCAGAACTATGGAGTATCATTTACAGAACCTTGGTTATTTGGGACAAGACCAACAGCCCTTTCTGTAAGTTTGAACAACTCCAGAGTAAGATATACAGATCAATATGGAGCAGCTCAGAAATTGAACATCTTCTCAGCTTCAGTAGGTTTAAACAGACTATTGAACTGGCCGGATGATTACTTCTCACTTTATACTGGTTTACAGTTCCAGAAGTATGACTTCAATAACTATCCATTCCAGTTTGGTGATACTACAGAAAATAACGGTACAGCCAATAACTTCAGTATCAACCTAGGATTGAGTAGAAACTCAGCAGGTATTGACCCAATCTTCCCAACAACGGGATCCAATATGGAACTTTCAGCAAAACTGACACCTCCATATTCATTGTTTAAGAAGAAAGATTACTCCACCATGTCTGCAATTGACAAGTACAAGTGGATGGAATTCTATAAAATCAAGTTTAAAGCAGACGTTTACAATGAGATCATTGGAAAATTGGTCTTGAGATCTTCTGCTGAAATGGGATTCATGGACGGATATAACAGTCAGTTGGGAGCTCCGCCATTTGAAAGATTCTATATGGGAGGTACAGGTCTTTTCGGAGGTAGATATGACGGTAGAGAATTGATTCCTTTAAGAGGTTATGAAAATGCCACTACCAATGGAGGTGAAGCAGAAGATATTACTCAAAAAGGAGGAGGTACAATCTACAACAGATTCACATTAGAATTAAGATACCCAATCTCAATGAGCCAGACTGCAAAAATCTATGCATTGACATTTGCTGAAGGAGGTAACGTATGGAACACATGGAGTTCTTACAGCCCATTCCAGTTGAAAAGATCAGTCGGGATTGGAGTAAGAGTTTATATGGGAGCATTTGGATTGATCGGATTCGACTTTGCACTTGGTCTGGATAAAACATTATCAGGTGATAAGTCCGGATGGAGAAACCACTTCTTGATGAACCAAACACTATAATTAGAAATATGAAGCACTTTAAAATAATTTTCACATTCGCATTACTTTTGCTTTTTGGGTTTAATAATGCCCAAAAGATAGGAGTAGTGGATACTAATGAAATTTTGAATAAATTACCTCAGTATAAAGAAGCGGAAGCAAGACTGAATTCTCAGATTGATACCTGGGAGTCAGAACTTCAAAGCCTTCAGTCTGAATATGAAAGAAAAAAAGCTGCTTTTGAAAGTGAAAAAGTTTTATTAATAGGGGATCAGCTTAAGCTTAGAGAAAAAGAAGTTGTAGACCTTGATAAAAATATTAAAACCACAACAAGCTTACGTTTTGGGGCTAATGGTGAAATTACAAAACTGAGAACAAATCTGGTTTTACCTTTTCAGGATCAGATCTGGGGAGCTATCAAAACGATGTCTGAAAAAAATGGATTGGGCATAGTTCTTGATAAAAGCAATAACATTAGTGTTATTTTCCTTCAGTCAAAATATGATTACACCGAGAAAGTATTATCTATTCTGCTAAAAGGAACAGATAAGAAGGAAAAAACAAATAGCAAAAGCAAAAAATAATTATTTAAATTAACTTTTGCTATATTTTAAAATCTAAAAACAAATTAAATTATTTATTTACCAGTTATGAAAAAATTAAGTGTATTATTTGCAGCAGTAATGATGGTTGTATCTGTAGGTATGGCAAAAGCTCAAAAAATTGCTACTTTAGATGTAATGGGAGTTCTTAACGCTATGCCGGAGAAAAAGAAAGCAGATGCTGATCTTAAAACATTCTTAGATACTAAACAAGCTGAGATTAAGAAAAAAGCTGACGCAGCTCAAACTAAATATCAGCAATATCAGACAGAAGCACCAAAAAAGACAGCTGACGAAAACAAAGCTAGAGAAGAAGAGATGAAAAAATTAGCTGAAGAAATTCAGCAAATGCAAGACAAAGCTCAAAAAGATCTACAAGCTAAACAAGATGTAGCTTTCGGACCAGTTGAGAAGAAATTGAATGAGGCAGTAGAAAAAGTAGCTAAAGCTAACGGATACGATTATATTATGGATGCAAATTCAACAGCATTCCTTTATAAAGCAGGACCAGACGCTACTCCAGCTGTGAAGAAAGAACTAGGAGTTCAATAATTTCAGCAAATTAACAAAGATTTATAAAACTAACCACCTCTTTTAGAGGTGGTTTTTTTATTTTTGCGGAATGGAAAAAGAAGTATCAACTACGGTTAAAGTTAGGTTTAGTGACTGCGATCCGATCGGACATTTGAATAATGTAAAATATCTTGATTATATGTTCAATGCCAGAGAAGATCATGTAGAAACATTTTATGGATTTACCTATGAAGAATATACCAAAAAAACCGGCTGTACCTGGATTGCCATTCAAAATGAAATAGCATACTTAAAAGAAGTAAGATACAACACACAAGTGGTCATCAGCAGCAAGACCATAGAAGTGCAGGATAGAACTGCTAAAGTTGAAATTCTGATGAAGAGCCTGGATGAAAAGACAATTCATGCCGTACTTTGGGTGACCGTTATTTATTTTAATGTTAAAACCAGAAAATCTGAAGTTCATCCCGAAGAGATCAAAGAACTCTTTGATAAATTTTATGTAGATTTAATACAGAAAGACTACCAGTCAAGAGTAAAGTTTTTAAGAACTCAGAATGCGAAAAATTCTTAGTCAACAGTTCTTATCAAACATACCAACTTAAAAATTAATAATAGATAAATGAAAAAAATAGCAGTAATAGGAAGTAACGGACAATTGGGAAACTGCATTAGAAAAATAGCGCCTGACTTTGAACATCAATATGAATTCTTATTTACAGACTCATCCACTTTAGATGTTACAAATGAAGAACAGGTAAACGATTTCTTCTATGATAATAAACCCGATTACTGCATCAATGCTTCTGCATATACCGCAGTGGATCTGGCAGAAACTGATAAAGAAAAAGCTTTTGCCATCAATGCAGATGGAGTAGCTCATCTTGCTCAGGCATGTGTAGAATGCAAATCTACTCTGATTCATGTTTCTACTGACTACGTTTTTGATGGAAGTACGAATCTTCCCTATTCTGAAGATGATTTTACCAATCCAATAGGCGTATATGGTGAATCAAAAAGAAAAGGAGAAGAACTTGCTTTAGAAATCAATCCTAAAACCATTATACTAAGAACTTCCTGGCTGTATTCTGAATTCAATAAAAACTTTGTGAAGACAATGCTGAATTTGTTCTCTCAGAAAAAAGAATTGGGAATCGTTGCCGATCAGTTTGGGCAGCCAACTAATGCAACCGATCTTGCAGAAGCAATCCTAGCAATCATTGAAGCCCCAAACAAAACCTATGGGATTTTCCACTTCTCAAACTATCCGGAAACAACATGGTTTGAATTTGCCAAAAAAATTGCTGAATTTTCAAAATCCTCAGTAAAACTAAATCCGTTAACAACCGAACAGTATCCAACTCCTGCCAAAAGACCCGTGAGAAGTACAATGTCTTTGGATAAAATAGAAGAGACCTATAAAATTGAACCCAAACATTGGGAAAATAGTCTTGAAGAATGTGTTGATGTACTTTCACAACAATAATATATATATGAAGAAAATAGCAATCATCTTTTCCGTGCTGTGTATCCAGTTGTGGAGTGCACAGAATGTTTATCTGACCAAGGTTGAGAAAACAAATGATAACCCGGATAAATTCTTCCATAAAAAAGAAGAAGCGGGTACCGATGCAGTTTATCTGGGAGAAGTAGAAGTTCAGGGATTTTCAAAAGATGATGCACTCGTATTTTCTTTAGTATATAAAAAAGCAAAAGAGATTGGTGCCAATACATTCGAATTAAAACCTTTCGAAAATGTTGACGGTACCCCTCAGGAATTCAATGCCGCTAATTATAAAGTTGCTTTATACTATACCCCTAAAGAAAAGCTAACCGCTCAGCATGGTGACATGTATATATTTGCATCCTCTGAAAAAGATCAGAAAATAAGTATCAACCGTAAAGACTATACGATCTCTCCAAGATCATTTTTAAAAATTAAAGTTGTTCCCGGAGAAATCTATACCATTTCAACAAAGAAGCTTTTAGGATCTACTGTAAAAGTTCAGCCAAAAGCCAATGATGATAATCTTTACTTCCAGGTTTCATCCTTAAAAGTGAAGCCGGATAACTCAGGAGTAGGAGGTTTGAACCTTAAATCTGGAGATATTATTGGGCTGGAAAAGTCTTATGCCGAATTTTTGAGCGCGATTTACAAAAAAATTACTCCTTAAAAGTAGGCAGGAACCGTATTATTCCTGGTTTTGCTTTATAAGGATATAAGGTAACCAATTTTGTTTAAAATTTTTCTCTCTGCCTACCAGTGTTTTAGGTTTAAATATTAATAAAAGGTAAAATTTATGTTAAATAAAGTTGCGTGGTGTATGTTAAGTTTCTATCTTTGCCCCACTGAAAAACGAGA
>NZ_PPEG02000011.1:0-91306 GCF_002899945.2 Chryseobacterium viscerum
GATTACAACAGTAATCATCCGCATAAATCGTTAAATGGACTTAGTCCTTGGCTGTATGCTAAAGAAGTTTTAGTGTATTAGAGTGTATTTTATATTTATTAACTGTTTGAAAAAGGGAAAGTCTTCAATTCTAATAAATAAGGTCATTGCGAAATTAATTTCGTCCTGAAGGCCACCTTCAAACTTATAACCAGTTGTCATGATTCTGACATTGATATCTTGAGTGAAAGTTCGGGTCATTTTTGCAGTTCTTAATATTTTTTCTTAAATGAAATAATATCCAAAAGAAGGTTCAGCTTTGAATCAATGCTTCTGAAAAGCACCAGACTCTTGAACGCTTGGTACAGATACCAGTATGTGATCAAATTTGAAACAATCAATGACTGTCTATAGCCAAATCAGGCTTTAACTGAAAAATTAGTTAAAGCCTGATGGTATTTTAGATCGTAAGTATAGCCTAATTTTTTATTAGCTTTTCTATAAACTGAGTTTTGTTATTTAAGTTTATTTCTATATAATAAACACCATTTTTTAATGCTGAGATATTTATTCTATTACCTTGTAATTTAATAGATTTTAACATTCTTCCTGTCGATTCATAAATGTCAACAGACTCTATTTTTTCAGGATTTTTGAAAGTAACTATATCTTTTGCAGGATTTGGATAAAAAATAATTTTGGCACTTTCTAAATCAATATCTTGTGTTCCTAATGTAGCTGTCATATTTAAGGATGCGTATCCTCTATTGGTACCACTATGTTGCGAGATTGTTGTAGAGCCACCTCTGGCAAAGAAAATATTTTTTACTCCAGCAGTATTTGTGATCATTATATCACCTGTTCCACCAGACAAAGACCTTGTTGCAATCACAGTTCTTATGCCGGAAGACGTGGTATTGCTTACCTCAGTCCAATCTTGTGAAGAGTCAGCAGACGGGAAAGCACCAATTCCGTTGAAAGAATAATCTCTGTTGGCAGTCGAGTTATAGATAAAACCGTCTGAGCCGGATGCCATACCAGCATTTCCGAAGCCAATTCCCAAGTAAGAATTGTCGGCACCTGTAAGTGTAAGTGTAACTAAGGAAGGTGTGGTGTCTAATTTTACGGTCATTCCTGTTGTTCCTAAATTGACGATGCCTGAACTAAATTGTGCCTGAACAATTGTTGCTAAAGCTACGCTTGCAGTTAGTAATATTTTTTTCATAAACTAATTTTTTAAAAGATTAATAATTTCTTTGTTATCCGTTTTTAATGCATATTCGAAAGGGGATAGTCCCATTGAATCTTTGAGTTTTTTATCTGCTTTGTATTTTAGCAGCAGTTCGACCAATTCTTTATTTCCAGATTTTACTGCCCAAAACAGAGGCGTTGTTCCAGTACTATCAGAAATATTTGGGTCTGCATTTTTATTCAGCAGATTTTCTACCAGAGCTTTGTTGTAGCGGATAGAAAGTCCGGCTAAAGCAGTTCCTTCCTGGCTTTTATAATTGAGGTCTTTCACATTATCTATCAAAAAATTTGCGACCTCTGTATTACCTCTGTAACAAGCTAAAATCAAAGGAGAAAATCCGTTTTCATTGATTTGGTTGATGATATCAGGATTTTGTATCATTAATTCTTTTATTTCTGAAACCGTCCCGCTTCTTGCAACATCAAATACTGATTTTCCTCTTTCCTGGGCAGATATGAAAGAATAACTACAGGTGAACAATACAAACAAAATTAATTTTCTCATTATTTGATAAGTATATAATTATATTCTACATTCACATTTTCAGCCACCTTTTTCATAACCATTTTAGGTATGGTGACTTTGAAATCTCCTGTTTTGGCAATAAAAGTACCTTTCATATATATCTTTCCGTCCTTTGATGAGATCGTTGCTGTTGAAGAAATATTTCTATTGACACCGTGAAAATTCAATACGCCTTGAAGGGTAAATTTTTGTGGGTTTTCACTTAGTTTTGTTTTATCAAAATTCAAGATCTTACCTTTGAAGGTTGTTTTCGGGTATTTTGTTGTTTCTGCATAGTTTTCATTGAAATGTTCTTCCATCAATTTTACTTTGAATTTAAAGTTTTTAACTAATGATAGTGAGGCTAAATCTCCTGTGTCAGCATTTAGGATCACTGTATTGTTGTTATCTTGTGCAAAAACGTCTTCGACCATAGGCAACGACGCTTCAAAACTTACTTTGCCAATTTTAGAACTGTATTTTTGAGCTATAATCTGATTGCTGCATAAGAAGAACACCATGATTAGAGTTAGATTTTTCATATAATTTATTTTTCAATTAGACCGTCATTTTTCCACTTGACGATAAGATTAATTTGATTTGATGACATTGAGCCACCCTGTGGCATTCTTAATGGATCACCATTGGGCCTTTGAATTCTGTTGATAATAATGTCAATATTATCTTTTACTTCGTTATAATTACTTAATGGTTTAAAACTGGAAGAAGAGTGGCAGCTTATGCAGCTGTTTTCAATAATGGGCTTCACGTTAGTTTCATATCTTACCAAATCTGCAATTGGTGTATTGTCTGAGATTTCCTCGTATGTATTGCTTTCACAAGCTATAGCACAAAGAAGGAATCCTGTTAGATAAATAGTTTTTCTCATTTTAAAATACTCTATAAAGGTTAAAACCAAAGAAAATCTGCCCTTTTTCCCACTTTCCAGTTGCATTAGTCAGATAACCAATATCTGAATTCAGTTGAGAATTGCTGAATAACAGCTGAAAAACATGTCCACCTGTTTCTATATCCATACCCAGAGACAAAGGGTTTTTATAGAAACTGTGACTGTCAAAATTCACGAAATACTCTGCGTTGATGGATACCCTTTTTGAAATTTTATACCGTCCGCCTAATCCTGTTAAAAATTGATTTTCATTTTCTATTGATGGATCATACAGATTTTTATGGACATAAGACGGCGTCAGTTGTAAGGAAAAATTCTCATTGAATCTCCTGGATATAAGTGCTTGCGTTAGATAAGAAAGCCTGTTGCCAAAATTTAAATAGGGATAAGTCTCAGTATCCAGATCCGTATTTAGTGCCATAACATTGTATCCGACAAGATCTACCGGTACATTGTCATTTTGTTTTAGCAGTTTGTATTTTGCGCCAAACTCAAAAGTTTTCATGTTGGTTTCTCGGGATAAACTTAACGAGACCGCATCGGTCAATCCATAAATAACGCCGAGTTTTGTGGAAGCATCATCCAAACCAAAAAAGTTTTTGAATCCGGTACTCACATCTCCAAAGCGGTGTGCGATAACTACATACCATTCATTTTTTGCAGTAAGTTTGGTTGACTGGCCAGTGACAATTTGCAATGCCTTAAATGTCGGAGGATGGGAAGTTTCTGTTGTTGAGATTGTATCGATATCTTTCAGCAAGTCTTCCTGAGAGTAACACAGGAGCGAAGAGATCATCGACACCAAAATCAGTGTTTTTGTCATATCTTTAAAATTATTTCTAGGTGGCAAACTTACTTCTAGTCAAAAAAAAAACGCGGTGATATTTGTCACTGCGCTCTTTTTATATCAATATTCACGATATAGATAATTTCTATTTATTTTTCTTTTACAAATCCAATGCATTGATTTGATTGGGTTATGACGCCTTCATTCTCAAACTTTTTCAATATTCTACTGACAACTTCTCTGGCAGTACCAAGAATATTTGCAAGTTCCTTATGTGATATCTTAACCGGATCACCTCCGTTTTCCTCAATTTTTGTAGCAAGTAAATCGATAATCCGTTTGTCCAACTTATGAAAAACTGCCTGAGTGACCATTCTCATAATATCAGTGTATCGCTTATCATATTCTTTAAAGAAAAATTGATTAAGTGCAGGGAAATCTGAAAGCCATTGTAGGACTTTAGCAGTTGGGAGCAATAGTACTTCTGAAGACTGTTCGGCGCAAGCGTATATACGACTCTTCGAATCTGTGAAAATAGATGAGAAGGTCATTGTGCATGTTTCAAAAGGCTTGATATAATAATATAAAAGTTCTCTGTCATCGTATAGCGAGTAAACTTTAACCGAACCTTTTAATAAGATAGGGATATAGGCTATTTTTTCTCCTTCAGCGATGATTTCTTGTCGTGCTGGTATGTTGGAATGTATCGAATACTCTTCCAGTTCCTGAAAAAAATCGTCCCCAACATATTCAAGCATTTTTCTAACATGTTCTTTATTTTTCATAGATAATACGGTAATTTATAAACAGTGTGAATTAATGGGATTTAAATGGTCGTTGTGGAAAGTATATTTTAATGACGTTAAATAACAACACCATTTATTCAAAAAAAATTTACTTTAAAAGTAGCATTTGTTCGTATAATCTATTTAAAGTATTTTACATTTTTGGCAAATATAAAATTACTTTGTTTGATATATCTGTGATATTAGTCACAAATTTCTTGTAAACTAAAGTCTAATAATCATGTTGATTTTAAATAAAGAGGTTAAAAATGTAATCAATATCAAAGTTTATAGAATTGTCAAGACAGTATTTGAAAGATTTATTAAAATTTTTCATACTGATATTCAATAATTTTAACCTTTTGGTAAGTGGTTTACTTTTAGGTGGGTACTTGTTTAAAGGTGGGGGTGTGCATAGCTTTGTAAAAGTATTAATGTAATAAAACAATCTGAATATGAAAATTTTAGTATTCGGAGCTACAGGCTCACAACAATTTAACGTTATCGGAGAAGCAAAGAAAAAAGGAGCAGAAGTAATTGCTGCGACAAGTTCAGAAAATAGTTTTGAAAAGCTAGCTAATGCTGGAGCAACGCCGGTTTTAGCAAACTTATCTGATGCTGACAAAATAAGCGAAATTACCAATGGTGTAGATGCAATTGCCTTTATGATTCCTGTATCTCTTCCTAATCCATTTGACGGTCTGCAATATTCTAAAAATGTGATTGATGCAGCTAAAGCAAATGGCGTGAAAAAAATCGTTTGGAATACAAGCGGCTGGTTAGAAGCGCAAAAAGTTGGTTCGCCTGTTGACGATGTAAAATTGGATGTTCAGGAATATTTGAAAAATAGTGGAGTAGATTATGTCATTATAGAGCCTACCATTTATATGGAAAATATGATGGGTCCTTTCTGTGCACCTTTTATTAGCAATGAGAAAAAACTGGCTTATCCTACACCCGAGGCAATGCCAATTGGATGGATTGCTTCGAAAGATGTGAGTGCTTTTGTGGTTGAAGCTATTTACAATGAAGATTTACAAGCAGATAATTTCAAAATCAGCGGTTTGGAAAACTTGAAAGGGAATGAATTAGCATCAGGATTTTCTAATGGGATAGGAGAAGAGATTGTATATTATCCTCTGAAGCCTCAGGAATTTGGTGATATATTAAAACCAATGGTAGGAGAGGCAGGAGCAAACAGTGTTGCAGCTTATTATGAAAATCTACAGAATTCAACAGAATATCCTTCAAAATTCAATTCTAATATGAGCGAAATTTTGGAAAAACTTCCTGTCGAAATGACTTCGCTATCGCAATGGGCAAACGAGAACAAAGATTATTTCATTAAATAAATTAAAATGGTATGGAAGCGAAAGAAGTTGTCGCAGCCTATTTTGAGGCGTTGAGTAAGGGTGAAATGGAGAAAGCATTTTCAAACTTTACACCCGAAACCAAATGGTATCAGCCAGGAAAAAATAAATTTTCTGGTTTAAAAAACAATCTTGGTGAGATTTTCCAAATGCTTGAAGGTATTATGACTGATACGTCAGGAAATATGATTGTGAAGCCTACAGGAGCAATGCTGCAAAGCGGAGACTTGGTATCGGTTCCCGTGTGGTTTACAGCCAAAAAAGAAACAAAAGTGATGGATTTGGGAGGTATGGATTTGTTTCAAGTTAAAGAAGGTAAAATCGTTCACGTTTGGACATTCTCAGATGACCAGTCGGTGGATGATGCGTTTTTTGGAAATTGAAAAATTGTACATTAGTCAATAAAAATTTAAACTTTAAAAACATAATAATATGACAGCAATAGAAGTAGTAACGGCTTACTCAGTAGCCCTTTCACGAGGGGATATTCCTACCGCATTTTCACATTTTAGTCCAGATGCAAAATGGCACCAGCCTGGAAATCATCAGTTCTCAGGAATTAAAGAAGGGCTTGATGCTATTGGTAAAATGTTGGGAGATATGATGGATGTAACCCAAGGTTCTTTGGTTATCAATCCGACAGGTGCTTTGATGGCTAATGGAAATTTAGTTTCTTTTCCTGTTCATTTCACTGGTAAAATTGGCGACAAAACAGTCGATATGACTGGTGTTGATTTGTTTGAAGTTATGAATGAGAAAATTGTTCAGGTTTGGTTATTTTCTGAAGATCAAGATGCTGAGAACGAGTTTTGGGGTTAATTACACTCTGCAATATACATATTGGGACGGTTGGCTTTTAAGCTATTCCGTCTCTTTTTTGTTTAATAAAGTAATTTATAAAACAATTTTAACGTAATTCCCAAATAAAAAAATATCTTCTGTACATTTCAAATTACCTGTCTATTATAGACTATTTAAAGAAATTCATAAACATCTTTTACAATTTTAAAAAAAATGCTTCGAAGAAACGTTCTAAAGATAATATTTATATTTTTTTTTCTTACATCTTGTGCTTCTAAAGAAAATAAAGAAATTTCCATTTTATTACAGAAAGCAGATGACAACATTTACATTGATTTTGACAAAACAATACACTTTGCAGCAGTGACAGCCTATAAGGCCGAATCAATAGACAATTCAGAAAAAAAAGCCGAAGCATATCTTTATCTTGCAAAAGGTCTAATATTCTATAGAAAATTTGATCAGGCCCATATCTACATAAAAAAGGCCATGACAGAAAAATCGCTTAAGGAAAATTATTTTCTTCAAGCATTATTTTTAGACTTACAGTCTAATTATTATAGTCGAATGCGTTTGCCTGAAAATAGTTTTAAACAAAATTTGCGTGCGCTCGAATTGTTGAAATATCACTCTGGTCCAGAATCTAGAGCTTTGCTGGCAAAGATTCACATAAATATGGCAGATTATTATTCTGACAAGGAAAACTATAAAATGGCTCATCTACACGCAGACAAGTCCATTGCAATTATAGAAAAAATTCCTTTATCAAAATATCAGTCTCTGAAAAAAGTATTGCATTATAAAGCCTTTATTTATTTTTATAGTGCTTGGATATATCTTCAGGAGGCAAAGCCTGAAAAAGCATACCAATATATAATAAGTGCAAATGAGCAATCTGCAATTGATAATATAAAATATATCGCTCCATTCTTAGAAATTTTTGGAGATTACTATCTTCTTACCGGGGAATACCAAAAATCAATTGATTATTATTTATTAACTGTAGATAATAAAAAAGTTTTTAAGCAGAATTCTGCCTTTGTGGATTCAAAAACAGCAAAGGCCTATTATAAATTAGGAGATTATAAAAAAGAAATCTATTTTTTAGATAGATCTGAAAAAAGACATCAACTTGATTCTAAAATTGATCTCAAAATTGTACAAGATGAATTGGATAGAATTGTTAGGAAGGAGAATGATCTTAAAAATAAGACACTGAAAAGCAATTTTGTTCTTCTTGTTTTATTAATTGTTTTTTCTACAATTATCTTGATGTTGTTTGCTAAATATCATAAAAGTAAGAGATCAAAAAATTATGAACTCAGTGACTACAAATTGCGGATAGACAATAGAGAAGAAAAGTTAAAGGAGCACCAATTGGAAATTCAAGAATTACAGCATAAAGTGAATGACTCCTTAATTGCTTTAACCGATCTTGCAAGAAAGAATTCTCCGCATTTTTGGGTGAGATTTCAAGAGGTCTATCCTAACTTCACGAAATATCTGCTTAGTCGTAATCCAACATTAAAAGTATCTGAACTGACAATATGTGCCTATCTATATCTTGGTTTTTCTAGTAAAGAAATTGCAGAACTTACTTTTAAAGCCTATAAAACAATTGAAAATAATCGAAGAAATATCAGGAAGAGATTGGATATTGACTCTACTGTGGATATGTCATTATGGCTTCAGGAAAATATAAAAAATACTAAGCCTATTGAAGATTATTCATAATTTCAATTTTCATATTACTGTATTTTCTCTTCGAAATAAAATAAGTTGTATTTATTCCATTCACAATGCTTGCAGGATAATAATTTAAGGGTTTTAATGAGCTGATAATTAGTATTTTGTGAAATAAGGGGTTGGTTGTGGGGGCTAAATCGAGATAAGTATAGTATTTTATAATTTTATTTGTATCCTAATAATGAATGACATATTTCAAATAAAATTTAATGATATAAGTAGTTTGTAGAATATGTTACAGAAGACTTATTTGGAAAAATAAACATCAGTTTGTTTGTGTAAAAAAAACTAAATATAGGGGCTATTTTAGTTTTTAAAGATATAGTAACTGGCCAAGTGCTAAAATTGCAGTGTCTAAAATATAATAAATTGCTTTTTAAAGGTTCTGATATAAATAATTATTATAAGTAAACAAATAGAGTTAAAAATGAAAAAAAACGTAACTATCTTATCTGCAATTCTATGTTTTGGTTCTGCTTTTTCGCAAGTAGGTATTAATACCCAAAATCCGCTGGGTATTTTTCATGTAGATGGATCTAAAGACAATCCTAACACTGGAGTTCCAAATGCAACACAGCAGTCAAATGACCTGATTATGCTTAATAACGGTTATATTGGAATAGGCAATGTATTACCGAAACAACAGTTGCACATTACTCAACTTAACGCTACGAGTGGAATAACAAATAGCTTTATTTCAGGAATAGCCATTACGGGCAATAGTACAGCTTTTGATGCGAGTGGACCTGGTCTTTATCTTGAAAATGTTAATGCGCCAACTGGAAGTAGAGTCTTAAAAATCAATTATACTCGAAATGATACTGAACCATACTTAAATTTTCAAACTGTATCCGATAATGCTGGTTCATCTGTTGCAAACATACTATCTCTTACAAGTTCAGGGAAATTAGGATTAGGAACGACATCTCCCACTGAAAAAATTCATGTTATTGGGAATATTCTTGCTTCAGGTACAGTAACTCCTTCTGATATAAGAATTAAAAAAGATATTACAGATAATCCTTACGGTTTGAAAGAAATTTTAAATCTTCGAACAATCAAGTACAGATATAAAAATGAAGAACTTGGTAAGGATAAAAAATTGGGATTTATTGCACAGGAGCTAAAAGTTACAATGCCTGAACTTGTAACGACAGCTAATGATGAAATAAAAACACTAGGTGTGAACTATGCAGAAATGACAGTAGTTCTAACCAAAGCAATCCAAGAACAACAAAAAGAGATTGAGTTTCTAAAAGAACAAATAAAAAATTATAGAAAATAAAACAAAATGATGATAATAATTTTCAAATCATCATTAAGTAAATAATTTTAATAGTTAGATTCTAAAATACACAAAGAAAATAGTTAAAAAATTAATTTAAAACTCAATTATAATATTCCTTTTTGTTCAGGTTCGCTCTTAATTACGAGCGAACTTTTCTATATATGCGGAAAAATATTTTACGCAAGAATAGGAAGTGTTTAATATTGTACTGTTTGTAAAATATAGGGTTCGTTGTGTATAAAGGAATTTAAATGAAATACTATTTTATAATGTTCTTTGTATCCTATAAAAAAACACATGTCAAATAAAAAAGAGACCACTAAAAAGCAGTTTGTTAATCATATGCTTTTAGAAACTCAAGAATTGCAATACCAATTCAATGACCCATTACTTGAATTAATTGATCTGCGGAGAAGAATACTCCGCAATTTTGGGTACGATTTCAGAAGGTCTATCCTAACTTCACAAAATATCTACTTAGTCGTAATCCAACATTGAAAGTATCTGAACTGACACTACGCGCCTATCTTTATCTAGGTTTTTCTAGTAAAGAAATTTCGGAATTTACTTTTAGAGCTTATAAAACGATTGAGAATAATCGAAGGAGTATTAGAAAAAGATTGGCTGTTGACTCTACTCTGGATGTGTCATTGTTGCTTCAGGGCAATATATAAATACCAAGCCTCATTAATATCATCCATATTTCAATTTTTAAATTACTGAATTTTTTCATCGAAGTAAACTAGCAATTGCTTAACACATTCAGAATGTACATAGAATATGTGTTGTAGGATTTTAATGTATTGATAATACACGGTTTATAAAATAGGGGGTTCGTTGTGGGGGAAGAAATTTCTTTGGAATATTGCTTTATCATTTCTTTGCATCCTAACAAAAAACACACGTGAAATAAAAAATAGACAACTAAAAAGCAGTTTATTATTATGTAATAGTACACAAAATTGTACGAAGAGATGCATAATTGATCCGAACAGCTTATGAAGTTTGTGTTTTTTTGAATGTAATAACGGTCGAACTACATTTTATATTTTATGAATGATACCGAAAAAAATTAAGTTTTGTTTGAGTACAAAAGAGGAAAAACATTAAGAATTACCAGTAAAAAATAAAATTATAAAAACAAATGAAGAAAACAATTTTACCACCAGCAATCCTTCTTTTCGGATTATGTACAGCACAAGTAGGAATTAATACTGCAAATCCTAAAGCCACTTTTCATATTGACGGAGGCAAGGATAATCCCATCAACAATGATACTCCAACAATTGGACAGCAGACAAATGATTTTGTAGTAACATCAAATGGCAATGTAGGAGTAGCCACCATCGCTCCAACTGAAAAATTAGAAGTTAACGGAAAAACAAAAATCAATGATCTACCTGTGAATGGGACAGCCGGATTTACAGCGACTAAGACTTTGGTTGCGAGTGACACTGGTGTAGTAGGTGTATTGAACGGATTACCATCTTCTGCGTACAATGGATATCAATTGACCTCTCTTAAAGGATTTGACATTAATAATGCTTTTAGTAGGTCATACAGCTATAATGAATTGGTAAGCAGTAACTGTTTTGATGGCTTTGGAAATTATTCACCGAGTTCACCTCTGTGTGCAGTTCCAGCAAGTACCATTTTCAACGAAGTTTATAAATTCACCTTTGATAAAAAAAGTAGTAACACAGAAAAATATCTCCAGATGAATATTGACTATTATACTTTGTACAATTACAAAGACAATACTGTTCCTCCAACGGCATTCTATAATAATTTTATGATTAAAGTGATGATAAATGATATTATAGTGAAAACCTATGATAGCAGCATCAGCGTTCCCGTGGGTGGTGGTAATACTCATAATCGTTCGAAGTCAATAACAGCAGATTTGTCAGGAATTAACTTGAATCCCACTAATAATATTGTAAAGATTTATTATAATGTTGGGCCTAATATTTTTAAAGCAAATACAGGAACTTCTGCTGGTAATTTCGTAGCGAATGCTCCTTATCTGCTCACTCAATACGTACAGGATTTTTCTTTTCAATTATATGAAAAATAAAAAGAATAATCCAGTTAAATAAACTACTTAAAACTGCCAAAATTTTTAAAAATTTTGGCAGCTTATTATGATAGATTGACTTAGTTAATTAAGTGGATTAGTGTACGAATAATTGTAATAAACGACCTGTTGGATATTCCCAGGCATTTTTAGGTTTGTTCTCAATCAAAAGGTGAATTCGTAAATTAGGGAACATTAATAATTTAACTTCCATCAATGAAATTTGATTAATTGCTATTATCATTATCATTGGAGGACAAGCCTCTAGCATTAGCTAGTACTATTAAAAGCATGCTTCAAATGATTGAATGCATTTTGTGCAACAGTTGATATTGATGTCGAAAATTCAAATTTATAGAATATTTTGAATCTTTTGCTTTTAAATCATATTTAAAAGTATTTTTATCTTTTTATTTTAATCGAGTCGGATATAAAAGAAAATTATTACAAGTATTCCAAGAATATCTGTAATGATTTAATTGTGTTTTTAGAATCATTTAAAACTCAAAGTTTAAAGCAAAGGAAATAAATTTGGACGGAGTTACAAAAAAAAAGTACCCCACATCTTACCCTCTTTAAAATATAAATTATTACTATTAAAAATAATATGTGTTTATTTTATTCTAACAACTTAGAATATAAGAATTGATTTTCCGATGAATAAAATGAAAGTGTAATATGATAAATTTAAATTACTTTTGTAAATAATACCAACCAGTATCTTTTATGAAAAAATCATCAGCAACACGATTTACGATTCTTGAAAAAGCGTTTCAAATTATTTATACCAAAGGTTACCAAACGACAAGTATTGATGAGATCATTGCAACAACAAAGGTTACAAAAGGTGCATTTTATTATCATTTTAAAACCAAAGATGAAATGGGTTTGGCGATTATCAATGAAATTGTAAAGCCTACGATGCAAAATGATTTCATAAAACCCTTAGAAAATGCTAAGGATCCAATTAAGGAAATCTATGATATGACGCACGCATTACTTTTGGAAAATCCTTTTTTGAAATTAGAATTTGGTTGTCCAGCCGGTAATTTGTTGCAAGAGATGACACCGTGGAATGTGGAATTTGGAAAGGCATTGTCTGAAATCATTTTGGAATGGCAGAAAACCATTGAAAACAGTATAAAAATTGCTAAAGAAAACGGAACAATTAGAGAAAACGTAGACCCTGAACAAACTTCGTATTTCATCATGTCAGGCTATTGGGGAATCAGGAATTTTGGGAAACTCTATGGCAATACAGACTGCTATCATTCCTATTTAAAAGAGCTGAAAACCTACTTAACAAGTTTAAAATAAATTATTAAAATCAAAAACATACTAATTAGTATGTTTTTATTATCTTTGCATCGTTAAATAATATTACGATGTACCAAACGCTTACATTCTTACACTCTATCATGCGCTGGCTTGTTTTGGCAAGTTTAATTTATTCCATCTACCGCGCTTATAAAGGATATGTTTCCAACTTAGAATTTTCCAAAACGGATAATAATTTCAGACATTGGACTGCAACGATTGCTCATATTCAATTGATCATTGGGTTCATTTTTTATATGAAAAGTCCGATAATTAAATATTTCTGGAACAATTTCGACGAGGCCATTCATAATTTAGATATTGCTTTTTTTGGTCTGATTCATATTTTTCTAATGCTTACTGCAATCATTTTGATTACCATCGGTTCTGCAACATCAAAAAGAAAAGCTACTGATAGAGAAAAATACAAAACGATGCTGGTTTGGTTTTCAATCTCGCTCATCATCATTTTCATTGCTATTCCTTGGCCATTTTCTCCGTTTGCTAACAGACCTTATTTCAGATAATATGATACATTTATTAAAAACAAAAATCGGAAGATTACGCATCATTGGATTTCTCGAAGGCGTTTCATTATTAGTATTGCTATGCATTGCAGTTCCAATGAAATATTACTTCGGAAATCCTAGTTTAACCAAAATTATGGGACCAATTCACGGCACCATATTTTTACTTTTTCTTTTCAATACTTTAAGTGTTGGTGTAGAGCAGAACTGGAAATTTAAAACAACTACATGGAAGGTTATTTTGACTTGTTTTATTCCTTTTGGAACATTTTATATAGACCATAAAATATTAAGTAAATTATGAAAAAACTCTACATCATAGGCGGAATTCTTCTATTGATTTATACTTCGTACAGAATTTATCGCTTTGCAAAACTTGACGAAGGACTTGCCGGAAAGATAGAAAATGGAGCGGTAATTCTGGATGTACGAACTGAAAAGGAATTTGAAATGGGACATATTAAAGGTTCAACAAATATTTCTCTCGGAAGCATCAGAGAACGGTATATCGAACTTGACTCCACTAAAACTTACATCACGGTTTGTTCTCACGGCCTGCGAAGTGTGAAAGTGGAAAGTATTTTAAAAGAAAAAGGATTTAAAAATGTTTTCAATGGTGGAGCTTGGTCTGACCTTGAGAAAATTATTATTCAGAAATGAGATTTGCTCTTTTGTTATATAGTATTTAAGGAATTTTAGATTAGTTATCAAAATGGCATTTTATCATAAACATTTGGTAGAAGGAAAATTTTAAGGGTATCGTAAATTTGTATTATAAAAATTTTATTAAAATTAAATTTATGGAAACAAATACCAAAGCCTTTTGGCAAGGAAGTTTCAAACAAGGAAACGGACATTTCACAACGGAAAATTCAAAATTAAATAACACCTCATTCAAGCCTTCTTATGCGAAAAATGATGGAATTTTTACCAATCCTGAAGAATTGTTGGCTTCTGCTCACGCTTCTTGCTTTACAATGACGTTGAGTTATATTTTGGGAGAAAACGGATTTTCTGCCGACCATCTTGAAACAACCGTTTCATTAATAATCAACAACAATATAATCACCAATTCCAACTTATCGTTACAAGCTAAAATTGAAGGTATAACGGAAGAACAATTTCAAAATTTTGCACTGAAAGCTAAAGAAATGTGTCCTGTTGGAAATGTCTTGAAAGCTGAGAGTACTTTAGAGGCAGCTTTAATACAATAACAAAATAGGTTTTCAAAATCGTTTTATTAGTAGAAATTGAAAAGACAATTATAAGTTTGTAGTGACTAATTATATTAGAAACATTACAAATACATTTATTCCTAAAAATCAACAAAGTAACCTGATATAGACATTTATATCTTTGTTGATCCACAAGGTTGAATTTACTAAAAAGCATCCTAAAATGGGTGCTTTTATATTATACATAAATAAGCCTGAAGTTTTATCAAAATGGCAACTTTTTGTTAAAATTTGGTAGTAAATTTCGATATGCAGTAGTCTATTTTTGCAGCACTAATTCAATAAAAAAATGCAGTCAAATAGATTATGTACACCAGGAAATATTATTCTTAATTTAATTGATTAAAATGATACAAAAATATACATCAAATAAAATTTATTATCAAAGTACGATAGCATTAGCAGGTCCTGTAGTGATATCACAACTGGGTCACACTTTGGTACAGACCGTCGATACCGTCATTATTGGTCATTTTGCAGGAACAACATCATTGGCCGCAGTGTCATTAGTGCATTCAGTTTTTATGGTCGTATTGGTCATAGGGCTGGGTATAGCATACGGATTGACACCGCTCATAGCACAGGAGAATGGAAAACAAAACTATCGGAATTGTGCAAGTCTTCTCTCTAACAGCTTATGGCTGAATGTAGCATCAGCTATCCTTCTTTTCCTATTGGTATATTTTGGTTCAGCATATGCCATGCAGCATACCGGGCAGAATCCGGAGGTTGTAAAAACGGCAAAGCCATACCTTTTAATTTTAAGTTTGTCAATCCTTCCTTTAAT
Source organism: Chryseobacterium viscerum (assembly GCF_002899945.2). Lineage (GTDB taxonomy): Bacteria > Bacteroidota > Bacteroidia > Flavobacteriales > Weeksellaceae > Chryseobacterium > Chryseobacterium viscerum. The sequence continues at coordinate 15,366 of NZ_PPEG02000011.1, forward strand.
GATCTTTCAAACTTTCAAGCAATTTGCTGAAGGTTTGGGATTCACAAAGCAGGCTATGAATATAACCATTTGGGGAAATGTACTTAATGTTATTTTAGCAGTTATTTTGGTTAAAGGAATGTTTGGAATCACTCCTATGGGTGTCAAAGGGGTTGGAATTGCCACGTTGATCGACCGCTTTTTAATGATGGTGGTAATGGCATGGTACGTTCTTCGGTCATCAAATTTTAAAATGTATTTGCAGCATTTTTCCTTAAAGTTAGTCGAATTTTCAAGAGTAGTAGCTATTATAAAAATAGGGATCCCTGTAGCAATGCAGTATGTTTTTGAGATAGGAGCATTCGCAGTTGCCGCTTTGATGGCTGGTCAATTGGGTTCAACTGAACAAGCTGCCCATCAAACTGCGATTACCTTAGTTGCAATGACCTATATGATGGCCAGTGGCATAGCGTCTGCCGCAACCATTAAAGTTGGTCATAGTTTTGGAAAACAGAATTACAGCCGAATTCAGAATTTTGCAAAAGCTTCTTATCATTTAGTTGTTGTTTTCATGCTTTTCTTCGCAATTATCTTTATGGTTTTTAATAAATATCTGCCGTACCTTATAACAAGCGATGCTCAAGTTTTGGTGATCGCATCACAACTATTGATCATTGCAGGAATATTCCAGATTTTTGACGGTGCACAGGTTGTTGGTTTGGGAAGTCTTCGAGGGGTGGGAGATGTTAATATCCCAACATTAATAACATTCATTTCATATTGGCTGATAGGTTTACCATTCAGTTACTTTTTAGGGGTCTATTTGCATTTCGGTATCAATGGAATTTGGTATGGATTGACATTAGGTTTATTAGCGTCATCAGTGTTACTGTATCTAAGGTTCAGGTACATTATTAAGATTGTTTAATTACGTAGATTTTTGTTGAGATAAGCTTAAAAGTACAATTAAAAGAAACATAAGTGTAATTTTTGAAAAGGATTGCAGAATTAAATTTGCAAAGGCGTAAGATAGCTTAGCCGGCATAATCTATCTCGCCTAAACAATATAATTTTAATTTTTAAAAAAAATCAGATGAGGCTCATGCAAATTTCACTGTTTTCACTATTTTTTCTATTATCACTTAATGTGAAAGCACAAAACAAATCAAAAGAAAATTTTAATTTCCCTAAAGACAGAAAGACCAACATTGCGGTATTGGTTTATGACGGTGTCGAAATCGGCCGCATCCCTTTTATAGGCGTCACATGAAAACCACCGGCGAGCTTCAGTCCTTTTACAATCTCATAAGTAAGACTGGCTTGCGTCATAAAATCATTCACTTTATCTTCACCCCATTCTCCTACCAAAGAAGTGACACTGAAGAAACCGAGTTTGGGGACGCTTTTTATTTTTTTATCAATAATCATTTGAAAGGCCAGACCGCGGTTGCTCCCTAAAACTTCTGTATTGATGTGAGCACTTGATACAATGTCAGTTGATTGATTCTGAGCTTTAAAACAATTAGATATTGTCATAAAACAGAGTAGGGGAAAGCTTTTTATAAAACTTTTTTTTAGTGGAGTATTTGAAATGGATTTCATTAAATTGTTTTGGTTGATTATGTTTCTTTGTGATTTCAATCGGGATTACACTGTTTTCCGGAGGTTTGGCGCACGGATGATAATGGCAGACATTAATAATAATGTTGCTACTAGGTTTAATCTAATTGCTTAAAAGTTCTCTTTTTTTAAGAATGAGAGTCATTTAAACTGAAGGTGGATGTAATATCTTTGAATGGTATTCGGAATGATAAGGATCCGTACAGAAAGTACTGATAGAGTCTTGATGAATACTATCGATGTCCGAGTGGGTAAATTTGAAATCTTCAGCAACCAAAAAAACATCAATCGAAGGAACAGAGATTTTATGACCGTTTTGAGTCGTCTGTTCCTGATTTGTTTTGGTCAATTCTTTGGATACATAGCATTTACCATTACACATCAGTTCAGGTTTTGCTTTGTTTTCACAAAGGTTTTCTACAATATAATCATAGTTTACTGCATAGTTAATCAGTGGCAATACAGGTCGCATTGTCATCGTGAAAATGATTAATATGGAAACTAAATATTTCAGAATCTTAATCCAAAAAGTGACTGTTAATAGCTGAAAATCATATTCAAATAGAATTTGAAATTATTTTAGGAGCTTTCTAATATCTTCAATCAAAAGTTCTCGGTCGGGATGGTATTTTCCTTTAAGATCCGTATTGAGTCCTTCGGGATCTTCATAATTCAATCCTGAATAATAGAGGATAGGAACATTATTTTTACCGAAACGGCATCTTATGTTCCCCTCCTGATCTACCAATGCAATCATACCACTGTGGTTCAGGCTTTCAGAATCGTCATCTTTATCACCGACATAAATATTGAACTGATCGGCAATTTTTCCGATATAATCTCTGTCGCCTGTTAAAAGATGCCAGTTGGTAGATTTGATACCAATTTTACTTTCGTGAGCCTTCAAAATCTCAGGGGTATCATTTTCAGGATCGATGCTGATAGAGATCACTCCAAGTTCAGGACTGTCGATTTCCTCCATTACGTGCTTCAGATTGCTATTCATAATCGGGCATATCGTAGGGCAGGTACTGTAGAAAAACTCTACCAGATACACTTTGCCCAGCATATCTTTATTAGAAGTTTTTTCATTGTTTTGGTCGGTCAGTTCAAAATTCGGAACTTTCATGACCAAGTACAATTCTTTTTTGAAGTATCCGGTTCCAAAAGAAATAACTGCAAACAGACCTGCAAAGACCAACGTAGGAACAACAAATTTTCGAATTGCTGAGTTCTTCTTTTCTGAATGATTATTTGGTTGCATATTTCTCTGGAGTTTTTTTGAATGTTTCTTTACAGCCAGATGAACAGAATCCGTAGATTTTATTTTTGTAAACTGCAGTATCTTTTAGATATTGAGCTGTTTTCATTTTGCAGATGGGATCCTCTTCATTGACCACCTTCACATTTTTTATGTCGACGCCAGCGGTCATCGATTTTTTGTGGTTAATTTTAAATTCTTCTTCTTTTTTACAAGACGTTAGGGATAATGACAGCACTGCTATCAAAATTACTGTTGATTTCATTAGGTAAGATTTGTTAAATTTTGTTGAATAGTATTTTGAAAAAAATCAAAATACAAGTAATGCAATAATTTAACTGAAGAGGGGCGGATGAAAAATGGTGAAAATGTATCTTGAATGATACAAATTAATATATTCTTGAATGGATTGTATAGAATGAATGTATTCTGTTCTACTATCGAATGACAAAATATCATTGGGAACAAAAATATCCAAACTAATCAATTTTGCGAATGTTTGTGTGGACTGTTTTTCAGTATTTGAAAGTTCTTTTGCTAAAAAGCACTTTCCGTTACATGATAATTCGGGTTTATCTCTGTTTTCACATAAGTTCTCAACGATATAATCATAGTTGACTACATAGTTGTAGACCGGCATGATCGGCCGTACAGCAATGGTAAAAACAATAAATAAAGATAGTAGAAGTCTCATTAGATTCTGCGATGATAAAATTACTACTCTTTGGTCATATAGTAAGTATGAATATTATCAGTCGAAGTCGAATTATTTTTGAGTTTTTGTTATATTATAAATTAAACAAGATGATTAAGTCCAAATGTGGCTAACTGCTCAATAATGGGTAATGTGCTTAAACCTTTTTCAGACAAAGTATATTCTACTTTCGGCGGAATTTGAGGAAAAGATTTTTTTTGAACCAGTTCGTACTCTATCAATCTATTCAATTCCTGAATAAGCATTTTTTCACTGATTCCCGGGATTTTACGCTTTAATTCCCCGTACCTTACTTTCTGATCATTGATCTGATATAAAATCAATAAAGTCCACTTTCCGCTTAAAAGCTGAAGAGATTTTCGGACAGGACAGTTTTCGTCACAAATATTAATATCGCTTAAATTCATTGATATAACGTATTTCTTACCTTTTGGTATGTACCTGATTATGTGTTATGTACAGCTGCAAAGGTAAGGCTAAAATATGCTATAGTCAAATTTCAGCATGAATTGAATGGAATCTTATAACTCGAAGAGACAATTTATATCCTTTATCAGATGCTTCGCTATTGGTCAAATACGCAGCTGTTATAAATCTGTTTGTAATAAGTTTACACCGTGCTTAGACTTTCCAGGTATTCGGAGGTAGTCATTCCTGTCTGCATTTTAAAAAATCTCATCAGATGCCCCGGTTCAGCGTAGTTCAAATCAAAAGATATTTCTGAAACTGTTTTATTAGAGTAAACCAATCGATCTTTTATTTCGGCCAATAAACGCTGTTTTAGAAGTTCTGTAGCAGTCACATTATATTGTTCCTTGACTGCTTTATTAAGGGTAATCCTGCTGATATTTAATAAAACGGTGTAATCTTCAATATTTTTTTTCTGACAGATGTGTTTCTCAAGAAGAGATTTATATTGTACTGCATAATTTTTATCGTCCTTCTCAATCATTAGATCATTAGCAGAGGCATACCGTCGATTTATAGTTTGTAAAAGGTAGTACAGGATCGATCTGATAATGTGAACGCTGTCTTTTTTTGTGTGCACAAGTTCAGTTTTAATTTCTACAAGAAATTCATTGAACCTTTTCATTTCGGAATCACTCACATTGAGAAGTAACGCATGCTTGAGCTGATAAAAAAACAGCATCTTGTGAGTGAAAAATTTATCAGCAAAGAATTCATTCAGAAAGTCTTCCCTGAATATTAAAGTTTTGAACTCAAGCCCTTGTTGCTTAATTCTCCAAGCTCTCTTCTGGAAAGCTGAAATAAATACGATTGAGTTATCGTGAATATTAATTGTGGTATCATTAATATATACTGTACCCTGAGCTTTTGTAAAAAAAACAACCTCAAAGTAGTCGGTATTATGCACCTCACTATTTAAATAATTAACGGTATTCTGATCAAGAATATTAATAAAAAAATCTACACCGCATTCTGTTTTGTGAAAATTGATTGTTTTCATAATAACTTTAAAGAGTCAAAGATACAATGAAATAGTTATGATTAGAATGAAAATCGACTTAAACCTTATATTTCAATTTCCGATACATCATAATTTCCCTTATCAAAATGACATTTTTTCATAATAATTTGATATAGACATACATTCAATCAGGTGGTAATTTTGCGTTATAAATAAATATCTAATTATGAGCAAACAAGCATTAATTATCATCGATATCCAGAATGAATATTTTGAAAACGGAAATCTCACATTGGTCAATCCTGTTGAGGCAAGCCTGAATGCAAGTAAAGTTCTTGAGCATTTTCGTGCAAAAAAGTTGCCTATTGCACACATTCAGCATCTATCGGCTGATCCCGAAGCATTGCCGATTTTTGTAGAGGGAACGCCTGGAGCTGAAATCCACGAAAATGTAAAACCCTTAGATGGAGAGCAAATCTTTCAAAAGTATTATCCAAACAGTTTTAGAGAAACTGGGCTAGGTGAATATTTGAAAGAAAACGGCGTGACAGAAGTAATTATCACAGGAATGATGACCCATATGTGTGTTGATGCGACTACAAGAGCAGCATTTGACTTTGGTTACAAGTGTACCGTTATCGGTGATGCCTGCGCATCAAAAGATTTGGAAATCAACGGAAAGACGGTAAAGGCCGATGATGTACATCACGCTTTTTTAGCAGCATTGGAATTTTTCTACGGAGAAATAAAAACTACGGACGAGTTTTTAAATGCTGTTTCTTAATAAGGAGAAAACATTTTCTAATAGAAGAATATCCTTGACAATTAATTTGTTGAGGATATTTTTAATTATACACGCAGGTCAATCCAAACAGCAGAGAACAACATGAAGCATAAAGTGTGACTCAATCAAGTAATAGATTTCCGGAAAAATCATTTCTCTGTTGGTTTATCAAAATGGTATTTCTTATCTGTTTTTTGATATCTAACTAGTTTAAGAACCGGGGTAATTTTGCACTATAATTTAAAATCAAGAGGTTATGAAAAATACAACAGCTGATAAAAATAAAAAAACTGCTTTTTCTCCACTGTTAAAACAAGGAAATGCACCTGTACCCCTATCAATTCTTGACGTGTCTACTACAGGAAAAGGTCATTCTGCTATAGAAGCCATAGAAACGAGTATTAAGTTGGCAAAATATGCAGACCAGCGTGGATTCGGTCGTTATTGGGTAGCAGAGCATCATGGTATGCCAGCCGTTTCTACTTCGTCGCCCGCTATATTGCTATCCAGACTTATCGGAGAAACTCAGAATATACGGTTGGGATCTGGCGGGATGATGTTACCTAACTTTCCTCCATTGGTCGTTGCTGAACAATTCGGGATGCTTCAGGCGATGGCTCCCGGACGTATAGATCTTGGAATAGGACGAGCTCCCGGAACCAATGGGCTTACAGCGTCAGCACTTCGCCGTGGTCATATAGGTGAGGAAGATTTTCCTGAGCAATTAGAGGAATTACTGCATTTTCTTGAAGACGATTTTCCGGCAGGAAATAAGTACAAAGAAAAAGTTTTTGCTGTTCCGGGACCCGGACAGGATAGAGAAAACGGTATTGAAAGATCTTTTGACGCGCCATCTGTATGGCTTTTGGGATCATCGGGATACTCAGCTCAGTTGGCGGGTAAATTAGGTTTGCCTTTTGCATTTGCGGCACAGCTGGCTCCGGAGAATCTGTCAATTGCTTTTGAGTTGTACAGGAAGAATTTCAGAGCTTCAGAAATTCTAGATCAACCTTATACTATCGCATCATTTTCGGTATTTGCGGCGGACAGTGAAGAAGAAGCAAGAATCCAGACCCATTCTTTTTCGCATAGTATGCTTCGCATGATGAAAGGTGAATCGTACGTCATCCCCTCGCCTGAAGAATTAAAGCATTACAACTATTCTGAATATGAAAGCTATGTGTTGGACAGCTGGAATCAAAAAATGATTCAGGGAACTGCCGATCAGGTCGTCGCCGGACTTAATGAGTTTCAAAAGATATCGGGAGCTGATGAACTGATGATCGCTAATTTGGGATATTCGCCAGAAGGTATTTTACATTCTGCTGCATTGATAGCAGATGCTTACAATATGCCTAATATATATTAGGAGAATATTTACAAATAAAAGTTAAATTGATTCAAAGAGATTAAAAAAAGTATCATCTCGAATCTCATTCATTCAACATAATTAAAAGCTGTGAAATTTGGGAATATAATGCAGGTTATCAAAATGGCAGTAAATCGCATCATTTAGATACTTTAAGGATATGTTCTTATTAAGACCTTTGCAGTGTAATTATTTCTGTAAAATCGTCGCTGAAAGATTTAAGATCATTAATAAAATATAAAAAAAGAATATTATGAAAAAAGTAATTGTAGCATTTGCACTGACGCTGTCTTCTGTCTTTTTATTCGGACAGATAAAATCTGATACAAAACCCACTGTCCAGTTAGTTAGAAATGCGACTCTGGTCATTGACTACGCAGGAAAAAAAATATTGGTAGATCCTATGCTGTCTCCTAAAGGGGCCATTGATTCATGGGCGGGTATTCAAAAAAATCCTACGGTTGAGCTGACAATTCCTATAGAAGAAATTGTGAAGGACATTGATCTCGTTATTGTAACCCATACTCATGAAGATCATTTTGACAAGCCTGCAAGCAGCACCCTAAATAAATCTGTAGAATTGATCATGCAACCTGCCGATAAAGAATTTTTCAAAAAAGAAGGCTTTATTAATGCTACTGTTGTAGAGGGTCAAAAAGTATGGAACGGCATCACTATAAACCGTGTGGAAGGAAAACATGGTTCAGGTAAGGTGTTAGAAATGATGGGTAAAACATCAGGATTTGTTTTACAAGCTAAGAACCAACCTACGGTTTACATTGTAGGAGATACGATCTGGAATGAAGAAATTAAAAAAGATATTGAAAAATTCAAACCCGATTATATTATTGTTAATTCTGGAGGAGCGCTGATAAAAGGCTTTAGTGATACACCGATCATTATGAATGAAATGCAGACGATGGCTTTGGTAGCCGGAAGTGGAAAAGCAAAAGTAATAGCAGTTCACATGGATGCATTGGATCATTGCTTTACGACCAGAGCCATTTTGAAAAAGAAAGCTTCAGAATTGAAAATCGGAAAAGATAAATTGATCGTTCCCGAAGACGGAGAAAAACTGATTCTATCTCTTTAGTCGTACAGCATAAAATTGATGAATACAAGAGACAAAACCTACTCTAATTGAGTAGGTTTTGTCTTTTAATATTTTGGTTATTTTACGACTTTAATCAAGCTGATATATTTCAGTCCGCATTCAGCAAACTTTTCATAATCATTCATTGCGTTGCCATAGTTTTGAATCGTAATGCCATTTTTATCCAACGATCCTTGAATCTCGTCAGGAGGAGACAGATTCTTGTCAATGGCATTGCCCTCTGAATCTACCGCACCAATGTTTTTACTCCATTTTATATTTTTTAGCGTAACAAAATAGCCCTCTTTTTTCTCGTCCAATGTTAAAGCAGCAAAGTCTGTACGTGTCTGATTATCCGTTATTAAATCATATTTTAATTTTCCTTCCGAATAATATAATTTCAGATCCATTTTACAAATGGCATTTTCTTTAGATTGATACAGTCCTTCGATATCAGAAAGCAGATCATTATTTTCAGTAATATCTTTTTGAGAAGAATCATGCTGTAAGCTATCATTTTGTTTTGTAAGCGAATCAGGTGAGGTTGCATTAACTCTTGCTGTATTTTCAATTTGTTTATCGTCTTTTTTAACGCAAGACTGTATTGCGAGTGCAAAAATGAGCGTAAAGATAATCGTGGCTTTTTTCATTTATTAAAAGATGTATTGTGAAGATTTGTTCTATTAAATGGACATTTTCCAACTAAGGTTAATGTTTTGAAAGTAATGCGGAAATTTTTATCAGATAAATAGTTACGGAGATTCAATGATGAAAGATACAGCCAAACAGCGAGAAATAAATTTTAATATTAAAAGATTCTCAACTATTTTGATATTTAGAAAAGAAGGCCTTTTCAAAGTTCATTATAATAATTAAATAGGATCGAAGGAGTGTAGAAAAGATGATACTTATCAAAATGATATTTAAATAAGCGGTTTTGGTATATAATAATCAATCCGTGAATTCTATTTTTGACTTAAATACACGTATTTACCAGAAATGGATATAAATTTTAGTAGATACTCAAAGTGATGAATTTTGAAAAATAGGTAAAGAACTGCTAAAAATATGAAAAACAGCAAATTAGATCTCAAGGCGATCATTTTTGATATGGACGGGGTTTTGATCAATACAGAACCGCAATATGAAAATTTTTGGAGAACCGCTGCCAAGAAATATAATGTTTACTTCGAAGACTTTGAAAAACAGATCCGCGGAATGACGGTCAAAAGATTATTTGAAGCACAATTCAGAGATATTGGCGAGGTCGAGAAAAAAAATCTTTTAAAAGAATTTAAAGCATGTGAAGACGAAATGTCTTTTCCTGAAATTTCCGGAATTTCTGCTTTGCTGTCTCATTTAAAAGAATCAAAAATTAAATTAGGATTGGTAACAAGCTCGGATTTGGAAAAACTAACCAGAGTCATCACACAAAAAAACTTAGATCTGTATTTTGATGTGATGATTACAGCCAACGATGTTGTTGACGGTAAACCATCGCCTGAATGCTATTTAAAGGCTGCCGATAAGTTAGGCGTCGAGCCGGTAAATTGTATTGTCTTTGAAGATTCTTTCGCGGGTATTTCCGCAGCGAAATCCGCAGGAATGGTCGTGGTGGGAGTTTCTTCTTCACATTCAAAAAGTGAATTAATGAGTGAATGTAATAATGTGGTCGGAGATTTCCAGAGAATAGGATTAAAGGAAATAATAGATTTTCATGAATCTGCAGAACTATAATCTGAGGTCTAAAGAGTTTTCTTATAAAATTAAAAGAGAATTTGGCTTAAGTTTACAATTTAATAATTATGAAAAACTCGGTATTGGCTTCGGAATTTAAATCATCAAGTGATTTGGTGGAAAAATTATATCAAAACGGCTTTATCAAAAAGTATCAGCAAGGCGATGTTATTTTAGACGAAAATGCATCAATTCGTGCAATACCCATCGTGATGAAAGGAATGATGAAGGTCATCCGGACTGAGGAAGACGGTAGAGAAATTCTGCTATACTACATCAAGGCTGGTGAAAGTTGTATTATGTCTTTCCTTGGAGGGATGCACGATGAGAAAAGCATCCTGAAAGCAGAAATTGAAGAGGAATCCGAGATTTTGTTTTTGCCTGTAGAAAAAGCATCTTTTTTTATGAAGGACTATCCGGAATGGGTAGATTATATTTTCCGTCTATATCACAAGCGTTTTGAAGAACTGCTGGACATCATCAATGCCATCGCTTTCAAAAAAGTGGATGAAAGATTGCTACATCTGCTTGAGAAAAAGTCTGAAATTTCTCAATCTAAGACCATTGTCACGACTCACGAACAACTCGCCAATGAGCTTGGTACAGCTAGAGTAGTGGTTTCAAGACTTCTTAAACAACTCGAAGATGCCGGTAAATTAAAACTGGGAAGAAATAAAATTGTTCTTTCGGATTCCTAATAACTTTCCTTATGTAACAAAAGTAGCGGTGCAGCAATTCTAATATTTCCACTTTTGCGTTATTAAAGTTTAAGAATGGAAATTTTTGGATATATAGCATCTGTTTTTATCGGGATTTCATTAGGATTGCTGGGCGGCGGAGGAAGTATTCTTACTGTTCCTGTATTGGTTTATCTTTTTGGGATTGATGTTTTTCTTGCGACAGAATATTCCCTTTTTATTGTCGGAGTCAGTAGTTTGGTTGGCTCTTTTTCTTATTTTAAAAAAGGTTTGGTCAACATAAGAACAGCGTTGGTTTTTGGAATCCCATCAGTTATTTCTATTTTCCTTACAAGAAATTTTCTCTTGCCTCTCATTCCTGATCAGGTAGTTGCTGTACGTGGTTTTTTGCTGTCCAAGGATCTGCTTTTACTATTAATCTTTGCAGCTTTAATGATTATTGCCTCCTATAAAATGATTCAAAAAAATGCGGAATCGAAAGTGAAAAATATCACATCCAAAAACAAGACAGTTCTCGCAGCAGGACAAGGTTCAGCTGTGGGAATCATTACAGGTTTACTTGGAGCAGGCGGTGGATTTTTAATTATTCCTGCTTTGGTCAATTTGTTGAAAACGCCAATGAAAGTCGCCATTGGAACTTCACTGGTCATTGTTACGTTCAATTCTCTGCTCGGATTTTTTTCATCAATGAACAGTGTTGATATTGATTGGAAATTTTTAGGAAGTATTTCAATTATTTCCATAACAGGAATTCTCATAGGTACTGAGTTATCTAAAAAAATTGACGGCAAAAAGCTGAAACCTGTCTTTGGATATTTCGTTCTCACAATGGGAATTTACATTATCATTAAAGAAGTTTTATTTTAAATTAATAAACCAGAAGATAAAATTCTTATGTAACAAAAGTAGCTGTAGAAAAGAATGAGAACATCGAAATTTGTACTTCATAAAGAATCGGTTAAGAATCATCAATACATACTTTCAAAAAAAAGTTTCAAAATAAATTAAAAAAATAATTAATGATAGAAATTATAAAAGAACCGTGGCCTTGGTATATTGCGGGTCCTTTGGTCGGTCTCACTGTCCCAATTTTACTGATGTTAGGTAACAAATCTTTCGGAATCAGCTCTTCTCTCCGGCATATCTGTGCAGCCTGTGTGCCTGCCAATATCAATTTTTTCCAATACGACTGGAAAAAGGAATTATGGAACTTGTTTTTTGTCTTCGGAATTTTATTAGGTGGATTGCTGGCTACTCAATTTCTTATGAATCCTGGAGAAATTACCGTAAATCCAAATCTTAAAGCTGAATTGAGCGGTTATGGAATTACCGATTACAGCAATCTCGTTCCTGTTCAGCTGATGAATTTTGCAAATCTTTTGACTCTGAAAGGGTTTATCATTATGATTGGCGGTGGTTTTTTGGTAGGCTTCGGAACCCGTTATGCAGGCGGTTGTACAAGTGGTCATGCCATTATGGGATTATCCAATCTTCAGTGGCCGTCATTAGTTGCGACGATTTGTTTTATGGCTGGAGGGTTTCTGATGGCAAATGTGATTTTACCAATTATTCTTTCACTTTAAATTTTAATTATTATGAAAAAAGAAAAACACACATTTCATCAGGATGGCATAAACGTCACTGGAAACTCTCTGAAAAATCATTGGTCTTACCAAATAAAATATCTTGTAGTAGGAATTCTATTCGGAATTGTTTTCGTCAAGTCTGAAGTGATCAGCTGGTTCAGAATTCAGGAAATGTTTCGCCTGCAGTCATTTCATATGTTTGGCATTATCGGAAGTGCAATAGTAACGGGAATGATTTCGATCTGGCTGATCAGGCAATTCAATATCAAAACGATCGATGGGGATTCTATCTCAATTGCTCCGAAAAAATTCAATAAAGGACAAATCTATGGCGGGCTCATTTTTGGTTTTGGTTGGGCAATTACCGGCGCTTGTCCCGGACCGTTGTTCGCGCAGATCGGAACAGGATCATTGGTTGTGATTGTTACATTAATAAGTGCCATTTTTGGAACTTGGGTCTATGGATATTTCAGAGACAAACTGCCGCATTAAAGCAGTTAGCAGCATCTTTTATGTTGCGAAAATCTAAGTTCATAAAAGATTATTCTGGAATTTTGGTTAAAATAAATTAAGTTTAATAAAAATAAAAGTTATGTTTTTTCAACATATTTACGATAAAAGCCTAGCGCAGGCAAGTTACCTGATCGGTTGTCAGGCAAAAGGCGAAGCGATTGTTATTGATGCAAAAAGAGATATTGATACCTATCTGCAGATAGCAAAAGAAAATAATCTCAAGATCACACATATTACAGAAACGCATATTCACGCAGATTTTCTGTCCGGCTCACGTGAACTTGCTTTGGTGACTGATGCTGATCTTTATCTTTCCGATGAAGGCGGTGAGGACTGGCAATATGAGTTTCCGCATATCGGTCTAAAGAATGGTGATGAAATAAAAGTTGGAAATCTGACATTGAAAGTTGTACACACGCCCGGACACACACCAGAAAGTATCAGCTTTTTATTGACCGATCATCCGGCGACAGATGAGCCCGTGATGATATTCACCGGAGATTTTGTGTTTGTAGGCGATGTCGGAAGACCTGATCTTTTGGAAAAAGCAGCCGGTATTGAAGGAACTCAGGAAAAAGGAGCGAAAGATTTATATCAGTCAGTACAGGATTTCAGCAGACTTCCCTCGTTTATTCAGGTTTGGCCGGGACACGGTGCCGGTTCTGCTTGCGGGAAATCTCTTGGAGCAGTTCCAAGTTCTACCATTGGTTATGAAAAGATCCGTAATTGGGCATTTCAATATAAAGATGATGAAGATGGTTTCATTGATTATCTTTTGGAGGGACAGCCTGAGCCTCCGAAATATTTTGCAATGATGAAAAAACTCAATAAAGTGGATAGACCTTTATTGACCGAAGTTCCTCAGCAGAGAAAACTTTCCAAAGAAGAATTTCTCAAAGCATATTCTGAAGATGTGATTGTCATTGATACAAGAGATAAAGTGGATTTTGCAAACGGTTTTATTTCTAATAGCATCAATATTCAGGGTAATAATTCTTTTTCAACGTGGATGGGTTGGATTTTAGATTATTCCCAACCATTTATTCTGATTGCAGAACAAGATAAAATGGATGATCTTACAAGAAAACTCATGCGAATCGGGATGGATCAGATGATGGGTTTTGTGGAAGATGTAAATGATTTTGGTTTAGATTTGCTGACCTCTGATATTATTGATATTAATGAGTTTAAGACCTATCTGAAACGAGACGATATACAGATTGTGGATGTGAGAAACAAAACAGAGCATGAAGAAGCGCACATACAAAATGCGGACAATATTTTTGTCGGTACTTTGGAAGACCATCTTGATGAAATTTCTAATGACAAAACAGTGATCATTCATTGTCAGAGTGGTGATAGGGCAGCAATCGCGTATTCAATTCTAAGAAAAAACGGTTTTGAAAAAGTGAAAAATTTTTCAGGTGGAATGAAAGAGTGGTTGGTTGTAAACGGTGCAACTTCTAATTGTAATATCTGAAATCACTAAATTGAAACAAAATAAAAACATTAATATGGAAGATAATAAAGTAAACGATCTGTGGACTTCGAGATGGGATGACCGATATAGCAAGGAAGAGTTTGCTTATGGTGAAGAACCCAATAATTATTTAAAAGAACAATTGTCAAAACTAACGGTTGGTTCAATTCTTTTCCCTGCAGAAGGAGAAGGACGAAATGCCGTTTATGCTGCCAAAAGAGGTTGGAATGTTTCTGCGTTCGACATTAGTGTTGAAGGTAAAAACAAAGCGGTTAAACTTGCTAACAAAAATGATGTGACAATCAATTACAAAGTTGGTGAATTGGAAACATTTGTTTTTGAAAATGAACAATTTGATGCAATCGCATTGATCTACGCACATTTTCCTCCAACTATCAAATCGCTTTACCATCAAACATTTGACAGATTACTGAAAAAAAATGGAACCATCATCTTTGAAGCATTTAGTAAAAAACATATCGATTATGTTACGGCAGACGATAAAGTAGGTGGGCCAAAAGATATTGAAAGTTTATTTTCAATAGAAGAGATCAGGTCAGACTTTCCAAACTATGAAATTATTGAATTATCTGAACTGGAAATTGAACTAAGTGAAGGACTTTATCACAATGGAGTAGGCTCGGTAATAAGGTTCGTTGGAAGAAAAAAGTGATTGGATGCAGGGAATCATTTTGTATGAGGAGTTTTAAAATGTTGCGTGACCCAATTCAAGACTACAAATTGATGATATTTTTAAATGATAATGAAAAATAGTTGAAAATGTATAAAAAAATGATCGCATTATTTTTGGCACTTGTTGTAACAGCAAGTATAACAGCACAGAACAAAAACGAACAAAAAATTCTACCGGCTAAAGAGTTCTACAATAAAATAGAAACTGTTAAAGATGCTCAGCTCGTCGATGTAAGAACTCCAGATGAATTCCTGAACGGACATCTTATCAACGCAATGAATATCGATTGGAAAGCAGATGATTTCGAAGAGAAATCTAAAGCTTTGGATAAAAACAGACCGGTATATGTTTATTGTATGAGCGGACCGAGAAGCAATGCTGCTGGAACAAAACTGCAGGAAATGGGTTTTAATAAAGTCTATGTAATGGAAGGTGGAATGATGAAATGGAGAAACGCAGATCTCCCGGAGATAAAAAAGTCCAACACTGCAGGAATGAGTCTTGCGCAGTACAATGAATTATTGGATAGTAAAACTCTTGTTCTTGTAGATTTCTACGCAGAATGGTGCGCCCCGTGCAGAAAAATGGAGCCATACCTCAAAAAAATAGGATCTGAATTGTCGGACAAAGTAGAAGTCGTAAGAATCAATGCTGATGAAAACACTCAACTATGTAAAGAACTGCATGTTTCTGCACTTCCTGTTTTAAAATTACACAAAAACAAAAATGTGATCTGGGAAAATGTGGGATTTGTGGAGGAAGCAGAAGTAAGAAAACAAATTTTGCAATAAGCATTACTATATAAAAATGGAAAAATTCAAAATATGGCTCAAAAAAAACTGGAGTACAGCACTTTTAGTATTTTTATTTATCTTTTTATTAGTAAGTCCAGATGCAAAAGCATGGCTGATGAGACAGATTATTTCAACAGGTTTACTCAACTCAAAAATTGAGGAGAAAAATGCTGAAAAGCCCAAAGGAGAAATAACCTTATCAACCACTGAAAGCTTCAGCGTAAAAGATGAAAACGGAAAAATCAACAATGTCTCTGGACTGAAGGGTAAGGTGGTCTTTATTAATTTCTGGGCGTCTTGGTGTCCTCCTTGCAGAGCTGAATTTCCTTCAATTCAGAAGTTTTTTGAAAAATATAGAAGCAGAGATGAACTCGTTTTCCTTACTGTAAATCTGGATGAAGATCTGGATGCAGGAAAAATGTACCTTGAAAAAGAAAAATTCACAGTGCCGTTTTTATTTCCAAATGGAAATATCCCAAAGGTATATTTCAGTGGCTCACTTCCTACAACCGTAATTTTGGATAAGACAGGCAAAATAAGATTGCACCACGAAGGAATGGCAGATTACAGCAAAGATTCTTTCTATGAAGAAATTGATAAACTTTTGAAAGAGTAGAGATTTTGTATTAGTAATACATTTTTAAAAATGCAATTTAACATGCTTTTAAAACAACAAGTGTTGTATGTGTGATATTATTCCTTCAAAATAATCCAGATATCTACCCAATTTATCCCTGTTTTTCCGGTAGACGTTTTTGTTACTATTGTTTTACAGGCATTATTTGAATACTGCTGTGAGAAATATCGTTATCAGCATTATATTTAGATGGCTCCATTCCCAAATTATTACAGCAGTAGAAATAGAAATTTAATTCGGAATCATCTGTTAAATTTTATCAATTTCCAGACTTTGTTTAGATTGGAATAAAAATATAGTGTACTTTTGTGGCCTCGGTTATGCAAAAATCTTTCAGAAACTTTTTTGTGTTTTCATTATTGCTGTTGTTTTTTTATAACGTCAGTGGTGTAGGTATTTGCATAGAACATGCCCAACACAGCAAAAACATTTCTGCAAAATCAAAAAATTCTAAGACCGAAAAACACTCGTCTATTTCTCAGGATGACGAATGTCAGTGTGCGCTTCACATGCAGATGAATCACATTATGATAACGGATTCTTTCTCGCTCGAATTTCCTGTAAACAATCTTATTAATCCAGAGATCCCTCATACGAAGGCGGTTAGTTATCGTTGTTTGCTCGACTATTTCAGTTCCCGAGCACCGCCATCATTGTCTTAATTCTGCAGTATAATATTCTGTATTTACTCCAACCGACCCATGCAGATTTTCTGATCTGTAAGACAATATCTGTGGACTTTTTGTATTAGATCACTACAATAGCTCCTTTTACTAATAGTTGACATAATAACGATGTCAGTCTCATTCATTTATTCAATGACAACCAAAAATTGCATTAATTTGGGAATAATTTATTGTATTTCCACAAAAAAAATAAGGCTACCTGCTGCCGCTTTTATCTTCATGTCTCCTTTTCTTAATGCGCAGAAATCTAAGATCGATTCGGTTTCTGCTACCATACAAACAGTAGAAATCATCGGTCGAAAATCCCAAGGTTATACTTCCGATTATTCATTTGTCGCCACCAAAATAGCGATCAATAATAAGGATCTGCCAATGACCCTTAACACCATTACCAAGGAATTGATGAATGACCGGCAGGCATTCCAGCTTGGCGATGTGATGAAAAATATAAGTGGTGTCTCTCCTTCCAGCTATTATAATCAGTACAACATCCGTGGTATCAGTCAAAATGAAGAGGGACAGATCATCAACGGATTGCGGACGAGACAATTCTATTTTCTACAACCGATGACCTCCAATATTGAAAGGGTAGAGGTCTTCAAAGGTCCCGCAAGTATTTCGATGTCCAGCGTAGATCCTGGTGGCACGATCAATATGGTGACCAAAAAGCCGCTGCTCAATCCTCGTCATGAGGTCAGTTTTTCTGGCGGAAGTTTTGATACCTACCGTGTTACAACGGATCTTACCGGACCGCTCAACAAGAATAAGACCTTGTTATACCGCTTCAACGGCGCTTATCAAGATGCAGGTTCATTTCGGGACAATGTAAATAATAATGGCATTTTAATTTCTCCATCAATAAGTTACGTTCCGAACGAAAAAACATCCTTAAATGTAGAATTGATCTTTAATAACCTTCACGGAAATCTTGACCGTGGCCAACCCATTTTTGGAGCTGTGGCTGGAAAGACCGATTTGAACAGTACTCCGAAAAGCTTAAATCTGGGTGCTCCCGCTGATTATTTTAAAACAAAAGAACTGATCATTATGGGTTCTTTTGCGCATCATTTCAACAAAAACATAAGTTTCAATGCTTCCTACATGAAACAGTTTTGGCGTGAAGATCTGCAAGAGCATCGTACAACTAATGCTTTCGCTCCCGACATTGACAATCAACCAATTCCCAGTCTGGCAATGATGCAGTTTATCCAAAGAAGGCAAAGTTGGGAAGTTGACAATGTAAATGCCTACTTCAATTTTGATTTTAAGACAGGACAGGTCGAGCACCAGACCTTGATCGGTTATGATACACAGATATGGGAAAAAAGGGATGGCGGACAACAGAATGCCGCAAGAGGTTTCCTTTTGAAGGATGGTTCTGTCGCCTCTTCTTATGATCCTACTAAGGCAGACAATTATCAACTGGTCAATTACAATGGATCCCTGGTGCCAAAAGCCAATGTTTCACCATTTGACCTGACGCCGGGAGCACAGAATCATCAAAGTACAGATCTTTATAATATGAATGTGATGACCGCCCTACCGTCTGCACTTACAACCACGCATGCAGCGTATGTTCAGCATCTTTTGACTTGGAAAAGATTCAAAGTCTTATCGGGAATCCGGCAAGAATGGTTTCAAGATATTACCAACTTCAAAAAGTCCGATGAAACATCTTTTGATAATGCTAAACTACTCTACAGATTAGGGATCACCTACAGCATCACAGATGAGATCAATATTTACGGTACCTATCTTACAGGCTATCAGCCGCAATCTAATACGGTGACACTGATGCCAAATACGGGAAGTTTTAGCGGATCCAGTTCTGCTGCAAGATTCAAACCTCTAACTTCTGACCTGAAGGAATTTGGTATGAAAGCACAATTATTTGGAAAGATCGCTGTGAATCTGGCTTTATATGAGATCAATCAAAGGAATATTCTGATCAATGCCAACAATCCCGAAGAGCCAGATCAACTGATACAGCGTGGTGCAGACCGGAGCCGTGGTTTCGAAGCTGAATTCACAGGATACATTGTGCCGCAATGGCATATATACGGTGGATACAGCTACATCGATGCCAAGGTTTTAAATGATTCTAATGCTGACCTGAACGGGAAACGGAAAGAAAACACTTCCAAGAACTCGGTCAATATCTGGACAAGATATAATTTTTCCAATATCAAAGCTTTGAGAAATTTCGGAGTTGGATTGGGAATGTTGTATCAAAGTTCAAAAGTACCGTGGTTCACCAGAAGTTTTGAGCTTCCTTCCTATGCAACCGTGGACGCCGCTTTATATTACTCACCTTTTAGATCAAAAGTTCAATTCTCGATCAATGTGAATAATATAACCAACACCTCCTATTGGATAGGCGCCCAAAATTATTTGAGGTTATTTCCCGGTGCTCCAAGAAATTATTTAATAACGGCTACTTATAAATTTTAAACGATGGCAAGATCCACTTTACAACTCATCATCAGAAAAACCCGGCAGGACCTGATGAAAGGAAAACAAAACCTGCTGATCACCGCCACCATACTTCTGTTCTGCTTCTTGAGCATCGGAGTTGGTTTCATAAAATACAAAGACACGAGTTCCCAGATAGGAAAATATAGGAAAGAAGTGCGGGAACAGTGGGAACACAGACCTGCAAAACATCCGCATAGAATGGCACATTATGGCTATCTCGTCTTCAGAATGGGACATCCGTTGAGCATTTTTGATAATGGCTTGGACGATTTTTTAGGGAATGTCATATTCCTCGAAGCCCATAAACAAAACTCCGCCAATCTTTCGGAGGCGGGAAGCTCTGGAACTTTGGTACGTTTCGGCACGTTTAGCAGTGCATTTATCCTTCAGTGTCTCGTACCGCTGATCATTTTATTTTTAGGTTTTGGGCTTGTAGCAAAGGAGAGGGAAGATGCTACACTTAAGATTCTAAGTACTCAGGGCGCATCTGGAAGAGAAATTATCTGGGGTAAGGTATTGGGACTTTGGCAATTTTCATTATTGTTTTTATTGCCGGTCTTGCCAGTGGTTTTTGCTATTGCAGTAGTTTCAGAAGCCGTCGTTTGGACTGATGTTGTATTTAGGCTTCTGACAATTCTCCCAGCATATATGGTGTATTATTTTTTTATTTCCAGTTTGACTATTTTCATTTCTGCAAACAGTAGAACAGCTTCATCTGCATTGGTAGGTCTAATAGGTTTTTGGCTGGTATTAGTTATTTTTTTACCGAAAGGAATTCAATTTGCTGCACAAAATCTGTATCCAATACCTTCCAGGATCGCGTTTGAGACGGTCCTGGAAAAAGATATTCTGAAGGCCGGAGACAGTCATAATCCGGATGATCCTCATTTTAAAAAGATCAAAGATTCGCTTTTGGCAAATTACAAAGTAGCGTCGACAGATGAGCTGCCATTCAATTACAGCGGATTTGTGATGAAGGAAGGTGAGCGGATAAGTTCGCATATCTACATCTCACATCAAAAAGGATTGGAGAAAACCTATGATGATCAGCAACGGTTTTCTGATATCAGTGCCTTTGTAGACCCGATGATCGCCATTCGGAATTTCTCGATGATCGCATCTGGAACAGATTACTACTCATACACCGAATTTCAGAAACAGGCAGAAGAGTACCGTTATAAAATGGCACAAAAGCTCAATGACCTTCAAATCGAAAAGATCAGCAATATAAAGCCAGAGAAAGGCGGTCCACCCGCCATCATAGAAGGAGATAACTGGAAGAAATTTCCGGATTTTGAGTACCGTTATACTTCATTTTCAAAAAGTATTCAGCAACAATGGATGCCGGCTGCAGCCCTTATTTTTTGGTTGACAATATGTGTCTTAATGATCGAAATATCGGGTCGAAACTTAAAATTAATTTAAATGAGAAATTATTTATACAAACAGTTTTATCGAAATAAAGCTTACACCGTAGCACTTCTTTTTTTATTTGTAGCTGGTATAATGGCCATCTACACGGGAAAGAAGTTTCTGGACAAAAATCAGGAGATCATCTCGAAAACTGAACAGTATCAGAAAGAGAGTATTGATAAAAACATAAAATATCACAAAGATGATCTAGGATTGATCTTGTATTATATCAAATTCAATCTGATCAACGAAACACCAAAATTAGCGGCGCTCAACATCGGGATGCGTGATATCAAGCCATCAATTCAGGGCGTTACAATTAGAAATCTGGAAGAACAGCGCTATAATGCTGATTTTTATAATCCCGCAAATGCAGCAGTCGGTAATTTTGACTTCAGTTTCGTATTGGTCTTTCTATTTCCGCTCATCATTGTCGCATTCTGCTACAATTTGATCTCGGAAGAAGAGGAGAGTGGCCGATGGAAATTGCTGTCTGTCCAAAGCAGTCATTTGGGAAAATTACTGGACGCAAAACTATTGATCCGATTTTTGGCTGTCAGTTCGATTTATCTGATATTGATCGCGATAGCAATGATTTGGATATCAATCCCTCTATATTTACCATTGATAGTTTTCATTCTTTCAGGTTGGCTGTATATTTTGTTTTGGTTTGTTCTTTGTCGCTGGGTCATCTCATTCAGGAGATCATCAGCTCAAAATGCACTGGTTTTACTGATCGTCTGGGTAGGGATGAATTTCATTATTCCAATGGGAAGCAACATCCTGATCCAAAAATATTATCCCGTTCAGGAATCTTTAAAAGCCGTGATGCAGCAGAGAGAAGGTTATCATAACAAATGGGACGAGGAAAAACGACCAACCATGGAAAAGTTCTACACTGCATATCCTCAATTTAAAGGTTTTAAAGTAGAGGAAAATGATGAATTTACATGGACCTGGTATTACGCCATGCAACATATGGGAGACCTGGAAGCTTCATCGTCCTCCAAGCAGTATACAGAGAAAATGCAGAAGCGAAATAAAACTGCGGAAATTTTGGGATACTTTCTACCAAATATCCATACTCAACTTACCGAAGCTGAATTGGCGGAAACCGGCATTAATAATCAATTGGAGTATGGTAGGGCTTTGCAGAAATTTCACGAGGAAAAACGACTGTCATTCTATCCACTGATATTTTCCGGTCAAAATGCGGATGCTGTCAACTGGAATTTACAAACGACAAAATCTTTTACGAATCATCTGACTATTGATTTTTTAAAGATCTTTTTACCTTATCTCATTCTTATCATTTTACTCACCATTCTTTCACAATTTAAATTTAGAAAACTATGCTAAAGACAATTAATCTACATAAAAAATACAATGATTTCACAGCGCTAAGATCACTTGATCTTGAAGTGGGAAAAGGGGAAATATTCGCTTTGCTGGGTCAAAACGGAGCGGGAAAAAGTACCACGATCAATATTCTGCTGGGACTTATCAAAGCAACTTCCGGAGATGCTTTTATCAACGGGATCTCAGTAAACGAACATCCTCAGGAGATCAAAAGACATTTGGCGTATATTCCGGAAACAGTATTGCTCTATCCGAAACTCAGCGGGATAGAAAATCTGGATTTCTTTTCGAAGATTGCAGGTTTCAATTACAGTAAAGATGAACTGTCATCCTTCTTGATACGAACAGGACTTCAGGAGATTGCGCATCACAAAGATCTTGGAGGATATTCCAAAGGGATGCGCCAAAAAGTCGGAATTGCCATCGCGTTGGCCAAGGATGCAAAAGTGCTGTTGCTGGATGAGCCGACCAGTGGACTCGATCCCATTGCTACGGCAGAATTTACAGAAATTGTCCGTCAGTTCGGGAAAGAAGGCAGAACGGTCTTTATGGCAACCCACGATATCTTCAATGCAGTGAGTGTAGCGACCAATATCGGTATTATGAAGCACGGTCAGCTGGTGCATAATGTACATTCCAAAGCATTTACAGCAGAAGAACTGCAGGAACTTTATCTTAAAACAATCTAGTTTATGTTAATACAGATCATTGGATATTTAATACTAACGCTTGCAAGTTCTATTCTAATATCAAATTGCCTACATAATCGAATCGCAAAAATCATGAATTGGAAAAATAAAGTATCGTTCTTTCTAAGTTGGATGTATTTGAAAAAAGTAAAGGATTCACTGATAAGAATTTATCTTTAAAAAGAAATGGCTTGGTCTCATCAGGAATGTTATCTGCACAGACAATCACTATTGATACTAAAGTTCCGGGTAATCCTGCTCCGGAAAACAGCATTTTGGAATATTGGTATTGGGCTTATGGATCTCAATTACCGGAGGTGGTTTTACTGCCAACGCTGCAATCAAATTTACAGCTGTGGATCCCCAGGGGGATACTTAGACATAATATAACTTTAATTGTAATATTTTGGTGGAGTTGGCCTGTTTATTGCTTCATTGTGAAGCGATTCTCATGTTTAATTTGAGTTTTCATGGTTATTAGTTTTTACCCAGCCTCGGCTGGGTTTTTTGTGACCATACATTATTTGTAAAGTAGATTATAGGTAGTGACTTTGGTTAGAATTTTCTGAAACTTTGGATGTATCGGTCATCAGTTTTTCCATTAACCTTTTTGCAGCGAAACTTCCCATCTGGTGACCATCGTTGATCTGATATTCGTAAGTTTCATCGAGAAATTTTGGAAGTGTTCCTTCACTTATTGCCATCACTTTTTTGTTGGTGTTATTAAGATTTCGTTTGATCAGTGAACTGTGCAATCCCATCAATGTTTCATCACTCATGGCAAAGAAACCATCAAATGATCTCTCATCTAAAAGCAGGTCCAGCTTTTCTTTGACCTGATCGGCGGATTTACAGAAAATAATCGTCAAATCTATTTCTGGAGATTGTCTTATCCTGGTTTCAAAAGAATTCAATCGGCTTTGGGTAATTTCCAGATTTTCATCACCGAAAATCGACAAGATGTTTTGACAACCATGATCGATCAATCTGTCTGCTGACAGTTCGGAATTTTTCACATTGTCAAATACAACAGATTCAAAAATATCCTGTGGTACCGTTTTATCAAAGATGACGACCGGAATTTCCATGTCTATTAATTTCCGCAGATGTCGACAGTCCTTGGTCTCTTTAGTCAGTGAGATCAGAATGCCGTCTACTCTTGAGTTGATGCAGGTCTCGATATGTTCTTTTTCTGTCTCATAGGAATCGCCGGATGATAGTGTGAAAAATCGATAGCCTTCCTTATTAAGAATGGACGAGATCCCGTTTATAATCGACGGAAGGAAGAACATTGATATTTCCGGAACGATAAGACCAATAACTTTAGAGGACTTGTTTCTAAAGTTGATGGCAAAATCGTTGGGGACATAATTAAATGTTTCGGCAGCTTCCCTGACCTTGAGCTTAACAGAACTACTGATATCAGGATGATCCTTCAATGCTCTGGAGACTGTAGAGGTGCTGATATTAAGCATTTCCGCAAGGTCTTTTATTGTAGTTCTTTTCATTTTGATTTCTCATGTCAATTATTAGGAGAAATTAAGAATAATTTTCGATAATTGTTTTGTTAATATTTGTTAAATAAATGGCTGTAGATTCTTAATAATATGTTAATTTAATTTAAAGTTATCAACCGCAACCGTTTGCGCAACCGTTTGAAATTAATACAGGGTTAACAGTGTGTTCAAAATCAATTTTTGATACCGTAAAAAAAATACTTTTGAGACATAACAAAAAACTCAGAAATATTATGGAATCAAAAGTAGTGAAGAAATTGCTGGTTTTCGGAACAATGAACATAGCAGCATTTATGTTCTCTCAAAACACAGTAACGGATACAATATCCACCAAAGACAAAGTGATCGATGAGGTAGTTATCACAGGGAATTCAAACCCTAAAAATTCTATTAAGACCAGTACATCCATTTCTACTTTGAAATCTGCTGATATTATCAATTCAGCCCCGCGCACTACCGCTGAGATCTTCAGAACGATTCCGGGAATTCGTGCGGAATCTTCAGGAGGTGAGGGTAATTCAAATATAACAGTAAGAGGGGTTCCGGTATCTGCAGGAGGATCAAGGTATTTATTAATTCAGGAAGATGGTCTTCCGGTTATGCAGTTTGGTGACATTGCGTTTGGAACACAGGATCAGTTCACAAGATTTGATTCTTTCGTATCCCGTGTTGAAGCATTACGAGGGGGTTCTGCATCTGTTTTTGCTTCCAACTCACCTGCAGGGATCATCAACTTTATTACAAAAACTGGCGAAAAAGAAGGAGGAAGCATTACGCAGCAAATAGGTTTGAATTATCAGAATTTCAGAACAGATATCGACTATGGAACACCATTGGGTAAAGATTTTTATATCGGTGTAGGCGGATTCTACAGAGGCGGAGATGGTCCCAGAAAAACAGGATATACCTCTAATAACGGAGGGCAGTTCCGTTTGTCTTTATTAAAGAAATTCGAAAAGGGAAGCATCAGAGTGTATGGTAAATATTTAGATGACCGCACTGCAGCTTATATGCCAATGCCGATTGCCGTTTCGGGTTCAGATTCAAATCCTGATTACAGCTCTTTAAATAACTTTGACATCCTAACAGCTACTTTGCAGTCTTCCAATTTTAAAAATGATGTTACGCTTGGGGCAAACGGACAGATCCTGAAAAGTGATATCCGTGATGGAATGCATTCAGTTTCTAAAACCGTTGGAGCCGAGTTTAACTACGATTTAGGATCCGGATGGAAACTGGATGCAAAAGCAAGGTACGCTGCCAATGACGGTCAGTTTTTAGCGCCTTTTCCTGCTTCCGTAGGAAGAAAGTCTGAAATCCTAGAATCTGTTACTGATTATGGAAGTGCGGTGTATGCGGGAACCAATACAGAAGTTGACAGCAATGCAAAATACATGAAAACAGTTCTGTTCAATACCAAACTGAACAATCTCAATAATTTCTTCAGCGATGTCAATATCAGCAAAAAATGGAATACAGTGAAAATGAACGGAGGTGTTTACAACAGTTCTCAAAACATCAACATTTCATGGAACTGGAATACGTATTTGATGGAAGTTTCTGATAGCAACGCGCGTTTAGTGGATATTATCAGCAATACAGGAACTAAAATCACAGACAACGGACTTCTGAATTACGGTGTTCCGGCTTTCGGAGGAGTGAACAGAAATTATGACACCAAATATTCGGTGATCGCACCTCATGCGCAGGTCGAAATCAATCCGATTGAAAAATTAACTTTGGATCTTGGTGCAAGATATGATTTTGGGAATGTCTCAGGAAGTTTTTCAGGGACACAAAACACAAGGAGAGTTATTGATATTAACCAAAACGGCACTTTTGAAACACCGGAATATGCAGTGGAAGTGGTGAGTGGAACTGTACCTGTTGATTATCAATACGGCATTTTCGGATATTCTTTTGGAGCAAATTACGCTTTAAATTCCCGTAATGCAGTTTTTGCAAGAGTAAGCCAGGGTGGAAGTGCTTCTGCAGACCGAATTCTATTCGCAGGTTACAACTATACCAACAATGATGACCCTGCTTTGGATGCAGTGAAAGTCAACAAATTAAATCAGATTGAAGTAGGATATAAATTAAGAGGACCAAATTATTTCCTGAATACAACCTTGTTTCAAGCGAGAACAATCGAAGCCAATTACGAAGCAACCACTCAGCTCAGAACAGAAAATAAGTATGAATCTTTTGGGGTGGAATTAGACGGATTCTATAAGATCAATCAAAACTTTGACATCAAAGCAGGATTGACTTACACGCACGCTGAAATTAAAAATGCGATTGACCAGACCATCATAGGAAATATGCCGAGAAGAACGCCGAAATTCATGTATTCTTTCAACCCCAATGTGAATATTGAAAAATTAAGCTTCGGTTTCTTTGCAGTGGGTTCTACAAAAGCATTTACACAGGACAGTAATAAGCTGATCATGCCGGGCTATGTGACTGTAAACCCATACATTTCGTATAGATTATTGAAGAACTTAACGTTGAATGTGAATGCCAACAACGTATTCAATGCATTGGCCATTACAGAGGCAGAAGAAGGAACTTTACAGGGTACGAATGGAATTATCAGAGCGAGAACATTGGTAGGAAGAACTTTCGGAGCGAGTGTAAAGTTAGATTTCTAAATTTATTGTAAAAGTTTTATTTAAAATTATTATCACTTCATAAAAAATAGTAGATGTTTACACAGCAAGCCTTGCAGGTTATAGAACGAGCGATCTCAGAACAAGGGATTCTTGCATCTTCCGAAAAAAAAGACAATTATGCAAGAGTATGGTCGAGAGATTCCATAATGGCAGGAATTACCGGCATTTTGATCAAAAACCAAATGATCATTGATGGGTTGGAAAAATCGATAAAGACGTTAGCAGGTCATCAGGCGGAGAACGGACAGATTCCTTCTAATGTTTATGAAGATAAAGCAAGTTATGGGACACTTGTCGGGAGAACGGATGCGACGATCTGGTGGATCATCGGAGCTTGTGAATACATAACATATTCTAAAGATGAAGTATTAAAAGATGCTTTAAAAGAGAAAATATACAAAGCATTTTCTTGTTTAAAGACCTGGGAATTTAACCAGCGGGGTTTATTGTACAGTCCGTTAGGCGGCAACTGGGCAGACGAATATGTGACGTCGGGATACGTTTTGTATGATAACGTTCTCCGGTATTGGGCTTTGAAAAATGCAGCGGAGTTGTATGAAGATGAAAATCTGAAATCTCTTGCTGAAACCACAAAAAAACTGATTGAAAATAATTTCAGAAAGAATAGTTCTGATGAAAGCAAATATCATCCAACTGCCTATCAGAAAGCCAAAGAAAAACCTTACTTATGGGCATCTTTGAATGCCAACGGGTACGATGAACGCTTCGATCTTGCGGGAAATGCTTTAGCGATCTTTTTAGGATTTGATGTAGAGATGGATGGTTTCACTCAATTTTTAGAAGACTTGAATAAAGAGTTTCAACACTGGATGCTTCCTGTTTTTTATCCGATCATCTTTCCAAAGGATGCTGACTGGAATTTACTGGAAAACAATTACAGTTATGACTTCAAAAATGAGCCCTATCAATTCCATAATGGAGGTTCTTGGCCGATTTATCTTGGCTGGCTTTGTCTGGGATTGAAGAAAAGAGGATATGGTGAAATTCCTGAAAAGATTGTCAACCAGTATGAAAAACTTATGACGGAGAAAGGTTCAAGTTTCAGAGAATATTATTCGACGGATCAGTTGATCCCCTCAGGAACAGATCAATTGTGCTTTTCAGCATCTGGTTATCTTTTGATGAAAATATAAAGATGAAAATTGATCATTATAAAAAAAACTATTATTTAAAAACAGATTAGAACATGATTGGAGATATAATTAATTTGGAGAAGAGACATTTGGAGACCGCAGAAAATATCTATACGATCTTAGGACAAAATAATATTCACACTAAAAAATGGGCAGTCGGAATATGCGGGGAGAGTGGTAGTGGAAAGTCGGTTACCGCCTTTGCTTTGAAAAAAGTATTGGAAGAACATGGGATCAGGAGTTTTGTGATTCAAATGGATGACTATTTTAAGCTTCCGCCGAAAACCAATCATGAGAACCGTCTGAAAAGTTTTGACAATATCGGAATGCATGAAGTTCAGTTGGAATTGATTGAAGAAAACATCAAAGATTTTAAAAAGGGGAGTTCATCGATCAAAAAGCCTTTGGTTCATTATCAGAACAACTCTGTATCACAGGAAATTCTGGACATTGATGACATTCAGGTTCTTATTATTGAGGGAACTTATATATTGAGCCTTGATGAGTTTGATTTCAGTATATTCATAGACCGGAATTACAAGGATACCTATGAAAACAGAATGCAGAGAAACCGTGATGAGCAGAGTGATTTCGTTGAAAAGGTTTTGGATATTGAACATCACATCATTCGTCAATTCAAGGAAAAGGCAGATATCGTGCTTGGAAAAGATTATCAAATTGTAAAGCCGTAGATCATGAATAAAAAAATAATTCCTAAGCTTAGTTTTTGGCAGATCTGGAATATGAATGTCGGCTTCTTTGGTATTCAATACAGTTTTGGTCTTCAGCAGACCGCTGTCAATCCTTTGTATTCTTTTTTGGGAGCTCACGCAGATCAGCTGCCCATTCTTAATCTGGCGGGTCCGGTTACAGGATTGCTGATTCAACCACTCATCGGAGCCATCAGTGATAAGACCTGGAGCGTGAAATGGGGAAGGCGGAAACCGTTCTTCCTGCTGGGTGCTGTATTCTGCAGCTTAGCTTTGTTTGTATTTCCGTTCAGCTCTTCGATCTGGATGGCAGTAGGACTTTTATGGATTCTGGATGCGGCGAACAATACAGCCATGGAACCTTACCGGGCTTTTATCGGGGATAAACTTCCCGAGGAGCAGCAAACCTATGGTTTTCAGATGCAGAGTCTGTTTGTCGGTGGTGGAATTACGCTGGCCAATCTCTCTCTGTTTGCTTTTCAAAAGTACTTTGGAGGAAGTTCAGAATCCGGTGGGATACCTGCATGGGTCTATTATTCGTTTTTCTTAGGCTCTTTCTGTTCGATCGCATCCGTGGTATGGTCGGTGTATAAGACCCCGGAAATTCCTCCGACTGAAGAAGAACTGATCAAGCTAAAAGCAGAAAAAGAAAATGATACGGTTTTCACACCGTTTGTGGATATTTTTACTGCGATCATCAAAATGCCCAAAATACTCTGGCAGTTGGCACTGGTGTATCTGTTTCAATGGTATGCGCTTTTCTGTTACTGGCAGTTTGTAACCCCGATGATCAAACAGACTCTGTATCATGTTTCTGAAAGTGATGAGCAAAAGGCCAATCATTTCATTGAACTTTCAAAAAATGGACTTTCAGTGTCACAGAGTGATATGTCCTGGGCTAAGAACATACTGAATCTGGTAGAGACGGCAGTCGGACAAACCGGATTGATGAATGGTTTCTATAATTTCATCACCATGATATCAGCATTGATGCTCATTCCTTTTGCACTAAAATATTCCTCAAAAAATGTCTATGTTTTTTGTCTTTCGGCGACAGGCATTTCTTTACTGATCTTACCATTCATCCACAATGAATATTTAATATTGCTGCCGATGGTCCTTTTTGGAATTGGATGGGCCGCTATGATGGGACTGCCATATTCAATGGTTTCGCCATCCATTCCTGCGGAAAAAAGAGGGGTATATATGGGGGTCATCAATATGATGATCGTTATTCCGATGTTAATACAGACGGTTTCATTTGGTTTTATTTATAAAAATTTTCTGGGAAGTGATCCTTCAAATGCTATCACAATGGCCGGTACCTTATTTTTACTGGCATCTATTTCAGTGATGTTGATCCAGGTTAAACGATCAACTGATCAATCATAAAAGAGCGATAAATAAACATATAAATATCTCCTGCTTGTCTCCTTGATTACTTCATCTTGCTTCTCGGCAGTCCGATCTCCTGTTCTTGTGGATAAGGTTTCCTTGAGGTCATACTCACATCTTCCCGGAGACTTCTTTCAATTTCCTGGGACTTTTCCTGATCCATAAAATAACGTGGATCAGCAGTCAGTGGCATCTTGGCCATTTTTGTGATAGTGATGGTGGGAAAGTGATAGTCAATCTCTACAGTCCCCAATAACAGATAGATACCGCCTTCTTTAAAGGGGAACTTTCTCAGGCTGTCAGGGAAATGAGCGGTATCAAAATATTCCCCTTCTGCATCGATCCACGTTCCGAAATACATATCATCTTTATTTCCGGGATGATTTTTCTTTTTAATGGGCACATGCTTTCTCGAGATCAGATAAGCAAGCATCTTGACCTGCTTCTTATGATATTTTAGCAGGTCGTTTACTAAAACGTGACCTCTGTATTTTGTTTTCAGCAGATCGAATATAGAATAGGAGACAGGAAAGCCTAATATCTCAATTTCATCGAACGCATCTTCGAATTGATTCTTTTGAATTATTGGCAGTTGATAATCCTTCCGGGGTTCATCAAATAAAGAAATGACCTTCGTTCTATATTGTCCTTTAGACAACAAGAATCTGGCTTCGATCAACAGCTCATGTTTTTGTTTTCCGGTAGATCTGAAGGCGCCGATAAAAATGAGTATTTGTATTGACTCTGCACCGATTGGTACTCTTTTAACAAAATCCTCAAGTGATTTGTAGTCTCCGTTTTCTTTTCTTTCTTCCGTAATGGATAGTTTTATTGCAGCTTCCAGTTTTTCGATATGCATAAAACCCAGATATAGGTCTGTTCCATACACAGTCGTTTGAAATTCACTGAGGTTGATGCAGGGGTTATGTATGGTCGCTCCAGCCATTTTGGCTCCATGAACATATACTTCCGTTCGATAAAATCCACCGCCGTTGTTGATGGCGGAAACCATAAACTCAATGGGGTAGTAGGCCTTTAAATAAAGACTCTGATAACTTTCCACCGCATACGAAGCAGAATGGGCTTTACAAAAAGAATAGCCTGCAAACGATTCGATCTGTCGATAGACCTCCTGGGACAATTGTTCGGGATGACCTTTTTTCCTACAGGATTCAAAAAAATCATCTTTTAATTTCTGTAAGGCTGATAATGAACGGCCTTTTCCACTCATGGCCCGGCGTAATACATCACCGTTTTCCGCAGAAACGCCGCCGAAATGAAGTGCAATTTTTATCACATCCTCCTGGTAGACCATGATGCCGTAGGTCTCGCCTAATTCCTTTTCAAACACCTCGTGAAAGTATTCAAACTGATCAGGATGGTTATGCCGAAAGATATACTCCCGCATCATTCCGCTCTGTGCTACTCCTGGGCGTATAATGGATGAGGCTGCCACCAATACTTTATAATCTTCACATTTCAATCTTCTCAATAACCCACGCATTGCGGGAGATTCTATGTAAAAACAGCCTATGGTCTTTCCGATACTCAGATACTCATTGCACTTGGCCTCATTTTTTGAGATCCTTGTATCCTCAATATCTACAATGATCCCTCTTTTTTCTTCGATCAGTTTGACTGTATCTTTAATGGTTCCCAAACCTCTTTGAGATAGAATGTCAAACTTTTCCAGTCCGATATCTTCAGCCGTATGCATATCGAACTGCACGATAGGGAACTCTTTTGGAGGAAATTCCAAGGCAGAATAATTCGTGATCGGTTCTTCAGAGATCAAAATTCCGCAGGAATGCATGCTTCTCTGATTGGGAAAGCCTATCAGTAATTTTTCATATCTATAAATTTCCTGAACGATGGAATTCTGATCATGCTGATCTTTTGGTTTTTTAGAGAGCTGATCCAGTTCTTCTTTAGGCAGTCCGAATACTTTTCCCAGTTCCCTGAATCTTGATCTGCTCTTGAACTCCACATTGGTCCCGCAAAAGGCCACATGGTCTTTTCCGTATTTTCTAAATATATATTCCAAAATAGTATCGCGGTTCTTCCAGCTCCAGTCAATATCAAAGTCAGGTGGGGTTTTTCGGTTAAGATTCAGAAACCTTTCAAAGTAGAGATCCAGTTCCAGAGGACATATGTCCGTGATTCCGATGCAGTAGCTGACAATAGAGTTGGCACCGCTTCCTCTTCCGACATGCATAAATCCCATACTTTTGCTGTACTGGATGATATCCCAGGTAATTAAAAAATAACCACAGAAATTCAACTGGTCAATCACCGCCAGTTCTTTCTCTACCCTTGCTTTGGCTTGTGTATCATCAACAAAATACTTGGTATGCAGTCCATCAAAAGCCAATTGTTTCAGCAATTCAAAATCACTCTCTCTGCTTTCTGTAAAATATTTTTTATTTTTCGGTGTTTTAAACTCAAAATCAAAACTGCATTCTTCGACGATATATCTGGTGTTTTCAATGATCTCCGGATATTGGGAATACTTCTTTAATAGTTCTCTTTTAGCAATAAAGTTCTCATTGCTTTTACAATAATCATCCTCTGTGAGTTTAGTGAATAAAGTGTTGCCTGCTATTGCCCTCAGAACTTTATGAAGTTCATATTCTTCATCAGTCTTAAAGGTTATCGGATGCAGGATGACCATTTTATGGGTCAAAGCCTTCAGTTCAGGAGCATACAACAGATTTAATTCATCCTGTCTTATTCCTATAAATTCATGTTCTAAAAGTTTTTCAGGAATATTCTTGGGGGGATAGATCACAAAGCTATCTTCCAGCTCAGGATTAGTCTTAGCGATCTCAATTCCTTCACAGTTATAATTGGTCAAAAGCCGATTAACCTCTGCAATACCTTTTGGATTTTTGGCAAGGCATATATAATATTGTTCATTCTCCACCCGAACATCCATCCCAACAATGGGTTTGATCCCTACATTCTGACAAAGCTTATAAAACTGGTAGATACCCGTAACCGTATTGATGTCGGTCAATGCCAAAACCTTTAGTTTATGGTCAACAGCCAGTTGAACCAGATCTTCAACAGAAATGGTCCCATAACGCAGACTGTGATAAGTATGGCAATTCAGAAACATAATAAAATATTAAAGTAATAGACCTGATGCTCTGCCAACACTTGAGGTACCGAATCGGTTTTTGATCTTATCCATTGTCTCATATAATGAAATGAGTTCTTCCGTATCTTCGAAAAGATCCATTTGGTGCAGGCCATGGACCAGACCGGTAAACCGTACACCGATCAGACGGATCCTCATCCTTCGTGCATAGACTTTGTTGAATAGTTCCAGGACATACCTGAGTAAAGTATGATCAGCCGATGTGTAGGGAATTCTGCACTGTTTGGTCTCCGTATCAAAATTTGAATACCTGATCTTAACTGAAACCGTTGAGGTCAGCCATTTTTCATGTCTCAGCTGATAACATAGCTTTTCAACCATTCCTGACAATACACTCCTGATGTTCTGAATATCAATGGTGTCCAGAGCAAATGTATTTTCTGTGGAGATCGATTTTCTTTCGGAATAGGGAACTACGGGCGTTTCATCGATGCCATGGGCTTTCTTCCATAACGTGCTGCCATTCTTTCCAACCAGCTCCTGCAGTACATCGACCGGCATCTCAGACAAAGTTTTTATGGTTTTGACGCCTAACCTTGAAAAAAGTTGAAAGGTCTCTGGCCCGACCATCGGAATCTTTTTGATAGACAACGGATTTAAAAAAGGTTGGATATCCACAGCCCTGACCTCCAGTTTTCCAATGGGTTTGGATTCGCCGGTTCCGATTTTGGACACTGTCTTATTGGTGGAAAGGGCAAAACTGATTGGCAAACCTGTATTTTTCATCACAGCATCGGCAACTTCGTTTGTCCACTGATAACAACCAAAGAACTTGTCCATTCCGGAAAGATCCAGATAAAATTCATCGATGCTGGCCTTTTCAAGCACCGGCACTTTTTCCTGAATAACCTCGGTCACAAGATGAGACATATTGGAATAGTATTCCATGTCCCCTTTGATCACTCTTCCCTCCGGGCACAACCTCAAAGCCATTTTTATAGGCATCGCCGAGCGGACACCGAATTCCCTTGCCTCATAAGAGCATGATGCCACCACACCACGGTCTCCGCCTCCAATGATCACAGGCTGTTTCTCCAATACAGAGTTTTTCAGCCGCTCACAGGAAATAAAAAACGTATCCAGATCCATATGTGCAATTGCTCTTTCCATGGTACAAACTTAGTCACGTTTTTAAACAAAATTTGTATATTTGTTGTCATAAATTATGACAATGTCAATTTTTGCAGATAACATCGTGTTTTTGAGAGGTCAAAAAAATCTGACCCAGCATAAGCTGGCAGATGAACTCATCCTTACCAGATCAAGATATGTTTCATATGAATACGGAAATGCAGAACCTCCTATTGAAGTGTTGGTCAGAATCTCTAAATACTACAATATCAGTATTGATCTGCTGGTTACGGTCGATATAAGAAAATATCCTTTGGATAAGATGGTCAACCTGCCCGGGAATAAGATATTGCTGCCGGTAGTAGTAGACAATGAAGGAAACAAGTATATTGAAATTGTTCCCCAGAAAGCTTCAATGGGCTATATGAACGGATTCAGTGATCCGGAATATATCGAAAGTCTTCCCAGGATTCAACTTCCGTTCCTAGGTCATGGCATATTCAGGGGGTTTATGGCGGAGGGGGACTCGATGCCACCATTTGCTGATGGGACTTGCGTCATTGGTGAATATGTTGAACAGCTGGACGATCTGAAAAAAGGAAAGGAATATATGTTCATTACGTCTGAAGGCTATACGTTCAAAACATTTGTAAAAAGGAATAAAACGACGCTGACCGTAGCTGCAGACAATACATTCTATAACTCGTACGATATTCCTTTAACAAATATCGTTCAGATATGGCGTTATGTTAGAGGAATATTACCACAGGATTATAAACCCTATTATTTGCCTGGTCATGAAAACCTAAAGCATCTTTTCGATGAGGCTAAACGCAGTATCAGTAATCTTGAGAACGGAATTTTAAAATTCAATTTATAAAAAATTTCACTGAGGGAAGTTAAAAACAGACATGATGAAAAATAAAATATCCTGTAGAAATGGAATGGTTTAAAAATAATTGTTAAAAGAAATTGCATGAACCAGTTGAGTTTATTTGATGCAGAAGAGTTTTACGAGTTTCCAAAAGATCTTTTGGAGTATAAAGAAAATTTCCTGAGCAGTGAAGAGGCGGATCAGTTAAAACACCATCTGCTTCAAACAGCGCCGTGGGAACAGCGCACCCAAAAAATGTATGATAAGACAGTTATAACACCGCGACTGACTGCATGGTATGGTGATGACAAGCAGTCCTACGAATCAGCTGATAGCAATACATCAAATACTAACTCCTGGACTCCAGAATTGTTTTCTCTGAAAGAAAGAATTGAAAAAGAGTTCGGTTACCAGTTCAACGGTGTGCTGCTCAACCTTTACAGAGACAACAATGACTCAGTTGCATGGCACCGGGATAAGGAAAGCAGGTATGGAAAGCGTCATGTGATTGCGTCCATCAGTCTTGGGCAAACCAGGAATTTTGATTTCAGAAAAAAAGACCATCATCAAAGCAAATACAGTCTGCCACTTCCCAATGGCTCACTACTCATCATGAAAGGAGACCTTCAGGAGAACTGGGAACACCGGATCGCCAAATCAACGATACCTATGAAAGAAAGAATTAATCTTACATTTCGGCTGATACGTGGATGATAAATTTGTTTAATTACCACAACTTTAAATTTTTATTTCAAGGATCAAAATAACTAATGAAGCCAATCATTACTGAACTACAACATTATAATAAAAATTAAGCAATATGCCTATTTCGTACTACGATTTTAAAAATATGACCAATCAATCTCAATATGAAATGGTTGTGAAGGAAGGACGGATCATCAATGAAACCCATAAGGATGGATTAAAGTTTGTTCTATATGAAATGTCAAGTTTTTCCGTTGAGATCGTTTATAATATGAACGATAATAAAATTGCAAGCCTCAGTGCCTTTCAGAATAATGGAAATCTATGATCTGCTTTATTTATATCAATTATCATAAATTTGACAGGAAATTTAAAATTATCAACGAAAGGAAATTTATTAATTTTCAGGATCGTATATTGCAAAGTATCACTGATGCTGCCGAGGAAAGATATGTTAATTTTCAAAGGGATTTCCCATAGTTAATTAATAGACTGCCAAACATACAGATCGCTTCCTACTTAGGGATCACATCAGATTTTTAAGTAAAATACGGAAGAATATAGTTGGTAAAGTTAACTTGATCAATCAATGGTCACTTAGAAAAATAACAATTTGAAACGTTTAGAAATAAAAAAGAATATTCAAAAACCGGAAGATCAAAATCTTTCTTTTCGCGCATTCGACCTGAGCTTGTCAAGTCTCGAGAATTACCTTTTGCCTCATAAAAAAGATCACTTTTGCATTCTGATGTTAGAATCAGGAGAAATAGAGATTCAGATCGAGGACCAAAAATTTAAACTTAGTTCAGGCAAAATATCAATTATTTTTCCTGAACAGATTTCTTCTGTTACAAGTACATCTTCCGACGTTTCGGGAAAGATCATTTTGTTTGAGGAAGTACTATTCTGTTCTGACATTCTTAAAAACGAACTTCTTTCCTATAATATTGATCTTGCTACTCATCTCAATTGTGTCTTTTTATCACCTTCAGAATTTGAACAGTCAAAAAAGCTCGCGATTGATATTGAGAACGTATATCTTAACCCAAGTCTTGTCCGAAAAGAGCAGGCGCGTTTTTATATCAAGATCTTCCTTTTGGGATTGATTGAGCTGGTTCACGGTCAGCATCCTGTTTTACAGCACGAAACAGATAAAACGCTCTACATTCGTTTCAAAAAAATGCTGAATGAGCGTTACAAAAATGAGCGTACCGTTCAGTATTACGCATCTAAGCTAGCAATCACTACCAAAAAACTGAACAATATTACGAAGAAGCATTGTGACGAGACTGCTATCAATGCAATTCACAACCGTATTCTACAGGAAATCAAAAGACTGTTGTTGTTTTCTGACCTTTCTCATAAGCAGATATCGATGGAACTGGGATTCAGTTCGCCTTCTGCACTCAATAAATTCGTAAAAACCAAACTAAAAGAAACGCCAACGGAACTTCAGGAGGAACTGGCTCAAATTTATAACAGATAAACCCAATTGTATAACACTTCGCTTTCTACCTGACCTACCTTTGTACTATAATTTTAACGTAAAATATAATACAGAATGAGCAAGTTATTTGTTGCAGGAGAAGTATTCCACGGAGCGGGAAGTCTTGAAGAATTAAAAAATATCAAAGGTAAAAAAGCAGTTTTGGTGACTGGAGGAAGCTCGATGAAAAAAAGCGGGACTTTAGATAAAGCAGTCGCTTATCTGAATGAAGCGGGAATAGAAACCAAGATCTATGAAGGAGTAGAAGAAGATCCGTCATCAGAAACTTGTTTCAAAGGTGCAGAATTGATGAAGGAATTTCAGCCTGACTGGATCGTAGGGATCGGTGGCTGCTCAGCAATCGATGCGGCTAAAATGATGTGGGTTTTCTACGAATATCCGGATGCTGATTTCGAAGCGATGATCAAACCTTTCAGTGTTCCAACTTTAAGACAAAAAGCGAAATTCATTGCCATCCCATCAACCAGCGGAACAGGAACTGAAACTACAGGTCTTGCCGTAATCACAGACCGTGAAAAAGGTGTAAAATATCCAATCGTTTCTTATGAATTGACTCCTGATGTGGCAATTATCGACGGCGAGATCTGTGCATCGATGCCGGCTCACGTTACCTCAAACACTGGATTGGATGCTTTGACACATTGCGTCGAAGCTTATGTTTCTAACATCGACAATAATTTTGCAGATGCACTTTCCAAAGGTGGTTTAAAAATCGTTTTTGATAATCTGAAGGAAGCGGTTCAAAATCCAAATAATATCACAGCCCGTCAGAATATGCATGATGCTTCATTTATGGGAGGTCTTGCTTTCAACAATGCGTGGTTGGGAATTGTACATTCATTATCTCATCAGGTTGGTGCTTTGTTTGGCGTTCCTCACGGTGCTTGTAATGCTATTTTCTTACCTAATGTAATTCGATTTAATGAAAAAGAAAGCAGTCGTTTTCCGGATCTGGCAAAAGTGATCGGTAAAGAAACCACTGAAGAATTGGCTCAGGCTATTGAAACTTTGAGATCTGAAGTTAACAACCAATCTGCGATCAAAGAATTCGGGATCTCTCGTGAAGACTGGGATAAAAATCTGGACTTTATGGCAAACAATGCATTTTTAGACCCTTGTACAGGATTCAACCCTAGAAAACCAACCGTTGAAGAGTTAAAGAACATTTACAACGCTTGTTATGAAGGTCTTGTTTATTCCGAGGACAAAGTTTTAAATGCAGCTTTGTAACTCAAATAAATAAACAATCCAATTTTTATAAACCCTTAAACTAGTTTAAGGGTTTTTCTTAAGCTTGTTTATTGAGTACCGTGAACCATTAAGGTTAGTTCTGTGATAATATTTAATTATGAAAATCACGAAAAAACAGCAAGTACTGCACTTGCAATGTTCGCCCTTCAATGGGTTTCTCTTCTACTATGAATGCAAAAAAACAAAATATTACGGCAAATGGCTTTAAATATTTGTGTTTGTTTACTAAAATGCTAATATTGTTAAATTTCCAAGTTCGTGCATTTTATTCTCTGATGAATTAATTTTTTTTTTGTAACTCATCATTTAAAATATGGGATATTTTGTTCTATAGCAACCTAATATCTTAATTGCTGCAATAAAATATGTGAAGTTATATTGTTTATTCTTTTTTTAAGGATTGGTATATAGATATGTTATTTCAACACTTACTACGCCAAGATATTATTAAGAACGCTGTTTTATTTTAGTTCAATTAACAATATCTTTGGAATGCTTTTTAAAAAGACAGTCAATCACATGGACAATCAAGATGTAACATATCCGATCTATTCACCAGCCTCAGTCATTGGGATTTTTAGCAATGCCCTGAAGCTCAATGCTACGGTAAATCTCATCTATCTTAAAGGAAGGTATGCGTATGGTGGCGGTAAATCCTATGGAAACTATTATTATGATCTTCTGTTCTCAGAAGGTGATCATACTTCGATAGGTATTCGTATTTCTTCGTTGCTCAGGAGCAAGATCACCAATAATGAGGTCTACACACTCAGAGGCTTTATTGAGAAAAGCATTAAAAATTCTTCGATTGAACTGCGCTTTGTGGTTGATGAGATCGTTCAGCAGGAAGAAAGATCCATCTCCGAAGAAGAACTGGAAAGGTATGGGCTGATCCAGAAAAAACTGGAGACAGGATCAAAAGACCTTGAGACCCTTATCAGGGATAAGATGCTGAAAGATGAAAAGGTCAGGGTCGCTAACATTTATGGAAACAATGCGATTGTGCAAAAGGACTTTTTTGAAGGATTGGATGTTTCTTCAAAGTATTTTGATATTTCAGATCACAGCTGTAATATTACCTCTTCGACAGCGATCATTTCAAAACTGAACGAAGTTTCAGGTCCGGATTATGACATTGTTGCTTTGGTCAGGGGAGGAGGCGACAGGCAGAGTATGGAAACATTTAATGATTTAACCTTATCTGAGTTATTCATCAAGATGAACATGGTTACTGTGACGGCCATCGGTCATACGGTAGATGAGACCTTATTGGATAAGCTGGCTGACAAGCGTTTTCACCTGCCACACGATTATGGTGCTGGATTGCATGCCATTGCTGAAAAATTATCCCACGAACGATCCAATTCTAGGGCTCTTCTCATCGATGAGGTCAAAAAAGATGTCACCAAGCAGTTTTCGGAGCAGGTAGAATCTTTAGAAAAACAAATGAAGAGGAAGAATGAGGAATTTGCAGAAGCCCAGAAAACATACAAAGAGCAGAGTGAAGCCCATAATAAGACCTATGCTGACCAGCTTAAAGTCCGAAATGAAGAATTCCAAAAGCTACAAGTATCTTCTACAAAACAGGTGGAAGATCTTCAGAAGAATTTTCAGGAGCAGCAGAAACAACGACAGACAGAAATGGAGAGCTACAAAAAAGAGATTGCGGTCCTGCATGAAAAGAATGTACAGTCCGCCATCAATGAAAAGACCGCTTCTTTAAAGGCCAATCTGGAAACACTTACTCAGGATAATATCAGACTGAATCAGGAAGTTGAGAGCAATAAAACTGATTATGTGAAGATTATCATTGCCTTTGTTTTGGCGCTGGTCATCGGCTTTGTACTGGCAAAAGTTCTTTAAGGAATATCTTAGTAGCCACGATCTTATTTGTTCTCACAGATCGTCAGTCCCTGCGTTATAAAATCACCATAAGAGATTTTCAGCCCAGCCCATTTTGGGTCATCCAGCCAGATCTCTTCAACATCGCTGATGGCTGGATCCTTATAAGATGCTCCTTTCGCTGATCCATTGAGAGCATACACCTTCCCATTGCTTGTTTTGCCATAGATCTCTTTATAACCGGAACAATACACCTCGATCTCATTGACGGAAAAAGGCCATTCACCGATGTATTCCTGTTTGGTAAACTTGAGGGTGTTTCTTGCCGAAGGCGCACTGCAAGATAAAATTAAAAGTAAGACTGAGAATAGACAAATATTTTTCATAGCTAAAAATTGGTTATCGGCAAAAGTAGCGATCCTACCGACTAACTTTTTACGGATTTCCGTAAAACGAAAAGATTCCGATATAGATCGGGATTTGAATTATATTTATTATTTTCCGAGAAAACTTAAATTATTAAGCATGCATTTTTCAGATTAGGCTACTCGGTGAGAATTTTCCTTTCTGATGATCTTTTAGATATTCTCACAATTAGAGTTCTGCTCTGATTCTACTCAACTGAGTAGGAGTAACTGCCAGATAAGAGGCTATCTGATGAAGTTTCAATCGGGACATCAGTTCAGGATAATGTTTTTCCAACTCTAAATATCTTTGTTTGGCGGTATCGGATTTCAGCGTGATCTCGGCAAATTCTTTTTCAATGACCCAATGGCGTTCCAGATAACTGATGTAGAAATTAGCGACATCATTATACTTTGTGGTCAGCTTTCTGAAATCACTGAAAGCATAGCTGATGACTTCCGTATCCTCCAAGGCTTCAATGGAGAAAAATCCAGATTCCTGCTTTAACAATGCGCTTGTAGAAGCAACAAGGGAATTTTCTGAAAAAAATCTTTTAATTATTTTTTCACCTTTTTCATTAAGGTAATAGTACGAAAGCAATCCTTTAACTACAAAGCTGATGTCCTTCGGAACTGCACCCTGTTCCAAAAAATGAGTTCCCTTGGCTATTTTGGACGTTTTCAACAAGGCAGACCAAGCCTTTTTAGATTCCTCAGAGATTAAGGAATAGCGGTCCATAAATTCCCAAAATGCTACCATAGTTTAAAAATAAAGTAAAAATACAAATATCTAAATTTTCTGGAATTGAAATATTTTCTCATTCCCTCAACATATGTAAAGATTTTTGAGGATCCTGACTTTTAACTTTGCTCCTACAAAAATCAATTACAATGATAAAATCATTATTTGCATTGGTCGTTACCTGCATTGGAACAGAAATGTTTTCTCAAAAAGTCGACTCACTGAATATTTATAGTGCCTCTATGAAGAAGGAAATTAAAACCCTTGTGGTACATCCCATAAACGAAAAGAATGAGAAACTGCCAACGGTTTATATACTCCACGGATATAGTGGCTATCCCAAAAGAACATTAGCACAGGATATTCCGTCCTTAGCAAAGGTCAGTGAAGAAATGCAGATGATCTTCGTTCTACCCGACGGAAATTATGACAGCTGGTACATAGACAGTCCCAATTTGAAGTATGAGACATTTATTGCCAAAGAACTGACAGGCTTTATTCAAAAAAAATATAATTCTGACCAATCGGAATCCGCTTTGATGGGGTGGAGTATGGGTGGACATGGCGCTCTGTATATTGGTGCAAGACATCAGAATACTTTCAGTGCTATCGGAAGCTTATGCGGCGTCATTGATTTCGTTCCTTTTGGAAAGGAATATGGCGTTCCAAAATTATTAGGAGAAAATCCTGAAAAATGGACTTCTTACACAGCCATCTCGCAGATAGGCAAGCTTAAAGACAGCCGACAAAAAATCCTGATCAGTTGTGGAACGGACGACCCCTTGATTGCACAAAACAGAAAATTTCACGAGCAATTGATCAAATTGAATATTCCTCACATTTATGAAGAACGTCCCGGTGCTCACGATGCAGCCTATTGGTTCAAGGCTGCTGTTACTCAAATTTTTCAAATCAAACAATTCTTAACTAACCATGATTGATTTTAAATACTTTACAGATAAGAAAAAGAATTTTCTGATCTCTACATTTTTCATTTTATTGTTTACAGGTTGTTCTAAAACTGAAATTACTCTAATCCCTGATCAAAAAGATATGTCAAACATCCAATATAAAACTCCTAAAGGGCTTTTCGATCCCACGCCATTTGCATTTTCACATTCTGCGACTGCTTCCGGTAAAGGAAGTTATGTATTTATCTCGGGACAAAGTGGTGGAGAAGGTTTAGAACACAAACTTTCAAAAGATTTTAGGATGCAGGTCAAAGGGGCCCTGCAAAACCTGAACATTGTTCTTAAAGAATCAGGTCTGACGACTGATGATGTTCTTAAAATCACCATATTGATCGTTGATCATGATCAGGAGAAACTTAAAATATGGACAGAAGAAATGCACAAGGTGTGGGATAAAAACCAATTTCCGGCAAGTACCTTG
The DNA here is from genome assembly GCF_002899945.2 of Chryseobacterium viscerum. Taxonomy (GTDB): domain Bacteria; phylum Bacteroidota; class Bacteroidia; order Flavobacteriales; family Weeksellaceae; genus Chryseobacterium; species Chryseobacterium viscerum. The sequence continues at coordinate 58,773 of NZ_PPEG02000011.1, forward strand.
ATTCCGGTCCCGAAGTTGGCGTTGGACGGAATGCTCATTGAGGTTGATGCTGTTGCGTTTAAAACGTTGTAAAGAAAAATGTTGATTTGCTCATTACGGCTTTAAATATCGGATCGTTGCATTCTCTTGTAAACAAATGTCGTTAATCTCAAAATGAAAACTTTGTGATAAAAACATCAATTATCTGAATTGTTTTCTGAATTCCAAGGGGGATATTTCAGTTCTTTTTTTGAATAGTTTATTAAACGACTGTGGATATTCAAATCCTAAACTGTAAGCGATCTCAGCCACAGAAAGATCTGTCGTTGATAAGAACAGCTTTGCTTTCTCGATCAGTCTGTTTTGAATGTGCTGCTGTGTACTTAGTCCGGTAAGAGTGCGCAGCATATCACTAAGGTAATGGGTAGACAGGTTGAGTTGGGCGGCAAAATATTCGACGGTGGGAAGACCTGCTTTAAAGCTTTCTTCATCATTAAAATAATTGTCCAGTAAATTTTCCATTTTGATCAGAAGTTCACTATTCGCTGGTTTTCTTGTTATGAACTGCCTTTCATAGAAACGGTTGCAATAACTCAGCAGCAGATCTATTTGGGCGACGATGATCTCCTGGGTATGTTTGTCGATATGCTGATATTCCTGTTCAACTTTTAGAAATATCTCAAGAATATTATTCTCTTCTGTTTCTGAAAGATGCAATGCTTCATTGGTAGCATAGGAGAAGAAGCCATAGGTTTTGATGGTTGAAGCAACGGTATGTTTTCCCAGAAAATCAGAATGAAAGAACAGAGCGTAACCAGTTCCTGCGACGTTGTTATCTGAATTTGTATTGGATAATTCAAGGATTTGAACTTGTTTAGGTGCAGTGAAGCTCAGGACGCCTTTATCAAAATCATACCGGTTTTGTCCGTATCTCATTTTAGCCTTGACATCTTTTTTTAAGGATATGCTGTAAAAATCAGCGGAGAATTTCTCTCAAATTGAGTCTTTTTGAATCCGGATATCTTCAAGATCGATAATGCTGACAAGCGGATGAAGCGGATCAGGCAACGACAGCAGACGGTGGAATTGCAATATTGAATCAATGGTATGCATTCTTTTTATTTATACAAATATAAGGAAGGCCCAACCGTAACGATCTTGTCTTCCTAAAATTTAGATCATAGATTCTTTTTAAAGAATGGAATTAATTGTAATAAAGCTTCATAAGTTGCTTTAGGCTGATCATATAGGTCATAATGACTGGCGCCTTTAACAACATAGATATTTTTATTTTTTGATGCTGCCTTATTATAAAGTTCAAATCCATCTCTGTAGGAACCAAAGGCTCCGACCTTATCTCCGACAATGATCAATAATGGCTGTGTCAACAGCTGATCTGCCAAATGGAAAGCATCGAAATTGACCGTATTCCCAAAACTTGTAAAAAGAAGTTGATTGGACGATCTCGGATGATTTCCACGAGGTGTTCTGTAATAATCGATACATTCCAAAAGATCCATTTCATCTATTCCTTGTTCCTTCGCTTCTTCTGAAGAGTTTGGAGTCCAGTTGACGATCAACGGTTCAGCGCCATTGGCTTCGGCTGTACGCTGCTTACCCACAGCTTCCAGGATCTGGATCGGATTCAGGCTTTCTCTGTAAGCCCTGCAAAAATTAGATGCGGAAACTGTGGCGACGGCTTTGATTCGTCTTTCTGTCAAAGCGGCATTAGCTGAATATGCACCGCCCGCACAGATTCCTAAAATACCGATCTTTTCATTATCTACAAAATCGAATGTTGTAAGATGATCTACTGCACATTTTATGTCTTCAACTCTGGTTGCCGGATCTTCCAGGAATCTTGGTTCTCCACCGCTTTCTCCCTGAAAAGAAGCATCGAATGCAAGGGTGATAAATCCTTCTCCAGTAAGTTTTTCAGCATATTGACCAGCAGTTTGTTCCTTGACACTGCTTCCCGGATGGACACAAATGATGGCGCTGTATTTTTGATTTTCATCAAAGTTCTCCGGCAAATTGAGATGTGCTGCAATTTCCCAGCTTCTATTTTTGAATTTGATTGATTTCTGCATTTTTCTTTATTTAAATTCTTATGACAAAGGTAATGGCAAGGCTGTTTCCAGATTGCGGATATATGTTTCCAAATCGGAGCTTAGTTTAGTGAAAGAGGTATTCAGCTTAACTGCCTAGAGAAATGTCAACAACTGTTGAGTATACTTCAAAAATTATCGTCTCAGCCTCTCGTTTGAAATGAGGCTTATCAGAAAATTGGAGTATAAGAATTACCAATTGAGCTACTTTTATAGAACGTTAATCGGGAATTTTATAATTGAAATTAAAGTCAGGTTTAGCAATTTAATACAAAGCACTTCCTTATCAAGAATGGCCACCCATCAAAGCTGCAACCTTTTCAAGTACCATATCCAGATCGAAAGGTTTACTGATAAATGCATTTGGTCTGCAACTCTTATTGGTTTTAATTGCGTCCGTATTGGCACTCATCATAATAATAGGAGTTTTTGAGAATTCGGTTGTTTTTCGTAAGAAATTACAGACATCGATCCCCGAACCATCCGGTAACATTACATCAAGTATAAAAAGATCCGTGCGCAAAGCTTTTGTCTTACTGTAAAAATCGCTTACATTCGTGCAGCTCTCCACTTGATAATTTTCACTTTCAAGCAATATTTCCAATACTTCCTTTATGTTCTCATTGTCCTCCAGGATACAGACTGTCTTCATACTTTTTCGTTAGGTTAAAAAAAAACATTACCACTTATCTGTGCTATTCAAATACTGTGCAATATCATAATAAAATGAAAAAGAATCGTTGATGTAAGATTAATCTTAAGATTAAGTACCTTTGCAAACCTAATTTAGATAATTTCGCAAATTAACTATGGCCGATTATAATTCTATGAATGAACAAAAGAGACTGGAAGCTTTGTACTCTTATGATATTCTCGATACAGATATAGAAAAAGATTTTGATGATCTTACAGCACTGGCCGCAGCGATCTGCGATACCCCAATATCTCTGATAAGCTTTGTAGATAAAGACAGACAGTGGTTTAAATCTCACCATGGTCTGGACTCCAGACAAACCGACAGGTGTCATTCTTTTTGTTCACACGCTATAATTGATCCGGACCAATTGATGCAGATAGAAGATGCACAAAATGATATTCGCTTTGCAGATAATCCTTTGGTCACAGGAAGTCCTGACATCCGATTTTACGCAGGAATGCCACTTTTGGATAAAGATGGTTTTGCTCTGGGGTCTCTTTGTGTGATCGATCAAAAGCCTAAAATTTTAACCAAAGCTCAGCAGGAGGCACTTCAAACCGTTGCTGTTCAGGTTATTGATAAATTGCTGTTGAGAAAAAATAACAGAGACCTCATCTTAGCGAATAAGGAGCTGCTTGAAAGTAATAAGAAATTAAAGGCAACCGAAGCAAGCTTAAAGAAAGCCATTACGGACCTAACAGAAAGTAAAGATAAGATCCAGAATATACTTGATATTGTAGGAGAGGGAATTGGTATTACCGATGCTGCAGGAAATATCGTCTACACCAACAAACACAACCGGGAAATTTTCAAGCTGGATGAAACCACTATGCTGACTTTATCCAATGTCTCTCCGGAATGGAATAATAGGCGAACCGACGGATCAACCCTGCCTCCGGAAGAACATCCTATCTCTGTGGCTATTACTACCGGCGATCCGGTATTTGATCATATTTTGTTGATCAGTAACCGGCAGGGTAATTGGTCAGCCATGAATTGCGTAATCCTTTAACAGCCATCAAGGCCTATGTCCATCTGCTGAACAGAGCAGCAAAAAAGGACAATGATAATGGTTTAGCGGACAAAATGTCTAAAATAGATAATCAGGTCCAACGGATGGAAAATTTGATCAGTGGATTTCTGGATGCGGCACGTCTCGGTGAAGGAAAAATAAACCTTAAGAAATCTCATTTTGATATGGCCGATCTCGTGAAGAGAACGGAACAGGAATGTATGACAATGATTACTTCACATAGATTAATTTTCGCACCTGCAGAAATTGCAGTTGTCGAAGCGGATCGAAGTAAGATTGAGCAGGTAATGACCAATTTTATCAATAATGCTGTGAAATACTCACTTTACGATACCTGCATAACGGTAAACTGTTTCACAAAGGATGGTTTTGCTTATTTTTCTGTAAAGGATCAGGGTATGGGTATTCCGGCGAAAGATCATCCATTTATTTTCGATCGCTTTTACAGGGTTGAAAGCGATGCAATGAAAAATACCAAAGGATTTGGAATGGGCTTATACATTTGCAAGGAAATCATCGAAAGACATCATGGACAAATCGGTATGGAAAGTACAGAAGGTAGTGGTAGTACATTTTGGTTCAGATTACCTGTTGCGATCTCTTGATTGCTATAGTAAATTTTAAGATTCTGCTATTATTTCTAATAATATGATTAATAGTAGGAAACCGCTAGATATTGATGTAATAATCATTCCTTTCATAAAAACAATGATCTATTTTTTTAGGACTTCATTTTACGAGATCTAGGTAGTTCGAGCTAAAAAAAAGAATCACGGCAGAAATGCAAATTCATTAGTTTAAATGAATGCTTTAGGTCTTGCAGAAGATGTATTTCCACTTTTCGGGCCGATTTATGTATGCATAACGGAGCCATTGACGGACGAAGAGAAAGTAGATATCAAATTTTCAACCTTTGAGTCTGACAGCGTACTAAGAATATTTATAGCTTGAGTAAAAATATTGTTTTTGCTGAGCAACTTATCATTTGATAGGAATCGTCGGCGTTCCTATTAGATCCGTCGCACTTTTTTAATATGACAAGATTAGATCTAATGGTTCTTTCACATCAAACTTTTAAGTTTCTTTGACAACCTTACGATAAAAACTTCTTTATCCTTTTTCACCTCTTGGAGCAATTCCTTTCGTTCGGAAGAAATGTCACAATACTTTTCTGCCCACATATTTATTTCAATCATCAGGGGCAAAAGATCGATGCCCTTTGCAGTAAGTTTATATAAAAACTTGACTTTGCTTTCCGGATGTGAACCTTTGATGATGATTCCGTTATCTTCCAGCATCTGTAGTCGTGAAGCCAATATATTACTCGCTATTTTTTCTTCCGATTTCTGAAAATCGCCATAGGTACATTGTCCTGCAAACATCAAGTCTCTTACAATCAACAACGACCATTTGTCTCCCCAAATGTCCAACGACTGACTTACAGGACAGTCAGAGCGCTTCTTATTTTCTGACATAAAAAATATTTTAAATTTTTACTTGCAATTTAAAAGTAATTATATAACTTTGTACTTGCAATTTGAAAGCAAAATTACGAAATTAAATTAATATATAATGGAAAAAACAATTTTTCAGCCTTACAATCTTAACGGAGCATCAGTCAGCAACCGAATAGTAATGGCACCAATGACAAGAGCGAGGGCAGATAACGAAAAGAATGCAGCTACCGGTATGATCGCCAAATATTATGAGCAACGTGCATCGGCAGGCCTCATTATAACAGAAGGTACTTACATCAGTAAAGAGGCAGTAGGCTTTATAAATGTTCCCGGAATTTACGCTCAAGCACAACTGGATGGTTGGAGATTGGTTACCGAGGCTGTTCACAATAAAGATGGAAAAATCTTTGCACAGCTTTGGCACACCGGTGCCTATTCGCATCCCGATTTACACGATGGCAAAAAACCACTTGCACCATCGGATGTGAATCCCGAGCAGCAGGTTTTTACACCCGAGGGATTCAAACCGTCTGAAGCGCCTCAGCCTATGACCATTCAGGATATCAGACAAACTGTAGAAGACTTTAAAAATGCAGCTTCAAATGCTTTCGAAGCCGGTTTTGATGGGGTAGAACTTCACGGCGCCAATGGTTATTTGCTTCAACAGTTTTTCAGCAAAAACAGCAATCTACGAACAGACGAATATGGTGGAAACGTGGAGAACCGAGCCCGTATTTTATTTGAAATTTTAGATGCAATTAAAGAAGTTGCCGATTTAAAGAAAGTAGGTGTTCGCCTAAATCCTTCACTCAACGGCATTATGGGTATTTTGGTAGATGACGAAACCATTGAACTGTATGATTACATCGTTACCCGTTTGAACAGTTATGATTTGGCCTATATTCATTTGATAGAGCCATTTACTGATGTTTCTAATATCCCGCAGGCCATTCAGGAAGTAGCTAAACATTTTCGCAAAATATATATTGGAACCATCATTATCAACCGTGGTTTTAATAAAGAAACCGCTAGTAAGGTGATTGCCGATGGCGATGCAGATTTGGTGTCTTTCGGCGTTCCGTTTATCGCCAATCCGGATTTGGTGGAACGGTTTAAAAATAATGCGCCTTTGAATGCGCCAGACCAGGATACTTTTTACACTCCGGGTGAAAAAGGCTATACAGATTATCCAACTATTAGCTAAAAAAAATATGAGAGTGGTAAGATTTTAAATAAACGGATTAGAAAGCAGAAAAACAAGCGTTAAAATCGTTCTGAAACCGTGGGGTTAAAATACTTATCTATCTATAACTTAATTGAATTTTAAAAATAACAATACAATGCAAACAGCAGGAAATACAGTATTTATCACCGGCGGAAGTGCCGGGATTGGTCTAGCCATCGCTAAAAAGCTAACCGAAGAAGGCAATAAAATTATCATTAACGGGCGTAACGAAGAGCGTTTACAAAGTGCTTTAAAAGAACTGCCGGGAGCCATCGGAATTCAGGGAGATTTTGCAATAGATTCAGACAGAATACGCATCGCTGAAGAATTGAAAAATAACCATCCTGATGTGAATATCATTATCAATAATGCAGGTGCAGCTTTTGCTTATCTATTAAGCGAAACAACCAATGCCCACGAAAAGGCACAGATTGAGATGAATGTTAACTACATCGCCATTATTCATTTTACGGAGTTGATGTTGCCACACTTATTACAGAAAAAAGCTGCGGCAGTCGTTAATATTTCATCGATTGCGGTATATGGAAGTCACAAATTCTTACCTACCTATTGTGCGACAAAAGCTGCTTTGCACAGTTATACCGTAGCTCTGCGTTATACCTATGAAGAGCAGAAAAATGTTCAGATATATGAAGTATATCCACCGACTGTTAATACGGAATTTTCTGCTGAAATTGGCGGAGCCAATGGTATCCAGGCATCAGAAGTGGCGGATGAACTTTTCCTCGGATTAGAAAAAGATCAGTTTGATATTCCGGTAGGCGAAACCAAAAAATATGCAGCGGCGATTGGCGAAGCAATGGCTAAACTGGCGCAGTAAACATAGGATCAGCCGGGAATATTTTTCTTTTTTTAAGCTTTTAAATATACCAAAAATGAATATTCAGAACAAAACCATCCTCATAACCGGAGGCGCATCCGGAATCGGACTGGAGGCTGCCAAACAGTTTTTAGCTGCCGGCGCAAAAGTAATTATCACAGGAAGAAATAAAACAAAATTGGATGAAGTATCAAAATGCTATCCTGAGGTTACTGCGATACAAAGTGATGCTGCCAATGAAACCGATGCGGAAGCACTTTTCCAGCAAGTAAATGCTTTGGGCGGTATCGATATTTTATACCATAACGCTGGTGTAGGTGTTCCACCGATTAATCTGGGTATTCCCAACAAAAAACATCTGGAAGGAGCGGTGTATGAAATGGAGGTCAATTATTTCGGTGTCATCAGATTAAATAATCTGTTTATGGATATGTTGAAAAGCAGACCGGAAGCAGCCATCATTCACACAACTTCTATTCTGAGTATGATACCATCTGCAATGGAAGCAACGTATTCATCATCCAAAGTGGCATTGGCATTCTACACCATTTCACTTCGAAAACATTTGCAGGTTCTCGACAGCAGCGTAAAAGTTTTTGAACTGCTGCCACCTTTGGTAGATACGGATATGGTCGCAGACAGGGACGATAAAAAAATCAGCCCGCAGGCATTAGTCAACGGCTTGCTCGATGGAATTAAAAAAGATGTTTTAATCATCCGTGTTGGTGACAGCAAAGCAGTTTATCTTATGAACAGGCTATTTCCGAAGTTCGCATACGGATTGGTAAATAAAAAGAAGGCAGATAGAACATTGCTTCCTTAATTGATAAACAATAACATCCGGAAGGCATTACTCGTAAATTAGCCTTCATAAAACTAGTTTAAATTTTAAAAAAAAATATAAAATAATGAAAGCATATACCATCAACCGCTATAGCAAAACAGAACCTTTGAAGTTAAGCGAGATTGCCAAACCTGTAGTAAAACCAAATGAAGTTTTAATTGAAATCCATTCGGCCAGTATCAATCAGCTCGATGCCAAAATTAAAAGTGGTGAGTTTAAAATGATGCTGAAGTACAAAATGCCTTTAATTTTAGGGCACGATGTGGCAGGAGTTGTAACACAGGTTGGCTCTAATGTAAAACGATTCAAAGTTGGCGATGAGGTCTACAGCCGTCCGGTGGATTATCATATTGGTGGTTTTGCGGAGTTTATTTCGGTTGATGAAAGATATGTCGCATTAAAACCGAGTAATATTTCAATGGATGAAGCGGCTTCCCTTCCATTGGTAGCACTCACGGTATGGCAGGCTTTCGTGGAAAAAGCTCATTTGAAAAAAGGACAGAAAGTTTTTATCCAAGCCGGTTCCGGTGGGGTTGGTACGATTGCGATTCAGCTGGCTAAACATCTTGGTGCCACCGTTGCAACAACTACCAGTAAAGGCAATTTTGATTTGGTCAAAAATCTTGGCGCTGATGTAGCCATTGATTACAAAACCCAGGATTTTGAAAATGAGCTGAAAGATTATGATTTGGTGCTCAACAGTCAGGATACAAAAACACTGGAAAAATCCCTGCGTATTCTAAAACGTGGTGGTAAAGCGGTTTCCATTTCCGGTCCGCCAGAACCTGATTTTGCTAAAGAAATGGGATTAAGTTGGTTTTTAAAATTAGTATTCGGTCTTATCAGTAAAAAAGTACGTAAACAGGCTGAAAGATTAGGCGTGAGCTATTCTTTTCTATTTATGAAAGCGAATGGAGATCAATTAACTAAGATTACCAAATTGGTAGAATCTGGTGCTGTAAAACCTGTTTTAGATAAGGTATATAGCTTTAATGAAATGAACGATGCAATGGATTATGTGAACAGTGGCAGAGCAAAAGGAAAAGTAGTAGTTCGAATAAAATAAACTAAATAACATTTTAAAAATAAAATAATTTAATTCATCATAATGACAAATAAAGATTTGGTATTATAAATCGTACAGCAATATTTGGCAATATAAATATCGATGCACTCGACTAGTATTTCAGCAGGGATTATATTCAGCATAACCAGTTAATGCCAAACGGAACTGAAGGATTAAGACAATTGATTGCTACTTTACCGCCTGATTTTAAATATAAAATCACGACCGTCGCAGAAAATGATGATATCGTAATGGTGCAAGGGAGATTCTCCAAATGGTTTTAAAAAAATTATATTGCTGTAGATATTTTCAGAAAGATGGAAAATTTGTTGAACACTGGGATGTATTGCAGGAAGAAGTTCCGGCGGATAAAACGGTTAAGGGTAATGCTGTGTTACCGATTTTGTAGTGGAGATACAAATTTGGTGTTATTGATGCTAAAATTTATCCGTTACTCTGCTTAATTTGAAAATTGGCAAAAATCAGATGAAGCAGAAAAACAAAATGCAAAACCTCGATTTTTTTTACGAACGGTCGATGATTATATACAAATTGTAGTCATCATTATTTAGTTGTCAAGCATTAACTACCTCTGTAAGTCGAATAGCCAAACGGTGAAAGAGTAATAGGAACGTGATAATGATTCTCATCCTTGATTTCAAAAACCACTTCGATAAATGTGTAAAAGCTGTCTGTTTTACTTTTTTTGAAATAATCGTTGGTTAGATATATCAACTTATAGATTCCTTTATTTGAAAAAGATGACGGAAGAAAATTCGGAATTCGACCGTTGGCATCTGTTAATTTTTCGTCTACGTAAGTCCAGGCTTTTGATTGATCATTGAATTTTTCCAGTCTTATCTTGACGTCTGGAGCGGGAAGACCTTTTGACACGTCCAGAATATGTGTGGAAAGCTGAAAATCTTTGTTCTGTGCGGCGATGCTGATGGAGAAAAGCGTAAGTAGTAGAGTATTGATAAAAGATTTCATTTCTATATATTTTTAAATTTATTTAGTTAAGGTGAATAATTTCTGTGGCTTCTAAAAAAATTATTTGAACTCAATCTGATAAAAGGGAGCTCTCATAATTCTATGCAAAGTTAGATGGTATTAAAATCAAAAACGTTGTTCTACGTCAATGTTTATTACAACTTTGATCTGACTCTGCTCAGCGTTGAAGGTGACATACCAAGGTAAGATGCAACCATCCTGTTGGATACCCGAAGTAAAAGTTGCGGTTGATATTCCATCAGCCATTTCACCTTTTCCATTGCATCAAAGCCCTGAAATCCGTAGATTCTTTTCTGAGCTGTTATAAATCCAAGTTCCAGAATCTCCGTGTATATTTTTGAAAACTCAGGTATGGTCTCTACAAGATTATAAAAATCCTTTCTGGAGATACAGAGCAGTTCTGATTTTTCAATAGTTTGCACATACTCTTCAGCAGGTTTTTGGTCTATAAAACTGGGCAATGCGGTGGCGAAATTTCCTTCAAAGGCAAAATAGCGGGAATTGTCCAGTCCATCTTTTGTAGTGGTGAAAAGTCTGATACAGCCACTGTTGATAAAATAATAATATTTGCATACCTCATCATACTGAATCAGGATTTCGTTTCGCTTCGTTTTCATTAATTTAAAACAGGATTTGATAAGTTCCATTTTGGCTGTAGAAATATGGCCTTTACTTGCGATGAATTTTTCAAGAATCGAATACATTCAGATTTTAATTTTTTTTTAAAGTTACATTTTTTATACTGTCATTAGATCAGAATCAAATTGTACATGAGTCCATAATTCTCTATTTGATATTTCTGCATTGAGGAAATTTAATTAACTTAACCGGTGAAAAATCTCATTAACCTCTTAAAAGATCAATTATGGTAAAAGCTTTCCAAATTTTAAATATGGCCGCATTAGCCGTCACAATCTTAGTCAATTACCTTTCCAATACAGGATTTTTTAATAATGAAACAATGGCAAGTATTTCTGGAAAATTCCAAAATTTATTTACACCTGCGGGATATGCTTTTTCCATTTGGGGGCTTATTTATCTGTTACTTTTCGGCTTTGTAATTTACTATGGTTCGTTTGCCAAAAAGAACGATACCAAAGAAAAGGTGATAAGAAACACCGGTTGGTGGTTTGTGGTTTCCTGTGTCTCCAATTGTCTCTGGATTGCAACGTGGCTTTATGAATATACATTTCTTACCATTCCGATTATGGTTGTCCTCTTTATCTCTTTGATGAAAATTATTTTAAATAACAAAAGAACGATCGAAGCCGGAGACCTTCAGACAATATTATTTCTCCGCCTGCCATTTTACATCTACTCTGGCTGGATTTCCGTAGCTTTAATTGCGGACGTTGCAGCATATCTGAAAAAGATAGAATGGTCAGGATTTGGAATTCCTGAAACCATCTGGACAGTTGTAATGTTTGTCGTGGCAGCACTTATTCACCTTTATATGATTTGGAAACGGAATATGATTTCTTTCGCTATGGTTGCCGTGTGGGCATTGATTGCAATTGCAGCAGCCAACAAAAATTTTAATGATAGTGTTTATTATTTTGCTTTAGCTACTGCGGTATTTCTCTCGTTAAATGCTGTCGTTAAAATGTTTACTAATAAAACAGTAGTTTAAATCATAAATTTTAATTTTAATAAAATCGTATTAATGTTAACTCATTTGGATAATAATCAGATTGAAACTTTGGAAGATAGAAAAAGAATCGCACTGATCAATTCATTAAGCGGTTTTAAAAGTCTTAATTTGATTGGAACCGTAAACAGGCAGGATCAAACCAACTTAGCGATATTTAATTCCGTGGTACACATCGGAGCCAATCCTCCTTTGATGGGCTTTGTCTCACGTCCTGATTCTGTTGAGAAACATACCATTGAAAATATTAGGCAGACGTCTTATTACACAATTAATCATGTCAACAAAGATATTTTTGAACAAGCGCATCAAACCTCTGCAAGATATAAAAGAGATGAATCGGAATTTGACGCCACAGGTTTGACAATGGAGTACAAAAATAATTTTCCTGCACCCTTCGTATCGGAATCTAACATTCAGATTGGTTTGGAGCTGAGAGAAATTATCTCTGTGAAAACTAACAATACGCTTCTGGTTATTGGCGAAATTAATCATCTACAATTCCCATCTGACATTTGGGAAGAGAGCGGCATTCTGGATATCGAGAAGGCGGGATCCGTTACAGGCTCTTCTTTAGACGGTTATCATACCACTCAATTAATTACAAGGCTGAAATATGCAAAGCCTTGATAAATACAGTCTCAATAAGACAATTGAATGCATTATTGTTCTTCTAAACTTTGAAATTATTCAAAGTTTTACTGAGCGGTTATTTCAGTGAGAATTTTTTTGCCGTTTTCATTATTAGGGTTTAGATCAATAGATTTTTTGTACATCTCAATGGCTTTGTTCCTATCGCCCATTTTCAATAAGATTTCCCCGTAACTGTCATAGGTATTCCAACTTTTTGGGAATAGGTAAACATTGAGTTTGAAGATTTCCAAAGCCTCCTTCTGTTGATTATTAGACATCATTCGGTATGCCCAGTTATTGAGTTCATCTTCTTTCGGGCTAAATTCTGGATTTGTATTTTGTTCTTTTTTTACAAATTCAGTAGCTTTATCAAATCCTTTTTCCCGAAGATTTTTTCTTAAGTAGGTTAATGGATCGGCTTTCACTAAATCGGGGTTGTAACAACCTGCAATCTCTTCGATAAAGTCTTCGGGAGCACTTCCAGCCAGATTGGTCAGTACTACAATTGACAGATTATCGTCAGGATATACCATTATTACAGATCTGTTGCCTCCGGACATTCCGATTGCGTTATGACTTTTCCTAAATTTTGTAATTCCCCAGCCACGCGCCCAATTGGTAGGGTCTCCATTATTGAACGTGGCTGGTGACCACATCATATCCAATGTTGATGATTTTTGAAATTTTCTGCCATTTTGTAAAGCGATGAGCCAATTTGCCATATCTTCAGCGGTACTATTGATACCAGCTCCAGTTCGGGTGAAATCAGGAAATTCTGTGTAGGTATTGGTCAGTTTCGCTTCACCTTTTTTACCGTCAAGAAACCTATTGTAGCGATAAGATGGTGCATAGTTTGGGATGATGTCTCTCGAATCTCCAAATACCGTGTTTTTAAGATGTGCAATTCTAAACTGATTAGTCTCAAAATCGGTTGTAAAAGGTTTTTTTGGTAAGCTTTTCAATAATTTTTCCCAACAAATAATAATTGGTCTGGTTGTAGCTAAATTGTTCTCCTGTTTTAAATTCCAAAGGAAGTGTTTTAAGTTTTTCCCAAATGGCAGCTTCAGTTTTTAATGGTCCTATATTCCCGATCATCGGATCAATAAGTTTCAATATCTCAGGTAATCCTGAAATATGGGTCAGCAACTGATCCACCGTCATTTTTTGCCACTCATCCGGAATATCATCCAGATATTTGCTGATCGGGTCATTCAATCAGATCCTGTCCTGTTCGACCAACTGCATCACGGCAACGCCGGTGAAAACCTTCGTGTTGGAATTGATAGGAAAGCTGGTTGTACTGCTGACAGGAATATTGTACTGCATATTTGCGATTCCATAGGATTTACTTAAAATGATTTTTCCTTTTTGTACAACTGCCAGTTGCAGTCCCGGGATTTTTCTTTCTTTCATTTCTCGGTCAATGATTTCATCAACACCATGGTTCATTTGCTGTCCAAATAAATGTAGCGAAAATAATAGGAGTAAAAAGTAGATTCTTATATGGTTGAGACAATCATAACTGTGTTTTTATTACATCAGGAGAAAAAAGGCAAATTGATCAATATTTTATTTCTCTCCATATCTTTAGAGATAAAATCATTAAGCCATTAAATTCTTTTCCTAAGTATTAGTAATTTATTTATTGATCTATAATAAGCAGATAATATTTCAACTACACTGATTCCATATGAGGCTCCCTGATTTTCTATAGCAAATATATTCCGTTGTCTCTGCGGAAAAAGATTTTTTTTGGGTATCAGGGATCGGAGATCCCAGAACCTCCACAAAAAGATTTAATTTATCAATAGATTGGTACCGGAAACACCCGGATGTGAAGCAATACTTGTAATAACTCCAGCCGTGCTTTTCGCTCTTCCGCTGAAGTTCTAAAGCAATGCCTGGCTGTACGCTTTCCCAGGAACATAGGAAGATGTTGACTGAAGATTATCAAAATTGATTATTCCTTCCCGATTTGCTACACTTGAAACGGTAACAACATGAGCATCTGGTGCTTTACGGAGCAAAGGAAGCAACTGGGCTGTCAGTGCAAAATGGCCTATATGGTTTGTGCCGAACTGTAACTCAGACGCATCGGCAGTTTCGAGCCTATTTTATTGATGAGCAAATTGATGGCTTCACCCTTTTCAATCATTTTCGAAGCACAGGATTTGATTGACGATAGGTCCGCAAGGTCTATTTTTTCAAAACTCACTTTTACCTTCGGATTGATTTGAAAAATTTTAGCAATTGCCTGCGCTCCTTTTTGAGAGGTGCGTCCCATCATTATAATGTTCCAACCTACGGAGGATAATGCCAATGCATCTTCGTAACCAAAACCTTCCGTACTGCCGGTAATCATAGCTAAACCGTCTTTTTTTTGAGGAATATTTGCAGCTGTCCAATTTTTAATTTTGTTTTGCATTTTAATTTTTATTCGTTAATGCAAAGTTGGCACAACAATAAATATTTGATTTATCCAAAACGACTGTTGATGTAGTCAAAAAAACAGTTATTAGTCATTTGTCTGTCAAGCACTGCCACACATCGCCCATTGAGTACAATATTCTTATAGCCATTTCACAGAGCCTTGAACATTAAAATTAAATAATGCAGGGAGAAGACAATTTAAGAGGGTCAACAAAAGAATTATACAAAAAGAAAAGCAGGAAACTACGGATTGGAAGTGTCCGCACTAGGTTTAGGTTGTATTGGCTTGAACTTTCTGGTTGGCAAAGGCTCATTGATCTCGATTTACTTCGTCCCATGTCGGTCAGAAGCTGAAGATTATGTTGGTGATCTAGACAGTCAGGACATTCTCTCAAATTTTTGGCCCCTCGGAAACCCTGATTGACCATTTTCAAAAAGTTAGGGCGAAGAGTACTTTTGAAAAATAGATTGTTCGCTGGCATCTGCATTTTTTTCGATTCCTTCATTTCCTGAAAGATAATTTTTTGTAAATTGAAAATTCTATGTACTTTAGTTAAACACAATTATTTTTGAAGAAGATCACAATTATTTTTTTTACTATTCTGTCACAATTCATAAATGCACAGATAGACGACAAAAAGCAACAGGAGATTCAAAATTTATGGAATAGCTCTGACAATTATATACTTAAGGATGCCGTAAGGTCATTGAGATATGCCAAGAAGGCCTCCCTGTTTTCTGAAAGGTATGGAGATTCTTTTAATAGGGCGAAATCTTATCTGATACTGGGAAAGTGTCTGCTTTCAGTAGACATGCACAGAGAAAGTCTTTTTTATCTCAACAAAGGGCTAAAAGAAACAGCTACTTCCGAACATCATGTGTTAAAAATTCTTTTTAAAGAGTTTAAAGGTGACAATTATGGGAAAATGGGTCTTGCGGAACAAGAGTTCAATGAATATTCTGACATTTTATCTTTTGTGCCCAAAGATGAAAAAAATCACGAGTATCAGAGATTGATATCCCGCACCTATGCAAGGTTGGCTGATAATCTTAATAAAAGGAAAGAATATGCTAAGGCTGATAAATACATCAACAATGCAATAAAAATACAGGAGAAGTTTTCGGAAGGTGAAATCTATAATATTTATATGATAAAGGGGAAGATATGCTTGAAAAGAAAAGTATACGACTCTGCCTACTACTTTTTTAATAAAAGCTATAATCTGGTCAACAAAGATGTAGAATATGAATACATAAGCTTAAATCTATTCGGGGATTACTATAAAGAAACAAACGATATAACTAAAGCTCTTTCATATTATGAGCAGGCTTTGGCTAATATAAAAAAGTTCAATATAGATGATGTTCCAAACAAAGCTGAACTATATAAAAATCTGTCTCAATTATCAGGACAAGCAGGTCATATCTATAAGAAAAATTTTTACTCAGAGCTATATCAAAATGAGTATGAAAAACTGCAGAATAAAAACAATAAAGATATTCAATTTGCTGTCACATCTATATTGAATCAGGAAAAGCAGGAAAAGGAGATATTAAAAAAAAGTAATTCTATCATAATTTTTTCTATTTTGGGGGCTTCTTCTATTCTTGCATTTATCTTCTACTTTCAGTTTCTAAAAATAATCAAGAGGAAAAAAGAATTAAAGATTAGGTTTGAAAAAATTGTAAACGAACTAGAAGAAAGAAAGAAAATTCAAGAAAAAAACAGTTTGGAGAGCAATGGCAACCTATCCCGTGCTCAAGATTGCAAATCTCAAATCTCAGTTACGCGGAATACAAAGCTTATTTCTGATGAAAAGGAAAATGAGCTTGTATTAAAATTAGCAAGGTTTGAAAATGGAACAGCATTTACCGAAAAAGGATTTACACAATCCAATCTTGCGACGATCCTTGAAACCAACACAAAATATCTCATATATATATTAAAAAGGCATCGAGACAAAAACTTCAACGACTATGTTAACGGACTTAAGATAAATTTTATCGTTGATAAAATTTATAATCACCCAGAGTATTTGAATTATAAGATCAGCTATTTGTCTGAAATATGTGGATTTTCGTCCCAAAGTCGTTTTACAAATATCTTCAAAAAAGAACAGGGAATGTCACCTTCGGAATTCATAGCCCAACTATCAAAAAAAAGGAAAGTTATAATTAAATGATTTCCAGAAATATAAATGTAACGGTTTGTTCTTTTCCGGAATTGTGCCAATGAGAATATAGGATTAGGTGTTGACTCATCTATATATTTGCACCGAATCAAAATCACATCAAAATCACTATTTCACATTTGGAATTTTATTAGTGAAGACCAAGTACAATCAAATAATCTGTTAGTATTAAGAACATTAGAACAAGCAAAATCTCAGTACTCAATCTCCAAAGTTTTCCTGAATAGTATTTATAGCTATGGGGCAGTTTAGGTTGGTTTCATGAGAAGGATTGCATATTTATGGGCTGAAAAATCAGTGCATATTGATTTTCAAGTTACTTATCTCTGATTGTAATTCGAAAATATCCTTTAAATATTAGAACACAATGTCGATTATAAATGAGAGGGATAATTTAGAAATAAGGAAATCCTGATCGAAAGAAGTTACAGAAAGCGGGGCAGATTGTCCCGATCTGTAACAACTTTTCAAATCACAAGCGATACATAAAAGAAAATGCATTGAGCTACAATTTATGCATGAGATCTTTCTTTCCGAATGTTTAAAAATATTGAATAATTTAAAGTAGCATCACAGGCATCTGTGATTTTGCTAGGCTTTCAATATATATATAATTATGCAATCACAAGATCTTAATAAAACAAATCTAGAGGATTTTTTAGTTTCACTGTCGGAAATTTTGGACCGTACATCCTCCGAAGATAACAAAGTCCAAGAACTAAGAAAAATTATAGCCTCCCGAAACAATGATTATTATACTTTACAATCAATTTTTGATTTTCTGTGCTCTATTTCTTTTACTGCTGATTTAAACGAACTTGAAAAATGTAAAAATTTATTTGTAACAATGTAAAGAGACACAGAAAAATAATCCATCTCTTATTAAATGGCTGGTTCGGAGTAAAGCATATTTACAGTTATGGATTACGACAGGTTAAAGTGCTAAAATGCGCTTAATATTGATATATTTCAGGAAACAGTAGTTGTTACGTAGTTGTTTTTTTGTAATTGAACATGTAAAACCAGGTAATTTGCGACAAGTTTATTTGGTGTCATCAATCAAAAAAAGTAGAATATCAACTTTACTTTTTTACATTCTGTTGGTTGGGAGGGTACGTTAATATAAATAAATTTAATCAAGGCAGTAGCAAAAAGAATACTCTCTTTTACAGGTTAAGCATAATAATTAATATACATTAAAATAACAAGAATGAGAAAAACAATTATTTTTACGTTTGTACTATTTTCATCCATTGCATTTGCTCAGGTGGGCATTAATACAGAAAATCCACAGCAGATATTTCATGTAGATGGAAATAAAGACAATCCAACTACAGGAATACCTAATCCTGCCCAGCAAATCAATGATGTGGTTATTACAAGTAATGGACAAATAGGAATAGGAACTACTTCTCCTATTTCAAAATTGGACGTTAAGGGTAATATTTCTTTAAATACAAACTCAGCGGGAACTGCTTCATCAGTAAGATTCTACGAAAATTCCTCAAATGGTACAAACTCAGTATCACTGCAGGCTCCTTCCAATCTTAACACAGATCGTTCCATTACCCTGCCATCCAATACGCCTTCAAACGGATATGTACTAAAAACAAATGATCTGGGAGTAACAGAATGGGGACCGGTGAATCCTGCTTCTGCGACATTGGCATCAATCTCTTTAAGTAATTCCTCAGCAGGGTCTACTGCTATCATCAATGGAGGTACAGGCGGAGTAGCGGTAAATCAGAGATTTTTTCAAAAGTTTGACAATACGGTCACGGATCCTAATGCGAGATTCGATGTCAATACCGGCACTTACACGGTATCCCAATCTGGCATCTACCTCATAACGGCCTACATTATGCCAAATTCGGCACCAAGTAGGAATGAAATGGGATTCTACTATCCTGTTAATCTGGAAATTAGGAAGAATTGTGGAGGAGATCCTTCTGGAGGTACTAATATAATGGACAATGCAACGATAAGATGGGCAACCCCTGGACAAACAATCTTACGTTATTCTGTGGTAGTTACAGGCATGGTTTCTCTAAATGCAGGTGACACGCTAAATACGGTTATTTATCTGAACGGCACCAATGCCTTGTCATCAAATACTTCTGGCATCTCTTACCCCTCAAATTTTACATATGCGAACATTTCCGACTTTAAAGCCTTATTTAGTGTTACAGCTCTATAATATTATTTAGAGAAAAAACGTCGTTTAAGTTGAAATAGTAATGTAATAAACAAAACTTCAAGCCTGGGATTTATTTTAACCTTACTACGAACCTTTAGGGCTTCTATTTTTATAAGAAAATAATGAACTACCGTGAAATTTATATAGGTCCTTTGATCAAACAGCTGGTTACAGAACTCGGGATCGAATCATTTCGAATCTGTAATTTTTTAAATGCTACAGAATATGAAATTAATCTAATGTACAAGTCCAAAACCCTAGATACGGAAACTCTTTTAAAATGGAGCAAATTGCTGGAGTACGACTTTTTCAGGATTTATACACAACATCTGATCCTGTACTCCCCGCTAAATTCTACAGACAACCCGGATAGGACCGGCAAAACTACATCGTTGCCCCAATTCCGTAAAAACGTCTACACAAAAGAAGTAGTAGATTTTATCTTGGAAAAAATAGAGTCGGGAGAAATGACCAAAATACAAGTAATGGAACGATACAAAATACCTAAAACCACCTTATACAAATGGATACAGAAATACAAAGATTAAAGCCTGATTATAAGCTCATCTATTCTGATATTTTACAAAGTAAATATCCTGAGAAGATTTCTTCCTGCGAAGCTATGATACAAAAAGAATATCTCTCAACATTGGAAGTTATTAAGCTAAATATCTTGATTTTTGGTAATTCAGATAAACAGTTAGCAAAAAAAAATCAGAGGCATCGTGCATACGACCGATCAGACATACTCCATATACTAAAATATCAGAAAGAGAACAGGTTAAACAATAAAGAATTAGCACTTCATTTCCGCCTTAGCAGGAATACGGTTACGAAATGGAAAAAGTTATTTATGGTCGAATAACAGAAATATCTGCCCTTTTATTCGATAGAGGAGCCTATCGAATTTTGATCAATTTCAAAATATCATCACATCTGGATTATTAGTTGAGTTACATCCCACTATCAAAAAAAATCGTGAAATCATACCGACCACTCAATATTCATAATACAACAGAAATTTCAAAACAGCTGTAATCGATTGATTTACAGTTGTTTTTATTTTATAGTTTTGCATATTTCCAGAATTCTGCCAATATACATCTTGGATACCATATTATAATCATCCTAGTTTTGCACTATTAAAGTCAGAGCACGACATGATGGATGTCTGATGATTTATCAAAAACGCAAGCACTTATTTGCATGGTAAATCTCACTACTATATATAATTGATACTAATTTTAAAAACATATTTTGATGAAAAAAATGCTTATTATCTTGACTTACGGAGTAAGTTCATTGATGCTTGGACAAGTGGGAATAAATACCGAAACACCACACCCAAGTTCAGACCTCGAACTTGGCTCCGCCAATAAAGCCCTGTATCTAAATAGAGTAGGGAATCCTGAAATCAATATCACTTCTCCACAAAATGGAATGATACTCTACGACACCTCAAAAAAATGTGTGAGAGCTTATCAGGCCGATGCCTGGTCGGACTGCTTTGGATCTATTGTACAAGGTCCTGGAACGATAACAGCTTTAGATTGCGCTTCAGCAACTCATACCGGAACTTTGATCAATAATGGGACTCAGTATAATTCAGGAATCGAAACAGCAATTCCCTATACAGATGGAAACGGCGGATCTTATTCTTCGATAAATATTAATTCCACCGGTGTAACAGGTCTTGTTGCTAGTTTGACGGCAGGAAACTTTAATAATGGCAATGGAACTTTAGTATTTCAAATAACAGGAACCCCATCCGGTGCAGGGAATGCAGTTTTCACGATCAGCATAGCAGGACAAAGTTGTAGCTTTACGCGATTTGTTGAACCTGATACGCCTATTATAGGTACAGTGGTTACTCTGGATTGCAACGCAAAACTATCACCGACTGCTATTTTTGTTGAGCAGAGTTATAACGGACAATTAAAAATTCCTTACACAGGAGGAAACGGCGGAACCTATGACGCACATTCATTTACTACAAAAGGGCTCACATTTACCCGAAATGCTGGTAACTTTTCTACAGGCAATGGAGAAATTATTTATACAGTATCCGGAACTCCAAGCTCCACAGGTGCAATAATACTTACAGATATTAATTTTGGCGGACAAGCTTGCACATCTATGAATGTAGGTGTAGTTACAGGATTCACATTATATTGCGGAACAGGATCATATCAGCCACTTCTAAACCCTGATACAATGACCGCCGGACAATTATATACTGGAATTTACACGATAAAATATTTTACAACTGCCGGAGGTTTTTATGCTGGTACAGCATACCCTGCTGAAAGCTTTACGATAAATGGACTTACATTTTCTCGCTCGGCTGGCACTTTTGTGGGAGGTACAGTAACTGATATAGTTTACAATGTATCTGGTTCTCCAACCAATAGCGGTAATATGAATATTACAGTTAATTTAGCTGATCAATCATGTACTATCGTAAAATATGTTGAGGGGTTAGTTGCTTCTGTTACAAATCTTCGATGTTCTGCGGCATACCATTCGGGAGAACTGATAGATGGTTCTACCTATACTGACAACTCTGTAATTACCCTTGTGCCATATGTTGGAGGTAATGGTGGCTCATATGCAGGTATCAGCATTAACTCAACAGGAGTCACCGGACTAACCGCAACCATTGAAGGTGGAACATTGAATAATGGTAATGGCAATTTTGTTTTTAAAATTACAGGAACCCCGTCCAAAGCAGGTACAGCAACATTTACGATTACTATAGCAGGAAAGACTTGTAGCTTTGACCGAATGGTAGCTATTAACTCGGGGTCAGGTAGGATAACTTCATGTCGATTAAGTATGATATTGGGTGTTGAACCAATAAAAGTTGGTACATATACAAGTCATAATTCTGTAAGAATCGCTTACGAAGGAGGGAATGGAGACAACTATGCTGGCCAATATGTAGATGCCGAAATTGTTAATGGATTAAAAGCAGTATTACAACCGGGAACATTTAATAATGGATCAGGATATGTTGAATATCACTTAATGGGTAATCCAACCCATGCTGGTAATGCAACATATAACCTAAATCTTGGTGGCAGTAGTTGTAGCTTTAGTATACCAGTTTCAAACCCTTAGGAATTTATGCTATTCTGACTGAGATAAATTAATATGTTAAGTAATTGATATTCCTGAACAATGGCAAAATCTGATTATCAACCTTGATACCACCATCAACCGTTCTATGAAACTAACCTGAGTTTGCCATTTAATAAAACAGAATTGTAAACATTATTCTGAATCTGCAAGGAATTACTAGTCCTTAATTACGTTGATATATTATTTATAAAATAATGATCCGGAAGATTTTAATTTTCCGGATTTGTTATGCATATTTCCAGAGAGCTCCGTTTCTCATATTTGGCCTTTTTTCAAACAAGAATTTTCAAAGCAATTAAAACAATTAGAGCCTACTGGTATGTCCTATATGATAGTAGACCTTTAGCCAAAAAAACTTCTTTATGTGCTTGTCTTAATTAAGTGTTAATATCAATTGTTTAATAAGATAAAGTAGTCGTTAAGTAGTCGTTTTTTTGTACTTGAATGGGAAAAATTTGGTCATTTGCAACCGAAATATTTCTGAAAAAATGCAAATAAGACTTAAAACAATTTTACTAGTGCAAACATATTCCTTGAATAAGATCATGATCCATTGTTTTACGGTCATTACACAAAAGCACAAAAAAACAACATAAATTTTCACACAAATGAAAAAATACATTATTGCCCTATCTGCACTTTCCACGTCTCTGGTTTTCTCACAAGTTGGTATAAATACAGAAAATCCACATGCCACACTGGATGTCAGCTCATCTGCTTCTGATCCTACAAAGACTGATGGAATTATTGCCCCGAAGCTATCGGGTAATGAACTGAAGGCAAAAGACTTACTCTATACAAGCCAGCAGCGGGGGGCAATTGTCTATGCAACATCCGCGGCCAATCCCACCACCACCAAGACGGTGAACGTCACCCAGGAAGGATACTATTACTTTGACGGGAGTATATGGGTCAGGTTCTCCACTGCATTGCCAGGCGGAAATGGAAATGACATTAACATTTACAAAGATAATGGCAGCCTGACGGGGAATCGTGATGCAAACCTGAACGGATTTAACCTTGCTTTTACTGGAGAGGGAAATTTCGGAATCGGAACTACCGCCGATCCGGTGGAAAAGTTGGAGGTTGTCGGCGATTCGCGTATAAAGGGTAAAGTTGTTATCGGATCAAGTTCAGTTAACAACAAAAATGCGGCTTTGGCTGTACGTAACATAGATGCTACAGAACCTATAGTTCGCTTTACTAATGTAGATGGCTTCAGACAATTTTCCGTAACAGATGCCGGGAGTGTAGGGATTGGACTGGGTACAATAGAACCCACTGAGACTTTGGATGCAAGCGGAAACGTAAGATTTAGAAAGGTGCCTCTCGAGACAACTCTGGACGCGACAGACAGAATAATGGTTTTAAAAGGTGACGGAACAGGTAAGAAAGTATCATCCTCCACTTTAAAGTCCGAGATCGATACCAACACTAATATCTATACTGACAATGGGACTTTGTCCGGAGATCGGACTGTAGCCCTAGGCGGAAACAATCTGAATTTTGCAGGAAACGGGTCAGTCGGCATTGGTGTCGCAGCACCTGCTGAAAAGCTGGATGTTGCAGGCACAGCACGTTTAAGAAATGTGCCTAATGGCAACATAGATGATAGTAGAATGCTGGTAATAGACAATGACGGGACTGTTAAGAAAAGTTCTCTTCCTCCAGCCAGTTCTTTTGTCTTGTATGATACCAATAATAATATAGTTACCCGAAATGCCGATGATGTGGTGAGGCCTTTGGCTTTTGAGGGGGCACCGGAAAGAATATATGCAGATTACATAGACAAAGTAAACAATACAACCTATCGTGTGAAAAAAACTGGCGTATACACAGCGGAAGTAGTTGTTCAATACAGCAATATTCCATTTAGTACTGAAGGAAGCAGGGTCGGATGTCGGGCTGTACTATCAATGGGGTCTAAAACATTAACTCGAATCGGAGATAGATTTACTACTTCCGCTGGAGTAACGTCAATTTCCAGAAGCGTAATTCTTAATGCCGGTGCTGAAATATCCGTGACAACAGGTTGTGGCAGACCTGGAAATGAAACTTACAAGACAAATTCGGGTTCCACTCTTTTTATCACCTACATGCCTTTGTAATATTGTATTTTGCGATCTATATCAATTACAGGGTGTTGTTGCAAACGCCCTGTAATTGATTAAATAATCACCCTCGTCTCGGGAAACCTGACAAGGAATGTCTGATATAGCCAATGATACAGGCTATGCTGTTTTTGTCCTATAGAGTGAAATGTTTACTATTATTCTGCTTTGTGGGAATGATAAATACTACATTTTAGACCGAAATTCTTCTTCTCCTACGACAATTATACTCAGCGTGGCAAACATTTCATTTCTTTACCTTATAGGTAGCTTTGGATATATATATTATTTAATTTCCCTAGTTTATGAAAGAGTCTTAAAGTCATACTTTCTAAAATAGTTATATTTACAGCATCAACTATAAATTAACTGTATGGCAATATTTCGACTATTTGTGCTTTTTCTTTTTTGTTCACAATTTAGTTTTTCTCAGAAAACAAAAGAAGATATCGCTTATGAATACTTAAAGAAGCAAGACTCTTTATATATTCAGTTTCAATTTGAAAAAGCCAATGAATTTGCAAATAAGGCAAAAAAAATAGGGATAGAACTCAACGACTCTAAAATCAGGGCTCGTGCCTATCAGAAAATGATGGTTAATTATTCATATTTAGGTCATTATAAAGAAAGTATAGAGAGTGCAAACAATGCTTTAAAAGAGGATTACACAAACAATAACTTGATTTATAAGCTATCCTGTTATAAAAATTTAGGGATAATCTATAACCAACTACATTATAAAGAAAAAGCTGTTGAAAGCTTTAAAAAAATGATTACGGAAATTCCTAGAAATACAGAGGATGTTGAATTAAAAATAGAGCTTGCCTCTGCCTATTTCAATTTGGGACTTATATATGATTATGCTCCTGAGAATGCTGATTCCATAGATAAATACATGGGTGTTTCCCAAAAAATTTTGGAAGAATGCCCACCAGAAAAGGTGGCTTTGCAACTGTATTATTCCTATATTTCTTTTGCGAATAGCAATACAGAATTAAGACACAGATTAGATTCTACAAAAATATACTTAGACAAGGCCCATAACATCATTACCAAATATAAGCCCGATTTCATCATAACTGATTACAATATTTCTTTAGGACGCTATTGTTTTATGCGTAAAGATTACAAAAAAGCTTTGGAAATTTATTTAAAAGTAGCACAAGAACTTGAAAGCAATCCGTACGAAAATGCAAATTTAAAAACCGTTTATCAAGACATTTCTGAAATATATGAGTCTTTTGGAGATGAAAAAAAATCAAAAGAATATTATGAGAAATTTTTTCATGCGAGTGATGTTTTAAATGAAAATAAAAAAAAGAGTACCGAATTTACTTCAAAAAATATTTTGAAGGACGAAATAGAGGTAGTAAATCTTTCATTTACTAAGAAAATCGTCCTGACTTCTATCGCCTTTTTGATTATAATGTTTGCTGCAATTGTTTATTACCGCAAACAAAAAAGGAAATTTAAAATACAACATTTAAATTCTCAGGAAGATATACAGGAAAAAGAAATCATTATTTTAGAAAAAGAAAAAGAGGCCGCCGAGCTTAAGCAAATAGCCAATACTTCTTTCAGCGAAGTGCTTGAACTTGCAAAGGAAAACAATCCGCATTTTTTGAAGAGATTTCAGGAAGTCTATCCAGAATTTTACAATAGGATTTTAAAGATCAATCCAAATCTGAAGTCATCGGAAATTTCTCTCTCAGCATACATTTTTCTTGGTTTTTCGAATAAGGAGATTGCGGACTATACGTTCAAGTCTATCAGGACAATCGAAAGCAACCGGTATAACCTGCGCAAAAAATTAAACCTGCCAACGGAAATAGACTTCTTTGTATGGTTGAATTCAATGAAAGACTTCTGATATTATAACGAATGAGGATCATCCAAAAATTAAAAGAGAATAGTTATTTTGCAGTTAGCTTCATATTTCTAATATTAAATAGTTGTAAAGAAAATACTGTTAAAAGGGATTTCATTGGCTACAGGGGGCAGATTAAAAAAGAACATGAAAAAGAAATTATATTTTAAAAGTGGAAATTTGAGAAGGTTTATGTTTATAACAATACAGATAGCTATGTAACTCAAAAAGATCGTATAAGAGGTGATAAGGTTATAAATAAGATTTTTGAGTTTAGAAAGAAAGAGATTTTTATGAATAATAGGGTTGTTGGTGAAACTGATTACGGTGGAGAAATTTTTATAATAAAAGGTATTGATACTCCAACAGATAAATATTTTTTGTATCATTTGAAGAATAATGTTTTGACCCTGAAAAATGATGTTGGTTACTGCGAAGATAATAAGTTGATTAAAAGTTTTCCCATAGAATTAATCTTTTTAAAAACTAACAATAACTAATGGTAATGAGCAGTTTTATCTTTTTTAGGTTTTGATATGTTTGTTAAATTATTCTCTTAATTCAATAGTTCACATACAATCAATTATTTTATTTCAAAAACGTATCTTATAGTGTGTATTCGTAAAATAACCTCGGGTATGAATCCATTTCTGTCAGTTAAAGTTTCAATAGGCTCCAGGTTTGATTTAAGACCTGTGAAAAGTTGGGGACTGTATAACGCTTTCAAGACGAACCAGCAGATGGTAAATAAAGCAATCGTGCTGATCACCAGATAAATGTTTTGTAAAAAGCGTTGATCCTGTCCAAGATATTGGAGTCCTAATTTTGCCAGAACAAATAAATGGGCAAAAAGGAAAAATATAGTGATCTGAAACAGCCATTTATAAATGCCATTATCGTGGTTCGAATAGTTCTCCAGATACACAGCTTTATATTTTTTTAAGCTTATGAATATGAGGATGATATATAACTTATTCAGGCTGGATAATTACAAAGCGAGTTATGAAAGTTATTTTTTAATTTTTCACGAATGCATATTGTACTTCAGTATCATTACCAAATACGTACTCTGTCCTTTGGTTTAAGATAAAGTTTATCCTCTTTTTTGATATTGAAAGCTTTATACCAGGCATCAATATTTCTTACAACACCATTTACACGGTATTGGGCAGGTGCATGATAATCTTTTTCAGCACTTAGCCGGTAGGCCTCCGTTGTGTAAAGGCTTCTGTTTACTTGTGCGAAAGACAAAAAATATCTTTGATCGGATGTAAAACCATTGAGGTTTTTCTTTTCATACGGATGATCTTTCAGATAGAGTTGATACGCTGTGTGAGCAACAACAACTCTTGTCAGGTCACCTATATTTTCTCCCAATGTTTGTTTTCCATTCAAATGAATTCCCTCTAATGGAGAAAAGCTGTTATATTGTTCAATAAGGAGCTGAGTACGATTCTCAAATTGTTTTCTTGTTTCCGGTGTCCACCAATCTCTCATCACGCCATTACCGTCAAACAGGGATCCCTGATCGTCGAAACAATGCCCAAGCTCGTGTCCGATAATAGCGCCTATTGCACCGAAATTAACCGCTGCATTTGCATTTGGGTCAAAGAAGATAGGCTGCAGAATTCCTGCTGGAAACTCTATAGAATTGTATAATTTGCTGCTCGTGGCATCAACAGTCTGTGGCATTTGGTACCATTCTTTACTGGTGAATTTTTTATCAAGAAGTGATCTTTCATAATCCCAATTCGATCTTGCGATCAGCTGTTCATTAGAAATGGGGTTTTTTACATCGAACTTTAGTGACGAATAATCACGCCAAACCTCAGGATATCCAATTCTGACTGTTACTGCATTTAGTTTTTCTATTGCTTCCTTTCTGCTTTTTTCATCCAGCCAATCCAGTTTTTTAAGTCTTTCAGAAAATGCAATACGAACATATCCAACCAGATCTTGTATCCTTTTAAGCTGGGATTCAGGAAAATATTTTTCGACATAAAGTTTTCCAACAAGCTGTCCCAAGCGATTGTTTACATACTGTATTGATTTTTGCTCTCTTGGAACAACAATGGCATTTTGGTAAATGCTCCTAACTTATTTTATTTAATAGGTAAAGCATTTTTGCCGACTATAATTATCCATTTTAAGGATTTGTAAATTATTATTGCTTTCCTATTTTTGTTTATCACAATATAAGGTATTGAAATTTAAATTTTTATAAATTTTTAACGATTGGTAAAATCAAATTAAAAAAATGATTATGGATGGTGAATTACAAAATAAAATAATTCCTTTGCTCATCAAAAGAAATAGAAAATACTCTATTTCCAAACAAATAATTTTTGAAACAGGGTTGTACCTATACGATGAATTATCAAGCCTTCAAGTTTCAGAAGATGAAGTTGATCTTATGGAGGAACTATGGTCACAGCATAAATATAATCAAATAATAGCAAAACAATCGAAGATTGGTATTAAAAGGATAGAAGAGATTCAGCAGAAAGTTCTACGATCTGTTTTAGAATTGTTCAATGAAATCAATCGAATAAAAGCAGAACGACGAATGCTAAGGGGAAAATATTTTTTAAGAAGAACAAAACTGTTTCTAATTATCAAAAAAAATAACAGTCTTAAAAATGACCAGATCTTTGACAGTCAATTCAAATTTAGTACGCGGTTCAGGAAAATAATAAAGAGTCTGAATATAGTTACTTATCAAGATATTATAGAGGTTCCTATATGTGATTTTACTAAATACAGAGGTTTTCAAGGCAAATGTTTACAAGAATTAATTGACTTTATCGAGTTTGAAAATATTGAAGATAAGTTCGGCGGTTTTAGTGCATTTAAAAAAAAATATTACCGTGTAAAGAAATAATTGACAATTTCGATAATAAATATCTATCAAAGCGTGGTAACTCGTCCTTCAATCTTCTTAGCTTTATCTAAGGCCTGTAATGTATATAAACTTCTGTACAATCATAATTTTAATTTCATTTATTTATATATAGTGATTGATTAACTATTTGCTGAGTATCCATTCATTAAAATCTATATTGGCATCTAAATTTATTTTTTTTCTGATTCTATATTTTTTAGACTCCACTGTTCGTATAGATACATTTGTAAAAGTAGCAATTTCCTTGTTAGAAAAAAGTAGTTTAATAAGCCCAATGAATTTCATATCATTAATATTAAGTTGTGGATATTCTGATAACATGCCTTCATAAAAATCACTATAAACCTCCTTGAATTTTATGATAAAAGTAGGATCGTTCTTCGTAGCGAGATATAATACATGTTCTCTGTTTTCATCAACCTTTTTCTTTAGAAAATCTAATTCTTGCTCTTTTTCATTCAGTACAATTTTGGTCTTTTCTTTTTTATTTTTCGAGATTCTTTTTAAAATAAATACAAAGAAAAAAGAGAATATAATAATGAATGCTGTAAAATAATATAAGTTTTTCTTCCTTTCTTCTATGTTTTTCTTTTCTTCTTTAAAAAACTTTTCTATTGGAAGATTTATTACTTTTTTCTCAGCCTGATTCAAACTATCATTAAGTGAAGAATACTTAAGAAGATATTCGTTTTCCTTTTCTATATTTTTCTCACCTCCATATGCTTCATATATCAGTTTGTAACTTTCTCTCTCCCTAGTCTTAAAACTCATTTTTTTCGCTATGGTAAGAGCTTTAAAAAGATATTGTAAAGATTTTCCGTATTCTTTTTTTACGATATATAATTTTCCATAAGCCATTAAAACATTACACTTTCCCTCCATTGGTGCATTTAAAGATTTGGCTAAATTGTTAGCTTTGCTAATATAATATTCCGCAGAGTCAATCCTACCTTTCTCCAAATTCCTGTCTGCGATTGTTATGAATAACATTGGTTTTGGTGAGGTCATACATTTTTTTTCGTAGCTATATACAGAATCCATCTGATTAAGAAACTTAAAGCTGGATCTTTTCCAGTCATATACATTTTGTTTACGTTTTTCAGCTAATTTTTTATCCTCAATGCGGGAAGCGAAATACAAAGATTTGTTAAAATTTATAATAGACTGTTGATATCCTCCAAGTTTATGACTATACATTCCGTAAATAAGGTATAAATGTGATTTTAAAGAATTGTTATCATAATCTTTTAGTTGTTTTTCAGCTATATTTAAGAAGTAAAAACAATGTTTCAGCATATTCATGCCAAAACAACACTGTGAGAGTTCTAGATAACCTCTAATTTCACCTTTTTTGTATTTTATTTTTTTTGATTTTACAATAATTTCTTTCTGAAGTATTGCAGCTTTTTTATAATTGCCCATATTCCATTTTATTTTACTTGCTTTTTTTTGCAAAGTATCAATTTCTGCAACAGTGATTTTTTGGGCTTCAATAGAAAATAGGTGGAGTACAAAAAAAAGACAGAATAACTTCTTAAAAGGATTGATGAATATCATGTTTTTATTTGAGAGTGTAAATGAAAATTGTATATATTGTCAGAAATTGATTTAATAATTATTGTTCGTAAAGAATAGGAAAGCTATAATGATAAATTTTTACACACTGCATTTTTTTACAAAATTAAGTTTTTAATTAAGTTTTTAATATTGTTTAGATTGATGCAGTGGGAGTTTTTGATCAAAATTTTATTTTTAAGTGTAAATGCAGTGTTGTTTTTTTATCTGTGAGATGAATCCCAGAAATGTTTGATCGTATTTAGATGTTAATTTTTACATCAGCTCTTAATTACAATGCTTAATTTTAAATATGAAAATTATTAAAGTTGTCTTATAAGCTTTTGTATTAGATCGCTTGATCATTGATTTAATTTATACCATTGAAGCGTTATAGCAGTGTGTATTCCGAAAACTTCATGTTTAATTTTAATTATTGATTTTCAGTGATGAGATGTTTTTATGTTGTTGATTTTCAATGCAAAGTGCTAATGAAGTGTAAATGCAGTGTTAATGATTAGCTTTATTAGTGCTTAATTTGCAATACATAAAAATGCAATAAATATGAATAAATCTATTTTACTCATGCCTATACTTTTAGCAGGTTTGGCTAAAAGTCAGGAAGGCAGAGTGGGTATTAATACCGTGTCACCCAAAACTACATTAGATGTAAACGGAAAAAGCGATAGCAACGGATTGTCGTTGTCTGGCGATATCACCGGTTTACAAGCACCAAGACTTACCAGAGCAGAATTGACTAATAAAGGAAACACTTTATATGGTGTAGATCAAAGAGGTGCCATAGTGTATATTACGGATGTGTCTGGAGGAAATAACGTTTCTCAAAGAGTAAATATTACTTCTGTGGGGTATTACTATTTTGACGGTGCGGTATGGAATAGAATAGCATCCAATTCCGGAGCATTGCTAAACCCTGTTACGAGTGACAACGGTTTAACAAAAACAGGCGATAATATACAGTTGGGTGGAACGTTAATAAAAAACACAGACATCGCTACTGCAGGATTCAATACCACATTTAGTGGAACAGGAAATGTAGGTATTGGTACTACATTACCAACTCAAAAATTAGAAGTAGTTGGAAACGGGAGATTCGTTTCTTCAAATAATTTAGTCGAAGCTGTTGTCAATAATACTCCATCTCCAGGATTAAATCTTATAAAAAATGGAACTGCTAATTTAACTAATCCAACAGTTATGGGCTTCATGAATTTTGGAGGTAGAATAAATAATACGGATAATCAGTCTATATCAACTATCGTTAGTGAATATAGAGGAAACGGTACTAACAATTTGTCTAATCTCGCATTTCGTACGAGTGGGATTGTAGATACTGATATGATTTTAAGCGAATCTGGAGATTTAGGAGTAGGAATCAATATTTTACCTACTCAAAAACTCGATGTAGATGGCAATGTGAGATTCAGACAAGTACCAGAAAACGCAAGCATTGATACGAATGATCGAGTAATGGTATTGGATAATACAGGTGTTGCAAAAAAAGTTCCTTTATCATCAGTACAGTCAACTGTTACAAGTGACAACGGTTTAACAAAAACTGGAAACAATGTACAATT
>NZ_PPEG02000011.1:91406-256118 GCF_002899945.2 Chryseobacterium viscerum
TTGATACGAATGATCGAGTAATGGTATTGGATAATACAGGTGTTGCAAAAAAAGTTCCTTTATCATCAGTACAGTCAACTGTTACAAGTGACAACGGTTTAACAAAAACTGGAAACAATGTACAATTAGGAGGCACACTACTTAAAAATACAGACATAGCTACTGCTGGTTTCAATACTACATTTAGTGGAGCAGGAAATCTGGGACTTGGTGTTGTTCCTACAAAGAAGCTTGATGTAGATGGTGATACATACCTTAGAGGCAGGCTAAATTTAGCTGCTGCTTATGATGATGGTGCCACTCTAATTGTTAAAAATAAAACAGCTGGTAACTGGATTGCTTCATTTGCAGGGTCAGGAATAAATCCTTATAGAGCAGTTTTGTTGGATAACGGGAATTTTGGTTTAGGAATTATAGACCCATCAGAAAACCTAGATGTAAATGGCAATGTGAGATTCAGACAAGTACCAGAAAATGCAAGTCTTGATACGAATGATCGAGTAATGGTATTGGATAATACAGGTGTTGCAAAAAAAGTTCCTTTATCATCAGTACAGTCAACTGTTACAAGTGACAACGGTTTAACAAAAACTGGAAACAATGTACAATTAGGAGGCACACTACTTAAAAATACAGACATAGCTACTGCTGGTTTCAATACTACATTTAGTGGAGCAGGAAATCTGGGACTTGGTGTTGTTCCTACAAAGAAGCTTGATGTAGATGGTGATACATACCTTAGAGGCAGGCTAAATTTAGCTGCTGCTTATGATGATGGTGCCACTCTAATTGTTAAAAATAAAACAGCTGGTAACTGGATTGCTTCATTTGCAGGGTCAGGAATAAATCCTTATAGAGCAGTTTTGTTGGATAACGGGAATTTTGGTTTAGGAATTATAGACCCATCAGAAAACCTAGATGTAAATGGCAATGTGAGAGTTAGAGGTATAAATTCTTTATCTGGTGAAAACCTGGTAGTAAAAAAAGTGGTAGCAGATAGCAATGGTACTCTAAGAACACTTCCTTCTCAAGAACCTGAACTTGTAGGTAATTACGGTATAGATAATATTGCTGGAGCAACCGCTACGGCTACTGAAAGTGTTCCTTTAAGTGATGTTACTGTGAGTACTTACACTTTTACTGTGACCGCAAGATCACTAGTCAATATCATATATAGTTGCGGGTACTCATTTCCTAATCTTATTAATGAAAGCAATGAAAAGACAAAAAGAGTCAAGATCTATTGTGATTTTACCTCGGTGCCTGCCTCCAGTAGTATTTCTGTTGGTGCTAATTTCGCAGAATCTGCCATACCCGTTAGATTAGGAGGTCCAACCACTGGAAGTAATCTACAAGGTGCATTCATTATGAACTCATCAGCATCAATGGTTCTTTCTCCCGGTGTGTATACGGTGCGTCTTGTCGGATCTGCGGCTATTGCAGGCTCAGTAGCAAATACACAGGGATTGGGAACATTTACAGTGAATTTTGGCGGAAACAGTAACATTGATAGTTTTATTGTACGCGCGACAGCCTTATAAATTTAAATTATTAAATTATGAAAAGAAGTATATTTTCAATTTTTTTGTTTATTTCTGCGATTTCATTTGCTCAAGTGGGAATCAATACAAAAACTCCCCAATCAACATTTGATGTAGTAGGAGATCCTACAGATCTCACGAAAGTAGATGGTATCATAGCACCAAGAATCTCAGGAAATAATCTTGCAAATAAAGATGCGCTTTATACCACTGCACAAACCGGAACTATTGTATATGTAACTTCGGGAGTAGTGGTACCGACAGCTAAAACTGTAAATGTGACAACGGTAGGATATTATTACTTCGATGGTTCTGTTTGGGTAAAGATGTCTTCTTCTAATCAGTCAGGACCTAAAACTTTATTTTTGGATGCAACCAATGTTACTACTAATTCTGCAAATGAAGCTAATGCATTTAATACAGGAGCAGATATTTTGGTTCATTTTGATTCCTCCTCTCATGTTCGATTGAATACATTAAATGCTACGGTAAACCAAGAATCAGTTATGATATCTGATTCTGGATTTTATCAGATCACAGCATCACTAACTACAGTAATTGAAGCAGAAAGTGACCTGGATATTTTCCAATCTTTTAACGTGGAAAAATCTTCAGATAATGGAACAACTTGGACTCCTATTTCCGGGACGCGAGTTAGGGAGTCGATTCCGGAAAACTTCAGTAATGTTAGTTTATATTCTGTTCTCGCAACAATTGTAACTCAACTACAGGCAAATGACAGGATTCGCTTGGTAACATTTAGACCTAAGAGTGCTTCTGGTGTTGTACTCGGTCAGGCTGTAACTTCATTTAAAATTAATGGTGTATCCGCTCAAGGCACTAAAGGATATTCATTAGGGTTAACAAAACTATAAGTTGTGTGAGGATGATTTTTTAGCAGTTAAAATCCTCATACAATACGCTTATAGAACCTGAGTTTGTTTAAGATTGTTATTGCTTAGAAATTAAAATTAGATTTGAAGGAGTTACTTATGTTCCTTCGTTTGATCTTAAACTTACTCAGGTTATTATATTTTTTTTATTAGTTACTACTGATCTTGTATATTGAAAGATCAGTAGTTTATTTAGAGTAAACAATAAAATTATAAAAAATGGGAAAAAAAATATCCACAATTTTTGTGTTGATTTCTACAATTTCATTTGCTCAAGTGGGAATTAACACAGATGCTCCCAAAGCTACTCTGGATATAATGGGAACTCCTGCGGATCTAACTAAAATAGATGGCATAATCGCGCCAAGAATCTCAGGGAATAGTCTTTCGAGTAAGGATAGCTTATATAATGCAGAACAAACGGGAACTATAGTGTATGTAACTTCGGGAGTTGCATTACCAACGGCAAAAACGATAAATGTTACAGCCGAAGGATATTATTATTTCGATGGTGGTGTTTGGGTAAAAGTGTCTTCTGCGCCTTCAGTAAATGCAGACAATGGGCTTACAAAAACAGGTAATAATATACAGCTTGGCGGAACTTTAATAAAAGATGCTCACATAGATACTGCCGGATTTAATACTATTTTTAGTGGATCAGGAAATCTAGGAGTTGGCACGGTTGTACCATCAGAAAAGCTTGACATAGAAGGTAAGGTACGGATCGGAAGTACTCCTGAACTAGCTGAGCTTGATGCGAAACCATTGTTTATAGGTGGAAATGGCGTGTTAGGCACTTTAAAAGAAGGAGGACCTAAAACTTTATATATAGATGCAATAAATGTTTTTACCACTTCAAATAATAACTTGCTTAGCGATTTTAATAACGGAAATCATATCGTGATTAGATTTGGTCCTATAAATGATAATATTCAATTGAATACAATGGACGCTACAGTAAACGCAGGATATGTTACCATAAAACAAAATGGATTTTATCAACTCAATGCATCCTTAGGAACAGCAGTCACTACTTCATCAAATTTAAATATTTTTCAGGTTTTTAATGTAGAAAAATCTTCAGATGGTGGAGTAACATGGACAACAATTTCTGGCACACGAACAGTTTCCTTAATCCCGCCAAATTTTAATAACTTCAGAGTTTTTTGTATTCTACCGACTGTTGTAACTCAATTACAAACCAATGACAGGCTGCGGATGGTTACATTTAGACCTGTAGCAGCAAATGGTACTTTGCTAGGAGGTGCTCTAGACGCTATTAGTATTAATGGCTCAATAGAACAAGGCACAAAAGGTTTTACTTTTGGATTAACGAAACTATAGATAGTTTGAGGATAATTTTAGCAGTTAAAATCCTCATGCTTACAATACCTGAGTTTGTTTAAGATTGTTTTTGCTTAGATATTATAATTAGATTTAAAGGAGTTATTTAAGTTCCTTCGTTTAATCTTAAACTTACTCAGGTTATTATATTTTTTTATTAGTTACTACTGGTATTTATTAGAAGATCGGTAGTTTATAATAATTAATTATTAAAATTATTAAAATGGATACAAAGACCTATGAAAAACAAATCCTAAAGTTCATTATTTTAACTAATTTTTTTTTATTTACACAATGTAGCTCTACCAAAAATTACAATTATGGTAATCAGCAGCACGAAAGCGATATGGATAAAGCATCATCTGAAATAAGAAAAAGACAAGAATCTGAAATTATAAAATTTGATTATCGAGATAATAAAAGGAATATACCTCATAATCGTCCATAAGCAATTTCATATATTAATGCAATCAAGATTTAAGCAACGATAACGGTGCACACATAGGTAATTATTGTTTCCAGGGATCAATCAACTACTTACCTACGCAAGCATTTGATTTTAATGGATTGTCAGTCTGTGCAGCTACTTAGTCACCTGTACCATAATTTTATTTTGATCTAATGGATTCCTCGAGACTTGATTAGTGGTTAATATAGAAAAAAATATAAAAAGGATTTTATCTCCAAATAGACTAAAATGGTATATACCATTCCCTGAAAATCATGATATTTTCAAGAGTTACCATAAAAGCTTGCTTCTCTATCATTTGGTTTTTAAAAATCTAGATTAGTATTCTTATTAACCATAAGAATATTATATACACACAGATTTCAACCGCAAAAATTAATTAATGAGGATCACAATATTAAAGAAGGAGATCTTTGAGTAGGAGTATTTTATTAGAAAAATAAATTAGTGTATAGTTTATAGCAATGGAATGTTAGTACTGCGACCAACAATATTCTTTGCAGAAATTATCTCCTCATGAAGAACTGATTTACATATTGTAATAGATAGAGAATGATAATCAGCAGTAAATAAGAATTTTTATCGATGAATTTCAAAAATATTAACGTAGGAAAACTTATCAAGGTCAAAGTTGCAGAGCGCAATTTAGAAATGTCTCGTATCTGTAATTTTTTCAAGATTTCCGACAAAGAAGTGGAAGATATGTATTCTTGCGAAAGCCTTGATTCAATCATATTATTGAAATGGAGCAAACTTTTAGAGTACGACCTTTTCAGGTTATATTCTCAGCATCTTATATTGTATGCTCCAGCCACTAAGACAGATCCCAAACCTTCTGGTGTCCAATCAGTGTTGCCGGAGTTTCGGAAAAATATTTACACGGTAGAAATTATAGAATTTATTTTGGGTCGTATAAAATCTAATGAAATGACAAAGAATCAAGTGATTGAGAGATATAAAATTCCAAAAACAACACTCTACAAATGGATTGCAAAAAACAGAACATCCCAATCATTAAATGATCAAAATGAATAAAGAACCGTTGAAAGACCTAATATTAAAGGTCGAAGAAAACTTAAATAATATCCCTTCAAGTATCAAATATGATTTAGAAGACATTATCACTTGCCAAAAGATCATTAGTGAAAGAAAATAACTTGATAATCGAATGATACAAAAGCTGGTGAGTTGCCTTTGTACCGAGGAACTTTAAAATATCAAATATATAATACCAAGATCAAAGCACGCTTTTTAGAAACTAACAGTTAAATTTAAAGACACAAAATTTTTTATAGTACTCAATGGTCTTGGTTCTTTAATGGTAAAGAATTCATTAAAATAAAATGATGAAAATAGATAATAAGAACAATATCGATAAAACTGTAGTATTAATGATTATACTGATTGTTTTATATATTGTATTTCTTTTGGGTATGATCATGCTTGAGATTCAAATTCTGTTACTTTATATTAATCGTGGAGTTATTTTATTACTATTGTTTTGGAGATTCTTATTACTAAGAACTATTAATATAGAGATCACAGAATATATATTGGTCATAAAATATTACCACCCGATATTGATCAAACACCGTCAGCCGGTATTGGAACTCCCTATAACAGAAATTTATGACATTCAATTAGAGAACTCGATGATGATGAGTTTTTTTAAAATTACCGTTAATAAAAGGAAAAAATTCAAAATGTTCTGTTATCGTCTTCAAGGGATCAGCAAGAACCAACGAACTTTACTGCAAGACGTCATCAATTCTGTTTTAGATAAAAAAAAGACATAAATCATGATGCCTGATTACCATAATATCTTTAATGATATGATTGAAAAAAAAGATCCGAATTTAAAAACAGACTGTGAGATTATATTGAGAAAAAATAGATTATCGGTGTTGGACATTATTTCACTCAATAAAATAATCTTTGGAAAAGTTACCCAAGATCCCGGCAAGGAAAATCAGAAATATAGGGCGTATGATAGAAATGTGATCATAGAAATGTTACAGTATGGGCAAAAACACAAACTCAACAATACGCAGTTAGCTCAGCATTTCAATTTAAGCCGCAACACAGTAGCAAAATGGAAAAAGAACATTATTTTAAATTCTACAGATGTAGGTTAAAAATTGGTTTTGAGAGGAAAGGTATTAGTTAAATATTATTAATGTAAGCTTTCTCAAATAAAGGGTTTACGTTTTCTGAATCTATTTACTTTGATTCTTCACGAGAAACTCTTCTGAAGTTTTTAAAAAGTTGGCATAAGTGTCCTGTTATTGCATCCATCTGCATTGGACAGACCAGAAACTTTGATTTTAGGAAGAAAGACCACCATCAAAGCAAATACAGCCTGCCACTTCCTAATGGTGCACTCCTTATTATGAAGGGTGATCTTCAGGAAAACTGGGAACACCGGATCGCCAAATCTACTATACCCATGAAGCAACATATCAACCTAACTTTCCGCTTGATCAGTAAACTATAATATCATAAAACAGTAAAATTAAAAATTAGTTATATGTCTATTTCGTACTACGATTTTAAAAATATGCCAACTCAATCTCAATGCGAATTGGCTTTGTCCGAGGGAAAAGTCATCAGTGAAACCTCGAAAGATGGACTAAGGTTTGTATTGTATGAGCTGTCAAGTTTTTCAGTTGAGATCGTATATAAGATCA
Organism: Chryseobacterium viscerum; assembly: GCF_002899945.2. GTDB lineage: Bacteria > Bacteroidota > Bacteroidia > Flavobacteriales > Weeksellaceae > Chryseobacterium > Chryseobacterium viscerum. The sequence continues at coordinate 98,341 of NZ_PPEG02000011.1, forward strand.
TCAATGACAAAATCGAAGGTCTAAGCGTATTTCAAAATAAAGGAACTTTATGACCTATAAAGTAATTTGAATTTGTCTGGATATTGATATTTCATGTAATGCCTAATGTTCAGCAATGATGGTCGCAATACTTTTACTTTGTGATAATTCTAAATCCCAACCAATAATTCAGGGTCTTTGGTACTTCGGGAAACAATTTACCTTTATCGTTCCGTAGCAGCGGATTGTTACCGGAAGTACCCGAAATGAAACCTTTTACTTTATTGAATATTTCTTTCTCATTTGTGATATACCAGCCCCATTGTTGCTGCGTCATGTTGTTTGACCTTTCTGTCGAAAAAAAAGTAGGTGATAACAGGCAAAACCCTCGTCGATCGTCTGGCTTGATGCTGATTTCTGTGTCTGGATCAGAGTTTCTAAATTTTTCATAAGCCAGATGGTTGAATTCATGGGGTAATCCTTTATTGAGCGTATACTCAGTATCAACCCCGGGATTGTTTATTTCAAGAGCAAACTATTCAGCATTGCAACCTCCAAAGCATATACCTGTGATTGGCGTAAAAATTAAACTTAATTTCGCCTTTGATTAGTAGGGAACCAACTTACTGAATTTTCTCAGGTTTTTCTTAATCAATTTGTTTAAATTGATGTCTGTTATTAGTTTTGTTTTTTTTGATTAAATCTTCTTTGTTTTCGGAAAGTAATGTTCTGTTCCATTTGATCGTTCCAGGGGAATTGTTGAATTTTTTCCCATTCACATCACCGAAAATCATACCGTAGCAACTGTCCCATAATTTTTGATGAGGCTTGTATACATTTCTGTCTATTATCATTGAGTCAAAAACTGTGGACTGATTAGCTAATATTTGATATTTAAATAAGTTTTTGACGGTAATATTTTCAATTTGAATAGAGTCAGATAATTGTTCAATTTTTTTTATAATCAAAATCACTTTTCATAGTAGTTTTGGTTGAACAAGAAATGATTGTGAGGATGACAAATAGTGAAGAAATATTCTTCATAAGAATTTTTTAAGGTGACTTTAAAAATAGAGAATCTTTAACTACAGACAACTGACTGCATTGTTTTATTACATATAAAGATCCCAGGATTTATCATTCAATTTTACTGATATTTATCTCATTAAGTCTAATTGAGAGTCATCCAAAGGTTCGTTAAGTTCCCAATAATATTCAGGTCTTAATAGTGATGAATATTTGTCTAATTTTGAATTATTTCGTCCATTCGTTTCGTTTTGTAGCATTGCCGCTAACGGCAAAATTTAAGCGTAGTACAGGATTTCGAAACGATTTACTTTCCGTCACTAACTTACTGAAAGCCAAAATACTCAATTTTGGACAATCAGCCCGCATTACGCTTATATAAATGTTACCGGCGTTTATTTTTCATTTTCCGGGTGTTCATAAAACGGTAATTACAAGCTCTATCTTCTTTATATTCAATTTTATGTTCGGTTAGAAGCTGTACAATTATTTCTCTGGTTGCATTTTCGTCAAGACCAAATTTTTCTCCAAGGTCAATTTCATTTAGCTGACCATTATTTTTTATTAAAGCGTTGTAGTATCTATCTTTATTTTCCATAATTCGTTTGTTTTTTTACTGCGATCATCATATGTGGGCTAAATGGTAAAAGATAACTGTCGTTTTCTGTGACTTGTATAAGTTCTAGCAATGTTTTTTTCTTTTCGTCATTCAACATATTGGCAAAGTAATCCTTGTCCAACCAAGCCATACCTTCAACTGCATAAGTATTTAGATAGGTTAATTCCTGTTTCATAAACTCATCTTTTAGCTGTTCTGGTCTGTGATAATATGCTTCAGCTAAAAGCCAGGGAAAATCATCCGGAGGATTATGAATTCCTGTTGTTAATTCCTTCTTGCACATTTGGAAAAATGTTTTTTTGTGAATGAGACCATTTAGAAGTCCTGCCAAGGTTGATGCAGTATAGTTAATTGCAAATCCCAAAATGATTCCGTCATTTTTTAGAACCCGTTTCGCCTCTTTGATAGCTAATTCTCTGTCTTCTTCTTTTTGAAGATGATAGAGAGATCCGTGTAAAATGATCAGGTCTGCAAAATCATTTTGAAAATCTAAGTTTTTCGATTCGCCCAAGTGAACAGAAAACTTATTTTTTAATTTACTAGCTCTGTTTTGAGCAATTTTTATGTGTTTAGAAACGGGTTCTACCAAATGAACCTGATGTCCTTTATTTGCAAGCCATTCCGAGTACTTTCCCGTACCACCTCCAATATCGATTATTTTTGAAGATGATGAATGAATATGTTTTTCTATGAGTGACTTAATTCTTTCAAATTCAAATATGCCCATTCCTTTCTCGAGTCTGGTCTCTTCTGATGCTTTATTATAAAAAACTTCTATATTTCTGTCTATTAACTGTTTGCTTTTCATTTTTAATCCTGGTATTTTCATCACTTATTGAAATGTTAAACACATAGCAAAAGTGATAATCAATAGATTCGTGATCAATTGTTTTTGTTTAAAATTTGATGAAATAACTGGATATGATTATCTGTGCACAAAAAACAGAAAGATTTCTATGTGCAAATTACTAGTTTTGTCGAGATTGTCTTTTTAAGAAAGACGCAGATAATATGTTGAATTAATATAACAGACGACAAATATAGAAATTTGTGATTAATTCTTTTTGAGTTTTTGCTTTTAATTGCAGATAACTTTTAGGCTCGTCATATTCATTTCTACAAATGAACAAGGTAGCAGCAGTATGATTTCTACTTTCAATTTCCTTGATGTACTTTTTTTGATTTTCGTTTAAGATGACATTTTTATAATCCAATTCTCCATCTGATATTGAACCAATTCTTTACTTTTAAAACCTCCACAACATTCTTTTTATTGACTTTTCATAAACAGGTCTTATTTCAACGACAATGATTCCATATGAGGCTACCTGATTTTCTATAGCAAATATATTCCGTTGTCATTGCGGAAAAAAATATTTTTGGGTATCCGGAATCAGGATTCTTTTTGGTTATAATTAGCTGAAGATATAGCTTTGATAGTAATCTATTATAAAAATAGTTAATGCTTTGACTTCAGTTTTTTGATTATTTCCTGCACATTTTTATTTTGTGGATCTAGTTTTAAGGTCTTTTCGTAATTTTTAAGTGCAAGATCATAATTTTCAAGTTCCAGATATGTCTCTCCCAAGCTGTCATAGGCATTAGCGCTTGAAGGATACAGTGAAACATTTAATTTAAATAATTCCAAAGCATCTGCTAGCCTTTTTTGAGAAATCATTTTGTACCCCCAGTTGTTGACCTCGTTTTCCGTCAATGTAAAATCCTTATTTTTTGATTTTAATTTTTTCGCTGTTTCGCTGGCATTTTTATACCCGTTTTTGTCTAAAACCATTTTCAATGATTTTGCTGAAGGTGACATTCCAAAACCGTTGGCCTCTTTCATATCAGGAATAAACAATCCTGCCAATTCATCGATAAATACATCAGGAGTTCCACCAGACAAATTGGTCAGCACGATAATAGAAAGATCATCTTTTGGATACACAAATACAGCTGCTCTTCCTCCGCCAACAGGAGCCAATGCCGGATGTTCTTCTCTGTCTATGGTTGGCCAGCCAGCCGCATAGCCGTTGAGAAGCCTGCTGAATCCACCTGTTTTCCCGTCATTCAATACATCAGGTTTCCAAAGTGCTTCTAAACTGGATTTTTGCTTTAGTAATTCCATATTCTGCAATGCGATGATCCATTTGGCTAGTTCGTTGGCTGTGGAACTCATTCCCGCTGCCGTTTGTAATGCCGGAGGAAAGGAGAAGAACATATTGTTGAGTTTACCTTTTGAAAACTGATAGCTGTTAGCCGCATTGGGAACCAATTCTTTCGTTGCCCCGAAACCAGATCGGATAGTCATTGGCATGCCCACTTTTTGAAGTTGTCCTTTGGTGATGAATTCTTGAAAAGACATTCCACTCAGCTTATTGATGATCAGACCAAGCAAGTAGTAATTGGTTTGATTGTATCTGAATTCCTCTCCAGCTTTGAAATCACTAGGCATAGCGATTACTTTTTTCCAGGCCGTATCAAAATTATCAGCGATCATTACAGCTTCCTCTTCATCCACAAGGTCAGGAATTCCGGATGTGTGAGACAACAATTGCTGAACTTTCACCGATTTCCAGGTTTCCGGAATATCAGTAAGGTATTCTGAGATAGGCGAATTCAGTTTTAATTTTCCTTCTTCTACCAATTGTAAAATAGCAACACCCACAAACGCTTTGGTAATGGAATTAATGGTAAATACAGATTTACTGCTTACAGAGATAGAATCCTGAATATTCGCCAATCCGTAATATCCTGTTTTTATGATTTTACCGTGTCTCACAATGGCTAATTCCAATCCCGGAATTTTGCGTTTCTGCATTTGATTTTGGATAAACACATCAATGCTGTCCGACTGACAGAAAACTGAGACAGTACAGGAAAATAATACAATTGCAGCCAATGTCTTTTTGAAAATGAAAATCATATATAGTTTAATTTATAGATACGGTTATTACTGGATTTTAAAGCGTCAAATATAAGAATGAAAAGACATTTTTCGATAATTAAATATTTGAATTGTTAGCCTTGTTTAGTAAATATTTTGATGATTCAGAACCATTTTATAGATGATTTACAATTCTATTTTACACAGTTTACCATTTCTGCAGATCTATCGCATCATTTTTTATTGAAGCGATCATAAGCAAATCAGATTACAACAATGTTCAATTTCCTATGAGGCTACCTGATTTTCTATAGCAAATATATTCCGTGGTCACTGCTGAAAAAAATCTTTTTGGGTATCCGGGATCGGAGATCCCAGAACCTCCGCAAAAAATATTTCAAGCTTTCATCAATGCTCTTTCTTATTGTTTTCAAGGAATTGATTACAGTTTTCCTTGTGCCTGCCTGAATGGTGATCCGCATAGAAAAAGTCAGAAACCTCACAAGATGCAAATGCAGTTCATTGAAATTTTGATCCTTATTTATTCTCTTGGTATAAATCATCTAATCAGATGTTGGTATAAATCATCTCATCGATGTTAGTATAAACAGATTAATCAAATTTTTTATAAACCAATTCGTCAGCTGTTAGTATAAATCAATTTATCAGATAATACGATTAATAAAAGAATAGAAAAAAAGTCAAAGTTTCCTTCAAACTGCAATTCACAGGTTTTAATGTAAGTGCGGGAAAAACAGGTCTCCGCCGTACTCGGAGCAGGAAATATGAAATTCAATATTGTGAACGAAATTAAATTGAGCTACTCAAGAAAGGGGAATTGTGAAAGGTCTATATCGTCATCGGTCGATGCAGTGGATGTTTTCAGGGCGCATTTTGATGCGGAGGAAATGGATTACAGGGAATCGTTTTTTGCGCTGTATCTGAATCAGGCTAATAAAGTATTGGGAATTAAGAAAATATCGGAATGCGGCATTTCGTCCACATTGGTAGATGTTCGAATTATTATGCAGGCGGCTCTCCTTTGCAATGCCTCGGGGATCATCGTTTCGCATAATCATCCTTCGGGGAATCTGAAGCCTTCATCCGCCGATATTAAAATGACCGCCAAAATCAAAGATGCGGCAAAAACACTCGATATAGCATTGCTTGATCACATGATTTTAACGTCGGATTCTCATTTTTCATTTGCGGATAATGCGATGATCTGAGTAGTAAAATAATAAGCAAACAAAAAAATAATAGCATCAAATAATATATAAAGTCATCATCATGAACAAAATAGGAAATTACACGGCAATTTCAGAGGTAAGTACTTATTGGTACTTCGTCACAGTAGCAATTCTATCGGAATTGTACAGGGAATCGAAAACAACGGAAATCTTATAGACGTTCAGCCTGACTGCAATAAGGTAGATACAATCATTCGGATTGATTCGGCGGAGGATTCTTTTACGGACTTCTATTCGGATTTTTACCATCAGCTGAAAGATCCCTCCGAATATTCATTTTTTAAGGTGAGGGAATTCGAGGCGCACGATACAGCTTTAGATTTACAAGAATACATTGATTGTTTATCGGAGGTTGAGAGACAAGATCTGAAAGCGGTTGAGGTTTCTATTGAAGCGGTCAATGCGATCAGATATAAGAAAACCATTGAAAATGAGCCTTCTGTTTTGAAGAAGGGTTTTAATAACGGGTCAGTTACTAGTAATAGTAGTTCTCAATACCGCTATCAGATCGAGGATGTTCCTTGGGACACGATGACTGAATTAGGTCTTGACAAGGAAAAATTAGAAGAGATAGGGGCGTTGGATTCTTTGTTGAAAGGCTATAAAACACCAATGTTGATTCCGATACTTTTTAATGATGGGGAAGCGGTAAGTCAGATTGATGCACGGTTACAGTTGCGCATTGACGAAGATGGAGAATTGATTGTGAAGGTTCATAGGGTTTGTAAGAGGGTGGATTTCAGAAAGAAGTTTATGGGTCATAAGTTTACAAAAGAGGATAGGGTCAATCTTTTGACTTCTGGGAATATGGGGAGAGTGGTGGATCTTACTGATACAGTTACAGGAGAGATAATTTCTTCACTGATAAGTTTGGACAGGCTGACCAATGAGTTGATTTCTTTGAGGATAGAATTTGTACGGATTCCTGATATGCTTTGCGGTTTGAGATTGGATTTGGGGCAGAAGCAGTTGCTTCGTGAGGGGAAACCGTTGTTTATAGAAAATATGGTATCGAAGAAGGGGACAATGTTTTCTGCGATGGTACAATTCAATGCGGATAGGCAATGGGTGGAGTTTTTGTTTGAGAATAAGTTTAGAAGTTCTGGTTTTAACGAAGTGAACCATTCTGAAAGAGAAGTTCCTTCACATTTCAGAGGGGTCAAGCTTCGTCAATGGCAGATGGATAAGTTGAAGGCAGGGGAGTGGGCTTATATAAAGGGGCTGGAGAGTAGAAAAGGGAGGGCTTATCAGGGCTATATGAGTTTTGATAAGATGATAGGGAGAATTGTGTTTTCTTTTAAGAATCCGAAAAAGAAATAGGTGAGTCGTGAAATTGTTTTGAGGAACTGAAAAGAGGCAATAAGTAAATTAGAAATTATTTTTATAACCTGCTAGGTCGATTGACTTTGCAGGTTGCTTTGTTTGGGTTTTAGATGGAAATGGCTGATAAAAGTCGGGCGGCAAAAATGCAATTCCTCCCTGTGGTCGGAAACGCATTTTTGCCGAGTTTGGAGCAACCCCATTTCAAAAACATTGCCGGGTAGGACTTTGCTATGTTTTTGAAAAAAGGTTGCAAAGATTTAGAATAATAATATCGTTTTTAGATCCCTGATGTTTTTTTTAATGAATAATGTTTTCCGCAAGTTCTCTTTGATTCGTAGCGGTCGGGAACAAGACTAATTATCATTTCTTCACCAATTAACCTGTAGTCGATGACTTTAAATTCTAATAATATGATGTTATGTGAAATTTCTACAAAAACACGAAAGCTCGCTGCAATTTATTGTGTCAAATTGCAATTATTTCTAGCTGTAATTTTTTTTAATGTAATTGAAAAGAGAGGGTACGACTGATATTTTTGGAAATCTGAGGTTAAAAACTATAAATTATTGATAGAAAATACTTGATTAAGATTTAATGTGCTGAGATAGCTAAATAATTCAGTAGTATCTGATTTTCAATATTTAAAAAATATCTTATCTCAGTCGTTATACTTTTCTTTCATTTTTTTTATTTTTTCCATGAGCTCTTGGTCGTCTTGTGTATGTGCTACGGTGTACATTAAATTAAAGATTGGATGTGGATAACCCAATATTCTAACATTCAGATCAAAAAAAATATTAAGTGCGATGAGGGCAGCGACATGTGCATTTTCCAATTCCCCGTTAAAACAAAATGCTTCTCCAAGTTTGGTGTAATAGTGCATTAAAAAAGCGTCATTTCTATTTTCTTCCGGTAGTTCATTATGCAGAGTAATCGCAAGTTTGAAAAGTTTAATGGCTTCAGGAAAATTTAATACCTCATAATTGGCTAATGCCAAAACTTGACATTGAATGGACATTGAAAAATCATCATAAATATTATATTTCTGTCTTAAATGCTCAAGATTCTCAAAACATTCTGTGAACCGATCCATCTTTCGTTGCTGAATAAACAAATTGCAGAGATTACAAATGGATATGAACAATTTTGGCAGGTGCTCTTCATGAAGACTTAAGATTGACACCGACTGCTCAAAATGTTCAAAAGCCTGATCCATATGACCGTCAGCTGCAAGAGCGATCCCGTAATTATTGGCTATTAATCCAAGAAGTGGGTCAGTGGGCTCCAGATGATTTTCTGCTCTTTCAAATAAGCTCGTCCACTTATCGGTTATATGATCTTTCCCCAGCCAGTTATAAATATTCAAAACTTCGTTCTCCAATTGTAACAAAGGTTGATAAATGGTTCTGCGATATGGTTCATCGATCACATTAAGTATTGCTTCTCCAAACTTTAAAAATCTTAAAGCAAAGCTAAGATCCTGATCAGCACCTTTTTTTAACACCTTTAAAAGACACCAGACATTGTTAAGTTGGTTTAAAAATGGCAGCTCCTTTGTGCGCTCCTGATAGATGATAGAATCCCTCAAGACCTTATGCATTGTAATTTGCGTGCCCTCTCGTTCAATTAAGCCTTTAGCATGCAATCTATTAATCGCATTCGTTAGATTTGTTCTGCTTTCAGACTTGTGTTCTTCTCCAAACCAATCAACAAGATCATTAAACTGTACATCCTCCAAAGGCAGCATTGCGAAAAAGGTCAAATAATACGCTTCGGCAGGTTCAATTTTGCTCAGGTTAAATGTCTGATTTAAAATCTTTAAAATATTGAGTGATTGTCCACCATCATTGGGAATGTCTATATTGAGGTTGTCATCATCCAGGCTTAGCTGTTCAAAATGATCCAGCATAATATCCAAAGTAAGATCAAAACTATATTTAATTGTTTTGGCGACTAAGCCAATGACCAAAGTATTATATTCTACATATTTAAATAGAGATTTAAATTGCTCGTCAGTACTATCAGCACCATCTTCGAAATTGCGGTAAATCGCCTTAGATTCCTCAAAACTTAATTTTTTTATGGTTAAAGTTTTTACGTTCTCCAGTCGTAATCTCGTACCAATGATCATTTTCCAATTCGCTAAACACTGTAAATCTGCCATTTCGGCTTCGGTACTATCGTAGCTATCAACAATTAGCAAATTATTACCTGAAATCTGATTCAGTTTGTTTATTATTAGACCAAACCTGGCTGAGAATTCATCGGGATTTAAAGCAGGTAAATCGAGATTTACGGCTAATTGCTCGTGAAAATTCAAAGTACTTACCAGGCCTGTTTCAACATTGATCCAAATGATGTGATCATAATCCTGAACATATTTTGAGACATAGAGTTTTAAAAGGGAAGATTTCCCCATTCCCCCATTGCCATTCACACTGACATGTTTGTTATCATTGAGAAGGTCCTGAAGATCAGCAATCAAGGTTTCCCGTCCAATGATCATTGACGAATTAATGAAAGGGATAGTGGTTATCAATTGTGGAATCAGCTTCTTGCCACTTATCTCTTCAAGTTTTTCTCCATGTAGTTTTTGGATATCTATTAGACCATCGACCTTTTCCTTTATTACAGAGACATCTTTTTCCAAATTGTCAACTCGTGAATGAAACAATTGGGCAAAACGTAAATCAATGTAATGCACCATTTCATCATCATTCGATTTCAGTAGGCCATCTAAAATGCGTTTGTTAACTTTTCTTTTGTTAGGATCGGGTAACTGAGATATACGATAGATCTCACTTAGAAGAACATCGAAGAGTATTTTTTTAGGTCTTTTTTCAAAAATAGGATGATCTAAATAATTATTGATATCAACAATTATTTGATCAATTGCTTCTTCGGTAGGTACTTCTTTGAAATCCCATTTTATTTTAGTCACAAAATCACAGATCAAATTCTGATCATCGAGTAAGCTCTGAAATAAAGATAAGTTGTTTTCTAAGGCTTTTTTCTGATCATCCGAAATTGTTTTTTTTGCTAAAGATTTCTGAGTCTTGGAATTGATCTGTGAAAATAAAATCTCAGACACGAGCGTTCCGCATTGCTGAAGGGTTTCTTCTTCAATATTTTCTTGCTCTGTAACCCATCTTTGTAGCAATTGCTCACTTTCTGAAATTTTGGTATTTGTAATAAATTGAAAAAGTACTGGTGTTGCACTGTTCGAATGCTCGAGATATAAGCTGAAGAAATTAAATATTGACTTCTTTATCTCGGGTGACTTAAAACTGAAAACTGAGGAATAGCATTTGATCTGCGTAAAAACTAGTTGGTCACCTATCTCTGTGATATCGTCCTCAACTTCGGTTTTAATGTCGTCTTCAATACTATTAAGATAGTGATGCAGCCATTTCAAAACAACATGTAAATACTGATAGTAAAATCCTCGATTTGTTGCAATTGCATCGCGATTTATCTTGATGAATTTTAGTAGGTCGGCTTTTATGATAGGGTATGGCAATGCTTTTAGAAACTACAGAGGTATAAATCACACTAACACAAATCCTTAATATGCGTAGATATCATCAAGATCATCAATAAAATAATTATCGTTGTGGATTTCTTTTATTGGATTATCATACAGTAGAAATGCTTTGATTTGTGGCTCAAGGATTACTGTTTCTTTAGTAATCATATTTGATTTGACTTTTTCTCTTAATTCCATCAAAAGTCTTCCCAATGCATTTTTTCCTTTCAATATAGAAGGGTTTAAAGGTGAAGCTCCCCATATAGTATCTTTTTTAGAAAATTCAACTATTGTTTTTTCACCCGTACTTAGTAGTAATTCCGAAAAAGTATCAAAGTTTTGAATCAATTTAACTTCTAGACACCATTTCATCACCTTAAACTTTACGCTATCCCAATCCTGTCTGCTAAACTGCTGGTATTTCCTACTTACGGATTTTGCATCCATTGGATTTTTTGTTTCAATAATTTCCTTCTGAATCATTGGAAATAATGGAAATCTGCATGCTTGATAAAGAATTTCTGAACTTTGGATATTAACTTCGTTAATGAACAGAGAATAGCCGGGAGCCATATTAGAAAGGCCTCCAAATTTATTTTCAGTTTTAGCAAAAGTTATAATTTCTCTTGTATTATATTCTCTAATGCTCGGATTCATAGTGCTAATTTAAACATTTTTTCATTATCCTCTATTAGCCACAGGAAATAAAGGTATCCAATCGTGACCTGGAACTTGCCACCAATATACTAACGGACAATTATTTGGAATATTTCGCCATGTAAAAAAGTGAGTTCCTAACCCAAATATCTTATATGCCGGATTTATAAGACCTAACGGTCTGAGATTAGGCTTGACTTCACCCGCAATCATTTCAATAATATCAATCCCTTTTTCAGTAATTATATTTTCATATCTAATCCGGTTTTCGGAGTTGGTGAAAAATGTCTCGTTGACAGGAGTATTTATTCTTCTATAGGCATAATCCTCGTGCTTGTCTGCACTAAGATTCTCTAAGTAGCTGTTGATTTTGGTATTGTTTCCTTTAACAGGCTTTGCTACGTTAAACTTTTGATCAGAGTATTTTGCATGATTCTCAATTTCATAATTCAAATACCAATTGATTTTTCTGCTGACTTTATCGCTAAATGTCTTGGTGATTCTGTATTCTTGAAAAGCCCGCCCCCATGAGTGTAAGCAAAAAACACTTACACTTAGTGTGATTTCATTAGCAGCCAATTTTTCGTGGTTTTTTTTCTGTTGGTCATCTTCTTTATTTAAGAAGTTGATGACATCTCTGCCGATAGTACTTCCGGATGCTAAAATGTCATCTATATATAAAATGTCTCTTAGGAAAAGTGATATAATCTTCGTACGAAAGAGAATATTTTTCCTCTAAAACTTCCCCTAATAGTTTTAAAATGGCGGGTTGACTTTTGTAGGATGGTTGAACATTTAAAAATTCCGTATCCATTAAGAACTGAGAAACATTATCATATCCAAACAATTTTAAATACACTTCAATATGACTAAAGATATATTCCTTTGCAGTATCTCTTGAAATGTAGACAAATGGTAAAATATTATTGAGCTCATTTAAAACAAGTCCACCATCGTCACCAAACTGTTCGCTCCATTTTAAAATTTTATCTGGAGTTATCTGTATTCCATCATGAGTGCGATAATCTTTTATAATTTCATAAATACTTTCAATTAGAGTTTTCATTAGTGGTTTTTAGTCATATTTTCAAAAATAAGAATAAAACAGTATTTATGCATTATTTTTTTTAGAATTGTAGAATTTCTCATACTCTGTAAATACATCAAATATTTTTACAATTGCCGCTACATTTATGTAATTCTTCCACTTCAAATTATAGTCCTTGAAATTTCCATGAATTATTTGATTTCTGTCATCCTTATATTTTCTAACAAGAAAATTCAACATCACAGATAAATTAATCTTGATTTCTTTATCTTCATCTGTCATCAATTCACTAGAATCATTTTTTAAATTTTCGACCAAATCAGAAATCTCAGATTCGGTGATTGTGTCTTTATTAAATTTTGACAATCTTTTTTCAATTCTTTTTTGTGCAGATACATGCGTCTTATGTTTTTTACGAAGTTGATTAAGGGAATTATCGTTGACGTCTTTATAATGTACTAATGCTTCTGAAAACTTAATAGGGAAGTCACTAAGCCATTTGCCTTTTGTTATTAAACTTTCTAATGAAGTAAATTTGTTGTAGATATATTCATTTATTTCATCATCATTTAAACTTGGGTTTTGATTTTGGTAAATTCTTCTTGACAAAAGTCTAACCAGGCTTTCACATGCTGTAATAAAAAGAATATTACTTGTGATGAAACTATTATTATTTGATGACTCTACAGCAACCTCAATAACCGAAATGATTTCTCGAAATTCCTTGTCACACTTCAGAACAGGCAATATCCTATCAGTTATCTCGGTAATTTTAGAGGGAAGAAACTTTTCAAGAATGGAAATGTCTTTTCTTTTAAGATAGATATCAATGTAATCTTTCACATACCCATCCGTCAACCATGCAATGTCAAGTAATAAATTTGATTCGGGGGATAATCTCGCAATATCAAATATTATAGATCCAGTTTGGATTTGCATCAATGTTACATTGAAAAATTCAGACAATTCCTGTGTACTAATGTTGCCATCTTCAAATTTTGACTTTAGATTACAATATAATTCAACTTGATCAGGATGTCGATCATGATTTATTTTTTGGATAATCTCTTTAAGCTGTTCGATGGATATTTCACTTTTTTTTCCTATCCATCTTTTATTTTTGTCGAATCTTAAATCCTTGTACTTTTCAAGATAGTTATTGGCTATCTTTTTTAATTCCTTTAGTTCATTAATTCTTTCATTTGTTTTCATTGTATTTTATTTAATAACTGATAATGTTTGGTTTTGTGAAGATAATTTGCAGATATTTAGATAACTTAATTCAATAAATTATAAATAAAAACAGTTGAAATTTTATCAAATATTGTAAAAAAAAGAATTAATTTATTTGTTTCCGTCTTATAATTGATTTAATCTGGCAATCAGTTTTTCCTTCTCTCCGCTTCCGGTCGTTGAAAATCTCATTAAAGGAATATTATATTTTTCTAAAATAACAGTTTTCATAGAATCCCTTTCACCTTGTCGGCTTTCTTCTCTATGATACTCATAACCGTCTACTTCTATCGCTAATACAGGATTTTTTCCAAGTTTGTTGTAGATTACAAAATCAAGATGCGCGGCGTGATGTGTGGCATAACGCTGTTCTTCCTCTGAAAGCTTCTTAAAATCCAAAAGAAGATTTCTTAAAGGAAAATGAAGCACCACATCGTATTTGTTAAATTCACCCAGAGACAAAACTTCCTTAATCAATCCATACATTAAATTCTCACTATCGAAAACAGATTTCTTCTCTTGGGCTGATAGCAGAGCTCTTCGTTTCTCTTCATATCCTTTGTACAAATAATCGAAAATAGAGTTGAGCTCACTGTTGACAATGTCGAAGTTATGATAATCTATGTACTTTATCAGGTCAGATATATTATTGTCTTTTTCGCTTTCATTCCCGTTAACGACCAGAATCAGCTGATCTTTTGCTCTTGAGACAGCAACATTCAAACGGTTGGGATGATCGGTGAAATCTGATATTTCATTATCCACCGTAGAAAGAATGATTACATCATTTTCCCTTCCCTGAAATTTATCTACTGTGTCCGCTTTAATATCGGTTCCTACAAACGTATTTTGCAAAGCCGATGTCTGATTACGATAAGGAGTTACGATTCCCAAATCTACTGCCTGAAGACTTTGCTGAGGAATAATTTCGTGCAAAATAACATCAATCTGTCGCTGATTCATTCTGTCTCGTGCGTGATTACCAGCTACGGTCTTATAAACAACCAAAGGATTTCTGTCCGTCTTTGCTTCAGATAAGATAATCAACTGATTATTGTAAAATTTCCGGTTACAGAAATCAATAATCTGAGGATGACAGCGGTAATGTTCTTTTAAAAGCGTCTTGGGAATATCGGGAAACAGTTCTGTTACCGATGATAGCAAACTGTGATTTGAATAACGGTATGCTTCAGGAAGATTATATGTCTGAAAAATGGAATCTGTCTTATGTGCCGTTTGAGCATCGACCACATTGGGAAGCTGCTTTAAATCTCCAACAATCACCGCTCTTTTGGCGCACGACAGAGCTAAGACTCCCGTTGCCAGATCTACTTGCGAAGACTCATCAATGATCACAAAATCATAGACTACGTTTTCAGCGAGACTTCTTCTCAGCGAATAAGTTGTACTCATGATGATGGGATAGTCTAGGATAAATTCAGCTGATCTGAAACGAATATCTCTTGCAATATATTCGGAACGTTGATTATCATTATACCTTTCACATAGTTTGCTTTTAAACAACTGCATCGAAATATCCGTATATTCCTTCATTTTCTCATTAAAAGAAAAATCTTTTAGCACGGCTTCTAACTCACGTTTTCTTAGCTTAAGTTCTGAGATTTTTGTGGTGTAATATTTTGACTGCACCAATCTGATTAATTCCGGATAAGAAAATTCATAAAAATTTTTATCTCTTACCCCATAAAGAAAAGGAAAGGTCAGTTTACGCCACCAGTTCAATTTTTTGCCTGACTGCTCATAGTTTTCAATAGTGATCCAAAGCGAGAGCAGTTGATCAGAACTGACATTCTTTTTAAAACGGACATCTGCAAATATAGGATTGGAGCTGGTGAAATGGTGGTATTCTTTTTCTATATTTTCAATTTCCAGTTTCAGAGAAGCCAATTCATTTTTAAGTTCAAGTTTTTCTGAAAGCTGTACGAATAGTAGTTTATTGGCTTCATTGAGTGAAAGAGTCATATCATCAGATAATCTCCAACTTGATAAGTCTGGGATATCAGTCTGGGATTCAATGAATTCTTTTTTATTTTGTGAGTTTCCTAAAAGTGCTGCTATGAAAGAAATGCCATTCTTCTCCAGCTTTTCAAAAACATTCTTAGTTGCAGAATTGTTGCTTGAAACTATTGCTACCGTTTGATTATTCATCACCGCATTCGCAATGATGTTGAGAATGGTCTGTGTTTTTCCGGTTCCCGGAGGTCCTTCAATGACACTTAAAGGATTTGAAAAAGCTTCATTAACTCCATCTTTTTGGCTAAGATTAAAACCAAAAGGAAAGATTTCAAAAGGAGAGGTTGCCAAATCTTTCTGAGGCTGAGTTCCATTAAGATAACTCGACAGAATTGAGCTTTCAGGAATAAAAGATATTTTGGAGTAGCTGTCGGCGAGTATATTATTTCCCTCTTCTGTTTTAAGCCCGATCGTTTGAGCAATTTCTTTCAAGTAACTGAAAATACTTCCTGCTTTCTCACTTTGAACAGCAGACTTCACAATCCTGATCTTGCTTTGATGATAGGTATAAGACTTATCATTACTCTTGTAAATCACCACACACTTATTCCCTTCCAAAGAATAGGATTCTATCTCATCAGTTCTGTCTTTGCCATCGATGTAGACGGCTTGGGATTTAAGGTTTTGGACACTATTATACATTGGTCTTTAGTTTACCATAAATATATTAAACTAATTTTAAAATAAATCTTAACACATTAAAGCTATAGAAAATATGTTTTTGGTCGAAATTAACTGAGATTGTTGTAGATGTATATAAAATTTATTCTTTTAAAACAATTTTTGTAATCTTACCTTCCACTACTGTAAAATCAACATTCCTGTACCAAAGGTTTTTGAAGTGATCTTCATCATTATCGGTAAAACGATTATTCTTGACACCTATCGTTAAATAAGGTAGTTTAATATCCCATTTTGATCTTATTTTAAGATTTTGTTTACAAAGCTTCTGTTCTTCTGATTGACTATATTCTACGAAGTCTGAAATCCCAGAGCATTCAAAGATGGTCTTCCATCCATTCTTTTGTTCAAAGTCCAAATCTGGATGAAGATTTTTTGTCAGGTCTTCGGTATCTCCTGAATTGCATGCATTAATAAAATCTCTGACTATTTTTCTTGGAACTCTTTGTATTTCTGTAATTTTCTTCTTTTTGTTGGTTTTAAAAATTTTGAAATCTTCCTGTGCTATGTCCTGTATCTTGTAAAATCCAAAATCGAAAGCCTCCATCGGTGACTTATACATTCTATCTTGCAATATTTCGGAGTTTTCCTTCTCCACAGGTTCTCTAAAGTTATTGAGGAGTACGAATCCTCTCTCTTCCGTACGCTTGTTGATGCCATCAATGATGTTAGTTTGATAAAAGAACTCTTGGTCATCAAATAAAACGGTTATTTTCTGACTGAACCTAACAGGGTTATCATTCTTGATGGTTTTTTTTACAAGATATTTAGTTTCGTTAACAGGATTTTCATTTCTTCCTCCCCAACCATCAGTTGCAAATTCGGATTCATACCTTGATAATTCAAGTCTAATTTCTTTTCTTCCCGTTCCTGGATGACCAATAAATTCATATTGAGGAAAACAACTCAAAATAGCGGTTTCCAATTCCCACTCTCCATAATCACTTGTAAACGCGATACGATAATGATTTTCAAATTCTAAAATATAAACTGGAAATTGAATATTGCTATCGATTATTTTTTGTTTGATAAGATCTAAATCTGATTTTCTATTGATTGTTATAGTGATCTCTGTTTCATTCATTGATTAAGTATTAAAAAAAAGAAGTCTACAATTAAAGAGAATTATTGTCAATGATTTCATCAAGTTCCAACTCCAAAATCTCATTGAAAATCTTTAAAATTTTAAAAGAATTTTCCCACCCGCCACAACATTCGGGACTAAGTGCTATTGTTAAAACATCAATCTCAGTCATTCTCTTTTTGATCTCCTCTGCAACTTTTTTAATTGCCTCATCAGAATACAGCTGGATTTGAGGTCCGCCTACGCTGGCAAAGAAATAATCGAGATCGAGATTGACGATACATCCATTTTTAGGATACTCAATCCAATGTTTAAATTCTCTCAGAAAATGCTCTATATCATATTCAATCTCCACGAACTCAGTTTTCGAACCTGCTTTTTTTGTGATAAAGTATTTTTTGTCAAATAATGTCGGATACAAGTTATCGATATGGTGGATATAATTATCCCACCTAAATAGTTTGACTACCAGATCAGGATGACCTTCCATTTCCTGCTTTAAACCACAATATTCTTCAAAGTTCAGTCTTTGAAAATCTATGTTTCTGTCTACAATATTCGCTTCAGTTTCTTCTGGTTGATCGATCAAATCATAATGTCTGTCAATATGAACAAAAGTATATTTTTGAAGAACATCAATCTCTTGCAACCAGCACCAGGCAGCAGCCAGATGATTGTCTGACACATATATTTTATTTTTTTTGTAAAGGAAATTCACATTGATCGATTCTGATTCTCCTAATGCTTTTGGCATTTCTTTTATCCACATTAAAACTTTATTTTTATTAATTTTTCGAAGTTATAGTTTGAATTGACATACACTGGAAAAGTTTGTATCATAACTATCTGGAACTAATCATTTCTTTCTGCTATAACCACTATTCCTGAACGTATTAATTCTTCCAAAATAATTTTTATTTTGCTTGTACTTTGTCTCTGTAAGCCGAAACGTCCCGTCCTCTGCTTGCTAAATGTAAATACAACTCGTTCTTTGGCTCGTGACAATGCAACAAAGAATGCACATTTATCTTCGTCAGGTTGGCGTTCGAATGACCAAAATGCCCCATCTTCTAATCCGATGAATATTACGGTGTGATATTCCAAACCTTTGCTTTTATGTATGGTCATAACAGGAATGGTATCTTTGCCGACCAGCATGTCTAAAGCCAAAACAATATCATTTGATTCCTGACAATTTTTTATAAACTCATTTTCCAGATTTTGTAAAACATCATCTAAAAAATCACTATTTCTTAACGAGGAAAATGATGCCCTGATGCGATCTTTACCCGCAAAATTTACTACCTCTTCAAAAAGCTTTTTGATTACCACTTCATTAGTTTCGTCTACATTGTAATTGTTATTCATTTGCTTTACAAAATTCGAAAATGAGATTTCCAACCTTAATAATTGATGATCTTCCAATTCTGTATGCAGTTGACTTAAGAAACTAAAGGCTTTTGCCTTTTCCTCGATGGATCTTTTTTTGAAAATAACATATAAAACATTAATGACGTAAACTGATACTTCTTGTATTAAAAGATCCTGTAATTTATTCTCATCTCTCGCTTTTACACCATTTTCATTAAAATACTTAATTAATTCGCCAGCATATTGATCTAATTGTTGCTTTACTAAAATGCAAATGTTCCGAGGATTAATCTTTTCTTCATCGATCCATTTTTGTACCTCAGTAAAAAGTATCTGTTTTTCTAAATTGGGATTTTCAAAAACCCAGACGGAACACTCACCTTGTTCAGGATGCCATTTTTTAGAAGGTGTTGCAAGATCACTTTTCTGCAATAGTTTTTCGGTTAAATGGTTCAGCAACATTACTAATCTTGGCGCACATCGAAAGTTCATTGTAAGTGGAATGCGTTCCGCAGTAGTATCTGCAATGAAATCTTCAAATATAGATTCCTGCGCGCCAGCCCACATCATAATCCTTTGTTTATCATCGCCGACAGCAGTAAATTTAGTGGTACTATCTAAAAAACAACTTTTAAAGAAATCATATTGAATTTCTGTAGTATCTTGAAATTCATCCAAAAAAACAAAATGGTAGGTTGTTTGTAAATACTCTCTAATTTTTGGATTTATTTTGATTATATATTCAGCTAATCGCATGATCATTTTGAATGATAATTTTGATTGCCGGATCATTGTTTTCCAAACCCTGTTTCGTACATCTTCACCATGATTTAACTTTGTATGCGGGAATGTGTTGTGATGAAGACTGAGTATCTCGGCTGTTGGTACACTGTTAAAATATGTAATGTCCTCTGCTTTGTAATAGTCTAAAATTGTACGATCATCCAATATAACAGCATATTCCGAGTTAATCTTATAGTAAGTTGGAACAGCCTGATTAAATCTGTCGAACAATTGTTTAGCAAACGAATCAAAAGTCAGGGAATCAAACCTTTTTGCCAATTCTTCACCACATCGTAGTGTTACTCTTTCCTTCAAATTATAAGCAGCATCTCTCTTAAAACTAATAGCCAATATTTTATGTGGAAATTTGCAGGTATTTGTCTGCAATAAAAAACATGCTTTTTGAGCTAGCAACTCTGTTTTTCCTGCTCCGGGACCTGCAACAACCAAATTATTTTCAGTAGTAATAGCTACATCAAAGGCATTTTCTTCAAGCTCCAGACCATCGGTAGGTATCCACTCATCGTTTTTGATTGGTTTCATTTTATTCTTCAGCTTTTATAAGAGTAGAAATCCTTTCAAATATTTCAATGAAAACTTCAGGTAGATTATCTTTTATATCTTCATTGGTCATCGATGACAAAACCTGAATATGAGTTGTAGGCTTTCCTCTGCCTAAGAAATGATAATTATACCAAATCATCAATTTCTTCTCATCTTCGGTGTATGTTACTGCAGTTGCTTTGCTGGATTTAAGTGTTCCGTGAATAGCCGTTTCAACTTTCTCTTCGAATTTTTCTGCCTCTTTCTCTGGATCAGGAATTTGTGGACCACCATTTTTAGGAATTGCTTTTTTGTAAAATTCAGGATAATGTGTCAGCATTAAAAAGTCCAAATCAAGAGGAGTAGAATAAAAAATATTGTATTTTTTCAAAAATTTTATCCATTCAAATAAAAATTTAGCATTTTGTGAATCATAAAAATCCCAGGTGTGCATTGCATTTAAGTCTTTGTCAGAAATGGATCCTAATAGTTTTTTCTTATCTATTCCAATCTTAATCAATTGCTTTAGCGCATATTTAATCCTTCCCCAGCCACCACCTTCTCTTTCCAGATCAAGATCGAGTAGGGTTATATATGGTATATGTAGAGTCTCGAGCAATTTCCAGATATGATTTACAAAGCGATGACCTAATGGAGCAAAAGTTATTATGTTATCATCAAAATCAACATCCATTACTTCCATTAGTCTATTGAAGATCACTTCTTCACTGTCACCTTCTCCAATAACTACAAGTTTAGCAAAGTATAATTCAGGATAATTGTGTACTGCTTCTTTAACATATTTGTAGGCCTCATCCGTTTTTTCAGGAAGCAATATTTCATTTACCTCGGTTTCATATTTTTCAGTGATCCTGAAATGCAGGATGCTTTCAGGATTTAATCTTTTGACGATTGCAGGAGTATGTGAAGAGAGAAACACCTGAGAGTTTTCCTGTCCTGCAATTGTTTTAAGAATTTTTATCACTCTTCCTAATAGTTGGGGTGCAATGTGATTCTCCGGTTCTTCAATAGCTAAAATTGTCAAAAGCGGACGGTTAATTCCAATATTTTCTTTATCCTCTTCATCAGCCAGTTTTTCCTCAATATCTAACAAAGCACATACAAGAGTTAAATAGAATAGAGATCTATATCCTTCGCCTAGTTCATCAATTTTATAAGGCTGGTGAACACCCGTTGGACTAAAAGATATTTCTAATTTTTTTAGGATTGAATCGAAATCACTTCCGCCAAATGAAAGGGTAGCATCCTTATAGCGATTGTCTTTGTGAAACTGTTGCCAAAATCCTGTGATTGAAGTTTGAACGGTATTGAATTCCGGTAACCCTTTAAATTCAGTATTTATTTCCTCTATTTTCTCATCAAATTTCGCCTTGAAGGCATCATCCCATTTGATCTTTTTTAAGACTCTAAATAAAATGCTACCTGAAGCAAACTTTAGTTGTTCCGCCGGTCTTCTGATTGCGGGAACATACATAATTTGTATCAGACTTTTAAAATGACTTGGATAGATGGGTTTATTCTCATCTGATTCCTTTTCACCCTCCGGAACTTTTATGAAATAGGTCTTGGTTTCAATTTCCCCATCAGGTATAAGATCAGATTTTGTCCAACTTGCCTCTAATCGGATCCTTATGTAAGGATTTTCACCTTCATCGTCCACAACCATATTACTGAAGAAATGAGCGATAGAATCTTTTTCATCATCGGAAAAATCTATTCTTGCTTCGATAGAAAGTTCTCTTTCAGTTATTTCGTCAACCTTTTCGTCTTTGCCTACATGAAAATCTTTTCTTGTGAGTTCTCGATCAGCTAAAGATTGACCAAATAGTTTTCTCAATGCTTCAAGTGTAGTTGTTTTGCCTGAACTATTAAGACCTACAAAACCAATTAAATGTTCGTTAATAGGAATGATCACGTTTGAGGAGCCAAACGATCGAAATCCCTTAATTTTAAAAGCGCTTATTTTCATGTAATTGTTAGTTTTTTGTATCACTAAAATAAACATATCTATTCAAATAAATTGATATGTTAAGTGTAATTGCATCAAAATGTGTAAAATACATTTGATTAGTGCATGTTTTCAAATATACATGTAAAGTTTCGATGCATTTTACGGTTTTCCGTAAACATAAAAGTTAATTACTTTTCAACTAATAAATTTGGTTTACATCAAATCTGACTAAGAATAAGAAAACAAGGCATAAGATTTATCGGAGATGAGTTTAGCACGCTCGTTTTGCTTGCTAATCTTTGAATTTCTGTAAGTATCAATTAATGCCATAGCTTCGTTTAAAATGATTTCTGAATTACTACTAATTTACAAATAAAAGTAACCACCTAACTGCCATATCTGTAATTAATGCAAAAGAATATTTCAAGAAATTAATTAAATTTAAATAGAAATAATGCTTCAAACACTCAAAACATGAAAAACAATGACAATCCATTATTTAACGTTAAAAGAATCTATAATGCTTTAACTGAAAATGAGGTCATTGATCTCCTTTTAAACTGGAATAATAATCGTGAGAAATCTAATTTAAGGTCTTTTTTAAGTGGGATTTTTTATCCTGATCAGAAGGCTTATTTTGATTATGAAGGTTTCTATGTAACGAAAACAATTCTTAGGGATGAGCTTAAATTGGAAAAAAATAGGAAGCCGGGGGATATTGATGTGATTATAATTCCTTTCACTAAAACAAAAATCTATTTTGAAAGAACTTCAGTTTACGAGATCAAGATTGTTCGTCCTACGAGAAAGAATCCTGGTAGAAATGCAAATTCATTAGGCGTCACGCAGGTATTGGGTTTAGCAGAAGATGGTTTTCCGCTGGTTGGCTTAATTCACGTTTCAATTACAGAACCATTACCGGAAGAAGAGAAGGTAGATATTAAATTTTCAACCCTGAAGGCAAATAGCGGGGTAGGAAAGGAAGAAGGGAAATCTTTTGATGATTATCTCATTGATGTACGAATGGATCAGTTTGCCTGGTGGTCAAGCGAAAATCAGATCAAGAGACTGATAACTCTGCAGCTTCCTGATTTTATCGGAATATCTTCATATGGATTAGAATTTTACGACTATGACCGTATGGTCATTTGCACATCAGATGTTTACCATCAGAAGTTAGCAGCTTGTTGCTCTAATCCAAAGACCTCGCAACTTACCATTCTTAAGATTAAAAATCACTTTTTAAAAAATAGGGATAAGTATAGATTAATATTGAATAGAATACCTTAATGAAATACTGCTGCTTAACTAATTTTTAGCAGTACTAAACTGGCATTTCGTGTTTAATCATTTCATAGGTTGGCAACAATAATTCAAAATTTTGAATGATTGTAGAAATTATGTTTTCTTTGGATAACCTAGTGTCATCTGGTGAAAAATCTATTCCTATAGTAAAGTAGTGTTTATAGTCATCTTGCAAAAGAAAGGCTGTAAGCTGTGCTTCATCAAAGATGTCGGATATATATAATACTTCATCATTTAATGATATGTAATAATCATCATCTAATGTCATAAAAATTTCAAACAATTTTTTACGGTAGTCTGGATCTTTAAGTAGGTTGTCTTTAAGATTTTTTCGGTCAATCTTGCTACCGTTGTTTTTTCCAACCCTGTTCCAAATACCGACACTATCTTTATGTACGATGACCTGCAAGCGTATATAGTCTAATGGTGTTTGATCATCACCATAGTTCTTAATTTCTTTTTTATCACGACCATAATGAAGCCAGAGTGCTCTTAGCTCTGGAGATGTCCTAAGACCATGAACAGCATTTGAAACAATATCATCAAAATGATAATGCTGACTTAAATCCCAATTTTTGCTTCTGAAAATTGGAATTAACTTATCGTTAAGTTTATAGAGTAAGCTTCTTACTTTTTCTCTTTCTTTATTTACTGCAATAGAAGTATTCCAAGGCTTTGTGCCTTCAAAAGCTGCATAATGCTCTCTTTTAAAATATTGATTAATGAAGTCCATTTGATCAAGATTAGAACCATAGTTTTCAGGGAATAAAATCTGTAATTCTTTTTTTTCGTCTTTCATTCTTACGATGCGATTCTTGTAAATCATTCTGTAATTTTCTAGAAAATCATCAGTTATTAATATGGAGAACTTAAACGAGGTTTTAAACCACTGTACTAGATTTTCGCAAACATTATTGTCGTCCGTCTTAATACTAACCTCTACATTTTTATCAAAGCCTCCGTAGGTGCAATTACCTGATCCAACATAGGCAGTAATTTTCCCATTACTTTTAAACAAATATACTTTCGGATGAAATAACCGATCTGGCTTATGATAAATTCTGCTTTCAAAATAACCATTCTCATCTAAATCTTTTAGCGATTGTAGCACCTTAGGTGAGGTAGGTAATCCAATTCCCACTAAATAATTTTGTTTTGCAGATGGATTAATATGCTGTTGAATGAACTCAAACCCAGTATCTGAAATCATTGCAGCTGCTATCCAAACTTCCTCACAATCTCTCAGTATATTTTCAAAATCTGTTGAAAGTTTTAGTTTATGTTGAATCATTATTAGTTTTGGTATATGGAGAGATTTTACCTTTTTGAAAACAAGAAATATTAATAAGATGTTACATATTAAAAAGGTAAACCGTCATTTAAAGCGTCAATTTTTTCATCAACTTGTTCAATGAAGGTTCTGATGTCGTTAATTAAATTGTCAATAATTATTTTATCGATGATAACTTCATTACCATCTTTTGTTTTTCCATTTCTATGAACTAGGTCATGCCGGATGAGGACCGCTTTATATGGGGTTCCAATATTTCCAATATCAATCCCTAACGTGTCTTTATACATACCTTTAATCTTTGGTAGATTATGATAAATTACATCAAGCATAGCCTGCTTGCATATAGTCTCAATTTTTTCGTGATAGTCGTAAAGCTCATTCAGTGAGAAGGATCTATCTTTAAATTCACGAAATGTGCTGACGAATTTTTTCGTACATTCTTTTGACTTCAGAGTGGTGTTAATAAAAGCATCTGATAGGTATGTTTCCATAGATGCAATGACTCCAACAAATATTTGCCTTTTTAAAGTTCTATGGGCAGAAAGATTATCAATTTTAAGTTCATTAAGTTCTTGCAGACCGACAATTTCATTCTTGAACGTTTGCAAGAAAAGGGTATTACTAGAGATTGCTTCGTACTGTTCTTCGTAATAAGGCTGTGCATATTCGGTAACTTCAACAACATGATCTTCATTTAGTTCACTAATACTCCCATCGCCACCAGCGTAGGTGGAAAAAATATCAACATCAAATTGCTTGTGACAATTGTCACAAATGGCGTAGCCCTCTTCTTGAGTTTGGCTATCAGTTGCAGATTCAGCAGCGTAGTTTGGCGATGGAATAACGATTTCATCACTTATAACTTCGGTGCCACACTTATCACACCTGAATGTTACAGTTAAAGATTCATTACCAAATGGATCGAAGGTAAAATATTTCATAGTTATAGTTTTTTATAATAATGCATATCAACTTACTGCATTATTATAACAAAAATACCAAATAAATTCTACGGAATCTACTTAAAATATTCCCGATACATCCCAATTGTCACGCAAGGGGTTTTTGAATGAAAATAACTAACTGGTTAGCTTTTAAGCTTTTCAAGTTTAATACCATTAATGCACCGAAATATCAGACGGATTTGACTTTTTAACACTTTTCAACAGGAAAAAGGCACAACGAAATTTCAGTATTACATTATATCAAGTTTAGATCTTTTTCTTAGTAATGGATGATAAATCAAAATCAAGCACTTCCAAACTTTCTTCATTATCAAAGAAAAGAACGCAGGCATTCTTCCCGTTCCTTGAAGAGGGATAGATAATACCGTCTATCCTCTGTCCTTCAGGCAATCTATCAGAAAAAGGAAAGCGAAAATATTCGGTAATAACTTGGGTTGGAACATAATCAATATGCACCAGATTTTTGTCTTGTAGAGGTTTTGCAAGGTCCCTAACAAAATTGTTAAGAAAGATAAGAGGATAATAATGTTTACGTTTCCTGATGTCAAAGGGACTTGGAACTTTCGGCAATGCTGAAAGATCTATAACGGTTAGTTCCCGCTTCGTATTAAAAATAACAGTTGTGTAGAACTTGTTTTGCTTGTTTTCAAATTGCACAGTTTCTGCAATTGCAGTTTCTTCCTCGAATGCACCGTAAAACATAGAAATTCCCGCCGGGCTCATCCTGTTTGGCTGAATAGCAAATAGCTCAGGTGGCGATGTCATTCCTTCAGCAGAATTGACGGACAGATCTGCTCTTTTATGCTGTCTACAGCGATAAAATAAAGTATTAACCGGTAGTGTTCTTATAAGGTGGTATTTTTTAATATTCTTTCCTATTTCAGAAAGAATTTCCTCAGGCATAAGCTTATAGTCGATAGAGTTCAAGTCTTTTGCCATACCGAAATAATATCGTGACCGATGTTGTACAACATCCTTAAAGTAATCCCAGCTAAATTTTAAAGTATCTGCCGGGCTATCACGGTAATCAAATTCATCTCCCCATTCTTTTCCAAGGTCAATAGAACCAAAGACATCATTAAAGAGTGTCAGCTCTGGGATATCGAGGTTGAAGTGTTCCTGCAAAATTTCATTCGCATCATAAAGTTTTCCCAGATATCCTCCTTCCCTCCCATTGTAGGACATGAATTCCGCTGGGTCAGAATAAAAGTTATATACAGTTTCCATAATGAATATCATCACGTCTTCGAGTTCTATAACTTTCGTTTCTCTTCCGCAATAATCACATGTCCCGTCTTCAGCCGTCCGCCGGATGAAATTTCTGATTGCATATTCATTGATGTGCTTGTTGCATACTTGTTTATCCGGTACCGAATTTAGGCCTAAAGCCCAGAAGCGCTCAGCTTGTTCCATTACACCGCTCATATATTGTTCTGTTTAATTATGGCTGCAATATTTGCAAAATTTACCGTAGCTTTTCTCATTTAACTAAGATTCAGGTACCTGATAATAATCAAATCCGGCAGTTGCATCTTCTATCTTTTCTTTATATTTTTCAACAATTTCCAGAGATTTTTCATCGACCAAAAGAAAATTTTTGAATAACCAATTCAACTGGTACTGGATGTCATACTTCAATCGTTTTGATTCTCCAGCATTGTTATAAATTTTCAGTCCTGTTTCAATAATATATTCTAAAATTTCGGATCTGATAGCAGTTTTGATAGTGCCTGTATCCGCGGTAATCCTACGACCAAGCTGAAAGAATTCACCAAGAGAATGATTGTAGGGTAATCCTGATTTAATAAGATACCGTATAGTCGATGCCTGGGCATACATTCCCGAGCGAAACAGTTCATACCATCCATTAATGGCCCATTTTTCAATTTCTAAATGGCTTATCACTTCAATTTCATCAATTAATTTGAGTTCCAATGCCGTGGATTCTAGTCTTCTGATTCTATACAGGATGTCATTAATGTATTCCCTCTTCTGAGATTCTGTTAATTCATTAGCCGATGCGACTTTATTAAGTAGGCTCCTAATCTGCCAATGATAATTTGCAAATGTTCTGTTATCCTTTTGCACCATTGCAAATTCCAGCACTTCTTTCAGTGTATCAAATTGTGTGTTTAAAAGGTAATGCCAGAACTGGTAGTAATCTGAAGAGGACGGATAATTTACCTCCTTGTCTACATTTTGAAAAATATATGTGCTCGTTGGCAAAGCATCATCGTCAAAATTCAAAGAACGGATACTATCGGCCATCATTTCTGTATATTCCCGTGTGAAATATGTTCTTATCTCACTAAAATCCCTGGATTGAATAATGCTGATCATTGCATCCTTTACAAAATTGTCAAGCTGACCGAACAAATAAATATTATAGACTTTTTTGGAAATCAGAAATTTATATATTAAAAAGATACGACCCATAATCACATTCATGGTAATGTCGTCTGAATTTTTAAGTGCAGTGCGTTGAAAGTGCCTGTACATCCACAAATTGACTAATATGCTATCTTCCAGATCCACTATCGGACATTCCTCTTCGAGGCTGGAACTGATCAATCCGAAGATATTGCCCAGGATTTTTTGGGGTAATATCCAGTCATTGTCTTTAATCGCATTAACACCAATGTCTTTCAATACAATGAGCTTATTACTTTCAAGTTTCTCGATTGGTATATCATCGGTAATGCCCCTCCTGTTTAGTAATGCAGTTACATCTTTTTGATCTATTTGCTTGGCTACTTTATCAAGCTTTTGGATGGATGTGGAATACTTAAGCCCTATAATAGCCAGTGGGAGCTGAATGATAATATAAGAGGCGGTAAGTAAAAAGAGCAGGTACATCACTGCAACAACTTCATTGCGATTGTTTTGATGAACAGCACAAAATGAGATAAGCTGAAGAAGCACAATTGCCAGAAAGCTTGAAAAAAGCACCTTTAAATAAACGTTCTCGAAAATAAACTCAAGAGTGTGACGCTTGGTGCTTTTAAGATGCAGGTTAAAACTTAAAAGAAGCAGGGTGAGTATAAGGCCTGAAAATCCCAGTGTTACCGAAAATAAACTCCAGATAAAAGTTCTGAAGTTTTCGATTTCTGCGATATGAAAATAATCCGGAACAAATTTGAAGGGGAAGAAGTACACCACCATATATACTATTACGAACGAAGCTAGAATACGTAGATCATAAAATCTACCTATCAGCTTTAGATTTGTATCCTTTAATCCAATTTTTCTCATTATAACTTTCAATAAAAGCGTTTTATAAATAACCTTAAATCTAATCATTTTCCTCTTATTTTACTTTTTATATTTGATTAAAAAACTTTGAATAAGATCCAAACCTTTACAATTTTTTAGAAAATAGGCTTCCAAGTCTTTTGTGTTAAGTTTACAAACCATGCAATCTTCAAGAAGCTGCATGTTCTTGTTCCCTTTATGATCCGTAATGTAATTCTTGAATGATATAATGTTGTTTCTTCTTTTCCAAAAGAAAAATGTGGTCTCGTAGCATTCATCAAAAACAAATGGCAATGAATTTTCATGTCTAATGACTGGGAAATCTTTTGTAAAATTTATTATCTGAATATTTTATAATCAAATTTCCAGATACAACATTGTTCATGAGGTCATCCGATTTTCTATAGCAAATATATTCCGTTGTCTCTGCGGAAAAAAATCTTTTTGGGTATCCGTAATCAGAGATTACAAACCCTCCGCAAAAATATTTCAAGCTTTATCAATGTTCTTTCTTATTGTTTTCAAGGAATTGATTACAGTTTTCCTTGTGCCTGCCTGAATGGTGATCCGCATAGAAAAAGTCAGAAACCTCACAAGATGCAAATGCAGTTCATTGAAATTTTGATCCTTATTATTCTTTTGGTATAAATCATCTCATATGATGATAGTGAAAATCATTTTAGAAGATGTCATCATAAGCATTTCATCAAATGAAACAATCAGGTAAAAGATAGAAAAAGTCAAAGTTTCCTTCAATCTGCAATTTACAGAATCTACAGGTTTTTTAAATGTAAGTGCGGGAAAAACAGGTCTCCGCCGTACTCGGAGCAGGAAATTATGAAATTCAACATTGTGGACGAAATTAAATTGAGCTATTCAAGAAAGGGGAATTGTGAAAGGTCTATATCGTCATCGGTAGATGCAGTGGATGTTTTCAGGGAACATTTTGATGCGGAACAAATGGACTACAGGGAATCTTTCTTTGCATTGTATCTGAATCAGGCTAATAAAGTTTTGGGAATTAAGAAAATATCAGAATGCGGCATTTCTTCGACATTGGTAGATGTGCGCATAGTTATGCAGGCGGCACTTCTTTGCAATGCTTCGGGGATCATTGTTTCTCATAACCATCCTTCGGGAAATTTGAAACCTTCTGGTTGTGATATTAAGATGACGGCACAGATCAAAGAGGCTGCAAAGATTTTAAGTATGAATTTGCTGGATCATGTGATCCTGACTTCGGATTCTCATTTCTCATTTGCGGATGATGGGATGATCTGAATAGTAAAATAATAAGCAATCAAAAAATAATAGGATCAAATAATATCTAAAATCAAGATCATGAACAAAATAGGAAATCATACAGCAATTTCAGAGGTGAGTACTTTATTGGTACTTCGTTACAGTAACAATTCTATCGGAATTGTACAGGGTATTGAACACAACGGAAATCTTATAGACGTTCAGCCGAACCATACCAATATTCATTCCGTCATGAGGATCGATTCGGCGGAGGATTCTTTTACGGACTTCTATTCAGATTTTTACCATCAGCTCAAAGATCCCTCTGAATATTCATTTTTTAAAGTGAGGGAATTTGAGGCGCACGATACAGCTGTCAATTTACAGGAATATATTAATTGTTTATCAGATTTTGAAAGACAGGATCTGAAAGCGGTCGAAGTTTCTATTGAAGTGGTCAATGCGATCAGAAATAAGAAAACCAATGAAAAGAAGCCTTCTGTTTTGAAGAAGGGTTTTAATAACGGGTCAGTTAATAGTAATAGAAGTTCTCAATACCGCTATCAGATCGATGATGTTCCGTGGGACAGGATGGTTGAATTAGGTCTTGATAGGGAAAAGTTGGAAGAAACAGGTTCGTTGGATGCTCTGTTGAAAGGGTATAAGACACCGATGTTGATTCCGATACTTGTTAATGATGGGGAAGCGGTAAGTCAGATTGATGCACGCCTACAGTTGCGGATCGATGATGATGGAGAATTGATTGTTAAGGTGCATCTTGTTCTTAAGAAAGTGGATTTTAGAAAGAAGTTCAATGGTCACAAGTTTACAAAAGAGGATAGGGTCAATCTTTTAAATTCTGGGAATATGGGCAGAGTGGTGGATCTTATTGATGCGGTTACAGGAGAGATAATTCCGTCATTGATAAGTTTGGACAGGCTGACCAATGAGCTGATCTCTTTGAGAATGGAATTTGTAAGGATTCCCGATCTTCTTTGCGGGGTGAGATTGGATTTGGAACAGAAGCAGGTGCTTCGTGATGGGAAACCTTTGTTTATTGAAAATATGTTGTCGAAGAAAGGAACACTCTTTTCTGCAACGGTGCAGTTCAATGCGGATAGACAATGGGTGGAGTTTTTGTTTGAGAATAAGTTGAGAAGTTCTGGTTTTAGCGAAGTGAATCATTCTGAAAGGGAAGTTCCTTCACATTTCAGAGGGATTAAGCTTCGTCAATGGCAGATGGATAAGTTGAAGGCAGGAGAGATTGCTTATATCAAGGGGTTGGAGAGCAGAAAAGGCAAGACCTATCAGGGTTATATTCGATTTGATAAGTCAATAGGGGAGATTGTGTTTTCATTTAAGAATCAGAAGAAGAAATAGGAAGTGTTACGATGTTTCGAGAATCAAGAGGAAGCAAGTAAACAACTATGAATATGTTTTTTTTTAACCTGCAAGGTCGATTGACTTTGCAGGTTGCTTTGTTTGGGTTTTAAAAACAGTAAGGCTGGGGAAAGTTGGGCGGCAAAAATGCAATTCCTCCTTGTGGTCGGAAACGCATTTTTGAAGAGTTTGGAGCAACCCCATTTCTAAAACATTGCCGGGTAGGGCTTTTCTATGTTTTTGAAAAAAGGTTGCGGAAATTTATTGAAATTGTAGTACATATATTACTATTTCTATATCCTAGTTTTTTACAAATTCTAATCTTCCCAAACTATACTTAAAGCTTTATTTTTATGTGGAATACAATGTTCATAAAAAGACCTGTTTATATCATAATCTTTTATATCGTTAAACCAATCCATCGCCCACACTTTTTCTGTTTTATAAATATCTCGTACATTGGATTTTGAAAAATACTCACCCATAACGGTATTTTCAGGTACTTTTCTATCATTTAATAACCATTTAAAAGGAAAATCATCACTTACAATTTTCCATTTAATAATCTCATCTTCAGCATAAATAATCATAATAGGATGATTGCCAATCTGTGCAAACCTAATTGCGCAAGCTGTTAGACTAACGATATATTTATCGGCTAAATCTTTAATCACATTAAAACTAAATTTTTTTCTTAAAATATCATTTTTAAATCTAGATTCCGGCATAAGAATACAAGATGCAAAGTAATCAGCTTCTCTTTCAATGGAATCAAACTGTTTCTTGTTAGTAATTGATGGATGGGGCACTAATATCCCCTTTATTAATCCTACTCGGTGTGCATCAATAAAATAATGACCAAGTTCGTGAGCTAATGTAAATCGCCCTCTAGCTTTGTCTTTAAAATTTCCACAATCAGTATTTAAATGAATATAAAATTTTTTGTTTGAATATACGGTCATTCCATCAAATGTTCCTTTTTCATATTTATCATAGATTAATATTAGTCTTTCATTTTCGGCAATTATATTAATCGGAGTTATTACTTCAGTATATTGTAACGCTATATATTCGGCAAGTTCTTTAATGTCATTTAACGGAGTATTATTTATCATCTTTTTTATGATTTCCTTTCATACGATCAATAATATGTTGAGGAAGAACACTTCCTTTTCTTGCAACCATTTTTAGTTTTTCAGCTTCAGAATCTAAATCTTCAGTATGTTCTAAATTGATATTATTCAATTTTTGAATACCTCTTTTAATGATTTCTTCTGGTGTGTCCCAATCAGAAGGACATTCGTCATCTATTGGATTGAGTAGTTCAAATTGCTCAATTTCTTTTTCTGTTTCTGGAAAAAGCAAACCCTTAGATTGAAATATATCAATTATTCTTTTTTTGCTAGTCATTTTTTAAAGGTTTTAACTGAGTGTTTTTTGTGAAATAATCTTTTATTTTCTTCTCACTTCTTTCCTTGATCTTTCTAATATTAACATTTGTAGTATTATACATTTCAGATAAAGTTTTTAAAACGTCAGATGGCGTTTTCTTTCCTTCATCATAATACATATATAATGTTAAAAGTATATGTCTATCCCTTTCAGATAGCAAATTTAATGCTTCATCCATTGTTTTCAGATTCACGCTTTTAAAAATGTCGTCCGAAATCTCTTCACTTTCTATGATTGTTTCCTCCTTTACGTTTTCAAGATAAATAGATTTACCATAATATTCCTCCAGTAATCTTTTTAACTCATTCTTAGCAACAGTTGCAAGCCAAGCTTTGAAAAACCTATCACCTGTTGCATTCTCAGGAAACGAAAAAATTAGGGGATTATCATAAATTTTATAAAATGTATTATTGATAACCGTGTTCAAAATTTGTTCGTCATAAATACCACTGTTTTTTAATCCCCTCGAAATAACCGAACATAAAAATTTACTATAGCTCTTATACAGCTTCGTAAAAGCATTTATAGCAGGTTGTTCATCATTCAGTTTTTCAGAAATGACTAATAATGTGTCTTCAATTTCGTCTATTGTCATTTACTTAAGTGTTAAATAAAAATCCGTGACAAATTACAAAAATAAATTACAATGTCACGCTTTTGACTTTATACTTTAGATACAGTTTGTGTCTGGAGGTAAATCCTTTACACCGATAAAGATTAGAGGAATTAATTAAATTGTTTCAACAATGGCAACAAATCCACCAAATGGCGATGGTCACAGAAACGGGGCGGTTAGAGACCGTTCACAAACCTACAATCCCAAAATCGATTCTTGGGTAAAACGTGATGCTAATACGGGTAGGTTTATGGATGTTAAGACATCTAGCAACACCCCTTTCAAAGGAATTAGAAAAGAAAAATAATCCCTTTGAATCAATTACAAGCATCTGATAATAAAGATGCTTGTAGTTTAACCAATTAAAAAAAATATATGGCAGGAATAATACCAACATTAATAGCTGCGGTAAAACCTCTTTTATCCAAAGGAGCAACTATAATCTGGGAAAATAGGAATTACTTGCAATTATACTTTAAAACTAAGCATTTGAAGTATAAAAATATGGATATTCGGTTTTCTATCAGTGGTTTATATAAAATTAAAATTCCTGATACGAACCAGTATTTATTAGTCCTAAATAGAAGGATAGAAAATCAGCTTCAACCTGTAGGCGGAGCTTACAAACGCTTTGGAGATGATAGTTTGTTCAATAAATGGGGCTATAAACCTGACAATTCTAAAAATGGGCTAGATGTTGATGAAAAGAGTTCCTCTGATTTAAGATTTATGGTGCAGGGTAAACACTGTATAGATGTCTTAGATTGGTTCGAATCTGGAAATGAAAGAGAATTAAACCCAGAACGAGAATTTAGAAAGGAGCTTATTGATACAGGTATTCTTGATACTTCCATTTTTCATCATATCCAATATAAACAAATACGAAGATTTTCAAAAAATCTTTTGTGGAGCGACTTTTTTAGCTGTTACGAAATTTTAATTTTTGATGTTTTTGAATTGATTCCAAATGAAGAGCAAAAACGAGCTTTGATAGAATTGGCACAACAGAAAAACCATCTTTCTGATGGTTTTGCAATAGTTAGTTGTGATGACATTGAACAACTGAGGTTAGTCGAAAATAAAAGACAAATTGCCAGAATTGGAAGACACACTAAATTATTAATTAACAAAGAATTTTAATATGATTGACATTTTTAAAGATTATGTTCTTCAGCGTGAAGAACTGTTAGCAAGAATTGCACAAGAGCTGCAACTAGATAAAACAAGATTGGATAGGATGGAGACTGCCTATAATGCAGTTGCTGAAGTTCTGAGGAAAGACAATGATTTTTTTGATCACTTGGTGATTGAAATATATGCACAAGGATCAAAGCGTATAGGCACGACTGTCAAACCGATTAATGATGAAGATTTTGATCTGGATGTTGTTCTTCATATATACGACCCGTATTATAATCATAGTCCTGAAGAGATATACAATGCATTAGTTAAAGCATTGGAAAAAGACGGCTACTACAAATCTATTATGGAAAAAAAGAAAAGATGTGTTAGACTTAATTATAAAAGCGATTTCCATATGGATATTTTACCAGCTTGTATGCCAAATTCTTTTGAGAAAAACATCATAAAGATTCCAGAAAAAGCATTAAAAAATTGGTCAACGGGTAATCCTAAAGAGTTTTCTAGTTGGTTTTTAATCTCAGCCAACTCAGTGAAAGAACCTATGCTGAAAATGAATTTTGAAGCATTGATGAAAGCTCAAGTAGAAACTGAGCAATTACCACAAGAGATATATCTAAAAACACCGTTGCAAAGAGCTGTTCAATTATTGAAAAGATATAGGGATATTTATTTTGAAGGAAAACAGTACAGAGTGTCAAGTATAGTCATTACTACACTTTTGGCGCAATTATATCAATCTGAAAGTTCAATTTTCGAAACAATCGATAATGTTGTTGGTCGAATAAAAGGAAATTATAATGATGCTGTCATTGGAGGGCGTAGATTCAAAGTTTTTAATCCTGTAAACATTGAAGAAGATTTTACTGATTCTTGGACTGACGAACATTACAAAGCATTCAATAGCTTTATTTCTGATTTTCACACCAAGTGGCAAAACCTAAAATTTTCCTTTGAAACTAGTAAGGAGGACTACATACAATTATTTGGAGAAGGAATTTATAAAAAGGCTCTTAATGCACAAGTAGTAGCATTTTCTAAGTCTTCAAATGATGCACTTTCAAAAGCAAGTGGGTTAATTGTTAGCGGTTCTGCATTTACCAACTCAAGAGGAAATATTAATGTTAATGAAGGAATTAAAAATGGATCTCATCACAATTTTGGAGGGTAATATTAGAAAGGATAATCAAAAGAATTGGTATTCCTTTCTTCTCGTTCAGAAAGCATTAGTGGAAAAATACTTTGATTGGGTACACTTACATATTGATACGAAAACCAAATCACTAGTAGGTAAGGGATTTTTGACAGTTGGAAATAAGAATTATTCCATTGTATTCTCTTTTTCTCCTTTTAATTCAATTAGATACGAGAGAATATTCGTAAATAATAAACCTATTAAATACAATGATGATATTCATTTGTATTCAGATTTATCCTTGTGCCTTTATCATCCATTTATAGATCAGCCTATCTTAAAAAAAATAGATTTGTACGAAATGATTCCTTGGATTTCTGAGTGGATTGTTTTTTATGAACAATGGAAAAAATATGGTGTCTGGTTATGCAAGGAAATTAAACATAGAACAATATAACAAATTATTTAATTTTGAAAGCGCTAATTATTTTATTCAAAGATTCTAACTGCTTCTCAGTCAATCTTCCTTTTCTTTGACAGGATGCTTTAAGTGATTGAACAAAATCTGGGTCAAATGAAGTATTGTTTTGAGCCCATTTGAGTACAAGATTGATTTTATTAAAATGAGAATTTGTCTCGTAACTGGTAAAATTCAGGAACTGTTGATTTATTCTCTTTTTTATATCCCATTGTTTGGCAGACATTATCCTCCTCCGATAGATAGACTTATAAAATTTATAGTCAAAATCTGAAATTCCTTTCTTTCCGTATATGTATTCTATAACTTCGGCGTTCATACTGGCTTTAATATCGTCTTTCAATTTTTTTATTGAAGAAAAGATTTTATTACCATCATCTATTCCTAAAAATTTATTTATGCAACAATTACCTACTTCTGTAACGGAAGAATTTTTACGATTTTTAATAACGCAAATATTTTTAATAGGATAGTGACCACAAAGACATTTTTGAAGTTCTTCTGCATAATATGCAAATTCAAAACTCCATTCCAATTTTGCAAAATCCCAATCGTTAGAATCACTTAGACTTATAATTTCTTCCGTTAGTTTGTAATGCATCTTTTATCTGTCTAAATCAAATTTAATATCAATTTTCTGTGATTTCAAATGTTACCTTAGTTTGCATTACAATCATCAGTATTTTGTAACAATTCATTTATAAAATGTGCTTCTCCTGGATATTTTTATATTGCAGAAATCCAAATCCCCTTATAATCTGGTTTGATAATACTTTTATATCTGAGTTTCTTTCTTCATATAATTTATCAAAAAGAATTTGCTTTTCTTTCATATTAATAATTTGTGTTTACAGTAATGAACAGAGATTTTATTTAAAATTTATCCCAAAATACTGTATCGAAATTGTGTTTTAAATTATCTTCGTTATAGAATGGTAAACCAATTAAGCGATATTCTTTGTTGGAATATATTTCAAGGATTTTAGCCTTTTGTTCAATCTGCATTAGAAAATCTTGTTTCCACTGGTCTGTTAAAAGTAAATTATCACCCTTTGGCTCAATAAACGCTTGAAACACTATTGGTTTGGTTTGTTCAGATTCTTTCATAAACAATACAAAATCGGGTTCGAAAGCTTTACCATCTTCGAAATTGTACAATTTGAAATGATTTTCGTTTCTTAATAAGTAAATGTCATTGTATTTATTTTTTAGAGCTTGGTATGCCTGACGGATAAACTTTACTAAATATTTTTCTTCTGATGTACCAAAATTATCATTATAAGCATACCAATCTTCTTGTGAAAGGTCTATATAAATGTTTGTTTCAGAAGAGTTTGTTTGAGGTTTACCGTATTCGCTATCTCCTGATTCATTAACACTATAGTTAAGCGTTTTATCTTCAAAAACATATGAAATATTCTTAGACTTAAATTCGGTACTCC
This sequence comes from Chryseobacterium viscerum, assembly GCF_002899945.2. Taxonomy (GTDB): domain Bacteria; phylum Bacteroidota; class Bacteroidia; order Flavobacteriales; family Weeksellaceae; genus Chryseobacterium; species Chryseobacterium viscerum. Next base: position 136,055 of record NZ_PPEG02000011.1, read on the forward strand.
CTTTAAACTCAATAAATCCGTTAGAAATATATTCTGAAATTTCTTGTAAAATTGAAATAATAGATTTTAGTTGTACTTCTTTATGTGGATTATCAACAAGGTCCTGTCCACCGTCAATTTCAATTTTAATATCTTTTAAAAAGCTCGAAGAATTTATAAATTCTGTTATTGATTGCAATTTCGGAAAATATCTTTGTAGATTATTAAATCTATAGAAAGGTAATCGGTTGATAGCTTTTTTAATAACCGGCTCTCCAAAACTATCAATAGTATATATTTTGGTGGATCTTATATTATTTTGAGAATTCTCCGTTTCAAATATTCTTGATGTAGAAATATAACCAGTACTGAACTTAATTCTGAAAATTTTAGTTCGTAACTCTTTTGGAAGTTCCAAAACGTCTGATCTATCATAAGGTACTCTATCATTAATATAAATAAGTCCTGATTTATAGAAATCTGTCTCTTTAAAACGCTCTTTAAGTTTCAGTTCTCTCTGCACCATTTTTGGTGCTTTTAAGCCTATTTCTTCTAAAGCTTTATTGATTTCTGAGATATATTTTGGATTATGTGCAGAATGATAATATAATTCTTCACATACACGTAAAGGATGATTTATGTTATCATCATATTTACGTTGAAATAACGGTTGAGTGTCATCTAATTGGAAAGGGCAATATCTGGCACCACGACCAATTAATTGAGCTTCGGACATTGTAGTTTTACCTATTTTTCCTGCTTTATGATCGCTATCTCTTGTATTGTAAAGACGAACTATGTCAAACAAATTAAGTACGTCCCATCCTTCGTTTAACTTATCTACAGCAAAAACAACACGATATTCATTAGTTTTATCTTCTAAACTATTAATAATAAGCTGCTTTTCATCACTATCATTTTTACTATTAACAGAAATACATTTGTCTACGCTAAATTCTTCTTTAATCTCAATAATTAGATTTTCTAAGGTGATTTTTTTTTCATCGAAATATTGAAATATTTTTTTGAAAATACCTTTTTCGTTTTTATTTTTAATAAACTCTATATCTGATTCTTTTAAAGATTTTATACGATTAACAAATTCCTGGAAGAAAGAAGTACTTTCACTTATCGTTTTAGATTTTAGTAATATCACAGGCTTTATTGATTTCTTAAAATCTTCGAATATTTTCCTTCTGTGTTGGCTTAAAATAACCGCTTGTAAAGCTCTTTCAAAAGGTTCTAAATCTGCTTGTAATAATTGAACTTCCTTTGAGTATTTATCTATACGGAATTGCTTAAGAGGATAATCAAATATCAGCTTATCTTCATACTTCTCTTTGATATTAGCATTGTCTAAATCGGTAGTAGCTGTAAACTCTAATAAATAATTATCTGAATTGGTTTTGAATATTTTATTAACTGTACTTTCCCAACTAATGATATCTTCGGTTTCGTCTTTTGATAATTTACCTTTTTTGGTATCTGCGTTAATATGGTGTGCCTCATCTGAAATAAGCACTACTTTTTTATCCTCAAAATCCTCATAAGTAATTGAGTTTTCGCGAGGTGTATTAAGCTTTGTGTGAAGACCTTGAACAGTTGTGAAAACTATATTAATATCTTCCTTATTTACGGCTTCAAAATTTTCTACTTCTACGATATTGACATTATGTCCATCAATAGAAATAACATCATTAAAAAGATATTTTGAAGAAGAAGAGTTTAAGAAATTATCTTTAGTCTTCTCAATAATGCTTGTACTATTTACAAAGAAAATAAAATTACTATATCCCTTTTTGTATAAGTCTAAAATAATACCTGCCATTACCAATGTTTTACCACTACCTGTAGCCATGTGAAAAAGCAACTGAATAGGACTTTTCTTATTTGGATATTCGGACGTATAGTAATTAAACCTTGCAAAAGCCTCAATTTGATAAGGTCTTAACCCAAATTTTGGATTAAGGTTGTTAGCAACAAAAATTTCAGGTTCTAGTTTTATAAAACCTAAAGATATTGCGGATGATATAAGCGTGTTAAGATTTTGCATCATTTATCTAACTATATTATTAAAGTATTGTAATAATACTTCTCTATTATTGCTAACTTTTTCCTTTCTTACATAGTATAGTGAAGGAAAAGTTTTATTACCATAAGAAAGTGGAGGTTCATTCACTGTTTGAACAATACGATTATCTTCTTTAATCAAGTTGTAAGTTTTACCATTTTTCGAAATCTCATTATGTAAATTTTCTGGTTTGTTCTGATTTACATATTTATTCATTACAGCTTTATATCGATTTTGGTAATCCCAATCCATTTTACCATTTTTTAGAGGAAAAAAGGGTATTGAAACCTTTTCCAATTCTTTAATTTGAAAATCATTACTGTTTTGAGACCACGTAATGATAATAAATCGTAAGTCTGATTGGACTCGTAGTATTTCTTGTGAAGTCCAACGACGTATATCATCATGATAATTAGTATATCCCCACTGATTTAAGTAGCTCATTTTACACAATAAATAATCATTGTTGCAGTGTTCAAGAACTCCTGTATTTTTAGCATTTTGAAATTCAATAATACCAATTGGGTTATTTTCTAAATCACAAAAAAAACAATCAATATTAGTTGGCCATGCGGTTCCAGCGGCTCTTAATTTTTTGTCAAAATTTGGCAAATCAGGAGATTCTCTATATGCCTTTGAGGATTTCCAGCCTTTGATACTGGCAATCCAATGAGAAAATTCTGAATAGCTATTGAAAGTATTAAGATGAGTCAATTTATTAGGTGAAGTGAATTCATATAATAAAACAGTTTCCGATTCATCACAATATAGAACATAGTTGAGATTTGCGGAAAAACAATTTGCAAAATTTACCTTTCTTAAAATATGATCTTCACCCTCAAGATTAATTATTAAATTATATACATCTTCAGTATTTTGGTCTAAAGTTGTGTCAATATCAACTCTAGCTCTTTCAAGTATATGTGTTACAACATTTACATTATTTTGATTACAACCTTCAATACTCTCAAAATAAAAATTTTCACTTGCAAGAAGACCTTTCTTTGCCCAATTAAAATCATCACTTCTTTCGGAGGATTCTTTCCGTAAATTTGAAATTCTCATTATTGATCGTAAAATTTATTACTCATTAAAATATCTTTCTCTGAAATACTAAAATCGCTATTAGAGCTTTCGCTAAGTGGAATATACATCATATTAATGTCTAAACACTCTATTGCAGTTTTTTTTACCTCTTCAAAATTTTCATTAGAAATTTCTTGTAGTTCATCAAGGAAGTTATTTGAAAGTTGATATTTTAAATATTGCAAAAAAGTTGAATTAGTTAAAATTGAATTGATTTCAGTAAAGTCACGAGCGACAGATATTTTTTCCATGATAATCAAATTAAGCCGTTGCAATTCAGTCGAAACAAACGAACTATTTGTAGTATTTTGAATTCTTTTTATAGTTACGTCGTTTATGTAATCCATCTGTTCAATCAAAATGAATTTTCTATTACTTGAAAGTTCATCATTAACATTAGAAACAGCTTCCGCAGTTGAGCCGCTACCTGCAAAAAAATCTAAAATAATATCATTTTCAGTAGTAGAAAACTTAATTATCTTCTGCAATAAGTTTATTGATTTTGGGTTGTCAAATACTTTTTTTCCCATCACTTTTGTTAAAGCCTTCGTTGATTTTCTGTTGTCCTCATAAAAGTAGCCTTTTAATAATTCGGTGGCTGTCTCAATTCTTTTCTTTATTTTCGGAATGCCTAATTCATCATCAGGCCATAAAACCTCATTATTCTTATCAGCTTCTACAAAAGTTTCATACGGCCATCTATATCCATTTTCCGGTTTTTTGCAAACTTTATTTGTAATTGGGTGTAAGATATCAAAATTATATCCGCCAGGTTTTGTATTTGCTGAGTTTCCTGGATAAAAAACACCTTTTTCATCTACATAATTATAATGAGATACTCCAGACAAGTCTATTTCATTACTTTTTTTTAGGCTATTGATCCATAAACGCAACCTTTTTTCAATTAACTGATAGTCATTATTTAATTCACTTTTAAGGTCTTTATACTTGTTAACTATGATTTGTGCCTTGTCTGAAGTAATCTTCCATTTTGATAGTTTATTTTTATTTTTCGCATAGCATAAAACGTACTCATGCTCAATTGAAATTTGAGTAGGGTTATTATCAGTTGCGGTTTCCCAGATTATCTCACCAACAAAATTGTCTCTTGTGAAAATTTCATCACATAATACCTTTAGATATGCTTGCTCATTGATATCTATTGAAATAAAAATTACCCCGTCAGTTGAAAGTAATTCCTTTGCAACTTCTAAACGATTTTTCATAAAGGTCAACCAAGCAGAATGATTGAAACTGTCATTATATCTAAAACCGTCCTTTCCTGTATTATAGGGTGGATCTATGTAAATTAGTTTTATTTTCCCTCTATAGACTTTGTTCAAAGAGTGTAAAGCGATAAGGTTATTTCCTTTTATAATCAAATTGTCTTCTAAAGAAATGTTTGTTACCCCATGTTCACCATCTTTATCAAACTTTTTCCAATTGGTTAAGACTTTAGGTTCAAAAAGACGATCGATTTCATCAGGTGCTAAAGTAGTATTCCAGAAAATTTCTTGACGTTTTTGGTCTTCCTTCGTCTGACCACCTTCTAAAACACAATCTTTGTAAGGAAAATCTAATACTACTTCCTTGGCTTCTGTAAGGTATTCTCCATTGGTTGTAAGACCAATTTTATTCCTAAATGCTGTAAAACTGTCAGGAAGAAACTCTTTGTTGGAAACAAATTTTTGAAATTTTATTTTATCAAAAACTAAAAAACCTTCCACTTCTTCAAAGAAAGTAGATTTTGACTTTTCATCTTTCAATAAAATTGTAAGCAAAGTAGAATCTAGTTTTAAAGCTGCTTCAATAACTTTATTTTTAAATACTATACCATTTTTTGCATAGTTGTCGTCCTGCTCAAGTATCTTTTTTATGTGCGTAAATAAGCTCATACTGTGTTATTATTTTTCAAAAATTGACTAAACTGTCAAATATACAAAATGCAATTGAAAGAAAAATGAGGAAAACCATAATGGAGTCTGTATGTAAGTAAAAATCTCAAGTAAAAATTTTTTTTTTGTTATTGGAAAAAAAACTATGTCAAACGAGATATGTGAAGCCAAAGCAATGAAGCTTACTTCGGAGTTTACCTAACACTACTTTATTTCGGTTTTTTTTAATACCTAATAAAAAAATGTTCTAAGAGATAATACAACCAAAAAATCCTCGAATATCTCGGGGACTTAAAACTAATAACCATGAAAACTCAAATTAAATGAGAATCGCTAAACATATAGTTTAACTTAAAAGCTCTACGTATTCATATAGTATTTTTATATTTTTTTTAACTACTAATACAATTTTTTTATGCTTACCTAATTATTAGTAGATTTACAAAAACACAAAGATGAAAACATTAAGAATCTACAGCGTTATCGTAACTATAAGTATTATAGTTCTTTCTATAAGCCTCTATCTAACCAACAAAGGTTTATAAAGAAACAGAAGAGGTATTAGAGCAATGTTCAGCACGATACTATAAAGAAATTGGAAAATAAGAATGAAAGAATTATCTTTTTACGAATTCACTCAGTTATCGGAAAGTGAACGATATGACTTGGTTTTTCGCGAAGGAGAATTTATTGATTCTTCGATAAGAAATGATGTAAAATTTGCTCTGTACAAATTGTACAGTTTTAATGTGGAAGTTATTTATGATTCTACAGGTAATAGAATAATTGGATTAACAAGCTTTTTAAAGTCCGAATAAATTTATCAGAAATTCCTACAAAACTTATAATCTATTTTAAATTTTTGTATTTCTCTCTAAAAAGCTTTTTTAAAGATTTATAATACTCTTGCTTTTCTATTGTTAGTTTCTTTTCCAGCTTAAAACAATTTTCCACAATTATCAGATTTTCATCCAAAGATTTTAATTGAAATAGAGATTCGCTATTTAGATCGACAGCTTGACAAATCTTCAGCGAGTTTTGCCAGCTAGTTGAAGTTTCTGCACGTTCGACTCGCCCAATCATTGTTGCATTAGAACCAATCAACAAGCCAATATCCTCCTGCGAAAGATCCTTCTTTAGTCTTTCGAGTTTAATCAAGCATCCTATTTGTAATGCTAGAAGGTCTATTTCCTTGTCACTGTAATTTTGCATTTAGTAAAAGTTGCAAAAAATCAACAAATTATTCGATACAAATTTGTATCGAATAATAAATCTTGTTATATTTGTAAAAATTACGCCTAAAATGTAATTTTGCGATACTTCAAAAAATTATAGAAGCTATTCGCTTAGAGTCTCGATTTGAAAACTGGCACTTTTTAGTACACGAGAGGATAAGTAGAAGGCTCACGCTTCGGCGTGGGCTCTCTTATCTGTGTACAAGGTATGCCAGTACCCCAAATCGGATATGTAGAGTCCCACGCTGTTTTTTTCCAATGTTGTCCGATATCATCTCTACACCCTAAGCTGCTTTCTAAATAATATAGTATCAGACTGCACGATACAATGGGGTGTACAACTCATTGCGGCTTTAAAGCTTACACGGGACACAATTTTCATTCATATTAATTTTTTAAGATGTGCTGGGGCAGGAGGTTTTGCTATTTCATTAATGAGGCTTCCTACCGAGCATTATCGAATAATTATTGAGACAAAAAAAAGTTGATTTTTTTAGAGAGTGTAAAATAGAACTAACCATAGAAAAAGAAAGCCCTCCCAGCACCATTAGTATATTGGAGTGTACGTAGTGCAGAAGAGAGCCCGAGTTTAACGAATTAAACCTTCATCAAAAGTATGAAAAAAAACTTTTGCAGCCTGAGTCATATTCAATTGGCTTTTGGCTTCACCTTGCTCGCCTCCGGCGTAGCAATAGGGCAGATGCGTGTGATCACAGGCACTGTTACAGATAATACTAATAATAAACCCATTTCAGGGGTAAGTATATTTCAGGAGGGTAGTGATACGGTTGCTACTACTAATAGTTCAGGTATCTATAGGGTTCAGGTGTCAGTTGAGAATCCTGTCCTTGTCTTTAAGCATCCTGATTATCCTGACCGAAAAGTTTCTTTAGGAGATAGGGTATCTGTTGATGTCTCATTGGGTAATGAGAATGGTAGTGGTAGTGAAAACGAGAATCGGAAAGGGAGTGAAAATGAAAAAGCAATAGAGGAGGTAGTTCTTAATGCAGGGTATTATAAGGTTCGGGATAAGGAGAGAACGGGGAGTATTGCTAAGGTCTCTGCTAAGGATATTGAGAACCAGCCTGTCACCAATGTACTTGCTTCAGCGCAGGGTAGGATGAGCGGGGTTTCGATTACCCAGAATTCAGGAACACCGGGAGGTGGATTTGATATTCAGATCAGGGGGAAGAATAGTATCCGTCGTGAAGGGAATGAGCCTTTGTATATTATTGACGGCATACCGATTCTTTCTGAAACACCTTCTGTTTATAGTGCGGCCATACTACCATACTCATCGATCAGTCCTTTGAATGCGATCAATCCTAATGACATCGAAAGTTTCGAGGTATTGAAAGATGCTGACGCAACGGCTATTTACGGTAGTAGGGGAGCTAACGGGGTCATTATTGTGACGACTAAAAAGGGAAAAAAGGGTAGGTCTGAGCTGAAGCTCAATACTTCCTATTCCATCAGTAAGGTAGCTAACCGTCTAAAGATGATGAATACATCCGAGTACCTCGGGATGCGGAGACAGGCTTTTCAGAATGACGGGATTGCTATTCCTGCAATCGCCTATGACCTCAATACCTGGAGTCAGGAACGTGAGACTGACTGGCAGAAGGAACTGATTGGGAATAATTCTGATGCATCGGTGGTTCAGCTGTCATTGAGCGGTGGTTCTGACAATACCTCTTACCTCATCAGTTACGGACATCAGGAGCAGTCTACTGTTTATCCTGCTGGTTTCCAATATAAGACCAATAACCTGACTGGGAATTTTAGTTATAGGAGTCCTGACAGAAAACTGGAGGTCAATCTGACCAATACCGTTTCCTTTCAGGATAACAATGTGGTGAATGATGACCTGACCAAAAGGAGTCTGACTTTGAGCCCTAATGCGCCCGCACTTTATAATGCTGATGGCTCTCTGAACTGGGAGAACAGCACATTTACCAATCCGGTGGCATCTTTTGTAAGTGAGTATCTGAACTCGTCAAGTTTTATCAATACAGGAACACAGATCGCTTACAAGCTGTTTCCGTTTGTTTCCCTGAAATTCAATGGAGGAATGACGTATAATAATTTTGAGGAATATTCCCTGAAACCACATACGATGTACAATCCGTCATCCGGGCTGACCAGTGCGAATTCCAATTCTTCCAAAAATAATAGTTCTAGCTTTTCGTACATCCTTGAACCGCAGATTGTCGGAGATTATTCGTGGAATGACCACAGTGTCGAAATGCTGGTCGGAGCAACTTTGCAGCAGTCTGAGACCAAGTCAGGAACCTTACAGGGCTATGGCTTTGAAAGCAATGCACTGATAAGAAATATTGCGGCTGCCAAAACAAAGGTGATCGGTGATCAGGTCAATAACCAGTATAACTATACGGCTGTCTTTGCAAGGCTGAACTATAAATATCTGAAGCGATATATTGTCAATGTGACAGGGAGAAGGGATGGTTCGAGCCGTTTCGGACCTAACAACCGTTTCGGGAATTTTGGTGCGGTCGGTGCGGCGTGGCTGGTCTCGGAAGAATCCTGGATGAAAAATATGTCATGGCTGAGCCTTGCCAAGATCAGGGGAAGCATCGGGACTTCAGGAAATGACAGGATAGGGGATTACCAATATCTGGATACTTACACCGTCTCAACCAATATTTATAATAACATCACAGGACTTAATCCTTCGAGATTGTACAACCCGAACTTTAGCTGGGAGAAGACTTTGAAGAAAGAAGTGGCTGCGGAATTTTCATTTTTTAAGAACAGATGGAATCTGTCTGTTGCCTATTATGAAAACACCTCATCGAATCAGTTGGTAGGAATCCCTCTGCCGGCAACGACAGGCTTTCCGAGCATACAGTCCAACCTTCCTGCAAAAGTACAGAATACGGGATGGGAGCTTGAAACCTCTGTGCAGGTGTTTAGAAATTCAAAGTTCAGATATGATACGTCTTTTAATATTTCCATTCCCAACAGCAAGCTTCTGGAATTCCCTAATCTTGAAGGCTCCACATATGCGAATCAGTATGTGATCGGATATCCGACAACTCTTGTCAAGGTCTATCAGTTTGAAGGCATCAATCCGGCTACGGGCGTGTATCAGTTCACTGATTTTAACAATGACGGGAAGATATCGTCACCGGATGACAATAAGGTTATTGAAAGGATCGGTATGCAGTTCTTTGGGGGATGGTCGAATAACTTGAGCTATGGTCCCTGGTCAGCATCTTTCCTCTGGTATTTTGTAAAGCAGAGAAACTGGAACTACAACAGGCAGATGGTAATTCCGGGTTCGATGAACAACCAGCCTGTGGAGGTTTTGGATGTTTGGTCTGCTTCGAATCCTTCGGGAACTTATATGCCATATAGTTCGGGAAGTGTTGCTGCAAAGACTTCGGCACATTCATTCTTTCAGAATTCAACTGCTGCCATCGGCGACACTTCTTTTATCAGACTGAAAAATATACAGCTCAATTACAGTATTCCTGTACGTGAGTTTGGGATAAAAGAGGCAATGATCTATGTGCAGGGGCAGAATCTTTTGACGATCACGAAGTATTTTGGATTAGACCCTGAGTTTGCTTTAACTGGCTACCTACCACCGTTGAAGACCTATTCACTAGGTTTTCAGATCATCTTTTAATGTCTGTTTTTTCGAACGGCCTAATAACATTCTATAGTAAAAATTATGAAAACAAAAATAAAATATATAATAGCAGCAGGCTTTGCAGCTTCATCTTTATTGATGAATTTTTCGTGTGAGAAATTCATCGAGACCGATTTTCCTTCCAATCAGATTTCTTCTCAGTTGGTGTTCGAGGACGAGCAGACCGCTGAAGCTGCATTGGCAGGTCTCTATTCAGGGATTTGGACCAATTCGATGTTCTCAGGCGGTATAGACGGTATGGGAGCTTTGCTCGGAACTTATACTGACGACCTGAGCTGTGTTTATACAAGTTCTTCCAACGGGGCACTGGATCTTTTCAACAATCAGCAGATTCCGACCAATACTGCTGTAACATCTTTTTGGATGTATGCTTACCAGCAGATCTATATTGCCAACAGTATCATCGAAGGGGTGAATAATTCCAAATCACTTTCAGGTGCTGCCAAAGACAGGATCAGAGGGGAGGCGCTTTTCGTCAGGTCACTGATCTATCTCAATCTTTACGGGATCTTTGATGAAATACCTTATACGGACACTACAGATTATGTATTGAACAGTCAACTTAGCAGGATGCCTAAAGATGCATTGCTCCTCAGGATTGAAACCGACCTGTCAGAAGCTGTGAACCTCCTGCCCGCATCCTACAGGAATGTGGAGAGGATCTATCCTAATAAATTTGCAGGATATATGGCATTGGCCAAAATGAAGATGCTTCTGAAAAAATGGAATGAGGCTGAAGTTCTCTGCGGGACGATTATACAGAGTTCTCAATACACGTATCAAAATGATATCACAAAGGTTTTCCAGAAAAATGGTTCCCATATTCTTTGGCAGCTTAAACCTAAAAATAACAATGACGCCACAAAGGAAGCATCGTTATATAATTTTACCGGAGCTCCCACATCTTTCACACTAAGCAACGCTCTGTTGAGCTCTTTCCCTTCAGCCGATCTCAGGAGACAGCATTACGTCACAGCTGTGCCTTTCGGTCAGCAGACCAATTACAGATCATCGAAGTATAAAAATATCGGGGTTAATAATCCGACAGAATATTCGATCATTTTCAGATTGGACGAAGTGTACCTGATGCAGGCGGAAATATTACTGGAACAGAACAGGAGTGCAGAAGCTGTTCTTATGATCAACAGGTCAAGACAAAGAGCAGGATTGCCATTGTTAAGTACTTCCTTGACAGTAAGTGATGCCAGAAATCAGATGCAGGAAGAAAAGAGAAGGGAATTCTTTGCTGAACACGGAATCAGGTTTTTTGATCTCAAACGCTGGGGGATGCTGGATCAGCTTGTGACCTTGAAACCAAATTGGAAGAGCTATCAATCCAACTGGCCTCTGCCTCAGAAAGAATTGGTTCTTAACACTAATCTTAATCCTCAAAATGCTGGATACTAATGAACAACTCAATAATTAACATACTCTGCAAGATCATCTACAGTTTGCTTTTTGCACTCGGAATCTTCTTTTTGAGATCGTCCGTTATGCTCAATGCACAATCTCCGAGACCAGCACTGGAAAAACTAGCTAAAGGAGCCGACAAAACCTTGATGGCAGGAATATCACCAAATGGAAGATATGCTTTTGTGGCAACAGCAGATGAAAACACTGAAACTACTTTTACAATCTCAGATACACAAAACCCGCAGAGAAAGCTTAGTAAAAAAAATGTTTCAAAGCTTTTTTTTATAAGCAAAGATATTCTTTTGCTTCTGTCCGGAAATACATTGACCAAGATTGAACTGCCTTCTCAAAAAGAATTGGAAATTCAGCATGTCAAAAATATAGAATTTCTTGAATCAGGACAGCTTTTGATCCATTATGACGGTACAAGGAATAACCAGCTGGAAATCCTGGACAGGGACTTTTCAGTCCGACAGCAGATCGGCTCGGTGATAAGATGGCAGAATACTGAAGATGAACTGATTGTTTTCCAAAACGAAGGCGGAAAAAAGAATCTTCTAAAAGTGAGTGGAGATGGAAAGTTCTGCACTACCATCTGGTCATCAGTTCATGAAGTTTATACTATGGCAGCTTTCAAAGGACAAAAAGGGGAATATATTGTGGGGGTATCAACACCAAAAGCATTGAAGACATTTTATGTTAGGAAAGATCTGACAAGCATCGAATTAAATGACCCTGCAATTATGGATTATGATCACTTGACCATTAACAGTTCCTCTGATCGTGATGCGGTACTACTAAGACTTAGCAAAAAACTTCCACTGAATGATGAATTGGTCAGTATATGGTATGGCAACAAGAAGGATCTCGGGGAATATATTTACAATGAAAGGGTCATTACCCATGTCTTGTGGTATCCAAAGGAAAATCTGGCAGTTATCCTTGATCCCAATTTTACCGATTACACTTCATTGGGACAATCGAATATTTTTCTAAGGGTAAAGATCGACAGGAACAAGGTCGATGTAAAGGACGGTTTCCATAGAGTGAACGAAGATGAAATGCATTTATGGAATTCCAAAACAGGTGAAGATCTTTTGTTGGGCAAAGATGGTGGATATATGTACTTTGACAAAGAGGGAAAAAATATTTTGTTCTATTCACAGAACCATTGGAGAATTTTCAATACTGATACACTGATGGAAAGGAGAATTGATATGCCTGGCTATGCAGAGCCCTATTTTTCTTCGACAGGAACTATTCTCTGGTGCTCCAAAGGTGATTTGTGGGAGCAGAACCTATCCAACCTGAAAAACAAAAAGCTTTTGTCTGTTGAATATGACAATATTGAGATATTGAACAAAGTAAGGAAGTCAACAGAGGCTGGACTAAGAAGAATGCATCAGTACGTTGACCGTAAGAATATTTTGATGCTGGCCTCCAATGAGAATAGTATTAGTTCAACATATTTTGCTGTTGATACGAATAAGAAGATAGAGGTGATTCCGGAAACAACCGATAGAATACAATTTTTTAAGGCCAGTGAAGATGGTAAAGCTTTTGTGTGGACAGCAGAAAATTATAACAAAACACCGGTATTGATGTCAAAAGATCGATCGTCTCCTGCTAAAAAAATATTTTCTACTAATACAGAAGATCATAAAGCAGGTTTAATTTCTAAAAAAATATTGCACTATAAAGGGGTTAATAATGAAGATCTGAGGGCTACACTATTTTTACCATCAGATTTTGATGCACAAAGAAAGTATCCTGTAATATTGTCCATTTATGAAAAACTGGATCAGATTACCAATAAGTATGTAATACCGACATTCAAAAACACAAAGGAGGTCAATGTTAGGTTTTTACTTGAATCTGGGTATCTTGTTTTGCTGCCTGACATCAACTATGGTGAAGCGGGTCCTGTTCGGTCGGCATTGTACTGTATAAACAATGCTTTGGATGAGTTGCAGAAGGTTGAACAGGCAGATATGAAAAGAGTGGGTCTGATGGGACAGTCATTTGGAGGTTACGAGACTAATTTTATTGCAACACAAAGCGATCGCTTTGCGGCATACATCTCGGGCGCATCTGTCGCAGATCTAATTCATCTATACTATGCATACAATTATAATTTTAAATCTCCCGATTACTATAGAATTGAAGAAGGACAATTTAGGATGTTTGATACTTTTGAAAACAACAAGCAGAAATACTTTGATAACAATCCCTTATACCACGCATCAAAGGTCAAAGCACCGATGCTTTTATGGACCGGTACTCACGATCAGAATATTCAGACCGAAGAAACAAGATCGTTTTACAATGCATTAAGAAAATACAGGAAACCCGTCGTTGCTCTATTCTATACTGGTGAAGGCCACTCATTGGGAACGAAGAAGGCTCAAAGAGATTTTACACTCAGAGCTCTTGACTGGTTTGATTACTTTTTACAGGATAAACAGGACGTTCCCTGGATCGATAAACAAATGAAGGATGCTTTATAGCATCCTTCACTTTTAAAAAATTACTGGATCTCAAACAATTGATTTCCGCAAGAAGTACCGTCAATGTTCTGGGACAGGTTATGTGTTCCGGAGACATCACTATAGGTACAAACTTCATCACCAGTATCGGAGCATCTCTTCTCCGTAAGGATACATTTTTCTCCTACAGGTGCTGCGGGATCAAAACGGTATCCCTGCATTTCTGCAGCTGTTGTTTTAAATGCTGTTGTAGCATACGCACTTCCGGCTCCCATCAATAGGATTGCTACGGGCAATGCGATTTTTCTGAAATTTTTCATAATGGTTGAAATTTGTTATTGGTGCCTACTCTTGGTCAGGGTTTTCGGCTTTCCCCTTTAATGAAATGCGTGGTAAGGTTCTGCGCAAAACGATACCTGATGATTTCATTTCCGACTAATACAAAAAGGTGATCTCCTTCGATTTCCAATTGTATTTTTTTAGTTTCTTTAGGTTTTGAAATATAAAAACTGCCTAGATAATTTTGCTCAGCAATGGAATAGACATCGATTACAGCGTTATTTTCCCAATTCTTGCTGTTCTCATATCTGCCCATTAAATTAGATTGGTTGAACAGTAAACCATATTTTACTGTGGATGTAACATTTACCTTAAGTGGAGGCTTATTCATTTTTCTTCTTCCTCCGCTTAACTCAGCAACATCGATTTGAGGCTGGCTTATGGTATCAATAGTTTTAAAATCACCTTTTATATTCAGGTCTTTATCGAGAACCAAAAACTGATTTTTGTTGTAGTGAACATAGACCAGACTTTGATTATCACTATCAAGATGCATCTGTCCATCCGTCTCAAAAACACCGTCCTTGGACTTTTGTAAAAGATCAGGTTTTAACTGAAGATGATTCTTTTTCTCTGGTCGTAATACACCTAGAGACTGCTTCTTCAAAGGCGCATAGTAAGTGCTGAAAATGAAAGAACCCTGATTCCAATTGATCAGCTGACTGAAGTAGGCTTGTGATTTACTTAACGTACGTACCTTTTCATTTCCCAACGAACCTCTGTAAATGACAGGAACAGTGCCGTCATAAAGATAATAATAGGGTGCATTGACCTGTAACATAGCCCTCTTAAAACTGAAATCATAACGGTCCGGTATAATCTTTTTTTCATTCATTTCATTAAGTCCTGTATCCATTGATATCAGGGTAAAAGGAGTGGTGTAATTTCCCAAATACACAGAGTCCTTCGTTGAGCCTGCGAAATAGTAAGAATTGACCTGGAGATCATACCGCTTTTCTTCCGTCACCGGATGTTGAAGAAATTTTCTTACAAAATGATTTTCCTTCTTAATCATATAATCTGAACGATGGTACAATATGATGATCATTGCAATACTAAAAGCCGATAAGGATACTTGTAACAAACCTGATGTAATGATATTTTTGTTTTTTATACTGCTGTACAAAACAATGGCAGCTGAAGAAAGTATGACTGTTGCAACATTAAAGATGAGATGGGTTCTCCATCCCATCTGTTCCAATATCCCACCGCAAGAGCAAGGCACATTGTCACTGTAGTTAAGAATGACATATATGTATATGGTAAATGAAACCATCAGAAAAAGTGAAGCGTACAAACCGATCATTCTGCTTCGTTCAAAAATAAGCAGAATGGAAACCAACAATTCTACGATGAGCACTCCATAAGAAATTAAGCCCGCAACTGAACTGAAAATAGGCGACTGTGCAATCTGAACCTGGAAATTTTCAAAGTCCATGATCTTACTGATGCTGGCATAACAGAACAGCAGTATGAAAAAATAGCTGACGGTTTCTACAAATCTTGTCTTGGTGGCATTCATGGTTTTTTATTTATCCGTTCATGATTAAAATCCATTTTACTTTCTTCCCACAGTACAGGGGCATTAGTTCTCCTTTTGATACGTATACAATTGTCGAAATTGAACCCTGGGTTTCCCATTCTCCACTCACTGAACATTTCTTTCCTGACTCAATAATAATTTTATGTGAAAGCGCTCTGCTTTTAAGATTATTCTTATCAGGATCATCGTTTATTATATCCATCAGCGTACAGTATCGTTCTGAACGCGCCAATGAGACTTGTCCTTACGTGGCTTTTCATCTTCCCCTGTTTCTATCTTATTGTTAGAAGAGCTTTCCGCTTCAGGTATGTTTTCAGATCTGCCGTATGATCTTTCAACAGTAATTTCCTTTTTTGTCAGATGTTCATTTTCAGAGCTTGAAACCAGGTCTGAGCGATCACATGATTGCAGTGCAATTGCTGCAATTAAACTTAAAAATGAGATATACTTTTTCATATTATTTAATGATTTTTAAAAGTTATCCCGGCCGGGTTTTTATTGGAATTCCTGTTTCAAAATTAGAAGTGGTGCAGTGATAAAAAAAGGAATAGTGGTAACGAAATATCTTTCAGTACGTGATAAAAGATCTTTTATCACCACTGTTTTAAAGTGTATTGTATTGATAAATAGTCATTTGTATTGTGTCGAGTTTGGTCAGCTTTAAAGGGATGGTATTATGGAAACATTTTTTTTAAATTTGATATAACATTACTATGAAAATCTTCAATAAACTTCTATTATCACTACTAATTCTTACATTCTGCCATCTTAAAAGTCAGTATGCAGAAAAGTATACCTATTCTCAATTGGATGAAATTTTCGATGCTTATGAGGAAAATGACGAGCGGGCTATGGTTTTTGTCAGTATGTATATTGCTAAAGCTAAAAAAGAACAGCGATCTTCTCAGTTAATAGCAGGTTATGATGAAGCAGCATATTATACAGGCTCTGTTGACAGAAAAATAAAATATGCAGACAGTGCTGTCTCTGTTGCGCTACAGATGAGAGATGCAGATCTGACTGCTATGGCATACCTTAAAAGAGGAATTATTTATTATTACAATAAGAGAGATTACCGTAAAGCTCTTAATGAATATCTTACAGCTTTTAAAACTGCAAAGAATACTGACGATCTTTATCTATACAACAAAATATTGTATCATTTGGGAATAGTACGATGTTATCTTGGCTATTACCAGGAGGCTGCACTGCATTTTAAGGAAACCGCTTCTTACTATGAAAAAAATATCTCCGACGAAGAACATCCGAATATCAGATCGAATAATGAGCACGGATACCTTAACAGTATTTACAGGCTCAGTACCTGTTATAGGAATCTGAAATCTTACCGGCGTGAAGATTCTTTGATAATCGTCGGGATTAAAAGGGTTAAAAATACGGAGGAATTTGCCCAGGAGTTTGCATATTTTCAAAAAGCAAAGGGTATACAAAGCCTCAGGAAAGGAAAGTCTGCTGAAGCTGAGAGATATTTGAAGACAGCTGAAAAGATTCTGCAGGAAGAGGAGGATTTTGCAGCATTGGCAGGTGTTGATTTTTATCTTGGAAAACTGAATTTTACAAATGGTAAGCGTGACAAAGCACTGGTATATTTCAAAAAAGTAGATTCGATACTCAATAAGTTTAATTTCGTTACACCAGAAGTGGTTAATAATTATAAATACCTGATCCAATATGCGAAACAGAAAGGGGATGACAGGCTTCAGCTATACTACACCAATAAATTACTTAGAGCGGATTCAGTGATCACTTCGGATTTCGCAGTGCTGTCTACGAAGATGTTAAGAGAATATCAGATTGACAGATTAAATGAAAGCCGTGACAGGCTTGTCAGAAAACATAAATATGGAAGTACTTTTCTGAGTTTAATCCTTGCAGGTGGGCTATTGGCTTTCTATTTCTTCGTCATCCGTTCCAGACAAAAGGAAAAGCTTCTTACCATCAAATATGAAGAACTCTTAGAAAAATTAAGAAATGAGGATGAAACAAATACGGAAATTGTTGAAATTAACTTGGATTCTGTTAAAAGCACCCACAATGATGAGAGAGTGAAGGAAATTTTAAAAAATCTCAAGATCTTTGAGGAAAAGAAGCAGTTTCTCGACAAAGAGCTCAAATTGCCGGACGTTGCCCGGCTGATAAAAAGTCACCGATCCGAACTTTCATCTGTATTGAATGAACATATGAAAATGTCCTTTACCCAATATTTAAAAATCTTAAGGATACAATACATTACCAAACAGCTGATGGACAACAAAGTGTTTCTGCAATACAGCATGGATACTTTGACCGCGGAGTGTGGAATGAAGAACAGAAATGTTTTTTCAAATCACTTCTTACAAATAAACGGAATCCGGCCGGCAGATTTTGTAAGAAAGCGGTTGGAAGAGCAGGAAAATACCTGACTTTTATTTTTTGTCCGATTTTTACGTTACAAAAAAAATGATACGTATGAATGGACAACATTTTAAAAAGAAAGTTGATCAGCTATGGAGTGCCCTTATGACAAATATCGACCATATCAGCAGAAGTGATAACGATATGATCAGCCGTGCTGAAGAGATCTTGATGGAAACCGATGCTGTAATAAGGCAGCTGAAAGTTCTATTAAGGCAATATCAGTTTGTGGACTGGAGTGAAGAGATTTACTTTTTTAAAAATACAAAGCCACAGTTTGTGGCCATTTACATCTACTATTCAAAACTTCTGTCCATAGAGGCGTCCAAACCTTTTGCCGACCCAACTGCTTTGAGCTCCTATTATGAAAGCGAAAGAAGCCATCTTCTGTTTTTCTATAATGAACAAAAGGATTTTATTAATTACTACCGCAGGAAATCAACTTTTCTGGATAAGAAATACTTTGTTCGTTTTAAATTCGATTTTAAATTAAAACTAAGTCCTGAATTATACAGCTATGACGAGGAATTTTCCACCTCTCACGATCACATAGTTTCTCAGATCATGGCTAACGATCTTCTTGATCAGTACTTAACGAACAAAATCAATTCAGACAATTCTAAAGAGACATCCATAAGTCAGATCAGAAATCTTCAATGGACCGCTCCTAAAGTAGCTTTAACTGAATTACTGTATGCCCTACATCAAAGCAATTGTTTTAATGGCGGTCATTCCGACCTGGCGGAGGTCTTCAGATGGTTTGAAAATTCATTTAATATTAATCTGGGCAATTATCACAAAACTTTGGCTGAAATTAGATTAAGAAAAACAGACCGATCTAAATTTTTAACATTGCTTCAACAAAATTTAAATCAACATCTGGATGATTTGGATAGCTGATATTTTGATGGTTCAGTATTCAGATAAGTGATTTTTATGGGCATTATTTTGTTTTTTAAACATCATAAAATCTGTTATTAATCCGATGTATTGGATTCATTGTGGCAAAAATATCTTTCGGTAGTACGAGAAACTACCGAAAGATATTCTATGTAATTATTCTTAAAATAAATCTATACAAATACGCTATGAAAGATATTTCAGGCTTGATACTGTTTTTAACAACAGAATAGGGTGGTTGCAGTTTCGTAATAGGGACTTAAATTCGTTTTATGTTATCTCCGGTAGTACATCATGAACTGAGTTTTGAGGAAGAAAACACCCGATTTGTAAAATCTTTTACGATCATTCAATAAATTGTTTCATTATACCGATCTCTAAAATGTTTTTTCGCCGATTTTTAAATGGATTAAATGAAAATAACAATTAACCTTCATTCCAAACTCCCTATCCATAGAGTGTACAGATGACTCTTTCGGTAGTACCGAAGAACTACCGAAATATATTTTGGTTGATTTTGAAAATTTGTAAAAGAAAATCAACCACAAATGGCATCAGCCATCGTAGCCGAAGTGGACTTCAACAATATATAATTGAATAGTGAAAGAACGATGAAATGCCGGCAGGCAGCTGCTCGGAATGGATTTCTGAATTTAAAAAATGATTAAAAATAAAATCAAATGAAAGATATAGATCCGAAAACACCGATATGGCAGCTGACAGTTGCTGAATTTCTGGAGATTTTAAAAAACCTGAATACTGAAAAGAAATATGAATACGGCCTGAAAGGTTTAGCCAAGATTCTGGGATGTTCCGTTTCAAAAGCTTCAGAGGTGAAATCTTCTGGAATATTAGATAATGCGATTATTCAAAACGGAAACATCATCATCATTGATAAAGAAAAGGTCTTAGCACTGTTCGGAAAAAAATAATCGATGTACTATCTT
This sequence comes from Chryseobacterium viscerum, assembly GCF_002899945.2. Classification (GTDB taxonomy): domain Bacteria; phylum Bacteroidota; class Bacteroidia; order Flavobacteriales; family Weeksellaceae; genus Chryseobacterium; species Chryseobacterium viscerum. The sequence goes on from NZ_PPEG02000011.1 coordinate 156,040, forward strand.
GAACTTATTGAAAGGTTTTGGAGATTCAATCATACCGTAAATGTTGGTTCCACGGCTATTGCAATGTATCTGTACTTATTGAAAACAGCAGAAGAGAATGACGGGTATGTTTTTGTACTTTCTGATGTCGTTGTAAGTAATGATCTTAGATTAACAAGGAAAACAGTAAAGTCTACTAAAGAAAAACTTCGCGATTTAGGATTAATTGAATTTCAGACTAAAAATGGAGTTCCCTGCTCTTACAGATTGTTGTTAAATTACAATTTACAGATCTCTAAAATTAATAAGATCAGGAAATCGGACGTTGAAAAAATACCTTTGTTTAAAGAAGCGGAAGGGATCGGATGTCTGCCGCAGGTCACTTTGCAGACGTTAAGCCCTCCTGAAATTGCTGATACACAAAATAACAATTCATCACTGCAAGATTCAATTGAAAAAAATTTCAAAATACCGGATTTTGACAGTTTCATTGCATATGCCAAAACGTTGGAAATGTATGAAAGTTCGTTAGATCCTTACATCAGAGAAAGATTTGATAGCTGGGCAGCAAGCGGATGGAAAAATGGCTCTGGTAGATCTATTTCCAACTGGCGGCATTCATTGAAGGGCATTTTGCCTTTTATGAAAAATAAACCGCAAAATGATCAGCTTTCGATCGATTCCATTCCAAAAATTAAGCGTCCTAATTCGGGGAAAAGTGAAGATCACTAATTGTATGACATAATTATAAATCTAAAATGATGAAAATATCAGATTTAAAACCGGGTCAAAAAGTGACCATCGGTGGTATTCCTGCCGAATACAAAGGGATTGAAAAAGTAAAGATCTCAAATTTTGCTATAGTTGAGAAAAGGGTTTTTAAAGGTGAAGGAATCGATAAATACTACAGCCTCTCTGATGTATCAAAAACGCTCAAAAGTGAAAAAATAGAGGTGATCTGAAATTTAAGTTTAAAACACTAAAAAGGAGAACAATATTCTAAATAAAATTGAAATTAATTATGGCATTTCCGGAAAAGCATTTAAGGTTGATCCGAAAGGAATTTGAAAGTAAAAATGATACAATTCCCGAAAGAATTAGATTAGGGAATCATTTTGTAGATGATTTCATTTTTGAAGATCAGGAAGCTGCAGATATCCCAATAAATGCACTTCGTGTTATATTTAATATAATTTCCATTATCAGCAGTGAGCAGTTTCGTCCGGAGGACCGTCCGAAACAGTTGTCTTTGTTTGACGAAGAGTTCGAAACCGACAACAACATATTTGCTTCGATGAAGATCAGAAATAATAAAATTTCTCCCAGTGGTTCAAGTAAGCAGGTAATAGATGCTTACGAATTTCTCGCAAGGTTCAAAATGAGCTGGTACAAGTCCATAAATTCAAAAGGAAAAGAGATCAAGACCTTCGGAGGACTTATCTCAGTTCCAAGTTATGATCACAGAGGATATACTTCGTTCTTAATTAGCAGCTATTGGCTGAAAAAATTAATGGTTATTCCGGAGTACAACTATGTGTTGTACAATCTGGTCTATAATATCCGCAACAACAAACATATTATTTTCGCCATCTGGCTATCGAAGATTCCGGAAAACGGGACAGCTGTAAAACTATCTACATTAAACAGGAAATTCGGAGTTAACTATAAAACAGCCAATGATTTTTGTTTCAAGTTTTTAAAACCTGCGAGATTGAGCCTTGACCAATACAATAATCTGTCGTTCAATTATAGGTATAAAGGTGATTTGATATTTATAGCTCCTTATCAGACAAGAAAGATTGCAGATATAGATCTGTCATCAAATAATAGGGAGCAGCTTGAAGTTACCCGAAGATTAAGATATTTTAGAAAAAGATACGGCCTGCAGGAGCAGGAAATGACGCAGTTTTCTTATCAGTACAGAAATATCACGCAGACCCGGGAACTGATCGAGAAATCATTCAAAGACTTTATCCGAATAAACAGATTAAAGGGAATGAAATCTACGGATTTCCAAGGGAAAGTCTTTTTGAATGAAATGCAGGACATCATCATTATGCTATATATGAAAACGAAAATGGGGGCTTTGCTCCCGAACGGTTATCCTGTTATTATCTGAATTCGGAATTGCACTCATCTGCATTTCGGAATTGCACTCATCCATTATTCGGAATTGCGGTCGCTGAAGTTAAAGGATAGTTAAAATGCGAAATTTTATGACTGAGTTTTCGGAATTGCGCTCTTTTGAAATTGAAAAACTTTGTAATGTATGGTCTTTTTTAATAATGATTGAATGGCGAAGATTCAATTCGGATTTGCGCTCATTCCAAAACAAGAGGTTTTTCGGACTTGCACTCATTTAATTTTCGGAATTGCAGTCGTCTCTACTTCGGAATTGCGCTCATTCGAAAACATTTGCAAAATCCCTTCTATAAGGTGATCCGGCTCAACATTAAAAGGATATTTAAAAGAATAAAAAGTCTTTTTTTTATCTAAAAGTATAATGAAGAAAAAATTGCTTTAAAAGAAAAAAAAATGAATTGCGAAAAAATAAAAGAAAAAGTTAGTATCAGATTGCTAATGGAATCTTTCAATCTTTTTCCTGTGAAGGAAAACAGGAAAACGGCTTTCTATTTTGCTTTGGACAGAGAAGAAAAAATGCCCAGCTTGTCGGTTGACTTTGTTAAAAATAAAGCGTTTGATTTCGGGACAGGGAAGAGCTATGATGTAATTTCAATTGTTCAGATCATCAACAAGTGCTCTGTTACTGAAGCCCTGAAATATCTGCAAAGATTTAATTTTTCTCTTCTGGAAGATCAGGTTGATGGGAAATTATTACAAACTTCAAGCTATCACATACTGATGGTAAGTGAAATCAGGCACGCTGCGCTTATTCAATACTTGCAATCCCGAAAAGTTTTAGATCAGAAGGATATGGTGAAAGAGATCCATTATGAAATGAATGGTAAAAAATATTTCGGAATTGGTCTTTTTAACAATTCAGGTGGAGTGGAGGTGCGAAATAAATACGCCAAATTGTGCCTTGGAAGTAAAGATGTCACTTTGATAAAGAATGATTTGAACGCTCTCTCTGAAGTGTTAGTCTTTGAAGGATTTTTCGACTTTCTAACGTATTTAACCATTAAGGATTTTAGAAATGAAACTGCCGATTACCTTATCTTAAACTCCACTGCAATGTTCTTCAAAGTTGAGAACGAGTTGAAGAGTTATCATAAAATTTCTCTCTTTCTGGATAATGATCCTAATGGGAAAACACTTAAAGAAAATATTCAAAAGAATTATAAAAATGTGGAAGATTGTTCTTTGCTGTATCTGGGCTTTAAGGATTTGAATGAATGGTTCTGTAATTATTAAGAAAATTATGAATTGAGATATTTGTTGACAGCCTCTTCAATATCTTCTTTAATAAATTCCCAGTATTTTCCTTGTAGGCAGATAGGGTCAAAATCATCATCTGCAAAGCTGAAGTCAATAAAATTTTTCAAGATCAAATCTTTGTCGTGAGAATACGGGTAGCGTTCCTCGTGAAGCTCCAACATTTTATCAATGCCATATTCCGAAAGGAACTCGTGCAAATCCCAAAAGTCTTTCTTACGTCCACCTCTTTGTACGACATCTACTTTCATAGCAATGATCTCTTCGATAGTTGACAATCTTATTCCATCTTCTGTCTTCTCAGATCTGATAAAGGTATCTGTGTAGTAAATATCAATTTTTACGGTGTTGTCCTTATCTGTTCCAATCAGATATGATTTTCCCATTGCGGGCTGTAGATCGGAAAAACCATCAACATAGGCAAAATTGGCTTTTAGAAAACTTTCAATTTCTGCAAAATTGATACTGCCATAAGGAACATCGCTGAACAGATCAATATCAACAGACATTCGGTGTCCGATCTGAAGACTCAATGAAGTACCTCCTACAAGTCTGAAATCTGAAAAAACCTCTGAAGCCATTAGAGTTTTCAAACTGTTTTTCAGTAAATCGTTGACGGTGTTATAATACATATCTAATATTATGATTTTTTGTGCAGCTTCATTGGTAATGTTGTTTTTGTATTTAACGCTGTCTCTACCTTTGTTTTCCCATAAAAACGAATGATTTCGCTTCTTTCCTCATCATTTCCGCGCTCAAATATTCGATGTATTACTGCTTTATGCTGTCTGTTCCAATCGATCCTATTAATATCAGTATCCCAAAATAAAGATTTTCGAAGTATGGAAAGATTCGGTGTATCCTTTATTTTTTCCTTTTCAAGTTTGATGTCATAATAACTTTGCAGGATAACGATGCTCCCTTCTTCAAGCTCAAGTTCTTTTTCGATTTTTAATGCCAGTGGAACAGGAATCTTTCTTTTTCCTTTGGTTATATTATTGATTGCCTGTGCAGATTCACCGATAGATAAAGCAAAAGGGCGCTTTTTAAGCGATCGTTTTTCAAGCTCCCGCTCAAGTACTATTCCCGGATGTATTCCTTTATATTTTAACAGTGATTTCATATAACAAATATAAACAAATTTGTTTATATTTTATTCGGCTGAAAACAATTTATATCAAAAAATTATAAATGTAAGTACCATTTTTATACTCACTATATTCAATTTTTTTTCATTTCATTTTCAATATTTCATTTCATAAATTATAGGTTATCAAAATATTTTTTGATTTTTTTTTAAAGAGGTTCAAGATTACTATAACTTTGATCGGAAGTCAATGTTATTTTGACTTTTGAGCGTTGATCTAAATTACTATTGATAGGCCTTAGCAGAAAACAAAAATTATGATTAACAAAAATCAACTACAAAACAGTTTGTTAAATTCCGTGCTGATTATTTATATGGAATGATGTTTTCCTGTTCAACTGCACATATATCAAACCACAATTCGACTTCTTATTTAACAGATACTCTGTACCTGGAAATTGAAAAAACAGCTGAAGAAGTTACTGTGAAAAATAATGTTCCGGGAGTTGCAGTAGCGGTAATTCGGGATGGGAAGGTCGCCTGGATTCAATCGATTGGTTACGCTGATCTGGCATGTAAAAAACCTGTAGCTGCGGAAACGATTTTCAACATTGGTTCTGTTTCAAAGCTTGTTTCTTCGTGGGGCTTTATGCAATTGACGGAAAAAGATTTTGTGAAACTTGATGACCCTGTTGAAAAATATCTAACCCGATGGCATTTACCCCAATCAGAATTCGATAGGTCAAAAGTAACATTAAGAAGGATTCTCAGCCATACCGCAGGACTTTCTGTTCACGGTTATGGCGGATCAGATCAGGGAACCGGACTTCTTACCTTGGAAGAATCCCTGAACGGTAAAACCAAGCGAAATGGTGAAACCGTACACTTAAATAGTGAACCTGGAACAAAATGGGATTATTCAGGAGGGGGCTATACACTGGCACAACTACTCTTAGAAGAGGAAACTAAACAGGATTTTGGACTTTATATGAAACAAAATGTTTTTCTGCCGCTTGGAATGACCAATACCAGTTACGAATGGACACCAGAAATGATGTTGAACTCAGCAATACCTTACGACGATCAAGGGAATCCTGCCAAGAATAAAATCTTCACAGAAAAGGCAGCAGCAGGACTTCAAACTACTATTGGTGATCTGGGTCATTTTGCTGAATTATCAATAACAAGAAATTCGAAACAGTTAAACCGAGTTTTGAAACCTGAAACAATAATGCTGATGGAAACACAAGTTCTACCCAAGTCAACTGAAGGCGAGAGTGGTCTAGGATATCGTTTTATGAATTATGAAGGTTTTCGAACCATTGGTCATACCGGCGAGAATGTCGGATGGTGCGCTGCATTCTTTTTGGATCTTCCAACTAAAAACGGAATTGTTATACTGACTAACGGATCCAATAGCGACAGAGTGTGGTATCCAATTTATCAAAATTGGTTAAATACTATAAAAGCGAAAAAGTAAAATTTAAACATAATAAATGTACTTAAAAAAAGATTGAAATGTATGAAGGATCTTGTCTATCAGTCGAAATCTGTCTTGTTTATATTTCTTGTTATATTATAGCAATTCCATAATCTGTACTGGTTAAAGAACATTGTCCTTTAAGTTTAAAGATATTGCTATATATAAAAATATAAACAAATCTGTTTATATGTAATTCAGGAATTTAATTTTTTAAACTTTCCATAAAAGCATCTGTTCTGATGTTGAATTTTTGAGATTTCTGAAATGTCGTTTTGCCTGTTTTAGTCAATTCGAACTGATGTCTTGCTTTTTACTAATGCAAATGTAGGACAGCATCATTCACTCAAAAAAATATTTTTGGGTTTCTGTGAAAATTCTTTCCACAAGCTCCAATAATTTTTTCAGACACTCCTGAATCCTTCGGACAAAAATATTTCTAGCCCCAACCCCTCAAAAAATTTGAAGCGTTGGGGTTTTGTGTGTCTGATACTTTCCTATGATCATCGGCAAAGAAAAAGCCGGAACCTCAGTTATACGAATCAATTAAATAACAGACTCTCTTTGACATCAACGGAAAAACAAATAAAATAAAACAAATAAAAATTATGCTTTTCCAATTGGATATAAGCAAAAAAAGAAAAAAACCGAGTGTCCTCGAAACCAAATCAATCAAATCGAAATTTATCAATCAACAAAAAATAATTATTAACATTTTAAATCAAACATTATGAACATCGTAGGCAGAATTACAAAAAACGCAGAGATCAACACTTTGAAAGGTGACAAAAAAGTAGTGAATTTCTCAGTAGCAATCAATGAAAGCTATAAGAACAAACAAGGTGAACGTGTAGAACAGGCAACCTACTACAATTGCTCCTATTGGATCAGTCCAAAGGTGGCAAACATCCTTACCAAAGGAACATTGGTTGAATTAACAGGAAGAGTGAGTTCCAATGCGTGGATCGGAAAGGACGGAGAAATTAAGTCGGGTCTCAATTTCCATACTTCAAACATCAAATTGCACGGTGGTGGTCAAAAAACAGAAACTGTTGTAACAAATGATCCGAAACAAAAGAAAGCAATTGTTACAGAGGGAGAAAATGATGATGATCTGCCATTTTAATAACAAACCTATAATACCAACAGAATGAAAATATCAAACGTACCAACCGATTATCTTTTAGTAAAGGCTTTCAATGAATGTGAACTATGTGATTTTGCGATCATTCATACAGCCGTTCAATGGCGTGTCAGACAAAAAGAAAGGATGATTGCAGTGACCCCGTTTAAAAATGATGATTCCTTTAAATGGCTCAATTACAAAGATGAATCGGTCGATTTTTTTCGCTACTCCGATGAAAATCAATTCCAGATTCAACAATGGCTTTCAGAAAATAATACACTTTTTATTGAAACTAATACAGAAGAATTGAAAATGCTGAAAGGCATTGATTTTAAAATGTCCAGTTATCAGATGCAGGTTTTCAGTAATGGTAATGCCGTTTACAGTTGCTTTGAAAAGAATTTAGGGGATGAATTCTGGACTTGCGAATTTTCATTGAATGAACTGACTTGATAATCATATAAAACAAAATTATGCAGACCAATTTTTTCAGGCAGATTGCTAAGCTTAATCTCAAAGGGGATCTACAGATTATCCTACGAGAAAGCACAGAAAACAGTTTCGTTCTTTCCGTATTGCTCAATAATGAGCAATGCGGTGACGAAGCAAGAAAGTCAATTCCTCCTCTTAATCTCAGAGGAACAGCAGAAGAATTAGACAATGGTTTTTTTGAAACGGTAACAACACCGTTACAAACTGTTTCGGGACTAATGGTGGATATGGAAGCTTTTATGAAACAACTTGAAGAAGCTAAAAAGAAATCGGTTATGGAAAAAGAAAAAGCCGAGAAAGTGAAAAAGGAGAAGGATGCCAAGGATAAAAAGTATAAAGATGCTTTGCTGAAAGCTGAGGAATTTGAAAAAGAGGAAAAATATAAAGAGGCTTGGTCAGCACTTCCGAAAGCTTCTGAATTTCCGGAATATGCTGAAATCATTCAAAAGAAACAGGACGAGTATGAAAAACATTTTGCCCCAAGCCTTTTTTCAGGAGATCATTCTCAAACTTAACTTTAAAAATGTATATCAATGTTACTGGCAACACAATTAGAGAGAGTCTTTATCATCAATGATAATGGACAGGAAATAAAACTAACCGACCCCGAACCTAAATGGAGTGTCGAAGCTGTAATGAATTTTTACAGCAATGCTTACCCGATTTTAACTACCGCAAAAGTATCAGCACCTAAAATAGTAAAGGATTTCATCCAATATCATTTTGAAAGTGTGATGGGTACAAAAGGGTAGTATTAACAATTAATTTAACAAAATGAATAATGTCAAAAGAAATTATTTCGGGAAAATTAAAACCATCCGAAGACAGAGAACAAAAAAAACTGTTTCAACAGTTAGGAGCATTTTCAGAATGGATGAAGCAGGAAAAGGACAGTTCCGAGATTCGGAAGGACAAACGGCAGTCAGTTCCGCTATCACATCTTCCAATGGTTTTTTGAAAATAAGATTTTTACCAAAAATAATGGATAATGAGAATATAGAGGTTTGTGAAAGTAGTAGGAATGCTAAAACGATTGAAAGGGATTTTTTTAAATCCCTTAATCAGCTAACAAAGCACTACAACATTGATCCGTTACCTGTCGTGAATTTTAAATATCCTTATAATATATCACTTTCCATATGGCATACCGCTAAAATGTTGAGAGAAAACAAACCTCATTTCAATAGCCTTCAATTGGTGCAGGATAATGATGAAACCTACTTGATCAGCGAAGAACGGTACAATACTTCGACCACACTTTTCTATATTCCTGTAATTCCACTTTATCATTTATTGAAAAACAAAAGAAGAAAAAACTCAGCACAATTACTTTTATCAGTTTGTTGCTACCTGTTCAGAAATGCCAACATTCCTTACTACCGACAACAGGGTTCTTATTTATATTGGAATTATGAAATACTTTCCGATTGGCTAAATGATGATGAGGAAATAGATGAAAATCACATTATCCGAAAAGAATTACTGCAAGCTGAAATGATAGGTGATTATATGGAGCAGAAAATTTCGAATAATAAAAATTTAGAAATTTTTATGGAGAGAATAAACACATTCAAGCCAACTGATGATTTTGAAAGAAAATGTTTTCAGATTGCAGAAAGCACCTACGAACTTTACTCTGATTATCCCAATGAAAGCATTTTCAGAAATGCCCATTTTAATAATCTGTCAAAGAAAGAAACTTTTTATGATAGTGAGGATGATGAAGAGAAAGTCATAACAATGGACAAATACATTTCTTTTTTTGCCAATGACTGCGGGTCAATCTATCAAAACCTTATTGATGGTGTCAATAACGAATTTAATGAATATGGCGAACTACAGGAACCCACCATTATTAAAACCTTTAATGGAAAACCACTCGATAATGTCAGCCTTGATTTTGAAGATCGTCTTTTTAAACTAGTGACAGATCTGATAAATATTTTGGGATAAACAAATGAATTAGAAAATGGAAAATATGAATCAATCTAATGATGTGACAGGCAATTTTGGAATCCTTTATCATCCAAAATCAGCACTCATATTTTATCAGGCAGATAATTCTACTTCTGATATTTATGTAGAAAGTTTCGATATGGATAAGAATGGAAATCTTTCCAATGCACATCCATTATCAGTGAGGGAAGCAAATAGACTTTCTAAAATGCTAACGGTAAGAAGTAATGAGGAAAGAAGCTTTTTGAAACCCCAAAAAATATTGTCCTCTAACATTCTTTATATAGATTCCTCTGATAAAGGTAAAGTGGTGTGGTTTACCAAAGCACAGCAAAAAGAACTTTTTTTCGTAGAAAATTTAGAAATTCCAAACGGTAAAGCAAATGTTCCGCCTTTGCTTTGGATTGCCAACAAACAGGGATTGAAGATTTTCGCTTTGGTGTCAGATGAAAGACCCGATGAAAAGACTAATGTTTTTTTTGCGCCATTTTTCAATGTCTATCAAAATGGAAATGTCTGTATGGGCACAGTGGAAACAAGGATAAAAAACTCAGCCTCATTGGAAGAATTTATTGAGAATTGGGAGAACTGCTTTTTTAACTCTTATTTCAGCCATCTGATGCTGAATCATAATCCTGTTAAAGGAAATTGCGTTAATATCTGGAAGAGACTGATTGAATCGAACGAACCTTTTCCCATAAATGTTTTAATTGATACAAATCTTACTTTAAAAAATATCCTGCAATGATAAATATACAAAAGCCAAAAGCTCATTTTATCGATAACCAATTACTTGATCCACCAAATCCTGTGACCGTAAATCTTATTGGTGCTGGTGGTACAGGTTCTCAGGTTCTGATTGCGTTGGCAAGAATGAATCAAGCTTTGACAGAACTCGGTCATCCTGGTCTTTGGGTGAGGTTATGGGATCGTGATGTTGTGACACCTGCTAATTTCGGGAGACAATTGTTTGCAGAAAGTGAATCCGGATTATACAAATCAACCGCCTTGATTAACAGGACTAATAGATTTTTTGGGACTAATTGGAAGGCTGAAACAAGCAATTTTGAAAAAGACATTTTAGGAGGTTTTGATAGAAATAAGCAGTCCATCATCTATATTTCCTGTGTTGATAGTGTACAGTCACGCTTCAACATTTCTGAAATCCTTAACGAATTAAAAGAATTCGGAGGCTATTATAGAAGTAAAGGCAGATACTGGATAGACTTCGGGAACAGTCAGCAGTCGGGACAGGTTTTGCTTTCTACAATTGGTAAAATAAAGCAACCTGATTCAGAAAAATTTGACACTGTAGAAAGTCTGCCGTTCATAACGGATGAATTCGGTGATTTACTGAAAATTTCAGAATCTCAAGATGATACACCAAGCTGCAGTCTTGCGGAAGCTTTGGAAAGACAGGACTTGTACATCAATTCAACTTTAGCTCAAATGGGATCATCTTTGCTGTGGAGTTTATTTCGTAATGGATTTATTGAAAACAAAGGTTTTTTTCTCAATTTAAAAACATTTCAATCCCAACCGATCAAAGTCGACTGACAAAAATCGGGCGGCAAAAATGCAATTTCTTCCTATGGTCGAAATCGCATTTTTGCCAAAGCGGAGCAAGCACATTTCAAAAATCATTGCCTTCTCAATTCCCTATATGTTTTTGAAAAGAGCTTGCGGATTTATTTTTTTATTGGTCTTTTTAATTTCAAAATATTATTAAGAAATTCTTATGAGAGAATGGCTTCGTAGTTTTAAAGAATATAAAAGTATTTATAAACAGAACAATTTCTACATCATCAATCTGAACCTGTTTAAAATCTACCGTATTAATTTGCTAAGGTGTGTAAAATAACTAAAGGTAATCATAAGACCTGTGTAAAATGAGTACAAGTTATAATGATATATAGAATGCTCTTATATTCTAAAGGATGAGCAAAATAGCTACAGGTCGATGGATGCATCTGTGCAATATGTTACAACCATAATATTAACCTGTGTAAAATAGATACAACTACGAGAATTTGTCCGACTGTTTTGTTTTTTATCTTTTAAAGCATCTTTTTTTATGCAATAAATGTTACTAAATAGAAATTTTCAAACCTATGAAATTTGAATACTTTATTTTGCAAGATGTGTCTTTGTACGCACAAACTTTTCAAGTTTTACTACAAAGACGATCTTGCCTTTTTGCAAAAGGGGTGAAAAAACTGCGGAACTTGTTTTTTATTTTTATCAGAATTCTTATTAAGATTCCAGATTCACCCAAATCATTCGTTTTTAATCTTCAATATTTCCAGCTTAATCCAAACTGTTAGTTTTTAGACCAAACCCTTTGGTTGCTATTGTTTTAGAGGGTTTTATGACTCAATTTTGTCCCAGAAATTTTAATCAAAATACAAATGAGAAGATTCATTTATTTAATGTTGATGTTATTCACTATATCAATGGAGGGACAGGTCGGCATCAATACCCAGACTCCAGAAACAACTTTAGAGGTCGTGGGAAAACCAAATGATATCAATCATTATGACGGTATAATTCCCCCAAAGATTACAGGAAACCAACTCGCTTTAAAAACGTATTCCTATGCTAAAAAAGGAGCTATAGTATTTGTGACGTCTCCACCGACTACTCACTCAGTACAAGTTGCATATATTGTAGAATCTGGATTATATTTCTTTGATGGGATGTCATGGAGAGATTTTTCAAAAGAAAAACAACCTGTTGAATATGTAATTTTCTTATCATTTGACCATAACAGTACCGCAGGAATTACATCGACGTCCAATTGGTCGATCCCGGTAAATTATTGGGGAAATACTAATGCTTATCTGACATCTTCTAAAAACTATACAATCGGTACCAAAAACTTCGGAGGTTTAAAAGGATATGTACTATTCAGAAAAGTTAATGGAGTCGTTAATGTGAGGTTTCAGATATACAGGTCAAATGATTCATATCCCATAACCGGTAATGCTTTTATAAATATTCCAGACATATACAGTGACATAGGTTATATTCCAAATCAGGTAGTACTACTTCATACAGAAAATTCAACACAATTTTTTCCTGCATTGCTTGAGAACTACGCTATTCAAATTCCTCAAAGTTCGTTAACAGCCATGTCCACATCGTACTACACTTATGGAGAAGTTCAAGGCTATTCGAATTGGGTAAAACCATATTTACCGTAAAAACATTTTTAAGTGCCATGGAAAAAGAAGTCCGCATTTTCATAAGAATTCAAAAATGTCGTAAAGAAAAATGGAAAAAGCTCTGTCTTACAAAGAAAATTTCTTTAACAACTTTAATCATCGATTCAGTTGAGAGCAGGATTTTTGACGATGAAAGAAAAACAATATTACAGTTCATTGAAAAGCAGGACAACATCTTCAGGAAGATTGAAAACAACGTCAATCAAGTTGCAAAAATAGCAAATGGGCAAAAGTTTATCAGCGAAAAGGAACTCAGTTATTTTTCAATTCAGCTCAATGAAATAGCTAATTTAAAAGTACAACAGAATGAAATTTTCTATAAAATCTATTCGTTGATTGCTGATGATCATTAAAATTTTAGGTTCATCTGGATCTGATTTCCACGGCGTAAAGTACAATGATAAAAAAGTAGAGAATGGGAAAGGAGAATTGATGTTGATGAAAAATTTTCCTTCGTTCATTAATGAGTCTAGCAATCAACAGCAAGTTAGGGATTATTTAAAATCAGTATCAAAAAATGAGAAGGTAAAAAAGCCGCAATTGCACGCTGTTATTTCAACCAAGTTTCAGAATCATAGCAAAGATGAATTGACCAAAGTGGCGGAAAATTTTATGGAAGAGATGGGATATGGAATGCAACCATTTATCGTGGTTTTTCATAAGGATACAGATAATAATCACATACACATTGTTTCTACCAGAGTTGATAAACAGACCGGAAAGAAGATCAATGACAGTTATGAAAGGCTTAAAGCACAAAAAGCATTAAGCATTACAATGGAAAAATTGTATGGTCTGAAACAGGAAGAGGAACTGGAAAAACTGCTGAGCTACAAAATAAGTTCGCTTAATCAGTTGGAAACTCTACTCAATAGAAATGGATATAAGATAGGCAAAAACACAAATGATGAAAATTCTTTTAACATTTTTAAAAATGGGGTAATACAGCAAAAACTTTCAGGAAATCAGATTGTTTTTGATAACAGTAAAAACGATAAAAGGGCAAAACAGATCAAAGCCATAGTAAACAAATACAAAGAATTGTATTCCAATAAGGTTTTTAAAGTTGAAGATAAAAGACATCAAGAATCTATGCTTCCAAAAGAAAAATTACGAGAAAATGATTCAAATATGAAGATTGCCTTTGAAAGCGAGCTCCAAAAAAAGCTGAAAGATGTTTTCGGGATCGATATTGTTTTTCATCAAAAAGACGATAAAAATCCTTTTGGCTACACCGTAATCGACCATAAAACAGAAAAAGTATACAAAGGAAGTGATATTATGAAAATGAACGAGGTGTTTGAATTTACTTCTGATAAGCTTGATAAGAAGACTTTTGAAATCCTGAAGGATTATAATATTCGCAGCCAGGAAACAAAAAAGATCCTGCTTGAATTTTTTAAGAAGAATAATCCGGAAACACAGATCAAGGACTTTATGCTTTTTGAAAATCGAGGGAAGAAAGATTTGGAAACCTACCGAAAAGTCCAGTTTGAAGTAAAGGACTTTATTAGAAATAACAAAAACACAAATGATGAAAAAAATATTTCAATTACCAAAGGAGAGGACGGAAAGATGTATGCGGTTCATACGCGGTTCCATTATATCGGAGCGCTACAATCATTAATCGGAGAAAAGGAATATCAAAGATTTCTGAATCCAATTCAAGCGAATGAAATCCGAGCAGAAAATAATGAAAGTAAAGAAAAAACAGAATTAAGCAAAGCTGTCAACGAAATGTTATTTGAATGGACGAAAAGTTCGGGAACTGCAAAAGACCCAGCTGAAAACGAACTCAAAAAAAGAAGAAAAAAAAGAAGATAGAGTTGATGGTTGGCCGAAGTTCGGCTTCCAATTAAATATAAAAAAACTAAAAATCATCAACTGTCAACCATCAACTAACAACAATACAAATGATCATCACATTTGCCACACAAAAAGGAGGAACCGGAAAAACGACATTAGCCGTCGCTTTTGCCAATTACATTTCCGCAGTATCAGATAGGAAAATCAATGTCTTCGATTTTGATTATCAGAAATCATTCTATCATAAATGGAAAGAAGATGAGCTATTGGACATTCCCAAGCTGTATGATGTTGAAATTATCGGTGAAGAAGATGAACAACCATTTTCAGACTTTGAAACCCTCATTAATCTGAAAGAAAGCGATGAGATCAACCTCTTTGATTTAGCGGGAACGCTCGATGCAAAATATAGTGATCTGTTGATATACAGCGATTTTATCATAACACCTTTTGAATATTCCGATGTTTCTGTAAAATCGACTTTGGTCTTCATCAATATGTTGGGACTACTGGAAAGTGAGGCCGAAAGAATATTTATCCGTTCGAAGTATGATAAAGGCTACAAATATCTGAATCAGGAAGCAATGGACATTGAGCTCGCAAAATATGGGATGCTGCTGCCAAGTCCGGTATTCAAAAGAAACTGCCTACAAACTATTAATACCAGAAGTCTTATAGGCAAGCAAAAATATGCAGTAGAACATACATTCGATGAACTTATAAAATATATCAATGAAACCTCAAAAATCAAAATACGAGTGATTAAAAAAGAAGGAAAAAATCAAAGATTCAATACCAACAAATGACAACGATTGACTGATAAATAAATCAATAAAAAATGATAAAAATTTCACTTACTATTCTGGCTGTTTACTTGATATATTATGCCGGTAATATTTTATACGACCTGTTCCTCAAAAAAGAAATAGCAACCTATAAAGAAGAAACGGAGGAATTTTCCTTGTCCGAAATTTCCGAGCAGTACGAAGATGTTACTAAAACTGTGGGGATTGAAGATGTAGAAAATCTCAACACTCCTAAATCCTTTAATAAAAATCCAATCTATTCTGATATCACTGAATCAAATGAAGAAAGACAGAATCTGGAGTATTTGAGGGAAATATTTGAATCTGAACAGGATCTGGATGAATTTGAAAATCCATTACAAAAGGATTTTACCGAAATTGAAAACCAACCTTATCCTGAAAAAACCGAATCAAGCGAAGCGTATTTTGAACAAAAGGAAAAAATACCAATCGAAAAGGAAAATCAGAAACCTAACGAAGTAATTAGCGAAAACCCAATCACAGTCAACGCAGACCAGGAAACTTCCAGAATAAAAGATTGGAAGGCGATGCTTAATCTTTCTGAGACCCTAGTTCAAATGGTTGCGAACTACGACGGATACAAAGTTTATCAATCCATTATGTAGTTAGCCAACTTAAGCAAAATCTAACGTACTGATTATTAGACTTAACAGCGGATTTCCATCCGTTGTCCGGGACTTCTATGCCCAAAATTTAACACACAATTGATTATTAACCCTTTATAAATTTTTGAATTATGATGAAAAATTTTTTCACAAAAAACACGACAACAAAAAAAGTTCTAACCCTGGCCTTGGCGATTATGGCGATAACTCCCGCATTTGCCCAAGGTGGTGCAACCGCTATTTCCAATGCAGCAAGTGATATCACTGATTATTGGGATCCGGTCAAGCTGATCTTGAAAGCAGTCGGAGGATTGGTCGGTTTCATCGGAGGTCTCCGAGTGTATAATAAATGGACGAATGGTGACCAGGACGTCAACAAAGAGATCCTTGGTTATGGAGGAGCAATGATCTTCTTGATTGTCGTTCCAGAATTTGTAACTGCATTCTTTGCTTAATATGGGATTCTATCTCTACAAGGGGCTGAAAAAGCCTCTTGTTTTCTTCGGACTCAAAGGAAAATACATCTTTTACGCAGTCGGCGTCATCGGAGGCGGAGTCATTTCAGCATTGATACTCTCGAAGTTCGGTCTATTAGGCTCTTTGTTGGGTCTTGCAGTCACTGCAGGAGGTGTGTATTTCATCTTCAAAAGACAAGACAAATATGGTTTGTATGACAAAACCAAAAATTTCAATCAGATTTTAATTTTTCCAAAAAGGTTAGACAGTAATAAACTTCTAAAGAATGGCACAAACAAAAAAACAAGCATTTGGCATTCCATTTATCGGCTATGATTATGGAAAGGATTTCAATTGGGATTTTGATGTTCTTTTCGGACAATACGGAAACCCTATTATCGGGATCAAAATAAAAAATATTGTCGAACAATATTCGGCTGATCCTGACAGCTATCTCAATTTCCACACGGTGTTAAATCAGGTGGTGTCGATCATTGGAGAAGGAAGAATTGTTCAGAAGCTCGATATTTTTTCTAAGAAAAAATACATTGCAGAGCAGTCCAATCAGTTTCTCCAACAAAAATATTCGCAGCATTTTGACGGCAGACTTTTCAAAACTATTGAGACCGTACTTCTCTTTACTGATATTGTAGATGATAAGCTGAAAAAGAAAATGAAGCATTATCATTTTTCGGATAAAAGCTACAAAGAATTAAGGGATAAGTGCCAGAAAGTATTGATGCTTTTGAAGCAGAATGACTGCGAACCGCAATTTATGTTTGAGAAAGATTTTGAATATTTTATTTCCGGAGTTCTGTCGATGCAGTTTACCGACTCTCCAACATTTGATAATATCAAAAGCACCAACGAATTTTTACAGATTGGGAATCGATTCGTGAAGAACATCTCTTACGTGGATGTACAAAATATTGATCTGCCTTCAGAAATAGAACCTTATTCTGTTCTCGGCGGTAAAGGTGCGGCAGCTGAAACGGCGGTTGATAATTTTAGTTTTATTAATGAACTGGAAGACTACGAAACGATTGTCTATAACCAGATCATTACGATTCCGCTTCAGGCACAACAGCAAAGGGAGCTGGATAAAAAGAAGAAAAAGCACGAAGGAGCAGCCAACAATTCTCCATCCAACGCTATTATAGCAGATGAAATTCAGACCCTGCTTCATAACATAGCCATTGACGGACAGCTCGTTGTGAATGCCCATTTTTCCATCCTTTTTTCAGCACACACACTGGAGAAAATGGAAAGCATTCAGTCGATGATTGAAAACAAGCTTTTCACGAAAGGAATTATTGTTTCTAAAAATGCCTACAACCAGTTGGAACTCTATCGGTCAGCGATTCCCGGCAATGGAACAGAACTGAGGGAATACGATTTATTTATGACGACAAGCGAAGCGGCCTTGTGTTTTTTTTTTAAAGAAAGTTACCCCGTCAATGAAGAATCCAATTTCTACCTGAGATTTACAGACAGACAAGGCGTTCCACTAAAAGTAGATCCTTCGGATTTACCGATGAAAATAGGAAGAATTAATAACAGAAATAAGTTCGTTCTCGGACCTAGTGGGTCAGGCAAGAGTTTTTTAATGAACAATATTATCGAGCAGTATTTGACCTACAATTATGATGTGGTCATTGTTGATACAGGAGATTCCTATTCGGGAACCTGCAAATATAAGAGAGGAAGATACATCCAATACACTGAAGAAAAGCCGATTACTATGAATCCTTTTCTGATGGATAAGAAAGAATTTAATATAGAAAAAATCGAATTTTTGACCAACCTGATCTTCCTGATCTGGCAAGGTCCGGATTCTACGATGTCATCAACACAAAAATCCATTTTAGATAATGTGTTGATGTCATATTACCATCAATATTTCAATTCGGGAACACAGTGGTATGAAAATAAAACTTCTGAAGAACTCATTCTCTTTCTGAGTAAATATAACATTCACGAAGATGATCTTTTTTCTGAATATGAGAATGAAGCCAAAGGACAGCATACTTACTATGACATTTTGGGAATTACTTTCGATGCCAGTTCCGATGAAATAAAAGAAGCGGGAAGAAAATTGTTGAAATTTTATCATCCCGATAAGAACATCAATAACCCGGAATATGAAAGCGAAAATTTCTATAAAGTCTATGAAGCGTATGATACGCTGAACGATGAAGAAAGAAGGAAAATATACAATGACACGCAGTTGATTTTAATCAAATCGAATGACATCATCAGGCAACCCAGATCAGCTGAAGAATGGAATGAATCCTTTAGAAAGGCCATTATCAGAAAAATAAAAGAACTGGAAGAAAAGCTGGTTGTAACAGAACTTTCCTTCAATGGGTTTTATGATTATTGCGATCAATTTCTTCCTATTTACCTGAATAATAAAAAACACAACATCATAGAGAAGGAATTCAATCTGCGCACCTTTTTATTTGTGCTGAAAGATTTTTACAAAGGCGGAAGGTACGGAACGACTTTAAATGAAAATGCAGATAATACGCTGTTCGATGAATCTTTCATTGTTTTTGAAATTGATAACGTAAAGGACAATCCCAAATTGTTTCCGATAGTAACGCTCATTATTATGGACACTTTTATTCAGAAAATGAGACTCAGAAAAGACCGCAGAAAAGCCTTAATAATCGAAGAAGCGTGGAAGGCCATTGCTAGTAAATTGATGGGTGGATACATTCTTTATTTATATAAAACGGTGAGGAAATTTTGGGGAGAAGCAGTTGTGGTAACGCAGGAGCTGGATGATATTATTGGAAATGCAGTGGTTAAAGATTCCATCATCAATAATTCGGACACTTTTATATTGCTTGACCAGACGAAGTTCAAAGACAACTTTGATAAAATCGCTTCATTGCTATCGCTCAATAAAGTAGAGCAAAACAAGATTTTTACCATCAACAATCTCAACAACAAATTCGGGAGAAGCCGATTTAAAGAATTCTATTTAAAGAGAGGTTCAAAAGGAGAAGTCTATGGAAATGAGGTTTCATTGGAGCAATATCTCACCTATACCACAGAAAAACCGGAGAAATCAGCAATGGAGTATTATTTTCACCGTTACGGTGACTATGATGAAGCACTACGCAAAATAGTTGGTGATCTCAAAACCTTTGAAGACAGTCTCGAAAACTTAGTGTCACTCGTGAACTTATATCAAAATCCATTGGATGATAAAATCAATTCCTTTTACAGAATGATGAAAAAAGAACACAAAGGGAAGAATGTTTTCAAAATGATCTCACAGGAATTAGAAGACCGTCAAATCAATTTTTCTGAATTAATAAATAAACAGCAATATGAAAAAGTATAGCATTTTATTTTTGGGCTTTGGAAGTTTCCTCTATTCACAAAATACCTACATCGACCCAACGGTAACGGCGGCTATGATTCTCTATTCTGAAAATCTAAAAGCCAAACAGAATGAAGTCATTGAAGAAACTTCAAAACTAAAGGACGCACAAACCTGGGTTGGAATCCAGATGGTAGCAGCCAATGACATTCAAAATAAAATTTTGAAAGGTTTAAAAGAAGTTTCCGGCACTTTACAAAATGGAATTCAGGCACAGGAAATCTACTCTGAACTCAATAAATGTTATGCTTATTCCTCACAAGTAGTACAACTAGCATCAGAACATCCTGAGTATGCCATTTTTGGGGTGAAAGCTTCACAAAAAACGTATGAGCAAAGTCTAAAGATCGTGACCGATGTTTCTGACATTCTCGCATCCGGGGAACTGAATTTGGCTACCGCAGGAGACCGATACAAAATTCTTCATAATATTTCCGGTAATGTGAAAAATCTGAAATTGTGGCTTTTGGCGATTAAATTAAGACTGGAAAAAGCGAACCGATTAGGATTCTGGAATTCCATTAATCCATTTGCAGCCTACATCAATACCGACAAAGCTATTGTTGAAAATATAATGAACAGGTACAGACGGCATTTTTAAATTTTTCTATGATGAAATCGAAAAATGAGATTCGCCGACTATGTGGGGGCAAAAGGAAGGTCCTTCTTAGCTTATTGATTCCGACCGCTTATTTACTGTTGACATCTTCCGGTGGTGGTTCTACCCCTGCATGGCAAAAGGAAAATGTTTCATTTCCGATGATGGATATAGAAATTAATGCCACGATGAAAGAACATGACCGACAAAAAGAAATGCGGCAAAAGCAAATTGCCAATGCTACCGTAGAAACAGCCAATAGAACCCAATGGAACCAATTCAAAGACAAGGTAACCAAAATACAGGACAGATTGCGAATTGTTTCATTTGCCCTTCAAGCGATACCAACCGGAATAGCAATGAGCAGGGAAATAACCAAAATAACAAACAATCAGACTGCTATTATCAATGAAATAAACGATGCTCCCTATTCCATTATAGCCGTTTTGCCTTCTCAGGTTCAGTTTGTTGATGATCTGCAAATGGTAACACGGCTGGTAACCGGGATCATTTTGTCTTACGGAGCCATCAATCAAATGGAAAAATCAGAACGTAAAGTATTATTAGATTATGCTTTGGGCGAAGTAAAAACATTGAGCAAGAATTCCACACATATGCTTTTGAAGATAAGGGATATTAAAGCCAAAGTAAAACGTAACAAAAGAGCCTTTCAATATTATGTCAATAGGGATAAGCAAGTAGTTGAAAGCATAATGGATAACATCAAATCTTTCTAAAATGAAAAAAATATTTCTTTCCGGAGTTTTATTCTTCTCTGTTGCATCAGTAAAAAGCCAGCAAATAGTCATTAATGATAAACTCCTTTCGCAGATCACCGTAAATCACGGTGTTCGATTAGGAAGTGAGCAAACTTTTTTGGATTCCTATGAAAAGCAAAAAGAACTCTATGATGACATTAATAATAAAATAACGCAGATCATAGCCATTCAGGAGTATATCTATCAACAACTGAAAAATGTTAATTCAGCCTTGACCCAGAGCAAGAAACTTATTTATCTCTATCAATATTTAGGTAAAATAGTGACGAACTCCAATAAAATGCTGGATCTATCCGCACAACATCCTGAATATTCCGTACTCATTTCAAAATATTATGTTGAAATAGGTAAGCAAACAATGAAGCTTCAGCAGGAAGTTACCCAGGATATTCTCAATGAAGACAAAGATTTTCTGATGGATGCTATGGATAGGGAAATGCTTATTGAAAAGATGTTTACCCGTGTCAGAAATATCAACGGAAATATTCTGTACATCAATTTACGGTTAGAGAATGCCAAGAAAATCCTTTATCTGTATCAGGTTCCTGTTCTCCGCAATTACATCAATATCGACAAAGCTATTGTTGGCGATATCATTACTAAATACAACCACATCTTTAATTGAAAAATCATGAAAAATCTACTAAAAAAAATTAGCCTATTTCAGTTCCTCTTGATTGCAGTCACTGTGTTTGGACAATTGAGTGTAAAGAGATTGAATGACCCTTCCATTGTTGCTCAACATAAAAGAATGGTCTTTCAAGATTGGGGAGATTGGAGACCATATCCAAAATATTTTTTGGGAATCCAAACCAATTTCGCCTACGCAACAGTCTGGGGCATATGGGCTCCAAAGATCAACAGGGATTATAAAGACGGTGAAGATATTCGACCATTAAAACCTACCGGAGTGCAAAATCAGAGATTCGCTCAATTGAAGTTTCAGGAGGAAGAAGCAAAAAAAATAAAGGCAGCTTCAGATACCATTCATAAAAGAAGTGTTCAGGATTTTGCCCATTGGACGTCCGCTACTGTTGATGCCGATCCTCTTTGGCTTTTGTATTACAAACGAATGCTAAGACCCATTACCGAGTTCCCTGATATACCACAAAATTTTATCGAGTGGCGACTGAAAGACCAGCAAACCTTTGAAACGCTCAGCTCAACAGGAACATTAAAAAGACTTCAGGAAGAACTTGATCTCATCAAAGAAAAATATTCGATGTCGAGAAGTATGGATATGCCAAGAGGCAAACGGTTCATTATGTACCACGAAACCCTTATCAAATGGAGAAAATTTGTAACGGAATTAAGGAAGCACAACAACAAGACAACACTTCTTACAGATTACAAGAATATTCTGAAAAACCATTCAAATTATGCTTTGCCACCTGCGTGGACACCTGCATCAGACCAGCAAATAGTTCAAAATATAATGAATCACTATAAACACCGATTTTAAAAATGAATAAAACGATAACATTAACTTTTTGCTTATTAGCAATTCTGTTACCTATAATGGGTTTCGCCCAGACAGACGGCGATTACAGTAATCTACTCCAATTTTTAAAAGGAGATGGCGCTTTTGAAAAATGGTTTATGGAGGTTTTTACCAAATTAGACAACAGTGTACAAGATAGTGCTGCCGGTTCTGCTTTGGTTGGAAAAGCAATAGGCGGTTTAGGTGCTCTAATGTACCTCGGGTACATGGGTTGGCAAATGGCAGCCGGAGATAGAGAATGGGAAATCACACCGATGCTGAAACCAATTCTTATAGGATTTACCCTTGTTTACTGGAGTGGATTTGTCAGTATGATTCAGGCGCCATTTGAGGCCATTGCCGAACCTGGAATCTCAATTTTCAGCGAAATAGAATCGGAAGTCAACGACTTAAGGGTCGAAAGATTTAAGAAGCAGCAGCAATTATTGGATGCAGTCATCAAATTGAAAGCTGAAGAAGATGCCAAGCAGGAAGTTATTGAAAATACCACTGAAGACGCAGATGATTCTTGGTTTGACATCAGCGAGGGATTGGATAAACTCATTCAGCCCATCAAAGAATGGTCGATCAGAATGGAATTCCAAATGCAAAAATTAGTAGCAGAACTCATTGAATTTTGCTGCCTTTCCATCCTTCGGGTTTGTGTCTATCTTATATTCTTCATCCAAAAAATATGGGCGTACATTTTAATTATTCTGGGTCCGATAGCTGTTGGAATGGCATTGATTCCAGGATTTGAAAATTCATTATACAGTTGGGTTTCAAAGTTCATCAATATCAATCTGTACACTTTTGTTGCCTACACCATCATCAATATCGGCCAGCAATTGATCGCATCGGGCTATACAATGGAGATCGAAAGGTATGACACCCTATTATCCAACGGAACGATTACCAATTTAGATGCTTTAATGGTTTACGTTTCAAATTCCGGAATGATCTACAACCAGCTCTTTACCTGTGTTGCCTATGTTGTTACTGGAATCGGAGTTTTAATGACCCCTACAATTGCAGACAGTATTGTTTCAGCTGGAGGGGCGGGGGCGATGACCAAAATGAAAAGTGCAGCAGGAAAAATGGCAAGCAGTGCAAAGACAGCAATATTGGCAGCTAAAACAGGTGGTGCATCTGTAGCAGCTGCCACAGCAAAAAATGCAGCTGCAGGGTCAGCATCGGGAAGAGTTCAAGGAGCGATGAAAAATGGAAAATAACCTCAAAAAAATACCAAAACAAAATGCTTATCAAAAAT
Organism: Chryseobacterium viscerum; assembly: GCF_002899945.2. GTDB lineage: Bacteria > Bacteroidota > Bacteroidia > Flavobacteriales > Weeksellaceae > Chryseobacterium > Chryseobacterium viscerum. The sequence goes on from NZ_PPEG02000011.1 coordinate 179,995, forward strand.
ATAGAACAAAGAATTAAAATCAACAAGGTCATTTCAATCTCAACCATTGTTTTTGCCGTTTTCATTGTCATTGCCGGATTTTTCTTTGCGTACAGAATGATCGAGGATTCCAGAAAATCAATTTACATTTTAGACAATGGTGTTCCGGTTCTTGCCAAGCAAACGGACGTACTACTGAATCGACCTGTTGAATACAAAGCGCAAATAGAACTTTTCCACCGATTGTTTTTCACGCTCGCACCAGATGATACCTATATCAAGGATAATATCCAAAAGTCATTATACTTAATCGATGACAGCGGAAAAAAAGAATATACCAACTTAAAGGAAAAAGGTTTTTACAATCAGATCATTGCGTCCAGTTCGATGGTCAGTATCCATACCGATTCTATTGCACTCAATATGGAACAGAAGAAATTTCATTTTTTTGGGAAACAAATGATCACAAGAAAATCTTCTGTCATTACCAGAAAGCTCATCACCGAAGGTTTCTTTGAAGACATCATTAGAAGTCCCAACAATCCTCACGGTGTGATTCTTAAAAACTGGCGAATCATCAATAACGAAGAACTATCCAATCAAAACAAAAACTCTTACTAAAATGAATACGACATTAAAACAAAAGTGTCAGAAATGGCTTCAGTGGGCAGTTCAAAATCCAAAGAAATTCTTCATGTATTCAATGATTCTACTGTCGGTTTCATTTATAGGGTCTCTCATTCAAGGTATCTTTTTCCCTTCCGAAACAACATTTAAAATAAGACCTCCGGTTCTTTATTCAAACAATAAGACGAGTCAAGATTTGCCCGTCAACAATGATAAAAAAATGGAAAAAATAGTGAATGAACTCAAGTCTTTAAAAGTAAAAAGAGACCAAAATTCTTTACAAAAACAAGACAGCTTACGAATCGACTACCTGTTTAACCAATACCAAAAATTAAAAAATGGCCGGTAGCACCGGAGGCAATTTATATAAAAATCAAGAATAAATGAAAAAAATAAATTTTAAAGAAAAAAAATATGTTTTGCCACTTTTGGCTTTGCCGTTTCTTTTTCTTTTCGGCTATGTGGGAGCGCAGTTTATGAAGGAAGATGCTTCTGCAAAGGATAAGCCCAAAGAACTGTCTCTTTCATTAGGTGAAACGCAGGATTCTATTATGACCAAAAACGATGCTTACGATGAATTCTTTAAAAAAGAGGATAACCGAACAATGCTTGGAGGTTTGGATAAGGAATCAGACAGTTTACTAAGCTATGATGATCAATTATCATTAGACCAAAAAAGAAAAATAGATTCATTAAAAGCGGTCAACGGAAGACAGAATAGATATCAGGCAAAAAGAGATCAATCTTCATATTACAATCCCAATCAACAGCAAGAAGATGATAAAGATTATAAAAGGTCTTCAGAGATCATCAAAATGCTAAATGAAAAATCGTATGGAAATGAAAATAACAAATACTCTGATACACAAAAAGAAAAACCTCAGTCCGCCCAACCAGATCCTGTAAAATATCTGAAAGAGCAGATGCTGGTAATGGATTCTTTAGAAAAATCCCGTGATCCTGAATACCAAAATAAACTCGCAGCAGAACAGAGATTGAAATCTAACAAGGACAAAATGGAAGATTTTCTCAATTCAACTTTCAATGTGAGCAAAGCCGGAATCAACAGCAGTTTTAATGCTTTCTATAAGGAAAAGGAAAATAGTTTTATCAAAGCGGTCATTGACGAAAACAACAAAGGATTTTTAGGAAGCAGGATCAGGTTCCGCTTGTTGGAAGACATCTTTGTTGGAAACAAAAAAATAGGAAAGGGTTCGATATTGTATGGGCAGATCTCAGGATTTTCAATGCAACGGGTCGATCTCAGCATTGTATCGGTCTTTACGAAAGGAGAAATCTATCCTGTCAATCTTTCGATTTATGATGTTGACGGTATGAAGGGATTGTATGTTCCACAAAGTGTTTTCAGAGATATGGTGAGGGAAATGGGAAGTAACTCGGTACAAGGAACTCAGATGGATATGGGCGGAAAAGGATTTTTCTCAAGCATTGGATCCAGCCTGTTTACATCAACATCCAAATCTATTGCCAACCTGATCAAAGAGAACAAAGCAAAATTGAAATTCAATTCTTATGTCTTTTTAATCGATGAAAAACAATTGCAAGATTCACAAAACCGACAAAAAAAATAAAACAATGAAAACTTTATTATACACCCTTTTAATTTTCGCAGCAAACTTACTCACTGCGCAAACTGCAAGCAAAGAACAAATTATTTCCGATTTACCGGAGATTGAAATTACTGAAGGTATCAACCTTCATATTATTTCACCGGAACCAATTCAATATGTCGATTTGTCAACAGAAAAACTAACTGGAGATTTGCCTGCTACCAATATTGCCAGAATAAAGATCACAGACAATCCTGATTCTGATGAGAAAGGAAAAATCAAAACACCTTCCGTTTTTTTTAATGGAGATAAAATCGGAGTGATAACCGTTGTTGCGCAGTCTTTCATCGCTCAATACAAAGTCGTTTACAGAAATCAAGACAATCTCAATACGATTACAAACATCCACATTCAGCCTGAAGCAATGCAGCCCATAGAATTTGATAAAATGGTTTTCTCAAATCTTGAACTGCGAAAATTTGCGATGGATATTATTCAAAAAAAATCTGAGAAAAATCCAATTAGAGAAGAGAAAAATTTAAAACTCAGCTTTCAGCTCAATAATGTATATGTGATAAGCGATTACATCTTTTTGGATATGACTATCAAAAACAATTCTAATCTGAGCTATGATATTGAGGATTTGAAATTCTCATTAGAAGACAAGAAAATCCACAAAGCAACCAATAACCAAAGTGTAGATCTGACTCCCATTTTAGAACTCAATCCTCAAAAACACTTCAGGAAAAATTTCAGGAACATCTATGTTTTCAAAAAATTCACTTATCCAAATAGCAAAGTAATGATGATTCGTCTCATTGAAGAGCAACTCTCTGGACGCGCCATTGAAATGAAGGTGAACTATTCTGAAATTCTTAAAGCTGATACCTTCTAATTATTAATACAATGGAAAATTCTTCAATTATACTGTGCTTCGCACTCATTCTAATAATATTTACCTACCAGTCTGTTATGATAATCATTTTCGATAAAAAGCGAAAAGTGCTCATCAATGACTATGAAAGGCTATTAAATCTTAAAGATTGGTATGAGAAAATATCTGAAGAGGCAGGTCGCTTATACATTATCGAAAGTGTCGAAAAAAGAGCAAATGAACTAATTAATCAATTGAATCTGTTGAATTCCAATCTTATTGAAATACAGGAACAGCAGAAAAAATTGCAGGAACAGCAAAAAAAGCTGCACAGTAACCTATTAGAAGAACACAAATTACTAAATCAATATTTCGAAAATTATTCATAATGCAAGAACAACAACATCAAATCAAGATCTATGGCTTTTTACAAAAAGCAGTTTATGCAGTCGTTGCACTCGATTGTGCTTCGCTTTTCTACTTTAATGCTGATGTTCCGGTAATATCCAACTTGTTGAAAAATTTTTCAAAGCTGAGTTTTATTTACCCACCTATCAATGCCAAATTTGCAACATTAATTCTAATCGGATTAGTGGCTGTCGGAACAAAAGCCAAGAAAAAGAAAGACCTTAATATTAATAAAGAGATTATTGCTCCTATGATATTGGGATTGCTGATGATTTTCTCTTCATTGGTTTGGCAAAATGAGGCAGGAAATGCTAAACTTCCGAAAGTATTTCCCAGCTTAAATCTCTATCAGATAATTTATGCTGTTCTTTCTTTTTTGGGAGCCGTTATTCTTCAAATGGGTGCAGACAGTATTTCAAAACTGATGCAGCAGAAAATGGGAAAAGACCGATGGAATGTAGAGGAAGAATCTTTCGATCAAAATCAGGAATTGGTAACATCAGATGTTACAATCAATATCCCATATTTGTTCCGTTACAAAAACAAGAGCAATAAAGGTTGGATGAACATAAATCCCTTTAGGGGAACAATGGTCATCGGAACACCGGGAAGCGGAAAATCTTTCGGAGTCATCAATCCTGCTATAAGACAGATGATATCAAAAGATTTCTGTCTTTGTATTTATGATTTTAAGTTTCCGGATTTGGCACAGATTGCATACTATCATTATTTGTTGAAAAAAAGTAAAGAATCAGATTATCATTACAATTTCCACGTCATTAATCTGAACGAGGTGGAAAAATCAAAAAGAGTAAATCCATTTCATAAAAAGTACATTCAAACTTTAGCAGAAGCCCAGGAAATGGCAGAATCGATGGTTTCATCTTTGCAAAAAGGTGGTTCCAGTTCCGGAGGTGGTTCTGAAGCCTTCTTTACCCAATCTGCGATAAATTTCCTGTCGTCCTGCATTTATTTTTTTGCAACATTCGAAAACGGAAAATATTCTGATCTGCCCCACATTCTTTCCTTTATGAACAGGAGTTACAAAGAAATTTTCGATACTCTTTTTACCAATGAAGAAATTTTCTCTTTGCTTTCACCTTTCAAAACGGCTTATGACAATAAGGCTTTTGACCAATTGGAAGGACAAATCGGAACCTTGAAAATTTTTCTTTCAAGATTGGCTACTAAAGAAAGTTTCTGGGTGTTTTCAGGCGATGAAGTGGAATTGAAGATAACTGACAGAGATAATCCTTCCATCATTATTCTGGCATCAGACCCGGGAACACAGGATATTAATTCTGCATTGTATTCTTCGGTTTTAAACAGGACTTTAAGATTGATCAATTCCAAACACAATTTACCCGGAGGAATTATCGCTGATGAATTCCCAACGATTTATATTCATAAAATTGATAACATCGTGGCTACTGCAAGAAGCAATAAAGTTGCTGTTATGCTTGGACTACAGGAAATTCCGCAGCTCAGACAGTTCTATAAAAAAGAAGTTGCTGATACGATTTCTGCCATTGTTGGAAATATTCTTTCAGGATCTGCTAGAGACAAAAATACATTGGATTGGTTGGAAAAATTATTTGGAAAAATAAAACAAAAATCTTATTCCCAATCCATTTCACAGCAAGGAACGACCACCAGTATCAATGAAAAGATGGACAATATGATTCCGGCAGGTAAAATAGCAGCCTTGAAAACCGGAGAAATGGTTGGAATGATAGCGCAGGGAGAAGAAAACGATGCTGAGGAATATAAAACTTCTGCGGTTAGCGGTAAAATCAATTTAGACATGAAAGCGATTGAGGAAGAAGAAAAAAACTATGTTAAAATGCCCACTTATTACTCTTTTGTAGATAAAAAAGGAGCTAACCGCAAAGAAGAAGTGCTGATGACCAACTTTAGAAAGATCAACAAAGAAGTGGAACTCATTGTGAATGATAATATCAACGCTGCATAAAATGAAAAAAATACAATCAAAATACACATTTACTTTGATGCTGTTATTGTTCAGTTACCTATCATTTGCACAGTTTAATACACTTAGACCAGCAGTGCCAAAAAAATCTGAAAATCAAAAAGCTTCTGAAAAATCTAATATCGAAGAACCGCTCAACCAAAAAAGGAATAGAAAATCTTGGAAAGAGCTTTTAAATATGACCACAAAATCAGATTTAATAAGTCAAACCGATTCTTTGAAAATGATGATTAAAGATTATAAAAGTGTAAAAGAAGTACAGAGAAATGAGTTTGAAAAACTCAAAGATTCTTTGCTGCTGCAAGCACACAATAGAGTAGAAGAAACAAAACAGACTTCAAAAAGACAGAAACCTTCCACAACGTATGATTTTGTTGATGAACCGGCGGCATATTTTTCAAAAATCGTGATGCCTCTCAATAACAAAATTACAGTCACCTCTTCTTATGCAACAAGAACAAATCCTATTTTCGGAACAAAAAAAATGCATAATGGGATTGACTTAAAAGCCAGATTCGAAAATGTGTATTCCGTTTTGGACGGAATTGTTACTGCAACAGGCTGGGATTCTAAAGGCGGTGGAAATTTTATAAAGGTAAAACATTTTGACCGTTTCGAAACCTCTTACCTACATCTCTCAGAAATATATTATCGAGCTGGAGAAATTGTAAAAGCCGGATTTATCATCGCAAAAAGTGGGAATACCGGAAACTCCACTGGACCACATCTGCATTTTTCGGTAAAAGAATTCGGACAAAACATCAATCCTTCTCATTTTTTAAATGACCTTATAAAAGTAAACAATTTAATAGCAAACCAGTATGAACACTAATACATTACCAACGGACGAACTGAAAAAATACGGAATTATCAATGAAGATCTGTCATTCTCTAAAAAACTGAATGCAGATGATGTTCAGAAATTTCTGCAAGGATATACCATCGTTGCAGACCACGACAAAAACAGGGCGACTTTTCAACTAACTGACAATAAAACCAAACTGAAGGTCATCTTTTTAGAGCGAGATAAAAAACTACCGGAAATTCTTACCAACAGTATGAACAGAGTTGAATATACCGATATTCAAAAGGTCTCTGACAAGCTGTCGCCGGAGTTTTCAGCGCTTGAAAAAAAAGCTTTCATTTTCGACAAAGAAACCAGCAAAGTTGTTGAGTTTGACTTCATCAAAAACGCTACGGAGCTTACTGCCATCATTGCTGATAAAAAGGATACAGAAGAGCTGAATCGTTATAAAAATGAATTGCTGAAACTGAAAAGTTATCTTTTGGACAAGATAGACCAGTATCCTGAAATAGCCAAGGAGATTACGAATGATCTCAGCATCGTTGCCAGAGAGATCAATACCGTAAACAGCATAGCGACCAACCACAAACAAATCTCCAAAGCAGATGATTCCGACATTCAACTGAATGTGAACGACCCGGATGTGTATCAGAATGCCAATCAAAGAAGAGACGATGACCAGGAGCAAGATGAAGAACTGGAGAAATCAAGAAAGTTTAGAAGGTAAGTAAAATGGAAGATAATCTTACCTGGTTTGATAAGAATATAGTTCCGAGAACGAAGGCTTATAAGGATTTTGTATTCGAAATGAAAAACTCTTCACCTGAAAATTTTTTCCAAGATGGTGAAAGAATTTTCACAAATAAAGAAAAGGATTTTATGAAAATTTTTGATTATAAATCTTCTAAAATCAAATTTACCTCATCTCGTGCTGAACAAGAAAAATTCACACAAAACCATATTAGTAAAGAACAAAATGCAATTCTTTTTAATGAGCTTAAGAAACTGATTTCTGAAAAAATACCTGCTTTTATTATCAATAATCCTCATATAGAAAATACAATTGAGGGTTATAATAGAGATGAATTGATAAAGCTGCCCATTGAAGCATTAGAACATTTATTACACTTAAAGGAAGAAGAGTTTAAAGCACAGCAAGAGAATGATGATTTGAATAGCATGGCTTTCATTGACAGAGAAATAAATGAACTTAAATTAATTATTAACAATCAAAACCCAAACATTATGGAAACACAAAACGAATATGATCCAGCTCAGTATCCGAAACTCCAATTAAAATATCTAGGTTTCGGAGAAGGCGAACAACTGCACAAAGATTTAGAAAATGGAATTAATGCTCCCGAGAAGGAGTTTGAAATTAAAACAACTTCCGACAAAACGATGCCCGGAAATGAAATGGAATTCACATTAAAATTTAATAAGTTAGAAAATGGGAGTGTCTTTATGAATTTTTATAATGCTAAACTAACGAAAGAAAATGGAGACATTTTATCTCATAATTTCCCGGTTAACAGGGTAAATACGTTTACTGCCAAAGAAGCAGTCAATCTTTTAGAAGGGCGTACAGTAAAAATAGAATTTCACAATCCGAAAACAGAAAAAATAGAACCTGCATTTGCTAAACTGAATTTTAGCGAACCCAAAACTGAAAAAGGAAATTATAATTTCCAGAATTTTTACAAAAATTATGGTGTTGATACGGCTCAGATCGTAGAAAAATCCAAGCTGATATTCGATAAGCCTGAATGGAAGGAAAGTACCATAAAATCTTTGGAAAAAGGAAATATTGTCAAGGTAAAATTTGAATTGGATGATAAAGTGATAGAAGGTAAAGCAGTTCTGAATCCTCAATATAAAAATCTAAGCCTTTACGATCAGGATATGAACAGAATCAATATCAACAAGCCTTTAGAAGGTTTGGAACAAGACAACAAGCACGAAAAAAATAACGTGAAGGAACAAAGTATTAAACGATAGATAACACGTACAACCAATCATTTATTTCCCAGCGGTAAGTCAAATTAATTAGGCTGCCGCTTTTTTAAACTCTATTTTTATGAAAAAAATTTTAATACTACCCGGTCTATTTTTTCTTTTTGTAAGCACTTCCTGCCGCAAAGAAATCAAATCCGAAAAAGGAGGAATCGATGTTGTCTCCAATGTCTATTTTCATGTTTCCAAAAATCTGAACAACATCCAAAGTTTTCATTTGTCAAGCCTTAGTTATTCAGGAGATTCCATTATAGAAAGGATTCCGGATGCTGTTGCTCCCGAAATAACCCAACAGATTTATTTCATTAAAGATTCATTGTGCTATACCATTGAAAATGAAAATCCCGGCAAAATTATTCTGTCAGACATCATAAAGAAACAAAAGCCGGTTTCGGTTGAAAAGAAAAAAGGAGGAACATTGTTTTCTCAGGAAAAAATCCCCAATTATAGAAACAGAAAAAATCTGAGTGATACGGTTTTGTTTAAGAAAAAATACAAACGATTTGAAATCAACTCACCTTGGATGTACACCCGGTTTTACATTTATCCAACGGATACTATTTTACCGTACTCTATTTACAAACACGCGGAAAAGGACTACCACGGAAGGCTAGAAAGGATTGATTCTTACAATAAAAAGACGGACATATTCGTGACTCTTCAATTAATATCAAGAAAAAACTGGGACAGTGAAGCCAAAGAAATTTTTGAATTTAACCACTTCATAAAAAACAGAAAAAAGTGAAAGATGAAGATTTTTTTTATGAGATAAATGATGACATTTCTGTAGTTGAAGGAAATAAAAATGAACTTATTGTTTTCACAAACAGTAAGGATACGCTTTCATTCTTGGAGCTTCTTCAATTGAGCAAGCAAGTCAATAATAGAACATTGATTACCCTCAATTCAGGTTCAAATACCAAAAAGTTTGTAAATAGATACCAGAATTATGATGGTAAAATGTTTCTTTGTCTTACCGGGGATAGAACGGGAAATGAAATAACCAGAAAAATTCTTACAGAATTTAATGGCAAAAATATCAAAGACGTTCGTCCGTTGTATAAAATCTCTGAAAATGGGAATCAAGACCTAAGCGAATATTTAGACAATAAACTCAATCGTCAAGATAAAAATACTAATTTAGTTGAACCAAAAATTTCTGAAAATGAAAGCAATGCAATTGAATCCGGAACAACATCCGATTCTCAGCAAGTGGGAAACGGAACACTTGAATACAACACTGGAGAACTTAGCCCTAAGATCCAATCCGGGCAAAACGGAAGTTACGGAAGCGGACAAGCATTGGGCAGCAACAATGCTGGAAATGGACTTGCAGGCACAGAGCGGAGCAATTTGGGAAAACGAGACCGAGGAAGAGGATCCTATGGCGACTCACAACAGAACGATGATGAAAAAAATGAGGGAAGAGAACATTCGTTGGGCGGAATCGTATCCGGGAGAATTGTATCCGATAGAGGAAGATCCGATGGAAGAATTACAGAAGGAAGACCTTCCGAGATAAGTGGAAATTCTACAAACAATGTAGAATTAGATACTTTAATTTCAAAATATAAAGGTCAAAAAATGACCAATGATCAAGTTGCAGAAGTGGTTTCCGCAGCTTGTTTTGTTTCCGAAAATCACAAGGTTAATCTCAAAGAAAGCCTTAAAATTACCGATGATTTAAAAGAGATCTGCAACCAATTCCAAAGTGGCGGAACCGCTAAAGAAGGACGAGGAATTTTAGATGAATATTATACTCAGGATAAAATTGTTGATGCAGTCCGCAATTTAATCAAAGACCATTTCAAAACCCTCAATGAAATTTCGGTTTTAGAACCCAGCGTAGGAACTGGGAATTTCATCTATGCCACTAACGAATTATCTGTAAATTCTAAAATTACAGGTTTTGAAATCAACGAAACCACAGCAAAAATTGCTAAACTTTTACATCCCGAAGCTGACATTAATCTTCGTTCGTTTGAAACTGAATTTATTGATGATCGAGGTAATAGAAAAGACTCAAAAGATTTTTCAGAAAAGTATGATTTGGTCATTGGGAATCCGCCTTATGGCGAACATCGGGGATTTTACAAAGGATTGGGCGAAGAACCGAAAATTTCAAAGTATGAAGATTATTTTGTTAAACGGTCATTAGATTCTTTGAAACCCAACGGCGTTTTGGCTATGGTTCTTCCATCAGGTTGGCTCAACCGACAAAGCAATTTGAAAAATGCCAATATTTTGGAAGGTTTCCGCTTGCCCAACGGTGCTTTTGCAGGAACACAAATAGGAACCGACATTATCATTCTAAGAAAAAACACTCAAAATATCTCTTCTGATATCTCTAATTATTTCGATAATAACCCAGCAAGAATCTTGGGGGAAACTCAAAAGAAAACCAACCGTTTCGGGCGTTTGGAAAACTATATCCACGGAAATTTAGATGAAGCTTTATTTAAGATTGAACAGTTTAAAAATAGGAAAGAAACCCAGCGGATCGGAAATCTGTTTGAAGATATGTTTTTAGAGGAAGAACCTAAAGTTGAAAACAAAGTTCCTGTAACCCAAAAAGGAAATGCAGAAATCGAAGATTCTGCTAGGATTGAAAACCAAAATAAAAATAAAGTAAATGTAACGGAAATTCAAGAAAAAATTGAATTGGTACTTTCTAAACTCAATAACATCAAGTTTAAATCTCCCGCAATTACGAATGAAATTAGCAAGTATCAAAAACTACGCGAAGATCTAATCACAAAGCCAACATCGTTTTCGGAGGAAAAATTAAAGGATCTTATTGAAAAAAGTGATAGAATAATTTCCATTCACAATACGAGAGTCGGGAAGGAATATGAACTTCAAACAAAACCGGGACTAAAGAAAGGTATTTTAAAATATCAGTTCTCCAAACAGGATGAAATTGTCAATACTTCCTTGCAAAATAGCTCTGATATTACCAAAGAACAAATTGAAGCATTCAGAGATACCTCTTATCACGGCATATTAAATAATCTTGGAAAGCATTATCAATTTGCGAACTTCATTAATGGAAACTGGGTTCACGATTTTTATTACACTGAAGGAAATGTTTATGCAAAATTAGAACAGTTAGAGCGAGATTTCGCAGATAAGAATTCAGTTGGTGGAACAGAAAACCAATACGAAAAACAAAAAGCATTACTAGAAAAAGCATTACCAAAAACGAAATCGCTGGATGAGATTTATATCAGCCCGAATCACGAATTCGTACACAAATTTGAGTTAGGTCAAGTAGAAAAAGACCAATATAATCAAGTTACAAAACGTACCGAATCAGTTATCGTAGATTACAATCTTGCCGAAAGATTCAAAGATTTTGTAGGCACTTTGTCAAGTGAAGCGTTTGCGGGTTCTTCAGCTTGGGAAGTGCGAAGCTTTGTAGATAACGAAACGGTTACAGGAAGCGATAAAGAGCGGAATGCTTTAGTTAGAGAAAGACGAAAAGCTGCTGCGAATGACTTGTTCTACAAGTTTGTTAGGGAAGAACTTTCCGATGATATTAGAACTCGTTTCGTAAAAGATTTTAACCGCAATTACAATAACATCCACGTTCCGGATTATTCTAAATTCCCATTGTTTTCAAGAATCTATCTGCATTTTAAAGGTCAGGAATTGCGTTTGACCGAAGTTCAGAAAGCTGGAATCGGAAGACAAACTACAAAAGGAGTAGGCCTCTTAGCGCACGAAGTGGGTTTTGGCAAAACATTATCAGGAATCCTTTCAATGCACGAAGCAATGGAGAGAGGAAATGCGAAAAGACCAATCATTGTTGTCCCGAATGACAGTATTTTGAAACAATGGTTGGAAACGATTTTTGAAACCGTTCCCAATGCTAAAGTTAATGTTTTAGGGAATTTGGGGAAAGATTATGATCTTTCAAAATTTGACAACAAAGACGGAGAAATTACGATCGTTACTTATGAAGGTTTTAATAATATCGGGTTTTCATCAGAAATAACCGAAGAACTTTCTTCAAAATTCAGCTACATCTCTACAAGCGAACTGAAAGGTGTTACCAATACGGAAAGGGACATCCAAATTGAACTTCAGAAAGAAAAGGAGATTGAGGGAAAAATGAAGCGTGGAAAGATCTATGATTGGGAAGATTTTGGATTCGACCATTTGACTTACGATGAAGTTCACAATGCGAATCATATAGTAGGAAAAGTAAAAATTGAAGACCGAAGATTTGCTTCAGATTTTAGAAGCCAAAACCAACAGACCTCCAAATTAGGAATCAATACATGGATGGCTGCGCAATACATTCAAGACAAAAATGATGGCAGAAATGTAACACTACTTTCCGCAACACCCTTTACCAACAAGCCTTTGGAATATTATTCCATTCTTTCTTTAATAGCAAATAAACGTTTGGAAGAATCGGGATATTTCAACGTTAATACATTCTTCGAGACCTTTATGGAAGCGGATAATGATATGGAAATTGACGCAAAAGGAGATGTGAAGTTTAAAGCCAATGTCCGGAGATTTAAAAACAATTCGCTGTTTCAGCAATTACTTTCGGAATTCATTGATATAAAAGGAGAAGAAGATAATCCTGAATTGATTCGTCCCAACAAAATCAACAAAGAGTATAAAATTGAGCAGAATGATCTGAAAAAAGAACAATATGACTTACTCAATGAAAATTTTAGTGAAACAGAAAAAGGAGCAATTCTAACGCATATTCTTAATGCAAGATTAATTGCGATTTCGCCGTATCTATCACCATATTATGATGATGAAGAGCCTTCTCTAAAAGAATTTGTAGAAAATTCTCCGAAGCTGAAACAGACGATGGATTTAATTTATCAGAATAAAAAAGATCTTCCAGAATCCGGACAAATCATTTATTCTGAATTGGCGGTAGCTCAATTTCCGAAATTAAAAGAATATCTCATTTCAGAAATTGGTTACAAACCCGAAGAAATCGGAATTATTACCGGAGCTACCAGTAAAAATCAAAGAATTGCTGTTCAAAATGATTTTAATGAAGGAAAAATAAAAGTAGTTATTGGTAGTGAAGCCATTCAGGAAGGAATGAACCTTCAGGAGAATACAACGGATGTATATATGCTAACATTACCCTACAATTTCACTTCTTTGCGACAGGTGGAAGGACGGGCGTGGAGGCAAGGAAATAAAAACGAAAATGTGAGAATCAATTTTATGCTGACGAATGACAGTATTGATGTTTTTATGCTTCAAAAACTGCAATCCAAACAGGCCAGATATTTAGAAGCGATGAAAAAAGGAGCCGATGTTTTGGATATTTCGGATATCAGTACACAAGAGCTTAAAACGTCTATCATTACAAATCCGGAAACCAGAGCCAATATTGAAATCGAATTGATAAAAAAAAGGATTGAAAGTGAGAAAAATAAACATTTGGCCGATAGTGCTTTTGTTTTGAGAAAGTATGAAGACTTCTTGAAAGTGAAGGAACTGGTGACCAAAGCTGAGCATTCATATAATAGAATTGAAGGCTATTCAAAAAGTGGCGATGGAAATTCTGAATATTGGGCAACCCAATTGCAATCTTATCAAAAAACAATCGATCTGCATAAAACTCAAGTTCAAGAAGTAATTGAAAATCTCGCTGCAAAAGGGGTTAATGTTGCCGAAATTGCGAAGCAAACTAAAGCTGCTGAAGAGAAGATTTCTGAAATGGATAAAAAGTTGGAAGAACTACCCGAAACGAAAGAGAATCTAATAGCAAAATATAAAATTGAAAAACAGAATAATTCCAACAACTCGAAGACTGACTTCAAATCAGAACGAGCAGCCGAAAACAAAATGATTTTCAAATTAGATAATGAAGCTTCAATTACATCTTCTAAACCTGAGAATTTATTGAATTATTTAAATATAATGAGAGAAGGCGAAAATTATGAAAATTCATATTTAGGTAAAAGGCGATAAAAGTTAACTAAGTTTTTAATAATTTTTGAGTTGTCCTTTGATTAGCTAATATAGTTAGGTCTTACCAAAAATGATTACTTGCCGAGCAGATTTTACTTGCAAAGACTTCTATGATGAGGTTCATGCTATCCACTACAAAAGATTAGAAAACGCGTTGTTATCTAATCTTTTTGGAATTAAGATGATATCAGATTGTAGAACACTTTCTCCTAGCCTTAAATGCAGCTATTTTAAAAGATTAAAATAAATACATAGTTACAACACAATTCGTTCACTATTTAATCCAAACAAATACTTTTTAGCCCAAAATCAGTGTTTATCTATTTTTAATAATCTAGATTACTCTTGAATAGCCTCCCGCACCAAATCCATATAGTTTTATTCAAAAATATTATAGATTTTTATTGAATAATAGCACCGACAATTCTATTTCTTAAACTAATAAATCATCAGTGATAGTAGTAAGTTGAAATTGAGTTTAAAAGATTTCAGGTAGTAAAGATTAACAATGGCTAAAAGGGAAATAATAAAATATCCGATTACTGAAAGCTCAAATAAATTTGAGTTGGAGTCGGTTATGAAATTTCAAGAATTGCCATTAAATGTAGCTATAAAAATGCTAAAGGATTCAGGCACTATCGTTTCAGACGACGAGGCTGCTGAAATTTTACTATTTTTTCATACACTCGTTAAAATTACCATCAAGGAGTTTTTATCACCTGAAGATTAATTCGTACTTTAGTGACTACAAAGTATTTAAATCTTACATTATTCTATTCTTGTAAAGGTTCTCTTATTTCACTTTTAAATAAAAAATTATGAAAGTTGCTGATTTATATATTCGCGTGTCAACTGACGAACAAGCAGATAAAGGGTATTCACAACGTGATCAGGAAGAGCGTTTACGCAAACATTGTTCTTCTCTGAACATAACGATTGACAAAATTATTTATGAAGATCATTCTGCCAAAACTTTTGAGAGGCCTGAATGGAAAAAATACCTTTTTAGTATTAGAAAAGGAAGAGGTTCTAGACAAAACAAATTCTTATTTTTCACAAAATGGGATCGATTTAGCCGTAATACCAGTGAGGCTTATCAGATGATATCCAACCTTAATAAATTGTGTATTACGCCTCAGGCTATTGAACAACCGTTAGATTTACGTGTACCCGAAAATAAACTTTTGTTAGCAATATATTTATCAACGCCTGAGGTGGAAAATGACAGGAGAGCATTGAATGTGACGTATGGGATGAGAAGAGCGATTAAAGAGGGTAGAATGATGGGTATCGCTCCATATGGCTATATTAACAGATGTACACAGGACGGCCGTAAGTATGTAGCGGTTAAAGAACCTGAAGCAACAAACATGATATGGGCCTTTAAGCAGGTGGCGAAAGGACATCTGCCTACAGCAGTTATTTTAAAAGAAATGAACAGGAGAGAAGGCAGAAAGCTGACGAAAAATTCATTTATGGATGGTTTGAGAAATATAGCGTACTGCGGAAAATTATTTCTAAAGGCATATAACGATGAGGAGGAAAAAATTGTTGAAGGAAAACATGAAGCACTGATCTCTGAAGAACTTTTCATGAAAGTTCAAAGGGTTCTTCATCGTAAAAGTAATAAGGATGCTTTCTTACCAGCAGGAAGGATAATAAATGAAGAACGTTATCCTTTGAGGGGATTACTATTATGCCCACAATGCAATAAAACTCTTACTGCCAGTAGTGCTAAGGGAAGAAGCAAGCATTACTATTATTACCATTGTACAACCTCATGTGGTTTCAGGCATAATTCTGAAATAGTTAATGATCTTTTTGTCGAAGAATTATCAAAATTTAGATTCAGCATCGGTGCTGAGAAAATATTGAAAACAATTTTAGAACAGAACTTTTCAATAGCTTCAAATGGTCTAAATGATGAGAGAAAGGTTTTGCAAAATAAACTTAATGCTATTGAAGGAAGAATTGACAAAGCAAGAGATATGTATCTTGAAGATAAATTGGATGAAGAAGATTTTAAGAGAATTAAAATGAAGTATAAAGTGGAAATTGAAGATATCAACTTTAAATTAAATTCATTAAAAAATTCTGGTCATACTGATGATATTGAGAAGAAGATGACTCAAGCATTAAATGCCATTGTCAACATCTCTGAAAGATATAATAACGCAAGTACAATTGACAAGCGCGCAATTGTTGGTTTGATATATCCTGAAAAGTTAACTTTCGACGGTGAGTATTTTCAAACCACAAAAATCAACAGTTTAGCTGGCAATATCGCCTTGATTAACAAAGAGTTAGGAAATAAAAAAAACCGACAAAGAAGTGAAAAAACTTCAAATGTCGGTCTTGTGACCTCGACAGGATTCAAACCTGTAACCTTCTGAGCCGTAATCAGATGCGCTATTCAGTTGCGCCACGAGGCCTTGTGTTACCTTGTTGTTTAAAGGTTTGCAAATATAGCACTTTTTTCCGTTCTTTGAAAGATGAAACAGAAAATTTTACTTTTATTTACGGTATTTTCGCTAATAGCCTGTAAAAGAGAATCAAAAATTTCGTCCTCAGATTGGACAAATATCTCAGGTCGTACCCAATTTAAGGAACATGATGGAGTCTTGGAGCTAAAATCCGGGAATTTCACTTATAATTTTAAGCAAAATCAAACTCCTTTTAAGAAAATAATTCTGCTGAATGCAAGTATGGCTGGGTATATTTCAGAGTTGGGAGCGGAAAATTTGATCATAGGGGTTTCAAGTCCGGAATATATTTATTCGGAAAAAATACTGAGTCTGCTTAAAGAAGGGAAAATCCAGAATGTAGGAAGCGAGCAGAAATATGATGTGGAAAAGATCATCTCCATGAAACCGGATGCTATTTTTACCAATCATATTGCCAGTTTTGACAATACTTATGAACTGTTGAAAAATAACGGAATTCAGGTTATATTCCTGGATGAATATATGGAACAGCAGCCATTAGAAAAAACGGCTTATATCAAACTTTTTGGAGAATTTTTAGGAAAAGAAAAAGAGGCAGAAGCTAAATATCAGGAAGTTGAGAAAAACTATAGTGAGCTGAAAAAACTGGCTTCAACAGCAAAAGAAAAACCGGTTGTCCTGGCTAATGAAATGTATGGAGATGTGTGGTATCTTCCGGGTGGAAATACTTCCGTTGCTCATTATATTTCTGATGCCAATGCCAATTATATCATGAAGGATAATAAAGATGAAAAAGCTTTGACAATGAGCTTTGAGGAAGTCTATGCAAAAGCAGGGGGTGTTCAGTATTGGGTGAATGCAGGAAGCCATACTTCCAAAAAAGAAATGCTGGGCATGAATCCTTTCTATGGGAAGCTTGATGTCTTCAATAAAGGAAAAATATACACTATTGCAGGAAAAGAGAAGCTGAAAGCGAATGATTTCTTCGAAAGTGGCGTGGTAAGAGCAGATTTGATCCTTAAAGATTACATTAAGATCTTCCATCCAGAGCTTTTACCCGATTATCAGCTTACTTATATGAAAGAATTGCAGTAACTCATACTATTTGCTTATTTTTGCCTTTCCTTTTTATAGATTATGTGGAAAAAAATTAAACAGCTTATCTTCATCGTTCTTGTTCTGAATGTTGTTTTTATTATATGGGGTAGATTTTTTAATCCTCCTATAACGATTACCCAGATAGGAGGGCTTTTTGAATACGGAAAACTACACAGAGATTATATTTCCTATGACGAGATGGGAAGCAATGTGAAAAAGGCTGTGATAGCCTCTGAAGATCAGAAATTCTTTGATCATGACGGTTTCGATTATACAGCCATCGAAAAAGCCATGAAATATAATGAGAAAGGCAAAAAAGTAAGAGGGGGAAGCACGATTTCCCAGCAGACTGCTAAAAATGTTTTTCTTTGGCAGGGAAGAAGCTGGGTGAGAAAAGGACTGGAAGCAGTCTATACTTTTATCATCGAAAAAGTGTGGAGCAAAGATATTATCCTTGAAAGATACCTGAATTCCATTGAAATGGGGCAGGGAGTATTTGGGGTAGAAGCCGCTGCGCAATATTATTTTGGAAAACCATCTAAAGATCTAAGTGCTTCAGATGCAGCCTGGATTGCTGCTGTATTGCCTAATCCAAAGAAATATGATCCTAAAAATCCATCTCCCTATTTGAGAAAGAAACATAATTGGATTATGAGACAGATGAGGAATGTGAGTTTGAAATAGTATCTTTGTACTAATGAAATTCTTTAATTCCAGCACAAACTTTGAGTCAGTTCTTAAAAAATATTTTTCTTTTAAGAATGAAACCCTTTCTTTAGAACCCTTTGCAGAGTTTTTAGAGACGATCAAAGAAGCAGACTTTACAGATGTGCTCAATTTTTTCAGAAGCAATCCTAATTTTGCCGAGAACTTTAAACATTATATTCACAATATTTTTAGGGGAAGACCATTCAATCTTTCACTGACGGAAGCTAATATTCTTTCAGAAAATGCCTTCTTTCCGGAACTTAAAAAAAGAATTCTGAACAAGGTTTTACCACCCGTTGAAAATGAAAAAACGGTGTGGTATATGATTGATAATGTCAGTCTTAGACCCAATAAGGATTTAAAATATCTTCACAATCTTCCTGAAAATGAGATTGATGAGTTTTTAAACATGCTAGGTGCTTCGGATTTTATTATCCGGCCCAACGTGAAAAAAGAGCTTATTTTCTCTATGAATATCCTTTCATGGAGGGTTACAGGGATGGCTATGGAAGTGGAAGTGGTGAGAATGGCTCCACAGTACAGGAATTTACACAATCCGTTTCTAGCCCTTCAGAATGAGCTGGAAACATTAGCTGAAGATCTGGTAAAAGATCCTGAAATGCAGCTGCATTCTAAGGACAGCAGATATAAGCAGATAAAAATCTATGCAGAACAATGCCAGGAGTTCGTTAATATTGCTTTTAAAAACTCAGCCAAATATGGTATTTCCGGAAAGATCAATCAGTCCCTGTTAAAGATTCGTCAGCAGACCGAAAGAATATATGAGATTGTTCAGCTCTTGGTTATTGATACCGACGAGGACGTTCTGATAAAGTCTAAGCAGTTGATCTTTAATATTCTAAATTATAAATCTCATAAAAATAATATTTCAGATCTCATCAACGACAGTACGAGGCTGATTTCCCATCTTATTACCAATCATACCGCAGAAGCCGGAACCCACTATATTACTTCTACAAGGAAAGAATATATGACCATGTTCTACAAAGCGAGTGGTGGTGGAATAATTGTAGGAGCACTTTGTGTTCTGAAAATGTTATATGGATACATTCCTGGGAGTGATTTTTCACATGCCTTTCTGTATTCCATGAACTACGCGATGGGATTCGTGATGATCTATCTGATGGGGTTTACTCTTGCTACAAAACAGCCGGCTATGACGGCTGCTACGATGACAAAAGTATTATCTGAAGAAGGAAATGCCAAAAGAAATAATACGGATTTTGCCCATTTAGTTTCTAAATTATTCAGAAGTCAGTTCATTGCCTTTGTAGGAAATGTATTGCTTGCCTTTCCGATAGCACTCGCCATCATTTACGGGCTGGATGTATTTTTCTCACAAAACCTTGCCGTAGAACGTTCTGATAAATTATTAAAAGATCTGGATCCTTTTAAATCAAAAGCAATTCTGCATGCAAGTATTGCAGGGTTCTATCTTTTCATTTCCGGAATTATTTCGGGGAATATCGGAAACAATTCTGTGTTTTATCAGATTCCTGAAAGAATTGCTAAAAACCTTTCGATAAGAAGCTTCTTTGGGAAAAAATTTGCGAAAGGGCTTTCAAAATATTATGCTAAAAACTGGCCGGGAATCATTTCCAATTTCTGGTTTGGTGTTTTTCTGGGAGCAACAGCTCCGGTAGGAATGTTTTTTGGACTGGATCTGGATATTAGACACATTACCTTTGCGGCAGGTAACTTTGCATTGGGACTGTATGGGAAAGATTTTTCAGTAGATTCCTATACGTTCTGGATGTCTTTTATAACTGTATTCCTGATAGGTTTCTTTAACTTCCTGGTAAGTTTCAGTTTATCGATGTTTCTGGCATTCAGATCCAGAAAGATGAATTTCGGACAGGTAAGTGAGATCTATAAAGAAATTTTCAGATACTTTGCGAAGCATCCGCTGAAATTCTTCCTGCCACTAAGCTCAGGACTGGATAAAAAAGCAGATGATTTGATGAGCAGTACCATTTCTAATAAATCAGAAGAACATTAATCGTATTTAAAATAAAAAATGCTACCCGAGGGTAGCATTTTTCTATAGATATTTATTTTTAAACACAATAAGGAAGCTCCGGACATTCTGCAGGAAGCTGCTCCCAAAAACCACATTCATTTAGGTTCTGACAGCTTAACGCACAGCATGTCATTCGACCACCTGAACCTTGCACTGCTTTTAAACTTTTTCGGGATAATTTCTTTGATGTAAGTATCTTTTTCATAGTAAAAAATAGTTTGTTTAATGAGTATTAAAGATACAGATTAAACTCGATATAATTTAAATAATTTCACCGATGGTGAATTATTTTATATGAATTTAACCTTATAATTACTATAAAATCTGAAGGTCTTTAAATTTTTCCGCTCCGAATTTATCCTGAAACTTTTTGAGATAAAAGCTTTTACGCATTTTAAAATCATGTTTCAGCAGAGGAGAATCAATTTTGATAATAATACATTCTTTTTCAATATTGACACTTCTTATTTCCTTGAAAAGGCTTTCATCAAGATACTCTTCAAGAAAATCTTTAATGTCAAAAGCAACAAGCTTATGTTCAAAACCATAGATTCTGGCAAAAGATTTTACCAGTTCAGAGGATTGATATTCACGTTTTTTCTTCTTCATAGTTGGGTTTCGGGGTGCGTGATTCGGGGTTGGGAGTTTCGAGATTCTCGAGTTACATGCTTCGGGATCAGGTTTTTGGGTTGTGTATTTTGAGTTTTATTGTAATTTATTTTTATTCCAATTTTCTATGACCCATTTTTTATAAATATTGAGCTTTCCACCTAATGTGTTGTATTCATTTCTTAATGTTTCAAATTCTGAGATAAAATTAGGATATAATATCATAATTTTTTCCAAATGATTAATTGTTTCATCATTGCTTGCATGACTGTAAATCAGGAAGCGAATGTAATCATTTTTATAGGATGATCTTCCGTAGCCTTCAACAATATTTGTAATTACTGAGTCAGAAGACCTTCTTAATTGGCTGCCTAATTCAAATAGTTCATATTTAGGAAGAAGCAGGGAAGCTTTATGGGTTTTCAAGAATAATTCAAAAGCTATTTTGTAGATATCCAGATTTCTATAACTCATATCATTTGTGTTTTAGGAGAGTAAGTTAAGATAAAAAAACATTTTGATGATAAAGAAAATGATTGGTCACTTTATACCAAAGCTCGCATCTCATACCTCGTATCCCACACTTAGCATCCCGTATTTCAAAAACCCGAATCTCGTACCTCTATACCATTAAACTTCAAAAATTATACTTTCCTCATTGATTTTCTTCACCACGCTTTCCGTACGTTCTCTGTGAGTATCCGTAATGAAAATCTGTCCGAAGCTTTCTTTATTTACTAGTTCTATCAATTGTGAAACTCTTGTATCATCAAGTTTATCAAAAATATCATCAAGCAATAGGATAGGGGTCTTTTTTGTTAACTCCTTCACAAGGCTCATTTGGGCAAGTTTAAGCGAAATAAGAAAGGATTTTTGCTGTCCCTGAGACCCGATCTTTTTGATCAGAACATGATCCATCTCAAAAAGCAGATCATCCTTATGAATTCCTTTTGAAGTATAAGTCAGCATGCGGTCTCTTTCAATACTATCTTTTAAAAGCTTTTCAAAAGAATCTTCCAGCAGATGAGATTCATAAATAACAGATACCGTTTCTTTTCCACCGGAAATAATCTCATAGAAATTCTGAACAATAGGGTTTAGCTGCTCTACAAACTCTTTTCTTTTCTTAAAAATTTTGGTTCCGAATCGGGTTATAGGCTCATCATAGATTTCCAGTGAATCTCTATCCCACGTTCTGTTTTTGGCAAAATATTTCAGCAAAGCATTTCGCTGCTGAATGGTCTTCTGATATTGGATGAGGTCAAAAAGATATTCTGAATCCGTTTGAGAGATCATAGAATCCAGAAACTTTCGTCTACTTTCCCCAGAATCTGAAATAAGATTGGAATCATAGGGAGAAATCATCACACTCGGAAGATAACCGATATGGTCCGCAAGCCTGTCATAGCTTTTATCATTCTTCTTGATCACCTTTTTAGCTTCCTTGGGCTGGGTAATTCTAATGATGTCTTCGCTGTCCTCATTTTGAATTTCTGCATCAATGGTGAAGAAATCTTCCTCTGTTTTTATATTGTTAAGATCAGTATTTCCCAGGAAGCTTTTTCCTACGGATAAATAATGCAGCGCGTCCAGGAGATTAGTCTTTCCCACACCGTTATTTCCCACAAAACAATTTATCTGTGGCGAAAATTCAAATTTTTTCTCTGAGTGGTTTTTGAAATTGTAGAGGGAAAGCTTCTTGATAATCATTCGTCAAAAATACTCCATTATTAGTAAAAATAAAAAAGGAAGTGCCGAACAAGTTTCCACCCCGAATGAATAATAAGTGTCATCTCTTTTGTTATCAGAGAAATAGATGAAAATATAAGTTGTAATGCTTGCCATAAAAAAAGCCAAAGCATAATGTAATTCAAGATAGAAGGTAGCGATAATACAGCTGATGAAAACAAGGGCATACGCAATATATTTGGTATTTTGTACCCCTATCAGCATGGGAAAGGTTTTTACGGTGTCACTATTCATATCCCGAATATCAAAAGGAAGGACAAGTGCCGTGATAAAGAAAAAACTGATCAGAAAAATTGGAATACTGAATTCCGGCAGAGTGAGCCAGCAATTGACCAGAGCCCATACCAATCCTACATAAAAAACTTTCAATAAAGGGATTTTTCGGATATAAACATCAAGGAAAAAGCTGTTGTAAAGTAATCCCAGCACCACAATGATGAACCATTTCAATAGTCTTATTTCATTATGATTATAAATGATCAGGAGAGCACAGGTGATTCCTGCGAGTGCATTCACAACCAGTATTTTGAAAAAATGCTTGGTATATTGATATTTAGTATACAGATAACCACTGAAATAAGTGATGAAAATAAGGGCAAAAGTAGGGAAACGGAATGTGTTTTGCTCTGTCATGAAAAATACTGCAAAAAGAGTTCCCATAAGGGAGACATAAATCTGGCTGTCTATGATGGTTTTTTTGAGTATTTTTAAGATGTTCATTTATCAAAATTAATATATATGAAAAGATTTTCCAAGATTTTTCTGCTTTTGCTTGTAATGCTAAGCTTTTCAACGGTATCCGCACAGAAATACTACGATACCCAATGGAAAAAAATTGCTAAAAACAGTACGAAAGGAGCTTATAAATCTAATCTTCCCATTATTTTAGACATACAAAAACAAGCCATGAAAGAAAATAATGCCTTCGAACTGATCCGATCTCTGAAAGCTGAGTTCAGTATTGTAAACCAAACTGTGGATGATGACCAGAACAATTCTGCTTCCCAATTTTTCAAAAAACTTAAGGATGCAGAAGGGAAAGTGAACGGAGAAGGCAAACTGGTATACAAAGTCTTACTGAATGGTTTTTTCATGGATTATTACGACCAGAACTCATGGAAAATAAACGGAAGAACCAATGTCAACTCTCAGGATGTTTCACAGATTGAAACCTGGAGTAAGCTTGATTTTAAAAACTATTTGACTAAAAACTTCCAGGAACTTGATCAGGAGAAGCCTGAAATGAAAAAGATTTCCCTGGAAAAGTATAAGAATATATTTTCTGGAACGAGTGACATAGCCTATTTTCCAACATTGGCAGATTGGTATGCAATAAAGAAAGTAGCATTTTTATCTGAAAACAATATTTTCACCAAGAATGAGCTGGCAACAAACCATACGATAGTCAATGCCATCTATGATGAACTGATCGACCAGAACAGCGGAAATTCAAAGCTGTATTTCATGAAGGAAAAGTTGACTGAGAATTGTAATTTCAATCATTGCAAAGATAAACTTCAGCAGCTTCAAAATCTCTTGAAATCTAATGTAGAAGGGGATTATAAAGTGATGATCATGGGTGATATTATGGATGAACTTGTTGCCCAGAAGAAACCTAAAGAAGCTATTGCACTGGCAGCTCAGGCTAAAAGTGAATATCCAAAATCTCTTTTCCTCGAGAATATCAAAAGCAAAGAAGCTCAGATTGTCAATCCTTATCTGACTCTCAAATACGAATCTCAGACTCAGAATAACCTGCCAATTCATTTTGTGGCAGAATATCAGAATGTATCAGAATTTACCCTGAATATTTATGAAGTGAAAGACGATTTTACTTCATTGCTTCAATATGCTGAGAACTCTTATTCCAATACCTTTGGAAAACTGAAAAAGAATCTGGTAAGGAAAGAAACCTTCCAGCTTCCGGACCCTAAGGATTATCAGAACCATAAAACTTCATTGGAGGTGAAACCACTTCCTTCAGGAGCTTATGCAGCAGAATTTACTGTTGCTGGAGCTGATATGAAAGATACCGACTCCAGACAGAATTTTTACTTTTTGGTTTCAGGAAACAAGATCATCTACCAGTCTAAAACAGACAGAAAACCTCTTGCAGACGAGTTGAAATTAGTGAATAGTGAAAATGGTAAACCTTCAGCCAATGAAGGTCTTAGATTTTATGAATTTGTTTCCAATAAGACATTAACTAAAATTGAAGGTAAAACCAATGAAAATGGAGTATTTAAGTTCCCATCAACCGAAAGTAAAGAGTATTACAGAACTTTCCTGATCCAGCAGCCGAAGACGAATGATTTCCAGATCATGCAGGTGTATGGAAACAGAGGATATGCTGATGACTATAATCCTAATAAACAGACCCGCTCAACCGCTCAGATTTTCATAGACAGAGGGATATATCGTCCTGGACAGACTGTTTATTTTAAAGTTATTAATACAAGAATCGATAAGGAAGTTGAAGGAGTTCTTTCTGGATTAAAACAAAAAATAACTTTATTAAATACCAATAGTGAAGAGGTTTCTTCACAGGAGCTCACTACCAACGAATTTGGTTCTTATCATGGAAGTTTCATCCTTCCAAAAGGAAAGCTGAATGGTAATTTTTATCTGAGAATAGACGGAGAAAGCCAGGGATATAAAAATTTCAAAGTAGAAGAATACAAAAGACCTAAGTTTGAAGTCACTTTTGATCCTGTAAAAGAGGAGTACAAATACGGACAGACTATAGAACTGAAAGGAAAAGCTGTGATGTTCTCCGGAGTTCCACTGAACAATAGCACAGTGAACTATGAAATCAAGAAACAGAATATCAGATGGAGATACTTCAGCTGGTATCCACAGAATAATGATAATGAAAACTCAATTCTTGGAGAAGCAAAAACCAATGAGAAAGGAGAGTTTGTTATCCGTCTGGAGCTTAAAAAAGATGAAAAACTGGAAGGAATACAGATTGATAATTATGCCATCAATGCATCCGTTACAGACATCAATGGTGAAACGCAGACAGCGGATACCCAATTGAAAGTGGCTTCGGTTTCTCATTATATTCAGGCAGAAAATATCAGCAATATTTTTACAGACGAAAATGTAAAATTAAAGGTAGAAACTAAAAACTATAACGAACAGAATCTTAAAAAGCCATATCAGGTTAAACTATCAAAACTGACCGCTTCAGACAGGATTTTCAGAGATAATTTCAAATCTGATGTTCAGAATCTTCCGAAATATTCAAAAGAAGAATTTATCAGCAAATTTCCACACGATCTTTTTGATAAAAATGATGAGATCAAAAACTGGAAAACGGAAAAAGTACTGGTTGAAAGACAAGAACAGCCATCTACTGACAATACTCAGCTTTCGACCAATCTTGATTTAGGAAAACTGGAAACAGGAGATTATCAGCTGGAACTTTTCAATATAGAAGGAAAAGATACCATCAAAACTTCTCAGTATTTCAGTGTTTGGGATAAAACAGCTTTACAACCTACTCAAAAAACTTTCCTTACTGTGATTGCTCCAAAAGAAGAAGTGTCAAGAGGAGAAAAGGCGAAAGTCTATGTGTTTTCTGCAGTTCCTGATGCGTTGGTCAATGTTTTTGTACAGGATGGATCCGGAAAAACTGTTTCAGAAGTTCATCAGATGAAAAAAGGAATATTAGAATATACCGCTGAAATTCCTAAAGATAAAAGTGTATCAGATCTGAACCTTCAGTTTCAGCTGGTAGCATTCAATGATGTGAATACAGAATCTGTTTCTTTAAAAATAAAAGACACAGAAAAACCTTTAAAAATTGAAACGGTAACTTTCAGAGATAAGCTTGAGCCGAATGCTAAGGAAAAATGGACGGTAAAAGTAACCGGAAATGATAAAGAAAAGATCAATGCTGAGGTATTGGCCAATATGTATGATATGTCTCTGGATCAGTTTGCCGCAAATAATTACAGCTGGAGAAAATTGTATACCCCATTTGTGATTGTAACTTCTTATGGGATCAAAAATTATCTGCAGCAGCAAAACTATCAGAAGAGATTGAGATATTTCGAAGACAGATCTATAGCAGTTCCTCAGTTTAACTGGTTTGATGGTGATTTTTCGTATGTATTGCAGGGAGAAGTAGCTGGAGTTATGGTTCAGGAAGGAGTGAAATCTCCGGCTTATGCACCGCCACCATCACCCATTGCAGGGGCAAAATTTAAAACTGCCAGAGCTGCGGTTGCAGAAGATAGAATAGAGGTCATTCAGAATGTCGTTCCTGAACCTGTAAAAGCTCCGAAGGTAGAAACTCCTCCTCCAGGATCTTCTGAAGAAAATCTGGACAAAGTAGCTGTTCGTAAAAATCTGAACGAAACGGCATTCTTCTATCCGGATCTAAAAACCGATGCCGAAGGAAATGTAAGCTTTGAATTCACTTCTCCGGAAGCGTTGACAAAATGGAAACTGATGTTCTTAGCACACACTAAAGATACAAGAGCTGCTACTTTGGAAAAAGAAGTGGTAACGCAGAAAGAATTCTCGGTAACACCAAATTATCCTAGATTCTTAAGAGAAGGAGATGAACTGAATCTGCAGTCGAAACTATCAAACCTTACCGATAAAAAACTGAATGGTTCTGCTGAATTACAGATTCTGGATGCTTTTACCAATGAAAATATTTCTTCAAAATTCGGAATCACTTCAGGGGTACAAAATTTCAATTTGAATGAAAATGGAAGCAGTGCACTCACATGGAAATTGAAAGTTCCGAACAATGTTTCCTCTATTATTTTCAAAGTTGTTGCCAAAGCTGGAGCCTATTCTGATGGGGAGCAACAGGCCATTGCCGTATTACCAAACAGAATGCTGGTGACGGATGCCGTTCCTGTTTTTGTGAAAGAAGGTGAAACCAAGACATTTGTACTGGATAATCTTAAAAATAATACCTCTACGACAGCTTCTAATGTTTCCAATACACTGGAGCTGACTACGAATCCGATCTGGGAGATTATGTTTGCGCTTCCAAGTCTGAAAAATGATCAGAATAATTCTGCGGATGTGATCTTTAACAAATGGTTTGCAGATGTGCTGGCTTCAGAAATATTCAAAGCCAACCCGAAAATGAAAACGATTTTTGAAGAATATCAGAATAAAGGATTATTAAATTCAAATCTTGAGAAAAATCAAGAGTTGAAACAGTTGTTGCTTGAAGAAACTCCTTGGGTACTGGAAAGTAAAAATGAAGGGGAGCAGATGCAGAAGCTGGCATTATTGTTTGATGTCAATACGATGAAAAATTCTATCAATCAGGATTGGGATGATTTCAAAAAACTGCAAAACCCTGACGGTGGATTCTCATGGTATCCCGGTTATCCAAGTTCTTACGGAACATCGTTGTATATCCTGAAAAACTTAGGAAAAATCAATTCATGGTTAAAAGATAATGTGAAAGACTATCAGAGTTCAGAACAGAAAGTTTTAGTGGCAAAATTGATTCAATATGTAGACAATGAGGTCAGCAAATATTTTGATGTGAAAAAAGGCAACGTTTGGAACAACTGGGCGATGGATTATCTTGATACCAGAAACTATTGGGAAAAGCAATATCCTTTAAAAGGAAAAGGAGCTACCTTGAAAACGTTGGTAAAACAAAAAGCAAAAACAGCTAAAATCACAGATTTCACATTCTTCGGACTTCACCGTTCGGCATTATTGATGAATGATTATGGTTTGAAAGAGGTATCTGATAAGTTGATGACCTACCTTAAAGAAACTTCTACAGATACAAAAACACAAGGGGTTTACTGGAAACAAAACCTGAATGACTGGGGATGGTTTGGTTCTAAAGTCGTAAACCATGCAGGAGCATTGGAAGCTTTCAATAAGTTGAAATCCAATGACCAAAACTTTATCGAAGACATGAAAATCTGGCTGGTAACCCAGAAAGAAGTCAACTCATGGGGAAGCTCAAGAGGTACGGCAGAAGTGATCTTCACTATTTTGAATTCAGGAAAATCATGGACTGGAACAGAAAGCGATAAAGCTACCATCATTTGGGGCGGAAAAGAATTGGCTCCTCAGACGCAGGCGACGGGATACGTGAAATCAACAGTGAAAACAGAAACAGTAGATAAAAATTTAGCAACTGTCACCGTTACAAAACCTGGTCCCGGAATTGTTCAGGGAGGATTGTTCTGGCAGTATTATGAAGATCTCGATAAAATCAAATCTTCTGAAAACTATATTTCCGTGACAAAAGAACTTTATAAGAAAGTGAAAACCGTAAACGGTGAAGAACTTCAGAAAATCTCAACCGAAACTCCGTTGAAAGTAGGAGATAAGATAACGGTAAGAATGATCCTGAATACCGACAGAGCGATGGAGTTTATTCATATTAAAGATATGCGTGCAGCTGGATTTGAACCTACAGATGTGCTTTCAGGTTACCAATGGAAAAATAACCTTGGGTATTATCAGTCGACCAAAGATGCCTCTACCAATTTCTATATTCAGTACATGCCGAAAGGAAAATATGTTTTTGAATACGATGTGGTGGCCAATGCATCCGGGAAGTTCTCCAACGGAATTACGACCATGCAGAACTATTATGCGCCACAGATGAATGCTCATACAAAAGGAAATAATGTGACAATCTCAGAATAATTTATAAACATAAAAACTGTAGTAATTTTTACTGCAGTTTTTTGTTGTAAGACTTCAAGTAAAAGTATAATTAAATTGAAAAATCAAACAATTGTTTAATTTTGGAATGGTTTTTGAATTTATAGTAGTACAAATTAAAAAAATTATTAAAAGATGAAATTTTCTAAAACTTTAATTACAGGATTGATATTAATGGCTGGAGTAAATGCTTTCGCACAAAAGAAGGCAGAAAAGTTTGAAAAACTACAGATTGAAATGTTCCCAAAAGCGAAAGAAGGATATAAGCAAGTATATGTTCAGCTTCCCGTAGCGAAAAATGAAAACGATTTAAAAGTTGAACTTTTCGTGGGTACTGAAAAAATGGTAGACTGTAATAACTACTTCCTGATGGGGGAAATGAAAACTCAGGATCTTCAGGGATGGGGATACAACTATTATGAAGTAGAGTCTAAAGGAGAAACAGCCGGAACATTGATGGGATGCCCTGGCCAGAAACAGACTAAGAAGTTTGTTACCTTAAAACCTGAAATCGTAAGATACAACAGCAAACTTCCATTGGTATTCTATGTACCAAAAGACATTGAAGTACGTTACAGAATTTTACGTCCGGATGCTGCGATGAAAAAAGCAGTTCAAAAGTAAATCAGCTTATTATAATTATACTGAAAACTCCTCACGGTGATGTGGGGAGTTTTCGTTTATAATTGAATATTATCTCTCACAGATTTTGCTGATTGAGCAGATTATTATTCCCAAAATCTGTCTCCCCAGTTTATCATTCCTTAGTAATTTATCTTCCAAAATTTTAGGATTGGATTAAAAGAATAAAGCCAATTTTATTATGTTATCCAATGATTAATTACCTTAATATTCCAACCTTCGGGAACTCTTGTTATGACATAAGTTTCACCTCTGGAAACCCCACTATGGATTAAAATGTAAGTGTCTTTTTTATCATCACATTTGAAAAGCTTGCTGTAAACAGGAACATATAAATTGCTAAAACTTTGTTGGACGTATTTTGAAAACTCTTTTGAGGTGAGAAAAATGATCTTTTTACCCAAAGTATCTGCTCTTCTTAAGTTGTCGTCATCAGTTACAATAACATCATATTGCAGCCTATCAAGGAAACTCTTTTTATCGTTATTTGAATAAGAATTATACCTTTCCCGCTGTGAAGCAAAGTCTTCTTTAAATGTTTTTAAATTCACGATAAACTCAATGGTTAATGGATCAGGATTATTAATGAGATCATATTCTCCATATATGGCGGCTAGTAATGCTTTTGTAAAATCATTGTCTATTGTTTTATATTTGGGGTTATTATCCTCGGAATCAGAAACTCCATCGTTGTCGGTATCTTTTGAATGAGGATTGGTGAAAAGTTCCATTTTTTCTTCAAGATCATTAAGCCCGTCACCATCAGAATCTTTTATGATCTCATCAATATTAATAACAACCAATGCATTGTTTTTTAAGGTCTCATATTCAGGTCCGCCATGGGGAAAGGTCAATGGTCTGGTCATTCTTACAATATCTGCTTCAATTTGTAGATGATGGCTGTTTTTCCATAATGGGAATTGAGAATTACTTTTAAAAAAATAGTTATTATTCTTTTCCATTCCGGTATAATAATTCTTCCATGTTTCTCCATTGTCCATTGAGATTCTCAGATAGTATTTCACATTAAAAAAAGAATCAGTCTGATAAAGGATAGCAATGGTATTATTAAATTTGCCTGTCTTAACAATTAATGGCCAGGGAATATCTCCATATTGTTTTGCAAATTCTATTTTTTTTATGGAATCTCTTACTTTATAATTTCCCAATAGGCTGTCGGATAACACTTTGCTTGCTGCAGAAGCTATTTTTGTTTCTAAAGAATCTATTATGTTTTCAGATCTTGAAAACCTTTTTAAATATTGGATAGATATGAATTTAAAAGGAGGAGTAAGTGCTTGTTTTCTGGTTATTTTATAATGGTAAGAATCAGTTTTTCTTGAACTGTCCCTGGCTTTTTTTAAAGCTTCACAGTTGCAGATCTCCTGATCTTGTGCTGCGGAAAAGATGTATAGTAAAGAGAAGAATAAGGTGAGAATTTGTTTCAAAATATATTTTTTTATTATATAGGTTGTTGTGAATTTAAGATGAAGTGCTGTTTTTGTTATTGCCAAAAGCCTATCTACCCAGTTTCTCATTCCGTAGGAATCCACCCTCCAAAATTCAGAATAGAATAAAAATAATCAGTGATTTTTTTCGGAAGAATATCATTTTATCCCTTTGTTTACTTATGAAATCATAATAGAAAGTGAATGGAAAAAGTAGAGTTAAATATTTTTTCAAAGTTTTTTAGTTTTTAATTAACATTTAAACGATCTGGCCAAAACTTTATTTTGTAGGGACTTAAACTTAAACATATTTTAAACTTACTTTAAATTCACCATATTGTAGAATTATCTTTAAGGATTTTAATATTTTTTGCATTATATTTGTTATAAACATAAACCATGAAAAACAATTTATTGATTTTTACGTTTAGTTTTTTTGCTTTCCCCGCTTTTGGCTGGGCCCAGTCTGCGCCGGATTTTAAAGAACTTCTGGATAGTGCTATGGTTCAGGATTCGAACCTCAAAATGCAGATTACCCAAAATAAACTTACCGATCTTGACGAACACAAACTAAAGGATATCTTTCTTCCTACTTTGGAATTAAGTGGTAAAGCCGGCTATCTCAACGGAACAGCAAGACTGACGTCACCGGAATTCAATCTCGCTCCCTTTATCAATATTCCGGAAGGAGCTTTTAACAATAATTTCAATGTATCAGGTTTTTCAGGGATTGCCAAGGCAGATGCCAAAATGCTTCTGTACTCGGGAGGAAAGGTCAAGTACCTGAAAAAAGCCGTTGAAGAAAAGAAAAAGTCTGAAGATATTCTGCTGGAGAAAACAAAAGATGAGGTTATTGCCACTATTTCTAAAGCGTATGATCAATTAGCCCTGATTCATCAGTCTAAAAAAGTGCTGGATGAAAGTAAAAAAAGACTGGATATTAACAGAAAGACCGCAGATAAAGCGCTTGGTTACGGTTTGATTACTCCTTATGATCATAAGAAAATCGAACTGGCTCAGGCTACCTTAGATGCCAAAATGGTAGAATATGAAGGGAAAAAGGAACTGCTTCTTACCCAGCTTTATATTTTAACCGGCATCAGCAGAGACCGACTCAGAATGATTGATCCGGTATTGTCTCCGGTAGAATTGCTTGCTGCAGAAAAAGGAATAGAACAGAGAGCCGAAATCCGTGCTTTGGAACACGGCATCAGTGCAGCAGACTATAAAATAAAAGCTGAAAGAACATGGATGATTCCCAAGGTACAGTTGATGGCTTCCGCCTATTATATCGGATTGTACGGAAACAGGATCAAATCTTCAGAAAATGTAATTCCGGCAGTCCCAATACTTGGATATGAAGGGAAAAAACTGGACTGGAGACCTAATAATATCAACGTATTTCCATTGATTACAGCAGGAGTAGGCTTTAAATGGGAAATTTTCGACGGTAAAGAAGGAAAACATGCAGAAGAAACCGCCAAAGTAGGGAAAGAAGTACTCCAAAATCAGAAAGAAGATGCCCTGAAAAAACTGACACTGAACCTTGCCAATAATCAAACCAATTATGATATTGCTTCTGCACAGATCCCATTAAAAGCCAAAGAAAAAGAATTGGCAAAAAATGCACTCATACAGGCAGAAAAAGAATTCAGATATGGGATGAGTAAATCTTCTCAGCTGATCGATGCAGAAAATGACCTTGAAGTTGTCGAACTGGAATATCAGAATGCCATTTTCAACCAGAGAAGAGCGGGAATAGAACTGATGAGATCTACCCAGGAACTTGATATCACCAAATTTTATTTAATCCCTTAAAAATTTAAATGATGCATAAAAATATATCTATACTCTTCGCTGCTTTCTTTATGCTGGGGAGCTGTGACAAAAAAAATGAAAAGATCAAAGATCCCGAAGGTAAAACCAAAAAAGATGTGATTTCTTTTGCTCCTAAGGTAACCGGAAGAATTTTAAAAATATATGTGTCCGAAGGGCAGACTGTGAAAAGAGGAGATACCCTGGCACAACTTTATGTACCGGAGGTTTCAGCAAAAATAGCTCAGGCTCAGGGTGCCGTAAGTGCTGCCACAGCCCAGGAGCAGATGGCGAAAAACGGAGCCACAGCCGATCAGATGAGGCAGCTTCAGGCAAAATATAAAGGGTTAAAAGAACAATATGAATTTGCACAGAAATCTTACAAAAGAGCAAACAATATGTTCCGTGACAGCTTAATGTCTCCACAGGCTCATGACGAAATCTATGCAAAATTGCAGGGAGCAAAAGCACAATATGATGCTGTTGTAGCAGAGTTGGATGATGTACAAAGAGGAACCCGTTTCGAAAAAGTGGAAATGGCAGCAGGTCAGGCATCACAGGCTAAAGGAGCTTTACAGGAAGCTAATGTGGCCTACTCTGAAAGATATATCATTGCGACCAATGATATGGAAATAGAAACCATCAGCCTGAACACTGGTGAGCTGGCAACCGCTGGTTTTGCCCTGTTCAACGGATATATTCCGGAAAGCACCTACTTCAGATTTACCATTCCGGAAAGTTCAATTTCAAAATATAAAAAAGGGCAGGAGGTCAATATGCAGGTGGTTTATAATAAAGAAAACCTGACAGGAAATATTGTGTATATCAAGCAGCTGACAAAGTATGCAGATATCACCACTGCTTATCCTGACTATCAGCTGCAGGACGCAATCTACGAGATCAAAGTAAAACCTAAAGAGATGAATAAGGCTAAAAGTATTTTGGTCAATGCCAATGTTATCCTTAAATAAATTGAAACGGGACAGATGAGCTTTAAGTAAGATTCATTGTGTTCTTCACAATATAAAAATATACAGATGAAAGAATTTTTCCGTCTTTTAAAACGAGAGTTCAAACTTTTTATCGGCAATTCTACCTTAAGGACGGTGTTCTTTTTGGCACCGGTGTTCTATGCCACTTTGCTGGGGTTTGTCTACAAAAGCGGAAAAGTTGAAAATACTCCCGTATTGGTGGTCGACAGAGACAATACTCCTTTGTCTAACCAATTGACGGAAATGCTGGATGATAATAAAAGCATCAAAATTATCAAATACGTGCAGGAACCTCTGAGTATCAAAGATGAGGTGATCAAACATGAAGCAGCGGCTGTCGTGATTATTCCCTCAAGGTTTGAAGGAGATATGCTTCAGAAAAAATACCCTGAACTGAATGTTTATATCAATACAGGGAATGTTTTAACCGCCAATTTTGCCTCCAAAGCGCTTCAGCTGACCATAGGAACATTTTCTGCCGGAGCTTCCATCAAAGCCCTTCAAAAAGCGGGAATGCCTGCTGCAAAAGCAGCTACACAATATGAACCTTTCAAAGCCAATTATATTACCCTGTTCAATACAACAGGAAACTACCTTATTTTCATGTGGCCGGCGATGCTGGCAGTGGTATTACAACAGGTAATCCTCCTGGCGATGGCTGTAAGTTTCGCTGCCGAATTTGAAAGAGGATCCTTTGTAAAAGAATATTTGAAAATGAAAAAATGGGCCTTCCCAACCATGCTTATTAAAGTGATCCCAATTTGGGTGTTTTCTATTCTGATTGTTGGTATTTATTACTTTATGCATATGATTTTCCACGTTCCGATGCCCGAAGGAATACTCAATTTTATTCTTCTGACAGCAGTTTTTGTGGGATCAGCTTCATTTTTAGGCGTATTTATCAGTATTCTGATTCCTGATGCATTGAAGGCTACACAGATTCTTATGGTGATTGCCTCACCGGCTTTCATCATCAGTGGTTTTACATGGCCTTTGAATGCAATGCCTGGTTTCGTTCAGTTTATTGCCAATATTATTCCGTTAACTCCTTTTTTACAGGCCTTTAAAATTCTATTAATTCAAAAAGGTTCGGTAGAACTTACATTCCCTTATCTGAAGCATCTAAGCATTCTTTTAGTGGTATACGCGATTATAGGCTGGATTGCTTTAAAAATCAAACTTTGGTTTATTTTCAAAAAAGCAGCTCCACAGGAAATTGCAGTCGAGAACACTTCTCGGGAGGATATTGAATAGTTTTTTTGTTGCGGGTTAATTTGTCGCGAGCAACTCTCAATTTTTTCAACCGACGATAAAATCAAACGAAAAAACTAATATATTTGTCCATAGTAAAATAGAAATTATATGGAAAATGTATTTGATGCAAAAGATGCTCAAAACTATATTGATAGAATAAACAAACTGGTGGAAGATACCCATGGTTTATGGGGTAAAATGACGGTAGATCAGATGTTGGCACACTGCAGTATAACCTATGAGATGATCTATGAACCCGAAAAACATAAGAAACCGGGATCTATTGCAAAATTTATATTAAAAACCTTTGTAAAACCTAAAGTAGTAGGAGAGAAAGCATACCCAAGAGATTCTCCTACCGCTCCGCAGTTTTTGATAACGACCAGAAAAAATTTTCACGAAGAAAAAACAAGATTGATTGGTTTTATCCAAAAGACCCAGCAATTGGGAGCAGATGCTTTTGATGGTAAAGAATCTTTTTCTTTCGGAAAATTGAAAGCTCAGGAGTGGAATAATATGTTTGCCAAACATCTGAACCACCACCTGTCACAATTTGGCGTTTAAAAATCACTGTATGAAAAAACTTTTATTACTCCTCATTCTGACCGCCAATTTTGTGTTGGGGCAGATGCCTGATATTTCAAATACCTGGCTAAACAATAGTAAACCTTATATAGGAACTATTGGAAACAAAGGTCAGGAACTGAAACTTAAGATCAATATTTCTGAACAGAATAAAAAGAATGATCAGGAATATTTTGTTTCAGGATACACTCTTGTAGACGCCATCTATACAAAATTTGAAGGTAAGATTACCATTTCGAAATATAAAGACTCCAAAAAGCAGGGAACTGTATTTGGGGAATATGAGCTGGCAGAAGAGAACAAAGGAAAACATTCTGGGCTTCTTAAAGGAAAATTGGTCTACAAATTCAAATGGAATAAGAAAACAGAAAAAATTGAAGGACAAAACATTGAGCTTGTAGGCGATTGGAAAGGCTACGATGGAACTCTGAAATTCGCAACCTATTTAAAAAACCAATAATCATGCTGAGAAGAATTTTAGCCGTGGTAGTGGGGCTTATTGTGGGATCTCTATGCATTACGTTGGTAGAAAATATAGGCCATTATTTGTATCCTCCTCCTGCAGAAGCGGGTGCCGGAGATATGGAGGCGCTGAAAGTGTATGTGGGTGAAGCTCCCTTTATGGCTTTGTTTTTTATCATTCTGGCTTATGCATTAGCTGCTTTTCTTTCTGGATTTACAGCTACAAAAATTTCAAATAACGGGAAAAATACAGCGGCAATACTCTGTGGAGTTATTTTTTTACTGATGACCATTTATATGATGGCAACATTACCTACTCCAATCTGGTTCTGGATCGCAGGAATTCTCGTTTGGGGATTGGTTTTCGCAGGACATCAACTCGCTTTAAAAACAAAAAAAATATGAAATTAGGAGCATTTTCAATCAGCTTAAGTGTAAAAGACCTTCAGAAATCTAAGGACTTTTATGAGAAACTGGGCTTTACAACCATGGCAGGAGCTGCAGAACAGAATTATCTGATTATGAAGAATGGTTCTACATTGATCGGACTTTTCCAGGCAATGTTTGACGGAAATATGCTTACTTTCAATCCGGGATGGGACGAAAATGCACAGAATCTCGAATCTTTTGAAGATGTGCGTGAAATTCAGAAAAGATTAAAAGAAAGCGGAGTTGAAATAGGGAAAGAAGCAGATGAAACCACTTCAGGACCAGAACATATTTATCTGAAAGATCCGGATGGAAACATGATTCTTATAGATCAGCACAGGTAAAATATCTGAAAATCAATAAAGACTACTTAAAACAAACTTAACTAATAAAAAAACAATTATGGCATCAGTAAACGTTTATTTAACATTTAATGGAAATTGCAGAGAAGCATTCGATTTCTATAAGTCGGTTTTCGGCGGAGAATATCCTTACATCGGAACATTTGGAGAAATGCCTCCAATGGAAGGGAAAGAAGCTTCTGCAGAAGATAAAGACAGAATCATGCACGTTTCTCTTCCTATTTCTAAGGAAACAATATTAATGGGAAGTGATACAGGTGGAGAATGGGCTTCTAACTTCAAAGAAGGAAACAATTTCTCTATTTCTGTGAACGCAGAATCCAAAGACGAAGCAGACAAATTATTCGGTGGTCTTTCTGCTGGTGGACAGATAACTATGCCAATGGCAGATACTTTCTGGGGAGCTTACTTTGGAATGTTTACTGATAAGTTCGGGATCAACTGGATGGTAAATTATGATGATCCTGCTAAAATGCAGCAACATCCGTAAATTCATTTTTGTATTCAAAATATTGAAAACCGACAGATATCTGTCGGTTTTTTTAATATGTATTGTAAACTGTTTGTAAGAAATAGCTTTTTAGTTCTTTTTAATGATTTTATAGCTTGCTGATTCCGTTGTGATGAGATAAATTCCGTCGGGCAGTTCGGTGATGTCAAACTTATTTTCACCTTTTACCGCTTCTGTAGCTTTCATCAGTTTTCCAGACTGGTCATATAAAGAGACTTTATCATTTTTCTTCAGCTCCATATGGAAGATTCCCGAAGTTGGATTAGGATAAATATTCGCTTTGTCTTTGATGGTGTTTTCTGAGGTTCCCAGCATTGAAGCTTTTGTCCATGTAAACGCATCGAGACACATATAGAGATATCCTCCGGTGGATTGCAGCTGGATTTCATCAATGGTTGTGTTGCTGTTATTCTGGTTATTCAGGGTAGCCAGATCAATCAGAGTAAATCCGTTGTTGATGCCTGTTGTTCCCGCTGTTGCATTGAATGTTGTATTAAAGCCAGATGTTTTTGTGGTGGTGAACTTTGTAACTCCTGCTAATTTTCCTGTAATGATCAGCGTTCCTGACGAGGTAGTCTGGTTTAAAGCAGTATTGCTTAAGAATACCCAAAACTTGGACACAGTGAATGAAGAACTGCTTTTAACACTGAAGGAAGGAGCATTGATATTGGTTGTTCCTGTATTGTCGATGTAGACATTGTCATTCGCGGTTCCGTTCCATCCAGTGCCTGGATAATTGCTTTGAATTCTAAAAGTTCCGGCTTGTGAAACAATGTTGAATGTATATCCATTGCTGGTAAAATTTGTAGTGCCACCAGGTGAAGTTTCAAAAGTTACAGTGGTTATCTGTGCATTTGTAGCTGCAATATTGCTTAGGATAACAAAAATTGCAAAAAAGATGATTTTTTTCATGATACAGATTTTTTAAGGTTACAGAAGACAAAAAGCTTCCGGTACTGTTTGTATTCTCACGAAATTTTTCCTGTAAAGGATACCACAAAGAAACAGCGAAATACAAAGCGATAACAGCGTGTTAAATGCCAAATTGAAAAATGCGTAGAAATACGTGATTTTATTGTTTGGTATTATTATAATTTTGAAAAATGAATATTATGTTAATTAAAATGAATTTATTTCACAGTATGGTTAGTTTTTTTTCATAACTTGTAATGTGCAGTTACAGTAATTTTATTCTAAACCTATTATATAATTTAAAACAAGAAAAACTATGGAACTACCTAAGCATGCAGTATCATTAGATGATGCAAAAACATGGATTACAAATTGGCAAAATACAAAAGGGATTGATGGAATGTCTATACGAGCTCACCTTATCCCCGCAAAAGACGTTCATGATATTTTCATTAAAGACAAAGGATTTGAAAAATATCGGGGGTATAATGCAATTACCAATGAAGGAGAATTTAAGTTTCTGATGGTAGGGGTAGATGCAGATGATAATGATATTGTAGATTATGATAAAGGATATTATGTATATGATATGACGACCCCTTGTCCAAGTGTATGTTCCGTTGTGAAATGGTTGGATCTGTAATCTGAAAAACTAGAGATCATTGGATCATTGGATTGAAATATTGTCATTAATTGGAAAAGGCATTCTGCTGATTAATCTGGCAGTATATTGCATAGGCTTTTCCGGTTCTGGAAAAGCCTATACATTTTTTATCGGCTATTTGGCCTGGATATTACTATGTGAAATTATTTTTTACGTAATGAATTATCAGAAGATTAATAATCTGTTTTTCTCTCATTATTATCTGATAGGTCAGTTTTTGTTGCTGGGGTTGTTCTTTCATGAAATTTTAACGGAAAAATACCAGAAGAAAATAGCACGTACTCTTTTAATTATCATTCCTATCGTTCTCGTTATACAGTATATGATATATCCGGAAAAATATTATGTTTTTAATCTATTTGAAATTTTTGTCACTTCTTATTCTATTATAATTCTGGCATTATTTCATTTATATAATATATTGGATACCAACAAGAAATATAATTATATAAGTCTGGGACTTTTACTGTATCTGATAAGCAGTACCGTGATATTTTTGTCAGGAAATCTGTATACGGTGATGAATAGGAAGCTGCATAAAGAAATATGGGTATTCAATGTGGTTATGTTTATTGTGTACCAGATTTTTATTCTGACAGAATATCTTTCTTCCCGTAGAAAAAATGTGTAATTACTGTTATGATTTTACAAAATGAATGAGAATACAATTATTTCCACTATCGTTTACACCTTTCTGGCATTTACCTTATTGGCTGTTACCCTGATCATATTTTATTATTTTTCAAATAAGAAAATAACAAGAAATCTTATTCAGAAAAAAGAGCTGGAGGTCAGATATGAGAAAGATCTTACGCACGCTATTATAAGTGCTCAGGAAAAAGAAAAGCTGCGGATCGCTCAGGATCTGCATGATGACATCAGCTCAAAACTAAGCGTGGTCTCTTTACATATCCATCTCCTGGATTTTGATAATCTGGCCAGAGAAGAATACAACGATCAGAAAAATAAAATCATACATCTGGTCAACAAAACTGCCGAAAGCGCCAGACAAATCTCTCATGATCTGCTTCCTCCCATTTTAGAAAAATTTGGACTGCATGCTGCAATAGATGCATTGTGCTCAGAAATTAACCTATCCAAAACCCTGCAGGTTACTTATTC
The DNA here is from genome assembly GCF_002899945.2 of Chryseobacterium viscerum. Classification (GTDB taxonomy): domain Bacteria; phylum Bacteroidota; class Bacteroidia; order Flavobacteriales; family Weeksellaceae; genus Chryseobacterium; species Chryseobacterium viscerum. The sequence continues at coordinate 220,742 of NZ_PPEG02000011.1, forward strand.
TAACAGTCTATATTTTGCAAAAGCAGAGGATGAAAAAAATTTACATATCTTTAGAATACTTCAGGAGCTCATTAACAATTCTATAAAACACGGTGAAAGTACTCATATTGACATAGAATTTTTGGGGAAAGACGGAAAGAATACCTGTATCTATAAAGATGACGGTAAAGGATTTAATCTTGATGAAAATACTTTGAAAGGAGGATTAGGGTTGCGAAATATCAGAAGCAGGGTAGAACTTATCAATGGAACACTGAACATTGAAAGTGAAAACAATAAAGGAATTACTGTTGAATTTACATTTTAAATATTTATAAGATGGAAAAGGATATGATTCGTGTAATAACTGTAGATGATGAAGCGCTGTTTCGTCAGGGAATTTCATTGCTGATACAGAGAGAGAAAGATATTGAGCTGGTAAGCGATTTCAGCAATGGGAAAGAGCTGCTTGATGCACTTATAACGCTGGAAGAACTGCCGGATATCATCCTGATGGATCTCAATATGCCGGAAATTAACGGAGTAGAAGCGACCAAACAAATCCATGTCAAATATCCTCAGATCAAGATTGTTGCATTGACGAGCTATAATACAAAAGCGTTTATTGTCAATATGATACAGTCGGGAGCCTGTTCCTTTCTTAAAAAAAACTCAAGTCCCGCAGAATTACTCACTGCAATCCGGGAAGTATATAGTAAAGGTTTTTTCTATAATAATGAAGTAATGGAAGCATTACATCAAAACCTTACAGAACCTAAAAAGAAAGTTTCCAGTATTTTTGATGCCAATCATATTTCCAAGAGAGAAAAAGAGGTGTTGGAATTAATCTGTAAACAATACAGCACTTCTGAAATCGCAGATCAACTTTTTTTAAGCTCCAGAACCGTTGAAGGGCATCGCAATAGTCTTCTGCTGAAAACCGGAGCCAAAAATACGGCAGGTTTAGTGGTGTATGCCATAGAAAGTAAGATTGCAGATATGAACTACTTAAAAGACCGGTTCGAATAAATATTCTTTGAGCTGTTTTCATTAACAAATTAAATAAAATTTATATTTTCTGATAACATGAGTTTTTGTTTTTATAAGCAGATGCAGATGATTTGTTTGTGAAAAAATAATAATTTTGTACCCTTAAATAGTAACACTCAGAAAATACAAAAGAATGAAATTTACAATTGAAAACATTAAAGCAGAACACCAAAAAGTAAAAAGCGGAGCCGATTTTCCTCAATATATTCAAGCTATAAAGGCGTTGGGTGTTTCTCACTACAAAGCATATGTCTCGGAAGGAAATACCGAATACTTCAATGCCGAAAACCAATCTGTGCAGACCGGAAGCAAGTATGATTCTCTCACCATTTCCGATACCTTAAACCTCGAAAATTTTAAAGTAAGGCTGAAGCTTCACCAACAAGGAGGAACAGATTACATGACTTTTTGTAAAGATTGTGCAGAAAACGGAATCAAAGGCTGGACAATGGATCTCCATGCGATGACCTGTACTTATTTTGACCAGAATGAAAATGATATTCTGGCAGAACAGGTTCCTGGATAATACTTTATAGATAATAGAGGTAACCCATTTCATCAGAATCTCTTTAAATCACCGTGTAAAATATTGTTTGCTATTATTGATTTAAATTATTAATTTTGTTAAAAACGATAGATAATAATAATTGTTAAGCATGAGAAAGGTTTTTACGAAGTTGGCATTTACGGTATTAAGTTTAGGATCAATATTGACATATGCCCAAAAAAATGATATGGGAGCATGGTATATGTATTTTGGAAATAACAAGATCAGCAAGAAGCTGAACTGGCACAATGAGATTCAGTACCGTAATTTCGACGCAGTAGGAGACCTGGAACAATTGCTGATCCGTACAGGGATTGGATATGATCTTACAGAAAATAATAATAATGTTTTACTAGGATATGGTTTCATTCTGAGCCAGCCCTATGTAAGTGGTGAGAAAAAAGAGAATATTGAACACAGAATTTTCCAGCAGTTTATAACCAAGCAGAAATTCGGACGTTTTAATCTTCAGCACCGTTACCGTTTGGAAGAACGTTTTCTGGAAGACGATTTCAGGATGAGATTCCGTTATATGATTGGAGTAAATATTCCGATTACCCAAAAGGAAATGCTGCCAAAAACCTTGTATGCTTCGGTGTATAATGAGATCTTTCTTCACTTTAATAGTCCGGTTTTCGATAGAAACAGAGTCTATGGAGCTTTAGGATATGTCATCAATAAAAACATGAGGATTGAAGCAGGTTATATGAATCAGATTCAGGAAAACAGGAACCGTGGGCAGATTCAGATTGGTTTTTATAACAATATTCCGTTTACTAAAAACTAATATTGATCGGTATCGCTGAATGCTCTGATGAAATCATTATTTAAAAAATAAAATAATAAACACAAATAAATAGACACTTATGCATTCAGGAAAAAGATTTGGAGCTCGTGAGTTCATTAGTTGGACCAGAAGAAGTATTTACGCACTGATTATATTATCAGCTATTCCTACAGTCCTGTACTTTTTAGGCTGGACATTTCTCTCTGTTCCGTGGCAGCCGATTGCCATCATGGGAACTGCAGTAGCATTCATTGTAGGATTTAAAAACAATGCCAGTTACAGCAGGCTCTGGGAAGCAAGGCAGATTTATGGAGCTATCATTAACGACAGCCGCAGTTTTGGATATATTCTCAGAGATGCGCTGATCTCAAAAGATTCCGCTAAAGTAAAAGAGATGTTTCTTCGTCATTATGCATGGCTTACAGCGCTGAGATTTCAGCTTCGCGAGCCAAGAGCATGGGAAAACATGGGAACAGCCCAGTTCGATGAATATTCCAAAAAGTATGACATTCCGGAGAGACTTTCCAAACTGGATGAGGAATTGAAAAATTATCTTTCAGAACCTGAAGTCCAGTATATTTTAAGCAAAAAGAACAGAGCAACACAATTGATGGCCAGCCAAAGTAAAGCATTGTCTGAAGCCTATGAAAAAGGAGAGTTGAACGATTTTCAATGGACGCAGATCAACCAGCAATTGGTAAAGTTTACCGATAGTCAGGGAAAAGCTGAAAGAATTAAAAACTTTCCTTATCCCAGAAATTTTTCTTCTATTACCACTTATCTTTTGCTGTTATTTATCGTCTTTGTGCCTTTCGGATTGCTGAAAGAATTTGATAAATTAGGAGAAGGAACCATCGTGGAAGGATGGGCAATATGGTTTAATATTCCGTTTTCTTTACTGGTAACATGGTGTTTTCATACCCTGGACAGTGTAGGAGAAGCTTCTGTCAATCCATTTGAAGGAAGCCCCAATGATGTTCCCATCACTCAGATCAGCCGTACCATTGAAATTGATATGAGAGATATGCTGGATGAATCTGACCTTCCGCCGGCCATTACTCCGAAGAATAATATTGTACTTTAACCCTTTTTGTTTTATATTCTTATAAAACAAAAAGAGTTGGACTTAGAATATAAAGGAAACCTTATAGGTTTCTAAAACCTATAAGGTTTGGATAATAAGTAAGTTATATCCAGAAATAAAAATAACACTTAAAAAAAAACTGACTCAAAATGATTCACAGTTATGTTATAATATCCATTGCAGTACTGCTATCTGTGATGATATTGGTGATGATCGGGCAAAAACTAAAAGTCGCTTATCCGATTTTTCTTGTGATTGCAGGATTATTGATAAGCTTTATACCGGGAATGCCCCGTATTGAAATAGAACCTGACCTTGTTTTTCTTATTTTCCTGCCGCCTATTTTGTTTGAAGCGGCCTGGTTTACCTCTTGGCAGGACTTTCATAAATGGAGAAAGCAGATTTTTTCAATGGCTTTTGGATTGGTATTTTTAACCTCAATAGTCGTGGCCTATCTTTCGTCCTCCATTATTCCTGGCCTTACAATAGCCATGGGATTCTTGTTGGGAGGGGTCAATTCCCCGCCGGATGCGGTAGCGGCTACTTCCGTACTGAAGCATATGAAAATCCCTAAAAAGATCACCAGTATTCTGGAAGGGGAGAGTCTTATTAATGATGCATCCAGTTTGATTGTATTCAAATTTGCTCTGGCAGCAGTTATTTCAGGACAGTTTATCTGGAGAGATGCTGTTCAGGATTTCTTTACCATGGCAATTGGAGGAATTGCGGTAGGAGTTGCTGTCGGTTTTCTGTTTGGCGCATTATTGAGAGTTATTCCTACAAACTCCAATATCGATACCATCATCACGCTTATTGTACCTTATATCATGTATGTGGGGGCGGAACATTTTCATTTTTCCGGAGTACTTTCAGTAGTTACCGGAGGGTTGTTGATGTCATACAATTCACATTGTTATCTAAGCCATACCTCAAGGATCCAATCCGGAAATGTATGGAGTGTCCTGATATTTCTTATGAATACGATCATCTTTATCCTGATTGGTCTTGAACTTCCTATCGTAGTCGAAGGAATGAAAGAATATACCATTTCAGAAGGTATTTTCTACAGTGTAGTGATTGGTGGGGCTATCATCGGGACAAGAATTCTATACAGTTATGCATTGATGTATTTCCCAAGAGTATGCTCCAAAGAATTAAGATTAAAAGTTCCCAAGCCGGATTGGCGGGAGCCGTTTATCATCAGTTTTGCGGCGATGAGAGGGGTCGTTTCATTGGCTGCAGCATTGTCGATACCCGCTTTTTTACCAAACGGAGAAGCATTTCCACATCGGAATATTATTTTATTTGTAACTTTCGTTATCATATTGATTACGCTGGTAGGACAAGGATTATTGCTGAGTCCGATCCTGAAATTATTGAATATCCAGGATTCCGGAAGTGAACTGCCGGAAGAAAAACAGGAAGTCATTCTTATGCGCAAGCTGAAAGAAACAGCATTGCACAAACTGGATAATGATTTTTCTGAGCTGGCCGTAACAAACAGTCTGGTACGTCATCAAAAACATAAACTGGAAAACGAAATGATGCTGATGGCAGACAAAGCCCAATGTATGGCTTCCACAGGAGATTATGTAACGGCAATTAATGAAAATAAAGATGTCTTGCGCCAGGTTATTCAGGCACAGAGAAACGAATTGCACAGAATGAAAAGAGAAAAGATATTTGATGATCATGTGATGAGAGCCATTGAAATGCAGCTGGATTTTGATGAAGCGAAGATCACCGGTTTTTCACATGGGTAATTAAAAAGAAAACCACAAAAGTCACAAAACAATTTAGGATAAAATGAACATGCACTTGTAGAAAGTTCACAAAATGAAAATCTCAGGATTTTCAGAACTTAAGTGTACTTCTCGCTAATAAAACTTTAAACAACTTAAGTGTTAAAAAAATATGCCTTTTGTGATTAAATGTTTCAGACAAAATATTATAAAATTAAACATATTAAATCCATAATATGAACACACCCATCACCGTTCAGTACAAAATAAATGCTCCGGCTGAAAAAGTCTGGAAAGCATTAACCGATAAAAATGAAATGAAATCCTGGTATTTTGATATCCAGGATTTTGACTTAGAAATAGGGAAGCAATTCAATTTCTATGAGCCTGGTGGAGAAAATAAATACCACCATCAGGGTGAGATTTTAGAAATAATACCCAATCAGAAGCTAAAACACACATGGTCATATCCTGATTCTTCACCTTTGAAAACAGTGGTCACCTGGGAATTACAATCTGAAGATGGACAGACTGTGATAACGCTGACCCATGAAGGAATTGAAAATTTCAAAGATTTAGGCGACGGATTTTCAAGAGAAAACTTTACACAAGGCTGGAAAGCTATCGTAGGACAAAGCTTAAAAATATATCTGGAAAACTAAATCATGATTACATTACTGCCTTTTACAATGGAAGACGTACCGTTGCTTATTTCAAAGATAACCGATGAAAGAATGCTTCTTCAGTTTGCCGGACCTGCCTACCATTTTCCGCTCACAGAACAACAGCTGGAAACCGATTTGTCTGATAAAAACAGAACCTTATTTAAAATTACAGATCAGACCGGAAATACAATGGGGCATGCTCAGATTTTTTTGAAAGAAAAGACATTCCTTTTGGGAAGAATTCTGATCTGGGATGAAAACAACAGAGGAAAAGGGTATGGAAAAAAAGTAATGCAGGAGCTTCTGAAATACGGTTTCAGTCATTTTGATAAAGAAACCGCGGAACTGAACGTTTACGACTGGAATACCGGAGCTATTGAATGTTACAGAAAAGTAGGTTTCGCTTTTGATCCTGACGTTAAAAGTGAAGCAAAGATTGATCAGGAAACGTGGATTTCCCTGAATATGAAAATCCATAAAAACACCTTTGAATTACAGGAATCATGACACAGTTTACCGCAGTTCATCCTATTCTCTGGACAGAAAACCTTGATGAGACCATAGCATTTTATATGAATATCCTTGGTTTTACCCTTATGGACAGAAATGACGACTGGCAATGGGCTTCTCTTCGTAAAGATGAGGTACTTATTATGCTTTCTCAGCCTAACCAGCATGAAAATCCTGCTTCAATTGGCTTTTCAGGATCATTTTATTTTAATGTAAATGACGTGGATGCCCTTTGGGAAGACATTAAAGCAAAAGCCAAAGTCTGTTATGAGATTGAGACTTTTGAATGGGGAATGAGAGAATTTGCAGTCTATGACAACAACGGATATAGATTACAATTTGGACAGGCTGTAGATAATCTTGGCAATACGGAATAAAATTTGCTATTTTTGGGGAAATATTTAGAAAATAAATGAAAAAAAATATAATAGCAGGTTTCGCAGCGATTTTATTATTGGCATCTTGTAATAAGGATAAAGAGATTCTTAATACATTAAATACCTATAATCTTTCTATGGAGGCGAAAGGATACCATTTCGGAGATAAGTTTGAGCTTCCGAAAGAGGTGACAGAAAATGCAGAAAGCGTAACGATCAGTTTCGGGGATAAAGAAACAACGGACTTGACTATTGATCCGAAATTTTTTACACTGGGTGATAATGCGGTTACATTCAATATCAAAACAAAAGGAGGGGAAGTCCTGAACCAGGATGCTACCATCAATGTATTTGCAAAAAATCCTGAAAAAAATATCGCGTATCAGATTGTAGCAGAATATCCTCATGATCCTAAAAACTTTGTACAGGGATTCCAGATCGAAGGAAATACGATCTATGAAAGTGACGGACAAAACGGATCTTCTCAGATTTTAAAATATACGTTGGGAACAACTACTCCGCTTGCTTCTACCAAACAGGCTCAGGAAGACTTTTCTGAAGGAAGTACCATTGTAGGAGACAAAGTATACCAATTGACGTGGCAGAGTAAAAAAGGATATATCTATGATAAAAGTTCTTTAAAGCTGTTGTCAGAATTTGCTTATCCTAATGTGTTGGGAGAAGGTTGGGGATTGACGTATGACGGGAAAAGCCTTATCGCTTCTGATGGAAGTAAGCTTTTGTATTTCCTCGATGTAAATGACCCTTCAAAACTGATCAAATATATTGCTGTTGCAGGAAGTTCTCAGGCATATGACCAATTGAATGAACTGGAATTCCACAACGGATTTATCTATGCTAACGTATGGCAGAAGCCAATTGTTTTAAAGATCAACCCTGCCAATGGAGAAGTCGTGGGAACGTTTGACTTTACAGAAATTGCAAAACAGAATACCAAAGGAAGTGATGATGTGTTGAACGGAATTACTTTCAAAGGAGATAATATGCTGGTAACAGGGAAAAACTGGCCAAAGATCTATGAAGTTCAGATCAAATAAGATCTTCATTGATTAATAAAAAATATAGTAGCGCTCTATGGGGCGCTATTTTCCTTTTTAAGGATTAAAATTTTAGTATTTTTGATAAATGATTAACAATTTTATTAAGCGAAATATCACTGTTGGTTTTGCCACAGTTCTTTTGCTGGCCTCATGTAGTAACAACGAGAAAATGCTTGATTCTCTGGCAGATTATAACAATTCAAAAGAGAAAAAAGGCTATCATTTCGGAGATAAAATTGAATTGCCGAAAGAAATTACAGAAAATACAGAAAGCATAGCAGTCAGCTTCAGAGATAAAGAAACAACGGACTTAACGATTGATCCGAAGTTTTTCACTTTGGGAGACAACAATGTCATCTTTACCATCAAAACAAAAGGAGGTGAAGTCCTGAATCAGGATGCTACCATCAATGTATTTTCAAAAATCCTCGAACAGAATATCCCCTACAAGATAGTAGCTGACTATCCTCATAATCCGAAGAATTTTATTGAAGGTTTTGTGGTAGAAGGAAATACCGTGTATGAAAGTGATGGGATGAACAATGCCTCACAGCTTATAAAATATACTTTAGGATCATCCGCTCCTACGATTGTCGCAAAGCAGCCTGCCAAGATTTTTTCTGAAGGTTGTACCATTGTTGGAGATAAAATATATCAGCTCACTTATCAGAATAAAATTGGGTTTATTTACGATAAAAATACCTTGAAAAAGATATCCGAATTTCCTTTACCCAACATCATTGGAGAAGGATGGGGGCTTACGTATGACGGGAAAAATCTGATCGCTACCGATGGTTCCAAAAACCTTTATTTTCTGGATGTAAACAATCCGTCAAAAGTAGTAAAGACAGTTTGTGTTGCCGGAAATACCACAATTTATGACCAGCTCAATGAGCTGGAATACCACAATGGTTTTATCTATTCCAATGTTTGGCATAAACCCGTTGTTTTAAAGATTAATCCAGTAACTGGAGAAGTTGTAGGGAAGTTTGATTTTACCCAATTGACAAAGGAGAATAATGGAGGAGATAGTGAACATGTTTTAAATGGAATTGCATTTAAAGGGGACAACATGCTGGTGACAGGTAAAAACTGGTCAAAAATTTATGAAGTTGCTTTTAAATAACCCTCAATATATCACAAGGTTTACATTGAGTAGAAAGTTCTTTTTTTCAGCGATAAGATGGTCTCGATTTTGATTACTAGTAAAGAAAATTTTATTAAGTTTTACCCTCTTTTGGATGAAATTATTTTTCAGTATATTCAACACATTAAAAAAACAGAGTGAAGTTTTTAAACATACTATTTTTTTTCCTTTTCTGTACGGTTTCGGCGCAGAATGTTATTCCTTTGGATACTTTAAAATTGAAGGAGGCCAAAGATATGCTTGCCGATGACTACGGAAGTCTGTATATCTATAAAAACAAAGATTTTAGTTTTACCAAATATGATTCTTTAGGAAAGCAGATTGGCAAAATGATGTTTACTGTTCCCTACAAAGTACAGTCGGTACAAAATCCTCTGAATGTGCCTTTTTTTTCTGAAAATGCACAGGAAATGAAATTCGTAGACCAGAATATGAACGAAATTCAAAAGCTGGATTTTAAGCAAAAATTTGGTTTTATAAGAATGGCTTATGCCGAAGATCAGCAACAGTTGTGGCTTCTGGATGACAGTACAAAACGGCTGATACAGTATAATTTCAGAAACGATACAACGATCAATTCATACCCTTTTGACATTAGTTTTGAGGATCTGACGGATATGTTGGTCTATGAAAATAAAGTCTATATTTTAACGAGAAAACATATCAGGATTTATAGCCTGAAATTTGAAAAACTTTTCGAAGCTCCTTTAGATAACGGAAAAAGATTTAGAAGAGAGAATGATGCCATTCTGGTCATTGCGAATAATTTCATTTCACAATATGTTCCTGAAAAAGGAATGGTAACCGTTTTTGAAGATCAGGATGCGCAAATTGTGGATAAAAACATCCTTTCTTATTTTGAAATCAAAGGGAACAAACTCTATCTTTACAGCCTTGAAAAAGTAAAGAAAGCCAAACAGCAAAAACAGCTGGACGCTCAGCCGGAAACTCTACAGCCCTCTACAGAAAAACCCGTAGAAAAAACTGAAGAAAAACCCAATGAGAATACAGTAGAGAAACCTTCAGACAATACCCTACAGAAATTGATTGAAGACGTTTCCGAAGTTCAGTCTGTAGAAGTAGAAAAGCTTATTAATCAGTAAATATAAGGAAAAAGAATATGCATATTGCAGTTACCGGAAACATCGGAGCAGGAAAAACAACTTTGACGACGATGCTTTCTAAGCATTACGGATGGGATGCACAATTTGAAGACGTAGATCACAATCCTTATCTGGAAGACTTTTATTCAGATATGAGCAAGTGGAGTTTTGCCCTGCAGGTCTATTTCCTGGGAAGCAGATTCCGTCAGGTAAAGGAGATCAGAGAAAGTGGTAAGAATATCATTCAGGACCGTACCATTTATGAGGATGCCCATATTTTTGCAGAAAACTTAAATGATATGAATCTTCTCTCGGACAGAGATTTCAACAATTACTCGTCCGTTTTTGATTTGATGAAGTCTTTTGTATCGGCTCCGGATCTGCTTATCTATTTGAAATCAGATGTTCCCAATCTGGTAAAAAAAATCTATAAAAGAGGTCGTGAGTACGAAGCATCTATCAGTATTGAATACCTTTCAAAGCTGAACCAGAAATATGAAAAATGGATCTCCAATTATACAGAAGGAAAGCTTCTGATCGTTGAAGTGGATGATCTTGATTTCGTTGAAAAGCCGGAAGATTTCGGGCTGATTCTGGAGAAAATTGAAACAGAACTTCACGGGCTGTTTTAACATATTTTTATCAGAACATTAAGACATACTCAATTTAATTCTTTTTAAATTTGTTTAAAACAAGTTTAACTTTTTGAATAATTATATCATGGTAGTTAAAGTTTTACATAACGGGAACTGTTCAAAGTCAAATGCCGTACTGGAGTATCTTGACGAAAACGGAGTACCTTTTGAGATCATTAATATTGTTGAGGATCCGTTAAGTATTCTTGAGATAAGAACTGTACTGAAAAAACTGAATCAGAGTGTTTTTCATATCATTCGTAAAACAGATAAGATGTATCTTGAAAATTACGCAGATAAAAATTATTCTGAAGAAGAATGGATCAGGATTCTTTCCGAAAATCCATCCTTGATCCAAAGGCCAATTCTGGTAAAAGGCTCAGTGGCGATGCTGGGAAGGCCTATTGAAAATGTGAAATTTTTTATAGAAAAATAAAGATATAAATTATAAGAAATCCGCTATGTAAATAGCGGATTTCTTTTGATATAGTACATACCCACTCGTTCCTTTTATTTTTGATTCTTTATTTGAGAGGTTTCTTTTGCTTTTCCTTTGGTTTTTGTAAAGTATTGTATAACGCTTCCAATTCTTTGGGTGGAATACCAGAATCAAAACTAGCGGAAGTATAGGTAGCTCCATTGGAAGTGATAATAATGGTAGCAGCTAAAGCCCTGTCGGTATATCTGCCGGTAGTGGGAGACTGAAGATCCGATATTTTGGATAGATCCAGAGCTTCTGCCTGTCTGGAAATGTTCTCCCATTCAGCAATAGGCATAGTGGTTTGGGTTGAATCTCCGTTTAATGTAGCGGCAATAAGGTTTGGTGTATATACAACACTCCGGTTGGTTCCCCGGGTTCTTTCTGTTAATTCAATCTTTTCAATTTTTTGCTGTTTTGTAATTTTGGTTAAATTTTTACTATTAACCTCGTTTTTATTTTGATTAATACAACTGATAGTTGATAAAATTGTGATAATATTAATTATAATAATTTGCGATTTCATTGAATTATCTTTATGTTATTTATTGTTTTTGCTGAGTTTAAATCTGTTTATTTGGTTTTTTTTTGTATGTTTGCTAAAATACAAAAAAATATAATAATGAATAACTCTATTATTTTGAAATCTTCTTTAGCTGCCCTATTCTTTATGGGAATCGGATTTTCAAATGCGCAGATCAGAGAAGGTGCAAAATCTCCAAAACGGCTTACAGAACAAAAGCTGGACCCTAATGGAATTGAAAAATGTGGGACACTTGAATATGAAGCTAATCTGAAAAGAAAATTTCCTGAGAGGCTTACAACAGAACAGTTTGAAAAATGGCTTGCCCCTTTGATTGAAAAGGCTAATGCGAACAAATCCCAGAATGGAACTGTTATTACAATCCCAGTTGTAGTTCATGTTATTCACAGCGGTCAGGATGTAGGAACTGCCCCTAATATCACAGATGCTCAGGTGATGTCTCAGATTACAGTAATGACTAATGATTTTAGAAGAAAGATTAATACTCCTGGATATAATACTAATCCTGTAGGTGCGGATACTGAAATACAGTTTGTGCTGGCAAAGGTAGATCCTAATGGAAATCCAACCAATGGAATTGACAGAGTAAATCTTTGCAAAGACTATTGGGCAAATGGGGCTCCTCAATATGGATACCAGAATTTTATCAATGATGTTGTAAAAACCGGGACGATTTGGGATCCTACAAAATATATGAATATGTGGAGTGTAGACTTTGCAGATAATGGATTGTTGGGATTTGCTCAGTTTCCGTCTAGCTCCGGTCTTCAGGGCCTTAATGCGAATGGAGGGCTTGCCAGTACAGACGGGGTAGTGGCAGGATATGCTACTTTTGGAAGTATGGATTATAATGACGGTACATTTTTAATGCAGGCTGGTTATGACAGAGGAAGAACAATGACCCATGAAGTAGGACATTTTCTTGGGCTTAGGCATATCTGGGGAGATGCAGCATGTGGTACAGATTATTGTGCAGATACCCCAACAGCACATGAGGATAATTATGTGTGTAATCCTTCTATCCCAAGTTGTGATGATCCTACGATTTTTGAAATGGTACAGAATTATATGGACTATACCAACGATACCTGTATGAATATTTACACCAATGATCAGAAAACCAGGGTAAGAGCTGTGATGGACAATTCTCCAAGAAGAATGGAGCTTAAAGCATCCAATACAGATTCGCCTATACCGTTGTTTGCCAATGATGCTGAGATAAAATTTGACGGTGGATGTTCTATAGGAATCGTTAATTGTGGAGAAGGAGTGCTTCGCTTGCTTATCACCAACAGAGGTACGAGTAATTTGACATCAGCTGTTATTTCATATTCAATAAATGGAGGAACTGCCCAAACTTATAATTGGACAGGTAACCTGACTCAAGATAAATCGGGGGTGATTAATATCCCTGTGAATGGTTCTGTTGCATCTTCTCCTGTTTCCTTTTCTATTACATCTGTAAATGGAGCTGCAGATCAAAGAAGCACAAACAATTCTACAAGCGGTAATTATGTAAAGCCTGTAGCGCCTCAATATTTTTCAACAACTACTGTTACCTTTAAGCTGCAGAGAGATAAGTACGGCCAGGAAACGAGATGGAACCTGAAAAACAGTGCCGGACAAATTGTAAAAGAAGGAAGATATAACAATACTCAACCTGGGCAGCCTACTCCGGCTCTTATCACTCAAGTGTGGACCTTGCCACAGGATTGTTACGCATTTACAATGTCTGATGACTTTGGCGATGGAATGGAAAATGGATATGTAGACCTTACTACAAGTACTGGACAGACCATATTTCATTTAGAAAATGAATTTGTTTATCAAACTAAAACATTTACCACACGGGAATCATTAGGAACTGCGGAGGTTAATAAGAACAATAAATTTGGTGTATATCCTAATCCGGTTAATGATATTCTTAACGTTACTGGACTTTCAGGAGAATCTCAATTTGAAATATATAATACTGTAGGACAGCTTGTTAAGAAAGGAAAAGTTAATGATAGTCAGATTCGTGTAGCAGATCTTGCAAAAGGAGTGTATGTTATTACAATACAGAATGCTAAAACTTCAGAAAGCATTAAATTTGTTAAGAAGTAATAATACAAAATATATCAATTTTTAACATAAATGATCCGCCTCTATAATGGGGCGGACTTTTTTATTAGATGAAAAGTAATGAAAATAAAAAAAGGGACTAAGAGTAAAGAATACAATTTACATATTGTAACTTGTAAATATTATCTCAAATGAAAAGCTATAATGTAGAGAAGAAAAATCTGGAGAACATTAATACAATAAAAAACCGTTTCATTACTATGAAACGGTCTGTGTTTTTATAATAGAATAACGCCTTCTATTTTTGCAACTTCCTGATAAATCGTTACAACCTGATTCGCATCCAAAACGAATGCATTGATGTTACAGGCAGTATATTTTCCATTTTTACTTTCACGGTTTCCTAATGTGAATCTGATACCATCAAAAACCTTATAGATTTCAGTAAGTTTTGACTGGTCTGTAGGAATAATAAATTTAAATAAATAATCTTCCGGAAAATCATGATGATCTTCCAGTTTCTCCTTCAAAGACTTATAAAAATCTTCAGGATTTGCGTGTTGATTTCCTTGTAATATGTCCATCTCCAATTGTTAATATAATATAAATATAACGAAATTTCTCTTATTTTCCAAATGGTCCTAGCAGAGATTTGGAGTTCTGGTGCTCATAATCTTCAATAATATTGAATAATCCATTGACCAGTTGTTCAGAAGCAAGCTGGCTCAATCCACCTGAATTCACTGTATTTTTATTTCCGCCTAAAAGACCGCTCAGAAAATTACTTCCCGATAATGCTGAATTGATTGTTTTTACAATTCCATATTCATTCAGTTTCTCATCTACTTTGGGAGCGATAGCAGAAATAAGCTGCTGGGAGGTCTTTTCCTTCAGAATCTGTGTAGCAGTAGTTCCCTGCATGATTCTTGTTACATCCTGAGCGTTCAGGCTGTTTACAGCATCTTGTAAAATAGGTTTTGAGGTGTTTACTGTATAAGCTGCTGCCTGTGCAATATAATCCCTCTCTTTGGCTACCAGCGACGGAGCTACTTTTTCCAGCATAGAGTTGATATCTCTCAGTTCTTTGGGAAGCGCTTTGTCTACCATATTATTCTGAAGAAAGGCCTCTTTGTTCCCGTAGATTCCCATTCCTTTATCAATACCATTGAGCAGGATTCTCTTAATAATAGAAAGCCCCATATCCGAGGTGGCGAGTGATGTACAAGATTGTACAGTGGTGGTAATGACAGCACCAGTCCCTATTAAAAGAGCGGCTGCAATGATATATTTTTTCATTGATCTTTTATTGTTTATTTCCTAAATGCTTTTCTCAAAAACTGCACCAAAGGTAATTACTATTCTCTATTTAACAAAATATTAAATTCAAGTGCTTATTTGGTGAATTTTTGTGTTAAAAATGTTAATTTACTATTAATAATATGATATTTAATTGATAATTATTTTGAGTATAAAATTATAAAACTTAATAGATTTTCGGTTTTTATCTAATAAAAGATGGTAATTTTTAAATGTTTAAGATAATTTAACATTGTAGGATATTTTTTATATTTTTGGCTAATGTCTTTTTTTGAGATTTTAAATAACTCCACTATTTAAGACAGGTACAAATTTGAATTTATTTGAATAAAATTGAAACTATATGAAACAAAGTAATTTAAAGTACTCATGTCTCATTGCTGTTCTGTACTTCGGTATGAACGTCAATGCACAGACTACTCCAAAAGATACGACTGCCAAAGAGCAGAAGATCGAGGAAGTAGTTTTGATCGGATATGGGTCTCAGAAAAAAGAAAACGTGACGGGAAGTATCGGAATGATTTCAGCAAAAGATCTTGCCGATAAACCGAACGCTAACCCAATAAGCTCAATACAGGGTAAATTATCCGGAGTACAGGTTCTAAATTCCGGTACACCTGGAAGTTCTCCCCGAGTAGATATCAGAGGAATAGGTTCTCTTACTGGTAAAACAGTATTCATTGTTGATGGAATGATCACAGATGACATCTCTTTCCTTAGTCCTCAGGATATTGAGTCTATGAGTGTATTGAAAGATCCTTCGAGTTTGGCCATTTATGGAGCAAGAGCATCCAACGGTGCTGTTATTATTAAGACCAAGACAGGGAGAGGTAAAAAACCGGTTTTCAACTTTAACTCATACTTAGGAATTAAAACAGTGACAAATATTCCTAAAATGGTTAATTCAGACCAGTATATACAACTATATAATGAGAAGCTAATCAATGATAAGGCAAAAGATCCTGTGTTTTTAAATAGAGCGTCTTATCCTTCAGATACCGATTGGTTTAACGAAATTTTCAGAACAAGTATTATTAATTCTAATGATATTTCTGCTTCAGGTACTCTTGGAAAATTGAATTACTACCTAAGTGCCGGAAACCTTCAGGATGAAGGAAATCTTGCAGCAGGTGGAGGAATTAATTCCGGAAGTGGATTTAACAGATTTACTACTAAAGTAAATTTAAGTTATAAAATTACCAATAATCTTACGATTGGAAATAATTTTACTTTTTCAAAAATGCGTACAGATCATGTACAAAATACGGTGTTGGATGCTTATTCGTCACCACCAGTTTATGCCCCAATAAATCCGGCTACAGGAGATTACCAGTATTTTACTTTGGCTAAAATTCCTAATTCCAGAGCGAAAATGGATTTATTCAGATCCCAGACAAGAGAAGAAAGATTATTGAATAATATTTGGGGGGAATACAAATTTTTGAATGACTTTACGGTAAGGATCAGCTATAGTACGGATAATATTAATTCTAATAAGTATGAATATACTCCTACTTTTGGGTATGTTCCGACAGCAGATCAAAAACCCAATAAGTTAATAACAAGAGATTCAAGAACCAGAAATTATATCTGGGATAATACATTAAGTTGGAAAAAAGATTTTGGAAAACATAATATAGAGTTATTAGCAGGTTTCTCCAGAACTAGAAACTCCTATTCTCAAGGGTATGCAGAAGCTTTGAATGTGAATTATAATGGAACCAATGCTTCTTTGGACATTTTTAAAGGAACTGACATATACCAGACAGGTTTTGATAAAGGTGAAAGAAATGTGATCCCATATCATGATAGGATTGAATCCTTTTTTGGGAGGCTTAATTATGCTTATGACGGAAAATATCTAGTGAATGCATCTGTTCGTAGAGATGGAACATCTAAGTATTCTTCTAATGACAGATACCGTGTGTTCCCAGCAGTAAGTGCAGGTTGGGTGGTTTCTAAAGAAAATTTCATGAGTGAGCAAAATGTTTTCAGCCTGTTAAAATTAAGAGCAAGCTGGGGTAAACTCGGAAATCCTGATGTACAGAGAGCATATACCTTGAATACAAGTATTATCGAAGCAGGAACATACTACGGAAATACAGGGTACCCAGCACAGACGATAGATCAAATCATAGATCCAAATATCGGGTGGGAAACAACAACTGGTAAAGATTTCGGGATTGAAATGGCATTGTTCAACAATAAGTTAAAGATTGATGCTACCTATTTTGATAAAGATACCAAAGATGTTGTTTATGGTATAGTTCAGGGAACGGTTTCTGGTGCTGCAAACTGGAATAATTACATTACAAATGCCTATTCTTTTAATAACCGTGGATTTGAATTTTCTATTAACTATGATACTAAAATAAGCGAACATATAAAACTTGGCGTTTATGGAAATATGACTGCACTGAAAAATAAAATAACCTCTGTTTTCAATGGTTCTTATTTAAATGCAGGAGCGAGTCTGTATGGTAATTCAATTATAAGATTGCAGGAAGGACAGGCTGTAGGTTCATATTATGGCTATCAAGTGGAAGGTATTTTCCAAAATCAGGCAGAAGTTGATGCTTGGGCTACTCAGAATGGAGCACAAGCCGGAGGATTTAAATTTGCAGATTTGGATGGAAATGGTGTGATTGATGTGAGAGATAAGACGTTTTTAGGTAGCCCTATTCCTAAAGGAACTTATGGATTTGGTTTTAACCTGAATGTATACGATTTTGATTTTGCTATTGATTTCCAGGGAGTTTTTGGAAACAAAATTTATAATTTCAATAGAGAACAACGTTATGGAAATGAAAGCTGGGACTTAGATTTCTATAATAATAGATGGCATGGTGAAGGAACATCTAATGCTTATCCTATGGCTACCAATAATCAGGCTATTATTTTACCAAATAGCTTTTATGTAGAAGATGGAAGTTATATCAGAGTAAGAAACATTCAGGTAGGATATACTTTACCTAGATCCTTTGCCGATTCTATGTCTATTACCAAATTAAGATTATATGTAAGTGCACAAAATCCATGGACAAGTTTCAAATATAAAGGATTCTCACCTGAAATCTTAAATACTGACAGGGTACAAATGGGGGTTGATAATAATATTTACCCAATTTCAGCAATTTATACCGTTGGTATGAACTTAACATTTTAATTAGAAAGAGTTATGAAAAAGATATTTTTATCGATCGCATTATTTTCACTTACAGTAAGCTGTAAAGATGATTATTTAGATATAAAACAGGAAGGATATACGGAAGCGGCATCATTCTTCAAAACACAGGAAGATGCTTTACAGGCAACCAGTGCTATCTACAGTTTTCTTAGAAGCTGGGAGAATTCAGCTTTTCCGTATCAGTTTGTATTTGGAGTGCCGGCAGATGACGTTGTTAAGGGTTCAAACCCTGGTGATGCTTCCTTTATTAATGTATATGATAATTTTACCTATACAGTAAGTGATGAAGGAATAAGAGGATATTGGATTGGACAATGGCAGGCTATAAACAGAAGTAATCAGGTGATTACGAATGTTCCGAAAATTGATATGGATTCTGCTCTAAAAACAAGGTTGGTTGCAGAAGCAAAAATGCTTAGAGCGTATTTCTATTTTAATTTATTAAGAATTTATGGCGGAGTACCAATTTTCGACGGGCTTCAATCCAATTATAAAATTCCTAGAAATTCTGTGGAAGAAGTATATAATTTTATTATTTCTGACCTTACCAGTGCAGCCGAAATTCTACCACAGTCTTATCCGGCTTCAGAATTAGGAAGAGTGACAAAAGGAGCAGCATTAGGTTTACTTTCTAAAGTATATCTTTATAAAAAAGACTGGCAGAAAGCATACGATACTTCTAGCCAGGTGATAGCAATGGGATATGATCTGGATCCTGATTTTAACCATTTATTCAGACCGGCGGGAGAATTTGGAAAAGAATCGGTTTTTGAAGTTAACTGCGACTGTGCACCTCCATTCAAAGGAAGTCAGTATGCGGAAGTTCAGGGAGTAAGAGATCAGTTTGGCTGGGGATTCTTTACCCCTTCCAATGCTCTTGAAAATGCATTTGAATCTGGTGATATCAGAAAAGAACTGACGATACTTAGAAATGGAGAGACTACTCCGGAAGGAGATCTTATTGCAATGGGAGATGCTCAGTCAGTAACTACTTACAACCAGAAAGTATATGTTCCAAAAGCTTTGAATAACAGTGCTTGTGGATACGGATCTATTCAGAATATCAGAATTTTAAGATTTGCTGAAATTTTACTAATCAATGCAGAAGCAGCTAACGAATTAGGTAATACGTCTACAGCAACTACTAACCTTAATAAGGTAAGAAAAAGAGCTCAGTTAGGAGTAACCACAGCGACAACGCAAGGTGCATTAAGAACAGCAATCTGGCATGAGCGTAGAGTAGAGCTTGCACTGGAAGGAGACCGTTTTGTGGATTTGGTAAGAACAGGACAGGCTGCTACTGTACTTGCTTCATATGGATTCAAGGCCGGGAAAAATGAAGTATTCCCGATTCCATTTGATGCCGTAACGGAAAGTGCCGGCGTTTTAACTCAGAACCCTGGATATTAAAATAAATCATAAACTTAGAGGAGAATGAAAGTTCTCCTCTTCTTTTAGAACCCAATAAAAGAGATCTCATGAAAAGGAACCTATTATCAATTGCCGTTACCTCTTTATTCTTTGTGTATTCCTGTAAAAATGCTTCTGTAGCAAAACAGGAAATTGGAAAAACGGAAGCTGTAAAAAGTAATATTACTGATGAACAGCTGATGGACAGAGTACAGAAAGATGCCTTTAAGTATTTTTGGGACTATGCTGAACCAAAGTCGATGTTAGGAAGAGAACGTTATCATGAAGACAATATTTATCCGGATAATGATAAACATGTTATCACTACAGGAGGCTCAGGATTTGGATTGGCAACGATTCTGGTAGGAGTAGAAAGAGGATTTGTTCCGAGAAAAGATGCCGTAAAAAGGCTTACTCACATCATGGATTTTCTGGCAAAAGCAGATCGTCACAAAGGAGCCTGGTCACATTGGATCAATGGAGAAACCGGAAAAACCGTTCCTTTTGGTAAAAAAGATAATGGTGGTGATCTTGTGGAAACTGCTTTCCTTACTTCAGGAATACTGATGGTTCGTGAATATTTTAAAAATGGAGCTCCGGAAGAAAAAGCATTAGCTGCAAAATGTGATGAGCTATGGAAAGGCATTCAATGGAACTGGTACACCAAAGGAGGTGAAAAAGTATTGTATTGGCACTGGTCACCGGAATACCAATGGGAAATGAATTTTCCTCTCGAAGGATATAATGAATGTCTCATTACCTATATTTTAGCAGCCTCTTCGCCAACTTATTCTATCGATGCGGAGACGTATTATAAAGGTTGGACCAGAAATGGAACCTACCTTTCTGATAAAGAAAAATACGGACTTCCAATGTACGTAAAACATAATGGAGCAGAAGAATATGGAGGACCATTATTCTGGACACAATATTCATACATTGGCTTAGATCCGACAAACTTATCTGATAAATTAATTAAAAATTATTTTGATTTAAATAAAAATCAAGTCCTTATCGACTATAAATACTGTGTTGAGAATCCAAAACAATGGAAAGGCTACGGACCAAATTATTGGGGTTTAACAGCCGGCTATTCAAGAAATAAAGATGGAAGCGTTGGCTACGATGCTCATTTTCCACAAAATGACCACGGAGTAATCACTCCTACAGCAGCATTGAGCAGTTTTCCATATACCCCAAAAGAATCAATGGCTTTCCTGAGATTTATCTATACTCAAAAGCCAGAATTCATCGGTTCTGCAGGTCCTTATGATGCCACTTCGATCAATTATGACAATTGGACGACACCAAGATATTTAGCGATCGATCAGGGAACAATTGCTCCGATGATCGAAAACTACAGAACAGGATTTTTATGGAAATTATTCATGAATACTCCGGAAATTCAGCAAGGATTGAAAAAATTAAGCTTTCAGTCAGCCAAATATGGAATAAAATAATTCAATAGAAATGAGCTTTAGCCCGTTTAAATAAAAAGATCAAATCCATTGGCTTTAGCCAAAACCTAAATAACAATATGAAACTAAAATTGAAATATCTTCCCCTTTTACTCCTGCCGCTTTCATTACAGCTGAATGCACAGGAAATAAAAGGAGAATTAAATAAAGAAATTAAAAGACAGGAAAAAATCTCCTATGTTTTGGATTATCCTCAGAATACAAAAGGAAATGTACCCTTGATTGTCTTTCTTCATGGTTCCGGTGAACGTGGAAATAATCTTGAGCTGGTAAAAGCACACAGCCCGTTTACGTATAAAAACCTGATCAAAGAACCGGTGGCTATTTTGGCTCCGCAATGTCCCGAAGGTGAATGGTGGGATACCGTTACGGTCTACAATCTGATCAAGGAAATTCAGGGAAAATATAAAATTGATGCATCCCGTATCTACCTTACAGGACTTTCTATGGGAGGCTGGGGAACTTTGAAGCTGGCAATGGAACATCCGGAAATGTTTGCCGCAGTGGCATCAGTCTGTGCTCCTACAGATCAGGTAATGACGGCTAATATCCATCAATTTAAAGATTTAAATATGAAAATATTTCATGGTGGAATGGATGATATTGTTTTACCTGCCAATGCTTTTAATTTTTATCAAAAGCTGCATCCCGTAAATCCAACTGCAGAATTGGTGATTTTCCCGAATGACAATCATAACTCTTGGGACTCAGCCTATTCAAACCCGCAGCTTTATGAATGGATGCTGTCCAAAAAGAAGAAATAAATAATGGAATTAATTTTTATTGGATTGAATGAATCTGATGATGATAGCTTGTTGAATGAAAATCGTTTTTTCGAAAAATGTACAACAGAAAATCTTTTGTTTGAAAATAAAGTAATCAATGATCAGAATTTTTTTAATGTATTAAATTTTATTTTTCAGACAGAAGTAAAACTGGAGAATCTTAAAGAATCTGGAAGCAGAAAATTAATTAATTTATCACAATATAAAGGACAACATCTTCATCCGGATGATCTTGAAAAAAAATATTTTGAATGGCTCGATATTTCCAAAAATGACAATACAATGAATGAATATGGAAGTCTAATTTGTGTGTTGGGATATTTAGAATCAAATAAGGGAAAGAAAGATTTATACTTAATTGTAGAATAGATTAAAACTAAAAAATATAAAAACAATAATTTAAGAAGATAGATTTATGAAAAAGTTAATTGTAATCGCCACTTTAGCATTGGCACCTGTCTTTTCAGCACAGGAAATGGTAACAAAGCCCGTTCAATCTTATCAGACGGCTCAATATCAGGCTAAAAAGAAAGCTTTTGTAGACAATCTTTTGTCAAAAATGACATTAGACGAAAAGATCGGACAGCTTAATTTACCAAGCTCAGGCGATTTTACTACAGGGTTGGCCAAAAGTTCAGACATCGGTAAAAAAGTTGAACAAGGTTTAGTCGGTGGACTATTCAATATAAAAGGAGCTGAAAAAATCAGAGCCGTTCAGAAAGTAGCGGTAGAAAACAGCCGTCTTAAAATCCCTTTGATCTTCGGAATGGATGTTATTCACGGTTATGAAACTACATTCCCGATTCCATTAGGTTTAGCTGCTTCATGGGATATGAACTTAGTTCAGCAGTCAGCAAGAGTAGCTGCAAAAGAAGCCTCTTCTGATGGGATCAACTGGACATTTTCTCCAATGGTAGATATTTCCCGTGAGCCAAGATGGGGTAGAGTTTCCGAAGGTTCCGGTGAAGATCCGTATTTAGGAAGTGAAATTGCTAAAAATATGGTGTACGGTTACCAGGGCAAAGATCTTGCAAATGGTACAAATATACTGGCTTGCGTAAAGCACTTTGCATTATACGGAGCTGGTGAATCCGGTAGAGATTACAACACGGTTGATATGAGCCATGTGAGAATGTTTAACGAATATTTCCCTCCTTACAAAGCGGCTGTAGATGCAGGGGTAGCTTCTGTAATGGCTTCTTTCAATGAAGTGGACGGAGTTCCTGCAACAGGAAGCAGATGGCTTCAAACAGAAGTTTTAAGAAATAAATGGAACTTTAAAGGTTTTGTGGTAACTGATTATACCGGTATCAACGAAATGGTTGACCATGGAATGGGAGATCTTCAGCAGGTTTCTGCATTGGCATTGAAAGCAGGTGTTGATATGGATATGGTAGGAGAAGGCTTTTTAACAACATTAAAAAAATCTTTATCCGAAGGAAAAGTGACACAGGCAGAAATCGATTTAGCAGCAAAAAGAGTTCTTGAATCAAAATATGACTTAGGATTATTTACAGATCCATACAAATATGGTGATGCAAAACTGGCAGCAAAAGAGGTTTACAGCATGGAAAACAGAAATATTGCAAGAAATGTTGCGGCTCAGTCAATGGTTTTGATGAAAAATGAAAATCAGGTTCTTCCTTTGAAAAAATCGGGAACTGTAGCGGTAATCGGACCATTGGTGAACAATTCACTCAACATGGC
The DNA here is from genome assembly GCF_002899945.2 of Chryseobacterium viscerum. Taxonomy (GTDB): domain Bacteria; phylum Bacteroidota; class Bacteroidia; order Flavobacteriales; family Weeksellaceae; genus Chryseobacterium; species Chryseobacterium viscerum. Next base: position 244,399 of record NZ_PPEG02000011.1, read on the forward strand.
TGGAACATGGAGTGTGGCTGCAAAACATGATAAAGCCGTCAACTTGATGCAGGGTCTTCAGGCTAGCTACGGAAAAGAAGTGAAGTTCCTTTCTGCTAAGGGTGCCAACATCGATTATGATGCTAAATTAGAAGATATCTATGCAGCTCATGGGAAGAAAACAGACCGGGATAACCGTTCCAAAGAAGAACTTTTAAAAGAGGCAGTAGATGTAGCCAATAAAGCAGACGTTATCGTTCTTGCTATTGGAGAATCTGCAGAAATGAGTGGAGAATCTTCTTCAAGAACTGAAATTACAATTCCTCAATCCCAGGTTGATTTATTAAATGAATTAAAGAAAACCGGAAAACCAATTGCTATGGTTCTTTTCACAGGCCGCCCATTAGCTTTAACCAATGTGAAAGATACTCCGGATTCTATTTTGAATGCATGGTTTGCAGGATCTGAAGCAGGAAATGCAATTGCCGATGTTTTATTTGGAAAAGTAAACCCGTCAGGAAAACTTCCGATGACTTTCCCAAGAAGTCTAGGACAGGTTCCTATTTATTATAATGCTAAAAATACGGGTCGTCCATTGAGTCAGGAACTTACTGATAAATGTGAATACCAAAGATTCCGTTCCAACTATATGGATGAATGTAATACTCCATTGTATCCGTTTGGATTTGGTTTAAGTTATACAAAATTCGGATATTCTGATATTGCGGTATCCAATACAAGCCCTAAAGGAAATCAAACGATTCAGGCATCGGTTACTGTAACCAATGATGGAAATTATGATGGGGCAGAAGTCGTTCAGCTATATATCAGAGATATGGTAGGGAGTATCACAAGACCGGTAAAAGAACTGAAAGGTTTCCAGAAAGTATTTTTGAAAAAAGGAGAATCTAGAAAAGTAACTTTCGATATCACTCCTGAAACGCTTAAATTCTATAACGGAGATTTGAAATATGACTGGGAATCAGGTGATTTTGATGTTATGATTGGTACCAGCTCTGCTGATGTAAAGCATTCAAAGATCAATTGGACTAAGTAATAAAAAAGAAATTTATTCACAGAAATGTGTGTTATGGTTTATTTGGCATGATTTTTAATAATAACTCGGTAACTATTATTATATAAAAAAATCAATATGAAAAAAACAATTTTCCTTAGCGCAATGTTCCTGGGTTCTTTAGTATTTGCACAACAAACACATGTTGTAGGTGGAGACAGAGATGCACATGGATGTATCGGTTCAGCAGGGTATACATACTCTCAGATTAAAAAAGACTGTGTAAGAACTTTTGAACAAAAGATCAAGCTAACAGAAGTTGATCCGAAAGGAAGTTCTACTTCAATAGCTGCTGTTATTTTTAGCAAGGACATGAAAAAAGCTGAGGTTTTCGTTAAGGATACTGAAGCAGGAAGCATCATCCTAACCAGAGCAGGAGGTAAAGCCAAAGCCTGGAAAAAGGATGGTTATGTATTGGTTCCTTTCAAAAAAAGCGGATACCAGCTTAAAAAAGATAATGTTGTGATCTATAGATAAGACTCGATTGCAAAAAATAAAAAGTCACTCGGAAGAGTGGCTTTTTTTTGTAACTTAGAGCAAAACTAATACCCAATTTGGGGACATAGTTTTACCCATCAAAAAACAAAAAATCTTATATATGAAAAAAACAATTTTATTCAGTGCCGTGTTTCTTAGTTCCTTAGTTTTTGCACAAAAAAAAGCTCCTGTGGTAGGAGGTGATAGAGATGTTCATGGTTGTATCGGCTCTGCCGGATATACCTATTCACAGTTAAAAAATGATTGTATAAAAACTTTCAATCAGAAAATAAAACTAAAAGAAGTAAGTTCAGATAAAAGTTATACTTCAATGACTGCCGTAATTTTCAATAAAAACATGAAAAAAGCTGAAATTTTTATCCCAGATGGAGCTGCGAAAAGTATTATCCTGAATAAAGAAGAAAAAGGGAAAATCTGGAAAAGCGGAACTCACATTAAAGACAGCTATGTTTTAGCCCCTCACAAAAAAAGCTACCAAATCAAGAAGAATGATGTAGTAATTTATGAATAAGATCAGATTTCAAAGAATAGAAAACCACTCGGAAGAGTGGTTTTTTTTTGTGGGTATATATTAATCAGCTTCAAATAGATTTTTATACGACAATTTCTGTCGCTTCACAGAGATAATTTTACATCAGAATAAGACATACTTTACTCCATCATAAAGAAAATTTAATTATTAATAGTATGATTTACAGTAAACTGCATTAAGTTGATTTTCGTATTTCAAAAACTATTAAATTCACACCGTTTCAATAAACTGATTACTAATTCAGAAAACAACAACACAGGAATGAAAAAACTCTATATTGGTGCATTCACCTTATGCACGGTCTTGGGCATCTCTGCCCAAGAAGTGGTATGGCAGAAAGACATCAAATCCTCTACTCAGGATTTTCTAAGCCAGGTCACCACAACCATCGACCAGCAATATCTGATCACGGGAAGCTCTATTCAAAGCAATAAGCAGCAGACTTCAGGAAGTAAGCAAAACAACGGTTACGATTTCCATTTGGTCAAACTCAACCAGCAAGGAAATGAGGTCTGGGAAAAATACTTTTCCGGACAAAATCATGATTATTTATCAGCAACCGTTACCACACAGGATGGCGGATTTCTCTTAGCCGGAACCTCTTATTCAGGAAAAGGACTGGATAAAAAAGAGGATTCCAAGGGAGGATCAGACATCTGGCTGATCAGAATTAATGAATTCGGAGATGAATTATGGCAAAAAACATTGGGAAGTTCTTCTGATGAAGAAGCAAGAGCTGTGATTCAAACGACAGATTTAGGATTCTTTGTTGCCGGAAATGTACAAAATGCTGCAAAAGGGTACGGTTCCAAAGACGTCTTGATTACAAGACTGGATAAGGATGGAAAAGAATTATCCCAATTAATTTTAGGCGGAAAAGGCTTAGACGAAGTCGAGAAAATGATTCCAACAAAAGACGGCGGAGCATTATTGGGAATCTACTCCAGAAGTTCCGAGGTTCGTGTTTCGGGATCTGAAGCTAAAACCCGTGAAACTACTGCCACGAACCCTGCATCCCGCAACCTGTTATCTGCAACCTCAAAACAAACTGATAACTTCGGCGAAGGCGACTACTGGATTGTCAAATTAGACAAACAAGGAAAAGTAGAATGGGAAAAGAACTTTGGAGGTAAAGGGGATGATCATATCAGAACACTGGCTTTAACTTCAAATGGTTTTATCATTGGTGGCGAATCAAGATCGGAAAGATCAGGAAACAAAACGGTAGGGATTGAAGAAGGAACAGACCTATGGCTCATTTCCTTGAACGAAAGAGGCGATGAACAATGGCAGAAATCCTACAACTTCAAGAACCGTGATATTTTAATGAGTATGAGTGTCCTTCATTCAGCAGATGATAAATCTTCCAAAGGAATATTATTGGGAGGTTATACTCAGGCAGAAGGAAGAATACAAACCGATGATGAAACTTTTTGGATGCTGTACTTAGATCAGAATGGCAATGAACAGTGGAGAAAGCATATCACCGGAGAATCCAGACAAAAAGAGGAAAGGCTTTCCGATTTAAAACTGAACAGAGATGGTTCCATTGTTTTGGCCGGAACAAGTGCCGAAGAATTAGGAAAAGAAAACTGGAAGATTGTGAAATTGGGAGACAAGCAGGTTGATCAATTGATCGAAAAATACGACATCAAAATCTATCCAAACCCAGTATCAGACTATGCTTATGTAGAAATCGGCTTTGATTTTAAAGATGCTGATATCCTCTTGTATGATATGAGCGGAAGACAGCTTCAAAATATAAAAACCAAGAACAGAGTGACCAAGATCAATACCCAGGCTTTGATTCAGGGAGCCTATCTGGTGACGATAAAAACGGATACGAATAAAACGGCGAATGCTAAATTAATTAAGAAATAAGCACAAATGAAAAAAATAATAACCAGATTAAGTCTCCTTTTTCCTATATGCGGGGCTTTGTTTCTTGCAAAAGGACAAGGAAAAAACTATGTAGAAGAACTCAACCGGAGCTTACCTCAAAGCCCGGGAGTAAGCTCTTTAATGAAATTTGAGGAAGTTCCTGTGAGCCTTTATACAGGGATTCCGGATGTGAATATTCCTATTGAAAATTTCTCCACAAACAGTTCAAAATTGAACCTGAATATATCGCTTAATTATCATCCTTTAAGTGCAAAAGTGGATGATGTAGCCTCGGAATATGGTTTAGGATGGAGCCTTTTCGCCGGGGGAATGATTTCCCGTACCATTAGGGATCTGCCAGATGAATCGGACCAGGTTACCGGAAAATATGGGATCTATTTTAATGCCCTGGAACCTTTTATAAACAACTATAATATTGTAAAAAATTATCTTCAGAATGGGAGCGGAAGCGGCTTCAATGATCAGAAGGTTTTTAGACAGGTTTTTGAATCCGTTCTGTTCAACCGTTTTGATAATAGCTATGATCTGTACCAGTACAATTTTATGGGATATACCGGACGGTTTTTTATTAAAAGAGATGAGACAACGGGATTCCTGAAATTAGTAAAACTGGATAAAAATAATTTTAAAATTGATTTTACTTTTGACAGTAAAAATGCGCCCATAAAGTTTGAAATTACTGATGATAAAGGACTAAAATATGTATTTAATGTGGTAGAGCAGTCTTCACGTTCCTATCTGATCAATACGACCAATACATCCAATGTGAATACCAATGATAATCTTGAATATCAGAATTTGAATACCGGATTTTACCTTAGTGAAGTGTATGAGGATAATAAATTATTAGTAAAGTTCAATTATACGAATGGTATTGAGCAGTCTGTATCCACTTTTATTGCTAAAAGAAGAGGACCGCAATATCCTTTTGATGTAATTCCTCAAAATTCAATTTGTTATGATGATATTGTCAATACTTATCCTGCTGATTATGAAACATCAACGAGTTTAAACCATACCTATAGCCGGTTTCTAGATAATATTGAGGTAAAAGACAGGGCCAGAGTTTATTTTGAATATACAGGAAACAGGGAGGATAGCAACCTCACGATGCCTAATAATAACAAAAAGCTTAGTAAAATCACCATAAAAGATTTTTTTACCAATACATCTACCAAGCAGTATAATTTTGACTATGCATACAGTTCAAAAATGATGCTGAAAAAAGTATCCATTCTTGATAAAAATGTACAGGAAGATCATTCTTACACTTTCACATATGGAGGGAATTCTAAACAATTGCCTTATTTACCAGAAGATATAAGAGGTGACTTATGGGGGCATTACCGATGTGTACAGCAAACTCCAATTCTGGATTTGCTTGCTCCTAAAACGATGTTTGAATCTTCTCCCGGATGTATTGAAAAAGATGTTCTTACCAAAATGAAGCTGCCCACCGGAGGAGAAATTCGTTATAATTATGAGTTGAATAGATTCAATTATAAGCCGAGCTCTATTACGCAAAGTCAGGACCCAACGGCTAATCCGATTGAACCAATCACCGATTTCTCATCCAATCTTGGGAACTGGGATACTATGTCATCCTATGTAACGATCAATAATTTTGGGCAAAATCCTGCTTATTTTTTCACACTCACAGAGCCACAGGAAATTTTATTCTATTCTGAGGGGGGGAGTTATACGAGCGAGCCGTGGTCTTTGAATTTTTATAGACTCAATGAGGCCACAGGCCAGATGGAAAATGCAATGGTTCAGGGGCTAGGTCCGCTTATTGATATTGATCCCAATTATAATCCGTGGCAAAAGAGAAGTTTTCCCGCAGGGAAATACTATGTGACCTTAAGTACTGTATCCGGGAATATGCCCAATAATCCAATTCCTACCAATTTTACAGCAAGATTTTCCGGGTATTACCGAAAGGCACATAATTCCCTTAATTATTTGTACGGAGGAGGAATCAGGATCAGAGATATTCAATTCTATAATGAAAAAGTGCTGCAAAAACAGAAACTCTATGAGTATAATGATATTACGGATCCTTCCAAGAGCAGCGGAGCACTGGTTTTCCCAATTCCTGTCTTTCAATATGAGGAAGCCTATAACAATACGTATTTATGTATTAATCCTGCTAATGGAACATCTCAGGATCATAGTTTACATATGACTTATAACACGACATCCACAAAAAATGTCCTTTCGTCGGAGAAAACAAAAGGTGCGGATGTGGGTTATAAATATATTACCGTTAAGGATATTGATTATACAGCAGGTTCTGATTTATCTGTTTTTAAAGGAAAAACGGTCAACGAATTTACAAGTCCTATTGACTCACCCAATCCATTGTTTTCTTATTTTGCCATGTCTCCTCCGGGAGCTTATACACAAAATACAGATTACCGTAGAGGAAATCTGCTAAATAAGAAAGTGTATGATTCAAATAACAATATGCTTTTACAAGAAGAAAATACCTATGATGATCATTCCACAACAGAGATCACTGGGATTAATTTTCTGATTCGGAATAATTTTATTTTCAACAGGTTCAATGGGAGTCATATAGACAGCTATGAGATCTATAAGCTGAGAATGGATAAATGCACTACTTTACCTTCTCATATATGTTTTTATGCCGATGCAATGGGGTTTGGTGTCAATCCGATGTCTTTTGTTCAGTACTATTTTTCTAAGGAGATTGTGGGAAAAACCAATTTAATACAGTCTAAGAAGACTCAGTATTTTCCTAATAATAAAACACTGAAAACGGTTGAAGATTACACCTATAATATTAGCGATAATATTGAAAAGAGTAAAACGACTTCATCAGACAATACGATAGATGAGACATCTTATAAATATCCACTTGAGAAAGGGAATCTGTTTCTTATCAATAAAAATATAATAAGTATTCCATTAGAAACAGAAACCAAAAAAGACGGATTAACCGTTTCTAAAGCAGAAACATTATATCCGATAAGTCAGGCCGATGCAGATACAAAAACTTCAGGGCTGGCATTACCTTATCAGGTGAATTCTACTGATTTATCAAATACTGTTTCCAAAGAAGTCACTTACGATAAATACGATGAAATGGGAAATGTACAGCAGTATACCGCAAGAGACGGAGTTTCAACGGTTATTATCTGGGGTTATAATAAAACCCTTCCTATTGCTAAAATCGTAGGGATTACCTTAAGTGAAATTCCGGATGCCGTTATTACAGCTGTCGTTAATTCTTCCAATTCAGATGCTGCAAATCCGGCCAATGAATCTGCTTTAATAAATGATTTGGTTACTTTCAGAAAAGCCATTGAAGCTCTTCCAAGAAGAACTCCTCAAATTATCACCTATACCCACGACCTATTAATTGGGGTAACCAGTATAACCCCTCCGTCCGGAATAAGAGAAAATTATCTGTATGATGCGGCCAACCGACCTCAGCAGGTGAAGAATATGGAACAGCAGAAGGTGAAGGAAATGAAATACAATTATAAAAACTAAACCGATGAAAAAAATCATAATCCCTATAGGAATCCTTATTATGGGAACCGCCAAGTCCCAGCTTTCCCAGCTTCCCAATACAGAAAACTATGTTCAGACCAAAACGTATCTTGATTATAACGGAGCCTCGGTAACAAAATCTTCAGAAACGGTTCAGTACCTGGACGGATTGGGAAGACCCAAGCAAATAATCAATATAAAAGCATCCCCGCTGGGAAAGGATGTAGTAGTTCCTATTGTATATGATCAGTTTGGGAGGCAGATAAAAGAATATCTTCCTATTCCTCAAAGTGGTACATCCAATGGAACCCTTGTTTCTGACCCTTTTAGTAATGTAAGCAGCAGCCCATATGGTTCTGAAAAGATTTACACAGAGAAAATAATTGAAAACTCCCCTTTAGACAGAGTTCTGGAGCAGAAGCAGGTGGGTAATGACTGGAATACAAAACCTGTAAAATTTGGCTATGACGTTAATACTACAGGTGATAATGTAAGGAAATTTGCAGCTCCCACAACCCTCGCCAACGGAATTACCACATCAACCATCAGTAATGATGGAATCTATGGAGACTTTCAGCTGTATAAAAATACAGTGGCTGACGAAGATGAAAATAAAACCATTGAGTTTAAAAACAGCAGAGGGCAGGTTGTATTGGTGAGAAAAGTGATCAGCGCTACAGAAAATGCAGATACCTATTACGTTTATAATAAATATGACCAGTTGGTTTTTGTTATTCCTCCGCTTTTATCTCAATTAGCCAGTTGGGGAACACCGGAGCATGACGCATTAGCCTATCAATACCGCTATGACGGAAGAAATAGACTGGTAGGAAAAAAGTTTCCAGGTAAAGGTTGGGAGTTTATGGTGTATGACACTCAGGATAAACTGGTGGCAACTCAGGATGCTGAATTAAATGCAAAAGGGCAGTGGCTGTTCACCAAATATGACCAGCTTGGAAGAGTCGCTTATACAGGAATCAGTACAGGAGGAACAAGAGCAGAGGAACAAACTAAAGCAGAAGCTTTTGGATTCAATAACGTTAACAGAGCGGGTACTGTAGGGTTTTCCAGCCAGGGAATGGATGTATATTATGGAAGTAGAGACTTTGCATATCCTCAGGGTTCCTCTATCGTTAGCTTGCTATCCGTAAACTATTATGATACCTATCCTGGATACAGTTTCAATCCCGCCCTTCCTGCCAATACAACGGATATGACTGTTTTAACGGATACCTCTTCTGCTGATGGAAGAAGCACCAGAGGACTTCCTTTGGTGAGTCTGGTAAAAAATATTGAAGATGATAACTGGACGAAGAACTATACCTATTATGACAACAAAGGAAGAGCTGTTGGAAGCCATTCTATCAATCATTTAGGAGGGTTTACCAGAACAGAATCCAAGCTTGATTTTGCAGGTTTACCCAAACAAACCATTACCAGACATAAGCGGTTAGACTCTGACACGGAAAGAGTGATTACGGAAACTTTTGACTATGATGATCAGAACAGATTATTGGTTCATAAACATCAGGTTGACAGCAATCAGGTAGAATACTTGACTCAAAACAAGTATAATGAAATTTCCCAGTTAGAATCTAAAAAGGTAGGAGGAATTGCAGCGGCTTCACCACTTCAGCAGATGGATTATAAGTATAATATCAGAGGCTGGCTTACCCAAATAAATGATCCTTCTAATCTGAATGGAAAGTTGTTTGGGTATGAAATGAGATATAATAATCCAGCCAATCCTCTGTCAGTTGGAAAGTTCAATGGAAACATTACTGAAATCGATTGGAATAACGGATCAGAAAATCTTTTGAAACGATACAACTATGAATATGATAAGTTAAACAGATTGGTTAATGCTTTCTATAAAGAACCCTCTACAGGAAATTCCGGTTATTTTGATGAATATCTTACCTATGATCTCAACGGTAATATAAAGACATTGAAAAGAAATGCTACTCCTATATCAGCAGGAACAACCTTTACGCAGATAGATAATCTTACCTATCGATATACAGGAAACCGTTTGGATCAGGTGATAGAAGATGGGATGAATGATACAGGCTATGAAGGAGGGAATAACATAATTGGATATGATCTTAATGGGAGTATGAAAGATATGCTGGATAAAGGGATCCATGGTATAGTTTATAATCATCTTAACCTACCGAATGATTTTTCAATTACTCAGATTAACGCTGTAGGAGAAGTTAATAATTTTGGGTTAAGTTACCTTTACAGAGCTGATGGTACAAAGGTTCGTAAAACCTATACAAGCGGAGGAGGCAGAGGAAATACCACGATTACCACAAATATGACTGATTATTTGGATGGTTTTCAGTATCGTTATTCAGGAACCTCTATATGCCTTTGGTGTAGGACAAGTGTTGCGTATGAACAAGAAGCCTTTAAAAATGAAAATATAAACGATGCTAAAATCCCCATAAAACCAGCCTGGCTTCTTGATTTTGTATCAACTGCAGAAGGCTTTTACAGTTTCTTGGAAAATCGTTATATTTATCAATACAAAGACCACCTTGGAAATACCCGTGTGAGCTTTGCCAAAGACAGCTCAGGAGCTCTTGAAGTTACAGATACTAATAATTACTATGCTTTTGGAATGAATCATGTAGGAGGAATTAAAAGTTTATTAGGTGGTTATTTGAATTATAAGTACAATGGAAAGGAACTTCAGGAAAGTGGGATGTATGATTATGGTGCAAGGTTCTACATGCCTGATTTGGGAAGATGGGGCGTTGTTGATCCGTTGGCAGAGAAGATGACAAGACATAGTCCTTACAACTACGCTTTTAATAATCCGATTAGATTTATTGATCCGGATGGAAGACAGAATGAGGATGTTATAGTACTTGGTAATTCTGCTGGAGCTAAAGGAGCAGGCCATCAAGCAGTTTTGGTTGGTGATAATAAAAAGGGTTGGACGTATATATCCAAAGATGGTGCATCTAAAAGTGGAGGAGCTTATGGTGATAGTAGATATACTGTTAAGCATTTCAAATCCTTAGATGAATTTAAAAATAGTGCTCATAATTTCGAAGTAATGGATGGCACTAATCACTCAAAAATTGGTGGAGGTGAAGAATCTAATATGATATTTAAATTAGATAAAGACGGTAATAAGATACAAAGATATGATCAAGCGTATTACATAAATACTAATGATAAAGACTCTGAAGGTATAGCTGCTGGGATTTCTGTAGCACAAGAAAAATATTGCTTAACTCAAAGTGATTGTTCAGATGTACCTTCTGCTGTTTTGAGAAAAATGAAATCGCCTGATGGAGAGGTTGTTATAACGGGAGAGGGTGCGCCTGGTCTGTTAGGTGAATCTCCAAGAGTAAAGCAAAAATGGATAGAATTAAGAAACGATGGAAAAGATATTGATTCAAAAGTTAAACCAAGTTCTTTAAGATTACAGGAGGAAGAAGATGGATCAATACCAAAAAAATGGGGAGGAGCTAGTGGGAGGTGGTAAATTTTTTTTAATTTTTGAATCAATATATAACTATTATTAAAATGGACAAGACACGATTTAAAATTGCTTCTACAATTAGTTTTATATACTTATTAGTAGGAACCTGTGACAATTTAACAGGTTTACACTTTGAAAAATTTTTGAATAACACTTTTTGTGACAATAATCTTTGTGAATTTTTTCTACTAATATTTTATTCACAATCATATCTTTATGGAGCATTATTTTGTGGTTTTTTAGGAGGTAGTGATATAGCATTTATATTTTGCCAGATCATAATATTTATTATTTTGTCGGGCATAATCTATTTTTTATTATTAATGATTAAAGTTATACAGAAGTTTGTTTTTGTTAGAAAATAGATATCCCCCCGCTGGCGCATTCTATGACAAAAAGCAAATAAAAAGTTTAAAATTTAAGATACAAATTTATAAGTATTTACAAATGGTGTATTACGGAATATTACAGCAAATGCTCGGCTTATAATTTTGCATTTTACATTATTTATAATCAGGAGGGAATGTTTTCCTTCCTGTTTTTTTCTTTCATAATAATTCTTTATTTCTGCGTCATGCTTTATCGCGGATAGTGAAGCCATATGAAGAATTGATTTCATTTTTTTATCTGCAAAATGACTTACTCTACTTTTGCCCCTTAAAGAAGTACCTGAGGAATATTCAAAAGGAACAATACCAGAATAACAAGCAAATTTT
>NZ_PPEG02000012.1 GCF_002899945.2 Chryseobacterium viscerum
TTTATTTAACATAAATTTTACCTTTTATTAATATTTAAACCTAAAACACTGGTAGGCAGAGAGAAAAATTTTAAACATTTGTTTGGAAGATCGAGAGGGAGTGTGGGAGGGTTAGAGCGTGTGAGGGACGGAGAGTGTTTTGGGAGGGGTTGAGGATAGGATTAATGTATAATGAGTAATGAGTAATGAGTAATGGAAGGTATACCTATATATAATAGCAGGGGCTTTTCTAAAAACAAATATTCTTTATTTAAGTTTTGGGCTAAAGCCAAAAAGGACATTTTCTTTTTATTAAAAGGGCTCCCTTCGACTAAGCTCAGGATTATAGCCCGCTTCTATGGAATTTTTATTGTCTGGATGAATATTTGGATGAGGATCATGATTATTCGTTGACAGGATCATCAAACGGATTTGTACAGAGGTGGATGGGTATAATATATATAAGAGAGAGAAAGTTGATGATACTGAACCCATCTATTGACAACCTAAAACCTGGAATTGTAATCTCAAAACTAAAAACACGGAACGAGAAACCCGAAAATCTAATTCATCATTCATCATTTATAATTCCCTCCCCTAGCCCTGATAAGAATGGTTACCCCACAGCTTGCGTTGGAGAGTGGGTGGGTTCAAGGGACGGAGTGCGCTGGAGCGAGGAGTAAAAATGGATAGCAGGAAATAGCTCCTAAGAATGTTTGAGAGGTTTGAGAGTTTGAGGGTTTGAGAAAACTTGAATGTTTCTGAGTGGAAAGGCAGGGAATGAAGATTTGCTCTTTCCTAAGGGTATGATTAAAAGAAACGTTTGATTAATACCTTATATATATAGTATCCTAATAGGCATCCGATAGTGTCTGCTACGATATCCAGTGTTTCCATAGATCTTCCTAATCCCATTTCTTCCTGTAGAATTTCGGTAAGGAATGCATAGAGAAGCATGATCTGAAAAAAGTATGAGAATTTTATTTTGGGAAACGCGGCAATGAAAGCGAAACCCAGTGCTCCAAATATGCTTAGATGCAGCACCTTGTCTATACCGCTGAACATGAACCAATATTCATTGTTTTCTTCTCCCGGCTTGAGGAGCATATAAGTAAGAAATGCCCAATAAATGGGCAGTATCTTACTAAATATTTTTGAAATCTTATCCAATGATTGCTTTGTAATCGTCTGCAGAAAGTAACTCTGACTGATCTGCTCCATCAGCAATTTCCAATTTGATGATCCATCCATCTCCATAAGGGTCTGTATTTAACAGTTCCGGCTGAGCTTCTAATTCTGAATTAAACTCAATAACCTTCCCTGCGATAGGCAAGAATAGATCTGAAACAGTCTTTACTGCTTCTACACTTCCAAAAACGTCTCCTCCATTAAGATCATCATCTACAGTATCTATGTCTACGTATACGATGTCTCCAAGTTCTCCCTGAGCGAAGTCTGTAATACCGATTGTAGCAACGTTACCCTCGATCTTGATCCATTCGTGATCTTTGGTGTACTTTAATTCTGATGGTGTGTTCATTTTTAAATTTTTATTTTGTACAAATGTATTCAAAAATATAGTAGCTTCAAATATTGGATATAAAAAAAGTCCTTCAAAACTGAAGGACTTTTACGTTTGTACTATTTTTAGAATCCACCTCCGGAATCTCCGAATGTAAATGTGGCAGAAATACCTGCTCTAATTGTAGACAGCGGGAATGCTGTGGAAATCTTATACTTTGAGGTCATCTGTTCGTAGAATACTCTCAGGTTCAGATTCTCGGAAACATTATAGTCTGCGGAAAGCTTGATATTCATCAGTCTTTGTCCTCCTGTAACCTGGGCATCATTCAACAGGATATTCATAATGGAGGTCTTACTGTCTCTTAATGAAATATCTCCTCTGATATTAAGGTCACTTCCTTTTCCTCTTGTTCCTCTTCCTCTGATATTAGCAGTTCCTAGTCTGAAGTTTCTGACAATATAACCAAGTCTTACTACATATTCTGTATTGGCATCTTCGGTAAGTGTCTGGTTTACCAATCCCAATACCATCATTCTGGTTTTGTTGTACTGTATCCCGAACTGCATGTTGTTTCTCATGGTAACATCTACTCCAATAAGTGGTGAGAAAGATTCTACATATCCCACCTGTGCAAATGTATATGGATTGATCTTATCCCCGGCATTTTTGATTACATTACCTGCATTATCCACGGTCTGATAGTATCCATTCGGGTTGCCATGATAATCTACATTGCTCTGAATACCAGTTGCGGTATAAGTAGCTGTATAGGCATGTAGAATATCAAACTTCGTGAACTGCCCACTAATAATCGGGATATTTTTTAATCCTGAATACGTAATTCTCCAGTTTGGTAGCGGGAATCCTGATTTCTTCGGATTGCTCATTGGTGTCACCGATTTTCCTTCCATCGCTGCTTTAAAGGCTGGGATCAATACATAAGCATTTCCAATACTGTAATGCTGAGCAAATCCATTGTTATCCAATACAGCGCCTGGTCCTCCCAGCTGTTGTGAAAGTGCTCTTGCATTTTCCCTGATCGCCTGGTAAACCGCTTGTCCATCTTTAAATGATGTACTAAGAAGCGATGTCGTATTGGAATATGTTATCATTTCGCTGGCAAATGTAAAGTCAGGATCCGAAACGCCATTATTGGTATAGTTAAATCCTGTATGTGAAAAGTTACTGTTAAAGGTATGTAACACATTAAGATCTATTCTTAAATCATTCATCGGCACCACTTGTAAGTCTGCTCTCAATTCTTTGGTGGACATCCTCACGTATGGATCTGTCATATAATTGGAACCACTCACCCATCCATTTTCCATCACTGTTCTTCTGATATCAGCCTGTGATCCTAAAAGGAATCCTAAAGTTGGACCTCCCAGTGTCTGTCCTGAACCATACCAGTTAGGAGCCGATAATAATCCCGGAAGTACTGTTCCATTTGTTTCATTATAACTTACGTTCAACTGTTTGAAAGAAGTCAGCAAGAATGCTGCACTTTGAAATGGAGTAAGTCTGTTTTTAAATTTATATTTCTTATATCTGTATCTGTTCTTCTCCCATTGTTTTGTATATACATTGTTCAGAGAGTCCATCTCCTGTCTGCGTTTCTGAAGCTTAGCATTTATCTTTTTGAAATAATTAAACTGTCCAAAGAACTTAGGAAGATCCGCTGAAGCTGTTGCCTGAATAACATTCGTATTCTGACCAACAGACCCCAAGCTTGCAGGTTTATTAGTCTCAGGATCCACAAATCCAGTCAACGAAGTAGACCTTGCAGCCCAGTTGTAGGTAAATCCATATCCTATTTCTGCATCAATGAAATCCAGATAAGGAAGATACTGGAACGGCAGTTTATAGTTCAGCTGTGCTCTGTGGTTATACAATACCGGTCTTCCTGCTCTGAATACATTTCCAAAGATCGACTTGTTGTCCATTGAATTTACATCCAGGTTATCATTAAGGGTTCTGGTTGCAGAATTGATTTCCAGTTTTAATGATTTTGTAAAATTGAATCCTAACCCGTACTGCCATCCAAAGAAGAAGTTTCTGTTTCTGATGGCATCGAAATCACTGTTCATATTTCCATTCAGGATCGCTTCCACGTTTCTGAACTCAAGTTCATTATAATTTCTGTCGATTTCAGTTCTGAAAGAGATTCTTGTAGGAATTGGATTAATATTGAATTCCTTCACCCATCTCAGATACTTTGTAGATTTTGCTGTATCACTAATCATCTTATTGAAAGGCTTGATGACCCACGGCTTAAATGTATAGTTATAATCAACATATCCTCTCAAATACTGTCTATAGTTTCTCTTGGTATAGATATCTCTGAAATAGTCATCGTTATAAACAGCCGTTACTGATACGTTTTCGATATCATAAAACTTAGGCTTTTTATTTGGGTTTACTCTTTCTTTGTGCATATTCACTACTCCTATACTTCTCTGTTGAGTATACGTTCTCGCTACTTTTTTCAACTGATCTTTGTTTGGCGCCTTACTGAATTCCACGTCGGTATCCAGAGGGTTGTATTTCGGGTCTTCAATGGTCTGTGAGTAAGAATAGTTTAAAGGAATCTTCACACCTGTTTTTTCCGGAAGGAATTTATCTACATTGATCGCCGTATTAATACTAAACGCTGATTGAGTAGATTGCGTTCTTTCTGCAGGTTTTGAATCGATATTTCCAAAACCAACTGATGTATAAGAAGCATTGGCATTTACTGTTGCCAGGTCTCCCATGTTAAAGTTTAAGCTGGCATTTCCTGCATACCCTCCATCATTCTCGATTTCAGAAAGACGGACTTCATTCACCCATAATATTCTTGTAATTCCGGTTCCTCCTCTTACATCTGCATTTCTTACCCCAATCATAATTGTGGTAATATTTCCTAAACTTGGTCTACCTTTGATATAAATATTCTTAAAAGGTTCCTGGTAGGCCGGATCTACTGTTCTATCGGTAATTTTCACCCCCGATTTATCTCTTCTGATTTTAGCATCTACAAAGTTCTGAACATCAAAATCCACCTCATTTTCCATTGGCCAGATTTCCATAGGAGCTGTTGCCGTTGTAGGTGTCATTTTTAAAGATGATTCATATTCATAATAGTTGTCAGTAGCATCACTTCCAAAACGGATAAAGAATTTGGTTTTCTCATCCATTCCTATTACTCTATTCAATGGATCATGAGCATGTACAAAAAGTTTCAACTTTTTATATCTTCTCATATCCAGTGTTGTATTCTTGAATACTCCTCTTGCTTCAGATTTAAGGTCATTTACTTTCATGTAAAGTGAAGCTTCATTTTGTCTTTGAGCTCCAGCATTTCCACTTAATACCTGTCTGTCAATACCTGGAGGCAATACATACGGAGGCTGATTTAAAGCATTTTCTTCAATATTTACACTTCCTACTTCAAAGTTCGGATCTACCACTTCTCCTATCCCTTCTTCAGGACCGGAAACAATTGTACTGGCAATTTTATTGTTATATTTTCTCCAGTCTGATCTTACAAGATCCATTGTTCCAAATCTTAAAGTGGATGTTTGGTCGAATCCTGCCAACATTAATCTTGCAAATCTTACATTATTCAGCACCGAAGCATCATGAGTTCCTTCCTGCAAATCGTACTTAGATACTGGTATTCTAAATAAGAACCATTTAACATCTGCAGTTTGCCCATTCTGAAATGCTGCTTTTACGGTCTTTACATCAACAATATTGTTTTGTCCTAATGACAAACTTGGCTGATCAAGTTTTACAACATACTGATTATAGTTTTCAGTCTGATCAAGGTTGTAATCTTTATTGATATCTTCCGCATCCGGAGTTTGTGAAGCTACGTTCAGAGAGTTTGCTTCTGAGTTTCCTTCCGGATTTCTGAAATACTTGTATCGTTCTACAACTGAAGCAGCCTGGCTTCCTGTAAATTTATCAGACAGATAGAATACGAAGTCATCCACTGCAGGGTCAGCAATATTAGTTACCGGGTTTACAAATGTATTCCCAAACCTCATGGCTTCCTGGTCAGAAGTAAGACCATCATATCCGGCATCCTGTACTTTTCTATCCTCTCCTTCTGTAGAGAATGCATATAAAATTGGCGGCTGCTTTGGCTGTACTCCCCAGGTTGAATTCGTAGTTGATGATGGGGTACCAGAAGTTGGAAGTCCATTTTCATACTGCATTTTTCCATCCTTCAGAACATCTTCTGATACGTTTCCTAAATGAAGTAAAAGCCTTGGATCAGTACCCAATGTTTTACCATCTGCGTATGGATCCATCATCCAGAACTCAACATATTCGATATTGGAAGTAACGAAGTTTGGAACGCTGATGGACCTCATAATTCCTCCCCATCTGCTTTGCGCCTGCTCTGTTAATGGGTTTACATTATATGGCCCTTTTTCCTTAGGGAAATAAGAGATATCAAAAGTATTGGTAAAAGTCTGTTCACCTGCAACGAAATCTCTGTTGTTGTAAATCTCCGAGTATTGTACTCTTCTTGAAGCGTGATTGGATACGGACTGCGGTGTAATTCCTGAAGGAGCTTTTCCTCCAACACCCCAGAATCTAGGGTCGATATTATACCATGTTAATAGTCCTCTTCCATATCCGCTTGTTATATCGTCATTTGCCGGCACCGTATTAAACGGTGGCAATGTATTTTTTTCCGGTTTTGAAGCCAAGCTCCATGCTGCCGGTTCTTTTAATGATATCTTGGAAGTCGTTTGTTCAAAATCGTCAATATAAGACTGATTATTTGTCCCTTTATTTAGTCCAGGCATTAAATAAGCAGCTTCCATCTTAAAGTTTAAGTTGGATGGCGCTTCGGTTTTTACCATAGGAAGCTTATTGGTAAGCCTTGTCAGATAAGGAGCCTGATTGTTATACATCAAGTTGATCCCCGCCATGGTATTGTTTACCGCTTCCTGTCCGAAGTTTACCTTCTGAGTCAATGGAGATTCTGAGTAATTAATTACTGTTCCTCCTAAGATAAAGTTTTCACTGAATCTTCTTTCTAAATTTAATCCTAAGAATCTTTTTCTTTGGGTATTAAATGTCAACTGGTTTTCCAGTGAAATATTGATAGCCTGTCCGGACTGTTTTACGTTTTCGTTGATGATCGTAACAGTCCCCAACATATAATCTACGGTATAGTCTACCCCTTCTGTAAGCTGTACTCCGTTTGCGGCCACTTTTACCGATCCCTGAGGCACGTTTACTGCACCTAACGAAATACCTTGTCCTTGAACTCCTTTATAACGGCCTTCCATTGTATATCTCTGTGAAAGGTTACTGGAAAGAACAGCTTGTTTTTGCTTGGTATAAAGATCCTGGAAAACATATTGAGGATCAAAAGTTCCCCCTAAAACCTTTTGCATATAACTTCCGAAAGGCTGTACTTTGGTAAAAATAACCCGCCCGGTTTCCGGTCTTATTGTAATTCCATTGACAAAGTCAAAAATACCATCTCCCTTGCTTCCGTCTTTATTATTCTGGATGTCTCCGTTCATGTTAAGGCGATCCCAGTTGAATAATTTCAGTAAGTTCTGATCCTTTACAGGAGTATCCGGAAGGTAGTTTACTTTACCTCCTGTTTTTGGATCTCTGTAGTATACATTCAGGATAAATCCATCCGGTGCTACCTGTCCTGCATCCATAGAATAGATATTCTTCATCATCAGGTCCCACATCGGAGATTGAGTGTTCACTTTATTGTTTACTCTCAATACTTTGGTAACAAGCACCGGGCTTTCCTCGGAGAATTCCCCTACTTTGTATACTTTATTGCTTCCATTAACAGTATAGGAGTATGAAACGGCTAAAAGCTGTTGGTCATTCAATTTTTGATTTAATGAAATATATCCTAGCTGTGGCTGAAAGGTAAATTCATTAGCATTCAGCTTTCTGGCTTTTGTATTGTATATGAATTGCTCTCCATTATCATAAGGAGTTGGATCTGTCCCAATCACCTGTCCCTGGAAAATAGTACCGTAGTTTTTTCCGGCTTCTCTGGATCCTGCTACTGACGAAACTGCGTCATATAAACCGTTCAGAGAGTTATCCGGTAAAGTAACACCACCAGGCCCTTCTCCAAGGTCTCTGATCCCGATAATACTTTTCTGATAGGCAAGATTACTGTTCCCTTGATCAAGTACCCATACTTCTAATCTGGTAATATTAATGGTGGAATTGATCTGTGGATAATTAAGTAAGGCATCATCATATTTGTTCAGGAAATAGTGCCCTAAGAAGTAGTGCTGATTTTCTTCATAGTCAATAGCATTGACTTTAAAATTATTCATAACACCACCACCCTGTACTACAATATTACGGGCCTCACCCTGCTGTTGGGAAAGGACCACTGTTCCAAATGTTTTTCCTAACTGGAATTCTGTTTTCACCCCAAACAGTGATTGTGAACCACGGATCAGACTGGTTGAAAGCGGCATATTTACGTTACCAAATTCAACTCTTTTGATGATTTTATCTTCTCCTCCTTCGTTGGGTTTATCTACATTTCCAAGGCCTTTGCTTTGAAGATCTTTCCAGCTTCCTTTTGCCTGCCAAACGAGGTTCATCCTGTTTTCAAAAGCAAAACCACTCTGGGTATCATAATTGGCTTTTAACTGCAAATTTTCACCTACTTTACCCAATAATCCCAGCTGAATTCTCTGATCGATATCGAAAGTAAAACTGGTCCTGTTTTGTGGCAGAATCAAAGGGTTATCAATTTTCTGATACAATCCGGCAAAGTCCAAAGATGCATACCCCGAAGGAATAATTTCAATTTTATTACCCCCGAAAATCGTTTCGAACAACTTGTTATTGATCAAGAGTGAAGGAATAAGTCCTTTCTTCCTTGCATCTGATCTATCTCTTCTGAAAAGAAGGTTGTATTTATCAGATTTCTCCTTGTAATAAGCTTTTGTCTGGGTAGCAAGCATATATTCTTTATACTCTTGCGGAGACATCGCTGTAGGAGGACCTGTTATGGTATTTCCGATTTTAGGATATACATAGTACATCCCGGTTTTTATATCGTAATAGGCTTCGTACCTCGTAGGGTCGGCCACTTCATATTGTTTTCTTATGATCGCCGTGTCATTCCGTACCTGCGCAAACGCGCTGACAGACATACACAGAAACGACAGGAACAAAAATATGTTAAGATGCTTACTTTTCGCCACCAAATGTTAAATGTTTTTTAAGATTTGTTTAACCAATTCTTCTACCGAGATGCTTGGATTTTGTTTTATTATTCTATCCGCAATCTTCTCACTCGCCCGCTTAGGAATTCCTAAAACTTCTAATGCAGATAACGATTCTTCCTTAATTTTATTATCCACCATCACAGAAATATTCGCGTTCGGATCACTGAATTTCTGTACTTTATCTTTAAGGTCTACGATGATTCTTTCGGCAGTTTTGGCACCGATTCCTTTTGCTTTTTGGATGAGTGCACTGTTGCCTGAAAGTATGGCAGTAGCGATCTCATCAAGGCTCAGTGTTGATAGCAGAATCAATGCAGAAACAGCCCCTACTCCGTTAACGCTAATTAACAGATTGAACATTTCTTTTTCTGAACGTGTGTTAAAACCAAAGAGAAGATGAGCATCTTCACGGATGATCTGCTGGATAAATAAAATAGTCTGCTGGTTCAAAACCAGCGTCTGTGAGGTCATCAAACTGATTCCCACGTAGTAGCCAACCCCTTGTACATTGATTACCGCGTAGGTAGGCGTAAGTTCTTGAACAGTGCCTTGTAAAGAAAATATCATTATTAATTTTTAAAACTCCCAAATATAGCAATTTAAACTAATTAATGTTTTCATTTGACGCGCGAATGATTTTTAACTTAAATTTCAAATAAGAATTCAATGAATTAACATAAAAGCAAAAGACTCCAAAATATGGAGTCTTTTTATTATCTCAACACGGTTTAAGGTGTCATTTTTTAAATAAGAAAAATCTGATCAGAACTTAGTGATTACTACTCATGATCTCAATTTTTATATTTATTTCTTTTCTCTTCTTTGAGCATCAAGAACGGCAATCGTAGCAAGGTTTACGATCTCGTCTACGCTTGAACGCATTTGAAGAACGTGTACCGGCTGTTTTAATCCCATTAAGATTGGTCCTATCACCTGTGCTACTTTCATTCCTCTTATAATTTTGTAAGAAAGGTTGGCACTTTCCAGATTCGGGAAGATAAATGTATTTGCTGGTGTTGTTCCTAATTTTGAGAATGGATAATCGCTCAGGTGATCCGCGTTCATTGCAAAATCAGGCTGAATTTCTCCATCTACAATCATTTTAGGATATTTCTCATGAAGGATGCTTACTGCTTTAGCTACTTTCTTAGAAGTTTCAGAAATAGCAGCGAAGTTTTCGAACCCAAGCATTGCAATTCTAGGCTCGATAGCAAAAGATTTCACTGTAAATTCTGCCATTTTAGCAATATTCACAAGGTCTTCAGAAGTAGGGTTTTGGTTGATGGATGTATCTGCAAAGAAGATAGGTTTCTTTTCAGACAGGATCATCATCATTGCCGCTACTTTGTCCACTCCTTTATCTTTTTCAATAACCTCCAACACAGGACGCAATACTGAAGTATAGTTTTTAGAGAATCCTACGATAAGACCATCCGTATCTCCATGTCTTAGCATCAGAGGTCCAAAATAATCTCTCTGACGAACATATCTCTTCGCTTTGTACTCGTTCATTCCTTTTCTCTGACGAAGTTTCCAAAGGGTTTCTCTGTATTTTTTTCTGTTTTCTTTCTGGTCATCATCACTTGGATCAATGATCGGAACATCCAGGGTAATTCCATAACGTTCCATCTGCTCTTGGATGTATTTCTTATCTCCTAAAAGGCTTGGATAAGCAATTCCTTCTTCATAAAGGATCTGAGCAGCTTTCAATACGTTGTATTCTTCAGCATTCCCAAGGGTAATTCTTTTCGGATTGGATTTTGCACGGCTCTGCATCATTCTTACCAATCTTTCATCTCTTCCCATTCTGTCTAAAAGCTGGTGCTCATATTCTTCAAAATCAGCAATCGTTTTTCTCGCAACACCACTTTCAATAGCCGCTTTTGCTACAGCACTCGATACTTTTGTGATCAGTCTGTTATCAAATGGTTTTGGAATGAAATACTCTCTTCCAAATTGCATATTTTGAACGTTGTATGCTAAAATTACAGCTTCCGGTACTGGTTCTTTTGCCAAGTCAGCAATAGCGTGTACGGCAGCAAGCTTCATTTCTTCATTAATTCCTGTAGCCTGTACATCCAATGCACCACGGAAGATATAAGGGAATCCTAATACGTTGTTTACCTGGTTAGGATAATCACTTCTTCCTGTTGCCATGATAACATCTTTACGAGTCTCGATAGCAAGATCATAAGCGATTTCCGGATCAGGGTTAGCTAAAGCGAATACGATAGGATCGTTATTCATGCTCAACAGCATTTCCTGAGTCATCACGTTTCCTTTTGACAATCCCACAAACACATCCGTTCCTTTTACAGCATCTTCTAATGTTTCAATATCTGTCTGAGCGATGAAATCTAATTTTTCAGGAGTAAGATTTTCTCTTTTATGATTGATAACCCCCTTACTGTCACACATCAGAACATTTTCTTTTTTCAGTCCTAATGAAATATAAAGCTTCGTACATGCAATAGCAGCGGCACCTGCACCATTCACCACCATTTTCACTTTATCAATATCTTTATTAGCAATCTGCAAAGAGTTGATCAATGCTGCTGCAGAGATAATGGCTGTTCCGTGCTGGTCATCATGCATCAAAGGAATATTTAATTCCTCTTTCAGTTTTTGTTCTATATAAAATGCCTCAGGAGCTTTAATATCTTCCAGGTTGATTCCTCCGAAAGTAGGAGCAATACCTTTTACAATTTCAATAAATTTATCCGGGTCTTTTTCATCAATCTCGATATCAAAAACGTTGATATCAGCAAAGATCTTGAATAAAAGACCTTTTCCTTCCATTACCGGTTTTGAAGCTTCAGCACCGATGTCTCCCAGTCCAAGTACTGCAGTACCGTTAGAAATTACTGCTACCAGGTTTCCTTTTCCTGTATAATCGTAAACAGTTTCCGGTTTATCATGAATTTCCATACAAGGAACAGCTACCCCAGGAGAGTAAGCCAGTGACAGATCTCTTTGAGAAGAGTGTGGCTTTGACGGGATTACTTCAATTTTTCCTTTGGGTTCTGCTTTATGATAATCTAGCGCGGCCTGGCTAAAGTTCTTTTCGTCACGATTGTTGTTACTTGACATAAAATTTTGTTTTTTGTTAAAGTATATATTTAATGTGGTAATCTACTAAGCTTTCAATTGGTTTCTGCACAACATGTCCCACATTTAAATTAAGTTCTGTAGCTACAGAACGCAGTATGTTTTCATAATAATAAGCGATAGAGCCGATGAAATTGATCTCGGCATCTTTTGCTTCCTCATAAGGGAGAACCTGGTATTCAAAGAAGTTTCTCATTTCTTCAAAAACCATATCCTGGAAATAAGGATGATCTTTTCTTTCGATCACAAATTTGGTAAAGTTCGCCAAATAGGCGTTGGGTCTTGGAGTATGATACATATTTTTCAATGCATCTTCTACGGTAAGCTGATAGTCTGCTTCAAATTCTTTGTGAAGGTCTGAAGGCAGTTTTTTCATGAAATATCTGCGCACTAGCTGCTTTCCGATAGCACTGCCACTTCCTTCATCCCCGATCAGGAATCCAAGGGAAGGCAATTCAATCTTCAGATTTTCACCATCAAAAAAACAAGAGTTTGATCCTGTGCCCAAAATGCACACGATGGCAGGTTTTCCGTTATAGGCTGCATAGGCTGCGGCCATCAGGTCTTCCTTTACAATAATTTCTGCTTTTCCAAATACCTTCAGCAATTCTTCTTCAATGGTTTCACAATTTTTCCTCACTCCACATCCGGAACCATAAAAAAAGACTTTGGTAATTGAATTTTTAACTGATATCAGATTGCTATTCTTCTGTATTTCAGGAGCGATAAGTTCTCTGTTGATAAAATTCGGATTGAAACCTATTGTTTCTGTTTTTAGAAAAACTTTTTTAAAGTCATCAAGTATTACCCAATCCGTTTTAGTAGAACCACTATCTACAATAGCAACCATATTTTAGATTTTAATTTAAGCGTGCTAAATTATGAATTTATCTTCAATTAGCATTTAAAAACAACCTGGAAGCTGTCTAAAATCATTAATGTTTAATCTCTGTTTTTTTTTCATTGAATTGTAAAAGCCAATCTTCTATTTCGTCTTCCAGATAGGAAGTCTGTAATACCATTGCATTGATAAAATCATCGGGGACAGGTTCCCCGCTGGAGTTTTCAAGATTCCACAATTCGTTTGACATATTTTCATATTCAGAATACACTCTTTTGAAGCGGGAATTTTCTTTCTCAAGAGCCTCAATATTTTTCTGTTGAAGCTGGAATTTTCTGTATTTGTTTTGACGTTTCATACAAATATTATTAATAATTGGGTCATAAAATGTTGGAGTATATGCTCTTAATCGTGCACTACAAGATAGAAAAAACCATCAACACAAGGAGTTGAAAATGAATTTATTATCAGGTCATTATTACATCATTCTGAATATTAAAATTAGAAATAATTTTTATTAAAAAAAATATTTTAACAACTTTTTTCAGTGTTTAACATATAGTTATAAATTTGCATATTCATATTATGAAGTTTTATAATTATTGGCATTTTAAAATCATTATGAACAATCAGAGTACAGTAAGGCTTTCACCTGCTGAGATATAAACACTCTCTTACTTCATACAATATGTACACAAATTTTTAGTTTTATATTAATTCAATGAAAGATATACTCATACGCCAGAAACAGGTTTTGTTCTTCATTATTGCAGGAGGACTGAGCGCTATTGTAGAAATAGGCAGCTTTAAGATTTTCAGCACTTCTCTTCCTCATTTCTTTGTAAGGGAAACCAACTTTCATGGCATACATTATCCTTTAAGTAATATTTTTTCTACGAGCTGTGGGATCATCACCAATTATTTTCTGAGTATCTGGTTTGTTTTTGAAAGAGGAAAACATTCGAAGAAAAAAGAGTTCGCTTACTTTATGGTGGTATCTTTCTTTTCAACATTACTCAGCTTAGGATTTTTCCAGATATTTTATAGTTTTATATTTAAAGACAATATCAATTTATTTTTTTATACCTTGAGCCCGGAAATAATCAGTAAAATTGCAGCAATATTGCTGGTTTCCATTCTTAATTATTCGGTAAAAAAGAAAGTAATTTTTAACGGTTAGGCTGTGACAAAAATTTTAAATTATCTATGGAGATTCTGGTTGCTGTTGTTGGCATTTTTTCTGACAGTTACCATTGGAATCCCGGTCTATATTTTATCTTTCAATAAAAAGCATTACAAGTACGGGTATAAACTTGTCAGACTCTGGTGTTTCGGAATGTTCTACGGAATGGGCTTCAGATATGATCTCATTAAGCTTTCAGAACAGGAAATGGACAAAAAGATACCGTATGTCTTTATCTCCAATCATACTTCCATCATGGATATTATGCTTACCTGTATTCTATTACCGGATCATCCGATATGTTTTGTAGGGAAGAAAGAACTGGTAAAGATTCCTATTTTTGGAACCATATATAAAAGGATATGTGTCATGGTAGACAGAGCGAGTGCGAGAAGCCGCGCTGATGTATATCGGAGGTGCGCAGAGAAGATGGAGGAAGGCAACAGTATTGCCATTTTTCCTGAAGGCGGTGTACCTGATGACACTTCTATCATCCTGGATGATTTTAAGGACGGAGCATTTATGCTGTCTTCAAAACATCATTCCCCAATAGCTGTTTATACCTTTATCGGACTCAAGGAAATGTTCCCTTTTGAAAACTCAAAAGGCTATCCTGGAAGAGTAAAGGTGTATTTCAATGGAATCATTGAGCCTACAGATTCGCCAAAAGACTTAAAGGCAGAGGCTTATGAAAAAATAAAAAAAACCTTAATCAGGTATTCCGTTGAAAGGAAATAGTTATATTTGTTTGTGAAATCTATAATAAATATGTCAAATTATTCTAAACAAACCAATTGGGCTCAATTCATTCCATTGGTTACTGTATTCTTCTTTTGGGGATTTGTAGCAGCCAGTAATGATATTCTCATCCCAGTTTTTCAAAAAGCCTTCAACTTATCACAAACTGAAAGTATGCTGGTCCAGATATGCTTTTATGTAGCATATACTGTAGGTTCTTTAATTTATATGATCATATCAAAAAGCATTAAGCAGGATTTGATCAATAAAATAGGGTACAAAAACGGTCTTATTGTGGGACTTCTTATCTCTGCAATGGGAACCTTGTTGTTCTACCCGGCTGCCAATATGCATTCTTTTCCGTTAATGATCTCCGGATTATTTATTGTAGGTTTAGGATTCTCTCTTCAGCAGATTGTTGCTAATCCGCTCGCTATTGAGGTAGGTCCTACAGAAACGGGATCTCAGAGATTAACAATGGCTGGGGGAATCAATAACTTAGGAACGACAATAGGACCGCTTATCGTTGCATTTGCTATTTTTGGTTCTGCAAGCGCAGCCAATACAGAAGCAAGTATCGAAAGTGTAAAAATACCTTATCTTATATTAGGAGCAGCTTTTGCTCTTGTAGCTTTAATGCTTAAATTCTCTTCCCTTCCTGCTATCACACCTACCAATAGTACGGATACAGATGATACCACTCCGGGAGAGCACAGAAGTTCAGCTTTCCAGTACCCTCAATTGGTAATGGGAATGATCGCGATCTTTGTGTATGTAGGAGTAGAGGTTTCCACAGCGAGTAACCTTCCTGCTTATATGGAAAAAAACTTAGGATTTGAAACGAAAGATGTAGCTCCTTACATCTCATTATACTGGGCGTCATTAATGATTGGCCGTTGGACAGGTGCTGTAGAGGCATTTGACGTGAATGCAGGCTTCAAAAAGGTCTTAAGATTCTTAGCGCCTTATCTTGCGTTTGGTGTCTTTTTATTCGTAAATGCACTGGCTCATCATGATCTTTCTCCATTCTATGTATATGGATTTATCATTATTGCGATGATCATCTGTGATATCATGAGTAAAGGAAACCCGGCAAGAATGCTTTTAATCTTCTCATTAGCAGGAATTACAGCTCTACTTGTTGGTATGTTTACTTCAGGTATGGTTTCTGTGTATGCATTTACCAGTGTAGGTCTTTTCTGCTCTACTCTATGGCCATGTATCTTTGCATTGGCTATCAACGGACTTGGAAAGCACACCAACCAGGGATCAGGATATCTTATCATGATGATTATGGGGGGTGGTATTGTAAGCTTTATACAAGGTTATATTGCAGATATTACGAATATCCACTTCAGTTATATCGTTGGGGTTGTTTGTTTTGCTTATCTTGCATTCTATGCGATCCGTGTGAGTGGGATTTTGAAAGCCCAGGGCATTGATCTGGATAAAGTATCTAAAGGTAATGGTCATTAATATAACAAGGAAAATATATAATAAGAAAAGATTTTGGGCGGGTGTTTTACTTGCCCAATTTCTTTTATTTTACGGTTTCTCAAAATCCAACATGATGATTTCTTTTTTTGAGAGCTTCTTTGAGCTTCAGAAAGCACTCCATCAGATGCTGTTCAGCTGGATTCCTTTTTCTATGGGAGATCTTATCTATATTATATTGGGAGCTTTTATATTGTATTATGCAATCACTGTATTCAGGAAGCAACGAAGAAATGATTCTATGATGAAGATCCTGATTATCATTAATATCTTTTATTTTATCTATCAAATCTTTTGGGGAATGCTGTACTTCCAGACTCCTATCATTAAGAAGCTTTCAAGCCAGAAAGAACCGGATGTAGAAAAAGCAAAAAAACTGGCTCTTACCTACCTTGAAAAATGCAAGCTAACGCGACAGTCTGTTCATGAAAATGCTAAGGGAGTTTTTATCATCACAAACCTTACTGCTATACAAAAGGAAATTCTCAATCAGCAGACAAAATTACCCTCTTACATATCAGATAAAAAGACAACTCAGATATTAGCTATTAAACCGAGTGTATTCAAGAATGTGATGAGCTTTACCGGGATTTTGGGATATTATAATCCTTTTACCGCAGAAGCCCAATATAACTCTGAGTTACCCCCTACTTTCATCCCTTTTACAACCGCTCACGAGAGTTCTCACCAGCTGGGTTTCGCCAGGGAACAGGAAGCTAATTTTGTGGGGTATTTAATAGGGATTCATTCCACTAATCTGGAGTTGCGGTACAGCACCGAGCTTTTTACTTTAAAGAGTCTTTTAAGGTTTATTGTTGAGGAAGATCCTGAGTTTGTAAAAAATGTTCTTCATCATTATTCTCCTGCTATGAAAAAAGACCGTACTTATGAAAAAAGTTTCGTGCTCAGCCATCAGGGATGGCTGGATGACTTCTTTGGATACACCAACAATCTGTTTTTGAAAAGTAACCAGCAGGAAGGCTCGGTCACCTATTCTTACTTCATAGATCTCCTCTTAAATTACGAAAAATAAACACAAAAAAGAATCGTATCAGGCGATACGATTCTAAAAACACAAATGATGAAAAAAAATTTATTACCTTGACTTGTTCCCTCATTCAAGGCGATGTAAAAGTACGACATATTTTATAAATACAAAAACATTTCCATCCTTTTTTAAAACTTTATGAAAACTTTATGATTTTTTAAGTTTTTTTGAGTTCATGCCGAAACATCACAAATCGCAATCAATCCGGGCATCAATATAAAAAACATCAATTAAACACCATATAACCTACAAAAATATTAATAAATTAAACAATTGTTTAAATATAATTCATTGCTCTTTTCCAAATTTTTCACACTTTTAAAGTTGGAGTTATCACCCCTATTTTGCATGATATTTCTAAAATTTAAGTTCAAAGAAGCAGAGATATTTGGGTCAGAATGACAGCGTTTATTTCTCCTGTTTTACCACAATTTATTCCTTGCAAAAACGCGCTATATTTTGTTTAAAAGAAAGCTCTTTTTACTCCCAAAAGTAAAACTTAATCTAAACTTTACCATGAAAGCTTAAAAACATCTGCCTATGCAAAACGATCCTCTATTTTGACAAAAACATATATTCTGAAACTCATGTATTTTCCTCAAAAATCTATTTTATCAAAAAATAATCTATCTCTGAAAAGAGGTAAAGCCAGCCAATTTTAATAAAAATCATATTATAAAATTTACTTTTAAATTCAAGTTTTGTAAAATAAAATACTGAGATTCAAATAAAATCTATCAACACCTGTTTATATCTCACTAATAAAGGAGATTTTTTTTTGTATATTTAAAACATCTGTGTATTTTAGATAAAAATATTAACATGATTTTTGACAAACTAATTAACCACTTAAAACTCGATAAACAGGAATTCATTTTCCAGTTCAACTCACATCCCAATTACCCATCTGCACTTGCCTTTAGTGATACACTCAACTTTATGGGGGTAAAAAATGATGCTTATGAACTTGACAAAGAGTATTGGGATGAGCTTCCGGAAGAATTTATTGCAATTGTTGAAAACTCATTCTCTTTGGTAAAAAAATCAGGAAGTAACTATTCAGTATATTCAGAAAAGGCAAAAACTTTGGGTAAAGAAGAACTTTATACCAAATCAACAGACTTTGTTCTTTTGTTTGAAAAAACGGAGAATG
Source organism: Chryseobacterium viscerum (assembly GCF_002899945.2). Classification (GTDB taxonomy): domain Bacteria; phylum Bacteroidota; class Bacteroidia; order Flavobacteriales; family Weeksellaceae; genus Chryseobacterium; species Chryseobacterium viscerum. The sequence continues at coordinate 18,302 of NZ_PPEG02000012.1, forward strand.
CAGAAAGCAAAACAACTTTCAATTTCAAACCTGTCCTTTATTTGATTTTTGCCGCTATTTTGGCCTATTCTTTTATAAGCCAGACGATCTATGAGGCACTATTCAATCTTCTTTCGTTAGCCGGCGTATATATTTCACTGGAAATTTTCAATCAGAAATTCGGAAATACCTCTACTGTAATTGGAAGTATATGTGGTGGCGGAGGTGCTGCTGCCAGCCAAACAGCCAATTCATGTGATAAAATTATAAAACAGGATAAAACAAGTATTTTAGGGTTAAAGTTTTCAGACTTTTCTCTGATTTATTTTGCCGGTCTTGCTGTATTGGGTCTGTTTTTACCCGCAACCGCTTATATTGTAAAAGGATTTACTTTTGTCTCTGTACTTGCCATAGGATATTCTTTATACATCCAGGCATTTGTAGAAAAAACATTTTGTAGAGTTTGTCTCTTGATCATTTCAATCCTTGTGGGACAATTGGTCATCAGCAGTTTATTGTTCGAGAACCTCTCTTTCAGTATTGGAACCCTTTTATTGACGGTCATTCTATGGGCGCTTGTATTCTCTTCTATTATTTACTTTAATACTCTACTTGAGCAAAAAGAAACGCTTCAGAAATCGAATGCTAAAAACCTTAGATTTAAAAGAAATTATGAGCTTTTCAAAAATCAAATGGAGCAGAACCAAAAAATAGAATTCCAGGATACTGAAACTTTCGCCGTTGGGAAAAAAGATGCTAAACTTCGTATCTCTATCGTTTCAAATCCATATTGTGGTTTTTGTAAAGATGCTCATAAGCTCGCAGAAGGTCTTTTGGAGAAATACCCGGATAACATCTCTTTACAGATGAGATTCAACTACAGCCCGGAAAGAGCTCAAGAAAAATACACTGGGCTTATTTCAGATTTAACATATATCTATCATAATAAACCTGAAAAAGAGTTTTTACATGCTGTAGAAGAATGGTTTGAAACGAAGGATGAAAGCAAAATCAATGCTCTTTCCGGAGGAAATGTAACATCGGAAAACCTGAACCCACTGGTAGAGATGTCTAAGGAAAACAGTAACGCTGGATTAAGCTTTACTCCTATCTTTATCATCAACGGATACCAGTTCCCGGACAAGTATGATCGTGAAGACATTTTGTTCTTTATTGATGAATTAATTGAAGATGATGAGATTTAGTAAATAAATCTTATGCATTCAAAAATTTCACTATCTTAGGAAAAACAAAATAACCATCTGAAAAGGTGCAAAAGAGTAGAAAAGCGGTGATAAATGGACCTATTTCCGGTTCACCATTTCATTGAATTATAATTGAATTAAAGTAAAAATGTCGTCATGTATTGACGGCATTTTATAATGAGTATTAGTTTTGAAAAAAAAATTTCCTTTTTATAAGCAGCCAGATACCAAAGACTGCGGTCCTACCTGTCTCAGGATCGTAAGTAAACATTATGGTAAAAGTATATCCCTGCAGCAGATTCGTAATCTCTCCGAAACCACGCGTGAAGGAAGCAGCCTTCTTGGGCTGAGTGATGCAGCAGAAAATCTGGGATTCCGATCAATGGGAGTCCAAATTGACTTCAACACCCTCACAGAAGAGGTTCCATTCCCTTGTATTGCACACTGGAATAAAAATCACTTTGTTGTTGTTTATAAAATTGATAAAAACAACAAGGTCTATATTTCAGACCCCAGTTACGGGCTGATCACCTATACGCGGGAAGAGTTTATCAAATCCTGGATCGGAGAAAATGCAAATGAGAAAACAGAAGAAGGAATTATCCTTATTCTTGAAACAACTCCTGCCTTCTTCCAAACTGAATTTGATGCGGAAGAGAGCAAAGCCAGCTTTACTTTCCTTTCCAAATACCTTCTCAAGTATAAAACACTAGTTATTCAGCTTGCTGTAGGACTTTTGGGAGGAAGTTTACTATCCCTGATATTCCCGTTTCTTACCCAAAGTATTGTAGACGTCGGGATCCAGAATCAGGATATCAACTTTATCTATGTGGTTTTACTTGCACAGATCATGTTGTTCCTGGGAAGAATGGGTATTGAAACCATTCGAAGCTGGATTCTTCTTCACCTTTCGGCAAGAATTAATATTTCGATCATTTCCGATTTCTTTATCAAATTGATGAAGCTTCCAATAAGCTTCTTTGATACGAGAATGACGGGAGATATCATGCAGAGAATAAATGACCACCATAGAATTGAGCAGCTTCTTACAAGCTCATCTTTAAATACATTATTTTCATTGGTGAATCTTATCATTTTCAGTATTGTACTTCTGTTTTATGATTATAGATTGTTCATTGTTTATCTTGTAGGAGCAATATTATATATCGGCTGGATCAGCTTCTTTTTGAAGAAAAGAAAAGAGCTTGACTACAAAAGATTCTCTCAGGTATCTCAGGAACAGAGTAAGGTAATCGAGCTTATCAACGGGATGCAGGAAATCAAAATGCATAATGCTGAAAAGCAGAAACGATGGGACTGGGAATTTCTTCAGGTAAAATTGTTCAAAATCCGAATAAAATCGCTTTCACTAGAGCAATGGCAATCTGTAGGAGGAAATTTCATCAACCAGATGAAAGATATCCTAGTGAGTTTCCTTTCAGCAAAACTGGTTTTAAGTGGAAATCTTACCTTAGGGATGATGCTTTCTGTACAATATATCATTGGACAGCTAAACAGCCCTCTTCTGCAGCTTATCGACTTTATCAAACAGACACAGGATGCTAAGATTTCCCTTGAAAGATTGGGCGAAATTCATGACAAAGATGATGAAGAAGATAAGAATGAACAATACGTCACAGATTTCCCAAAAAAAGACATAGAGATCAAAGATATGTCATTCAGATATATTGGTTCTGATGTTCCCGTTTTTGAAAACTTAAACCTTACCATACCTTATCAGCAGACTACAGCCATTGTAGGAGCCAGTGGAAGTGGAAAAACAACTCTGCTGAAACTCTTGATGAAGTTCTATGATCCGGACAAAGGGGAGATCAAAATTGGAAGCACCAATATGAAAAATATTTCTCCAAGAAACTGGAGAGATCATTGTGGAGTGGTAATGCAGGAAGGATATGTATTCAATGACACTATTGCCAATAATATCGCGGTAGGTGAAGATCATATTGATAAACAAAAACTAAGACGTGCCGTAGAAATTGCTAACATCAAAGAATTTATAGAAAGTCTTCCACTAAGCTATAATACAAAGATTGGAAATGAAGGTGTAGGAGTCAGCGGTGGCCAAAAACAAAGGCTGTTTATTGCAAGAGCAGTATACAAATCACCTGAATACATTTTGTTTGATGAAGCAACCTCTGCACTGGATGCCAATAATGAGAAAGTGATCATGGAAAATCTTGAGCAGTTCTTCAAAGGAAAAACTGCTGTAGTTATTGCCCACAGGCTTTCCACAGTAAGACATGCTGATAAAATCATTGTGCTGGATCAAGGAAAAGTAGTAGAAGAAGGAAGCCATGCTGATTTGGTAGATTTAAGGGGAGAATATTACAGACTTGTAAGAAACCAACTTGAATTAGGAAGTTAGCCAACATACAGCGGAATCCGAAAAGCTTGTAGAGTAGGAAAATAAAACTATAATTAATCATGAAAAACCTCAAAAAACTTTCGAGAAAAGATCTGGCATTTGTCAGCGGAGGTGTGGTTATTCCGGACAACAACTGCTGTGGTTCTTGGTGTCTTGGCAGCTGGATGCCATGCCATCTCCACCATATTGCATGTCCACCGGATGCAGATACTTCACCACCATCGTGGTATGACGGGAATTGCCCATTTGGTTAAATTATATTCCCCTTGAAATATTGGGGAAATTTTATCTTAGAAAAATGAAAGAAGACGTTTTAGACAATATTGAACTCCGCTCAGAAAGCGTACAGGATATTCTTACCCAGCCACCTCATTGGATGATCCGCTGGGGGAATACCGTTATATTTATTATCCTCCTGCTCATTCTCTTTATGAGTTACATTATAAAATATCCGGAGTTTGTACCAGCTCCCATTATTGTAACTTCTCAGAATCCTCCAGAGAAAATAGAAGCCAGAACAAGTTCAAAAATTGAAAAAATATTTATAAAAGATCATCAGGAAGTCAAAAAAAATGATGTACTGATGGTCATGCAGTCTGCAGCCAACTATAAAGATATTTTAGAGTTGAAAAAACTGGTAGACTCTATTACTCCTGACAAATTGTACGCCTTCCCTATTGCCCAGACATCAAGTTTTAAATTAGGCGAATTACAGGGTGAATATAACAGTTTTGCCAAGGCATTTCAGGATGAGGCTCTATTTACAAGACTGCAACCTTATGCTCCGGAAAATCTGGCAGCCAATCAGAGTATTTCTGAGTACAGGATAAGAATAGCTACCTTAAAACAACAGAAGAATCTTGAATCTATAAAATATGATCTGACGAGGAAAAACTTCAACAGATCTCAGGAACTTTTTAATCAAGGTGTTATTTCAGCGATGGAACTTGAGAATGAAAAGATCAAATTTCTTCAGGCTCAGCAAAACCTTGAAAATCTTAAAATTTCCATATCACAAATGGATGAAGGTATTTCCAACCTTAATAAAACCAAAAGTGGAACTGCCATTAACACAGAAAAGGATAAAATTACCTACTCTTCACAAACTTTACAGCTCCTTGAACAGCTGAGAAAGTCTCTAAAGCAATGGGAACTGAATTACCTTGTCATCTCATCTACTGATGGTGTTGCCAGTTTTCAACAGTTTTTTGGCGAGAATCAGTTCGTAAAGTCAGGGGAACCCATTCTTTCTATTCTTCCTAAAAACAAAGAGCAGTTAGTAGGCAGAATGTCCGTTCCAACAGTCAATTCAGGAAAAATAATTCCGGGTGAAAAAGTACTGATTAAGCTCGACAATTACCGATTCCAGGAATACGGGATTATCGAAGGAAAAGTGCAGAACATCTCTCTTATACCCGATGAAAAAGGAAATTATTATGTAGATGTGATTTTACCAAAAGGATTAAAAACAAGCTACAACAAAACCCTTACATTCGATAAAGAACTAAGAGGAAGTGCAGAGATTGTAACACAAGATCTGCGACTGATTGAAAGATTCTTCTATCAGATCAGAAAGCTACTTGGATACCAGGTCTGATAAAGAAGCTGTACAAAAAATAAAAAGCCGTTTTGCAGATTGTAAAACGGCTTTTTTTATGATGTTTTAAGAAGTATTCTCCCAAGACTTTTTTTAGGGAGAAAACCATCCATTACATACATCCGTTTTACAGATCAATTACGCGCTTTATCCGACCAAACAAGAGATGTGATCAAAATAAAATAGTTCTTTCAAAAAAAGCCTATGAGAAAGCAAATAAAAGAAACATATTAATTTTCCTTTATTATAAAACAATAAGCATTATGGTAAAAAGAGGTATCGACTTGAAATCCCTCAATTTTCTCTTGGAAAGTCAGAATCTATAAAAAAAGGAAATATTTTGGAAAAATTAGATGATCATGTTTTAGACTATTCTAAAAATAAAAACCGCAATCATTAATCAATGATTGCGGTTTATTGTAGCGAAGACGGGAATTGAACCCGTGACCTCAGGGTTATGAATCCTGCGCTCTAACCAACTGAGCTACCTCGCCTTTTTGGTGGTGCAAATATAGAAAATATTTCTTTACCTCCAAAATTATTTTAGCTTAAAATATTCCAAAACATCCCCAACATGATCTGGTTTACTGATTATCTTATTGTTAGCATCTAAAATAAAATACGTCGGAGTTGCATGAATATTGTACAAGTCGGTGTAACTACTGTTCCAGCCTCTCAATTCTGAATCATTCACCCAAGGAAAAGCAGCAATTTTTTTAGAATAAGAGTTTTTGTCAACATCCAGCGACAGCCCAATAACCTGAATATTTTTTGATTTCAGATCATTGTATTTTTCCAGAAGTTTCGGAAGCTCGCTTTCACAGTGTGAACATGTAGATGACCAGAAAACAACCACCTTTTTATCAGCCTTTATATCGTATAATGACTTTGCAGTGGTATTAACAGGTGACTGGAATTTATAATTAGGAAAAGCAGCCCCCATTTCAATGTTCGCATTCGATTTCAATGTAGAAGCAAGCCTGTCAGTAATTGTGCATTTAAGGTTCTTAGCAAGCGAAAGATATTTACTCTTATATTCATCCATCTCATAAACATCAAAGATGTCGATCAGTTCTGATAATACAGTCTGCCCTCTTGGAGTTTCCACTTTCAAACGATCTAATAGTTTATCAACAGAAGCTGTAACATTAGCATTACCACCTGAATTCAGATAGTTAACTAATACAGGTCTCAATAATGATGAGCTCTCAAGCATATCCCCTGATTTATCCAAAAAGTTGATTATTTCTTCCTGATCTACTTTTTTGGTTGTATCCGTTGAATTGGATAAGAACTTACTATAATTCGTATTATAATAGGTAATAAACGGATGCTGTGCTGCATCAATAGAACTAGAATTACCCGAAAGTCTGTCAATTTCAGTTTTCAAGGCTTTTCCGAAGTCTGTGTTATCTTTATAATATTCTTTGATCTGAGATAAAGCGGGCAGGATAAGCTCTTTCTTTTGTGATCCCTCCTGCTGTTTACTCATCAGAGCATTAGCTTCGTCCAGATAAGTAACATCTTTAACCTTATTATTCTGGATATCCAGTTTAAAGTTGACATTTTTATTTTCAGAAATAAAGCTTACTGTATTATTAGAAACCGGGAAATAGACTTTCATCATTCCCATATAGTTGCTTGGATATTTAAAGGTCCATGTATTATTCTTACTTTGTTCTTTAGTAACAATAATATCTTTCGAACCGTTTAATGTATATAGAATAGCATCCTGATCTTTAAAATCTGCCGGAGTCTGAATTGTAACCGTAAATTGAGCCTGTAGAGCAAATGCGGCCAAAACAGCAGATAGTGTATAAATCTTTTTCATAGAGTAAAAATAAAAAAACTCTCTGACTAATCAGAGAGTTTAATATTATTTTAATAAAATTTTATGCTTTTACGCTTTTATACTTTTTTGTAAAGTAAACAACAAATCCAATTGCTACAACACCAAGTACATATACATACATATCAATGGGTGAAGCAAGTGATCCGGTACCATTTCCTCCGTTTCCTCCTCCGCTTGGTGGTGGTGGAGCTGCATTTGCTAAAGATATAACAAATAGAAAAAAGGCCAATACTAGTTTATTAATAGTCTTCATGTGGTTTATTTTAAGATTTTAGTGTTAACAGTTTCTCCCTTATCTGAAACGATTTTTACAACATATGAATTTTTAACTGAGCCATCAAGCTCGATTACAAAATCTCTGGATGTTTCAACCGCTTTTTTAGAGATTACCAGTTTACCGCTCATATCATAAACTTGAATATCTGCTTTTTTCCATTTTGGATCAAATCTTACAATGTAATTTGTAATAGATGGATCATACACTACAAGTGTTCTTGAAGCATTAGCTTTATTATTATCTACTCCTAAAGTAATATTACTTGGTTCTCCATAGTACAAATTAGCTTCCTCATTTGTTACCGCTACAACATCTCCTTGTTTAGCTTCTATTAAACTGCCATTTTCTGCTTTATAATAGAAACCAATTCCTGAAGATAACTGGTGTGTACCAGCTGGAATTAACTCAGTATTTTCTCTGATCTCGAATTTATAAGACTTCACCTGGTCGTAATAGCTCATTAACTTAACATTCTTACCCTTGAAGTTATTCTCATTAGCTTCGTTAATATATAACCAATAGTTTTGATTATTAGTATCATACCCGCCATTCAATGCTTCTTCATAAGTACCGATAAGATTTTTACCCGCTGAAGCCTGCACCGAAGTTGCAGCAGAAATCTGGTGTCCTGTTGTTAATCCTGGAGAAACAACATAGTATGTTCTGGAAAGTTCTTTTCCATTAGCATCTAGTCCAATTACCCCAAGCTGTTTTATAGTATTCCTTTCAGATTTACCATTAGCCGTTCTAGCAGCATTCACATTATAATCAGTACCTGATGTTCTTGCTGTTGACTTAAATCTTCTTAGTGTATTAAAATTTAAAGTTTGAAGTGAATTATCTCTTAACTTTATTTTAAACGACTGCATAGGTTTGATAACCATTTTATCTAAGTTCACATCTCCAACTGCCGGAGCAACTCCATCCCCTGTAGGGACGTAAGTAACTACCTGAGCTCCTGTAGCATAAGTAGACCCATTTGGTAGAGTAACCACTGTACCCGGGTTATATTCAATACCCCAGATATTCTTCACAGCATTTCCATCAGTTGTTGTACCACCTTCAGTATATCCAATATTAGCTAAATCTATATTGGTAAGGAAAGGGTTTCCGAATTGATACCAGTTTTGACCAAATGTTCCAGACCATGGGGTTAGAGTAAACTCAAAACTGTCATCAAGATAAGTATTGTACTTCTCGTTGTACTGGTTTACAGCATTACCGTTGGTTCCAAACACTACATTAGAGGCACCTAAATTAGATTTCCCTCCATTCTGCAATGTTACAGCACCAGCATATGGTGCATATGGCTTACCATTGATATTGAATACAGTCGCTGCACCTGCAGGAGTACTTGGATTCCAGTCATTATTTTTAACCTTAAGCATATAATAACCTGAAGCATCCCAAGTAGTTGAGGTAGGAGCTAGATTCAAAGTGGTAATAGAAACAGCATTAGCATTATCCCATTTAAGAATTGGATTATCATACCTTCCAGTATTGAAAACCTTCCCGACTTCAGTAGATAATGAACTGTAAGCTTTACCAGAGAAAGGCAAAGCAACCTGCTGGAAATAATTACCGCTACCGTTACTTGTAGTTCTGTATTCTTTGGTGACAACACCTGAAATGTTGGATTGGGATAATCCATCGATGTACAACTGACCATACGTGGAACTAGCAAAAGTAGCAGGGGTATTAAGTCTTAAAATAATATTTCCACCATCGGTTTTATCTGCACCGAGAGCATCAATTGTCTTAAAACTATCTGTACCAGATCCCACGACCATGATATTTCCATGTACATCCAAAATACCATTGGCTTTTGTTTGTACACCTCCACCGCTATAAACTAGGGTGCCTTCGCTCACATACATATTAGCATTAGTGTCAACATGACATAGTATCTGCGCCTGAACAGAATAACTAATTGCTAAAAGACCTATAGCAAATAAACTTTTTCTCATTGTATAAATTATTTGTGTGTTAATACAATCTTCACCCGCAAAGGTATTATTTTTTTTTCTAAAAAAAAAAAAAATTATCTATTAATCAAAACATTATCCTCTGTAAGGACAATATCTTTCTCCTCTCCGATTGAAAACATGTAGTCTTCTAAAACTTTTTCAGTAGTACCTCTAAGTCCTCGGGCACCTAATCCTTTTTCAAGGGTTTCTTCAACAATTTTTTCAATTGCTCCATCCGTAATTGCCAAATTCGTGCCATCCATTTTGAAGAGTTCTACAAATTGGTTCACGATTGAGTTTTTAGGTTCCTTCATGATTCTTACCAGCGTCTCTTTTGTGAGTTTATCGAGGTAAGTGATGATTGGAAACCTTCCTAAAAGTTCCGGAATTAATCCGAAAGTACGAAGATCAATTGCATTAATATTTGTTAATACATATTCGTCTTCATCTGTTTTATTAATTTTTTCAGAGCTGAATCCGATTGCCTGCTTGTTCATTCTTCTTTCGATAATCTCTTTGATTCCGTCAAAAGCTCCTCCGGCAATAAATAATATGTTCTGAGTATTCACCTGAATATATTTTTGATCCGGGTGTTTTCTTCCTCCCTGTGGTGGAACATTCACAATACTTCCTTCCAACAGTTTCAATAATCCCTGTTGTACTCCTTCTCCGGAAACGTCTCTTGTAATACTTGGATTGTCAGATTTTCTTGCAATCTTATCAATCTCATCGATGAAAACAATTCCTTTTTCAGCTTTTTCCACATCGTAATCTGCGACCATCAGAAGTCTGGACAGGATACTTTCAACATCCTCTCCTACATATCCGGCTTCTGTTAAGATAGTAGCATCTACGATACAAAAAGGAACATTAAGTTCTCTCGCGATTGTTTTTGCAAGAAGGGTTTTACCTGTCCCGGTCTCCCCTATCATGATAATGTTTGACTTTTCAAGCTCCACCTCTCTGTTTTCGTCCTGAGCGTGAAGTAGTCTCTTGTAGTGATTATATACAGCAATTGAAAGCTGTTTTTTCGCCTGATCCTGGCCAATCACATATTGATCAAGAAATACCTTGATCTCCTTAGGTTTTTTAAGTTCATCCATGTTGTCTGCAGGTGAATGTTCTGTTTTGGATGCACCGTCTTTTACAATAGCATGTGCCTGCTCTATACAATTTTCACAAATAAAACCATTCTGGCCAGAAATCAGCATCTGCACTTCATTTCTTTTTCTGCCACAGAAAGAACATTGGTTTGAGTTCATATGATATAATATATATGTATATGTTATTAAAGAAAATCGTAAAAAATTACTTTTTTACGATTTTCTGTTTTTTAAGAATTAATAATTGAGTTTTGAATCTCTGTATATTCTTCGTTCGTTAATTTTAATCTTTCATTTCTAAAATTCATTTCTTCCACCTTGTTTAAAGGGATGAGATGGATGTGCGCATGAGGGACTTCAAGCCCTACAACCGCTACTCCCACTCTTACACATGGAATTGCAGTTTTGATCTTCTTGGCTACCTCTTGGGCAAATCCCCAAAGGTTTTTGTATTCTTCACTTTCAAGATCAAAAATCAAATCCACTTCTTTTTTCGGAACTACTAAAGTATGTCCCTTCACCAAAGGCATTGCGTCTAAAAATGCAATAAAATTTTCATCTTCTGCAATTGTATAGGAGGGAATTTCGCCATTGATGATTTTTGTGAATATAGTGCTCATTTTATATAGAAGTTGGATATCAGAAGTTAGAAATAGAATAGGGTATCAGACTATAAAGAAATGTCTAATACTTCAAAAGATAGTTTGTTTCCGTTGGGTAAAGTAATTTCAGCCGTTTCGCCAATCACTTTTCCTAACAGACCTTTTGCGATAGGAGTGTTTACAGAAATTCTTCCTGTCTTCAGGTCGCTTTCGTTATCCGGTACCAATTTAAATACCTGTTCTTGCTGAGTAGCATTATTTTTAAGTTTCACTGTTGTTAAGATTGAAACTTTTGAAGTATCTAATTGGCTTTCGTCTATAATTTTAGAAGTAGAGACAACGTCTTTCAGCTTAGAAATTCTCATTTCAAGCATACCCTGAGCCTCTTTAGCAGCGTCGTATTCTGCATTTTCTGACAAATCTCCTTTGTCTCTGGCTTCTGCGATCTGCTGAGTAATTTTTGGTCTTTCCACAGTTTCCAACTGTTCAAGCTCAGCTTTCATTTTCTCTAGGCCCTCCTTAGTTACATAGCTTGCCATAATTTTCAAAATTTAGTTTTAGTATAAAAAAATAATCCGACATTTGCCGGACAATGTTTTCGTGTTGTAATCGTTTAACTTTTACAAATATATAAAAATTTAAATTGAAATGAAAAAAACTTTCTCAATCTTATCTATTTTCAGTTTATTGATTTTCAGTAATTTAACTATAAATTCTTGTGGGAGCAGAGAAGATACAGTGAGCTGCTTTCCCAATACTCCGATCAATGTATCGCTTAATTTAAACCTGCCTGCCTACTATGCTTTGAACAACATCAACGGTTGGATTTACGTGAATGAGCAACAGGCCGGGACAAGAGGGCTAATCATTGTTCGAACAGCAAACGGATTTAAAGTATATGACAGGAATGCTCCTCATATATGCCCTGATAACAATACAACTCTTGAGGTAAAAGATAATATTGCCATTATATGCCCTCAGGATAACACAAGATGGATATTAAGTACAGGACAGCCAGAGTCGGGTGCTAAAACATCTCTTCCGCCTAAGACCTATCCTTACAGTTATGATGCGCCAAGCAAAACGTTGAATGTTTACTATTAGAATATAAAATGAAGATCGTTATACAAAGAGTCTCTGAAGCGAGTGTAAAAGTAGAAGGAAAAATAGTGGGTGAAGTCGGAAAGGGACTCATGCTGCTGGTAGGTGTAGATGAAAATGATGAAAAAACAGATGCAGATTGGCTTGTACAGAAGGTTTTAAATCTAAGAATCTTTGGAGATGAAGAGGGAAAACTGAATCTTTCTGTGAAGGATATTTCAGGAGAAATCCTTTGCATCAGTCAGTTTACATTAATTGCAGATTATAAAAAAGGCAACCGTCCTTCTTTCATAAAGGCCGCAAAACCTGATAAAGCTGTACCTCTTTTTGATTATTTTAAAGAAGAAATAGCTAAGTCAGGATTAAAGACAGAAAGTGGAATTTTCGGAGCCGATATGAAAGTATCCCTGGTCAATGACGGACCTGTCACAATTGTAATGGATTCTATTACCAAAAACTAATTCAGAGAAATGAAGAACAAAAATATAGTCATTGCTTATCTGGCGGTGACTTTAATTTTTCTGTTGGGGATCGTATTAAGTCTGAACCATTACAGTTTTGCCGGATATTATATTGATAAAATAATTAGCTGGATTTGGCTGGCAATGACCATTTTTATCATCATTTGGTTTTGGAAGAAAAAAATAATCAAAGTATACTTTGGTCTTTTGATATCGGGAATTATTCTGAGCATTCTACCGATGATGATTCCTTTTTTTGGTATGCTTCTTTATTTCTCTACCATTGGGTGTGAACAGCGAGTTCAGCTGGATGATACTTACAGAATAGAAAGAGGCCGGCCGGGAGCAATGTCTAGACCGCTCATTACGATTTACAAAAAAGAAGGAATCTTCGAAAAACAAATCTCAAGAACTCCCTATTCAGACGTTATAGAGAAGGTAGTACAATCTTCCCCTGAAACTTATTTAGATGAAAAAGGGCAGTCAATTCAGGAAGCGAAACTCATCAATGTCAATCAGGACAGCATTGGTATTGAATACCGGATTATGAATAAAAAGAAAGTGATTTACCACAAAAATACATTAAACTGGTTTGACGATATATAAAGAGTAAACCTGTACCCCTCAACAATACCATTCAGCGATTCTGGGTGGTATTTTTTATGATAAACAGATGGAAATTTAAGATTAAAATACTATTAATATCATTCTTTCAAAGCCTCATCGGTTTTAAAAATCGGTAAGGTTTATGATCAAAAAACGATAAAATGCCCTACCCATAAGGCAAAGAAAAAAAATTCAATAATAAACTCACAAAAATGTGATTTGTTTTCATTTTATTATTATTTTTGATGTAAATCAGTTTTGATTTACAACCATTTAACAAAATAGTATGAAAACAAAAATCAACCTTCTCGCATTATTTGCGTTCTGCTCTTCTATGTCATTTGGCCAGGACAGCCAAGCCAAAATGGCTAATGATCAAAATTCAGTGATCTATGTATGCTTTTCAAAAGGCATTAATTCAGAAAAAACAGCTTTCAGCAGAAATGCTGATCTGGAGAGATTTTCAAGAGAAAATCATATTTCGTTTAAGTATGATCTGGATTTCACAGACCATAAACTTGATGAAATGGCCAGAAGCAGCAAAGCCATCGGTAACTCCGCAGAATCTGTGGAAAAACTGAAAAGAATTTACAAAGCAGATCTACCGATTCAAAACCAGGAAGCAGCACAGAAAATCATTCAGACTCTGGAAAGATTTCCGGAGATAGAATATGTATCTGTGATGAGCGCTACCCCAATAGAACCTCCTTTGGTAAATGCTTTTGTAGCAACTCCAGATCTTGAAAGCCTGCAGACTTACCTGAATGACAATCCGGGAATCAATGCAAAATATGCATGGTCAAGAGGAATCACCGGACAGAATATTCGTGTACGTGATGTAGAATATGGTTTTTACAAAACTCATGAAATGCTGACTAACCAAAATTCTATACAACTTGAACCGGGATATTCACCGAATGCCGGGTTAGCTAATAATAATTATCGTGACCATGGGACTGCTGTGGTAAGTATTTTAGGCTCTATAAAAGATAATATCGGACTTACAGGAGCGGCTTACAATACTTCTGAAATAAAGGGATACATGGAATGGACCACGGTGGGATACAACAGGGCTTCTGCAGTGAGCAGATCTATAAACGCTTCCCAGGCCGGCGATATTATTTTATATGAAATGCAGACGGGTGGAAAAGACGGACAGTATTGTCCTGCAGAATATGATAAAGTAATCTGGGATCTTACAAAAGCGGCTACTGATTCGGGAATTATTATCATTGCTGCTGCGGGTAATGGAAATCAGAATCTGGATGATCCGTTTTATGCGACATATAATGCAAGAGGAAATAGTGGTGCTATCATTGTAGGAGCTGGATCTCCCAATACAACCCATTCAAAATTAAGTTTCAGTACTTTTGGAAACAGAGTGGATGTTCAGGGTTGGGGAAGCAGTGTTATGGCAGCGGGTTATGGATCTTATGCGAAATATGATAATGACAACAACAGAACTTATAATTATTTCAGTGGTACAAGTTCTGCGACACCGGTAGTCTCTTCTGCAGCTATTTTGATCCAATCTTTCTATCGCCAAACGACAGGTCAATATTTGACTCCAACAGCGATGAAGAACCTTTTAATTTCTACAGGGATTCCTCAGGGAGGAACTGTGACTGGTCAGAAGATCGGACCTCTTCCTAATGTGAAGAATGCCATTGTTCAACTGGAGAGTAAATTTGTAACACCTATTAAAACTTTGGCTGCTTTAGAGGTTAAAATTTATCCTAATCCATCAAGCAATTCTATTGCTATTCACAATGCAGAAAACAAAAAAATGGATTTTGAAATCATCAACCTTCAGGGGCGTACCGTGATCAAAAATTCTGTTTTATCTGATGAAAAGATCGATATTTCACAGTTGTCAACCGGACAGTACATTATTAATATCAACGAGGGGCAAAGAAGAGTTGTTGAGAAGTTCACAAAACTATAATAGACAAACTTTATATACATTTTACTTCACATCAAACCGCCTTTCAGAATTCTGAAAGGCGGTTTTTTTGTAAATATTTATTCGGTTTTATTTCGCAGGAACACTGCTGAAATTAAGGGCTACCTTAATATTCATATCTGAAGAGGTTTGATTCTTCAGCTCGTAAACCGTTCTTACGGTTAATCCTGAACTTTTCACAATTTCATCCAGGAATCCTGTATCATTCAGATCCAGATTTAAGCTGGAAGAATTAGCAGATATATTGGCACGTGATGCGATCAATCTTTCTCCCGTTCCGTTGGATGAAACATATATTTTAATGGTTTTGAATGCACTCAGATTTCCTCCTGAGGGAGATGCAACAGAAATTTTGGCATCTGAAATTCTCACATCTTTAATCTTTGCATTATTATTTCCTCCGAACCATGTCTGTACATTAGTAGCAGTTGCAGTGGAAGAAACTTCTTTATCTGCAGGAACGCCTGTAGAAACTAAAACATTCGTTGTGTATGGAAATGTATTCTGAACCAGCGACTGTACGGTTCCGCAACTTACGAGTACGGCTGAGGCAGCTATGGCTGTTAGAACTATATTTTTCATAATATTAAATTTTAAACTTCAGAGTTTAGTTTGCAGAAACTGTACCAAATTGATTTCATCTTATTCTACAGTCACTGTAAAACTTCCCTTGGTATTTCCGGAAGCCATGTTGCTTTTCCCTATAATCAGCCATACCTCTCCTTTTCCGGAAGTGTCATACGTAATTTCTCTTCCGAAAGGACCGTCATAGTCTCCGTTAGGAAGTTTGATCTGATTGAAACGGATATTGAAATCTTTCTCTTTGGTTGAGATTTTTGCTTTAATATTCGGGCGGTCGTAATGGGTCAGTTTTAAAACCAGTTCCTGATCATCTTTTGTAAATTCTTCTCCCAAAGTAAAAGGAAGCTGATTAGCATCGGCAATCCTAATGATCTGGCCTTCTTTTTCATTTCTCATTACGCCTTTGCGCAAAACATCTTTAGTGGCCGGAGCATTGTTAATAATTGAATCTCTTTTTCTCAACGCAGCGGAATCAGCTTTTACCACAGAGTCCGGCATTTCTGTTACGATTGTAGAATCCTTATCCTGAATTGCTGTCACAGCAGGTTCTTTTTTACAAGCGACAATAATCAAAGGGATTAACAATAAGCATTTTTTCATAATATTAATTTTAAGGATGATCAACATTCATTTGTTGAGCTCATTTAAATGCTAAAATTGTTCCAATTCATTTAAGGATTTATTTTCTCCTGCTGTAATTCTCTTCCATTATTTGTTCCCATCCATTTAAAGGTAAAGTACATAAAGTTCAGCATAATTCCCATCAAAAGAGTAACGCCCCATGTTTTGGTGTATTCCAGCGGATAGATAAACCGCACTACAATATCTGAGAAAAGACCAAAAGGATTATTGAGTACATCCCAGCTGTTCCACCTCAGAAATCGTCCCAGATACACCCCAAAGCTGCTCATGAAAAGGAAAAAGACAATCAACCCGTTGATGAAGTTTCTTTTACCATAATAGTATGAAAGCCGTTGCTCAACATCATTAAGACTGATAAAACCACAGATCAGTCCTGTCCATGCATAAGAGAGAATGACAATCAGATCATACCAGATCGGGATCGTATTCCTAGCTTTCAGGTGAAAAAGATCAGTGAGAATATAAGGTGAATTGGGGAAAAACAAAATCCAGACTATAATAATAAAGATCAGTGATATTTTACTTTTGATGTTAAAAGCAAGAATAAAAGAGCTTAACAATAAGGGAATCCACGCCAAGAAAAGATTCCAGTTGAGGAATAAAAATACTTTTGTATCACTAATATAATATCTGAAAGCAGAGAGACTGAAACAGAATATAGTCATCAGTATCAATAACATATTGATTTTAAACCTTGAAGATTCTAGGAATTTTCTCATGGCTGGTTATTTAAGGGTCTGATAATACATGATCTTTGAAAGAAAACTCTTGGAGGTTTCCATTTTCACTTTATTCTGTAAGGACTTTTTAAGCTTATGATCATTTTTTTCATCTGCATATTTCAACAGCGCTTTTTCACTGAAATTGATAGACGTTAAATGATAGTTGACTGCAAAATCTTTTCGCTTTATATTCTGGGAAGTAATAAAACCACCCCAATTGAAGTAACTGCACACTAAAATGGTTCCATAAAGATACCAGACCATCATATTCACCAGGAATATATTTCTTTTTCTCTTTTGAATTTTAATAAAGGTTAAAACCAGTCCTACTATTGATAAAAGCAAAAAGGCAAAAACCCCCAGTCTTTTATAGGTAAATGCGTAATTCACAATATACTCGTAGTTTTTTAGAGCTGCAGATAGTACAAGGATGGCATTGAGGAAAATCCAGATTTTGGCTAATATTTTCAGGAGACCTGCTTTTGGATCAAAATTAAATCCAGATTTAAAGTAAAACATGATCACAAGAATGGCCATTACAATAGACATGATCACAGCATTTACTCTTTCATGCGTTTCTTCTGAAAGCTGAACTGGTGTTTTTACCGCTTCATAAAACTGTTCATAATTGTACGTAATAATGAAGAAGACCAGTAAAATATTCAGCAAGACAAAGGATATTACTCCACTCATTCTTTCGGCATCAAGATCAAGGAAAGAGTAGGTAGATTTAGGAGTTTGAGAATCTTTTTGAAAATCATTGTCCAAAAAATAATTGTTTTTATAGATGAGCTTTTCTACGGCATAGTTCCAATAATTGAAGGCAATAAAAAAACCTAAAACAAAAAGACAGAAGACCTGCCAAAGATTAAGATCCAGCTCATAATCTGTAAAAATGGCTGCAAAATGGTCACTTCCCGCAGAATAGATACCAAAGAAAACCGAAACAAGCACAAGTGGAATGAGAATAAAAGCCACCACCTTCTGCCACAATCCGGGAACATTCTTTTGAGGAATCCATTTATCGAAATTAAAAAAACGACAGAAGGAAGTACAGCAGTTGACAATAAAAACCGGAACAAGAAGAAGAACTTTCATCCTTCTATTTTTTGATTTATACCCCAGCAAAAGGAGCGAACTTACTACCGCCAAAAAGGATGGAAAATCTCCATACCAGGCAAAAGCGATACTGGAGAGAATACTTGTTGCAAAAAGAGCATACAGAGTTCCGGTTTTATTTTTTTTCGGAGTTCTGAACAGGGTTAATACCGCATAGACAATTCCCAGAATTCCAAGGTTCAGCCCTACATCCTGATCGTAAAAGACAATGACAAATAGAATGGCTGTAAGAAATATATAGTGATGTGTTTTCATGATATTTAAAGATTTAAGAATTAAAAAATTGAAAGACTTAAGGTGACAATTATTGAGGTTAGCAAATATTCAAGAATAAAGTGAGGTATGTAAGAGCAATAGGAATGTTGAGTAACAATAGAAGTACAGAATTTCCTGAACTTTTGTTTTCTGAGATATCATTCAGATATTCCATGAGTTCATATAAAGTGATCAACAGGTTAATAACCGCAGCAATAACAACGTAGTAAAACCAGAATATTATAAGAAATCCTGCTCTTGTAATCCAGAACAAAAGCAATAAACATGTTCCCAGCAAAAAGGAGATCATAAATGTTTTCTCTCCTAACGGACTGAATTTTATTTTTCTCATCATATCAAGTTTTAATGAAGAACAACGGTTTCTTTCTGTTGAATGAAATCCATCACATGATCAAAATTCTGCCATAGCAGTTCTTCAAAATTCCAGTGATGGAAGGTTCTCATGTTCTGACCTTTTTTGTAGGCATTGATATAAATTTTCACATATTCCGGAAGAATAATTGTTCCTAATACGATTGCCGCCAGAAGGTGTGCATTGAGCTTACCGTTTCCGAGAAGCAAATACTGCATGGCAATTTCATCTTCGAAGTTGGTTCCACAGCCGGTGATCAGATGGTGTACGTCATGGTTTTCCATTTTGGGAATCATAGAAAAACCATGTTTCCTATAAAACTCTCCTAGTTTTCTTCCTAGGGAATCTTCCTGAAATTCCAGCAGCTGTTTTTCGTTGAACTGCCATTGTCTTTTTTTCTTTTTAAAGTATTTTCTGTATAATTTCTGAGTTTTATCGTACACAAAAAGTAGAAACTGAACGCGTATTTTTTTCATAATAGTATTGATATATGTACATTAATCGAAAAGACTAAGACCTATAATAGTGTAAGTAAATGCGATGGGAATATTGGCCGTCACAATGAGTATCGCTACCATGCAATCTTTGAATTTTGATGTATTTATCATACCATATATCAAAAATCCCAGGATGCATAATCCGTTGACTGGCACTCCAAAAACAATTAACAGATAGCCTGCCCCGGCAAATCCGTCATTCTTTGTAATAAGTGCTCCTAATAGAAAAAGCGTTCCCACTGAAAAAAATACACCGAATATAGCCTTACCCAGCTTTATTATTTCCGAATCTTTCATAATTATTTAGGGTTAATGAATCATTGAAATGTTTAGCTTCCGGCAAATGGACTTCCGAAAATACCTACCGCCAGTTCCATCCATACCAAGGCAAGAGCTAGCAAAATGAAAATACAGATCAGAACTTTCTGACTTTGTTTTTTGATTTTGTTTCTGACCAGGTTGATCAAAAAAGCTGTTGTAAAGAGTAAAGTTCCTGCTATCAGAAAATCTGAAGCTGACCAGTTTACTTCCTTAGAAAATAAGCTTCCCAATAATGGAATACACAGTAAAACCAATGGAAGAGCATAAATTGCGAGTGTTTTTTGTTTTTGTGTCATCATTTTATTTAAATTTTATTTTATAAAGTACTTTGTGATTCAAAGTAAATTTTCAAAAAAATATAGGACTATCGTCCCAATAATTTTTCAAGGCCATCTAAATGTTCAGTAAATGCCTGTCTTCCACTCTGCGTTACGCGGTAAGAGGTTTTAGGCTTCTTCCCAACAAATTCTTTCTTCACTTCAATATATCCTGCTTTCTCCAATGCATTGCTGTGACTGGCCAGATTTCCATCTGTAATTTCGAGCAGGCTTTTCATTTCTGAAAAATCAACCCAGTCGTTGACCATAAGAACAGACATAATGCCCAGTCTTACACGGCTTTCGAATTCTTTATTGAGCTGATTTATTTTGATCATTTTACTTTATCTTGTTTATTCAGCAATCACTGCTAAAGGCAACATTTATACTTATTCTATCGGTTATACTATCAATGGCAAAACCATATCTAACTTCCACTACTTATACTTTTTATGCATAATCAATCCATATACGATATGCAAAACTCCAAAACCAATTGCCCAGAACAACAATCCCCATCCTAAAAAGAATAAAGAAATAAGTCCTAAAATGATCTCAAGATATCCTAAATATTTTACATCCGTTAATGTATAGCGTTCCGCTGCTACCAGAGCCAGTCCGTAAAAAATCAGAGTAGCCGGAGCAATGAAAACGAAAAGATGATGATAAAGAAGCGCCAGACAAAAGACTCCTCCTGCTATCAATGGTACTGCAAAGGTAATCAAAAGCCGCTTTGTAGTAGCATCCCAGATCTTCAACCCTTTCTTTTTACTCTTATGTGCCGTGAAAATGTAGCCACTAAGAATAGCAACCACTAAAATAACGAGTCCAATCACAACAAGTTCTTTCACCAAGGCAGGCCCAAGAATGTTTCTGTCCCCATCAAAATAACTGATCCCTTCCCTCTGAAAAACAAAATACACATATACAGCTCCAATAATTGCCGTCAGTCCTGCAACAACTCCTGATAAACCGCTTAAGGAAATAAATCTGGAAGACCGTTCCATCATAGAACGGATATGAGATAAGTCTTCGTGATAGTTTTTTGAATCCATAAAAAGAACTTTGAATTACAAAGTTAAAATTTATTTTCAATCCAGCAATTATTTATTTTAAAATTTGAAAATAATTTTTCATTGAAACCTCATCTCTTATTCGCTCATAGAAATAAAAAAAGAGAACCCTGCCAGCAGCCGGGTTCTCTATCATATATTAAAATCTGTACGTGTTATAATGGATTCTGAACAATCAATGGGTTGGCATTGATCTCAGTTCTTGGAATCAGGAATTCCCAGCGTAAATCTGTATTGGCAACGGTCATTACATTATTAGTAACTACAGAAGAATGATTTGCACCAGTTCTATCTAAACCTTGATTAAGTCTTTTCAGATCCAAAAATCTGAAACCTTCACCCCAAAACTCAAGTCTTCTGCTGTTAAGAATTTCTGTGATATATGCCGCTCCTGTTGTGCTAGCTCCCGCATAAGAAGGGTTTCTATTTTTCGCGAACAGATTGAAAACTGTTTTCGAACCCGCTTCATCTCCTGATCTTGCCAAAGCTTCTGCTTCAATAAGATACATTTCTGCAGATCTCATATAAGGAACATCTACTCTACTGTCTCCTTGGCTTGCAGCAAGGAACTTCTGGCTTGTATATGGGAATTTAGAATAGGTTGAAGGCAAAGCAAGAGCTGTGTGCGCTCCCGTTGGATCGAAATTTTTAGTTCTCACATCTGTGGATGGGAATGATAAAAATAATTTACTGTTAATTGCTTTTGGAGCCTGACGAATATTGGTTGAGTTAAAGTTCCTAGACATATAAGCCCCAAAGTTCGAGAATGAATCTCCCTGATCTGCAATAATAGTAGCACCCCACATCCATTCACCTACACCTGCCAAATTATTAAACCCGGCAGTATAAGTTGCATTATCCATAAGAGCAAATCCTACACGGGCTGATTGAGCAGCCGTCACAGCCGCCGCGTAATTCCCTTGTGTCAATGCAATTCTAGCTTTTAATCCTAAAACAACTTTGTCATTAAAATGAGATTTTGTCGCTCTGGTAATTCCTGTAAGCCTGGTTGACGCTTCATCAAGATCTTTTCCGATCTGAGTATACACTTCTTCTACCGTATTTCTTGCCAAAGGAATTTCATTGGCCACCAATCTGATAGGAACACCAAGCTGAGTATTGTTTGTAGCCGGAACATATCGTTTACCATAAATCTGAACCAACATATAATAACAGAAAGCTCTGAATGCATATGCTTCACCAATGGCTGCTTTAATGGTTGTTGCATCAGCTGCCGTAGGTGCAGGAACCGAAGGACCGTTAGCAATAACAAGATTTGCATTTCTGATCAATGCATAATAAAATTGGTAAGGATAAAAATCATTAGAACCACTTTCATTCACCTGATCCTGCCATCTTACTGTTGATACATACCAACCATTTCCTGTGGATGGAAATACAAGATCATCAGCTAAGGCATCCATCATAATCATGATACCTCCCTGACCATTCTGTCCCTGACTATCATTTTGTCTGTAGTACATATCTCTATGCATCCCATTGACAATGGCCATAAGGTTAGAAGCACTTGAGTAAGCAGCTTCTTCGGAAGCTGCGGTAGTAGGATCTGTCTCCAGATAATCACTCTGACATGAAGCCATTCCCGTAAGGACTGAAAGAACAACAGCCCATTTTATATATTGTTTTTTGATATTTTTCATTACTTAATTATTTAAAATGACACATTAAATCCTATCGTTACTACTCTCGCCGGCGTATATCTGTTTGATGCAGTACCATTGAAAGCTTGTGCCGGTTCTAACCCTTTTCTTGCTGTTTTGCTCCATAAGTTCTCACCCGAAACAAGGATTTTTAACCCTGACACTCCAAGCTGAGATAAAGTTTCAGGACTGAAACTATAGCTTAAAGTAGCCTGTCTAAATGTAATAAAATCTGAGCTTACCAGCCATCTTGATGAATTCCCAATATTTGAACTCGTATATGTTGACGAATTTAATGCAGGAATATCAGTAATCTGACCCGGAGTTGTCCATCTGTCAAGGATATCTGTGCTTAAAGCTCCTCCCTGTGAGTAGCTGGACATCAATGCTGCATAATTGGAATCATATGTTTTTCCGCCTAACTGATAGGTAAACATTGCAGATAATGACCATTGTTTATACGTAATTGATGTTCCGAAACTTCCAAATAAATCAGGAATTGCTGTCCCAGAATAATCATATTTCGCTTTGTTAAAATTGGTAGTCACTTTTTGACCGTTCACAGTTCTGATATCAGCAGCTGTTGTATTAGCAAACGCATCAGCAGCCAGGAATAAAGGTGAACCATCTGCCGGATCTACCCCATACCATTGTCTTAACCAGTAATCATATATTGAATGTCCCACGGAAACTTTCTTTGTTCCATTGATGATTTCCGTTATTCCATTGGAAAGTTCGGTAACCTGGTTTTTAAGGGTGGATGCATTCGCATTGATATTCCACGTGAAATTTTGAGTTTTAATAACGTCTGCATTAATGCTGAATTCGAATCCACGGTTATACATTGTTCCCACGTTTCTACTGATTGTATTATCAGGAACTCCGGAAGAAACCGGAAGTGGAACCGGGAAGATCAGATCTTCGGTCACTCTTTTATAATATTCTACAGAACCTGTAATTCTGTTATTTAAAAATCCAAAATCAATCCCTATATCGGTTTGTTTGTTTGCCTCCCAAGTAATGGTTGGATCAGCCAAAAAGCCAAATAAGATTCCAGGCTCCTGAGCATTATTATATCCTAAAGTATACGTACTTTTATACATATAATAACTGTCTGTTCTGTCATTCCCTACTTCACCATATGAACCTCTCAGTTTCAATTCACTGATAAGATTAGAATTGCTCAAGAATTCTTCTCCTTTCAGCCTCCATCCTGCACCGATAGACCAGAATGAAGCCCATCTTACATCTTTAGCAAATCTGGATGAGCCATCCCAACGGATAGACCCTGAAAGTAAGTATTTTGATTTGTAATCATAATTCAATCTTGAAAACACTCCTTCTTTTCTGTAATTATCTGTACGGGAAGTAAGCGTTGCAGGCGTTACAAAGTTGATCAATTCATCATTATCGTCTACAATCTGTCCTTTTTTATATCCGTACAGGTATTCATACATGAATTTATAGCTTTCATGTCCAAAAAGGAACTCAAAATTGTGCTCTCCAAATTTTCTTTTGTAGTTTAAGAGCTGGTTCCAGGTGAAGGTTTGTTCAGTAAAGCTATATTTTTCTGCTGAACCTAGCGGAGCTGCATCTCCGATAATTTTATTTCCATAGGTACTTCTTCTGTTATTTCTGATGTCATACCCTACATTGGTAGATAAAGTAAGATAAGGATCTACTTTGATCTCAGCATAGGCTCTGGAAATGATATAATAGTTTTTAGAAAGATCTTTATTTAAAAGTGTTTCCTGAATTACGTTTCTTCCTGCCGCCGCATCAACTCCTCTGGCACTTCCCGCATCGTAAACTATGTTTCCCGCTTTGTCATAAAGGGTCGCAAATGTATTGGGATCATGCGCATAAGGACTGTAAATAGGCCCCATTGTTCTTGTCCATCTATATGGGTTGATATAAGCAGAATTATTATCCACACCTTCTACAGAGTTGTTTCCGTTAGAAGATACCCCACTGATACTTGTTCCTAATTTCAACCAGCTTTTAACTTGTGAATCTACTTTTAACCTTGCTGTAAATCTTTCAAAATCTGATTTGATAAGGTATCCTGTTTCATTGGTATATCCTACTGAAGAAAAGTATGTCGTTGTATTGCTTCCTCCACTGTAATTCAATTCATAGTTCTGTCTGAACCCTGTATTCATCAAAGGTTTCTGCCAGTCTAAATCAGTATATTTCAGTTTTGCGTCTGGATTTAGCACCCCATTCACCACTAACTGATTATCGGGAACATTAAAAACATTGGTCTTCAAAACTCCTGAAATCAATTGTGCTGTGGCATAAGCATTCGCATCAGCTATAGATGTACCTGGTATTGAGGTTATTCTACCATTTCTTATGGACTCCCAGATAAGGGGATAATACTGATGAACATTCACTCTGTCATATTCCGGAATTGATCTTCCAATTGCTCCGGTACTCATACTAAAGTTGAATGCATCTTGTCCTTTTCTACCAGATTTTGTAGTAATCAAAACAACACCATTGGCTGCTGCAGAACCATATAACGAGGTAGAGGCAGCATCCTTCAGGATATTGAATGATGCAATATCATTGGGATTGATAGCAGCAAGAGAGCCGGTATATATGGTACCATCCACTACATATAAAGGATTTGTTGTAATACCATACGAACCTATTCCACGGATTTGAATACTTGGTGAACTTCCCGGCTGTCCTGTACCGGTACTTACTTTTACCCCAGCACTGGCTCCGTCTAAAGCTTGTCCGATACTTGTAATCGGGCGGTCTGCAAATTGCTTGGCTTTTACTTCGGTATTGGACCCTACCATG
Organism: Chryseobacterium viscerum; assembly: GCF_002899945.2. Taxonomy (GTDB): domain Bacteria; phylum Bacteroidota; class Bacteroidia; order Flavobacteriales; family Weeksellaceae; genus Chryseobacterium; species Chryseobacterium viscerum. The sequence continues at coordinate 43,774 of NZ_PPEG02000012.1, forward strand.
GTTTCTCTTTTCTGGCTTCCATAGGCAACCACAACAATTTCTTCAATCTTAGTGTCCTGAGGTATTGTGTCCCGCTTCACCTTTTGGGCTTCCACCAAATGTCCTCCTACAAAAAAGAGCACAGCAGTGCTTAGTATTAACTTCATTTTCATATTTAACATATTTTAACAGTATGAAGGCAAATATATGTAATAAAAACTGTTAAAAACACAACAAAAAAGATATTTAAATAAATTAAACACAATTGATTTATATTTTTAATCAAGATTGTTTAATTAGTTAAAAAATTAAGTTAAAATTTCGTTAAATTAGTTTTAAAAAAACTAAACAATTATTTAAAAAGCGTTAAAACATTGAAAACATACAATCAAAAAGACGATTTAAATACCAATAAATAATAATAACCAGAAATAAAATGAAAACATCTCAATTTAAACATACGTGAAATACAATTGATTTCAGTCCCGTTGAAAAATTTTCAGATAGGACCGTACGATAATAAAAGACATAAAAAAATCCGGAGAAACAAAAATTTCTCCGGATCGTATACTCATTAAAATCCCGTATTAAAAAAAATAAGAACAAGATTATTTCGCTCTTAATCTTTCTTTAATGGATTCGATATTTTTCTTTGCAGAATCTTCAAGGATAAGACTGGCACTCATATGGATTCTTGCAGGCATCAATTCATTGAAATGATCTGTCCCTTCCCATGAAACTTTTTTTATTAAAGCTAAAGCATCACTGCTTCTTGACGCTAAAGTCTGTAAAAACGTCTCCAATTTCTCATCCATTTCCTGAATAGAACCTGAAACGGAATGGTAAACATTATGCTGTTCAGCCCACTCAGCTGATCTGAAGTCAGCATCAATAGCCATTGCAGAGAATTGTGACTTTCCGATTTTTCGCTCCACATAAGGTCCGATTACAAAAGGTCCGATCCCAAGATTGATTTCTGTAAGGGCTAAAGCGGAGTCTTTTGTTGCAAAACAATAGTCTGCTCCACAGGCAATTCCTACTCCTCCACCGGTTGTTTTTCCCTGAACTCTTACTACGACGATTTTTCCACAATTTCTCATGGCATTTAAAACTTTTGCAAAACCACCGAAAAATTGAGTGGAAGCTTCGAGCTCATCAATGGCTAAAAGCTCATCGAAACTTGCTCCTGCACAGAATGCTTTCTCCCCTGCACTTTTTACTAAAATAGCTTTAACCTCATCTTTCGCGCCTTCTTCAAGGATGGTTTCTGCCAGTTTTTCTAAAATTGCCCCCGGAAGAGAATTACTTTTAGGGGTCCCGAAACTGATCTCTGCGATATTATTTTTAATTTCTGACGCTACAAATTCGCTCATTTTTATTTTTATTGGATTCTTACAAAAATACGAAATACAGCTCGTTCAGAGAAACTTAAAGAAGAAAAATTCCTTCAAAATATTGCTTAACAAGGGAGTCACTACGTAGAAATACGGAGTTTGTAATTTGGTATTTTCTACTCTAGTACCCAGTTCTTATTAATCGTTCCTTTGAACTAGAAATAATAACCAAAGGCGGAATCTGAAAAGCCCATAACAGAGTAAGAAATTTAAAACTAAAAATTATTATCATGGACGAGTACATTGGAATTGTCAAATTATTTGCTGGAAATTTTGCACCTAGAGGCTGGATGTTTTGCGACGGAAGCTTATTAAGAATCTCAAACAATTCTGCCTTATTCTCTATCTTAGGAACAACTTATGGTGGAGATGGTATCACAACTTTCGCTTTACCCAACCTAAAAGGACGTATCGCATTAGGAGCCGGAAATGTAAATGCTAATGAGTATTATCCTTTGGGAGTAATGGCAGGTACTACACAAAATACCATTTTGTCTTCAAACCTTCCAAGTATCGGAAGTGGATTTCAGTTGAAAATAGCTAATCAGAACGCAAATTCAGTAACCCCTACAGCAGCATCTTCTTTTGCGATCACAGGAATTCCAAATGGAAGAAATTTTCAGGCGGTACCAAGTTATATAGACACAGATCCTGACACAGCTATCAACGCCAGATCTATTTCATTTATCGGGCAAAATCTTCCAATGAATAATATGCCTCCATATCTTGGACTAAACTATATTATCTGTATTGAAGGTATATATCCTCCACGCAGTTAATACTTATATAATAACCTAACATTTAAAACAGAAATCATGAAAAGCACTACTTTTTTTCTAATGTGTAGTCTGCTCATTTCAACTCTTTCCTTCGGGCAGACCAGTACAGAGACTTTCGAAACAGAATCTTCAGGAAGCACAAGCTTTACAGATAATGGAGTTATCTTTAATATCATCTCCCATTCTTCTACTTTCAACATAGGACTTTTTCCTGGAACAGGATGGGGTGGCACTGCTAATGATAACAGGTATATCGATAATACATCTAATGTAGGGCCCGCAACACCTTCTTTCAGTATAAAAACCACTTCTAATTTATACAAGATAAATAGATTCTGGGTATATGTCGCCAATCAGTTTTCAAATCCAGCTGTAACAGGGACATTAACTGTAACAGGAAAACTAAGTGGGATCACAAAATTTACGCAAACCAAAACGACTGGTTTTGCAACCACCATAGGTACTACCAACGGATATACCCTGATTGATATGACTAATCTAAACGGGCAAAATTATTCGAACATAGTTATCGATGAGCTTCAACTAACTCTTGGAGGTAATTATTATTATCTTGGCGTAGATGCCTTCACCTGGGTAAAAGACAGTAACATTGTATTGGGTACTTCAGAAGCTAAAAGCACACAGAAAAACATGACTGTTTATCCTAATCCAACCAATGGACCTCTTTCTATCAATACTGAAAAAGCCAGTGAAGCTAAAATATACAGTATGGATGGTAAAATGCTGAAAACGGTACAAACCCAGAAAGGAAATAACGAAATTAATATTTCAGAGCTTCCAAAAGGAGTTTACATTATCAAAACAGCTAGTGAATCTACCAAGGTCATTAAAAACTAATATCAGGAAATTTTACATAAGTTCCACATTCCCATAAAGATTCTAATTCATAAATGGCAAATCCCTTAATTGTATTATTAAGGGATTTATTTTTTCAATGCTAAAATGTATTTGTCTATATAAAGCTGTTTCTCTTTTGATTTGTATTGCTGGATATATCTGGGATGCTCCAGGACGGTCATGGTATCAAAAAGTTTTGCTTCTTTATTCAATTTTGATATAAATTCGGCGTTCTTTTTACCAAGAATGAAAACCTCTGAGGTATCCAGGTTAAGACTGATATGCTTCTTCAGAGAATCAATCATAAAATCTTTGACTGCTTCGAACAGTTTTTTATCATCATAATAGTTGGCATTAAGCCATCCATTTTTTGCTTTTCTTACAATAGCCAGCGGAAATGGAGAGTTGATGTAAATGTCTTTGTAGAAAAGATCTGCACCTCCATATTCTTCGATCATATCATACATGAAAACAGAGGAGACTTCATGAGTATGGGCAGATTCCATTGTTATTCCGCAAATACTTTCCAGCCTTTTTGTATCAGTAAACGGAACACCTGTAACGCCTGCTCCGTGACGGCTGGGATTGATTCCGATCATAAATTTTCTTTGAGCAGAATCATTATAGTATTTATGATAAAACTTTTGCATGACTTCCATCGTTTCCGGATGATCCAAATACGGATTCAATACCTGAAAACCTTCAGGAAGATCTCCCAAATATTCCAGATTTTTATTGAACTGAACCACTTTATCAGCAAAAGTTTTATTCATATTTAGTTTTTAAGAAAAACGAAATTTTCAGGTTGATCATCGTCTTCTTCCTCGTCCTCATCTTCATCACTTAGAGCCAATTCAACATCAATAAATTGAATGTATAAACCACAAATTTCTTCGTTGCCATCATAAGCAAAGTAAACAGGATAGCTACCATCACCAAAACCACTTGCAAACATTGGAATCTGATAATTGGTATTGGGAACCGTCCAATTGATCCAGTCTCCTGCTTCTCTCTGATTGTCGGGATGATCTTTATAGCTTTGTGAGAAAAGCTCGGCGAAAAAATCATCATACACATTGTCGACTTCTATTTCATCTACAAATTTATCCACAAAAGGAAGCACTTCCTTATCAGTAATACAACCTAAACCTGCATCTACTCCGAAACCAAAAAAATCATCTTCGGTTATGTCATTTAATTCTTCAATTCCTACTAAGGCTTCTCTGTAAATAACAGGCTTTTCTTTAGTAAATTCTACTTTTACAACAGCATACCTGTCACCCCAATCTTCAGATTTTACCACAGCAATAGTTACAGGAAAATTACCTTTCGGAGCCTGAATAAAGTAAGGTGATTGATTCGCGTTTAGAGAAACCAACGGATCTCTTACCACCACTTTTCCGGAAGGAAGAGAAACATTTCCGATTTCCATCGTCTCCATTTTCTGCCCCAGAATTTCATCAGAAGTAAAATAGGTTTCCAGATCTGTAGGGCAAACCAAAATATTTTTTGCTTCTTCCCATTTTTGCATCCAGTTTTCGTTCATCGTATTATTTTTTTGAATTGATTTCAGGTTTGAAAGTAATGAATAAATGTAAAGGCGTCAAATATGTCAGAATTTTTAACAAAATATTATAAAAATAAAGCAACAAACTCCGAAGAACTGCTGCTTTATGTATTGTTTTAAATGTTTAAATGAATTAAAAGGACTAAGAATCTGCACATATATAACATGCTCTGGCAATGTCTGGCCATCTTCCAGGAAGACAACAGCTTCCGGGAGGACAAGGATTAAGGGCACAGACCAGTTTGGCCCGGCACCTTTAAGAGATCTCAACTCGTGTCTTGAAAGTTTTTTTAAGTTTTTCATAGTAATCAGTTTTGAAGTTCTCTCCTACTCTATATGCTTTTCGGATTTCGCCTATTAAAGTTAATCATTTTTAATCATACTTTGATCCTTGTCAAGGTTTAAAACCTTGACAAGGATGAGTTGGACTTTCAAATTAAAATTCGCTATCAAAATCAATTACTTTTTGATGTGACAATACAAAATTTTCTCTATTATCAAATAATTCAATAACCTTATCCCTTCTCAATAATGTTTTTGATTGACTCAAAATAGATTGGTAGGAAGAAAAACTATATTTTGGAAATTGAACAACAGAATGATTTTGCGGATTTTGATGAATATAAATTATGACACTAATTAAATATTCATCCGATGTAATCAATTTTCTTTTAAATGGAGATTCAATAAGAGCGCCATGCCTTTTATTCTCTTTATTAAAAGCCTGGGAATAAGAATTGAAGATCCGGGCAAACTGTTTTGAGAAAATATTCTGAGGAGAATGAAGGCCAGCTTTTATAGTATCTTCAAAATTTTGACTTTCGACAAAGTTACTCAGTTCAACATCAGACTTTATCTTAACCAAAAGATGAAAATGATTAGACATGAGACAATATGCATATACATCACAGACAGGAATAAGAAATTCCGAGACTTTATTGAGAAAGAACCTATAGTTTCCATCTGATTTGAAAATTGCTTCTCCGTTAATACCACGGTTGTAAATATGGTAAAAACGATCTGCCTCAATTGGAGTAGTTCTAATATCTGTCATCTTATTTTGTGTTTTTAGACTTTGAAAATATAAAATAATTCTGAATCATTAATTCCTCTTGTCAAGGTTTTAAACCTTGACAAGGGGAATCATCCATAAAAAAAATCCCTTTCAGCTTAAACCGAAAGGGATTATAAATTTATATTTTATTCTGAATTAAATCAATCCAAACTGTTGGAAGTGGTGCGTAAAATGTTTTTTGTGCATCAGTTCCCACATTTCTTTATTCAGTTTTCCGAAAACATAATTCATATGTTCTGCCTGTGGATTTTCTTTGTAATAGATCACAAATTTCTTCAGGTTATCCATGAATGATAGTTTTGCTGCTTCCAGGTTTTTGTGGGTAAGTTCAGGAAGTGAACCATCCTGAGGAAGGAATGGAGCTGTAAATTCTTTTGGCATTGCTCTGTGATTATACAGGGAATCCTGCCATTTTTCAAGATTTTCTTCAGGAGTGAAACATTTTTCTGCTTCGGGTTCTCCAAAGCTTACCAAGACCGCTTTCTCCAGGTGTTCAATCATTTGCTGCGGAGACATTTTACCCCAAATTGGAGGAGTATTTTCCGTCAAACCGTTCAAACTTTTTTGAATATTTTTTACATTCAGATCGATGAAAGGGGATTGTTTTGCCACCAATGTCAAAATTGTTGCTACGCAAACTACCTCATCTCTTTGGTTTACCACTTCAACCAACCATTTTACAACACCGGAAGGAATGTTTCTTCCTTTTACTCCTCTGTTGATCTTTTCTTTTGCTGTCAAATAAACCGTAATGGTATCTCCAGCGTATACTGGCTTGAAGAAACTACATTCTTCCAATCCGTAATTAGCAATGACAGGTCCTTTCTTACCGGAAACAAATAATCCTGCCGCAGCCGAAAGGATGAAATATCCATGGGCTACCGTTTTATCGAAGATTGTCCCCGATAGACTTGTTGCATCAGTATGGGCATAGAAATGATCCCATGAAACATTGGAGAAGTTTACGATATCTGCATCAGTTACGGTTCTTCCTGCAGTTTCTAAAGAGTCTCCGACTTCTACTTCCTCAAAATATTTCTGGAAAGGATGTTTGTCTGAGAATTTTTTCTCTGCTCCTTGTTGATAAATTTTAGTAATTGCTTTCAATACATCCGGTGAACCCTGAATAGCTGTTTTCTGCAGGAAGAAATGAAGACCGCTCAATCCGCCCATTTCCTCTCCACCACCTGCTCTACCAGGACCTCCGTGCATCAATGTAGGAAGTGGAGAACCGTGACCTGTACTTTCTTTGGCGTTATCTCTGTTCAAAACAAAGATTCTTCCGTGCTGGGAAGCCATTTTCCATGAAGTTTCGGCGATAAAGTTCTCGTCATGAGAAACGATAGATCCTACTAAACTTCCTTTTCCTCTTTTTGCCAATGCAGCAGCTTCTTCAGCATCTTTATATGGCATCAAGGTAGATACCGGACCAAAGGCTTCTACATCGTGAGAGATATTTTTTTCGAAAGGCTTATCGTTCAGGAATAATTTCGGACTCATAAATGCACCGTTTTCATAGTCGGCATCTACAAGCTCGTGTTTTCCGTCATAGACAAGTTCTGTTTCTGATTTTAATAGGTCTACTTTTCTAAGAACTTCTTCATACTGCTGTCTTCCCACCAAAGATCCCATTTTGGTTTCTCTGCTTAATGGGTTTCCGATTTTTGTTTGATCCAAAGCTTTAGACAAAGCATTCTGAACATCACCGATTAAGTGCTCAGGAACGATAATTCTTCTGATCGCCGTACATTTCTGTCCCGCTTTCGTCGTCATTTCGTTACGAACTTCTTTGATGAATAGGTCAAATTCTGGAGTTCCCGGTTTTGCTTCCAATCCAAGGATAGAACAGTTCAATGAATCTGCTTCCATATTGAAACGTACTGCATTTCCAGCGATAGAAGGCATTGATTTCAATTTTCTTCCTGTATGGGCTGAACCGGTAAACAACACAGAGTCTCCGTCTTGTATATAATCCAGAATATTTCCTGGTTCACCGCACACTAACTGAACGGCACCTTCAGGCAACACTCCACTTTCAATCATATCCTGGAATACAGCATTCGTAAGATAAGATCCGAAAGGTGAAGGCTTCACAATGGAAGGTACTCCTGCCAATAATGATGTAGATAACTTCTCTAACATTCCCCAAACCGGAAAGTTGTAAGCATTGATCTGTACAGAAACTCCTTCACTCGGCGTTAAAATATGAGTTCCTAAGAAAGTTCCGTTAGCAGAAATTTTCTGAGTATCTCCATCTACCCAAAATGAAGTGTTAGGCAGCATTCTTTTTGCTAATCCTGAATAGGTAAAGAACGTTCCGAAACCTCCTTCGATATCCACCCATGAATCAACATGGGTAGCTCCTGTTTTATATGATAAGTCGTAATATTTCTTCTTTCTTTCCAGCAGGTAAAGCGCTACTTTTTTCAACATTTCTCCACGGTCGTAGAAAGTCATTGAAGAAAGGTTTTTATATCCCACTGTTCTTCCATAGTCAAGAGCCTGTTCAAAATTAAGCCCTTCTGTATCGGAAACAGCCACCTGCTCTCCTGTAACGGCATTGTACAAGGGAACTCCGCTTCCGGTACCTTCTACCCATTGTCCGTAGATATAGTTTTTTAACTTTTCCATATAGTTTTTTACTTTTTGCTTAGATTATTCTTTTTAATAAGCTTATCTAAACCTTATAGGTTTTAAAAACCTATAAGGTTTGAGTATACAATCATTCTTTCAGATAAAATTATTTCGGTTCCTGATAAGGAAACATTTTCACCAATCCTTCATATAAACTTCTGTGAAGAATGGTTGCATGGTTGTCTGTTTCCATCATTTTATATTCTAATGTCCAGTTTTTCTTTCCTGCTTTTTTCAAAACATCATAGAAATTCTCTGCATCTTTTATCATCACCGGATGTTCTCCTTTTCCTACAGAAACATAGACGAACTTTTTAGTATCCGGAGATTTTGAAAGTAATGTTCCTGCCTGTTTAAGAAGACTTTCATCATCCCACCATAAACTTGGACTGATGATAAAATAGTTATTGAACATTTCCGGTTTTTTCAAAAGGATTTCTGTTGCCAAAAGGCCTCCCAAAGATTGACCAAAAAGGTATTTATCGGTTGTTTTAAACTGACTTTCCACATAAGGTTTTAGTTCTTTTTCAAGAAATGCAATGAACTTATCAGAATGTCCCGTTGTAGGATAGTCTTTCTGTAAGTCTTTTAAATCCGTATGAAAAGTAAAGTCTCTTTTTCTGTCTACATTAGCAACTCCCACCACAATGGCTTCAGGCATGGAATACATCTGATTAAAGAATTGTACTAGTCCTGTCACGTGAATAAAATCTTCATTCATACTTCCATCCAATAAATAGATCACCGGATATGATTTTGTTTTATCAAATCCTTGTGGAAGATAAATATTCAACGTTCTGTCTTCATTTAAGGTTTTGGACTTAATCGTCCTCACTTCTCCTATTGTAAGCGGTTTTGTAGTAACAGTCTGTGCTGACAGCGTACTCCCTACCGCAAACATTATGCTGCATGCAAGTGCAATTTTTTTAATCATATTTAATTGTAATAGTCTTTATTTTATATCATCCCAAATGCTGTAATCCACAATTTTCGTTGGAATCTGCTGAACATATTCTGTAAAAGGTTCACATGGCAGAATGGCTTCTTTTCCTTCTCTTGCCAGCTCCTGATATAATTTTGTTCCTTCTGTTTTCCAGTGAATCATTTCGTCAGATACATCACGGATCACTTTTGCAGGGCTTCCAACGATCAGTTTTCTTGGCTCACATCTGAAATTGGCAGGTACAAAAGCCAATGCTCCGACGATACTTTCGTCACCAATATAGGCTTTGTCCATTACCACAGCGTTCATACCGATTAAGCAGTTTTTCCCAATGTGTCCGGAATGAATGATGGCTCCATGTCCGATATGTGCGGATTCTTCCAATATGGTTTCTATATTCGGGAAAACATGAAGGGTACAGTTTTCCTGTACATTGGCTCCGTCTTTAATGATAATTTTTCCCCAGTCACCACGAATGACTGCATTGGGACCAATATAGACTTCTTCACCTATTTCTACGTTCCCGATAATGACTGCCTGCGGATGAATGTAAGCAGATCGTTTTATAATGGGACGAATTCCGTGGTATGAGTAGATGTTCATATTTTTTAATTTGAAAATCTGAGAATGGGATAATTTGAAAATTAATAATGTCTTTAAACATTCTCAAATTAACTCACTTTCAAATTAATTATACTTTTTCGATAACCATTGCATATCCTTGTCCTACACCTATACATAGGGCACACAATGCATATTTTTTATCTTGTTTTTGAAGTTCCATTGCTGCAGAACCTACAATTCTTGCTCCGGAAACACCCAGTGGATGACCGATGGCAATAGCTCCTCCGTTCGGGTTTATTCTTGCATCATCATCTTTCAATCCTAAGCTTCTTGTTACCGCAAGCGCCTGTGCTGCAAATGCTTCGTTGAGTTCAATGATGTCCATGTCTTCAAGAGAAAGATTTAATCTTTTCAATAGCTTTTGAGCAGCTTCTACTGGTCCTATCCCCATAATTCTTGGCTCTACTCCTGCTACGGAAGATCCTAAAATTCTGGCTTTTGGTTTTAAACCATATTTTTTAACAGCTTCTTCACTTGCTAAAATCAAGGCAGCAGCTCCGTCATTCATTCCTGAAGCGTTTCCAGCAGTTACCGTTCCTTCTTTTCTGAAAGCCGGACGAAGTTTTGCCAACCCTTCTATAGAAGAAGAAGGTTTAATGAATTCATCTTTTTCAAAAACGATTGGATCGCCTTTTCTCTGAGGAATTTCAACTTTTACAATTTCTTCTGCCAGTCTACCGCTTTCCTGTGCCTTCGTCGCTTTTTGCTGAGACCAAAGGGCAAATTTATCCTGATCTTCTCTGTTGATCTGATGCATGTCTGCCAAATTTTCTGCAGTTTCTCCCATTCCGTCAACCCCATATAATTCTTTCATTTTAGGGTTGATGAAACGCCATCCGAAAGTAGTATCAAACATCTGGCTGTCTCTTCCGAAAGCAGCACTTGGCTTTGACATCACATAAGGAGAACGCGTCATATGCTCTACCCCTCCTGCAATATAAATTTCTCCTTCTCCGGCAGCAATAGAACGGAATGCATTCGCTACAGCAGACATTCCTGAAGCACATAGCCTGTTAACGGTTTCCCCTCCAATTTTGTAAGGAAGACCTGCCAGTAAAAGTCCCATTCTTGCAACGTTTCTGTTATCTTCTCCCGCCTGATTGGCACATCCGAAAATAACGTCTTCAATTTCTTCCACAGGAACTTCAGGGTTTCTTGCTACGACTTCTTTAATAACAATAGCAGCCAGATCGTCGGCTCTTACTTCTGATAATCCTCCCTGTAGTTTTGAGATGGGAGTTCTGACATAGTCTATGATGTATACGTTGTTCATAATTTTAATTTGAAAATGAGTCAATTTGAGAATTTGAAAATTTCAGGTAAGTAAAGAATTAATGGAGTGCAATAATTTTAAAATCACCTCATTTTCAAATTCTTTATAATTCTGTTACTTTTTTCCCGATTTTGTAAACTGTCCCTACAAATTTTGCAATCAGCTCCTGATTTTGATTGGTAATCTGAATGTCATAAACAGCTGTTTTTCTCGTGTTATTCACCAAAATACTTTCTGCTCTGAAAACATCGCCTTCTTTTCCTGCTTTGGTAAAATTGATGATACAGTTCAATGCTACAGCGGCATCTCCGGTATTGTTGGAAGAAAATGCCAGCGCAGAATCAGCAAAAGCGAACGTGACTCCGCCATGAACTGTTTTAAGCCCATTAATCATATCCTTCTTAATCGGCATTTCTATTAAACAGTAATTTTCTTTTACTTCAATCATCTTGATATTCATCCACTGGGAAAAATAATCCTGATTGAACATATAATCTGCTACTTGTCTTGGATTCATTTCTATTATATGTTTGTTATTTCTTCATAGAGTTCATCGGATAACCTGTCATAAACACTCATGGTCTTACCCAGAATGATTTGTTCGTATGAAAGATTTTCTAGGTCTGATGAATTTTCAGAGGGATATGATTCGTTTAACTCAATTCCGTTTTCGTTGGCTAATCTTTTGATCAACTCTTTATATTTTTCATTAAACTTTCCTAATAGCTCTAGCCTTTCTTCACTATTTACAGAGGAAGCTTCCTGTGTTAAATACTGTTTTTCAATTAAAAGTCTGGTCTCCAGCTCTGCTCTGAATTCTTCTATATCCATAATATTAATTTGAAAATTAAATAAATTTGAGAATTTGAAAATGAAAACCTATTATAATCAATTTTCAAATTGGCACATTTTCAAATTATCTAATTCATTTTACGAAGTAAGGGACTTTGTCTGTATCTTTCTTCCTGATATTCTTCGTAAAGGCTCTGAAGGGTTTCGGAGATTTTTGCATACCCGATTTCTTTCCCCCAGCTTAATAATCCTTTCGGATAGTTGACACCTTTCTGCATGGCCAGTTCCAGATCTTCATCATTTGCAACTCCTAATCTTTTGGCTTCAACGGCTTCATTGATCAGCATGGAAATGATTCTTAAAAAGATCTGCTGGTATAAAGCTTCGTCTTTCTGAGCAACAGGTTTTTCTGCTCCTTCGTTGTAATCATAGAAACCTTTTCCTGTTTTTCTGCCGTGAAGTTTTGCTTCAGACATTCTTTGCTGTAATAAAGACGGCTTGTATTTCGGATCGTAGAAATAATCTTTGTAAACGGTTGTTGTTACGGCAAAGTTTACATCTACTCCGATAAGATCCATCAATTCGAAAGGTCCCATTTTGAAGTTCCCAAGGGTTTTCATGGCATCATCTACCTGTTCTGGTGTTGCGATGTTTTCTTCAGCAATTCTTAAGCCTTCCCCATAATAAGGTCTGGCAATTCTGTTGACAATAAATCCAGGGATATCTTTGGCAATAACAGGCATTTTTCCCCATTCTTTCATGAGGTTGTATATTTTTTCTGCTAATGTATTTTCTGTTAGTAAGGATGGAATAACTTCCACTAAAGGCATTAATGGAGCCGGATTGAAAAAGTGAATTCCGATGAAACGCTCCGGTTTCTTTAGTTCTGCACCCAGAGAGGTGATAGAAATAGATGAGGTATTGGAACTGATGACACAGCTTTCTGAAACATACGTTTCAAGTTCTGTAAACACTTTGGTTTTGATGTCTTTGTTTTCAATAATTGCTTCAATGACCAATTCACAATCTTTGAAGTCTTTCAATTCTGTAGCAATGGAAATATTAGCTAAAATTTCAACCATTTTCTCAGATGAAATTTTTTGTTTATCAACCAATTTGGTTAATGTTTTTTCCAAACCTACGGTTGCCGTTTCTACTTGCTTTGCGTTGGCGTCATACACCCAAACTTTGCATCCGTTCGTTGCGGCTACTTGTGCAATGCCGATTCCCATCGTTCCGGCACCGATAATTCCTACATTCATATTTTAAATTTGAAAATTTGAAAATGAGTTAATTTGAAAATTATTTTAATTTTGAGCTTGAAATAATTTTAGACAGAATTAATAGAATTTCTTTTAAATCAGATATTAATTTTTCGTTTGGAGATTTCAAATATGGAGACTTTAAGCATAGCAAAAGCCAATATTCTGTTTCATCAGCTTCTTTAGCTGCAATTTTTAATTTATGAATAAAATCTGCCTTACTCTCTGCATTTTGAGCTTCTCTAACATTTGCTCCAATCGAAGTTCCTGATTTAAAAATTTGATTTGCCAAAGGAAATTTTTTAGCCTCGTATAAATCTTCTGAAAATTCAATAATATGTAGTGCAAAATCAAAAGTCTTATTTACAATAATATTTTCTTTGTCATTTCTCATTTTCAAATTCTCAAATTAACTCATTTCAAATTAATTATTTTCCTTTATAATTAGGTTTTCTTTTCTGTAAAAAGGCATTTACTCCTTCAAAGAAGTCTTCTGTTCCTGCAGCTTCCTGCTGAAGATCTCCTTCCAGCTCAAGCTGTTCTTTCAATGTGTTGGTATAAGAACTGGCAAAAGCCTTTTTCGTAAGTTTAAGTGCTGCTGTCGGCATGTTTGCCATTCTTTCAAGAATTTCCATAGATTTTGGAACGAACTCTTCTTCAGTGAAAACTTCAGCAACAAGGCCATGAGTTTTAGATTCTTCTGCAGATAACTTTTTACCTGTGAATGCTAAATAATTGGCCAATTGTCTACCTAAAAGCTTCGGTAAGAAGTAAGTTCCTCCTGTATCAGGAATCAAACCGATATTTGAAAATGCCTGAGCAAAATATGCTTTCTCATTTGCTAAAACGAAGTCGGAGATTAAAGCCAACATCGCTCCCGCTCCTACTGCAGGACCGTTTACTAAAGCAATAACCGGCTTTTTGCAACGGGTAACTTCCAACACTAAAGGGTTATAATAATCTACCACAATTTTTCTGATAATATCATGATCGTGGTGTTCTTTGCCCGCCACAAATGCTTCATCCAGATTCTGACCTGAGCAAAACGCTCTTCCTCTTCCAGAAATGGCAACACATCTTACTGTTTCGTCTTCGCTGCATTCTTTAACAAAATCTCTAAGATCTGATAAAGCCGGCTTTGTAAGAGCGTTCATTGTTTCCGGTTGATTAAGATATGCGATTTTAAGCTTCCCGTCAAAATGCGTTTCGATATCGAGTTGTGTATACATAGTTTTTATTAATTTATTATTTAACAACGCACTAATTTAACAATATAAATTAATGTAACCGTCTAATAATTTAACAATCTAGCAATTCCTTCGTTATGCTTTGCATAGCCGTAAAGTTTGTTGCTGATTGATGAATAACTCATCAATGACATTTAAAATAATCAAATGGCTCCAGGCAGTCTAAACATTGATAAGAAGCCTTACACAAAGTAGACCCAAATCTGCTGATCTGCTTGGTGTGCTCGGAACCGCAACGTGGACATTTTTTCGGTTTCCCAATGTGATGTTCGTCTGCTCCTTTTTCGGGAGGTGTGATTCCATAAACACGGAGTTTTTCTCTCGCTTCATCCGTTATCCAATCTGTCGTCCAGATTGGAAACATTTTCGTAACTACTTTAGCATCCCATCCGTTTTCTTTCATCATTTTGATAATGTCCTCTTCGATGGTAAACATAGCAGGACATGCAGAATAGGTAGGCGTAATAGTCACTTCACAAGTATTCTCACCTGTGACCTGTGCCTCTCTTACAATTCCCAGTTCCACGATATCAATGACCGGAATTTCCGGATCGGGAATGGTTTTTAATAAATCTAAAAGCTGATTCATATTTTATTTTTTATCAGAATCAAGAATTGTTTTCATTGCGTTCTGATAATCCAAATTATCTGTTATTCCGTTGTGATACTCATCTTTTAATACAATCAGACTATCATCTTTTTTAAAGTTATTTTTAAGTTGTAAAGATGCTTTATAGTTAATAACCTCATCTTTATCACCATGAAAAATAACTACTGGTGACGTAACGGTTTTTAAATATTCACCAGTTTCAAAATTATATTTCAGCAAAAATTTGGGAAGAAATGAGAATTTCTTACTCATTTCATCTTCTATACTGTAATAAGGTGCCTGTAAAATCAACAATCTAGCATTGTGCATTGATGCTACTTTTGCGGCTAACCCTGACCCTATAGAATATCCTAAAATAATAATTTTATTTTCCGGATATCTTTTCAAAAGCTCTTTGTAAGCAATCTCAACGTCCGAAAAAAACTGATCTTTACTATTAATTTTATCTTCACTTTTCCCATAACCCCGGTAATCGAGTATCAATGTATCATAATCCATACTGCGATATAATTGAGCTACTTCTCCCCAGCTTTTTATTGAACCGGAATTTCCGTGAAGATAAAAGATAACTCCTTTGGGATTTTGAGTTTTAAACAAAACTGAACTCAAATGCTTATCATCATGTGTTCTGATCGGTATTTCTTCAAAATCACCATTAAAATTAAACTTATAATTTTCCGGCAACTTTTCAGGATAAAAAATAATTTTCTCCTGATAGAAATAGATTCCTACGCATAGCATCACATATACTATAAGAAAAAAAGCAAGTATTCCCAGAAGCATCTTTTTCATGACCTATTACCAAGTACACCCCGGATACGCTCTCTGCATATACTGAAGTTCACAAAGGATAAACCCGAAATACTCTGTATGATATCCTGTTCTTGATTTTGGCTGCATGAAAGGGTTTTCAGGATATTCCAACCCGAAATCTACAAAATCTTTCTTTGTAATGGCAATGAATTCTTCGTAAAGAGCATCTGCATTTGGAACGATATTCAAAGCAATAAGATCATCTTCACCTTCTGTTTTGGCAAAAAGTCCTTTTGTATATTCCCAGATATTTTCAATAGCTTTCGTCAAACGCTCACGGCTTTCTTCTGTTCCCTGAGCAAAAATCTTCATCCATGAAGCAGAGTGAGTATAGTGATACCTCACTTCTTTCAAAGATTTTTGAGCAATCGCCGAAAGTTCTTCATCAGCAGAGCTTGATAATGCTTCGTACATCAGTTTCTGATATACAGACAACACATATACTTTAAGAATGGTGTGGGCATAATCTTCATTCGGAAGCTCAGTCCAGTGTGCATTTACATATTCGTGCTCATATCTTAAAAAGGCTAAATCATCTTCGCTTTTACCATTGTCTATTACTCTTGAAGCATAAACATAAAAGTTATTAGCCTGACCTAGCTCATCTAATGCAATGTTTGTCAATGCAATATCTTCCTCTAAGTAAGGACCTTCACCACACCATGCAGATAAACGCTGTCCCATAATGAAACTGTCGTCTGCTAGTTTTAATAAATAATTATATAATGGGTTCATTGTTTAATACATTTTAAGACAAATAGATGATAGACAGATAGAAAATAGACTTCAATGCTTTATCTATTATCTTTTGGTCTATTATCTCCAAGTCTATTCTTTATTACATATTTTTTACGTCGTTTGGAATATCGTAGAAAGTAGGGTGACGGTATAGTTTGTCATCAGCCGGATCGAAAAAAGCTTCTTTGTCCATTCCTTCCGAAGTCACAATATATTTACTTGGAACTACCCAAACAGAAGTTCCTTCTTTTCTTCTGGTATAAACGTCTCTTGCATTCTGCAAAGCCATTTCTGCTGTTGGTGCCTGTACAATTCCAACGTGTTTGTGAGATAATCCCGGTTTAGTTTGAATAAACACTTCCCACATATCTAAATTTGCCATATTTTAATTTGAGAATTTGAAAATTTGAGAATTAGGTAATTTGAAAATGAATCTGCAGCAGTTACATTTTCAAATTAGCACATTTTCAAATTGATATATTAAATTATATTACTTCTTTTTGTTGCTTCTCTGCAAAAGCTGCCGCTGCTTCTTTTACCCAAGAATTTTCTCTTTGCGCTTTTCTTTTGGTTTCGATACGCTTTTTATTGCAAGGTCCGTTTCCTTTTAAGATTTCCATGAATTCTCCCCAAGGAAGTTCTCCGAAATCGTAATGTTGCCTTTCCTCATTCCATTTTAAATCCTTATCTGGAATCGTTAATCCTAAGAATTCAGCTTGAGAAACGGTAACATCAATAAATCTTTGACGAAGGTTATCATTACTTTCTCTTTTCACTCTGTAATTCATAGAAATCTTAGAGTTTGGCGAGCTGTCATCATTTGGACCAAACATCATCAAGGCTGGCCACCAGAAGCGGTTTAACGAAGCCTGAGCCATTTCTTTCTGTTGTTTTGTACCACGGCAAAGTGCCATCAGAATCTCATAGCCTTGTCTTTGGTGGAAAGATTCTTCTTTACAGATTTTCACCATTGCTCTTGAATAAGGACCATAAGAATTCCCCATCAGCATTACCTGGTTCATAATCGCTGCACCATCTACCAACCAACCGATTGCACCGATATCGGCCCAGCTTAATGTTGGATAGTTGAAAATACTCGAATATTTAGCTTTTCCTTCTAACATATCGTCATAAGTAGCGTCTCTGTCAGCTCTGATAGTTCCGTTTCCTAACGTTTCAGTTGCTGAATAAAGGTATAGCCCGTGGCCTGCCTCATCCTGAACTTTAGCCAGAAGAGCCATTTTTCTTCTTAATGAAGGCGCTCTGGAAATCCAGTTGGCTTCCGGCAACATTCCTACAATCTCGGAATGAGCGTGCTGTGAAATCTGACGAACCAATAATTTCCTGTAGTCATCAGGCATTACATCTTTTGGTTCTACTTTATTTTCGTCATGTACGTATTGTACAAATTTTTCTAAGTCCATAATCTTTTAGTTTGAGAATTTGAGAATTAGGTAATTTGAAAATTATTTAGAGAAACTGAGAATAAGCTATTACCCATTTTCAAATTTCCAAATTAGCACATTTTCAAATTGAATTAAACATCATAATTAAGCATCACCACATTGGTTGTCGGGTGACATTGGCAGGTAAGGACAAAGCCTCTGGCCACTTCGTCTTCGGTAAGCGCATAGTTTTTCTCCATGAAAACTTCTCCTTCCAAAACCTGAGCTTTACACGTACAGCACACCCCTCCTTTACATGCGAAAGGAACTGGAAGCTGGTCTTTCAATGCTTTATCTAAGATACTTTCTTTTTTAGAATTAAGGTGGAACGAATATTCATCATCATCAATGATTACCGTTACCATACTTTCAATATTGGCAATCGCCTTGAATTCATCGCTCATTTCCTCCGTATTTTCTTCATCCGGAGCGGTAAAATATTCAAATAACACCTGAATAGCAGGAACTTTTTTATCTTTTTTCAGATAATCAGCGATCCCTTTGATCATTTCTGAAGGTCCACAGATGAAATAAGTGGCTTCTTTTACATCAATATCGATGTATCTTTCAAATAACTGCTCTAGTTTTTCAGCAGAAATTCTTCCTTCAAAAATAGGATCTTCGTGTTTCTCACGGCTTACCAAATAAACTACTTTCAACCTGCCATTGAAATGCTCTACCAGCTTATCAATTTCAGATTTTCTTAAAATATGATTCATGCTTCTGTTGCTATAGAACAGGTAAGCATTACTGTTAGGTTCCTGATAAAGGCTTTCTTTAATATTGGATAGAACAGGAGTAATTCCGCTTCCTGCTGCCAATCCCACATATGTTTTTACATTGGTCGGGTGATAAGAAGTATTGAAACCACCCATCGGAGGCATCACTTCCAGGATCTCATCCATATGAAGATGCTCATTGAAATAGCCTGATACTTTCCCGCCTTCAAGCAGCTTTACCAATACTTCCAGCGTATTGCTCTTTTCACTTGGAGCATTACAGATAGAGTAAGAACGTCTTTCCTCATTTCCGTTGATCATCATTCGGAAATTCAGATACTGCCCTTGCTTGAACCTGAACTTATCTTTCAGTTCTTCAGGGACTTCTACCGCTACACTTACTGCTTCGGAAGTATCTTTCTGAACTTTAACTGTTTTAAGTTTATAAAATGAATTCATTATTTTTTAAGTATTCTATTAATTTTTCCACCTTCGCACTTCGGCAAACTGTCCTGGGCATGAATTTTCACTTTCGTAGTGATCCCTACCCGTTTTTTTATTTCGTTTTCTATGCTTTTTCCAAAGTTCCCGACAAAATTAAAATAATCATCGGTATTTGCTTGTATTTTTTGTTCCTCCACCAGTTCATCACCTATTTCAACATCAATATCCAGGGCGATGCACATATGTTCTTTTTCAACAGGCGTTAAATAATAATTAGGAACCACTCCCTTTACATAAGAGAATGCATCTTCAATCTGGCTTGGATATACATTGACACCTCTCACGATCAGCATATCGTCTGCTCTGCCAACGATAGGTTTCATTTTCACCATTGTTCTTTTGGCATTCTCATCATAATAAAGACTGGTGATATCATTGGTCCAATACCGTAAAAGCGGCATTGCTTTTTTCGTTAAAGTTGTAATCACCAACACTCCTTCTTCTCCAAAAGGCACCGGCTGTTTAGTAACCGGATCTAAAATTTCAGGGTAAAAATGATCTTCCCAGATATAAGAACCTCCTTTTTCTTCGAAATCCTCCATGGAAACTCCGGGACCGATAATTTCACTCAATCCATAAATATTGGTTGCGTGAACTCCTAATCTTTCTTCAATGTGGCCTCTGATAATCTCTGTCCATGGTTCTGATCCTAACACTGCATATTGAAGACTTATTTCATCTGCTGAAATTCCTCTTTTGGCAAATTCATCAGCAATGGTCAAAGCGTATGACGGTGAACAACAGATCACTTCCGGTTTGAAATCTATAATCAGATCTACCTGTCTTGCCGTCATTCCTCCTGAAATAGGAAGAACACTCATCCCTAAAGTTTCTGCCCCATAATGAAGTCCTAAGCCTCCAGTGAAAATCCCGTAACCATAAGCATTGTGTAACTGCATTCCTGGTTTTGCTCCTGCGGCATTTAAAGATCTCGCCACTACTTCACTGAAAAGGTCTACATCTTCTTTGGTGTATCCTACCACAGTTGGTTTTCCTGTAGTTCCGCTTGAACAGTGAATTCGCTGAAGCTCAGCTTTAGGAACTGTAAATAAACCGAACGGATAGTTATCTCTTAAATCCTGCTTGTAAGTGATTGGAAGTTTCGTGATATCTTCAATCGACCTTATTTCCTGTGGAGACATTTGCAATTCATCAAATTTCTTTTTATAAAATTCCGACTTCTCTCCCAAATAGCTGATCAAGCTGATCAACCGGTCGGATTGAAGCTGTCTCAACTGACCCAGCTCCAGATATTCAACTGAAAAATCCATAAAACTAACTAACATTTGTTAGGTGTAAATTTAAAAAGATTTTATAAGCTGGCAAAATTTTTATGACTTTTGTCATATTTTGAATGATTCTAAATAAGGAAAATAACGCTGAGGCTTTTATCTTGCGGAAGATACTATGTAAAAGATATGAATGATTTCCCTTTGGGAGAGACTATATCGCCTGATTTCCAATAAGTCCAAAAAGGATCTTTTCTCTTATTTCCTCAGTAATTTCATCGGTGGAATCACTGCTTCTTTTAAACCAGAAATAGGAATTATTTAAAGTATGAAGGATAAATCTTGTGGTAAATGATGGTGATTTTAGCTCCCAGTTTTCAGCTTTGTAGATCTCAGAAATTAATTCTTCAACTTCCTGTTGATAATTTTTTCTTAATTCTACAAATTCGGGAAGCCTTTCTTCCAGATGTCTCCATTCATTGGAATAAATATGGGTAACATCACGGTTGTTAAGAACGACTGAAAGGTGTTTATCCAATAACAGATTCAGTTTTTCTCTTGGAGCAATATCTGTATTTTTTACATGCTGAAGTTCATCGAAAAATTCCTGGGCAATGCCAAAACAAATCCATTCCAAAATTTCTTCCTTTGAACGGATGTGCGCATACAGCGATGCTGCTTTGATATTAAGTTTCGTAGCCAGATCTCTTACCGAGCTCCCCATATAGCCCTTCTCCTTGAAAAGTTCTACTGCTACGTCTAAAATTTTTCTCTGTTTTTCTTTAAGTTCCATCTGTAAAATGCAAAAGTAATTATTCTAAAATAAAAAGCTGAATTTTAACACTTACATTAAAGAAATTCAACCATTTTAAAATTTACTCATCAACTTTCCCCTTTATGATATGACTATTTGTTCATAGATTTCCAAGAGATAATTGTGAAATCGGAAATTTTGTCAAGTTAAATTTCCGTTAAAAATACAAAATCCGGAAAATTTGTCCATATTTTTTATAAATTTAATAATTGAACAGTTTTTGCGATATAGTCATCGAATAAATGATTAAATAATTGATGGCATTAAGAAACTGAGCCTGAAAATTTAGTTTCTTGATGTTTTTTAAAAGCTAAACTTAATACGAACCATTACCAAAAATATAAAAGATATGAACTTAAACCAATATACTGTAAAATCACAGGAAGCCATCCAGGCAGCACAACAGGTTGCTATGGAATTGGGCAATCAAAGTATCGAACCTCAACATCTCCTTGAAGGAATCTTCCAGGTAGATGAAAATATATCGCCTTTCTTATTAAAAAAATCTGAAGCAGATGCCAATTTAGTAAGAGAGCGAAACCGTGAGAATTTAGAAAAACTTCCTAAAGTACAAGGAGGAAACATTTATCTTTCACAATCGGCAAACAAAGTATTGCTGGATGCTCCCAACATCGCTAAAAAAATGGGTGACGAATATGTAACGATTGAGCATTTATGGTTATCGCTTCTGGAAACCAGTTCTGAAGTGTCCAAAATGCTTAAAGATATGGGCGTAACCAAAAATCTGTTGGAAGGTGCCATTAAAGAATTAAGAAAAGGAAGTAAGGCAACTTCTGCAAGTTCTGAAGAAACCTATCAGTCTTTAAATAAATATGCTAAAAACTTCAATGAATTAGCAGCAGAAGGAAAACTGGATCCTGTAATCGGGCGTGATGAAGAAATCAGAAGGGTTCTACAGATCCTTTCCAGAAGAACAAAAAACAATCCCATCCTTATTGGAGAACCAGGTGTCGGTAAAACGGCGATTGCTGAAGGAATTGCCCACAGAATCATCAGCGGTGATGTTCCGGAAAATCTGATGGATAAAACTTTATTCTCCTTGGATATGGGAGCTTTGATCGCCGGAGCTAAATATAAGGGTGAATTTGAAGAGCGTTTAAAATCTGTAGTCAATGAGGTGACCAAAGCTGATGGGCAGATTATTCTTTTCATTGACGAGATCCATACTCTGGTAGGAGCCGGTGGTGGTGAAGGTGCTATGGATGCAGCCAACATCTTAAAGCCTGCTTTGGCAAGAGGTGAGCTGAGAGCCATTGGAGCCACTACTTTAAACGAATATCAAAAATATTTTGAAAAAGATAAGGCGTTGGAAAGACGTTTCCAGAAAGTAATGGTGGAAGAACCGGATACTGAATCTGCAATTTCGATCCTTCGTGGTATTAAAGATAAATATGAGGCTCACCACAAAGTAAGAATCAAAGATGAGGCAATTATTGCGGCTGTGGAAATGTCTCAAAGATATATTTCAGACCGTTTTTTACCGGATAAAGCCATTGACCTTATTGATGAAGCTTCTGCAAAACTGAGAATGGAAATCAATTCCAAACCGGAGGAGCTGGATGTTCTCGACAGAAAACTGATGCAGCTGGAAATTGAGCTGGCAGCCATTTCAAGAGAAGGCAACCAGACGAAAATTGATCATTTGAAGGAAGATATTGCAAAAATTTCAGAACAGAGAAATGAGATCAACGCCAAATGGCTGAAAGAAAAACAGAAAAGTGAAGATCTTACCCAGATCAAAAAAGATATTGAGTCTCTGAAACATGAAGCGGAAAGAGCTTCCAGAGCAGGAGATTATGCAAAAGTAGCGGAAATCCAGTATGGAAAACTTCGTGAAAAAGAGGAAGAGCTCACCAAGATGGAGCTTGAAATGCAGAATCATCAGAATGAGCTGATCAAAGAAGAGGTTACTGCAGAAAATATTTCGGAAGTGATTGCTAAGTGGACAGGTATTCCTGTCACCAAATTGCTGCAGTCTGAAAGAGAGAAGTTACTTAATCTGGAATCTGAACTACACCACCGAGTGGTAGGACAGGATGAAGCAATACAAGCGGTTGCTGATGCGATCAGAAGAAACAGAGCAGGTCTGAGTGATGACAAAAAGCCTATTGGTTCTTTCCTATTCCTGGGAACAACCGGAGTGGGTAAAACGGAATTGGCAAAGGCATTAGCTGAGTTCTTATTCGACGACGAAAACAACATGACCAGAATTGATATGAGTGAATATCAGGAACGTCACAGTGTTTCAAGATTGGTAGGGGCGCCTCCGGGATATGTAGGATATGATGAAGGCGGACAGCTGACTGAAGCGGTAAGAAGAAGACCTTATTCTGTGGTCCTTTTGGATGAGATTGAAAAAGCACACCCGGATGTTTTCAATACTTTACTTCAGGTTTTGGATGATGGACGTCTGACTGATAATAAAGGACGACTTGTTAATTTCAAAAACTCCATCATCATTATGACCTCTAACCTAGGATCTCATTTGATTCAGGAAAATTTTGAAAATCTTACTGAGGAAAATCAGGATGAAATTGTAGATAAAACTAAAGACGAAGTTTTTGATCTTTTGAAGCAAACCTTACGTCCGGAATTCCTGAACAGAATTGATGAAATTGTACTCTTCCAGCCTTTAAGAAAAAAAGAAATTGGAAAAATCGTTCAGTTTCAGTTGAGAGGATTTAATGAGATGTTATCCAAACGAAACATCATTATGACCTTCACTCAGGATGCCGTAGATTATCTGATGAATAAAGGCTACGATCCTGCCTTCGGAGCAAGACCATTAAAAAGAGTGATCCAGCAGGAAGTGTTAAACAAACTTTCTAAAGAGATTCTTGCAGGAAGTGTAAATGATGGAGACAGAATCACCCTGGATTATTTTGTAGAAACAGGTTTGGTTTTCAGACCTACTGAACAATAAAATAGTTTTTTTTCATATATTATTTTTGTAAATAAGTGCTGTAGAGAAATCTGCAGCACTTATTTTTTATTTATTTTATCCTATTATGGTGAAATAATATTATATTTACACTAAAAATCAATAACTAAAACAAAATCACTATGAAAAAGCTAAAAAGACAAGATTTAAAGAAAATAGATGGTGGAATTGAACCACCCACTATACAATGTGGTGAGGACTGGAGCTGCCCTCCAGGTCTTTGCTGTACAGTGGGATATGTCTGCATGGATTGGAGAAAATATCCTTGTATTTAAAGAACAGGCGGAGAAATATACTTTCTCCGCTTTTTTATAGAGTAAATCTGTATTTGCTTTCTCTCTCAATTATTATCCTTTACATACAATCCGTAAAAACACGGTAAAAATAACAGTATAATTCCCTATTTACGAATACATTTTCTAGCATATTTTTTACGAGATTTGCATATTAATTGAGTTTTACCGTAAACCATAAGCTATGAATACAGAATCAAACAACCCACTAGAACCTGGAATCATGTCAAACAGTCTTATCCAGGCTCTGATCGACAATTACCGTCAAAACCACCTAAGCACTATCAACACTGCTTTAGGAATTCAGGATGCCCACTCTATTTGGTTTGACCTTCCAAAATTGAAAAACTTTATTGCGAAAATCGAAGAAGAAGCCGCTAAAGTAAATCCTACAACTTCAGAGGCAGACCTAGGAATCAGATTTTACTATGCAACTTATCCTAAGCAGGAAAACTGGTCTATGATGGACTCTCACCCTGTTCCTGTTGAGTTTGCCGGAAAGCATACTTTAGTAATGATCCCAACCTTGAAAAAAGCCAGTGAAGCAGGAGAGCTTATTGATTTTGACTTTAACCCTTTTCAGGCCAATGGAGAGAATTCAAATTTAGCACTAAATTCACGTAATTTTACTCCATCCGGCAATGGCGGTGATAATGGTAATGGCGGTGGCGGGCCTCTTGGTGATGACTCTGGTCTTGGAGAAAATAATGGAATACTTATACCACCATATACATCGTCGGGTGAATCTTTTTAATTATAATCAATATCCCTAATACACAATATGACAGAATTCCAGGAATTTGCACAAAAATGCATTCTTTGGTCTGAAGGACTTGCTGCGGCCATTGCAATTTTCCATTATAATCGTTTAAAAGAACAACATTGGAAATTTTTTGTGTTCTATCTGGTATTCATTTTCCTAGGGGAAGCCTATGGTAAATGGGGAAGTTTTATTCATTTTACTAAAGCCCAATACTATAACTATCTTTTGATGCCGATCCAGTTTATATTTTTTTACTGGTTATATGCTGTGAAATCCCTAGGTAGAACTAAATTATTTTGGATATTATCTATTTTATATTTGCTATCATTTATTCCGAATGAATTATATTTTTCAAAAAGTAAAATAGTGTTTGCTTTTAACTATACATTTGGATGTCTTATCTTAATGCTATTGGTAATAATGGAGTATTATAAACAAATTAATTCTCACAACATTCTCAATTTTAATAAAAACAAAATGTTTTATATTAATCTCGGAATTACATTATCATACATAGGAACATTACCTTTTATGGCATTTTTATCATTCCTGGTAAACTATAAGGAGATCTGGAATATTTATTTCAATTATTTTCTAATGTCAGTTATTGTGATGTATATTTTATTTGCAAGTTCATTTATATGGGGAAAACAGAGCTCTTAATTGTCATTATTCTATTCAATGTACTTTTTGTAATGTTTGTAACGGCGGTATTAATCTATATCAGAAGTTACAAACAACGCAAGAAGGAGCATCTTAATGAAATTGAAAGAAAAAATGAACTTCATCAAAGAGAGATCCTTTCTACCCAACTGGAAATCCAGCAGGCTACCATGCAGCAGATCGGCCGGGAACTTCATGATAACATTGGTCAGAAACTTACTCTTGTGAGCCTTTATGTACAGCAGATGCTTTATGAAAATAGGGCACCGGAAGCCAATGAGAGAATTGATCAGGTTTCTCAGATCATCAACCAGTCTCTGCAAGATCTTCGAAGCTTGTCAAAAACATTAACCGATGACAATATCAACCAAAAGGAAATTGTAACTTTAATACAGGAAGAAGTAGATAACACTAATTCTTTTAAAAGGTGTAAAGTAAGCTTTGAGCACAATTTTAAACAGCTGGATTTAGGTTTTGTTCATAAAAATGTTCTGCTCAGAATCACTCAGGAGTTTATTCAGAATAGTATAAAACACTCAGGCTGTAAAAATATTTTCATCAGCCTGAATACTTCTGAAGACATTCTTTGGGAACTTGATATTCGTGATGATGGAACCGGGTTTGACACTTCCCAGATCAAGTCCAACGGAATAGGCCTTACCAACATGAAAAACAGAGCCGAAATCATAGGAGCTCGCTTTCGCATGGAAAGCCAGGAAAATGCAGGAACCCACCTTAATATTATCTTAAAAAAACAGTCATGAAAAAATCAATTGTAATTGTTGACGATCATATACTTATAGCCAAGGCTCTGGAAGGAATTATTGGTAACTTCAATGAATTTGAAGTAATCTATGTGTGTGAAAATGGGAAGGACCTTATTCAGAAACTTGAGGAGGGCAACGCAATTCCGGATATTATTCTTTTAGATATCAGTATGCCGATTATGGACGGATTTGAAACGGCAGCCTGGCTTACAAAAAACCACCCAGACATCAAGGTTATGGCCCTCAGCATGCAGGGAGACGACAACAGCGTGATCAAGATGATCAAAAGCGGAGCAAAAGGCTATCTCTTAAAAAACACCCATCCAAGAGATTTGGAAACAGCCCTTACCCGATTGAATAGTGATGGCTTCTTTTATCCGGACTGGGCTTCAAAAATTATTTTCTCCAACCTTAATAAAGAAACGGAATCTGAAATTGCCATAAGAATTTCCGACAGGGAAAAAGAATTCCTGAAATATACGGTCACTGAGCTCAGCTATAAGGAAATTGCAGACAGAATGTGCTGCAGTCCAAGGACCGTAGAAAGCTACCGTGATCAGCTTTGTGAAAAACTGGATTTAAAAACCCGTGTAGGACTTGCCGTTTTTGCCATTAAAAATGGTTTTGCAAATTAATTTTAGCTACAAAAAATTAATTTAAAAGCTGGTTTAAACGAAACATATTCGTTAAAAACAATTTACAGACAAAACACATCACCATATTTATAAAGATTGATTAAAATTCAAAACAAACTAAATAACACTGAATTAAAATCAATAAAAAATCAAAATCAATAGTAATTCCGTAATTATTTTACAGAATTACTTGCATATTAATTTCAAATAATATAATTTCACATCCTCAACCAAATTATAACGATATGAAAAAACTATTATTCGGAGCTCTTATGCTCGGGTTAATGACAGCTTGTAACAATGACAACATTTCTAACCAAAATGAAACACAGGCTGAACCGGAAACTTCTTCACTAGCCTCCAAAAGAATTTGTCCATCTGAGGAAATGAGACAAGAGGCATTACAAAAAGATCCTGCATTGAGACAAAAAGTAGAAGAAATTGAGGCCAATGCAAAAAAATTCTCCAACAATCTTGCTTTAGGAAAAGTTCTTGCGGATGGAACTGTTGAAATTCCAGTTGTTGTTAATGTAATCTATAAAACTGCTGCACAAAACGTATCTGATGCCAGAATTGCAGAGCAAATTGCGATTTTGAACGCTGACTATGGAGGTACAAACAGTGATGTTTCCCAAATCCCTACAGAATTCCAGGGAGTAAAAGCAGGTGATGTAAAAGTAAGATTCAAACTGGCAAACACCATAAGAAAAACCACTACCAAAACATCATGGAGCAAAACAGACAGAGCAAATAATACTATGAAAAAAGCCTCTACAGGAGGAATTGATGCTACTAATCCTACAAATTATTTTAATATCTGGATTGTTGGAAGCATGCCAGATACTCAAGGAAGTATCCTTGGATATGCAACTTTCCCTGAGGATGCAGGCACATGGAAAGATGGTGTAGTAATTGCCTCTCCTTATTTTGGAAAAACAGGAACTTCTGCTCCATTTAATCTGGGAAGAACTGCCACTCATGAAGTGGGTCACTATTTAGGTCTTAGACATATCTGGGGAGATACCAATTGCGGTGATGATTTAATTGCTGATACCCCTACCCAGACAACAGCTAATACAGGTGCTCCATCTTACCCTCTTTACAACACTTGTTATGGCGTGAAAAGATCTGTAATGTTTATGAATTATATGGATTATTCTGATGATAATTCACTCTATATGTTTACAGCAGGACAAAAGACAAAAATGCAGTCTGTAACAGCTTCTTCTGGAGCAAGATCCGGACTAAGAGTTTTATAAAAATACATTTTTTAAAATAGTTGAAACCTATCTCAAATGTTGAGATAGGTTTTTTTACTATTATTACCGTGGTTACCCTGTAAGTTTATGAAAGCTTAAAAAAAACAGGAGCGCATTTTATCCTAAAAAAATTCTACAAATAATAAAAAATATAAAATTATTTACATTAAAAATACACTTAAAAGTGAAATAAAAAACAAAATATAAGAATTTAATGAAAACTCAAAACAAAACCAATAACTTTAAATTAAAAACACGCAAACGCATTAAAACATATTAATTTCGTAAATATTTTACAAATTGTTTGCACATTAATTTTAAATAATATAATTTCACAACCTCAACCAAATTATATTATAACGATATGAAAAAATTCTTATTTGGAGCCCTCATTCTGGGCTTTATGTCGGCATGTAACACCGACAGCTTAAACAATCAAAACGAAACACCTTTGAATGAGGAACCTCCTATCGCAAGTGCCCTTAAAAGAAGCTGTCCTTCTGAAGAATTGAGAGCTGAAATGTTACAGAAAAACCCTTCTCTAAGGCTAAAAGCAGACGAAATTGAAGCCCGTACTCAAAACTTTGCAGAGAATCTTAAATTGGGAAAAGTTCTCGCAGATGGAACAGTTGAAATCCCGGTTGTTTTTAACGTAATTTATAACACCTCTGCTCAGAATGTTTCTGATGCAAGAATTGCAGAACAAATCGCTGTACTAAATGCTGATTATGGTGCTACCAATTCTGATATTACTAAAATTCCTTCCGCATTTCAGCCATCTGCTGCAGGTGATGTAAAAATTCGTTTCAAATTAATAGCTACCAACCGTAAGCAGAATTCAAAAACAGGCTGGAAGTCTAACCTGGAAGAGATGAAAAAAGCAAGCACTGGAGGTATTGATGCTACTGATGTAAATAAAAATATGAATATATGGGTTGTTAATTCAATCCTTGACCAAAATGGTCAGGCTGGAACGCTAGGCTATGCTTATTATCCTGAAAATGCAGGACAATGGTATGATGGTCTTGTAATTGGATATCAGTACATCGGAAAAACAGGTGCTTCTGCTCCGTTCAACTTAGGAAGAACGGTAACTCACGAAGTAGGACACTACCTAAACCTTCCACACCTTTGGGGATCATCTGATGCTGGCTGCCAGACAGATTACTCTAATGATACTCCTACATCTCCTGGCCCTAACTACGGGAATCCTACCTATCCTCTAAACAGAGTTTGTGGAGGTGTAAGCCGCTCTCAAATGTTCATGAATTATATGGATTATGTAGATGACAAATCTATGGTGATGTTCTCTGCTAACCAAAAAACAAGAATGCAGGCTGTAGTAGCTGCATCCGGACCAAGATCTGGATTAAGATAATCAACAACGCAAGTTGTAATATTATAAAAATATTAAAATAGTCTATCTCAATTTTTGGGATAGATTTTTTTAATACTTTTACATGATTTAATTTCGCACCACTACTAAGATGAAAAAATTAGCACTAGCATCAGGAATACTATTGCACTTATACTGTATTAAAGCACAGGATACTATCCAAATTAAAACACAGGATACCATCCAAGCCAGGAGTCTTAAAGAAGATCTTGCATTAATTAATTCCGGTTACAGCATTCAGGAGAAATCCCCTTTTTTCAAAAAAGAATGGGTAAAAAAATCAGTCGCTCCTGCTCTGCTTTTTGCCGCTGCTGCGGCAACATGGGGAGAAAAGGAGAATATCCGTGAGGTAAGAAACCGATACCTTCCCAACTTTAAAGTCAAATATGATGATTATCTTCAATATGCTCCTGCAGCTGCCGTTTACGGATTAAAACTGGCAGGTGTAAAAGGTAGAAACAATCTCGGGCGGGCCACTTTATCCTATGGTACCAGCTTAGTCATCATGGCTATTTTAGTCAATTCTATTAAATATACCGCAAAAGTGGAACGTCCGGACGGGTCCAAAAACAATTCTTTTCCATCAGGACATGCTGCTATGGCTTTTACCAATGCCAGTTTTCTACACAAAGAATATGGTATGGTAAACCCAGCCTATAGTATTGCAGGGTATGGTTCTGCTGCTATTACGGGACTTGGACGGAATTTAAATAACAGACACTGGGTTCCGGATATTCTTGCCGGTGCTGGGATAGGGATTATCTCAACAGAGCTTGGATATTTCTTTATTGATAAAATTTATAAGAACAAAGGAGATAATTTAAGTCTCTTATCCAGAATACAAGGAAACGATTATCCATCTTTTCTTGCCTTAAAGACGGGTGTGGCATTAGGAACCACCAACTTCCTGAAAGAATCTGAGCTCGATGACAAAAAGCAAACAGGTTTTGAGGGCGGATTGGAAGGAGCTTATTTCTTTTCAAAAAAATGGGGTGTGGGTGCAGATATCACCTTCAGCAGCTTCCCGATTAAATCTCAAAGGATAGACTTTGATGACGGGCAGGATTTTGGTAATCATGAACTAAAAACGCAATCCATGGGCTTCCTGGCTGCAGGTATTGGTCCATATTTTTCTCATGAATTCTCAGATAAGTGGCAGCTTACCTTAAAGCTAACCGGAGGGTATGCCGCCACAGCAAGTGGAAAAGTATTTGTAAAAGGAGATGATATAGACGCTCCTAACCATGAGCTTCAAATAGCCCGATACAAGCCCAAACCAGCCTTCCGCTGGAATACAGGAGCTGCTATGACCTACAAATTCAATCCGGGGCTAGGTCTTACTTTCTATACAGATTACAATCAGATCAACTCTACGATCCGTTATCACTTCAGTGACGAGATTAAAGAAAGTGCCGAGCTGGATGAGGAACTTAATAACATGATTGCTAAAGAAAGAATCAATTATATTACATTAGGCTTAAGATTGACAGCCTATTTTTAAAATAAAAAAGCCTTCAGAATCTGAAGGCTTTTACTTTTATAAATTTTTGCGATTATTTTCCGGAGTATAATCCATAAACAGATCTCCATCCAGCTGTACCGATTTTATTTTTTTCTTAATAGGAATTACCAGATCTGTTAGTTTCTGATCTTTTTCCCAAACAGAAGGTGAGAAATGCAGTTTCTCTGTAGTCCCATCTTCGTATGACAATATTGCATCAAACGGAATTACAAATCCACCTACATTCGCCACGTTTACCGTAAGCATATCATTCATCTGGGAAGCTCCCGTTACTTTTAAATCAATATAATTATTGGTATAAAACCAATTCTGGAAGAACCAATTCAGATTTTTCCCTGAACCGGTATTCATAGAGTTGAAATAATCCCATGGCACCGGATGCTTTCCATTCCAGTTGTCCATATAATGGTGTAATGCTTTTTTGAACAGTTCATCTCCTAAATAATCTTTCAGCGCCAGATAAGACAAAGAGGCTTTCACATAGGAATTGTTTCCATATCCCGCACCACTCACCTGTGTACTCATCGTAATTATAGGCTGATCCTGTTCTGCAGACGGATCATTGATCCATTTTTTGACACGGAAGTTTTTATAAAATTCTTTAGCAGCAGCTTCTCCATTCTCATCAATACCTATAAGATATTCCAGGGTGGTAGCACAACCTTCATCCA
Source organism: Chryseobacterium viscerum (assembly GCF_002899945.2). Classification (GTDB taxonomy): domain Bacteria; phylum Bacteroidota; class Bacteroidia; order Flavobacteriales; family Weeksellaceae; genus Chryseobacterium; species Chryseobacterium viscerum. The sequence continues at coordinate 76,004 of NZ_PPEG02000012.1, forward strand.
TGAATGCATATCTCGTTTCGTTGATTCCCATGTAAAAAGGAAAATACGTATGGGCAATTTCATGATCTGCCGTCAATCTTGCATCCTGAAGATCATCAGGAATACTGGTATCATTGATCATCATTGGATATTCCATATCTGCATATCCTTGGATAGCGGTCATTACATTGTAGGGATATTCTACTCCCGGCCAGTTTTTAGAAAACCAATCCAGGTTATAACGCATCCAGTCTACATAGTGTTCAAAATCTTTTGCTCCGTTTTTATATCCGGATTGAACGCTCGCTCTTTTTGTTTTTAACTGAACACTTGCTGCATCCCACACATAATGATTACTCAATGCAAAACAGAAATCTGTAATATGGCTGGCTTTGAACTTCCATATATTCCATTTTTTCTGCTGCGTAACTTTCCCGGACCTCATTTCCTGCTCTGTAGCAATATGCATTACTTTATCGCTTTTTAATGAAGCTTTATATCTTTTTAAATATTCCGGCTGAAGTACAGCTTCCGGGTTCAGAAAATCTCCCGTTGCCCAAACTACATAATTTTTAGGTGCAGTAATGGCAAAGCTATAGTCATTGAAATCATTATAAAATTCCTGTCTGTCTGAGTGCTGAAGCATATCCCATCCGTTGTAATCATCATACACAGATATTCTTGGAAAAGAATAGGCTACGTAAAAAGTTTCAGAATCTATCTGACCCTCTCTTCCACTCTGTACAGAAAGCGGATACTCCCACTCTATTTTAACTTCGGATTTTGATTTTGATTTTAAAGCTGTTTTTAATTTTACTTTTTCAACGGTACTCCAATCGTCACTATCAATATCATATTTCTCACCATTCACGATGAAAGATTTAATCTTAAGCCCTGAAGACAGAAAATCCTTAGAGACCACTCCAGATCTTGGCGACTGTGGCTTGTGAAGGTTATTTACAAATCGTATCGCCAGTTCATTCAGGTTATCCGGGCTGTTGTTTGTGTAGACAATCGTTTCTTTTCCGGAAACCACCTTTGTGCTGGCATCCACTTTCACCTCTACATTATACGCTCCTTTATTCTGCCAGTAGCTTTTACCTGGTGCCCCGGAGATATCCCGTGTTCCTTTTTCATATGCTTTTTTGATGTTCCTCGGCATATATAGTTCCTGTGCAGACAGTTGCAGTAAAGAAACTGCTATCAGCAATCCGGAAAAAATTTTCTTCATATCGATCTTTTTAAAGATAGGTATCAAAAATAGCGAAAATGTGACAGCAGGTGATGATTTCTTTTATAATAATATTTTATTATAATTGGTTTTACATTAATTTATTCTATAATCTTTCCTGTTCCGTGGTTTTCTTTATTGTTTTTGCATTTTTCACAGACTGGTTTCCAAAGTTGAATTTCAATGATAATGTGACTCCCTGCGCATCGGTATAATCAAGGAAATAATTATCCTGATTTGCATATTTCGTACTCACTTTCTGACCTGTACTTCTGAAAATATCGCTGACCACAAAACTCGCTTCCAATTTTTTATTAAAGAACTTTCTATTCATGACAAAATAGGCTGACCAGACAGAAGAAATCCTGAATGTCCCCTGTATTCCCGGAGAATAATAACGATGCCCCATTTCCATTTTCCAATCGCTGCTTTTATCAAGTGTAAAGCTAGTGGAGATATTGGAAACCCAGTTCAGGACTTTATTTTTATACAGCATTCCGTCTGTTCCCTTGAAATAGTTTTCGTTATGTTCAAGATTTTCGGACACGATGATATTCCACCATGGTTTCACCTGGAAATTTTTGTAAAGACTGGCCCCGAAAGCTTCTCCTTTTTCAATATTGGTAAAATAGTAAATCAGACTGTTGGTGCTTGGCTCCTGATAGGATATTTCCATAGAGGGATAAATTTCTTTTCGATAATACAGATCCAGGTTCCATTCTTTCCATGAATAGGTAAGATTCAGGTTATGTGTAATTGTTGCCTTCAGCTTCGGATCTCCCTGGTAGTATGAAAACAGGTTGTAATAAGATTTGGCAGGATTCAACCATGAATAGGAAGGTCTGCTGATCCTTTTTCCATAAGAAAACCCGAATTCCTGCTTATTTTCTGTAGTATACTGTACATAGAAAGTCGGAAAGAACTTCCAGTAGTTGCTTTTATTCAGTTCATAGGGTTCAGAAACGACACCTTCAAGATCTGTCATTTCGGCACGAAGCCCTCCCTTAAAGTTCCATTTTCCAATATTGTAGGCCAGTGAAGAATACAGGGCAAAATTATGTTCTTTATAATCAAAAATACTGCTCTTTTCGGGACGGTATTGCAAAACGCCATTCTCGTTGTCTGAGAAATCAAGTGTACTGTTTGTCTTTACAAAACTATATTTCGCTCCGGATTCCAGCTCCAGTTTTTCACCTTTCCACTGATAATCCAATTGGGTAGAATAAAGCTGTACATCTGCTTGATTCTGTGTAATGAAGTTATCTTCTTTAGGGGGCTGACCCGCAAAGTTCAGATAGGTAATCACATTCTGATATTTATCGCTATTATTTCCGGTAAAGTAATTGATCCAGGAAAGACTGCTTTTTTTATTCAGTTTATGGTCTATCTGAAAACTCACAGAATTATTGATAGACCTCGATCGGTGATCATTAATTGTTGTGTAATTGGATTCCACGATATCCTGAGCATTATAGATCAGCGTAGGAACATGGTAGGTTCCGAAAGATTTTGGAGAGAAAAACCCTGAATAATTGAGGCTTAAGCTGGTCAAGCTGTCCAGCTCATATTCCACATTAAAATTCAGGGTATTTTGGTTAGTGTTTTTATCCTTCCTGTTCATCGTACTCACCCATCGGGTTTGGCTTTCCGGGTAATTCACATAGTCTGTCCCTTCCCGGTAATACGTTCCCATCCCTCTATAATAGCTTCCCATAACGGAAAGTTTATCTTTTTTATAATACTGAGAAAGTCCGACAACGCCTTTCGCATACTGTGTCTGTATATATTTGGATGAAATGATCCCTCGGTAGCCTTCAATCTTATTTTTCTTCAGAACGATATTCAGGACTGCACTTCCCGAAGCTTCATATTTTGCTGGAGGATTGGTGATCACCTCTATAGACTTCACATCATCTCCCTGTGTATTTTCAAGAAGATTTTTGAGCTCATCTCCCGTTAGCATTACTTTTTTATCATTAATGGTCACCAGGATTCCAGTACCTCCTTTTACACTCAGCGTACTATTATTTACAGTGACACTGGGTGTATTTTTTAAAATTTCCCAGGCATTGAGTGATGAAACATTGCTGTTTTCAACATTAAATTCCAAGCGGTCAACTTTTCTTTTCACCAACGGTTTACGCTTCGTCATTACTACTCCCTCTATTTCCTGAGTTTCTTTTTTAAGAGTAATATGTAAAGGGTCAAGCTGCTTCAGATCAATCTTTTTCTCAAATAGAGAATATCCCTGATTTTTGACAACGAGTTTCACATTCTCTTCTATAATATCCTCCAGCACGAAATTTCCATTATCGTCTGTTTTTAATTCTTTGATTAATTTATTTTGAGAATTATAGAGCTCTACCTTTACAGATGAAAGTTTTTCGTTATCCGTGTTTACAACAGTTCCTCCAAGTTTTTGTTTCTGGGCAAGAACCATGAGGGGCAGACACAGAAAAAAAAGAATTTTATACATGGCTTATTTTTTAATCCTATCAAACAAAACAATGGTTCTGTTCTATGGGTACAAAATTCCATATTGAAAGGGAGAATCTCGGTTAACGATGGGTTAATGATAGGTTAATGTCTTTTCTTTAAAATAATAAAGCCTGAATTTCCGAATTCAGGCTTCAAAATATATAGAGAATATGCTTATGGATAAGGAATTGCTTTATCCAGTTATTTTTTGATGTACATCTGCGTTTGTTTGGTCAAACCTGCAAACTCTTCTTTACTTTTGCTGGACATTTCAAAAACATAATAATAGGGCATCATCATGATCTGAACAAAATTTTTATTTTTATTGGAATTTCTTTTTCATTACATAGCCTTTTAATTTTATAAAAACACCCAAAACAGCACTAATCATCAGGTTAATAAAAGGTTAATGATAAAAATACTATTTCAGTAGAATGTTAAAGTTTTATCTTTGTTTCAATGATCACTAAAAGCAAAAACCTTATTGCTCTTTTCGCTACCCTGTTCCTTCTTCTGCTAGGGATACAGGCTTATTTTATGTACAAGACATATCAGGTAAAGGAACGCGAGATTTACAGAGATGTTCATGCAAGACTTACCAACTATACCGACAGACTGGAAGATCTGGGTGGTATCAAAAGTAGAACAGATGATACCATTCAGAAAATCTTAATTCGATATCATGATAAAAAGATCAGTAAAAAAGATTTTCTGGAGTACTTTAAAAAAAACAGAAAGGAAAATGAAAAGCATCTCAGCGACTACGTAGATGCAAGTTTTAAAAAAGAAGGTTATGAAATTGCTACGAAAACAGAATACATTTCCATCATTTATATCCCTGACAGCACCCGCCTGATTGATCAGCCGATCACCTTGTATGAAACCCGAAACAAAGTTTCCAATCCTAAAATTGCCAATACAGGTAAATGGGAAACTACATCAAGATCCACGACTAATGATGACACTCCCGGCCGAAACGACTCTTTTCTTCTGAAAAGCAATACCGGTTTCGAGATTTTAAATATCAAAACCATCATATTTAAAGAGCTTGCTCTGCTCACCATATGCTGTGCCGCCATTCTCGCCAGTGTGCTCTTACTTTATATTTTCACCGTTAAAAATCTAGCCCGCCAGCAGAAACAGGTAGAAGTTCTCCACACCGTTGTGGATAATATTTCCCATGAATTTAAAACTCCCATTGCTACATTAAAAATAGCCTCAAAAACTTTAAAAAAGGAATGGAATCCTGAAACGCTGCCCCTCATCGACCGGCAGATCAACCGTCTAGAAAACCTGATGCTTCAGCTCCACAAAGACGAAACCTCTGAGGAAATTCTTTCGATACAACCTGAAGACTGGAGTTTTTTTGTGCAGGATCTGGCCTTCACTTATCCTGAAATCAATTTTGATTTGTCCAATAAAATCACAGAAGAGCTTCCTTTTGACCAGCATCTTATGGAAACCATCATCAAAAATCTTTGTGAGAACAGTGTAAAGTACGGAGCTTCCGATGTGAAAATCAATATCAATAATTCTCCTCAAACCTTCAAAATAGAGATCAGCGACAACGGTTGTGGCATTGAGAAAAAAGAACTTGATCATATTTTTGAAAAATTCTACAGAATACAGAACAATAATATTCATAACAGTAAAGGGCTTGGACTCGGGCTTTATTTCGTGAAGAAAATCATTACAAATTATGGCGGCAAAATAAACGTGTCCAGCCAGCTTACTATAGGCAGTACTTTTAAAATATCAATTCCTTATGAAAACTAAAATCCTTCTGGCAGAAGACGATCCGGATTTCGGAATGATCCTGAAACAGTATCTTGAATTGGAAGATTTTGAAGTCAGCTGGTTTCAGAATCCTGAAGAGGTTGTGCCGTTACTTCATGCTGATTTTCCTTTTCAAATAGGAATTCTGGATGTGATGATGCCTCATCTTGACGGCTTTTCTCTGGCTAAAATGATCATCAAGGAAAAAAAGGATTTTCCATTGCTGTTTTTAACTGCCAAAAACCAAAAAATAGACCGCCTAACGGGATTGAAAATAGGCGCCGATGACTATATTGCTAAACCTTGTGATCCTGAAGAGCTTGTTTTAAGAATTAAAAATATCCTGAAGAGAACACTTCCCGCTGTTTCGGAAAACGAGATCCAGATCGGACAGTTTTCTCTGGATACAGCCAAACTTCTGCTGTCACATCCCAATGGCAATTCAAGATTAACCATCCGGGAACAACAGCTTCTTTTGTATCTTCTGAAACACAACCGCTCTATCATTACAAGAGATAATATTCTGGATAACCTGTGGGAAACCAATGATTATTTTACGGGTCGAAGTCTTGATGTATTCATCAGCAGGCTCCGTAAGTATTTCATTAGTGACCCCGAAATAAAAATCCAATCCCTGAGAGGAATTGGATTTGAAGTCGATTTTCCAACCCACTGATTTTTTTATAGGGAAAGATTTACAATAACCGGGAAATGATCAGATGGATAAAGTAAATTTTCTCTTCTGTCATTGATGTGTCTGTGAGATTTTATCTTAAAACCATTTGTAAAAATATAATCAATCCTGTCTTTCGGAACTTCGTTTACGTTGAAACCTGTGAAAGTTCCTACCGGGCCATAATGCTTGGTTTCGGAATGGTAAAAGGTATCTTTCATATTCTGGGAAAGGATTTTAATGGGCTCCGAATCATCTGTCAGGTTAAAATCTCCACTTAATGCTACCGGAAGGTTTTTAGGATTCAATTCTTTGATCTTTTTCAGGATCAGCTCAGAAGATTTTACTCTTGCAACATTTCCTACATGATCGAAATGAAGGTTCATCGCCAGAAATTCCTTTTTCGATTTTTTATCTTTAAATACAGCATAGGTACAGATTCTGTTCAATGCAGCATCCCAGCCTTTTGAAGGTTTCTCCGGAGTTTCAGACAACCAGAACGTTCCCGATTTTACGACTTCAAGTTTGTCTGTATCATAAAATATAGCAGAAAACTCACCTTTTTCTTTGCCGTCATCTCTTCCTACTCCTATATAATTGTAGTTCTTCAATCCGTTTTTAATATCCTTCATCTGTTCCGGAAGCGCTTCCTGAACTCCGAAATAATCCGGATGATAATACGTTAGTAAATCGGCAACATCCTGTTTCCTATTCGGCCATGCATTGTCTTTATCGGATTCAACATTCAGTCTGATATTGAAACTCATCACGGTAAGGTCCTGTGAAAATCCTAATGCAAAAAGCATCAGAAACATCATTGAAAATCTGAAATTCATATAGTATTTTATCAGTAAGAGACAAAAATAAAACTTCTCTGCGACAGAAAAGCTTTATTGATATGATTATATTGTTAAATTATCTTTTTCTTCTTCTATAGATATAAAATAGTCCTGAAATTCGGTTTCCGAAATCGGAAGCTGACTTTCAAGTTTCATAACCCCTATCGTTTTGTAATGAGCCACAAGTTTGATTTCTTTACTTTCCAGAAGCACTTCAAGCTTTTTCACCTTTATATCTTTCTTTAAAACGGCGAGATACGTGTTCATAAGTAGATCTGTATTAAACCATTTCCTATATCTCTGTATTTTATACCTTCAATAGGCCTGGCTTTGTTTTCAATAAGTTCCCAGATCTCTTTTGCAGATTTATTAGGAAACTGTTCCATGTACAGTGCTGCAAGTCCGGAAACATGTGGCGCTGCCATACTGGTCCCACTCATGCTATAGTAAAAATTATTTTTGTTCTTTGCGTTTTTAGGGTAGGCACTTATAATATCCACTCCGGGAGCACAAACGTTGATATTCCCTCCTGTAGACGGATTGATTCCTGCATTGGAGAATCTGGCTATCTTCATTTGACTATCAATAGCCCCGACAGCCATGATAGATTTTGAATTGGCCGGCATTGAAACCGGTTGCGGAATCTGCGGTCTGCTGCTGTCATTTCCAGCCGCCGCTATAATAAGACAGTTATTTTCCAATGCTCTTTCTCCTATTGTTTCAAAAAGGACAGAAGGCTGATCATCCAGCTTCACCGGAGATGCCAGCGAAAGAGACAGTATTCTGAATTTTTTCGTGATGGCCCAGTCTATCGCATCAATCACACTGCTGGTAGTACCTCTCCCATTATCTGCAAGCACTTTTGCAATCTTCAAATTACAGTCCTTAGCAATTCCGTAACGTTTTCCGTTATCACTTCTGGTATTTCCTGTGGCAACTCCCGCACAGTGGGTTCCATGTCCGTTGGGATCTCTGTTCCAATCTTCTCCGTCTATGAAAGACTTCCCTTCAATTTCTTCCGTGGAAAAATCGGGATGGGAGGTCTCAAGCCCGGTATCCAGAATGCAGATATTAATCCCTTTTCCTGTAAAATGGGCATTTTCCAAGCCGATAGCTTTCAGTCCCCATTCCATTTCAATGAATGATTGTTGAGGTAAAGGCTTACTGGTGATATATTTTTCAAGTTCTGAAATCTTTTCTGCGAGTCCGGCTGACTGTTTTTTAAGCTCGTTGATCAACTGTAATTCATCAGCAGGAAAAAACTCCCGTTCTTTTTCGTAATAAATAATAGAATTCGAATCATTTTCCACCGCACTTTTCAATTGCTCTTCATCCATATTATCTACTACAAGAACCCCAAGATTCTTGTAAAGCACCCCGTTGTTCTGATCAATGATTTCATAAGAACGGTTTTCTTTGGAAAGAAATTCTGAAGAAGTAATATTCACTTCCAGTTCTTTCTCTATTTTTTTGAGCGAATTTTTCTGCTGATCCTGCAGCAGAACAATGTATCTTCCGGTTTCCATAATGATCTTTTTTTAAATTAATTTCAGAAATACTTTCTCCAGCACAAGGAAAATATCCTCCGGAATAATGGTCAGTCTGAGCTTTTTATTAATTCCGGATATGGCTGCATTCTGTTCAACGAGTGAAGCCCAGAAGCTTTCAATTTTAGGAATAGAATCAAGTTCTTTCAGCTTTTCATCATCCAAAATTCCATTCTGATATAATGAAACAATGATCCCTGAAATAAGTTCTTCTGCATCGTCAAGCTTTTTGTTTTCCTTAGTGTAAACTTCCATCAGGATATCATAAATACTTTCCATTGCATTGAATGAAAATCCTCCGAGAAGTTCTCTTCTTCCTGTTGTTATTTTCTCCATTTTTATGGGATTAAAACCTCTTTTAACAGTTGAAATCATATTCATGATTTTCAAAACTTCAGATTCATGGCTGGTATTTCCTTTGGTACGGAAATACTCCAGAATTTCGTTAAGAAATACATCAAACCGGACATCAAAGTCAAATGATTTTGACAGATACAAAGCCTGAACTTCATTGAAATGTTCCAGAAACTCCTTTATTTTCTGTACTGTGTAGTGAATAAGTTGCTGCATTACTCAAAAGTTATCTGTTCTATTTCGTTGCCGTCTTTATCTTTGTATGACACAATCCTGATTCCTTCTTCCTCCATTTCCACATGAAGGTTGATGAATAGCTTATCTTTATCTTCTGCTGAACTTGTATTGGGATCTATGTAGATGTTGTTCAGCTTTGCATTCACCAGCGTATATTTATTCAGTAAAACCTTTGAAAAAATTTCTTTCAGTTCATCAGTCTCTTCTTCAGTGGTCCCGTCCTGAGGCCTGAAGATTCCGGAATTAAGAATTTTGATTTTGTTTCTGAGATCCAGTTTGAGCACTTCATTGGCAGGAAGCTTTCCGAATTTCTGATCATTTTTTTCCAGTTTACTGAACAGTGTTTTAAACTCTTCAGTCTGAATCTGTTTTATACTAATTTGAGGAATATTCATCCTTTTCTCTTTGTTCACCAGGCGGATTCTCTCATTCATTTCTGTAACAAACTGATCCTGATTCAGTTTGAAATTATATTTGGGAGCAGAATCTATATCCGTAATCTTTATCGGGATATCCATCTTTACACTGGGCAGGGCATATCTCGGAACCTTAAAATATTTAAGGTATTCATGACGGGCATATTCTTTTGCAATAAGAACTGCATTCTCGTCCGCTTTTTTACGAGCCTGAATTATCTCATTGTTGAGATAATCCAGGTAATCTGATAGTTTTATCATCTTTCGTAAAATATATTATTGTGAAAGAAGTCCAAGAACTTTTTCAAGTCCCGCAGGCATTTCATCATTGGTCGCACGTACTTTTACGCCAAGAGAATATTCTTTTTCCACTTTAATTCCTGTACTTGAAGTTCTTTTGTAAGAAACATCCACTTTGAATTTCACAGGTCCCCATCCTCCGGATACTCCGGCATTGATACCAAATTCATCACTTACATCCTTAGTATAAGTTGAATTAAGCTTAACATTAAAGTCTACTTCACAGGTTTCAATTCTAAAACTTGGAACGTTTAGCAAGGCTATAAAAGGAACGGAAAGCTCTACCGGATCAGGAATTGTTTTAGGATTAGTATTATCTACCGGCTTATCTGGATCAAAATCCGGGTTGGGAATATTTTTAGTGTATTTAAACTCTGCCATTCTCAGTTTTTTCGCGCTATTCGGGTTGTTGGGATCCGTAAGCTCAAAACCTACTTCATTGATGAAATTAACGGTGGCGATAGAAGCGTTAGACTGCGCTTTTACACAAGCATCCAAAGGTCCGCCAATGATGGTGGCAAAGTCAATACTTCCCAATTCTGCTGCAAAATCTGCACTGGCAGCGTCTGAAGTTTTGAAAATTTCTTCATCAGCAGCCATTTTACCGGCAATCAGTTTCATGATCTCCGAAGAAGCACCAGAAAACGATTTTTCCCACTTTTCATCATAATTCTTTTTGAAATCTTCTACGATGCCTAACAGTTCTTTATTGGTTAATGCACTCAATTCTGAAGTTTCAATTCCCGATACCTTTTCATAAACTGCAGGGGTAAGAACTTTTTCTACTCCTGATAAAAGGTCGATTAACTCATTTTTTGTTTTCTTGGCGTGGCTTGTTTCAAGCACTGATTTTAATGTTTCCATGTTGTTTTGTTTTTAAATTAATATGGTAAGACAAAATTATATTGCCGACCGCCAAAACATTGCAGGAGAACCCCTTCACTTGCCCCGGAAAAACACCCTAAAATAAAAAGCCTGAACTTATGATGGTAAGTTCAGGCTTTTGTGATATTTATTTTATAAAACGCAAAGATGATATGATGTCGTCTTATAATTAAGTAAGCTAAGAAAGCAACAAGTTGCTGATGAAGCTGTGTGATTATGCGTTTGCTTAGAAAGAATCAATGAAATTGATTCCAACTTTGCTTCCTTGAAAATTCAACAAGAGATAATAATTCTTTGTTTTAAATCTAAAATTTCTATGCCGGAGTTTTGCTATTGTTTTCGATATTGATATCGGGAACTACCGAATTCGGATCCAGTTTTACCTCATCTATTTCTTTATTAGAATCTACTTTGAATGTCCATTCTGTATTTCTCTTCCATACTTCAACAGGAATTTTCATTGTTTGCACCGTTCCGTCTTTGAATTTGATCTGTACGGTTGTAGGCATTGGCAGCTGACCCATATTTTCAACGGTAATCTGAACTCCGTTTTTAAAGTCTCCATTGATATATTTTACGTTTTTAACCGCCTGGTCAATTTTCCATTTATTAAAGAACCACCCTCTCCAGAACCAGCTCAGTTCTTCTCCGGAAACATTTTCCATCGTATGGAAGAAATCCCATGGTGTAGGGTGTTTGAAAGCCCAACGGTCTATATACGTTCTGAATGCTTTGTCAAATTTTTCAGGTCCGAGAACAGTTTCTCTTAAAACAGCTAATCCTGTTGCTGGTTTGTAGTACGCCAAAGCTCCGATATTTCTTTCTCTCATATTATCCGGTCCTACCATAACAGGCTCCAGGCTATCTGTCATCAGATAACTTCCTGAGCGCGCAAGATTCGGTTTGGTATAATATTCTCCTTTATTGAAAGCTTCGGTTGAAAGCCCGTTAATGAATGTATTAAACCCTTCATCCATCCAGGCAAATAATCTTTCATTAGATCCCACAATCATCGGAAACCAATTGTGCCCAAACTCATGGTCTGTAACGCCCCAAAGATCTTCTCCTTTGGAATCCATATGACAGAAAACAATTCCTGGATATTCCATTCCTCCTTCATTTCCTGCCACATTGGTGGCAGCCGGATAGGTGTATTCATACCATTTTTTTGAATAATGTTCTATGGCAGCTTTTGTATATTCTGTAGACCTTCCCCATGCTTTTTCTCCGGCACTTTCTGCAGGATAAGCTGAAATAGCCAAAGATTTCTTTCCACTAGGCAAATCAATTTTTGCCGCATCTAAAATAAATCCGGCAGATGATGCCCAGGCAAAATCTCTTGTCTGTTTTATTTTAAACTTCCATGTTTTTGTCCCTGAAGTTTTATTTTTACCAATTTCAGATTCAGGGTGAATCATTACTGTTTTATCGCTGTTTCTTGCCTGATTCCATCTGTTGATTTCTTCTTTGCTGTAGACTTCTTTTTCATTCAGAAGCTCTCCGGATGCCACTACATAATGATTAGCCGGAACGGTAATATTGGCTGTAATATCTCCGTATTCTAAATAAAACTCCGAAGCTCCAAGATAGGGTAAGGTATTCCATCCCATTACATCATCATACACACACATTCTCGGATACCACTGTGCCATGGTGAAGATTTTACCATTTTTAGTGTCCTGTATTCCCATTCTGTCTGAACCATATTCAGGAGAAACAAAAGAATATTCAATTTCTATTTTGGCAACACCTCCATTGGCTTTCAGTTCCTTTGGAAGATCAATCTGCATTCTTGTATCGGTAATGGTATAGCTTACTTCTCTTTTTCCGTCAAGTTTGATTGATTTAATCTTGTACCCGCCATTAAATTCTTCGCCATGCGCTCCATTTCTGCTTCCTGAAAGCGGAACGACTCCATTTCCTCTGGAATCTTTTGCAAACAGGTTTTGATCCAGCTGCAGCCAAAGAAAACCCAGTTTATCCGGGCTGTTGTTGGTATAGGTAATTTCTGCAGTACCGGTAATCTCTTTTTTATCTTCATTCAGACTGACATTCAAATGATAATCTGCTGAATTCTGCCAATAAGCATGTCCCGGCTGTCCGCTTGCAGAACGGGTTGCTGTACCTGTCTGCGGATAGAAAAACGGCTTAAATGCCTCTACATAATCATATTTCGGGGTTTGCTGCGCATATACAGCCCCTGAAAATAATACAACTGCAACAGTCGAAACAAGGGTTGGAAGTTTAAAATTCATTTGAAAATTATTATTTACTACATAGGTAAAAAAACTCCCGGAATTGTTACACATCCGGGAGCTTTTTTTACTATAACTTTAACTAGTTTGATTTTTTAGACTTGATCATTGCTTCCAAAGCATCCCACATTTCACTTGGGATTGCTTCAAGCATATTAAATTCTCCTGCTCCCTGAAGCCATTCTCCTCCATCTATCGTAACTACCTCACCATTCATATAGGCTGAGTAATCAGAAACCAGATATGCAGCAAGGTTGGCAAGCTCCTGGTGTTCTCCTACTCTTCTCAACGGGACTTTCTTTTTCATATCAAATTTCTCCTGAAGATCTCCCGGAAGAAGTCTGTCCCAAGCTCCTTTTGTAGGGAAAGGTCCCGGAGCAATGGCATTGAAACGGATTCCGTATTTCGCCCATTCTACAGCCAAAGATCTTGTCATCGCCAGGACTCCCGCTTTTGCACAGGCTGATGGCACTACATAGGCAGAGCCTGTCCACGCGTATGTTGTTACAATATTCAATACAGTTCCCGGAGTTTTAGAATCTATCCAATGTTTTCCTACTGAAAGGGTACAGTTTTTTGTTCCTTTTAAAACAATATCCAGAATAGAATCAAAAGCGGAGTGAGTCAGTTTTTCTGTTGGAGAGATAAAGTTTCCGGCAGCGTTATTCAATAAGATATCAATCTTTCCGAATTCTTTTAAAGTAGCTTCTTTCATCGCCTCTACTTCCTCCCAGTTTCTTACGTCACAAGCTACACAAAGAACTTTACCGCCTGTTTCATCTTCCAGTTCCTTAGCTGTTGTTTGCAACTTCTCCAGATTTCTGGAAGTAATCACCACTTTGGCACCCAGTTCAAGAAAGTATTTGGTCATCGCTTTTCCAAGACCGCTTCCGCCTCCTGTAACAATCGCTACTTTATCTTTTAGTGCACCTTCGCGCAGCATAGGTTGTGTATATAGATTCATAAAATATTTTTTCTTAAAAATAACAAATATTGAAATGCAATCCCTTAAAATAGGTTGATAAATAATGCTACAAATAACTATTCTTTATATTATTTGAAAAAATAAATCAAATATTAGAAAACAAAATAGCCTGATAACAGGTACCAGGCTATTTTTTATCTTTTTTAAATGATATACTAAGAAGCAACTACTCCTTTGAATGAAAGCGCTTTAGGCGTTTTGCTATCACTTGTAGTAACGTTCACTGTTTTCATAAACGGACCTGCCGCTGCTGCATTAAAACTAGCTTCTACAAAACCTTTTTTTCCTGGCTGGATAGGAGTTTTTGTATAATCCGCTGTAGTACATCCGCATGAAGGTGCTACATTTTGTATAATGATTGGTTTTGAACTTGTGTTGGTAAATTCAAATCTGATCAATTTTGGTTTTCCCTGAGGAATATTTCCTACATCTATAGATTCTGATTTCCATTTAATAGCATCTACAACCATTTTTACGATTGAAGGTGCATCTGAAGTAAGTACATTCGCATAAAATGGAGAGAATGCTAAAACAGCTAAAAGAGCTGTGATTTTTAATTTTTTCATGAGTATAAATTTTAATATGTTAGAAAAGGATTATCTTCTTTCGATGTAACAAATGTAAAACAGACTATGGTTACAACTTGTTAACCGCTGTCAAACATTTGTTAACGAGTTGTTAATGATAAAAGATAAATAGATATTTTTGGATAATATTGTTTCAGGAAATGAAAATAAAAAAACTCAATATTATAATAACACTGGGATTTGTAGCTATTATCGGGATTTTAATAGCTCAGTTGATGTGGACGCGCCAGGCTTATAATCTTGAAGATAAAAAGTTTAATCAAAAGGTAAATATAGCCTTAATGGAAGTCGCGGAGAAATTATCCGGAGGCAAAACTTCTTATACAGAAAACCCTGTACAAAATATTGCGAATGACTATTATGTAGTTAATATCAATAATGAATTTCATCCCATCGTTCTTGAATATTATCTAAAAACGGAATTCACACGTTTTCAAATCAATACAGACTATGTATATGCATTATACAACTGCCACAGTGATAAAATGGTGTATGGAAAGTATATGACTTCCCATCAGGAAAGCCCAAGCAATAAGGTGATTAATTTTCCCAAGCACAAAAATCTGATCTATTATTTCTCCATCCGTTTTCCTGATAAAACAACGTATCTGATCAGTTCATTGAGGTTCTGGTATCTTCTTACATTTGCTCTTATTATCATTCTTCTGGTGTATGTTTATTCTATTTATACCATTATTCAGCAAAAGAAATTTTCAGAGCTGCAGCGTGATTTTATCAACAATATGACCCATGAGTTCAAAACGCCGCTGTCTTCTATCCTTTTGGCTTCAGAAGCGCTCAACAAGCAGGAAATGGTGCAGGAAAATTCTAAACTGCAGACCTACACATCCATTATTATCAACCAAAGCCACAAGCTCAATAATCATATTGAAAAAATATTGAATATTGCAAAGAATGATGCTTCCGGATTGTCTTTAAAACCTCAAAAAATCATTCTGCTTCCCTTTATTCAGGAGATTGCAGACACCATACAGCACAAAAATACAGACCTCAGCATCGAAATAGATATTGAAAACAATACCTTCATAATGGCTGATGAATTTCACTTTACCAATATCATTTACAACATTTTAGATAACTCCATCAAGTATTGTGAGACAAAACCTGTTATTAAAATTTCATCCTATAAAGATTCAAAAGGTTTATATTTAAAGTTTAAAGACAACGGAATGGGTATCCCGGCTAAAAATATTCCTCAAATTTTTGAAAAGTTTTACAGGGTACATACCAAAAGAAGCGAGGAAGTGAATGGTTTTGGACTGGGATTATTTTATGTAAAGAAAGTAGTACAGCAGCATCACTGGAAAATTTCTGTGGAGAATAATGAAGACAAAGGAATTACCACCACTCTTTTTTTTCCGTTTTCAATTTAATCATGGGTAAGTATGGAGAAATCTAAAATTTTATATGCCGAAGATGACAAAACAATAGCATTCCTGGTTGAAGACAGTCTGGAAAGTTATTATGACATCAGCTGCTATTCGGATGGTGAATCTGCACTGGAAGCATTTAACGGTCAACATTTCGACATTTGTTTGCTGGACATTATGATGCCTGGTATGAACGGATTTGAGGTAGCAGAGCAGATTCGCAGTAAAAACTCAGACATTCCGATTATTTTTATTTCTGCAAAAGCTTTAAAGGAAGACAGAATCAAAGGACTGAAAATAGGCGCTGATGATTATCTGGTAAAACCATTTAGTATTGAAGAACTAATCCTGAAAATTGAAGTTTTTCTGAAGCGTACAAAAAAAACAGATACTTCTCCTCTGAAATATAAAGTCGGGCAATATGATTTTGATCCCAAAAATTACACACTTCAAGGTTTAGAAAACAGTATTACTCTTACCCAAAGAGAATCTGATCTGCTTTTATATTTCATCCGCCATAAAAACCTGGTTGTGAAAAGACAGGATATCCTGAAAGCCATTTGGGGAGACGATGATTATTTCATGGGACGAAGCCTTGATGTATTCATTTCCCGATTGCGAAAAGTATTGGCTGAAGAAAAGGATGTTTTAATCGAGAACCTGCATGGAATAGGTTTCCGTTTTTCCGAAAAAAAATAAATATTGAACGAATTCGTGTAAAATAAAACTGCAAATGGTGATTTTAATTAATTTTAAACTTTGAAAATTTGTCATTAATGAAAAATCACAGACCCATTGTTTTTCTGTTTCTATTATTTTTAAGTGTACACTTTAAAGCTCAAAAATTTGAAAAATTAGTACAATATGTCAATCCACTGATCGGTACCGAAAAGATGGGGCATACTTACCCGGGAGCTACCACTCCTTTTGGGGCCGTACAGCTAAGTCCTGAAACGGATACAATCTCTTATGAACTCAACGGAAAATACAATGGTGACGTTTACAAATACTGCGCCGGCTACCGTTATGAAGATAAAACCATCGTAGGTTTCAGCTCTACCCACTTCAGTGGAACAGGACATTCTGATCTTGGAGACTTTCTGATCATGCCTACCGTAGGAAAACTTCAGCTGAATCCCGGAACAGCTTCTCATCCTGAAAGCGGTTACAGAAGTAGGTTTTCACATCAAAACGAAACCGCAGAGGCCGGATACTATAAAGTAAAACTGGATGACCACAATATATTGGCAGAGCTGACCGCAACTCCAAGGGTGGGTATTCACCGCTATACTTTCCCAAAATCTGACCAGTCACACATCATCCTGGATCTGATGGCGGGTATTTACAATTATGACGGGAAAAATGTATGGACTTACGTTCGCGTAGAAAATGGAAATACGATCACAGGCTACCGCCAAACCAATGGCTGGGCGAGAACCAGAACCGTTTATTTTGCGATGACATTTTCAAAACCTTTTAAATCATATGGTCAGAAAAACTATGATGAAAAACAAGTATATAAAGGATTTTGGAGAAAATTTGATCAGAATCAGAATTTCCCGGAGATCGCAGGTAAGAATCTGAAAATGTATTTTGATTTTGACACCAATGAAAATGAAGCGATTGAAGTTAAACTGGCTATTTCTCCCGTAAGTCAATCCAACGCTTTGGAAAACCTGGAAAAAGAGGCTGGAAGTATGAATTTTGATCAGATTAAAACCCAAGCTCAGAACAACTGGAATAAGGAATTAAATAAAATTGTCATCAAAGGTTCTGATACGGAAAAGACGAATTTTTATACTGCAATGTATCATACTTTTATCAATCCTACCACTTATATGGACGTCAATGGAGAATATAAAGGATTGGATCAGAATATTCATAAGGCGGAAGGTTTTACTAATTATACTACCTTCTCTTTATGGGATACCTATCGTACCCTTCACCCTTTCTTTAATATTATCCAGCCCAAGCGAAACAGTGATATGGTAAAGTCTATGATGGCTCATTATAATCAGTTTTCTATGAAAATGCTGCCTATCTGGTCACATTACGCCAATGATAACTGGTGTATGAGTGGCTATCACAGTGTAAGTGTGGTTGCTGATGCCATTATTAAAGGAAATTATGAAGGTGATCCTGAAGAGGCGTTAAAAGCATGCATAGAAACTGCTAACAAAAGAAATTACGAGGGCATCGGACAGTATATTGATCTTGGGTATATCCCGGCTGAGAAAAGTGGAACTTCAGTCTCTAATACTCTGGAATATGCCTATGACGACTGGGCTATTGCTCAACTTGCCAAACATTTAAACAAAACTGAAATTTACAATCAGTTTATCAGGCGGTCTGAAAACTGGAAAAATAATTTTGACAAGACCATTGGATTCATGCGTCCACGTCTGGCAGATGGAAGCTTTAAAAAAGATTTTGATGTGCTGAGTACGCATGGACAAGGTTTTATTGAAGGAAACTCATGGAACTACAGTTTCTTTGTTCCACAAAATCCTGATGAGCTGATCACGATGATGGGTGGCAAGAAAAAATTTGCATCCAAACTGGACGAGCTGTTCACTATGCATTTACCCGATGAATTCTTTGCCGATACTGAAGATATTACCCGGGAAGGAATTATTGGTGGGTATGTTCATGGGAATGAACCTGCTCATCATGTTGCTTATTTCTATAATTGGGCAGGACAGCCATGGAAAACACAGGCACAGATCCGCCATATTCTGGAAATGCAGTATAAAGCTACACCGGACGGACTGGGAGGAAATGATGATGCCGGACAAATGAGTGCATGGTATATTTTAAGTTCATTAGGATTTTATCCTGTCGCTCCGGGATCAGAAGATTATTCTATCGGAAGCCCTGCGGTTAATAACGCTGTTTTGAACCTGGAAAACGGAAAAGCTTTTGAAATTGAAGCCATCAATCAGGGTCCAAAAAATGTATATGTTCAGAAAGTTCTTTTGAATGGAAAAGAGATTAAGAATTTTACTTTGAAGCATTCTGAGATTATGAATGGTGGGAAGCTTACATTTTATATGTGGAATAAAGCGAAAAAATAAAATATTCTCGCAGATTGAGCAGATTGAGCAGATGATTAGGTTTAAAAATCTGCGTAATCTCCCAGATCTGCGAGTGCTAAGAATAAGTTTTGGCTAAAGCCAATGGAAGATCTATAAATAAAGAGAGCGGGCTAAAGCCCGCTCCTATTCATTATTATTTTCCTGAACATTTTTCGTTGTATAATTTAATTCCTTCAGTTTGTTCCAGATCTTTTAATTTTTTTAATGCGGTACATGCAACATCTGTTTTGTTTTGAGCAATTGAAATTGAAACTATATTATAAAGTGCATCAGTATTGGTATTATCATATTCATAAGCCTGATTAAAAAAGTAAATTGCATTATCAAATTTTTGGCTGTTGATAGCTCCTAAACCTTTGTTGAAATTTTCCGAAGAAACTCTCCTATCTTTTACATTCACTGCAATCCCTTTACTTTCATGATAAGGAATCAAGTTATAAAAAGCTAAACTACCAGAGCCATCTTCCATTTCACTCTTCAATCGATAAGGAATAATAATTTTGTCAAAATTTTCATAACCTGTTATATCCCATATTTTATAATCCTCCTGTAAAGTTGTCTTGAATAAATCAATACTTTTCTGGCTATCTTTATTCTGTTTCTTATTATCTGTTTTTACTTCAATTTTTTGTTTTTTTGGGGAAATTATGACTTCTCCATCCACAATAAAATTGTGCACAGACTTTTTCTGCGAGTACAAGTCCATCATTTCAGTAATTATTCCTTTCGTCAATGTTGGAGTAATATTTCTGGAAGTAATTATAATGGAATCGCCTGCTGAATTATTTGTAAAGTTTTTCACAAGAATAGATGTTTTGACAAACTTCATCTTTCTTATTTTGTCAGGAAAAGTTATCCCATCTACTTTCTGTATGACAATTAATGAATCTGATGTTAATGTTTCAATTTCATAAGCAGACTTATCTGATAACTTCATCAAGTTCTTTTCAAATTTAAAATCTTTACATTTTGTTCTTTCTATAGCCCAAGGATCAATAGATTCACATATGTTATTTCCTTTAATCTTCCATACCAAAAATCGATATGACTCTAATGATAAATCTCGGCTCCCATCTAACATAATAGACTTCACATGTGTCCATGACGTGTTTGATAATAATTGAGTGTTTATTTGGGAGCTAAGCTGTAAAGAAGCTGAGAGAAATAAGATTAAAAAGAACTTATACATTGATTATTATTTTTTCCGCACAAAACTAATTAAATAAAACTTCATGAAAAGTATACCTCTAATATTTTCTCTTTTTTCTTAATTAATATAAGTTTTGGCTGAAGCTGATGAAAGATCAAAAATAAAGAGAGCGGGCTAAAGCCCGCTCCTATTGAATTATTGTAATAATCTCTTAATCCGAGACTACATGCTGCGATGTCTCTTTATTACTCTCTCGCTTCAAAAAGCAATCTCTCCCCAAATTTCTCCTCTGCAATTTTGCCATTATCATACACCAGATGTCCATTGACAAAAGTGTGGGTAACTTTAGAATGGAAGTTCATTCCTTCTAATGGACTCCAACCGCATTTGTACAGTAAATTATCTTTGGCAACTGTCCAGTCTTCATTTAGATCAACTAAAACAAGATCCGCTTTATAACCTTCTCTCACAAAACCTCTTTTTTCAACTTTGAAAAGAATTGCAGGATTGTGGCACATCTTTTCAACGATTTTCTCAAGGGAGATTTTACCGTTTTTATAGTTTTCAAGCATCACAACCAGTGAATGTTGCACTAACGGAGCTCCTGAAGGGCATTTCGTATATACATTGTTCTTTTCTTCTGCAGTATGCGGGGCGTGGTCTGTAGCAATCACATCAATTCTGTCATCCAGTAACGCTTCCCAAAGGGCATCTTTATCCTTTTGCGTTTTTACAGCTGGATTCCATTTGATAAGATTTCCTCTTGTTTCGTAATCTTCATTGGTAAAAGTAAGGTGGTGAACACATACCTCAGCAGTGATTTTTTTATCTTTTAAAGGAATATCATTTCGGAAAAGCTCCATTTCCTTTGCAGTTGAAAGGTGGAAAACGTGAAGTCTCGCACCCGTTTTTTTCGCAAGCTCGATAGCTTTGGATGAAGATTTATAACATGCTTCCTCGCTTCTGATCAGGTGATGGAATTTTACAGGAATATCATCCCCATATTCATCCATATATTTTTGAGTATTAGCTCTGATTGTAGCTTCATCTTCACAGTGAACAGCAATCAGCATTTTGGTATTGCTGAAAATATTTTCAAGCGTTTCCGGATTATCCACCAACATATTTCCTGTAGATGAACCGAGGAATAATTTGATTCCCGGAACATTTCTAGGATTTGTTTTCAAAACTTCCTCCAGATTATCATTGGTTCCGCCCATCATAAAACCATAATTGGCATACGCTTTTTGGGCACCAATCTCATACTTATCGGCTAACAATTCCTGAGTAACAGCATTCGGAACTGTATTAGGCTGATCAATAAAACTTGTTATTCCCCCTGCAATGGCAGATCGTGATTCACTTTCAATATCTCCTTTATGAGTAAGCCCCGGATCACGAAAGTGTACCTGATCGTCGATCACTCCTGGAAGAAGAAATTTCCCGGAACCATCAATGGTTTGGTCTGCATCTTCAGAAATACCGACAGCTATTTTAGAGATTAAATCATTTTCTATTAAGATATCGCTTTCAAAGACTTGTCCTTCGTTGACGATATTTACGTTTTTTATAAGAACTTTCATTTCAATTTATTTCCCTACAAAATTAAGATTTTAAGTTTTAATTCACTCCAAAATCACAAAACGAATGCTTAAAGTTTTACATTTGTAAAAAATTTCGACTTTGTACAAAAAACTATTAGGGCAGACAATCATCTATGGAGCGGGGGCTATAGCACCCAGAATTATTTTGTTCATCCTGAATCCACTGTTGATCTATAAAATCCCCAATGACGGTTTTGCGATTTTCACACAGCTTTACGCGTGGATTTCGTTTGTTAATATTATCCTTTCTTTTGGTTTTGAAACAGCCTATTTCCGATTTTCAGCTGAAGAGGGTAATGAAAAAAGAACTTTCAACACTTCGTTTTGGTTCTTGTTTTCAACCTCCACTATTTTTCTTGCATTGTGTTATTTATTCAACCAGCCTATTGCTGACTATACAGGATACCATGATAACCCTGAGTACATCAGATGGTTTGCTTTAATTGCCTTTTTTGACAATTTACTGGTGATCCCTTTTGCATGGCTACGTTTTCATAACAAACCTATCAAATACTCTGCAGTAAGGGTCGTTCAGGCTATATTTCAGGCCGTTTTTACAGCTGCATTATTCTTCTGGATTCCGGAGAACATATCAAAAAGTTTTGGGTTGGACCAAAATGTAGATTACCCATTCTTCAGTAATTTGGCAGGAAGTGCATTGGGAGTTTTACTACTATTTCCTATTATATTAAAGGTAAGATTCCAGTTTGTAACTTCTTTGTTTGGCCGTATGATCAAATATTCCTTCCCTCTTATGCTGGCAGGACTTGCTTTCATGGTCAATGAAAACTTTGATAAATCTATCCAGAGAAACCATATTTCAGATGAAGAAGCGGGTGCGTATGGGGGTTGTTATAAACTGGCTGTACTCATGACCTTATTTGTTACTGCTTACCGAATGGGTATAGAGCCTTTCTTTTTTAAACAAATGGATAAAGGCGATGCCAAAAAAACGTATGCTAAAGTAGCAGAATACTTTGCCTTTTTTGCCTGTGCTGTTGCTTTAGGAATTATTGCCAATATATCCTGGCTGAAAGAAGTTTTTATTCCTAATAAATCTTACTGGATTGCTATAGATATCATCCCGATTATTGTTATTGCCAATCTTTGCTTCGGGATCTACTACAACTTTTCCACCTGGTACAAAGTAACCGATAGAACCAGTGTAGGAACTGTTATTTCATGGCTTGGAGCGGGTATTAATATCGCTCTCAATCTTTTAGCATTAAATTATTATCACAGCATGATCGGCTCTGCATGGGCTACTTTCAGTGCCTATGTTATTATGATGATCGTATCCTATCTGCTGGGACAAAAATATTACCCTATTCCTTACAGAATGAAGAAAATGGCTTTCTTCCTGATATTATTGAGTATCTTTAGTTTTGTCATTGTAAAATATCTCAACTACAATATCATAACCAGTAATTTACTATTTTTGATCTTCACCGGAATTTTGATTTATTCTGAAAAAAACCTGATTTTATCGAGAATCAGAAAGAATTAAACTTTGGTCTTTATTTTGATTATACACAAACCATTGTTATTGTAAACAAATATTTAAAAAGATATAAATCATACCCCACCAAAGGTTTTAATTATTATCTTTAACCGTATATAAAAACAACTAATAAAAACATCTTTTATATAATTTATGAAAATTATTGTTCCTATGGCTGGACGTGGTTCCAGATTACGTCCTCATACACTGACTGTTCCAAAACCTCTTATTCCTATTGCAGGAAAGCCTATCGTACAGAGATTGGTGGAAGATATTGCTAAAGTTGCAGGAGAAAATATTGAAGAAGTAGCATTTATCATCGGAGATTTTGGTGCTGAGATCGAGAGATCCCTTATTCAGATTGCTGAAAAGCTGGGAGCAAAAGGAAGTATATATTACCAGAACGATCCTCTTGGAACCGCTCATGCTATAAAATGTGCTGAAGAATCTATGCAGGGAGATGTTGTTATTGCTTTTGCAGATACCCTTTTCCGTGCAGACTTCCAGTTGGACAAAAATTCTGACGGTGTTATCTGGGTGAAAAGTGTTGAAGATCCATCTGCTTTCGGAGTTGTAAAATTGGATAACTACGGTTTCATCACAGATTTTGTTGAAAAACCACAGACTTTCGTTTCAGATCTTGCCATCATCGGTATCTATTACTTCAACAGTGCAGAAAAACTGATGGATGAGATCAACTACATCATGGATAATGATATTAAAAACGGAGGTGAATACCAATTGACAACAGCACTTGAAAACCTTAGAGCAAAAGGAGCTAAGTTTACTCTAGGAAAGGTAAATGACTGGATGGATTGTGGAAACAAAAATGCTACCGTAGAAACCAACAGCAAAATCCTTGAATACGAAAGAGAGGAAATGATGCATTATCCTGCTTCTGCTGTGATTGAAAACTCTCTGATTATTCAGCCTTGCTTTATTGGTGAAAATGTAAAAATCTCCAATTCAAAAATAGGTCCGGGAGTTTCATTAGGAAATAATACAGCGATTGTCAACTCTAATATCGAGAACTCTCTCATTCAGGAAAACACAAGAATCAATCATGGAAATCTTTCCAATTCTATGATCGGTAATTCTGCACAGTATTTCGGGGTTGCCAGAGAAATTTCTTTAGGTGACTATTCCGTTTTAGATTTTCTGTCTAAATAACAATAGAAAAATTTTAACTTAAACAAGATATCATCAGGCCACACAAAAGATTTTGTGTGGTTTGGCGTTAATATTGCAACGTATTTTTAATTTAAAGATAAATACATGAAAAATTGGATCCCGTTTCTTTTCTTGCTTCTTGCCCTATCGTCCTGTAAGACCCGTACCGCCGCTAAAAACGATACAGATCACACGCGGGATAGCATTAATACTACAAAAGATGACGGAAATCCAAAAGATGTAAACGAACCGGTGAGAGAGAAACTCACTTTTTACGAACATGTATTAATTGCACCAAAATTTGAACAGATAAAAATTGACAGTAAAGTACGGGTAGAAACAGGAAGTTTTGTTCCGACACTGGATGCTACCATCTATATTGAAAATGATAAAAAAGTATGGATGAATCTTAGGGCTTTATTCATCAATGCTGCCAGAGGGATTGCAACTCCTGAAGGAATAAAAGGACAGGATAAGATCAATAAAACTTATATAGACTCGGACTTCGATTATCTTAATAATTTACTGAACGTCAACTTTATTGATTATAAATCATTGGAAAAGATCTTATTAGGGAGAACTTTTGTAAAGATCAATGACAGACAATTTGATCTGACTCAAAATGCACAAGGCTTCAAAATGGTTTCTAATATCAATCAGAAAATTATGACGGATGAAAAAAACAGGGAATATAAAATTGCCCTGCAGTATGATACTAATTACGATCTACTATCTGTCAATCTAAAAGATATTTTATCTTCAGATGAGCTGGATGTTTCTTACAGCGACTGGAATGAATATGAAGGAATCCGCCTTCCGAAATATGTTAAAATAATTATAAAAGGCTCAAAATCTAGTCAGATTTTAATTGAAAATACGAAATTTGACTTTTCGAGGATGGAAACACCTTATTCTGTACCATCTAGTTATAAGAAAATTGAGATTAAATGATTAAAAAATTTAGCTTTTTAATAGGCGTTTTGATGTTTGGACTGCACCAGGGACAGCAGAACAAAGAACAGCTGCAGAAGCAGAATGCCGAACTTAAAAAACAAATTGCACAAATAAATTCCGATTTAGCCAAAACCAGAAGTGAATCTAAGCTTTCTGTAGCCTATCTTTCTAATGTCAATCAAAAATTGGTATTGAGAGAAAAGGTATATAATAATACACAGAAAGAAAAAAGATTCATTGAGGATGATATCTATCTACGTCAGCTGGAAATCAACCGTCAGAATAAAGAACTGGCTGTGTTGAGAAAAAACTATGCTGAGGTTTTGGTAAACGCTTATAAAAATAAAGGGGTACAGAACAAAGTAACTTTTATTCTTTCTGCCAAGAATCTGGGAGAAGGGATACGAAGAGTACAGTATCTGAAACAATACTCCGATTACCAGGATAAAAAAGCGGCTGAAATTACAAATGCTGCCAATCTGATCAAGAAAACCATTTCACAAAAACAGAACTCAGTAAAAGCGAAAGAAAACCTTCTGGTAAACCAACAGAAGGATTTGGCGACGATCAATACTGAACGAGCACAAAAAGAGCAGCTGGTAACCGAATTTAAGAAAAATGAGACTAAACTGACTGCGGAACTTAAGCAAAAACAGGTTCAGTCTAAAGCATTAGAAGGACAAATCAGAGCTATCATTGCAGAAGAAATCAGAATTGCCAAAGCAGAAGAAGAAGCAAGAAGAAAAGCGGAAGCAGAAAAAATACGTTTAGCAAAAATAGCGGCTGAAAGAGAAAAAGCAAGAATTGAAGCGGAAGCTAAAGCAAGAGCAGAAGCCTTGGAAAGAGAGAGAAAGCTTGCAGAAGCAGAAGCTAAAAAAGCAGCTGACCTGGCTGCAAAAAGAGCAGAAGAAGAAAGAAAGCGTAATGAAGAAGCTGCAAGGGCTGAAGCCGGCGCAAGAGATGAAGCCAGAAAAATAGCGGCTAAAAAAGCTTCAGATGAGGCCAATGCAAGAGCTAGAGAAGCCGCTGATAAATTAACGGCCGCAAGAGCCGCAGAAGCCGCCCTTACAAAGAGAAAAGAAGAAGATAAAAAAGCTGCTGAAACGAAAGCCATGACAAGCTATGGAGTTTCCACAGCCAGCGGAAATAGTTTTGCAGATAACAGAGGAAGACTTGGTTACCCTGCAGACAGAGCCGGACAGATCACTCACCGTTTCGGAAGACAGCCACACCCGGTTTTCAAAAATATATCTGAAGACAATACGGGTATTAAAATCGCTGTTCCATCTGGTACACGTGCCAAATCTGTATTTCCGGGAACTGTATCTTCGGTTGTAGCCAGCAGTGATGGAACGAAGACCGTTATCATTAAGCATGGAAGCTACTTTACCATTTATTCCAACTTAGGAAATGTAAGTGTTTCCAAAGGACAGCAGGTTTCATCAGGAACTCCGGTAGGTACAATAGCTCAGGATTTTGATGGCGCTTACACCCTTGATTTCCAAGTATGGAGCGGAAGTACACCAGTTGATCCATTAGGTTGGATTTCATATTAAAAAAAGTGTAACTTTACAAAAATTTTAAGAGATGAATACACTAACTATACTTGCCTTATCTTGGCAGCATATCCTTATCGTAGCGATACTCTTAGTATTGCTGTTTGGAGGAAAGAAAATTCCTGAATTAATGAGAGGAGTTGGTTCTGGAATCAAAGAATTTAAAGATGCGGTGAAAGAAGAAGACAAACCGGGTGCTGAGAAAAAGCCGTCTTCCGATAATAATAATTCTTCAAGCAACTAAAATTACTTAGAATTAATGAAATTTACTGAGACTGCATGGAAGGTCTTCAATCAAGCTATTGAAGACTATCACGTGTCTGATGACGTTAACACTCTAATTAGTAACCCGTTCGAAAAAGATAGTTTGGAACGGATTTTGTATGCAAAGAACTGGATTGATACCGTTCAATGGCATCTGGAAGATATAATTAGAGATGAAAATATTGATCCGGCTGAAGCTCTTCAACTCAAGAGAACAATAGACGCCTCCAATCAGAAAAGAACTGACCTGGTAGAGTATATTGACGGCTGGTTCCTTAATAAGTTTGAAAATATAACTCCTAAATCTGAAGCAAAAATAAATACAGAAACTCCCGCTTGGGCAGTAGACAGATTATCAATTCTTGCATTAAAGGTTTATCATATGTCGTTAGAAGCTAATAGAGAATCTGCTTCTGAAGAACACAGAAACAACTGCCAGGCTAAACTGGATGTTCTGCTTACTCAGAAAGAAGATCTATCAACTTCTATAAATCAGTTGCTTGCTGATATTGAGAACGGTAACGTTAAGATGAAAGTATACAAACAAATGAAAATGTATAACGATGAAAGTCTTAACCCAATCCTTTATCAAAAAGGGCAACAGAAATGAAACGATTAATTTTTCTTGGAGTACTTATCATATTAACATCTTCCTGCGCAACGGAAAAGCTTAACCTTTCTCCGCTGTCAAATAATTTTTATAGTGATACCAAAGGTTCTGATTCCGACAGAGGCTCAAAGAAGAATTTTAATATCAATATTAAAGAGAATGTAAATGCTTCTGAAATTTCAAATATGATCTCTACTTTTCCTAAGTTTAAAAACAACGGATTGAATGATGAGATCACCAGTTTGAAATACAGCCTTCAGAATTATTTATATGCTATTGATGCCAACAATTCTACTGGAAAGGGCAGAGCCCTTAAAAGCTTCGAAAAATCTTACAAAAAAATTCAAAAGCTAAGGCAAAATCTTGACAGAGATGACGATGATGTTCTGAACAGATATCTGGTTCGTTTAAAAACCAATATTTCTGTTATTGAAGATGCTTTACCAGGAAGTTAAAAACTAATCGAACAATCAATGATTAAAATTCAAGCGGAAGCCAATGTTCCTACAGAACACGGTACTTTCCGAATGATCGCTTTCTCCGAAAACGTAAACGACTGGATGCCTCATATGGCAATTGTTGCAGAAAATACAGATTTCTCAAAACCAGTTAATGTTCGTTTCCACTCAGAATGTATTACCGGAGAAGTTTTCCATTCAAAAAAATGTGAATGTGGCCAGCAATTGGATGCTGCAATGAAATATATCCATGAGAACGGTGGAATTATCATCTACCTTCGCCAGGAAGGAAGAAACATCGGGATCATCAACAAGCTAAAGGCATACTCCCTACAGGAAAAAGGTTTGGATACTGTACAGGCCAATCTTGAACTGGGACTTCCTGCAGATGATAGAAATTTCAGCGTAGCGATTGAAATCCTTAATCTATTGGATGTAAAAGATATCAATCTTTTGACCAATAATCCTGAAAAGGTAAAATATGTGGTAGACAGCAACATTCACCTTAATGCAAGAGTACCGCTACAGATTCCTGCCAACGAAATAAGCAAAGGATATCTGCAAACAAAAAAAGACTTCTTTGGACATCTTCTTGATGACAATGATAACTAAATAAAACAAAAGCTTCAGAATATTTCTGAAGCTTTTTATTTTTTTGATCTCTTTTTATCTAACCATTTGTGTCCGCATCTAAAAAAAACTAGACTAAACATCTTAATCAGATTCACTCACATACAGATACGTTGAAATTAAATAGCTTGATCCATACTTGAATACCTTTTATATATAAATCAAAAGCCCCAAGATTGCTCTCGGGACTTTTTTAATTATAAAAAACTGAAAAGATATTTCTAAATTATTTAGTCTTGATTTTAGACTCGTCAATATTGTAATATTTAATTACACTCTTATAATCGTTGTAATCTACTGCATTACCTTTAGCCGCTTTTGCTCCACCAGTTCCCGTTCCATTAGCTGGAAGAATAAGAACTCTGAAGTTTTTATTCTGATAGTAAGATGGATTCGCTGTTA
Organism: Chryseobacterium viscerum; assembly: GCF_002899945.2. Taxonomy (GTDB): domain Bacteria; phylum Bacteroidota; class Bacteroidia; order Flavobacteriales; family Weeksellaceae; genus Chryseobacterium; species Chryseobacterium viscerum. The sequence continues at coordinate 105,331 of NZ_PPEG02000012.1, forward strand.
AACTGAATGTAGAAGTAGAGTTAATATTAATGGTAGCTCCAAACTTACTGAATTCATAAATATAATCTACAGCATCTTTATTTGCATTACCCACATAATAGGTATATGGAAGAAGTTTCCACAGAGGAGCCCCACCATCAGTTCCGATCTGCATATAAATAAGCACCATATCGGATTGTACTAATGGGCTATTAAAATCATCACTCCATCTGTAAAGATTGTCATTAACCTTCGTAAAACTAACATTTGTTAAATCAAAAGATTGATTTATAGTATCATAGTCCTTTCCCTGTACAACAACATCGTCGTCCTTATCACAGCTATAAGCAGTAAAACCTACAGCACCCAGGAATAAAAAGAGAAGTATTTTTTTCATTTCTTATTAAAGTTTAGTTATTATTTATATTGCGTATTCAAATCATATACCAAAAATTGCAAAAACTTTGTTTTCATCATTTTTTTAATTGTATTTTTGTTCTTATTGAAAAAGTCATGAAGAAATTATTATATACTTCACTCTTTATTGTTGCATTGATAAGTCCTAAGGTTCATGCCCAGTACCAGCCTAAAAATGCTTCTAAGGAAGATTTGAAAAAGGCTCAGCAATGGGTTGAAAAGACCTACAAAAATCTTTCTCAGGATGAAAAGTTAGGACAGCTTTTTATTATTGCACTTTATACCAATAAAGGAGAAGACTATATCAGCCAGGTAAGAAATATTGTTGCGAATGATAAAATAGGAGGTTTGATTTTAATGCAGGATGATGCAGCAAGAGAAATCAATCTGGTAAATGAGTTTCAGCAAAAATCTAAAATCCCTTTGATGATCGGTATGGATGCGGAATGGGGACTATACCAAAGAATTGCAACCGCTCATAAATTTCCATGGGCCATGACATTGGGTGCCATCCATGATAAAAACCTTGTCTATCAGATGGCAGCAAAAATTGCGGAAGATTGTCACAGAATGGGTATCAATTGGGATTTTGCTCCTGTAGTGGATGTTAATACCAATCCAAATAACCCTATCATCGGTAACCGAAGCTTTGGTTCTGAAGTGAATAATGTAATCAGCTCTGCCCTATCCTATTCTAACGGGCTTCAGGATAACAATATATTAGCAGCCATTAAACATTTTCCAGGTCACGGAGATACCAGCACAGATTCACACCTTGACCTTCCGGTAGTTTCCCACACTATAGACAGACTGAATACTATAGAACTGGCACCATTCAAAGCGTTGATGAATAAAGGAATCGGCGGAGTAATGGTGGCCCATTTATATGTTCCAAGTTTAGAATCAGGGAAAGGAATTCCTGCATCTGTTTCTAAAAATATCATTACTGGATTACTTAAAGATAAATTAGGCTATAAAGGCTTAATCATTACAGACGCACTCAATATGGGTGCTGTTGCCAATAAATACAAACCGGGTGAACTGGATGCGATGGCATTCAAAGCAGGAAATGATATTATGCTTTTCTCACAAGGTGTTTCTGAAGGTAAAAAATTGATCCAGAAAGCCATTGATAAAAAAGAAATCCCTCAATCCAGAGTAGAAGAAAGTGTAAAAAAGATCTTATTAACCAAATATTTTCTTGGCTTGACTCAATACACTCCAAAAAATCCTGAAAATATCAATACAGACCTGAATAATAATTCTCATACTCAATTAGTACAGAATCTTTATTCTAATGCATTGACATTATTAAAGGATGAAAAGAAATTACTGCCTCTTACAGGAAAACAGATTTATTATGTTCCTCTGGAAGAAGGGCCTTATCAGACTTTTGCCAACCGATTAGGAAACAATGTCATCATTAAAAAAGCGGGCGAAATTAATACTATTCCGGCAGGTTCTACAGTAATTGTAAGTTTCCATAAGGATAACTCAACAGCTTACAAGCCTTACAAAATATCAGAAGAATCAAAAAAAGTGCTTTCTGATCTTACCAAAAATCAAAATGTAATACTGAATGTATTCGGAAGTGCATATGCATTAAAGGATATTGATATTTCAAAAGTTTCAACCGTTCTTGTTTCTTATGAAAACAATGAGGATTCAATGAACGCTGCTGCAGATGCCCTAAACGGCAAAACAAAAATATGGGGGAAACTTCCTGTACTTGTCAATGACCAGTTGAAACCAGGAATGGGTATAGAGCTTAATACAGCTACCTCAACAAACCCTAATAACACAACATCAAAACAACAATAATCTAATGAAAATAGGCATACTTTGCTATCCAACATACGGAGGAAGCGGAATTGTAGCAACAGAATTAGGAATGTCCCTTGCCAATAAAGGATATGAAGTACATTTCATCAGCTCTGCACTTCCTGCAAGATTAGACATCACTAACCCGAATATTTTCTTTCACAGGGTAAATGTTCAGACCTATCCGCTTTTCCAGTATCAGCCTTATGATATTGCATTAAGCTCGATGATCTACAGGGTTGTCAATCTTTATAAACTGGATCTTCTTCATGCACATTATGCCATTCCTTATGCATATGCGGCTTTTACAGCCAAACAAATGCTTCAGGAAGACAATAATGACATTCCACTGGTGACTACGTTGCACGGTACAGATATTACCCTTGTAGGCCAGCATCCAAGTTATAAACATGCTGTAGAATTTTCAATCAATCAGTCTGATGCAATTACTTCGGTTTCTCAAAGTCTGAAAAAAGATACGCTTCAGTTTTTCAACATCAAAAAAGAAATTCAGGTGATTACCAATTTCATTGACAATTCTGAATTTGATGACTGCTCTGAGTGCCAGAGAACACAATTTGCGAATCCTGATGAAAAAATTCTGATCCACGTATCCAATCTTCGTCCTGTAAAACGTGTAGATGAAGTATTACAGATCTTTAAAAATGTAGAGAAGAAGGTTAAATCTAAACTTATCATCATTGGAGAAGGTCCTGATATGGAAAAGGTAAATCAGTTTCTGGAAGAAAATCCGGAGCTTATTTCAAAAATCCGTCTTCTGGGAAAAGTGAATGATCTTTATAAAATCTTACAGCTTTCCGATGTATTTCTTCTGCCTTCGGAGCAGGAAAGTTTCGGTTTGGCGGCTTTGGAAGCAATGGCAGCTTATACCCCGGTTATCAGTTCCAATGCGGGAGGAATTCCTGAAGTAAACATTCAGGGAGAGACCGGATATCTTGCAGAAATAGGAAATGTAGAAGCCATGAGCAACTACACCATCAAATTGTTAAGCAATGATGAACTTTTAGCCAAAATGAAGCAAAATGCGAAAGATCAGGCTATAAAATTCGATTTGAAAAACATTCTTCCTATCTATGAGAAAATGTATAGAACAACCATAGAAAATTTTAATAAGGAGCTGACGAAAGCATAATATTTCTATTATATTTATCGTCATACTTATGACGGAAAAATTACTTCAATATCTTTGGAACTATAAGGTTTTCAAACATTTTGACTTCAAGGATATTGAAGGTAATTCCGTTGAGATCATCCATTTTGGAAAATGGAATACAAATGCCGGCCCTGATTTTCTGGATGCCAAAATCCGAATCAACGGCTTGCTTCTCGCAGGAAATATAGAACTCCACGTCCGTTCCTCGGACTGGATTTTTCACAACCATTCTCAGGATCCCAATTATCAGAATATCATTCTGCATGTCGTTTTTCTACACGATATAGACATTAATGAATTTACAGGAAAGAATGTTCCTACTTTGGAACTGAAGGATTATATTGATGAAAATATAGTCTGGAAATATGAAAAGCTCGTTGACAAAGAAGAGTTTATCACCTGTGAAAATATATTCGATACAGAAAAAATCCCGGTTCATTTTCATGAAGAGAATATTCTGAAAAAACTGGATGAGAAATCTTCAGAACTTGAACAGAGTTTAATTCAATACAAAAATAATTTTGAAGCCGTTTTATTTCACAGCTTTGCTTATTCGTTTGGGTTAAAAGTTAATGCTCATCTTTTCCGGCAGATTGCAGAAAGTGTAGATTACAGCATTATTAATAAAATTCGTCAGAATACTCTTCAGCTTGAAGCTTTGTTGTTTGGAATTTCAGGATGGCTTGATCATCCGGATGACGAACAGATGAAAATCTGGAAGAGAGAATTTGAATTCATCAAAGTCAAGTTTTCTATTTCAGATCTTAAGTTTCATCCTAAATTTTTAAGATTAAGACCTCCTAATTTCCCCACCATCCGTCTCTCTCAATTGGCAGACCTTTACAAACATCAGAATTTATTCTCAAAGATTATGGAAACCCGAAATACAGATCAGCTGTATAGCATTTTCAATTCTATAAAAGCTTCTGAATATTGGGATTCCCATTTCAATTTCGGAAATATCTCAAAAGTACATCCTAAAACATTGAGTAAAGATTTTATTGATATTCTGATTTTAAACACAGTTCTTCCTTTAAAGTATTCTTACCACAGATATCATCGGGAAGAGATTACAGACGAAATCATTGAAATGTACAAAGATATTTCTGCTGAGAAAAATACCGTCATTACAGGATGGAAAAAACTGGGACTTAAAATCACCAATGCTCTCGAAAGCCAAAGTTTGATTTACCATCACACAACCAATTGTGAAGCAAAAAACTGTTTAGCCTGCAGTATCGGATTTAAACTTTTAAAAGAATAATTATCCCCAAACAGATCGCATCATTCAAAAACCTTTATCAAAAAAATTGCTTACCTTGCAGTATTAGGATTCAACTTTTAAATAACAATCTGGAAATGCTGAGTAATATCCGTCATAAAATGGAAAGAGAATGGTTTGGTGTACTGACAAGAATGGGTGCCAAGCTGGGAATTCCTGTATCTAAATTGAGAGTTTTCTTCATTTATTCTACTTTTGCCACAGCCGGTTTTTTCTTTTTGATCTACTTGGGATTGGCATTTATGCTTTGGATTAAAGATATTTTCATCACCAGAAGACCCAGTGTCTTTGATTTATAAATTATGGAATTTTTACCGATTACTTCTGCTGAAGATCATAGAGTTCAGGAAATCTATACTTCTTATACGACCACTTTTCCTGTAGACGAACAAAGAGATAAAGAACAATTTGTGGGTTTATTTTCAAATCCGCGGGTAAAATTCATGTCCGCTGTTCATGAATCAGAAGCTATAGGCTACCTCATTCTTTGGGAGCTGAGTTCTTTTGTTTTTGTAGAACATTTCGAAGTGTTTGAGACCTTCAGAAGTAAAAAACTGGGATCTCATATCATGAATCACTTATCAGAAAGTTATCCGAAGATTATCTTAGAAATTGAGCCTGCTGAATTGAGCGAAGATGCCTCGAGACGGTATTCTTTCTATCAGAGAAATAATTTTAGTCTGATCGATACCACTCATATCCAACCGAGCTATGGTGAAGGGAAAAAGTCCTTGAATTTATGGCTGCTCGCCAATTATACTCCTGAAAATGTAGAGGAGCTTAAAAATGAAATAGGTAATACTGTTTACGCTTAAAATATAAAACGCCGGAATTGTTTTCCGGCGTTTTTTGTTTATATTTTTTAACCACAAAAGGCACAAAAGTTTTAAACACTTAAGTTAGCTTTTCTGAGACATTATTGTAGACTTACTTAAGTGGGCTAAAGTGTTTTAAAATGAATGCTTTTGGAGTTTTGTAAAGTTTATTAGACAACTTTTCTGTTAATTTACTTCATACTCCAACTTGATTGTAATACTGGCTTCTTTTTCTTTGGAAGAAGTATTGAAAGTTCCACCATATGAATAATCTTCGTTGGAATTGGGCGCTGTAATCTGGATCACTCCCATTGTTGCTTTCTTCAGATTTCCCAGTCTGCTTCCTGAATTTTCTGCAATTTTTTCAGCACGTTCCTTAGCATCTTTTGTTGCACTGGCAATCATTTCCTGTTTCACCGTTGCAAGTTTAGTATAAAAATAGGCAGGTGAAGAGGAGGTGAATTCAATTCCGCGGTTGATAATTTCGGTAATATTTCTGGATAAGTTTTCTATTTTGCTGACTTCTTTACTTTCAATGGATACTTTTTGGGTAAGATTGTAACCAGAAAATTCTCCCTGTACATAATTCCCGTTTGAATCATTATAGCTTCTGAACTGCTTTTGAATATCTACCGATGAAAATACAATCTCCTTCTGCTGTATTCCTTTTGAAAGCAAATAATCGTTGATTACTTTTCTGTCTGTTGCCAGTTCATCATAAGCAGATTTCAGATCTACATTGTTTTTGGAAAAACTTCCGGACCAGGTGATCAGATCTGAAGTAAATTGTTTTGTTCCAAGTCCTGTTATAGAAATTGTATTTTCAGATTTATTTCTGTTTTTAATGGCATTTCCTAAAAGCCCGAGTCCAATTACAAAACCTAGTGCTGCGATGGCTACTGCAAAAATGTTTTTATTCATAAAATTTGTGAATTTCGTTGTTGTTACAAGAAGATTGTATCAATTTCTATTCCATTATTTTAAGATTTCTTTAACATTTTAAGAACAGAAATCTGAAGGCATATAGAACTACTTTTGCTGCTGTTTCAATCTTTCAAGAAAAAGAGGTGCTGTTTCTTCTAACCTTAGCATGACACCGGAAAGGTTTCTTGCTTTCACATAAGTTCGTACCTGCGGTTTCGCCAAAAATGAAAACTGAATAAATTCTGAAATTCTATCAGCCGGAATTCCTGCTTTCACAAAGTAATCATCATCTATCCTGTTCCGAACCCAGGCAATATGTTCCTGGAGATCATCATATTTATATTGTCTTTTCTGCCTTCTCGCTTTACCGCTTATCAGATCATATACTCCCTGAACATTCAGGTTTCCCAGAAGTATGGGTAAAAGAACACTTTTCACTTCTGCCGGCTTCTCTCTCATTTTACCCACCGGCTGCGGAAGACCTACAGCATCTCTTACCTGTTCTCCTTTGTCTACTTTTGCCACAATTCGGGAATCTACGTTCAAATCTCCGGTGAGTTTCTTAACGATCTTCACTTCCCCTACATCTCTCGGAATCTGATAAAGGGTAATAAACAGCGGTGAATTGATACCATTGGTAAGAACTCTTCTGGATGTCCTGTTGAAATCTTCTTTTACAAATCTCAACTCATCATTAGGATTGGCATCAATAGAAAAAATCCCCTGTGCATCAGAATACACTTTTTTGTCGGTAGACATATTAATAACGATCACTCTACTTAAGTCCTCACCATTGTCATCTACTATTCGTCCTGTCACGGTCTGCTGAGAAAAAATGAAAGTACTGCACAGCATCATAAGGAAAAGAAAAATTTTTCTCTGCCTCAATGCTTCGATATTTTTAATGAAATAATTCAATTTTTATAAAAGTTATTCTTGAGTTCCTTCTAGTTTATTCGTTTTACTGTATTCTGCGAATGCTACTTTAAGCTCATATTCTACATCATTTATCTGAAAATCTTTCCTAAATCTTTTTGCTAGTGAACGTGTTTTCTCTGCATAGAGAAGAAAACTATCAATCTGCTCTTCATCCATCCCATATTTTTTCAGGAAACTCAAATTGATCTGATTTTTTACTCTCTTAAGAAAATCTTGAGTTTCATTGTAATTGGCCTTGGTAATTTTAGGTTTTGTTGCTTTCTTTACCAAACCAGCTACAGCACTCAACACCCCTAGCACATTTACCTGTCCTGCATTAAAATCATGCCCTGTAAAAGTTTTTGATATGGTATTATTTGGCAGAGCCTGAATAAGGGGACTCTTCATATAACTCTCAAGGTCTGACTTTAATGACTGAATTTTTCGGGATTCATTCAAACGCTGATTATCTTTAGCCAAATTTCCTGTAGGTTTGTATGTTATTTTTACCTCAGGAATCTGGATCTCCATTTTCTTCAGAATGATATTCAACGGAGCATTCATATCTTCTCCGGTAATTTTCCTATCAACGCGGTAATAACCTTCTTTTACAAATCTTATCTCATCATTTTCTTTTGCTTCGATCTCAAATCTTCCGGACATATCACTTAACATGCTTTTGCTGTTTGAGATATTAACAACCAACACAGGAGTTAAATCCAGTTCATTTCCTGTAATGACTTTTCCAGATATTTTTTGCTGCCCCCATAATCCTGAAGCGATACAAAAAAGCACAAGAAATAAACATCTTTCGATACATCTCATCTCCATTACTTTTGAGTTTGTGGAGTACGGTAGGTTGAAATTCTTGTCAAGACAAAACGTTGAAACCTGTACAGATCCGCATCACTGCAGAATCCATACTTCAGGATTTTTTTTCTTTCAAAACCGCCTGCAAAAACGTAATAAATAAAATGGTCTATCAGAGGTTTTTCTATTTTAAGATGGGTAAAATACTCATCTCCAAGACTCGCTCTGATGTATTTCATCAAATCTACATCATCCCATTTATCCTTTACTTTCCCAATAGAAAATCCTTGCCCTTTCGGCTGTACAAATTCTCCGGGCCTTGCCGCCAATATTCTTGGATCTGATTTCTGAGCAATATACTGATCAATATCTTTAATCAGTTTTTCTACTTTCTTAGGCTTATTGTAAAGTTTTGAGTCTATTTTTAAGTTTCCGGTAAGGCCTTGCTTCACTTCAACTTCAGGAATCTGAATAGTTTGCCGTACAAGACTTACATTCATAGGAGACTGGGTATTTTCCTGAGAAACTTTTCTTGCCAAACGCTCATATCCTGCTTTTATAAAGCGTAATTCATCTCCTTCTCTTCCGGAAATCATAAAATGCCCATCCCTATTTGAGACTACGATTTCGTCTGTTCTGATATTGATTACATTGACATCCTGCATTTCAGCACCGTCTTCGGAAGTAATCTTACCAAATATATAACTTTGAGCATGGGTTTGAATAAAAAAGATAAAGGATAAGAAAAAGAATAGTTTAAGTTTCACAGGCTATTTTTTATAAAGCAAAGCTAAAATTATTTTTAAATTCTACCATAAGTTTAACCACAGTTAACGCGTTTTAATATTTCTTTTTGATTTTTGCCTTGTAAACTGTTAAATAGGCCGATTAAATTGTTAAAGTTTCTTTCAAATTTTAGCTAACTTGCAGTCTCAATCCTCTTTTAACAATGCAAAATTCTTACACAGTCATCAATGCTTCTGCCGGATCAGGGAAAACATATGCCCTGGTACAAAGGCTTCTGATGATCTGTCTCCGCTACCCTAATCAACAACAGTCAATCAGGAATATTCTCGCACTGACTTTCACCAATAAGGCAGCCAACGAGATGAAGGAAAGAATTTTATCCTGGCTGGGAAATTTCTCAGCAAAAGAGTATGCCGAGAATACAGATCTGAAAAATATCCAGAAAGCATTTGAAGAGCAAGGTTTAAAAATAACGATCGATGATCTTCATGAGCGTTCTAAAAGGTTATTGGACTATGTTCTCCACAATTATTCCACACTGAATATCGGAACGATTGACCGTTTTAATTCAAGACTGGTAAGAAGTTTCTCTTACGAATTGGGACTTGCTAAAAATTTTAATCTTGAAATTGAAGCCGAACCTTTTCTGATAGAAGCTGTTGATAAAATGCTGGACCAGATTGGTGAAAATGATACGATCTCCAATTCTTTCATGGATTATGTAGACTACAGTCTTGAAAATAATGAAAGAATCAATCTTAATAAAAACCTTTATGATTCGGCAAAAGAATTCGTGAAGGATATTCATTATGAACATCTGAAAAGTAATAAGAGTTTTGATGATGCCAATTATGAAGATATAAAGAATACACTTCGTAAAGAAATTGTTTTAAATAAAAAAACTTCTGCAGAGCTGGCTGCCAGTTCTATTGAATTGTTCAAATCGAGAAATATAGAGATTGAAGATTTTGCCCAGGGAAAAAACGGAATCGGAGGTTTCTTTACTAAAGTGACCGATTTTTATCAACAAAAAAGACCTGGATTCCCCTTTCCCACCACTCAGGAAGAATCTGTTATCAACAATTACAGGAAAGGAGCTTCTTCAAAGTCAAAGCATAAAGAGTCTGAGATCTTTGAAATCCTTGATGCACTTCTGGACAACAGGATGAAACTTATCCTTCTGTACATTGAAACGCAAAAGAAAGAGAAAATTTTATCTGCTCTTCTTCCTTTAAAGGTTAATAAAGATATTCAGGACGAGCTTCAAAAAATTGAGGAGGAAAATGATCTTGTTCTTCTTTCCAAATTTAATATCCTGATCAATGAAAACCTCAGAAATGAGCCTTCAGCTTTTATCTATGAAAAAGTTGGGTCTCAGTTTCAACATTACTTCTTTGATGAATTTCAGGATACTTCAGAGCTACAGTGGCAAAATTTTGTTCCTCTGAGGGATCACAGCGTTTCTACAGAATATACTTCATTTACTCTGGTTGGCGATCCCAAGCAGAGTATTTACCGATTCCGTGGTGGAGAAAGTAAACTGATGCTGGACATTATCAACAAAAAAGAATTTTCACCAAAGGAAGCGGATCTTTTGGTCTTAAAGGATAACTGGAGAAGTGCCAGAAATATTGTACAGTTCAATAACGAACTGTATCGATATCATTCTGAAGGTCTGCTGGAAGAGCATAAGAATATTTTTGGGGCAGATGCTGAGCAAAGTCCAAAATCAAAGATTGATGGGCGTGTAAAGGTTAATCTGATCGAAAACCTTACGAATGAAGAGTTTTACAATGATACTTCGGAAAGAATGCGGAAAGATATTCAGGAGTGCCTTAATAATGGTTTTAAGTTTTCTGATATCACCATCCTTTGCCGTGGGAATTTTGATATTTTCAGCTATTCTCAAAAACTGGGAAATTTAAAAGTCAATTATCATGGTGAGGAAACCAATATTAAAACGATTTCTGATAAGGGTCTTACGCTTGAACTTTCTAATACGTTAAAAGCGGTTATTGAGTTTCTACGATGGGAACTCAATCCTAAAAATAAACCTTGTCTGATCATGATGATGTATCATCTGAATACAGTGGGGAAAATTACTATGCCAGATTTCACCTTAGAAATGAAAGAAATTCTGGATATTGAAGGTCATGAAGAAATACTTCAGTTTATTCAGCAGAAATATTCGCTGCGGCTTAAGCAGGATAATTTCCCGAGATTCAATCTGTATAATTTTATTGAATATTACATCAATGAATTCTCTGTTGAGAACAAGGAAACCGACTTTCTGATGAACTTCCTGGAGATGCTTTTTAATTTTACACAAAATGCAGGCGCCAGTACCAAAGAGTTTCTGAAATATTGGGATGAAGAGGCTTCTTCATATACTATTCAGGCTTCGGAAAACATTGATGCTATTCAGATCATGACGATTCACAAGTCTAAAGGACTGGAGTTTCCTATTGTTTTCATCCCTATGATGAACAAAAACCGGGATAGTGAATTTACCAACTGGTTTGATACCAATGAAAACGAAGCTTTAAAATCAGTCAACATCAACCAGTTCAGTAAAAATCTGGAAGCTTATGATGATGAAATTCTGTTTTTCAACACTAAAAATGCTTATAAAAACCTGATTGACAGATTGTGTCTGCAGTATGTTGCTACCACAAGGCCTGTTGAGCAGCTGTTCTTCTATCTTCAAAAAGCCAATAAGACGTCTAATAATCTTGAGCTTTTGGAATTTCTTCAGACAAAAAATTCAGAACAGGCTGATGAGTTTGACGTGTATGAAGTAAATCCTGAAATGCTGAAGAAACATTCTAAGGATAAAAGCTCACCTTTTAAAACCCAGAATATACAGAATCTGAAGAACGTTAATGAAAAGAGTACTTCTATCAAGATTGCCACACCGTCTAAAAATTACCAGGTGCGAAATGAAAAGGTAAGAATCGGGCTTTTCGTACATGAACTTTTATCGAAGATCAATACTGAAAAGGATATTACAAAGGTCCTTGAAGGATATGCGCTGGAAGGTCAGATTACGCTGGAGGAAAAAAATGAAATACAAATTACACTACAGGAAATCGTCCGAACCTACGCAGAATTCTTTGATGAGAAGTGGGAAGTGATCAACGAAAAAGACATTATGATCTCTGAAAATGGGGAAAGTCATATATTCAGGCCTGACCGTATTTTAAAGGGTGAAGAGGGATATATCATTGTTGATTTCAAGACGGGTGAACAGAAAACCAAGGATCAAGCACAGGTAGAAGGGTATAAAAATATTCTTGAACGTCTGGGTAAAAAAGTTCTTAAAACTCAGATTATTTATCTATAATATTTTCAATTACAACATTTTCAAAAGGTTACTATTAAAAAATGTTTTAAATATAAAAGGTTTTATTATTTTTATTAACGATGAATACTGTCTGATCAGTTATTTGTTTTGATCACTAATACCATGAAAATATATTTAATATCCTTTGTTATAAGTCTTTTGATTACGTCGGTTTCTACAGTGGTTACCTATCATATTATAGATGGTTTTGACCCGCCTGCCACAGAGGATGGACGTCAGTATATGCCGGCTGAAAATATTGTAAAATCTTTGTTTCTGAGTTTTGTATTAGGAGCATTTGTTTTTATTACCTCTGTCAAAATACAAAGAAAGAAACAGAAAAAGTAACCTTCTCTATTACACTACAAATTTTAATTGAAATAATAGATATTCAGTGTTGGCTGAAGCCAGGAGTATTTTTTATTGAAAATAAAAACCGCTATTCCAAAAGGAGAGCGGCTTTATATTTTGAAAAGAATTTTCAATCTTAAACTGTTGGAGTCGGAGTAAATACTCTTTGAGACAATTCCTGATCAAAAAGGTATAATGCTGATGGATTATCGCATACCATTTTGATTTTTGTTACATACTGAGAAGCGCTTGCTTCTTCTTCTACCTGCTCGTTGATAAACCACTGCATGAATGATGTTGTTGCAAAATCTCCTTCTTCGTTAGCATTTTTTACAATATTGAAAATACTTTTAGTTACGATTTTCTCATGAGCCAATGCTTTCTCAAAAATATCCGTTGCGCTTTCGAACTCATGTGGAGGTTTTGGAATTTCTCCGATGATAATTTCCCCACCTACGTCATTCAAATAATCAAACATTTTATCAGCATGCATCAATTCTTCTTTGCTTTGTACTCTGAAATAGTTGGCAATTCCATCCAAATCTTTTCCGGAAAACCAAGCAGACATTGACAGATAATATTGAGCGGCATATTGTTCGTGGGCAATTTGTTCGTTAATTAATTTTGCAATTTTTTCGCTAACCATAAGTATTAAATTTATAGTCAAAAATAAGGAATAAAAGCCCGAAATCAAAAGTTTTAAAGAAAATTAATACAAAAAGGATGGAAAAGCATCCATCCTTAATACATTAAAAAATTAAAATTACAGGCTGTTATTTTACTTCAGCAGTCCCTGTGTTCATCGGCTTTTTCATCATCCTTCTTTCTTTCATAGCCATCTTCATTTTCTCTGCTTTTGCATTTCTATCAGCCTGCCATTTATCATATTGATCCGGGGTAAGAATCTTCTTCATATCCGCATCCATTTGTGCTCTCTTGGCCATCATCTCCTGCATTTTGGTTTGTCTGTCTACTTTATTTTTTTCGAACTCTGACTTCATTTCAGCTTTTCTTTTGTCCTGAAGTCCTTTAATCTGAGCTACCTGAGACTGATTAAGATTAAGATCTTTTTGCATCTGGTCTAAACGCTCCTGTTGCTTTTGCTCCATTCTCTGCTTCATTTCAGCGCCTCTTGCCTGTCTGTCCTGTGGAGTTGTATTGGTCTGCTGTGCCATTGCAAAACTTCCCATTCCGATAAATGCTATTGCTAAAACTAATTTTTTCATCTTTTTTAAAATTTAATTAATTGTTATTTTGTTAGTATACCTTTTTGATTATGAATTAAAACATAAGTTAAATTGATAAATTAATAAATAATGTTAAATTTTAATAAAAATAAACTAAAGAATAATAAAAAAAAGGGCAGATTATAAAAACCTACCCTTCACACCACTTAAATATAATATATGAAAATTAATTCCTTACTAAACTGCCTCTAAAACCACCGCCACTATTACGGTTTTCTTGTCTTGGAGCTGAGTTTTCAGATTTTTGTCTGAAACCACCGCCATTACTATTTCTGAAGCCGCCATTATCTTCTCTTTTGGGAGCTTCTCTTCTTACCTCATTGTTTCCTCTGAAACCACCTCCATTGCTATTTCTAAAGCCTCCGTTATTATCCGAGTTCCCTCTGGTTCCCCCATTATCAGAATTTCCTCTGAAGCCACCTCCATTATTATCTCTGAAGCCGGAATTATCACGAGTTCCATTATTACCACGGAAACCTCCTGAATTACCATTGGTTCTTGTATTTTTGAAACCGTTGTCGGCTCTGCTGTCTCTTCTGATCACATCAAAAGTAGGGTTATCCATTCTGCGGAGTCTTGATCTGTCTACCCTGTAAATATTGATATTGATATTTCTATATCTTGGCATTACAGTATATCTCGGTCCATAATATGTTCTTCTGTAATTCTGGAAATAGATGATCGGGCTTGAACCTCTGTAATAGTTATTTTGAAAAACAACAAATGTTCTGGGTCCTAAAATTCTTTCCATCGCATAAAACCTATCGTAATACCATCTGTCCGGATTATATCTGTAGAAATTATTCCACGTTGTAAAACTTGCGTACAGATTATTGAGTCTCATGATCTGATCTACCTGCCAACGGCTTAGTCTGTTTTGTACAAAAAATCCGTTCCAGTCGATATTGATAATACTATTTCTATAATCGTTATAATAGCTCTGATAATAATCAGTTGGATAATAATCCTGAGGATAATTGTAATAATAGTCATCAGGGAAATAATTTTTGTCATCTTCATCGCTATAATAGCCTTCTCCATTCTGATAATAACCGTCATCACCCCAACCATTATTCGGATATTGCTGAGCCGACGTCAAAACGCCTACCCCAAAAGCTAATCCCAAAAGTATTTTTTTCATCTCTATAGTCGTTAATTGGTTAATATATAACAGAATATCTTAATTCTATCTTTTGGATACAAATAAAAAAAAGAAGTTAAATCATTAGATCAAACTTCTTTTAAAATATTATTAACTAATTGATAATCAAGTGTTAAATTTACACTCTTCCACTGTCTTTTATCCAATGGGCTATCTTTTTATTGAAAGATTCCTTACTTTTCAGGTCTTCCAGTTTTATATGCATCCTGTAGCGCCAATAATGAGGGAAAACTGCAGGATTATTGATCCTTTCATTATCTATTTTTTTATTGGAAAGCTCCGGATCTGTCGCAAGGAATTCCTGGATTGGGAAAATAGCCAGCATTGCATCGTTATATAAATGCTGCTTCATAATAATCTCTGCAAGATGAGGATTAAGATCCGCAGGTGCTTTTCCGTACTGTACCAGCTGTTGATTGAAATATCTTTGTGTAAGTGCAGGATCTTCTTTCCACCACTGCCTCAAAGTTGAACTGTCGTGCGAAGAAGCTGTAACCACATTCATATAGCTTGCATTCTTAGGATTATAGAACGGAATATTTTCAGAAGGCATTCGCTGTACCTTCAGAGCTATAATTGCTAATTCGTCCATGACCTCCGGTACACAGGCAGGAACCATTCCCAGGTCCTCTCCACAGATCAGCATTTTGGTAGCATTCAGGATTACCGGAAGTTTTTCCATGGCTTTTTCAAACCATAAATGATCCTGTCTTCTGAAGAAATAGTCGTGGTACAGGTCATAAATACTTTTCTGTTCAGACTCCGGAAGATATTTATAAGATTCTGTGTTGTACACATTAAATCTCGGATGATAAACCGTCTTCCCATTTCTTTCCTCTGTCAAAAACAAAACATTGGCACATAAGGAAACTAATAGTTCTTCAAGCTGACCGTATGATTTTTTCTTAAAGAAATTAACCAGTTTTCTCTGGGTATCAAATTCTTCTTTAAATGAAAAAGTTCCATCATCGTTGCGGTTCATAAACTCAAGAGCTTTCTCACTGTCTTTTCCAAAATGATCCCATAAGATCTTATTATTGATAAAAGGCTTACAATACCTTTCAAAATTGAATGGAATCTGCCAAGCTTTAAATTCCTCCGCTACAATGGGAACAGCCGGATAAAAGTATCCCAAAATTCCTTGTACAGCAGAAATAGGCATTCTCCATATTCTGAAGAACCCTAAAATATGATCAATCCTCATAGCATCAAAATACTGCTCCAATGCTTTGAACCTGTTTATCCACCATCTGTAGCCGTCTTCCTTCATGGCTTCCCAATTGTAGGTAGGGAATTCCCAGTTTTGTCCCAATTCTGTAAACTGATCTGGTGGGGCTCCGGCCTGGAAATCCATTCCAAATAATTCAGGCTCTGTCCAAGCTTCCACAGAGTGTCTGTAAATTCCGATCGGAAGATCTCCCTTCAACGAAATTCCCAGGTTATGAGTATAATCAACAGCATCTTTCAGCTGTACATGTAATTGATATTGTACCCAGGCATGAAGCATTGAGATATCATAATCTTTATTTTTCGTTGTAAAGAACTGTGATATTTTTCCTGCAATATATTTTTTATGAGTCTTCCAATCATTGAAATTGGGCGTTTTATATTTGTCCCTCAATACACAGAATGCTGAGTAAGGAACAAGCCAATGTTCATTATCTTTAATAAACTTTTTAAAGTTTCTGTCTTTATAGATTTTATCTTTTTCCGTATTGAAAACTGCTCTCAGATACTTCCACTTACTTGCGATCATTTTTTCATAATCAACCAGATCTAAAGCGTTTAAAGTTTCTTTTTCAGACAAATACTCATCAACTAGTTCTTTAGGTAAATAATAATCAAGTTTTTCTATGGAGATATATTGTGGATGTAAAGCATACACAGACACTGCCGCATAAGGGTAAGAATCTGTCCATGAATAATTGGCTGTTGTATCATTTATCGGAAGGATCTGAATAATACCTAGGTTCGTTTCTTTCGTCCAATCTGCTAATTTTTTAATATCTGCAAACTCGCCTACTCCGAATCCGTCTTCGCTTCTCAAAGAAAATACAGGTACAGCAACACCGGCGTCATGATACATCTGATATCCTTTAAATCTAAAATAATGATTAGAAACAATCTGCAGGACATCCGTTAATGGATTAGCAACCGTAAATCTGTTTTCTCCGGTTTCTACATCAATAACTCTATTTTCTTTGGTGTCGTAAAGACAGTATTTAAACTGGATAAATTCATTTTCAGGAATTTCAACAGAAGCTTCCCACATTCCAAAATCGGTCTGATTCAAATGAATGACTTTTCCATAATCCCAATTTCCTAAAGATGCAGTACTTCCAAACAGTACGACTCTCCAGTCCGGATTATAAATAGGAGCTTCTATTCTGAATAAATGCGTGTGTTTTTTTAAAACGGTTGTCTTTTCAGGAACAAAATCATACAGCTTATTGTAAAGGATTTTATTGTTTAAATAATTCTCGGGAAAATTTTTATTATTCCATTCGTCAACAATAATAAACTCCTTATAATTATGTGGAAAACTAAGATGATGCGGAACAAACTCTTCTCTTAGTACATTTCCTTTTTCATCTACAACCCGATATTGATAAGAAACGGATTTTGAGAAATTATCTACCTCACATTTCCATAATCCATTCTCTGCATAAAACATAGTATGGATATGTACTGCAGCCCCATCTTCTCCAATTACCAACTGTAAATGTTCTCCGGCCTTTACAATATATCCTACATTAAAGTATAGTTTCATCAATATTTTTTTATAAAAATACATTTTAATATCGAAAAATAAAACTTATTGAATATCAAATAATCATTAAAAAACCTTCTCAAAATGATTTGAGAAGGTCTTTATATACTGAATGTATTTTCAATTATTTTGTTACAAGAATCTTCTTATTGAGTATTACTTTACCAGATTCATCAACGATATTTACAATATAAGCACCGCTTATCAATCCTTTAAGATAAACCTTCTGATCAGACGAACTCTCTTTTATAGACAAATTCTCAGTCATTACATTCTTACCTGACATATCAAAAATATTCAACTTGATATTGCCTTTGATATTATTATTTACGTGAACATTGATAAAATGTTCATCCACTTTAGTAGGATAAATATCCAGATTTGTCAGTGTATTGATTGCAGAAGTTTTATCATTTGCAAAGTACTTACTTGCCAAATCATAAATATGAAGTCCCTGCTCTCCAGGGATCTGCTTACCTTGTAAAGTCAGCAAATCTACTTCATACAGAGCAGCACCTTTTGCACTTGCTATTACTACTTTTCCCTGACTGTTTACAGCAGCTCCATTTACAGAATAGTTATCTGGAATACCTGCAATTTTACCAACAAATTTTGCCTTTAGATCCTTTGTCAGGACTTTGAAAACATTCCCTGAGGCAGCAAAAATATAGAAGTTATTCTCAGCATCAGCGATCATATCTCCCCCAAAACCAGTTTCCATAGCAGTAAATGAATTTCTACCGTTAGAAGCATCATCTTTGATAATTCCAAGATCATTTACTATATACTGTCCACTTTTCTTACTGATTTCCAAAAATTGTGTCCCTGCGTTATTGACAGCATAAATATTTCCATTATATCCTGTTGCCATCCTTGTAATATGAGAATTGATATCACAGGATGTTACCCTTGCAACATTATTCTCAACCAATGTAATCTCTTTAGTATGAGGATTTAAAACATAGATATTAGAAGAAAACATAGGCATATATACAAGGCTGTTATTAGATGAATCATAAGCCAGCGCTGCTAAAGTTACCGCCTGAGAATTGCTGTAAGAATTTCTATCTTCAGCTACACTCCCTCTTCTGGTTTGTGAAAATACTTTTGCAGAAGAGTCAGTGGTGAAAATTTTGTCTCCTGAAGTTCCATTTATAGCATCAATGGTACGGAAATCATTGAAATTAATACTTTGAGTCTCTTTTCCTGTTATTGCATAAATATCTTGCTGTGCTTGTGCATTCACACCTAATAGCAGTAAAAACAAAGGGAATAAATGTTTTTTCATGTTATATATTTTTAGATTCGTAATTATTTTAACTTTACTAAGTTACACAATTTTCAAATTAAAAAACAAGAAATCCCCACTATTTGAATAAAGCAGAGTAAAACAGGATTGTATAAGGAAATAGTTTCATTGAACAGCTCGTGCTATTTCAGGAGCTTCATCCCGCTATCCATTCATACTCCTCACGCCAGCGCGCACCTACACTCAAACTCCATCCACTCTCCAACTCAAGCTGCGGGGTAACCATTACTATCGGGGCTAAAAGGAAGAAAATTATGAATTATAAGTTATGAATTATGAGATCCGAGGTTCGGGTTCGCGTTTCGAGATCCGAGGTTCGGGGTTCGGGATGCGATTGATCAGCTTTGATAATTCTCCATTTATGATATTCAATAGGAGCGGGCTATAATCCTGAGCTTAGTCGAAGGGATCCCATTCTGGTCAAAAACTCCATTTCCATCTGGCTTTAG
>NZ_PPEG02000013.1 GCF_002899945.2 Chryseobacterium viscerum
GAACCATCTGTTGTTTTAGCAACTACATCTAATGTAGATTGAGGAACCTGGGTATTGATACCCACCTGAGCCAGAACAAAACATCCTGTTAAGCTCATTATTCCAATTAAAAATTTTTTTTTCATATATTCTATATTTTAAAAGTTTGTATTATACAACGACATGATAATCGAGTAAGTCGATTGAAAATATCATAAACTAAACCAATTCGACATGAATAAACACTCCTAGATTATGCATAACGCCAATGCATTAATTTTCCACATACAATATCATGTTTAGAAATTCTTAACCATTCATCACTAACAGGAATACAAAAGCCAAGAATATTTCCTTTTTTGGAAATATCTCGGCTACCATCTATATAGTTCATTTGTATTTTCACAGCTCAATTTTATAATAGTCCAATAAAGACTATTATTTCTCATATTTGCATCAAAACCAGAGTGTTTTCTACAAAAAACAAAAAAAACATAAGTAATATTTGTCTTTTTTTCAAAAAATAGTGAAATACATTGAAGGTTTTTTTGAAATATTTTAATTACTGACAAATAGAGATTTAATAAACTTTAGTGTTTTTAACATAAATTTTGGATATTTAAAAAAAAGGTATATATTTGTACAAATAATAGTCTTTATTGGACTATTTTTTTATTACTAAATTAGCTAACTGTTAATTAGTTAAGCAAAAAAACCATGACATTTAATTTCTCTTTAACCCATTCTGGGGCATCGAAGAACATCAAACTCAAAATCATAGATACCAAGACTGGTATCCGTTACGATTTCCACACTCCTTTAAGAATAAAAAAAGAACACTGGGATGATGATAAACAAAGACCTGTAAATATTTATATTAAAAAATATAAAAAAATTAACTACTTATTAGATAAGGTTAGAATTAAAATAACATCATACATTAATGAAAAAAGAAGTAAAAGTAGACCAATAACACATCGAAGCCTTTACAGACAGATCTTCAAAATTTGTAATGATGATGAAAAAAAACTTACAGAAGGATCCTTGCTATATTATATAGAACAATATATTACCCAGCGATCTGAACTAATCTGCGAATCAACACGAAAAAGATATCAGGTATTTTTTAACCTAATCCAACGATTTGAAGGATATATAAAGAAAAATTTACAAATTGGTCAAGTAGATGCAGATTTCGTAAGAAATTTCATGGTTTTTGGAAAAGAAGAACTGTACAGCGAAAATACACTGTATAGAACGATACATTTTGTAAAAACTATACTTAATTTTGCAGAAAGAAAAGGCATCAGAACTTGTATCCGTGAAATTGAACTAAAAAGGGAAAAGCAAAGTCGGGAAATTATTACACTTAATGAAACTGAGATCAAAAAGATAAAAAAAATGACTATTCCTGAAGAATTGAAAGATGCAAGAGACTGGCTCATAATAAGCTGCTATACAGGGCAACGATATTCCGATTTTATTAATTTTTCAACAGACAACATTTTAGAAATAAAAGGCAAATCATGTATAAGATTTGTACAAAAGAAAACAAAGAAAGAAATCACTCTCCCTCTGCATCCTGCAGTTATAGATATCATTAAACAATATCACAATACGTTCCCGAAAAACATAGAACTTAATGAATACAACAAAAAAATAAGGAAGATTGCGCTGATTGCTGAAATACAGACCACTATTAGAGTCCGAAAGCGAATAGGACATCGAGTGAAGAGTATTCTAATCGAAAAATGGCAAGCTATTACGAGCCATATTGGAAGAAGAAGTTTTGCAACAAACTTTTATAGCAAGATTCCGACTTCCCTTTTAATTGCTGCAACAGGTCACAGTACAGAAAATATGTTTCTGAAATATATCAATCCTGTTGATGATGAACGTATCGTTAACTTAAGTAATTATTTTGAAAAATTGAATATACAGGAGGCAATGGTTATTTAATTATCCTAATTAAATGTACGATGGTGTACATAAATCTGTGTAAATGAAATTTGGGTTATAAGGTATCAGACCTTAGACTCTTGTTCAAAAATAGCAATAAACTGATTTATAATCAATACCCAGTTATGAATCGGCATCGTCCATTTTTTAGTGGCTTCCATTAAGGTCAGGTAAACAGATTTTTTAAAGCCTCATCTGTTGGGAAAGACATTTTGTTTTTGGTGTATTCCATAATCTTTCCATTCAAATTCTCAATTAAATTAGTTGTATAAATGATTTTCCTGATTTCCAATGGGAACTCAAAAATGCTGTTAGAGCATCTCAATTTATACTCCGGCTTCGGATCGCATAAGAATATTTTGTTCCCCACTTCAGCTCAAATGTTGTGAGCTCAGTTTCTTTTGTTTGTTTATTTGGAATTGAATAAATAGGCTTCATATCCTCAGCAAACGGCTTTTTATCCTTCCATACCACATACTTGCAGGTATTACGAATCTGATGAACCACACAAATCTGAGTATTAAATTGGGGAAAATACCGAACGAATGGTTTGAGTAAAACCACCCAAGGTTATCGGCACATGTGATTAGAATATCCTGAACATCTCTGGTGTGCAAATCAGTGAGCACAATCATCCAAAAAGCAATGTTTTCATTCTTTACTAGTCATAGCCCCAATACATCCTTACAGCTTTCCATATTATGGTTTTATTGATGACGGATATGATATACTTTAATGTACCATAAATTGATGTTTATAGAATTAGTGTGAAGGTTCTTTTTTGAATTAAACCTTCGAATGTTTTTTACCTAAAAGCAATGCTAGAATTAAAATTTGTGCATTAAACTATATTGTCCCCATAAAATATTTTTTTTGATTAAATTGTAGCAATAAATATTGTTTAGAATTTTAGACAATGAGGTATACTAAAGTATAAACACAAAATATTAAAAAGCAATAAGCTTATGAACTGCCTGTTTCCTGAGGAGAAAGTAAAAATATCCTTTAATTGTTCTTTTATAGAAACTATAAAAGGTAATAAAAAAGAGTATTATATTGGGTCAGAACAAGGGATTTTGAGAAAATACAATTTTGGATCTTATTCCGGATATGAATTTATATCAGAAAATGGGTCGAAATATTTTATATCGATTATTAAAAGTCAAGTTCCACAAAACTATGATGCTGCATTTACCCTCGAAGACGAGGGTGAGAAATTAACAATTTCAATACTGTCAAAATGTAAAAAGAAAGCTGAATATATTAGAATGCCAACATCTGAAAATATAGTTGAAACCTGGAAGAATGCATTTAAATATAAGAAAGAAGTTAAAAACCAACAAGGGAGCATAGTACAGTTTGGTTTAAGACCACCCCAAATTGGAGCTATACATTCAATTCAAGCTCATTGGAGTATTTCCACAAAACCCGCAGTTATTGTAATGCCAACTGGAACCGAAAAAACAGAAACAATGTTGTGTCTAAGTGTAGTGGAAAAATGTCAAGGAGGTCTTTTGGTTATAGTTCCCTCTTCCTCGTTGAGAACACAAATACCCTAATTACTGTTTCCTGTTCCGTAGTTGCATAATGTTCTGTTTGCTTAACGGAACTATGCCCCAACATTTCTTTGACCACATGAATTGAAATACTATTATTAAGGGTAACTGTACTTGCAAAAGTATGTCTGGCTTTATGAGTATTTAGTTCGCTGATAATACCACATAGTACACCAATCTCTTTCAAGTAATCATTCATCTTCTGATTTGATTTAACAGGAAGTACTGAACAACGTGAAATACATTCAGGGTGGCTCTTATATTTCTCAAGCAGCTCCAAAGCTTTTGGTAAAAGAGGAATGTCTGTCTTTGCTTTATTTTTTTTCTTGATTGAACTGATCTATTTTAAACTGGTTGATTTTCGTAACAACTGACTCTAAAAAGAAATTGAAGGTTCTGGTATCTTCTAGAGAATCAGGAAATGGAGTAATGATAGGAAAATAATTGGCTAAAAATTAGGCACAAAGTATTTTGACAATGGCAACTATTTAGTTAAAACGGCCTTTTTTCTAGTAGATAGGCTCTCAAATACAGAGATAAATTTATCAAGAAAGAAACATGATGCTGGATCAACAACAAGACTTGACTATACTATGGAGAGAGAGGGATTCGAACCTATCTTAAAAAACTCCTATCAAATCTATTTTTTAAAAACTGTAAGGTCATCTATGCCACGATTTTGCCACAAAAAAATATAGGTTTTCCTACAAATATTTTTACTATTCAAATAACAGACATATAGCAATTATAATTCTCAAGCTAAAATACATTTTTTTTGATCTAACTAATATAATAATAGCATTTTATTAGTAAAAATATATTCCCGTTAAGCGACCCAGAGGTACAATTTTCGAACACTTTTGTAGAAGATTTGAATGAAATTGCAAAATTATCATCAATCAATTATTTGGAAAAAGCATCTGATTACACAAATTAACAAAATGGATAAAAAAGAAATTTTAACATGTAGTAAATTGATATATATGGCATTAAAATGCATTCATCTCGAGAATGAAAAAACTAACTACAGCATAGGTAATTCTTGAGACTTTTGTTAAAAATGTTTCAAAATATGTTTTAAATATTAATGATGTTTTTGTAATTTATTAATTTGTTATCTTGTAATTCAAATTTAAACTGATGACTGAAGCAATTTTTGGATTAGTAGGCGTGTTAGTTGGATCTGGGATTTCTTGGTTTCAATCATATTGGACTACAAATAAAGAAGCCGAAAAGAACGCCCGATATTTAGCATTTAGAGTTTTCTGCATCTTACTGTCTGAGAAATATGGTATTAAGAAGAAAAAATACAACGACTGGAATCCTGTAGAAGACTTCTCCACGGAATTAAAAGCTGTTGTACAAAGACGTAATCATCGAATTGAAGAACATAAGGAATTTGTAAAAAGAGTTTTGGGATAAGCTTATTTTCGCATTTATTTTAAAAACTATCTACTTTGGAAATAAATCTTCCATTCCCTTCTATTTCATTAAAATTCAATCCTTTTGTTGCCGCCTTAAAATCCACTTGGGAATTTTGAAATGAAGCAAAAACAATACTTTGTCCTTCTTTTTGAATAGATAGCTCTTTTAAAAATTCATGAAAATCCTTTGTAGAAGCTGATTGCTGTTGTGGTTCATCAAAAATCAGTAAAAGAGGGTGATTCCCATTCATATTATAAGAAGTTTCTAAAAGGGCAATGTAATATGCCCACATACATCTTATATGATCACTTCCTGATGAGTCGAATCGAATATCATAAGATTTAGGTCTTTCGTTGGGAAGCCGTATTTCAATTACAGGAGTGTACTTATCACGAGAAATTCGAATTGAATTTTTGTCTTTACTTTGATAGTTAAAAAGAGTCAGTAATGCTATGAAGCGATTCTCTAGAAATTTTATTTTTTCATTATCATTAGCCGTAAAGAAATCACCTCCCAAGTTAGATTCAACACCTTTTAATCTCTCCCACTCTTTTGAAAGCAATTTAAGTTGAGTTTTTAGACCGTCTGCCGTCTCAACCAAATTTTCATAAACAATAATTAGTTTTTTTATATTAATTTTTCTCTCGATAAGTTCTTCTGACGGAAGCCTTTCATCAGAAACAAGATCTTTCTTAATACTTCTAATTTGTTGTCTTAAATCTTGAATTTGATCGCGGAGATCATTGAGCTTTCTTTCGTTCCCAATTACCTTTTTTCTTTCACCTACAACGAATGTCTCAAGCATTTTGAGTTGAGCTGTAAGAAATACAATATTCTTTTCAACATCCATAGGTACTTGATCTACCTCGGCTGGCAATAAAGTTGCATTTATTTCCTGATTACAAGTTGGGCATTGATTATTTGCTAATGGAGATTCTACTGCAGCTCCAAGATTTAGCATTTTTCTGGCGGATTTATTGTTAATCAAATCCTCTTCAATATTTCTCTTTTGTCTAATATACTGCTTAAGTTGATCTTTTTCTATAAAACTTTCATTTTCCCATTTTTCAAGAGTATATGTGTATCTAACTAAGTTTTCATTTAACACCTTCAAACGAGATTGATTTTTTTCAACGTTTTCTCCAACCGTTACTTCTGTTTGTTTTGATAATTGATGATATTCAGTTTGAAGATTTTCTAGCAGTTCGCTAACCAAATAATATTTTTCATTTCTAAGAAACCGAAAATACACATCAGAAATATTGTTAATAATAGCCGGAGATTCCGTAATACCTGTTAATTCTCCACTACTTCGATCACCTAATCTAACGAATTCACTGTATAAAGATTGCCAACGGGCAATTACAGTTTGCTTTTGTATATTTAATGAGATTTTAGCCTGTTCATTTTGGAAAACATCAAGATTGAGCAAAAATTCAATCACCCTTTCTTCAGCATTCTTCACCCTATAGAACGGCATTGTGGCAAAAAGAGACGACCATCCTGATTTTTGCTCTACTATAAAAGATGGTGCTATAAGAGGAAGATACAACTTAGTACTATTTCCTGCACTATCAAGAACATTTGGTACTTGCCATCCTAGAAATTCTTCAAGAAAAACATGAAATCCGTATTTGACGTCGGTTGCAGCACCACTATCATGAATATACATTTGTCTAATTTCATAATTTCTGTTAGGATCAGTCAGGTAAGGACCATCAATTACATCTACCAACTGAGGCTTTCGATTTTCATTTATGACGCTACGTCTAATTGTAACTGTTTTATCAGCGTTAGAAATTTCAAGAACAATAAATGATTGTAAGACGTTATACTGATGGTTTCCATCAAGTACTGCATCTTTTAAAACCGACTGCATGGTTTTCTCATTTTTTCCTCCAATCAACTCTTCAAATCCTAAAGCGTAAATAATAGATTGAAAAATAGTACTCTTACCACTCGTATTATTAGCTCTAATAATATTAAGACCCGATTCAAAAGGAAAGAATGCACCATACAATCCATTGGTTGTATTGATTTCTAGTCGAAGAGCTTTAATTTGTAACATCTATTAAAAAAATTTATTAGATAATTGTGTAATTTGTGATTCGGTGATAGTATTTTTGCCTATTGCTGATAAAAATTCCTTCTCTCGAACAAATAGTTCTTTATTTTTTAAAATAGCCTTTGCAAGCTCCTTTCCTTTAAGGGTAATTACAAAGTCTGCTCCTATATTTTCTATCAAATCATCAGCAGTTGCAAAAGTTAATGCTCGATTCACTGTTGGTTCAATCCCCCATATGTGAAGGTGGCTTGAAAATTTATCTCCAATCCATCCGGTGACAATTGATGTATTTGCCTTTGTTTTTATTGCCCAGCATAAAAAATGAAGCTTCATCATAGAAGATTTTCCTGATCTACATGACAAATGCAAAATTAACAAAATATGTGCAATCTTATATAATGGACGATAATCAGCTGGTATTGGGATGGCTCTTTTAGTAAAGCTGAGTCCCTGTATTTTTCCCTGCATTACTATTCAAAATCTAATGGACATCGTAATAGCCAATCTGCAATAACACCATTTGTAAGATTAGTTATTGTCGTATCGTCCAAATACGTGAAATTCTCCCTAAGTTTCTTATCAACCAAAGTCCGTAAACTTTTATACAGTTCATTGTTGTTATCAGTAGGAAACATGCACTGTTCTTTCACAGTTTCTTCAACTTGTGAAATTAATATCAAATATTTGTCATAATCTTGCGGATGAAGACGTTGCCATCTGCTTAGTATCGATTCACGGTCAAAGTAGCTTTTAATGGTATTTTCCGTAAGATCATTGACTTTTTTTGTAACACCATTCATATCAGCTGGAAATCTCTTCGTATGTTTTCTAATTGCGTTACCAACCAGCTCATTTTCCTGCTCTTTCCAAGAAGTCATAGTTCCGGTACTAGAAATCTTTGGGTTGATCATTAATTTTTGAGAACCACCATTCAGTGCAATTGGAATTTCCTTGGTAAAATTCCCAATATCATGTATTATTACCCTGAATTCATCATCAATAAAGGGAAGGTTTAGCTGCCTAAGTTCTTCTACTTTATTATTACAATGAATAACAAGTTCCTTCATTCGATATTCAGGTGTAACAAATATCCATTCTTTTATTTTTGTTCCGTCGAAAATTTGAAGAAGGCGATCTTGGTAAAGTGATAGTTTATTTACATCCTTTGTAATCTTGTCTCGCTGCTTCTCATAAAGTGTAGTAGAAGTCATATTATTATCTGGACAATAACATTGAAAAACTTTACCCGTTCTTGTAAATCCTTCAATTCCAAAATCACCCGGTGAAGCAGGAATAGATTGATATTGCTCAGATTCATATTTTAATCTCAAGCAGATTTGAATTAGTTCCTCCCAAGAATCTCCATTAAAGGGACCAAATTTGGTTGTGTACATAGTTACATCACTGATTACTTAGTTTTTCAATTGTGAATTTATAAAAAATATTCATAAATTCCCATATTTAAGTGAATTATACCCAATATTTCATAATTTTCAGACAATTTTTATTTAGGATTGCAACTTAATGATATTTGAGTATCAATTACCTTATAAACATCAAAGTAGGTTTTGCAGTTTAAAGATATCGGTTAATCATTTATAAATATTACGGTTAACCACAGTATTAATAAGTACTTTTTGATTACGTCCCTACAGCATAATTTAATGTAATTGTACAGTACTTAGACTAATCTGGCAATTGAACACCTCCTTTACCAGCAGGATGCATACGTCCTCTACTGACATCAATTATCGTTTCCAGATCTTTCCAACTTCTGGTTCGAATAGCACAGAATATTTTGATCTCCTTATCAGGATAAACTTTTTTAAGTTCTAGTGCAGAGGCCATAGATGTTCTACCTAATGTTAGAATATCATCAACCACAATAATGGTTGGTTCAGTGATTAGTATTGGAGTTACTTCTAAACTTTCCTGATGTTCTTGCACCGTATTTCTGGTGTCTGCATGAAATTGTCCACTTGATTTGGGGATTGCGTACTTGCGTTTAAGACAATCGGCTACACTTTCGCCCACTCTATTACTGACAAGTGTTTCACAAATGATTCTTGCAGGAAAAACAGCTCCTTCAACCAAAGGTGTACTTCTTGGTACCGGAACTAAAGCTGAGTTTGCAAAATATTCTGATAGATCGGCTTCTTTTATTCTCTGGCTTAATCTCGTACTGAAGCTTACATCTCCGTTTTTACAGGAACCGGCAACCGTCCTTGAAGAAATTTCTATCTCGGACTTACCTCTTGGAGAATAGGCCAAAAAAGTAAGAAACTCAAAAGACATACTCTTTCTTTGTTGTTAAATAGGGAATGCTTTCGATCAAAAATTCAAAGTTATCATTGGTCAATACCTGTGCACCATAACTTAGCATTTCTTCTGCCCATGAGATTTTTTCGTTAAGGACATTCTCCATAATAAACAACTGTCTTCCCAACCTCAATGCCTCCCAACCCTGATGCTTGGTTCCGCTTTTCTCACTCGCTTCAATGATGATCGTTGCATCGCTTATCAACGCCATTGTTCGGTTTCTGATAGGGAAACTTTTTGGTGTTACAGGATAGTTTTCCGGGAACTGCGAGATCAGTAGGTGATTTTCAGCAATAAAATCCTGAAGTTCTTTATTTTCTGCTGGGAAATATTTATCAAGAGGTGTTCCGATAACTCCGATGGTATGACCATCAAATTCAATGGCTGTTTTATGGGCGATCGAGTCAACTCCTTCCGCTAAACCGCTAACGACAGTGATATCATTTTGAACCAATAGCTTTGCGATCTTCCTTGCTCTTCGTACACCCAGTTCAGAAACCTTCCTTGAACCAACGACGGCTACCCTTCTTTCATTTTCCAATAACGAAAAGTCCCCTTTGTAAAATAACTCTTTGGGACTGTTTTTCTTCTCAACGGTGGTCAGCTTATCGTAATATTCGTTAAAAGCACTGATCTGCATAGGTCTTCAAGATTTAAATGAATAATGTAAATATAGTTTTTTTACCCTATAAATACAAATTGAAAAATAATATTGATCACGTAAAGTAGTACTAAAATAATTTAAAGAGAAGTCATATTTCTCATAATAAACCGGTAAAAAGGCAGCTAAGGTATATCGGTCATCCATTTCTTCACCCAGCCAAAAGACTACGGCATAAACGGTTTCCTCCCTGAAGGTACCCTCCAATTATTCCGTTTCCTTTTGACTTTTTCCCTTTGCCCGCTAAGATTATCTGCTTTCTTTTTTCCGGTTTTTCTTTTGAAAAATATTCAGCGAAGCCCAAGGGCCTTTCAGAGAAAGGACGGAGAAAAGATTGAGAACAGATCAAAATGTACAATCTTAAAAACCTACGATTATGAACATTATCGGAAGACTGACAAGGGATGCGGAAGTGCGCAACTTGCCAAATGAAAAACAGGTAGTTAATTTTTCAATTGCTACGAATGACAATTATCGCAACAAACAGGGCGAACGGATCGAACAGACCACCTATTTTGAATGCGCCTATTGGATCTCTCCAAAAGTTGCAGACTTTTTAACAAAAGGGACTTTGGTAGAATTAAGCGGAAGAGCCTACACCTCTGCATGGTTAGGAAAAGACGGAGAACCCCATGCAGGTCTGAATTTCCACACCTCACAGATTAAAGTTCACAGCAGTAGTAAAAGAACTGAAAACAAGTTTACTGAATTGAATAAAAAAGATACGAAGGAAATTTCTAATTCTAGTTCTAAATCCAACGACAGCGAAAAAGATGATGACCTACCATTTTAAAATCATCAAACAGAATTCACTAACAATTAAATATTAATATCATGGCACATAATTTAAACTTCAACAACAGAACAGGAAAATATTCATTTTTCAGCGTAAAGGAAAAAGCATGGCACAACTTGGGGCAGGTCGTACAGGAATACCCTACAAGTGAAGAAGCCATCAAATTTGCAGGACTTGACTACGAGGTCGAAAAATCTCCCCTGTTTACAAAAGGTGCAGGCATTATCGAAAATAGCAACGGAATAGAAATAACCGATTCAGAATTGGAAGTTCCCAACTACTTTGCCAATATCCGCACTGATAATAACACCGTTTTAGGCGTAGTCGGAAAAGATTACCATATCGTACAAAACCGTGAAGCCTTTTCATTTTTCGATTCTATTGTAGGCGGTGGAGATGGAATCTTATACGAGACTGCAGGCGCTTTGGGAAATGGAGAACGCATTTTCATTACCGCCAAATTACCCGACTATATCCGTGTTGGAAATGGTGACGATATTACGGAAAAATATATTTTCCTAACCACCTCCCACGATGGGAGCGGAAGCATCACCGCCGCATTTACCCCTGTTCGCATTGTCTGTCAAAATACTTTAAACGCTTCACTAAAAAATATGAGCAATGTGGTGCGAATCAGGCACACCGCAGGGGCAAAACAACGCTTGGAAGATGCTCACAAAGTGATGGGTTTAGCCAATACATTGAGTAAAGAATTAGAAAGCACTTTTAATCATTGGGCAAATATCAAGATTGGTGACGATGAAATGAAAAAGCTGATTCAGTTGGCACTTTGCCCCAATAAAGAAACCTTAAATCATTTGCAGAAAGGAAATTTTGATGAATTATCGACCGTTTTTAAAAATACCGTTGATGATGCTTTTGTCTATGCGATGATGAGCGACACCCAACAGATGGAAACTACAAAAGGGACTTTGTTTGGTGCATACAATGCCGTAACAGGCTATTATCAGAATGTGAAAACTTACAAAGACGATGAAGCGAAATTACAGTCAATTGTAATGGGCGGTACTGCGCAGATGAAATCACAAAAATCTTTTGAACTGTGTACTGGATTTGCAAAGTTTGGACAGGATATTTTCAATCTGAATTAAAAATAAATACAACCGCCTTTTCTGGCGGTTGCATTATTAAAACCATTTTAATAAGTACGGGAAAAATAAGTCTCTGCCGTATAAGAGCAAAATCAATGAAATTTAATATAGTCAACGAGATAAAATTAAGTTATTCAAGAAAGGGAAATTCTGAGAAATTAGTCGGTAGTTCACGTGATGCCGTGGATGTATTCCGTCAGCACTTTGATCATGATGAAATAGATTACAGGGAATCTTTTTTCGCCCTATATCTTAATCAGGCCAACAAGGTTTTAGGAATCAGAAAAATTTCTGAATCAGGGATTTCTTGCACAGTTGTAGATGTTCGTATCATTATGCAGGCGGCACTTCTTTGTAATGCTTCGGCTGTTATACTGGCACACAATCATCCTTCAGGGAATTTGAAACCTTCTGCTGAAGATCTTAAAATTACGCAGAGCATAAAAAGTGCGTCTGAACTTCTAAACATTAAACTACTCGATCATTGTATTCTGACATCAACAGCCTATATATCATTTGCGGACGATGGTCATTTATAAATGAACTGTGTTATTAATAAAATACACGGCAAGATTTGAATTGTCGTGTATTTTCAAATTCGGGCGAAAAGACAATTCCTTCCGGTGGTCGGAAACGTCTTTTCGCAAAAAGTAGGGATACAACTCTTATGTTATGCCTCACAAAACCTCCCTGCTTCATAAAAGTTGTGAGCCTGTGTAGATTTAATGTTTTATTAAATGATGAAGATATTCTACTGTCCTTACATTACCCATTGCTTACTTACTTTGAAATCGCTTGTATTCTATCGTTGAACAACTATAAGTTCCCAAACCACGCATCATCTCCGGATAGTCAGGATGTGATAGTTCCGTTCTTTTAACAGCAAGTAATTGTAAATTTTTAGTGGCGGTTGTTTTTACTGTTTTTAGGTAAGCACAGTACACGGAGGCTGTGTTAGCAACTTTATCAACCGCTTTTAACAAGGTAGCCAATAAAAGGATATAGAAATCTTGATCTATCTCAGAACTTTCAAATCGTCGTTCAATATCCATCCTTATGGCATCTATTTTTTGACCATTTTCAGATGAAAAATATAACCTACCAGCTGTTCCGCATTCCGAATATTGATTAAATATAAATCCTGCCCTGCCATCTAATTGATTTAATTCCGCAAGAATTGCCCTGTATTTCTCTTCTGATACTTTGCTAAAGAATGCACTATTAATAACAAAGCTTTAGTATTCCCTATCATTGTAAATGATACTTTTAACTTTGTCATGGAAATAGTTTCCTACTACTCCTGTTCCTGCAAACAGATCACAGAAGCTACAATCAGCCAGTTTTTGTTCTACAGAATTTGAAATGACATTGTAGATAAACCCCGATAGTCTTCTTTTAGATCCCAAATAATTCATTTTTATTTGCAATCTCCTGTAAAATGGTGCTGAGACTTCACTCAGTACAATCCTGACCTGATTTTGCTTTCAACGTCCTCATAAAAAGCAGGTTGGTACAAAACCAAGCCGCTAAAAGTTAATTAGAAATTTTAAGATGCATTGTCAAATTCAAAATCTAACCTTCTTTCATTTCCAAAACTATCTTTGATCCAAATACTGAACTGATGGGATTCGGAAACTTTAGATGTATAGTAAAGTCTGAATTGTTTTTGCTTCAATGGATACTCGTCATTCGGTAGATATGGTGGATCGCTGTAATATTGAAGTTGACCAGCTCCTTCATATTGAAAATACCTAACACTGTACATTGTTCCATTAAAGTTCGAAGAAGTCAATAGTGAAATGCGAATTTCTAACGTTTCATTCTCAGCTATTTTACCAGGAACTGGCATTATTTGGACTTCAAAAGGAAAATCATGTTGAATTTCCAGATCGCTGTTCTGACAGGAATTAAGTACAAAACTAATTAAGAAAATTGCCATTGAATACTTATATAGTTGCAAGATCTTTTTGTTGATTACATTTTTCATTTTACAAGCTTTTTTAAAAATTAAATCGCATTCCGAAACCAAACAAAGCGTGAAACTCACCGAGCTGACTGTTCTGCAAATGGCGCAGCTGCCCATTGACCAAAAAAACCAAATGGTCTGTCAGATAACTTTCTAAAGATAGTTTACCACTTGCACCATAAATAAAATTCTCGGTTGCATTAATAATAGAGCCATCATAGATCGTTTCATTTCCCCTATTGATCTGCTCATAACCTACAAGCCCGCCTAAACCCAGATTGATATTGACATTCCGCATCAAATCTCCCCACACATAGAGACTGTAACCCCCATTGAAAAGGAAAGTATCAATCGGGATGTCGTAATGGGCATACTCGTAATACTTTCTGCTGTATTCGGCCAATCCGAAGAGATAATTACCGTTTTTAGTGTAAGAAATAACACCTGCATTTAAAGCATAATTTTGCCTTTCAGGAGATTGTGGAAATACTGAATATGAAATTTCGAATCCTTTTTGTTTAGGGATCATTTGCTGAGCCAGAGTTTCTATACTCATCGTAATAATAAAGATGATGGCTAAAAATATCTTGTTCATCTTAGTTTGTTTTTATGTTTAAACTGTTGATCAATATGGCATTGATAAGGTCTTTATTTTCAAGCTTAACCTTTTGATGCCTTCCCCCGTTCTTTTCCAGAACTTCAATTTCCAAGACCTGATCTTTTAAAAGAGTGAACTGATCCAATAGATAAACTCCTGAAATGTCAGAATGATGAATTGCGGTCATCACCGGAAAATGGACCCGAACCGGCTCTAAGAGTTTATCCTGAACGACCGTTCTTTTCAAATTCTTTTTATCGATAATTTTGAAGTTTACCAGATCGATGGCAAATGCGACATTACTGCTGTTCTTAAGCTGTAAGGTGAAATAGAATTTATTGTCATTCACATGCAGTGCACGAACAGAGAACTGAATTCCATAGCTTCTGGACGATATGTGTTTGATGGTCTTGCTGCTTTTTTCATACAGGTTTTCCATGCTCAGTTCCGTCAGAGAGGACGAACTTCCTTTCAGATCTTCAAACAGGACATCGGGAGAATATCGGCGCTCATCCGCCCTTTGCAGTTTTAGCAGATCGTAGCTGAGTGATTCCGGATATGAACTGTAAAACGCATCGAAGCTGTAGAACTTTCCGTCTTCGGTGATCACCGAAAAATTGGTTTCTTCTTCGAAGTCCCTGACTGCCGATTTGATCCGAAGAACATTTCCAACAGGTTCTGCCTTATTGGCGACCAGCAGGTCACTCCCCAAGTCCACATATCGGATTGGAGAAGGAAAAATCAGGTGCGAGGTTTTATTGTAGGTGACCTGCATTTTGAAGGGTTCCAACTTAGCTTCCTCCAGTGAAAGATAGGAAGCAACGGAATCCTGAGCCAGTGATCTGCTTGAAAAGAACACAAACACGATCATCAATAGATAATGGCTTTTTATTTTATTTATTTTATTCATTTTATTGTTTTTTAATGGATTATTTTTTTGGCACAAGCAAAACCTGATGGCCCGCTTTTACTTTTACTTTTTGTTGTCTGACCCGTTTCTGGAAATATCCTGACACCCCCTGCACCACTCCTCTGCTTAAATCCGCCGCGATCTGCTGACCTGCCGACTGCGTCATCATAATATTGGTACCAGAAGTTTGCCTCATACTGCCCACAATGTCGGTCACAGCATTTTGCTCCGGTGAATAAGGAACATATAGACCAAGCTGACCATCATTGTCATGAACATTGATCTCTACAGGATAAATGCTGCCCTGAAATTCTATCGACGAAATTTTCAATTGCAGTCTCCCACCCTGGAATTTGCCGCTGGCTTTCAGCAATATTCCGGCGGGAATTTCTGTATGTCCTAGAATCATATTTTCAGAAAGTCTGATCGATAATGTACTTTCATTGGTCATCGTCATTGACTCCTGTACAAGACCTTTGATCGCATTCTTAGAATACCTTGTGTTTTTGGTTTCAGTCTGAGTTCCGAACAATCTATTATCATTCAGACCAGCCAGAAAGGCGCTGTCTGATGGCTCTCTGTACAATGACGAAACGACATTTAGGTGCGCTGGTTGTACTGCTGTGAGCACTGCTTTATTCCCAGAAAGCTGCTTCAAATCCTCTTCTTTTGATACAGGTTCTTCCTGCTTGTTACTTTGGGGAAGGTATTTCGCAGCCATTTGGTAGGATTTTTCCATCAGCTCCAATTGGTCATTAACCCCAAGACCTGCAGTAACAGCATTGTTCTGCAACGCTTCATTCTTTAACCTGGATATTTCTTTCCTGAGGTTATTCACTTCCTGATCATCCCTATTGTAGAAAGAACTTAAGGTCTGCTGCGCATTTCGATAGCTGTTGACTGCACTCTGATTGGATGCTGTCAAATTATTTGGATTAGCTGTCAATGTGACCTGATCAGAATTTTGGTTTAGGTTGTTTGGGTCACTCCAGTAATCAGACAAGGTGGTTATCGTATTTCTCTTCTCTTCATTTTTTTGCTCCAACAACTGCTGTTCGTAAGCCTTCTGTTTATCAGATTGCAACTGATCGTCCTTTGCCTGTGGTATTCCCGCATTAAAGCCTGAATCTTCCGTAACTTTATTATCCTTTGGCTTGAAGATGAGGTAGAAGCAACCGCCACATATTGCGGCCATCAAAAAATAGATCAGGGGTTTCTTTATTCTCTCCCACCGTAAATTTTGAAGGCCTTGTGATTCCTGTTCCAATGGTGGTGAATCACTTTCAGTGATCTTGATCTTATTTGAATCTTTCATCGGTCTGCTTTTTAATGTTTGAACCCACTTTGTTATCCTTTGCTGATCTTTTCATAGCAGTATGATCTGAAATAGTCGTAATATGACTGATCGACATCGTATTGGTTTTATTTCCAGTCGACATACATATGCTGATAAGAACCAGTAAAGTAACTACGGCATAACCTGCAAAAAACAGCTTGGTGAAAAACCTCTGGCGTTTCGCTGGGAGTACTTTCCATTTTCTGTCTGCAAGCAAAATATGCTGCTCTATTTTATCCCTGATTTTTTTCATTGTTCTGAATTTTAACGTTCAACAGTTTCAACATCTTTATTTTCAAGGACATTGAATTTTTCAATCGTAAATCCCTGGGGATTGCTGTCTGACCTCACCGAATTCACTAATGAACAATTAGTGATCAGACTTCTTATCGTCAGATTGCTGGATCGGATAATGAACTGCCTTGCAAAGGTCTTCACTGCATACGGATAGTTATTGAAATCTGCCACCACACTGTCAACCTCTATCCTCTGCTGGATATTCCCTGAGATGATCCGGTTGTAATAGCCTTTCTCCTGCAGGTCTTTGTAGTAATCGAATGCAGACTGGTCTGCCAGATTGAAAGCCCTTTTAACATTGCTTTCAATGGCATTTTTATCCGGCGCCACTGTAAAGAACAGCTCGTGAAAACGCCTTACATGCTCCCTGGCCTCGACAGGCCTGTTGATCGACATATCCTGTGACAGAGCCACCATCAGCGATTTGCCGTTATCCAGTACGTAAATCTTCTGACGCTGTTCTTCTGCAAACTGATAGGACTTAAAAACGACTACGCCTACCACGGCAAAACAGAGCACCGCAAAAACGAATGTAAATAAGCGGATCTGCTTGAAGCTGCTCTCTATATTTCTTAAAGTTTTAAATTCCATTGGATCGTATTTTTATTTTAATAATCTGCCTGAGATATTACCTGTGGCACTGCCTGCTGCTGCTCCCACAATATTTCCTGATTTTGTGGCGGTCTGGTTGACATTGCGCATAAAGTTACCGGCACCTCCTGCCTGAATTACCCATCCGGTAACTGTCGGAACCGTAAAATATCCGATGATCCCGATGATCATATAGATGATGTAAACCGTGTTAGAAGTATCAGGAATGAAGTTCGGATCTGCCAGCATCTCAATATCCCTTTCAATGATCAGTGATTGGATCTTTGCCAGAATGGCACTGAAAATATCAGCAACCGGCAACCACAGATAGACACTGATATATCTGGTGAGCCATTGGGTCAGCGTGGTCTGAAAGCCATCCCACACGGAGATTGCAAACGCAATGGGTCCCAATATGGAAAGTACAATGAGAAAGAAGGTCCTGATCGTATCAATGACCAAAGCTGCTGACTGGAATAGGATCTCCAGAAACTCGCGGAAACCGTCCCTGATCTGTTTCTTGATATCGAACATCTCCCTTTCGATATACATCCCGGACATGGTCACCAGGTCTGAAGGGGACCATCCCAGCTCTTCCAACTTTTTATCGAATTCCTCATCCGATATCAGATAGGCCATTTCGGGATTTCTGAGCATGGCTTCCCGCTCCAGAAGATCTTTTTTTTGCTGGAGGTCGTTCAGATCCAGAACCTGATCCTCCAGCATCGAATGACTTCCCTGAACGATCGGACTTAACACGCCATTGATACTACCTAATACCAATGTTGAAAAGAACATTATGCATATACCTATGGCAAAGGGTCTCAGCATAGGAAACAAATCGATCGGTTCGGCACGGCTGAGCGAGTGCCATACCTTGATGGCGACATAGAACAGTGCGCCCAATCCGGCAACACCTTTTGCTACCGCAGCCATATCGGCACACAATGGCATCATCTCATCATAGACCGAGCGAAGTACTTCGTGTAGATTAGTAGGTTCCATCTTACCAGTATTTTTGATTTGAAGTACCATAAAGATCTAGAACCCTTTTTGTATTGTTCTGTTTTTTCGCTCTGAGATAGCTGACAGAAATATTCTTGTTCGTGTAGTATCGCACCAGATTATGATACTCTTTAACTTCTTTATAAACCCGGTCGATCACATCCATTCTTTCTTTATCATTGAGCGAAAGCCCATTGGCTGTGATGATCTCCTTCAGTTCTTTTAAAAGTTCCGTACTTTCAGTCAGTAGTGCTGAATAGCCGTTCGCAATGGCCGTCAGCTCCTGGGCATTGAAGTTGGGATCGTTGAGCATCTTACTGAAATTGGTAACGTATATTTCTGATACGTCGCCGACCATTAGGACGGTCTGCTGCACTTTCCTGGCATCTTTGACCAGATTGTTGATGGCTTTCAGTTTATCATAATATTCCTTTCCTTGCTCATAGACCTTCTTTACTTCGTTGAAATTTTTAACGACATTGGAAACCGTTGATGAGGTTTGCACAATTTCATTGGCGCTGTTCAGAATTCCGGAAGCGAGATTGGCCGGATCAGTTACCACGAATTGTGCTTTGGCATAGGTTGCGGTAGCGAAAATGGCTACCATTGCTGTCTTAATAATTAAATTTTTCATTGTTGTTAAATTTTAAATGATTGGATTAATTAATTTTCTTTGTTTGATCTGATTCTCTTGAGAGAGATCCTCTTGATGGCATTTTCCACATTCCCATTAAGTTCAGATGCGAGATTCATCACCTCCATCTTTTCTGTTTCCTCGGTAGTGTATGCCAGATATTCTTCGGTGGAAACTTCTGTTGCATAGACCGCAGAGTGCGTTCCGCCCAATCCGATCCAGACTTCTTTGTAGAGTCTTTTCGGATCATTGTTCATATTGATAGAAAGCACCTGTGCTTTTTCTTTATCCGTCAATCCCAGCATCGCCTGGATGTCATCGAACTTGTTCATATACTTGCGCTGATCCAAAAGGATCTTACAGTCTGAATTGTTGATGATGCTCTCCTTGACGATCGGTGACTGGATAATGTCATCTACTTCCTGCGTTACTACTATAGCCTCTCCGAAGAACTTTCTGACCGTCTTGAAAAGGTATTTGATGTACTCGGCCATCCCCTCCTTGGCGATGGCTTTCCAGGCTTCTTCAATGAGGATGATTTTTCTAATCCCTTTCAGTCTTCGCATTTTGTTAATGAAGACCTCCATAATGATGATGGTCACGATCGGGAACAGGATCTTATGGTCTTTGATCGCATCGATCTCAAAAACGATGAACCGTTTGGACAACAGGTCAAGCTGCTTTTCTGAATTCAACAGATAATCGTATTCGCCGCCTTTGTAATAAGGTTCGAGAACATTCAGAAAGTTGACAATATCAAAGTCTTTTTCTCTGACTTTTTTTAATTCCAGAACTTTCTGGTAGTCATCTTTCACATAGTCATAGAATCCGTTGAATGAGGGATGGGAATTTTTGTTCCTGATCTGTTCAATATATCCGCTGACAGCATTGGATAGCGCAACTTCCTCTGAACGGGTCGGTGGTTCATCATCCCTTTTCCATAGTGTGAGGATCAGGGTTTTGATACTTTCTCTTTTTTCAATATCAAAGACGCCGTCATCGGTGTAAAATGGATTGAAGGCAATCGGATTGTCCTCGGTATAGTTAAAATACACACCGTCCTCCCCTTTTGTCTTTCCTTTGATCAGCTCGCACAAGCCCTGGTAAGAATTTCCGGTATCTACGAGCAGCACATGAGCACCCTGTTCATAGTATTGTCTGACCATATGGTTGGTGAAAAATGACTTTCCGCTTCCTGAAGGTCCCAAAATAAACTTATTACGATTGGTAATAATTCCCTGTTTCATCGGAAGATCGGAGATATCCAGATGAATGGGTCTTCCCGTCAGCCGGTCGGCCATCTTGATCCCGAATGGTGAAGGTGAATCCTGATAGTTGGTCTCTTCTGTGAAAAAACAGAGGGCCGGTTCGATGAAGGTGTAAAAGCTTTCCTCGCTTGGGAAGTCACCGGCATTTCCGGGAATCCCTGCCCAATACAAGGTTGCCGTGTCCGTAGTATTGTGTCGGGGTTTGCACTCCATCAATGCCAATGCACTGCCGGTATCATTCTTTAGCTGTTTCAATTCTGAAGGATTGTCAGACCACGACATTATATTGAAATGGGCACGGATGGATTGAAGACCGTAAGAGTGCGCTTCGTTGAGGTATTTCTCGATCCATTCCTTGTTGATCTGGTTCGCTCTGCTGTATCTCGCCAATGAATGCATATTCCTGGCGGACTTTTCAAACTTCATCAGGTTTTCATCACTATGATCGATGAAGAGATATTGATTGTAGATATGATTGCAGCTCAACAGAAGTCCTACGGGTGATGCGAAAGAAAGCAGGCAGTCACTTCGGTCTGTGCTTAATTTTTCATATCGGCTGTGTGATGAGACCGTACCAGGCAGATCATCGGTATCGGATAAGGTATGCATACTGATCCGGTTATTTCCGATACGCATTTCTTCCGAACCTAGCTTGATGTCTTGTAGAGACGGATTAACTTCCCTTGATAAGGTTAGATATTGTTCCAGTATTCCAGATTGTTCCGCAGTTCCTGAAATCTCATCTTCGGTCATCCGTTCCAGATGGACATAGCCGCTGTCATTCATGATCCTTTCAAACTGATCGACGGACTCCATAAATCTGCTGATCACCTCCTTGTCTTTGATCTCCTTTGGGATCAATTTTCCTTTGCACAGCGAGGAAAAGTTGCTCTGCATCCGCATTCGTTCTTTACTGGTTTTCGTAATGAACAGATAACAGTAGTGATTTAAGAAAGGCCTCTCATTGAAATGGCGCTCAAAGGATTTGGACAGAAAACTTTGGTCTTCTCTGGAAAGATCCGGATTGTAGTTTTCTTTGATAAACCAGTCCTGTTTGTGGACGACCGTAAAATCAGGCAGGGTCTTAATGGCCTTGAACCAGGCTGAATGGATCGCTTCATATTCCGCCGATGCTACCGTAAATAGTTCTGGAAGTCTGACCTTGAAGCAAACCGTGACATCCGCATCTTTTGAAATAATGCAGTCGTTTTCTATCGCAAGCAGTGGAAATTTACTCTCCAGCGTTGCGGCTTTGGAGGTATTTCTCATGATGAAGCTTTTTGACGGTTACTTTTCAGGTAGCGATAGATGCATTTGCGGCTAATGATGTATCTGGGATGCCTCTTTTGAGCACTCAATTTCATCAGTCCGTGCTCGCCGTATTTTCCGTTGAGTGAGAAGGTCTGCCAGATTAGTATGGCACTACTTGCTCCGCCAATCGTAAGGCAGACATAGGTATTGACGCCAGCCATGTACATGACCATCACACATACGAGTATCCCCAATAATCCCCCTGCAAAAATGAACAGGTACTGTGCTTTTAATCCTTTGAACTCGACCGTTCTTCCGATGCCTTTGTTGATATGATAAGTATTCATCGTAACAAAATTTAAAGGAAGAATGAACGGAGGATCGTTGCAGCTACAATTAAAAAGATACACGCTCCAAACCAGCTGGCAGCGGTCTTGCTCGTATCGGGATCACCACTGCTGAACTTGTTGTAGACCTTGACCCCACCGATCAGTCCGACGACTGCCCCGATCGCATAAATCAGCTGGGTGGCTGGTTCAAAATAGGAGGTCACCATTTGTGTGGCCTCGTTGATCCCTGCGGTACCGTTACCCTGGGCAAAGGCAACCGTAAATGCTAAAAAGGTCAGACCTAATAGCAGTAGTTTTTTTCTTTGTTTTTCCATAACTGAAACACACTAATTGTTACTTCACCCCCACACCCTGTGGGTTGATGAGGCAAAGGTGTTACGGAACTCTAATTGTTTTGATTAACTGGAAATCAGAGGAATTGTTTGGTAGTGCGTGTCTTAATATGTATTAATTAGTTTCAGATTTATGATAATAATTTCTTTGAAGACATTATTATTTCGGACATTTGAGTTTCAGCGAAATGCATTGGTTCTTTATACTGAAGCACATGGCTGGAATAATCACTTATATGAAATACGAATCAATGAAAGTTATCCTGATAAATGTCTTAGCTATTGTGTTATTGGGGACTACATTCTCCTGCTCAACAACAAACACCGCCAAAAATTCTATTTCAAAAAAGAATGACGCGCTGTATCTGGAAATAGAAAGGCTGGGACAGGAGCTAACTGTAAAAAATAATGTTCCCGGCGTTGCAGTTGCTGTAATTCGGGATGGAAAAATCGCATGGGTACAATCGATGGGTTATGCGGATCTGGCAAGCAAAAAACCTGTAACACCGGAAACAATTTTCAATATCGGTTCTGTTTCCAAACTGGTTTCTTCTTGGGGCTTTATGCAATTGACAGAGAAGGACCTTGTAAAACTGGACGATCCTATTGAACAATCTCTTACCCGCTGGCATCTGCCCCGCTCTGAATTTGATGAATCTAAAGTAACATTACGGCGATTGCTGAGTCATACGGCAGGACTTTCTGTTCACGGTTACGGCGGATCGGATCAAGGAACTCCATTGCTAAGTCTCGAAGAATCATTGAATGGTAAAACAAAACGCAATGGTGAAACCGTACATCTCATCAGCGAACCGGGAACAAAATGGGAATATTCCGGAGGTGGTTACACACTCGCCCAACTGCTTTTGGAAGAGAAAACCAAACAGGATTTCGCCAACTATATGAAGCAAAATATCTTCCTGCCACTTGGTATGAAAAACACCAACTACGAATGGACAGAAGAGATGAAGGCCAACTCTGCAACCGCATACGACGAACTAGGCAATCCCATCAAAAATAGAATCTTCACTGAAAAAGCGGCAGCAGGATTGCAGACTACGATTGTAGATCTGGCTCACTTTGCAGAACTATCGATTACCCTAGATCCCAAACAATTGATTAAAGTTCTAAAACCTGAGACCATCAAGCTGATGGAAACGCCTATTCTTCCTTCTTCCACCGAGGGCGAAAGCGGACTGGGTTACAGATTTATGAATTATGAAAATTTCCGAACTATAGGTCATACCGGTGAAAATGCCGGATGGAGCGCAGCATTGTTGTTAGATCTTCCTTCAAAAAGCGGTATTATAATACTTTGCAACGGATCTAATGGCGACCGCGTTTGGTTTCCTATTTATCAAAGCTGGCTGAAAACAATTAAAAGATAAAAGGTTTTAAAAAAAATCTCAATATCAAAATCTTTAATGAATCTCATACAATGAGCAAAAAGGGGAATCTGACTAAACAAATTCCCCAATGTCGAAACCATCTGCACCATCTTTACGCTTAGAATAAATGTCTTCATCTTCATTCGAAATATTCTGGCTCAGCAAAGTTGCAACTCGCTTTGATGCATCACCTAATGAATTTTCTAAAAGATCAAAAAGCTCGGTTCCCTGAATTTTCTGAATGATGTTAACCGCTTGCTGTTCTAAGTCAGGCTCCAGCACATCTTGCTGAAGCAGCTGTCCCGCAGTACTCAATTCCTGAAAGGTAACCCCTGTGGCAAAACCGCTTTCGATTTTAGAATCATCCTGATACTGCCAGTCTTCTTCCTCGTCTTCCCAATCATTATTTTTGACCAGTATCTCGTCAAGTTCTTTCTTTGAAGCCGTATTTTCAATTACTTCCTCTTTGGTTTCTGAATCAAAATTATCTGCTGTAGGCGAGATAGAGTCGCCTTGGCCTTGATCGATATCAAATGGCATTGGTTTTCTCTCTTCTATCTTTGCTTTACCTATAAAAGAAGGCACAGCTAGTTGAGTTTCAGTACTTTTTTGCTTAGGATGCTTATTTATAAATTTCTTATCACACAGTAGTAAGATAATAATGAGTAAAAGCCCTATGATGATAAATTGTTCCATAAGATGATAGATTAAAAGATTGGACGGTATTTGTTGTTGAAATCATCGGTGATCTCCTTTTCAAAAGTTTCGAAGTGATGCGCTAATACATTGTCGAGATAAGCGTACAGAGGGATCTGGTCGTCGGCAATGATCTGGATGATCCGGGAAAGTCGCTCATGATATTCGGGACGAATATAAATACTTTTATCACCACGCTTGGTCATCGTGTGATGCGTGAGAAACTGCTCAGCGTAGGTGATTTCAAGACTTTTTTTGTTCTTCAGCTTATGTTTAGTGATCGCCTTTTCGTTTATGGAATCCAGTTCATGAGTCTGTGGTTCCTTCTTTGTGCT
Source organism: Chryseobacterium viscerum (assembly GCF_002899945.2). Classification (GTDB taxonomy): domain Bacteria; phylum Bacteroidota; class Bacteroidia; order Flavobacteriales; family Weeksellaceae; genus Chryseobacterium; species Chryseobacterium viscerum. Next base: position 24,830 of record NZ_PPEG02000013.1, read on the forward strand.
GCCAGCCATGATCGACATCAAATATTGTTCATCGATATTGTTGTCTTCATTGTTCTTTTTATCACTGTCCATCTTTTCACAATTTTACAATTCTTAAAAATTCCTCCATAAACTGGTCGAGCCGACATAAAATCATCAACTTGGGGTCTGCCGGTAATAGTGTTGAACGGAAAACGGTTTTGGCGACCGTCTCCCCTTCTTTACGAAATCTCTTACTGTCTGTGATCGATGTTTCCATCAATTGAAGTCCCAGATCTTTGATCACCTTATTGTAATTTTCATACAGCGGTGTTTTCTCCCTACCATCGACCTGATTCCAGAACAGCTGTATGCTTTTGATCTCAGTGTGCTTTTTCTTCATCAGGATATTGGTCAGGACATCCGTAAAACTAAGGGTACTTTCAAGGACAACCCTATCCGCGGTTATGGGTGAAAAGATATAGTGAACATTGGCGAGTGTACTCAAAATACCAGCCGTATTGACCGTTCCGGGCAGATCCAGAAAAACGACATCCGGTACAACTTCGGAATCAACCACATATGCTTCAAGCTCTTGCAAAACCGTATCGGTCTTGCTTTGGAAAATAAGATAGGCTTTTTTATTGATGGTTGTAAACTGCTTATGGGCCATTTTTTTTAATACCTCATTTTGCATCACTGTTTTAAGATCCCTATCCCTCATCTGTATCAAACTGTACTGCGGGAAATCACAGTCGAATACTGCGACATTGTAACCCATCCGATAATGTAGGATACTGGCGATCAATGTTGTGAAGGTACTTTTTCCCACTCCTCCCTTTTGAGTGGAAAAGGCGATAATGACTGGTTGTTTTTTTGTTTCCATTTTTTTGATTTTTTAGTTGAACATTGGTTAACGATACTTCTAGAGTGACAGCTGGCTGGCTCAAATCATATCCGGCTTTCCTGCAATCTTAGGCAATTGAAAGCATATCTGACTTCCAACTGTAGGATCAGAATTCAATCAGTCAGTGGGTCTTTCCTGAAAGGATCCTGTACTTCCGTCAGGTTGGAATGCCTGACTGATCTTTATCTTGTGCTATTGCTTTCCGGATATCCTGACTAACGTCTGGAAAGTTGGTATGCCTGCCTTCAAGAACTCAAACGATTTTGCCATACATCAGTCCTGCCGACATTCTGGTACAAATAAATAACATCCGGCTGCACTCAGCTTCTAAGTGGTTGTCTTTGACTCGCAATGGATTTGTTTGGCCTTATGAACTTCAGAGAGTCTGTGAAGCATTGTCGTTTACTTTGTCAAAGCTTAGTTGACTGGTTTAAAGCTATCAACCTTTAAACAGAAGAAGAGCCTGTACTACTGGATTAAATCTATTGTATTGTGGGTCTAGCCTTTCACCAGAAAGGGGCAAGTTGTGTTTTGAGCATCTCGAAACGTTTTCGGATGCGCAAAACAACTTGCCCTTGCAGGGAGCAGAAAACAATCTCCGAAGTCGATGTTTTGTAAATTTAATTGGATAAATGATGAGTGAACATAATGGTAAACCAAAGAAAAAGACAGGACGCCGTCCAAAGGCAGATCCTGCCAAGATTCGATATACGATCTCATTTAATGAACAGGAACATTCCCGCTTTCTTGAACTTTTTGATCAGTCAGGAATGAAAGTGAAGGCTCATTTTATAACAGCTTGTATTTTCGAAAAGACGATCAAGACCATTAAAGTGGATAAGGGAACGGTGGATTTCTATATGCGATTGACCTCATTTCACAGCCAGTTCCGGGCTGTTGGGGTCAATTATAATCAGATGGTGAAACTGTTATACACCAATTTTTCAGAGAAAAAAGCAGCGGCTATCCTCTATAAATTGGAAAAACAAACCTTGGAAATGGTCGAAATCTTCAAAAAAGTGATGCAGTTGACAGAAGAATTTGATCATAAGCATTTGAAAAATCCGGAGTAATATGATCGCAAAAATTGGAAGAAGCAGTAATCTTTTTGGCACATTGTCCTATAACAATCTAAAAATGGAACAGGAAAAAGGAGAAATCCTGTTAATGAACAAAATGATTGAAACAGCTGACGGGAAGTATTCTGTTGCTCAATTAGCGAGATCATTTGAGCCTTACCTTTTGGCGAACCGAAATACCGAAAAGCATACGCTGCATATTTCCCTAAATCCTGATCCTAAAGACAAGGTCTCTGATGAGCAATATAGAGAAATAGCTGAGCAGTATATGAATGATATGGGTTACGGCGATCAGCCTTTCATCGTGTTCAAGCATACCGATATTGACCGCAGCCATATCCATATTGTTTCAGTTTGTGTAGATGAAGAAGGAAAAAAGATCTCTGATCAATTTGAAAAGATCCGTTCGATGAAAGTCTGCCGGGAACTGGAGAATAAATTCGGGCTTATATCAGCAGTTGAGAAAAAGTCTCAGCAAAATGAAAAGATCTTTCGACCGATCGATTACAAGGCTGGAGATATTAAAAGCCAGATTGCGTCTGTAATAAGACACATACCCTCCTACTACCAATTTCAATCCTTTGGGGAATACAATGCCTTGCTTTCACTATTTAATATTACTGTGGAGAAAGTGGAAGGAGAATTACAAGGTCAATTAAAAAGAGGATTGCTTTATGTTCCTTTAAATGACCAAGGAAAAAAGACAGGAAATCCTTTCAAGGCATCTTTGTTCGGGAAAAATGCAGGAATCGATGCTCTCGAAAAACACTTCACTGCTTGTAAAAACAAAAGTAATGATCAACTCGTCAAACAAAATTTGAAAAGATCAATTACTGAAGCTCATCATTCTTCAAAAGATGAACAAGCATTTAAAAATAAATTGAAAAAAGAGGGAATTGATATTGTTGTCCGTAAAAATGACAACGGCAGGATCTATGGCATCACTTTTATTGATCATCATTCTAAAAGTATTTGGAACGGGTCACGCTTAGGCAAAGAGTTTTCTGCTAATACCTTTAATGATTATTGTAACGATAACATCAATTCTGAAATTAAAAAACCTGTTCAACAGCAAGCAAAGATATCTCAGTCAACTGTTATGAAAGATTTAACTACGGAAAAACCTTATCATTTTTTCGATTTTTTGAATACTGAAAAAGGTAACAATGATTTGATAGAAGCATTGGGTGGTTTACTTCCAGAAGCACAAGGCGAAGATTATGAAGAACAGGATTTTGTTAACAAGATGAAGAAAAAGAAGAAACGGAGAATGTAATAGGTCAACTACTCTCTAAGCGTAGCACCAATAATTAAGTTATTATTTTACAACTCTATCAACAGTTATGATTCTGAAAGTATTTGAGTTAATAGTAATTCGAATATTCTTATCCACATTGGTTATATAAAAGTTTTTCCCAACTTTTTGGAAGGACATCTCGTCTGTTTCTCGAATTAAATTGAAAAGCATAATTTCAATTTCAGATTTTGAAAAATTACTTTTAAGTTTCTTGTTTATTCTGCCGTAAACAAGCTCAGTGTAACAAATGTTATTTAATATTTCAGTTTTGTTCATAGTTTGTTTTTGGTAAATACTACCATTCAAAAATAGTAAAAAAAGCTGCATTATTTATCACCAAGCCAAGCAGAGCCACCCACGGTTATCGACTACTTATTTTCCAACGCCAGTCCTTAAAACCTTTAAATTCAGACCCTAACATTAAAATTCTGATAATAATGCAGGGAGAAGATGATTTAAGAGGACTTGCCAAAATAATGGAATTTATGAGGGCTGTGAGTATCATACTGGTTTTAATGCACCTATATTGGTTTTGCTATAGCTTTTTTGAAGAACGCTGCTGGACTTTAAATCTTGTCAATAAGATACTTCAAAACTTTAACAGGACTGCAGGATTATTTAGCAAACCACTGTATTCAAAACTTTTTGCAGTGCTTTTGTTGAGCCTGAGTTGCCTTGGGACCAAAGGGGTGAAAAATGAAAAGATCACCTGGAACAAAATATATGTTGCTTTGGGTTTGGGTGTTTTATTATTCTTTTTTAGCATACCCCTTTTAAAACTGTCATCGGACTTTGTGTTTCCCTTATATATGCTGTCAACTGGTTCGGGTTATATTTTCTTGATGATGGCTGGTGTGTGGATGAGCAGACTTCTGAAACATCATCTAATGGATGATGTATTCAATAGTGAAAATGAAAGCTTTCAACAGGAAACAAAACTGCTATATAACGAATACTCAGTCAATCTGCCAACTAAGTTTTATTATCAAGGGAAATGGCATCAGGGATGGATCAATGTGGTCAATCCTTTTCGCGCTACCATTGTTCTGGGTACGCCTGGATCGGGAAAATCCTATGCTGTTGTAAATAATTATATCAGGCAGCATATTGAAAAGGGATTCTCTATGTACATCTACGATTTTAAGTTCGATGATCTTTCAACAATTGCTTACAATCATCTTTTACATCATTCTGAAGGCTATCAAATAAAACCCAAATTTTACATTATCAACTTTGACGATCCTAGAAAAAGCCATCGTTGTAATCCTTTAAATCCTGTTTTCATGACGGATATCTCTGATGCTTATGAAGCAGCCTACACCATTATGCTGAATCTCAACAGAAGCTGGATCCAAAAGCAGGGTGATTTTTTCGTGGAAAGCCCGATTATCCTTTTAGCGGCCATCATTTGGTTTCTGAAAATTTATGAGGATGGTAAATACTGTACTTTCCCCCACGCTATAGAACTGCTGAACAAAAAATACGAGGATGTTTTTACGATTCTCACTTCTTACTCCGAATTGGAGAACTACCTATCCCCTTTTATGGATGCCTGGCAGGGAGGCGCACAGGATCAACTTCAAGGGCAGATCGCTTCGGCAAAAATTCCATTGTCACGAATGATCTCCCCACAATTGTATTGGGTGATGACCGGGGATGACTTTTCGTTGGATATCAATAATCCGAAGGAACCTAAGATTTTATGTGTAGGCAATAATCCTGACCGGCAGAATATATATTCAGCAGCTCTGGGACTTTATAATTCAAGGATTGTCAAACTGATCAATAAAAAAGGTCAACTGAAAAGCTCAGTGATTATTGATGAGCTGCCCACTATCTATTTTAGAGGATTGGATAATCTGATCGCAACCGCCAGAAGCAACAAGGTTTCTGTCTGTCTGGGATTTCAGGATTTTTCACAGTTGACCAGGGACTATGGCGATAAGGAAAGCAAAGTCATCCAGAACACGGTAGGCAATATTTTCAGCGGACAAGTGGTTGGAGAAACGGCAAAAGCCCTGTCAGAGAGATTTGGTAAGGTTTTGCAGAAAAGACAAAGCATCTCCATCAATAGAAATGATACTTCAACATCCATTTCAACCCAGTTGGACAGCCTGATCCCGGCCTCCAAGATCTCGACTTTGACACAGGGATTTTTTGTCGGTGCAGTCTCAGATAATTTCGATGAAAGAATAGAACAGAAAATATTCCATTCAGAGATTGTTGTTGACACCGTTAAACTTTCTTCGGAGGAAAAGAATTATCAAAAAATACCCCAGATCTGTTCGTTTGTCGATGAGCAAGGAATCGATTGTATGCAGGAAGAAATCACAGCCAACTATAAGAATATTAAAGCTGATATACTAATGATCATTAATGATGAAATGGAGAGAATCTCAAATGATCCGGATCTACAGCATCTGATCAATAAAGAGTAAAGAAAACCTTAAATGGATAAGATCATTTAAGGTTTTCAAAAAAATCATTCACCTTCGGTGTTTAAGAAGTGCTGATTGAGATGGTCACTGACCAAATACAGAAATTTCGTTGGACCCTGTTTGCGGTTCCTGATCTCAAATATCGTTTTGTGAAAGTTGCCCAGATCCGTGTCCAGAGATCTTTCAACGAATTTGATGACCTCACTGAGTTCGACATTACCCCCATTGAAACAGCGCATCTGATATAGGGCGTACACGAGCTCGATCAGTCCGACCTTGGATGCAGACCATACCAATGGTGACAAGGTTTTAGTTCTGACATTGTCACTTAAGTTTTCAAGTTGCTTTTTCAGGTATTTGTCCATCTGCTGGCTGGCCATGAATCTCGCTACCAGATGATCGTGAGAAGTGGTGAAGCTGGTGTCAAAATTGTAGAAGCCGAATGATAATTTCATTTTCAGGTCGTACGAATTTCTGACAAATACCTTATGGTCGAGATAGGTCGCCTCTCTGCGGTAATAGCCGTAAAATTCTGCCTGTTCCAGATAAAAGCTTTTGAGTTTTTCCTGTTCTGCCTCGTAATATTTTTTCAAGGTCTTGTTCCCGGCATTTGGTTTATGTGATTCGAGGTCTAAAATTGTGGAATAGTAGATGAATTTTGAAATGAACTGAGGCTTTAGTTTTTTGAAGAAATGAACCTCTTCTGCAATGGTTTCAAAATGATGGTTGGTGATCATCTCCTTTAACTTTCTGATGGATTCATCGATCAGTATCAGTGAACGCTCTGCGACCTTGACCATGTCTTCATCATCGTCATACACTTCGTTGATCCTTAACTCTAATTCGTCATACAATTGAGCGATCTTTCTAAAAATAGTTCTTGTTACCATGTCCTTTTTTTAGAAAATTACAAAAAATCCTTTATTCATGCCACTATCAACCGATTCCCAATTCCTGTTTGCGCTTCCTGATGTAATCAGTCGGACGTATGCCATTGATATCAAAAAAAAGATTCGAGAAATTCTGGCGGGATGCGATGCCGCACTCCTTAGCCAACGCCTCAATGGTGAAGTGGAGATACATGTTATTGGTATTGAGCAGGTTGGTAATATAGTTGATCCTGAGCTCCGCTATATACTTGTTGAAGTTCATTCCCTTGTGTTCGTTGATGTAGACCGACAGATAATGGGAATTGGTTGACAGCTTTACTGCAACGTCCTTTTCGTTCAGTCCTTTCTTTAGAAATTGTTTTTCCAGTTCAAATTTTTCAAGTTTTTCTCTGATCTCAATGCTCATTTCTGGTGTCAAAGATGTTTTCCTTGATGTGTCTTCAACAGTTTCATCTTGTATAATGTCTTTGAGAATATAAGTACCGTCAGATATTCTTTTTTGAAGCAGATCATATTGTTTTTTTATTTTCCGGTCTTTACTGTAACGGACGATAAGAAGACCAATGACAATTGTTCCACAGAATATGAGGACCTTTGCAAACAATATTTTTCTTTTGCCTGCCATTTCTATATCATCTTTTTGATCGATCAATGTTTTGCGGTCATAATCATTATGAAGTTTTGATGACAGGTAAGGGTAATCTTTTGAGATCGCACTGTCAGCTTTAAGAAGTTGATTGGTGTAGTAAAGCTGTTTGCTCTCATCAATATTTTTATTTTTATAATATTCAATGAGATAATGATAACTCCTGTAAACTTCAGGTAGTATGAATTCATGCTTTTCGAAGATTCTGTCTATTTCACTATAGTAATGGATGGCTTGACTTGGATTATTTTGAGCTTCGGAGATCTTACCTAAATGGTAATAAATGACTGAAGCCCAGGCAAAGTCATTTCGCTTCAAAATAACAGGCAATGCTCTTTCCAGGTCTTTCTTTGCCTCAGCGTAATTTTTCTTATGAAATTTTGAGATGCCCATGCATTTAAGAAAATAGCTGTTTTCAAGTGCAAAATCGTGATCATTTAAGGTCAATTGATAGCCCAACCGGCTAAGGCTGTCACTTTTCGTAAAGTTTTTAAGATATCTGTTGACAACGGTCATTTGGTGAAGACTATTCAAATAAGCCTTTTTGTAATTGAACTGCTCATTATGATGAAGGATATGCTTTGGTTTTGAAGAATAAAAAGTAACACAGTCCTGAAAATGTTCCAGGGCTTCATCATAGTATCCCAAATGTTCTTTGACGATCCCCAGATGATAGATCACTTTATAATGATTATACTTATCCTCTGATCCTTTTGAATATTGATAAGCTTTTAGATATTGATCCAATGCGAGCTTATATTTTTTTTGATAGAAATAGTGGATGATTCCTTTACTTAAATGATCTTTGCTGATGTCATCACTGGTTCCGTACTTTATGCTGACCGCTAAGGCACTGTCAGCATACTTGATTTTATTATGGCTGTCAAACTGCCTTCCATCCCTGTATCCCTGAATTAATCTCTGAACGTTATTTTCTTTTTTTGCCTTAGTGATATACAATTTCACATAGGGCATCGCATCCACGTCATCAATGGTCATTTTTTCGTAGTGTTTTCTGATCTCACTGAAAGTCCTTTCTTTTTTTTGCTGGGAAAATAGCAGGTGTGAAAATGCAGAAAATAGGACGAGAAAGTAATTTAACTTTTTCATATACTGATTATTAGAACCTCACCATTTCAAAATTAAACATTTTGTGTTTAAATAAGACAGTTTTAAAGGCGTTGCAAGCTTATTATAACTGATATGCTACAATCCACGATCTATAAGGCTTTACAGGCTATTTATCCCTGTATCAATTTTAAAATTGAGACGTATCTATTTTAAAATGGGTCCGTAGAGTAGTTTTTTTCGTGGCTTCAGCCGGATAACTTTGGCTTCAGAATTCTAATACAATCCGGCCGGGATAACCAACCAAAAAAATTAAAAATGAAAAAGTTTATCCCACTTTTTAGTATAACGATAGCTTCAGTTTTTATGCAAAACTGTACCCATCGAGATGAGGAAATCAATGTACGTGATGATCGATCTGATCAGATAGAAAAAACAATGATGATGATGAAAGGAGATTCTGCCAAAACATCAGAAGAAATTGTTGATCCTGACCCGCCGGTAAGAGATGGTGACAACTGGCGGCTTGTTCCGAATAATTAATCAATTTATATGACCTATGATTCCCCTTACCTCCATATCAGTTGTCACAGGCTTACCATGTCCGGAAAGCGGAATCTGGGAGAGTATGGGGAATTTTAGAACGACAATCACCTTATTCAAAGGCGAGAAAATGCCTGACTATTGTGGAAGGAAAATCAAATGGAGATTGATTCAAGTCTGTTAAACTTATTAATAAAAAGCCATGAAAAATTTTCAAAGTATTTTTATCAAAGCTGTTTCCTATTTTTTTATTGTGTTGTTTATTTATGCGAGCGTGAGTAAACTGCTGGATTTTGAAAACTTCCAGGTTCAGATTGCACAGTCCCCGTTGCTAAGTTCTTATGCTGCCTTTATTTCCTATCTGGTCATCATTGTAGAACTAATTATCGTTTTACTATTGTCCATACCTCGAATCAAAAAAATAGGATTATATGCTTCAATGGCCCTGATGGTGGCATTTACAATTTATATCTACCTTATTCTTAATTTTAGTGACTTTGTACCCTGCTCGTGTGGTGGAATACTGGAAAAACTTGGATGGACGGAGCATCTCGTATTTAATATGGTCTGTGTTGTCCTGACATTAATAGGCATCATTCTGCAAGAGAATAATGATAGTACCAGGATGTTCAGCTATGGAATCCGTGTTATTGTTATTATTTTGGTTAGCAGCTTTTCAGTGATTTACCTGTATTACTCTTCAGAATACATGATTAAAAGTGACAACAATTTTACCCGCAGATATCTGACACATCCATTGATTGAAGACAAAACAATTGATTTAGCAAACGAGCATTTTTATTTTGCAGGAAGCAACGACAAAAGATTATTTTTAGGAAGCCCCTTAGCTCCGCTCACCTTAACATCAATAACAACGGATTTGACCAATTTGGAAAATAGACCAATAAAGCCTGATCATACAGCTTACACTTTTCATAATCTGCGCTTGGGAGTTAAGGGAAGCAATTTCTTTCTATATGATGGAAGTGTACCTATTATTTATCGTGGAGAACTCTCTTCTGATAAAGTCTCGACGGTAAGTTTCAATGATGTATTTTTTAATCAGTTCGCTATCATTGACAGCTCTCGCTTTGCAATTAGGATCAGAAGCGGAAAAACAGGAGAATATGAATTGGGAATCCTTGATCTAAAGGCCAAGTCAAAAGTCACCGTTTTACCATCTTTATTAGAAAAGCAGATTGATGGCGTATTTGATTCAGACGGACAGTTAATGGTCGATTATAAAACCAAAAGCATCATTTATATGTATGCCTACAGAAATCAATTTCTCGTTATGGATGATTATTTAAAATTGAAAAACAGGATGAAAACAATTGATACAGTTAGCAAAGCACGCATTACAGCCCACAAGCTCTCAGATGGCAGGACCAAGATGTCATCACCTCCCCTGAAAGTTAACTCAAAAATCACAACAAACGGTTTATTGGTATTTAACCAATCAAATCTTATGGGAAAACATGAATCAAGGGAACACTGGAAAAATGCTACAGTCTTTGACATCTATAAAACCAACAAGCAAGAATATGTAGGCAGTTTTTACATTGACCATTTCAATAACAAGCCAGTATCACAAATTTTGGTCACTGATCATTATTTGTATGCAATTACCGGCAGCAAATTACTAAGGTACCAGTACAGAAAATCTGATACTAAATATTTTAAAACAGGGGAAGCTGAAAACCTGATCCAAGAGTAAGCATTACCAAAACTTAGTTATTATGAAAAAGTTTTTTATTCCTGTAGCCCTTATCATTATGGGTACAGGAGCTGCGTTAGCATCAAGCAACTCAGCTAAAACAGTTGTCAACGGTTTTAGAATTGGCAACGCGGGAGAAGCGCCATGTGTGGAAACTCCTAAAGACTGTGAAACTATCAATACAGGTGCTGTATGTACCTATGTTGAGGGTTCGGCCTCATATAATCTGAAGCAGCTCAACGGCTCAATGTGTGTTGCGGACTTGTATGAAATTCAACCCTAGACCATTGAAGGATGCTATTTAGCATCCTTCTTTATTTGTTTTTGTATCCAGGGAAAATTTTCGTTTCCTTTCAAAAAATAATCCCACCAATTTAATATTTTCAAAGCCAAATCCATTTCTGCTTTAGAACCCGCTGTAAAACTGTGAGCCTGACCGGGATAAAATAATGCAATAACTTCTTTATTATTTTTCTTAAGACCAATGTAAAATTCCATCGTCTGATCCCATACAATGCGCTGATCATTTTTTCCTGTCCACAATAATATAGGTGCATTAACATTCTCAACATTTTGTATCGGATTATTATCAGTAAATAATTTTTTGTCGTTCGCAAAGGAAGCATGCATTTTGTATTGACCTTCTTCAAACTGCCAATAAAAGGGACCTAGTGACGTATAATTATATGAAAAATACATCCTTATGATATCAGCAGCTCCGGCACCGGAAACATAAGCCTTGAACCGATCAGAGTGAGTGGCGATAAAATTGGTTTGGTAACCTCCAAAGGAGTGTCCTATCAAACCTACTTGCTCCATATTGATACCGGGAGTTTGTTTGACCGCATCCATTGCTTTGTTGACACAATGTAAAGCTGAATATCCCACTTCTTTCGAATCATTGACAATGTCTGGTAAATACACAAAATAACCTTCCTCCAATAATTTTCTGATGGAAAATCCGATTGGGAAACTGTTTAAAGGCGATAGATATTGATTGGCATTTTTACTCTGTATTTCATAAATATGAACTACCATTGGATATTTTTTATTTTTGTGATAGCCTATCGGATAATATAAAATACCTTTCAAAATCTGTCCGGTAGAACTTTTGTATTCCTTTATATCCCTTCGTATCAAGGAAGAGCTATGGTCGTGTTTATTACTTTCGAAAATAATTTTCGCCTCCCTTCTTTTTCTATCTCTATACATAATTCTTGGTGGAATATGGAGGCTTTCTTCAATATAAAAGTAATAATCTTGCGAATTATTGAGCTCTGCCCATTTAATGTTAGAATCAGCAACATGTAGGATTTTTTCAAGTTTCCCGTCTTTCCAGTTCAAAAATATCTGCTCCGGACTCCCTTTTTTGCTAGCCATTACAAAAATAGGATTAGTAAGATCTATATTCCTGCTGAAGAACTCATATCCCGATTGAGGATAAAGGTTCTTGTCACGTTTTGTCACCATTTTTAATTGGTAGTCCGTGCTATAATCCACCTCTGTCATTTCATCTTCTAAAATATTATACTGCCAAAGACTGGTATCATTTTCAAAAATAACGGACTGACTGTCGCTGCTAAACCTAGGCCTTCGCAGACCTTTTTTCGGTAGTTGTTTTGTAAATGAATTTTCAAGATGAACCAAGGTCCAAAAATCTTCTTTGTTCCTGTATAGAAAATATTCTCCGTTGGAAGAGGTTATGATTTCAGGATACATCACACCAAGGTTACGGTAGTGATTATTCTTCCTGTCATACAGGTAAGCATTAATCATAGGAAACAGCGTATTATAATTCTGAAGCTCATCCCCATTAAAGGCTATGAAATAATCAGGGTTATCTAAACTGAAATGAACTGAAAACCGATCCTTCGGTATGAGGTATGTGGATTGATCAGAGGCTTTCCAAATCCAGTGCCTATACTTAAATTTACCATATTGTTTCTCTTCCAGATTTCCATCATTTCCATACCATATATCCACTGTTTTTTCAGAAACAGGAATATGTTCTATAGCGGTAACCATCATTGCCTTTCCGTCCTGAATTTCTGTAAAGCGTACAAAATCTTTCCGGTCAAGAGCGGGAATGTCGGGAAATTCCACCGTCCCATTTTCAACATTCATAAAAACAATCTTTTGAAGTCCGGCTCTTGGTGTGTTTTGTTCAATAATCTCTTCCTTTAGCAAAAGAAAATTTCCGGAATAGCTGAATTCAGATTGTCTGATCAGGTTTGAAGTCCTGTAAATATCGGTAAGCCTGCCATTTGAATACTGAATGATTTTTTCTCCTACATCTAAATTTTTAATGATAAACAGCTGGGATTTGACATTATTGATCTTCAGACCATTTACACTATCAATTTGATAAGTCAGTGCATTTGCCGAATTATATATATTCAAAATACCGTCATTAGTCAACAAATAATACTCCTTTCCATCATTGATCATCCCGCTTTCTTTAATATCTTTTTTTGTTCCCTGAAAAGTAACATCACATTTTTCCCGCCTTCCGGTTTTAAGATCATAAAGGACCGCCATTCCATTTCCGGAAGCCAACAGCCTGTCTCCTTGCAAAAAAGAAAATTGGTTCATTTTTGTAAAGTTTGCCACAACTGATTTAGAATAAAATTTTTGGGTTCCCAAAACCACAACCGTGTCATTATTGTTCTTATACATTTTGCTCGCTACTAACCAATGCCCGCTTTCCGATGCTTTCAGTAAACTGATAGTATAGAATTTTGCATCAGCTTTTAGCGAGTCTTTCTTCACCGCTGCAAAGCAGGATATTTCAATTAATATCATACCTAGAAAGAACCATCTCCAAATCTTAGTATCCATTATTCTGAGGATTAAGGTTAGGATTGAGCAACAGTTCTTTTTGGGGAAGTGGCCACAAACTGTGAAAGCTATTCCAATTAGGTTTTACTACCGAAAGTTCCGATAGCTTTCCTGCTCTCTTTAAATCCAGAAAACGGTGTCCCATTTCAGCAAAAAATTCCTTTCGGCTTTCAAGCAATATATGATTCAACAGATCATTTTGAGCGATCGGTGGTTGCAACACATTTAGCCCTGCTCTTTGTCTTGTGGGGTTTATGTACGATAATGCTTCAGTTGATTTATTTTGCTGTGCCAATGTTTCAGCCAGCAACAAATAGACTTCTTCCAATCGAAATACAACGGAATATTCCGTGCTGTTGTTGGTTCTATTTTTATATTTCTCTGCCCTATACCACGAATTACCATTAAAATTGACCATCACAGTCCAGTTCTGCTTCCGAAGGTCATTGGGAGCAAATGAACTGATAAGACTTGGAGATAAGGCATAAGAACTAGGGGCAATTCCTGAAAAATAGTACAATAGTGCTTCCCTTGTAGGATCTGTGCTATTCTGAGGCTTTAGTTGCCAGAGGATATGAGCTGAGGACTTTGTGAACACTTTCGTGATATCATTTTGAAAAATATAGAGTGGGCTTACCACAATTTTCTTCAACAACTCTTCAGCCTGTGCCCATTTTTGCTCAAGCATATATGTTTTTGCCAGCATGAGCTGGGCAACCTTACGGTTGGGGTATATTCTTTCGCTATTTTTATAATCATCGGCTAAGAGATTGGTGCATTCGAAAAGGTCAGTTTCTAATTTTAACAAGACCTCGTTCGCATTGACCTTTGGCAATGACTGGTTAATGGTATAATCCGTGCTTAAGGGATAAGGGATATCGCCGAAAAGCTGCTGGAGATAAAACAACTGCATAGACCTAACCAGTAATGCTTCCCCTTTTATCCTGTTTTTATCAGCAGCACTAAAAGATGAATTCGTGACCCCTTCTATGATTGCATTCGCAGCATAGATATGCTGGTAAGAATTTGACCATAAGGTAAAAACTGAGGTATTGGTATCAATCTGCTGATTGTTGTAAAGAGCGAAAGTCCCATCGGTGTCTGTAAGAGCATAGCTGATAAGGTCATCGGTGTAAATACCCAACAATGGTCCTGCTACATTCCCTGCAATAAATGATTTGTCACGCAGACCTGCGTAGAGACCTGCCAATGCCGCATTAGCCGTCTGGACATCTTTAAACACCTCATCTTTTCCGATCTGATTTGAAGGAACCTCCACCTCAAGCAACTGTTCGCACGCCAAGCTTGAAAAAAATAGTATGATGACCAGTCCCAGATTAATCATCGTATGCTGTTTGCTATAAGTTTTAGAATTTTTCATTTTTAATGATTTTAAGTTATAATGAGACCAGAATTCCTAAAGAATACGTTTTAAGCGGTGGCAGATAACCGATAGTTCTAAACTCTGGGTCTATTCCGAAATAGTCAGTGAACGTCAATAAGTTCTGTCCCTGAAAGTAAACTTTAACGCTTTTAAAGATGCTGTTGTCTAAAGGAAGCTGATAACCGAGTTCTATGTTTTTCAATCTGATAAAAGAGGCATCAGAGACCGAAGCAGTACTGCCTGTAAAAAATACCTGTGCCTGATTTTTTACGCCATTGCTTCCTGACGAGTATGGCATATAGTAACCCTGTGGATTTTCCAACGACCATACATTCAGTACTTCCGACGGCTGATTGTTCATCGATCCCGGAATCGGCATGATGTTATTGTAATTCCAGTTTTTCTGTTTGACAAACTGAAACATAAAGGACAGGTTCCAATTTTTATAGCGCAGCGAATTAGTCCAGCCTCCGAAATACTGCACGCCAATATTGGCAACAGACTGCCTGTCATTAGGGCTTGAAATTTTGCCGTCGCCGTTAAAATCCATAAACTGATAGATCCCCGTAGCTGGATTGATCCCTTCATACTGATACAACTTTACAATCGACGTCGGCTGACCAATAATATAGCTGTTGGCATAGGTCGAACCTTCGAGACCCGGAAACGAGATCAGTTTATTTTTCGGGAAGCTGATGTTGAAACCCATTTCCCACTGAAGATCCTTTCCAGCTAACGGTTTAATATTCAGTTCGAATTCCCACCCTGAATTTTCCACCGTGGCATCAAGGTTCGCCAAAACACTTGAAAATCCTGTGGTAGCAGGCAGTTGATATCCGACCAATTGATTTGACGATCGATTCCGATACCAGGCCGCTACAAGATTGATCCTGTTCTTTAAAAATCCCAATTCCAAAGCGGCCTCTGCCTTCACTGTTTTTTCCCAACTGTAGCTTGGATTATAGAGGCGTGAAGGATTTAGACCTGTACTTGTGTTGTAGGTTGAAGATGATACAGTATAGGTATCCAGATATCCATAATCCCCAATGTTGTCACTGCCGGCACTTCCAATACTGGAACGCAGTTTCCCAAAGCTCAGCCATTTTTTACCTTTCAGAAAATTTTCCTCCGAAAATATCCATGCGGCACCCAACGCACCAAAGTTGGCAAATTTATTGTTCGGTCCGAAACGGCTGCTTCCGTCCCTCCTGCCGGTCATATTTAAAATATATTTCCCCGCAAACTGATAATTCAGCCTTCCATAGAAAGCAGCATACCTGTATTCTGTCCTGATCTGATCTGAAATAATTTTAGTCTGTGCTGCGCCGATGTTTTCAAGGAATACATTACTTTCAAACCCAACCCCGATCACAGAACCCTGTTCATTGGTTTCTCGTTGGAAAGTGGTACCTACCAGTACATCAAGCTTGTGCTTGTTTTTCTTAAATTGCCAGTTCAGCTGGGGTTCAAGAATAAATGAAAACCGGTCCTGGTTATTTTTAGAGGACTGGGAATACGCACTGGATTGCCCTTGTACCGTTGCCGGATTGTACATGGTATTAGGTTTTAAGGACCGCTCGTCAAAAGATTGATAATTAATACCTCCATTTAATTGTAATACAAGATCATCCAACAGTTCATATTGTGCATTGATATTATTGAGAAACTGGATATTCTGATTGGAATAGGTCGTTGTATAGATCGCAATCGGGTTATTGAATGTATTGTTTTCCCAATTGATGTTTCCGTTTTCACCATAAAGCTGAGGTGCATTGGGTGACAGCAACAGTGATCTTTTGGTAATATCTTCACTAACCACATTATTATTCTGCGTAGAGAACCTATTGGATACATTCAGCTGAAAACGGTTATCAGAAGAAGTATGTTTAAGGCTGCTGGAAAGATTATTGGTTTTGTATTTATATTCCGGTGAAAAAACGGTTGACTGTTCGCTGTGGGCGTAGCTTACTAAAAAACTGGTTCTTTCATTTCCGCCACTTAATGAAAGATGTGAATTAAAAGCATCTGCGGTATTGCCGATCAGAGTTTTTCCCCAATCTGTATTCCTGTTTAAATCCCAAATCCCGTTGATGTCATATGCATTGGGCGGATAGTTTGCGATGCCGTCATTTTGATAAGCCGTTGTACGCATATGGGTGTAATCTGCGGTATTCAGCATCTTTAGCTTATTAATTACCGAACTCACAGAATAAGCAGTCCCGAAATGAAGACTTAGTTTTCCCGATTTCCCTTTCTTTGTAGTGATCAGGATAACGCCGTTGGCACCTCTTGATCCGTAGATTGCCGTAGCATCTGCATCCTTTAAGATCTCAAGACTTTCAATATCGTTGGGATTAATGCTGTTCAGTGGGTTGATACTGCTCGCAGGAAGTATTTGCGCTGAGAACTGGGAGGCCATTTCTCCTCCAACCGGTATCCCATCCAAAACATACAGAGGTGCGTTTCCTGCTGACCGCAGACTGTTCTTTCCCCTGATCTGAACATCAAAGCCACCACCCGGCGTGCCTGAATTCTGCGTGATGCTTACCCCTGCCATTCTACCCTGTGCTGCTGACAGGACATTGGTCACGGGTTGATTTTCTATGTCTTTTGCTGAAACTTTGGCGATACTACCGGTTCTTTCTTTGTCTTTAACCTTGTAGTAGCCGGCGTTGAGAATAACTTCTTCGATTCCCTTTACTTTTTGTTCTAAGCTGATATTGACGACGGTCTGATTGGTGGCTGTAATTCGTTCTTCAGCATAATCAGGATGTCTGAACAATAGGATGGGATTTTCTGCTGAAACCTTTAGTGTGTAGGTTCCGTTTTCGCTGGTGGTCGTTACCTGATCGCTGCCTTCTTGGGAGATGCTTACTCCTGAAAGGGGTTTGTTGAATGCGGTAACGGTACCGGAAATGGTGCGTGTTTGGGCTTTTATATTGGTGCTGACTGTGCTCAGCATAAGGCCAAAGAAAATACCTCCTATCTTGTAATAGGAATTTTTCATAGATTTGTAAAAGGTTTTTAATCGTTAAATTAATTACTGATCGGCTCTTTCCCTATGTCGTCAAACTGTATGGGAAGGGGCTTTTTTGTTTTTTATTTTTGTAATTAATGTGATGGCTTCATCGATGGATAAAAACTTTCCTGATGCCTTTTGGTATGAAAAAGGACTGGTGAGGATCTAAAGCAGTGACCGCAAGGCACCGGAAAGTATTTAATATGAATGAAATCTGTGTCCCGTGTGAGCTATTGAAAGCCGCAATAGGTTGTACCTTCCTATTGTATCGTATAATCTGATACTATGTTTTAGGAAGCGGGCTTAGATTGTAATATAGAGGCAGGGCGAACAGCATTGAAAAAACAGCGTGAAACTCTACATTATCCGTATTAGGGGTACTGGTATACCTTGGAAACAGATAAGAGAGCTCACGCCTAGGTCGTGAGCTTAATACTTATCCTCTTGTTTCCTAAAAATTACCAGTTTTCTAATACAAGATTCTAAGCAATAGCTTCTAATATTCTTTGAAGTATCGCAAAGTTAACAAATTTTGGCTGTTAACTATAAATTCAAATATACAAAAAATATCGGTACGCCATAGCGTAACGATATTTTTTTTTTGAAATTGTTAATTGCAGTTGTGAATACTGAAGAAACTATTTACAAGATTAAAATAATTTTGTCCTTGAAAAAACTTTTGGAGAACGGTAAAAAACTACAAAAAGAAATTAGGGGTAATAAAATTGTGTACAGCTATCACGGAGTTGCTTCAAATGCTTTACTACGCAAAGCGACAATCAATGATACATTAAACGGACATACATCTCCAAAGGCTGTGACCTTAATTAGCATAGTTGAAGGAATGGGTTTTACAATGACTGATTTCAGTAAAGAATTTGATAATATTTCAGAGAAGGAAATACAAATTTACTTGCAAGAGCATCCTTAGGTGTTCTCACAGGAAATTTTTTATTAAAATATTTTATACTCAAAATCCTGACATAGTCAGGATTTACTTATTATTTAGTAATTTCTTTGTAGTAACGCTCGGAACATTGATCAAGAACTTCTTCTGTTTATGGTATTTAGTGATTTTTACTCAAATACCCTCTATTTTCATTAAATTTATAATTTAGGGACGATAATTAAGTTTATGTGTTAAAACTTTGTATATTTATTGAATTAAGAAAAAACTAATGACAATACAAGAATTCAAGAAGCATTATTATTGCGCTTTCGAAATTGATAATAATGATTCGCAATTTATGGTAATTACGTCTTTTGTAATTAGACGATCGGACAATAAAATTTTTGACCAAGTTACAACAAGACTCGAATTTCAAAAAACCAATAATTGGATTAACGATAGCCAGAGTATAATTTCAGTAACGCCTTGGAGTTGGGATATTATAAAAGAAGAAACTCTCCGAGCACATCTTGACTTTTTTGCGCTTAGAGGGCAAATTGACAACTTTTATCCAAGAAACTCAAATTTGCTTTTAGATATTAATGAAATTTATGAAGGCACAAATCTAAATAATATAAATAATTGACACCTATTTAATAATTTTATAAGTTATATTTCGAACATTATTGAGAACTACATATTTCTTGTGATTTTATTTCCTACTTAAAAGTTTTTGGCAGAATCGCTTTTTTTTAGACATATTAAATAATCCTGATATTTTGATAAATATATCCGCCGTAGATTTATTGTGTTTTTGTAAATATGCTGGTACTGAAAAAATAATAGTCTCTAATGAGTTTACTATTTTTTTTTAAGAGTTTGATGTCTGTTAGATAAAGATTTTAAATAGGAGAACTGTGTAATATTAAAAACATAATAAATGCAAAATATTTTAGAACTTAAAACTATAAATGAAATTCAAAAATTTACTTTTCATATTCCATCATACCAAAGGGGATATAAATGGGGAAGTAAAGAAGTAACAGAGTTACTAAATGATATAAACGATTTTGTTCCAAGACTAATAGATGAAAATCTTGAAGATAAAACGTGGTACTGTTTACAACCAGTTGTCTTAAAGAATATAAACGAAGATAGTTTTGAGGTAATCGATGGTCAACAAAGATTAACGACTATATACCTGATCTTATATTATTTGAATCAGGATTTTGTTGAAAATAGGCGGGATAAATTATTTGAGATTGTTTATAAAACTAGAGAAGGTTCTGGGGAATTTTTAAAAACTTTAACAGAACAAAGTATTGACAATTCAAATATAGATTTCTTTTATATATCTACTGCATACAAGACCATATGTGATTGGTTCGAAAACCAAACTGACAATTTTGACAAAGGTGCTTTTCGTTCTAAACTAAAGTTTAATTCTAAAATAATCTGGTATCTGAGTAATGAGGAAGATGCAATATCGATATTTACTAGAATTAATATAGGTAAAATACCATTGACTAATGCTGAACTAATAAAAGCTCTATTTTTAAATAGTTCCAATTTCAACAATAATGAAAATAAGTTAAGATTGCGTCAACTTGAGATTGCTACGGAGTGGGATAATATTGAATTTTCTTTGCAAGACAATAAATTTTGGTTTTTTCTTAACCAAAAGCAAAAATCCTCAAATCGCATAGAATTTATTTTTGATTTAATGAATACTGAAAAAGATATAAATGATCCATATTCGACTTTTAGATTTTTTAACAAAAAGTTCAGTAAAGGTAATCACGAAGAACTTGTAGCTAATTGGGAAGAAATTAAGAGGTACTATCAAAGATTTAGTGAATGGTATAATGAAAGAGATTTATATCATAAAATTGGTTACCTAATAAGTAGCGAATTGATTGATATTAAAGATTTATACGAAGAATCTGATAGCTATACAAAATCGCGCTTCAAAGATTATATAGATGAGAAAATCAAGGATGATTTTAGAAACATTGAAATAAGCGAACTCCAATATGCTGACTCGAAAAATGTAAAAAAAACCCTTTTACTATACAATATATTAACAATGTTGAATAGCGAAAAAGATAATGCGTATTTTCCTTTCGATTTGTTCAAAAATGAAAATTGGGATATAGAACACATTGCGTCAATTAAAGAAAAAATTCCTGAACATAATAGAAATCAGTGGTTAGTGGATGCAAATATGTTTATTGAAGATGATGATGCCATTAGTTTAGAATTAAAAAATAATATTAACAAATGGTCCCCAGAAGATGAAGCTAACGAAAAAGCATTTTCTGAATTATACTATAAAATTATTGATTACTTTAATCAAAAAATGGGAGATGATGATGATATAAATGATATATCAAATTTAACACTATTAGATTCAGCTACTAACAGAGGTTACAAAAATGCTTTATTTCCAGTAAAAAGAAAAACAATTATTGACAGAGACAAACAAGGAGTTTTTATACCTGTTTGCACAAAAAATGTTTTTCTAAAATATTTTAGCGAATATCCTCCAAAAATGACATTTTGGACTCGAGACGATAGGGATAATTACGAAAAAGACCTACACAATATTCTAGAAAATTATTTAAGCTAATACATGGAAGAAGTACAGTACCAAGGACAGATTTTGAGTTTTGTTGATTTAATAAACATGTACTCAATAGAAATTCCAATCATCCAACGAGATTATGCACAAGGCAGACAGGATAAACAAAAAATAAGATATTTATTTTTGAAGGCACTCCATGAAAGTTTGCTGAATGAAGAAAATCTCATGTTAGATTTTGTTTACGGAAGTGTTGTAGATAATAATACTTTTCAGCCATTAGACGGACAACAACGTTTGACGACATTGTTCTTATTACATTGGTATGCGTCAAGGACAATAGCTGATGATGTTGCATCGTTGTTATCGAAATTTACGTACGAAACGAGAATTTCTTCAAGAAATTTTTGCCAGTCGTTAGTAACTAACGATATAGAACTTGATAAAGACATAAGACCTAGTGATCAAATCATTAATTCACCGTGGTTTTATCTATCTTGGAAAAAAGATCCTACGATTGAAGCTATGCTAAGAACAATCGATGATATTCATAAAATGTTTAACGACATAGAAGATTTGTGGCAGAAACTATCCAATAAAGACTCATTGATAAAATTTTATTTTGTAAATCTCGAAAATATTGGATTATCAGATGACCTATATATCAAAATGAATGCCAGAGGTAAGCTTTTAACAACATTTGAAAATTTTAAAGCTACACTAGAGAAAAAAATAAACGATGAAAATTGGGAGGAAAATATAAACTATATTGAGAAGTTTGAATACAAAATTGATACAATTTGGACAGATTTCTTTTGGAATAATTTCAGGCAGAATAACAATATTGATTCTGCTATGTTGAATTTATTTTCAACAATTTTAATGATAAGGCAATCTATTTTGAGAGATAAAGAAACAGAAGAAAGAATTCATATCATCTCAAACTTGCAGGCTGATTCCAATAATCTTACTTCACAATGGATGAACAAAAAAGATTTTGAATACATCAAAGAAATTCTCAACTTGTTGTCGGTCAACTACGAAGCAATTAAAAAATTTGAACTTAAAATTCCGTTTTTTAGACATTCTGTTGTCGAGGGTTTTATTTCAAAAATTGTAAACGATAGCAAAGGTTCCTCGTATACACACAAGGTGCTACTATTCGCGCAGATAGAATATTTTAGGAGGTGTAACGAATATAATATTGAAAAGTACTCTGAATGGATGAGAGTTGTTAGGAATATAGTTTCTCGAGGTGATATTGAAAAAAGTGGAAAAAGACCTGATATAATCAGAAGTCCGCAGACATTTGATGGAGTTGTCTTTCTGATTAATGAACTGGCAAATGGATGCGACGATATCTACAAAAACCTTAGTAACTCAAGTTTTACAATCAATTCTACATTTGCCAAAGAACAAATTGAAGAAGAGAGAATTAAGGCAAAAATATTTCAAGAGAGACCAAATTTAAAAACTGTTTTATATCAATTTGAAGATACAGACTTATTAAGAGGTAGAATTTCCTTTATTTTTTACTGTATTAATTATGATGGGAATCCATCTAGTATGAATGAAGTATTCTTAACACAAATAAAAAATGTTGTCCTACAATATTTTCAGTCCGATGAGTTCTTAAATAATGACTTAAGAAGAGCACTTTTAGCAACAAATGTAGATAACGAGTACTCATTTTATAATTATTGGTGGTCTTACTGGAATGTTGCCCAATGTAATAAAAGAAGAATTATTGACAATTTCAGAGAAATAGAATATATAATTAATTCTGAATTTAAAGATTACATAAAAGCCTTGATTTTAAATTTGATTGACGAAGATTTAAAGCAGTTGCTTGAAAAATTTACGTTCCCAGACACATTCCCCAATTGGAAAAAACGCCTTATCAAAGAAAATGAGTTATTAGATGATAATGATAGTAACTATATTGGAATTCCAGATAATGAAGAATTTTGCTATCTGCTTAAAAGTAAAAGACCTAGAGATTTAAATGGATGTGTCAAAATAGAATAACAGGATTTAACTATTCATAACGCCTTTATTTTAAATGATTGCTATCTCTTATATAAATACAATTATCTATAAAATGAGCTCTTCCACACATTTGGAAGAGTTCATTTTATATTTTATGAATACATTGACAGTACCTAATCCAGATTTACAATTTTATATGAAAATCTGCAATGTATTTTACCTCAAGATATATTAAGATGAAGAGCTGATCACATCAATCTAAAAATTCAGTATTTATACTGATTATTAAAAAGTTATACATTCATATTTTTGACTTTGTTATAATAAATAAACAAGGACAGATGAGAGAAAAGATTGACAAAATAATTTCTGTAATAGGAAACTATCGAACGGAAGATATGGGTCGTGCCTACCGCACTGAGCTGAATGCTGAACATTTCAATAAATGGCTTGAACAGTTCGAGGAATCAGACAGGGAATTTCTCGTGGACGAGCTGCTGCATGTGATCCCTAAGTCATATTTGAGCAAAGAACATACTCTGAAAGTTATATCAACAGCATTCGATATTATCAGCAAAGATTACGGCTATAAGGACATCAATCTTTTTTTTGATGAAACAAAGTTTTTAGATTGTCAGCCGGCAGGAAAAAGTCAGACCATATTTTTGGGCTTCATTGATGAAGTTCTTAACGATAAATATGGCAGATCTCTATCGGACTGCGGTACCGGGAATGTGAAACAGTGGTATTATGCCGATGATGTATTGGCTTCTGGCGGAACTTTTAGGGAAGACCTACTGGAAGAAATAAATAGATATGGAAAAGAAGAATTTTTAAATAGCGATATTAAAATTATAGCCTCGTTTGTAATCCTACATACATGGGCATCTGCTAATGTTCCTTTCACGATCGAACAGAAATTGGAGACAAAGATTAATGGTAGAATTAAATTTTATCACGTATCTGAGATAGAAAATAATCCTAATATAAACTGGTTCAATCCAAATCCTAAATTTAATCACATATATCCTCTTGAGTCTGCCATTGGTCATGAGGTTTTGAAGTTTATAGAAGATGAACTAAATAATGAGCACGGTTACAGAAATGAGAAGTTTGCATTTAGAAATCCTGAATTTCCAAAAGAGGAAACTTTTTTTTCATCTGCTGTAAACAGGATACGATATGAAAATATACTGCTTGACAAAGGCTTCGCGATAATGAAATCGATTGATCACATTTCTGCTGATAGTCTAAGGCCACTGGGAATGACAAATCCTAGCAACATGACATTAGGGACCGGGACACATTTTTTTACTTGGAGAAATGTTTCAAATACTTGCCCTCTGGTATTCTGGTGGGGACATAATGATTGGTATCCATTATTTCCTGCAATAAGAAATAATAGCGCCGCATCAGATTTTGATTGAAAATAAAAATCCATTTATGTAAAATAAGTAAGTAGATAATATACTAGCTTGGGGATCTACCATTTTTTCATTATTTTTGAATAAAAGAAATCCATTTATGCAAGAGCTGGCTGATCGAATTTATGAAGTTGTAAAAGACTATCGGAATCATGATAAGATTGAAATCACTCCAGAAAAGATTTTGGATTGGGCAGAGCAATTTGCAGATAACAGTACCCTGGTACTGACGGAACTTGACAATTTCATTTCGGAAGTGTATATCTCTCGTGAAAAGGCTAAAAAACATGTTAAGAGCCATCTTGGAAAATACTTGAGACTATATGGCTACTCCAACGTGACACAGTTTTTAATGGATACTGAATTTTTGGATCTTCAGCAGTCTCATAAAAGTCAGCCGGCTATCTTGGAGTTGCTGGACGAAATACTTGATGAACAATATTCTGTATCCTACAGAGATTATCTTACATTCCCTAAAAAACATTATATCTACTTCGATGACATTTTAGCTTCAGGAAGTACAATCGGACGACATATATTAGAATTTTTAGGACAGAAGGATAGCCAAGATAGAACTTTCGCGGATAAAGTTTCCCTGAGCGAGATCACGTTATCAATAAGTGTTTTTGGCCTGCACCAATGGGGATTTTCTTTTCAGAATTTTAGAATCATTAAAACTTTTGGAGACAAAGTAAGTAAAAAGATCAACTGGTACTCTAACTATGATATTGAAAACCACGCAAAATTTGCTGACCAAAAACTGAATATTGCCAAACCTGTCAAGGGCAGTAATATCAAGATCAACAGTTACTTGGAGAGCCTTTCGGCAACGAAAT
The DNA here is from genome assembly GCF_002899945.2 of Chryseobacterium viscerum. Classification (GTDB taxonomy): domain Bacteria; phylum Bacteroidota; class Bacteroidia; order Flavobacteriales; family Weeksellaceae; genus Chryseobacterium; species Chryseobacterium viscerum. Next base: position 50,333 of record NZ_PPEG02000013.1, read on the forward strand.
ATGAGGATTATGCATACAGAAGCAGAACGAACCCGGCAGAGGAGACCTTTTTTACCAACCCGAACAACAGGATCAAATATGAAGATGTTATCACCGAAGCAGGTATTGATATTATTAACGGAATAGAGGGTGTGATCAAACCTAATCTGAGACCACTAGGACTCATTAATCCGGCCTATAAGATTTTTGGTTTGGGAACACATTTTTTCACATGGAGGAATATCCCTAATAATTGCCCGTTGGTATATTGGTGGGAGGTTCCGGGGCATCAGTGGAAACCACTTTTTCCCGTAACCAATAGAGGATAAATAAAAAATGTTTAATTTAGCACTATGAATCCGAGCATTAGAGAATACAATACTAAAGAAATCTTAAGTTTTGCAAAAACTGAGAACAAGTTTGGAGGCCTTTCTAATATGGCTCCGGGATATTCTCTGTTCATTAACGAGGTCAATATTCAAAGTTCCGAAATTCTTTACCAAGCTTGTAAATTTCCATTGTTTCCATTGATTCAAAATGAAATTATTGAAACTAAGAATCCAATGGACGCAAAAGCTGTCAGTAGAAAATATCAAAAATACAGCCGACAGGATTGGGACAGCGTTAAATTCAAAGTCATGAAATGGTGTCTTGAGGTAAAACTGATACAGAATTTTGATACATTTTCTAAATTGTTATTAAGTACCGGTGACAAAACTATTGTTGAGTTTTCTAAAAAGGATGATATCTGGGGAGCTAAACCCATAAATCCCAATTTACTTCAAGGGCAAAATGCACTGGGAAGACTTCTTATGCAGCTACGGGAGAAGATCAAGTCTTCTGCTTTGACAAAAGAAAGTATAATTCTTGAACCTGAAATTAAAGCTTTTTTGCTATTTGATAATCCAATCAAAGAGGTACATAATGATAATTATTTCATTAAAGATTTAGATGATATTTACGCTCACTAGATAAAAGAAATCAAGCAAGCAGAAAGAGATTTTATGAAGAATCAGATTTTGGCTCAATATCAAATACCTCCGTTGAGATTTTCAACTGCAGAGAGTGGAGAGAAAGAGAGGTTGACTGAAAATTTAAAAGAAATGTAATTTTAAAATTTTCTTGAATACGGAAAACCGTAATAAATTAATTTGAAGTAGTTTTAGATTTGTAGATATAAAAATTATTTACAATTAAAAAATCATTACTTTATCTTTTATTAATATTCTCTTTAATTTCCTGTACAAATTATTAAACTGTCCTGCTACAGGAAGACACACCACTCTATTCCAGCAGTAACAGCGAAACTTATACCACAGTTATTCCTAAAGGCACAAAGGTATATTTATCATCCAAACCCAACAGAAAAAATTATAATAGGAAGATCAAATGGGGAAATTATTGTGGATGGGCTAATAATCCTCAGCATTCAACATACAGCAACTCTACCAAGACATCATCATATACTTCTCCAACAGTTAACTCAGGTTCCAGCTATAATTCAGGATCGAGTTCCGGAGGATCGGTAAGTGTCAAGGGCTATACCCGAAAGGATGGTACCTATGTTAGACCACTTACCAGAAGTACTCCGAGAAGAAGGTAATGCTATTATAAATTGTTGATTGCAGAACATCTTATTTTACGTATAACAAAATTCAATACGGTTTTCCGTAAAGAATTTATAAAATACAGGTTTACTTTTGAGGCTGATATTAATCTGTTTTGATATCATCAATAAGTATTAACCAATTCTTTTTGCTATGAGCACGATCGAAGCAATCAAGCCGGGACCTAAACCGAAAAAACCAGATGGCGAGCCCGACAAAAGAAGGAGAGTCACACCTCCAAATCAACCTAAACATCCAAAACTAAAACCTCATGAACATGAGAAGGGAGATTAACAAAGGATGAATGGAATTAGCAGCTTTAGGGCTGCTTTTTTTGTAACATTCCAAATATATATGCTTAACTTCAACGGAAATATAAATTATGCGAAATATCTTAATGATCAGCTTTTTTTTGGCTTTCTGCAACGTGTTTTCACAAGAGAATAAAATCCACAAAGAGAAATGGCATTGGAATAGTAAAACACAGGATAGCAACGCTGGATATGCTCAGGCTGTCAAAGTGGATAATGTTATCTATATTTCCGGTGTTGTGACGAATAATATTACACCTGAAGGAATCACTTCCGTTTACAATAATTTAAAAGCTGTGCTGGCAAACTATGGAGCTACGTTTGATAACGTCGTGAAGGAAAACTTATACACTACAGACATCGAGGCAATGAAAAAATACAATAATGTTCGCAAGAAATTCTACAATAATGATTTTCCAGCGGCAACTTGGGTACAGGTGCAAAGATTATATATGCCGGATTCTAAATTGGAAGTGGAATTGGTTGCACACTTACCAAAGTAGTTTACTTAGGCAGTTAAATCATTTTATACGAAAGCTAAAATTAACCAACAAGGACACTAAAGCTAATACATATGAAAAGAGGTGAAATTTACAGACTAAAGAAAGAGTTCCAAAAAGATTATCATAAAAAATCTTTTAATCATTCGTTTGTATTTTGGGAGGACTCGGGAATTGATATTAATGGTATTATGATCACCTGCTCTGATAATCCGATGTACGACAATAAGCGTTTTGAAGAGAATCATTTTGAACCTGGTCACGAAATTGGCTATGGCAAATCTGCGGATTATCCGGAATCTTATTTCGTACCTGCTTTTCTATTAAAAAAAGTAAAATTTGAACAGCTGGATTTTGTAGGTAGATTGACACAGGACGGAGTTGATTATATTGAGAAATTGAGATCAGAACTGGAATATACGGACTGGGAAACTCATATGTTGGAAATCAAAAAAAGATCCGGAAAACCTTAATTCTGCAAGTAGAAAATGATAATTAGCAAATCTTTTTTAGTTCTGATATCATTTGAAAAGCTATAGATACAGGATATTTATTGACGTGCGAATAAAAAGAGAATCTTTTTTCAAGCGCAATTCTAGCCTGCTCATATTGATGCGTCGATAGTTTTTCTTCAGGATTAAAGCATTCTTCGATAATATCTTTCTTACTATAAGTCTTGCCTTTTAATGCCAGTGAATTGTAAAAATCCATAAGATCAGCTTCGATCAAGTGGCCAGATGTGCTATCAGTCATATGCTCTTCAAGGATAAAAAGATCTTTAAAGATCGAAATGTATTCGGAGAGTTTAATTTTTTTTCTGTTGGCAAAAATATTGGTGCCATACTGAATTTCAAACCATTTGGACAGCGTATCATTGTCAACTTCCCATTCTTTAGCGATAAAGCTCTGACTGAATCGGATCTTCTTATCCAGGAAATTGAGAACATCTTGTGATTGATACGTCAATTTTTTATTCTGTATAGATATGATGCCTAATAGGCAGATTTTCTGAAAGAGGATCATCTGTATAAAAAGACTGGCATATTGATGATAGTTTGATAGAATTGTTTTTAAATTGTCATACTGCTCTATGATTGCAGAAAGATGTTTCATATCTAAGCTTATATCAATAGAGTTGTCAGGTACGGAATTTTCCATGTGATTAAAGGCAGCATTCAGATCGTGTTGCAGTTGCCTGAAACTTTCAGGAAAAATGGGGCGGAAGGTCTTCCACTCCCCTTCTAAAAATATATTGTACAGCTCCGAGCTGTAATGGTTAAATTTCGGATCATCCATTGAATGACTGTTGGCATCCAATTTTTCCAGAAGTAGCTGATACATAAAAAAGGTTTACCTAAAGATAAACCCTTTTTCAATTACTTTTTAGAATTTTTACTGGCCGAGCTGGTCGCTCTTGCCGCAAAACTATCCTTCTTGACTGCGCCTCCTGATTTCTTGGCTTCTGCTGACTGAATTCTAGCAGCATCCTCTTTGGTCATTGGTTTCTTTGACATAATTTAAATTTTTTATTGTTAATAGTCAAAGATAGAGCACTTGTATAAAGCTCTGGAAAAGTTTCCCCGATAGAAGGTGTAGTGAAAATACTGAATATTGATATTGAGGACTTATGTATTTTTGTTTACTTATTAATAAAGAAAAGTATAATTAATATACCAAGCTAGAATAACATGATTATCAAAGAAGAAAAAATCGGTAACGGTAACCATTGGAATGTATTTAAAGTCACTTTATCTACAAACAACAAGGTCAGAAACGTTATTCATAAAAGATCAATACATCCTCGTGCAGCACCAAGGATTGTTAAGATTTACGAATCATTGTCGCAATCAACGATGAAAACATTATCGTTTCTTGACTTGTACGATGAAAATACCCTTGAAACTGAAAATTTAAATTCTAACCCTGATGATGGCTACTTCGTCAGTCCCAATACAGTCCGGTCTTCACCTCATTGCGGCTCAATATTAATGAAGGTTATTAATAAAGAAGATGTTACTGATCAGGAATTGGAATTTTGCAAGGATTTTGAATTTGACACTCTTGTGGCTGATTCCTCAAGGATTAACAATGATAAAATGCGCGAAAAAAAATTAATCCATAGTGAAGCGGAACGATTTGTTTATGATTCCAAGATTAATGAGATAGCAAATTTTGAAGAGTTCACCAAAGGAATGCTTGATGACTTAATGAGTGCCTCCAAGTCTAAATTATCGCTTTATGTCGATGCATTTTTCTTTCGTGTTAATCCTGTCACGAATATCTTGGACTATAAAATCGCTGATTTTGACGGTATCATTTGTATCATCGACTCTGATACGACTGTACAGGAATTATTTGCCGCCAACAAAGATAATTTTGAGACAGCACTCCATGAATTTATAATATTCTTCGTTGCTGAGCAAAATCAAGATCATTATTTAAAAATGTTGAGCGATCTGTTATCTTAAGGGGGTATCTTTAATGATAATATTTGCAGATCATATGATGTAATAATTTTACAATATCCGGATAAATATATTTCCACAACCAAAATTAAAGTACTCGAGGTAGCTTATTACTCTAATAGAATTTCCACTGCAGACTGCTTGCTATCTTTATAAAGAAACCATGAGATGTTGATGATCTTGAGGTAATCTTTTTTTGTACCCAGCTGTTTGAATTCTTTCTCCGATAAAAGTTCAGTGGTTGAAATATATTCTCCTATACGGGGAAAGAATGGGAGGTTCCATTTGATCACTACCGATCCGTGCTGGTAACATAAAAACACTTTCATGATTTTTATTTCTAAGATACTAATTTTTAAAATAAATTTAGTGATCCGGGAATTCAAATATGGTTTTGTGGTCATCTTTCAAAACAATATAGGCACTGAACTTTTTGCCGTTCTTGGCCTTCATATTTTTAATGAGCGGGGTTTTTCCATTGTTGATGAGTGAAGTAATCTGCTGTATGCTGAGCTGTATTCCACAAACAGTTCTGAACTGCATCCAGTTGCATTGGTCATCAGGACATTTGATTATTTTGTCTTTGATAATGAGGTTCAGCTTCTGGCATTTTGGGCATTTGAGTTCGGGGATATTTTCTTGTAGGATGGATAGTGATAATAGTTCTTTAGTAATTTCTCTTGTGTAGTTTTTGATATCGGTGATGAATTGTTTTGAGCTGAGCTCGCCTTTTTCAATCTTGTCCAATGCCATCTCCCACTCTGTGGTCATCTGTACATTGGCGATCTTTTGGTCTTTGACAAGGTGATAAACTTTGATTCCTTTTTCGGTTGGTACTAAAGCTTTGTTTTTTCTGGTAATGTAGTTTCTGCTGAGCAGCGTTTCAATGATCGAAGCTCTGGTGGCGGGTGTTCCGATACCGATATTTGCAATGGCTTTCTGCGCTTCTTTGTCTTCGATTGATCTTCCTGCATTTTCCATAGCTGACAACAAATCTGCCTCATTGTACAGTTTGGGCGCTTGGGTCGTTTTTTCTTTTAGATCAGCTTGCGAAATTTTCAGCTCATCCCCGATTTTCAATTCAGGAAGTTCAATAAGTCTTTCTTCGACGTTATTGATGTTGTCATTGCTGTTGCAGTTTTCGTTTTTATATGTATTATTGTTCTGCTCGGAAAGAATCCCTTTGATGGCTCGCCAGCCTTTAGTCAGTATTTTTGATCCTTTGATGCTGAACTCATAATGATGAACTTTAATAGTGATTTGGCTGACTTGTTTGGAACAATGTTCCGAAAGGGATTCCAGTAAACGGTAGGCAATCATATCGTAAATGGCTTTCTCGGTTGCAGTGAGTGCAGATGGTATTTTTGTGGTGATCAACAGTCCGTGGTGATCAGTTACTTTGAGATTATTGACCATACGCTTGTTAAAATTGCCGAATTTCAGGTTTGAAATGGCAGGTTTGAATTGATCGACGGTATTCAGAATTCTGACCAGCTCCGGGATCTCTGCCCAAAGGTCTTCGGGAATGTATTTACTTCCGGTTCGTGGATAGGTGATGAATCTCTTTTCATAAAGTCCTTGTGCGGTCTGCAAAACCTCATCGGCTGACAGACATAGCTTTCTGTTGGCTTCCTTCTGAAGTTCTGTCAGGTCAAAAAGTAAGGGCGATTGTTCTGTTAAAGTTTTAACAGAGACATCTTCAACAGTAGCCCTGCCCTCTCTTTCTATGGATCTTAGGATATGCTCTGCCTGTTTTTTGTCTTCCCATTGTTCAGTTGACTGGCTGGTGAAATCCAGGTATTCTTTTCGGTGCTTTAACTGGATCTGGAAGTATTTCTTCTGTTTGAAATTTTGATGGTCTTCAAATCTCTTGCAGATCAAAGCCAGTGTCGGGGTCTGTACCCTGCCTAAAGAATACACATCTTGGTTAGCAGCAATGCTCAATGCCTGGGTGGCATTGATCCCAACCAGCCAGTCGGCTTCGCTTCTGGCCTTTGCAGCCTGATACAAACCTTCGAACGCTGAACCCGGCTGAAGCTTTTTGAAACCGTCTTGTATGGCTTTTTCAGTAAGGGAACTGATCCACAATCGTTCAAATGGTTTGTTGCATCGGAGATATTGATAGATGTATCGGAATATCAGCTCTCCTTCCCTTCCCGCATCGGTAGCTACAATAATGCTGTCGCATCTATTGATGATATTTTGTATGATCTTTAATTGTTTGAGTGCGGAAGGATCAGGCTGGTAACCTTTGTGGTTTTGTTTTTTAATGGGTCTTGAGATCAACAGGAATGGATCGGGAAAGATAGGTAAAGAGGCTTTGTCAAAGCCTCTCATACCATGATCTTCCGGCATTCCCAATGACACCAAATGACCTAATGCCCAGGTTATGCAGTAACCGTTGCCCTCCAGGTAACCGTCTTTTCTTTCGTTGGCATTTAACAATTGTGCGATCTCTCGTGCAACACTTGGCTTTTCTGCGATGATGGCTTTCATAGGATTGGATTTATTATGATTAGAATTGTTTTTGTGATTGTATTTGTAAGTCTTGGATTACATCTTGCGCCCTTTGGATCTGACGGGTTTCTTCTGCTGGGCTTCCTGTTGCTTGTTGGCAGGCTGTTGCTGTTTGGAATCTAAAGGCTCTTTGAGATTCTTGGTGGCTTCATTCGTCTTGCCATCTGAATTGACCGCTTTCTGTGTCTTATGGTCTTCTGATGTTTGGGCTTTTTCTTTCAATTTGTTGGGGTTGGTAAAAGAAAAATCCGTTTTAGATGTTTCCTTGTTGAAGGTGATGTAGCCTTGGTAGGCTTTTCCTTTGCCGTCAACAAGTCCGTCAACATACACCGTCTGCCCTGCTTTGAATTTATCATACTGTGCATCATCCAGTTCTTTTCCACGGAATACTCTCGGGGCTTCCCCACCTTTGGATTGATTTTGCAAGGTAGATTGACTCTGCTGTTGCGTTTGCTGCTGGTTCTGGTTGTTGTTGAAAATGAATTCGACATAGCGTTTGTCAGCATTGAATTGTACGGTGGCATCGAACAGTTCTCCTTTTTTGGAGGTCATCCCTTCGAGATAAAGCGGTTTGCCTTCCAGCAATGTTTGTTTTTGGTGGTCATCCAATCTGATGCCTTTGATCTCATCGGGAATCTTCATATACTCAGCCCTGTAAGCGACAAGTTCATTGGTCAGTCGGTCACGGCTGATGACGGACGGGATGATCTCATCGGTCTTGGGATTGACCAGATCGACGACCCTGCCCATATTTCCGCTTTCTTTGAGGTTTTTCTTGTCTTCGTCGGTAAACTCGTGACCGAGAAACTTGAGGTTGTAGTTGGGCTCTTTGCGGATGCCGTGGAGATTCACGGCAACCTCTCCGTTGTCTGCGGTCTGGAGTGATAGACGGACATCCATCTTGCTGACCGCTGTTCCGAGATTGATGGTAATAGGAATTAAATTATTGGTCTTGAAACCTCTGAGCAGAGGATCCATAGCATTCATCTTTTCAAGCTTTTCCTGGTTCAGCCCAAATTTCTCCATCGTCTTCCAGTCGATCTGTTCCGGCTGAAAACGGTATTCCTGATTTTCTGTGTTGTTTTCCATTGTATTCTGATTTTTTATATGGTTTGTATTGTTTGGTAAAACTTCATATTCTTTCAATTTTTCCTTTTCTTCAGGGGATGCCTGATCGACATACTGCTGAAGGTCTTTCGCCGTATTGACCGCATCGTATTCCGAGACCTTGAAGAAAATGAAATGCGAAGGGTTTTTAAGCTGCCGGTAGAAATTGGAAAAGAAGTTGGAGAAGAGATCGCCGTGCTTGTCAACCCGGATCAACTGGTCGTTGTCCTTCTTCTCGTTGGGAGGGATCTTTTGCAGGTTTCCTTCCTTGTCAATGCCTTTGACCATCTCGACCGCATTGGTATGGATGTTCAGGACAAGCAATGTGTCGGACACTGGCTTGATTTTATTCGTTTCATTGGTTGCATTCTGTACCTTCTTTTCCATAGCAGATATTTTGTGCGATGAAGGTAGCGGGATGACTGGTGAATGCCTTGATCTGGAATTGTGCTTACTTATTTGGCAGTTTCTGTCTTACTTCATTATGCACTTAGACATTCTCTGATGAGCTGATGGACATCGGACAGCTTGTAGTATAGTTTGCCACTGATGGTGTAGTAAGGCAGCCTTTTGTCCGTGCGGTAGCGTTGCAATGATCTTGAACTGATCTTTAGGAGCTGTAATACGTCCTGATTGTCCAACAGTACCTCGCCGTCGATCTCTATGAATCTGGACTGGTTAGATGACACTTGTTCTTTAAGGATGTCAAATCGTTCCATGATCCTTTCCATCCAAGCAATAAATTCTGTTCTTTCGGTATTCATAACGGTGATTTTTGATGTTAATAATGTATTTGAACAGTTGATCAACTTTTTATTGGGGTAAAGTTGGAAATTGAACATCACATAAAATCACTACCTTTTCGTAGTACCGAAAAGATTTATTTAATTAGAATGCACCACGTAAAATATAACACACTGATTATTAATTTTTTGTACATTTATATTGAACCAAAAAACTAAACCAATGAAAAAGCTATTCTTCCTATTTCTCGCTGTGGCGGGTCTTTCTCCAGGTCAGGATGTTTTGCTCTCGGATATCAATCCATCCAATTTTAATCAGGATTTCTCAGAATACGATCAAAAGACGGCATTGTTTTGTGCGCAAATTTCCGAAGTTGCCTATTGGAATGAGCGCAATATTGAAATTCTCAAGCAACAGGTCAATCAAAATTATCCGGAAAACAAAATCAGTTATGCCCTAATTGATGATTCGTATGGTATACATCACAACCAGGTTTTGTTATGGGCAAACAAGGATTTTATGGTTATTGCTTTCAGAGGTACCGAACCTTCTGTTCTTAAAGACTGGCTCACGGACTCAAAATATTGGAATTATGAAAATTCAAAAGGTTTTAATGATGAGTTGTCTAATATGCCGGCAGGACACGGTGGGTTCAGAAGGTCTCTGATACGTTTAATGCAAAAGGAAAATTTGGTAGAGAAGATCAAAAAGAAAATTACGGAAGTGAATCCACAAGCTGATACGAGAACTTTTCCTATCTATTTAACAGGTCATTCTCTTGGTGCGGCCTTAGCACAGTTATTTATTCTTCCACTCCAATATCATCAGCTTAATTTTAAAGGTGCTTATCATTTTGCACCACCTTTGGCTGTTACCTGTCAGATCAATGCTGAATTGCGGGAGAAATATGGTTCTATCGTCTATGATATTGTTAACTATAAAGACTATGTGCCCAGAGCTGGTCGTAATGGAACAGCACATTTCGGAAAGTTTTATCGGATCTGTGATGACGGCTATGTTTATAAAGAACAGGAAGCCTATGTCAAATTTAGGTTCTCCGAATATTTTACTGAATTTAAGTTACACGCCCTGAAGAGTCATATTGAGCTGCTCAGAAAAGATGAAAATACGGCTTCATTAATCAAAGATCGATCAGTGGGTCATTTTCCCTGTATGGAGCTCAAGGGAAAAGTAAGGGAATTATGTCAATAGTTAGCTGACCTTTTATTTAAAAAAATAATAACCGGGTCCCTACTATGTAGCCATAATGGTCATAAAAAAATCCCCAAATAATATGGGGATAAAAACTAATAACCATGAAAACCTTTTTACAAGTATTTCCTTTGCAAAATTATGGAAACTCAATACATTTGAAGGTGAATGGTGGTGTTAATTGTATTTAAAAAAAGACCTGATTATCTTAATGTTTCCTAAAAAAGCGACCATTTTTATCGTCATCAATTGATTTTTGATGACAAGATCTATTTCTGAATGAAAATGGTCTATATTAATTTCAATAATTCCTCTGCAACTTTCTCAGATGATGCAGGATTCTGTCCTGTGATCAGTCTTCCGTCAACAATCGCATAAGGAGCCCAGTCTTCGACTTTACTGTATGATCCGCCATTCTGTTTCAGGATATCTTCAACCAGAAACGGAACTATCTCCGTAAGTTGTACAGCCTCTTCCTCGGTATTGGTGAATCCAGTAACATTTTTACCCTTTACCAGATACTCACCGTCAATGTTTACATCCTTCAAAACTCCGGGTGCATGGCAAACGAATGCTACAGGCTTATCATTGCTGTAAAAATCAACAATTAAGTCCTGAGAAACCTTATCTTCAGCCAGATCCCATAAAGGACCGTGACCACCAGGATAGAATACCGCATCAAAGTCTTCACTTTTGACTTCGGATAATTTGTGGGTGTTTTTTAATTTTTCCTTTAAAACCTCATCATTGTCCATTCTGCGTGTAGCATCCGTTTGAGATGATGGATCTTCACTTTTTGGGTCAATTGGAGGCTGACCACCCTTTGGAGATGCCAATGTTATTTCCACATCTTTATCAGACAATGCATAATAAGGAGCCGCTAATTCTTCAGTCCAAAATCCCGTCTTCTGACCTGTATTTCCTAATTCGTCGTGACTCGTAAGTACGAATAAAACTTTTTTGCTCATTGTTATATCTATTAAATTTATTATTACAAAGTTGGAATTTATCTGTGTTTTAAACACAGGATCCAAATCACTATTTTAATGTGATCCGGATCACATTAGTTTTGCTACGCAGACCAATGAAAATTATTTTATGTGTCATAGAGTTCCTTTATTCTGGAATACGCTAAGACCTTCGATCTTGTTATTGATGGTCTTATATACGATCTCCACTGAAAAACTCGACAGCTCATACAATACAAACTTTAGTCCATCCTTAGAGGTTTCATTGATGATCCTTCCTTCGGCCAAAGCCAATTCGTATTGAGATTGCGTGGGTAGATTTTTAAAATCGTAGTAAGAAATAGGCATAACTATTATTTTATTTTTTTTTGATATTATAGTTCATTGATCAATCGGAAGGTCAAATTAACACGTTCCTTCATGGGTATTGTAGATTTAGCGATCCGGTGTTCCCAGTTTTCCTGAAGATCACCTTTCATAATGAGCAAGGAACCGTTCGGGAGCGGCAGGCTGTATTTGCTTTGATGATGGTCTTTTTTTCTGAAATCGAAGTTCCTGGTCTGCCCAAGGCTGATAGATGCAATGACAGGGCGCTTCCCATAACGACTTTCTTTGTCCCTGTGCCAGGCTACGGAATCATTGTTGTCACGATAGAGATTTAATAGAACACCATTGAATTGGTAACCGAATTCTTTTTCTATCTTTTCTTTTAAGGTTACCAACTCCTGTGTCCAGGAATTGGTCTTTGAGGTATTGCTGTCGGCCGATTCGTAAGATTTGTTCTGATCGCCATACCAGGCGGTTAATCGTGGGGTTATAACCGTCTTATCATACATTTTCTGAGTACGCTGTTCCCACCGCGCGGTTTGAAGCAAATGGTCTTTTAACCGGTCAGCCTCTTCCCTGCTCAGGAAATTTTCTTTGTACTCCAAAAGGTCTTTTGGAAACTCGTAAAATTCTTCCGTATCGAATAAATTGAGTTGGCACATTGTAATTTTATTTTAAAATATTTATCTTTACATTATTCCATTTAATGGAATAATTTTTTTCATCATTTGTGTTTTTAACTTCCCTTAGGGGAAGTTTTTTTATGCCTTGAACTTAAGAATTCCGTTCTCCAGATTGCTGATACTGCGTTTCGCCTCATCGACAAGATTTTTAAGATTTGTATGATTAGGCAGGTAATATGGTTTATAATCCTGGGGTAAAATTCCCCTCAAATACCGCCATACCTGTACAATATTTGTTAAAGGAATATCGTATGAGTCATAGAATGTATTATCTGCTGCAACGCTAAGCGTATTTTTATTTCTTTTTACAAAGGTTTTGAAAGTATAGCCTTCAGACGTAATAAACATATACTCCTTTCCCTTTTTCAAATCTTCAAGCTGTTCAACATATTCACCAATGACACAGGTCCCGTCAGCAAAAGGCGGCATGGAATCACCGTCCGCCATAAATCCTCTGAATATGCCGTGTCCTAAAAAGGGAAGCTGGATTCGTGGCAAACTTTCAATATATTCGGGATCACTAAATCCATTCAGATAGCCCATTGAAGCTTTTTGAGGCACAATTTCAATATACTTGTTTCCTTCAGGATCGACTACAACAGGCAACAATATTTTATTGCCCGGTAGGTTGACCATCTTGTCCAAAGGATATTTTCGGATGTCAACAGTGACCAGTAGATCAATACTGATGTTGTAGTATTTGGAAATTCTGACCAATACTTCTATAGGTGGTTCTGCATTTCCATATTCATAGGAAACATATCTTGATCTGGTAAGGATGAGATCATCTGCCAGCTTATGCTGGGTTAGATTTTTTTGACCTCTCAAAAACACGATGTTATCTGCAAAAATTGACATTGTCATAATTTATGACAACAAATATACATATTTTGTTTAAAAACGTGACTAAGTTTGTAAAATGGAAAGAGCAATTGCACATATGGATCTGGACACCTTTTTTGTCTCCTGTGAACGGCTGAAAAACTCCGGATTGGAGAAACAGCCCGTGATCATTGGAGGTGGGGATCGTGGTGTGGTGGCCTCTTTCTCATATGAAGTTCGAAAATTTGGGGTGCGCTCGGCAATGCCCATTAAGATGGCTTTGAGGTTATGTCCGGAAGCTAAGGTGATCAAAGGGGATATGGAATATTATTCCAATATGTCGCATCTGGTGACCGAGGTCATTCAGGAAAGAGTACCGATGTTGGAGAAAGCCAGTATCGATGAATTTTATCTTGATCTTTCGGGAATGGACAAGTTCTTTGGCTGCTTTCAATGGACCAAGGAGATTGCAGATGCCATCCAGAAAAATACTGGCTTGCCGATCAGCTTTGCTTTATCTACGAATAAGACGGTCTCTAAAATCGGAACCGGAGAATCCAAACCCACCGGAAGATTTGAAGTGAAAGAGGCCAATATCCAAAATTTTTTAAATCCGCTGTCCATCAAAAAGATTCCGATGGTAGGACCTGAAACATTCAACCTGTTTTCACGACTGGGTGTCAAGACCATAAAGACCCTTTCTGAAATGCCCATTGACGTATTACAAGAACTGGTCGGAAAGAATGGAACAGTACTTTGGAAGAAAGCCCACGGCATTGATGAGACACCCGTGATACCCTACTCTGAAAGAAAGTCAATCTCCACGGAGGATACATTTGCTCAGGATACGATTGATATACTGAAGATCAGAAGCATTCTATCGGGTATGGTGGAAAAACTGGCTTATCAGCTGAGACAGGAAAAGTGGCTGACATCAACCTTTTCCGTGAAGATCAGATATTCCAATTTCGATACTGAGATCAAGCAATGCAGAATTCCTTACACCTCAGCTGACCATACTTTGCTCAAGTATGTTTTGGAACTTTTCAAAAAAGTCTACACCAGAAGAATGAGGATCCGATTGATAGGTGTCAGATTTACCGGGCTGGTACACGGGCTTCATCAGATGGGTCTTTTCGAAGACACTGAAGAAATGATCTCCCTGTAGGTAAACTTCCCTGTTTTTCAGACCAATTAAAATTATTAAATTTAGTTTGTTTGACATTACAAAATATTTTGCAAACGCAACAAAAAACGGAGAAGCAATAATTACATTTTTAAACTAACAGATAGAAAAAGACGGCTGACTAAAGCTCAAAAAACGATGATATAAAAAACTATAACGAGAATTCTTACAGTGGGGAATAGAGAAGTTTACCATCCCACTGCTGAGTCTTGAAGAATCACTGAGCAGAAAAACCAAACGGAATGTTGAAATCGTACATCTCATCATTGAGCCTGAAAAAACAACGGCAATCTATGAGAAAGAAGAGAGGAGTTAAAAGGGATAAGTAATTAATATATTTGAATATTAATTGACACATGATAAGCAAGAGTTTTTATCAAAATTAAGAAGGTAGTCAATTTAAAACAAAATTGAATGATCACTTTGAAGTGAAATCGGATGGTCAATATCACTGGGATTTACAATTAATAGTTTAACCTTACACAATGAGTTTTAACTCTGAAAATGATCATCATTTTTAATGCAATAACTTCATACTGGGTATCGGTTTTAAAATACATTTTTAATTTATAATCATTACATTACGCCGCTTTATGAAGAAAAGAGTATGAATGCAATATGTTTTTTGCCTTATTGACCAATATTTTCATCAATTTAAATTTGTTTTTAAAAGTAAAATGCAGAAGAAAAACAATGAAAATACGGGAAAATCAATTGTGTATTTAGAATCTATATATTGATATGAAATCTTATCATTTTTCTTCTTACATTTTTTAACTTTGCATTTTTAGTAAAAAATAATACGCCGAAAACCCTTAAAATTTTCAAAAATATAAAACTTTCAAAACAAAATTTATTTAGCTTTAAGACATTTATTACTAAATCAACTACTCCCTTAATATTAATAAAATTATTTGTTAAGAGGATAATATTTGTATAATAAAAAATACTATCCTCTTGGTATTATAAAATATATTCTTGAACAATATCTCACCTTAAGGAACTGGAGAAACAGGAGCTGATGAATTATTTGCTCCGGCAAAATTAACTGTTACATCAGTATTATTTACCACCTGATTTTGTCTTATAATCATGGTATAAATTGTCCAACTACCATTAGGGTTTCCTACTACCGTTTGTCCATTCCCCAAAGAACTTGTTGCGGGAAAATCTGCTGTGATTCTCCAGGTTCCGCCTTGCTGAAATGCATAAACGTTCTGAGGAGTAAATCTATTTCTAGATGTATTACCAATATCAACAGCAAGTAACTGATCGAAATACGATCCTACAATTATTAATGTATACCCGGATGTAGAAATTTTAGTGTCAAAATTACTAATATAGTCTCCTTGTACATTATTTAAAGTATACTTTTGATAATAAAATACTTTATCAGCCTGTTGTCCTTTGTAAAATTCACCTGTGGTATTATCAATTGTTAAAAATGCAGCATTTGCAGTTGTTGGCTGTGTTTGTAAATTTTCTACCATTAAAGATGGAATCGCGGCATCATTATTTCTAATATCCAGCTTTGCAGATGGTGTTGTGGTATTAATCCCTACATTGCCTGTATTTCCTGAAATTGCTATTCGGGAAACATTATTACTTTCTAACCTAAGATCATGTGGCGTTGTTGTTCCTATCCATCCGGCTCCTGATCCGATAAAAGATTTCAGGCTAATCGTACCATTGGTATGGTGGATTCCAAAATTGCCATCTGGAGTATTTATTGTTAATTTGGTATCCGGTGCTGTAGTGCCGATTCCTAATCGGCCATTGGCAGCATCCACAGATAATGTATTCCCTGCTACTGAAAATGCATTTACGGCAGTTCCTGTGAATGATAATGTATTCGCATTTTGAGTTACCGTTCTGTTTCCTGATAAGGTTCCATCTGCTGTGTAAATATTAACAGGAGTGGCTCCTAAAGATCCACCGTCGGTTGATCTCCATCCCGAATTGCTGTATACAAACTCCAGCGCTTTTCCGTTAGTGATGGTAACACCGTTTAGTGTAGCCCCAAAACCACCTGTTGTATTGTTGAAGACGACAAGACGCTGTCCTGCATTGGGAGCGCCAGGAGCTGTAATGGTTACATTGGCAGTAGCTGCTCCTGAAAGCTGCACCTGGCTTACATTGGCAGGCACTGTGACGGCATTAGCCGAAACAGGAGCAATTGTTTCACGATTGGTAATGGCACCGTTCACATCAAGTGTTGTACCTGGTGACGTTGTATTAATTCCTACATTGCCTGCTTGTGCAAAAAACGCAGCACTTGCCATTAACAATGTAAACGAAAAAAAATTTTTAGTGTTCATTTTGTATATTTTTTATATTTAAAAAAAGTTTATAAAATAACTATTTTCCAATTTTAAGAGTGTATGTATCATTGTCATTACTTACTATTAAATTGAAGTATTATTAGTGAGAAATATGATAATTCTTATGAGTATCCTGTTAAATAAGCAATATTTCGTATTTATGAATATTATGTTAGCTAGGATTTAGCATTAATGAAATTTTCTTAATATTATTCTCCCAGTAATATTTTTCAATGCTATTCAATGACTTTTTAAAAATGAAAACTTTCTTGATCCTGCAGGCATTTCAGATGCATTCTTTAAAAATATCACTCCATAATAAGCTAATGCATTATTTGCACCAATTAATACGTCTGAATTTGCAGGAATAGTAATGTCTTGTGTCATTTGTATATCAACATTGTCAATTATTGCACTACTTGGATAATTTCCTGCATATTCATATCTATAGGACTAGTAGCAGTTACAGAATAAATATCGTCTAAGGCAAATTTATTAGAAGGTTGTAAAGATTAAACTGTAACTTTTTTAGTAGTTCCATCAGCTTGGATTAAAACGACTCTATCTGTAGTTGCCAGAATATTACTTTCTTGTACATTTCTAAACTAACATTTCCGTTTACATCTAATGTTTATGTTGGCGTATTTGTATTTATGCCAACTTGAGCATTAAAAAAGCAACTAATAAGTAGAATAAAAGGTAATAATTTTTTTTTCATTTTTTAATTATTTAAAGTAAATATATTAAATATTTAGTTAATACTTAATAAAATTATAATGTATTTAACATTTTTTAGTTTATTTCTTTCAATAAATTCAAACAAAAGTGATTAGTTTTCAAATTAATCAATATTCACAGTATTCTCCGATTTTATTTAACATTTTAACTCAAAAATTTATGAAATACATTATTTGAGTTATCAATATATATTTAGTCTCAAAAATACTTTCAAGCCATTATTTAAAATAACTTTAAGTTGTTATTTAGCTTATTACAATATGAATGACACAAAGCAACAAAAATTTGATGCAAAATCATTTACAATTTTCATAGATATATATCTATGAAAAAGTATTTTTTATAGATTATATTTTTCGGAATCAGGATGCAAAAAACAGTTTAAATTGACACCTGATTTTGGAGTAAATTATGTATCGTGATAAAAATACCTTACTTTACTTGACATTAATTATGTTTTTGCTTTACACTAACAAATACTCCATAATAGAAGTCTATTTTCTTTTGAAGACATGCGATAAGAAATTTTTACGATGAAAATGGGAGAATAGAGAATAATGAAAGAGTTTTAGTATCGAATTAGGAAAAGGTATTTAAATGAAAATTATTCCAACTACAAAATTTACAGTTTATGGGAAAAAGGCAAACTAAAAAAATTAGAGAAGAATTATTATGAATAGTTTTTACAAAAAGTGATAATAAAATTTCAAGAAACGATCAATATAATAAAATTATTACTTTAGTTGTCATTAAATTAGTGAACCACTAAACTATTAAAATGAAAAGGCTATTTAGAACCGTTGAGATTGGATTACTGTTATTTGCAGTTTCATTTTCCAGACAACTGATTGCTCAAAACACCACAGACAGTATTGATGAATTCATCAAAGACAAAATGACACAATCGAAAATAACTGGTCTTCAGTTAGCAATTGTACGGAACGGAAAAATTGACAAACTGAAAAATTACGGTCTTGAAAGCTTGGAACATAAGGTAGCAACAAGTTCAAAAACAACCTTTTCGATCAACTCTATGACCAAAGCTTTTGTAGGGGTGGCAATAATGCAGCTGCAGGAACAGGGCAAATTAAACGTAAAAGACCCGATATCCATATATATTTGACGATATTCCTATCGAATGGAAATCTATAAGGATCAATCAGATTTTAAGCAATACTTCCGGTCTTCCCAATAATATAAACGAAAAGGAACAGGTATTGGGGGATGGTGATGAAAATCGCAACTTGGAAATGGTAAGAAAATTACCAATGGAATTTAGTCCCGGAGACAAATTCAGTTACAATCAGACAGGATATTATATTTTAGGAAGGATCATAACCAAACTCAGCGGCTAGCATTTCACAAAGTTCATTGAGGAAAATCAATTCAGGCTGTCCGGTATGGTCTCCACCCTTTTTGTTGATTCAAACGATGTTATTCCAAATAATTCAAACTCGTATTCAAGCCTTTATAATGATGGTTGAAAGTGGATTAATGACGGTAAGCTGCATAATGCCTATGCCACTTTTCCTCTGTTTTTCAAAACGGCAACAGGAATTATTTCAATCTTAGAAGACCTAGGCAAATGGCTTATTGCACTGCAAAGTAGAAAACTGCTGAAGCATCAGTCAATAATAGATCAGATGTTTGCTACAGCTAAATTAAACAACGGTAACATTGGTGGATTCAATAAGCTAACCAACGGTTATGCCTTGGGCTGGCCGACAGTAGTCAGAGAAAACCACCCTGCACTGTCACCCGTTGGCGGAATGCGTTCCGCCTTGTTCTTATATCCTCAGGATGATCTCACGGTAATCATATTAACCAATCTCCAGGGATCAAACCCTGAATGGTTCATCGATGAAATCGCCGGTTTCTACATTCCGAATATGAAATTAAAAAAAGGGTTAGGATCAAGTAAGAATTGAGGTTTTTGCGCCAACAACTTTTGAAGAGTGACTTTAAAAATGCATATAAAATTTTCAGCAAAATCAGTAAAGACAATAAAAACTTTGCATTAACAGAAGATGAAGTAAACTCTTGGGGTTACCAGCTTGTAGAACAAGGCAAAAAAAATGAACCACTGCAGATTTTTAAATTGAACACTATGCTATTTCCCAAAGTTCTAATGTCTACGACAGCTATGGTGAAATGCTGGAAAAACTCTTGGAAATCGGAAGGAAGCTATCTTTAAATATAAGAAATCTTTAGAACTAGACCCTGACAATATCAATGCTGCCAATTATTTAAAAGATAAAAAATGAGAGTGTATAAGTAAACTCATTAGTTATTACAAAATCTCAAAAAACGATACCAAAGTCAATTATTTACTGTGGTATCGTTTTATTTAATAAATTAATTTTTATTTATTACAAGATTCCTGTCAATATTATCTTTAGCCCATTGCTCTGCAGAAGTTGTTTTAATACCATTTTGAAAATTAAAAGTTTTCTCTAGCTCCCAGGAAACACCTTGTCCTGCTCCAAATATTGAACGATACTTTTTAACAAAATTGCTCGGATCATTTTTAAGATCCCTCTGTATCTCTGTCATGTCAGAAAGTGTACGTTCAAATTTTTGTCCTGATAATGATTCAGCAATATCAGCTAATTGTCCATATGTAATGGTATCTCCACCAATATAAACGATTTCGTTCTCTATCTGTGGTTCTGTAAAAAATATCTCTGCTGTCAGCTTACCAATATCCTCAGGTGTTGTCACTGTAAGTGCAATATCCCATCCACCAATGGCATTTATTGATTTTTTCTCTAAATCTAAAACGCCGAAGAAGGGTTGAAAGAGATAGCTTGTAAACATACCCGTGGAAACAATAACCCATTTTGTTTCACTTTGTGATCTGAGGAGTTCTCTTACATCAAGCTGCTCATCAAAAAGATCCTGTGCACTACCTCGCCCTATTACTTCAAAATCAACTCCAAACTGCCATGGAAAATACCTTTTGACCCCGGCATCCAGCACAGCATTTGCCAATTTAAGCTGAAATCCTCCTGCACCGCTTCCATAACCTGTGCAGGAAACAATGGAGTCATAGTTTTTAAAAATAGAGACAAGTTCAGAAGATGGAGAAGCCAGATCCCCGGGAAGTAATTCCACACCTAATTCTTTAAGTTCGGTTATGTTCTTTTTCTTATCTGCATCTTCAGAATTAATAGTTGATTCCCTGAGTAAAACCGTAACCCTTATATTGCTATAGTTTTTAGCTTTTTTTGATAAATTACGGATTACAGGCATTCCTAACTCACCTGCTCCCAGAACTAAAATTGATATATTTTTCATTTAAAAAATTTTAAGGTTCAGAAATCTAATCCAAACTGATACAATTAGTTCCCTTCCTTGAGCAAAGTTACTGAGTTCAGATTATGAAAGCAATAAGATACTTCGTTGTGAGTAACTTACCTTAATGTTAGTTTTTTGATTTCTAGTCCAATTATTTTAAATAAGATGATTTTTTTTTCACCTTAGCCGATAGAAGCTATAAAATTATCTTATTGTAAGAGTTTTTTCAGTCAGAAAAATCTATCTTTAAACATAATTCGCGATATAAATTAAAGTATATGGATAGACTGATGACTGATGCCGAAATCGAAGAAGCTTGGGAGGATATTTGCAAAGTGCTCAACAAAGATCAGGATGAACTAAAACGGGATATATTGAATCATGTCGGCAATAAATGGTCACTTTTTGTACTCCATGCTCTAGGAATAGATGGAAAAATGCGCTTTTCAAATTTAGAGAATCATATTAATGGAATAAGTCAGAGGATGTTAACAAAATGCTTGAGAGAATTGGAACGAGATGGACTGATTTCAAGAAGTGTTTACCCTGAAGTTCCACCAAGAGTGGAATATGAATTAACGACTCTAGGTAGAGGCCTATTGGTTCAGGTTACTCCGCTTTGGTTTTGGATCGCTCGTCATAAAACTGAACTTAATAACGCCAGAGCAAATTACATTAAATATATAGGTTAATAGTTGAAGTAATTTATTTGAGAAAAATCAGAAATAGCACTGGGAAATCTCAAAAAATGATTAAAAATTAAAAAAGCAGGTAATAACAAGAAAAAACTTGCCTCTGATTAACTTCTTATTAAAGCTATTAAAGGTAAATATGGACCATTGAATTAATAGGGAATTATGAAAACAACAATTACCGAATACGAAAAAAGAATTACAATAAAAGATATCCAGCAGATTGAGGAAAGTTTTGATATTGTAATACCGGAAAATCTTAAAAAATTATATTTGAAATACAACGGCGGAATCATTGATATTGATAATGAATCATATGATTTCGACAGCATAAAGTATGGTATGACAACTATTGAAGAATCTATTGATAGCTTACAGATTACAGAGCAGCATATCACCAAAGAATATCTTCCTTTTGCTACTTCGCCTGTAGGACATATTGTTTGTATTTATACTGCTGCCGGTAAAAGGAAAGGGCAGATTTTCCTTTTTAGATACGATGAATTAGAACCAATTTTTTATAACAACTCATTAGAAGAATTTCTGAATATTAAATCGATAGACGATTTATAAGCTTAATGACAACCATTTAATTTTGTATCATTTATAAAAAATTATTCTGAATAAAATCTCAAAAAAAGATCCTTTCAGTCTATTTAATCAAGAAGAAAGAATAAAAGTTCAGGACGAGAAAATCAATGAAATCAATCAGTAAATAAAAATAGAAGATGATTATGGTTCATTTTAATCTCAGCCGATCAATAATAAAGTCAGAGAAATTGAATCACGTTTAGATGATATTGAAGACAATTAAACTTTTGTTTCATATATTTATAAAACCAAAATCGAGGAGTTTACAAAAGGTACAGTTCTTAAAACGACACTGTATTTTTTCACTATATTGACAATATAAGCTTCCTCTTTACTATGGTAGAATAACTTATAGGGGTAGTGACCATATCATATTCATTGATAGCTTAACTTCGGTTTTGGTTTAGTGTAAAGTTGTATTTACTTAACTTAATTTATATAGCAGTTGTTTTAGGAGATATTAAAGCATAGCAATTAGGCGAAAACAATTTGCCTCACTTTGCTTTTTTAATAGATCACAATTATCTTTTTTGTGATAGAATATTTACTGATTATACAGCCTTAGAATCTCCACCAATTCGGGTATGGATCGTATTTTCAGCTTCTCAAACAACCTGTTTTTATAAGTGCTGATCGTTGATGAATGGAGATTTAGTTGATTAGAAATTTCTTTGAGGGGAAGGCCTTCTGCAATCTTATTGGCAATTTGCAATTCGCGGTCTGATAGACCTTCAAAGGGAGAATTTTTTGTCACACCAGTTAATGATTCTAAAAAAATCGATTCTTTTATATTATCACTGACATATCTGCCTTTACTGAGCATCGCCGT
This sequence comes from Chryseobacterium viscerum, assembly GCF_002899945.2. Classification (GTDB taxonomy): domain Bacteria; phylum Bacteroidota; class Bacteroidia; order Flavobacteriales; family Weeksellaceae; genus Chryseobacterium; species Chryseobacterium viscerum. The sequence goes on from NZ_PPEG02000013.1 coordinate 73,229, forward strand.
TAAGGCAGTCTCAATTACTTCAGTGGAGCTTAGCTTGCTTAGATAGCCACCAGCACCCATTTTTAGATAACGCATCCCATACAACTCTTCATCCTGTGAAGAAAATATTAGAATTTTTAATTCAGGTTGGTGAATTTTTATATAATCTATTGCTTCCTGAACAGTACCATTAGGCATATTAACGTCCATGATGGCCAGATCAAATTCTTCTTTCAGAATTAATTTGTACAGTGATTTATAATCCTCAACTTCTGAAGTTATGGCATTGGGTCTGAATCGTTTGATTGTTTGTATCAAACCCATCCGAACGATACCATGATCATCTGCCACAACAATGCGAATGTTTACTTTTAAACCCATCATTCTATAAATTTACGTAAAAAAAGAGAAACCGTAGTGCCTTTATTTTCAGTGGAAATGATTTGTATGTTTCCATGCAGCAAGGATATAAATTTTCTTACAATTTTCAAACTTAACCCAACTCCTTTCTCACCCGATGTTCCCAGGAATATGGGATTATCATACGTGTAGATCGCAGATAAATACTTTTCATTGATTCCTGTCCCGAAATCAATGATAGAAAGCACAATCTGATCACCTTCCGTAATTACCTGTAAATAAATATCTTGATCCGGAAAGGAGTATTTTAGCGAATTGTTAAAAATTTTGTCTAAAACGTATTCGAGCAACAGACGATCACTTGCAAGAAATACATTGTGATCACCTTTAAAATAAAATTTAATGTTTTTTTCTTTTAATTTTGCAGCGTATTTTTCTTCTAAATAGTGAAAAAGATCCATCAACATGATTTTAACGGGTTTAATCTTAAAATCTCCGTATTGTGTTTTTATCCAGGTAATGCTGTCCTGGATCGTTTGCAGATTCTTCAAGGTATCAAGTTTTACCTGCGGCAACAACTTAAAAAAATCTTCCTCACTTAAAGTTTTTTGCTCTAGCTCTTCTATAAGCCACAGAAAAACTCCAAACAATTCTTTTGAGTCATGAGACAATATCGAGATCAGCCCGTTCTTGAAATTGATTTCGTTTTCCAGTCTTTCGATTTTTAATTGCAGTTCGTTGATAAAATCATTCATAAATTCAGTATCAAAGGTTATAAAAGCTTTTTGAAATTATTTTTTTGAAAAGGCAGAAAGTTTTATAGTGTTTAAATATGAATAAAAATATCCGATCCAGACCTTTCCTTCAGGAGTTGGCAAGTTATAAAAAATATCATATTAGTTAAAAAAATCAAATGGGATTTACTTAAAATAGTAAATTCCATATTTATCTTATTAAAATCCGGATCGCACAAAAGGGAAAAGTTGAAATTCATAAAAAGTGCTGAATTGTTGAGAAAACCACCTCCCGGAATCCTAATATATGAATGTGCTCCAAAGATGATGAAAAAAAAGAAATACCAATGTTTATATTGTTATAGCAAACATCAGGAGACTAACTAATAAATTTTAATTCAAACAGCTTCTAAATTTTTCTCTTTCCTGTCAAATAAATATAAAGGAACGATAATTCGCCTCAAGCCCCGGAATGGAATAACTTCTTTGAAATTTAAATGCCGAGTTCTTAAGTTCATAAACCGAAGACTGATCATACAAAAGTAGTGAAGGTTCTGAGAATGAATCTGATTGAAGATGCAATACTGGAAGCAAGAACTTAAACTTGCCCTTCAAAGCTAATAATCATGGTACAAAGCTCCAAATTGGTGATCTTAGTGGCCGCAAACACAAAAAATCAAAAACATCGGTATACTTTTTTTTAATGCTTTTAATTTATCAAGATCGTACTGATCCGGCGATTGATTATTCCTATTAAAGTGGTCGATAAGGAGGAGCTTATTTCAGAAAATATTGTTAAATTGCCGTAAAGCTATAATAAACATTGATTGAGTAAGTGGTATTTTCCTTACCTATCAAACCTTGGGCACCCACAGGTGATATGGTGTATCTTACGTTCAGTCCGCGGTCCAAAACCGGTGTTCCGTTAAAGAATATTTTTTGAGGCGTTTTGGATAAGGGAACATTTACAGAGCTTCCATCCAAACCAATTTGTAAAATATTTGAATTAATGCTGGTCTGCAGACCGCCTTTCTTGAAATAATTTTCGTCCGATTTTACATAGAGCTCAAAATTTTCATTATTGGACAATATAATTTGATTTGGAATCATTTGTGACTGACCATCAGTGTAATGGGCGGCGGTATTGAAATTGAAGTTTACATTGCGCCCGGAACCGGGAATGGTGATCTCCGACAGAGGAAGCACCTTTAGCTGAACAGCCTTATTTTGCAAACTGTTAATTGAGTTATCTGTACTTCTGGCATTGAGATTCAATTCAAATGTGTAAGTTCCAGCTTCAAAAAAAAAGTTTTTAAAATCATCCGCAGACACATAAAGCTCCGGAATGAAGTTGCTTCTGTTTCCCGCTGCAACACTAAAATTAGCTGCGGAAAAATTCTGAAAATCGGAAGATAAGGCTTTGGTTGTGATTGCAGATCCGTTACTACCCAATTTAATGCTTGCTATATTTCTGGTTCCGGAAAAACCTTTAGAGGACGTGAACTGAATGTTTGTGGAAGCAGCCTTCGCCCAAAAATTAAAATCAACCGTATGCGCGATTTCCGTATTCCCCAAATCCCACACCCGCGTGCTGGTATTGCGGTAGTCATTCAAAGAAGATATTTCTATATATTTTGTTAAAGAGTTTGTGATCCATCGCATAGATGAAGGAATGACTAAAATTGTTTTAAAATTCCGGGGTGTGAAGTTATTATAATTCTGAGTGATATCCATGGAGTAATTCCCCGCCTGGAAGGTATTGGCAGTAAATTGTGAGGCAGAAATTTTAAATGTAAAATTGATATTTCCCCGGTTGAATCCTCCCGCGAGACTGAGTGATGGTGGTTCAAACCATTTTATAGCACTTGTACTGAATGACTGAAAACCTGGTAAATAACCTGAAAATCCAGTAGATGGCAGCTGCCCGCCCATACTTTCTAATTGCCACAGAAGAGTGGAACTGGGTAACGTAAGTGAGGAAGAAGAGTGAATAAAAGTTGGTCCGGAAACAGAGGTAAATGTAGGAGCTGTTGGGAGTAATCCCAAAAAGGTATAATCCCAGTTTGTTCTGTTGGCGTTCGTCATTACCCTTGTAGATACTGAGGTAAATTCGCTCCTGTTAAAAATATTATTGTCAGGAACCGACAGGTACACATCCTGAGCTTTCATGACTGTAGACCCGCAGAACGCGATAAAAATTCGTATTAGAAAAGCCCTCATCTTTTTCATACTTTTAAATTTAAAACTTTTTCACCTTAATGTTGGTGTCTTTCTTATTATATTCAAAAACCACGGTTTGTGGATAACCTTCTTTTGTCACCTGAATAGTTTGGGTAGGTTGTGTATAATTGTATTTGTCATTTTCAATATAGAGGCTGTATTTTCCATCTTTCAGGAAAAACTCAAACTCATTTTTTTGGTTAACCACGGCAGTATAGATCACGCCATCTTCACTTTTTGCATACACCACTATTCCGGTTACATCCGTTTCCAAAACATCATAGGCTTGTTTGATCTCTGTTAATTTACCACTTACCCTGATATTTTTCACCAAGCCCACTTTGCGGTTAATATTGTTATGTACCATAATAGCAGGATCCATCATCAATCGGGCACCCGCACTTTCGTTCACCTTCAGTGTGTAAGTACCTTCAGGTACATTCTGAAAAACTACTTTTCCGTTCTTATCTGTCATCGCTACATAATTGTCCAGTTTTACAATTTCATTAGCAAGTACCGATTCACCAGACTCCAGAAGTCCATTAAAATTTTTATCTTCAAAGAACTGAAACACCACTTTATGATTTCCGAGAGCCGTAGCTGTGGTAAAATATTTTTTTAATCCCCACTCTGAACTGATAATAACTGCCACTGCTTGCATATTCAGCCGTAGATTTATAACCGGAAAGATTAAAATAACCTGTGGCAGACCAGGAAGGCGAAATCTTATATTCCAGATTGCACGTGATATTGCTGTTTAGATTTTTATAAAGTTCCGAATAGAAGGTTCCGGCTGAAAAAGATCCGGTGAGATTATGGTTAAGCATCTGAAAATTATACGAGGCATATACATTGTAGTTGGCGAAATTACGGGTTACATCATAATAAGAATTTAAATCAAAGACACTGGTTGCATTCCATTGAGCTGTTCCGTTGAGGGAGAATGATTTATATCTGTAAGATAAAGTTGTTTTCAAACTGTTGAACCAGTCCGGTTTATTATTCTCTTTTGAATAAGAATATTCCGCCGTCAGGTTCAATCCGTGTGCTCCTAATGTAGTACTGATGTTGGCTTCCAGCCGGTAAGAAAAAAGTTCCTGTGATGTGTAAAAATTAGCTGTTTTTTGTTTTTCAACCTTTGGAGACAGTAGAAAATTCCACTTCCTTAAAGAAAACTGATAACCTAACCGCAAAGCTTCTGTACTGTTGAAATAATAACGCAAATTAGCAGTATTACCAGGCTGGACTGGCGAATTCTGGAAACTCAGGAACTCAGGTTCTACCTGCGAATTCTGATATTGTATAAAAGCACGCTGAGAAGCAGAAAATTGGTGGCCGATCCGCTGATTTGAGAAAAAGGATCCCCGTTTGATCCCTGCATAACTTTTAGTAGCAAAGGAATTAAAAGATTGTATATCCCATTTCCCTATTTTCCCTTCGTAATTCGCTCCCATTGAAGCTCCTGCGTTTTCATCTTTGTTCAAAAGGCCTTTTTCGTGGCTCACACCCACTTCCGCACGGATTGAATGTTTATCGTTAATTAAAAATGATGTTAGCGCGTTTGCTACCTGCGTATCTACATTAAAACGCGGATCATGGTCAAAAATATAGGACACTTTCCCACTGAAAGATTTAACATTCCCAAAGGCATATTTTGCACCCACCATGGTAGATCCTTCTGTTTGTTGGAAATAAGTACCATACAAATTATAATTATTTTCCAGCGCAAGAATTTCAATCTGATTATTTTTACCAAATTTGGCATAAATCTTCCCTCCTCTTCCGAAAACCGGGTAATCGTAATCGCTGCTATTAACGTTTCCTACGCGTAATAACGTATTTTTTCTCTCCAGTTCCAGCCAGGTATCATACAGGTTGTAACGGCCGTCTTCAAGATAGTAATCTGCACCAATATTGAAGCGTGATTTCAAATTCTCAGTCACCCGGAACGCAGTATTTCCCCTCAATTGAAGAAAATTAAGACGTGAACTGTTTTCATTATAGCTCATTTCCGCAAAATTATTTCCGCTCACCGCCTCGTTTCCCCGGGCAATTTGTCTGTTATGCGATAAAACAACGAAGTAAAGCGTGTTGCTTCCCACAATTTTATTGTCAAGCAGGTCTGTGACTATTGTATTAATATTAAATTCAGGATAAAGTATATTCTGTTTTCTTACCGCAATTTTGATCTCAACCGTTTGTTTTTCTAAACCTTCCAGCGATACAGTTTGTTGTTTTGGCAAAATTTCCAAACCATCAGGGATGGATTGCAAATCAATCCTAACGGTTCGTTTACTATAACTTTGGTTTTCTACAGTTAGCAGAATTGTGGACTGCGGCAAAGCAGGGTTAATGAAATTTTCGTATGTTGCGGTATAAACTGCGATGTTTTTGTTCTCGCCTTTAGCAACGAAGAACGAGGCACTTTCAGTTCTGGTGACCATTGGTGTGGTGTACGAAACCTGGAATTGAATCTCATCGGATTTCAGCTTCATAAAATCCACATTGGCCATCAGTTTCACAGGAAGATTTTTAGACTGTCCCGCACCTAAGATAAAGTCATTTTTGGGATAGAAAAGCAATCCCGGATAGTTTTCCTGAGGTATGATATTCTGAATAATAATCTCTTCAGAACTTTTATTCTCAATGACCAGGAAATTAGTAAAAGTAGAACCCTTCTCAACCGCTACACTGTCATTTTCAAAATGGATTTGAATATCTTTCTTTTCCTGCGCAAAGACCAATGAAAAGTTCAGAAGAACAACTACAAAAAATAAGATTGTTCTTCTTAGGATTGATAACGATATTCCATTCTGTGGTTTCAAGACGTAATTTTAAAATTTAAAGTTTTTTTCGCCTACGCGTAAGTCATTGGAATCTGCCATTTTCATAATAACCACGCCAAGGAAGTTCCCTGAAATGTTCTCTGGTAAGGAAAACTGAACAACCTGATTGGTATCCGGAAGCATGGAGATAGCAATTGAGGGCAATTTTATTTCCTTACCACTGTCTGTGTCCGTGAGTTCAAACTCAACGGTGGCATCATTGATAGTGTTTCCATCATTATGAATGCTTACTGCGACTTTTCTGTTCGCTGTACTCTCCTTACTTGCCTCTGAAATATTGGTAATATCCAAACTTTTTACATGGTTTCCCGGTGGAGTATAAAAAATGTGAAGTCCCACTTCAAATAAGGTGATAATACCGATACCGTTCTGAACACTTACCTTATCTGCCTGCTGAGGAAGTTGGGTAAAAAACAACATGCTGTTCGTAACGGCAGACTGTGATGCGTTTGCCGGAATCTGCATGGTTACTACAATCTCCTTTGTACTTTTCGCAGGAACTGTTACAGCGTTTTCTAAGGTGGATATCCAGGAAGCATTGGAGGTTTTTGAACTGCCTGCTTCAAGATAAACCTTATTTCCGTCTTCTTCTCTAACCCAATCTTTATAGTTGAGGTTAAAAACATAATCCTTATCCGAGCTGTTTTGAAGTGTGACTGTCTTTGTTACTTTTTCTCCCGGATTACCGGTGAAAAACAAGCGTGTAGGCGACATAGAAATACTTTGTGCCAGAATTGAAGAAGACCCTTTGAGGATAAAGAAAATGAAAAGGAGGATAAACTTGTGCATGGTGTAAATAGTTTAATAATAAAAGATTCCCAAAACTACTGAAAACATAGCAAAAGGAACCTTTACAAACTAAAGATTCTATTATAAAACAGTCGCAGTATAAGTTACCGTTTGTGTATAAGTTCCGGCAGGTTTACCTAAAATATAAGAAGATGATGATTTTGCCGCTGGAATGGTGTAGTCCAGATTCAGTATTAACGCACTTCCAAGCGGAGCATTGGCTACTAAGGTTCTTTCTCCTGCAGATAAAACCACATCGTTTTTTGTTCCGCCCATACTTCCAGGAGCTGCTGCAGCTTTGATAGTCAAAACATCAACAGGGATTGAGTTTGAACCATTGACGAAATTCGGTCCACCTGCTTTTACCCTTACATTAAAGTTCTTCGTAGAAGTGACTTTTAAAGAATTGGCTTTAGTAATCGTCTGATCTGAGTTATAGTCCGCTGCAGTAAAATAGTTAAAGGCAACTGTACCACCAATTGCAGTACTTCCTGCGTCGATAGAAATTACATCGTTAAGGGTAATGTTTACGGTTGTGGTTACGGTTGTATTTTGCGCTTGAACATTGTTAGTTCCTAATATCATTGCTCCAATAGTGAAGGCTGTGATTATGATTTGTTTTGTCATGGTAATACTATTTAATTGTTATTCTTATTTAATTGTTCTCTTTTGAACATTACAAATCTACAACGGTGATAAAAGTTTCTTTGTAGTGGAAAAAGGAAGTTCATGTAGTAAAATAACTACAGGATTGTTCTTTGGGTTTAAATAGAAAAACCCTCAATACTTGGAAAGTACCGAGGGCTTTCTATTCAAAAATTGGTATTTACTTACAATGCGGTGGCAATATAAGTTATTTTTTGTGTGTAAGTTCCCTGCGATTTTCCTAGAAGTACCTTGGATGCATTTTCCGCCGAAATAGAGTAGGCAATATTTAAAGAATGTTTGTTACCTAAACCTTCATTATTCACCAGCACCTAATCATTTGTAGATAAAGTGACCTCATTCAGGGTTCCCACCACACTTCCGCCCGGTATTAATTTTAACTTTAATATATTTACAGGAATTACGTTTGCGCCACTTACAAAGTGTGACCTTCAGATTTTACTTTTATATCAAAATTTCTGGAGGAAATTATGAATAAACGATTGGGAACGTTCACATTTTTTGCTGAATTATAATCATTTGTATTCCCATAATTAAAATCTACAATGTCCATTACAATAACATCCGATAAAATAATATTTAATGATGTACTCACCTACTCTGAATTTTGTGTTATAACCGGTTTGGTTCCTAAGATGATTACTCCCAGAGACAGCGCAACGATAAAGATTTGTTTTTTCATGACTAATAAATTTAAAGAGGTGCATAAATATTGTCATTCAGAACTAATTATAAATCTAATAACATTATCCCACATTATCAAAGTCTTTTTCATCATTGACTACATACTGTCATCATAAAGTTTACGGATATTTCAATCTGGAGTTAATTACTATTACGATCTTTTACTATTATCACTATCATGATACTTAAGGAAATTGTTGAACGGCCCAATAACTGATGTCATTATTCTTGGCTGGTCCACTATTTTTTAATTCCAAAAATTTATTCTAAATTCTTACAGCTAAATTGCCATAAACGTTAACTATAAAAAATACCTCAAAATGAGCTTTGCAATTCTTGTTTAATTTGGCTCAAACGAACCAGATCATCTATAAAAGTGTTTGAAGATACAGTCGTCTCGGTTACCTAAAGCCAAATGGCACCACTTACATCTATTTGGGCAATAGCAAGTATTCAAGTTAATACTTTTACTATTCAAATAAATTTATCCTAACCCGCAAAGAAGTAAATCCGAAGATAAATGCTGTAATAGAATCTAAATAAAAGAAAACTCCATTGTTTATGGAGTTTTCTTTTATTATCAGAATATTGGAGATTAATTATTGAATCAAAAAGCATTCTGTTTTAAAAATTTATCTATTTCAGAACTTTCTATTTTAGGATTTGCACCGGAATAGCTCGCTACCAAAGCACCGACGGCACTTGCAAAATTAAGAGCTTCATCTGGATTTTGATCTGAAAGCAGTTTCGCAATCAGGCTGGCTAAAAAAGAATCTCCTGCCCCTACTGTATCTGCTACCTTCACAGGATAACCTTCGTGTCGGTACAATTGATCATTCCATAGCAGGATAGATCCATGTTTTCCTAAAGTTACACAGATTGCCGGTGTGTTTGTTTTTTCTGATATAAACTTGATATTTGACTCCAGATTTTCTGATTCAAATCTCATCCCGGCAGAAATCTCCAATATTTCCTCATCATTAAATTTGATGAAATCTGCCCTGTCCATAAGTTTTTGCAGAAGTTGAATCGTATAAAAAGGCTTTCTTAAATTCACATCAAAAACTTTAAACATTGTATCATTGGAATCTAACAGGGAGAAAAGCGTCTTTTGGGAAACCTCATTTCTGCAGGCAAGACTTCCATAGAAAAATACATCGGCCTCTTTTACGATATCCATTATTTTTTCATCAACACTAATAAAATCCCACGCAGAAGGAAACCGGATCTCGTACGTTGCAGAGCCCCGCTCATTTAAGTAGACCTGAACAATTCCTGTCTCGTATTCCGGAGAAACAATGATTCCGGCGGTTTCAAGAGCATTTTCTTTGGTGTAATCCAGGATTACTTTTCCATCTTCATCATTTCCTACTGCACTGATCATTGCCACAGGAAAGCCATACGATGCCGTTCTGAGAGCTAGGTTGAGAGGCGCTCCGCCAATTTTCTTCTCTTCTCCAAAAACATCGAAAAGTACCTCTCCGAAACTTATTACCTTAATTTTCTTATTGATAAACATTAATTGGGATTTTTGATATTGATATTACTGAATGAACTCTCTGCAGAACTAAAAATACTCCATTTTTTATTAACTATAGTATAAATTCTGTTGGTGAACGCTATTTTATCATTGATATAGATCACACAAACGTCATTGCTTATGTAAGCCGTTACAGTATAGGATGTTCCTGAAACCGAACTTAACGGATAAGAATTCATAAGGTCCTCCGACCCGGAATTCATTACATAAGCCGCGATTCTGTTATTTCCAGGTTCAAGTGCAATCTTAACTCCGCTTCCGGCGTCGGTGTCGTGTGCCAGAATAATTCCTGCTTTTCCAGCAGATGCATTCAATGTAAAGGTAATCTGATTGGCTTTCTGAAGTTTTGAAAAAGTAACCTGAGAATTGGCGGATAAAGTAAGGCTACTTCCATTCTGAGAGGCATTTCCAGTGATTTTATCAACGGTCAGCACTGCATTCTGACCAAATACAGATGCTAATCCTGAAACCGGTTTCACAGCCAGTGTCCCGTCTGAATTCTGAACCAGTCTGTGCGCAACAATATTTCCTGCCCAGTCTTTTCCACCGGTATTATTTTCAGGAGTTTTTCTTGCCGTCCATCCTACCAGATAGCGGTTTGTATTATCCGAAACTGTTTTGGCAGCATACAGATAAGAGCCGTCAAGACGGTCATTCTGAGGTGTTGTCCAGGGCTCATTTGGTGAAGTCGAAATGCGGTAATGCGTTCCGGTATTGTTGCTCCAGTTTTCAGAAAAAACAAGATACCAATAATTGCCCATCTTGAAAAGATCGGGACATTCCAGCATCATATAATTTTCGGAAGAGCTGGTGGTATAAATCGGATTTTCTACGGTCCAGTTTCCGGTTGCCGGATTGGTGGTCGTAAATTTCAGTACGACTGCTTTTTTATCAGAAGTCTGAGCAGAGACCAGCATCCAGTATTTTCCTTCTTCGGAATTAAAGAACACATGCGGGTCACGAAATTCATAATCATAATACCCTACCGGAGCAGTGATTTTAAAATTCTTGACCTTCGTCCAGTTTTTCATATCCGTACTTGTTGCCAGCAGAACACTCTCCCGTGGATTACCTGAAAGGAACGAAGCTACTTCATTATGCCCCGTATAATAGTAATAATAAGTGTTCCCCACCTTTACAAGACTTCCTGTTCCTACTCCAAAATCAGCTTCTGATGAAGTTCCGTAAGGAATCTGCCTTCCCTGATACGTAAAATCCGTGAAATTGCTGGTCTCAAAGCTGTGAATATCGTGAAATCCTTCTCCTGCGGGTTTTGTTTTGGCATCGTTAAGAAAGAAAAGAAGGAACTTCCCGTTTTCATAATAAGGCATTACATCGCCTGCATAGCCTTCTGTATAATAGGGATTGTTCTCTCCCATCCACTGATTGGGCGGCTGCGGAAAGATATGGGTTTTGCTGTAAATATCTTCCGGATTCACCCCCATATCAGAATCGTGATTCTGACAGGAGAATGTTACCAGCGCAAGTATGGCTGCTGCATATATTTTTTTAATTGACATGGGCTCTGATATTAATGGGTTACAAGATAATTGAGACTGTTCTCCGTCATCTTTTTGATATTATCCTGAAACGAATTGGGCTGGCTAGCATTCCCGTTTACGGTTTCATTGTACCAGTCGTAAGCACCCGTACAGATAACCATACATTTTTTGTTGGCCGTTCCGCCAGGAAATTCAGCGATAGCTACACGTCCGTCCAAAGTATTGTCCCAGGCTTCACTGGCAAGGTTATTACCGCCCGTCTGATTTCTCCACCCCGCACCATTTACATATCCACCCCAATCCGGAAGGAACCACCAGGCTGTATGATTCAGACGGAATGTACCTTTCTCAAGCAGATTGGCTTTCCCAGATTCGTACGTCTGAAGACCATCGAAAACAGGATGATTCTCATATCCTTTGAAAGAGATTCCCCAATCACTTCCTATATCTATAAATCCGTTCGGAAGAAAATCTCCGAAAACATTATTCGGTCCTTTTCCTGCAGGAACTATTCCCAATGCGTCAACATATTGCGCCGCAAAGCTTGTAAGCAAAATATTTCCCCCGCCATTCAGATACGTCTTGATTTTAGAAATCATATTCTGGCTCATCGCATCTGCCGGTAAAGTGGTCGCAGAATCGAAATGCCACCAGATCACGTCAATATTGTTGAGGTTTGCCACGCCACTTGCAACATCAGTAACCGAAACATACACTGCCCCTGAAAATTTCCCGAAAAGCCAGTCAGAAGCTGCAATCTCATCCGGATTTGTCAATCCTGTTCTTGTAGCAGCAGTTCCAAGGAATGCAACGGAAGGTCCGGAAACAGGCGTTGTTACCTTAGCCGTATACACTTCCGTAAGACTGCCATTAGAAACAGTAAACGAAACCGGGCTGGTAAAGTTAAGAGTTGTTCCCGATGCAGGATTGATGCTGACGCCATTTCCGGTTTCAATTACGGGCTGCAATGCGGTAAGATTGGTTCCTTCCGGCATTGTAAGAGAAATGGTTTTGCCCGAATTATTGATGGTAGCCGATAATCCGTTGATCTTAAAGCTGAGAATTGGATCCTGAGCTTTTACAGTTACCTGATAATCTTTGTAGATATTTCCATTTTTCACTTTGAATTTAACCGGCTGTGAAAAATCAATCGTTGCTCCTGATCCCGGCGAAACTACGGCACCCTGAGGAATTTCAATAACTGGAGCTAATGTCTTAACACTTGTTCCATAAGGAAGCGTGAGGGTGATTTTATCATTCTTATGATCAATTTCCCCAGAAACACCGTTCACCCTGAAAGAAGAAATATTGACTGAAACATTCGTAACAAGACCATCTTCCATCTGACTGTCGCAAGACCAGATAAAGGCCGCAGACATCAGTAGAATGATGATAATATGAGTTTTTTTGAATATCGTTTTCATTCGTATCTTTTTTTAGTATCCGTTGTTTTGCTTGTACAGTCCCTGGCTGAAATTAATTTGAGCTAAAGGAATCGGACAGTATTCTTCAATTCCGTGGTCAAACCCCGCCTGCGAATAGTAAGATCTTTTGGTTTTCTCAACAGAATAATAGCTGTTCATAGTTCCTGCGGTAACGCCCCATCTCACGAGGTCAAAGAAACGGCTTCCTTCCATGGCAAACTCCATTCTTCTCTCCCATCGCAACGCTTTTCTTGCAAAATCCTGGTTCCAGGTACAGTTCACGCCCGGCTCATATTTGCTGATCAGATTGTTGGAGGTATAACTTCCTGTCAAAACCGTACTGTTCGCAGCACGCTGTCTTACCTGATTAATTAATGGCAATGCTTCGTTGAGTTGTCCGAGTTCAATTAAGGCTTCGGCTTTCATCAGCAAAACATCGGAATATCTTATGATGATTCTGTTTTTGGAATTTCCGTAGAAAGGATCTACATTTACGGTACAGCCACATCCTACAGGTACATTTTCCTTTAATGAAGAATAATACCCATAAGTTCCGGGACTTCTGCTCCAGCTTTCCTGAAAGATTTTGTTTTCTTCGTATTTCCATGGCAGTCCGGGCAGGGCAACGGTGTGATATAATCTAGGATCTACTTTGTAACTGTTTAGTTGATTATAATTAAGATCCACATCGTTAAAAGTATCGAACATCGGTAATCCCTGCGCTGTCGTTTTGAATGCGTTCACCAGATTCTGGCTTGGCTTATGAAAATCACAGCATCCCAGACCTTGCGGCAGAGAAAGCATATCACCGTAATTGAGCCTTCCGAAAAGTGTTCCGTCATTGGCAGAATATTGAATGGAAAAGACCGCCTCCGGGCCGTTCTCATGTGCTCCCGGCAGGAAATTATATCCAAAATCCGGCTCCAAAGTGTAATTTCCGATCACCTGATTGGCAGCATCAATAGATTTCTGAAGCGTAACCGGATTTACCTGCGTTACCGTATAGTTGTCATCCTGCTCATACGCCTGATACAACCTTACTTTAGCAAGATAAGCATAAGCAGCGCTTTTCTTTGGTCTTCCGACTTCCGACTGTGTTGCGGGTAGATTAGCAGCTGCGAATTCAAAATTAGAGGCGATAGCCTCCCATAACTGCTGGTCTGTCTTTGCCCTGTTAGAAATTTTCGGATAATCATCAATGGGTGTATTTTCATCCACATAAGGCACGTATTTAAATAACGTTTTCAGTAAAAAGTAGTAATGTCCTCTTACGAAACTCATTTCAGCGATCCGCTTTTGCTTGTTCGGATATTCGGAATCTGAAAGCTGCTTAAGTGCGGCAATCGCTTTGTTACATCTGGAAATCCCTACATAATTGAGATACCATAATCTGTCTAACTCACCAAAATCCGAACGGATATTGTTTGAAATCTCAAAAAAGTGAAAGGTCTGGATATCATTGGTTCCGCTTCCTCCTTTGTACGCATCATCAGAACGCACGTTTCCATAAGGCCAGAGACTGAAAGGGGTATCATAATGGTCGTTTCCAAGAGATGCATACGCTGCAACCACAAAACCATCCACATTCTGAGGGGTTACCACATCGGCTTCCGACAGAACACCTCTCGGCTCATTGTCCAGAAAATCGTTGCAGGAAGTAGTTCCCAGCAAAAAAGCAAAAGCTATTGTTAAAAGTATATTCTTTTTCATTTTTTATTATTTAAAAATTATAGGGAAAAATTAACTCCAAAATTAAACGTCAGCGGTAGCGGGTAGCCGAATGCCGGCGTTTCAGGATCTATTCCTGTAAAGCTTTTCGATTTTATCGTCCAAAGATTCTGAACACTTGCATACATCCTGAAATTAGCAATATTATAATGCTCCGTTAAAGATTTCGGAAAGGTATAGCCCAACTGTAAAACCCTCAGCTTCAGATAACTTCCGCTTTCCACATAATACGATGAGAATCTGGATTCTGCATTGCTGTCCACTGTTGTAAGCGCAGGAATATCCGAATTGGGGTTCTGCGGAGACCATGCATTCAGCAGCCTTGTCCCTTTATTGGAACCTACATCATCCACGCTCCAGAAATCAGTCTGGTATTTTTTTGAATTGATGACATCTACATCACTGATGCCCTGCCAGAATGTTGAAAGATCAAAGTTTTTATAGGAAAAGTTGAGGTTGATACCATACATAAATCCCGGATTCGGATTGCCAATCCACGTTCTATCTTTATCGTCAATTATTCCATCACCGTTTAAATCTGCATAGCGGATTCTTCCCAAGCCTTTACCTGACTGGCTTGCAGAATGATCCACCTCCGCCTGAGTCCTGAAAAGCCCGTCGGCAACATACCCGTACATTGAGTTAACAGAACGTCCCAGAATATTATCCGTAGTTCCGTTTCCACCATAATTGTTGATAACGGATTGAGGAAGTGCAGTAATTTTGTTGCGGTTCATTGAGATGTTCCCTGAAACTTCGTAGCGGAAACCACCTGCAGTTTCATTCTGATAGGATAATGCAACTTCAATCCCTTTATTCTCCATAGATGCACCATTAATCCATCGATCTCCTCCTTCTCCGATCACCCCAAGATAAGGCGGTAATACCAGGATGTCTTTTGTTGCTTTTTTATAAACATCAACACTACCTGTCAGTTTTTGATTAAAGAATCCGAAATCCAGACCGAGATTGGTTTGTGTGGTGGTTTCCCATCTCAGGTCGTCATTTTTTGTCTGAGTTGCAATAAATCCTGATGGCAGTAAGCCGCTTCCGACACCGGAAATATCGTAAGCCGTACCGTAAGATGTTGCCCACGTTGGATTTCCTCCTGCATAGTTTGCTATATACAGTGAATACACCGCCGAATTGCTGATTTCCTGGTTCCCGGTCTGTCCCCAACCTGCTCTTAATCGCAAATCTGAGAAGAATGGAATCAGCTGTTCTGCAAAATGTTCTTTATTGATTCTCCATCCTGCCGAGAATGCAGGGAAAGTTCCGAAACGGTTATTTTTACCGAATCTTGAAGACCCGTCATAACGCATTGTTGCAGAGAAAAGGTAACGGTTGTCATAGTCGTAAGAGAATTTCCCGAAGTAGGACAACAGGCTGTAATAGGTGGAGCTTCCACCGTTGAAAGCATCTCCTGTTCCCGCATCGGGATACATATAATCCGGTGTTTCTATCAGGAATCCTTCTTTTCTCAGCCAGGTATTTTTAAACGTATCCTTGTACATTTCCATTCCGCCCAACACATCAAAATGGTGTTTTCCTGCTTTTGCGGTGTATTGTGCGGTATTGGACCAGGTCCATTTCTCGGTGTCTGACTGGTCGATGTTCACTGCATTGGTTTTGTTTTGCAGATACCCCGAAACATAGCTTCTCTGTAGCATTCTTTTGTAATAATTAGAAAGATCTATTCCGAAGCTTGATTTTAAGGTCAAATTTTTAACAGGCTGTAATTCGGCATAAACATTTCCAAAGAATCTTTGGTATTGGTAGCCATTGTCTTTATTGTATTCCAAAAGTCTGACAGGGTTTTGTCTGTCATTCATTCCGCCAACTGGTCCGCCCCACCCGATTCCGTCTACAGTATGAACCGGAATGATGGGCAAAGCACGTAAAGCAGGATCCAGAACGCCAGGATCCATCAGCTCATTGGTTTTATTGAAGGTGAAATTTTCCCCGATTTTCAGCTTTCCGTCGAAAAAGTTATACGAGGTATTGACACGGGCAGACAGTCTTTTGAAATTGGTAAGTTTTACAATTCCATCATTGTCATAATATCCCAGAGAGAAGTAGTAAGAACCCTTTTCTGAAGCACTCGAAGCAGAAAAATCCAGCGAATTGGCAACCCCAGTCTGCGAAACCTCATCGTACCAGTTGGTATTGGCTGACTTAATGGTTTTTCCCGCATCCAGATATTCCGGAACATAGCTGTTGTATAAAGTCGGAATACCGTTCTGCACCCCCCAGTCAAAACTGTAGCTCAGATTGTTATTATTCGGGTTCAGCCCGTCATTGATATTGGCCTGCCAAAGTACCTGTCCGAATTGTTTTGCATTCAGAACTTCTGTTTTCTTTGCATATTGTGAATATGCCGTATAATAATTGAGGTCGATTCTCATCTTCCCTTTTTTTCCTTTTTTGGTGGTGATAATGATCACACCATTGGCAGCCCTGGAACCGTAGATACTTGCCGAAGAAGCATCTTTCAGCACCTGCATTGTTTCGATATCACTTGGATTAAGCTCGTGCATTCCGGCTTTTGTGGGAACACCGTCTATTACATACAGCGGATCTGTATTGTTCAGCGTTCCAACCCCGCGAATCAGCACTTTTGTATTACTGCCGGAAGGAGATCCATCGGCTGTAATGTTAACACCCGCTACCCTTCCCTGCAAAGATTTGATCGGATTGGGTTCGGTCTGCTTGTTCAGGTCTTTCATATCTACCACAGAAACAGCACCGGTAATATCTGCTTTTTTCTGCTTGGTATATCCGGTTACGATCACCTCATCTATGCTTTTTATTTTCTCTGCAGCTAAAACGATGTTAAGAACTGTTTTTTCATCCACCACCACTTCACGGGTGGAATAATCCGGATACGTGAAAACTAAAGTGTTTCCTTTTTGCAGGTCATTGATCTGAAATGCACCGCTGCTGTCTGTAGTGGTATTGGCTCCGGTTTCCGAAACGGTTACGATAACTCCGCTTAACGGTTTCTGATTTGAGGAAACTACTTTACCTTTAATGATTTCCTGCGCAAATACATACGAAAAAGGCAGAAGGCAAAAGGCGATGGCTATTTTGTATTTCTTCATACTATAGTTTTTATTTGATATTAATCTGATGAGCAGTGAAGTTCACGGTACTTCCTTTGGTATCTGTGGATAAGCTCAGCTCCGAAAAGCTTTCATTAGGGAAGAAGATTTCGGTCATTACCTTTTCACCGTCATTGAAGAAAATTTCGATGGAAGTTTTATCCAATACAATTTTGAACGTTGCATTTTGGTGGTTTTTTGCTAATGGTGCTTTTGAAATCCTGTCTGCAAAATTGTTCTTAAAATCGGTTTTCCCGGATTGGGTACGGTCAATAAACAGTTCCTGCTTGTTATTATCAATTCCGAAAATCACACGTTCTCCCAATGAATTTTTCAAAGCAAAAGTGTAAACTCCTTTGGTCATTTTCTGGAAATCAACATCGATAACTGCTTTGGAAAGATCTATTTCTCCTTTGCTGATGAGTTTTTTATCCGAAACAAGCTTAACTTCTTTTGTAACGGCCTTTCCTTCGTAATTTTTAAGCTGGGAAACGGGAATGTTTTTCAGAGTATAGCCTTCTTTGGTCCTTTTCAATGTTACTTCACGGGGAATAGTGGAACTTCCTCTCCATTTTCCTGTAGGCACATCCTGTGAATAGTCCCAGTTTGACATCCAGCCTATTATTACTCTTTTGTGATCCGGAACGTTATCAAAAGAGACACTCGCATAATTATCGCGTCCCCAATCCAGCCATACTACTTTTTCTTTTTTAAGCTGTTTTGTAAAAAGATCATCCATTTTAAAGGTTTTTCCGTCAAAATCTCCTACAAAATACTGGGCAGCAGAACCTCCATTCGGTCCACCCGGATTGATGTTAACGATAAGCACCCATTTTTCTTCATTGGTTCCTTCTACCTTTATCGGGAAGAGATCCGGACATTCCCAAACCCCACCGTGTCCGCCGAAATCTTTACCAAATTCAGAAAGGAAGGTCCAGTCTTTCAGGTTTTTTGAGGCATAAAAATGCTGCCTGTCCTGTACCGCCAATCCCATTACCCACTGTTTTCTTTTGGCATCCCAAAACACTTTCGGATCCCGGAAATCTTTGATCCCCGGATTTTTCAATACCGGATTGTTACTGTATTTGGTCCAGGTTTTTCCATGATCCAAAGAATAAGCGATTGCCTGAGACTGCGTATCAATTTCTCCGGCTTTTTCTTTCTTCATATCGTGGTATGTAAAAATTGCTACTATAGGAATATTCTTGCCATCACCAAACCCGGATGTATTATCCTTATCCACAACTGCACTTCCTGAGAATATTGCTCCCTTCTCGTCATAGGCAATAGCAGGATCCAGTTGTTCCCATTTTATAAGATCTTTACTAATGGCGTGCCCCCAATGCATCCTGCCAAAATCCGGCACACTCTGAAATGGTGTATACTGGAAAAATAAATGATAAGTTCCGTTGAGATAAAACAGTCCGTTCGGATCATTCATCCAGCCTTTTTGAGGCGTAAAGTGATAGTTAGGTCTGTAAAGTTGTTCTTCAGGCGTTTTCGAATCTGACTGTGCGTTGAGCCCGGAATAAAACGTGGAAGCGATGATTAAAGTTGATATGATTTTCTTCATTATGATTATTTAATAGGAATTTTTTGAATTATTTAAAAACACATTATTCAATTTATTGCGGTGTTCTCCGCCATGATTATATTGATTTGCCCCTCTATTTCGTCAGTGTTTTGCTTAATTTTTCCAGTGATATACCCTTTGTTTCAGGCATCATAAACATCACGAATAATAATTGGAATACCATTGCAACAGTAAAGACTAAAAACACGGTCCCTGCTCCGATAGTAGAAAACAATGTAGGAATCAGTGATGGAATGATCGCTGCCAGAAGCCAGTGTGTAGAACTTCCGAAAGCCTGCCCCGATGCCCGCAGATGATTCGGAAAAATCTCCGAAATAAATACCCAAATCACGGTTCCCTGACCAATAGCGTGAGAAGCAATGAAGAGGAACAGGAAAATTGGAATCGCCAATCCCGACCAATGGAAATAAAACGCCATAGAAACCAATCCCAGAGAAATGATATACCCTACGGAACCCAAATACATCAGTGTTCTTCTCCCCACTTTATCAATCAGATTGACTCCAACCAAAGTGAAAACCATATTCACAACACCAATCCCAATACTGCTGAGCAGTGCTGTTTTCTCGCCCAAACCTGCTTCACCAAAAATCCTTGGTGCGTAATACAAAAATGCGTTGATCCCGGACATCTGATTGAAGAAGGCTACGAGAAAAGCCAACATCAAAGGAAAACGATATTTTTTCATAAAGATATTTTCCTTTGGCGATTCGGCGTGGTCATCTTCCATCTGAGTGATCAAGGTGTCTGAATCCTGATCCGGACTCAGGATTTTCATTACTTTTTTCGCTTCTTCTATTCTGGAATGGGAAACCAGCCATCTCGGGCTTTCCGGAATGGTAAGCACACATAATGTATAAATAGCTGCGGGAATTGCCTGTACACCAAGCATCCATCTCCAGTCGTTGTCGCCAATACCGCTTAATAAATAATTTGACAGAAATGCAATTAAAATCCCCAGAACAATATTGAACTGATACAGGGAAACCATTTTGCCACGGTCTTTTGCAGGCGCAATCTCTGATATATATGCCGGTGCAGCAATTGTAGAAGCACCAACACCTAAACCGCCCATAAACCTGAAAAATGCAAACAGATAAGGATCATTGGAAAGTGCCGTTCCTATGGCAGAAAACGCATATAAGACACCAATGATCAAGAGTGTTTTTTTTCTTCCTAATGTATTGGTCGGGATTCCGCCGAAAATAGCCCCTATTACGGTACCCCATAAGGCCATCCCCATCACAACCGCTCCGTGAAACGCATCTGAGCTGTTCCAGAGTGTCTGCAATTTTTTGTCTGCGCCTGAAATCACAACTACATCAAATCCGAAAAGAAATCCTGCCAAAGCTGCCGTGATAGACCACATAAGAATTTTATTCATCTGTTAAAATATTTATTTGTTTGTGGCTAATATATCCCGGGGCGGCAATCCGAAGGTTTAATTATGTAACTAAATATTTCAGCAAGGTTAATTATTTGTTAAATAAAATTAATCAACTGAAAATCAATAATTTATTAAAAATTAATTTTATTACTATTTTATCAGGTTACAAACATGTAACATGGTTTTATAAAAATGTTACGTGCATTTTGGTGTATTCAAAATTCAGGAACAAGTAGTGTTATGAAAATGTTAACCGAAAAACGAATCAAGGTGTATGGTATTTGAGTCAGAAACTTTTAGGAACTTCATATAGGGGTAATCCGTACTATGTACAAGTACGATCATCAATCATGCGGAAGCTCTTTACTCGTCCGAATGAAGGTGCATTGTTGAAAAAGTGTCATAAAAAAAGCAGCAGTTTGATGTGCTGCTGCTGAATATGGTACATAGTAGATGTGAAAATTAATCTTACCTATAGATTTGTTATTACACTATTACATTCAAATAGGTGATCATTTGATTGTATGTTTTTATCACTCTTTCCCTGCCGATTTTCTAAACACATTCGGGGATATGCCAAACTTATTTTTAAAAACAGTGGAGAAATAATTCGGGGAAGAAAACCCGGTTTTGTATGCAATCTCTGAAATCGTCAGTTCAGGATTTTGCAGCATTGATTTGGCCTGTTCCAGACGGAAATTGTTGATATAATCGCTCACGTTCACATCAAACATTGCTTTTATCTTTCTATAAAGCTGAATTCTGGAAATATTGAGCAGGTCTGCAAGATTTTCTACTGAAAAATCGGGATTGTCGATATTGGTTTTGATCAGTTGATTCAGATTGTTCACAAAGGTTTGCTCTATGCTTCCAAACGACTTGCTGTCTGCAATCCTGCCAATATTGTTTGTATAGTAATAACGCAGTTTTTCGCGGTTGTAAAGCAGCGCACGCAGCGACTGTATCAGAATGGGATAACTGAAAGGTTTTGTGAGATAAAGGTCAACCCCGGATTTCAGACCTTGCAGGTACGATTCTTTATTGTCCAAAGCAGTCAGAAGAATGACCGGAATATGTGATGTCCGAAGGTCGTTTTTTAGGATTTCACAGATTTCAAAACCGTTTTTGTCCGGAAGATTGACGTCGCAGACGATAATATCCGGAATTTCACTCAAAGCCTTATCGATTGCATCCGTACCGTCAGAAACCATTACCTCAAACTCATTTTTAAGCTTTTTGCTTAAAAAGAAGGACAGATCTGAATTATCTTCGACCAAAAGCAGCGAATAACGTTCCCTATCAGATTCATGCATTTGGGTAATAGTCTCACCTTCAAATCCAGTAAAAACAGCATCGTTTACAAAGCTTTCTGCATCTGCGAGACTGGGTTCTTTTACCATCTGGTCTTCGTTGAAATGTTTGTTTCCTTTATAAAGACTAATGATAAACTCCGTTCCCTGAAAAGAGCTCACTTCTATCTTCCCAAGATGAAGCTGAATGAACTGCTTGCTAAGATGAAGCCCAATTCCTGAACTGTTTTTTCGGTTGTTGGAACCTTTGAAATACGCTTCGAAGACATTGATAATCTCTTTTTCGGGGATGCCGATTCCATTATCTTTAAATCTGATGACCGCCTGATTGCCATTTTCCTGAATCGTAATTTCAATTTTTCCGTTATCTGGTGTAAATTTGAAAGCATTGGACAAAAGGTTGAAATAGACTTTATCCATCAGGTTTCGGTC
Organism: Chryseobacterium viscerum; assembly: GCF_002899945.2. Taxonomy (GTDB): domain Bacteria; phylum Bacteroidota; class Bacteroidia; order Flavobacteriales; family Weeksellaceae; genus Chryseobacterium; species Chryseobacterium viscerum. The sequence goes on from NZ_PPEG02000013.1 coordinate 95,525, forward strand.
GATATAAAGCTCAAGATTTTTATTTTGTGAATGAATTTCGAATTTGATATTTCTTTTCTTAGCTTCATTTTCAAAATCACGAAAAACGGCATAAGTAAAATCGTAAATATTCGTCTTGGAAACTCTTAGGTTAAAAGTTTGATTTTCTATTTTTCTAAAATCCAGTAAGTTATCCACCAGTCGTAATAATCGGTTGGAATTTTTATTGATCAGCTCCAACTCGTAGGATGGTTTTGTACCTTTAGTTTTACCGGAATCCATCAAAGATTCCAATGAACTGAGAATAAGCGTGATGGGCGTTTTAAATTCATGAGATAATCCCGTGAAAAAATTAACCCTCGCTTCATTGCTGTCTTTCAATTCATTGGCGATGGTTTCAATCTGGTTTCTTTGGATTGTAATTCTCTCGTTGGTAAGTGTAAGCTGCTTATTTTTTATCTTAATCGCATAAATAAGGTAAATCGAATAGGCAACCAGACAAAACATCAATACCAACAATATGATAGACCATCGGAACAATTCTTTTTGTGAAGAGTAAAGCTCGATCTGCTTTTTAACCGCCTGTACCTGATTTTCTATAACACCCTGCTGTTCGATGATTTTATCAAACTGATTGCGCATAATTTCCGCATTCATCCGGTCAATGATCGTTGTGCTGAGCTTAATTCGTTTCGGCACAGCAACACCATTATGAATCTTAATCGCAGTCTCTATGGCTTCTGCTCCACCAGTCGGATACAATAAAGTGGCGCTCAGCTTTCCGTCCAGAACCATTTGTATTCCTCCATCTTTTGTATTCAGTCCGTCAACACCGATAAATTTGATTTGTTTTTCCAAACCTATATTCCGTGCAACCTGCCACGCATTGGTGGCAAGCTCGTCATTAAAAGCAAAAACGTACAGACTTTGATTTCCCAAGGAATCCAGCGTTCTCCTGAAAGCGTCTGCCGGAAGACCTTTAAATGTTTTTATCAGATCTGTGTTGGGATTGTTTTTGATAATTTCCTGAAAGCCCAGACTTCTTTCTATGGTTGGGGAAGATTGGTCATCACCTTTTATTTCGATTATTTTTTTATAATTTTTGGAATCTGAAAGAATATAATTGGCCGCTTCTTTACCAATCTCCAGGTTATCGGCGCCTATGTAGGTCGTATATTTTTCTGAATTGATCTTCCTGTCGAGCAAAATAACGGGAATATTTTTGGCTGCCGCTTTTTCCACCACAGGAACCACTGATTCGGGATCAATGGGTGAGATGATAATCACATCCACCCTACGATCGATCATTTTTTGTATATCTTTAACCTGTTTTTTAACAGAACTTTCTGCTTTTTGTATATTGAGATCTACTTCGGAATGTAGCGATGCCTGTATCTCCATAGAATGATTCATTGCCAGTCTCCACGGATGATTTCCCAGACCTTGTGAAAATCCGATACTAATTTTGTCAGAAGTTTTCTGAGATTCTTTACAAGAAAAAAAAACTAGGAAAAAAAGAAGAAATAACATTCTATAAGCCTTAGGAAAACCGAAAACTTTTAAAAATTTCATTGTTAACATATTAACACAATATTAATAAAGATGTTGCAGACAAGCAATTTTTAATGATAGTATTTTACATTAAATCTGCTCTATTGATTATGTGTATATATTTTTAATAATTTCCAATTTTATACTTGCCTTAACAATAAAAGCTGATTTGGGTAACTTCAGCTCCTGTAATAAAAATTGTATTTATTTATTGCTCATTCTTTGCCTATAATTATATTGCGGGTACAGCTCCGATTTGAGTCAGTAAACCAAGCAAATCAGGTTGTCCTACTTCTTCTATGATCTTGTTTTCATAAAAACGGTAAAAATTCATTGCACTAACTGCGATCGGTTTTCCGGTCGCGGGTACTCCAAAAAAAGTTCCTTTATGAGTTCCTTTCATGGTAAACCTAACTGCTACTTTATCATTCTCAGTGATCATTTCTTCATTACTCCACTCAATATGCGGAAAGCCCCTGCGCATCATTCCGATAATCGTCAAATAAACTTTAGGACCCTGCAATGGGTCAGCCTGAAAAGGACAAAGCCAAAGTGGAAGAAAATGAAAGATTGTTTGATTATCATCAGAAAAAAAATACGGAAGTAAATACACTCTTCAAAAGAAAATTAATGATAAAATTGATTGACAAGAGCGAGAAAGCCCAAGAGGAATACAGGGCAAGAATGCTATGTACGGCACCACCCAAAAAGGGACTATTCTCTATGCCAAATCTACAAGTCCCAACGCAGGAGTGAGTGGTGACAAAACCACAAACATTAATTCGGAGGGATACTATTATTTTTACGGGAATTTTTGGATAAAGTTTGGTACTCTGTCAGGGCAAACTCCGGATACTAGCATCTACAAAGACGATGGAAGACTCAAAGCAAACCGTAATGCGAATCTGAACGGCTACAATATTGGATTTACAGGTAATGGAAATGTAGGTATAGGTACATCAACACCAACAGAAAAATTACAAGTGTTGTGCAATGTAGCCGCATCTGGAAATGGTAAATTCTCGCAAAAACTAAGAGTAGGATCCAATTATGTAGGCGTAACACTTGCTGTTGACAATAACGATGCGAGCCAACCCATAATGGCTATTTCCGGCACTGGTGCGAACAGACGTATAACGGTATTGGATAAAGGGAATACAGGAATAAGCACTCAAGCACCATCTGAAAAGTTAGATGTAGAAGGCAATGCAAGATTCAGGAGTGTGCCTGCAGGTAATATGTCTTCTACAGATGATTATGTAGCCATTTCAAGCAATGGTACATTAAAAAAGGTGGTTGTAAACTTGCCAACTCTCGGCTTATATGCCGATACTATTGGATCTGCAGGTCACCCTTCAAACGGTAATTTATATAATCTAAATTTTGATAATATACAAAGAAGATATGGAAATTTCATCGCTACGTCAGCATACCAGAATACATTTGTAGCCGCAAAATATGGGCTCTATACTGTGGAAGCATGGGTCTTATTCAGCAATGTTCCCCAGGACACTAATAACTTAACCAGGGGGATATAGCATACAAGTTGACTCCAATGGAACCGCTGTCCAAATACAGGGAGACTGGTGGCGAGGGGACTTCCGCTCTTATTAAAACCGTTATTCTTAACGCAAATGAGACTGTATCAGTATATACACGCTGCAATAGAAACAATGATCTACAGTATTTCACAGGCCCTGGCTCAACTATAATGATCACTTATACACCACTTTAATAACAGAGATAATTTGCCCATAGTTTACTGTGAAAAAAAATTAGAAATTCTGCTACTATAATTTTTTTGCTAATAAGGATATCTTTACAACTTTATGCTTTCCAATCTGGATTCTATACATCATTTATAAAATGGTGACTTTTATAAACCAATAATGAAATTCTCCTAGAATATATTGTTTCTGAAAGCAGGACATAAAAGCAAAATGAAAAATAAACTAGTGGTTTTTTGCAAATTTTTTGATTGTTTACTAATTGGAATAATGCTATATTTTTAATTATCATTAATGGGAGATGATAATTTTAGATAATATTGTTGCTTATGAAGAGCCATCACAGCTGATATAAATTTTATATATATAATTCTACATCAATTAATTATGTTTATATTTTTCTAACAAAACAATTAAGACCAACTACCTCTTAGTTGGTCTTAATTGTTAATAAAAATTTAAATTATATATTTCGAAATACCCAGAAAGAGTTAAATCTGGATTGGCATTTTATATCTGTCAGCTATCTTTTTTTATATTGCCGTGAGAGAAACTCTCTACTCGACTCCAAAAAACATCCCGTTTTTAGAAGCAGCTCCAACCAAGCAAAATTATCCGGCACCTGCACCAATATCCAATATTTTACTATTATGCTATCTCGCAAGATATTCGGCCGCCAGCCTGGCAACAGCAATGGGCGTCCAGTGACGGCTTGCTAATTCCTTTATATGATTGGGATAAAGTTCATTAAAAATACTGTCTTTAAAATCAATGCTTAATAAGCTTTTCAAATATCATTGGGTAAGTTTAATATATTCTTCACCTGTTAAAAATTCACTGGTGCAAATTTCTGTTGAAACACTCAAGAACCAATAGCTGTAAGGATCTGTATTAATATGGGAGGGTTTTTTGTTCAACATAGTATTCACCTCTATAATTTTACAATCACAAGGCGAAATAAGGGAAAACGTTTTGTTGATTCCATAAACAGCACCCCACGAAACTGTTTCTGTTATTATGTTTTCTTCAACATTGAATTCAACCAGGTCAATTTCTCCTATTTCTTTCTGGGCGAAATCAGTAATACCTATGCAAAAATCATATAAGCCAATTTTTCTCAGCCATAAATGGTTTTTTGTATAATAAAGGTTTTTAGGAGTTAACATATGAATTCAATTTTTGTTTTTTTATGAAAGGTGTTCTTACGATAATCGCTTTGACAGGTTTATTTCTGATATTGATAAAAATTTCATTACCTACATTAGAGTACTTTGTGGCGATATATCCCATACCGATCGATTTTTTTAATGTCGGTGACATGGTGCCGGAAGTAACAACTCCAATAACCTCGTGATTTGTATTGCAAATTTCGTAACCATGCCTGGCAATGCCCTTATCTTTTATTTCAAAACCTACCAGTTTTTTAGTTACATTCTTTTCTTTCTGAATTTTTAAAAACCCACTGTGAACAAAGTCCTTTGTGAATTTTGTAATCCAGCTCAATCCGGCTTCTAATGGTGAAGTAAAATCATCAATATCATTTCCATATAAACAAAAGCCCATCTCCAGACGAAGTGTATCCCTCGCAGCTAATCCAACAGGCTCTATATTTTCCTCCCTTCCAGCCTCAAAAATGGCTTCCCAAAGATGGGCTGCATATCTGTTTTCTATATATATTTCAAATCCTCCAGCTCCAGTATATCCTGTAGCAGATACCAAAACATTTGGAATATGGGCCAACTCACCTATGGTGAATGTGTAATATTCCATATCCGTCAAATTGATATCCGTCAACTTCTGTAAAACGTCTACCGATTTTGGTCCCTGAACAGCCAATAAAGAAATAGAGTCTGAAATATTGGTAATTTCTGCACCAAAAGAATTATTGGTAAGCATCCAGTTCAGGTCTTTTTGTATATTGCATGCATTAACAACCAACAGATAATCATCCTGCTGAATCATATACACCAGAAGATCATCCACTATTCCACCTTTATCATTAGACATACAGCTATACTGTACTTTTCCGGGAATAAGTTTTGATACATCATTGGAGGTAATTTTCTGAATTAACTGCACAGCTCCTTTCCCCTGTATTGAGATCTCTCCCATATGAGAAACATCAAAAACCCCTACTCCATTTCTTACGGTTTCATGTTCATGGTTGACGCCTTTATATTGAACAGGCATTTCATACCCTGCAAAATTCATCATTTTCCCACCAAGAATATGATGTATCGCGTTGAAAGCCGTTTTCTTAATTTTTACAGTTTCCATATTGTCCTACAAACCAATTAGTGAGGCATAAGCACCAGATCTCAGCAGACTTTCAGTATCAAAAATATTGTCAATTTTAATTTTGATCATCCATCCATCTCCATAGGGATCGTTATTCACCAATTCAGGATTGGTTATCAGTTTTTGATTGATTTCCAGTACTTTTCCGGCAATAGGCAGAAAGAGGTCTGATACTGTCTTAACCGCTTCAACGGCTCCAAATACTTCATGTTGCTTTAAAACTTCCCAAAGGGTCTCGATTTCAACATACACAATATCGCCTAATTCATTCTGGGCAAAATCGGTAATTCCAATATATGCTGCATCATTTTCTAATCTTACCCATTCATGGTCCTCTGTATACAAGAGGTTTTCAGGAATTTTCATTTTTATTGTTCTTTATTTAATTTATTTTGCACAATAGGACCTCCATTAATAATTTCTTGACTGGCAGAAGACTCAAAATCTTTAAAATTCTCTGCAAAACGGGTCGCAAGGACCAAAGCTTTTTCATCATATTTACGCTGGTCTGTCCAGGTATTTTTGGGATTTAAGATTTCTGACGGTACTCCATCACATTGTAAAGGCATATGAAGTCCAAAAACAGCATCTCTTATAAAATCTGCATTTTCTAATTTATTTTCCAATACAGCGGTTATCATTGATCTCGTGTAAGCCAATTTTATGCGTTCTCCTGTTCCGTAGGCTCCTCCAGACCAACCTGTATTAATAAGCCATACGTTAACCTTGTTATCTTTCAGTTTTTTTCCCAGCAGTTCAGCATATTTCATAGGATGAAGAGGGAGAAAAGGCCTCCCAAAACATGCTGAAAATGTAGTCTGTGGCTCGGTAATTCCAGCTTCAGTTCCTGCAACTTTCGCCGTATATCCTGAAATAAAATGATACATCGCCTGACCCACCGTTAATTTTGAGATAGGAGGCAATACTCCAAACGCATCACAGGTTAGAAAAAAAATATTATTGGGTATTCTCCCAATAGATGGATGTACTGCATTTTCTATAAATTCAATTGGATATGCTGCTCTTGTATTCTCTGTTACAGAAACGTTTTCATAGTCTACAACGTCAGTCCCTTCCAGAAAACGAACATTCTCAAGTAATGTTCCATAACGTATGGCAGAAAATATTTGAGGTTCTTTTTCTCTACTCAGACCATAACACTTTGCATAACACCCGCCTTCAAAATTAAAAACATGATCATCATCCCATCCATGCTCATCATCTCCAATCAGTTTTCTGGACTGATCTGCGGAAAGTGTCGTTTTCCCTGTTCCAGACAGTCCAAAAAATACAGCGGTGTCCCCTTCTGTTCCGATATTAGCTGAACAGTGCATCGAAAGTACATTCTTCTCATGAGGGAGTATATAATTCAATACTGTGAAAATTGCTTTTTTCATCTCACCCGTATAAGCACTTCCTCCGATAAGAATCACTTTTTTTGTAAAATTGATAATCGTAAAATTATGTTGGCGAGTCTTGTCCATCTTTGGATCAGCATTAAACTCGGGAGCTGCAAGGATAAGCCATTCATGATCAAATGTTCCCAACTCCTTTTCACTCGGGTTCAAAAACAGATTATTCGCGAATAAACTCTGCCATGGGTTTTCTGTAATAACCCTTATATTAAGGCGATATTGTGATTTTGCACAGGCATAAACATCCTTAATATAGATATCCTTATGTGAGAGATGATCGGTAACACGTTCATATAGCTTGGCAAAATCTTCTGGTAAAAAAGGGTGATTAAATTCTCCCCACCAGACTGAATCTGCGGTTTTTTCATCATTAACAATATATTTGTCTTTCGGAGAACGTCCTGTAAACTCACCAGTGTCGCAGGCCAGTGCCCCTGATCTGGCTATAATACCCTCATCATTTCTTAAAGTCTGGGATATTAACTGAGGTTCTGATAAATTCCAAAAAACTTCTTTAGCAGATACAATGCCTATATTTTTCAAATGTTCAATATGCTCCATCTCAAAATCAGTATTATTATTCCAGCAAAAGTAAACTGTTTATTAAGAATTTATAATGATCTATCTCTCTTTAAAGTTTGATTTAAGTCAAGTTTCACTTAGCTTAAAATAGTGTATTTTTGTAGTAAGCTATGATCTCAAAATTTATTTTCAATAACCAATATCTCTTTGACGAGCTTCCCCAGTATGATAAGGAGATGCTCAAAGCAACAATGCAAAATAAGAATTACCGTAAAAGCGAAGCTATTTTTACTGATGGAACGATGCCCAGAGGTATCTTTTACTTAAAAACAGGTAAAGTGAAGAAATACAAAGTGGATAATGATGGAAGGGAACAGATTATTTATATTTATAATACCGGAGAATTTTTTGGCTACCCTGCTATATTAAGTAATGAATCGTACGGAGATACAACACAGGCTATCGAAAATTCAGTCATTGCCTTTATATCAAAAGAGGATTTTTTAAAGATTCTTGATCAATCAGTTGTATTTTCAAGACTGCTTTTAAAAAGTTTGAGTCATGAGTTCAGTGTAATGGCCAATCTGATGGCTGTTCTTTCCCAACGTACAGTAAGGGAACGTGTAGCACTCAGCCTGCTGATCCTACACAAAAAATATAAATCAAATGTTACTGAAGAAAGCGTATACATTGCTCTTTCAAGGACTGACTTAGCAAATATGGTGGGAACAGCCAATGAAACATTAGCACGCATCCTTCATAATTTCAGGCAGGATGATCTTATTTTAATGGATGGACGAAAAATAAAGCTTTTAGATATTAAAGAGCTAACCCGTATTGCTAATCTGCATTAAGCTTTTCTGAATGTAGGATAGATATACTTGACTTCTGTCCAATTTTTTTATCCTTTGTGGCTTCGAAATCTTTTTATATCATTTAAAAAATTAAATACTAATGTTCAGGCATAAAGGTAAAGGGCGTACCTATTCTCATAATCTAAAGTTAGCATCTATTCTATCTTCTGTGGCAGGAATGGTAAATATTACAGGCGTGCTGGCTGTAGATACATTGACCACTAATGTTACGGGACACTTCGCATTTTTTTCAGAACAGCTGTTTTTAGAAAACTATCAGATGGCTTTCATCTATTTATTTTATATAATTTTCTTTTTATTAGGAGCTTTTATTTCAGGATTAGTTATCGAATGGGCCTCTAAATACAGATTACAAACCTCCTATACCATTCCTATATCAATTGAAGCGATTATCTTAATTATGACAGCTTTTGTTCCTATTTTACTACTCAAAGGCAACTTTTCAATGTCAATAATTATTTCTTTTGCGCTGCTTTTTGCTATGGGATTGCAAAATGCCCTGGTAACGAAAGTATCCCAATCTGTTGTAAGAACTACCCATCTTACCGGACTCTTCACAGATTTGGGTATAGAACTGTCGCAGCTCTTCTTTTCCTATGAAAAAAAGGAAAAAATAAGATTGTATAAAAGTATTTTTTTAAAACTAATGATTATTAGTTGCTTCTTTTTAGGAGGTATTATCGGTGGTTTCACTTTCCAGCATTTCGAACTGAAAACACTACTGATTCCAACAGGTCTTTTAATAATTGCTCTTTGGTATGACCAGATTCTATTCAGGTATTATCATCTGAAAAGAAGTTTCAGACAACATGATTAAATATACTAAAAACTTCTCTGAAATAAAATATTAAATAATAGTTATTAGATGATCAAAAAATTATTTAAATGTGCTTTGTTTTAAAATACCTATAATTAAATCATGCAAAACAAACACTATTAGTGTTCCCTAAACTCTTTTATACATTACCTAAGTTACCTTCACTTTTAGTACCATATTTTTGGTAAAATATAATTTAGCAATGAACTTACACCTATTTTTCAAACAAAATTACATACTCATTTTTCTATATTTTTAGATCGACTAGACATTAAATTTTGATATTCTTATATTGTTAAATTTCCTAAAGCCTACTGCCTACTCTGAGTATCGTAAGATTTACTCATTAATAATTAGCAGTAATTTCTCAACTTAGAATAATTTCCCTAAGAGTAATTTTTTATTTTCTGATTTTTTTTCTTTACAAGATAATTTCCGCGAATATATGTATTAACTCGAATCCTTTACTATACATTGAGGTTTAGAAAATTTAAACTTTTTAGAGCTAATTCTTCTGCATTGTAAGGTGATTTCTGCCAAAGAGAAACCATCTGCTGCATACCGGGAATTGATGATGAAAAATTCTCTAAAATCAAATTTCCTTCAAAATCTATTTCTTTCAAGGCTTTAAAAAATTCTTCCCAATTGATAGTCCCTTCGCCCAACATACCGCGATGGGATTCTGTGATGTGGATATGTTTTAATTTTTTTCCGGCAAGGATTATTGGATCATAAAAATTATTTTCTTCAATATTCATATGAAACGTATCGAGGTGAAGAAACAAATTATCTTTCCCTGTTTGTTTAATTAAATTAAGGACATTTTCTGCCGTATTGCAAACATAAGATTCATAACGGTTGATAGGTTCAATTCCTATATTCACGCATTTTTCTTTGGCATAATCTGCAACTTTGTTCCAAACTTCCACAATGATTTCAGCTTCATTTTTGGTTAAAGGATTTCCAGAGAATGCGCCAATTCCGCCATGTAGAACGCCACCTAAAAAATCAGTTTCTAGTTCTGAAGTTTTATCGATTGCCTGTTTGATCAATTTCTCTGCAACTTCAGGATAAAAAGCAATGTGTGCTTCTTTGGGGAGATTTAGAGAGCAGACGACATCCAGATTATTATCTTTCAATTGCTGCTTTATTTCCTTTGAATTGAATTCCATCGAGGTTGGCAAAAGGATTTCAATTAAATCAAAACCTGCTTCTGCCGTTTTCTCTATCGCATATTTTCCTGCTTCCGGATTCCAGTTGGGTGTTATCCAGGATAATAATGAGGCTCCAAATTTTACTTTCATTTTTTTTATTTTTAAATTTTTATTAGAAGATCCACCATTCTGTTCTCACCCCAAAGTAAGTTCCAAATCTTTTAGAACCAGATTGCTGTAAAAATGGAGAATACAAACTATTCTTCGCCTCATCATTATACCTTGAAACTTCAGCAATGAAACGGATATGCGGTCTTTCCCAGACACTTCTTTCTGCTGTCGGAACAATTGTAGGGGCTAAAACCAATTTCGTCATCGAAGCTGAATTTTGATTTCCGTCTTTCCTCAATGCAAAATGAAATTCTGAAAGAATATGAAACCAATTATTAAAATAATAAGTAGCTCTTAAACCTGTATTAAATTCTGATTTTTTATTAAAAATTTCTCTTTGATAATAATCGATTGCTTTATTATCACTATTTGACCCACCTTTACTCATTGTAAAAACACTATAAGCATTGACTGACCATTTATTAGAAAGATTTAACAAAATATGCTCAACTGCTGTTAAAGAATAAGCATCTTTGTAGGTTTTTGTCACTTCGTTCGGAGCTCCGTAAGTTCGCCAGGCCTGAGTATTTCCGCTGTCACCGCCATTAGCAATTCCACTTCCGTATCTTACTGATATTTGATTAAATGAACCCGCAATTTTTGTTTTTAAATTCGTATTTAATTTAGCTCCAAAAACCCAACCTTTATCGGATGGATAATGTTCCATCGAGTTTTCCCCTGATTTATCTAGGTTATGGAACTCCGCGAGAAGTTTCAGTTTATGAATATTATTTTTGAATGGAATAATCTGTTCCAAAACAAAAACCTCACGCTGTCTGTAGATCAGATTCTTTTTTCCACTAATGATATTGGTATAAGAATAAGGTGTTGAATTACTTACTGCTGTATCAATTGCCGCAGGGAAAAACATAGAGAATCTGGTATTTTTATGTCTCAAGCCCCAACCCGTTGCCGAATGGTCATCGAAATAAAAATAATCTGCAATATGCACATCGTCATATCTCAGCCAACGCGATCCTGCCCATACATCCCAATCGCTTCCCATAATATTTCTGGCTTCCACAAAAGCTTCTGGTAAGGCGATGATCATTCCCTGATTTGATTTTGAATCTACGTTTCCAATAAAAGTGCCGCCAGAATAGAAACTCAGTCTCGCCTGCATATCAATCTTAGTTGATTTTACACTGTCTCCATTTAACACCGGAGCGAAATGAAAAGCTGGTAAAAAATCCACATAATCACCCTGATCCATTCTTCCACCAAGCGAACCCTGATTATTAAGATTCAGTTGTCTTCCTGTTTTTCCGTCAGCATTTGGAGAATATCCAGCACCAATTCTTCCAGTTGTCCCGAATGAAAAATCTTTATTAGTAATTATAATTTGTGCGTAAGAAACCTTGCTAATGATCAATAAAAACCAAAAGCTATATTTAAAAACATTTAAGTTTTTCATCTTATTTAAGTGTCTTTGGCTTGTAGAATTTCAAAGCAAATAATAGAATAACAGCGTAACAAATGATTGGAAGGAGATAAGCGTGCGCAATATCTTTCTCAGCAATTTTTCCCATCAAAGGTGGAAAAATAGCACCTCCGAACATTGCCATTACAAGGAATGACGAAGCTTGTGGAACTTTGCTGCCTAATCTTTTGAGTCCAAGGCTAAAAATCGTAGGATACATTACGCTCAGAAATAGATTCAATAATATCAAACTCATAAAAGATACCCAACCGAAACTTTGCGAGATAATCAAACATAAAACAATATTACAAGCCGTGAAAATTGCAAGAAGCTTATTCGGGGCGATGAACTTCATCAAAAATGTTCCCACGAAACGTCCTATCATCATCATTGCCATACTTAATGAGAAATAATAAGAAGCCTGAATCTCTGGAAGGTTCATTTTTTCCACACCATAATTGATGAAATAAGCCCATGTTCCACCTTGCGCTGCGATATTGAAAAACTGGGCTATCACTGCAAATATAAAATGCCTCTGCTTGTAAAGTGGTGCGTGAGGGTCTGAGACATCAGCTTCTACTCCTTTTTCACTATCTGAAATTTGAATTTCTCCCGCGTGAGTATCTTTCAGACTTGGGACTTTAATAAAAGAAAAAATAATCGTTATCGTCAAAATGACAATGCCAATCCAGGTGTAAAGATTTTTAACGGAATCTAATGAATTATCCTCCAAACCAGATCTTCCGAAGATGAAAAAACCACCCAAAAGCGGCCCTATAATCGCACCCAAACCATTGAAAGACTGAGCGAAATTTACTCTTTGATCACTCGTTTTCTCATTTCCTAAAGCTGCAACAAAAGGATGTGCAACAGTTTCCAAAGTTGCCATTCCCATCGCCAAAACAAAAAGTGCAATTCTGAAAAAATTAAATGATATTTGATTTGCTGCTGGAATGAAAAGAAATGACCCAAGTGCAAAAAGCGACAATCCTAAGATCACACCCAATTTATAGCCAAATCTCTTCATAAATAATCCAGCGGGAATTCCCATCAATGCATAAGCTCCAAAGATTGAAAGCTGTACTAGGCCGGATTCTGACTTAGATATTTTGAGTACATTTTGAAAATGTTTGTTCAGCACATCACCCATCGTCAAGGCAATCGCCCAAAAGAAAAATAACGAAATAACAAAAGCCAGTACGACATAGTATTTCTTCTCTGTAAATTTTGTAGTGTTCATAGTCTTGTTTTTAGATCGTTTTACTGTAATGTTCTTCACGAAATGACTTGAATTCTTCGAAAGTATAATCTGGACAAGCGCCTGATTTTGATGTAATGAAAGCACCTAAAGCAACGGCTTGTTTCATAATCTTGTCAGGAGTTTTCCTTTGAAATTTTTTAGATAAGAATCCAGCAAGAAAAGAATCTCCGCTTCCTACTGTATCTTTGATTTCTATGGAAATGGCAGAGAATGTATAGCTTTCATCTCCGACAAAATATCTTGCACCTTTACTTCCTTTCGTAAGAACGATTTCATCCAGATCAAAATGATTTTGAAGATATTTGATACTGCTGTCTTCATCGATATATTCCTTATCCAAAAATTCGATGATCTGCCTCAGTTCAGCTTTATTCATTTTTACTAAATCAGCTTTACTCAATAATGTTTTCACCAAATCAAAATCGATAAAAGGCGGACGGAAATTCACATCAAAAACTGTGAATTTTGCAAACTCTATCAATTGTAGTAATGTGTTTCTTGATTCTTCATTTCTTGCAATCAGACTTCCAAAAACGAAGGCTTGAGCATTTTCTACAAGTGCGCGATGTTCAAGAGAAATCTCAATATGATCCCAAGCTACGTCATTTACAATGTCATAATGCGCTTCTCCTTGTTCGTCAAAACTGGCAATAACAGTTCCAGTAGGTTTTTCGCTATCAATTTGGATATAATCGGTGGAAATGTTCCAGCTCTTGATTTGTTTGAGAAGATCAGCTCCTAACGTATCGTTTCCGATTTTAGTGATCATTTTCACTTCCACCTCCATTTTGTCTAAGTTGTATGCAACATTGAATGGGGCTCCGCCAGCTCGGGTTTCAGTGGGAAAAATGTCCCAAAGAACTTCTCCGAAACATACTGCGTAAAAATTTTTATTTGTATCCATTTTAAGTTAAACGTTTAACCTTTTAAAAAAAATATTATATAGTTGAATTTTGAATGACAAGTTCTCCTGACAAAGTTATTTTCTTCGCAACAGAAGAATATTGATTAATCTGCATATCCAATAATTTTACTGCTTCATCTGCCATATCCACCAGAGGTTGTTTTATGTAAGTAATACTACAAGGAAATAACTGATATGCATCTGTCTCATCAAATGCTACAACCGAAACATCTTGCGGAACGGTGATGTTATTTTTCAACAAATAGGAAAGCCCCGCCACAGCGAGCTTATTACTTGAAAAGAAGAGTGCAGTATTAGTAGGATTCGCCCCTAGAACCTCTATGAGTTTGAACTGAATTTCCTCTGTGATATTTTCTAAACTAACCAAAATATTCTTGGTTGAAATCATTTTTCCTGACTCAGCAATTGTTGATTCGAAACCATTTTGGCGATCCAAAAGATGTGGTAATTTCGTATCATAACCAATGTAGATTATTTGATCAAAATCTTTTTCTATCAAAAAATTGGTCGTGCTTTCCGTAATTTCTCTATTATTTAAAATAATGGCAGGAATGTTGATTCCTTTCAGATATCTGTCAATGGTCACCAATGGATAATTTTTTTCTACCAATTTTTGCAGGATTACTTCTGAACCTGTGACTGGCGCTACAATCATACCGTCTACTTGCTGCTGAGAGAAAAGTTCTACCAACTTCGCAAATTTATCCGGATTTTCGTCTGAACTTCCAATGATCAAAGTATATCCCAATTTTAAAGATTTGTCTTCCAAATGTCTTGCAATGCTGGAATAAAAGTCGTTGGAAATATCAGCAACGATCAAGCCTAATAATTTCGTTTTATTATTCTGAAGGCTCTTTGCAATTCTATTTGGAACATAGTTAATCGTTTCAGCAATTTCAAAAATTTTTTTCTTTGTTTCTTCACTGATTCTTTGTCCGTCCTTCTTATTAAGCACATAAGATACTGTTGCAACTGAAACTCCGGCAATTCTGGCAATATCTTTAATTGAAGCTCTTTTCATTGGTTTGATTTACAAATGCAAAGTATTTAATAATAAATTTAATAAACAATAGTGATTTTTTATTCTTCAATTCAAAAAAAAGTGTAATTTGGAAAATTTTAAAATCTACGATTTTAAAATTTTAAGCACTCAATATCAATAAATTATATTTTTATAAAAAAAATAATTTATCTCAATATTAACGAATCATCTTACTGAAATTATATTCAAGTTAAACGTTTAACTTGAAATATGTGAATAAATTTTTACTAACTGTATTTTAAAAATTAAGACGAAATGATAATTGAACACAAAAATCTGTAACTTTAATTGATACTGTTTTTGGAAAAAGATCAAACGATTGAAAGAACGCAAATCTGTAGACCTTTATATCAGAGGGTAAGTTCTTTTTCATTGGATCTAGAATGAGAGTACGTTCAAGATATGCTAATAGCGTTGAATAATTAATATATCACAAACTTGCGTAGATAAATCTATTACAAATTAATTTTTTAAAGTCACACAATAAATCCGGTAATGATCACAGAATATAAAAAGAACTCTTATTGCGAATCGACGAAAGAATATTCTATACCCTAATTCAATATTCTCACTGATTTATTTTTAAAATGTTTATTATAACATTTTATTTTATTAAGTACTCTTTCGACTGAAGTAAGAGTTTGTTTACTTTTGAATTAGTAATCACTAATGTCATAATAATTTACATGATCATATTTTGGGAATGCTTATCTTGTAATTTAAACTGATCCTAAAGCATTAAATTTCAAAAATCTGGATGTGCTGTATAATAATAAGCGTCCTCACAAATCATTACAATATCTAACACCAAGTGGTTTTTTATTGAAATATGGAAAACTTGCCCACGCCAAGGCCAACGAGTTTCCCAAATTCCAACAAGATTTCAAATGTTCAATATATCGGGGGGAGGTTAAAATTATTAATCAAAAACTCTACTTTTGAGTTTCCCTAAAGTGGGTGAAATTACAATATTCCCAACATGTATCTGTTTAAAATCTATTTTATTTTTTGAGGCAAACAAACTCTCTACAACCAACAGCTTATAATAAAAAGCAAAGATAAATAGTTTGGAAAAGGAAATGTTTAAGACCATATAAAAATTTCCTTTCGATAGAATCAATGTGTTTATTAGAATAGTTTTTTTAATAATTTCGAAATACTTTATAATTCAAATTCATTATTAGTAATTGATTGAATTATAAATTCCAATCTATTCTATAATCCTGATGGTGCTGCTGCACTACCTGTATTTGCTCCACCCAAATTTGCTGTCACATCTGAAAGTGTTTTAACTTGTGAATTATTAAGAATAAGACAATAGATTGTCCATGTTCCATTATTAGCTGACGCTCCTCCATTATAGTCTGCAGTCAGTCTCCAACTTCCTCCAGTACCTACAACTGCATTAACATTGACAGGATTGTAGGTATTTGCAGTAAGGCTCGAAATAAATTGTTCACTGAAACTGCTTCCTACTACCACTACCGTGTAATCAGTTGAAGAGATGTTTGTATTAAAGTCGCTTATCCAATCTTTATTAACATTGCTTATTACATATTTAACATAATTAAGAGGCTTTGTGTTTGTTGATGTACCAGCTACCATTACTTCTCCAGTACTATTGTCCCTTACTAATGTTGATACAGAAGAAGCGGATGTAGAGCTTACTGTTCCAATTCTTAGTTTACCATTAACATCCAGCTTTTGTGCTGGAGAATTGGTTCCTATTCCAATTCTGTCATTATTCGCATCAACACTAAAAGTATTATTGTCGAAATTTATTGCATCAATACCAGTTCCAGTCACTGTAAGTCTATTTGTCGCTGTAACTCCTGAAATAGAAGTAGCTTCAGTAAGAGTACCTCCCAATTTTACATTGTTCCCTGACATTGTAAGTCCGTTATTAGCACTGTAAACAGCGGATGTATTGGAATTAATGACTTTCTGCCAGATATTTCCGTCAAAATAATAATAGCCAGCTGCATTAATGTTGGCTGTTTTAGTAGTTGAGGCAGATACTGCAGATATAGCGTAAATCAAAGTTCCTGTCTGGTTTGAGCCGTACTGGAAATCAGCAGCCTTAATCTGGTCCCCTGTAAGTCTAGGAGCAATTAACCCTTCCGGTTGACTTCCGTCTAATGTTTTGGCCGTGACATCAAGAGTAGCCTTTGGAGTGGTATTATTAATCCCAACTTGTGAAAATGCAAGCCCTGTAAAAAGTAATCCTGCCATAAGAATAATTTTTTTTTCATTTTTTTGTATTTAAGATTGATATTGTAGAAATTTGAATATTCTTTGATATTGTTCAAAATTATTAATTTAAAAAGGTAATCCATAATATAAAACATAGATTAATGTCGAGAAATATAAAATACATACAAGGGTTATTGTATTGATACTTGATGTACCATTCTAATGTTTGAGATTAAATGCCATCATTCGATAAACATCACTGCTTACCATTAAATCATTAATAAAAGATATCAGTAATACACATATTTATATTTACAACAAAAAATAATTCACTTTTCTGAGCTACCTTCCTTCGTCAGTCTTTCTACAAAAACAGAAATTGATTCTTCCATGCGAGCCAATGCACTTTCCAGGTTTTTTTGTTTCACAAAATATCTCACCTGGCTATTGTTGGTAAACGAAAACTCAATAAATTCTGAAATTCTTTCCTTAGGAATACCTATACGGATAAAATCCTGATCATCTACCCTATCTCTAATCCATAAAATATCGTCCTGTAAGTCGTCATATTTATACCAGCGTTTCATCCTTCTTGCATCACCACTTATCAAATCATAGAGCGCCTGGATATCTAAAGTTCCTGTAACAGCCATAATAACAACCTGTTTCACTTCTGCGGGTTTGGGCCGCAGTTTGCCCACAGGTTGAGGAAGACCAACGGCATCCCGTACTTCTTTAGCTTTATCACCTTTTGTGAGCATTTTTGAATCTTTTCTCAGATCTCCGGAAAGTTTAAATATTTTAACCTCTTCTATGGCTTGCGGAATTTTTGTCATTCTGATATGTTGGTTATTTATATTTCCATCTAGAACCACCGTTATATTTAATCTCTCATATTTTTCCTTGACAAATCTTATCTTATCACCTGCTTTCCCCTCAATGGAGAATTGCCCCGAAAAATTACTATATACCTGTTGATTCTGGGTAATATTAATTACCAAAACTTGAGGGAGGAGAAAATCATCTTCATTAGTTATTTTTCCTGAGATGATCTGTTGTGAAAATAAATTTGAAAAGAAGAAAAGCATTATTGTCAGTAATAAAAACTTCATGAGGATATTTTTTAAAATATATAAAAACTATAAATTATTACTTTTAACTATCAGTAATTATTTGCTATTAACCCTGAAGACTTTCCCAATATGCATTATACTCAATTTGTTGACTTCCCCTTATTGAAGACTTTCCCTTTTGGTAAACTTCCCTGTTTTTCAGACCAATTAAAATTATTAAATTTAGTTTGTTAAACATTATGAAAAAGAGCAAATTTTCAGAACATCAGATTATCAATATTCTGAAAGAATATGAATCTGGGAAAGC
>NZ_PPEG02000014.1 GCF_002899945.2 Chryseobacterium viscerum
GCTTTCCCAGATTCATATTCTTTCAGAATATTGATAATCTGATGTTCTGAAAATTTGCTCTTTTTCATAATGTTTAACAAACTAAATTTAATAATTTTAATTGGTCTGAAAAACAGGGAAGTTTACCTCTCCATTACTATAAGTTTTGCTTTTATTATTGTTAGCAATCTGAATGATCAATAAAAATCATTGTTAAATTTTATAGTTAAACAGTTTTTTCAGTTTTTTGATTTACATCATCACCAAACATTTATAGCAGTATGTCAAAACGGAATCTCTATGCCACACTTATTGGCATTAATAATTACAGGGCAGTTAATAAACTGAACGGATGTATACAGGATATTTTAAATATTGATGATATCCTGCGTAAAGTATGTACTTCTCAGAATGATGATCTGAATTATATGCCGTTGTATTTACTCGCTCCCAATGAAAATGATCATTCTATTGCAGAGCATGGACACAATATTCAATATAGTGAACCAAGCTTTGAAAATATTACAGACATAGGTTTTAACCATCTCGCCCAGGCTGGTGAAAAAGATATCTGTCTTTTTTATTTTAGCGGACATGGCTCTACAATAGCCTCCCCTCCCGAGTTTAAAGATTATAAAGGAAACCCTCAGAATGAAACTCTTGTTTGTGTGGACAGCCGTACTTCCGGCGCGCGTGATATTTTAGATATAGAACTGGCTTACTTACTGTCTAATGCACTGAAAGATAAGCCGGATGTACACTGTCTTGTCATCATGGATTGTTGCCACAGTGCTGATAATACGCGGTCACTTGAAGCAGCGTTCGATGTGATGATGGTTCAGAACAGGCAGGCTCCCCAATCTACTTATATAGTGAAATTCAAGGAGTGTATAGGCTCTGATACAGATTTTTTCAGTTTAAAAGGCGACAAGGTTAGTTATAAACCGGCCCGATATGTACAATTATCTGCTTGCCGGGATCATGAACAGTCAAGAGATAATCCCCAAGGTGGGTTATTTTCCAGAAAACTGGTAGAGCTGCTGCAGAATGAGGGAACAGCATTAAGTTATTCCAACCTGATGAAAAGCGTAGCTGCTGCAGTATCTGTTGCCAACGCAGCCCAGAACCCGGTTGCCGATGCCACCAACCCAAAAGATCTGAATCAGCCGTTTCTTGGAGGTGATATGACTCCTTACCGTGCCAGTTTTAAAGTATATTTCGATCACCAAAAAAAGCAGTGGGAGCTTATGGCCGGGCTTCTGAATGGAATTACCGGGCCTAATAACAACCAGAAAACCATTATAAAAATAGAAGGAACTGATGTGGAAGCAGAAGTCAGCCAAGCCGGTATGAAAACCAGTTTTCTTCAGGGAAGTGATCTTGATCAACTTGATCCAGCCAAACTTTACAAGGCACAGATTATCAGTCTGGCTTTAAAGAAAAAACGCATCGGGGTTTCACAAAAGATCCGGAGTAATGATACAATACTAGATTCCCTGAAAAATGCAGCCAGCCAGAACCTATTATATGTTGAACTGATAACTGACTCATCAGAGGACATCGATTATCTTGTAAACATATATGAAAAAGGCGGGATTTTTTATTATTATCTGTCTGAAATACAGCAAGACATCCCGATATTCAAAGCAGAATCTTCAGCAGATATTTTCTGGAATAATACCGATTCGGTTGCCAAATGGTATTTTGTGAAAAAGCTTGAAAACGGAGCAACCCGCTGCAAAGCCAGCGATTTCATATTTACCGTAGAAAAAATTGAAGGACAAAACATTACCCGGCAAAATGCAAAAAACATAGCAGGTACAGCTTCTGATGTTCCTCCTGAAAATCCAATTGAATTCTCATACAGAAATAATCATGCTCCGGCATTTCGTTTCAGTATCCGTATTCATTCCAAATCGGCTCTCAAGGAGTGCTATATTCACAGTATCTATTTAGACAGCCTTTTCGGTATTGATACTAAAAAAACAAGACAGGCTATTAATCATCTGACAAAAGACGGAGTCATCCGACTGATAAGCTCTGATAATGGTGATGAATACGATCTGACCGGTTTGTTTATTGACCCTGATTATGCTTCCTATGGCATTAATGAAATCACAGACTATCTGAAAATTGTGGTATCCTCCCATCCTGATATTAATCTGGATCATTTTGACCAGCCCAGCCTTCAATTGGATGAGTTGGAAGCCCTTGCTTTTAGAGACGTTGCAAATGAGGAAGAACTCTTTAAAGGTGCAGGATCACCCTTCGCTCAAAAGCCCCCGGAAGCTGATTGGGCGGTATTCAATTTCCCAATAAGAATCATTGGTCCTAATAAAAGTAAAATATTGAAAGCAGGAACACCTGCTGCTTTCGATGCTTTTGAAATATCAGCTCCCGATAATTTTGAAGGATTTGTAACAGCAGTTTCCGGATCCGATATTCAGACATCCCGCAGCATTAAAGACCTTTATGGATCTTCAATCTGGGGAGAAGCTCTTACCGACAGTACTCCTTTTGAATCCGGGCTGGGGTCTGATAACAACTCCATTATAGCCCTTGAAATCAGTGGTGAACATACCTTTTCTCAGCTTGAGGAAGGAAATCCTTTGAAAATAAAATTAACCCCTTCTGTACAATCAAGATCAATAGACGAATATGATTCTACTATTATTCCTTACGGCTTTGATGAAGAAAGCGGATTATTCTACCCCGTGGGTTATATGAACAATGAAGAGGAAATCATTATTGAACAGCTTCCAAAAGCGACTTCAGGCTCGTTGGTAAGTGAAGCCATTACCAGCAGAAGTATTTACAGCTCTATAAAACTGTATTTCAAAAAACTATTCCGGTTATCTACAGAAACCCTCACATTACATTATTTTGAAAACGGCTGGAATTCTACCTCCAATGTAAATATTATAAAAGAAAAACTAAGGCCATTATCCCCAGAAGCTACTTTACCGCTTATTATTCATGGTATATTTGGAGATACCCGATCCATGATTGAATCATTAAAGGCCGATAAAAGAATAGGAAATGACCTGAAAATGATGCTGAGCTTCGATTATGAGAACCTTGAAAATACAATTCCCGAAATTGCGAAAAAACTGGCCTTTCAGTTGAATACAATTGGCCTTCCCGATCAGTCAATGCCTAAGCTCACAGTTGTTGCCCACAGTATGGGAGGATTGGTTACCCGCCAGTTTATCTGTGAAAACGGAGGAGCAGATATGCTCTCAAAATTTATTATGGCCGGAACCCCTAACGGCGGTTCAGAATGGGGAAAGGCATCGGGACTGATTGTACAGAGTCTGCAATTATTACTGACCCATGCACTCAACGTAACCGGTCCTGTAAAATGGGCTATTACCGGACTGAGTTTTTTGATAAAAAACTTTTATAATCCGGGAAATACGCTTAAAGACATGACCATTGCAAGTCAGTTTCTGAATGATCTCAGTAGTAAAACGTTCCCAGCATCTCTTCCTTTTTATATAGTGGGCAGCAATACTGAGTTGGTAGATAATGATTATGCTACCGATGATCCTTTTTTAAAAAAACTTCCCCAAATATTAAAAACAGGAGCGCTATACCCCGCCCTTACAAAAGTATTATTTAAAGGCCATCCCAATGATATGGCGGTAACGCTGGAAAGTATGAAAAAGATCAAAGAATTTAATAACAACATGACAATTTTCCCGGGAGACCATATCTCTTATTTTAGCGAAAAACAAACAAGAGATGCTATTATAGACCTCATCTGTAAAAACTAAAAACTAACCTTAAAAACTCTACATCATGAAAGGCTACAGTATACACATTGGTATCAATACCACAAATCCTGATGTTTACAATAACTTACCTTCTCTCAAAGCGGCTGTAAACGATGCCAAATGGTGGCAGAAATATGCAAAAGGACTTGATTATGAAACTCTGCTATTAACAGACCAGGAAGCCCAGTCAGGAAAAATTTTATCAGAAATTGAACAGCGAGCCCAGGCAATGCAGCCTGGTGATATTATCCTGATTACCTATAGCGGCCACGGAGGTACGCTTCCTAACGAAAAACCCTCGGATCTGGATACGGAACCAATGGACCAAACCTGGTGTTTATACGACAGGCAGTTAATTGATGATGAACTGTACGAAGCATTTAAAGCATTTAAAGCAGGGACCCGTATTCTAATCGTTTCAGACAGCTGCCACAGCGGTACCGTTACAAAAGATATAGAAACGATGGAAACTCCGGGCAAAATTAATCTTACCGAAGTTTTAATTGGCGGAATAGAACAATCGCAAACCTCCAGAGGATTTGCCAACAAGAAACTTCCGGCAGAAGTGGAAAAAGATATTCTGACCAGAGATTATACGAGCATCTACGTTCCCATTCAGGAAAAGTTTAAATACGAATCCAAACGAAGTGAGGTAAAAGCTTCAGTAAAGCTGCTTGCGGCATGCCAGGACGACCAGTCAACTTATGATGGAAAGGAATACGGGTTATTTACCGGTACGCTGAATAAGCTTTTTTTACAGGATGGATTTTCCGGTAACGCCAGAGAAATCATAGCAAAAATAAAAAAATACTATACGTACCCACATCCGAATTGTTTTGAATATGGATCTGTCATTGAAAGTTTTGATAAAGGCTTCCCTTTTACAATCAATATTGAAAATGCAGATACCCTATCAGGATACCTCAACCCTACTCAAACTTCAGTAAAAGATATTGTTTCAGACAATAACATCACAACAGGTAACGTTGATAAAAATGCTTTATTACTGGTTGAATTCCAGGGAGAGGTTCCTCAGATTGAGGAAGGAGATCAGATCAAAATCATCAAACAAAAAGGAACACGGTTCACTCTGGAAGCTTTACATATTCCTTATGAACAGGGCTGGACGGCAGCGCATGCCCTTAAACTTCGTTTGAAACAATCAGGATACACTGCAACGGTGGAACCTATTTTAAGCTTTAGTCCTGCTGATGATCAAAAAATAACCCGGGCAAGCAACGGTAATGATGAATACATTACTGAATGGCCGCCTGCACTTGACAATCCTAAGGTAAAAATAGGCTGGCATTTGGATGACCAGCATTCCCAGCTTTCTGCTGCGGCACAAAAAGTAATGGCAAAAACAGGTTCTTACGTTACAGTCGGGCACCTTGATACAGGATATTTACCCGGCCATATAGGACTTCCTGAAAAGCTTCGGACAGACAAAGAGAAAAACTTTGTTACCGGTAAAGATGAAACAGAAAATCAAGCTCATGATAAAATAGACTCAGGTAATGATGGCCATGGTTTGGGCACTCTCTGTTTATTGGCAGGAAACAACGTTCCTCTCTCTTCCACATTCGATGAATTTCAAGGATATATAGGAGGAGTTCCCATAGCTGATGTCATTCCGATGCGTATCAGTGATTCTGTAGTTATTTTAAATACTGAAAATTTCTGTGATGCTATAGATTACTCTCTGGAACAGGGATGTGAAGTGGTAACCATGAGTATGGCCGGAAAACCAAGCCCACGCATGGCAAAAGCCGTGAACAAAGCTTATGAAGCCGGACTTGTTATTGTCTCCGCGGCAAGCAACTGCTGGTACGCAGGATTTTTCAAAACCTTACTTCCTAAATGCGTTCTGTATCCCGCCGCTTTTCACCGGGTTATTGCCGCTACGGGGGCAATGTATAACCAGCAACCTTATGACAAGGACTTTCTGAATACAGCAAAAGGTGACTTTACAAAATATATGCAGGGAAGCTGGGGACCACCTTCATCAATGACAAGGGCTCTGGCCGCATATACCCCCAATACCCCATGGGCAGAGCATGGAAATAAATTTGTAAGAAGCGGCGGGGGGACTTCAAGTGCGACCCCTCAGATCGCTGCGGCAGCAGCTTTATGGATTGCTTATCATCGGGATGAACTGGAAGCAAAAGGTTATTATCAACCGGGACAGCAATGGAAAAAAATAGAGGCAGTAAGGTATGCACTTTACACATCCGCAGCAAAAGCAAGCGCCTTTAAAGACTGGCAGAAATATTATGGTAACGGAATTTTAAGAGCAATGGATGCGCTCAGCATAGGAGTGCCGGACGAAAGCCTGCTCAGTAAATCTCCGGAAGCGGAATCTTCTTTTGGTGGTATTACCCAGATTCTGGGATCTTTCTTTAAAAACAGGAAACTATTCCGCGATACCAATACCCTAAAGCCTGAATAGGAGCAGCTCGCACTGGAACTGATGCACCTGATGCAGACCGATCCTGCTTTTTTTGAAGATTTTTCTCATTTAGATATGAGCAGTACCACCGAAGCTGAAAATCTTATCAACAATGAGGATTTTCAGAAAAAAGTACTGGAGTCTCCTTTTGCATCGCCTTATCTGAAAGAGGCATTTATTAAATAAAAAACGATAGCCATGCCCGGAAACAACAGACGAAGTTTAACAGTGCAAACAGGAAAGGCACCATCTGAGACCCTCTCTAAAACTGAAGCACTGGCTGAGGATGCCGTTTCTCAATCAGAAAGTAATGCTTCAGCATGCAATAATACGGTATCACAAAACAGTACTGAGCATGAGACTAAGGGAGCGGGACTTCCTTTTAATATACCGAAAACCGATACTCAAAGAAATAAATTCGATGGATTAAATTATCTTTTGTTGATTGCAATTAATGATTATAATAAGAGTACAGGATGCAAACC
This sequence comes from Chryseobacterium viscerum, assembly GCF_002899945.2. GTDB lineage: Bacteria > Bacteroidota > Bacteroidia > Flavobacteriales > Weeksellaceae > Chryseobacterium > Chryseobacterium viscerum. The sequence continues at coordinate 6,690 of NZ_PPEG02000014.1, forward strand.
TTTGAACAATCCTGTCCGGGATGCTGAGAACCTTGAAAAAATATTACAAGAAAGGTACGGATATGAGAAAGAAAACATTAAAAGTCTTCTAAATAAAAATGCAACAAAACGGAAAATAAATCAAAATATCAATGATATAATAAAAAAAATGACAACCCAGGACCAGCTGTTAATCTATTTTTCCGGTCATGGGATAGGAGGTACTGATATGAGGTTGATTCCTTATGATTATGAAGAAGACATTGAAGATTCTACCATACTCTTAAATCAACTACTGAATTTTGAGGTTTTAAAAGGCGGAGTTACTACAATTCCCAATAATTTCAGGAGTGTACTGACCATTGTGGACGCATGTTATGCAGGAAAATCTATGATTGGCAAAATAGATATTAGAGAAAATAAAGAGGTATCAGCAAGAGAAATCATCGCTCCATGTTCCTATGATCAAGTTACTCTGGATCAGGCATTAAATGCTGCAAACGGAGAACTGGGAAGCCCTTTCTCTTTAGCACTATGTAAATTTCTGAAATATAATACAGCTGACACATTTTTCCCTGCAAGTTTAATTCCTGCAAGAATCAAAGCTGATTTCGATAAGATTATCGGTAAAGATTATACACGTGAAGTAATTCATGGTTTAGCCGCAACCAAGGAAAATTCTATTCCTAAATTTTGTTTTTCTCTTTCTGAACAGGAGTATATTCCAACAGACGCACTCGCCGGAAGTATTGTCAATTATCTAAACTTCAATGGAGAAAGAGACTATTTTGATAAATTAAATATTGACAATTACAATAAAAATTATTTTTTTATAAGCTCGGTCTCAAAATGTTTAAAGACAGAATCAATCCGTTGGTATGTTTTTTCAAAACAATTTTATAAAATAACAAGTCTTGCCATTGATTCAAATCTTAAAAAATGTCACACCATCAGTTTTAAGATTGACATGCAGAAAGTTAATAATGATGCTGATTTAATTTTTGCTATCGACAAATATATGGCTTGGACATCTTCATCGGATCAAAAAGCAGAATATCGGTATGATAATATAACCAGAAATATATGTGCCAGGATCAAATTAGCAAATTTTGAAAATTCATCACAATCACATAACCCTTTAATTATTGCTTTTATCGTTACCAACTGTAAATCAGATCAATTTCATATTATTTCTTCTTTTTTACAGGAACTTATAAAACAGATTGAGACTCAAAGAGAAGATAATCAATCTACTCCTCTATTTTTTAATATTATTTCAAATTATGATAGTTCCATATCTGAAGGGGATGAACATTATTTTGACAAAGATCATATGAAGCATCTTTATTATTTATCTGAAAAAGAAACCAGCTTTGTTCAGTTCAAAAATGTAGGTAAAATAAACAAACCAAATGTGAGATTCTGGTATACACATACCAATAATGAATTGAAAAGTGAACTACTTTCCCACTACTTCAATGCCAATTATGATGATATCTGCAGCTCAAATGATGAACTGGACATCATCAAGTTTATTGAAAGGCTTGTTTCTAAAATTTATAAAAACAATCAAAAAAAATACGACGAAATCTATTCTACACTATTCTTTAATAAACTCTAAACAAAATGAAAATCAAACCATATCCACACCCGAATCCTGATGTAGAAGGAAGCATCAGCCGTTTTGAACAGCTAATAGATAATAAATTGCAGCCTTCAATAGTAATCCCTCATTTTCCTGAAGGTAAATTTGAAGAAGTATACAATGAAGGAAAGCTGACATCCCTGGAATTTAAAAAAAATAAAAAAAATACAATAAAAGGAAGACCTATAGCTCCTTATATTCCTTCATCAGAAATCAAAGAAATTGTAAGGCTTGCCCAGATTCTTAAGCGTCCCATACTGATAAAAGGTGAACCAGGCAGCGGTAAAACCCAGTTATCCAAAGCTATCGCTTATGAATGGTATGGGGATGACTATAAACAGTATTATTTTGAATGGATCATCAAATCTACATCAAAAGCCATTGACGGAATCTACAGTTTTGATCATATTGAAAGACTCCGTGACGCTCAATTATCCCAGCAGTTCAGTGAATTAAAAGATAAAAAAACAGCAGACTACCGGAAATTCGGACCTATGGGAATGGCATTTCTTACCTCTACTGAAGAAAATCCCAGCATACTTCTGATTGATGAAATAGATAAGGCAGACATAGATTTCCCTAACGATCTTTTAATGGAACTGGACGAACAGCGGTTCCAGATTCCTGAATCTGAAACAGGAGAGATTATAGAGGCAAAATTTCCTCCCGTTATATTTATCACGAGTAATGATGAGCGTGAATTGCCAGAAGCTTTTCTTAGACGTTGTCTATTTTTATACATTAAATTTCCTGATGATGAACAGATGAAAAGAATAATAGAGGCCCATTTACCAGACCTGGTAAGATCACAAAGATCAGACAAAAGTTTTGTTGAACTTACCATTGAAAAATTTAAAACCCTGAAAAAAGAAAGAGAAGATGATCCGGCGGATAACAAACGCGTAAGCACCAGCGAACTATTAGACTGGCTTACCGCCTTTGATTATGACAGACAGAATAAAATAGATACACCTGCCGCACCTATTCACGATTATCTGAAACATTTTTTTGAACCCGGAAATGATGAAAAAAATACGGAAGCTACAATTGATAGTGATAAAGGTAAATCATTAGGAGCTCTTCCTTTTTATTTTCAGACGATTCTCAAGTCCTATGCCGCTGTACAAAACCATAAAGATAAAAGCAGCCAAAAACCTTAAAACAACTAAATCATGAACGTATTTCCCGATGGACAGTTACCTTTCTGGCCGTTTTTCCATCAGCTTGAACAGCATTTGAGCTACGAACGCTGGATTGATAAATATAAGCTCTTTTTGCAGCTTCTGTTAGATTCACATATCAGTTATGATGATGAGGGTGATGCTTTACTATCAGCCTGTAAAATATTGTATTTACAGGATATAAAAGATGAAGATCGATTTACGCAGCTCTTCAGGAAGACATGGTCTGAGGAAAAGAGCAAATGGGAAGCGTTTTTCAAAACTATAGAGCAGGAAACTCAAAAAGAACCTGTGGAAAAGAATAATTCATCAGAACTTCAACAGCCTCCTTCTGAAAGCAGCCCTGCAGCCAGTGAACCCGCAGAAATAAAAAAAGAAGAAAAAAAAGACACCATTTCACAGCAGGAAAGTAAAAATGAAGAAAAGATTATTGAAGAAAAAGAAAATTATTACTTTACCCCAAGCATCAGCTTTGACAGCCTAATTAAAGATGATGAATCCCCGCAGGATACCACCTGCATCCCTCTATATAATTTTCAGGATGAATATTTACCCATCAACCGGCGTGAGATGATCAAAGGATGGCAATACTTGAGAAGGCACGAAAAAGGAAAACTGACCAGTGAAATAGACATCTACTCTACCGTAAAAAAAATAGCCAGAGAAAACATCTTTACCGAACCGGAATACCTGCATGGATTGCGCAACCGCGAAGATACCATTATTTTCTTTGTAGACTGTAACGGCTCTATGATGCCATTTCATGAGCTTAGCCGCAGGCTGGTAAAAAGCGCCCGGAATTTCGGAGGTCATAAAAACGCACCGGTTTACTACTTCCAGAATGCACCTACAGATTATGTATTTAATGAGTTTCAATTGACATCACCGATTAAAATCGCACAGGCGCTTTCAAAGACCAATTATAACTTCAGCATCGCAGTGGTCATCAGCGATGTGGGCTTTGCAAGAGGATACGGAGCTCCCGAAAGACATAAAATAAGATGGCAGCAGCTGCAGCCCTTCCTTAAACAATTGAATGAAAACTGTGCCCATATACTCTGGCTCAACCCTGTTCCGGAGAACAGATGGCATGAAGAAACAGCACAAAACCTAAAAAAAGAAGTGCTTAAAATGGCTTCTATATTTGATGCAGGAATGAATCCGTTTCAGACCATCACAAGGACATTATTAAAATATCAAAACAAAACTTAATAAAAATGGCAGTTTTACCTGAAAATTTTCCGATAGATGATCTGAGTACTATTGAACGTATTCAGCTGGAATGGTTTTACTCCAAATTTACAGAAGAGTACTACAGTGATTATTTTTTCGGTCATATGATGCTGGCGGCCTATGCCGCAGTTCCTGCTTACCTTACCCCAGATCTGCTTTCCAAATTGTGGCAGAACTTTGGAGAGTATACCTGGAATGAAGAGAAAAAATTTATCCACAGAATGGCTATACCTGATATTTTACTAGCTCCGTTCTGCACCCAGATAAGTTACGAAGTATACCAGATGGATTCCGATACCAGATTCCGTTTTTTAAAATGGATGAACAGTGATGATAAACTATGGACTTTACGTAAACCTTTCAGCATAGCTGATATCGCCAGGTTTGTGGAGCAATATCATAATAATCCCAATGACATTATTACCAGAGAAGGTGCCAAATATCTGGAAATACAGAAATCGGAGGCTCAAATGTATTATAACCCTAAAAGTGTGGTTAATAATTATCTGAAACAGCTTAAGGAACTGCATGAAAATAAAGTTAAAAATGAAAATGAAAAAAATAATGAAATTGTAAATCTGCTAGAAACCATTGAACAGGCCAGACAAAAAGAAGATTACGTAAATCATCATGATAAAAATAAAACCATATTCGGTTCCCTGTTTAAAAGTGAAGAACTTAGCCTATGGAAGCACTCACTATTACAGAATGTACATACACTGGGAAATATTATCACCAATAACAATATTCCTGACTCACTGCTGTCAAAAAGTGTAGAAAGAAAAGAAAATTCTATAGCCATCACTGTTGAAAAAAAGCAGACAACACTGGTTTCAAAATTTGAAAGTGCACTTCCATCAAGAAAAATAGCTCTGATAATAGCAGATAGCGATACCAATATTACAAAAATAAGAAAGATATTGGAAGCATTCGAAGAATGGAATCAATATATCATCGAGGTAACAAAACCTATTTCATCAAAAGAGGAAAACTCTCTAAATGCGAAATATAAGATCACAGAAAAAGATCATTTATTACTATATATCCATGCAAAAAATGCCAGAATGCATGAGAGCCACTGCTATTTTCAAATCTATAAAGAAACATGGATAAGTGACTCTAATATCAGTGTCATTGCTTCTGAAATGAATCCTCTGTCATTTACATTAATACTGGACGGAGCCCTTAAAGCTACTCCCTATTGGATGGATACCACCAAAACAGGATACTCTTTGTTTGCCTTTGAGCAGGATGAAGTCATTGAAAATTTGACTGTTTCTCAACCTAATTCCACAGATTGCGAGGAACTGGTCAAAAAACTGATCAATGATGGTCAAAGAGAAGCCATCAGAAGTGTATTTGTAAAAACAGTCTTCACCAATGAAAGCACCAGCCTGCCTAACTGGATTCAAAACAAGCAACTTATAATGATGAGTAACCGGGAAACCTATTTTGCTCCTTTAGGAAAAGCTTCCGATGAAGCGCTGAGAGTACAGCACCTGCTGAGACTTTCCGGTAAAACGAATACAAGAGAATCCCAATGGCAAGATCAGGAAACTGATTATGCATTAAAGAAAATAGCCGCAGAATTAAAAATAAATCCGAACGTCTACGAAGTTCTACCCGCTTTACAAAACTTACATAAAAAGAACATCCAGCATCAAAAACCCCTCTTTATATTTATTTTTTCGGACCCGGAAAAGATGTTAACCAATTTAGACAGGGAAGCCAGGTCTATCAGAAGTTATTTGCTTAACAGTGAAATAGGCTTATACAATGAAGTTCGTTTTTTCAAAAACAGGGAGTTTAAAGAGATTGAAACCTTCATTCTGCATCCGGATAACAGAAACCGCGTACAATGGATTTACTATTCAGGATTTGATGCGCAGGGATCTCCCAATATCAATGGAAAAGTAATAGATCTTACAGTATGGCAGCACTGGCTGGAGTTTCAGAACCGGATAGAAATGGTCATATTAAATACCTGCAACAGTAAAAATCTTGCCTGGCAATTGACACAAATAGGCGTAAAAACAGCAATAGGCAGCAATGCAATGGTTATGGATAATGTAGGTGCTGATTTCGGAATTGATATGATGAAGAGCATAACCCAGGAAAAATATTTCTTCCAAATAAAAAACTTAATAAAGCAGTAATTTTTATGGAACAAAACGTATATTCAGATTTCATTATGTTCAAGGCATCATGGAACAGCGATCGTAATGACATACCGGAAAACTGGTACCAACAACATGAAGATATAAAACCTAAGCTTCACTATATATACGGGTACAGCACCAACAGTAATCTGGCTTCCAGAAATGTATCTGCATTCCAGGATATGATGGACAGCTTTCTTAAAAATCATCTTTCCGGTTTCATGGTTACTTCACATTCGCTCAATGATAAAACGACACCTGAAGAATTACCTCATCTAAATTCAGAAGACTGCTGTGTTATTTTTTTCAGTGGTGAGGCCAGACAGGATAAAAAAGGAAATATAATTCCTTACTTGGAAAATGTACAGGAGGGATACCAGCAGGCCTTTGAGAAGTATATTATCACTTCTGAAGGACACTTCTTTATCATTATTGATGTTCACATGATTCAGCCTGTAGAATATGATATTCAGCCTATTCAGTTTTCACATGCTCAAAAGCTGATTGTTCTGCAGAGCTACAGTAATAACGGTTATCACAATTATTTTTTCAACCTGCTTTTGGAGACCATTAAGCAGACCGGGGGCAATATCCGGTATTCAGATCTCATTACCAGACTGCACCTCAGGTATTACCATGATAACAGAAAGTTCTTTCCTGAAATGTATGGTCATCAGAAAGAGATCATTAAAACATGGTTATTTTCAGGGCTTGTACCTTATAAAAAAACAGAACAAGTGTATTATAATGACAATATAGTAGCTTGGGTTATAGGGGCAGGGCTTCAGGATGGGGTCATCCCTTCATTAAAGTTTATGAATACTTTAATAAAACTGGAAGATGACAGAGTTTACAGATTAAATGAAGTGAGAGATACCTACAGTATTATTGATGGGTTCTATGAAGAAGACAAAGAAAATATTTTCAATGCAGAATTTTTACAAATGGCCCTTCCTAAAATAAAGATAGGTTTTGGTGAAGATCTCAAAGATGAAATGAAAGATATTTTTGTAAGAACAACCAAAAATTTTGGTTTATATTTCATTGATTTGGTTGAAAATCCCAAGGATGCTGCATTTTTGATTAGAAACAGGGAGAATAGATACTTTTTGACACGGCATACCCACGAAACGGAAGAACAGGGGTACTCCATGTTCTTTCATCAGCCGGATGTTTTTGAATTTATCAAGGAAATAGAATATATAGCTCAATGGAATGCGGTTATTGATCTGGATAATCCTCAGAATAAAATACCGTCGGACGATTATGAGATTGTATTTGAAAGCATTGAGGGACAACAGATCACTAAAGACAATACGAATGAAGTATCCGGACAAATCCATATTGATCCGAAAAATATAGAGTTAAAATACAGAAATGAAATAGCCCCGACTTTCAGATGTCATCTGGAAATGAAAAATACTGATTCCAATAAACAGTATTATGTCAACTTTCTATACATGAGCGGATCTTATGGTATTCAAAATTTCAACGCAAGCAATAACGGCCTGCTTAGGAGCACTGAAAAAGTAGCCGTAAATATCTCTGGAAATGGCATTGTCTGGACATTTATTCAGGATGAGTATATCAACAACAAGATCAATGAATTACAGGATTTCCTCCTCGTCTTTATTTCCAAAGAGCCTATTACGCTCAACCCATTGGAACAGGAATACCTTAAATTCAGAACAGAAACCTCAAGATCCCTGAGTTTTGATGAAAGAACCTCCAAGCAGACATTCTCACTCCCGAGGACGGACTGGACCGTAAAAAAGATCCCAATCAGAATTCTGTATGATCACAGAACATTTAAAGAAACTGTACTTCAGACCATTAAAGACCGTACGATACTTGTTCCCAATGACCTTCAAAAAAAACGCTGGGGCGGGCAGCCTATGAATAAGGGTTTCATCCTTTCCGCAGAAGTAAAAGAGAAAACACTATCTCTTATTGGCCTATATGAAGTGACTTTACGGGTTGCACATACTACGAAAAAAATTCCAGATGACAGCAGAGTGGCTATTCTGCTGCACAACAGTTTTAATGACTCTTTGCGCTATCTCAGATTTAAAGACGGAAAAGCAACAGTTACAGTTACGGCTTATGAAGATTTTACAACCGCTGCCATTTTATATGACGGGACTGAACTGGAACTGGATTTAAGTGAAATCCCCGGACTGCCCCGAAAATTTTATGCCTATCAGCCCACAAACCCCTTTAAAAGAACAGTAAAAAAACTCCTGCAGGGTGAAATACGGTTTCCGGATGATCTGCAGAAAGGCAGATGGGGAGAAAGTCCCTCCAGCAATGACTGGCAACTTTCGGCAGAAGTAAAAACAGAGAACGATTCTCATAGAATTATATTGACTGTACAAAACACTCAACAAAAATCTGAAAAAGAAGTTGCTTTCCTCCTGCATGATAGCTTTGGAGAAGAGCAGACAATGTTCGCAAAAACATTAGAAGGAACCGCCAGGTGCAGCTTTAAAAGCTATGAAGCATTTACTGTAGGAATTTATATTGAAGACGGAACAAAATTAGAACTGAATCTCAATAAACAAGAAGGTTTTCCTAAATCTTTTTATTATAAATTTTAGAAAAATTTAAGGTTATGAGGTGAACAAAGAAATTTATGCAGATTATAAAATATAACAATTTATCATTCTTATTTTTCAGGTATATCTCACTAGTTGATTAAATTAAAAATTCATTCTGAAAATCCTGAGTCATTAGAGTTCAACAAGTTATACGGAAATAATTTTCACTATTTTTATTTATGATTGATATTTATTAGAAAACAAGAATTTTTACAAATCCTTTAAGAATGGAGAAAATTTAATCTCATCCTAAAAAAAACAAAGTCAACAAAATACCAAACCAAAAAGCATCACTTTAAATCAAAGTGATGCTTTTTTATTTACTTATTAAGATCTCGGATCAAGTGTAAAATTTGGGGAGATTTTTCAGCGTTTCTTTTTGTATATTCTGTCTTTCCTTTCTACCTCTTCAACTACTTCAAAATCATATAAAATAATGAAATATTGACACTTACAACAATACTACTTTTAGAATTTGAGCGGAACATTTTTAACATTTGGTAAAGCAGAAGGATAAAACCGTTTATACGTCTTTAAGTTTTCCTATTTAAATATTAAATTGCGCCTATGTTAAAAAAACTATGGACAAATACAGCTTTTTAGAAATAACCGCTTTTATTGGAATTTTTCTTGTATTTTTTCTTGCATTGTTTTTATTGACTGTAAAAACCAAGCACAGACTTGCAAATTGGCTTCTTGCTTTCTTTCTTTTTACAAATGCTGTAGATGCATTGAAATTTCTGATGCGTGATTTCCCTGTTAATTTCATCAATCTGGAGGCATTTCGTTGGAGTATTAACTATTTGGTTCCTGCATCGTTTTATCTGTATGTATTGTCCATTTGTTTTTCCAACTTTCGATTAAAACCGAAACATTTATGGCACACCATTCCGTTTATTGCGTTCAATTTGTATATGGCGTATGGGATTTATTATGAAGACAGAGCTTCGAAAGTGAGTTTCATCAATGCTTTGAGCGAATCACCGATCATGCAATTTTTTCATATTCTTTTCGAAGTACTATTTCAAGTATATTTTATTGCTTCATTTTTGGTGATTAGAAAGTCTAAAACGGTCTATCTCGAGAATTATACGAATCCAGATATATCTATACTTAATGCGCTTTACAAAATAACAATTCTATATTATGTCTTACATTTTATAGTCCTTATAAGATGGCTGGTTACTTTTATCTTTGGGTTGGGAGAACTCAGACAATGGATTGTTACCCTTGACGGATTTGCTTTTTTCTTTTGTACGTGTTGGTATCTATTTGTTGCATTAAATAATCCTGAATTTTTCAGAGGAGTTAATTCTCAATTGAAACCTATCGTAGATCTAATTCCGAAACAAAAATCTTCTCCAATAATTGATGATGAAAAAAATAAGCAAATCATAGCTTTGAAAGAATTTATGAGTAAAAATGAACCTTATTTAGATTCTTCATTAACGATTCAAGATTTGGCAGAACAATTAAATATGCCTGTCAAAGATTTATCAGCTTTGATTAATCTGTATATGAATAAGCATTTTTTTGATTTCATTAATGAATATCGAATCGAAAAAGCTAAAGAAATATTGAAAAATCCTTTGCAAAAAGAACTGACTATTTTAGAAATTCTTTATGAGGTTGGTTTCAATTCCAAATCGTCGTTTAGTACTTCTTTTAAAAAACATACAGGAACAACTCCGACAGATTTCAGAAAAAACCCAAATTAATCCATTCTTTTTCTAAGAAATGCGTTCGACTTTTTTTAGTCGGTCGCGTACTGAAGCGTTTTAAAGCATCTTTGCTGAAAGTTTTTAAAAAATATAATTTCAATGAAGAACAAGTTTTTCTTATTATTAACAACTATTTTATTGACAAATACGCTTTCTGCCCAGGGGTTAAATAACCCCAAAGAAACAAAGAAGATCCATCAAAATCCGACGGAACAAAAATCAGAAATCAATCACATTGATTCGTTAATGACAAAATCTTACGAAAGAGGCTTGTTCAATGGAAATGTCCTTGTTGCTAAAAATAATAAAATTATCTATCAAAAATCATTTGGTTTTACCGATGAAACGAGACAAACTCCTTTAAACAATAAATCAATATTCAACATGGGCTCTATTGCAAAGGAATTTAATGCTGTTGCCATCATGATTTTGGTTGAACATGGTCTTCTTACCCTTGATGACAAGGTATCTAAATTTAATTTAGGATTACCAAAATGGGCAGAAAAAGTTTCTATACGTCATCTGATTAATTATGCCAGTGGTATTCCTCCAATCGAACGATTAAAACCCGAAAATGATGCGGAGACATGGAATATTTTGAGAAGTAATGATAGTCTACTCTTTGAACCAGGAACCAGTTACAGGTATGATAATGGCAATGTTTTTTTACAAAGAAGAATTATTGAAAAGGTAACCGGAATGTCTTTTCAGCAATTTGTCATTAAAAACATTGTTAACCCTTTGAAAATGACCAATTCAATATTTGATCCAACATTTGACTCTAAAAACAGAACCTCCTGTTATGATATGGACAATGTCCGATGCCCGGAATTGAAATTTATTAGCGGCTGGCTTTGGGTAGATATCAATGATTTCTATAAATGGACTGAAGCGCTGAATTCTAATCGTTTAATATCCAAAAAATCCTTTCAAACTTTGTTGAATAACCCATACGCAAAAGAGGAAGGCGGATCGCTTGGCAGATACTTTGAAAAAGAAGATCTACAAAGACACAATGGAATTTCGTATAAATTTGAATCCATCTTTTTAAACGATTTTAAAAATAATATTACGATAATTCTAGTGTCCAATAACCTCAATAGAGTTTGGGATTTAGGGCATATTATACATAACTTAATGTTGTGGAAAGAGTACGAAATTCCTAAAAAATCTATTTATCAAGCAATAAGAAAAGAATCTCTCAACGATGTAAATAAAGGGATAGAGATCTATTATTTACTCAAAGAAAAATCTAAAAATGAATATAGTTTTGAGAACCCGGGAGAACTTAATAAGTTAGGGTATGAACTATCAAGACTTAGAAAAATCAATGAATCCATAACAATATTTAAATTGGCGACAAAAGAGTTTCCTAAAGATGCTAATCTATTCGATAGTTTAGGGGAAGCCTATTTTACAGATAAGCAATATGATTTAGCATTAGAGAATTATAAAAAAGCAATCAGTCTTGGCGGAACCAATGGTAATGCTGAAAAAATGATCGATAAAATAGAGAAAGAAACAGGGAAGTAAAATTTTCAAATCAAATTTTAAACAAAAAAAATCCCGTTAATACGGGATTTTAATTTCTGATATTCAAATTTATTTGATTTCTACAGGAACTGAGATTTTATCCCAATCCATTGTGAATCCATTATTGTTTACTTTATAAACTAACGTTTCCTGTGTTGCTGGTAAAGCTTTTGTTTTTACATCAACACGTAAAGCATCTTTAGCTTCTTCGTATTTATAAGCGCCCCATTGTTTTGGCTCTTTGTTAAAAATCGCAGTCCAGGTTCCGCTTTCTTTAGGGATTAAGAAAAAGCTATATTTACCTGCAGGCAGTTTTTTACCCTGAACGGTAATGTCTTTATCCGTTTCAAAAGTAGTTGCTTCATTGGCACCCGCACGCCAAACTTTATTATAAGCTTCTAAACCACCCCAGATTGTACGCCCTTTCACAGAAGGACTGCTATAGGCAATTGTAACGGTTGCATCTTTAATTTTCCCCGTTGCTGTAGCTGGAGGGCTGGCAGGCTTTTTTGTGTCCTGTGCAAAGGCATTCATGGAGATTGTCATTGTCGCAACAAGTACAGCCGCAGATTTCATGATAGTTTTCATATTATTTTTATTTGTTTGTTTTTATTATTATTTGCTTACGAATTTACTGCTTTCTGTTTACAAAACAGCAATCCGATTGCAGAAAATATAATGACTGCCGCTGCCCCGATTACATTAAGCCAAAGGAAGGAAACGATATCGAACTTATAAACGGCAATAACCGCGATTTCTGATAATATTGCAGCAATAAATACATTCGCGCCGTCGATTTTTTTATAGTAAAAGGCGACAAGAAAAATCCCCAATATCGGACCGTAGAAAAGAGAACCTAATACATTAACCGCTTCAATAAGAGAGCCCATTTGAGTGGCAAACATGGCTACACCGATTGAGAAGATCCCCCAGGCTAAAGTGTGCAGTCGGCTGTACTTCAATTCGGTTGCATCATCAGGGATTTCTTTTTTAAATATCAAATGAACATCTTTTAATGAGCAAGCGGCAAGGGAGTTTAACGCTGCGGAAATTGAACCCCAGCTGGCCAGAAAAATGACGGCAAACAGCAAACCGATCATTCCTACAGGCAAGGTATTTTTTACGAAATACAGAAAAATATAATTCGTATCCGTTTTCTCCGCATTATAATTTGAATTATTGATTGCTTCTTCTACCCTTCCGTGCAAATCTTTTACCTGAGTTTGTGTGTTTTTAAAATCCTGAATTGTTTTGTTAAGTTGGGGAGAATGAGTTTCTTTCAACTTTAGAATTTCTTTCGATTCTGCATTAAACTTTATTTGCAAATTCTGATGCTCTTTTTCAAAAACCGCAGCCTGTTCAGGTTTTTCTTCCTTTAAATGTTGGTAAGAGCGTTCGTTAAAATAAATCGGAGCCGGTTTTAGAGAAAAGAAAGCAAAAAGCAAGGCACCGATCAGGAGAATAGCAAATTGCATCGGAATTTTAACCAATCCGTTCAACAGCAAGCCCATTTTTGCATTGGTATCGTCTTTCGCAGTAATATACCTCCCAACCTGACTCTGGTCTGTACCGAAGTAAGAAAGTGCCAGAAAAAAACCACCAATTAATCCGCTCCAAATATTGTATTTATCTTTCCAATCGAATTCCGTGGTGATTACATTGAGCTTTCCTGATTTCCCCGCCAGATAAAGCGCATCGTTAAAACCAATTCCATTCGGCATATTTTGAATAAGCAAATAACCTGCAAAAGCCATGGTTCCCAGAATAATGAGAAACTGTAATTTTTGGGTGTGAGCGATCGCTTTTGCTCCGCCAACATAAGTATAAATCAGCAGAATACCACCTGTTAAAACATTGGTTAAATAAATATTCCAGTTTAAAACACTTGACAAGATGATACTCGGAGCGTAAATGCTGATTCCTGTTGATAAGCCTCTGGAAAAAAGAAAAAGCAGTGAAGTAAGCACTCTTGTTTTCTTATCAAAACGGTTTTCCAGATATTCATAGGCGGTGTACACATTTAAGCGCTGAAAAATCGGAATGAAAGTGATACAGATCACAATCATCGCCAAAGGCAAACCAAAGTAATACTGAACGAAACGCATACCGTCTGTATACGCCTGGCCCGGTGCCGAAAGAAAAGTAATGGCACTTGCCTGCGTGGCCATAATACCTATCAGCACAATGTACCAAGGCATTTTATTATCTGCTTTCAGGTATGATTCGTTGCTTTTTTGGCCACGACCGATCAATACGCCGTAAACCACCACTGCAACAAGTGTAAAAATGAGAACTGTCCAATCTATATTACTCATGCCCAGAATTTAGTAAACCAATAATAAAATGCGATCTGGAATACTAATGCAACTGCTAATAGTATGTACCAGGTATTCCAATTTTTAAGTTTATTGTTCATCAGTTTTTCTGTGCAGATAAAAAGTTAAAAAATAAACGTGCCGCCCCAACATTTCCCGCAGGCAGCTGTCTGAAAAATGCCAACGGTGTATAAATAAAATTACCCTTCCCGTATTTGGCATATAAAGTTGATCCCTGCAGAGGCTCTTCACCTGTATCGTGCATTTCAAAAAGCGGTTCATACGCTGCATCCCATTGAGCAGGGAAATAGGCGCCACGCTCCTGTACCCAACCCTTAAAATCATCTGCAGTAATTTTGTTCGGAAAGTTCAGTAATTTATGATTTGGATTTAAAAATGTAACCGCAGCATTTTCTTCGGTAACCCGCTTATTGGCAATGCTGAAATTGTACATCCCCAATTGGTCAACGGTTGTATCCTGATTGGTGTTATACTGCATCACCAGATTACCTCCGTCTTTTACATAAGACCATAAAAAAGGCATCCAGCGACCTAATTTTTTCTCTGTGTTATTGGCACGAACACCAAGTACAATAGCATCATATTGCGATAGCTTGTTCTGACTACCGTTTCCGCCAGATTCATCTACGTTGCCATAAAAATCTTCGTCTTTCAGTACCTCTACCTGAACACCTGCAATGCGTAGGAACTCAGGAATAAAATCGCCCGCTCCTTCTATATACCCCACTTTTTTAACCTTCGTCTGAATATCACCTTTCATTACGATGGCAGTTGCAGGCGAAAAATATTGTAAAGAGGGTAAATGAGGGTATTGAATTAATACTTGTTTTTTATTATAAGTGACTCCATCTGCAACAAAATTGGCATCCAACTGCAAGCGAGATGAATGTATTGTGGCAAGCTTCGTTTTTGGAATAACGTAATCGATGGTAGTATCTTTTCCATTGAGTGAATTTATATTAGTCCCACCTAATCGTTCTCCATTATACATCAGGTTTAGAATACCGTTATTGTATTGTTTGTTAGAATTAACCTTAAGATTTAAACTCAAATGTACATCTTCATTTTCTTTGACTACATAAACAGGTTGTGTAAATTTCAGTTCCAATGCAGGAACAATGCGCAAAGCTTCGACCACATCACCACGCACCGGGTCTAATTTCTTGAAAGATAAAGGAAGTTTAACCTGAAAATTTTCCGAACCTATTTTTAAACCAACCCAAACATTTAGGGGTGATTCTGCCTCCGGCAAACCTACTAAAGTATCATTTGGAACAGAGAAAGTCGCCGAATTTGTGGGAGATTTTGCCAACCAGTAAGGTTCTGTAAGTGCTGCATCTGCAGGAATCTGAATATCATGCTGAATGGTAATTAAAGAATCTTTTGATAGTTTTCTGTTAAAACTTTCTGATTGACTTAACCATTTTACATCTTCTAAAACAACAGGATTTGCAGCTCTCGAAATCAAATTTAATCTGAAATTGTAATGATCTCCAGCAACAGCTTCAGCCTGATTGGTAACCACCTCGCCCATAAACCCGGCACAACTTATAATGATATTGTCAAGAGATTTAATTTTATCCCTTTTCAGGTCTGCATCTTGTAGCGCCATCACCTTTTTTCGCAAAGCAAGCAAAGCAGGTAAACTAAGGTCAGGATTATTGAAATTGAAAGCGGAAATAATTTTATCTAATGATTGGTCAATATCAGCGTTTCCTTTTGCGGTCCAGGTTTTAACGACTCCATCAAAAAGTGTTGCTTTTGCAGGTTCACCAATAACATGGGCAAAATATTCAGTTCTGATGCCTGCTACAGACTGTGTTCCCGCACCCTGGCTTTTATGTAAACTTCTGCTTAATCCTGCCAATTCTCCATAACCCATTCCCAATTGCGCATCATATTGTCCAACAGTAACTTTCAGTTGATTTTCGGCTGTCGTATTGACCCCTCCAAATCGGAAAGTATTCCACAATACGCGTTTTGGCTGCCATACATTGACATATTTTAGTTGATTGGAGAAAGCCGTTTTATCGCCTGCCAGCTTAAAAGCTTTTTCTGCAACCACAGCCGAAGCCGCATGTTGTCCGTGCCCTGCCGCAGCAGTAGGAGGAAAACGACAAATGATAACATCCGGACGGAATTTTCGGATTACCCAAACCACATCCGCTGTAATGCTATCTGAATCCCATTGTTTAAAGGTATCGGTCGTATTTTTAGAGAACCCGAAATCAATCGCCCGGGTAAAAAACTGCTGGGCCCCGTCTAACTTTCTTGCTTCTAAAAGCTCATGCGTTCTGATTAAACCCAATGCAGCACCCTGTTCTGTACCTAATAGATTCTGACCACCATCTCCTCTCGTTAAAGACAAATAGCCCGTTTCTACATTTTGGTCGTTGATTAGCCAGGAGAGCAATCCCGTATTTTCATCATCGGGATGAGCCGCAAGGTATAAAACTTTAGGCAGCTGTTTAAGTGTTTTGAGCTCACGGTAAATTTCAGATGATTTTGAGGGTCGAACCTGTTGGGCCGAACAAAAAACCGTATAAAATCCAAGGATAAATACAGTGCTTACTTTTTTGAACATTTAATTTTACTTTGCAGAGCAAATATAAGTAAATCATCTTTCTTTCAACCTTAAAAGAATTAAAGTGTGAATTTCATAAAAAAAGCTGTTTATTTTTTTATTAAACCACAAAAGGCACAAAAGATTCAAACACTTAAGTGAGCTTAAGAGGATATCCTGGCGCACAATAAGTTCAAATAAGTTTTAAAAATCTTTGATTTTTTTCTTCAGTGTACTTTTATGCTGTATTATTTTAAACCTTCTTAAGTGTCCTAAAGTGTTAAAAAAATAAAAACTTTTGTGACTTTTGTGGTTACATTGAAGCAGACTTAATGTATGAATTAGGGTTCCAAAGAAAATAAAAACTCCTTATGTTTTTCTAATTGTATTCCGCGTAAGATAGATATAATTAAACATGCAAAATGTGGCTGCCGCCCCAAAAGTATGCCATAGAAAGTGTGTTCCGAAACTAAACCATTCCCATTTATCAACGATGCGGAAAGTGAGTGCGAGAGCAAACGACAATAAAGCAAAGCCTACCCATTTGCCCGCTTTCCATTGGGTATAGATTAAATAACTTAGCACCGAAAAAAGTACAAATGAAGCCATGATTGCATAATTTACGTTGATAAAGAGAGAAGGGTTATCTACCAAAATCCAATTTCTCAAACCAAACATCAATATCAGATATACAAGAACCATTAAAACAGCATAGTACCATCTGATGCTCTGAGCTACAAAATAAAATCCGGCAGACAAACATAATAACATAATGGGCATCCAATCCATCATGATAAATACCGGCCATTGTCTGAATGAATGGTAAACGGTTCCCCCTATAGCACCAACATATAATAAAACCAAGCAGTAGGTTAAAAAAGGATATTGTTTAAAACTACCCTTTATTTTAAGGGTCCAAAAAATGGCTATGGCTAAAAATAATATAGCAGTTATTGCATTTAAGGGCTCAGGGAAAAACTGAGCCATATCTGTTTCTTTATATAACATGCCTCCATCCGGAGGTAGTGGGTTTATCGGCATTGTCTTTTTTTATATCATATTTATAGGCATGCTTTAGAGTGCAAAATACAAACCCAAGCCATTTTCCTAAACATTAGTAAAACATATACTAATATACTTCTAAATATAGAAAAAATTATGGCATTATAGACCTGGATATACCGATTATATATTATAAAAATGTTAATTCTACTTCTTATACAAATACACCAGATTGATTATTTTTTGATTAAAAAGTTGAACGCAAAGTTTATAAATAATTCCGCTTTATTTTAAGTAGGCAAAGTGATGCTACTTTGTCGCTGATGAAGCGGTATGCTTATACATGCGCTTCTACGAATCAACAAAGTTAATTCTATCTTTTACTCTCTTGCAATCAACAGTTTCAGAAATGAAAACTTTTTTTTAATATTATATTGATAGGCATGTTTTAAAGTGCAAAATACAAACACAGTCCATTTTATAGACTTTAGAAAAACATATACTAATATACTTCTAAATATAGAACAAATTATGGCATTATAGACCTGGATGTACCCGATTGTACTTTAAAACTATTTTATATAAAATAAAAATCGAAGATTCAACGGATTTAAAAGTCACAAAATATTTTTAACACTTTAGTTATTTTTAAGTTTCCAACTTTGTGAATATCAAGTACACCTAAGTTTCATGAAAATCTTTGATTTTCTTCTAAAGTGTACTTATTGATGCAGGAAGCTACTAGCCTTTCTCAAGTGACCTAAAGTGTTCTAAATAATAGATTGGATAAATTTCATTGTGTTTGAAGAATTATAAACCTGTAAAAGTTTAAACAGGTTTTTTATGAAAATGTTAATTCTACTTCTTATACAAATACACCAGATTGATTATTTTTTGATTAAAAAGATGAACGCAAAGTTTATAAATAATTCCGCTTTATTTTAAGTAGGCAAAAAGTGATGAGACTTTGTCGCTGGAGAGTAGATATGCTTATATATACGCTTCCACGAATCAACGAAGTTGATTGTATCCTTTGCTTTCTTGCAATCAACAGTTTCAAAAATGAAAACTTTGCGTCAGAAAAGCACGTAATCATTATATTATCTTTTGAATCAAAAAAACACTCAAAGAATGTGGTTTAGATAAAATTTGAATGACATACAAAAATCAAATTTAGAAATTTAAACAGACTCCTAATATTTCAAATGAAAATTAAACATTACAAACCCATTCAAAACCCCATGTTTAAATAGAATATCACGAATTGGTTATTCTTTTCTCAAATATAAAGGTTTTTTATTTATTTTTTCATAACAAAAGGTTATATTTGACATACCACATAAATCACCTTAACATGAAAACAAAATTTATACAATTCAGTGCAATTCTCATTACTGGATTCTCATTCGCCCAAGTAGGGTTCAATACAACTTCACCAAAAACAACGGTGGATGTATCTGCTAAAAGAGATACTTCAGGACTGATTACGGATAACGCACAAACATTCGGACTACAGGCTCCGAGGCTTACAAGAGCTGAGCTTACAGCAAATACTGCTACCTATAACAGCGATCAGAGTGGAGCATTAATTTATATTACAGACGTTACTGGTGGGGATACTACAGGACAACGCATTAATGTTACTGCTATGGGCTATTATTATTTTGATGGAGCTGTATGGCAAAGACTTACACAAGCAACCAATGCCGTCTCTCCAGCGATTTCCGCATTACAATGTACTACAGCTTACTTAAATCCTTCTACTTACGCTGCCGGTACTCCTTTCAGCGGAAACCTGAGAGTTACTTATAGCCAAGGAAATGGAGGTTCATATAATTCAGGAGCTCCTTTTACAGTAAACGGATTAACCTTCCAACTAAGACCCGGAACTCTAGAGTTTGGTGATGGCGAATTGGTATTCTCAGTGAGTGGAACTCCTACCACTGGTAATGATATGACCCTTCCTCTGACCAGCGCTGCAGTTCCTTTCTTAACAGGAGGACAAAACTGTACCGCTACAGTGGGAAATACCAGTCGTGCAGACATTTCATCTCTCGCTGTGATGGGATATCCTACCCTAACAACCGATCCCAACGGGAAGCAAGCGTACACTTTACCTCTTGCTACTTCAGATGGTAAATATTCGATCAGAGTAATATTTGATACCACAAGTGGTACAACTGCTGCAATTCCTAATGTACAATTGTATAATAATACAGGTTCTACCGTTAATCTGTATTGGAATTATAATACCGAATATGGTGGGTATATTGGTTCAGCTGTAACCACAAACAATATTACTTCAGGAGTATGGGGTGGTATGGCAGACTCATCAACTAGCTGGTTTCCTCAGGGCACAGGGGCAGTAGGATCTGCTTACTGGGGAAACCTAGGAATTATAGACGGATCCAGTGGACCTGAACACAGAAGATATACCTGGATAGACAGTAACCCTTCTTCAAAAACGGCTTATACCGCAACCATTATGGTAGGAGCCCCTACTACAGGCAGCGCTCAACCTAACCTTTCTAAAATATTCATAAAGATAGAGCAGGTAAAAGCTCAATAATATAATGCCCCTAAAAAAAGGGCATTTCTTATTCATCTACGAAGTTTACGGTACATATATCGATGCAAAATCAAATCCTGACGAAAGTTGGGATTTTTTTTGATTAAATTTCCGAAATCTCCTGACTTTAATTTTTTTCCTAACAAATTAAGACAATAATATACTTTAATGTACCAGCAACTGATAGGTATGAAATTACGATAAAGACCTTTGTTTGAATTAAACCTTGCCTGTTTTGCATCAAAGCAATACTAGAATTACATTGGTATATTAAAGTATATTGTCACCATAAATGATTCAGTACAATATGAAATTTAGAGATGAAAAATTGACCAAAAATCATACTGAAAAAAGATTATGATTTTTGTTTTCAATCTGTAAAAAAAACTATTCTGATATTCCAAAAGGTCAAATATTTCGTTGGGTTGATCGAAAGTTTCAGGAACTATCTTACCATTGATTTTTTTCACTCCCCTTCTATGCATCGTTTCCAGAATAATCTGGGCAAATGAGGCCTTTGCAATGTCTTTAGAATTATATTGAGAAATTCCGTTCGGATGTATCCTGTACTTATATAAACTTTTTTTTATAAAAAGGGCTTTTCCAAATTCCAGAATTTTTAAATAAAGATCCTGATCAACGGCATTTTTATGTAATGGATTAATTCCTGTTGTTTTTAAATAGATTTCTCTTTTAAAGGTAAAAAGATGGGTAAACTGAACGGGACAATTAAAAAATAAACGTTCGTTATATATTTGCTTGGTTTTATTAAAAATATTTTGTGAAACTAAATCTTGATTACAAAACATCATTTGAGAGTATGTTGCAACAATTTCAGGATGGTCTTTAAATGCATTGACAGAGCATTCTATAGCATCCGTAGAAAGGGCATCATCAGGGTCCACATATCCACAAATATTACCGGTTGCATATTCCATACACCTTCTTTTTGTAAATCCACACCCTCTGTTTGTGATATTCTGGTATATTTTAAAACGAGAATCTTCTTTAATAAGATTGCTGATCACCTCAAAAGAATCATCAGTAGATCCATCATCAATGATAATAGCTTCCCAGTTTTGGTAGGTCTGACTGATTAATGATGCATGGCAGTCTTTAAAATATTTGCCATTATTGTAATTGGCTATGAGAATTGAGAATTTTATCATTGATCAGTATTTAAAATTCTGCAAAGAATATTTTTCTCCATTTTGCAATTGTATTCCTGCTCATTTTAAAATGTTTTGCCAGCTGAGTATTATTAAGTCTGTTTTTTTTCTGAAAATCCAGGATCTCGAATACGGTAGTCCGGGTATAAGATTTGTGCCTCTGATTAAAATCTAATACTACTTTATTGGATTTATTGCTGAAAAGAATATTGTTAATTTTGATTACATCCAATACCGAAAGAGGATCTTTGGTGAGGAATTTCTCACAGGTGCTCCACTTTTCGGGGTATTTGGTCAAGATAAGATCTTTATAGATTTTGGAATAATTAGGTGTATTTTTCATAGTTTGTTTTTAGGATTATTGTTTGTTTTTATATTTACTGAGCCATTTGTAAAGAGTTGTTTTAGGAATATTATATTCATCAATAACCTGCTGTTTCGTTTTTTTATCATTTACAATGAGCTCCAGAATAAAATCTATGATTTCTTTGTTATAAATATTTTTCCTGAATTCTGGTACAAGTGATGGCTTTTTTTCTTTAAGAGGATTTGAAGATGCAGCTGGGGAATATAAAATAAGATGCCCACTGTATATCCTGAAAAAATCATATTCCAGAAGCTTACTCCACTTTAATAATGTTTCAGTATTGATAGAAGCATGAAGAAACATCTTGTCTACTTCCTCTTCTGAGCATTTGAAAAAATTACAGGTCCTTTCTATCGCCATTTCTTTTTCTTTCCATTTGATTTCAATGAGATTTCCTATATGTATATCTTTAAAATCAATCATATTTTGCGTTTTTATTTGTTCCACAAGTTTTTAGTTACGGTACAGTATCCTTTAATTATATTATTTTCAAAAAACAGATATAAAAATCTCTTCCTTCCCAGATAATTTCTACCCAGACAGACAATCCATTCGTCTGAATAACGATCATTAAACTCTCTGTTTTTCAGCAAGTCTAAAATTTCTTCTCTTGTCTTTCCTATCAGATTACAGTATTGTATCATTGAAGTATATTTTAACGGTCAATTTTATACGATTCTTCTTTTATTGCCTTTTACATTACAAGTATCATTTCGGGGCTATTTTTCACGATAGCCCCAAAAAGGATACTCTATTAAACTAAAATTAGAATCTTATACAATGTATTAGTGTTTGAGTTGTTGTGTACTTGTTGCACGATTGGTGATAATCGATTGCTTACCACACACGGCAGGTCTTTGGATAAACGTGATGTATCTTGTAGCCCCCGCAGCAAATGTGTTTCCTGCTGCTTCCCATTCTTTGGAAGTCGTATTGTACACCATCACAATCTCTGTCTGTACAGCCGTTGGATCTGTAAAGTCAGCTTTATCACTGATGATCATATATACACTATTACCTGAAACCAATGAAGGTAGTTTAGCTGTGGCCGCACCAGGATTGATATTACCATTATAATCTCCCGGAACGGTAATGAACAGATCCGGATTATTACCCGTAGCGGTTACCTTCCATTGTCTCTCGGTTCTCAGAACACAGTTATTTCTTGCCAGCAGTTTGGGTTTTGACGTTGATACCCAAGGTAATGTACCTCCATCATCACCCATCACAACATAGCTTCTGTTTTCCAACCATTTGGTTTTATCCTGACTGTTTTCAGCTAAGACCGCTCCGTCAACACTTATTTTCACCATACTATCCGTATTTGAAGAAGTAGACTGATTCTGAGACAGGCAGCCTCCTAGATCATTACCCACCCCAAATACTCTCTTATTGTAAGGGGCAATAATATCATAAATCGTTGTAGCAGATGCATTCGTGCCATCATAAGAAGGACTGTAATAATTGTGACTTAATGTTCTTCCATATTTGATGGCCATATAAGTATCCAATTTATCTTGTTCATCAGCCGTTAAAACCCGGTTATAAGTAAATGCCTCAGCTATTCTATGGGTAGGTTGGGCAGTACCGCCAGTAAATGTCCCAAAGCTTAGGATATAATCAGATTTTACAGCTAAAGAAGTTAGGTTGCCGGATTCTATTGTTCCTGTTCTGGCTCCATTTGTTCCATCTTCTCTTGAAAACAATCTTGTTGTTGGTGTTGAAGCGGTAGTATTAAACAAAAGACTGCGGATACTAGGTTCTGAGCCTGTTGAATAATTTGAAAATCCGGTTTGAGCATATGTCCCTGTACCGTTAATCCCTACTCTGTCCACTGAAGAAGTTGAACTTGAAACCAGTCCAAACAAACTGTTTACATTATTTCCTGAAGTATATAAGCTTCCTTGGTTTGAACTGAAAATAGCGCTAGCATTTAGACCTGATTTGACAAAGGCAGCGCTGCCTGCCAGATCAGCATATCTGTTGTAGTTATACAGAGTTGCCGTTCCTGCTTTTACAGTCGCAGTAGATGAGGCTACTGTATTTCTGTCCATATTATTACCATTGCCGCTATTGTCAATGAGAACATTGGTTGTTCCATTGGCAATGACTCCTCCGTTGGTAACTGCATCCATATCTGTAGCCTTATACCATGAAGTTAATCCGTCCGTAATACCGACTGGGGCAAGACAAGACTCCAAAGTAGCAAACGTATAGTAATCACCATCTGTGAAATCATACGTTACCGTCCAGTCTGTCCCATTCGGAATCATAGGAACAACGGTAGGATTGTTGAAAGATCCTCCTGATGCCGCATTTGACACAATAAGGTAGATAGGATCATTCGGTGAGTTTTTAGGAACAGGCAGCTTATCTGTCGCTGTACTTGTACTGGCAGGTACCTGTAAAAATACGTTGCCTATAGGATTGGCAGTAGCTCCTGTTTCTTTGACTCTCCAAATCCTGTTCAATTTCATGAGGTTGTTCGTAGAATAAACAATATTGCTTACCCCTTCCCATGTAAGAGATTTGTTATTGTCACCAAATAATAAGAAAGAGTTATTGGCTGCAAAAGAAGCTGTATTCGCTGCATTCGATATCGCCAAACCATTTACCGGATCATTGGATATTTTTACCAAAGCACCGGATGCTTCCTGGCTGAACGATTGCTTCTGCTCCAATGCACTACAGTCATCCCTGCCAATCCCGGTAATATGATTCCAGTAATTTGTATCATTATAAGTTGCTGTACCACTGCTGGCAATATATTGTCCTCCCATTGCCGTCTTGTCTAAGGTAAAGCCATATTTGGTGGCCATATAAGAATGGATCTTACGCATTTCTAATGAAGATGAACTTCCTTTATCATCACTGTAGATTGCAAATTCACCTAAATAGAAGTTGGCAGGACTACCGCCGGTACCCAAAGCATCATTTCCTATTCTAAATCTACCGCTCACGTTAGCCGTTGAATTAGCTCCTGACACCACTCCCGAGCCCACTGTCGCAAGGTTACTGTATAGTCTGTACCCTGTTGATACCGTATTGGCAAAGGTGTAAATTTCAGAAGTCGTCAGCGTAGGTGTTCTGTTCAATGGAAAAGTGGTATCACTGCTCCAATATCCTTTCACACGTTCCAAAGAGGTTTTGATGGTTCCTGCTCCTCCATTATCATGGAACCAGAAAACCTGACCTGTAGGAGCCGCTATTTTTCCGGTAAAGATGCTGGTCATAGTAGTCGTGGTACGATAATCAGTAGAATTGATGTTGCCCAGTGTTGCCATAACATCATTGACACCATCGAATAAAGTTCCGTTATTATAATTGAATGAACCTACTTTATAGATCGGATCAAAACCAGCACCTACACTTTGTACATTAGAAAAAGTCGCCCCATTTTTAAGGTTGCTTAAAAGTTTTACAACATCACCATCGTTTGTGGCATTATTAATCTGATCCACATCGGTAAAGACCCCATAGTCTGAATTAAACCAGGTCGTAAGGCCATTCGTCACACCGCCGGGTCCCGCCTCTATAAATGCAAATGTGAAATATTGATTAGCTGCCAGCGTAACATTGTCAAAATAAGCCATCCCCTGAGAGATGCGTGTAGCCGGTACGATGGTTGCTCCCGCATAACTTCCTGCTGTATTACTAATTAACAAGGCAGGTTTGAAGGTTGCTGCACTGAAGGTAAACAGACTGTTTTTACCTACAACCATGCTAATTGGTCCAGGTGTACCGGTGGTCTGCACCAGCCATTCACGGTTTAAACGTTTGTAGCAAGGGGCACCAAGAACCGGAACGTCAGTACTGAAATTAGTAAAGCTATTGGCAGCAGCATTATTAGCCAATACCACAAAGTTTTTGTTATTTGGGAAATTACTGACATTGTTAGCATTGGTTGTTGTTAAAGCTCCTTTGCTTATCGTTACAATATCATTTCCATCTGTAGCAGTACTCTGTTTTTGATTCAAACTACCACAATCATCACGGCCAATACCTGTAATGTCATTCTTAAATGCTGTGTTGACAGATGCGTTCCAAATTGTAGTTCCATCACTTGCCAGGTAATTGGTTGCTGTACTCTGGTCTAAGGTTATTCCCCATTTAATCGCCAGGTAGCTGTTCACTTTTTGGCGTTCTGTTACAGACAGATCCCATGGATAATACAATACTTCATTGAGATTTTGTGTATAGTTGACTCCTGAATAATCAGGCCCGCTGCCCACTTCCAATTCATCATTATCATTGAAATTTGTATTGATTGCCGTACCTAGCGTAGTGGTTCCCCTTAAGGCATTATCGGCATACAATGATGCTACCGAACCTTTTGTAAGGATAGCATTGATGATATTGGTTGTTACAGTTGAGGTACCATAAAAAGCCGTACTCTCGGTAAGATTATTATTACTGCCGGTAAACAACAGTAGCTTACCACCACCCTGACGGGTTAGGCCGAAGTTTGTTCCAGTACCATTATCTTTTCCGTAACCAGTGTACATTGTTTCGGTACCGTTATTGTTATTTGCACCCAATGCCACAATCGATTTACCCGTTTGCCCATAAGCAAAGCCGTTAAGGTATGCCCCGCTATAGAAATAATCCGCGGTAAAATATAAAGAAGGATTGTAATTACGTATATAGCTTGTATTGGCAGAATAGTAGATTGGATTGTTTCCTGAAGGAGTTGTTACATCATTTCCATTTCCACTCTGGTCAGGCCATACAGTACCTCCCAGGTTAGTGCCATCAGTCTTTGTAGCCAGCAGATTATTGTCTGCCGCATACCATGCTGAAGGACCCTGCGGTGATACAAACAAATTGGCATCCGGAATGGCCGCAAAAGTACCTGCTATAGCACCATCCCACTGAAGGTTAAAATTATTAGGAGCTCCTGCAGCACCACAAATCAGGGTGATGTCGTAATACTGCCCTGCTGTTAGTGTAAGTGTAGTAGGTGAAACCACATTGCCTGCTGTAACTGTAGTCTGGTTAAAGATCAACGTATTGTTTACTTTTAACACCAGTTGATCATCAGTAGCGCTGGTACGGAACTGGTAGGTTCCTGTACGGGGAGCCAGCACCTTCCCGGAAAACGTAATGACATAATTCTGAGCTCTTTTTTGTGAAAAGAAACCTTCAAAATCATCTGAAATATTGTTGTAATATCCACTGCTTAAATTCGTATCTGTGCCAGTACCTGGTGCAGTAGCGGCAGCATTAAAATCTCTTATACCACCACTGGTTCCATATAATTTGTAAGCCAGGCCTTTTACATAGTTGGCACCGGCAATAGTAACCCCTGAAGCTGCATCCGGTTTACTTACGCCCCCAGGGAAACCAAGGGTATAACATATAGTAAATACGGCACCATCGGGCAATGTTACATTATTGAAGGTAGCAACACCGCCATTAACACCCGCTGATGGGTACAAGGTGGTTGTTCCGCTTGCAAAGGTATTATCGCCTGCGCTGTTTACTGCAAGTGTCACATTACTCCAGTTGCTGGCAATCAGGCTGCTGCTGTTACCCACCTGCACCTGCAGGGCGTTTGTAACTGTACCTGTATTTTTTACCAGCCAGTTGCGGGTATAACGGTACGGGTTACAGGAAAGCGCTGTATAACTTGACGGTAAATTAGTATTGCTACCGGTAAGCGATCCGTTGTCATTAGCAACCATTACAAACTGCCTGTTGTTCAAAAAGTTGCCTGCATTGGCAGCATTGCCTGCTGCAGCAATAGACGTAAGGCCAAAGGCTACATTATCTGTTCCATCAATATAGGCTTTGGATTGCTTCTGGTTCAGGCCAGAACAGTCGTCACGCCCGATACCGAACACCCCATATTTATAGGTGGCATTAGCTGCCCAGGGTTTTGTGGTGCCATCACTGGCGAGATAGTCTGTTGACGTACCATCTGCCAGCGGAATGCTGTATTTAATCCCCAAATATGAATTGATCTGGGTAATTTGTGTTACCGATAAGTTGGTATTGTACACAATCAATTCCGGAGTATAGAAGGTATTCCAGTTGGGATTGTTATCAGCACTATTAGCATCCACATCGCTACCAATTCTAAAATTACCAGATAAGGAGAGGTTGGCTGAAGTAGCAGTAGTAGCTCTTATGATACCATTGGTTCTGAAAATGGCGTTGGTTCCATCTGCTGAGTTGCTGTATAAACCCAGATTGTTCATGGTAGGACTTGTGCCTGAACCTGTAGAGCTACTGGCTGTACCAGTACCATACACACCATAAGACCCATTATTTAATCCTACAGCGCTATTTTCCCAACGGTGATTGCCTCCACCCAAAGTGATGATTTCATCCCATTGATCTGAGGAAGTATTTCCTCCGTTTCCGTCCAGGATATAGAACTCAGCGTACTTGTTGATACCATTCATCCCAAGCGAGTTGATGGAAGATATATATTCATATTCAGTATTACCAAAATATACCGCAGGGTTATAATTGTACTTATTGTCTACTTTGACGACTGCGCTGTTTGCAGAACGGGACAGGTTATTACCGCTGGGGCTTAAGTCAGGCCAAATACTAACATTACCTGTTGCGAGGTTATTATCATCTGCTTTTACACATAATTTTAATCCGGGGCTCACACCACCGGGGCTCACTACACTCCATGCAATGGTAATCACATTACCGCTGCTTAGATTGACCCCTGTAAAAGTAGCCACACCCGTACTGGAAACAGAAGCAGCCTGAACGGCAGTCACCGTTCCCGTGGTAAAATCCCCATCGTTATCGGTATCTATCAACAGGCTTATACCTGCTGCATTTCCCGGAAAGCGAAAAGACCCACTGGTAAGACTCCCTGCCTGTATGGTAATTGCCCCAGGGTTATTCGTAGTCTGAACTTTCCATTCTCTTGTCAGACGGTTGCTGGTACAAGCGGAAGAAAAAGAAGCAGGGATCTCGTTGGTTTGTGCGGCTAATGCCCCGCCATTATCTCCCATTAATAAATAGGTCCCCTCTGTAAGTACGCCTGCGTTTGCGGCATTGGTTGTGGTGATAGCTGCACCTTTGGATGCCACCAAGAAATCGTAACCTGTGGCCGAAGCCATCTGGCTCTGGCTCTGTTTCTGGTTGAGACCTTCTGCCGTAAGCTCTCTTCCTATCCCAAAAATACGGTTGGTATAACCTGCATTGGGCGTCAATCCAAACACCGTGGTACCTGTTGTACTGATATAATCGTGTGCTAAAGTGATCCCGTATTTAACCGCCAGATAAGAATTTACTTTTTTCTCTTGCGTTGCATCAAGTTTAAAAGGATAATAAATGGCTTCCGGAAAATAAGCCGTATTCATTGCCTGAACGATAAGTCCCCCACCAGCAGTTACATCTGAAAATACATTAGCACCTGTCCCATTGCTTCCGTTAGTATTTAATTGCAGGGGATTGGTACCCTGTGGTGCAGAAGCACCGGTAACCTGATCGACAAAGCCACCCAGTAATTTAGGTTCATTAGCTGTATATGCCGAAGCCGGACCAGTAGCACCACTTCCCCATACAGCAAGCTGTGTATTGGGTTGAGTACCTTTATAAAAACCGATGGACTTGCTGGTATTATTTGTTCCATTGTCATGATAGAACAACCAGATATTTGACTGTGCTACATTCGAGACATAATCCGTTACCATAAACATACTCTTGGTAGCTCCGCGATAACTTAATCCTTTTTGTGTATTTGCCGCAGCAAAAGCATCATCACCATCGAAGATGAGTCCCGGATTGAAGTTAACCGAAGACCCAACAGAGATTTGAGCGCTGGCATTCCCAACCCCTAAATAGGATAAATTACCATTCCCTGCATAGTCGGGAGCTTTATTGATCCAGATATTTGCCTTATCATAACCAGGTCCGGCAAAATTAGGAGTAACAGAAAGATCAGATGCTTTGTACCATGCCGTCATCTTGCTATTGTCTGACCGCACAAAACGGCCGTCTACATCCGCTGGTAATGTAAAGCCTGTTGCCCCTGCGGGTACTGCTGTAAACTGTAAGGAAGCTGAATTATCACCTCCTAATTCGTAATACTTAAATCTGATCGTATGATCACCTGCTGTAAGATTGACAATATTGGCAGCATTAGTACCGGCTTGAGCTGACAGGACTAAACTATTATCAATAAATAACCATGCTCTGTCATCAGCCGCTGCCTGAAATGTATAATTCCCGGATATTGTAATTTCCAGGGTTCCGGTATACTCCATTCCATAATAATCTCCATCTATATTGTTGAACTCGGTTCCGGTAATCTTGTTGCTATATCCGGTATTTCCGGGAACGGCATTGGAAGTACCCGCTCCAAACTGGGTCTCTGCAGAAAAAGTACCATTATAATAATCTACTTTGTATCCCCGTGTTGTTCCGGAAGAAACCCCTCCCGGGTACTGGGCATAAAGCAGGTTTGCTGTCACTCCTATCAGAATGATGAACAAACTGTATATATATTTTAATTTATATTTCATGTCTTTTATTATTTCTGAACAAATACAATATTGACATAGGTAGCATCTGTTGCCGACCCTATCACATCATAGGTCAGCTGGCCTGTATCAGAAACCTGAACATTGGACAGCACCGTTTTATCATAATAGGTGATGTAATAATTGAGCTGATTAGAGGCTAAAACAGGAATCGCTGCAGGAGCTGCAGGATTTTTTGTTGAAGTAGTGGTATCGGTCAAACCGAACTGAGCGGTGTACCTTGCATATAAGTTGACTATCCCAGAAGGCTGGGTAAGATCTAAAGCAATACTGGGCATGTAGAAGAAGAGCCCTTTGATGGTATTACTGTCGATCTTTGTCGTAATATTATCGGCGGTTAATGTACTTGCTCCACTGCCTATGACTTTCCATAGACTTCCATCAAAATAATAGTATCCGACTGTGGTAACATTAAGGGTTTGCCCTGCAGGTGAAGCAGCAGCGGCAGTAATATATACAATAGCCCCCGTTTGAGCCGTGGTATAGGTTTTTGCAGTGAGCTGATCTCCTGTTAATCTTGGTGCAATAACCCCATCCAGTTTTGACGTATTGGCAGCATCTCCCATTACGTCAAGAGTTGCTTTGGGAGTTGGAGTATTGATACCAACTTGTCCACATACAGACACACCAAATACTAGTGTGAAGAGTGGAAGGTATAATTTTTTATTCATTGTATTTTAAATTTAAATTCTTATATGTGTTAAATGAAAGGTTAGAAAAAACTCAGGGCGGCGGCCGTATAATAGATGTGTTTTTGAGTATAAGAAAAATCAACCTGCATGCTTTAGCTTTTGATGATATATCAATAAAAGCCCTTGGTTTTAAAAAGGGAGTGAAAAAAGGGTTTTTAAAAACAGCAGATATATCTTTATTTTTATTTTTCGATATACCTGCTTCTCCCCTAATAGTTGTTTTTTTTCTTTCAGTTTTTTTCATCATTGTGTTTGTATTTTCTAAACCCTACTCAGGATTGGAAAACAGTACAAATGAACAATAAATCACTTTTAAACTACAAAAAAAGGGGATACCATCTGTGTACCATTTAGTTTTAAATTATTGAAAATCAGAATGATGAATTTTATTCTGTGTAAAATTTATATTTATTAACGTTTTAAACCTTATTCGTTTTTTTTCTTTCGGAGATGATATTCCAGGTTCTATTATGGTATCAGATTTAAAGGAGTAACCGGCAATACATAGTGTGGTAAATCTTAAAAAATACTGGTACATGTAATATAAGTTTAGGGCATTAGTAATTAGCCTGTGCTAATATTCGCACAGGCTATGAGTCAATTTACATTCTTATAAAAACTCTTGTGATGGTCCCTTTGAGTTGGCTGCTTAAAGTTTTTGCTGCAGCAGTTGTTATGAGATTTTGCACACTCACAAAATTGGCGGTATACCCATCTGGCAACTACAAATGTATTGACATTGGCAGAAGTTGGACGTATGCTCACACCTGATGATGCAGTTAAAAATTGGGTTGAGATATTCTTGATGCAGCCTATTCTTCCTGAAAAAGAAGAGATAGTGTTTTGATAGAAATCATTGAAAATAAAGGTGAATTATGTTATAAGGCATCCTCTTTCATTAATTTTCTGAACCACATTCCCATATTTTCTTCGGTAGGAATGTTCATTTTTTTCCTGAGATTGTATTTTCTGTTTCTGACTGTGTTGACTGATTTGAAAGTATAGTCGGCAATATCTTTGGTGTTGAAGCCTAAAAAAGTATAAGCACACAAAGTGAGTTCAGAGGTTCTTAGCCCTGGACTGATCTCCTGGAGTTTTTTGGTAAACTCCGGGTACACTTCCTGAAACCGTATGAAAAAATTAGGAGAATTTGTTTTCGCCAGCATGGCTACTTCTTCAAAAGCCGTATTGATTTTGGATTGAAGTACAGTAATTTCCGATTCTTTTTTGGAGATAACGATTGTTTTTTCTTTGTGTTTTTTCTTAATAAAATTTTTAAAGAAAAACAGACTTCCAATAAATAATGCTATGATTAAAGCTATCCAGAAAAATAAAGTGTTTTTTGTGTGGGTTTCGGACTTAATATTTTCGTCTTTAGTTTTGATGATATTTTTAAGAGATGTCTGAATATTCTTTTTATCAATATCAGTAATTGTATCTTTTAGTAATACATATTCCTTCAATTCTTTCTGGGATTTAGCCAGATCATTAAGCTTTTCTGAAATTCTGTATCTCAGGTCATAAGCCGTATTCAAACCCATTAAGTATTTGTGTTTTTTGGCCCACTTGATGTAAATCTCGTTATATCTCCTGGCATCTTCATACTTCCCTTGGTAGAAGGAAGCATTGGCTAAACTTTGATAGGCATAAACGGCGCTGGAGTCATTACTTCGCGATAAGACTTTCTGTATTGTTGTTGAATACGCTGGGACAGAATCTTTTTTTTTCTTATTTATTTCATCAATGTATATTGAAGCACGCAGTAAAATCTCATTTACTTTTGGATCAATATTGGGTTTATCTTTGAAGGCATTATATACTTTTGTATAATAATAATAAGCCGAATCTGGCATTTTTTTCCCGACCTGATAGGTCGCAGCTAAATTATGATACGCTACATTTTCTTGTAGAAAGCTTTTTTCAGGATCCGGAATCTTTTTTGCATCCGAAACCATTCTTCTAAAGGTTTTTACAGCTTCATCAATCATTTCCATCCCTGCATAGTTACCTCCCAGGACATGATCAATCTTTGTTTTCAAACTATAATCCCCTATCTCATTCGCTGCCTGCTGAGCCATAAGAGTATATGGCAAACTGTTGTTAGGCTCTCTTTTCATCCCATATACTATAGCAATTCTTATGGCGGCAGCCGCTATTCCCTTAGAATAGCCAATTTGCTTAGCTTCTTCAAGAATTTCTTTAGATAATTTAAGAGACTCGTCATGTTTCCTTTCATCAAACAGAGCTTTTGCTTCATCGTTTCTTTTGTCTATTTCAGGGATTGAAGTTTGAGCTGCTATCAAAGTATGACAAATGATAAATAAAAACACCAATAGGGCTCTTATCTTACCGTTCTGTTTACAACACTTAACTTTCATTATGTGTTTTACTGAATTAAGGCTAAATTAATAATTTTTTATTAAATATTATAAAATTATTTTTCATCTTATAATTAAATATTAAATTATCGTTTTTGAATTTTATTTCATTAAATATTGATATATAATTAACAATTATTAAATTATGATGTATTTTAATTAAATTAATTAAAATTTACAATTTACCGTATTACTATTTTATGCAGTGTATTTTTTTTGATTCACTATTGTTAGAAATAACTTTATAATTTATATGATATATATTTATTCATTCCTTTTTATTCAGGTTTTTGCCCAAAGTTCCGTTGAGAATTTGAAGAAGCTATCTCAAAATGATACAGATAACATCGTATATATATGAAGAAACATCTTTAACAATGCAGGAAAGCAAAAACATTGTCATCTGTTTCTCAAGCTTCTATTGTAAAAGGCGACCGGAAAAACTTTTTCAGCTATTCTGAGAAGGAACAAATAGAGAGACCATTTTTTTAATCTTATCATAGTCGAAGTTTTAACTATAACTTAAAATTTATTGATGCCGACTGGCATTTGTTTTATACAGAGAACGCTTATACAAAAGATTAAAGGTAGCTTGTAAAGATGATTATCGATATTCTGTCGAGAGACTTCCCTGTTTTTTAAAGCAATAAAAAAACCTCTATCAAATCTGATAAAGGTTAATTATTACAATTTTAATAATCTTTTTAGTTTAGATGATTAAAATTTTTCTCAATATTTTTCACATTGGTTATTTTTACTAATGTTTTAAAAGGCTCATCATATTTAATCTTAATATAATCAATTATTTTATTGTCAACATTATCATCAAACTTCCGGGCAAAAAGATGATTTCCTGTTTGAAGAAAGTTGATATCTGTTTTGGTGAATGTTTTAGGACGTAATTTGATGTCTCCGTCAGGAATCCAGATAATTGCTCTTTTGTCATCATTGACTAAAGTACCTCTAAATGAAGTATTCATTAAAACGGTTTGAAAGAAAGATTCATCTGCAATTAAGGTATTTAAATAATAATCTTCAAATTTTTTAACCTCAACATTGCTATTGATAAATTCACAGCAATCTCTCGTCAAAATCATCCATTGCCCACCGATATAAGGGATGACATCTTTCATAAAACCTCTTTTATGAGTTTTTTCAGAAATACGATCTTCCAATTCTTCAAAATAATTCTCAATTCTATTCATCGTTTCAGGTCTTATCTTTTCCTGATTGTCAATTTTAATATAACTGTTCCCATTATTTTTCGATAAAAACTCTTTGATGATTTTTTGTGATTTTAACGGATAATCCTGCCCGCTTAGGTTTATAAAATAATCCCATTTTGCATCCATGCTCAACAGGTATTTTATACCATCCAACTCAGCCTGAACCATACTATATCCTCCCCAAATAACATTTTCACTGTTTAGGATATGTACGTTCGGATATTGTTCTAAAAAATCCTTTACATCTTTACCAATTTCCTGATTGGCTTTTTTGTCAATATGAATAAGGTAGAAATTAGTAGAATCGTAGATGGCTTTAAAAAGCTTCTTAAATTGATTCGGTAAGCGATGTACTAAAATTAAGTACGCTATACTTATTGATTTCATTGGAGTTTCACCAATTCTATGTCCGTCGCTTTCGCTTACATAAACACTTTTCATTTTATTTTATTTAAAAATTACTAATGTTTACAACTTATTTTATAAAGTACTAATAGACATTTTTATAAATATACGAAAAATAAACCACTTTTATTGAAAATAATAAAACAAAAACATTCTCAACCCACTGAAACATTGGATTACGAAAGAACAGATTAGTAAAATATGAAGGACTGTTGATGATGAAATACAATATTTGAAAAATGATTATTGACAGCCATTTTTCTTTATTATTTATACCTAGCTCTCCGAAGTCTCCTGGCTTTGGAGTAAACATAAAAAAAAAATGATTTTATTTACTAGCTCAAAGTCGAGAGACTTTGCGCAGCAAAACTTAATCAAATACTTAATGAGTTTGATTTTGTAAAAAAGAATTAAAAATTATTATCAGTAATCAGATACAATTGGAAAACTAAGATATTGATTTATCTTCAATTTAACTGTATTTATGTAATATAGTTTCTTTCAACTGTAAAAACATAAAGTTCTTCATTATGATTTGATTTATTCTTCGTCTCTTAGTGCTTTTAGAATTTTTTCAACTGCAGGCGCATAAGTGAAATTAAAATCAATGAATTTTTTTTTAGAATCAACTTCTTTTGCAAACACTATAAATTCTGTTATAAATTCTGATTCATTATTTATACTCTGAATTAATTTATCAGATTCTAAATATTGTATAAAATTTGAATATGTTTGAAACAATTTTAGAGGGTCTTTATTTGGCAATCCTACTTTCCCGGTATATTCTCCCACATAATGTTCATCCTCTTCTAAAATAACACATTTTAACAGAAATTCATCTAAATACTTAGGAATAATATCATAGAGCATTTTTTCCTTATTTCGTTCAAGTACTGTTAATGATTTAATTAATCTACCAGATTCATTTTCAATATATTCGGGTAATAAGCAAAGGTTATAACAATTAAAAAATCTATTGTCAATTCCAAAAATTTTTGGAACTTCTTTATCAAAACAAAAAAACAAATACTGTATTACTTCTTCTTTATTTAACAAAATATTATTATATCGAGTATTATATTGAGTAGATTCTGTATATAAATATTTAATGAAGTCTATTTCAAAATAATAGCTTTCTTTCTCTTGATAAAGAATACTTTTAATAAATTGGTTTAATTCACTAATATTGTTATAGCCGAATCTTTCAACAATTAAATTTTCATAATTATTTATTGAATTTCTTAGTATGTCAAAATCTATACCTCGATATTGAGTATCAGTCTTATCTGAATTTAAACTTCCAATATAAAACAAAATTCTGACAAAATTTTCATATTGAGATTTTGAAATAATATCATTATAAACATTTATTTTATATAAAAATAGAATGAGACTATTTAATTTATCTTCGATTTCTAGATTATCAATGATTTTCTTCTGTTCAATAAAATTACTTTTTATAAAGTTTTCAAAATCTGATGCTTTATAATTTATTTCTGAAATTTCATCTTCAAAATATTTAAAATAATTATCTCCATATATTATGGACAAAGAACTAACGTTTAAATTATTATGTAATTTAAAAATTTGATTGCAGATACTAACTATGTTTTTAAGTTGTGATTCATTATAGATATTTAATGATATTAAATCAAAATATAAATATGAATTTTCAAAAGTATCTCTAAGTGAGTTCCTTTTGCTCTCCTTATCTATTTTTAACCTATAATGAATGTATTGCATTTCACCACTAAAAGCATTTTCATTGTTTTCGAGATATTTTTGTTTATTAAACAATAACGAATACACATCATAATAGGAAAACTTTAATAGTTTAATAAACAGAAAATCTTCAAATTTTACATCATAAATAACCTGCTCAACACCTATTATAAATTCATAAATAAATCTTTTTGCATCTCTTATATTATTTATTGATTTAAAAATGTTTATTTCCTCATCCAATATCGTTAAAACATTAACATTATTAAATATTCCTTCTATCTCATGTTTCTTTTCAGGCAAGAAATCTGAAAGTTTATTTTTTATATATTCATTTATAATAGATTGTGTTATAGGGAGTAAGTAAAACTCTTTTATAAATATTTTTTCACAATATTTTTCAGGATAAGGTATATTATTATATTCTAATGATTTTATTAAGAATTCTTTGTCATAACCAACAACATAGTTAAATATATCAAAGGATGCTGTATTTCTAATTAATTTCAAGACTTCAAATACCTCGTTTGGTTGGAGTCTATCCAAATCATCAAAAAAAACAATTATCTTTTTGTCAATTTCATTAAGAAGTGTATTTAACTTTTTAAAACTATCAGAAAGATTATCATCAGGTATTAGGTTGATCAAATTTAAAATACTTTCAGTTATGTGAGTTTTGTTTATTGAAAGTACTTGATTTCCATATTTTTTAAATTCTTTGGAAACATCTATACTATGTTTGCTAATACTTTTTTCAATTGTATCAAAAAAGTCAATTATTATTGAGTTAATTGATACATTTAACCAACTGTTAAAATTGACTACGATATATTTACTATCATCTTTAAAAGAACTTTTAACAAAACTCATAAAAGATGTTTTTCCATATCCCCATCCACCTACAATTCCAATTGATAAAGAAGTATCTGGATCACGTTTCTGTATTAATCGCACAACCTGAGCAGACATACTTTTCCTATTTAGAATATCTTCAGTTAATTCCTCAATCGGTTCATCAGATAAAAAAAAACGATCCTTATCTTTTATATTACTCTTTTTATTTTTTAAATAAATTCCAAGCTTCAAAATAATTGGGATAAATCCAACAATAACGAAGAAGTCACAATATTTAATATCCTTTAAAAAGAACGTTTCTAATAACTGATCTTTGTAACATATTCTCATAATGAGATATAAGACAATTATTAATATAGAATATATCACATAGGTATTCTTTAAATAGAATTTAATTTTTAATTTTATATACGTCCAGTATGCTATATACGTTATAATAACTATTAAAATAACATCAGATAAAAAGGATTTATCAAAATGTAATAAAATTTTTATAATATATTTTTCGTAATAACTCTCGTATATTTTCTTTACTAAATTTGGAAAGAAACTTACAATGAGTAAAATAATAAATAATACCTTAAACTGATATAAATAATCTGTTATGATTGTAAATATACTTTTCTCTTCTTTTTTCATTTATAAAAATAAAATTTAACTCATGTTCCCCAAAGCCTCCTAACTTTGAAGCAAATTTAAAGCAAATGATTTTATTCACCAGCTCAAAGTTGGAAGACTTTCCACACCATAGCACAATATTTGAAAAATGATTATTGACAGCCATTTTTCTTTATTACTTATATCTTATTTTTACAAAAAGATTCAATGGATAAATTAAGTTTTCTGGAAGTTATTGCTGCGATGGCCGTTTTTATATCGTTGCTGCTTGCCGTATTTTTGTTAACGGTAAAAACAGAAAGAAAACTGGAAAACAGATTATTTGCCACGTTCCTTATCATTAATGCCATTGATATCAGCGGACTTTTTATGCACCTTTTTGTGGATAGTTATAATCTGAAAGCTTTCAAAATATCTGCTTACTTATTGGTAATGCCGCTTTTCTATCTGTATGTAAATGCCGTGTGTTATTCTGATTTCACCTTAAAAAGAAAGCATTTACTGCATCTTATCCCTTTCATTGTTGTCAATTTAATTTTAGTTCCAAGACTTTATCTGGCAGAAGGTGCTACTAAAGAAGATTTCTTTACAACGATGTGGAACTCTCCTGAAATGTTGGCTTATCAACTCATTGGGGAGCTGCAGTTTTTCTTTTATATCGTTGGAGTATTCCTCGTCCTTAAAAAATACAAGAAGATTTATCTTGAAAACTACACGAATCCCAACACTTTGCTATACAAATGGCTGTCTCAGCTTACCATGATTTTCTTAGTCATCCATGTATGTATTATTTTAAAAAACATCGTAAGATACACGCAACATAAAGATCTATTTATATGGCTGAATATTGTTGCGGGAACGGTGTTTTTATTGGCTGCCTGCTGGTTTATCTTAAAGGCATTACATTATCCTGAGCTTTTTCGCAGAATTGATTCTACCTTACAACCGACAAAAGATTTTGCTGAGACTTTTGAAACTGAAAATACAACCGACGAAACAAAAAGTTTACAGATCGAACAGCTTAAAAATTTCATGGCTGAAAAAGAACCCTTCTTAAATCCTTCCCTAACAATTCAGGAATTGGCGGATCAGGTGAATATTCCGGTTCGTGAGTTGTCTGTTTTGATTAATCATCATATCAATCAGCACTTTTTTGATTTCGTGAATGAATACCGCATTAAAAAAGCAATGACCATTCTGAAAGATCCCACGAAAAAAGAATATACAGTGCTGGAAATTTTATATGAAGTGGGTTTTAATTCAAAATCTTCTTTTCATACTTCATTTAAAAAATATACGAATCAAACACCAACAGCATTCAGAAACAGCTGATAATTAACAAATTGTAAATAATCGGACTTTAGATTGTAAATAATCGGACTCATTTTATTCATTGAAATGAGTCCGACTTTTTTTATACGGACTTTTTTCAGGGTTCTCTACAGCATATTTGCATCAGATTATGAATATCAAATTAAAATTTTGACCATGAAATATGTAACCCTTATTTTATTTTTTGCCTTAGTTGGGTGTAAAAGTGTTCATCCAAGCAATACACAAAACGTTGAACATGCGATTACAAAAAATGCGCTAAAGCTATTAGAGGACAAAAGATTTCATTCTGTTTCCATTGCAGTGCTTAAAGATGGAAAATCCACCATCAAACATTTTGGAGAATTAACGATTGGAAAGGGAAACCAACCCAACGATTCTACCCTTTATGAATTAGCTTCTGTAACTAAAACCTTTACAGGTTATGTAGCTGCTAAAGCCGTACTTGATAAAAAACTCAATTTAGAGGATGATATTAGAATCTACCTTAACGAACCTTATCCCAATTTAGAATTTAAAGGTGAACCTATCAAAATCAAACACCTCATCACCCATACCAGTGGATTTCCTAATTTCCCTATAAAAAGCGAAAATAAAAAGGCTTTTTTTGAAGGATTGAAACTCATCAAAATTGAAACGAAACCCGGAGAAATCTATTCCTATTCCAACACGGCTCCGGAGCTGACCGCCTATATCCTTGAAAAAGTGTATCAAAAATCTTTTGAGGAATTGGTCATTGAATTTATTTTGAAACCCAATGCAATGAACCAAACTAAGTTTACCCTTAATGAAAATGACAGAGAAAGATTGGTAAAAGGCTATAATGATAAAAATGAGCTCATGCCCAACTTCAACAGAACTTTATGGGGTGGAATTTCAGGATTGCATTCTACGACCACAGATTTAGTAAAATATATGAAATTGCAGCTTGACCCATCCAATCTTATTGTCAATGAATCTCATAAAAAACTATATAAAGAAGGTTCTGATTTTTGGGAAGGGTATCATTGGTACATCATAGAAAATGATAATACATTAATCTACAGACATCACGGTGGGATATACGGAATGCAGAATTGGTTTGTGATTTACCCTAAACAAAATATAGGAATATCCATATTGACAAACACCAGCTTTAATGAAACAGGAGAAATTTTAGAAAAAGTAGTTGATAGCTTGTATAATGACATCAAATAATTTTAGCCGAGCTCATTTCCTAATTCTTAAAAAAGTTAATTCTTTTTATCAATCCTTATGAAAGAGGTACATTTAGCCACCATAAATCCTTATAACCACTTTTATAAAATTGATCTATACAACACTTTTAAATATTGCGATTTTCCAGGGAATAGTCTTAGGCGTAGTTATATTAAAATCTTCCCTATTCAATAGTAATTCGAATAAGTATTTAGCCTACTTATTATTTGCACTTTCCATGGTTTTACTGAATTATGTTTTTGAAATTGAAGGGGCATTTAGGTCCTATCCTTGGCTTTGTTTTCTGGACTATATTGAGTGGATATTTTTACTCCCCGTCTTCATCTTCCAGTTTATAATAAACCGAATTGACGATACCGTAAAGAACAGACAAAGAACTTATTTGTATTATATTCCGTTTGTCTATTCCTCTACTTTTGCTATTATATACCATCTTAATGATATTTTAGGAATTTATAAAATCACAGGTTCAGGCATTTTCATCATCAATATACTTAGACTGATCCAGCTTTTATTTGCCTTTATCATCATCCTGTTTCCCCCTTTTTACTCTTATTTTATGATAAGGCACTTAAAAGACCCACAAGAGAAAAAATGGGTAATTACCTTATTAACTACGCTCTACTTATTATTATCTACCTGGCTAATTACGTATATGACTGGCTTCTTTTTTGGAATAGATATTTCCTCTACCATGAGTGGGCTGGCTTTATCGGCAACATTTATTATGCACTGGACAGCCTACATAGGCATTTACAAATACAAGCTTGCAAAAAACAAAGATGCTGTGTACCATTTTCTAAACAACGATTTGGCTATTATACATCCCAATCTGCAAGTTGCAGAAAACAGTATAACGCAAGAAAATAG
Source organism: Chryseobacterium viscerum (assembly GCF_002899945.2). Classification (GTDB taxonomy): domain Bacteria; phylum Bacteroidota; class Bacteroidia; order Flavobacteriales; family Weeksellaceae; genus Chryseobacterium; species Chryseobacterium viscerum. The sequence continues at coordinate 48,573 of NZ_PPEG02000014.1, forward strand.
CACTGCAGAAACATACAAAGAATCTATAACGGCTGATAATCTTTATTTTCAAAAACTAGAGCTGCTCTGCAAAGATGATCACATTTATACAGACAGTACATTAAACAGAGAAAAAGTTGCTGAAAAGCTGGGCATAAGTGCGGGATATGTTTCACAAATTGTAAACACGATCACAGGAGACAACTTTGCTCATTATATCAATCAATATCGAGTGGAAGCTGTCAAGGAAATGATATCAGATTCGGAATATGAAAACTATACATTGCTGACGATGGGCTTAGAATCTGGGTTTACTTCAAAAACGACTTTCTATAAAGCCTTTAAAAAAGTTACGGGCCAGACACCCAATGAATATAAAAACACCATCAAATAAGTACCATTTTCTCCATTTTTAAGCTTTTGAAACCCTTTCTAATTTGAATTATTTGAGTTTTGCCGTTAAATAATTCAAATTAATTTTTTATGAAAAAAACTTTTTTATTGCTCATCATTTTGTTTGCTTTTTATTCTGTCAAGGCTCAAAACAACAAAAACAATGGAGATCCGTATGAGAAAAAAAATGAAATTAAACTGAATCTTATCTCACCATTATCCGGTGCTGTGGAAGCAGGTTTCGAGCGACACCTCAACAAACACTCATCATTGGGAATCTCTGCATTTGTTATATATGATAATACAAAAGAGGATGATATGAATTACTTCATCTCCCCTTATTACCGATATTATTTTGGAAAAAAATATGCTTCCGGTTTTTTTGTCGAAGGATTTGGAATGTTCACTTCTATTGATGGAAAAAAAATATACGCACCAGACAACGTGACATTCACTGAAGGTAAAGATGTTTATGATCTCGCATTAGGTGCGGGTCTGGGTTATAAACTGGTTACCAAGAAAGGATTTGTTTTTGAAGCCAACGCAGGCTATGGAAGACTTTTGTTCAACGCAGACAAAACAGATCATGACCAGGTGATAAAGCTTGGATTGAGTATTGGTTATCGATTTTAATATCAACTCTCTCTAAAAATTAAAGCTAGCAAGACTTTTGTTTATATTAGATACGGTGCAAAACTGAAAAATGAATAAAACCCACAATCAGAAGACTTTCATCCTCTAACTGTGGGTTCTATCTTAAATTATTGTGAGATGTTTTTAATTTCTATATTCCGTAGAACAACTGTTCTATTTTCTTACCAAATAAACTTAGATTTCTGTTCTTGTTCTGCAATCACTCTTCGTGATTTTGTCACATACAATCTAAGAGAACAGCCCGCGCTAATATTGTATACTCTTTTGCCATATATATCAACTCCCATCGTACCTCCATTATAGTCAAAATTATAAATAACGATCTGCTGTTTTGGATAGATTTCTTTGAAATTCACCACCATCTTAATCTGCTCTCCAATAATATGGATAAGTCTGTTTCTATCGTCTATGCTAAGATCTCCAGGAGAAGAGAACTCATATTCGTGTGGATCTAATCTAACGGCATAATTATCAGGATCAGATTGATCATTAACAATTTCATCTTTAAGAGTAGCTGTTCTCCCATTAGGAATAAACATTGTATCTGGGTTTTCCTCCTCTGACTTAAAGTTTTTACTGGCTTTTACGGAGCCTTCTACGGTTAACTTATCATTCTTATTAGATTCCCTTCCCATTCCAAAGAGTTTACTCTCCCCATGGTAGTTGAGACCAGACCATCCATCATGCTCTGAACCATAACAGTAATATTCTTTTCTTTTTGCTGCTACAAGGGCACGCCATTTAAAGTCGATCACACCTGATTCAGCTCCAAAATGACCATCTCCAATGGCTAAAGCTGATCCTGTATTGACCGAAAAGTCCGAGTTGAGCTGTAACCCGTACTGCGCCATATAATTCCATTGCTGAATACTTGTTGCGGTAAAATCCTGAGCAGTCCAAACTTGTGCCCAGCCTGACCAGTTACCCCCAGCCATAGTCCTTTGGTAAGTTATATTGGAAGTGTTACCTGAACCAAATGAAGTGGCCTTTTGTGTAACCCAGGTACCGTCATGAGTTTCAACGGTTACATACCACCAACCGGTATTATTAAAAGGTGCATTAGTTAATCCAGAACCTCTGTAAAAACCTGTTTTAAGGTAATTATTTAGATTTGAACCTGAAATAATAACAGACGTACCATTCGGAGTACTTAAAAAATTGGTTTGCAGATAAGACTGTGTTGCCAACGCTACATATAACCCTGAATTATGATACATATACGGAAACGAATTCCCATCTGAAGTCGGTACATTTCCAGACGAGAAACCAACTGCCGTAGCATTTTCCTGACCATTAGCTTTTGTATTGAGCTGGTTTACATTTACAGCATGAGTCCCTAAAGTTCCTGGTGGAATAACAGGACTCCGCTGAAAAGTATTGGTATTTGTAAAAGTCTGAACACCATTCAATGCAGCATAATTACCTAACTGGTTATTTAAAGTAAACTGTGTTATATAATTTGCAGGATTAAAATTCCCTGAATGATAAACTTCTCTCCAATCTGACCAGCTCGCATTTCCTGAACCTGTAGGAGTTCCGCGGAATTTCATTCCTTTTCCACTTCTATCAATAGTAAGCTGCTGCCTGCCATCAGAAGAGTTTAGGTTTAAAGTAGTGGTATAATTAAATTCGGATGTTGGAAGATCCTGTCTGTAAATACCTGATTCTGAAACATCTTCTAAAACAACCCCATTTCTTAAATTTTTAAAAGGACTGTAATTTCCTCCATGGAATATTACCCATGATTGAGACCCGTCTGCATTTTCAACTCTGGGATCCAGCCCATTATTTCCTTTATTAATATGGACTCCCCCTCCAGCTTTTTTATAGACCTTCCCTCCATCAAAGAAATTAACGCCAGAGTTATCCTTATTAAAATTAATATTTCTATCCAAGTAAACACCATTTACATTAAAGTTATAAATGCTGCCTACTCCTGCATAATTAAATAGAGTATTAGTAGTCGTTTGAAGTACCATATTGGGTAATGATGAATTTCCCAGATACAGATTATCTCCTTGAGAATTGAGTATCTGACCACCCGTTAAATTATCTGACCCCAATAATCCTATATTACCATTCAAAGCTCCATTCTGAGAATATCTAAGATAAGCTCCATTATTCTGACTTCCCGGAACCCTTAAGAGAATTTGGTCTCCATTAGTTCCATCCCATGATGTGGATAATAATTTTTTCTGAGTATATGAATCCCCAACAGTAATTAAATCAGATATAGCCCCATTAAAATGGATTGTTTCATTCTTAGCATAGAAAGCTTCTTTTATCCTGGAAAATACGGAGCTGTTTACTTCATAAATTTCAGCAAAAGCCAAATAGAATTCCAGTGCTGTATTTGGACCGCTAACATATACATGACCTCCATTTCCAAAACTAGTTCCAGTTCCGCACATCACTGCTCTAACATAAGTTTCCCATTTTCCAGTCCCGGCTCTTGATGTTAACCAAATGACTGAAGCATTAGCTCCCATGTAGTTTTCAGCATTATTAAATGAATATCCTACAGGAAGTTTGGCCATAAACTTTTGAATAAATACAGCATTAGTTCTGGCCATAAATCCTAATATAAATCCGCCTAAACCAGGAGTAGCTCCATTACCATTGTAATTGAATCTCAACTGCATTCCTGATCTATTCGGAAGATTAGAGGCCGCTTCTCTGGTCATGGTTACATTACCATTACCATAGTTATTATAAATACCTATACTATTGTTTCCATTTCTGAATTCCTCGTCTCCATATAAAGGATAAGCTCCCTGTAATGCAAGATTAAGTAAAGAGATTGGCCCCATCTGTGGGTTAGCTACTGATGATCTGTCCCATCCGGAATATATCGTATTTTGAATACCTATGGTTTTCGTAGAGTCTATGGTTTGCTCTGAATACCTATCAATATACTCTTTACTATCTAAGGAACCATCCGCCTTTAAAAAGTGGGCGGCTGTACCGCCCACTACTCTATAGCCTTTAGAAGTGCTATAATATGCATATTTTACATCCATTCTAAATATCTTTACGGGTTACTGTTATCGATACAGTATTAGGCAAAGCAGAATCAAATTCAACATCTATTTTATTAGGATCGGTTAATTTTATCCTGCCGTCAATTTTGTAAAATGTCACGGTATCATACATGGCAACATCTACATTTCTAGTCCCTAAGTTGTGGGCCACACTCGATGTTCCGGAAATAGCAGTAGTATATGATTTTACATTATTATTTCCGGCAATAACTCTACCTTTAGCATCCACTGTAACCTCATCATACGTTCCGGCAGTTACCCCTGTTGCAGCTAATGTCAACGCTGAGGTAGCATTTGCTGATCCGTCAAAAGTTGTTGTCCATGCAGCATCACCTGTTGCAGAAATTGTTCTCGGTGTTGTCAATTTTGCAGCTGATCCGGTTGTATTGATTGCTGCAGTCCCTGTAAGTAATGTCGCAGGAACAGCTGTAATAGGAACTGTTATATTTCCTGAACCATCAATTGTTTGTGCCGTTGCAGTAACTCCGGAAAGCGTAATCGTTCGCGCTGTAGCCCATTTTGTAGCAGAAAGAACATTTTTCGCGGCATCTGCCGTATTATCAACATTACTTAAGCCAACATGCGATTTGTTTAAGACGACAACACCTGTTAATCCATTTACAGAATCTACCGCTCCGGAAGTAATATAAACAAACGTTGTTCCCGTCCATCGGTAAGTTTTGTTGGTATCAAGAGATACATAAATTTTACCTGTTTCCCCGGCAATGAGGTTAGTATAAGCTGCTTCTTTGTAAAACTTTCCGTCAGCAGATTTATAATATCCTTCCAAAACATCATCCACGTAAGAAGGCAATTGAGATGCTGGCACCTGCCCGGATGCATCCAGCGTAGCAACTCCATTCGCTGCCGCTTTTTGTGATAACGGGATATAATTAGCCAAATCCGAAGAGGTAGGCACAGAGCCCAGATTCACTGTTATTCCATTGGCTGTCTGAGTAATTCCCGTAACCACATTTCCTGTACCTGAAGTAGCAACCGGTAAAGAGAATGAAGTTCCTGTCAATGTCAAACCATTACCCGCACTATAGGTTGTATCCGTAGAGGCTAATGTGATTGTATTTCCGGCTTGACTAATCGCCATATTAGAACCAGCAGCAAGGGTAACATCCCCGGAAACCAAAGAACCTGATGCTCCTCCTTTAAGACGGGTGATGGTGTCTGGTGTTGTAAATGATCTGTTTGCTGACAAATCATAAGCCGTTCCGTTAATTGTTAATGTTCTTGTTTTTGGCACATAGTCTAACGGATTTAAATTTCCATCATGCCAGAAAGAATTGATTGATCTCGTGTTACCGCCAGCGGTTAAAATATCATTGTCTGTTTTCCCTTCTATTTTGTATCCAACAGAACTTCGATAATAAGCGTATTTAATGTCCATAATTATATTTTTTTAATTGTTATTTGAATTATATTTGGTGGTAATGAATCAAACAGCACTTCAATATTATTGGTGTCTATTCTTCTCACTTTAAGGGGTACTGTAAACTTTGTAACGATGTCATAAGCATTAATCACAAAACTTAATGTATCAAGATCATGTTTGATCCTGGAGTCTCCCCTCACTCTCTCTTCGTATTTAATTTTTTCGGAACTGGCCAGATCTTCGATCGTTTTAATTTTATCATATACCAAATCATTAAACTGATTTTGATAAGTGATCGCACCCCAGTTTGTATACCTCCCAACGAGGTAGATTTTATCATCTAAAATGTTTCTGATGACCGCCTCTTGAAGCAACTTTATCCACTCCCTGTTTTCTTTGATATAGTCTACGATCTCCTGAAGTTTATCAAGATTTACATCATTAGAGACTAGCATTTCGTTAATTTTCATAATACCCTCAAGCATTTCCTCATCCTTTGCCTGAAATATATTTACAATTTCTCCGATTTGCTCTTTTGTATAGACGTTTCCAGTTTCTTCACCTCCATCTATAGTAGCCGCTAATTTGATTTTTAATTTTTCCTTCCATTCATCTATATTGGCAGCAGTAAGATTGGACGCATTAAGCTTTGCCAGCGCTAAATGATGTGCATTTTCATCCTCCAGATGATTGGTAAAAGTTGTGGTAGACAACGTTTTTTGAAAAGCTTCATATAAGCCCATCACCTCATCCATTTTGATTTTATCATCTAAATGGCGGAATGAAGAAAAGGTCTCCTTAAATTGATATTCTGTAGGAATATCACCTTTTTCGAACCAGCTGAAAATTATATTTAATGGTGTACTCATTTGATTATTGAAAATTAATTTTGATAAAATTGATAATTGGAAAGATCTCTATTGTTCATGGACTGTTCACCCTAGATAGAATTCTCTATTTTTTTGAGCAATTTTTGATTTCACCCTTCTTTTATCGTCCTATCAATTAGTGAATTGTTTATACGATCATCTAGAAAATCATGAATTTTGTCAATGCCTTGTAATGTTGTTTGATATTAACAAGATCCCTTACGTTTTCCTATACTACTTCAAGACTATTCTCTTGGTATACTATTTTTTTGAATTCAATGATTATTCGGATTCCTTAGAGCTCAAATTTCATCTTTCTTGACTTCTTATAAAAGTTTTTGAGCCTCTCTATTCTGTAGTTGCAGTGGACTTTATTTTCCCTAAATAGAATGATCGTGTTTTGTAATTACAGGGTTCAAAATTCATTTTTTTTTATTTCCTGTGAAAGTTTTTTGGCCCCTCTATTCTGTAGTTGCAGGAGACTTTATTTTTCTGAAATGAAATGATCGTGTTTTGTAATTACGGGGGTTCAAAATTCATTTTTTTTTATTTCCTGTGAAAGTTTTTTGACCTCTCTATTCTGTAGATGCAGGAGATCTGAGGTACTTTAAACAAAAATTTCAGATCACATTTCAACTAACTAAGAATCCGAATCCTTCTCTGAAAGATCCCTGCGATCAACTGGAATCTGGGTATAAAAAAATCAGAGTAGAAAATAATCTACTCTGATTGATATCTGATTAGCTAATCAGACCATTTTTGTGTGACTTGTTACTGGTTTTCTGAAAGAGTCATGTCTTTTTCGGTCACTACTTTTGCATTTTTATCATTTATATAAACAGGTATACCACCCACCCAGGTTTCCAATACCGGGATGTTTCGCATTTTCATATATTGTGAGGCCTGAGTCGTTAATGTAAGAGGATCCTGCTCCAATATGACGAAATCAGCAAAGTACCCTGTATTTAATGAACCTACCCATTTATCTGCATAACACTGCCATGCAGCATCATAAGTAACAGCAATCAAAGCCTGTTCAGGGGTAATACATTCCGCGCTATTTAAGACTTCAATGCTTGTGGTCTTCCTTTCCATAATTCTGGTAATCGATTGTTCCATCATTCTCAAAGGTCCTAATGGGCTTACCTCATTATCACTATGAAGAGTAATTCTCATACCCGCAGCAAGGGTTGAACCGCAAAGGTCAAGCATTTGTGCCTTTTCACCGAATATTACTTTCTTAAAAGCATATCCCCAATACCCCACGTGCCCGATAAGGAAACTCGGTGAAACTCCCATTTGCAGCATATTAGTAATTTGATCCGCTGTCAGAAGCGAGCAATGTTCTATACGGTTACGAAGCTCAGCACCTCTGTATTGAGCGAGAGCACGCTGATAAGCATTAATCGCAAATGTTACGGCCTGATCGCCATTGGCATGCACCATCAGCGGCCAGCCTTTTACTGCTACAACAGTATTGATGAGGGTATTATAACTTGGCGGAATCGTATGGGCAGGAATACCTGCCTGTGGAAAATTGAATACCCCTGTATTATCAGCAGGATCACACAAGTATGGAGAACTCTGATACCCGGTAAGCCCTTGATTGGAACCATCCGAAACCACTTTTATGTGTCCACAATATACAGGTTTGTAATGATCCGGTTCTTTATAAGGATCCAGCTTATCAACATCTTCCTGGCTTGAACAAAGATATGCCCCACCTGTCCTCACCAATTCAGGGTGAGTCTCAAAATATTTGGTTAAAAGTATTTCTGAACCTTTATTCAGTCCGGCATCATACATAAAAGTAACTCCTCTGGAATTTGCTGTTTTAAAAAGATCAGTCAGATAACTGTTAATCTGTATGCTCATCACAATGATCTGCAGCTTTACGACCTTCAATGCAGGTGTCATTTGTAAACCTTCCTGCAACTGGCCTTTGGTCTCACTAATATATCTTTCAACAGTTTTATAATTGTCCTGTATCTCAGTGCTGTGATCAAAAACATGCTTCAATGCCTTAGTGTTCAGATAAAGCGTATGCATGGAAGCACTTAGCAGCATCATAGGTGTATCAGCATTAATACCATCAAGTACTGTATTATTAATTGTTATTAACTCTTTTTTACCATTTATTTCTTCAAAAGGCATTAATGACGGATCTAATCCTCTTCCTAAAATGACATATCCGGGAATTTTAGGAATATTCTTGTTGATGATTAATCCAACAGAAGTCAAATCGTATATAGGACGTAAATTCTGTTCCTCAAAAGGGCTCAAATCCAGCCAGCCATGCATCATTGCTGTAGGAACCATATGAACATGGGGCTCAATAAGACCAGGCAGTAAAGTTTGGGTTCCCGTGAGTTCTTTTTTATGAAAACCTGGATGATTTTTAACCATGTATTCTTCTACCTCTTTTTTCTCACCGGTTATAACGACTTTTCCATCAGCCAACCCAATAGCTTCCACATTAGCTGTTGATCCGCCGATCATAGGCCGGATGGTTCCTCCACTGATCATCAGAGTTTGTGGTTTTTCGTGGGTAGCCTTTCCGGAACCGGGATTTATTTTCGTGAGATTTTCTGCACTGAAAAGTTCTTCTTTAAAAATTTTCAAAATAGGATTGTCACAAGAGCAATGGGTGCAGCCATGCGTGTGCGTGTGTTGTTTTTCCATAAGAATGATTTGGTTTGATTGTATGTTTAAGTTGAGTTCTGTCGGTATATATTTTTAATGACACAGTATCTTATACCCATAGCAAGACCAGCTTACCAATGAGCAAGTCAATTGTATTATTAAAAATAAAATAGATTATTTATAAGGCATTTTACCTAAGTAAACATTTATGCATGAATAATTTTCATTTATTTACATGTATTAGTTTTTTTATAAAAATAATAAAAATATTCTTTCAACAAAGTTTTTATCACACAATGTTGATTATTTTTTTCTATCTAAAATTTTAATTTACAGCACACTTCTATTTAATTCACGAATTCAATTTGTACGCTCTCAATATCCTATCTGGTATTGCAGCTTAGAATTTCCACCCGAAAGACATCATCAATCTTATTTTTTTCTCTGAAATAAGAAGTTAAATATCAATCTCCGAAGTCTTTAAATGACTACATTAGCAGTGAATTAAAATGCGCTGAGATTTCTATGAAAAATATATTCTGTGTATTGCTTCTTTCAATGGTACAGCCTGTACTGGCACAAACTAAGCTAGAAAAAGCAATTACAAGTCTTGAGAATAATTACGAACAGGAAAAAGTATACTTGCTTACTGACAAATCACAATATGCAGCGGGTGACCAGATCTGGTTCAAAAGTTTTGTATTTGATGGTTACAATCGTTCCACATTGTCTACTACTCTATTTGTTGAATTGTACGATGCTGATAAAAAATTAATAGACTGGAAAACTGTACGTTTAACCAATGGTGAAGGCAGCGGAGATTTTAAACTGAAAGAAGACCTTCCCGAGCAGGTTTATTTTGTAAGAGCTTATACTCTTTACATGACCAATTTCAATGAAGATTTTCAGATTGTTAAAACAATTCCGATTTACAACCCCAACTCAAGCGAAACATTAGAGGTTTCTAAAAATGCTGACTGGTCTGCCAAAGCTTTTGCCGAAGGTGGAACTTTCATCAATGGGATGCCTACGAAATTTGCCGTAAGGTTATCAAGCGATTCTTCACTGCCAGAAAGCTGGACCGGAAAAATAGTCGACTCACAAAATCCAAATGTATCTATTACTTCGTTTACGTCATTTGATAAAAATGTGGCCTCTTTTAAAATAACGCCAGCTTCAGGAAAAAAATACCAAGCTATTATTCAGGATAATACTGGAAAAAAGCAAACGATCGATTTACCGGAAGTAGCAGACAGCGGTCTTAGTTTAGAAGTCAACAGCTCTAAGGAAGGGATTAAATACAGCTTAAAAGGAGTTAATCTAAAACAACAACTCCAAAATTATAAAATTGTAGGAACCATCAACAACCATCTGGCTTATAAAGCCAATATCAATCAGTTGACCAATGAAGTATCAAGTCTTATTCCTACAAAAATCAGCAATGGGAACAATGGCATTTTGCAGCTAGCCATTTTTGATGAACAGGACAATCTGGTTGCTACAAGACTCTGCTTTATAAGACCCAACAATTTAAAGATTGAGAAAGCCCAAATTGTCGCTCAGAGTTTAAAACAGACTCCCAGGTCTTTCAATAGTATCGATCTTTCCCCGGAGACCTATTTTAAAAACTATACCGTTTTGGTAAGTGAGGATGACGGAAGCGGTAATTCAGAAGAAGAAAATTTACTTAGTGGTCTGTGGCTGACAGGAGATTTTACGAGCAAAATAAATGCACCGGCACAATATTTCTCTAAAAATGCCAACAGTGAAGCTTTGGATGCACTGCTTATTTCTGAAAAATGGAAAAGATTTGACTGGAATTCCGTACTAAGCGGATCTGTTCCCAGCATCAAAAACAATTCTCCAAAATTTCTTTCTTACAAAGTACAGCCTATTAAAAACAATGCGATACTGAGAGATACCAACGTAACTTTAGCATTAAAGTTAGGCGAGAACCCACCTAATTTCAACCTGTTTAAAACAGATCAAAATGGATATGTTTATTTAGAAAGTGTTGATTTTGATGAACCCTTAGCTGTTTCATTATTTGTAAATCCTGAAAATGGTAAAGAATCAAGTACTGATGATTTATATGTTACGGTTGAACCCATGGTTAAGCCAACACAATTTAAAGGCAATTTTCCTAATACAAAATACAGACTGGTGAAAGCCACTGCAAACAGGAAACTTCCACCCGCTATTTCCAGAGCCATCAACACTCAGAAAAATAACAAAAAAAATGAAAATGGTGAGGTACAGATTGAAGAAGTAAAATTAGCCGGAAAAAAACAAGATCCCAAAGAAGAGCTCAACAAGCAACTGTCTACCGGAATGTTTAATTCTATCAATTCTACTATATTTGACTTCGTCAATGAAGACCAGCGCGCCGCAGGATCAATCAATATATTAGATTGGCTGCAAGGGAGAGCTGCCGGCTTAACGTTTCAAAGAAATAGCTCAGGGGTAAACGTACCCTACATCCGTAACCAGCCCGCTAAGCTCTATTTAGATGAAGTGCTTACTGATCCTACGATGATTTCAAACCTTCCTGTAAGCAATATTGCGATGGTGAAAATTATCAAAGGAGCAGGATTAATAGGTGATGCAGTAGCAGTCTATACGATGAGGGGGAATATGAAATCTAAAAGCACTGGAAATGACACGAAAAAAAATAATGCATCAATAGTAAAGGGATATGATAGACCATCAGAATTTCCTATTGAAATGTTAGATGATGATTCTCCAACGAAAATAGAAACTGACACCCGTGAAACCCTTTACTGGAATCCTAATTTATTTGATAGTGATTATGTTCCGCCAAGAATTAAATTCTTTAATAACGACACTGCAAAACAATTTAAAGTTTTGATTATAAGCTTTGATGAAGATGACAATCTTCTTTATGATCAACAGATTTTAAAATAGGACTAAAAGGATCTTCAAGCTTTTAATATTAAAAAAAAAAAAACAATTTATCTGATTCAAAATAAAAACGATCGCCATGGATAATCCAATTGACCTTTACGATAATTTCTTTTTTTCAAAAGAATTCGAATGTGCAATTTTTCAATTGAAAAAAGGAGAAGTATTCCATGCAAAGAAAGATTCTATTAAAGAACTTGATATTACGAAAATTATTGATTCAAAAAATAATCAAGTGCGCTATTTTAAATGTGTAGAGGGCAAAAAAAAGTGGGGAGTTATTCATATTTCTGGACAAGAAATCATACCTCCTATTTACGATTATATCTCTCCTTTAATTGATGATAAATTTTACAAAATTTTCAATGGTGATTATTCATGGGAGTTTGATGATTACTCATCTCAATATTTTATAGAACATATAGATACACATTCCTGGAATGGAGACCATTATATGGGCAAATTATCAACTGGACAATGGGGGCTGGCTGAGACTAGTGGTACAGGTTATACAGTTCTTATTGCACCTGAATTTCAATGGCTAATATTAATTGACAAAAAAATCGTTTGTTGTAATGTTGGAGGAAGTCTCATAAAATGGTATGATGGAGATGATAAAGAAGAATATCTTCAAACCCTTGGTGGACAATGGAAAGTTATTGAAGCATCAAAATGGGACCGTAGAATAGAAACTGAACTTGGTGAATTTAGTGAAGTATTAGAAAAATTCAAATTAGAATATTCGAAACAGTTTGTCGAAGAATATAAATATACTTATCAGTTTATCTTTGATCCACAAAAAATCTTTTAATCAGCTATTATCTCCCATTCCTCAAGAATTTTTTTCGTATGATTTTTGGGACTATAAATCAAAAATTTAAAAACAACAATATAATCTAGCACTCCTTTTTCATCCATATAATCTATTGCACCACTGTATCTATAATCTTCACACAGAAAATTAGACCTGTTTCTAATGTATTTTGAGGTTGAACCTATCAGCAAAATTTTAAGATTTTAAAGTAATATTTTAGCAATCAAAAACATAGCTACTGAATCCCAGCCGACATATCCGGAACTTCAAATGATGAGTCAATATCTCCTGCCCCCGAGTTTAAAGATTTTATTTCAATTCAGCCATAAAAACAACATTTGTCCACCTAAAAATTCCCCAATTTCCAGGACTTTCTTTATATCATCAATCTAAAGCTATTTTGAGCAAGGTTTTTAGTCAATCGTAGTTTTACTACAATTTTTCAGATTTAATATAATATTACAATTTGTAATCTATTTTTTATCTAAATTCGGTGACATAATACCAAAAAAAACGCATAAAATATTATGAAAAACGCCTCAAATTCTGAGAAAGTTTCAGATAACCACATTTCGGGGATCAACCGGGTGGTAAAACTGGAAATTGTGGTTGAGGGCAAAGCTGTCAATCACTTTAAGCACTTTCGTTTGCAACAGAGTGCAAGAAAGCACCATGATTTTGAACTGGTATTGGCTCATGACTCTTTAGGTGAGGTACAAAACCACAACCTTGAGCAGGCCCAAAAGTTTTTAGGAAAAAGAATCACCGTTATTTTTAGATATAAAGATGCTGAAAGTGAAAGCCCCGAGAGAACATTTGTGGGCCTCATTACTCAGGTAGCCTTCAGCCAGGAAAAAATGAGCTTGGGAAATATTATTTTAAAAGGGAAAAGCCCTACTATTCTGATGGATGCTGCTCCCCATACCCAAAGTTTTGGAGGAAGCCAAACGGTGAATACCAATATTATTGCCACCCGGATCATCAAGGAGACCTTAGGGACCAACAAATTTGATTTCAGAGTAGACACTCAAAACAAAAGCTATATCAGTTATAGTTCACAATACAACGAAACCCATTACAATTACCTAACAAGAATTGCAGAAGCCTATGGAGAGCAGTTTTATTATGACGGCGAAATCCTTCATTTCGGAAAACTTCCTTCTTCTGAAAAGCCAATTCAATTGGTATATGGAAGCAATGTAACTGATGTGATTGTTGAACTAAAAGCGGTTCACACCAAGCCGGAATACTTTGGCTACAACAGCAGCAACCATACTAAAATGGTGGGTGCTGATGATCGCATACAACATTTAGGAGAATTATCTTCTAAAGCCTATGAACTGAATGACACCATTTTTACCACAAGGTCATTGACTCCCACTCCCGTCAATGCCAATATGTTCCTGGATGTGGATGATTCCCAGAAGAGTGCAAGAGGAAGTAAAGCCGTAGAGGTTTTTACCGTTACAGGACAAACAACTGTTCCGTTTCTATATATTGGCTGCGTTGCAGATTTAGCCATGAGAAAGACGGATACTAATGAAACCTCCCATTTTACAACACTTATGATTACAGAGGTAACTCATGAAGTGAATGCAAGAGGATATTATACAGGAAGCTTTGAAGCGATTGCTGAAGGCACCGGTTTTATGCCCAAGCCTGATTTTGAAATGCCTAAAGCTGAACCGCAGGTGGCCACTGTGATTTCCAATGTAGATCCATTGAATCAGGGCAGAATACAAGTTCGGTTTGACTGGCAGTTAAATGATACCACCCACTTCATCAGAATGATGAGCCCCGATGCAGGAGGAACAGATGCGATCACCCAAAACAGAGGTTTTGTAGCAGTTCCGGAGATCGGCGATCAGGTCATGGTAGGATTTGAATACCATAACCCCGATTTTCCATTTGCCATGGGGGGAATGTTTCATGGGCAGGTAGGTCTGGGCGGAGGCGTTGACAATCATCTTAAATCTATACAGACAAGAAGCGGCATTAAGGTTTTAATGAATGATGCAGACAAAAGTGTAACCATTAAAGATCCAAGCGGAAATACTTATTTTATGGATGGCCAGGGAAACATTAATGTTACGGCACCGAAGAATATGACTTTTACAGCAGGCGAAGATATGCACATCTCTGTGGGCAGGAATATGACCACTAAGATTGGGCAGGACAGCACCCTCAATATTGGAAACGACCATACCGAATCTATTACAAAGAGATACACCCAAACCTCCGAAAATAAAAGTGTTACCGTTAAGAAAGATCAAACAGAAAGCACAGGTAATACATTTAAAAGTATTTCCGGAGAAGCCGATATACAGACCTCTAAAGGTGATTTAAAACTGAGAGGAACATCATTGGCCGTATTCCAGGGAGGAAAAGACGTTAAAGTAAGTAAAGGCTAAATCTATTTCGGGTGATGAAAATACATTTTCATTGCTGCCTGCAAATATGATTTCCGCCTTGACAATTGAATCCAATCTAAAATAGCAGCCCATGGAAGATCAGAATACTTCAGCGCATGATCAGAAACTTTCTGAAAAAAGAGCCGAAAAACAAAAAAAATCCACCGAAGATTCTCCTTCAGAAAAAAGAGAAATGGTCATACATGGAGCCACGTTGAAGTGTCCCTATGCCCAGGCGCCCGGAGAACTGAAAGTGACCTCAAATGAAATAAACCTTCAGGATAAGATATTTGCCACAAAGGGGGATGGAAACAATATGGTCAACCTTCAATTCAAAGGAAACTGCGGGCACCCGAAATGGCCTGCTAGAAATATGTCTCCCCCACCCTGTATGAGTGTGATAAAATTAAGTCCATGGCAAGGTTTAGGTAGTACTACTATTCAAAAACAAACGGCTCTGGTGAAAGAATCTTTTATCTTTTGTGATCCCGAATTTAATTCTGCCGTAGCGAAACCTATTCCGATGGTGGAGAGGATTTTAACACCGGAAGATAATATTTATACAGTTTCAGTTTATTATAATGATGTAAAAATTGATCCTGAATCTTTCGTATTTATTTCACCAGAACCTGCGATGCCCAAAATAAGAATTGAAGTTTATATAGGAAAAGATTGCATACATAAAAGTTTACGATTTAGATTAAAGACAGAATTTAAGTTTAAGGCAAGTGCAACACTCTATGACAGAAACGATGTTGATTATTTTCCCGCAAAGTCTGATGGCGGAAACGCTTTCATGATTGCCAATACAGGGAAAACAAAATGGGATGTTGATTTTCGTGGACTATTTAGAGGAGGAACTGCAGCTGTAGAAATATGGAATGAAGGAAAAACTTCTATTTTAAGTACTTTCCAGTTTTATATAAGAGGAAAGAATCCTACAAAAGAAGTTGTAAAAAAATATTTTACGGATAAAGGATATTTATCAAAATACTGGTTTATTTATAAAATGGCAGTGAGTGAATCCGGAAGCGAAGGTATTACATTAATGAAACAATTTTGGGATCCTGAATTTGTGGGGAAAGGAAAAAATAGAAAAGAAGCAATATATGGACCTTCTGGTAGAAATAGTGAAAGCAAAGGGATTCCAAACTATGGTTATCCTGATGGCTGGGGAATATGTCAAATAGACTTTAAGTATGAGAAAAATAACCTAAGTACTACCCCTGCAGAATCAAAAAAAGTAATTGAAAACCCTAATTACATTTGGAATTGGAAAGAAAATATTGCAGTGAAAATGAATATAAAATTACCAGAAAAAATAAAAGCTGCAGTTAATCATATTCGTCGACTATTGAAAAATACGAAACGATTAAAATCTTATTCAATTGAAGAAGGAAATTTAACTTATAAAACATGTCCAAGTTCAGTCCCAGAGCTACAACAATTTAGTGGATATTTACCGGATACATCTACAAATCAGAATGAAAAATCCATCTTAGATGCAGAAATAATTAAATTATATAATGGAGGACATTACATTGTTGGAATTTCTAAAGACGGAACATTAAGTATAGATCGAAAAAACAGTCTGGATTTTAATTATAATGAAAGAATAGGAAAAATTAATGAATAATTTTTATGAAAATACACAATCTAATAATATCACTTTCTCTAATATTTTCTATAAATATTAATTGTTCAAGTAAAGATGCGCATACTAATCCTGTAACCAATAATAGTAGAGTTGAAAAGGAAAAACTATCAGATTCTTTCACTTTTAGTATTCCTTTAAAGTATAATAATAAAGAGTATTCTATCCAACTAGTGTGTGAAAGGGATGGTGCTGACACAAACATCTCAAGCATCATAAGCAATCTTACTTTACCAGAAGAATTTTATGCAATATTGCAGGACAATTTTGGTTTAGCAGCATGGCTTATTAATTCTGATTATCAATCAGCTTATGAAGATTATAAAAATCTGAAATTTAAGAGAACTGATTTTGTGGAATATGAAAAGAACTCTGGTAGAAAATTCTCTTCTAAACTTTTATATATTTCAGATGTTGATCAGGATGGTTATGATGATATTTTACTTCTTAATCTTCAGAACAGCACACCGGATAACGATGTATATGCAATGTTCAAAGGAGGCAAAAATGGAATTTCATATAAAGAAAAATTTTTCGATAAAGTGGCATTTTATGGATGGGACAAAACAGGAAAATATTTAATAACCGGAGTGAGTGATACCAAAGAAAGAAAGCTTTATAAAAATACAATTGTTGGAGGCCAGCTAAAGACAGTTGATCAATGTACAGAATATGCAGTCTCAGATAAATTTTGTTGGTAGATAAATAGTTTTAAAAGTGATTAAAGACTTAGAGCCTGTTTAAATTTTGTTCAATAATATTTTAATAGCTGATAGTTTGACCATATTTTCAGAATTTTCCATTAGCAATTCATAATTTCGGCAAAGTCTTCTGTCATTATCAAACCAAGAAAAAGTT
>NZ_PPEG02000015.1 GCF_002899945.2 Chryseobacterium viscerum
GCTTTCCCAGATTCATATTCTTTCAGAATATTGATAATCTGATGTTCTGAAAATTTGCTCTTTTTCATAATGTTTAACAAACTAAATTTAATAATTTTAATTGGTCTGAAAAACAGGGAAGTTTACCAAAACAGGGAAGTTTACCGTACCTCTCAATAATTTGACTCTTTGTCATCAATTCATCTTTTATTTGTTCCAATATAAAATCTATAATTTCTTTAGTATATATATTTTTTCTGAACTGCGGAAGTATTGAATTACTATTACCAGAATTTTTATTTCTCTTTATCCGTGAAGGAGGAGAGTAAAGAATTAAATACTGGCTATATATTCTGAAAAAATCATATTCAAGAAGTTTACTCCATTTCATAAGAACGTCTGTAGGTAAATCTTTCATAGTGTACATTAACTCTACTTCTTTTTCAGGGAGATTAAAAAAATTACAGATTCTGCCCATATCTATACTCTTTTCTTTAACATTTTGATCCAAAAGACTACCAATGTGAATATCTTTAAAGTTCTTCATATTTTTAAATGAATGTTATTTCTACTTAATAATCATATTTTACAATATACATAAATTAAGCAGATATAAGATTATATTTTTAATGAAAACTCTTAATTGACGCTAAACTTATCAACCTATTTGAATAACTGCGAAATATCTCTAAAGCTAATACTAATTGAAAAATTGTTATTTTGAAATCTTCTTCGATATATTTTCTTTATCATGAAATAATTTCTATATAGTTATGTAATTACCCACCCATTAACAATACAAAAAGTTCACAGAAGATTATTAAAAAAATAAATAAATAAATAAATAAATAAATAAATAAATAAATAAATAAATAAATAATGATTTATATCATATTATTCATACATTTGTTAATATTTCCATTGTTATTTATAAAATATTTAACTAAAATACAAAAACCATGAGAAAAACATTTTTATTAACATTAAGCTTATTAAGTAGCTTATATCTAGCCCAAGTTGGAATAAATACGACCACTCCTACTGCAACTCTTGATGTTAAAGCATTAACGACCTCCACAGCTTCTACCATTGCGGAGGGATTAATCGCTCCTCGATTATCAAGGTCAGACTTGATCTCTAAAGATGCGGCATACACTTCCTCACAAACAGGAACGTTAGTATATGTGCTAGATACCACAGGTACACTTACGATCAAAACAAATAATGTTACTACTCCTGGGTACTATTATTTTGATGGAACGATTTGGCAAAAAATAATTTCCACTATTCCCAACGATACTAATATATATAATACAGATGGTACAGTACAAAACAATCGTACTGTTGCCTTGACTGATAAAACATTATCTTTTACAGCAGGTACACCAAGTGTAAATCAATTTAGTATTGACGGTTCTACCTTTTCAGTAGATTCACAGAATGATAGAATAGGAATTGGGACGTCAGCACCTACTGCGAAATTAGATATTAATGGCAATTTGAGAATTAGAACCACAGCTAATTCTAATGGATCAACTAACGTTTCTACCTTAGTGAGAGACAATACAACAGGAGAGGTCAAAATTGCTGTTTCATCTACTGGGAATTCAACACCATTAAATTATATTGTTTACACAATTTCTAACGTTAATGGAGACTGGATTAACAATTATGATACAAAAATAAATAGCTCTGATTATACGATGACAGTAGTCGGAAGTAGCTTTAACAGTCCTCTAAATACTAATAATGTAGTAACACCTGCGACTTATGCACCCTCAAGTGTGTTTGCTTTTATTTCTGGTACTACATGGCGTTTAACAGCTGACTATCTAGCTACTTCTACCCAAACTGGAGTCAATGGAACTTGGACAATTTATTGCCTTGTTATTAATAATAGTATCCTTAAAACTCTTACACCGGTATCTCAAGACTTAGGAGGATCAAATACTGGGGCAGCAGCAGCAACTCCAGCTGGATTATAATTTTATTTATTTCATGAGCAAATAAGTGAATAAATTTTAAGAGTTTGACTTTCAAATAATGTGTCTTAGTAAGCAGATAAACTCTATTAGATAGTTTAAAGATTAATCGCTTTTAATTACATCCCTTTTTTATATATTTAAATTAATTAACATATTTACATGAAATTTATTATCTAAATCTAACATAATATAAATTTTTATCTTCCCTAAAGCCGAGAACTTTAGAATTTTAATTTCTAAAGTTTTCGGTTTTAGAATTTTTGATAATAGTTTTTAATAATGATCAGTTGTTAAATAACTTTTAATTAACAAATTAAATCCTAATGTTTTTTTTATTGCAGTATATGGACAAAAGATAAATTTAGATCTCATCATAGCCCCTATTACTAACATTAATACTCTACTTACAAAACTTCAGAAAAAATACAGTAACCTATTAGAAAAATAATGTCTTTCCTCAACTTGATATCTTTCATATTAATATTGAGAATAAAATTTTTTCATGCGTCAATTATTTATTCCAGAATACTGGAGCATATCTATATAACAGAAAATAATCATGATGGGCTACAGAAGAAACTGCTAATTACGAAGAAGTTTTATCTGCACTGAAAAAAATTAAAGATCAAGGAAATCTGGTTCTTGAAAATTTCATTTCTTCAATTTCCGGTAACTCAGAAAGAGCTTTCTTTATGGTAGATTTTTTTATACTATAAACTTACTAATGGAAGTCTTGCTTTTTTAAAAAAACATATAAAAGCCTAATCATTATTGAAATGATGATCCTTCAATTGGGACTCTGATATTATCTCAATAGCAGTTTTGTGTTGCGTAACATGGCCTTCATTGACAAGTTTTTTTAGTACTCGGCTTATCACTTCTCTTGATGTGCCCAGAGCTGATGCAATATCTTTATGGGTAATTTTTACAGGATTATATCCGGTAACAACAGCACGCTGATTGATATAATTAAGAACTCTGGTATCGAGTTTATGAAAAACAGCATCATTAACCATCGTCATCAACGCTGTAAAACGATCGTCGTACTCATTATAGAAAAAATTATTCATACCAGGAAAACTGTTTATTAGCCTAAGCAGGCTGGAAACGGGAATCAGGAGAGCTTTGGATGATTCTTCAGCGTATGCATAAACAGAGCTTATACAATTTTTAAATATAGAAGCAAAAGTCATAATACAGCTCTCACCAGGTTTTATATAATAGTATAAAAGCTCTCTTCCTTCGTTAAGAGTAAAGACTTTTATCGAACCCTTAATTAGGATAGGCACATACTGAATCCTCTGTCCCGGACTTACGATCTCCGTTTTAGATTTTATATCAGTAATTACACTGCATATTTCAAGTTCATGTATAAAGTCTAATCCAAGAAATCCAAATTTTTCAGTAATAAACTGGTTATTTATCATAAAATATTTTATTGCTTTTATTAATTACTTATTTTCAAAAGGTGAAAACAGGATGCAAATTTATTTTTAAAGAGTTCTTAAATTAGAATAAACTGATAAGATTTTTCTATTTCAAATATCGGTATATAAATAATTAAGAAATTTCTACACTATTCAAAGAGCCATTTTCCTATTCATCGAAAATCAAATCAATTCTCTTTCGTCATTAAATACCTTTAAATTTAAAAAAACAATGTTGACCCAAAATTTTAACATTATTAAAACAAAAACCGGAATTACAGAAAAAATAGAAGCTGCTGCAGGAACAATTGACAATTATTACCAACCGCTGCTTTTCATCGCAACAATAAAATCTATATGAAATTACCCCTTTTAAAGAAATATAGTGAAGGAATGAATAACTGTTTGGAAAAAAAACAGGCAAACTCCTATTCTACCCTAAAAACAACATTACTGAAAATCAATATCGTATCGCTAAAAACTTAAAATAAATTGTAATTGGTAACGTCCTAAAAAAATGATAGAGGATTAAACATGGCAACATTTATTCAACACTGCATATATTATTACAAGCAGTGATTTTTTAAGATTTTGGTATTAAACACTTCTGCTGTTGCATCTGTACAGGCTTTACTTAATGAATAGAAAATTGAGAACTTAACTTATTATAAATCAACATCAAATTTATGAGTTAAATTTTCTTGCCTTATAAGGTTTTGGACTACTGGTGATACTTCAAAGGATTTATTTATATCTAAAAACCATTTATAATCAACACAATAAAGCTATAAACCTCAACCAAATGATCAATAAACTTTGTTAGTCTTTCTTTTGTTAAAGCTTTTCCAAAGCTATCAAAGCAGATTGTGTTACCTGATCTGATACATCATACCGACAATTTAGCATTGAGTATTTCATATTAAAGTATTTTAAGACTAGTCATTCTTAAATGGGCTGTCTCAAAGGGAGACAGTCTTTTTTATATTTTATATTATTTTTTAATAACAGTTTCCTGATGAATTAGTCCTTGCTTATCAAATAATCTTAACACGTAACAACCTGTTGCATACTCCTGGAAACTTATACTTCCTGAATATTTCTTCCTGCCTGTAATATTTCTTCCTGCCATATCATAAACTTCATATTGGCTAATCTCTTGATCAGTCATGATGAAAAGGACATCTTTTACAGGATTTGGATAAATTTTTATACCGATGCCAGTTTGGGAATTGTCTGTTATATTTATACCTGAAGTTAAGATAAGAGTTCTTGAGTTAACACTTTCATTGAAACAGATATTCAAAGAAATAAGCTCAGTGATACTTTTTCCCACAAAGGTTGAAACATTTGCAGTGCTGATATATGATATACCATGTACAGTATATGTGCCCGCCGGGAGAGCAGTAAAGTCAGCAGTAGGACTTACAGCCTGAATTTTACCTGTTTCCGTATTTATCGCCGCAAATGTGTAGCTATAACCGGTAGGGACGGCTGAGGTTTCATATAGGCGTCCTGGTCCAGTAGAAGTAAGCGTATAGCTGGCGGCACTTGCCGGAGTCGAAAAGTTGGAAATAATAAAGTAATAATCTACCCCTTCGTTTAATGCCACGGCTTTTGTTGAACCTATATAGCTATAACTTAAACCGTTATAATAAGTGTTTGAAGTTAAAAAATTGTTTACTGAAGCTGGATTTCCTGAATGTACAGAAATAAGAAGAAATCCTGATGATTTGGAGAAAACGTATGATCCACTTTCCGTCACTCTGAATCTGAACAAATGACTTAATGAGCTGTTTACAGAATAAGGAGAAGTCATTGAAGAGTTGCTATATATAATTATGTTATTGGTACTAGTTCCTACATTATACATAATGGTTTTGGAAGTATACGAATAATCTGCTGGATCAGGAGCTGACATATTCAAATTACTTGATGTACTTCCAGCAATTGCTCTGACATCTGTTTTAGGTATAATATATGACTTATAAGCATTACAATCTGAGATTATCGTAAAATTATTATCAGATACATCAAAAAATTCTGCGTATGGATTAATGATTCCCACAACTTTTATTCTTGCCTTATTGGTAGAAGGAATATAAGGAATCATAACATTGGAGCTGCCACTATTTACAACATTCGATGCTAAAGTATAAGGAAATGTTAAGCCTCCATCAGCAGACAGTAATACATCAACATTGTTTTTAATGGTATTTGTGTTATTCACATCCCATGTTACCGTAATATTTGCATTCGATGCTACAGAAAAACCGTTTGCATTTGGATGAGTAACATTCAATGGTCCTGTATCATTAACCGTTACAATAATTTCATCAGAATCCAAACCTCCGTTTATAAAATTATTATCTCTTACCGTAAAACGAAATTTCATGGTTCTTGGCACTAAAGGAAGAGCCTCTCCATCATTGGTAGGTGGATTATTTTCATTGTTGAGGACAAACTGCATTTTTGGAAAATATCTTTCCTGAGTTGAGGAGCTTTGCTCAGACCGGAATAATGGAGCCGTAGTACTGTTTACTGCTGAATAGCCACCCGCTCCTACAATGGCAGAACCCAATGCTCCCTTATCGCTTAAAGTAGCTAAATCAGCCTGCTCCCAAGTATAAGAAATATTGTTGTCGCTTGGATCACTACCGATCCCTTTCAATTTAAATGGCGTATTTTTCGGAATGGTAATATCCACTCCGGCATTTGCAGAAGGAGCAAGATTATTACTATTCACCAAAGTATAACAAGTAACTGATGATTGCAGTGTAGCAAGAATCTGATCTAAGCTCTTTACGTTGAAATAACTTAAACGATTGTTACCTGTGTTGACTTGATCATAAGGTACTGAACAGTTGTTTCCATAACTCATTAAAGTTGATCCCGAGCCAGGTTCAATAGCCGATGCAGAGTTCCACCCGCTTGTACAGAATGTAGGATCGCCTGGGTTACCTCCAACAGCGTTATAGGTATGCCCAGCAGAAAATTGATGTCCAATTTCGTGGGCTATTACTCTTGCAATGCTTCCTTTTGGTACAGTTAAAGACCATTCACTCCATGCCCTTGCTTTTGAATTATTGATACAGGGTTTGGGACCAGCTGTTCCCTGTGCTGCTCCAATGCTTAAGATATTAAAAGTATGTCCTATATCATATTTATCATAAGGCAGTATCATATTGTTATTAAGTGTATTAAAACCAATCTGCGAGTTCCCCGCGTTGGCAAAATTAGGATCAACAGTGAATGGATCTGTAGTGCCATTAGTAAATATCAGTGATTTATTCGTGGTTTCTGCAATAAGACTGAACGTTACTGAAACTTCAGATTCATATATCTTATTAATAAGATTGATTATATTAACAACTTCTGCCAAAGCATCATCCGCATTTCCGTTAAAAGCCTGTGTAAATTCACCCGTAGCAGCTACTGCCATTCTGAATTTTCGGATCTGACTACCAAATGGAAAGTTTGGCATTGATTTAGATACTAGAGATTTTTTAGCCGTTTCAAATTCTTTGATAACGTCATTATTTTCTTCAACTCTGCAAATGAAACTTTCTCCAAAGCTTGAAGATGCATTATATATTCTATATGTACCAAGTGCTGTTTTGTAAGGTTCTATAAAAAAATATCCTGCATTAGTTTTAATAATAGCATTAAAATGATCTTTAAAAACAGATAATTTTAGAGAAGAACTTTTATCATCACTTACGCCGTCAAAAGTAAGAATACTTTCAAGTCTTTGAACTGTAAGATTGTTCTCATTTAAAGTAAACCTTATGTTTCTTCCATCTTCTGTAGGAAGATTAATGAAAATTGGTGTTATTTTTTCCTTTTGTAAGCGTTTTTTTTTGAACTGGCTTTCAAATCTCTCAAAATCGAAGCGGAAAACCCTTCCCGGCAGAGATTCACCTTTTGAAATATCCTGTGCTCTAAAATAGTTAAAAACTATTAATAAAATTAAAATCAATTTATATTTCATAGCTGATTGTTTTTACTGAAAATTCTTAGTTGAAGTCGATGATTGTATTAAAAATCATCATGTTATAATAGAAAACTATTGTTTAATTATTTAAATTTAAGTGTGGGAATTATAATAAACTATAGATGATCTTATCCAATAGTTTAAAAAAGATCTGGGGATTTAATATATTTCAGAGTATAACTGAGGTATATGACACAAAGCAGTTCATAGATTTGTTTTATAGACTTTGCAGATCACGAGAAGAATAATCTTGCTTCTCTTTTCAAGATTCTTTAGAATTTTTCAAATATTACTCTCTTACTAGAATTTTGTTGATCCTGTAATCTAAATTCCTGATCAAAGCAACAGATATTATCTTCCTGTGCAATTAGTGGCAATGCAATCAGCATACAACCATCTATCAATGTTTTTCTCATCTTTAAAATTGAAATTATTTAACTGTTTATATATTCAGACTCAAGCTGTAATTATGAGTTTTTACATTATGATATATCTGGTTAATCAAAACTTAAAAATTGATGATCATATATGCATTTAATTTATTCGTATAAAAACATTCTTGGTTTCCACTAAAAAGTTTTTATTCAATATCTTGTTAATTATCCTATCTCATTCTCAGAACAAACACACCTTGTTAAGATATTCTCAATGAATTCAAAATTTTAAAAATACAAAAACCAATACAACCAAACTATCTTTAAATAAATTTTAATTATAGCGACAAATAAAAGGAAATACCATAATAAAATAAAATATATAGATACTCTCGATCTACCTTTATAATAAAATTATGCTTTGAGATACATCATATTGTATATCTATGTAAAATTTATTCAATGGTATATTAATATAATTCGATGTGACAAAATATTGAGCAGATCATCAGTTAATGATTCATTTTTAAGGAGAATATATAATTTTATAGTATTTTTTTTTAAAGAATTTTAAAGTACTTCGATAATTAAAAAACCGCCAATTGAAATTTTAAATGCAAATGACGGTTTTTTGATGATCTGCTTTTTTTAAAGATGCAGAAAAAATCAGAAAGTTAAAAACTAAAAAAATACTATTTTAATAGATAGGTTAAATTACCTTCTATTTTTTTATAATTTTAACAGTTTTGAAAAAGTTATTTTTATCATCAATAAGTGAAAGTAAATAAACTCCCGAACGATAGATAGGCATATCTTTGTTTATAGCCCTTTCAATAGTTTCAAGCCTGCCGGTTGTACTGAATATTGATTTTCCATCTGCATCAGTAATATTAGCATGGTAGCTTTCTGATTCATTTTCTAATTTAATGTGAATTGATTCATTCTGCTCAACAGGATTAGGATAAACAGTTAATTGAGAATCTTTATTTTTCTGTTTAGCTAAAGACAGTGATAAATAAGGATATACCAAAATTTTATGTCCATCATATCCTACCGCATAAACGGCAGCGGCATTAGAAGGATAGTAAACTTTCGTAGTCTGGTTGGTTATATCTCCAGTCCCAGTAATAGATACGTAAATCAATTGATTATTTGCATTGAATGTTTCGTAGGCCACTACATTTTTCCATACACTGTGCTGTACGGTAAGGTAATTATTTCCTAAAGTAACACCCTGGCCCGTTTGACCGCTTACAAGAAGATGATCCCTAAAAGTTGCTACACTGCGAGACGAAATATAATGAATTACAGGTGAAACTGGGTTTTGATAGTTTTGACCCTGAATATCCGCAATAGTAGCATCAATCTGAGCTTGAGTAATCGTTAACTGGCCATTAGCATAATCAATAATAGATGTATTTATAGGTCTTAAAAATCCTGTTTTTGTAAAGAATCCGGTTAAATCTTCCTGTACTGCTGCACAGGTATTTTTAACAAAATTAAGAACAAGTTCTCCGTTTGAAACACCTGAAGCATTGAAATTTCTGGCTTTGTTTGCCACCGTACCAAACCAGTTTGCATAATCTATTCCTGTATAATTGGCTGGAGAAGTAAACGATAGAGTTGGTGCCTTTCGTGAAGCTCCTGCCAGTTGATAGTACAGCTCCAGCTGCCAGAAAGGAACCAGTACTTTAAAAGGATCTGAACTCACATTACCCTGTAAAGCCTCCTGATTTACGGTAGTATTTAAAAGGGCTCCGTTAATTCTGCCGCCTTTTACGCTTGTCATTCCTGGGGCTGGTACTTCAGATTCTCTTTCCAGACGTGACATACCATCGTTCTGTACATTCATATGATAATCTACCCATGTACTATGCATGTTATTAGTTACTTCTGTTGTGCCAATCCATTTAAGATCTGGTCTTATCTGATTTATATGTCCAAATTCATGAGCGATTCCCCATAAATCCAGTTTTTTGGGATCAGCAATTTTTGACTGTCCCCAACCAGAATCAAAAGTAACCCCCAAATCAGAAGCATTCCAACCTTGTCCATTATTATTACTGTAGGCAAACATACGGTTTTTAGGAACTAAATTGTATTTATAAAGTCCCATCACAAGCCATTCATTTTTTACGACAAGATCATACTTTGAAATAAGCTCACCAGGATTTAAAGCGCTGCCATTTTTCAGAACACTTTTTTGATAAACCAAATGAGAATGCTGCCCTATGACATCCATCATAGGATATGCTGAGTTTGAAAGGTTCGACATCCAGTCACTTTGGGTGGATGTCTGATAGTGATAAAATCCATTTACCTTACCGGAAACAATATTAACCTTGATGTCTGGCAACGCTGAATCTGTATTGTAATAACTGATATATCCTAAACCTCCATTGGTAAGCTGAAATACATTCAATCCATTTTGGAGCTGGTAATAGGAAGTAATGCCATCACGACTTGCAGAAAAATCTTTTACCTGCAACGAAGCAGTAACATCAGATGATATATTTTGAACAAACATAGCCACCTTATCTCCTTGTGCAAACACAATTCCTGTAGGGTTTTCAAAAGAATTATAACCACCTCCTATTTTAAGATTAGACGTAGTCACACTAACGGGTGGATAAACCTTATAGTCCTGAACTCTATATTTCTTTACATAAGTTCCATTGAACAGGCATTGTGCCAAATCTTTATAGAAAGGAGACGAGATTGCATTTATATCCGCCTGTGTAACGGAAGGCTGTAATGCTGAATAAACACTGTTGGCAAAGACATTACTATATGGGGTAGCTACTAAAGAATTTGTTTTGTAAAAGCCCATTTCAGCACAGCTGGCAAAATTTCCCGCACCATTATTTACTGTAATTCTTACATTTAAGGGAGTAATCTGATTAGAGAAATAAACTTTTACAGGCGCATTAGAATTTTGAAAATCAAAGGACATTAGGGTAACAAATGCACTATTGGATGTTGTATTATAACTAATGGTTACATTTCCAAAAATACCGTTATTACCACTGATTCTCGGTACGTATTTCAAATAATCAATAGGAGTAACACCGTCTAGTCTGTAATTTAAAACTACCGGAAAAGAAGTATTGCTATATGAAGAGTGATAAAGCGTGTTTACATCGTTGTCATAAGATTTATCTATTCCTTCACCAGACTGAAAAGAAGATGCAATGGTTCCTGAGGGTATAATGGTTGCTTTTAAATCATTACTGTCATTTATACTGAGTTCTGATGTATTAGTGGTACAGTCTGCTCCATCAGCAATTGCAGGTTGTACTTCAGAAAAGAATTTCATTTCTGCTCCACTAGAGAAATTTCCGACTCCCGCGTTTACAGAAATTTTAATACAATTAGGATTCTGTATAGCAGTTGGAAAAATAATTTCTTTATCTATGCCGTCTGCTGCCCATACAATATTATTACCTAATGAGATGAAAGTATTAGGTGCTGCTTGCGTGCTGTAAGAAACGCTTACATTCGTCCAGATTCCGTTTGTACCTCCCGCTTGTCTAGGAGTGTAAACTAATTTCTTAATACGGGTAACATTGGATGTAAAATAAAACTTCAGTTCATCTGGAATACCGGTTTGAGACCATAAGGAATGATACATAGTATTATTATCCCCATCAATAATCTTATCAATCTCTTCACCCGATTGTGCAGGCTGTAAAGATAAACATGAGTATACGGGAACCTGAATAAGTTGTGAAAAACCTTTCAGTCCGGATAATAGACATAAAAGCCATAAAATTTTTTTCATAAGATATTTTATTTAAAAGTTTAACCTTACACAGTGAGTTGTAAATATAAAAATGATGATCATTTTTAATATAATGACTTCATACTGGCTTATTGGTTTTAAAATAGATTTTTAATTTACAATCGTCACATTACGCCGCTCTAGGAAGAAAAGAACATGAATGCGGTATGTTTTTTTGCCTTATTGACCTAATATATTTTATCAATTTAAAGTTGTTTTAAAAGTAAAATGCAGAAGAAAAACAATGAAAATGTGGGAAAATCAATTGTGTGTTTAGAATCAATCAATGAAATATATTATCTGATAATCTTATCATTTTTCTTCTTGCATTTTTTGAAATTTTATTTTTTTAATGAAAATAATAATTTGCCGAATTTTCGAAAAAATAAACTTTTCTGAAAAAACTTTATAAAGCTGTAATCAAAATATCGTATTTGAAAACAGAATTCGTTTAGCTTTAAAATATTGACAAGTAAATTTATACTACATTTTGAAACAAAAATTATTTTATTAATTTTTTATCTACGAATTTGTTTACAGTAAAAATTAAAAACTCTATTGAGTTTTATCTGTGTTGCAATCATATTGGTAAGATATTCGACGTTCCGTACAAAAGAAATCTTTGGAAGATCTCTCGAATTACCTATACCAATCCTATGGATTTATTCTTATTTATAGACAGACTCCTTTAACAGCGCTTATCCGATATTATTTGGAGGATATAATCTTTATTAATTTCCATTCATTTGAGCCTTAACCTAATAAAGCAAAATAAAATAATTGCTAGAACACAATAAAAAAACACCCTCAATCTACCCGAAAAAAAAACACTAAAAATCAATACTTTAGAAAAGAAAATTCAAGAACAGATTATTGACAAAATGATTTTGTTCAGTCCATAATTCATCAGAAGGTTTTACATATAACTAGCTTTATTTCTATTATAATTTATTTTCAGTCCTCATTAAATTCTAAAATTACCTGATCAAAAACGCTACCGGCAAAGTTTGTTGAAGATCCTGACAAATCATTCCATTGTCTTGAAGCACTCCCTGCAGTGTTGTAAATGTGACAAGATCCCTCTGTTCCTCCACCGTTATTGGGCTCACCACTTGCAAAAAAACTCTGAGGAGTTGAGTTGGGTGATGTGGTCCAGTCAATCGTCCAGTCTTCTCCGGTAATCCATGTAAATTCTGTAGAATTTCCAGGATAGGCAACCTTATTATAGCCAATCCAAATGTTATTATTCAGAGTATATCCAGTTAAGATATTGGTATTCACGAATGTTCTTTCTGCGTTGGAAGTCATGGTAACTACATACCCTCCAACCTGCTTTGCAAAAGAAAATGTATCGTAAAAATTTTTACCTCCTCCAAGTTGGTAAGCACAGTAGGTATGACCGTTTGCTCCAATTCCCGACCATTTTTTACATCCTTTTTCAGAAACACTTACTCCTCCGAATATTGCCGGGACGGCTCTTTGGGATGCCTTAACCGGAATATATCCTAAAATAGAGGTACTGAAACCAAAAGAACCTGATGAACCTATATTTCCGGAAGTAAGCAATGTTACTACCCAGGTTGTTCCCGAAGTAAGTCCTGTATTTTTAATCACGACATAGTAACCAGCTGGAATCGTTAAACTTGCTTGTGCGGTTGCAACATTAGACACATCAATTCTCTCTGAACCCTCAGGTGTGATGGTAACGTCAAAAGCACTTCCGTTTCTGATTTCATAAATTCTGCCTCCGAAAGTCGCAGGCGATGCAACTGCAGCAGGAAGAGACCATGCTGCGGCGGCTGTCCCCCTATAATCCAGATATTCATCCGTTTCTAAAAAACTATACGAAATAGCCGCAGTCTGCTTATAAGGTGTCGCAAAAGATCCTCTTACATCCAATGTGCTTCCCGGATCAACAGTGTTGATACCTACCTGGCTTTTGGCTAATAAAAAACTAAATAATACAAAAGCTAGTGTGATAATTTTATTTTTCATTTATTTATGTTTTTAATCTTCGTTAAATTCTAAAATCACCTGATCAAAATTATTTGAATTCTGAGAGGTGCTGCTTCCATTCAGATCATTCCATTGTCTTGTGCTGTTTGAAACTGTTGCCCAGATATGGCAGGAACCCTCTACCCCACCTGAATTACTAGGTTCACCACTTGAAAAAAAGCTCTGTGGAGTTGAGTTGGGTGATGTGGTCCAGTCAATCGTCCAGTCTTCTCCGGTAATCCATGTAAATTCTGTAGAATTTCCGGGATATGCAACCTTATTATAACCAATCCAAATGTTATTATTCAGAGTATATCCAGTTAGAATATTGGTATTAACGAATGTTCTTTCTGCGTTGGAAGTCATGGTAACAACATACCCTCCAACCTGCTTTGCAAAAGAAAATGTATCGTAAAAATTTTTACCTCCTCCAAGTTGGTAAGCACAGTAGGTATGACCATTTGCTCCAATTCCCGACCATTTTTTACATCCTTTTTCAGAAACACTTACTCCTCCGAATGTTACCGGGACGGCTCTTTGGGATGCCTTAACCGGAATATATCCTAAAATAGAGGTACTGAAACCAAAAGAACCTGATGAACCTATATTTCCGGAAGTAAGCAATGTTACCACCCAGGTTGTTCCCGAAGTGAGTCCTGTGTTTTTTATTGTTGAGTAATATCCAGCTGGAATTGTAAAGCTTGGTTGACTCAGCGCTGTCGTAGATACATCTATACTTTCTGCACCACTAGAATTGACGGTAATATCAAAATTACTCCCATTTCTTATTTCATAAATTCTGCCTCCAAATGTTGCCGGAGCTGCCAAAGCGGCAGGAAGCGTCCAAAAAGCCGCTGCAGAACCTCTGTAGTCCAAGTACTGATCTGTGTTTAGCATTGAGTAAGTGGATGCGGATATACTTTTATAAGGAGTAGCAAAAGAACCTCTGACATCGAGTGTACTTCCAGGGTTACTTGTATTTATTCCAACCTGTGCCTTAAGGCTAAAGATGACACCGGTACAAAGTAAAATAATAAATTTATTTTTCATTTTAATTCTATTTAGGCTTATTAAACTGTTTATTATCTTTAATTTATAATCAGGATGATCCAGAAAAAAAGATATGACTAAAATTAATAAATCCGCAAAACAATATTAATCTTCATATTATTTTTGGGTGAGAAATCAACACTTATTAATCTTTATCATTTGTAAGTTATCTTTCCAAAAGCAAATAAAAAAAATTGTAGAAACCGGACAAAAAAAATAGATACTCTCAATCTACCCTAAATTAAAAAAAACTAAAAATCAGAGTATTGACGAAATAAAATTAAGTAATTCTCCATGATTATTTATTGATAAAATGCTTCCAGCCAAATATATAAATCATCAGAAGACTTTATATTTAACTTTTTTCTAACACTGTGTTTTTTATTCTGTATTGTCTTAGGAGATAGAAAGAGAATTTCAGCAATCTCTTTTGTTGTAAAATTGAGATAAACATATGCCAAAAGATGAAGTTCATTTTTTTGCATTTTTGAATTAATTTCTAAAATATTCTTGAAGAAATTAGGATAGAGATTTTGAAATTGAATGATAAAATTAGGATCTCTGTCTTTTGCTAGATTGTACAAATTTTCAAAAACAATAGCTGAAGAGGGGGCTTTATATAAGGACTGAATATTGCTATTTTCCGAAATAGATTTTTCTTTGGAAAAGAATATTTTTTCATTTCTTCTTTTACGATAAATTACAAATAGTACGGTTCCTGATAAGATAAAAGCCCAAGAATAAGCGATCCTATTAAAAGTACGTTTGTCCTCTTTTTCAGATAATTCTTTCTCTAAGGATTCTATGGTAATTTGTGTACTTTTAGCCTGAGCATCTTTATAGGATTCATTAAACTTTTTATACACTCCTAAAACGTTTTTTTGATTTTCAATATCTCCTGTTTTTCTGTATGACTCTGCCAGTAAATCATAAACTTCTAAAAGATACTGTCGGTTTTTTCCGTTAGATGAATAGGATAATGACTTTTTCAAAAATTTTATTACTTCCTTATTTCTATTATATTTTGAATATAAACTTGCATAACGGAGATATAATACAGCCCAACGATAAGAGCTTACCTGTTTACTTTTTTTTAAAATAATATCTGCTTTATCCAAATAAAATTTAGCAGAATCCAGATGATTATTCTTCTTTGTATAACACCCTGCAATGCCACAGTAAGAACCTGGATTCTCATACAAAGAAGCCGATTTATGAAAATAGTATATGGCAGAATCCGATCCTGTATCAATTAAAGCTCCTGCTCGGGAGTTGTATAAATAGCTTAAAAACTTTTTTTTATAATGACTACTTTTAATTGTTTCACCATACTTTATAGCTTTGGAATTATATCTCTTACTAATATCAAATACTCCCAATGTATAATAAACCTGTGCAAACTCAGAGTATATTTTTGCATAAGTTTCCGGATCAGTAGAAATCTGATCAGCGATTTTCTTTGCTAGATTAAGATGTCTTAGACTTAGATCTGGTTTAGCTAAATTATAATACTGTGTAGCCAGATTAATATTTCCCCATATAACTCCCTTTTGATAACCTTTCTTCTCAGCTGTTTTAAGCATTTTCATGTTCCAGCGAATAATTTGCTGACGGGGAATATTTTGGATAAACATCTTGGTGGGCTGTAAAATAATTAGAGAATCGAAACGGAAATTGAACTCCTGAGAGTGTATCTTAATAATAGAATTCATTAGAATAATGATGCTAATTTTAGAGACAAAATTCATTTTAGTATTGTTAGGGATTATTTAAATAAATTGAAAAATGAAATTCTATAAAATAAGTAATTTGGTGGCTAATCTAAAACGCAACTCCGTAGAATTGAAATTTCAGTAAATATTTTTATTCGAGAATTACTAAATAAGATGTGTCCCTAATTCAACAAGATTAAATTTACGATACCAAAAATCGTACAAGTATAAATATATTAAGTAATACTCTTATTTGCTTATCCTTTTTGCAATAATTGTTTTGTAAATATAATGCAATATACATACACACTATATACCTATACGTTAAAAACAAGAAGCAACTTAAAAACACAATAATTTAAAAATCAATAAATTACGAAATGAAGTGTTATTGCAGTGCTTTACTTGCCTGTCAAAATGAATAATTTTGAACTCATTATAATACATTTACTGATACATTAATGAAATTATTTTTTATAGGAATTCTTTTTTCTTCTTTAGCTTTTTCTCAAATAGTGATAAATACAAGTGATCCTAAAAGTATGAAATGAAGCAAAATTATTTTCTGCATTTTTATAAAGTATGCAGAACATCTAATATGAATACTATTTCAAGCCAAACTTCACTAAATATTTTATACTGATTATTTCTGCAAAACCTAAGAATTCTTTTTACTATTACGATGATATTTTTGATAAACAATATAAGATAAAATCAATGTTCACCTATTTTTCTTTAGCTGGATCAAATATTATAAAGCATAAATATATCAAAACTTGTTAATCAAATACAGATAATAAAAAATCATCAGCGTTTCACTTGATAATCAAATACTAACATAATTAAAAACAACCAAAATGAACATTAAAAATTTATTAGTAATAGGCTTTTCGTCTATCGCTGCATCATTTTTTGCACAAAGCGGTAATGTAGGGATTAATACCACCACACCAGGAACCACATTGGATGTAAACGGTGCCATTACCAATCGTGAAACAATTGCTTCTGTTTCGGCTAATGTGGTTACAGTCCCTGCAAATGTAAGTCAGGTACAGCTTTCAGGAATGGCTACTGCCAATGTGACCATCAATGCTCCTGGTGCTCCCAATGCAGGACAGCGTCTTGTCGTCTTCAACAATACAACAGGTGGTTTTGGGGCTACACTAAACGGT
Organism: Chryseobacterium viscerum; assembly: GCF_002899945.2. GTDB lineage: Bacteria > Bacteroidota > Bacteroidia > Flavobacteriales > Weeksellaceae > Chryseobacterium > Chryseobacterium viscerum. The sequence continues at coordinate 17,467 of NZ_PPEG02000015.1, forward strand.
GTTACGATCCCTAACGGAAAAGCACTGGAGTTTGTATACAGCAATTCGGGATGGAGATCAACTGACGGGGGATCTTTAGGAGCCACTCCTGTTAATATTTACACAGCAGACGGAACATTGTCCGGAAACAGAACCGTAGCACAGGGAGCCAATACCCTTGCCTTTACCGGAACTGCCGTAAATGCATTTTCTGTAGCAGGCAACACATTATCTGTGGATGCAGCCAATGGCCGCTTAGGAATCGGTACAACAACACCGAATACTAAATTAACAATAAGAACATCGGATAACAGTTTTGGAATTAATCATACCAATGGTACGGTTAATCTTCAATCTTTTATAGGGTCAGGAGCCGGATGGATTGGAACGACAACGCCACATGATTTTAAGTTAGAAAGTAATAATAATGCCCGAATAACAATTTCAGGAAATACAGGCAATGTAGGGATTATTACCACCACACCGGGAACAGCATTGGATGTAGACGGTGCCATTACCAATCGTGAAACAATTGCTCCTGTTTCGGCTAATGCCGTCACAGTGCCTGCCAATGTAAGCCAGGTGCAGCTTTCAGGAGCAGCTACTGCCAATGTAACCATTACAGCTCCTGGCGCTCCCAATGCAGGACAGCGTCTTGTCGTCTTCAACAATACAACAGGTGGTTTTGGGGCTACACTAAACGGTGTTACCATCCCTAACGGAAAAGCGCTGGAGTTTGTATACAGCAATTCGGGATGGAGATCAACCGACGGTGGATCTTTAGGAGCCACTCCTGTTAATATTTACACAGCAGACGGAACATTATCTGGAAACAGAACCGTAGCACAGGGAGCCAATACCCTTGCCTTTACCGGAACTGCCGTAAATGCATTTTCTGTAGCAGGCAACACATTATCTGTGGATGCAGCCAATGGCCGCTTAGGAATCGGTACAACAACACCGGATACCAAATTAACAATAAGCACACCGGATAACAGTTTCGGAATCAATCATACCAATGGTACGGTTAGCCTGAAATCTTTTATCGGAGCAGGAGCAGGATGGATTGGAACGACAACACCACATGATTTCAGGTTAGAAAGTAATAATATTCCAAGAATGATAATTACAGGGAATACAGGCAATGTAGGAATTAATACAACCACACCTACCACCACATTGGATATTGATGGGACTTTAAGGGTTCGCTCATTACCGTTACAGACAACGCTTGGAATTTCTAACATCCTGCTTTCTGATACTTCCGGAGTTGTTTCACAGATTACAAATAACGATTTCATCAATACCCTGAAAGTTCCTAATAATATATTCAATGCAGAACAAACTACAAGCATCAGCACCAGTTTGCCAGGTACCGGTGCTGCCAACAGAGTTGTATTTGGAACAGTGAATATCAACACCCCAGGAGCAGGCACATGGGATTCTGTCAATAATACTTATACGGTTGCGAAAAAAGGAATATACCAGATTGTAACTGGAGTAAAATTGGAAAATGCAACAAGTACAATAAATAATTATGGCCTTTATATTACTGCAGGTAGCGGTAGTTGGACATATTCAGGAGTTTCACAAATAGGAAATCTATTTTTGTTATCAGGAACTTATGTAAAACTTCTTAACGCAGGAGACCTTATTTTTTGTGACACAAAAACAGGTGCTGGTACTGCAAATTATACTCAAGGTAATGCTTTTATACACATTATTTATACTTCACTATAGAATAAGAATTGATGATTCTATGATACATTCATTTGTATTACTATATAAATGTGTAATAATAGAGTATAATAATTAACCACGCAGTGCAGATGCAGTAATTAAAAAAAATATTTTTGTTTATAATTCTGAAGCTCTTAATTTTTAATCTGATCTAAAATGATGAAATACACCAAATGGTTTGCTATTATTATAATTTTTATTAGCTGTTCTGCTACTCCTAAAACAGCAGACGATAACAGCTTTAATCAAAATAATCAAACAGACAGAAATCAGGAATTTATGGACAAAGTAAAAAGTGAAAATATAATTAAAACACAAAGTCCATTAATAGATGTCATTAAATCAAATCCACAAGTTTTTCACTAAGTAACCTTTGTCTAAAGAATATAATCTATATAATCAAAAATTAACCTAATATTTTTTTGATAAATATTAAATATTAACAATAAATACTTTCATTCTATAAGAGAAAAAAACATGTATCGTAAAATTATTGAGTAAAAATATTCATGTCATAAAATTACAAGTTGCAATAAAATATTTTATATCCCGAAATATTATATTGGCAGCTTGTTGGAAGAATGTGAATAAAAGCATTGTTATCATTCTGTCATAAACAGGTTAATAACCTCAAGATGCACTGCAATAAATATCATTAAATAGTATGTATAGATGTTAGAGAAAAATACTCACATTATATTACCCGTTAAGAATATGAGACAAAATACATAAAAAAACTTCTTATCAATTAAATTTAGAGTATTTTAAAATATATCTTTTTGAAAAAAAATATTTTTCTTTGCCATCTAAAAAATTATTTAGAAATACAGAGATTGCAACCGCAAGATTTAATGGTCCTATTGGCGGGTGTGATTTTAATCTTGCAGGAATTAGATCGGACTATCTAGGAACTGGAACTACTAATTCTTCATCACTCGCTTTAAGAACCTGTGATTCTGATTAGGTTACCATTAATGAGACTTGTAATACTGGCTTTAGTATTAGTTCGCCCTCACAAAAATTATATGTAGATGGAAATTTAAGATTAAGCAATGTGCCTATTTCTAATTTTCAGTCCGCAGATATCTTTGCTTTTCAGGAAAATGCAACTTGGACAATAAAAGCTGATATGCCTAATGCTACTACAACTTATGCTCAACCAAATTTCTCTTGGATCATTCGACTACTTTACCTACGCAATCGATTGGGTTTGGAGGATCGTCATTTGGTACAGCTACTTCGTCACCTGTACCATAATTTTATTTAAATATACTTAAAAAGCCAATTTTTCCAATACCAGCTCTTTACGATTTTACATTCTGACTCCTACTGTAGTGGTTTCATTGGCAACCAATGACTTATTGCGCTTAACAACATTTAAAACTTTTTGATATTAATGGAAATTCTTAACTAGGAAAAAGAGCTTATAGATTAGGAATAACAAAACCTTAAACTTATCATCTTCAAAGTATTCTTTATTTTTGGCATAATTGATAATGTATTACTTACAGCAAAATTTAAAAGTTGTTTCTGATAATTTTCAGAAATAACTTTTATTTTTAACCATATTAGCATTAAGAGCAGATTATCAAAATCTGCCCGAAAATAAAAATCAGTTTTTAATTATCGATCATGTAAAACAAATGATCGATAAAAAATATTTGAAGATAGGCTTGTCTTAATCCAAGACATGAATATTTATTTAAATACTTCAAAAATTCTTTCTAAATCTTCTACAAAGTATTTCGATATTTCTTCGGTTATTGGAACAAGACCAGAAAATCAGAAATATGATATTAATTGATAGTTAGTGTACTTCAGCCAAATTCCACTTTGTTAAACGTAAAATAAAGACTAAGATTTTAGTTAATAAGTTACGACAATCAAATCTAATATTAAGTTTGCTGTGGCTTAGCGTATTTCATTCTAGTAATTAATTGGGTGGTGTGATAACCGTCAAGAGAAGAGCCGGCAATGGTTCCTGCCCTTTCAATATCAATAATACCAGTTTCTTCCCAAATTTCGCCGGGGAAATACAAATCCACAATTTCACCAACAATCAATTGCGTACCATTGCTTTTGATAGAAACAATTTCTTTCAATAGTAAACTCATTTGTACATTCGACTCTAAAACAAAAGGCGCTTCAAAATTATTTTTGTAATCGATATTCAGTCCGGCAGCATCAAATTCTGACTGTTCTCGCTTATATCGTGCAGATGTTTGGTGTGACTTTTCAAAAATATCCTTATTAACGTGGTTAATTGTATAATAGCTTGTTTGCTTTATATTTTCCAATGTGTGTCTTTCAACGGAATCGGGGCGGGAAATAAACCCCATCAAAGCAGGATTCGCCCCAATGTGCATCACCGAATTAAAGATAGCAAGATTGGTTTGTCCTTCTTTGTTGATGGTTCCAATTAGATTAAGACTTTTAAAGCCGCTCAGTGAATTGATCATTGCAGTTCTTTTCCTTTCCTCTAAATCGGCTATCTGCTGATTGGTAAAATGAGTTAACATCAATTATTTTGATTTAAAATTTTTAATTAAATATACTATCTGGTTTTCCATATTGGTTTTGAAAGTTCTTTCCAATTTACGAACTCATTTCATTAATTGATCGGAAAATTCACAAGACTTGGTATGGAAAACATCTAACTTTCTTTTATCAATTATAAAGAGAGATCTCAAAAAACGAAAACATGGAAATATTAGCTTTCAAAACCCGGTTCTTTTTTTAACATTTGAAAAAAAGCATTGACAAAAAGAAATATTGCCGTGATGATGGCCGAAATATAGACCTGTTGATTGGAATATTGATTTGCTACCGCAATAGCAACTAATGCCCAAACAGCAACTAAAGCAAATGCGATCATATTCAGCTTCCAAACCATATACAAATTGATAATGGCTGCAACGATAAACATTACTATAGTCCAGACAGTTTCCGAAATTCCAAACCCTGACCATTGTATTTTTTTCAAGTATGCTGCTATATCTGCAATCAAAGCGACGGAGATCCAACCTGAGTAGATATAAAAGGGCAGGCGAAGGAAAATTGTTGTTTTTAAGTCACTAGATTTTATCAGATCCAGGTTATTACCAATAATTTTAAGCAAAGAGATAAACAAGAGAACCATAATCGGAATGGTAAGAAAAGTATATTCATACAACCAGGTAAATACCCATAGACTATTCGCGATACAGGAAATAACAAACCACCATCCAACATTTAGAATAGTCTGCTCCTTAGCATCTGTATTTTTTTTAAAGGACCGAAATAAATCACAAAACCAAGAAGCCCCAGGTAAATAAGACCCCAAATAGAAAAAGCATATCCAGCAGGAGTAAAAAGATTCTGAAACTTGGCTGAAATGGTTGCCATAGTTTCATTATTTAAAATTCCGGTGTTGGAGAGATAGTTGATGCCAATTGTTACAACCAGAGCAACCGTATTTAAAATTTGAAATCGTCTTGTCATCGTATATTTTTTAGAAAGAAACATCAAGATTTTATTTTTCAGTTAAATTAATCAAATTTCATCAAGCTAAGGAACTCCATAAACAAAGTTTAATAATTTTTAAACTCTATCACATTATAAAGAATACACCAATGAATACACTTTTTTATAGTAAATCGCTAAAAAAAATGTAATTTTAAGAATCATTCAATCATATTTGGATTGCTCACCCATGTATTCAATTCTTGAAAAATTTATCCGGAGTAGAAGTGATATCTCTTTAGAAAAACTTGAGATTATAAATCCTTCTTTAAACCCCTTAAAACAAATAGAAATGAAATACTTCTCCAATATGATCAGGTATGCAAATGGTATTACTTTATTAATAAAGGCTGTATCCGTTTATTCACAACCACAAAAGAGGGTACAGACAGTTCCAGATATTTCGCTTTTGAAGGAAATTTTGCAACGGCTTTGCTGAGTTTTATTGATCAAAAGCCCGCGAGAGAATATCTACAAACGATTGAAAATTCAGAATTGATTTGTATTTCGAGGAAGGACTTTTATCATCTCGTTGAAACAATACCTGAGTTTGCAAAAATATATACTGAAATTTTGGAGCTCGGATTCATCATCGCACAAAAGAGGATTTATGGTTTTCAAGGGTTTGACGCATTAGATAAAATAAAATGGTTAATTGAATACCAGCCGCAACTTCTACGTCGGGTATCCAACAGGATGGTCGCTTCTTATCTAATAATATCCCCTTCAACCCTTAGCAAAATAAAATCAAAATTATAAAAACGTTGACATAGGGCAACGTTTTTGATTTTTAGGGTTTCTAACTTTGCAAAAAAGCTTTATGAAAACACCACTTTTGCTTCTACTGCTCAGTTCATCTATTGTCTTTGGATAAAACAAGACTGAAAAAACGATACCACACTCCCCTACTAATGAATATGTAAAGTCTGTTAATAATTTAAGTACCGAAGCAGCACTAGAATTGGCAAAACGCATTTCAAAAGCAGCATCTACAAAAAATAAAAACGTTTCTATCGCATTATTGGATGCTTCGGGAACAACCATCCTACTGCTCCGCGGCAACGGTGTCGGACCTCACAATACGGAAGCATCACGGAGAAAAGCTTACACGGCCTTATCTACGAAAACACCCACCCTTTTGTTACTGAGAAATGCGGAAAACAATCCTGACACAAAAAATCTGAATTCACTTCCTGAGCTACTGCTATTAGGAATGCCCATTTGGTACAAAGGTGAAATTATCGGCAGTGTAGGTGTATCAGGTGGTGGCAGTCCGGATAATGATCATTGGATCGCTCAATCTGCATCCATACCTGAAATCGGAATCACCACTACAAAATAGTTTGAATTTAAAATAATAAGAAAAATGAAATCATTAATCTTGACCATCCTTTTCGCACTTTTGTCCATTGGGACTTTTGCCCAGAAAAATAATTTTCAGTTGTCAAGTCATATTTTGGATGTATCTAAAGGGCTGCCTGTTTCAGGAGTCAAAATAAAATTAGAAAAGTTTAATAAGCAATCTAAAATCTGTTCTTTCGTAGATGAAAAAAATACAGATTCAAATGGCAGGATATCGGATTTTCTACCCTCCGAAAAAGATAATCTTGGCATTTTCAAATTGACCTACTACACCAGCGATTATTTCAAAAAAACAATATAGAAAGTTTTTATCCATTTATTGAGTTGGTGTTCGAAATCAGAGATAAAAATCATTACCACGTTCCGATTACACTTTCTGCTTATGGCTATTCTACATACAGAGGGAGTTAATTACTGAATTATTATCTCACCTATCAATAACACATGATTACAATTGAATGCCAACTTAAGCTTCGTAATACATAATGCAGTAATCTAGTAATTACAAAAAAATAACTTTATCTTCTAAAATTAAAGATATGGAAAATATTACGAGTGCAGATCTATATGATCTAAAAATCGAGATTATTAATGAGTTCAAAAAAATTGTCGCTGAAGAGATTTTTAAGCATTCTTCCGCTGAAAATGAATTCGAATGGCTACGAAGTAAGTCAATCAGGAAAATTATGAATATTGCCCCAGCAACTTTACAAAACCTGCGTATTAGTGAGAAAATAAGGTATAAAAAAGTAATGGGTTCTTACTATTACAACAAAAAGGATCTTTATAAACTATTTGAATCTGAATAATATGGATAGTAAATGGATTAATTTCTTGCAAAAAATTTCCGATGATAAAAGACTGAATGTATGGCATATTGCTATTATTGTAGCAATTATTCAAATTGCAATTGCCCAGGATGATAAAAATAGAATTAGAATTAGTCGCAGTAAACTGATGAAAAAATCACATATCAAAACCATTCCAACGTATCACAAATATTTTAAAGAATTACAGCTTTTCGGCTATACAAAATACACACCCTCCTATCATCCAAAAGGCAGGAGTTGCATTGAGATATTCTACTAATTTTTTTTGGAAATTTTAAGATATCAAAACTCACTAATATTTCAGGTCGTCCTCCTCCAATTTAATAAAAAAAAATCCGTTAAATTTAGACTGCACCCCAAAGTTTAGACAAAATTAAACAATATTATTATATGAAAGAGTTCGGTACTGTACCGGACTCTTTCCTTTTAGATTAAGTCTTATCCTGTCGTTGTTGTAGTAATTAATATATTCCTTTATTTCCTTTTTGAGTTCATCAATGGTTTTAAATTTCTTAGTGTAGAACATTTCAGATTTTAAAGTCCCAAAGAAGTTTTCTATTACCGCATTATCCAGGCAGTTTCCTTTGCGGGACATACTTTGGATAATTCCTTTTTCTTTTAACAGATGCTGATAGGCTTTCATCTGATATTGCCAGCCTTGATCAGAGTGGATAATGAGGTTTTCAAGTATTCTTGATTTTTCTAAACCCCTTTTTGAGCATATTTATGACCTGTGCAAAAACAGGTCTTTCCAAGAGATCGTAACTCACGATCTCGCCGTTGTACAGATCAATTATCGGTGAAAGGTATAATTTACTGCCCGAGACGTTAAATTCTGTCACATCAGTGGCCCATTTTCTGTTGGGCAGATCTGCCTTAAAGTTCCTCTCAAGAATATTTGGCGCTATCCTGCCTTGCTCTCCCCGGTAAGATCTGTATTTTTTAACCCTAATGATACTTTTCAATCCCAGGGTCTTCATTAATCTCAATACCGTTTTATGATTGATTATAATTCCTTGTTGTTTCATGACCAAAGTGATACGACGGTATCCCAACCGTCCTTTATGCCTATGATAAATCTGTTTTATCAAAGCTTTTATCTCTCCATATTTATCCTTTTTCTTAAGTACTTTCTGATGGTAATAGAAACTGCTTCTGGCCATACCTGTACAATCCAGAAGGACCGACAGATCATATTTTCGCCTTAATCCTTCGATGGCCTCTGTTTGTTCTTTTTGAGAGTTAAGGCGTCTAACTTTTTTAGAAAATCAATTTCGGCCCGCAGCCTTTCGTTTTCCAATAAAAGTTCTTCTTCTCGGGTTAATGGCTTATCGGACTTTCTTTTCTTACGTTTGTAATCGCTCATAATGCGGGGTCTTCCTTTGGGGGTATTCTTTAACCCTAAAATACCACTTTTTTCATAATCCCTTTGCCAACTCAACACAGTAGACTGCGCTGCGATATCGAATAGGATACATGCTTCCCTTTGTGAGAGATGTTCTGTTTCGATGGCTTTCAAAACTTTAATCTTGAAATTCAACGAGTAGCTCCTGTTTTTTCTTGGTTGTAGTCCCAAGGTTCCGTACTTGTTATAAAAACCGATCCACTTGCGCAGATTGCTTTCATTAAATCCTTTCTCTGTTGCTATAGATTCAATCGAACGATGAGAATTTTTGTGAAGTTTAATACATTCTAATTTGAAAGCAACGCTAAATTTTTCTTTTCTATACATAAAAAATGCCCCTAAAAAGTGTCTAACTTTTTGGGGGCAGTCCAATTTTCATTTAACGGATTTTTATTGTTTAAGATCATGTCATCTTTAAAATCTTACTTTTTACCAACTTAAACTCTTTTAGGATCCTAAGATCCTCTTCGGTAAGACTTTGAGAAATGCTTCCCTTGTCTGGGATTGTTTCATCATTTTTATCCAACTTCTGCTTGAGTTTCAACATTTCACTATTGACCATTTCCTGAGTTGTTAATGCATATTGCTCAGTTTGAGTAACAGAATGATGCCCCATCATTTCCTTTACAACATTTATCGGCACACCATTTTTCAGGGTAACTGTGCTGCCGAATGTTCTTCTAGCTTTATGGGTGTTTAAGTCACCGTCTATTTCGCATAAAATCGCAATCTCCTTCAAATATTCATTCATCCTTTGATTTGATTTTACAGGCAGCACTAGATTATATTCCTTGCAAATAGGATCATCTTTGTACTTTTTCAATATTTCAATAGCATTTTTTAACAGTGGAATATTTGTGGAGGATTTAGTTTTTTGTCGTTTCGACATAATCCACATACTGCCATCAATTTCCATTTTGATATCTTTATAAGAAAGTTGCTTAACATCTATGTATGCCAAACCAGTGTAGCATTGGAAGACAAAAATATCTCTGATTGCTGTTAAGCGCTTAGTGGAAAATATTTTATTTTCCATTACATGTAATTCATGCGTACTCAAAGGTTTTTTATCCAATTTTGTTTTTTTGGACTTAAATAATTTGAAAGGATCTTTTATAATGATTTCCTTTGCTATTGCTCGGAGGACAATCTTCTTGAAATTGGCAATATACTTAAGCGTTGTATTATTAGAACATTTTCTTACAGTTTTTAAATAAAATTCATATTCTGTAACAAAAGTATAATCAAGCTCTCTAAATTCTATATCTTCACGCTGATAACGATGCTTAATGAACTCTTCTACATGAGATCTGGCAGTAACGTATCTTTTGTAAGTTCCGATTGCGAATTCTTTGCTGTCAACCAATTGTTGCATTTCATCGTTGTGATTTTGAAATTCTTCTAAAACCATAACCCTGGAAACATCTTTCCCCTTAATATGATCAATTATTCTTTGAGCCGTGGTAAACTGACCACTGTTATGCAGCTCAGTTCGCAATTTCGTAATGCTCAAAACAATAGAATCTAAAAAATAATTAAGTGATCTAGCATCCTCCTTACTACCGCTAGATCTTTCAGTTTTTTGATTCCACCGGTTTAGTTCCCATCTCATCATAGTTGAAATCTCTTTTGAGATTCCGTCGACTGTAACTCTTAAATAGATTGTTCTATACGTTACTTTCTTCTTACTTGGCGACTTTAAAAAAAAGGTAATGCCAAAACTTTTCTCTAACATAATTCAAATTTTAAGTTAATAAATTTCGAATTAAATTGCTCATTAGTCAAGATGTTAATACCATTTACTAGTTTGATAATCTAATGGTTACCACCTATTTTGTGGCACAGTTTCTTTTACTGGTCATTGTGCCACGATTCTGCCACAAAAATTATGCGTAATTATAAAAAATTTGAGCATCGTACAAATACAAAAAAAGCTGTAATTAATTAAATTACAGCTTTTTAAATAGATTTTTGAGTGTTTTTGAAAAGTTTAGTTTTTCTACTCTGCGGAGAGAGAGGGATTCGAACCCCCGGTCCCCTCTGTGATGCAATCTATTAACTAATTAAAAAACGAGTTATATCCTTTGAATCCAGCTAATATGGACAAATTTTATGCGTAGGGTTTAATATAAAATACATGTGCATTATCATCTTCCTCTTTAAGTTCATCGTCTATAAAAACTGCTTTCCAATTTTCTTCTTCATTACAAAATTCCAATTCACAATATTCTTTACAGCAAGCATTCAAATCATATATCTTAGTCATTGTAATAACAGCTATAGGATATAAAACTTCTTCACTTATTTCCAAAGCCAAGTCTATCACATTACCTTCCTCATACCGGTCAATAAATATCTGAAATTGCTTATATAGTTGGTTTTTCTTTTCTTCAATATTTTCACTACTTCCAATATAGATTCCTGTTCTTCCAAAATTTTCTTTAAAACAATATTCCATTTCATTCCGCATTGTAGGAATAAATTCGCACTTTGGTATATCTTCATAAATTTCATTCCATATATCGCTGTCGCTTAATTCTACTATATCAATATATGCTCTGTTCTCAACAAGCTTTTTAAGGAGGATTATCTTTCCTTCATAAGTATCTACTTCATAAATTTCTTTGTTAGTATGAAAACTAAGGTGATAGTCAAGAATTTCAACTCTATAATTTTTACTTTTTAATCCAGTATATTTCTCAAATGCAAATAAATAGCCATCATACTCGGGTAATCCATACTTATCACTAATAATATTGAATATCTTCCTGGAGGCTCCCTCTAGACCTGAATTTTTTAGCAAATCCAAAGCTTCTTCTTTTAAGATATTTAACACCTCTTCTTCCCTCCCTATCTTCAATTCAATATACTTCTGGGAAAGATAGCTTTTAAAATCCTTTAATATGAAGAAATAAGGATCAGTACTATGTACTTCTCCTTTCGTCGAATCCCATAGTTTTGGATCAACTCCATATCCTATATTAAAATTCGTTTTAGCATTCTTATCATTAATATGACAGTATAGATTTTTATCACTGCCTTTTAAATAATACTTAATATTCATTTTTAATTATTTATAAAAGTTAAATAAAAGATTAAATACGATTAAAGAAGGTATGACATGTACTTCATATCTTCTAAAGTTAAGCTAATTTATACATCATGTCTTTCAATTCTCTCATCATGGCACCCTGTGGCAGCGTTTGGCCTTCAATCGCGCTATTAAATCAAAAAAGTAATTACATGCTTAAAACAGAAATAAGGGAAACAACATTTAGAAATTTTCAAAATCAACTTTAAGATTCTAGAATATCAAAAAAAAAACTATCGTTTAATTGGTGATTATGTTAAGAATCATTCACAACAAAAATAAATACAAACAATTGTTAATCAGTTAATTAATTATAATAATTATATATTTAACTCATTAAAAGACTAACAGTGGAACCATTAACAAAAGAAGACTTAAGGCAGTTTAAAATACAACTGCTCTATGAAATAAGACAGATACTGGACGAAAAAATGAAACCAGCATTAAATGACACAAATCCAGAATGGATACGGAGTAAATCTGTGCGTATTTTTATGAGTATGTCCCCTGCTACCTTACAAAACCTAAGGATTACGGGGAAAGTCAGGTTTAAGAAAGTTTTAGGATCATATTATTATAATTTTGAGGATTTAAAAAAACTATTTGAAAATGAAAAAAAATGACACAATTAACTGGTTGGAATTCTTGATTCAGACTACAGAAGATAAAAGACTTATTACTTGGCATATTCTAATTTTAATTGCAATTATTAAACTTGCTTATCTTCAAAATGAAGAACATATTATACGAGTTAGCAGAAGTAAGATTATGCATTACGGTAATATTAAAACTATCCCCACATACCATAAATATTTTAAAGAACTTCAAAATTTTGGTTATATAAAATATACACCATCTTATCATCCGGATTATCGAAGTACTATAGAGCTGCTGATTCCTCAAAACCCAACAGCAGAAATGAACAACTAAGGTGATTATATATTTCTATTTAAAGAGATTCTTTTAAATAGAACTCTTATATAATGGCGTCACCTTGACTTCAATATATATACTGAACAATCAATGATACTGTGTACAACATGCATATGTATCTTACTAACTATCTGTTTATAAGAAAGTCCAAATTTTATGTGAGCAACACCGTAAAAAATGCAATTTTATACCGTCTTTAGTTATTACATTGTAAAATTTGACTTATTTTGCAGTAAAACATATTATGACCGGACAAAGCAGCTCATATTTTCAAAAAAAATCACCCTTGCTGGATCATTAATTGCTATAGGTATTGTGTTTGGGGACATTGGTACCTCGCATTATATACCTTAAATGCAGTTTTTCACCATAAAGTTATAACTGAAGTTATTGCGCTTGGCAGCTTAAGCTGTATTTTTTGGACACTTCTTTTCGGTATTGAAATAAAATTCAGAACGTAACCCTGCGGTAATAATTAATTCCTTATTTTGCTACACTGTTCTAATAAAAATCATCCAGGATATCAGAAAGAAGAAGGTTTCCGAGATATTCATCGTTGTCTTCATCGTCTCCGTCCATCATATCCTTGTAATCTCGATAATAAGCATATATAAACTGTGGAAAAGATTCGCGCGGAATAACTTGAATAACTTTGGCTATCAAGGCTTCATCCAGACAAAAAGAATAATCTGCAAATTCTAGAAATTGCATATCAGGATATTCCACCAATCGTAGCAGCAAATCAAGTTTTTGCGCTGGTACATCACCTTCACCGATTCCGCACAGAACTGCCAGTGTCGATTTGATCATAACCTCATCATCCTCTTCTACTGCTCGGATATATTTGTTAAGTTCCGGTTCACTTAGATGGATGTTATTTAACAGCATCGCATACTCTTCTTCGAATTGCTTAGTAATGCTATCATAATTTGCTTGGCTATGTTTGAAGACACCTGCATTCCTATCGATTTTGGGATTTATATCTTTGTAAATGCGTTGCAAGTAGTCATTAAAAACACACCCTTCTTCTACCTCGATTATCTCCTCCCAATTCATTATACTGTCAAGAATATCATTTTTAAGACCTTCCTCCTGACTTGTCGCAACATGATAGATTAAATCCAAGTATGAGCTTTTATCACTTGGCACAAAGCACTGCTCAGTTTCACCAGCCTTTGAGAATACCATAAAAAGGTCTAAACGTCCAAAATTATTCCGGTCGAAAAATAAACGGAAAATAAGGTCCTTTTCAAAGGTAAACAGTGGAAGGCGAAAGCTGGTATTCTCCATCTCGTATATAATCGTCTTGCACAATTCTCCCTCAGCACGGATAGTATAATGTCCGGTCAGCAGGACCATACGCAAAACGATTTCCTCCAATTCTCTTCTTTCTTTTGAAAACATAAAGTCATTATCCACAGACATTTCTGCGGTATTACCCATCCAGCCCAAGAGCTCTCCTGCACTGATAGCTTTTCCGCCAAATGTCATTCCAAAATGAACTTTAAACAGCTCGGCGAATTGGCGCTCGGTAAGATCCCAACCGATTTTTAATACCACTTCCTTTATCGCCAACGCAGGGTCTTTCGATTTGTAACTATGTGCCAATTCAATTTTCATTCTGATCAGGTAATCTCGGGGTGTAGATTCAGTGTCACGTTTAAAGTCCCTGTTGAATTTTGAAGTTGAAATATTGAAGGGCTTCCGCAGCTCATCGACCTCCTTAATTGAAATATTAACGATGTTCTCTTCCATATATGCTATAATCTCATTTATATAAGCCATAATAACTTTTAATTCGGTTTATTCATTTTCAAAATTATCACTTTGCTTATTACCAAAAAAGGAAGTACAAAGGCAATTTAGGAAGTCTGGCGTCAAAAAATATTTACTGTCAAAAACTAAGATTTCATCAGATGAAGCTTGGCTAATTAAAGTTTGTTTTTAGTAAAATGAAAGGTGAGGTACGCAGAACAACACTTATTGACAACCTGTGAATCACCCCACCAAATAGCGAGAAAGCCTGTCGAGTCCATATAATTACTGCCAGTCTCTCATATTAATATTTTTATTGCTTAACCCGAACTTATCAAATTTATATCGAATAAATCTGGAATATTTGTCTTCATGAGTGGACAAGACAATCTGTTGATCAGCGAAATTGTATTTTAATAATTCAACAAGTGAATGTGCATTGATTTCATCTAAAGTTTGTAAGGGATCATCAATAAAAATCATTCCCAATTGTGATTGGTTAAAAACTTTGTTTAATACCAACATAAGTGAGATTACAGTTGCCGATAGTTGCCCTGAACTCAGCGTAAAAGCCACTTCCTGATCTTTATAGCAAGGTGTAATATATAACTGTTTATCTTTCTTTTCCATTTCAAAATCTATATTGAGTCCGGAACCAAGACTATGATTCTGCAGGATCTTACCTGTATAGATATGAAATGGAATTTTTATCTTTTCGACGATGCTATTTGTATATTTATTGATTTGGGTGTCCATGTTTTCAGATAATTGGTTCAGCTTTGACCACGCCACATCCAATTTCTCTATTTTGTTTCTCCTTAAAGTAATATTATGACTTATAGCATTATAAAAATGCAATTGCACATAATTTCGTTTATCAGTAATAGTTTCCTGAGAGATATCTTCCAATTCTTTAAAGCTGCCTCCAAAATAGTATGAAAAATCATTTCTTATTGCAGCCTGATCCAATGACTCGTCAATTATTGGCCTACTATTATTAATAAGCTGGAGAAGACTTTCCTTAGCTACCACCATATCTTCTATAGCTCTGTGATTAATTATTCCTAAAATCTTCTCTTTATCTTCATTGTCAAACAACTTCACAAAATTTTCGAATTCATCAGCTTTTCCAACAAAATCTAGAAGTTCTGTAAAAAAATCATTGTCAACAAGGTCATTTCTTTCCTGTGTTAATGTCTGAACCTCTGCAAGCAGAAAGGGCGTTATCTTATTTAAGATAGTTTCAGTAAAATCTTTCTTAGTACGCTCAAATGTGGTATTATTTTCTAAATAGCTCGCGAAGATCCTTGATTCAGTCTCTTCTATATGTTTTATCAACTCCAAGGAAGTATGCCAGTCGTAACCACAGGTCGGGCACTCGCTGTCTTTAATGGGAATGATTTCTCTATACTGAATATTAATTTGTAGGAGCTTTTCGCGCTTTTCCTTCAGGTCGGATAGAATTCTATTGTCAGCACTAAGATTTTCTTCCATGGATAGAATAGTTTTGAGTGAACTACCATAACTTGGAAGATATTCATTTAAACCAATCTTTTGAGAAAGAAAATCGCTTTCGGTCTCTCCGCTAAGACTTTTAAAATCCAACTTTTCTATAAATGTAAGTATGCTTGTATTTCTTTTAATAATATTGTCTATATCCCTCCTTCTGCCATGTTCCTCTTTCAATAAATTGAAATTTTCTACTGCCCAATAATATCGTAAAAGAGTGTCACTGGCATTGGTATTAATAAAAGAGGTAATGCTGTGGTTAGCTAGCACGTTCTTAACTTCTTCTCGATTGAGAATTAGGTAATCCAGTTTATTTAACTCCGAAAGATATTGCTGGTGAACATCAGGGTCTGTATTTTTCATTTCTTCCCGGTCCCACTCAAAGTCTTTATTTTTGAATAACCTGATATAAACAATATCCGATACTGCATTGGAAACCGTTGATAGGTTATTTTTTTCCAATAGGTTGATTTCTTCCGTATAGGATTTAGTCTTCTTCTTTATCTGATCTTTTGTATCATTGACCTTTACTAAAAGTAAACGCTCCTCTTCTCCGCCCAGCAAAGACTCCAATGTACTATATCGGTTCTTTGGATCTTTTTTCAAAAAATATGTGTTCTCATCCTGCTCCACGTAGTTGAGCAAGTTGAATAACGATTCAATATTTTCGAATTGAAGCAGCGTTTCCACTTCTGCTATAGTCGAATCTTCTTGGTTATCGTTGATGTATAATTTCGACAACGTAAAAATTTTTCCGAAATTATTGTCAGCGGAGGAACTGCTGCTTGCCGCAGGAAATACACGTTTTATTTTTATAGTATTTCCATCATCACCTCTTAGGATTGCTGAAATAATGATTTCTTGTTCATTGTATTTATGGATCGGGCTATCCCTAAATTTATACCTTTTATCTACAAAGGAAGTTTTTGATTTTCTAGGGTTTCCGGCAAACAGAATTTCAATGGCTTCGAAACAGGTTGTTTTTCCATAACCGTTCGGACCATCATAGACGACCAGATGCTTTCCATCGAAGTTAAAATCGGCCTCAGTAATACACTTAAAATTTTTAATGTAAAGATTAGATATTTTGAATTTATTCATCAGTGTCTATTTGAAATTGTGCTACAAAAGATTCGACATCCATATTCACTTCATAATTATCGTTGATGATCTCAAGCAAACTCTTCTCCTGATCTGATAATCCTTCCTCGAACAAGTTTGATATCGTTGTCAGTCCAAAACTTCCGCTTTGATAATTCAGGAAAGGAAGTTTGATAAAAAGATTCATGAGAAGCTGGTACCAGCTTTCCTCCCTATTATTGATAAAAGCACTATTCTGCAATGCCAGACTGTTTAATTTCTCTGGTAAGTTTTCATAGGCCGCATCATCAGTTTCAGAAGTTAGTTTTTCAAAATCACAACTGACGTATGGCAAAATATACTTTTTTGCAATCTTGTAATTCTCCTCAATTTTATGGATATTTTTTAGTGTGTTCTCATCTTCTAGCGTACTCAATTCTACCACAATGATACTTGATAGGTTAAAGTCTATGATGCTTCCGAAAGCCTTTACCTGCTCATAGCCTTTAATAGTGTCTAAATATGCATTAATGCCGTAATCCAATTTATTCATATCCTCCTCTACACCAAGGCAATGCAATAACGTATTGTATGCTGAACAAATTAAAATATAGAAATCATCCCTGTCTTCAAAATAAAATAAAGTAGGATTCAGCTTATCGTCAATTAATTCTAATGTTCGCAGCCCACTTGCAGTTGCTATTTGTTCTATTAGATTTTTCATGAATTTAGATCAGTTATAGTCTCAGACAGTTTTTTTAGGCCATAATTCTTTATGGGATTAGTAATATCAATGGAAGGATCTAAAAAGGTATCGGGAACATCAGTTATATTTCTTATCAAGTCTGTTACTTTACTTTTATCATATGTTATTTGTTGCGTAACAATATAATCGACATCACTGAGGTTGTTTTCGTGAATGTTTTTAAAATACCCTTGAAGTTGAATTTTTTCAAAGCTCGTAGGAGGGTCACTGATATTGGAGCTTATGAGAGATAATTGATATTTCTCATCATTGTGGTCAAATACAAGATCCCTATAGCAGGGAGGAAAATCAATTCCTTCAATAGCTTTTGTAATTATGTTATAAATAAAGCCAGCATCCATATAGAGAGCCAGATCCTCACGGAAATCACGATCGCTTATAGCCTTGTGAGCATTAATCCGCTCCTTGATCAGTTTTTTCACACCATCAAATCCTAAATGATCCAAATTTTCACAGCACTGTTGCAACTTAGCATGCCACTGGGCCTCATTCGGGTCAGCCAGGTCATAAATTGGGATAGGTTCTGAAAGAATCTTTAAAAATGCCTTTACAATGGTAAGCCAAAAAAGATCACTATTCAAAGCAATATCTGACTTTTCGATCCACTTCTTGATTTCTCGAAGCGGAACAGACTTAACTTGCTTTGTACGGTGGCGTTCCTTTATGAGGTTAACGATATTATTGAGACAGAAATTCCTTTTTAATTCTATGTCCCCGCTACTTACGGTATCTGCTGGAAATATCTTCTTTATTTCTGTATCAATCTTATCTGAGATATTCTCTAATTTGTAAACACCATGTATTACAGCAAATTTATCAAATTCAATGGCTTGATAACGTTTATTGAAAGATGAATGATCTTGCTCATAGTCAATGATTACCTTATCCGTAATTAAAGAGCAATGAATCGGTCTTGTTCTTCTGTTCAGGCTGTAGAGTTCAATCTTCCTCCTTCCATCAGTAGGATCTTTTTTTACGGTTTTTGAATAGTGGTATTTATCTATCAACTCTGCGATAACATCTCTATATTTACTTAGCTTATCTGCATCTTTACTTAGATAAGCCTTAACCTGAAAAACCTCCAATACATTGGTTTTGAAAGAGAAATCCTCATCTTGTTCCAATCTCAAACAAAAATGCTCAGGAATATCTACCCCGCAAGTATTGATTATTTCAATTGCTTTGCATAAGGCAACTTCCCCTTGAAAAATATATCCTGACCAACTTGGTGTAGCGTCCGTACTCATTGTTCCAATTTAAAAGAATTCTATTTATTATCTAATACATCTTCATTAGCCGATGGCCATTATACTTAAAGAAGTTAGCAGTAGACGATACTGAACAAGTAGTTGTTTCATATAATACTGCTTTCCCTTTCTCAGGTTTCCTTTTATCCCATGGCTATTGCAATCTACGTTTTTTAAGAAAAGGTTACAACTAAATTTTTATCATACAAATCTAATTTAACAAGGCGACAAAACATGTCGTTTTATTTTAATTTCACTTCTTACGAGCCATCAAAAAAGCTAGAGATATGGTATCGTTCAAATTTACAAACGTCCATTGATCCTCCGTTACGGATTTCCACATCTGACACCTCGATTTTCGAAAAGGCAGATTTAAAAAGTAAGATTATTGAGACGTTTACCAAAAAAAAACTTTGGGAGCAGGAAGCCAATTGGGCTCTTTATCTTTTCCCGGAGATTCATATTGAATCAAGAGCGTTCTTCCACCGTCTTTATCTTTTTTAAACTGCGGAAACATTGGTGAGCTAATCTGGTATCAAAGCTATTTTTTACAATCCCTTATATTTTATAATCCTTTATTAAAATAACCAAAAAACATCAACAAAAATAAATCACTTAAAATTAGGCAGTTAAAATAGATAATTGCACTAAATCACTTATAAAAGTGTTCGAGGATAATCCTGCCATGCTCACTTAAAGACTCACAATTTTTGTGAGTCTTTTTTGTTTTTACCCTAATCTATATCAGACGGCATATCGTATCCCAATTTTTAATAGGCACAGTAAAGGCTTCGAATCCTTCTGCGATCACTTAAAACTCACTAATTTCTAGTGAGTCTTTTTTTTATCCAAAATCACGAATAGCCAAGAGTTATGAAATTTGATTTAGATTAAAATAATCCTTTTTTAACACAAAGTCTATTTTTAATAAAGCTCTATTTAAAGGCTGAAAAGGCGGAATTAACGATATAGACATAGAGTCTTTCTAAGTGGAAGCCTGACTATAAATCTTCATCAATGATGAAATCGAGACCAAAACTATTTCTAATAAAATTGCTTATTTATACAATTTGACAAAATTTGTTTTTTTGTCGAAAATGTATTATTTTTGCATTCATATTTCAGACAATTTTCAGACAATGTCATCACATACAGAACAAGATCAGCTTTCACAACAAATTCTGGAGACCGCTTCCGGACTGTATCTGAAGTATGGATTGAAGAAAGTGACAATGGATGACATTTCCAGAGCTCTTGGCAAAAGCAGAACGTCTATTTACTATTACTATAAAAATCGTGAGGAAGTTTTTCAGGCGGTTCTGGAGAATTTGATCAAAGAAGTTATTTCTGAGATTGATGCCAATATGAAGAAAATAAAGACCTTTGAAGGGAAAATCCACGAGTTTTGTCTTGCCAAAGTAAAAACCTCAGAAGAAAGATCTTCGTTTTTCAGGGCTATAGAAGCCGGAATGGACAATGAGGAAAAATCAAAGCATATTACTGATGCCCACAACCGAATGATGGAGGCTGAAAGGAATCTGCTGCTTACTTTATTTTCAACAAGTATGAACAATGGTGAAATTCCAAAAATTGCCATTGAAGAACAGGAAACCATCGTCTTCATTCTGCAGAGCAGTATCCGGGGAATAAGGCGCGAAATGGGCTTAAAAAACAATTTTGAAAATTTGAACAATACAGTGAATACACTGACCTCTATGGTTATTAAACATATTGGTTAAAATTTTTTTATCTCAATTTTGACACTTTTACATTATTTGTCAAATAGTTTATTTTAAAACATGAACAAAATCACTAACATCAGTACATTCCGGGCTTTTAGGAGTACAAATTATACATTATATTTTTTTGGGCGTTCTGTCTCCCAGTTTGGGACATGGATGCAGCGTACAGCCGTAGTATGGGTCGTATACAGTATGACCGAGTCTGCATTTATGCTGGGGCTGACCATTTTTGCGGAACAGTTCCCTTCCTTTTTATTTTCTGCCTTCGGAGGGGTTGCTGCAGACCGGTACAACCGCTACAAAATTATACAGATCACTCAAATTTTATCATTAATTCAAGCGTCTGTACTGGCTTTCCTGGTGATGACCGGGCATCAAAATATATGGAGTTTCATTGTGCTAAGTGTCTTTCTCGGAATTATCAATGCATATGACATTCCCGCACGGCAAGCGATGATCAATGAAGTGGTAACTGATGATGAAGATCTTCCAAGTGCTCTTTCACTGAGTGCAGCCATGGCAAGCATCGCCAAATTAGCAGGCCCTGCCCTTTCCGGAATCATCTTACAAAAATTCGGAGCAGGAACTTGTTTTCTGATTAATGCAGCCAGTTTTGCAGCTGTAATGGTTTCCATTTCCATGATGAAAATAAAGATTACTCCTAAAAAATTAACGAAAAAGGGAACTTTTACAGAATTAGCTGAAGGTTTCAGGTATCTGAGAAAAGAACCCTCCATCAGTCTGGTTATTATTATGCTGAGTATTACAGGTTTATTGATCCTGCCATATGATACTTTAATTCCTGTGTATGCAAAAGAAATTTTTAAAGGTGATGCTAAAACATTCGGTTATATATCTAGTTTCATTGGGATTGGAGCTGTTCTCGGAACAGTATTTCTGGCTTCAATGAAGAAAGGAGCCTCCATGAGAAACATTCTTATCCTGAGTACAGCTATTCTGAGTATTGGACTGATCTGTTTTTCGTACGCCACCAATTTCTACTGGTCTATGTTTTTTGCGGCACTAACAGGATTGGGAGGTGTTGCACAGTTTACCACCTGTAACATTATTGTGCAGTCTGAGGTGATTCCCGAAATGCGATCAAGAGCGATCAGTATTTTGCTGACGGCCATATTCGGAATGCTTCCTTTGGGAAGTGTACTTATCGGATTTGTTTCGGAGAAGATAGGAGCTCCAAAAACCTTGTTGATAGAAGGAATTGCCGGTATTTTAATTGCCGTTGTCTTCAGACGTTTATTGTTTAAAAAGAATAAGACCAAAGCTGTCAACAACCAACTTTTAGAAGAATCAGAAGAACAATTCATTAATAAAGTATAATTAAAATGGAAAACAAGAAAACAGCATTATTGGTGATGGATATGCAGTCATCAATACTAAGCAACTTACCTGATACACAAGAATTGGTATCTCATGTCAAAGAGGCTATCAAAACCGCAAGAAGCCACCAAATTCCGGTTATTTATATTACAGTAGGGTTCAGACAGGGAATGCCGGAAATAAGCGCCAACAACAAAGTATTTGCAGGTTTAAAGCAGCATATGGCAAATGTTGATATGAAAGAATGGGTAACTATTCATCCTGACCTTAGTCCCGAAGAAAAAGATATCATCATTACTAAAAAAAGGTTTAGCGCTTTTACCGGAAGTGATCTTGAGGTCGTCTTACGAGGACTGGATGTTCAACATCTGGTACTGACCGGAGTATCCACCAGCGGAGTTGTTTTATCGACCTTAAGAGAAGCTTCGGATAAAGATTACAGACTCACTGTAATTGAAGACTGTTGTAAAGACGGGGATGAAGAGGTACATAAAGTGCTAATGAATAAAGTTTTTCCAAGACAGGCCGATATTATCATGGCAAGTGATTGGTTAAAATAAATAAAGAGTAATAAAAAGCCGACAGATTCTACTCCATCCGTTTCATAGGATGAAAACACCGTTTCACTTACTTATTTTGCTGCATCAGTTTAACTTTTGCTCCGAGAGGAAGTAATACATCCTAATTTTACAGGGTAAACTTAGCGAAAGGTTACATAGTTAGTTTTTTAATTAGTATCAAAAGAAGCATTGATTAAGCATCAATAAAAATCTTTTTGTGCAACTTAATTCCTTGTAGCCATTTATGGCTCAATTATACACTTAATCATGTTTGGGTAGGATTGGTTTGTTCCAGTCCTATTTTTTGTTTTTTCCCGCAGATGGCACAGATTTCTCCTGATATTTATGGATATAGATGAGATTTATTTTACTATGTAATTAAAATCGGAATTCTTCAATAGATGGATCGTTAAGCAGAGTCTTTGTACATATTTCATGCTTTTTCGCAGCTCCCTGTACACGCCAGATAATAGTATATTGATCTCCAATTCTCACTTGTTTTCCTCTGACTGATTTCAATTGGTGTTCTTTGAAAATCTGCTCATATTTTTCTGCTATTCCATCCTGGTAAGGAAGTGTCATTTGATACGTATAGCGAATGCTTATCTTTTCGATGATATTCTGAACATATTTGAACATGATAAGCAGCAAAAATACGACGATGGAGCCCACAGTAGCCTCTTCATAATATCCCGCACCTATTGTCATTCCCAGAGAAGCACAAATCCATATTGTAACGGCTGTTGTAAGGCCGGACACTCTGTTTTCTTCTTTAAAGATCACTCCTGCTCCTACAAAGCCTATTCCTGTAATAATATTGGCCGCTATACGATCCGGACTTCCCGGACCTCCCAAACTCATGGAAAGCATGGTAAATAAGCATGATCCCAATGTCACCAGAATCATCGTCCTCAGCCCTGCAGACTTCAGCTGATATTCCCGTTCAATTCCTATGATACCTCCTACGAAAACCGAAAATAAGATGGGGAGAAGATCATCAAGTAAATCCATTTGTGTAATTTTTATTCTCTAAATTTATTTGATTTTTTTCAATTGTAAAAGATCTTTACACAAAAAAACCGCTGTATCTACAGCGGTTTTTTATATTCGGAATACTTATTATTTCAGTTTGTAAGAATTTCCGTTCCAAAGATATGTTTTGGAAGCGTGTTTTTTCTTCTCCCGATCCTTTTCATCCACTTCCATATCTTCTACTTTAAGGATAAATGCGTTGGAGATTCCTCCTTTATCATTAGGAAAAATAAATTCTTCACTGTGATAAAAAGCACCGGCATCCCCTACATTCATTAATTGCGGAAGGGTAATCAGTTTTTTATCTTTAAAAAGAACATACTGATCATAGCTTGCGATTCCACATGCTTCTCCGGAAACCATTGCTTTTAAGGTGAATTCAACATTCTGCAGTTTGTGACTGCTTTCTATATTGAAAGATGCAGAACTTAATTCCTCCCCTTTGCCTGTATCAAAATACACCTCATCAATGAGTGTATTTCCTTCCATTACTTTTATTCCGGCAATGTTCTTCTTTTCGACCTCGTTATATTCTTTATTCTTTCGGTCAATCGTTTTGGAAAGTCCAAAAAGGAAATCATACCCATTTTTATTACGGTATCCTACACAAAGGTTACCGCCCCAGACATATCCTTCCAATGTATTTTCTCCTTTCTGATAAGAGATTTTATACCAATTGGCAGCTCTTTCTCCCAACTTCAGGACGGTATCTTCTTTTTTAAGAATCACCACCTGCTGATTGGTTTGTAATGAGTCTAAAATCTGACCATTCACTCCGGGATCTAATCTCACGCGGGTCCAGTCTGTAAAAATTTTCTGGGCCTTATTCTCTTCAAAACCAAAGATTCCATCGGCATATACTTCATTTTCCTGAGCTGTAAAAAACTGCAACATCAGTATAAATAAAGCGGTCCATAAAGTTTTCATATTTGTATTTTGCTTTTTTGTGTATTATTTTTCAAGCAGAAGACTTACCCATTCTTCACGCTGTAATTGCTTTTTCAGTTCAAGTCCGCTTTCTTTACATACTTCAAGAATATCAGCCACATCAAAGAAACACAGTCCTGAAAGCAATAATTTTCCTCCCTCATTCATTACTGAAACATACGTTGGGATATCTGAAATCAGGATATTCCTGTTGATATTCGCTAAAATAATATCAAAATTTTCTTTTCCCAGGTTTTCTGCAGTTCCCAGTTCAATATCCAGTTCTACATTGTTTCTTACTGCATTTTCTTTGGAGTTTTCTACTGACCATTCATCAATATCGATGGCTTTTGTATCTCCCGCTCCCTGCTGTTTTGCATAAATGGCCAACACAGACGTTCCGCATCCCATATCCAATACCTTTTTACCATTCATGTCAATATCCATCATTTGCTGGATCATCAAATGGGTGGTAGGGTGATGCCCTGTTCCGAAAGACATTTTAGGCTGAATAATAATTTCATGCATTCCCGGTACCGATTCGTGGAACTCTGCTCTGATCAATACTTTATCATCAATATTGATTGGAGAGAAGTTCTTTTCCCATTCTTCATTCCAGTTGATATTCGGCATTTCTTCGAAAGAATATTCGATTTTTACATTTTCGTTTTCAAAGATCGGAAGTGCTTTCAACTGATCTTCATGAAACAATTCTGCCTGAACATATCCTAAAATTCCGTCAATTTCTTCTGTGAAGCTGTCAAAACCTATTTCTATAAGTTCTGCCATTAATATCTCGTTCCAAGGTTGCAATGGAGAAATTTTGAAATTGAATTCTAAATAATTTTGCATGTGAGTAATTTGATGCAAAAATACTAATGTTATTATTGTTAAAAAAATGATGGAGGTATTTTTGGCTGAAACCGGGGATTTTTATGTTTTTTTATTACACAGATTTTTTGAAATGTAATCTCAAAAGTCAAATTATTTGGTTATTGTCATTCTGAACACAGGCTGAAGGTCTGCGAATGTAGTTCAGAAATGCAGTGAAGAATCTCATGTTTTCATTATCTCTTTTTTCCACAAATTGCACGGATGGCACAGATGATTGCGCATAATATATTCAATAGGGATGGGCTTTAGCCCGTCTTAAAAATCATGACAAATTCCATTGGCTTTAGCCAAAACTTATTTTTCTATCCTAAAGGCTATGTAGATTTTTTTGAGATGCGAAAGATTCTAAGTTTTGGCTAAAGCCATATAGAGCTTATAAAAAGAAAAAGCGGGCTAAAGCCCGCTCCTATTGAATTTTAAATTTCTTATGGATTTGTAGAGAAAATAGAACCGTTTGCTATCAATGCTCTTCTGTTCATTTTCAGGATATCTCTTACCCATTCTGCAAAGTCTTCCGGCTGTAATACTTTATCAGGATTTCCGTCTGTAAGTCCTCCCTGGATGCTCATATCGGAAGCAATGGTACTTGGAGTCAAAGTAATCACACGGATATTTTGTTTTCTCCATTCTGCCATCATGGATTGTGATAAAGATACTACGGCTGCTTTTGAAGCGGCGTATGCTGACATATTGGGTCCACCTTTCAAACCAGCTGTAGAAGCTACGTTTACAATGTCACCCTCCCCTTTAGCTTTCATAAATGGATGCGCAGCTTTAGAAGCGTAATATACTCCGAATAGATTGGTTTTAATAACCTGCTCCCAGGTTTCAGAAGGCATATCTTCGATACTTCCAAAATCTCCGATCCCTGCATTATTGATCAGGATATCAATCCCTCCCAATTGTTCTGCTAAAGATTCTATTCCAGCTTTTACCTGAATTTCATTGTCTACAGAAAAAACGGCATAGGCTGAGTTTACACCCAGTTTTTTGATTTCTTCAACCGTCATTTTAAGATTTTCCTCGTTTCTTCCTGTAATGGCAACGTTTACTCCTTCATTGGCTAAAGCTAATGCTACAGCTTTCCCCAGTCCTCTTCCACCACCTGTTACGATGGCATTTTTTCCGTTTATATTCATAGTAATAATACTTTTCTTTATACAAAGTTACGAAAGA
This sequence comes from Chryseobacterium viscerum, assembly GCF_002899945.2. Classification (GTDB taxonomy): domain Bacteria; phylum Bacteroidota; class Bacteroidia; order Flavobacteriales; family Weeksellaceae; genus Chryseobacterium; species Chryseobacterium viscerum. The sequence goes on from NZ_PPEG02000015.1 coordinate 44,334, forward strand.
ACATTTTTACGAAACAGTGAAACAATGGATTTAATAGTTTTTTAATGGTTGGGAGCCTACTTTTCTGCAACACTGTAAATAATACTTTGCTCCTAAAAAGAAACAGTCTGCCCCTTAAAAAGAGGCAGACTGTATAAATTATTTATTATTGAGAAGTATTGTAAACCACCCCGTCAAAAATTCTTTGAATTTTTGCCACCCCTCCAGAGGATGGGAATATTTCGTCCTTCAATGGTACTATTCGAGAAGGGTTTCAATAATTATTTATTCTTTAACTGATCAGGAATATTGGTTGTTACGAACCCTATTCCTTGCTTTTTCAGTTCATCGAATACGGCAACATCATTCACTGTCCATGCATTAGTAATTAATCCTAATGCTTTTGCTTCAGCAATCCAGGTAGGATTTTTCTGAAAAACACTGTAGTGATAATCCATACCATCCAATCCTTCTTTTTTGATCTGCTCAGGAGACAGTTCACCGTTCAGATACTGAACTTTAAAGGCAGGTGCCAGCTTTTTGATCTCTTTACAAATATTAAGACTGAAAGAAATAAATTCACTTTGAGATTCCAGCTTCATATCCTTGATCATTTTGATCGTTTTTTGAGTGATCTCATTTTCAATTTCCGGAGTCTTGGCAGGTTTAATTTCAACGATAAGCTTTAGAGCTTTGTCTTTTTTTCCTTGTTTTAAATAATCTTTTAACGTCGGAAATTTTTCTCCATTGGATAATTTCAGTGCTTCCAATTCTTTAAAAGTAGCTTCTGAAATTTCCATTTTACCATGATGCTCATCGTGATTGATCACCAATACACCGTCTTTTGTCATTCTTACATCAAATTCAGACCCATATACTTTCAATTTCTGGGCATTTTCCAATGATTGAAGTGAGTTCTCCGTTGTAGGAGGCTGAGCCTGGAAATATCCTCTATGGGCAATGATCTGGGTTTGTGCTTTCATCATAACTGTACTTAAAACTGCTAACCCTAAGATAAAATTTTTCATAATATAATTTAGATATTAAAAAACAAAGTCCTGAAACTTTCTGATAAAGGTAGTTATTAAAATGTTGAAACCACAGAGACATAAAAGAATAATGTAAACCTCAACCTAGGTTTTAACCTAATTTTTTTATGCCCCAGTAGTCTAAAAGTAAGGGTTAGAAGCTATACTTCGCACCGATCTGGATCTGGTATGGATTCCCTGAAAGAGGAACCAAACCGCCTCCACTTACGTTTTTGGTATATTCATACTGCATGGTGTCCTTGTTAAACTTAGTCACTTTATACAAAGATGTGTTTCCGTATGACTTGTTTACTCCCCATTCTTTATTAAGTAGGTTGGCTACATTGAAGATATCTACAGAAAGTTCAAAAGCACCTACTTTATCAAATTTAATTTTCTTCGCTACACGAACATCCCAAACGCCATAGAAACCATTTTTACCTCCGTTACGTTCTGCAATTTTGCCATTGTATTCGTTGATATAATCTTTCAGAGCCTGCCCTACCTGTGGATCGTCCAGAATCGCTTTGGTAATATTCGGGAAGATAAAGGCAAGGTCATTAGAATCTACGAAATCACCGTTGATATTCCCTCCTGTTGTAGCAGAGAAACGGGTACCTCCAATTCCAGAATATCTGATCCCCAATGTAAATCCGGCAATGGTTGGAGAGTTACCGTAGATCACCACTTTATTACGGAACTGGTTGTCAGAATAGGTCATTCTTAAGTCTCTCGGATCACTTTGAATCATTGTAGATAATGTTGCAGAGTTTGCTACGTTTCCGTTGTACGAAGTATTATCTTTGATATCAGACCATGTATAACTTGCCGTAATCTCCCCATCTTTCCAGTAACGGTAACTTGTATCTAATACAAATGAGAACTGGTTTACTTTACCATCACTCACCAGCTCCAATACTCTTCCAAAATTTTTATTAATTCTTCCTGCTTTCCAGTCAAAACTTACACTGTTATTCGCATTATTGGTAATAGCACTTGTAGGAATAAATACTCCTCTACCTCCTTCATTAGCCAATGTAAAGAAAGGATTTGCCACCATGTTTCTGTCGTAGTAAAAGTAATTATTTCTACCTAAAGCCATATATCCTGCAATTCCTGCTCTGAATCTTTCATTGAAGAAATGGGTATAAGAGATATTCGCTTTATAAACGATTGGAATTTTTGCATCCTTACCGGTATAGTTGATGGTAGGAATCTGATACTGGGAAAGAGATGGAGCAGAGTTATAATCATTTCTGTAACTGTTGAAATCCGGGAACGGAACATCTTTACCCGTTACATCCACAGTAGCAAGGTGTTTACCATCGAATACAAGGTTGTTGATGATCATATAATTGTTGATATCGGAAGAGAAAATTCCGGCACCGAACCTAAGGAAGTCTTTATTTCCTTCATTGATGTTCCAGTCAAACTGAAATCTTGGCTGAATCACGAATGACTTGATTTTGTTATCGGTTCTTATTCCCATTTCATCAAACAGCTTCTGGTTGAGTTCTGCTTTCGGGTAACCTCCGTAGTCTAATCTTAAACCAGCCATTAAATCAAGACCTTTTGCCACTTTGGTCTGAAACTGTCCATACACTCCAATGTTCCAAATGTTTGATCTTACAGACGGATCTTCCATGAGTGGAACTTCCCTGTAGAATCTGTAAGGGGTCATCGCATCAAAATTACTCATTCCCTGGAAATGGAATCTTCCGTTTACTTCACTTCCGTACACAGATTTTGCTGTTGTATACATTAAATCAGCTCCGAAAGTATATTTTACCTTATCGGTATTATAGTATAAGTTATCTACAATCTGGATTACATTATTTCTAAAGCTTTCCTGTCCGAAACGGTGTCCTCCAAACTGGATATTGGTAGATCCCGCACTTGAAGCCACTCCTTCAACAATAGCTCTTGGTACAGGTTTTCCTAGTTGATTATTCTGATAACTGTCCTGGAAAGTATAAAGATACTGAGCCTTTAATTCATTGGTTAAATTAGGCTGCAGATTGGTTCTTAAGGTTAACAATAAACTGTTGTCAAGGTTTTTGTCATTTCCGTAAGATTCAAAGAAGTTGATATTGGTATTATCACCAAGACCGTTTTTATTAAGATCGTACGTGAAGTTATTTCTCAACGTTAATAAATTCTTTTCGTTGATCTGCCAGTCTAAACGTAAGAATGCAGCATCCGAGTTTCTTACTTTATCAAACGTTCCGAATTGCGGGGTGTTCCCTACCCCATACTTTGATCTTGCAATATCCAGAAACTGATTAAGGGTTTGGGTGGTAGTACTGAATCTCTTCTCATCATCCGGAGATTTGATATCAGCAATAGCCAACGGTCTTGAATCCAGCTGGTGATCCCATGCTACAAAGAAATGTAATTTATTTTTAATGATCGGTCCTCCCAATGAAAACCCGAACTGAGAAGTAGAGAAATCATTATCTCTTTTGTTTCCTCTGATGTCATATGGGCTGGAAAGCCAGTTGGTTCTTAAATATTCCCAAGCACTTCCAGAGAATTTATTGGTTCCGGATTTGGTCACAGCACTTACCGTTCCACCACCACTTCTTCCCAATGTCACATCATATTGGTTGGTGGTGATTTTAAATTCACGTACTGCTTCAATAGAGATAGAAAATGGTGCACCACTTCGGCTGGTAGTAGCACCTGCAGAAGTAGGGTTTTTGGCCGTCATCCCATCAATGGTAAAATTAGTGGAAGATCCTAACTGCCCGGAAAGATTTCCTCCTTTCCCACTTAATGGTGATAGTTCGGCAAGATTCGCAAAGTTTCGTCCGTTCACCGGAAGCATACTGATATTTTTAGCAGAAATTGCTGTAGCAGCTCCAAGGTTTCCGATCTTGTTTTTAAGATTTCCGGTAATCTTTACTTCTTCGATATGCTTTTCAGCTCCCAGATCCATATTGACAGTCACCTGATCTCCGAAGTTGACATTGTAGCCTTCTCTTTTATCATCGTTTACAATAACTGTGTAAGGTCCTCCCAAAGGAATTTCTTTAAAAATATATTCCCCTTTTGAGTTCGTTTCCGTTTCCGTTTTGAATCCTGTAGACTCGTTCACGATCGTTACTTTCACTTTTTCCTGAGCCGTACTTCCCGGTCCGGTTACTTTCCCTACAATAGAAGCCTGTGTGGTCTGTGCATAAGCCATAGTCCCAAGCCCTAAAAACAATAATCCCAGTACAATCTTTACTTTTTTCATTTCTTCCGAAGATGTATATTATTAATTTTTTGATAATAACCAGGAAACCTCTTTGATTTTCACGTTGATAGATCATGCTGAGGTTTCTTTCAATTAGATGTGCAAAGGTATCTTGACTTTAAAGGCGGGCTGTTTAAGAAAGTTTTAACATTTTTTTAATTAAATCAGAACATTATGTTAATTTACTTTAAACACACAATCTATTTCATACAAAACCAGCCTGTTAAAGCACATTACGGATTCTTAATTTTCCTGTACTATTTAATTCCATTATTTTTTAAATGCAATTACTTTAGTTATTTTTGCTCAAAAGATAGAAAAGCAATGTCTGAAAACATTCAACAAAAGATAGAACAGCTCCGCAAAGAGCTTCACCAACATAACGAAGACTATTACCAACTGGATACTCCCACTATTACAGATTTTGAGTTTGACATGCTTTTGCAGGAACTCCAGAATCTGGAGGCAAAATATCCTGAATTTTATGATGAGAATTCTCCTACTGTACGGGTAGGTGGTGGTGTCACTAAGGTTTTCCCTACCATTCAGCATAAATTCAGAATGTACTCTCTGGACAATTCCTATGATTTTGACGATCTGGAGGATTGGGAAAAAAGAATCATCAAAACAATTGAAGACCCGGTAGAATTTGTTGCTGAACTGAAGTATGACGGAGCATCCATTTCTATTCTTTATGAAAATGGAAAGCTATCACAGGCTGTTACCCGTGGTGACGGTTTCCAGGGAGATGAAATCACTCCGAATGTACGTACTATTTCAGATATTCCCTTGACTTTAAAAGGGGATTTCCCGACTCAGTTTTTTATGCGCGGAGAAATTTATCTGACCAGAAAAAACTTTGATAAACTTAATGTACTGAGAGAGGAAGAAGGTCTTGATCCCTTCATGAATCCAAGAAATACAGCCAGCGGAAGTTTGAAAATGCAGGACAGTGCTGAGGTAAGAAAGCGCAGCCTTTCTTCTGTACTGTATCAATTTATCTCTGATGAAGTTCCTGCAGAAACCCATTGGGAACTGCTTCAGAAAGCTCAGAGCTGGGGTTTCAAAACATCACAGCAGGCAAAATTATGCACAACACTGGATGAGGTGAAGGAATTTATTACTTTCTGGGATACGGAACGTCATAATCTGCCTTTTGAAATCGACGGGATTGTTTTAAAAGTGAATTCGTTACAACAGCAGAGACAGCTTGGATATACGGCAAAATCTCCACGTTGGGCGATGGCTTATAAATTTAAAGCAGAAAAGGTAGAGACAGAACTTCAAAGTGTGTCTTATCAGGTGGGAAGAACGGGTGCTATTACTCCTGTTGCCAACCTTAAACCTGTTTTATTGGCTGGAACGATCGTAAAAAGAGCATCCCTTCATAATGAAGATATCATTAAGAAACTGGATCTTCATGAAAATGACTTTGTATATGTAGAAAAAGGGGGTGAAATTATTCCAAAAATTGTAGGCGTAAACACCGATAAAAGAACGGAAGAGAGCAAAGAAATAGAATACATCAAACATTGCCCTGAATGTGGTACCGAACTGGTAAAAATTGAAGACCAGGCCATTCATTTCTGCCCGAACGAACTTCACTGCCCGCCACAGGTGGTGGGAAGAATGATTCATTATGTGTCCAGAAAAGCATTGAATATTGATAATCTTGGAAGCGAAACCATTGAACAGCTTTACCGGGAAAAACTGGTTGAAAACCCAGCTGATTTTTATGTATTGACGAAAGAACAGCTTCTTCCATTGGAAAGAATGGCTGAGAAATCTGCTCAGAACATCATCACCGGAGTTGAAAAATCCAAAGAAATTCCTTTTGAGAAAGTTTTATACGGAATCGGAATCAAGCACGTGGGAGAAACGGTTGCCAAAAAACTGGTCAAAAACTTTCCGACTATTGAGGAATTAAAGAATGCAACGATTGAAGAGCTTTGTCAAGTAGAAGATATTGGGGCTAAGATTGCAGTAAGTATTGTAGATTTCTTCCAGAATTCTGAAAACCTATTGATGATCGAGCGCTTAAAATCCTATGGAGTACAGCTTGAAAAAGGAGAAAGCACGAATGAAGTTTTGTCCAATGTTTTAGAAGGGAAAACGTTCCTTTTTACCGGAAAATTGTCTTTATTCACCAGAGAATCTGCTGAGGAAATGGTAGAAAAGCATGGCGGGAAAAATATTTCGGCAGTTTCGAAAAACCTCAACTATCTTGTCGTAGGTGAAAAAGCAGGAAGCAAACTGAAAAAAGCACAGGATATCGGAACGATTGAAATCCTGGATGAGCAGCAGTTTCTGGACCTTGTTGAGAAACAATAAAATTTAAAAATATTTTTATAAAAAAACCATTGATTTTCTTCAATGGTTTTTTTGAACATTCTCAATATTTTACTTGAAAACAATAATCGTATACGGATTTTTTTGCCCTGCTTTAGGCAAGATCAGCCTGATGTGTTCTTTATTGCTATAGTAATCTGTGTATGGTTCTTTAGTAATAATCTTTCCTTTTTCAGTTTCTTTATATCCGGCTGCCAAGATCAGCTTAAGATATTGATCATATTCTTTTTTATCTTTAAATTCAAATTCAATACTGCCTTTTGATTTTTCTTCAGGGTATTCAAACTTCCCAATTTTCGAGGTGTAATCCGGGGAATCATATTCGTTTAAAAGAAAGCCTAAGCCTTCTGTTCTGTCATAAAATTTGAACTGAAGCTGTTTCATCTCCTTTTTAAACTCATCCATGGTAAGTTTGTTGAATCCCTTGAGCTGTTCTAACGTGAATGTCTGAGCAGAGACCTGGATACTTAGCAAAACTGAAAATAATAGGAGTCCTAAAGTTTTTCTCATTTCTATTTTTATCGTAAATATAAAATAATCCCTATGAAACCGGCAGTCTGAAGTAAAACGTACTTCCATTATTCAAAGAACTCTTCACTCCGATTTCTCCATGCTGTTTTTCAATAAAATTTTTCGAGATCGCCAAACCGAGTCCTGTTCCATTCTGATGTTCTCCCGGAACCTGGAAATAGCGGTCAAAGATCTGGCGGTGGTATTTTTCATCAATTCCACTTCCGGTATCAATAATACTGAATTGAATAAAGGCGTCCATTTTTTCTACCACAATCTGAATATTTTCATCCTGAAAAGAGTGCTTCACCGCATTGGTCAAAAAATTGTTCATCACCCAAACTGTTTTATCAAAATCTGCAGTCACGGAATCATTATCTTCCAAAAGATATTGAGTGCTGATCAAAATATTTTTCTGCTCTGCCAGTTTTTCAACATTTTTCATAGCAGTCTGTACAATTTCCTTAGGGGAACATTTCTCTATGGTCAATCTGATATTTCCGGATTCTACCTGGGAAAGATTGAGCAGTTCACCCGTAATATCCAATAACCGCTGTCCGTCTTCATTGATACTTTTCAACAATTCCTGCTGTTGCTCATTCAATTCACCGAATTTTTGATTTCCAAGAAGCTGTACGCCCATTTTGATAGCCGAAATGGGAGTTTTCAGTTCATGGGAAATTGTCGCAATGAAATTGGTTTTAGCAAAATCCAGTTCTTTGAAAGGGGTAATATTTCTTAACAAAATCACTTTCCCAATATATTTTTTTTCCTTTTCGCCGGTCTTGACGATATTGATAGGAATAATATCCTGTTCAAAATAATTCTCCTTATTATCACGAACAATCTTGATAGGATCTTTTACCGGATGATCTATATTTTTCAGCAGTTCACGGATAAGGTCGTTATTGATGGCTACTTCATGAGCTGTTTTTCCAATAATTTCTTCTTTATGGAGGTTCGTGATTTTCAGGGCTTCATCATTGATCATGTAGATAAAATGATTTTCGTCCAAACCAATCACAGCATCATGCATATTGTTGACCAATGTTTCGATCCGTTTTTTATCCATCAACTGCTTAGAAAGCGTACTGCTTTCGTACTCCTGAAGCTTTTCTGCCATAGTGTTGAATGATTCTGCAAGATCGTTGAACTCCTCACTTCCTTTGAAATGAACTCTTTCACTGTAGTTTTTACCGGCAATCTGCTTTATCCCGAATGTAAGCTGGCTGATAGGTTCTGCAATAGCCTGAGGCAAATTGAAAAGTAAAATAAAAGCAATCAGAAAGCATACGGTTCCTAAACTTACAATCCAGAACGTAGCATTTTCTGCCGTGATGATAGCAATGTCACTCTTCCGCTCTATCCCTTTCATGTTTAAGGACATAATCTTGGCCAGATCCTCACGAATCAACTTCTCCTTATTAGAATCAGGAGCTTTCAGATAGCTGTTGAAATGCAGATTCAGATTCTGAGTGGCTTCTTTTTCGCCAAATTCTGTAAGGTTCTTTTCCTGAAGCTTATTATTTTTTTTAAAATCCGCGACCGCAACCGTACTGTCTGTGCTGATGTTATCCAGAGCAAGAAGCATATTTTTGGAAAACTCCAGACTGTTGTAATTGGCTGTCAGAATTTTTTCAGTATCAGATTTTAATTTATTGATGTATACAGAACCTATCACTGAAAGCAGAACGATCAGCAGAAATAAAAGGCCAACACCTAAGGTAAGTTTCGTTTTAAGTTTCATTACTTTTTAAGATAAAATAATAATATCTATCTGTCTCTCATTCAATCTGTTCATGAGAGTATAGATCCAGCTGTACCCCAACAGCCGCTGCCAAAAACGGGCATGAGGCTTTCCAATGCAGACTGTCGTAATATTATGGGCAATCACATATTCCAGAATTCCATTGTGAACACTGCTTTCTTTGATCCGGACTACTTTTGCCCCTAATTCTTGTGCTAAATTAAAATTATTAATTAAATACCGCTGCTTATCCAAGGCTATTTTTTCAGGATTTTCGGAGGGCTTCTGAATGTATATAACAGTCCATGGACTGTTATAATAGCTGGCTAACCTTGCTGTTTTCCGGATAATTGTTTTGGCGATTTTCTCATTACTGCTGATGCAGGCCAGGAATTTTATAGGTTTAAAATTTTCTGTTTTGATTTCTGTTTCTACCTTTCTTTCCACATGAGTGGCTACTTCTTTTAAAGCCAGCTCACGAAGCTGTAGAATATGTCCACTTTGGAAGAAATTGCTGAGTGCGGTCTGAATTTTTTCTTTTTTATAAATCTTACCCTCTTTTAGACGGGTCAGCAATTCGTCAGCGGTAAGGTCTATATTGACCACTTCATCAGCAAGGGCCAGAATCTTATCCGGAACGCGCTCTGCCACTTCTACTCCGGTAATTTTCTTTACTTCTTCATTCAGGCTTTCTATGTGTTGAATATTCATTGCACTGATGACGTTGATGCCGTTATCAAGAATCTCCAATACATCCTGCCATCTTTTTTTATTTTTGGATCCTTCAACATTGGTATGAGGCAGCTCATCCACTAAAACGACTTCCGGATGTTCGTTGATAATGGCCTGAAGATCCATTTCTTCAAGATTTTTTCCTTTATAAAAAACCGATTTCCTTTCAATTTCAGGAAGACCTTCTACAAGCGCTACGGTTTCTTCCCGACCGTGGGTTTCAATATAGCCAACCTTTACATCAATGCCATTTCGCAAAAGGGAATGCGCTTCCTGAAGCATCCGGAAGGTTTTTCCTACGCCTGCACTCATCCCGATATAAATTTTGAATTTTCCTTTTCGGGACTTTTGAATCAGTTCTAAAAAATCTTTTGCTGATGACATTGATTTTATTCTTTTTAATTTTACTTTAAACACGTTGCACTGTGATTAAACCGATTACTAAAACCAGGCTGCAAGACTTGTTGTAATGAAGAAATTTCCTTTTTTTAATTCATCGTTTTTCGCAAAAATGGCATCTTTAGCTGTAAAACTTCTTGCCTCTGTACGGAAAACCACATTTTTAAAGATCGCATAATCTACGTTGAGAGAATATCCAAGGGTCTGAAATCCATTAGGAGTTCCGGTATTGATGATCACACCATTTTTATCATTGTAATATTCTAATCTTCCTGCCAGCGCCCATTTGTTGTCGAATTGGTATTTCATCAGAACATTCGGGCTATACCAGATATTATACTGCTCACTTCCTTTTGATTTCTGCTCTGCTCCGATATCAAATCCCAAGACTGCGGAAAACTGATCCGTCAGCTGAAAGCTTCCATACAAATCATGAAAATAGCGCATCCTTTTGTCATCCTTTGCTTTATCATTCCCGATAAATGAACTGCTGTTCAGGGTAATTTTATCATTAGGTTTATAAGTTATCTGATGTCCGAAAGAAATACTCTGGTTTCCTTCCGGTTTTGCAATTCGCTGCCATCCGTTCAGTATTAATCCACTTAAAAACCATTTTCCATTATCTGAGGTATAAGAAATTTTGGCACCCGTTTCAAAATAGGGAGAGTTTTCGGCGGCAAAACTTCGGGTAAGATTGATATTATCTTTTCCTATAGCACTTTCCCAGCCGATATGAGACGGCATGATCCCTGCATCAATCCACAGGTTTTTATTTTTAGAAATTTTGATCCCGATATTGGCTTCGTTGACATAGCGCAGTGCATTTTGTTCAGCCGCCATATTATCCTGGGCATAAGTTCCAGCCATTAAAGCTACATTGGCACGGAGATTTTCACTCTGATAATTGGCTTTAACCAATCCCAGATTAAGATTCATCTCATTATGCCTGTTATATGAGTATAAAAAGTTTTGACGCATATGATTGCCTGGTTCATTAAAATCATAAGTATAAAAGAGTTCTGCATAAGCGGAAAATGTCACTTTATTTCCTATTTTCAATGAATCTGATGATTGTGCTTTTGCTAAAAACAGCCCTGACAGCACACATATAGCTAGATATTTTTTCACGTTAGTCTTAAGGTGTATTAATCATATCAAGGTTTAAAATCTTGACATGATTATCGATTATTAAATTTATTATTTTAACTGATCCAAAGCAATATTAAGCTTCAGAACATTTACTTTTGAGGGTCCGAAAAGTCCTAAGAAAGGCTTTTCAGTTTGTTGATTAATTAAGTTTTTGATTTGCTCTTCTGAAAGGTTTCTCACTTTTGCAATTCTCTTTGCCTGATACAAAGCTCCTTCCCCAGAAATATCCGGATCCAGACCGCTTCCACTTGCTGTAACCAATTCTACAGGAACTTTGGTATTTCCCATTTCAGGATTATTCATTTTTAAAGTATCAATTCTTTTCTGTACGGTTTCCAGATATTCTTTGTTGCTGGGACCTTTATTACTTCCCCCACTTCCTGCTGCATTATAATTGACTGAGGAAGGACGGCCGTGAAAATATTTCTCAGCTTTGAATTCCTGCCCGATATTGGCATAGAACTTCTGTCCTTTATCATAAACAATTTCGCCGTTTCCTTTGTTAGGAAGTATTTTGGAACCTCCATATACAACAGCCAGATAAATACCCGTAACTATCAACATTACAAGAGTTAATCTGAATGCTGAAACAATATGATTTTTCATTTTTTTAATTTTAATAGAATAAACTGATTACCAAATCAATGATTTTTATCCCGATGAATGGAACAATTACTCCGCCCAGACCGTAGATTAAAAGATTTCTTCTCAGTAATGCACTTGCCCCAATCGGCTTATAGGCTACTCCTTTCAACGCCAGCGGAATAAGGAACGGAATGATGATCGCATTGAAAATAACCGCTGATAATATGGCCGTTTCAGGACTGTGAAGATTCATAATATTCAGCTTCTGTAGGGAAGGAATAAAAGTGATGAAGAGTGCAGGAATAATGGCAAAATACTTCGCCACGTCGTTGGCAATACTGAAAGTCGTCAAGGTTCCTCTTGTCATCAGCAGCTGCTTTCCGATTTCCACAATTTCGATCAGTTTTGTCGGGTCGTTATCAAGGTCTACCATGTTGCCGGCTTCTTTTGCAGCCTGCGTTCCGCTGTTCATCGCTACTCCTACATCGGCCTGAGCCAGTGCCGGAGCATCATTGGTTCCATCTCCCATCATGGCGACCAGCTTACCTTCCTGCTGCTCCTTTTTGATGTAATTCATCTTGTCTTCAGGCTTAGCTTCGGCTATAAAGTCATCTACTCCTGCTTTCTCCGCAATGAATTTTGCTGTTAAAGGATTATCTCCGGTTACCATTACCGTTTTCACCCCCATTTTTCTCAGTCTCTGGAAACGTTCCTGGATTCCGGTTTTGATGATATCCTGAAGCTCTATCACTCCCCATACCTTTTCATTTACGGCTACTACCAAAGGAGTTCCTCCGTTTTCAGCTATTTTGGTTACCGCATCCTGGGTTTCCTGTGGGAAGATATTCCCGGCTTTTTCAGTCAGTTTTTTTATAGTGTCATACGCTCCTTTACGGATTCTTGTCTCATCAAAATCGATTCCTGAAGTTCTCGTCTCCGCTGTAAAATCGATATAAGTAGGATTGGGAACCAATAAATCTTCAGATTTTAGCGCGCTCAGCTCAATGATTGATTTTCCTTCCGGTGTTTCATCGGCTACAGAACTTAAAGCAGAAGCTTTAATGAATTCATCAAGCTGAATTCCGTTGGAAGGATGAAAATGAGTTGCTTTACGGTTTCCGATCGTGATTGTTCCTGTTTTATCAAGCAAAAGAACATCAATATCTCCTGCCGTTTCTACAGCTTTCCCACTTTTGGTAATCACATTCGCTCTAAGTGCTCTATCCATACCCGCAATTCCGATTGCAGAAAGCAGACCGCCGATGGTTGTCGGAATAAGACAAACGAAAAGAGATATAAATGCCGCAATAGTAATCGGCGTCTGCGCATAATCTGCAAATGGCTTTAAAGTGAGGGTAACAATAATAAATGTAAGGGTAAATCCTGCTAAAAGTATAGTTAATGCGATTTCGTTAGGTGTTTTCTGTCTTGATGCTCCTTCTACAAGGGCAATCATTTTATCTAGGAAGGATTCTCCCGGTTTTGTGGTTACTTTTACTTTAATTCTGTCTGAAAGCACTTTTGTACCTCCGGTTACAGAGCTTTTGTCTCCCCCGGCTTCACGGATTACAGGGGCACTTTCTCCGGTAATGGCAGACTCATCAATGGTTGCCAGACCTTCAATAATCTCACCATCCATTGGGATCTGATCTCCGGCTTCACAAAGGAAAATATCGCCTAATGTCATTTCAGCGGACATTTTCAGAACTGTTTCTACCTGAAACCCGAGCTTATTATCAACCACTAATTTGGCTGGAGTTTCTTCCCTTGTTTTTCTAAGAGTATCAGCCTGTGCTTTTCCTCTTGCTTCTGCAATAGCTTCTGCAAAATTGGCAAACAGAACGGTGAAAAATAAAATAATAAATACTAAAAAGTTATAGGAAAAGCTTCCCTGGGTTTTATCACCAGTAAGACTGAACATGCTTACGATAAACATGACAACCGTTCCGATTTCCACCAGGAACATTACTGGATTTTTAAACATAATTTTCGGATTCAGCTTTACGAAGGATTGTTTTATGGCTTCGTTTACCAAATCTCTCTGAAACAATGTTTGTGACTGATTTTTCATTTTTTTGAAAGAATTTATATCATTGTAAATCAATAGTAACCATCAAGGTCTGCCAAATAATAAGGATAGATATGGATAATATAAGTGAACGTTTCAGTAAGTGTCAGACTAGCTTCCTCCCACTTTTCGGCTCCCTTAATGGTTGAATATTGATTTTAATTTTTAATGTTCACATTTTTATTTTGAGAAATACTGAATCTGCTCTGCAATAGGGCCTAATGTCAATGCAGGGAAGAAAGACAGTGCTGCAATCAGTAAAATCACCGCCAGGGTCATGAATCCGAAAGTAGCCGTATCTGTTTTCAGTGTTCCTGAACTTTCCGGAATATATTTCTTCTGGGCTAAGAGTCCTGCAATCGCTACCGGTCCTATGATTGGGATGAATCTTGATAACAACAGTACAATTCCTGTTGAAATATTCCACCATGGAGTATTATCTCCCAGTCCTTCAAATCCAGATCCGTTGTTCGCTGCAGAAGAAGTAAATTCATAAAGCATTTCACTGAAACCATGGAACCCCGGATTATTCAATGTTTTTGTTCCAAATTCTGGTAAATAAGCCGTTAAAGCTGTTCCTGCAAGAATCAGGAAAGGATGGAATAAAGCCACAATCATAGCGATTTTCATCTCTTTGGCTTCAATCTTTTTACCCATAAATTCTGGGGTCCTCCCTACCATCAGACCACTGATAAATACCGCGAGAATGATAAAGATGAAATAATTCAGAATACCCACCCCACAGCCTCCGTAGAAGCAGTTGATCATCATAGCAAGCAGCTCATTCATCCCCGAAAGAGGCATTGTACTGTCATGCATAGAGTTCACAGATCCTGTTGAAATAACGGTGGTTGCAATACTCCAATAGCCAGATGAAGCACTTCCAAAACGGATTTCTTTACCTTCCATGGCACCCAGGCTGTTATCTGTTCCCATTTGTGTAATCAGAGGATTTCCTCCGGTTTCATTCACAACATTCGGAACAGTAAGGGCGAGAAACCCGACTGTCATTACAGTAAAAATCACCCATGAAAGTTTTCTTTTATTCAGATAAAACCCAAGTGCAAATACCAACGCAAACGGAATGATCATTTGAGCGACCATCTCTGTCATATTGGTGATATAATTAGGATTTTCAAGCGGATGTGCTGAATTCGCTCCGAAAAACCCACCACCATTTGTTCCTAAGTGTTTAATCGCCACAAAGGCAGATACCGGACCTCTGGAAACATCGGCCTTCTGTCCTTCCAATGTGATGATATGGTCTTTTCCTTCGAAAGTCATCGGACTTCCGTTGATAGAAAGAATTAAAGCGACAATAACACTTATCGGAACCAGAATTCTGATCATTGATTTTGTGAAAAAGTCATAGAAATTCCCCAATTCAGTACTGGTCTTTTCTTTAAAAGCTTTGAAAAGAACCGCCATTGCCGCCATCCCTGTTGCTGCCGTTACAAACTGTAAAAACATCAGATAAAGCTGGCTCAGGTAGCTTACTCCCGTTTCTCCCGAATAGTGCTGTAAATTACAGTTGACCAGGAATGATATGGCTGTATTAAAAGCCAGATCGGGTGACATATTAGGATTCCCATCAGGATTTAAAGGAAGCCACGCCTGATTCAGTAAAATAAGAAATCCAATAATGAACCAGACAAGATTGATCGTCAGCATGGCGTACATATTCTGTTTCCAATTCATCTGACGGGTAGGATTAATTCCGGATAATTTATAAATTAACTTTTCAATCGGTTCAAAAACCGGATCCAGAAAAGTTTTTTTGTATCCATAAACATTAGCTATATATTTTCCTAGAAATATTCCGATAACTAATGTGATAGCAAACATTGCTATAATGCCTAAAATTTCTGTATTCATGACCAATTAAAATTTTTCAGGTTTAATTAAAACATAACAGATATACACAAAGGCAAGTATTGAGAGGAAAAATAAACTCCACATAATTTATATTCTATCAAAAAATTCAACTGATTTATATAAAAGCCAAAACAATACTGCAAAAAGCAGAATTAAACTTATAAGCATCATATCTTAATCATTAGGGTTAAAAGAGTCAATAATACGTACGATACAATCAGCAGACTAAAAGTTGAATGCTCCCGTTTTTTAAACGTTTTTCTTGAAATTGTCATTTTTAAATATTTTATTCAGGTACTATATGCCAAAAGAAGGCCCACTCTGAAAAAACAATACGTAAGTGTTTATATAACAATATATTAAGCAATGCAACCAACTTCTATAAAAACAAAAAAGCCTATCAAAATGATAGGCTCTTTATTAAAATGATAAAATATTTATTTTAATCCGTATTCTTCCAGTTTCCGATATAGCGTAGCAATACCAATCTCAAGTAAGCGCGCAGCTTCCGCTTTGTTTCCTTTTGTATATTGTAATACTTTCTGTATATGTATTTTTTCCAATGAACGGATACTTAAAGAATCACTTTCTGGGACAGCTTTTTCAGAGTAATGAGGAAGGCTGTCAGCATCAAGGATGTTGTTCTCCATTAAAATTAAACTCCGTTCTACAGCATTTCTCAGCTCACGAATATTTCCTTTCCAATCATTCTTATCCAATGCTTTATAGTAATTAGGATCAACCTGAACAGAGGATAAATGAAGTTTATGTGAAAAAATATCAATAAAGTTCTTGGCAAGTGCTTTCAAATCTTCCTTTCTATTTCGTAAAGCCGGCAGACATATCTCAAATACATTCAGTCTGAAATACAGATCTTCTCGGAAGTTTCCTTGCTTTATTTCATCTTCAAGATCTCTGTTGGTCGCGGCAATCAATCTAAAATCAGACTTTGAAACTTTGGTTTCACCCATTTTGATAAATTCCCTGGTTTCCAAAACCCTGAGCAGCTTTGCCTGAAGTTCTATAGGCATCTCACCAATTTCATCTAAGAACAGAGTACCGCCATTTGCCTCTTCAATCAATCCTTTTTTATCTTTTATCGCCCCTGTGAAAGCGCCTTGCTTGTGACCAAAAAGTTCACTCTCCAGAATCTCTTTACTGAAAGCTGAGCAGTTGATGGCTACAAAACTATTTTTCTTTCTGTCACTTCCCTCATGAATAGCGCTAGCAAAAACTTCTTTTCCGGTACCTGTTTCTCCTGTAAGAAGTACAGCAGCATCTGTTAAAGCCACTTTTTCAGCCAGCTTCTTCGCTTGAAGAATCAAGGGTGATTTACCAATTATCTGGTCAAATCCCTTGGTCACAACCTGCTGCATAACTCTTGATTTATTATCTTTTACCTTATCAAGAGCCTTATATACCAATGGAATGATTTTCTCATTATCATCACCTTTTACAAGATAATCATAAGCCCCATTCTTCATGGCCTGAACAGCATCCGTAATATTGCCAAATGCCGTCATTAAAATAATTTCCAACTGAGGATACTTACTTTTGATAGACTTTACCAGCTCTACTCCAAAAGCATCAGGCAGCCTGACATCGCTTAAAACAACATCAAATTCATATTGCTCCAGCATTGTCATGGCTGAACGTGCTGTAGAAGCTTCTTTTACATTAAAATTTTCTTGGGAGAGGATCATTCCTAGTAGCTTAAGGAGTTTGATCTCATCATCGATGATCAGAATGTTTCCTGACATATAATTATTTTTGGAAAACTACTGCAAACTTATTGAATTTATTCCAGTAAAACAGGGTTGTATAAGGAAATAGTTTCATTGAACAGCTCGTGCAATTTCAGGAGCATCATCCCGCTATCCATTCATACTCCTCACGCCAGCGCGCACCTACACTCAAACCCACCAACTCTCCAACTCAAGCTGCGGGGTAACCATTGCTATCGGGGCTAAAAGGAAGAAAATTATGAATTATGAGATCCGAGGTTGGGGTTCGGGATGCGATTGATCAGCTTTGATAATTCTCCATTTATGATATTCAATAGGAGCGGGCTATAATCCTGAGCTTAGTCGAAGGGATCCCATTCTGGTCAAAAACTCCATTTCCATCTGGCTTTAG
>NZ_PPEG02000016.1 GCF_002899945.2 Chryseobacterium viscerum
AAAGCAGTGGCACATTGTCTGAAAATACAACAGTAGGACAGGGTATCCATACTCTTGCATTTACTTCGGGTGCTACCAATGGTTTTTCTGTAGATGGTGCAACTTTCTCTGTAGATGCTGCTAATGACCGTTTGGGAGTTGGTACAGTTTCTCCAAAGGTAACGCTTGATGTAGCGGCCAGAGCGACTGATGGTTCAGCTGCTGAAGGACTTAAGGTTCCTATGCTTACAGGGAATGCACTGTATGCTGCGGCAACCAACGGAAAGTATACTTCTTCACAAGATGGTGCTATTGTACACGTTACGACAGCAGCAGATTTAAGCAAACGTACGGGACAGACCGAATACATAGATTCTTCGGGGCTTTACTATTTCAATGTAGTAGAGGGGACTTCTGGAAAATGGATTAAGTTGGGTTCAGGAACAACTACTGCTTCAGTTATGGTAGATTGTAATGCGAATGCCTTTGTTGGCAATTATAGCAAAGGAATTGCAATGATGTCATCTAACAAGTTTTCAGTAACAATTACCAATAACACATTTTCAACAGCGAGTATTGCATTTCAAGCGTCTGATTTATCACTGAGTGGTGTTTCGGGCATTACGGTGGTATCTGTAACACCAGTATCTGCATCTTTGAATGGCGGGCAATCGCAATTGGTAGAATATACTTTGAGTGGTACACCAACTTCTTCCAGTTTATTAACAGGTGAATGGAGAAAATTGTCCCTAAACTGTGTAAAAACAGTTCCTGTAATCGATCCTACTGTTACTTCATTTAATTGTTCTGGAGCTACGAATACTGGATCTTTATCGTCAGGGGTTTCTGCCAGTGGAGTGAGTTCAGTTATTTCGTATACAGGAGGTAATGCTGGTGTTTACAGCGGTCAATCGGTAAGCTCTACGGGTGTTACAGGGCTAACAGCAACTTTATCCTCAGGAACATTAGCAAATGGTAATGGTAGTGTAAGCTATACAATTAGTGGTACACCATCCGGATCAGGAACAGCGAGCTTTTTGATTAGTATCGGTGGTCAAAGCTGTACATTCACGAGAACAGTTGCACTTTCAGGTGCTATCAGTTCTCTGAGTTGTTCTGGAGCTACGAATACTGGATCTTTATCGTCAGGGGTTTCTGCCAGTGGAGTGAGTTCAGTTATTTCGTATACAGGAGGTAATGCTGGTGTTTACAGCGGTCAATCGGTAAGCTCTACGGGTGTTACAGGGCTAACAGCAACTTTATCCTCAGGAACATTAGCAAATGGTAATGGTAGTGTAAGCTATACAATTAGTGGTACACCATCCGGATCAGGAACAGCGAGCTTTTTGATTAGTATCGGTGGTCAAAGCTGTACATTCACGAGAACGGTAATATCACCTATTCCTGCCAATATTACTTTGGCACAAAACAGGATGTATATGGTAGCTTCAATCTATGACAAGGATTATTTACCTTATACAGCACCAGCAGGCGCTGCAACAAGTTCTACACAAGCAGCTGATGGAACCAATGAATCAGTAACAGTAAACGTACAGGGGAATATTACAACAACAGGTGTAATGGTTACCATACCGGTCACTGCCACAGGGAGTGGCACCTTATCTGCATATTCAACCACAATTACAGTATCTGCAGATAAGACCGAAGATGGCATCAGCAGAGATCTAATGTTATCTTGGACATCACAGGCTTACACTTCAGTAACTACATCAATTACTGCTACAATTAAAGCCATAGGTGGTACATTAAATGCTAAAAAACTGGATATCAATGCCGGTATTGGTAATGACACTTTGGGAATATTACTAGGGCAGTTTATGTATCCTTATAACAATGCAGGGAATATTACCAACTATAATATAAGGGATATTGCTGGCATCCCGGATAAAGTGTTTGCTACGCCTCAACAGCGCAGGATGTTGTATTTACCGATTGTGGCAGAAGATGGAAATATTTGGTTAAACAACAATTTAGGGGCTTCTTACAGTAATGTCGATCACCCCAGTTTCAATCTGGCACAACAAGCCACTTCTTCTTATGATTTACTGTCATATGGCAGCCGATTTCAATGGGGTAGGAGACCTGATGGACATGAGTTAATTGATTGGATTAATAATAGTCCTCCAGGAGCGTATGTAGGAAAGCTTCGATTTGGTACAAGTACCTTTAGAAGTGATCTGCCAACCAATGTCTTCTTTATCATTAATGCTTTATGGAATGGTGATTGGAGAGTTACGACGGATCTTACGCTTTGGGCTTCAGAGTCAAGTCCTAACAATCCCTGTCCTTTAGGTTTTAGAGTGCCTAAGTATGAAGAATTCAAAAATTTATTTAGTTATTTAACAATCAATAATTATCCTATAGATGCAGCTTTTAATTCAACTTTGAAAATTTCCGTGGGGCCCAGCGTAACACATGAATATGGTGTTTTATCTGGTAATAACGGTTATTGGGCTAGCAATACACTAAATGAAGGGCAGAATTTTTCTGCATTGATGTATCTTCAACAACCATTTCCAGCTATGCAAATTGCAAAAGAACCGCGTGCAAACGGATTGGCAGTTCGTTGTATCAAAGATTAACCCTGAGCTCTTTTGTTGAGTCTGTCGAAATTTACATAATGGTATTGTACTTAAAAAAACAAATAAAAAATGAATAAAATACTGTATTTACTTTTATTTATAAGCAGTTATTCTTTTTCCCAGAAAATAGAAGGCCGCTTTAAAAATCTCAAAAACAATGAAATTGTTCTATCAGGCTATGATGGTACAAAAGAAAAAGAATTGGTAAAGGCAACCACCGATAATGATGGCCGCTTTATGCTCAATTATCCTCCTAATTATATTGGTGCAGCAATGCTTCAAACCAAAGGAATAGGTAGTGTCATCGTACTGCTCAACCACGAAAACTTTACGATGCAATGGGAAAACCCGCAGGATTTCAATACGCTTACTTTTACAGGTTCACCAGAAAATAATGCTTTTGCTCAAGGAATAAGTATCAATCAGGAAACAGAACAGAAGCTGACTGGATTAAAGTACCTGCGGCCTTTGTACAAGAATCAGACCGAAAAATTAAAATGGCTGGAAGATGAAATAAAGATTCAAGACCTTGTTTTTGAAAACTATTTTCACTCTTTGTCTAATCAATGTTATGCTGGAGAATATCTGAAGTTGAGAAAGCTTCTAGTCGATATGCATCTTACCCAAACCAGATACAAAGAGCTTTCCCGGGTAAAAGAACATGAAGAAACTTTTGAGAAAATAGATTTTACCAACGTGGCTTTATGGTACAGTGGTCTTTTAAAAGAGATCTTAACGGATTACTATCAATTATTAGAAAATTATAAAGATGAAAAAATAATTACAGAACATTGCATAGAATCCAACAATGTATGGCTGAAATCTTTGGAGAAAGAAGCTTCTAAATTGCAGGAAATAGCAGAGTTTTGTTTTACGATGCTGGAGAAAAAGAATCTAACCAAAGCATCAGAACACATTGCATTGGCTATCCTTAATAAAAAGAATTGTCAACTAACCGATAAACAATCCAATTTATTTGAGCAATACCGGAATCTGGCACTGGGAAAGATAGCTCCCAATATCAATCTAAAAAATAAAAGTACTCTTAAAGATCTGAAGAACAAATATAAACTTGTAGTATTTGGAGCAAGTTGGTGTCCGAACTGTCAGAACGATTATCCTTCTTTGTCAGGCAAATATAAAAAGCTTAAAGAAACGCATGATTTGGAAACAATTTATGTCTCAATTGACACAGAAAAAGTGGCTTTTGAAAACTATTATAAAGAAGCTCCTTTCAAAATGTATTTTGATGGCAAAGGCTGGGATACCCAGGCAGCAAAAGATTACCACGTTTTTGCAACACCCACTTATTTTCTACTTGATAAAGAGATGAAAATTATAGCAAAACCTAAGAATCCGGAAGAATTGGAAGGTTGGCTGATGAATATTAATTAAAAAATTAAGTGAGTTAAGAAGAAGACTTAATATAAGTTTGATTCATTAATTATTTTTTACGTTTTGTGTTTTCCGGGAAAGGAAGAATTTATAAAAAATGGTTTCATAGTGGTATCCTTTCCCGGTTTTATTAAAAATAGTAATCAATAAAGAATTTATATAGCGTTTGGGTGATTTAATTTAAGATTATAGCATTTTAAGGCTAGATGGAAAGATGAGAAGAATAAAGTAAGTATTATAAAAATAAAGCAAGAGTAAGAATCAGTCGATAACCCTTTTTTGACTTTATATATGTGAGATAGCAACAAATTCCCTTTTGTTCTCATTAATATATAAGTTGTAAAAATGGTTTCTAGAAACGCAAGTGTTTTATGTTTCTGCCTGGATAATTTAAGGCAACAACTTGTTATCCGGGCATTTTAATAATAAATATATGACTAAAGAAATAAAAGAAATCCATATCGGTGAGATACTTTTAAGAGCCGTTAAAGAGAGAGGAATCCATGAAGAACGAATTTGTAAATTCTTTGGATGTAGTAGTTCAGAAGTTTCAGAGATGTATATCAATAGGAGTATTAATTCTGAACTTCTTTTAAGATGGAGCAAGCTGCTGGAATACGATTTTTTCAGGATTTACAGCCAACATCTTATTTTGTATTCACCACAGGCGGCTATGATTACAAAGAATAAGACATATACCACCCTTCCAAAGTTTCGAAAAAATATATATAGTCATGAGGTAATAAAATTAATTTTAGAAATCATTAATACCGGTGAAAAGACCATTCAGCAAATAGTATCAGAGTATGGAATTCCGAGAGCTACAGTATATAAATGGATGAATAAGCATAGGTCTTTAATAGAACAATAAGAGTATCATTAATAGTAGTACATACTATATTTCTTGCTAAACTCGACGTTTTACACCAATAATTATTGCCTAAGAGTGATGATAATTTCATCAATACATACAGGAAAATATTTTATTATCCAGTGTTTATTGAATGGATCTATTATACGGATGAAGTAGTGTGTGAAAATAAGATTTATTAGTTTATGTGTTTTTGGGAAAATATTGTTATACAGGTAAATTTTATTAAGTTATGGGAATTTGCAAGCTAATTAAATTTTTAGAGAATCGTTTCTTGAACCATAAATTTTATAAGGATGAGTTCAAACAAGAATACTGGAAGGATGTAAAACGCAGGAGATATTATATTCGAATTATTAAGGAGAATCCTGAGTTTAGGGGTAAGACTAGATCGGAGATAGAATCTTATTTCGGGAGTAATGAATGTAAGCATCTGTATACCAATCGGTGGACGTATTTCATAATGATTAAGAGAAGAAAAGAATATATACTGGCTTTTTATTTTGAAAATAATGTTTTGATTGATATCCGGTATGAATACAAATATATCAAATGATTTTTTATACTATCTATTGTATGATCCAATATATGGATTTACAGGACAGTTTCTTTCTTGAGATTAAGATAATCCTCCCGTTATGAATCTTATACTGTGATCTTGCGTGAAGTTGTAGTTTTAAATAAACTCAGAATCAATACCGATACAGGAGGCAATTACTTAATCAGTGGAAAATTGCCTATTTAATTCAGTTTGAGATTAATGAAATAAAGGAAGTAATTAAAAAAATATGGATAATGAACGTTTTGTAACTTCTATTATGGATGAGTAGAGTGAATATAATTTTTTAACATATAAAGAAATAATAGATGATCGGATAGCTGATCTTTTTTAAACTTATAACAATGAAACATACACCTAATTACCGAAAAATTTACGAGGACATGATCTCAAAAAAATATCCTGAAAAGGCAGATGCTTGTAAAAGTATTTTAAGTAAGGAAATGCTTAAAGTGATAGATGTTATAACGTTAAATAACATCATTGTAGGATTTAATGAGCATCAGATAGAAACCAATCAAAAGCTTAAGTCCTATGATAAAGATACTATTTTTGATATTTTGCTATATCAGAAAAAACATCGACTGAATAATGTTCAGACAGCTAAGCATTTTAATCTCAGCCGCAATACATTGACCAGTTGGAAGAAAAATTTCATTGTTGGATATAAAACAGGATTACCAAAGCTATAGAATTAATTATTTATAATAGAGGAAAAGGGAGATTTGATCTCACATTTATACGCTTTTGAATGATTACAGAAGTATGGAATAAAATGTTATTTCACTTCTTGTGTTTATGATTTTAAATGCAAGAAGGGAGGGCTGCTTTATTTATAAAGTATAAAATTTACCCCTATTTGATTAGTTTACCCCAGTTTTTAATCAAGTTGAGAGGAGAGTAAGCAAATAGTAAAAAGTAGGCCTTTTCTTGGTTAATCAATATTAATAATAAGATAGACAGGGTTTATCAAGAATTTTTCATAGTTTTTTAAGTTGCTGGAGGAAGGTTTAAAAATACAAATGTTAAGTTAAAGAGTACTTCCTCCGGTTTTTATTGAAGAAGAGATAGGTATTGTGAGGGTTTTGATAAACAGCAAAATACATCTCCGATGTCTGGATATTTATAATACCCGAAAAGCGGATTCTCTAATTTCACTTTCAGCAATATATTTTTCCTTCATATAGTGGAAAAAACCAATTCAATGCTTAATGTATTTAGACAGGTACTCGGGGCTTGCTTATATTTTGAAGGTGAGGTCTGGGATATTCAGATTGTAAAAGATTATTATGTTTCTGCAATACCTACTTATTTTCTACTTGCTGAAGATAGGAAAGACCCAACAATCCAAAGAAGTGTAACATTGGCTGATGAATATTAATTAAAAAAAATTAAATAATGTAATTGAAGATTTGATAGTTAGCTGATTCATTACTTAGTATTTATGTTTTACGTTTCCGGGAAAGATAAAATTTATAAAAATTCATTTGATAGCAGTATCCTTTCCCAGTTTTATTAAAAAAATAATCAATAAAGAACATATGGAATTGTTAGATATTTAATTTCTGTGTTTGGTATGTACTTAAAGGTTGTAGCATTTAAATGTTACTTGGAAAAATGAGAAAAATGAAACTAGATAAGAAATAAAAATTGCCCTTTTTAGCTTATACGCTTGAGATCACCACAAATTCTTTCTTGTTCTCAGTACTTAAAACTTATAAGAAAGTTGTTAAAGGCGCAAATGTCTTTTTGTATCCGGCCCCGGATATTAGGTTAATAATTTGTTATCCGGACATTTTTAAACAATAATTAAAAAAAATAGAAAATTTATGACCCTTGAAATGAAAGAAATTCACATTGGAGAAATGCTTTTGCGGGCAGTTAAAGAGAGAGGAATCCATGAAGAACGAATTTGTAAATTTTTAGGATGTAGTAGTTTAGAAGTTTCACAGATGTATACCAATAGGAGTATTAATTCTGAGCTTCTTCTAAGATGGAGTAAACTACTGGAATATGATTTTTTCAGGATTTACAGCCAACATCTTATTTTGTATTCACCACAGGCGGCTATGATTACAAAAAATAAGACATATACCACAATTCCTAAGTTTCGGAAAAATATATATTCCCATGAGGTAATAGAGTTTCTTTTGGAGCTCATTAATACCGGAGAAAAGTCCATTAATCAAGTCATATTGGAATATGGAGTTCCTAGAACTACCATATATAGATGGAAGACTAAGCATGGATTTTGAAAAGAAGAAAAAATACTTTAATAGCCGTTAAATTAAATTAGGTTCTTAAAAGAGATCAATTTTATTGTTAATAGCAAGGATAAATTAATAGAGGTAGATTATAATGGAATTAAATATTATCTAAATATATGATTTGTTATTTGAGAAGAGTCAATAGAGAAAAAAGGATTCTTTCTCTTATCTATCAAAAATGGGCTGCTTGTATTTGATTTCATTCTTAGACTGTATTTTGTCCATCCATGAATTTCTAAAAAGGATAAAACATGATATGAGTAAAATAGATAAAATCATTAGCAGTCCGAATATGTTAATCAAGTATATAAAAATTTATAATGGAAAAAATTTCTATCCTTATCGTAAATTATAATAATGGAAAATATTTTGCTGATTGTTATTATTCTATAATAAATCAGACATATGATAATTGGGAGGTTGTTATCATTGATGATGCTTCAACTGATGATTCATTGGAGATTATACAGAAAATTATAGGGAGTGATTCTCGATTTAGGTTATACAAAAATCAGGTAAATAAAGGCTGTGGAACCGTTAAAAGAAAATGTATTGAATATGCAGTCGGGGAAATTGCTGCTTTTCTTGATCCTGATGATGCACTTTATCCGACAGCTTTGGAAAGGTCAGTTCAATCTTATAGTAAAAACGGGAATATTGTGGCTACATATACTCGTGTTATGATGTGTGATGAATATCTAAACCCACAGAAGCCTATGAAAGGTATCAAGCAGGTTTATAATACTCCTTATTTCTTCAATTGCCCCATCCAGGTCTCACATTTTTTTACGTTTAAAAAAGAAACATATTTAAAAACTCAAGGAATTAATCCTGATCTTAGAAATGCGGTAGATCAGGATCTATACTTGAAAATTCTTGAGCATGGGAACCCTCTATTCATTAATGAAAATCTTTATTATTACAGGTGCCATTCTAAGGGAATCTCTCAACATAAATCAAAACATAGCGCAAAAGAATCATTTGCTCGTGTTATATATGAAAGTATGGTTAGAAGAAATATAAATAAAATTAATTATAGTAAAATACCAGATAGATATAATAATTCAGCAGAAATTTATTCGCTCCTTAATTATCAACAAGATTTTTTTTACAGGTTGAAAATAAAATTTAAATTTTATTTTCAACAAAGGGGGCTCTTAAGTATTAGCTCTCTAATCCGATATTGCAGCGAAAAATTACAAAAAAATAGAAATAGTGAGTGTTGTGATTAAAGTTAAATATTTATTTATAAAGTTAATGAAATATACATTATATAAGTATGAAAATAAATAAAAATTTTATTAAGATAATTTTGATCAGTATCTTTACAACTATTATTATAGTTGCAGGTATTGCTATCTTTTTTCAGATAAGTCCTTGGCCTGATTCTATTTTGATTCGTCATACATTTAACGAAAATGGCAGGCGGGTGTCTGAAGAAATAGAGCCTTTTCTTCCTTCAGAAATTGGTAGCTTGTATGATCTTGAATATATTGAGAATGATAAAGATGCTCTTCTAGATGTTCATTTCCCTGACTCTATTTCAACCACTGGTCAAATGCTTCCTACCATTGTTTGGATTCATGGTGGGGCATGGGTTTCAGGAAGTAAAGAAATTGTTGCTAATTACTGCAAAATGTTGGCTGGTAAAGGCTTTACTGTCGTAGCGATAGATTATTCGGTCGCTCCTGAGTATACTTACCCAACTCCTGTTATTCAGGGTAACAAGGCACTTGATTACCTCAATAAAAATTGTGCTGACTTACATATTGATCCTTGCTCAATTATTATCGCAGGAGATTCTGGAGGCGCCCAAATTGCAGCCCAGTTGGCCAATATCATTTCTGAACCTTCTTATGCGGCTAAGTTTGATATAAAAGCTGCAGTGAAAAGAGAGCAGCTCCTTGCTGTATTGTTGTTTGGTGGGGCATATGATCTCAATGATATGAAGCTGGCTGATCTGGAAAGTTCTGATAATGGTTTTCTGAGAACCGTATTATGGGCTTATACCGGGAGTAAGAACTTTAATGATGATCCTGAATTGATAAGTGCTTCTGTTTCCGATTACGTTACTGATACATTTCCTCCTGCATTTATAAGTGTGGGAAATGGAAATCCTTTGGCCAGCCAGTCCTACATATTTGCAAGAAAGCTTGCAGGATTGAATGTTAAAGTTGATACTTTGTTTTTTTCAAATAACTATAAACCATTACTCTCTCATGAATATCAGTTTGATTATAAGACAGCAGATGGCAAAATGGCATTTGGAAAAAGTGTTGCTTTCTTGTCTTCAATAGTTAAGAATCACCGTGACTGAATTTATGATGCCTATTTTGCTTTAATTTTGAGTAATTTCTCTTAGAATAGATGTTCAGTCTTTTATCTAAATTTGAAAAATGTTTGCATTCGTGTCTATAATCTTTACATTCTTCAGTGATTTTGATAGCATTATGCAGGTCAGTCTGTAGAATCCTGCGAAATTGACCACCTGAAAAAGTGGTAAAGGGGCTGTCTTAGACATAACTTCGCAAAAAACGATTTATGGCTAACAAAAACTTTTCCTGTCTATAAAGGTTGACCATTCCGGTTTAGATAATGCCTGTAAAACAGCTTTGGGATATGAGATTATACGTCGGGCTTTCAAAAGAATTTGTGGCAATATCATGGCACAAATAATTTTGAAAGGCTGAAATGGTTTTAGTTGGGTAAATTCAAATCCCTCACTCTCCGTAGTTACCTTAGAACGGTTTTAATGGCGATGTGGTGGTGATCCGCTTATCCTTGAAAATGGGCTAAAACCAATTGTACAAGCCAATTTTCCTGCAGGTTTTGCGGGCCTTATGCTGATGATACTGTGTAGCGGAAAATCAGGCTCCTTTTCTGTTAAGCAATGGCTCATCCGCTCATATAAGGGCATAGTACCTCCCAGTTGTTTAACAAAATTCAGGATGCCTGTTCTGGCAGCAAGATTGGTAGGAAATAATTCTGGTATATGAAGGAATAAAGTGAGCTCAGGCGCGCTATGAGGCAAGGTTTTATAGCTCGCTCCTAAACTTAAGTCATTAAATTTTACCGAACCGGAAATACTGGACAGTGCATTAATCAGTAGGGGCAGCTGACCTGGGATTTCAGCTGTCAGAAGGAGCTGATGTAACCCTAGCGGATCACTCCGTTCTATTTTAAAATAGTACTCTCTTACATCAGGCATTCCCGGCACTAAACCAAGAAGCATTGGCCTCAAATATTTAAGATCAGGTAATCCCGGAATGCCCTGCATCATCTCCTTTTTAAAATGGGCATACATTGCGGGAACAACTTCCTGGTAGACCTTAAAAGCCTTTGTACTACCTTTGTGGCGCACGCTGACCCAGCTTCCGAAACATTGCAAGGGCTGTATCATCAGCGTTTCCAAAAAAGAATGGTCCTTGGGAGTAAAATAAGGAATCAGCTTTTGAATAAACTGGTATTTCTCTTTTGTTTTTCCATTGAAAAGCCCGGGTTCGGCGGTATAACAAATGTCATTTGAATCCGAGCTAAATGAAAATTCAAAAGGTAAGCCACTTGGAGTAAGCAGGCTCCCTGATGCCGGAAGCCCAGCGCCTGTAGCCTCCAGCCAGGGCTTACAGAATTTCTGCAGCATCGGCTGGATAGAAGATACAAGCACCGGATAGATTTCGGCTATTTCATTTATTGCGGTAACAAGCTCGGGTATTAACTGTTCTTTAGTTTTGATAAGCACTGTATTATTTTTGCTGCTCCTGTAAAGCTGGTTCCTGTTTCTGTTGAACTGAGGCAGAAGCTGGAATATCGAAAACTACATCCGTAAGGTTGCTGAAAGCTATCGTTTGAACCTTACTGTTACCGGCGATATAATTTACCTTACAATCGTAGCTTACGGTATTTCCATGCTGGATAGAAAGCGTCTGGAATTTATTTCCCATCTCTCCCTTGTTCCATGTAAAGATCTGTTGCTGATTGACGCCGGTTCCGTTGTTATCCGGAGCTGTCCCCTGAGCTACTGTTTGTGTGATCAGTACCTGTACAGAACTAAAATCTGCCTTATCCCAATCAATAGCCGAAGGATCAATTTCGAGCGTGTAATAACGTTGTTTTGGCGTTACCATGATAGAGGGTTGCGAATTCTGGATCTGCTGTGAATTGATGTCAATCTGACCACTGGCGCAATTGATAGATGCAGAATACATTAATGGCTGATCTCCGGAAAGCAATCCGGTAAATAACGCTCTTTTAAACAAACCTCCTGATGGACTTACATCCGGAGTGATATTGAATACCGCAGGAGAGGCTTTAGTTGGCTGGTTACTGCTATATCCGGGAGGCAAAGCAGGTGCTGTTTCATACCACATGTTTACAGTTGCGTCAAATACGGGGTCAGTAGCTGCATCCGCAGGGGAAACAAATACAATCAGGTTGCAGGTATGTACCGCATTGACTGCCGGTAAAATTTGCAAAAAGCCATTCTGATTTTGTACCAGCGGTGCATCAAACTTTACAATGCCTGGAAAGATGTAGGAGACCTGATAGTTATAGGTTGTACTAACGGGCATTGATTGCAAAGAGCTGATAGTTGTTTTCTTTAAAGAATCGCTGGCGAGTATTTTTACCACCTGCCGGATGGATTTACTCAACGGCTCGTCGGCATTTACATAGCTGAAATTGACATCCAGTTCAACAGGATTGGTGCCTTCCGACGTAAACGCCTGTGAGGCGTCAAAAACGACTGTCAGGATCCCGGCTTCCTCAACCTTAAGGTCAAATGAACCGCTGGTGATATTTTCTACTTTGCCGTTTACGGTAGCCATGTTGGGGTCTTCATAGTCTACAGCATATTCCAGCGACCAGGCCGGGCCTGCAACGGGTGAATAATCAGCAACAAATGTTTTGCTGCTATTACTTGTAAAGGTATAAGTTGCATTGGCCTCCGACAGGGTAGGGTACTGAAGCGTAACGGTTACACTTTTTACAAATGCAGGTTTTGAAAGTCCGTCTACCAGTACTGTTGGCACTGTTGCGATCTGATCCTGGCTGTCTGACGAAAAAGGAAGATTAGTGGCAACGGTCATTTGTTGTTGCTGCTCGTTAACGATACCGACAAAATTGTCAATATTGAGGCCCATATCTGTAAAAGTAGGCAAAGAAGCTGTAGGTTCGATCAGCCAGTCGACCACTACATTGTCAACAAAGCTGAAGCTGAAATTACTTACTTCATTGATGCTGAAATTCTTATCGCTCTTGGTGCTTTGCAGCTCAATTACTTTCTGCACTTCTGCAGAAACCATATTGGCCAGGGTAGAATTGGCCCAATCGGTAACAGACTGTATCAATTCGGCAGGTGGGTTAGCAATGCCCCATGTGAGCGTTACCTTGGAGGCAGCCGACTCTTTGAGCATTTTCTCTACAGATCCGGGGCTCGTTTGATCTCCCCAGCTGTTGTAACTCGGTTGGGTAACCTGGTATTGATAAGCGATGGAGGAATCGAAGTTGAGCAGGGCACTAACCCCTTGTAGTCTGGCCGGAACAGAAAGGTAATATTTGATGTCAATAGCACCACCGCTATTGGAGAAGTCGCCTTTTAGGGTATCTAATTGTTCCTTAGTTAGATCAATCAGAAAGGTGGCGACATTACTGCCAAAGTCAGAGGCAGTTGTGTAAATGGACGTGGTTACCCCGGCGCATAGAAAATCAAAACTCACGCTCGAACCTCTGTTGAGGGCCAGTGAGGTAAAAACCGGCTCGGAAACGTTGGGAAACCTGGTTGGATTAGCTTTAATTGCTGAAGCAATAGCCGCTTCTATTTTTTTGGGGACAGACAATTCTACATCGAAGCGGCAAGAACCACTGCCATTATCCGAACCATCTGTATGATAGGTAAGCATATGATAGGCTGGATTTCCGGCATTATCGACTACAAACTGAGGCTTGGGGATAATATAAAATGTATTCGGGTTTGGATTCGGATCGAGCTGATCATCACGGTAATAATCCCAGCTGTAGCCGGTTTCGTCTTTATAGGTTCCTTTTAATGCGAAATTTAACATGATAGTGATTTTTAAGAGCGTTAAAAAAATGGGTTGTTGGAAAATCGTTTTTAAGTTGTCATCAGGTTTTGTGCAAAATCTGCAAGTTGTTGCCACTGCCTTTGTGCGACCTCAAAATCAAGTTGTTTGAAACAACTTGCATAATCGTCGTCGGCTGCATCATTCAGATCTGAAATTACCAGCTCGAACTTTTTGTGGGTAATAGCCCAGGCATCCAATATGTTTTGTACTGCCAGCTGAGACAACCGCATATTGCCAAGCTGATTTTCCAGAATTGCTTTTGCGTAAATGATCGTAATCAAAGCCGGGTTAATATTTAAGCCACTCACTTTCAGAGAAATATTCATATTGATGTTCACGATCACACTGCATGGACCTAAAATGTTGTTATCAATAAAATTTTCTCCGATCACAGCCGTCATTTCAGCGACCGATTTGGCGCCATCTAGAAATTTCGAGGTTGCAATACTCAGATCGTTAGCCAGCATCTGCTGATTGTTGTTGACAGTAGTGACATAGGCACTTACCGCACTTAGGGTTTCTGTTACGTTTTTTTGCTGTGTGTTTACCTGTGCGAGGATGTCGCTGAGCAGGTCTGTTACCGATTTACGTTGTGCAATGGTCGGTTTGCCACTGGGCTGTTTACTGATTGCACCGAAGATATTCCCCAGGTTATGTCCGCTGCGCTGAAACTGTCCGTTAAAGTCGATAATGGTCTGAGGGATTTGCCTGGAAATACGTGGACAAATCTGGCTGATCCAGTTTCGTGAATTTCCCTGAACGGTCTTGATATCTGTATTTATCGGTACATACCAATCAGGCATATTCCTCAATACAGGAACAGCCGTAATCGATGCTTGTGCATAGTTGGTTACAACAGTCGCAGAAGAAGCGGTCTGTTTCAGATCTTCCTGCGAAATATCAGGATTCCTGAAGTCTGTATTCGTATTAACTATTTGTATCATGTTGAGAGATAGGAATAAATTAAAAGAATGGACTTAAATATGGTTATGCTGCCTTAGGATTTTTGACATCAATTACCTGGTTCTGAATCGTTGTAACGGTAGTCTGCATACCGCGTGCAAAACTTGCGAAGTCTGCCCAGTCTTTTTTTGCAACTTTGATATCCATTTCGAATTCCTCCCAGTCAGGTTTTACTTTTTTAGGATCACCCGAATGAATAGCTTCTGCGGCCTCGTCCAGATCTTTCTTTACACTTGTCAGTTTTGTTTTCATCATTGCCCACCAGTCAGCTATGTCAACAAGCGACTGGGCCATATCTTTATTCAGGTCCACAAGTTTGGTAATAGAAGTGTTCATTACGGTTAATGAAGCGAGTTGTTTTTGTTCTTCATCCAATTCTGCAGTATCGCTATTTAGCTTGTTTTGGGCATCCGCGAGTCTGCCTGCGTAAATAGATATCACTGTTGCCATTTCAGCGATAGAGCCAACAATGATAAAAGCACCTATAACCATCGCAACCGGTGCACCAGGCCCTGCTGATACAGCACCCAATCCTACTACAGCAACACCAACAAACAGGCCGATACCCCCTGCAAGACCGGAGGCTAAAATAACGGCATTATCTTTGGCAATTTCGGCATTCTGCTCCGCTATGTCGGCCGTAAGATCGTTAATAATCCTCTGATCATCGAGCTGAGCGGCCTGGATACTGTTATTTCCTGTGGTTAGATTTGTAAGATCAATACCTGCATTTACCTGAAATTCTGTAAACTGACCTTGCAGCTCGCTGATGTTCTTCGCTTGCTCATCGATGTGTTTTAAAATCCAGTTGAAATCTTTTTGGATCGTTTCTATTTGTTCGCTGGTTGGGTTGTCATGAGTTTCATCCAAGACCTTTAACATGCTGTCTGTGCCGACATCAAAACGGTTACCAATATCTATTATTGCCTGAGGGATCGTAGAAGTAATGGCAGGTTCCAGTACGTTAGTCCACATCTCTGCATGCTTTCGGGCCTCGCCCAAATTTGTATTCAGGGTGTTGAACCAGGAAGGAGGCGGATTAAGGATGGTGTGGATTTCTGTTTGTGTTACTGCAATGGAGTAAGCGCGTATTTTGGTTAGAATTTCTACATGGTTGGCCAGTAGGTCTTTTTGTCCGGTTACGTCTTCCGGAGCGAGAGATGCAATGATTCCCATAGTTTTGTTTTTTTGAGAGTGAAAATTTAATTAAGATTAAGAACACCACCGTTTGACATGCCGATGGCTGATTTTTGAATGTTAACAGCTGTTTGTGCAATCGTACTCCATGCATCGGCAGCTGCAGAAAAGGTTTTTATTTCAGGTATTGTTCTAAAATTCATATCACTGAAATTCTTCATGTTGTCAATTACCTCGCTAATTTTCTCAGTTTCTGATTTCCAGATTGGCGTAATATCTAAAGCTGTATTGACACTGAGTAGTGAATTTTCTACATTTTGGAGCATGACTTTAATATTTTGCAGGATTGCAATTGCCTGATTTTCTATCAATAATTTTCCCTGAAGTACTTTGATTTCCCTTAGATTATCTACGACTTTGCTCGAATTTATTGCATTGACAATAGCTGCATAAGTAAGTCCTCCTACAGCAACAACCATACTCACTACCGGAATGGCCGGATTAACTGTTGTTGCAACTGTAAATCCATATGATAACAAAGCAAATGACAAAGAACCACCGGAAGTAGCTACGCCAATCATCCCGTGACTTGCCTTTTCCGTTTCACCTGCAATATCCTGGTACAGTTTATTGATCTTATCAATAAAGACCTGTGCCTTCGCTTTGTCTTCTTTGATATCATTTTCTGCATCAGCTAATGATTTTTCGATGATGGTCTTGTAGGGCTTGAAGCTGTTGGAAAAACCGATTACAAATCCCTGTAATGTTTCCGTATCAGCAGGATTGTCTTTGATCCGTTTTTGAAGCCATTTAAAATACCCGGTGACTTGCTCTTTAGTAGTAGCAGTTTTCATATTCTCAGCAACAACCTGCATGCTGTTACTATAGCTGATAAAGTTTTGTGGGATCTGAGAAATCACCAGAGGGCCCTTGTTGATCAGCCAGTCGTTGGCAAGTTGCTGTGCTTTTCCAAGATTTTGTTCCAACTCCGTCATCCATTGTGGAGCCGGTTGAAGGGGAAAGAATTGCGATTGTTGGAGCGATATTGCCGCCAGTGTGATCGATTGATAAGACTCGAACAGGTTCAAAACCAGTTGATCCACGATCGTTTCATCGGGTGAGAGCATAATGTGAGCGTTAGATGATTAATTAAGATTCCATCAAATTTATTACTTTTGTTTGTTAATTAATTAGGTGTAAATACCTAATTATTGAAAAATACACAACATAATTACCATTCAGGCTAATTGTTTACTATTTGCTAATACTGGTGACCATACGATTGCCCTCATCTTTATAGGTGATGTCCCGTACAGGTATCCTATTATTTCCAGGAATTTTATGTTAAGACACGACAATGAATTAAAACCTATCCTTTAATCACCTATGAACACGCCATCAAAGAGAGAATATTTAAAGAGAGGTTAGATCAGCTGCGGGCAATGTATCCATCTGGCTAAAAACGATTGAGAAAGAATTCAATTAAAGTATTAGTCTATATTCTCACTTCGAAAAATGGGCAGCCATTGTAAACAATTATCTAGTTTCAAAGAACTCCAAGCAAAATCGTTCTGATCGATGTGGTTGTTAGAGACTTGTGATGTGACGCTATTACTATAATCTATTCATAAATTAAACTGCATCATATTGTACTGAAGACATTAGAGGTCAAATAAAGCCACAGGAAGCCAAATAGCATCAATTTAAGTGGTGTAATAGTATTTTGCAAGCTCTTACCAATATTGGTGATTATTCTCAAACCGACAAGTCTCAAATGCTGCTATGAGAAAGAAAAAGGACATTACTAAGTCTACTGCGGGGCCACATAACGTAAAGGACCTCGGGCATTTAATAACGATCAAAGAGATTCCGTTAGAAAAAGCCATGGACTTATTGCATAATGTCGGTATTGAGGTTGAGAAGGATGAAGCCGAAGAAATTATGGCATTTCTGTATTTATTAACTAAAATAACTTTAAAAGAATTTTTCTCACCTAAATGATATTTAGTAACTTAGCCATGAAATGTTGAGTACAATTGTCACAAATTTACCTATCCAAACTACATCTACAGCATACTAATCCACAGATCATTCGCTCACATTTCTTTCACTCTAATTTTTAACAAAATTTTGTATTATGATAA
Source organism: Chryseobacterium viscerum (assembly GCF_002899945.2). GTDB lineage: Bacteria > Bacteroidota > Bacteroidia > Flavobacteriales > Weeksellaceae > Chryseobacterium > Chryseobacterium viscerum. Next base: position 17,999 of record NZ_PPEG02000016.1, read on the forward strand.
TCGCCGATTTATACATCAGGGTTTCTACTGATGAGCAGGCGGATAAAGGCTATTCTCAAAGAGATCAAGAGGAGAGGCTCCGCAAGCATTGTTTCACACATAATATTACGATAGGAGAGGTTATAATTGAGGACCACTCAGCTAAGACTTTTAGTCGTCCAAAGTGGATTGATTACTTAAAATACCTTAAAAAGAGAAGTACTAAAACTAAACTGTTATTATTTACAAAGTGGGATAGGTTTAGCAGGAATACGAGTGATGCCTATCAGATGATTAGTCAATTGCATAAACTTGGTGTTTCGGCGCAGGCTATTGAACAACCTTTAGACATGTCTATTCCTGAAAACAAGCTCTTACTAGCGATCTATTTATCTACACCTGAGGTAGAAAATGACCGTAGGGCATTGAATGTGTTTTATGGAATGCGACGAGCCAAGAAGGAAGGGAGAATGATGGGGACTGCACCGTATGGCTATTTAAACAGAAGTATGGAAGATGGTAAGAAGTATGTTGCTGTAAAGGAGCCTGAAGCATCAAATATGATTTGGGCTTTTAACGAGGTCGCAAAAGGCTCTCTACCTTCAGAACACATCAGAATTCAAATGATTGAAAGGGGAGGACGGCAAATCACAAGAAATTCTTTTATTGAAGCGTTAAGAAACCCTGTGTATTGTGGCAGAATATATATTCGGGGACACAAACAAGAGGATGAATATTATATAAAAGGAAAACATGAAGCTTTGATTAGTGAAGCTTTATTTTACAAAGTTCAACAGGTTATGGATAGCAGGAAAAAGGTTGAAAGACCTGGCGGGAGAGTTTTATCGAATGAACGCTATCCGCTAAGGGGATTATTATCTTGTCCTAAATGTGGAAATAACTTAACTGCAAGTGGTTCTAAAGGAAAAGCAAAAATTTACCACTATTATCATTGCAACTGGAAATGTGGATTTCGTGTAAGTACAGAATTACTAAATGTAGCATTTGAAAAAGAGCTCTTGAAATATGAGTTTAATCCTGGTATTAAAGAAATATTAAAAACTCTATTATTAAATAATTATAAGGCTTTTACGGGAGGTATTGATGATACCAAGAAAGTAATAGTTCAAGAAATTGATGCGCTTAACGGAAAGATTACAAAAGCTAGGGATTTATTCCTGTCAGATAAAATAGATGAGGAGGATTATCGAGAAGTAAAGAAAGGCTGTAAAGAGCAGATTGAGCAATTAGAAGATAAAATTAGTTTTGTAACTACAGAATCAAAGCAACTTAATATACCTGCAAAATTAGATAAAGCATTAGATGCTATTGCAAATATATCAAAACTTTATGTACAGGGGGATTTGGAGACGAAAAGGAAAATCGCGTGTTCGATTTATCCTGAAAAAATGGTTTTCGACGGAAGTGTATTTCAAACACCCAAAATCAATACGATTGCAAATTATATTTTTATGATAAACAAGGAGTTAGGTAAAAAAAAAGACCGACAGAAAAATTTTAAAATTTCTACTGTCGGTCGTGTGAGCGCGAAAGGATTCGAACCTTTGACCGTCTGCTTAGAAGGCAGATGCTCTATCCAGCTGAGCTACGCACCCATTGAGTAGTTTTGAGAAAACTACTAAAACAGTCGGGGCGGCAGGATTCGAACCTGCGACCTCCTGGTCCCAAACCAGGCGCGATGACCGGACTACGCTACGCCCCGAGGGTGTCATCAGTAACGAATTTTACTTCGTTTTTGCGGTTGCAAAGGTACAATACTTTTTCAAATAAAAAAATAAAATGAAGAATAATTTTTAATTAATTTTTCATGAATACTTTTTCATTACCTTTACCTGATTAATAACCATTGACTTAACTTGTTTTAAAAATGATGAAAAATTTTTCATTTTTTTCCTCCTTTTTTCCCTTTTTGAAATTTGAAACCGTTTGTTCATGGTGTTTTGTTTTTAAAATAATAGACCATGAAAAAAGAGGATTTTTATAAAATATACCTTCCCGCACTGGAAAAAGCATTTCAGAATGATTCCATTAATTTCGGTTTTTATGTAAAATCTCCAGAGGATTATCTGGATGATGAACCGGCAGATAAAATTGAGCAGTATTTGAAAGAGCATAAAGCTGAATTTCCGGAAAAAGGCGCCTATTATTTTGATGCAAAATCTCACAATTTTCCTTCTGTTCAAGATCTTTCAATTGATTGCTATAAAGCTGACCTGATGGCAGAAATATCAAAGATCAAAAAGGAGTTTTCAATTAACTGAAAAAATCATTATTACAATGAAATATAAAAATATAAATGTGAAAACCGGATATTATTTTTCCCTGTTAAGCTGTCTTTTAATCCTATTATCATCCTGTTGTAAAAATCAGGAATTTGTTAACCATACTATTGTCAACGTATCACTTAGTTTGCCTAAATCATTTGCCATTAAGCAAGAACGCGCCGAAGATTCACGGGTATATAGCATCAATACTGGAAATAAATGTATTGGCTATATTTATTATGGTGATTATAAACCTTTTGAAGAAAATTCTTTTTTCATTACTGATGATAAAGAATTATATGAAAAATATAAAAACAGAGAGTTAAAAGCTTATTTCTCAAAAAATTCTGATAGAGATTACAAAAATGGAATTTATAATGTTAATTACTATTACTACGATACCCTCAATAAGCACAGGGCTCAGATTATGCTGCCTAAGAAAATGAATAAAGGATCCATCGGGATTCATTTTGACAGTGTGAATGTTTACAAAAGTAAGATGGCTATTATTGTTAACGACATTAGTGAAGAGAATAAAGAGGTATTTTTAAAAGTCTTTAAAACCATTAAAATCAATCCGTAAACATTAAAATTTATGAAATTAGGGTTATCATTTCTAAGTTCTATTATTACGCTTTTCGCGGTGTTTTGTTTTCTTGTTTCCTGTAATAAGGAATACTCAAGTTCATACGGATACGATCATGGTAAAGTTTATGAATATAATAAAAAGCCTTGGGACTCTGACGCTTCAAAAAATAAATTATACCTAAGTGAAGTATCTGACCAAGACCGTATTCTTTATCCGAAAATAGGAAAATTGAATTTTACCCTTATAGATTCTTTAAAGCCCAGCCAGAAAATTGACTCAATACTGTTTAAAGGAAAGTATGAAGAATACTTTCCAAGACCAAACTGCCCGGCGGGGAATAATCATATCTTACTATTTTACAAAGAAGGTATTTTAAAGTATGTTGCTAAGTTTAGTGATTATTGTGATGAGTGTTTTTTAATCAACCATAGTACAGGCCAAAGACATTATATGAAACTTGGTTATAATGACTTTATGAAGCTGGTGAAATCTGATCAATAAATACTAAAAGTCGATTATAATTAAAATTTTTAAACTTAAGTAAGACATGATCATTACTAAACTACATATAATTGATTGGTATGATGATATTATAACGTCGGTTATTTCATTTGAAAATGAGAGGTATATATTTAACTGTATTCAGAAAAATAGTAATGGAGGCAAAACATATTATTGTGTGAAAATAGATGAAGAATCGTTTAAACAAATTGGAAATATAATAGATAACAAGATTCTTACTAGAAGTGATTGGAATATTATAAATCTGATTTTTGAAAATAACAATAAAAAGGATAGTGTCTTTTTACTAAATACAGAATTATTATTTGTTGGGCTGGATATTATTTTTAGCAAAGCAGGGAATTCAGATATCATAGATATAAAGTTTCCTTTTGATATTTCAACGCTATATACTTGTCCGGGTATTAAAGATTTGTAAAAGCAGATAGCTGCTGACTAAAATAAGAATTAATGAAAGATATATTTGAGTTTAAGATTGTTATTCATGAAAATCTGTCGGAGAATCTAGTAAACTGTTTCCTTGCTTTTATTGAAGATCATTCTGTGTATTGGGGAGGCGGTTATGCTGACAATCAGATCAATGGAGGATTGTATACTGATGAGAGTGTAATAATTAATATCAATGATTTTGTGAAAGAATTTATTGCATTTTTTTTACATCTGGAAATTACGATCCATAAAATTGAGATTAATATGGAAGATTTTTATTTTTATCGTTTTGACCATGATGCTTTTGTTGAAAATTATTCTTTCCTACCTATAAATATTGGCTGTTGGGAGTTATAATTATTCCAGCGAAAACGGAAATAGCCACCAAAAAAGCATTAATGTTTTATGAAGAAATATAGAGATATCCATCATTATTACCTATTGAAACTTTTTAACTGTGAAGAACTCATTTATGATAGTTTTTGGTTGTTTTATAATCAGAAGGATGGAGTTCAAATAGCTGATCTTTTCCCTGACCAAAAGGTTTATTCTTTTTTATGGGAATATGCAGATACGGATATTTTAATAAAAATAGATGAATGGAAAAGAGCTTTCAGAAGAAATAATATTGAAATCACAAAAGAATCTAAACTGCATACTCAGAACTACTTATCAGCTGATAGAAAGGTGTATCTGGATTGTCTGGAAACTGATCTTACAGTTGCTGATAAAAAATTTAAAGATCTTACAGCATATGATATCGGACAACGCTTTGTTCAAATTGTGACTGATCAAAATATATCTTTTACTGATATTGATTTAGATTTTCTGGAATTAACAGATAGAGTTGATAAATTCAAAGCATTTATCAGGATTTTAGATAAAGAAGGTATTCAGTCATTAATTTTAAATGGCTATCGTCATCGTGGAGAATTACTTAAAGTCTGCATTGTTAAAACTGATAAAACTGACTTAAAAACAGTAGAAGCTTTACCCTTAAATATTTTTGAAAATACTTATGTAGCCATGCCATTTAACTGGTAAAATTAAAATGATAGCTGGCGTAAAAATTAGTCTCTGATGATGGGTGTTTTATCTGACAGATACAATGTTTGAAGTGTTTTTGTTTTTATATAAATACTATCCTAAATCCCTATATTTGGACCTTACCAACAAAAGATTTTTTATTCAATCCTATAAAAATTAAATAATTGTAAAATGAAATTTAAAATATTTCTAGTCATAATCATATCATTAGGAGTTTTCTTTGTTATAAGAGTTTTTCTGTCAGATTTCTTTGCAAATAAGCATGAGGTTCATATTGTTGATAAATATTTTGTAGTAGAGATTAACGGAGAATATAATTTAATGCATAAAGAGGAACATGGATATAGTTTAATAGTTCCAAGTGTTTTAGATGTATATATCAAACAAAATGAAATTATTGCTATATCAAGTTTAGAAGGAAATAAATTCATAAACAATAATTATAAAAATCAATATGTAACTCGTGATAATACTTATTATTATCATGTAAAACAATACAAGGTACAAGAGGTTAGTGAGGAACAATTTTTAAAACAAAAAAAAATGTATAGTTTGATATGGCAATTAGAATAAATAATAACATTAAAAATACGAGCTCCACAAAGTCTCTTGACTTTGAGGCAAAAAAATAAAATAGTTCAATTTGACATAAAAAAAACCTAGCATTTTTGCGAGGTTTTTTTAATTAACAAACCCCACGAATCCCTATATTTGCCGCATGAAACGATTAATGCTGCTGTACGTACTTTTCCCTGTATTCCTATTCTCACAGACAACCGGAAAAGTGATCAAAATTTCAGACGGAGATACCATTACTTTACTGCTTAAAGGAAACCAACAAAAAAAGATCAGACTGGCCGAAGTCGATTGTCCGGAAAGCGGGCAGGCATTTGGGAAAAACGCCAAACAGTTTACTTCTGCTCAGGTATTTGGGAAAACGGTAAGTTTTGTTGAAACCACTACAGACCGTTATGGAAGGTCTATTGCGAAGGTGTATTATGACAATGGAAAATACCTTTCCAAAGAGCTTATCAAAGCTGGATTGGGATGGTGGTATTTCTCTTATTCTAAAGATACTTCTTTGGGGAAGCTTCAGGAAAATGCACAGTATAGAAAAGCCGGTCTTTGGCAGGATGCTAATGCTGTAGCTCCTTGGGAATACAGAAAAATGAAGCGTGAGCTTAGAAAACAAAAATACGAAGCATCCAAAAACGAAACAAAAGTAAAAGGTGCCGCTTAAATATTCGGGTTAGGAAGCTTTAAAATGGGAGTTAATTGACATCAATTTCATTGGCCTAATACTTCCATCCTCCAGCTCCCATCTTCTATCCTTTTATCCCCCTTTCTTCCTTATAAAAAGATAAAAACTAGTGACCATGAATATAAATAGGGCGGCTATGTTAACATAATCCATTCTTTCAAAAGCAATATTTTCGTTCAGAAAATTCTCCATTGATCTGTACCCTCCGATATAAATCAAAAAATCGGCGGATTCTTTCTCATGAATAATCGTAGTAAAGAGCAGCATGAATACTCCAAATCCGATAGGATAAATAAAGTTTTTGAAAAGAAGACTTAACGTAAGCTGAACCATTGAGATCGCAGAAAGGGTAGTGAAAAATTTCAGGAAAACATAAAATAGTACTTCCCTGAAGTCATAATTCTGAAAGCCAAGTTGTGGAAAAGCGATACCTAAAAGATATCCGCTTAGAAGTAAAGCGAGATAAGATAAAAGGACAGAGAAAAAAACAGTTAGCTGTATGAATACTGCTTTTGAAAAAAATATTTTCGTCTTGGAGACGGGAAGGGTAAAAAGAATTTTATAATTATTATTTCGGTATTCCACATCACAGCAGGCATGTACAAAAAGGGCAACCAAAATAGGAAATAGCAGATAAAAGAACATAAAAACAGTTCTTCCCAATGTCGATTTCCATGGATTGACGGTTCCTTCTGCGGTTTCAACCCCTGAGCGGATGACATCATACGAAATATAGAAAGCAACAGCAAAGATGATGAGAACAGGAATAAGTAATATTCCGAAAATCTCTTTGTTTTTGGAAAGTTTATATTGCTCGGACGAAAAAGCTTTTAAAAAAGTATTGGTATTAGTCATTTTTTTTAGAAATTAAATTAATGAAGATCTGCTCAAGATTGGTGCTTTGAGATTCTATATCATAGACCTCAATGTTGTTTTGAATCAGATTTGAGAGGAGTCCATTGAATTCTTTGTCATCGTTGATCTTTACAGAGATTTTGTTCGGACTGTTTAGAGCTGCAGAAAAAGATTCATGGAGAAGAGATAAAGCTTTTTCGGTATCATTCACTTTCAGAACAACCTCTTTCTCAACCTGGCTTAGAAGTTCATTCTTTGTCCCCTGAAAAACCATTTCTCCACCTTCAATAATTCCGATATGGGTAGCTGTTTTTTCAAGTTCACTCAAAATATGACTCGAAAGAAAAATGGTTTTTCCCTCTTCATTCAGATGCTGGAAAAGTTTTCTCATTTCAAAAATTCCCTGTGGATCAAGCCCGTTGAGAGGCTCATCCAGAATCAAAAGTTTCGGATCATGAAAGATGGCCATGGCAATTCCCAAGCGCTGCTTCATCCCCATCGACAGGGCGCTTGCCTTCTTTTTCTTTTCGTTATGCAGATCTACCAGTTCCAGCACCTCATCGATTCTTTTGTTTCCTTTTCCATAGATAATATCCAGATATTTCAGATTTTCAAAAACAGTAAGTTTGGTATAGAAGCAGGGGGATTCAATCAAATTTCCTGTATTGGCAAGAATCTCTGTCCGGTTTTGTTTTAAACTTTTATTCTGAATAAAAATAGAATCTCCCCTGGATTCCAAAAGTCCTAAAAGAAGTTTGATAGTCGTAGATTTTCCAGCTCCATTTCTCCCCAGATACCCGTAGATACTGCCTTCAGGAATATTGAGATTGATATTGTTCAGAATGGTTTTAGAACCTATCATATAGCTGAGATCCTTAGTTGTAATGCTTTCCATTATTGGGTGGGTGTTAAAAAAGTATTGGTATCGATGTAAAATATTCCGTCAAAAAAATGGCTCCAGACTTTTTTCTGGTCTGTTCCCTGATTAATGGTGGATACAAATTCCTTTTTTAAGACAGAATTTTCCGGAATAGTTCTTAAGTTGATAAAAAAGTAAGGGGTTTTCATGGCGTGAAATGTATTTTCAATCGCCAGTTTTCCAGGTTTATCAGTGAGATTTTTCGTGGTGTTCAATTTGGCATAAGATGAAAAATCAATCATGTAGGAGGCGTTTCCATATTTACTTTTGATATAGGCTCCCAACGGCAGATAACCTTTGTTGTATCTGTTGGCAAAAGTGTGAATATTAGCGCTCCATACAATTATCTTTTTGCCCTGATAAACGGAATCAATCTGGTGAATAAGATTTTTAGCCATCAAAGAATCTCTGAACTGCATACTCTGCATAGATCCGGCTTTATATTTCCATTTTTTATCAAAGTTATTCCTCATGTCGTACAGGTACCGGGCATAGATGTCATTCTCAGGATTTTTTTTCAGCTTTAAAACTGCCTGTTCAAGCTTGCTGATTTCCGTAAGAAATTCTTTTTTTTGGTTTCCTGTCAAAGTTCTCTTAACAAAACCATCGTACATAAAATAATTAAGCTTATCAATATATTGAGTCAGGATTGGAAAGCGTTTGAGATCAATATCATTTTTATGTAAAAAATCTTTCAACAGTTTACCACGTCGCTCATACATAATATCTCCTGAAAACTGAATGTCAAATCCGCCCAGTTCTATTGGGTTTGCTAAGGTTTTCGTTTTTTGATAATAACTGATCAGGGGTTGGGTTTCCTTATTGTTCCACCAGAATTCGAAAAGACCAAGTCCGCCTATAGAATCTGCAGGAACTTTCATATTGTGGTTTTTCATTTCCTCATTCATGATCCAAGAGTCATATTGCCCGGCTTCGTAGAGTACAACGTGATATCCCAGATTCTCATGAAGGTATTTTATCAGCCTGCTTTTGGCCTGCATGGTAGCACCATCATCATGAACGTTTTCTCCAAGCATCACAATTCTGTTGCCCTTAAGTACAGAATCCAGAATCTTCAGGTCGCTGTCATCCGGGTATTCCATAGAAATACTGTTGATGGTATGTTTATACTGCCGGACATCCTTCAGAAGTTCCTGTTTTTCTTTTTCGGGTATTTCTTTGAAAACAATGGTATTCAGAATTAAAATTGCAGCAATAGAAATTATAAAAATGTAAAATATTTTTTTCATCCATTCAAAATTACACAGTTATTGAATATCTATTTACTATTTTGTTTGGTTTTAAATATAATAGTAAATATTTGTTTTTCATGAAAACTATTTACTGTTAGGTCGAAAATAATGCCATTAGTAAAATGGTGTCATTTCGTCACTTTTGTCCTGATGTTGGGATATATTCTGATCTTCTATTGCATGAAAAATGAAAGTTGTCTCAAAAAAATAAGACAGACAGATTGATAACTCTTATAAAAGAAAGAATAGGGAAGTGCTATTTATGAAAAAAGAAAAAACCTCACAGCAAAGTTGTGAGGTTTTTAAGTTTAATCGAACTGCCCAGTTCTTTGTTATAAGAACTTAATAGGAGATCGAAAAGTATTTTTTAAGGATTAGATTTCACAGCATCGTACATCATTGAATCTTTTTGCTGATCGGTGTAATCGTATTTGTAATTATAAAATGAAGATTCCCAGTCTCCGTAACCTACATTGGGAATGATAATGAATTTTTTACCGAAATCATCTGCTGAATTTTTCACAGCAGCAGATCGTTCCGTCTCCGATTTTTTGTCAAATATAGCTGAGAAGTCGGCAAGATTATCTCCTAACAGTAAAACAATATTGTAATTTTTAGCAATATCCTTTCTTCTGTTTTCCTTACTGCTTTCTTTTGATCTAAGGATAAGGTTGGTATCGTTTTGAAGGGGAAAATTGTATTGTTTTAAGTTCTTCAGGGTTCCTTCACGTTCCTGTTCAATACGATTGGTCACATAAAAAACCTGAATTCCCTTGCTTGCAGCATACTGATAGAATTCCTGAGAACCGGTAAGGGGCTTGGCAATCCCTTTTGCTGTCCATTCTTCCCATGTTTTCTGATCGTAATTCTTTCCCATCTTTGAACGTTCAACAGCGTAATAAGAATTATCTAAAAAAGTCTCATCAATATCTGAAACGATTGCTAAAGGTTTCTCTGATTTTTGAGCTAGAGCTTCATCCAGACGAAGTTTTGCAATGTTGTATGCCTGAAGACACAAGGCTTCATATTCTGCTGCTCTTTGCTGATAAAATGCAGCATATATTTTTCCGTCACGTCCAAGGTTTTGATAGGGCGTGCTTTGGATGGAAGCTGTTGAAACTGGAGCTGTTGACGTACACGATAGTATCGAGATAAAGAAACAGCTTGCGATAATGAGATTAAAATTTTTCATTGAATTTGAATAGGAAAAGCAAAATTATAACAATTTGATTTTTATTACAACTATTTGTAGAAGTAAAAAGGAGACCGGTCATAAGAATATGCCGACCTCCTAAAAATCAAATATATCTTTTAAAATTTTGTCTTTCTACTTTAAATCTTTCTTTCCCCCATTTTGCCAAGACTTTCTGTAATACTTCTAAGCCATGGTTGACTTCCAAATAATGATGTAATGAAAGTAAAAGAGCATTCAATTTCTCAACAGGAATTTTTTTGCGGTTCTTACTTTCAAATAGATGTTGTGCTCCTCTTCTGGATAAGATAAAATCATTCAGATAGGGCTGGTCAGGTTGAATAGGAAATATAGAAAGAATGCCTAACAGACTTAAATATTTAAACTTAACAAGCTTATTAAAACTGGTTTTAGCATCCATTGATCTATACAGCTCCTTAAATATTTTAGTAGGAATGATTTCTGCTTGATTGGATAGGAGGGTATGATGATTTCCAAATTCCTGTATCCAAAGAATATATTCCTGTATATCCCGGCATATGACAATTGCTTTGGAGTCGCTCAGCTCAGAATATTTGTGATGCTCACCCAGTCCTGCATTCTCTTTTATGGCAGGGATATTTTCCAGAAACCATTCCTGAAAAACCTCATAATGAGTACTTATATTTTCCCATTTCCAGACCTCATTATTGCCAGTGTTGAAATACATCTTTCTAAGCAGATTCCATTCATAATTGGGATGTTTTCCAATATAGGAGTATAAAAAAAGCAGCCAGCATGCATCATCTGTTTCGCCATTCTGAAAATACTGAACTGCTAATTGTAACGGATCAAATGATGTGCTTCCAGGATCTGAAAATTTTTGATCAATAGGATGTTGATTGGTTGTTTCCGATACTTTTTTTATCTCATGGGCCTCAAAGGTCATTAATGATACAAAATATTTCAGCTCTTCTGCATTATTTCCTATACTGATCGGGTGTACATTCTGATGGAATGACCTTATTTTTTGTTCTAGTTGTAGTCCAAATTCACCCCATAATACCTTCTCATTCTTTTCCATAATATTTTTCACCCAATTTTATTTTCTCTCTTCCATTTTCTAGTCTCCATTTGTTGGTATCCCGTAAAGAATAAGCACAGCCACAATATTCCTGCATGTAGAATTCTTCTTCTTTACTTATTTCCAGCATTCGTTTTGAGCCGCCTTTTTTCCTCCAGTTATACGTCCAGTATGTAATTCCTTCATAATGGCTGGCTGCCTGTATACCGGAATCGTTGATTTGTTCCATATTTTTCCATCGGGAAATTCCCAACGAGCTGGAAATGATGTCAAACCCGTTTTCGTAGGCATATAATGCAGTACGTTCAAAGCGCATATCAAAACACATGGTGCAACGGATTCCTCTCTCAGGTTCCCATTCCATCCCTTTGGCTCTGGCAAACCAATCGTCAACATCGTAATCAGCATCAACAAAAGGAATATTATGCTTTTCTGCAAAACGGATATTTTCTTCTTTCCTTAGTTCATATTCTTTCTTTGGATGAATATTGGGATTGTGGAAAAAAATAGTAAAGTCAATATCCGAAGCGATTATGGCTTCCATGACTTCTCCCGAACAAGGAGCACAGCAGGAATGCAGAAGAAGCTTTTTACCCCCTTCCGGTAACACTAATTTCTCTCTTTCAAAATTCATTTTCTTTATTATTCTCCTTTAAAATCAGGACTTCTTTTTTCTATAAATGCTCCAATACCTTCATTGTGGTCTTGCGTATCAAATAATTCTCCGAATAAAACGGCCTCCTGTTGTAAGCCTTCTGTAATATGTAATTCAATCCCTGTATTCAATGATTGCTTTGCTTTTGCTACAGCTACAGGACCTCTTGAGGCAATCGTTGCCGCTAGTTTGTGAGCTTCATTCAATAGTTCTTCAGGAGTAATAACACGGTTTACAAATCCAAATTCTCTACAAGCTTCTGCTGAATAGAACTCACCGGAAAATACCATTTCCCTTGCTTTGTACAATCCGATGGCTCTTGGCAAGCGCTGGGTTCCCCCAAAACAGGGTAATAGCCCAAGGGTTACTTCCGGTAATCCGAACTTAGCTTTTTCGCTTGCCAGAATAATATCACAAGACAATGCCAGTTCACAACCGCCGCCCAATGCAAAACCATTTACAGCTGCTATAACAGCGAACGGTAATTCTTCAATGGAATTGAAAGCGGTTTGAGCCATAATCGAGAATTCTGTTGCTTCTTTTGGAGTCATACCCTGCATTGCTTTGATATCAGCTCCTGCAACAAAAGCCTTTTCGCCTGATCCGGTAATGATCAAAACACGAATATCTTTGTTCAATTTGATTTGATCGGCAAATGATTTCAGTTCTTTTAAAACCGTTTCATTCAAAGAATTCAAAGCTTGTGGACGGTTTATGGTTAATGTGCCGATATGTCCTTCCTGCTGATATAGTAATGTTTCAAAATTCATGATTATTGATGTTTGTTTAAGAATTGAATAATGCTCGAAAAATCAGTTGTACCATTTCCGGCTTCACTCCATATTCTATAGAGGTTTAAAGCAGCATTTCCCAATGGAGTAGAGGTTCTGGTTTCCAGCCCTGCTTCTGCTGCCAATCCTAAATCCTTTGTCATTAAGTCTACTGCAAAACCTCCCGAATATTCTCTTGAAGCGGGCGCATTTTCCATAACTCCAGGGTATGGATTGTAGACTTCCAGCGACCAGTTTCTGCCAGAGCTCTTCTGCATTATTTCACTTAATATTTTAGGGTCTAAACCATGACGGACTCCTAAGTTGATGGCTTCAGAGGTTCCAATCATGTGTACAGCCAATAACATATTGTTACAGATTTTGGCAACCTGTCCCGCTCCAGAATCTCCTGCATGGAAAATATTCTGTCCCATACATTTTAATATCGGTCTTGCTTTTTCATAGTCTTTGGTCTTGCCCCCTACAATAAAAGTCAAGGTTCCAGCCTGAGCTCCTGCGGTACCTCCGGAAACGGGTGCATCAATCATTTTACAGCCTTTTGAAGCTGCCAGCTGAGCAACAGAACGGGCGGTAACAGCATCAATCGTACTGCTGTCAATCAATAAGGTATCGGGTTTCAGCTGGCTGATGAATTCTTCAGAATACAGTTCAGCAACGTGTTTGCCAGATGGCAGCATAGAGATCACCACATCTGCGTCTTTAGATGCTGCTAAAGCTGAATCGGAGATGCGCCCGCCTGCAGAAACCAATGCTTCTAAAGCAGAGCTGGAAAGGTCAAATCCAATAACGCTGTGACCATTTTTTACCAGGTTTGCGGCCATTGGGCCACCCATATTTCCTAATCCTATAAATGCTATGTTCGCCATATTTATTCTTTTTTTCCTAAATTTTTTAATGGATGTTCTTCGTGAGACCAAAGTGGAGTAAAATAAGTGTCTACCCATTCTTTCGTAACATCATTTAATGTAGCCGGGTGCCATTGTGGAGATTGGTCTTTATCTACCAATAAAGCTCTTACGCCTTCTGCAAAATCAGGATGAATGCAGCATTGACAAGACAAGTTCAGTTCGGATTGAAATACTTCCTCCAAACTTATATTTTCACCTTGCTTCAATTGTCTGAAGATGATATTAGTTGAACTTGGAGAGCCCGCTTCAAAGCTTTTAAATCCATGATTAATCCAATCATCTTTGTCAGGATGATTGACCAGTATTTCGCTGAATTCTTCTAAAGAATTAACATCTTCAAATTGTTTAATGAAGGAATGGTGTAGCTGTGCCTGTGATTCCGGAATATCTGTTTCTTTAGAGATATTTTCCAGGATAGCAGAAATGGTTTGATGATTATTTCCATTCCATTGAGCTTTTTCAAGAGCATCAAGGATGATTTCTTTTGCAGAAGACGGCATGTAATAATCTGCCAATCCCAGAAACTTACAGTCTGCACCGTCTAATCTTGCTCCAGTTAATCCTAAATAAATTCCATAGGCGGAGGGCATTTTATTTAAAAACCAGGTTCCCCCTACATCCGGATACAAACCAATGGTGATTTCCGGCATTGCCAGTTTGCTTCTTTCTGTAACAATCCGGTGTGATGCCCCGACCATAATTCCGATTCCGCCCCCCATAACAATTCCGTGTCCCCAAACGATGATCGGCTTCGGATACGTATGAATGGTATAATCTACCTGATATTCTTTTGAAAAGAAATCAAAACATTGCTGAGGTACTTTTGTTCCATCATTGCTTTGTTGTTCAATAATAGCATCGTGCAACTTTCTTACATCTCCTCCGGCGCAGAGGGCTTTTTCACCTGCTCCCTGGATGAATAAGCAGGCTACTTCATCGGATGTTTTCCAGTCTTCCAAAACGGTTTTCAGTTCTTCGATCATTTCTAATGAAAGAGAATTGAGTGTTTTTTCGGAATTCAGGGTAATAATCCCGACTTTATTTTTTATTTCTGTTAGTATTAAGCTCATTTTTAATCTTTTGAATTAACGGATTTGTGATATTTCCCCTTCTTCTAAAATCTTTCTTGAAATTACCAGTTTCATAATTTCATTGGTTCCTTCTACCACCTGATGAATTCTGGCGTCACGCATAAGGCGTTCTACCGGGAAATCCTGGGTACATCCATATCCACCCAATATTTGCAAGGCTTCATTACAGATATTAAAGCACATATCGGTGGCCAGACGTTTTGCCATGGCACAGTAAGTCGTGGCATTGGGATCTTTGGAATCTAATTTGAAAGCTGCTAAATGGACCATTTGTCGGGCGGCAACCAGTTCTGTTGCCATATCAGCGATCTTAAATTGCATCGACTGAAATTGTGCCAGTGATTTTCCGAACTGCAGTCTTTCATGCATATATTTTCGGGCCTGATTGATCGCTCCCTGTGCTGCTCCTACAGAACACGTTCCGATATTAATACGTCCGCCGTCCAAACCTTTCAATGCTATTTTAAATCCTTGTCCCAATTCACCTAAAAGGTTTTTTTCATCCACTTTCACGTGATCAAAGAAAACAAATCGGGTAGGCTGAGTGTTCCACCCCAGTTTCTTCTCTTTCTCACCGAAACTGATCCCTTCAGTATCAGCATGTACAACAAAAGCACTGATCCCTTTAGACCCGGAATCTCCTGTACGGGCCATGACAATAAGTATATCACTTTCACCTGCTCCGGAAATAAATGCTTTAGTCCCGTTGATGATATAGTTGTTATCTGCTTTTACGGCGTTTGTTTTTAAGGCTGCCGCATCTGAACCTGAACCCGGTTCTGTAAGGCAATAGGAACCTAATAATTTTCCTGAAGCCAACCCCGGGCAAAGTTGCTTTCTGATCTCATCATTTCCAAATTCATCAATCATCCATGAGACCATATTGTGTATCGTAATGTAGGCGGTAGTGGAAGGGCAGGCTGCTGCCAGTTCTTCAAATATAATGGTTGCGTCTAATCGTGATAATCCCAAACCTTCTGCATCTTCACTGGTGTAAACACCACAAAAACCTAATGCTCCGGCTTTGGCAATCGCTTCTCTTGGGAATATCTTTTGAGCATCCCATTCCGAAGCATAAGGTGCCAGTTCTTTTTCAGCAAATTTTCTTGCTGCGTCCTGAAACGCCAGTTGATCTTCATTTAGGTTAAATTCCATGGAAAATTATTTTAAACTGATCGTCATATTCAAATCGCCTGCAGGGATATCTTCTTCAAACCAACGCGCTGTAATGGTTTTGGTTTCCGTATAAAAACGAACGCCTTGTTTTCCGTAAGAATGCAGGTCACCAAAGAAAGATTTTCTCCATCCTGTAAAAGAGAAAAACGGTAATGGAACAGGAATCGGAAGGTTTACCCCAATTTGTCCCACTTCAATTTCGTGCTGAAATTTTCGTGCTGCCGCTCCTGAATTCGTGAAAATGGAAGTTCCGTTTCCGTAAGGGTTTGCATTGATTATTTTAATGGCTTCGTCTAATGTTTCCGCCTTTAACAGTAATAAAGCAGGTCCGAAAATCTCTTCTTTATAAATGTCCATATCTGTTGATACGTTATTGAACAACGTTGCACCTACAAAATATCCGTTCTCGTAACCTTCTACTTTACAATCACTGCCATCCAGTAATACTTCGGCACCCTGATCATAAGCACTTTGTATCAATCTTAAAACTTTATCTTTTGACTGTTTATTGATCAGTGGACCAAATGCTGCAGATTCATCAGACCAGACTCCCGGTTTAATGGTGCTTAGAGCTTTTTTGATATCATCTACCCAATTTTGTGCTTCCCCTACCAAAACAGCCACACTGATTGCCATACAACGCTGTCCGGCTGCCCCGCAGGAAGCTCCTACCAGGTTGTTAATGACCTGTTCTTTATTGGCATCCGGCATGACTACCATGTGATTTTTTGCTCCGCCAAAAGCCTGAACTCTTTTCAGGTTATCTGTCCCTGTACGATAAACATGTTCTGCAACAGGAACGGAACCCACAAACGAAATAGCTTTGATTTCCGGATGGTTCAGAATATGATTTACCTGATCTTTTGATCCGTGAACAATATTCAATACGCCTTTAGGAAAACCTGCCTGTAAAAATAATTCTGCCATTTTCATTGAGGTCATAGGGGTTTGCTCAGAAGGTTTCAGGATAAAGGTATTTCCGCATGCAATGGCCATAGGGAACATCCATAAAGGGATCATTGCCGGAAAGTTGAAAGGGGTAATTCCTGCACAAACACCCAGTGGCTGGATATAGCTGTAGGTATCAACACCTCTTGCAACATTTTCTACCGTTTCTCCCATCATGAGCGTCGGAATATTGCAGGCATGTTCTACGACTTCAATTCCGCGCCATACATCTCCCATTGCATCAGGAAAAGTTTTTCCGTTTTCTTTGGACAGGATTTCGGCAATTTCTTTTTGATTTTCCTTTAAAAGCTGCTGGTATTTTAAAAAGAACCTTGCTCTTTCCGGAGTCGCAATCTCTTTCCATATTTTGAAGGCTTCTTTGGCTGCTTCTATGGCTTGGTCTATTTCAGACAGTTCAGTCAGGGGGACTTCTGCAAGAATTTCCTGTGTAGCAGGGTTTTCTACGGGAAGATAGTCTGTAGCTTTACTTTCTATAAAATCCCCGTTGATTAATATTTTTACTTTTTGTGACATGTTTTTTAAATTGAGAGTGAAAAGCTGAGAGTGAATTTTCATTTTCACTCTCAACTTTTTATTATTAAATTACCAGTAAGTCAACAAACTCGTTGACATCGAGATTCACCAGGGTGTCATATTCTAATGAGTTTTCTAGTACAATTCTCTGTTGTTTTTCAGGGAATATTCTGGCAAGATTTACTTTATATTTCTTGATCAATTCCGGAATACCTTCATCTCTTCTGCGTTTGTGGCCAATTGGGTATTCTACAACGATTTCGTCTAAAACAGTTCCGTCGTTTAGCTCTACAGTTAAAGCATTGGCAATAGAACGTTTTTCAGGATCATGATAATCTGTGGTGAACTGTACGTCTTCTACACACTCAATTTTATCACGAAGAATGTCGATTCTTGGATCTGATGCTACGTTATCTTCATAATCAGCTGCTGTCAATCTTCCGAAAATCAAAGGAACTGCCAGCATGTACTGAATAGCATGGTCACGGTCAGCAGGATTGTTCAATGGTCCTTTTTTATCAATGATGCGGATGCAGGCTTCGTGGGTACGGACTGTTATTTTTTTGATGTCTTCAGATGATTTTCCTGATTCTTTTAATTGGTGATGTAAAGTCATTGCAGCTTCTACAGCCGTTTGGGAATGGAATTCTGCAGGGAAAGAAATTTTAAACAATACATTTTCCATTACATAAGAACCATAATCTCTCTGGAATTTGAATTCATTTCCTTTGAAAGACACATCATAGAAACCCCATGTTTTGGCAGTCAGTACAGATGGGTAGCCCATTTCGCCTGTTTTAGCAATTAATGCCAAACGTACAGCTCTTGATGTGGCATCTCCGGCAGCCCATGATTTACGACTTCCTGTATTGGGAGCATGACGATATGTTCTTAAAGATTGTCCGTCAACAAATGCTAATGAAACGGCATTGATCAACTCATCACGGGTCAAACCAATTAACTTTCCGACAACGGCAGTAGATGCTAATTTTACCAATAATACATGGTCTAACCCTACTTTGTTGAATGAATTTTCTAATGCGATAACTCCCTGAATCTCATGAGCCATAATCATAGCCTCCAAAACCTGTTTCATTTTTAAAGGAGACTTTCCTTCTGCAATATTTGTTCTTGAAAGCCAGTCAGCTGTCGCTAAAATTCCTCCCAGGTTATCTGAAGGGTGTCCCCATTCGGCAGCTAACCAGGTATCATTGAAATCCAGCCAACGGATAATAGCACCGATGTTAAAAGCTGCCTGTACGGGATCTAACTGAAATTGTGTACCCGGAACTTTAGCACCATTCGGAACTACTGTTCCTTTTACAATAGGTCCTAAAAGCTTAGTACATGCTGGATAAGTCAACGCTTCCAATCCGCATCCGATGGTATCTAATAAACAATAATGAGCTGTTTTCCAGGCTAATTCATTTTTAATTTCATAGTTTAATACATAGTCTGCAATATCTACTAATACCTGATCTGGTTGTGGTCTTTCGTTTGAAATGTGTGATGACATCTTTATTTTTTAAGTTTAATTATTAATTGAATTTTTTATTATCTGTTTTCGATGGAGACAAAGTCTTTATTTTCAGGACCTGTATAATTGGCGCTTGGACGGATGATTTTCCCATCCTGTCTTTGTTCAATAATGTGGGCGCTCCATCCTGTAACTCTTGAAATAACGAATAACGGCGTGAACATCAAGGTAGGAACTCCCATTTGGTGATAAGATACTGCGGAGAACCAATCTAGATTAGGGAACATTTTCTTTTCTTCCCACATGACACTTTCCAACCTTTCAGCGATGTTGTATAACAGCATATCTCCGGCTTCTTCGGAAAGTTCTTTGGCTACTTTTTTTATGACTACATTTCTTGGATCTGATATTGTGTAAACAGGGTGCCCAAATCCAATAATGACTTCTTTGTTGGCAATACGTTTTCTGATATCTTCTTCAGCTTCATCAGGAGAATGATAACGGCTTTGTATTTCAAAAGCCACTTCATTGGCTCCTCCATGTTTTGGACCTCTTAAAGCTCCGATAGCACCTGTGATACAGGAATAGAAATCTGAAGATGTACCAGCAATAACACGGGCCGTGAAAGTAGAAGCGTTAAACTCATGTTCAGCATACAGATTAAGAGATATCTCCATTGCTTTTATCCATGAATCAGGAGCTTTTTTGCCATGTAACAAATGAAGGAAATGTCCACCGATAGTATCGTCATCAGTCTCAACATCAATCTCTTTACCATTGTGGGTATAGTGATACCAATATAACAGTCCGGAACTGAATGATGCTAATAATTTATCAGCAATATCTCTTGCTCCTGCGACATTATGGTCATCTTTTTCAGGCTGAATACTCCCAACCGCTGAAACCATTGAACGCATAACATCCATTGGGTGCGCCGCTGCCGGAATACTTTTTAAGATATTTCTTACAGAATGAGGAAGACCTCTCAAAGATTTTAATTTGGCTTTATAGTTTTTCAACTGTGCTTCGGTAGGTAACTGACCATAAATAAGAAGGTAAGCCACCTCTTCAAATTGTGTTTTTTCTGCAAGATCCAAAATATCGTAACCTCTGTAATGAAGGTCATTTCCGCTTTTCCCGACACTGCAAAGAGCGGTATTGCCTGCTGTAACCCCGGAAAGAGCTACACTTTTTTTAGGTTTAAATGTTGGTTCGCTATTCGTTGACATGAGTATTTTGTTTAAAAAGATTATCTAATTTTTGTTCATAATCGTGGTAGCCGATACTGTGGTAAAGTTCTTCTCTTGTTTGCATGGTATCCAGTACGTTGGCTTGTGTTCCGTCTTTGCGGATATGATTGTATACATTTTCTGCCGCTTTATTAGCAGCCCGGAAGGCAGAAAGAGGGTAGAGGATGAGCCCGACACCTGCGTTTTTTAGTTCTTCTACCGTGTACATTTTAATCATCCCAAATTCCGTGATATTCGCAAGCACAGGAATTCCGGTAGCATCAACAAATTTTTGATAAAAATTTAAATCGGGTACTGCTTCAGCAAAAATGAAATCTGCACCCGCTTCTTTATAGGCCACGGCTCTTTCTAAAGTTTTTTCCAGTCCTTCATTGGCAAAAGCATCTGTTCTTGCGCCGATAACAAAGCTTTCATCGGTACGGGCATCTGCAGCAGCCTTAAGACGGTCTACCATTTCTTCTTTGCTTACGATTTCTTTTCCAGGCCTATGTCCACAACGTTTTGCACCCACCTGATCTTCGATATGTACCGCCGCTGCTCCGGCTTTGATCAATGATTTAATAGTTCTGGCGACATTAAATGCGGAAGGTCCAAAACCTGTGTCGATATCTACCATAAGTGGCAAATCACAAATATTGGTAATACGCTGAACATCTATGAGCACATCATCCAGAGTGGTAATTCCTAAATCAGGAATTCCTAAAGACCCTGCTGCAACACCTCCTCCTGAAAGATAAATGGCATTAAAGCCAGCCTGCTGTGCCAATAAAGCATGGTTTGCGTTAATGGCTCCAACAATCTGAAGGGGATTTTCTTTTTCCATTGCCTCCCGGAATTTCATGCCGGGAGATTTCCAATTTTCATTTTTGGTCATTATAATATTTTATTGTTGAGTTGAAATTTGTTTGCGAATGAGCAGAAGAGCTGTAGAAGCTTATCTTTTTAGTAAAAAAGGAAGGGTAGGAAAGTATTTTAGTAATCTTAAAATCACATTGATATTGAGAATTTTGCAAAGTTATTGCTGTACAGGTCTGTAAAATAGAACTGTTGTTACTGCATGAATAATTAAGATTGTTTCGGTACACCTTATAACTTTTTACATTGATTAAACCTTATAAAAAGTTCTCAGTAAACTTCGCGGTGCTTTATTAGAAAAGAAAAATTACGGAAAGGGGGATACGAATTTGAGCCATGGAATAATGAGAACAACCTAATGCTCACTCGTAATCCATCTCAAAAAGTAATACAGATTGACAAAACAGTTTTATCACACTATATCCATAACGTATCATACCTGACTATAAGCTTCAAATCGCGAAAGCATCGTCAATGCGAAATAGGCAGGTCTCCTGACTTGTAACGGTTTTTATCATCCTTCCCATATATGAAATATACAGTGGATATCAATTGATAAAAACTTTATGTGTTACTTACAGTTGCGCGACAGTTCGTGATTTGCACACGATTCCCTTTTAATGCACACCTAAGTGTAACCAATTTCGGTTGATAAAGAAGGTTTTAAGAACTCCTTGGTGGTAAATATAGGTATTTTATAATAACGAAAAAGATATTTTATGTAATCAATAATTGTTTTGATTTAATGTGCTGATAGCGTTGTTGTTATGGAGTTTATTTATGAGATAAATGGATTAATTATATTGTTAAATTGATATAAAAGATGACCGGAAAATTAAAGATAGTTAATAAATTTGTTATTCTTTTTTCATTTTACTAATTTTATTAACTAGACATAATTGACCAATGATAGACATTATAGAATTTAAAAAAAACTTAGGTTTGGGAGAGATTCCTGTAGAACTTGAGAAACTGATCTATTTCCAGAATACTATTTCCTCGTTTGGAAATTATTCACAAGATTTTGGTGTTTTAATCGATAGTAAGTCCGGATTGAAAAGCTGGAGTGATGATGAAAGTTTTTTGAATAGTATGTTGCCTTTTGCTCAGGCAAATGGTTCCGGTTCATTCTATGCAATCTGGAATAACGGAACAGATCAGCCTTTAAATAAAATGCCAGTTGTTGTTTTTGGAGATGAAGGTGGTGTTCATATTGTTGCTGAAAATATTTTACAGCTTTTACATTTACTAACTTTTGATACTGAGATTTCAGTAGAGTTTGATGAAGCTTATTTTTATAAAGATGAAGATGATTATGAAGAGAGTGAAGATTTAAGTAAATATTTGACTTGGATGAAAGGAGATTATGGCTTAAGCCAGATCGAAGAACCTGATTTACTGATTAAAAACGCTCAGGCTCAATATAAAGAAAGTTTCGATCAATGGTTTGGGCAATATTTTACAGATAATTAATTCTTGTATTAAGAGCCTGTTTAAATTTTGTTCAATAATATTTTAATAGCTGATAGTTTGACCATATTTTCAGAATTTTCCATTAGCAATTCATAATTTCGGCAAAGTCTTCTGTCATTATCAAACCAAGAAAAAGTT
>NZ_PPEG02000017.1 GCF_002899945.2 Chryseobacterium viscerum
GATTACAACAGTAATCATCCGCATAAATCGTTAAATGGACTTAGTCCTTGGCTGTATGCTAAAGAAGTTTTAGTGTATTAGAGTGTATTTTATATTTATTAACTGTTTGAAAAAGGGAAAGTCTTCAGAGAGAGTAGAAAGAGGTATTATTCTTCTGTCATAAAATGGGTTTTCTGTACCTGTATACCCTAATTACTCCAAATTGAAAATAATTGTATAGTTATATTGTAGAATTCTGAATAGGATGAAATCATACATGATTATATCAGTCATGGTATGAGTAATTTTCGGAGACTATCGATGATCTAAGAGAATCATCTCAAATGATTTGAAGTGTAATATCTAAAAAGATACACTTGCAATAATTGTGAATAAAAAGTTTTTCATGTTTTTTTAGTTTTGATAAAAATATGAAAATGTTATGAAATATCCAATATAATAAGTGGGATTTTAAATAAAAAATATAGAATCAATATTATTGAATAGTTATTCTATATTGCTAAATATTCAGAATAAGAATATGTGAAAAATAAAACTAAAAAAAATAGCGCTACTTCTTAAAGTAGTGCTATTTAGCTTTTTGTGAACTTGACAGGACTCTATCCAAATCATTTATTAGCAGATATTGATAATATTTTGAAGGTGTTATATAGCATTTAAGTTATGCTTTGTAATACCAACAATTATAAAAATACCTAATTGTGTTTTGGATTTGTCTCCTAAATAACAATGCCGTAATTAAGTTTGAAAATAACAGGATTCGATTTATTATACAAAAGTCTATAAAAATTAGATTGCAACATTAAAAGAATATGTATATGATAATTCTATGAACTTAGTATTTTATCAATATTATTATAAATTTCTAAAAATTCATTAATATAAATATTCGTTAATATTTTTGATGACTGTAAATTATCTTCTTTAAATCGTGCAAAAATAGATATTGGTTCGTTGTATATACCAATATCTAGCATTCTACTCCCTCTAAAAGTAAAAAAATCAAATAGTAATTCCCTTAATTCTGAAGAATTAAACTCCCTACTTGTTTTTCCTTCCATATTATCATAACCAAATTGCTGCTCGATCGTGTATTTATATTTTAGAAGTTCCAAAGCTTTTTCAATATCAATAGGGGACTTTAAAGAAAGTTCTTTTGATAAACAAAAAACCCTTTTATCCAATAAAGTTGGATAAGTTATTGTCTTTAAATCAGATGTATACATCCAAATGCTGGGTGTAATTTCTTTTTGAATATTTTTAAGAATAAAGTCTATGTCTTTTGGGTCTACTTGTAAAACTTTAAGATTCAGCGAGCCTAGTTTTTTATGGATCTTGTTTACCTCATCTAAATTATATTCTTGAGGAACACTCCATATAAGTGCACTCTCATTATATTGAAATGCTACCCATTCATATTTGAGAATTCTTCGTACTCTCATTAAAAGGGATGAATCTATATTGTCTATAGCATAAAAGTTATGTGATCTAATTTGATCAAGCTGTCCATACTGAGTTAACTGATGATGATATTGATCTACAGGGTTCATTTGCTGTTCAAACATCTGCATAATTTGTACCCCTGTTTTATTGTGGATCCAAATTGATTCTTCATCTTTAATTTGTAAACTAAATTCATCTTTTGGCAATGAGCAATATGTCAATTCTTTTTCTATTTGATTGTTATAAGTTTTGACATAGGTTGTTGAGTGACTCAAATGAATTTCTCTTGGTTCAGAGATGTCATGTAGATATATAATAGTTCTTATTTGGCTTGAAGTCAGATGCCACCAATTTTTATCAGAATTGTTTTGAAATACATCGTTAGATATTTTGTTTACAATTTCATATCTTATTTCATTAGGAGAATATTTTTCCAAGTTTGAATTCATATTCACTTCAACAGTTAAAGCATATAGAGGCTTATTAAGAAATGAAATATCATTATTTGGTAATGAATAATTGATATCTAATTCTCCAGTAAACTGAAACCATTTTGTGATTTTTACATTATAATTGTCAGAGATTTCAGCTTTATATTCTAGACCTTCTATAACCTCAATAAACCATATTTTTTCATTCAATAATTTTAGGACTTCGTCAAAAGAATCTTTATCACCTTCTGAGTCTTTTACAAACGGTAACTTCTGAATTGTTAAATCGAATTTAAAGCTTCTCAGACCGTGAACTTGCCCTAGTCCGCTAAACCACTTGTTTATAATATCTGTGTTATTTTTTATCTTTTCCCAAATTTTATAACCATTCCAATAATCAATTGCAGGGCAATCGTCAGGATTAGGAAATCCTCTAGTATATTCTCTGTCATTAACATATTTTTTTCCTTGTGGTGTTAAATCAGAATTTGTAACAAATATTGTCTGTTTACAAGCCTTTCGTAAGCACGCTGTAACTAACAAATCTAAATCATTACCATTGTAATGTGTATTATAATGAATTGTGTGTTTACACTGGGTAAGACATCGTTCACCCTTAGGGTTAATAGTTAAAATATCCTGTTTTTCATCACCTTGACCATCTGTCACATCTACGGCAGTATGTCCTTCAATCTTGACTAATATATCAAGAATAAATTCAGGAAATTTATCAAAACCAATTTGAGATAAATATTTGTAAATACCCTCTCTTGTAGGTGTTGTTGTTATTAAATCTAATTCATCAGGAATGACGTGATAAAATTGATGTGATACTCCTGAAATAATATTATTACCCATTGTTTTGTATTATTATTTAATATCCATTAGAACCAAGAATTCATCCAAGTTTATAAGGTTGTTTTCATAACCACAAATATCAAATGCATTTTTAATTTGCTTCTCTTGGGTTACAAGTTTTTTGTCATCACCTTTTGGATTGTATAAAGTGCCAAATATCAAAGATATGTCGATAATGGTATTCCATCTTTTATCTTTAACACTGTCTAATGCTGCCACACTATGACCAATTTTTTCAAGTAAAAACTCATTCATGACAAGCGCTGGACAAAAGTCTTTCATAAAGATAATTACTTTATTAAAAAAATCTTCATCTTTAGTCAAAGTATTACCCGATATTATATAAGCTCTTTCAATAAAACTTTGAGCAACAAGAAAAGATAATTGCCCATTTCGTAAACTTTTAAAATATTCTACTCTCTCTCTTTCTTTATCTTCAAAGTATGTCCATTCGACATTGCCATTGTTTATGGATTTTAAATAGTTTTCGTAATTAGTTTTAATTTCGTTTTTTTCGAATTCAATCTGGCTTTTAACTAAATCGACATAGTCATTCATGTTGTCAGTACTTTCTATAGCAACATTCCCGACAAGCTTTTGAGCAATTGTAATAACTGATGCATACATTCTCATGTATATGTCTTCAGTTTCAAAAAAGTAATATGCTAAAACAACATTTAACGGTGGAATAAAATTCACTTTTAATCTACCAAACTCAATCTTTGTCGATATTTCAACAAGTAATTTTAACGCATTTCTACAATCAAGCTTTTCGTTTTCGTTACTATCGTTATAATGTGCTATTAGTTCCATTGCAGAATTAATAGGGAACGATATTTTAATGTTTTTTTTGAGAGTAATTTCTTTTATATGTTTGATAAGTTGTTCAATTTCCTCGTCGTTTTTATCGGTAATTAAATTTCTGTAAATATTTGTATCTAGAATAAGTTCCATTGTTATTAGATTATTGTATTAAGTATTTTCTTTAGTTAATTGAAGTGATATTTTATTTTCGATATCAATCCAAGCCTTAATATTTCGTAGGTTAATTGTATCAAAATACGGAGTTTTTGTCAGTTCATACGGGAAAAGATTTAAAGCTTTTAATGTCAAGAAACCCGGATTAAAACCTTGCTGCAGAATGTTAAAGATCTCGTTTTTGTACGCATTTAAAATCCTATCAATATATTTTTTGTCAGCGTTCTGGGAGTAAGCGAATTTGTAGATTTCACTGTCATAAGACAAATCTAATAGATAATGTATTGAATGTGCAGCAGGATGTGCAAACTGACATAGGATTGAGTAAAGTTCCGCAACGGGGCCGTTTTCAATTTTATTATCAAGCTTTTTTAAATATTCAGATGCAGGTTTGGCATTTTGATATTTTGGAATTTTAGGTTGATTGATTCTTTCTTCCTTTGATATCTTTCGTGCATATGAAAAATGGATTAATATTTCTTCCAATTCATCTGAGATATAAACTGTTTTATTGCTTAAAGTTTCATTTAAAGAATCTTTAATATTTTTAAAATTTTCCGCAAGAATTTGAGGGACACTGAGAAGTGAAAGAACATTGTCACCACTACTTTCTATCAAACATCTTAGGTTTGCACAGAAAGAAAGCAGATTATTTTCAGAAATTGCCTGTTCTGTACCCTTGACCCATTGTAAATTTCTAATTATTGATGTTAACGCGGCCCAATGTCCTCTTTGAAGAATTTCTTCCCAGTATATTTTATTCATTTCTACAGTGTTATGGGTTATTGAACCCTCAAAGTATACATTGTCATGAATGGTGTAAGAATATTTTTTAAAATCAATATTTTGTTCGATGTCTTTTGCTATATTAAGATAGTATTCAATTGCATTTTTTGATGTCATTTTAAATTTTTATAAAATATTAGTGATTTCATTTTAGGTTAACAGCCAAAGCTAAAAAATCGTTTTTAGTTTTTGTTACGGTTTTCCACAATGTAAAAATATTTAAACTTTCTCTGGCGGAATTCAGTATTTTCCCTGAATATTTCACTTTGGAAAAAATAGTTTTGGAAGTTTGATGAGAGGAGCTGATAAATTAAGATTAACTAAAGAATTTAGAGTCTATCTGCTAGATAAGATAGCGAATATAAATTCTGAATTAGAAGAACTGTAGTTAATAAGTTTTTATATAGCCAATGTTTAAATCAGCTTATTTTAAAGCTGACAAAAAATAAAGTCTTGATTTATAATAGTTTATCAAATAATCTTTAATATTACTTTACTTAAATATTTTAATAATAATGAAACTACCTAAAAGGGTTCCTCAGCATATTTCTGAAACTGCATCTTTCAAATTATTTTCCTCAAATATTCCGGATAATTGGATTATTCGTGATATCACAGAAAGAGACTATGGAATTGATTGCTATCTGGAATTAGTAAACGAAAATAATTAATTGACTGGAGAATTAGCTTCTATCCAATTAAAATCTAGAAAAGTAATCCCATGGACTATCGAAGATTACTATAGTATTAGCAATGTTGATATTGCAAATTCCAATTATTGGCATCAGTTTTCAGTTCCTGTTTTCATTTTTCTGACAGATATAGACAACAAAGAGCTTTATTTTCTTTCCGTTAGTTCCTACATTAGGAAAAATTATAGTGAATTTTTAAAACAGCAGACATTTAATTATAAATTTTATAAGAATAACAGATTTAAGGTAATTAGCGGCATAAATACTTTTAAAAGTATTTATGAAATGGAAATAAATAGACCTCAATTTGAAAATGAACTTATGTTTTTTCTTTCTAATCTGAAGCACTTCGAAGACTTTCAAATTGAACACGATGGTAGAGATTTTCATTTAGGAGTGGAGGATGAAGATTTAATTTACTTCGAAGCGATGCACAGAAACTATATTTTTTTATGCAATTATCTTAACATTGAAAATCTAATTCCTTCAATAAAAGATCTAAAAAGGATAAGTAGATCAAAATTCAAAGGAAACACTCATTATGAACTCTATGAACACGATTTAACAGAGTGGGTTGGTTCTTTTCAAAATTTAACTGTAGAGATAAAACATAAACTAAAAAACGTAGTAAAAGAAGACTTAAGCTACTGGCTTAGCGTAAATACAACTCTTTTAAATTATGTACTGAATTTATAATATGAGTGTTATAAAATTTTAGTTGATAAAAAAGTAGAATATTTAATCTCGTTAAAAAAACAATTGAAATAATAATCAAATTTTAATATATTTAATTGCAAAATTCATTTTAATAAAGTAGTGTGTTAATTAAATATAAGAATTAGAGATGGATAATTATCAGAAAAAAGTCATACAGTTTAATGACACAGAATTTCCAGAATTGGTATTCAAATATCGAAGTGCTACAAATGAAAATCATCTTCGGTTTATTAAAAACAGAGAAGTTTTTATGGCTGCTCCAAGTATGTTTGAAGATGTTAAAGATTGTAAAATTACTACAAGGTACGATTTAATGACAGATGAGGAGGCATTCCGTTTTTCGATGCGGCTTTCAAAAATAGCAAATCCTCATTTTACAACTATGCAGCATATGCACAACTCTGCAAATTGGTTAAGAAGTAAAATTTACAAAAAGCCTGATTTTTATGAAAGCTATATAAAATTTGTTAATGAAGCCTATGACAAGAGAAGAGGAATACTTAGCCTGACTGCAAATCCTTGTCTTGTGGGACTGTGGAAGGACTATGCAGAAGATGGGAAAGGAATTTGTATTGGATATAATTCGAAAACAATGTTCAGAAATCTCGGAGGAGGCGGAGAAGTCATCTATGTTGATGATCTACCCATTATAATGCCTGAGCCTATAATGGATGATATTGAAGCGTTTCACAAAACAGTATTTTTTAAAGAAAGAAAATGGGATTATGAAGAAGAATACAGAACAACAAAGTTCTATACAAAGGATGCCACAATTGAAGACAGACGAATAAAACTTCCAAAAGATGCCTTTAATTGTATTATTTTAGGGAAAAACATGGAAAACCGAGATGAGGTCATCCACATGGTAAAGAATTATATTGGAAATATTCCTATTTACAATCAAGAATCATTTTGCTCTTAGCTTTTAGATTTTTAGACTAATATAATATTTAAGCTTCGATTGAAATTCTCAAAATAATTTTCTTGACTCCAAAGCTGATATCTTGCCTCTGTGGCATTGGTTTTTGGAACTCTCATCCTATATTAGTAATATTGGTAGTCTTTCCCGTAAAGTATATATTAAGGGTATAATGTAATAGCTAGAACTAGAAGACTTTTTTATGTTTCTTGCTCACGGTCGAGAAAAGATTTTGTTGTAATATATTTTAAGACAGATGTTGATGCCACGAAAAAATTAATTGAAGCTACAGAGATTTTTGCTACTGCTAATATTTTATACTGTTAGAGATTTGCCCTAAAATTAATCTTAAAAAAGAGAATCAAATATACAATATTTGGAATATTAATTTTTGTAATTATAAGTAATCCATGATGAATAAACCTATTTTCTCCGAGTTTTTTCTAAGTAAATTTTTATATGATTTTAAATTATCTACTGTTCCCAACATACGCCGAATCAAACATCTCGTTGAATCTCTAATTAAAGAAGAGAAGTCAGGAAAGTTTAAAAGCTTAAAAGAAGAAGAGGTAAAATCCAGATTTCTTACCATTTTTTTTGGTGATATCTTAAACTTTAACTATGGAAATGCCCATAACTGGATGTTCCGTGAAGAAAAAAAATCAATCACTGATGCCACTAAGCCCGATGCAGTTCTAGGATATTTTTATGATGATAAAAAAAAAGGATCAGGTCAGAGTTGTAGTAGAATTAAAGGATGCCAATACAAATCTTGACGATAAGCAAAAACGTGAAAAGAACATTTCCGCAGTAGAGCAGGGATTTAGCTACGCACATAAGACTGGTGGGGACTGTAAATGGGTTGTTGTTACCAATATTAACGAGATCAGGTTCTATAGATCACATGATAGTTCGAAATATCAGGTTTACCTATTAAAAGATTTAAACAATGAAAATAAATTAAAGGAACTTTTATTTCTATTTCACAACGATAGATTTATAAAATATGATCTTACTGAGAGATCCAATACAGATACTCTGTTCGAACTTTCTAAGGATCAATCAAAAACTGAAAGTGAGAACCTTCATATTATTGATAAAATTTACTATTCACTTAAAAGGTTTGAAGAGTTCGGTTTTGTAAATTCAGATTATTTAGCCTCCATAAAGCCATTTAATATTTTGGATGAATATGTATGGCATTATCATGATCATAAGCTTTTTACGATTAATCCGGATATCTATAATTTATTGAGAGGGATTTCAATTCATAAAAAAGAAATTGTTTTATCCCACGATTTACAGAAAGAATTAGGGATAGAGGGTGTTGATGAAGCTATGGAAAAATTAAGATGGTCGTTCAAATTTCTCAACAAATGTATGATCACTGAAATTCACGCAGTTCGTGACTATCAGTTAGAATTAAGACGGAAAAAAGGTGTTATTGGGGTTTCAAAGACTCATATTTTTAGCTGTGAGGATGACAATATAGTTGAGGTAGATATTGATTTAAGTCCTGAAGATACTGTCTGTGACTGTATGATTTGTAATTACAGAAATTTTGATTTTGACAAACTTATCAGAAAACTAAAGCAGGCCGATGGAAACTTGGATTATCTTACTATGGAATATGCATTTGGGAATTTTTTGGTATCATCGAATAATTACAGAACATCTTATTTTATTTTAAATGAAATTAAGAATTTGGCAAAAATTAGTCCTGAAAAAGGAGTGACCTATTTTCTAGCTTCGCTGAATACTACTTTTTTATATCATCTGATTCAGATGTCATCATTGGAAGATACGGAAGAAATCCGAAGCAATATAAGAGCAATCGATATGGATAAGCTGCTTTATAATGAGTTGGAATTTTATATCGAGAAGGATGTGCTGGATTATTTAAAGAAAGTTAAAGACGACGATCTTATTGATAAAGTTCAAGATAATATTGATCAGCTCCTTGAGCAAGTTGATGCGTTAAAGAAATTGATAGATGACGGAGGCTCGCAAACAGGTCCAAACTATGCGTACAATCTGCTTGTAAATTATGAGAAATGCTTCAGACATCATTATGGCAATTCTATCTTTTATGTAAAATTTAATAAGTACAAGAAGATCACTGCGCTCACTTTGCAAGCTTTAGTGACCAGTTATAATACTTCGGGGTATGGACTTCAATATTTTAATGATTTTATACTGACTGAAAGTATCTTACATATCCATTCGACAAAACTACAGGAAATACTTTCAAAACAGGAAGTGATAGAAGTTGATCAAGAAAGCTTAGACAAACTGCTGTTCAAACTGAACAATTTTTTGAATAGTTCTATAAAAAAAGGTTTCTTTAATGATTTTGTTAAAAATGAAATTGTAGCGATTCAACTGGAAATCTGGAATTTTGGCCAACAATACAATACTATCTTTACAAATATTTTCACCATTCTTTCAAGATTAGATCTAAAGAAAGAACAGTTTTCACCATTGATCAAAACTTTGATAGGTTTCTTAAATATAGAAGACAATCTGGCTTATTACAATTTAAAAGAACTCGAAAATTTTATGATCAGGCGTGGAGATTTATTTGAGGAAAAAGATCTGGAGTCTATTTTAAATATTGCGATTAGAAGGGATAAAATGCATAATCACAAGTATGAAGGTTTAATAAGAAATATCCCTAAAGCCTTTTTGAGGCATAAGCCACAATACAAATACTCCAACATAAATTTAATTAACAAGCTGCTTTTGAATTGTCAGCGAGAGGATGGAACTTTTAAGAATTTCAAAAAAGCTATTAATCTGGCTCAAATCGTAGATGATTCTTGTAAGAAAATTTTATATGATTCATTCACGGATTTTCTTAACATGCAATTTGATGACGAATTCTATAAATTATTGCTACATGCTGGAGTAATTAAATTTGATGAAGGAGATTATTTTGAGAAGTATCTTAATTATGTCAATAATAGAATAGTCTACAGAGATCTTAAGTTAGAGTCCGTAGAATCAATCAATTTGTCTTTTCTGAATTTTATTCTTCTTATATCCAAACTTGAAATTGACGTTGAGTTAGTATGTTTTGAAAAATTAACAGGCTTAAATACCTTTGAATCTTGGCTCTTGAATCCGAAAAAATTTAACTACCAACTATTCGATGCTGAATGGCTGATTTGGATGAGAGAATATCATAACTTTTTACATCGATTATCCGACATTCCTGAAATTCTGGAAGCAGTTAATGGAAGGCTTAAGATGAATTTTAATGCAGTTTTAGCAGAAATAAAATACGGGTATTTGCAACATAATTAGGAATGCCCTTGCAATTAAAAAAAGCTAATGATTGCAATATGATCAAAATTTATATAATGTAAAAATCTACGTTTATGAGAGATGGTGCCTTTAATAAGAATACGATTACAATTTTATACAAACGAGCAGGGGAACATTGCTCCTTGTGTAAAAAAATAACTACCAAGCCGCACAGTGATCCTAGTAAATTTCACAATTTAGGCGAGGCTGCACACATAGAGGGACTAAAAGATGCTGCAAATTTACGTTTTAATCCAATGCTTTCAATTAAAGAACTGAAAGATGTTAGGAATGGAATTTGGCTTTGCCAGGTTTGTCACCATATCATTGATAATGATGAAAAAACATACTCTGTAGAAAAATTAAAAGAGATAAAGCAGAGCCATGAAATGCTGATAGTCAAAATTCAGGAATCTGGAAAATCACTAATGCCCATCTTAAATAGTAAGGACAGGGAAATAAAACGCTATCAAAAGATGATTTCAGAAATTGAGGCGGAGTTGAATGAACAGGAAGTTATATTTAGTGAAGAGTTGAACAAAGCAAAGTTTATTTTATCAAATGTTATAAAAGAAAGGGAGTTCTTAAATGAGCAGCTTTGCAAAATCAAAAATGAAATTATTGATCTGGATAATGAGGTACTTCAGAGAGCATTATTGGAAGAAAAGAATGTTACAAAGGCTTTGGAAATTCTAAATGAAGAGAAACTGGAACGCTCTGAAATGAAATTAGCAAGAGGTCGAGTTTTGAGAGCTAGACTATTAATATCTACTGGTGATAGAAAAGCGGCAGAAGAAAACTTTGAAAGGGCTTTTCAAATTTGGCCTAGGTCGTTAGTCGCTATAGAATACGTCCAGTTATTATATTTTAAAAAGCTGGACTACCACAGAATAATCGAAATATGTGAGATAGCTCTTGCTAATGAGACAACAAAACCTTACCAAATAACCCTCTTAGAGCATATTGCTCACGCAAACATTAAACTTGGGCAATCAACTTGTGCAATTGAAAGATTTAATCTTGCAAAGGAATATCTTCAAAACATGGAAAAGGGATCAGCTACATCGCTAAGTCGTCTAGCAAATATTGAAAAGCATCTTGGAGATTGTTTTAAACTTTCTGGAAATCTTCGACAGGCATTAAATTCGTATGAACATGCATTAAATTTTTATCATAGAGCAATGGCAGTTGATCCTAATTTAGTACATGAAAAAGAATTAGCAGGGCTTGCAACAGCTATTGGACTCATTTATGAAGCAAACAATAATGAAACTGAAGGATTGATTCATCATTTAAGAGCTATTGCAGTTCTCGATAATATAGCTGATACCGAAAAGGAGAAAGCTTTAATACAAGTAAATTTAGCAACTTGCTATTTGAAGAGGAGGACTTTTGATCCCTTAAAAGCACATACATATGCTCTTCAAAGTGTAAAACTTCTAACAGAGTTATCACGAAATGAACCCAATGAATACTTGGAGTATTTGATTGGAGCAAAGTGTTTACTTGCCGATATCAATTTTATTAGAAGATTACCTGAGGCAGATGATTTATATAAGGAAAGTATTGAACTAGCCAAAATTTTATATAAGGCGAACCCTATTTTTATATCCACGCTTGCACATGTCGAGTATAACTATTCTGTGTTCCTAATTATATCTAAAGGAGAAGTTGAAAGTGGGTTGGATATACTGGAAGGGTCTATTACTAAGTTGAAGGCTTCACAAGTAGCAATTTTCGAGTATGTGTCATATTTATCGCAAGCTTTGTTTTTTAAAGCCGAGTTGAAAAAAAATGTTGATGAGAAAATTGAAATTTTACAAGACATTTTGACTTTAACTGAAAACTTAGATTCAGGTGATAAGAGTAACTTATGGAGAATGAAAGCACAACATTTACTGAATGAATTAATATCTTAATATCTTTCCCTTGGTGGATTATTAAATGTCAAGTTCAGCAACGGCGAATACCTGATCAAAGAAAAGTCAATAACCGGCTTGAGGAACTATTGCCAGAAGAAAACGGGAGGTACAGTTCAATCTTGAAGCTACCATAATGTGGAACTTATTCTTTGCAATCTGCATAAAAAGCAGATGAATATGTTCCTATGGGAACGCCCTGTATAATGCTTAATGAGATCACCAAAATAATTGGAAAACACATTAGCCAGATCTGAAAAATAGCAAACCGATGGCACTATTCAAGAAGCTCTTTCATGTTGTACTTTTTTCAATGGCTGATCAACTGTAAAGCATAAATTTAAAAATTAATGGAGAACAAAGCTTTAAATTTTTTACTTGAATTTATGTGTTATTTACGGTTTCTGAGCTAAAGCTGAATGGAGAAATAATGCTTGTGGGCTTTATAACTGGAGGCCTCCGATTTGGATCAAGCTTTGTAAACTCTGAAATCATTGCCCAACGTCCCTGAAATAGGTAGATGTACTAATTTTGTGTTTTATTTCTAATAAATACATAAATTCTACGTTTTATTATATAAACATCTCCCAAGACAAATTACCATATTATGCCTGCCGTATATCTCTACATACGAGTTAGTACGGATGAGCAGGCTGTAAAAGGATATTCCCAGCGCAGCCAGTTGGAGCGCCTTGTGCATTATTGTAAATATAATAACCTGATTATTACAGAAACTATTTTCGAAGATTATTCAGCGAAAACATTTAATCGACCTGCATGGAACAGATTAATGATTAAGATTAAATCTCTTAAAAATCGTCCGGCCATTATACTCTTTACTTACTGGGATAGATTTAGCCGTAACATTACAGATGCTTATTTAATGCTTGAGAAACTAGGAAGTATGGGAGTTTCTCTTCAAGCTATTGATCAGCCAATAGACTTTTCTATACCGGAAAGTAAGATTATACTTGCTGTATATTTGGCTACATCTGAAGTTGAAAATGATAAAAGGAGCCGGAATGTAAGTTTAGGTATGCAAAAAGCAAGGCTAGAAGGTCGATGGATCAATAAAGCCCCTTTAGGATATCGGAATAAAGTAACAGCGGATGGAAAAAAATATATTGCACCTTATGGCCCTGAAGCTTCTATAATTCGTGAAGCCTTTGAAGAGATAATAAAAGAAAGAAGAGTTACAATATCAGAAATATATAAGCATGCTGTCTCTAAAGGTTTAAGATGTAGTATGAGTGCTTTCTATAGATTAATAAGAAATCCCATTTATTGTGGACAGATTAAAGTTCCTGAATCTGAAAGTGAAAAAGGCAAGATTATTAATGGATTACATACAGGAATTGTATCTATAATCCTGTTTGAGGGAGTTCAAAAAATATTACAGGAATTAAATAACTCAAAGTTTATCAAAAAGAAAAAAGTACTTAATGAAAACTTCATATTAAGAGGTGTACTTTTGTGTCCTATCTGTGGAAAAACATTAACTGCAAGTTCTTCGCAGGGAAAATGTAAGAAATACTATTATTACCATTGCACCAGAGAATGTAAGTATCGTATCAGAACTGATTTTGTTAATGCAAGCTTTCTAACTTTCCTTAAAGAAGTACAGATTGATATTCCTTTTTTAAAGATAGCCAATGATTTCTTGAAAGAGATTGATAAAGGAAGGCAGGAAGCTTATCAAAGTAAAAAACGTGAGATAGGAAGAGCAATGGATAAATCGATTGACAGAAGTTTAAATGCACATCAGCTTTTTTCGATGGGAAAAATTGATTACGATGATTATTTCCTTATTAAGAATAGTTGTAAAGTCTATTTAAAGAATTATGCTTCAGAATTACGAGAGCAAGCATTAAAGGCAGGAGTAGGAATATTTGGAAAAAAAGAAGGGAATAATATATTTTGTCATTTAGGAGACATTTATGAGGCGTCTGATATAT
Source organism: Chryseobacterium viscerum (assembly GCF_002899945.2). Taxonomy (GTDB): domain Bacteria; phylum Bacteroidota; class Bacteroidia; order Flavobacteriales; family Weeksellaceae; genus Chryseobacterium; species Chryseobacterium viscerum. The sequence continues at coordinate 14,005 of NZ_PPEG02000017.1, forward strand.
CAACTAAACAAAAAATAGCAAGATTATTTTTTCCTGAGAAAGTAATAGCCAATGAGAATATTCTGAATATGTTACCGGAATTTATAAAAATAATATTTGGAATAAAATTAGAAAAATCTGGGGCAAGAGTGGGAGAAACTTTAGGTAATGATGAGAAGATAAATCATTTTCTAAAGGAAATTTCCTTGTTTGCATTTGAACAACAATTGAAAACAATTTAGTGAAAAATATGTGGTTTTTTGTGAATTTTTGGTGTTTGAATCCTGTTAGGTCATCGAAAGTTAAATTTTCAAATCCCTATGGCTTGTAGTGTTAACTGATTGATTTTCAGTTGTTTTTAGTTTTGTTGTGAAATCAATAAGCTTTTTTTGAAATAACACTTTTGTAATGAAAGCCTTAATCTGTTGAAAGCTAAATAATTGATTATGAGTTGTGTAAAAATAAATATGCGCAAATTGTCTTAAATTTGCGCATATTGTCGTTTGTGAACATGACAGGACTCTATTCAAACCATTTATTAGCAGATATAGATAATATTTTGAAGGTGTTAAACGACATATAAGTCATAATTTGATATATAGAAATCAATTAAAAAATCTGTAATTGTATTTGAAATTCTTTCAATAAATAAAGGCATTGGTCTTATTGTTCCGGCTTTGCTGATCTTAGGCAATAAATCTTTCGGGATAAGTTCGTCATTGCGGCGTGTATTCCGACAAACATCAATTTTTTCAGATACGACTGGAAAAAAGAATCCTGAAATTTATTCTTTGTCCTCGGAATTTTCTTCGGATCAATGATTGCCGCTTTTTTACTTATGAACCCCGAAGAAATTGCAGTCAATCCAAACCTTAAAGCAGAATTGACAACCTATGTGATTACCGATTACAGCAATCTTGTCCCGACACAACTGATGAATTTTGAAAGTTTATTGACGTAAAAAGGATTCATTCTGATGGTTGTCGACGGATTTCTTATAGGTTTCGGAACAAGATATGCCGGAGGTTGCACTAGCGGACACGCGATAATGGGACTTTCCAATCTTCAATGGCCTTCTTTAGTAGCGACCATTTGCTTTATGATTGGCGGTTTTTTAATGGCAAATGTGATTTTGCCCATCATTCTTTCACTCTAAATGTGTTTAATAATGACAAAAGAAAAAGATATACATCACTGATATTGCCTTTGAAACAAATATTAATTTTGATTGAAGATTCAACTTAACAGTTGATTGATGTTCTCTTTATAGGTTTGTCCAATTGGTATTTTGTGCACATCAATTAAAATCCTATTACCTTCAATTTGTTTAATTTTATTTTTGGCAACAATAAATGATTTATGGGTTCTTATAAAATCTAATTTAGGAAGCAACTTTTCAAAATCTGAAATTTTTTGAGGGCTAACAATCATCTCATTCTTTAAATAAATTTTGATAAAATGTCCGTAAGCTTCTATAAATAATACATCTTCGAAATGAATTTGATGGTGCTTTTTATCACCTTTTAAAAAAATACTACCGGCATCTGCTTTGGTTTCAGTCGTTGATAAGGTCGGTATATCTTTCTTATTTTGAACAGTAGAAATAGTTTTATTAATCGCTTTTACAAATCGCTCAAAACTAAATGGCTTCAATAAATAATCAGAAATATTGAGTTCATAGCCTTCTAAAGCAAATTCTTTGTAAGCTGTGGTCACAATTATTTTAGGTGAATTGGGCAGTGTTTTTAAAAAATCGAAACCAGATAGTTTGGGCATGTTAATATCCAAAAATAACAAGTCTACTGCGTTTTCATTTAAAAACTGCATCGCTTCAAAGGCATTATAGCAATTACCTTTCTTTTGCAGATGTGGTAAATTTTCACAATAGTTTTCAATAATGCGGTGTGCTATAGGCTCGTCATCAATGATTAAATAGTAAATCATATTGTTTCTATTTTAAGCGTAAATTTATATATACCATCCTTAACCTCAATTTGAATTTGATGTTTATTGGGATATAATAACTTTAAGCGTTGTTTTAAATTGTCTATTCCAATACCAGCCGTCGCATTGGCTTCTCGTTCTTCAAAGTTATTTTCTATGTCAAAATGAATAATGTTGTTCTCACTTCTCATAGTAATATGGATAAAAGCATCTTCTGTCAAACTTTCTACGCCGTGTTTAAATGCGTTTTCTAAAGGAATAATGAATAGTAATGGTGCAATTTGATAATCGATGTCCTGAGAATGATTAAAAACAATATCAACCGTTTTTTGATACCGTATTTTATGTAATTCGATGTAGTTCTTTAGATATTTTATTTCATCCTTTAATGGCACCAAATCTTCTTTTCCCATGTAAATGGTATAACGCATGATGTCAGACAGTTTTAAAACAACATTTGGTGCGTCATCTGATTTTTCGATTATTAAACCATACAGATTATTTAAGGTATTGAAAAAAAAGTGTGGATTGATCTGGCTTTTCAATAACGATAATTCTGCTTTTGATTTTTTTGCTTCCAGCGTTTTTAACCATCTCCATTGTTGATAAAAACACATTAACAGCAACGCGAAAAAAGGAATGGTCAAGATGATTTTAATTTCTTTTTCTTGCTGGAGGTAGCGATTTACATCATCAATGTAAACTCTGATGTAATAGAAATAGCCAAAAGCTAAAATGTAAAACCCAATGATAATCAATGCATATTTTTTAAAAAAAGAAGTTGCTATAATGGAAAAAAAATAGAGCCCAATGATTATTAAGCCCACAAAAGTTATTGGATTATCAGCTATTTTGGAATTTCCATCATTTATAATGACGACTAAAAAAATAAAAATCAGTGCAATTAACTTTAAACTAATTGTTTTATGCTGTTTTAAAAACGAAAAATAATGAATAGGGAGAGAGATTAACATCCAGCTAAAAATAAAGCTCAACGTATTTGCCAATACGGCTGAATTGTCTATATAAATAAAATCAAAATGCAATAAAATTATGACTAATACCCGATGGATTAGCAATCCGTATAGGAAGGCTTTGTATTTTTTGAGAAATGCAATCATAAGTCAAAATTAACCATAATTGAACTTTTTCAAATACAATATGCACCAACTTACTCAAAAGTAGCACCAACATTATTTTTTTCTGCATCAACTTAATTTGTGCACACCAATCAATTGTCTGTGATGATTACCAATTCGTTTAAGAAAAATATTTTACGTCGTTTTGGTTTACCTATATGTTTGATGAAAATTTAAACATTAAATATTATGAAAGGCTATTTTAAAATGACGCTATTGATGCTACTGGTAACTCTACAAAATGTAGTAGCACAAGAGAAAAACTCATTGCAAACAAAAGAAAAAAGTGAAATTATAACTTCAATAAAAACGCATCTTGCGGAGTCCTATATTGATTTAGATTTATCCAAAAAAATGATAACTGAGCTGGATAAGAATTTAAAATCTAATGCGTATGACAAAGTCACCAATCCAACTGAATTTTCTAAAAAACTAACCGAAGATTTACAAAGTGTGAGTAAAGACTTACACCTTAAAGTTCGATTTGAACCAGAGCGAATTGCACAAGAAAAGCATGTTGTTTCGGAAGAAATGAAATTAGAAGCGGAGAAAAAAATGGCGATGCAAATGGCAGAAATTAATTATGGATTTACGGAAGTAAAAATACTGGACGGAAATATTGGCTATTTGAATTTACGCTTGTTTGCAGATACAAAATATGCTGAAGAAACCGCAACAGCCACGATGAATTTTTTAAGCAACACCAATGCAATTATTATTGATTTGCGCACAAATGGGGGAGGTGTTCCAAGTATGATGCAATTATTATCAAGTTATTTCTTTGATGAAACACCAGTTTTATTAAGTGATTTCTATGAAAGAAAAACAGATACAAAAACTCAGCTTTATTCTTTTGCAAACGTAGCTGGAAAACGCAGTACGAACAAACCTATTTACATTTTAACAAGTAAGCAAACATTTTCTGCGGCTGAGGCATTTACCTATACGTTAAAGCATTTAGGTAAAGCAACCATAGTTGGTGAAATTACGCAGGGTGGTGCCAATCGAACCAAACGAATTAATCTAAACGACAAGTTTACTATTTCGGTTCCGTATATCAAGTCTATTCATCCGATAACAAAAACAAACTGGGAAGGAAAAGGTGTGCAACCAAATATTAAAACAAATGAGAATGAAGCCTTTGTATACGCTTACATAGAGGCCATTAATAAAACTGTTAAGAGCAATAAGAATGATTTTTTGAATAAAATTGGTTACGCCTTTTTGAAAGAAAAATCCTTAGATAATGCGATAATAGTATTTCAGGAAAATGCAAAATTATTTCCAGATAACTCGAATACATGGGATAGTTTAGGTGAAGCATATTTTATAAACGGCGATAAAGAAAATGCATTAAAATCATATCAGAAAGCTTTAGCGTTAGACCCAAATTCAGAATCTGCAAAAGCAATGATTCAGAAATTAGAAACCATTAAATAAAAAATGGGTAGTAGTTTAGTTTCCGTTGCGTGCTAGGAATGCAACGGAAACTCATTTTAAGGTTTAACTGGTCTAAGATAAATCAATGCCAAGAGCAAAAAACACCTGCAATGCAAGCACATTTTGGTGATTTAATATAAAGAGGTTCATTCTATATCTCTTTCTTTTCTCCATTATGCAAAACTCTGTAATATTTATTTCCTTCAATCAACAGACCTTCTGATTTTTGGTTGGGAAGACTTTTAGAGTAATCTTTTGGGTGTTTTACATCAATTCCTATTACTTTTTCCTTGTATTTTCTATTGACTTTTGATTGAAGTGTATGACCGACTACAATTGATTTTGCATCGAATATATCCAGGCCACGTTCCACGTCTTTTTGGGTCAAATCTTCTTTAAAATAACCTCTGTACCAAGCAATTCCTTTATGAGAAGAAATTAATAATTGCTCCAAGTTTTTCTGCGGATTCGGATAGTAAGGTTTATAATAATTGCTACGAATAATTTGATTGATTTCGTCCAAATTTGTTTTGTAACCTGCTAAATCTGGATGTACTCCGCCATGTGCAAAGAGAATTCCGTTAATTTTTTCAATTGCGTTTTTGCTTGACATCCATTTTCCAAGATGGGAATTAACTCCATATAAATCGGTTTGTTTTTTCTTTAGGATAGAAGAAACGTGATAATATTTCGGTGAAGTATTTTCAAAATTTCCCTGCATATTTTTCAATTCGTGGTTTCCCAAAATGTAATGAACATTTCCGCCTTTTTCTTTTGCTTCTTGCTCCAGTTTGTAAATAAACCAAAGTACTTGCGTAGTTGAAAAATCTCTATCTACAAAATCTCCGAGCAAAACAAGATGCCCATTTCCAAATGCCCAATTTAGCTTATTGTCAACGACTTTATTGGTAATTAAAAAATCACGAAAAGTTTTAAAGCCGCTTTCAATATCAGAAATAGCTAAAATTTTATAATTGTCGTTATAGGTATTTTTAGGAATCTCGATTTTGTTGTTGATGGTAAATTCAAAACGGGTAGAATCTAATGGAAAATAACAAGACACAGGAATTTTTGAATCCAAAGGATACTCTTTTTGGTCTAAATAAAACCCATCATCCTGATTTCCCCTGATGTAATTTACACTAACAATACTATCATTTTTAGTTAAAACATAAGGACCGTCTTTATCCCAATTCATCATTTCAGGATTTTCTGCATACCGAAAACTTGCATCGTGATACAACCCAAATGAGATTGCCAAAACACCAAGTATCAGAAAGGTAATTACAATATGTTTTAAATATCTAAAAATTCGTTTTTTCATTTTCTTTAATTTTAATTTCAGCAAACCTAAAAAAGCTGATTTCGTTTTCAAAACCTTTGTGACAAACGACTTCTGCAATTGGACAAACAGTATTTGCATCAACTCAAATTGCTTTTATCACTCATTTTCATACTTTCAAAACGCTGTAAGGGTTGTTTGTCAACGTTATTGCGGTGGGCAATTTATAGTTGTAATATTGCAGTATGATGATTCTGAAAAGAAATATAAAATGGATTGTGATTGCGCTTTTATTAATGGCAATTGTTCCTGTAATAATCACGGTTTATGAAGTGATTTTTACGGAAAACAAATCTGTCGTATTTTTAGGAAATTACCACCCGAAAGTTGCCATCATTGTAATTTGCTACTACGTTTTGCTTTTTTGTTTGGGTGTAGTTTGGTTAGTTCGGGAAATTATTTTTATCACCAAACTGAAAAACGAAAAAATGAAAGCCGAATTAATGCTTTTGAAAAGCCAGGTCAGTCCGCATTTCTTTTTCAATATGCTCAATAATTTGTTCGGTATGGTTGCGAAAGACCCCAAAACAGCACAAGAATTGATACTAAAACTTTCGGATATGATGCGTTACAGCATTTATGAAGGCGAAAAAGAAACAGTTACAATACAGGAAGAAATTGATTTCTTGAACAACTATATCGAACTCCACAAAATGCGTTACCACAAACAGATAAACGTTGATTTTAAATGTGAAATTGATGAAAATCAAAAAGTTGTTCCTTTATTATTTATCATCCTTTTAGAAAACGCTTTCAAACACGGAGTCGAAAATTTGAGAGAGAATGCATATATAAAAATGAGTTTGGCCTCTTCTAAAAACGAAATCTTTTTTTCGATTGAAAATAATTTTGAAAAAGCTGAAAATCAATCCGGAATTGGCTTAAAAAATCTGAAAAGAAGATTAGAATTAATTTACCCCAATCAGCACGAATTGACTTTTTCGGTAAATGAAAATATTTATAAAGCTCAACTAATTTTAAAACAATTATGATAAGCTATTTAATCATAGATGACGAAACTATTGCCCACGACATCATTAAAGGATATTGCGATTTGATACCAAATATGCAGTTGATGAAAAACTGTTATGATGCTTTGGAAGCATTTGATTATCTGAGCAAAAACAAAGTAGATTTAATTTTTTTAGATTTGAACATGCCTGTTTTGAAAGGTTTTGAATTTCTGAAAACATTGCAAAATCCACCAAAAGTAATTGTAACAACTGCTTATCAGGAATTCGCTCTGGAAGGATACGAACACAACATTTCAGATTATTTGCTCAAACCTTTTGGTTTTGAACGGTTTTTAAAAGCTGTAAATAAATCGATTAGTTCGGTAGGTCAAAAGACTGTTCCTTCTGAAAAAAATAACATTCCAAACCGGATCTTTGTTCAAAGCAATAAAAAGCACATTCAACTGGAAACAGAAAACATTTTATACATCGAAGCAACGGGCAACTACACCAAAATAATAACCACGACTGAAACCATTACCATTCGTGAAAAATTCTCTGCTTTTTTAGAACAATTACCTAAAAACGATTTTGTGCAAGTTCATAAATCATTTGCAGTTGCTCCAAAGCAGATTAATAGTGTTGAAGGAAACATTATATTTATTTCGAATTACCAAATTCCTATTGGCAAAATTTATAAGATGAATATTGTGAAATTGTTAAAGTAGTTTATCTAGCCACTTTAAGGTCAACAAAACCAAGTAAGGCAATAATTATTATTATTATTATTATTATTATTATTATTATTATTATTATTATTATTATTATTATTATTATTATTATTATTGGAATTGCTATATTTAGTATCAAAAAGTTATAACAAACCAAAAGAGAAAAAATACTTGAACCTTAATGAGACTCCAAACCACGCTTCAATACCGATGAAATCTTTGATAAAGCACTTTTAGACTGTCTATTTTAAGTAAACTAATAATTCCAAGTGAAAAAATTCGAACCATAAAATGTCAAGCGGTAACAGCTTGATAAATAATTTTTTATGTCTATAAAAAAAGAGACAACTAATAAATAGTTGTCTCATTAAGTGACATGACAGGACTCTATTCAAAACAATTATTGGCGGATATAGATGATATTTTGAAAGTGTTAAACGACATTTAAACCATAATTTGATAGATAGAAATCAATCGAAAAATCTGTAATTATGTTTAAAGATTCGGTAAACTTCCCTGTTTTTCAGACCAATTAAAATTATTAAATTTAGTTTGTTAAACATTATGAAAAAGAGCAAATTTTCAGAACATCAGATTATCAATATTCTGAAAGAATATGAATCTGGGAAAGC
>NZ_PPEG02000018.1 GCF_002899945.2 Chryseobacterium viscerum
GATTACAACAGTAATCATCCGCATAAATCGTTAAATGGACTTAGTCCTTGGCTGTATGCTAAAGAAGTTTTAGTGTATTAGAGTGTATTTTATATTTATTAACTGTTTGAAAAAGGGAAAGTCTTCACATATACAAAATATATTTAAAACGCATTAAGAAATATATAACATAGTAATCTAAAGACAGAGTTCGCTACAAAAGAAGCCCTGCTAACTTAAAAACATAAAGTATTAAAATTAAGACAGTTGGATAAAGCAGTGTTATTGCAGTGCGTACTATTACAATAGCAACAAGTAATTTTGTATTTCAAAACACAAAAAAATGAAATTACTTTTGATTGGAATTTTAATTCCTGTTTGTACATTTTCGCAGGTTGGTATAAATACTGCATTACCTAAAAGTACCCTTGACATAACTGCAAAAAATGCTGTAGGATCTACAACAAATGTTGACGGAATTTTGATTCCTAGGATAGACAGACAAAGAGCACAGTCTATGAACAACATTCCCACTTCTACATTAGTTTTTATTAATGACAACACAACAGGAAGCCAAACAGGGACCGCTGTGAATATAGATACTGTTGGGTACTATTATTATAATGGAACAATCTGGGTTAAACTTCATAATCCTACCAATTCTTCATTTGTTTCATCCAATATTTATAGCGCAGATGGAGCACTGTCAGGAAATAGGACGGTAATGCAGAGGGCTAATACACTAGCATTTACAGGAAATGCCACAAACGCATTTTCTGTAGATGGAAATACCTTCTCAGTTGATGCGGCAAATAATAGAATTGGTATTAGAAATTCCTCACCTGCCACAGAACTTGAGATTGGTAATGCAACGGAAACTCCTAACCCAACAATCCGTTTGCATAGTAATCAAAATAATTTTTCTGGTGGGGGAACCTTACAATTTGTAGAGAGCGATCCAAACTATGGTACAATAATGCGTCATCACACCTCAGACAATACTTCAGGATCTGAAAAAGAAGGATTGTATTTTAGTAGTCTGGCTGCTGGTATTGAAAGTACTTCTCCAACACTAATGCTCGATCAGACAAATCAAAAAGCAGGGATAGGAACAACTGATCCAACAGAAAAATTAGATGTTAACGGGAATATGCGCTTAAGAGATGTTCCTACTAAAGATCTAGATCCGCAGGATAATTATCTTGGAATTACCAATACCGGAGTTTTGAAAAGAATCAATTTAAATACATCATCTTTTATATTGTTTGCAACTAAGACCACTAATACAAACCGTACCGGAGGAGAAGGCAATAATACGAATCTAGATTTCGATGTAATTAATAATATCAATTCTAATTACATTGAAAGAGTATCAGGATCAAATAAGTTTAGGGTTAAAAAGAGTGGAATTTATTCCATAGAAATTGTCGCAAAGTTCAATAATATTTCTGTAGGCAATGACCAGGAAAAAGGAGTGGCACTGAGATTATATACAAATAATGATCACTTTCAGGTCAGAGGAGAAAGGTGGGCAAATAATGAAGGTAGTTCTTATTTACATAGAACAGTAATTTTAAATCAAAATGATGAAATATATCTTCAAACCCAAACAGGAAAACCTTCCTATACTCAAAGTCCTGGTAGCAGCATATTTATAACATATGTTCCAAATTAAAAAATACAAAACAAACAACTAACGATTCTATTAACACAGAATGAAAAGGCATATTTTTTAGATTAAAGGCTCTAGATATATGACTTAAAAAATTATCACAATAAAGTAATGAAATTTAAAAATATCCATATAGGCGAGGAAATCAGACTTAAGGTTGTAGAATATAATATTGATGCATCAAGAATAGCAATTTATCTAAAATGTGGAATGGATGAAATAGAAAACTTTTACAAATGTCAAGACATGAATACAACTGATTTGATGCGCTGGTCCAAACTTCTTAGGTATGACTTTTTTAGATTATATTCTCAACATATCATTCTATATGCCCCTAAATCCAAGAATATAACTTTGGAAAAAAATACTATAACTTTTAAAAAAAACATTTATACAAAAGATTTAATTGATTTTATATTGGAAGTGATAGAAAATGGAATAAAAACCAGACAACAAGTCATAGATGAATATAAAATTCCTAAAACTACTTTGTATAAATGGATAAGTAAATATAAAAAATAAATAAAATGAACAAATGATTAAAATTTGTATAAGGCTAATGATGTTTTTTTGGGTGATAATTCTTAATGCACAACAAATTAAATTCGAAGAGTATGACCTGTCAAACGGCCTTCACGTAATTCTTCATCAGGATAATTCTGCACCAGTAGTGACTACAGGGGTAATGTACCATGTAGGGGCCAAGGATGAAGTAAAGGGAAGAACAGGTTTCGCGCACTTCTTCGAACACCTTTTATTTGAAGGAACCCCCAACATCAAAAGAGGGGAATGGTTCAAGATCGTTTCTTCAAACGGAGGTCAAAATAACGCTAACACGACGAATGACCGAACCTATTATTATGAAACGTTCCCTTCCAATAACGAACAGCTTGGTCTTTGGATGGAATCTGAAAGAATGCGCCATGCGGTCATCAATCAGGTGGGAGTAGATACTCAGAGAGAGGTTGTAAAAGAGGAAAAAAGACTAAGAATGGACAACCAGCCTTACGGAAACCTTTTCCCTACGATTCAGAAAAACCTATTCACCAATCACCCGTATAACTGGCCTACGATTGGTTCTATGGAAGATCTAAACTCTGCAAAACTTGAAGAATTCCAGGCTTTCTATAAAAAATACTATGTTCCGAACAACGCAACATTAGTGGTTGCAGGAGATATCAAGCCTGAACAAACTAAAAAGTGGATTCAGGAATATTACGGAGGAATTCAAAAAGGAACGCTTTATCCAAAAGATTTCCCGAAAGATGCTCCTATCACTCAGGAAAAAGAAGTAACAGCTACGGATTCTAACATCCAGCTTCCGGCATATATTTTTGCGTACAGAACTCCTGCTAACAAAGAAAAAGATGCTTATGTTCTTGATATGCTTTCTTCTTACCTGAGCAATGGTAAATCTTCTGTTTTATACAAAAAATTAGTTGATCAGGAGAAAAAAGCGCTTGCTGTACAGGCTTTCAATCAGGGTCTTGAAGATTACAGTATTTTCGCATTCTTTGCGATCCCAATGGGACAGACAACAAAACAGACTTTACAGGCTGACATTGATGCTGAAATCAAGAAACTACAGACAGGGCTGATCTCTGAAGAGGATTATCAGAAACTTCAAAACCAGTATGAAAATCAGTTTGTGAATGCGAATTCAAGCATTCAGGGAATTGCTGCTTCACTGGCAACCAACCACGTATTGATGGGCAACACCAATTTGATCAATAAGGAAATTGACATCTACAGATCAATCACAAGACAGGATCTGCAGAACGCGGCTAAAAAGTACTTGAATTCCAATCAAAGAGTAATCATCAATTACGTTCCTGAAAAAAAGTAGTCATTTAAAACTTTCAGGTTTAAAAAATGATTATTAAAATTAAATTTTTACAAATGAAAAAGCAATTAACATATATAGCTGCAGCGTTTTTTTTCGCAGGAACGATTTCAGCACAAAAAATTGATCTTAACGCAATGCCGAAACCAGGTCCTACTCCTGCGATCAACATTGCCAAGCCAAAAACTTTTCAACTAAGCAATGGTCTTACGGTAATGGTTGTGGAAAACAATAAATTACCAAGAGTAAACACAACGCTTTCGATGGACAGACCTCCATACTATGAGGGAAATATTAAAGGGGTAAGTGAAATCATGGCAGACCAGCTTAAAAACGGAACGATCCATATGAGCAAGGATGAGTTTAATAAGAAGGTTGACTTTTTAGGAGCTAACTTAAATTTCTCTTCCGGAGGCGCTTCTGTAATTTCTCTTTCAAAATATTTCCCGGAAGTACTATACCTGATGTCTGATGCTATCGTGAATCCAAAATTCACTACAGAAGAAATTCAAAATTCTAAAGAGAGAATGATTGAAGTCTTAAAATCTGAAGAAAAAAATACTTCTGCAATTGCATCAAAGGTTTCCAATGCTTTAATGTATGGTAAAAATACTTCCAGAGGAGAATTTAAAACGGTAGAATCTATCAACAAAATCCAGTTAGCTGACGTACAAAACAATTATAAAAAATATTATGCTCCGGACAATGCTTATTTAGTAATTGTGGGAGACGTAAAATTTGATCAGGTAAAACCAATGATTGAAAAAGCCTTCAACGGTTGGAGGAAAGTAAATACTAGTATTACTTCTTTAGAACCTGCTTCAAATATTGAAAAAACAGAAATAAATATAGTAGATGTTCCTTCCGCAGTACAGTCTGTTGTTTCTTTGAACAACCTGAACAGTTTGAAAATTAAGGATCCAATTTTCTTTGCAACTATTGTTGCTAACCATATTCTTGGTGGTGGTGCTGAAGCACGGCTCTCCATGAATCTTCGCGAAAAAAATGGCTTTACTTACGCTGCTTATTCACATATGTCATTTACTAATTATCCTACAACGTATTCTACAATGTTTTCTGCGAGTGCAAGTATAAGAAATGAAGTTACAGATAAAGCTGTGAATGAGCTTATGAATGAACTTAATGCTATTTCTATGGTAAAGCCTGAAGAACTTGAAAGCGCAAAAGCTAATCTGAAAGGTTCTTTTATCATGTCCCTGGAAAATCCTTCAACCATTGCAACATTTGCTCTAAGTCAAAAAGTACTGGATCTTCCAGATGATTTTTATACCAATTACCTGAAATCGATTGATAAGGTAAATACTGAAGAATTATCTAAGGCTGTAAAATCGACTATGCTTCCCACCCAAAGCAGAATCTTTATTGTTGGTAAAGCATCTGATATTTCTGAAGGATTGGAAAAATTAGGATATCCAGTAAAATATTATGATACAGACGCAAATCCAATCTCAAAACCAGATAGAAGAGAAAACTTAAATTCAGTATATAGAAATAAGTAACTTTTTGGCAATAAACACTTCAAATGGAAGTGAAAATAGCTCTATTTTATTAATTATAATGTAATTTTTGATATTCACTCAATTTTAAAAAATTAACATTAATAAAAAGTGATGAAATCAAGTATTACAGGATCTTATAATAATGTACGAATCATTATTGTGGGATAATATTTAAAAGATGAAATTTAATTTTTTAACATGTCGCTTCAAATAATGGAAAAAAATGATAATTCAGCAAAACCCGATTATAAGCGTATTTATAAAGATATAATAAATATGAAATTTCCTGACAAGATGGATCTTTGCAAAGTGTTATTCGAAAAAGAGATATTGTCAACATTAGATATTATAATTTTGAACAAAATAGTTTTTGGTATCAATGATGAAAACAATGAATCTATTAACAATAAATATAAGGTATATAGTCGTCAAGATATCTACAATATCTTAAAATTTCAGAAAACTGAGTTTTTAAATAATACTCAATTAGCAAAACATTTTAAAATGAGTAGAAATACCATTACAAAATGGAAGAAAATGTATAGAATTTAACTTATCCTTTTAATTATTTTAGACACGATCCAACGAAATGAATAAGTTAAAAAGTTAGAGCTCAGATTTTATAATCTGAGCCTTTTTCTTCCATCTCTCCTATCAATTTGTTCAAAAAATATGTTGTAAATAATCCAAATGGTAAAATTGTTACACCGATAGATATTGCCAGTTTAATAAATCAGTTCATAAATTTCCAAAAGTAGAACCAAAAACTCTACTTTTAAGTGTGACTAAGTAATTGAAGATTACGGAAAGGCTGATTGGAAAAAATTACAATTGATGGTAATGTTGCCATTGTCATGGGTAAAGAACTAAAACAACTTTCTCCAGACGTAACAAATATTAACGATTGGTTACCTCGAAGATTTACAAATGGATTAAAAAAGATGGAAACTTGCAGCAAGGCAATCAACCGAAATACATGAGAAATAATAACTAATTTTGCCAAGTGACTAATAGAGTAACTTATGTATAATAATATTACATATACAGTAAGCCAATATCACAACCTTAATTGAAATAGAGACTTGAAATTTTTAGATAATGGACAAAAAATACCCAACTTTTGATATCTGTAATTTAATAACGAATAAGTTATCAAATGATTTATTTAATGCAGACAGATTTCAAGGTTATCTATTAAAAAATCCACCAATAAAAAAAGTGCATAAACATTCCTTTTATCATTTGGTATATTTCACCGCGGGCATAGGTCAGCATACAATAGATTTTAAAAGTTATCCTATTGAACCTGGTTGTATTTATTATATGCGTCCCGGACAGGTCCATAGATGGGAATTTGAAAGTGATGTTGATGGTTATGTTATCAATTTCTCCGCTACTTTTTTTGACCAGCTCTCTATAAATTCATCGATAGTTGATCAGTTTCCATTTTTTAATATTTTTTCAGGTGATCAAATGTTGAAAATCAGTGAAGATCGCAGCGCCAAATTCGTCGCTATTTTTGAAGAAATTTTGAAAGAATTACATGATGCTCGGGATTTTACTCCAACCATTATTGCAGCAGATCTGATTAAATTATTTGTCCTATCTACAAGGGAGGTACATTCTCAAAAACTGATTTTTAACAAGACGAATTACAACTCTATTTTATTGAAACAGTTTCTGGATTTAATTGAAGAAAACTACAAATATATTAGGCTACCGAGAGATTATGCAGCCCTTCTTCATACCACATCTAATCATTTAAATTTTATATGTAAAGATCAAATCAATATGTCATCAGGAGAAATAATACGCAACAGAGTGTTGCTAGAAGCCAAAAGAATGTTAGTAAATTTCGAGTTATCAGTAGCAGCAGTAGCCATGGAACTCAATTTTTTTGACACATCTTACTTCATTAAATTCTTTAAAAAGTATACTCAACTTACTCCTGAAGCATTTAGAAAACAATATTATAATAAATCTTAGGAAATTGTATAAAAAATTGGCGAGCAGATATAAGAAGTTGTTTTTAAACTTTAAATTATAAAAAAAATAGCTCAATATTATCTAGACAATATACCACGAAGTGTGTAAGTTAAAAATTAGGGCTTAGATTTTATAGTCTGAGCCTTTTTAAAAAAAACGATAAATTGATTTAAAACAATACCGTAATTTTAAATAGGCATCGTCCAATTTATTGGACTCTTTCAGAGCAAGATATAGAGACTTTAGAATAGCATCATAGGTAGTAAAAGACATTTTATTTATGGGTGCATTCACAGATTTTTCCTTTTAGATTTTCATCACACTGTATTTCTAACGTTTCAATTAATTTTGATTGTTGGTTTCCAACCATTTAAACACTGATAGATAGATAGATAGATAGATAGATAGATAGATAGATAGATAGATAGATAGATGAGAAATAAGTATAAATTTTCAATATTTTGTGAACAACTGAAAAGCAACAATATTCAAAAATCCTAGTCTATTGCTAAATTAACATCTTCAATTAATTACTTTTTTTATAAATATATTTTCATTCATTCTCTTTCCAATTGTGATTAAATTGCACTTTAAAGACTATTTTTTCCACGAATATTACCATAGATATCCATCAACCTCTTCATAAATTTGAAAATTCATTTTTGTTTAGGATAAAATAATAAACCTCTTCTATTATTGACTTGTTAAATCAGCAAATTTAGCCTGTTTTACTATTTAATATAATTAAATAAAAACAAAGAAAAGAGGTCAATACAAAATAAGAAAAACAGTTAGTTGATATGGAGTTACAGAAATTTAGTTATGATAATAATATTGTTAGAGCATTTTTATATGCAACCATAGTATTTGGTTTGATTGGATTTACTTTTGGAATTACAGCAGCTTTAATGCTCTTTTATCCGGAACTTCCGGAGTTTGTTTTTGGTACAGATGATACCAGTATTCAAAGTCTAAGAAGTGGTGGAATTCAATCTTTAATTGAGACCCATGGCGCTTTTGGATTTGGTAGGATCAGAATGTTACATACAAGTACTGTAATATTTGCATTTGTATGCAATAGTGTTTTTACTGGTGTTTATTATTCGCTGCCTAGATTATTAAAGACACCTATGGCCAGTCCTACTCTATCATGGATTCATTTCTGGACTTGGCAAATCATGATATTGTCAACATTCATAACCTTCTTTATGGGTATCAATACTTCAAAAGAATATGCCGAACACGAGTGGCCGATCGATATTTTGATTACATTTTCATGGGTGATTTTTGGAGTCAATATGTTCATGACAATTGCTAAAAGAAGAGTAAGACATCTATACGTAGCGATATGGTTTTATATAGGTACCTGGATCGGATTGGCTATGCTTCATATAATAAACAACTTAGAAGTTCCTTTATCTTTTACAGGTTGGAAATCATATTCAATGTACGCAGGTGTAAAAGACGCATTAGTACAATGGTGGTATGGTCACAATGCCGTTGCTTTCATTCTAACAACTCCGATTTTGGGTTTAATGTACTACTTTTTACCCAAAGCAGCCGAGAGACCTGTATTTTCTTATAAGCTTTCTATTATCCATTTTTGGTCATTAATATTTGTATATATATGGGCAGGACCCCATCACCTCCAATATACTGCACTACCCGCCTGGGCACAAGCTGTTGGTACTGGGTTCTCTATTATGTTAATCGCTCCATCTTGGGGAGGAATGTTAAATGGTCTTTTGACTTTAAGAGGCGCTTGGGACAAAGTTCGTAGTAATCACATCCTTAAATTCTTTGTGGTGGCAGTTACCTGCTACGGTATGGTAACTTTTGAAGGACCTCTATTAGCAACTAAAACTATAAATAAAATTGGACACTATACAGATTGGGTAATAGGTCATGTGCATCTTGGGGCATTGGGTTGGAATGGATTTATGGCATTTGGTATGATATACTATCTGGTACCAATTATGTGGAGAACAAAGATATGGTCTGCAAAATTAGCAAACTGGCACTTTTGGTTAGGTACTTTTGGCGTTATATTTTATGCCGTGCCTATGTATATTTCAGGATTTACACAAGGACTGATGTGGAAACAGTTTAATCCCGACGGAACATTGATGTGGAAAAATTGGCTCGATACTGTGACAGCTATTATTCCTTACTATAAATTGAGATTTCTGGGAGGTACATTTTATATTTCAGGGACTATTTTAATGGTCATTAATCTAACTGCCACAATACGAAAAGGTTCTTTTCAAAAGGATATTCCTGCTCAAGCTCCAGCCTTATCCTTGATTGGTAAAAAAAGAAAAGAAGGAGAAGGCACCCATCTGTGGATAGAGAGAACTCCTTTTTTATTAAGCGTCTTATCATTTCTTGTATTATCTGTAGGTACTGGCATAGAGATTATTCCAACCTTATCACTGAAGGAGAGTGTTCCTACAATTTCTGCTGTGAAACCTTATTCTCCACTTGAACTGGAAGGGCGGGATATTTATATTCGAGAAGGTTGCAACTCGTGTCATTCTCAAATGATCAGGCCTTTTAGGGATGAGATCGTAAGATTCAATGGCAAAAATGGCGAATATTCTAAAGCGGGTGAATTTATATATGATCGACCATTTTTATGGGGGTCAAAAAGAACTGGACCAGATCTGCATAGAGAAGGCGGCAAAAACCCAAGCTCCTGGCATTTCAAACATATGTACAATCCGAGATCAACTTCGGCAGGTTCCATTATGCCAAGATATCCTTGGTTAATTAGCAATAATCTGGATAGGACAAAATTAGTTGACAAAATTGTCTTCATGAAAAATGTTTATGATATTCCCTACACAAAGGCACAAATTGATTCTGCCGATTCATGGGCAGATAACCAAGCCTTAGGAATTGTAAAAGAAATATTTTCAGAAGCAAATGATCTGAAGGAGGCTTATGAAAAAAGACCAAAAGGTGAATTAGAAAAAAAAGAAATCATTGCGCTCATCTCCTATCTTCAAAGATTGGGTACGGATATTAAAACCACTGAAATAAAGACAGTAAACAAATAATAAATATACAATAAAATGATTTATCAAGATTTTAATGATTTATTAACAGATACTGAATATACTGGACTATATCAAACTGTTTCATTGCTTTTTTTTATGTTATTTTTTATAGTAATAGTTTTACTGGTTGTAAGAAAACCACAAAACTACTATAAAGATGTATCAGAATCGCCTATTGACAGCAAGTAAGAAATGTACAATTTTACGGTGACCACTTGAAGACTTTCCCTTTTTCAAACAGTTAATAAATATAAAATACACTCTAATACACTAAAACTTCTTTAGCATACAGCCAAGGACTAAGTCCATTTAACGATTTATGCGGATGATTACTGTTGTAATC
>NZ_PPEG02000019.1 GCF_002899945.2 Chryseobacterium viscerum
AATTGCCACTGAGTAAGAGTTAAGTCTGTTGGATACATCAATTTTTTTGTTTTGCAGCTCTAAATTGACATTTTTAAGCCAATGAGTAACCCTTACTCTTTTTTTATACCGTTTTTAAACAGGCTCTTAGTAATAAAATAAAAATTCAGAATGAAATACTCTAAAATTATTGTTATTGTTTCTCTGTTACTGTTTCAGTTAGGAGCGGCGCAGGAAAAAGCAGATGTTGTATTAAATAAGGCTTTTAAAGAAGCTAAAACAGGAAAGAAAAATGTCTTATTGGTATTCCATGCTTCATGGTGTAAATGGTGCAAGATGATGGAAAAAAATATGGATCTTCCAGAAGCTAAACCCATTTTTGATAAAAGATTTGTCACTGCTTATTTGGATGTTCAGGAAAGAGGAGATAAGAAAAGCCTTGAAAACCCTGGCGGACAGGAGCTGATGAATAAATATAAAGGTGAAAATGCAGGACTTCCTTTCTGGCTGGTTTTAAGCCCAAAAGGAGAAGTACTGGCTGATTCTTTTGATGACAAAGGCCAAAACCTTGGCTCACCGGCAACCCCGGAAGAAGTAACCGCTTTTATTGCTAAACTGGGAAAATCTTCAAAACTGAGTAAAGAGGAATCTCAAACTATCGAAAAGGTATTTGTGAAGAAATAACACGATAAAAAATAGAAAATAGGCTATCTCAAAATCCAAATAATTGGGCTCTTGAGATAGCCTATTTTTATTATATTGATCAGTTGTTAGAACTTTTTATAATAATACTCAATATTACTCCATAAAACCTGATCTTCAGACTTTGTCATCTCAGACGGGGTGGTAAAAAGAGCTCCAAACATATTTTCATATTGGGTGGTACCGAAACACGCATTTTGAACAATGGTTAATCCATCACCGGTGTTTCTCGATTCTCGTTTCGTATATCTAAAGGTTCTCTTTAAAGTAAAAGTGGAATTTTCTTTATTAAAATCACCAATATAAGTCGGCTTACTCGCATTACTGTCATTGACTAAAATTGAATCATTGACGATTTTAAAACTGTATGTCAGATCAGCTGAATTTCCGGCTATTAATTGGATAGAATTGCTTTTCAGATCAAGAACGATCTTCTTCCATGCCGGTTCTTTGTACAGACTCCAATAATTGCCCAGGTAGGACTCATCAGGAGTAGATTTACTGCCGGCTGACCCTTTATAAAGTATGGTTCCTTTTACAGCGTAACTTTTGAATTCAAATTGATAAATTTCTCTATCGATCGGCCTCGGATCATCATTTGTATTGTCATTATTTCCGCATGAGATTAGCAACATTAACATCATCACAGCATAAAAAGAGTTTTTCATCGGTTTTTTCACAAAAATAGAGGTTTTATACGTATTGGTGAAGTAAAATAGGGTAAAAGTTACCTGTAAATAGGTGTAAAAGCGAAAAAAAAACATGAAAAGGCAAATTTGTAAAAAAACGGATTAGTTTTTTCTTTATGCAGTTGTAATTTTTGTGTACCAAGTAGAGAATATAAAGTGTTTGATCTTCCTTCTCCTTCTCAACCTGCAAAAGGTAAAGCTATTTATTGTAACATATAAAAAGAGCGAATAGGCTTATTTACCTTTTCGCTCTTTTATTATACTTATTATTTTCCAAAATACATCTGATCCTGCTTCTGCTGCTCATTATAAATGATCTGGAAGCTGGAAGGCATGTATTGATAAAGAAGTTTCCAATGTTGGATTCTTGCGTGCTTTTTGAAACTTTCGAAAGATCTTACAAACATGTTTTCAATCATGTCTCTTACATAAGAATTACCATTTCTGTAAAGCCAATCCATCAGCTTGATGTGATGGGCTATGACACTGATCTTCGATTCCTGTAACAGATTCTTCAGATAATTTACGGTTGCCTGCATGATCCCAGCAAAATTGTCCTGAACAGACAACTGAGTGATTTCATTGCGAAGTGGCGCATAGAAAAATTTTAAGTATTCAACAGCTACCTTTTGATTAATAGTTTGCATTTGTACTTTCATCATAATTAAGAATTTTTCAAACACTTTTTATTGCAGCGAAATGTATACCAAAATTTAAAGGCAGGCAGCAAAAATAAATACACCTACTATCACAGCAACGTGAGTGAGTAATATCTCTGTATTGTGTCTGTTAGTCGTGGTTTTCCAGGTTTTCCAGTCTGAAATCCTTCTGATTTTATTTTTCATAATCAATTGATTGTGAGTTATTTTAATTTTTGTTTAATTTAAACGCTTTGTAATGAAACGGCTCAATAATGTAATAAAACCTTTATATACCGTGGCTGTAAATTTGTCTTGAATATACCTTCTGAAGGTTGGCCGAAATGTGACTAAAAATCACTTTTCTGTATTCCTCACTGCAGAAAGCGGTAGAATTGTCCAGAGAATAAATGAAAGTAGTCTCAATAGCATTTTTTAATACAGTATCTCCGTCAGTATAAATTTTGTCCATTTTTTGTAAGCTCCTGAACAACAGATTTCTGTCATTTTGGCGGATCATATTTTTAATACGTTCTGTGAAGGTCCGGATGATGCTGTATGAATTTTGAATTTTGATCTCTTTTACTTCTTTTTCAAAATCGGGAACCACATCTGTGATTTCCTGTACGGCTTGTAGGTAGTTCATAATATTATAATGTTAATTGTGTTCAAGTATTTTGATGATGGCCCCAAAGAGGAAAATGGTTAAAAAAGCAAAAAAAAGCATATGATAAGGCTTCAGCCACTTTGGAGTTTCAGGTCCTTTGCTTTTTAATCTTCTGAGCTTGTCTATTCTGTTTAATGTTTTTAAGTCCATATTCTATGTTTTCAAATCATGATGCCAATGGTATTCCGTTAGAAATGATATTGATTTAACGTATTGATATTAAATATGTTATGGTTTTTAAGTCTGATTTTTTAAACAAAAAAGCATGTCAAAATGATATGGTTTTTCTCAATTTGGATACATGACTTGTTTTTGATTGGGGTTTCCCGTAAAAAAAATATAATTTATTCCTTATTTTAGTAAAAAAACAATATGCCAGATATTAAACAAAAAGGTCACGATATTAAAATAAAAAATATAGTTATCCATCGAATTGATAAAGAACCTGCTAAAGAGGTTACTGAAATGAAACTAGCAACAAAAACTTTAGAGGTTTCTAAAAAGGAAATTTTTTTTATTGCAGATATTAAGAAGTCATTTTCTGGCCCTGGAAAAACTTATGGAATATTTGAGGAGCAAGATCAATCAACAGTATTTGAGAATTTATTGACGGGGTATACTGAAGATGTTATAAATTTTTTGGAGATGACCCAAGAGCTTATGCATCATTATAAAAGAATATTAGAACTAACAAATCCCGCTTCAGGTGGTTTTTTAGTTTTTTCTGATTATCTCAACACTTCGCTTAATGCTGAATATCTTTTAATTTTAGCAATAAATAATAAGCAAGGATATTTTTTTAGTGAAGATCTGACATTAAATGAAATAGAAAGTATAGATTTAAGTAAAATTGATGTTGCTTCATCCATTAATATTTCAAAATGGAAAGAGTTTAAAAATGGGAATGATGACATTGATACATATCTGTCATTTAGAAGTGGATTGAAAAACATATCAAAATATTTTCAAACTTTTATTGGTTGCGAAGATAAAACAACCAAAACTGCAGGTTCGAAGAAATTGGTTTTTGCAGTTAAGGAATATTTAAATGATAAGTTTGAGGATAGAGAGGAGCGTGATAGATTATTAGACAGAATTAAAGCTCATTGTATTGAATATGACCGAAATAATAAGGGTGTGTTTCTAAGTGATATATCAAGAATTATTGATGAGGAAAATCCAGATGATTTTGCAACTTTTGCTTCAGATGAAAAGTATTCTGTGAATCCCATAATAAGTGTTGATAAAAATGTAATTAAATTATTAACAAAAACTAAGTATAAATCAAGAAATGAAGATTTTATAATTGAGTTTGATAATACATTAATCGGTAATAAAATTAAATATAATGTAGAAACAAATTCTATGTCAATAGAAGATATACCACAAGATCTAGCTAACCAAATTAAAAAGCATATGTGATGTTAGATTTATTAAAAGAATTATTTTCTAATAAAATAAATGAAACAGCTAATTTATTTACATTTTCATTTCTTATTACGGATGTTAAACAAATTAATTTATTACAAGAAGTTGAAATTGATAATATTTTAAATGAAAAAAGAAATCCAGTTTCTGATACTGAACTGCAAGTCGGACAAACTTATATTTTTGATCTAGCATGGACCTCATTAAGAAGACATAATTTTTATACAACTTGTAGTGATTTTGTAAAGTTTAATAATAAAGATAAAAGCGAAGAGTTTTATATTTTAGAAATCGATTGTACGGAAAGAGATATTGATAATTTTTTTATAAAAAATTATAATGATTTAATTTTAATAAAGGACTTTATAATTAAAATTTCAAATGATAATATTCAAGAAAAGTATTTAATATATTTTGAAAATAGATATTTAAAGATTCCTAATCTTTTATCTTCTAATAGTATATCAAAGATAAAGTATGTTTTGGAGAAAGATCTATTAGAAAATTTTTTTAATGACTATGAGAAATCTTCTAATGAAATTAAAGTTATTTTTAAAAGTGAACTAATAAATTTTTTAGACGACATTACTGAAGGAGAAAGATTAACATTTTTATACTGTAATTTTTCTGACTTTTATAAAAGATGCATTATAGGATACGAATATTATATAAAAGATTTTTCATACATAAAAGTTAAAACGGAATTAGATAATGCTGTATTGGATTTTTCAAAAAATATCAGAACTGTTGTTAATGATTCTCAAAATAAATTGATTATAATTCCTGCAGCTGTAGTTTTAGCATTTACGACATTTGAAATAAAAGAACCTTTTAATACTAAAAACATATTTGTTTTAGCTTCTTCTGTGCTTTTTGCTTATATGATGGACTCTTTCGTTAATAACCAAGATTCTGCATTAAAGATTATCAAAACAAATGTTATTAATTATAAAACCCTTTTCTTTAATAAGAATAAGAGCAAAACTGAAAATTTGAATGGAATGATATTAGATTCCTTTGTAAAAGCTGATGATGAACTTCAAAGACAAGAAAATTGGATGCTAGGAATAAAGATCATAAATTGGATTATTCCTGTTTTACTTCTTGTTTATCTTTTAACCTTAATTTATAATTTACGTTCGTAGTAAAAAGAATTATCTTTGCAGTCCAAATATTCAGAAAAATGTTTTCAAAAATAATAGTACACAGAGTCGGAAATAAGATCAATGGAGATTCCTTGACACTTTCACAAGAGGAATTGAAGCTGGAAGAAGGAATGGCAGAACT
This sequence comes from Chryseobacterium viscerum, assembly GCF_002899945.2. GTDB lineage: Bacteria > Bacteroidota > Bacteroidia > Flavobacteriales > Weeksellaceae > Chryseobacterium > Chryseobacterium viscerum. The sequence continues at coordinate 5,391 of NZ_PPEG02000019.1, forward strand.
GCTTGAGAATTACTTTTTAGGATCATTCAAATCGGAAGAAACCTTCCATTTTTACAGTGATACTTATCTGGTGAATAACCCAATTTACAGTGCTGTTTCTGAAATTTTTGAAGATAAATCCAAGTTCATTTGGGAGTCTGAAAATATAGCAAAACATCTTTTCGAAGCGGCTGAAAACCCAAGAGTTCAAAGTGGAGAACTTTTCATAGTCCTTTTCGAAGATGAAAGTGACCGTCCGGACAGAGTAGACAAGATTGGTATTTTCAAAACGGAAAAGAGAGAATCTTTCCTGAAAATAAATCCTGCAGAAGAAACATTTGATATTGAAAAAGATCAGGGAATCGGGTTATCTAAAATTGATAAAGCAGCTTTGATCTATAACAATAATAAAGACACAGGATATGTACTTTCCGTAGTTGACAACAACAAAAATGGAGACATGTACTACTGGTTCGAAGATTTCCTGAAAGTAAAGCAGCGTGATGACGAATATTTCCACACGCAGGAGGCTTTGATGGTCTATAAAGATTATATCACAAAGCAGCTGCCTCAGGAATTTGAAGTTTCGAAAGCAGACCAGGCAGATTTTCTGAATAAGTCGATCAATTTCTTCAAAGAAAAGGAAGAGTTTAAACTTGATGAATTTGCCACTGAAGTATTGGGAGACGAACATGTGATTGAAAGTTTTGTGAATTTTAAAACAGATTACGAGCAGGACATGCAGGTAAATATTGCAGAAGAATTCCCGATCAGTGAAGCGGCGGTAAAAAAGACTCAGAGACACTTTAAAAGTATCATTAAATTGGATAAAAATTTCCACATCTACATCCACGGAGACAGACAGAAACTAGAAATGGGTGAGGATGATAAAGGAAAATACTACAGACTTTATTTCGAAAAAGAGGTTTAAAAAAGAAAACGTCTATTCAATAATAATATCATAACTTTATTGCACATCACAAAATAGTAGTTATGAAATTCATGATCATTTTCTGGGGAGCTTTTCTCTTCTTTTTCTGCGTTCCGTTTCCTATTTTCATTTATATGATGAGTGATGAGTTCGCAACAGAACCGAGAAATTCATTAGCCGTGAGCTATGGATATCTCGGTTTTTCTTTGCTTATATGGATCTATGTGATTGTTTTCTTCATCAATACTCTTTTCGTAAAAACTTTTAAGGAGAAAAATACCATTCAGTCTATCCTGCAGAAGGGAATTCCAAGAGAAGCAAAAATCATCGATTATAAACTCCTGAAATACATTCCCAAAACCAATATAAACGTCATTCAGATTGTTCTTTCGTTTCCTAACCTTAGAAATACATTGATTGAACACGAGATGATGTTTCATGACTCCAAACCACAGGAAAAAAGATTCAATGCCGGAAACAAGGTAAAAGTATTGTTAAATCCAAATCTGTCACAGGAGCCTTATTTTATTTTAAATGATCAGAAAGTCAGGTTCAATGCATTAGGAATCGTTTTAAGAATCGTGTTTGGTATATTGTTAATTGCTTACGTAATTGGGTTATACTCTTATTTTTATACACGGGAATCCTTTGATTTTGGCTGGAGGTTTCTGACATTCATGCATCCTATTATTTTTAGTGGAGTAATGACGATTATTTATGTGTTGGCTTTTCAATTGATTGTCGGGAAGTTTTTTAAAAATAAAAAAGAAGAACATATCCTCTTTTCCGGAAGAAATGCTGAAGCTACTATTGAAGACTTTCCCTTTTTCAAACAGTTAATAAATATAAAATACACTCTAATACACTAAAACTTCTTTAGCATACAGCCAAGGACTAAGTCCATTTAACGATTTATGCGGATGATTACTGTTGTAATC
>NZ_PPEG02000002.1:0-599917 GCF_002899945.2 Chryseobacterium viscerum
CGGGTTGGTCGTCTTTTTTATGCCCATAATAATACATACTGCGGCTCATGCAGACGATCTTGCAAGCCCTATGAACACTGATTCCTGTTTCGCTAATAACCCCCTCTGCCAGTTCTTTTCGTTCACAGAGCTTTAAAGCTTTTTTTCAATGATATCCTTTAAGATACGATGATCCAGGCTCAGATCTGCAAACATGCGTTTAAGACGTACGTTTTCCTCCTGTAGAGCTTTAAGCTCCTTAAGATGCTGCGCATCCATTCCTCCATACTTTTGCTTCCATTGATAGAAAGTAGGTGCAGAAATCCCATGTTCTCGACAGATGTCTTTTGTCGCTTTCCCAGATTCATATTCTTTCAGAATATTGATAATCTGATGTTCTGAAAATTTGCTCTTTTTCATAATGTTTAACAAACTAAATTTAATAATTTTAATTGGTCTGAAAAACAGGGAAGTTTACCCTATCATCAGTGTAAGCCAGACCGGTCTTACAGTAAATGATCAGCCACAGATCATGTTTCAGGTGAGTTTCAAAGATTTCAAAGGGGTTGAACATATTGCTGTTTACAAGAAAATTGTAACGCTCCTGAATCTCTCTTCCGTTCCTAAACAGGGAATAGTTGAGATCATGTATGATGAGAATGATCCCAAAAAGATTATGATTCCAAAGATGTTTTTCTAATGCTAAAGGCAAGTATAGCAAATTTACTTTTTCTTCCATCTTCGTATTCGCTATCTTTGTCTCTTTAGCCTACATCATATGAAAACAACACTTGTCGATTTAACAAAACCGATTCAGTACAATGCAGGAGACCCATGGTTCATGCGGGTGAAAATCAAACATAAAGCACATAGAAAATCACATTGGCTGATTCGTCTGGCGCTGAGACTTCCAGCGAGGCTTTTTCCTAAAAACTGGACGGGCTGGGCAGATGATACCATCAAAAATATGGGACTTCATGCCACAACCCATATTGATGCTCCATGGCATTACGGTCCTGTAGTAGAAGGGAAACCTGCAAAAACAATTGATCAGATCCCTTTGGAATGGTGTTATGGTGACGGTATTGTAATCGACTGTACTCATAAAGAAGACTTTATTGCCATCACGGTTGATGATCTGAAAAAAGATCTTGATAAAAACGGAATCACCATAGAGGAAGGAAATATAGTGCTTATCAGGACTGATCGTGATAAGATGATGGGCACTGCAGATTTTGTAGAAAAAGGAACGGGAATGAGCAAAGAAGCAACAGAATGGCTGATTGACCAGGGCGTAAAAGTCATGGGAATTGACCAATGGGGTTGGGATCTTCCTTTACGATATATGGCTAAAAAAGCCAAAGAAATGAATGACCCTGAATTTTTCTGGGAAGGTCACCGCGTAGGAATTGAAAAAGAATATTTACATATAGAGCAGCTTACAAATCTGAGCGCGCTGCCTCCATCCGGATTTAAAATATGCGTATTCCCCCTTAAAATTGTGGGTGGATCTGCAGCTCCGGCAAGAGTAGTGGCCATGATAAATGAATAGGTGAAAACATTCTTCTAAAAAACAAAAGCGCGAATTTATCTATGTATAAATTCGCGCTTTTATCTTTTTATTCTTTGATCTAATTTTTCTTTTTGAAAAACAAGGCTCTGTTATACTCAAAATTCATTCTGGCGATATTCAGAACGGAAATTCCTTGTGGACACTCCACTTCACAGGCTTCTGTATTGGAGCAGTGGCCAAATAGCTCGGTATCCATTTGAGCGATCATGTCCAAAACCCGTTTGCTTCGTTCTTCTTTCCCTTGAGGAAGGAGTGCCATATGGGTGATCTTTGCAGACGTAAATAAAGCGGCACTTCCGTTTTTACAAGTCGCAACACAAGCTCCACATCCGATACACGCTGCAGAATCAAAGGCTTCTTCAGCAGTCTGATGGGTAACCGGAATAGCTGTTGCATCAGGAGCCTGACCTGTATTTACCGATACAAAACCTCCTGAAGATATAATTCTGTCAAAAGCAGACCGGTCTACCTTTAAATCTTTCTTCACAGGGAATGCTCCGGCACGGAATGGCTCTATCAGAATGGTTTCCCCATCTTTAAAAGACCGTAAATGAAGCTGACAAGTCGTTGTATTTTTTAAAGGACCATGGGCAATACCATTGATCATCATTCCACACTGTCCACAGATTCCTTCACGGCAGTCATGATCAAATTCTACGGGTTCATCTCCTTCAATGATCAGTTTTTCATTCAAGGTGTCCAGCATTTCCAGGAAAGACATATGGGAATTCAATCCTTTCAGGTCGTAGTTGACCAGTTTTCCTTCACTTTTTCTATCTTTCTGTCTCCATATCTTAAGATGTAAATCCATAATTTTCTGTTTTTTATTTGTAACTTCTTACCGTTGGCTGAATTTCTTCAAAGGCTAAAGGCTCCTTAACCAGCTCTGGTTCTCCATTTTCACCTTTCCATGCCCATGCAGAGATAAATTGGTATTCCGCATCATTTCTCATGGCTTCTCCATCCGGAGTCTGGAATTCTTCCCGGAAATGAGCTCCGCAGGATTCGTTACGGGTTAAAGCATCATAGCACATCAGTTCTCCGATTTCGAAATAATCGGCAACACGGCCTGCTTTTTCCAGTTCGGTATTCATTTGGTTTCCCTGTCCGGAAACTCTTACGTCTTTATAGAATTCTTCTTTTAGTTTTCTGATTTCCTGAATGGCATATTTCAGCCCTTCTTCGTTTCTGGCCAGTCCGCAGTAATCATACAGAAGCTTTCCTAATGTTTTGTGGAAATAATCAACGGTTTTGGTTCCTTTGATATTCATAAAGCACTGAATCTGGTTTTTTACTGCATTTTCAACCTGCTCAAATTCAGGAGCATCCGGTGAAATTTTCCCGGTATGAATGTCATCAGCCAGATAATTGGCAATCGTATAAGGGGCAATAAAATATCCATCTACAGAAGCTTGCAAAAGAGAGTTTGCTCCCAGTCTGTTGGCTCCATGATCCGCAAAATTAGCCTCCCCTAAAGCAAACAATCCCGGAACGGTAGTCATCAGTTCATAATCTACCCAAAGTCCACCCATAGAGAAGTGGGCTGATGGGGAGATCATCATGGGTTCTTTATACGCGTCGTATCCTGTTATTTTCAGATACATATCGAATAAGTTGCCATATTTTTCTTTAATCTTATCTTTTCCCTGTTCCTGTATGGCCTTTGAGAAATCAAGATATACAGCATTTTTTAAAGGTCCGATTCCGAAACCTGCATCAATTCTTTCCTTGGCCGCCCGGGAAGAAATATCCCTTGGAGCAAGGTTTCCGAAAGCCGGATATCTTCTTTCCAGATAATAGTCTCTTTCATTTTCCGGAATATCATTTGGGGGTCTGTTTTCACCTTCCTTCAGGGGTACCCAGATTCGTCCGTCATTACGTAATGATTCGGACATTAATGTCAGCTTAGACTGATAATCTCCAGATTGAGGAAGGGAAGTAGGGTGTACCTGAATCCAGCTTGGGGAAGCCATTAAAGCGCCCTTTTTATGAGCTCTCCAGATTGCCGATCCGTTACAGCCCATGGCAAGGGTAGACAGGTAATAGATTTTTCCATAGCCTCCGGTTGCCAGTACGACTGCATGGGCTGCATGTCTTTCAATTTCTCCTGTGTCTAAATTCCTTACGATAATGCCTCTGGCCTTACCGTCAATAGTTACCAGATCAAGCATTTCATGTCTTGAAAACAATTGTACAGAGCCTTTTCCCACCTGTCTCATTAAAGCTTGATATGCTCCAAGAAGTAGCTGCTGCCCGGTTTGTCCCCTCGCATAGAAAGTACGGCTTACCTGAACTCCTCCGAATGAACGGTTGTTCAGATATCCTCCATATTCACGGCCGAAAGGAACTCCCTGGGCCACGGCCTGGTCGATGAGGTTTAGAGAACATTCTGCCATACGGTATACATTGGCTTCACGGGCTCTGAAATCGCCTCCTTTCAAGGTGTCTACAAACATTCTGTAGACACTGTCACCATCATTTTTATAGTTTTTTGCAGCATTTACCCCTCCCTGTGCCGCCACTGAGTGTGCTCTTCTCGGGCTGTCCTGGAAACAGAATGATTTCACATTGTATCCCATCTCTCCTAAAGAAGCTGCGATAGAGCTTCCCGCCAGTCCTGTTCCTACTACGATAACATCCAGTTTCTTACGGTTGGCAGGATTCACCAGTCTGGCTTTCTTTTTATAATTTTCCCACTTATGCTCCAATGGGCCTTGTGGTATTTTTGAATCTAAAATCATAACAGTCTGTTTATTGATAAGTAAAGAATACATACACCGGCATCAATGCAAAACCGATACAGATAATGATTGAATAGGCAATTCCGATAGTTTTGAACCATTTGACAAACTTAGGATGATAGAGTCCCAATGTTCTTACGGCACTATTAATCCCGTGGATCAAATGGTAGCACAGAGCAATCATTGAGAGTACATAAATGATAACATACCACCATTCTTTGAAAACATTCACTACCAGAATGTATAAATCTTTATTCCCGTTCTCATCCAAAGGAGGATTTCCAAATTTGTAGATATACCAGAAGTTCTGGAAATGGATCACTAGGAAGATCAGAATTAATGTTCCGAGGATTCCCATATTTCTGGAAGCCCATTGGCTGGCTCTTCCGCGTCTGTCCGACTGATAACCGCCTCCGGATTTTTTATTTTTTAAAGTAATAATCAGCCCGTCTACGGCATGCAGAATAATACTGGCATACAAAACATAAGACACTATTTTGATAATGATGTTTCCTGATAAAAAATGCGAATAAGCATTAAACTGCAGGTGTGCCTGTTCTTGTGGCAGAAAAAGCTGAAGATTTCCAAGGAAATGAATCAACAGGAAGAATCCCAAAAAGAGTCCTGTAAGGCACATCAGCATTTTTCTTGACAATGTTGATAACATATTTTCGATTTAAAAATTAATAATATCCTAAGACTTTCATCCACAATCCTCCTACAACCATATAAATGATCAGCAGAACGATTCCTATTTCAAGACCTCTTACCCACCAGGCTTTCAGGTCTACATATCCGCTTCCGAAAAATACCGGAGCCGGACCGTGTCCATAATGGGTAAGCACTCCATAAATTGAACCCATGAAACCCAGCATCATAGCCAATAACATAGGAGGAATTCCCAGAGAAACCCCTACACCAAGCAATGCTGCATACATAGCCGCTACGTGAGCGGTAGCACTTGCAAAGATGTAATGGCTGAAGAAATACACCAGAATGATTACAGGGAAAGCTACCTGCCAGCTCAGACCACCGATTTTTACTTTGATAAGATCACTAAACCAGCCAATGAAGCCTAATTCGTTTAAAGAACTCGCCATCATCACCAGAACGGCAAACCAAACGATGGTATCCCATGCTCCTTTTTCTCCTTTTACATCTTCCCAGGTTAGTACTGAGGTTAACAGTAGCAATGTTAATCCAATGAATGCAGTGGTGGTTGCATCAATAGAAAGTGCTCCACCAAATATCCAAAGGGCTAATAGAATGAAAAATGCTAATAACATCAGCCATTCATTTTTAGAGATAGGCCCCATTTCTTTTAACTTCTGTGCGGCCATTTTCGGGGCATCACCGGTTTTTTTCAATTCAGGCGGATATAATTTGTACAATACCAGAGGAACGACAAAGAATGCTACCGCACCGGGAAGAAATCCTGCTGCTGCCCATGACATCCAGGTAATATCAATACCAAGGTTGGCTGCAAATTTCTGACACATCGGGTTACTCGCAGTACCGGTAAGGAACATAGAAGAAGCGATGAGGTTCATATAGTAGCTGTTCAATGTTAAGAATGACCCTAGCTTTCTATGGGTTTCAGGTTTTTCAGGAACGGAATCAAAGCTTATAGCCATAGATTTCATGATCGGGTAGATAATTCCGCCTCCTCTCGCGGTATTACTCGGAATAGCAGGAGCCAGACAAACATCGGCAAGTCCTAATCCGTATGCTAATCCCAATGAACTTTTACCAAAAACTCTTATGAATACAAAAGCGATACGGTTTCCAAGCCCTGTTTTGATAAATCCTCTGGCAATAAAAAATGAGATCCCGATCAGCCAGATCACTTTATCTCCAAAACCCGAAAGCGCTTTTGTAATAGATTTTCCGGCATCTCCCGGAGCTACCACCTGTGTAAGGGCTGTAAAGCCAATGGCCATCATACACATGGTGCCCATAGGGGCTGCCTTAAGGATGATTCCTAATATGGTTGCTGCAAAGATGGCAAACAGATGCCATGCATTCTCGGCAACGCCTTCCGGGGCAGGGATGAACCATATGATCAACGCAACGGCAAATGTGATCGCTACGTTTCTGATATTAATTTCTTTCATGATACTAACTATTTAGTGGGTTAAAATCTACTTTGTACTTGCACTATGAATAGATTGTTATTGTATTGTGAGGTATTTTCTACCTGATATTTGTAACGGTCAAACTGTACTCCCAGCTGAATTCTTGCTCCGTAATTTTTTAAAAATTCCAATCCGAACATTGGGGTAATTGTTTGTCTTGGGTTGGAAGCCAGCCTGAAATTGGTGTCAAGATATTCGTATCGGCAGGATAATTCAAAAGCACTCAGATTTTTGTGATTGATCTCATATCTTAAATTCGGAAGGAAATAAGCACCGCGTATCAGATACTGATCAGGATTATCCGGACGTAATTCGGGGGCAATGGAGTTGTAGAGCACGTGGTTGGTAGCTTGTTTGGCTTCCAGCTGCATATCCATGCTCCATTTTGGATCGAACTGGATCAGTGAGCTCAGATCTATTCCCAAAGCGTATACCTTTTTGCTGAAAACTTCCCCGGTACCTCCATTCAGACCTACATTGAAATTGTATTTTTTGGAAAGTCCAAAAACCAAACGGGTAGAATACTGTTTTCCGTTGTCGTTGTCATTGATTTGATTTTTTCCGTTTCCATTGACGATAGAAACTGCGTATTGGAAGGGTATTTCTCCAAGTTGAAGCTGTCCTGTGGCAGACATCCCGATCTGGAAACTTGTCCAGCCCAGTTTCCCAAACTCTGTATACTGATTGGACCAGTCTAAAGATTTAATAATGTCAATAGGGTAAGTCTCTTCAATACCGAACCAGGGTCTGAACTGTCCTACAGTAATCGCTAATTTTGGATTGAAGGTATATTTCAGATAAGCATTTTCAAGAACTCTGCTTTTAGGATCATTTTTAAAATCGGCAAGGTTGGCCAAGACAACAACTTCTGTACGTTTACTGATTTGTGCCCGAACCTGAACCCTCATGTATTTGAGCATGAAATTATTATCAGTTCCGGAGCCATCGGTATGATGAAGTCCGTTTACATCAACATCCTTAGACATCCCTACCAGATAACGCGCCTGAAAAAGGCCTTTGATCTGCAGCTGCGGATATTTTACATTGTCTTCTTCCTGTGGAGGAGGTGTGGTCTTCAGAGAATCCTGATTTTGTGCATAAGCTGATAACCCGCAGGCCAGCATGCACAGGATCAGGCTTTTCTTTTTAATCGAAAAAAAGGCCATATCTTTTTTGTTTTTTTATTGTGGAACTTTATGTTACCACTAGTTTCTTACTGTAAATGAACTTAAAAGTATTTTAAACCACCCATCAAATCTTTGACTTGACACTCCTTTCGGAGGAAGAGAAAGGTCACCCATTCAATCGTCATGTGGCATACTTACGTCCTTTCCTCTGCTGAAAACAGATTATTTTACTTAGCGTAAGCGTCTTTGTGGTGAAATATTTATTTTAATCCTAAGAATGTGAACGGTGCAGATTCTTTAAAATTCGCATTGGATTTACCATTATAGGTGTTGTTATTACTCAAATCCAGCTTCATCACCTTTCCTTTAGGGCTCAGATCAAAATCTTTAAGATCTACCCAGAACGTGTTTGGAGTGAAAACGGTTTCAAAATAATACACCAGGTTTTTCTGATCTGAAACAGAACGCCATCTCGTTGATGAAATATTAGGTTCCGTTTCAGAAGTGATTCCATAAGGGACCGAGCAGTTTCTGATGACACTGAAAACACTCGCCACCGCTGTACGGGTATCGGCAGTCTGTGGTATTGCATTAATATAGTAAGATGCTCTTACGAAACGGTCCGCAGCACGGTTGGTTCCCGGAAGCATTACCGTTCCCGGAATTCCTTTCCAGTAATTGTTAAGGGCCAGCTGTTCTTCAAAAACAGGAGAGTTGGTCATTACCGTATAAGAGGGATCATGATGAATCACCAGTTTTCCGTCAATATATTCAAATACCGCATTGTCTCCTGAAGCGTCCGAAATGGAAAGATGAACTGTTGTAAACTTCTCTGTTCCCGGAATATAATCACTTACAATGACGAACGGTTCTTTTCGTGAAAATTCTACAGCTTCTTTTACTGTGGCAAAATTATCAAGATAATATTGGGCCCATAATGAAATGGCAATTCCCTTTTTACTTCCTTTTCCATCAAATTTCGGGTACTGGGATTCTCCCAGCCAAAGCATGTTGGCAACCAATCCTTTTTCGTTCATCCCATCGGCTGAAGCAATATCCCAGGAAGAGCTGATGAGGCTTCCGTATTTAGAAGTCCATTTTACAGATTTAGAACCTACCTGCCCGTTGCGGTCTGCTCCTCTTGGGAAAACCCAAAGGTTGGCCGGGATTTCATCGCGCCAGTCCATAGATCTGGCTGTGATAATGGTATTCTGAGGACCTTTGTAAACCACCCTTGTGCAGGCTTCTGATGGATTCCATAATCCTATAGAAAGGACTAGAGAAAATAAAATTAATGGGAACTTTTTCATAATAGTATTATTTGAATTTAAATTTTACGTTGAATTTATTATGAATAATTCAATGTATTGAGGCTGTATTCATTATTTGGTGACATAAATTTAGAAAAATTAGTTTAAATAACATAATATTTACGGTTAATAATCCGTAATTCATGTAATGAATCATGGTTAATGACTGTAAAGTATTCTCATTGGATTTTTTTTCGTATCTTTTAGTGATATCATATAAAAATGGGGTTAAAATGGAGAATACTTCAATGTATTTTTCAACCTTTTTTTCTAATAAAATATTCGATGGATGCAGGCTGAAGGACTCTTAAAATTAAGTACCACAAAAGAGAATGCTGTTAAGAAAAAATGTTATATTTGGTTAATAGACTGAAGAGATATATGAATTTTATAGAATGCCATGAAGAACCTATCCATATTCCGGGTTCTATTCAAAGTTTTGGTTATTTGATTGGCATTGATGCAGAGTCCCGTACCATTACTTTTTTTAGCAGGAATATTTCGGATATATTTAAAATCGAGAGTTCAGATGCACTATTCGGGAGAAAGATTACGGACTTTCCCCATAGTTTTCAAAGCATTATTGATTCAGAGATCTATACTTCACTAGACCGGTTTACGAGACGTAAAAACGAAACCTACTTTGACAAGATTTTTATTAATGATAAAGAATATCACTTTTCTGTTTTCAGGAGTGATCTTTATATTTTCCTAGAGTTTGAGGAGGTTCTGATTAATCCCAATAAGCGGATTTCGAATAAGTATGATAATTTTTATATCATCGATAATGAAAAAGAGCTTTGGGATCATCTTTTGGAGACCCTTTCAAAGGTGGTGAATTATGACCGGATGATGGTTTATAAATTCATGATGGATGGTTCCGGAAAGGTCATTGCCGAGAAGAAGAATGAAAATATGGAAAGCTTTCTGGGACTTCATTACCCGGAATCTGATATTCCGAAACAGGCAAGGGATCTTTATCTTAAAAAAAGAAAAAGAATCTTCAGCAATGTGTATGCTGATATGGTTCCGATTCTAAGTAAGAGCCCTGAAAATATAGATCTTACTTTTTCTGCATCCAGGGGAATGTCGCCAGTTCATGGACAGTATCTTAAAAATTCAGGAGCGGCTTCCAGTTTCAGCATATCCATTATTATTGATGACCATCTCTGGGGATTGGTCACTTGTCAGAATGTAGATCCTAAGCATATTGATCTTGAGGACAGGGTACAGGCGGGTATTTTTACAGCTTTAGCCGCGAATGCCTATTCTTCCTTTAAATCCAAACGTGAACTGAACTACCGTCTGGAGCTGAATGAAAAGATATCTCAGCTGAAAACAAAATTTTTAAAACATAATCATCTTTTTGATTCCCTTATTGAAAGTAAAACAGAGATTCAAAACCTACCGGAAGCCGATGGGCTGGCTATTATTTCGGATGGAAGTATTGTAACAGCCGGAAGTACTCCGGATCTCAAAAATATTGCGAAGATTGCACAATGGGGATTGACAAATACAAATGACCGTATCTATGTCAGCAGAAGTTTCCTTAAAGATTACGGTGAAGAACTTCAGCTGTCTGAAAATGCAGCCGGAGTGGTTATTTATTTCATCGAAAGGGATAAAAATGAAATGCTGATCTGGTTCCGTAAGGAGTTTAATGAGCATATCGACTGGGCTGGTAATCCTCAAAAAAGGGTAACTGTTTTTTCTCAAAACGGAGAGGAAAAACAGATGATATCACCAAGAACGTCTTTCCGTATTTTTACAGAGAATATTAAAGGGTATTCCACAAGATGGAATTCACGAAATATAAGTGCAGTACATGCTGTAAGGGATTTGATTTTAGAAACATCCCACAAAAACTATAATGCGATCAAAGGTCTTAATGATGAGCTTAAAAAAGTGAATGAAGAGCTTGACAGTTTTTCCTATACTATTTCTCACGACTTAGGAACTCCATTGACGGTGATGAAGCTGAATGCCCAGATGCTGTTGGGAAATCTAATGGCTGATGCTGAAAAGAGCAAAACCAAGATCAATACGATTATCGAGGAGATTGATAATATGGCTGAAATGATGCAGGATGTATTGCAGCTGAGCCGCGCCAAACATAGTGAAGTTCAGCTTGAAAGTCTGAAAACAGCTCCTACGATCCATAAAATCTCTGAAAATGCAAAGATGACGTATGGCAGCGCAGCAAGCGAAGTTATTATTAAAGAATGTCCGGATGTTTTGGCCGATAAAACCATGTTGCATCAGGTATTTCTCAATATTATCAATAATGCCGTGAAATATTCTTCCCATCAGGATCATCCGAAAGTAGAAATTGAAGGAACGGAAGACGGGCAGACTATTATCTACAGGATTTCTGATAATGGAATTGGTATTCCTGAAGAGGAGAAGCATAAAATGTTTAAAATCTTCAACAGAATGGACAATGCCAAGAAATTCAAAGGAAATGGGGTAGGGTTGTCTATTGTGCACCGTATTATGAAAAGAATAGGAGGGAATGTAGATTTTGAGAGCAATAAAGAGGGGACTTCCTTTATTTTAACGTTCAAAAAGCCTTACATTTGAGAAACTTTTAAAACGTTATGTATGGTATCAGAATATCTTAAACAGAATACAGCAGATTATCACGATGCGGCAGAAAAACTTTTTAATTCTGAAAAGATTTTTAATAAAACCTTTACTTTAGAAGATTATAAAAAGATTATTCACACGAATTATCTGATGCTTCTTCACAGTGAAAATAAAATATTCAGCAGCCTTTCTGATAAGTATTCAGAAAAACTTCAGCTTGATGCAAGAAAGAAGCTTTCTCTTATTGAAAAAGATCTTAAAAGTCTTTCTTTGGAAAACCAGATAGAGTCTCACGATCTTGAATTTGAGAATGAGCATGAAGCATTGGGAGCAATGTACGTGATTGAAGGTTCTACGCTGGGGGGTAACGTTATTGCTAAGCAGCTTTCCAAAACAGAAGGTTTTGATGAGGTTACTTTCAACTTTTTCGGATGTTATCAGGAGAATACGGGACCTATGTGGAAGAATTTTAAAGAAGTTCTGGATACCGAAGTCGCTGAAGAAAACTACAACGACGTGCTTTCCGGGGCGAAAAAACTTTATACGTTTTTACTGAACGTCAACTAATTTATTTTAATTCTAATTAAATTCCTGAAAGATTGCGCATTTTTTCAGGAATTGTTAAATTTGGGGAGTTTCAAATTTAAACTTAACTAACAAAAAATAATTTTTAAAAAGTAACAATATGAAAGTAACTGTAGTAGGTGCAGGCGCTGTAGGAGCAAGCTGTGCGGAATACATCGCAATGAAGAACTTCTGTTCAGAAGTAGTTTTGGTAGACATTAAAGAAGGGTTTGCTGAAGGAAAAGCAATGGATTTGATGCAGACAGCATCTCTTAACGGATTTGATACAAAAATTACGGGTACAACAGGAGATTACAGTAAAACTGCAGGTTCTCATGTAGCAGTAATCACTTCAGGTATTCCAAGAAAACCTGGAATGACAAGAGAAGAATTGATCGGTATCAACGCTGGTATCGTGAAAGAAGTTACTGAAAACTTAGTAAAACAATCTCCGGAAGTAATCATCATCGTAGTTTCTAACCCAATGGATACTATGGCTTATTTGGTACACAAAACTTCAGGTCTTCCTAAGCACAAAATCATCGGAATGGGTGGTGCATTAGACTCTGCAAGATTCCAGTACAGATTGGCTGAAGCATTGGAAGCTCCAATTTCTGATGTAAACGGAATGGTAATCGCAGCTCACAGTGATACAGGTATGCTTCCTCTATTGAGCAAAGCGACAAGAAATGGTGTTCCTGTAACTGAATTCCTAGACGAAGAGCAGCAAAAATATGTAATCGAAGAAACTAAAGTAGGAGGAGCTACTCTTACCAAATTATTAGGAACTTCAGCTTGGTATGCTCCAGGTGCTGCTGTTTCTGTAATGGTTCAGGCGATTGCATGCGACCAAAAGAAAATGATCCCTTGTTCTTTAATGCTTGAAGGAGAATACGGACAAAACGATATCTGCTTAGGAGTTCCTGCTATCATCGGAGCAAACGGAGTAGAATCAATCGTAAACGTAACATTGACTGCTGAAGAGCAATTGAAGTTCGCTGAAGCTGCAAACGCAGTAAGAGAGGTGAATGGAGATCTTAAATTCTAATAATTGACCGGCTTTTAAGCAGGTACTACAATAGATAAAAACAGGCTGTTTCAATTTGAAACAGCCTGTTTTGTTTTTTGAGGGTCTTTATAATTTGAACCATTAAGAAAAATGAAGAGGTAAGATTGATTAAGGAATGTCGAATGATTTTGTGCTATTTTCCATTTATTTTTTTTAAAATTTCCAATAATTCAGGTATTTTATTTACCTGAGATTCTGTCCAAAAATAATGTTCATTATCAGTTATACCATAATCTTTTAGATAAATAGAGATTCGACGAGTATTTTTTTCAATATAGAAATTGAAAGATATTTCTTTAGAGTTAAAAATATAATTTGTGGATTGTTTACCTTCTGTTTTATCTTTTAGATTGGGAATTACGTATTGTTCTATAAATAGAACAAATTCTTCTACCTCATCTAAATCTAACCAGGATGTTTTGAAAAACTCTTTTGACTTTCCCATGAAATCTGATTTTATATTCATATTAACTTGAATAGATTTCATTTTTTGGTTTGTTTTAAGATTAATAGCTTCTACAGGAAAGAAAGATACTTGTTCACCAATCCCTGATCTGAAATCAGCGGTTACATTCCAATCTTTATTGATTTGAGTGAAATCAGCACCATTAATGAATTTTCTTGTAGCTGAATTTAAACTTTCATTTTCCTGTGCTTTAGAAAATAGACATAATGATAAGAAGAAGATGATAGATATTTTTTTCATAATAAAGTTTTTTTAGTTGTGATCTATGATATATCAATTATTTGTAGTAGCTCATAATGTTCAAATATAAAGAATCTTTTATCTTGATCATTGTGGGAAGCCATAATTGGAGCAAGATTATTTACAGCCACTTTCAGAACTGTTTATCCTCTTCAGTAAGTCCCGCTACCCCCTTAGGTAAGGGGGGATACCCGGTTGTGTGGGGGTACAGGTAGTTCGGAAGGGGTGATAGCACCTATGATAAGTGGTGACAGGGACTTATAGAACGGGCTAAAGGCAGTTAATGAAGGGGCTGGAGGGTGTTTTGAACGGGGTATAGCCCGTTATGGAACCGGCTATATGGACTTGTGATAGTGGGTGGAGGTCGTTATGAACCGGTTAGATACCGTTTATGAAGTAGCTGGAGAGGCTTTGGTAAGGGGTAGTAAGGGTTTCGGCGCGGCCGAAGGCCGCGCCGAAACGTAGTATAATAAAATTGTCAATCCAATATTACTTGGTTGTATTCACAAAATGGCTTACAGCGTTTACAAAGTCTTTATTTTTCTCATAATACAAAAGGTGTCCACCATCAATGGAAACTACTTTCTGATTGGGAAACCGGAAGGTTTTATAATGCTGAGTTCCGACTGCCTTATCCTTCTTTCCTGTGATGATAAGTACAGGGACATGAATATCTTTTGTGATAGGAGCGTAATCGGAATAGTATTCCGGGAAGTCTTTAGGTTTTGAGATTACCGCCATTCCGAAATCGATAATGCGGGGATAAAGAGAATCAATCTTATCCGATTGTTTTATGGTTTCGATATCTTCGGTCAGGAATTTATATCCTATTCTTTTTTTTCTTAATGCACTGCTGATTTTTGAAAGTTCTGAAGAAAGACTGTCTTTAGGAACCTCTCTGTTTTTTGCCTGTAAAAGGCTGTTTCCATATTCAATCTGTTCTTTGACCGATTCATCATTCAGGAAATGGAGAGTGACATTGGAAAGGATAAGCCCTTTGGTATGCTGGGGATATTTTTTTGCATAACTGACTGCTATGATTCCCCCAAAGGAATGTGCCAGCAGAAAGATTTTTTTCAACTTGAGCTGCTGTCTCAGTTCTTCAATGTCCTGAACCATTTTATCGAGATGATAATTTTCCGATGTGCCGGAGGCCCCGGAACCCCGTTGATCCATATAAACCATCTGCATATTTTTTTCCAGACTATTTCCACCCATCAGTTCAAACGATGGATATCCCTGGCCGGGACCTCCGGGAATATAAAAGCAGGCTTCTCCTTTTCCGGAGATTTTATATTTGATCCTGACATGATCAGAGGTTTCATAAAAGCCTTCAGAAGAATGATTCTGAGCTGAAACAATAGTCAGTGAAACGAAAAAAAAGAGTAGGAAAGAGATTGTTTTCATATATTCATAACAATTGTAAAGGGCTGTTTATTACTAAAATAAGAAATTTTCTTCCTTTTGTCTTATCCCATCTAAAGGTCATGATGGTCACGTTTACTATTTCATAGACCCCGGAAGAATTCTGACTTCATAAGGAATATTTTGTTTTCCCCAACTGCAGAGCTGGTGCATCACCTTTGTTAATTCTGATCCGCTGGGTGTAATATGATATTCAACTTTTAGAGGAACCTCATTGAATATTTTCTTAGTGATCAGGTTTGATTTAACCAATTCATTGAGTACTGAAGATAATACATTGTCTGAGATTCCAGTCAAAGTTTCTTTCAATTGAGAAAATCGTGAGACATCATGGGTAATGAGTAATAAAACTTCTGCTACCCATCGCTTACCAATAATCTTTAGTACTTTGTTCAGGGTACATCTGTCGTCCAGATAATGTTCATTGATTGTATTGGTAGAACTCAGCTTCTTTTTACTCATACTCACTTATTTATTAGTAGCTCACAATGGGCTGTAGGTTATTCTTCGTGACTTTTTCAGCATACATTTGTCTTATAAAATTACGGTTTTTCTCTATAGTGTAACAATTTTAAAATAAGTAAAATGAAAGCATATCAGGTAAATAAAGAGTACAGTATATCTTCTCTTGAACTGGTTGATAAATCCTATCCCAAACTTTTACCCAATGAAGTATTAGTGAAAATGAAAGCCAATTCTCTTAATTATAGAGATCTGATGGTGGTAATAGGCTATTCTTCCTGGAAACCTCCTGTAGGAAGGGTGCCGGTTTCTGATGGAGTGGGAATTATTGTCGAAAAAGGAAGTGCAGTCACAACTTTAGCCATAAATGACCGCGTTGCCGGATTATTTTTGCCCAAATGGATAGATGGAAATCTGACAGATGAAAAGACAGGTGGTTCTCTTGGGGGTGCAAAAACAGACGGACTGTTGCAGGAATATGCCGTGTTTCATGAAAATGAAGTCATTAAGGTCCCAGATTTTTTAAGCGATGAGGAAGCAGCAACGTTACCTTGCGCGGGATTGACAGCATGGCATGGCATAATGGAAAAAGGAGATCTTAAACCTGGTACTACAGTACTCATTCAGGGGACAGGAGGTGTTTCTTTATTTTCTGCTCAATTTGCACTGATGGCTGGTGCTGAAGTGATCTTATTATCAAGCAGTGATGAGAAACTGGAGTTAGGTAAAAAGATGGGAATTAACCACCTTATTAATTACCGTCAAATCCCCGAGTGGGAAAAAAACGTTATGGATATTACTGGTGGAAGAGGGGTAAACCATATTGTAGAAGTGGTAGGAGGTAGTAATATCAACAGATCCATGGATGTAATTGCCCTCGACGGTACCATCGCAGTCATTGGCTTGATCGGTGGATTAAGTGCGGAACTGAATACCGTGAAAATTATGTCCAGACAAATCAGACTGCAGGGAATAGAAGTGGGTTCTAAAGAAATGTTTACCCACATGAACGAAGCTTTAGCAGCGCATCAAATACATCCTGTCATTGATCGTGTATATCCATTTGAAGATGTAAAATCTGCTTTTTCTCATCTGGAAAAGGGTGCAACAGGAAAAATTGTGATAAAATATTAGTGTTATTTTGGAAGGGGAACTTGTTGATGTTGACAAAATAAAAACAGGTAATTGTTAATGATTATCTGTTTTTTAATTATTTATTTCAAAAATTCCTTTGAAACGGATATAAAAAAAGAGCGGTAAAAACCGCCCCCCACAAGATTTTATCTAACAAAATATTTTACATATAAACGCATCCGCATCCAGTTTCCCATTCCTGGCAAAGACGCATTGGTTCGTTGCATCCTGGGTTGCCACCGCCTCCTCCGGAAACTCTGTAACAGGTACCATCGCTGCAATAGTAAGAACCTATCGTTGGCGGGCAATTGCCATCCATATCACATATTGCATAGGGAGTGTCACCACCACTGATCAGCACAAGCTGGCTTCTCTTTAATTTTTTTACATTTTTCATAATAATCATGTTTTAATTTGCTGATTACTAATGTATAGAAAAATTAGCACACCTACAAGTGTTTTAATTAACAAGAAGTAAAAGATTTTATCATAATATCATTTTTTATCATGTATTTATTCCACATCTAAGGTCATAAAAAGAGCGATTTCCTCTGTATTATTGTAGAGTCTTGTATTGAGTCCGGTAATATTGAATCCCATTCTTCGGTAAAACTGGATAGCAGGGTAGTTGGTATTCTGTGTTTCGAGTTCAATAACTCTGCAGTTTAATTTCCGGGCTTCTTTAATAGCATTTTTAATCAGCATAATTCCGATTCCCTGCCGTCTTTGTTTCTCGTCGATCAGAATGTTTTCTATATAAAAGCTGTTGTTCCATGTTCTATGTTCACAGATGATCCAGCCTGCCAGCTCTTCACTTATAAAAGCCCCAAAAGAATTTCCTTTTTCAATGATGATATTCAGTTCTTCAAGGTCTTCAGAAGTGGTTTCCCAGATTTTGGTATAAGGTAAAGACTTTTCTTTTAAGCTAAACTCAAAAGAACCTCCAAATTCAATGGAGGAAACTGAGTATATTCTGTCTGTTGTATACCCATTATGTCCCCAGTCTAAGCTTGGATTAGAAGCTAATTGTTGTAATTTTCTTATTTCCACATCAAGTATTTTTAAGCTTATTGAATTTCAGTACATATTTCTACCAGATAATTGTCCGGATCTTTGATATAAGCTGTTTTTTGTCCCCATGGCTTTACTGCAATATCTTCATAAAGAACGGCTCCATTTTGTATTGCTTTTTCAACTAATGCTTCTACATCATCAGTTACAAACCCCAGTTCCATTCCAAAAGGTTTGTCTTCAGCTTTTGAGGTTAAAAAGCCTTTTTTGATATTGGAACCTGCAAGGCTTACAGAAGCAAATGAAAGACTGGTTTCTCCAGTAGATAATTCTCCGTAATCTTTTTCCGGAGTGATGAATTTTATTTCAAAACCAAAAGTATTTTTATAAAAATTCATGGACTGTTCTACATTTTCAACATAAAGAATGACATATTTGAATTTGATCATATTTTTGAATTAAAATGGTTTTATTTTTTATTTACAATGTATTCTTCATCTACCATCAGCCTTATATGAGGACCCTGTAAAGGATACTCTTTGAAACTTCCGAAATGACCGAAGTGAAGAGGGTATTTCTGGGCAAGCTGCCGTACTTTAGTTCCAAAAGAATTAATATCCACCTTTTGAATCCTCTCTTTCTTCTGTCTGCCATTGGTGAAAAAGAGCATCAGGTTGCAATGATTTTCAAAATCGAAATCAGTATAATAGAATACATTGAGGTTTTCTTCATGACATAGCTGTATCAAGTCATTGATAAAGCTTCTTTTATCCTGTAAAGGCATGTTACAATCGATTCTAATTGAAAAATTTTCAGCATTATACTTTTTAAAATCTGAACCCACCATTTGAATGAAACGATGTTCAATATTTTTGAATCCTTCTCTTTCCGGTGCATAAGTTTTGCTGGATTGAATGGTAAAAGGAGCACTGGAATCTAATAATACAGCATTTTCACAAATCAGCAATTCTTCAATTTCTAGGGCAAATTGAAAATGAAAATCAAAAAGCAGATGGTCTCCGATATTGATGATCAGCTGATTTCCATCGATGTTCATATGTAAGTAGGTTTCTTTGAAATCTGTTTTCAATTCTTCCAGTTTTCGGATAAAATCATCTGTATTTTCAACCTGAACTCTTGCTGCCAGCTCGGCTGGATTATCGGCATGCCCACCATATCCCGGATAAAATTTGAAAAACTGAAAATCATATAAATGATCTGGGAATTTGAAATACCAGTATACGCCTAGAATCATAGAGGGTTGATTGATGAATTGTACAATAATCAAAATTAAATAAAATTTCACACTCCAAAACTTTCAAAACCCTTAAATTTGTTGTCAATAAAAATTTACTTGGATGCTTAGGAACATTTCAATTGCGGCAGCTACTTTTTTGTCCGTAGTTACAATCAATGCGCAGAAGAACAGAAATACCCAACTTGAGAGACCAAAATTAGTTGTAGGTCTGGTAGTAGATCAGATGCGTTGGGACTATTTATACCGTTTTTATGGTAAGTATGGAAACGATGGTTTCAAAAGACTTTTGAATACAGGATATTCTTTGAATAATGTACATATTCCTTATGTGCCTACTATTACAGCTTTGGGACATACGTGTATTTATACAGGATCTGTGCCGGCTATTCATGGAATTGCAGGAAACGACTGGACAGATAAAGAAACAGGTAAAGGAGTTTACTGTACCGCAGATGAGAGCGTTCAGCCGGTAGGAACTACCAATGTGAAAATCGGAAGCCACTCTCCGAAAAACCTTTGGTCTACTACGGTAACTGACGAATTGAGGCTGGCTACCAACTTCCAGGGAAAAGTAATTGGAGTTTCTTTGAAAGACAGAGCTTCTATTCTTCCTGCAGGACACACTCCAAACGGAGCTTTCTGGTTTGATGACAGCACAGGAAATTTTATTACCAGTACATGGTATATGAATGATCTTCCTCAATGGGTAAAATCATTCAACTCTCAGAATCTTCCTGAAAAATTAGTAGCCAACGGTTGGAATACCTTACTTCCAATCAACGAATATACAGAAAGTGCACCGGACAATTCTCCTTGGGAAGGTCTATTGGGAAGTTCAAAAACACCTACTTTCCCTTACAGTAATTTAGCTCAGGATTATCAGAAGAAAAAAGACAATATCCGTTATACACCTTTTGGAAATACACTGACATTGAAACTGGCAGAAGCTTCTGTAGAAGGTGAAAAACTGGGTGGAGATAATATTACAGACTTTTTAGCAATTAACCTTGCTTCTACCGATTATGCAGGACATAAATTTGGTCCGAATTCTATTGAAGTGGAAGATGTTTATATCAGATTAGACCAGGATTTAGCAGAATTCTTTAAATATCTGGATTCAAAAGTAGGAAAAGGAGAGTATACGGTTTTCCTTTCTGCTGACCACGGTGGAGCGCATTCTGTAGGATTCCTTAAAGAACATAAAATCACGACTGGTTTCTTCGGTGAAGATGCGGAAAAGAACCTGAACCAAAAACTGAAAGATAAATTTGGGGCAGATAAATTGATCAATGCGATTGATAACTATCAGATTTATTTTGACAGAAAAGTATTGGCAGACAGCAAGCTTGAATTGGATGATGTGAGAAACTTTGCGGTAAAAGAACTAGAGAAAGATCCTACCGTTTTATATGCTGTTTCAGTGGATAGAGTTCAGGAGTCAAGTATTCCGGAGCCGATCAAACAAAGAATTATCAACGGAATCAACAGACAGAGAAGTGGAGATATCCAGTTAATTTCTCATGACTCTATGCTTCCTCCGTATTCTAAAACCGGAACTACACACAGCGTTTGGAACTCTTATGACTCTCATATTCCATTGATCTTTATGGGATGGGGTGTGAAGCAGGGAGAAAGCAACAAGGCTTATCACATGACAGATATTGCACCTACGGTATCTTCTTTATTGAAAATTCAGTTCCCAAGTGGAAATGTAGGAAACCCGATTACGGAAGTTATTGGTAGATAAATTGAAATTTATACATGATAAAAAAAGCATTCCATTCAGGAATGCTTTTTTGTTTTCATAGCTTATGACGTTCTGATCATTTGCTGTATCTCTTTATGAAACTTCTTATTCTGTTTTCTGATTTTTAGAATATAATATAAAAGAATACCAATAAAAATACATCCCAGCAAAACAGAACCAATTTGAATGTAACGGAAATGAGATTTTAGGTTTTCACTTTTTAAAGAGGTTTCCTTATTATGATTATCGATCACCTGGTTAATGGATTTCAGTTCATTCTGCTTTCTTTTAAAACGCATTTCCAAATGTTTTTTATTATACTGCTGATAGAGATTCTGCTGTCCCATAGCCAGATAATTGTCGGCTAATTCCTTATAAAGTCCTTCATTCAGGGTGATATCTCCGGTATTTTTACAAAGATTTTCAGCTTTTAGTAAAAGATTGATGGCAGATTGGTTTTCATGCTTTTGTTTGTGGATTTCAGCAACTCCTTTCAAGGCGAATGCTTCCAGGCTTTTTGCATAATTCTTTCGGGCGTAGTTGATAGACTGCAAAAAAGCTTCCTGTGCTTTGTCAATTTGATTGAGATTGAGATAGCAGTACCCAATATTGTAATACACCACACTCATATTGGAATAGGTGGTTTTCTTCACGGGAACCTTTTCATAATTTTGTATCGAAATCAAAAATTTCTCCAAAGCAATTTCCGAATTAGACTGGCTTTTATACACCATTCCTCTTATCGCATGGCTTGCAGCGGTCTCAATATATTTTTCAGGATTTTTCTCCGGGATTTTTGCAATATACTGATCTGCTTCATTCAGTGTTTCAAGGCATTTGCTGAAAAGTTCCATTTGCTGATACTGGATAGCCACCGAAATAAGAACTCCCGCCTGATTCCTGGGATCATTGGTTTTCTGAGAGAGTTCCTTTGCTTTTAAAATATACTTTAATGATTCCTCAAAGTTTCTTTTAGCAATATTGGCCGTAGAAAGAAGCATATAAAGATTGATGGAGGTTTTTACATCATGAGATTTTTTTAATAACTGTTCTCCGATTTTAATGGCGTTGTCAGGGTTATCATAAATTTCAAGTTTAGCCTTTTTTATTAAGACACTATCTGGTGTCTTTTGAGCTTTTGTGAAACCACAAAGGAATAAAAGGAATAAGGGTAATATCTTTAAAAATGGTTTCATACGGCTTTAGTTTTACTGATTTCCTGAATATAAACATTGGGGGACATTCCTGTAACAGATTTGAAAACGGTTGTAAAGGCGCTGTGCGACGAAAACCCAGAATATTCTGCAAGATAACTCACTTTATAATTAAGAAAAGTAGAATCATTCCTTAACAGCTGTACAATGTGATTGATCCTGAGGTTGTTGATATATCCGTTGAAATTCTTCTCCTTATTGTTGATGACTTCAGAAAGATACTTGGTATTAACTTCCATTTGAGAGGAAAGCAGTGATAGTGACATGTTTTTATTTAAGTAGCCGTCAGATTTTTCAAATTCCTCAAGTTTTTGGAGAATTTCATCTTCCTTTTCTCTGGATATTTTTGTGGAGCTAGGATCTTTTGCTGTTGCAGAAGCTTTATTTAATAAGAGTGGTTGAGGTTTCTCATTGATCTGTTTTTCAAAGAAATCAAACTGCTTTTTTAAGTCTTTATTTTTGCTTTTAATGATTAAAAAATAAATAAACAGCCCTATGACAATCAATGATAAAACGAGAACCAAAGACCAGGAAGATCTGGTCAGTATATGCTTTTGGAATTCAATATTTTTATTTTGATTGGTTTCAACAAGTTTTACAAGATATCGTATTCCTTCTTTCGAACTTGAATCCGTTTTTGCTTTTAAATCATTGTGAAGTGTATTGTACTGATGGTATTTTGCATCATTATGAACCGCGTAATAGTTGCGGGATAGAGATTCGTAAATTTTAATTTTTAAATTGTTGAAAGGTAGGTTTTCAATCAATAAAAGTCCGGCTTCCAGTTTTTCAATAGAGGTTGTATAATCCTGTTTCAAAAAATAATATTGGGAAAGATTCTCATAAGCCAGACCTAGCAGAAAAGGTTTGTTTTCCTGATGCTCAATATCAGAAATAATACTTTCTATAAGTGTTTTATATTCAGCTAATTTATTTTGCTTTAACAGATAAGAAGCCCGGAAAATCCTGTTTTCCATTTTTATAATTGTATTCTCCTCATTATAATCACCCAGGTACTGATTGCTTTTATCCAGATTTTGTAATGCCGTGGGATAATCTCTGTTGATTCCCGAGTTCAAAGCCTGAAGCTGATACAATTTTGCCGTGGTGATTCTCAGAGCCGGATCAGGGCTTTTAAGAAGCTTTTGATCAGATAAAAGATGGGTAATTATTCTTTTGGACTGATTGTACAAGCCCAGATTTTGATATTGATCTGCCAGATTATAATCATTGAAGACCTGCATGAAATAAGAAAGACCTGTTTTTTGATCAGTATCTTCATATTGAGCGAAAATATTCACAGATTGTACATAATCACCTTTCATCGCAAACGCTTGGGAAATGATATTTTGAAGCACCATTTTATGTTCAGTATTCTGATCACTGGCAAGAATTCCCTGGGTATAGCTGATGCATTCGTCAGAATTTTGATAGAGCTTCAGAAATGCCTTATCAGCGAGAATAGTAAAGTCCGGACCGGACTGCCCATTAATAAAAATAGAGATGAAAATAAAGATAAACAGTTTGATTCTTCTGCTATTTTGAAATAATTTTTGTCTTGATAATTTGTTTTCTGTGTTTTTTTGAATAGTTCCGGTAAAATCCATATTCAAAATGTGGTTTTATATCTATTTGGTTATTAGTGTTTTATAAATTAAATTCTTTTTAAATTCACGAATTCTGAAAGTCAATTTCTTTTGAAAGGGTGAATATTGTATTAATATTGTTTTCACCAATTCGGAACGCTAAATATAATAAAATATGAAAAATTTTTACAGAATGTCAATGAAAATATTGACGGCTTGTCTTTTCCTGAAATTTGGTTTTGCAGAAGCACAACTTACTGTAATGGGTTTGGGAAATTATAATGTAGGTGCCGTTTCAGATAATGGAGTGGTAAGTATGCATACCAGTGCAGGAGGAATCTATAAATGGAATGCTGCCGGCGGACTTGTACAGATAGGATCAATATCCAATGGATATCCGGCTGCAGGAAGAACTGTGGTTTCAAATGATGGAACCAAAATATCTTCTTCCATCACCAATGCAGCAACGGGGTTCAATGAAATATCTACTTATGATGTGGCGGCCTCCACATGGGTAAACAGAGGTGGGCTTGTTCCTACCGGATGGGACGGAAGCGTAAGCTCTACCTGGGGAATGTCTACTAGCGGAAGCACAGTTGTAGGTCTGGGATATCTTACCGCAGCCAATGCACACGCTGTGAAATGGGATGAAGTAGGCGGAATGATAGACTTGGGAAGTATGGTTCCCGGGCGTAGTTCCAGAGCCAATGCAATCAATGCGGCAGGAACGGTGATTGTGGGCTGGCAGGATGAGCCGACAGGTACCAGAAGTGGTGCAAAATGGCAGGATGGCGTAGAAAGTTTTATTACAGATAATAACGGAAATAATGTAGGTGAAGCAGGAGGCATTTCTGCTGACGGAAATACCATCATAGGAGCGGCAAATCCTAATCCCTATGTCTGGAATGCCACAAGTGGACTTACTTATATAACGCATCCTAATGCTTCTTTCAATTTCAAAGGAGGGGCCACAGGAGTTTCGGCCGACGGGAAAACGGTAATTGGATATTACAGAGCATTTGGAGCGCCTCCAATGTCGGGAGAAGGCTTTATCTGGACTTCATCCACCGGAAGGGTCAATCTGAATAACTATGCAGTATCCTTAGGAATTGTAACGAATGGAGTAACAATGGGACTTCCTCTGGCCATTTCACAGGATGGGAAGAAAATTGCAGGAACGGGAACTAATGCCTCCGGTCAGATAGTCGCTTTTTATCTGGATACCTCTGAATTTTTATCAGTAAATGATACAGTGAAAGAGAAAAATAGTATTGGTATTTATCCAAATCCGGTAACTAATATGCTCTATTTTAAAGGAACAGGAAAAATAGAGAAAGCTGAAATTTATAATTTGGTTGGACAAAGGGTGAAAACATTCAATACTGTAGAAGGGCAGATTGATGTTTCATCCTTGTCAAAAGGAGATTATATTCTGCAATACTCAATGAAAGGAGAAAAACACGCTTATAAATTCATAAAAAATTAAACATATATAATAGTAAAAGTAGTGGGATGAATGGCCGTTTTCAATGTTGAAAGCGGCTGTTCTTTTTTTACTTAATTAGGGAGATAGGTTTTTTTAAGCATAAGTCAGGTTTTTGGCAAATACATATAAAAAGCTATCTTTGCAAAAATTTTGGTTTCCAGTATATTGGAATGAAAAGGGAATCGGGTGTAACCCCCGGACTGTCCCCGCAACTGTAAATCGCAACAAAAGTTTCTGCAAAAAACCACTGTCTAAAAACGGGAAGGAGCAGAATGCGAAAGTCAGGAGACCTGCCAGAATTATAATCAAAAAAACATATTGCTTTCGGAGGAAAAGTAAAAGAGTATGGATATAAAAAGATCATTAGTACTGCTTTTTTCGTCTTATGGCTGTTTTCTTTTTGGACAAGAGAATACCATTGACACTATTTATGTCTTCGACAACCAGATGAATAGGGTGAAACTTTTTCATCCTGTAAAAACAATTTCGGCGGAAGAGGCCGAGAAAAACTCCAGTAACCTTTCAGAACTCCTGAGATTTCAGTCGCAGGTTTATATCAAAGAAAATGGGCGTGGTGCTGTTTCTTCACCATCTTTCAGGGGAACTACTGCTCAGCAGACGGCTTTTGTATGGAACGGAATTAATATCAACTCCAATTTTTTAGGGCAGGGAGATATCAATAATATTGCTTTGTTCGGATATGACCAGATTGGTATAAAAGCCGGCGGTGGAAGTGTAGTATATGGAAGCGGTGCGATCGGGGGAAGTATCCACCTGAATAATACCCTTGATTTTAATAAAGGTTTCCATGGTTCATTATTTTCTGAAGTAGCTTCTTTTAATACCTATAATAATTTTGTAAAAGGATCTTACAGCAATGATAAGTTCAGCTTTAAAGCTTCCGGAAATTATTCTGTAAGCGAAAACGATTATAAGGTAAGCGAACTGAATTATATCAACAGAAACGGACGTTATTACAATACGACATTCAATGTAGGAGCATCCTATAAGATCAACACTGATCATAAAATTTCTTGGCAGAGCCAATTTTTTGATTCTTCACAGCATTTCCCTGTGTATGAAGAAACGGGAACCAAAACGAAATATAAAACTCAGAGTGTAAGAAGTCTTCTTTCCTGGGATTGGAACAAAACAAAGTTCAGTAACTCCTTGAAAGCGGCTTATACAGAAGAGAACTTTCAGTATTTCGGCTCGTTAAATCTTCCTAAATCAAGTGGCGGAACAGGGAAGAATTATATCTTTAAAAATGATTTCAATTATTTCCTGAGTTCAAAGTGGAATTTTAACCTTATTGGGGAATTTCAGGTCAATAAAGGAGAAGGGTATCAGAGCGGAATATCCAGTGTCAGTAGAAATATTGGTTCTGTTTCCGGATTGTTGAGGTATTTTGCAACAAAAGACCTTCGTTTTGAGGGTGGATTTAAGAAAGACTTTGTGGAAGATGTAAAGTCACCGTTTTTGTATTCATTCTCCGGAAAATGGAGCGCTGCAAAATGGTATGATGTGAGCATTAATGTATCAAAGAATTTCAGATATCCTTCATTTAATGATATTTATTATGAACCGGGAGGAAATAAAGACCTGAGGCCGGAAACATCTACGCAGGTAGATATGACGAACGAGTTCAAAGTAGGAGATTTCAAGCTTGCTTTGTCTCCTTATTATATGAATGTGACAGATCTTATTGTATGGCTTCCGACGGCTTTGGGCTACTGGCAGGCATTTAATGTCAATAAATCTGAATCTTACGGATTAGAATCTCAGCTGTCTTTCAGTAAACAATTGGGCAATCATAAGATCCGAGCCAATGCAGGATATTATTATGCAAGATCTATCGATAAAGAAACGAATATGCAGAGACCTTATGTTCCTATGCATAGAGGGAATGCCAATATAGATTATGAATATCGCTTCTTTAAGTTTTTCGCACAGGGACTGCTGAATGGTGTTACCTACACGACAAGTGATGAAAAGAGATCAGATGCTATTGATCCTTATTTTCTTTTGAATGTAGGAGTTTCTGCAACCTTAGCAAAAAAATATACCTTAGGGTTCAAAGTGAATAATCTAACGGATACCTACTATAAAACAGCTTCTTTTTATCCTTTACCTAAAAGAAACTATAGTGTGTATGCCGCAATAAATTTTTAAAAATTAAAATTGAGTAAATATGAAAATAACTAAACTTTTAACTGTATTATTTGCAGTAGTGTTATTGTTTAACATTTCTTCATGTTCAAGTGATTCTGCAGAGTTTGAAATGTCCCCGATCACGTATCAGAATGGGTATTTTATCTCTAATGAAGGGAACTTCAACAGCCAGGGGGCTAAAGTAACTTTCCTGACAAGAGACTTAAGCCTGAAGCAAGACGATGTGTATGGGTATAACAACAATAAAGATATTTTGGGTGACGTACTTCAGACCATTGGTCTTAACGGAAATAAGGCGTATCTTGTAATCAATAACTCTAACAAAATTGTTGTTGTAGACCGTTATACATTTAAAAGAGTAGGAGTAATTACGGATCAGATTGATAACCCAAGAGGGATTACTTTTGCTAATGGATTTATCTATGTTGCCAACACGAATTTCACTGCCAACACGAAAAGTGTAACGAAATATAAAATTTCTGACCTTTCATTTGTAAGTAAAATCAACATGACTGAAGTTTCTGATAAAGCAGTAGAAGCAGGAGGAAATGTTTTCATACAGAATGCTTCATCTGGGTATGGGAATAAGATTACTTATATCAATACTTCCAATGATAGTAAAACTGAAATTACCGTTCCGAATGGTAGTGTAAATAACACCGTTTCGTATAACTCTAATGTGTACATAATTTCTTCAACGGCTGCAGATTCTTATATCTACAAGATTACAAGTACAGGAACAATGACTCCAGTAATTACACTGACAGGAATTCCAAATGCTACAAATCTTCAGATTGATAACGATAAAATCTATTTCAGCTCTGCCAATAAAGTGTATACAACAAGCTTAGCTGCTCCAACAGTTCCTACAACTCCATTATTAACAGCTGCTGATGGTGGTCAGTATTATACTCTTTATGGATTTAACGTTATTGATGGAAGAATTTTTGCATCAGATGTTAAGAAGTTCACAGAAAATAGCGAAATGGTTGTGTATTCAGCTGCTACAGGGAGCAAGATCATGTCTGTTACCACAGGAGGTCTGGGTGCTAACGGTACTGTTTTGAATCAATAATGCTTCACAGCATATAAAGAAATAATTTTTTATTTTTTCATCATTTGTGTTTTTTTCCGGTCGGTTTCTTCGAAACCGGCCGGCTTTGTTTTATACTGGAACAAAAAAAGCCCGGCGGGATGTGGAACATCCCGCCGGGCTTTTTATATTATCTATAGATTGAATTAGATTGTCAATCCCAGTTTCTCTGCTTCAGCAATGACAAACTTGGTAGCTTCTTCTTTTTCATTAGGAATTTCACCTTCAAGAATAGCTTCTTTTACTTTCTCTTTCAAGATACCAATTTCACGTCCTGGCTTAAGATTAAACATTTCCATGATCTCTTCACCGGTAATCGGTGGCTGAAAATTTCTTACCTGGTCTTTTTCTTCCACTTCTTTGATCTTTACCGCTACATATTCAAAGTTTCTTTTGAACTTCTCCTGTTTTTTAGAGTTTTTAGTGGTAATATCTGCCTTGCAAAGTGTGAAAAGGTCTTCAAGGTTTTCTCCGGCATCAAATAAAAGTCTTCTCAGCGCAGCATCTGAAGCATCATCAGTGATCAAAGCAATAGGCCTTGACGAAAGCTTTACCATTTTCTGCACATATTTCATATCACTTCCCAACGGTAGTTTTAATCTTTGGAAAAGTGCCTTTACCATTTTTGAACCTAAAAATTCATGTCCGTGAAATGTCCATCCTGTGCCTTCTACATACTTTTTTGTAGGAGCCTTTCCAATATCATGGAGCAGGGCAGACCAACGAAGCCAAAGGTTATCTGTATTCACAGAAATATTATCCACGACCTCTAAGGTATGGTAAAAGTTATCCTTATGAGTCTGTCCTTCCACTTCTTCTACACCTTTCAGTTCGATCAGTTCAGGAATAATAAGCTTCATAAGACCTGTTTGTTCCATTAATCTTAGTCCGACAGAAGGTTTTTCAGAAAGCATGATTTTGTTGAATTCTACCATGATTCTTTCCATAGAAACAATACTGATCCTTTCTGCTTCCTGCTGAATAGCCTGCAGAGAGTTTTCTTCAATTTTAAAATTTAAAGTGGAAGCAAAACGCACCGCTCTCATCATCCTCAACGGATCATCAGAGTAGGTCTGTGCAGGTTCTAAAGGAGTTCTTAAAATTCCTTTTTCAAGATCTTCAATTCCATTGAATGGATCAATCAGTTCTCCGAAATTACCTTTATTTAAAGAAATAGCCATCGCATTGATGGTGAAATCTCTTCTTTTCTGATCATCTTCCAGGCTTCCTCCTTCCACTTCTGGTTTCCGGCTGTTTTCTGTATAGCTTTCCTTTCTTGCTCCCACAAACTCAAGTTCAAGTTCTTTATACTTGATCATGGCTGTTCCATAAGTTTTGAATACGGAAACCTTTAATTTAGGATCTATATCCTGAGCTACATTCTGGGCAAGTTCAATACCACTTTGCTCCGTTACAAAATCTATATCTGTAGAAGCTTTTCTTTTCATCAGAAGGTCACGAACATAACCGCCCACAATATATACAGACTGATTATTCCTTTCTGCTGCTTCAGAAATTATTTTAAAGAGTTTTAAATTTTTATTTTGATTAAGATTAATTATCATCGTTAATAATAGTGTCAATTTCTACCAATGTTACCCATTAATCGTAATGAGCGTACATTCTACTAATTTTTCCTTCTTCATTAAAAAACATGACTTCAACAGCATGTTTATCCATAATCGACTTATAAAATAATGCTACCGAATCTACTCCTGCCGTAGAATGAATCAAATCAAAATGAAGATCCGGAAATTTATCCAGTGCCTTCCTCCAATATTCACGGATTGCTGTCTTTCCTTTCAAAGAGCTTTCCTTACCGCCTGTAGCCATAGCAATCATGGGAGTTGTGATCTCAATATCATCTGAGTAATGGGAGAGAATATCCTCTAAATCATGAGAATTCCATGCATTAACCCATATTTGAGCAAATTCCTGATGATTCATAGCAAATAATTTATGAGTTGAGTTTGCAAAGATAGAATTAAAAAAAAGAAATCCTGCCGATATGAACTGACAAGACTCTAAAAAAATAAACAAAAAGGTTCAAAATTTCTACTCCCTAAGAACCTTTATTCTGTTATCACTCCATATTTTGATCACAGAAGAACCCGAGTATTTTGAAACTTTTTCTCTGTCTTCTTCCACTGCATAATCTACAAGGCTGATCATCTCCTCAGAAATATCGGAAAACTTCAACGGACTTTTTTCACCACTGAAGTTGGCAGAGGTAGAAACCAAAGGTTTGTTCAGTTTTGTAATCAGTTTTTTGCAAAAATCATTTTTTACAAGACGGATTCCAATACTTCCATCTTCAGCAAGAAGTTCTTTAGGTAAACCTTTTGGATTTTCATAAACGATTGTTACCGGTTTTTCGCTAAGATCAATAATTTCCCAAGCCATTTCAGGAACATCCACAAGATCCTGAAGTCTTTTTTCAGACTCTACAAGAATAATCATGGATTTGTTCTTTTCGCGCTTTTTGATGTCAAAAATCTTATTGACAGCTTCTATATTAGTCGCATCACAACCAATTCCCCAAATAGTATCTGTAGGGTAAAGGATTGTTCCGCCGGATTTTAATACTTCGATAATATGTTCCATAATTGTAAGTGAATTCAAAGAATGGATAAAGGTAGAAAATCTATGAATTTTAGGCAAAAAAATAAGATGTAAATGTGTGAGAACGGATTAAACCGTATGTCTAGAATGATTATAATCCGTGAAAAAATGAATTAAAATAGGTTGTACGTTTAACAGGTTCAATATAGTCTGATCTAAGTATTTTTTTGAAATCCATTTTGGTTAGATATTTTGAAAATAATACTGGAAAATTTGATCTTGATCCTTCTTTAATGAAAGTATAAAGAATAGTATTGTCTTTAAAAAATACAATGGTTGTCTGTTCATAATCTTTTCCGGGGCTATAAATATCACAAGGTTCATTAAGAAAAATCAGATTCCCAGAAATCTTTGAAATTCTGTAATGATGTTTTTTTCCATACTCAAGGATTCTCTTTTTGGCTTCTTCTTTGTGAATAGTAAATGTAATTTGCTTTAAATGTTTCTCTGTAAATTTACAGTATAGTACATATAAGCTAAAGATCAGTAAACAGGTAAGGATAAATTGTTCTAAGCCGCTATTCAGTGAAAAAGTTAAATCTTTTAAAAAGAACAGAGTGGCCACTGCTAATACTGAAAATCCAAAATAGATTGAGATAGTATCAAACTTGTCATATGAGCTTTCTTCAAAAACTAATTTTTTAGATTGAATACTTTCTGTGATTTTTAATTTTTTTAGTGATCTCATTGGAAATTAGGACGATATTTTATTTCCATTAAATTTAGATTTTATGATTGAATAAACCGAACCAACAGTTAAAAATAAAATAGAGGTTATCCATAGAAAATAACCTGTTTCTAAACTGTATATCCTTCCCATTCTTCCATTTTCAGCTGCTAAAATTTCCTTCCAGAAAAAAAATGAACTAGCGGTTAAAAAAGCTATTAAACCCAGTATAATAGAAACCGAAAAATATCTTTTATAACAAAATACAGCCGAAATAAAAAACCAGCCATTGGCAGTCCATACCAAAAATTCAAATAGGCCACCACCCAAAAAACTAATTGGACCCATAAGAAATACTTCAAATGATTTATAATCTTTAATTGCTCCCATGTCTTCAATTTTAAAAGCTGTAAAACAAAGAGAGAGTGCAAAGATTAACATACTGAGAAGTGCTATCCGTTTTCCTACATCCATCCCAACTTCGATAAATACCTCTCTTCAATAATGTTCAGATGATGGTAATTGTGTCCTACAATCAGTTTTCCGATGGTTTCTACAGAAATTTCATGACCATTGGCTGTACCGGTATTTTGTAAAGCGGAAGGTTGAAGGGTTTCCAGTAAAATCTGGGAAGATTTTCTCACCAATTTGTATTCTTCTAATAAAGATTCAAGTGTTCTTTGATCAGCGAAAGATTGGTCAGCATATTCATTTTCATCAAATCCCGGAAGATTGTTTTTTTCTCCTCTGGCAAAAGCTAATATTCTGTATTGGAAAACTCTTTCTGTATCCGATAAATGGAGTAAAAGTCCTTTTAAAGTCCATTTTCCTTCTGCATAAGCAAAGGTAGATTGCTCTTCTGTAAGATTAGAATAGATTCCTATGGTTCTCTCTGCTGAAATTTTTAATTCATTCAACCAGTTTCCGGAGGGAATCTGATCTAAATATCTCTGAATATATTTTTGAAAATCGCTCATGTTATTTTTTTGTTTTTAGTGTTGGTTTTGGGTTACGAGGTTCGGGATTCGAGGTTTTGAGATCCGAGATCCGAGATCCGAGACGGAGAATATTATGTATAAATTATTTATTACTCATTACCTATTATTCATGATTAGTCCACTCGTAAAAGTTGACAGAGTCATAAAGCTCAAATCCGCAGGCTGGGTAAAGCTGATTTCCGATATCATTGCTTTTCCCTGTCTCTAAAAGAATACCACACGCTTTTGAAGATCGGCAGTGTTCTTTAGATTCCTCAATCAATTCTTTGGAATAGCCTTTTCCTCTGTGGTTTTCCTTCACGTAGAGATCGTTCAGCAACCAGTAGCGCTGCATTCTTGTAGATGAAAATATCGGATATAATTGTACAAAACCTGTCAGTTCACCATTTTCTTCCACAACAAAAATTTCTGAATCTTTACTTTCAAGCCTTTCTTGAAGAAAAGTTGTCGCTGCGGGAATATCAGATTCTTTATGATAGAATATTCTGTACTGATCAAATAATTCTGCCAATTGAGGCAAGTCAGAAATGACTGCTTTTCTTGTATTTTTCATAGGTGTTTGGTGGTTATAATAAAATGAGAAGGATTTGATAACCCTTCTCATTTTAGTGTATTGTATGTTTAAGAAAAAGCTTTCTCAAGATCTGCAATAAGATCTTCTGCATCTTCAATACCTATGCTTAAACGAACAAGATCATCAGTGATTCCCAATTCAGCACGTTTTTCTGCCGGGATTGAAGCATGAGTCATCAAGGCAGGGTGGTTAGCCAGAGATTCTACCCCTCCTAAAGATTCTGCTAGTGTGAATACTCTCACTTTCTCCAGGAATTTGATCGCATCTTCTTTCTTTCCAGATTTGAATGTGAATGAAACCATTCCTCCTGATTCTTTCATCTGAGATTTTGCCAATTCATATTGAGGGTGAGACTCTAGTCCCGGGTAGATTACTTTATCTACGGCAGGGTGAGTTTCAAGATATTTGGCTACGGCAAGACCATTGTCAGAATGTCTCTGCATTCTTAGTGCCAAGGTTTTGATCCCTCTCAATACAAGATAAGAATCGTGAGGACCTAAAATACCACCGCTTGCAAACTGAATAAAGTGAAGTTTTTCTCCCAATTCAGCATCTTTAGCGATAAGAGCTCCTGCGATTACATCAGAGTGTCCACCCAGATATTTTGTTGCAGAGTGCATCACGATGTCAGCTCCCAAATCAATCGGTCTCTGGATATAAGGTGTTGCAAAAGTATTATCCACCGCAACTAAGATATCCTTTCCTTTAGCAATCTCAACAACCGCTTTGATATCTACCAATTTCATCAATGGGTTGGTTGGTGTTTCTACCCAGATCAGTTTTGTTTTATCTGTAATAACATCAGCTATTTTAGAAACATCATCAAAATTAACGAAAGTAAATTTCAACTGATATTTTTCGAAAAGTCTTGTAAACATTCTGTAAGTACCTCCGTAAAGATCATCTACAGCAATTACTTCATCACCAGGATTCAATAATTTCAAAACACAGTCGATTGCGGCAAGACCAGAACCGAAAGCTAAACCTCTCGCTCCATTTTCAATACTTGCCAAAGAATCTTCCAATGCCTGTCTTGTAGGGTTAGCAGCTCTTGAATATTCATATCCGGAATGTACACCCGGGCTTTTCTGTGCAAACGTAGAGGTCAAAAATACAGGTACATTTACAGAACCTGTTGCAGACTCATGGTGCTGCCCTCCGTGAATTACTTTTGTATTAAAATTCATAATTTTTTGCTTTAGGCTTTGAGCTTAAGCAATAGGAAATATTGCTTAAGCTCATTGTTTTTTTATTAAAATTTGCTCTAGGCTGAATGCAAAAAGCTTACCGCTTACTGCCTGCAGTGTATCGCATATTATATTTTTTTACTTAATAGCAGATTTCACGGCAAACTCTTCCGCAATTTCTTCTATCCACTGTGCTACATCCTCTTCACCTGTTGCTCTCTGGTAAGTATTTCCTAAAGAGATCAAAATCTGATGAATAAACATCTTCATTTGGTCTACAGGCATTTCTTTGGTCCAAAGATCTATTCTTAGTGCCTCCATTGCTTTTTCATCCCAAACAGAAATCATCGTTGCTTTAGTCTCCTGTTTTTCAACACCTCCATCCTGAGCGTTCCATATAATGCTTTCAGGGATGTGGTTTTCATCAAGCTCTACATCTATCGTAATCTGAGTTTTTCTCATAACTTTCTTTTGTTTCTAATTTTATGCAAAGTTAATATTTCTTCAGCTTATCCAAAATTTCTACAAAGTTATCTTCATCAGGAAATGGACTGTCAAAGTTAAAAATTTTACCTTCGGGATCAATGATGATAAATCTCGGGATATACAGTATTTTGTAAGTATTCATAAATTGAATAGCGTTCGTAAGCCAATACTGTGGAACGTTTGATGGTTTTGTTTTTAGGTAATTCTGCCACTTTGATTTGTCCTCATCCAAACTTATAGAGATAAACTGTATATTTTTATAATTTCTATACTGATAACTTCTTTTTTCGAATACAGGACGAATTTGCTTGCACGGACCGCACCAACTTGCCCATAAATCTATTACGACATATTTTCCTTTATATTTTGAAAGATTTTGAAAACTTCCATTATCCTGTAGAAGTTTCATATCAGGGAACGGTGCCCCTTTCTGAGACCTGTTAATCTGTTCAAGTTTTGCATGAAGCATATTTTTATAATCTATATTGTCCACGTTGCCAATCTCAGCTGAAAAAAGCTTAGTTCTCGCTATACTGTCGGTTTGGAGATCCATGTTTTTTAATAGATGTTTAGATAGTAGCTGATCTTTCATCCGTCCTTTAGGTAGCTGGTCAATTTTTATAAATAAAATGCTGTCTGCATTAGAAAGCTGTTCTTTTTCTGTAAGCATTTGATCCAGCTTATATTGAAGGTAATTATCATTTTTACTTAGAAGCTGATCTGGGTTTGAAATATTTTTATTCAGTTCATTCAGAAATTCTTTAGGAGGAGCAAATTTTGAATCTGCCCATGATGTCATTTTTCTGTAATTATTAATTTCATTGAGGTATTCAACAGCCATCAACTTTTTTCTATACGCTTTATAATCTTCCGAAAGAGCATTGTTTTCCGGATTGGTAAAACCATTTAAAATTCTTTGATTGTCTTTCCAGTCAGATTGGGCTACTTCATAAAACTTTTCCGGATTATTTATTAAAGTTTGGTTTTCTACTGCATACCAGAATTCTGTTCCAAAAGAATTTGCAGTTTCTTTATAATCTTGGTCAGCTTTTCTGTTTGAACGCAGATGAGATAACATTTTTATATCATTTAAATGAATATCAAAATCAAACCAGTCTCCGCTTCCCATAATAAGCTCAAGTTTTTTATTTCCGATTTCCAGTATATATTCATCCAGTGGAAGATTTTGAGTTGTAACCCAGCTGAAAGTATTGTCTTTAATTTTTGCTCCTCCTATTTTTTTATGGAAATCTTTTGAATAAATTTTAATAGAATCAATTTTAAGATCTGTTTCTAATTTTCCAGTGATGGATACTCCTGTACCGTCACTTGTATAAGGTTTCGGCTTTTGGAAAAAATAGAGTAGCCCTACTCCCGCAATGAGTGTAAGAATTGAAATTGAAATCTGCTTTTTATTTGTAAGAAAAGCATTTTTAAACCCTTTTTTACTGTACCAGAAATATCCGAGGATCAGAAAAATAGCCATCCAGAAAAAACTCATGTATTCGGAATGAGAAATGAAACTGTTGAGGTCTCTGA
Organism: Chryseobacterium viscerum; assembly: GCF_002899945.2. Taxonomy (GTDB): domain Bacteria; phylum Bacteroidota; class Bacteroidia; order Flavobacteriales; family Weeksellaceae; genus Chryseobacterium; species Chryseobacterium viscerum. Next base: position 36,452 of record NZ_PPEG02000002.1, read on the forward strand.
TTTCCGGGGCTTTCCAGAAGATATAAAAAGAGCTGTAAGGATTAAAGGAAAAAGCCTGTTTATAGATGATAGAAGTAATGTTTGAAGCCAGTCCCAATACTCCAATTAGAAATGGCCATATGAATCCGGGAAAGGCCACAGAGATACAAAGCTGCAACGCTGCAACTCCCAGAATAGTAATGCAAAGCCTCAGATATGTTTTGAGCATCCATATTCCATCAAACGTCAGCAATTTTGCAGCATTCGGATGAATATAATAATCTGCCAGTGCTAACACTACATTGGAAAGGAAAAATGAAGTAATACAAATAAAACTCAACAGAATTAAAATAATATATTTTGAAAAATAAAGTTGAAATTTGCTTACCGGCTGGGTTTCCATCAGTTGCCAACCATTGTTTTTATGGTCAGTTTGTGCAATTCTGTTTGCGGCAATGATGATGAAAAGAAGCATAAGGAAAAAAGTGAAAAACTTTAAAGAATCACGTATTCCATTTTCAAAAATCGAATATTTAAGTTCTTCTGTGAATACGGGTTCGGATGTAAATAAATTGATTAACGGAATCAGAGTTCCTAAAATAATGGCGATGTAGACTAATCCAAGCCCTTTTATTTTCAACCATTCTATATTGACTGCTATTATTAACTTTTTCATTTTTGTAATTTTAATTTTTTGTAATTTCCATAAACCAATCTTCCAGACCAGCACTGCTTTTGATTTCAAAAATTTCTGCATTGTTCAAAACAAGCTTCTTTACAAGATCAATAATATCCTCCTTTGATTCGGCAGTAACTTCCAGCGTGTTTTCATCTATTAATTTTGGAGAATAATTTTCTGGTATTTCACCGATAAACCTTGATGCCTGATTCAGTCCAATTCTTATATGATTGTATCGGTACAGTTCATTCAGATCTTTTATGCTGCCTGTAAATTTGATTTCACCATGCGAAATAATTGCGAGATGGGTAATCATTTTTTCAATTTCCTGCAGAAGATGGCTTGAAATAAATATCGTCACTCCCTCTTCCTTGTTCAGCTTTATTAATAACTCACGTATTTCCAGCATTCCGTTGGGGTCCAAACCATTCACAGGCTCATCCAGAATCAAAAGTTCAGGTTTTCCCAAAAGTGTCATAGCAATAGAAAGTCTTTGTTTCATTCCCAAAGAATATTTCTTCATTTTAATATCTCTGCTTTCCCATAAATTGACCAGATGCAGTACTCGCTCACATTCTGTCTCAGGTAAATATCTTAGTCTGGAAATGATCATCAGATTATCCCATCCGGATAAATGATCATAATAGGCTCCACTGTCTATAAGACTACCAATCTTATTGAAGCCGTCCGGATAAAGGGTAGAAAGATTTTTTCCGAAAACCTGTATGCGGTTGTTTTCGTCCGGAATACTGCCAATCAATAATTTCATTGTTGTGGATTTTCCCGCTCCATTGGCTCCCAGAAAACCAAAGATACTACCCGTAGGTACCGAAATATTGAGGTTTTTCAAAATTTTCTTTTGTTTTGAAAATTCAAAATTTAAGTTTTGAATATCGATAATATTTTTCATGTGTGATTTATTTAGCACAAATCTATACAATAAAAAGGTAATATGCAATACAAGGTAATATGTTTGTATTTATTCGTCAAAAAAAAAACATCCTTTAACTTGTGCTAAAGGATGTTGATATTTAATTTTATAAAATTATTTTAACTTTGGTTTGTAACCGGATTGATTAAAAATGGTGGTGGCATCCATTTTCAGGAAAGCTGTTAACTTCGTTTCTGGTTTTTCCTTAAGGTATGCTTTACAGATCTGCCAACCTGTAAAAATTCCGATTTGTGGGGAAGATTCGTTGTCGATCTCCGTATAAAATTTCGAGAAAGGTCCCGGCGAGATAAAACGCTCTCCAAGTCTCGGATCATCTCCGAAGATCAGGTTGCTTTCTACAAAATAATTCCAGATATTCGCTTCATTGCCTGTTGCCCATTCATACTGCTTCTTAGTATAATTCATTTTCAGATAATCCGGAAAATCCGGAAGAAAAGCATCCTGAAGAATCATTACTTTTCCATTCAGAATGATCTGATCAATAAATTTCTGATGATCAGGAGATTCTGTTACGATATTTTCTGCAAAAAGCTGTGACACTTTCGGGACAATATTTTGCGGATTCATCGATTTTTGGAAATACAACTCCAATCCTTTATAATGAGCATTTCCGTCTCCCATAAAACCGGTAACATCTATAAATACCAGATTTCCTTTCTGATCATAAAAAATAGGATCCTGCACCATCTGTAGAGCAGATGAAAACAGATATACCTTTGGACTTTTAAACTGTGGGAAGTAATATTTAATATGTGAAAATAAACTCTGAAGTTCCTTTTGCAGTTTAGTCTGATCTATTTTTCCGATGGCCTCCTTGTAGATTTTTATCTCTTCAGCATCAGTTCTTCTCTTTCCAAAATCGGAATCAGAAACACTTCCTTGGAACCATGGGAATTGAGCTTTAAACTGATCCAACGGAACATTCGGGTTGTAAAATTCTTTGGAAATATCAGTGATGTCAACTTTTTCGGCAGTTTCTTTGACTTCTACCTTCCATTGATTTTCAGTTTCTTTTTTGCAGGAAACAAGTCCGGCAGCTAAAACAGAAGAAAGCGCAATATATCTAAAAATCTTCATTATTTTTACATGGAATTTAAGTTGACAAAAATAAGGATTAAATACACAATTCATGATGAAAATTAAAATATTTATAGCCTTTTGCCTTATTTCGGGACTTTCTTTTTATTATGGGCAAAAGATTGAGTTTAAAGATAAAAACTTTGAAAAAGCAATTCTTGAAAATTTTGATCTGAATAAAAATGGAATATTGGAATCTCCGGAAGCTTCTCCGGTTACCAATTTGTTCCTTGTTCAAAAGGGAATTACTTCCACGGAAGATCTGCACTTTTTTAAAAATGTAAAAATGATTGTCCTGGATAATAATGTGATCTCCAATATGGTGATAAGCAACCTGGACCAACTGGAATTGTTTTCGTGTACAGGATGTAAAACCTCTTCATTCAAAGCCGAAAACCTGAAGCATTTAAGTTCATTATACCTGGATAATAATCTGTTGGAAGGTATTTCGCTGACAGGAATTCCGAAAATTGATCAATTAACATTATCTTTAAATCAATTAAAAACAATTGACCTGACTCAGTTTAAAGCATTAAGAAAACTGAATGTAGAACATAATAAGCTTCAAAAAATTGATATTTCCGGGAATCAGCTCTTACAAACATTGAATGTAGCCGGGAATAAAATAAAGGAAACAGATATTAAGAAAGGAACAAAAACGGAGGTCACCATTTTTGGAGCTGGAGAATAAAACTAATGAGTATGAAAATAGAAACCCAACGACTTATTTTAAGAAAATTGGAAGAGGCAGATGTAGAACGTATTTTTCTTTTGGATTCCAATCCTGAGGTGATGAAATATCTGGGTAAACCTGTGACCACAAAAGAAGAATCGAAAGAAATGATTCAAATGATTCAGAAGCAATATGAAGAAAATGGTGTGGGAAGGCTTGCTGTTATTGAAAAAGAAAGCGGCTTGCTGATAGGGTGGTGTGGTTTAAAATTACTGACAAAACCTATCAATGGTTACAAAAATGTACTGGAATTGGGATATCGTTTTATTCCAGAGTTCTGGGGAAAAGGATATGCCACTGAGACCACTGAAAGAACACTTGAATATGGTTTTATTGAGCTAAATGCAAATGTAATTTATGCTTATGCCGATTCCGGAAATACAGGCTCAAGATATATTCTTGGGAAATTGGGTTTTGAAAATATGGGAGAATTTGAAGAAGATGGCGTGATGTGCTCATGGTACGAACTGAAGCGCGAAAAATATAAAAAAAGATGATAACAATACGACAGGAAGAAAAAAAAGATCATCCACAGGTCTTTCAGCTTACAGAAGAAGCCTTTAGGGAAATGGAGCACAGTGATCATCAGGAACAATTTCTGGTGGAAAAATTAAGAAAATCTGAAGCATTTATCCCTGAATTATCATTAGTCGCAGAAGATGAAAATGGTAACATTGCCGGACATATTCTGTTTACAAAAATTAAAATTATCAATGATAAAGAATCATTTGATTCCCTTGCACTGGCACCTGTTTCGGTAAAACCGGAGTTTCAAAATCAGGGAATCGGGGCGAAATTGATTCTTCAGGGCCATCATATCGCAAAAGAATTAGGATATGAATCTGTAATATTGATTGGACATGAAAAATATTATCCGCGCTTTGATTACAAAAAAACAAGTAATTTTGGGATTTCTTTTCCATTCGATATTCCGGAAGAAAACGGAATGGCTGTAGAATTGGTAAAAGACGGATTAAAAAATAAAAAAGGAGTGGTGAAATACCCTCAGGAATTTGGAATAGACTAAAAAAATATAAACGATGCAGACACAAAAAGTGATAGATCATATTGTAAGCTGGTTAAAAGATTATGCAACAAAAGCAAGAGTAAATGGATATGTAATCGGGGTTTCCGGAGGAGTAGATTCAGGAGTGGTTTCTACACTGGCAGCGATGACCGGGCTTAAAACATTATTGATCGAAATGCCGATCCGTCAGAAAGCAGATCAGGTAGACCGCGCACAGGATCATATGAATGACCTTAAATCCAGATTTCCGAATGTAGAAATTATGTCTGTTGACCTGACTCCTGCGTTTGAGGAATTGTACAAAACATTTGATGTAAAAGATGATCTGTATCCTAATGAGAAACTGGCTTTTGCCAACACAAGATCCCGTCTGAGAATGCTTACGCTGTATTATTACGGACAGCTGAACGGGCTTTTGGTGTGCGGAACCGGAAATAAAGTGGAAGATTTCGGAATCGGATTTTACACAAAATATGGGGATGGCGGAGTAGATGTCTCTCCAATTGCTGACCTTTATAAAACCGAAGTATATGAACTAGCTAAAGGGTTAAACCTTATTAAAAGTATTCAGGAAGCGATTCCTACTGATGGACTCTGGGATGTAGACAGAACAGACGAACAACAAATTGGTGCTACTTATCCGGAACTGGAAAAAATCCAGAAAGAATACGGAACAAAAACAGCTGACGACTATGAAGGAAGAGATAAGGAAGTGTTCCAAATCTTCGACAGAATGCATAAAGCAGCCAAACATAAAATAGATCCTATTCCGGTTTGTGATATTCCTGAAGAGTGGAGAGCATCATAAAATATACCCATTCAGCAATGTAATTATGTAACAAAAATAGATGCATTGCTGGATTGGAAAATCGTCATATTAATACAACCATTGTTATGAACAGTAAAATAAGATCTGTATTTTTTATATGCCTGGGACTTCTTTTTGGAATGTCTGCAATGTATATTTACAAAAATTTTATTGCAGATAAAAAAGATCAGTCAGATTCTGTAAAAAAAGAAACGGTACAATATGGCAGCACCTCTTCGGAAAGCCAGTACAGTGCCGGAAATTCTTCTGCTCAAGTTTCTATTGATCAGCTGACAGAAGAAAAGACAGTAATCGGCTATGTGAAACAGAATCATAAGCTGCCAGATTATTATATCACCAAAAATGAAGCAAGAAAAATGGGTTGGAACCCTTCCCAGGGAAACCTGTGTGATGTACTTCCCGGAAAAGCGATTGGCGGAGATAAATTCGGAAATAGAGAAGGGCGTTTGCCGGATGGAGAAAAGTATTTTGAAGCAGATGTAAACTATCATTGCGGAGGAAGAAATGCTGACCGTATCATCTACACTCAAAATGGCGAAGTATACCTTACCAAGAACCATTACAAAAGCTTTGAAAAACAATAGTGTATAAATAACATCAGGTCATTGCGAGAAACGAAGTGACGAAGCAATCTCAATAAAAAGATAAAGAAGTGAAAGCAGGTTTTGTCTACATTATGACGAATAAAAATCACACAACTCTTTATATAGGAGTTACTTCAAATCTGCCCAAACGCGTTCAACAACATAAGGAGTCATATTATTCTCAAAGTTTTACTTCAAGATATAATTTGTATATACTTGTGTATTGGGAATCCTTTCAGGAAATAGGTGATGCTATATTTAGAGAAAAACAGATAAAAGCTGGTTCCAGACAAAAGAAACTGGATTTAATTAATAGTATAAATTCTGATTGGAAAGATCTTACAGGCGATGTTGAAAATATTATGGATGTTTTCTGAGATTGCTTCGTCGTATAACTCCTCGCAATGACCAATGTATAGTTTGCATTGTAATTATTATAAATCTTAATTTTGAAAGATTATAACCTCTTTTCCTTTATTGTAATCTTCTTTCTGACATTGTCATGTTCAGAAAAACAGAGTGTAATAAAGAAAAAAGTAGAAAAATCAGCCATAACAATACTCATTCAGCCGTTTAAAGATATTAAACCGGAGAGTGTAGAAAAAGTAACGGAAGGAATAAAGAAAGTATACCCGAATGTAAAAGTTCTGACTGCCATAGACTTTCCGGAAAACACCTATTATAAAGAGAGAAACCGGTACCGGGCCGATTCTATCATTAAGTTTTTAAGCAGTAAAACAAAAGAAGGTTTTGTTATGATTGGCTTAACTTCAAAAGACATCAGTGCCACCAGAGGAAAAATAAAAGACTTTGGAATCATGGGATTGGGATATAGACCGGGAAAAGCTTGTGTAGCTTCAAAATTCAGACTAAGCAAAGAAAACCAGGATGAGCAGTTTTATAAAATAGCCATTCATGAGCTGGGTCATACACAAGGGCTGCCACATTGCCCTGAAAAAATGTGTTTTATGAGAGATGCAGAAGGCAAAAATCCCACCAATGAAGAAACGGATTTCTGCAAAAAATGCAAAACTTTTTTAATCAATAAAAATTGGAAATTTAGTTCTATATGAAGACAGTATATATCGATTTTACAGACATAGGCGACTATGAAGATTTTTACACCCAGTTAAAGGAAAAAATTCAACTTCCTGAACATTTTGGTGATAATCTTGATGCGCTTTTTGATAGCATTACCGGGGATGTGGAAATGCCACTCCACATCGAATTCGTAAATATGACCGTAGATCAGCTTGAGATTTTTGAAGACCTGCTGACGACTCTTGAAGATGCTGAAGAAGAAGTGGAAGACTTTAGCTTTAGTTATTATCTGGAGCAATATGAAGACGATGAAGATGAGGAGGTAGAATCTGAAGAATAATAAAAAAGCTGTTTCAACGTATGAAACAGCTTTTTTTATGCTGGAAATGTGAAGCTTTTTACGATCACCCCATGTCAAGGTTTTAAACCTTGACATGGGGTGGAAATCTCGCGTTTTTGCAAATTTGCCCTTTACTTTGTCTTATAAAAACGTAGAATCAAAATAAAAAGGCAGCAGATCCTTCACCGCGTGTACTTTTACCACCTCCTCATTCATGCTTGAGAAATAAAGGTCGATATCCTCGTCCTGTTTGGTTTCATACTCTATCAAACTCTGACGGCATGCTCCACAAGGAGGAATCGGTGGATTTTTTTCATGGAATTCTTTAGGACCACCCACCACGAAAATCTTTTTTATTTTCATATTTGGAAAATTGGCTGCTACCCAAAAAACAGTCGTTCTTTCTGCACAGAGTCCCGATGGGTAAGCTGCATTTTCCTGATTGTTCCCGGAATAGATTTCTCCGTTTTCCAATAACACGGAACAGCCTACCAAAAACTGAGAATAAGGGGCATAGGCGTTCTCACGAGCCTCTTTGGCTCTTTCAAATAATTTATTTTCGATATCACTCAGCTCACTGCTATTTTTAAAATATTCGTAACTGATCTGTATGTCTTTTTTCATATATTGTCAACTAAAAAAGGGGGGTAAAATTAGTTCTTTTTAATGAGGTGGACAATATTTTATTCTTCCAGTAAATATGTTCAATTTTTTGAAAAAAGTAAAATGTTATACACACCAATACAATTCAGAAATGTAGAGTTGAAAAACAGATGGGTAATGTCACCTATGTGTATGTATTCATGTGAAAATGGAATGGCCAATGATTTCCATTTCGTTCATTACGGAAGCCGGGCACAGGGAGGTACGGGATTGCTGTTCGTGGAAGCTACAGGTGTAGTGCCCGAAGGGAGAATCACCAATCACTGCATGGGAATCTGGAATGATGAGCAGGAGGAAAAGCTACAGAAAATCGTAGAATTTGTTCATGAAAATTCTGACAGCAAAATAGGAATTCAGCTGGCTCATGCCGGAAGAAAAGGTTCAACATGGAATAACCTGCAGATTTCTATTGAAGAAGGCTGGGAAACCGTTGCACCAAGTCCTATTCCTTATCATCCTACAGAAAGGATTCCGCATGTATTGAGCACAGATGAGGTAAAGGAGATGGTTCAGCACTTTAAAAAAGCTGCCAGAAGAGCAGTGAAAGCAGGTTTTGATGTTATTGAAATTCATGGGGCACACGGATATCTGATCCATCAGTTTCTGTCGCCGCTTTCCAATATCAGGACAGATGAATATGGAGGAAGTTTTGAAAACAGAATCAGGTTTCTGATTGAAATTGTAGATGCAGTCAATGAAGAACTCAATGAAAACACCGCACTCTTTGTAAGAATTTCCGGAACAGAATATGCTGAAAACGGCTGGGATATTGAAAGTAGCGTTGAATTGGCGAAAGTTTTAAAAGAACACGCCGTTGATCTCGTTGATGTATCAAGCGGAGGGAATATACATGGGGCGAAAATTTCGGTTTTTGATGGCTATCAGGTTCCACTTTCATCACAGGTTAGAAATGAAGCTTCTGTGAATACGGGAGCTGTAGGGTTAATTACCAAGATAGAGCAGGCAGAGGAAATCCTTCAGAAAGGAGATGCAGACCTTATTTTTGTAGCAAGAGAGATTCTGAGAAATCCATACATTGCCGTTCAGGGATCTTTTGAAATGCAGGAAAATTGCTTTTTCCCACACCAATATACGAGAGCTAAAATCTCTTCTTAATGAATGGATTAATCTAAAACCTCAGAAATGAATATCGAAGATTTCATGCTTTCCTGTCCCAGTAAAAAGTTCCTTGGAGTAGAATGCCTGGGTTGTGGGGCTCAGAGGGCAATTGTCCTGGTATTTGAAGGGAAGTTTTCTGAAGCTTTTCAGATGTATCCTGCGGTATATACCTTACTGCTGTTTTTTTTTACCCTTGGGTTGAGTTTTATTGATAAAAAAAGAAAATACAGTAACATCTTAATGATTATGATAATTGTTAATCTTATTATTATGATAACAGCGTATCTGTACAAACATCATTAATACAGCTGAAAAATGGAAAGCCAGACATCAAATAGTGAATCATATGGGATATAGAAGTTCCTTTTACATATTAGTCTGTGTAGAAGATTTTTAATGAAAAATAAAATAAGTTAGTTTAAAATTCTAAAATTAATTTCAACTGCGAAAATTTAATAAATGTCGTAGAACTACTACAATTTCTGAAACAGTGCTTCAAAAACTTTTTACATTAGAACATGAAGTCTATCTTTGTTTTATAAATCCTATATCAGGGAACAGTTGTTAATGATTAAAATTTAAGAATATGGCAGGAAATTCAAGAGGAATCTTAAAATTCAATGGAGGGGAAGGTCAGAAGTTATTAAAGCTTAACTACAGCGTATCAAGATCTACAGATATTTCAGGACGTGTAGCATCTGATCCGTCAAACGCACTGATTAAAGTAACAATTGAAGCAACAGAAAAATCTGATGTTTTAGAAAGTTTATTAAACAGCAAATATAAACCTACAAGCGGAGAGATTACATTCAATAAGTCTCATGAAGAAGGAACATTGATCAATTTGAAGTGGGAAAACGGATATGTAATTCAGCATGAAGTAGACTTTGATGCTATCGATAGCAACAGTATGCTGATCAGCTTTATCATAAGTGCTGAAAGCATTTCTTATGGAAATTCATCTTATGATGGACTTTGGCCAATGAGCTAAGTCTTTCATGATCAAAAAATAAAAGACTGTCCTTATAAGACGGTCTTTTTTTACCTTAAACGATATTCTGCAGGATCCTTGGGTTATCCTTGTATATTTCCACCCTGCTGAATAATCGTTTACAAAAACTAATCAAATCACAAAAAATATGTCAAATACACCTGGAAAATCACAAGCGACGTCTTTTCGTCCCACGCAGAATGCAGATGGTATTTCCGAAAACCATCATACAGGTATCAACCGTTTGGTAAAACTTTCTCTTGTCATAGAAGGGAAAATTATCAAATATTATAAACATTTCAAACTTAAACAAAGCACCAAAAGACACCACGAATTTACGCTGACACTGGCACACGATACTCTGGGAGACCGACAGACCCATTCATTGGAAGATGCCAATAAGTTTCTTGGAAAAAGACTTACAGCAGTGATTTCCTATAAAGATATAGATAACAGCCCTGAAAGAACTTTCGTAGGAGTGATTACCGGAGTAGGATTCAGCCAGGAACAAATGAGCTTAGGAAATATTGTGCTTACCGGATACAGTCCTACCATCCTGCTGGACGGTGCACCTCATATTCAGAGTTTCGGCGGTACGCAGCCCGTAAACGTAGGAATTATTGCAGAAGAAGTGATTAAACAGGGAATTGATAAAAGCCGTTTCGATATCAGGGTAGAGGCTAATAATTTTTCTCAAATTATCTACAGCAGCCAGTATGATGAAACCCATTATAACTACCTGGCAAGAATGGCTGAGGCTTACGGAGAGCAGTTCTACTATGATGGTGAAGTCTTACACTTTGGAAAGCTTCCCGTTCAGAATAAACCCATTACCCTTACCTACGGAAGCAGTGCCAACGATATAAAAGTTGAGCTGAAAGCAGTACACACCAAGCCGCAATACTATGGGTATAACAGCAACAGGAATGAAAAACTGACCTCCGGTGCAACGCCAATCAAACACGTAGGGGACCTGGCGAAAACAGCATACAGTCATAACGAGTCTATTTATAAAACGCCGGCATTACAGATGGCTCCCATCAAAGCTTCTACCCACTTAGATGTTGAATACTCCCAAAAAAGTGCTTCAGGAAGTGAAGCGGTCAATGTTTTTTCCACTTCAGGAAATACAACGGTTCCTTTCCTGCATCCGGGTTGTGTAGCAGATGTACAGATGCGTAAGCAGGATTCTAACGAAACCTCTTATTTCACCAGAATCATGATTACAGAAGCAGAACATGAGATTGATACCATTGGTCACTATAATGGAAGCTTCGTGGGAATTGCTGCAGATACAGGCTTTCTTCCCAAACCAGAATTTACGATTCCAAAGGCTGAGCCGCAGACTGCTACAGTAATCTCAAATACTGACCCGGAGGGACAGGGAAGAATACAGGTGCGATTTGACTGGCAGACCAACGATACCACTCACTTTATCCGTATGATGAGTCCTGATGCAGGAGGAACAGATCAGATTACCCAAAACAGAGGCTATGTAGCCATTCCTGAAGTGGGAGACCAGGTGATGGTAAACTTTGTGCACAGTCACCCTGACAGACCTTTTGTAATGGGAGGAATGTTCCATGGAGGAATTGCTTTAGGAGGAGGCGTTAACAATCACCTGAAGTCAATACAGACCAGAAGCGGAATCAGAATTCTAATGAATGATGAGGAAGGAAGCGTAACGATTCTTGATCCAAGTGGTAATACCTACTTTATGGACGGACAGGGGAATATCAGTATGAAAGCCCCTAAAAACTTTACCTTAAATGCAGGCGATAATATCAATATCACGGCAGGAAAAGAAATTTCAATAGGAGCAGGAGCAAGCATTACCAGTACAGCCAACGACAATATTGTTTCTATAGCTGGAAAAGATATGAAACTTACGGCATCAGGAGATATTACAGAAACTTCAGATACCCGGACAGAAATGATTGAAAAAGAATTCAAAAGACAATCTGAAACATCTAACGAAATAGCAGGTGAAATTTCCATGTTCAGCGAAATGGAAAATATGACCATGCAAAGTGGAAAGATCGTAGAATTCAACAGTGCTGAAAAATCAAAACTTTTCTAATATGGCCATCATAAAGACAGCAACCAATCTGCGCATTACAGTCAAAGATTCTTATCATCTGAGCGTAGGCAAAAAGGTGGAGAAAATCGCAAAGAAAATCAATGTGGAAGCCCATAAAGAAAATCTGGTTTTAGCAAGTAACAAGAAGATTATGTCCCATGGTCATAAGTAAATACAACCTGCTGATTCTTTTTATAGCGTGTTTTTCATTAACGAATTGTCAGAATAAAAAAATGGAAGAAAAATACAGTTGGCTGGGAACCGTTTCTGCCCCACAGGAATACCCGATGGAAGTGTATGAAGGAGCTATTGTTGCCGATGGTTTTACTTACAGCTTTGATGCAATCTGGGGAACACAGAATACAGGATGGGGTAAAGAAGGTGGCACTATGAACGTGACCACCGAAAGAATGAATGCTCCTCATGAGCTGGAATTCACATGGTATTCTCTGGTAGAAAAAAAATTCTATACCGGAAAATGGAATCTGGATAAAGAAAAGATAAAAAACCTTTTTGATGAAGGATTTGTAGATCAGGACACAAAAAAGAAATCTACTTACAACTCTTTTGTTGTAGGATTAGCTCCGCAAGGAAGAGTTGTGCTTTGGATGAAAGGCGCAGGAAACCAGAAAGAGATAGGTGCTTTTCAGGCTCATGATACCATTATTACTAAAGAAAAAGCATACGATAATGCTCAGTATATGCTGAAAGAAGGCTTTGCAGACAGAATGCTGAAAGACCCGTCTTATAAGACATTTAAGCCGGAAGTTCGTGAGAAAATTGAAAAAGAAGGCTATCCTGCAGCAGATATTTATAATGCCTACAGAGAAAAATACAACTGGAAACCTGCCGTGATTCTTCCTGAAGGAGCAACATGGATCGATTTTGGGTTTACCAATTATAACGGTGAACAGGAAAATCTTTTTGATCAGAGCTTAAAAGAGAATACTTATAAAAGCAGAGCAGTACCAAGATTCTGTGGTTTTTACTGGAAAGATAAAAACAACAACAGATATGCAGTATGGATCGACGCTTTTGATGACAAGGAAATATTTGATCTGTTTCAGAAATTAGGAAAAGACAAAAACATTGATCTGACCATTACAGTAAACGAAGACAATACTAAAATCTTAGTGTCTTTAGAATCTGAAAAAGAAAAACTGGCCGTTACCAAAGCAAAAATCAGAGTATCCCGAAAGATAGAATGATAGCATTCAATCAGTCAATTTAAAAACGAGAACTATGCACAACAATCAATTTGGAAGTTATACACCATCTGTATCCAAAGAGGAAGTACTGGATATTACCATTGGGATTTTTTTTGACGGAACCCTGAATAATAAAACCAATACAGACGAAAGAAAAAAAGGGACGGATGCTCATAAAAAACATGGCGGAAAATCTTCAGACAATACCAGCTACAACAATGACTGGAGTAATGTAGCCCGTATGTGGGATAATTATGATAAAAACTTCGGTATTTACATAGAAGGTATCGGTACACAGGATAAAGAAGGAGATGCTACGTTGGGATATGCTTTCGGAACTGGCGAAACCGGAATTAGATCTAAAGTCAGAAAAGGCTGTGAAGAAATCGTAAAAAAGGTAAAAACCATTAAAGCAGAAAAGAAAGCCGATAAAATTGCCGTGCTTACTTTTGATGTATTCGGTTTCAGCCGTGGCGCTGCCGCAGCCCGCAATTTTGTATACGAAATTGGAAAAGCAAAATATAAAGCCACTTCCCGCACAGTTGCGAATGAAGCGGTTTCCGTGACCACCTATTCAGATGATGATGGAAAAGGGGTAGGTTCAGAAGAACTTCCAAAATGGGGACACCTTGGCCTTAAACTCGAAGAAGCCGGACTAAAAGTAGATGTTTTAAAAGTAAGATTCCTGGGAATTTACGATACCGTTTCTTCCTATTCAAAATACCTCTCACCCGTACCCAATTTCAGCAATGACGTTGAAGAACTGAGCCTGAATGATATCGGGAAAGCCCAGACTGTAATTCACTTTACTGCAGAAGATGAGCACAGGGAAAATTTTGACCTGACAAGAGTACATATTGGAACTGAAAAAAACTTCCCCGGTGTACACTGTGATGTAGGCGGAGCTTACGAAAACGGACAGGAAACATGGGAAGAAGTTGAAACTTCATGGACAACCAGTACCAAATTAAAAGCATTAAAAACAGAGCTTGAAACCGAAGGATGGTATGAAAAAGGGCAGCTTACCATTACGCCCGGATTTTACCTTTCATTAAGAGGATCGCGCTATCTACTGAAGACATTCAGCTACATTCCTTTGCATTTTATGGCGGAATATGGTGTAGATAAAAATCTTCCTATAACCATAAAGAAACTGACAGACGAGAAATATTCCATTTTGGATGATCAGTTTTTAATAGGAATAAAAGACCGTCTCAGATCTTATGTAATGGGAGATGGCAAACCTTATTCCTTCAAACATTTTAAAGCGCTGCGTGATGCTTATGGCGGAAACGAAATCCCGGAAGACCGTTATGCTGCTTACCAGAAAGAAGTAAAAGAACAGGATGATTTAAGAAAGCTTCGCCATGAATATCTTCACTGGTCAGCAAGAAGAGAAGGTATTGGTATGGATCCGAGACCAAACAGAGCAAGGGTTATCCATTTTTAATAAAATAGAATAAAGAAAGAAATTGAAGCAGGAACATTTCTATGCAGAAATATAACATACATACCGTTCAGAAAGATGAAACCTTAAAAAGTATTGCGGCACTTTACAATCTGGATACAGATGCTTTAAAGTTATTCCACAACAATCTCTGTACTGTTAAGGATATGATCCTGATCAATCTTAACGGACAGAAAGAGCTTTTTATACCGCGAACAGCAGTTACCGATAAAAGAAGATTGGTAGAGTTCGGAAGAGGAAACAGTCTGATCCTTCAGCCGGCAGGTTCAGTGAGAAAATACAGTGTTGTTATTACCATTGAAAAAGGAGAAAATAAAAGCGAATTAAAATATGAAACCTCAGTCCGTTGGCTGAAAAAGGAAAAAGGACTTCACTTTTTTGAGATAGACAGAACATCAAACCTTTATCTTAATGAAGAAGAAGTGAATGAGATTGCAGATTTGCTGGCTTACAGAACATCTAAGGTTTTATACCCTTTACAGATCAGTACAGACGAGAATGGAAAATTTGAAGCTGTTGAAAATGCTGAGGTATTTCTCAAAAGATGGTCTGGGATTAAAGAAGAATTGTATAAAGAATTTGATGGAGAAACGGTAGATGAATACTGCAGGAAGATAGAAAGAGTGATCAGCGAGCCTGAGGCTATTGATCTGTACCTTAAAAATGATTACTTCATCCGTGCTTTGTTCTTTGGGGTACACCAAAGTTTCGGACAGGATTATAGATCAGAAATGACAACAACCTTTCCGGTAGTGGATAACGCTATTGAACCCCGGTACAAAATGACACTGGAAACAGATCCGGTAAAAGCAGAAACAGGCCTGATCACCATAGAAGGATCAGGAAAATTAAATGACGAAAGAGATATTGATGACTTTATAAGAAGATCTCCTTTTTCATTGATTGTAGAAGATGAACCTGTGATGAATGAAGAAGGATCTTTCAGAATAATAAGCTATATGAAAGAAGAAAACGCATTGCCGGAATCACTTTATCTGGAATGCACCATCATGCTGCAGGAAGAAAAAAAGATTTCGATATCAGTATCAGGAATTGATGAAAACTAAATTACCATTTCACTAAAGATAAAATTAATATGGCAGAAAAACATATTGTAGTACAGGGCGCCATGTGCAAATGCCAGTTCGGGCAAGCTCCCGACAAGCTCAAAGTACTTACACACCAAAAAGAATATGCCAATGATAAAAATGCTTCTAAAAAACTGATCGTTACGACCAAAGAAATAGGAGGAGCCACATTTGAAAAAAATACATTCGGAAACTGTACCAAAATGGGAGTTCCGCCGCCGCCCTGCAAAATCATGGTCACAGAATGGCAGAAATTCTATGATAAAGTACAGCTCAGCAATGGCGGATATATCATTGTAGAAGACAGCAAGGCCGTATGTGCTATTGCCGGTACCCCATGCATTGAAATTATAGACCACGGACAACGTGCGGAAGCCAGCCAGCAGAATTTTAAAAATGCAGACAAAGATGTCCAGCAGCAGATCAATCCGTTGGTAGATTCCGAGGAAATGTATAAGGAGCAGCCTTCAGGAGGAGGGCAGGATAGTGCAATCTAAATGATAAAAAATGGCAAAAGGCGTTAAAAAAGTAAAAGTTGTAAGTGGAGTTTATTATCCCAAAATGTCTGTATCAGGACAAAGGGTTACGATAAAACCTGATCAGTGGGTACAGTTCGGTATTGACGAATGGCTGCCGGGTACCACAGATGCAGACAAAAAGAAACCTCTTACCTGGATGAGGCAGAACAACAGCAGGAAAATTATCATCAATCAGGTGACTTCTGCAGGCGGATATAAATTTTTAATAGACAAGCAATACAGCGGGAGCTATCATTTTTATATAGAAGCCAGTCTTTCGGGAGTAAGAGATCCTAAAAATAATACAGGATTATATGTAAAAGGCTGGTGTGAACCTAAAATTGTCAGCAGCAAATGGTCTACACAAAAGAACAGCAAGAGCATCAAAAACAACAAAAAGACTGAATATATTTCCTACGGACATATCGTTCACCTGAACTTAATGACAGAGGGTCTCAATGGAAATTCCCTTATCATTGAGCTTTGGAACCAGCAGTCTGCAAAAAAAGATAAACTCGTACATGTATACAACAATGTAGACGTTATAGATGGTGAAGTAAATCTGAAAATAGAGAATACTTTCTCCTGGATGGCCTCTGTAGACAACATTCAGAATGTAGAAGAATTCTATGTGAAAGTAAAAGATATTGCTTCAAAAGAATATATTAAAGATAAACTTGGTGATGATCTGCATGCTATCTATCTTAATGTAAAAAGCAAAATAGTCACTACCAATACCAATGGAGCCCAGAATCAGACTCCAACCAAAGTATATAAGCCGGATGTAAATTCCGTCAGACTTGAACCATGCAAGTTTGAGTTGATCAAAATCACTGAGAGTGAGATAAAAGACGGCAAAGCCAACAATACTATAGCTACAGTCTTTAAAAATGGAGACGGTGTAAAACAGATCCATTCCGCTGGATTGCAGGAACATATTCAGAGAACGATTTTTTATAAATTTGATTCTACAGTCATTGATAAAGATGGAGTTACAATTTTGAATAATGTTCTCAAATTCCTTTTGGAACATAAAGATGCTACCATGAATCTCAGTGGTTATGCCTGCGTTATAGGAAAAGAAAATTACAACAGAGGACTTTCACAAAGAAGAGCTGATGTCGTAAAGAAATTCTTTGCAGACGGCGGATTAGATCCAAGAAGAATCATCTCAGTAGGAAAAGGAGAAGTAGATCCCACAGATGATAAAATGGGAAGAGATAATATCAAATACAAAAACGAGAAAGACTACGAAAACAACCGTAGAGTAGATATCTCATTTGTATTCAATGCCCATGATGCCCAGACCATCAACTATGCGGTAGTAGCCCCTACTTCTGCTACGAAAAAGGAACTCATCATTGATGTCACAGGTTTTGATACTAACAGCTGTTTCAGAGACACCAAAAACAAACATAAAAAAGAAATTTATATCGTAGATGTAGGGCAGGCAATAGATAAAGGAGATACCAAAAAAACCTTTCAAACCCCTACATTCAATTATGAAATATATTCTCCGTTAAGCAGATATAATTTTGGAGGAGGAATTGGGCTGGATGCTCAATCAATGACCGTCATGCAATACATTTGGCCTGCATCTACCAGTCCGAACCAGTTTCATATGCATGTGCATACCTGCAGATATTACAGCAATGAAAAACGGACAACCGTATTAATAAAAGCATATCCGGATATCAAATGGAGATTTGCCTTTTTTATCAACCTGAGCAACAGCTTAAGTATAAAGTGGCAAAAAATGACTCCTGATAAACATAAAGAACTTCGAGGTAAAGCATTGAGCCTTGCCAATGAAGAGAAGGGAAAATATACAGACGTAGAATTCGGTGTTGAGCTTAAAGCCTCTTATGACAAACAAAAAGATGGAAGCTATTACTGCAAGCCGGAACTGACCCTGAAATATAAAGATAAGATCAGTAAGCTTTTCTCTATTATTTCTTCGGTTAAAAAAATGTCTCAGGGGATTACTTCGCAAACAAAAGGAGTCGTATCCAAAGGAGTAGGAAGAAAATTACCATTTGAGATCAAATTAAATGCGCCGGCATTATATTTTGGAGCAGAATGGGAAGCAGACATCAATGATGACCATTCCGATATAGGAACCAAATTGATGCTGTTCATTGAAACAAAACCTTTAATTGAACTCGCTATTGTTTTTGACCTTCTGGCTTTAATCGTTCAGGCTGGAGTTGCCGTTGCCACTGCAGGAACAGGAAATGTACTTGCCCTTGAAATATTCAATATGGTCAGAGAATGGGCAAGTAAAGGATATGAAACCGAAAAGGTGGTCATCAACTTTAAAATGTACATTGACCTGGAAGTAAAAGGGAAAGTAGATGGTGTTATTGACGGCTCGTTCAGTAAAGTTAAAGATGGAGCAGAAGTGAATTTTGATTTAACTTCAAACATCACGGTTGAATTAAAATCAGGACTCGAATTAAAAGGAATGTTTGTAGTCATTGGTACAACAAAAAAACCGGAACTGGAAGGACATATTGAAGGAAAACTGACTGCAGGAGCTACGATGGGAATTACTTCAGGACACAAATTAAAATATGATTCTACCGCAGGAATTTATTATATTCCGAGCTTAAGCATAGACCCATGTGTAGGAACGGTAGTGGTAATGGTAAAAGCCGGATTTACCTATAAAAAAGTAAGCTCAGACTGGACTCCGGTGAATTACAACAGAACCCGTACATTTTTTGACGGATTCGACATTATGAAATATTTAGCAGAATTAGTAGGTTATGACAACAAAATATTACTTTGGGAAAAAAAGAAAAAATAAAAATATGTTTCTACTTGTAATCATGTCCTTGTTTATATCATGCAGTAGTGCAAAAGAGGATCTATCCAATGTTCTTTTCCCCACGAAAAAGGAAAAGATTGTAAGTGGTATTGACTATACAGAGAAAAAATCTACATTAGATGAAAATCTTACTGCTTATCAGCTAAAAGATATGAATGCTTTTAGCCTGTATGGACAGTATTTTGCGAATGAAATTGGAAGTAATTCTGCAACATATGCCGGGAAAAACTACCTTGAGCTTTTGGGAGATTCAAAAGATATCAACGGATATAAAATCCATCTGTATACGCAGAAGGAAAGTGAAAAACTTGAAAAACTGCTTCTTAAAAAATTAGGAACACCAGCTTTTGATAAAGGAAATGAAGGAGAGCGGAATATCATCTGGGAAAAATCCGGAAAGATTTTTATTCTGAATAGTGGGAATGCCGAAATACAAGGAGAGAAAACAAAAGAATCAGATCTGTTGTGTTTAAATACTAACTTTACCACACTGATCATTAATGCCACGCAGACTACAAAATATTCGGAATACTTGAAATTCAGAATAAAAAATAATAAGAAAGTAGAAAGCTATCCGTATAGTCTATATAATAAAGAAGAAAATTAAATAAAAAAGTTGAATGAAAAAGATTGTTATATGCCAGATCGTATTGAGTTTTGTTCTCATGAACTGTCAGGAAAAAGGAACAGGCAAATCTGTTTCACAGACAGCCCAAACAAATGTAACCAGTAAAACAGCAAACCAGGCCCAGGGAAAAATGGATTTTAAAGATCTTAAATTCGGAACCAACGGAGAAGACCTGCTTAAAGGAATTGGATTAACTGTTAATGACAATGCTTCAGGGGATTTTAATACCTCAGTAGATTATGTTGAATTTCAATTTCCCAAAGATAAAAATCTGAACCTGTCGTTATTTAATAACAGCTTACAATCTGCTACGGATGACGTTTCCGTTCTTTATTCAAAGAACGATAAAAAAGTATGGGGCTACGAAATGGTGCTACAGAACAACCCGAATACAGATGCTATTCTGAGCGCTATTGAAAAAAAAGCAGGCCATAAAGCAGACTTTTCAGATAAAAAAGTAAATACAAAAGAAAGACCTATTTTCCTTGATGAAAACGGAGAATTCAAAACAGATCATATAGAAGAAACAGTGCAGGTTTGGGAAGATAAAGAAGCTAAAACAACATTCTTTACCATTCACACCGTTAATCTTTCTAAGAAACCTAATGAAAATACATTAAAGATCTTTGCTTTAGATAAAACAAGCCCAAAATACAAAGAATGGGTTTCTTACCGCAGTCTGGATATGTTTTACAATAAATAATAACAATGATGGCTAAAGAACCTTACTATACCATTGATTTTACTGCTGTTTATTGCAAATTCGAAGTTTTGGTGAATGATATCCCTGTTATTGCCATGGAAACCGAAGGGCAGATGTCTCCCAATGTTCCAGTTAATTTCGGAATAAGCAATTCCGGGGAGCAAAAAATAGAGATTAAACTTCTCCCTGTTACAGGAGGACAATATATAGATTCAAGAACAAAATTTGAATATACCATTAAGTTATTCGATGTCTTTAATGATAAGTTTGTTCATGAAAAAGACTGTGGTAATTTTCAGTTTTCAGAAAAAGAAACAGAAAAGAAACAGCCTTCATTACACCATACATCATCTTTTCAGGCTGAGATACCTTACGAAATGATGAAATGGGAAGAAAGTCGTGACTTGCTTTCAATTTCTAAGGATACATCTTATCTTAACAATAAGCTGGATTCCATATACAAAAGAATAAGCAGCTTGATTGAATCAAAACAATATGATGCTTTCTTTGAACTGATAAAAAACCGTGAAAAGAATATGGCTTTATCGATGTATCTGGGTAATGATGATGCAAAAGCAAGGCTCAACAGCTTATTGGAAGACTTCAACGATGGGTTTAAAATAATGCCATTGCCGGAAGGCAGGGTATTAAAAATTTATGGTAACGGAAAATTGGCAACCTATAAAAAACTAAATGGAGAACCTGCATTTTTTCTTTTTAAAGAAAAGACAAGGGAAGAACTGATGCTGGAACTGATGTTCCATATTCCACAGGGAAAAGAAGAGTTCGAAGTCATTTAGAAAAAATAAGGGAGAAATAAGACATTAAATACTATACCTTTACGTAAGAGATTTTGGAAGGTAAGGTATTCAGGAAAAGTACATGGGGGAAAACAAAAAAAGATCATATATAGGCTATATTATTCTGGGAATAATAATATCATGCTTTGTTTATTTTATACTGTGGATTATTTTCAAAGAAAAAATGCCACTGCATGAATATGCTTTTGAAATTGCCAATAATTATGACAGCTATGCACAAAAGGCAATCATTTTTATTCCGCTATTGATTTTTGTACTCATCTTTATTGCTTTAATGAAGCCTAATGCTGCTAAACGGTTTTTACGTTTACAGTCATCCCTTCCCACATCAAAGATACATTCAGTGGCCAAGG
Organism: Chryseobacterium viscerum; assembly: GCF_002899945.2. Lineage (GTDB taxonomy): Bacteria > Bacteroidota > Bacteroidia > Flavobacteriales > Weeksellaceae > Chryseobacterium > Chryseobacterium viscerum. The sequence goes on from NZ_PPEG02000002.1 coordinate 58,163, forward strand.
GATTGGTAGAGGTTGAAGGAACTTTAATGATGAAGAATCCTTTGTTTTCACCGGTGAAAAATGAAGTTTGTATCGGATATTATTATACTATTGAAAATATAGACAGAGATTCTGACGGTAAAGAAACATACCGCACAGTTCACCGGGAGACGCAGTGTAATCTTTTTCAGATAAAAGATGATACCGGAGCCATAGAAGTAGAACCTGATGGAATAGAGCTTGTTTTGTTGGGAGAAACCAATAGAAGCAGTCATGGCAGCAAAAGATATACAGAAACTCTTTTGAAAGAGGGTCAGAAAATGCTGTTGGTAGGATATGCAGATTCTAAAAACGGAGTTCCTTTCATAAGAAAAGATGACTATTATAAAATCCTTGGGATTACTTCAGCATCAGGAATCACCGTTTGGAATAAGTATCAGCCATTGCTGAGGTCATTTATGTTTACCTGCTCCATTATCCTTTTAATAATTATTTATATACTCATACAATAATGAATCAGACGGTCGCAATCATACTACTTATCCTGTTGGGAGTTGTTATCATCAGCTTTCTTATCAATCTGTATAACAAATTGGTCATGCTCAAATTTAACGTTGAAAAAGCATACGGAAATATTGATGTGGTGCTGAAGCAGCGGGCAGATGAAATCCCCAATCTGGTCACTGTAGCCAAACACTTTATGAACTACGAGGAAAAGCTCCTTACACGCCTTACAGAGCTCAGAACTTTTTATAACAACAGTACAGATGCAGACCAAAGGACAGCCTTGGCAAATGAAACTTCAAAAGCCTTATCATCCTTCTTTGCTGTTTCTGAGAACTATCCCGAGCTGAAATCGAATAATAATTTTCTTGAGCTGCAGAAAAGAGTCTCCGAACTGGAGAACAGAATAGCGGACAGAAGAGAATTTTTTAATGATAGCGTTAACCTTTATAATATAGGAATTCATGAATTTCCAAATGTTATACTGGCAAAAATGCTTGCATATAAAGACAAAACATTACTTGAGATAACAGATGCTGAAAAACAATATAATGGAGTTCAGTTTTAATACCTTTTTCGGATTAGAAGACAAAATAGCAGACTACCCGGAAGTTACCATTTTCGGAGCTATGCTCCTTCCGGTTGTGTTGGTTATTCCGATTGCATTGATAGGCTGGATCTTCAGAAAGCTTAAATTCAATATGTACATCATTCATGTACTGCTGTATACCTTGCTTTTTACATTTATATTGGGAGCTATTACCATATTTGTACTTTTCTTTATCACAGATAAAAATGGGGTAAAACTGGCTTACTGCTGGCTTACGGTCTTCACGGGAATGTTTATTTTCAGTTTAATCAATGCCAATACCATTACCAAGATGTTTACAGATTGGTCTAAGATCATAAAAGAAAAACAAAATCAATAACCCGAAATGCAGTCAGTTTTTCAGGGAAAATTTTAATTAGAATGAAAATAGGAAGGATTATTATATTGATTTTCATTGTTTTAATCAATGTGTGTTGTGGAAGTAAAGCATTTGATCTGTCATCGGTTGTATTAGGTGATGATGCGAAAAAATATGATTTTGAAAACAAAGACTTATTTCTGAAAGATGAAGCAAAACCTGATATCATTCAATATTATGCTGATGAAAACAAAGGATTATCATACGGAAATATTGCATTAGACAATACTATGGGTACAAGAATTACCGTTTATAAAGGAAAGGTAGGTGCTCTTGATACCAATGCTGACGAAAAATATGCTCTGGAATTTGTAGAAAAAATAGTGAAAAAACATGGAAATCCTACAGCGGCTATTACAGATAAAGCAACCGTAGAGGCACAACTTGTAAAATCTATTTTTGAAAAACTAAAAAAACTGTCCCCGGAAAAAGTTTCATGGATTAAAAACGAGAAAAATACTTTTACCTATCCTACCTCTTTCTTCTGGGACGACGGAAAAAATTACTCCATATTGAGTATTTCTATTGAAAATGATGGAAAAATAAGAAATAAATACATTTCTGTTACCAAAGATGCTTACCGTAATAATGCGGTTTTTGGATTAAAATATCCGACACCTCAAGGATCTCCGTGGTATCAGTATATGAATTAAAAGGTGAGCTGCAATCATTACAGAAGGCCTCATATATTCAAAATAGGAAATAGAAGCAAGAGTAAAATACATAAAAAACAATTTCTGGAGACTTGAATCGTTTTTTCTGTTTTTATTCTTTATAACCAGACACTAACATTATGAAAAATCTGAATTACATATTAATACCCTTGATCTGCCTGGGACTTGCATCATGTAACAAGCAGAAAAATAAAAGCACCCGGGCTTTGGTGGAAACGCAGGGAAGTACTCAGACAGAACCTTTTAATCTAGCTAAGCTTAAAGCAGGGCAAAACATCAATGAAATTTTAAAATCTGCCGGAGCAACTGCCAAAGATGCTGTACGTACCAGTGAAGTTACGCTGATTGGAAATGACAGACTGGCGTTTGCTTCAAAAGAACTATTACACTTCAATGGAATAGATTTAGAAGGAAAGAATAATAAAAATACCAACAAAGTCCTTTTACATTACGGAAAAGTAGACCAGGAAATTGGCCCTCTGGGCAATGAAAAAGAAGACGAGTTGGGAATGTATCAGATTGATATCTATACAGAGCAGGAAAAAATGGCTCTTTTTGAAAACCTAAATAAAACACTTCAGAAACCCAGCTTTGATACCGTACGGGAAAGCTTTGAATCTGAGATTAAAGATAACGAGGTCATTCAGACTCATAATAAACTCAGACAGGAAGTAGCCATCTGGAAAAACAAAGATCTGCTATACTATTACTGTGAAACAAAAGTAGATAACAGACCCGATGAATACCGTTGTAATCTCTTTGTCTTCAAAAATAAAGAATGGAAAGATTTTCTGAAAGGATCAGGATATCCGGATATGGACAAACTTTATTGAATTAAGATAAAAACAAACAAAAAAATTAAAACATTCGCTTAGTCAAATCAGTTTACTGATTCCTCTTCGCTTTCTAAAAATAAGGCAGAAAAAATAAAACCTTTGTGTTAAAAAACATCCGCTCAGTCTGCAAAATCTGCGGGAGCTTTAAAAATAAAAAATGCCGGTCTTCTCATAGACCGGCATTTTTTTATATGAAATGAATATTTGAATTATTTTACCATGAACTGTATCGTAGTTTGATCCAGTTTCAAAATATAAATTCCCTGCTCAAGATTTCTTGTTTTGATAGAATTTCCACTTCTGAAAGGTTGATCAATGGTCTGAAGAACCTTCCCCTGAAGATTATAAATCTCTGCTTTTTTTACCTTCTGAAGTTCTCCTTTTACAAAAATTTCCTGATTGGTAATGGGATTGGGCGAGATTTTAAAACTGTTAGAAGTTGTTTCTGAAGCCGTACTTTGAGCCATTCTTGCCGTTGATCCGGAATAACAGGTCCATGAAAGATCATCAATAGCAACTCTGTTACTTGTTGAATTGTTCACCAGACTTATCACTACATTTCCGGAAATATTGATATTGTTGATAGTCGTAGTTGCTGCTGAAGCACTGTAAGGAATCGTTCCTACACTTGTTCCATTCACTTTTACATCAAAAGTATCATTACTCCCTGTAAACTTAAGTTGTGTAGTTACGGTCAGAGATCCAATACCATTAGCAGAACTGCCAGAAGTTAAAGAACCGCTTCTTACTGTAATCGCTTTATTATTGAGAGTTTGGTCAGTTCTTGCATCCGTTGCAGTCCATGAGAACCCTCCGTTACTCCAGGTTCTGCTGGAATAAGTAGCGCTGGCTGCAGGAATGGTTTCAAAACTTTCATTAGCACAATTGGTAGCAGGAGTCGTCGTTCCGGCATTGGTAGTCCCGGAAACGGTAGAACTGTTCGATGAAGAATTTCCTGCCGCATCCTTTGCTACAACATAAAAGCTGTAGGAAGTTGAAGGAGTCAGTCCTGAAATAGTTGTAGAAGTTGAGCTTACTGTAGTTTTCAGGATTCCGTTCATATAGACGTTATAAGCGGTAACTCCTACATTATCTGTAGAAGCATTCCATGCAAGAGAAATGCTACTGGATGTTTTTCCTGAAACATTAAGTCCTGTCGCTGTGGTAGGAGCCTGAGTGTCGCTTGAAGGCTGTTGAGAGCCCCAGATAAGATTAGCGTAATTAGGATTATCAATAAATGGATTTCTATTCCCCTGATAAGTATAAGAAGCATTATTTCTTTTGATCTCAGCCTGAGAAACCGGATCCTGATTATGCCAAGCTAACAAAACATTCAGTTCCCATGTCTGCAATCCCGGGAAAGTAGAGCTTCCCAACATATCTCCTGATGAAAAACTAGAAAGTTTGCTTTGATAGCGGGTTACAAAATAGAAAATCATACGGGCCACATCTCCTTTAAACTCGTCAATCGGCTCAAAAACGGTCCCCGCATATCCTGAGGAAGCTGAAGTTCCAAGTTTTGAACCGTTCTTTGAGGTGAAAGAAGCACTTCCTACCTTTCCGAAAGGATAATTGCTTCTCATTCCGTTTACCTTTCCATCCGTAGCTCTGATGAAGTTAATGTCAGAAACCATTGGGGAAGCTTCATTAAAGAGACTTTGAGGAATAATATGTTCTCTGTTATAGCAATTCCCTTCCGTAGAATAGGTACCGCATTGGTTGGTTCCCGGAGTATATTTATAAGGATCAGCTCCTGAAGGTTTTTCAGAATAAATATCAAGGATAGATCCGTCATTTTCATAGTCCTTATCAATATCTGTGGTTTTATAGGCAGTCCACAATCCGCTGTAGCCTTTATCCTGGTGACCGCTGGTGATGATACTGCTTAATGAAGTTTTCAGCGCTGCACCACTCAGTCCATTCGCAGAATTGTAGTATCCTGCAGGAGCCTGTGCGTGGGCAAGTCCTGCAAATACTGAAAATAAGATGATTTTTTTCATATCAATACAAGTTTCAACAAGATTACTACATTTTTATGAATAAAAAATTAAGGAATCGTTAATTTTAAAATGCACTGCATGTAAGAAATAATGAGGAAAGAATTATGAATTATGAATTATGAATTATGAATTATGAATTATGAATTATTTTGTGATTAAATATCAGCGTTTCTTTATTCTATCAATAGGACCGGGCTTTAGCCCGGTTTCGGTTTACAATACAAACCATTTTCATCCGGCTTTAGCCAAAACTTAAAGAATAAAAGATCATATTCAACAATCATCTGTGGCATCTGTGGGAAAAACATACACCACAAAAAAGCCAGTACAAAACGTACTGGCTCATATAATGGATGACTTAATTTTACTTTCTTTGTGGCGGATAATTTTTCATAATCTCAGCCATAATTTCAGGAATTTGTCTTTGTTTCGCTTTTGGAGAATCTACAGAAATTCCGCTTCCAATACCCTGCCAAACCAATTTATTGCTTTTTGCATCAATCAGGTCAACAATCAGTGCTCCTTCATTATAATTTGTTGTCCATGTTCTGTTCATGCCAACTCCCCATCCGAATGGTCCACCCCATCCCCACATTCCGTAAGGTGAAGAGGAATTAATATCGGTAACCTTTTTATGATTTGCTTTTACGTTGATAATTAGATCAGGATTTTCTCCGGACTGTAGTCCTTTGCTCTGAAGCTGTCTCGACAGTTCATTCAGCACTCTGTCTTTATCAATATCATTCAATTTTAGATCATCAATTCTTATTTTATATGTTTTGTAAGAATTGAAATTGGCTGTTTCAGCATAATCTGAACGTACCTGAAAAGGGCTACAAGAAGTTAAACCTAATGTAGCAGACGCCAACAAAATAAAAATATATTTTTTCATTTTATTTATTTTTTTTTATCGCTTTTAATGAATGTATCAGTCTTTTTATCGTACCCGTAAGGACAGTGTCTGCAACCGCTTTTACAGCAATGACCTCTTTTCAGATGAAATTTTTCTGTAAAAACCTTGTACCCCTGTTCATTATAGTAGAAGTCTTCACCTTCTTTGATGTCATAATGGGCCATAAGTTAAATGCTTGTCAAAAAACTTTTTATATTTGTTACTATGATAATTGTATGCCAAAAGCCTTTAAAAAAATTAAAAATTAATGGCATTGCTCTCTTTCCCTTTATCTTCATTAGGAAACCCGAAGATAAGGAAAATAATATATTGATCAATCACGAAAAAATTCATTTACAGCAACAATTGGAAATGCTCATCATTTTCTTTTATATTTTCTATGTTATTGAATATTACTATTGGTTCTTCAAACTCAAAGACGGTTATCTTGCCTACAGAAGGATTTCATTTGAAAGAGAAGCCTATACCAATGAAAAGAACCTGAGTTACCTTAAAAAAAGAAAGTTCTGGAACTTTAGAAAATATCTGTAGAGTTGTGAATGATGAGTTTTGCGTTTCGAGTTTCGGGGATTCGGGATTCGAGGCTTGGAAACTTGGTTTTTGGATTTCATATTTTAGACTGTAATTTTCAACATTCAACATTCAACATTGAATATTCAATAGGGGTGGGCTTTAGCACATTATCACATAAAATCATCTGCGAAAAGCTGTGTCATCTGCGGGAAAAACTCAACGAACGAGAGTTCATAAAATAAGAACTCTATACAACATTAAATCTTTTCCTACTTTTGCAAACAATAAACCTTGAGTAGTCAAAACTGAAATGCTATTACAACTTCCCAAAGAACCTATTCCCATTCAGGAAATTCTCATTCATAAAAATGTAAAACTTTTCATTAAAAGGGAAGACCAGATTCATCCGCAGATTTCAGGGAACAAATACTGGAAGCTGTTTTATAATGTGAATCACTATCTGGAAAAAAATCCTGAGAACCCCTATATTATTACCTTTGGTGGGGCTTTTTCCAATCATATAGCAGCAGTTTCAGCAGTAGGAAACTTAGCCGGTATTCCAACATTGGGAATCATCCGTGGAGAAGAACTGCAAGATAAATGGCGTGACAATCCTACCTTACTTTTTGCCAAAAGAAATGGCATGAACCTGAAATTTGTCACCCGGGAAGAATACAGACACAAAGAAAAACTGACCGAATTCCTTCAGCAGGAGTTTCCCGAAGCATTAATAGTCCCTGAAGGAGGCACTAATGAAGAGGCTGTAGAAGGGGTGAAAATGATGCTCAACGAACAAACAAAAGATTTTGACTATCTTTGCACCGCAGTGGGAACAGGAGGAACCATTGCAGGAATTTCAAAATTTTGTGAAGATAATCAGAAAGTTATAGGATGTAAGGTGGTAGATGATGCTTCACTTGAAAATAAAATTTTTGAATTAACTTTGAGACAGAATTTTAATCTAATAGATTCATGTTTTGGAGGTTACGGTAAAATAAATGATGGAAACATCCGTTTTATCAATGATTTCAAAGAGAAATATGGTATTCCTTTAGAACCGATTTATACAGGAAAAATGATGGAGAAAGTTTTTGAACTGATAGATAAAGATTTTTTTCCTGAGAACAGCAGGATTTTATGCTTTCACACAGGTGGATTGCAGGGAATTGAGGGGGCTAATCTGCTTTTAGAAAAACAGAACAGAAATTTAATTATATAAGTAAAATTGAAAAACATGAAACACTTAGTGTTCCATCTTTCATTTTAAAACAATAAAAATTATAAGATGAAAAGACTTTTCCTATCCATAAGCCTTTTAGTTTTATCAAAATTTTCTGCCCAGTCTTGGGCAACCGAAGATCAGTATATTCAGAAGTTTGCTAAATATGCCGTAGAAGAAATGGAAAAATATAAAATTCCAGCTTCTATTACGCTTGCACAAGGGTTGTTAGAAACCGGAGGCGGGCAAAGCAGATTGGCACAGGAAGGTAAAAACCATTTTGGAATAAAATGTAAAGAAGACTGGACCGGTAAAACGATGAAACATACCGATGATGCACCCAACGAATGCTTCCGCGTGTATGACGATCCCAAACAGTCTTATGAAGACCATTCTATATTTTTATCCACCAGAAAATATTACACCAACCTTTTCAAACTGGATATGAGAGATTACAGAGCATGGGCGACAGGGTTAAAAAAAGCAGGGTATGCTACCAATCCACGTTATGCTTCCATTCTTATCACCAAAATTGAAAAGTACAAGTTATACGAATACGACAATACCAATTCCAATGAAGTATTGTACGCTGTTCTTAAAATGTATCCGGACCTGAAAGACGACAGAACTTTCATGGCACAGCTGGAGCCCTCAAAGGCAACCAGAAAAGCTAAAGAACCGGTTACGGTAGAAGTTCCTTACAAACAGACTTCTTACGCACAACAGCAAAAAAGAGTAGAAAGAATCAAAACGAAAGCTGAAATTCTGAATTCTATTCTTATCAAAAGTCATCCGAACGATGGGCTGAAATATATTGTCATTCCTGAAGATACCGATGTGAAATTCATTGCCAACAAATTCAAAGTGAGCGAAAGCAGACTGATGAAATGGAATGAACTGGAAAATGAAACTTTAAAAAAGAATGATATTGTTTTCCTTGAATCGAAAAATTCTACAGGAAATACAGCGACCTATAAAGTAGAATCTGGTGAAGATATGCATGATATTGCCCAGAAATTCGGAATCAAATTACATAAATTATACGCTAAAAACAGAATGGATGAAGGACAGCAGCCCTCTGCAGGACAGCTGATTTATTTAATAGACAAAAAACCACGAAACTAATTTAATTTTTTGTTGAGAGTTTACCGTTGACAGTCAAATGCCAACCAGCAGCTGTCGACAGCAACCAAGTATATATGAAGTATCAAAGAAGTTCGGCTTTATTTGATGAAGCCTACAAATACATTCCGGGAGGAGTAAACTCTCCGGTAAGAGCATTCAAATCCGTAGGAGGAGTGCCTGTTTTTATGAAATCGGCAAAAGGAGCGTACCTTACCGATGCAGATGAGAATACTTACATCGATTATATCAACTCATGGGGCCCAGCCATTTTAGGACATACACATCCTGAAGTATTGGAAGAACTGAAAATCCAGGCAGAGAAAGGGTTTTCTTTCGGTGCTCCTACAGAACTGGAAACAGAAATTGCAAAATTCATCGTCGAAAATGTTCCGAACATTGACCAGATCAGAATGGTTTCTTCAGGAACAGAAGCATGTATGAGCGCAGTAAGACTGGCAAGAGGATACACAGGAAGAGATAAGATCGTAAAATTTGAAGGCTGCTACCACGGACATTCAGACTCATTTCTAATTAAAGCAGGAAGCGGTGCGGCTACCTTCGGGAACCCAAATTCTCCGGGAGTAACTGCCGGTACTGCTAAAGATACATTACTAGCCCGTTATAATGATTTTGAACAAGTTGAAGATTTGTTCCGTCATAATCAGGGCGAGATTGCAGCCGTAATTATAGAGCCGGTTGCAGGAAATATGGGGTGTGTACTGCCCGAAAACAACTTCTTACAAAACCTGAGAAAGATCTGTGATGAAAATGGAGCTTTGTTAATTTTTGATGAAGTGATGACCGGTTTCAGATTGGCTTTCGGAGGAGCTCAGGAGCTTTTCGATGTAAAAGCAGACTTGGTGACTTATGGAAAAGTAATCGGTGGTGGACTGCCAGTGGGTGCTTTTGCAGGAAGAAATGAAATTATGGATCACCTGGCTCCAAAAGGAGGAGTATACCAGGCAGGAACATTAAGTGGAAATCCTTTGGCAATGAGAGCGGGATTAAAAACCCTTCAGCTTATTAAAAATGATCCGGAATTTTTCAACAGACTCCATAAAACAACAGAAACCTTAGATTTTGAAATTGGAAAAATTTTAAATGAAAAAGGAATTGCTCATAAGATCAACAGAAAAGGTTCTATGATGTCTGTTTTCTTCCATATCAACAGGGTTTCAAACTTTGATGAGGCTCAGGAAGCTAATCATTCATTGTTCAATAACTTCTTCCACCAGATGCTTCAGAATGGAGTGTATCTTCCACCAAGTGGTTATGAAACGTACTTCATCAGTGATGCCATCAAAGATAAAGAGATTGATATGACATTGGAAGCCGTAAGAAAATTTGAATATTCCAATAAGTAAATATAAATAGAACCGGATTTTATATCCGGTTTTTTTATGCAAAAATGTAACCTCAATCTGACGGGGAATTTTATTTTACAATGATTATCTGAAACATGCATATTCACAAAGCATAAATCATACAGATTTTGTAATAAACCGTACACCTCGTTCAGGAGACTTCTTTTTAATTTTGTCATAAATAGATTGGAAATGAAGACTTCTGACAATACCATCTCCCGCAAAGATTTTATCCGAAATTCAGCACTGGCTGTGGCGGGATTCACTTTAATACCTACTATCATGACGGCATCGCCTTTCTTTGATGAAAACAATATTTTGGCAAAAGGAAAAATAAGCCTTAAAAATGTTCGTCTGGAAACTGGTTTTGAATATCAGGAAGGAGAAGTAGCGTCTACCAAAACAGATCTATTTTGTGTAGAAGTTGAAAACGGAAAAATTACAAAGATTACTACAAATCAGCCTAATGCTAAAGCAGTAGATGCAAAAGGATTATTGATGCTTCCCGCCTTTAAAGACATGCATATTCATCTGGATAAAACTTTTTATGGGGATCAATGGCAGGCCGTTAGAAAAAGAACCGGAGGGATCAAAGGAATGATAGAGCTGGAGCAGAAAATGCTTCCGGAAATGCTGAAAAATTCAACCTTCAAGGCCGAAAAACTGATTGAACTGCTACAGTCAAAAGGAACTTCCTATGCTAGAAGTCATGTAAATATTGAACCGACTTCAAAACTTCAATCATTAAAAAATCTACAGAAAGCTTTAGAAAATAAAAAGAAAGGTTTTGGAGCCGAACTGGTAGCATTTCCACAGCATGGAGTATTTTATACTGATTCTGCGCCTTATCTGAAAGAAGCGGCGAAGATGGATATTGATTTTATCGGTGGGGTAGACCCTTTCAACATAGATGGGAACATTGAAAAAGTGGTGGATTTCACTGTTCAGCTTGCGGTAGATCATAAAAAAGGAATAGATATTCACCTGCATGAAACCGGGGATTCCGGATTGAAAACGGTAGAATACCTTATTAAAAAAGTAAATGAAAACCCTTCTCTGAAAGGGAAAACCTATTTAAGCCACTGTTTTATCTTAGCTAAATTAGAAGCTGCAAAACAGGAAGAAATCGCTGAAAAATTAGCAGAAGCTCAAATTGGAATTGTTTCTACAATCCCTTTTGGTAGAATGATCATGCCAATACCAACCCTTTATAAGCATAATGTAACCGTTCTGACAGGAAACGACAGTATCGTAGATCACTGGAATACTTTCGGAACAGGAAGTGTATTGCAAAAAGCCAACTTAATGGCTCAATTATATGGCTATTCAACAGAGCTTTTACTGTCGAGAAGTTTAAAACTGGCAACAGGAAATATACTGCCGCTAGATGATAAAGGCACTCAGCAATGGCCAAAAGCAGGAGATAAAGCAGACTTTGTATTGATCAATGCAAGCTGTTCAGCAGAGGCTGTATCAAGAATTTCAGAGGTAGAATCACTAGTACATGAGGGAAATATTGTTTTTTAATTCAAAATGAAAAACAGGTAATAATCTTAGATCAATATATATTTAGTCAGTGTGTTTTTGAGCCACAAAAGGAATAGGTTTTCTTTTTGTGGCTATTTTAATTTTTTCTCTCATTATTTTTATTAATTTTAAGAGAAAATCAGGCAAAATGGGTTACCATACAGATCATTTTCCTATTTTAGGAATTAAGGAATTTAGTGAAAATCAGATGTCTGGTTGTCACCTGCTGTTTAATGAACTCAACGGAGCACGCTCTATTGACGATCCCCATAAGCATGATTTTTTTATCATCAATCTTTTTGAGCACGGACTTGGCTCACATACGATAGATTTTACAGAATATCAGGTGAAAGACCTTCAGATTCATTTGGTTTTTCCAGAGCAGGTGCATCAATGGGTGATTGAAAAAGAAACCATCGGATATCAGTTGATGATCAGCAGGGATTGGTATGAAAGCTTTCTGCCTTCCTTACGATTTTCGGCATCTTATTACCAGAATCATCCGGTTATCAATCTTTCCAAAGAAGTCTTTGCGACTTTTCGGTATGAATTTCAAGCCATTCAGAAAGAACTGAACGGAGAAAAAATATTTTGGGAACTCATTCAAAAAAGAAGTGAGCTGATCGGTCTGCTGGTGAGCACCTCTGTGGAAGGGGCTTTTAAAGATTTTGAGGTCTATAATTCGAATCCTATTATTTCAAAGTTTCTGAATCTTATTGATGAACATTTCAAAACAGAAAGGTCTGTTTCTTTTTATGCCGATAAACTGAATATTTCTGCCAATTATCTGAATATCGTCTGCAAGAAAAATCTCAATACTCCCGCTTCATCTCTTATCCAGGATCGTATTTTACTGGAAGCAAAAAGGCTATTGAAAGTTTCCGAAATGTCGGTGAAGGATATTGTGTATGATCTTGGCTTCTACGATCATGCCAGCTTTTCAAAATTCTTTAAAGCACAGACGGGAATGACGCCATCTCAATTCAAAGAATAATCTGTACAAAACAAGACATAATTGATACACCGGTTTTATCCTGAAGCCGGGCTAATTTTGTATTGTTAAAATTTTAAATCATGCAATTTCCCTATCAATTAACTGCAAAAGGAAACTATTCCCTGAAAAATGTCCGCCTGGAAACAGGTTTTGAATACGAAAATGAAGAGGTAACCGGAACAAAAACTGACCTTTTCAGTATTGAAATTGAAGAGGGAAAGATCAAATCAATAAAAGCAAACGATCCTACATCTTCAGCAATAGATGCAAAAGGATATCTGATGCTTCCTGCTTTCAGAGATATGCACATCCATTTGGATAAAACATTATACGGACTTCCGTGGCAGGCCCTTTCTCCAAAAAGAAGAACGGTGAAAGACATGATTACTTATGAACAGGAAATCATTCCCGAGCTATTGAAAACTTCCGTAAGCAGAGCAGAACAGCTGATCAGTCTGCAGCAACATTACGGAACTCACTTTGCAAGAACACATTTCAACATTGATCCTACATCAGGATTGAAGTCCCTTGAACATCTTGAACAGGCTCTTGAAAATAAGAAAGATTCTTTTAAAGCTGAACTGGTAGCTTTCCCGCAACATGGGGTTTACTATACAGAATCTGCTCCTTTAATGAAAGAAGCCGCGCAGCTGAAAAGCGTAAGCTTCATCGGTGGATTGGATCCTTTAAGCATTGACGGAAGCATTGAAAAAGTAATGGATTTTACAGTTCAGCTGGCTTTAGACCATCATAAAGGAATTGATATTCACCTGCACGAAGTAGGAGAGTCCGGGATGAAAACGATCAATTATCTGATTGATAAAGCGATCGAAAATCCGGACCTTCAGGGGAAAACATTTGTAAGCCATGCATTTGCTTTGGCTCACCTTTCCCCGAAAGAAACAGAACAGATTGCAGAAAGACTGGCTGCAGGAAAAGTGGGAATTGCTTCTTCTGTACCTTTTAAAGGAACGGTAATGCCTATCCCAACCCTGAAGAAATATGGAGTAAATGTACTCATCGGAAATGATAATGTACAAGACTATTGGAGTACATTCGGGTCCGGAAATATGCTTCAGAAAGCCAATCTGATTGCTGAATTGTATGGTTATGCAACAGAATATGCCTTATCAAGAGCCCTGCAGTTTGCCACTCAAAGTATTCTTCCTCTGGATGAAAAAGGGAAGCAGCAATGGCCTAAGACAGGGGATGAAGCAGCGATTGTTCTGACAGATGCTTCATGTTCTGCAGAAGCCGTTTCCAGAATGTCTGAAATAAAAGCCCTGATGAATGATGGGAATTTATTTTGGAGAAATTAATTGAAGTATATATTTTTTATACACTTGTTTTTTTGTGAATGCCGTCGGGATTTTTTCCTGAGGGCATTTTTTTGAATGAGTTTCTGGGTTGGGGGGGCGAGGGGCAAGATCAGAGATCCGAGATACGTAATTCGGATTATAAATTTCGTAATTTTTATATTCAATAGGAATGGGCTTTAGCCCGTTTAAACTTAATAAAAATAAATTCTCCTGGCTTTAGCCAAAACTTCTCAATAAACATATATGGGAATCTGTGACAATCTGGGATTCGATGAAAAAACAGCTGTTCAAATTGGAATGTTCCTTTTTACAATATGAACACCCCTTAATGTTGAAATCGTCAGACTTCAGTGAAATCAGATAATAATGATAAAAAAAAGCCTTCGGAAAATACTTCCGAAGGCTTTTAAAAATTGAATCTAACTGCTATATTGTGTTATAGGTTGAAGTTTGTCCATCCTGCATACCAAGTATCGTTGGCATCTTTTACTGCCCCTCTGTAAGTTACCTGTGTAAACCAAGCAGCTAATTTAGGGTTAGTAAATGCTCCACCTGTTAATAATGGAGAACCAGCACTAGGAGTGAAGTTTGGTGTAGTTCCTGCAGGAGCCCATGCGCCAGCAAGTTTTACATCAGCTGTAGAAGCAAGGATTGTATTTCCTTTCGCATTAAACCAAGTCGTAAGATCGTTTAATGTATAAGTTGTCGGAGTAGATGTAGATGGTCCGAATTTTAAAGGAGTTGTATTTCCTGCTAAAACGTTGTTTTCAAAGAATAATTTGTTCCCTACAATATTGTTATCTGTTGGAGCACCTTTGGTAGCATCAACGAATAAACCAACTGGGAATCCTGTAAATACAGAGTTGAATACAGAGATCGAAGAGTTTCTTCTGATCTGTAAAGCATTCTGGAATAATGCGTTGATCGTTCCTGGAGCCGCAGAGTTGATTGGGCCAATGATCGTCATGTTAGAGAATGTAGCGGATGTCTGAGGTGTCAAAGTAGAACCGTTAGCATCATTATCAGATTCAAATGCGTTAGAACCTGAAACGTCAGCTACCTGAGAATCTCTTACTGCGATACCAAACTGGATATTTCCTGCGAAACCGTTATCTGTATCGAAATCATCATCAAGACCTTTGTAAGAAATAAGGTGAGAACAGTTTACCGTTCCTCCGAACCATTCAAAACTGTCATCATTAGCGTAAGCAACTTCTACGTAATCTACTTTAGTTCCGTTACCAACACCTCCGAATGTAAGTCCGTTGATCTCTTTATCTGGTAAGAATGCATATCCAGCATATTCTATTCTTACATATTTTAATACACCACTGTTATCAGCAGCATTAGTTCCACCGTAAAGTCCAAGACCATCAGAGTTGTTGATACCTCCTTCAATCTCTCCAACTCCGTTTGCTCCACCGAAAGAAGCATTAGTAGGAGCATTTCCTAAAATTACTACCCCTGCCCAGTCTCCTCTTTTAGGACTTGGTTTTTCAGAAGTGAAGATAATTGGGTTGGCAGCAGTACCTTCTGCCATGATTTTACTTCCTCTTGTAATGATCAAAGCTCCGTTTTTATCAGCTTCACCTACAATCTTTGTACCTGGCTCGATAGTTAAAGTAGCTCCGTTAGTTACGTATACTAGCCCTCTTAGCTTATAGATTTTATTAGCTTTAAGCGTAAGGCTGGAAGTGATCTTTCCTGAAAGAATAAGGTTTTCAGTCTCTCCGTTTCCGTTACCTCCATTTTGAATAATGGTAGGTCCATCTTCTTCTATATTTCTACATGCGGTAGTAGATACTAGAGCGCCAAGCATTAAAGAATATAAAACGAACTTTTTCATGTTATAAAGAATTAAATTATTTATTAGATTATTTGTTGAATGAATTAAAAATTGTATCCCAGTGTTAAACTGATATTGGTTCCTGTAAGTCTTTCAATAGCAAGAGCATCCTTACTGTCATACTTACCGTTATCGTTCAGGTCATGGTAGAATTTAGCACGACGGTTCAGGATATCTGAAACATTAAGCTTGATCTCTCCTTTGTTGCTCCATATTTTTTTAGCAAGCTGGAAATCTAAAAGAGGTCTTGGTGCTTCCCAGATTGGTGGTACCTGATCGTTTCCTACATAAAGAATTCTTCTTCCGATCATGTTGAATAGTACAGTAGAAGACCATCCTGATTTTTCAGTATCATACTGAAGACTTACGTTGACAGTATATGGAGATTGTCCCTGCATTGGTCTGTCTATCTTAGTAGCCTCGTCTGTTACTTTGTTTTTAATTAAAGCTACGTTTCCACCTAGCGTGAAGTTTTTAAGAGCACTTACAAAATCAAGTTTTTTTCTTACTTCTACTTCCACACCATAAGCATCAGCTTTATCTACGTTAAGATAGTTGAAGGTGTTACTGGTTCCTACCCCTGATTGGTTGAAGTATAGCTCGATTGGTTTTTTGAAGTTTTTATAGAAACCTGCTACGGATATAATTTCTCCGTTTCTTGGGTAATATTCCCAACGAACGTCAGCACTCGTTATTTTTGTTCTTTCAATAGACTTGTTACCGATTACGGTAGCTCCCAAATCAAAGTCATAGTATGCTAAAGGAGAAACCTCTCTAAATTCCGGTCTTACAACAGTTTGTGAACCTGCAAGACGGATATTCATTTTAGGGTTTACCTTGAATGTCAAGTTAACGGCTGGTAAAAAGTCAGTAACACGAGTATTTACAAAACGGTCATCACTTCTTTTTGTGCTTCCTACCAACTGGTCAAAGTTTTCAACTCTTAATCCCCATACCGCTCTTAGCCATGGTGTGAAGTTGTTGTCAAACTGTAAATATCCTGCGTTAAGGATGGTATTGGCAATATATCTGTACTGATTTCCTGCAATTTCATCAAATGTAAATCCTCCGTTACCTCCGAAATTACCAGGATTGAAGATCGTTTCGAAAGGTTGAGAAAGTAATCCCTGGTTGAAGTTTTCAAGTTTTACAGAGAAAGGTCTTGAGTTGTATATTCTATCTTTTACCTGGAACAAATAACCTCCTTTGATGGTTTGTTTTTGCCCAAATAGAGTAAATGACTTGGAAATATCACCCCCTGCATTATAGAGATAATCGCTTAGAGTAGAATAAAATACACTTCCTGATTTTTGAGAAAGACCATTAGAAATCAATGCCAAATAAGGGCTTCCTTCCATGGTTGTGTATTGGTTATACTGCAAACGCTGTAGCAAAGGAATATATTGGTCCAGGATCCCGAAGCTTCCGTACCAGTTTACGGTAAATCCGCCAAGAGCATCAATTTTATGAGTACCGGTAAGGGTTGAGTTATAGAAAGTAGTTTCTTTAAATCCAATTTCCCTTGCCATAATATTTGTTCCGTTGATCGGATCAAATTCAAAATCTTTTCCTGTTCTGAAAGACATATGGTTCACCGTATTGTTGGTGATGATGTTCTTTAAGGAAATTTTATTGTTGTTGTTTAATTTTAAAGAAAGATTCAACATCCCTCCTAAAATAATATCATTGCTGTATTTTTCTGTGAAATAATCGAAGTTGGTGTCAGCAAGCTGGTCGTTGATGGTAAAGAAACGGTTGGTAGATTCGGTTCTTCTTTTATTGTTACTGTAGTTTAATACTGCAATTACCCCTAAATCTTTTCCGAAAAGCTTTGTATTGAAACCTCCGTCAAGTTGTAAACTTAAATTTTCAGGATATCCAATACTGTTGTATCCTAGGTTCTTTGTATATCCTTTACCAATATCTGTTTTCTGACCTTCAGTGAGAATGCTGAATCCATTTTTTGCAGGCATATTAGTAGGAAGCTTTCTGTAACCGTCATCAATTCCTAAGAAGTCCCATTTTCCACCTTTCTGCATATGGAATTCCTGTCCCATAGTAGCTGTGTTTCCTCCTACACCTACCTGAACATTGAAGAAATTTTTATTGGGAATATCCTTTGTATTTACCTGAATCAAAGCTCCTCCCCATTCTCCGGTATATTCAGGAATGAAAGTTTTGTTGATAACAAGAGTTTCAATAACGTTTGCCGGGAAAAGGTCAAAAGAAAAGGTCTTTCTGTCTGGTTCCGTACTGGATAACTGAATACCATTTAACATCGCCTGGTTGTAACGGTCTGACAACCCTCTTACTACGATATATTTTCCTTCAGATAAACTCACCCCTGAAACTCTTTTCAGAACTTCACCCGTGTTTCTGTCCGGACTTCTTTTAATAGCTTCAACCCCAATAACCTGAGAAACTACACCGGCATTTTTCTGTAAACCGATTGTAGAGGCTATAGTTTCTTTCCTGGCGTTTGATTTTATGACAACTCCCTCAATTTCTTTTTCCTTAGTAGATGGCTTGTCCAGAACGATATCAAGATGAGTATTACCTTCATTCTTTATAATAACCTCACTGATCTCTTTTCTGTTATACCCATTGGAACTTACCGTTACAATGTAATTGGCACCAGGGGATAGGTTGATAGAGTAGTATCCGGAAATGTCAGTGGTTACTTCCTGGCCATTTACTTTTACCTTTACTCCTTCTATAGGAGTGTTGTCTTTCTCATCCAATACCCTACCTTCCAGAATCTGACTCTGTGCAAAGGCATAGCCAGCAGAAAACAAGGCAAGTAGCATAATGCTCTTGTGGAGTTGTTTTTTCATTTTACTTCTTTTACTTCTTTTTCAAGGGCAAAATAAGGGCTAAGTTTTTAAGAAAACTTTAGGATAATCTTAATTAATTGTGAAGTTTGTATGAACGAATGAGGTGTACATGCGGTTATTGATGTTTAATTTTTTTAATTATATTTTTTGTTTTAATTTTCAATATTGTTTCGTATATTTGATTTATGTGTATTTAATGTTTAATTTTTTTATTGATTTTGTAATTTTAAGTTAAAATGTTGTTTTTTAATAATTAGTTAACATTTGACGGATAGATAAAATCAATTGAAATAATTAATTTTGTGGGAATTCTTAAACTAGAAGATGAGCAAAAAAATTCTTTTAATAGACGATGAACTGGACATTTTAGAGATTCTGTCTTACAATTTGGAAAAGGAAGGGTATGATATCTATACAGCGACCAATGGTAATGAAGGTATAGAAAAAGCAAAGGAAATTGTTCCGGACCTTATCTTACTAGATGTCATGATGCCTGAGAAAGATGGTATAGAAACCTGTCAGGAACTTCGTAAAGTGAAAGAACTTCAAAAAACACTTATCGTGTTCCTTTCTGCAAGAAGCGAAGAATTTTCTCAATTAGCAGGTTTTCAGGCGGGTGCCAATGATTACATCGTAAAACTGATCAAACCGAAAATCCTTATCTCTAAAGTGAATGCATTATTACAGTTGACCTCTCAGGTTTCTGATAATGCAAAACTAATTGAAATCGGAGACCTTGTTATCGACAAAGATAACTTCAGAGTTTCCAAAGCCGGACAGCAATTTCTTCTTCCTAAAAAAGAATTTGATTTGCTTTACCTATTGGCTTCCAACACTGAGAAAGTTTTCAAAAGAGAAGAGATTCTGGAAAAAGTTTGGGGTAATGATGTGATTGTAGGAGAAAGAACAATCGATGTTCATATCAGAAGGCTAAGAGAAAAACTAGGAATCAATACGATTCAGACATTAAAAGGGATTGGATATAAACTGATCGTTTAATTATTTAGAAATCTTACCTTTACGTTCAATCATTAAAATGTTGTAAAATTGAAATTTTACAGACTTACCCTCGTTGCCTCTTGTCTGCTGACACTGGTAATGTTCCTTTTAGTAGTCGTATTCGATTCACTGAAAGATATCTATTATGAGACCCCTTTGTTCAAAACGGGTCTTTTGATCTGTATTATCCTGATCTTTCTGATTAACTCTGTAGTGCTGGAACTTCTTTTCAATTACTACAGCAGAAAACAGGTAAAAGGTCTTTCCGGATTTCTTCCGCAGGAAATAGTTCAGAATCACGATGAGAATATCACGATCAAAGAATTAGGGGAAAGGTTTTCAGACCTCAATCAGCAGCAGGTATCAGAAATTGATATGATGAAAGAGATGGAAAGCTACCGTAAAGAATACATCGGAAATGTTTCCCACGAATTGAAAACACCTTTATTTTCTATCCAGGGATATGTGGAAACCTTAAGAGACGGTGGGGTAGACAACCTTACCATTCGGGATAAATATCTGGAAAGAATAGACAAATCCGTAGAAAGACTTATTGCTATTGTAACAGACCTGGATATGATCAACAGGCTGGAAGCAGGCGAAATCAACCTTACCGTTTCAAAATTTGATGTCAATCTTCTGATCAAGGAAATCTTTGATCTGCTTGATCTTGAAGCTGAAAAACGAAATACCACCTTACAAATACAGACCCTTCATCCACAGATTTTTGTGGAAGCGGATAAACAGAAAATTTCTCAGGTTTTCATTAACCTTATTTCCAATGCCATTCATTATGCCAACAGGCAGGAAGCGAAAGTCATTGTAAAGACCAGTGTCCTTAAAAATAAAGTACTGATAGAGGTAATAGACAACGGAATGGGAATAAAATCTGAACTTCTTCCAAGGATCTTCGAAAGATTTTACCGTGTAGAAACCAGCAGAAGCAGGAGAGAAGGCGGTTCCGGACTAGGATTGGCGATTGTAAAACACATCCTTGAAGCTCATAACGAAAATATTACTGTAGAAAGTGTCTACCTTGAAGGAACGAAATTCAGTTTTATGCTCGAAAAAAGTAAATAATTCCTGCAAAATGTAAGAAAAAAAAATATTTTAAAAAATCCTGAAATATTTTTTTGTCACATGTCATTTATTATATATTTGCACCAGAGATTTATCATAATTATAAAGGCAAAAAAGTAATTTAAGAAACTGATATGGTTTACAAAATCCGCGTAATATTAGATGCGAAAGAAGATATTTTCCGAGATATCGAAGTTAAGGGAAAACAAACGTTATGGAACTTACATTTAGGAATTAAAAGTGCATTCAGTCTGCAGGGAGATGAGCTTTCTACTTTTAATCTGTTAGAAGATGACGGAACGATCGTAAAAAGTGTCCCATTGGAAGATATGAGTGATGATGGTGATGGCGAAATTATGTCAGATGTTTACATTGATGAGGCCTTTGCAAATGCAGGTGACAAAGCACAGTTTCAGTATGGGCTGCTAGACCTTTGGGAATTCTTCTGTGAGCTTGTAGAAGTCATTGAAGAAACAAAAGGCGTGAACTATCCAATCACAGTATACAGATTTGGAAATGTTCCATTGAAAGCACCTAGCAAAAATGGAACTGCTGGAGGATCCAAAAGAAAATCAGCAATGCCTCTGGCAGATGATGAGTTCGGTTTTGATGATGATTTTGGAGCAGGAGGAAATTTTTCAGATGAAGATGATGATAGCTTCGATGATGAGGAAGAAGAAGACTACAACGATGATGTCTTTGATGATGAGGATGACAATGACGAAGAAAGATAGTCAACACAATATAATGAGCCCTGGGTTTTGATCCGGGGCTTTTTTATGGCAAAAAAAAATCAAAAAGAGTTATTCATCTGCTTAGTGCCAGTAAGCCGATTCGCAAATTCACCCATTAACCTTTTAATGATTTCACTTTCCCTTTTACTTTTTCTCAAAAAACAATCCTTACTTTTGTTAAAAATAGTTTAATGAAAAAATTAATTTTGTTAGCTGTAATTGGTCTGGGAATTGTTTCCTGTACCACTCAAAAAAATACACGGAAGATGACAGAACTGCCAAAAGATTGGAAACATAACACGAATATTTACGAAGTAAACATAAGACAATATACTCAGGAAGGAACTTTCAAAGCATTTGCAAAAGAAATGCCCCGCCTGAAATCTATGGGAGTAAAAACACTCTGGTTTATGCCCATTACCCCCATTGCCCAGCAGAATAAAAAAGGAAGTATGGGAAGCCCATATGCCGCTGCAGATTATACTTCCATTAATCCTGAATTCGGTACCCTGCAGGATTTTAAAGATATGGTAAATGAGGCGCACAGATTGGGATTCAAAGTGATCATAGACTGGGTCGCCAACCATACCGGATGGGATCATGTGTGGACCAAAACACATCCCGAATTTTATTTGAAAGATCCAGACGGTAAATTCCATATCGCTTCAGGAATGGATGATATCATTGAGTTGGATTATAAAAACCAGGAAATGCGCCAGGCGATGATACATGCTATGAAATTTTGGGTGCAGGAAACCCGAATTGACGGTTTCAGATGTGATCTTGCTTCATGGGTAGAAGTGGATTTTTGGGAACAGGCACGCCCTGAAGTAGAAAAAATAAAACCCCTTTTCTGGCTGGGGGAATTTGATGAGTTGGAAAGTCCCGAATATGGAAAAGTTTTTGATGCCAGTTATTCCTGGAAGTGGATGCACAAATCTGCCGACTATTATAAAAAAAATGAACCTCTTCAGGAACTTAAAGACCTTTTAAAACAATACTCTAATATTGGAGATGCTTCAATGAGAGCTTGGTTTACAACAAATCACGATGAAAACTCATGGAACGGAACCGAATATGAAAAATATGGAGTCATCACAAAACCTATGGCTGTATTCTCAGCAACATGGAATGGAGTTCCGTTATTATATTCAGGTCAGGAACTTCCCAACATGAAAAGACTGGAGTTTTTCGAAAAAGATGTTATCAAATGGAGTAATACTTACCTGGCAGCAGATTTCTATAAAACATTACTGGAGTTAAAAGCTTCCAATCCGGCACTAAGAGGAGGAGATTCCAATGTGACTACCTATCTTTTAAATACTACAGCCAATGACAAGATTCTGGCGTATGTAAGAAAAAATGGAAAAGATGAAGTACTGGTAGTTCTGAATATGTCGAAAGAAGCTGTTAACTTTTCAATTGAAGACGAACATGTATCAGGAACATTCGGAAATGTTTTCGATAAAACAAAAAGAGATTTCAATGCTGGAAAAGATTTCAGTTTCCAGGTTTCAGAATACGCTGTATTTCAAAAATGAAAGCCATAAAATTTTGGCTGAAATTGTAAAATCTTAATGAATAGTCTTTAAACGGTGCTCAATTCCACTCCGCTGGAGGGGTGTCGAAATCTATGATTTTGACGGGGTGGTCTACCATTCATAATAAAAAATCCCAGCGTTACCATGAACAAACAAGAAATAATAAATATAATTAAAGCAAAAGCGACGGACAAAATCCAGTCTTTTGAAAACCTTAT
This sequence comes from Chryseobacterium viscerum, assembly GCF_002899945.2. Lineage (GTDB taxonomy): Bacteria > Bacteroidota > Bacteroidia > Flavobacteriales > Weeksellaceae > Chryseobacterium > Chryseobacterium viscerum. The sequence continues at coordinate 81,350 of NZ_PPEG02000002.1, forward strand.
CGCAGAAACACGAGCTTCCAATAATGATACGAAAAGCTCAATGGGTGATAAATATGAAACCGGAAGAGAAATGCTTCAGCAGGAAATTAATAATCTTCAGAGACAGCTTAATGAAGTTTTGAACCAGCAGGCTGTTTTGCAGAAAATAACGTCTGACCCTTCAGAAAAAGTTCAGAACGGAGCATTGGTGAAAACCAATAAAGGATTGTTTTATATCTCTGTTTCAATGGGAGAAATTGCTGTTGACAATCAGAAAGTCATGACCGTTTCGGCTGAATCTCCTTTGGTAAAAGTGATGTATGGTAAAAAAACAGGAGAATCATTCACTGTAAACACCATTAGCCAGACGATTGAAAATATATGGTAAAAATATAAGATGTTAGATCGCAGATAAACAGCTGTTTAATAGAAAATAGAGATAGTCTCTATAAAAAGCATTCATAAAAAGGAGTGCTTTTTTTGATGGTTTTTACTAAATTTGAAAACTTAAAATCCCATTCAAAATGCAAAACTACCTGGATCTTTTACAGCATATTTTAGATAACGGAACTGATAAAACCGACAGAACGGGCACTGGAACAAGAAGTGTCTTCGGATATCAGTTGAGATACGATCTGTCAAAAGGATTTCCATTGGTGACGACTAAAAAAGTGCATTTGAAGTCTATTATTTATGAATTGCTTTGGTTTCTGAAGGGAGATACCAATATCAAATACCTTAAAGATAACGGAGTAAGCATCTGGGACGAATGGGCGAATGAAAATGGAGATTTGGGACCCGTGTACGGAGCACAGTGGAGAAGCTGGAATGGAGCAGACGGAAAAATTGTGGACCAAATCACAGAAGTAATAGACCAGATCAAAAAGAACCCCGATTCCAGAAGACTCATTGTATCTGCATGGAATGTGGCGGAAATACCCAATATGGCATTGGCACCTTGTCACGCACTGTTCCAGTTTTATGTAGCAGATGGTAAATTATCCTTGCAGCTTTATCAGAGAAGTGCTGATGTTTTCCTTGGAGTACCGTTCAATATTGCAAGCTATGCATTGCTGTTGATGATGGTAGCGCAGGTTTGTGATTTGGAAGTAGGAGACTATGTTCACAGCTTCGGAGACGTTCATATCTATAACAACCACTTTGAACAGGTCAACAGACAGCTTGCTAGAGAAACCAGATCACTTCCGACAATGAAGCTGAATCCAGAGGTTAAAGACATCTTTAATTTTGATTTTGAAGACTTTATCTTGGAGAATTATGATCCGCATCCGGGGATTAAGGCTCCTGTAGCCATTTGATATCCTTTTATAGCTATCTAATCCTTTTTATCAATATCCTTCTATTATTTTCACTTTAATAGGAGATATTACTTTTGTCATAAGTTCTGGAATATAAGGGCCGTTAGACCTGTGCCTGATTTGCTGGCCGGAACATTATTGTATCCTCAAAAGATTCATGTTTACAGCATAGAAAGAGAATCAAACTGTACTATAAGGTTTTCTTACAAAGACGGGAAAATAATCCGTACGAAGTAGCTTATGCTTCAATTTATCCTGATATAAAAACGTAATCAGGCTTTCCTTTAATAATTGTTTCTTACATTTGAAAGAACAACTCCAGCTTGCTTATTGAATCTTTGTGAAAGAAGATAAATGGGCCGGGGGTAGATCATAAATTTCAAATGCTTAAAAATAAATCATGAAGTATTTAAAAATCGATATTGAAGAAAATGCGGACATTGAAGCACTGAAAAATGCAGTACTTCAGTTGAAAGGAGTCGCTTCAGTAGAAATAGTTGACGACGAAAATCCTGAAAGTGAACTGAAAAAAGCTTTTGCAAAAACGAAGGAACAACTTAAAAAAGGAGACTATGAAACCTTAGTCAATGATATTTTCGATATTATCATAAAAAAATAAATCTAAAAAATAATAAAGTAGACCGATGAGAAAGGCCATTTTATCAATTGCTATACTTGGGATTTTATTTTCCGCAAATGTATCAGCACAAACTGAAACTTCAGGAAGGGAAAAAGTGTACAGAGCTACCCATACCAAAGTAACAGAACTCAAACACACGAAGCTGAAAGTAGATTTCGATTATCAGAAAGAACAAATGAATGGAGAAGAATGGCTTACTGCCTCACCCTATTTTTATGCTTCAAACGAACTGACACTTGATGCAAAAGGAATGCTGATTCATGAAGTAGCTCTTGATAATAACGGCAAAAAATCTCCTCTAAAGTATGAATACAAAGGTGATGTCCTGAAAATTACTCTGGATAAAACATACCAGAAAAATCAGGATTATACAGTTTATATCAAATACACATCCCGCCCGAACGAAGTAAAACAGGAAGGAAGTATGGCCATCAATGATGCGAAAGGTCTTTACTTCATCAATGCTCAGGGGACAAATCCGGATATGCCGACACAGATCTGGACTCAGGGAGAGACGGAATCTTCTTCTGCATGGTTTCCGACTATCGATAAACCGAATCAAAAGACAACACAGGAAATCTACATGACCGTTCCTGATAAATATGTTACCCTTTCCAACGGTATTCTGAAAGATTCTAAAAAGGAGTCCAATAATCTGAGAACTGATCACTGGGTGATGGATAAAAGGCATTCTACCTATCTTTTCTTTATGGGGGTAGGGGAATATGCTATTGTAAAAGACAAATGGAAAAATATTCCGGTTGATTATTACATCGAAAAAGAATACGAGCCTTATGCCAAGCAGATCTACGGTAATACTCCGGAAATGATCGACTTTTTCTCTAAAAGACTGAACTATGACTATCCATGGGCCAAATACGCTCAGATTTCCGGCAGGGATTATGTGAGTGGAGCGATGGAAAATACCACAGCGACCCTTCACGGAAGTGATATCCTTCAGAAACCAGGACAGCTTATTGATGAAAATAAATGGGAAGATACCATTGCCCACGAATTGTTCCATCATTGGTTTGGAGACCTGGTTACTGCAGAAAGCTGGAGTAATCTTACCGTCAATGAATCTTTTGCCAACTATTCCGAATACCTTTGGAACGAATATAAGTACGGAAAAGACCAGGCAGATTATCACCTGATGTCAGACGTGAATCAGTATATTCACAATCCATCCGACTTCAATAAAAACCTTGTGAGGTTCAATTATGATTCCCGTGAAGATGTTTTTGACCTGGTAACCTATCAGAAAGGGGGAGGAATTCTCAATATGTTGAGAAGCTATCTTGGAGATGATGCCTTCTTTGCCGGAATGAATGATTATCTGAAAACCAACGAATATCAGAACGCAGAAGCACATCAGCTGAGACTGTCTTTTGAAAAAGTTTCGGGAAAAGATTTAAACTGGTTCTTTAATCAGTGGTATTTCGGAAGCGGAAACCCAAAAATCAATTACTCATCTACATTTGAACCTGTGAAAAAGCAGGTGTCAGTAACTATTAATCAAACTCAGGAAAAGCCGTTTGAGTTCCCTCTGGCAATAGATGTATATGACAACGGAAAGCCAAAAAGATACAATGTCTGGGTAAATGCAGAGGCAAAGAATACATTCAACTTTGATGTTTCTAAGACTCCGGATCTGGTAAACATTAATGCAGATGGAGTTTTATTGGCAGATATTACCGATACTAAAACCCCGGAGCAGAACCTGATGCAGTTTACCAACTCTAAGGAATTCAAAAATAGATATAATGCTTTAACAGGAATAAAAGATCAGGTTGGAAAAAGTCCTGCTGCAGTAAAGTTATTAGCTGCCGCATTGAAAGATCCATTCTTTAGAATAAGAATAAAAGCATTAGGATTAATAGATCTTACCAATCCTGAGCAGATGAAAGCACTAGGTGCTGATGTTGAAAAACTGGCTTCAAATGATCCTAAAACCTTAACTCAGGCTGCTGCTATTGCCGCTTTAGGAAAGACAAAAGATAAGAAATACATTCCATTATTTGAAAAAGGAGTTAATGCTGTTTCAAATGCGGTGAAAGGAAGTTCTATGAGTGCCATTCTTTCAATCGATCCGTCAAGAGCTAATAATCTGGCTGATAAAATTGATATGAAAGGAGCTTCGGATGAGCTACAGGCACAATTGCTTCCTATTATTGTGAAGAATAAAATTACTTCTCAAATGGAAAATATTACACCACTTGCAACATTTTATCCATTTATTAAATTCCAGAATCCGGAATTAGGAAAAGCAGCAGAAGAAGGATTCAATTGGATTATGACTTCAGATAACCTGAAAGCAACTGAAAGCGTCACAAAAATTGCGGGATATGCCAAAAACCAGATGGCAGATAACCCACAGGCAAAAATGATGATGGTTCAGATTCTGAAAGATGGCTTAAGCAAAAAGATGGAGTTACTGAAACAAAATCCACAAAATGCAGTAAGCATCAACAAGCAGATTGATGTCATCAATAAAGCAATTGAAAATTATAAATAAGTAGATAAGCCGGCAGATTTTGCTGGCTTTCTTTTTATTCGGGATCAATACCAGTTTGTTGAAATATAATGTAAGGGATGTTGTTTTTAGTAATATTACAAAAATCAGCATTTTTTACCACTGTTTTTTGCATTATCTTTCATAAATTCGTTTAAAATTTAGACAATTATGAGTTTTGGAATTGAAGCAGCGGGCTATTATGTGCCTGGTTTATATTTGGAGATGAAGGATTTAGCAGAAAAAAGAGGAATAGAACCAGCGAAATTGGAAAAAGGGTTAGGTCTTCATAAAATGGGACTTTCTGATGTTCATGAAGACGCGGCAACTTTTGCAGCAGAAGCATTACTGAAGCTTATACAAGATTACGATATCAATCCTAAAGAAATAGCAAGAGTATATCTTGGAACAGAAAGTGCTGTGGATGCAGCAAAACCTACAGCTTCCTATGCGGTACAGATGGTAGAAAAGGTGTTGGAAGAGGAGTTTGGAGCAAGATGCTTCAAAAACTGTGATGTTCTGGATATGACCTTTGCTTGTGTAGGAGGGGTAGATGCATTACATAATGCATTGGATTTCGTAAGAGTGAATCCTGATAAAAAAGCAGTAGTAATTGCCAGTGATTACGCCAAATATGAGTTAGCCTCTTCAGGAGAATATACACAGGGAGGAGGAGCTGTATCTCTTTTGGTTTCATCAAAACCAGATCTTCTTGAAATTGAAAATAACTGGGGAGTAGCTTCTGAAAGTGTTTTTGATTTTTTCAAACCGAGAAGATTGTATAATAAAGAGAACTTGAATGGTGCGCCGGAAACATACCCTGAAAAAATTGAAATTTTTACGGATGAACCTGTTTTTGATGGACAATATTCTAATCAGTGCTATCAGGATAGAATAAAAGAAGCTTATTATCATTATAAAGAAATAACCGGACAGGAAAAACCTTATGAAAACTGGAAGTATATTATTTTCCATCTTCCATATGCTTTCCATGGAAAAAGAGTGTTTACGGAAATTTATAGTCTTGAAAATAATCTTTCCTATGAAACTGCAGATGAACAGAAGGCGGTTGCAAAATCTGAAAATTATCTGAAATTAATCAATGATAAAATAGAAAAGACCCAGAGAGCCTCTTCTGAAATAGGAAATATGTATACAGCGTCCATCTTTATGGCATTTCTTTCCGCATTACAAATAGCTTTTAATGAAAATGAAGAACTTTCAGGAAAGGAAATTGGCTTTGTAGGCTATGGAAGTGGTTCAAAATCAAAAGTTTTTGCAGGTAAGGTTTCTGGCAATTGGAGAAAAGTAGCAGAAAAATGGAACTTATTCGAAAATCTGAACCAAAGAACAGCTGTTGATTTTGAAACTTATGAAAAACTTCACAGAAAACAACTGAAAGAATCTGTAAACAGAGCGTATAAAGGTTTCGGGCTTGTTTCTATTGAGACTGAAAATCCTGTTTTGATCGGAGCCAGATATTATAGCTTTCAGAAGTAAAATGATCCTGAATTTAATATAAAAAGCACCTCATATTTTGGGGTGTTTTACTTTTTTATCAAGGTAAAAACAGGGTGAATTTTTATCATTTTTAAAGTTGAATTATTTTTAATTTTAATGGTGAAAAGGTTAAAAAAATACAGAGAATAACAGTGAAAATATTGGGGACTTCAACCGAATTCTGAATATAGTATATTAATAGTTTTTTAATTTTTATCTCAGCGAGACTCTCTTAAAACAGGGGTTCTCTGCCTGTAAGAGTGTATTTTTTATATAAAAATTAAGAAAATAAGGTGTTTTTTTCTCCATTTTGCCCCAAATTAAGAATTGGTTTGTTTTATTTTTTTCTTATATATTGATTGTTTGGGTTTATTTTTTTTATCATTTGTTTTAAATAAATGAAAATTGATTTTAATTTTTAAATTTATTAAAATTCCGTTAATATTAAAATTGACTTATTTTTTGTTAATTTTTTAAATATAATTAAAATGATTCTCCATCATTTTTTAAGTATGGATGTGAATCTGCCCTTTCCAGAAGCCCGTTTTCAGAGTTTAATGAATTGATGTTACAGATATTTATTGACATATTTGTCACTTGAATATATTAAAATCTGTTAATATGAATGTGAAATTAAGCGTTTTGACAGTCGGTGTTTTGTTTTTTACAGGACAGACTGTATTAGCTCAGGAAAAGGACTCTAAGAACAGTAAGGACAAGGAGACAAAACTTGAGGAAGTTGTTGTTTTAGGATATAGCAAGACTGCTACTAAAGCTAAAACAACTTCATCTTCAGTAACAGTTGGTGCTGAAACCTTAGAAAACAGACCTAATATCTCGGTACTGAACTCTATTCAGGGTACAGCTCCCGGGATTGTAGTGAATTCAGCATCTGGATCTCCAGGTTCTGGAAAATTCAATATTTTGATCAGAGGTACAAGTTCCCTTAATGGTTCTACAGATCCTTTGTATGTTGTGGATGGGGTAATTACTTCCGGTTCTCAGTTTAGAAACCTGAACTCTTATGACATTGATACGTTCAGTATCCTGAAAGATGCTCAGGCAACTGCGATCTATGGTAACAGAGCTGCGAACGGGGTTGTTGTAATTACGACTAAAGGAGGAAAATTTAACTCTGGACTGAAGGTGTCTTATGATGCATTAACTTCTTTCAGTAAATTACCTACTTCTGACTATAACATGTCAGATGCTAGACAACTTTTACAGATTCAAAAGACTTTGGGAACTGGTAAAGGGGGTACTTTAACACAAGACGGAATTAACAATTGGGGTACTAATACAGACTGGAGTAAGCAATTTACCCATATTGGTATTTCTCAGCAGCACAACCTTTCAATTACAGGGGGTGGAGAAAACATCAATAACTTTTTCTCTTTAGGATATCTTGATAGTGAAGGTACTGTAAGATCTACAGACTTTAAGAGATTTACAATGAGAAACAACCTTAATGGTAAGACTAAAGACGGGAAACTGACTTTCGGTGCTATCATGGGGTTAGGATATTCCAGAAGAAATCAGCTGGATGATGAAACGAATACAGGTATTTCCAACAATACCCTTCAGAATCCTTTATTCGGAGGTGTCCTTTCATTACCATATATTGCGCCTTCTCCATATGCAAATGGACTGGATTTATATAATGCTATTAAAGGAGATGCAACGAACAACAGACAATGGATTCTTCAGGATAACATCAATGGAGGAATCAGAAACAGATTTACTGAACTAAGTATCTCTGCCAATGCTAACGTAAACTATAAAATTACAGATTATTTAAGCGTTGGAAACAGAACAGGTATTGAGTACAAACAATACGAAAGAAATTTTGCAAGATCTCCACTAGGATACCTTGCTATCAGTGTTGCTAAAGGAGATGGATCTACATATGGAGGATTCGAAGATTTCTCAACAACAAGAGATCTTACTTTCAACAGTATTACAAATATTTCATTCAATAAATCTTTTGGAGATCATACGATTAGTGCTGCTGCATACTTGGATTATATTAAAGCTCATGTAACTTCAACATCACAAAGACAAAACGGTCTGAACCCATTACAGTGGGAATTTGGTGCAGGAACTGGTTATATTCCATTTAACCCAGATACTCCAAACATTTACAGACCTTCTAACAGTGCTACGAAGGTAACTGCTGGTACATTAGCTTATTTTGCAACAGTAGACTACGATTACAAAGATAAATACGGAGTAAGTGGAGTTGTAAGAAGAGATGGTTCTTACCGTTTCCTTCCAACAAACAGATGGGAGACTTTCTGGTCAGTAGCGGCAAGATGGAATGTTGATAAAGAAGAATTCATGGCTGATTCCGGATTCAGATTGCTTAAGTTAAGAGCTTCAATCGGTACTACAGGTAACCAAAACTTAGGAATTGCTGGTGATAACCAAAACCCATTAGCACTTCTTCCAAATAACTTCCTTAATCTTTATAACGGTGTTTCAGGATACCAGAATTTACTAGGATATAACTTTGTAAACTTGTCAAACCCTTCCCTGGAGTGGGAACAGGTAAAACAAAGCAACATCGGATTGGATTTTAATTATAAAGGATTAATCGAAGGTAGCTTTGATTACTACCAGAAAAGAACAACAAGAATGTTTAATGACCTTCAATTGTCGGCTGTTACAGGTACTTATGCATTCAGAGGGAATGATGGGATTCTTGATAATAAAGGTATTGAAGGAATGATCAAATACAACGTGATCAGAAATGAAAATACAAGATTCTCGGTGTTCGTTAACGGTTCATACAACTCGAATAAGATTGTTTCAATGGGAAGTGAAAATCTTTCAGGGGATGTGGTAAATGCTATTGGTGGTCCTGCTGGTCAATATCAGCTATATTCGTATGTAGGTGTAAATCGTGATAACGGAAACTTAGAGTTCCTTGATAAAAACGGAAATGTCACTGAAGCTCCAACATCTGCAGACAGAGTATTGACAGGAAAATCAAGATATGCTAAGTTTACAGGAGGTTTTGGATTCAACGTACAGCACAAAGGTTGGTTCCTTGATACTTTATTCTCTTTCCAACAAGGAGGATGGATCTATGATAACTTACAATCATGGATTATGGACCCAAGTGCAGCTGGAACAAGAAACCTTTCTGCTGATTTATTGAACGCCTGGACTCCTGATAACAGAGATACTGATGTTCCTGCATTAAAAGCTAGTAACTTAAGCTTAGGTTCTTCAGACAGATTCTTACACAAATCTGATTTTATTAGACTTAAGAATATTTCTATTGGATATAACTTTAGCAAAAGTCAATTAGGTAAACTGCCGGTAAAAGGAATCAAAGTATTTGTTCAGGCAGAGAACCTTTATACTTGGACAGATTGGAAAGGATTTGATCCGGAGCCGATTACTTCATATTCACTAAATGTTTATCCTAACCCAAAAACCGTATCTGTAGGTTTAAATGTTGATTTTTAATAAAGAAGAATTATGAAAAGAATTATAAATACAATATTAGTTGTAGCAACCCTTTCATCTGCAGTATTTACGCTGAACAGCTGTCAGGATGCACTAGATATAAAGCAGGCAGGACAATTAGAAGGGCAAGACCTGTATACAAGTGTTGCTAACCTTAATGAAATTTTAAACGGATCTGTATACGCTCAGTTAGATCCAATTGATGAAATCTATTTTACGGCTGTATTTACAGACGAAGTAAAACCTGGATCTGGTAGTGGAGGACAGGAATATTCTCTACACAGACATTTCCTTGATCCGTCTAGTGCTATTATAGCAGGAGGTACCGTAGGTACTGTTGGTAGCGATGGAATCTGGTTAAACAATTATAGAGTAATCAACAGAGTTAACAGACTTCTTGAAGGAGCAAAAAATATTACACCTACTACTACCGACGAGAAGAATACATACAATGCTATTCTTGCGCAGGCAAGAGCGATCAGAGCATATTGCTATGTACAGCTGGAAGCTTATTTCTCTCCTGATATGAAAAATCCTAACGCTTTGGGAGTTATTCTTCTAAAGGATGTTCCTTCTACAGAAGCGCAATTGCCAAGAGCTAAAAATCAGGATGTATATGATTTTATCAATGCTGATTTAGATTATGCGAGAGGGATCTTAGGAAACTCTACAACTCCGAGAAGATATAAGGTAGATAAGAATTTTGTAAACGCGGTTGCTGCTCGTTTTAACCTTTACAGAGGTGAAATGGCATTAGCTAAGCAAAATGCAGAATTCGTAATCAACGGTTCTGGTCTTTCTCTTACAGTTGCTTCACCTATTACAGGTGCCAATGCTGCAGTTCCTGTAACTGAAGCTGATGGTTCTGTGTTCCAATCTGGACCTTTCACTGAAGATCCTACTCCTAAATGGAATATTGCGTTCTATGGAGGGACAACTGATGAGAACACTGGAAACGGTATTGCAGGAGGGTCTTTCAATCCATATAGAAGAATGTGGGCTGACACTGATAATGGAGAAGCTATTTTCTCTCTTAACAGACTTCCATTAGGAGCTGGGGCTGCTATGGGTGGAAAATGGAATACAAACCAGTCTAACCTTAGTGGAGCGCCAATGTGGTTCTGGGGAAGAAACTTATATAACATATTTAAAAATACTCCTGGAGATATTAGAAAATATGCTTATGTAGATCCTTCATCAAAACCAAACGCTAATTATGCCTCTGCAACAGCTGGAAATACGAGAACTGATGGATTGGTTATCGACAAATATCCTGGTAAAACAAGTACAGCTACAAGAAATGACGTAAAAGTTTTCAGATTGTCAGAAATGTACTTCATTATAGCGGAAGCTGAAGTAGCAGCAGGAAATCTTACTGCAGCTCATGATAGAATTCAGCAAGTGAGAGTGGCGAGAAACTTCCAGGGAGCAGCAGTGACACCTACTTATGGATCAACACAAGTAGCTTATGCTGATATCTTGAAAGAGCGTAGAGTTGAACTAGCACTTGAAGGACACCGTTTCATTGACCTTAAGAGACTTGCAGTAGCAGCTAATGCATCTATGGACAGAAATAAGACTGATGATATTATCGATGTGAAAAATCTTCCAAATGGTGATTACAGATATACATTACCTATTCCAATTAAGGAAATCTCTGCGAACCCGAACGTTAAGCAGAATGATAATTATTAAGATTTAATTTTAATATATTTATTAAGAAGAGCCCCATTTATGGGGCTCTTTTTTTATAGCTTATCTTGAGTCTGTCAATAAAATTACCTCACAAGCATCCTGTCCTGATAACTTTTCGGAGTTACTCCTTCCAATTGCTTAAATACCCTTGTGAAATAGTTCGTATCTGAAAATCCGGTCTGAAAAGCGGTTTCCTTGATGCTGGTCTGGCTGGCAAGCAATTCTTTTGCACGGCTTATTCTTTCCTGCAAAATGAAATCATTGGGGGAAGTTCCCAGTTCATCTTTAAACATTTTAAAGAAATTCGACTTACTTACATAAGCCAGCTTGGCAATACTGTCAATAGACAATTTCTGATGTAGATTCCTTTTGATATAATCTACCACAAAACCTATCCTGGATTTATTCTTAACAATATTCTTTTCCACCATACTCCTTGCCTGGGTCTGCATCAATCTTATGAGGAGCTCCTTGAGTGCAAAATCTGCCATGATATCCTTTTGTGAATTATCATCCATGGCAATTCTCATAATATTGTTAGTAGCAGAGGCAAGCGCTTTATTATTAAACAGAAAATATTCATCCAGCTGAATATTCCATTGCGAAGTTTCGTCCACTTTCGGAAGGTGGTAATTGAGGTAGTTGAGAGAATCCTCAATAAAATCCGGATTAAGGCTTAATGAAATACACTGTGTAGGAGTTTCATCTGCCTCAGGAAAATCAATAACCATGGTTTCTCCCGGAGCTACCAGAATACTTTCCCCCGGATAATAATCAAAATAGCTCGTCTTCTTATCCAGTTTCATATGTTTCTTGCCCCTCAGCATGGCTGTAAATGCAATGTTTTCAAAATGAAGTTTTACATCAAAAGCAGCCTTATGGGTCTCATAAATACTGAACTCACAATTGTTTAGATTGAATTTCGTCTGGTTTTCAACAAGACTCAATAGTTGGCTTTCCTTACGTAATTCAGGAGTATTTAATAAAATCTTACTATTGTTATTCATTTCTAAATTTTTTTGAAAAGGGAGTAACTCAAATATAGAAAATTTGAGAGTACGTTGCTGTTAATAAAATACTAAAATTGAACCCCTTGCACTATTTTACACTTTTTTTATAGGATTGTGCTATACTCTTTTGGGCTTCTCAGTGTAATTTGGCAGTATCGAAAAATAAAAACAAGACTAATATGAGCACTATTACAGAACCAAGATCAACGACACTTTTACAGCGTCCAGAGTTCAAAAGCAGATATGATAACTATATTGATGGAAAGTTCACGCCACCCGTTAAAGGACAATATTTTGATGTCGTCTCTCCGGTGGATGGAAAAAACTTTACCCAGGTTGCCCATTCTTCCAAAGAAGATTTGGAACTGGCTGTAGATGCTGCAGAAAAAGCATTTCGTACCTGGAAAAACACTTCGTCTACAGAAAGAAGTATTATCCTGAACAAAATTGCAGACAGGATAGAACAGAACTTAGAATATCTGGCTATAGTAGAAACAATAGATAATGGTAAAGCGGTAAGAGAAACGCTTGCAGCAGACTTACCACTGGCCATTGATCATTTCAGATATTTTGCTTCCGTAATCCGTGCTGACGAAGGATCGCACAATGAGCTGGATAAAGATACCGTATCCCTGATTGTTCACGAACCTCTTGGCGTGATCGCGCAGATCATCCCCTGGAATTTCCCGATACTAATGGCTGTTTGGAAACTGGCTCCGGCATTGGCAGCAGGAAACTGCGTGGTGTTGAAACCAGCAGAAAGCACCCCTGTTTCCATCATGGTTTTGATGGAGCTTATTGGAGACCTTTTACCTGCGGGCGTTATCAATATTGTTAACGGATTTGGAGCTGAGCTTGGAAGAGCATTAGTGACCAATCCCAAAGTAGCCAAAGCAGCCTTTACAGGTTCTACAGCTACAGGGCGTCTGGTGATGCAGTATGCAACAGAAAATATCATTCCTGTAACCCTGGAATTGGGAGGAAAGTCACCTAACGTTTTCTTCAGCTCTGTGATGGATGCTGATGATGAATTTTTAGATAAAGCAATAGAAGGAGCTGTTCTTTTTGCCCTTAACCAGGGAGAGATCTGTACATGCCCTTCAAGATTGCTGGTTCAGGAAGATATCGCAGATGCCTTTATTGAAAGGGTGATCGAAAGAGTAAAAGCCATCAAAGTAGGAAACCCACTGGATAAAACCGTCATGATGGGAGCACAGGCTTCACAGATTCAGAAAGATAAAATCCTTTCCTATATCCAATTAGGAGTAGAAGAAGGAGCCGAAGTATTGGTAGGAGGAGCGGTAAACCATTTGGGTGAAGACCTGGAAGACGGATACTATATTCAGCCTACTATTTTCAAAGGAAACAACAGAATGAGAATTTTCCAGGAAGAAATTTTCGGTCCTGTGCTGGCGTTCACAACCTTCAAAGATGAAGAAGAAGCCGTGAAAATTGCCAATGATACCATTTACGGACTTGGAGCTGGAGTATGGACAAGAGATGCCCACCAGCTGTATAATGTTCCACGCCAGATTGAAGCAGGAAGAGTATGGGTGAACCAATATCACTCTTATCCTGCAGGAGCTCCTTTCGGAGGCTACAAACAATCAGGAATAGGAAGAGAAAATCATAAAATGATGCTCGACCATTACCGTCAAACCAAAAACATGCTGATTTCTTATAACAAGAATAAGTTAGGTTTCTTTTAATATTATTTAGGACGTGCCCGATTGCCTTGGCTTTTCCCAGGGCAAAACGGTCGGGCTATGCAGGGCTGCACTTCGTTTCGGTGCTCCATTTCATTCCGCACCGGCTCGTTCCTCGCCGCCCTTACTATCCCTCACGCAGGGAAAAATATGTCTTTTGATATAAATATTCTATATAATTATTGACTTTATAAAGGCAATCCCAACCATTTACAGTTGACCTGTTCAGACATCGTGATAAAATCTAATAACCCTCAATAACTCAATCTAAAAAATAAAATATGATTCCAAAAACTATGAAAGCGGCAGTAGTCCAAGGCTACGGCCAGCCTCTGAAAATAGAAGAAGTACCCGTAAGAGCCCCCGGAAGATATGAAGTCCTTGTCAAAGTGATAGCATGTGGAGTTTGCCACACAGATTTACATGCTATAGATGGCGACTGGCCTGCAAAACCAAAGATGCCTCTCATCCCTGGACATGAAGGAGTTGGGATTGTGGTAGCCTGTGGACCGGAAGCTTTTGTAAAAGAAGGAGATGCAGTAGGAGTTCCATGGTTGTACAGTGCCTGCGGATGCTGTGATTACTGTATCACAGGGTGGGAAACCCTTTGTGAAGCACAGAAAAACGGAGGGTATAGTGTAGATGGAGGATTTGCAGAATATGTGATTGCAGACTCAAGATATGTAGGACATTTAAAATCAAATGTAAACTTCCTGGAAATTGCTCCTATATTATGTGCCGGAGTAACTGTTTATAAAGGATTGAAAGAAACAGAAACAAAACCTGGAGAATGGGTTGCTATCTCAGGAATTGGTGGACTGGGACACGTCGCAGTTCAATATGCAAAAGCAATGGGAATGCATGTGGCAGCTATTGATGTGGCAGATGATAAGCTTGAATTGGCGAAAAAATTGGGAGCAGACCTTGTAGTCAATGCAAAAGATACGGATCCCGGAGAATATCTGCATAAAGAAGTTGGCGGAATGCACGGTGCATTGATTACAGCAGTTTCACCCATCGCATTCAAACAGGGAATAGATGTTTTGAGAAGAAAAGGAACCATTGCACTCAACGGACTCCCTCCCGGATCTTTTGAACTCCCTATTTTTGAAACGGTTTTAAAAAGAATCACTGTAAGAGGTTCTATTGTAGGAACCCGAAAAGACTTGCAGGAAGCATTGGATTTTGCTAATGAAGGTTTGGTGAAAGCCACCGTAACTTCTGCAAAGCTGGAAGATATTAATGACGTCTTTGATAAAATGAAAAAAGGACAAATTGACGGCAGAATCGTTTTGGATATTGCCGGATCAAATTAATTGATGATGTGTTGCTGATCCCGGTTAGAATATATTGTACCGGGATCTTTTTATAATGATAAGGTTTGTATAAGCTCAAACAAAAACAATGGAAGCAAAAATAGCAAGACTCTCTGCAACAGAACAGGCTCTTGAAGTTGTTCGAAAGCTTGAAGACCAATATGGACCTCTGATGTTTTATCAGGCAGGAGGATGCTGTGAAGGAACGCAGCCACAGTGTTTTGAAAAAGGAGGATTTTTTCCCAGAATGAATGATGCCATGATCGGAACAATCAATGGATATGAGTTCTGGATAGACCGCGATCTTTTTGAATACTGGAAATACTCACATTTCACATTGGATGTTACAGATGGTTTTGGTCCCGGAGGCTTCTCTTTGGAAACCCCTTTAGGCAAAACCTTTAAAGTTCACTACAGACTTTTCACACCCGATGAATATGAAAACCTGGAACCGGTGAAACGAAGCGAGTAATATTGAGTTTAATTTTGTAAAGAATTTATTTAAAACTGGTCAGACCTTCACAAACCGGTTGACAAACATGGCTGCGACGATATCTCCTACGGCATTCAGAACTGTAGCCAAAGGATCTACCAGAGTACCGATGATCATGACAGCCGGAATAGCTTCCTGAGGTAATTTGTATACCGAGATCATCAGCATTTCCCCAATATATCCACCATTAGGAATACCGCCAGCCACAATGCTGACGAAAACAGTAATCCCCAAAGCTAATAGCAGGTTGGCAGGATCAAAGAAATCCTTTCCAATGATTAAAAATGCTACATAGATCTTAATGATAGAAGACATGGAAGATCCATTTTTATGAAGCGTAGTCCCAATAGGAATCACCAGATTAGCAATAGAATTTGGAATTCCGATTTTAGAGGCTGCCTGTAAATTGGCTGGCATAGTCGCAAAACTGCTGCAGGTACTGATTGCTGTTAAACTAGGATAGATAGCGTTGGTCCAGAAGCTTTTCACTCCTTTCCTTCCATTTGCCATAAAAGCATAAATGGAAAAGAAGACCAAAAAGTAAATAATTCCTGCGATATAATAAAGCCCCAAAGGTTTAGCATAAAATCCGAAAAGCTGTGGTCCTAAAGTGGCTACCTGATACGCAAAATAAGCTCCCAGACCAATTGGAGCGAGTTTCATAACCAGCAAAAGAAGCTCTTTCATGACTTCATAACCCGAAGCAATAAAAGCCCTGAAAGGCTGTCCTTGTTCTCCTGTTTTTCTGGCAGCAAATCCTGTCATAAATGCAAATACTAAAAGTGCCAGCATATTTCGTCTCGAAAAAAGCTCTGTGAATTCTCCTACCGTAAAGAAGCTTACAATTCTGTTGCCCCAAGTATCATCATTAGCTGCTTCTGTAATCATATCAGAACTTCCTGAAACTCCAGAAACCGGAAACAGGTATACAGCACAGATCGTAAAAACAGCTGCGGTAAGAATAAAGAATAAAAAAGTAAGAGCCATCACAAAGATGATCTTCCCAAATTTAGACTGCTGCTCTAAAGAGGCAATAGAGTTGGATACTGCAAAAAATACCAAAGGAACCACACTTACAAAAAGAAGATTAAGAAAAATATCTCCCAGAGGCTTAATGTACTCCACAAAACCTGGAGCAACGATTCCTATGATGCTTCCGATTGTTATTCCCAAAAGTAAAAATATGATCCCGGAGTAGTTTTTTAATACCTCTTTCATGTAGCGCTTTTTATCAAAGATAAGTTTATTTTTAACACTCTGTTATACAATTTTCAGACCTAAATTTCATAAATTTGAGTAAACCTCATTTCTATGGCTTATATAGATTACTATAAAACTTTAGGCGTAGATAAAAGCGCAACCCAGGATGATATCAAAAAGGCCTACCGGAAATTGGCCAGGAAACTTCATCCCGATCTTAATCCTGATGACAAGGAAGCAGAAAAGAAATTCAAAGAACTGAACGAAGCCAATGAAGTGCTCAGCAATTCTGAAAACCGGTCTAAGTATGATAAGTACGGTGAGAATTGGAAACATGGTGAAGAATATGAAAAGGCTCAACAGCAACAGCAAAGACAATATCAACAGCAAAGCAACAGCAGAGGAAATTCCGGGGCAGACTTTGGTGAAGGAGAAGATTTTTCAGATTTCTTCCAAAGCATGTTCGGTGGGGCAGAAGGCGGCTTCGGCAGGAACTCAAGAGGAAGAGCTTCCGGAAAATTCAAAGGAAAGGATATACAGGCTGAGCTTAATCTGAACTTAAGAGATGCTGCAAAAACTCATCCGCAGACTTTTGATATCAATGGGAAGAAAGTCAGAATTACAATTCCGGCAGGGGTATATGACGGACAGCAGATCAAATTAAAAGGACATGGAAATCCGGGAGTAAACGGAGGTCCAGGCGGAGATTTATATATTACTTTTAATATTCCTGTAGATCCAGATTTTGAAAGAATTGGAAATGACTTGAAAACCAAAGTAGCGATTGATCTGTATACTGCTGTTTTAGGCGGAGAAGTGAATGTAAATACACTGGACGGAAGCGTTAATCTTAAAGTAAAACCTGAAACCCAAAGCGGAGCCACCGTAAGACTTAAAGGGAAAGGCTTTCCTGTTTATAAAAAAGAGGGACAACATGGAGATCTTTTTGTAACGTATGAAGTGAAACTGCCAACCAATCTTACTGAAAAGCAGAAAGAACTTTTTGAACAACTAAAAAATTCCTAAGCTATGAGTGAAAGAATATCACGGGAAGAACTCGTAAGAATCTATAACATAGAAATCACTTTTTTTGATGAGCTTGTAGACTATGGGCTATTGAATATACAGATTGAAGAGAATGTTCATTATCTGATGTATGAAGACCTGCCTGATCTGGAAAAATTTGCCAACTGGCATTATGATCTCGAAGTTAATCTTCCGGGTCTTGAAGTGATTCATAATATGCTGAAAAAGCTGGATGCGCTGAACCGCAGAAACAGAGAACTGATGAACAAACTTTCTGCAATAAGTGATCAATATGAAGATATTTAGTTTAGTTTTGTAGCTTTTTAAAGCAAACTCTATAATTATGAATGAAGAAAAGGTGATTACACTAAAATCGGACAGAAAGATTTTTGAAGATATTTATTTTAGCGGTAATCAGGGCAGCCTGCTTTTTTCACCTACAACGAAAAGTAAAACAATTACCACCATTGTAGCTGCAGTGATCGTTTTCATTGTATTTCTTTTAAAAGATAGTCTGAGTAAAGAAAATGCAGGTATTTTGTACTTTCTGAGTTTTATATTTTTACTATGTGCTGTTTTTCTATCCGTAAGCGTCAATAAAGTGTCAAGATGGAAGAAGCAGGTGAATCATTATTTAAATGGGCTGGAAAAGTGTAAAGTATACGACATCAGATTTGATAAGAATTTTTTCATTGTAAATATTGATGGAGAAAAAGAAACCAGCGAATGGAAAGATTTTGAATATTTTGACAGTAATAATGAATTTATTTCTCTTGAAGGAAAATACAATTATATGTTTCCAAGAAAAGCAATGACTGAGAGAGAGTACAGCTTTCTCAAAAATGTATTGAAAGAGAATATCAATAAATAAAAAAACGGAGTAAATAATTTTACTCCGTTTTTTTTATCTGAAAATTAGCATTTTTGTCTTTTAACAGGTATGCCAATTTATCGTCTCTGCTTTATTAGCCTTCTTTGTTTTCTTCCAGCCAGCCCATTTCCTTCATCCACTCATCATTGTAGATTTTTCCTACATATCTTGAACCATGGTCGTGAAGTAGAACAACAATTACATCATCTTTTGTGAACTGATCTTTCATTTGAATCAATGAAGCGATTGCACTTCCGGCAGAATATCCACAGAAAATACCTTCTTCTTTAGCCAGTTTTCTTGCATAGATGGCACCATCTTTATCAGTTACTTTTTCAAAGTGATCAATCACAGACATATCATAATTCTCAGGAATGATATCCTCTCCAATACCTTCTGTAATATAAGTATAGGCGTGGTCGTAATGTAATTCTCCAGTTTCGTGGAATTCCTTCAAAATAGAACCGTAAGTATCAACCCCAATTACTTTGATATCAGCATTTTTTTCTTTGAAGAACGTTCCGCATCCTGTAATAGTGCCTCCTGTTCCTGCTCCTGCAACAAAGTGAGTCAGTTTTCCTTCAGTCTGTTCCCAGATCTCAGGAGCTGTAGATTCATAATGAGCAGCTCTGTTGGATAAGTTATCATATTGATTCACGTACCATCCGTTTTCTGTTTCTTTTGCCAGTCTTTTGGAAACTGAATAATAAGAACGAGGGTCAGTAGGTTTTACATCTGTAGGACAAACGATTACTTCAGCACCTACAGCACGAAGGATGTCGCATTTTTCTTTTGATTGCTTAGAATTGGTTACAAAAATACATTTGTAGCCTTTGATGATCGCAGCCAATGCCAGTCCCATTCCTGTATTTCCGGAAGTCCCTTCGATAATGGTGCCTCCAGGTTTTAGTCTGCCGTCTTTTTCGGCATCTTCTATCATTCTAAGAGCCATTCTGTCCTTTACTGAATTTCCAGGATTGAAAGTCTCTACTTTTGCCAATACTAATGCCGGGAAGTCTTCACCTAATACTTTGTTAAGCTTTACCAGCGGTGTGTTACCTATCGTTTCAAGGATATTTTTTGCGTATTTCATAAATGGTTTATATGCGGCGCAAAGATAAGGCTTTTAAAATTATCTGCGCTGTGGATAACGTGTGGATAAGTTGTGAATAAAACTGGAATGAATTGAAAAACAACTCATAACCTATCAATAATTAATGATCAACTTAGTTGTACTTAATAGCTTTCACAGGAGAAATTTTACTGATCAGGTAGCTAGGAATAATTAATGCCAAGCCTGAAATAATAAGAATTCCCACTGAGATAGAAATAATGGCTACAGGATTAAGGTCTACCGGAACGGTACTTACGTAATAGTTTTCCGGGTTAAGCTTTATCACACCAAAGAATTTCTGGATTAAAATAAGTCCCAATCCGATAGCATTTCCGTATAAAAGTCCCGGAATCATAATGATCAGGGTATAATTGATGAAGGTTGCTCTTATCTGTGAATTGCTTGCTCCTAAAGTTTTAAGAAGACCAATAGAATTGGTTCTTTCGATAATAAGAATCAGAAGAACCATAATGATATTGATGACCACTACAATCAGCATAATAATGATAATCAAAGCGATATTGGTGTCAAAAATACTGATCCAGTCGGTAATTTGCGGAAACTTTTCAGTGGCTTTTTCAGCGTAGTTTTTATAGCCAATCAGTTTTTCAATTTCAGGAAAATCTTTGTCGATGTCATTTACATTTTTGAAGAAAACATCTATTCCGCCAATTTCATCAGGTTTCATATCCTGAATTTTTCTTGCATGATTGATCCCGCCGATAACAAACTGCTCGTCGATCAGTTTAATATCAGTTCTATAGATACCGATGATTCTGAATTTACGGTAAAGTGGTTTTTGATCGGTCTTTAAAAATACAGTAACAATGCTGTCATTTACTTTAAGATGAAGGTCATTCGCTATTTTTTGTGAAACAGCAACATCATTGTTGAAGCCTTTCTCAGTCACTTTCGGAGTTGTACCGGCAATCAGGAATTTTTTAAATCTTAAACTGTCAAAATCTTTTCCGATTCCTTTAAATATAATTCCTGCAAAATTGTGCTTATTACGCATAATCCCGGTAACCATTACATATTTTTGGGTACTTTCTACATCAGGAAGTTCTTTGATTTTTGCAATATTTAGTCCCTGATTATCAAGTACTGAGGTGTTATAGGATGAATTGGATCGGGTAGATCTTATGGTAATATGTCCGCTGAAATCTGCCAGCCTCTCTTTGATAGCTTTCTTGGAACCAAAACCCGTGGCGACGGTAATTAAAGAAACAATAATCCCCAATGCTACGGAAAGCCTGCCAATGAAGATGATAACCCTTGAAAGGTTATTTTTGTTATCTTTGGAAAATGCTATTTTTCTAGAGAAATATAAAGGAAATTTCAAGCTTATGAATTTAGATTTCAAAATTAAAAATTTACTTCTGATTTGCCTAATTTTTTTAGGAGTATTCAATCAATATTATTCTCAGACTCAAGTTCAATCTGATTTCAAAACCGGAGCAGACCAACCTGAAATTTATTTACCATTATTAAAAGGTAAGACCATAGGGATCGTTACCAATCAGACAGGTTTGATGAGTGACAGGACTTATTTGGTAGATTTTCTGGTAAAAAACGGAATTAAGATCAAATCTATTTTTGCTCCTGAACATGGTTTCAGAGGAGATGCCGATGCAGGTGCAAAAGTGAAAAACGGAGTAGATGTGAAAACCGGGATTCCCATTGTTTCTCTTTATGGCAATAATAAAAAGCCAAAGCCGGAACAGCTTGCCGGGATTGACATTGTTGTTTTCGATATTCAGGATGTGGGGGTGAGGTTCTACACCTATATTTCCACTTTGTCTTATCTGATGGAAGCGGGTGCTGAAAATAACGTTGAGGTAATGGTATTGGATCGTCCCAATCCGCATGACGGATACACTGACGGGCCGGTATTAAGAAAAAAATGGGCCAGTTTTGTAGGACTGCATGAGGTTCCTGTAGTATATGGGCTTACCATAGGAGAGTATGGAAAGATGGTTAATGGTGAAAAATGGCTAAAAAATGGAGTGCAGGTTAAATACACGCTTATCCCGATGAAAAACTATCATAAGAAGCAGCGGTATCCGATACTTGATAAACCTTCTCCTAACTTACCGAATGATAAAGCGATCAATTTATATCCAAGTCTGTGCTTTTTTGAAGGAACTCAGGTTTCAGTAGGAAGAGGAACAGATCTTCCTTTTCAGATTTATGGTTCTCCATGGACGGAAAACCTGCCCTATCAGTTTACTCCAAAGCCAAGCTATGGAGCTAAAGATCCTTTCCTGAACGGGAAATTATGTTATGGCGAAAATCTCTCCAATTATCATAAAGATTTAAGAGAACTCAATCTTGAATGGGTGATCAAAGCCTATCAGAATTATAAAAACCCTCAGCAGGATTTCTTTTTGAAAAACCTGTGGTTTGATACCTTATCCGGAACTGATGAATTTAGAAAGCAGATCATCGCTGGAAAATCAATTCCGGAAATTAAAAATTCATGGAAAAAAGAGTTGGAAAACTTCGAAAAGATCAGAATCCAATATGTAATGTATGAAGATTAATTAATCAAAATTTTGGGGCGGATTTTTATCATTTTTGCCCTTATTTAATATAAAAAGCCCCACCGTTAATCCAACAACTCCTGCAAAAGCAGTCAATAAAGCTCTTTGCAATTTATCAGGAAGATCATTCCCTATATAATTCATTAAAAAAAGGATCACAAAAGTGATCACTAAAATGATAATATGATTTTTTCCGAATAGCTTCATTGTCTTATTTTAATTTATAGGAAATCATTATACCTCCTCTGTAAGGAATAATTTCACCACTTTTATTAAATTTCTCAGCAGAGTCATAGCGTCTTCCCGTAGTCTTATCATACCCTTTATAAAAACCTTGTGATGTTCCTGCTGTTGCATAAATGTCAAGATTCCATCGTTCAGCTAACTGGAATTGATATCCTACTGTAACCCCCAGCATGACGGAGTATCCTTTTTGGTATAGATTGGAGTTAGTAAGGATTTCTCCATTCCAGTTTTCAAAGGTTTTGTCATTCCAATAATTCCATTTCGAAGCACTATAAGCAGCAAAAGCAACGTTGGCTCCTACATACCAATGTTTGAAAGCTTCATTGAAGTAGTATCTTCCTTCTGCAGATACAGAATAGAATTGTAGTTTGTGTCCTGAAAAAGATTTCCAAGGTGAAATGAAAACATCTCCCTGAAGCGTATATCTTGGAGCGATTTGTTTTTCTACTCCTACATTTAAGATTCCTAACGGAGCAAATACCGCATTTCCTTTTATGTATAAACTTTTATCCTGTCCTCCTTGTTCCTGTTCCTGAGCATTCAATGTACTTACTGACAGGAAAGCTAAAATGCCTGCTGCTGCTAATTTATATTTCATCCGGTATATAATGTTTATTTTATTTGCTTTAATAATTCATCTGCTAGTTGAGAATCTTTGTTACTCTGAGCTGCCATATTTTTAGACATTTCAGCATAGTTTTTTGCTGTTTCCTTATTTCCGGTAAGGTAATAAAGCTTAGCAAGAATATAAGTGTTTTCAGAAGTTTCCCCTCTCATCACAGACTTTTCTGCCCATTCAGTTGCTTTCTTTAATGAAGCTGGTGTTTTCACATGATCTGCAAATATCCAGGCAGCTCTCAAAAGCTCATTAGGGTCAAAAGTATCAGAGTTTTTATAGTAGTCTAAAGCTGCTTTCTCATACTCAGGGAAGTTAGTATTTTGCTCATAATAACTAAGCTTAGTCTGATTCAGCTTTTTTATAGCGGCTTCTTTTCCTACCAATGGTTCAGCAGTTTTCAGGAAATAATCATCATTGATTTTTTTGTTCTTATCATCAATAGATTGTTCTACTATTTTTCCTAGTTTTAACTGTGCATCAAATTCTCTGTAAGTTTCTTCAGGAAGAAATTTAATGATCTCTGCTTTTCTGGAAGCAAAAATATTATAATTAGTGTCTTCGGATGATTTTACAAAATAGAGAAGAAAGCCAATTTCGTCTTTTGTAAGTTCTTCCGTTTTCTTTTTGTTCTGGAAATATCTTTCAGAAGCTTTTTTAGCAAAGTCATAGTCTGTGTTGGCGTTCAGCTTCATGATGTTGATCAGGAATTCCGGATCCTTTTCACCACTCGCAAAACGATCTTTCAGAGAACCTTTTTTGTTTCCGGGTGAATTGATATCCTGTGCCATGGCTACAAACATACTCTCTTCCATATAACCTGTATTCCTGGAAACAAGCTCACCTTCGCCATTTAGGAAAAGATAAGTAGGATAAGATCGTACTCCAAATTGAGAAGCAATGTCTCTACCTTCTCCTTTTTCCATATCAAATCTTGCATTAATGAAGTTGGTATTGTAATAATCACTCACCGATTTCTGTGTGAAAACATTTTTCTCCATCATTTTGCAGGGGCCACACCAGGAAGCATATGCATCGATAAAAACCAATTTCTTTTCTTTTTTGGCTTTGGCAATAATATCTTTATAAGGGAGTTCCTGAAACTGGATCGTTTCCTGAGCTGAGATAGCGATGGTACAAAAAATAGATATCACGGAGATGATCTTCTTCATTTTCAAATAAGATTTGTAGGCGAAGATAATTAATTTTCAAAATATAGAACGCTGAATCTGTTGTTAGAATGATGATATTAACGAACTTTAAGACTTAGTCAGGTGATTACTGTCATTTTTCAGCTAAGGAATGAAGGTCCTGATCATGGCTTTATATTCTTAAAAAAGACATGAAACTTCGATTGTATTCCTTTCCTGAAAAAGAAGAAAATATGCCAATAATAGAAAAAACAGCTGTTGTTTCCATTAAAAAGACTCTCAATTATTGCGTGATATTGCTTGTTTTAAAAAAAGACAACATCTAAATTTAATTCACTTTACGGTCCTGAAATCTTTGTTATATCTTTGCAAACGAATAATTTATATGTAGAGGAACCCACAATTCAGAGAAAGTTGATTATTAATTTTAAACACGCCTTATCCCAAAAATCCATTTACATCACCGCTTTGTCTGCCTGCTTGATTGCAGTGGCAGCATTTGCCGTTTTGAGTCTTCTGATCACTGAAGACAGTCGTAAAAACACGGATGATTTTGCGAAGAAAACATTCTTCCGAAAATATGAGTCGATAGAACATGAGTTCAGAAATATTGAGGACTATCAATATCTGCTTCGTGCATTGATCCAGAAAGACGGTCTGAAGAACTATAAGGACTATTCTTTAGTTTTAAATGATTTAAACAAAAAAAGAAATCTGCTGCCTTACAGCTGGTATTATTACGAGAATACTATTTCAGGAAAGTCGGAGAGCAACAATCCATTATCGGATATTTTCAAGAATATAGAGAATAAAGAAAAATCAATTGTTATTAAAAATAATGGTCCCGGGCATTTCAAAGATCTTTTGATTACTAAAAAAGACAGTATGTACTGGATAAGCTATGATTCTTTGGTGCTGCCTGATAAAAACAAACTGTATTATGGCTCTACCGTAAGCCTGGATGACCTCCATCAATATTTTATCAATGTAGATAAGAGTTCCAATACCTACGCCTATGTCTTTACCAAAGAAGGAATCTGCATTACCCATCCTGAAAAAAAGTACATCGGGAAGAATATTTTTGATTTTACAGATATTAAACCTCATGATACGCTGGCCAGCAAAACTGAAGCGGGATATACTAAAGGAGCAGCTGTTTCAGAGTATTTGGGAGTGGAAGTAACCCGTTTCATAAAACCATTGAAGACTGATAATTTTGACGGATACACAGTCGTAAACCATGTTAATTTCATTATTGATGAAAATATCAGCAAGATAAAAACCTACACCGTTTATATTTTTCTGGCAGCCTTATTCCTTATTGTCACAGTCTTCATTTTATTCCAGCGGGCAACCAATCTGGCGTATCAGGAAAAAGAAAAAATACAGTCTGAAAAGAATTTATTGTTGGTAGAGAACGAAAAGATGCACAAAGCCGAAGTGATCAATCAGCTTCAGCAGCTTAAAAATAACATCAATCCGCATTTCCTTTTCAACTCTCTGAATTCCCTTTATATGCTGATCGGGATCAATAAAGAGAATGCACAGAAATTTACCATGAATCTCTCGAAGATCTACAGGTATCTTATTGTGCCTCCAAAAGAAAATATTGTTCCGGTTTCGCAGGAAATTAAATTTATACAGCAGTATATGGAACTTCTGAAAAGCAGGTTTGATGAAGAGATAAGGTTTGAAATGATTATTAATGATCCTGAAAGCCTGGAAAAACGGATTCCGTATTTATCACTGCAGATTGTTACTGAGAACGCTATCAAGCATAATATTGCCACGATAGATCAGCCTCTGGAAATTACTATTATTGTTGATACAGATGGGATCACAGTAAAGAACACCTGGCAGCTAAAAACTGAACCGGTGCAGGGAGAGAAATTCGGAATTGATTATTTGAATCAGGTTTATGAGTATTTTAAGAATAATCTTCTTCATATTTCTGTAGATGGTGAATATTTCATATGTTTTTTACCGTTAATGAAGTGAAAATAAAAATCCATTCACTCCCGAATAATCACCGTTCACTCCCTAACATTATTTATATAATTCACTATACCTATAGCTTTGCTAGCTGAAACTAAGATATTTACTATTTGGAATGAATCGGACTATTTTAATGAAGAATTACAGACTGGCACTGTATTTAGGTCTTGCTGTGGCCTCACCAATGGCAATGGCACAGAAAAAAGATACTGTGAAGATCAATAAAGACAAAACTGATAAAACAGAAGCTTCCTCATCAAAGAAAACAAAAAAAATTGAAGACCTGATTAAAAAAGGAACCTATAAAAAGGGACTTTTTAATACGATCCAGGTAAAAACGGATATTTATTTTGAAATTCCTGACAGTTTGATGGGACGTCAGTTTTTGGTGGTGAACAAACTTTCTCAGGTGCCAATGCAGGTCAATGAGGCAGGATTGAACAAAGGAATGAATTATGAAAATAAGGTCATCTCTTTCCACCGTGACCCTGTAGCTAAAAAGGTATGGGTAAAAACGGTGGTTCCTAAAGTATCATCCCCAAAAAATGATGCCATTACAAGATCTGTGAAAGACAACTTTTCAGAATCTGTAATTGAAGTCTTTGATATTGAAGCACAAAACAGTGACTCTACAGCTGTAGCCATTAAAGTCAACAAAGTTTTTGATGGAAATCAAAAGAGCTTTAATGATGTTTTGGCGAATGTAGGTTTGGGAGGATCTGTGAAATCAAGCCTTTCTTACATAGAAGGAGTGAAGACTTTCCCCAAGAATCTTGTCGTGAAGTCTCAATTGTCAACTTCTGTGAATGAAGGTGGGGTAGATCTGCCGGTAACACTTGGTGTTACGACAAATCTTGTATTGCTTTCTAAAATACCGATGAAACCAAGAGTAGCTGATTCAAGAGTAGGATTTTTCTCCGAAAAACATTGGTCATTCAATGACAATCAGCAGAAAATGGACGAAAAGTTTTTCATTACCAAATGGAATCTTGAACCCAAAGATGAAGACAAAGAAAAATATCTGAGAGGAGAATTAGTAGAGCCTAAGAAACCTATTATTTATTATATAGACCCGGCAACACCCAAACAATGGCGTGAGAAAATCATTGCCGGAGTACATGACTGGCAGGCGGCGTTTGAGCAAGCAGGATTCAAAAATGCAGTGATTGCGAAAATGCCGGATGAAAAAGATGAAGATTTTGATATTGATGATGTAAGATATTCTGTGATTACCTATGCCGCTTCGCCAAAGTCAAATGCGATGGGACCCTCTGTAGTAGATCCGAGAAGTGGTGAAATTATCGAAGCAGATATCATCTGGTGGCATAATGTAATGACTTCTCTTCATGACTGGATGAGAATTCAGACAGGACCTATCGACCCGAAAGCAAGAGGAAATAAATTCAGTGATGAACATATGGGTGAAGCCATCCGTTTTGTTTCATCTCATGAGGTAGGTCACACTTTCGGATTGAAGCACAATATGGGAGCTTCTTTTGCTTTTCCTGTAGAATCGCTTCGTTCAAAAGAATTTACAGACAAAATGGGGGGTACGGCACCTTCCATTATGGATTATGCACGTTACAATTATGTGGCACAGCCGGAAGATGGTGTGACGGCGATTACCCCGAAAATTGGGGTTTACGATAAGTATGCAATAGATTGGGGGTACCGTTGGTATCCGGATGAGTTTGCTGAGAAAAAAGCGTTGAAAGGCTTAATTGAAAAACACGAGAATGATCCGATGTATTTCTATGGTGAGCAGCAGAGCTACCTTGAAACCATCGATCCGCGTTCGCAGTCAGAAGATTTAGGAGATGATGCGATGAAAGCCAGCGAGTACGGAATAAAAAACCTGAAAGTTGTCATCAATAACCTTTTAAAGTGGACGTATGAAGATGGTAAAGAATATACGGATGCTGGAAAATTGTATCTCGGAGTTATCGGACAGTGGGATCTGTATACAGGTCATGTGATGGCTAATGTGGGAGGGATCTATCTGAACAATACTGTTTTTGGTAACAAGAAGAAAGCTTACGAAGCAGTTCCTGCAGAAATACAGAGAAGAGCCGTTGATTATCTTATTAAAAATGCGATCAACCTTCCGGAATGGTTATTCTTCAACCCGATTACAGAAAAAACGTACCCGGTTAAAGATTCACCCATGGGACCATTCGAGCAGACACCGTATACCCTTGCAAGAGGAACGCAGTACGCGAATATCTACTCTCTGTTGATGGATGACCGATTGTTGAGATTGCTTGAAAATGAACTGAAACATCAGGTTTCTGGTTCTAAAGAAGAGATCTACACGGTTGAAAACCTATTTGATCAGGTAAGAACAGCTATTTTCAATAAAAAAGGAAGCCTGACGATGCTTGAGAAGATGACTCAGAAAAATTATGTGGATGCTCTGATCGTTTCGGTAAACAAACTATTTGAAAAAACGGCTGTGAAAGGATTGAAAGTAGATGATACACTGAATATCCCAACCATCTGCAACTTCCATGAAGATGACCATAGTTTGAGGAATATCAATTATTCATCCATGAAAAGAGTATCTGAAGTCACTACTTACAAAAGAGCAGAACTTCAGAAGGTTCTGGACTTACTGAACAGAACAAGATACAGAGGTGATGATGCTTCCAGAGCGCATTACACAGATTTAATTATTCGTATTCAAGAGGCTTTAAACAAATAAACAGCTATGAAAAAAACTCTAATACTTTTACCTCTTTTGGCTGCTAATATTGTAATGGCCCAGCAAAAGAAAACAATCACCGGGAAAATAGAAGATGGAAATACTTCTCATATCATTACCGGTGCATCTATAAAAATAGAGACTCAATCTGTCTCTTCAAAAACAGAATTGGAAGGAATTATCGAAAGTGTATCAGTAGGTACAGTAACTGATAAGGACGGAAAATTTATATTGGAAATCCCTGAAGATACAAAATCTGTATTGGTAAGCTACCCGGGCTATGAATCCCGAGTGATTCAACTTAATGAGGGGCAGACCAATTATACAATAAGACTGACTTCTGAAGTTACCGATAAAAATAAGATCCAGGAAGTTATTATCACCGGATATCAGAAAATTGAAAAACGTAAGCAGACCTCAGCGGTTTCTACCGTAAAAATGGATAATATCAGCCAGGCTGGTGTTGCCAGTGTAGACCAGATGCTGGCAGGGCAGATTGCGGGTGTGGCAGTAACTCCTGAAACAGGGGCTCCGGGAAGTCCTGCGAAGATCAGAATCAGAGGTACAGCTTCTCTTTCTGGTCCTCAGGATCCGCTATGGGTAATTGACGGTCTTCCGTTAGAAGGAAATGATGTTCCGAATTTTACCGATAAAGATAATATTGACCAGCTTCAGAACTTCTCTATTGCAGGGCTGAACCCTAACGATATTGAAGATATTACCATCCTTAAAGATGCAGCAGCAACAGCGATTTATGGGGCAAGAGCAGCGAACGGAGTAATCTCCATTACTACCAAAAAAGGAAAGAAAGGAAGCCTGAAACTGAACTTCTCAGCAGATACTTTCATTACATCACGTCCTGATTTTGGCAAACTTAATCTTATGAACGCTTCTGAAAAAGTAGATCTGGAGCTTATGCTTGCTAAGCGTGCAGACCTTACTTACCGCGCAGATAAAGGAGAAGTGATGAGAATTCTGACTCAGAACAGTCAGCTTGATGCTTTCAGAAACGGGGGTTTTGATGCGTTGAACTCATTCACACGCCAGCAAATTAACGGTTTAAGAAACAATAATGCAGACTGGGGCAAACTGTTGTACAGAAATGCCATCAACAAACAATATGGATTAAGTGTTTCAGGAGGAAGTGATCGTGCAGATTACTATTTCTCTCTGGGATACTATGATGAAGAAGGAACAACTATCGGTACAGGTTTTAAACGTTACAACCTGACTTTAAAAAACAATTATAAATTAAGTGATAAGTTAAATGCAGGAATCTCTATTTTTGGAACGCAGAGTGAACGTACATCTTTTGTAACGGATGCTGATGCTTCAATAAACCCTGTTAATTACTCAAGAAATGCCAATCCTTATCTGAAACCTTTCAATGCAGACGGAAGCTACAACTATGATAAAGATATGGATGGTTATGAGGATCGTTATGTTCCTTTCAATTTCCTTGAAGAAAGAGAAAATACAAACTATTCACTGAAAAACAACTCTTTGAAAGCGATTTTAGATTTAGAATATAAAGCTTCAAAAAGTTTAAGATTTACCTCTCAGTTAGGTCTTCAGTATGATACCAATAAAACAGAGAAATTTGCTGCAGAGAATACCTACTTCACCAGAAAAATGAGAGAAAATACCCGTTATTACAAAGACGGTAAATACAATTACTTTCTACCAGCTGGTGCTGTAAAACAAAACTGGGATAATGATTTCTTCCAGTACAACTGGAAATTGCAGGCGGCGTACAGCACGAAAATCAACTCAAAACATGAAATTGATTTGATGGCAGGAACGGAAATCCGTAAAACAGAGGATAATACGACCATTACAAGAGCTTTTGGGTATGATCCAAAGACCAGAAGAGCTACGGCAATTGTTTTCCCGAATTCAGGTTTTGCGGCAGATAAAAGATATGAAACATACCGTGAGGCAGCTCCTATAGAGAATGCTTATGCTTCTATGTTTGCTACGGCATCTTACACCTACGATCAGAAATATACATTCTTCGGAAGTGTGAGATATGATGGAACGAACCTGTTCGGGGTGAATAAAAAATATAAATACCTTCCAATATGGGCCCTTTCAGGATCATGGTTGGTAACGAAGGAAGACTTCATGAAAAATGTTTCTGCGGTATCTAACCTTAGACTAAGAGCATCTTATGGTCTTCAGGGAAATATCGACAGAAATACATCGCCATTCTTTATTGGTGAATACAATGATGCAACGATTCTTCCGGGAATGAAAGAAGGAGTCATCAATGTGATCAGCCCACCGAATGATAAATTGAGATGGGAAAAAACGACCAACACCAACGTTGGTCTTGATTTAGGATTGTTCAATAACCGTGTTAGCCTTACCGCTGATGTTTACAGCAGAAAAGGAACAGATATGATCAGTATGAGAGAAACTCCTCTTGAAACAGGGTTTGAATACACGATGATGAACTGGGGAAGCTTGACCAACAAAGGTTTTGAATTGGCAATATCTACCAGAAACATCAATCATGATAATTTCAAATGGACTACTACGATCAACTTTGCACATAACAAGAGTAGAGTATTAAGCGAGCAGCCTCGTGACAACTCTTTCCTTCCTTCAAGAGAAGGTCTTCCTGTGAATGCTGTTTTTGCTTTGAAAACGGCAGGAATGGATGAACATGGAAACCCATTATTCTGGAAAGGAGACCAAAAGATTTCAGCAGCAGAGTTCTTCAAATTATATGATGTGTATGCAGATTTTCTTCCAGGACAGCTTGTAGATACGAAACTTTCAAACGCTGAGCTGAGAAGCCTGTTTACCTATGTAGGAGATAGAGATCCGAAGTTTACCGGAGGTATTATCAATACATTTAAGATAAGTGATTTTGACCTTACCATCTCTGCAACATTCAACCTGAAGCAGACGGTAATGAGAACACCTTCTTACCGAGGTATGGATCTGGATAGAGGAAGAAACTATACAAGAGATATCTATGAAGCAGGAGGCTCGCTTCCGGGAATTACAAGTCCTGATATGGATGCTAACCCGGACGGATGGATGGCGAATAAATGGTTTGCCAGCAATCGCTCAAGCGCATACAATCTGCTTGATGTATGGGCAAAAGAGATCAGCTATATTAGAATCAGCAGCATCCGTTTAGGGTATACACTTCCTAAAGAGTTTACAAATCCTATGGGGATCAGCAGTTTGAGACTGAGCGTTGAAGGGCGTAACCTGTTTGTATTCAGTAATGGATATAGCGGATATTTCGATCCGGAAACGTATGGTAATATTTATGCACAGCCTATCACCAAGTCGGTGACTGTAGGATTTAATGTTTCTTTTTAAAACTTGAGAAAAATGAGAAAAATTACAACAATCATAGCGCTTGCCGCAATCAGCTTTATCAGTATCGGATGTGATAGGTTTTTAGATATTCAGCCGGAAGGAAAGGTTATTCCTGTTACCGCTGAAGACTACCGAAAAGTACTTACATCAGCCTATTCAAAATATCCTGTTCACAAATCGCTGGTAGCCCTTCGTACCGATGAGACAAGTATTGATGACAATGGAGTAGATTTTATTTCTTATCGTGAAATTGCGATGTGGAAGGATTCGAATTATGACTCTAACTCTGCGGAGCTTCCTTGGTTAAGCTTTTATAACGTGAATTTCTACCTGAATCAAATTATCAACGAAGGAAGTAAAACAATGCAGGATTCTCCGGAAAGGAATCAGATTCTAGCAGAAGCATATGCGCTTCGTGCTTACCTGTATTTTGATATGGTGAATTTATATGGGAAACCATACAACAGTGCTACAGCTTCTACAGACAGAGGAGTTCCAATCAATCTTGAAATTGATCTTGAGGAGGTATTGAAGCCATCTTCCGTGCAGGAAGTATACAATCAGGTTCATTCAGACCTTAAAAAAGCAGAAGATCTGATGGTGGAGCAGAAGCAGGCATTAGGAACAAGCTACAGATTCTCAAAGACAGTATTGCTGGCTTTTGAAGCAAGAACAGCTCTCTATGAAGGAGACTGGAATAAAGCGGTAAACTATGCAGATCAGGTATTAGCAGTAAAAGGAGATTTGAGCAATTTGAATACAGCAAGTACTCCACCTAACCATTATGCTTCCCCGGAATCTATCATGGCGTTGGACAATACCTGGGATAACTCTATAAAGAACTTATCTTTTGCATCTCCGGAATTAATTTCTTCATACAATACTACCGCAGATAAAAGGTTTGGCATGTATTTTGAAAAAAATGGAAGTAAGTATAAAGTCATTAAAGGAGGAAGCTTAGAATTCAAAGTATCCTTCAGAACAGCAGAGCAGTACTTTATAAAATCTGAAGCATTATTAAAGCTGAACAAACTGACTGAAGCTAAAGAAACACTTCTGAAAGTGTTGAAAAACAGATATACTCCGGACGGGTATACTTCAGTACAAAATACAGTGTCTTCAATGGATTCTACAGCATTCATGAACTTTATCATGGATGAAAGATTCAGAGAATTTGCTTTGGAAGGACAAAGATGGTTTGACTTAAGAAGAGCAAATCAGAAAAAAATAAGCCATACAATAAGTGGCAAAGAATATATTCTTCAGCAGAATGATCCGAGATATACCATTGAATATCCGATGAGTGCGAAGAAGAATAACCCCAATTTATAGGACTTCATATCAAATTCAATACAGAGGAAATCGCTTGAACTTAATTGTTTTAGCGGTTTTTTTGTACTTTTGCACCGTTATGAAAATTGCCATTATAGAAGATGAGCTGCTGGCTGTGAATTATCTGAAAAATCTTTTGGATACACAGAGCATAGTCCCTGTTACGGAGACTGTTATTCTTCGTTCCAAAAAACAGGCAATTGATTTTTTTGAGAAAAATTCTGTCGATCTTATCTTTATGGATATTCATCTTGGTGACGGGATGAGCCTGGAAATTTTCGAACATGTAGAGCTTTTTACCCCTATTATTTTCATTACTGCGTTTGACGAATATGCCATGAGAGTCTTCAGGCATTTTACAATCGATTATCTTCTGAAACCTTTTGAGGAAGAAGATCTGCATAAAGCTTTACATAAATTCATCTCCATAAGAAACAATTTTGACCCTGAGCCTGTGCTTAGGTCCATTTCTTCATTACGTCAGACAGAAGATGAGATGATGAAGCGTTTTATGGTGAGAGAAGGAAATAAGCTTAAGTCAATAGACGAGCATAATACCGCTTATTTTTTTGCATCGGGGAAATATCTTTTCCTTACCACAAAAGATCATCAGACCTATATTTACGATGATACCATCAAAGATATTATTCAGAAGTTGAATCCTGATATTTTCTTTAAAATAAACCGTAAGTTTATCATTAATAAAGAAGCCGTTTCTGAAATTATCAAACATTCCAGTCAGAAAGTAGAACTTAGACTTTCTCCGGAACCGGAAGTGAATGCTGAAGTTTTTATCAGTAAAATGCAAATTGCTGAATGCCTGAACTGGTTGAACAGTTGATTAGACTTATTTGAATCTGTATCATTATATAACCGCAAAGTTAATCTTCAATCGTCATATTGGTAAGTGTGCTAAGAAAACGATAAGTCGCTTATGAAGCCCTATGATTATGCTTACGCTTAAAAAGAATCAATGAAGTTGATTCCCTGCTTTGCTCCCTCAAAATTTAATTTAGATATTTTAAATCTTTGCTTTAAATTCCGCTTCTTAAGAATATTCCCAGAAATATAATAACAAAAAAACCTCTAAAATAAATTAGAGGTTTTAAAGTGGTTTCTCCAGGAATCGAACCAGGGACACATGGATTTTCAATCCATTGCTCTACCAACTGAGCTAAGAAACCATTTATGTTTTTGTTTATTACTTCGTTGTTTTAAAGTGATGCAAAAGTATAACATTTTGTAATACCGCGCAAGTATTTTGTTATATTTTTTTGAATAAATCTGCTGTTAGAGCTGGTTTTTGTATTCAATGTTCTGTTCATCAGTGTTTTGATATGCTTTGCTTTTTTTATTTTTTTAGAAAATTATTTTTAACTGTTTATTGCGGATGTATTTTTAAGGGTGAAACTCAGTAAGGAATTTTCTATCAGTCCCGGCAGTCGTATGGTTCCCTGTATTTTTAGCTGAAGCATTTTTATCGGTGCTGTCTCTGTAAAAAATTGTACTTCTGAAAGATAAATTTATCCCATTCACTAAGCTAACAAGTTAATGGGAGTATTGCATGTATTTCGTTGTTTACAGCAGTTATACTATGTAATTAAAATTGAAAATGTACATAATAAAAAAGCCAGTTCTTATTTTGTGATAAGGAACTGGCCGATTTTTTTTAGATTATAATGTTAGGGGAGGGTTGTGAAATTGATGTTCGGAGCCTGCGTAGGTGCAGTAACGGAAAACTGTGAGCCGGGAGCAACAGTTGTATTAAAGAATCCTCCATTTTGCAAAAAGAAAGAATTACCGATTGTTCCTCCCATTGCGTCTATTCTTTGTTGTGCATTATAAGTGTTATCTACACTGAACTTTGCTCCGGAAATAGATACCCAGTTACCATCTGAAGTTCTTGCCCATTGATTTTTAAACTCTGCCTTTCTGCCCTGATATCCATTTTCAGGATTAAAATTTTCAACGAAACTGTAGAAGCTTTTAAGATAAGTACTGGTTTGAGGTCTCTTCCAGCTGGCGATCAGTTTCCATGTTGTAGCATCCGGTGATAAAAACCAAGCTGTAAAATCTGTTTTTCCAGTTCCATCAGGTTCACCTTTTAATAAGAATTTATAGGTTTGTCCTGCGCTCCAGTTGTATTTATAATAGCTTTGTCCGCCAGAACCCTCATTGCCAAATTCTCCGATCGTTACTCCGGAACCAGCTCTGTTCAGAACAATTTTATGATCAGGAGGAATGTTATTGGGATCATCCGTATCAAAAGGGCTCCATACAGAGAATAAAATTCTTCTTTCTGTAGCGGAGTTCACCTGCATTCCAAAATAGCCCGCACTAAAGCCATTGGCCATAAAATAAGAGCCAATCTTATCTTCTCCCGCAGGAACTGTTACTTCGTTGTAATAATAGCTAACATTACTAGTGGTTGGAATTGTATAATTCAGGTGGCAGGAAGGCCCTCTGCGCGCCCAATAATAGTAAGAAGGATCATTACTGTACACATTAGTTCCTGTAGAGGCTGCTCCACCGAAAGTAACATCTGTAACATCTGCAAAATAACCACCGGTTTTAGAAACACCCTGAAGATCAACTTTTACATAACCAGGAGTGGAAACGGTAAAATCTCCAACGGTATACTCCTTATACGTAGATCCCGTTAAAGTAACATTCTTGGATGTGCTGCCTACAGTTACTTTTACAACACTTGTACCCGAAGGAACAGAGGCTTTTAATCCAATGTTTAATGTTCCCGCATTACTCACTCTGAAATAGGTGCTGATTACACTATTGGAGTTCGTCCAGTTACCTAAGTTACTTGAAGTAATAACCTCGTTGGCTCCCGAAGGTTTTACTGTTAAAAAAGAATTCCCGGCAACCGGCACACTGAAGGAGGCTGCTTTCTTTAAAGCGGAGATGTTTTTTTGTGTTGCAGCGGTGTCCTCTGTTGCCATCGTGTTTTCTGCACATGATTGAAAAACAAGAAGAGCAGCGATACCCAGAAAAGTATCGGCTAATAATTTTACTCTCATAATGATATTTGTAATTGGTTTGCCGTACTAAATTAAGTCTTACCTGTCAAATAACAAATTAATTCCCATAGTTTTGATTAATTTTTTTGTTTTTCATGCTAAATAGAATTGTTTTTATATTTTTTTTGAGATATCGCAAACAGAAAAAATTAAATCACGAAAAGATTTATTTGCAGACCCTTGCAAAGCTAATCATGACCATTTTTTATTAAGTATCTAGATCATAAATAAATAATTATATTAGCGACAAGTTTAACGAAATACGGATTTAGTATTTTTTTTACGAAATTCTTATATTTTTTGTTTCGAAAAGAATAATGTTAAGCTTCATTTTGTATAAACCAAAACCGAAAAATATTAATTAAAAAAACTATGAACTCAACCGAAGTAATAAATAATACAAAATGGTTTTCGAAATTTTCATTATCTTTTTTAGCAATTGTTGGTACTGTAAATACTGCTCTTTTTATAATTTCACCTCTTTTACCCTATAAAATTTCACAGTTTATACTCCCTGCCGGATTTTTCACATTAGGATTAGCTATACTATTCTCAATTGGTTTTTCTTTTTATTGGCACAAAAAAGAAAATAATGGAACTTTTAATTCTATAAAATATATTTCTTGGCTTTCAACATTGTTGCGCTATTGGATTGCATTTCTACTATTAGATTTTGGCTTTCAAAAAATATTTGAAGTTAATTTTAATTATTCATATCACATAAATGATTCTTTATCAGGTGCATTAACGGGTCCGGAGTTAACCTGGAAATACTATGGATTTTCTTACGGGCTTGCTGTAATTGTGGCGTTTTTTCAAATCATTGGTAGTATTCTTTTGTTATTCAAACGCACAACCTTATTAGGGATTACAATACTTTTACCTGTAATGCTGAACATTGTTTTGATTAATGTTTTTTATAATATCGGACCAATTACATTATTTACATCAATCCTAATAACATTAGGCTTAGTTAATCTGTTTTTACAGCAAAAAGTTAATATAATAAACTTCTTTAATCAATACAAAAATAGACTACCATCAATTGGTAATAATTTTTCACGCTCAATCGCTCGTGTGTTATGTATTCTAATTCCTTTATTGTTTGTTATCTACTATAATTATGACGTTCACCTTTCAAAAAAATATTTTGGAAAATGGAAAGTCACGTCTATGTCACGTAATGGAAAATTGGTTAAAGACAATGAATGGCAACAAGATACTTTGGCTTGGAAAATAATTTATATTGAAGAAAGAGGAAAAATGTATTATTGCCCAAATCCATTTATGTATGTGGATAGTACTTCAATATTTATGAAATATCATTACGATGATAAAAAACAGAATTTTAAGGTTATATCTTACGAAAAGAATCCGAGTAAACCTGATACAATTCCTGTTCAGATTAACAATTTTAGAAATAATTCAATGCAATGGAAGATGATTTTTTACAAGGATACTATTCAAATGAATTTAAAGAGAGAAAATTTTTAACTTATACGCTTTCCGGGAAAGCGTTACTGATGTTGTTCACTGTTCACAATTACAATTTTGTGTAATCATATTTGAAATAATAGGCCTCTTTTATTGGTTGGTTATAACCCCTTCAATTTCCATATAAATACGATATTTTGTTTTGAACCCACTAGTCAAGATGTTCAAATTTTGAATAGGTCTGCTTTGACAGTGGGTGGGGTGGGAAAATTTGCTGAGTATACAAATTTTAGTGTGGAAGCATTAAATATGAGAAAAAGTGTTGCTTGTAAAAAACAAAAAAACCTCTAAAATGAATTAGAGGTTTTAAAGTGGTTTCTCCAGGAATCGAACCAGGGACACATGGATTTTCAATCCATTGCTCTACCAACTGAGCTAAGAAACCATTATATTTTTGTTTGACTTACTTCGTTGTTTTAAAGTGATGCAAAAGTAGTAAGTTTTAGTATACAAAGCAAGTAGTCATCGTACTTTTTTTGAATAAAATTAAAAACTTACTGATTATCAGCTGGATTATTTTCCTGCTCCTTTCTGATCTGTTCGCTCATCTCTTCCAATACTGGTTTTATCGTGTTTTCTGGAAGATCACTGATTCGGATATACATCAATCCGTCGATGGCATCATTGAAATTAGGGTCAACGTTGAAAGCAATTACTTTAGCATTTTGTTTGATGTATTTCTTGATCAAAACAGGAAGTCTCAATTCCGGTTCAAGGTCATCAATAATCTTGTCAAGCTTATTAAGGTCAGATTCCATTTCCTCAAAGAAAATGTTTTTGTCCCTGTCACGAAGCTTTACTTTATATTCATTCCTTGGAGTGATATATTGAGCTACTGCAGAATCAAAATAATTGGAACGCATAAATTCGATCATCAGAGATTTTGAGAACTCCGAGAACTTATTGGAGATACTCACACCACCCATCAGGAACTTATGATCAGGATTTCTCAGACATACATGTACAATTCCTCTCCATAAAAGGAAAAGAGGAAGTGGTTTCTGCTGATACTCCTGGCAGATATAGGCACGGCCCATTTCAATCACCTTTTTGAAGAAAGGATGAATGTCCTGCTCAAACTCAAATAAAGAGCTTGTATAGAAGCCTTTGATGCCATATTTTTTCATTACCTCTCTACCGAGTGCCATTCTATAAGCACCAGCCAGTTTTTTCTCACCATTGTCCCAAAGGAATAAGTGGTGGTAATGTTTGTCATATTCATCAAGGTCAAACGGAAGGTTACTTCCTTCACCTACCGCACGGAAAGTAAGCTCTCTCTGACGTCCGATTTCCCTCATAATAGAAGGAATTTCTTCGTATGTCGTGAAGTAGATCTCATAATTTCCGTTACTGAACAACATTTTATCAGTTCCTCTCAGCTTATCAACATCTTTTATGATATCTTCCACAGGAGTCTCATCAATAATATTCTGAACGATATTTTCTTCCTTCAACAAAGGAAACTTCACGGATAAATTCTGAAGATTGATGCTTTGAGCAAGGGATTTTCTCTTTTCGTAGTAAGATTTCATCATGTACACCTTACGTTTCAGAAACTCTCCCAATTCCTCAATCGTTTCCATTTCGTCCATGGCCTTTACAGTGATCTGTCGCCCGATTCTGATTCTGATAGGTTTTTCTCTATCATTCATCATTTCAGCAGGAAGCATCAGGGTCTGCAAATTCGGATGAAGCTTAGCCACCTGATAAAAAAGTCGGCTGTTCTTAGCATGGAAATACATAGGAACTACCGGCACTTTAGCCATTCTTATGAGCTTAAGTGCCGTTTTTTCCCATTCTTTATCTAAAATTTCTCCGTAAGGATTATTTTTGTTGGAAACTTCTCCCGCCGGAAAAATACCTACACAGCCTCCGCTTTGCAAATGCTTGAGAGTTTCACGCATTCCTGAAGAGCTACTGTAAGCTTCTTTTCTACCTTCAAAAGGGTTTACTGCGATTACATACGGTTCCATAGGTTTGATCTTTTCCAAAAGGAAATTTCCCATCACCTTAAAATCCGGACGAACCTCAGATAAGACTTTGCACATCAGAATCCCGTCAATAGCACCCAGCGGATGATTGGAAACCAGTATAAATGGTCCCGTTTTGGGAATCTTTGCCAAGTCTTCTTCAAAAGCTACATAGCTTAGGTTTCTTTCTCTTACAAATGAGTCGAAAAAGTCTTTGCCTTCCTTGTCTTTTAATTTGTCGTATAATTTATTTACTTCGTTTATTTTAGCAATGCTCATCACAGCAGATGCTACTGGGTTCTTTAGAAACCCAATTTTATTTAAGCCGGAAGCTTTGATCAGATCGTTTTTCGAAATTAAACTCATGTGTGTTTAGTCGCAATTAATATTATTGTGTTACCATTTGAAGAGTATTCTTGGAAATTTGTTCCAATAATACATTTTTTTCATGGTAAAATTTATCAATGTGATCCATCTTCGCATTTCTTACTGTGAATAAAGATACATTTTTAATTGTTTCGGTTTTAAAAATTTTTTGAAGCTCTTCTTCAAGTTCTTCAATTTGATTAAACTTATCTTCAAGGCATAGCGCCAGGGAGATTGCAGTATTCTGCATCAGGGAAACTTTGATCTTATATTTAGATAAATATCCAAAAATTAAGCTCATATGATCTTCTGCAATAAAAGAAAAGTCTCTGGTAGAGATTTTCAAAAGATCCTGATTTTCTTTTAAAATATAAGATTCTTCGTTTTGGTTTTTCTCGGAAGCACCTACTTTTGTTCCTTCTTTAGTGGGATCTACGAAAGATTTTACGTAAAAAGGAATACTTTTTTGCTGTAGGGGCTGTAATGTTTTCGGGTGAATAACACTTGCTCCGTAATAAGCCATTTCAATAGCCTCTTCATAAGAGATATTAGAAAGAAGAGTTACATCATTGAATTTTCTTGGATCTCCGGTCATTACTCCCGGTACATCTTTCCAGATAGTCATTGCTTCAGCATTTAAGCAGTAAGCAAAGATAGCCGCAGAGTAGTCAGATCCCTCTCTTCCTAACGTCACCGTAAAATTGTTGTCGTCGGAACCTATGAATCCCTGGGTTACATAGCAGATTTCAGGATTAAGATTGGAGATAAATTCTTCAGTTCTTGTCCAGTCTACGGTACCCTCTCTGTATGAATTATCCGTTTTAATATAATCTCTGGCATCTAACCATTGATTGGTAAACTGGATCTCATTCAGGTATTCGCTCAATATTTTAGTAGAAATCATTTCTCCACAGCTTACCACCTGATCGTATACGAAGCTGTAGTTAGGAGATTTATTTCTTCTTAAAAAAGAATCAATATCATCAAAAAAGAGATTGATTTCAGCGAAAACCGCATGATTTTCAGGGAAAAGTCCTTCCGCAATCTCAATGTGTTTTCGTTTTATCTTCTCAATCTCGGTTTGATAGTTATCCTTTTTGAAATAAAGTTCTACAACTTTTTCCAATTCATTCGTCGTCTTGCCCATTGCTGAAATTACCAGCAAGCATTTGGCAAATCCCTGGCTTTTTAGAACCATAGACACGTTTTTCACACTTTCAGCATCTTTTACTGATGCTCCACCAAACTTGAAAATTTTCATTAAATTGTTAAAAATAAAATTGTTAGATAAAAAATTACATGAGTTTTTTACGGACGTCAAAATTATAAATTTACAACGAGATATGAAATAGCCTAGCGGAATGATAGAATTAAGATTTGCTTAAAATCAATAATTGTTGAAATAATCTGCTTTTTTCATAGGTCTGGAATAACAAATTCGGGGACGTTATTTTTTGTAACTGCTTCATATTATGTTGTGTTTGGGTTGT
Organism: Chryseobacterium viscerum; assembly: GCF_002899945.2. Classification (GTDB taxonomy): domain Bacteria; phylum Bacteroidota; class Bacteroidia; order Flavobacteriales; family Weeksellaceae; genus Chryseobacterium; species Chryseobacterium viscerum. The sequence continues at coordinate 123,480 of NZ_PPEG02000002.1, forward strand.
ATTGTGTTGAAATACAGTGGGTAATCTCTTTTGTAATTAAATTTCCTTAATGCGATAAATTTTCCGAAATTTGGGCAAAACGTAAAAAGAAAAATATGTCAAATCAACCATTACAGACTTTAGGAGAATTTCTTATAGATAAGCAGGACGATTTTCAGTATTCTACAGGTGAATTCTCTCGTCTTCTGAGTGCCATAAGATTGGCTTCGAAAGTGGTAAACAGAGAAGTAAATAAAGCCGGAATTGTAGATATAACAGGAGCTGCCGGAAACCAGAATATTCAGGGTGAAGAACAGCAGAAATTGGATGTGATCGCTAATGAAATTTTTATTACGGCTTTGTCTCAAAGAGAGGTTGTTTGTGGTATTGCTTCTGAAGAAAATGATGATTTTATTGATATTAAATGTGGAGAAAACGGCCATTTAAGTAAATATGTAGTACTTATCGATCCATTGGACGGATCTTCCAATATTGATGTCAATGTTTCTGTAGGAACTATTTTTTCTATTTACAGAAGAGTTACAGAACCTGGAACTCCCGTACAGTTAGAAGACTTTTTACAAAAAGGAATCAATCAGATTGCTGCAGGATACGTTATTTACGGTTCTTCTACAATGATTGTTTATACTACCGGAAACGGAGTGAACGGATTTACGCTGGATCCTTCTTTGGGAACTTATTATCTTTCCCATCCTAATATGACTTTCCCAAGAACGGGTAAAATCTATTCTATCAACGAAGGAAATTATATCAAATTTCCTCAGGGAGTAAAAAATTACCTTAAGTACTGCCAGATGGAAGAAGGAGATCGTCCTTATACATCAAGATACATCGGTTCTTTGGTCGCAGACTTCCATAGAAACATGCTGAAAGGAGGAATTTATATCTATCCTTCTTATTCACAGGCTCCAAATGGTAAATTAAGATTGTTATACGAATGTAATCCAATGGCATTCCTTGCAGAACAGGCAGGAGGAAAAGCAACAGACGGATTCAGAAGAATTCTTGAAATAGAGCCTACAGAACTTCACCAGAGAATTCCGTTCTTCTGTGGAAGTATAGAAATGGTAGAGAAAGCAGAAGAATTTATGCGTATCGACAGCGTAAAATAAATGGAAGCAACTTATTTAAAATATTTATTACAGTTTAAACGCCCGAGTGGAACATCTCGCGGCGTTTTGCTTGATAAGGAAACCTTTATCCTGACTATTTCAAAAGACGGAAGAAAAGGAGTAGGTGAGTGCGCGGTTTTCAGAGGCTTGAGCTTCGATGACAGACCTGACTATGAAGAAAAATTAAAGTGGCTCTGCGAAAATATTGATCAGGACCCATCTTTTTTGAAAGAAGAGCTGAAGGAGTTTCCGTCTATCTGGTTTGGTTATGAACAGGCTGTTCTGAATCTTAAATATGGCGGCAGCCTCTATTTTCCAAGTGAATTTACCGAAGGACAATCTGCTATCACCATCAACGGTCTGATATGGATGGGAGAGGTAGGATATATGGAAGAACAGATTCAGGATAAATTGGAAAAAGGATTTCATTGTATTAAATTGAAAATCGGGGTCGATTGGAAATCAGAACATGTTATTCTTCAGAAATTAAGAGAAAAATTCTCCAAAGACCAGCTGGAGCTTCGTGTAGATGCCAACGGAGGATTCAGTAAAGACGAAGCTGTTATCGTTTTGCAGCAGCTTGCAGATCTTCACATTCATTCCATTGAGCAGCCTATCAAAGCCGGAAACTGGAATGATATGGCAGAGTTGTGTGCCAACACACCCACTCCAATTGCATTGGATGAAGAGTTGATAGGGATTATTGATCTTGAAGAAAAGAAAAAGCTTTTAGAAAAAATTCAACCCCAATATATCATTCTGAAGCCAGCATTGGTAGGAGGATTTTCCGGTTCAGATGAATGGATTTCTCTTGCTGAAGATCAGAATATAGACTGGTGGATTACTTCAGCTTTGGAAAGTAATATTGGCTTGAATGCTATCGCTCAATATACATTTACAAAAAAAAGTCCAATGCCTCAAGGTTTGGGCACTGGAGCTTTATTTGTCAATAATTTTGAATCCGATCTGGAACTCAGAAATGAGTTGCTATGGTTCAAAACATAACTGAGAAAAGTTAATTAGCATGATGGGGCAGGCGAATTCGCGCATGTGGCCTGACCACAGTAGTCAGGGGCCCATGATCTACAGCACATGGCACTTGGGTTCCAGCTGTTGCATCCCAGAGGGGGTCTTCCTCCTTTGATCGTCTTTAATTCTCCTCTTTTGATTTTTTTTAGATTTTTCATGTTTAATATTTTATTTGATTGATAATCAAATGTCGAAAACTTTTTTCAATTATACAACATGTGGGGAATTATTTAGCTATATTTAACAATGTGGCGAAAATTATTACATAGGTGTTAAATGACAATATGAATAGGTAGAGAAAGAATCCAGATACTAAAAATGAAAATACATTCCTGCATTAGATGTGTAGGAAGTGTAATTAATTTTTCAGTTCTGTTTAAGGGCTAAAGTAGTTTTTTAATCGGATAGTTAATTTTTAAAGGTTGATATTCAGTTAAATCACATCTTTTACGAAGATGGCCTTCTTTATATAGTTTAAAATATAAGAAAACCTTTTTTTAATCTGTTCCATAATAAAAAATTGTAATTCCCTACAGTTTGAATTGGCAATCTCTATGCCATACTATAGTATTGAATTAATTTTAACGCAGAGTTCATTTTTTATGGTTTATTTTAATTATTTGTTAAGAAATAATTGTGAAAATGTTTTCGTTATTCTTTGTTCTGTTGGTAATAAGGTTTCTGTCTATTCCGTTCAGATTCTGAATGATATCATTCTGTACCTGTGAGCTTGAGAGATATCCCCAATGATGTCCTACTTCATATTTAAAGCTATTTAGAAGGTCATCTTTCACAAACGTACAATCAATAATAGAAACAGTATCTTTATAACGGTCAATGTCACTCGGTCCGTTTTTACCCAGTCTTGGTGTCAGAATATTCTTGGTGAACTGAGAAATCCCCAAAACGGCATCCTGTCTGTTGAGATAAATCGAAATTCGGTTGGCTAATAAGGGCAGTTTATTAAAAGAATCTTCAGAATCTTCAAATACTTTATAGGTCACATCTGCATTCAACAGCAGAACCTGATCTATGACACGAAGTATATTTTCACGCTTAAGACTATACAGCATGCTTTGAAGGACTCTGTTTCCCAAAGAATGGGTCATGATATGAATTCTTTGGTTGCAGGGTACAAGATCCCGGTTTGAAAAAATATCCTTTAAAAACTGGGTATAGAAATAAAACATCCTCATCAGTGACGCTCCGGAATTGATACTGGATGCCTTGTCATCAAAATAACTTAACGGGATAATACTCCCTGAGGCAGGCCAGCTTACAAATAAAATATGTTCTACAGGCGATGCCGGATTATCAATGAATATTTTCTTAAGGTCTAGAATAGCTTTTAATTCATCATCAAAATCATACAAATAACCATGGATGAATATCAATACATCACTCCTTTCTTTTGTGGAAGACATATTTTTATAAAGCTCATAGAACATTCTCTGAGTTCCGCCCAGATTATTGGCTGTAAGAGGCGAAGTTTTAACTCCTTTCTCGCTCAACAGAACATCTAAAACGTCTTGATACCCTTGTTTTTCGGGTTCGGAGAACAGTTTGTAGTTTACAATATTCCTGTTGGTGTAATCTTTCTTTTTTTTGGCTTGTGCAGTGGGTTCCTTATAGTTTTCAAAATCACATTTCGCAATCCTGAAATTGGGAATTGAGTATTCATCATTAGAAAAAGAGTCCACTTTTTCGCCTTTATGCCGGATGATTTTCCGGTTGCTTAAGATATAAACGGCCATGATGGTGAATGGGTTAAAATGGTTTTAGCTTTCCCGAAATTAGTGAAAAATATTGAATTACAAGCGATAAGGCTTTTAAATTATCACTTTTACAAACGCTTATTTTTCCGTAACTTTGTGAAACTTTTTTTGCTAAAAAATAAAAGCTACCTTAATGGAAGAAGAAAAAAAATCCCTCAATTTTATTGAGCAAATTATTGAAGATGATCTGGCAAACGGTTTGAATAAAGATCAAATCCGTTTCCGTTTTCCGCCTGAACCAAATGGTTACCTGCATGTAGGGCACACAAAAGCAATCTGCATCAACTTTGGGCTGGGCGAAAAATACAATGCTCCCGTAAACCTTCGTTTCGACGATACGAATCCTGAAAAAGAAGAACAGGAATTCGTAGATTCTATCATGAAAGACGTAGAATGGTTAGGTTTCAAATGGGATAAAGTTTTGTACGCATCCGATTACTTCCAGCAGCTTTACGATTGGGCAGTTCAGTTAATTAAAGAAGAAAAAGCTTACGTAGATGAGCAAGCGTCTGAAGTCATTACAGAACAAAGAAAAAATCCTGCAGAACCGGGAGTTGAATCTCCATACAGAAACCGTCCTGTTGAAGAATCGTTAGATTTATTCGAAAGGATGAAAAACGGTGAATTTGAAAGTGGTTCGATGTCTCTTCGTGCAAAAATCGACATGGTTTCGCCAAACATGAATATGCGTGACCCTGTTATGTACAGAATTTTGAACAAACCTCACCACAGAACAGGTACTGCATGGAAAATCTATCCAATGTACGACTGGGCTCATGGTGAATCCGATTATATCGAACAAATTTCACACTCGCTGTGTTCTTTGGAGTTTGAAAACCACAGACCTTTGTACAACTGGTATTTAGATCAGGTGTATGAAGAAGGAAGGGTTAAAAACAAGCAGAGAGAATTTGCGAGAATGAATGTTTCCTATATGATTACTTCCAAAAGAAAGCTGCAGAGATTGGTGGCTGAAGGAGCTGTAACCGGATGGGATGATCCTAGAATGCCTACCATTTCAGGAATGAGAAGAAAAGGATATACTCCGACTTCTATCAGAAACTTTATTGATAAAGTAGGGGTGGCGAAAAGAGAAAACCTAATCGAAATTCAGTTGCTAGACTTCTGTGTACGTGAAGACCTGAATAAGGTAGCTAAGCGTGTGATGGCAGTTGTAGATCCGGTAAAATTAGTGATCGAAAACTATCCTGAAGACAAGGAAGAATGGTTGGATACTGAAAATAATCCTGAGCAGGAAAATGCAGGAACAAGAGAAGTTCCTTTCTCAAGAGAACTGTATATCGAGCGTGAAGACTTCAAAGAGGAAGCTAACAATAAATTCTTCAGACTTAAATTAGGTGGAGAAGTTCGTTTGAAATCTGCTTACATCATCAAAGCTGAAAGAGTAGAGAAGGATGAGAATGGAGAGATCACAACCATCTACGCTTCTTATGATGAGAAGAGTAAATCTGGAAGTGGAACAGAGGAGAGTTTAAGAAAAGTAAAAGGTACTCTACACTGGGTATCTGCAAAACATGCTATTCCTGTAGAAGTAAGAAGCTACAATCATCTGTTTACCGTGGAACAGCCTGATGCAGAGAAAGATGTTGACTTCTTAAACTTCATCAACCCTGAATCTGTAACTACAGCGAAAGGTTTTGCTGAGCCAAGCCTTAAAGAAGTTGCGATAGGAGAACCATTACAGTTCCAAAGAATTGGATATTTTACAAAAGATCAGGATTCTACAGAGGATACATTCGTATTTAACCGTACAGTAACGCTGAAAGATTCTTATAAGCCTGAATAATTTTCAGGATACTTAATATATAAAAGCAGGACTTGTTGGGAGTCCTGCTTTTTTATTTTTGTTGAGTAACGCAAAGGCGCTAAGAAGTTCATGCATTGTGAATATTTTTAAGGCACAAGAAAATCGAAAATTTCCAGCAAGTGTACTACTTAATCAATCAATATTCTTAGCTTAAGGAATTAACGGTGTTCAATTTTATCGGAGATAAAATCCTTGCGACTTAAAAACGCTTCGGGAAAGATAACCTTGCGCCTTTGCGTTTTTCAACAGACAGCTTTATAAGCCAGAATTAATCTTAATATTGGAAAAAATAAAAGCAAGACTCTCAACAAGTCCTGCTTTTTATTTTAATAGTTTAAAATCTGAAGCTTAAGATTCTATTTTAAAAAGTCTTTGTCACGGTATGGTGGATTAGGATATTTTTAAAATCCATGAGGTTTATTTTTTAAACTCATTATTTATTTTTTTAACGCAAAGATTTATAAAAACTTATCATTATTTCAAGAGGGCAAAGGCAGAGAAATCTGCTTCGCAAAGCTATACGCTTCATCAAATCAACTTGTTGATTCTCTTCTTTGCTTCCTCTAATAAATTATTATAATTCTAAATCTTTGCGTTAAGAATAAAGTATGCACTACTTTAAAAACCATTGTTTTGTGAACTAATATTTTTAGTCTTTTACTCCTTTTACCCATTCCTGAAATCTGCTCAAGAAAGATTCGTGTTCTTCTTTTTCTTCCGGACGGTTTACCAGGATATGTTCAAAATAAGTTCCTTTCAATACTTTTCTTAATATTCCTTCTCCTAAGAAGGGTTTGTAGTCATTAAGAGCCTGGGTCGCTTTTAATAAATGTCGGATATCATATTGTAAAGGATTGATATCCGGAACTTGTTTGTTGAGGTTAAGAAGATTGTAAACAGCTATTCTTGCTGTTCTCACAGAACTTTCCATCGTGAATACAACGTCATTATTGGTCTCTACAAACTGTCCTACAAGACCTAAGTTGGTACATCCTTCAGGAACCACTCTAGGACGGTCTCCCTGCGCTCTTGGCATAAACATGGAAGTGATGTATGGCATGAAGGCGGTACGTACAATTGTATTTTCTATAACATTATCCAGTTGGTCCGTCATTCCAAGATGATAACAAAGCTCGGCAAGAATTTCGTTTCCGGTACATTGAGGCATTGTTTTTTTGATGTAATTACCTTCTTTATCCATTAGCAAAGCGTATACCCATACTACAAGGATATCATCCGGCTGAGTAGGGAAGTGCGGCTGTCTGTTGCAGGTAAAGCTCATCACCCAATTGGAGTCTGTAATGGTAATAATACCTCCCGTAGCGGTTCTTCCAGAATAAGGATCATTCACACACATCTCTTTTAGTTTCTCAGTGAAAGCAGAAGGACGACATGTTAATGTGGCAGATTCCCATGAAGATTTTTCGATGTGGCTACAGAATTTCTCTGGTTTTCCGAATACTTCAGATTTTGCAGCAAGATTTTTCCACAGTTTCCATCCGGCGCTTTGTCCAGCACTGCTGTTATCTATCGTGATTTCAGGAACGGTGTTGTTGTCACCGTAGAAAGTACTTTCTGTCATAGATCCGGTTGTTACGATAACATAATCATCTTTTCCGATTGGTATTCTTACTTCCTCTCCATTTTGTTCAGTAATAATTCCTTCTACTGTTTTTCCTTCGGTGTTGATATGAATATCAAGGTCTTTTACCAGAACATTAAACTGGATCTGTACTCCTTTTTCAACCAGGAAGTTTTTCAGTGGGGTTACGTAGGTGTCATATTGGTTATATTTAGGAAAAACCAGACATGAGAAGTCTTTCATTCCGTCAATAGCGTGAAGGAATCTGTGCATATACAATTTCAGTTCAAGCAAGCTGTGCCAGTTTTCAAAGGCAAACATAGAACGCCAGAAAAACCAGAAATTACTGTTCAGGAAGGATTGTGCAAAATAATCTTCAATGGTAAGATCATCAAGCTCTTCTTTTTTCTTTAACAGAAGTTTTACAATGGCAAGCTGATCTTTTTTCTCAAGACCAAATTTACTGAAATCCTGGATCTCTCCCTGATTGTGGATCAGTCTCGCTTTAGAATAATTGGGGTCATTGTCATTGACAAGTCTGTATTCATCCAATACGCTATAGGGAGCTGGTAATTCCAACGCAGGAATATCCTGGAACATATCCCATAAGTTTTCATACGTCATGTCCATTTCCCTTCCTCCACGGATGATATAGCCATCTTTTGCGTTACCGGCTCCGTCCAGAGATCCACCTTCAACATTCAGTTGGTCGAGAAAAATAATGTTTTTGCCTGGTACACGGCCATCACGGATAAAATAATAAGCAGCAGACATGCCTGCAATTCCGCTTCCTACAATATAGATTTTACTGTTTTCGTAAGATTGTAAAGGAATTCCTTTGTTACGTTGATAGTTTCCGATCTGGTCGGAAAAAGGCATAGTTTTTTCAGGAGTGTTAATCTGAACTTCTTTACTTGAATCCGGTTCGTGGTTTACTTTTCCGAACTGATCAGAGGCATTTAAAACTTTATCGAATTTTGAATTGATCGTACTCATTTTGTATTGTTTTTAATTAACAGTATAAAGGTACCTCTATTCACAAAGCGACATATATCCCCAAGTTCAGAATTATTATCCCCAAATTCTCATGACTGAATATTTTCTTTTATTCTGTACTCTGAAGGAGAAAACGTCGTATGTTTTTTGAAGAAACGGCCGAAAGCCGATGCGGAATTAAACTGAAGTTCAAATGCAATTTCCGAAATCGTTATATCAGGATTTCCCAACATTACATAAGCTTCCTTCAGTAAGGCTTCGTCAATAACCTCATGAGGTGTTTTTCCGCTTGCCTTTTTAATGATCTCTATGAGGTATTTATTAGAAACATGCAGCTGATCGGCATAAAACTGAACCGTTCGCTCCCTGTTGATATTTTCCCTGATCAGTTTATTAAATCTCAGATAAAGGTCTTTTTTACCTTCCTCTTTTCCTGGATTTGCAGCGTTTTCCTGTTCCATAATCTCAGCCGTCTCCAGCAGCAGATTGAAAATAATGGTGCGGATAATTTCTTCCGTAAACTTTCCCTGCTTCTTTGATTTCTTGTCAAGGTAATCAAGAAGGTTTTGTAGCAGCGATGAATTTTTTGCAGAAGTTTTTACGATGTTGTAGGAACCTTTGGAGAAAAGATTCATTTTCTCAATGATAAATGGATTGGAAATATTTTTAATCAGAAAATTTTTGTCAAAGAACAGCAGTTTCATCATGAAATTTTCACTGGTCTTCACAAACTTTACAATGGTAGAAGGGGCAGCTATCAGAAAACTATGAGCATCCACTTTGTATTTCAGACGGTCTATCTCAATATTGATTTCTCCTGCGGTACAGATGCAAAATGCATAATAATCCATTCTGAAAGGAGCTTTTGGGAACTCGAAAATGGGTTTTCCGGAAGAGATGTAGTAGGATTGCCTGCAGTCAATACTGTAAAAGGATAGCGTATCATGTAAATTTTCGTAGGTTACCATTCTTCCGTATTGGTTAAAAATTTATTGTGTTTTTAAATGGTTTTAGTTTAAAAACCCTTGTTGTTACTGCAATTTACGATTTTTATAAAAGTCTTTAGGCTTTAAATAGTAAAAAAAACTGTTTTTTTTAGGATACAGCTGATAGTCTGTTTTAATGGATGTTATTTATAAAAAAAGGGTTTAAACACAGGCTTTTGGGTTATTTTTATCTAATTTTGCACTTTCAAATTCCCCCAAAATAGTATTGTGAGATTAATTAACGTATATACGAGTTCTTTCAAAGGACTCTCGAAGGAGAGTTGGATGCTGGCGTTGGTAATGCTCATCAACAGGGCCGGTTCTATGGTACTTCCTTTTCTGGGAGTTTATATGACCAATCATTTACATTTCAGCATTGAAAATTCAGGAATCGTACTGAGCTTTTTTGGAATAGGCTCGGTCCTTGGATCCTGGCTGGGAGGAATGATTACCGATAAAATAGGAGAATATAGAGTACAAAGCCTGAGCTTACTTCTCAGTGTTCCTTTATTCTGTCTGATTCCGCTTTTTACGACTGAAGCTGGTCTGGCTGGAATTATTTTGGCCCAGAGTATTGTAAGTGAAACCTTCCGTCCGGCGAACTCGGTAGCGATTACCAAATATGCCAAACCTGAAAATATTACCCGTGCCTTTTCACTCAACCGTATGGCTGTAAACCTAGGTTTTTCTATTGGACCGGCATTGGGAGGTATTCTATCCGCTATTTCTTATGAGTTTCTGTTTTTCAGTAACGCACTGGCTGCTTTTCTGGCCGGGCTGATGTATATCTGGTTCTTTAAAGATCGGGCAAGATTGGCTAAACTGAAAGCAAAAAAGGTAAAAGAAGCCATTATTGTTAAAAAAGAAAGTTCTCCCTATCGCGATAGGAAGTTTTTGATCTATTGTGTGTTCTGTATGTTGTTTTCAATATGTTTCTTCCAGCTGTTCAGTACGCTGACCATATTTTATAAGGATACAGCGCATCTGAGCCAGCAAAATATCGGGTATATTCTGGGATACAGTGGTTTTTTGATTGTACTGCTTGAAATGGGTCTTGTACAGGTAGCGGAGAAGTATTTTACTCTAGCTTTTACCATGCTTATCGGGACATTCCTGTGCGGCGTTTCTTATGCGATGCTCGCTTTTGATTACAGTATGGCTGCCCTTATTGTTTCTATGACCTTGCTTTGTGTGGGAGAAATTTGGACACTGCCTTTTATGTCGACTATTACAGCATTGCGCTCAGGAGAGCATAACAAAGGCGCTTATATGGGGCTGAATGGAATATCATTTTCTATAGCATTCATCATTACACCTTATATAGGAACACTGATTGCAGAGAAATTAGGCTTCAATATGCTGTGGATTGGAACGGGAGTGCTGGCAGTAGCTATTGCAGTTGGGTTTTACTTTATTGTTCCATGGATGCTGAAAGATAAAAATAAAGTGGAAGAAGAGGTGATATAAGAGATATCATGCTTTTGGCTCATGAATTAAAAAAAGGTTCGGGCAATTTCGTAGAAATTGCCCGAACCTTTTTTTATATATTTTAAGATTTAGAAAGAATCGTATTCATAATCATATTCGCATGAATTCTCGAATTTTCAATGAACCAAAGATGAGTATCTTTTCCTCCACAAACTACCCCTGCCAAATAAAGGTTGGGGATATTGGTTTCCATCGTTTCAGAGTTATAAAACGGATTCAGGCAATCTCCATTAAGTTCGATGCCTGAGTTTCTTAGAAAATCAAAATCCGGAAGATAACCTGTCATAGCCAGAACAAAATCATTGTCAATTTCATGGGTTTTTCCATGTTCATCTTTAAAAACAACCGTGTTTTCCTTAACTTCTATCAGTTCTGCATTAAAATGAGCGTTGATGCTGCCTTCTGCAATTCTGTTTTCAATATCCGGTTTCACCCAGTATTTTACACTTTTTGAAATCTCAGAATGGCGGACGATCATGGTTACTTCAGCCCCTTTTCTATACGTTTCCAGTGCAGCATCTACCGCAGAATTGCTTGATCCTACCACCACAATTTTCTGCTTCGCATAAGGGTAAGGCTCGGTATAATAATGCTTAACCTTCGGAAGGTTTTCACCAGGAATATGCATAAGATTGGGGATGTCATAGAATCCGGTAGCAATGACTATATTTTTGGACAGATAGGTTGCTTTTGTAGTTTTAATCTCAAATATTTCATCATTTTTCGAAACATTCAGAACCTTCTCATACAAGTTGATATTCAGCTTTTTTTGCCTGGCAATTCCCTGATAGTATTCCAGAGCTTCCTGCCTTCCCGGTTTTGGAGCCGTAGAAATAAAAGGAATTTCATCTATTTCCAATTTTTCAGCAGTGGAGAAAAAGCGCATATGCAAAGGATAATTGTAAAGTGAATTGACAATGGTTCCTTTTTCTATGATTACGTGACTAAGATTGTTTTTTTGAGCTTCAAGAGCACAGTTTAAACCAATAGGTCCGGCTCCGATAATGAGAATGTCCAAAATTTCCATATAACAAAGGTACAATGGAAATTATAAATTATCAATGATGAATTCATAATTCTGCTTGGCATCAGTTTTGGTGTTTTTTACGGATTACAAAATTTGAAATATGAAAAAACTATTTATTCCGGTACTCGCCTTGAGCTTTGTTGTAGCCTGTAACAAAGAGGCGGGGAAGCCTGTCCCTAGTAAAATTGATTCTGTTGCACAGAAGAGCAAAACAGACAGCGCAGGTACCATTCAGAATAACGCTAATAAAGAAGCCGTTTTAAAACAGACCAATGATGAGGTTTTGAAAGCGCTGAAAAATAAAGACTATACAGCTTTTGCTTCCTTTATTCACCCTGAAAAAGGGGTTCGTTTTTCAATGTATGCTTATGTAGATCTGAAGGAAGACAAACACTTTTCTAAAGCAGATTTTGAAAAATATCAGCCTACCAAAACACTATTTACCTGGGGAGCCCATGATGGTTCAGGAGATCCTTATAAAGCAACGATCAATGATTATCTTGGTAAATGGGTATTTTCTAAAGATTTTACTACCTCACAATATTCACTGAATAAATTTATCGGTGGCGGTAATTCTTTAAATAATTTAAAGGAGATCTATCCTAAAGGAGACTTCACCGAAAACTATATCAAAGGAACCGAAAAATATGGGAATATGGATTGGAAAACAGTTCGTTTTATATTTGAAGAATTTCAAGGTACATATTATCTGATCGCAGTGGTGAATGACCAGTGGACGATATAGAAGTTAGAGGCTGGGGATAGAACTTCCAGCCTCTAAATTCCTTTCTTTTGTTATAAAATTTCGGTCAGTTGACGGGTGAGGTTTCTTCTCGAGAACTGCTCAATATGTTGAGTGTTTTCAAGAGAACTGCCATTTTTCCAAAGATCAAACTTTTCAAGGATAAAGTTCTTGACAGTTTCTGTGTCCTGATAGCTGAAGTGCTTTCCTGCCTGGGTTTCTTCCAGAATTTTTGCCACATCAGCTTTGTCCGGACCGAATGACAGAATCTGCTTTCCTGAAGCCAGGTATTCAAATATTTTTCCGGGAATGATCCCTTTTGAAGATTCATTTGGAAAATTGGTGATCAGAAGAAGATTTGAATTCTGCATTTCCTCTACAGCCTTTCCGTGGGCAAGATATCCAAGATTCAGAATATGATTTTTCAGACTTGAATTTTCAATAGAATGCAGGATTTTATCGTCTATTCTTCCTACAAATTTCAGCGTAAAACTAGCGGCAAATTCTGGGTTCTCTTTGATCAGTTCATCAAGTGCCTTCCAAAGATTTTCGGGATTTCTTAGCTGTTCCAAAACTCCGATATAACTTAATGTAAAAGTTTCACCTATTGGCTCTTTCCCCTTTTCCTGTGAATCAGTTTCATCAAATCCATTTGTAATACAAATTGCATTGGCTCCTGCTTTTCGGAAATTCTCTGCATCAGTATAGCTTGTAGCAAGAGTGATGTCTGCATTTTTGAATACAGCACTTTCAAGCTGGCGATGCTTGTTATCTGAGCTTTTGGTTAATTTCAAATGTTTGTAATAGGAAATTTCGGTCCATGGATCTCGGAAATCGGCAATCCATTTCAGATCAGGCATTGTATTTTTAAGTCCCAAACCAATCAGATGGAGTGAGTGGGGCGGGCCGGAAGTAACAATCGTGTCTATTTTATTGTCTTTCAAATATTTTTCCAAAAACTTAATGGATGGTTTCACCCAAAAAACTCTGGCATCAGGAATGAAAAAATTACCCCTTACCCAGATTGAAAGTTTAGATTTCCAGCTTTGATTTTTTCCTACATCAAATTGTCCTGCCTTAAATTTCTTGTTGCTTTTATTCAGTTTTTCGGCCAGCTGATAGGGTTCCCAGATTTTGGTTCTTACCATCTCAATGTTTTCAGGAACATCCTTCATCAGCGTTTCATCCAGCAATGGATAACTCGGGTTTTCCGGAGTATAAATGATCGGTTTCCAGCCAAAATCCGGAAGATATTTTGCGAACTTCAGCCATCTTTGAACACCAGGACCTCCCGCAGGAGGCCAGTAATAGGTGATAATCAATATTTTCTTTTGTTCCATTTTTTAAGCTTAAATGGTCTTTGTCATTCTGAACGAAGAGTAGCGCAGTGAAGAATCTCATTCTATCTCTTCATTCAGAATGATAATGCATAATATTATTAAGCTTAAATATTTAAGCTTTTTGTTCAGCTACAATTTCTTTTTTGTTGTTTTTGTTGATCCAAAAGATACCAAACGCAGACAACAGGATGAATAATCCGAATGAAAGCAAGGAAAGCCATTTTCCTTTTTCAATTACTTCAGGTTCAAAAACCATTCTGATGTGGTGATTTCCTGCCGGAACATGTACTGCACGTAGTAAGTAATCTGCTTTGATGTACGGAACCTCTTTCTCATCCACTAATACTTTCCATCCATGAGGATAATAAACTTCAGAGAAAACCGCCAATTGAGGAGTTTTCGACTGAGATTTAAATTCAAGTTCATTAGGCTGATATTTCGTCAGGTTTATAAATGCTGTAGAATCTGCCTGAACTGGTTTGTTGTCAAAATACGATTTATCAGATGATGCAATAACCGCTGTTTTTTTGTTGTCAATAGTTCCAATAGATTTAATTTCCTGATTAGGACTATCTACAAACTTTAAGTCGCTTACAAACCATGCGTTTCCATTGGCTTTTGGATTAGGAACAACCTGTGGCTGATCAGGACCTCCGAAAACCAGATATTTAGCATTTAATAAGTTTAATACATTAGGTGTTTTTACACTGTCGACATTGTTGATATACTCATTCAGTACATCATCGTATCTTCTTAATTTTACAGCGTGGTAACCGCCAATTGAAGCCTTAAAATAAGAGGTATTGGTTTCACTGGTTACGCCCAGCGTCTGGTTGTAAATTCTGTAGTGAGTTTTGTCTTTTTCAGTGATTGTTTCCAATGTTTTGTTGATGTTGACATTGGATAAAATAGATTCCAGATTTGGATTTCCCTGAACTTTTTCAGCCAGAAGATCTGAACTTTCTGTCTGGAATGGATTTTCAGCAAAGATCTTATCTACGTAGTTTTCGTCATTCAAATAACGCTTGTTTACAGTCCAAAGATCAAATAAACTTACGACTCCGATGATGACCAAAGCAATATTCTGATTAAGCTTTTTCTTTAAAGTTAAGAATAATGCAGCAGCAGTAATTGCTACATAAATAAATGCTTTTATCGCATCTATTCTGAATAGTTTGTATCTTTCATCTACAAGATAATCGAGTAGGAAAGGAGGGAAGTAAGTCTTTTCGCCCTCTGTTGAAAACCCTAATAATGATTTTCCAAAGATCAAAAGAATCAATAAAAATCCTAATGTTCCACCTCCTACATAAAGAAGGATTTTCTGTTTGTATTCTTCAGTCAGTTTCTCATCTGTGAAGAAATTGTACAATCCCAGAATGGCAATTAAAGGGAATAATAATTCCACTACAACCAGGATTGAAGAAGGAGCTCTGAATTTATTATAAAACGGAACATAATCAATAAAGAAGTCCGATAATGGCATAAAGTTGCTTCCCCAAGCCAATAAAATAGTAAGGATGGAAGCTCCTAAAATCCAGTAGCGGTATTTTTTCGATGCGAAGAAAAATCCTAATAAAGCAAGGAAACACACAATAGCGCCCTGGTAAGCAGGACCTGAAGTTCCCGGTTGGTCTCCCCAGTAAGTCATTCCGCCGAAACCTTTTGAAATTCTGTCCATTTCAGCCTGTGAGCCTACATTTTCCTGAACCATTTCCTGAACTTTGCTCATCATTTCTTTTCCTTCCGGCTCCTGGCTTCCACCACCCATTAATCTTGGGATAAATAGGTTTAAAGTCTCCAGCTGTCCGTAGCTCCACATCAGCATACTTTCCTTATCCATGCCGGATTTTCCGGAAGTATGACTGTCGTTATCTAAAATCTGCTTTCCACGAACCGTTTCTTTTACATATTCAGAATTGGCCATGATTCTTTGCGAATTCATTCCAACGCCAATAATGCATGCCGCCGCGATTATTCCCGAAGAAATAAGGAAATGCTTCATCGGTGTCTTCTTCAGAATAGCTCTGATCAATTCAGACAGGAATAAAAACCCTAAAGCAAGGAATAGGTAATAGGTCATCTGCGGGTGGTTGGCTGTGATCTGAAGCCCCATAAAAAGGGTTGTCACAATGAATCCCCAGATGTATTTTTTTCTGATATAAACCAGTAAAATTCCGGCTAACAGCGGAGCAAAATATTCAATGGTGTTTACCTTACCATTATGCCCGGCTGCGATAATAATGTAAAAATAGGTCGAAAGTCCAAAGAAAGTGGCTCCCAGGAGCGCATACTTCCAGTTTCTGACTACTACCATTCCCAAAAGGAAAAAACCTGCAAAAAGCAGGAAGAGATAATTGACCGGCCTTGGCAGGAAATTCAGATTGCTGTCGATTTTTTTGATGATGTCCCCTTTAAACTGGCTTCCCATCTGATAAGTCGGCATTCCTCCGAACATGGAGTCACTCCAATAAGTTTCATTTCCGGTATTGGCTCTATAGTCGAGCAGTTCTTTAGCTCCTCCTCTGTATTGCACAATATCATGCTGGAAAAGTTGTTTTCCTGTAAATACAGGAGTGGAATATAAAAATGCTAAAACTATAAATACTACTAATGAAATTGCAATATAAAGGAAGTTTTTGTTTTTTGCCATGCTGGTTATTATCTTTTATTTCTTGGAATTTTTACCTTTTGTCATTACTCTCTTTCACCTCTTCATAGTCTACAGTCTCTGCATCCCATTTAAGGTTCTGTTTGTTATTCTTATTCGAGTCGTCTATATCCTGCTTTCCGTTGTTTTGATTATTGTTATTAAAACGGTAACTATAAAATGTCTTAAAGAAGATTCTTTTGAGAATATTCCAGACAAAGAAAATGATAATGGCAGTGAGTACTAACTCAAGAATGTACTTCATAATTTTTAGATTTAAAATTCAGGGTTTAGCGTATAAACCCTGAACGTATTTACTTTAATTATTTAGCAGATGGGTTTACCATTACCGAAGAATTAGAAACGCTTTTCATAGATTGAGACTGCTTTCCATCTGAAATAGTTTCTATCTGTGTTGTTTTTACGTTGATATTCTGGTTGGTAATCCATCCTGTGCTTTCGTCAAACTTAATGGTCCCGTTCTGAACCAGTTCGCTGCTCATACTGTGTGTAATTGGTCCCTGAGCTTTCTTTTCTGTTTTCTTAGGAATACCCCCGGTTACCGCAATTTCTGCTGCTCCGTTTCCTAAGCTTTTTATGACATAGTTGGATGTCACTTTAACGCTTCCGCTTGCGTCTGCATTTTCAGAAGTTGACCACTTTTCACCTACTTTTACTCCTTTTTTAGGAATAATCATCAGGTTTTTGTGGAATTGATCTTTCAATACTTTTTCGTTGAATGATCCTTTAAGACTTGCTACAACATTCGCTTTTTCATTGGCATCTTTGATAAGAGTACCTACTGCATTACCCACTTTTGTATAAACAGCATCAAATCCTGTGATAGAAATTACGTTACCTTTTGTATCCATTTTCATGGCAAGCTTGTTTCCGGTAAGCGCTTTGTTTACATTCCATATCATTTTAAGATCATCTTCTTTAGGAAGAGGCAGTTTAGTATCTACAACTACGGTCTTTCCCTGTGCAGCCTGAGAATTTCTTTTCGCAACAAGGTTAAGAGTCATTTCGTATACATTTCCTTTGATATCGTCCACTACAAAGTTCATTTCATCTGTAGACTCACTGGTTGCAGTGATAGATTTTCCCTGAGGATCTGTCATTGTTTTTACATCTCTCTGGTAAGTTGTAAGAGGATATGTTTTTCCTTTTTCAAGCTTAAATGTCTGAGTGATAACTCCTGCAGAATCTTTGATTGCCGGATTTTCTGCAACTTTTGCTACAGAGTCAGCAGGAACTTCTACGGTTACCGTTTTTCCGGTTTTAGGGTCTACTTTCGTTATTTTTGCCGTTTCTTTTTTACAAGATACAAGAGCTATTGATGAGATAAGCGCAAGCGCTGCGATGTTCTTCATTTGATTTTTAACTTTATTTTTTACTACTATTTCTTACTATATGGTCTGCAATATCATGCAGCTTTTCCCATAACAAGTCAATAACTGTGCAGAATTTGTACCAATAATGATTGGGTCCATTTTCAAGGGTTTCTCATATAAACTTTCAGCGGTCGGAATTTTGATGTTCCGATTTCTGTTGTTCCGTAATTATAGGAATAACTTTTACCATCCTGTTGCTTTATTTTTTGTCTGTATATTAAGAGTACATATGGCAGAAAATAATGGTAAAAGTGATTTTATACTCATGGTTTAAGGATTCGGTATTACGGTCATTTTCTGTCTTACCGCTTCATACAAAATCGCTCCACATGCTACAGAAACATTCAGAGATTGAGTTTTTCCTTCGATAGGAAGTTTTATTTTTTCGTCAGAATGATGCAATACTTCTTTAGAAATTCCGGTTTCCTCATTTCCCATTACAATGGCACATGGTTCTGTGAAGCTGACATCATAAATGAGCTTCTCCGCTTTTTCACTGGCTGCATATACGGAAATTCCGCTCTGCTGAAGAAAATCTACCGTGTGTGCAAGGTTGTTTTCTTTACAGATTTTAATATTATAAATTCCTCCTGCGGAAGTTTTTATCGCATCAGAATTGATAGGAGCAGCTCCTTTTTCCGGAATAATAATAGCATCAATTCCTACACATTCTGCAGTTCTGCAAATTGCTCCAAAGTTTCTTACATCGGTAAGTCTGTCCAGAATCAAAAGAAAAGGAGTTTTCCCCTGTTCAAATAATTGTGGAACAATATCCTCCACTTTATGAAATGGTACATCTGAAATAAAGGCTACTACACCCTGGTGGTTCTTTCTTGTAAAACGGTTAAGTTTTTCAATCGGAACATAATTGGGACGGATTTTATTTTTTGCTAAAATTGTCTTTAGTTCAGCATAAATAGGACCCTGAAGTGCATTTTGCACAAAGACCTTGTCAATCGTTTTTCCTGCTTCAATTGCTTCAATCACGGGACGCAGCCCGAAAATGAAATCGTCTTTTTTATCTGTCATTTTATTATTTTAAATAGTGAGTTGTAAAATGTCAATCTAACCTTATCAATCCATTTTTGGTTGATAAAATCAGATTTTATTATCATTGACTGGCGAAGTGAAATTCACATCAACTATCTTCCTTTTTCCCCTAGAATTGCTCTTTTTTGTGCGATTACATACCCATAATGAAGGCTTTCGTGCATATTGTTGAAGATAATCGCATCCTGAATACTTTTCAGATCCATTCCAAAACTCGTGGTATAAGGCGTGTAGTCTGAGAAGAAATCACTGTCATAATCCTTCATCAGAATCTTCGAAGTTTCTGTAAGCAAAAATTCTAAATCTTCCACTTCGGATTTCTGAACATCCAGGTTGGGTAAAGTTCCCTTTTTGTAAGTTTCGATCCAGTATTTGTCAATACGGAAAGGGTTTCCGCTCAGGTAATAATGCAGAAGCTGCTGTGTAGCAACGGTGTGTGCAATATTCCAGTAAAGATTATTATTGAAACCATCCGGAATCAAAAGCAGATCTTCATGAGAGGTGTTTCGAAGTACATCCAAAAGGTTCTTTCTTACCTGTCTGTGCGCTTGAAAATGATAATTCATTTTGCAAAATTTTTAATCACCAAAAATAGTTTAATAAACTGGAAATGACAATTTTTGAGCGGATGATTAAAGCAAAATTTATATATTTTTATGAAAAAAATAGAATAATCCTGTTGAGTTTTAAGACTTCAGCGGTTCTTGACCTTGCATCAATACTGGAATATTTAACAAACTTTAACTCAAAAATGGCATTTATTATGTTGATTAATGCAAGTATTTATCAGAAATTTACCACTTATTTTAAATCAAGCTATGTCAGAGATATATCAAGCTGAAGATATCCGCCAATTGACGGAAAAGATAAAGGAAAAAAATTACTTATTTTCTCTTCTGAAACAGGAAATCAACAAAGTTATTATTGGTCAGGAATACATGGTAGACCGTCTTCTGGTGGGGCTTTTGGGGAATGGTCACGTTCTTCTTGAAGGGGTGCCGGGATTGGCAAAAACTCTTGCGATAAAAACATTGGCAGATGCTGTTCATGGTGAGTTTTCCAGGATTCAGTTTACCCCGGATTTGCTTCCTGCAGACGTTGTAGGAACGATGATCTACAGTATCAAAGACAATGATTTCTCCATAAAAAAAGGACCTGTATTCGCGAACTTTGTATTGGCGGATGAGATCAACCGTGCGCCGGCAAAAGTACAGTCGGCTCTTCTGGAGGTAATGCAGGAAAAGCAGGTGACCATTGGTGATGAAACCATGAAGCTTCCAAAGCCGTTCCTGGTATTGGCAACACAGAACCCGATTGATCAGGAAGGAACTTATCTGCTGCCTGAAGCACAGAGCGACCGTTTTATGCTGAAATGTACCATAGACTATCCTTCTTTCGAAGATGAAAGACAGGTGATGAGAATGGTTTCCACTTCACATCAGCCCACGGTGAAACCTGTGATTTCTCTTCAGGATATTATAGATGCTAAAGAATTGATCAACCAGATTTATCTGGACGAGAAAATTGAAAAATATATACTGGATATGGTTTTTGCAACACGTTATCCGGAAAACTATGGTCTTTCTGAACTTAAAAATTATATCAGTTTCGGAGCTTCTCCAAGAGCTTCCATCAACCTTGCTATCGCTTCAAGAGCGTATGCATTCTTAAAAGGAAGAGCTTTTGTGGTTCCTGAGGATGTAAAAGCATTGGCAAAAGATGTATTGAGACACAGAATGGGCTTAACTTTTGAGGCTGAGGCTGAAGAAATTTCAACAGAAGAAATTATCAATAGAATTTTAGCAAAAATACAGGCGCCGTAATGAGTGATGTAATAATCAGAAAGGCAGTTCAGGAGGACTGCGCTTCCATGCTGGATTTAATCAGGGAATTGGCTGAATATGAAAAAGCACTGCATGAAGTCACTGTAACATTAGATGAGTTTACGGATGACGGTTTCGGAGTTTCTCCGGTATGGGGAGCTTTTGTAGCTGAATTCAATAGTGAAATAGTAGGAATATCGTTGTATTATGACAGATATTCTACATGGAAAGGAAGAAGATTGTATCTTGAAGATCTCGTAGTAACAGAAAGATTGAGAGGAAAGCAGATCGGAAAGAAATTATTTGATGCCACATTAGAATATGGTAAGTCAAAGAATTATAGCGGCATGGTATTTCAGGTATTAAATTGGAATGAGCCGGCTATCAATTTTTATAAAAAATACAGTCCAAAGTTTGATAATGAATGGTTGAATGTATCCATTGAGCTTAAAGGGTAAATTGTACAGAATTTTGTAATTAAACCTCAAACTTTGAACTTTAAACCTTAAACTTGTCTATGCAGATAAAAGATATTGTAAAAAGAGTAAAGCAGATTGAAATCCGTACCAGAAAAAAGACGGAGGCTGCTTTGATGGGGCAATATCACAGTGCCTTTAAAGGGCAGGGGATGACTTTTTCTGAAGTTCGTCCGTACCAGTTTGGAGATGAGATCAGAAGGATCGACTGGAACAAAACAGCACGTTTCCGTGAACCATTTGTAAAAGTAATGGAAGAGGAAAGAGAGCTGACAATGATGATCCTTGTTGATATTTCTGCTTCCATGGATTATGGTACAAAAGTTCAGCTGAAAAGAGAATATGTAGCCGAAATTGCCGCAAGCTTAGGGTTTTCAGCAGCAGGAAATAATGATAAAGTAGGATTGATCCTGTTTGCGGATAAAGTATATAAAGTAATTCCCCCTCAAAAGGGAAGAAAGCATATTCTTTCGATCATCAGTAATATTCTGACTGCCGATTATGTCCCGGCAGAATCTAAAATAGATAAGGCTCTGGAATATATGATGGGGATTTTTAAAAGAAAATCATTGGTTTTTCTGTTGTCGGATTTTGAAGACACCTATGATTCAAAAATGCTGAGAGTAGCATCAAAAAAGCACCAGCTGTTGGGAATGAGGATTTATGATGAAAAAGACAATGAAATTCCAGATGTAGGATATGCCCGTCTATATGATGTGGAAACCGGAAAGGAGATCTGGGCTAATACTTCCAGCGCAAGATGGCGGTATACCTTTGCGGAAGCTCAGAAACAAAAACTGAGAGCTTTGGAAGAAGATTTTGCCAACAGCTCGGCAAGTTTTATGAATATCGATACCGGGTCAGATTATTCAAAATTATTGTATAATTACTTCCAGAAAAAATAACATCGAGCTTAGCTCGTAACTAAAAAAAACATGAGGCAGCTGCCTTTATTATTTTAACATTGAGAAAAATACTTTTAATATTATCTTTTCTGATCTGTGCGAATGCTTTTTCACAGATATTATCCTCTAATGTAGAAAAGAAAACCCTTGCCCTGGGAGAAATCAATCATCTTACGATAAAAATTGATAATCTTAATGAACAGCAGGTAACTTCAGCTCCGAAAAATGAACTGCTTCCTTTTCACTTTGAAGAAACTAAGGACAGTATCGGACAAAATCAAAATTCTTATGAAAGAAAGATTGAATTTTCTGTTTTTGAGGAAGGGAAGTTTACCATTCCTGAGTTGGAATTCAAAGTAGGAGATAAAATACTTAAAACAATTCCTTACGAAATAGATGTCATCAATACGGCTCAAAAAGCAGATCAGATCAATGACATCATGAATAATAAGGATGTGAAACTTGAAGCTAAGGATTATTGGGAGCTTTATAAGTTTTATATTCTTGCGGCATTGGCAGCGGTGGCTCTTATTATTGCCATTATCATGTTTGTAAAATGGGGAAGGAAATCCAAAAGTTCTCCCGTGGTTGCAACCAATCAGACATTGAAAGAATTGGATTCCCTTAAAAAGAAAAAATATATCGAAGGAGGAAACTTCCGTTCATTTTATGTTGAACTGATTGATATTTCCAGAAACTTTATCACAAAACAATATCACCTTCCGGCAGATGTACTTCTTACCGATGACCTTATTGAGGTCATGAAAAAGAATAATACCATTTCGCAGGACAATGAAAAAATAATAGAAGATGTATTCCTGAGAGGAGATCTGGTGAAATTTGCCAAGACTTTCCCGGATGAGGTTACGATGGAGAGAGACTTTGCCAATATCAGGGATTTTGTGAAAAGATCATCCAAAGATTTAGAATTTGAAAACTTAAGAAAGGATGTTTAATTTTGAGTTTTACAGTCCATGGTTTTTATTGCTTTTTCTGCTGTTTATCCCACTTTTAATTAAAGATGCCGGGAGACGCAAAAGAAAAGGGATAAAAGTTCCTACGACAAAAAATATGGATCACAGCGGTGGTATCCAGGGTGTACTTTTTTTACTGAAAATTTCAAAGTATATCATTCTTTCTGCCTTGATCATCGCTATTGCAAGGCCGAGAACATTTACCATTTCTCAGGACAGAGATGATACAAAAGGGGTAGATATTATGCTATCTATTGACGTTTCTTTGAGTATGCTGGCTAAAGATCTTAATCCGGACAGAATTACCGCATTAAAAGATATTGCTGTAAAGTTTGTTCAGAAACGTCCGAACGACAGAATAGGTGTTGTGGCTTATGCTGCAGAAGCTTTCACAAAAGTTCCTGTGACTTCAGATCATCAGGTCGTTATTGATGAAATTAAAAATCTGAATTCTGCCGGTCTTGAGCCTGGAACAGCTATTGGAGAAGGACTTTCCGTGGCGGTGAATCATTTGGTTAAAAGCAAAGCAAAAAGTAAGGTAGTTATCCTGATGACAGATGGAGTAAGCAATATTCAGAATGCTATTCCTCCGCAGGTAGCTGCTGAACTGGCGAGAAATAATAATATAAAAGTGTATTCAATCGGGATTGGAACCAATGGTTATGCCCTGATGCCGACCTCACAGGATATTTTTGGAGATCTTATCTTTACAGAAACTGAGGTTGCCATTGATGAAAATACACTGAAAGAAATTGCACAGACTACCGGAGGGAAGTATTTCAGAGCTACCTCAAACAGCAGTCTGGAAGAAGTATATAATGAGATCAACCAACTGGAAAAATCTGATGTGAAAGTTTCCAAGCTTTACAATTATGAAGAATATTTTAAGATATTCCTTTGGATTGCTTTAGGAATGTTGGTATTTGATGCATTGTTGAGATGGGTGTTTTATAAAATTTTAAGCTGATGAGTTGGTCTTTAGGAAATTATTGGTATTTACTTTTACTGTTGCTTCTGCCGCTGTTAGCCTCCTTTCTGATCCGTTTTTTAAAATGGAGAAATAAAAAAAGAGAAATTTTTGCAGCCAGCCAGTTTCATGATAATTTATTTGATAAGAGCTCGGGATTTACGAAGTTTTTCCCTGCTTTATATTTGATAGGAACATTATTTCTGATATTCGCTATCATTGACCTTCTGAATGGTTCGGAGGAGGTGAAGAGTACCCAGAAACTTAATAATGTGATCTTTATGCTGGATGTATCCAATTCTATGAATGCGGAAGATGTCGATCCAAGCCGTCTTACAGAGGCTAAGAATCTGATGATAGCTACCATGAAGAAAATGAATAATGATAAAGTAGGTATCGTCATTTTTGCCGGGCATGCAATGTCCATTATGCCTCTTACAACAGATTATAATTCTGCCGAGACCTATATAAGCGGTCTTGAAACAAACTCTATGCAGATTCAGGGAACCGATTTTCTGAAAGGGATGCAGGCAGCGGCTGAGAAATTTAAAAATGTAAGCAAAGGATCCAGAAAAGTCATATTACTGAGTGATGGTGAAGATAATGAAGGAAATGACAATGCGGCAATAAGACTAGCCAATAAAGAAGGAATAAGTATTACTTCTGTAGGTATCGGTACCGATGAAGGAGCTCCGGTTCCGGAATATGTTTTTGGCCAGCTGATGGGATATAAATCAGATGTAAACGGAGGAACGGTAATTTCGAAAAGACAGACGGAAGCGTTAAAGAAAATGGCAGAATCTACGGAAGGTACTTATATTGACGGAAATAATATCAATGAAGCTCCAGACAGGATTGTAGATGCTATCAGTAAGAAGTCTGCAGGAGCGGTAACATTGGTGAAATCTCAGAATGCCAATCATTATTATCAATATTTTTTAGGAGTATCTATTCTGTTCTTCTTTTTAATTTTTATTTTTAATCCTAAAAAAGATTTTAATGTGTAGTTTTTCCCTCATTTATAGAAGAAATTCTACAAGTACTTTAACCGAATTTTAACAAATAAAACTCTGTTTCTTAACATATAAAGGAATAATTTTGCAAGTGATGAATACTAAAATCATATTTTTATCGTTTATTGTTGCCATCTCGCTCTCAGGCTTTTTGTTTGGGCAGGAAAACTACAGAAATTTAGTTCATGAAGGCAATCAGAAATTTGACGGTAAAGATTATGACGGAGCCTCCTCAAAATACATGGAAGCGATAAAATCCAACAATAAAGATTTTACCGCTCATTATAATATGGGGAATGCTTTGTATAA
This sequence comes from Chryseobacterium viscerum, assembly GCF_002899945.2. GTDB lineage: Bacteria > Bacteroidota > Bacteroidia > Flavobacteriales > Weeksellaceae > Chryseobacterium > Chryseobacterium viscerum. The sequence continues at coordinate 148,946 of NZ_PPEG02000002.1, forward strand.
AAGTAAAAAATACGAAGAGGCAAAGGCAGAGTTTGAAAAAGCAGAAAAGCTTTCACAAACACTTCCCGATAAGATGGCCGCTCTTCATAATCTAGGGAATGCATATATGCAGATGAACCAGCCGGAAAAAGCGGCTGATTATTATAAAAAGGCTTTGAAGCAGGACCCTTACAGTGAGGCAACCAGAAAAAATTATGAGATTGCCAAGCTGAAAGAGAAAGAAAAAGAACAACAAAAACAAGAACAAAATAACTCAGGAAAAGGCGGCGGTGGAAATGATCAGAACAAAGGTGATGATCAGAACAAAGGCGACAAAGACAAAAAGCAAGATCAGGGTAATGGTCCACAAAACGAAGGTAAAAGCGACCAAGGTGACAGCCCTAAGCAGAATCAAAATAATGAAGGCAGAATGCCAAAGAATCTTGAAAATGCGATCTTAGATAAAATAAACGAAAAAGAAAAAGAAACTGCCAGAAGAATTTTGAACAAAAATTCCTATTCGATGCCTGAAAGCAACGAGAAAGATTGGTGATGCAACACAAATTGATTTACATATTGCTTACTCTAGCATCCGTAATTACTTACGGACAGGTAAATCTTACTCTGGATGCTGATAAATCTGATTATGTAGGAAAAGATATCGTAAATCTTACCATCGTTCTTGAACTTAACGGAACTGATCTTGTACAGCAGACAGGTTTTCAGATGCCGGATCTTTCAAAATTTAATATCATAGGAAGTGGATCTGTTACCAATACTGTGATTGATCCTGCTACCAATACTTTAATTACTCAAAAAATATCCAGAATTGCTCTTGAACCTAAGAAAAAAGGGAAAATAAAGATCGGTTCAGTTCTGGTTACAGTCAATAATAAAATCTACAAAACAGAACCTTTTGATGTCAATATCCGTGATATTGTTGACAAAAGATCATTGGCAGTCAATACGTCCAATGATGTCTATCTGAATATGGAGATCGAAGACAGGGAAGTGTATCAGGATCAGCCTACCATTGCTGTTCTTAGAGTATATTCAAGAAGTATGGATAACCTGAGAAAGGTAAAGAATATTCATCTTCCACAGCAGGACAATATCAATGTACATCCTATCAATTTTGATAAGTCTGAGATAGATCCGTCCGGATATGGAAATATGCCTTCACAGGTATTGGCCATGTTTATGGTATTTCCAAATGAAGCCGGTTATGTAGAAGTTCCTGGGGTATCAGCCTCTGTAAGTACCTATTCTAACAAATCTAAGATTGTTTCCAATAAAGTAAAAATCAATGTAAGAAAACTTCCGGAAGGAGCACCAGAATGTTTTAAAAATGCGGTTGGGAACTTTAATGTAAACGTATATAATGCTTCCAAAGAAAAACCGGAAGCCAAGAAACCATTGAATGTTATAGTAAAAGTTTCAGGAGAAGGTAACCTGCCGGATATGGAACTTCCTAAAATTGCAGCATCTCCGGACTATGAGGTTTTTGCTCCAAAAATTACTTCTAAAATTTCTCCGGGAACTGCAGGAATGAAAGGAGAGATTCTGGCTAATTATGTTATTATTCCGAACAAATCCGGAACGATAGCTATTAAAACCGAGCAATTTGCTTTCTTTGATCCTGAAAATAAAGAATATGTAGATCTGGGACAAAAAACGCTGGATCTGAATGCATTTTCTCACGATCAGATCCTGGAAGCCCGCTCTACAGTAGAAAAGGTAAATGAGTATACCAATAACCTTTTGGAAACGGTAAATACTCCGGTTTTAAAAACCACTTCGTTTAAAGTAAAAGAAAAAAGTAAATTCCACTGGAATGTTCTTTTGATCAATATTGCAATTCTGCTAAGCTTAATTGTTGCTTATCTGTTATTTAAAAATTGGCAAAAAAAACGTACATTAGTTAGGGAAACTATACCGGCAAAACCTTTAGGTTCAGTGGCTGAAACAGAAAAAGAAATCAGAGAATTGCTGAAAACAGATATCAATGATTACTTTGGATATCTGGAAAATCTTAAAGATAACGGAGAGTATGAAAAGTTCTTTATCACACTGGAAGAATTGGATGAGGAAGTAAGAAGCCAGTATTTCCAAGGCTCTGCTGCGGAGTTTAAGACTTTTCTTGAAAAGCACAATGGATCTTCAGTGGCGGAAGAATACAGCAAACTCCAGCAAAGAGTTCAAATGGAAAAATATAATCCTGTGAAATCTACTGATGCTCTTGAAGAACTTTTGAAAACAATTGTTAATTTATATTCACAAATTAGCAAATAGTCAGTTTATTTTCATATTTTTGCGAAATTTTTAATTACAAAGAGATGGAAATTTTTGATGGTTTTTCTTTTAAAGAGATCGTTACCAGCTTTATGGTTCTGTTTGCCGTGATCGATATTATCGGTTCGGTGCCTATTATCGTAAGCCTTCAGCAGAAGTTTGGAAAGATTGAAGCTGGGAAGGCATCAATCACTGCGGGTGCTATTATGATCGTTTTCCTTTTCGTAGGAAATAAGATCCTTAAACTTATTGGTGTGGATGTCAATTCCTTTGCAATTGCCGGAGCTTTTGTGATTTTTATCATAGCCCTGGAAATGATTTTAGGAATTGAAATTAATAAAACAACCGAAGCAAAGGCTGCATCTATTGTACCCATCGCATTTCCGCTAGTAGCAGGTGCCGGAACTTTAACAACGGCATTGTCTCTTAGAGCTGAATTCCATGATATTAATATTATCTTGGGAATTATTCTTAACACAATTTTCGTATATTTGGTGCTGAAATCAGCGAAATGGTTGGAGAGCAAAATTGGGGATGCTACTTTGATGATCCTTCAGAAAGTTTTCGGAATTATCCTTTTGGCAATTTCAATTAAATTATTCACCGCAAATTTTGCACAGTTGGTGCAGAATTATATTAATTTTTAAGAGTCATGAAGAAGTTTTATAAAGTATTTTTAGTACTGTTTATTGTATTCATCGCCATCAATCTTTACGCTATCAACTGGCAGACAACAGATATCTTAGGAGATGAAGATAACCTTAGGTTTGTATTCTCAGCATCAGCTGCTGCAATAGGCCTTATCCTGCTTTTCGTTATGGATACCTGGAGCAGAATCGGTGTAAAGAAATAAATTGAATATTTCATTATAGATATAGGACCTCTTTCGTTTTGAAGGAGGTTTTTTGTTTTTTTTAGGTGGAAGGTGATAGGTAGCAGGTAATAGGTAGCAGGAATTAGGTGGTCATTAGATACAATATTGGCTTTTCTATTCAATAGGGGTGGGGTTTAGCTAAAACCTATAAAATAAAGTGGAGCGCAATTATATTTTCGTAACATAGAAAATATTCACCAACATCTAAGAAATAACCAGATTTTTCAATATCGCTTCAGACTTCAGTTCCGTTTCCTTCCATTCTTTTTCAGGGCTGCTTTGAGCGGTTATTCCGCCTCCTACAAAAATATGTACAGCGTCTTTATAAAGCCTGGCACAACGCAGATTCACAAAATACAAAATACTGTCTTCAGTTTCGACCTTAATATAACCCGCATAGAATTCACGGGGGAATTTCTCGTATTTACGGATGTTTTCATTGCAAAAATCTTTAGGAATACCGCAAACTGCCGGAGTAGGGTGAAGGTCCTGAATAATCCTGTCAAGATCCTCTGGCTGAATGGTTGTTTTAAAATCTGTTCTTAAATGCTTAATATTTCCGGAAATGTGATCATAGGTTTCCGATTGCTGTATTTTATCAGAATAGTTTTTAAGAATGTCTTGAATATAACTGGTGACTGGTTTTTGTTCTTCAATTTCTTTTTCAGACCATTCTTCCAACACAGGAAGAGTTCCTGCCAACGCCATGGTTTCAAACTCATGGGTTGTTTTGTTGAACTTTCCTAATACTTCGGAGAAAGCTCCCATCCATGCATTTTCTCCGTCATTGAAGAGGTATCTGAAGGCATTTGGATAGGATTTACATATATTATTAAAACTCTCCTTAAAATCAATGATCCCAAAGTCTGTAAAAATTTTTCTTCTTGAATAAACCAGCTTAGGAAGATTGTTTTCTTTAATCACTTCGATGACTTCCTGTAATGTTTTACAGTATTCTTCCCTGGTTTCGGCGATGCTGTCGGTTGGGGCATTAATGAATGCCTCGTTTGTGATCGAAGTATGATCAAATTCGGACGGATCAATTTCAACAATATCTCCATTGAAGTGAATATGATCTAAGCCATTATAAGAATGAAATTTGACCGCATTTTTTATATTTTTTTCATCCGCAGACAAGAGTCTTTCGTCGAAAGGAAGTTTGAAATAAATCATGAGTTATGAATGCATTTTGAAAATTAACCACCGGAAATATACAGGAAATTCCGGTTACAATTTTCCTTTCTACAAAGGTATTATTAGTCTTAAATATGTCAAAATAAAAAGAGCTTAAATTTATTTTAAGCTCTTTATTTTTTATGTTGTTGTCACTTATCTATTGATGATATTATTCGTCATCGTAGTGTGGTTGATAAGCACTCCTTTTTCGTCACGGATTTCAATCTCAGAAACGTGCATAGTCTTTCCTTTTCTGATAAAACGTGCGGTAGCAGTTACAATTCCGTCTTTTTTGCTTTTTAGGTGGTTAGAATTGATATTAGTCCCAACTCCATAATACTTTTCACCATCAATAAATATATTAGACAGGCTTGACCCTAAGGTTTCAGCTAAGACGCAGCTTGCTCCTCCATGCATGATCCCAAATGGCTGATGCGTTCTTGGAAGAACAGGCATTGTCGCTGTAAGGGTTTCATTTTCGAGATCAATATCGATGAATTTTATTTCAAGGGTTTTGGCAAGCGTTACATCTCCCCAGTTATTGATGAATGCTAGTATTTCTTCTTTTGTCTGACCTTTCATTTTGTATGATTAATTTTGTTTCTAGATCTATTCATTTCCGGTTCCCATAATATTGGGGTTCCAGTTGGTAGGGATTTTAGGGACAATATCATTTTTCACATAATAATCCTGAATTTCCTCCATGATTTCTGAAAAAGGAACCGATGCTATTCTTTCATAAGGAATGGTGTACCCCAAATAAACAATGTTTCTTTTGAAATCACCTGCGGCCAGTACAATAGGAACTTTTGCAGCCAAAGCCATGTGGTAGAATCCCTTTCTCCATTTCGGTACCCAGCTTCTTGTTCCTTCCGGAGTAATCACAAGGCTGAAATCTTCTTTGGAAAATTGATTCGCTACGAAATTCACAAGGTCATTTTTCTGGCTTCTGTCGATACCGATCCCTCCAAGTCCTTTTACAATACTTCCGTACCAGGCTTTGGTATGGGCATCTTTGATGATGATTTTTAAAGGTTTCTCTAAAGACCAATAGGAGAAATTCCCTAAAATGTATTCCATATTATGAGTATGTGGTGCTACCACAAGGATGCATCTGTTCAGGTTGTTGACATCGCCTTGTAAAACGACCTTCCAACCTAATATTTTTAACATTGCTTTACCTATTAGCTTTTTCATAGATTTCTTGGATTAAAAACAAAAAAGTATAACCAAATTTTGGTTATACTTTACAAATATATTGAAATATTATCGCTCTTAAAATAAACCGCTAATTAAATCTACGATTTTCATTACGAATTCCATTGCAAATTGTATCATGATAAGGCTGTGTTTTTGGTTGATTGGTTATTAAATTTTAACAGTACGAAATTAAAACATTTTTTTTACATAAAGAACTAAATATTGCTTTATTTTCACTTTTCTGAGAGAAGAAGGGTGTGAATTTCAAACGGTTGCCATCCACCCACACCTTCTACCACTCTCTGAAGTTAATTATTTAGTTTGTATGGAAATTTCGTTTTTTCCGTCTTTGATTTTGATGTCCACATCTTTGTTTATTTTCTTGATATTGGACACTGCAGAATCAATTACTTTCTTTGCCTGGTTGTTTGGAACTTTTTTACCGTTTACGATGATGCTGTCTTGATCATCAGAGTTGTATTCGATACTAGAACCGTTTACCGTGATTTTATTTTTTTCAACTCTAACACCGTTGTGGTATTCATCTCTGTCCTCCTCGTTGTCATTGATCCCGTCTCCGTCTAAGTCTCCATCTATATTGATATCGTTCTTCTTCATTGAGATAACAATGGTTTTTTGTGGAACTACAAGCTCATAATTTACGCTGTAGTCTCTGAATCTGTGTTCATATGGATATTTTACATAGTTTGGAAGTAATATTTTATTGTTTACAACTTCTACAGGAACCGTCAGCTGGATAGGGAAATTATAACCATTTCCTTCCTTTTTGATGATCAGATAAGGGGTTTTGATATCCGGTTTTCTGGTTACATCTACTGAAATATAATCTTCTTCATACACAGATCTTTTATCAGAATAAATATCATTGTTGTAAGCTTTAAAATTCTGAGGAATGTTGATTTGCTTTACATCTACATACAATGTATCTGAAGTTGTGTTGATGGCAACATTTTCTACATCTTCTTTATTTCCTTTGTAGATCATGTTCTTTTTGGCCATGCTTAGTCCAAAGTAAGTTCCTAACCCGATCAGAAGAAGAAATAAACCTCCTATTACCCATCCGATATTTCTCAGTTTTGTTTTTGGAGAGAATATCTTGATGCTTAATAAACTGAAAAGAATAGCAGGAATTAAACTTCCGATGACCATCATAGCTGCCAGTACTTTATCAAGTCCCTGATCATCCATGTAGAATCTGATTTCGTTAGCTCCTGGGAAGTCTGTATCCATTCCGAAAAGACCGAATAATACAAATACTCCGATAATGCTTCCTACAGCCATCAATACGAAGAACCCTCCTACAATGTATTTGAATACATTCCAGATACCGCTTCCTGCATTGTTGATGTAAGGCTTGTTTTCGTTATATATTTCTCCGACCCTCTGAGTAGATTCATTGGCAAACTGCACCAATTTATTAGACTCATTTTTAAGATTGTCGAAGTTCATAGGCTTTCCCTGCATTTTCAGGAAATCTGCTGCTGTTTCAGCTTTTGGAAGTACGATCCAAAGGATTACATATAAAAGACCGATCAATGAAGATGAGATGGCTGCTGTGAAAATTCCTAGTACGAAGATTCCCAGCCAGATTGCTCTCATTGTGGTAATATCCATTCCTACATATTGAGCTAAACCTGCACAAACTCCGGCTACTTTTTGTTTTTCCGGATCACGGAACAGTTGTTTTTTATCTGTATAATTATTTCCTGAATAGGTATTTCTTGCTGATGTTTTTTCAGAAAAATAAGCTTCTTCCTGTTCTTCAATTTTTTCAGGGCTTCCGATCTGTGCGATTACCTTTTCTACATCGGTATCGTTGATTACTTCACGTTTTCCCAGAGAATCTTTGAAAATCTCCACCATTCTTATTTCTATGTCATGCATTACCTCATCAGCCTCAGAAGCGTCCAGTGAGCTTCTCAGAGCATTCAGGTAGTCGCTGAGCTTTATATATGCGTGTTCTTCTATGGTAAAAGAAAAACCTGCGAGTCCTATTGAGAGTGTCTTGTTCATAGCTTTGTTTTTTAATTTTGTTGGGTGATTTGGTTGACTGACGCTGTCAGCTCATTCCATGTGTTTTGAAGTTCATCCAGAAAGAGTTTCCCTTTTTCTGTGATCTGATAATATTTTCTGGGTGGTCCTCCTGTAGATTCTTCCCATCTGTAAGAGAGAAACTCTCCGTTTTTAAGTCTTGTAAGAAGAGGGTAGAGGGTCCCTTCTACTACATCCAGTTTTCCTTTTTTCAGTTCATCGATAAGATCGGAAACATACATTTCTCTATTATTGATGAGACTTAGAATACAGAATTCCAGAATCCCTTTTCGCATTTGCGCTTTGGTATTTTCGGTATTCATCTTTGATAAGTTTTGTTAATTAGTTATATTTTTAGAAAAATGCCCCTAGCTAGTTGAGCCTATTCTAATTTTACATTACAAAGATATGTAAATTAAATGGTAATATGCAATACAAAGTAGTAAAATTTTTAAAATAAATAGTGTAATCAGTTGTCAATCAGTGAAATAATTTTTAATACGAATTTTAAGGAAAATGAATTTGAGTGGAAAATGGGTGAAAAATGTCTAAATTTTAAATGAAATTGAAATAAATGCAGAGAAAAAAATCATCATTCATTAATTATTGCTTATTACCGATTACTCATATCATAGCCCCTATAGCAGCGGTTACCCCACAGCAGGTTGGGGTGTAGGTCTGGAGCGAGGAGTATGAGCGGATAGCGGGAAACAGCTTCTTATCAACGGATATTCTTTTATTTGAAGGAATAAAACGGTTTTAAATTCTGAGAGATTTTGAGATCGGTATTATGATTCGTATTTTTGTTAGCAATAGAAAACACCTAAATCCAAATTACTATTACCATGAATATTTTAAATAAGTATAAGAACCTATCGGCTTTTCTTGTATTGGGTCCCTTATGTTTCGGACAATATCAGTTTGAAGTAAAAAATGTGTCAAAGAGCTATAGTGCCATCATCAAGGTAGAAAATTGCTATGACAGCCGATGCAGTGGAAAGGGAACTGTGGAGCTGTTTGATAACAGAAACAGTAAGGTACAATCCTTTGTTTCCGATGATCTTGTTCTGGAAATAGAAGAAAGCCAGAAACTGACCCCGGGAAAAATGATTCAGTTAACGAAGCCGCAAAATTCTGTGATTATAGATGATTTTAATTTTGACGGAACAGAAGACATTGCCATAAGGAACGGAAATATGGGGAACTATAGCGCTGCTTCATATGATGTATATGTGTTCAATAGTACCAGAATGGCATTTGTGAAGAGTAAAGAGCTTACGGATCTTGCTTCCAATTCCCTTGATATTTTTGATGTTGATGCCAAGCGCAAACGCCTCATTGCCTATGGAAGATCAGGCTGCTGCAATTTTTTCACGATGGAATATGCCGTAATTCCGAATAAAGGACTGGATATGGTCTTTGAAAAGGAAGAAGATACAACCAATGAAGGTCAGGTAAAGGTAATAACGAAAGAAAAGATCAATAATAAATGGAATACCAAAACGAAAGTATATCCTGCAGATCAATATAATAGAAAATAAGAAGTAAGATGAAAATTCAGAAAGAGATCGATTTTATCCTGGCAGTGGATGCTTTGAAAAATGTACAGAGAAGAAATTATAATGCAGACGATTCCCGAAGAGAAAATACAGCGGAACACTCCTGGCAGATTATCATTCTGGCTCAGATCCTTTATCCCTATGCGAAAAACCGCACGGATATAGATTTGTTAAGGGTGATAAGAATGCTTTCCATTCATGATCTTGTGGAGATAGAAGCCGGAGACACTTTTATTTTTGATGAAAAAGCAATGGTAGGAAAGTTTGAAAGAGAGAAAGCATCTGCTCAAAAGATCTTCGGAATTCTGGATGAACCTTTACGTTCGGAATTTTTTAATCTGTGGCTTGAGTTTGAAGAAGAGGAAACCCCAGATGCTGTTTTTGCCTGTGGAATAGACAGAATAATGCCGTTTATCTTAAATTCCCATACTTCAGGAAAGAGCTGGACGGAAGCCGGAGTAACAGAAAAGCAAATAAGAAATATACTTGAAAATGCAATCACGAGAGCTTCGGATGAAATGGGAGAGGCTTTTGAACTGCTGCTGAACAGAAGTCTGGAAACAGAAAAAGTTTTGAAATAATTTCAGTGAGAATAGAAAAGCTTCGGGCGGCCAAAGGCCGCCCGAAGCTTTTTAATTATAGTATTTGGATTGGTTTCTTGAATTCGTCTATCGCTACAAAAGTGAAATCACCTACAATGGCTTTTTCTCTTTCATAGGAATACATCTGCTCGGTGTAGATCTCAACATTTACTTTCATACTGGTTTTTCCTACGTATGACACTTTTCCGATCAACTCAACAATCGTTCCAGCAGGAATAGGTTTCTTGAAATCGATCTTGTCACTGCTCACTGTTACCACTCTTTTTCTTGCAAATCGGGTTGCGGTAATAAAAGCTACTTCGTCCATCAGCTGCATCGCCGTACCTCCAAAAAGGGTATCATAATGATTGGTTGTGTTAGGGAAAACCGCTTTAAAGATTCTGGTTTCGGATGCTTCAATTCTTTCTTCTGTAGTCATATATCATTATTAATTAAAGCGAAATAAAATGATATTAAAATAACAGAATAATGACAGGAACTTATAGAATTCCTGAAACAATCCATCAGATCAATACAACTTCAAATCGCGAAAGTTACATGTTTAAGAAAAAGGCAGGTCTCCTGACTTGTAACATCTTTATCTCCTTCCCATGCCTCGCACAGTGGATCTTTGATAAAGATTTCAGTTACTTACAGTTGCGCGACAGTCCGTGATTTTCACACGGTTCCCTTTTAATCTGCAGTGATGCAGAACCAATTTCTGTGATGAATAAGTGTAAAACTTTTCGAGTGCAAAAATAATGAATTTATTCCGGATTATGGTAAATAATCTGGCTGATTACTCTACCTTTCTTGATCGTCCAGAGAGTGGTATATCTGTTCTCTCCTGAACCATTTATCATGTATAGGAAAATATTGTCATTATCAAGAGAGGTTACTCCAATGTTCTCAAAATCCATGGTAGGCTGGAACATATTTTTGATAGCTTCTCTTACAAAAACAGAACCTCTTCCGGGCTGCTGTACTCTGATCGATTTGATCTCGGTCATCCCTTCAGGAAGGTCGTTTCCAATTCCCCAGGGTTTTACTTTATCGATGGTAAGAAGTTTTCCTTCTGCATCTTTTTCCTTTTTACGGTAGCCAGCGTTGGAAGGATAGACATCAATCACCACTTTGCTTCTTTGAGCAGTAGGAATTTTAGGATCAGAATTGTCTGTGAAAATAAGTGATCTCCCGTTTTTAGATTTTGAAGGAGTATAGGCTGGAAGCTGATCGATATAAGCAATACGTTCTTTATTAACCATCCCTTCTTTATCAAGAGTTTCATAACGCACAAATGGTTTGTCATCATCCTGTTTTTCAGGATATTTGATCCAAATCCATTCTGTTTCTCCGGGAGCGGGCTTTACATAAACGAATACATCACCTTTACGCATACGGATCTTGTCTACAATTTTTCGGTAATTGTCTTTATGAACCCGTACATTGGCATATCCCTCTTCAGCTTTTACAACTCCGAAAGGAACTTTATTCTGTCCTTTTACAAAGGCTAAAGAAAAAATACTGAAAGCGGATACATAGAATGCTTTGTTTATGAAAGTCATCATGAAAATTTTTTGATCCCCCAAATATATAAATTAAATGCTTTTGGGGAGATAATTATACTGCTGTAGTTCTTTAAAATCTTGTATTTGTTTCAGATGATAGCATAAAACAAAATCATTAACAGAAATATTTTATAACTAAAAATATAATTTCTACCTCTTTAATTCTCAATCTACTGAGAAAATATAATAATTTAAATATTATTTATTTCATCAAAAATTTTTAATTAATTTTGAAGTCAAACTTAAACTAATAGTCATGATCAAAAAAATATTTTTGCTATTTCTTTTGTCAATTATTTCATTTTACCAATGTAATGTATTGAAAATCAAAGAAAATTCTGTTTCATTATTACCACCACCTGCAAATGTTACAATAACAGATATAACTCCTACCAGTGCTACTGTTTCCTGGACTCCTCAAATCGGAACAGGAAGCATGGTTGTTTATAAAAAAGTGGGAGAAATAAGTTCAACTACCAGATATACTACAAGTACTTCAATAACAATTGATTTGACGCAGTGTACTACTTATGAAGTAAAAGTGCAATATGTACAAGCGGGAGGAGGATATTCGACACCTATTACTTTTACAACACCAATGTGGTATTGTATTGAAAATTCTACTGCTGTAATTACCCCTTATCTGTATGCATCTAATGTTACACTTAATGCAACTGACTTGTCATCAATGGTTAGTAATTCAACAGGAACAAAGGCTTACTCAAATTACCGTTCGGATCCTACTCGTAAGGTAAAATTGGTTCGTGGAAGCAGTAATAATACTATTTCTGTTACTAAAGCGGGACCTTCTACTCAAAATCCAACTACGATAGGAATTTGGATTGATTACAATGGAGATAGAAGTTTTGATTCTTCTAGTGAAAGAATCCTATATTCAACCAATAGCACAGATATGAATCCTACGGCAACTTTTAATGTGCCTTTACAAGCCGGACAAGGAGAATGTAAGGTAGCTATGAGGGTAATATCTAATACTACACCTTATTTTACGAATTGTGGTCCTACAAATGAAATACAAGATTATGAAGTTGAGTTTATTGATGCTTCAAGTTTAGCAACAAAAGAATCTTTAGAAAAGAATAAAGAAATTAGTATTTCTCCCAATCCGGCATCGGATATTTTAAATATCTCAGGAATTTCAGAAGCAGCCAATTTTGAAATTTATAATGCTGTAGGACAAAAAACAGAAGAAGGTAAAGTTTCAAATCATAATGTGAGCATTCATCATCTATCAAAAGGAGTATATTTTATTCAGTTGAAAGACAAAGAAAAGGTAACCCGCCTAAAATTTATTAAGAAATAAAATAAAAAGAGTGCTTGAAAAAGCACTCTTTTTTTATCTGGAATACAGTTTTAAGATTCTGTATTTTGTTTTGTAGAGTCATAAATGGCCTGTGGATCATTTTTTAGAAAGTAAGAAAAGACTCCATAGAATAAAAGGACGAAAAGATATAAAATGCTACATAGATAAAACGCAGTTCCGAAACCATAGCTGATCGAAATATCACTTCCGAATCCCATCGCCATTTTATTATTTCCAAATCCTTCCATATTGGATTGAAACGTCAGATAAAAGATAAGCAAAGAGGTGAGTCCTATGATAGAGAGAATGATATGATAAAGATATTTCTTTCTGATATTCTTCATCACCTGAACGGCAATGCCTGCCATGGCAGCCAGCAATGCAATGATGATAAATGGGTTAGGAGAGATATTTTGTTGGTCTTTCTTATCCTTAGGTTCATTCAGAGGTGAATATTCAATATCTGTGTCTGAAGAGTTGTCTGCTTCTGCTTTATCATTTCCGAATGCAGCGCCAAAAGGTGAACTTTTTTTGAGGCTTTCCTTCATTCGCTCATTGATGGCTTTTTTGGAAACTCCCGTTACAAGATCAGTTCCTTTGACAGACATTAGAGTGGTATCTCCACATTTTATCAGGAAAAAAGGAAAGAAAAAGCATAGAATAATAACCGTATAACTGGGTATTGGCAAAAGGTCTGAAAGGGCTTTTAATGGTTTCATAAATTATAGTTTTAGATAAAAATAGAAAAAATATAGGATAAAGCATAAAAAAAGAGAGAGCACCTTATGGCACTCTCTCTTCGTATTTGCGTAGAATGAGTTCATTTTCAAACTCATTTCAGATTAATTAAATTCTCTCAAGTTCATCGGCATCAATCGTTGTCTTGAAGGTTCCGTAATTGACAATCACCTTGTTTCGGGAAATCTTCTCGATCGTTCCCACGCTGGTGCTTCCGGTAATACGAACACGCTGTCCGATTTTCATCCAAACAGCTCGGTCACTTTTACGCTGTTCTTCCAATTTCTCATTGGTTTCTGCGATTTTTTCAATGACATCCTCCTTTTTCAGCTGTTGAGTGATTTTTCTCTTTACGACCTGCAGACGTTTAGTTTCATCTTTGTCATGACCTAATTTCCTGAATTTTTCCTGCTCAAGAAGCTTTACAAAGTCTTTTACAACATCTTTTCTGGATTTTCCTTTGGTATAACTGTCGATGAATGTTTCAATCTTATTTCCAAACTGAAGTTTACGATGTTCCTCCTCATACAGTTTTTGGAAATTGAACAGTTTCTGCTGAAGCTGGTCATTCAGTTTTTGAAGATTATCACGCTTATCTTCTACAGATTCTTTCCTTTCTGCAAGATCAACTTTCAGTTTTTCAACCTCGAATTTTTCCTGTTGCAGCTTTACAATAGTCTTGTCGAGATTTACGATATCATGTTCTACCTTTTTCTTGGCAGAATGGATGATAAATCTTGGAATTTTATTCTTTTCAGCAACTTCGAAAGTAAATGAGCTTCCTGCCTGTCCCACTTCCAGTTTATACATCGGCTCCAATGTTTCTTCATTGAAAAGCATCGCTGCATTCTGAGCGTTGGGAAGCTGCTCTATGACCAGTTTAATATTGGTATAGTGCGTCGTGATAATGGCAAAACTCTTTTTATCATAGAAAAACTCCATGAAACTTTCAGCCAGAGCACCTCCTAGTTCCGGATCAGAACCTGTCCCAAATTCATCAATCAGTAAAAGCGTATTGGCATCAGCCTCGCGGATGATTCCAGACATTTTTTTCAATCGGGATGAATAGGTTGACAAATGGTTTTCAATGGACTGATTATCCCCGATATCGGTCATCATCTTCTCAAAGAAAAACATTTCAGACTTAGGATGTACAGGAACCAGAATACCACTCTGAATCATCAGCTGTAATAATCCGACCGTTTTCAACGTGATAGATTTTCCACCGGCATTGGGTCCGGAAATACAGATGATTCTGTTGTGATCCGTTAAACTCAGTGTCTGTGAGTGGATGATCTTGTTCTCAATCTTATTTCTCAGCCACAACAAAGGATGATAAGCATCTTTTAATTTCAACGTTCTATGATGGTTGATTTTCGGAAGAACTCCGTTGATCAATTCACTAAACTTAGCCTTGGCTCTCGTAAGGTCAAGGTCAAAAATATAAACCTGATATCTCCATAGTTGAGGTTGGAATTCTGCCAGTTCTGCAGTAAGCTTTCGGAGAACTTTGTCAATTTCTTTTTTCTCTTCCTCCTCACTCTCGCGAAGTTTGAAATAATGTTTTACAACACTGTCCGGCTGAATGTAAGTAATGGAACCCGTTTTGGAAATTCCTAACGTTCTTCCGGGAACTCTTTTTTTGAATCCTGATTTTACTGCCAAAACCCTTTGGTCGTCAATAATCGTTTCCCGTATATCATCCAAAAAGTCACTCTGTCCATACGTGGTGAGTGCACGGTTGAAATTTTCCTGAATCGCTTTTTTAGCATGCTGAATTTCAGTTCTCAAATCCTTTAAAGCTGGAGAGGCCTCACTTTTTACCTCACCAAATCGGTTGAAAACCTTATCTACCTTATCGATGATTTCTTTTCTGAATTCCAGTACAGAAACTTCTTCCAGTAAATTAGGAAAGGTTTCCGGCATGGTAGGAAAGAATTTTTGCAATTTTCCGATCTGTTCCGTGATGGTTTTTATTTTGATGAAAGCCGTGTTTTCCAAACGGTAGTTCTCAATCAGCATCACTTTCAGCTCACTTTCAATATCTTCATATTCATCAAACGGAATCGCATTTGAACTTTCAAAACTCGACAGATATTCTGAGGTTTTTTTTAAGGAAAGTTCCGCCTCTTCTATTTCCATTGGGCGAAGTTGAAGAATTTTTTCTCTTGTTTTCGGAGAATACGCAAATGGGGAGATTTCCGCGAGCAATTGCGGAAACTCTAATTCGTCTAAATCTTCTTTATCTATATACACAGTGCAAATTTAGTGAGAATTTTGATTATTACGTATATCCGAGAGATTTACAGAATAAATTAACGTTGAATTGGATGTTTTTTTAACGATTGAAATGATAAAAATTTTAAGATGAGGTAAGAAAATCTAATGTTTTTGATGGTACAGCTTTAAGATTTGCTTTTCTCTTGATTATCATTCCTTCCTTAGAAACCCTTAATGGTTTATATTAAAAAATAGAATCATTCTTTTTAGAAGGAAAAAGTTTGAACGTATAGTGGTTAAGGCTTATATTTATTGCACTAATAACGATAATCATGAAAAATTTACTACTTGCTCTTCTTTTTCTTTTGGCAGGTATTCAGGTTCAGTCCCAAATTCAAAAAAATGAGGCTAAAAAAGGTGAACAGAAAACCTATAGCAGGAAGAACAAAAAACCTGAAGGTAAAAAGCTTTTGGTGAAAAGTCTTAAAAATAAAGACATGAAAAAAACGTTCAACCATCATCGAAAAAAAGAGGATCATTATGATAAAGAGTACAAAAAGAATGATAGAGATAAAGAAAAATCTATTGTTGTTTATGAAAGAAATTACTCCATAAAATACGGCGTGTACTTATTTATGAATCTCGATGCTGACAAAAATGAATTTTCGGAAGCGCTGGCATTGAGAGATATCTGAAACAACTGCACTGAACAGAAAATATAAAACTATTTATTCTATCTTACCAATGAAACTGGAAACCACAAGATTGATTTTAAAAGCAATCAATGAAAACGATACTGAAGATATTTTACGGATTCGAAGCAATGAAGTAACCAACCGGTTTGTGCGGAGAAATTCGCCAAAAAATAATTATGATGCACTTCAGTTTATTTTAACCATTAAAGAAAAAACTAAAAACAATCATACCGCCTATTTTGGAATTTCTTTAAAAGGTCAGCAGAATCTTATTGGAACAATTTGTCTTTGGAATTTTTCTGAAGATCGGAAAACAGCTGAAGTCGGTTATGAATTGCTGCCGGAATATCACAGACAGGGAATTATGTCCGAAGCTTTGAAAGCGGTTTTAGACTGCGGATTTAATGAATTGCATTTACAGGAAATTGTAGCAATTACCAGTAAATTTAATGAAAACTCGAAAGGACTTCTATTAAAGCATGATTTTATTTTGGAAGAAGGGAAGGAAGATGAAGGATTTCCGGATAATATTATTTTTAGCTTAAAAAGAGTGTCTAAATCTGATAGGTAAAGGTTATCTTGCTGTAGATGTCTTTTTTGTACAAAGTGCTTTTTTGCTGACAGTTTCCTATTCTGGGAAGTTTAAAGCTTTGGAATTTAAAATAATACAGACTTTTTATAAGAAAAGAATCAATAGGATTTATCCGATATATTTTTTATCAATTGTTTTTATTATCCTGTTGATGAGAGGTGTTCCGTGGCTTACTTTTTTATTAATGCCGGATTGGTACAGTGCTTTTTTAATCCCAATCGTTTACTGAATATTGTCTATTGGTCATTGAATACAGAGTGGATGTGTTATCTGATCTTTCCCTTTATGCTTTATCTGATTATACGATATAAAATTCGTGGCGAAATCCTGATTCTTGCAGGCTTGTTTTTAAGATTAATTCTCCCTTATTTTCCTGATATATATATTCATTCAGCAGGATCCATTATATTATTAAGAGCCAGAATTTTATAATTGTGGATATTCCACTCCTTAATCCGTTATTATTAATTGCATCTTCGCTGCTGCTGTCCTATTTTACATATATGCTGATCGAAAGAAAAGTAAAGATATTTAAGGTATAATCTAAACTCTTATTTTAATATTATTACTTTTGCAGTATGACCTGGACAGAAATTTTAGCCCCAATAAAGAGTACGGAATACTTTAAAACCCTTTGGGAAAAAGTAAAGAATGAATATGCCACAACCCAAGTTTTTCCGCCGAAAAATCAGATTTTCAGAGCATTGGAGCTGACGGCTTTTGACGATGTTGAAGTTGTAATTATTGGGCAGGACCCTTACCATAATGATTTTCAGGCAAATGGTTTGTGCTTCTCTGTTTCGGAGCAGGTTACCACGCCACCGTCACTTAAGAATATTTTTATTGAATTGAAAGACGATTTGGGAGTCGTAAGAACTTCCAAAGAACTTGAAGACTGGGGAAAACAAGGCGTTTTACTATTGAATGCCACTTTAACGGTTCGTGCCCATTCTCCTAATTCTCACAAAGATCTTGGCTGGGAAACATTCACTAATTTTATCATTAAGGAAATTTCAGATAAAAAAGAGAACGTAGTATTTGTATTGTGGGGGGCTTTTGCACAAAAAAAAGCCGAACTTATAGATCCGGCTAAGCATTTTATTCTGAAATCGGCACACCCTTCACCATTCTCTGTGTACAGAGGTTTTTTTGGAAGTAAACCATTTTCAAAAATTAATGAATATCTTATTTCCAAAGGAAAGAAGCCTATTTCGTGGTAGAATCTGTTGATTGACCTGCCTTTTTTATCGTAATTCCGATTTTATATTTTCCGGCTAATGCTTTTGTTCCATCCTGTTGTTTTGGATATGGAGCAACATCCTGTAATGTAATGACGTATCCGTTAAATTCTGCAGACTGGTGATAATTCCTTCCCGGATAATCTGTACTGGCAAGGCTTAAAATAGTAGGTCGGGTTGCAGTTCCCATTACTTCCACCTGGGCTACAGCTGCTCCGGCCCAGATACAGTTGACCCCTTCAGGACAGCGGCTGTCTTCAGAAATTCCTTTGAATGTTACATTCATCTGGTATTCCTTTAAAAACTTATTCTCACCTTCATTGAAGTACAGAATACCGTCTTTCTGATCATTGGAATTCATAGCTTTTGTATTGGTTTGTATTTCAGAAGCTTTTGTATTAATCTTAGATTTCTTTTGGGCATCGCATCCCGTTAATGCAAAAATTCCCAGGCTGAGTATGATAACTTTATGGAACATAGTTTCTTATATTTAATTAAATGACGCTAAACATATTAAGAAGTACTACCAAAAACATTGCCACTCCTACCACAAAACTGAATCCGGTTCCATAAATGAATCCAATCAGTGCTCCTTTAGTAGATTGTAAAGCTTTATTCATATCCTTACTGTCATGAAGTAATTCACCAATAAATACCCCTGCAAACATTCCGATCAGAAAGCCTAATGGGATTGGAATAAATATTCCAACAATGGTTCCTATTACAGAACCGATACTTCCCCAGCGCGTACCACCATATTTTCTGTTGGTCTTTGCCGGAATCACATAGCTTAATACTACCGAAGCCAATGTAAGAATTCCGAATGCCCAGATATAAATCATAGACAAATCCGCATCTGTCCCGAATTTATAGATCA
Organism: Chryseobacterium viscerum; assembly: GCF_002899945.2. Classification (GTDB taxonomy): domain Bacteria; phylum Bacteroidota; class Bacteroidia; order Flavobacteriales; family Weeksellaceae; genus Chryseobacterium; species Chryseobacterium viscerum. The sequence continues at coordinate 167,911 of NZ_PPEG02000002.1, forward strand.
GAAGTCCGCAGATACTCAGCAAAAGACCGGGCAAAACAGGAAGGAAAGTTCCCAATATCCCGACAAATAATAAAATAAGGCAGAAAATATTAATAATCGTTGTATCCATTCGTTTTAAAAATATAGATGCAATATAAAAAAAGTGGCCTTATAAAAGACCACTTTGAGAACGAGTTATAAAATTTTATTACAAATTTAAGATTACGTATTCCAGAATCGGTCCCGATTTACCGATATTTCCACTTGCATGGTTATGGAATGTAGTATAATAGATATTTCCGCTATTGGTAGTTCCTGTACAAGATCCCATATAATCACCGTGTGCCTGGTGGGCATTCCATGCATTCTGATTAATCGTAATGGTAATATTGCTGCCACTTGCTGTATGGTGGCAGATTGTCATATGATTATTGTTTAAAGACGTTCCCACGGAGATCTTAGGAGCTGTTGTATCCACATACTTATTGGTTCTTATCATCAGGGGTTCATTATCTTTCTGTACCAATACTTCCCAGAACAAAGGATCATAATGCTGGATTTTTTGCCACAAAGGCTGATCATATTGAATATTTAATGTATTAAATCCTATTGCTGAAGCCATAGCAGTATTGGAAACACTACAGTTGTTATACATAGCCACATTCCCATTGGTATTAAAACAGATTTTTGGAAGATCGAGAAAGCCTCCATAAATACCGCAGTAGGGAGCGTTTTTATCTCCTCCTACCAGATACGCTGCTGCCCAGTCTGAACTGTAAATGCTTCCGCCATTCGTTATAAAAGTAGAGAGATTATTGAAAACAGAAAGATCGTTACCTGGATTGTTGGTCCCTGTCTGTGTAAGATTACGTGAACCACAATTCAGGAAAATAATATCATACTGAGAAATGGTGTTAAAATTTTTTAAATCATGATAGCTAATTTCTGTCGCCGTATAGCCAAGACTTGTAATAATAGCTTCTATCTCGTCATAACTGCCTTCTACATAGGCTATTTTTGCAATCTGATTCAGTTTTGAATCTTTGCTGGGAACGCTGGTTACTTCATCCTTTTTGATGGTAACAGGAGTCTCGGTTCTAAAATTAAGACCATTACCAGTCTGAATGTGAAGAGTCGTGTTTCCTTCAGGGGCAGTCAGGCTGAACGTACCATCCGTATTGGAATAGGTATGATAAACGTGATTTTTATTATCAATAGTGAATACAATAGCACCGCCAATGGGTTTTGTGCCGTTTTTAGCAAAGACCTTGCCTTCTACCTTTCCGGTTAATACTGGCTTAGAATCTTCTGGACTGGCTGAATCCTCACTGCCTTTACAGTTTACTAGCAGCACAAGAGTGCATAGCATGATTAACAAATAATTTTGTTTCATATTTAATTGATTTTGATGGGTTTAGTTTTAACCAAATTTAATAAATAATTAATATTAAAACATTAAAATTGTAATTATTTTTAATAATATTTAGTCTATTGTGGTTTTTGTAGTTAATTTTTCATTTATAATAAGGTGTTATGAATGATTTGATATTTTATGATATGGTCTATGAAAAATTTTTGTCAAATATCGTAGGGTAAATACTTTTTGGGATGAAAATTGATTGTGAATAGTAAAATCATGATTCTTAATTTCATAAATTTGCTGTAATGAATGACCAGTTACAAGAAACCAAAAACTTTATACAAGAGCTGAGCGAGCAGCTTTACATCTATATTACCCGGATTTCACCAACCGGGCTGGACTGGTTTTTTCATATTATTGTAAAACTTAGTTTACTTCTTGTCTTGCTTTTAATTACCGATTTTGTTTTTAAATTTATTATCAATTCTATTTTTCGGTTATTTCATAATGAAGAGAAGTTTCCCATTTTAAAATCTATTTATCAGTCTAAAATTACCAACTCGGTAGCTCATTTTGCAGCTTTGATCGTGGTTGGATCTATTCAGGGGTCTATATTTCCGGAAAATGCTTTGCCCAAAACAACCATCTTTATTATTAGATGTGTCAATTTGGGATTGGTATTAATACTTGCCGGGATGTTGTACAGATCACTGACTGCTTTTAGAAATTATTTTAGCATCAAACAGGATTTTTATAAAATTATGGCACTCAATGCCATTTCAGAAACGGTAAAAATTTTAGGACTCTTTGTATTTACGGTAGTAGGCATCTGTGTGATCTTTGGGATCAAAGGAACCACTATTGTAGGAAGTTTGGGGGCTATTACTGCTGTTTTGGTACTTGTTTTCAGAGATACAATCCTGGGATTTGTAACGGGACTGCATGTGGCTACTTCTAAAATCCTGAAAGTAGGGGATTGGGTAAGCATTCCCAAATACAGCATCGAGGGAAATATTACAGATATTAGTCTTTTGACAACCAAAATTACCAATTTTGATAAGACGGTTTCCACTATTCCAACCTATGATCTGATGACCACTGAGATCAAGAATATGCAGGTCATGTCTGAATCTAATACCAGAAGAATAAAAAAATCAATCTACTTTAATATCAATTCTTTTAAGTTCCTGACAGATGAGGATATTGAAAGGCTAAAGGAAATTAATCTTATTTCAGATTACCTTGAAGAAAGAAATATTGAGATCAAAAAAGAAAAAGAAAGTCTGGAACATAAAGATAAAATTGTGAACGGACGACAGCTTACCAATATTGGGGTTTTCAGATATTATGCACAGAAATATATTGAAAATGATCCGGATGTAGAGAAAACCGGAACCCGAATGGTTAGACAGCTGGATATCACCCCTCAGGGGCTGCCACTTGAAATCTACTGCTTTGCCAGTGATTCCCAATGGGAGCGTTTTGAGCAGATTCAGGCAGATATTTTTGACCACTTATTGGTCGCCTCAAAAGAATTTGAGCTTCAGGTTATGCAGATAAGCGTAAAAGTGTAGAAGTTAGAAACTAGATATTAGAAGTTAGGGGCTAAGCTCCTTTGCAGCTGATATTTAGATAACATAATAAGTATAAAATTTAATAGTGATATAGAAGTAGAATGTGAAATGATAATAACCGTTGTCATCTCATGTCTAACTTCTCATATCTAACATCTAAAATAAAAAATGACAAAACTAAGCGTAAACATTAATAAAATTGCGACGTTAAGAAATGCAAGAGGAGGTGAAACCCCAAGTGTTACAGAAGCAGCTGTAAAAATTCAGGAATTTGGAGGACAGGGAATTACTATTCATCCAAGACCTGATGAAAGGCATATCACAAGAAAAGATGTCTATGATCTGAAGCCATTGGTTACGACTGAGTTTAATATTGAAGGAAATCCTCATCAAAGTTTTATTGATATGGTATTGGATGTAAAACCTGAGCAGGTAACCTTAGTGCCGGATGCTGATGATGCGATTACTTCTAATGCAGGATGGGATACTAAAAAACATTTGGATTTTCTTACAGAGATCATCGCAGAATTTAAAAATGCAGGGATTCGTACTTCTGTTTTCCTTGATCCTTTACCAGAATTGGTAGAATACGCAGCGAAGGCCGGAGCAGACAGAATAGAACTGTATACCGAAGCATACGCAAAAAATTATCTGACTCATAAAGAACAGGCTATAAAACCTTATTATGACACAGCAGTTGAAGCTACCCATTTCGGATTGGGAATCAACGCTGGACATGACCTAAGCTTAGAAAATCTGAAGTACTTTGCAGATACCATTCCAAACTTGTTGGAAGTATCTATCGGACACGCTTTAGTTTCTGAAGCGCTTTATATGGGATTGGAAAATACGGTTCAGGCTTATTTGAAGAGACTGGCAAAATGGTAATCAATAAGAAACTAGACGTTAGAGATTAAAAATGAGTAATACTTCGTTTTTGGTCTCTCATATGATCTAGCTTCTAATTTCTCATATCTAACTTCTAAGAAAAATGGAAATTTTAAACTCAAAAATATTCGGCGAAAACTTAACTAATACGCCGTTGTTGGTGTTCCACGGACTATTTGGAATGCTTGACAACTGGGGGAGCTTCGGAAAAGATCTGGGAGAATATCTTCCTGTACACCTGATCGACCTCAGAAATCACGGAAGAAGCTTTCATTCAGAAAGTATGTCTCATGATGATCTGGCAGATGATATTGCCCGTTATATGGATCATTACGGAATTCAGAAAGCACATGTTCTGGGACACTCTTTAGGAGGAAAGGCAGTGATGCAGTTTGCAATAAAGTACCCTGAACGTGTTGAAAAACTGATTGTTGTAGATATTTCACCTAAAGCATATCCTCCCCACCACCAAGGAATTATAAAAGCTTTGGAAACGGTTGATTTCAATACAGTAGGCTCAAGAAATGAAGTGGAAGAAGTTCTCAATCAGTATATCCCGGAAAAATCTACGATCCAGTTTTTAACGAAAAATCTGTATTGGGATGAAAATAAAAAACTTGGCTGGAGATTCAACCTTAAAACATTATCCGAAAAATATAATGAATTTGTTTCCAACGCCGTTAAATTTGGTGTTTTTGAAGGCGATTCACTCTTTATAGCAGGAGAAAAGTCCAATTATATACTGCCTCAGGATGAGTTCGGAATCAAGCAGCAGTTTCCAAAGGCTAAAGTGGTAACGGTGAAAAATGCAGGACATTGGGTACAAGCTGAAAATCCGGTTGATTTTGCAAATGTTGTCAAGGAATTTTTGGAATTAAATTAATTTTATCCTTTGATTTTTGATATTATGTTAAATTTATATTAAAATTTAATATTATTTCTCCATGTTTTGAATTTTTTGTACTTTGGATTTCCAAAACAATAAAAATATTAACTTATGGAAAACAAAAATTCAAAAAAGAAGCCTTTTTTTGCAACATTCTTAGAAAAACAAGTTAAAGATCCGGAAACTGTAAAAGGAGGAGCTATTACTTCTAAGCTTGCAGACCAGATTACTTCAGTAATCAAGGATCATATCACTACTTCAGCACTTGAAGATAGCGTTACAACGCCTGATAATGATAATGTTACGATGAAATATCCATCTGACGGAGATGATGATGTTTTTGAAATGTAAGAAATATACCAAAGCGTAAGCTAAATTATATATCAAACTAAAACTAAACATTATGAAAAGCAACAGCTCAAAGAAAAAGCCGTTTTTCGCATCATTTTTAGAAAAACAGGTGAAAGATCCGGAAACGGTAAAAGGAGGAACAGATATTTCAATTCCTGAAAGAGATATGATCACAAAACCTTCAGTAGACACTGTAACATCTCCAAAAGATGATATGATGCATACGATGAAATATCCATCTGACGGTGATGATGATACGATGACTATTCCACTATAGAATAAGTAGAATATAAATAAAAATAATAGGGGGAAACTTAGACATTAAGTTTCCCTTTTTAATAAAAACCGGCAAATGATTCTCTGCATCACTCATTCACAGGATTTTTATAATATCGATCTCTTTTTCGAATATCTGACCTCCAAAAATATCCCTTATTTCAGACTGAATTCTGACCGGCTGAATCATCTTCAGAAGATCAGTATTCATGAAAATTCGTTTGAATTAACTGACGAATCCGGAAATACAATCCATTCCGATTCTATTAAAGGAGTATGGCACAGAAAAGCCTGGAAAATTAGTGCTCCTGAAGAACTGGATAAGGATTATGAAAGGATTTTTCTGAATGAATATGGAAGTCTGAGGTATAATCTGATGACAGCTTTAGAAGATATTCCCTGGATCAATCCCTATGAAAAGGAAAAAAAAGTCGATGGAAATAAAATATTTCAGCTGAAAATCGCTCAAAAAAATAACCTGACCATTCCTAAAACTCTTTTTTCCAATGACTCAGAAAAAATAACGGTATTTTTTCATCAATACTGTAAGGGAAAAGCAATTGCTAAACTTCATGGAGTAACGGCAAAAACGATGTCAGGTGAAAACATGATTTCCACGACTGTTATTGACGAAGAATCTTTGGAACATCTGTCAGATATCGCATATTGCCCAATGATTTTTCAACCTTATATTGACAAAGAATATGAATTAAGAATCGTCTATGTAGACGGTGATTTCTTTACAGGAAAAATTAATAACAGCGAAAATGCAGATTGGAGAGTTGCCCGTGAAGGTTATTTCTGGTCAGCTTATGAACTGCCGCACTCTGTGAAAGCCAATCTCACTTCCATGATGAATGAAATGGGGCTTTATATCGGAGCAATCGATATGATCAAAGGAAGAGATGGAGCCTATTATTTCCTTGAAGTCAATCCACAGGGAGAATGGGGAATGCTGCAGAAAGAACTGGGATTTCCCATTGCAGAAAGAATTGCCGACAATCTTATCAAAAGAATTAATTTCCATGAATAAAATTTTAATTATAACGCATACTGCAGATAATTTTTCAATTGAAAAAGTAACAGAATATATTGGCCAAAACGGCTGTGAAGTCATCCGATTTGATGTTGATGTATATCCTTTACAAAACAAACTGTCTACCATTTTCCAGGATGGAGAATGGATAAGCTACCTTGAAACTCCTGAAGCAAAACATCGCCTGGATGATATTTCAGCCATTTGGTACAGGAGAGCCTACAATATCGGAAAAGGACTGAAAGAAGAGATAGACTCTAAGTTTTACGGAGCGACAATGGGCGAGATCCGCAATACTCTTTTTGGTTTCTTTGAATCGGTAGATACTTATTCTTTAGGAAAACCAAGTGTTTACAGAAGACTCGACAGTAAGGAAGAGCAATTGAAAATCGCTGATAAATTAGGTCTGACCATTCCGGCAACCTGCCTTACCAACAATCCTGATGAAGCAAGAAAATTTATTATAAAACATCAGAATGTAGTGGCCAAAATGCAAACCGGTTTTGCGATCTATGAAGATGGTGTTGAAAATGTAGTTTTTACCAACGTTGTCAGTGAAGATAAATTGGAAGAACTAGATTCACTACTGTACTGCCCAATGCAGTTTCAGCAGATGATTCAAAAGAAAAAAGAACTTCGTATTACCATTGTGGGAAGAGATGTCTATGCATTTGAAATAGACTCTCAACAGTCAGAAGATGCTAAAGTAGACTGGAGAAAAGACGGAATTAATCTCATTGATAAATGGACGAGAACAGAACTTCCGGGAGATGTAGAAGCAAAGCTGCTGGAGTTGCTTGATATTTACAATGTAGATTATGGTGCAATAGACATGATCGTTTCCCCTGAAGATGAATATTACTTTATTGAGATCAATGCCGCAGGGGAGTTCTTCTGGCTGGATAATCTTACAGAAGGAAATCTTATTTCTAAGAGTATTGCAGATGTTCTCTGCGACAAAGCTCCAAGAAGAAATAATGAGGTGATGGCTTAAAAACAAAGTATGTTTTTATCATAAAAGTCCTGAAAGTTGTCAATTCTTTCAGGACTTTTTTATTGAATTGGTGAGAACCACCCCGTCAAAAATTCGTTGAATTTTTGCCACCCCTCCAGAGGAGGGGAATTTTCGCCCCTTCAGTTGGAATATTTTGTCATCATTGTAAGGTTGTTCAATGTTTTTTTTTGCAGTTAGGAATCTAAATATCCTTTCGATGTTTAAAAATCTATAGCCTCAAAACTTAGGTGTACTTTTTCACGCAAAGTTTATAATTTAAATAAACAAAAACGGCTAAAAAATTTTGGGACTTTTATGGTGAAAACTTTCAAGTTTATCGTTTTCAAAATGATAATATTGGTTAAATTAAGTTGAATTATGCTTTAAAAATCGCAAATTTGCAAAAGCGGTTTTTCAGAGGAATTTTCACAGGATTCCGAAGAATTGCCGGATAGAAAATATTGTTATATTTTAGTCAGCAATCAAGCAACATAATTAATGATTTTTGTAACGGGTGCTACCGGAATTCTGGGAAGAATAATTGTACTGGAACTTCTTAAAAGAGGTAAAAATGTACGTGCTTCCAAAAGGCCGGGCAGCAATTTAAACGAAGTAAAGCATTCATACAGCTTTTATACGGAGAATCCCGACGATTTTTTCAATAAGATCGAATGGGTAAACGTAGATTTTGATGATCTCGATTCTTTGAAAACTGCACTGCAAGGTGTAGATGAGGTGTATCATTGTGCCGCAAAAGTAAGTTTTCATCCAAAAGATGAAAAAGAAATGTACCGTACAAATATCAAGGGTACAGAAAATTTGTTGTTTGCCTGTGAAGGATCAGACGTGAAAAAATTTCTCCATGTAAGTTCTGTTGCCGTTCTTGATAATTTCAATGAAAAAGGAGAGCTGGATGAAGATTCTGAGTTTAATCCAAAACTGGAACACTCTGCTTATGCTATTTCAAAACACTTATCAGAAATGGAAGTATGGAGAGCTTCAGCAGAAGGTCTGAATACCATCATTATCAATCCGGGAATGATCGTAGGAAGTGGAAACTGGAGCCAAAGCAGTGGGGAGCTTTTCTCTACCTTTGAAGATAATAGTTTTACCTTTTCCGGTGGTTCTGCCTACGTTGATGTAAGAGACGTAGCCAATACTGCGATCGGGCTGATGGAAAATAATCTTTTTGGAGAACGTTTTATCATTGTTGCTGAAAACAACCGATATGCTGACCTGGCAAAACAAGTGAGAACCCGTCTGGGGCTTAAAGATGCCAGAATTCTTTCACAATCCATATTAAATATCGGAAGAATTGCCAACACCCTTTTCGGATGGCTAATCCCGAAACTGAAAATGGTTACCAAATCAAATATTGAGGCCATTTCATCATTCAACACCATTTCCAATCACAAAGTCAAAGAAAAGCTGAATTATCAGTTTATTCCTGTAAAAGAAAGTATAGACTTTCACCTGAATAATTATATTAACGACAAAAAGCTGAAGAAATGAATCTTGCAGAGGCAATTATCCTTAAAAATGTAGAAAAACATCCTATAAAAGCGGCCATCGGATTTAAAAAGAAAGATGCAGCCTGGAAAGAGCTGAGCTGGCAAAAATTCAGTGAGATTATTTTTAAAACCGCCAACTCCTTAAAAGAAGCTGGTGTTCAGGAAAATGACAGAGTTGCTATTTATTCAGATAATTCATCCGAATGGATGATCGTGGACCTTGCTTCAATGGCTATTGGTGCTGTTACAGTTCCTATTTATTCGACCAATAATGCTGAGCAGGCAGAACATATCATCAACGATTCCGGAGCTAAAGTTGTTTTAGTGGGCAACCAGCTGCAGTATGATGCTTGTTTAGAATTTTTACATAAAGAAGAAAATAATCTGGAAACAATTATTGTTTCTAAAAAAGCAGTGTGGATCAAGAAGGAATTCAATAGTTTTTATCTTGAAGACTTTATTGCAAAAGCTTCACTAGAGCTGGAGTTCTGTAAGAAAGAAAATGATGATACTGCCACATTGATCTATACTTCCGGAACCACCGGAATTCCAAAAGGGGTAATGCTTACCCATGGAAATTTCATTAAAGCATTCGATTCTCACTTTGAATTTTTTAAGTTTAAAAACTTTGAAGAAGAGCTTTCACTGGCATTCTTACCCTTAAGTCATGTTTTTGAAAGAAGCTGGAGTTTACTGTGTTTATACGGAGGTGCCCGAGTTTATTTTCTGGAAGATCCTAAAAATATAGCTAAAGCATTGGAGGAAGTAAAGCCTACTGCAATGTGTGCGGTACCGAGATTTTTTCAGAAAGTATATGCAGGAGTCCTGGAAAAAGCAGAAGAAGGTTCATCATTGAAGAAAAAAATCTTTGACTGGGCGCTTAAAACCGGATGGGAAACTGCTGAATTGAAAAGAAATGAAAAACCGATTCCTTTTGTATTGAAACTTAAAGAATCTGTCGCAGATATGCTGGTTTTCAGTAAAATTAAAGAAAAAATGGGCGGAAGACTTTGGTTTTTACCATGTGGTGGTGCTTCTCTGTCACCGGAAGTTACCCGTTTCTTTGATTCAGTGGGAATTCACGTGACTGTTGGTTATGGATTAACAGAAACTACCGCAACATTGACTCTTTTCCCTTTAACTCATTTTGAACATGGTACAAGCGGAAAACCTTTGCCGGGAGTAGAAATGCGTATCGGAGAAAGTGATGAGATCCAGGCGAGAGGTAACGGGATCATGAAAGGATATTATAACAAGCCTGAAGAAACCCAGAAAGTGTTCACGGAAGATGGATGGTTCAAAACCGGTGATGCAGGAAAATTTGATGATAAAGGAAACCTGATCATTACAGACAGAATCAAAGATCTGATGAAGACTTCCAATGGGAAATATATCGCTCCGCAACAGATTGAAAACCTTTTGACCAACAACAATTTTATCCAGCAGATCATGCTGATTGCGGAAGGTAGGCAGTTTGTTTCAGCGTTAATTGTTCCTAATTTTGAATTTTTACAGGATTATATCAAGAAAAATAATATTCCCTTTACCAACTGGGAAGATGCTGTGAAAAATGAGAAGGTAATCAACCTTTACAAAGAAAAGATTAAAGAATTACAGAGCCACCTGGCAGACTATGAGAAAGTGAAGAAGTTCACTTTGATGCCTGCAGAATTTGATATCAATACAGGAGAAATCACTCCTACATTGAAGGTCAAAAGAAATGTGGTGATCAAAAAATATGCAGACATTATAGAGAAGATGTATTAAATAATACACTTAAATTAAACGATGACGACACAAGAATTTATAGGAAAAGAAAATTTCAGCATTCATACACAAACGGTTTCAGAAAGCTGTCCGTCTAATATTGCTCTGATTAAATACTGGGGAAAATATGACAATCAGATTCCTGCCAATCCGAGTATCAGCTATACTCTAAACCACTGTAAAACCAATACTTCAATGGAGTTTATAGCGGGTGAGCCTTTTTCAGTACAGACTTTTCTGGCTGGAAATGAAGAAGTGAAGTTTGCTGAAAAAATTGAGAAATATTTCAAAAATATAGAACAATACCTTCCCTGGATTTTAAAAGGAAGATATAGTATCAGAACAGAAAATACATTTCCACATAGCTCAGGGATTGCGAGCTCGGCTTCAGGATTTGGAGCGATTGCACAATGTCTGATGGCATTGGATGCTTCATTTACAGAGAAAATGTCTGAGGAAGAATCTTTGAGAAAAGCTTCATTTTTAGCAAGACTTGGAAGTGGAAGTGCATGCCGAAGTTTATACAACGGACTTGTTGTCTGGGGAAAAACTGATGACGTAGAAGGAAGCTCTGATCTATTTGGAGTACAATATCCGGATACAGAAATTCATGAAGTATTTAAAAACTTTAATGACTGGGTGTTGTTAATTCATGAAGGACAAAAAAGTGTTTCGTCAACGGTAGGACACGGTTTGATGAATACCAACCCTTACGCAGAAAGGAGATTTCAGGAAGCAAGGGAAAACTTTGTTCCCATGAAAGAGATCCTGAAAATAGGAGACATGGAACGTTTTATCAAATTGGTAGAGCATGAGGCGCTTACATTGCATGCGATGATGATGATGAGTGATCCAGCGTTTATCCTGATGAAAACAGGAACCCTGGAAGTCATCAACAAAATCTGGGATTTTAGAAGAGAAACAGGACTTTCATTATTCTTTACCCTGGATGCAGGAGCCAATGTTCACCTTCTGTTTCCAAGCAATGATTCTGAAGAACAGATCAAAACCTTCATTGAAGCTGAATTATTACAGCATACACAGAAGAATGGAGTAGTGAAGGATGTGATGAAATTCTAGTATGAAAAAGAAGAAAATTTATATCCTCATTGCCATTGCCATTGCTTTATTACTCATGTTTTTTACCGAATATGAGGTAGGGACAGAAACAGGCAGCTGGGGCAGAAATAGAACTATTAATTGGGGATGGAACTTCGGATTTTGATAAAAATAATAATATTCAATAGGAGTGGGCTTTAGCCCACTTTTTTAATCCTCAGTAACAACAGTTTCCCGATCTCCATCTTCTTTCTTTCCTTCCTCGATCATCATTTCAGCTTCTGCTTTTTCTTTGGAAGTTGCTGTTTCTATCAGCTCCTCCTGTTCATCATTATGATGGTCAATAAAAAACTCGCAGTATACCGGAAGGTGATCTGAACCAAAATTCTCCAAGGTCTTCAGCTGTTTAATAAAAATATCTTCACTGTGAAACATCAGATCGATAGGAAACCTTAAAAGACGGTATTTTGCATGAAAGGTAGAAACGAAAGAATGCCCGATTCGCGGATCTATCAGATGACTTGTTTTTCTGAAAAGTATCGACGATCTTGACCAGGCAACGTTATTGAAGTCTCCTACTACAATGACTGGTTTTTTGATATCCTTTACACATTTAGCTGTGCTTAAAAGATCGCCATCTCTTTCCTTTGATGTTTCCTCTTCTGTAGGACTTGGCGGTGGTGGGTGAACTCCGAAGAAAACAAAAGAAAAGCCATCAGCTGTTTTCATATGTACCTCAATACTCGGAATATCATCAGCTACGAAATAATGAGTCTTTGCTTCTTTAATTTCAATCCTGGAATAGAAATGCATCCCGTAGGTGTTTTCAAGGGTCACCTTATGTTGGTAACCATATTCTTTTTCTAAAGGTCTCATTGCTTTTTCCCAGTCTCCGTTGCTTTCCATAGTCATGAAAAAGTCCGGGTTATACTTTTCAATAAGTTTATAAAACCTATCATATTCCTTATTGAACTGATAGACATTAGCTGAAATGAAATGAAGCTTTCCAGAGGACTTGGTGTGCTGTTTGTATTTTTTTACAGGATAAAGAGGGGTATATCTGATGAGGGTTTGGCTATGATAAACAAATAGCACAAGTAAAACCCCCTGATAATACCATACATATTCTATAGGATCAATGATGAGTCCTAATAGAAAAGTGAAAAAGATAAGATAAGCGACCTGTATCTTAGCAAATTCAGGAACCCGGAATATCCAGTGAGAGTGCTGAATTTTTGGAAGGATAGTCAAGACCAGTAAAAGTATGGCCAGAACCAGATAAATAATCCACATATGAAAATTCTTTGGCTGAAATAATTTTGGTACAATTTAAGGAAAATCAATTGTAGAATCCATTCATTAATTTAAATTTTGCTTACTTTTATTTATATAAATCATATTCTATGAATAAAATTATGGCACTGCTTCTGCTGGTCAGTATTTCAGCTTTCGGTCAGCAAAATAAGGATATTGAAAAACCCATCCGTAACCTATTCCTTGGCATGAAAAATGCAGATTCTGAGCTGGTAAAATCTGCCTTTGCAGAAAATGCAGTTCTTCAGACTATTACCAAAGAAGGTACTGTAAAAAGTGACAGCATACAGGATTTCATTGCTTCAGTTTCTAAATTTCCGAAAGGAGATCTGGATGAAAGAATTACTGTAGAAGCAATTCATACAGACGGTAACCTGGCAAGTGTGTTTACCCCTTATTCTTTTTATTTAAAAGGAAAGCTGTCTCATTGTGGAGCAAATAGTTTTCAGTTGGTGAAGCAGAATAATGAATGGAAAATTCAATATATTATTGACACGAGAAGAAAGGATAATTGTAAGGAAATTAAATAATAAAATTAAACAAGAAGGAGACAATGAAAATTCATCATATTGCAATCATCTGTTCAGATTATGAAGTTTCAAAGAAATTTTATACAGAAATTTTAGATTTGAATATCATTCGGGAAGTTTACCGTGAAGAAAGACAATCTTATAAGCTTGATCTGGCCATAGGAGATCATTATGTCATAGAACTATTTTCTTTTCCTGATCCAGGTCAGCGTCCGTCACGTCCGGAAGCATGCGGTTTAAGACATCTTGCCTTCTCTGTTGACAATGTTACAGAAAAACGAAATGAACTGATCGGAAAGGGGCTGAGCTGTGAAGAAATCCGCATAGACGAATTCACCGGAAAAGAATTTTTCTTTACTCAGGATCCGGACCAATTGCCGTTGGAGTTTTATGAAATGTAAAAATTAGTGGGCGTAGCCTGCAAAGAAACTCACGGCCATAATTGCTAAAACAATAGAAGAAATGACTACATATACGTAGTCTTTTTCTTTTAAATAGCCTATTAAAGCGAAAACAATCCTCATTAAAGGTGTAAAGATTAATAGAAGGATCCCCAGTTGAATAATAGCCATACCTTCCCCTTTACACAGGGAATTCCAGAAATGACTCCATACTTTCTCTGAAGAAGTACCTACCACAAGACTGGTATATTTTTCAGGCATTTTAAACCCCTCAAAAAATAACTTGATAAAACCAATCAGGGAGGTTGCCACAGACAGAATAACACCCAGTCTAAGAAGATTTCCTACGGAGCGGTTAAGATCTACATCTGTAAAATTCTTTTTCATTATCTGAAGCTTTTGTTGATACCGTTATACATCATATAAACCGAAAGAATGGTGATAACAATGGCAAAAAATACTTTTAATTTTTTGGTCTTTGATACCATCAGCGTTTTTGAACCGATAAAACTTCCGATTACAACTCCAATCAATACCGGAGCTACAATGACCGGAATAATTTCTCCTCTCTGGAAATAGATCAGTGCACTGGCTACAGCCGTTACTCCAATCATGAAGTTACTTGTTGTGGTAGAAACCTTGAAAGGCAGTTTCATCATATTGTCCATTGCCAGTACTTTCAATGCTCCGGAACCTATTCCTAAAAGTCCGGACATGGCACCTGCGAACATCATCATCAAAAATCCTGGAACAGTATTTCTTGCAGAATAGCTTTTTAATACTCCTTTATCTGGGAATGTTCCGTACAATTTCAGTTTTTCTTCCAGACTTCCTTTGATCAGAGGTTCCTGGTGATCAGGCTTTCCTTTAAGATTCAAAATAACCGTAAGAAGAAGGATACTTGCAAAAATAATTCCGATGGTATTCGGGTTAAGCATTCCTGAAACCAGAGCACCCGCAATAGCACCCGCTGTGGTGGCTATTTCGAGAAACATACCGATTCTCATATTGGTAAAACCTTCTTTGACGAAAGCTACAGCCGCACCAGAAGAGGTACCAATCACCGAGATGAGTGAAGCACCGATAGCATAATGCATTGGAACGCCAAAGCCCAGCGTTAATAAAGGAATGATAATGACTCCTCCTCCTAAACCCGTAAGTGAACCTAAAAGACCAGCGGAAATTGCGCCAAGGAAGAGTATGATGATTTCTGACATACTACAAATAATGTTACAAATATAAAATTATTGTAGTAGTCTGCCAAACATTTGAAAAAGATAAATTTAACGTATTTTTGCATGCATGAAAAACAGAATGAAATTATTTTATGTAATCCTTGGGGCTACCCCTAAAGGAAGAAACATTGAGCAGCACGATGTTTTCTTCGGAATAGCAGAGAATCTTAAAGATCTTGTTCCGGATATGAAGGAGTTTTGGAAGGAAGCAGAAGGGAAAATTCATGTAGACTGTCATCAGGAAGTAAAATTCGCCGACGGATATGAAGTGGAGATTGTAGAAAAAGGAGAAAATTCTTCTGAAGATCAACTTTTTTTTCTCAATCTGGGAGGGTATAAGCCCGGTTTTTTTGAAGAATTTCATGAGCAGCATTTGATGGTGGGGCTGTCTATGGGAGAAATTGTAAAAAGAGCAAGAGGTACCGAGTTTTATCAGACCATGGGATTTGAAGGAGCGGTAAGTCATATTGATGATAAACATGGAGTAGACATTGATGATATTTTCAATGTGAGTGATATTCTTCCGGTACATATGAAAGAAAAATATTCTATCGTTCTTAAAAAATCTGATGCAGAAAACCAGGAGAATCCAATGGGGCTTGGTTATTTAAAAATCGATAAAATTCAATAAGGATAAATCTAATAAAAATAAAAAATGAAAATAGGAATTCTGGGTGGCGGACAGCTGGGAAGAATGCTGATACAAAGTGCACTGAAGTATGATGATGAGTTTTATACTCTGGATCCGGCTTCTGATGCACCATGTCATAATATCTCGTATTTTACACAGGGAAATTTTAATGATTATGAAACGGTTTTGAATTTCGGAAAAGATAAAGATGTCGTAACTATTGAAATAGAACACGTAAATGCTGAAGCATTGGCAGAACTTGAAAAACAAGGAATAAGAGTGGTTCCTAATGCCAATATCATCAAAACGATCCAGCAAAAAATCCTTCAGAAAGAATTTTATAAAACTCATGATATCCCAAGCCCTGAATTTCAGGTGGTATGGAACAGTGATGAGAAAATTATCATGCCGTTGCCGTTCGTTCAGAAAATGAATACAGGAGGTTATGACGGGAAAGGAGTACAGGTGATCAAAACAGAAGAAGATTATCAGCATATATGGACAGAAGCTTCAGTAATTGAAAGTTTGGTCGATATTGATAAGGAGCTCTCCGTCATTGTAGCGAGAAATGAAAAAGGAGAAACCAATATTTTCCCACTAACGGAAATGGTTGCCGATCCAAAACTGAATCTTTTGGACTTCAATGTATGCCCGGTTCTTCTGACAGAAGATGTTCAGGGGCAGATTGATTCTATTACAGAGAAATTCTTGAATGCAGTGAATTCTCCGGGACTATTCGCCATCGAATTATTCCTTGATAAAGAAGGAAAAATATGGGTGAATGAGACCGCTCCAAGACTTCACAATTCTGGACACCAAAGCCAGGAAGGAAATACCAATTCACAGTTTGAACAAATGTACCGTGTGGTAAAAAACCTACCTTTAGCAGATACCGATGCCATCACATACAGCGGAATGCTGAATCTGGTAGGAGCAGAAGGATACGAAGGAAAAGTAGTCTATGAAGGAATGGAAGATGTCCTTAAGTTACCTGAAACTTATATCCATTTGTACGGAAAGACAGAAACCAAGCCAGGAAGGAAAATGGGACATATCAACGTCCTTGCAGATTCCAGAGAAGAGCTGATGGAAAAGCTTGTACAGGTGAAAGGAATGGTGAGAGTGATTGCTGAGTAATATCAGGTTAAAATAAATAAAAGGGAGCTGTTTTATATTTAAAAACAGCTCCTTTTATTTTGTTATATCATTATTCAAAAGGAATGGGCTTTAGCCCGTTTACCAATGATTATAGATTCAAGTGGCTTTAGCCAAAACTTTATTTTAGGTTTCGGCTAAAGCCAAATGTATGCATGTTGTTTATATCGGGCTAAAGCCCGATCCTATTGATGACTCAATTGTCTGATAATGTAAGAAAAGTGATTATTCGCTCATAGGTAACCTCCATCATCTCTCTTCCAGCTCCCATTCTTTTACTTAAAAATCTTCTGAATCACATTTCCGATCTCCACAAAATCTCCGTGATTTCCTACGGAGCGTATTTCCGGACTGTTTTTATCATATTCTGAGAAAGGGAATATCAAAAGATAATTATTATCATTCAGGTTTCTGTTCAGAAGTTCCGGAATCAGTCTCATTCGCGGAATATAGGACTTCATCCCACGTTTTGCCATCAGAATAATCAATGCTTCATCATCTTTCAGCTGAGCAGCGGTTCTTTCTCCGTCCTGCCATGTGCTCATAATAATGAATTCTGCTTCTATATTGGCTTTTTTAATAATTTTCTGTAGAATATCAATAATGTTTTCAGGGGCATAAAAAGCAACTGTTGCTCCGGAATTCCTGGCAATATTCCAGACTCTCAGCAGGGCATGGAAGAATCCAGCTTCCTGATGGGCATTTTCAGGAATCATCACTGCATATTTTTTGATGGTGGAAAGGGGTTGTGCTGCATGATATACGAGTACATTCACATCATCATTCTGCAGATAACCATTGTAAAGATTATATACAAAAGAAGGGGAGAACCCTTTTTCACCCTCCAATCCTATGATGAGGTCTGTAATTTTCTGTTCTTTAATAACATTGTTGACCCCATTGATAACATCATTGTCGTATCTTTTTAGGGCTTGCAATTTAACATCCGCTGCTGCCGCGGCATCTGCTGCCTGATGAAGAAGCTTTTCTGCATTTTTTACAGAAGATTCATTTTTATCTTCATTAATGACATTTAAAGCAAACAGATCTTCTGTATTAGAGTGGGCTTTGATTAGGATTCCAAGGTTCACCATTCTTTCAACAGTGGCTTCGTGATTGATGGCCAATAGAATATTCTCTTCCTCATGAGTGTTCCCGGAAACGGTATCTTCATTGTCGCTTTCCGCAATTTTCTGAGCACTAGCCATAGAAATGAAAGAAGAGATGGTACACGAAATAAGGATCAGTAAAATACTTCCGTTCAGGACATGCTCATTCAATAATCTTACAGGTTCTCCAGTCTCCGTTTCAGAGAGGATAATGTTGTATCCTACCATTACTGAAGCCAGTGTAGCCGCTGCTGAGGCAGAGCTCAATCCGAAAATAAGTTTTCCTTCTTCTTTGGTCAGTCTGAATGTTTTTTGAGTAGCCACTGCAGAAAGATATTTCCCTCCGATAGAAGCTACCAGCATAATTCCGGCCACTTCCAGCGTTTCCCAGCTTTTAAAGAAAACCTTAAAATCAATCAGCATTCCCACACTGATCAGGAAGAAAGGAATAAAGATGGCATTTCCCACAAATTCAACCCTGTTCATCAAAGAAGAAGTGTGAGGAATAAGCCTGTTTAAAGCTAATCCTGCAAAGAATGCCCCGATAATAGCTTCCACACCAGCCAATTCTGCAAGCATAGCGGCCAGATAAATCATCACCAATACAAAAATATACTGTGAGATCTTATCATCCACTCTTTTGAAAAACCAACGTCCTATAATAGGAAATACAATCAGTACAATTAAAGCAAAAACGACAAAAGAGACAGATAGTTTAACCCAGAACTCTGTTCCGACATCTCCCTGAGACATTCCCACAATCACGGCAAGTACCAATAATGCCAGAATATCTGTGATCATTGTACCTCCAACGGTGATATTAACCGCTTTATTTTTTGCAATTCCCAACTTGCTTATCAATGGATATGCAATAAGAGTATGGGATGAAAAAAGACTGGCAAACAGGATAGAAGTCAGCATCGAAAAGTGAAGAAGGTAATAACCTCCCAGATATCCCAATACAAAAGGAACGGTAAAGGTATAGATACCAAAGGTGAGACTTTTCCATTTATTTTTTTTGAAATCTCCCATGTCAATTTCCAGCCCTGCCAGAAACATGATGTAAAGCAATCCGGTAGTTCCTGTCACAACAATACTGCTGTCTCTGGACAATACATTGAATCCGTTGGGACCAATGATCGCTCCGGCAATGATAAGCCCTAACAGGTGAGGAACTTTAATTTTATTAAGCAGCAGGGGTGCTGCAAGGATAATGACCAGTACCAATAGGAACTTCAGTACCGGATCTTCTATAGGAAGACTCAGGTTGTGTATACTCAGTAAAATCATAAGTGTTTATTTTGTGGAACGTACTAATTCAACAGAGAACTTGGCAGTACAGCCATCAGAGGTGATGCTTCTTGTACCCTTGATCTTGTTGTCTGAAATATCATTAAGAAGAACGCTCATTTCTACATTCTTTTTAGCTGTAGAATCTGTCTTGAAAGACAATCTGATCTCATTATTTTCAAATTTGCCTGTATACAGCCTTACCAGATTATTGTTATTGATGATTTTGGTAATAGGCTGGGTAGAATCGTTATCGAATTCCCAGATATCGGTACGCTGATCACCCACAGCATATTCACTGCAGTTGGATTCTGTACAGATTACCTTTCCGTTCCAGGGACCGGAAATCTCTGCAGGCCATGTCGCAATCACTACAGAATCTTTTTTTGCATAAATACTGTCCCTCATTTTCAGGAGCGACTGATATTCAGACTCTTTCTTGGCGAATACTTTTTCTTTTTCTAATAATTGTTTTTCCCTGTCCGTAAGGCTCTTCTCTTTCTCTTTATAGTCGCAGCTTATCAAAAGAAAAGATGCGGCCAGAAATAAAAAAAATGTGTTTTTCAGCATATTGTATAAGTTGGAGTATACAATATAAGGAAAATGAAGGAAATACAAAACCCAACTGAAGCATATCTGATTTTAATTATATTTAATAAGTTAAAAAACAGTTGGATAGATTAGGTAAGATTATTGATATTATTTTTACATTAAAATTGAATGGAATGAAAAATATTTTTTTCTCTTTTTTGTTTTTCGGAAGCCTGTTTTCTGCTCAAAACGGGCTTTCAAACCAGGATCTATTACCTACCATTAATCTGTGGCAGTCAATTCCGGATGGCCCCGGGCCGGGTGGTGAAATGATCATCTCTCCCAAAGGTTCCCTTACTCATATCAGTACCCCAAAACTTATGATTCATCAGCCTGCAAACCCTAACGGAATTGCTGTTTTAGTTATCAGTGGCGGTGGATATGCCCACATTGAATCAGGATCAGAAGGCTATCCTGCAGGAGAGTGGCTGAAATCCCTGGGAATTACAGCTTTTGAACTTCAATACAGGCTTCCAGGAGAAGGCTGGGCAACAAAATCAGTTCCTTTTCAGGATGCACAGCGTGCTTTACGAATCATTAGAAAGAATGCTGGAAAATATAAAATAGATCCCAATAAAATAGGAGTGCTCGGGTTTTCTGCAGGAGGGCATCTTGCCGGATATATTTCTTCTACATTCGATACATCTTATTATCCACCTCAGGATGAAACTGATTTGATTTCTGCTAAGCCCAATTTTACAGCAATGATCTATCCGGTAGTGTCGATGCTGCCGCCCAACAATACTACCCATTCCTATAAATCTTTACTAGGAAAAAATGCTGCTACTCAGGATCAGATCAGACTTTCGGTTGAAAAGCAGGTGAACGCTCAGACTCCCATCACTTTCCTTGCTCAATCAGAAGATGATCCTATTTCTCCTGTAGAAAACAGTATTCTGATGTATCAGGCTTTGAAAAATAATAAGGTGCCTGCTGAACTGCATTTGTTTCAATCAGGAGGTCATGGCTGGGGAATGGGAAAAAAAGGAACTAATACCGGTGAGTGGACAGACCTGTTTTTAAAATGGTTGCAAGTGAATGGTATTTATAGCAGAATAGAGTAGGTCCTCAGGAAATTAAATATGTTTTTTGAAATCTAATATTAATTTATTTAATCACCTTTAATACATGTGTTTACGGTGATACTTGGCGTATTTTAATACTTAAATGAACCTTTTAGCAAGGTGCTATTAACTTTTAAAATTAAGATGTCTTTTGTGGTTGAGAAAACTCTCTTTTCGTTATTGAACCTTCTGCCTTTTGAACATTTCCGGTTTGTAATTGATAATAAAAACACCACAAATGATCATTACAGCAGCAAGGATGAATTTAAATGTAACTTTCTCATCCATAATCAGCCAGCCTAGAAATATGGCGATAATGGTATTGATATATGCCAAAATAGAAACCTGTACCGGCGAAATTTTCGTTAATGCATAATGAAATGCAAAAAAAGCAGCTACAGAACCAAAAACAGAAAGGTATAACATGGCTGAAATACTTTTTGCAGTCCAGTTTCCAAAGTTATAATGATCAGAAAACAGGAATGCAAGAATGATCTGAACGATTCCGGCAAACAGGAATTGGTAAAACAGATTCAACGTTATATTTCCGCTCTGGATGTTTAATTTTTTGGTGAAAATGGTTCCGGAAGCCCAACCTGCGATCGCGCAGAAAAGGAAAATCATTCCCATTCTGTAATCCGGGTTGGCGAGATCTTGAAGTCCATCCCAGAAAATAAAAAGGATGCCGCTGAAACATAATATGATGCCACTAAGAGCCCGCAGACTGAACTTTTGTAATCCTACAGCCACACTCCCCAAAAACACCAGAATAGGTGAGCAGGCACTGATCAATGAAGCAAGACTGCTGGATACCGTTTCTTCAGCCACTGTGGTCATCCCATTAGCAATTACCAGCATCAGAGAAGCAAAAACAATCTGATATCCTAAACTTTTCCAGCCGATCCATTTGAATTCTTTTCTTGAAAGAAGAATAACAAGCATAATGACTGAAGCCAGAAACTGACGGATTCCGGCAACAAACCATGCAGGAATTGTTTCCACAGCAACACGGATGGCTAAAAAAGTCGTTCCCCAGACAATGGCAACGGTAAGAACAGCAAAAATAAGTTTATAATCTTTCAA
Organism: Chryseobacterium viscerum; assembly: GCF_002899945.2. Lineage (GTDB taxonomy): Bacteria > Bacteroidota > Bacteroidia > Flavobacteriales > Weeksellaceae > Chryseobacterium > Chryseobacterium viscerum. Next base: position 189,995 of record NZ_PPEG02000002.1, read on the forward strand.
CGTAAATCAAAGTGTAACAAGCAAATTTAGCAGTTTTAAAATAATTTTGATGGATACAGTTGCTTTGATTTTTGCTGGTACAGATGCTGGTATGCAGGATAGAATTTGCAGCAGTTAAGAAACCGTAATGACTATTTTTCCGCTTGCTTTTCTGTTTTCAAGGAGTTCATAAGCTGTTTCTATTTGATCTAAAGTATAGGATTGATGATGGAGCTGAACCTTCAATTTTCCAGTTTCAAAAAGTTGGGAAGCTACTTTTAAAATATCAGCGTGATGCTTTTTTCCCTCTCCACTCAATAACGGATATAGGGTAAATACTCCTGAATAGGTAGCATTACGAAAAGATAGAGGAGCCAGATTATGATTTCCCCAGCCCAGAATACTCACTACATGCCCTGTATATTTTTTTACGGCCAAGAAAGAATCATCCAGCACGCTATTTCCTATTGTATCTACTATAGCATCAAATCCAATTCCGGCAGTATATTCATTCACATACTGATCAACGGGTATGGTAGTGTAATCTATGGGAGTAGCACCATAATTTTTTATCCTCCCAAAATGATCTGGGCTTACAGTAGTATATACTTTTGCTCCCATGGCTGCTGCGATCTGAACAGCCATATGACCAACACCACCGGCTCCTCCGTGAATTAATATCGTTTGGCCAGGTTGTATATTAATTTTATCAGCTAATGCTTCCCATGCTGTAATGAATATCAGAGGGACAGCAGCAGCTTCCTGAAATGAGATGTTTTTAGGTTTTAAACTAATGTGTTCTGCATCAGCCGTAATATATTCTGCTAAAGTTCCCTGATGGCCGCCAATTCCACCAACCATTCCAAATACTTCATCTCCTTTCTTCAACCCTATTACATTTTTCCCTGTTTCTATCACAATTCCTGACATGTCAATGCCTGGTACAGCCGGAAGAGTGACCTTGGCGTGAGCTGCCTGCCCATTTTTTATTTTAAGGTCTAAAGGATTCAATCCTGCTGATTTGATTTGAATAAGAACTTCATGATCTTTGGGGGTAGGTTTATCTATTTCTTTTAATACAAAAGGTTTTTCAAATTGTTCTGATACCAATGCCTGCATTTTTCTGTTATTGATTTGTGAATTCATTATTTTCTTTTTTCTTCTGCAAATTTCTATGATTTGCTACCTCAGTATGTTGTATTTTTACATGATAAAAGAGTATAATATTGTCATGAAAAAAGATTTTCTTCAGCAGCCGTTTGAACTTGCTTTGAAAGAACCAGCAGAGGTATGTCCGAGAGGAGATCACAGCGTCAGTTTTTTTGAACTTGTTTATATTGTTTCAGGAGAAGGGGAGCAGGAGATTAATGGGAATACGTTTTCTTACAATCAAGGAAACCTTTTTTTGCTTGTGCCGGAAGATTCCCACCGTTTCCTATTCAAAACAAAAACTCAGCTTTTTTTTATAAGATTCAATAAGATTTTTTTTCAGCTTCATGCGATGACCCCTGTATTTATGAAACAGCTGGAGAAGGTTTTTTCCAGTCATACGCTGCAGGGATCTGTTATTAAAGGGGAGGAGAACAACCTGCTGATCAAAAAAATGATGGAAAGCCTGATAATTGCCATGCAAAGCAAGAATTTCTATAATGATGAATTAGTCCGGCTTCTTGTACAGGCTGTTCTGACGATAGTGGCTCAGAATCTGGTCAAAGAAAATATATTGGAAGTCAATGAAAGCACTGATCATAAGGCAGCAGACATTATTCAGTATGTTCAGGGGAATATTTATACTCCTAAAAAACTGACGAGTGAAAACATTAGTACTGTGTTTGGTATCTCAAAAACATATGTAGGCCGTTATTTTAAGAATAATACAGGAAAAACATTAAATGAATATTCTGCTCAGTACAAGATGAAGCTTATTGAAAACCGCCTGCGGTACAGTGATATGCGGATCAGTGAAATAGCCGATGAGTTTGGATTTACCGATAAAAGCCACCTGAACAGGTTCTTTAAAAAAGTGAAAGGAATATCACCTTCTGTATTTAGAAACGAATAAAGTTGTTATTTTAAAAGAAGACATTTATCTTTGAACATCTAATAAAATTGAAGATGGTAGGAATTATTATGGGCAGTCAGAGTGATCTGCCAATCATGGAACAGGCTGCAAATTTTCTTAAAAGCCTTGATATCCCTTATGAATTAACAGTAGTTTCAGCACACAGAACTCCGGAAAGAATGTTCGACTATGCAAAAACAGCTAAGGAAAGAGGGTTGAAAGTAATTGTTGCTGGAGCTGGAGGAGCAGCACATCTTCCTGGAATGGTGGCAAGCTGTACTACACTTCCGGTAATCGGAGTTCCTATTTTGTCTAGTAATTCTATAGATGGATGGGATTCTGTTTTATCTATCCTTCAGATGCCAGGGGGAATTCCTGTGGCAACAGTAGCTTTGAACGGAGCTTTAAATGCCGGAATTCTAGCCGCTAAAATTTTAGGAAGCGGTAATGAAGAAGTGGCAGCTAAACTTCAGAAGTATCAGGATTCTTTAAAAGATAAAGTACTGGGAACCGTGGATGACATCAAAGCCCAGCATCCAAATCATTTTGATAAATAGTTGATCATTACACTCAAAAATAAAAGCCTCACTGTACTGCGAGGCTTTTTTGTTTTTATTTTTTGATGAATTTTGAAGAGATTGTTTTTTCTTTCAGAATCAGCTGCAAAATATAATTTCCTTTTGGTAAAGATCCTACATTAATCATCTCATTATTAGGATTTCCTTCCTTTACGAGCCTTCCGCTTGCATCATAAATTTTATAACTTTTAATATCCTCTAATCCTTCAATGTGGATATCATCTACTGCGGGATTAGGATAGAGCAAAAGTTTTTTTCTGAGTTTGATGTCTGATGAAGCCAGTAAGCAGTTTCCTACCGTATCACCCGACATCGCCCAACCTTTATTGATAAGAATATTCTTTTTATCTGTTGCATTGGAAGCATAGGTTAAAGAGGTAACATCATCTAAGTTAATGTTATTGGCAGTATTAGGATTGTCTGCCCATCCTGCCAGTGTTTTACTGAAGTTCTCACAATCTATTCCTGTCTCCGTCAGCGCCTGCATACCCTCATTAAGGGCGGCCAGATTCCAGTTGGCAAGTGATTGATTAAAACTCGGAGTCGTCTTGAGGAGCTGATCTATTCTGGTAACCTTGGTCATATCCCAATTTTCTAAAGACTGATTAAAGGTTGTACAGCCATGGAGAGCATGAGCCATATTGGTAACTTTGGAAGTGTTCCAACTGTTTAGGGATTGATTGAAAGCAGGAATAAAATGGAACATAAAACGGATATCTTCAAGACTTGAAGTATCCCAGTGATCCATAGGCTGATTGTAGCTTGAGCAAAGAGCAAACATCCATTTCATATCAGTTACCTTCGAAACATCCCAGTTGTTCAATGTTTGGTTAAAGAATCCTCTTCCTGCAAACATAAAGGAGAGATCAGTTGCTGATGACATGTTCCAACTATTAAAATAAGGTGGATTAAACTGATCAGGAAGTGAGGTAGTGATGCTATCAAAGAGAATAGCAAACATAAATTTGAAGTTCTTAATTCTGGAAGTATCCCAGTTCTGCATGGAGCTGGCACCGGTAAAGCTTTTTGTACCAAAAAACATATAAGAGGCATCTTCAACATTACTAAGATTGGGAGTGTCAGTAGCCGTGATCTGAATGAGTTTACATTGACTGAAGGCACTGTCCATCGTGGTCCAGACAATGTTTCCCCATTGTTCTATTTCCAGAATTTTATCAGCGCTTCCGTTGATCTGCCAGATCGGGAAAATCTGATCAGGAAGCTGAACCTCCTGTACATCTCCAAATTTTATGTGTTGAAAAATACTATTTCCGTTAGTAACTTTTACTCTGTATTTTGCATCATTCTTCTCTGCGATTGATGTCCCAAAATCAATAAGAACCTGTTTGGTAGAGGTTATATTGGTAAGAGAACCATTGTGCTGAGGATAGCCTACTTCCTCCCAATAAATATCATAGTTTTCACCAATTCCGGGAAACCATATTTGTTCAGAACTTGCCTGATAGGGAGCACTTACATTGATAGGCTGCATCACAGTAGAAGCGGGCTTCCAGATGGTGATAAATTCATTCTGGGCTTTCACCATACATACCAGTAAAATAAAAAAGCTGGCTAACAATTTTTTCAATATCATATAGAGGAGTTTATCGTTATTTCTTAATGAATTTTGAAGAAACTGTTTTTTCTTTCATGATAAGTTGTATCATATAATTTCCTTTTGGTAAAGAGCTTACATTGATCATCTCATTATTAGGATTTCCTTCCTTTACCAGTCTTCCACTTGCATCATAAATTTTATAATTCTTAATATCGCTTAAACCTTCAATGTGAATATCATCTACTGCAGGATTAGGATAAAGTAGGGGTTTCTTATTCAGCTTCAAATCTGATGAAGACAATAAGCAGCTTCCCACGGCATCACCTCCTAATATCCAACCTTTATTGATGAGAATATCCCTTTTGTCAGAGACGTTTGAAGCATATTTTATCCCTATTAAAGAACCTAGTGAAACATTGTTTGCCGTATTGGGATTGTCTGCCCATCCCAGAAGTGTTTTGCTGTAATTTTCACAATTAATGCCTGACATCGTAAAAGCACTGTTCCCATTAATAAGCGAAGCTAAGTTCCAGTTTCCTAACGGTTGATTAAAACTTGAAGCAGTATTAAGGATCTGATCTATTTTCGTTACTTTAGTCATATCCCAGTTTTCTAAAGGTTGATTAAAAGATGAGCATCCATGGAAGATGTGCGCCATATTAGTCACCTTGGAAGTATTCCAATTCAGTTGCTGATTGAAAACAGGGATCATATGAAACATAAAATGCATATCTTCAAGATTGGAGGTATTCCAATTGTCTAGACGCTGATTGAAACTTAGGCACTGGCCAAACATCCAGCTCATATCGGTCACATTGGAAACATCCCAGCTATTCAGAGTTTGGTTAAAAACCTTTCTATTTCCAAACATATAGCTGAGGTTCGTTGCAGAAGACATATTCCAGGTGTCAAAATAAGGAGGATTAAACTGATCTGTCATGGCGACTGGTGGAGAATCAAATAAAAGTGAAAACATAAAACTGAAATTTTTGATTTTCGAAGTATCCCAGTTTTGCATAGAGCTGGCACCTGTAAAGCTGTTTGTACCAAAAAACATGAAAGAAGCATCATCCACATTATTAAGTTTCGGAGTATCTGTTGCCGTAAGCCCCATAAGTCTGCATAGGCTGAAGGCACCGTTCATCGTAGTCCATGAGATATTACCCCATTGCTCTATTTCTAACAATTTATCTGCACTTCCGTTGACCTGCCACATAGGAATGAATTGTTCAGGAGCAGCAAATAGTTGAGCAGATCCGAATTTTATTTGTTTGAAAGATCCGCTGCCGTTAGTAACTTTTACTCTGTATTTTGCATCATCCTTATCTGCGATTGATGTCCCAAAATCAATAAAAACCTGTTTTGTAGAGGTTACATCGGTAAGGGTACCATTATGCTGGGGATAGCCTACTTCCTCCCAATAAATATCATAATTTTCACCAATTCCGGGAAACCATATCTGCTCAGTGGTAGCCTGATACGGGGCATCTACATTTAATGCTGGGAGTGCAGTAGAGGCTGGCTTCCAGATGGTGATAAACTCATGCTGAGCTTTCACCATCAAAACCAACAAAAGAGAAATGAGTATTGGGATTTTTTTTAGTATCATGTTGAATGTTTAAGATTATTTTTTGATGAATTTTAAATTCTGAATATTCTCTTTTGAATACAGCTGTAAAATATAATTACCAGAAGTTAATGCTTGGATATTAATCTGTTCATTCACTACATTTCCCTGTAAAACAATTCTTCCGTTTAGATCCATAATCTTAAAGTCTTTCGCATTGGAGTTTTTCACATAGATAATATCTGCAGCAGGGTTGGGATACAGACTGATTTCACCTTTTATCTTTAGATCGGAAGTTCCAAGCAAGGATTGGCATTCTCCGTTATAAGTATCTCCGATAATGGTCCATCCCTTACTGTTGATTAAATAATTTCTGGCAGTTACCGCCGCATTATGAGAATAAGTAAGAGGGGAAACCGAAGACAGATTGATATTATCAGGGATTGAAGGATTCTGGCTCCAGCCATAAAGAGTGCTGTCATAATTCTGGCAGTTCAGTGCAGCGTTTTTAAACATATTGGAAGCATAAATCAAAGAACTCAGATCCCAGCTTCCTAAATTTTGGTTAAAGACAATGGCATTATTGAACATGTTGTTGGTACTTTTTACTAAAGCTACATTCCATTTTCCTATATCCTGATTGAATTTTTTGGCTCCGTTGAACATATCCTGCATCCATTCTACTTTTCTTGTATCCCAGTGAGAAATATTACTGTTGAAGTTCTCTGCATTATGAAACATGCTACTCATAATTTTTACATTTTGGGTATCCCAGTTGCTGATATCCTGGTCAAAAGCCTTTGCATTCAAAAACATATTATTCATTTCTATAATCTGCGAAGTATTCCAGTTTCCAATTGGTTGATTGAATTTTGAAGCATTTGAAAACATGAATTCAGCATCAAGATTATTAGACATATCCCAACTTCCAATAGGGTGGTTAAACTCCCCAGCCGTGTTAAACATTGCTGTAGTGGAGGTTACTTTAGAAGTGTCCCAGTTGTCTAATGGCTGGTTGAAAAGCTTCGCTGCGTTGAAGGTTATTCCCATCATAGTCACATTGGAAGTGTTCCAATTTCCAACCGGCTGATTAAAGACAAAACATCCTGTAAACGTTCCCAGCAAAGTAGTGACATTAGCCGTATTCCAGTTGTTGATACTGGGGTTTCCAACTAAACCATAGCATCCTGAAAACATGTAAGACATATCCGTTACCATCTTCAGATCGGGAATGTCAGTTGCGGTAAAATCTAAAATTTTGCACGCCTGGAATGCCTGTTCCATAGAAGACCACTGAGTAGTTCCCCACTGTTCTACCAATTGTATTTTATGAACATCCCCTACAATTCCGTTATCATTTAGCATATCCCAGTCTGCAAATCTTATCTGATGAAAATTTCCGTTCCCGTTACTTACCTTTATCCGATAAGTAGCATCTGATGGATTGGGATTTTGTGGAGCTCCGAAATCGATCAAGGTATGATAGGCGGAAGTCACATTCGTTAAAGTAGCATTGTGAGAAGGATAGCCTATCTCTTCCCAATAGATCTGGTAATTGGTTCCTCTTCCGGGAAACCAGATCTGATTATTGTTTGAGTTAACAGGAATTCCTATATAAGCATAGGCAGGAGGGGGCAGGCTGGGTTTCCATACCGTAATGAATTCATGTTGAGCTTTTGCCATGAATATGAACAAAAGGAAAATGAGTATCGGAATTTTTTTTAAAATCATGATTAAAATTTTATAGTGATTAGTTTTACGGTTATTTTTTAATGAATGGGAAGGAATGAATTTTATTCTTGGTAACTACCTGTAAGATGTAATTTCCCGGAGATAAAGACCTGACAGGAATTTCATCATTTTCCAGACGGTCTTTGGCAACAGTTCTTCCGTTCATATCGGTGATGATATAATGTACTGTATTCGAAATGTTTTTCAGGTGAATATTATCTTTGGCAGGGTTGGGATAGATGAAAGCTTTATTGCTAATCTCCATTTCAGAAGTTGAAAGAGTTTGATTACATAGCGCATTATAAACATCTCCTGATATAGTCCAGCCTTTAGAATTGATCAAATAATTTCTTGCGGTAACTGCATCAGGATGAGAATACACTATTGGAGAAACACTAGATAAATTAATATTATTAGGTGTTGATGAATTCTGGCTCCATCCGAAAAGTGTTTTGTCATAATTCAGACAACTCATGGCAGAATTGAGAAACATATCATTAGCAGTTACCAGCGAGCTGAGGTCCCATTTTCCCAGATTTTGATTAAAAGCTGTATGGTGGAACATTTCGTTCATATTGGTAACACTGGATATATTCCAGTTTTGAATGTCCTGGTTGAAATTCTTAGCCTCATGAAACATATGCTCCATGGTGGTCACTTTCGATGTGTTCCATTCGCCGAGAGGTTTATTGAATGCCGTATTATCAAACATAAACGACATATCTGTGACATTAGCTGTATTCCAGCTTCCTACCGGTTGATTGAACACATCAGTATCACCAAACATATAATACATATCTGTAATGGTAGAAGTATCCCACGTATTGAAAGAAGGATTGCCTACCAATGCTGAACATATATAAAACATCTGACGCATACTGGTTGCCATGCTCAGGTCGGGAGCATCAGTTGCTGTCACATCCATAAAGTTGCAGAATACAAAAGCATTGTCAAAGCTTTTCCATTTTATATTTCCCCATTGAGCAATTTGGGTAATTTTTGTTCGGTCTGCAGCATTGTAAGCAGGGACTATTGTATTGTCGAAAAACCTTACCTGATCAAAGCTTCCATTTCCGTTGCTGATTTTGATTTTATAGCTGGCTTGGGATGATTGAGGATTTAAAGGAGTGCCCAGATTGATGATGAATTCCTTAGTAGAGGTTACATTACTCATCGTTCCATTGTGTTGTGGATATCCGACCTCTTCCCAGGAAACCTGAAAATTGGTTCCTCTTCCTGGAAATTTAATTTGTTGTGCGGTCTGGGTTTTCCAGATGGTGATGAATTCATTTTGCGCTTTTGCCGTGAATATTGACAAAAGAAAAATGAGCATTGGGATTTTTTTTAAAATCATGCTTATTGTTTTATGGTATTAGTTTTTCATGGGAAAAATAGAAATAAAGAATATTTTTAACGATATATCTATTTTATTCGATATAAATATAATAAAAATTTAAAATATTTATGATGTTTTTCGTATTTGTTTTGAATTTTGTTTATTCTGATAAAATAAAAAACTCTCCAAAATGGAGAGTTTTACTTTATTCCTGAATCATATTGTCCCTGGTATTTTTCTGGACTGCAATAGCTCCGAAGAGAGCGAGCAAAAAGGCAAAGGCATAAAATCCTTTTTCACTTGGAAGAATGGTTGCATTCCAAAGTCCTATGGCTAGTAGTATAATGGATGATAATGTAGCAAACCAGCAAATGCCATAATAAATATCGGTTACCTGAATGTTTTCTAATCGGTCTCTTACTGCTTTCTGCAGAGAAACAACGGCAAATAAGCCATAAAGAAGGATGGTGAAATAATATCCTTTCTCATTCAGAAGCATTTCAGCCCTCACAAGACCCACGATGAAACCGATCATTCCGGCTCCCAATGCTACCCAAGATGCAGCGATGAATGCATTCGAGACTTTTTGTTTTTTCATGTATTTACTGTTTTATTTAAGGGGCTAAGATATTCATTTTTTATAAATAGAGCTCTAACAGAGGGAAAATATGGGCAAAATACGGTAGAAATAGATTCATTAATTTTAAGTTTTGGCTAAAGCCAATGGACTTTTATTGAATAGTAAAAACGGACTAATGTCCGTTCCTATTTTGAATGTTTATAAGGCTGAATGAAAATGGATGATCCATAATTCCTCCCTAGCCTCGATAGCAGCGGTTACCCCGGAGCAAGAGTGGGAGAGTTGAAGAGTTAAGATGTGGGAGAGCGATGGCGTGAGGAGTATGAGCGGATAGCGGGATCAGCTCATAAAAAAACTCTCCAAATTGGAGAGCTCTTATCTTATTGAGTAATATATTCGTAATTGTACTGAGCGGAAAGACTTCCGTTGGCCTCTTTTGAAATAACTTGTGCAGGCAACCCTGAACTGTTGTATTGTATGGTAGAAGTTCTGGTTTGATTTTGTTCCCAGGTACCGTTGTTTTTGAAACTTATCTTTTCTGTCAGATAATTGTTTTTGCTTACAGCATAAGCTCCTCCCATCATAATTTTGAGATATTTATTGATGTTTGTGTAGGGGTTCAGTTTATCATCATAAGAGTAAACAATTTTAGTGCTGTAGCTAGATCCCCCGCCTTCTGAAGTTTCTGATGAAATATTGTTTCCGTTATAAACATAAGTATCTACAATCGGATTGGAGCAGTCCGGTGACTGGCAAAGCGAGGAAGAGATCACCTGTCCGTTGGTATTATAATTATAAGTAATCGTTCTGTTGTAATCCGGATTAGTAGTGTAGATTGCCTTAACTGTCGTAAGTAGATCTCCATTGTAAGTATAAGATGAATAATAGTCTATTGTGCCGTCTGGCTTATAATAAGTGGTTTTTATAGGTTTTCCGTTACTGTATTCGAACTTAGAAGTTCCTGATGCGGACAAGGTTTTTATAAGTTCTCCCTGATTATTGTATTCAAGGGTTTGTATACTGGTCTGTGGCTGAGCTGGGTTGTCATAATAAACTGTAGTAATTTTACTCAATAATACCTTTGGTTCAGAAGGGGTATTGGTTCCATCATTATCATCATTACTGCTGCAGCTGTTAAAGAATACTACAGAGCTCATCAACCCTAGAAATAAGAAGTTTTTCATGTTATTTTTTTGCTGACAAAAATACAGATTGCCTTATGGCTCTGCATAAAAAAATCCCACTATCTTAGAAATAGTGGGATAATATCATGTTTTATATAGATCCTAGTATCTGTAGTATTCAGGCTTGAATGGCCCTTTTACGTCTACTCCGATATATTCAGCCTGCTCAGGAGAAAGAGTTTCCAGCTCAACGCTTAATTTCTTAAGGTGTAAAGCAGCTACTTTCTCATCTAAGTGCTTAGGAAGCATATATACTTCGTTTCCATAAGCAGCAGAGTTGTTCCATAATTCGATCTGAGCCAAAGTCTGGTTCGAGAAAGAGTTAGACATTACAAAACTTGGGTGACCTGTAGCACATCCTAAGTTTACCAATCTACCTTCTGCAAGGATAATTACTTCTTTTCCTTCAATAGTATAGATATCAACCTGAGGCTTCACTTCAGATTTAGTCTGACCATAGTTTTGGTTTAACCAAGCCATATCGATTTCATTGTCGAAGTGACCGATGTTACAAACGATAGCTTTATCTTTCATTTTAAGGAAATGTTCCCCTCTAACGATATTAAAGTTACCTGTAGTTGTGATAACGATATCAGCATTATCTACCACTGTATCTAATCTTTTTACTTCGTAACCGTCCATTGCAGCCTGAAGCGCACAGATTGGATCGATTTCTGTAACAGTAACGATAGAACCAGCTCCTCTGAATGAAGCAGCCGTACCTTTACCTACGTCTCCGTATCCGCAAACTACCACTCTTTTTCCAGCCAACATTACGTCTGTAGCTCTTCTTACTGCATCTACAGCAGATTCTTTACATCCGTATTTGTTGTCGAATTTAGACTTAGTTACTGAATCATTTACGTTGATAGCAGGCATTACCAAAGTTCCGTTCTTCATTCTTTCGTACAGTCTGTGTACTCCTGTCGTAGTTTCTTCAGAAAGACCTTTGATATCTTTTGTGAATTCAGGGTATTTATCGAAAACCATGTTTGTTAAATCTCCACCATCATCCAAAATCATGTTTAATGGCTTTCTGTCTTCACCGAAGAATAAAGTCTGCTCAATACACCAGTCAAAATCCTCTTCATTTAAACCTTTCCAAGCATAAACCGGGATTCCAGCAGCAGCAATAGCCGCAGCAGCATGGTCCTGTGTAGAGAAAATATTACAAGATGACCAGGTAACTTCAGCTCCTAAAGCGACCAATGTCTCGATAAGCACAGCCGTCTGGATAGTCATGTGAAGACATCCTGCGATTCTTGCTCCTTTCAGTGGCTGAGAGGGTCCGTATTCTTCACGGATAGACATCAAACCAGGCATTTCTGCTTCTGCAAGGGTAATTTCTTTTCTACCCCATTCTGCAAGGGAGATATCCTTAACTTTGTAAGGAACGTATTGTGTTGTAGTACTCATATGTAATGAATAGTTTTTAAATTCAATTGATAACGAAAGGCAAAATTACGATTAATAATTAAGATATAAAAACGGCAAAATTAAGTTCAGGTTTATGAGATTAAACATAAGTTAATATTATTTAGTCTTAATATAAATAGTTAATTTTAGCGGATAAAAAAATATATATATTATGAATCATACTCATACAGAAAAGAGTGCTAAGCCTATTGCTCCAAAAGTACAGGAGCTCATCAATGCTTCCAAAAGTATTATCCTGGCTACAGTGGATGCTGAAGGAATTCCTAATTCCAGCTATGCCCCTTTTGTACAGGTGGAACAGACGTTTTATATCCTGGTATCTTTCATGGCAAAACATACAAAAAACCTTGCTGATGGAAGAAATGCTTCTATCATGTTTATTGAAGACGAATCTGCGACCAAACAGATCTATGCCCGCGAGCGTCTGACTATTGAAGCAGCACCTTCTCAAATTGAAAGAGATTCTGAAGTATGGAATGATGTAGTGGCTAAATTAAAAGAAACTCACGGAAAAGTAGTGGATGTCATTTCCGGAATGGGAGATTTTATTTTAATTGCTTTGCAGCCTGTAAAAGGATCTTATGTGAACGGATTTGGAAGTGCTTATTTTGTAGATGCCAAACTTGACATTGTAGAGCATAGAAATGATGCGAATCACCAATCTAAATAAATAAGCTGGGAGCTGGAAGAAGGAGGCTTAAGGTTTATAAAGATTAATCAAACAAAGAATTTATTTTTATAACGAGTAGCAACTTCCATCCTCCAGCTTCCATCTTCGTTTCTTCTTTTCCACTAATGGTTTCTTTTTAGTATTTTTGTCCAATAAAAAAAGAATGCCCCTTTACAGAGATTTTTCAGATGATAATGCCACGATCCTTGTTTGGAAATATGATGAGGATGAAGAGCTTGATATCAACGAACTTCTGGAGCCGGAGAATGCTGAAAAGGTGAAAGATTATCATCCTAAGAAACTCCTTGAAGTCCTGATGGTCCGTAAACTCCTGAAAGGACTAAAACCTCATTCTAAAATTTTATATAAAGAAAGAGAACCTTTTCTTGCTCCCAACGATGCGGAAATTTCCATTACGCATTCTTTTCCTTTTGCTGCCATAGCCATTTCTAAAAATAAAATAGGGATTGATGTCGAAAAATTCAACCCTAAGATTTTAAGGGTAATCGATAAATTCACCTATGAAAATGAGCGCGGATTCATTCCCGAAGATAAAGCCGATACTTTTTACACCATTATATGGAGTGTAAAGGAAAGCATGTACAAAATTCATCACTCAAAATATTGGTCTTTAAAGAAGAATTATGAGGTGAAACCTTTTGAGCTGAAGCATCTTCATAAAATAAGCTGTCGTGTATATGACGATCAGTTTTCAGATGAATTCAAGGCCAGGGTAGAGTTTTTTGATGACTACTGCTTTACGATTGTGGAGGAGTAGGCTCTGTTTCGTTTTTGTATTTTTCGATAACCTTTCTCTGTTCTTTTGCGACATCATAGATCAGCTCCAGAATATCGTGGATATTTTTAAGCTCCGTCAAATGTGATATTTTATCAGGATCTCTTCTGTCAACGATGTCATTTTCTTCAATCTCGGTTTTTCTTTTCAACAGCATATCTTCAATGGAAGAATCTTCCGGCTCAAGACGGCTTTCCATTTTCAGGGTTTCGTTCACGTCATTACCGTTGAGAAGGGTAGAGGTTTGCTGCATTTCTGCTTCAATTTTTCTGCTCCAGCTTTCAGCATCTATTTCAGGATATACCTCATTACTTTTTGAGTATTGAGATAACGAAGCAGTATAGGCTGTGATCAAATGGGAGGTTGCCACAAACTGATGCACCACTTCCAGTTTTTTCTGCTGATTTTTAGGATCAGAAATCATTCTCTGAAAATTATCGGAAAGATTGGCCAAAGATATGATGGCATTTTTTCTTTTTACTTTATACTCCTCAAGGTCAAAATTTCCTTCTAAGAATTTAGAAATTACACTCTGGAAATAGATAAGGTTGTCTGCAGCAGACTTTTTCATCAGATCCAGATTTTGGGTATGTTCCCAGACCGGCAATACAATATAAGACACCACAAAAGCAATGATTCCCGCAATCGCTGTATCAACGATTCTGTCTTTAAAAATGATATTGACTTTTCCGGGATTTAAAAAATTAAAACTCAGGAAAACATAAATAGTCATGAATAATACCGCCCAGAAATACCGTCCTTTCAAAAAGCTGAAACACATGATCATACTGATGAGCAGAATAGCCAGTAATACTCCGTTAATATGGATGAAATGCAGAATAACGTAAGCAATCGTTGCTCCCGCAATGGTTCCATAGAGACGAAGAAGATTTCGCTGTTTTGTAATGGAATAAGCAGGTTTTAAAATAGCCGTAATGGTAATTAATATCCAGTAAGTATGTCCCAGTCCCAGAAGATCGAACATAGAGAAAAGGTACCCCAACAATAAAGCGGTTGTAATTCTTATGGCGTGACGGAAATGGGAAGATGATAATGAAATATTATTTCTTAAAACCTTGGCATTAAGTTTAGGCTCATTAGGCATAAATTTTTTCAAATCTAATCCTGTGGATAAACTCTTCGCCAGTTTTATATTCTGAGAAAATACTTTATAGATCTCGTTGATTTCTTTCGTGATTTCATAGATACGCATCAGGATCTGACGCAGAATCATGAAGTTTTCCAGGTTGTCGGAAGACAGTTGTTTATTTCTAAGCTCGAAATAATTATAATTTAAGTTCTTTAATTCCAGTTCCAGATCAGACAGCGGTTTTGCTCTGGTTCCACTTTGAAGGGCGATTCCTATATTGGTAATCTCTTCTGCCAAAAGATTGAGATAATCATGAATATTCACCAGAATCATACTGTCTTCGAAACTCTGCTGCAGTTTCTGATAGTCACTTTCAGAAGTCATCAGCTTTTCATGAAGATCCATAGAATTTAGGAACATCAGCATCAATAAGCGGCTGGTGGTTGTAGATTCATTGACGATGGTTCTCGTTTTAAAAACCGTTTCCCGGGTATCTTCCTGCAGGTTTTTTATTGCAATCTGTTTTGCAATTACCTGAGTGGTCAGTTTATTAAAATCTGGATTCTTCTGGTAATAATTGGCTTTAATCTTTAAAAATTCAGCCAGCTGAAGATAATTTTCTCCAATCATCTGACTCGCCAGTTTATAAGGACGTATGGTGGTTACGATAAGGAATATGAGTAAAAACCAGATACAGCCTGAAGCAAAGATCAGCAGGCTTTTAAAGATATTACTTCCCGTAAGATGCCCGTCAATAAAGATCGCAAGAACAACCAGGGATAATGAGCCTACAGCAGCCAGTCTTTGACCATACACTCCAATGAGTGAGAAAAACATCCCGAATACGATAACCTCAAGAAGGACCAATAGCTTAATATTCATCACAAGACTTGCAATGAGTGCGACAAAAACAAAACAGAAGATCGCAAAGGTAAGGGCATTTCTTCTTCGGATAAACGGACCGGGCTGATCCGTAAGGGCTACAAAGCTGGTTCCGAGAGGGAAGAGGAAGTATTCTTTTAAAATCCCGAAGTGGGCGAGGACTAGACAAGGCAGAACAGTAGCTAATGTAATTCTGATGGCAGAATATACATACTGACTGGTTACAAATTTTTTTAGTTCCGCCGAATAGTTCATATTACAAAAATAGCTATTGAATTTAAGAAAAGCGCCATAAAAAAGAGACTTTTGTAAACTTAAATATTATATTTTTTTAATGAGCGTTATTGAGTGTTTAAAAATAAAGAGACAAGAAAAAGCAGATTGAGGATTCACTTTAACATTTCCGCTGACTAATCATGTTTTATGAATTCTTACCTTAGCTTATCTCAACTCTTAAATATTCAGGCTCATGAAAATTAGTAGTAATAATATAGTTGTCATTTTATTGTCTTTCATTATTCTAAGCTGCAGTTCGCGGAATAAAAATCCTTTTAAAGCAAAAGAAATTTATAAATCCAATACTCTGATCATTACTCAGATTTCAGAACATTCTTTTATTCATACTTCCTTTAAGCAGACCAATGATTTCGGAAATGTCCCTTGTAACGGATTGATTGTAAAAGATCGGGATGAAACTATCGTTTTTGATACTCCTACTAATGATAAAAGTTCTGAGGAGCTGATTAAATGGATTACTGAAAAACTCCATGCAAAAATCAATGCGGTGGTTCCTACCCATTTTCATGATGATAGTTTAGGTGGATTGATGGCATTCCACAAGAATAATATTCCTTCTTATTCATATGCTAAAACAATTGAACTGGCCAAAGAAAATAATTTTGTCATTCCTGAAAACAGTTTCAATGATGCAGTTGTTTTGAAAGTAGGAGATAAAGAGGTCACTGCAAAATTTTTTGGGGAAGGGCATACAAAGGATAATGCAGTGGGGTATTTTCCAAGTGAAAATATTCTGTTTGGAGGCTGTTTGTTGAAAGAACTTGAGGCTGGCAAAGGATATTTGGGAGACGCCAATGTTTCTGCGTGGTCCAATACCGTTGAAAAAGTAAAAAAAGAATATCCCAATGTGAAAATCGTCGTTCCCGGACATGGAGATTATGGGGATGGAAGACTTCTTGATTATACCATTCAATTATTTAAAGGTGAATAATCAATTGTTGCAGTATAAAAATAAATTGACAAAAAAAAGCCTCATTACAATGTATGAGGCTTTTTTGTATAGCTGTTGCTTTTATTAACGATCGTTATTGGATGTTTCTTCTCCAATGTTCCAGGTAAGACCGAAACGAAGAGTATTATCCAATGCACTGTTGATTTTAGACATATTGATCAGGTAAGAAAGATCAAGTCCGAAAGAACGGTATCTTAGTCCAACACCCGCTGTTGCAAACTGTCTTGCTCCCTGCTCTTCACTTTCATGGAAGTAACCTCCTCTTACAGAAAAAGCATTGTCATAAGAATATTCTAAAGCACCACTGTACATGATACTATTTTTGTTTTTGAAAGATTTTCCAATACCAGCCATTGGCCCTACGTTAGGAATTTGATAAATAGGCTGTCTTGTATTAGGGTCTATTCCTGCATATTCAGATCCAGGAACCAAAAGTTTTGAACCTTCTACAGAGATTCCTACTCTGTTCATATCATCCAGGTACATGTCATATCCAACCCCTAATCTTGCCATAGTCGGAAGATAAGATCTTGATTCTTCATTTCCTGTATAATCCAGTTTCGGACCTAAGTTCTGAATCGCCAAACCTGCATTTACCTTCCCATCATATCCACCAATACTGGAGAATCTTGGAGAAGTATAGTATCCTGAAACGTCTACTGCAAAACTGTTTGCAGCCTTAAGTGTAGTATCTGTGTTGAATCCTCCGGCTAAGTCTGAACGGATGAATCTACCGGTAACAGCACCAGAGAATGAATCAGAAAGCTTCAAAGCGTAGGCAACGTCAATTGAGAATTCGTTTGGTTTTGAGGTACCCATTGATGCAATTTCTGTACCTACCAACTGAGTCAGGTCTACCTGTCCCATGTTGAAATAATAGATACTTGCAGAAATTGTAGATCTTTCTTCCTGCCCCAAGAACTTGTGGAACGAAGCATATAATAAGAATACATCATTGGTAAGTTTTCCCATGTAAGGTGTATAGTTAAGACCTACGGAAGAACTTGTTCTGCTGAAAGGATATTTAGCCGCATTCCAGAATTGAGAAAATGCATCCGGAGAGGTTACCACCCCTTGATCTCCCATACCTCCCGATCTCGCATCAGGAGCAATTCTTAGGAAAGGAGCTCCGGTAAGAACTGGGTTTACTTTACCTAAATCTTGCGAATAGCCTAAAAAACCAGCACTCAAACCAAATCCTAAAAGCAGTTTAGTAGTTAAATTCATATGTTGTCTTTTATATATTATCAGTTTTTTGTTAATATTATTGTCTATGTATTATTTAATTATTTCAAAAGTACCATTTTTTCTACAGCTGTAGCACTTCCTTTGCATTTTTCTTGATTTTGACTTTTTGCAAATATCTTAAAAATATACGTACCTTTTGCAACAGTAGCACCAAAATCATCTCTTCCGTCCCATTCTATTGCCTGACGAGGGGTTCTAAAGCCCTGTAGGAACGGTTCTGCCACCACCGGTTGTGATAAAGTTCTTACCAATCTTCCCGTTATTGTATAAATCTGTACGTTCACATCCAGAATATCATCACAATTGTGTTCAAACTGAATATATGTTTTATTTGTAAATGGATTTGGCCAGTTCAGCGGACGGTTGATCGTCAGGTGCTGGTCAGATTCATCCTTAACTTCAAAATTTAACGTAGCACTTGTTGAATTATTGTTTATGTCCCAAACTTTAAATGTCAATTGGTGTTGTCCGATTGCCATATTTCTGAAAGGATAGGTTACATTTCCTTTCTGATAGTCGGCAAGACTTGGGTTTAAACATCCGTTTCCTTCTCCCGGAGCATAAAAATCATTCAAAACAACAGTATTGATAATCTGCCCGTCAAGGTATACGGTAATATCGTGACCGACTCCTGATCCGGTTGAATTAATTCCTGTATCATCTGTAAGACAAGCCAGAAGCATAGGGTTCTGATTGGTAATTCCACCATCTGCAAAGTTGGTGTTATTCATATACAGTTTTACCTTTGGCGGCTGGTTATCATTAATTCCGTTAGGGTTGATATCACCTACCTGTACAGCCTGGTTGTTGAAAACATCCGTAGACTTGTTGTCTGCGTAGGCTAGTATTCTTCCCTGACCTACTGCGTAGTTGATGTCTTTAGGAACGTAGAATTCGGCAGTGAATACACCGTTCACAGCAGTTCCGGCAGCTTTTACAATGGCGCTTCCTTCTTCAGTGTAATCTAATACAGGAGATAAAACTCCATTGTTATTTAAAGTTTTCTTATTTAATCTCTTATCGAAAATATTGATGCTGACCTTTCCGTTGAAGGTACTGTTCAATGTTCCGTTCGTATTATTGACGTGTCCTTTTATTTTAACAAAATCTAACCCTCTTATCAATCCCGGAACAGGGGTTTCAATATTATCAATGATCAGAAGTCTTTGTGGTCTGCTCAGTTTCATAGCGGGGTCACCCAATAAGTTTACCTTTAAGTGATTATTGTTGGGTCCCTTTTGTTTTTTAGCAATTAAATGAGCATTTCCTAAGGAGTTGAAATCGTCGTTGGTTAGCTTAAATATATTTTGAGTCAATGTATTGGTGAAGTCACGTCCGTAATCTACCCCAATGGCACGGCTGGAAGTAATCATTGTTGATGCACCTCCCTGTTTCATTTTAATAAACTGTTCTCCTACAGAGTTGGTTGAAGGCTCATCCCATAAAGTAAATTCACAGGTGATGGTGGATACAAACGGGAATCTGCTGTATACATTGGAGAAGTTATTGGCATTCTGAACCTCAGTACTTGTCAATACTCTTTCCTGTGCCCAACCGTTGATTCCTCCGTGTCCGAAATAGAAAAGGTATAAGCTGTTTCCGATAGCATTGGAAATAGCCTGGTTTACCTGCGGATATCTTCTACCTCCGGATGTACTCTGAGCGGTAAAGGCATCCAGATATAATTTTTTAACATTATATTCTTTCAGATCTACCTGACCAGGTTGTTCAAATATACTAACCAGAGAGTTGTTCATAACATTGTGGAAAGGACTTCCTCCTTCGTTATTATCATCCACTACGAAGTCAAGTCTCATACGCCAGTCTCCGAAAGGACTTGATTGTCCCTGAAGAGAATTATAATAAGCCAGCGTTTTATTGATCATATCTCCGGCTTCACTGGTATTCGCAGCAGGAATTCTACCCACTGGCAGATCCGGTAAATTATTTTCAATTAATAATGTAGTCTGTGGCTTAGTCATTACAATATAATCATCCGTTACAAATGATGATACATAATCTGAAGACTGCTCACTCTGGTAGCTGGCAACAACGTTTGTATTATTCGGAACTCTATTCTTATAATCAAATGAGGCATCCCCCAGAATAAATACATACTGAAGTCTCCCTAGAGGAGTATTAAGCTTGCTTACAAAATCTCTTACAGCAGTAAGGTCTTTGCTTCCACTGCCATATTCCTCATAGATCTTGTTAACGTCTACAATTTCTACCTTATAATTATGATTAGTCTGATGATAACTGGCAAGTCTTTGTGCCTGGCCCATCATTTCAGGTACAGTAAGGATAAGGTAATCTACATTTTGTAAAGCAGAAAGATTCTGATTTGAAATTCTTCCTACAAACTGAGGACTGAAAGCAGCATCGGCACGGAAAGCCACAAATTCATTATTGAAATTCTGATCAGCAGCAGTATAGGCAAAGTTGAAAGAGCCAGCTCCTCCTTTATTTACCCTTTTAGTAGCATTTGTAATATCCGTTACATCCCATACCTGTTCAATATTAGCCGCGTTGCTAATGCTGAAACCATAATCTGTATTGCTTCCACTTACAATCGAATAATCTCTGAAATTCATCTGTGAACCATTGAAAGCCAGATTTTCCTTATACTGAACTTCTACATAATCAAAATAGAAAGTTCCGTTAGGGTTTTTAGAAATATCAGGGTTCAAAACCATTGTAATCTGGTTCCCGGTAAGATTGGTAAGAGAACCTGTATAGGTTACAGGATAGAAGGTATACTGATATGATGATGTATCTGAAGGGATTATTTGTAGTGTGTGCGGATTTAAATTATTGATCTTAAAATCAATTGTATTCTGTTGAGAATTATAAGCAACCACTTGTGTTCTGTATCGTACAACATCATTCGCCTGTATGGGCGAATTGGTAGCAAATGTTATTGTTTTTTCATTGTTGAAAGGAGTATCTTCTACCCATGTTCTACCCACTTTCAACAGGTTTTTCTGATCCTTGTTGATCACCTGATAATTGTCGTATCTTGTAATTACCTGGGCAGGAAGAGTTCCATCAATCGTCGGAACCCTTTTACCGGAACCTTTGTCAAAGTTGATATAGTAATAAGAGAAATCCTCATATATATTTTTGACATTATTGCTTCTTTCGCTGAATCGGGTATCCTTTCTTTTAAAACCATTTCCGTTGGAAGTATCATAAAGATTGTATCCATCAGGTCCCTGTGCGTAGAAGAGGGCATAATCATTATCATTCCATACGCCGTCATCTTCACCTACTACCTGAATGGCATTTTCCTGTAAAGCTCCGTATCTCGTATCCTGGTTAAACTCAGGAAGCATTACACCTCCGTTTCCATAGATTCTGAAATTTTTAGGATTTACAGAACCAGGATTGATTCCGTTATCTTTTAAAAATTGAGAGGTAATTTTGAAGACTCCAGACTTGTCTACTTTTATTTTGTAGAAATTCCCACTAGATAATGGGTTAATATTAGATCCTATTTTACTGACAGTACCTGTAGTATTGACAAATGCGGAGGCTTCTGAAACATTAAATGAGGATAATCTCTGAACACGGCCTTTTACATTTTTAAATAAAGCGATACTCACACTTGCATAGCTGTCTCCATCTAAAGTATAATAGGCAACATCTGCCACATCATAATTGGGAAGATTCCCTTTATCAAGTTCAAATAAATCCTGATTGGAAACGTTTTCCCAGACAAGGTCTGAAATTTTTAATTGCTTTTCTCCAATTTTTTGCTTGGTTACTATAAAAACGTTATTTTGGTTGAAAGAAAAACCTTCATTTTTAAAATTTGGAAGATTCAATTTTGTGTCACCAAAATCCTGAATTTTAGAGCCACTCCATTCTATGGTGTTTCTCTGGGCGTAAAGTGTTGATGCAAAAGCGATTAAAGATAAAAGCGTAATTTTTCGTTTCATGTTTACTATTGAAATTGCTAAATTACAAAATAAATGAAAATTTTAGAATTAAATTGCGATACAATAAAATTAATTTGTTAACGTTTTTCAAAAAAATCAAATGTTTACTTGATTTATTGAATAATTTATTTTTTCTTTGTACTTTGAAAATATTTATATCAACTATGAAAAAACTAAAGTTGTTTTCATTAATAGCATTAAGTTCTACACTTGCATTAACCAGCTGTGGCGGATCAGGAACCAGCAAGGGTGGCGGTACCAAAAAATTTGTCAGCAAAACAGGTTGGAAACCAAACGAGAAACAAGGTTGGTTTTTTGCAGGAAAGCAACAGAAGCAGAAGGGGTGGCCTGGAATGGTATATGTAGAAGGTGGAACTTTTACGATGGGATTAGTGAAAGATGATGTTATGCACGATTGGAATAACACACCTCGCAGAATGCAGGTAAGTTCATTCTTTATCGGAGAAACTGAAATTACTAACTACGAATACCGCGAATACCTGACATGGTTGAAGTATGTATTCCCACCAAGTGACCCGAGTTTTAAGGAGATCTATAACGGTGCTTTACCGGATACCTTATTATGGGACAACAAATTAGCTAGAAACGATTATAACGAAACGTATTTGCGTTCTCCGGAATTCGATTACTATCCAGTTGTAGGAGTTTCTTGGACACAGGCAAACAGATACTGTGAATGGCTGACAGACAGAGCGAACGAAAAAGCTTTGATGCAGTCTGGTATTATTGCTAAAGATTTGTATATCAACGAATCCAATAACCAAGGAGGTACTGCATTCAACATGGATAAATTCAAATCGAATGATCCTGAAATGCAAGGATATATTAATGAGAAAAGAATGCAGCAAAAAACTGGTATGAAAACGACAAACCAGAGATTGCTTGCTGCCAACAGAGCTCCAAATTCTGCAATGGTACAGAAGTTCAGACTTCCTACTGAAGTAGAATGGGAATATGCAGCTCTTGGTATGGCTAAAACCAGAGAATACAACCAATACTTAGGTAAAAAACCTGAAATCGAAAGATTAAGAGGTACTAAAGGAAGAGACAGAGGAATGTTCCTTGAAAACTTCAAAATGGGTAAAGGGGATTATTCTGGTATCTCAGGTTGGAAGAATGATGGTTCTGCACAAACTTCTGATGTAAGAAAATATCCATCTAATGATCTTGGTGTTTATGGTATGTTCGGTAACGTTTCAGAATGGACTGCTGATGTTTACAGACCTATCATTGATGAGGATTACAGTGATTTCAACTACTATAGAGGAAACATGCCTCAAGCTATCGTAAGAAACGGTGACGGAACTTATAAAATGATCGACGAAGGTAGTATCAAGTATGATACTTTGGCTGACGGAAGATTAGTGTATAAAGGACTTCCTGGACAATTCGAAAGACAGACTATCGCTGACTATAGAAACTATAGAGATGGTGACAGACAATCTTCTTTAGAATATTACAGAGCTTCAGATTCTGCTGCAGGATTTGATATGTACAACGCTCCTAAAACAAGTTTCGTTGTAGATGGAACGGGTAGAGTGAAACTACAGAAAGATACTAAAGAAAGAACTTCTGGAATTTCTAACGAGGTTAGAGTAGTAAAAGGTGGTTCTTGGCAGGATACAGCTTATTGGCTAGACCCGGGACAAAGAAGATATAAAAATCAAAACAGAGCTTATGGTTGGGTAGGATTCCGTGTTGCACAGGATTCTAGAACGAACGATAAGAGTAGAACTAGAAGATAATATTTATCAAAAAATACTTATAAAAAACCTTCCGGATTTCCGGAAGGTTTTTTTATTTTTGAACCATGAAATCGCTTTGATTAAAAAGTCTAAAATACTCATATAGATTTGGCGATTGCAAATGACTTCTTTAAAAATATATATATATATTTCCACATGAATATAGAACAGTTTTATCCTTTATTTCTGCAGGCCGCAAAAGTGACTATTGATAGCAGAAAAATAGCAGAGAATGATATTTTCTTTGCCTTTTCCGGTGAGAATTTCAATGCGGCTACCTTAGCGGAAAAAGCCATAGATGATGGAGCTTTGGCAGTGATTGTTGAGCTTCCGGAATTTGAAAACAGAGATAAAAATATTTTCTATGTTCCGTCTACCCTTGAGTTTTTACAGCAGCTCTCTCTCTATCACAGAAGCAGGCTTGCCATTCCTTTTATAGGGCTTACAGGAAGTAACGGAAAGACTACTACAAAAGAGTTGATTCATGCTGTTCTTTCAGAAAAGTTTAATGTTCAGTATACATTCGGAAACCTGAATAACCATATCGGAGTTCCTTTGACGATCCTTTCCATTAAGCCTGAACATGAGATGGCCGTCATTGAGATGGGAGCCAATCATCAGAAAGAAATTGAATTTCTGTGTACCATCTCACAACCTGATTTCGGATATATTACCAATTTTGGAAAAGCTCATTTAGAAGGATTCGGAGGCTTCGAAGGAGTGATCAAAGGAAAGTCTGAGCTGTATGATTATCTTAAAAGTAATCATAAAACTATCGTTGTTAACGAAAATGATCCTATCCAGGTTGAAAAAACGGAAAATTATTCACCGAAAATTACCTTTGGAAAAGATGCATCCGATTATAATTTTGAATCTTTTTCGGAAGAACATTTTATAGGATTAACTTATCAGGGAGTAAAAGCTGTTTCAAAACTGACAGGAGAATACAATTTTACCAATCTTTGTGCAGCTGCAAGTCTAGGACTTCATTTCGGAATCAGTTTTGAGAAAATAAAACATGCTCTGGAATTGTATACGCCTACCAATATGAGATCGCAGGTGGTGAAAAAAGAGGGGAGAACCTTGGTTCTGGATACCTATAATGCCAACCCAAGTTCTATGACTGCTTCATTGAATAACTTCATCAGTTTTGAAGGCCGTAAAACCATTATTATCGGAGATATGCTTGAACTGGGTGATGAAAGTGAGAAAGAGCACCAAAACATCTTAAAACTGTCTCAGGATCTGAATTTCGATGAAATTATTACGGTAGGAAAGCATTTTAAGGCAGTTAATCCTTCAGATCTTGCTTTTGAAAATACAACAGTATTGATGGAATATTTAAAACAGAATAAAATTCAATCTGAAAATATATTGTTGAAAGGATCCAGAGGAATTGCCCTTGAGAAACTGATTGACTTTATTTAGAGTCAGGAAGCAGGAAGCTGGGAGAGGGAAGTTACCGACGACAAGCGAAGAGTTGTTCTCCTTTATTCAACTTTATAATAAATGATCACCGAATGAAGTGGATTGCCGGATAGTAACTTCCGGCTTCACGCTTCCAACTTCCGGACCCATCACTTATTTTTTCAAATCCCAGAATTCTTGTACAATGAGTTGAATATTTTTGAATGTGCTCGGAAATACTTCATTCTCAATCTGTGATGTCGTTTTCCAGGCTACTTCAGTAATGCCCTCTTCTATTTGAGGCGTGGAAGTGTCTTCTCCATCGAAGTTCATTTCAAACCAATGGGTGCATTTTAAGATTTTCTCACCATTTCTTTCTATATAAATATGATAGGTGGTATTGATGAACTTTAGAAGTTCAACATCTTTCAGACCGGTTTCTTCTTCTATTTCACGTACTGCAGACTCTTCTCTGGATTCTCCTTTTTCCATTTTCCCCTTGGGAAGATCCCACTTACCAAGTCTTTTGATGAAAAGAATCTTACCTTCAGGATTATTGACAAGACCTCCTGCCGCTTCTATAATTCTGAAAAGCTTTTGGAATTCCTGCCAGATTTCGTCCAAATTCTCACCATATACATTCAGTTCCTGCACAGAAGTATTCTCCAAAAGATCAAGAGCGATCTCTAAAGTCGTATAATTTTCATACCCAAGCTTTTTTTCAAGTTCTTCAGGATGCTTAGATATTAATAATTTTTTTTCGTTGATAAAAACTTTATACATTTGTAAGAGTTAAGAATTTAAATACAAAAATAAAAAATGAATTTAGAAGGACGAAAGATTATTGTCAATAAATCATCTAAAGAGCTTACCGAATTGCTAAAATCACCTGGAAATTACAAAGATTTTATGCCGGATGGTCTTCAAAAGTTTGAAACAAGAGATAACGGATTTAAATTTGGATTACAGGGAATGCCGGAAATCGCGTTAAAAATAGATGAAGTAGATGATCAAAAGGCTGTTTTAAGATCTGCAAGTTCAAGCTTGGATTTTACATTAACAGCAACTTTAAACCCAATTAGTGAAAACCAGACTGAAGTTCAGATGTTGTTTGAAGGGAAATTTAATCCTTTCATCAAAATGATGGTAGAAAAACCATTACAGAACTTTATCAATACGCTTACCGATAAGATCGAAGCTTATAAATAATAAAAAAACCTTCATTTTTGAAGGTTTTTTGTTTTTTATCAGATGATGTGTTTAAACTATGATTCCCGAGCAGTGATCATAGGAGCTTCCTGTGGCGGAAGACAATACATTCACCTCGTTATTTATTTTTAAAACACCCATAAAGGCGAAGATCAGAGCTTCCTTATAATCGATGATCTCTTTTTCAGGGATGATAACTTCGGATTTTGTTTTTGCTCTTATTTTTTCAATTAAAAAAGTATTGTAAGCACCCCCTCCGGTGATAAGGATGTCTTTTATATTGTTCTTATTGATGACATGAGCGATTTGCTGGGCACAATGCTCTGTAAAAGTGGCTAGGGCATCTAGAATTTCGATATTTTCAAGAGCCGGAAATACATGTTGATTACACCATTCTATTCCTAATGATTTCGGGTGTGATTGCTGATAGAAATCTAAGTTGTTAAGCTCATTAAGTAAAGCTTGATGTATTTTCCCTTTTTTCGCAAGTTCTCCGTTTTCATCAAAACTTTTATGAAGCTTCTTCGCTAAATGATTCAATACAATATTAACAGGAGCAATATCAAAAGCGATCCTTTTTCCGTCTGACTGTAAAGAGATATTGGAAAATCCACCAAGATTCAGACAAGCACTGTATTTTGAAAAAAGCAATTCATCACCTATAGGAACCAATGGAGCTCCGTTTCCTTTCATCAGGACATCTTGACTTCTGAAATCATAGATGACAGGTAATCCGGTTTCCAGATTGATTGCTCTGCCGTCGCCTATCTGCAGTGTAAATTTTCTCTGAGGCTGATGAAAAACGGTATGGCCATGGGATGCGACCAGACTGATATTTTCAAGCTGATGGTGATGAATAAATTCCTTAACCTGCTCTCCCAGATAAAAACCATACTCAGAATGCAGTTCCAGTAAGTCTTCAGCAGAAAGATGAATGGAGTTTTTGAGTCTGTTTTCCCAATCTTCAGAATAAGGTAATGTCTCGGCTTTCAGGATTTGAAAGGTCCATTTGTCCTGTTTTTCAAATGCTGCAAGACAGATATCCAAACCATCCAGACTCGTCCCGGACATCAGTCCAATAGCAAGAGCTTTCATTCTTTTTGGATTTATTTTTTATTCTCGGAAATTCTTTTTGAACTGAAATCTCCGGAGTTGTTATAGAACGTATATTCGGAAAAATCATCTTTAGCAGTCATTCCATTGGCACCCACCAGAGTAGAGCCGTCTTCCATGGTGACATACACCGTATCTTTAGTATAGATTCTGTTCTTTCTTTGATCCCAATAAATACTCTGCATCGCAAATCTCTGTCCTTCATTGGTTTTTATTCTTACATCACCTTTGGCTTCGTAGAATTTTTTGTATTCAAAGATTCGGGCGTATTTGGCTGTAATCCTTCCCGGAACTTTTGGTTTCTTTTTATCAAAGAACTCGATATCAATTCCTTTTCTGGCTACAACATACGGGCTGTCAATAAGCTCATACTTTTCAATGATCGGTGCTTTGGCTTTTAAAGTGACAAAACCAGAGTCGCGTTGTATAATATTGGCGTTGTTGATAATCTGTGAAGGGAAGTTTTTACTTTGACTGCCATTTCTTTTGGTAAGATCCTCTTCACAGGATGTCAATATAAAAAATATAGCACAACTAAAAAGGCATGCTATATTTTTATATGATATTTTTTCTGAAAAATTCATTCTAGTTATAAAGAGTCTTTCTGAACCATTTATCAGCAAAATTAAAGCCGATTTTCAGGTTGATGAAATTCTGATTGATCAGGTTGTTGCTAAGAGTTCCTCTTTTTCCAACTTCTACTCCTATTTCAAGACCACTCATTCTGGTGATACTGCTGTTTTTGAATGGAAGCATTACCCCTCCGGAGATACCGAATTTATTGATGCTCGTTCCATCCAGGTTAAGATTTCCTCTTTCATAGAAAGCCCCATATCTGTAGACTACCCTTGAGAAGTAGCTTCTGAAGTTGTTATAGTTAGGAAGGTACCATCCACCGGCAGAAATTCTGTAGGTATCCTGGAAATCAAAAGTTTTACCAAAATATGCGATGTTTTCTCCTTTTTTATAATCAACCTGTCCAGATACAAACCAATGGTTTTCACTTCCATATCCAACCCCTACAGAGGCCTGTAATGGAAGAAGGTTTTTAGATTTTGTATCCTGTTGTTCTATAATTGTTTCTGACCCGTTAACCTTTGTCGTTTCCTGAGTATCAGCATATCTGTAGGTACTGTTGATGTACTCAGTAGTCATATTACTCGTGTTACCAAATGTAGCAGTAGCTCCTACTGTAAACTTCTTGTCAGTACGTGTATTTAAAGTCTGATAACTTGTACCAAGGGTAAAGTTAAAGTTTCTGATTCTGTTTTTCGTCTGATAACCATTCACATATTCCCCAGCATAACTACCAGTGGCAGCATTATAAGCACGGAACTCGTTAAGGTCACTAAGATCTCCAAAATAAAGGTTAGCTCTTGCTCCCACAGAAAGTTCCTGATTGATTTTATAAGAAACAGCTACCTGTGCGGTGTTCAAAGTTCCGCTTCCTTTAAAGTTATTTCTATAAAGAGGAGTCTTATCTTCAGCAAACTGTTCCGTTACGATATCGTAGCTTTTAGAACTGTATGGCTGATAAGAAATTCCCATTTTTACTTTTGAAGATAACGGAAATGCCAACGAAATACTGGAAAGGTACGTAGAATGCTTTGTAGATTTCATATCGTTAAAGTTCGATTTGAAATAATTGTTTTCATTGGTAGCCTCCAATCTGATACTCGTAAGTTCGAAATTGGCATTGTTCGCCGGGTTGGCAAAATTGAAACTACTGGTAAAATCACTGATAAAAGCAGTGGATATACCTCCCATAGAAGCAGTTTCGATCGTATTATCATATTTCACATCTCCAATTCCATAAGTTGCATAAGGTGAGTTGCTTAGACTCTGTGCATTCAGAAAATATCCAACTGATATGAATGATACTACAAAGATTTTTTTCATTCTTTATTTTTAAAATAATGCGCAAATATCTTAAATATTAATGAATTGTAAAAATTATATGTGGTTAAAGTTTGTTAAGGGCCTTCCTTTAAAAGAAAAATGCAAATTTTTATCAATAAAAATAGTAATTCTGCTATACAAAAAAGACTGTTCTATGATGAACAGTCTTGGTTTATACAGAGTATTATCTCTATTATTATTTTACCTGAAGAACAGAACGGCTGTGGCTAAAACTTTCAAAGCTGAATTTGCCATGATATTTTCCCATTCCTGAAGTTCCTACCCCTCCAAAAGGTAAATAGTGAGAACCAACATGGATGATGGTACTGTTGATTTCCGCATCTCCGCTTGTCGTATGATTGAGAACATAATCTGCAAACTCCTGATTTTCCGTGAAAACATATAAAGCCAACGGTTTAGGACGATTATTGATTTCTTCCAAAGCCTCTTCAATGTCATTATACGTCATAATAGGAAGGATAGGACCAAAAATTTCCTGCTGCATAATCTGATCATCCCAGGTAACATTATCCATTACAGTTGCTTCAAAATGACGGGTTTCAATATCATAATGCCCTCCATAGATCACCTTTTCAGGAGCTGCTTCCAGGTAACCTGCAAGGTGCTTAATCTGGTTTTGACTTACAATTTTTCCGATTTTCCCTAAAGAGTTACCTTCATAAGTGGTTTCTAAATTTGCTTTAAACTTTTCGATAAATGCATCTTTTATAGATTCATGGATATAAATATAGTCCGGAGCAACACACGTCTGACCGCAATTGATCCATTTTCCATAGGATATTCTTGCTACTGCTTTATCCAGATCTGCATCCTTATGAACAATAGTAGGAGATTTTCCTCCAAGTTCCAGAGCCAAAGGGATTAATTGCTCTGCAGCAGCTTTCATGACGATTTTTCCAACATTCGGACTTCCTGTAAAGAAGATATAATCAAAAGGAAAGCTCAATAAGAGGGTGTTTTCCTCAATAGCTCCCTGAATAACTGTAACATAAGACTCGTCAAAAGATTCATTGACAATTTGCTCAAGAACTTTTGCCACGTGAGGGGTATTTTCCGAAGGTTTTATAATAGCCGTATTTCCTGCAATCAGTGCTCCGATAAGCGGACTGAAAGTCAGCTGAACAGGGTAGTTGAATGGGCCAATAATATAAGTAACGCCGTAAGGTTGATAGGTTATCTTGCTCTCAACTTCTGCTCCTGATGGATGTGGTTTTGAAAGCACCGGAGTCGGTTTTGCCCACTCATCAATATTCTCAAGAAGATAATCAAGTTCACTGATAACAATTTGAATTTCCACATATTCTGCTTCCTTTCTGCTTTTCCCCAAATCGATGGATAAAGCTTCACAAAGATCATCCGTATGCTGTAAAAATACTTCACGGAATTTTCTTAACTGGGTCTTTCTGAATTCAATATCTTTAGTCTGATTCGTTTTGAAAAAAGCCTTCTGTTCCTGAAATACACTTTTGATTTTTTGTTCTAAATCTTTATTCATTGGTTGATGATTTTACTATTAAGGTATAATTTGATATGGTAATGTAATTTACGAGAAATTTTACTTTACAAATATATTGGATAAAATTAAATCTTACACAATTTAATTTTTAATTTTATTCTAATAAGATTATTGATATTTCCTATCATATAATAGATATTCTGAACCTTCCGGAATTGATGATCTAGAGTTTTATGCATTTTAAGCAGACTTAATTTTATAAATTGAGATAAGATTTTTTATCTTTGAAACATGAATTGGGAGAACATCGCGGGACAGACGAATCTGAAAAAACTTCTTAGAGAAAGCATCGCCGAAAACAGAGTGAGCCATGCCCAACTTTTTGTAGGAAAGGAGGGATACGGAACTCTACCTATGGTATTGGCCTATGCACGGGAAATTTTAAGTCAGGAAAATGAACATGCTGCAGCGAAAGTAGAGCACCTCAATCACCTGGACCTGCATTTCAGCTTTCCGGTTTTTACAGATAATAAAAATTCTTTAAGCAAGAATAAATTTGAAGAGTTCAGAGAAATGATACTGGCTTCTCCTTATGCAAGCTATGATGACTGGACGGCTTTTTTAGAATCTGAAAATAAACAGCTTTTTATTTCGGCGGATGAGATTGATGATCAAAATCAAAAATTCTCACTAAAAAGTTATGAAGGAGGAACCAAAATCCTTATTGTCTGGAGAGCCGATAAAATGAATATTGCCGCTTCCAACAAGTTTTTGAAATTTTTGGAAGAACCGCCAGCCAAAACGATCATTCTTCTTACTGCAGAAAGTACAAATGATATACTTCCTACTATTCTCTCCAGAACGCAGGTGGTAGAAATCCCAAGAATCACTGATGAAGATATTGAAAGCCATCTTAAAACGAAATTATCTGTTTCAGAAGATAAAATAAGAGAAATTGTTCATGAGGCACAGGGAGATCTGAATGATGCTGTAAAGCTTCTTAATTCGGGAGACAAAACCAACGAATTTGAAAAACTTTTTGTACAATGGGTGAGAGATGCCTTTATGGTGAAAAAGAAACCCGAGTATCTTAGGAGTATTATTCTTTGGGCGAGAGAAATTGCTGGATGGAACAGAGAAAAACAGAAGAATTTCCTGAATTACTGTTCTGAAATTTTTAGATTGGCACTCCTTCAGAATTATCAGTCCGAAAATCTGGTATATAAAAAGATCAATGCCAATGGCTTCAACTGGGCAGGATTTTCGAAATTCATCAGCGGAGCTAATATTGAAAGTATTTTAGAAGAAATCAATACCGCAGATCTGCATCTGACCCGAAACGGAAATCCTAAAATTGTATGGACCGATCTGGGCATAAAATTATCAAGATACATTCACAAAAGCACATAATAAAACTCCGGTAACATTACCGGAGTTTTTGTTTTTACGTCACAGTCTTTGCTTTTTTATCTTTTACAGAACAACATCTACCTTCATTAAGTTTTTCCTGAGCATAATCCGATGTGAAAAAATGACCGTTGCAATTGAAATTATTTTTTTCATGATCTCAATTCCTAAGGTTGATCAATGTAATTCTTTTTTGATTCATTTCTATAATCTCAGATAAACAGAGATATTACTGCGGTTTCTTTTTATAAATAGGGGATTGTCTGTTGTTCTTACATGTAATTATAGAAACAGTCTTTTGTTTACAATCAATTAAATCTATATTAAATAATCAATCAATCGTTTGATTTTAACAAAAACTTATGTAAATTTGCGCCCTGAAAAATGAACACTAACATGATTTCAAAAGAAGAAAATATATTATTTGCGGCCGAGAAGCTCTTTGCAGAAAAGGGGTTCGAAGGAACTTCCACCCGGGAAATAGCAAAAGATGCTCATGTAAATATCTCTATGATCTCATATTATTTTGGCTCTAAGGAAAAACTTTATGAGAAATTAGTGGAATACAGAATGAATGAAGGTCAGTTTTTTTCAAAAGATCTTTTGGGAAGAACAGATATCAACGAATGGCAGAAGATTGAAAGAGTAATTGATCAGTTTTCTAACAAGATCCGAACTCAAAAATGCTTTTACAGGATTATGCAGCGAGAGCAGTTGCACAGTAAGAATCCTCAGATTGTAGAGTTTTTGAAGCAAACCAAAATGGGATTCCTTTCTATGTATTCACAAATATTGGAAAGCGGTCTTAAAAATGGAATTTTTACCAAAAACCCACCTATTTATCTGCTTCATTCTACCGTAAGCGGAACTCTGTTTTATGCATTCAATGCCAAAGAGATGTATAAAGAATTCCTGAACGAAACAGAAGATGAGGAGGCTTTTGACGAAAAATACTATACAGAACTTAATAAACATATAAAATATTTACTAAAAGACCTTTTAGGTTATGAAGAGAATAAATAACTCAGTGATTGCATTATCACTATTCGTAGGAATAGCAAATGCAAATGCTCAGGAGAAAAAAACACTTTCTCTTGACGAAGCCGTTCAGCTGGGAATCCAGAACAGCAAGAATCTCAAGATCGATGCAGCCAAGATCGAAGAGGCTACAGCTGATCTTCTGGAGGCGAAAAACAGACAGCTACCAGAATTGAAAGTGTCAGGTAGTTACATGTACCTTCCGATAAAACCGAATGTTGATATTAAACTTCCTGGGCTTTCAGGCGGAGCAGGCGGTCCTGAAGTACATCAGGTGCTTTATGGTTCAGCTAATCTTAGCGTTCCTATCTACAGCGGAGGAAGAATCAGATATGGGATACAATCAGCTAAATATTTGGTGGAAGCATCAAAACTAAGTACTGAGAACGATAAAACAGCCATTGCTTATAATGTTGCCCAGGCTTATAATAATCTATTTAAAGCCAATCAGGCGATCAAAGTTTTTGAAGAAAACCTGTCTGCTTCTCAAAAAAGAGATGAAACCTTCCTTAAAATGGAAAATAACGGGTTGATTGCCAGAAATGACAGATTAAAAGCAAATCTTCAGACTTCAAATATTGAACTTCAGCTGTTGGAAGCTAAAAATAATTACAATATTGCCAATATCAATATGGATTTATTACTTGGTATTCCTGAAACAACTGAGATTGAAGTAGATCAGAATTATATTGAAGAAGGAACAGAGGTAAAACCTGTTGATTTCTATGTTACTGAGGCCAGAGAAAACCGTAAAGACTTACAGGCTTTAGCACAACAGAGAAAAGCAGCAGAATTGGGTACCAAATCGGCAAAAGCAGAAAACCTTCCTTCTATAGCATTTACCGGAGGGTATGTAGCAGCAGATATTCCTAAGTTTCTTACGGTCTACAATGCCGTTAATGTTGGGATTGGAGTTTCTTATAATTTATCCAATATCTGGAAAGAAAATTCTTCATTAAGACAGTACAAAGCGAGAGAAAAGCAGCTGGCAGCTACTGATGAATTATTAAATGACAACATTAAGCTTGATGTGAACAGAGAATATCAGAACACAGACTATTCAAAAAAGAGAATTGTCGTTTTCGAAAAAACTGCTGAACAAGCTAATGAGAATTATAGAATTACAAAAAATAAATATGATAACGGTCTTGCAACCATGACCGAATTGCTGGATGCAGACGCCGCTCAGATCGCGGCCAACGTTGGCGTGATCAATGCTAAGGCAGATGCTGCACTGGCATACAGAAAACTATTACAGACAACAGGAACTTTAACAATTAAATAAGCAGATCGAAACCAAAATGGAAAATAATAATACACAGGTAATTGAACCTAAAAAGAAAAAAAGTTTAGTTTTTCCTATCATTTTAGCGGCAGTAGTAATCGGAGGAGGAATCTACGGTTACAGAGCCTTCACTTACGGACAGTATCATGAAGAAACTGACGATGCTCAGATTACTTCCAATATGGCTCCTGTAATTTCTAAAATCTCTGGCTATGTAGCTCAGGTAAAGGTAAAAGATAATCAGTTTGTAAAGAAAGGAGATACTTTGGTGATTTTGGATAACAGAGATCAGAAAATGGCTCTTGAGCAGGCTCAGGCAGCACTATCTACAGCCAAAAGTAATATTTCAAATGCAGAAGCTACCACAACGGCTACTTCAAAAAATATCGGTTCTTCAGAAGCTGCTGTAGTAACTGCTAATGCTCAGATAGAAGCTGCGAAAGTAAATATTTGGAAAACTACTCAGGATCTGAAAAGATATGCTAATCTTGTGAAAGACCACTCTATTACAGAGCAGCAATATGAGCAGGCTCTGGCTGCAAAACAATCAGCAGACAGACAGCTACAGGTTTTGATTGATCAGAGAAATCAAATTGCTCAGCAAACCCATATAGCTTCTTCTCAGACGGCAGCAAGCTCACAACAAATCAGTGTTGCAGGGTCTGTGGCAAAGCAGAGAGAAGTAGATGTTGAAAATGCAAAATTAAACTTATCATATACCGTAATCCTTGCCCCTGAAGATGGACATGTAGGAAAAGTATCTACTCAGGCTGGTCAGTATCTGCAGGCAGGATCACAGTTGTTTGCTTTGGTTAAAAACGACCAGAAATGGGTAGTGGCCAACTTTAAGGAAACACAGGTAGATAAAATGGTAGAAGGACAGAAAGTGAAAATTGAAATTGATGCTTTTCCTGACCAGAAATTTGATGGAGTAGTAAGTTCTTTCTCTCCGGCTACAGGAGCTACTTTCTCTATACTTCCTCCGGATAATGCGAGTGGTAACTTCGTAAAAGTAGTTCAGAGACTTCCTGTGAAAATTGATTTTGTAAATCTTGATAAGAATATTGCAAAAAGATTGAGAACAGGGATGAACGTGAAGGCAGAGGTTGCTTTGAAATAACATTTAAAATTACTAAAAGTCAATAAGCTTCGTTGTCAATAGTGAATCAGTTTTGCTGTCAATTTAAAACGGACAGATTTAATATTCACGATTCACTTGCGGAGCAAAATTTACCATTGACTTTTACATCGTAAAAACTTATGCAAGATTCATTAGTAGAATATGGAGCGCGGAGAGTGATCATTACGATCACAGCTATCCTTTGTGCCCTTCTAGAAATTGTAGACTCCACGATTGTCAATGTTGCCTTGAATGAAATG
The DNA here is from genome assembly GCF_002899945.2 of Chryseobacterium viscerum. Lineage (GTDB taxonomy): Bacteria > Bacteroidota > Bacteroidia > Flavobacteriales > Weeksellaceae > Chryseobacterium > Chryseobacterium viscerum. The sequence continues at coordinate 225,864 of NZ_PPEG02000002.1, forward strand.
AAGGGGAATCTTGGATCTACACTTTCAGAAGTGGGATGGGTAATTACGGCTTATGCCATTGGTAACGTAATTATAGTACCGATGACGAGCTGGCTTTCCCAGCAGTTTGGGCGTAGAAATTACTTTGCGGCATCCATCATTATATTTACCATATTTTCATTTTTATGTGGAAATGCGACCAATATCTGGGAACTCGTGTTCTTCAGATTGATGCAGGGAATCGGTGGTGGAGCCTTATTGGTAACTTCACAAACGATCATTACGGAATCTTATCCGATTGAAAAAAGAAGTATGGCTCAGGCTATTTATGGTCTGGGAGTAATTATCGGGCCTACATTAGGTCCGCCTCTTGGGGGGTATATCGTTGATAACTTCAGCTGGCCATATATTTTCTATATTAATATTCCGATCGGAATTGCAGCAACTTTGATGACGCTGCAATTTGTAAGAAGTCCGAAATATGCAGAAAAGCGTAAGGTTTCGGATGTCGACTGGATTGGAATTGGTTTACTGGCAGTAACGGTAGGTTCATTACAGTTCATTCTGGAAAGAGGTCATGAAGAAGACTGGTTTGAAAGCGGAATGATTGTAGCATTTACTGCAGCGGCAATTTTAGGATTTATATTATTCCTTTGGCGGGAACTCACCTTTAAGTATCCTATCGTTGAGCTCAGGGTACTTAAAAACAGTAACTTAAGAATCGGAACAATGATGTCATTCGTGCTTGGATTCGGACTTTATGGTTCCACGTTCATCGTTCCACTCTATACACAGAGTATTTTGGGATGGACGGCTCTTCAGTCAGGAGCATTAATGATTCCGGCTGCATTGACAACCGCCTTTATGATGCCTATTATTGGTAGACTATTAGCAAAAGGAGCCAAACAGCAGATCCTGGTTTCATTAGGACTCTTTATCTTCTTTGTCTATAGTTTCTGGGGATATAAAATTCTGACACCGGATACCAGTAAAGATGCCTTTTTCTGGATGCTGATTGTAAGAGGGGCCGGTCTTGGATTATTATTTATCCCGATTACCTCTTTATCACTAAGCACCTTGAAAGGTCAGGAGATTGGTCAGGGAGCAGCCTTTACAGGAATGATGAGACAGTTAGGAGGTTCATTTGGTATTGCTGCCATTACAACATTTATCGCCAATGCAGGTCAGAAATACAGGAATAATCTGATTTCCCACTTGGACGAAAATAGCTTTGAAGTTCAGCAGAGACTCGCAGCTCTTAAAGCAAGTTTTATAGCAAAAGGAAAAACACCTGATGAAGCCATGAATGCCGCTTATAAAATGCTTGATTTATCTGTAACGAAACAGGCAACAGTATTGTCCTATATGGACGTATTTCTTTACCTCGGAATCGTATTCCTGGTATGTATTCCGTTTATCTTACTCGTAAAAGAAAGGAAAAGCAAAGAAAAAATAGATTTGAGTGAAGCCATGCACTAAATTTTTAAAAAAAACCTTCGAAATTTTCGAAGGTTTTTTTTATTTAATATTTTATATTTATGCCAACTGGACTATTAGCAAATATGCAATTATTAAAGGATGAGTACATTGTAGGGGTATTAAAATTCAAAAAGGTTGGCGAGAATTCAACAATTGAACCATTAACGTAGTTTTTTCCAGCTATATTAATTTCTTCGTTTTCAGCCCATATTTTTAAGATATAATTATCATTCTCTGTATTACTTATAGTTATTTCATTTTTTTTATATCTAATTATAAAATCCGACTGAGCCCAATATCTATTTGCAGACATCCAAAATATTAGATAACCTTGTTCATTATAGAATCTACAATTTAAAAGTATATTATTATTTACTTTTTGTAATCCCAATATATTTTCTTTATTAATCATTATCAAAATTGGAACATTTTCAAAAAAATTATTTCCTAATTTTACTCTTAAAGTGCTAATGTCAAACTGTATTCCTCCAGATAGTCTGTCTCCTTTCATGTGAGTTGACTTTCTCTTAAGTAAATCGGATTCTGAAATTTCATTTTTATGAACCTGCGTATGACAATTGGGACACAATAAAATTAAATTGTCAACTTCATGCTTTCCTCCTTTTGAATATTCCTCAATATGATGACGTTCAGTTAATTTTTCACAACACCAAGCACATTCAAAAAAATGCATTTGAAATACTTTATCACTGATTGTTTTAGGTATATGTCTACTCATATTATCTGTAAGTTTTCTAATTAAATATTTAAATATAAACTATTTATACCTTAATGTACTTTTTAAATAAATTAATATCACTTATTGGAGAATTTATTTATTTTTACATAACCAAATGAAAAAATATGAATAGATTCCCTCAACCCGAAAATGTCTTTTCAAAAAGTAGAGTCTTACTATATTACAGGACTTTTATCTGAAGAGTATTTGTATCTCAGCCCATCGTACTTTACCCTTTACGATGCTTTTATACCCATAAATGTGATAGTCTTTTTTCCTAAAGGTTGTTATTACTACTATTTTTTCTTTCATACTAAACTTAACCATGATCTCAAAACACTTACAAAACATTAAATATGAATCAAATACAACTTCCAGAGACCTATTTGGCATTATCAGATTTCAGGGAAAATGATATTTATCTTCCTGAAATGAATCAGGCTCAGATTATTTCAGATTTTTTTCCAGGAACCTTTACAGAGCTTACCCAACGCCTGTCAGATATTACAGGAGCGTTTTATGGAGGCATGCTCAAGCAGATCGGAAAGCTTTACGGAGCAGAAGCTATTGAGCAGCTTTCCAGTATTTTTATGTATGATCTCGGATCAAGAATGGCCCTGAGGAACCTTGAAGCAAAACCTAATCTGCAACCCGGTATTCCGGCTGTAGCAAAAATATTGATAGGAGCAGTTTTTACATCCAGTCCCGAATATAATTTTGAATTTAAAGAATTAAATGATCACAGAGGCGAATTGCTGATTAAAGGAGTAGACCGTTACCACAAAATCACCCATAGCCTGCAGATTGCAGGTTTGCTGAAATGGCCGGTCATCAAACCTTTCATACAGGGAGTTTGCGATACCATGGGACTGGATGTTTTACTTGAAATAAAAGTCCTGAAGCTTGATCCGGACAGTTCATGCAGTTATCATGTCATTGTCTCAGAAAAATAACATCAAATATGAATAAAAGCGGACTTTAGTCCGCTTTTTCTGTAAATGAATATCTAATGGCTTTAGCTAAAGTGCATAAAGCTTCTCGCAGATTTTGCTGATTCTGCAGATCTTATTTTAACGAAATTATATCATACAGAAAATTCAATAGGAGTGGGCTTTAGCCCATTTACAAAAGAATAATACCTTCAATTGGCTTTAGCCAAAACATAAAATCACACACACTTTAACGATAACATTATCAAAAATATCAGTAGTATTCAATTTTATCGGAGATAAAATCCCTGCGTCTTATAAGATATTTATACAAAACTTTCCGCGCCTTTGCGTACACCAATAAAATATTTTATTCAATCCTCTCTATCCACTCAATACCACTTACATCAATTAGTTTCAGGGTATAAATTTCACTTTTCAAAAGAACATCATCAATATTTAGAGTTAAATCTGGCTTTGCTCCCAACGGAATAACAAGACTGTGTTTTCCGGGTTTTACTTTGGCAACGTAATGGTTTTTTATATTTTCTTTAGAAAAATCGGAAAGTTCTTTATGGTTCAATTCTTTTAAAATATTTCCGTTTTTGTCCAGAATATGAATGCCTATCAGAAAAGAACCATAGACATCAGCACCTTCTGTTCTGTACACTTTAAATGTCAGATCTGAACTGTTATGAGAGATGTTTGATATTTCCAGCTTTGGCTTTACCGATTTATTATGTAAGGTTCCCCATACACCTCCATGGAAATATTGATTGGTAAAAAGAGTTAATCCGAATATAATCAGCGAGCCCGCAAAGACAATCGTTTTAGGTTTTGAAACAGGGAGATCTCCCGAACCTAACCATGGGAACCATTTTTTTTGAGTGAAGCTCTTGTTATTCTTTATGAAATAATAATCCATCGAATAAGGGCCGCTTCCGGTAAGAAACAGAACAAATCCGCCTGCGACTCCTAAAACCCCTATCTGCCATTCATCAAGACAGGTTGTGCCCAGCCATCCGGATCCTAGCAGGATCCCAAGGGCAAGACTGAAGATCCCAATGCTCATCAGCCGGGTAAATAATCCAAGAATAATCAATAATCCAACAATGGCTTCAATGATGGTGAAAGTAATCATGGATCTCTCTAAAGCATCGGGATGGGTAACCAGATACTCAATAATTGGTTTTATTCCGAGGGCATTGGGTAAGAAATGATTGAATTTTTCCCCGATATATCCCTGTTCATCGGGAATAAGTTTGTTTTCAAGGATAAGTCTGCGCCAGAAAGCTGAAAAGTAAGTCCATCCGATAACCATTCGGAGGGATAATGTATATAATCCGGCCAGGTCCGAAGACAGGCTGTTTATGGTATGTTTCATTGAAATTAATATTGTTATTGTAAAAAACTGATTTTTAATGAGGCTTAAAAAAGTTTAAACCAGATTAAGTTTCAGTCTTTTAAATAAAATATATTTCGGCGGGCTGTTTCCTGTAGAATGCCCTGAATATTGATTGAAAAAAATCTTCTCTTCAAAAGAGTTCCCAGCAACGAAATAAATACCGGAAAAAGATTCTTTGTACCGGCTCTGAACTTTATTTTTTAAAACTGAAATTCCGGAGGAAGCAGATGCAGAATCACAACTGAAGGAAAGAGATGAGGTTGTTTTTACTTTATTGAGGCCGCTGATGTACTGAATGTCAAAAATATCAAGAACATTTCTTTTGACAGAACATGGAGACAATGAAAATACCAATATAAGCATCGTAATGACAGCTTTATAGGTTTTCATATGAAATCTTGAATGGGGCATAATTACAAAACTACACTTTATTTTAATGTAAGCTCCATGAATTGTAAGAAATCGGCCTGCTGATCTACAAATAAGTAATGTGAGCAATTGTCAATACACTTGAAATTTTTCTTTCCGACTATATTTTTAAGATCATTCAGCTGTTTTTCTGAAAATATTCCGTCATTTTTACCATAGACCGCAAAAACGGGAATTCCTTTTTTCCGGATGTCTTTTAAAACAGCGGTATTATCCAGATTGTTCTGAAGTTCATTTTGATAAAACTTCAATGGAGAATCGGGGTTTCTTATGTTGCTTTTGTAAAATTCACCCGCTTTGTATTCATTTCTCAGCATTTCACTTTCGGGAGTAGGATGGGGCATATCGAAGAATCCCAGTTTTCCGGCGATATCATAACATCTTTTTCTATAGGCCGCAGAATTTTTGTTCAGACCTTCTATTTCCGATATTTCTTTGAGCTGGGCAGGATCATTTTTAAAATGTTCTCTGGCTTGTTTTAAAATATGATTATAGGTTTCCTGCTGGGTAAATAAAGCTCCTGCAAGAGTCAGACTGTTTACTTTATCAGGAAATTGTGCCGTAAATAAAGTCCCGATAATTCCGCCGAAGCTGTGGGCAAGAATATTGGCTTTTTTGATGTTATAAGTTGTATAAATTCCTTTTAAATCCTCAAAACTTTCCTTAAAGGTCATAGTAGCATTCTCATCCTTTGAACGTCCTTCACCACGTCTGTCATAGACAATGACATAAAATCCTTTGTTAGCAAGGTGTTGAGCCGTTGTACCCTCAAATAAAGTTGCATTTCCGCTTGGTCCGCCATGAATAAAAATTACAGGAGCATTTTTCGGATTTCCATACGCTTTAGAATATAAATTCTGTGATTTAAAAAACATTGAAGATATGATGAAAAGAATGGAAAACAGTGATTTCATGATGGTTTTTTTAAGCCCTCTAAACTACTAAATATTCTCTGAGCAGAAGAAAATAAAGTGATCTGAATTATTATTACATTTAAAAATTGAAAACACTACTGACGGACAGTTGTCACAGTTCCGGTTTATCTTTACACTCTCAAAGTTTATATAAAAACAATAAAATATGGACACCAATAATTTTGATACCATCATAAAACGTTCCTTAGATATCAGAGAAAAATATCATCAGCTGGAAATAAAAGGCAACGGAAAAGAATGGACTCTGGAAGAAGATGCTCTTGCTTATCTTACTGATGCGGGATTAGTAGGAAGAAATGTAATGTCCCATCAGAAAACATGGCTGAAAAAAGATTCAGCGGAAGAATTAGAACATAAATTAGCGGAAAATATCTGGTGGCTGATTGTCTTGGCCGATCGAACAGGAATTGATATTAAAGAAGCGATGGGAAAATTTTTAACTAAAACTGAAAATATATTCTAATGAGTTATTGTTTAGCAATAGAAGGCATGCAGCCCGAAAGCAGAAAAGAACTGCACAAAAATTACCATGACAATTATTATGGGTTTCCTATTCATGATGATAATGAGCTGTTTGGAAGACTGATTCTGGAGATCAATCAGGCAGGATTAAGCTGGGAAACCGTTCTGAAAAAGGAAGACAGCTTCAGAAAAGCCTATGATCATTTTGATATCAAAAAAATAGCGGCTTATACAGAAGAAGACCGTGAAAGATTGCTCGGTGACCCTGGAATTATCAGAAATAAACTCAAAGTGAATGCTGCGATAGAAAATGCAAAAACTATTATAGAATTGCAGAAGGAATTTGGTTCATTTGAAAAATGGCTGGAACATCATCATCCTAAAACATTACAGGAATGGATGAAATTATTCAAGAAAACCTTCAAATTCACAGGTGGAGAAATTGTCAACGAATTTCTCATGAGTACCGGATATTTGAAAGGTTGTCATACCGAAACTTGCCCTATTTACGTGAAGGTATTGGAAAGTAATCCATTATGGAATAAAATGGAAGATAAATAGAAAAACTGATCAATATATAATTTTAGATTCCTACGGAAAGACACAGTGTGTGCATAATGTCAAATACTTCTATTTGTCATTCCGTAGGAATCTAAATTATTCTATTTCATGCTTCTTACCGAAACATCCGGTTTTTCACCTTGCGGAACAATGAAAATGGCATTGTCACTGATTGTATCTCCAGGATCAAAATAATAGCTTCCAGTTACAGGAATAGTACTGGTGATGAATTTTCCAGATTTGTCATAAGCAGAATATGTAACATTAATCATTTGAGCCTTCATTTTTAATTCTATTTTTTTAGAAGTAAGTCTGGCTCCGGTTGCATTAATGCAGTCCAGTTCTACAAGGCCTATATTGCTTGTAATTTGAGGAAAAGCAGACAGCCTGATGTTGTATGTCTTATCTGTAGTATTTTTTATCGATGCAGAAACTTTATAGCGGTCATAGGATTTTCCACCAGATTCTACACTTTCTTTATTGAGGATATTAAAAGTAACAGCCATCCCATTGACATCGAGTGTCTGGCCGTCAGAAATTTTTTGTGCATGTATGTTTATTCCTAAAAAGACAGCGATAAAGAACAATAAAAAAGTCAGATTTTTCATAGTATTAGTTTATGTATTTAAAGATAATTATTTTACATAAATAATACAATGTAGAATTTTTTTCAACTACAAACCGTTTATTTGTTATTGTTTTTCATCAATTCCTTATGCTCATTTCCCCATTTTTCAAACTCCAGGATAATGGGTTTCAGTTTGTATCCTATTTCTGTAAGTTCATATTCTACCCTTGGCGGAACTTCTGCATAGACTGTTCTGGTAATGATCTTGTCTTCTTCCAGTCTGCGAAGCTGAAGTGTAAGCATCCTTTCGGTAATATTCTGAAGTTTTTTTCTAAGTTCCCCGAATCTCATTTTCCCATTGATCAGATAGCAGCAGATGGCCAGTGCCCATTGCCCTCCGATCGTGTTGGATGCATAGATTTCCGGACATTCATCAGCAAGTGCCTTTTTATTAGCAAAATTGGTTGAGGTTTCCTTTATTTTAGTCATTACTTACATTTTTATAGTACCATACAATAGGTTGCTAATGTACGAAATGTAAGTTACGTGTTGTAATTTTGTAGCAGAAATTTAAACATAATGAAGACCTTAGTAATTGTTACACACCCAGATATTGAAAAATCAGCCATTAATAAAAAATGGATTGACGAATTGAAAAAATACCCTGAAAAATATACCGTTCATCAACTGTACGAAGCTTATCCCGATGGAAAAATCAATGTAGCAGAAGAACAAAAACTGATGGAATCTTATGACAAAGTTGTATTTCAGTTTCCTTTTTACTGGTTCAGCAGCCCACCACTTTTAAAACAGTGGCTGGATGAGGTAGTTTTGTATGGCTGGGCGTATGGAAGCAACAGTGGTTTTAAACTGGCCGGAAAGAAAATGTCACTGGCTGTCACTGCAGGAATAGATGAAGAAGGATACTCTACCTCCGGAGAATATAAATACACGATGAATGAGCTTTTCAGACCTTACGAACTGACTTTCGATTATATAAAAGCAGATTATAAAGAACCTTTCGTCTACTACGGAATTGAAAGAGATTCTTCCGATGAATGGATCAACAGAAGTGTTCCGATGTATCTGGAATTTTTGGATAATTTATAATGATATAAAAAGTAGGTTGAAACTTTGAATCTCCAATGTGTTCAGCCTACTTTTGAATATATTCAAAGGGTTCCACATTCCAGTCCTGCACATATTTTTTTATCGTATTACTGTCAATATTAAAAGGGACATCCTGATATTTCCAGCCTTTTGAAGGAACTTTTAAATCTATAAGATAGTTTTCAATCGAGTAGATATCAAGTATCGCTGAATTATCAGGTTTTATAGAATCAAAAATGATAAGAAATTTGTCTCCTTTTTGATAAGAATAATTAGCAGTTTTAGAATATGTAATACCATTAACATGATATTTATAATCTATTCCCACCCCATTATTGTTTTTATAATGCCAGTCTGAGGTGGCTTCTCCAATTGTATATTTAGGGTTTTTGAGTATGTTATTAATCCCCAGATTAGCACTGATTAAACAGAATATAATAAATAGGAAAACGACTATCAATACAATAATATGAAACTTTTTTAAAATAAATTTTTTCATACTCAATTATTATATTTTTCATTGAACTTTTGTAGATCTATCGCCTGTTCCTGAAAATACTCTTTAAACTTATCTGAAAGATTTTTGTCTTTAAATTTTACAATAGTGTACCCGCTATCAAAAGCAATAATTTCTACAATACTTTCCTGAATTAAAAAATGATTAGGTTCCCAAACACGTGTATCTTCAGCAGATAATCTGGATACTAATGAAGTATCGGGTTCAATATTATCTTTTACAGCTGATATTACTCCCCAAATCATCTGAGTATTGCTTTGATACAGTTTTTCAAATTCCGGATTATTCAAAATAAAAAAATCTTCATCAAAGTTAATGGGAAGCGGCTGATCTGGCATAAAATCTAAATCTGTCAAAATCCATTTATAAACAACGAGGTCATCCCATATAGGTTTCAAAACCTCCTGAAGATTAGTATGGAATTTCACCTTTTTGGTATTTCTGATAATCCAGTTCATCTATTCTCTATTTAAAACCCTGTTGATTCTCTTCTCCGCTTCCTCCTTTGTTATTCCATTATAAAAATCATCTACAAACGGATGATCATAGCTTTCATGCGGAAAAACAAATGGTCGGCCGATAGAATTATTTACTACCACTGTTGTAGGAATACTTTCTTCAAAATCATAATCCGGAAGATACGTAGAAAGCCATCCGAAATATTCAGCTTCAAATTCCTTATTGTCATAATTTTCAACATATTCATCAAAGCTCTTTTCACTCAATGACACCCAGATTCCGTAATCCAGATCCCTGCAGTCATCTGTAACTTCCTGTATAAGAACGGTACGGATAAATCTGTGGGTGTTTTCGGAATCTTCCACGACACACAAATCCGAACTGAGTTCAGCATTTTTTAATTCTTCTTCGGATAAACACGAATAGAAATAGGGTTCATTATAGGCGAGTGCAGGCCAGTCTTCCTTTTCTTCCCCACAGCATTGGCAGATGTATTTCATAGTATTGTTTTATTTATAGTGTTGGTAAAACTTATTATCAAAGAGCTCAGAAGGGTCATATTTTCTTTTCATTTCAAAAAAAGATTCTGCTTGTGGATAGACCTTTCTCATTTTCTCTCTGCCGATATGAAGACGGTAAGGAAGATAAAAAGTACCCTCGTTTTTCAGGGTAATATCTACCAGTTTGTTGGTGAGAACTTTCATGGCTTCTTCCTGCTTCTCTGTTTTCTTCTGGTTAAAAAGTAATACAAATCCGAAAACATGCTCTCTGGCGTAATTCATATAGCTGTCTTCATCCTTATTCACTGCACGGATAGTGATATTCAGGAGATCCAGCCCGGAGTTTCTCAAAACGGGTTTTATATCTTTAATAAACTGATTAAAATTTCTATCCGGTATAAAATATTCCTGCAGCAAATCTGTAGAATTCGGGTCTTTATTTTCAATGAGGGAAACATGATCGTTAAGGAGCTCGTTTCTGGAATAAACAGCATCTTTAGTCATTTTATTCATTCCCGTTTCCAGATCCCATCGCAGCCTTTTTCCGTACTCACTGTTTACGGTACTACGGAAAACAAGACGCTTTGTCTCTGCATTTTTAGCATTTTGAAGGGGGAGCGGTAAGGGCTTTTCATCTGCTTTTTCAAAATAATTGATGGTAGCTTCTTCAAGGAAATGTTTGTCAGAAATTCTCAGTCTTCCGAAAACAAGATTAACATTCGGATTTTCAGAAACAAATTTTTTGTAATAATCGGTATAATGATCAGAACTCAAACGGACATATTTATACTGAAGAGCAAGGTTGTCAACCACTTTTAATTTCACATCAAGAATAATCCCGAAAAGCCCATAACCACCGATTACCAGTTTAAAAAGTTCTGGGTTTTCTTCTCTGCTGCAATTAAGAATTTTCCCACTTTGATCCATCAGTGAAAAAGAAATAACACTAGACGAAATGGGAGGGAGGTTTTTCTGCCATCCATGACCGTTGACACTCATAGATCCGCCTACTGAAAAAGAACTGAAAGCCTGCATCACGGCGATAGATTTTCCATGTTTATCCAGGTATTTGATAGCGTCCTCCCAAAGAGCACCGGAACCGATGGTAAGAATGTTGGATTTTTCATCCAGTTCCATATGTTTATAAGGGAGCATATTCAGCAGGATGCCGTCAGGGTAGATGGTATGTCCGCCCATACTGTGCTGAGCACCGGCAATAGAGATTTTCAACTGTTTTTCTTTAGCATATTTCAGGATCTGACGAAGCTGGTTTTCAATTTCAGTTTTGGAAGCAGGAACTTTAATCAGTGTATCAATCTTTGTTAAATTCAGCTGGCTTGCATCATTCGTATATCCTTTGGGAATTTCGTTTTTAATATCGGATTCATTCCATTTTGTTTTAAGAACATGAACAACCGGAATAGCAATGAAAATAAGAACCATAACGGCCCCAAGTATAAAAAAATGTCTCTTTTTCATGGAAATTTAAAAAGCTAAAATACTTAAAAATCCTTATCCCACCGTAGGCGTATCCTCTTCTTTAAGTATTTTTTTATCCTTCATGGTAAGCATCATTCTTTCATATTTGTACTTTTCCCAGTTGAATCCATTGAGAAAATCAAGGGCAGCCTGAAAACCTCTGTTGAAAAGTTCTTCCTTTTCTTCTCTTTTCATAAAGAAATTCAGCCAGCTGCTGGTACCGCAGTTCACGGTTTGTATGCTGTAGAGCTTATAGAAAGTATGTTTCGTCAAAAATGTCTTGTCATTAAAGCCTTTCAAGGTATTGATAATATTTCCGGCATAGCTGAAGGGTGTTTTAAGGATTTCTTCACTGGTTTTTCCTTTTTCAGAAAGGATATCAGAATCACTCGTGAGCTGAACTCCGAAAAGGGGCATTCTGGGATAGAAAACTTCATCCGCATGAAACAGATCAATCGGGAAATTGGAAATACTGCCTCCATCAATGAAAACTCCTGCGGGATTAATATCTTCCGGTTTGGTATTCATCCAATATTTCCAGGCGTATTTTACAGAATCTTCGTTGGTATTGATTTGTTTCTGAAAAGGTTCAAAGAAAAAAGGTACCGCCATGGATGCTCTTACAAACTCAGCCGGGCTGATGTGTTTCAGTTCTTCTTCGGACCAGTAGAGATTGGCCATAATCGGAAGCTGTACTTTAATTTTAGCATTGATATCAGTGGTAATCACAACATAATCAGACTGAAGAAGGTAAAACGGATTGTTTTTATAATAATCATTATTGACAGCACTTTCGTAGAAAATTCTATATCGGGTCTGATCAATATGTTCCTGATTTTTGATTTTAATCTTTTCGATACTCTGCAGGGCCATCAAATAATATTCCTGCCCGTTTCCATAACGATAGTTGAGGTTGAGGTCCTTTTCTTTCTGGATGAATTTTTCGTTGAGGTGGGCAACTGTTTTTATTCCAAAATGATCCAGTGCGCTTTGCATGGTATTCTGAAAAACGTTTCCGGGATTAAGGCCGCTGTTTTCTTTCCTGAAATTGTTGTACAGCTTTTTAATGCAGAAAAAAAGAATGACAGCCGGAATCAGAGGAATCAAAAACATCAGTTTGGCATTCAGTATAGTTGTTGAAGGTGCCAGGAAAGGAATGCTAACCAAGATAATGAACAGGATTGCGGCAATAACAGCATTGATCTTAAAGAAATCTTTGTTGTTCAGCATCGCGTGGAGCGTTGTTTTTACATAGGTTTTCCCATCCATAAAATCTGAGAAATCCCAGCTGAAGAGAATATCTTTAATTAGCTCACTTTTGGCTTCTTCTTTGGTTTTACACGCTGCGATAAGCATGGTATTGATTGCTCCTGCACTCGTTCCTGCCACTTTCAGAAATCGGACACCGAATATTTCCAATCCATAAAGATAACCCACCAATGCGCTTCCCCAAACACCACCACCTTCCTGGACGAACTCCACATATTGATTTCCTGAATGATCCAGTAGATCAGAAAATTCTTTTGCTGAAATAGTCTCATGCAAAGCAATCAGTTTTTCCTTAGATGCCTGCGAAAGAGAATGATCTTCCAGAATGGTGTTAAGATTTTCAGGGGTCATGGTATTTTGTTTTGATGGTGTGTAGTTCTTGCGGGCAGAGGAGAAGTGATCTCTAATCTAAAATAGTCAGCAGGTTTAAATATTATCGGAGATAAAACCTTCGCCTTAAACCCACAGATTATTTTATATTCTTATGCGCCTTTACGTTCATATAAAAATTAATTACCACTGTTTTCGTCTCACATAAATAAACGTACTGATCATAATAGTAGCCATAACTCCTAACGTTATAAAATATCCGTATTTATGATGAAGTTCAGGCATATTATCGAAATTCATCCCATACACCCCGGCAATAAAGGTGATTGGTAAGAAGTAAATAGAATAAATAGCCAGAACTTTCATAACCTGGTTGGCCTTTTGATCCGAAAGTGCCAGGAACATGGAAATAAGGTTGGTAATCTGAATATTTAAATGATCAAAATCTGCCACTACATCTTTATGCTTATCCTTTAAATCTACAATTTCGGAGTCCTGGAGATTCAATAATTTAAATTTATCGATCGCATCCGTAGAAATTATCAGTACCCGTGAATTCAACCCTGATTTTCGTTTCAGCTTATAAAGACGGCGGATCTGGCTTGTATGATTGGTATTCTTAAGGAAAATCTCATTCTCTATATTGTCCATCGTTTCGAAAAGACTCAAAGATTCGTCGTCAAAACTTTTCATAATCAATATGGCGATCATCAGAATGATTTGCTGAGGAGTAAGGTCTTCCTGGATCATTGAAACTTTTTTCTTGACCTCGGAGATACTCCTTGTTTTCATCCTGTGGATGGTGATAATGGTATTATCTACCAAAAAGATTCCGATCTTGGTGCTGATATCACTGATCGTATTCAGATTCTTTCTTTCCAGTTCTGTACTTTCACGGAGTAAGAAGAACTTTACATTTCCGTCTTCTTCATATTTGGGAAGGTGATTAGGATCCATGGTATCTTCCAGGAGAAGATTGTTGATTTCGTATCTTTCATGAAGAAATTTCAGGTCTTCTGCAGTAGGAGCCTCCACATCTACCCATTCGCACTGGGAGGTTCTGTATATCGTATCAATTGGCATAAAGTAAAAATACTAATATTTTGAAAAAGTATGTGTTAAATAAGTTTTATCTTTGCCAAAATTAAAAAACTATATGATTAAAAGTACAATAAAAGGTGTGGGATTTTATGTTCCAGATAATGTTGTTACCAATGATGATCTGGCAGAATTAATGACCACCAATGATGAATGGATTACGGAAAGGACAGGAATTAAAGAAAGAAGGCATCGTAAGAATAGAAACGATTCTCAGGAAACGGCTGCTTATCTAGGATTTAAAGCTTCTGAAAAAGCCCTTGAAAAAGCTGGTCTTACTGCGAAAGATATTGATTATATTGTTTTTGCAACACTTTCTCCGGATTATTATTTTCCTGGATGTGGAGTATTGCTTCAGGATATGCTGGGATGTGATACCATCGGAGCTTTAGATGTAAGAAATCAATGCTCAGGATTTGTATATTCTATGAGCGTTGCCAATGCTTTTATTAAATCGGGAATGTATAAGAATATTCTTGTTGTAGGAGCAGAAGTTCATTCTTTTGGATTGGATTTTTCTGATGAAGGAAGAGGGGTTTCTGTAATCTTTGGAGATGGAGCAGGAGCAGTAATACTTTCTGCTACAGAAGATGAAAAAGCAGGAGATATATTAGCTGTCAATATGCATTCTGAAGGGAAATATGCCGATGAATTGTGCACACAGTTTCCTGGTTCTAAGTTCGGATGGAGTGACAGGATGAGAAAAGAACCTGAGAATGTTACCAATAAAGAAGTGTATCCTATTATGAATGGAAACTTCGTTTTCAAACATGCAGTAACAAGATTTCCGGAAACCATGATGGAAGCCCTTAATAAAGCTGGAAAAACCGTTGAAGATCTTGACATGTTTATCCCACATCAGGCCAATCTGAGAATTGCTCAGTTTGTTCAGCAAAAATTTGGTTTACCGGATGATAAAATCTTTAATAACATCCAGAAATACGGAAATACAACGGCTGCCTCTATTCCGATTGCTTTAAGTGAAGCGATTGAGCAAGGGAAAATCAAAAGAGGAGATCTTGTCCTTCTTTCCGCTTTCGGAAGCGGATTTACATGGGGAAGTGTCCTTTTTGAATATTAATAAGTAAAGATCCTTCTGGTTTTCACAGATACCACAACTGGAGACGTGAAAATTCCCTTCCTCTGGAGGGGTGGCGAAAATTCAAAGAATTTTTGACGCGGTGGTTCGATAAGACAATAAAAAAACCGCAGAACTTCAGTTCTGCGGTTTTTTTTATGATGTTTCTTTTTATTAAAGACTTTTCAATAATTTTTCTGTATCAGAAGAATCCTGTCCGGTACTTTTTGCAAGCTCAATAGACTTTTCAGCCCACATTTTTGCATTTTTCTTATCTCCAACCTTATTGTAAAGATTAGCTAAAGTATCTGTATTGGCAAAGTTCTCGTCTTTCTTCACAGATTCCTGTGCCCAGCTGATTGCTTTCTCAAGAGATGTTTTATTGCTTACATTTTCAAAGAAGTTCCATGCAAGAGAATTCAACTCTTCAGAACCTGCTGCAGAATAATCTTTGTAAAGATCAAGAATTAATTTTTCATACTCAGGAATATCTTTATTCTTTAAAGCTCTGTTGGCTTTCATTCTTTTTAAGATCTTGTCCGCCTCTTCTTTGCTTAGGAATTTCTGAGTTTCAGCCATAAAATAGCTGTCATTCCACGTTTTGGTATCTGCATTATATGCTTTTTTGGAAACGGTATTCAGTTTGATGTTTTTGTCAAACTTTTCATACTTATCTTCCGGGAAAAATTTAACGATATCTGCTTTTTTATCCTGGAAAATCTTATACAAAGGGCTGTCTGTAGTCTGAACTCCTGAAAGAAGCATTTGAATATCTTCCTGATCTAAGCCTGCTTTCTGCTGAAAATAACGGTTAAGTACTCTACCGGCAAACTCAGCATCATTATACATGGTAAGCCCTGCAAGATTCTTTAAAAACTCAGGATCTTTTTCTCCCTTCTCAAATTGCTGCTTCAAAGAAGTCAGTCTTTTGTTAGGATCTTCAGCATCCTTCGCAAACTGGATAAAGTCTTTCTCTTCAACATATCCTAGTGTTCTGTGTACAGCTTCACCATTTCCATCAATGAACAGGTAAGTAGGGAATGCTTTTACATTATATTTTTTTGCCAGTTCAATTCCTTCTCCTTTTTCCATATCAATTTTAGCATTGATAAAGTGAGAATTATAATAATCACCTACAGCCTGAAGGGGGAAAATGTTTTTCACCATCAGTTTACAAGGTCCACACCATGAAGCGTATGCATCTATAAAGACTAGTTTTTTTTCTTTTTTTGCTTTGGCCAGGATAGAGGCAAATTTGCCCTCTTCAAATTTAATTCCCTGTGCCCATACAAGGGCTCCTATAAAGATGGAGGAAAGTATTGCTATTTTTTTCATAAAAACTTTTTATTCCATGCAAATGTAATAAATATGATGACACATAAGCCGTCCATATTGAAAATAATTATACGGGAACCTTAGTTTTAAAGCAGACATCAGCTCATATGAAAGATAATCATCTATTGTTTTAGTATAATTATTAAAATTAATGTAAAATGCTGTTTTGGGTTAAATGATTAAATTTCAATATTATATTTTAATAAAAAATAAAATATCACTAGTTTTGTAAAAAACAAAAAGACACTCCCTGTTAAAGTAATGATGAATTATTATAAAATAAAAATAATAATTTGTTTTTTTATGTCTAAAAATCTTCTGAAATTTTTGTTTTTGCTGGCAACAGCTATCCCCATATTCGCTCAGAAAAAAAATAACTTTGATCTTATCTGTGAAAGAACCTCTTCTGTTACAGCTTATAAGGATTTACCCAAAGCGATCAAAACTGCAGATTCTCTTTATTTGTCGGCACAAACGTCTTCAGAGAAAATAAGATGCCTTGTTCTTTCTTCGGAACTTTATCATCATGCAGGTGAGCTTAAAAAAGCAATATGCTATAGTGAAAATGCCCATTCTGTCATCAATCAGGTTAATGATCCGGAATGGATGGCTGTGGTAACCCGATTACTTGCCAGACAATATAGACAGGTAGGGTTATACGAAAGGTCCAAAAAATACATTGTAAAAGGGCTGGAGGCATCGGGGAAGATCTCTGATTTTCAGAAAAGTAATGAGGCAGCAGGATTGTTGAATCAGGAGATGGCCTTCTATGAAATGGAATTGGGAAATTATTCAAACGCAATACGATACATTGAGTCATCCCTGAAATATTTTGAAAAAATTGACAGCCGTAATGAAGATAGAACGGCAGCGGCTTCTTATCAGGTGTTGGGAGATGTTTATTTTAAACTTAATGAATATTCCGTTTCAGAAAATTATTATAGAAAAGCTGAAGGATTGCTTAAAGATGGAAGCTGCACATTGGGATTGGTTTATAATGGACTGGGAGGTATCCGTTTGAAACAAAAGAACTGGAAGGATGCCGAATTATACCTTAAAAAAGCTGAAAAAATTGCAGATACATCCAGAAGTCTTAAGCTTAAAAAAGCAGTATACTCTAATATTAATGATTACTATGAAGGAATGGGAGACAATTTCAAAGCTTCTTTATATGCGGTAAAATATGTACGGATGTATGACAGCATTGCTGCCCGCAACCAAAGTTTCACCATGAGAGGTCCTTTTGAGATTTCTAAAGCAAAGATTAATAAAAAGAACGGACAGATGAATTTGGTGAAGAATGCTGCTATTATTGTCCTGTTTATATCGTTGGTTGGCTTACTTATTTTCTTCAGAACAAAGCAGAAAAAACAGCGTTCAAAGCTTAGAAATATCATAAGGACTCAGTTGAATATGATCAGTAAAAGGAACAGTTATCCTTTAAAACAATCCGGTGGTTCTGAGTTTTCCAATATATCCGTGGAAGAAATTGATGAAAAAGATTCTGAAACAGACCGAAAGCGCAATGATTCATTAATGACCTCCGAAACAGAATCAAAACTGCTCGAATTGCTGGAAGAATTTGAAAAAGGAAACCTGTATAACAATAAAGGAATGTCTTTGTCTTTTCTTGCAGGCGAACTGAATACCAATACAAAATATCTGTCTTATGTTATTAATCAGCATAAAAGTGCTGACTTTAAAACGTATATCAACCGCTTAAGGATCAACTATATTGTAGACAAAATGATCAATGATGAGAAGTACAGACAGTATAAAATAAGTATCCTTGCTGATGAATGTGGCTTCTCTTCACACAGTAAATTTGCCGCAGTCTTCAAAGCGGTTACAGACTATTCTCCATCCGCTTATATTAAATATATTGATGCTGAAAATCAATCAGATAAAAATGTTCATTTTCCTGAAAATGATTAATAAGAAGTGGTTTTTCTAATTCTATCTTACCATTTTCGCGAAAATGAACAACCTATTGTTTTATAGGAAAGCCTTGCTATCATATCTTTGCGCCAGCTTTGTAAGGGATGAACACAATTACAACAACGGTTGAACTCTTTTATTTTTGAAAGGATATTACATCTTCTGAAATAAAAAGTGGTAACACAAACTTCAATTCCCATTTTTAACTTTTAACGAAATATTCTGAATAAGAATATTAACCATATCTCATAATCGGGGTTGATTGCCCGGTTTTTTTTCAGTCAAGTTTTTTTAAGTGCAAATCCACAGAAGTCTGTGGATTTGTGATTTTATTTAACTTTTGTACTGTCGGTTTTTGTTTTTGAAGTATCAGAGGCTGCCGGTGAAGGGATTGAATTGGCCACAGCAGAATCACCCATTCGGTTTCTTAAAGAATCTTTGTTGTGAGCATCTTTATATTCCTCTCTTTTTTCTTTGTTTTGAGCACAACTTCCTAAGAAAAGAAGTCCAAGAACTGCTCCTATCCATATTTTTTTCATTGTAATACTATTTTGATGTTAATCAAATATAATCATTTAATTAAAAGATTAAAAGATTTTATTATCAAAATTCAATAGAGGTGGGCTTTAGCCCGGCCACTTTAAAAACAGCCCCTATCCACCGGCTTTAGCCAAAACTTAAAACTCAATAACGATACGGTCACCGACCTTTTTATCCTTCCATCTTCACAATAAAAAAATCTGCAGCGCTTTCATCTGCAGATTTTCCATTTTAAATTGAATGTATATTAATACTATTTGACGGGCGATGTCACCGTAGAATCCTTTTTCCTCTTGATACTGTCAAGATTCGTCTTTTTTGCAGTCATGGTATCAGTGGTTGCAGGTGATGCGCTTTTTCGTGCATTATCTACCGTCGCTGAATCACGGTTGCTCGATGACATTGTCGATTCTTTGGTTCCACAGCTCACTGCGAATATTCCTATTCCAACGGCTGTTAGCAATAACTTTTTCATACTATTTTATTTTGGGGTGTGTACTGATTAAAAATCAACAATTATTCCTAAGAGGGTATGGGAAGTCGTAAAGTATAGGTAAAGTTTGTTAAAAGATGTTAGGTAGGAGGTGGCAGGTGGTAGGGATTATGGGTGGGAGAGTTTGAAGGGCAGGGGGAGGGTTTGAGTGTGGGAGAGTTAGAGGGTATTAGGGGTAAGGGCCTTTCTGACCATCAATAATCTTACATTTTAAACCTCGAATCCCGCATCTCATATCCCGCACATCTCGCATCTCATACCCCGTATCCCGCACCCATTCCACAAAAAAGCCCCGAAACCGAAATTCCGAGGCTGTTAAATCATTTATCAATGATCATTTATCGTTTATATTACCCTAGATATGGATATTTGTAGTTTTTTGGAGAAACGAATGTTTCTTTTACGCTTCTTACAGACGTCCATCTTAGAAGATTCATTTTAGAACCTGCTTTATCATTAGTACCTGAAGCTCTACCACCACCGAAAGGCTGTTGTCCTACTACGGCACCTGTTGGCTTATCGTTGATGTAGAAGTTACCTGAAGCATTTTCTAACGCTTTAAAAGCCTCATTGATAGCATAACGGTCTTGAGAAAATACAGAACCTGTTAATGAATAAGGAGAAGTAGAATCTACAAGCTTCAACGTTTCTTTCCAGTCCTGATCTTCATATACGTAGATCGATAAGATTGGGCCGAAGATCTCTTCTACCATACTTTCGTAGTGAGGATTTGTTGTTTCGATTACTGTTGGGTGTACAAACCATCCTTTAGAATCATCAACTTTTCCTCCGATCGCTACAGTAGCCTCACCTGAAGCATTTGCTCTGTCGATATATCCTTTACATTTTTCGAAAGAATTTTTGTCGATTACCGCGTTTACGAAGTTAGAAGTATCTTCCGGAGAACCTACTTTGATGGTGCTCATCTGAGCTTCCATTACTTTTTTCACATCAGCCCAAAGAGACTTAGGTACATAAGCTCTTGAAGCAGCAGAACATTTCTGTCCCTGATATTCGAAAGAACCTCTTACCAATGCAGTCGCTACAGCTTCTACGTTAGCAGAAGGGTGAGCAATGACAAAGTCTTTACCACCAGTTTCTCCAACGATTCTTGGATACGTTCTGTAGTTATGGATATTATCACCGATCATTTTCCACATTCCCTGGAATACTTTTGTAGATCCAGTGAAGTGAAGACCTGCGAAATCACGATGTGCTAATACTTTTTCAGCAGTTTCTTTTCCATCTGTAAAGATCATGTTGATAACTCCTGCAGGAAGACCTGCTTCTGTCAATACATCCATGATTACTTTTGCAGAATATACCTGCTTGTCAGAAGGTTTCCAAACCACTACGTTTCCTAACATGGCCATACAAGTCGGAAGATTCCCTGAAATTGCTGTAAAGTTGAACGGAGTTACTGCAAAACAGAATCCTTCTAATGGTCTGTACTCTACACGGTTCCAGATTCCATTGTCAGAAACTGGCTGCTCCGAATACATTTCTGTCATGAATTCTACGTTGAATCTTAAGAAGTCGATGAACTCACAAGCAGCGTCAATTTCAGCCTGATGTACATTTTTAGACTGTCCGATCATCGTTGCAGCGTTGATCACATCTCTGTAAGGTCCAGCCAAAAGATCAGCTGCCTTTAAGAAAATTGCTGCACGCTGTTCCCAGCCTAGTTCATTCCAATCGTTTTTAGCTGCCAATGCCGCGTTGATAGCGTCATCCACATGCTGCATACCACCTTGGTAGTAAAATCCGAAGTCATGAGCATGATCCTGTGGAGACTGAAGCTGTACTTTTGTATCAGTTTTTACTTCTTTTCCATTGATAACCATTGGAATTTCTAACTTTTCAGCCCACATTTTTTTATAAGTGTCGATAAGGCTCTTAACTTCTGGAGATCCCGGTTCATATGAATTTACCGGCTCGTTTACCGCTAATGGTACTTGCGAAATTGCTTTTGACATATTACGTTTTATTATTTTATTAAATTAAATAAGATGTGTATACAAATTTACGATAATTATAAGGAAAGAAAAAAATACCACCTGATTTTATGGAATAAACTTTATTCTTGAATAATCATTAATAAATAGTGGTTTTTTAACGGTTGATATTGATAATAGAAGATGTATTTATTCGATATTTTAAATAGAAGGAGAAAATGATGTGAACGATCTTAATCATAAGAATAGAAACAACAAAATATTTGTCATAGTTTATAAACGGTGATTAAGTGTTGTAAATAAAGGATTTATGGCGAAATGTTAAAAATGTATAAAATTGCATTTGTTGCGATTTTGAACATTTTAAATAATTTTTTTGATAGCCGGAGTTTTAAGATTGTTCTAATTTTACACCATTATTAATCAGGTATGAAAAAAAGAGTCTTATTTTTCTCTTTTGTCTTATTTTTCTCAGTGTTGTGTGCAGGTCTTTTTGCACATAAAGGGAAAACTCAATCCTATCCTGATCTCCTTTCAAAAATACATCTCCTTCAACAGAAATCCGATCAGCAGACCCAGCCTGAAATGTATAGTTTCACAGACGCTCAGGATGTACAGGATTCCAATGACTGGGAGAAAGTGAAATTTGATTACTCAGTACTTGCCCAGCAGTGGTTACACTATTTCTTTGCAGACTATACTTATAATACACAGGTTGCGGCTGTTCAAAACCGTATTTATTTTACAGCACCAAGATACATCCTGTATCATTCTCTGCAGATAGCAGGCTGCTAATCCCTTTTTTAAGATTTTAATGATCCGTTATGGTTTGTATTCATGTAAATACAGATCCGAAAGAGTCATTCCCCATTTTACATTTTTGAACATTTCTATTTGCCTTACAGAAAGGTGAACAGGATCGTGTTTGTCCAATTTTAAATAAAAATATTATGCACTTAACACCGAGAGAAACGGAGAAGCTTATGCTATTTCTGGCAGGCGAACTCGCTCTAAAAAGAAAGGCAAGAGGCCTTAAATTAAACTACCCAGAATCAATAGCACTCATCAGTCACTTTTTGCTGGAAGGAGCAAGAGATGGAAAAAAAGTAGCTGAACTGATGCAGGAAGGCGCTCATCTTCTTACCAAAGATGATGTGATGCCAGGCGTTTCAGAAATGATCCACGACGTTCAGATTGAAGCCACTTTCCCGGATGGGACTAAGCTGGTAACCGTTCACAATCCAATTCGCTAATACTATTGATCATGATACCAGGAGAAATTTTTGTAAAAGAAGGTACAATTATCTGCAATGAAGGCAGAGAAACTGTAAAAATAAAAGTAACGAATACAGGAGACCGTCCTATTCAGGTAGGTTCACACTTCCATTTTTTCGAAGTCAATAAAGCCATGAGTTTTGATCGTGAAAAAGCTTTCGGAAAGAGACTGAATATTGTAGCAAGTACTGCCGTACGTTTCGAACCGGGAGAAGAAAAAGAAGTGGAATTGGTAGAAATAGGGGGAAACAAAAAAGCAATGGGCTTCAACAACCTTGTCGATGGACAGGTAGATTCTGAAGAGCAGAAAAAAGCAAGCCTTGCAAAAGTTGAAGAGTTAAACTTTAAAAATCACTAAGATGAGCTTAAACGTAGACAGAAAACAATACGCCAATATATTAGGTCCAACAGCCGGAGACAAAATCAGACTGGGAGACACTGAAATTATCATAGAAATTGAAAAAGATTTCACCCATTACGGAGACGAAGCTGTTTTCGGAGGAGGAAAAACCGTACGTGACGGGATGGGGCAGAATGTGACGGCCAAAAGAGACGAAGGTGTTTTGGACCTTTGTATCACAGGAGCAGTAATCATCGACCATTGGGGAATTGTAAAAGGTGATATCGGAATCAAAGACGGAAAGATTGTAGGAATCGGAAAAGCGGGTAATCCTGATACGATGGATGGGGTAAGTCCTAATATGATCATTGGAGCTTCAACGGAAGTTCACGGTGGAAAAGGATATATCGTAACTGCCGGAGGTATTGATACCCACATTCACTACATCTGCCCTCAGCAGATTGAAACATCCCTATACAGCGGAATTACAACAATGATTGGTGGCGGTACAGGTCCTAATGACGGAACCAATGCCACAACCGTTACTCCGGGAAAATTCAACATGCAGAAAATGCTTGAGGCAGCAGAAGAATATCCGATGAACCTTGGTTTCTTCGGAAAAGGAAACTGCTCAGCAGAAGAGCCTATCGAAGAACAGGTAGAAGCAGGGGCTTTAGGAGTAAAAATCCATGAAGACTGGGGAGCAACTCCTGCAACCATTGATGCTGCGCTGAAAGTAGCTGATAAATATGACGTTCAGGTTGCCATCCACACCGATACTTTGAATGAAGGAGGATTTCTTGAAGATACCATGAGAGCGATCAACGGAAGAGTAATCCACACTTTCCACACGGAAGGAGCAGGGGGAGGCCACGCACCGGATATCATTAAAGCTGCCATGTATCCAAACGTATTGCCGGCTTCTACAAACCCTACACGCCCTTACACGGTCAATACAATCGATGAGCATTTGGATATGCTGATGGTATGCCACCACTTGAGTAAAAATATCCCTGAAGATGTAGCGTTCGCAGACTCACGTATCCGCCCTGAAACGATTGCAGCAGAAGATATTCTTCATGATATGGGAGTTTTCAGTATCATGAGTTCAGACTCTCAGGCGATGGGAAGACCGGGAGAAGTGATCACAAGAACATGGCAGACGGCAAGCAAAATGAAAGAGCAGAGAGGTGCTTTGGAAGAAGATCAGAATGCAGAAAACGACAATTACCGCGCCAAAAGATACGTAGCTAAATATACCATCAATCCAGCGATTGCTCACGGTATTTCAGAATATGTAGGATCCATTGAAGAAGGAAAATTAGCAGATTTGGTGATCTGGAAGCCTGCATTATTTGGAGCAAAGCCGGAAATGATTGTCAAAGGAGGATTTGTAATCGCTGCTAAAATGGGAGATCCGAATGCATCTATTCCAACACCTCAGCCGATTATTTACAGAAACATGTTTGGAGCTCACGGAAAAGCCAAGTTTGGTATTTGTGCCAACTTCGTTTCACAGATCTCCATCGATAACGGAACAATCGCTTCTTACAAATTGGAGAAAATGATTCTTCCGGTGAAAAACTGTAGAAATATTTCAAAAGCAGATCTTATTCATAATGATAAGACTCCTCTAATTGAAGTGAATGCTGAAAACTATAAAGTAACGGTAGACGGTGAATACATCACTTGTGAACCGGCAGAAACACTTCCTTTAACACAGTTGTATTTCTTATTCTAAGATAAATCTTACCCACCTTATAGGTTTTAAAAACCTATAAGGTTTACTTGAAAATTGAAAGGTTTATTCAAAATAATTTAACACAATTATAGAATTAAGTTTAGAATGAAATATTTAAATAAAACAGTTTTTTCTTTTGCTATAGCCGGAATATCTATGCTTTCAGGGAATGTAAGCGCTCAGTTTTTAGGAGGACACAGGCTGAAAAGTGATGAAGAAGGACCCAAAGGACAATTTATGGTGTATGGTTCTTTAGATTATTCTAAGATCACAACACCGTCAAGCAGCAGCAGTACTGTTTCGAGTGCACCGCTGGGAGTGGGATACTTCATCAACAATAATGATCTTATCGGAGTCAATTATGCATACTCACAGAATACGGTTGATCACAATGTTGTCTATAAACAAAATGAAGCCGGTATCTGGTACAGCCCCTCATTAATGCTTGGGAAATACTTTGTATTGATTGGGCAGGTGGACGCCCATTATGTTTGGGGGCAACAGCTGTCAACGGCGGCGGATGCCATGCAGAACTTTAACGGATTCCGTCTTCGTGCCTATCCTCTGATCGGAATTTTATTAGGTGGAGGCTGGGCTCTGAAATTCAAATTTGCTGAACTTTCAATGCTTCAGACCAAGACAAAAGAAGAAGGTTGGACGAAAAGCTATGTAGCAGGAATCAGTGGTTCAACATTCGGAGTGGGTATTTCTAAAAACTTAGACTTCAGAAAAAAATCCAAAAATGATAATTAATCAAATCATAGGCAATCTAACCGAAAATCCTACAGGGAAAACCATAGATTATCTTGATCTGGAATGGTTTGAAACCACCAAAAGAATTCAGCGCAAAAAAACCAGGCAGGGAACTGATGTTGCCATCAAATTTCTTAGAGAAGGGCAGCGTTTGCGTGAAGGAGATATTCTTTTTGAGGATGCCGAAAAAATAATCGCGGTCAATGTTCTGGAAACAGAAGCTATCGTGATGTCACCCGCTTCATTGTTGGAAATGGGTACCGTGTGCTATGAAATAGGAAACAAACATATTCCGCTTTTTATTCAGGAGGATAAAGTATTACTTCCTTTTGAAATGCCCATGTTCAGATGGTTGGAAGCAAGCGGTTTCAAACCGGAAAAACAATCCGTAAAGCTGCTGAATCTTCTTAAATCTAACGTAGAACCTCACGGACACGGAAGCCTTGGCTCCACAATCTTTACAAAAATCTTAAAAATGGCCGCTCCGAAAGATGAATAATATGAACATAAACTTTCTGTCAGGACTCCTTCATCTCTCTGACCCTACGCTTCCCATAGGGGGCTACAGCCACTCCAACGGACTGGAAACCTATGTACAGGAAAGAATCGTACATAATCTGGCAACAGCAAAAGAATTTGTTCAGAATATGCTGGAGTACAACCTTAAATTCAATGACGGAGCTTTTGTAAAAATGGCTTATCAAGCTGCTGAAAATGGTGATTTGCAACAACTGTTGGATTTAGATAACGAATGTAACGCCATAAAATGTCCGAAAGAAATCCGCCAGGCTAGCCAGAAATTAGGTCTCAGACTGATCAAAATCTTCAAAAGAAGAGAAAGTTCCCCCTTGATGGAGGATTTTGAAAAAGCAGTTCAAAATAAAGAAGCCAATTCTCATTACTGTATTGTTTTTGGGGTGTATGCTTATTTGATGAAGATTCCTTTGTACGAAGCACTTCTGGGATTTTATTATACCTCGGTTGCAGGGATGATCACCAATGCCGTGAAGTTGGTCCCTCTTGGACAGCTGGACGGGCAGGATATCTTGTTTTCCCTCTATCCTGTTATGGAAAAAACAGTTGTAGAAACTATAGAACTGGACAGAGATATGGTGGGGCTTTGTAATACCGCTTTTGATATAAGATGTATGCAGCATGAGAGGCTTTATTCGAGGCTTTATATGTCGTAAGTTAAAAGTAAAAAGATAAAAGGGAGGAAAGGCAAATGATAAAGGAAGACAGGGAAAGCTAACAAAATGAAGAAACTTAGGACTCAATGAATGGGAGGTTTCTTAGCCGAATGAAATGCCTTTGCATCCCTTATAATATTCTCAATTAATAAAAAAAACAGCGTCTATTGCGCTAAAAAAATAAAGTAAAATTTAAATACAATGGAAAATAGAAAATATATAAAAGTAGGAGTTGCAGGACCGGTAGGTTCAGGAAAAACTGCATTATTGGAACGTTTAAGCAGAAAATTATTCGGGAAATATGATCTTGGAGTGATTACTAATGATATTTATACCAAGGAAGATGCTGAATTTATGGCTAAAAACAGTCTTCTTCCTCATGACCGAATTATTGGAGTAGAAACAGGGGGCTGCCCTCACACGGCCATCCGTGAAGATGCAAGTATGAACCTTGAAGCGGTAGATGAGCTTGCAGCACGCTTCCCAAACATCGAACTGGTTCTTATTGAGAGTGGAGGGGATAACCTTTCGGCGACTTTCAGTCCAGACCTGGCAGACGTTACCATCTTCATTATCGATGTTGCAGAAGGAGAAAAAATCCCTAGAAAAGGAGGTCCTGGTATTACAAGATCAGACTTATTGATTATCAATAAAATTGACCTTGCACCGCATGTAGGAGCCAGTCTTGAAGTTATGGAAAATGATGCCAGAAGAATGAGAAAAGGAAATCCTTTTGTCTTTACCAATCTTAAAACAGATGAAGGACTGGATAAGGTAATCGGATGGATCAAAAAATATGCTCTTTTAGAAGAAATTGAAGAACCGAACTTAGTAAGATAGATGGATAGTCGTTTAAGTATTATTGCAGGATTCAAGGGAGGAGAATCCTATGTGAAAGACCTTTATGTCTCACTTCCTTTCAGAGTAGTTTCTGTAGGGCAGCGAAAAAGTGACAAAAAGCTCTATCAGATGGTGATGAGCTCCTCTCCAGGAATTCTGGATGGAGACCACTATCATCTGGACGTTGCTCTCGAAAAAGGATCTGCACTTCAACTGCAGTCACAATCGTATCAGAGGCTTTTCAACATGAAAGATAAGGCACTTCAGGAGCTTAATGTAAAGATGGAGGATGAAACTTCTTTTGCCTACGTTCCTCATCCTATCGTTCCGCATGAAGACTCTAATTTTAAGAGTAAAGCAAATATTCACATCGGGAAAAACAGCCAGATCATCATCAGTGAGATCATTACCTGCGGGAGAAAACATTATGGCGAGGTTTTTAAATTAAAACGTTTTCAGAATGTGATGGAAATCTATCATAACAACAAACTTGTAGTGAAGGATAATGTTCTGATTCAGCCTGATATCATTCCGATCAGCAGTATTGGAAATCTGGAACAGTACACCCATCAGGGAACCCTGATCTTCTACAGCACAAAGGAAAATGTAGATAAGAATGGCTTGATTGAAGAGATCGTTGAGGCAGCAGCACAACATCATGAAGAAATGGAAGTAGGCGTTTCTGCAATGGAAGACAATGGTTTTGTAGTAAGAGCTTTAGGGCATGGAGGTGAAATGATGTACAACTTCTTCCTGTATATTCAGGAAATTCTTTGGTCTTTAGAATAAAAAGGCTCTCAGGTAAAAAAATTAAATTAAAAAATGGATAGTACACTTTGGGCGCTTCTTTTGAGTGCCATTTCAATAAGTTTTATACATACCGCTTCAGGGCCGGATCATTATCTGCCATTCATCGTACTCTCAAAATCAAAAAAGTGGAGTGGCATGAAAACAGCCATATTAACAGTGGTCTGCGGATTTGGGCATGTTTTCAGTTCTCTGATCTTAGGTTTTATAGGAGTTTTCCTTGGATGGCAGCTGAATAAGATCTCCTGGTTTCAGGATATCAGAGGGAATTTCTCAGGATGGGCATTGCTGATATTTGGGGGAGTTTACCTTGTATACGGACTCATTCAGGCGATCAGGAACAAACCTCATAAGCATTTTGATGTGATGGGTGATGATGTTTATGTATACGAGCATAATCACACAGAAATGGTAATGCCTCAGAAAAGAATAAAAGTGACTCCGCTTGTACTTTTCATGATTTTCGTAATGGGGCCGAGTGAACCTTTAATTCCTTTATTATTCTATTCGGGAGTGAAACACTCAATGTCTGAAATTGCTGTATTGGTGACTTCTTTCACGATAACTACCGTGTTGACAATGCTCGGAATGGTACTTTTAGGACGGTACGGTTACTCCACCTTATTCAATACTGAAAAACTGGAAAGATATATGGGCGTGGTAAGCGGAGCAGTGGTAACGGTTTGCGGAGTTGGGATGGTCTTTCTTGGATGGTAAACGAGATTCGGGTTTCGGGATGCTGTGTGCGAGTGGTAGAGTTTGAGAGTTGAATTGTTTAAGGTTTAAAGTTCAAGGTTGTTATCCTTTCACTGATAATTGACTATTCACCATTCACTTGCGAAGCAAAATTGGCTCTGCCTCCAATGTCTATCATCTATCCGTCTCTTATCTTAATATCCACAATCATTAATACAATTAAAAAAACTATGAACGAATTTTTCAAAAAAATCCCTTTTTTAGATACTATTTTAAAAGGAATAGGGCAGATTATGCTCCAGGAAAACAGATGGACAGGACTTTTGTTTCTGATAGGCATCTTTATGGGGAGTTGGCAGTGTGGGGTTGGAGTATTGCTTTCAACGGCAGCCGGAACCTTCACGGCGATGAAGCTTAGATACAATAAATCTGAAATCAATGCCGGGTTGTATGGTTTCAGTGCAGCCCTTGTAGGAGTTGCGTTATCTTTTCTATTCGAAACTACATTATTGATCTGGGTTCTTATTGTACTGGGGGGAGCATTGGCTGCTGTTATTCAACATTTTTTTATTCAAAAGAAAATTCCGGTTTTCACTTTTCCTTTTATCATCATTACATGGGTGTTGGTATTTACACTTCATCATTTTACCCATATTCCACCATCTGCGATGCTGAGCAGTGAAGTGATTCCTACGCAATATGACGATTTACTTTCCTGTACCAATGGTTTTGGTGAAGTAATATTTCAGGGGGGTGTACTTTCAGGAATGATTTTCTTTCTTGCCGTTTTTATCAGCTCCCCAATAGCTGCTTTATACGGATTGGCAGCCTCTATTCTTGGGGCGGGATTATCACAATTGAATGGAGAACCTGTTAAAGAAATTCACATGGGATTATTTGGTTTTAATGCAGTGCTTTCGGCAATCGCATTCTCAGGAATTAAAAAAACAGATGGGTTATGGGTACTTATTGCTGTTTTTCTAACCATTGTGATCGATGATCTTTTAATAGATAACCATTGTCTGGATATCGTTGGTGGAGTATTTACGTTCCCATTCGTAGCCGGAACATGGATTACTCTTTTAATTCAGAAGGTATTTCTTAAAGCAGAAAACTAAGTTTTTTAATAAGTTGGAGAATTGGAGGGTTTGAGAATGAGAGAGTGGAAAACTGTTTAAGGTATAAAGTTCAAGGCTCAAAGTTTGAAGCTCTTTCACAAAATGATTGACAATTCACATCTAAGATCAGAGGTCTCCTGTCTCTCGTCTCTCCATCTATTATCTCTCCTCTAATTTCTAATGTAACAAAACAAAAAATGAAAATAACAAAAATAGCCGCAGCATTTCTAGTCATGGTATTCAGTGGAAAAATGATGGCGCAGGAAGCAGAAAAACAGCTGTTGATAAAAGATGCCGATGATAAATTTCCGATCGCGGATGTTTTAGTAAAATATGACCACGGAAACAGCCATACCCACACAGGAACAGACGGTACATTTGCCATTCCTGTAAAATCTCTTCCTGATACTCTTGTGATCAGTCGTCAGGGATATGATGAGGTAAAATGGGTAGTCGCCAATGATGAAGATAAAAATAAAGTTATTTTTTTACAGCATAAGCCGTTTCAGATTTCTGAAGTAGCCATCAATCACAGTTCCTTTTTATCAGCCATTACCAAAGTAGATCTGAACAAATTTCCGGTAAGCTCTGCGCAGGATCTGCTGAGAAAAGTTCCCGGGTTGTTTATTGCACAACATGCTGGGGGAGGAAAGGCTGAACAGCTTTTCTTAAGAGGATTTGATGCCGATCACGGTACCGATGTAAGTGTGAATGTAGACGGAATGCCGGTAAATATTGTTTCTCATGCCCATGGCCAGGGATATTCGGACTTACACTTTGTCATTCCTGAAACCGTTAATAATATTGATTTCGGAAAAGGAGCCTATTATATGGATCGGGGAGATTTTAATACGGCAGGATATGTAGATTTTCAGACGTACAATGGGTTGAAAAACAGCATGATCAAACTGGAAGGAGGATCTTTTAATTCAAAAAGAGTGCTGGGGATGTTCAATATTCTGCATGATGATCTCGGGAGAAAAAATGCCTATATAGCAGCAGAATACAACTATACAGACGGGCCTTTCGATGTAAAACAGAACTTCAACAGAGTCAATATCTTTGGGAAATACAATCAATGGCTTACCGATAAAGACTATTTTAATATCCAGTTTTCAACATTCAATTCTTCATGGAATGCTTCCGGGCAGATTCCAGAACGTGCCGTAGATGAAGGAATCATCGGAAGATGGGGGAGTATAGACCCTACAGAAGGTGGGAAAACATCCAGAACAAATCTGCAGATGAATTTTAAACATATCATTTCTCAATCCGAACAGATTGATGCCATGGCTTTCTATTCAAAGTATAATTTCAATCTGTATTCCGATTTTACCTTTAATTTAAAAGATAAAGATCACGGCGATGAAATTCAGCAGACCGACGGAAGAAATATTTACGGAGCCGAAGTAAAATATACAAAGACTTTTTCCCTTGCCAACAGCTCTTTGAACTGGACTTCAGGAATAGGATTAAGAAATGACGATATTAATACTTTACAGCTGAATCATGTCTACCACAGAGACCTGCTGCTTGACAGGTTATCAGATGTGACAGGAACGGAAACCAATCTTCATGCCTATTCAGGTTTGATCTGGAAAACCGGAAAATGGACCATCAATCCGGCTTTGAGAGTAGATCATTTTATCTTTAATATGCATAATCTTTTGGATGTGGAGCAATTGCCGTCCGGACAATCCAAAGAAGCGACAAGAGTGAGTCCAAAATTGAATTTCTCTTATGCCCAAAATGATAACGTAATGTGGTTCCTGAAAACAGGGATGGGCTTTCACTCCAATGACCTGAGAGTAGTGGTTCCTAATAAAAACGAAAATACTCTTCCTTATTCTATTGGAGCAGATTTTGGGGTAAGACTGCATCCTTTCAAATCGTTGATCATTACGCCAGCTTTATGGTATATGGATCTTCAACAGGAGTTTGTATACGTTGGGGATGATGCTGTGGTAGAGCCTTCCGGGAAATCGAGACGTTTCGGAGCAGATCTTGGCGTTCGTTTCCAGCCATTAGAAAACTTTTATCTGAATGCTGATATCAATTATTCCCATGCCAGATTTGTGGAAGAAGAAAAAGGTCAGGACTATGTTCCGCTGGCGCCTGTAGTAACCAGTACAGGATCTGTAAACTGGGATTTCCTGAATGGCTTTTCTTTAGGACTTCAGTACCGATATCTTGGTGCAAGACCAGCAGTGGAAGATAACCGTATCAGAACCAAAGCTTACTTTGTGAATGATCTTATGCTTTCTTACAACCGTCAGAAGTGGGGAGCCAATATTCAGGTCAACAACCTTTTCAATGTACAATGGAATGAAGCCCAGTTTGCAACAGAAACCCAATTAAAAGGAGAAGCAGAACCTATCACAGACCTTACCTACACACCGGGAAGTCCCTTTGGAGTAAGAGTAGGAGTGTATTATAAGTTCTAAGTGAGAGAGTTTGAGGGTAAAAGAGTGAGAGCGTATAAGGGTTTGAGAGAGGTGACTGCGGGATACGGGGTATTCTTTTGCAATTTTGCTTTTTCGCCCTTCTCAGCCGATTCAGTATTGAGTCTTAAAAATATTTTGTATAACTTTAAATAATCATAACAAGGATATGGAAGTTCTATCCAATTTTCAATATAAAAAGCTTTTTCTACCGAATATCACGGACAAGATATTAGCCAATAATGCTGATCTGCAGCTGTATCGGATAGAAAACTATCTTAAAGGGATTCTAATGCCGGTGATTCCGTACCGTACAACGTTTAATTTTATTATTTTCGTTACCAACGGCCATATCAGACAATATCTTGAAAATAAAGAATATCACGCAGAGAAAGGAGGGGTTATCT
The DNA here is from genome assembly GCF_002899945.2 of Chryseobacterium viscerum. Classification (GTDB taxonomy): domain Bacteria; phylum Bacteroidota; class Bacteroidia; order Flavobacteriales; family Weeksellaceae; genus Chryseobacterium; species Chryseobacterium viscerum. The sequence goes on from NZ_PPEG02000002.1 coordinate 259,059, forward strand.
TTATAAAACAAGGGACCATTACAGCAACAGTCGAATTATCTGACGATATCGAAGGCTTCTTCCTTGCCTATGAAAATAATATTCTGTCCGAACAGGAACTGCCTAAACATAAAAGCAGTATTTTCTTCATGACTCCATTTCTGAATCTTGACAGCCTCACCTATGGTACCATTACACAGCTTCTCCCGATTATGGAGCAGGAATTATGGTTGAATAACCTCAATGTCAATGATGTAGTAGTCACCATGCTTCATCTTATTTTAATCAAGATTCTGAGTACAGATTCTGATACCCATCATAAATCTGCGACACGTCCTATGGAACTGTCTCTTCAGTTTCGGGATCTTTTGTTTAAATATCATGTGGTGGAAAAACGGGTGGCATTTTATGCTGATAAACTCTCTGTGACAGAAAGCTATCTGAATAAATGTGTAAAAGGCGTAACTCAGAAGTCACCCAAACAATGGATCAATGAAATTGATATCAATTACAGCAAGGCACTTCTTCATTCCAGTAAAGATATCGCGGAGATCGCTTATGAGCTGAATTTTCATACAGCCTCCCATTTTACCCAGCTTTTCAAAAAAATTGCAGGGATTACTCCGAAGGAATACAGAACCCAGTTTTTGAACAATAATAGAATATCTGTGTAGTAAGGCTGGAGGCGGGATGTAAGATGCTGGAAGCAATGAGGTGCAAATATTTGTCAATAGAATGAATTAAAACTTCCATCTCCCAGCTTCCATTCTTCCACCCTCCCTACATTCTCTCGTTTTCAAGAATTTTGAGAACCAGTTTTTCCTCTCTAGTCAGATCAGTTTTCCCGTCATTCTCTTCAATGACTTCCAGTTCATCAAGATATTTTTTGATGGTATTGTTTTCGTAAAGATTGATAACTAAAGGGTGAACGTAGTATTTTCTGCATACAGCTGTTGTATTTCCCAAATGCTCAGCAACAATATCAAGCGCTTCTTTTACCTTCTTTTTATATTGGGTGTTATTTTCTGCATACCCTATTTCTTTAAAAGCAATAAGAGCGCTTACCGTTCCAGACCAGGTTCTGAAATCCTTAGCGGTAAAATCTTCACCACTGAGCTCTTTAATATAATCATTCACCATCCCGGAATCTATAGAGTGGAGATTTCCTTCATCATCAAAATACTGGAAAAGTTCTTTCCCCGGAATATCTTTACACTTCTGAACAAGCCTTGACAATCTTTTACTCCGAAGATCAATACGATGCATAATCCCTTTTTTCCCTTTAAAAGAAAAAGTGATTTTCTGCCCATTCACCTTCACATGTTTGCCTTTCAAAGTCGTCAGGCCAAAAGAACCATATAGTTTTTCATAAATGGCATTGCCGATACGGATGTTGGTTCTCTGCATAAGGCTTACAATTAAAGCCAGAATTTTCCGCTTCTCAAAATTTCGCACAGCAAGATCCTGTTCTACTTGCAGCCGGATGTCCGGTAATGCATATCCGAACTGAAGCATTCTGTAAAATTTCGTATGATTTCTTAAAGCGTTCCAAAGAGGATGGTAACGGTATTGTTTCCTTTGCTTGGTATCAAAACCTGTTGCCTGCAGATGTCCGTTTTCCAAGGCACAGATCCATACATTTTCCCAGGCAGGCGGAATCACCAGCTTGTTGATTCTTGTAATTTCCTCCTTATTACTTATTTTTTTTCCTTCCTTATAATAGGAATATTTTTTGCCGGTTTTCTTACGGATGATTCCGGTGGTTTCCGCATCGGTGGTATATACAAGATGTACCGCCTTTGCAGAAGCTTCCGGATCCTTCATGATTTTAACAATTTTTGAAGGCTTCAGGTGAGAAATGATCTCCAGATCTGTATTCTTCTCCATAAAGCATGGTTAGGAGTTTTTACCCCTCGAAAATATCAGTAAAAGAATCACTACTATCGCACAGACTAGGATGATTCCCCACCACATTCCTGCCTTAAAAATTGTTTCTACTGCCTCACAGCTTGTTAACATCAACAAGCATAATATCGTAATACTGTATAAGCTTAATTTTTTCATAGGTATATATTTGTTTGAGTGTGTTGGTTAAATTCTCAGCCGATCAGCTCTCCAGTTTTTAATAGACCTTTTAATTTCGTCTCCTGATATGTTTTCATGAAGAGCCCTGTATAAAAGCTCCTTGAATTCATCATCATTGGCAAATCTCAATGCGGCAATCTGGCCAAATCTTAATTTTTCAACAATTTCATCCGATCTTTTATTGAAGATTTCGAAATATCGTTGTTTAAACTCCAGAATCACCATACGGTTTTGAAGTCCCAGTGCATAATGCTGCCGTGTCATAAATGCCAGGTAGAAGAGCAGAAAGATGACAATAGAAAACAGAATCCAGGTTAGCTTATTTTCCGGATCATCCCAGATTTTATAAATTCCAAAAATCTCTAATATGATGAGTAAAGGAAGATAAATAAAATGATGAGGTGGATAAAATTTCCTGTGATTATTGTAATTCTGCTGTTTCATAAGAAATAATGCATCAATAATCTTTCCAAAATTTATTATTTTGATAATAAATGATTATTTGTGGTAGGTAAAGTAGATGAATTGTGAGATTTTTATATTAAATTTTCCATTATAAATCCATATCATTTATATTTCAATATTGTAAGAGTGTTTGTTATGGTGTCTTTAAAAAGTATTCCTTTAAAAAAGAACAGATTATTAAGGAAAATAGGGGATATATTTAATCTGCCGACATCATATTTTTCGTAACTTTCGGTGTTTAAAAAAGAAAAAGAATGACTTCAAAGGAAAAAGTTGCTGCGCTTCGTGAAGAAATGCAGAAAAATAATGTTGATGCATTTATAGTATATTCTGCAGACCCGCATATGAGCGAATATCTTCCTGAACAATGGCAGGAGAGAGCTTGGTTATCAGGTTTCTTAGGTTCCGCCGGTTTTGCGGTAGTTACCAAAGACAAAGCTGGACTTTGGACAGACGGAAGATACTTTACACAAGCAGCTATTGAGCTGGATGGTTCAGGAATCGACCTTTTCAAGGACGGTATGGAAGGTACTCCTAATTATATCGACTGGATTATTTCAGAAATCCCTGCAGGTGGTAAAGTGGCGGTAAATGCTTTGGCAGCTTCTAATGCCAACTGGGAACTGCTTACTCAAAAATTTAATTCAAAAAATATTACGCTGGTAGATTCTCCGCTTTTAACAGAAGTTTGGAAAGAAAGAGGAACTCCATCTGCCAACCCAATCTTTGTACATCCGGTAGAAAGAGCTGGTAAATCGGTATCTGATAAACTTTCTGCCATCCGTCAGAAAATGGAAGAGCAGGAAGCTACTGTACACATTATATCAAGTTTGGATGATGTAGCATGGACATTGAATCTGAGAGGAAGCGATGTAGAAAGTAATCCTGTATTTTTAGGATATATCGTAATTACTAAAAACGATGCTGTTCTATTCACGGGATTAGAAAAAATGGAAGTGGGGGCCAGAAAACAAATGGATGACTCCTTTGTAAAAATGATGCCTTACGAAGAATTCTACAATTTTCTGAAGACATTCAAGAATGAAAAAGTATTGGTTTCTCCAAATACCAACCAACAGATTTTTGCAACATTAAAAGCCGAAAACCAGTTTATCAAAGCTCCGGTTCCTGGTAATCTGATGAAAGCCCAGAAAAATGAGGCTGAGCTGGAAGGTTTCAGAACCGTAATGGTAAGAGACGGGGTTGCGATGGTAAAATTCCTTTATTGGTTAACGCACAATGCAGGAAAAGAAACTATGAATGAATATTCTATCGGACAGAAACTGAAAGGTTTCCGTGCAGAAGGAGAAAATTTTGTAGGAGAAAGTTTCGGTTCTATCATAGGATATAAAGATAATGGTGCGATCATGCACTATTCTGCCAAAAAAGAAGGAAGCAAGGAAGTGACCAATGAGGCTACCATCCTGGTAGATTCAGGAGGTCAGTATCTTGAGGGAACTACAGATATTACAAGAACTTTTGCATTAGGAACGCCTTCTGAAGAGTTTAAAAGAAATTCAACATTGGTATTACAGGGATTAATCCGTCTATCCATGGTGAAATTCCCGAAAGGAACAAAAGGAGTGCATCTTGATGCCATTGCGAGACTTCCGTTATGGATGGAAGGAAAAGATTTCAACCACGGAACAGGGCATGGGGTAGGAAGCTTCATGAATGTACATGAAGGGCCGCAGAATATCAGAAAAGATCTGAATCCTCAGGATCTTCTACCAGGAATGGTTTGTTCAAATGAGCCCGGGTATTATCTTGAAGGGCACTATGGAATCCGTCATGAAAACCTGATCGCAGTAAAAGAAGCCGAAAAAACAATTCACGGAACATTCTATGAATTTGAAACGCTTACATTCTGCCCATTCTTCAAAGATACAGTGGCAAAAGAAATTCTTTCAGAAAGTGAAATTGCATGGTTGAATGGTTACCATAAGACCTGTGAGGAAAAACTAGGTCCTTACCTGGAAGGAGAAGTTAAAGAATGGTTCTTACAACTGGTAAGCCCTCTTTAATAAAGTGAATCAGGGTGAAAGTGAATGACAATCATAACTTTAAACCTTGAGCTTTAAACAATAAACAGAATATTGTTAGATAAACTAAAGTCCTGTAAGGTATTTCCTGCAGGGCTTTTTTTGTTTACACAACCGTATTTTTACGGATAAAAGTTTAGGGATTACCCTGATTGATAAAAACCGGGACTGACCTATCTTTGTTACAACAAAACATCATTCATATCTTCATAAATAACTCAAGTAAATTCAAAACGGTAGATCATCTCGTCCTGAGATGATTTTTTTTTGTTGTTAATTGAAATTGGCCAGACATATTTGAGTAAGTCTCAAAATTAAGCTAGCACAAAAAAATATTTAAATTGATTTATATAAAAAAGGCAGAGAATCTATCAGGAAATCTTATTCTTAAGTATGGTAAGACATTGACAAAGTCGGATATGAAGTTATATGGTTATGCATGAGCTTAGAAAGAATCAATGAAATTGATTCCGCCTTTGCCCTCTTTACATTAAGACTCTGCAAAAATTAAAACTTTGCGTTTATAAAGCATATTGCCTCCTTCTTTTTATCTATTTTCGTAGTTCATTATAATCCCTTTACTTTTAAGAATGATGGTACATGATTATTTTCGAAGCTTTAATCTGTTTTCAGATGATGAAATTGAAGAGCTTTTGCAGCTTTTCGAAATCAGGAAAGTACATAAAAATGATTATTTCATACGGGAAGGCGAGCGATGCCGGGAAGTGGGCTTTATAAAATCCGGAATTTTCAGGTCTTTCTACATTTCTGACGATGGGAAAGATATGACCTATTGTTTCAGGTTTCCCAATACGATGATTGCTGCCTACTCATCATTTATTTCAGGATGTCTCAGTAAAGAAAATATGCAGGCCATCAATGACGCAGAGCTGATGATCCTGAAAAAAGAAAAGATGGATACCCTTATTCAGGATAACCTGAACTGGACCAAATTTTTGAAAATCATTGCAGAACAGGAATATCTTGAGCTTGAAAATAGATTTTTTCAGCTTCAAAGAGACACAGCCACCCAACGATATACTGCGCTTATTAAAAACTATCCCGACTATATCCAGAAAATTCCACTGCAGTATTTATCCTCTTACCTCGGGATTACACAGCGGCATTTGAGCCGGATCCGGAAGGAGATTACTTTTTAGACATTTGTCCTGTTGATTGGAACAGGAGCGCTCTACTTTTGTTAAAAAAATTATGGAGCAAAATATTCTGATTATCGGAGGAAACGGATTGGTGGGTAAAACGATTGCTAGAATACTGCAGTCAAGAAATCCTCATGTCACCGTTTTTATTGGGGGAAGAAAAGGAGGTAAAACAGATAAAGATCTGAAGATTGATGTTACAGATCCCTCTTCGTTTAAAGCCATTTCCGACAAAAAAATAAACCTCATCATTCTTTCTGTGAATGATAAAGAAGATCACATTCTTCGTTTCGCTATCGATCACAAAATAGATTATCTTGATATTACAAAACCTACCCCGGCTTTGGTTAAAGCCTATGATATTGCCGGAAAAGCAGATGTAAACAGCAGGATTGTATTCAGCTCCGGCTGGATGGGCGGGATTGTCCCGGGATTGGTGAATGTCCTTTCGGATTCGGGTGATATTAATGAAGTAAAGCTCTTTGTATATTATTCGGTTAAAGATCTGGCAGGAGAGAGTTCTGCCCACTTTATGGCAGAAAATGTAGCGGTTCCTTTTGTGCATTACAAGAATGATAAACCAGTTTCTATCAGACATTTTTTAGATACAGAAGACTTCCATTTTTCCTTTGGAATAGGAAAGAGAAATGCCTATAATTTTGATGTCCCTGATCTGTATATCCTCAACAAAGTAGAACGAATTTCCGATGTACATGTGAAAATGACTTATAATTCAAAATTTATTACCTGGTTGCTTGGGGCATTTCAATATGTAAGAATCTATAATATCTTATCTTTAAAGGAGAGAAAAATGATTTTTGGATCGAGCGGAAATGGGGATCAGGCGGTCTTTGAAATTGTAGTCGACGATCAGTCCGGACAAAAGAAACTGAGTTTGCAGAGTGTAAAAGGTCAGGCAGAACTGACTGCTTTATCTGCGGTTCTGCATGTGGAAGAACTCTTTAGAAACCTTCATGAAAATAAAATATATTTTAGTCATCAGCTGCATGAGCCCTCATCATTGCTGGCACAGCTTCATGCCTATGATTCTATTAATATCAATGTAACACAATGAAGAAAATAGCAATTATCAACGGGCATCCCAACAGAGATTCTTTCAACTTTGGAGTTGCAAAAGCGTACAGAGCAGGAGCCCTGGAAGCAGGAGCAGAAGTAAAAGAAATTGTCATAAAGGATTTAAACTTCAATCCTAATCTTCAGTTTGGATACCAGAAAAGAATGGAACTTGAACCGGACTTGTTAAAAGCATGGGAAATCATTCAGTGGGCAGATCATCTGGTTTGGATACATCCTGTCTGGTGGGGCGGATTTCCTGCGATAATGAAAGGATTTATAGACCGTCTTTTTTTACCGGGAATGGCTTATAAATACCGGGAGAATTCTGTCTGGTGGGATAAGCTTTTAAAAGGAAAAACAGCACATATAATTACCACATTAGATCAACCGGGATGGTATTATCGTTTATTTTTTGGCAGACCCAGTGTGAATCAGCTTAAGAAATCTATACTTGAATACTGTGGGGTAAAACCAGTGAAAGTAACTTATATTGGAATCATCAGAAATTCTAAAGATGAGCAGCGTGATCACTGGCTGAAAAAGGTGAAGGTATTAGGTAAGAAACAGAAATAATCCAAAAGAAATTCTTCCCCCAAAATATATAATGAAAACGGTATCCGGCAATAATTTTCTTTCCTATTGTCGGACAACGTTTCATTATTTGGAGAGGAAAGTTGATATTTTTCACTTTTTACAAACCTTTTTTCCCTTCAATCCAATACGCCTGAGATTTTATACATCGGGCAGAAACTCCTTTGGCTTTAAGAAATTTTCTGATCAGAGACATCCTTTCTCCGTTTCCAGTGAGGTAAAAAATGACTTCATCATCATAGATGGTATCTTTTTCTTCCCGCAGAAAATCGTTGAGAGCTTCTATCATTTTCATTGTATTATTTTTAGGACAGTGATAGCCATACAGATTCAGTTTTTCCAAAGCAGAGGTTTCTTCCAGCTCGTGAAGGCAGATAAATAAGGAACCATATTCCTCCACAGCTTCTTTGATGGAAAGAGAACTTCCCAATGAAGTTTCATCCCCTACAGAAAAATGAATTTTGGCCTTGGGAATAAAGAATTGTTTTCCTCTGGGCATTAAAAGTTTTATAGAATCTCCGGCAGATAGATTGGTTATAAAATGACTCCCCGCTGCATGGGCATCATGAAGATGAAATAAGACATCGAAAGTCCCCATTTCCCTGTTGAAGTTGAAAGGAGAATAATTACGGAAATCCCTGTCATTAATTCTTATTCCTATTGCATAAGCAGGCTCATAAGGGACGTCCTGTAAATCTGTTTCAAAGCGTATCAGGCGAAGGTCGTCTGTGATTTTTTCTATATGGGTAACGGTACAGTCTTTAAATTTTGAGGACCAAACATTTTCTACAGTGTCATTGATCCATTTTGGTAGGCTTGGCATAAATTATTTTTATTGCAAAGGACGTTGCAAAATCAGAAAATACCGATAGCAGTTTCGGGGAATTGATTGGACTATTCGTGGTTGGGTTGTTATTTTTTATTTTCATCACGAAATGCCGATGGAGATTGATCCTCCAGTTTAGAAAACAAACGGCTGAAGTAGGTGTGGTCACTATATCCAAGCTCGTAGGCAACTTCTTTTATGCTCAGATCCGTAAAAACCAATAGTCTTTTGGCTTCTATTAAAATTTCCTGATGAATCCAGTGCTGCGCAGGTTTTCCTGTTGATTCGCGGACCGTTTCTGTCAAATATCCTCTTGTAATATTTAAAATTTCAGCATATTCTGATGGACTTTTCAAGGTTTTGAATTCTTTTCGTAACAAATTTCTGAATGCTCTTGATACCTGTAAAGCTCGGCTTTCGTTGGAAGCCTGAGTAATATGGTTTTGGGAATACATTAGAGCAAACATTCCCAGGAATGCATTAAGCAAAGATTGAGTTACCAGAAACCCTTCTTTTGAGGAAAGCATTTCATGAGTATAGGAGTCATGAAGTAAACTGGCGGCTGTATTTATTTTTTTGATAAGGCCTTTGTCAATGGTGAGGGGTTGTATTTCAACCATCGATTCCTGGAAAAAAGAACGTACCACATCGGGTACAAGTTCTGCTTTAACGGCTACGAACCATCCGCAAACCTCCTTCATCAATAATCCCTGATGTACCTGACCCGGTAATACACAGAAAATAGTAGGCCCTTTTTTTTCAATGATTTTAAAATCGACCATCATTCTCACATGTCCGCTTTCCATACAGGTAAAAATGTAATGACTGTCTCTGTGTATGCCTTTATCCAGAAGTATATCCTCAGCATCCTGAGTCCGTTTATCCATCCTTTTGACATGGAATCTATGGTGGGAAATACCACTCAAATCATAAGTTGGAATTGTATGTTTCATCTTAAAGCACTATAAAAGAAGGCACAGGAAATATAATCTATCCTCTGATTAGAAGAAATACTTAATGGTAAAATTACGTATTTCCACGGTTTTACATTCGCCATATTAGTCTCAAATTTGCCGGACATATCATAACGGCCCCCTTAGATTACGTTTTTATATGAATATACATTAGAATTCGGAACAGAAAGTAACCTGTTCCGGATTTATTTTGCTTTTGAAAATGCCATTTTTATGGCTAAGTAGGTAAGTACACTGGCCATAAACCATTTCTGAATTTTTATCCAGACCGGATTATTAGAAAAGAATAATGCCACTCTTGCAGCCGTTAATACAATGATGAAATTTATGCTGAAGCTGATCAAAATCTGAATGACTCCCAATTCCAGGCTTTGTGTGAACACAGAACCATACTCAGGTTTGATGAACTGAGGAAAGAAGGACAGGTAAAATACCGCCACTTTTGGATTTAATACATTCGTTAAAAAACCAATGGTGAAAAGCTTTTTGGGACTGTCATGAGAATCGTTTTTGTCAACATCAAAGATATTCCTGCTATTGGGTTTTATAGCCTGATAAGCAAGGTATAAAAGATAGACGGTTCCCAGTGTTTTAAGAACCGTATAAGCCAATGGTACAGCCAGCAAAACAGCGGTCAGACCAAAAGAAACCATGATGATATGGAATAAAAATCCGCATACGACTCCGGCTAACGAGATAAACCCAGACTTTTTCCCCTGTGTGATGGATTTTGAAATCAGATAAATCATATTGGGGCCAGGGCTGATGACTAAAATGAGTGCAGCCAGAATGAAAAATATGAGCTCGTGGAATGGAATCATGACAGTACTTATTTAAATGAGAAGGTTTCCGGTGCAAAGATACGGGGTGTTTCTGATTTAATTTTATGAAAAACAAAAGAAAAATTCATTTTTATTCAATTAAAATTCATTTTCCACTTGAATGTGATTTAAAAATAAATATCAGTCTGTTTTTTTTGTAAATTTCAACACGTAAAATAATTATCATTCACAAATAAATATTATCATGACTACTGAAAACATCTTTGAAGCTATCAGAAAATGGAAAAATCATATTGATTCTTACAAAAACGGAATTGATATGAATGGAGCAGAAATTTTGAATTATTTGAATCAGGGAACTCACTTCAGCGTTTCAGGTGAAGACATTGAACAATGGAAAAAAAATCTTGAAACTGCAGAACCGAAAATGATTCATGCCTATGTAGGGATTCATGATGGTGAGCTGAAATTTTTCCTGATCGATTCTAAAAGTGATAAAGATGCCAATTTCAGTACCATCCTTATCAAAGATTTTTTACGTGATTTTAGTGAATCAAAAATAGAAAGCAGCAATGATATTGTGGTTGAGGCTCCTCCGATTACTGCAGAGTCTGCCATTAACCGAAACTTCAGATGGAATATGTTTGGTACTTCGTGGCTGCAGTCTCAGAAAACAGAAGATATTTTTCAGTTGATTTCCATACCGTTTTCAGATTATGAAAATATGGGGATTACAGGAGGGCAGACGTGTATCAGTTTCTTTGGACTTACAGATGATTTAGTGAAAAAAGATTCAGATTTTCCTTATCATATCGAAATTATTACAGTGAAAAGTCTGTCGATTAATCATATGAGCGAAACCGCAGAAAATTATTCTACTCCAAGACCTCCTTTTACGATTATTGATACTCTTAATGATTATCAACTTCTGAAGCAAAGCACCAGTGTTTTCGTATAACAGTTTATCCCTGTATTTACAGATTATTATTAATCTCGTTTTATGTACAGGGCTGATTATATTGGTAAAAGAAGGGATAAAATCAAAACTTCCTGTGATTGTGCTTCTTTCAGGAGAATTCATGCTGGAGCTGTCTGATTTGGCTGGACGGCTGATGAAATTAAATACATTCAATATCTACAATTATACATTGAGCCAGTTTTTTGGTTTGATGATTCTTACGGTGATCTATAGCAATTACTATATCCAGCTTTCCCGTGAGGTAAGATGGATGATCTATTGTTACGCCATATTAACCCTGATTACAAATGTGCTGTATGTGCAAAATGATATGCAGGTTACCTTTTATTCCAATATTATCACCAGCGTTATTATTTGTAGCTATGCGGCCTCTTATTTTATGAAAATCATCAGGGAAGGCAGGACAGATAGAGATATGTTTGTTGTAAACATCATTGTTTTCCTGTTTTTTTCTATTGAATGTCTCATATCCACTACCTTTAATTTTTTAATCAGCAACCACCTGAATTGGGTAGCCCCTATCTGGCTTTTCAGAGGCATCCTGCTATTGTCTTTTTATATTTCTTTTATTAATCTGGGATGTGGCGTTGGGAAAATCAGGATCAGATAGTTGTATGGATATGGATCGGTATTGGACTATTTTCTTTAACAACGGTATTCATTACGTTATTGGTGATCAGTTATTTAAAAAGCATCAGGGAAAACAAACAGAAAGTCTCCCGAATGGTCCGGAATACAAAAAATGAACATTGGGAGAATATGCTGCTTTTACAGGAACAGGACAGGGAACGCCTGGCAGAAGAACTTCATGATAATATTATTTCACAGTTGAATCTTATCCGTCTGAATCTTAATGATAAAAATCCCGAAGAGCTTAATCGTGATTTAAAAAAATCGATGCAGCTGATACGGGAGTTGTCTCATAATCTTACACCACCTGATCTTGAAGAGATCGAGCTGGCGGATTTAATAGCAGATTATCTTGAACAGGTTAATAAAAATGTAGAGGTGATTTTCCGGCATATTACCATACAAATACCCATCAGCAGCCCTGTAAAACTGAACCTTTTCAGAATCGTACAGGAACTGATCACCAATATTCTGAAACATGCTGATGCGACCAGAGTAGATGTATCCCTGAGAATATCTTTGAACTATCTGATGCTGACGATAGAAGATAACGGCCGTGGATTTATCGTAGAAACTCACTCTGGAGGTATTGGTCTGAGGAATATTCAGTCAAGAGCACAAAAAATTAAAGCCATTTATAAACTTAAAACCCAGCCTGAGAAAGGCACCAAATTCATTGCCTGTATGGCAATACAATAAAAAATAAACATGGAACACTCAAAAATTAAAATCGGAATTGTAGATGATGATCTGCTGTTTGTGCAGCTTTTGAAAAATTATATCGAAAATAGTGGCGACTATCAGGTTGTCCTGACTTCTACAGGCGGACATCAGTTTCTCACAGAGCAGGATTCTGTGGTTTTAGATATTCTGATTCTGGATCTGAGAATGACGAATGGTGACGGCCTTGAGGTAATGGCCGAACTCGGTAAAAAAGAAACAGAAACAAAAATCATTGTTCTTTCCAGCTTCTACCGCCGTTCATTCATGGGGCAGATGCTGAAAATGGGAGCTCATGCTTTTTTACCTAAAGAAATTGAACTGGAGGAACTTTTGGCAGTCATCAAAACCGTTCATCATACCGGACATTATTTTTCCAACGATCAGATTGATGTCATGAGAACCCAGCTTTCCAATAAACTCCGGGAATTTCACGCATTTTCCAGAAATGAGCTCACCGAAAGAGAAATAGATGTTTTACGACTTGTCTGCCAGCAGCTGAGCACCAAGGAAATTGCAGATTCTCTTTTCATTTCACCCAAAACAGTAGAAACGCATAAGACGAATCTTATGATTAAGACAGGAGTAAAAAATATGGCTGGGCTTGTTATTTATGCCGTACAAAATAAGGTGATAGATCCCAACGAAATTGTATTATTTGATAAGTAGTTTTATCCAAAAAAGAATCAGGGAGCACATGATTGTACTCCCTGATAACAAGAAATCTAAAAATACACTATAATTTAGGATTCAATACTTTAGCAATAGAAACTGCATCCGCTACAGTGTCCAGGCTATAGATCTGCAGAATACCCTGAGTAGTCGCTGCCTGACCTAAAATGTTTTGTTGGTTTTGTGCATTCACTGCATTTTCAAACATGATTCCTGTAGAATGGGCAGCAGATTGATATACGTTACTTAAAGCCATTGCAGGAGATTCTGCTACTACTTTTACGTTCGACTGCGTTACTGCGTCTGTGATTTGTTCGTTTACTGGCATAATGATTATTGTTTATTGGGTTAAAGGTTAACCGGATTTTCCGGCGGTTTGGATAATAGTTTTAAAGAGGTCCGCAAAAGTGGATTACGGATTAAGAATTTTAGCCATAGAAACAGCATCTGCAATGGTATCCAGACTGTAGATCTGTGCGATACCCTGTGTAGTAGCTGCCTGAGTGACAACATTCTGTTGGTTTTGTGCGCTCACCGCATTTTCAAACATGATTCCTGTAGAATGGGCTGCTGTCTGATATACGTTGCTTAAAGCTACTGCAGGAGATTCTGCAACTACCTTTACGTTCGACTGTGTTACTGCGTCTGTGATTTGTTCGTTTACTGGCATAATGATTATTGTTTATTGGGGTTAAAAAACAACCGGAAAATCCGGTTGTTCGGAAAATGGAATTCAGCTGTTCGCAAAAATAGATTACGGATTAAGGATTTTAGCCATAGAAACAGCATCAGCAATGGTATCCAGACTGTAGATCTGAGTGATACCCTGTGTAGTAGCTGCCTGAGAGACAATATTCTGTTGGTTTTGTGTATTCACTGCATTTTCAAACATGATTCCTGTAGAATGTGCAGCAGATTGATACACGTTAGCTAAAGCCATTGCAGGAGATTCCGCTACTACTTTTACGTTTGATTGTGTTACTGCGTCTGTGATTTTTTCGTTTACTGGCATAATGATTATTGTTTATTTGGGTTAAAATAACCGGGTGTTCCGGCTTTAAAATGGGTTGTATTCTGCGGTATGCAAAATGGATTAGGGTTTAAGAATTTTAGCAATTGAGATGGCATCCGCTATGGTATCTTTACTGTAGATTTGAGAGATTCCTTGCGTAGTGGCTGCTTGTGTAACGATGTTGTGTTGATTTTGGTTGTTCATCGCATTTTCAAACATGATTCCCGTAGAATGTGCAGCAGATTGGTACACGTTAGCGATAGCCATTGCAGGAGATTCTGCTACTACCTTTACATTAGACTGCGTTACTGCATCTGTGATTTGTTCGTTAACTGGCATAATGATTATTGTTTATTTAGGTTAAAAAACGACCGGATTATCCGGCTGAGAGAATTACTTTTTTCTCAAAAAAGTGTAAAAACTACGGCTTAAGAATCTTAGCGATAGAAACCGCATCTGCTACCGTATCCAGGCTGTAGATCTGCAGAATACCCTGAGTGGTAGCTGCCTGACCTAAAATGTTCTGCTGGTTTTGTGCATTTACTGCATTTTCAAACATGATTCCTGTAGAATGTGCAGCAGATTGGTACACGTTGGCAAGAGCCATTGCAGGAGATTCTCCTACTACTTTCACGTTAGATTGCGTTACTGCGTCTGTGATTTGTTCATTAACTGGCATAATTGTAATTGTTTTTTTTGAGATCTGATCTCGGTTAATAATTATTGAGGTAAACTAGTTTTATGTTCTATCTTTTAAACTCACCACAGATCCTCCAGATGAATAGATTTCAAAGGCATTGGTATTGACAGGTTATGAATAAATTAGACTTGAAGGGTGGCTCTGAATACAATGGTTGAAACCCTGTCTGTAAAATCTGCGCGAGTTTAAAGCATATTTTTTTGGTAAAAGGATGCGGTTTCTATTTTAATATATGTCTTAAAAATAAATTCCTGCTGCAGGCATGCCGGCAATGTCGGATTCCTTTGGGCTAAATATGGATTCTGAATAATTGCTTTTGTACATTGACGGCATCTGAAAAACGGTGTAAAATAAATGTTGACCTGATTGTATTATATTGAGGGCACCAGCTTTCATCTTTGCAGGGAAATAAACCGCATCCGTAGTTTTTAGAGTCTTAGATTAAAAACGTTCTTTTTTAATGGTCTCAAGTTGCTTGAGCTTTATATTTTTTGGACTCATCTTTTTTACGCCCATGACATAATTGGTGATCCCGGTCATGGCGTTCCGTTGTTGATTCAACGCAGAATTGATCTGCATCTGTCCGGTAGAATGGGCGCTTACCTGTGTGGAAATAGCCTGAGGTACAGCGGTAGACATTCCTGTAATAATTACATTAATTTCGTCCATATATTGATTTTGATGTTTTTAAGGTCGGATATTGCCAAATCGGGCATTCAGTTTATTCATTCGGTCCATGATTTTGAGTTCCTTCTCTTTTACCTTTGCTGATGATGCTTCCTGAAGCTTTTTCAACTGCTCTTCATAGTTCATCACAGGGGTTTCAGGAGGAGCTTGTGTGGCAATCTGAGTCTGGGCAGATTCCTGCTGTTTTACGGCTTCTTCCAGCTTTTCCAGGAGAGGAGCAAGCGACTTCATGGTCTCTTTGATAGCTTTATCTTTGATATAGCTCACGATCTCATCTTCATGTCTTAACACAAAAGGCATGATTTCTTTTTCTACCATTTCTGGTTCCGTCACGGGTACCGGAGTTTGGGGAACGGGAGCTTTCTTGCGGATTCTTCTGCGCATACATCTTGTTTTAAAATACGATACAACTTACTACAGCAGATAATTAATAAATGCAGACGCAGATTTCCAGTCCCGGTTGAGATCTTTAACCACGTTATATCCCGTAATCTCCAAAGCGATACATGCTGAAATAGCGCTGGCAGACAACATTTCTTTTAACTGGTGCGGAGGAAGAGTCAGTATATAATCATCTGGAATGATAAGCGATTTGCTACCGGATGGAGGGGTTTCATTCACTACAATACTCAGGATTTCCTGAAAATAATGAGCAATCAGCTTGGATGCCTGAAATTCCAGCTCCCTTTTTAATGCGACTATTTCATCCTGGGTCACCAGTTCAGAAATAGCACTTACATCCACATCATGTACAGAATATTGTGCTTCACCGGTGTCTGATGGAGTGATCGTAATATCCGTCTTCAGCGTCCATTTCGATTTTTCAAGATTAATTGTAAGAAGTTTTGAGTCATAATCAGGGACGACAATTTCGTTCAGAGTGGTAAGCGGTAAGATTCTTATATTACAGTAAAAGACCTTTGGATCATCCAGCTTGACCATGATCACAGCAATTCCCGTGGATTTATCTTTAGGTTCCACTACAAAAGACTGAAAATGATTGTATCGTTTCCCTCCTCTGTTGAGGCAGTTGACCAGTCTTATCGACGGCTGAATATTAATATCAGAGGTCTGAAGATTAAATACAAAACGCTCCGAATTGTGTTCTGTCTTTTTAGGTTCTGCACTTTTGGTGTCCAGATAATTGATTTCACTGTTTTTGATCAGATAAAGTCTTTCATTTAAATCATTTAAACTTTCCAGATTTAAAATTTTGGCGGGTTTGGTTACTGAGGAATAATTCATCTCTTATTTATTTTAATTTTTTCAATGAGTTGGGCTATTATTGTTTTTCTCTTTGGGTGTACTTCAGGCTCTACTGAAGGAATTACTGCTTCTTTAATCTCTGGTTTTACGAGTGGCTGTGTCAGTTTTACTGATTTTAATACTAATTTTCCCCCATGATCAGCCGTGATAAAGCTTTTTCTCATACTTTCCTTTTCTGATGAGACTTCTTCCGGAACCGGATCTACTCGTTTTTTTTTTCAGGATCTTCAGTCTCAGGGATTACTTCCGTATAGGATGGGGGAGAAGGAAGGGCTTCTGAGACTGGAAGCGCGTTGACATTATAAATAGTATTGGAAATTTTAGCCTTTACTTCAGCATATTCACTTACCATTTTGAATAAGTCTTTCATCATTTCATTGCCTTTTCCTGCATCCTGACCCTGAAGATTCTCGGCCATCTGAACAGAAGTTTCTTTACTGCCCGGAGCCGGCCCGAAAGTCGTTCCATACGTCAGTAGATTATTGGCCAGTCTGCTTAATGCGATAAGACCTACCTGCTCAAATCCTTTTAAAAAAGACTGTAAATCCTGAACCATCATTCCTGTAGATTGTTCTATCATTACTTTCGTTACTCCGGTCATTGGAGAACCCTTAGGGGGAGCCAGTACCTCACTGTTCACAAATACTACAGCTTTCTCCGCCGGAGTGGTAGCATTGGCTGCCTGGGATTGTTGGGTTTCACTGTTGTTTTCACTCATGATGGTAAGGTTTTAGATTATCCTTTTAAAATTTTAATGGCATCTGCAACAATCGCAGGGTTGAGCTGGTTCAAGTTCTGCTGGTTTGTTACAGAATTCTGAATAGAAATTCCACTGGCATGCGTGGCCATCTGGTAAAGCATACTCATAGCCTGTGCGGGAGACTCACCAAGTACGGTAACGTTAGTCTGCGTTACTGCATCTGTAGTCTGGGTGTTTACTGTATCTGCCATATTCTGGTTTTAATGGGTTACTATTGTTTTTATTTTCAAGCCTCTTTTTTCAAAGACTTTTCTTTCAACTCAACCTTTATATTATTTTTTGATTAAGTCTTCACTGTGAGATTGTTGATCTCTTTTGTCTGATACAAATTTCATCAAACAGAATAAATCTTCATTAAGGGAAAAAACTGAATTTTAAAAAATAAGGGAATTCTCCTATGAGTGAAATTTTGAAACGATGAGTTCTGTTTTAGAATAATAAAAGGCAGAAAATAATTCATGAGCTTACTGAATTAAATACATGAATACACAAATACATCATCTGTGAATACGGGTAAACCCCTAGTTTCTGAAAATGGGTAGATCCCCTCTATTTTGGCGGGAGCTTTACCTTGAAATTTGCTGTATAACATATTATAACAGTAAACGATATGATAAGAAATAGACCCGTTAAAAAGAAAAGATCCACAGCAACTGTTTCCAATACAGTTAGTGCTCTTCACAGACATGAACCTGGACCTCAACCTCAACCTAGGCCAGAACCCAGACCTAGAAATGAATCTAAAGTACTCATTCAACCTGGATATGCCACAGGGGATATGTTTGGAATTGCAGCCGCTTTAATTGATGATGATGAACTTAATGTTGTAATTTCAAAAGGCGACGGCACAGTCACAGACCATACGGATAAAGCAGATTCTATAAAAAGATTCTATAGAGATTCCGGAATAGGTGAGGACAGAATACATGTTGTAGAAGTAAAACAGTTAAGGGGAGATAAAGCCGGTAAGAGAAAATTAGAAAATAAAGCACGTGAGTTTCAGCCAAGAGGGTATATTAAAGGGGTGAACTATGGAACAGATTACATTGCGAGGAAATACTCGCCGGCCTTAAGGGATAAGTTAAAAGAAAAATGGAAGGTTAATAGCAATAACGATGAAGATGAGGCTATAAAAAAATGGTTGGAGCAAAAAGGAATACCTACGAGTGGAACCAATTTGCTCATTTTATGGTCCCGTTTCAGTGGGAAAGGAGGAGATATTCATATAGAGCACGATACAAGCTATACAGGTATCAGGCAGATTATTTATAGAGTAGCGGAGATGTATGATGCTATCATTATTACAGGAGATAAAGGTTATGTTAAGGAGAAAGAATCTAAATTTGATGATATTGTCAATGAGGTCGAAAGTATTATTCACCCTTCCAAAGTATTCAATATCACCGAATTTTGGAATGAAGAATCAGAATCGTTATTTGCATGGGGAGGCAATACCCGTTTTGGTCAGTTTAAACTATATGACTATTTTGAAAGACACTTTACCCATGTAAAGCATCTGGGTTTCAGAAGCGGTAACCTTGAAGTGATGGCGATGTTAGGATATAAGGTCAGGTATATGGAAGAAGAAGGAAGTGAGAGTGGAAGCAGGATGTTTGCCTGGCGGGATGTAGGAGGAGGCAAGACTCAAAAAAGAGGAGATGCCACCGGATATGAACGTTTGCTGCTGAGTGAACCTCCAACACGATCAGGTAAATTTCTTCAGGAAAAGATAAAAGAAATCAATCAAAGAATTGAGGGCGAATTAGATGAAGAGATTAACAAAATAATAATGAGCTCAGAAGCCAAAACAGAAACACAGATAAAATACCTGAAGGAACAGCTTAAACCTAATATAGAAGCAAGATTCAGAAGAGAAAAAAGAGATTATATAGGGGCACATTTTGCTCCGCGTAAAAAAGATGGGACACTACCAACACCCATACCAAAAGAAGAAAAAAACAGATTTTATGAAGGATTTAATGACAAAGATATGGAGCTAATTCTCACATTTTTACGGCCTGAGCGATGGATTGAAAAAGAAATTACTTATAACCCCATAATTCCACCAAAAATGAAAGTTTATGAAAGACTATTGGAGAGCTCTGAAAAGACTTATTAAAAAAACATCCTTATCCTTCAAAAAGACAGCATTTTGTATCCGTACAGAATGCTGTTTTATTTTATTACTATTAAAAAATGTAAATTAGCTGACGAAAATTAATTGGAAGGCATACTATGTCCAAGCTAAAAGCCATAAGAGAACAGAACAATCTGACCCAGGAAGAACTATCAGAAAAATCAAAGATTTCTGTGAGAACCATTCAAAGGATAGAAGCTGGGACAGAACCGAAAGGGTATACCCTCAAAACTCTTGCGCAGGTTTTGGAGATAGAAGAATCTGCATTGCTGCAGGACACCCCTCAGGAAATTCCAGAAGCAGATGAGGTGGAAACAAAAGTAGAAGAAGAGCCAATTCCAATCAACTATTCTTATATTAAAATCATTAACCTTTCCTCATTATTATTTACCCTTTTACCCCCTCTGAATATTTTTGTTCCATTGCTGCTGATGTTTACCATGAAACAACGAAATAGTCTCGTAAGACAAATCATTTCGATTCAGATAATATGGACAATAATGGCTCCTATTATATTCATGCTCGGGATCTTTTTAAAGCCGGGGCCAAAGCTTACATTAGTGCTTATGATCATCATTATCCTGTCTAATATATTTGTTATTCTTCGGAATGCTGCAGAAATAGACCGTTATAAAAAATTATATTACAAGTTGAATTTCAATATGATATAGATCGTGTCACGGCTTTGTCGGGTTTTTGTCGGGTTCATTTTTATTTAAAAAATGAAATGAAATTGAATCTTTGTCAAAAAAATAATAATGACAAAAACGGCACAGTTTATTCTTCCTTTTTTTATTCTGCTCTTTAGTACAATTCATGCACAGACAGAAAAAACAGATCCTCTTTACACAACAATTATGTCGAAAGACAGTCTGCTTTTTTCAGTAGGCTACAATACTTGCAACATCAGGCAGATGGAAAGTATGTTAAGCAACAGATTTGAATTCTATCACGATAAAGGCGGTTTTGAGGATAAAGAGAAATTCATCATTGATTTTAAAAACGGATTGTGTAAATCTCCGGAAACCTATCAGCTCAAGAGAGTCTTGGTTGCGAAAAGTACTGAGATTTATCCCATGTATAAAGATGGGAAAATATATGCTGCCATTCAGAATGGAGATCATCTGTTTTATGAAAAGGCAGGAAATCAGGCTGAGAAATTAGTAGGGGAAGCAAAGTTTACACATCTGTGGGTGTTGGAAAATGCTGAGTGGAAACTTAAGAATTCATTGAGCTTTAATCACCATCCAAAGCAAACTACCGACAGTGAAACCATGTTTGATAACGACCAGTCGATGCAAAGCTGGTTGAAAGAAAATAATATTCCTACCCTGGGATTAGGAATTATCGAAGGAGGAAAATTACAGAAAGTAAAAGTTTTTGGAGACTATAAAAAAGGAGTTTCAGCTCCCCGAAATGCCTATTTTAATGTTGCATCCCTCACCAAACCTGTTACAGCAATGGTCGCCTTACGTCTTGTAAGTTCAGGACAGTGGAAGTTGGATGAACCTTTAGATGCCTATTGGACAGATCCTGATATCATCAACGACCCAAGACATAAAAAATTAACAACCAGGATTGTCCTGAGCCATCAGACCGGTTTTCCCAACTGGAGATGGATGAATGCTGACAAAAAACTGAACTTTCAGTTTGATCCTGGCACAAAATATCAATATTCAGGAGAAGGATTTGAATACCTTCGGAAAGCCCTCGAAAAGAAATTTGGAAAGCCATTGGAGCAACTTGCCAAAGAGCTTATCTTTCAACCTCTCAACATGAGCGACACCAACTATATTTGGGATCAGAATACGGATGAGTCTAGATTTGTGACAGGATATAATGAAAAAGGAGTTGCTTATCCAATAGAGAAAATTAAAGCGGCTAATGCGGCTGATGATCTGCATACCACGATAGAAGATTACGGAAATTTTATGATCAGCGTGATGAAGGGGAAAAACCTGAAACCTGAAATATTCCGGGAAATGATCAAAAAGCAGGTGAAAATCAAAGAAAATAAGTATTTCGGATTAGGTCTTGAAATCTATGACCTTGGAAATGGTGAATATGCCCTATCTCATGGCGGATCGGATCAGGGTACAAGATGTATTGCCATTGTATTACCCAATTCAGGAAAAGGGATTGTGATATTTACGAATGTAGATGACGGTTACAAAGTCTATGAAAAGCTGGTTCTTCATTATCTGGGCAAAGAGGGACGGAAAATCGTTGATATAGAAAGCAAATAGAAAGCATACTTTTCAGGCTTTAATGATGAAGTGATAAATCTTTGTATATTTAGAGTATCAATCTGAAAATAAATGAGATAGTAAAAATATCTGTTTTCAGGATGAAATAGTATGAACGGAAATAAAAGCAAAATTATGTGGCAGTATTATATTATCCTTGGAGCAGGAGTAATTCTGTTTGTGGCAGCATTGCTGAGCCTAAAAAACACTCTTTTTTTCTTAAAAAAAGCAGAAAAGGCAACAGCTACCGTCACCTCACTACGGGTGTTTGAATCGGATGGAGAAGTATTTAGCCCTCTCTTTACCTTCCGTACCCGGAATAATATTGAATATACCTATGAACTGTCGGAAGGTACCAATCCTTCAGCTTGGTATGTGGGCGAAACTGAGACTGTTATTTATGACCCAGCAGACCCGTCTTCTGTAACTTTGTACACTTATTTCAGAATCTTTGCATGGCCTTTAATATTGGTTTCTATAGCGTTGCCATTACTGGTGATAGGAGGAGGTTATTTTATTGCCAATCAGTTTTTAAAATAACCAGCTCCTACTATATTTCTATTTTACCTTTTCAAGAAGATATAATTTAGCCCCGGAAAATGCCAGCTTAGGCATCAGGTTTCCTTCCAGAATCATCGTTTTACTGTTGGCGTCAACCACCGAAATATAATTATTAGAATTGTATTCTATATAATTCTCCTTTTCCTTAGTAGCAGGATTTTTTCCAAACTCTAAAGAATATTTTACCCAATCTTCATCTTGTGAACTGCAGTGTACCGGTTTGAATTTAGACTTTTTAGCTTTGAAAATAATCTGATCAAAACCTTCTGCACATTCTGAAGTAAATGAACCATCAGGATTCTGATCCTTTGAGAAATCCTCAAAAGAACCACGATAAACTCCTACCACTTTCCAGGTGCCATCCAGACGGTCTTCATCAATTTTCCCTTTCGCTTTGCTTACTGCCCAGCTGATTCCGTTTACAGCACCTTTTACCGCTTTATAGCTTAAGCTGACTGCACCGGAGACCACTTTTGTAGCCGTTCTTACCACGCATGAATTGAGAACAAGAACAGCCGAAGCCAGGAATATCATTTTTTTCATATTGTCAAGTTTTTTTATCTCCTGCGAAGATAGTATTTTAAAAAAAATCTTAAGCTATTTTACAATCAATGGAAAGAAATTAGAAAAATAAGAACACCCATACCGTACAGTCTTTACTTCCCATTAAAATACCTTTTAAGGTCAGATATATTTTTAATATGAAGCTCTTCGGCCTGCTTTCTTCGCATCATCAATGCATAAGCATTATTAAATCCTAAAGGCTGCAGCCATCGAATTCCATATTGCTTTTCAAACTCTGAATTCACATACCGGTAGGTTTTGTCAGGACTTTGGGAAACATTTCTGATCATCTCTTTCGTAGGTTGTAAAAGGACGAGAAGCCCGGTTCCTGTATATTCAGGATAAAAATCAATGGCGTCATTTGTTAAGGCATCAAAACAGATTTTGGTTCCTCCCAAGCCTGTTTTTGTTTCTACTTTATAGTCTGTATAGCCTTCAATAAGCATTTTATACATTTCTGCGAGAATATATTGTTCCCCAAAGATCTTTGAACCAATCCGAACCGTCCCTGAATTTCCCTTTCGTGGACTTTTATACAGATTATTTCTGATTAAAAAATCCTTCGCAATCTTTTCCGGGGTCTGATTGAGATGATCAGACCTGTAATTCAAATCGGTCATGATAGAATCATTGAACTTTCCAGCCAACAGATTTAAGGTCTTTTCCAGTTCCGGAAATTTTTTCAATGTTTTGATCTTGATGATGGGAGCGGCAAAATAGGGTGGGAATATCTTTTTATCATCATTCAATACATACAGATCAAAAGCTTTGATTCTGCCGTCTGTAGAATATCCGCTGATCAGATCAAGTTCCTTTTCATAGGCCGCTTTATACATAATGGCATCACTTACCACAAGCGGATGTACGTTGAGTCCATATACAGAACGCAATCCAAGGTCGCCATCCTGCCTTCCCATAAACTCCGGGGTAAAACCAGCCTTGATCGTACGGTTTGAGACAGAAGTCAGTAGATAACCTATTCCTAGAATAATAAAGAGGATGGGAAGTATATATTTCAGTTTTTGAAAGAATTGATATCCCGATTTTTGTATCATGGCAATTGTTTGATCCAATACAACAGCAAGTAATGCTGCCGGAATGGCTCCTGCCAAAATCATATTGGTATTGTTAAGCGAAATACCTCCGAAGATAAACTCTCCCAAACCGCCTGCTGCAACAAAAGAAGCCAAAGTAGCAACTCCCACATTAATAACCGCTGCGGTTCTTATTCCGGCAACAATGACAGGCATCGCCAAAGGAAGTTTTACCTTAAAAAGAAGCTGGCTCCTGTTCATTCCCATTGCTTTGGCTGCCTCAATAACTGCCGGATCTACGCCTGTAATTCCGGTATAGGTATTTCGGATGATAGGAAGAAGTGCATAGATCAGCAAAGCTGCAATCGCTGGTTTTGGACCAATACCAAAAACGGGAATCATAAATCCCAGCAATGCTATACTCGGAATGGTTTGTAAAATCCCAGCAATACCCAGTACCGGACTGGAAAGTTTCTTTTTTCTGGCGATCAGGATTCCTAAAGGGACTCCAACAATAATAGCCAGAAGCAGAGACAAAAAAGTAAGCCCAAGGTGTTGAATAACCTGGGTGATCAGCTTTTCCTGCTGTTCAGAAATAAATTCCCAAAGACTCTGCTGCGTCATACAATCTGTGATTTTCTATAATGATTAAACGCTCTGATCAGCTCCTCATACACCTCAGCATTTTGATGACCGGAGCTTAACTGCTGTAAAACATCCCATACGCTTATATTATCGATACTTTCTAGTTCATGATATGATTTTTCAGGACTAAGGAAGGGACTGATATGTTGTAAAGTCGCTACTTTATATTCTAATAAAAGCCGGTTTTCAGCAAAGAAATCACGAACAAAATGATTGGAAGGATGGTAAAGGATTTCTTTGGGAGTGCCGGTCTGTACAATTTTTCCCTGATCCATAAGGCATATCCGATGTCCCAGATCAAATGCTTCCTGTACATCATGCGTAACCAATACAATCGTTTTGTTTTTAAGATCCTCCAGTGATTTAAATTCTGAATGAATATCTGCCTTGGTAATATTATCCAAAGCCCCGAAAGGTTCATCCATCAGTAAAACCGGGCTGTCTGCAATCAAAGCTCTTGCAATACCCACCCGCTGCTGCTGTCCGCCGCTTAGCTCATGGGGGAATCGGGAAAGGACCTCTTCAGAAAGATGAAGTTTAGCCAACAGCTCATGAGTTCTTCTTTCCGTTTTCTTTTTGTCCCACTTAAGCAGTTCCGGAACTACCGCAATATTCTGCTGAATGGTATAATGAGGAAATAAACCGGAATGCTGCATTACAAAGCCAATTCCCATTCGCAGTTCCTCGGCTTTCTGATCACGTATATTTTTACCATCAATAAAAATATTCCCCGCATCTGCTTCTATGAGACGGTTGATCATCTTAAGGGTGGTTGTTTTACCACATCCGCTGGTTCCTAAAAGAACAAGGATCTCCTGATCAAATGCCTGAAAAGAAATATGATCTACTGCCTTTTTTCCATTAAAACTCTTAGATATTGATTCTACTTTGATCATCGGTAAACAATTACTGAGCAAGCCTGATTCCTGTGAACTGCCATTTCAAATGGGTTTGAAAAAAATTACGGTACGTATTTCTGCTGTGTCCCGGAGGAGTAGCTTCTGAAGCACCCCGCAACACTGTTTGATTGACCATAAATTTTCCATTATATTCACCTACAGCCCCTGCCTCTTTTTTAAAATGAGGGTAGGGCAGATACGCAGAATTCGTCCATTCCCAACGGCTTCCCCAATCAAAATGATGAGAAGCTGCTTCCCATTCTGCTTCAGTAGGGAGACGCATTCTTTTCCATGATGCAAAAGCAGATGCTTCATAGAAATTAATATGGCACACCGGGGCATTGTGATCTATTTCCTGTAATCCGTTTAAGGTATAATTCATCCATTGACCTTCAATATAATGCCAGTATAGCGGAGATTTTGCAGAATTTTGCTTCACCCAGTCCCATCCTTCCGCATGCCAGTGTTTAAAATCTGAATACCCACCTGCTTCCATAAATTCTAAATATTCACCGTTGGTTACCAGCTGATTGGCGATTTCAAAGTCTGTAAGATATACTTTATGTCTTCCTAATTCATTATCAAAACAGAATCCTTCCCCTTCAAAACCAATTTCATAGACTCCTTCCGGAAATCTGAGCAGTTGCAGCTCTCCGGAACCATATTGTTGAGGTTTTTCTTTTGTATAGGAAGGGAAGAGCGGGTTGTGTCCTAGAATATATTTGATATCAGTGACTAATAATTCCTGATGCTGCTGTTCATGATTAAGACCTAATTCCAAAAGTGGTTCTATAGATTCTTTCATAAATGAGCTTTGAAGAAAAGCCTTCATCTGCTCATCTACATATTTTCTGTATAGATACACGTCTGAAACGGAAGGACGGCTGAGATTTCCGCGGTCGGTCCGGATGACCCGCGCTCCGATGGTTTCATAGTAACTGTTAAAAACAAAATTATACTGAGGATCAAAAACCTCGTATTGGGGAAAATTCGGCATCAAAATAAAAGTTTCAAAAAACCAAGTGGTGTGACCAAGATGCCATTTCGGAGGACTTACATCTACAATAGGCTGTACTACATAATCTTCTATTTCCAGTGGAGCGCAGATTTCTTCAGAACGTCTGCGGATATCCACATATTTTTTTACGATATCTTTTGTGGGGATCTCTGGTGTCATATCTTTTTGTTTTTAGTGCTTGATTTTCATTTTTTCACTCTTGCAGATGTGATGGGTTGCAAGGGTTCATTTATTTTACCTGCCAGACAGTATCTACAAACCATTTTTTAGAATCTTTGATCTCTCCGGTGATGGTAAAACCCGATTTTTCGCCCAATTCTTTAATCTTTTCAGCAGAGAATTTCTGTGAAATTTCCATATCAATAAGTTCATTTTCTTCAAATGAAATCCGGGTATTGCCAATGGTCACCTGCTGGTTGATAAGGCTTACCAGAAAACTTCTGCAGGCTCCGGTAATGGGATCATAAGTCTGATAATGCTGAAATTGCTCAAGATTAAAATCTCCACACAGTTCATTGTTAATGCGGGTCAGAAGATTAAGATTAAAGGAAGCGGTGATCCCTTCTTTATCATTATACGCACTCAAAATAGTGTGGGGATTCTTTTTAAGGTCAAAACCTACCAACACACGGTCTTTTGAAGATAGATTGGTATTCAGATGCAGACAGAAATCTTCAGCTTCTTCCGGAGTCATATTGCCAATATTGCTTCCTAAAAACAAAACGACTTTTCTTCGGTCAGATAACGAGGCCGCTTTTTGAAGCATCTCAAAATAATCACCTTCCAAGCAGGTGATTTTCATTTCCGGAAACTGACTGCTTAGTTTTTTATGGAGAATCGAAAGAATATTTCCCGAAATATCAATCGGCATATAAGTAAAATCAACTCCCTTTCTGATCAGCTGTTCCAGTAAATAAGTTGACTTCATAGCATCGCCTGCTCCCAGTTCAATCAGATCAAAAGATTCGTTTTCAGGAATGAGAAGATGGGTAAGTTCATCCGTTTTATTTTGAAAAATATCCAGCTCGCAACGGGTCAGATAATAGTCAGGCATGGCCATGATTTTCTGGAAAAGATGATCGCCGATTTTATCGTAGAAGTATTTTGAAGATAATTTTTTGGGAGTATGCTGCAGTCCATTCAGAACGTCCAAACGGAAATGATCAACAGACTCTTTTTCAGTCTTAGAATGTGGATCTAACTGTAAATTCATAAGCCTTATTTTGTGTGGTTTTTTTAGATGGCTGCAATTATCCTGCCTTTCATAACATTCAATTCCTTTGCCTTTTATCTAATTAAATATAAACAATTTTACTTTTAATGGAGTGATTTTCAAAATGTTTTTACAAGATGTGGTATTTTTTTTACCTGTCAGAAATCCTATCAGTTGATCGTAAAAGCTGAAAAAAGAAGAGTAGGGAAGCAATTGTCTGGTTTAACGCCGGAAAATCAGTATTCCCCCTTCAATATGACCTGTTCAAAGTATTTACCCTTATTTCTATCTCTGTTTTACAATAGTTTTACCATTACAAAATATCACTATTATGAATACTACATTGAATTTCAGTAAAAAAATACAATTCATTTTATCCCTTGCTATTTTTATGGGAATGGGGTTGTTGTCTCTAAAAGCACAGGCTTATGCCACTGGCGGAGAAGAGCTTGAAAACGCAGCTGCAAGATCAGCTTTTCAGAATACAAAGAGAATCAGAGCCGGACTGTTGGAGGTAGGCTATGCAGAAATAGGACCTGAAAGCGGGAAACCTGTCATCCTTCTTCATGGATGGCCCTATGATATCCATAGTTTTGAACAGTCCTCTGCTATACTTGCTGAAAAAGGCTACCGTGTTTTGGTTCCTTATTTAAGAGGTTATGGAACAACTACTTTTGTATCTCCGGATACAAAACGCAATGGTCAGCAGAGTGCTGTTGCATTGGATATCATTGCTTTTATGGATGCCCTGAAAATTGATAAAGCGGTCATTGGCGGTTTTGACTGGGGAGCCAGAACAGCGGATATCATGGCAGCACTGTGGCCTGAACGCTGCTCCGGACTGGTGGCGGTAAGCGGATATTTAATAGGAAGTCCAAAGGCTAATGAAAAACCTCTCTCACCCAATGCTGAATTTTTATGGTGGTATCAGTATTACTTTTCAACTGAAAGAGGATATAAAGGGTATAAAGCCAATACAGAAGCATTTAATAAATTAATATGGAAAACTGCCTCGCCAAAATGGGCTTTTGATGACCAGACCTATGAACGTTCTGCCGGAGCATTCAATAATCCAGATCATGTTGATATTGTGATCCACAATTACCGCTGGCGCCTGGGATTGGCTAATGGAGAAAAAAAATACGATGTGCTTGAAGCCGAACTGGCGAAATCTCCGGCTATTACAGTCCCAACAGTTACCTTGGAAGGCGATGCAAACGGAGCAGCGTTTCCTGCTCCGGAAAATTATGCTTCCAAATATACAGGCAAATATGCACATCATACACTTACGGGTGGGGTTGGACGTAATTTGCCACAAGAGGCTCCAAAAGCATTTGCAGATGCGATCATAGAGGTGGGTTCTATGTCACAGAACCAATAAAAATCTGCCGGATATAAGGTATAATAACAGTCTTATTAGAATTATAATCTTATCGAGGGTAGAGAGCATCTAAGGATTTAGCCATTTTGTAAAATTCCCTGCTTGTGCCCTCAATAAAAGCAAAAACCACTACTCAACAGCAGTGGTTTTTATTAATATTATATCGTAGTACTTATTTCTGGAAACCTTCTTCCAATTTCAGCTTATTCACCAAAGGATTTGCATACATCGCTAAGAAATACTCTCTCGAAACAGGTTCGGAGGGATCAATACGCATTTCAAGTCTGCGGACAAACAATTGTTTTTCCTGTTCAGTATATTCAGATGCGTAGATATTGGTGTTGTGAAGCAGGTCATAAGCAATAAACTTCGTTGGCCAAAGTTTATAATTACTGATAATTGAACGGTCAATAACCTGTGAAATGGCTTGCAGCTGTTTATTTTTATTATCAATGGTGGCTGCAATATCATCCAGTTCTGTATCAATAACATCACCGGCATGCAGATGAATGCGTTTTTTTTGTCCAAGAATTCCACTCAATATATTGGTAAAATCTTCATTTTTACCTTTGATATATTCCTCATCTCTGTGCTGTGCCAGCAGTTGAGGCATTTTTAAGGAATCTGTAGGATCGTACTCATAAGAGATGGAGATCGGAACAATCTTTAATGTTTTAAAATAATCCGTCAGCGACTGGTCTCCGGATGCCATAGCAAGCATTTTCAAAACGCCCTGCTGGGTAGAATCGTTACCGTCTTTTGTACGGCCTTCACGCTGGGCAATCCATACTGAGCGGTTTTCCTTATGCAACAGCTCATCAATATACTCAGACATGGTCTGTGAACTTTTAAGTTGTTCCCGAAGTGATAATCCTCTTTGTACTAAAAAGTTACGATTCAATTTAGCCAGTACATTCAAAAACTTTTTACGGACAAGATTATCACCGATGGCCGAAGCGGTCATAATATAACCACCTTCCAGCAATACCAGATTAAGCAGTGAAGTATCCAGAACAATATCCCTGTGGTTCGAGATGAAAAGGTAAGAGGTATTTTTATCCAGCTTATCGAAGCCGGAAGTTGTTAAACCCTCAGAACTTTTCGCAAGGATCTGACGAACGGCATAGGCTACAAACTGATGCTGAAAATCACTTATGGAATGAACCTCTTTAAACTGTTCAAGCCAAACCTGCTCATCTGCACCAGGAAAAGTAAAATTCATAAATGCTTTCATCATGGGATCATGGGCAATACTCCCTAATCTTTCATTTACTTCCTGATCAGAAAAATACCGGATTTCATCAAACTTCGACATGCAATTATTCAAAAATTAAAACTTTTTGCAAAAGAACGAAAATTTATCTGGGGATAGGGTATAATGGATGTTAAAGTATTATGAATGGCGTAGGAATTAATAACTGACAATGTTGATGGGATCTTTCTTTATTATTCTTTGATAAATAAAACCGCTCCGAAAAGCGGTCTCATATTCGTAATTAATTATAAAATTAATGTTTCTTTAATTCTAAAAATGTTTTAAGTGAATTACCTCTATAATATTTCATAATCAAATCAACAATCCTATCCTGATTAGAAATTATAGAGTCTTTGTTCCATTCATCATAGTTCATTAAAACAAAGTTAGTATTGGCTCTAGCTTCAATTGCTCCTTTATATTTATTTTTTTTAGTTTCATAGTCTTTATTGCTTAATGATGAATTCTTATTTCTATCGATCAAAACTAGATTACCAATTTTGTGAAGCCACTCTTTATGAAAATCAGAATCTATCGACCATAATGTGTTTTCAATTTTTTGAGGTAATAAGTGTTCTATACTTGATGAGTTCTTATTGTATTGAAGTTGATTATTTTTGTTACCCATTAGCAAATCTAATTTTAATAAAATGTATCTGGTTTTGTTAACTTTGGTTCCACTAAACCCTCCCCATTTATCATTTTTGAGACTTACTTCCAGATCATTAATATCCAAAGGCTTTTCTGAGCTTATATTTTCGTCAAAATAATCATACTTTAAACAATTATCATTAATCATTAAAACACTCCCTTCTTCAGTAGTTATTTCCTTATTACGAACTTTATCTCCGTAAAAGTCTATTTTTTTAAGAATATTGAATGTTCTGGTCATTGATTGCCTTCTACCTAAAAGCCAACTTAAAGAATACAGATTATCAATTTTAATCAAAAATTCGATAATGTTATTGTCTCCAAAAATTTCTCTAAAATGCATTAAAGGTGTTAAATATTGTGAACCATATACACTGGAAAGAATAAAATTTATATTAGAAAATAAGTTTGCAGATTCTTTTGTACTTATACTGGAATTATTTAATGCAATAAAGTGTTTAATATATTTTTCAATTAAATCTAATGTTTCTGCCCCTTTTGTGATGATCCCCTTTTTGAACATATAATCAAAAGCTTTTGTTAAACTTTGATTATCATCACTTCTATATTTCATTTTAACAAAAACGACAGCCCATAAAAACTCATCAAAGGATTTATAAGGTAAGTTTATTTTATTTTCGAAATCAGACCATTTGTTTGCATATTCGCGTCTTATTTTATCATTTGCAATGACCCTAAGATTTTGAGCTCTTAAAATATCACTAACTTGTAATTGTAACCCTCTACTATTTAACACAGTAAAGAGGTTATATGCATCGTCAAGATTATTTGGTGTGGCTAAATAAAGAGCTAAGACTTTTGTTGATAAGTATTTATAAAATTCGTTGAGAAATGTTTGAAATTCTTCCTGGTTTTCTTTTTCCTTATTATTGAACCAGTTCAAGATAATACTTAATCCATTGGCCAAATTTCTTACAGAAGTGCTATTTTCATGATTGTTTGAAATTTGTTCCAATTGAGAAACACTAAGCTCAACTTCAGTAATGATATAATTATCAATAAATTCTTTATCATCCCTGATGTCAAACTCTATTCTATTTCTTGCAGGAACATTGTTGAATTCATCAGCTTCTTGTATTAATCTATTTTGAACATTTTTTTTAAGATCAGCATTTTGGGATAGATTACGTAGAGAAGCATGTAATAAGAAAAGTGTTAAAAAACGTTGTTGCCCATCCAGGATATCTTGAAATTTGTATTTTATGTCATTAGAAATATTTTCACGTGTATTCCAGATCATACAACCTAAAAAATACTCCTTCTCCTTATTACTTTCCAGTGCATTTGTTATATCATCTAAAAAATTTTCGATTTGATCTATTCCCCAAACATAAGGGCGTTGATATTCGGGAATATTATAGAACTGTTCAGGGCTAAATATATCTTTTATATATTTTTTTCCTGTTATCAAAGTGTTGTTGTCCATTTAAATTTTAAAGGTCTAGTTTTATTATTTTAATTAAGGTGCCTAAATTACAAAAACATACTAAATTAAATACCACAAAAACCGATAATGTCTTTTGAAAAAGGTTGTGTTTTTTGAGTATATCCACTTTCTTTATTGACATACAATAGCTAATAAAATTCTACATTTAGTATAAAAAAAGCACGCTTTCACGTGCTCTTTGAGAAAAAGTTGAATTGCTTCAGGTTTTATTAAGGCTGATTGTATAGGTGTTTACTGAGGCGTTTGTGTGGTCACAAAGAATTACTTCAAATATAATAAGTATAGTGATAGAAAATCAATATGAAGTGAATTTTTCAGGAGACGTTCATTAGATAATTCAAATAGTATAAATGAGTTATGTTTTTATTATTTTTTGAAGAAAAAAAGAGCGTGTAAAGAAGGAAATGGAGAAAAAGGAGAATGTCTTAAGTTCTGAGAATATAAAATTCATAATATTCGATAAAAATTGACCATATATACTTTTTTATTTTTTCTTCTATTTTTTGTTTTGCTATGGGTTTCCGTAATAAAAAATATAGGTTAGATATTATATTTGTTTATTTATAAACTTATTAATCTTAAAAGTAATTTTTTAAAAACAATTAATATGATAAACGGGCTATATAACTTTTTTAATGATTTCAGTAAACTATTTTATTGGTTACTTCTGTTGACGAGCTGGTTTTTATCAGCTGATATTGTAGGTGTATTTTTTTTGAAAAAATCATTGGAAGAAATCTTTTCTGTAATACAGATTAGTGATATTATTATGATTTTTATTTTTCATACTCTGTTCATTCTTACCTCTTTAATTATTTATAAATCACTTGGCTTGGTAAGACTCGCTATGCCAAATGTTTTCATTAAAGATAATAATATTGATTTTCAGAAAGGGAACTATAGGTATTCAGAGATACTTAACAAGGCTGTTAGGACTAATAATCAGACAATGTATAATTATTATAAAGACAGTAAAAATGAAAACACTAGTCTGAAGAATCAAAAATATCTTTGCTTTGCCACTATTCTGTTGCTTATTTTAGCTGTTAGTTTAGAAGACAGCTATGTGAGATTAGCATTTGAAAATTATAATGATGATAGCTGGCTGAAAAGAATCATAATCTCAATAATTATAATTTTTGATTTATTAGGTTTGCTTGTTATATTTCATGAAAATACTGATTCGGATTATACAGATATTCAGAAAGAAGAACCACTCAATAAATAAATTTAAAAGTCCAAATGCTCTAACATTTGGACTTTTGAATTTTATGTGATGTTAATGAAAGTTTCAAATCCTTGATATACTATTGATTTAAGTCTACAACAACAGTCTGTGTTCGTTTACACATCCACCTCCTCAATCTCCACACTGGCAGATACACAAAAATCACAGACAAAATTCCCGCCAGTATTCCCACTACCACAGCCATTGCTGTAGCATCCAGCTTATAATCTTTTGAGAAATTATACTGCCCTATAAAGAGTAGGGAGAGTACTAATGAACCTGTAATCAGACCGTGTAGGATGCTTAGCTTGGTCATCAATTTTTTAATATTCAGCTGTTCGTCTACGGTAAACTCTATGGCTTCCTGGCTGGCGGCATCTGTTACTCTTTTGAGGATATCAATGGTAAGGACTACCGGGAGGAAAATAGCCATCGGAAGGGTAAGACGGGCCAGGTTTTGGGTTCCTGAAAAGAAATGGGTATAGCCTAATTCCTTAAAGCTGGCATAGGCGATAATGAAATTAAAAAATACATTCGGAAGGACATAATAAATCGTACGCTTGATGAGAAAGCGTTTGAGGGTGGTTTTCTTGATGGGTTTTGGCTTTGGAGGCTTTATTTTAAATTTCATAGAGAGGTGGTCAATAGCTCGATGGCTTTATCTTTTATCAGATGGGCTTCCTCTTTGGGAAGAAAATTTTCATTGGACATGAAGGTGAAGTCCATTTGCTGGTTATATGTACTGGTTACTAAAGTGTTCGAGTTCAGCCATGGAAAAGCTACGGTAGGACTGATCACCGTTTCCAGTTTGAAGTTCTTATAATCATTCGGGATATTTACCTTTCCCATATTGGATAAGGTCACATCATGCCCGCCTTCGCTGGATTTCAGCATATTGATCATGCGGTCCACAATGGGGTGCATATGTTCACCCATCCACAGGAGTTCGCGGGCTTCCATCTTGTTGATTTTCTCCGTAAGGTCTTTTTTGATCTGCTTGGCATTGTTCAGAATGTCCTTGCTGTCTTTTTTTATGGAAAGCTCTACCGTTGGGGCAAAAGCAAATAAATGATCTTCTTTGATTTCCGGAATAAAGTGGCGCACATCTACAGGGCTGATCACCTTACCTTTGGCACGGTCTCCCTGAACATCCCGGAAAGCTTGCATTACAGAAGAACACAGCAAAGCATGTACGGAAATTCCGTTGGCTTTACATTTTTCAGTGATAAACTTTGTATCTTCAGGAGTCATTTTCCAGTGAATGGCGTAGTTTTCCCCAAGATTTCTCTTTTTACTTTTTCGCTGGATAGAAAAGAATATCCTTGCGAACAGCAAATAGAGGCTGGCCTTATATTTTTTAATTCCTGTATTAAAATCCGAAGGCAAGAAATCATTCACAGATTCAAAAGCAATATAAGGAATTAAGGGTGAATAAGGATTATCCAGCAAAGCAAGAAGTTCGCGCATTAAGGTCACTCCGGTTGTCCCGTCGGAAATGCAATGAGGAATGATCCAAAGGATCTCGGAAGCATCCTGTCCCTTTATCCACACCACTTCGACCAATGGTTTTTTGGACTCTTCAAACAGCTTAAACCATCCGTTTTCAGATTCTTTAAACCAATCTTCGTCTGTTTTCCTTTCCACAATACGGAGTGGAATAGGTTCAATATCCTTTTGCCCTACAAAAAGAGGATAACGTCCGCTTTTGTGTTCAATAGTTGCTCTCAGCATCGGATGTTTCTGCTGGATTTTAACTAAGGCTATTTTAAAAGTTTCCTCAGAAATCTGTCCGTTTATTTTTGCGGTATAAACACAGTTTAAAGGCGTTTCAGGATCTACATACATGATCCTTTCCACCATCATTAAAGGTCTTTTGATCATGATACTGCTGTCTTTTTAACTTGTGAATAAATCGTCCTCAGAACCTCATCACGGATGGCTGTTACTTCAGTATAAGGTAAATAGCCTTCGCTTCCCATGATTGAAAAATCCATTCTTCCACGGAAGGTAGAAACCACCAGAGTAGTGGTATTTCCCAACGGACCAATTACCGATGGACTGAAGATCGTTTCTACGGTAAACTCTTTATACTCATGGGGAATCTGAAGAGGTCCCAGATTAGAAAACATACAGTCGTTGGATGATTTTCCGTTCTTTAACAGCCTGGTGAAACTTTTCAGTGCATCATGCCCAGATTCCATCACCATCATAGTGATATACGGATCCAGTTTTGAGGCCTTTTGTTCAACAGATTTCTGCATTGCACGGAGATTCTCTGTAAAGCTTAGCTTTTCATCATAAGAAATCACGATCATCAGCCCGAAAGCGAAGATATGATCTTCTTTAACCTGCTTGGCAAAACGTCTGATGTCTACCGGACAGGAAACTTTGTTGAAGGACTTTTTACCCCTCACTTTTTTAAATGCATGCAATAGTGTTACACTCAAAAATGTATTGACGGTAATTTCCTGGGATTTGCAATAAGCGATTACTTCCTGACTTGTCTTTTCATCCAGCTTTCCATGGATCAGATAGTCATTCTGTCTTTCAACAGGTTTTTTGTTTACCGGAAGCCATTTGATGGCAGTAGCTGCCAGTCTTCCGATAAATCTGGCTTTCAGTTTCTGTCTGCGGCTGTTCAGAATATGGGCCGGAACTACATCTTCGATGCCTAAGATTGGGTTTTCTATCCCGATATTGGCAGCCGGATTGTCCAGTACGATGAGAAATTCTTTTAAAAAGGCCATTGCAGAACCACCATCGCAAAGACAATGGTGGAACGCAAACAGCATGTCTGAAACGTCTTCTCCTTTGATCCAAATAAACCGGATCAGTGGTAGTTTTTCGTAATTAAAGGTGGTGTTCCATTCTTTCCTGGATT
The DNA here is from genome assembly GCF_002899945.2 of Chryseobacterium viscerum. Classification (GTDB taxonomy): domain Bacteria; phylum Bacteroidota; class Bacteroidia; order Flavobacteriales; family Weeksellaceae; genus Chryseobacterium; species Chryseobacterium viscerum. The sequence continues at coordinate 295,647 of NZ_PPEG02000002.1, forward strand.
CTTCCTGCCACTGATCTTCACTTTGCCTGGTGATAATTCTTACAGGAATAGAAATAGGTTTTTCAGGAACATTAAACCAAGGAATATTTTTTTCATCATGGCTGATTAATGCTTTCAGCCATGGGTGTTTATTTTGGATCCGGGCCAAAGCCTGCTGGATATCTTTTAATGTAAAGGTACCTCTCAGTCTGAACGGAATGACCGCGTTAAAAGGTTCTGTTCCATCCCCTAATAACATACGTTCTCCAAATAGCAATCTTCTTTTTATTGTTTGATTCATAGGCTACACTGAAGCTAGTGTTGAATGTTCGTGTACAAAATTTTCTAACAGTTCTACTGCTTTGTCATTTCCTCCGGCAAGGGTAAATGTATTGCGGACTTCCTGAGCGGCGGCTCTGTATTTAGGATTTTCCAACAATTCAAAAACCGTTTCACGAAGCGCATCTACACGCAGTCTTTTGTATCGGATGCTGATTCCGCAGCCTGCCTGCTCAATCAGTTTTGCAATATGGAAATGATCATACGCGATGGGAGTGATCAGCATCGGTAAACCATTACGGAAAGTATCATTAACGGTATTGAAACCACCGTGGCAAATTACCATATCCATTTGCTGCATCACCGCAGATTGAGGGACGAAGCTGTTCACAATAAAATTGTCCGGCCACTCTTCAAAGATTTCCGGTGGAGTAGCGGCAATCACGGTTACAGGCTGGTCCTTAAATGCTGCGATAATCTTTTCAAAGAATGCCTTTCTGATATCTACCAATAGTGTTCCCAATGATACAAAGATCTTTTGAGTGGTAGAGGCATTCAGTTTATCCCAGTCAAATGGGGCGTCGTTCGGACGGCCTTTTACAGGACCTACAAATTTCATATGAGAAGGAACCGTTTCAAAACCTGCAAATGCCTGCGAAGTAAACACCATATTCAGTTTATGAGAATGGATGTAAATACCTTCTTCATGGATGCCTACTTCTTTTTGTAAGTCTTTGATCAGGTTTTGCTGCCATTCCCAGATTTTAGGAGCACTTTTTTCCGTATCTCCCATGACATCTGGTGGTACTGGAGTAGTGGTTACACAAGGAATATTGTTTTTATGAGCGAAAAGAGCCCCTCCGAAAGTGATACAGTCATTCACGATCACATCAGGCATCCAGCTTTCTGTCAGTCTGGTTAATCCCGGCATCATCATTTTTGCAAAAGGAACATACGTTTCTTCTAATGCGAGTTTCATCACTTCAGGTCCTGAGCACGCTGGTCCGTCATCCTGTCTTTTTAAAATACGGGCAATTTCCTCCTGATACGGAACAAGATCTTCTTCAGGATAGAAATAAGATCCTCCCTCCGGAATATGTTTGCTGTCTAAAGGCGTAATTCCGAACCATTTTACTTCATGACCACGGGCAATCAGACTTGCTCCCACACTTAATGTAGGGCTTACATGTCCGAAAAATGGAGGGATAACGAATAAAAACTTAGAGGGTTTTTCAGGTTTTGAAGCTTTCAATATCGCTTGTTCCAATAAATTGGCTGCAGTAGCTGAACCTCCGGCTTCCACAAAAGACTGTCCCACTTTCTGAGCCGCTTCTTTGTAGCTAGGATTATTCAGAATTTGCTGTACAGCTTCTCTCAGGTGATTTCCTTTAAATCGGTTAAAATTAAGACGTTCACCCGCTTCTGTACGCACAACACGTCCCGCTACATGGGATTGGTCATACGCAATCGGGATCACTACCAAAGGAATACCGTGTGATAATGTTTCAGAAACGGTATTGTGACCGCCATGGCAAACCACACCGTCTAGATGAGGTAACAGATCCAATTGTGGAACCTGCTGATAGACCATAAAGTTGTCCGGCCATTGCTCAAAAAGCTGTGGATCGGAAACGAGAACAACGGTTAAATCTTCATCTTTAAAGGCATCAATTACCTTTTGGAAAAATGCTTTTTTATGATCGTGATCGAAGGTAGTGCCAATACTTACCAGGATCTTTTTATTGTTTTTGCTTTTTAATTTTTCCCAATCGAATTCACATGAGATACGTCTTTCGGTAAGAACCGGACCTGTGAATTGGTATTGAGAAGGCAGATCCTCCATTTCCCCAAAGAAATAATTGGAGGTTAAAACAAGAGTCAGCAGATCTGAAGTCGCCAGGGAGCGTTCTTCATTGACTCCTAATTCTTTTTGTAGTGCCACAATTTGATTTACTTCCCATTCATGTACTTTTGGCAGCTCATTCATGATTTTAATCGCAGCCGGAGCAGTAACGGAAGTGGCATAAGGAATTCCAAGAGCTTTCGCTGCAACCGGGGCTGCAAACAACTGATGGTCTCCGATAATCAAATCAGGTTGATATGTTTTTAATAAAGAAACAACACCTTTATAGCAATGTCTGTTCAGCGGGATAAGAACCTCTTCATAAAGGAACTTAACGCTGTCTATGCCGTACACTACTTTTTTGGAAATAATATCCAGATATTGTTCACTTTCTTTCTTTTCTTCGTCGGTCTGATCGTATTGGATCAGTAATAATTTTCCCCCCTCGGGAAGTTTAGCCTCTAAAGTCGGGTCAAGGCTGATCCAGGCTACTTCATGTCCTCTTTCCAGCAGAGTAGCACCGATGCTTAGGGTAGGGTTGACATGTCCTGTCAATGGTGGAACTATAAATGCAAATTTAGCCATGGTTTTGTGTTAAAATTTTAGATAAAAATTGAGAGATCGTTTCAGCAATGAGCTGAGGTTCCTGGATAGGAATATTGTGATCCCCTGGGATTAATTCAAGTTCAGACTGGCTGATTTGAGACTGCAGCCACTCACCGGTAGGCCTGCAGTTGGAATCAGCGCCATAAAGCAATAAAGTGGAAGCTGTCAATCCATTGAAATTAGCTTCATCAAGAAAATGTTTTTCCCTGATCATATCCGCTTTTATGCTGGTCTGATTAAACAGAAATTCATACATACGATGGTTCTTTTCCATTTGTCTTTTGCCCATCTGTACTTTGGTGGTATCTGTAAAATTGGCTACATAATGCTCAAGGAATTCTTTGCTGTATTCATCAATGATGTTACGGGCTTTTTCGTCCTGAGGATCCGGAGCTTCCATCACCACGAGCTGATTCACGCGGTCAGGATATTCTAATGCTGTTTTTAATGCGATAAGACCTCCGAAGCTATAGCCGACAAGGTGTACTTTTTCCAGTTGAAGGTAATCTATTAAACCCATCAGATCGGATGACATATTGTCAAGGTCGTACCCATCCAAAAAGCGTTCACTCATACCGTGGCTTTTCAGATCGTACATCACCACATGGAAATGCTTTGCCAGCACAGGGGCAATATTAAAATAATAAATGGACAGGTTACTGAACATACCGTGGATGAGTACCACGGTTTGTTCGGCTCCTTTGTTGAGTTCCTGTATATGAACTTGTCTGTTATTGACAGTGATTATTGGCATTCGTAGATATAATTGATGATCATACTAAGGTCAAGATTGATCAGCTGGTCAAGATCCATAGATGATAACCAACCTGTAAAGTCGATCTGATCGCCAAAATGCGCCTTGATCTTTTCGGAGAAAGAGACAATCTCGATGCTGTCCATTTCAAGATCTTTGGTAAATGAACTTTCAGGAGTAATATCCATCTCTTCTACAAATTCAGCACCTATCACTTCAGTAATAAAACCTTTTAATAAAGTAAAAAGTTCTTCGTGGTTCATTTTTAATGTTGCGTTTACAGTGTCCATCCGATAATATAATTTTTATGTTTAATAGTTTTGATTTCAATGTTGTTGATCCACAAGTGATCGTCTTTTATCACTTCGACTTCGAAGGCTTTAGGGTTTCCTTTCAGTCCTGTTCCCATGAATTTTCCGTAAGCTTCTTTTGCTACCCAGAAACGGGTGGTCCATTCTGCCTGATCTCTGTCTTTTAATAAGGCTAATTCTTTGTCGGTAAATACCATGTCGTAGAATCCTGAGCTGCGTTCTTCCATCAGTTCCATATCGATTCCTACAGATTTTCCATATCTGGCGATCCCTACGGCTTCTTTTCCTTTGTGAGCTAAAGAAATATGGATGTCTTCTGTAAAATCACTGATGAGGTAAGGTTTCCCCACTTCATCGGAACGGATTTCAAAAGTAATCGGGAAGCAGGCATGATTTTTTTCCTGACGAAGAAGGTTTCTTACGGCATCTTTCACCGCTACACGGCTTACCATCCAGTTTTTCTTCTTGTTGGGTAATAGCTGCTGGTGATGCTGTTTTTCCGTTTGGTTGAAATATCTTTTAAGGATAAAATCCCATGAAGCGACTCTGGTATACGCCTGGTGGAAAAAGAATACTTCAGGAGCAATCTCCTCCGAAAGACGGTTGTGCAGCGGTGACATGGAAACATTCCATAAGGGAGCATCAATCTCCAGTCTTCTGTTCTGCCATCCGGTAATCGCGCACCATACTTTTCCGTCTCTTTTCAGGATGATATCTGCGATGGCAAATTCATCATTAAGCTCGGTCAGCATACAGGTGCATTCAAAAACACCTTCCTGATCATGCATGTCTCCAAAGAATTCAATATCTCTGATTTTTACAGGGAATGCAATACGATCTTTCACCAAAGTAAGCTGAAGCCAAAGCCCGAATAGCTGTCCTGCATTGTCCAGTAAAGAGCCTTTTCCGCCGTTTCCTTTGATTTTTCCTACGATTCCTTTGTCTCCAACGGCTGAAATTTCAGTAATTCCCTGGTACTTATCTCCATGGAACATGTGCATGTCATAGATTTCTTCAGGGGTTCTTTCGATAGGTAAAAGATTACCGATGGAAAGATTGAAAGTGGGTGTTGGAACTGGAGAGGTCTTTAAGATTACTTCTGCATTCGCAAAGTTTTCAATATCCAGGTAAGCATGGTTGGTACCACGCCATTCTCCTTTTACGGTTTTTTCGAAAGGTTTGGCTACATTCATCCATTGGAATACACTTACATTCATGATTTTATGTACCAATGTTCCCGGAATTTCAGCTTCTGCAATTTCTGCCAGTTGTTCGAATATCATGGTCATTGGAATGACCGGTTCCATATCGGCTACATGAGCCCATCCTTTAGGCTGTCTCAATAAGCTGTGATCGATCAGGTAAGGATGACTTTCCAGTGTGACGTATAAGTCTTTTGAGAAGGTTGTGCTTCTTACTGGTTTTGGAGCTGAATGGGTTACAGGTGCAGGTCTTTGTATTGTAATTTCCGGACGGTTTTGGAATAAAGTGAGTACTTCTTCCTGCATACGGATCATATCGGTAACATTGTCCTGGAATGCCTGTACCAGCGGATGACCGCTTTTTGTGGCAATTGCTGAAGCAGTTGCGGTATATTGTTTTGGCGTATCAAATGATTGAGCCATCGCTTTCACTTCTTTAAAATTACGGATAATAGGAGAACCTAACTCCAGTTTAATGCCTTTTCCTGATGCTCTTTTCGTATGATTCTGAATCTCCAGAAAGTCAAGGGCAATCGTTTTTCCTTCTACAAATAATGAAGCTACAACACGCTGTAATTGTGCTAATGCAGAACGGGTAGGAACGCTGGAAGCAATTGTACTGAAGGCTTTTCCTTTTAAGGTATCATCAATAAATCCGATCAGCCCTCCGGTACCCACCTGAATGAACACTCTGGCGCCTTCTTCGTATAATCTATCTATCAGTTCACGGAAACGAACAGGCTGAACCAAATGCTCGGCACTCAGTTTTCTGATCGCTGCCTGATCTGCAGGATAAGGTTCTAATGTGGTAGCAGACCACAATGGTATTTTTGTCTGCTGGAACTGTGCTTTTTCCATTCCTGCAAGGATCACATCCAGCTTATCTGCGATAAATGGAGAGTGAAATCCGGATTGGAACGGCAATACCTGATGGAAGATCTGATTTGCTTTTAACAAAGGAACCAATTCATCCAAAGCAGCATTGCTTCCGCAAAGAATCACCTGATTAGGGCAGTTGTCATTGGAAACATAAAGATTTGAAATTTCAGCAATAAAAGGTTTTATGACATCAATTCCGGCTCCTATGGCGATGAATTTTGAATCTTTTAATTCAAAAGTTTCAGGATTCAGCACATCAATTAAGGCTTTTACAGAATTGGCTTCCGCTAATTCTGAAGAGTAACCTGCCAGCCATTCTCCTAAACTGTGTCCTGCATTCATATCAGGAATAATTCCCAGTTTTTTTAATGAATTATCAAGGATACTGCAGTTGTTGAAGATGTTTAAAGCATCGGTTAAAAGACCTTCACCTTCTGTTTCGATAGGAGCTGTCAGTCCAAAATAACGACTCACACTATCTACTTCACCTTTTGCAAGACCATCTAAACCAGGAAATACAAAGGCTACTTTTCCGCCATCTTTTAATAATGGGGTAGAGGTATACCAGATATCCTGTTTGTTTTTCCAAGTAAGGTTTTTGGAAACAATTTTAATCGCTTTTTCTACTCTTGCAGGGGTAGGATCGAATATCACAACCCTGAAATCTCCTTCACCAATGGTCGTTTCATTATTTTGTAATGCTGAAAGCAATTCTTCGTGGGTAGGTCTTGCCAATATCAATACATGATCTTTTTTCGGCATATCATAGCCTTCCAAAACAACGTGTGCATTGATTCCTCCGAATCCGAAAGCATTCACTGCCGCTACTTTTGGAAGTCCTGTTTTTGACCAGTTTTTGGCTTCCTGTACCGGCTCAAACCTTGTATTCTGCATATCCGAAGTTGGATTTTCACAGTATAGGGTTGGGGGTAAAGTATCGTGATGTAATGCTAAACAGGTTTTAATCAATCCTGCAATTCCTGCAGCTGGCATAGCATGCCCGATATTGGACTTTACAGATCCGATACCCGCTGCCGGAGCCGCTTCTTCTTTTCCGAAGAACTGAGCTAAGGTCTGAAGTTCTGTTTTATCTCCAAGGGGTGTTCCTGTGCCATGAGCCTCAAGATATCCCACTTTATTTTTATCTAAATCAGCATTGATCCAGGCCTGTTCTAAGGCTTTCAGCTGACCTTTTACGGAAGGGCTCATCACGCTGGTTCCATTACCATCGCTGCTGACGCCCACCCCTTTGATCACAGCATAGATTTTATCCTGATCCCGAACGGCATCTTCCAGTCGTTTTAACACGACGAAACCACACCCTTCACCGATCAATAGGCCGTCAGCATCCATGCTGAACGGTTTGATCTGCTGCTGATGAGACATGGCTCCCAACTGGGCAAAAATACTCCAGAAAGCAGCATTCTGTCCAGTGTGTACCCCTCCTGCGATCATGATATCGGAACGTCCTCTCTGAAGTTCCTGTACGGCATGGTCTACAGCGATTAAAGCACTGGCACAAGCAGCATCCACGGTAAAAGCAACGCCTCCTAAATCGAAGCGGTTGGCTACCAATGAAGCAACAAGATTAGGGATTAATCCCATAGCCGTATCTGCTGCGAAACGTCCTTTGCGTTCCTGAAAAGCGTGTTTTACTTTTTCAATATCTGCAGAAGAAACCTGAGGCAGCAATTCCTGTAATAATGAGGAGATCTGTTCTCCGGTTCTTACAATTTCGATAGCACGGGTAGCGCCAGGACCTGTATAGTTTCCTTTACCAATGATGATTCCTGTTTTTTCAAGGGAAGTATTCTTTTGAAATACCCCTGCATCTTCCAGCGCCTTCTGTACCAGATCAAGGGTAAGCAAATGGTCAGGTTCCGTTCCCTGAACAGCCAATGGTAAAATACCAAATGCTGTAGGATCGAATGTATAATCAGGGATAAATCCTCCACGCTGACAGTAAAAACGGTCAACGGGACTTGTAGCATCACTGAAATGAACCGGATCTATCCGATCAGCCGGAGCCAGCTCGGTAGAATCGACTTTATTGACAATATTCTGCCAAAAAGTGTTGGCATCCTGTGCCCCGGGAAAGACACAGGATAGACCAATTACAGCAACATCTGTTTTTTTCATACTTTAGTTTATACAGAGTTTTACCAATTATTTCCTGACATGATCAGCACCTGGCTTTCAGTTCCGTATTTTATCTCATTAAGGAAGATTTCTTTCCCTTCATCCAATGGAATCATGGAAATACCTCTACGCTCGTATTCGGATTCAAGGGTGGAAGAAACCATTCCGGCTCCTTTCCAAGGTCCCCAGTTGATAGAGATTACTTTTCCTTTTAATCTTTTGTTTAAAGCATTCGCGTAATCATCCAGTACACTGTTTGCAGCGGCATAATCTGTCTGGCCTTTGTTGCCGTATACGGAAGCAATACTTGAGAACAGAACTACAAACTGGCAGTCTGAGCGAAGCTGTTCAGCCAATACACGAAGTGGTTTCACTTTGGTGTCGAATACACGTCCGAAAGAACTTGTCGTCTTTTGTTTGAATAATTTATCCTCTAAAAGACCTGCTCCATGGATAACTCCGTCCAGACGGTCATATTTTTCGTAAATACTGCTAATCAGGTTGCCTAAACCTTCTTCATCACAAAGGTCTAATGATTGATAAATAATGGTGTTTCCAAGTTCTTCCATATCACGGATCGTGCGTAGGATCTGATTGTTTTTGAAAACTCTTGTCGTTTCTTTTTCTATTTCTGCAGGAGAAGTGAATTTTCCGGACTTGATAAGGAAACTTCTTATTTCTTCCTTGGTTTTCATCCCTTCAAATTCCTTCAGAGTAGATGCTTCATTTCTAGGGTCAGCGGATCTTCCCACGAGAATATAGGTACAAGGATACGCCTGAGACATGTGTTTTGCCAATTCAGCAGTGATTCCCTGTGCACCTCCCAATACCAATACCACAGATTTTTGATCTAATTGAATATGAGCTTCACTCAGACTTGTTGACAATGGGGAAGGAATGATGTCTACTCTATGTCGCTGGTCGTTTTTATAAATAACTTCAGCAGGTTTATCGTTGGTAAGGATCTCTTTTAAAGTGATTTCAGCAATCTGATCTACTTCCTGAGGAGTGCTTAGGCTGATGAGTCTGCAGGTGGTATTATCAAATTCTCTTGCCAAACTTTTGAAAAGTCCCGGATATCCCTGGTGATGGCGTAATACACTTGCATCAGCGATTTCCTGAAGATGTGCAGGAATATCTGAGATTAAATACACCCATTTTACTTTATCAAAATCCAGTTTTTTAATCAAGTCAACATGATCGATAATGCTTGGTTTATCAGTTGCCGAGAATAGGTCTAGCATGATTAATCCGTCAACGTTTGAAAGATCTTTTTCTGTATCTACCAATTCTACGATAGCTCCATGTTTTTCCAATTCGCTTTTAATCGCTGAGGTTTGTTTGCTGTCATCTTGTGTGATGGCGAAACGTTTCCCCTGCAGAACTTCAGTGTTTTGTACCAAAGAAGCATCGGTTGGAGTGATATCGAAACGAAGACGTGACAATACATTATTGGTAGTTTCAGGAGTGGCTGTTTCCTTTATTTCATTTTTAACTTCAGGAGTTTCACCGCTCATTTCGCTGATCCAGCTTGCCAAACCACGAAGTGTTTTAATAGCCGCTAATTTTTCCATTACATCATCAGCCTGCTCAAGGTTTTGACCAAAACCAATTTTGGTTTTAAGATCACCAATGATTTCCATACGCTTAATAGAATCAATACTAAGATCTGCTTCCAAATCTAAGTCTAGCCCTAACATTTCTTTCGGGTAGCCTGTTTTTTCACTTACGATATTCAGAATAGCATTTTGAAGATCTTCAAGTGATAAGGTAGATTGAGCTTGTGGTTTTGATGTGTTAGACTCAGCTGCTGAACCATTACTTTCGGGAGTAGCTGTTTTATCTGCCCCAGAGAATTCAGTAAGCCATGAAACCAAGCCACTTAATGTTTTGATTCCTGCCAACTGTTCCATGACGGTATCTTCACTGGTATTTCCGTTACCCAAAGTTCCGAGTTCGTTACGAAGTGTTCCGATGATCTCCACTCTTTTAATGGAGTCAATACTTAAGTCAGCTTCAAGGTCCATTTCCATACCCAGCATTTCCTGAGGATATCCTGTTTTATCGCTCACTACCTGTAGTAATAAGGATTTGATATCTCTTGATGGAGCTTGTTTCACAGCAGCAACGGCTACTGGTTTTTCTTGATGAACAGGCTGAACCGGAATAGCAGACATTTGCTGATGAGCAGGTGCCGCAACCGGAGAAGTATATACAGGAGCAGGGAATGCCTGAGGATTCTGTCCCATAAAGGAAAGCATCACATCACGCTGTGCCTGTATCATTAGTTTCATGCTGTTTAAATATTCCTGCAGCATACGTTCAGCGGTAGATTGCGCTTCCACTGCAGGGGGCTGGTTATGAGTCGTAAAATTGTTCATGGGAATAGGGTTTGTGAGTGGTAATGCACCATTAGATGGCAGATTACCAGTGGTTGGGTGGGCAGTCTGCCCGTTAACACGCCAGATGGCAGGGCTTTTCTTATAAAGCTCAGGCTGGTTAAGATCAATAACCTTAACGCTTCGGCCGTCAAAAAGTTTATCAATATTGAAACTGCGTCCTGTCCCTAAATATTGGGCAAGCATGCAAAGGAGATGGGTAAACTTATTTCGGCTGTTGTCTTCAACATATAGGGTAAGCTGATCTTTTTCTAAACAAGATTTGGTCAATCCTGTAAGCACTTTTCCAGGTCCTACTTCGATGAATATTCTTGCACCGTCGTTGTACATTGCCTGAAGCTCTTCTACGAATTTTACAGGCTGTACCAAATGATCGGTAAGTCTTTCTTTTATTTCTGATGGATTCGTAGGATATACTTCTGCTGTAGTATTTGAGTAAACAGGAATTTGCATTTCTCCAAAAGGAACATCTTGTAATACCTCAGCATATAAACCTTTGGATTTTGCCAGTAATGGGCTGTGGAATGCACAGGCCACTTCCAGTTTTTTTGCTGAAATACCTTCTTGCTTCAGTACTTCCAGTAATTTGTTGATTGCTTCAGTACTTCCTGCAATAACACACTGAGTAGGAGCGTTGAAATTCACAGGATAACATCCTTCCACTTTAGCAATGATCGGTTGTAAACGTTCCGGGGTAGCACTTGCTGCCAGCATTGAACCTGGATCTCCACCTTCTACTGAATCTAAAATAGATTGAGCTCTTTTAACACTTAGATCAACCAGTTTATCTTCTCCAAATACACCCGCAAAACATAAAGCCGGTATTTCACCATAGCTGTGACCTGCCAGCATATCCGGAACAATCCCTAATGATTCTAGGAACTTAGCTAATGCAAGATCAACAATTCCTAAAAGCGGTTGTGCTAAACGAGTGTCTTTAATGGTTTCTTTTTGCTGTTTTAAATCAGCTTCATTAAAGGTTTTAACCGGGAAAACTACTTTTTCAAGCTCAGGATAATCATCGATAATCTTACGCATAGCCGGGAAGACTACGAATAGATCACGAGCCATATTGATTCTCTGGCTACCTTGTCCAGGGAATGTGAAAGCTACTTTACCTTCTTTTTTATTGACTGTAAAGGTATCTTTTGTCTCAATCCCTAGCAGGACTAGTTCGAGCTTCATCATGAGGTCCTCAGCGGTATCAGCAACAATACTGAACTGGATTGGCTTTTCTGAACTGATGCTTAAACTGTAAGCGATATCTTTTAATGGAATACCATCATTAATTTCTAGTAAAGCTTTAATCTGACCTGATTGTCCTTTCGCCTCTTCATAAGTGTCTCCGCGGAAAACAAATAATTCTGAAGGCCATGACTGCATGACAATTGAATTATCCTGCTTAGGATGATTCGCAATTACCGTATGGAAATTGGTTCCTCCAAATCCGAAAGCACTGATTCCTGCATAACGGTTTTTCTCACCCCATAATCCACTTTCTGCATGGAATGCAAATGGACTGGTTTCAGCATTATAATAAGCATTGGGCTGCTGAAGGTGAAGGGTAGGTGGTTTTACACCATGGTATACAGCAAGGGAAGCTTTAATTAATCCTGCTAATCCTGCCGCACACTTGGTATGTCCGATCTGTGTTTTCACAGAACCTAAATGAGTCTGTCCAGGTAATGCCCCTGAACGACTGAACAAATTAGTTAATGCACTTAATTCTGTTTTGTCACCTACAACGGTTCCTGTACCGTGAGCTTCCACTAAACCTACAGAAGCCGCACTGATCCCAGCTTGGGAATAAGCACGTTCTAGTGCTCTTACCTGGCCTATTTGTCTTGGAGCAGTAAGCCCAAGAGCTTTTCCATCACTGGATCCGCCCACTCCTTTGATGACTGAATAAATACGGTCACCATCGCGTACTGCATCTTCATATCTTTTTAATACCAGAATCGCAATACCTTCTCCAAGAGCAATACCGTCTGCATCACTGTCAAATGTGGCACATCTTCCTTTTCTGGATAAAGCATGCGTGCTGGAGAACATCAGGTAATCATTGATACCATTATGTAAATCTGCACCTCCTGCAAGAACCATATCAGATTTGCCCAATACAAGTTCCTGGCAAGCCAGATCAAGAGCTGCTAAAGAAGAAGCACAAGCCGCATCTACAGTAAAGTTTCTACCGCCAAGATCCAGTCGGTTCGTAATCCTACCTGCGATTACATTGGCAAGAATTCCCGGGAATGAATCTTCTGTGGTATGTGGGAAAGCTTCTTTTACTTCTTCATGAAGCTCTCCGAAAACCTGCTTATAATATCCTCTGAAACTATAACTGTTGGCAAGATCATTACCACCTTCAGCCCCTATAATTACAGAAATGTTGTCTCTGTTGATGTGTTTTTCGCCATATCCGGCATCTTCCATTGCACGTTTTGCTACCAGTAAGGTCAACAATTGTGTAGGTTCAATGGCTGCAAGGGATTGTGGCGGAATTCCGAATGCTAATGGATCAAAATCTATTTTAGGAATGAATCCTCCCCATTTGGAGTGAGAGACATCCGGTCCGTCAGAATCAGGATGGTAATACAATTCTTTATTCCATCTTTCATCCGGTACTTCGGTAACACTGTCTTTTCCTAAAATGATATTTCTCCAGTATTCATCAAGATTTTTAGCACCAGGGAAGATACATTCCATCCCTACGATGGCAATGTCTAATGGTTTTTCCATTGAAACCGGCTCTTCAGATAAGGCAGCATTCTTAACATGCTCGTAATTGTCAACGATGCTTTGATGAAGAGCTGCAAGGGAGATCACACGATTATGCATCGTAGCTACCTGCCCAATCATGTACATTCCTAAGTCAAGTTGATCATCCTTAGGAATATTGACAAGTTTGTCGCCCTGACGTTCTATACCTTTAGCTGCAATACGTAAACGGCCTACATTTAATTTTTCAAGTTGTTCCCATACCTGTTTTTTATCCATTCCTGCAGTAAGAAGCTTTGTCTTTTCTGCACTGAAATGGTTGGCGAATGCAGTGTTGAGACAACGTGTTTCATGTCCCGGAGCTGTTTCCAACAGGACTGTATCTTTTGCCTGCATTGCCTGTGCCTGGAATTCTTCCTGAATGGCTCCGGTCTGTACAGCTTCATGAGTATACAGATAAGCGGTTCCCATCAATACTCCAATTTTTACTCCTCTTGCAGCTAATGGAGCTGCCATAATAGAAACAAATGCTGTTGAAAAAGCATTATGGATTCCACCTGCAAAAAAGACACTGATGTTTTCAGGATGATCTTCTTTTAAGATACGTTCTATTTGTTTTTCCCAAAGTACTGTGCTTGAGAGTGGGCCTACATGGCCTCCGCACTCACGTCCTTCAAAAATGAAATTCTTGGCGCCTTCTTTCAGAAAAATATCCAGAAGGGCAGGGGATGGAACGTGTAAGAAGGATTTTATTCCTGCTTTTTCAAACACTTTAGCCTGAGCGGGTCTTCCGCCTGCGATCAAAACGACAGGAGGTTTCGCTTCTAATATATAAGAGGTCTGTTCTTCTCTTAATTCTTGCGGTGCAAATCCAAGAATCCCTACGCCCCATGTTTTTTCACCGGCCAGTTTTTTGGTATCCATCACCAAAGATTTTGCAGATTCTCCTTTCAATAAGGACAGCGCAACAAAAGGTAAGGCTCCGGCATCAGCAACAGCATTGGCAAATGAAGGAACATCACTCACACGGGTCATAGGACCTTGAGCAATAGGGTAGCTCAGACCCAATTCCTTAGCCATATTGTTATCTTTATCAACGACCTTCAAAGCTTTTGCCTGCTTCAGATGTCCATACATGGCTTCTTTGAATCCGAAAATCATTTTTTTCAGGGTTTTGAAGTCTTCATACAGGTCGGTTGCCAGCGAAATGTCTTGCCCCATCGGGATATAACATGTACTAAGATCCAGACCTGTAAAGTATTGTTTCAGATCTTCAGCCGTTGCATTTTCAGGTAATGCAGGTGAGTTGGGTCTTACCAATACGCGATGGTTCGCAATCACCTTAGTTTCTGTACCATTCAGTTTTGAGCATACATCTTTCAGTTCGTTAGGAACTGAACTTTCGGGAAACAGAGCCAGCTGGCTGTCCAGTACAACTCCTGTTGCTCCTAATGCTTTAAACGCCGCTGCGGTATGGAGACCTATTCCTCCCTGTACCCACACCGGAATGTTCTGGATTTCTTTGATCACACGCTGGAATAATATAAACGTAGATTCATAGCCTACCAGCCCACCTGCTTCATTTCCTTTTATAATGATTCCTTCTGCTCCCAGTTGTTCAGCCTGTCTGGCTTCTTCCACACTGCTTATTTGATAAACGATAGGCAGGCTGGAAGGGTTTGACATTCCGAATGGAAGGATCGCAAATCTTACTTTTTCAGAAATTTGAAGAGATGTGAAATTGTCGTTAGAAAAATAAATACCATACGATGGTACGTCTATCTGGTCAAGTTGATGTAACGCTTCCTGTGCGGCTGTCAACTCATTTCCTAAACTTAGAACGGGAAATGCACCCGCCTGATGTAGTCTAGGGATAAGGTTAACGTCCGGTTTTTCAAAAGGCGTCAGTCCAATAATGGTTAGTTTTTTCATGGCGTGATAATTATTGAATGATAGCAAGAGCTTCATAACAAAACGCTGTGCCTTTCGGTAATAAGGCAAGAGCTTTTTTTGTTATGATATAATAAAATTGGTTTTTGTTAAATCGTCAACGGTTTGATTCGTTTTGTAGTAACTTTTCAATAATCTATTACTTTTTAATAGATTGTTTGATAGTAGGGTGATTTCCGGTTTTTCAAAAGGCATTAGCCTGATTTTAGTCAAGTTTTTCATAGCATTTACGGTATTGAAATGATTAATGATATCTCATAACAAAACATCAATATCATCGGTATAAACGACGATATCCCGTTATGAGGAAATAAAAATAATAAAATTATAATATATCTTCAATCATAAAAGCAATTTGATAATGATTTTTTAATAGAAAAATATCAATTGTTCAAATACTATTAAAGTATATTTATTGTTTTCTTATTCTTAGAAACGTGACAATACAATCTTAGTAATTTTAAATATAAATAGTTATAGTTAAAAAAATGTTAAGCAAATATAGGAATAAAAAATAAAATATTTCAAAAAAGGGAGATTTGTTTTCGGGTATATTACAAAAAGATAATATACCATGAATAAGGTCCGGAAATGTCAGAATACCCTTTATCAATATGATAAAACGGATAGGTGAATTTAGGTAAAATTAATCAATATATTGTGATTTAATCTGAATTATTTATGAATTTTATCTATCATTTTGATAAATAAACAGATAGGAATTTTAACAAATAATTAAATTATATTTTCGAAATTCATAAAAAAAACAGTAAGTATCTGATATACTTACTGTTTTTGAATAGGTTAATCGTTAAGGATTTTTCTGATTATTGACCTTTAAAAGGTTGTTTGGGATCAATTATAGACCCCTATTGTTTATTAAGTGTAAATTAATAGGTTGTCAAAAATTAAAAAATACTTAATCCATACTGTTTCGCCAGGTCTAAGATCATATGGTAACCGGCTAATGAATTTCCATGCTGATCCAGAGCAGGGCTGAATACCCCGATTCCAATTTTTCCGGGAACGCTTACCGTAATTCCACCACCTACGCCAGATTTGCTTGGCAGTCCTACCATTCTGGAATATTCACCACTGAATTCATACATTCCAGCCGTTAGCATCTGTGATTCTACTAATTTTGCCATGTCCGTATTTTTATACATTGAATCACCATCAAATCTTACGCATTGGTTGGCAAAGAAATATCCTATTTTCGCCAGATCTTCAGCAGTAAGCTCAATAGAGCATTGTTTGAAATAGTTATCCAGCTGATCCTCATTTCCTGAAATCAATCCACTGTTTTTCATGATATAAAACATCCCACGGTTACGGTGTCCAGTAGATTTTTCAGACTCATAAACAGATTTGTTATAATCTATTGTTTGATTTTTGGTAATGTATCTTACCATGTCCAGTATTTTAAGGAATGGTTTCTCGCCTTCCCCAGAAATTAATGAAGTGGTAAGGATAGCTCCTGCATTCATCATTGGATTAAGGGGCTTACCTGTAGTTTCAAGATTGGAAAAATGATTAAAAGGTTTATCGGAACCGAAATATCCCATTTTGTCAAAAATGTGTGCTTCTCCTTTTTCATTAACGGCAACCATTAATGATATAATTTTGGAAATACTCTGCATGGTGAATTTTTTATTTACATCACCGGTGCTGAATACTTTGCCATTTTTGTCTACCACTGAAAAAGCAATTGCTTTAGCATCCATCTTCCCCAGTTCAGGAATGTAATCTGCCACTTTGCCTTGTGTATAATAGGATCTGTTTTTCTCCAGAATAGTATTGAGTGTTTTTTCCGAAATAGTTGAAATGTCTGCTGTTTTCTGAGCGTAAACGATGGTGTTTAAAGATAGAAAAGCTGCGGTAAAAATTCCTTTTGCGGAAAATAAAAAGCTGTTGTTTTTCATAGGGAAGATCTTCAAATAAAATATTTATGATAAGCCTCGAAAAACAAAGATAAAGTATTTTAATCTTGTCAGCAATTCTCCTTTGTGATAGATATAGATGTTTGTAGTGTTTCGTTATAAAGCAGAAAATAAAGATCGCATAAAAGCTTGTTGTAAGAGTAAATATAGTATTTAAAAATGGTCTGTTTTTCTTGTTGTTTTAAATGTGATTAATTTTAATCTAAATCTTATTTTTTTAGGAAAAAATACACAAATTTAATTCTTGGTCATTATTTTGGTTTTTAATATGATTAAAATATAGGATTTTATTTGTTGAAAAACTGTCTAAAGTGTCAGTAATTGGGGAATTCCTGAATTTTTTCACATAACTAATACATGGGTGAAATAACATAAATGCAGGAATTTGTGTATATCGTTGGGTATGAACTGTGAAAGAATGTTATTTTTTCACTATTAAATGATTTTTGTATTATTTTTTTTATTAATTTGACAAAAAATTAATAACACTTTTTTAATAACTATGAAAAACAACACCTATTTTGGTAGGCAGCACGTCTTCAGATGGCTCCTGCTATGTTGGCTTTTGGTGCCCTGGGCACTACAAGCACAAGCTCAAATTACATGGACCGAACAGGTCGGATGCCAGGAATTCCGCGGCGAAAAAGAAGGTCAGATCCCTGACAACGGAATCGCCAGTTCCTACATCAATTCTTCCCAGTGCCTCCGGGTCTGCGAAAAATCATTAGACCCTGTCAAATATCTGGTTCAGGGATCCAACGTTTCTAATGTACAATGGTCGGTTTCAGGAGGAACTGCTACCATTACCGGAACCGGGAATACCTTAGCGTATGTTACGTGGGGAGCTGCCGGTAATGGTTCTTTACAGGCTGTGATCACTTACAACGACGGAACTGTGGAAACACAGACCATCTGTATTGAAAAAATCAACAGACCTATTGCTAAATTTGAATTGTTAAATCTGGATTATACCGTATGTAATAATACAACGGTGTATTTTGATAACCTTTCTGAGCAAAACGGAGGGTCAGATATTGTCAATTATTACTGGCAATTCGGAGATGGAGTAACTTCCACATCCACCGCTTTTGAGCCGTCTCACACCTACACGACTTCTGGTAATTATACGGTTCAGCTTACTGTAACCAATAAGTGCGGATGTCAGAGTAAATTTAAAAAAGAGATTAAGGTACTGAAATCTTATCCTGTACAGATCAACTGTGCTTCTGTAGTATGCGAAGGAAGCAGAGAGAAGTATAACGCACAGGATGGATGTAATAAAGGACAATGGAAAGTTATCGGTGGACAAATTGTTGCTAATAACGGTAACGACATTGAAGTAATTTGGGATCAGGTAGATCCGCTTGACGGTTTTGGATATGTAATGTACATGTCTGAGTGTGCTTGCCCTGAATGGACTACTATTAAAATCCCTGTGATTTTAAAGAATGCAAAAGTGAAAGGTCAGGAAGTGGTATGTGCTGGTAAGCAGTATACCTATTCAATTCCTCAATGGCCTACCACTAAAGTTAACTGGAATGTATCAGGGCCTGCAGGAGGTCAGTTGGTGAATACTCAGCAGAGAAACGAAATTGTTTTCTCAGCAACTCAGCCAGGTACTTATCATCTGGAAGCAACGTATTTCAATACTTTGTTATCATGTGAAGGAACTGCTTCTATTGATATCGTAGTAGAAACACCGGTAACAATAAGCGGTGGTGCAGATGAAATCTGTGCAGGAACAAGCCAGACATTTACAGCTACACCTAATGTACCTGTTATCTGGAAAGTAACCACTGGAGGTTCTACTGTTACATCGGGAGTGGTATCCGGACCATTTACTTATCCTTTTACAACAGCAGGTACTTATACTATTACTGCTGTTAAGCAAGGAGGAGGTTGTGAAAGCAACTCAAGAATTATCAAGGTATTACCAATTCCACAGCCGCCTACAGGAACTATTTCAGGAGAGACGAAGGTATGTCCTGGAAAACCTTATGTGTATACCATCAGCTCTGTTGATGCAGGAATGGTACCAGTTTGGAGTGTTACCAACGGAACAATCCAGGGTAGTAATGCAGGACCTTCTGTAACGGTTATATTTAATGCTGGTGCTTCATCATATACGGTGTCTGCACAGAATAAATCGATGAGTAATGCAGGTTGTCTATCGGCTCCAATTTCGTTCAATGTAACGCCATTGGATCTTAATACGATTACGATTAATCCTAACCCAGGACCTTTCTGTCCGAGTAGTACTCAGACTTTCAGTGCAAATCTGAATGGTATTGTTCCAGACTTTATGGAATGGACGTTTGGAAGTACAAACTTCGGAAGTGTTGTAGGTGGGCAGGGTACAAATAATATTACTGTAAACTTCAACGAAATTTCTTTAACAAACAGCACTACACTGAACTTAAGAATTGTGAAATGTGGAGTAACAAAAAATATCAGTATTCCAATATCTTTATTAACGCTTCCAACAGTTAGCTTTACGAATGTAGGAGGACTTTGTTTAGGTTCGAACCTGTCTTTCACTGTCAATCAGGGAACGATTACTTCGGCTACAAATGTTACTTTCACATTTGCTAACGGAACGACATTTACTACAGTTTTCAATCCAGCTGGAAATTATAGTTTCCCGAATAATGGGTATATCTCAAATAACTCAGGAAGTAATATTTCTCAGGTAGTTACTGTAACGTATTCAGGAACTAACGGATGTAATTATAAGCCAACAGCAAATGCTACCTTTACCATATATCCTGAAACCATTATTACGGTTTCTCCGGTATATAATATTCTAGTATGTGATCCTACAACAATGACACCGTATACTCTTACGGCTAACAGTTCTACAGGACTTACTAATATTGTATCTTGGCAATGGTATAAAAATAATGGAATCATACCAGGTGCTACAACGAACTCATACACCATAGGGGGTGCAGGTGCTTTTGGAACCTATAAAGTAAAGGCAGTAGATATTAATGGTTGTGTGGTTTTCTCACAAAACATTAATGTGAGTCAGCTATGCCCAAGCAGTGGAACTTGTAATACAGATCCTCAGATCAACTTTGCTGCTTCATGGTCAGGTTGTAATACGATTTCTGTTTCAGGTTTAACGTATAACGGAACTCCTGATGAGATCCAATGGTCATCAGACAGCGTACTTACTTTAGTTTCCGGGCAGGGAACAGCTTCACCGGTATATCAGACTAATCTTGCAGGAGCACATATTGTTTTTGTACGTCTTAGATATGGTACATGCTGGTACAGCAAAGCAGTAGAAGTAAGAAAGAACTACGAGCCTAAATTCAATGTAAGTACAGTATGTAATGGAAGTGGATACAATGTGACTTTGTTCAATAGTTCTACTATATTTGAAATTAATCCGTCATCTATTACTTATACGTTTACGAGTCCGGGTCAGCCAACCCAAACAGGACAGACAGCTACTTATAATAATCTTGCGCCAGGTACTTATACCTTTACAATGACAATGTCTGCACCTGGTAAACCAACGTGTACTACTACGCAGACTATTACATTGGCAGCGGTACCTAGTACCAACTTCCTGATTCCATTTGGATTGTGCGTACGTGAGCCGATTACTTTCTCTCCTTTAACGTATGTTCCAGGGTATACATATACTTGGTTATTTGATGGTACTTCGTATATTGCTTCAGGAGGAAATGCTACGGTTACTTATAATACAAGTGGTGCGAAAACAATTCAGTTAAAAATCACGAGTCCTCAGGGATGTGTATATCTTTCTCCGATTAATAATATTAATGTTAATGAGGCTTTCCTTAATGGTGATTTAGTACCTCTCAATGCCGTTGCTTGTGCAGGAAGCGCCCCGACTATTACATTTAATAATACTTCAATTGGAACTGTTTATCAATATATCTGGATGAATGGTAACCAACCGGTATCAGGAGCTCCAAACTCGGCAAGTTTTACTCCGACTCAGTCAGGAACTTATTGGCCGGTATTGGTGTCAACAGATCTTTGTAGAACAAGTATTATGAGTACTAAGCCGGCAACGGTAACGATTAAAAATGCTCCATATGTTAACATATCAGGAACAGCGAATATCTGTCAAGGATCTTCTACAATACTAAGTGGTCTTGTAACAGATAATACATTGCAATACCAATGGAAGAAAAATGGTGTTCTGGCATCAGCTTCATGGATGTCTGCCCCTTATCCAATTACTTTCAATACTGGATCGCTACCAGTAGGTACGTATGTTTATACATTGGAAGTAAGAACTCCGGGTGCATCAGGATGTGTAAGTTCTAAAAACTTTACCGTTACAGTAAGTGCTCCGCCATCACCGGTTACGATAGCTTATAGCTTGGTGAGCTGCCAGCCTTACAGAATTAAGTTAACGGCATCAGGACCATCTGCAGGAAATTATAACTGGAGCAATGGAATGTCAGGTCAGTCAATCACTGTCAATGAAGGAGGTGCTTATCAGGTTATTTATACTGCACCAAGCGGTTGTAAAGTATCTAATTATGTAGAAGTACCATTAAGTCTTGAAAGTCTTATGTGGGTATTCCCTACAGGATGCTATGACGAATGTCTTAGAGAGAAGAATTATATTCTGGGACCAAAAGGAGTATTTGATCACCATGATTGGATGTTGTTCGGAAGCAGTATTCAGACTGGAAACAATAATTTCATTTTCCCATTATATATTGGAGCTCCAGGTACCTACCAGTTACAGGTGAATCATTTAGGATGTCAGTATACATCCGGAACGATGAATTACTATCCTGGTAAAGAATGTGGATACGAAACAGATTGTAAGATTGAAGGAGGAATTAAAGGAATGAAGTGGGTTGGAGATCATTACGCTGTTTTTGGGGTTATTCACAATGCAGGAGGTCAGCCAATAAGTCTTAACGTTTCAAGTGTTAATGGATATGGAACTTATATTCCATCTATTATTACGATTCCGGCGGGAGGAGTGTATGATATGAATGCTAATCCATTGGCATTCTATCCAAATCCAAATTTCCAAGGAGCGGACGAGGTCTTATTCTCTAATGAAACGTGTAAGTTTAGTACCAAAGCGGTAGATCCGGACTGGATGGGTATGAGAAGTGCATCAAGAAGCGTTACTGTTTCTGCAGTTTCTTCTCTGAAAATGATACCAAATCCTGCGAAGGAAAAAGTGAAAATCTCGTATAATACAGGTAATGAAAAATTACTGGCAAAACAGATTACAGTTTTTGATGCCATGGGCAATATCAAATTCCGTAAAGAAGTGAAAGCGGCTTCCGGAGAGGAAGACGTGGAAATTTCCAGCTGGTTGCAAGGTGTTTACATTGTCATTGTACAAACGGGAGACACATCATTACAAGGAAAACTAATTAAAAATTAGTGACTTATAAATCAGTGCTCTCTTCGGAGAGCGCTGTTTTTTTATAGTATATGATAATAAATGAATTTATATGAGACAATTAAAAAACAAACTGTGGGGATTACTTCTGATATTACCGGCTTTATCATTTAGCCAGACTTACCAATGGCAATGGGGAAAGCAGGCGGGAGGACAAGTAGGTTCAGCGGATGGAGGATTTAATTATCAGTATGATGAATCTATTCGGGATATTGTAGTAGATAACAATAATAATACCTACTATTTGACAAGTGTATGGGATGGAGATCAAAATCTGAACGGGGTATCTGTGCCTAATTATGGACTTCGTGACCTGATGCTGTTTGCTACAGATTGTCAGGGTAATGTATTGTGGTCTACAACGGTAGGAGGTTCCGGAGATGGTGAAAATGCATGGCATATTGAGGTGGATAATAATGGTGGATTATATGTAATGGCTACACTCTATAATAATTCTTATGTAGGAGATTCAAGTGCTGTTCCTATGCATTTTGATGGCACTCACACAATGCCACTGTATACCTATTATGATCAGACGATAGATCCTGCACACAAAGCGGCTTATTTACTGAAGTATAATACCTCTAATGGCAATCTGGCATGGAGCAAGGCTTTGCAGGGAGATATAAATTATCCTACCCGTGATTGCGATGTTCAGATGATGTACATGGATTCATCCAAAAATATTCATGCGGTGATGGGCTTTAAAGCAGGAACCCATTTAGACGGTTTGATTACCGTACCATCTTCCTATACCTCATCATTCCAATATTATCTGGTTAAATTTAACTATAATAACGGCAGTATGACACCTGTTGCTCCGTTGCTTTTACCTATAACAGGAGGATTAAGAGCAGGAGGAACCGATGGTAAAGTGAATTTACTTTATGATGAAAGCTTAAATCGCTATTATCTGGCAGGAAAAAGAATGATTGGGAACTATGGAACTGCAATGGAAAGTTTCTCGTACAATAATATTCCGTTTACAAAAAATGCTTATGTGCTTGCTTTTAATGGAACTACAGGAGCAGAGTTATGGAGAAAAGAATTTGATAATAGCTTACCAGGATTTATGGATGATGAAATTCATTCTGTTATCAAAGGTTCAGGCTCTTCAGATATTTATATTTCTGGACGTTATTTTTCCGGAACTGTTCCTACAACTTTCGGAAGCTATTCTTTTCCTGTACAGAATTATCAGGGACAGACTCCTTTTGTGATGAAGCTTAATGCGGATGGGGTAGTACAATGGGCAAAAGTTCCAGATGGGCTTACCAGCTTTTCCGCTTATCGTTTCATGAAAGGGAAAATTGCTCTTAATGGCAATGAATTAGGATTTGCTAAAGGAAGCTTTAATGAAGTTTGGGGAAGTTTTTCAATGACGCGTCCCAATTCAGATTTATCAGATCCTTTGCTGGTACGTTTTAATAAAGATACAGGAGTTGTAATTGGTACCGGGGAGATTCATAGTAATTTTCAGGTTCAGGATGAATTTACAGCAATTGCTGTAGATAAAGATGGAAATTATGTATTAGGTGGTCTTTTTCATGACCAGCTGTTTACAGATTCCAATGATAATGTCAATACGATGACGGTGAATGTAATGGGAGGAAAATCCCAGTCTTTTATTACAAAATATGCGAAATCAGCATGCAGTCAGATGTCGGTAGAAGAAACAGCTGTTCAGGCAGGAATACAATTGTTCCCGAATCCGGTTCAGGATGTGTTGACTATCAGAAGTAAAGAACCTTTGGTTTCCTATGAAATCTTTGGGGCTACGGGACAACTCGTAAAACAGGGAACTTTGAAAATGATGCAGGAACAGGTAGTATTATCTTCTCTTCAGACAGGAGTATATTACATTAAACTTAAAACAAAATCTTCTACAGTAACAGAAAAAATACTGAAGAAGTAAAAACAAAACTGGAAATTAATAACCTTATATACGAACAGCATTCTCCGAAAGAGGATGCTGTTTTTATATTTTAAGGGCATGATGTATGTTTTTCTTTTGATGTTTAAGGTAATAATATAGCAGTACCTTTCATCTATTCCTTATTTTTGCAGAGAATTAAAAAACTGAATTTTTTATTCTGAAATATGAGCAATATATTTTCTGATAATCATCAAATTGAAGTGGTATCCAACTTTTCTGAACTCGTGGATACCCGTTTTCAAGGAGCGATGAATGCAATTTGCTGGCATAGAAATTTAGCAGGGGACTTTAAAGAAATTGTGTCTCAACTTCAGTTAGATGAAAATATTACCGAAGTTTCCGTTCAAGACCTTTTATCATTAAAGCTGTCGGAAAAAGGGAATCTGGCAAGGGAAATTATTTTAAATGATTTTCAGTTATTGACAGACTTTGGAGCTTCCCCAGTTCTTAATTTGCTTAAAAAGTATGAACGGGATGAGGAACTTGGTTTCATTTCAACCGATGTATATTCATATCATGTGGATCGTTCACCTGTTGCAACGGACACTTTTTTATGTACCTATTATGGGGCTGCAAGTGATATCATCCCAAATGATCAGGTAGAACAGAAAATCATGATTCCGGAAATCCGGGAAAAGCTCAAAGAATTACATGACGGTCCGGAAGAAGAATTTGAAGACTTTCTGAAAGACTATTTCTTCGATCTGCATTATCAGCCTAAACCTAATGCAGAACCCGTTAATTTAGGAGTAGGACACCTTTGGCGGATCGCTGTAGATCATCCGGCACAAAAAGCATTACCATGTGTTCATAGAGCACCTGTAGAAAACGATGGTGAATATCGATTACTTCTGATCTGCTAATGATTATCGATATTTAATCTTGAATAAAGCATCCACTGAGCTTAATAAAAAAATCCAATATCGAAAAGATGTTGGATTTTTCTATAGTTGACAATGTATGTTGAAATAATAAGATAGAATGTTCTTTTACTCTTGTCCAATTGCTTTTAACTGAGCTAAATAATCTTTACTTTCAATATTCCCGATTGCAAATTCGTGTTCCAGGAGTTTAATCTTTTCTGTCTTGGTGTAATGACGATTATAGATTTTGTCTAATACACTGGCTTCATTCATGATAGGATCTAAAAAATTCTTAAGGTCACGGTATGCATGGTAATATCTTATTCCCAGTATCCTTTGTGAATGAGCATTGAAATGAACTCCGTCAGGGTTCGCTGTAAGCCCTTTTGCGCTAACAAAATAACAGTTTTCATGATGTTGGGCAAAAAGCTCCAATTCCTTATTGACCAAAGGATAATGAGTGAAGTACTGACCAAATATTCCGCTTGATAAATAATCTCCTAAACCTCCAATGATAAGCGGAACTTCAGGAATATGTAATTCTTTCCGCAAAGCATCCATAATGGCAGAAAACTTTTCCTGGTATTTGCCTGCCTTTTCAGGAGAGCAGTCACTTTCGCCTTGGTGCCATAAAATTCCTTTAATCTCGCTTGTTCGCTGGGCAAGCCTGGCTTGTGACACTGCATTTTCAAATAAAGCACCACCCACAGCCCAGTCATCAAGGCTTGTACCTCCATCCGCACACGGAATCAATCCAATTTCGTTTTGCTCATTATCCAGTCTCCAGGAAGCAGCAAATGAGGCAGCAAGCCCGACACCTGAACTGGGGCGGTCATAGTTAATAGGCTCACACATAATCTGCCATAATCCGTTTCTCTGCATTTTAATATGCTCATCAAAGATAGGAGGGACTTCATTTGCGTAGCCACGTCCGGCCATATTGGACTGGCCTATCATTAAAAAGGAATGTATCATTTTTATTTATTTAATGGTAAGCCTATGCTTCTGCTGAATGAACCCCAGGCTAGTTTTTTTACTTCATTGGGAGCAATATCTCCGGATCTGTAAGCGGTGATGGTTGCCGTAATAACACTGGTGAATAGAATTCTTATCCAGGGTAATGGCAGCTGGCTATCTATCAGTTGTTCCTTTTGCAGTTTCAGTATGGCATCGAATAAACCATTTCTTGCTTTTAAATAGTCTTTACTTATTTCAACTTCGTAAGTAGGCTCCACTTCATTCAGTTTAATTAAAAAGGCATACTTTGTTCCACTGTCAATACCTGCATATAATAGATTCTCCAGCTGTATGATGGGATTTGTAGAGCTGTTGCAGGCTTTAATAGCTGTTTCTTCCCAGGCTGTCATCATATTTTTGTTGCAAGCTTCTAATAGTTCGTTCCGGCTTTTAAAGTACCTGTGCAAAGTTCTGCGGTTAAGGTTACAGCCTGCTGCGATCTCTTCAATAGTTGCCGAAAAATTCTCGTTTAAGACTATTATGGCTGTATCAATAATTCTTTGTTGGGTATCCATTATTTTTTAATTGCCTCAAATTTACGATAAATGTCTCAATATTGAGACATTTATTTTTGTTTTATCAAATCGATGTTTGTATTTCCGGCGGATTCTAAAATTTTCACAGATTTTTGTTTATAAAATTCTAAAAGCTTGCTGTTTATGGGTAATAGTCTGCGTTTTTAAACTAATCAACTTAAAAATTTGCTTACATTTATTTTTTCACATTAAAAATATATTATCATCTGCTAAGCCCTTATTGGCTTATAAATTGATGATACAAACCTTATTGAATTTTGATTATTAATGAACAAGTCAGCTATCGTTTTAATTTTCTTTTTAATTGGTTTTTTCTCTTTAAAGGCACAGGAAAAAAAGGATTCGCTTTATTATAAAATAGAAGAATTTTCAGATCAAAGAAAAGTTACCAAATTTATTCACCGCCTCATATTCCGAAGAGAGGCGGATTCTACTTCCGTTAAGTCCCGGACTGAAAAACTGTCGCAGGAAACCTATAACAAAAAATATATCAGAAAAATCCGGATAGAAACCATTGACCCTTTCGGATACAGTTCAAAAGATAATAAAGAAAGATTGAAGTGGTACGACTGGCTGACAGATCATCTTCACTCCAAAACAAAAAATTCTACGGTGAATAATTATTTGCTTTTTGAGGAAGGTGAACAATACAATGCTCAGAAACTCTACGAATCCGAACGTTTGCTTAGAACAATGCCTTTTGTAAACAGAGTTAATATCAGTGTTTCCGACAGTACTTCCAGTAAAGATTCCATTGATGTGGTTGTAAGAGTTCTTGATTCCTGGAGTCTGAAACCGAGAGTCAGTTATTCTGGAAGCAAAATTGGATTGGGCGTTACTGAAGAAAATGTATTGGGGTTGGGTCACACATTTGATTTCCTTTATAGAAATGATTCCAAAGAAAGACAAAATTATGTTCAGGGAAGTTATACCGCATATAATCTTTTCGGTTCTTATATCAATGCCCAGCTTCTTGGGGAACGTGATTTTTTGAGGAATGAAAGAATTAATTTCAATGTCCGAAGAGACTTCTTTTCACCCCTTACGAAATGGGCAGGTGGGTTTACCTTCGAATATTTTAAGCGAAATGTTTTACTTCCGATAGAAACAGATACTACTTATCCTGAAGTTCAGATCAAAGCGTACAGCCAGGATTTATGGGGTGGTTATCAGATTCCTCTTTCCTCTGGTGCAAGCGAAAAAGTATCCAGTAATATTGCCATCATAGGAAGGGTTCAAAACTACCAGTATAAAGACAGCCCGGGAATCGACCAGTACAAGTATTTCAAGTCTTACAACAGTTTTCTGATGTCTGTAGGATTTATCCGCAGGAACTTTTCAGTTCAAAAGAATATTTTTCAATATGATCTGCCGGAAGATGTTGCCTATGGTAATTCGGTGAATATTATCGGTGGAGCTTTATCAAGAAGCAGTAATGTGAAGCCTTATGTGGGGATTTCTGCATCTTATGGGGATTTTACACGCCTTGGATATTTCACTGTGAAAGCTCAGTTCGGAAGATTCTTTAATGAGGACAGCCAAAATCGTGAGTCATTCCGCCTGGATGGTACTTATTTTACCAATCTCATGGACTGGAAATTTGCCAAAGTGAGACATTTCTTTTCTCCGACTCTGGCGTTAGGAAATCCACAGCATAATTATTCTTATATAGACCGTATCAATCTTTCTTCTGCAGATGAATTTCCGGTGTACAACTCGGATTATATTGGAACTAAAAAACTGGTTTTAAGATATCAGCTTCAGCTGTTTATCAATAAGACCTGGAAAAATTTCCATTTCAGTCCTTATCTAACAATGGCTGCAGGATGGCTGGGGATGCCGGATGATAAATTGCTCAATACAAAAATGAACACTAAAATAGGAGTTGGTGTCTTAATTAATAATCCGTTTCTGGTTTTCAACAGGATTCAGATTTCTTTTACCTATTATCCCCGTGTTCCTTTTGATAATAATTCAGTCTTTGATTTTAACAGCAACCGAAATAATCTTTTACCAATGAACAGTTTTGCGACAGAGGTTCCGCATTTTGTGAATTTTGGAAACTGATAAACATTAAAATCTAAGTGAAAAATACATCCCATATAAATAATGATTTCATCAATCGATCAATAGTTTTTATGTCATAAAATTTTAATTCCTCTCTAAAATCTTATATTTTCCTTTAAAAATAGCTTTCCTTTTTTCTTATTCAACGTGCTAATAAGAAAGAGGCTTCTTTGATCATAAGCGGTCAGGAGAGTATGAAAGTATCGTGAATTTGAGTAGAAGTTTAGGCTTTTACATTGGAGATCCATTTTCAATGTTTTTTTTCAATTTCTTCGTTGTATACCTTTTACTACAGAACCTTCTCAAAGTGTTCTGGCTTTATTCTGACCGCAATTCCTCCATATTTAAACACACAGATATTCGTACAGCTTTAACATCTATTAGTTCATTATTAAACTATTAATGAGTTGAATGATAGAATTAAAACAATAATTAAGTATATTTATAAACTTTATTATTGTTTTATATGTATATTTGTATACTAATTTTCATGATATGAATTATGATCTTATAAAAGCGGTTGTAGAACTTGTTCAGCAATTTATGGAAGAAAATGAGGGTAGATCTAACTATAACGATGATCTTCATGGTTTTATAGAATGGATTAATGCTTCTCAAGCTGAGGTATCGGGATCTGAAGAATCTGACTGGATAGGGAAGGAGATGGGAAGAAGTCCTGATAGCATCATCAATACTTTGCTTGTAAGAATGAGCAGGTATGCGAAATCTTATTCCAGATCTGCAATCCATAATTCTGCTTTCTCAAGCCAGGATGACTTTATTTATCTTATAAGTCTTAAATCGACAGGGCCTATGTCGAAAATGGAATTGATAAGGCATAATGTACATGAAAAACCGGCAGGTATACTCATTATTAATCGCCTGATCCATAATGGCTGGGTAGAACAGGCTGTTTCCGAAAAAGACAAAAGAACAAAACATATTCAGATAACGAAAAAGGGGTTGGATATACTTGATAGGCATATGGATAAAATCCGTAAAGCTTCCAGAATTGTAATAGGAGACCTTACTCATTCTGAGCAAATGCTGCTCATCGCCATACTTACCAAGTTAGATGATTTTCATCATTCTGTGTATCATATGAATCTGGAAACAACACATTTATTGGATAGTGCGTACAAAAAGCTGAACTGATCTGATACTAAAAAACGTCTTTCAAAACTATTAAAAAAATGGCAATGGGCAGTGGAAATTTAAGGAGGAAAATAGCGGTTATAGGGTCTGGGTTTTCAGGGCTCTCGGCCGCGGCATATGCTGCGAAATCAGGAGATGAAGTGCATGTGTTTGAAAAACATAATCAACCTGGCGGAAGAGCAAGACAATTTAAAACAGAAAATGGATATGTCTTTGATATGGGCCCAAGCTGGTATTGGATGCCTGATATTATTGAAGACTTTTTTCGTGATTTTGATATGAAAGTTGAGGATTTCTTTACCCTGGTTTCTCTTGATCCTCAGTTTGAGATGGTTTTTTCAAAAGAAAAAGTGTCTGTTCCCCGGAAGAACGCTGAAATTAGGGCGCTATTTGAAACAATAGAAAACGGAGCAGGTGAGCAATATGATAAATTTATGAAGTCTGCCAAATTTAAATATGAGGTAGGCATGAAAGAATTTGTTACCAAGCCATGTTACAACTGGTTGGAATTTGCATCCCTAAAAATAGCAGGCAGTGCGCTGAAGCTTGATCTCCTCAGTAATTTCCGAAAATATGTTTCAGGCTATTTTTCTGACCCGAAACTAAGATCTCTGATGGAATTTCCTGTTATATTCCTTGGTGCCTCCCCTCAGAATATTCCGGCTCTTTATAGTTTAATGAATTATGGGGGCTATGTATTGGGAACCCATTATCCCATGGGAGGATTTTATCAGCTTGTTCTTGCTATGCAGAAGGTGGCAGAGAAGCAGGGTGCTGTTTTCCATTTTAATCATGACGTTGAGAAGATCAATACAGAAAATGGTAAAGTGGTTTCCGTCAGGATAGATGGTGAAGACCATGATTTTGATGCAGTTATTGCTTCATCAGATTATCATCATACGGAAACATTAATTCCAAAATCTCTCAGGAATTACAATAACGCCTATTGGAAAGCTAAAACATTTGCGCCTTCCTGTCTGATCTATTATCTTGGAATCAAAGGGAAAATTCCTCATTTAAAGCACCATACCTTATTCTTTGAAAATGAACTTGATGATCATATAGACTGTATTTATAAAAATAAGAAATGGCCTGCCAAATCACTTTTTTATTTGTGCTGCCCATCAAAAACAGACCCCGATGTGGCCCCTGAAGAATGTGAGAATCTTTTCTTGCTGCTGCCTCTTGCGCCGGGAATATACGATGACGAATCTACCCGGGAAAAATACCTGAAGGAGATGCTTGAGAGAGTTGAAAAACATACGGGAGCCAGCCATCTTATCTCGAGAATTGAATATAAAAAAAGCTATTGTGTAAGTGATTTTATTTCAGATTATAATGCGTACGAGGGAAATGCCTATGGATTATCCAACACCTTATCACAAACGGCTGTCTTAAAACCTAAAATAAGAAATAAAAAGATTGGAAATCTTTTTTATACGGGGCAGTTGACTGTTCCCGGACCAGGTGTACCACCATCCGTGATTTCTGGAAAGATCGTAGCTGCAGAAGTTAATAAACTAAAAATAAAATAATATGAAAAAATTGTTTGATGATTTGTCTTATGATGTAAGTAAACATACTACAAAGAAATACAGCACCAGTTTTTCATTAGGGATATTAGCATTAAAGCCTTCCGTAAGACCTGCTATTTATGCTATTTATGGGTATGTACGTCTTGCCGATGAAATTGTGGATAGTTTTCAGGGGTATGATCAGGAAAAACTTTTGATGAGGTTAAAGGCCGAAACTTACAGTGCATTGGAAGATGGTATATCGCTTAATCCTATTTTACATTCATTTCAGGAAACGGTTCGCCAATATAATATAGATATCCAGCTTATTAATCAGTTTCTGCACAGTATGGAAATGGATCTTCATGCCATCGATTATAATTCAGAACTGTATAATGAATATATCTACGGTTCTGCAGAAGTGGTGGGGTTGATGTGCCTGCAGATATTTACAGGCGGTGACAAGCAGCAATTTGAAGAACTTAAACCATTTGCCATGAAGCTGGGATCTGCCTTTCAAAAAGTTAATTTTTTGCGGGACCTGAAAGATGATTATCAGATTCTGGGACGTACTTATTTTCCATCTTTGGATATGTCTGTTTTTGATAATTCTGTGAAAGCTATGATAGAGAAGGATATCGAAGAAGAATTTAAAGAAGCTTTAAAAGGGATTAAAAAACTACCGGGCTCTTCTATGTTTGGAGTTTATCTGGCATACAGGTACTATGTGCTGCTGTTTGAAAAAATAAAAAGAACAACCTCCCATCATATTTTACAAAACAGGATCAGGATTGCCAATTCACAAAAAATATTTGTTGCATTCAAAAGTTACATCCGCTATAAATCTGCTTATTTATAACATAAAGCCAATAGGGTAAAAGATAACCTGTTAAAATTAACTGTTAAAAAAGAGAAATGGTATACCGATTATATAGAGAACAGCAGTTGAACTGCGATATTGAGACAGCATGGAATTTTTTTTCATCCCCTCATAATTTATCTGAAATAACACCGGAAAGTATGAATTTTACAATTCTTTCAGCTCCTGAAGAACCTGTTTTTGAAGGAATGGAAATTAAGTATCGTTTTTCACCTTTATTAGGGATTTCTATGGGTTGGAAAACGATAATCAGTCACGTGGATGAATATAAAAGCTTTACCGATTTCCAGAAAGAAGGGCCCTATCAATACTGGAATCATTTTCACGAGTTTATCCCGAATGAAAATGGAGTATTAATGAAAGATACCGTAGATTATCAGCTCCCTTTAGGGTTTTTAGGAAGGATAGCGCACTATTTATTTGTAAAAGAAAAACTGAATAGTATTTTCAATTTCAGATACAAAGTGCTGGATGATCTTTTTAACAGCAAAAAAAAGTAATATGAATTTCCTGATCGTTTTGACTGTTTTTATTTCTATGGAAGGTGCTACATGGCTTATCCACAGATATATTATGCATGGCTTTCTGTGGTCTCTGCATCGGGATCACCATGATCATAGCAATGAGGGAAAACTTGAAAGAAACGACCTTTTCTTTTTCATTTTTGCGAGCCCTGCCATAGCATTATTATATCTTGGAGTAAAGCAGGAATTCAGCTGCTGGTTTTTTATCGGCTTGGGAATAAGCCTTTATGGAATGGGTTATTTTTTTGTGCATGATATCTTTATCCACCAAAGAGCAAAGATCTTTACAAAAACAAAAAATCCCTACTTTCTTGCTATACGGCGTGCCCATAAACAACACCATAAGCATCTCGGAAAAGAAGAAGGGGAGTGTTTCGGTTTTCTTTGGGTACCCTTTAAATATTTTAAAATGTATTTTAATAAAAAATGATGTCATATACCTATATCCTGATTAATTTTTTCACTGTCATTATTTGCTTTTTGGCATCTTTTGACAGGAGAATACAATTTAATAAGCATTTCGGAACTTTCCTTTTGTCGTCCACCATTGTAGCCGTTCCCTTTATTTTGTGGGATATCTGGTTTACCAAAATGGGGGTGTGGTGGTTTGATGTGCATTATACTTTGGGAGTTAAAATTGCAGGACTTCCAGTAGAGGAATGGTTGTTTTTTTACTGTATTCCTTTTGCCTGTGTTTTTACTTACTATTGCCTCGAAAAGTTTTTTAACCTGGAATGGGCTGATCTTTTTAATAATCTGATTGTCTTTACGGCTGTTATTGTTCTTGCGGTGACAGGACTTCTCTTTTATGAGAAAATATATACTCTGCTGACTGTGGTTGTAACAATACTCACACTTTGTTATCTGCATTTTGTGGCTAAAAAAGAATGGATTGGGAGGGCAGGTTTTGTCTACTTTATTTTGATGCCTGGTTTTTTTGCTGTAAACGGAATACTGACGGGATCTGTGATTCCTTCTCCTGTTGTTAATTATAACCCCGATGATTTCATGGGAATAAGAATGACGACCATTCCTGTTGAAGATGCTGTCTATGGATACAGTCAGTTCTTACTTAATATTTATTTCTTTAAAAAATTAACTAAAAATGAAAAATAAAACATTTTTTAAATTCTTCCTAACCTGTACACTATTGAGTGTTCTGATAGGTTGTTCTTCTATGCCTGAAAAAGCAGAAGCTGTTAAAAATTTTGACGTCAACAGGTATTTGGGAACCTGGTATGAAATTGCAAGATTTGATTATCGGTTTGAAAAAGACCTGGACAATGCCATGGCTCAATACAGCCTGAATAAAGATGGCAGCGTAAAAGTGGTCAACAGTGGCTTTAATTTTAAAAAGAACAAATGGGTATCGGTGGATGGTACGGCCAAATTCAGAGGAGATAAGAAAACAGCCGCCTTAAAGGTGAGTTTTTTCGGACCTTTCTACGCAGGATACAATGTTGTGGGACTGGAAGACTACAAGTATGCATTGGTTGCCGGAAAAGATTTAGACTATTTATGGATACTTTCAAGAGAAAAAACAATTCCTGAGAATATTAAGGAGCAATTTATCAGTAAAGCCCGCGAAATTGGCTATGATACTTCTAAACTTATCTGGGTAAATCAGGATAAAATAAGTCCATTTGAAAAATAAATATTGAATATAATTCCTTCTGGCTTTTACAAAAATATAGTATTCAAGCTGTTACAGAGAATTTAAACGGTACGGGGATAATTGTCAAATTATTTTAAGAATATTTTAACATAATAATTATTTTTTAGGCACAGACATTGTTTATTTATATACCAAATACTTAAATATTACATTATGAATAATTCAGATTACAACAAAGCGGAAAATACAGTTAACGAAACGGAAAACACTTTAAAGAATGCAGCCAATGATGCAAAATGGAAGGTGAGTGAATTAGCTGATAAAGCAAAAGATTATATCAATGAAAAAAGGAATAATGATCAGGAAGCTTCCCAGGAAGACTGGTTAGAAAGGGTAAAATCCAACATATCTGATGCATGGGAGGATATAAAAGATAAGGCAGATGATGCCTGGGAAAAAACTAAAGATGCTGCTGAAGATGTAAAAGCAGAGTGGAATAAAAAGACCAATTAATGGTAGTTTAATAATGAAAGGCCAGAACTTTTAAAGTTCTGGCCTTTTTTTATCAGAGATTATTTTAGTTTATTTATCATCTACTTTTTTAATTATTTACAATACATCTTATCCTTATTGTTTTTTGTTGAAAAGTAAACTCGATTATGAAATAAAGAATACTTAAATATTTGATTTTTAATATTTTATAATAGGTATCTGCTTGAGTACTTTATATTAATATAAAATAAGGTATATTTGTAAACTATTTTAAATGAAATGAATTTTACTCTTATCAAAGACTTTATGACGCTGCTTGAGCAATTTGAATCAGATATAGATTTGTATCCGAATTCTTATCCCGTCACTATTCAGGGGCTGAAAAGATGGATTTCAGATAAGGAAAATGTGGAACAGGCAGAGAATAGTGAAGAGCCGTATTGGGAAGGAAAAGAAAATGGAAGAACACCGGAAAGTGCAATAAGTACATTGCTTGTGCATCTTAACCGTTATGCGAAAACCTACTCAAAATCTGCAATTTCAGATTCTGAATTTTCTACTCAGGAAGATTTTATCTATTTGATCAACCTGAAGGCTTTCGGAGAGATGAGCAAGATGGCACTCATTAAGAAAAATATTCATGATAAACCGGTAGGTATGCTTATCATTGCAAGGCTGCTTCGTCAAGGGCTTATCGAACAGACAGATTCGGATTTAGATAAACGCAGTAAATTAATCCGTATTTCTGACCGAGGACTGCTGATTCTTGAAAAACAAATGGAGAAAATACGTCAGGCCACAAATATTGTTACAGGAAATCTCAACCACAATGAAAAAATGGATCTTATACGGATTCTTAATAAGCTGGACCGGTTTCATTATCCTATTTTTTCACGGAATATCCATGCTGATAATCTGATCAATATTGTATATGATGAATATGCATTTAAAGATGCTTAAAATTTATTTTGTTTACGGTATAGGCTGAAGTAATTTTATTCCAACCGACTTATAATTTTGCATTACTATATTAAACAGCAGCCTTAAAAAGGCTGCTACATATAAGTTATTTTTGATAAAGGATACTTTTAGAGTTCTTAGTGCTTCCCTTTATTTGTGTCTTTTACCGGTTTTGAATTAAAAGCGGGAAGGTCTTCAAAAAAAAAATTTAACAAAGAAAATCGCTTCTTCATTGGTTCTTAACTGATCAGGATTGTTGACACCTCCCAGTAGTACCAGTGTATCATAATCTGAAGCGTGTGCATTTCTAGTTTTTAATAATTTGTTCTATTTCCCAATACAAAACTTCGAAAAGCTTTACTATCAGTTATTTATCGCCATTGAGGGACAAATAAGGGGTAAATCTCCACAAACCAATAATAGCCACATCAAAGTTACGAATATTATGTAAACAAATAAATTAAGTAAATAAATTAATTCAATACACAGTCGTTTTCATCGATTTATTAATTATTTAGTCGAAATAGAGTCCAGTAACAAATACTTCTGGTCTCGTAGCTAATTTTATATCAAATGTATTTCTCTGCCACATTCTTGTCTCAAATTTATAATGCTTGTTCTTTGGAACATCATTTAATTGGTCGAATAAATCAGGTGTGAGGTCATTATTTGTAATTAACCAATAACCATCAGCTTGGTGTTCAACTGTCCTGTTGACCCAATCAGGAATTGTTTTTGGAGAAATACTTTTTTCTGAAAATTTACATTGTACTAACCATTTTTTTTCGAATGGATTGCCAAAAGTGTCAAAACTTTTTTCTACAACTAGAAAATCTCTCCCCCTATCTGAGGCATTAGTTTTTCCTATTGACTTAATATCAGTAAGATTTGGCTCTAAGGGCAATAATGTTTCCGTTAGTTTTTCAAAATAATCTCCTTTGTTGTCTTTTAATTTTGACCAATCAACTTTTTTAATCGCTTTAAATTCAAAAAAAGGTTTAGCCTCCTCCAATTTTGAAGTTAATACAGCACGTTCAATTTCCTGTGTTTCTGTTGTAAGCATACCAGAAATTAAGAACTTTGTTTGACCAGTGTCCAAAACTAAAAGTGTCCCGTCTTTATTAGTTAAGAACTTTTCAATTTTACAACTTACATACAAGTCCATCAACCGAACTAACTCTTTAATACTAAAATAAAGTTGAATATTGAAAGTGAAAATTTTGTCTCTGCTTTTTACAAGTAAATATTCATAGCCTTCATAAATATGGTCTATCAGAATAAGATTTTGTATTTGATTTGAAATTTTTTCAGGAATCAGTTGCAGGTTTGCAACATCACTAATAATAGCTCTTGTTCTATTATCATCAACAAAAAAACCTTGAACAACACTCGTTACTGTAGTGATTAAGCCGTTGTTACTCTTTGTATCTTGTTTTGAATATTCCTTATATCCATCAGTTAAAGCATATTCTAACAAAAGAGAGTATTCTGTTCTATTAAAAAAATCATCTTCACTCAGACTTTCGTACTTTTCTCTGTTGTGACTATGTATGTCTTCCTCCATTTCACATATTTAGATTATCTAGGAATTAATTCCTCGTTTAATTGCACATCATAATAATCTTCCAAGAAAGCATCAATAATATTTTGATTAGGTTCATTGATTAGAAAATCAATATCATCTTCAGTAAAATCAGGAATACCAAAATTCTTGATATAAGTTCCATTTAAAGAATAATATTCAGACGAATAGGGTTTGCTTGTCGTTTTGATATAATACCAAAATAAACGTGATTCTAAAATCTTTTTAATTAATAACATTTCATCTTCTGAATGCCCTATGATTGCCTGACCATTGTAAAACAATAAATCATCATCATTGCTGATTAAGTAACTTGGAATTTTGTCTGAAAACTTTGGAAAAAATAATTTATTACCAACCTTTTCTAAAGACTGAGTTCTTCCAAAAGCAAACCATTTTTCGTATTTACCTTTACCTTTATCTCTTCCTGCTAAAATTTTCTTTTTTACCTGCAGATACTCGAAAGCTCTTGGAAACTTTTCCCTCAAAAAATCTTCATCAAGTGCTTTTGGCTTTACCTCGTCATTGTATGGAAATAACACCTTTTCAACTACTGTATCAAAATTAATATCTCTACTTAATTTATTTGAGTTCAAAATATCTTTGCATATTCCTTTCTCAATTGGATATAGACTTCCATTTTGGAGATAAAAATAATCATCATCCTCAGCTACTGGTTTAAAAATGTAAATGTCATTTTTCAATGTAGCAATACCGTGTCTTGTTTTGTATTTTTCTCCGAAAGGCGTTCCTGTTGCTTCAATTCGGGAAATAATCACATTGTCGTTTAAATTCCAACCTTTTTTTGCATCAAGATTTTGATAGTTGATTCTACTGTATTGATTTCTATTGGTCGGTACTTCTTTTTGAGTCGATTTATAATATTCGATATAATTTTGTTGTGAATTTTCAAGAAAACAAATACAGGTGTAAGTGCTTTTAGATTTAAAAATCTGAAGTGTCCCAAAATCAATAATCCTTATAGTAGTTTTGTTTTCTTCAAAATAGTTCCTTAATGCTCTACCGTTTAGGCTTTTGAAAAAAGTATTCATTGTAATGTATCCAAGAATGCCTTTTTCTGCCAAGTTTTCGAAACCAATTTGAAAGAAAGGGATATAAAGGTCTGGATTTCCAGAAGAACATACAGCCCAATTTTTCAGATTCTCTTTTACTGTATCTTCCAAGTTTCTTGCACACACATAAGGCGGGTTTCCTACTATAATTTGAAATCCATTAAAATCAGCATAATGTTCATTCCAAATAAAAGTTAATGCATCTCCTTGATGTATATTAAAATGAAACTCTTCTACATCCTCTCCTTCAGATAATGCTAATAAACTTAGTAATAATTTACTACGTATCACCGAGTATACTTGAATATCTAAGCCGAAAATCTGATTTTGAAAAATATATTCGTAGCTATTGCCTGTTCTTCTTCTTAATTCTTTGGATGCAGTATATAAAAATCCCGAGCAACCACAAGCAATATCTGCTATTTTAGCATTTGCGATATTATAGCCTTCTCTTCGAAAAGCTTGCTCAATAATATATTCTCTAATGTTCGAAGGGGTATATATTGCTCCATTAATTATTCTATCTGAGGGAGAAATAACAAACTCAAATAGTTCAATGAGTTTTTCGATATCAAAAGTTTCTATTTCACTTCGTACAATCTCAATAAACTGTAACAGCTTTTTTCTTTTTGCTGATTTTCGCTTTGAGATTGAATAGCTTTTGAGAAACCTATTGCTTATTACCTGTAAATCATTGAGTTCAATAAAAGCAGACACAATGAGCTTATCCACTTCTTCTGGAATTGGAGAGTATGATTCAAGATATTTAAATATATTCTTCATTAATTACATTGTCTTGTAATATTCATCTAATTCATTACGGTAAAGACAATAATAATATGCGCTGTCTTTTGCTTGGGCTGTTATGTTATTGTATTCAACACTATTGATGTCATATTTATTTGCTTCTTCAACTAAAAACTCGAAAGCTTTCCTCAATTGATTTAGCTCCCATAATAGTTTAACACAATAGTCTCTTTCATCAAACTTAAAACCAATTTCAACCATCCATTTGCCTAAATCTGTTTTCCATCTAATACTACCTTTATTTGTTCTATATAGGTGGGTGTCGTAATCAATACTACAAGGATTCACAAATCCTTTATCATCAATAATTGGTATTGTTTCATCATTAGATGGCCATTTACTAAGTTTTACATTATTGCAAAACTTACAAGAGTATACCAAATTATCATATTGGCATAATCCTATATTTCCCGTTTTTACAAAAAGGGATTTTGGAACATAATGATCTACTTCAAACCAAGTATGACTAAATCCATCATAAGAACCACAATAAGCACAATGTTTATGAAAATCCTCTCTTAAATCAGGTTTGTGTTTTGACCAATTATTGCCAGTCGGATTTTTAGTAGGGTTTGGCCTTCTTTGTGGTAAATTATCCCTTACGTTCATCACTTCCTTTTTGTAATAATGATTTAATATAAGCTTCTGCATCCTGCCTTGCTTTAGCAATTTTATCTAAACTGTCAACTGACGTTAAGCTTTCTGGAACTTCTGAAATTCGTAATGTATCAAGACTTAAAAGCTCTCTTTGAGTTGACAATAACAAGTTTTTTTCTTCAGTACTCAATGTAACGTTTTGTTCTTTTTCTAATAATTCCGAGATAATATCTTTTCTTTTAGAAATATGACGTTTATATTGTTCAATACTTTTTGTAAGTGTATCAATAAAGCGTCTGGTCTGTGGATTTTCACTTTCATCATCGGATGGAAATACGACTTCCTTGTCAAAAATTATTTTTAAATCATCAACTTCGGGTTCTGCCTGGTCTGCTTTATTAGTGAAGATTATATGAGGAAACAAAGGCTTTTTCTCATAAATCTCACGCTCAACAGCATCACCATTGAAAGGAACGATATTGCTCTCATTCAGACGAAAGTCAATCATCAGTAAATCAATGTCTGAATTATACACTTGTTCCATTAATTCTTCAATTGTTATTCCTTTATGAAAATCATAGCCAACGACTTCAAAACCAAAGTCCCTAAGTTTTCTTCTATATAATTTGACTTGGTTTGTATCTTCGTCTATATATCCTATTTTATAATGCATGTCCATATTGTTATTTATTTATAAGTGAAAAAGTTATTTTCACAGCAAAACCATTCTGTGGCTCTAAGACTTCAATGTTTCCGTTATTATCATCAATAACAGACTTCACAAGATACATTCCTAACCCAGTTCCAATTTCATTTCCTTTTCTATCTCTTTTTGACGTTGTAAATGGCAAAAATATATCCTCTTTATTCTCAAATTCTTTATCTAATCCTTTTCCGTTATCAGAAAATATGATTTCAATTTGATTATTTACGATGCCTAAATCAATTTTGATATTTCTATCATCGACGGATGTACGTTGTTCAAATGAATCAATAGAGTTATTGATTAAGTTAGAAAAAATGGTGGTCATATCCATTTCAAAAGCTCTGAATTCATATTGTGATTCTTTAATATTATCATTTATCACAAAACTGACATCTTTTCTTTTGAATATTCTTTTCCAAGATTCCTGTAGTTGGGCAAAGAAAGCACTGAAATATAATTTAGTTCGAGTTCGTTTGTCCTTCTTTATGGCCGTAAGAGTGTAATCAACCCAATGCTTAATTTTATCCTTATCATCTTTTAGTAACTCAAAGATATCGACTACATCATTATACTCAACTGTTTTATGTTTGTCTTCCGGGATTAGTGCCAAAGCATATTTTTCTAACGTTTCAATTTCAGAAGCATTGTTGCTTACTTCTTTTAATTCGTGTGAAAAAGATGAAACAATTAAACCTAGACTTGCCAAAGATCTTACTTGAACGATTTCTTGATTTTCTTCATCTTTTTTATCTTCAATAATGGTTCTAACGGATTCTTTAAAAAACGCTTCTACACGTTCTTGCTCTGTATTTTCGTCTGGTGCTGGATTATTTTTTTGTTCTTCTATTATTCTTCTTGCAATTACTTCTGCCTGCCTTTGAATTTCTTCTTCTTGCTCTTTTTTCTTTTTTTGCTGGTTAAAAAGATAAATTGGGTTGAGAAGTCTTGAGCGATCAACTTCAAATTCATGTATGATGCCTATTATAATATTCTTAAATGTTTGAAATACTTCATTTTCTTGCAAACCTCCACGGTCCGATTTGTCTTCTAATAAGGGGTTTGCTTTTCTCGAAATAGTAATAATACCTGCTACATTTTCATTGTTAACCCGCCAGTCGCCAATTCTTTGACCTGCTCCTGCTGGACTTTTCGCCGCTCTAAATCCTAAACCTAACCAATCATTTTTAGGATCTCCATACGGACGAACACGAAAGGAATCTCTGTAAATTTTAATACCTCCAAATCTTTCTAATGTTGCTCTTCTTTCTTTAGAAATAATATTTTTATAGGGATAACCCTCTTTTTTGGAATTTGTAAGCTTTATGAAATTGAATGAAAATTGAAAGTCTCCAATACCTTTTAAAAATTCTTTTCTTGCTTCATTCAAATCCCAATTGAGCATCTTCCCAACACTTTTAGAATAAGTAAATATTCGCTCGTTAATGGTACTTATATCAAACGGAGAAGATAAGCTTTCAAACAGATGTTTATATTTTTTATTGAGCTGAGTAAGATCTAATTCGTTACGCTCCATAATAAAGTCAATTATCAACGATTCAGAATTATACTTTGCTATTATCTTATAATCAAAATCATTATAAAAGGCTGTATTAACAATTCCATATTTTAGAGGAACTTGGAAATGTTTGAAATAAACTTGAAATGGTATGTTTAACTCCTTTGGTGGTATAAGTGATTCAAGACTTTGAAAAACAACATCAATATCATCAGAATGCCATTCATCCTTTAAGTTACTAATTTTCAAAATAGTACCGTGTTTAAAATGGTATTGCTGAACATCTGTATAGTCATAATCAGGACCTAGTAGATCCTTTATTTTTTCCTCTAAATCTAATTGTTCAACTGTCAAATCTGCTTCTATTTCCGAAATTGTTTTTTCCAAATCGTCGAACTGATCCCAATTCATTTTCCAAAACAATCCTTCCCCATTTTCACTTTTTTTAGACAATGTCCACATTTCAGTCTGTATACCAAGCCTATCTAAAGCAAAACGTCCAATACCTTTGGCCCCGGTTTTTACTCTTTGATTATCAGATAAATGGAACTGCTCTTTATTACCTGTTCCTATCTGCATCCAATAGTCTTCAACAATTGTTTTCTCCATTCCTTCTCCATTGTCGATAATATATATTACGCTATTTTCTTTGTCAGGAACGGTATAAGAATCTCCATTTTCATCCTCTTTTTCTATAAGCGGTATATCAAAAATGACTACACAATATTCTGCATCCGCATCATAGGAATTTTTTACTAATTCCGTAATAGCACCTTCGGGGTTAGAGAAATTTTCTCTACCTAAAAGTTTACCTGCTCTTGCAGAAACTTTAAATGGTATTTTTATTGTGGTATTAGTCATTGAATAGGGATGTTAATCTTATATTTAGCTTTTCTGCAATTTGAACAAAAGTCTTAATAGGAGGCTGTACTTCATTTGTACACCATCTTGATATAGTTGCTTCATTTTTGCCTAATTGTTCCGCAAGCCATTTGCTACTCAAATTTTTCTCGGCAAGTACTACTTTCAATCTATTAATTGCTTTTTTGCTCATATAATTTGCATATTTTGTAAAGATATTGATTT
Organism: Chryseobacterium viscerum; assembly: GCF_002899945.2. Lineage (GTDB taxonomy): Bacteria > Bacteroidota > Bacteroidia > Flavobacteriales > Weeksellaceae > Chryseobacterium > Chryseobacterium viscerum. The sequence goes on from NZ_PPEG02000002.1 coordinate 338,988, forward strand.
TTTTAGTTTTCGTAACTTAATGTACAGCGATTTCTTATAGAGGTGACCTATTACACTATTTTATAGTGTAATAAAAAATAAATATCCAGACTTCCACAAAAAATCTCATATGCTAATAGATGAAAAAAATGCAACGAATTACATCAGTTTAAAATCTCTACATACTGGTGTCTCAAATATATTTTATTTAATTTTATTGTTTAAATCCAATTTAATTTTTTCTGAAGCCTCTTTTGTCAATTCATCTACAATCCTCACATAGACTTCCGTAGTTTTAACATCCTTATGTCCTAATAATTTTGAGACCGTATAGATATCCGTACCAGATGTCAGCTGTAATGTGGCGAATGTATGGCGAAAACCATGGAATGTAAAATGTTTCTTTATTCCAGCATTTTTAAGCCATTGGGGAAGATATTTGATCACAAGCTTGTATTCTAAGCCTTCGAAAATTTTTATGTCATCTTCTCCACGTGGTCCCAGCAGCGAAAGGGTGTCATCTGAAACCGGATAGTATTCTGCCTTGCCTGTCTTATTCTGCTTATATAATATGTAATAATTTCCTGTAGTACCCTGAATATTACTCCACATTAGATTTTCAATATCACAATAACGAAGTCCTGTTAATGCAGAAAACAGACCTGCTTTTTTGACTATTGGAGAGTTACATTCAGCGTCAACCATTTTTTGCAATTCATTTTTAAAAAGATAGGGCCGGTGCGAATCATCGACTTTAATATTATAAATAACGTTTCCCAGATCTGCTGAAATGAATTTATTTCTGTAGGCTTTTTTTAAAGTGGATTTGAACCTTGAGAAATAAGTTGCTGCAGTATTCTTTTGAATTTTTCTTTTTGAGCGTCCAATGGAAGGTGAAGATAAAAGGTAATTTTTATATCCTTCACAGATTGTTTCATTAAGATTTTTAAACAAAAATACCCCGCCTACGAATTTTTTAAAATAAGCAACAGCCATACTCCAGTGTATTGAGCCAGGTTTTTGGTCAGCTTCTGCCTGGAAAAACTCTATAAAATTAGAATTGAATTTTGTTTTATTTATAAAGCCATAGTCGGCATTCTGTAGATCAATTTGCCTTTGGAGACGTACATGCTCTGCTAAAGAAACTGTTTCTTTATTATGAAGTCTTTCAGCCTCAGATTTTGGCCTGTTGTAAACGAATAATTTAAGATAGAATTTTCTAAGTAGCTTGCCCGTTGTTTCACTTTGGACAGGGGGATGAACGTCTAAAAATAAGCTTTGTCTTTCTTTGCTTATGGGTTTAAAGCGTAACTTTACAATTGTCATGATTTTGGTATTAAGGATTAGATTATGGTTGGTATTGTCAAATTGACTCATAGCAAAAAGCTATTGAAGCCCTCTAAAATATTATCAAGCCAATTTTTTGTAATAGATGTTATTGATTGACTTTAATAAATTAGTGCTAGATCCTGTAATTTGATTCTTGTTTTTCTCACGGAGAGGTTAATGGCTTTTAAACGGCCAGTACTGATTAAGAAATACACCATTTTTGTACTGCATTTTAATATTGCGGAAGTTTCTCTAACGGTAAGGTATACCTGAGGGCCCATAGATTGGTATTTTAGTTCTTCAACATTGCGAACTGCATATCTGGCATAATCTATTTTTGTATTTCTTTGTTCGAGTTTATAAGCTTTTTTATTGCAGCTATGACTGCAATATCTGGTAACGGTTGTTTTGGCTATAAATTTTGTACCACAATATTGGCAGACTTTTTCAATTCTGATAGTTGAGGTCATGATCAGATTTCTTTAAATCAAGAAGAATGCTTTTTTAGACCAGAGGCTTCAATAATGACATTTGGGGTATCATTATACTCCTTTTATTCAGGATCAATACAATCTAAACTAATGCAAAATCTATCCCAAAGAATAGATTAATTTGAGAAAAATAATTAAACATTCTTTGCTCATTTCGATTGAAGGATTTTTAAATTAGACAGCAATTTTTACAAATCAATACGTTTGGATTTGAAAAATTAATGATTTCTCCAAATTAAGAGTATATAGAATACAATAGCCATCTTTAAAGATCATTTAATACTCATTAGAGTATATTAGACCATGAAATTCTATAACAATTCCATTTTCTTTTGCTCAAATTTTGTGCTTTAATGTCAAAGGGACAAGAAAAGGGACAAAAGTTTTAACATTAGAAACTTAAAATTTCCATAAGTTACATTAAATCAGCGTGTTATAAAAATAAAATCTAAATCAGTAACTTGCTGTATATCAATGGTTTGCAAATTCTATTTCCCGATACAAAACTTAGAAAAAATATTCCCCAGCACCTCATCATTGGTAACCTCACCGGAAATTTCGCCAAGATGTTCTAAAGCGTTTCTCAATTCATAAGCCAGCAATTCTGTGGAAATCTGGAAAGAAATAGCTTCTTTTACTTTATCTACAGCCTGTAAAGACTTTTGTAAAGCCTCGTAGTGACGTTGATTGGTTATGACCACATTGTTTTCGGAAGCTTTTAATTGCTCAACATAAGACGATAATTCATTTTTCAGATCCTGGATATTTTGATTTTCAACCGCTGAGATTTTAATAAAATCAAATTCGTTAGAGATCGCATTTCTGAAGATCGTTTCTACCGTTTCGTATTTTGTAGGAGTAACCTCATCAATTTTTGTAGCACAAATAATCAGTTTCAGATCTTCTCTCAACAGAGATTGGATCATTTCAATATCCTCTGAAAAATCTTCAGTAGCAGCATCAGCCAGATAAACAAGGATATTAGCATTTTCTACCTTTTCTTTGGCTTTTTTTACGCCGATAGCTTCTATTTCATCTACTGTGTCACGTAATCCTGCTGTATCAATCAAACGGAAAGCATGCCCTTTGATATGAAGAATTTCTTCAATGGTATCCCGGGTAGTTCCGGCAATATTACTTACAATAGCTCTTTCTTCCTTTAAAAGGGAATTCAGTAGAGTAGACTTTCCGGCATTTGGTTTTCCGATGATGGCGACTGCTGTTCCGTTTTTAATGGCATTTCCGTATTGGAAACTTTCAATAAGAGAATTTAATTTTAATTCAATTTTATCCAGTAGTCCGCTCAGAGCACTTCTGTCCGCGAATTCTACATCTTCTTCGGCAAAATCCAGCTCCAGTTCAATCAGGGAGACAAAATTCAGAAGATCAGTTCTTAATATAGAGATTTCATTAGTGATTCCCCCTTTCAATTGGTTGATGGCAACTTTTCTGGAAGCCTCATTCTCCGAAGCAATCACATCAGCAATAGCTTCTGCCTGAGAAAGGTCAATTCTTCCGTTGATAAAAGCACGAAGTGTAAATTCTCCTGCTTTGGCCATTCTTGCTCCATTTTTGGTCAGGGTTTCAAGAATACGTTTTCCAATATGCGGAGATCCGTGGAAAGCAATTTCCACAGAATTTTCAGTGGTGAAACTTTTCGGAGCCAGGAAGATTGAAAGCATTACTTCATCAATAGCTTCCTCCTCATCCATAAAATAACCGTAATGAATGGTATGGGACTTCTGTTTTTCCAGTTTTTTGGCCGGAAAACTTTTCTGAACTACAAACAAAGCTTCATTTCCTGAAACCCGGATGATGCCTAAAGCACCTATTCCATTGGCGGTAGCCAGCGCACATATCGTATCGTTATTCATGATGCAAATTTACGTTTTTTAATATAAATTTTCGCCGGAATCTGTTATTCAGATTATCTATTGTTTTATTCAGAAGGAAAATAAGGAAGGAGATAGTATGAGTAAAACTGATCGTCATTTTGATCATTCTGTGGTATAAATGAGGAGGCTGTATTTAAAAACACAGATTTTATTTATTAAACTATAATCTATTGATGTAAGAAAATACTATTTAAATTTTAAATAGTATAAAATAGTCTCTTCATTATAAGTGATTTATTAAAGGGTTAATATTTTGTAATACACTTCTTTGTATATGTTTCATCGCATTTGGAATACACATCCTAATAAAGTATTCTATGATTATCTAAAAATTAAACAAACGTTTGGTATGTTAATTGTTTAATAGTCCGTCGATGCTGATGAAAATTTAAATATTTTTCATTAAAATAATAATAATATGTTAAAATATTATAAATGTACATGAATAACTTGATTTTTTTTAATATTAATAAAAAAGTGATTTTTTTATTAATGCTTGCTTTCAATGCTGTAGCCTATGCTCAGTGTATTCCTTACACAGGGCAGGCGATGACAAATGGAAATACCTATTGTCTTAATGGTAGCCTCAGTGTAAGTACGAATATCAGTATCCCAAATGGGGCAACACTTATTATTCAGTCCGGACAGCTGCAGTCTAATAGTATCCAGGTAGATGGGATTTTGGAAATTGGGAGTGGAGCAAGTGTTCAGTCTACTGGGACCGTGAAGGTGGGGACTTTCGGATCTCAGAAAAATTCGAAAATTAAATTAGGAACCAAATCTTTTTTATCTCTTATAGGATCGGTTATTCAGGAAGATCCAACCTTTGGAGGTTTTTATCCTGGAACAACTTCTATCATTGAATTGGGAACCAATAGTGTTGTGGAAATATGCGGAACATTTACCCAACAGTCTACTACCTATCCATCAGTTGAATATATTGGAATTCCTACCGGAAAAGCTTACTATATTACAAAAGCAGACGTAAGTGGAGGTGGAGGGGCTTCTATCATTAGTGATGACAGTCAGATTGTTGTCATTGCCATGGGATCTGTAACAGGATTGGGAATGGGGAACTCCAGTTTCTGTGGACCTAATGCAACAAAAGCAATGTGCCCCAATATTTGGCCTGAAGGCCTGTCAGAAGATAAAGTAAGTTGTGGGAATGCTCCGGTTATTATTGATGATATTGACGGATTTTGTACCAAGCCGGGAGCTGCCGGAACCCCTCATGGGTATACCAAATTCGGGATTACCGTACAGCAAAAGAATACGGCATGGCCTGAAAATATACCTAATGGATTCTTAGCAATGGAATCGAAAAATAAAGGTTTTGTCATGACCAGAGTACAGCATGTAAGCCAGACTCCACAGCCTGATGATGCCATCGCCAATCCGAAAGAAGGAATGCTTTTATATGATATCCAGGATAAATGTGTGAAGCTTTATAACGGCACCGAATGGAAATGTCTACAAAGAAGCTGTAATGATTAATCTGAAGGATAAAGAATATGAAAAATATAAGAAATATAAGTATAGCAGCTGCCCTGATTGCTTTTAACTCAGTTTTTGCTCAGATAGCTATTGGTAAACAGACGATAGATGGAAACAGTACCGTATTGGACTTTGATAATGTGGCAGGAAATACAAAAGGTCTGATTCTTCCCGCAACATCCGGACTTCCTACAGGGACTTTGGTAAATGGAACACTGATCTTTGATGTTACAGATAATAAAGTAAAAGTCTACGAAAATGACACATGGAAATCTTGGTCCGATGCAGGTAATTCAAGTGCAGTTATCGTTAATAATTCTGCGGAATCAGGTAAAGGAGTTATTATGGGTGAGGCGGTAAGTTCTGCTGATGGGGTATTGGTCCTCGAATCTCAGGATAAAGCAATGATTCTTCCAAAAGTAGCAACACCGCATCTTAATGTAAAAAATCCCTATCCGGGTATGATTTGTTATGATACAACCAGCAAGACTCTGGCAATATTTGACGGATCAGTCTGGAACTACTGGAAATAAATACAGTCAGATTAATCCGGCTTAAAATAATAGAGAGAGGCTGTCTCAAAAGGTAAATAATTTGACTTTTGAGACAGTCTCTTTTTATTTCTTGGCTTAAACAATCTGGGCACTTTCCTTAATGCTGCTCATCACAAAAATACTCTTGGTCTGACCTATCCCCTCGATTTCTGATAATTTGTTCACGAAAAACTCGTGGAATTCATCCATGTTGGGAGCGAGAATTTTCAACATAAAATCAAAATCACCGCTGATATTATAGAATTCTACAACTTCCTTCAGTTTACTGACTTCTTCAATGAATTTTCCAGCCGTTTTTTTGTTATGAACATTCAGAGCGATCATACAAATGACCATCATTCCTTTGTTGACCTTTTTACGGTCTACAACAGCAGTGTATTCTTTAATGATTCCCTGTTTTTCCATACGTTTGATACGTTCGTGAGTAGGAGTGGGGCTCAGATTAATTCTTGCTGAAATGTCACGAACACTCATTTTCGCATCTTTCTGAAGAAGACGAAGGATAGATAAGTCTTTTTCGTCGGGAATATAATTTTCAGTTGCCATTTTGTTCTGTTTTTATAGATTGTTATTCAGTGTATCAGGTGTTTTGTTCTTTTATGTATGGTTTGATTTGAATATTGTTCCAAATTTAAGGTTAAATTTTTATATATGTTCTGTTAATTCTAATTTTGCAGGAAATTTGAATATATGGATACAAGGAAAAATGTAATATTAATTTTAGCATCGGTTGGGACGTTTGTAGAGGCTTTGGATATTGCCATTATTAATTTAACAATTCCTTCTATTCAGCAGCAGTTTCAGATTGGGGCAGAAACTGTTCAATGGCTGCAGACCCTATATGTTCTGTTCTTTGGAGGGTTTCTGATCATCGGAGGAAAGCTTTCAGATCAGATAGGAAGAAAGAAAATGTTCTTATGGGGAGCCCTGATTTTTATGCTGACTTCACTGGGAGCAGGATTATCGCAAAACTTTGAAGTATTGGCAATATTCCGGGCTTTACAAGGATTGGGAGCTGCATTGGTAATGCCATCAGCGTTATCCATCGTGACCAATACGTTCAGAGGCGAACAGGAAAGAAACCACGCTATCGGAATTTTCAGCTCATTTGCTGCTATTGGATCAGGAAGCGGGCTTTCGGTAGGAGGAATTATCAGTACTTACCTGAGCTGGCACTGGGTTTTCCTGATCAATGTTCCTATTCTTTTAATAACATTGGTGCTTTCTTACTACTATCTGCCCGCAGATGAGAAAAATGAAACCGCACAAAAAACAGATATGGTTTCCGGAATATTGATGGTGCTTGGGCTTTTAAGTCTTACTTACGGAACACACGAACTGGTACATATTAAAGAACAGCCTTTCCTGGTAATAGGTTCTTTAGTTCTGGCATTAGTGCTTCTTGTTATGGTTTATTACCGATTAAAATCCGTTGCTGAGCCTTTGGTAGACTTAAAATTGTTTAAGCATAGATCCCTGGTAGTTTCCAATGCCGTATTTTTTACATTGGGTGCGTTTTTTATCGGATTTTTATTCCTGATTTCATTAATGCTTCAGAAAGATATGGGGCATAGCGCTGCTTCAGCAGGATTGATGCTTGTTCCCTTCAGTATCATATCCGCCCTAACAGCTAAATTTATTCTCCCCCACGTATCAAAGCGTTTGAGCTCTTCTCAAATGGGAGTATTAGGATGGTTATTTATGTTGATGGGGGGATTATCCCTGTTGATCTCAGTTTACATAGGACATCCGCTAGCTGTAGTTTTGTTGGGTGCAGCATGTATCTCAGGTGTAGGAATGACGTTTTGTTTTACCGCCCTTTCAGTAATGGGAATTCAGGATGTTGAACCTGCACATTACGGATTGGCATCAAGTTTGAGCTCTACAAGTTACTTTCTGGGAGCAGGAATTGGACTGTCATTCATGACGTTAATGAGCCAGATCTTTCCTTCAGAATTATCGGTGGGAAGCCTTAACTTGATTATTTTGATCGGTTACGCTCTGTTAGCTCTCGGAATGTTATTCTATTTTATATTGAAAAGCTTAAAAGTGGAACAAGCAAAAGTAGCTGTTTCATCATAGACGGCCTTAAAAATATACAAACTATATGACGAAAGAATCGGTGCTTAGGTGTCGGTTCTTTTTTTGCCTTTTCACTTCCCTTCACTATCTTTGTTCTTTTACTATACATCATGAAAATACAGGTCATCAGCGATCTTCACCGGGAATTTGGAAGTACGGAATTATGTTTTGATCATTCGGATATTGTTGTGTTGGCAGGAGATATCAATTTGGGAACCAAAGGAATTGAATGGATTAAAAATGCAATTCCCAATAAGCCTGTAATTTATGTTTTGGGCAATCATGAATACTATAAAGGTTCCTATCCCAAAACACTGAACAAGATTAAAGATGCAGCGCTGGATTCCAATGTATTTGTCTTGGAGAATTCATTTGTAGATATTGATGGTATTCGTTTTCATGGTGCCACCTTATGGACGGATTTTTCCATCTTTGGGAATCCCGTTCAGTACGGAATGCTTTGCCAGCCGAAGATGAATGATTATAAAATGATCAGAAGAGATCCTTCCTATTCGAAAATGAGAACAATGGATACCTTTAAAATTCATCAGTTTTCAAAACAATGGCTGATAGAAAGTCTTGAAAATTCGAAAGGGCTTAACAATATAGTTGTTACCCATCATGCGCCCAGCATGCAATCTGTTCCGGAGCAATATAAAGAAGATCCATTGACTTCTGCCTATGCCTCTGATCTGGAAGATTTAATTACAGAATATAATCCGCTGTACTGGATTCATGGGCATATCCACACCCCGTGCAGATATAAGATCGGAGAAACAGAAGTTATCTGCAATCCTCACGGCTATATTGATGAAAAATACAATGGATACGATAAAGAATTGATTGTTATTGTTTAGCAAAGGGATGTATTCACTTGTTGGGCTTTTCAGTGTTTTCACCTTAATGATTATCTTCGTGTTTTAATTTTTTTCCAATGTCTAAAAAATCCCAGCCAAAACCTGATTTTGTTTCGCAATTAACTTTCGATGAAGTGCTGCAGCAGGTGGAATTTGATCTTCGGATCAAAGAATTTGTTGTCATGGAAATTGATAGGGCTAACTACGTCATAAAGCAGAATATCCCTTACCGTTCGGACTATTTCTGTATTTTTATGATACAGAAAGGGGGTGTTACCTTTAGATTGGATGATAAGAGTTATAAAGTTTCCAAAGGTGATATTGTCTTTTGCCCAATGTTAGAAACTTTTTGGTTGGATGAAATTGCTGAAGATTATGACGGCAAATACATATTCTTTTCGCTGGATTTTATTTCTGATGCAGGTTTTAACTATAAATCAAATAATGTTCTGAAAAGCCTGTCATCAGATCCTACACACATCATCAGAAATGAGCCGGATGTGTACAGGAAACTGAATTTCCATCTTGATGAGCTTAAGGCTTTGAATAATAAGGAAAAAGATAATTATTATTTTAATGAAATGATCTGGCACCATTTTTCCCTGGTAATCTACGAGATTGATAATTATTTTAAAAAGATAGAAAAGCCTCATTCGGTAACCAATAGAGAAGATGAGCTCACTACGAGTTTTTTTAAGCTGGTTCAGGATCATTTCAAAGAAGAACACAATGTTCAGTTCTATGCAGATAAGCTTTTTATCAGCCGTAAATACCTTACAAAAGTCATTAATAAAACCGTATTTAAATCTCCACGCGAGATTATTCATCAGGTTCTGGCGGTAGAAGCCCGATTACTGCTAAGGAATCCCAATTTGAATATTGGTGAAGTGGCGTCACAGTTGAAGTTTTCGGATCAGGCGTCTTTCAGTAAATTTTTTAAAAAACACGTAGGGAGATCTCCTTTGGAATACAGAAAGGATGATTTGTATTGATAATCAGTTATTTGTGGTTTTGAGACGTCTTTTTACCAAATTCAAGCTATAATATTGATTTAAAATACTGAATATTATCATTTATGTTGTCTATAAATGATATTTCTCATGTTTTTTAAAATAAGGAGTCTTTTTGACAAAACAAGGGGTTTTTTGAATAATCCTATTGAATTTTTTTCGTTCGATTTTTGTGCGGAAAATTTAAAAGGACTATTGTTATGCAAAGATTTTTTATTCAAAAATCGACTTTACTTTTCCTCACTTTGATCGTTTTATCAGGATGTAGGAAAAATAATCAAAACCAAGGATATCAGCAGCAGGCGCCGGAATTACCGGTTGCAAAAGTGACGCAGGGAGACGCTTCTGTTTCCAGAGAATATGCAGCATCTATCGAGGGTGTTTCCAATGTGGAAATCAGACCTCAGGTAACAGGATATTTAAGCAAAATTTATGTAGATGAAGGAGACTTTGTGAGAGCAGGCCAGCCTTTGTTCAAAATTGAAGATCAGGTCTTCCGCGAGCAGCTGAAAAGTGCTCAGGCTGCCTTGATTACCGCTCAGGCTAATCTTTCAACTTCTAAAATTGATCTGGACAGAAAAAAAGAACTGTTCAGAAACAAAATGGTTTCAGAAATTCAGGTGAAAGAAGCAGAAGCTGCTTATAATGGTGCAAGAGGAGCGGTAAGCCAATCTACTTCTACCATTGAATCTGCCAAAATCAATCTTAATTTCTCTACGATCAAAGCTCCTGTAAGCGGATTTATCGGAAGATTCAATTACCGTCTGGGGAGTTTGATGACTCCCGGTAATCAGGATCCTATTACTTTATTGTCAGACATTCATCAGGTATATACTTACTTCAGTTTGAGTGAAAATGATTTTAATAATTTCCAAAAGCAGTATGCAGGAAGCAGCATTGATGAGGTGATCAAAAATACTCCGGCAGTAACCCTGTTGCTTTCAGGCGGTGAAAAATACGCTGAGACGGGAAAGATTGATGCTGTGGAAGGACAGTTCAATAAAACGACAGGATCTATTACTTTAAGAGCGAAATTCAGCAATCCCAACAGTCTTTTAAGAAGTGGAAATACGGGTAAAATCGTATTGGATCAATTCTACAGTAATGTTGTTTTACTTCCGATTGCTTCTACCAGAACTATTCAGGATAAAGTGTTTGTATTTACCATTCAGGGTGGGAAAGCAGCAATGCTCCCAGTTGAAGTGAATGGAAAAGCCGGAGATAACTTCATTGTAGCCAAAGGACTGAAAGCAGGGGATGAATATATCACCAGCGGTTTTGACAGATTGCAGCCGGGAACTCCTGTCGTGGCACAAAAGAAAAATGCACAACAGAAAAAATCGTAAGAAGAAATCATGTTAAAGAAAATTATAAAAAGACCCGTACTGGCAACGGTAATTTCCGTATTGCTTGTTATTCTGGGGATTGTCGGTATGGTGAGCCTTCCGATTACCAAATTTCCGGACATTGCCCCTCCTACCGTTATGGTAACAGCTGCGTATCCGGGAGCCAATGCTGAAACGATTGCGAGATCGGTAGCACCACCGTTGGAAAATGCCATCAATGGAGTGGAAAATATGGACTATATTACTTCTACAGCGAGTAATGACGGGACATTAAGCATTACTGTTATTTTTAAACTGGGAACAGACCCCGATCAGGCGGCAATCAACGTTCAGAACAGAGTGGCGCAGGTAACCAATCAGCTTCCTGCAGAAGTTATCCAGGCGGGAATCACCACCGTGAAAAGACAGAACAGTATGATTGCGATGGTTTCCCTGACCAGTAAAGATGGAAAGATGGACGATCTTTTCCTTGAAAACTATGCCAAGATCAATATCGTACCGGAGCTGAAAAGGGTAAAAGGAGTAGGAGATGCCATGGTATATGGAAATAAAGATTACTCCATGCGTATCTGGCTGGATCCGAATAAACTGACCTCGTACAACCTTACGCCATCTGATGTTTCCCGGGCTATTCAGACCCAAAACCTGGAAGCAGCACCCGGAAGATTAGGAGAAAGAAGTAAGGAGGTTATGGAATATGTACTTCGTTATAAAGGAAAATTTACAGAGCCTGAACAGTATGAAAATATCACCATTAAAGCATTGAATGATGGTTCTGTTTTAAAATTAAAAGACATCGCCAAAGTAGAATTCGGGGCTTACAGTTACACGGTTTCTTCCAATTATAATAAAAAAGCTTCCGTAACGATGGCAATCTTCCAGATGGCGGGTTCTAATGCCAATGAAGTACAGATTGCTCTTCAGGAAAGAATGAAGGAACTGGAAAAATCCTTCCCTGCAGGAATGGATTATGAAATTCCTTATGCTACAAAAGATGCGCTGGATCAATCCATAGAACAGGTGATTCATACCTTGATAGAAGCATTTATTTTGGTGTTCATCGTAGTGTATATCTTCCTTCAGGATTTCCGTTCCACGTTAATTCCGGCTATTGCAGTTCCGGTATCTATTATAGGGACGTTCTTCTTTATGAAAGTGTTCGGATTTTCTATTAATATTCTGACGTTGTTTGCTTTGGTATTGGCCATTGGTATTGTGGTGGATGATGCGATTGTAGTCGTAGAGGCGGTTCACGCCAAAATGGAACATAAAAAACTCAATCCTAGAGCTGCTACCATGTCAGCAATGAGTGAGATTACAGGAGCCATTGTTTCCATTACATTGATCATGTCTGCAGTATTCGTTCCGGTGGCCTTTATGAGTGGTTCTACAGGATTGTTCTACCAGCAGTTTGCATTGACACTGGCGATTGCGATTGTGATTTCAGCGATCAATGCATTGACGTTGAGCCCGGCATTATGTGCTTTATTCTTAAAACAACACCATCCGGGAACGCATGAAAAAATGAATTTCAAAGACCGTTTCTTTGCAGGATTCAATGCTGGTTTTAATAAGCTGACATTCCGTTATGGTAAAGCTGTTTTATTCCTGTTAAAAAGAAAATGGGTCGCTTTGATCATCATTGTGGCTTTCGGTGGGTTGTTCGCATGGATGTCTATGACAACACCTAAAGGATTTATCCCTGATGAAGACCAGAGTTTCATTATTGTAACGGCTAATCTTGCTCCGGGAGCATCAAAGGACAGAACTTCAAAAGTAGTTTCTGATACGGAAGATCTTCTGATGAAAAATCCGGCTGTAGATAAAGTCATTTCAGTAGACGGATTGAACTTATTCAGTGGTTCTATGTCATCTTCAGCCGCTTCTATTTTCGTTAAATTGAAAAAAGGAGGCGAGAGAGGAGCTGTTAATAACATCAATGACATTATCGGGCAGACACAGGGGATGCTTTCTCAGGATAAAAGAGCCAATTTCCTTGTGATCAATACCCCAACGGTAGATGGTTTCGGAAATACGAGTGGGATGGAGTTGGTGCTTCAGGACCGTACCAACGGAGAACTTCAGAATTTAGGAAATATCTCTTATGGAATGATGGGAGCTTTGATGCAGAGACCGGAAGTCGCAGTAGCATTTACCACTTTTGATGTTACCTATCCTCAGTTTGAAGTGCTTGTAGATGAGGTGAAGTCTGCCCAGCTTGGAGTAAACGTTTCTGATGTACTGGGAGTGATGCAGGGATATTACGGAAGTATTCAGGCTTCGGATTTCAATAGGTTCGGGAAATATTACAGAGTATTGGTACAATCTACTCCGGAAACAAGACAGGACAAAGAATCCCTGAACGGAATTTTCGTTAAAAATAATTTAGGACAAATGGTTCCTATCAATACGCTGGTAAGCCTGAAGCAGGTGACAGGAGCTGAAGTGGTAGACCGTTTCAATCTTTTCAACTCATCCAACTTAACGGTAATGGCAGCTCCGGGATACAGTACGGGGCAGGCAATGGCGGCTGTTGAAGAAGTGAGTAAGCAGGTACTTCCTCCGGGATATACTTACGATTATAAAGGGATGAGCCGTGAAGAAGCAGGTTCCAGTTCACAATCAGTCATGATTTTTGGATTATGTATTGTGTTTGTATTCTTCCTTTTATCTGCACAATATGAAAGTTATATCCTTCCCTTGGCGGTATTGATTGCAATTCCGGTGGGACTTTCAGGAGTGTTTGTTGGGATAACATTCGCAGAATTGTCTAATAATATTTATGTTCAGATTGCTTTGGTAATGCTGATCGGACTTTTGGCGAAGAATGGTATCCTAATCGTAGAATTTGCGATTCAGAGACGCAGAGCTGGGAAAAGCCTTATTGCCTCCGCAGTGGAGGGTGCTAAAGCCCGTTTGCGCCCTATTCTGATGACTTCTCTGGCATTTATAACAGGATTGATTCCTTTGTTATCCGTAGTAGGACCTTCGGCGATGGGTAACCATTCTATCGGATATGCAGCAATTTCAGGGATGCTTTTCGGAACGATCTTAGGAATTTTTGTGGTTCCGGTTCTTTTCGTGGTATTCCAGGCTTTGCATGAGAGGATCAACGGAAGAGTAGTAACCGATGCAGATTGGGAATATTAATTCAAATGATTTTAAAAATGAAAATTAAAAATATAGCATATATCGCATTGATTTCAGGGACCGCAATTTCCTGTAAAGTTCAGAAATATGAGCAGCCTGAAGTGAAAATGCCAGAAACCTTTAGAAGTGACAGCATTGTTGCAGGACAAGATGAAAATATTGCTAAAATCAGCTATAAAGACTTTTTCAAAGATCCGGTTTTGGTAGGATTGATTGATAAAGCGATCGTGCAGAATAATGATCTTCAGGTAGCTTTAAAACAGATAGAATTTGCATCATTAGCGTATACCCAAAGTAAGTGGGCCAATATTCCAACAATCAGTGCTTCTGCCAATGCCAATATCAACCGTCCTTCAGACAACAGTATGAACGGAATGATGGCCGGACAGTTCATGGGAAAAAGGTATATGGAAGATTATACAACCTCCCTTAGTTTTTCCTGGGAAGCAGATATTTGGGGGAAGATTAAAGGGAGAAAAGAACAGGCTTTAACAGAATATCTTAAAACACAGGAAGCCGCAAAAGCGGTGAAAACACAAGTGGTGTCTGCCGTTGTACAAGGATATTATAATCTGCTGATGCTGGATACGCAATTGGAAATTACAAAATCCAATCTTGTGTATGCTGACAATACGTTGAAATTTCTGACCAAACAACAGGAACTTGGGCTGGTAACGGCTTTGGCTGTACAGCAGCAGGAAATTGTGAAAGACCAGATTCTGAAATCAATTCCGGCCATTGAAAGTTCTGTGACCACTCAGGAAAATGCTTTGAGCCTGCTCACCGGTTCAATGCCTGGAAAAATTGAAAGAAGTGCAAGCCTGAATAATGTACAGTCTCCGGATCGTATTGCAGCAGGAATTCCTTCAGAATTATTGAGTTACAGGCCAGACATTAAAACCGCAGAACTTGAGGTAAGAAAAAGTGCAGCGGCAATTCACGTGGCGAAAATGAGTATGTATCCTTCACTGAATATTACAGCGCAGGGCGGCGTAAATGCTTTCCAGATCAGTAAATGGTTCAGTGTTCCGGGTTCACTGTTCGGGATGATAGCAGGAGCTGTCGCACAGCCTATTTTGAATGGAAAACAGCTGAAGACACAGTATGAGCAGTCTAAAGTATTGGCAGATCAGGCAGAAATTAACTTTAAACAGTCTGTTTTGAAAGCAGTAGGAGAAGTTTCTGATGCGCTGGTTCAGATCCAAAAGTTGGAAGAACAGCAGAAAATTGCAGAAAGACTGGCATTGAAATCCGGGGAAGCAGTGAAGAAAGCTGATCTGTTATTTAAATATAATTCAGCGACTTATGTTGAGGTAATCATGGCTCAAACGAATAAGCTTCAGGCAGAATTGGATTTGGCATCTTTGAAAACCCAGAGACTGAATGCAATAACAGCTCTTTACCGTTCTGTAGGAGGCGGGTGGCAATAAAGTAAAATTGAATCTGCTTCGTCTCTCATGATGAAGCAGATTTTTAATCCATTATCACTATGAAAACAAATATACAAGAGGGGATCATTCTTATTCCGGATTTCAGCGGATTTACAGAATTTGTGTTCAATACAAAATTGTACACAGGCGAGTATATTGTAAGACAGTTATTGTCTACACTGATTGATGTGAATGATCAGTATTTTGAAATTTCCGAAATTGAGGGCGATGCCATTTTATTTTACCGATATGATGAAAATCCTTCATACCAAAGTATTTCCGGGATGCTTTGGAAAATGAGAAGTGCCTTCAACAGGAAGATAGAAGAACTGAGTAAGAGTCTAAGCACAACAATTGATCTTGGACTTAAGTTTATTGTTCATTATGGATCTTTTTCACAATACAATATTGGAAACTTCAGAAAATTATATGGGAAAACCATTGTAGAGGCCCATCAGCTTTTGAAAAACGGAGTAGCAGAGCAGCCTTCTTACGCTCTTTTCAGTAATTCTTTCCTGGAAAACAGCAAGAATCAGGCGTCTGATTTTAATAAGGACCCACTTCTTCTGCCGGAAGTAGGGGTTATCCATTATTTTGAAAATTTAAACTAGCACATATTTTTTAATATTATTCCTTGTAAATTTGCTATTGCTAGCGGCCCGGGTGAGATCCGGGCTTTTTTATTGATTATTTTTAAATAAGTTTCCATTGAAGATAAATGGTTTTTTTAAGAATATTTATTACAAGAGTGATTTTTATTAAGTTGATTTATTGAATAATTTTCACTGTTTTTTAATTTATGTTTAAATTTGACCTTGATATCTTGCTGGAAATTAGATAATTATTTTATTTTTTTTACTTTTTGATGTAACGTTTATAGTGAGATAGTGGTCTTATAATAAAAACTATAATTTCACATGAAAGTTATCTTATTTCCAATAGCGATATTAGCAGGTTCATTCGCAATGGCTCAGCAAGCTCCGGCTCCGGCTGCCAAGGATACTGTAAAAGGAAATACAAAGGAAATAGAAGCTGTTGCCCTGGTTGCCAGAAAACCAACAGTAGAATCTAAAGTAGACAGAACTGTATTCAATGTAGCGAATAGTGCAATTCTGGCAGGAAATACAACGTGGGACGTCCTGAGAATGACTCCTTTGGTAAGTATTAATAATAATGATGATGTAAAAGCCGAAGGACAGGCGGTTACAGTATATATCAATGACAGGAAATCTATTTTTACAGGAAAGGAATTAAAAGAATATCTTAAAACAATTCCAGCTGATAACCTGATGAAAATAGAAGTCATCACCAGTCCTTCTTCACGGTATGAAACGTCAGGGTCCGTTATCAATATTGTCCTGAAAAAAAGGGATGATGAAGGAATGAAAGGAAGTATTTCCCTTAACAACAGACAGAGCACCAAAAACTCACAATACGCAAATTTTAACCTGAATTACCATAAGAAGAAATTTACTCAAACCTTTATAGGAGGTTACAGCAGCGGGAATTACGTGCAAAAGACTCAGACTTGGGATAACCGGTATGAAAACAATAAGCTTACCCAATTCAATCTGGAAAATGTGATGAGAAATGAGAGTCCTTCTCTTTCCTCTACTTCAGAATTTGCAATCAATGACAAAAATAATATCGGACTTGTGCTGGAGTATTCACAGAACAGAAATTTATCTTTGTCAGAGTCTGACGGGATGACTTCTTCTGATAAAGGCCCCGGTGATTCTTTTCACCAGACTCAAAACACATGGGGATTCAGCCGTAATTTGGGGACTAATGCCTTCTACAAATACTATGATAAAGAGAAAAATAGAATTTTAGATGTTAATTTAGGGACCAATTATTCCAGTAATAACAATGATAATTTAATTGATAAGGAAGCCATTGATAAATTCGGAGTGAAAAAAGGTCAGCAATTAGGATTTGTCCGCATGAATCAGATGCGTAATTATTACCTGAAAATAGATTATACACAACCTTTGGGTAAATCAGGAGGTACCATTGAAG
Source organism: Chryseobacterium viscerum (assembly GCF_002899945.2). Classification (GTDB taxonomy): domain Bacteria; phylum Bacteroidota; class Bacteroidia; order Flavobacteriales; family Weeksellaceae; genus Chryseobacterium; species Chryseobacterium viscerum. The sequence continues at coordinate 356,624 of NZ_PPEG02000002.1, forward strand.
TGGGAGGTAAGACTGAAGTTAATAATCACACGATTCCCAATAATCTCTATGGATTCAGCATGAATGATCCTCAATCAGAATATTTTGATCTTTCTAAAAATGACAGATTCCATTATGAGGATAATCTGAGCTCTGTATATGCCAATTATAGCAAAACATTCTTCAAGAAACTGGAAACAAGAATCGGAGTTCGTTACGAATATATTGATTATAAAGTAAGACAGGATGTAGCAGGTACGGAGAGAAGGGATTCATATGGAACTTTTCTTCCCAATCTATTGCTGAAATATAGTTTTTCAGACAATTATGATCTGAGTCTTACCTATAACAGAAGTATATGGAGACCATGGTATTCGGAGTTTAATCCATTCCTGATGCCTGAAATTAACGGAACGTATTCCAGAGGAAATCTTTATTTGAATCCTAACCCTAATGACCGTCTTTATATGAAATTCGGGATTATGAAAAAGTACTTTATTTCTGCAAGGTATATGCATACCAACCAGGATTATTGGACTAGTTATGTGACGGAAAATGGAAGAACGGTTTCATTACCAGGGAACTTCGATGGAAAGGTGGAAAAATATTATCTTTTTGCGAATACCAATCAGAACTTCCTGAAAAATAAGCTGAATGTGAACGCCGGATTTGGATGGTACTATATTAACAACAAAGATTTTAACGAGAAAAATAAGTTGGGAGCTAAGGATTATATCAGCTATTGGGGAGCTTCCGCGAATGTATCTTACACGAATCTTTTCAATAAAAACATTAATCTAAGTGCGTGGGTGGAACTTGCCAATGAAAATAATGGAAATTCATATGCCAATAATACCAATGTTTTCCATAATATTTCAGTGACCAAAGTATTCCCAAAAAACCAAATGGAGCTGAGCATGCAGCTGATGAATATTTTTAAAAGACCTTACGGTGATAATACGACTTACGGCCAGGACGGAACTTTTAGAGAGTATTCAAAATGGGACTGGTACGGTGTTTCTCTTACTTTCGTAAAACGTTTCGGAAACCAGAAGGTAAAAGAAAATACAAAGACCGATGTAGAGAAAAATGCTGGCGGAGGAAAATAATTCAAAATTTGTTAGATATAATAGAAGCAGATTCCAATTTGGAATCTGCTTTTTTTAAATCTTTATGCTTAATAGTCTCTCGCAGATCTCAAAAATCTGTGTAGTCTCTGTGATCTGTGGAAGGATAATAATTTAGATACTAACGCAAAGTTTTATCTGAATTTCTCATTATTTTAAGGTGGCAAAGCAGGAATCAATTTCATTGATTCTTTCCAAGCATACATATAATCACGAAGCTTCTTAAGCAACGAAGTTGGTTTCTTTGCTCTCTTAAAAACGTGATGTTTTTTCTTTTAAACTTTGCGTTAAAAGAATATCTTTCGCAGATTTAACAAATTAAGCAGATCTCAAAAATCAATGTAGTCTCTGTGATCTGTGGGAGGATAATAATTTAGATAGTAACGCAAAGTTTTATCTAAATTTCTTATTATTTTAAGGTGGCAAAGCAGGAATCAATTTCATTGATTCTTTCCAAGCGTACATATAATCACGAAGCTTCTTAAGCAACGAAGTTGGTTTCTTTGCTCTCTTAAAAACGTGATGTTTTTTCTTTTAAACTTTGCGTTAAAAGAATATCTCTCGCAGATTTAACAAATTAAGCAGATCTCAAAAATCAATGTAGTCTCTGTGATCTGTGGGAGGATAATAATTTAGATAGTAACGCAAAGTTTTATCTAAATTTCTTATTATTTTAAGGTGGCAAAGCAGGAATCAATTTCATTGATTCTTTCCAAGCGTACATATAATCACGAAGCTTCTTAAGCAACGAAGTTGGTTTCTTTGCTCTCTTAAAAATGTGATGTTTTTTCTTTTAAACTTTGTGTTAAAAGAATATCTCTCACAAATTTAATAAATTAAGCAGATCTCAAAAATCAATGTAGTCTCTGTGATCTGTGGGAGGATAATAATTTAGATAGTAACGCAAAGTTTTATCTGAATTTCTTATTATTTTAAGGTGGCAAAGCAGGAATCAATTTCATTGATTCTTTCCAAGCGTACATATAATCACGAAGCTTCTTAAGCAACGAAGTTGGTTTCTTTGCTCTCTTAAAAATGTGATGTTTTTTCTTTTAAACTTTGTGTTAAAAGAATATCTCTCACAAATTTAATAAATTAAGCAGATCTCAAAAATCAATGTAGTCTCTGTGATCTGTGGGAGGATAATAATTTAGATAGTAACGCAAAGTTTTATCTGAATTTCTTATTATTTTAAGGTGGCAAAGCAGGAATCAATTTCATTGATTCTTTCCAAGCGTACATATAATCACGAAGCTTCTTAAGCAACGAAGTTGGTTTCTTTGCTCTCTTAAAAATGTGATGTTTTTTCTTTTAAACTTCGCGTTAAAAGAATATCTCCCGCAGATTTAACAAATTAAGAAAATCTCAAAAACCTGTGTAATTTCGTTGATCCTCGAGAAACTATCCAGACACTATCCAGACACAAATTCTTAAACCATTAAGAGTATATTAAGCTGTTAAGAGTATTAAGAAAATATCTAAGATATTCATTAAGCACACTGCTTCATTCAAATTTATTTGACCTTAACATTCCTTAAAAACTTAAGCCTTCTTAATGGTTTAAAAAATCTCCCACAGATTTAACAAATTAAGCAGATCTTAAAAAAATCTGCGAAATCTCCTAAATCTGCGAGAAAAAAACTTTCGTAGATCTAACAGATTTTAAAATTTGTGTAATCTCTGTGATCTGTGGGAGAAATAAAAAACAGATCCCAAATTGGAATCTGTTTAGCATTCTATCAAATAATTATAAATAGTAGAGTTTTGCACTCTTAACTTTCGGGTTTTTGTTTACTTAAGGGTAAACTTTACTTTCGTTTTAATGGCATCAGAAGAATTTCCAATCAATGCTTCAAAATCTCCCGGTTCAGCTACCCAATCGTGTTTACCGGCATCAAAATAACTTAAAGCTGTTTTGTCGATGGTGAAAGCGACTTCTTTCTGTTCTCCAGGATTTAGATATACTTTTTCGAAACCTTTCAGTTCTTTTGCAGGACGTGGAACGGATGATTTCAAATCGCTGATATAAAGTTGAGCAACCTCAGCCCCAGCTTTTTTACCCGTATTTTTTACGGTTATTGTAAAGGTAATTTTACCATCCTGTGAAATGGTTGTTTGATCCGCTTTTGCTTTCCCAAATTCAAAAGTGGTATAGCTCAATCCATGTCCGAAGCTGAATAGAGGTTTTATATTTTTGGTATCATGCCAGCGGTATCCTACAAAAACACCTTCGTTGTAAGTAATATTGATAGGGTTTTTCTGATCTTTACCTTTTCCTGCAGCCAACTCATCCTTCTGTCCCGGGTATTCTCCCAACTGATGTGCTGAGTTATCCTCAAGCTTTACAGGGAATGTAAACGGAAGTTTTCCTGAAGGGTTTGCATCACCTGCCAGAACGGAAGCGATGGAATTTCCAGCTTCAGAACCCAGATACCATGATTGTAAAACGGTTGGAACTTCTTTAATCCAAGGCATTGCCACAGCATTTCCTGAAACCAGCACAACTGCCAGGTTTTTATTGGCTTTTGCCAGAGCAGAAATCACGTGATCCTGATTGTAAGGAAGTCCATAGCTTTTTCTGTCGTTTCCTTCACTGTCCTGGAAGTCTGCTTTATTCAAACCCCCTACGAAAATCACATAATCCGATTTTTTTGCCAATTCTACAGCTTCATTCAGTAACTCAGCTTCAGAACGGGTATCTTTTAAATCCTGTCCGGATTTTACCCCGTTATATTCACCTCCGATATCTCCTACATAACCTCTCGCATACTGTACATCAGCCTGTTTTCCAAATCTGGACTTGATACCATCCAAAGGAAGCGTTTCGTATTTTACTTTTAATGATGAAGAACCTCCACCAACAGTCATGATCTTAATGGCATTTTCACCAATAACGGCGATTTTTTTAGCCTTATTAATATCAATTGGAAGAACATTCCCCTGATTTTTTAATAGAACAATTCCTTCTTCTCCAATTTCCTTTGCTACCGCTTTATGATCTTCAGAGGCAATATTTCCGAAAGGCTTGTTGCGGTTCATCGTTGTTTTATAGGCAAGACGAAGTAATCTTGTTACTTTATCATCAAGTTCTTTGGTATCTGCTTTTCCTGCTTTAATCAAATCAAGATAAGGTTTTGCCAGATAATAATTATCGTAAGCATTTTTAGTTCCCGCAGAAAGTCCGTTGGTCCATGATCCGAATTCAAGATCAAGACCGTTATGAATGGCCTGTTCCGTATTGTTTACGGCACCCCAGTCAGATACTACAACGCCTTTATAATTCCATTCTTTCTTTAAAATATCATTTAAAAGATACTGATTCTGGCTGGCATATTGACCTTTGTACATGTCGTAAGCTCCCATAATCGTCCATGAATCACCTTCTGTTACCGCTGCTTTAAAAGGCGGAAGGTAGATTTCATAAAGAGTTCTATCGTCCACATTCACATTGCTGGTATGACGGAACATTTCCTGGTTATTCAGGGCAAAATGCTTCACTGAAGTTGCCACACCATTAGATTGTACCCCTTTAATATAAGGGACCACCATTTTTGAAGTCAGATAGGGATCTTCACCCATATATTCGAAATTTCTTCCGTTCAGTGGAGTTCTGTAAATATTAACTCCAGGTCCCAGAAGAATATCTTTTTTTCTGTAACGTGCTTCTTCACCCAAAGCCTTACCATAGTTCCATGACATTTTTTTATTCCATGTTGCGGATAATGCAGTAAGAGCAGGGTAGGCGATAATAGAGTCATTAGTCCATCCTGCCTGGTCCCATTCATCCCACATGACTTCCGGACGTACCCCGTGAGGACCATCAGTTGTCCAGAATTCCGGAATACCCAATCTTGGAACACCCGGCGAACTGAATTTCGACTGTGCATGAAGCATCGCCACTTTCTCCTCCAGTGTCATCCTGGACAAAGCATCCTGAATACGCTGTTCCACAGGTTTTGATTCATCTAAATAAGTGGGTAGAGTAGTATTGGTCTGAGCCATATAAGAAGCAGAAATAAAGGTGAATAAACTTATAATGACGGTTTTCTTTAACATAATGCCTTTCTATTTGATTAAAAGCAAAAGTAAAGAAAATTTTTATTATCTCAAATTGAGAAAATAAAAAAATAGGATATAAAAAACTGCCCGCTTATTTGCAGACAGCTGATCTTGAATATTTTTATTGGTAAAGGTGAAAAAATTGAGGAGAAGTTCACAAGTGAAAAAGTAAAATCCGAATCTGGAAAACTCGTACCCCGAAACCCGAATTTCAAAACGCTCTCACTCTCAAACCCCCTCACTCATCAATCCCATCCCTTCACCGCTCCTCCTTTGAAGATTTCTTTCGCTTTCTTTTCTACTTCCGGAGACTCGTATGCTTTGACAAAATTTTTAACTTTTTGACTGTTCTTATTGTCCGGTCTGGCAACAATTACATTCACGTAAGGAGAATCTTTATCTTCCACAAGGATGCCCTGCTTTTCCTGATCTAAACCGGCCTGAGCAGCAAAATTATTATTGATGATTCCTACAACAACATCTCTGTCTTCTAAAACTCTTGGAATCTGAGCCCCTTCAATCTCCATAATTTTCAGCTCTTTTGGGTTTTCTGTTATATCTGTGACTTTTGGAAGAAGCCCAACATTCGCTTTTAATTTCAGCAGACCGCCCTTCTGCAGAAGAAGTAAAGATCGACCTCCATTGGTAGGGTCATTGGGAATAACAACAGTGTTGCCGTCCTGCAATTCACTGATGTTTTTAATCTTTTTTGAATACGCTACAATAGGGTAGACAAATGTATTTCCTACAGGTACGAGGTTATAGTTTCTCTGTTTTGACTGTTCAGTTAAATAAGGGATATGCTGAAAGGCATTGGCATCAATATCACCATTTGTCAAGGCTTCATTGGGAACTACATAATCATTAAAAGGTATAAGCTCCACTTCCAGATTATATTTCTCCTTCGCTACTTTTTTAGCTACTTCAGCAATTTCCTGCTCCGGTCCATAAGTAATTCCTACACGGATAAAATTCGGGTCATCTTTTCTCCCCGAACATGCTGTGAATAGTAATAATCCAGCCGTTAATAAACCAAAAATCTTTATCTTTTTCATGCTAATTTTTTATTTAAATGATAGTAAGCAAAAGGGCTAATGAGTTTTTCAATTTTGTATACTCCTTATCTCATATCTCAAAACCCGAATCTCCTCTCAAACTCTCTGACACTCCAACTCAATTATCTGTGATCAAACCTTTTTGACAATCTGTCTCCCATAAATTGGATGATGAAGACCAAAAGAACAAGCAGAATCAATACTGTATTCATAATAACAATATCGTAACCGATATATCCGTACTGGTACCCAACCTGTCCAAGTCCTCCGGCACCTACAGCACCTCCCATCGCAGAATATCCTACCAGCGTTATCAAAGTGATCGTAGCATTGTTGATTAATGAAGGTAAAGCTTCAGGAAGCAATACTTTTCTGATAATTTGTAACGGAGAAGCACCCAGCGCTCTTGCAGTTTCTATAAGACCTTGAGGAACCTCAATAAGGCTGTTCTCAACAAGTCTTGCAATAAACGGAGCAGCTCCAACACTTAATGGAACCAGAGCAGCATTCACTCCAATAGAAGTTCCTGCCAAAATTCTGGTGAAAGGGATCATCCATACAATCAGGATAATAAAAGGGATTGCACGGAAAATATTAACCAAAATAGATAATCCTCTATGATAGAAGGTATTTTCCAGCAGTTGTCCTTTTCTGGTTAAAAAAAGCATAATCCCAACCGGAAGACCTAACACAAATCCAAAAAATCCGGAGAGAAATGTCATATAAACTGTTTCCCAGGTTCCTTTTGCCAAAAGGGCAATTACCGTATCACTAAGCATATCCTTTTACTGTATTTTGAATTTTATTTTGGTTGAAATAATAGATCGCCTGCTGGTTTTCTTCTGTCTCACCCTGAAGATGCAGCAGAAGCTTACCAAAATTGGAATTTCCGAAATATTCTACGTCAGCCTTTAAAAGCTTGTAAGGGATTTTATATTGGGTATACAGAGTTGAAAGAATTTGTTCAACACTGATGTTTTCGTTAAGTTCTATTTCGACCAGCGGAAATAAACCATCTTTTGGCTCTTTCTGCAGTCTGTTACTGAGTTCCTGTGGCAGGGTCATGATGTCTGAATTTATAAACTGGCGGATGATTGGATGTTCTCTATCCGAAATAATCTCGCTTAAAGTTCCTTTTGTTAATAATTTTCCTTTGTCGATCACTGCAACATGGTTACAGACCGATTTGATTACTTCCATTTCGTGGGTAATTAAAAGGATGGTAATTCCCAGTCTCTGATTGATGTCTCTTAAAAGTTGCAGAATAGATTGTGTTGTTGCAGGATCCAGTGCGCTGGTTGCTTCGTCACAAAGCAGAAGGTGAGGATCATTGGCCAAAGCTCTTGCAATGGCAACTCTCTGTTTTTGTCCTCCCGAAAGGCTTCTCGGATAATCATTGGCTTTTTCTTCAAGCCCTACGATTTTCAGCAGTTCATTCACTTTTCTATTGATCTCATCCTTACTGGTATGATCCAGCTCCAATGGAAGAGCTATATTATCAAAAACAGTTCTCGAAGAAAGAAGGTTGAAATGCTGGAAGATCATTCCTATTTTTTTGCGTTCTTCAGCAAGCTGTTTGGAACCCAGTTTGGTAAAGTCTTTTCCATTAATAATAATCTGTCCTTCATCCGGTCTTTCCAATAAATTGACCGTACGGATAAGGGTACTTTTTCCGGCACCCGAAAACCCGATAATTCCTACGATATCTCCTTTCTCTATAGTAAGACTCACCTTGTCCAGTGCTTTAAATGACTGTTTTTTCTGGTGAAATGTCTTTGATATGTTTCTGATTTCTATCATTCTGATTTTATATACTGTTTAAATAGGCTGATAGCGTTTGCCTGTTCTGTTTAAAAATCTCCTTACTCTTCTGATTTTGACCTTCGACCGTTTGGAAAGTTTGAAATACTTGGTCACATTCGTGAGAAGTACTCCTAGCAATATGATGAATAAACCATACAGCTGACCTCCATTGATACTTTGATGAGCAATAATCCAGCCAGCAATAACCGTTACAATAGGGTTGATGTAGGTATGGGTGCTTACCAAGGCAGCGGGCTTCACGGACAAGAGCCAAATGTACGACAAATAAGCGATTATTGATCCAAAGAAAATCAAAAACAGAACCCCAAACCATGCCGATAATGGAACAGCAGAAACCGAAAAACCAGTCCATTCTTTTCTTAAAAAAGCGATCAGAAAAGAGGCTAATCCCGCTACTATAAGCTGTTGCGCAATGTTCATAAAAGTAGATTGTGAAGCCGGATTTTTCTTTGAATATAAAGAACCCAGTACCCATGCTATGGAACTTAATCCCAATACCACAAATGCTGTAATACGGAGATTTCCGTCAGTGACTGCATGGGCATTCGAGTTTACACTTCCTTTCAAAAAGAAGACTAATCCTACAAATCCGAGTGCCAATCCGATCGGAATAAACTTATCTGAAAAATAATATTTCCAGTTTTTTCTGTCGATGGCGATGAACCAAAACGGGCCGGTTGCAATAGAAATTGCCGCTTCAGAAGCCGTTACATATTGTTCGCCCCAGGCTACAAGCCCTGTTCCTCCGGTAAGGATAAGAATCCCGGTGATTGCATTTTTTTTCCAGTTGATCAGAGAATTTGCTTTTTCTCCTTTAGACAGAAGATATCCTATTATCAGAATTCCGGCAACCAGAAATCTTAATCCGGAAAGAATGAATGGCGGAAAACCTTTTAAGCCAAATGAAATAGCTAAAAACGTAATTCCCCAAATCACATAGATGTTTGTAAACGCTAATGGAATTACCCATTTGTTTTTAGAATTGCTCATTTTTATGTTATTAATGTTATTCGTTTTCAATAAAAAAAGGCCCTACACGTGGTAGGGCCTTAAAAAATATGTCATATAAAAGTAAGGTCAACCACAATATTCTTGATGCAAAGGCATACAGAAAGCCATCATCATATTTTTGATGGTATGTTTCTTAATTAAATTATTTTTGAATTCTGCCTTCATTTTATTTTATTTCCTGAATACGTTTGCAAATATATAATATAATTTTAATTAGTCTACTAAAAAAGTAGACTTTTTGAATATTAAATTATTGTTAATGGATTAATGTATTTTAAATCAATTAATTATAGAATTTATTTTTTTCTTTATTTAAAATTTTCCATGATGTTTCCATACTTTTCATTCCAAATAATGCTCAAATTACATCATAATTGAGGTTGTGAAAAACATAATATAAATTGAAAATTTTGAGAATTGTATAAAGGTGTATTTGCTGTTTATGTAAGGGTATGCTAAAAGATGTTTTGGGAAACGAGTTTTACATTTATTAAACTAGTTAAATGCATAGGATTTCTGGTCACTGTAATTTAGCATCAAAATTAAAAGACATGGACAATAGAATATTAGGTCTGCATCATATAACAGCAATCGCAGATAATGCCAAAAGAAATTTAGACTTCTATACTCAGGTTTTAGGAGTAAGACTGGTCAAAAAAACAGTGAATTTTGACGATCCGGGAACGTATCACTTCTATTTTGGAAATGAAAACGGAACTCCGGGAACCATCCTTACTTTCTTTCCATGGGAAGGAATAGGAAAAGGAACCAATGGAAGCGGAATGGCTACCCATATCGGATATTCGGTACCAAAAGGAAGCCTTGAATTCTGGAAAAACCGGTTAAAAAGTTTTAATGTAACTCCAGAAGAAGGAGAAGTGTTTGGAGAAAAAATGATTTCTTTTAAAGATCCGGACGGTCTTCAGTTACAGTTGATAGAACCATCCGGTGAAGACAACAGAAAAGTATGGACAACCGATGATATCAAGGATGAAAATGCATTGAAAGGATTTCATAATGTTACTTTGACTTTAAGAAAAGCTGATCCTACGCTCAAAGTTCTGACGGATATTTTAGGATATAATCTACAGAAGCAGGACGGTGAAAGATACAGATTGGCAACAGATGCGATTGAAACTGCTAATCTTGTTGATATTATTGAAAATGATACACTTCCGGCAGGAAGAAATGCTGCCGGAACCAATCACCACATTGCATTCAGGGTAAAGGATGATAACGTTCTGATGGAATATCGTGAGAAAGTATTAGCTGCAGGATTAAGTATCACCCCGAAGATCAACAGAGATTATTTCTACTCATTATACTTCCGTGAGCCGGGAGGTGTTTTATTTGAAATCGCAACCGACAATCCGGGATTCACCGTAGACGAACCTTTGAATGAATTGGGAACAAATCTGAAACTTCCCGTTCAATACGAAGGAATGCGTGAGAAAATAGAAGAAGCGCTTCCGAACTTATCATAGATCATCGGCCAGTATTGATAAAGATGCTAATTTTGAATAAAGATTTAAATGTAAAGAATTAAAAGTATGTAAACTTATTTTAGGTAATTATAACAGAGCGATTCATCGAATCAACTTGTTGATTCAAATCTTAGCCAACTTAAAATAGGCTTGATTATCATTAAGACTTTGCGTTTAAAAAAACACTATTTAATAAAAAAATAAAAATGGAAAGAACAGAAATAGTTTTAGAAGGAAGAAAAGGAGAAATTCAGCTTTTCTCAGACGATCATAAAGCAGGTAAAATGGATATTTCAGTCATTGGAAAAAAACTGACTGTATACCATACCGAAGTGAATACAGAATATGAAGGGAAAGGTTTTGCCAAAATTTTATTGGAAAGACTGGTTTCCTATGCAAGAGAAAATGATTTGAAAATTGCACCATTGTGTCCATATGTTCACGCTCAGTTCAAACGCCACCCGGAAGAATATAATGATGTGTGGTTGAAGGAAGAGAGGTAGTGAGTTTGAGAGTCGGGTTTCGGGATGCGGGTTTTCGAGATTCGAGATTGAGAGTCGGAGGGTAAGAGAGTAATAGGGTTTGAGAGTCTCGAGCTAAAAAACAGAAGTGAAAGACAAAAGATGAATAAAGTTACTCTTGAACGTATCAACTCAAATTCCGAACTCCGAACCTCGAAATCTCGCACCTCCATCATAATAACCAATTAATAATTTTAACACAATGAAACTTATCACAGGACTGCATCATGTTACGGCAATTACCGGTAATGCACAGGAAAATATAGACTTTTATACCGGAGTTCTAGGACTTCGGTTAGTAAAAAAAACAGTCAATTTTGATTACTCGGATGTTTATCATTTTTATTTTGGGGACGAATACGGAACACCGGGAACGATTATGACTACTTTTCCGTATGGTAAAGACCTTATCAATGGAAGACATGGTAAAGGTATGCTTAATACCACTGCTTTTTCAGTTTCATTAGATGCCCTGGATTATTGGATGAACCGTCTGGAACAGTTTAATATTCCTTTTAAGCAACCACAGCAAAGACTTTCTGATGAAGTTTTTATTTATCTTGAAGATTTTGACGGATTGGGACTTGAATTGGTTTTTAATGATAAAGACGAAAGAAAAGGATATTATAACGGCTATATTCCAAAAGATTATGCCATAAAAGGAATTCATCATGTAGAAATCTGGCAGGATGCTTATGAAAGAACAGCCGCTCTTCTGATGACTCAGATGGATCATAAAGTAATCAAAGAAAGTCCAGACAGATTGAGATTGGGAACAGACAATATGCCGGGGAAATATGTCGATCTGCTGTCTACTCCTAATGCATTGAAAGGATTAGCAGGAAGAGGTACCGTTCATCATGTGGCTTTTGCCACTCCGGATGCAGAATCCCAGCTTGAAATGGTAAAGAGATTAAATGCATATGGATTGGAACATACCGAAGTGAAAGACAGAAAATATTTTACTTCCGTATATTTTAAAGAGCCGGGAGGCGTTTTGTTTGAAATTGCAACTTCCGGTCCCGGGTTCGATGTAGACGAAGAAGCAGCATTTTTAGGGGAAGATCTGATGTTACCACTGCAGTTTGAAAAAAGAAGAGAACGTCTTATCGAAGTTCTTCCCAAAATCAATTATCCAACAGAAAAATTCAGATAGAAATAATGAGTCATATTTTAAATATAAAAACAGCAGGAATACCATTAAAGCAGGCAGAAAAAGCTCTGATTATGATTCATGGGCGTGGAGGAAGTGCTCAGGATATTTTGAGTTTATCTCAACAACTGAATGTAAAAGAGTATGCGTTATTAGCCCCACAAGCTTTGAATCATACCTGGTATCCTTTTTCATTTATAGCTCCGGTGGAACAAAACGAACCGTGGCTGTCATCAGCTCTTGAAATGGTTGAAGAAACAGTAAAAGCCGTTATCAATGCAGGAATTAAACCTGAAAATATATACTTTTTCGGATTTTCTCAGGGAGCCTGTCTTACGCTTGAATTTTTGGCTCGTAATGCTCAAAAGTTTGGTGGAGCAGCTGCCATTATCGGTGGAGTAATAGGAGATAAGATCAATCGTGAAAATTACAAAGGAGACTTTGCCGGAACCCCTGTTTTTCTGGGAACCAGCAACCCTGATTTTCATGTTCCCATAGAAAGGGTATACGCTACAGCCAATATTTTGAGAGAAATGAATGCTGACGTAACCGAGAAAGTCTATGCCAATTTTGGACATTCTATCAATACAGAAGAAATTGAATTAGCCAACTCAATACTATTTAAATAGATAATATAACCGCAAAAGTCACAAAGAATTTGATAAGTTAATATTGAACTTTATATAATATTCTATCAGACTTTCTTAAACATTTTAAAATACAAACTTTGTGACTTTTGTGGTTAACCTTTATAATTGGGATTTAAAAATTCTTAAAACAAAGGCAACGAACATTCAATAGCGGTGGGCTTTAGCCCACTTAATAATATAAATCATTCAATGGGCTTTAGCCAAAACCTAAATAATCCGGAATCTAAAACCTAACCTCTAACCTCTAATTTCTAACTAAAAAAACATGCACGAACAACTCCTTTTAATCCTGGGACTTTTATTACTCGTTATGATGCTGGTGATGCTGGCACAGCGAATCAAAATTGCTTATCCTATTTTTCTTGTGCTTGCCGGATTAGGAATCAGTCTTATTCCCGGAGTACCTGTTTTAAAACTGGATCCGGAGATTATATTTTTAATTTTTCTACCCCCTCTTTTATATGAAGCGGCCTGGTATACCTCATGGAATGATTTCTGGAAATGGAAACGCCCCATCAGTCTGCTGGCCTTCGGGTTGGTATTTCTGACATCTTTAGTGGTAGCGTATACTTCACAAATGCTCATTCCTGGTTTTACGCTCGCATTAGGGTTTTTATTGGGAGGAATTGTTTCACCGCCGGATGCTGTAGCAGCTGCTACCGTCTTAAAAGGATTGAAAGTTCCTAAACGAACCCTTGCCATACTGGAAGGAGAAAGTCTGATTAATGATGCTTCTTCCCTGATTGTTTTCAGATTTGCTCTGGCGGCAGTAATGACAGGAGCTTTTTCAATGCATGAAGCGACAGGTCAGTTTTTTCTGGTAGCTGGGATGGGAATTGTTGTTGGGATTGTAGGAGCTCATATCTTCTATGCCATTCACCGTTTTTTGCCTACAACACCAGCTATTGATGCGGCACTTACAGTGATGACTCCTTATATTCTGTTTCTTTCTGCGGAACATTTTCATTTTTCAGGGGTAATGGCTGTCGTGAGCGGAGGATTGTTTATGTCTTTTCGCGCTCATGAAATTTTCAAAACAGGAACCACAAGAATCAATATGACAGGAGTCTGGAACACCATGATTTTTGTAATGAACGCCTTGGTCTTTGTATTAATAGGTCTTGAACTTCCGGATATCATCAATGGATTAGGGGAAACTTCATTAATGGATGGAATCAAATATGGTTTAATAATAAGTCTCATCGTTATTGTGGTGCGTCTGCTATGGATCTATCCCGTGGCTCATCTTCCAAGATGGTTCAATGAAAAAGCCCGACGTGACCCAAACCCGGGATGGAAAAATCCTTTGATTATAGGCTGGGCAGGAATGAGAGGAGTTGTTTCTCTCGCAACAGCTTTGTCGATTCCGGTAATGATGAATTCGCAAGCAGAGTTTCCCATGAGAAATCTGATCATTTTTATCACATTTGTAGTCATTTTTGTGACCTTAGTATTTCAGGGATTGACATTGCCTTTGGTGATTAAATTAATCAAGATCGGGGAGATAGACCCTATTCTTCCTTCCCATGAACAGCAGGCTGGAATTCAGATGAGGCTGGATAAGCTTGCCGTTCACAAACTAGATAAAGAATATAATGAAGCGGTGAACAGCAATAGTCTGCTTGAGAATCTTAAAAAGGCGCTGGAAAGTGATATCAAACTTCATCAGAATCATTTAAGTTCTATTGAGATGTGCACCAACAGACAAAATGATATGGCAGAATATCATAAAGTAATGCTGGATATATTTGCCTTGCAGAGAAAAGAACTGTTTAAAATGAAACGTGAAAAACTTTTCAGTGACGATGAGATCCGAAAAGCAGAATCACAGCTGGACCTGAATGAACTGAAAATTACAGGGAATAAGCATTTGTAGGATGGGGTCGGGATACGAGTTTCGAGGTGTTGAGTGGGAGAGTTTGAGGGTGGGAGAGTTTGAGAGTATTAGGAGTTTATGAGAGTGGATATGAGGTTCAAAATTCAGGTTGCGAGGTTTCTGAATAGGGTAGATAAAAACTTTTTTGCTCTTTCGCTTTGAGCCAATAATATAAACATTGAACAAAATGAAAACATTACATTTTTTAGTGATTGGAAAGAACCAGGAAATTCTGGATACTTTAAAAAGAATTATAGAAAATAATGAAGGCTGGACAGCAGAAATACAAAGTGACGAGAATTTCTGTTATGAATATTTAAAAGAAAATACGGTAGATATTGTCCTTTTAAGCGCTGGCTTAGAAGAAGATTTTGAGAAAGATATTAAAGTATTTTGTGCAGGATTAGATAAAGAGGTTAAAGTGATCGATCATTATGGAGGAGGAAGTGGACTTCTAAAGAATGAAGTTTACAGTCTTTTTCCTAATTTGCAGGGATAAACGCTACATTATGTTCGAAAATATCATCAAAAACATTACACGATTTATCTCAATTACTCCCGAAGAAGAAAAAACGTTCACAGATCTGCTTGCTTGCCAGTCGTTTCCAAAGAAAACGGTTTTGCTTAGAGAAGGAGAGATCTGCCAATTTGAAGGGTATATTCACAAAGGATGTGTGAGAATGTATTGTTTGGATGATGACGGTACAGAAGTTACTTTACTGTTTGCCATTGAAGATTGGTGGATCAGTGATATTGCATCATTTCAGGAACAGAAACCCTCTAAAGTTTATATTGAAACCCTGGAAGATTCGGAGATCTATATGCTGAATCCCACAACAAAAGAGAAATTACTGCAGGAAATCCCTAAATTCGAAAGAGTTTTCAGAATGCTGGTACAGAGGAATTTGGCAACACTACAGAGCCGACTGGTCAATACCATTTCCAAAACCGCCTCAGACAGATATCTTGAATTCATCAAAGTATATCCTTCAATCCCGCAAAGGGTAGCACAGTACTACATTGCCTCCTATCTTGGTGTTTCAAAAGAATTTGTAAGTACTATCAGAAAGCGTCTTGCTTCAAAAGAAAAGTAGAACTTCATTATATACAGGTTGTAAGAAATGACCTAAGAAAATGGAGCGTTAAAAAAATGAACTCTGTGAACGTTAAGAAAACTCTTATGTCTGAGTGCGGACGAAATGGTGATAATCAATATACATTGTTACTGCACGAGTTTAGAGTTTTTAGAGAATAGATTTCATTTTTAGCGGAGGTTTCTTAAATCTTGAACTTTTGGTTCATTTTGCTTCAAGGCAAAAGAACAAAAAAATAATGACTATAATTCTCGAAAATTTTGCAGATAACGCAGATTCGACACATATGTAGATTCATTCGAAATTATGATAACCCCGTCAAAAATTCTTTGAATTTTCGCCACTCCTACGGAATAGGGGGATTTTTACGTTTTCAGTTGTGGTATTTGTGAATAGGGTAAATATTGTGAAAATATGAAAAGTATAAGGCTAGATTCCAACGGAATGACAAATACAATGTTTAGCTTATCCGTACACCTTGTCATTCCATAGAGATCCTTGAATTCATCAAAGTATATCCTTCAATCCCACAAGTGTAGCACAGTACTATATTGCTTCCTATCTCGGTGTTTCAAAAGAATTTGTAAGTACCATTAGAAAGCGCCTTGCTTCAAAAGAAAAGTAAAACTTCATTATATACAGGTTGTAAGAAATGACCTAAGAAAATGGAACGTTAAGAAAACTCTTATGTCTCAGTGCGGACGAAATGGTGATCATCAATATACATTGTTACCGCACGAGTTTAGAGTTTTTAGAGAACAGATTTCATTTTTAGCGGAAGTTTCTAAGTCTTGAATTTTTGGTTCATTTTGCTTCAAGGCAAAAGAACAAAAAAATATAATCATCGATAATCTCACAGGTTTTGTAGATAAAATCCTTGCGCCTTAATAAGCATTATAATACACATATTGCGCCTTTGCGTTTCCCAAAAAAACAATCCAATCTAATCACACTGCCGAATACAAAAGTATCCGGCATTTTTTTTTGCTGCAAAGTCATTTATTAAACTAGTTAAATGTGCAGGGTTTCTGGTCTCTCTAAATTTGTCCTATCAAACAAGAACAAATAACAATCTGATATGGACAGAAAAGATTTTTTAAAGAAAGGATTATTGGGAACAGGAATGTTTGTAGCATCAGCTTCTTTGGCCAGTGCTATGAAAAATGACATCGATGAGATCGAACCACTAGAACCGATCGGATACAATCATCTTCCCAATACAGAATCAAAAATAAAAGAAAACTCTGTGATTCACAGGGCAGATTCAAGAGGGAAAGCAGACCATGGATGGCTGTTGAGCCAGCATACTTTCAGTTTTGCCAATTATTATAATCCTGAAAGAATGCACTTTGGAGTTTTAAGAGTTCTGAATGATGACAAAGTAGAATCTGGAAGAGGTTTCGGAACACATCCTCACGATAATATGGAAATCATCAGTATTCCTTTGGAAGGTGACCTTGAGCATAAGGACAACATGGGAAATACAGCAGTGATCAGAAGCGGAGATATTCAGGTCATGAGTGCAGGAACCGGAATCATGCACAGCGAATTTAATAAAAACAGTGATAAGCTTGTAAAATTCCTTCAAATCTGGATTTATCCGAAAAAAAGAAATGTTACGCCGAGATATGATCAGATCACTTTAGACAAAACAAAAGGTCACAATCAGTTTCAGCAGATTCTATCTCCCAATGCAGATGACGAAGGAGTATGGATCCATCAGGATGCGTGGTTTCATCTGGGAACTTTTGATCAGAATACAGAAACACTTTATCTGGTCAGAAAAAAAGGAAATGGAATTTATGCTTTTATCCTTAAAGGAAGCGCAGAAATAGGCGGTGAGACCATTGAAGAACGTGATGGATTCGGAGTCTGGGATATTCAGGAGATTACTATCAAAGCACTTAAAGAAGGTACAGAAATCCTTTTGATGGAAGTACCCATGACATTATAAATAAAAAATTCAACAAAAATAACAACCCTTAAATTTTTAAATAGTATGAAAAAATTAATCCTATCATTTGCAGTTGGTCTATTATCATTAACAGCAACCGCTCAAAACCCTGGTAAATCATTATTAAATCCTACCAATCATGCCGTAGTACTTATAGACCATGAAGGACAAATGGCTTTCGCAACAAAAAGCATCAGCATGGAAGAATTAAGAAATAATGTAGCACTGGTAGCAGGTGGATCAAAGATATTTAATGTTCCTACAGTGGTAACAACAGTGGCAGAAAAGTCATTCAGCGGACCTGTTTTCCCGGAAATTTCAGAAGTATATCCTGAAGCAACAAGCGGATATGTAGACAGAACTACCATGAATACATGGGAAGATGTTAATGCCCACAAAGCGATTACAGGAAAAAATAAAAAGAAATTGGTTTTTGCAGGATTATGGACGAGTGTATGTATTGTAGGCCCTGTATTATCAGCTATTGATGAAGGTTATGATGTATATGTAGTAACAGATGCTTCAGGTGATATTTCTAAAGAAGCTCACGATCAGTCGATCACGCGTATGGTTCAGGCGGGGGCACATCCCATCACTTCTGTTCAGTATGTATTGGAATTGCAGAGAGACTGGGCAAGAAAAGAAACGTATAAACCCGTTAATGATCTGATGAAAAAACATGGTGGTGCTTACGGTATTGGAATTCAGTATGCTCAGGAAATGTTGAAACATTAATGGTGCTGTTTCGGCAGGCTGAAAGCCTGCCGAAACCTTCCAACTAAAAATAGAAAATAATGAAACTACTGAATATACTTACACTTTCCGCAGTTTTGGGTGCAGGAATCCTGCATGCTCAGAAAGCAGACATGATCATCACCAACGGGAAAATTACCACAATGGATGATAAAAATCCCGAAGTACAGGCTGTTGCCATAAAAGACCACAAAATCTTACAGGTAGGAACCAATGCCCAGATTTTAAAATTAAAAAACGGCAATACAAAAGTCATTGATGCCAAAGGAAACAGAGTGATCCCTGGATTATTTGACAGCCACTTGCACGTGATTCGCGGAGGCAGATTCTATAATACGGAACTTCGCTGGGATGGAGTGAAATCTTTGAAAAGAGCATTGGAAATGCTCAGAGAACAAGCTCAGAGAACTCCCAAAGGACAATGGGTAAGAGTGATCGGAGGCTGGAATGAATATCAGTTTGAAGAAAAACGACTTCCCACACTGGCTGAAATTAATGAAGCTACAGGAAATGTACCCACGTTCATCATGTACCTTTATGGAAAAGCCTGGCTAAACAAAGCCGGATTAAAAGAACTGAACATCAATGGAGATACTCCCAATCCATCACAAGGATTAATCGAAAAAGACAATAACGGAGATCCTACGGGATTACTGGTGGCAGAACCCAATGCATTTATTCTTTATTCAACATTAGCGAAACTGCCGGAGTTGAAAGAAGAGGAAAAAGTGAATTCTACCCTCCAGTACATGACAGAACTGAACAGATTAGGGGTGACTGCAGTAATGGATGCAGGAGGTGGATTTCAGAATTTTCCGGATGACTATGGAACAACGGATAAGCTGAATAAACAAGGAAAAATTACTGTTCGCTTACCTTACTATTTATTTGCCCAGAAGAAAGGTTCCGAACTTGCAGATTATACCAAATGGATTGGAATGGTAGAGATTGACGACCATGGTCACAATGATTTTAATGAAATCGATTATCATGTCAACGGCGGAGGCGAAAACCTCGTATCAGACGGTGCCGATTTTGAAAACTTTCTTTTCCCAAGACCAGAACTTCCGGCTACTATGGAAAAAAATATGAAAGAAGTAGTAAGCATTCTGGTGAAAAATAAATGGCCTTTCAGAATTCATGCGACTTACAATGAAAGTATCACCAGGTTTTTAAATGTCATTGAAGAAGTCAACAAAGAAACTCCTTTGAACGGGTTGGTCTGGTTTATTGATCACGCAGAAACCGTTACCGAAGATAATATGAAAAGAATTAAAGCTTTGGGTGGAGGAATTGCAGTACAGCACAGAATGGCTTATCAGGGAGAAAGTTTCATCCACAGATATGGCAAAAAACCTGCTTTAACTTCGCCTCCGGTGAAAAAAATGTTGGAGATGGGAATTCCTGTAGGATTGGGAACAGACGGAACAAGAGTCGCAAGCTATAATCCATGGGTGGCTTTATATTGGATCACAACAGGAAAAACAATAGGAGGAACTCAGGTGATGGGTAAAGAAAATACACTGGATAGAAAAACAGCATTATCACTTTCTACCTATGGAGGATATGAACTCATCAAAGACTATCAGAAAGGGAAAATACAAAAAGGATACTTTGCAGACCTTACCATTTTGGATAAAGATTATTTCACAGTCAATGATGAAGAAATCAAAAACATCACTTCAAAACTGACTATCGTAGACGGTAAAGTAGTGTGCGGAGACGAAACCTACAAAACCGCTGCTCCACAACCGCTTCCTGTTATCCCAGACTGGTCACCGGTAAAATACTATGGAGGTTACCAAACAAAATAATTTTTAACTCACGAAAGCCACAAACACTTCAACTGAAGGGGTGAAAATTCCCCTCCTCTGGAGGGGTGGCGAAAATTCAAAGAATTTTTGACGGGGTGGTTTGCCCAGCATTAATAGAGTCACGACAATCAATTTAATTCATAGCTAAAATTAATTCCAATCATGAAAAAAATAATCCATATCATCACCAATACCAATCCGGGAAGAAAGCTAACCGATGTGGCACTTTTAGTATTCAGAGTTTTACTTTCTGTAGAACTAATCATAGCTCACGGATTAAAAAAAATAGGAGTAGGGGTTTCAGAAGCAGAACAGGTTCCGAACCCGCTGCATCTTCCTGAAGCATTCAACAGTCTTTTTGCTGATGCTGCCAATCTGGTATTTCCGGTATTTGTGATCTTTGGTTTTTTCACAAGAATTGCTGTATTACCCATTTTGGCGGTGACGCTTACAGGCTATTTTATTCTTCATTGGAATGATGCATTACTGGTGAAAGATACTCCTTTTATGTACAGTTTGTGTTACCTTTTTTTACTGTTTATGGGGGCTGGGAGATATTCTGTGGACAATTATTTAACAAAGAAATCATCATGAAAAAACTGATTGCTATTGTACTGTTTCTGCAGATTTTTATTCCGGCTCAGCTTTCTGCTCAGTTTAAGCTGATGAGGTTTGATGAAGATTATGCTTCCTATAAAGACTCAGCAAAGACTTTCTACAACTCCATAAAATACATACCGCTTGCAGAAAACAACAACAATTATCTCTCATTGGGAGGAGAAGCAAGACTGGAATTTGTAGATTTTAATAATGAAGATTGGGGGAGAATGGGAATTGGAAGCAATCCTTTTCTGATTCAAAGATACAATGCACATGCAGATCTACATCTGGGCTCACGGGTAAGAATTTTCGGGCAGGTGAGAAGTGCCTGGGAAAATGGAAGAAAAAACGGACCCAGACCTATTGACGAAGACCATTTGAATATTCAAAATCTATTCATTGAGGTGGATGTTCTGAAAAATGAAAAAGAAAAACTGACGATGCGTGCAGGAAGACAGGAGTTGGATTATGGAAGCGGAAGACTGATCTCAGTAAGAGAAGGACCGAATTTGAGACTCTATTTTGATGGATTGAAATTCATGTATAAAAGAGGAAATTTCAGATCCGATGCCTTTATGATGGCGGCCAGCGAAATTGGTCCCGGGGCATTTGATAATACCTCTTCAAAATCTATCAATCTTTGGGGAAGCTACAACACATGGATTATTCCTAAAAGCGGAAACCTGGAGCTGTATTATTTGGGTATTCACAGAAAGGATGTGCGCTTTGAGGACGGACTTTCCGATGAGAACAGGCATACTTTCGGCGGGAGGTTCTGGAAATATGGAGGAGGGTTTATTTACAATTTTGAAGCTGCCTATCAGTTTGGGAATTTTAATAAAGGAAATATCAGCGCATGGACAGCTTCTGCAGACGTGGGATATATGTTTGAAAATATAAAAGGAAAACCGACCATCAACCTTAGAAATGATTATATCTCAGGAGACCGCAATAAAGGAGATGGAACATTAGGAACATTCAATCCTCTGTATCCGAAAGGTGGGTATTTTGGATTTAATCCTCAGATCGGCCCCGTGAATTTAATTGATATTCATCCCTATGCAACCATTGATTTGAGTAAAAAAATAACAGTTCAGGCAGATGTCGTTTTCAACTGGAGATATTCAACCCAGGATGGAATTTACAGACCCAGCGGAACGTTAAATCTACCATCTTCAAACTCAAAAAAAAGATATATAGGAACCGCTTTTTTAGGAAGTTTTAATTATAAGATCAATACATTTTTAACTTTTAATACAGGAATACAATATTTTAATACAGGAGCCTTCATTAACGATGTAATAGACAACCACAAAGACGGACTCTTCATCAATTCCAGAATTGTATTTAAATTTTAAAAGATCAAAACCCGCAACCTGCTTCCCGAATCTCGGAACCTCGAATCCCGAATCCCATAACAAAATTATCCCACATCAATGCACCTCTCCATCACAGAAACTACCTTTGAAAAAGAAATAGAAAAACTATCCGGAGCGAAGCGACTTGCGCCTTAAAAACGTAAACCTAAAAAAACTTAGCGCCTTTGCGTTATCCAACAAACAAAACCCAGACCCCGCAACGAAAATAACCCGCACCCCGCACCCCGTAACAAATAACAAAAAATAAACCACATGAAAAATACACTAAAACAATCATTAGTAATCGCAGCTTTAGCATTATCTACACTCAATTTTGCACAAACCACCACCACAGCTCCTGCAAAAACAACAGCCATAGGAACTTCCAAAACATGGGGAACCGTAGACGGAATTTCCATGGTAGGATTAGTACAAGGTCCCTCATCAGCAGATACCCAGCTTCAGGTTGCCTGTGTTTTCGAATATACAGAAGGAGACATCTTCAATGCTCAGGCATTACCAGCCAAGTTGAACGGATTGGTTCATCTGGATGAAGCTTTAAAAGGAGAATTGACCAACCTTAGAAAAACAGGGCAATTTCAGGGACATTCTTTGGAAACTATTTTAATTACACCACCTGCCGGATCGATGTCTGCAAAGAAATTATTACTGATCGGTTTAGGTGACCGAAACAAATTTACCCCTGACCTGATGACTTCTGTAGGAGAAGTAGCAGCCCGTGAAGCCATGAGATTAGGTGTTACCAATTTTGCCTTTGCCAGTGATCTGAAAGATGCCGGAATAGATTCTCCAACTGCCTTGATAGCAGGAAATGTAGTGAGGGGAATCGTACACGCCAACCGTTCTGAAAATTACCTGAAAGAACACAAACTATCCACCACAAAAAAATTAGAAAAAGTATATCTTCTGGCTGGTCCTGCTTTCTTTGAAACTGCAGGCGGAGGAATTGCCGACGCCATTTCAGAAGCAAAAAAGAAATAATGAACCTAGTTTCATTACATTGTTGATTTGGCCCTCTTTTTATAAGGGGGCTTTTTTATAAAAAATATGATCACGATTACATATCTAACAAGCAATTTATTTAAACGCAAAGTTTAATAAATTTTTAAAAAATTCTAAGAGAGCAAAGATGGAATCAACTTCATTGATTTTTATAAGCTTGTGGATTATCATTTCGCTTATCAGCGACTCTAGTCGCATTTCTTTGCTCCCTCAAATAAACAATAGAATCCAATAGCTTTTGCGTTTAAATAAATTGATGGTATACATTGTAAAACTTTACATCTTTAGATTACAAAACGTAATTTCCTCTCTTTCAACTCCAAGCCTTTAACCCTCAACTAAATTTGCAATGTCAAAAAAAATCCCGATTTTTGCACTCCTTCCATAAACCCGAGTTCATGAAATTATGTATTGCCGAGAAACCCAGTGTTGCCAGAGATATCGCCAAAGTATTGGGCGCTACCATGCCTAAGCAAGGCTATATGGAAGGAAACGGCTATTGCGTAACATGGACGTTCGGACACCTATGCACCCTGAAAGAGCCTCATGACTACGGTCCTCAGTTCAAATCATGGAATCTCTTTTCACTACCAATTATTCCAAGCAGTTTTGGTATCAAGCTGATCCCGAATAAAGGTGTTGAAAATCAGTTTAAAGTGATTGAAAGATTGGTTGAGGAATGTGATGAGGTCATTAACTGCGGGGATGCCGGGCAGGAGGGAGAACTCATTCAGCGTTGGGTATTGCAGAAGGCAAAATGCAACAAACCCATCCAGCGTTTATGGATATCTTCATTGACGGAAGAAGCTATCAAAGAAGGTTTTGCGAGCTTAAAACCTGCAGAAGATTATAAAAATCTGTATTTGGCTGGAAATGCCAGAGCGATAGGAGATTGGTTATTGGGAATCAATGCCACAAGGCTTTTTACCAAGAAATTTGGAGGAAATAAAGCGGTTCTTTCCATTGGAAGGGTTCAGACCCCGACATTGGCGATGCTGGTTCAGCGTCAGAAAGAAATTGATGCGTTTACCACAGAAGAATATTGGGAACTGAAAACCAAATATCGTGATGTCATTTTCAATGCTGCGATCGACCGTTTAAAAACGTTGGAACGGGCAGAAAAAGGATTGGAATATCTTAAAGTAAACCCATTTGAGATCGTTTCTTTCGAGATTAAAGAAGGAAAAGAAAAAAATCCACGACTTTTCGATTTGACCGGGCTTCAGGTAGAAGCCAACAAAAAATATGGATATTCAGCAGAAAATACGTTGAATTATATCCAGAGCCTTTATGAAAAGAAACACGTGACCTATCCGCGTGTTGATACCACTTATCTATCAGAAAGTTTATATCCGAAAATAGGGGGTATTCTTCAGAAAATGTATCCTTATCAGGAATTAATTGCTCCGTTATTGGAAGCTCCGATTCCAAAATCAAAAGCCGTTTTTGATGATGCAAAAGTAACCGATCACCATGCGATCATTCCTACGGAAATCCCACCTTCTCAGAATCTGAGCAGGGAAGAAAAACTGATTTATGATCTTATTGCGAAGCGTTTTATTGCCGTATTCTATCCGGAATGTAAAATTTCCAATACATTGGTAGAAGGAAAAGTAGGAACTATTCCTTTCAAAACCAGCGGTAGACAAGTTCTGGAACCGGGATGGAGAGCCGTTTATGCTAAAGAGCCGAAAGAAGAATCTACCGACAAGGAAAAAGAAAAAGAGGAAGAACAGACGATTCCTGAATTTATTGTAGGGGAAACCGGACCGCATGATCCCATGATTCACCAGGGGAAAACTACCCCTCCAAAACCTTATACCGAAGCAACATTGCTGAGAGCCATGGAAACTGCCGGAAAACAGGTAGAGGACGAAGAACTGCGTGAAATGTTGAAAAATAACGGGATCGGAAGACCATCTACCCGTGCGAATATCATCGAAACCCTTTTCAAAAGAAAATACATTGAGAAGAAAAGGAAAAACCTCATCGCTACCCAAACCGGAATCCAGCTGATTGATACCATTGAAGACGAGCTGCTAAAGAGTCCTGAACTGACAGGAGAATGGGAATCCAAACTTCGTAAAATTGAAAAAGGGGAGTATGAAGCCAATCTCTTCAAAGAAGAACTGATTCAGATGGTTACAGAACTGACTGAGAAAGTAGTGTATGGAAAAGGAAAAGTGATTACACTGCAGGGAGAAGAAAAAGAAGAAGTGAAGGAAAAGAAAAAAAGAGAACCTGCACAGAAAAAAGAACTTCAGTCCTGGGAAGAAACGAAATGCCCGAAATGTAAAGAGCACAATCTGATCAAGGGAAAAACAGCCGTAGGATGTTCCGATTTTAAAAACTGTGGCTTTAAAATTACCTTCGAAATTTTCGGTAAAAAATTGTCTGATAAACAGCTTTTAGATTTAGTTTTAAAAGGAAAAACATCGAAGCTGAAAGGATTTACTACCCATCCGGAAGCACTTGCAGAAGGTATTTTGACTTTAACTGATGACTTTCAGGTACAACTTAGCTAAGTGCTTAATCATTATTTATAAAAAAAATCTGCTCAATCCGTTTAATCTGCGAGAGTAAAGGGGACAAGTTGAATCGTACTTGTTTAGTGGAGAATACGGGATTCGAAACCGTGACCTTTTGACAGCCAGTCAAAAGCGCTAGATTTTTACCTATTAAAATCCAACCCTATATTTTCTGTACTTTGCAATTTTGTTTTAATAACAAGTATTACCACTGAAGACGTGAAAATTCCCCTCCTCTGGAGGGGTGGCGAAAATTCAAAGAATTTTTGACGGGGTGGTTTACCGGAACAACCTCTCATACCAACCGCCAACATCCTTCTTAATCTCCTCATGATGCTTGCATAAAATCATAGCCAGTTCCAGTTCAGACCTTTCGGATTTATAAGGATTCAAAGTAAGAAACCCAAAGAAATTTCCGTCCTGATCAACGATTGCCGGAGGATATGCTCCATAAGTATTCCATGGAGAATAGGTGCTGTAGGTGCTTCCATAGTTTCCATAGGTGTTCCAGATCGATTTTGAGCTGAACACATTCCCGTAGTCACTAAACTTATTCCATATCGAATTTTTATCAAAATTATCACAGTTCAGACATCCCAGATATTGATCCTGGTCGGCACCTCCATACAAATGTAAAGTCTGTGCATGAAAAATGCAGCATAGGAGAAAACTTAAGATGATGAACACTTTTTTACAATACATAAGATGATTACTTTATTAAATAATGATAGCTACCAGAAATGAAAAGACAGATATCAACTTCCTGCCTCTCTCTTCCATCTTCCAGCCTCAATTATATTAATCTATTTTAAATTTCTTCGGAGACTTTCCGGTGATCTGGGTAAATTTTCTGTAAAAATACTCCAGTGTATTAAAACCGGATTCAAAACATATATTTTTAATCCCAATTTCGGGGTTGCTTATTAATAGCTGCTTGGCGTGTTCTATTCTCAACTGGATAATATATTCTACCGGAGTACAGTTGTAGGAATGCTTAAACTTTTTAAACAGATTGGCTTCACTCATTCCTGCGATCACGGAAAGTTTCTTTATGGTAATCGGTTCTTTGTAATTTTGCTTGATAAAATGAACCACTTCCTGCAGTCCGTTCTGTACATTTTCTGCCTTGTCAGAATACAACAGAATATGTTTTGCATTGGTCTTCATCAGCTCATAGATCAGTTCCTTCAGACTTAAACTTAAAAGAAAATCTGAGGTACCATACATACTGTTGTCTATTCTTCTGTTGTAAAGATTGGTAAGGCTTCTCCACAAAGATTCATCTGAGCTTACAAACTTTTTTACCATATTTTCCTTCATCATAATTCCCGTTCTGTCCCAGTCCGGATGCCAGGTTTCAATCACTTCAGAAAATACACTGTCAATATATTCCTGTTCTATATTCAATACCAGACATTTTGTGGGCTCTTTGAAAACAGGGTGAATATCTATACTCAGTTCCTTATTACAGGGCGGAATAAATACACTTCTTTCATTAAACTCAAAAGTCTCATCCTCACTGCGAATGATCTTATTGCCACTCAGCATAAGCGTAATGACAGGCTTTTCAAAAAAGAAAGGAAAATCGTGGCACACTACATTCGTTTCAAATACATTCAATTCACCAAAAGGAATGCTGAAAACAGTTCTTTCTTCGATCTTTTCCATGATAGGTAGAGTTTAGGTTAAAAAAAATAGAGAATAGGTAAATGATTTATATCATGTTATTGCCATTTTCGAACTACGTAAAATACAAAATAAATTAAAACAATGGAAAATACATCATTAGCCAAAGAAACTCATATTTCAGACACCTACTTTTTATCCCTAAATCCTTCTACCTTAGAGGTTATAGGCGGAGTTTCCAATACTTCCCATGAGGAGATTGATGCTAAAATTGAGAAAGCAAAAAAGGCCCAAAAACTATGGTCAGCAAGACCAGATTCAGAAAGAAAAGACATTTTATTAAAAGTTGCGGAAGCTTTGCAGCAAAATTCAAAACATCTGGCAGAATGGATCACCCGTGAGCAGGGAAAACCGCTTAATGGTCCTGGAGCCCATTTCGAAATGCAGGCTTGTGTAGGTTGGACACAAGTTCCTGCATCACTGGATTTACCTGAAGAAATTGTCTTTGAAGATGAAACAAGGAAAGACGTTGTATACAGAAACCCAATTGGAGTAGTTGCCGCGATTGCTCCCTGGAACTGGCCTCTGATGATTGCGATCTGGCAGATTATTCCATCACTCAGAATGGGAAATGCGGTCATCATCAAACCTTCAGAATATACCACTTTCTGCAGTCTGGAAATGATAAAAGTAATCAACAGCGTGCTTCCCGAAAACCTTTTACAGGTCGTTACCGGCAGGGGTGAAGTAGGCAGTTATCTTACAGCTCATCCTGAAATTGGAAAAATTATGTTTACAGGATCTATTGCAACAGGGAAAAAGGTGATTGAAGCTTCTGTTAAAAATATGGCACGCCTAACCTTGGAATGTGGAGGAAATGATGCCGGGATTATCTTGCCCGGTCTTGATGTAGCCAAACACATCGATTCTATTTTCTGGGGAGCTTTCTTAAATATGGGGCAGACCTGCGCCTGCTTAAAAAGATTATACGTTCATGAAAAAGATTATGAAAAAGTAGTTCAGGCTTTGGCAGACTACTCTTCCAACATTCCGATGGGGAATGGCGCAGATGAGAACAATGTTTTAGGACCGATTCAGAATAAAATGCAGTACGATAAAATTCAGGATCTGATCCGTGATTCTGAAAATATCGGTGCTGATTTCATATTCAGAGGGCAAAAACCAGATCTGGAAGGATATTTTATCCCGATAACCCTTATCGGAAATGTAGATAATGGAAACAGAATTGTAGACGAAGAACAATTTGGGCCGGTATTGCCTATCATTAAATATAAAACTCTGGAAGAAGCTATCAGTAAAGCCAATGATTCTGAAACCGGATTGGGAGCCTCAGTTTGGAGCGATGACCTTAACGAAGCACAAAATGTAGCGGCAAAATTGGAAGCAGGAACAGTATGGATCAATCAGCACGGTGCCATTCATCCTTTTGTTCCTTTTGGAGGAGTAAAACAATCCGGATATGGAGTGGAATTTGGAATTGAAGGATTGAAAGCAGTCACAGTTCCTAAAGTAATCAGTATCAAAAAATAAAAATCAAATTAAAACTCATGAAATACGATTTTATAATTGTCGGATCCGGTTCGGCAGGAGCTGTAATAGCCAATAGATTAAGCGAAAACGAAAATATAAATGTGCTTCTGCTGGAGGCAGGTCCTGATGATAAAGTTGCTGAGGTACAGGAACAGGCAGGATGGCCTGCCGTATGGAATACCGAAAGAGATTGGGCCTATCATACCGTGGCGCAGGAACATGCAGGAGGGAATACCCGATACTGGCCTCGTGGTAAGACATTGGGTGGCTCAAGTTCTATCAACGGGTTGATCTACATCAGAGGGCATCAGCAGGATTATGATAGCTGGGCTTATAAAGGATGTGTGGGCTGGGATTGGAATACCGTTTTACCTTATTTTAAAAAATCTGAAACCCACGAAGATGGAGGAGACGATATTCATGGGGGAGAGGGGCCGCTTTTTGTAAGCCGTATCAAACATCCGAATGCGATTTCAATAAGCGCTATTGAAGCCTGTAAAGAATTGGGTTATCCTTTGACAGATGATTTTAACAAAGAAATATGGGGAGCGGGTCTTAATCACCTGACTGCAGGAAAAGATAGTAAAAGATGTTCTACTGCTAAAGCATTTTTAGACCCGGTGAAATCCCGAACCAATTTACATATTCATACCAATGCTTTGGCTCAGAAATTAATTTTTGAAGGAAACGAATGTATCGGAGTTCAGTATTTAAAAGACGGCGAATTAATAGAAGTAGAAGCTGAAAAAGAAGTCATCGTATCCTGTGGAACCATAGAATCTGCGAAGCTTCTGATGATTTCCGGAATCGGGGATAAAGAAGAACTGGAATCAGTGGGAATTTCAGTGGTAAAAGACTTAAAAGGTGTTGGAAAAAACCTTCAGGATCACCTTTTGACCAGTGTTATTTTTAAAGCTAAAAAAGAGATTCCTGCCCCACAAGCTAATTTACTGGAAGCACAACTATTCTGGAAAAGTAAAGATGAAATGGTATATCCTGACCTGCAGCCTTTGTTCATGGGACTGCCTTATTACAGCCCCGGATTTACAGGACCGGAAGATGCTTTCACATTCTGCGCAGGCTTTATCAGACCTGCGAGTAAAGGATATATTAAATTAACATCTTCCGATCCCTTTGCACCACTGGAAATTAATCCAATGTATCTTTCTGAGGAATCTGATCTGGACGCTCTTTACCGTTGCGTTGAAATCTGCCGTGAAATGGGAAGAACAGAAGCAATGAAAGAATGGAATGATGGTGAGATCTATCCAGGAGAAGGAAAAACAAAAGAAGAAGTGATTGATTATATTAAAAAATCATGTTCCACTTACCATCATATGACAGGAACCTGTAAAATGGGAATCGACAGTGAGTCTGTTGTAGACCCAAGACTGAAAGTATATGGAATAAAAGGATTAAGAGTAGCAGACGCATCCATTATGCCCGATGTGGTTTCCGGAAATACCAATGCACCTACCATTATGATTGGTGAAAAAGCAGCTGATATGATTAAAGAAGACCATCATTTGAAAATATCAAGTTCATCAGAGAAGTTATCGTTTGTTTAATTCAGAGTTTAGAAGCTCAAAAAGAAGCCGTTTCATCTTATGTGGAACGGCTTTTTAAATGAAATTTTTTGAATATAATTGAAATAAAAAAGGCTGCAGTCCTTATCTTTGATTAAAATAAAATTCATGACTCCAGAGAAAAGAAAACTTATTACAGACAGCTTCAACCGTTCAGAAACCTTACAATTCTATAAAGCAGAACTGCTGGAAGTAGAAACCGATTTTGTATCCATTAAGATTCCCAAAATAGAAATGATGACCAGAAAAGCCGGAATGTTCAACGGGGCTATGATTGCTTCTCTGGTGGATGTTTCTTCAGGATATGCATCGGTGAGTCATTATGCAGAAGACTGTTATGTGGTAACCGTTGAATTGAAGGTGAATTATCTTCGTCCTGCCATGGGTGATGCTTTGGTTTCAAAATCCTATGTTCTCAAAGGAGGAGGAAGAATAATTGTAGTGAGAACGGAAATCTACGTTCAAACCGAAGGCTCTGATTCTGAAAGTCATGTTGCCACTTCATTAGTAACCATGATGAAAATAAAATAACAATATAAAGGGAAATAAAGGTTGAAATATTCCTTAAACAAAGGGGTTTTGTAGAATTTTTTGTTTAAAATGGAATAGCTTTTGCTCAGTACATCCCATCAACATTAAAAAATAACTCAATGAACTTAATTATCCGATTATTTATCACAGCAATTGTTGCTTATCTTTTAACTAAAATCTTACCGGGAGTACAATTTGAAGGATTTTCTTCAGCCATTATCTTTGCTATTGTGCTTGGGGTTCTTAACATATTTGTAAAGCCTATTTTAAGTCTTTTTGGTCTTCCTTTGACCATTCTTACATTAGGATTCTTTGCCCTGGTAATCAATGCCGGAATTGTACTGATTGCAGACTATTTCATAGATAGCATGTTTGTAGATGGTTTCTGGTGGGCATTTATCTTCAGTATATTATTGTCAATCGTTACTTCACTGGCGAACTCAATGTTCTCGGATGGAGAGTAATTAAAATCATAACAGATCAAAATAAAAATCCGCCCAACGAGCGGATTTTTTTATTTTTTGATGAACTTCAGTAGAACCAAATCTCCTTTCGAGTCTTTCAGTTTTAGAAAATAATTTCCTGAAATAAGGTGATGAATAGAAATTTCTTTTACAAACTGATCCTTTAAAATCACCCTTCCATTCGTATCTATGATCTCATACTCCTGAAAGTACCTGTCAGTATTTACCTTTACAATATCTGAAACAGGATTCGGATACACCTTGATTAATACATTTTTATTGTGTGGCAAAGTTTCTTGAGCCGCTAAAAATAAGCATGACGGCGGAGTTGTTATCGCTCCGTCCGTAAAATCATAATACAAAGTACTTCCCATAGGAATCAAATTCGTACTTATAGTCGCAGGAATATTTTCAAAAGGAGTACAATTATTAAAACGCACATTGGCACTTTCAAAATCCCGGGTAGTCTTATACCAGGATTCGCATCCTGCAGGCTGCATGATCACTCCCGGCCAGAATGTGTCCATCGCAAACCCGTCAATTGAATTGGGGCTCACCATATCGATCATTACACAGCTTCCTGATGTCCAGGTAGAAGGAACTTTAAAATAAATGACCGCAGAAGGAACACTTCCTGTATAATATTTTTTACTGATGACAGCCGAGGAAATTCCCTGTCCATTGACAAGAAATGCCTTGATTTCTTTATTCTGATCAATAGGAATCTGCACATTGTTAACCGCTGAAGTTGAACTCAGGGTCGGAGTGCTTCCATCAGTCGTATAATAAATAGTTCCGTTTCCATTAATAGTGGCCTGATAAGCATTATAATAATGATTGGAAAAAGGACTTATGGTTAGCTGGGAAAAAAAGAATGAGGATACGAAAAATGAGGAAAAAAGTAGTAATTTTTTCATGAAGAATGGGTATTAGTTTGTTTTCTCTAAAATTAATAAAATTCGCCCATACATAAATGATTTATTTTTGAACTTTAGGAAACTTAAATGTTAATTCTTTCGTCCGTTTTTATTTTAAATATTAACTTTGGCAATCTTTGAATTTAATAAAAGGAGGTGTGAAATCATAAGGATTCCGTACCTCCATTAAAAAATGAATATCAACATATGAAACTTAAGTACAGTCTGCTGGCTTTGGCAGCGCCGCTCTTAATGAATGCACAACAAGTAATGACGCCTGAAATTCTTTGGACTTTGAAAAAAGTTGGGGTACAGGCAGTTTCACCAGATCAGGGTTCCCTTATCTATAAAGTTGGACAGGTAGATCTGAAAACAGAAAAAACGAAAAATGAGAACTATTTTCTGAATGTTCTTAATAATCAGTCTTCCAAAATTGATTTCGGTAAAAAAGCACTTATTCAGTGGGATAAAAACGGAATTTATGCTCAGGAAGGAGACAAAATTTACCTTTCTAAAGATGCCGGAAAAACCTGGACAGAATT
Organism: Chryseobacterium viscerum; assembly: GCF_002899945.2. GTDB lineage: Bacteria > Bacteroidota > Bacteroidia > Flavobacteriales > Weeksellaceae > Chryseobacterium > Chryseobacterium viscerum. Next base: position 389,704 of record NZ_PPEG02000002.1, read on the forward strand.
TTATACCATCGGTGAAGCTGATAACATTGTAATTTCTCCTGATGGGAAGAAAATTGCTTTCAGTAAGCAGGTGTTGGTAGAAAAAGTAATGGGGAAAGACAAATTCAGTGATACTCCTAAAACAACCGCTCAGGTATACACAGATCTGAACCACAGACACTGGGATTACTTCAATGAAGGGAAATACAACCACGTATTTGTAGTGAATACTTCTGATAAAGCAGAGGGCGCAAAAGACCTGTTGGAAGGGAAAATGTGGGATTCTCCTCAAAGACCTTTCGGGGGTGCTGAAGATTTTATCTGGAGCCCGGATTCTGCACAGCTTTTATATGTTACAAAACCTAAAAGTGGTAAAGAGTACTCTACCAGTACCAATACAGATATCTTTGCTTACGATCTGGCGTCAGGTACAACCAAAAATATTACAGAATCCAACAAAGGATATGATGTAAACCCTAAATTCAGCCCGGATGGAAAATCTTTGATCTGGCAGAGCATGGCCAGAGATGGGTATGAAGCCGATAAAAATGATGTGAAAATCATGGACTGGAAGTCAGGGAAAACAACTAACCTTACTTCTGGCTGGGACGAAAGTGTTTCCGGAGATGTGCTTTGGGGAGCAGATTCAAAAACAATCTACTTTACAGCGGCATTCAGAGGAACAAAGCAGCTTTTTGCCCTTGATTCAAAATCTGCAAAAGTACAGCAGATCACCAAAGGAGATTTTGACGTCAACGAAATCTTTACAGACAATAAAACTTCACTTTTAATAGGAAGAACAGACGTAAACCATGCAACAGAATTATTCTCTGTAAACGTTAAAAACGGAGAAATGAAGCAGGTGACTGAAGCGAACAAAGACACTTATGCTAAGTTGGCTCAGGGGAAATCTGAACTTAAAATGGTGAAAACTTCGGACGGTAAAGAAATGGGAGTTTGGTTCCACTATCCACCGAACTTTGACCCGAACAAAAGATATCCTACTTTGGTATACTGCCAGGGAGGTCCACAGTCTGCTCTTACTCAGTTTTTCAGCGTAAGATGGAACTTTGCTCTGATGGCAGCCAACGATTATATCGTGGTAGCACCCAACAGAAGAGGTATGCCGGGCTGGGGTACAAAATGGAATGAAGAAATTTCAAGAGACTGGGGCGGACAGCCCATGAGAGATTATCTGGCAGCAACGGATTTTGCAAAAACATTACCTTATGTAGACGGTGACAGAGTAGCCGCTGTAGGAGCAAGTTATGGAGGATACAGTGTATTTATGCTGGCAGGAATCCATGAAAACAGATTCAAGACGTTCATCGCACACGATGGATTATTTGATATGAAATCTTGGTATTTAACTACTGAAGAACTTTGGTTTGCAAACTGGGATCTTGGTTCACCATGGGAAAAGCCACAACCAAAGGCCTACACAGAATTCAATCCAAGCAATTTTGTAGATAAATGGAACAAACCTATCATGATCGTTCAGGGAGGAATTGATTTCCGTGTTCCTTACGAGCAAGGGCAGGAAGCTTTCCAGGCTGCAAAATTAAGAGGATTAAAATCTAAACTGGTGTATTTCCCTAACGAAAACCACTGGGTACTTCATCCACAAAACGGATTGGTATGGCAGAGAGAATTCTTCGACTGGTTGAAGGAGACTTTATAAGACAAATAAGAATACAATATCAATAGGAGCGGGCTTTAGCCCGCTTTTTTTTATGATGAAAAATCCAACGGCTTTAGCCAAAACCTAAATAAACGAAGTTCGGTTAAGGGAATTAAATTCAGACTATTGGAGGCTGGAAGAGGGAAGCTGGAAGTTAATGTTAATCTTAACATTTATAGTGGTTACCATATTAATGATATCAGTCTTTGAAAAGATGAAAATATGGGAAAGCTGTTTTCATAAGCTCAATAACTTCCTTCTTCAAGCTCCCAGCTTCCAGCCTGATGAAAATAAATTAAATCTCTCTATATTTGAATATGAAAAACCGTATTTCTTCATTTCCACCCCTTATTGATGCCCAATCTGAAATTATAATTTTAGGATCAATTCCCGGCGTGAAATCATTGGAAATGCAGCAATATTATGCCCATCCACAAAACAAATTCTGGAAAATCATTTTTGAATTACTGAACGAAGAATTTACAGATGATTATACGCAAAGAATTGAAACCATAAAGAAACATCATATCGCGCTTTGGGATGTCATCGATACCTGCGAGCGAAAAGGAAGTTTGGATTCTGAAATTAAAAATGAAGAAGCCAATCAGATTGCTGAACTAATGGAAGAACACCCCAATGTCAAAGCCATTTTCTGCAATGGTGGAAAATCCTATAAAAACTTACAGAAGCTGTTAGGAAAAAGTTATAAACTGCCTGTCATTTTACTCCCTTCTACAAGCCCGCTTCATACGGTTTCCTTTGAGAAGAAGCTAGAAGAGTGGAAGAAGGTTCTGGAGTTTTTGAGTTGAGGAGAGTTGGGGGAGAGATTTGAGAGTGGGAGAGCTTTAGAGTTTGAGGGTTTGGGAGTGAGAGGATAAACGCTAGATTTCTACGGAATGACAAACAGAGCGCTTTATCTATTCGTACATTTTATCATTCCGTAGAAATCTAAAGATCATATTTAATCCTTAGTGAATGATTGTAAGATATTGAAAATTAATCAATTATTAAATATTCTCTCAGTCCTTTTAAAAGCTCTAGCTGGTTTTTTGTCCTGTCCAGATTATGTTCAGGATGTGTGATAGAATAATAGGTGCTTCCATTCAGATAATCAGTTAAAAAACGAAGTTCCTGGATATAAATGGCGACTTGTGCCGCATAATCAAGATTCTCAGATTCTTCAGGTGTCAATTTTTCCTTTAGATAGAATAGAAATCCTTCTTTTACAACTTTATACATTTCAGAGTTGAAATTGTTTACAGCACTTCCGTCATCTTCATGGGTTGTATTGGTGTAGGATTGAATCATCGTTCCAAAATCATATAGAATAGTGGAAATCATCATGGTATCCAGATCAATGACAGCTAGCGGATGATGATTTTGATCGAAGAGGATATTGCTGATTTTTACATCCGCATGGATAATTCTTTTGGGAATTTGATTGCTTTTCTCCATTTCGATCCATTGATCAGGTAAGGACAAAAGCTGGTTGGTGATTTCTATTTCAGCCTTTGCGTTTTCTTTTAAATGAGGAGCTGCATCTTGTAGAGCTTTTTTATAATCTGAAATCCTTTTTTCAAAATTAAGGAAATTGGGAAGGGTATCTTCAATAGCAGGGAGCTTTTCAGTATTGACGGTGGTCAGGAAATAACTGAAGGTTTTAGCTGCTTCAAAAGCCGTCTGTAAAGATGGAGCGGTAAGAAAGGTAATGCTGTTTTCTACGAAACTTAGCATACGCCATGGCTCATCATTAGCATCTTTTACCAGAAGTTGATGGGTAAGAGAAGGGATAGGCTCTATGATTTGAAAATGATAATGATTTGACCTGAGAAGTTCATTAATCATCAAATGATTATTGATGATGACCTCCGGCTGTTTAAAAACATGATGGTTGATCTTTTGCAGGATAAACTTTTTCCCTTGATCTTTATCTTCCAAAAGGTAAGTGGTATTGATCAATCCGTCATTGATAGGGGAGAGATCATAGTTGTCAGTACCGATAAACTCAATGATAATATCTTTTATTTCCATAAATCTTCCGGGTATCTGTTGTTTTTAATCTCTGAGATCAGAAAATCCTTAATTTCTTTTTTATCATCAGCATAAGTGACCCCCATCCATTGCGAAGGAGAGGCTTTTACCTTTACCTGTACTCTGTTTTCATCCATCATTCTCTGTACGGCAGAAGGAATATAAAACTCCTGGTTCGGCAGAGGATCAGATTCGATAAAGTCATAAAAATACGCTTCCAGGTAGCAGAAAATATGAGGATGGAAAATAAAAAAGTTCATCGAGACCAATGTGTCGGGATCTAATTTAATATTTTCTCCATTTTTAATATAGATAATCGAATTATTGATGATTTGAATGGAAGTTTGTTCTTCAACGTTTATCAGATAATTTTCAGAATCCAGCGTACATATTCCTCTTGCTACCGCTCCGTGGCCGCTTAATGTGGTGCCTACAGGATAAGCAACCATTCCTAGCTGTGTGTCTGAAATATGGTGATGATTAATTTCATATGCCGCCAGTTGATAAGCTTCTTTTCCGTAAAAATCATCTGCATTGATCATGACAAAAGGTTCCTGTATAGAATATTTGGCACAAAGCACAGCATGAGCAGTTCCCCATGGTTTTTCACGCTCAGGATAATCAAAACCTTCCAGCGAAATAGGAATACTGTCCATTTCCTGGTACACCCAATGGAGCTCAAATTTTTTTGCTGTTGAGATGCTGTTGAGTCTTTCAATATAACTTTCCGGAATCAGCCTGTTGACAATAATGACCACTTTTTGGAAACCGGCTTCCAGGGCATCGAAGATAGAATACTCCAGAATCGGAGAGCCGTTATTCAGTATACCATCCACTTGCTTGAGGCCTTTATATCTGCTGCCTAATCCGCCTGCTAATATGAGTAATGTTTTCTTAGAACTCATCGGTCATTCCAAATACAGGTTTACGGGTCTTCCATTTTCCATTGGTAAAATCAGGGATATCAACTACCTGACCACCTTTGGCAATAGACTCTTCACTCAATGGCGTAATCGAATACCACAATGCAAGATCATACACATCCATCGGGAATTCTATATTTCGTTTGATACATTCAATGAAAGTATTCATCACAAAGAAATCCATTCCGCCATGTCCTGCTCCTGCGGCAGAACTTTCAAACTTCTTCCACATTGGATGATCGTATTCTTGCATCCATTTTTCTGTATTATCCCAACGGTGGGTATGGTTCATTGTTTTTTCAAAATAAATATGTCCCTGGTTGAAGTCTCCCCATCCGAAATCCTGCCACAGTCCTTCAGTTCCCTGAACCCGGAATCCCAGGTCATAAGGTCGCTGCAAACTTGTATCATGAGTCAGAAGGATGGTTTCCCCATTAGCACAGGCGATCTGAGTGGTGACTATATCTCCCTGGTTGAATTTTACTTTGGCACTTGGGTGATTTTCTCCTCCTTTAGGATGTTCAACGATATATTTGTGAAGCCCTACTGATTTTGAGGAAAATGAAGATAGCCTTGTTAAACGATTTCCTCTGTTGATGTCCATCATCATGGCAACAGGACCTAATCCATGAGTTGGATAAAGCTCTCCATTGCGTTTCACATAATGTTCAGTTCTCCATTTTGCCTCACTGAATCCTTTTTCTCCAAATTCAGCACCGGAATTGTAAGGAGTAACCCCGTCGTTGAAAAGGACACCCCTCAGATCATGCTGATAACCACCTCTTCCATGCACCAGTTCTCCAAACATTCCTTTGCGTACCATATTCAGGATGGCCATGATATCTCTTCGGTAACACACGTTTTCCATCATAAAGATAGGAACTTTCGTTTCCTCATATACCTTTACGAATTCCCAGCAGTCCTGAAGCTTTATCGCTCCGGAAACTTCCATGCCCACAATTTTTTTAGCACGCATTGCCTCTACACCTTGTGTAAGATGCCATTCCCATGGAGTAGCAATGACAACAGCGTCTATTGTTTTTAATTGTAAAAGATTTCGATAGTCATATTCCCCATTGGAAAACTCCTTAGCTGCCGGTTTATTATTGTCTTTTAATATTTTTTGAGATGCAGCAAGCATTCTTTTCTCGGGATCTGCAAACGCTACAATCTCTACATCATTACGTTTTGCAAGTAATTTGACATGTTCCTGACCACGAAGACCCACCCCAATAAAACCAACACGGACTTTTTTATCTGTTTTAAAATCATTGGAATAAGCAAATAAAGAATTGGGTAAAACCAAGGCTCCAAAACTTGCCAAAGCAGCTGTTTTAAGAAAGTCTCTGCGGGAATTGCTATTGTTCATCTATTTTTTTTCTTAAATATATTAAAACTTTTGTAAATCCCGATGGTGTGATGGAGAATAAGGTTGTGAGATTTAGGATGCGAGGGGGAGATGTTTGAGGGGTAGAGAGTGAGAGAGTTTATGAGTTAGTGGGTTGAGATTATAAGCGTATAGATTCCTCCGGAATACAATCTAAGCACTTAATCTATCGATCCGCACACTTTGTCATTCCGTAGGAATCTGAATATGATATATTTATTGCTTGGAAAAAAATCTGAAGTTTTTTGGATGAAAGAGTTTGAGAGTGGGAGAATTTAGGGTGTTTGAATAGGGAAGTAGAGCTAAATAAATTTTTACTATTCAGCCCTTTTCCCTTTTATAATTTCGTTTAAAAATCTATTGATTGATCCATGCTTTTCTTAAAGCCAGTTGTTTTGAATCAGGATTAGGCAGAACACTTACTTTTCCTGTAGTTTCATCATAGTTAAAACCTGCTTTTTCCAGATATTCTTTCAGAGGAAGAGGCTGGGCACCTTCTATAAAATCTCGGAAAAATGTACGTATTTCCGGGTAAGTCATTTTTGTAATTTCATCAAATAGGTCATCATCATTGAAATACTTTCCTTCTCCATATTTTTTCATAAGCAGCTGCATCAGATCCTGAGTTCCCATTTTGCCATTAGAAAGTTCTCTTAATCTTATATCCAGACATAGCCCGAGTAAGGGTCCTTTTTGGTAAAAATTCATGTACTGGTCCTGCCTTTCCATTGCATTTTTACTGATGTCTGTAAAAGAAAGCTTATTGTCAAACTCTTTCATGCCGTGTATCTTTTCTTCTATGCTTTTTTCAAAATCTTCTAGACTGATCATTTTTTGTTTGATAGGCATATGAATTGTAGCATATTCGGTCATACCCTCATACAGCCATAGATGTTTAGACATCACAGGATTCAGGAAATCATAATGCTGAATTTCTCCTGAATGGATGTTGAGAGGAGTAATAATATGAAAAAACTCATGGGAGGCCACTCGGTTTAAAGCATTCGGAAGGAATTTCATACTTCCGGAACGGTATAGGCACACTGTAGATTGGGCATGTTCCAGACCGTCTCCAAGGAACCCGCTTTCATTGGAAGATTCATAATAAATCAAAAAGGCATATTTGTCTACCGGTAATGTTCCTCCAAGATACGCCTGCTGGTTTTTCAAAATGTTCTCTATCTCATGAGCTATTGTTTTGGAATAATGTCTTTCCTTTTTATTATAGAAGGATACAAGCACTTTGGTATGCCCTATTTTCAGCCATGTGGTATCGGGAACAGAATATAAAACGGGGGAGTCTACCAATTGTCGGTAATCTTTTGCCCAAACCCTATCCGTAGTTTTGTTTTTCTGTTTATAATCCAAAGCAGATGAAGCATAAAAACCCTTGTTTTTGGTAATATTAATTTGATACGGAATATCTTTCATTTCTTCAAAATATCCCACCAAAGAATTATAATTGATGACAAAAACGCTGTCTTTTTTAAACATGCTGCCTGCAGATCTGGCCTCATTGGATTCCTTTTCCAAAGAATCCCACCCATCTGCTACCTGGTAAGATATGGTAGCGACGTGTTTAAGATCATGTACCATCCAGCTATTTTTATCCAAACGCTCGGTAACAATTTTTTTTCCGTTTTTATCAGTAGCTGTAAAATGAGAAACATACTGTCCGAAATTCATCGCCTGATAAAATCCGGGAACCAGCTTGGGAATAATAAACTTACCCTTTGTAAGATTATTCTTGGGCGGAGCAAAAGATACCTTTACCTCATCATTAGACATATGAAGAAGATCTATGTGGTATTCATAATTCTTCTTTGGTGTTTGGGCGATCATCATATTAGAGAATATAACGACCACGAAAAATAGCTTTATAAGAGTCTTCATCTGCTACTATTTAAATTATTGTGAAAATATAAAATTACCTGTAAGAGGGCTTATTTTTCCATATAATAAACTTCTTCGTAAGGCTGGATCAATACCCATCCGTGTCCTGAAAATTTCATCTGAAACTCTTCACCGCTGCCTCTTCCCATTAAACTCTGAAATGAAATATTGGTTTTCAGCTCCGGGCTAAGGTTTCCGGACCATGCCACCGTAGCATTGGGATCTGTGAAAACAGGAGTGTCAGGAGTAACCAGTAAGGTCAAAGGATCGCCGTGAGTGGTAATTGCAATATGTCCTGTACCTGAAAGTTTCACCTGGAAAAGACCGCCGGACATCATTCCTGCAATACTTTTAAGCATAGTGATATCACTTTTTATGCTTTGTTCATGAGCAAGCACATCATTTCCGTTTACACAGACTGACTCATTATTCAAATAAAGAATACGAACTTTCTTCCCAAAATCAGCGACATACAGCTTACCTGTTCCTTCCGCTTTCATCAGTTTTGCTCCTTCACCGCTGATGGCTTTCTTCAAAAAATTGCCAATTCCGCCAGCCAGCATTCCCTGTCTTTCAAAATTGACATTCCCCACGTAGCTTACCATGCTTCCTTTTTTCGTCCATACTGCCTGGTTATTAAGGTTGATTTCCAAAAGATGCTTGGTTTCCAGTTCAAAATAATCTCTTTGTTGAGGATTCTCTTTCGTTTCGTTGATAAATGCTTCTATCGAATATTTACTCATAATGATCTATATTTAATTTGTTGTTGTTATACTGTTCCTGTTTTATTTTGTCGGGTTTGTATCTCTTTTGTTACTTTTAGAATTCAAATCCAACAATTTATATTCTTAGAAATTGACATTTAGTTTTAAATATTTCTATTGACCAGATTTTATAAACAGACAGAAGATCGTTGCTGAAAAGGGCATGAAAATCCAGTTTTTCATCCGGGTTAATGATCCTGATTCTTCTCTGTTTCCCACAATAAGTTGATGATAAAGTGCAGTGATGATCATTTTTTCACCCTATTTTGGAGGGCCAATCGGACAAATCTTCATTTTCTCCAGAGTCTCTATCTCGATTATTTGGGTAATAAGCTTTAGTTTTTAAATGAAAATTAAACCAGGCAAAGTCAATCTCATCGATCTTCTATAATTAGTTGAATATGAAAAATTTATGACCTACAGGATCCGGATGATGAATGGAGTAGATTTTACTTATTTGTTCAATATTGAATTTAAATTATCCTGAAAATAATCTTTTTAAGCTTTAAAAATCCCCATAAAATCAGGGTTTTAAATTTGATTGTAAATAATACTTGACAAAGGGGTATTCAATGTCGTATATTTGCACTCCGAAAATTACACCTTGTAATTTCAGTAATTTTTAAACCGTAATTTAAAAAATGAAAACATCAGATTTTAATTTTGATCTTCCTGAGGAATTATTAGCAGAACACCCATCAGAGCACAGAGATGAAGCTAGATTAATGGTACTTGATAGAAAAACACAAACTATCGAGCACAAGTTATTCAAGGATGTAGTGGACTATTTTGATGAAGATGATTTGTTTATCTTCAACAATACGAAAGTTTTCCCTGCACGTCTTTACGGAAATAAAGAAAAAACAGGTGCTAAAATTGAAGTTTTCTTATTAAGAGAGCTTGATAAAGAAACAAGAGTTTGGGATGTTTTAGTAGATCCTGCAAGAAAAATCAGAATTGGTAACAAATTATTCTTCACTGAGGATGAATCTTTGGTTGCTGAAGTTATCGATAATACAACTTCAAGAGGAAGAACATTAAGATTCTTATTCGATGGTTCTTACGACGAATTCAGAACGAAATTAAAGGAATTGGGAGAAACTCCACTTCCAAAATATATCAAAAGAGCTGTAGAACCTGAAGATGCAGAAAGATATCAGACGATCTATGCAAAAATAGAAGGAGCAGTAGCTGCACCTACAGCAGGTCTTCACTTCTCCAGACATTTGATGAAGAGATTAGAGATCAAAGGAATCAATTTTGCTGAAGTTACTCTTCACGTAGGATTGGGAACATTCAACCCGATTGAGGTGGAAGATCTTTCTAAGCACAAAATGGAATCTGAAGAGATTATCATTGATGAGAAAAATGCTTTAATTATCAATAAAGCAGTAGAAACTCACAGAAGAGTTTGTGCAGTAGGTACTACTACAATGAGAGCGTTGGAAACTTCTGTTTCTTCAAACAAAAAAATCTCTGCTTTCAACGGATGGACGAATAAGTTCATTTATCCGCCTCACGATTTTGGAGTTGCTACCTCAATGATCACAAACTTCCACACACCGAAGTCTACATTGCTTATGATGATTGCTGCGTTTGCAGGAAGAGATTTCATTATGCAAGCTTATGAAGAAGCCATAAAAGAAAAGTATAAATTCTATTCTTATGGTGATGCCATGTTAATTCTATAAAAAAGTAAAAAGAGCCAAGTTAAAAGTAATACAAGTAGAAATGAGACAAAATGATTTACTTACAAGAACTTTTACATTTGGAGTTAATTGTCTTAAGTTTTTAAGAACACTCCCAAATGATTCTGAAAGTAAATTAATAAGATTCCAGCTCGGAAAATCAGCTACTTCAATAGGCGCTAATTATGAAGAATCCCAAGCTGGATCTTCTAAAGCTGACTTTAAAAATAAAGTAAAAATTGCTTTAAGAGAAGCAAGAGAAAGTCATTTTTGGCTTCGGGTTTTAGAAGAACTAGATGGTTATGATTCTGAAGAATTTAAATCTTTATTGAATGAAAGTAACGAGTTGAAAAACATTTTGGCTGCAATAGTTAACAATACTAAACTTTAGAAACCTTTTACTTTTAACTTGGCTCTTTAATATTATGAAAGATATCCGTATATTATCACTAGATCAGCTTAAAGACTACTTTGAATCTTTAGGTGAAAAACCGTTTCGTGCGAAACAGGTCTATGACTGGCTATGGAGTAAAAACCTCCATTCGATTGATGAAATGACGAATCTTTCGAAATCACTTCGTGAAAAAATTTCAGAAGAATATACCATCAACCCTGTTTCCGTAGATCTTCTTCAAAAAAGCTCTGACGGAACCATCAAAAACGGCGTGAAACTTCATGACGGACTGATGGTGGAATCTGTTCTTATTCCTACAGAAACAAGAACTACAGCCTGTGTATCGTCACAGGTGGGATGCTCATTAAACTGCGAATTCTGCGCTACAGCCAAACTGAAAAGGATGAGAAACCTTGAAGTAGCTGAGATTGTAGATCAGGTAGCACTTATTGACACCCAAAGTAAAATGTACTTCGACAGACCGCTTTCCAATATCGTATTTATGGGTATGGGAGAACCGATGATGAATTACAAAAACGTAGTGGAGGCCATCAAAAAAATTACCCAGCCGGAAGGATTGGGAATGTCTCCAAGAAGAATTACCGTTTCTACATCCGGTATTCCTAAGATGATCAAAATGCTTGCAGATGATGAACTGCGTGTGAAACTGGCTTTGTCCCTTCACTCTGCAATCGAATCCAAGCGTAATGAGATCATGCCTTTCTCTGATAAATTCCCGTTAACGGATATTATGGAGTCCCTTCAGTATTGGTATCAAAAGACAGCTTCTGTCATTACTTTTGAATATTGTGTATGGAAAGGAATCAATGACGGAGATGAGGATATCAAAGCTTTAATCAAATACTGCAAACAGGTTCCTTCAAAAGTAAACCTGATTCAATACAACCCGATCGGGGATGGAAAGTATGACAAGTGCAACAAACAGGCGGAAGAAAACTATATTCGTCAGCTTGAAAATGCAGGGATTACGGTAATGGTCAGAAGAAGCCGTGGAGGGGATATAGATGCCGCCTGTGGGCAATTGGCCAACAAAGCAACAGATTAAAATTTCCTTAAAAAAAAACCAAATATTTTCTTAAAAATAGGGTAAGCCATACCTTTGCAAAAATTATTTTGTGATGATGGATTTTCTTATGAGTGAGGACGGGCTGGAAAATGTATATGCATGGTCTATTCCGTTGCACGCTGCCGTCATTTTAGCCGAAATGATTTACAGCCATGTTTCAGAAGCTAAATTATATAGTGGAAAGGACCTCGCTACCAATGTTTATCTGGCACTGATGAACTTTGGCTTAGACCTCATCATGAAAGCATTTGCCATGGGCGTAATGTTTTTCTTTTACAGCCACAGACTTTTTTCATGGGATTTTAGCGTATGGTATTTATTAGCATGTTTTATAATCACAGACTTTGCCTATTATGTACTGCATTATGTTGACCACCGCTCCAGAGCCTTCTGGGCAGTTCATATCACACACCACAGTTCAGAATATTTTAACCTTACAACAGGCTTCAGAAGCCCTGTATTGCAGCCGCTTTACAGATATTTATATTTTTCACCGCTTGCGTTTTTAGGATTCAATCCATGGCATATTATGGTTGCCTATGCTATAGGACAGGTATATGGGACATGGGTACATACACAGACTGTGAAGAGGCTGGGATTTTTAGAATACATTCTGGTAACTCCTTCTCATCACCGTGTACACCATGCATGTAATGTGAAATATCTGGATAAAAACATGGGAATGTGTCTGATTATTTGGGACAAAATATTCGGAACTTTCCAAAAAGAAGACCCGAATATACCTGTAAAATTCGGAATCTATCCTAAAATGCCAGACAACAGACCGGATACCGTTCTTTTTTATGAATGGAGAAAAATCTGGAAAGATCTTAAACAGCCGGGATTAAAATTCACAGACAGAATCAACTATATTTTCAATGCACCGGGATGGAGACATGACGGAACCGGTAAGACGGTAAGACAATACCAGAAAGAGTATTTTGCAAAACAGGCGAAAAAAAATGAACAACAACAAAATCAGAAAGAGCAGAAAACTGCTTAACTTTTGATTTAAAATCAATAAAAAATCTGAAGGAAAAGCGGGCTATTTTAGCTCGTTTTTCTATTGTAGGAAATGGGTTGGTTGAAGAGTGACAGAGTAAGTAAAAAAGCAAAAGATAAAATTGCAGATCAACTTTTGTTTCCTACCTATCAGCTATTCTACAACCCACAACCCACAACCCACAACCCATAACCCGCATCTCAAACCCTCAAACTCCCCAACTCCCTCAACTCGTAATAAAACCCTACTTTTGTCTTATGAAAAAGTTTCTTTTGATCGTTACTCTTATTATTACTCAATCTGTATTTTCACAGCAGGCTGACTTCCTGAAAATAAAAAAATATAGAGTTAATCATCTGGATGATAAAATCAAAGAAACGTCAGGATTGAATCTTCTGAACGGAAAACTCTATACTTTCAACGACAGTGGAAACGACCCCGAATTGTTTGAAATCAATAAGACATCAGGGGAAATTGTAAATGTCTTAAAAGTTAATGGTAAGAATAAAGATTGGGAGGCGCTTACGAACGATGGGACTCATTTTTATATAGGAGATTTTGGAAATAATGGCGGGAAGAGGAGAGATCTTGAAATTTACAAGGTGCCTTTTCAGAATGACAGCCTTCAGAATAGTCAGATAAAAAAAATACAATTCCAGTATCCGGAGCAGGATGATTACGCATCCGGTTATTTAAAAACAGATTTTGATGCGGAAGCGATGGTCTATGCTCATGGGAAGATTCATCTTTTCACCAAAGAATGGTCCGCAAAAGCTGTGACTCATTATATCATAGATCCGGAAAAAGAAGAGAAGCAGGATGCTGTAAAAGTGGAATCCTATAAGACCAATTTCGTGGTTACAGATGCTGCTTATTTTGATAAAAAGCTTTATTTGGTGGGGTATACCAGAAAAACAGAGGTCTTTTTGGATATCTTTACAGAAACAGAACCAGGAATATTTTTCAAAGAAAGACCCAAGCATTATTATCTTGGAACAGCACTTTCAATAGGACAGATCGAAGGAATAAGTGTGGATGAAAATGGAATTTATATTTCCGGGGAAAAATTCAAATCTCCATTGGGAACTACAAAACCCTCTTTTTATTTTATCCCGAAAGAACAAGTCAAGGATTAATTTTATCTTAAAATTGACCGAAAAAAATTATCTTTGTGAGAATTAATAATTATTCACCCAGCATCCCAGATTGTGGCAAACATTGTAGAAGAGATTAAACGACCCATCAATGATGAAATGAAACTTTTTGAACAGAAGTTTTATGAATCAATGCAGAGTAAAGTAGCTTTATTAGATAAAGTAACCCGTTTTATTGTTACCACCAAAGGAAAGCAGATGCGTCCTATGTTTGTGTTTCTTTGTGCCAAGCTGGTAGGTGAGGTGACAGAAAAGACCTATCGTGGAGCTTCGATGATTGAGCTGATTCATACCGCAACTCTGGTACATGATGATGTGGTGGATGAAAGTTTCAAACGCCGTAATTTCTTTTCTATCAATGCTCTATGGAAGAATAAGATTGCCGTTTTGGTAGGAGATTATCTTTTGTCAAAATCAGTTTTATTATCTACAGACCATAAAGATTACGACCTGCTTGGGGTGATTTCCAGAACGATCCGTGAGATGTCTGAAGGAGAACTTCTTCAGCTGGAAAAAGCTAGAAAGCTGGATATTACTGAGGATGTTTATTATGAAATTATCCGTCAGAAAACAGCAACTTTGATTGCTGCTTGCTGCGAAATAGGTGTTCTTTCCAACAGTACAGATGAAGCGCTTGCTAAAAAGATGCTGGATTTCGGAACCTTTACCGGAATGGCATTTCAGATCAAAGATGACCTTTTTGATTACTTAAGCTCAAATGTGATTGGAAAACCTGTAGGAATTGATATTAAAGAACAGAAAATGACACTGCCTTTGATTCATACCCTGAAGAAAGCCGATGAAAAGGATAGAAAATACTATTTCGATACCATAAAACGATATAATAACAATCCCAAGCGCGTAAAAGAGCTTATAGAATTCGTTAAGAGTTCCGGGGGATTGGAATATGCCATTACGGTTATGAAAGATTTCCAGCAGAAAGCAAAGGATATTCTTAATGAATTCCCAGATTCTGAAGCAAGAAAATCGTTACATAATATGCTGGATTATGTAATTGAGCGAAAATTTTAAACTAGATTATTTTCAGAGTTACAATAATAACAGCTAGAACTATACAAAATAAAGCTGTTAAAAATAAATAATCCGCAATATTCTCAAACGTGTATTCGCGCTTTCTATTGTTTGTTCTGATCGCCAGAAATGAAAAGAAGCAGCTGCACGCAAAAAGGATGCAGGCAAATCCTGCAAATTCGTCCAAATAGGTGTTCTGACTGATCTTAGAGATTTTCAATGAGGTGATAATGATCAGTGAAAAACCCAAAAGATTACTCGATGCATTCAAAATATGGGGTGACTTTTTTTCCATCTTTACAATTTTTTTCAAAATAAAGCACAATTTTTTTTATTATCAAATTTTTAAAAAATTTTATTAAAAATTAAAATTAATTTAAAAATTGTATATTAGCAAAATACTTGAAGACTAAAAACTTTTTTACTTAGCTATGCAAACAACCTATATTGAAACACAGCAAATATCCTTTCAAGATTTTAAAAATCAAATACTTGAAGATTACAGGTTAGGAAGGATCTCCCGTGAAATGTCTTATCTCGGAAGGAGAGAAGTACTTACAGGAAAAGCTAAATTCGGAATTTTTGGGGATGGAAAAGAACTTCCTCAACTTGCGATGGCGAAAGTTTTCAGAAATGGAGACTTCCGTTCAGGGTATTACAGAGATCAGACTTTTGCATTGGCAATAGATGCCTTAACAGTAGACAGCTTTTTTGCACAGATGTATGCAGATACGAGCGTGGAAAGAGAACCTGCTTCAGCTGGAAGACAGATGAACGGGCATTTTGCAACAAGAAGTTTACATGAAGACGGGAGCTGGAAAGATTTGACAGCTCAGAAAAATATTTCTTCAGATATTTCTCCTACAGCCGGACAAATGCCAAGATTATTGGGGTTGGCTCAGGCTTCTACAATTTATAAGAATGTAAAATTCGATGGTTCTGAAAAATTCTCAAGAGAAGGGAATGAAATTGCTTTCGGAACGATTGGAGATGCTTCTACAGCAGAAGGGCATTTCTGGGAAACTTTAAATGCAGCTTGTGCACTTCAGGTTCCTATGATTGTTTCTATCTGGGACGATGGCTATGGGATTTCAGTGCCTACAAAAAATCAGAGAGCAAAAGCTGATATCAGCGAAATGTTGAGTGGTTTCCAGAGAAAAGAAGGAGAGAATCAGGGATGTGAGATTATTCAGGTGAAAGCTTGGGATTATCCTGCATTATTGGATGCCTATGCTAAAGCAGAACATTTTGCAAGAACAGAAAGTGTACCGGTAGTGGTTCACGTAATTGATGTTACTCAACCTCAGGGGCACTCTACATCAGGTTCTCACGAAAGATATAAAAACGAAGAGCGTTTAGCTTGGGAAGCTGAGTACGATGGTTTAGCAAAATTCAAAGAGTGGATCTTAAACTACTCTATAGAAATTGAAGGAAAAGAAGAAGTAATTGCAACTGCTGAAGAATTGGAAACAATTGATGATGAAGCAAAAAAGATTGCGAAAACAGGACAGAAAGCAGCTTGGGAAAACTATCAGAAATCCATTACAGAATTAATTCAGTCTATTTTACCTTTAGTAGAAAGCCTTAAAGGTCAGAATGCTGAAGTTGAAACTTATATTGCTCACTTCAACAAGCTTGTTTCAAAAGCTAAAAAAGATATCTTCCATTTGGTAAGAAGATCTTTACTGGTTACCAGAGGGACTAATTCTGCAGAAAGAAACCAGTTGATGCAGAAATACCATGAAGTAACAGCTGTTGAAAAAGATAACTATTCTTCTCACTTGTATTCTCAATCGGAATGGAAGTCTGAAAACATCAAAGAAATCAAGCCAGTATATTCTGACAGTTCTGAAGATGTAGACGGAAGAGTAGTCATCAGAAATAACTTTGATAAAATTTTTGAAAAATATCCTGAAACTTTAATCTTTGGAGAAGATACCGGAAACATCGGTGACGTAAACCAGGGATTGGAAGGAATGCAGGAAAAATATGGTGCATTGCGTATTGCTGATACAGGAATTCGAGAAGCAACGATCCTTGGACAGGGAATTGGTATGGCAATGAGAGGTTTGAGACCGATTGCTGAAATCCAGTACCTAGACTATGTTCTTTACTGTTTACAGGGGATGAGTGATGACCTTGCAACGGTACATTACAGAACCAAAGGAGGGCAGAAAGCTCCGTTGATTATCAGAACAAGAGGCCACAGATTAGAAGGAATCTGGCATTCAGGTTCTCCAATGGCTGGAATTCTAAACCTTTCAAAAGGTATTCTGGTATTGGTACCTAGAAACCTTACGAAAGCAGCTGGATTCTATAATACAATGCTTCAGGCTGACGAACCTGCGATTATCGTAGAATGTCTGAACGGATACAGATTAAAAGAAAAACAACCCGATAACTTAGGTGAATTTACAGTTCCTGTAGGTAAAATTGAAGTAACAAAAGAAGGAAAAGACGTTACTTTGGTTACTTATGGTTCTACATGGAGAATTGTAACAGAAGCAGCCAACGAATTGGAAAAATTGGGAATTTCTGCAGAAGTAATTGACATTCAGTCGTTGATTCCTTTCGACTTATCTCATGAAATTGCGGAAAGCGTTAAGAAAACCAACAGATTAGTCGTAATCGACGAAGATGTGGAAGGGGGAACTACAGGATTTATCTTGCAGCAGATCCTTGAAAAACAAAAAGCATTCAGATATCTGGATTCAGATCCGTTGACGATCTCAGCAAATGATCACAGGCCAGCGTATGCAAGTGATGGTGACTACTTCAGTAAGCCGTCTACAGACGATATGGTAGAAAAGATCTACGCGATGTTTAATGAAACAAATCCTCAGAAATATCCTGCGATATTCTAATTGGGATTTTAGATAAACTTTGAAACCGCTCCCAAAAGGAAGCGGTTTTTAATTTATATTTGTTTGAATAATTCAAACATAAACCATGAAGCTTAGACTCTTATATTTAATATTAATAATTATCAGTTGTAAAAAAGATAAAAAAGAAGTTTTGCTGGCAGATAGAGAAGCTCCCTTGGGATGGATTTATTTGAAAATGTATGATGATAGAACCTTCGAATTTATTTCTCGAGGAATGATGAGAGATAACGATATTTACAAAGGAAGCTATGAATTGAAGAGTGATACTCTTTATTTTAAATATAATGACTCAATTCCAAAAGCAGGCTCAAAAGCAGTCATAGACAAAGGGTTTGTAAACTATATTAATGGCAGTTATCATGAAAGTATTCAAATAAAACTTAATAAATTACCAGTTGACCAATAAAAATCCGTCATATACTGATAGCAATTTGTTTTTTAATCCTCTTCAGCCAAAGTAATCCGTAATTTATTCAAAGTATTCATTAAGGTGATGCTTGCTGTAAGTTCTACAATTTCCTGTTCTGTGAAATGCTCTGTTAGTTTTGCTTTGATCGATTGCCAGTCATCTTTACTGTAAATGACTGCTTCTGCCCATTCTAAAGCAAGCTTTTGTAAAGGATTGAAGACATTAATATGTTTCCAGCCTGGAAGCCGGTTAATGATATCCTGTTCAAAACCAAAATTGGAAAGTTCTTTAGCGTGATAACTGCAGCAATAGGCACATCCATTGATTTGAGAAACTCGTAATTCGACCAAGGCGATTAGTTTTTCATCAATACCAGATTTTCTAATACTGTTGTGGGCTTTATACAGATTTCCAATAGTTTCTTTTGCAATTTCTTTGTAATTCATAATGAAATATTTTCTGCAAATTTGCATCAGAAAAAGTTTCGAACCTATATGCTTACCTTTTGGTTCTATACTTACCTTTTTGAAAGTATACTCCAATGAGAACTATAACGAATTATAAATCAGGGGTTAGTAAAATTGTTTTATGCTTTCAATAGCTCCTGTTTCTTGGTCAACAAACAAATAAACACATCCATCATCATGAAACAGATAGCAATTTTTAATTTCCACCTGGCCTAAAAAGAATAAAGGGTTATCATTTTTAATGGGCCAGTTAGGATTTTGTATCCATTTTGGTGGTTGGGTCTGGTATTTAAAAAGTTCAGTATATTGTTGTTTAATGTACAGTTTTTGCTCAGCTTTTGAAAGCTTTTTGTCTTTGGGTAAAATATACTTTTCAATAAAGTTGAGTTCAGCATTTACATATTTGGGACGAGTACTTAGAATAAGATCATATTCATCAGAAAACTTTGATGATGGAGTGCTTTCAATTCCGATTTTTGTAAGAAACAAACTGACAGTTCCCTGAGCGTTTAATTTCCCGGAAGCACTTTTATAATCTTGTTCAGCTAAATATAAAAATGGAGTAGTATTCTGTAGATACGTTCCATGCCAATCAAGCTTAGGGTCTGAAAGCAGTTTTTCTAAATTCGGGTTGGCATAAAGTTGCTGCTCAAAATCTTTTTCAGATACTTTACCTCCAACAAAGTCTTTTAAAGTCTGTATATCGTTTTCCACCGGCGAATATTGTTTATCTTAAATTATTGCTGTGTAGATATGAAATAGGGCTTTTATTTATTTCGTTATTGTTTATTGAAATAAATCTGGAATTTTTAAAATCCAGATGCCATCAAATATTGACAGGCTTTTTTGTTTTTTTATTCTCTATGCTACAATCCTCAGAATATAATCCTTTTACCTGATATTTTGCTTCCCACTCTTCCAGTAAATATAAAATTGGTAACAACGCCAATCCTTTCTCTGTAAGAGAATATTCTACCCGCGGAGGAAGTTCTTTAAACTCTTCACGGATAACAAGTCCGTCCGTTTCCATTTCTCTCAATTGATCGGTCAGGACCTTTCTGGAAATAACATTAATGCGCACAGCAAGCTCTCCAAAACGCAGCCTTCTGTCCTTAATAACAAGGACAATAATGGGTTTCCATTTGCTTCCCAAAGCGGCCATTGCCTTACCCAGAGGACAGCTGTATTGCATTAATTCATTCTTTTTCATAGGGAAATAGGTATTTTAATTATCATATGGAACCTAAGTTTCATACGTTACTTTGATGTTACTAATGTAAGTTACTGCGAAGTTACCACTATTTTTTTAATAAAGGGTACAAATACGAACTATTATTAGTTACTTTGTGTAACAATTATAAAATATAAATTTAAATATGAGCACATCATCATTATTTAAACCGTTTCAATACAAAAATTTACAGCTTAAAAATAGAATTGTAATGGCTCCTATGACCAGAGCACAGTCTGACAATGGAGTTCCTACACAGAATATCGCAGATTACTACGGAAGGAGAGCTGCTTCAGACGTAGGATTGATCCTTTCAGAAGGAACTGTTATCAACAGACCCGCATCAAAAAACTTACAGAACATTCCAGATTTCTACGGAACTGAAGCGTTGAATGGCTGGAAAAATGTAATTGATTCCGTACATAAAAACGGAGGCAAAATGGGACCTCAGATCTGGCATGTAGGCGATACAAGATCGTCGGAAGACTATCCGTTGGTTCCAATGGAAAAAGCTTCAACAATGACCATTGAAGATATTCAGGATACCATTGCACAGTTTGCAGCCTCTGCAAAATCAGCGAAAGATCTTGGCTTTGACTGTCTTGAAATTCATGGCGCTCATGGGTATCTTATCGATCAGTTTTTCTGGGAAGTAAGCAATACAAGAACAGATGAGTATGGTGGTAAAACACTAAAAGAAAGAAGCAGATTTGCTGTTGAAGTAGTGAAAGCTATCAGAGCAGCAGTGGGAGAGGACTTTACGATTATCATTCGTCTTTCACAATGGAAACAACAGGATTATAAAACTAAACTGGCCTTTACTCCTAATGAAATGGAAGATTGGTTATTACCTTTAAAAGAAGCTGGAGTAGACATTTTCCATTGTTCACAGCGTCGTTTCTGGGAACCCGAATTTGAGGGTTCAGATCTAAACTTCGCAGGATGGGCTAAAAAAATTACCGGACAGCCAACTATTACAGTAGGATCTGTAGGATTAAACGGTGATTTCCTTAATTCTTTTGCAGGGGAGGGAACAGAGAAATCTGATCTTACAGAACTGATCAGAAGACTTGATAATGAAGAATTTGATCTCGTTGCAGTAGGAAGAGCCATTTTACAGGATCACCAGTGGGTACAGAAGATCAAAGACGGAAATACCGAATCTCTTCTGGACTTTTCAGCAGAAAGTATGAGCGTTTTATTTTAATGTCAATAATGAATAGAAAATTTGCTTCGCTGTCAATTTTTTAACAGCATATTTTATTCACTTGCGGAGCAAAATTGATTATTCATACCTGATATTAAATCAGCATAATTCACTTTATTTTATATTTAATTTTCACCTATTTATTAAAGAACCCGATTTCAGAATTTCTGAAATCGGGTTTTTATTTGCTTTTTATAAACAATTTCTAAAAGCTTTGAATTCCATTTTATAAGAATCTGCATCCGGTTGCTGCAAGCTCACACGTCCAATAGGCAGGAACACCATCTTCAGCTTTGTGACGGCATGCAATAAGTCCGGCTTCACACTGTGGAGCATTTCCACCATTGATGTTCTTTAATGTCGATTTTGTTAATCTCTTTAGATTTTTCATATTGATTAGTTTGTTGATTCATACAAATATAATATTTTTTGTAAATCAAACAATACTTTGCACTAAAATGTGAAATATATTCTTTCAAATAGCATATTCTAAAAATAAACCCGCTCCTGGAATTTCCGGGAGCGGGTTTTAACAGATTTAAATATCTAAAACTGCCTTTAAAATGGCAGAAATGATTTTCTTATAAACCAATATTCTTAGTTGGCTTCAACTGCTTCAAGATGCTTTTTGGAATGGCGTTTTTGTGAACCAAAATAGCTGTTGATTTATATTCAACATAAGGTCTTGTTACATAAAGATATCCAGCGAAATCATTGGTTACTCCCCAAGAATTCTTTACCATATAATATTCTTTACCCGTCTGATCTTTTGCCAATCCTACGATATGCATACCGTGATCATCCGTTGTAGAAAGGTTGTTAAGCGCTTTCTGACGCATGTCTTCAGTGATGGTTTTATCTTTTTTAGGCTCTGTAAACAAAGTCTGCTTGTTCTCTGCAGTGATCTGATCAAGCTCCATATCCGGAACATAAGCTACTCCGTTTTTGTAAGAGAAATAAGGCTCAGAAACGTCAGTTGCCCAACCTACAGAATATCCTTTCGTTACTGCGTTGTCGATAATCGCTGTAAGATCTTTCATCGGAACATTCCAGTCAGAATCGTGGCTCCAGTTATCAGGAATTGGAACTACAAATTTCTGAAAATACGGATAATCTTTATACGAAGATAATTCTACATAATCTTCAGCATTGATTCCTACCACATCCTTAGCAAATGTTTTAGGAGTGTAGTTTTTCCCTTCATATGTAAAGTTCGCAGGTACTTTTCCTAGATATTCATCAAGAATAGCATCTACAGAATCCATCCAGTTATCTGTCAGTTTTCCTTTTGAAGAAGCCTGAACAAGACTGTCAAGAACCGGCTTCAGTTTCCCCTGCATTTCCTTGAAGTTATTTGTAGTCTGCCCGGATTTTAAACCCGTGTAAACATCTTGAGGAACCGCTCCGTACTTCTTGTACATGTTGATTACGTCGTGAAGTTCACCTCCGTCACCCCAGCTGATGGCGCCATTATTTAAAACATATAATTTCGCTTTATCATGATAAGAATTTCTTGCTGTAAAAATTTCAGCAAGATCTACAGGCTTTTTGCCCATTCTCTGCATTTCAGATTCAAGGAATGAATTTCCTGAATAGCTCCAGCAAGTTCCTGATGAACCTTGGTTCTTTACAGAAGTTGCACCAACGTCTTTTAACGTTGTGAACTGAAAATTAGCATTTTGTGATTGGTTGTTTTTTAACTTATTGATTAAGTCATCTTGGGCAAACATCATACTTCCTGCAGACAAAACAAAAAGTAATGATGCAATTTTGGCATTTTTCATTACTATAAAAAGATTATTTGTATTAATAGTCGTTGCTAATAGAGATTTGTTACAGAAGGAAAAGTTAAATTTGAAATGTAAAAAAAATATGAAAAGACCAAACCGTAAAATCCTAAAAGGCAAATAGGATGATTTATAAATTTGATTTTCATCTTTTTACCAAAAAAGTTTATCATGTTTCCAACCTTCACAAAAGTTTCGGCATCTATACTATTATAACTCCTGACTATGGAACAAGAATTATTATTGGAATGCCAGCGTAGCGACCGCAATGCACAGCGGAAAGTTTACGAGAAAATGGCGGGCAGGCTTTACTCAGTCTGCAGACGCTATTTGAAAAACGATGAAGATATAGAAGAAGTATTGGCTGATACGTTCTATAAAATCTTCACGAAAATCACCCAGCTTCAGAATCCTGAAACCTTTGAAGCATGGGCCAGAAAAATTGCGGTGAACGAATGCCTGCAGAAATTAAGAACCCACAAAGGACTGTTTATTTCCCTTGAAGAAAACTTTATTGATCATTCTGAAGGGACTACAGATAGCCTATCCCTGGAAAAAGATATTCTGAGTCTGCTGAATTTTCTCCCGGAAGGCTGCAGAGCAATCTTTAATCTTTTCGCTATTGAAGGATATCCTCATAAGGAAATTGCTACCATGCTTTCCATCAGTGAAGGAACTTCAAAATCCCAGCTCAATTTTGCAAGAAAGAAGCTACAGGAACTTTTAGTGAATCAAAACATTTAAACTTTTACAACAATGGAAAATAATCATATAGATCAACAATTCAATGAAGCCTCTAAGCTTTCAGAAGAACCAACAGTTTTTCCTGGTTTTGAAAAAGTATGGGAAAAAATTGAAGAAAAATTAGATAAAAAAGAAGAGAAAAAGAGAATGATTCCTCTTTGGCTGCCGTATGGTATTGCTGCAAGTTTGGTGATTGGTCTGGGGGCTTTTTATTTTATCAATAAAAAAGAAGCTGCCGAACCTTTAAAACCTGTAATAGTAGAGAATACAACGTCAAGAGGCCCGATTAACAAAACAGATATTGCAAAAATAGACCGTACTATAAAAGAGAATATCAGAAAAGAAGAATTACCTGGATCTGTACCTCTTCCTTTACCGAATCAACCTTCATCGATTGTAGGAATAGATGTATACAAATCTCCACCTACCTGCAATTTACCGCCAGTACAAGCTCCTGATAGAATAACAGCATCTTTGCCCCAAATATATAATGATACTTTAAAAACGCAAAGTATTGATGAAGTTGTAGTGGTGGGATATTCAAAAGTAGTTAGAAGAAAGGAGGTGACAGCATCCAATACCGTTACAAGTAGTTCTATCAGTAACTTACCACAGGCTACCGTTTATTCTTCATTGCAGGGGGCTGTTGCAGGAATTAAAGTCGATAAATCGGGAGGAAATCCGGGTAGTAGTAACATCGCTCCGGGATATATTAATAACAATCAGCTGATGATTAGAGGCGCTGCTTCTATAAAAGCAGAAAATAAAGCTTTGTTTGTTCTTAATGGGATCGTAAGAGCAGAGGAGGAACTTAGAAAATTAGATCCTAATAAAATTGAAAGTATCAATGTTTTAAAAGGAGCTTCTGCTACAGCAATTTATGGAAGTAAGGCGGCAAATGGGGTGATTGTGGTAACCACCAAAGATCTTTCAAGAAGAGAAAGAAGAAAAATGAAAAAGCTGCAGGAGGAACTCAATAAACAACAGCAGATTGCACCGGTTCCTCAAAATAATGAAAGCTATGATGCGTTTGTTGAAAATCCTTTTGAGCTCACGCAAAGCCAGCCTTTATCTACCTTCTCTATTGATGTTGATAATGCTTCTTATTCCAATGTGAGAAGAATGATCAATAACGGACAGGCAGTCGATAAAAATGCAGTAAGAATTGAAGAAATGGTTAATTACTTTAAATATGATTACCCTCAGCCTAAAAAAGGAGACCCTTTCTCGATCAACACAGAATACAATGACTCGCCATGGAACCCTAAGCATAAACTGCTTAAAATAGGTCTTCAGGGAAAAAATCTTCCAATGGATAAACTGCCTGCATCCAACTTTGTGTTTCTGATTGATGTTTCAGGCTCAATGAATGAAGAAAATAAATTACCGTTATTGAAATCTTCCTTTAAAGTGCTGCTGAATAAGCTCAGACCTAAAGATAAAGTTGGGATTGTGGTCTATGCAGGAAGTGCAGGAATGGTTTTACCACCTACTTCCGCAGGAGAAAAAGAAAAAATTATTGAGGCATTGGATCATCTTCAGGCCGGTGGAAGCACAGCAGGAGGAGCAGGAATTGAGCTTGCCTATAAACTGGCACAGGAAAATTTTGTGAAAGATGGAAATAACCGTGTCATTATCGCAACAGACGGAGATTTCAATGTAGGAACGTCTTCAACGTCAGATCTTAAAACCTTAATTGAAGATAAAAGAAAATCAGGCGTTTTCCTTACTTGCTTAGGTTTTGGAATGGGCAATTATAAAGATAATACGCTGGAAACTCTTGCAGATAAAGGAAATGGGAATTACGCATATATTGATAATATGCAGGAAGCCAATAAGTTTTTAGGAAAAGAATTTGCAGGAAATATGTATGCCATCGCCAAGGATGTGAAAATTCAGATTGAATTTAATCCGGAATACATAAAATCATACCGCCTGATCGGTTATGAGAATAGAAAACTAAAAAATGAGGACTTTGCAAATGATAAAATAGATGCCGGGGAACTGGGAAGCGGACATACCGTTACTGCTTTGTATGAGGTGATTCCAGTAGATGTAAAATCGGACTTCGTTCCTAAAGAAAGCACCCTGAAATATACTCAGAATACTTCATCAAAAGAATTTGGAGATGAGCTGGCAACGATAAAATTCAGATATAAAAAGCCTGATGGAGACTCCAGCCGAGAAATAAGCCAGGTGATTAAAAATGTTGATAACAGAATATCTTCTGCAAGTCCGGATTTTAAATTTGCTTCTTCAGTAGCGTGGTTCGGTTTGGTATTAAGAAATTCAGAACTGATTACAAAGAAAGACCTTTCTGACATTGAAAATCTTGCTAAACAGGGCAAAAGTAAAGATGAAGAAGGGTACCGGTCAGAATTCATAAGGCTGATAGAGAGCTATAAAACAATTCAAAAATAATCTGTAAAAAAGAAATTTCCCCGGAAATTTCTTTTTTCATATTTTTAAGCATACTAATCACTGATGAAAAAGAATTATCTGCTGTTATTGCCATTTACCATTACCGTTTTACAGGCACAAAATTCACAATTATATTATTCCGGAAAATTTTTAACATCTAAAGATAAAGCACAGAATTTTTTAAAAGTTCATAATAAAAACAGTGGAATTTTTGAACTTACTGATGACAAAGGATTTGCAATTATCGCTGCCAAGCCTTATGATACGCTCGTATGGAATCAGGGTAAAAACATTCATGTTGTTGCTACCTATGAAGTAAGGGAATTAAAATCAATTCTTGAAAATCAGACGGCAAAGAAAAGTGTAGACAATATTTACAGTAAAGCTTATGACAGTCTGGTTTCAAAAGAAACTAAAGATGAATTCAGCATTGAAAAGACGAAGACCCGTTTGAGTAAAAAGTCCTATACCTATTTTCATGAAATAAGAAAATTAAGGCGGAAGAATGACAGTATTTACAACTTAAAAAGTATCAATCAAAAAACATTGTTGCTGAATGGAACCTTTACCACATCGGTTGATATTAAAAGCAGAAATGCCATTCCGGGGACTCAAAATAAGTATACACAGGGAAGATCTGAAAACGGGAACCTTATCTGGAAAGGCCCTGAAACCAATGAAATGTTCAGTTTCGGACCGGATATTTCTACACTGGGGTTTAATGGATTGCCTTATGAATACGATCAGAACGGAAAATTAATACCCTGGATTGATGGCCTTCAGCATGCACAAAAATATAATAATACCCTTTTTAAAACTACGGTTGGTTACAATAATCAATTGAACATAAGTGCTTTTATAAAAGAAGGATATGATGAGAAAATTCGTCTTTCTTTTAACTTGGGACAGCAAAAGAACCAGACATATTTCATAGATCAGTTTGATATTGCCAATACCTTTAAAGCAAAGCTGAATACAAATTTTTCAGGATATCTTATAAATCTTGCGTTTAATTACGAAGAAGATAAAGCAACCAATACCAATAGAATAGGGCTGTTCAACAGAGCCTATCAGAGTTCATTGCTAACTCCCATTTCTTTTTCAAATAAGCAAAATACCTTTCTGAACAACGGCTTACAGAGAAGTTACAGTAAATATGCAGACAACCCTTCATTCCTTTTTGAACAGGATAGCAAATACCGATATCAGAACAGACAAAGACAGTTTAGCCTTAATCTTGTTAAAGCATGGGGAGATTTTAGATTGAATCTCAATCAGTCTTATGAAAATGACAATATCAGGAATTGGGATCAGTATAAACCTTCTACTTATGGCTTCAGCAGCGGAGCTTTTAATGAAAGGATTCAAAATAACAGTTTGTACCACTCTAATGTATTGGGAACGTATACATTGGGAGATGATGACTTTAGAAATACATTCAGCCTGAACTTTATTTTAAACGATAGAAAATCAGATGTTTATAATAGTTTTGTCAACCAAAAGTATCTCTATCAAAGAACTTCACAGGATCATATCTTTAATTATAATATGAACATCCAGGATTATGACTTTGAAGCAGGTTTTAACCTCGGAAATTCATTTTACATCTCTAATACCTCTCTTAAAAATAGCTATTGGCTGCCAAGAACTAACTTCTATGTCAAATTCAATGATATTTTTGATTGGGATAATTACAGTTTTAAACTATTGGGAAGCTATACACACTTAAGCTCCGAACCGGATATTACAAGGTCATATGCGTCATATGCTACAACATTACTGAAGGCAGAAAACTATCATCAATATTTTCCGGTACAGGAAGTGGAAAGTTTCAGAGGTTTATCCAATATCAATACTAAAGAATGGAAAATAGGAGCTAAACTGAATCTTGGCTATAACATAAGTGTAGACGGAGAGTATTTCAATAAAAAAAATACAGACGATATATTTCCTGTTTTTGAAAATAATCAATTGAAGCTAAAGAATATAGGAGATCACACCTACAGTGGATATGAATTCAATTTTACTTATGAACGGTTACGACTGGGATATGATGCATATACAACCCAAAAAATTTCCTTTTTCAAATATAGAGATATTGTAGATAGGGTAGCTCCCGGATATCAGAATCTGGCAGTATCAGGATTCAAAGATATTTATAAAACATTGTCGGAAGGGCAGGCTTTGGGCGCTGTAATGGGAAGTTATTTTGAAAGGAATGCAGCCGGACAATTGATTATTGATGAGTTCGGATTCCCCAAAAAAGCAGACGGAATGAAAATAATTGCAGATCCCACACCGGATTTTGTGATGAAATTCAATCATAATTTTGTTTATAAAAACTTTTCCCTAGATATCAATTGGGAATGGAAAAAAGGTGGTCACCTCTGGAACGGAACACAGGCTGTTCTCGATTATTACGGACGTTCTGACGATTCGGGTGAAGAAAGAAATATCAAAAATTATGTTTTCCAGGGGGTGCACGCCAATGGAACTGTCAACCAGATTCCTGTAGATTTCTATGATCCCAACCGGAATGTTCAGGAAAACAGATGGTCAAGATATGGCTATCTGGGGGTGGCTGAAAATTATATTCAAAAGGCAGATTATATAAGAATCAACAATATTTCATTGTCTTCCAATTTTCCGATCAACTATGGAAAACAAAATCTCAGACTGACTTTTTATGTGAATAATATAATGCTCTGGCAGGCTAATAAAGGAGCAGATCCCAATCAGAATTTTTATGATATGGACAACGGAAGAGGACTGGATTTTTTCAACCTTCCGTCTTTTAAAACTTTTGGATGCGTTGTTTCACTTAGATTTTAACCTATGAATTTCAAATTTATATCAAACTATATCATCCTGCTGAGCTTATTGTTGTCAACGATTTCTCTAAAAGCTCAACAATCATTTCAGGATTTTGAAAAAGAAAAGGCCTACATTCAGACCAATCATGTTTTTTATAAACCTGGTGAGGGAATGTATTTTAAAATATACGTGGTAAAAGGAAATAATAACCTTCCGGCAGAAGACAGCAGGGTTGTTAATTTTGAAATCATTGATCCGGCAGGAAGTGTTGTGAAAAAATTGAAATATGAAATTACCAATGGATATGCACAAGGTTATTTCTACTTTGATGAAGACATGAAAGGTGGGATTTATAAAATCAGGGCTTTTACCAACTGGATGCAGAATGAAGAAGGAAAAAATACCTTTGAAAAAGAGATTACCCTGCAGAAAATTGTTTCCCCAAGGATTTTAATGAAGCTTGATTTTCCTAAAAAAGGATATGGACCGGGAGATGAGGTAACGGCCGATTTTTCAATGAGAAGCCTGAGCAGCCTTCCGATTCCTTTTTATGAAGCGGATTATACAGTAATGCACGATGGAGAAACCATTTCAGAGGGGAAATTGATTACAGATAAAGAAGGTAAAAAGCTATTGACTTTTAAGCTTCCTGAAGTTTTGAAATCCTCTGACGCTCTTTTAAACATTAAGGTGAATTTTGACGGATTTACAGAATCTATTTCCAGAAATATTCCCATTGTTCTGAATAATCTGGATGTGAAATTCTTACCTGAAGGAGGAACTTTCATTAATGGAATAGAGCAAAATATAGCTTTTAAAATTCTTGATGAGTTTGAAAAGCCTGTAGATGCTGTTTTAGCGGTTTACAATCAGAATCATGAAAAGATAAAAGAAATTTCTGCTTATAATTTTGGTATGGGAAGCTTCCATTTTACCCCTAAAAAAGGAGAAACCTACTATGCAAAAGTTGTAAAGCCGGAAAATATAGCCCAGACTTTTAATTTCCCGGTCGCAAAAAATGAAGGAGTAGTTTTAAATGTTCAAAATGAAAATAAGAAACTGAACTTTACCATCACCTCAACTCAGGAGAAAACCATTACGTTGAAAGGAAGCTTCCGCGGAAAAGAAGTATACAGCAAAGTTTTTCCGTTAAAAATCGGGGGCAATTCATTAGAAATTGAGGAGAAAGATTTCCCGGTGGGAATCTGTAGATTCACAGTGCTGGAAAACAATCTTCCTCTTGCAGAACGTATTGTATTCACCAATAAAGTGAATCAAATGAATATAACAGTTAAGCCCATAAAAAAGCATTATCTGCCCAGAGAAAAAGTAATTCTGAATATTGAAACGACCGATGAAAATAACAAACCCATCCCTGCCAATCTCGGCCTGAGTGTAGTAGATGATAGGCTTTGGACGTATGCTGATGACAAACAGAATCACATCATCTCCTGGCTTCTTATGGACTCTGAACTGAAAGGGAAAATTGAAAAACCTCAGTTTTATTTCGATAAAAAAGAAGAAAAAGCCAATAAAAGCTTAGATCTTGTTATGTTGACGAACGGCTATAGATACTTCGAACCGATTCCCGAAGTTCTGAAGACCAATAAATACAAATATCTTCCCGAAAAGAAGAATACCATTTATGGTGTAGTGGAAGATGAGAACAAAAAAACAGTGAAAGCTGATGTTTTCCTTGTAGGCACAAATGATAAAAAGATTCTTAAACAAACAGTTGCGGAAAACGGGAAGTTTTATTTTTCGGATTTAAATGCAGGAAATTCATACAAAATTATTGCAAAGTCCTATCAGCCTAAACAGAAACTTAAAATCAACATCTTATCTTATAATCTGGATGTAAATCCTTTGGAAAAACAAAAACTCTCCAATATAGATGTGGAAGAGATTGTAAAAGAAGCTGAAAAAAAAGAAGAAGTAATAAAAGAAAATAAAAACAATACCAACCGGGTGAGTAAACCCGTTTACTCAAGAACCGATACCATTAAAAATAAAAGTATTGAAGAAGTCGTTGTATTAGGGTACAGTTCAATGGCCAGGAATAAAAGTACGTTGGCATCTACTATAATAACATCTTCCATAGAAATTCAGAATCCCAATGTAACTTCATTATTAAATGGAAGAGCTGCCGGAGTAATGGTAACCCCAGTTGGGCAGGCTGGCGCAAATGCACAGATCAGAATAAGAGGAGAAGCCTCTATTAGCAACAAAAATCCATTATTTATCGTTGACGGAACACCCGTAGAAAATTTCAATACAACGATCAACCCTAATGATATCAACAGTATTACCGTTCTGAAAGATGCTGCTGCTACCGCTATTTACGGAAGCAGGGCTTCAAATGGAGTGGTGATTATTAATTCGTATAAAAATGGAAGTTCGCAAATTAAATGGGATATCACCCCAAAATCTTATATTGCTGTAGAAGCTGTGCCATATGGAAGGCTTACATCATACGCCGGGACAAGAGAATTTGCTTATCCGGAATATGAAACCACCAACACTTCCTACCGATTTGATTACAGAGAAGCGCTTTATTGGAATCCGGTAGTGGAAACCGATAAAAACGGAAAGGCAAAAGTAGAGTTTTATAATTCAGATGCCAATTCTACTTTTAGAGTGATGACAGAAGGTATTTCTGCTACTGGGCTTTTAGGAAGAGATGAAACAACCTATGCTGCACAGAGCCTTATTTCACTGGATGCTAAAATCCCACAGTATCTGACGAGAACGGATCAGATGACGATTCCTGTGGTGATTAAAAATAATTCTTCTGAAACCCGTAAAATGACCATGGATGTGATAGTTCCCAATCATGTAAAACTGATCCATTCTGATAGTTTGATAACCCTGAAACCATTAGAATCAGGAAGATTATTTGTCAAAATACAGACTGATGAGATCGTGAATTCTGATATTCAGTTTTCAGTAAGATCCGGAGATTTCAGAGAAACCATGATTCTTCCGTTTAAAGTAGAAGAAAAAGGGTTTCCGCATCAGTTTTCCATCATCAATAATAAAACAGAAGATCTGAAGATCAATATTCCGGAATATATCAATGGAAGTCTGCATTCTTACTATTATGTATTTGAAAATACTGCTTTACAGATGTTTGCAGATATTGAACAGCTGAAGAAAGAACCTTACGGATGTTTTGAACAGCTTTCCTCAACGATATATCCTAATATTTTTATACTGGATTACTTAAAGTCAAGTAAAAAAATAAATACCACAACGGAAAATCAGATCATTAAGAATATGAAAAAAGGTTTTCAGAAGATGTTGAGCTATAAAAATAAAGATGGTGGTTTCGGATATTTCAGTTCCGAAGAATCAGATGTGGCACTTTCTGCATTTGCATTACTGGAATTTACATATTTAAAAAAATACGTACATCCGGATGTTAAATTGATGCAGGGACTTTCTTCATTTATTTTATCCAAAAAGAATACAAACGGCTTATTCGAAGTAAGAAGAGGGTATGAATCAAAAGATACCTATTCGGAACATTTATGGTCAAAAAATATGTACATTATCTATGCCTTATCCAAATTGGGCTTTAAAAGTGAAATAGAAGATTCTTTTAAAGTAACAATGAAAAGAGCTTTGGCTACAAAAGATACTTATCAGCTGGCTTTGCTTGCCAATGCGGCCGCGAATCTTGGAAAGCAAAAAGAATATGATGATCTGATGAAGATTCTGGACCAGCAGTATGAAGCAAAGAATACAAAATCCAAAATTACATTTACAGGATCTTGGGGACGTTCTGCTGAAGCAGAAACACTTTCATTGTACATGATGGCGCTTCAGAAAAATGAAAAACTCAATGTATTGAAAATTGCCGAAGCAGCAGATCAGCTGATCAATTTCAATGGATATTATGGGTTCGGTTCTACCCAGGCAACAACTTTGGCAATACAAACTCTTTCAGAATTTTTCTCTAAAAATGAAAAATTATATGGAACTGAAAAACCTGTCATCAAAATTAATCAGGCGCAAACTTCACCTATGATGAGTTTTTCATCTGCATTTAAAGCTGGAGAAAATAATATCAGTATTCATTATCCAACTCAAAATGGACTTCCTTATAAGCTGGAATATCAATATCATACACTCCAGGCACCGGAAAGCAAAGATATTCCTCTTACCATGGAAACAAAGCTGAAATCCGGAATATCAAAAGTAGGAGAGACCAGCAGAATGACGATTACCATTAAAAACAAAATAAATGGCCAGCTTCCCATGACAATTGCAAAAATTGGGATTCCTG
The DNA here is from genome assembly GCF_002899945.2 of Chryseobacterium viscerum. Taxonomy (GTDB): domain Bacteria; phylum Bacteroidota; class Bacteroidia; order Flavobacteriales; family Weeksellaceae; genus Chryseobacterium; species Chryseobacterium viscerum. Next base: position 422,973 of record NZ_PPEG02000002.1, read on the forward strand.
CAGGATTGACCCTTCAAAATGCATTACTGAAAGATCTGATTGATAAAAAACAGGTTTCTTATTATGAAATCTTTGACAACTATCTGGTTTTATACTGGGAACATTTCAATGCTGAGGAAACAAAAACAATCAATCTTGATCTCAAAGTTGAATTTGCAGGCACTTATACCGGAAAATCAAGCAATGTATATCTGTACTATATGCCGGAAGCAAAGTACTGGAATCAAGGAATAACAACCCATATTGAACCTTAATTTTAATTTTCATCCTTGTCAAGGTTTAAAACCTTGACAAGGATGAAAATAATCTGGCTGGAAGAAAGAATGAATTCGTGGAAAAGGAGAAGCCAAGCTTGGAATGACTTCTGAAAAGAGGTAAAACAAAAATACTAGGGCAGCAAAAATAAATATCAATAAAACCTTCTAAAAATTAATTTTCAAAAATTATTGAAAATTCAAAAAATATAATTACATTTGCTATAGAAATCTAAAAGAAATAGAAAATGCAACTTTCAGAAGCAAAAGAAAAATACATTCAAACCTGGGGAACCTTTGCTACCAATTGGGGAATCAACCGTACGATGGCACAGGTGCATGCACTGCTTTTGGCAACTGGCAGACCACTTTCTACAGATGAGGTCATGGAGCAGTTGGAGATTTCAAGAGGGAATGCCAATATGAATCTTCGTGCTCTGATAGACTGGGGAATCGTGAAAAAAGAATTTGTAAAAGGCGACCGTAAAGAATATTTCGTAGCAGAAAAAGATGTCTGGTATCTATTCAAACAAATTACGAAGGAACGCAGAAAGAGAGAAATAGAGCCTGTAATTTCTTTCCTGGAAGAGCTGAAGAATATTGAAGATAAAGATTCAGAAGAAGCTCAGGAATTTATCAAGCTGATGAATGATTTCAGTTCTGTAACCGGAAAAATCAACAATATTATGGATCTGGCGATCAAAAGTGATGATCACTGGCTGGTAGGAAAGATTACTAATTTGTTGAAATAAATTTTCTAAAATGAAAAATCTTCTGTTATTAGGTGTTTTAAGTTTGGTAATAAGCTGTCAGAAAAATGTGAATGCAAATTTTGATATTCATATAGAAAATTTAGATCAGTATGATAATAAGCATCATTATTTGTATAAAATTGAAATCTATAAAGACGAGAAGATATTCAAAATTTTAGAGCCTAAAGAGTTTGTCCCTTTCTTAGATGCCCATATAAAGTTGGATAGTTTAAAAGAAGGAAAATACTCATTTGTTTATGAAAGTATTTTTGGAGAAGAAATAAAGAAAGAGATCAAAGTAGATGATTCCAAAACATACAGAATAGGTATCAACCCTGATCTTTTAATAAAGAAAAATGAAAAATCAATTTTTGAAAATCTAAAAGACTCAGAAGCAAAATTGGTATTTCAATCTATAGGATGTTTTCATGAGGATAAAGATTCAATTATCATCATTAACAAAGAAAGAAAATACTTTCTCCGTCAAAAAAACGGGAGTTTGAAGCCTATAGATAAAGCAGTATGGGCATATTTTGTAAAAACGGAAAATAGGATAAGGGAAATTCCTAAAGATGGTGGTTGTACCACAAGAGATAAGTATATTTTCTATCATAAAGGGAAATCAGATACCATTTATGACGGTACATGTGAATTTTCCACCTGGTATACGCTGAAGGATTATCTGAAAAAGAATAAGCTGCAATAAAAAATAAATCTGGATGAAAATCCTTTTTTATTTCGATTTAACTTTCAAAAATTACTGAAAATATAAAACTTATAATATCATGAAGAATTTTTTAAAAAAACACCTCTATTTAAGTCTCTTTTTGACTGTTGTTTTAATTGTTGCAGTATGGTTTTTTCTGGTTTCCAAAGGTGAGTATGGAGTCACAATGTTCTTTACCATTCCGGTTTCTATTGGATTTATTATCGGATATGTAAAGTATTTTAAAAGAATTGGATTCATGAATGTTTTGAAGACCATCTTCAAAATAGCATTAGGATTAGTCATTTTCTCTGTGATCTTGATAGCAGCCGGAACAGAAGGAGCTATTTGCATTATTATGGCTATCCCATTTATTGGCTTTGCCATGTTTGTGGGTTTTACGATTGGTTTTATTATTGGGGGTCTTGATGAAAAAAGACATACCGGAAGTGTTATGGTATTTATCCTTTTTATCAATCCGGCATCTTATATTTTTGATACCTATACAAAACCTATTGAGGAGACTATTACTACAGAAATGATTGTGAATTCTTCCAGTGATAAAGTATGGAAACTTTTAAATACACAAATCAATTTCAATGCACCTGATTTTATCCTGTTTGAAAAAGGAGTCAGCTATCCAAAGAATATAAAACTAGTAGATAAAAACGGAAAATTAGGGTATAGCTGCCAGACCAATAATGATGAACTACAACTTAATATCGACGAGTTTATAGAAAATAAAAAAGTAAAATTCTCTCTTGAAAATCAAACTGTTCCAATGAAAGAGATAACACCGTATGAAGAAATTGATGCTAAGCATTTACATGATTATTTTATCGTGAAGTATGGTGAAATTACTTTAGACAAACTGTCAGAAAATAAAACAAAAATAATTGCAAAAACAAAATACAGCTACAAAATAGCACCTACCTGGTACTGGAAAAAATGGTCTGGCTATATCATTGATAAAATGCAAAGCCATGTATTACAATCTATAAAAACACAATCTGAAAATGAATGATCTACAGCAATATTTTGACCGTATACAGCCCAGATACTATATCAACGAAATAGCATCTTTAGGGTTTACCAGGCTGTTCAGAAAAATGGCAGTCCAAAAGGTGAAAAGTTACGGAGATAAAAGAGTTCTTGATCTGATGAGCGGACAGGGAGAAAACCTGAAATTCCTTCAGCTGCATAATGAAAATACAGAAATTGTCACTCTGGATTTTTCTTCAGCAATGAATCTGAAACTGTCTTCAACATTTAAAAAGAAACTCTTTGTAAAACAAATTCAGGATGATTTTTTTGAAAGTCATATTCCGGACCGTTCTATGGATATTATCTTGTGTTCTTACGGTACAAAGACGATAGAGGAAGATAAGAAAAAGATTTTTGCAGATAAACTATCAAAGATTATTGACGAAAAAGGAGAAATAATCATTGTAGAATTTGTAAAACCCAAAACAGTATGGAGATTCACTTGTGTAAAATGGTATATTGAAATTCTGGTTTCAAAACTTTTTGGAAGCGAGTTTGGAAAACTCTTTCATTATATCAACAAAAATGAGAGTCTGGAAGATTTGAAAATCCAATTTATCAAGAACAGGCTGTCTATCATTTCACACAAAAGATATTTGGATCTGGTAGAAATTCTTCACGTAAAAAGAGACTAGTTTTTTATTTGAAACGATATTTCAAAAATTACTGAAAATTTTAAATTAATAATAATTATGAAAAATTTAATCATTCATTTATTCCTGATTATTTATTTCAGAGGAAAAGGATCACTGTAAACAATACCTGCCATGAAGACATTTACAAAATACGATTACTTTATTCAATTAATCATTCTCATAGTCTGCATTGTGGGTGCAGTGATGCGATACAAGGATTGGAAATTTATTGAATTTTACTTTGTTGTGGGAGGAGTACAATTAATAAGCTATCTGATCAGACTGTTTTTAAAATTAAAACAGTCATCCGAATTCAGAGTCTATGGTTTAACCGTAATGCCGGTCTGGATATGTCTGCTTTTGGTTGACCAAAAAATTTATAATGAATTCACAATGGCTCTCATGGGAATTTTCCTGATTCTGGCATTGTTCTATACACCGATAATGGCCATTCTCTATGTGTATGATTGTTACAACACGTATGAACCCTATAAATCATTATTATGAAAACGCTCAAAAATCACACGTTGATCTACGACAATGAATGCCCCATGTGTAATCTGTATTCCAAAGGTTTCACAGCATGCGGAATGTTGGATGAAGATGGAAGAGAAGCATTTACAGAAATGTCATTGAAAAATAAAGATCTGATAGACTTTAACAGGGCGAAAAATGAAATTGCACTGGTAGATCACAGCAAAAATGAAGTTGTATATGGATTAGACAGTCTGCTTCTCATCATTGGAAACTCTTTTCCGTTGTTGGCAAAAATTGCAGGAACAAAACCTTTGTATTGGTTTTTCAAAAAGTTGTATTCCTTCGTTTCTTATAACCGGAAACAAATTATTCCATCTAAAAAAGACTATACAGACCAATCCTGTGTACCGGATTTTAACCTGAAATACAGAGTAGCATACATCAGTTTTGTGGTTATTTTTTCAGCCTATATCTTAAGTGAGTTTTCCGGAAAACTGAATTTGAATTTGGAAAAGAATTTCCTGAGAGAATTTGCAGTTTGTCTCGGTCAGATCCTTTGGCAGACCATCTTTTTAAAAACGTATGTCAAAGACAAGATCTGGGATTATCTAGGAAACATGATGACTGTTTCTCTGATTGGGACTTTACTTTTAATTCCTGCTTTGATAACCAGTTTTACATCTGTTTTTTATATGATATACTTTGGAATTGTAGTGTTGATCATGTTTCTGGAACATATAAGAAGATGCAGAATACTAAAACTGAATTTTCTTCCTACCATTTCATGGATATTGTTTAGAATAACAGCGCTCGTTATTATCATTCTGACAACCATTTAAAAAATTAAAACATGAATCATCTTGAAATTATCAGAACCATAGAGTGGAAAGACCTAAAGAAACTCTCTCCAAAGGAAATACTGATTGAAAATAACATCAGTCTGCCATGGCTTTTTATTTCCCTGTTTTTAGCATATAAAGGATACTATGGATTAGCATTGCCGTTCTCCGGTTTTTATTTCCTCACTGCATTGAGACAGGTACATAACGGCTTTCACAATTCATTGGGAACCGGAAAAAGGTTGACATGGTTGTCTTTATATCTTAACAGCCTTACCATGATGGCCTCTATTCACGCCGTAAAATTCAATCACCTGAGACATCATAAATTTTGTCTTTCAGAAGAAGATTATGAAGGTAAATCAGCTTCTATGAAATGGTATCAAGCCATTCTATATGGCCCCAAACATATGTTTCTGATTCATTGGATCACTTTAAAAAAAGCCAATAAAACCTATCGGAAGAATATGATGTTAGAGCTCGCATCTATAGCCATTCTTATAGCAGTAGTGTTTTATTTTCAAATTTATTTCCTGATGTATCACGTCCTCATAATGGTTTTTGGTGAATTTCTGATGGCATTTTTTGCCGTGTGGACTGTTCATCACGATACCCACGAGCATCCTGATATTGCCAGAACACAGCGAGGATTCTGGAAAAATAAATTGAGTTTCAGCATGTTTTATCATATGGAACACCATCTTTTTCCTGCGGTGCCAACCATAAAACTCCCAGAGCTTGCAGAAAGAATAGACAAAAAGCTGCCAGAATTAAACAAAAAACAAACCTTTTAAAAATGTCAAGAATCTATTTAAATACCGTAATCAATGCAGATATTCACTATGTCTTCGATCTGGCAAGGAATATTGATCTTCATCAGCAGTCAACTTCAAAAACTGATGAAAAAGCCATTGCAGGACGTACATCAGGATTGATTGAAGAAAATGAAACGGTCACCTGGAGAGCAAAACATCTGGGAGTCTATCAGACCCTGACCACAAAAATTGTCAATATGGAAAAACCTGTTCAATTTATCGATGTAATGCAGGAAGGAGCTTTCAAATCTATGCGTCACCGCCATATTTTTAAATCCGTGAATGGGAAAACGCTGATGACAGACATTTTTGAATTTGAATCTCCGCTGGGCATCATAGGAAAACTATTTAATGCCATTTTTCTCAACGGATATCTCAAAAACTTCCTGCTGGAAAGAAATCAGTTGATAAAGACCGTTGCAGAATCTTCTATGAAGGAAGGGGTTGCTATTTTTTAATCTAAAAACACATCATTATGAACTTTTTAAAAGCAGAATGGCGAAAATTAGCCATCATCAATTACGAGATCAACCCTGATCTATTATCAGCATACCTGCCCAAAGGTACAGAACTCGATTTTTATAATGACAAATGCTATATAAGCCTGGTAGGATTCATGTTTTTAAATACCAAACTGTTAGGACTACCCATCCCTTTTCACCGGAATTTTGAAGAAGTGAACCTAAGATTTTATGTCAGGAAAAAGGAAAATGGAGTTTGGAAAAGAGGGGTGGTATTCATCAAGGAAATTGTTCCGAAACCTGCATTAAGCCTGGTAGCGAACTCTGTATACAAAGAAAATTACCACACCATGCCGATGAAAAATCTGATTCAGGAGAAAGAAGATGAACTGCTGATTCGCTATTCATGGAAAGATAAAAGCTGGCATTCTATTCAGATTATGGCAGAAAATAGAACAAGGCCAATGGAAGAAAATTCAGAGTTTGAATTCATCACGGAACATTATTTTGGCTTTACCAAAAAAGAAAATACAACCTCAGAATATGAAGTATGCCACCCAAAATGGGAATTTTATACCGTAAAAGACCACCAGCTAGAAATCGATTTTCAAAAGATCTATGGAAATGATTTTGAGTGCCTGAATCATCAAAACCCAATTTCTGTTATGTTGGCAGAAGGCTCAGAAATTGAAGTAAAAACGAAAAATTACATCAGCTAAAAATAAAAAAATCATAAATACAAAACTCTTACCACAAAAATCTGTGAAAATCTGTGCGATCAGTGGGCTAATTTCTTAAATTTAAAAACAATGAAAATAATCATAGCAGGTGGAACCGGATTTCTCGGCGAAAACTTAGAAAAATATTTTACAGAAAAAGGAAACGAGGTGTATATTCTTACCCGTAACCCCCAGCGTAAAAACGAAATCTATTGGGATGCTAAAACAATAGGCGAATGGAAAAACAGTCTCGAAAAAGCAGATGTTCTGATCAACCTCACAGGGAAATCTGTAGACTGTAGGTATCACGAGAAAAATAAACAGGAAATCTATTCTTCAAGAATTGACAGTACAAAAATTTTGCAAAAAGCAGTCGATCAGTGTTCTGGAAAACCAAAAATCTGGCTGAATGCCAGCTCTGCAACCATTTATGTTCACGCTGAAAAACATCTGAATACAGAAGAAAACGGAATTATCGGAGATGATTTTTCTATGAATATCTGCAAAAGTTGGGAGCAGGAATTTTTTAAGATCAAAAATGCTGAAATAAGAAAAGTTGCCCTTCGTACTTCAATTGTTCTTGGGAATAATGGTGGCGCTTTCCCAAAATTGAAAACGGTTACAAAACTGGGACTGGGAGGAAAGCAGGGGAGAGGAAACCAAATGGTAAGCTGGATTCATATCGATGATTTTTGCAAAGCAATAGACTGGATCATTCAAAATGAAAATATTTCAGGAACCATTAATATCACTGCTCCAGGCCCGGTTTCTAATGAAACGATGATGAGAAAATTGAGAAAAGAATTAAAAGCACCTTTTGGACTCAATGCTGCTGTCTGGCAGTTGGAAATAGCCTCCCTATTTCTGAAAACAGAAACTGAACTCCTTTTAAAAAGCCGAAATGTTTACCCTGAAAGACTTATAAAAAGCGGATTTAAGTTTTCATATCCCGGATTTGATGAGGCTATTCTTAATCTCTTGGAATCCTAATGTTTGCGGATATCCCAAAGGATAATTAAATTAGCGGAAAACTATTCCATATGCTGGTTATACCCAAAATAAAACCTTTTTTCCTTTCATCCCTTCTTATCAGTTCAGTGGTATTTTCACAAGCCCACAATGTATCCGATGGATATCAGAAACCCACAGATCCACTTGTTGTGCAGAATCTGGACCAATGGCAGGATATGAAATTCGGACTTTTTATGCATTGGGGAACCTACAGCCAGTGGGGGATTGTTGAAAGCTGGAGCCTATGCCCTGAAGATGAATCGTGGACACAGAGAAAGCCCGAACACGGAAAATCTTATGACGAATATGTAAAGAATTATGAAAACCTTCAGACAACTTTCAATCCAACTCAATTCAATCCTCAAAAATGGGCTGATGCTGTAAAAAAAGCAGGAATGAAATATGTGGTTTTTACCACCAAACATCACGATGGTTTTGCGATGTTTGATACTCAACAATCAGATTATAAGATTACTTCTTCTAAAACCCCATTTTCAAAGAATCCAAAATCAGATGTCACGAAAGAGATTTTCAATACCTTTCGGAAAGAAGGTTTTAAAATAGGGGCTTATTTCTCAAAACCGGATTGGCATTCCGATGACTATTGGTGGTCTTACTTTCCACCAAAAGACAGAAATGTTAATTATGATCCTAAAAAATATCCGGAAAGATGGGAGAATTTTAAAAAATTCACCTTCAATCAGCTGAATGAGATCACTTCCAATTACGGTAAAGTGGATATTCTTTGGCTGGATGGAGGCTGGGTGCGTCCTTTTCACACCATAGATCCGAAAGTAGAATGGCAGCGTACCATCAAAGTAGAGCAAGATATTGATATGGATAAAATAGGAACAATGGCGAGAAAAAATCAGCCCGGGATCATTATTGTAGACCGTACCGTTCCGGGGAAATGGGAAAACTATGTTACCCCGGAGCAGGCCGTTCCGGAACACGCTCTTTCTATCCCTTGGGAAAGCTGTATCACAATGGGAGATTCCTTTTCCTACGTTCCCAATGACCATTATAAAACCTCCCAAAAGATCATAGAAACCCTGGTAAAGATCATCTCAAGAGGAGGAAACTACCTGATGAATATTGCTCCCGGTCCCAATGGAGATTATGATGCCATCGTATATGAAAGATTACAGCAGATTTCCGGTTGGATGGATAAAAATCAATCTGCTGTTTTTGCAACCCGTGCTATTGCGCCATATCACGAAGGAAATTTTTATTATACGCAAAGCAAAGATGGGAAAACAGTGAATATTTTTCACTTAGATGAAAAATCAAATTATGAGTCTCCATCAACATTAAGTTTTACAATTCCTGATAATTTTAAACCAAAATCTTTGAAAGTTTTAGGGTTATCAAACAAAATTCAATGGAAAAAATCAGGAAATTCAATTGAAATTAATTTACCTAAAGAAAGAACTCAGTTAAAATATTCAACTGTAGTTCAAATAATGCAATAGTTGAATTTGTGACTCATTTTTATATGAGCGTTCCAATTCTTGAACTTTTGGTTCTTTTGCTTTAAGGTAAAAGAACAAATTTTAAACTAAATTATTCTTGAGATGTGTTTTAAACTTCGATTTAAAATTATAGGAATTTTCTTGTTGAGCTCAGTCTTTATTTCTGCTCAAAAACCTTTGTATAAAGATTCAAAACAGCCCATTGAAGCCAGAGTTCAGGACCTTTTGAAGAGAATGACACCTGAAGAAAAATTCTGGCAGTGTTTTATGATTCCCGGAGATCTGGATCATGTTCCCAAAGGCCAATATGCACATGGGATTTTTGGATTGCAGGTAAGTGCAGGAAACCAGGGAGGCGGAGCAGCAGGACAATTACTGAAATACAATGCCAATGAAGATGCTGAAAAATTAGCAAAAAAGATCAACGCCATTCAAAAATATTTTGTGGAGGAATCAAGGTTGGGAATTCCCATTATTCCTTTTGATGAAGCTTTACATGGATTGGTTCGGGAAGGAGCAACTGCTTTTCCACAGGCAATAGCTCTCGCAGCCACTTTCAACCCTGAGTTGATGAACAAAGTTTCAACAGCGATTGCAAAAGAGTCAAAATTGAGAGGAATTCGTCAAATTCTTACACCGGTAGTAAACCTTGCCAGCGATGTGAGATGGGGAAGAACAGAGGAAACCTATGGCGAAGATCCCTTTCTGACTTCCGTAATGGGAGTAAATTTTGTAAGCTCATTTGAAAATCAGGGAATTATTACTACGCCTAAACACTTTTTAGCCAATGTTGGCGAGGGAGGAAGAGATTCATACCCCATTCATTGGAGCAAAAGATATTTGGAGGAAACCCATTTGATACCATTCAATAATGCCTTTACAAATGGGAAAAGCCGTTCCGTGATGACCTCTTATAACCTGTTGGATGGAAGACCTTCGACTGCCAACCATTGGTTACTGACGGAAAAATTAAAAAAAGACTGGAATTTTAAAGGCTTTGTCATTAGTGATGCGAGTGCCGTAGGAGGAGCAAATGTACTCCATTTTACAGCAAAAGATTATGATGATGCTTCTGCACAGGCGATCAATGCAGGGCTTGATGTGATTTTCCAGACAGAATATACCCATTATAAACTATTCATACCTCCGTTTTTAGATGGAAGAATCTCAAAAGAAAGAATTGATGATGCTGTTTCAAGAGTATTGAGAGCCAAGTTTGAGCTAGGATTATTTGAAAATCCATACGTTTCAGTTCAGCAGATTGAAGAATTAAAAAAGCTTAACCATAAACCTTTAGCAGAAAAAACGGCTGCAGAGTCTTTTGTTTTACTCCAGAATAATAACGGGACCCTTCCTGTTCCCGGAAATGTAAAAAAGATTCTGGTAGTAGGAACAGATGCTTTGGATGCAAGATTAGGCGGCTATTCCGGACCCGGAAACAAAAAAGTAAATATTCTGGACGGGATTAAAAATTACACTAAAAATCAAGACATAGAAATCATTTATTCAAAAGGAATCGATTGGAATATAAAAGATTTTACCACCATTTCTAATGAATATTTATCCTCAGAAAATAAAAAAGGATTAAAAGGAATCTATTTTTCCAATACCGATTTAAAAGGAGACCCCGCTTTCGAAAAACAGGATGAGCAATTCAATTTCAAGTGGACTTTATATTCTCCAGATCCTGAAAAACTCCAGCCGGATCATTACAGTATCCGCTGGACAGGGAAACTGGAAGCTCCGGATTCCGGAAACTACCAATTGGGATTGCGCGGAAATGATGGTTTTAAATTATACCTGGACGGGAAATTAGTGATTGACCAATGGGAAAAACTAAGCTACTCCACAAAAACAGTACATGTAGATTTTGTAAAAGGAAAAAAATATGACATTACCATTGAATTTCATGAAAACCGTGGTGAAGCCAACCTTGAACTGATCTGGAACTATGGTCTGCATGATTACCAGAAAGATTATAAAGAAGCTTTACATCTTGCTCAAAATGCAGACTATATTGTTGTCACTGCCGGAATTCATGAAGGTGAATTTCAGGATCGTGCCTCATTGAGTTTGCCGGGAAATCAGGAGTCTTTTATTCATGAAGTTTCAAAATTAAATAAGCCGACAACCGTGGTTTTAGTTGGGGGTTCAGCCATAAAAACAATAGCCTGGAAAGATAAAGTAGGAGCTATATTGGATGTTTGGTATCCGGGAGAAGAAGGGGGAAATGCAGTAGCAAAGACTCTTTTCGGTGTTGAAAATCCTTCCGGAAAATTACCCATCACTTTTCCTATGGAGGAAGGTCAATTGCCTTTAACCTATAATCACCACCCAACAGGAAGAGGGAATGATTACTATGACCTGAGTGGTGAACCTCTGTATCCGTTTGGGTTTGGTTTAAGTTACACGACCTTTGAAATTTCCGGTTTGCAGCTGGACAAAGCGAAATATTCAGAAAATGACACCATTATTGCTAAAGTCAATGTGAAAAATACAGGCTCAAAGGCCGGAAGTGAAGTTGTTCAGCTGTATGTAAAAGACTTATTGGCTACCGTTTCAAGACCTGTTATTGAGCTGAAAGGATTTCAGAAAATAGAATTACAGCCTGGAGAATCAAAGTCTGTCACTATTGAAATTCCGATAAAACAACTGCAGTTTTTAAATGAAAAAATGGAGTGGGCTGTAGAAAAAGGAATATATAGAATTATGGTAGGTAATTCATCGAAGAACCTTCCTTTAAAACAAAATATTGAAGTTTTATAACAATAAAAAAGAGCAGAAATTTCTGCTCTTTTTACGTATATATTGTTGAAGATATCTAGTATTTTCTGGCTAATAGAACGTTCAGTAAGAATGTTCCTGTCCAGTTACTGTTATTAGATCCATTATTTCCCATGAAATCAATACGTGCTACAGACACGGTAAGTCTGGTTCTTCCGGAAGTACCATTATTAGCAAGGCTTACAAACGAAGCTGTAAATACATCCGGGAAACTTGAGTTGTTCCCTGCGGTAAGGATAGGATACATATTAGAAACATTAAAAGGAGTACCCTGATATTCATAGACAAGAGTCATTCTGCTTGCATTGGTAAAGGAAGCCGTATGGGCATAATCTACTGATGATTTACTGATGATCCACCATCTGTCAGTGGCGCTGCCCGTGTCATAACCTGCATTAGCATGAGCGGTCCAGTCTCCAACAGGAGCAGTTCCTGACGCATGAGGAGGAACAAAAAGTTGTGTACCATAAATTTCTACGTTGCTGGGTTTAGGAAGAACCGTAAATGACAAATCCCATGTTCCACCGGTTGTATTACTGTTGTTGACCACTTCAGCATAAGCTCCTGTAGGAATTATAAATGAAGCAACCGGATTGCTGTCAATTCTTAAGGTATTACCACTGGATGCCTGTAACGTAATCGCATTAGGAGAGATGTTTTTGATTTTATAAATTCTTCCTGTATAGCTTGTTGTTCCCGTTCCGATGACAGGAAGTGTGAAGGTTGCATCTGCTGTTCCGTTATAAGTGATATAATGATCGGTAGACAGAATGCTATACGTTGTTGCAGTGATCTGGGTATATCCGGCTCTTAGTGAACCGTTGATGGCGAGGGTGCTGTTTGGAGTTAAAGTATTAATGCCCACTTGTGCAGACAGAGGGAGAGCTCCAAATAAAAGGATTGAGATGTATTTTTTCATATTTATAAAATTTGGTTTCAAACAAAAATATAAAAAATATGATGCAAAATTCACCTCGTAAGGAATAAATGATATATTTTAATATTAAAGATGGGGACGTGGTAAAAAAATGAATAAAAAAATTAAATCAATCTGCAGGGTACTTCCAGATCCTCAGTAAGATAGTAGCTGCAACATAGCCTATGATAGCCGTCCGCAATGATCAGTTCATTCTGACCTCTTACCAGTAGTATGGGCGAAAGTTTCTTGTTTTTTTCTACTTTTTTCAGGTTTTCTTTTACATGAATATTGGTCTCCGGAAGCAGGGCAAGCTTACTGGCTCTTAAAATATCTTTCGACTTTTTTGTGATGGTAGGTGCTTTCTTTAATTTGTCAACCCTCTTTTTTGCCTCATCCGGCGTGAAAAGAAGTTCCAGATAATCCTGTGCTGCAGGAAAATCATGGTCTTCAGGTTCTTTCATCCAGATGCTGTTTTTGGAAAGATTATTTTTTTTCACAGACGTTTTCATAAGTGCTCATTTAAATGATAAATAAATGTATGAAAAAATGTTGGTATGATATATGCAAGATTTGTCATGAACCAGAATGAATTTAATTAATAATATAGAATTGATTGAAATCATTCAAAAAAAATATGAACATTATGAAAAAGGTATTAATTTCAACACTACTAGTATTAGGTTTATCTATGAATGTTTCTGCTCAGAAACGTCCGCCAGCTCCACCGCATCCCTCAAAAACCGAGCTGGTTAATATTAAAATGCAAGAGCTTACCAAAAAATATAATATGGAGAAAAAACTGATCCTTAATCATCCACTTGCCACCAAACAGATGAAGAGAGATCAGATGAAAGCTTTAAATAACAGATTTCAAACTGAAAAACGATTGCTTCAAAAGGCGAAATAATGCAGAATTCTTGCGGTTATTAAAATCTAAAAGCTCGTTTTTTATATCTTTAATTTTGAGAAATTTTCAATATAAAATAAAAAACATTGAAAGAGAGTGCGTATTGTGCTCTCTTTTTTTACTTTAAATTGAATGAAAATAGCTTTGTTAATGCATTTTAAGATCAGTTTTCAGAAACATGAAACATCCAATATTTTTCCTTAAATTCGCATAAAAATTTTTAAAGTAATGAATTACGATATTATTGTCATTGGAAGTGGTCCTGGTGGATATGTTACTGCGATCAGAGCAGCACAATTGGGTTTCAAAACCGCAATTATCGAGAAGGAAAACTTAGGAGGAATCTGCCTTAACTGGGGATGTATTCCAACTAAAGCTTTATTGAAATCTGCTCAGGTTTTTCATTATATCAACCATGCTGAAGATTATGGTTTGAATAAAGTGGAGGCAAGCTTTGAATTCCCGAATGTGATTCAGAGAAGCCGTGGTGTTGCCAGCAAAATGAGCAAAGGAATCGAATTCTTAATGAAAAAGAATAAGATTGACGTAATTCTTGGTACTGCAAAAGTACAGAAAGGAAAAAAAGTTTCTGTTACAGATAAGGATGGTAAAGTAACTGAATATTCAGGAAACAATATTATCATTGCTACAGGAGCTCGTTCAAGAGAATTACCAAACTTGCCACAGGATGGTAAAAAAGTAATCGGATACAGACAGGCATTATCTCTTCCTGAGCAGCCAAAATCTATGATCGTTGTAGGTTCTGGAGCGATCGGGGTAGAATTTGCTGATTTCTATAACACAATGGGAACTAAAGTAACTGTTGTTGAATTTATGCCAAATATCGTTCCTGTAGAAGATGAAGAAATCTCTAAGCACTTAGAGAAATCTCTGAAAAAAACGGGGATCGAAATCATGACCAATGCTTCTGTAGAAAGCGTTGATACAAGTGGTGAAGGAGTAAAAGCTAATGTAAAAACAGCTAATGGAAACATTACTCTTGAAGCTGATATCTTATTATCTGCTGTAGGTATTGCTGCTAATATCGAGAACATCGGATTAGAAGAAGTAGGAATCCAGACAGACAAAGGAAGAGTATTGGTAAACGAATGGTACGAAACTTCAGTACCGGGTTACTATGCAATTGGAGATATCATCCCAACTCAGGCATTGGCTCACGTTGCTTCCGCAGAAGGAATCACTTGCGTTGAGAAAATCAAAGGAATGCACGTTGAAAAAATCGACTATGGTAATATCCCTGGATGTACATATTGTCACCCTGAAGTAGCTTCTGTAGGTCTTACTGAAAAGCAGGCTAAAGAAAAAGGATACGAAATCAAAGTAGGTAAATTCCCTCTTTCTGCAAGTGGTAAAGCAACTGCAAACGGAAATACAGACGGATTTATCAAAGTGATTTTCGATGCTAAATATGGTGAGTGGTTAGGATGCCACATGATCGGTGAAGGAGTAACAGATATGGTTGCTGAATCTGTGGTAGCTAGAAAACTGGAAACTACAGGTCACGAGATCATCAAGTCTATTCACCCGCACCCAACAGTTTCTGAAGCAATTATGGAAGCTGCTGCTGCTGCTTACGGTGAAGTGATTCACATTTAATCTGAAATACAAAAATCTATATCATAAAAGCCTGGAGAAATCCAGGCTTTTTTCATTACTACTAATCTGAAATATAGTAAACTAAACCTCATAGGTTTCAAAAACCTGTGAGGTTTGGTATTAAAACATATTAATTGATCATCATAGGAGCACTACAAATTAATCCCATTCTGATTTTTTGTAGTGAATTTTTTGACGGAATATTATAGATTTTATTAAAATAATTTTAAAATCAACATATTTATAAAAATTAATCTCATTATCTCGGGCTGTTTCCTTACATTTATTCAATGAATTCGGAGAGAGTAGGACTTGTTTTATCGGGTGGCGGTACCAAAGGAATCGCTCATGCAGGAGTATTAAAATTCTTACAGGAAAAACATATTGAGGTTGATATTCTTTCCTGCTGTAGTGCCGGATCTATTGTAGGCTGTCTTCATGCCATCGGAAAAACGCCGGAAGAAATTCTGGAATTTTTTAATTCCATCTATTTTTTCAACTGGAAACACTTTACATTCAATCAGCCGGGACTCGTTTCTTCAATCATATTCAGAAACTATCTGAAACCTATTTTTCATGAAATGAAACTAGGAGATCTGGATATAGAAGTGAAAATTGTAGCAACAGAACTCGTTGCCGGAACCCAGAAGATTTTTGACAAAGATTTTGAGATCGTTGATGCCATCATTGCTTCATGCTCCATTCCCGGAATAACGACTCCCTACATTATTGGTGAGGAAATGTATTGTGATGGAGGAGTGCTGAACAATTTTCCTGCTGATATCATCCGGGATGATTGTGATAAGCTGATCGGTGTATTTGTATCTCCACCCAATGAAGCTAAGATCAAAGATCTGAACTCAATCAAAGCCATTGTTTCCCGTTCTTATGACCTTCTTTCCTACAGAATTGAAAAAATAAAATTTGACTACTGTGACTGGTTTATTTCTTCCCAGAAACTAGCTGCCTACGGAACTTTTGAACGCAGAAAAGACAAACTGGAAGAGATTTTCAATATTGGTTACAAGGCAGCCAAAGAAAGCTATGAAGAGAGCAGTCTATTTACAGAATTAAGACAATCCGGAACATAAAAAATCCCGCACCAGTGCGGGATTTTTATTTTATAAGAAAGGAAAGTAATTTTGAGTTCTTAAATGATAGTTATAGAAAGACAATAATAACTTCCATCTTCAATCCTCCCTCTTCCCACCTTTATACTTAATTTTTAACGACATATCCATCCTGACGCACGATTTCACGATCATTAGCATCGTTTACCACCAATGTATAAGGTGCTTTTTTCGCAGAATCTGTAAGGTAATTTCTCCAGATCTGGTAACTGTGACCTTCATTGTTGAAAGCAATATAATAATTCCCTCCTGAACCATCAGGAATCAGTTCACCATCGCTGATGATCATGCTAGGTTTTGCTGTAATCTTTGCATTGGCATTCCATGATTGGTAAAGGTATTTGCCGTTGGGCTGCTTGTCGATTCTGATCTTAAACTTTTTAGTTTTAATAATAACCGTCTTAGGGACCTGCTGAAGGGCAGAAGAGGTTATAAAATGATCTGTTTTCGGGTTCGGAACTTCTTTAGCAGCCACGAAAGAAAACTGAGCTAAGCAGAAGGTTCCTAATAAAATATGCTTTATCATATTAAATGGTTATTGGTTAACATTTCAGACTCTATCAAATATAGCGCCATTTTTCAATTGTAAAGAAGAAGTATAAGGCTGGTAAAGAGACGTTTGAGGTCACAAAATGTTTGGTTTTAGAAAATAATAGATCTGATTTTCAATTAATTATCGTTTTATTTGTGAAATATTGCCAGATTCTGAAACAAGTGAATACTTTTCTTATGTACATTTGTACCATCAAAGGATCTCGTTCCTTTATTATCAAAATGAAACTAATTAACTTTAAGTTTTTTCTATTAAAAGTATCAGAAATCATCTTCACGATTTTTAATACATCTCCTCCTATAACTTCTTAATTTTTTCGAAAGAATTATCATATAATTCTTACTCTGTTTTTTCGTATTCCGAAGAACCAGAGCACAATCCCTGTTTTCAAATTTAATCAAAAACAAAACAAACAAACTATGGAATTAGCTTTTCATGGCTGGATGATTCCGGCCGTAATTGCACTTTTGTGCGTAATTTTTTACAAATTTATTTTGAGAATTTTCTTTGGATTAATCATTGTGCCTCAGGACAGAATCGGTTTAGTTACCAAAAAATTCGTACTGGTGGGTAAGCAGGAACTTCCGGAAGGAAGAATTATCGCAACCAATGGAGAAGCTGGTTTTCAGGCTCAGACATTAGCTCCAGGGGTTTATTTCAGAAAATGGATATGGCAGTATTCTATCGATTTTCAGCCTTTTATAGTGATCCCGACCGGTAAAATAGGATTATTATTAGCTAAAGATGGTGCAGAATTAGAAACAGGAAGGATTTTAGCTAGAAAAGTCGACTGTGATTCTTTTCAGGATGCTGAAGCTTTTTTAAGAAACGGAGGGCGAAAAGGTCGCCAAACTGCGATTATTGCACCGGGATCTTACAGAATCAATACGTTGTTGTTTGAAATAGAATTAACGGATATGACTCAGATTCCTGATAATGCAGTAGGAGTTATCACGACAATGGAGGGAAGTCCTTTAGAAGAAGGTCAGATTGCAGGTAAAATTATCAATGACCATAATAAGTTTCAGGATGTTGATACTTTTTTAAATAATGGCGGCTACAAAGGTCTTCAGGAGCAGGTGATCCTGGCGGGTTCTTACTTCTTAAATCCATGGTTTACAAAAGTTGAAATGGTGAAAATGACGGAAATTCCGATTGGCCATGTTGGAGTAATTATCAGCTATGTGGGAGAAGAAGGAAAAGATTTGAGCGGAGTTGATTTTAAGCATGGAAATATTGTTGAAAAAGGGCGTAAAGGCGTTTGGGCCGAACCTATTGGTCCCGGGAAATATCCGATTAACCCTTATATTATGAAGGTTGAACTTGTTCCTACCACCAATTTAGTATTGAACTGGGCTTTTGAAAGAATAGAATCTCACCAGCTCGATAAAAATCTTTCAACCATTACGGTACGAAGTAAAGACGGTTTTCCTTTCAATCTTGATGTTTCGCAAATCATTCATATTCCTACGTATGAAGCTCCAAAGGTGATTGCCCGTTTTGGAAATATGATCAATCTTGTCAGCCAGGTTTTAGAGCCAACGATTGGAAATTATTTCAGAAACTCTGCGCAGGATAGTGATGTGATTGCATTTTTGGGAACCCGAAAAGAAAGACAGCAATCGGCAAAAGACCATATCAGCAGTGTTTTGGAACAATATAATGTAAATGCAGTTGATACTTTAATTGGAGCGATTGTTCCTCCTGAAAGTTTAATGAAAACTTTAACGGACAGAAAATTGGCAGAGGAACAGAAAATTACTTATGAAACTGAAATGCTGGCTCAGGAAACGCGTCAGGCGCTGGAAAAAGAGACGGCTGTTGCTGATATGCAGAAGGAAATTGTAAAGGCAGATCAGGGAGTTTTAATTGCGGAAAGAATTGCAGATGCTTCGGTGAAAAAGGCAACGGGAGATGCCAATTCCGTGAGACTACAGGCGAATGCCGAAGGAGATAGATTGCAGCTTTTAGCAACAGGTGAAGCCGAGAAAACGAGACTTCTCGCCAAAGCCGAAGCTGAAAAGATAGAATTGCTGGCAAAAGCAAGTGCTGAACAAATTTCATTAACCGGTAATGCAGAAGCGGAAAAAATTCTTGCCATCGGTAAGTCCAATGCGGAGTCTTATAAATTATCAGTGGAAGCCATGGGCGGCAATAATTTTACCCAATTGAAAATAATGGAAAATATAGCTTCACAAAATGTGAAAATAATGCCTGATGTTCTTATCGGGGGAAGCGGAGATTCTGCAAATGGCGGAATCAGCGGACTTCTGGGACTTCAACTGCTGGAACAGGTTCAGAAGAAAAATGTGGAAACGGTTTCTGTAATTGAAGAAAAACCGGATAACAATTCTTAATTTTAGAAAAATTAAGCAATAAATTTTAGTAATGATTTATATAGTTCAGTCAATTATTGCACTTCTAATTATTAGTTTTATTATTTCCTTCCTTATTTATACTTATTGTAAGATTTTTAAAAAAGAATCTAGAGCCTTGCTAGTTACTCTTTTTAGTTTTATTTCACTTATGTTAATGGATAGAGTACGCGATCATTTGATTAAGAATGAGCTTATAGAGAATATAAAGACTTCGAAAATCGAGCAGAGTAATTTATCTTTTTCAAAAAGAGAATTGTCAAATATTACTGTTGTAAGTGAGAAAATAAGAACCCTTGACAAGAATATTTATATAGTGCTTATGCCGCAAAAAGATACGATATACATGAACCAGGATTTTCATAACAGAAATAAATTCTGGGTCCACTATAAAAAGTATGAGATTTTACACATGAAAGTACCAGTAGGATATATCATTAAAAATTAAAAAAATCGCCCGAAAAAATTTCGGGCGATTTCATATTTTTTATGCGGTATAACTAGCAAAAGCATCTTCCAGGCTTTCAAACTTACCTTTAAACTCATTAATAGGGCAGTCCTGAAGAATATTCCCTTTATGGATAAGGATCACTCTTGAACAAAGCGCTTCTACTTCCTGCATGATGTGAGTAGATAATAAAACAGTTTTTTGCTGACCAATTTCTTTTACGACATTACGGATTTCAATGATCTGATTAGGATCCAGACCGTTCGTAGGTTCATCCAGAATCAGTAAATCCGGCTGATGAATAATCGCCTGTGCAAGTCCTACACGTTGTTTGTACCCTTTAGATAATTGCCCGATCTTCTTAGATTTTTCAGGAGTAATTCCTACCAGTTCTATTACCTCATCTACTCTGGATGCAGAGATTTTGTGAATATTGGCGACGAACTGAAGGTATTCTTTCACATACATTTCCAGATAAAGAGGATTGTTTTCAGGAAGGAAGCCTATTTTCTTTTTGCTTTCAATCTCGTGATCAGAGATATTCAAACCGTTGAAAATGATCTCTCCCTGGTCAATTTTCAGTGCTCCGACAATAGATTTCATCAAGGTAGATTTTCCGGCACCGTTGGGGCCAAGAAGTCCGATGATTTCATTTTGATCAATAGAAATGTTGATATTGTCAAGGGCAGTCTGCTCCCCAAATTTTTTGGTTAAATTGATTATCTGAAGCGGCATAAGTTATAATGTCTTTCTGCAAAAATAAAATAAAAAAACTCATCCGATGGAATGAGTTTCGCAATATTTATAAAATATACTTATTTTCTTGATTTTTTCTTGGCTCCCCCTGTTGTGGGAGTAGCGTTAGAAGCAGTATTAGAAGCTCCTTTATTCGCCGTTGGGCTTACGGCTGAAGGCTTTTCATACATCGCATACTTTCCATTGGTTCTTCCAAAAATTTTCTCCACTTGTTTTTGGTTCAAAAACTGTGATTTCCCTATATATTTTCGGTTTTTGTTGATGACCTGGATAAACTGTACGGTCTGCTGTCCATAATTCTTTTCATAATGAAGCTCGATGATATCATTGGGAAGTTCCAATACAATATTCTCATCCGGAGTAGAGATAAAACCATCTATAATAAGTTTAAATAACCCCGTGACATCCCCATTGAGATTCTGGAATGAAAAAGATCGGATCGTATTCAGGTTGCTGGTATTCAGATCCTGGTAGTTGACTGTAAATTTATCTTCCTTTTTATAGAGACCAACGGAATTATCTTTACCAATTTCCACCAAACTTTCATTTTTCAACACTTTTATCTGTGAGAAAACCGAAATACCGAACATACATGTAATAAGTAGAATTATTTTTCTCATGAAATGAATTTTAATATTTTACAACTTGGTGCACATAAATTTACTAATAAAAAAGCGTAAAAAGCAATTTTATTCAATTGGAGCAAAAATAACTATTTTTTTTAATATCCATACAGGTTGCTGTAATAATGCTATGCAAATCATTGTATGTGAATTTGGTTGTAATCTGTTTATTTACAGTGTTTTATATTGTAAGGGTGTTGCTGCTTTAACAAATGTTAAAATTATTGATTGGAGTGATTTTTTATCTTAATCTGCTGATATATAGTGAGTAATTTTTTAAATAGAAATAAAATTTAATTATTTTAATGTCCATAGCTGATCACTCTTGAGATTTTCCATCCATCTGGGGTTTGTTTCCATATATGAACAAATTTGAATGTTCCACAATTGATCAGGGAACCATTTTCCAGACGGCAAAATTGATGTGTCCCGGTTTGTATGGCTCCATACTCTTTAATAGGATATACTTCCACTGATCCAGGAACTAAAACTCTTCGGGTATATGCATAGTTTTTAGCTACCCTGGTAAAATTATCAATAGTTTCTTTATAGTTTGCAAGGCCGCCAACATCATGGAAGAACTCAAGATTTTCAGTGAAAAATGTTTTAAGGTTTTCAATATTTCCTGAGTTGGCAGCGCTAAAAAGAATGCTGTCCTTTTTCATAATGGTATTGTAGAGCTCCTGAGAGACTGGTGTATAAGATTTTGATTGTGCGAAAGTGTTAGTCCATACTAAACAGCATAATAAGGTTGAAAATAAGGGAATAAAGAATCTGTTTTTCATATTTCATGGTTTTATAATTCGGAACTTTTCAACAATTTGTTGTATTTGCTTTCAGTATATCCAAATGTAACCAATTAAATTTTAGAAGATTGTGAAAAATATTCTTTTAGGTATTGATAGAACGCTTAGAAATAATAGCGATAAAAGTATCAAATTCATTTTTATAACTTCTCCCCACAGGAATTTGATGACTTCCAAGCAGAACCTCATGATTACTGAATGCAGTAACGAATTGAGCGTTAATGATAAAAGACCGGTGGATTCTTATGAAATCCTTGCCGGACAAGGTCGTTTCAAGATCTGTTATCTTAGTTTTTGAAATAAAACTTTCCTGGTTGGCCAGCACCACTTTGATATCATTTCCCTGACTTTCAAAATAAAGAATTTCCGAAAGGGATATTTTCCGCTGCATTCCTGTTGTTTTGATAATGATAAAGTCTTCTTTCTGTTCAGCTGAGTTTCTCAGAATACGTTCTACCGCTTTGAAAAAACGTTCAAAAGTAATTGGTTTCAGAAGATAATCTACTGCTTCCAGTTCAAAACCCTCAATGGCAAAATCCCGATGGGCTGTGGTGAAGATGGTCTTGGGCTTTTGGGGCAGTGATTTTAAAAAATCTATTCCATTCAAATCAGGCATCTGAATATCCAGAAACATAAGATCTATCGTCTGATGTTGCAATATTTTATAAGCCTGCATTGCATTTTCAGCTTTTCCAATCAGTTTTAAATCGTCAATCTTTGAGATATGGTTTTCAAGTAATGACGCTGCCAGCGGTTCGTCATCTACAATGATACAATTAATCATAATGTGGAGGAGTGGTTATTTCAACTTTAAAAATATTGTTTTCCTGTGAGATTTGGAAAGTAAAATTTCCCTGATAGTGATATTCCAGTTGTCTTTTTATATTTTGCAGTCCAATTCCTCTTTCATGTTCGGGCTGATGACCGGGGAATGTATTTTCAATTTTAAAAACAGAATATTGGGTATGGGTTTCCAATTCAATCTTTATTGCTGTGGTTCCTGAACTTTTCCCTGCCCCATGTTTAAAAGCATTTTCTACCAAAGTAAGATACAACAGTGGTGGAATAGTATTCTGTGAGTTGAGAACAATATGCTTATCTATTTTTAATCTTTCATCATGGTAGCGAAGACTTTCCAGCGCAATATAATGATCAATAATCGCCAGCTCATCGGAAACAGGCACCCATTTTTTCTGCCCTTTGTACAAAATATAATCCAGAATATCTGAAAGCTGGCTGATAGATTGTGAAGTCTTGTCAGAATGGCTCATTGACAGAGAATAAATATTATTCAAAGTGTTAAAGAGAAAATGGGGATTGAGCTGAGATTTGAGAGATTGTAATTCCAGTTCTGTTTTTTCTTTTTGCAATTTGATAGTATGTTCCTTTTCATCCTTATACCGTATGAAAAACATGATGGAAATAAAAATAAATGCGCCACTGATAATCGTGAATGTATAGTGCATTAAAAGATAGGGGATATCAGTAAAAATATCGAATATGCTGTCTTTGACTTCATTGGTGAAGAGTGGTTCTGCAATATAAACAAGAAAAAACCTATTGATGACAGAGATAAGGTAAAGACTGATAATAAGATACAGCGAAAATTCTATATACCTTTTCCTGTCAAAAAAATGCCGGATCAGGATAAAATAGATGAAATTGGCTCCTATAATCTGAAAAATCCAGTGGCAAAAGTTGTAAATCAACACTTCTTTAAAAATTCCACCATCATATTCTCCATACATTTTTGCGGTTCCGAATAAAAATAAAGCCGTCCAGAAGAATAACTGGAAATAAACGTTTGGTCTGAGCTGGATTTCTGACGGAGTTTTCATCATCATCAAAAATATAAAATCTTAAGTGACATTATGGAAAAGTGATGTTAAATGCTTGAAATTAATGGCAGACAGCATTATTCATGATACAGATGGCAAATTTTGCTATTGATGTTAGATATCGTGTCGTCTAAACTCTTCATCAGAAAGTATACTGGAAATTGTCAACATTTGCATAAAAAATAATGACAGAACGTTCTGAAAGACTTTACGGATTGGATCATCTGAGAGCTGCTGCTATTGTACTTGTATTGATGTACCATTACCGCGCATTTAAACATCCTGACTGGATCGACAGTATCGGGGGATTTGGCTGGACGGGAGTGGATCTCTTCTTTGTTTTAAGTGGTTTTCTGATTTCAGGGCAGCTGTTTAAAGAGATAGAAAACAAGGGTGGAATCAGTTTGAAAGAATTCTATATAAAACGGTTTTTCAGGATCATACCTCCTTATTTTTTTACCGTATTTCTCTATTTTACGCTTCCTTTTTTCAGGGAACGGGAATCTTTATCCCCTTTATGGAAGTTTTTGACTTTCACACAAAATTACGGGCTGGATGTCATCAACCGGGGTACATTTTCCCATGCATGGTCATTGTGTATCGAAGAACAGTTTTATCTTATCCTTCCTTTGGTGCTTGTAACAGTACTGCCAACCAGATTATTTAAATATCTGGGATTGGTGATCATAGCGGTTATCGGATTTTCTTTAATGGCCAGATTGATGGCATGGAATGAATTGATCACAGAAGCAGATACCGCCTCCTCAGATTTCTGGAAATTATGGTACATGAAAATATATTATCCCACACATACAAGGCTGGACGGACTTGGGATAGGAGTTTTGATCGGCTATCTTATGCAGTATTCATCAGTATTTAAAAAAATGGTTGAAGCGAATGGAAATAAACTTTTCTTTCTTGGAATCATGCTGTTGGGAATCTCATTTTGGGTATGCAATGAACAGGCTTCCAAAACAGCTTCTGTATTGGGATTTACAATGGTGGCGGTAAGCTATGGAATAATCCTTATGGCAGCAATTTCAAAATCATCCTTCCTATACAGATCGAGGTCATCTATTACCGCTCAGCTGGCAGCTTTATCCTATGCTGTTTACCTTTCACATAAAGGGATTATTCATATGGTACAGGAATCTCTCCATTATTTTAAACTTGAAACGTCAGATAACATAAGCCTTCTTCTGTGTCTTTTCGCTTGTATTCTGGGGGGCTTATTCTACAGATTTGTAATAGAAAAACCCTTCTCTATAATTAAAACAAAAGTTTTGAAAAGGTATTATTCTTGCTAAAA
Source organism: Chryseobacterium viscerum (assembly GCF_002899945.2). Classification (GTDB taxonomy): domain Bacteria; phylum Bacteroidota; class Bacteroidia; order Flavobacteriales; family Weeksellaceae; genus Chryseobacterium; species Chryseobacterium viscerum. The sequence continues at coordinate 448,223 of NZ_PPEG02000002.1, forward strand.
ATCTTTGATTTTTTTGCGCCTTAAAAAATGTAAGATCAAAAAAAGACTTGCGCCTTTGCATTTTCCAATTAAACCTGTTACTCTTTATATTTTTTTTGAAAACGCAAAGGCGCAAAATAGTATAAAATATCTGTTGTAAGGCGCAAGGATTTTATCTGAGATAAAATTGATGGCAGTATGTTTTAAGATCTCTGACAGATGCTTTATAGAATGATTTCTTGATTTACTTAAAGGTAATCGCTTTCAGGACTACATTCTTGATTGATGCTTCCTTAAAGCTCCAATATTCACTTTTTTCAGGCATCTGGTTTTCGAGGATAATCAAAGTGGTATCTGTAGAAGGAAAGTAGGCATTAAGGCAGGTGAATCCGTCACCAAGACCCGTTACAGCAAAATAATCTAAGCCCGCTTCTTTGATAAATCTCACATTATATCCGAATCCCATACTTTCTTTTCCAAAGACATTGTGCTGAGAGGTTGTAGAAGGGGTCAGCATCTGTTTTTGAAACTCCGGAGAGAGAAGTTTTCCTTTGAATAGTGCCTGGTCCCACTTTGCGAGATCCTGTACCGTAGAGATGACACCTGCAGCAGGAGCTAAATCATCATTCAGAAATGATTCTTTCACTTTTTCAAACTGATTGTTTTTGTTCATATAGCCGGGAACAAGAGCCTGCTTATTCTTGGTATTGTAAACAAATGTTTGATCCATTTTTAGCTTTTTGAAAAGAGAGTTGGCCAATTCTGTGAAGGTTTTTCCGGTCGTGTTTTTAAGAATTTCTCCCAACAGCCTATAAGAAAGATTACCATATTTGAATTGGGAACCGGTTTTGAAAGCGGTAGGTTTATTTATATCTGTAATACCGTGAGTATGATTCAGAAGGTGATGTATTGTAACCGTATCTGCCCAGGTCTGTGTAAGTGAGGGCAGGTATTTTTTTATAGGAATATGAAGGTTGAGTTTTCCCTGTTCAGCAGCCTGTAAAATCAGCACCGCGGTGATCTGCTTTGAATTTGACATGATTTCAAACTGGTCATCTGTTTTTAAAGAAACCTTCTTTTCAAAATCTCTGTAGCCATTAGATTTCAGATATTGTATTTTCCCTTTCTGGGCAACCAAAACAACCCCGTTGAATGGTAAAGGATTGGAAGCTGTTATAATGCTGTCGATTTTATGAGTATAAGTGTTTTTTTTCTGCGCTGCTGCAGTAATAGATAACAAGGTAGAAAATACACCTGTGAAAAGTAATTTTGTTTTGGTCATTGTTTATTTTTTATTGCTTGAAAACTGGGATGTGGGAATGAAAAAGATTCCAAATATATGTATTTCCTTTTATTCTAAATATTTTAATAAATTAGTTTCCATGAAAATTAAAATTATTAGCCTTTCTATACTTCTTGTCTCCATTATTTCCTGTAAAAAAGATAAAGAATATCCGAAATATGTTGAGCTGCAATCTGGGAACGGAGAATATTCTCTTTATATCAAAAATGGAACTTTTGAATTTTTAAAAACGGAGCATGTAAGTTATGACCAGATTATGACAGCTCCTTTTTCAGACGGAAAATATGAGGTTTCAGGGGATGAACTGATTTTAAAAAGCGGCAAAGGAAATCAATATATATTCAAAATTGGCAATGAATCTGAACTGATTCCCGAAAAAATGGATTCGTTGAAAGACCTGAAAGGATTGTTTCCAGTACAGATTCTTCACAATAATAAAATGCCGAAAGAAATGGGGCGCCTGGATTCTTTAGGAAGAAAAAATGCTTTGTGGCTTTATTTTAATGAAAAAGGGAAGGTAATCAACCAGCGGCTGTATAAAAACGGTGAGCTGGTAAAAGACAATTACAAATCTGATATTGTTATAAAATAAATAATTTGCAAGAGACTTGGAAATAAGCAGTATTCAATTTTATCGCAGATAAAATCTTTGCGCCTTGCAGCAGGCTTTTAATAGCATTTTGCGCCTTTGCGATTTTCCAAAAAAACATAAAGAGTAACAGGTTATATTGGAAATCGCAAAGGCGCAAGTTTTTTTAATTCTATGTATAATTTTAAGGCGCGAAAAAATCAAAGATTTTTAGCAAGTGAAAGTCAAAAAAATATCAGCACCTTACCTTAATCAATAAAAAAGGCACCATTTACAAGTAAATGGCGCCTCGTCACTGAATATATTTGAATGTAAAATTGTTTTTGGTTTATCTACTCATTCTGCTTGATTTGTGGGTTATTATTAATCTCTTTATTTGGAATCTGGAATCGGAATTTATCTGGTGTCAGGTTAAACCTTCCAAAAGTGTGATTCGTTCGTGTGTATACTCTTTCTAAAGGAGTATTTAATCTTTTCATATCAAACCATGCATAGCCTTCACCCCAAAGTTCTATCCTTTTTTGCAGGACAATTTCATTGATCAGCTCATTGCCTGATTTTGTAGACAGCGTGTAGGCCTTATCTCTTTTCGATGTAATGTCGAATAATACCTGTCTTGCTTCCGTTTCTCTTCCCTGTCTGGCAAGGGCTTCTGCTTGTATATAATACAATGAGGAAGCTCTGATGTAAATATAATCTCCTTCAAAAAGGGTAGGATCTTTGAACTTCCAGCTTACGTAAGGCGGATAATTTTTTGTTTTTCCGTTAAAAGTATAAGCGGCATTCTGACTGCCGTTGAATACTTTTTTACGGTAATCTGTTGCCGGGATCGCTTCATAAAGACGTTTGTCAATCAGCTTACGGATCTGTGCAGCACCGGCATATCCTTCGTTGGTATTATCAAACATGGAGAAGAATGAAGCATAATAATTTCCGATACTCATCGTGGAAATTGTATTATGAAAACCCCATATAACCTCAGGATTATTGATGTTGGAAAATCCGGTAGAGGTATAATCGTCCTCCGTCATAAGGGCAACGCCCTGCTTACTTTCTTCAGCGTATTTAATTGCTTTTGCGTAATCTCCGGTTTGCAAAAATACCTCAGCTGCAATGGCTTTGGCGGTTCTTTGATCTATCTGGGCTCTGGATGGGCGCGCATATGTATCTAAAAGACCAATAGACTCTTCAATATCTTTTTTGATTTGTACATATACTTCAGAAACCGTTGATCTTGGTAAACCCTGGCTTGGATTGGCTGCTGTAAGAACCAATGGAAGTCCCGGTTCAGACTGATGACCATTATAATCATTAGCATAGAAACGAACCAGATAAAAGTAGGAATAAGCCCTCAAAGCAAGCAGCTGTCCTGCGATTGCTCTGTTCTTTGCATTGGCATTTTTATTTAAATCATCAAGCAGCTTGTTGATCACAAATATTCTTGCATAAAAAGTAGTCCATACAATCTCAGAAGCGATATTGCTGGCATTGGTTGCCTCATAATTATAAAACATTCCCAAATGCTGGTTGGTAGACTGGATGACATCATTGGACATCAGGTCAGCTCCTGCTTTGACCCCCATGATTCCGAAATCTGAATGAACGGTAGTACCACCGGCCCCATTACTGCGAAGGTCAAGATATACGCCGCCCAGAATTTTTTCCGGAGTAGAAGAGTCGTTATTCAGCTGTTCACCGGAAATATCACCTTCCGGTAAGGTATTGAGATCATTGGCACAGCTGGCAGTAATAAAGCCTATGGCTGCCGCTGCTATAAAGTATTTTATTTTTTTCATTGCATTCTTTTAAAAGTTAAGTTTAAAGCCTAAAGAAACACTGGACAACAGAGAATATCGATATGAATCCGAAACTCCTGTCAACGAGGTTCTTGGATCGTATCCTTTTCTTTTAGACCACAGATACAGGTTGTTTCCCGTTACATAAATTTTAAGTCCTGATAAACCTGCTTGTTGTGCAAAACCATCAGGAAGCTGATAGGAAAGGGTTATATCCTGAAGACTGATATAATCTGATTTGATCAGATAAAGCGTAGAGTTTCCGTTTTGATTGGTTGCATTAAGATCTACCCTTGGTAAAGCGGCAGTTGGATTTTCTGGAGTCCATGTTTTATCAAGATCTGTAGAATAGTTAGAACCATAGCTGTCAGAATGGAATAAACTTCTGTATACATCATCATAACCATATCCGCCAAATTGATATGCAAAATTCACAGCCAGATTGAATCTCTGATAGCTAAAATCGGTTCCGAATCCACCATATACCTTCGGAATAGCTGATTTTCCGGTGTTATAGTCTGTAGCTTCCTTATAATTGTTGGTCACTGTTCTTTCCTCTTTCTGAGTGACAGGATTTATAGAGGTACGGTACCATAGAGCGTCACCATTGTCAGGATTTACCCCGGCAAATTCCTTAAGGAAATAAGTGTACCGGTCTCCTCCTTCTGCCAGAATAAACAATCCGGAAACTAAACCTGTATTTCTTTGTTCGGCTGGCAATCGGGTGATCTTATTCTTATAATGTGTGGCATTGGCATAAATACTCCACTGGAACTCATCACCACGAAGAATATCTACACTTATATTAGCCTGAACACCTCTGTTCGTCATATCTCCAATGTTTCCGTATTTTACATAATAACCTGCATTGGATGGAGGAAGAGGAAGGGTATAGATCATATCCGATACTTTCCTTTCAAAATAATCTGCATTCAAGTTTATTCTGTTTTTTAAAAGCGAGATTTCAAAACCGGCATTCAGGTTTTTGGAAGTTTCCCATTTTAAGTCTTTATTTCCCTGCTTTTTAAGAGATAGAACTGGTTTGTCATCCCCGAAATTATTAATTCCGTAGATATCCTGATAAGCATAATAATCTCTGCTGGAACCACTCAGAAGAATGTTGTCATTTCCCTGCTGTCCGTAAGAAGCTTTTAATTTTAAAGAATTAATGACAGTGTTGTCTTTAAGGAAATCTTCTTTTGCAATATTCCATGCCAGTCCCAGTCCATAGAAATTTCCCCATCTGCTTTCCGGAGAAAAGACTGAAGAACCGTCTCTACGGATATTGGCATTAAAGAAATATTTCCCGTCATAATTATACAGTAATCTCGTAAAATATCCTTCTACAGCATATTCATATCCGCTTCCTGATAAGTCGGTAATCTTCACGGCATTGTCAAAAGATTGAGAATTGGGTAATAAAAGCTGCTGTTTTGATCCTGAAAACCCATCGTCTTTTATCTTATTCAGTTCGTGCCCAACCAGAATATTAAAGCTGTGACTTCCCAACTTTTTCTGATAAGTAAGCAATTGCTGATGGTTCAGTGTATATTTAAAATTAGACCCTTGTGAAATGGTACCGCCTACAGAAGATGAAGTTCCTCCTTCGGTATTTCCGAACTGCAGGTTTCTGGTATTTTCGAGATAAGCACCAAAGTTATAAGTGAAATCTAGTCCTTTGATGATTTCGTAATTTAAACCAAGGTTAAGGTTGGTAATATTACTTATGATCTGAGACTTGTCTTTTTGAAGGTTCCCGACAGGGTTTTCAAAAACGGCATAAGATCTTGTAGCTCCGTTGGGTCCCTGACCGTCTCCATAGTCGTATAAGGCATTTCCATTATTGTCATAAAGCCTCTGATAGTTATCATCTCTAAGAAAGACAGGATAAAAAGGAGCAATATTTCTGGCAAACTGGAAAGGATTAGAAAAGCCTCCCGTTTCCCCAAAATCCTGCTTGCTGTAAGTATAAGATAAAGCACTTGTCAGCTTCAATTTTGAAGTAATAGAATAGTCTACATTCGATCTGATCCCGAATCGTTCAAAACCTGAAGAAATTAAATATCCTTTATCATCCAGATAATTAAGGGAAGTATATGATTTTACCTGATCACTATTGGCATTGATACCTACAGTCGCTTCTCTTCTCAAAGCCGGTCTGAAAAGCAGTTTTTTCCAGTTGTCCTGGTATAATAATTTGGCATCAGGATTGAAAGATCCATCTTTTGAAATCAGCTGGTTGAATGGTATATTATAAGCATCATATCCCAGTTTGTTTAGTGCGGCAAGTCCTACATCATGGGGACTAGGGCCGGAAGGAACAGCGCCCGGTTGTTTCAGTCTTGCAATCTCACCAATTCTGGCTCTGTTGTAATAGGCGGTATAATAATCCTGTGGAGAGGTATAGACTGAATAGTCTTCAATAGATCTGAAATTGACCCCGGTTCTTACATCTGCTTCAATACTCAACCCTTTGTTTTTACCTCTTTTTGTATTGACAATAATAACTCCGTTAGCCCCTCTGGAACCATATAAAGCATTTGATGAAGCATCTTCAAGAAATGAAATACTTTCAATATCCGATGACGCAATACTGTTCAGGTTTCCGCTGTACGGAATACCATCCAGTACAATTAGCGGGTCACTGGATGCATTGATAGAACCTATTCCTCTCATTCTGATGGTGGGCTGGGAGCCCGGTTGTCCGGAGGAAATCACCTGTACCCCTGCTACTTTTCCTCCAATTCCCTGAAGGATATTTCCGTTCTGAAGATTAGAAAGGTCTTTGGCCTTCAATGACTGTACAGATCCTGTGATTTCTTCTTTTTTCTGCTTTCCAAAAGCTACCACCACGACTTCTTTTATGGAGGTTTCCTTGGAAAGGCTGTCTTTACTTTGTGCAAAACCATATTCCGCGAATAGGAGTAAGGCCAATACACCAAGTTTGCATTGTTTCTTTTTCATTATATATTAATCTAGGGTTAAAATTGAACTGTGTATTACTGTTGATCTCTGTAAGAAAAAATGAGATTTCCTGCCTCCTTTTTCAGGGAGGTGGTAAGAAATAAAATATTAAAATTTACAGGAGATGTACCCGGATTAAATAAGCCTTGACTTTGGCTTTAATTCCTACAGTAATGAATGTATCTTTTAGAAAGCTATGACATCATTATTTTGCACATCATATCAAAGCACATATTTTGAGAAATACAGTTGTGCTGTGAATGGCATGACACTACAGAACATTGATGCTGTACAGGAGCTGCCGTCAGAAGGGTGCAATAGTAAGAATTAAAGGTATTCTTATTCATGAGAATAAAGTTTATGTTTTTTTTAACTGGGTCAAAATTATTTAATAATTGGTAAATCAGGATTAAAGAGGAGTATGAGATAAATCATATTAGTCTACTAAATTAGTAGGTTAATAAAATAAAAGATATTTTTATTGATTTATTTACCTGAAAAACAATAGGTTGTAGTTGAGTTAGAAAATGTTAAAAAATTATAAAAAAGAACCTTTTTCACGGTGAATTAAAATTAACACAATAAGTCTATTGATTTTGTAGACTTTTAATTTATTTTATAGCATGAAGAATGATAAGAGTAGGGATTAAGAGCTTTATCCTGGTATCCGCTCACATTCTTCTTTTGGTTAAGAAGAAGATAGATTCGGCGAAGTCTCTTTTAGGTACATTTCGGAATTTTACATCAACAAAAAATTAAAGAAATGAATATTGTTTTAACTGGTTCCATCGGGAACATCGGAAAACCGCTTACCAAAGAACTTATACAAAAAGGACATTCAGTAACGGTGATTAGCAGTAATGAAGAACGGGCAGGTTCTATCAGAGCGTTGGGTGCAAAAGCCGCTATAGGAAGTATGTTTGATGTAGACTTTCTCACAGAAACATTTACAGGAGCGGATATTGTCTATTTAATGGAAACAATGGAAGCGGCAGGTGATATGTTTGATAAAAACATTGATTTTATCGGAGAAATCAGTAGAATTGGACAAAATTACAAAACTGCCGTGGAACGTTCGGGAGTGAAGAAGATTATCCACCTCAGCAGTATTGGAGCCCATACAGATAAAGGGACAGGTATTATTGTATTTCATTATCATGTAGAACAGATTTTGAGACAATTGGCTTATGATGTTGTGATTAAATTCATTCGGCCTGTCGGTATTTACTTCAATATGTTTTCGTTCATTAATACGATAAAAAACAAAGGAGCAATTATTTCCAATTGGGGGGGAGATCAAAAAGAGCCCTGGGTTTCTCCATTGGATATTGCAGATGTTGTCGCTGAAGAAATGGAGAAACCATTTGTAGAAAGGGAAGTGCGCTATGTAGCCAGTGATGAGGTTTCTCCTGATGAAATTACGAAAGCGCTGGGAGAATCTATCGGTAAACCGGATTTAGAGTGGAAGGTGATTTCAGATGAAGAATTATTAAAAAACTGGCTTAATATCGGTTTCAATGAACAGGTAGCGAGAGGTTTTGTAGAAACTCAGGCAGCTCAGGGAAGCGGAATTCTCTATGAAGACTATTATCAGCATCAGCCTGTTTTAGGAAAAGTAAAACTGGTAGATTTTGCAAAGGAATTTGCTGCTGCTTATCATCATGATGAAAAGTAAATAGTGAACCACAAAAGTCACAAAAGATATACACACTTAAGTAAGCTTAAGAGAATATTTTGTGTAGAGTACGTTCACACAAGTTTTAAAAACCTTTGATTTTTTCTGTTAATTGAACTTCTAATGCTGATAAGGGAAATAATAAGGTGTCCTGTAAAAACAATTTGTAATTTTATAGACATGGAACGACGGGTTACAAAAAGAATAAAGAGTATCACAGAATTTCACCGTTCAAGAGGGCTGCCACCTCCCGAGCATCCGCTGATCAGTGTGATCGACTATAAAGATGTAAAGCGGCCTTCAGATATTGGAGAGGTCAACTGGATGCTGGATTTTTATCAGATTTCTTTAAAAATAGGAATCAATGGTAAGTTAAAATACGGCCAGCAGGAGTATGATTTTGATGAAGGAACCCTATTTTTCATTTCGCCCAATCAGGTTTTCAGAATTGAAGCGGAAGCAGGTCCCCAGGAAAAACAATCCGGTTGGATGCTCCTGATTCACCCTGATTTTCTGTGGGGAACATCGCTCGCTAAAACGATCAAACAATATGACTTTTTTGATTATTCCGTGAATGAAGCTTTGTTTCTTTCAAAAAAAGAAGAGCTTACCATCAATCGGATTATAGAAAATATTGAGCAGGAATACCATGCTGTGATTGATAAGTTCAGCCAGAATATTATCATTTCCCATATTGAAACATTACTCAATTACTCCGAAAGGTTTTATGAACGGCAGTTTATTACCAGAAAAATTACCCATCATACTATTCTTAACCGCTTAGAGTCCTTATTGGATCATTATTTTAGTGATAATGATTTGGTTTCAAAAGGATTGCCTACGGTTCAGTTTGTTGCCAATGAACTTGGGATATCTCCCAATTATCTTAGCCGTTTATTAACAACGCTTACGGGCCAAAGCACTCAGCAGTTGATCCATGAAAAACTGATTGAAAAGGCTAAAGAAAAACTCTCTACCACAGATTTATCTGTAAGTGAAATCGCTTATGAATTAGGTTTTGAGCACCCACAGTCGTTTACAAAACTCTTTAAAAGTAAAACACTTCTTTCTCCACTGGAGTTTAGAACTTCCTTTCAGTAAATAGGAAATATGACACTTTTATGATAAATATAGAACCCCAGCATCATTTATTTTTTAAATGATGCTGGGGTTTTTTAAGATCAAAGAAGACAAAATCAATAAAGCAGATAGAGAAAAGCTAAAACAATAAATAGACAACTTTGTCTATTTATTACATACCTTTGCTTCATGAAACAGAGAGGACAGGTTGTCATTGACAAAATTTTAGATACCGCAGAAAAACTATTCTACGAGCAAGGGTATAGTAATACAGGTATTAATCAGATCATCAGTGAATCTGATATTGCAAAAGCATCTTTGTATAAACATTTTGAAACAAAGACAGATCTATTGGTCGCCTATATCCAGCGCATGCATCAGCTTTGGTTTAGCAGGCTTGAAGCAAGCGTTAGCGAAGTGAGTGATCCGAAGGAAAAACTGCTGGCTATTTTTGATCACCATACCAAACGGCAGGAAATCAGGCAGTATGGAGGCTGTCCGTTTATCAAAGCCAATGATGAAGCAGGAACAAGCGATCCCAGGGTTTTAGCAGAGATTCAGGCTACAAAAGTTCACAGCAAAAATTTTATCAGGACTCTTGTTATGAATTCCGGTCACAAAAAGACTCTTACAGATGAAGAATTAACAGAAACAATTTATGTCATGCTGGAAGGCTCCATTGTCACCGCTTCTGTTTTTAAAAAGCCGGATGAAATACAATCTGCAAAAAAAATTATTCAAAAACTGATTTAAAATGAAACCCACAACCAATAAATGGCTGGAACTGATCATTGTTCTGGCTGCTCCCTTACTTTCCGTTATCGATGTATTTATTATCAATATCGCAATACCCACGATTAAAAAAGGAATTCATGCCACCGATGGCGAAATGCAGTTCGTGATTGCCGGATATCTTCTCGGGTATGCTGCTTTTCTGATTACAGGAGGCAGGGCTGGAGACCACTTCGGAAGGAAAAAAGTTTTCTTTTGGGGAATGTTTGCCTTTACCGTAGCATCCTGTTTATGTGGATTGTCACAATCAGCATTCCAATTGAACGTTACAAGATTTTTTCAGGGATTAAGCGCTTCATTTATGGTTCCGCAGACAATAGCATTCATTCAGGTGCTTTTTACAGATACCAAAGAACGGGCAAAAGCATTTGGATTATACGGAATTACTTTGGGTACAGCCGCTGCGATAGGGCAGGTGCTGGGGGGCTATTTATCAGATACACATTGGGTGATAGAAGGCTGGAGGCTGGTTTTCTTTATCAATCTTCCAATAGGAATCATTACACTTTGGGCCACACACAAATACGTTACTGAAACCCCCAGACATGAAAGTACAAAATTTGATTATACCGGAATACTCATTCTCACATTGGCTCTGTTTTCCCTTATCTATCCTTTGATTCAGGGGCGGGAGGCTGGATGGCCGTTGTGGAGTTTCGGACTGTTGGGACTGTCTTTTATGCTGTTTGTTATTTTCATTTATAATCAAAGAATGAAGCTAAGCAGAAGCGGAAACCCCTTGATTGATGTTAGATTATTTAAAATAAAAGATTTTAATATCGGATTAACGGCCGTTTTATTTCACTTTATGCTGCATACCGCCTATTTATTATTGAGTGCGGTGTATCTCCAGAATGGGCTTGGCATTTCAGCCCTTGATTCCGGGTTGTATTTTATCGCTCCGGGGATTTTATTTGTCGTTTCTTCTGTAATGGCTTCCCGTCTGATTATAAAATATGGAAAGAGAGTATTGCAGGTAGGCGTCCTTATTCTGTTTATAGCATTTTATCTTCAGATGACCCTTTGGAAACCGGGAATCAGTAACGGATTGGTAATAGGATTAATGGCAGCATGGGGATTTGGAAATGGTCTTGTGCTTCCTTCATTATTGAATATTGCCCTTAAAAATGTTCCTTCTCAATATGCGGGAGGCGCAGCAGGAATTTATTCCACTTTTCAGCAGACCGCTTCTGCATTAGGAGTAAGTGTTATTGGGGGAGTATTTTTCTATTTTTCAAAAGAAAGCTGGCAGACTGCTTACCACTTCGGAATTATTTGTATATTGATTTGCCTGGTTATGGTAGGCGTTATGCTGCAAGTATTACCAGGCTCTGAACCTGTAAGTGAACGCAGTAAAAAAATTATAAAAACATAATGAAAGATCCTGATGAATTGGTTTATAAAGATGTTTTGTCTCCTGTGGGACTGATCAAAGTGATTGCTTCTGATAAAGGACTTGTTGCGATCATCTGGGAAGGTGAAGACTACACAAGAACAAAGCTTTCTGCTCCTGTGAAAACAGAAGAGCATCCCATTATTTTGCAGGCAGAGAAAGAGCTTAAAGAATATTTTGAAAATAAAAGAACCATTTTTACCGTACCTCTTGATTTTAAAGGAACCGATTTTCAGGTTAAAGTTTGGACCGCTTTATTAAAAGTTCCATACGGTATAACAAAAACATACGGAGAACTTGCAAAAATCCTGGGTGATGTGAAAGCCGTTCGTGCTGTAGGGGGAGCTTTAAACAAAAATCCAGTATCCATCATTGTTCCCTGTCACAGAATCATTGGAGTATCGGGAAAACTGACCGGTTTTGCAGGAGGATTAAAAAATAAATTGATACTTCTGGATCTGGAAAGAGGATATGCAATGCCTTCTTTATTTTAATGAAAAAAGGAACGATGAATAAAAAAACAGATTCTGAAACCTCAGCAATTACGACAGAGGTTTTCCATTCAGAAAACTTCCATGAATTGTGCAATTATTTAGCAAACCGGGATCCTGATTTAAAATTAATTTTAGATACTCATGGATATCCACCAATGTGGACACGGGAAAATACTTTTGAAACGCTTGTTCATATTATTCTGGAACAGCAGGTCTCTTTAGCATCGGCTTTGGCAGCTTTACGGCAGTTAATAGAAAAAACAAAGACCATCACTCCGGAGCAGATTCTTGCGCTCAGCGATGAAGAAATGAGAGCCTGCTATGTAAGCCGCCAGAAAACGATTTATATCAGAGGGCTGGCACAAGCAATGATTAATGGAGAAATTAATCTTGAGAAAATGCCGGAAATGCCTAATGATGAGGTTCGCAAAACATTAATTCAACTTAAAGGAATCGGTAATTGGACTATTGATGTGTACTTAATGTTCACGCTTCAAAGAACAGATATTTTTCCTATTGGTGACCTGGCAGCTGTCAATGCTTTAAAACGCTTGAAAAACCTTTCTCCCAAGATGGGCAGAGAGGAAATCCTTGAAATGACAAAACAATGGGCCCCCTTAAGATCAGTCGCATCAATGATACTATGGCATTATTATCTGTCAGATTCCCGTAAAAAAACGAAAGTTCAGTTTTAAAGCACTATTGAAGGTTTTTAACAGAAAAATTAATATTATTTTTAAAACAGCTCTATTCTGCACAATTTTTGCTGTAACAAGCTACTTTTAACGGACACCCTTCCAATATAATATTATAATCTATGATGAAAAAATACCTTACTTATATAACACTTCTGGGAGCACCTCTATTTTGGGGTCAAAATAAAACAGTTGAAAAAACAGCCTATCAAGAGAACTGGCTGCAGGAAAAGCAGGGAAATGAAGCCTTAGCATTTGATGCTGACCTGCAATTGTCTGATGCCGAAATAGCTTTGGATAAAAAAATATTCCAGATTCGTAAGCAGTTTATCAGCGAAACAGAAGCGAAAAAAGTATCGTTATATAACAGTTCTTTCACTGAAATAAAACCAATGATAGAGAAGAGTAAGCTGTTTGAAATATTTCAGACGATGCCGAAAGGAGGTTTGCTGCATACCCACAGTGGAGGGATAACAGATGTAAAATGGGTTATTTCAGCTGCCAGAAAATACCAGGAATGTTATGTGTACGATCAGAAAGACAATGACCAATTCATTACTGGACAACTGGGTTTTTTTGAAAAAGGAAAAGTTCCGAACGGATTTGTCAGTCTGGATAAAAAACTGAGCTCAGATCCTGGTTTTGAAAAACAGCTACAGGAGCTTCTTACCCTGAAAAGGGATAACCTCTGCTCTTACACAGATTATTGGATTGAATTTGAAAAACGTTTTAAACGAATCAGCCTGCTGCTGCCTTATCGTCCTTTCTTTAAGGAATATTATTTGAAAGGCTTTCAGGAACTCATAAAAGATAAAGTTCAGCATGTAGAGATCCGATTTATCTTTGACGAGCTTTACGACTTTAAGAATGGAAAATATCCTTTAAAAACATCCATTACAGATCTGCAGGATGTTGTTAAAGAAATACAGAAGTCTGATCCGCAGTTCAGCTTGAAGTTGATCTATTCCAGCTTTAAATTTTTAGATACTGAGAATATTGATAAACAACTGGAAATGGCTTTCGAGTTGAAGAAAAGTTTTCCCGATATGATCACAGGTTTTGACCTTGTGGCAGATGAGGCTGCAGGACACAGTATTAGCTTTTTTGAGAAAAACTGGACCAAACTGAAGGAACTTAATAAAAAGTATGGGATGGAAATGCCTCTTTTCCTTCACGCCGGAGAAAGCAATTCTATCTTTAATGAAAATGTTCTGGACATCGCTCTTCTGGACAATAAAAGAATTGGCCATGGCCTGAATCTGATTTATTTCCCAAAAACAATGGAACAGATCAGAAAACAAAATAAACTGGTTGAGGTAAGCCCGCTCAGCAATCAGATTTTGGGATATGTGAGCGATCTGAGGAATCATCCTGCAAGAGTTTTACTGAGCAATGGTGTACAATGTTCCATTAATAGTGATGATCCTTCAGTGTACGGATATACAGGCCTTAGCTATGATTTCTGGGTAGCTATAGTGTATTGGGAACTGGATCTGAGAGCATTGAAAAAACTGGTTTTTAATTCGGTTAATTATTCTTCTTTGAACGACAATGAGAAAAAGAAAGCAATAACTTACTTGAATCAGCAATGGAATGATTTTGTCCAAAAAACGAATCAGAAATTAAACTAAACTTAGAAAATAAAATCGCATTATGGAACTCATGATGCGATTTGTCTTTTAATAGAAATATTGATGTGAGATAAAAGGAATTACTTTTTTAAACCGAATTTTGACAATCCCTTTTTTACAGTTGGGTTCAATTTTGCCGGGCTTACTTTTGTAAGGAATAAAGACTCACAACCATTGAAGATGGCAAAACGATTTACTGTTTCTATAAAAGGTTTAAGCCAAGATTCAATGTCTATCGTAGTGTTTTCAATATGCAAATGGATCAACTCCAATTTTTTTTCCTTTCTGTGAGCTTTGCAGTCAACTCTTCCGATAAACTGATCACCAAACAGGATAGGCAGACAGAAGTAACCGTATTGTCTTTTTTCCTTTGGAACATAGCATTCCAACCTGAAATCAAAATCAAAGATCTGTTTGATCCGGTCACGATGGATAATGGAATTATCAAACGGAGACAGGAGCTGTATATTGGAATCCGCCGTATCAAATGTCTTTTCAAAAAAACCGTTCTGAACAAAGACGGAAGGCAATCCTTCTATTTTGATTTGAGATATTAATCCTTCGTCAAGCATCGTTTGTAATACCGTATTGACATTTTGTTTTAAATCATTTCCAGTCCTAAGATGGGTGATCTGTTTTAAAGTCGTAAATCCATACGCCCGGAGATTGGTTTTTACTAAATATTCCGCAAACTCAAGCTGAGAAGGTTCTGTGGTATCGATGAAAGAAGGTAAAACTCTTTCGGTAAGATCATACGTTTTCTGCATGCCGGAACGTCCGCTGATCATCAGGTCACCTTGCATAAAAAGTCTTTCCAGGGCTAGTTTAGCAGGTTTCCAATTCCACCAGCTTCCTGCCTTATGGCTTTCGTTTTCAAAATCTCTTGCTCTTTTAGGACCTTCATTACGGATGGTATCGATGACATATTCCATCATTTTAGGATCAGCATTGTAGTAGCGGGATTCACCTCGTTTGATGGTAAGCATTTGGGGCAAAGCATAGCGGAAATCCCGTATAGGAAGATAAGAAGCTGCATGAAACCAATATTCAAATACTTTACGCTCTTCTACCAGCTCTTCCAGAAAATCTGCCTGAAAATCAGGGATTCTCGTCCATAAAGTATGATGATGGGCCCGTTCCACCATAGACAAAGTGTCAATCTGTACGTATCCGAGATGCTCCAAAGCATGAAGAACAGCATTCTTTCCAGTTCCGAACGATGCGTTTTGTGTGAGCCCCTGGCTGTCTAATGTTGCGCGCTTTAAGTGCTCTAATGCCAACTTCTTTTCCATATTTTAAATTCGAAGACAACAGGTTTCTGATGTTTCTTTCAAATATAATAAAAGCTTGGGCAAATATCGAAGATATTTGCCCAAGCTTTCTGTGAACCTCCTTCGAACAGATTCTTACAATGTCAACACAATTTTTCCAAATAAAGGTCTGTCCCGTTTTGCATCTTCTATTCTTTGATGGGCATTTTTTATCTCTTCAATCGGATATATGCTATCGATAACAGGTTTTACTTTTCCGGTTTCAATTAATTGGGTTATATGATAGAGCTCATCCCTGCTTTGTCGGGTAAAAACAAAATGGTAAGTCGCATTTTTTTCCCAGGCATGAATAAGGTTTTGTGACTGGGCGATATCAACCAGCGTTACAACGGTTCCATAGTCAGCCAAGGCAAGCGGACTGTCTGAGAGAGTACTTCCTCCTACAGTATCAATAATGACATCCACTCCTTTTCCTTTCGTATGTACTTGTATTTCTTCAATCCAGTTTTTTTGATGATGGTCAATAACGACATCAGCTCCCAGATTCTGAAGTTTTTCATGTAAAACACTCTGCCCAGTTGTATATACAAAAGCGCCTAATGATTTGGCGATCTGTATCGCAAGTGTTCCCACCCCGCCTGCACCGCCAAGGATGAGAATAGTATCTCCTTTTTTCAACTGAGCCCGTACCACGAGCATTTCCCATACCGTTCCTCCAATAAGCGGAACAGCTGCAGCTTCCTCATAACTGATGTTATCAGGCATTCTGGACAATGACGATTCTTCTGTCAGATGATACGCTGCATAACTTCCGGAGCTGCCAAAACGAGGTGAATAATAGACTTTATCACCGGGTTGCCATTTTTTAACAGCTTCACCCACTGCTATAATATCACCAGCAATATCATGCCCGGTTATAATCGGCAGTTCAAAAAAAGATACATAATCACCCCGTCTTACCTGGTAATCAAGTGGATTTACTGAGGTTGCTCTTACTTTTACCAATACTTGTGAAGGATCTGTGATAGTAGGAATAGGCATTTCGGTCACCTGCAGAACTTCCGGACCTCCATAGTTTTTTATGACAATTGTTTTCATATAGTGATGTTCCTGTATTTTTTAGTAATTGATTTGCTAGTTTATAGATTCTATGAGCTATTTCGGCAATGTTCCCATAAATTCTACTATTTCAGCACCAATCTCTACAGCATGTGTTTCCAGGGCAAAGTGTCCGGTGTTATAAAATTTTAGTTTCGCATTTGGTATATCCTTTTTATAAGCTTCTGCTCCTGCAGGAAGAAAATAAGGATCTTTATTTCCCCACACCAATAATAATTTAGGCTGATACTTTCTGAAATATTCATGGAACTTAGGATATAAGGCTAAATTGGTTCTGTAATCTTTCACTAAGTCGAGTTGTATCTCTATATTCCCCGGTCTGTCAAGGAATTTTTGATCAAGAGTGTAAGATTCCGGTGCAATTAAAGAAGGATCGGAAACACCATGATAATATTGAAATGTAGTAGCTTCCTTAGAAACGAAATCTTTTAACGCAAGGCGGTTTGCCTGTGATGGTTCCTTCCAGTATTTCTGTATGGGGTTCCATTCACTGCTTAATCCTTCTTCATAGGCATTTCCATTTTGCGAAACGATGCCTGTGATCTTTTCCGGGTTATTCATGGCCAGGCGCAAACCTACCGGAGCTCCATAATCAAAGATATAGACTGCAAAACGTTTCATCTCAAGTTTGTCAACAAATGCCTGCACTGTTTCCGCCAGATTATCAAACGTGTAAGAGAATTGCGTATGATCCGGAGCATCAGAATATCCAAATCCAGGGAGATCAGGTGCTATGACATGGTATTTTTTGCTCAGTAGGGGAATCAGGTTTCTGAACATATGAGAAGAGGTCGGATATCCGTGCAGAAGGAGAATGGTAGGAGCATCAGCAGGACCTGCTTCTCTGTAAAACAGGTTTAAATCATTGACCTTGATGTTGCGATAGTGGATGGGTTGGTTTTCCATAATGTAATTATTTAATTTTTGATGAGATTGTGCCATTGCCACATTGGTTGTAAGTAGGCCCAGTGACAAGGCTGTAATGAATTGTTTGAATATTATTTTCATGTATTTTTTTTGATAGGTCAAAATTAATACGGATATTTGATTACTGAAAACGATTAATTGTAATCAATTGAATCACTTTTAATGATTAATTAAAATGAATATAAATGATTTGAAAATATTTGAAGCCGTAGCCGAAAGTGGAAGTTTTACAAAAGCTGCCACTATGACATTTACGGTTCAGTCTAATGTTACAGCAAGGATAAAGAGTCTTGAAGAAGAATTTGATACAAAACTTTTTTCACGTACCTCGAGAAAGGTAGAACTTACTTCCGAAGGAATGATCCTGATGCAATACTCCAGACAGATTCAGCATTTGGTGGAGGAGGCGAAGCATAATATCCAAAGCGGTGAAAATATCCGGGGAAACTTGAAAATAGGCTGTATCGAGACTACGATGGCATTAAAAGTGCCTGAAATTCTCAACACATTTGATGAAAAATATCCCGATATTGAGCTGGAATTTAAATCAGACTCAAGAGATTCCATCCTATCTGATGTGCTGGATTACGCCCTTGATGCGGCTTTTGTTGCGGCTCCTGTGAATGCGAAGGGATTGGAAAAAATTTGTATTAAAGAAGAAAAGCTTGTTATTCTGACATCTTCGAAAGGTCCCGGTCTCCAGACCCTTATTGAAAAAGAACCCTTAAAGATTGTGGTATTTGATGAAGGATGTATTTTCAGAGAAAGATTAGAATCCTGGTTAAGCCATAAAGGAATTCTCAACTACAAAAGTACGGTTCTGAATTCTATTGAGGGAGTGATCAATTTCGTAGAAGCAGGGTTGGGAGTCAGCATATTGCCGGAAGAAGTGGTCTCGAAATATTACGCAGGAAGAGAAATTAAGACATATGGACTGAACAAGCAGCTGGGAATAATGAATACGATTCTTGTTTTTAGAAAAGACGGCCCGCAGTCGAGAGCTTTGCAGTGTTTCATCGATATGCATTTGGAGATATAAAAAGAAGTAAGCACCCATTATAACAGGAAAAATAAAGGCTATGGCAAAAACGACCGAAACCCTTGATGAGTTTTACAGACATAAATATGGCGCCGTATCGGGAGACTATCCTAAAAATGACGGACAGTTTAATGTCTTTAGAGTTGAAGACAGAATAAATACCGGCACTTCGTCGCCCACCTTTATCCGGAGAGATTTTTATAAGATCATGCTGTTTCAGGGTAACAATATATTTCATTATGGAGACCGGAGCATTCCGATAATAGGGAGTACGTTGCTTTTCTTTACTCCTCATGTGCCTTATACGTATGAATCTTTAGAGGAAGATACTAACGGCTGTTTCTGTGTTTTCAAAGATGAATTTTTTAAAGGGAATTTTCGTTTAAATCTATTTGAATTTCCTTTGTTTACAGCAGGTACATATCCTGTTTTCAGTTTAAAAGAGGAAGAAGCTTCAGAAATAAAAACAATATTTGAAAAGATCATCAAGGAGATTGATTCAGACTTTGTTTATAAATACGACCTTATCAAAAATTATGTCAGTGAATTAATCTATTATGGGATGAAATTACAACCTGTCAATAGTATTTCTGACCATAGCAATGCCGCTTCAAGAATTACCATTGTATTTATGGAATTGCTGGAACGTCAGTTTCCCATCGAATCTACTGCACAACGTTTTGAATTGCGTTCTCCAAAAGCTTTTGCTGATAGAATGTCTATCCACGTCAATTCCCTCAACCGCGCTATAAAAAAACAGACGGGAAAAACCACTTCAGAGCATATCTTTGAACGGCTTACCTCCGAGGCCAAAGTTCTTTTAAAATATACGGAGTGGAATATTTCCGAAATCAGCCATGTGCTTGGCTTTGAAGACCAGGCTCAGTTTAATAACTTTTTTAAGAAACAGACGGGAAGCAGCCCAAACAGTGTAAGACAGGTTTGAATTTGACAATTATTGGTTTGTATATCACAAAATAGGTTTTGATGCTTAAGATAATTTTGCATAAAAATAGAACATATGAGTCATACAAAAATCTGGTACATCACTGGAGCATCGAAAGGGATGGGGTTTTCATTAGTAAAAAAGCTGTTGGAAAAAGGACATAAAGTAGCAGCCACCTCGAGAACAGTTACAGCTTTTGAAGGATTGGATGCCGATCCGGACAATTTTCTTCCCTTGGAAGTGGATTTAAAAGATGAACAGTCTATCGCACAATCCATTGAGAAAACAATAAAGCAGTTCGGGCATTTGGATGTGGTGGTCAATAATGCAGGCTATGGACTAGGTGGAGCCATAGAGGAACTCAGTACTGAAGAGATTGAAGAAAATTTTCAGATCAATTTTTTTGCAGTGTTAAAAGTGATCCGGCAGGCATTGCCCTATTTAAGGAATCAGCGTTCCGGGCATATTATTAATATTTCATCCATTGCAGGTTTTACTCCGGGATTGGGATGGAGCATGTATTCTGCTGCAAAATTTGCTGTAACGGGATTGTCAGAAGCTTTGGCTAATGATCTGAAGCCATTGGGAATCAATGTAACAGCCGTTTTGCCGGGATGGTTTCGTACCAGCTTTGCTAAGCCGGATTCTATTGCTTTTGGCGAAAATCAGATCGATGATTATCGATTCCTGCGAACGGCACATAAGAAAATGAATGAAATAGACGGGAAGCAATTGGGAAACCCGGAGAAAGCTGCTGCTGTTTTTATGAAACTGGCAGAGGTTTCAAATCCGCCGGTATTATTCTTCTTAGGAACGGATGCAGCCCAGAGAGCAGAAAACAAAATTGCGGAATTATCTGAACAGATACAGCAGTGGAAAGCGCTTTCTTCATCCACAGATTTTAAAGAATAGATATTCAATAGGGGTTCATTGCATTTTTCATTCCCTTCAAAAGCACTTTTTACCAAATGGTAAATATTCCCCGATAAGTATTGCTAACTTTGTTATAATGAAAGAGTTTATAGAATACATCCTACAGTTTGGTCATCTGAACCAGCAGCAAATTGACCTCATCACAAGCAAAGCAAAAGAGATTGAGCTGAGCAAAGATGAGTATTTTGCAGAGGCAGGAAAAGTCCTTAGGCAGGTAGGTTTTATTCTTGACGGAATCATTCGTATTTGCTATTATAACAATAAAGGAGAAGAAATTACCAAGATCTTTATTGAAGAAAAACATCTGCTCTTCAATCTGAAAAATGTGCCTTCTACAGAATATATACAGGCAGCAACCCATTGCAAAATGCTCGTTTTTTCTAATCAGGATTGGAAAGAAATTTCAGATACAATCATAGATTGGGAAAACATCATTCAAAAAGTGACGAATAAAGCACTGGCCCAAAAACTGGAAAGAGTAAGCCCGCTGATCTCTCAGGATGCTACCACCCGTTATCTGGAATTTATGGAAAAATATCCGACTCTTGTCAATCGTATTCCCTTGTCATACATCGCTTCTTATCTGGGGATTACTCAGCAGTCATTAAGCAGAATAAGAAAAAATATCCGTTAGACTGCTTTTTACCAAATGGTAAACAGGTTCTTTTTTTATCGGTGCAACTTTGTGGCATCACTTTTAAAAATTAAAAAATGAACCCAACAATTTTCATTACAGGAGCCTCTTCAGGATTAGGAAAAGCAACGGCAAAACTATTTGCTGAAAAAGGCTGGACGGTGATTGCAACGATGCGAAACCCTGAAAAGGAAACTGAGCTTACTGCATTTCCCAATATTCATCTTCTAAAGCTGGATATCAGCGATCCGGAGCAGGTGGCCGGAATAGCTTCAAAAGCAGAAGGAATAAGTCCGGTAGATGTAGTACTGAACAATGCTGCATATGGGCTGATGGGACCTTTTGAAGGAACCACTGACGAAGAACTGGTACAGCTCATCAATACTAATTTTTTAGGAACAATGCTTATTACCAAGGCATTTCTTCCGTATTTCAGAACCAGAAAAAAAGGAACTGTCATTACAGTAACCTCATCCACAGCCAATATTCCTTATCCGTTCGTTTCTGTGTACGCCGCCACAAAATCTGCATTGGAAAAATGGTCCGAAGGAATGAGCTATGAATTAAAAGAGTGGGGAATTAGGATCAAAACCGTAGTTCCTGCTTATATGCAGACCAAGTTCGGAAGCAATGCACAAATGGTTTCTCATCCGGATTATGAAACGGTTTTTACTCAATATATAACGGCCATGAGGGGAGATTCAACGGCAAAACGGGATACTCCTGAAACCATTGCCGAGGTTGTTTATACAGCAGCAACAGACAATAGACAGCAGCTGCATTATATGGCGGGTGATCTTGCTAAAGCAGAATATGAGTGGCTGAAGAAAGAAGGAATAGAAACGGTAATCAAAGAGATGAATCAGCGGTTTTTTGGCTGATTATGGTATAAAAAAGTCGCCAGTTTTTCAGCTAGCGACTTTTTTATGTTAAGCCATTTATTTCTTAGGAGTCAAAGAAAAATTATCTACATACACCGCCTGGTGTACGCCGTTCAGTAAAACTTTCAGACCCAGGTGGGTATCTTTTTTTATAGAAATGGTATAGGTTTTCTTCTCCCCTGTTATTTTGGATGCTTTAGCGATTGAAGCGTATGATTTTGCATCGGTTGCGCTGCCTACTGAGAAAATTTCCAGAGTAGTTTCTCCTCCGTTGTCCGAAATATCAAGGCTAAGGGTATAGGTTCCTGCTTTTATTTCCGGAGTTACCAGATACATATTCTCACCAGGATTGGTCATAGAATAGAAAATGATCTTTTTGTCACTGGCATACAGCATTGCTTTTCCGCCCTGGGCTGTCCAGCATTTGTTCATATCCTTCCATGTATCAAAATTTTCTGCTATTGCAGATACAGGTTTGCATTGTGCCTGTGCAGTCATCAGCCCTCCCAGAGTCACCATTCCTGCCAATATGATTCTTTTCATAAGTTATTTATATTATCATGTAAAAATACTTAAAAAAGCTTATATCTGCGGTATTCTGTGTGGTAGAGTAGTAGAGAATTTCAAAGATTTTTTTTAATACTGTCTTTAAAATAGACAAAAGTAACACGCCTGTTTTTCATTGTAAATTGTTGTATTATAGTAATTTGTAATTACTCGTACTCTTTTTATTAAAGATTCGTACTTATTTTTCCGGATAATTGGGATCGATTACTTTTATTCGGTCGCATACCTTCAGCGTCTTCCACATCTTTGTATCGAAATAAATGTTTAAACCAAAAAACGATACAATGAAAAATAGCTTTTATATCCTAATTCTTATAGTTCTGCTTTCAAGCTGCGGAACAAGTCACAAACTACTTTCAGAAAAAAAAGACTACAGCTTTCTTACAGATAGCTTACATGCAGAACAGCAATTGGAGAAGTATAAACTTCCAGGATTTAGCCTTGTCGTTTTTGAAAATTATAAGATTGTATATTCTAATCAGGTTGGAGTGAAATCTATGAATTCTAAAGAAAAGCTAGATGAAAATACGGCTTTTTCCACTGCCTCCATTTCAAAATCAATAACAGCGCTTCTTTGTCATATTCTTGAAGAGAAAGGTTTCATCAATTTGGATGACCCAATAGATCAATATTTAAAACGATGGCATCTGCCAAAAAGTAAGTTTACTGAACATAACAGCCCTACCTGGAGACAGTTTTTCAATCATACAGCGGGTACAAGCCAGGGCGGATTTGCAGATTATTATGAAGGAGATGCTATCCCAACTCTAAAACAAAGTCTTTTAGGGCAGATCCCAAGATACAATAATAAGGAAATTGAATTTCTGTTTGTACCGGGAACTGATTTTCAATATAGCGGTGGGGGCTATGTAATTGTACAAATGGCTTTAGAAGACACTTTGAATAGATCTATTGCAGAGCTTGCACAGAAATATATTTTTTCACCGCTTGGTATGAAAAACACGACCATGATACAGCCTAATGAAAAAGGATTTCTAACGAATGTCGCTTTTGCTCATGATAAAGAAGGGAACGTGATAAAAAAAGGTTTACCTATTACGCCACAGGTTGGAGCGTCGGGAGTATGGTCTACTCCTACAGATTTGGCTAAACTTTCTATTGAGATACAAAATGCTTTACGTAATAAGAATAACAACGTGATTTCTCATCAGGTCGCAAAAAAAGTAACGCAAGTAACGGCTTTGAAAAATGCTGTTGGCGGCTGGAGCTATGGATGGCAAAAATCTGTTGCCTATAACAACTATGACTGGTTTATGTGCAGTGGTTCCAATACAGGAGTGGGAGGTAATATTCTTGCAACGATGGAAGATGGAAATGGGATCGTAATTCTGGCGAATGGTGAACAACCTAATCGTATTCCGGTAATGAATGACGCCCGTATAAAGATTCTGAAATTGATGGACTGGAATAAGAAAATAGTCCATGAAAACAGTCAGGAGATCCCTTCAAATCTCAAAAAACAACTCATCGGAACGTATAACGATTTTCTCTATGGGCAGGGAATGGAAACAAAAATTGTAGAGAAGAATAACCGACTCTATGTGCAATCGCCATTTTTGGAACATTTTAAAGGGAAAAATGCGAATGAGCTGTTGTATCTGAAAAATGGAACCTTTAAAATTGTAGATTATCCGAACGTCTTAAAATTCGATTTTAAGAATGGAAAGGTAAGTTCTGTCACCTTAACAAGAGATGCTCTGGAGACCACAATTGACATCACCAATAAAAATAAATAAATACCAATTTCTATGAAAAAGTTACTGACAGGGATTTTCCTTTTTCATTCCCTCGTATCTTACGCACAAAGGGATGATCAAAAAATGGTTCTTTCTGAAATCACAGAAAAAGTGAAGCATTATTATGTTGATAAAGAAGCTTATAAAAAAGTAGATTCTTCATTTCAAAGTGAGGTTAAAAAAGGAACTTTTAAAAAGTTGAATAAAAATGATTTTGCAGCGCTTCTCGCGAAGAAATTGCGATCGGATATAAGAGATCAGCATTTTTCCTTTAGATATCTCGAAAACTACAGCCCCGAAAAGGTGGTTGATGAGAAAGAAAAGAAAAAGCTGCATGATTTTCACAACAGCCTCGAAAATTTTGGTTTTGAAAGCGTTCAACGATTAGAGGGAAACATTGGGTACATTAATTTTAAAGGCTTTGCTTCCTCAGAATCCAGTGCAGGGACATTGGCTGCAGCCATGAATTTTGTTGCCAATACCAACGCTCTGATTATTGATCTTAGAGAAAATCAAGGTGGTGATAATGATATGCTTCTGCTATTCTGCAGCTATTTTTTTGATAAAAAACACTATAAGAAAGCAAAAGTAGGCAAAATGATTAAAACAACAGATAGTCAATGGTTTAGGAATCCATAGGAATGATTTGGAACTTGGTGTCCCGGTAGATTTAGACTTGAAATAACAAAGATAGGTTACCAAATCGTTACCGGTCTTTAAAAAGCATGAAGTTCATAATTGCTTATATTTCAGTATTTTACATTCTTTTTCATATGCCCTTGTAACTCATTAAAAATTAATTTTATACCATTAAATTTTGAGTTATGGAAAAGACAAAAAGATCCACGTTCAAGCTGTTGTTCTACCTGAAAAAAAACGCCCCTAAGAAAAATGGAAGAGTATCCGTTATGGGACGTGTTACGGTTGATGGGAAAATGGCACAGTTCAGTACAAAGCTGGAGATCAATCCCGAAAACTGGGATCTGAAATTCGGAAGGGTTTCAGGGAAAAGTGATGAAGCCAGAACAATCAATCAAAAATTAGACAAGCTGAGGCTCCTGATAGACAAACATTATTTGGAAATGATGCACAATGAGGGGTTTGTGACGGCTGACAAGCTGAAAATTGCCTTTTTGGGTATTGGGGTAATAAGCGATTCGTTATTGAAGGTTTTTAAGAAGCATAACGAAGATTTTAAAAAAGAGGTAGATAAGGAAGAAAAAGCTTTAAACACCTACATCAAGTACGAAATCGTCTACCGTCACCTCGCCGAATTTATTAAGGAACGGCATCACAGGAATGATATGGCATTTCGGGAATTGGTTCCCGATTTTATCCGGGAGTTTGACAGCTTTTTAAGGATTGACAAGGAATTTACCCATAATACGGTATGGGTGTATACCATGCCTGTGTTAAAAATGGTAGAGATGGCGAGGAAAAAAGGGCTGATACATAAGAATCCGTTTGAAGAGTACAGTATCTCTATGAAAGAAACCGACCGTGGCTATTTCCTGAAAGAAGATGTGGAGAAAATTATGCTCTGTAAGCCCGCCAATAAATTGACTGAACTTGTCAGAGATATGTTTATTTTCAGCTGCTTTACAGGACTTTCCTACATCGATATCAAAAGGCTGAAAAAAAGCAATATCCAATCCTTCTTTGACAGTCATCAATGGATCATCAGCAGAAGAAAGAAGTCTGATGTTACTTCTAATGTCCGGTTATTGGAAATACCCAAACGGATCATTGAAAAATACACCGGTATCACAGGGAGTGATCTTATTTTCCCCATGCCGGTTAACTGCACCTGTAACAAGCATCTCAGAAAGGCCATTGCAGAAGCCGGAGTGATTACCGAAACCCGGGATTCTTTCCATAAAGGGCGTCATACCTTTGGTACGATGCTGCTGACCGAAGGGGTACCGCTTGAAAGCCTGAGCAAAATGATGGGACACAAGAATATTGCTACCACACAGATCTATGCTAAAATAGTCAACCAAAAGATAAGCAAGGATATGGATCTTGTATCCAAAAAGTTTGAAAAAATGGAAGTTGCATTCATTTCCATGGAAGATGAACTCGTGATGTAAGAAGTTTATCGCATGATAATTAATGACACCCACTTAATGAAAGCAGGATTTTACGATCCTGCTTTTTAATGAAAGTGTCAATAAATGTCTAATTTTTAGCTTATTTATTTGTAAGCTAACATAGAACGTTACAAATTAAATCTTACTAGCTAATTTTCACCAAATTGCATCCTTTAAATATTTGTAAGCAATATATTTATCTACTAAAACAGCACGGATAATAAACCCATGCTACAATTTCATAGACACATATTATGCTCTTCTATCCTTAATCTTCTAGCAATAAACTCTCATCAAACCAAACATCTTCATATCCCTTGCTATCTATAAGAAACCTATTTCCTGGAGGTAACCCCAAATATTTAATAACAAAAGAAGCCTTGTCTAATAAGTGATGGGTGTGTGAAGGGTTAAAAAAATCAAAATCTTCTGGATTGAAGTCTTCACCTGACCATATATACCAACCATTCAGGGTTTCTGTACGTGGATGCCTTAATCCATTTATCTGTAAAGAAGGATTAAAATTTTTCCCTAAAGCAATTAACGAATCTAACTCTACAAAATCTGCTATCTGCGAATATTTTCTGCAAATTTTTTCTTGTTTTTCAATGTATATATTGTTCATTACTTGTAAAAAATAAGCCACAATATCTATGGCTTATTTATCAATGTTACTTATTTAGTCAAGATTCTTTGCAATTCTTCATCGCCAAACTGCTTTGCCAGATCTAATGGGGATCTGTCACTATTATTTTTAGAGTTTGAATCAATACCATATTCTTTTAGAAGTTTAACTATATCATAATCTCCATCAGAATTAAAAACAGCAACCCACATTGCATTATTCCCATATTGATCTTTAATATCTTTCTCTATTCCTTTAGCATTTAATAACAATTTAGTAAAC
Source organism: Chryseobacterium viscerum (assembly GCF_002899945.2). GTDB lineage: Bacteria > Bacteroidota > Bacteroidia > Flavobacteriales > Weeksellaceae > Chryseobacterium > Chryseobacterium viscerum. Next base: position 475,685 of record NZ_PPEG02000002.1, read on the forward strand.
TCATAATTATTATGATCTACACTATAGTGCAAAGGTGTTTTACCCTCATCATCTTGTTTGTTAATATTGATATTACAATATAAAAGATAATTCAAAATTTCTAATGCATCATAAGCAACTGCTTCATGAAGAAGATTTTGCTTATATTCATTCACAAATCTATTTACATTCGTTTCATTTAAAATTTTCTTTACGCTTTCTAATTCATTGAATCTAACCATTTGAAAGACATTATCAGTATTATTGTTGTTCATATTTTCTGCTCAATTTGCATTAATATGGAAGTGTTGAAGCATCTTCATCTATCTCTCTTCCTTTCTTCATCAAAGAATGTATACAAACGTTTCAATTCAGATAATAACATTTCTTGAAATGAATTCCATTGAACTTTTGAAGTTGCATCGTCTGGTGAACAACAATGTACAATATTAGTATCTTTTTATCTATATATAAACGTGATCCATCCCATTGATAGCTTCCGATAAAAAAATAACTTTCTATTGCAGTCTGGCGATACTGTACCATTAAGATTAAAATTTCCACCAAACTCTAATCCAAAAGGATAATAGTGGGTAGTCCTGTCTACTTTAACGTTACCGGAAGCATCTTTATAATACGCAGCTCTGATGTTTCCTACCTATGTTTTGGCCTTTAAAATTTAGGGTATTGAAAACAACACCCTAAACCATGATCAATACATTTGAAAAATTACTTATAAAAAAATAATTAAATCTTCTTTTTCCATCCTAAACCTCCGTCTGTCTCTTCAGCATTGTTTTTTTCAATCCATTCAATTGCTGATTTAGAATAAAAAAAATCTTTATCATTAGAATACCTTTGTAAAAATTCTTTTTTAAAGTCTCTAATTACGCTATCACACCATTCACAAAATGAATGAGATTTTTCTTCCAGTTCGTCTAAATTGTTGTAAAATGATTTGACAAAATATAATCTACCACTTTGTAAAATATTTCTATCATAGGCATAGTAACCTCCTAAACTAAATTCTAACAAATAACTTCTATTGATGTCAAAATATTTCTTACCATTGTCTGTTGAAAGAACTACTATCTTGTCTAAGAATTGAGATATTAATAAGTATACTTGAAATATACCTTCTTCGATAGAAGGTAATGTTTTAGAAGTTACAATTTCAGAGGTATCCGATATATTTTGTTTAAGTATCACCATAATATTCCTTTCTAAAATCATCTCATTGATTCTATCATGGTCATCTGGTGTAATAAAGAAATTTAATTGTTTCGAAGCCATTTTTGTTTCTGTTTTAAATATTAAGGTGCAATTCTTCCTGCATTATCCAATTTCTTAGGGTAGACTTTGGGAGTCACTTGATTATAAGGTACAAATTCAGGTCTTGTTCCAGTCGCCTTTTCAATATCATCTAATGCTTTTTTTTCTCTTGATACCGGAGTACCGTTTTTATTCTGCCTACCAACTTGAAAACGTTTAATCTCACCAGTTTTTGGGTCTCTTCCCTGTATATCAATAAATCTTTTCGATTTAACTCCATCAGGAGTTCTTACCAATGCTTCTTGTCTTATTTCTGTGAATCCATCAGCTTCTAATTTTTTTCCAACTTCTTCTATTTTCGACTGATGTAGTGGTCCTCCAGCTTTTCCATAGGGATTCGGCACTTTTCCTATGGTTGTTTCTGCAATACCAGCATTGGCTTCTGCACCCGTGAAAACTCCTTTCATTGCAGACCAAACTCTTCCAAAGAACCCTGATGCACTTGCTGCTCTTACGGATAGTACAACTTCCTCAATTTCAAATATAGGTGCAGAAATAACCAAGGTGTTAACTTCCTGCATTGCATCAGCATGTTCTCTTAATCTGGAAGCTTCAACACTTTGTCCTCGCGCATCAAGACTGTTAGCTCGTTTTAACCTTTCTTCATAAACCTTTGCTGCATTCATTGGTAAATGCTCCAGACCTTCAAGCTCTCTACCATCAACAACCCTGTTCTCAGAGAAATTATAATGCGATTGATAAGCGTACTTTTCACTTAACGGGTCAACATTAAAGAACCTCGCCATCGCAGGATCATAGTTCCTCCATCGATAAGAACTCCATCCTGTTTCTATTTGCTTTTCCTGTCCTTGTGTAGAGTATTTATAGTTTGGAGTAATTGAATTGGAAGTATTCAGCTCTCCACCAAACTCTAAACCGAAAGGATAGTAATGGTTGGCTCTGTCTATTTTCAGGTTTCCGGAAGCATCTTTGTAATACGCTAATCTGACGTTTCCTACCTGATAGGAACAAGTACGTATTAACCTTTAAAATTTCGGGTATTATTTTTCAATACCCGAAATTATTAACTATATATTTTAAATATTGTCATTTGTATCATCACTATTTTTCTGTACCATCAAAATTGTAATTTTGAAGAGTCCATTCTATCATAACTTCACCAATCCACTCTGTAAAATTCGCATTACTGACCTCTACATCTTCAAAATTCGCATAATCAAAGTCCCATTGCCAAAATACTATTGGACATATACCTTCAATTAATTTTGATAAATCTAAACAATAATGATTTCCTTGACCATCTGGAGAAAAAGGAACAAAAAAGTTAGGCATTGTATTTTCTACTTCTGAATGTTCAAATTCATAAATTTCATCTAGGGAATTACCCTTAAACTTTGATGATAGTCCAAATACTTCAGTTCCAGCCAATGTAATTCCGTTATGTTTTTTTAAGATGTATTTAAAGTCTTCAGGAAGTTTAAATCCTATTTTTTGTTCGAAATCCTCTAATCTGGTATCTAAAATTTCTTCACCTAATAATAAAATTTCAGATGAGAATTTATAAAGTTCTTCAAGTATTTGATTACATCTATCTATTATTTCTGTTTCCATAAATAATATTATTCTCTAATTGTATTTTTTGGAAGCCAACAACTCTTTAAGCTTGAAAAATTCAATCTTGGTATTTTCTTCTGCATCTTCCATTCGTTCTTCGTATATTTTTACAAGTTTCTCATAATGAGGGTTGTTGTTGAGTTTTGCAGCGATTATGGCAATATTCGCTCTTGATGGATATATATAGTTGTGTACACACATTTTATCAGGGTACTCATTCAGTAGCTCATCTACACGACTGACAGTAGAATTGCTATCAAAATATGGTAAAATATCCTCTTCAAGATATTCAGGGATGACTTTAATTAGATGTTGTATATCATTATCATTCTCAATCAGCCAATATTTAGTAGGCTTCCTCTTGTAATTAGTAGCGTCACCATCATAATCTCGGATATGAGAAAAGTAATTTCCCAGTGTTGAATAAGGTCTTCCCTCAATTTGAGCAATTGATTTATAAATAGATTCTATCGCATGTACATGAATTATTAGTTCAGGTTTTATGGTTATAGTAATGTCGTTTTCCTTATAATAGTGCAACCGAAATATTTGATCTGACGTCTCTGTTTTTCGAATAAATTCAGTCTGCGTCTTTCTGTATTTAAATCCATGCTTTTGAAAGCTTTTTAAAATGCCTTCACTTATCTGCTGTGATACTTCTTTTATTTTCATCGTCTTGTTACTCTATCTGGTATGTTATTAATATTTATTTCTTGTCCTTTTGCTTCTCCTGCCTTTTTCCCTGTAAGTTCTACTGTTTCTCCATTACGATACCTTTTCTGTGGCTTGCTAAGTTTAGCTTCTCCTGTTTTAGTTTCGTTAGTTCCTTTAACTTTCTTTGTTTGACCATCCAATATAACATTATCGAATACGGTTGTTTTACCATCTTTAAACTTACCTGTAACCTGCGTTAATACGTCATCATCTGGAAACTCATCTTCAAGTTCATTTGTAACTTCTTTCTCTGCTTTTTTTCCCTTAGTCTTATTATTTTCAAAAGTTGTTTTCTTCTTTTCAGCAGAAGAGCCACTATCTCCGCTTTTTACTTTTTTATCACTATCGTTGTTAAGTACACGGTTAGCGATTACTAATCCGGTACTACCTACTGCTGCTGCCACATTTATCTGAGTACCAATTACTCTTAATAAGCCATTATAGTTATTAATAGCATTACCCTTCATCTGCTCATACACTGCAGATCCTGCTCCCGCTTTTCCAGCGTAAATAGGAGGAGGTGTCATAGCTCCAACTCCGTATGCTGGTATTGGTATCCATTCTAAGCCTTCCAGCTCTCTACCATCAACAACCCTATTTTCTGAGAAATTGTAATGCGACTGATAAGCATATTTTTCACTTAATGGGTCTACATTGAAGAACCTTCCCATAGCGGCATCATAGTTCCTCCATCGGTAAGAGCTCCATCTACTATCTGCCTGGTTTTCCTGCCCCTGAGTAGAGTATCTGTAGTTTGGCGATACTGTACCATTAAGATTCAAATCTCCGCCAAACTCTAATCCAAAAGGATAGTAATGGTTGGTTCTGTCTATTTTCAGGTTTCCGGAAGCATCTTTGTAATACGCTAATCTGACGTTTCCTACCTGATCGGTATAGTTGTAAATATACTTATTTTGTACGAAATCATAATATCCTTCAGAGGTAGGGACAAAACTCAGTACATCATTGGTATACTGGAAGCCGTCCAGATAGTCTGTTTTACTTACGGCCTCGCTCTGTCCTCTTCCTGCTCCATAGGTGTACGTCTTTCTGAGCTTAGTTCCCCCTGCATTGTACAGATATTTTGTATTGACTTTATAAAACTGTCCGTTCTCACGGGAAAGATACTCCTTATCAAATTTTATATAGTTGGGAAGATTAAGGTGATTGTAATCGATCTGCAGAATACCTTTATCATAATGTTTGGTCATGTTCCCATTGCTGTCATAAGGGATAGGATTTCCCGAAATATCAGGATACCCTGCATAATTACCTGAAGCATCAGTTACTGATGTAAGCCTGTTCCCTGTGTAGGTATAGCTCAGATCATCCATCAGCTGTACTTCGATACCAAGAAAATACCTGTTTCTTTTTAAGGTCTGGATATTCCCGTTTACGTCATAGGTAAGGGTTTCATTGTAACGATTATTCTTGGGAATTGTTCCATTGGGTTCAGAATAAATCCCACTTTTTAATCTATCTAATCCGTCGTACTGGTAATTATATCTTCTAAACCATCCACCATCAGCAGCCTGCCAGTCCATTTCTGCAATATTCCCATTGTATTTTCCTGTAGAAACTTCAGAATAAGCAGGATTGTGATATTTAAGTTCATAAGCGAAAAGCTTTCCGTTCAAGTTGGCAGGATCATTTACTTTCGTAAGCCAGCCTCTGATATTGTAGGTTTGGTCTATAGACTGCAAAGGCGTACCCGTGGTATTGCCTGTCTTTTTATTGGTAAGCTGTCCCAGATCATTGTAGGTGTTTTCTGCCAGCAGTTCTTCTGTTTGGTTGTTCACCTTATGATAATGCTTCAGCAGTCTTTTCTGATCATCATACACAAACCTTTCTTTGAGGGCAACTTCTGTGCTGGCATCCAATCTTTTGTGATAGGTATAGCTTTCATCTACTGCCCCGGAAAAATCAAGCTTAAATTCCTTTTTGGTGTACCCCCCTAAATGGTTCCAGCTTTTCTCAGCAATCTTTCCCCCTTTGGTATTATAATAGAAATAGGTTTTCGTCCAGTTGTCATCCTCAATATTCTTTACATAAGAAGCTGTTGGCAGACCTTGGGTATTAGCCCCTCCGTTAAGTGACTTGTCTTCGTTAACTACATATTGATCGAGGATTTTCGCAGGAGGAAACTCCTTGGTATCCCTTGGATAAGAGTCATAGTAATTAACTGAAAGAAGAGTCTGAAAATTAGTAAAAAGAGTATTGGTGTAATACACCATAATCCCATTTTTGCTAAAGCCTGTAGCAGTAGGTGTTTCGCTAATAACAAGATTACTAATCTGTCCCTGTAGATCTGCCCGGCTTCCTCCAGAGATAAGCCCGGTATAGGCAACACGGCCAAAGGCATCATACTTGGTCAGCAGCCATTGCCCTTTATTTTTCAGGTTCACATCCTGGGTAAGAACCGGGCGGTCTGCAGCATCATACACCACAGATTCCCAATCATCCCTTCCTGGTAACCTTTTCTCCACCTGTCTGCCCAGTCCATCATATCGATACTGGTAGCACAGGCTGTTCAAAATATCCGCAGAAATAACATTGTTATTCTGTTCTATCTTCTTTAGAGCCAGAGCGGGAATTACAAATGCTTTTTGCCCATATTCGTTGTAGACATAATAGGTGTCAATGTTCTGTGATCCATCGGTTCTACGTACCAGTACCGTCTCACCACGTCCATTCTGAAACTGAACGACCGGAGTCCCGTCTTCATCGGTTACGGTATTTTTGTACAGAATCCCCGCATCGTAAAAGCCACTTCCCGGTGCTATGGATACAGTGGAAATTGTTTTGTTATCTGTTCCAGCGGTAGCTGTAGTTGTACTCGTGATAAATTTCTTTACCTCTGAGCCCTGGTTTACTTCATATTTATACTTTTGGGTATGTCCACCTCCCATCTTCCACGGATCACCCGGCTGAGCCAGCTGTAATACTCTGTCTAATGGAGAGTTTTCAATTTCTTTTTCCGTGTAGGCATTGGCCGCACCATAATAAGAATTAGCTGTACTTTCATTCACAATTCCTGTATGGATAGCAGAATTGAGGGTATTAGCCGGAACAGGAAGAATATCCTTCGCCTGTCTTCCAAAAGCATCATAGGTAATGGGGGTAACCAGGTCTTTCCCTGTAGTGGTAGCTTTTACACTAACAATCTGTTTAGGTCTTCCCAACCCATCGATATAGGTTACCGTCTCTATTTTTTTACTGCAGTCACCGCTTAGGCAGGTTTTGGACTGTATAAAGTTTTCTGTTGTACTTTGTGCATAGGTCACCATGGCTGTAAACAGCAGACCTAATAGTTTTATTTTTTTCATTGGTGTTTACTGCTTATAGTTATACTTGAATTCTTTCACCACCTTGAAGCTGTAGTTTCCGGCGTTGTCTCTTTCCCTTATCTGAACCTGTTTCAATCGGTTAGCAGTGTCATAGACATACAGCTCTCTTATTCCTGATGGTGGTGTAATGGTGGTTACTCCCACCAAAGGATCGTAGGTATATTTGGTTACCATCCCCACAGGCTGGAAGGCATCAAGAGCCAATAAGAGTTCTGCTTCTTTAGTAGGATCAGTGGCATCTTCATTGGATTTCGCTACGATAGTACTGATCATTCCTTCGATTTGACTATAGGTAGAGCCTACAACTTTGGCAATCGGTCTGGTTTTGTTATATCCCCAGACAATACTTACAGGAGTACCGTCTTTCTCTCTGTATTGCAGAATATTTCCTTTTTCATCGTATTTTTCATAAGATACCTCCTTAGAGGAAACAGTTGGGTTCAGAGTATCATAAGAATATTCAGACAGAGGAAGTACTAAATTTCCGGTGATTGCATGAGGCAGAGCAGGTGGATAAATAGTTTCCTCACGGGAGGTTACTTTGGCTATATTATCTACAGTTTGCTGCGTCTTTGTTTCCAGTGGAATGCCTACCATATTTCTATCAATCATCAGCTGGTTGCTTTTCTCATGGGCATACTGATACGTTTTTTCTGCTGTGGACAGATCCGGAAAAATAGTTTTCTGGCTCGTCAGCTGAGTATGTTTTGGATTATTATAGAAATACTGAGTTTCTGTTTTCATCGCAGTTCCATTCAGATAATCTGTAGTTTTCTGGGACTTTAGGTACTCGAAATGGGAAATATTTTTGTATTGTACAATATCAAGATTGTCCAATTGATCATCAAAAGTAATAATGTCACCAACGTTTTTACCATAGCATTGATGTTTGTAAACTAATGTTACATTATTAGCTCCAGGTGTATAGCAGTTTTTATAGCCGTCTACAGACTTTCTGAAATGATTATGATTTGTGGTACAATAAGTTTGTTCGTACGTTGCATTAATCTTTGCAGCCGTACAGGTCTGGGTAACATTCATTGATACCGGAACATCGTAGTTCTTTCTGATGGCAAAGCCGTCTACCTGGAATTTTCTTGTTGTGTCCTCTTCGTAATTCATCTCCAGCGTTCTTACGATATTATTTCCACTATCCAGATACTTGGTTAGAATCTCATTCCCGTTGCTCCATCCAAAGTTGGTCCAGGGTGCCGATTTTATATCTGCTCCCCGCAAAATCTTCCCGAAATAATCAGTTTCGGTAGAATACTGATGTACGATCGTCGATTTACCATCGATAATTTCCTGCACTGTTTTATAAAAAAGATTGGGGTGCGTGGCATTAAGTTGGTTGATATTGGAAGAAGTGAGCGCGCAATAAGTAAATCTTTCAACTCCCCAGGGGATAGACCCTCCGGTACTCCCTGGTAGCGAGTTCTGGACACAGGTTCTTGTTTTATTTAATCCCTCTGTAAAAACAGGCTCTCTAACCACTATTGCATTTGAAAATGATTCTCCAATATCTTTATAAACAAACCGGCGGGTTGTAGCAACACCGTTTTCCGAATTATCTACAATTTTACTGATTCTTACCCCTTGAATATCAGTCTGGACGTATCCATAAACAGGTTCAGCCGTCGTGTAACTAGCGGCTATAGATGATCTTGTACACTCAAAAGAAGTGGTAATTGAAAGTTTTAGTAACTGATTTTTGGGAATCTGCGCATAAAATGTATTTCCATTCAGAGGTAAAACAAACGTAGTCCCTATTGTAGTTGTTGATCCACCTGGATTTTTAATATAAAAAGGAATAAGCTCTCCATTGGGTTTTGTAAGTTTAACAGCAGCTCTATGTTTCCCTGTTACCTGTAAATTGGGATCACATTTTGTGACATTGAAAGATGCCGATCCACCAAGCATAGTTTCTTCATCCAGTATAGAAGTAAAAGTTTCTGATTTTGTTATATGAGGATTTGTGGCATCAATATCGGTACTCTCTGCACCTATTGAAACTCCACTGCTTTGACCTGGCGTAATAAGTTTATCTTGTTTTTGGGTATGATTTTCATATGAAAATTCCGTATTTCCTTTGGTTGGATAAATTATTTTTTTTAGCATTCCAACCTGTGATTTAGCAGGAACTACCCCCTGAGCTGCACCAGTGTAAGATATTGATGGTATTGAAAACTGAGGAATAAGATTGGTGTTGGTTAACATACCATTATAGTAGCCTCCTGTATCTCTGGCAAAGGAAAGCCTTGCCGGAAGCTCTTCAGGATTTATATATTCAAAAGAATGAACTGCTTTTGATATGTTATCACTAATACTGTTTAAAAACAGCCTTTTATTGGCAGTAAGCGAATAGCTCAGATTTATGTCATTAATAGTCACAGAATTTAATTTTCTGATAATCTTACTAAGCTTCTGATAATCTTGATCTCCTGTTGATGTCGTATATTCAAAGGTAATTTCTCCATAATTTGGATTATTGCTATAAATCCTTTTGATTTGTTTTCCACCCACGGCTTGTAAATGACTGATTAGTCCACCAACTACTGGTGGGAGAGAAAATGCGGAGCCTCCACACACTGAAGGTTGTGCTGGCCCTATGGTATATCGCATCATTTGAGAATTAGTCAAGGTGGTAGAATATCCTGCATTCTGATTCTCAATAATAATCTGTTCCCCACTTGCCGGATCTTCTATTTTGGTAAGATACCAGGCAGTGATATTATTAGATAAAAGTGAATGTCCATCTCCTGAAGTCCTGTTCTCTGTAGTTTCCTTATCTGTAAAATAATATTTAATCCCATCATCCATCGTAATGGTGAAAGAATTGCCACCACTTTGCCCTTCAACAATGACATCTTTCTGGGAATAAACGATAGGCATTCCTCTTCTGTCGAATACAAACTTAATGCTGTGCCCGTTAAAATTAGCCATATATAGATCCTGCTCCGAATCAACCAGATCATTGGAAGCATTCTGGAAGTACTGCATAACTACAGGATGGCGTGTACCTAAGTTCTCAATATCAGAAGGGAAAGATATATTTACATTTTCTTCATCAGGAAGATCCCTGATAGTCCTTGTAATCACACCAGCTGTGATCATATTCCAACCGAGTCCGGTGGACCCGTTCATGTCATCGATTTTAATTCCATTCGACCCATAGCTCAGCGCCACAGGAAGGCTAAGATTTCCGGCCTCGTAATTTGTCAAAGGTATATTAACGTTAGCCGTACCTGTAAAAAGACTTACTGGTATATTCCCATAACTGCCTAATTTAAATGCTTCAGGGGAAGAAGGGAATATTTTAGGTAAGGTGGAAGGGTTACCTCCCGTTATTTGCGGGCCTGAAGGCCCCCCACCTTGACCTGCAACAGAAATCATAGCTGCAAGAAAAAGGATAGTAATAATTTTTCTTTTCATTGTGTTTTTATTTCTTAATTAGTTTAGCATTCGCCGTTTTATTCGTATCAGTTTTGATCGTTACTACGTATGCTCCCTGAACAAGGGCTTGCGTATTGATTTTAGTCACTTTGTTCTTTGTTTTTATACTTTGGAGCTGTCTTCCAGACATGTCATACAATAGAATATCAGCCTCTTTGAAGTCGTTGAATCCTATTTCTACGTAAGCATAATCAGATACTGGATTGGGATAGATCTTGATGTCATATTTTTCAATGAGTTGATCAACCTGCTTGTCGCCCAGTTTTATGATCTTCCAGTTTTCTTTACCCAGTTCTTCTGCACTGGTTCCGGCCAGAACAATAGAACCATCTCTGTTCAGTTTCAAATCTGAAAGTCGCTCTTCTTTTTGTCTGGATTCTCCCGTAATATATTTTCTCCATGCTTCGTTCCCTAACTGGTTAATATAGAGTAGCCAAAAAGTATTATCCTCTGCCTTCACTCTGCCCTCGGAAGGAGTATATCCCCCCAGTAAAATTCCTTTGGTAGAGTTGTCATCTGCTGAATGTAAAACGCTCATGCCCATCAGAATATCACGGTTTCCAAAGTTGTAGGACTTCTGCCACCTTTCATTTCCTTTGTCATCAAGGGCAACTAACCAAAGGTCTGTTCCTTCTTCTATTCCTACCATTTTATTTCCTGATCTTTCTGATCTGGATTCTCCACCAATAATGAAACCACTTGAAGTTAATGCCAGGGTTCTCAAATGATCATCTGCTTTACCTCCGAAGTTCTTTTCAAATTCCACTTTATTATCCTTAGAAAGTTTTACCACCCAAAAATCTCCTTCTCCATAATTTTCTGTTTTCTTTGTCCCTCCGGCATTACTTCTTGAGTAGATTCCGAGTAGTGCGCCACCGTCTTTTGTTGGAATCATCTTCTCCACTTCATCTAAACCTTTTCCGCCTAAAATAAGATGGGATAATTCTTTTCCGTCTTTGTCTAATTTGGTAATTAAAACATCTTTTGAACCGTAACCTTTTGCAGCGTTTTGCACGTTACCTGCAACGAAGAATCCTAAATCGGTGGTTTGAATGGCTGCTCTGGCTTCTTCGTCTGCGGCAGTTCCTAATGTTTTCTGCCACAGTTCCTCCCCAAACGGATTAACCCTTACGAGCCATAAATCTGACCCTCCCTTAGAATCCTCTTTCTTATCTAATCCTTTTCCGGAATAAGACGTTCCAGCAAGTAAAAAACCTCCATCCTGAGTAGATTCTGTGTTGAATTCCAAATATTTTTTAATTTTGTTTTATTCAAGGCGGCTTTATGTTAGCCTCATTAGGGCAGTTTCATTTTCGTAATGGCTGCTCTAACTTTTGTATCACTGCTACCTCTTTTGGCACGTTTGACGGCATGTAATCTTTATCAAATGGCTTATCTGTTTTAAAGATCACATAAATCAGTTCCAATATTTTCCTTTGTACCGCTACTGCGGCTTTCATTTTTATGCCATGTTTCGAAACCAGACGGACAAATAATGCTTTATGCTGATCATTAAATCTCATTGCAGATAAAGCCGGCATATGCATCGCTTTTCTAAGATGCCTGTTTCCTTTCTTGGATATTCTTGGTGTCCCTTTTACCGAGGTGCCGGAATCTTTGAGCTTGACATCCAGCCCGCTGTAACTGACCAACTGCTTCTTGCTTTTAATCAGTTCAAAACCATTTGTCTCTGCCAGGGCTATTACTGCGGTTAATTTTCCTACTCCCGGTATAGTAGTTATCATATTAATCTTTTTAACCAATTCCGTATCCTTTTTGACAAGAGCCCCTATCTCTGCTTTAATTTCCAGATCTTGTTTATCGATTAACCTGATACGTTTATTGGTCCTGTTGATACTGCTTTGATTGGGAAAAGCTTCTGCATTTTCCGCATGCAACTGGTTCTTTAACACCGTTCTATCTGCAATCAGCTGCCCCCTTTCACGGGTTAGCTGCTTCAGGTCTCTGAATATCTTTTTTGGCTTTTGCCATACTTCCAGTTTCCTTTCCAGTCCAAAGCGGGTAATGGCTTGTGATGCTGTTTTGTCGGTAACCGTATTTACATCAAGTGTCCTGAAAAAATTGCTGATCTTGTTGGGTAGAACAATGCTTACTTCTGAGCCATTGTCGGTCAGAAAATAGGCTAATGATTCATGGTAAACACCGGTAGCTTCCATTACATAATGGATCTTTACATCATTTTTAACCTGCTTTTCAGCCCACTGGGTTAAAGCTTTAAATCCTTTTGGGTTGTTTGGAAATACCTTGTAGTCAAAGATCTCTAAAGTTAATTCCTGATCCATACGTCCTAGGGATACTACCAGTTCCTTTTGAGCTACGTCAATGCCTGCTACCTGTTTTAAAATTGTCATCACTTTTTTTTATTTGTTTAATTAAATAAGTGAATAACCTTCCTTCGTCTTTTCTCCTGGGTGGATATTCTGAATATATAGCTATGCCATATTTCTTACATTCTGTTCAGACTCAAAAAGGAAAAGAACGTGAGGCAATATCTACTCATGTACATACTTTGGGAGTTGTTAAGTTACGCTTCTGCTCTCACGATCCTTCACTTTTTATTAGTAAATTTATTATTTACTAAGTGCGATTCAAACATAGGAGTAACGGTTGCGGATAAATAATCATGGTTCTGCCCGGAAAAGTATTTCTCAAAGACCAGCTCTCCCTGTTGGTTGAGTTTGATCAATTTGAAATCGAAACCATTGTTCTGCTTACTGGCTTGTTGTAATTTTTCGCTCTGAATAGAGCTTCCCGTGATCAGGTATTGCTGATCGATTGTTGTGGTGACCTGGCTTAAAAAGTCTTGCGTTGTTGACTTGATTTCTTTCTGCCATACCACTTCCTGAGCTGATCCCAGGACTGTGCATAAGGTTAAAGCACAGAAATAATTTTTTTTCATAAGCTTGTGTATTTGACTGGTTAAAAATATTATTAATAATTAGAATACATCATCCGTAAAAACCCCATATTTTCATTAATTTTTGTTAACACATGTATATTGTTGTTCAATACGTTATATCATATGGCAAAGCTATACCCGCATAGCGCCAAAACCTGTCGTATTAAAATAGAAGTGGAGATCTTTTTTCAATTCTTTATTGCTGCAATGAGAATAGAACGTCTCTTTTTGCTCCCAGTGATTGTCTTATCACCTGCTACAGCACCGAGCGGTGCAACATCCAACTTTCATAAAAAAATGTCATTTCTTTCACCAAGGCAATTTGGTAGTAATGCTTCTTTTTTTCTTTAAATAGACTTTTACAGCCCAGTTCCTTTTAGAAAAACTCTTCTCTGTATATCACATACATTCTCTTCAACCACTAAAAAAAAATTTCGGAATGAGAGGGCTGTTTCGATCACATAGGACCATTTACCTAATGGACATTGCCATTGCTTCCCATCTTTTTTATTCAAAGAACCGGGTCTGCTGTTTTGTTCCGTTTCAAGAGCAAAGGTATCTCCGTGTTTTAACCGCAGCTGAAATTTCGTTGTCCTGCGGATTTGACCAAAAATCTCCACCCATGCGGGTCGTATTTATTGTCCAAAAAATTGCATCTGCTGAACACTAACCTTTTATGCTCATGAAACGAAACAAAGCATACTCCGGCTCTTTAAACGAATAAAAAAAATGTCAGAAATGGAAAATAATAGTAGAAATGGACTTAGAGTGAAACGAAACAGCACCTCCTCTCATTACCGAATAAATCAGAAAAAAAATCAAATCTCAAACCCTAAAAATCAAAAATCATGAACATCATCGGAAGATTAACAAGCGATGCGCAGGTACGCACAGTGTTACAGGACAAACAAGTGGTAAACTTCTCAGTAGCCACCAACGAGAGCTACAAAAACAAGCAGGGCGAGCGTGTAAAGCAGACCACCTATTTCGACTGCGCCTATTGGATAAGCCCCAATATCGCAAAAATACTCACCAAAGGGACACTCGTAGAGCTGTCGGGACGAGTGTACGCACGAGCGTGGCAAGGCAGTGACGGACAACCCCACGCAGGGCTCAACTTCCACACCTCCCAAATCAAACTCCACGGAGGGGGTGGCGGTAAAAACGCAGAAACACCTGAAACCTCACAAGCTTCAGAATATACCCCAACCCCGCAGGACAACGAGTTTAACAATATGGGAGCAGAGGGCGACCTCCCATTTTAACAGCGGTCATTACAATCAAATTCAATCTATCAATTCTATCAAATTTTTAACTCTAAATATTTAATATCATGGCACATAACTTAAATTTCAACAACAGAACAGGCAAATATTCATTTTTCAGCGTAAAGGAAAAAGCCTGGCACAATCTGGGGCAGATCGTAGAAGACTACCCGACAAGTGCCGAAGCCATTGTACACGCAGGATTAGATTATGAAGTCATCAAAACCCCGCTCTATACTAAAGGTTCGGGCATTATCGAAACTTCGCAGGGTATTGAGATAGCAGACAGTGAACTGCGTGTTCCGGATTATTTCGCCAATATCCGAAACGATAACAATGCAGTACTCGGCGTAGTAGGCAAAGACTACCAGATCGTACAGAACCGTGAAGCCTTTTCTTTCTTTGACTCTATTGTAGGCGGTGGTGACGGAATCCTGTACGAGACGGCAGGAGCTTTAGGTGATGGAGAACGTATTTTTATCACCGCCAAACTGCCTGATTATATCCGTATTGGTAATGGTGACGACATCGTAGAAAAGTACATTTTCCTGACCACCTCACACGATGGTAGCGGAAGTATTACCGCAGCATTTACCCCTATCCGCATTGTCTGCCAGAATACCCTTAACGCTTCACTCCGTAATATGAGTAATGTCGTACGCATCCGTCATACTTCGGGAGCAAAACAACGTCTCGATGATGCCCATAAAGTAATGGGCTTGGCTAACAAGTTCAGTACACAGTTAGAAGGTATTTTTAACGAGTGGGCAAAAGTTAAGGTCAACGACCAAGAAGTAAAAAAACTCATTCAGTTAGCCCTATGCCCTAATAAAGAAACCCTGCAACACCTGCAAAAAGGTAATGAAGACGAAATTTCAACCGTATTTAAAAACACCGTAGAAGATGCTTTTGCCTATGCTATGATAAGCGACACCCAACAAATGGACTCGACCAAAGGGACATTGTTCGGAGCCTATAATGCGGTGACAGGCTACTACCAGAATGTCCGTACCTATAAAGATGATGAAGCCAAATTGCAATCCATTGTCATGGGTGGAACAGCGCAACTCAAATCGCAGAAAGCATTTGAACTATGTACAGCCTTCGCCACAGAGGGCGCAGAAATATTCAACCTTAATTAATCAACCTACAGGCGACCGCCCTGACAAGGTGGTTGCCTTTAAAAAATTAAATCTCATGACCATAGAAATTTATACCGTAACCCTTACTCACAATAAGGGCAATATGAGCCTGACAGTCGTATCGCTCAGTGGTGAGCAGGGAGCAAAAGACCAAATCATGGCAATTGAAGGATGCCCTGAAAGTGCCATTATCAAAATGAAAAAAATTAACATCAAAAAATAGGATAAACCTCAATACAACAACGATATGAAAACATTACATCGATTATACAACGTAGAAAAAGGAAGAATGATTGCGGATTTATTACCCGAAGAGATTCCCAATATCACCCTTTTTATAGAACAGGAAACACAGCGGTTTTTGAAAAACGAAGAACTGATTAAAAGCCAATGGAAACAGAGTTTGGTAACAAGTGGTTTGTGGTTCGATCTCGTTCGGAATATCGAAAAAGCCGTAAAAAAATGCGGTAAAAAATTTCAGAGAAACCACCGACTCTTTGCTCATCAATTATTTGATGGATATGATGCCCTGTTTACAATCAACTGCCTTATTGAATATTCATTGACAGAGGACTGCAATCAACGGTTAAGACTGGCGATACACCTGCTTTTTGGGATAGATCCATTTATTGTAACAACTCCACAAATTAAATAATCATGGCTGATTGGTGCTACAACAACGTACTGTTTGAAGGTGAATACCTTTTGATTTTACAAATAAAAGAGCTGTTTGTATTAATGGCTGAAAAAGAAAAGCAGGAGAAAAAGGGGCAGTTACCCGATTGGATAAAAGCCGATGAAGGTTACTTCTTTGATATATGTTGGGATGAATGTGATACCCTCACTTATCAAACCAAATACAGACCGAATATTAACCGTCTTGCCGAAATCGCTAATGAATACGATTGTCATTTTGAATGCCAATACGAAGAATTAGCCAACGGAAGATATGGGAAGGCGACTTATATCGAGGGCATTTTTGAGCATATCTATTTGGAAGCTAAAGATTTTCAGAAAATCCATTTTGATGAAAATACGGACCAATATCACTTCGAGGGTGAAACCTACGAAAGCCAGAACGATCTATTGGAAATGATGTTGGAGCGCAAAATAACAGGTTTAATGAATAACAATCAAAATCCACCATCATGAAATTATCAGAAAAACCAACAGAATACTTGATGCTACAGGCAAAAACCGATAGCGAGCTGTACGATTGCAATTATGCAATAGTTCAGATAACTGAAAATTGGAAAGAAGAAATGCAAACCCGCTTGAATGCGATAATCCCCTTTTCAATAACTAAAAATGATCTTTCTACGATGGACTATTTCGCAACAGTGTATTTCTATAAAGATGATAGCAATATTGATTCTATGGATTTGCTCGGAGATCAGCATTGGTCATTTGTGATACCTAGCAAAAAGGATATAAAATTCTTATCCAACAATGAAAATAGGCGCTTTGGTAATATGCTTGAAATTCAAAAAAACGGTTGGGCTAGTTACTCCACACATCGCCTACAGGACGATGAATATTGGACAAAAGAATTTTCCATTCAAAAAATCATTGACCATTTAAATAGAAAAGATATTAAACACTAAAAAACAGAAAATATGAAAATCGGAATTATCACCTACAAAAAATATGAAGAGCTCGTTACACTCAATGAACATCTTGTTATCAATGATCTATTCAATATTATTTTGAATGACAGCGATTTTGTCAAATTTCAAATTTTAGACCGGAACGGAAATTTATTCCTGTCTACTCATTACGGAGAAACAGGGAAAGGCATAGAATACCTTGAAGTATTACAGGTAAAGCGGGACGAAGAGATTTTGTGGACAATCTATGATGCCTATAAAACTCCTTCACTTGTCCATAAAACAAAAGTAACATGGAAAGTCAACGGAGGTATCTGTAAAACCAAGAAAGAAGCCCTAAAATATGTCGACAGAATCAATCATAAAGCAAAGCTTCTTATTGAAAAATTTGTAGACCAAAATAGTCGTGTAAAAACTGCCATTAACCATTAAAACCACACGTATGAAACTCATTGACATCAATGGTCACACGATTGTGGTAACCAATCTGGACGAAGCCATCGAAATGGCAGAAGAATATAAGGACTACAGGCACGAAGACAAGCGGTTTACCGACTTCGATAAGAGGATGAATCTCTATTGGACGGACTTCTACGAGAAATTACGACAACTTAAATCTAAACAGACATCATGAGCAATCTGGCAGATACAACGGAATATCGGGCACTGAGCATCATTGCCCGAATGGTAAAGGATTTTGAAAGGCTTCATTATCTGGATATGACCAAAGAGGATGATTGGGATGCCTGTCAGGCTAGAAATCTCTTAGAAAGCATCATTGAAACAGGCGGTTATAAGGTCAATTATGATCGAAACGGTAATAAACCTCTATTAAAAATTAAGAAAAAATGAAAACAATAAACGTCAAATTATACCCCTTTTCAGAGCTTGAAAAGGAAGTGCGGGAAAAAGTATTGGAACGTTTTCGGTATTGTAACACCCATCATGATTGGTGGGAGACCGAGTACGATGATTTTGTGAGTATCTGCTCACTGTTAGGAATCACGACAAGCCCGCAGGAGATTTTCTTTAGTGGATTTTGGTCGCAGGGAGACGGAAGCACCTTTGCATCAAAGGTTGATATTCAACAATTTACCAAAGGAATTACACAAGAATCTTGGAGAAAACACGCTCCAACCTTAAAACTAAATTTTCCACCTTTCTCATTCGGTAAACGAATGCTAAATCTTATCGAAAGCGGAGACATTGAAATCTCTATATGGACGGAAGCGCCAAACAAAGGCTATTGGGTAAAATATCATTCCAAAAATGAGCTGACCAACCACTCTAAAACGTACCCCAACATAGAACAGGAACTCGAAAAGTTAGAAGATTGGGCAGAGCAGAGTATGAAAATACTCAACACTTATTTGTATGAGAATCTTAGAAATTCTTACGAATACCTGATCTGTGACAAGGCAGTACAGGAAACTATTGAAGACAATGACTACCTGTTTACAGCCAATGGTGAACATGCCGATTGGCTTATAAAATTAACAGCATCCAACACCTTAAAATTTTAATACCATGAACACGTATTTTTTTAATCAAATCGCCCAAATGAATATAACAGGTGATCTGCAAATCACCATCGGACAGGGCACAGAAAACAATTGGATTGTATCCATATTGCTCCAAAACGAGCAGTGCGGGGATGATGCCAAACATCTCATACCCCCTTTAACCCTTCGGGGAACACCCGAAGAACTTGATAACGGTTTTTTTGAAAATATTACTGCGCCCCTGCAGTCTGCTTCAGGGCTTATGGTCAGTATGGAAGCCTTTATGAAACAGTTGGAGGAAACCAAAAAGCATTCGGCAATGGAAAAGGAAAAAGCCGATAAGGAGAAAAAAGAAAAAGAAGCCAAAGACAAAAAATACAATGAAGCCCTGCAAAAAGCAGAGCAATTGGAGAAGGAAGGCAAGTTCAAGGAAGCATGGACAGCACTTCCAAAGGGTTCGGAATACCCCGAATATGCCGAACAAATCCGCAAAAAACAGTCCGTCTATGAGCATCATTTTGCACCAAGCCTTTTCAATGAATAGTTCAATAAACAGGTACATAAATGTTAAACCCCAAAAATCAAAAATCATGTTATTAGCCACCCAATTAGAAAGAGTATTCCTGTTCAAAGATAAAGGTCAGGACATTAAACTGACCGACCCTGAACCAAAATGGAGCGTAGAAGCCGTATTGAACTTTTACTCCAATACTTATTCCATACTAACCACCGCCAAAATATCAGCCCCAAAAATCAAAGATGATACCGTAGAATATCATTTCGAGAGTGTCATGGGAACAAAAGGATAAGGATAAATCTAAAAATTAAAAAAATGAATTATGCAACGACCTATTATAGCGGGGATAGTACAAACACCCGAAGAAAAACAGCAAAGAAAACTGCATCGGCAGTTAACGGAGTTCGTCCATTGGATGAAACAGCCCAAAGACGCAGGAGAAATCCAAAAAGACAAACGAAAGTCTGTTCCCCTGAGCCAGCTCCCGATGGTTTTCTAAAAACCACGTTTCTACCGAGACTGAAAACTCAGCAGTCCGTACAGGCTGGTAAGAAATCACAAAAAATGGAAAGGGATTTTTATAAGTCCCTTTCCAGACTTTCTAAGCATTACGGGATTGAACCGATGCCGATACAGGATTTTGAATATCCCTATAATATTGCCCTTTCCCTGTCTGATATTCAGCAGAAACTCAAAAATAAAGCCACTCATTGGGACAGTCTCAAACTAATACAGGAGGGTACGAAAACGTATCTTATCAGTGAGGAACGATACAGCACGAGTTCCACCCTGTATTATATCCCGATGATTCCTCTTTTTTTGATGCTAAAGGACAAAACCAAAAAGAAATCTGCCCACCTGCTGTTATCGGTCTGTGCCTATCTGTACCACATTGCTGATATTCCGTACTACAGGCAGGAAGACACCTATCTCTATTGGCAGTATGAAATGCTTACCGATTGGCTCGAACAGGACGAGGAGACCGAAGAAACCGATATTTATAAAAATGAACTCCAACAGGCAGAATGGATCGGTGAGAGAATGGAACAGAAATTATTCAGCCGTAAAAATCTGGAAGTCATGAAAGACCGTCTACACCAATTTAAAATCAAGACCGATTTTGACAGGGAATGTTTTGAAGTGGCTAAAAAAGCCCTTGAACTCTATGAACTATACCCCGAAGAAAAGTTTTTCAGAAATACCAAAGCCACCGAGTGGGAACATGAAGACTACGAAAATGACAATATTCTCACCATTGAAAAGTATATTTCTTTTTATGCTGATAATAAAGGATGGCTGTCCGACAGTCTTTTTGAAATGGTCAACAATGAATTCGGGGAATACGGAGACATAGAAGAACCCATCGTAAAAAAATGCTTTGACGGCAAACCATTAACCAATAACAGCCTTGATTTTGAAGACCGCTTATTTACGGTATTGGACGATCTTATTTACCTGTTAAACAACTACAAATTCCAACACCATGAATAATCAAACCAACATTACAGAAAATTTTGAACCCTTATACTATCCGAAATCTGCCCTTGTGTTCTATGAAACCAACAAAACCAATGCAGACGGATATGTGGAACATTTTGACATGGACAAAAACGGTAATCTCATTAATGCCCATCCACTCACCGTAAGGGAAGCCAATCTCTTGGCAAAGTCTTTAAAAATAACGGAGGAAAAACAGTCTTTCCTTAAATCTCAGGGAGTGATGAGCAGTTATATTTTACAGGTTGACCCCATCCATAATGGTGTGGTCATTTGGTATACCAAAGCCATGAAGCGGGAAATGTTCTTTGCCGAAAAATTGGAAATCCCTAATGGAAAGGCAAATGTTCCTCCAATGTTATGGGTTGCCAATCGCAACAGACTTTTTGTGTATGCTCTTACTACCAATTCCAGACCCACAGAAAAAACAGTTCTTTATCATGCTCCATTCTTTAATGTATATAATGATGGGGCAGTTTGTATGGGATCGGTAGATGTCAGGATAAAGAAAACAGCATCACTCGACGAATTTACCTCCGCATGGGAAAACTATTTCTTCAATTCCTATTTCAGCCACCTGATGGCAGACCACAATCCTGTCAATGGAAATTGTGTAAGCCTTTGGAAAAAACTCGTCAATACCGATGAGCCGTTTCCGAAAGATATACTCTTAACCAACAACCAAACCCTTAAAAACCTATTGCCATGATCACTATAGAAAATGGGATACTCCCTACAGAAAAAACAAGAGTCCACTTTACGGATAATTACCTGATCAACCCTACCAACCCGATTGAAATAAATCTTTTCGGAGCTGGTGGTACAGGATCAAAGGTGTTAACGGCACTTATGGAAATGAACCACAGCTTAATTGAATTGGGACACGCAGGGCTGTTTGTCCGGTTATGGGACGATGATATTGTGACACAGGCTAATTTAGGAAGACAGCGTTTTGCAGACTGTGAAGTGGGTTTGTATAAATCAGTTGCCATAATTAACCGAGCCAATCGATTTTCCGGAACCAATTGGAAGGCTGAAACCGCTAAATTTGAAAGAACTCCTTTAGGGAAACTGCCCGAACACGCATCTGCCACGCTGTTTATTTCGTGTGTGGACAGTGTAAAATCACGTTTTGAAATCGCTGAAATGCTCAAAGAACTCGGTAATGACAGGTTCAACCGTCATAAAGTAAAGTATGTAATGGACTATGGAAACGGCAAAGATTTTGGTCAGGTTCTTCTTTCAACGATCGGAAATATTCACCAGCCCAATTCCGAGAAATACGAGACAGTATCAAATCTGCTTTTTATTACCGAAGAATTTGGCGACCTGCTCAGAGAGTCCGAAAGCGACGACGACACACCGAGCTGTTCACTTGCCGAAGCACTTGAAAAGCAGGATTTATATATCAATGCTACACTGGCACAAATGGGATGTTCCTTACTCTGGAATTTATTCCGCAACGGAATGACAGAAAACAGGGGGTTCTTCCTGAATCTGAAGGATTTTCGCTCCCAACCCATAAAAGTGTAAAATTCAAAGCCCGAAAAATATCGGGCGGCACAAAGACAACCACTCCCGATGCTCGTGGACGTCTCTGTGCGGGGAAATCGGTGCAACACCATTCGCTAATATTTCCTTTTCCCATCACTCCATTCTTCCTTTTCGGAAAATTATCGAATACCGTTGCGGGTTTTTGGCGCGGGATATTTCATATATCCCGGTTTTTTTTTTGTTGTCACTGATTTTATGATCCCACCAGAACCTGTTAATCCGTAATTATGTATTGAATGGCAATTCTTAGGAAACAGGTTTTTATAAAAGTTGTAAATTGCTACCCCCTCGGGTTGTCAATCGGGTTAAAATATTTTTTGTAATTTTGATAAAATAACTTTAATATATCTTCATAGAAAAGCTGTTTGGATTTCCCAAACAGTTTTCTTTATTTACTATCCCGTCAGGTTTTTTATTGGTAGCTGACCGTAAAAGTAAGTCCACCGGAAATAACACTTTCTCCCGTTCCATCAGTTTTTACCGATATGGTACTATCAGAGCCTATCCATTTTGCGTAACCCGGAACTTCAGGTTCCAAAGGAGAAACAAGCTTTATATCCAGACGGTGTAAAAAGCAGAAAGAACACTGCTCTCCGTACGATGCGGAAACTTCATTACTGATTCCTCCAAGAAAACGAAGCTGGTTTTCATTGAGAATGAAACGATGTTTCATCCACTGTTTGAAGGATAATTTGATCGCTTTTGCATGAACGGACAAAGCAGCATCCGGGAGAGAATACAATTGAGTGAGCATATCCTCAACACCCACCGGAGAAAATGGAAATAATGACATATTCTGAAATTTTAGAGTTATTCGTTTTATCAGGCTGATTAACACAAAGTTAATAAAAAATAGTTTTTGTATATTGGCTTCCTTAAGATATTTCACCCAAATGTGTAATATAAAAACTATTTTACCATGAAAACCATAGCTTACAATAACAAAAAGCTACGCATTACCGGTGCATTTGCAGCCTCTTTTTACATTCTATTTCACGGGCGGTCCATTAATTTGGTGAAGGCTTTCACCTCACCCGGCTTTTATGTGGCATTAGCCATCAGCTTTGCCATATCATTTTTATTGACATACACTGTACATATAATAACGGTATGGCTCGATAAAAGATCTCCCTGGAGATCCGAGCCTGTCAAACGTTCCTTATTACAGTTTTTATTGGGTGTTATACTGCCGGCCACAGCTGATCTGATGCTCATTTCCATCTACTTTCATACCTTGGAACAGAATATTATAGACAATGGATTTTTACTGATAGATTTTCCCGTTATTGTTGCCTTTATCGTTTTTATGAACCTCTATTATGTTATACACTATATCCTGCTGACAGAGCCCAAGCCCACAATAGAGTATATCGGAGAAATTGATCAGAACAGTGAAAATATTGAAACTAAAACATTAACTATTGATCACAGTAGGCAGTACCTGCAATTTGATATCCGACAGGAAATCCTGTACTTCTACCGTTTTAGGAAACATGTAAAACTCTTTGCAGTTAATGGTGAAGAATATCCTGTAAAAGAAACCCTGGGGTCTTTGGCACAGCAGTTCAAGGACTGCAGCTTTATACAGATCAACCGCTCGGTTGTTCTTAACTTTAGTATTGTAGAAGATTACCGACCTGGTTTGAAAAGAAACACACTGGAACTCATCTTTAATAATAAGTATTCTAATCTATTGGAAGATCAACATCAGGATCAGTTTGTAGTCACAAAAGAACATATTTCAAAAGTCACTGATTTTTTTAACATTAATTGATAAAAATTTCAGGTTATTTCATATCCATTTCCATGTTATTTCACACCCTTTGGATGTCATTACGCACCCGACGTGAAAAAACACCGGCCCTGTTCATGGGCTTTCAACGGCTGTCCTGATGTTTTTTCGCAACCTCTTAGAACCAGACTATTGTTTTATATTACTCAGGCTCAATACATTTGTCCTGTAGCTGCTGCCAATTTCTTTGCAGCTATTCTCAAACTCAAAAAACTAAAAACCATGCAGAAATTAAAAAAACTTTGCCGGTGTAATGTTTTACGCGGCAGCCCCTAAAAATAACTTTTGAAATCTTTAAAAATCAATGTATCCAAGATGTGCCGCAACAGGAAAACGATCTTTGCCGTCCGTGGAGGAGGCAAGAAGCCTGATGTATCTGTTTAGGAATGCTGTACTCAACAAACTGACAGGAAAACGCATCAAGCACCGTAGGGGGAAACCGGTACAGATAAGAGCATATCCGTGTGATTACTGTAAAGGCTACCACCTTACCAGGTGGACACAGCAAAGATTCAAGAATGCTCCTCAACACAACTTATGAGGGATGAGGAAAAATACTCCGGGACTTTCAGCTGATCACGGAGCAGGATGGTAACGGCAGATCTATGATCAAGCTGACGCAACGAATCCTTTAGGAAATAACTCCGGTACTCTACGTCAACCCGCCATAGATCGTAAAAGTAAACCATAGGCATCCACCATTGCCCGTGCCTTTTCGGTCTGTTCACTCGCAATAATTTCAATAACAATAATGAATGAACTTATTGCCTTTTATTAATCAAAAAAAAAAATTAAAATGAACACACTAAAAACTGCCGTAGCAGCACTACTCATTGCTGTCGGCACAATTACAGCTTTTGCCTTTACAAAAGCAGAAACAAAAACAGAAGCTACCCTTTATTATTGGTTCGATGGATCGACTTACCTCGGTCAGGATACCAAAGCGAATATACAGGATGATCATTGTGGAACTCCCGGTTTAGCAATGTGCGCCAGAGCGTATTCCGCTATTTCTGGTAGCCCTGGCAGTGAGGTGCCTAGCGGACCTCAGGTTGACAATACAACAAGACAACCATAATAACAGAGGGCTGGTCAGTGACCAGCCCTTTTATCTTATTTATTTTCGAGAATGATGACTTTTCTTGGTCTTTTCTGAATGATCATTTCGAGTCCGAATTTTTTCAATTCTTTGGACATCGATTTTACATCATCAGGAGTCCAGGTAAATTCAAAAGATACCGGCTGGCTAAAATCCAGATCAACAATAATGGGCATGTGATTGTTTCGGTTTACAGCTGATGTTAAGAAGCCTTTCCAGGATCTGTTAGTTCTGAATTTTTTTCCCACAACCATTTGAATATCCATAAATTTTTTCTCATTCCCATTCAATGGTTGGCGGTATCCTTTCCCTGACCCTTTTTCTCTGATAACCAGACATTGTATTTTTTTTATTTCCTCACGGCTTTTGAACCCGAAGCGTTCATCAAGATCTCTGATCATATATTTTCCAAAGCCCCGTGTCGTGGTATCTTTGTACATCAGATCATAACAGAAAACGTTGGAAAAAGTTTTGTAATCTGCCTCGGTTTTTACAGAATTCGTGTCTTTTCTAATAATTCTCGTTGGCCGATGCAGGTCATCAGAACCTAAACTTGAAGTATAGGCATCGTCGTAAAGCTGTAGAAAATCTATATTTGTAAAACTCGCACGGGCTATTTTATTCAGGGTATCTAATTCCAAGCTTTTGCCACCCCTAAATTCCATTCTTTTTTTACTTAAATAGGAGTATTTGAGGATCTTATCTTTGGTAGTGGAATATCGATAGGTCATTAGCGGATCTGTTCCCTGATGCAGTTTGGAATCCATCTCGTCCACCTTAACGGGGAGGTCGATTTTTTTTGCACCAATCAGCTTCTGGATATTCTCAGCAGAAGTATTGGTTCCGTCGGTAATAGCAATTATCCTATTATTCTTATCGATCCAGACCTGATGAGGAAATCCTCTTGCAGGAAAAATTTTGCGCAGTAGACTGTCATTGACCACGTTTACAAATTTCAGGTTTTTGGCGTCCAAATCCGTGGCAAAAAATTCTTCTACCTTTTTTTTATCTTCCCAGGTGACCAGAAGCAGCTGAAGGTCATCTTTAAAAGCTTTCTGCAAACTGTCCAGGTGAGGCATCGCTGCTCTGCAGGAGCCGCATCTGATAAACCAAAAATCCAATATGATGGCTTTGCCTGCAAAATCAGATAGTTTTGCAGAGCTTTTGTTGTAATTAAGGACTGATTTTAACACCATATCGGGCACGGTATCGCCCACCGTCAGTGGTTTAATTTCCTGTGAATAAACAGGATTGATAAGCAGTAAATATGCCATCAGGTATATTACGGTTAATGGGTTGACTTTATTTTTCATGTCAGTATCCGGGATTTTGAGTTAAATTTTGATTGACTAAGATTTCAGAGGAAGGAATCGGAAATAAAGCGGCAGTTGGTTTCCATGTTGTTTTCAAAGGCGTCAGAACCTCATTAAGCTGTCCTGTTCTTTTGAGATCAAACCAGCGGTGTCCCCATTCTGCAAAGTATTCGATCCTTTTTTCTTTTTGGATCGCAGCCTGTATGATGCTTATATCGGAACTGTCAAATGGAGTCCATGCAGGATTGGCGCGGGATCTTATTGTATTGAGATCACGTAAAGCTCCTGACAGATCATTTAAATGGGTACGGGCTTCTGCTCTGTTCAAATAGATCTCTGGCAGTCTGAAAACAATGCAATGCTCGGTCTTTACCGCAGCACCCCGTACTTTATATTTATACGGATAAAAATAAGTGATACCACCTACTGTTTTTGATCCGATCCAATAGGTCTTCCTAAGATCCCCCGCTTCAAAGGAATTGTACAGACTGCCCGTTAGGGTAAAAGCAGGGATCACACCGACTGTCGCAAGGGGAATAAAGCGGCTCGCCTCAATGGTGTTAAAGGTACTCATATCAGGAAGTGCCAGCTCCCAAAAAGCTTCACTGCTTGCGATAAGGAACGTTTTGGTAAGATCCGTTTCCAGTGAATATACCGTTGAACTCAGGATCTCGTTTGCGGTCTGCTCCACAAGTTGCCAGTTTTGCTCCCGCAGGTAGATGCGGTTGAGCAGTGCAGTAGCTGTATAATAATTCACCCGTAATCTTCCGGAAGAAGGATACGTTTTGGACAGCATACTTCTTGCCTGTTGCAGATCTTCGATCATGGAGATTATAACCTCCGAACTTTTAGTTCTCAACGCTTTTGCATTGATCTCAAAGTTGGTGGTCTTGACCAGCGGAACATCTCCAAAGAGACTGCTCAGATAGTAATAGCAAAAGGCGCGGATAAAATAAGCTTCCCCTAAAAGCTGGGGCTTCAAGCTTTGGGTAACGGCTGTAGAACGCTGCAGCCCTTCAATACAGGCATTGGCCTGATAAATGGTCTCATAAGGATAGCGCCAGAAATCACGGGAAACAATTAAATTTCCACCGTGTAAAGTATTCGTATAAAAACCGGACATATCGGAGGTTGTTCCCGTGTAATTAAGTTCATCGGAAGCAGTACCCAGATAGATCGTGGCAGCACCGTTGGAAAAGGCAGGACTGCTGACCACCAGACGGGCATACATGCCCAATACCGCAGAAGTTGCTGTAGCATCATCCTGAAATACGGTTGAAGAACTGATCTTACCAATCGGTGCATCAATTTCTACAAATTTTGTACAGGCGCAAAAAAATGCAAGTAAGACTAAAATAGATAAGGCTCTCATAAAATTATAGATTAAGCTGTAAGCCAATAGTGTAAACTTTTAGGGGTGGCAGTGAATAGAGATTTTGTGTTTCGGGATCTAAGCCATTCATGGCACTCCATGTAAAAAGGTTCTGCCCCTGCAGATAGACTCTTGCCGAACTCAGGGAAAGTTTCGAGCTCACCGCTTTTGGCAGTGAATAACTCAGCGATAAATTCCGTAACCGCACAAAAGAAGCATCACTATACACACGGTCGGAATACGCCACATTCGCAACATTTGTTCCTGCCACCGCGGTGTATTTTTCATACTGAGCAGTGGTATTGGTATTCTGCCGGCGGTCTGTCAAAACAGAAGGCTGATTCATCATCATACCCGGAATTCGTGCAAGATTGTAAATAGAATACAAGAAATTTTTTCCGGTCTGCTTCCTATAATCAAAAAATACACTCAGCTCAATACCTTTATACCTGACGGTATTATTGAGTCCACCGTAGATTTTCGGATCAAGTGTTCCATTAATCATCAGATCACCGGCATTGTAGCTTCCGCTGCCGTCCACATCCGTAAGCCGATACAGTCCCGTGACCGGATCGATACCCTCGTAGTGATAATTGTAAAGGCTGCCAAGTGATCTTCCGACTTTATAAAGTGAAGCATAGGTTGATGTTTCAATCCCCGGGAATTTTAGTAATGTATTCTTAGGAAGGGTGGCATTGGCAGAAATGGTCCAGCTGAATATGCCGCTTTTTACCACATCTGCACTGAGAGAAAACTCCCAGCCTTCATTTTGAACCACTGCAGGGAAATTCCTGATGATCGATGCAAACCCTGTCAGATAAGGCAGGCGGTACGCCACCAATTGATTGGAGCTTCTGTTCCGGTAATAATTGGCAGAAAAAAGCAGTCTGTCTTTTAAAAAACCAAGATCTACCGCTGCTTCCAGCTTTTTATTCTCTTCCCAGGTATAATTCGGGTTTGCCAATGCAGAAGGACGAAGCGTCCCTGTTCCCTGATAAGTCTGGGAGCCCGGCTGCCAGCTGTCCAGAAACTGATAGTCACCGATCTGATCATTACCCGTAATCCCATAGCTTGCACGAAGTTTTCCGAAACTAAGCAGTGGAAATTGATCCTGAAACCATTTCTCTTCCGTGAAGATCCACGCCAAACCGACGGCTCCAAAATTGGCAAATTGCTTGCCGGGTCCAAAACGGCTTGAACCATCACGTCTCGCGGTCAGGTTGACGATATATCGGTTATCGATATTGTAATTGATTCTGGCAAATACGGCATTGTATTTATATTCACTTTTCGCATTAGAAGCAGTATTGATCGTGCTTGCAGCAGCGATAGATTCCATGAGTGCATCGGTAGTAAATCCGCTGACGGAAATATAATTTCCCAAACTATTCTTTTGATGAAAAGTAGCCCCGCCCAATACATCAAGCTTTCCCCGCCCCAAGGTGCGTACATACTGTACCTGTGGCTCTATATTCCAACTGCTGTATTCACTCAGTGCAAATTGTGAGGAGCTGATCTGAGTCTGATCAGGGGATAGAGAACTCATGGGCATGAGTTTGGTCTCTTTTCCATTAAGCCGATTGTATCCCATAGCCAGTTTCAATGTTAAACCGTCAATAATCCTATAAGAGGTATTTACACTGCTGACCAGATTATTTGTTTTGGCATTATACCCCTCAAACAGGTAACGGTAAGGGTTTTCATACTGCGCTCCGTTCTCTGTCCATTTCAGTTTACCGTCAGGGGTAAAAAAACCGGGGGTATTGGGACTTAAAAAGGTATAGTAGGTCAGATCGGTTCCCGCGGTTTTGTTCTCACCCGCCGTAAAGCTGCCTGAAAAATTCAAGCTGAAACGATTGTCTTTTGAGGCGTGATTGAGATTCATATTCACGCTTCCCCTGGTATTGGGCATGGCATTAGGGAATACGGAGGTCTCACGGTAAAAGGAACCGCCAATCAGATATTGGATCTCTGAAGAACCACCCGATATCGAAAGCTGGGCATTGGTCAGTTTTCCGGTACCGCCGATGAGTTCTGTTCTGTAATCGGTATATCGGTTTTGATCCCATGCCATCAGATCAGGCGCATTGGAGATGGTTGGGGTACTATTGGAATTTGCAAAGGCTTCCTTTCTCATACTGAGATATTGCCGCAAGTCCATTAGGTCCATCGTTCTGCCAGCCTCGGTAAAACCCTGATTGATATTGACATTGACCTGTGTCTTACCTGATTTCCCCTTTCTCGTGGTGATCAGAAGTACCCCATTGGCTCCGCGGGAGCCATAAATAGCCGTCGCATCGGCATCTTTTAAGATCTCCATACTTTCAATATCACTCGGGTTGATGCTGTTGAAAGGACTCAGTGAAGTTCCTGTCGATCCATTGGTCAATGCCGAAGGTAAAGAAGAAATACCCTCATTACCGGGGGCAAAAGGAATCCCGTCGATCAGGATCAAGGGCTGTGAACCCTGAGCAATAGAATTTCTGCCCCTAATTTGAATGTTGAATGAAGAGCCGGGTACTCCTGTCGATTGCGTAACAACCAGTCCGGGGATTCTGCCCGAAAGTGCTGCCAGGGGATTGCTTACAGGCTGTTTGGCAATATCAGCACCCGAAATACTTCCCACAGAACCCGTATTTAATCTTTTGGTCGTCGTACCATAAGCGATGACCTGTACTTCATCCAGCTTTGATTCGGATTTGGCAAGGAAGATTCTTTCGGCATTTTGTAGGCTGACCTCCTGCGTAGTATAACCGATATAGGACACTACGAGTACTGCATTTTCCTCTATATCGGTAAGGCTAAACTTTCCTTCCTTATTAGCAGTGGTCGTTTTGTCGGTTCCTTTGACCCTGATGGTGGCACCTGACAAGGGTTTGCCATTTTCATCGGTTACAGTGCCGTTAATGGTTTGTTTTTTTTGTTTTTCTTTTTCCCCGGAATTTTCTTTGACAGGCAATTTTTCTTTGATCACAATGGTTTCTCCGACAAGTTCAAAAGTGAAAGGTTGTTTCTTGAAAATTTGTTCCAAAGCTAATGGCAATGATGCATTACGCAGGCTGATCGTTACGGGGCTGCTTCTTTTTAAGACGTCCCCCGTATACCAAAACGAATAGCCGCTTTGTTTTTCGATCTGTTTGAAGATCTTATAAATAGGGACAGCTTTTGCTTCTATGTTGATGTTTTGAGCATTTACCTTTGCCGCAGCAACAAGACACGTAAAGAGCAGCAATACCATTAAATGGAAGCTGATCGGTATTTTTTTGAGAGGTTTGATTTGTCCGGTATCCCGGACAGGATACCCATAAACAGCAGAACCATGCCGGCGGGCATAGCGTCTGATTGAGAAAAAAATCATAAATTTGAGTAGGTTTTGTATTGCAGGGGAAAATTTAGAAGATTCTCCTGCAATAGGTTGATAAATCGGTTTGCTCTGATGGTTCACAAAGCCCACAATCTGCCGGAGCATTGTTCAAGAATGTTCCGGCTTTTTTATCTTGTGGGCGTCATTAACTAAATCTAAAAATTCAAAAAAACTATTACTTCATAGGCTCTGTGGTTTAAGGTGGTACATTGGACATTTATTTTTCCTCCAAGATGGTCAGGATTGTTTTATTATTCTTTTTTTTGAGACTGCAATGAACCTTACTCAGTTCAAGAATACGAAGCACTGCCGAGAGATCAGAACTCCGTTTGATCCCGCCATTAAAGACTTCCTTAGTCGGTACTCCTTCATATTCAATTTCAATAGTATACCAAAGGCTTACCTGTCGTAATACCTCCTGAATCGGGGCATCCCTGAAATAGATCAGCCCTTCTTTCCACGCCAAAGCGCTCTGTAGATCAGCTTTTCTAACAGTAAGTCTTCCATCAGTAAACAGGGACTCCTGACCGGGTTTTAGAATAACTTCATTCAGGGAATGCGGAGATTTTGAAGCCGGATCTTTGTTGAAATTTTGTTTATGAGTTACTTCCGTCAATGAAGAGACCTTTACCGATCCCTCTTCAAGGGTGGTTACAATACGCTTCTGATCAGCATAGCTGCTCAAGTTAAAGTGAGTTCCGAGTACTTCGACCTTCTGAGTTTTTGTAACCACAATAAAGGGGTGCTTTTTATCCTTGGCTACTTCAAAGTAGGCTTCGCCGTCTACCAGCATTACTTTCCGCTTTCCCCGCTCTCTCAGGTCCGCAGAATACTGTAATGTGGTAGCGGCGTTGAGCCAAACTTTGGAGCCGTCCGATAAGACGACTTCATATTCACCCCCTCTAGGTGTACTGATGGATATCAATCCATTTATTTTTTGATCCGAAATAGCAGTGCCATCATTATAAGAAATGCCTTTATCGCTGACAATAATTCCTGACTGAGTATCTTTTAATTGAATGCTTCTCCCATCAGCTAGTGTCAGCCTTGCTTTATGACCGCCGGGCTGAATATCCTGAGCTTGCAGGGGACGATTATTATAGATATTGTATCGGTTGATATAGTACAGCGACAACACGCCAACAGCAATGGTAATGGTGGCAGCCGCCAGGAGTTTCTTCCATAATCGACGGGTGGCTTTGGATCTTGCGTCCGACTCAGTAATTTCCTGCTGAATATTGAGATAGGCACGGTCTAACCTGCTATTGAAATTCTTATTCGATTCCTCAATGGAATTTTTTTCTTTCAGATGATTGAGCACCAGTTCCATGAGCTGATCCTGCTCTTCGCTGTCTTTATGAAAATACCCGAGCAACTGCTTCACCTCGCGGGGTGAGCAGCTGTTATCCCGATACTTTTCCAGTAATTGCAGTAAGTGATCCTGATTTTCCAAAACGTTGTTTTATTAGGAGTACGTTTGGCAGGAAGAATCCTACTACCGGAATCAAAAAAATAGTTGAAATTATTGTAATCTTTATGGGCGTAAGTTGTCGGCTTGGCTCTGCAATACTGTAAACACCTATGTTGTCATTACGACAATCACATTTGAGTCATAAGCAGCCTTTGAAATGAAACTTTTGAGCCCGCGGAAGTGGGTGTACAAATAATCATATGATTCTCTCCCGTTTGCCCAGATATCAGGATATACATTGGATGCCATCATAACAAGGGGATCATAATTTTGCTGAAAGTCGGAATCATCTATTGCGAGCAATAGCCGATCGAGTTTTTCTATCTCTACAGGAGTTAGTATATGATAGGTCACACCTGTTCCTTCTTCCTCCGATGGAGGTATGATCTCACCATTCAACAGATTTTGATAAGGATTCTCAGAATCTACATTCCCGGATAAAAGGAATTGAATTCCCGGCAAACTTTTATCAAGATCTATGAGATGATCTCCCGCAGCCCCATCAGCCGGATAAAACCGGATGTATAATTCTTCCCTTTTTAGACCGGCTAATTCCGAAGGTTTTAACTGAAGTAATTGAGTGTATTGTCCCATCATGCAAAGAAACAAATTTTATTATAGGTGGTACATCCTAAAATAGTACGAGAGCAAAAAAGAAAAATTGACATTTATTTTGAAAAATTATTGTATCAGATTCAGTTTACCTGCTCTCTTTTTTTTCTAATGAGTCCCAATGCTCTGGTATATTTCCATAGTTCATTTTTATAGTACTCCTTGTTTTCATAGCTCTTATCAATCGCTGAGTATGAGGTGGCTACTTGTTTCAGTTCTTCAATAACAGATCCGGCTTTACACTGCTCTATGAATTCAATGGCATCGGCAATGACCCGGAACACAGGTAAAGGCCCCAAAACCTCATGGCTTACAAACAATACATAGGAATGGATAATACCATTGGCACATATATTCGCGAAAACCAATATTTCCTCCGGCAGATAAGGTTCATTCTCAAAAACAACACCCCTAAACTCAATTAAAACTCCCAATTGGAGAAGCTTTCCGGTATAAGCAATATTGATTTTATCACTGTATAAATCAGTGATAGGCTGAATCCCTATATTTTTCAATGCGAATAGTTTTTTCATGATTTAATATAGCATTACATCATAAGCCACATTATGATGATCGTAATACAATGCCTGGAAAGATAGAAATATTGCTTTACACTGCGTGTCGCTTTGACCAGCTGGTTTCCCACCGTTGAAACCGTGATCCCCATCAAAGCGGCCACTTCATCATAACTTTTACCTTCCATTCTACACAGAGTGAAAATTGTTTTACGCTGAACAGGCAGTGTCTCGATAGCTGATTGAAGGATAGCGGTAGTTTCCTTGTGGTATAAGGCGCTTTCAATATGGTCATAAAGCTCCGTACCATTGGCAATAAGTATCGTCTGCAGTCTTCGGTCATGGGCAGCCTTGCGAAAAAAATCACGGACCAGATTGTTAGCGATCGAAAACAAATAGGACGAAAAAGATTTATCGGGATCTATGTTTTTTCGATAGTTCCAAATCCTGATAAATACATCCTGCAGAATCTCCTGCGCTTCATCCTCATCTTTTACCAGTTTGAGCGTATTGATAAAAATACGTCTGCTGTATGTGCGGTACAAGTCTTCAAAAGCATACTGATCCCCATCCCGCAGCCTGAGCAGCAGATCCTTTTCGTTAGTTGTTGGGGAGGACTTCATGGAGCAATTTTCGATATGAAGTTAAAGTTAAAGAAATGTTAGGGTATCTGGTAATTTTTGTGATAATTCTCTTCTAAAATTCTGATCAGATCGGACTGCTTAAAAATAATTTTTCCGCCGACTTGAATATAAGGCAGAATCTTATCATCGCGGTATTGCTGTAACGTCCGTTTACTGATATGGAGCATCATACAGACCTCTTCCCCTGAAAGGTAAATTTCCCCGTTCATAACAGGACGGTAATGTTCCAATATCAGCTCAATATCCATTTTGAGCTCATCAATCAGCTTTTGAAGAGCAAGGACTTCCTTAGATTCACCTGTCAGCAGTTCCATTGTGATTTTCTTTATGATGGTTATGTAACAATGCCTGCACATCCGATAACTTAAAATAATTCTTGCGGCAGAGCTTCGAGCAGGGCAAGAGCCCTTTGTTTTTATAGGTCTGTAAGGTCCTTTTGGAAATCCCTAACACAAGGCAGACCTCCTGATTATCCAGCCATTTTTCAGTTCTGAAAATCGAAACATACGGTTTTGCAGCATTCTTTGTTACGATGAGTAAGGTTTTCATCTGCCCCGTCAGCTCTTCCAGGGCAGTTCTTTGTACAGCGATCAGTTCCATATTTCAATAGGTGTTTATATTGGATCATGAAAGTAGTAAGGCTTTCTATACAGGCAGAGCATATGGCAGTCCTTGGCACTCAGAGGCAGCGTTTGGCTTTCGGAAAGCCTATATATGAGTTAATACATAAGGAAAATATAATGCCATATTGTGTAATAAATGATATTTATTCATCTATTTGTAATACTTAATTAATTTTCTATTAAAAAAAGACCTAAATTTGATGCACTAACCCAATCATTCCCGTGACTTTTTTCAAAAAGCATATCATTGAAAAAAGTTCTTTTGAAGGACTTTATTATCATTACAATCATCAGATCTTTACCTGTATCTCCCGCAGTATTGAGAATAGGGACGATGTGATGGATGTGATGCAGGAGGTCTATATCCATTTGTGGGAATATCGGGAAAAACTTCTTGCTGAAAATGCGGAAAGCATCATTTTCAATACCTGCAAACAGAAGATCTCCAAATTTTACCGTACAACCAATCGACAGCCTTTCTTTGAAGAAATGGCTAGTGATTATGCAGATCCCTCACCCGAAGAATTAAAATCCGTCAATAAAAAAGAACAACACCTTTACGAGCTTGAAAAAAGCGTCAAACTTATTATTCCTCCTTTACGCAGGAAAATATTTACAATGAATAAACTGGAAGGTATCATTCAGGAAGAAATTGCCGTTCGATTGAATATTCCGAAAAGCACCGTTAAACATCATCTCTCTGAAGCTATGCTCTTCCTCAAAAACCATCACAAAAACCCTTGAATCAAGTTAAAATTTCTTAAAATAAGTTAAATTTTTACTAAAACAACTATCCTTTTTTCGATTCCGGACTAATATATAATAAAGGACCTCTTTATTATGGACGGAAAAAAAACTCGCTTACAACCACCCACTCCTGATGAGCAGCAGCTGATGTGGGAGAACATCAAAAAATCAATAGATATTAAGGAACGCAGAAAGCACCTGGTAAGGATCGTTTCAGTAGCAGCAACGCTGATACTCTTATCTGTGGGAAGTGTCATTGGATACAATATGCTCACAGCTCCCTATGTATATCTTGCAGAGGCCAGAGATTCAACCATTAAACTCGCTGATGGTTCCGTCATTAAACTTTTAAAAGGAGCCAGACTGACTGTTGAAAAATCATTTCCCGCTAATACCAGGGAGGTGTATTTAGAGGGCGATGCCATATTTAAGGTAGCAAAATCCAAAGACCATCCCTTTATTGTTCATGGGCTGAATTATGAGACAAGGGTACTGGGTACTGTTTTTAAAGTGGTTCAGGATGGCACTACTTTTAAGGTCGATCTTTTTGAAGGACGAGTTGCCGTCAAAAAAACAAATACCAAAGAAGAATATTTTATGGCACCCGGAAAAACCTTCAGCAATTACGGTAAACCGCATGTAGCGACCATTACAGGGTTAAAGGAGGATAGAAACAAACCTGATTTATACGAAGCTGATAATTCTTTGATCCTGCTTTCTTTTAATGAATCCAGTGTAAAGGATGCCATTGAAGTGATTGAGAAAACCTATCAGGTTAAGGTTGAATATCCTGCAAAGTATGCAGATCATAAAATTTCTCTTAGTAATACGAATGTCTCACCCGCAGCTATTCTCGGTACGATAGCCGCACATCTTGATCTCAATCTCAACATCGATGATACTACATACAGATTGGAAAAATAGAATATGGCAGTGTCTTGTCATGCACGTCATATCCGATACGTGATAATCAGGTAACAAAAAGACCGACAGTTGGCGCTGTCGGTCAGGAAAACTAATAACAATTATTCGTCGCGTTACTAATTTAACAATACAAAAATATGAAAAATGTTGTTGTCTATACAGCAATCCTGGTTTTTCTCAATTTGTCGGCTCTATGTGCGCAGCAGCACATCTCCGACAAGAGGGTAAATTACCGGACAGGGAAAATATCGGCTGCAAAGGCAGTGAGTGATTTTCTAACCGCCAATCAGCTGGAATACGCCTATTCCGCAGAAGCGTTGGAAAAGTATACCATACAGGGCGTACAATGCACCAATGAAAGTGTACAAAACTGTATGAAAAAGATCCTTAAAGGCTTGCCTTTTGAAGTGCTGATCAAATTTAATTCGGTGATCATCAAAGAAATAAAACCCGGCACTTCAAAGACAAATCTTTCAGAAACCGGTGATCCGGAAACTATCCCGCAAAATAAAGCACTTGTAAAAGCAGAAATACAAAGTCCTAACGATACCATAAAGCGGGAACAATTGATCAAAGAGATCGTTCTCAATGCCGGTTACTACGCCGTTAAGGATAAAGAACGTACCGGAAGCATTTCAAAAGTAACGGCCAAAGACATCGAAAACCAGCCTGTTACCAATGTATTGTCCACCTTGCAGGGACGTATGGCGGGAGTCAATATCACCCAGAACTCAGGAGTTCCCGGAGGAGGATTTGATATTCAGATCAGAGGAAAAAATAGTTTGAGAACTGCGGGAAATGCCCCGTTGTATATTATTGACGGCGTACCGATGGGAAGTGAGATGACTTCTCCCTATTCAGGGGTCATCATGCCCGGAGCCAGCATCAATCCCCTTAACAGCATCAATCCGAATGATATCGAAAGTTTAGAAATACTCAAAGATGCTGATGCCACCGCGATCTATGGATCGCGCGGTGCCAATGGTGTTGTCCTGATCACCACTAAAAAAGGTAAATCCGGAAAACTTGGGCTACATTTTACAACCTCGTATGGGCTGAGTCAAGTAGCATCGAAGATGAAAATGATGAACACCGAGCAATATCTGGATATGCGCAGACAGGCGTTTGCCAATGACGGCATCACCAATTATCCCGCTACCGCTTATGATATTAACGGTACATGGGGTCAAAACCGAAATACAGATTGGGTAAAAACGCTGATCGGCAATACGGCAGCCTCGTCAAACTCCCAGCTTTCACTTAAGGGAGGCAGTGAAACCACTACCTTTTTACTGAGTTTGGGACACAACGAACAGACCACCGCCTTCGGGAGGGATTTTAAGTATCTCAGCAATAACATTTCCAGTAACATTTCTCATCGCTCACCGGATAAGAAGTTCCAGCTTACCATATCCAATCTGTTTTCTATTCAGAAAAACAACGTACTGAGGTCTGATATCACCCGACAAGCGTATTGGCTGTCACCCAATGCCCCTGATCTCTATCATCAGGACGGAAGCCTCAACTGGGAGAACAATACCTTTGCCAATCCTGTGGCAGCCTATAACAGCACCTATTCAAATGAAAGCAAACAGTTCTTAACCAACGTCAATACCCAATATGAGCTGTTTCCCAATATCAAAATCAAGCTCAACGGGGGAATCAATTACCAGATCTTTGATGAATTGGCGCTGCAACCCCATACGATGTACAACCCTTCTTTTGCCTTGGGACAGTCTAGTGCGACTTCCAGAGCCTCAAAAAATAATCATGATCGGTTTTCTTTTATCATCGAGCCTCAGATCAACTGGACGTATAAAAAGAATGAGCATGAATTTGATGCTTTAGTTGGAGGTACATTCCAGCGGGAAATGAACAAACAGGGCACCATGACCGGTGTAGGTTTTGAGAGCAATGTATTTATAGAGAATATTGGCGCTGCACAGACCAAAATAATCTCTGACCAGATCCGTACCGAATATCGATATGCGGCAGTATTCGGAAGATTAAATTATCAGTTTAAAAACAGGTATATTCTAAATATTACAGGAAGAAGAGACGGCAGCAGCCGATTTGGTCCCAATAAGCGTTTTGCCAATTTTGGTGCCATCGGTGCTGCATGGCTTTTTTCAAAGGAAAATTTACTAAAAGATAACAAATGGCTCAGTTTTGGAAAACTTCGTGGGAGCTATGGCTCTGCCGGAAGTGATCAAATCGGGGATTATCAGTATTTAGATACCTATGCGGTTTCTTCATCAATATATAATGGAACTACGGGATTATTGCCCTCCCGCCTGTACAATCCGGATTACAGTTGGGAAAAGACCACAAAACTGGAAACAGCCCTTGAACTGGGATTCTTTAAAAACCGACTCAATCTTACTGCAGCGTGGTACCGCAATCTTTCTTCTAATCAATTAGTAGGGATTCAGCTCCCTTCTGTGACAGGGTTTCCATCCGTATTAGCGAATCTGCCCGCTACGGTAGAGAATACCGGATTTGAATTGGAATTGAATGCACGTCCTTTTAAATCAGGGGAGATTCAATGGGAAACAGGTTTCAATATCAGTTTTCCTAAAAATAAACTCATTTCTTTTCCCGGACTGGAAGGATCGACCTATGCCAATCAGTATGTAATCGGTCAGCCTACCTCAATCATAAAGGTCTACCAACTGGAAGGAATCGATCCACAGACAGGACAGTACAGGTTTACAGATTTTAACGGGGATGGTAAAATATCCTCACCGGATGATAATAAAGTCATCGAAAAAATAGGCGTAGAATATTTCGGAGGTTGGAACAATACGTTGCACTACAAAAACTGGGATCTGTCAATTTTATTTCAATTTGTCAAACAAAGAAACAGAAACTATAACAGCATCATGCCCGTACCCGGTGGGATGACCAATCAGCCGTTAGAAATTTTGAATGTATGGTCTGCTGAAAATCAGGGTGGCTTCTATATGCCGTACAGATCAGGTGTGAGTACAGCCCATAATTTATTCCAAAACAGTACCGCAGCAGTTTCAGATGCCTCATTCATCCGTCTGAAAAACCTGCAGCTGGGTTATCGAATCCCTTTGAAAAATTCTGTCTTTAAAGATGTAAAGGTCTTTTTTCAGGGACAGAATCTTATCACATGGACCAATTATTTTGGAATCGATCCTGAGTTTTTGGGTATGGGCTTTCTGCCACCACTCAGAACCTATTCTTTTGGCGCTCAGTTTAATCTTTAAAATCCTTACTTATGAAAACATTTAACATACTATATCTCATCATTATACTTTTCCTATTAAAAATCACCATCTCATGTGAGAAGCTGGTGGAAGTAGAAATTCCCAATAATCAGATCACGAAAGATCAGGTATTTGAAGACGTGCAGACGGCTAATGCGGCGCTTGCAGGGTTATATGCCGGAATGCGGGATAGTTCACCCATTGCAGGAGATAACGCAGGTAAACTTTTCGGATCTTATACCGATGATCTTGATTGTTATGTCACAATATATGTTAATGCGCTTTTCGATCTCTATCGTAATCAGCAGATCGCTGCCAATTACACCATTTACTCGTACTGGTCCGGGACGTACCAGAACATTTATCTCGCCAACGCTATTATAGAAGGGGTAGAAAATTCGTCAGCATTACCTGCAGCTGAAAAAAGTAGAATCAAGGGTGAGGCCCTTCTTATGAGGTCGATATTGTATTTTTATCTGCAGCAGATCTTCGGGGATATTCCATATGTAGTGAGCACCAATTATCAGATCAATCAATCTTTATCCAAAACACCGTCCTTAGAGGTTGTAGCCAAACTGGAAAGTGACCTGGGTCAGGCAGCCAATTTGTTAACAGATGACTACCGCAATGCAGAACGGATTTACCCCAACAAAAAGACAGCACAGCTCATGCTCGCTAAAATTTATATGCTGCAAAACCGATGGAATGATGCGGAAACTGTTTTGAAAAGTATTGTACAAAGCCCATTGTACCAGTTCGAGAATAATATAACCAAAGTCTTCCAAAAATCGGGAACTCATATTCTATGGCAGTTAAAACCTAAATATCCGGGAGAAGGAACTAAGGAAGCATCTACTTATTATTTCAATAATTCTGCACCAGACAGTTATGCGCTAACCCAGGATCTTGTTAACTCTTTTTCAAATGGAGACCTGAGAAAACCGAACTGGATGGTGGCGGTCACTTTTAACGGAAATACGTGGTACAGGGCGGATAAATATAAGAACAGAACCAATAATACCACCGAATACTCGGTTGTATTCCGATTGGAGGAAGCCTATCTGCTGTTCGCAGAGACGATAGTACAGCAGAATAAATTATCTGAGGCACTGCCTTATATCAACGCCACAAGACAGAGAGCAGGTCTTTCTGCTTTGACAGGTGGAATGACACAGCCTGAACTTCTCAATGAAATACTGCTTGAAAACAGAAAAGAGTTCTTTACCGAAATGGGACATCGTTTTCTTGATCTGAAACGTATGAACCGTCTCAATACATTGATATCGGTCAAGCCGAACTGGAAATCACATCATAATCTATGGCCATTACCACAGCAGGAACTCTTACTCAATTCTAATCTAAACCCACAAAATACCGGATATTAGCATGAAAAAATCAATATTTATCCTTTGGTTATTAATACTATTTATTAGTAGCAATTGGTATCCCGCACAAAAAGCAAAGGATACCCTGCAAAGCTGGATGTCAAAATTTTATAAAATAGGTAACCTTGAATACTCAGAAAACGGTCGGTGGGTAACTGTTAAAAAATGGTATGATTATAACAGTGATACAATAATGGTATTCAATACCCAAAAAAGCAGGCCACCATTTATTGGCAATCTAATTAGGATGGGGAATATATCCTTTTTAGGAGATAGTCATCTACTTGCTTCAGATCTTACAAGAGCAGAATACTGGAATCTCAAAAAAAATGAACGAATTTTTTATAGCAATGTAAAAAAAACAGCAGTCCTAGTTTTCTTAAGTGGCTATTGCATTTTAGACGAAAATGGAACTTTCACAGTATTCTCCTCGGTAGGAGAAAAAGTAAATCAGATAGAACATGTAATAGATTTTCAAGTAGCTCAAAGTGAAAGAAAATTATATGTATATCGCAAAATTGATAGTCTTTTTGAGATCCTCGATGTGTCATTAGCTAATGTTACAAAATTATATTCGACCAAAAGTAAAATAGAAAAAATAGAGATAAGCCCATCAGGTAAATTGTTAATCATTAAGGAAAATTATTTTGATAATTCCAAACAAGGGATTGTTTTCATCAATACTGCAAATGGTAAAATCGTTAAACCAGAAGGGATTTCTACAAAATATTCTGATTTTGTTGAAGTTAGAGAAATTCAACAAGGGAAAGCTTATTTGATTAGCTCAAATAGTTATTTTAAACCGCAAGATAAAACTCTGGTTGATATTTGGTATGGTAACGATAGTGATCTAGCAGCTAAAAAATATGGTGTTAGAGAGTATAGGTATTGGCTGTGGAGACCTGGGTCAATTAAAGCACTGTCAATTCCTAATGATAAATTCTCAACAATTACCTCTCTAAATAATG
The DNA here is from genome assembly GCF_002899945.2 of Chryseobacterium viscerum. Taxonomy (GTDB): domain Bacteria; phylum Bacteroidota; class Bacteroidia; order Flavobacteriales; family Weeksellaceae; genus Chryseobacterium; species Chryseobacterium viscerum. The sequence continues at coordinate 518,154 of NZ_PPEG02000002.1, forward strand.
ACAGATATTTGTTAGCTTTCAACCCAACAGAACAACACAATTACATTACTTGGAAACCTCAATTGAATGTACATTTATATGATACTAAGCAAGGTACCTATAGATTTATAGGTGCTTTAAAAGGTAAGCATTATGAATCACCCGAAATCATCTGCTCCCCCAACGGGAAATCTTTCTTGGCTAGTGAAGACGGGAAAAAATGGACATTTTTTGATGTTCTTACACTAAATAAAACAATTATTGCTGGGGAAAATATACAAAATCCAGTTTTCACAGTGGATGGCCTGTATATTTTCTTTGAAAGCCCGGATGATCTCTGGCGTTATGAAATAAAAACCAATAAGCTAATAAAACTAGGAATTGCACCTCGGAAAAATACACAAATTATGACCTATGAGAAATCCTTTGTAGTAGAGGACTTTAACTTTTTCAATAGTACTGTTGATCAGGGAAAGCCTATGCTTCTAAAAACATCGAATATGACTGATAATAAAATCTCTTATCTTACCTTTCATAATGATCAAGCACAAGAAGTCATAGCGTACTCAAACAAAAATATAAAGGAAATCAAACATGATAAAAATATGCAAAACTTTTGCACCATAGAGGAGAATTACAATACCCCTCCCCAGTTATTTTTGACCGACCTGCAAAGAAAAAGTAAGGTAATGTTGTATAAAGGCAATATTAAGGATAAAGTAGCTTCCATTTTACGACAAGACATTATTAATTATACAAATTCTCAGGGAAAGCAGCTAAAAGGTCTTTTATATTATCCGGAAAATTACGATCCAAAGCAAAAGTATCCTATGGTAGTCCGTATTTATCAAGTGCAAAGTGATACATCTAGCAAGTATCATGCTCCGGGATATATAAACCCAATAGGTTTTGATCTTCGCACATTAGTCCAAAATGGCTATTTTGTATACCTTCCGGATATCGTTTTCAGTGAGTCGGGCACAGGCTTATCTGCCCTGGACTGTGTTGAAAATGCTATTAATGCTATAAGTAGCAACTCAAATATTGATATAGCTAAAATTGGTCTTATTGGTCAGTCACACGGTGGTTACGAGACAAATTTTATAGCTACCCATTCTAACCGTTTTGCTACGTACATTTCTGGTGCAGCTAACAGTGATATTATACGTTCTTATTTCTCATACAATAATAATTTCAATAGTCCTTTTTATTGGCAGTATGAGAATGGACAATACGAAATGAAAGGTGCTTTTGCAACTAACAAGGAGTTATACTTCAAAAATAACCCTATTTATAATGTAGAAAAGGTTAATGCTCCGATATTGCTTTGGGCTGGTAAGAAAGATGAAAACATCGCATGGGATCAGACGATGGAGTTTTATATTGGATTAAAGAGAAATCAAAAGCAAGTTATTGCTTTATTCTATCCAAATCAAGGACACAGTTTGGGCATCAATACAGAGGAAAGAAAAGATTTGAACAGAAGAATATTAGAATGGTGGGATTATTTTCTAAAAGATAAGAAGAATGTCCCTTGGATCAATAAGCAAATAAAAAAGGATGCCTAGGCATCCTTTTTCTTTTTTACGGTTTAAATAGCTCTTCTCCACACATCGTTGCAGATATTGGTGCATCATGCAGGGGCGTCACATTATCCACTGACCAAGTACATGTCTCACTTCCTGTGGGGCTACATTGTTGTTGTTGTACCTTAATACATCGACCCGAAGAGGTTTCGATGCGGTATGCATCTACAAGAACACTTTTACTTGTTGTTACTTTTGTCGCAAAAGCAGCGCCTGCACCCATTAGAATAACAGCAGCAGGAAAAATAAACTTTTTCATAATAAAAAATTTAAGGTTTGATTGTGCCTACTCTATAAGGTTTTCGGCTTCCCCTGGTTTGGTATTTTTATATTGGTACTCTGAATTTGTATCTGATGAGTTCATTTCCAATCAGCACATACAGGTATTTATCAGTTGCCAGCATCTGTGACATTGTATTTTCCTTCCGGTTCTGTATATAAAAGCTTCCTACATATTCCTGTCTGTCAGTGCGGTATACATCCACTATAGCAGCATTTTTCCATTCCTTAGCAGATTCATGTTTTCCCATCAAATTGGACTGATTGAATAGTAACTGACCACTAGCCGTCATTGTTTTGTTGACCACCAGTGGCGGCGCTGTCATTTTATGATTTCCGTCAGAAAGCTGCCGTGTTTCTATTTTAGCCCGGCTCGTTGTATCGATCGTGTTTAACCTCTTTACTACATGGAGATCATGATCCATTACCAAAAATTGGTTTCGGTAGAAATAGGTATAAATAAGCTCTGTAGCTCCCAAACTTCCAATGAGTTTACCATCGGAATCAAACACACCGTCGATCTGTTTTTCAAGAATAGAGGGGTACAGCTTTAGTTTTGGATTTGTACTAAGGTCCATACTCGCCAGTGTGTATTGCCTATGTTGACGGCTCTGTGTTCTGATCGTAAATCTGGAAGAATCTATTACCACAAGCTGGGTAAAGTAGGCATCCCTGTAGCTAATGGTTCGTGCAGATGAATCTCCTAAAACACCTCTGTATATAACAGGTACACTGCCGTCATACAGATAATAATGAGGAGATTTCTCCTGAACCTGTAAATTTCTGAATTTGTAATCTGACCTGTCAAGGTGGATTTTCATTGATGAACTCGATTTTAAGGCTGTATCAACCGATGTCAGGATCAAAGGTGCCGTAACATTGCCCAGGTAGATGCTGCCATTATTAACTCCGGCAAAATAATAGGAATTGATTCCCAGATCTAAAGCTTTATCCTCAATGACTGGATGTAGTAGAAAACGCCTAGTAAAATTGTTTTCCTTTTTAATGATATTTTCGGAGGATAAAAATAAAACGATTACAATTCCGGCAGAAACAAAACTTATTGCTCCGGTGCTGATCATAGTTCTGTATAGCTTTCTTTCTTCTTGTCGCTCTAATATATAGAGTACGGTAAAAGCCATCAGAACGCAGACTATGTTGAAAATCATATGCTCAGTCCAGCCTAATTTCTCCAAAATCCCGCCACAGGAACACGGAACAAAATCGCTGTAATTCAAAATGAGGTAAATATAAACGGTGAAGCTCACCATGATCCCCAGGGAAAGATATAGCCCTATGAGTCGAGTATTCTTGATGCAAAGAAGTAATGCAATGATGAGCTCTATGATAATAACGGTATAAGAAATCAATCCTGCATAGGCACTCAGTAGTGGTGACTGTGCCAATTGAACCTGAAAATTCTCAAAATCCAGTATTTTACTTACTGCCGCATAGCAGAACAGCAGTACAAAGAAGTACGCAGCAATAACAGGCAATATGAGGAGACTTTTTTTCATAGGGATTAATTTTTCAGTTCACTGAAGTAAAGCTCCCTATTAAAAAATAGAATTAAACATCAAATAGTACCAAAAACATGCGAAAAAGTATAAAAAACAGTGAATAAAGTACCAGATATATTGAAAATAGTACTGAATTTCAAAAAATTCTATTTTTTCTAAATTACAGTCAATAATCTGGGAATAGAATGGAGGGGAAATCCATATTTTCTGCCAAATAGAAAATACATGCTGTTATAATTTGAAAAATCGTTTCTATAGGCGATCTCTTTTAAGCTATATGACGTAAACAGCATGTCTTCAAACACATTAAGCATTTTCATCTTATTGTGGAATCGATGGAAGGTATCACCAAAATACTCCTTACAATCCTTTTGAAACTGATTGTAATTCTTACCATAATCGGCAGCCAGTTTTCTAAGGGGTTTGGACTTTGATGGCTCATCATGATGAACCTGATGAAGGGCTGCTTCTAGATAGTAAAGGGTACTGGGACTGTGGTGAATTGAAGATGCCGGAATGGAGAGTTCATAAAGAAAAAAAACAACCGAGTGAGAAGAACTTTCCAAAATACCTATTCCGGTATACAAAAATATTTTTCCGGATCTGTGAAGATGAAGATTAACAGGGATCATGGAAGTGCTGGCATAGACAGTGGTAAGATCAATAAGTTCTTTGTCGATGCCTTTCAACTTTTCCAAATTGAGGTCAGAAAGATTAAATCTTTTTACAATGGCATTTTCAACATACTCATATTCCTTTGGAACAATATGGACACATTGAAAAAAACGGATATAGGTATCAATAACCTTTTTCGTCAGTTTTGCCAGGAGTTCATAGTGGTTGGGACTTAATAAGGATAATTTTACAGAAAGCTGTGAGAACCTGGTCATCACTCCTTCAATTCTTTTGTTGATCAAAGAAAGTAAAAATATATTCATGAGCGCGTTATTTTAGTCCTGGGGAAAAAACTAAATGTTTAAAAAGTTAATTTACAATTTTCCATTCAGAATATCAAAGTATTTCTCATTATAGAGAATTAATATATTACAAGAAAGAAGACTATGTAAAAAATAAAATAGTGTGATTTCCATTTAGTAAACTTCCATTATAGTTAATAATATACATTTATTGCCATTAGATGATCACAAACCAAAAAAATTACCGTAAAAACCCATATAATTACAGGGAAAAACCCCTTGACATAATAACAAAAATCACTAATATTGGAGTAAAATTAAAACTAAAAAAAAGTTTTAATATCGTGATTATAAGAATATTCCAATTCTCTTACCACTTATTCCCTGTTAGGTACAATTCCCATGGTATTGCATCAGGTAAAAAAATGATAAAAAATTTATAGTATGAATAAATCTATTTTTTCTAGAGTTGTGATAGTCACATTTTTTTTATGCTCCGGTTCTGTTTTCTCACAGTTAGTAACCTCAGAATTACAATTGTGGGAAAAATTAAATCCCAGTTCCCATGAAGCGCCAGAATGTAAGGATCAAAATCTGTTGAACTTCCATTGTGGAATTAAGAATAAATTCATCAAAAAACATATTAAATACAGCCGGGATAAAAGCCATACACTTAGCGTTGTCCACGCCTCTAAAGAGAGTGACTCAATCTGGCAAAATTCAGACAAAAACGTGTCCCTGTCGAACAACAGATACGAAAATGGCGGTGCTAAATACATAGAATTACGGAAACGACCCAGTATTTTTTCGTTTACAAGTGGATCTGATCCAAAAAAAGGAAAATCTGATAGTCTGAAAATAAAATTCGCAGAACAAAATCTTTATGAATTGATTTTCATTCCCAAACGTCCAAATCAACAGAACTAAATAATATTCATTCTTACCTCTCTATTAAGTATGGGATTTCATTAGAATGTACAGGCTTTTATTGAAATAAAAGGCGTTGAGGAAGGTTTTGATAAAATTAAGCGAATTAAATATGATGGTACGTGGTTTGCTGTAAGTCGAGGAATACAAGTTAAAATCGCAAATATTGAAGATGTTAAGTATTTAAAACTCATTTTAGCGGAAAGAAATGGGCTTCTATTTTCAATATCTATAGTTGCCAATAATCTGGAAAGTTTGAATGAAGAGGCTATAAAAGATATAATTAATAAATTTTCTATTACATGAGTGATTAAAGATAAGGTGATTTTTATGATAGGCTACCACTCACAATTATTTGTGGCTCAACCTTTCAGAATCTGAAAATGAAAAGCCGTAAATCGTATCGACTAAAATCGTTCCAGCCAGCACACACATTAACAATTTAAAATAAAGATTAAATAAAAAACCACAAGTAAACTATGCAAAAATTCTTAGAGGCTCTTAAAGAACGAGCAAGCTTTTTTTTGATCGAAATGGGTCAGTTTAAACCTTTTAGTGCGATTGTGCAGGTTGATGGAGAAATAAAAGATATTATAAATGATTCGCAATCTTATTCGCTAGAAATAATATATGAATTACTTCTGAAGAACGTACAACAAGATTTGAAAAATAATAATATCAAAGCATCAGCAATAGTTCTTACCGGTAAAGCAGATGGTTACGATGTAGTAGTGATAGAAATTTTTACAAATCTCCAAGAAAAGTATCAGGCAGTATTTCCCTATGCCATAAATGGTGAAATTGTAACCTTCGGAACGGATCTGAATAAGGGATATCACACCAATACCGAGAGATGAAGATGAAGGTATGTCTCATTCAGAACCGCTATTTTTTAGTTAGATATTTTGAATAAGAAATGTAAGGACACTCTGATTGAAACCGATATACCGGAGCAAATTTCCGAAATAATGGTTTACATAACCTAAAAGGCGGATGTTTACATGCTGATTGTTTTAAAAATGAGATTAATAAATTTATTTTAAAAAAGAGCTACCCGAATTCTCGGATAGCACTTTTTTAAAATTATAAGAACTTAATAATTACATCATAAGTTCTTCAAGCTCTTTTTTACTGTTTAAAAAAGATAATTTATACCTAACTGAAAATTAGTATTTCTTGAAGTTTCTCCAAGCCCATACTTTATAGTATCGGTTAAACCAGCAATATAACGGACATTGACTCCGATGTTCGGAGTAAATCTGTATCCTAGCCCAATCCCTGCTCCAAAATTAAAGGTTCTGAATGAATCTTTATTATTGGCCTTATAAGTTTGGCCATTAATATTACCTTTCGCCTGCGCATTGACAAGAAGCCCAAACTCAGGTCCTGCTTCAAGATAAAATTCTGGAGTGGCATTGTATTGAAGCATTACAGGAACATTGATATAACCAAAGTTTTGCTGCATATTCTTTATTGTGTAAGTGGCCATTTCATAATCACCTTTTACTTTTGCTCCCTGCTGGCTGTAAACAATCTCCGGCTGAAGACTAAATGCGTCAGAAATTGGGACATTAACAAAAGCTCCGGCATAAAATCCTATTTTAGATTTGGAATCACTTCCAGATATACTTGAAAGGTTTCCTCCGGCTTTAACACCAAATCTTGGTTCGTCTGTAGATTGAGCAAACGACATAGTTCCGATAACTATGCATAAGTTTAGTAATTGTTTTTTCATAAGATAGGTTTCATAATTGTTAATAGTTTAAATAAGAATAAAAGCGGTAGCACATTGAAAAAATCAATGTGCTACCGCTAAGTAGTTAATTACTGTATTCTATTTCCTCCAAATGTTCTTTAACTATATCATGATATTTCTTACCGTCTGGTTGTTGCATAAATTTCTCAACAACTTCATTTAAGGTTTCAATATCTCCTTTAGCTTTCAAAAATATGGTCAAATATTTAAATTTTTCGACAGCTGTTGATCTAATAAAATCTCCTTTTATTAAACTCTTCATAAGACCTTCATCTGTTAAGCGCTTATCAATTTCAGGTAAAATAATATTTCGGATATTATCTATTATATCTGAAATAATCTCACTTAAATTACCTTCTGGTTGAATCTTCCACCAAAAATCATTACCATCAGGCATAAAATGTCCAATTCTAGCTTGCCATTGGGATGACCATACATCTGGTACTTTTGAATTATCATAATCAAAATCTACAACTTTTACTAAAAGATCTGAATACACACCAAAATTAATTGTGAATTTTATTTCATCTTTATTACCATCTTGGCTTTTTTGAAAATTTATAATTCCAAAATTTTTATCTGACTTTAAGTGAAAACTATTTCCTTTTTTACTATATCCTTTTTCTTTAAGAAATGGAGTGATAGATTTTATAATTTCTTTTAATCTGTCCATGATATAAATATTGCTGTGCAAAATTTTATTTTGCAAGTGGATATGGAAAAACAAGCGGCTTGTTATATACCGCATGGATATGGAAACAGGCGGCTTGCTATATACCGCCTGAAAAAGTGCTTATACTTCTTTATATTTCAAATCATAATCCGTTGAGCGTTTTGCATCCTGCACTAATCGCCAACCTTCTTTGAGCTTTTGTTCTGCTTCCGGTCCAACCCATTCCATAAAATCATACTTCTTAAAAGCTTTTTTAATATTTTTTGTAAGCTCCTTATAGATAGATTTCGAGAATGTGAATTCACTTATACAAGCTGCGCGACTCATCACTAAGGTATTTTCCCCCTCCGTATAAATTCCACCTAATGTTAGCTCTATACTTTTCGGATTTTCTTTTTGATCAACAGCATATAATATACCTCCTTTTCTCTGGGGAATATCTCTAATAATTACTTCCATGTTTTTCTCAATTATCATATAGCTGTTTGGAGATGATAAGTAGAAAGAACTCTCAGTATAACCTAATTCCTCTATATCTGAATAGGTATTATAATAAATAACTTTCTTTTCACCGAACATTCCGATTTTAGCATACCTTATATCAAAAGTATTTTCGAGATGAGATAAAATAGGAATAATATCCCCTTTTGTTGCATGAAACATTAATTGTTCATTTTTCATATTTACTTCAATTTTTTTGGTACTAATAATAGATGTTCTCCTGGCTGAATCTGAAGGCGAATTCTTGTAGCATTCCTCAATTCTCTTGCAGTTGGAGTAACTCCATCTTTTAAAACGTCAACTGTGTTTATTCTTAAAGTCGGATATTTTGGATGAGTAGCAGTAATATCGAGATAAGATCCTCCCTTTCTTCCCCCACCTAAAGGCTTAAGATATTCTTCGGTTTTTTGACCACCACCACCGTTAATTCTATATCCTCTACTTTCCAGTTCCGTTGCTATTTCAGATAGTTGCTCCCTGGTAGCAGCATTTCCAAGCCTTCCCTTATTACTTGCATAATTCCCTTCATATATTCTTTGTGGCCCTTCCTTATACATTGCTACGGGCTGCTCATCCACAAACTTTGTTCCTGCATATTCATCAGTACTAAAGCCTATATCCCCAATTTCTACAGGTGTTCTTTTTACAGGAACTGCCCCAACAGTAGTAGTTTTCGGTGTATTGTTCAACGTCCATGCACTTCTGCCTTGGGCAATAGGAGCATCTTTAAGGATAGTTCCCTGTGGAGCGCCTATTTTAGCGGCCTGTGCATTTTTTACCATTTGGCCTATAGTTCCGGATACTGCTCCTAAAGCACCTCCTATGGCAGCACCAGATAATCCGCCCATTACAGTTCCTTCGATTACATTTTCACCAAACATTACTGCTGTTGCAAATCCGTTAATAGCACCAGCTACAGCACCTCCTGAAGCACCTGCAATCGCTCCCCCTAAGAGACCTCCCTGTATTCCATAGGTTGCAGCAGCAGCAAGGGATGCAGAACCAACAGCAGCACCTACACCTCCGGTAAATGCACCTACGGCAGCTCCCATTGCAATTTTCCCCCAGGTAGCACCCCAGTTCCACTTTAAAGGGTTTAATGAGCCACCATTGGCTTTTACTCCTGTTAAATAACCGCCTATAACTGCTCCTACAACAATCCATGCAATCTCTCCATTTGGATCATTGTAGATTAGGGGATTATTCATTACATACCCATACCTGTTGTAAATTTGAGTATTAAATGGGTCCTGGATGTTTTCATCCGCATTCAGGAATCTTCTGAGCAGTGGATCATAAAGCCTTCCGTTCATGTGGATAATCCCCACTTCCATATAATGCTCATGACCTGTATAGCCTCTGTCTATCAGTAATCCTCCGGAAAAATCTATAAGGACAGTAATGCTGGCTTTGTCGACAGCCAGTTTACTTTTCCCAATGCGAAGATGAGTTAAATTACCCCACGCATCGAAATGCCTTTGTTCAAGCATATTTCCGGCCTCATCGCTTATCGCTAAGATACTTCCGAGATAATCTTTATGCAGGAATTTAAAAGAACCGCTATTCTCATCAAAGTTTTTCAAAAATACAATATTACTTTCATATGGATTACCCTCAATATAAATGATGTGTTTTTCTTTTCCATTGATATTATTCCTTACGACTTCAAAGCTTCCTTCTTCACTGTATAGCTTGGTGAATTCTCCGTCATTTTCCGGAGAGAATTGTCCTTTGTAGGTTGCTCTTTGTCTCATACCGCTTAACCCGTACTGGAATGCCACAGAACCTTTTTCTCCTGCAATGTATACCGGATCATTATTCTCATTATAAACAACTGTCTGAACCAGATCCTGATCATAATTCTGCATCCCGTCATTATTTAGAGTCATTCCGGTAGCCTGATAAATCTTGTCTGTATTTTCATACTTAATGGTTCCCACTTGGTCATTTATCAAGATCCTGCCTTTTACATCATAGATATTTCTATTGGTAGAAGGCTTAAGTCCTAATATCGGGTCTGTCCAGTTGATCAGACGGTTGTTATCGTCATAATCAAAATATTCTGTTTCAAAAGGTAATACTGATTTTCTGCTTTTAAGCTCATTTTTAATCGCATCAAAATTGTAAGTGGCCTTAAAAATATCCGGTTTTATGGGTGAGGAGTGATTAACATTTGTCAAAAATCCGTTACCATCATATTCATTATTAATTTCAGCCGCTCCCAATTTAGCCCTTACCAACAGCCCTTTCGCATTAGTTTCTTTCAGTTCCCATAAAACTTTCCCTGAAGTCTTATCCTTAACCTGGTACAGCTCACCATTCCATGCATTGTACAGGTTTTCGACAGAAACATTAGTTGTGCCTACGGAAGTCTGTATTGCTTTTTCATAAGAGCTTATCCTTCCTTTGCTGTCATAAACAACATTTTTATGCGAAAAGTAAGCGTCAGGAGTTTCCTGAAAAGAAGAAGTGTTTCTTCCCTGAGGGTCATAGTTTATGGTATAGGTGTACTTCTTCCCATTGGAGGTTCCTGTTTTTTCAGTAAGCCTTCCCTTATTGTTATAGGAGAAGCTTATTGCTTTATCCGTTTCGTTTCCTGTAGTGGATTTTTCATTCTGAATTACAAGCTGCCCAAGGTTGTTATACTGATATCTTTTCTCACCCTTTGGGCTTATTACTCTTGACAGAGTCCCCATATAACCAAGATATTGGTATTCATATACCCCGGTAGACGGATCTTCCACCCGTATTTTATTTCCCCAGTCATCATACATCGTGGTCACAATATGCTCCGCATATTTAGCCTGGATCTGCTGACCTGATGCATTATAAGAAAATTGTACCGTACCTCCCTTATCGGTAGATGATAGTACATTTCCTAAAGCATCCAATGTCTGGGAAGTTGTTCTTCCATAATCCAATGGGCTAATTTCTTTTACTGTTGTAGTGAGTCCTGATATAATGGTTTCTGTCTGCTTTCCGGTAAATGCAGTAGCTTTTACCTTTGCAGGGAATACAGTATCATCATAAACAAAGGTATTCCACTGGTTGGCACTTTGCCCTTCGAAATAAGTTTCAGATTCTTTGAGCTTCCTACCCAGGACATCATACTGAGCGTCTTTAGAAACATACTGTCCCTGTGTGAAGGCTTTGGAAGATGTTTTATATTCCTGTCCCAGCTTGTTGGTAAAAACTTTTGCAACATCACCATCAGCATCATTACGGGTAATGGTCTCATTGTACTGGTTATCTTTTGCGTACAGGTAAGTCGTAGTTCCAGTTAAGCTGGAAGCAGAACTCTGGAGCTTACCCCATACATCATATGTACTGGTAAGGGAGTTACCATTTGGATCTGTTTGGGTCAGGACCTGTCCCAGACTGTTATAAGTAAACCCGGTTTCCAGTCCCAGGTTATCCGTTTTTTTAATGATAAACCTTCCTGTGGAGTCGTACTCATCTTTCTGAGCTTTTGAATTTCCGTCGATACCAGATACTGTTTTTTTGAATATAATGTTCCCAAACCCATCATAAGAATATTCTTCTGTTGTAGCTTGTGTAGCATCATTTCCGGGAAAAAACTGGCTGCTTTTTAACAGGTTGTTCTCATAGGTATAGCTCGTAAAGGTATTTTGTATATCACCATAAGCTTCCGTTTTTTCGGCCTTATTGGTAGGTCTGCCCACATAATAATCTTTTCCTGTACCCCAAATATTATGGGTATAGTCAAACTCAGTGGTAGATATTCCGTAGCCATTGTTGGTATTTATTTCTATTTTAGAAGGCAGGTAATAGTTTTCATAGCTCGTTACTTTCTGAGTGAATGTTCCGGTTAAAAAATCTTTTGTTTTGGTAAACTTAGGAACAATAGCCGTAACAATTTTGGACTGACTTCCTGAAGGTATAGAAGTAACTACCTGACCATTCAGCAGCTTATCCGCCTTATAGTCTACAGATTCAAAACTCAGAAGCTGGGTATTGTTTTCTGAAATATCTGCCGGGAAAATATTACTTTCATTATTGGTTCTGATGCTCCATTCTTTTACAGGTGCACCATCCAAAAATGGATCTATTTGTGATCCTGACCATATCTTGGTGTTTTCAAAGCCATCAGCATACCATGAAGAACGGGCGATCTGATGAAAGCCTAATAATTTTTTACCCTGCAGGTTTCCTACAAGTCCTCTATAACGGAAATCCTGCTTTCTGCCTTCTTCTATAAGCTGTGATACGGCATATGCCTGATCTACCCTTGCCATGGCATAGTTAGGATAAATCTCTTTCTTTTCTTTCTTGTAGAAGTCAGGAGTAGTAGTATTGCCCGGAACTACTTCCAGATATTTTACCGAGGTAGTAACCCCTCCCTGCGTAATTGAAGCCATTCTGGCCAATTCAGAAACAGGAGTAGGTCCTTTTATTTTTTTCAGGAACTGCTTCCAGTATAAAAAGACATTATAATAATTATTCCCGGATTTTATAGAATTGGTAATCGGAGTAAAGAGCGTAAGATCAAGCAGGTCCTGTGTGCTATATGACGGGCTTTGAAATAGCCAGTTGGGAGTAAAGTTCGGTGTTCCATTACCATCTGATCCATTAGCCATCTTTGCACTTACAACATAACCGAAATCTCTTGAGCCACCCGCGTTAAACATATTGATCTGGTTATAGGAGAATACCTGAACAATATCAGATTTACCGTCTTTGTTCATGTCGGTAACCGAAAAGAAATATTGTTTGGCAAATTTGGCATAATTACCTGTCATTTCTTTCTGGAACTTCCTGTAGGTGAAAAATTCCTGTTTTAGGAATGGGGCAAAACCCTTGTCTGTGCCCATATAGAATCTCCAGTCATCAGGTTTTCCTATAGCGTAATCGGTAACAGGAATAGCAAAGTCAAGTTTTCCGTCTCCGTTGTAATCCCCATATAAGACCGGAAATTCAGGGTCTTTGGTTTCAAGCAGGTTTCCGGAAAATTTTATTTTCTGCAGGTATGCATCGGCACTGTATTTTACAAACTCAAAAACGGTATACTGTGAATCTGCGACACTGATAATTTCTACTTTTCCGTCTCCATCTATATCTGTATACTTGCGATCCTTATAGCCACTTTCATTGATTCCCGAATCAAGCAGCAATCCTATTAAAGGAGTGGCCGGGTTTTTAAGGTCTACAATACCTTTTGAATTAAATCCGGGAAGACCTCCATCATCAAGAAAAGCATCAGGTATTCCGTCCCCATTAAAATCACCTACTTCAAGAATTAAATTATCACCTTGTCCATAAAAAACGGTATTACCCAGACTTTTATCGAATACTTTTACAAAATCATTGTTCCTAAAAATATACCCATAAATTCTACTGTCTTTATATTCAACAATTCCATTTCCGTTATATACCTGTCCGGTTTCGTCTAATAATGTGCTGACTACTTTAGCGTTACCAGCAAAAAATTTCCCTGTAGAAACGGTTGTAAAGGTCTCATTGAAAGCGCCCAGTTTTACCGTACCATTATTCATCAGGAAATCCAGATAAGAATCTCCGTTAAAATCTCCTACTAATTTAACATCATTAAAGGGTTCAGGCTCTGCTGTATACTCTGCATAAGAAGAGTTTACCATTGCCGGATAATTGAATGTAACGGGATTGGCAGGCTCGTTATTAGCATTATATTCGGTAATCTTCCCGACAAACTGGTAATTGGTTCCATTGCCTGTATATTCTATGCTGTACCGCTTAAACTGATTATTATTGGTAAGTACCTTTACCTCCGAAAGAATCTTGTTTTGGTAAGATTTAAGTCCTTGCACATAAGATTCTTCTTTTAAGTCTCTGTCATTATAGGAAAACTGGATGGTGTTCATATGAGGGGTATTCATATCCTTATTCCCACCCCAGCTTATGCTGCTTATCATGGCAGTACGGGTTCCCTGTACATAGCTGTATGAAATGTAATTTCCCTGTGGATCTTTCCATTCACTTATATTATACTCATTTGGAATTCTGGCAACTGGATTACGTCCATACCATGCCTGGGAACCATCCTCGAAAGTCACTTCCCAATATTCCGGGCCATACCATCCGGCAGAAGCTCCTATGGACTTAAATTTCGTGTTGGAGTATTTCTCTGTTACATATTCTGCACCGTCTTTGCCATATTCTCCTGATTTCAGTACCAGTCTTTTACCATTAAAACTGTAATAATCAGAGAAATCCATCTGAAGTCCTTTTACCTCTCCGGTATTTTCTATGTTTTTAGCTGTTCTGCTGATAGCGGTTATTCCAGAAATACTCCATCCATATCCAGCTATACCATTGCCTGATTCACTATTATAAACCAAACTCACCTGGGGTGATACTGTTTTCACTCCCGGAGGAAGGTCTACAGGCAATGAAAACTGTAGCTGCCCAACTCTGTTGACTTCAATATTTCCCTTTGTATCATGGAAATTCTGGGCAAAGGAGAATATTGAAGTGAAAGATAATATCAGCGATGAAAATAGCTGTATTTTCTTATGATTGTACTTTTTCATGATGCATTATCTTTTGGTGATGTTTTTACTGAAAATCCTTCCGTCTTTCAGCGTAAAGCGCAGTACATATACTCCCCAATCATAACCAGTCATATTGATTTTTAACTGCCTGTTAAGTCTGGGAATATTCTTCTGCTGAAACTTCCAGTGGACTGTACTGTGTTGATAAAGGGAAACAGATTCTATAAGCTTGTCAGTTTCCTCCGTCCAATCAATGGTTAAAACATCATTTACCGGAACCGGGTACAACCGCACCTGTTTCCAGAAGTCTTTTTCATCTATCATCTGGGTTGTAGGTTGTGAAACGGTTTTAAGCTGTGTTGAAGCTGTTTTGGCAAAATCATCAGGACCACGGTATCTCTGGCTGCCTGCTTCATCATATTTAAAATATACCTCGGTTTGGGAATAGCCCCAAAATCCGATCAGGAGGCAAAACAAAGGAAGAACTTTCCTTTGCAATAAAATTTTCCGAGCCGACATGCCCGGAGTGGTACACACCGAAGGTGTACCCAAATAAAGTTTTTTCATTGTGTTTTGTTGTTAGTGAAAAGTAGATTTAGTGATCCCAATAAAAAGGGATAGCCGCAGTATTTAACGGCCTTTTGTGCGACAGGGAACTCTTATCCTGATAGATAGAATGTTTTCATACATTTTGTTTTTAGGGTGTAAGGATATAACCTGACTAAAAATCAGGGGATGAAATGGGTAGTCTGGGAGACCTTAGGCTTTATAAGCCCTGCACAAAAAGAAATAAGGAGCCCCTTATATTGTGCATACAAGAAATTAAGTTTGAGAACCGAATTTCTTTTTTCTCATTCTAATGTTTTTTTAAGCGAACTTAGATCTTTTCCACTCTTTCTACAATCCGTAAATTCACGGCAAATCATATCCGGGTTTTTACGGTAAGTTATTTTAACCTGGCTAAATACATTGTTTCATTGCGTTTTGTTTTATTTTAATTTTTGTTAATCTTTAATTTGTTTCTATGGCAGAGCTATGACAGCATAGCGACAGAACTTGTCGCAATAAATTTTTAAATTGAAAAGGCCCCGCACTGAGTGCAGAACCTTTTGGTTTAAATGGGAGTAAATGCCTTAGTCTTCCTTTGTTTTGGTATTAAACTGAAAACTCACTTTTTGTTCATGCCCATGATTGTTCGAAATCCAGACATCAAACTCGTGTGAGGAATTTCCTTCGGAGACATACAACAATCTGAACTGCTGCTCCGGTAAAACATATGAGTCATTGGGTTTTAGTGTCAGCATCTTGCTGTTTATATTACTGTTTGCATTTGCTAAGAGCAATTTTCCGGCTCCCTCAAACTGAAAATAACGGATGTAGTACTTAGTCCTCTGGTAATTACCTTCTGTTTTAATCGTACACCTGATGGTTACGGTTTCTCCTTTGGCGATGCTCTTAGGAACAGGCATTACCTGAAATTCAAAAGGAAAGTCCGTTTTTACGTCTAACTCCTTGTTACAGGATGAGAGGGTAAAGAGGATCATTAGTATGGGTATCATCGATACCAGAGATCGTAGCCTCTTTATATAAGAGATATTTTTATTGACAGAATATTTCATTTTGTAAGATTTAAAGATTAGAAAATATAGCGGAGTCCAACACCAGCCGAAGGTCTGAACCTTTCGACGGAAGTTCCCCATACTGCTTTGGTTCTGCCTTGCACGAGCATCACCAGATGATCTCCCAAGTAGGTCTCCAAAGAAAGCCGTAAACCACCGCCATAGATAAAGCTATCTTTATTTTGAATGACAGCACCACTGGGCAGGAAACGCTCACTCCGGTTGATGACTTCATATCCTGCAACGCCTGTCACTCCCAAATTCAAGGAAATATTCTTTGCATGGTCACCGAGCAGTACAAAGCTGTATCCGCCTTCTCCACAGTATGTTTCTACAGGAATAGCATAGCTTTCAAACTCATGCTTCTTACGGGAATATTCTACAGCCCATAGCTGATAACCTCCGTTTTTCCCATTAATGGTCATTCCCGCCTGCAGATAAAAGTAATCATGCAGCGGCTTTTTATCCGAGATCAGTCCGATAGTGGCTTCAAAACCCGTCTGTCCTTTGATCAGCCGTTGGGCATAGATGCCGGTAGTACTAACTACAACCATCATGATGGTCACAATATATTTATTCATTTCAATTTATTTTAAGAGTTAGAAGATCAGTTTTAAATCAGTGACCGGCTTGGCATGGATCAGATCCATATTTTCTATTTCCAGTCTTTGATGTCTTCCACCGTTCTTCTCGAAGATTTCAATCACCAGCACCTTATCATCAGCCAGGGTAAACTGATCCAGCAGAAAAACATTGCGCTCTGATCGGGTATCCTTTACATCAGCCAAAGGAAGATAGGTCCTTAAAGGAACGATCTCATTTTCCTGTACAGCAGTTCGTTTGGATGTTTTCTTATCAACGATTTTGAAGGTCATAAAGTCAACTGGAAAAGGGACACTTGTGTCATTCTTTAGTTCGGTATGGAAGTAATACTTCCCGTTATAGATATAAATACCTTTGAGCAGGAAACTGATTCCGAAGCTGTAAGAACCGATATGCTTGATCAGTTTTTTATTCTTCGAGTAAATGGCTTTCAGAGCGGCCTCCGATAAAGAGGGCTGATTACCGCCAAGATCCTCAAATAAGACATCGTTTACTTTTTCCTTTTCCTGGGTTTGCAGCATTTTTTGTACATCATAATTTAAAGAGACGGGACAGCAGCTGTAGAAAACATCAAAATTGTAGAAACGACCATCTTCAGTAATCACAGAGAAATTGGTTTCGGCTTCAAAATTTCGTACTGCCGCTTTGATACGCAGGACATTCTCCACTTCATCCGCTTTTCCGGCAATCAGATTTTCACTTCCCATATCTACATATTTGATCTTAGAGGGAAAAATGATATGGGTGGTCTTGTCATAGGTAACCGTGAGCCAATACGGTTTAATTTTTCCGGTTTTGAGTCTCGATTCCGTAATAAGGGTATCGGTATTTTTAGCAGGGATGCTGTCCTGCTCCTGAGCTTTAAGTTGTAGGGTAAAGCTTGCCAGGAACATGATCATCAGCAGACTTTTTAATAGGTGTTTCATATTGTTAAAATTTTGGATTAATCATTATTTTTTGGCAACAAGGAATATCTTATGTCCGGCTTTAAGGGTGATCTTAGGCATTCTTACCTTTTTTGCGAAGTATCCTGAAATGCCTTGCACTACGCTTTTACTAAGGTCTGACGTAATCTGCTGACCCGCGGAGGAACTCAATGAAATACTCGTTCCTCCCGTATTCCCCATATTAGCAGCCATTTCAGTAAGGGCACTTCTTTCAGCGGAATATGGAATGGTTAATCCCGCTTGTCCATATAGATCATAAGCAGTGAGTTCTACAGGGATAATATGCCCTTCAAATTCTATGGACCCGACCAAAAGCTGAAGCCTGGTTCCTTGAAATTTGGCAATGGCAGTGATTACAGTTCCTTTAGGGATCATCAATTTTGAAAGCCTTGCTGCTTCTAACAATCGTATACGGACTGTCTGATCAATGGTGATGGTTTGGGTTTCATGAATACAGGCGCGGATGCTGTTAGCTGCCTGAGAAGTTTCCTGTACCTTTCCGGCAGTATAAAAGTTTCTGTTTTTCACCCGGCTCAACTCAGAAAGAAAAGCAGAATCCGAAGGTTCCCTATATAAGGCAGATACAATGTTTTTATGTGCAGGATACAACGCTGCAAAGGAAACTTTTTGCTTCTGTTGTTTTACGGTATCGACTGTCCTTACACTTGTGTCTTTTCCGTTTTTCTCCTCTGTTTTTGGGGTGCTATTTATACCATTAGTAGTACCGGTTGTAGGAAAATATTTGGCGGCCATCTGGTAGGACTTTTCCATCAGGGCGAGTTGACTTTCCACAGGATTAGCCGGTGGTGCTTCCCTTTGCGCCAGTTGAGCCTTTAAGGAACGTACTTCATTTTGAAGCTGGGAGTTTTGTCCATTATCCTGATAAAAATTGCCCAATGTCCCCTGAATATTCCGGTAACTGTTAAGGGCTTCATGTTGAGAGGAGGACCCCATAGGGGTATTTATTGAAGTTGTACTGCCGGACTGTGAGGAAGAACTATCCGCATTCCAATAGTCCGATAAATCGGTCAATGACTGCTTTTTTTCGAGTTCCTTTTGTTCCAGCAGATCTGTTTCATACGCTTTTCCCTTATCAGCCTGCATACCGGCCTCTGTAGCCTGGGGTACTGCTTCATTAAGTCCGGCTTGCTGCTTTTCCTCAGTATCCGATGATGGCGCAAATATCAGGTACATACACCCGAGAAATACGACAGCCATCAAAACGAAGATAAGCGGCTTTTTGAGCTTTTGCAGGTTATCACCCGAAGGTGTGTCTGCTTCAGGGTTTCCTTTCTGGCCTACCTCTGTGAGCCTGACCTCCTTTTTACTGTTATCATTATCTTTCATGATCTTTATTTTTTATAAGTGCCTGTGAAGAATCCTGTAATGGAGAATCCTTTACTTCTGATCCGTATTTTTTTTGTTCTATTACCGGGTTTTGAATGTGGCCCGTGACGGGCTTCTGTTTGACAGCATTGTTTCTGGCATCATACCAGACCGTCAGGACAACCCCTGCTGTTAGAAAGAGGTATCCTGTAAAAAAAAGGATCACCCATTTTTTCTGTTTCCTGGCAGAAAGCTTCTGCCACTCCGCATCGAGCTTTTCGCATCGATTGCTTATCATTGTTCTTATATTTTTCATAGCTTTTGTTTTTAGCGTTCTGTCACCCGCAGGTCTTTATTTTCCACCACACTGAACTTTTCAATGTTAAATCCCTGGGGATTACTATCCGAGCGAACCGAATTGAGGAGATAGCACGAAGTAACCAGGCTTCGCTCTGTCAAATTGCTTGAACGGATAATGTACTGCCTGGCAAAGGTTTTAACGGCATATGGATAGGTGTCAAAATTGCATTGTACACTATCTACCTCAATACGCTGCTGGATATTGCCGGAAATGATCCGGTTGTAATAGCCTTTCTCCGACAAATCCTTGTAATAATTGAAGGCACTTTTATCGGCAAGATTGAAGGCCCGCTTCATATTACTCTCTATGGCATTTTTATCGGGAGCCAGGGTAAAAAAAAGTTCATGGAAACGGCGCACGTGCTCCCGGGCTTCCACAGGACGGTTGATCGCTGCATCCTGAGAGAGTGCCAGCATCAATGATTTACCATTATCCAGTACATAGATCTTTTGTCTTTGGGCTTCCGCGAAGCGATAGGAATGCCAGATCGCATAGGCTACCACCGAGATACACAGTATCGCAAATACAAGAGCGTAAAGCCTGATCTGCCTAAAACTGTTCTCAATATTTCTGAGGGTTTTAAATTCCATTTTTAAAATTTTTATGATAGGTATTACATGATGAATTCAAATTCTAATGACTGATGAATTCAAATCGTGATTGATTATTTCAGAAGCTGACCGCCAATATTTCCGGCTGCGGCTCCGGCGCCCGCTCCGGCAACATTGGCTGCTTTCTGTGCCGTTTGGGTAACATTACGCATGAAATTGCCGGCGCCACCTGCCTGAATGACCCAGCCTGTCACTGTTGGTATCGTGAAGTAGCCTACAATACCGATGATCATAAAAATCGTGTAGAGCGTACTTGAACCATCGGGAATGAAATTGGGATCTGAAAGACTTTGGATATCTTTTTCCAGCATCAGGGACTGCAGTTTAGCCAGCATCGCACTGAATATATCCGCTACAGGCAGCCATAAATACACACTGACATATCTCGATATCCACTGCGTTAAGGTAGATTGAAAGCCATCCCAAACCGAGATCGCAAAGGCAATAGGCCCCAGAATTGACAGAACAATCAGAAAAAAGGTCCGTATGGTATCAATGACCAAAGCCGCAGCCTGAAACAGAATCTCCAGCAGATCCCGTAACCAGTTTTTTATAGTCTGCTCAAATTCATAGGTCTGCCTTTCCATATACATTCCGGCCATCGTCCCCAGGTCGGATGGCGACCAACCCAGTTCTTCAAGCTTTTTATCAAACTCCTCATCGGAGATCAGATAAGCCTGTTCGGGATTTCTCAGCATGGCTTCACGTTCCAGCTGATCTTTTTGTTTTTGTAATTTATTAAGATCCAACACCTGGTTTTCAAGCATTTGGTGAGTTCCCTTCACCACAGGACTCAGTACCCCATTAATGGTTCCCAATACGATGATAGGAAAAAACATAATGCAGATGCCGATGGCAAAAGGTCGTAGTAGGGGAAACACATCGATGGGTTCCGCGCGGCTTAATGCCTGCCACACTTTCAGGGCGACGTAGAATAAGGCACCGAGGCCGGCAACCCCTTTGGCCACTGCCGCCATAGTGGCGGACAGTGGAAGCATCTCGTCATACAACGAGCGAAGGATCTCATGAAGATTATTAAAGTCCATAGTAATAAAGTTTAAAGAGTTTGTGGGTAAACGGGCTTACCAATATTTCTGATTACCCGTTCCATAGAGCTGGAGCACACGCTGGGCATCGTTTTTCTTCTTAGCTCTCAGATAGCTCACCGAAATATTCTTATTGGTGTAGTAGCGCACGAGCTTGTGGTATTCGCTCACCTCCTTATAGACCTTATCAACAATCTCCATACGTTCCTTATCGTTCAGGGAAAGGCTTGATGTATTGATGATCTGTTTGAGATCTTTGAGCAGATCACCACTTTCATTCAGAAGTTTTGAATAGCCAAAGGCAATTGCGGTAAGCTCCTGCGGTGAGAAATTGGGGTCATTCATCATCTTTCCGAAATTCTTCACATAGAGTTCCGATATATCTCCGACCATAAGGACCGTCTGCTGAACCTTTCGGGCATCTTTCACCAGATTGTTGACCGCTTTGAGCTTGTCGTAATATTCCTTCCCCTGGTCATAGACTCTTTTCACCTCCTGAAAGCTTTTAAGCGTGTTGGATACGGTACTTGAAGTCTGTACGATCTGCTGGGCAGAGTTGACGATACCTTGTGCAAGATTGGTAGGGTCAGTAACGACCCATTGTGCTTTTGCTGGTGAGAAAGCCAGTAACAGGGCAATACTCATCATTACCATGAATTTTTTCATTGTTTTGAATTTTAAATGTTATTTATTCGTTGATTTTTTTTAATTCCCTTTAGAGATTTAAAGGGTTTCTTTTTTGTCTGCAGCGATCCTTTTGATCGCCAGTTCGACATTACCGCCCAGCTCCTGAGCGAGCTGCATCACTTCGAGTTTCTCGGTTTCTTCGGTGGTGTAGGCATAATATTCCTCTAAACTAACCTCTGTAGCGTAGACCGCAGAGTGGGTTCCGCCCAGGCCGATCCATACTTCTTTATAAAACCTGGAAGGATCATTGTTCATATTGATCGAAAGTACCTGGGCTTTTTCCTTGTCAGTCAGTCCCAGCATTGCCTGGATATCATCAAACTTGTTCATGTATTTCCTTTGATCGAGCAGGATCTTGCAGTCGGAATTATTAATGATGCTCTCCTTTACAATCGGCGAGCGAATAATGTCGTCAACCTCCTGTGTCACGACGATCGCTTCACCAAAGAACTTCCTGACGGTCTTAAAAAGATACTTCAGATATTCCGCCATACCTTCCTTCGCAATGGCCTTCCAGGCTTCCTCAATGAGGATCATCTTTCGTGTCCCTTTGAGCCTTCTCATCTTGTTAATGAAGACCTCCATAATGATGATCGTAACCACTGGAAAAAGAATTTTATGCTCCTTGATCGCGTCAATTTCAAAGACTATAAACCTCTTGTTTAACAGGTCCAGCTGCTTCTCGGAATTGAGCAGGTAATCATATTCCCCCCCTTTGTAATAGGGTTCCAATACATTGAGAAAGTTGGCGATATCAAAATCTTTTTCCCGAACCTGCTTTTCTTCCAGGATCTTGCGGTAATCTCCTTTTACATATTCATAGAACCCATTGAAAGAGGGATAGGTGTCATTCTGTTTGATCCTTTCGATATAACCGCTCACTGCGTTGGAAAGGGCAACTTCTTCAGCGCGGGTGGGCGGTTCGTCATCACGTTTCCATAAGGTCAGGATTAAAGTTTTGATACTTTCTCTTTTTTCAATATCGAATACGCCGTCATCGGTATAGAAAGGATTAAAGGCAATCGGATTGTCTTCGGTATAGGTAAAATAAACCCCGTCTTCCCCTTTGGTTTTTCCTTTGATCAGCTCACAGAGTCCCTGATAGGAATTTCCCGTATCTACGAGCAATACATGGGCTCCCTGCTCATAATACTGTCTGACCATGTGATTGGTGAAAAAGGATTTCCCGCTCCCTGATGGTCCCAGAATAAATTTATTCCGGTTGGTAATAATCCCTTTTTTCATCGGCAGATCGGAAATATCCAAATGGATAGGATTTCCGGTGAGCCTGTCTGCCATCTTGATCCCGAAGGGTGAGAGTGAATTTTGATAATTGGTCTCTTCTGTGAAAAAGCATAAAGCAGGTTCGATGAACGTGTAAAAACTCTCTTCACTTGGAAAATCACCCGCATTGCCGGGAATCCCTGCCCAAAACAATGTCGCAACATCCGTCGTATTATGACGGGGCTTGCATTCCATCAGCGCCAATGCACTCCCGGTATCATTCTTCAGCTGCTTGAGCTCCACAGGATCATCCGACCATGCCATCACATTGAAGTGCGCTCTTATGGAAGACAGACCAAAAGAATGGGCTTCATTCAAATATTGCTCGATCCATTCTTTATTGATCTGGTTTGATCGGCTGTACCTTCCAAGAGAATGCATATTCCGGGCAGATTTTTCAAACTTTCTCAGGTTATCCTCACTGTTATCCAGGAATAAATACTGATTGTAGATATGATTGCAGTTTAAGAGCAATCCCACCGGAGCGGCAAACGATAAACGGCAGTCACTGCGGTCGGTGGATAATTTTTCATATCGGAGATCCGTAGATACCGTTCCGGGAAGATCATCGGTATCAGACAGGGTATGAAGGCACAGTCTGTTATTCCCGATACGCATCTCCTCAGCACCCAAAGCGATATCCTGTAATGAGGTTCCTACCTGTCTTGACAGGGTGAAATACTGTTCCAATAAGCCCTGCTTATCTTTTGTTCCGATAATATCTTCTTCACTCAGCCTTTCCAGTTTTATGAGTCCTGAATCGTTGACAATCCTTTCAAACTGGCTGACCGATTCCATAAGCCGGGAGATGTTTTCTTTATCCCGAATTTCCTTTGGAACCAATATTCCTTTGCAGAGGGATGAAAAATTACTCTGCATCCGCATTCTTTCTTTCGAGGTCTTGGTGATAAACACATAACAGTAGTGGTTCAAAAACGGTCGCTCATTGAAATGCTGCTGGTAGGATTTTGCTAAAAAGCTCAGTCCTTCCTTGGTAATATCCGGTGCGTAGTTTTCCTTGATGTACCAATCCTGTTTGTGAATCACCGTATAATCCGGAAGTGTTTTGACCGCTTTATGCCAGGCAGAATGAATGGCTTCATACTCGGGAGCTGCCACCGTGAAAAGTTCCGGGAGATGAACCCTGAAACAGGCCGTAATATCAGCCTCTTTGGAAATGATGCAGTGATTTTCTACTGCCAACAGAGGAAACTTACTTTCCAACGTGCTGGTCTTACTCATATTTCTCATAGGGCAGGGTTTTTAAAGGTTGATTTCAGATAGCGATGAACCCTTTTACGGCAGATGATGTACCTGGGATGGCTTTTTACGGCACCGCCTTTCATGAGCCCATGTTCACCGTATTTTTTGTTCAGCTTGAAAGTCTGCCACACGATCAGTGTAGCTCCACTACCTCCAATGAACAGGCAGATGTAGGAATGAACGCCGGCCATATAAAGAATCATCACCAGAATGAGGATTCCCAGCAGCCCGCCTGCGAATATGAAGAGGTACTGTGCCTTAAGACCCTTAAATTCTACACTGCGCCCAATGCCTTTATTGATATTATAGCTATTCATAAGGCAAGGGGTTATAGGAAGAATGAACGAAGGATGGTCGCTGCTACGATCAAAAAGATACAGGCACCAAACCAACTGGCTGCCGTCTTGCTGGTATCGGGATCACCGCTGCTGAATTTGTTATACACCTTGACCCCGCCGATCAGTCCTACGACAGCTCCAATCGCATAGATCAGCTTCGTCGCAGGATCAAAATAAGAGGTCACCATCTGAGTCGCTTCATTGATCCCGGCGTTACCATTTCCCTGAGCAAACACCCCCGAAACTGACAGCAATACCATCCCCATCAGCAGGAGCTTTTTTCTTTGTTTTTCCATAATTAAAACACATTAATTGATTAGTGATTTCCTGCTTTATGCAGGCTTGGAAACAAATGTATCGGGGCAATAGAGCCGGATTTACGGATTGGCGCTCAGTGGAATTGTTTGGCGCTCAGTGGCGTTGGGATTCTGTTTTTTGGACATAAAAAAAGCGTCAGATCTATACAGATTTGACGCTTGGATAGTGAGGAATTTGAAGTTAAAATATTGGGGTTTTTTAGAAAAATCAGTCCCCTATATTCTCCTTCCTTTGCTTTTTTTGAGCTTTAGGAGGCACCGGTTTTATCTCCGTTTTTTTCTTTTTCTACCGCTTATAGAAACCCTCTTACAATGAAAAACATTCATTAAATCAAGAGTGAAAATTAGGGAAACCGGGAATTCATTCTCGGTTTTTTTAGCTGAGTTCTCCTAAAGTAATTTTTCATCTTCAGAATACAGTTCCCGCTCTTTTTCCGTTAACTCATCCCATCGAAGTCCGTAAGGCGCTCCACCATTTGTATACCCGACAATGAATGCAAAATGTTCATCCTGGTCCCATATAAGTCCCTTACTTTTTGCCAATGCTGATTCTTTGTTTTGCTTTTTCTGTGCAATATTTACTTCCACTGAACGTTTGACGGCAGCTTCATATTCCTCTGGAATGACGATTCCTAACATCCGTAACTCTGTGATCGAACACAGAAGATCAGTATGGTAACGTCTCGCATAAGCCCGCACCAGGTGCTTGCCGGTATAAGTAGGAAGCCACTGCTTTGCCGATTGTAATCTTCTTTCGCGCGGCACTGTACGTTTGGGCTGTTTATTATTGCCTTTTTTCTTTCTTTTCTTAGCCATATCAGATATTGTATTGACCTATAGATATAGGATCATTTTAGTTAAAATTTCATGTACTCCGGCTTATACAAAGATCCAAATTTTATCATTACTCTGCTCAGAACATGAATACCGGATAATGAAGTACAAGGATCAGCCATAAAAAACGCCAAACTTTTTTGTGTTTGACGCTCCATTATTTTAGGCTTTCTTTTTACATTTTTCGTCTTCTGCTTTTTTGCGGTTTGATACTTTCCGGCTTTATTGCGGGCTTTTCCTGACGGGCTTTCACCACCCAGTCAATATAGGTTTTTGCATCTTCTGTGTTGTGCGGAAATGATTTTCTCCGACCGGACAGCTTACTGTCATCAAGGCCGATAATAAATCCGTAATTGGGAAACTGGTCTGTCCGGTAAACAATAATGAGATTATCAGCGTCTTTTCCAACAACGTTGTCTTTATGGCTGGCGATTGTATATCCGTTATATTCCTCGAATATATAATCCGGGTGATCATTTGAATTAATCATGCTGTATCTGTTAAATAATTATCTGTTTGGATTTTCTTTATCTTTTTACGTTTTCAAAAGAGAAGGTTCCGGGTTCTTCAAAGGTGAAATGAACCTTGTTTTACAACTCAAAGCTTGCGACCTTTTCGTAGCTGCTTATTTTCTGTTTCCTTTTGTTGTATTGCAGTTTCACCGGAAACCGGTCCTGCATATTGATTTTTTTTCAATCCTGCTTCTTCTAACAGCTTTTGAGGAATATTGGTATTCATAATGATTTTCCCTCCCGTTAATTCCGAAATTATATCTTCTTTAAGAGATTTTTTAATCATATCAGGTCCTTTCGGATGCTGTAGCAATATTCCTATAGGCTGTGTAAACTCCCACACTTCAAATGACTTACCAGCAATGCCTACAACAATACCTCTTTCGATTGCCTTTTCAAGTTTCTTTTGGAACTTTTGAATTTCCTTGTCCTGCAGGTATTTCACAAGCAGCTTATCGACGTATCTTCCAAGATCCATTTTCAATTCGTGCGGCTCACTACCTAAGCCGGATTTCTCCGATGGCAGTGAATGACAATACTTCTCAGCAGCAATAATAAGTTTATCCCCCTTTTCATCTGCAGCCTTACAGACAGTGGGACCACCACGTCCCCGATTGGAAGCAGTACCCGCTTTTACGCCCTCTATATACACATTGGCTGAGAATGCCTTGGTCTCTTCACTTAGCTGCTCGCTGAAGTGAATGTTTTTAAGTTCTATTTTCATAGGTAGATTTTAATTACAATTAAATAAGACTCTTTTTACACAAACTTATCTGCTCTTTATCTTGTCAGTTTACAGTTTTCTTCCTTTAGATTTTTTTGGGGTTACAGTTACCGGGTTATTCCATTTCTTCCTGTTATCCTGACGGAGTTTTTCCCACTTTTCTTCAATCAGCTTAACTGCATCTTGTCTCGATGGAATGTCATCCGGCGACTTAATATGTAACTCCAAAGAAGTTCTTAACGCTCCATCGTAGCATTCATACATGGAAATACTCATTGCATCAACCCGCAAACTTTTTTGGGCATCTTCTCCTACCTTAAATGTAGCTTGGGTGTAGGGATTATCAGGAGATGTGGCGGCTACTGCCGAACTTGCAAAAATTGGAAATATGGGCTCTGTATTGTTGAAATTTGCGTTATGCAGATAAGAGGCAATACCTGTCTTAAAATCACTTCCGGTTCCTCCATATTTGATGTTAAAGTACTCATATCCCTTTTCTTTCATTTTTTCGGCGAGTTCCTCAGCCGCTGTTAATAATTCTTTCATGGTAAACATTTTTGAACACGTTTAAAAAAAGGAAGATATCCTTTCAGACAAACTCCCTGATATCAAAATCATCGAGTGTATGATCCCGCATAATGGAAGAGCCGGAATCAGTCCCTGAAGAGGAAAGGCTTCGATCCAATAGCTCGGCTATTTTTCTTGAACCTCCTTCCATGGAGTTTTCCAATAGGCTGAAGAGTTCGGTTCCCTGTATTCTGTGAACGATGGTTACCGCTTGTTTTTGTAAAGAAGGCTCAGGCATTTTTTGCGCAAGCACCATCCCCACGGTACCAAGTTCTTCAAAGGTGACCCCTGTAGCAAAACCGTCTCCATCATCGGAAACTCCATAGCTGTTCCATTCTTCTTCCTCCTGCTGTAGATCAGGTGTTTCTCCAAAAACTTCATCCGGCTCTTCCTGCGGAATTTGGCTGTCGAGATCTTTCTTTTCGATCTCATGGTCAAAATTATCGGATTCCTCTTCCTGTTTTTTATCTTGGCGCTCAGTGGCACCATTTGGCGTCGAAAGGCGCTTTACCTGTTTGGGAATACCCATGACATCAGGCAACCTGATCTTAGGTTTTTCTTTGTTTGTCACCGGTTTTTTAATGACGATCTTATCCTGTACCAGTAGAACGATGACTAGCAGCAGACATGTTAGAATGAGTGTTTCCATCGTTATAAAATAGGTTTATATTTATCCGCAAAGCTTTTGGTAATATCTTCTCCAAAATCCTGAAAATGATAAGCCAATACATTATTCAGATACGCATAAATGGTGATCTTATCTTCACCTATAACCTGAACAATACGGGAGAGCCTTTCATGAAATTCAGGACTGATATACACCGATTTTCCATGACGGGCACTCGTGGACGGATTGACGAAGAAGATCTCTTCATACCGGGTATTACGCAATTCTCCTTTCTTTTTTTGTGATGTCTTTTTCATAATTAAAATATTTAAAAAATGGGTTTGTATTTTTTATTGAAATCATCTGTAATGGCTTTCTCAAACTCTTCAAAATGATATTCGATGATATTATCCAAATAGGCATATAGTGGAATTTTGTCTTCACCAATAACCTGTATAATGCGGGATAAACGCTCGTGATGTTCGCTGCGGATGTATATACTTTTTTCACCCCTGCGTGTCATTGTGTGGCTGCCCAGGAAACGCTCACCGTAACTCGTATCGACTAGTTTTTTCGGTTTCGATTTCTCCTTAATTACCGGCTTCTCTTCGGCAGGTTCTCCCGGAGTTTCTGTTGGGTTGAGACCCCTGGTGTTTTCTGCAATGATAGCCATTACGTGTTCTTCATCAACCTTTGGATTATCATTCCTTTTATTTTCATTTTCCATACGAGTTACAATTTGATCGTTCTTAAAAATTCGTCGATAAACACGTCCAGATGACAGCTTTTCATCAACCTTTCATCAGGAGGCAGTAAAGTAGAACGGAAGATGGTCTTTGCTGCCGCCTCACTTTCCTTACGAAAGCGTTTACTGTCCATAATTTGGACGGTCATTAGATGTAGGCGAAGATCTGTAATGACTTTTTCGTAAGATTCATATAAAGGCGATTTTTCCCTCCGGTCCACCTGGTTCCAGAACAACTGAATCGTTTCAATGGACGTGTTTCCTTGTTTCATCAATACATTGGCCATTACATCGGTAAACCTCAATGTACTTTCCATGACCAAACGATCTGCAGTGATGGGTGAAAAAATATGCTGAATTCCCGCCAACGTGCTGAGTAAGCCCGGCGTATTAACCGTTCCCGGCAGATCAAAAAAAATAATATCAACAGGAATAGCTGAAGATTGTAAAAAGCGGTCAGCTTCTGCCAACGCTTCATCCGCCCTGCATTGAAGTATAGGGTATGCTTTTTTGTTGATCGTAGAGAACTGGCGGTATGCCAATTTTTTAAATGTTTCATTTTGCATGATTGACTGCAGGTCCCTTTCCCGCATCTGTATAAGACTGTGCTGCGGGTAATCACAGTCAAACACAGCGACATTGTAACCCATGCGATAATGTAAGACACTGGCAATAATTGCCGTAAAAGTGCTTTTGCCTACGCCTCCTTTTTGGCTCGCAAAAGCAATAAATAAGGTTTTGTTTTTGTTGTCCATTGTATTCAATTTTTAAGTTAAACTTCTTGTTTGTTATCTTGACGACCTCTCGGATGTCATTCTTAGAAGGCTGATTGTTATCACGGTGGATGAGAATCATTCTGCCACACCATCATGATTACCTGCCTGATGATTTTCATGCTTCTTTACCTCGCTTCCGGCTATCAGTTTTTCAATCAATCAATCAATCAATCAATCAATCAATCAATCAATCAATCAATCATGCGTTCATTTTTGCGATCCTTCCGACAAGCTGTATTTTACATCTTCAAGACAGGCTGCCTGCTTGCCGTCCTGCCTGAATACGAAACAATTGAATAGTATTCACACGCTCAGGCATTCCAATCTCCCGGATCAAAATCCTTCAGGTCCTCAGGCATTTCCAAACTCATGATGTCTTTCAGAATGGCTGTCCGGAATGGGCTCTTGTGAGAAGAGCCACCTGCCTGATTGCTATCACAAAGAAATTCAGATCGGTACCATCTTTTAGGAACATGGCGCTCATTGGCACTCATTGGCTTCATTTGGCGCTCATTTCAGTAGTGATCCTTCCATTTCTCTGCCCGAACTTTGTCAAAAGATTTCAAAATGGATGATGGGTATAAGTGCATGAATAGATCAGGGACTATAGTGAACAGCTTGAAGCTGTTTTCCCTGCTATCTATAATCCGTTCCTCAGAACGGGTTTTTGTGTTCACCGGAACACGGCAAGTTGTGTTCTGAGCTGCTGGAAATCAGTTCCGCAGCTCAAAACCTTGCCCTTGCAGGGGGCTGAAAACTCCCTCCGAAGTCGAGAGTTTGTAAAAATTTAATAATGGATTTATTATGGAAGAAAATAATCATCACAGACCCAAAAAAGGAGGAAGGAATCCTAAAAAAGATCCCGCCATATTTCGGTATTCAATCAGTTTGAATGCTGAAGAAAATGCCAGGTTCCTTTCTCTTTTTGAGCAGTCGGAAATGAAAGTAATGGCACATTTTATAACGGCCTGCCTTTTTCAGAGAACCATTAAAACGGTAAAAATTGATAAGGCATCCACAGATTATTATATGCGGCTCACCACCTTATATGGTCAGTTTCGTGCCATCGGGGTCAATTATAATCAGATCGTAAAGCTTCTTTACCGCAATTTTTCCGAAAAGAAAGCAGCAGCTTATCTCTACAAACTGGAAAAACAGACCGCAGAAATGGCTAATTTAATCCAAGAAATGATGCATTTGACCCGGGAATTTGAAGAAAAACATCTGAAAAAAGACCCGTAATATGATCGCAAAAATTGGCAGAGGAGAGAATTTATTGGGGGCACTTGCTTATAATCAGCTGAAAGTAGACAAAGAAAACGGACAGATTTTGTTTACTCAAAAGATAGCTGAAACAGTAAATGGGCAGTATACTACAGCACAATTGGCTCGTTCTTTTGAACCTTACCTCATTGCCAATAACAAAACAGAGAAGCCAGTTCTGCATATTTCACTCAATCCTGATCCCAAAGATAAGGTGAGTGATGACCAGTTTGTATCCATAGCTCAGGACTATATGGAGCAAATGGGGTACGGGAATCAGCCTTTTGTAGTATTTAAACATACCGATATTGACAGAACCCATATTCATATTGTATCCGTTTGCGTGGATGAAGAAGGCAAAAAAATATCGGATACTTTTGAAAAAAGACGCTCGATGAAGCTCTGCCGTGAGCTGGAAGAAAAGCATGGATTGATACCCGCTACAGAGCAAAGCCCATCACAGGATGACCGGATTTTTAAGCCTATAGATTATAAAAAAGGGGATATCAAAAGTCAGATCGCCTCAGTGGTCCGGCATCTGCCTAACTATTACAGGTTTCAAAGTATGGGTGAATACAACGCGCTCTTATCCCTTTTCAATATTACTGCTGAAGAGGTTAAAGGAGAGCTGCATGGAATACAGAAACAAGGACTCATTTACTCTGCCCAGAATGAAAATGGAGAAAAAGCAGGCAATCCCTTCAAAGCATCATTATTTGGTAAAAGCGCAGGATATATGATGTTGCAGGAACATTTTCTTAAATCTAAGGAATCTCTAAAAAAAGAACCGGTAAAGGCACTCCTGAAAAATACCATTGAGGCTACCCTGCACACGGCAGCTGATGAAATCAGTTTCAAAAAACAATTACAGCAGCAGGGGATCAATACAGTCGTACGGCGTAATGATACGGGGCGGGTTTATGGGGTCACCTTTATCGATCACAACTCTAAAACGGTATGGAATGGATCGCGCTTAGGAAAAGAACTTTCCGCTAATGTTTTTAATGAATGGTGGAGCCATGATCAAAAACCGGAGATCAAAACGACAGCATCGGAAAAATCAACTCAACCTAAAGATGCAAATCCGGAAGAAAAATTACATACTCTGTTTGATTTTCTTGATAAAAATGAGCCTGACTTTATAGAAGGTCTTGGAGGATTATTACCGGAAGTTCAGGGAGAGGATTATGAGGACCTGGCTTTTGAAAACCAAATGAAGAAGAAAAAACGAAAACCCGGACGCCAAAGCTAGATTCTCATAAAAAACAATGAGCATTTTAATTTTACATAGATAAGGAATCAAATCCTGAACGTGACCATCGGTTACACTTCACAGCGCCATCGGCAGCCACTAAGCGCCAACGGGTGCCAGCTCACAATAATTCTTTCATAGCTCCTCTACATTCCCGCTTCTAACATTTAAAATCTAAAAAAATGCAAGGAGAAGACGATTTAAGAGGGCTTGCCAAGATTATGGCATTTATGAGAGCTGTGAGTATCCTGTTGGTACTGATACACCTTTATTGGTTTTGCTACGGATTTTTTCTCGGGCGCAGCTGGACACTGGAAGTTATTAATAAGATACTCGGTAATTTCCAGAAGACAGCAGGTCTGTTTTCGCATACACTCTACACCAAAGTATTTGCAGTACTACTGCTCGCACTGAGCTGTTTGGGAACTAAAGGGGTAAAGAATGAAAAGATCACCTGGAAAAAGATCTACACGGTACTCGCGATTGGTTTTGTGCTGTTTTTTTTCAACACCCCATTGTTAAAACTGCCTCTGGCAGCTTTCTTTTATATTCTGAGTCTGGGTTTGGGGTATATCGCCTTAATGGTGGGTGGGCTCTGGATGAGCCGACTCCTCAAAAACAACCTAATGGATGATGTATTCAATACCGAGAATGAAAGTTTCATGCAGGAAATGAGGCTCATGGTAAATGAATACTCCATTAACCTGCCCACCAAGTTCTGGTACGAGAAAAAGCAGCATGACGGTTGGATCAACATTGTCAATCCATTTCGGGCCACTATCGTACTGGGAACCCCGGGCTCCGGAAAATCCTATGCTATTGTCAACAACTACATCAAACAGCAAATTGAGAAGGGCTTTTCCATGTATATCTATGATTTCAAGTTCGATGATCTTTCCACCATAGCCTATAATCACCTACTGAAACATACTGATAAGTACGCGGTAAAACCAAAATTCTACGTCATCAATTTTGATGATCCCAGAAGAAGTCACCGCTGTAACCCCATAAATCCCGATTTCATGACAGACATATCGGATGCCTATGAGTCCGCATTCACCATCATGTTGAACCTCAATAGGTCGTGGATTCAGAAAAGTGGGGATTTTTTTGTCGAGTCACCAATTATCTTATTGGCAGCCATTATCTGGTTTTTGAAAATCTATGAAAATGGTAAATACTGCACCTTTCCCCATGCCATCGAGCTGCTAAACAAAAAGTATTCGGATGTATTCACCATCCTTACCTCATATCCTGAACTGGAAAATTATATCTCTCCTTTTATGGACGCCTGGCAGGGAGGTGCGCAGGATCAGCTCCAAGGACAGATCGCTTCGGCGAAGATTCCTTTATCAAGAATGATCTCACCTCAATTGTATTGGGTAATGACCGGTGATGACTTTTCATTAGACATTAATAATCCTAAAGAGCCCAAAATCCTTTGTGTCGGTAATAACCCCGACCGTCAGAATATCTATTCAGCAGCCTTGGGGCTATACAATTCGAGAATCGTCAAACTGATCAATAAGAAAGGTAAGTTAAAGAGCTCTGTTATCATAGATGAGCTGCCCACGATTTATTTTAGGGGACTGGACAATCTCATCGCAACCGCCAGAAGCAACAAAGTTGCAGTTACGCTTGGCTTTCAAGATTTTTCGCAATTAATACGTGATTATGGGGATAAAGAAGCTAAGGTAATACAGAATACGGTTGGTAACATTTTCAGTGGACAAGTCGTTGGGGAAACAGCCAAAAGTCTTTCGGAACGTTTTGGGAAGGTACTGCAGAAACGCCAAAGTTTGAGTATCAACAGAAATGATAAATCGACTTCTATTTCTACCCAATTGGACAGCCTGATTCCAGCCTCTAAAATATCAACACTTACCCAGGGAATATTTGTTGGAGCAGTATCCGACAATTTCGAGGAACGTATCGATCAGAAGATTTTCCACGCCGAGATTGTCGTAGACAATGAAAAGGTAGCCCAGGAAACCAAAGCCTATCAAAAGATTCCACAGATCGCATCATTTGAAGACGAAAATGGGGAAGACAACATGAAGCAGGAAATTGAGGCGAACTATCGCCAGATCAAAACCGATATCGTAAAAATTGTAACCGATGAACTGGAACGGATCGGAAATGATCCAGACCTCCAACACCTACTTACCCAGGAATAAAAAGACTTTTTAATCACAAAAACAAATTCACATTTCATTTTTTCACCATTATTAACTTTCAATCTTATGTTACTTCAATGTATCACTGACAAGCAATTGTCGCCAGCAGGTATTTGCATGAAAATACCTGCTTTTATTTGTATTCTCCTGCTATCTTCTTTCGCTACGAAAGGCGCAGATCTCTACTGGATCGGAGGCAGCGGCAGGTGGAGTGATATTAATCACTGGTCCCTGAGTTCTGGGAATTCAGGGGGTCAGCTATCCCCAAGTATTCCCCAGGCAGGAGATAACGTGATCTTTGATCATAATTCAGGTTTTACAGCAAATAGTAAAACCGTCTCCATCAATCAGGAATCCTCATGCCATCATTTTTCCATTACAGGAGCTATCCAAGCTCCGGTATTTGAAGGAACGATCCTCCATATCTATGGAACTGCCGATTTTCAAACCGGGACTATTATAAATAGTACTATTTATTTCAGATCCCGTGACACCGACTCGGTGAGTTTTAATTCAGAGGTAAGAGGTTCTGCAGCGATATATTTTATAGGAAGCGGCTTATATCAAATTAGTGGAACCCTGAACAGTACCGGAAAAATGTATTTTTTACAGGGATCACTCAATTTTGGTTCCAGCAGGATTACAACGGGCTTTTTTGATCAAACCGGTTGCTGCGGCTCTGTACCATCGGCTGTGGTAGAACCGCGGTCTTTAGATTTAGGATCGTCCATTGTTACCCTCACCGAAAGAAATTCACAACTCAGCGGATCGCCATCATGGAATTATACCGGAACCACACTCATCGGAGGTACTTCTCAAATTAACCTAACCAAAGGAGCTGATGACGGATACGGCGTTTCTTTTATAGGAAAGAATGGACATATCTATCATAATGTCAGCTTTACCAGTAGAGCAAATCCGATCAATCCATCTGCCTATGGATGGTACTCCGTCGCAGAAGGGAATTGTACCTTTAATAATCTGACCTTTGCAAGTTCAGGATTTATTTCCTCTAACTGCACGATAGATACCCTGAACCTCGCCAGGTCAAAGACCTATTTTGTGTATGGAGCTCAAAATATCAGTGTTATTAATAATCCGACACAGGATTGTGAGGAATTATGGACGTTAAGCGGTTACGGAGGTAAACAAGCCGTTATAAAAAGTAATCGCCCACTGAACTTGCGCAATGTCAGGCTCAATTACCTTAAAGCTGTAGGTACAGGGTTATTTTCTATCGATAACGGAATTGATGGCGGACAGAATTCAGGTTGGGTTTTTACAAATACCCCTAAAGATTTCTATTGGATCGGTGGTGGTGGGAACTGGAATGATCCCGCCCATTGGACTGTTAATGCCGATGGAACTCCTTCTGGAGGATGTCTGCCGAGCCGTAATGATAATGTATTTTTCACCCGATTTTCGGGAGAAATTTCTTCGGCAGATCCCGTGATCGTTAATTCCCCTGATGCTGAGTGTAAAAATATTTCCTGGAACGACGTGCCGGGAAATCCTGTCTTTACAACCGCAGCTCCAAAAGATATGCTCAGTATTTTCGGTTCAAGCACATGGCAGAAAGGAATGGTCTACCAAATTGCCACAACCCGATATATGAGCCCCGATACAGAAAATACCCTTACCTCAAATGGAATAACTATTTACGGGAATACTGAGTTCTCAACTGGCGGTGGGTGGATCTTGAATGATGCTTTTTCAAGCCCTGAAAACGATATACTCTTTAGAAACGGGCATCTCAATACCAATAACCAAGCGGTAACGGTGAGAAATTTCGGCTCTGCGACTTCGGGACTCGGAGTTCGTACCTTAACTCTGGGAAGTTCACTTATCACGGTTAATGGCAATTGGTCGTATATCAACTATGGCGGATCAGCGATCCATCTGAATGCAGGTACCAGCCGGATCAATTTAACCTCAGACAACGCATATTTTTATTATCATTCAGGACTCACGTACCACAATCTGGCATTTACTGCCGGGGGCAGTGCCAATTTATCTTCATTACTATACAGTACAACAACTCCCTGCACCTTCAATAGCGTAACCTTTGCAGGCAGTGCTTTTATTAATGCAGGGGGTAATCCTACACCTATTGCAACAACAAATCTCCATTTATCTGCTTCAAAGAAATATGTGTTGGGAACGAATATGGAAGTGAAGATCGGTAATTTAACTATTGACGGTCCTGTTTGCAGCGGTATGACGGATATCAGCTCTTATTCAGGGCTCACAAAAGCCAGGCTGAATTTAGTGAGTCCCGCTACTATTACGGGTGCCAGACTCAACGGTATCCATGCCACCGGTTCTACCTTGACTGTTACAGGGGGGATAGACGGTGGCAATAATCAAAATGTTGTAATTAGCCCGGCCACATCACGAAATTTCTACTGGATCGGAGGAAGCGGAAATTGGAGTGATCCCAAACACTGGACAGAAACTTCTAATGGAAGTGCTGATCCGGCGAACACCTGTCTACCGGGAGCGATGGATAACGTATTCTTTAACCGCTACTCCGGTACAGACTATATCCTAAGTTTTGATGTTCCCGCCAATTGTAATACCATGACCTGGGAAGAAGTACCGGGAAGTAAGCCGGTACTCAAAGGTCTTCAGGCAAATCCCTTAAACATCAATGGCTCACTGGTATTACAAACCGGGATGGATTATGATGTAGAGCGCACCAACTTTGTAGGCAATACGTCAGGGAATACCATCACCACTCACGGCGTGACGATGGATTATTCCGCAGCGAATGTTTCAGGAAAAGGCGTATTTTTTAATAGTGCTTCCGGTACCTGGTCATTGTCCGATACTTTTAACGTCAAAAATTTTGGAGTACTCAGCGGTACTTTTGACACCAATAATCAAACGGTCAATGCTGATAACTACTTCTCTATTTCAGGGAGCGCAGCGTCTGTCCTTAATTTGGGCTCATCGGCAATTAACATCGCAGGATATTGGGATGGCGCAGGTATTTCAAAATTGAATGCCGGGACTAGTATCATCAATATGATGGGTACCATGCCGGATTCCAATTCCTCGGGAGGCGGAGTGAATAACAATGAGTTTAGGTCCAAGCCCGGGCTTGTGTATAACGATCTTTATTTTCTAAATAAAGCATTACCGGGAAAGATCATTGGATATGATGCTACGAGCGGAAATACCTTTAATACCGTAAGTTTTGCCGGAGAATCAAGCATTAATGGTTCAAATCAATTTAATATTCTGACATTAGGAACAGGTAAAAACAGCCGCCTGATGCCGGGTTCCACCCAAACGGTTAACCGGCTGATCGCAAGTTCATCTTGCCGATTTTGGAATCTTGATAATAACTGTATTTCTGAAAGCTCTTCCTGTAATTCAACTCCAAAAGCCATCATTAAAACTCTTTCGAACTTATCACTCAATAACGTTAGGATGAGCGGTATTGCAGTAATCGGTGGGGCGAGTTACACGGCGACAGGCATTGATTTAGGAAATAATTCGGGATGGATTTTTTCTCAGCCAAAGGCGAAGGATTTATATTGGATCGGTGGCAGCGGCTCCTGGAATGATCCGAGTCATTGGACGACTCATTCAGATGGAACCCCATCGGAAGGAGGCTGTCTGCCGACCCGCTTTGATAATGTTTTCTTTAATGAGTATTCGGGTGAAAGTCCTGTAATCAATATTCCCCAATTAGCAGACTTCCATGATATGACCTGGAATAAGGTGCCGGGTAAACCTACCATTGGAGGAGCATTATCCTGTTATGGATCAATGACTTTGCAGTCTTCTTTATCGCATGTTGGAGGCGTTCAATTTCTATCCTCAGAGCCAGGAAGCACCATTACAACAAATGGGGCTATTGTTGCCACAAACTTTGATATGAATTTTTCGGGTACCGGCAGCTATACTTTCTTAGATGACTTTACGACCCATACCAGGATTAATTTCACGAGTGGAATACTCAATACCAATGGGAAAACCGTTAAAGCCTTATCTTTTAATGGCGGAAACAGAGGTGATAGACAATCACTCATATTGGGCGGCTCAAAAATCTATTTGACAGGTGAAGGCTGGTTGTACACCGGTGCCCATTTAGATGCGGGAACAAGCAACATTGAGTTAACACAGTCTGCCAACGAGTTTAAAGGAAAAGATGGTGATCTGTACCATACTATCACTTTTAATGCCGGTGATAATCATAATAACGTTTTGTATGGAGGTATTTTGGTTGATAGTCTTATATTTTCTTCTAAAAATTCTACTTACCAAGTCGAAGCCGGTAAAACCATAACGGTCAATAATTTATTAAAAATAAGCGGCACTAACTGTTCTACCGTTCAGATACAATCGACAGATGCCGGAAAACAAGCCAGCCTTTGTGTAAAAGGGGGTAACACCACTTTTAATTTCATCTCCATAAAAGATATTAACGCATCCTGCCTTCCTTTTACGATCCTTCCACAGAGTACCAATGCCGGGAATACCACTAATATTACCTTTCAGCTAAGTCCGGGAACAGGAATTGGTGCTTTAGGACCGGATATAAAAATTTGTGCCGGCAGTCTGCCGATCATGCTAGATGCCGGTGCGTTGATGCCCAATGACAATTCGGATATTCAGTGGATGAATCTAACCACCGGTGAGATCTTGGGGAGCGGGATCAGGCAGACGATCACTGCCGGAGGGACTTATCGCATTAAAGTGGTCTACGGTTCCAACTGCGAAGTAACAGATGATATCGTGATTACCATAGATCCTGTCACCAATCTTGCTGCCCAAATCAAAATCACCCAGCCCACCTGCACTGTTGCCAGTGGGGCAATTAATATAACGCCAACGAAAGGGATACTGTATAGTGTCAATGGAAGCCCATATTCAGAAACTTTGTATTACCATCTTGTAAGCGGTAAACATACAATCACTGCAAAAAACGCTTCGGGATGCCTAAGTGATACTGTCATTGTTACAATAGATCCACAACCATTACCTCCCACAGCAAGCATTAGCTATGGAATGGGTGAATTTCAGGCAATAGGAAAAGTGGATGTTGTACAAAGCGGTCAAGCCGGAGGAAGTTTTTCTTCCTTTCCTGCAGGTTTGATAATTGATCCCAAAACAGGAAGTATAGATCTGGCAAGTTCTACTCCCAATCAGTCTTATTCAATTACCTACACTTTTTCTCATGGAGGTTGCACAGGCAGTACCACTGCTTCAATAAGAATAAACCTTTCGCCGGTTACCATTGCTTATCCTTTTCAAGATTATTGTGCGGTCGGCAGCGTAAAAGTTCATCAAACAGGCCTTACAACCGGTAAGTACACCGCGAGTCCATCGGGACTAAAAATCAATGAACTGACCGGTACTATTGATTTGTTAGGAAGTCTTCCCGGAATGTATGAGGTAATTTACACCTATAACGATGGTTCTCTACGAAAAACAGCAGTTACGACCATTATGGTCAATGCACTCCCCACCATTACCATAACAAGTGACCTTGGAACAGAGATTTTAAAAGGACAAACGCTCACCTTAACTGCTTCGGGTGGTACGAGCTACGCATGGATTGGTACAGATATTCAGAGCGGACAGAATACGACATCAATAAAAGTCAGTCCAAAAGAGACAGCCACGTATAAAGCCATTGCCACCAATTTGGGCGGATGTACTGCTGTTACAGAAATTACCATTATAGTCAAAGAAGATATGAGTTTAATCCCAAATAATGTGATTACCCCCAATGGTGACGGAAAAAATGATACCTGGATCATCAAAAACATAGAAGCTTATCCCAATAACAGGGTATATATTTATGACAGAGCGGGACGATTACTGTATAGCAAAGCCGGGTATTCCAATGACTGGGATGGAACTTTACATGGAAAGCTTCTGAGTGAAGATGCCTATATCTATGTTATAGAGCCCGGAAATGGGAAGCACTTCATTAGGGGAACGGTTTCTATTATTTGGGATCATCAATAAAATATCAGATCCTACAAAATTATTCAACAAAAGAATCAAGACCCTCAAACCCAAACATCCTCAAAATCAATATCGATGCAGATAACGATTCCAATTTTATACAACTTAATTAAGAAGACATGAAAACAATTCAAAATATCATCATCACCATAAGTTTGTTGCTGATGAGCAGTACAACGTATGGACAGCTTAACCCGATGGGAAGCATCTACTTTCAAAATCAATACGCAGCCAACCCTGCCATGGCAGGCATACAGGAAGGCTGGGTCATTAATGGTGCTTATAAAGTCCAATGGACGGCAATTGACGGAGCGCCTTCCATGCAGACCCTTACCGCTACTTATGGGCTACCCGACAGGAAACTCGGATTTGGACTGAATTTTTATAACGAAAACGCAGGGGTTATCCGCAGAAACAGTGTAAAAGGAACCTACGCATACCACATTCCGTTAAATGACAATCGCAGTTTTTTGGATTTTGGAATATCAAGCAATATCATCAGTGAATGGATCGACTTTAATAAAGTGGTTGGTGACCCGGAAGATCAGAGTCTTCATCAGTTTAACATCCGTCCGTTGTATGTGGAGGGAGATTTTGGAATCAGTTACAGGAACG
Organism: Chryseobacterium viscerum; assembly: GCF_002899945.2. GTDB lineage: Bacteria > Bacteroidota > Bacteroidia > Flavobacteriales > Weeksellaceae > Chryseobacterium > Chryseobacterium viscerum. The sequence goes on from NZ_PPEG02000002.1 coordinate 559,239, forward strand.
AACGGTTAACGGTTCAGGGAAGTTTATCTAACATAAAGCGACTGCTCACTACAGATCTCACAAGAAATGTGATTGACAGGTCATTGTATATGGGAGCGGTAAGCTATACATTCTTTTATCAAAGTGGCATTATATCAAGCATAGAGCCTAAAATCATGTATCGTGGGGTAGAAAATTATAAAGACCTCATTGATCTTGGTGCCCAGGTTCAATGCTACAACGACAAACTGATGCTCAGTGCCATTTATCACAGTACCAATGCTGTCACTTTTGGTGCCGGAACTTTTTATCAGAATAAACTTCGGATACTCTGTTTGTACACAAGTGGTACCTCTGATCTCAGGAAATACAGCAATGGAGAATTTGAGATCGCTTTACAATATCAATTCAAATAAGAAAAAAGAAAGCAGTCCATTCACAATATGGGCTGCTTCGTAACTGAAATTTTTAAAATAAAAAGTGGAAAGGGATCCTATTATTAAAAGATTACATTTCCGATGTAGCACTTTAACAGCGAGTTACGTTTTATTGTATAGTATAATTGTAAGAACTGAAAACCTGCATTATTTGCTCTCTTCAACATTGCCGGTTTCAGATACCTATTAACCTAACCATTTTATAAACTTTAATTAACTGCTATGAATACTATTACTATTAAATCCCTTTTAGCATTATCCTTTTCAGCTGCAATTTTAATGGGCTGCACTAAAAAATCCGATAACATGATCATTTGCACACAGTCGATACCGCCTGTTTATTTGAATTTTAATGTCGTTGACTCATCCACAGGACAAGATTTTTTTTTTTCTGCCACACCTGCCTTTGCGCTGAAAGAGATGTACTTTTTCAAAACAAAAGATGTAAACAGAAAGGATACCATACGCCCGGTGATCGAAGGAACCGCAGGGGCAAGAATCTTTAAATTATCCCTAGACATTCCAAAGTCTCAAGACACCCTTATTATGAAGATTGGAAATAAGCCTGAAGATAAATTAGTCAGCAAGTTTAAAAGAACTCAGGAAGTATGTCCGGTTTGGGTCATTGACAAAATTTTTGTCAACAATCTGGAACTGACAGCTACCCAGGGAAAATATCAGATCAAAAAAAATTAGCCTGAACCTAAAAAGGTTCTGATGAATCTGTTAGGAGTGTCAATCAAACTCAAAAAGCCAATGTAATTAGAATAGAGAACATTAACCAATTCTTAAAATAAAACCAGAAAAGATTATGAAACCAATTCATCAACTGCTCAATCCGGTATTTCCAAGGTATTTTTATTATCAGGGCTCCAGGGTGTACCTCAATACGGTACAAAACAAAATACTTATTGCTTTTAAAGAACCCACGAGTTTAGAAAATAAAAAAGGAATAGTAGAGAGGATTAATAAAAGTTTTGGGGAAGATGTATGGTCCTTCGATGAAGAAAATCGGATTGAAGATCAATTTTTGATATTGGATCTGCGGAGCTCCGCCAATGCGAAGTTAATAGAGGGTGTACAGATGCAATTCGATCAGCCGGAAATTGAGTATGTCAGTGCGGTCTTTACCACAGAAAACAGCCCGCAGGTTTTAATGGCTCTGACGAATCAGCTATTTGTAGGTGTTAAACCCGGCTATTCAACTCAGGATCTGGATGCATTATTGAAGGAATTTGGAGTGATATCTAAAAAAGAAGAATTTGGAGATCACATTTTTCTATTGACTGTAGAGGACAATGACAAGTTCGACAGCCTGGATATTGCCAATAAAATTTCAGAAAGTGAACGTATTGAATATGCCGAGCCTAGTTTCTTTCGTTCAATGCCCGTTTTAGGGTATACTCCTAATGATCCATTTTATTCATCTGAATGGCATATTCCAAGAATTGGTGCAGATAACGTCTGGTGCTGGGGCAACGCAGGCAGCTTTGTAAGAATTGGAATTATGGATGAAGGAATAAATACTTCACATCCGGATCTGTCTACCTTTTTCATGGGTTCATATGATCCTACGGGACTCCCTTTAGGATATGATACTCATGGAACATTATGTGCAGGGGCAGCCCTTGAAGCAGGTGATAATTCGATTGGCGGATGCGGCGTAGCCTATATGGCTCACTTATATCAGATCCGGATCGGATACAATCCGACAACCGATCCTAACAATAAAGATTTTTACAGTACAGATGCCTGGGCGGTTGGAGGGTTGAATTATGCCTATTCTAATAATATCGATGTAGTAAGCTGCTCGTTTAGTATGGGATCGCCAAGTACTACATTTGACATCCGGCTGGCCTTTCTTGCAGATTCCGGAAGGGCGGGATACGGCGCTCTTGTTGTAGCGTCTACCGGTAATGATGGCCTACAAGGGATAGGCTATCCGGCAAGCCATTCAAAAGTTATTGGAGTAGGATCATCCGGTTATTGGGATGAAAAATCTACCTTTTCCAATTACGGCTATAATATGAGCTTAATCGCTCCCGGTGAAAGTATCGTTTCGACTACTTATACAGGAGGATACACGACAACTTTTAGAGGCACATCAGCTGCGACCCCCATAGCAGCAGGAGCCATAGCCTTGATCATACATGATAATATTTTTTTAAGCAGAACACAGGTAACTGAGGAGCTATTAATTAACTGTTGTGAAAAAGTCGGTCCTTATGACTATTATATGTCTGTCTATGGTATGAGAAGTTATGAAACAGGCTACGGACGATTAAAAATTGATAAGTATTATGCAAATAAATACAAGATCGATGGTCCGAATTATTTTTGTGGCAGCCAGCAGCAATATTCCTTACCGATACTGCCATTCATAAATCCCCCCCTCTGGTCATCATCAAATCCTAATCTTCCGATAAACTCCTCGGGACTCCTGACCAATCCTCATCATGTAAATGAGAGGACACTAGTAACCGCTACCCTTGTCGGGGGCATATGTGATATTGAAATTACAAAAAATGTTGCTGTCGGAACCTGCGCAGAAGAGTATTATGCCATTGGAGACGGACCCAAACGTATTACTCTGGGCAACGACCCATCTGAAGTGGTCTATGTAAGGAATAACTCGGCAATATATTGGCCCGATTTCCCTTATACCGGGGTAGTGTTTGGCTATGCTCCCAGAATCGGTCAGACTACTTTAAATCGCCCGGAAAACAGTTCACTGATTGCCAATACCCCGTATTCCTGGATGTGGGATTTTGATATGGAGGTTCTCGAAGTGATCTCGTATCCTCCAACCTGGACCATTGCTTATCCTTTTCCGACCATTAAAACAGGAGTAACAGCAATAACCACCGGAGATGCATCAGGAACATTAGTAGTAAAGCTCGCGCCACCATGTGGTTCCGATCCGGTTATACTGACATTTAATATAGTTGGGATAGATTAGCAGCTGATTGAGTTAAACTACGGAATACAGGAGGTATATACCTATTTATTCTGCAAGGCTCATTTTAAAGTAAATGAGCCATTTTTATGATAATTTATGATGGATTTTCAGCTGTTCCCATCACCATTATCCGGAAATTTCAGGTATTGCATCAGATGGATGGCTATCGCATTCTTCTGTTCATTACCTATTACAAGAATACAGGTTTTTACTTACGTTGGGCATACTTCTACAGAACCGGGCACAGCATATAGGCAAAATTCCCGGGACAATAAAACATCATTTTTTGAAATACAACGTAAAAAATTGCAAATTGCCTGAAAACCATCACGCAATGACCAGAAAGATTACCAGTGGTCCCATCAGAGATAAAGAACGAACTAAGAAAAAACTCACGGATTCCGTAGGCAAAATCTTAAAAAAGCAAGGTTTTGCAGGATTAAATGCCAGGCAGATCGCTATGAAAGCCGGAGTACACCGCAAGCTGATCTACGAATACTTCGGCGGAATGGAAGGTCTTGTTGCCCAATATCTGAGCTCCCGGGATTACTGGCGGGTAAGCCTGGAGCATAGAGAGGCCATTATAGAGCAAAGCCGGAAAGATTTTGGCAAACAGATGGCGTATACGCTCTTGGAGAATCAGTTTGATTCATTAATGAAGAGTGAAGAAATGCGTAACATCATTCATTGGGGAATCAGTGAGAGTTTAAAACCCCTTCAGGAACTCAATAAGGAGCGTGAACAGCTGGGTGAGGAAATTTTCACCAAGATCACTGATGACTATTTCCAAGACAAAGGCAAAAATATGAGAGCAATAGAAGGTATTCTGATCGGTGGTATCTATTACCTTACCCTGCACGCTAAAATGAATGATGCTGCCATGTGCGGAATTGACATTAACACACCGGAAGGAGAAACTGAGATCAAGAAAGCTCTTAAACAGATCATCGATTGGGCTTACTCGTAAAGAATTCTTCGTTTCTCTCTCCATTTTTAATTGATCATATTTTAAATCTTTATTAGCTTTAAAAATGAATTCTAAGAAAAATCCACTCTATAAGACCCTGTTTATTTTGTTGCTGTGCCCTGTCATGAGTTATCTGATCTATCAGGACTATATAAAAACAGGGCTTTCCACAAAAGTTCTGATCCTGAGTATTTTTAATTTCATCTTCTATCTCTTTAGTATTTACCGGATTATACGGCTGACAAAAAAATAAGACACCTGCGAAAAGACACAGTTGACTGTAAATATTTTCCGTACTATCTTTATCATAACAAAGTTTCAATAGTAGCTGATGGCTTTCAGGAATATGGGTGCCTTTAATCAAATTGGAAACTAAAAATGGAAGCGATGAAAAAAACGGAATAAACAAAAATGGAAAACATCGAAGACGGAAAACCATCCCGTGAGGTGAAAAATGAAATATTCACCACTGTAACTAATATGGTGGCTTTGACATGCTTATATATAGAAACTAAATTCCATTTTCTCGAGATACTGGGATTCTCCTTCTGGTTTATTCCGTTACTGCTCAATATTGGGCTGCTTTTATCTTATTTATCTAAAAATAAAAACAAAAAAAATTAATATTGAAGCCTCAAAAGGTAGAACCAAATGCAGTGATACGATAATCAATGAAGCTTAAAAATAATGAGCATATACTATAGGGAGTATAATAGGGAAACTGACCACCCTCAAAAGACGGTCTCTGCGGACGTCGAGGGTGGCAGTTACTAATTACAAATAACAAAGACCAATGCCAAAGGCATTACTCTTTGTTAGAATCTTTTACAGGGAGTGCTTTCTTAGGCAGGAAATCTCCGGGTGAAAGATCAAAATGATCAGCCAGCGCATTAATATGATCAAGATTATACTTTGAACGGTTTTTAATATTTTCAACGTTGGATACAAAGCTGCCTTTGGTATTAATAATAACACCAATATCAGCCTGAGTAAGATCTTTTGCTATTCTCAGTCTTATTACGTAATCAACTACATATTGTTCTATTGGGCTTAACTCACTTTCCATCTCTACAAAAGGATATAAAATATATTTTCAATATTATATACAGGTGTGCGATTATTATCTATAGGTTTGAAATAAAGATATACCCATGAGGAAAACTCATAGACAAACAATGGGTAGGCGGGCTTTGTGTGAGATACAGGAGTCCGCTTTTTTTTGCTCTAAAAGGCATGGCTTTCATTTTCCAAAAATTTGATAAAGTCGTTATTTTTTTGCTAAAAACTACAAAACATATTTTCAGGGTATTACATACAGGTATGCGAATATTATATATACATTTGACTTCAGAGCATTACAAAATCCTTAATAAGGGGATAGTTCATCTTCAACTAATGAGCGGGCGGGCCTCGTGAGATACGGAGTCCGCTTTTTTAAGCACGTAAAAGCACAGCTTTCTTTTTTTGCCAAAAATTTGATAAAGTCATTACATTTTTGCCAAAAACTACAAAACATATTTTTTAATATTACACACCTGTGTGCGAATATTTTATATACATTTGACCTGAGAGCGTTAAAACCCTTTATCAGGGATAGTTCATCTTCAACCAATGAACGGGCGGGCTTCTTGAGATGCGGAGTCCGCTTTTTTTGTCCAAAGATCTGTCGTCAGTTCATTTACTTTAAAAGTGTACAAAATCACAAAGACCTCGATTTTACAATAGGGATCTTTCTTTCATTTTTAACAGCTGTATTTTTAACAGATGTCTCTTCAATTTCCTTTTCAGGCTCCTGCTGCTCTTCGGTGGTAATAGAAAGCTGTATTTTTCTTTCCACAGCTGAAAGCTCCGTTTTCAGTTCCGAAAGTCTCCCTTCTTTTGACCATATACTACCGACCACATCCTGAAGCACCGACAGGTCTTTTCTCTGTGTTTCCACTTTCTGCTGCTCTTCCTTTATCAGTCCCGGTATTTTTTCCAGCGCATTCAAAAAATTCATTGCGGCAAGCTTAGGATCCAAGGCCATCAGCCCATTGTTATAGGTATATTTGATATTACTTTCACCCATTGCAAAAAAACGATTGATCCTGATATTGACATCCTCCTTTTGAGAAACCTCCGTTTTTACGAGCAAAGTAAATCCATATAAAGTTCCTATCTCTTCATACAGTCCTTCGGTACGGGCTTTGGCTGAGATTTCACTCAATCTGGCTCCGATCTGCTTTACATCAGCGCCCGGTGGTAAACCGGTTAATTCAATCCGGTTAATGACTTTTCCGTCAGGGTCTAATTTCATTCTATTTTTAAAATTCTCCCAGTCCATCCTAAACCTTTCAAGACGGGATTGTGATTCTGCCAGTGTTTTAGTACTGTCATCGAGCTTGTATTTAGACTCAAATTTGCTGCGGTTGAATGCCTGGCGCTCGCTTTCCAGTCCGGCAATCTGTTTTTCGAGTTTTGCCTTTTCCAGAAGGTCGGTATTTCCGGAAAGAATCGCTACATATTCCGAGAAATTCATGCCCGATTTTTCATCCATGCTCCCTTCATCAATGGTACGTTTTCCAAGGTTATTCGTTTTCAGCTGATCGATAAATAATTGCTTGTTGTAGAGCAAATTGAATTTATATCCGTCCAGAGATTTTTCAACGGCATAGATAATAACATCCACCAAATTTTCAGCAAAGAATTTGGCGATCTCGTTGCCTTTTCTAATCGCTCTGCCATCCCTTTGAGCAAGATCACTCGGACGCCAAGGGATATCCAGATGGTGAATCGCAACGGCTCTTTTCTGCGCATTAACTCCTGTTCCCAGCATATCGGTGGAACCGAAGAGTACCCGTATTTTCCCCTCATTCATCCACTGAATGAACTCCCTGCGCTGCTTATCGTTCTTCGCTTCCTGAATAAACCGGATCTCATGAAACGGGATACCATGATCTTCCACCAGCTTACGTTTGATCTCCGAATACACATTCCAGACCCCCGGTTTGTAGGTTCCCAGATCAGAGAACACGAACTGAGTTCCTTTCTGGGCATTGAACTTTTTATAATACTTGGCAATATTAGCAGCACAGTGAGAGGCTTTGTTATCGGGATGGTCCTGATACTTTGGACTGATCATTCTCATATCCAAAGACATCTTACGGGCATAATCCGTGGCAATAAGCATTTTTGCCTTTTCTTCACTCGCTGAGAGCTTTGGTCTTCCGAGAAGGGTGGCATCGCCACTTTTGGCAAAATCCATCAGCTTTTTGATAAATACCTCCTGCTCAGGGGTTGGAGGAATATTGTACAGAATCTCTCTCTTCTCAGGACGATCGATGCCGATGTCCTTTGCCGTACGGTAGTCGGTGATCTCAGAATAAAACTGCGCCAATTCCGGCACTTTTATAAAGTATCGGAACCTTTCTTTCTGTACGATGTTGTTCGCTACCGAGAATTCATAATCAGTGGTTTTCCTCGTGTAGATCGCAGCCCAGGCATCAAAGCAGGTGATGCCCTGTTTCTCCAAAGCTTTCGGACGCAGGTATTTGAAAAGCAGGTACAGCTCTGTTAACGAGTTACTGATCGTAGTCCCTGATAGAAAAGTAGCGCCCAGATCCTTGCCGGTTCTTTCCTGAATGGTACGGATCGCAAAAAGAAGGTTCAGTGCTTTTTGGCTTCCCTGCATGTTACCAAGCCCTGCAACACGGTCGTGACGGGTATTAAACATAAGGTTTTTAAATTTCTGTGATTCATCACAGAATAAATGATCAATGCCCATCATCTTAAAATCCACCACATCATCCTTGCGATTTTCGATATCGTGTTCCAGGGTTTTGAGCTTTACTTCAAGATTTTGTTTCCTTATACGCACCCCTTTGAGCATGGCTCTTGATATTTCCTGACCCTGGGCTTGCAGTGCTTCAAGGTTTTCTTCAACACTGTCCAATTCTATCTGTAAAATTTCCTTTTGCAGTTCCGGTGACTGCGGGATCATGCCGAACTGGTCATGGGTCAAAATGATACAGTCCCAATCATTGTTTTTAATATCTCCGAAAATTCTTAACCTTTTCTGTGGAGTAAAGTCTTCTTTACCCGGATACAGAATCTTAGCATGGGGATAAGCTGTTCGATAGGTCTCCGCTATTTCGTGGACATTAGCTTTAAGCGCGATGATCATCGGCTTATGGGCCAGTCCCAGGCGTTTCATCTCCTGAGCCGCCGTACACATAATGAGTGTTTTTCCCGCGCCCACTTCATGATCGCAGATCGCGCCGCCATTCAGTTTGATCATCCAAACGGCATCTTTCTGGCTTGGGTACAGATCTTCGATACCCAAAGCTTTTCGATCCAGTCCCGGAAAGTCCTGATGGCTTCCATTGTACTGAGGACGCACAAAGCAGTTAAAGGTATCGTTGTACTGAGCAGTCAGTCGCTCTTTAAACTCTTCATTCTGAGCGTAGAGCCAGTCACTAAAAGCTGTACGGATCTCATCAATTTTGTTGTTGGCCAGTTGAATGGCTTCCATATCCCGAACTTTTACCTCCTTATCACCAACGGTAATCTTCTTGGTAAGATCCGGAGTGGTATTGACCAGAGCATTTTTCAGTAGTGCAATACCATCATAGGTACGGCTCTCTGATTTTACAGCGTATTTATCTCGTATATGGGCATTCTTCTGATCGCAGTTAATGGAAAAATCATCGGTGTTTTCACTATAATGAATTCGTACCTTGGTATCGAATAAATGGGTAGCGAAACGTTCATAGATCCCCGTATCAAGCCACCGCTCTCCGAGATTAAAATCCAATTCCTCAAATTCGATGGGCCGCGGTTTTGCTTCTTCCAAAGCCGTAAGACTTTCTTGGGCTTCCCGATCATCGGGGTAAGTTTCCAGATAGGTTTCTACTTCCCGGGCTTTCTCCACCACATTGCCGGAGATCCATCTTTCAGAAATCTCAAATTCCCGATCCATCGGATTGTAGAAGATCCGCCCATGCAGGGCAGTTTTTAAATCATCAGGAGACATATCGCTGATCTGCGACATATAGAACAGATTCACATTTCCATATCGGTTCAGTGACGCTGCCAGTGCTTCGTCAGGATTATTGGTAGCCGGTGTCGTGGTAGAAAAGCTGACCGGACGATGGAAAATATCGGCTTTATGGATCACACCGCCCACCACACGCTCCAAATAGGGAATTTCCTTTCCGGCAGAGTCGGTCTTGATGAGCTTGATATTATCGGCAGCGTTGAGACTGCCATATTTTTTCACAAAAGCATCATACAGCGTATTAAGGGTTTCTCTTTCCTGCTTATGTTCAGTCTGATTTTCAGCTTCTTTTTGGTACAGATCGATATAGGTATCCCTTATCGAAATATAGGCTTCGGCTCTTGATTTTTGGGCAGGCTGCAAGGATAACGGATGGAACATTACCTGTTCTTCCTCCTTATTGAGATCTTTGAGATAACCTACGTAGCCATGATCTGTGACAAGGCAGTCGTTTCGGTGGAAAGGTTGAATAGTTCCGGTATAAATGGCCGGCTCGGGAATATTGTTCGTGACAAGAGCCGTTTCATTTTCGGTATTATCATTGACATTCGAGAACAGATCACCAAGAGAGGTCTTTAACTTAGGAGTTACTTGTTGATTACCATTAACAGGATTCGCACTTGTCTTCGTTTCCGTAGGAACATCAGGCTGCGGCATCTCCGCACCGAATAAATCTCCCTGACGAAAACCGTCACGGTCACGGTCATTGACCGTTTTTTTGTTTTGGGTAACTTTCTTTTGAGTAGGTTTTCTTTTTTTAGGAGAAATATTGTTTGAAGCACCCGCCACTGATACCACATTTTCAAACAGGTCAAGCAAGCTTAACTGAACTTCATTGGTAGAGGCAGAGGTCTTTGGAACAGGAGAAATCCTATTCTTAATTCCTCCTTGCGTTGTACTACGATTAACCGGAGAGATTGTAGGTTCTGTTGTATGGTTCCCGGAGGTATTGACCGCCTTTTCAGGCTTCCGTCCATTATATTGATCAATATGTAAATGGGTAGAAAAATCATTATTAAGCATCTGCTTTAAGTCCCTGGCAATACCGGTAGTTCCTTCATCATGCTCAAAAATCAGGATAGGACGACCATATAGATCAGTCCCTTTATACATCTTGTTATGAACAATCAGTGCAGGATTATCCAGCAACATATTGTTAGACAGCTTATCAGCCGTAACGTAGGTGTCACAAAATTTCTCCTCCCTTTTAGAGAGGCTTGTCTTATCCTTATTTTTTTGAAGAATGATCAGATCGCTGCCAACTTCTGTTCCCGCATGATCCGTAAACAGGTTATTGGGTAATCGTATCGCCGAAACCAGGTTACAGTTTTGCATGAGTGCCCTGCGGATCGGTTCATTTTTCGGACTGTTGAGTACACCCTGTGAAGTAATGAAGGCAAGAATACCTCCATCACGAAGCATATCGCTTCCTTTGAGAAAAAAATAATTGTGGATACTTCGGGCAGAGAGTTTTCTTGCTTCATCGTTCCCTCTGGAATAGGAAAGATCAAAAACAGAGGTATCACCAAAAGGAATGTTACTCGCAATGACATCATACTTTTCTTTTTCATGATCAGGGATCTCTTCAAAGCCTGAAATTCTGATACTGCTTTCCGGATTGAGATGTTGTAAAATTTTACCGGTTAAGACTTCCTTTTCGTAGGCGGTCACCTGCATGTGCTCGTTTTTAAAGGCATCGATAAAAGCTCCGGCTCCGGCGGATGGTTCTAAAAATCTATTGATGGTAATTCCTTTTTCCTGCAGTGCATCTGCAATCGCACCAATCACCACCCAAGGAGTATAAAATGCGGTGAGTACCGAACTTCTGATACTGTCTACATACCGGTTATACTGCTTTTCATCGGTAGCATTTTCTTTCAAAAGCTCATGGAGCTGCCGGGTCATTGAGAAAAGATTAAGCTCAGATGAGACCCATCGGTTACTGTCTTCCGGCTTATCGACGGGATTGAGCACAAATTTGAGACCGCCAAAACCACTGTACTGCATGAGTAGCATTCTTTCAGATTCGGTAGCCCGGCGTTTTTCCTTTTCTAAGGTAAATGCAATGCGTAGCGCCTCAATATTCTGTTGTAAATGCTCACGTTTATTGAAGCCCATTCTCTTCAATCCAGATTTGAATGGTTCCCGTCAGCTCTGTGTACAACAGCTCAAACTCAGGGCTGTCTGCAAAATCCTCAGTAAGTAGGTACTGCTCAAAAACAACGGTGCATACCGGCAATACCTTCAGGGCAAAAGAACGAAGCTCTTCATCTGCCATGATGGTGTAGAATTCATTGCAGACCACCTTAAAAACGGTATCGAATTTTGAAAAGTGAAGGCTCTCGAATAAGATGTATTCAGCAATTTCATTGCAAAGCTCAATACGGTTACCTGCCATAAATGTCCCTTCATAGGCATTGGCAGCAAGCCTGGAACGATGAATTATAAATGTTTTGTCACCGGATAATTCCGGAAAGCTTGTGTTTAATAATTCCTGTAATCTTAACGTGAAATAAGAAAGATCTTTTTGCGCTATATTCATATCGTATTTTTTTAGGATTCTGAAAATAGCCCATGAAAAATACCTGATACTGTTAATGGAACTTAAAGGCTTTGAGTGGCTTTCTTTGGCGCTGCTCTGGTGTAATTAAATAGTAAAGCTTATTTTTGTACCTTAATTTTTAAAAGAAAAGATTATGAAAGAATTGATTGAAAAGATCAATGCAGAGTTTGAAGCATTTGCAGCTGAGGCGAACCAACAGGCAGAAAAAGGTAATAAAGCAGCAGGTACCAGAGCCCGTAAATCGGCACTGGAATTAAGTAAATTATTCAAGGAATTCAGAAAAGTTTCCGTAGCTTATAGCAAGCAGTAAAAAAAAAGAACTCCTGCAATTCTCTGATTGCAGGAGTTTCTATATCGGACTGCAGATAGCCGTTATTCTCACAGTGCTTTTATTCATAAGACAGCGTATTTCTACAACTCAAAGTTGGAATTTTGACTTTTATTTATTTTACTCTTCTTAATAATTTTCGTCATATAGAAATTATCACATACTTTATTCAGTTGTTTACCGATATTTAGTTGCTGTTATAGAGCAATCCCTGATTATGCTTTTTCCGTATATCATAATTCTATACATTTGGTATTAGATAGTTTTTTTGTTTTAACACCCTAATATTTTTTTCTTAATTTGTGTTACCAGGAATTTCTTCCTGGTTTTTTATTTATTTAGGTTATCCCTTGTTTCTCCCACATCGATTTATACACCGTATTTTGGGAGATCAGATCATGGTGGCTCCCTTGCTCTATGATTTTACCGGCTTTTAGAACCAAGATGGTATCAGCACTCGCAATGGTACTTAAACGGTGGGCAATGACGATCATCGTTTTTCCTTCATTTTTGAGTCTTCCCAAGGTATTCTGAATAATCTCTTCTGCTTCCGAATCCAAAGAGGAAGTAGCTTCATCCAATATGAGTATTTCAGGATTTTTGTACAGTGCCCTGGCAATCGCTATTCTTTGCTTTTGCCCACCTGATAATAAGGCGCCATTTTCCCCTAAATAGGTCTGAAATCCATTCGGCAGCTTTTCAATAAAACTTAATATACCAAGACTCTTTGTAATATGTAAGACCCTCTGTATATCCGGAAAATCTTCACCTAACGCAATGTTTTCAACGACATTGCCCGAAAATAAATCGATTTGCTGGGGAACAACCGAAACCAGGGTTCGTAATGACTGATTCGATATATAGTTCACATCATAATCACCAATCATTATTTTTCCTTTTTTTAGTGGATATAAATTCTGGATCAAAGATGCTAGGGTCGTTTTCCCGCTGCCACTTTCTCCGACTATAGCAGTAGTTTTGCCTTTCTCAATGATACAGCTGAAATCACTGAATACTTCGCCTCTGCTTCCGTAGCTAAAGGTCACTTCCTTAAATTGAATATCTCCGATCTGATCGACTGCAAGGTCAAGCTTTTCTGTGGTTTCCTCTCTTTCCAAATCCATAATTTCGAAAAGCCGGTCTGCGGCAATTAAGGCATTCTGCACCGTTTTGTTCATCCCGATAAGCTGGGAAACAGGGCTGGTAAAATAACCGATTAACGCATAAAAAGAAAGAAGTTCCCCAGGTGTTATGGCTCGTTCTATGACATATCCGGCACCAACCCACAATAACACAATGGTAAATATTCTTGACAGAAATTCAGATGAATTGCCGGAAAAAAAAGCATTCATTGCCGAGGTATAAATTGTTTTCAGCAACTTGGTGAAAGAATTATCTGTCTTATTATTGGCATAGGTCTCAATCCCAAATTGCTTAATGGTCCTTACGGAATTGAGAGATTCTACAAAATGAGATTCAAGTTCAGCCCCTTCTTCCATAAGTTTTCGTTCCACTTTTTTATTCAGTAGATTGGTAATCCAGTAGATGAGAAAGTAAAAAGGAATGACCAATGCTGTAACTAATGCTAATTTCCAATAATAGGTAAACATCAATGCGAAGGAAAAAATAATGATAAATAGATTAACAAAAATTTGAATCGCTACATCATTAATGAAAGTTCTTATTTTAACGGCATCATTAACCCTTGATATAATTTCTCCCACCCTCATCGTGTCAAAGAAGCGCTGAGGAAGCTTTAGTAAATGTTTGTAATATCCCATAATAAGATGCTTATCCATCTTTTGCCCTGTTTTCAAGGTGAGTACGCTTTTCATCACCCCGATAAAGATCTGAAACACCAGGATCACAATCATACCAACCGACAGAAGATTAAGCAACCTTTTGTTTCCATCAATTAATACATAATCCGTAATTTTTTCAATATATATGGAAGTAGATAATCCAAGGATCGTATACACAACGGCACCGACCAGCGCCTGAACGACAATGCTTTTATGCGGTTGCACCAGATTCCAGAATCTTTGGTAAAGACTTGTTTTCTCATTCTTTTGCTCAAAGTATTCATTGGTCTCCATTAATATAAGGACTCCCGTCCAGATTTTTGAAAAATCCTCCATGGAATATACAATCATTTTTCCAAAAGCCGGGTCCATCACCGTAATGGATTCTTTATTCGCCTTATAAATGACAACGTAATGGTGGTAGTGTTCCTTGACCACTATATGTGCAATAGCCGGCAATGGTATATTAGGGAGGGCATCAGGTGCTCCCTTAGCTCCCTTGGAGTTAAAACCTAACGCTTCCAGCCCCTGAATCAGTCCTGCCACGTTAGTACCCCGGGTATCGGTATGGCAAATTTGTCTGATTCTCGCCAATGGCATTGTTAAACCATAATGGGCAGTTATTGAAGCCAGACAGGCAGCTCCACAATCTTTCATATCCTGCTGTTTGATCAGTATATCTTTCTTCATCGGCAAAAGCTATTAGGGTTAATCAGTAAGCCGATACTTACAAAAGTTTCGGGTTGAACCAGTCATCTATTTTATCAAATAATAATTGCCACAAAGTTCTATTGTTAATATGAAAACGTGCATTGAGGGTCAAACCTTTCCCTATTTGTGCCTTGTATCCATTTTTGAGTTGCAGATAATTACTGTCCATTGTACAAATGACCCTGAAAAGGGCCTCTCCGGTTTGCTGATTGATCTTAATATTAGGATCGACTTCCATTACTTCTGCCCCCAATAGCCCCCACTGATTGTAGTTATAAGTATCAATTTGAAGCTTAACTTTTTGGCCTACGGAAATGTACCCTATATCTTTGGGAGAAACCATGCATTCTGCAACCAGGGATTGGTCGGGAGATATTTCTCCTATTTTTTCACCCTGAACAAGAAAGTTTCCTTTTTGAATCCCTGAGAAGTTAACAAGCCTTCCTGATATCGGTGCCGTGATAATATAGTTTTTCTGTTCCTGATTAATACGTTTAATTTCCGAAGCCGCTGAACGCAGCTGCCGTTCTGCTTCTCTTTTTTGTGCCTGCCATTGTGCAGTCTGCGCCTCACGAATACCAGCTAACTGATTGACAAGACCCTGATGCTTATAATGAGATTTTTCAAATTCAGCTTTGGTGATGACCGCTTTTTTATAAAGTATGGTAGAGCGTTCCAGATCTTTCTCCGCTAGTGAAAGATCAGTTTGAACCTGTCCCATTTTCTCCCGCATGGCAGAAAGTTCCTTTTGATATTGCCCCGTTTCCAGGCCACTAAACTGTCCTTGCGTGAGCTTAATAAGATCCTGAAGTTGAGCACCATAGTCCATACTTTGGTTATCCTGTAACTGTTTTTGCGTATCTAATTGTTCAGCAGTTACCACCAAAAGTGTATCGCCTTTTTTTATGGATTGATTGTTCTTTATCAATTGGGTTTTTATGATTCGTCCGTTAATTACAGCGCTCAATTGTGAGTTCTCTTCCATTGAGCGGATGAGCCCCTTTGAAGAGGAAGAAATAGGAATATGAATCAGTGGCAAAGACACTAAAAAGACAATAATAAGAAGCAGTATTCCCTGGTAGATAATATTTTTAAGCATTAATTTTTAAGAATTTACTTTACAAATAGTACCCCATAGAGGTTATAAAGTGCGTGAAATAAGACGGTTATCATGAAATAGTATCGCGTTCTCCCCCGAAAAGTAATATAAAATGTATTCAGTATCAGCCCTCCAAAAAAGGTCATCACAACATACAGCCAATTGTACCAATGCATCTGTGAAAATGCAAGACTCATAATCAGAATGCACACCACATCATTTTTTAGACCTAACCACCCGGTTAAAACTTTATAAAAAAGAAACTGAAAGAAAAGCGTCTCCAAAAATGGAGCCACCAATACAGCAAGAAAAGCCATCTCCTCCTTAGAGATATCATCATGCATACTATCTTTTAAATGAAAAAAAGAATCATTTAAAAAATTAAAGAAATAGCCATTGATAATAGCAATAAACAGAAAAGATATGAATATATAAGTATTTTTCATAGGTAAAAGGCTATTCCATTGTATTGAAATAGCCTTGTAAATGTAATGGTATACAATCAGCTATTTAAAGAGCAGCCGTCCCGCCCCATCTTCCTGCATGTTCCCAATATCCTTTGGCAAAACGACCTAGTCCGTAAGCAACATCATACCAGAATCCTCCTCCTGCATCAATATTCATTGATTCTTCATCCGTAAGCATTTCTAAATTTTCCATGATAATAGTGTTAGTTAAATTATTAAAAAATTGATTAATTACGGCCTATTTCTAATGATAAGTTCCGTTCCATCCGTCAACAGCCCCTTTTTTGATCTCCTTCCAATTGCTGGATATTTGTTCAAATAAATACCCCCAAATACCCCCATCAATTTGTTCTGCTTGGTGAGCATCCAGCTCAACCAGGTTTAAGTTTTTTAATTCCATAATTCTAAATTTTTGTTAGTAAATTATTTAATTGTTTGAATATCATAAAGTTATAGTTGGAATATTATAAGATCAACTGTGTCTTTTCGCAGGTATATGATTTTTTTAAGTATTAATTTTCTATAAATATTCTTATGCCCGCTGAAACATAATTAAGAAATACTGCTGACCTGTTGCATGAAACAATCTTTTCCGAAACCTCCATTATCCGAAAGGTTGGAGTAAAAGCCCTATTAATTGTCCGTAGTTTGGAATTGAGAGAGGTATGGAAATTGCATTCATCCTTGCAAATACAATAAAGTGACGAGAAAAATCACCAATGGTACTGTTAGAAATAAGGAGAGAACCAAAAACAAACTCATCGATTCTGTGGGTGAAATTATAGCGCAAGAAGGGTTTTCATGTATTACGGTAAGCAACATTGCCCGATATGTAAAGCATGACAAAAAGCTGATTTATGAGTACTTCGGAGGGGGTGATGAACTGGTAAAAGAATACTTTAATGCCAGAAATTTTGGAGATCTTAGTCCAATCGAAATAAAAAGCACTAAAAATAATTCCAAATCTAATTCAGAGAAAGATAGAATCTACCAATTGCTGGAAAATCAGTTTGACAGCCTAATTGAAGATCCTGAAATGCGTGGAGTTATTGCCTGGGAGTTAAGTGAGCATCGGCAACAGCTCAAAGAACAGGTTAGGGAACGTGAGGAATCAAGAAAGCAGCTATTCAATAAGGAAAACAGGGACCATGGTAAAGATCCTGACAAAAACAAACAGGCAATAGAAGCTATTTTAATGAGCAGCATATATTACCTGACCTTAAATGCCCATAAGAATGGGAATACTTTCAACGGAATTGACCTTAAAAAAAAGAAAGGACAACAGGAAATAAAGGATGCTATGAAACAGATTCTTGAATGGACTTACTCTTAAATAAAAACCTTTCTGAGCAGAAAGGTTTTTATCGCATTACATGTCTGGTATTGAAATATCAAACACAAAGTATACTATTTCAGCAACTCATCATTGGGCGCATCCAGGTTATAATTACCGGTCAGCACTTCAATTTTTCTTTTCCCTGTCACACCCAGACCTACTGAAACGCTCACCTTTTTTTCAAGGTATTGAGTGTTCCAACTGTTTTTTTGAGTATAGGAGAGCAAAAGATCACTTGGATAGCTGCTTAACAAGAACTTTCCCTGTACCGCTTCCAATGTTTGTAAAAGGGCATTAAAATCATCCTCATTGTAACCATTGTAGTGTCCGCAATGAGAATTGAAATACGGCGGATCACAATAATGGAATGCCTTAGCATGATCCCGGCTCCGAATCACCCGCAGTGCATCTGTACATTCGATCTGAACGGATTGGAGTCTTATCGCATAGTCCTCTGTAAAACCTTCTCTTTTTTTTAAGATACTTCCACTAATTTTTTTTTGTGTCTTCTCGTATCCCCAGCTGCCATTGAACTTGCTGCAGAATGCCTGTGAAGCTAGTATCCAAACCGCCCACGCCCGTTTAATCCGATTGAACAAGTGCGGATTATTATAGATGACCGTTGCATCATTATACAAAGATCTGCTGTGAAGACTGATACGGATCATTTTTTCAAGGTCTACGAACTCATTTTGTACAATTTCGTAAAAGTTGATCAGCTCCCGGTTATTATCATTAATTACCTCTACTTTGGAAGGTTCTTTTGTCCAAAACAAAGCACCACCTCCGACAAAAGGCTCTACATACGTGTCATGGTCGGGAATCAGGGGAAGAAGGATGGGCACAAGGGCTTGCTTACCTCCATAATAGGTTAAGGGTGTCTTGATGCCCATTATTTCTTTTTTTTCGGTTTCTCAAAAGAGGTCACTGCTTTATCACCCAATACGATATAGGCATCAAAATTATTCCCTGCCTTGCTTTTCATTCCTTTAATAAGCGAGGTTTTTCCTTTATTAATGAGATTTTCAATGTCGGTAATACTGATCTGCACCCCACAGATCGTACGGAACTGCACCCACTCACATTCTTCGTCAGGACATTTAACGATCTTGTCACGGATGAGTAGCTGCTGCTTTTTGCATTTAGGACAGACAAGCTCCGGCAGGTTTGCTCCGACAATAGAGGTATCCAATAATTCCTGGGTAATAGAAGCCGAATAGATTTCCATTTCTTTTTGAAAGGTTCCGGCATCAGCCTGCCCGTTTTCAATCTTTTGCAAGATAAGCTCCCACTCAGCGGTCATTGCCGCATCAGCTATCTTTTTGTCTTTTACCAGCTCATAAGCCTGTAATCCTTTCCCGGTGGGAATAAGCGATTTCTTTTCCCTGTTGATATAATCCCTGGTAAATAGGGTTTCAATGATCGAAGCTCTGGTAGCGGGAGTTCCGATTCCCACATTTTGTAAGATTTTACGTTCCGCTTCGTTTTCAATTTCCTTTCCCGCTGTTTCCATAGCGGACAGAAGTCCGGCTTCTGTATATAAAACAGGCGGAGCCGTTTTCTTGTCCAGTACCACAGGATTTTTGATCTTTAGTTCATCTCCGATCTTCAATTGGGGAAGTTCCTGCACCGATTCGGTGTCTTCTTCCGAAAAGTGTCCCTTTATGCTGCGCCACCCGGGTTCCAGTATTTTAGTTCCTTTCACCGAAAAATCACAATGCAGAACATCTAAGGTTACATTGGTGATCTCTTTGGAACAAGCCCCCGAAAGAGATTCCACTAATCGAAACGCAATCATCTCGTAAACAGCATTTTCCTTTGCCGGCAGTGCCGAAGGAATCTTATCCGTAACGAGTAAGCCATGATGATCGGTTACCTTTAGATCATTGACAATACGCTTGTTAAAACGTCCCCATTTCAATTTTGAAACCGCCTCTTTAAAAGAAGAACTCTCTCCCAGGGCTCTGACAAGATGTGGAATTTCTACCCACAGGTCTTCTGGAATATATTTGCTTCCCGTACGCGGATAGGTGATGAATTTACTCTCGTAGAGACCTTGGGCAATGTTCAGGGTTTGTTCGGCAGAAAGATTCAATTTTTTATTGGCTTCTTTCTGTAAACCTGTCAGGTCAAATAATAACGGCGGCTGTTCTGAAATCGTTTTGCTGTCTACAGCCGTAACTGTTGCAGTTCCATTACGCTCAATAGAGCGTAACAGTTCATCTGCTTTTTTCTTATCATCCCACTTAGTGCCCGAAAGGCTTTTAAAATCTATAAAATCTTTTCTATGCTCCAACTGAATCTGCCAATACTTTTGAACCTCAAAGTTTTTATTGTCCAGATATCGTTTACAGATAAGAGCCAGCGTCGGGGTCTGTACTCTTCCCAAAGAATAGATCCCGCTTCCGGCGGCAATGCTTAATGCCTGTGAAGCATTGATTCCCACCAGCCAATCGGCGCGGCTTCTCCCTTTTGCAGCTTCATACAATCCGTCGAAATCACTGCCGGGTTTGAGGCTGTCAAATCCTTGACGGATGGCTTTCTCGGTCAGGGAACTGATCCATAACCGCTCAAAAGGTTTCTTGCATTTCAAGAAATCATAGATATAGCGAAAGATCAACTCTCCTTCACGACCCGCATCCGTTGCCACAATAATGCTGTCACATCGGCTGATAACCTGCTCGATGATCTTTATTTGTTTTAAAGCTCCTGTATCAGGAGTATATCCTTTATCCTTTTTTACTTTCCGTACCGTTAATACAAAGGGATTGGGTAATATAGGCAACACATCTTTCTGAAATCCCGGAATTCCGTAATCTTCTGGCATTCCTAATGCAATCAGGTGCCCGAGTGCCCAGGTCACCTCGTAGCCGCTACCTGTTAAATATCCGTCATGCTTTTCTGTGGCTCCTACAAGTGCCGCGATCTCGCGTGCCACACTTGGTTTTTCTGCTATTATTGCTTTCATATCTTTATCTATTTTGGTTTGTTTTTTCTCTGGATTACCTTTATATTGGTTATAAAAAATGCCTACCGGGTAGTAGGCATTCTCTAATTTTAAGATGTTTCTGATTATCTTTTTCTGCCTCTGGATTTAGCAGGTGGTTTAGGTGTTTCATTTTGCTGCTGCTGCTTTTTAGTATCGGGATTGGACTGTTCCGGTTTCAACGGTTCAGGACTGTTCTTGGTCGACTCATTGGTTTTTCCCTCTGAATTGACAGCCACCTGAGTCTTATTTTCTTCTCTAGGTTGTATCTTATCTTTTAATGCATCTGAATTTTTAAAATCAAAACCGGTCTTGCCTGTTTCCTTATCAAACGTGATGTACCCCTGGTATTCTTTGCCTTTTTTATCAATAAGCCCGTCTACATAGACTGTTTGTCCTTCTTTTAATTTCTGGTATTGCTCATCATCAAGCCTCTTATCTCTAAAGACGGTAGGGACTTCCGTTGATATGCTTTGCTGATATGTTTGGGTCTGTTTATTGGAATTACTTCTGTCAAACAGAAATTCTACATACCGTTTATCGGCATTAAACTGTACATCAGCCTTGAAAGGTTCCCCTTTTTTGGAGATCATTCCCTCTATATGAAGAGGTTTACCTTCTATAAGAGTCTGCTTTTGATGCTCATTAAGTTGTACCCCTTTGATCTCATCCGGCACTTTGATCTTATCCACTCTCAGAGCAATAACTTCATTGGTGAGCCTGTCAATGCTGATAATGGAAGGAATCTGTTCACCCGTCTTGCCGTTGGTGAGTTCAACAACGCGTCCCATATTTCCGGTTTTTAGCAGATTATCCTTGTCCTCCTTTGTAAATTCGTGACCGAAGAACTTGTAATTTAAAGAGGGCTCCTGTCGTTTGCCATGAATTGCCATAACGACTTTTCCTTCATTGTTCTGCTGTAATGACAATCTTGCATCCGTTCGGACAATAGCCGTCCCTAAATTTAAGCTGATCGATACGAGTTCATTGCTCTTATACCCCTTAAGTAAGGGATCGAGAAGCTTCATTTTTTCCAGTTTCTCCTGGCTCAGTCCAAGATTGGACATCGTTTCCCAATCAATATCTTCCGCTTTGAAGCGGTATCCATCGGTTTGGGGTACAGTGGCAGGAGTTGTTTCAGGGGTTGCTGTGGTCTGTGTAGTTTCCATAGGAGCTTGATTTTGCTGTTCATTTTGCGATTCTGTTTTCTGCTGAGATTGTTCCTGCTTTTCTACAGGTTTATTGGCATTCACTTCATATTTTGACAAAACCTTTTCTCCTTCAGGAGAGGGTTTATCAATGGCTTTCTGAATCTCATTAGATGCCTTGACTACTGAGGTTCCGGGAACTTTGAAGAATGAAAAGTTGGTCGGGTTTTTAAGCTGACTCATGAAATTAGAAAAGAAATTCGAGAAGACATCCCCGTGTTTGTCCACTTTCATGAACTGGTTTTGGTTTTTCTTATCTACAGGGACCGTTTCCAGTTCACCATTTTTCCCGATCCCTTTGACCGCTTCTAATTTCATTTTTTCCTTGTTCAGTACTAATAAAATATCAGATAACTGATCGGGTGACAACTGATCTACAGTTTTCTGTGTCGGATTTTCTAATTCGCTCATGATGTATGATTTTAAAATTTGCTGTTAAAAGTAACAGACGTATCAGGTGTCAGCCTGCTATTGTCCCTCAGAGGCTCTATTTGGCGCTCTTTGGCGCTGATTTCTCAATGGAATTAGAAAAACTCCCGCGTACAAACTGATTCACGTCTGAGAGCTTATAATAGAGTTTGCCGCTAATGGTCGAATACGGTAATTGACCGGAAGAACGGTACCGCTGCAGAGAACGTCTGCTTATTTTTAGCTTTTGAAGTACATCCTGATTATCCAGAAGCTGTTCACCGTCTATAGAGCTGAGTTGCTTATTATTCACCCCAAGCTGATCGTTCAAAACATCGAAACGTTCCATGATCCGTTTCATCCAGAAGTTAAATTCCATTTTATCGATTTCCATAGCAATATCAGATCAAGGGGTTATTTAATTTTTCTGCCTTTTTGAACATAGCTGCGGGCTATAGTCATCAATTCTTCGACATACTCATCTCCGGTTTGAACAGCATTGGCATTGAGCATATTCTTAATCGCTCCAATAGTATAGAAGTACTGCCCGTAGATTTTGGAATAAGGGATCTCGCCTTTAGAGCGCATTCTCCAAAGGGTCTTCTCACTAATGTGCAGGTATTGGCACACCTCGTGATTATTAAGCCATAAGGAATCATAGCTTGTATCTTCCTGTTTCTTAATATAAGTGCTTATCGAGATAATGCGGTCACTGAGCTGCTGCCAGGCCTCTTCTTCAATGGTGATGATTTTCATTGTATAAGTATTGATTAGTTACCATACAAAATTCAGCAGCCTGTCCGGAAATATCCGCCAAGTGCCACCAATGGAAAACAAAGATTTTTTAAATTACATCAATTATTATAATGCATTGAAAATCAGTAATTTTTGTGTTTTCGAGCGTTGTTCATTTAAAAAGGGACGATTGTTGCCAATTGGCAGGCATGGGCGGAGAGGAGAAAATAGATCTTGTTATAATGAGCCAAGAATACCTGCCTTTATAAGAAATAAGGGCAAAATTAATGGTGACAGATAAAACCTTACTACAGGTCTTTATCCATATATTCTTCCAGGGAGGTTTTAAGATGATCGATGAAAGCGGTTCTGCTTCCCACGCGATCCTTCATCCGGTGGAACGCATGATGAATATCGCCCAGCGGAATCCTGAAAACGATCTGAAATACAATGCTCATCTTCCGGATGCCTATTTTACCGCCTGAGATGCTTTCTGATGCACACAGCGCATAAATAAGCTCGATAAGTGCATTTTTGGAATCCGTCCAATAAAAATCCTTATCACTTACCTTGGCTTCCACATCACCGGGGGTGACCTTGGATAATAAATACGAATAAAGCAATTCGTTGGCGATAATTCGGGAGACCTTATAATCATAATAGGTAGAAAAATGGGGATCAATCTCAAAAACATAACTGTTGAGACCGTCATTGAAATTGATCTTTCCGAGTTCAAAATATTCGTGGTCAAGATCAGTTCGACCGGAGCGGTAGTAGCGAAAAAAATCAGAATTACAGATCTGGTCCTGGTATTCCTGCTTTAAGCTCTGTAATTCGCCGGAATAGTATTTCTGATGCATTTTTCCACTCGAAAAAGGACACGAAGCTTCGATCCGGTAGAGTTTGTTGTAATAAATAAGCTTCCCTAAAATTTGAGGTTTGATTTTTCTGAAGAATTCTATTTCTTCATGTTTAGTAGCAAATCCATTGCTCAAAACGTGTTCCTTCATCTGGGAGAGCAGCTCCCGAAGAAATACCGTCATCCGGTAGGATTCGTCAATGAGGTGTGTAGATTCGATACTGACCTTGTCTTCATGCTGCGAGATACTCAATAGAGCATCCCTGTAGATACGTTGTACCATGCTATAGTTTTTAAGTGAATATTAATATTCCCCGAGAGGGCGATTTAGTGCATTCAACTTAATACTTTTAATCATATTTCTCACTATTGTGAAAAACATTCTATGAAAAATATATTAATGCAATCCATTGAACCTTAGACTCAAAGGAAGGCGAGCTTCCCTAAAAACTGATCCTTACTATATATAATATCTTTGAGAAATAAAATGCACTTTACGCTGTAAATCAGACTGAAATAAAGAATCGGAACCAACCAACTTATTTGTTTTTTATTTAACTTTAGAATTCACAAGGCGTAAGTCAAGTGTATCAATAGAGATCTAACCCCGGTGGATGCCGGGGTTTTTTATTGGACATACCGTTGGATTTACTTGTGATTACTTTGCACCGGGTAATGTGTTCAGGGCATTTTTTGCCTTTAAATTCCCGTAAAATATTTTCCACTTGCCATTTCGAATAATGCTTTTTTATAATGATTACTGTATCATTTGGCAGAAAAATTAGAACATTCTAAAAATCAATTATTTGTATAATCAAATTAGTTTTTTTATCATTGCTTTTTATGAACAATATTAAACTATCAATTAAATGGATAAGTACAAAATAAATAGCTGCTTCGAGAAATTAAATCACGGAGACTACAAAATATTGTCAAGAATTTTGCATAAAGCTTTAGGAGTTAGTATGAACACGGCTAAAAATTATAGAAAAATCCAGATTGGGGATGGACAAGATATTCCTTATGAAATTGGGAGAAAACTTGAAATAATGTTTGGTCTTGAGAAGGAAGGGATATCAAATGAAAAGATAAGCTGCAAGTCGTACATAGAACTGATTAAGGAAGAAAAAAAAATTAGAAAAGGAAAAACTACCAATTTAGGATAAATGGCTTAAACGATTTGTTTAGATGAAGTGAAGATAGCAGTGTGTTCTCCATCTCCCAATAATAGAATGTTGTGTGATTTAATGTGCCAGGTTTTCATATAAAGCGATGATTAAATAAGCTGCTATTAAGCCCAGTATATTATACAAAGCCCATTTTTTACTATTCTCTTTGAGATAACGAAAAATAATGATCCCTAAAAGAATTATGACAAATACTATTAATGAATAAGCGGTATAAACCTTGGGGATAAAGAAAAGGGCAACTACTAAAATACCAAGTAAAGGAATTACTACTTTATCAGACTTATATTTTTTATTGGTAAGCATAGTATTTCAAAATATGTATAAATTAAAACTACATATATTATATTCGATAAAATATCATGTTGAAGTACTCCCGGTTTGTTGAACAACCATAATGTCATTTTAACCGCCAACAAAAGACAAGTATTGAATCAGTATAAATAATTGTAAGATTAGGCGTGTTGCTCATTCAAAATGAGTCATTTCCAAAAAGTAAGAAGCACTGATATTTTTAGTTCAATAGAAAAATAAATCGTATTTTTGTCAGGAAGTTACTTGGAAAATAGAAACAAAAGGATGCAACCAGCACCATTACCAAATCGTTACCTGACTCTTTAAGCTTCTCTGTAAAATACTGTATATAAGCTACTTTATTATTTGTAATTGTTTTTTATAAAAAAAACAGATCTTTATACGACTTATTTCAGGTATGAAGACAAGACGGTAGTCAACAGTACACAACCAGATGTTTTGGGAGCGAAATATCTTCATAAAAAAATCTGTATCCTTACCAGTAAAAGTACTTTTTCTGCAGCAGAAGCTCTTGCTTACTTTTTACAGGAACATAAACTGGCTGAAGTAATAGGGGAGAAGACACCCGGGGCCGCTAATCCGGTAGATCATTTTGTAATCCAAAATCAATATTTATTACTTGTTCCTACAGGAAAAGTAACCTCCCTGGTCAGTCATAAGAATTGGGAGCACGTTGGGGTAATGCCCGATCAGGAGGTAAAAGCTAAAGATGCTTTAAAGGCTGCCCAGATTAGAATTCTGAAAAATAGTTTAGCAACAGATACGAAAACAGAGTTGAATCCCTCGGAAATAAAAAGTCTTATTCATAGATTACAGCAATAAGTGAATAGTATTTAGATAGGTGATTTGATAGTTAAAACATTGGGATATAAAGTAATATAGATAGAGTGTATTTCATAGTTCACTAAAAAAGTAAAACCACAACTTTTTGCGTTGTGGTTTTATATTATTGGTGTGCAGGCTACTTTACAGGTCTCCTTTTCTCACAAAATTTTTATTCCAATTAGATAGATTTTCCACCCAACCGGTTTTTTATCAAGCCATATAACAGATCACCTGCCAGGTTGATATTTTCAATATGAAAACAGATAGATCATATCTTTGTTTTTTTATGAAACTTGTATAATTACGCAAAATAAATGTCTTCTTCAATGAATTGAACATCTTTTGCTTTTATTAAAACAATGTTTTCTCCGAAGTCTAAAATGTAGGTTTTTATTTCAGATGTATTGTCTATTGAATGGATATAGCTGGAAAGGAGTAAATCATCTTTATCACAATTTAATTCATTTTCAAGAGATTCACATTTATATTTCTGACATATTTCTTGTACATCTATAAATAGAAAACCAGCATTGATTGTCTTTTCTACTTTTGTATTATATATTTTAGCAATTGAAAATGCTTTTTTAGAAGTAGGGTAATACTCTAAAGATTTACCTTTATACATTTGTGTTCCTTCTTGTAAAAACGGGAATACAGGGCTGAATTTTCTTGTATATTCTGGAAATGTTATCATGATACTAGTTTTTTTATTATTTTTTGATCCCTATATCTTTCGAAATTACTTTCTTTAATACTGTATCCCTCGGCTAAAATATTAAATTCATAACCTTCAATATTTAAAATATAATGATTAAATACGGAAAAATCTTCTATAACTATTTCTGCTTCTTCCCATATGTCTTTCTTTTCTGATTTTTCTTTATTAAAATTTTCTTTGTATTTATTTAACCATACATCTGATTTGACAATATAAAGGGTATTTAAATTATCTTTACTTTCAAATGCTTTTTGATTATACTCTAAAATATTATAAAAAATAAGTACAGTATTTTTCTTATCCTCTATAAATTTAATTATTATTTTATTTAAAACTCCATCAATATAGGTAAGATCTATAGAGTCTGCTGGTAGACTTTCCTGAATTTTTTCTAAAACTTCCATGTTATTTTTCATTAGGTAAATAATTTTTTATTTCTTCTATAGGTACTGTTTTTCCTTGGTTATTTTTGATAATCATGCTTCCATTTTCCTGTTCGATTAATTTCCATTCCTCTCTTTTAATAATAATGTCCTTTGGCGCCGTTTTATTATTTACAAATTTCCCATTTTCATCCAAATAAACGATAATACTCATATCTGTTCCTTTGGTTTCTGTAGTCATTTTGAATGTGTTTTTAGACATAAGCTCTTTAGGATATATGTATTCGACCTGAATGTTTTCCCGTCCTGCAATTTTATATGCGGCTAATCGTCGGTGGTCAACGGTCCAAATTCCTTCTGCATCTTCTGCCGTATTATACCATACTTTTATATTACTTGTAGGTATTTTTTCACCTTTATATAGTCTATACGCATTTTCAAGCACAAAATAATCTCCTGTAGGGTTGCTGATGGAATTCTGCATAAGCCTAATTGTTTTTACCTTCATTATTCGCACTTCTCCATATGGTAATTTTCCAGGGGCAATATCTTCAGTTTGTTCAAACCTACTTTTCTTGGTTCCTTTTTTACTAAAATCTCCTGTTGGCTCTGCTTTACTTATATCTTTTGCTATTTTTTCTTCATCAGATGTAATGTTTTTTAATTTCGGGTTAAAATCAGCATCTTTTGGCAATTTTCCGCCTGTCAGTTTTCCATTTTCTTCGAATAAATTTTTTACCTTGGCAAGATCATTATCTGCTATTGCTTTTTCGAGTTCAATAAATAGCTTATCATCTTTAGCTAAGGTTTTTGCTCTTTCAAAGGTGCTTTTTACCAGAAGTAGTTCTTGAGAGGTTAATCCTGTTTCCTCTATTAACTTAGCTAGTTTGAGTTCGGCTACAAAACTATCAAATGTAACAAATCCTTTTCGAATGGCAAATACTGCCCGGGCTAATAACTCACCTGTTTTTTCTAAATATGGTATTGTTGCGTAGACAAGCTGTCTGGATTTTACAAAACCGGTTAGTATTTTTTGTTGTTGGGCTTGTATTTTAGCTTGTTTAACAATATTTAGTTGTACTTTGTCTTCAAGACCTTTGATTTTGGCTAAATCGCTTTCCAGCTTAGCTAATGCATTGGCGGTGTCTTCAGCCTGGTTAAAAGCTTTGGCAGCTTCAGAAATAGGTTTGGCCGATTTTAATACTACTGCTAACGATGCTGCATCTAAGGCAACCCCTGCAATGGCAATTACCACCCAAACCAAACTTGGGTCATCAGAGAGTAAGCCTACATCATGAAACTCTTTGTTGTTTTTATATTCATTGATGGTGTCATAAGCAACATCAATACTAACTGCCAGAGATAAAATGCCACCAGCAAGAACTACCGGAGCGGCTGCCCCCCAAGTAACTGCAATAAGAGCAATGGCAAAAATAGCTGTGCAAATACCCAATAGTATTTTTAAATTGCTTAATTCTGTATATTTTGCCGTAATAATCCGATCGTAAATAGTTCCTTTTTCAATACGTTGTTTTGCATAAGAGGCTTTAAATAAATTATCGAGTTCATAGATATGCTCTGGCTTCTCTTTTATATTATTGATAACACTATCTACTTTTTGGTTTTGTGAAGTGATGTATTTCTGTAAAAATATTTTTAAATCTTTTTTGTTACCAACTTTTGCAAATTCTTCTTTATCAAAACTAGGATCGTTAACTAATGGTGTTTGGCTTGACAGTGTGCTTATCGACTTATCGGCATTGTTTACTTTGCTTTGTCCAAGATTGTATTCTTCATGATCAATATAAGTTATTCCATGTTCAAGTACTCTTTTTGAGCTTTCTTTGATTTCAGCCCCTCTTTTATAATTTTCTTTAGCTCCTGATTTTATAATACTTTGCGATAGATTATCTAAAAAGACATTGTCGTTTAGCTTTTGTGCCTCTTTATATAAAGTATGCTTGTAATGCTGTAATGTTTCTACACCAATGCGGACGGTTTCGGTTTCAAAAGCCGTTTCATATCTTTTTATAAAACTTTCGAATTCTGAAATAGATTTAAATCCATTTTTATGTAAATTTTCAGTAAGTTTTTGTGCAGCAACATTGTTGCGTGCATTGATGGCAGCAATACGATCATTTTCTATTTTACTCGTACTAAAACGTTGACCGGAATGGACAGGTTTATTATAACTTAGAAGCGATTTGTATTCTGCATATTCTTTATACAAGTCTTCTAAGCCATAAAGCTTGGTTTTTACAGTTTCTAATTCGTCATTATCTTTCTGGTTTTTATCCCGGGCTTTAATATAAGCTTTAAGTGAAGCTTCAATTGCAGCCATATTAGCTGTTTCTGCCGAAACTTTACTCTTATAATCGGCTATTTCTTCCTCTGATAATTGTTTTAATAAATCAAGTATTCGTATGTTTTGAATGTAATCGGTAATACTTGCTGCATTTCTGATAAATTGTTTTTTAGCAGGTGAAAGTGCTTCCACTTCCTTTTCTGCATTATTTGTTTTCGAAGATATTGTATATATAACAGATCCGCCCTTAGACACCAAATCTTTAACATATTCATCCGTAAATTTTGGCTTCCATGTAAGAGGGCGCGTTATCTTCATCTTATACTCAGCAAAGCGGTTAAGGTCTTCATCAGTTTGAATTAATTTTCCATTAAATTTTTGATTTTTTACTACAACAATAGGATAAGGAATAGAATCTGAGTCTTTAGAATCAATGATCTTAGGCTTTTCTGGTTTTGCCGATAAGACAGTATTATTGCTAGCTTTATCTTTACTTGCTTCTAATACCTCATTCATTTTCAATAAAGTTTCCTTATCAAAAATTCCAGAGCCTGTAATACCATTCTGTTTTTGGAAGTTGATGAGTGCAATCTTCGTTGTATCCCCAAAAAAAGCTTCGTTTTCAGGTACTTTGTGGCCTAATGCATTGAGTGCTTTATTGAGAGCCAATACATGCAGTCCGCTATTTGAAAACTGTATTCTGGATGAGCCTTTTTCAATTTTATTAAATGCCCTGTTTCTGAAAGGGAGGTATGTTATTTGGGTAACTTCTGTTTTTGCAAGAGATATTTTGCTGTCCTGATCGGTGATCTGCTCATATTTTTTTTCATCCTCTTTATTATCATCGGTTTGCGTTTCGGACCTGCCAGCCCTCGGCGCAAATGTTTTCTTAAGTCTGCTCATGTTATTGGTTATTAGATAAGTTCATTATAATGTGCTAAGGGTTTATTCTGATTTTTGTACAAATGGGCTCAGACGAGACTGGTTTTTTCCGAAAGCCTTTTCGTTTTCTATCATTAAATAGGTACTTATTAATGAATACGTAATAATGGTTTCATTACGGTCATAGAGTGCCATAGCTGCATTTTTCATAATGTTGCGGATATTAGCACCAGTATAAGAATACTCCTTCGTTAAATATTTTAAAAGCTCATCACTTTCAAAGGTTATATTTTTAGGTAAATAATGCTCCCAAAGGGTCTTTCTGGTCGTCTCTGTCGGTCGTATTACATTTACAGATACATCTATACGGCGCTTAAAAGCATCATCCATATTGTTCTCGAAATTGGAGGCAAGGATTGTTAATCCGTCAAATTTTTCAATTCGCTGCAACAGATACGAAACTTCCTGGTTGGCATAGCGGTCATGAGCATCTTTTACATCAGAACGTTTTCCAAATAAAGCGTCAGCTTCATCAAAAAATAACATGCTGTTTTTACCTTGCAGCCTGTTGAACAACACTTCAAGATTTTTCTCCGTTTCACCAATGTATTTGCTGACCACTTGTGAGAGGTCTACATGATACATGTCTATACCAAATGTATTGGCCAGTATTCCTGCCAACATCGTTTTTCCCGTTCCTGGCGCACCGTAGAATAAAGCGATAAAGCCAGGTTTAAAGCTGTGCTCATTGGTTGTGAAAAATCCATTTTCCAATGCTTTTATATAATGTCCAATGGGTTTTATTTGTTCTCTGACATTCTCTTCTAAAATAATATCATCCATGGTGAGATCAGACGTGTAAAGCTTCCCAGGAAAGTAAGAACCGTGGTCTAATTGTGGTTTCTGACCGGATAAAAAATAGTTGAGATAAGCGGTATCCAATTCAATTTTTCCATGAATAAACTCTGTGGAAGAACGATTGTAAATAATGTCGTTTTTCAAGAGTACACTTCCATTTATGAGCTGTGCACCATACTGTGACCACAGGGATAAATCTTTGCCAGCAAGCAAAAAAAGTGAGGTTTGAAAAGTTGGCTTAAAGCTGCGGTTGATTTTATCATATTCACCCCCTGCTTCAATAGCAAATGCATGACTGCTTTCTTCTATTTGCACAAATGTTTTTAGGATAGATGGATAATGAGCCGAAGCAATACCCAACGCTAAAATTATTCTGTCTACAACGGTAAGTTGATGAGTATTTATCGTAACCGAGTAAGGTGATTCATCATCTGATTCTGGTGGTTCAGGTATTTCATACCCTACATTCAATTCTATCTCATCTTCCAAAAACAGTTCCTTGCACCGTATTTCAATAAGCGATTGTAACCATTTCATTTCTTCATTTAATGAGTTGTGATTTACCTCATTGGCTTGAAATAAGTGATGGGTTCGTTCTGTTTTTTCATTAATTTTTGTTTTTATTAATGATTTCTGTTCATGGTGAATAAGAGATTCCATAATTTTATTTTGAGTTGATATTGTTGAAATAGAATGATAGGGCTGCAGTAGATTTGGGATTGTATAAACCCATCAATAAAAAGGTCATTACCAGTTGATAAATATGAATTTTTCCTGCCATGGCAGCTTAACAAGACCGATTCCCCAACCAAGCCTATCAAGTAAAATATCTTGTGTTCTTCGTTCTACGGTAAGGGTATAATCATAGTCAGTGGTAGCCAATTTTCCTGGCCGCTGGAAAAACTCGTTTTGCAGTAATGCTACAGATGATTTTTTCATCGGACTCCAGTTGTGTTGAACACTTTCTATTACATTTTTAGCTTGTGTTTTGTGCTTGCGCGAAAGTTTTACATGCTTGTTAATGGTCTGGCTCATTGGAATATTACATAAGAATTTTTCAAAAATCATGTCATATTCAGGAGCGTTTGTATTTCCGGTAGCGATATAATGTAATAAATGAGCGCACAATTCAGGGTCAGTAAGCTGCTGCGTTTTTGGATGCAGAAGATCACAATGTTCAAAAAAGGTTTTGATGAATGGGTGGATCAAAATAAGCCCTGCATTTTGAATATACTGTCCATCGTTCTGGAGTAGATCTTCCTGGATTTTTGCATTGTTTTGATGAATGGTTTCCATTGGAGTTTCTGCTGAAGTTCTTTGGTTTTCCGGGCTGTCAATTGTATTGTTCTTGATGCTTTCAAGAATTTCATTTTCTTTAATAAAAGGGAATATCTCAACTACGGTTTTCCAATTCTGGTTCGTTTTTTTTGCTTGTGGTAAACCAGCTGTTTCTATTTTTGATATTTGTTGTAAAAGATATTCCTGAAGATTAGTATTGGATGAGTTCAAATACTCTGATAGTAGCTTGAAGACCAAACGCCATACGATGAGTCTGTCAGGATGGCCCAGGTTTGATATACGACGAAGTATATCAGCCTCTACATTGATTGTTAGCTCCTTATTTTGTACAATTGTCAGGCATAACTGCGCAATTTGCTTGTCTGAAAGCTGATTGATCATTCGGTCCTGAACGTGTGGTTTCGACAAAACAGGGATGATCCTTTTTTGAAAGTTGTCAGCCAGAATCAGGATGTCAAATACTGCGGGTTCCAAAAAGGTAATGCTTTTTCTATCCGAATTCCACCATGGCATATGTCCTTTTTCTAAGAAATGGATAAAAGCCTGGAGTATTTTTTCCTGATTGCCAATCAGGTATGCCTTAGATTCGCTTTCTGTTTTTTGATCCGGACCTACAATGGGTTTAATAACTTCTGACAGTTCTTCTTTAAAGAGTTGAGCAATTTTATCTTTTAATTCCGTATTTAATGAGCTGCTTTTTACATCCAGATCCAATTCTAAACGGGGGATTTGTAGCGTATGATCAGTCAAATTATATTCTAAAGCGTTGATGTATTGTTCTATTTTTGGAAAGACGTCAATAGACAAAAAGCTATTGATATCTTCTTTTATGCTCAATGCTTTTTCTTTGTTGTTGAGTGTAATTTCAACAACAACTTTCTGAATGATATGATCTTGCATCACATTAAATAGGTTTTAATTATACAATATTGATGGTCACCAAACCATCTTATTTTTAGTCGAATTCTCCTCCCCAGAAACCCGCAGGGCAAACGCTTAATTTGGATCTTTGTTTTGCACTCAGTCTGCATCCGCAACCTCTGATAAATCCTTCTTGTGGACCATCTAGCACTTCCAATGTCTCAGGATTAAGCCATTTCATAGCATTACAGTTGTTGCCGTTTTTTAAAGGGCATGCGTTACAGATTTCTTCTCTTAAAGAGAAAATAGATTCTTCGTTTTGATCTGCCATGCCCATTTTTGAGCGCAGTTCATTGAAATGGCCGCCAATGATTTCATTGCGCTTGCCAAAAAGATTTTTGAGATTCATGTGATTACTATTTAAAAATTATTGGGTCAAAATTAGAAGAAGGGAAATCATTTTACGAATTATAAGACCCCTGCATTCTGTCTTTGCAGTAAAAGACAAAATCACTTCCTCATGATGAAGGCTTATAATTTTTAGAAATTGTTGGGTGCAAAAAAGAAATATTTCTGATGAGGAAAATAAGAAAACAGACCTGAGCTCGGGAAGAGTGACTGGTTTTGATTTTGGAAGCTGAAAATTTTGGATTCGAAATTTTTATCATCCAGTCAGTCTTCAATTTACAGCCCCTCCGGAAGAAGAAAATTTTCAACTCTTAAGTTATTATATCAGGCAAAAACGAAGATTTAAGCATTAAAACTTTTGTGCCTTTTGCGGTTGTAAAAAGCTTAAACAGCATCAGTAATTTATCTACAAAACAGACTTCAATAATAAGCTCAAACTTCGTCATTATTGGATTAACAAAGTTCTTAGACTAAATTTTTATTTTTCATTTTAATACTTAATAAGTTGGTTATAAGGTTTTTGATGGTTCTGTTTTTTTTAATTTTTCATAAAAACAAAAATCCTATTTACTGCAAAGACTGTATTGATACCTCAAAATATTTGTCATTTGGGAGGGGGGGATTGTATGTTTGCATCATAATAATTAAGAAACAGAAATTATGATTGATAATGTATTAACAGTTTTAAAAGATCAGCTGAACAGTTCAGTAGATTTACGTGATATTGTTGTTGTTGATGACATAGCAAAGCATGATGATGATACCTCAGGTCTTGAAAATAAAGTAGTCATTACTCTGCTGAACGTTGAGGAAGAGTCAACATTGAAAAACAGATCGCGCTACACCAAGAAGAAAATAAGCGATAATCCAACCCGATATGATATGCAGCAGGAGAATGCTCCGGCCTATTTGAACCTGTATGTGATGATCTCTGCCAACAGGACCAGATATTCCAATGCTTTAATAAATATTTCAAAAGTTATTGAAGTTTTTCAAACAAACAATGTGCTGAGTTATATTGACCCTGAGACGACAAAAGATGTCGATTTCAGAATCGAACTGCACTCCATTCCTTTTGACCAGCTGAGCTATATCTGGGGATTGTTGGGCGGAAAGATAATGCCTTCTGCCTTATACAAAATCAGCGTAGTAAAAATCGTTGCTAAAGGTACTTCCACTATTGAATTAATTAACGACGTTAATATAAAAGGTATTAAAGTTAATTAACCATAAAAAACAAAAAACTAATAACCATTAATCTAAACTTTTAAACATGTTAAATCCAACAACACCGGGTGTTTCAGTTGAAGAAATTACAAAACTTCCATATTCAGTTGCATTAGTAGAAACGGCTATACCGGCATTCATTGGGTATACCGAATTAATGCCTTCTGGCGAAAATAAGCCGTTAAAAATCAATTCTCTTTTGGAGTATGAACATCATTTTGGAAAAGCAAAAAAAGAAAATCTCCAACTAAAAGATGTAGAAGGCAAAGGAATAACTGTTGTAGCCCCTCAGGTACAATTCTTAATGTACTATTCGCTTCAAATGTATTTTGCTAATGGTGGCGGGCCATGTTATATTGTTTCTGTAGGGACATATCCTTTGACAGGAGGTGTGTTATTATCTTCACTGAATGATGGGCTCAATATGATCGAAGCTATAAAAAAGCCAATCCTTATTCTTGTCCCTGATGCCATCTCGTTACCCAATGAAGACGATTTTTATATCATTTATAATAAAGTAATTGGTAAAGCAAAAGATGAAACAAAAAATAGATTTGCTTTATTAGATACGTATTATGGAAATTCTACAGCCCTTTCAAAAGGGTTCAACACTATTGTGAACTTTAGAAAAGAGGTAAACTCAACGAGCCATTCTGCAGCTTATTTTCCTTACTTAAAAACGATTTTGAACTATACTTTTGACGATAAGGCTATTATTGATCATAAAGGTCTGCAGGACGGGCAAATAAGTAATGGTGATAGTTTCTATGCGAATGAGAAAAAGGCTTTACAGGAGTTAAGAAGACTAGCCAGTGATGAAATATTATTTGCATCTGCCAATGTTTTTGTACTTGCTGATTTATTAGCTCAGGCGGTAGCCATTGTAGAAGAGATCAATGAAACGGCAGATCAGAAAGTTGATCTTATTGAGCCCATTGCTACCATCGAAGCAATAGAAAACGGGACAATTGACAGCGTGGATATCAACTTTTTAAATGAATTTAATGATTTAATTGAGGGCGTTTCAGCAGCAAAAGACCTTTTTGGAAATGCACACGGGATCACATTGGAAAATCTGCAGACTTCTGATTCATTATTATACAATCAAATAAAAGAGGCTATTCAATCTTTAAAAGTTATTCTGCCTCCATCATCCACAATGGCAGGGGTATATGGTAGAATAGACAGTACAAAAGGAGTGTGGAAAGCTCCGGCAAATGTAAGTCTTAATTATGTGATGAGTCCCACAGAAAAAGTTTCCGATCAGGAACAGGCGGATCTCAACATAGATGTTTCAGGGAAATCAATCAATGCTATTAGAACTTTTACAGGAAAGGGAACATTAGTTTGGGGAGCCAGAACGCTTGAAGGAAACGATAAAAAAGTAGATGGGAAAGATAATGAATGGAAGTATATACAGGTACGCCGTTATTATAATATGGTTAAGCAATCAATCAGTGAAGCACTGGATAAAAAATTTATTAGCGAACCCAATATACTCTCCACATGGCTAAGAGCAAAAGCTACGATAGAAAATTTTCTTCACGAACAATGGATGGATGGTGCATTAGCGGGTAGCACTCCGAAAGAAGCATACGAAGTAAAAGTTGATGGAATCAAAGGTTCTCATACGATGGATGTAGAAATCAAAATAGCATTAGTACGCCCGGCAGAGTTTATCTTATTAACCTTTTCGCACAAATTACAACAATTCTAAAAATACAATCAATCACAAATGAACATTCGAAGTTTTACTTCGTGGAATAATTAATAATAACTTAAAATTTTAACAAATGAATTACAAAACCCCTGGCGTTTACGTAGAGGAGCAGGCAAAATTTCCCCCTTCCGTAGCGCAAGTTGAAACAGCTATTCCCGCTTTTATTGGGTACACTGCGAAAGGACAAAAAAATAAGCCAACGAGAATCTCTTCTATGTTGGAGTATGAAGACCTTTTTGGAAAATCAAACCCGGAGATTTTCGCTGTAGCTTTCAAGGACGGTGCTGCAACGGCAACACAAACTAAGATCAGCGATTTTAAAATGTATCATGCTATGCAAATGTATTTTGCTAATGGCGGTGGTGCTTGTTATATCGTCTCTGTAGGAGATTACACGGGTGCGGTGACTGTAGGAACACCTACAACAGCAGGAACCTTATTATATGGTCTTGAATTGTTAAAGAAAGAAGACGAGCCTACATTGATCGTTTTCCCGGATCTTCAAGGTCTGGTTCCTGCAGCTGCAGATGTCGCTGCTGCTCAGGCTGCTGCTCTGGTTACAGATAATAATAAAATTGCAGCTAATGCTGCTAAAGTTTCTGCTAAAGCCGTTTCAGACGTTGTTGCAGCAGCTGCTACTCCAGATGCTGCTGTTACTGCTGCTATTGCTAAGGCTGCTACTTATGTCATTACTGATCCTAGTAATGCTTCTCAAGTTGCTGCGGCTCAAGCTGCTCAGGCTATTGTAGTGGCTACTCAGGTTGCTGCTGCTGTTAGTAATGCTAGTATTGTTACTGTTAAGGCTGCTGCCCAGGCTGTTGCTACTGCTTACGATACAGACCTTACTACCGCTAATACTATTGCTGCCGCTGCTGCTGCTTCCAGCACTTTAGTTGTTAACAGATCTAACGATGGAACTGCTATCGGTTTAACTTACTCTTTGTATAACAAAGCTTTAGATCAGGCAGAATTATTGAAGGACAGATTCGTTATCATGGATGTTCTTGGAGATGATACTACTTTTAGAAGTAAAGTAAGTGTTGCAGGTTTAAAATATGGTGCAGCCTATTATCCAAAACTGAAAACAGTGTTAAGCTATGATTTTAAAGATGCTGATGTTTTAGTGATTGGTGCATCTGGTATTACCAATCTAGCCGGTTTGAAATCTGCGAATTCAGAATTGTATAACCAGGCTAAAAAAGCAATTGAATCTAAACAAGTAGTATTGGCTCCATCATCAGCAATGGCAGGAGTTTACGCTAAAGTAGACAGTACTTCCGGAGTATGGAAATCACCAGCTAATGTTGGACTGAACTTCGTAGAAGCACCAACGGTAAAAATTTCTAATAAAGAGCAAGATGCACTTAACGTAGATTCTACATCAGGAAAATCAATCAATGCGATCAGAAACTTTACAGGAAAAGGAACATTGGTTTGGGGAGCAAGAACATTGGATGGAAATAGCAATGAATGGAGATATGTATCTGTACGTCGTTTCTTCAACATGGTGGAAGAATCTGTGAAGAAATCTACAGAACGTTTCGTCTTTGAACCCAATACTGCCAACACATGGATCCGTGTACAGACTATGATCGAAAACTTCCTTGATCAGCAATGGAGAGACGGAGCATTAGCCGGAAGCAAGCCAGAAGAAGCTTATTACGTAAGTGTTGGTTTGAACAAAACAATGTCTGCTCAGGATATTTTAGAAGGAAGAATGAACATCGAGATCGGTATGGCTGCCGTGCGTCCTGCTGAGTTTATTGTGTTGCGTTTTTCACACAAATTACAAGAAGCATAGAATAAATTAAATAACAATTAAATATAAATAAAATTATGAGTACATATCCATTAGTAAAATTTGCCTTTGAAGTAGATTGGGGCGGAACAAAGGTAGGTTTTCAGGAAGTAACAGGATTGAATGCAGAAACTGCTTTAATTGAATACAGACATGGGGCAAGCCCGGATTTTAGCAAGATTAAAATGCCTGGAATGACAAGCTTCAGTAACATCACTTTAAAAAGAGGAACTTTCAAGAGTGATAACGAGTATTTTGAGTGGTTCAAGACGATTCAGCTTAATACAGTAGAGCGCAGATCCATTACGATTTCTCTTTTAGATGAGAACGGAGAACCGGCAGTTACCTGGAAAGTGAAAAATGCATTCCCACTAAAATTACAGTCAACAGATTTGAAAGCTGAAGGTAATGAGGTAGCAGTGGAAACTTTAGAAATTGCACACGAAGGATTAACTATTGAAAATAATTAATAATAACTTAAAATTTTAACAAATGAATTACAAAACACCTGGAGCCTACGTAGAGGAAATTGCGAAATTTCCACCATCAGTAGCACAAGTAGAAACGGCCATCCCAGCTTTTATTGGACATACAGACAAAGGGCCAAGAAATGAACCAACAAGAATTGCTTCGATGTTGGAATACGAAACAATTTTTGGAGCAGCAAACAAAGAAAAAACAGCAATCTCTATTTCGATTGAAGATAATGTTGTTACGGCAAATGTCAACAATAGCAATGTAAGTACTTTTAAAATGTATTATGCTATGCAAATGTATTTTGCTAACGGTGGCGGACCATGTTATATCGTTTCTGTAAACGGGTATGGAACAGCTCCATCTTTAGGAACAGAAACTACGGCTGGCAGTTTATTATACGGATTAAAATCATTAGAAAAAGAAGACGAACCTACATTGATTGTTTTCCCGGATGCTGAAGCGTTAGGAGCAAATGCTTACCAGTTATACAATAAGGCTTTAGATCAGGCTGAAGACATGAAAGACAGGTTTGTTATCATGGATGTGGTTGGAGATGTTGCTTCATTTAAAGGAGCTTCTGGGCCTACTTCTGGGCCAAGTGGTGAACGTTTAAAATATGGAGCAGCCTATTATCCAAAATTGGAAACCGTTTTGAGCTATAGCTTTGATGATGCAGATGTTGCGATCACGAGTTATAAAGAAACCAATGGTTCAGGAGTTCTTGTACCTGTTACAACTACTGCTACAAAATTAGCTGACTTAAAATTGAGCAATTCAGAATTGTACAACCTGGCTAAAAGAGCCATTGAGTCTAAAAGAGTGGTTTTAGCTCCATCATCAGCAATGGCAGGAGTTTATGCTAAAGTAGACAGCACTTCCGGAGTATGGAAAGCACCAGCTAACGTTGGACTTAGCTTCGTAGTAGCACCTACAGTAAAAATTTCTCATGAAGAACAAGAGAATCTTAATGTAGATCCAACGGGGGGGAAATCAATCAATGCGATCAGAACTTTTACAGGAAAAGGAACATTGGTTTGGGGAGCAAGAACACTGGATGGAAACAGCAATGAATGGAGATATGTATCCGTACGTCGTTTCTTCAACATGGTGGAAGAATCTGTGAAGAAATCTACAGAACGTTTCGTCTTTGAACCCAATACTGCCAACACATGGATCCGTGTACAGACTATGATCGAAAACTTCCTTGATCAGCAATGGAGAGACGGAGCATTAGCCGGAAGCAAGCCAGAAGAAGCTTATTACGTAAGTGTTGGTTTGAACAAAACAATGTCTGCTCAGGATATTTTAGAAGGAAGAATGAACATCGAGATCGGTATGGCTGCCGTGCGTCCTGCTGAGTTTATTGTGTTGCGTTTTTCACACAAATTACAAGAAGCATAGAATAAATTAAATAACAATTAAATATAAATAAAATTATGAGTACATATCCATTAGTAAAATTTGCCTTTGAAGTAGATTGGGGCGGAACAAAGGTAGGTTTTCAGGAAGTAACAGGATTGAATGCAGAAACTGCTTT
>NZ_PPEG02000002.1:600017-660088 GCF_002899945.2 Chryseobacterium viscerum
AATAACAATTAAATATAAATAAAATTATGAGTACATATCCATTAGTAAAATTTGCCTTTGAAGTAGATTGGGGCGGAACAAAGGTAGGTTTTCAGGAAGTAACAGGATTGAATGCAGAAACTGCTTTGATTGAATACAGACATGGGGCAAGCCCGGATTTCAGCAAGATGAAAATGCCTGGAATGACAAGCTTCAGTAACATCACTTTAAAAAGAGGAACTTTCAAGAGTGATAATGAGTATTTTGAGTGGTTCAAGACGATTCAGCTTAATACAGTAGAGCGCAGATCGATTACTATTTCTCTTTTAGACGAGAACGGAGAGCCTGCAGTTACCTGGAAAGTGAAAAATGCATTCCCACTTAAATTACAGTCAACAGATTTGAAAGCTGAAGGTAATGAGGTAGCATTGGAAACTTTAGAAATTGCACACGAAGGATTAACTATTGAAAATAACTAATCATGGCTCTCTTATATCCTCCAACCAGTTTCTCTTTTATTGTTAATGGGATCTCAACAACTGAGGGTATTGACTCCAGATTTCAGTCTATATCTGGTTTATCAACTGAAATAAGCACTGAAGAATACGCCGAAGGAGGCGAAAACAGATTTACTCATCAACTTCCTTTGAGACCAAAATATCCTAATTTAGTTCTTAAACGTGGATTAATTGTAAGTTCAGGATTGATAAGCTGGTGTAGAAATGCTATGGAAAACTTCGAGTTTGAGCCTAGAAACCTGATTGTTTCTCTTGCAGGAGGACTTCAATCTACAGCCCCTTTAATGGTTTGGAATGTAGTGGGTGCTTACCCTGTAAAATGGGAAGTATCAGAATTCAACGCCGAAGAAAGCAAACTTGCTATTGAAACAATAGAACTGAAATATAGATATTTCACAATACCCTCATCGTTAGCAAGCTTAGGCTTGTAATTTCTAAATCAAATCTAAGCACTAGAGCGTGTGTTAGTTTAAAGATAACTTTTAGCAACATCTTTTTTCATAAAAAACAACAGATTAGTCTATAACCGAGACTGAACACACCCTTCATGTGCTTAGATTTTTTTAAATAAATACGTTAAATAATTGGTTTTAAGTTTTTTACGTATTAATGATTAATTAAAAAACAAACGAAATGCCAATAGAAATAAAAGAGCTTCACATTAAAATAAATGTGGACGAAAAAGCAGCAGCAACAACAACTAACCAATCGGTAGATGGAGCACAAATCATGCGGGCAATCAGCGAAAGTGTAGAGCAAGTAGTAAAAATAGAACAACGTAAAAAAGAAAGATAATGAGAGGAGAACTTCAAAAACTGACAATAGGAACGTACGAAAACTCTGATTACGATAAAAGAATTGCTAATCATGCCTTTAAAACTTTTATCAATCCTACAGGTTATTCCGTCACATATAAAACTGAACTTGAACCTGGTCAGGCACTAGGAACTGCTAAAGCAGATTTAAAATATGTTGCATCACCTTCAACTGATTTACTTTTAGAATTTTTATTTGATGGTACAGGAGTAACAGAAGCATATACTGGTAATAAGCTTATTAATAAAATTAAAGGAAAATTATTTGAGAAAACATCAGTAAAAAAGCAAGTTACGGATTTTTATGAAGCAACAGGAAAGGTTGCAGGTCCTATCCACAAACCCTATAATGTTATTCTTAATTGGGGTGATTTTGAATTTAAAGGAGTATTAGCAGAATTTACTGTAGAATACAAATTGTTTGACAACAAAGGACAGCCTTTGAGAGCCATAGGAAAAGCAAAATTTAGTGAATCTATAAGCCCTAAGTTAGAAGCAGCAGAGAAGAAAAATAATTCACCAGACCTTACCCACAAAAGGATAATACAGGATGGAGATACGCTTCCCTTAATGACCGAAAGAATTTATGGCGATTCTAAATACTATTTGGAAGTAGCTAAAGTGAACGGTCTTATCAATTTCAGACAGTTGATCCCAGGGGATGAGTTATACTTTCCACCTTTAGAAAAAATATCATAACATGAACAATAGCGGATACATACAAACAGCAAAAAACTCAGACCTGATTACCTATAAGGTTATGTCCGGAGGTACAGAATTGCCGGGCAAGTATGGTGTGAAAAGCATTGTAGTCGAAAAAGAAATCAACAGAATTCCTTATGCCCACATTGTTATTTTAGACGGAAGTGTGCCGGAACAAGACTTCAAGCTAAGCAATGAAGATCTGTTAATTCCTGGAAAAGAAATTGAGATCACTGCCGGATACCACTCTGAAGAAGAAACCATCTTTAAAGGAGTTGTTGTAAAACACAATATCAAAGTTAGAAACGGTTCTTCTTACCTCATCATCGAATGTAGAGATAAAGCTGTGAAAATGACTTTAGGGAGAAAAAGCAAATATTTCTACGACAGCAAAGACAGTGATATCATTGAAGAATTAATAGGAAATAGCGGTGCAACTGCCGATGTAGAAGCTACTTCAAATTCACATAAAGAACTGGTCCAGTACCGGGCTTCTGATTGGGATTTCATGTTAACCAGAGCGCAGGCTAACGGTAAACTTTGTTTTGTAGATAACGGAACGATAAAAGTCGCTAAGCCTGATTTTAGTGGTGAAGCCGTAGAAACAGTGGTTTACGGATCCTCCGTACATGAATTTGACGGAGAGATAGATGCCAGAGATCAGTTCAACAAGATTACAGCCAAAACATGGAGCTATACCGATCAGGAAGTGACAGAAGTTGAAGCACAGGATCCGGCTATTAAACTCAATGGAAATCTTTCATCCGGTGATTTAGCAGATGTTTTTGGAATTGAAGACCTACAGCTTAAACATGGCGGAAATCTTACCCAAAGCGAGCTTCAGGAATGGAGCGATGCGAAAGCAACTTTTCAACAGTTAGCAAAAACCAGAGGAAGAGTACAGTTCCAAGGAATTCCATCTGTAATACCGGGAGTTTCATTAACACTTCAGGGGGTAGGAAACCGATTTAACGGAAAAATATACGTAACCGGTGTCCGTCATGAAATAGCCGAAGGAAATTGGCTGGTAGATGCTCAGTTTGGGCTTTCTCCAACGTGGTTTTCAGAAACCTATGATGTAAGCGAAATGCCAGGTTCAGGAATTATTCCTTCCATAAGCGGATTACATGTTGGGGTAGTATCACAATTAGAATCAGATCCGGATGGTGAAGATCGAATTTTGGTGCAAATACCCATCATCAATAACGAGGAAGAAGGTATTTGGGCACGAGTAGCCACCCTTGATGCAGGAGAAAACAGAGGATCATTTTTCAGACCGGAAATCGGAGATGAAGTCATCATCGGATTCATTAATGACGATCCCAATGATGCCGTGGTGCTAGGAATGCTGAACAGCAGTGCAAAACCAGCTCCAATTGTAGCTTCTGATGATAATCATGAAAAAGGATTTGTCACCCGAAGCGAAATGAAAATGATTTTTAATGATGATAAAATCTCATATACCCTGGAGACACCAAAAGGAAAAAAAGTGATTTTAGATGAAGATGCAGACGTCATTAAAATAGAAGATGAACATTCTAATATTCTTACCCTTAATAAAGATGGTATTAGTATGGAAAGTGCAGGAGACATCAAAATCAAGGCAAAAGGCGACGTGAAAATTGAAGGAACGAATATCGGTTTAAAAGCATCTGCGCAGTTAAAAGCAGAAGGCAGTTCCGGTTCAGAACTTAAATCAGGAGCAGTAACAGTTGTAAAAGGATCTCAAGTAAAAATTAATTAATAATCATGAAACCGGCAGCAAGAATTACAGACATGCATACTTGTCCTATGGTGACAGGCACCGTTCCGCATGTGGGAGGACCCATCATTCCGGCAGGAGAACCTACGGTACTTATTGGAGGTATGCCCGCAGCAAGAGTTGGAGACAAAGCAATGTGCACAGGTCCATTAGACACTATTGCATCAGGATCTTCAAGTGTTTTGATCGGCGGAAAACAAGCCGCAAGAATGGGAGATTCTACCGCTCATGGAGGGGTAATAACCGCAGGTGAAGCTACTGTTTTGATAGGTGGATGATCCCATTTAATTAAAAATAAAAATGTAAAACATCCATAACAAAACGGTTAGAATAACTAAAACTCTATGTTACAGATGCAAGATGTTACAATTAAATATAATACAAATAACGTATGAAAATAAATACAGATTTTTTAGGAATAGGCTGGAGCTTCCCGCCTGAGTTTAATCAGACTGAA
This sequence comes from Chryseobacterium viscerum, assembly GCF_002899945.2. GTDB lineage: Bacteria > Bacteroidota > Bacteroidia > Flavobacteriales > Weeksellaceae > Chryseobacterium > Chryseobacterium viscerum. The sequence continues at coordinate 604,251 of NZ_PPEG02000002.1, forward strand.
GGAAAACTGGCAATGACCACAGATGTAGAAGACATCAATAATAGCCTTATTATTTTGCTGTCGACGCGCCCGGGTGAACGTGTCATGTTCCCCAACTACGGATGTGACTTGCAGGAAATGCTCTTTAAACCTCTGGACTTAACGCTTATTACCCAAATGAAAGGAATTGTTGAGCGTGCTATTTTATATCATGAGCCTAGAATAAATATTTTAAGTATTGATATCGATACTCAGGAAGAACTTCAGGGAGAAGTTTTGATACAAGTTGACTACGAAGTAAGAAATACTAATACAAGAAGCAATATTGTTTTTCCTTTCTATAAAGGAGAAGCTACCGAAATATAATGAATTACGGGATGTCTGTAGCCATTTTGAATACTACCAAACACTACATGAAGTATTGCATCTGACCATAGAAAGATAAATATAAACAAATGAAAAAAACAGATACATTTTCACATTATCGTGAAGGAAAATCACAAATGCAGCGCTTTTTAGCAGAATTAGATCCTAGCAATCTTGAATTACACGATTTCGATTTGTTTGATTGGCTATTATTTGCAAACAATTTTGCTAAGCGTGTAAATTATTTTGACAAAGATGATAATACAAAACCACAAGGAAACTGGGGAAACTTCTTCTTGGGTGATGATACCAATGATATAATGCCGCGTAGGGAAAGCATTGAGTATAAAAGTATGAAAAAACAGGTTACAGATCTTATGTCCCAGTTTGAACAAGACAGCAACTTGACCCCTCACTTGACATTATTTGTTTGTTTTTTAAAATTATTAGATTTCTCAAAAAAAGCCTTCAACAATCTGACGAAAAGGCATTTGGATTTCTATTATAATGAAATACTTCAAATTGAGAAAAATGATGCTAAATCAGACAAAGTCTACGTGATTTTTGAATTAGCAAAAAAAGCAATTCAGGAAAAAATTCCAGCCGGTACACTGCTGGATGGTGATAAAGACGCTGCTGGAAAAAAGCGAGTGTACAAAACTAATGGAGAACTCATTGCCAACCAGGCAAAAGTAGTCGAAATTAAAAGTTTTTTAAACGATGTTAAAAAAAGAGAGCTAAAAATGGCTCCCATAGCCAATACGGCTGATGGGCTGGGAGATAAACTACCGGAAGACAGCAACTATTGGTGGCCATTCGGGTATAACTCGGATGAAACAGTTTCGCATAAATCTATTTACAAAGAGCTCCCAAAAGCTAAACTAGGCTTTTCAGTGGCATCCTCTTTATTTGATTTAAAAGAAGGGGAAAGAACAGTCACGCTTACAATCGATTTTAATAAAAATTCGACTCAAAAACTACAGGAAATTGAAGATAAATATATTGAGAATAATATCAAAGTGCTTTGTAGTGGTGAAAAAGAATGGTTATCGGGCATCGTTTTAAAATGTATTAAAAACGAAGAAGAAAGATTAGAACTTTCTTTTACACTGCCCAAAGATTTCCCGGCAGTTGTAAAATACAATAAGGAAGTGCTGTCAGAAACATTCCAAACTCAATTCCCGGTCGTAAGGTTTATGATCGAAGGAGAAAAGTACTACGATATCTACGAAGCTCTTTCAGAAAAACTAATAAAAAATATAGAAATAGCAGTTGATGTAAAAGGAGTAAAATCAATAGAGATAGAAAATGACAGCAGTACATTAAATTCGGAAAAACCGTATTATCCATTCACTGCACAGCCCATTAAAGGATCTAATTTCTATATCAAATGTCCTGAAATGTTTTCCAAAAAATGGCTCAATGCAGACATTAGTATCCATTGGAAAAATACTCCGGATTCTATAAAAGATTTATACAACGGATACATCATTCAGCCTAATCAAAATATCAGCTTACAGGATTTTGAAGGCTTAAAAAATTCATCAATTGTAGGTTCTGATGCTTATTTTAAAGCAGATACCGCATTGTTGGAAAAAGAAATATGGTACGCCAAAGCCAATAATATTGATGTATTCAAAAAAGTAGACGGCGCTTATAAAACCCAGTTTTCTATCAATAATACCAATGAAGAGCCTGGTACCAGTGAGTCTATACGATTAACATTGAACCAGTCTTCACTACAGGATGTATACCCTAAGCTGTATACATTGGCATTATCAAGCAAACCTACTAGCGGCAAACTGATTCCAAACGAACCCTACATCCCTTTTGCTGAAGATATAGAACTGAATTACACTGCAAAGGAAAATGCATATTCGTACTTAGATAAAAGCTCTGAAAATGTAGCTTCAAAAAGTAAAGGGGTACAATTGTATCATGAAGATGCATTCGGACAGTACGAAAAAGAAGTTGAAACGAAGAGTATCGTACCTGTACACGGAAACGGAGGGGAGCTATACATCGGCTTGGAAGCAATGCCTCAAACCACCGTTTCACTATTAATCCAAATGCTGGAAGGAAGTGAAAATCCTTTAGTGGAAACTTTCCAGGAAAAAGAGTTTATAGAATGGCATATCCTTTCAAATAATACATGGGTGAGTCTGTCGAATGATATGCTGCAGAATGAGACCAGAAGATTTCTGGAATCAGGTATTGTAAAGTTTAAAATTCCTAAAGATATCAATACCAACCATACAAGGTTTACCAACGGATTATTTTGGATCAGAGCCAAATCACAAAGAAGTTATGATGCGGTATGTAAAATTCAGGGAATATACACTCAGGCTGTTTTGGCAACCTTCCAGAATCAGGACAATGATCTGTCCCATTTGAATAACGGATTGAAAGCAAAAACTATTGCTAAGCTTATTACCAGAGTGCCTCAGGTGAAATCGGTTAGCCAGCCTTACAATTCTTTCGATGGTAAATACAAAGAAACAGACACAGAGTTCTACAGACGGGTGAGTGAAAGACTGAGACATAAGCACAGAGCCATTACCCAATGGGACTACGAACAACTGGTATTACAGGAATTTCCGGAAGTCTTTAAGGTAAAATGTTTAAATCATACCTCTGAAAAATCATATATGGCTCCGGGACATGTAACCTTAATGGTAGTGCCGAATATTAAAAATAAAAATGCTTTTGATGTCTATCAGCCAAGAGTAAGCAGAGCCAGTCTGAATAAAATTCAAAATTATGTCAATGAATTAAATACGATGCATGTTAACGCTCAGGTAATCAATCCAAATTATAAAGAAGCAAAAGTAGAAACGAAGGTTAAGTTCTTTGAGCAGTACGACGAAACATTTTACATCCAGCAATTAGACGAAGATATTAAAAAATATATATCGCCATGGGCTTTTACAGATTCTAAAGATATCGATTTTAACGTGGAACTAAATGTTAATCAGCTCATTAATTACTTGGAGCAGCTGTATTACGTAGATTATATTGATGAGATAAAGATATTGGTAAATAATGTTTTACAAAAACAATCTTTAATCGAAGTAGATCCAAAATCAATCCTGGTATCTGCTAAGCAGCACGATGTAAGTATTACGGACCAAGTATGTATTTAATAATAATAAGAAGAAAACATAATCATGTCAGAAAATAAGCACATTAGTATATCAAAAAATATAGAAACAGGAGATCAAACAGATTTTCATTTTCTACGAAAAACAGGTATTGAATACATAGAAAAATTAGGAGGAAAACTTTGGACCGATTATAACTCTCATGACCCTGGTATTACCACACTGGAAGTTTTAAGTTATGCCATCACAGACCTAGGGATGAGAATGAACCTGAATATGGAAGATATCTTAGCATCCAAAGATGTAAAGAAAGACATTCATACACAGTTTCTAAAGGCTACAGAGATTTTACCTTCAAGACCTTTAAACGAGCTTGACTATAGAAAGTTGTTCATAGATATCAACCTGGTGGCAGGTCATAAAAGACCAATCCGTAATTGTTGGCTGGTTCCTAAAACTGAAACGTTGTACGTTGACTGCAAAACCGGGAAATTAGATTTTAAGCCGATTGGAGAAAAAATACGAGATCTTAAGGTGAAAGGACTGTACGATCTTTATGTAGATTATGCCGAAGATATTGATGCTGAAGGTAATGGATGTCAAAAATCCAATGTCAATATCAATATATTAGACCGTTACCATGCCAATAGAAGTCTTTGCGAAGATTTGGCTGAAATTAAAGAAATCGAAACCCAAAAAGTGGCCGTATGTGCCCGCATCGGACTTGTAAACAAAGCCGATGAAGAGCTGGTACACGCTAAAGTAATAAAAGCGATCAATAACTACCTGTCTCCGGAGGTTCATTTTTATTCACTGAAGCAAATGCTTGACAAAGGTCTGGCTACAGATCAGATTTTTGAAGGTCCCCTCTTGGACAATGGTTTTATTGATACTGAAGAACTTGAAAAAAGCCAGTTAAGAAAAGAAGTCCGTCTTTCCGATATCATCAGTGAAGTGATGAAAATTGACGGAGTTAAAGAAATTCATGAAATTTCTATTGCAGGGTGTGATAGCGTGATCAAACAAACCAATGACTGGCTGATCTGCATTGAAAAAGGCAGAAAACCCGAGCTATGTGACCTAAGTTCATTCAGCTACAGTAAAGGTTCCCTTCCGTTAAATATCAATGACAAAAAAGTTCAGGAATATTTAGAAACTCTTAAAAGAGAAGAAGAAGTATTGAGGGATGATGCAAGACAAAATAAAGAATTGACTTTACCACAGGGAAATTCATATGATATCGCAAACTATGCTACTATTTTAAATGAATTTCCGGATACATATGGAGTAGGAGTATCAGGGATTATTGGAAATCATTCTCCAGAGAGAGAAGCTCTGGCCAAACAATTGAAAGGCTATTTGCTGTTTTTTGACCAGATCCTTGCCAGCTACTTCAAACACCTTGAAAAAGTAAAAGAAGTATTAAGTGTAAATGGTGATTTGAAAAGAACTTATTTTACCCAGGTTCTTAAAAATATTAAAGGCTTTGACAAGTTGGTTCATGATTATCCTACTAACGAGGATGAGCTTACAGATTCGTTATATGAAGAGCTGGATAACAGTGTGGAGCGCCGAAATGAAGTTTTGAATCATTTGACCTCTCGTTTTGCTGAAACATTCAGTGATTATACGTTCCTAATGAAGTCATTGTATGGAAAATCTGCCGATGAAATCGTCCTGAGTAACAAAGAAACCTTCCTGCATGAGTATACATCATTAAGTAAAGACAGAGGATTGGGTTACAATTATACATTAATTGGGGATTCAGATATTTGGAATACCAACAATATTTCCGGTGCACAGAAAAGAATAGCCCGTTTGTTGGGGATTAAAAATTATAGGCAGCGAAATTTATCTCAGTCGCCTGTTTCAATCATCAAAACAAAAGATAGTAACAATAAAGACAGCTATACCTGGAAAATAAAAGATGCTAATAGCAATATTATTTTATCATCTGTCAATACCTATAAAATTGAGTACGCTGCAACCAAAAGCTTAAATGAAGCGATTTATCAGACGATTCAAATAGATCAGGAAGATCTTGAAAATGAACTAGACAGATTAGATGAGAAGCATCTCGAAGATACAATAGAAAAACTAATAGCATGTGAGTATAATTACTGCTTAATTGGGAATATAAAAATCCGTGTTTCATTGGGAGGTAACTTCTATCTGGAGATTCTGGATGATACCGATAAGCAGAATGTCATTGCTACGCACAAAAAAACTAACCCTTATCCATCATTGCCATTATTGAAAGAGGGGATTAGGGAGATCGTGAAGTATTTTAAATATGAATTTACAGAAGAAGGTATTTTCCTTGTTGAGCACTTATTACTAAAGCCAACCTCCAAAGATTATAAACTCATGGGGGGCATAGGCTGCATGTCTATAGAAGGTAGCTTTAGAATAATGTATGACCTTGAAGAAAAAGGTATTGCAAAAGATCCAATAAAATATTCAGAAGCCTTCATGCATTCTTGTGAAGAAGATTGCGAAACAGATGTTTTTGACCCTTATTCTTACAGGGTAAGCGTTGTTCTTCCGGGCTTTGCTTATCGTTTCCAGGATCCTGATTTCAGACGCTATGCCGAAACAGTTATCAGACAGGAGATTCCGGCCCATGTTTTAGCAAAAATTTGCTGGGTGGGAGATCGATTGACAGAAACTGAAATTGCTCAGAATGACTTGTCTGAATTTGAAGTAGCCTTTAAAAAATACCTTTCAGATAAATCGAGAAACAATATTGTCAACCTTGGAAACAGCATTACAGATTTATTGACCGCTCTTACCCATTTAAACAATATTTATAGACCGGGAAGACTTCTGGACTGCGCAATGGATGATAATGACAGCTTAGACGGAAAAATCATATTAGGACAATCAAACATATAAAAACCGAAAAACAATGAATGCTAAATTAGATAATATAACAACCCAATATAGAAAGTTCAACGAAAATCAAGCGTTAACAGAAGGGCAATTAAACGAATTTATAGACTATTTCGAAGACCAGGACAGGCTTTCAAGAACTCGCCTGAGCGGGGTGGGAGTGGTATGTGGTTTTCAATCGACATACATAGATTTTGTTTTACAGCCTGATTCTGTAATGGAAAAAAAGTCTGGATCTGAAGATAAAGCGATTGATTTTGATTTTAATACAATTGCGATTACACAAGGTGCCGGAGTTACCACAGATGGTGATTTAATAACCCTGCGCCAGAAAACAGATAAAGAGGCAGAAGTTACTATCGATTTCACTACTAATACTTACAAATATTTTAGAAATTATATTGACAAGGTCGGGTACAAACATTTTCTTATTAGAGGGAAACAAATCCCTCTTTTAGAATTGATTACGCAGGAAGAATATACCCAATTAAAAAACCAGGGTGTTAATGTTGGAGATTTTAAGCACACAAAAGAAATCACCAACATCTATGGTAAAACCGTAATTCTGTATTTAGAAAGTTATTCCAATGAAGAATCACCATGTCAGGATGCAGATTGTGACAATACCGGTGCTGAGCAGGTGTCTAATCTCAAAGTGCTTTTAGCAGATTCAAATTCTGTTTTAGATCTTATCAAGCTGGGAGATGCAAAAGACACGATCTATAATGTTCACAATTCTTATGAAGAACTTTTTGATCAGTTGCCTAAAATAGAAGCCAAAAGAGTTATTCTGGACCCTGATGTTGTATCAGCAAGGCAATTGAAAGAGAAATTCCAAAATGCCATTGGTTCTGTTGCAGAATTAAGCAATGGGTTTAATGCAATTGCAAGTACTTTTAATGTGAGTGTCAACCTGGGAGGACAGTCCCTTTTTGATAAATTGGATTCCCTATTTAAGAATACGGTACGAGGTTTTGACGACTATCAGTATCGATATGACTTGCTAAAAGATTTAATTGATACCTACAATGAAATAAAAGGATTGATCCTGCATCTTAATGCAGAATGCTGTCCGGCTATAGCTTCATTCCCTAAACACCTTATGTTGGGAGCTGTTGGAGCCACACAGGAATTAGGAAAATATATTCCACTCCGTCACGGTTTTTACCATTCACCTGTAACCACAAATGATGATGAGAACTACGAAAAAGTGGTAATGCTTGCCAATCGTTTTGTACAGAAAATAAATGGATTTCAATCGTATATGGGAGCCATTAAAATTACTCCTTCCAATCTTTATGTGAGATTGGGTGAAAAAGCGATCCCTTATTATTATAATGTAGATAAACCATTATTGGCTCAATGGAACTTTGAAAAAACAAAAACCGATAGAGAAACTTACAATTTAAGCTATCATACAGCCAATCTGGCCGGGGACGATTTTGTTCAGAATCCGTTGAATTTTAATATTGATAACAACGATTTCTATAGAATTGAAGGCCATTTAACATTGCCTTACAAAACAGCCTTACAAAATATCAATGATCTTAAAACAAAATACGGATTAGCCTTTGATGTTATTGCTTTGGTTTTAGAGAAAGGTGAACTGATTGGTGGCGATGTATCCAATGAAAAAACAGTATCAATAGATGACCTTAGAAAACAATTAACATCAATTTCCAGTGATATCAGTAATAGAAAAGGAGATTCACAAAACACCTTACTAAATATTTCTAAGTTAGACGAGAAATTAAGATTGTTAAATAAAGCTGAATTCGCAAAAGACGGATCAGCAGAAGGAGTTACTGTGGTAAAACAAGATCCTAAAAAAGATGATGTTGTAAGCGAACTGTTAAGCGAATTTTTAGAAAGAAAATCAGGCTTGGAGCATGTAGCTGGTGTAGAACCGGGGGGAACCTTTGTTTTAATTTACGCATCAGAAACGTACAATCAGGTTCTTGCAGATTTCTCATTACCTTATCTGTGCTGTTCTAAAAAGGAACCTGTGTTCCTGATGTTGCCAGACAGTAAACTATGTCAGAAAGATGCTCCGATTGCTATGACAATCGTTCCGCAAAACGGAGAAGTGAAAGCATTTGTAAATGGTACTCAGATCCCTGCGGTTACGCAATCCGGAGGTCAAAGCTTCTTCGATCCTGGTTTGGTTAACGCAGCTTATTTTGGACAAACCATTACGTTTACAGTTAATGATGATCTGGTGGAAGCACAGATGGTCGTGTATCCACAACCTAATGTAACTGTTACCACAGGAAGTGTGAGCTATGATGCTCCTACAACGGACGAAAATGCAAACAACCCAGATGCTACGGTTGAATTTAAAGTTGCCGGTGACTTTACAGGTCTTACATTTACTTGGAACTTTGATGATGGTACTCCAATACAGCATAATGAGGCACCTGCTAACACAAAACTTCATGTGTACAAGCTTGTTGCAGGACAAGAAAAAACGTTCAATCCAACCCTTACAGTAACCAATGCGAACGGCTGTAGCACTGTGTACAAATTAGCTCCGCTGAAATTAAAAGGCCAATCTACGATTGCATGTTTAAGTGGTATGAGAGTGGTCATTCAGTATAGAGATGATGTAGACACTGGTCACGTTTGTAATGATGCTACTTTCAACTTAACAGGAAACGGTATTGTGATAGGAGGAATAAACCCATATCCTGGCTATATTGGAAATATACATTTAAGTAATACAGGAGGTAATCAGGATAGAAACAATCATAAACCTGGTACTCCTGCGCTGAGTAGATATAATGAAATTATTATCACTCAAGCCGAAGCTAAAACCATGGCTTCAAAAACAACAGACGGTTTTGTAGAGTTTTCACTGGAATGTGCTTTACCTGTTAATAATAGACCACCAACTGGTTGTCACCAGGATGTTGCCTATACAGAAATCTTCTTAGCAAACGCTACAGTTCCTATTTATAAAGGATATCCAAATGGGAATTTCTTAAAGATAAACCCTTGTACAGGAGTGACAAAATAATAGTCAAATAATAACTTCATAGGCAGTATAAATTGCCTATGAAGTTTATTAAAAGACCTTAATGAATCATTAAAAAATGAACAATAATGAATAATCAATTAAGTAATATAGCAGTCCAATACCGCAAATTCAGTAAAGGACAATACATAGAACACCCCCAGTTCAACGAGTTTTTAGATTTTTTTGAAGACCAGGACCGTTTGTCAAAAGTGCTGCTGCAAGGGGTAGGTATTGTATGTGGTCTCAAACCAGATCTTATTTATACAAATAAGCTATTGAGCGGCATACAACTTTCTCAGGGAGTGGCTATAACAACCGACGGAGATCTGCTGACTTTGAATAATACCAGTGAGGTAAGTAAAGATCTGTATGTAAGTGATTTAAAGACCATCAAGATAGAAAGTAAAAAGTATACCTATTTTAAAAAGTATGATAATTTTAAAGTAAATTATCCGGCATTTTATTATGGAAAAGACAACCAGATTGAACTGTGGGAATTAGCAACAGATGAGGAAGCAAATTCAGGTTTTCAACCCATCAGCAATCTTTCAAATTTAGAAGACAAATATCTGTTGCTGTATCTGGAAGATTATGAAAAAGAAGTGAAACCTTGTAGGGGAGTTGATTGTGATAACCATGGAATCCAGCAAATTCGAAATCTCAAAGTATTAGTCACTACAGCTAACGGAATCAATTATATTCTTGGAAAAGATAAGGTTCAGCCTCATCCATTGTTCGTGGATGACATCCTGGGGCCTGTGAAACAGGAGCGAGTTATTGTAGAACAGCTTATTTTAGAAAATGACATTGACACTCCTTTTTCCTTTACTGATTTAAGAAATCTGTATATCAAAGCTTTAGATAAAAATGGGTATGGTGAAGCTCTTTTTCAAAAAATCAATGCCATTTCTCAGTTCATGGGAACTTCAGGAGCGAACCATTCAGTTTTCAAAAGCACATTAAATAAGTTCCTTGCTAAAGAATCTGGTTTTCAGTATGCTTATGATGTAGTGAAGGATTTGGCAGATACCTATTCTGAAATTATAAAGCTGCTTCCTAAAGCATTTACCAAGTGTCTTCCTGATGTAGTTTCTTTTCCTAAACATATCATGCTTGGGAAACTACTATCGGATACCCAATTAGATTTCTCAAGACATCAGTTTTATAACTCGCCTGTTTTGGATGATGAGAAAACCACACAAAGAGTCAAAGTACTAATTAATCGTTTTAATCAGCAGGTACTGAGTTTCAAGTATCCTGACTTCGTTGAAATTGGGGCTCAACAAAAGATCAAAATTACGCCATCGCAAAAATTGAATCCTCTGAGCAACAAAGCGGTTCCTTTTTACTATGAGCTTTCAGTAGAACTTTTAAAAGCGTGGAACTTTGATAAAACAAGTAATCGGTCATTTACAGATAACCTGGCATATGATACAGGGTTTGCATTAAACGAATATATAAAAGACCCTTTGAGTTTTAATATTGATAAAAGCTCATTTTACAATATAGAAGGACATCAGGGATTGGATTATCAAACAGTTTTTGATCAAATAAAGGAAATCAGAGATAAGCAGCAGCTGGGATTTGATATTATGCTGGTGTCTTTGAATGAGCTAAAAGATAATAAAGACCTGGTAAAAGCCTATTTCAATGAATATTTAGAAAAACATCCGGGATTGGAACACAAACGTGGTGTTCAGCGGGGAGGAACATTTGTTATTGTTTATCAGAATATTGGGAGAGACAATAAAGTTGTCGCGGATTTTTCACTTCCGTACATATGCTGTACTCCAAAAAATAAAATTGAATTGAGCTTGCCAACCACTACTATTTGTATAGAATCCCGCCCTATACCTTTTAAAGTAATTCCTGCGAATGGAGAAGTGAAAGCTAATGTCAGTGCAAATGTAAAAGGGGGTGTGGAATTAATAGGTACCCAATATTTCTTTAATCCGAAAAAGGTAGACTTAAGTCTGCTTGACAAGGAAATTACCTTTACTGTCAACGGGAAGCCTACCAATTGTAGTATCAAAGTGATTTCACAACCCAATATAAAAATAGAAGTCGTTGAACCTGTCATTTATTCTGGAGGAGATTCAAAAACAACCATCGTAAACTTTAAAGTTTCAGGACAAAATTTTGCAAACTATACTTACAGCTGGGATTTCCTGGGTAATGATGTTTGGGCTCCTATAAACCCAGATAAAAATGGGTATGTGAGTTACAAGTATTCTAATCTGGATCCAAAAAATATTCCAGTAGTAAGGGTAAAAGTGAGTGGCGGCGGATGTAGTGAGACGATACCTGTAAATTTACCCCTGACCAAAGAGTGTCCGGTGATTTCAAATATTAAATATATAATTCTTGATAATGGTAATGATACCCAAACATTCACTTTTGATTGGGATTTACCTTCAGATCTTTCTGGAATAACAGGCTTGAATATTTATGATTCAAGTGATCTTGAAAATGGATGGCATTATGAACCTGGATCATATCGTCCACGAAGAACAATTACATTGCCTTTAGGTAAATACTCTATTAGATTCGGTTTAGTGGGTTCATGTAAAAAAGAAGAAAATACTCAGGATCTTCCGGGATTTGATGATATTGGAATTATGAAAGATCAGAATAATCACCCACCTGTTGTATCAATCAAATGGAATGATATATTAGGAAATGGAGACAGGGTATGTACACAGCCTACTTGTAACTATGCGGTTGATGTTTATGCAAGCGATCAGGATGGAGATCTTGCCAGCGTTCAGATTCAGAAAAGTACTAATAATGGGACTACATGGAGTTTGTTTACTGGTAATTTCAACGGAACGACATTTACAGACTCTATAAGTGGATTGGGTACAAATTTATATAGAGTGGTTGTAATAGATGCAAAAAATAATACAGCTACTTCAAACATTCTTTCCTATAAAAATGAATATCGTCCGACGGTTGTGATAGAGAGTATTGTTTTCCCTACTAATGGCAATTGCTGCACAGATATTTTGCCTACTGTTATCGCTAAGGTGGAAGGACCAGATAGAGTTCCTTTCTCCAGTCGGGAATTTGGATTGAAAGGATTAGCCGATGGACCTACAGACCTTCTGTATTTCTGGAGTAAATTAACAGGTCCGGATGTGAAACTTATTGGAACAGATACATCTAATCTGACAGTTAAAGATATAAGTTTTGGAAAATATGAGTTCCGGCTTTTAGTGAAGGATCGTAATAGTGATGCATTTGGTATCGCTGTAGCAAAGGTAGACGTGTTTTATGATCAATCTTAATCCGTGATCAGATAATAAAGAAAATTGCTGAAAAGAACAGATTTCTTTATGCCATATCTAATATAAAGGGGTGTTTTTTAATCTTCAAAATGATTACAACATCCCTTAGATATTAGAAAAAATATAATAATAACAATAAAAATATAATCTAATGATAGGATCAAAATGTGATGTTTCATTTAATATAAAATACAACTCTTCCGAGGCAATAACAAAGGCTGTGGTGAATTACGAATACCCGCCGGCATCGGGAACTATAGTTACTTATGACATAGATAATCCATTGCCTCAGAGTGGAGATAAGGTCGAACTTAAAGATATTCAAATTCCGGGCACTTACCATTTGGAAGTAAAGTTGGCTATAGGGAATGTTACTGCTAAGACCAATGCTACTTTGGTAGTTGACAGGTGTACCGCTCCTTCTTCTTGTGGAGCTCCGGTTATAAAATCAGTAGAAGTACTGAAGGATGGTCAGATAGTAATGGATTATTGGGTTGATATTAATGATTTTGTAACGCTGGAATATCAAATAGCAACAGATAGTAATTTTACAAACATTATTTATGTGAAAGGAGCTTTTGATTACGCCCAGCTTGAATATATTGATATGAAAAGTGGAAAGATTCCTAATAATACTCAATTATACATAAGAATAAGAAAATATTGCAAGTCAAATGGAATTTCGGATTGGTCAAATGTCATTACTTTTCAATCCGGGACATGGAGAAATCCTTTAGAAGCCCGTTGCCAGGCTAGTGGTGATGATTTGATTGAGGATATTTGCTATGGAGACAGAGATCCCATTTTGAAGATAGAAGTAGCTTTGAGTACGGATAAACCAATGATAGGAAGTTTAATTTATTTGAATAATGATTTGCTTGCAATACCAGAAAATATAAAAAAACTTTATCAAAATGCACCCGATAACTTCAAAAATAATGGAATCTTATGGATAAGATTCTCAAGTATTAATCCGAGTTTTATTTATTTAGTGAAGTCAGAAACAGCTGAAATAGTAGATGTAACACAAAGATTTAAATGTTAGCCATCCTAGCTAACTTATATAAGAATGCCCCAATAAAATCCTCAAGAAATTGAGGATTTTATTCACCCGGGCAGTTATCTTCTGTTATTCTTACGTCTGGTACTTATAATATTGAAAAGCTTCGCAACATCCTTGAGATGGATCTCGAAATCCTCATAATATTCGTTCAGGGAGTGAAGAGTGATAATACCGTTCTCAACATCATGGTTGATAATTCTTTTTACCAGAATTCCTTTCTCTTTGTGAACGATTACAAAATCCCACTTGTCATAATGCAGCTTACTCATCCAGTAATCCTGTCTGATATTTCTGCATAAAATAATGTCGCCTTCCAGATAGCTTTCGTACGATCCGTTGTCCATGCTGTCTCCTTTTACTTCAAAGCACATGTATTCACCCCGGTGTTCCACATCGTCCGTAAAAGGAATTGTGGGTAGACTTTCTATATATTCTTCATCCGCAAATCTGCTTAGATAGCCAGCTTGTGCATATTGATTGGCAAGCGGAACATTCATGATTTTTAAATCCGAAAAAACAACAGGTGATGCACTATCATTATTGAGTTCCTTTTGCTGTTCCAACAGTAAGTTGGTTACAAAATAAGCCGTTGTTTCCGGTATTTTTCGTTCGCCTTTTTCCCAATATTGAACAGCTCTGGTACCTACTCCTATAGATTTTGCAATATCAGCCTGCTTCATGTTTAGTTTCTTTCTGATTTCTTTGAATTCTAAATAGTTCATTTTGATATGTTTATAGTTTATTTGTAAAAAAATATGAAAAATATTCTCTTTTGTGTTTTGAAAAACGAACAATGTTCGTATATTTGTTTCGCTGTTCAGATAGAACCGTACAAATATACAAAATTATATTTATAATTGAATGTTGTTTTAATATTTAAAAACCTTGTTTGAATGATATAAATCCTTGTAATCAAAAAGTTAAACAACGGTTTTTATACTTGATACGCTTTGTGGTTAGATTTTGTTTTATCATGCGCTAATTAAAACAAAAAAATCTTTTTAATCTAAATAAGTGTAAAAAGTGCATTTTTAATATATGTGACAATAGTTTTTTGTGCGTTTATTCTGTTCGGTTTTATCAGTGAGGAAAATGTGTTTATTTTTTGATTGATTTAAAAATAAAGCAGCTGTTGGCTCTTTGTTTTTCGAAAACACGAAGTAAACTAAAAAATGCAGACTCACACTACGGGTCAATCTATAAAATATCGATTAATTATAGTGATCAGTAAGACTGTTAATACATCCTAAAGAGGAGATAAAATTTGTTAAACAAGCTCAATTGTTTTTGAGAATAATTTAATATAGACAAAAAGGATGTTATGCTCTTTATAAACAAATACAAGAAGTAAATGCTGACTCTGTGTGCTTATAGAATATCAATTCATTATAAGCATCCATAGAATGATTTACCAAAAAGTAAAATTTAGAAAGAAGTTGAGGTATCATTTCTATTAGAAAGTACCTGGTGTCGACTTCTAAAAAACCAAAAATTAAATAATGTAATTGGATATCTATTCGAAGGCTTAAAATCTGCCTTTAGGGTACCTTATGGACTCAATTAAACAGTAAGAATTTAAGAAATATGATAAATGTCTGATTCAAAAATAAACTTTTAGCCTTAAAAACAAACAAACTTTTAACCAAAGAACATGAAACGTAGTAAAGAATTAGTAGAGAAAAGAAAAGATTTCGTTATTGAATATGTAAAACGTAATCAAAGTAAACAGATGAAGGTAATTGTTACCGAGTTAACAGAAATGCTGTTTTTGTCCGAAAGAACAATATATAATATTCTTCTTCAAAGTTAGCAAAACAAAGTTCAGGCAATGTATTCATGTAATACTGCATTGAACTTCATTAAGATAATCTTTTAGAGCGAACTTATGAATTGGATCTCGAAATGATAGTATTCTAAAAAGATAGAAAAGGATTCAAAGTTATTATCCTGCCCCAATAACTACCCGTAGATCAGATGCATCAAAGGGTTGTCCTGACCTCTTTCTCAAATTTAAATTGATAGTAAAATACTAAGGTGAAAAACGGTTTTTGCTTTTAAGTTCTATTGTTTTTAGTGGAAACATAGGCCTGAAAATAGAAACCGTCTGACCTTAGGGTATTAGAGAAACCAATCCCCAAAAGATTAAAAAACAACTGTTCATTCAATAAAACTTAGAAACTTAGAAACCATGAAAAAAAAAGAAAAGAA
This sequence comes from Chryseobacterium viscerum, assembly GCF_002899945.2. Taxonomy (GTDB): domain Bacteria; phylum Bacteroidota; class Bacteroidia; order Flavobacteriales; family Weeksellaceae; genus Chryseobacterium; species Chryseobacterium viscerum. The sequence continues at coordinate 620,163 of NZ_PPEG02000002.1, forward strand.
AAAGAAGAAAAAAGATAAGGAAAAGCTGCAAAAGCCCCGTAAAGATATCAGTGATCTTATTGACGAATTAGCATATCTGAATGAGACTGGAAATATCCGTAAAAGCAAAAAATTTTTAGATCATATGTACATGCTGGATCAGGAATAATTATACATCTGAAAATTGTAAAAAAACAAAAATTTTTAATCAATAATATATAGCAAAAGAATGAATTTGGATAGTATAAAAGCCCTTTTGATTGGAACTGCAATAGCATTTTCAGGAGGGTTATTAAGAGTACTGGTCTCAATACAAAATAAGGAGAAGAAACAGCCGTGGGAACATTTTATTACATTATTAATTGTTGTAATCGTTGGATTTACAATGAGTTATTTGATGAATAGAGCCGAGTTACATGACAAATGGTATTCAACAGGAGTATTATTTGTACTTGGGTATGGCTATGATAAATTCCTGAAAATGATCACTACCAATCTGCCTAACTGGATTGATAAAGCAGTGAATCTTTTTATAGAAAACAGATATGGTATTAAGACCAATAGACAACCTGAAGAAGAGGAAGAAAAAAAGGATGACATGAATTAACTAAAAATGAAAAACTATAGATGGTAACATTTCCGGAAGTCCGGAAAATATAGTACAATGAATGGATTGCAAAGATGTCAATAATTTATCCGGAGGTTTAGATTGCCGCGGTAAAAAGATTTCTGAAAAATTCCTTACTGCAACTACAGAATCCATCATCCAAAAAACAGATAATTCTCCCGAAAAAGAGTGAATTTTGAACCAGAAAACTTGAATATAACAAGAGAGCAAAAAACTAGAAGTGGCCTAGCATTGCCTGTTTCTCATCCCAAAGTTGTCACTTCTGATTACTTAAATTCTTTAAAAAAAATCGACCAACCAGGTTTGATTTTTCACATTCAACAGGTATATGAAACGCAATTATATTAATTGCGTTTTGTATGCCTTTTAAATCAATATGAAATTAAAAAACTAAGTCAATGAAAACAGCAAATCCTGTAGAAAAAGACAATAAAGCCCACCACAGCCAAAGCAAAAAGCAAAGGCCGAAAGAACCGGTGGTCGTACCTCTATCCGAGGTAGAAGTGGTCAGTACGCAGACACAAAAGGCTGAAGACTCGACCCGTAAGGCTGGATCAGTAAATCCTAACACGAACCGAACCAATCTCAATGATAATATTGCAGCCGTACATAGTTCGCAAAACATTTACGGACAAGGCTCAGAAATAATGTATGATAAACTTCAAGAGAGTTTATCACAAACCGGCGATATCAATCATCCCGATACCCAAAAAGTTGAGAAAGGATATATCACAACATTGAATGTTGATCAAATAAGTGATTATCATAATCTTAAATCGGGGACTTATCTGCCAAAAACAGTGCAAGAACAGGCAGCGATGGCTCAAAGCACCAAAAGGAATTCCGAAACAGCAGCAACTCAGATTCCGGAACCTATTCCGGATGATGCGCAGTCTGTTCAAACTCCTGTTGCTGCATCTGATATGAGCACAGAACTGGTTTTACCTGGCGAGCAGGAAGATGCTTCAGTGAGAACTACGCCAACAGATCCGCATAGTGACCCACAATTCAATCAAACGGTAGGTTTGGTTAAAAGCACAGCCAAAACAAAACGAGCCCATACCACTAAAGAAAAAGCAGAAACGCATGCAAATGCCGCTGCAGCAGTGCCTGGTGGCGAACGCAAATCGAAAGCACGCGGACAGCAGGTAGAACAGCTTGACCAGCAAAAATCAAGTCCTTTCAAAGCTTCTGATTTCAAGGCTAAATTGGCTGCCAAAATCAAAAACATGAAATTGCCGACCAATGAAAAAGAAGTTGACAATTTTGAAGCACATAACAATATTGCCCAAGTGAATCAATCAGCTGGAGCAGATGTTGTAGCATCCAAAAATAATGTAACAGGCAGTATTGAAGCAGTTTCTAAACAGGAGCCAAACGAATCAAAAGTTCAGCAACGTATAGCAACAGCGCTACCCGATCCAAAAATAGGTTCAAAAGTTAATATCAAAGCAACTGTACCAGGTAAACGAGGTGAGGCTGAGCTAAGTGAACCTATTACTAAAGGATACAAGGCAGTTGAGCAGCAGTTTGAAAAAAATAATATTACCGATGAGCAGTTGGCGAACTCAAATGAGCCTACTTTTATCAATACACTCAATGCTAAAAAAGCAGCTAAGGAAAATTCCGAAACTGCACCTGGATCATTTAAAGCTGCTGAAAGCAAAAAGCTGGAAGATTCTAAACAGGAAGCACAAAGCAAAACCAACAGTAATATGGAAGGCATGCATCACAGCAGAAAAGAAATGCTGGATGGTGTAACTCAAAAACAGAACAAAGCAGGTGAAAAAAATACAGGCAAACACCAGGAAGTTGTAAGCCAGCTGAATAAAATCTATGCTGATACTAAAAAATCGGTAGATGGCGAATTAAATGATCTGGAAAGTAAAGTAACCCTCTTATTTGATGCCGGTGCTAAAGTGGCTAAAGATGCCTTTGAAAAGTATGTTACTAAAAAAACAGACGAATACAAAGAAAAACGATACGGCAGTTGGTATGATGTACGCGGATATGGTAAACGTATAAAAGATGCCTGGAATGGAAGATTACCAAAAGAAGTAGACGCATTTTTTGCTGAAGGACGCCAATTGTTCCTGCAGAAACTGGATGGCACTATTAATGTTATTGCTAATCTGGTAACCGACCGATTGAATAAAGCTAAAACGGCCATCACTTCCGGACGTCAGAAGGTAGTGACCTTTATTAAAAATCTCCCTGCAGATGTCAAAAAAGCCATCAAAGGCGATATTGATGCTATCCAGGGACAATTTAAACAGCTTGAGAGCTCTATCAGCGAAAAAGAATCCTCATTGATCGATTCATTGGTAACCAAATATAGCAACACTTTGAAAGAGGTTGACGATATGGTTGCTGACTTTAAAAAGCGTAACCAGGGATTGCTAAGTGCTTTAAAAGAAGCAACACTAGGAGTTTGGGAAACCATACAAAATATACGGAAAACCCTTACCGATTTGCTTTCAGGCGCCATCAATGTGATTTTATCAATTATTGCACATCCTATTGATTTCTTATCAAATCTTATAGCCGGAGTTTCACAAGGATTTACCAATTTCGGAAATAATATCTGGACCCACCTTAAAACAGGTTTCTTCGGATGGTTAACCGGAGCGATGAAAGGAGTTTCTATCACCATGCCGGAAGATATATTTTCGTTAAAAGGTATTTTTTCCATTACCACACAGGTTCTTGGATTAACCTGGGACGGCATCAGAGCTATTGGTTCTAAAGTAGTAGGAGAGCCTGTAATGAAAGTTCTTGAAACAGGTTTTGAAATGGTGCAGATCGTTCGTAAAGACGGTGTTGCTGGACTTTGGGAGCATTTGAAAGACCAATTTGCCGACCTGAAAGAAACAATAATGGATACCATTATGGATATCGTCCAAACGCAGGTAATACAGGCGGGAATTAAATGGATTATGGGATTATTGACTCCGGTAGGAGCGTTTGTAAAAGCCGCAATGGCGATTATAGATGTCGTAAAATTCTTCATCCAGCGAGCAGCACAAATAATGGAGTTGGTAAAAGCCTTTACGGAGAGTATAAAAGCTATTGCCAGCGGAAATGTAGGTGCTGTAGCCAAATCAATAGAAAATGCATTGGGGAGAGCAATCCCTGTATTAATTGGATTTTTAGCTTCATTGCTTGGCATAGGAGGATTGGCAGATAAAGTGGTTGGTGTCATTCGAAAAATACGGGAACGTATTGTGAAGGCTATTACCAAGTTCTGGACTTTTGTTAAGAGTAAAGCTAAAGGATTGCTTAGTAAAATTGGTGTTGGAGGCAAGAATGATAAGAAGGAGAAAAAAGAGAAGGATAAAAAAGATAAGAAAGATAAAAATTACATTGGTTCTGAATCTTTTTCTATGTCTGGAAAATCTCACACATTAAGTTTTGAGGATAATGAAATTTATATGGAAAGTAAGAAAACGAAACTTTCCACAAAATTAAATCGAGGAAAAGAACAAGTTGAAAGATACCCTGCTTCAAGCGCTTATAATGGTAAATCAGAACTTATAAAACATCAATTAATTAGACTAAAAGATATACAAGGCCGTACAGAAAAAGAATTAGAAAAAGCAGAGGATTCAGGAACCCAAACTGAAATAGATAAAGCTCAAGCTAAAATGCAAAGATTAGGTCTAATGATCCAAAACTTTGGAGATACCTATCAATTAAGAGATATTTTTGATAATGATGGAGGAGAGCATAAAGAGTTTCAGCCAAAAGATGTGAGATTAGAAGCTATTGGAATGCATAAAGTGAATGTAACTTATTATTATGATAAAGAGGCTCATGAATATGGGCAGCAAGATTTTACCATTACAATTAGTTTAGAAGATGTAAGTAAACGAACTGTAAATCATATAAATCAAGGGAGAAACCTGGTCTTGAAAAAAGTAGGTTCTCGTGGTCTCACAATACCGGCAGGAAAATTAGGAAAATATAATTATGGTCTGCTGTTAAATTCAGCTCACATTATTGGCGATCAGTTTTTGGGTTCAGGCTATAAGAAAGGATTGAATCTAATTTTAACTTCGGATGAGTTTAATAAACAGACTATGGCTGATGCAGAAGATACTTTACAGGCAGCAATTATAGAAAAAATGAATGAGCATAAAGATAAATTTGTTACTTTTGACTTAACAGTAGCTTCTACTTATCAAGTATTGGAAGAAGATCCTTTGGTAGAAGCGTTAAAAGCTGTACATTCAGGTATGACTGACAAAGAAAAAAATGCAACACTTCTAAAATTGCAGAGAATGCAACAGCTTCCAAGACGTTGTGAAAGTGTTTTCTACAGAGCTGAAATGCATGATAATTTAAAAAATAAATTAGGGTCTGCAAATACAAGTACTGAACATGGCGATATTTGGTTGAACAATTTATTTAACATACAATAACTATGAAAGAAGTAAAAGAATTATTAGATTTTTTATTTAAAAAAGAACAGGAAGCAATTTATTTAGGAGAAAAAAAAGGAGAATTTGATAATTATAATCAATTGGCTGAGGAAATAAAATCTTATATGAATGATATTACTGTTGGTTTGGGTTTGCCGGTATTAACAAGTCCTAAGCCCGACATATTTTATGAAGATAATCCCTCATATCCAGCTTCTCGTCATTTATTCAAAATAAGCGAATATAATAATGAAAAATACAATACAGTATGGGCATGTTATGTTTCTATTCCTAATCCAAGCGCTAGTACAAAAAAGCTAACAAATTGTTTTTTAGTGGCAGAAATAGATCAGAGTTTAAAAATAATAGCAAAAATGGGTGTTGAGCCAGATACGCGCAAATGGAAGTTTTATGGAGGTGATGAAGATAATGGCTTACGTATACATAATTTGGGTACACCGGTAAAAGTAGAGCGTTATCTAGAGCCCACTGATGAATGGAGTTTGGAAGAGTATTTAAAAGATAAATAAAAATAAATCATACATCGAAGTTTCTATTTTTTAGAAGCTTCGATTTTTTTATTTCCATAAAATGGACTACACTGTGATAAAGATATAGAATTTTGCTTGTAACTTTACAGTATATAAATCAAACCAATAACCCCATTAAAATAGTAAAACCATGAAAAAAATACTACTCATTAGCTCCCTCCTTTTTAGCCTTTCCATTATAAGTGCTCAGACCATAGAATCCGGAAGCCACAGTACTACAGGGTATATCAAGAGTGATGGTACCATAGAAAACAGCAGTCATTCAACGGTGGGTTACATTAAAGGTGACGGTACTATTGAAAATAAGAGTCGCAGTACCATTGGTTATATCAAAAGTGATGGTACTATAGAAAACAGCAGTCGTTCTACGGTTGGGTACGTAAAAAGCAACGGTACAGTAGAAAACAGCAGCCATTCAACCATTGGTTACATCAAAGACGACGGAACGGTAGAAAACAGCAGCCACAGTACTATTGGCTATGCCAGAGGAGTTAGAAAAGAATGGGTAGCAGTAGTATATTTCTTTTTTAAATTAAATTGATCATCAGCTCAGCGAAGAAGAAATAATCTCGCTAGACCTATAAAGTAAAATAAAAAGGCTTGGATTTTATAATCTAAGCCTTTTTTCAATGATAAACATACATTGATTGGATCTTTAAACAATTTTTCAATACACTTTTACCTCTCTTTATAACTAAAAAATGTTCAAACCGACAAAAGCCAACGGTCTATAATTATTCTGAAAAATAAGGTTACTGAAACTACAGAACAGAGGACTCCAAAAACTTTCACAGGAATAAAAAAAGGATGAATTTTGGGCTTAGAAATTAAGTAACCAATCATCTGATTCTAAAAGATAGAGGGTTACTGAAACTACAGAACAGAGGACTCCAAAAACTTTCACAGGAATAAAAAAAGGATGAATTTTGGGCTTAGAAATTAAGTAACCAATCATCTGATTCTAAAAGATAGAGGGTTACTGCAACTACAGAATAGAGGGCTCCAAAAACTTTCACAGGAATAAAAAAAGGATGAATTTTGGTCTTAGAATTTAAGTAGCCAATCATTTGATTCTTAAAAGATAGAGGGTGCTGCAACTACAGAATAGAGAGCTCCAAAAACTTTCGCAGGAATGAAAAAATGATGAATTTTGAACTTTAAAATCATCAATAGCCATAGGCTGCAAAAGAGCAATTACACTCATGATATAAGTAGTAAGAATAGAAAAGAATTATGGAAGAAAATAACGTAACCAACAGAGACAAACTAAAAACCTATTTTGAAACCGGTAAACATCCTACACAAGGTCAATTTTCAGATTTGATAGATTCCTTAAAACATAAAGAAGATGTACTGACCAATAAAGAAATGGTAATCCTTGCCAATAGGTTGGCAATTATTGATAATGCATTCGCTTACTATCGTACAAACAATATTGGAAATTTAGAATTCCAGACTGTTGTAATCTCACAGGATGAAGAAGATCAGGTGATTACGGTAAGAGAAACCAACAATACTATGGAAAAGCAATTCTTCTTAGGCAGTGCACCTTACACCATTAAATTAAAAGGAATATCAGGAGAAACATTAAAAGCAACCGAATATTATCTTTTGAATTGCCAGATAAGTCAAAGTTATACGATTGCCAGATTGTTTGGAAATGGCTTGGATGCAATTTCTGATGGGTTTGAATTTGGAGTACTGGAGAGTAAGATATTATCTCTACAAATTTTTAAACAAGATTTTGGGCAAAATGTAAAGATTGTCAATACAAAAATTAAATTTGTTAATAAAACTGGAATGCTTATCCAATATAGGGTGGATGGAGGCCTCTGGAGTGATAAATTCAAAGCCGAAGACACTGTCACCAATCATTATGATGTACAGGATTATTTATCTTTCTTTTATAAGGCAGACCTTCGGGAAATCAATCAGTCCATACAGTGTGATATCTATGATTCAGACAATGACAGTCTTTTAGCGACAAGCCACCTGTATGGCGGGCAAATCCAGGATGCTTGGTATGGCGGTCAGATAGCTGGGATCAGAAATATAAGAATCGAATGTAATTATTCTAAAAATGAAAAATAATCAAACTGAAGATATTTGGGCAAGAATCAACATCTTAAAACTTTACACCATTTCTGAAAAAATAAGGATTATTGCAACTACAGAGCGGAAAGCTCAAAAAACGGTTACAGCAACAAATAAAAGCAGAATTTCGGCTTTTACATCATAAATAGTAATGGAATCCAAAAAGCAATATGCTCATAACAAAAGCAGTAAAAAATAGTAAAATAGTATGGAAAAAAATAATTTAACTACAAGAGACAAGCTAAAAACCTATTTTGAAACGGGAAAATATCCTACACAAAATCAATTTTCGGATTTAATAGATTCTTTAAAACATAAGGGGGATAACCTGAGCAATAAAGAAGCCGTAATCATTGCCAATAGTTTGGAAAGTATAGATAACGCAAACATTTACTATTCTGGAGTAAATATTGGAAATGAGAAATTCGTAGCAGCCATAGGTTCAAAGGATGAGGAAGATCAGATGATCACCATAAGAGAATACCGTGGCGATGAAAAACGATACTTATTTGGCAGCTCACCCTATACCATTAAAGCAAAAGAATTCTCGGTAGAAGGATTGGAAGGAACCGAATACTATTATTTGAGTTGTAATATTGGTGAAGCCTTTACGATAACTAAAATGTTCGGAAATAATCTGCCTGCGATCCCTGATGGGTTTGAATTTGGAACAGGGGAGAGTAGAATATTGTACTTACGGGTATTCAAACAAGATTTTGGACAAAAAGTAAACATTGTAAACACAAACATTAAGTTTGTTAATGCAACACAGGCTGCCATTCGATATACAGTACAGTCAACTTATTGGGGACATCAGTATACCTTTAAAGATATTATTACCGATCATTATGATGCATGGGATTATTTGGAATTTGCGTATAGTGCAGATCTTCGTGAGATCAGTCAGTCCATCGAATGTAAGGTCTATGATGCGGATAAGGATGCGCTTTTAATGACGGCTTCCTTACATGCAGGACAAAATAATCAAAATATTTTTGGGGGCGATCGCGTAAAGGGAATCAGAAATATAAGAATCGAATGTAATTACGCTGTCATTGGAAAATAATCAAACTGAAAATATTTGAGGAAGAACCAACATTTTAAAAGCTCATCAATCTTTGTAAAGAAACTTTAGGGAACGTGGAAATCGTTGTGATACAAAGCTAAAAGAGAATTAAATATTTTAAAAATTCACCAAAAATGCATTAGAAAAAATATAAGGGTGGAAATTTAAAACCAATTGACCAATCATTTGATGATTAGAAAAATAAGAGATACTGCAACTACAGGATAGGAAGGGCAAAAAACTTTTATAAGAACAAAAAAGTGATTAATTTTGAACTGTAAATCATAACACCAATAGCGATTGCTGTTAGGTAACAAAATACAAAGCGTGTCCTATTAATATAAACTGATGTAGGATCGCAGGACGGGAAGATGTAATCAACTCCTTACCCATTACTAAAATACACTCTCAATCGAGTAAGATTTTCAATAATAGAAGCCTTTTGCTCCTGAAATCTTGAAACGTTCTGATGTGAAAGAATCAGGAACTCATCCAGGAAGCAGAATAAAGGCTGATCAGATCTATTTTTTCAAGAATAAATAACACATTTCCTGCAAGCGGGAAACAAAAACTTTGTTAGAAATAATGAAGGGTTAATTTTTGAAATAGAGTATGTAATTATCTGATTATTATAAAAATAAGACTTACTGCAACTACAGGATAGAGAGGCCGAAAAACTTTTATAAGACCAAAAAAAAGAGGAATTTTGCCCTGTAAATAATAGATAATAATTGAATCCAGAAAGACAGTTACACGAAGAACATAAGCACTAAAGAAAATTAAAATAATCATGGAAGAAAACAATAAATTTACCCAAAGAGAGGAGTTGAAAACCTATTTTGAAACCGGTAAATATCCAACACAAAGTCAATTTGGCCAATTTATAGATAATTATGTCCATTTAAATGAGTTTAATTTCGGACTGGAGGTCAAGGCATCAGGAAATTGGAAAGGGAAAAACTATCATTTCTATGTAGCTGAAAATATCCAGAATTCAGGAAGAGGACATCTAAACATTGAAGATGATGGGACAGGAGCACCGAAGATAGATAAATATAAGCATGTTTTAAGTGGTAATGTAAAATATAAATTCTTACATGTAAAATTATCAAACGACTTAGATATTGATAAATACCAGCCTCAGATTATCATCAAACGATACAAGCAGAAAAAAAGGCTTCAAAGTGGTCGTTTTAAAGACGCTGGTTATTACAAGGAACGCCCATTAGATGCAAAATCTTTAGGCAGACAGTCCGAATATCCTGTAACGTCTAATGAAATGGTGATTGATATTAATCCTATTAACTATTTCAGACCCAATGCAAGTTTAAAAGAATTTTATCCATCAGGCACTTTCAACAGACCTGGTTCATTTAGATATTCAGTTCATCATAGAAAACCATTTTCTCTTATTCAAATGCTTTTGGAAATTAATGTGAATGGAAAAAAATACAGATCGGCTCCCGTTAATATAAAAATTATTTTAGGACGAGACGATACTGATGTGATCAATTATATTATTGATTAATACATCCCCTCAACCGAGTAAGATCCTCAATAATGGGAAGCCTTTTGCGACTGGAATACTGGAATTTTCTAATGAGCGATCATAAGAATCTCATCCATGAAGCAGAACGATAGATTATGAAATCTAGAGTTTTCTTTCAGGCGTAGGATTAATTCTTTAAAAAGTAGGAATTCCAATGAGTGAGAAACTTTCCACAAAGAACGGCTACGGCAGTTTGGGTAAGACTCTCTAATGTGAGCTACTTTTCGGTTGAGGTTTATTAAAGCAAATCTCAGAATAGAGTGGAAACCTCTTTAATAAAGATGGAGTACACGCTATTTTATCAACATACAAACATATCCTCAATCGAGTAAGATCCTCAATAATGGGAAGCCTTTTGCGACTGGAATACTGGAATTTTCTAATGAGCAATCATAAGAATCTCATCCATGAAGCAGAACGATAGATTGTGAAATCTAAAGTTTTCTTTCAGGCGTAGGATTAATTCTTTAAAAAGTAGGAATTCCAATGAGTGAGAAACTTTCCACAAAGAACGGCTACGGCAGTTTGGGTAAGACTCTCTAATGTGAGCTACTTTTCGGTTGAGGTTTATTAAAGCAAATCTCAGAATAGAGTGGAAACCTCTTTAATAAAGATGGAGTACACGCTATTTTATCAACATACAAACATATCCTCAATCGAGTAAGATCCTCAATAATGGGAAGCCTTTTGCGACTGGAATACTGGAATTTTCTAATGAGCAATCATAAGAATCTCATCCATGAAGCAGAACGATAGATTGTGAAATCTAAAGTTTTCTTTCAGGCGTAGGATTAATTCTTTAAAAAGTAGGAATTCCAATGAGTGAGAAACTTTCCACAAAGAACGGCTACGGCAGTTTGGGTAAGACTCTCTAATGTGAGCTACTTTTCGGTTGAGGTTTTCTTTTTAGCAGCCTATTAAAGGTTGCTTTCAAAAATATAAAAGACTAAAAACCAATGGAGCCTAAACAAATACAAAAATTATTTACTCATTTAGAACAGGTTATTACATGGCGTATCAATAATTCTTCAGAAGATTTTACTATAGGAGCACCTGAGTTTAAACCTAATGACCATGAAGGCTTTCAATTAGGCGACTATATTTCAGGGAAAGAGCTTGCCCATCAGGAAGTTGTTATTATCCTAATGGCTTTATTACCACGATTGGATCCATCATTGCTGAAACGCATTTATCTGGAGTTTCCCAATACGATGCTGTTTGACTTTTGTTCAACCAATGATAATGGCAGGCTCTTTTATCCTACAGTTCAGGCGATACAATATATTCTGGGTGGAGATAATATTTCAGAACGATTGAAAGCACTGGATTATTTGAGTCCAGATTCGGTTTTGATAAAAGAAGAACTCATTGTTTTTTCAAATTCAGCGCACGAGTATGCCTCAATGAACAGCCAGATAAGTATCCACCACGAAGCTTTTAATACTATAATTTTTGGATCAGAAGTATTGCCGAAAATGAGTAATGATTTTCCGGCAGAACAGCTGCACACCGGTAGATCCTGGACAGACCTGATACTTCCTCAAGCCACGTTACATGAACTTCAGAGTATTGAAGCATGGTACAACAGCAGCCGGATTCTTATGGAAGACTGGGGCATGCAGAAAAAACTTAAGCCGGGCTTCCGGGTATTGTTTTATGGAGAACCGGGAACCGGAAAAACTCTTGCAGCCAGCCTTTTAGGAAAATATACCAAACGACCTATTTTCAGAGTAGATGTTTCCATGCTGGTCTCAAAATATATCGGAGAAACAGAAAAGCAATTGTCGAAATTATTTGACAAAGCTGAAAATAAAAACTGGATTTTATTTTTTGATGAAGCAGATGCTATTTTCGGAAAACGAACCTCTGTAAGAGATGCTCACGACAAATATGCCAATCAGGAAGTTTCTTATTTGCTGCAGCGGATAGAAACATTTTCAGGGCTTATTATTCTGGCATCCAACTTTAAAAATAATATGGATAAAGCCTTTACGCGACGCTTTCATAGCTGCATACAATTCAATAATCCAAAGCATGAAGAGCGTCTGCGTATCTGGCAGCAGAATTTACCCAAACAATTACAGCTTGAAGACATCAATCTGGAACACATCGCCAAACGATACGAACTCACCGGGTCTAATATTATGAACGTTATACAAGATGTAAGTTTAAAAACAATTGCATTAAAAGAATCGGGTTACAAAGTAAGCTTAGACATGTTATTAGAAAGTATCAAAAAAGAATATGTGAAAGAAGATAAAATATTTACATAAGAACCGGTGATGTAAACTCATTCAATTAAAAAAATAAAACCGATGAAAACAAATATTCTATTATTGCTTCTATTGAGCAGTCTCTTATTGGGCTGCCGAAGTAAGCAGAAAATGACAACCACTTATAAAGAAGATAGAAAAGAAACGGAAAAAGTGAAAACGGATTCTTTGAGCGTACACCATTCAACATCCATTCAAAATGAATATACTGATACTTTAGTACAGGAAAAGAAAAATGAAATATCCGGAGAGCTGTTGATCACAGGAAAATCTGATACATCCAATCCCTTTGTTTATCATAATGTTATAGGAAGTGATACTGTTCAAAGTATTTCCATCATGGGAAATGCAGAATACACAATCAGTAACCGTTATACAAAGGCTGATCGTGAAAAATCAGAAGTTAAAAAATCAGTGTTTACAAATAGTATTCAGGATTCAGCTCAGAAAGTAGTTTCAAAAGAAGCCGTCAAAGAAGTAGCTTCGAAAGTCTCTGAAGAAACAAAAAAAGTAACAGTGAGTGGATTTGAAATTGCAGCCTGGATTTTCATGACCATCTTGGGAATCACTTTAATACTCCTCTTTTTTACCTATAAATATTTTAAGAAATGAAAACATCACAAAAAGGAATCAACCTGATTTTATCATTTGAAGGTTTCAGTTCCAAGCCTTACCTCGATTCCGCAAAAATTCCCACCATAGGATACGGAAATACCTATTATCCGGGTGGAAAGAAAGTAACCATGACAGATCCTGCCATCAGCAAAGAAAAAGGAGCAGAACTGTTTTCCTCTGTTTTACCAACGTATGAAAAAATAGTGTACAATAAAATCAAAGTAGGTCTTACCCAAAATCAATTTGATGCCCTTGTATCGCACACTTACAATACCGGAGGCTCAGATGGTTTGTTTTCTTTAGTCAATAAAAAAGCAGGAGAGTCTGAGATCAGAAATTGGTTCACCACGAAATATATTACCGCGGGCGGAAAAACTTTAAATGGTTTGATCCGAAGAAGAAAAGCGGAAGCAGATATGTTCTTTTCGAAATAAATAATCCCCACTATTACGTGGGGATTATGTTTATTATCTTATCATCACATTCTGTGGTTTGACTTTAACTAGTTTATCTCTTAGTTTTGTGGTAGGCACTTCAAAATACTTATACATTAAAATTGAAATCATCATCACTAAGCATAAATAGATGCAAAAAGTTATGCCTGTATTGAGCAGCTGAGGAGAATGTAAAAAATCAACCTTACCTATTATCCACTCTTGGACTAGCGAATAATTTATTAAATACATGCTGTAAGAAGTTAAACTAACATAGGTAATAGGATTTAATATTATTTTTGGCGCTGATCGTATTGAATCTAAAAACGGCAGCAATAACATAGCATAAATAGAAATCATCGAAAAGCTTAAAGTTGCACCAAAAAAGGTATTAGGTCCGTAATTCATAATAAAAAATTGGTGTATTACTGCTAATATAATTCCTGATATAAAAAAGACTTTTTTATATTTTTCAAAAAAGTTTTTGGCGTAAAATTTAATATATGCTGCTAAAACTCCATACATCAAACTGTCAAGCCTTGTTATAACCTGTTTCCTATAATATGAATCCCAGATGTTAATATCTGTTACATTAATATTATATAAAAGCCGATATGCTCTAAAAAAGGTAGTGAATAATATTATTGATATAATTGTTACTAGGACAGCATTTTTTGAATTGAATTTAAAAAGATTAATTAAAGAAAAAATTATTATTGCAGAAAGCAAATAAAACCACTCCTCCACACTTAAACTCCAGGCTTCAGGAAAAAAATTGGGGTGAACTGTTTTAAAATTCTGTAGAAAGAGAAAATATTTTATAATACTGGAATCAAAAACAAAATTTTCGTTAAATACTTTATTTAATGCCAATAAAAGGAAAAGCACTAAGAAGTAAGCCGGAAGAGTTCTAAACCACCTCCTTTTCCAAAAGTCCAATAACTTGTTGAAAGTAAATGCTCCTTTTTCTAATATTTTAATCAGAATTCCTCCAATTAAAAAACCACTTAGAACAAAAAAAATAGTTACCCCATCAAAAATAAAATATGTCAAAATTCTTGCAACGTCTTTTGGTAAGTAAATTAATGCATGACTTAAAACAACAAATGTGATAGCAAAAAATCGTAAAACATCTAATCCAAAAACTCTATTTTTATCTAAGTGAATTTTAAAAGCGGTTATTAATTTCATTTTATAGAAAATATTTTCAATATTGTATTTTCACAAATATATAAAGATTAAAATAAATCATAATTTGGGGAATCTGTAATGTAAAATAAATCAATTCTTACAATAAACAATCCCCACTGTTAGGTGGGGATTGTTTATTTTGGAAATATAGAAATCATTATTTATTTATCTGAAGCGTCTTCAAATAAAGATTTCTATCAGGCAAGTTATCACCTAACTTTATATTCCATACATTTACTTTAATATCCTCTTAGGATTCCTCATTTTTTGGCTTAAAGTTTCTTCCGGCTCCTTGTCTTAGGAAGGTGACTTTTCCTTGTGTTTGCTTTGCTTTTTCAAGAACTTCTAGTGCTTTTGATCGTTCGTTCATTTTACCTGCATGCGTTATACTACCTTGATTTTCAATTTTTTTCATGTATCAATATAGTAAAAATAAATGACAAAAGCAAATAATAAGCATTCCAGGTTTCCATAATGGGATCTGTTTCGGGTTTTCGTAATTATTTATTTTCAAGAAGAATTAATTGTACTCTATCTGGGAAGGACCTTTACAAGGGGGATAAGTACAAAAATATTCACTGCTTTTTAAGCTAAATATATTAGAATACAATCCCTCGCTTTGAGGGATTTTTTATTGGAATAGGGCAGTGCTATTACATACTGCTTTGGCCTGTTGAAGGTTGGAATCCTTCCAAATTACAAACTAGGAAGCATTAGAATTTTTGTCATATTATTTCTGTTGAGAAAGATATTCTGCAAACTGCTTATTCAAAGCTTCACATTCGTGTTGTAATATTCCCGTTTCTATTTCAGGCTTATTTCCCCATTTGGGAATGGTTTCGGTTTCCAGAATTTTAAATTCTGAAGACTGTCCGCCCACCAAAGGAACGGAAATACCAAAAACAATTTTAGAAATTTGATGATGCCTGATGAGGTAAGAGCACATGATGCAGGGCTCATGGGTAGAAAACATCACAGATTGGTCTAAAATATCTCTGTACCCATTGTTCAAAGCATCTTTTACCGCCAGAATTTCTGCATGCTGTGTAATATCTCCACTTGATTTCCCGGATTCAACTCCTCTGCCGATAATCTGATCTTCAAAAACCAGTAGAGATCCTACCGGTGGATTTCCTTTTTCCAATGCCTGTTTTGCAAGTTCGATGCATTCAAGCATGTATTGATTATAACTGTTCATGATTATTCTTAATTAGGATTCGCAACCTCTGTTGAACCCGATGGTATTTCGGTAAATCTGAGGTGAAATATCTGTTTTGTTTTTAAAAAGCCTGCTGAAATAGTATTCGTCCTCATATCCAAGCTCATAGGCGATTTCTTTGATCGTTTTATCCGTAAGATACAATTCCCTCTTTGCTTCAATAATGATCCGTTCAGTGATCAGATCAGAAAGCGTTTTATTAAAATGATTTTTTGTAATCCTTGCGAGTGAAGCAGGTGTTTGATTCAGTAAGTCGGCGTAATCACTGGCAGAATGTTTTACCCGGAAATGATTCTCTATCGCATTTTTAAGATTCTGAATAAGGAATTGCTGCTTTATATTGGCCGTTTCCGAATCCTGAACCGACTGTTGCTCCAGTTTTATCCTCGTTGCAGTTACCAGCAGAATTTTAAGATAAGAAACCAGTACTTCATCTTTCCTGAAAGCATCTGCTTTTAATTCATTGGCGATCCCCGTGATCAGATTCAAAACAGAACTTTTACTCAATTCATCCAGACAGATAAAAGGCTGCTGATACACATTGTTGAATAAAATACCATTGGCTGCAATTTCCTGATGATGCCGGTAAATACAGAAAAAGTCATGGTGAAACTGTATAGAAATGCCTCTAATGGGTTTTACAGACCAAAGCATAAAGGGCTGATAAGGATAAAAGGCAAACAACGTATTTTCTTTGAAAGAATAATCGGAAAGATCAACGGTCGCAACACCCTCTCCTGAAGTAATCAATATAAGCGTAAAATAGTTATTACGCTGAATATGATCAAAATAACTGTTGTTATCAAACTCAAATAGCTTGAAAGCCAGATTTCCATTCTGTTGATTGATGAGTGTATAGACAGATTGTGATAACATGATACCTGCAATTTAATTAATATTTTTTAATGGAGGAATGAAGTTTGAAGCGGGACGCTGCTGAGTTCCATATCAGAGCTTGAGAACAGGCTGATTCATTTTGTCCGTTGAATACTTAACCGTGCCAAGGTTTAAACCTTGACACGGTTAAAGTCCACCTTCTTCTTCGAATCTCGATCCTCATCTTACCTCAAAACTGCCCTCCAAAAATTTCGAAGGACAGCATATAAAACTGTTAGAAAATCAAAATATCATAGCCCTCATTTCTGAGAGTAAGGAAGCTTGGCAGGCCGGGAGTTCCGGGAACTTCATTTTCGTTGAGTAATTCATATCCGGAAACTTCAGTTCCAAATACGGCAACGCAGCCTTTTGAAAGACCATGAACATAATCTTTAACTTCATTATAAAGCCCATGTACAGGATGATCATCTTTCTCAAGTTGTTCTGGCCATCTGACACCCGTGCCCTGAAAAATGATCTTTACCTCTTCCCCTGCATGTTTGAATTCATATGCAGATGCTAAAGCATTAAACACTCTTCCCATAGCTTCTTCTGAACCCGCTTTAGGATCTGAAAGAATAATAATTGCTGTTTTTTTCATTGTAGAAAATTTTATTTTACACTGCAAAGATGTGGGAATAACGCTCGTTAAAGAATGGATGATTTTTACTTTGTCATGGAGATTTTTTGCACGGTCTCATTCGTGGTCCGCATGACCTCTTTCAAAATCAGCAAGGATGTATTGAAAAAAATAAAGCGAACCTTCATGATAAAGTTCGCTTTACGCTAATGAATATGGAGGAGAAGGATATATTATGATCCCGGTTTCACGAAGGTCTGCCAGCCTCTCATTGTTTCAATAAAACGTTCACTCAGCCCGCCTTTACGAAGGAAATCGGCTGTGACAGGGAGCGTAGGGCTGTCGTATAATGGATTGGCCTGTACCTGAAGCGGAAAATCCCGTTGAAGAATCCCGGCTCTTGCAATCAGGACAAAATCGCAGCCTTCATCCAGCAGTTCTCCTGCACGTTGTGCACTCATTATCTTTCCGGCAGCACCCAAACGTACTCCTTTACGCGGAAGTTCTGTGAAAACGCTGAGCATTTTTTTTCCCTGAAATGATCCTTCCCGGACAAGCTGAGCCGAATCCCAGAGAGCCAGATCCAGATAGTCAATCAATTCCTTATCAAAAATTTCAGCAGTAATCTCACGCAATTCCTCCAAACGCAGTCCATACCGTTCAATCGACAATCGCCAGCCAATCTGAAAATCGGGACCACAGGCTTTTCGGATACCTTCAATGACTTCAAGGGTAAAACGGGCACGGTTTTCTATACTGCCTCCATATTGATCCATCCTGTCATTGAGATGAGGAGACAAAAACTCCGAAAGAATCCATCCAAAAGCACCATGTACTGAAATCCCATTAAATCCTGCAAGCTGTGCCCTCCTGGAAGCGGTGATAAAGCTGTCACGGATTCGTTCCACTTCTTCGGTGGTGAGGGCCTTGATATTCGGTACTGTTTTATCGGAGGCAGGAGCGGGTATTCCTCCTATTGATGGTTTTGCTCTGTGTCCGGCATGGTGTAGCTGTACCGCAGATAATGCTCCTCCTTCCCGAATTGCTGCGGCCATTTGAGTTAATCCCGGAAGATGTTGATCACTATGAATACCCATCTGGCGTTCAAAGGCGATAGCTCCAGCTTCTACTGTAGATGCACTGGTTTGAATCAGGCCGTAGCCGCCCTGGGCAAGCTGTTCCATCCAATATTGGTCGTATTGGGAGGCGGTACCGTCATGATTACTTTGCTGGCTCGTAAGGGGGGCCAGCATAAAACGGTTTCTCATAGCCGGACCGTGAAGAAAGGTGAGGGGTTTGAATAAATCGGAAACAGACATTTTATTTTAATTTTAAGGTTGTACGTATCAATTTTGTCTGTTGCAAAGTTGCGGTTATAAGTTGCGGTGAAAAATGGATGATTTTAATGATATGATGGATGTTTTCTACAACATACCCGTAATAATCTATCCATGTAATAAAATCATATGCTGGACTTTTCCGTACAACAAAAAATCTCAGGAGTGCTGAGATTTTAAAACATAGAGATTACTATTATAGAGTGATCAAAGTCAGTTATTTTGAAGATTATCCCTCTTCAATTCTCTTTCAATTTCATCTACATAAGGTAGGGGAGAAAGAAAACTTTCTTCGATATATTTTCGGATACTTTCATCAATCTTATTGTTTATCTTTCTGATAAAAAGCTGATTACTGGCTTTTAGGGACTTGATATAATTGAAGGTATTCTGTTTGTTGGGGAAGACCGATTTCTCCAGCACGGCTCTTTTGTCATCATTGATGATGATATCATTAAATGACGTATTCATCAGAACAGTCTGAAAAAATGATTCTGCAGGTAAAAAAGTATGAAAATAGTAATCTTCAAAATCCATTACCATTTGGTTATTGGCTAAAAACGAGCAGGTTTCTCTTGTGAAAATAAACCATTTTCCTCCGATATAAGGGGTCACTCCTTTCATAAATGTTCTTTTATAAATGAGTGAGGAGATCATATGGGCTAATTCGGTAAAATGATTTTGTATTCTTTGAAGGGTATCGGGTCTGTAAAATTTCTGATCATAATAAAAAAGATAATTTCGGCCTTTATTGATGGTAAGAAATTCTCGGATAATATTTTGTGACTTAAGGGGATAGTCTTCACCACTCAGGTTAATAAAATAATCCCATTCCCGGCTTACATTTAGAAGAAATTCCATTGCATTAAGCTCAGCCTGAACCATGCTGAATCCCCCGGAAACGATATTCAGACTGTCCAGAATATAGACATTAGGAAACTGAATGATATAAAGCTGTATTTCTTCTATAATTTTTGATTTGGTTTTTCTATCAATATGGATAAGATAAAACTGATCTCTTGTATAGATCTTCTGAAACATCTCTTTAAACAGTTCAGGCTTATGATGTACCATGATAAAATAAGCAATTCTTACATGTGGAGATGTAGAGGAACCTAAAGTCTTGGGATAAGGTTTTGCTATGGGGGAAGGCGTTTGCATACTAAGGATCTTAAAATCATCCGCATTTGCAAATAATTGGGTTGACGTGCGGAAGCTACGAATATATTTTTGATAATCAATCGATTAAATGCATTTTTTTTATTGTATTTTTGCAAAACATTTATAAAACAGGTCACTGCCTTTGCTATTCTGTAATAGTTTAAAATCACAATTTTTTCTTTCAGTTTTGCTTTTTCAGCTACCAATTTATAATCAGTTTCAACAGCAGAAATCAGAGATTATAAAGTTCTATTGTAGATAAAAGCGATATGTTATTGCTGGTTATCAATGATATATTAAGGTCATTATTGTAGCTAAAGCAAGAAAAAAGATAAACAAAAAAGGAATAGTCTTTACTAGTTTGTCAATACACCAACTCAAATTCTGATAATCAGATTTGCTTACAAACTACCGGAAGACCGGAATTTATAATGAGTTTTAAAAATTTAAATTTAATCAACCCAATTATCCGCGCCATGACAGAAGCCGGATATTCTAAGCCTACTGAAATACAGTATACCGCAATTCCGCATATTTTAGCTGGAAGGGATATTGTAGGGTGTGCTGAATCGGGTTCGGGGAAAACAGCTGCCTTTGCAATGCCTATTTTGCAACTGCTAAAAAGACATACCCCGGAACATAAAGAAATACGAACTCTCATACTTACCCCAACACGAGAATTGGCAATAGAAATAGAAGAAAACCTTGGAATTTACAGTAAGTATTTACCATTGTCTCTACTTTCCATTTATGAAGGTGTTTCTATTGGGAGCCAGCTTGCTGCCCTTAGAAAGAGGGTAGATATTTTGGTGGCAACACCTGGAAGACTGCTGGATTTGATTAGCCATAGACATATTGATCTTTCTAAAATTGAAATATTTGTTTTGGATGAGGCAGACAGAATGCTTGATAAGGCATTTGTAGATGATGTAAAAAAGATTTTAAAACTGATTTCCCCAAAAAGACAAACCTTATTTTTCTCTAAAACAATGCCGGCAAGTATAAAAAGTATTGCCAAAACGATCCTCAATAATCCCATAGAGATTATTGTGAATCCCGTTTCTTCTACAACACAACCTGCTAAGCAGTCACCCTTTTTTGTAGAAAATGAAAAAAAAACGGATTTACTGGTTGATGGCATCGGGAGAAGTAACCGCTATCTCATTGTGTAATGTGGATAAGCGTTTAGAATGTAAAAAGATTCAAAACTGATACGGCTTACTGCCTGTCAGGGATTTTTAATAAATAAAATCTGTAAAGTGTACAGATAAAATATACAATTTTTAATAATAATTACAATGCAAGAAGGCACCGTAAAATTTTTCAATGAAGCAAAAGGCTTCGGGTTTATTACTCCGGCAGATGGAAGTAAAGACATATTTGTACATTCTTCAGGATTAACTACAAGAGTGATCCGTGAGAATGATAAAGTAGTTTTTGATGTACAAAAAAGTGATAAAGGTTTAAATGCTGTTAACGTAAAGTTGGCATAATTTAGATCTCAATTACAAGTATGTTAATATAACATCCTTTATAATATCAAGTCTCATATTTTTATATTTTTTTTACAAATTCAAAATCCGTACTCTTCAGTATCTGGATATATGATTTGAAAGAACATTGATGACAATGAGATTCGTTTTTATTTCATCATGTTCACTGACCTCTTACTGTATGTGAGAGGTTTTTGAGGGATTTAAATAGATGAGACTTGATTTACAATTGTTACAGTGATTATGATAACAATTGTATATATTCTAATTTCTCAAAAGCTTCAGAAAATAATATGATTATTATCAATAGTTTTAATGAGTATAAGGCTCTTGAGGGTCAGATAATAGGAGCTTCTGCCTGGCATAAAATAGATCAGGAGCAGATCGATAGATTCGCAGATGCAACTTTAGATTATCAGTGGATTCATACTGATAAGGAAAAGGCAGAAAAAGAAGGTCCTTTTAAATCTACCATTGCTCATGGTTATTTAACATTGTCTTTGATTCCCTATCTCTGGAAGCAGATTGCAGATGTTAGAAATGTAAAAATGGAAATCAACTACGGAATAGAAAACCTTAAATTTGGTGAAGCTGTTCCGGTAAATAGTGAGGTAAGACTGCAGGCAACTGTAAAATCAGTGATCAACCTTCGGGGGACTGTAAAGGCGGTTGTTGAGGCCAAACTATTAATCAAAGATCATATAAAACCAGCCTATACGGGTGACGTGGTTTTCCTTTATCATTTTATCAGCGCCTCTTAAACCTCAAATATACTTCGGTTTTGTTTCCGGCGTTATTCTTTTCCTTCTGTCTGGTGTTCCGCCAGACTTATCAGGCTTTGGGCCTGGTTTAATTGATTTTATGGTTTCCATAATATATTGTATTTAAGTCATACAATGTAAGACGATATTTACTCCTTACATTACGGGAAACCCTATCTTTAGAAACATCTTATTTTAATATACTGCGCTGGTATATCAGTTTCCTTCATTTTCTAATGAGAAACTTAAACCCTTAATTTCGAATCTTACCCTGTAATTACAGCAAAATAATAATGAAAAAAAACAAGACACCATATGGTGTTTTATTTATATATTTGTCTGGAATAGAAAGGCTGCAAAACAAAGCAGGATTTTCTATATCAAGGTAATTTCATATCTACATTAAGGACAGCCCATATAATAAAATTAAAAGAATATGTTTGGATATCGTACTAAAATAGCTTCTGTTTTCATTTTCCTTCTGGTAACCTTTGCAAAAGCGCAATTCTATGAACTTTACCAACCCGTAGCAGTAGAGCAGTACAAAGGGAAAAATTTTTTGCTTGAGGCAAAAATATGGTATACGAATAATATGACGAATTCCTCCTGGACGGTTCTGGCTGTAAGGAATGTGGATGCCAATTCTAAGGTGATAAAACAACCCTTTTATAATGAGGATGCAGGGGAATATTACAAAAAAAATGAATGGAGCCCTTATGAATTGAAAGGAAAAATAGATTCAAATACAAAGTTTTTAACAATAGGGTTTGCTTTTGCCGGAAATGATAACTATTTCATAGACGATTTGAAACTCTATGTTTTAGATGGTAAAAACAAAATTGAAATACCTCTGAAGAACGGCGATTTTGAAAATGAAGATCTCAAAGAATGGAAAAACTTTCAGAAAGATGATCATGTAAAAGTGGCGACATCATCAGAAAAATTCTATTCAGGGAAACAATCACTTTACATTGATAATTCGAATGTAAAAACAAAGCCAACACTTGGAAATAACGCTGAGATGGGAAAATATGCTGAGGTGAATGGGGTGAAGCTTTATTATGAAATATACGGCAACGGAACACCGGTTCTCTTGCTGCATGGCAATAATTCTTCTATGGGAGCCTTCAGAAATCAATTTGATCCCCTTACCAAAGGTTTTCAGGTGATAGCACTGGACAGCCGCGGACAGGGAAAATCTTCAGGTGACGAAACGCCTTTGACGTATGAGCTTATGGCTAAAGATGTAAATGCATTCCTGGATCAACTCGGATTAAAGAAAGTAGATGTTTTAGGATGGAGTGATGGGGGAAATATTGCCGTTATCCTCGCAAGAGATTATCCGGATAAGGTGAACAAAATGGCCATTATGGGCACTGTCTTATACAATGATGACAGTTCTGTGACGAAAGAGACGAATGTTCTGCTGAAAGAACAGGTGAAAGCCATGAAAGAGCGTGGTATTGCAGAAAATAATATGGATTATCGGTTGAAAATGCTGCTCATCAACGAACCGCATATTGACCCTAATTCTTTAGAGAAAATAAAATCGCCAAGCCTGATCATGGCTGGTGAGCACGATGTTGTAAAAGAAAAGCACACCAAACTCATTGCCGAAAAAATCCCCAACAGCAAGTTATTAATTTTTAAAGGAGCTGACCACGAAGCACCAGAAAAAATCCCCGGAATTTTCAACAAAGCTGTTGTAGATTTTTTTACCAGTTAAGGTTAAAAATAATCCCTTCCCAAATATGGCGAAGGGATTTTATTTTATAGCATTTGCATCTTCAAAGTCAGTAAGTTTCCGGGAGGAGAGGGGCTGTTGTCAATCAGTTATTTTCTATACCGTTTTCTGGGGACGGCTATTTTGAAAGACTACTGTTAGCAATAGTTTTCAATTAATAATATTCAAATGCTCTTTCTATTTTTTGTTGTACAATTCCCTTATCGTCTACCAATTCCTCATAAATAGAGTTTGAATTGGCGTCAAGCTTCACATTTTTATAGATAAGTTGAGATTTTTTTTGCTGAATGGCATCCTCAAGAAGCATTTCACTTTTTATGGCATTGGTATAAGTGTACAAGATGGTATTGTTAATCGGGGTTTCATAAAAATTCCCTGTTTCTTCTGTTTTTATAAGGCGGTTGTTTTTGTCAAAGTAAAACAACTTGGTAAGCGACATCTTGTGATCAGCAGCATTTGAAACTCTTTTATACAAAGAATCGGAAATTTTTTCAAAATAGCCGGTAGTTTCTATCTTCTTATTTCCAGGATTAATGCTTTTGAAATGGCGTTTAGCTTTATCCTTTGAATCGTAGATAAGAAAGTCACTGATCAATCTTTTATCAGGAAATTCGATGGTGGTTGAATTATAACGTTCAATTTTTGTGAGAAAGCCCTCTTTGTCAAAATAGGAAATACTTTTGTTAATGTTCTGAGGTGAAAACGTGATGATCTCTGTCACTTTTTTTGGATGCCCCGAATAGTTAGAAAATTCCAGGTCATTAATGATTGATTTTCCCTGGCCGCTTACAAGGGTATAGAGTATAATAAACAGATAGCTCAATTTTATTTTCATATTGTAAGCTTTTTGGTGTTCTACAATTCCCACTAATGCTCAAATATAGGTTTTCTGATTATCAGAAAAGGTTGAAAAATTAGCGGACAAGAAGATAGATTCCAACACCAATTGCAGTATAAGCCGTAACCGTAAGAATATCAGCGATAGGTTGTGAAAATCGTTTTTCTGCAATTTTCTCACTATTGATCTGATTCTTATGGAATTTCATGATTTTTTTAGCATTACGAACCGGGTGGACTACCAGACTGTCATTTTCCCACTTGTCAACGATTACTTTATAACTCTTACCATCCACTTCAATTTTAACATTTTTACCTGAGGCTAGTTTCTCCTGAATATTGATCGGAGCAGGCGCTTGTGGAGCGTTCAGATTTGGGGATGAAGCTGCTGTACCATTCATTTGCGGAGCAGTAGTATTAGCAATCGCTGTATTCTTTTTAGAGTCTTGCTTATTGTCAGCCGTTGGATCCGCCTGCTTTTTTACCTGATAAGTATAGCAACTGGTAAGAGAAAATAATAGAATGATGAGGTATAAATTCTTTCGCATGAGCCAAATTTAAGAATTAAACGGAATATTTGGGAGTTTCTTTTGAAAGATGCTGTTTTTTTTGAAAATCTCCTGATTTTGAGCCTATCAAAATAATCCCTTTAAACATGCTCCATGGTTGGGATTTTTCGAATAGTGATGAAAGCAGATTGATATCCTTGGCAAGGTTTAAAACCTTGCCAAGGATGTTTTGCTATCTATAATGTACTGTCTTAAGCTTTGTGATATGGCTGTTTTTTAATATAAAAGTCAATGTAAATACTGTCTGCTTACTATTTTGAAATTTCTATAAGACATACGTAATTCTCGTTTGTCTGTCTATTTTAGTTTGTTAAAAGTTGGTTATTAATCTCAATTTTGTTGTAAGCAATCCATCGTTTGAGATTCCCAACCATTCTTTTTAAATGATCTTCATTCAGGAAAATATTGGTCCAATATTCAAATCTGTCGCACTGAACACTGATGTAATAGGTCATAATTGCTAAACATGCGTAGGGTAAAAACTTTTTTTCTTCTTCACTCATTTTAGCTATCGTCTCGTAACCTTTGATGAAGCTATCTGCTTTTATTTGATATTCCTCTTCATTCAAATGGGTTGAAAATAACTGAAATAGGAAATAAGAAATGTCAAAGCATAAATAACCGTTACCACAAAAATCAAAGTCAAAAAATGTTATTTCTTTTTCATCGTCAATGTGCAAATTGTCAAACCAAACGTCAAGATGAACAGCTCCATATCTCATTTTCTGTTGCTCAATATTTTCCATTTTTAGCGTTAAAAAAGCAGAAAGGGTTTCTAAAAATTCAATTTCGTTGGTATTTTTACTATAGAATTCTTTTGTTCTTAAAACGGGGTTTTTAAGCATGTTCTGAGCATTGTAAGATATTCTCCTCAGTTCTATATTTTCTGTCGATTGATGAACTTTTGCTAGTGCCTGTCCAATTAGAAAGCTTGTTTGAGCTGAAAATTTTGCTGTCTTTGTACCCTTAGCATACGAAAATAAAACGCCAAATCTAGTACCTTCCGGAGCTTCAATTTCCTGAATGAATTTGTTCGATGTATCAGCTATTGGAAAAGCAACTTGCCGGTCTGCCTCTTTTAGGAGAGTTAAAAGTCTTAATTCTTCTTCAATTTCTAATTGAGTCCGCCAATTATGGGTGTAAACTCTAAAAACGTATTTGTTTTCGCCATCATGAACAATGTATAAATGATTCATAGCAAGTCGAAATATGCTGCACTCCGTTTTGTCGGTCAGTTCATATTTTTGTTGGATAAATTTGCCAAGCCCATTGGGTGAAAGTGTACTATTTATTGTAGGAAATTTCTCTGTCATCAGTTCTTAGGTCGTAGTGGATTATAAAGCATCTGCAATTTCGTTAACATTTTTCGGTTTTACACCTATTATCTATATAAATTTTCCTTTTACTCCCTTGTTACCACACGATTATATCATGTGGTTTCTATTTCAATCACTTTTGCAGAGTGAAAGGGTAATTAGCCAGAAGGTTAATAAATTACCTTAATTTCAGCGTCTTTAGGTATCTCTAATAGCCCATGGCTTGACGGAGCTGCTGATTTCTTTTTTTGAGCCGTTACATTCGCTGCCGAGAATAGCATTGCAACAGTGGCTGACATTGGTTTTGAGCTTTTTATGTTTTTTTGCAATATTAGATAAATTATTGATATAAAAAATATGAATTTTTATCTTTTGAAAGAAAAGCTTGGCAATATTAGGAAAAGAAGGTACTAAAAACGATCAATGCTGGTAAACTTGAAATAACAGGTAGTAAGCAGGGGGCATCAGCGCTATATTATTAAATATCCTATTTACCGGATTTTCAAAAGCTAAAATAATATTATTTTTTTATTCACTATTTGATGATCCATAATAAAAATATACTTTTGTAATCAACAACATAAAATCAATATAGCTGATCATATTGTTGTTGCTAAAAAAACTAAAAACCGTATTTTAAAACTAATTAAAACCATGAAAAAGAACAAAACTACACGGTATTTATTTCTGTAATACCTCAAAACTAAAATGTTCCCGGCAATGTAACAACACAGTAAATCCTCAGAATTTCTTGAGAGCTGCCAATCCTATAGAACCTGTAAGGCTTATTTGATTATTTCCGTCCATCAAGATGGGAAGAATAGCTGGTATAAAAAAGATGACCGGGATTTCGCTTTCGATCCGGGGGTGAGATATGCTTTTGTTGAAAGCTGGGAAAACTTCATGTTGTATCCGTTAAGATACTATACCATCGCGGTCAGCGAGACATTTTTTAATCAATAGTAATTTATTGATGCCAATCCTTATACCATTATCCTGTACCCGGTAAAGGGTGCAATGGGAAAATAACAGCAAGCAAATGATTAAAAAACCAAAGAATATAATTTAATAATAAACTCAATAATTTTTACACTATTATGACAAAGAAACTATTCATCGTTGCCTTCACAGGCTTATCATGTACTATGGCTTTTGCCGCTGATTTATATGTTAGAAACGGCGGAGCAGGCGGAGCTTATCCTACCGTAAGTACAGCAATCACAGCGGCTTCAGATGGAGATCGTATCATCATTCAGCCTAAAGCGAATGGAGAAGCTTATGTAGAAAATCTGATTATCAACAAATCGCTCACTTTTGTTTCCGAAACCCATTATACAAAATATATCATTCAGGGAAATATAAGTATCAATCCGGCAACAGGAAGAACGGTGACAATCAGCAATCTGAGCTCAGGATATTACGGCATGTACAATGTAGAGGCAACTTTTCCAATAGGTACAGGAAGAACTTTTATTAATATTGTGAACTGTGAACTGCATAATGTTTTAACAGACAAAGTGAATTTCACTACTAATATCTCCGGCTGTACGATTAGTGGAATGCTGAAGTTTTCTCACGGGAAATGTACCGCTAATAAAGCACAAAGTATTGCTGTAATATCTACACAAGACAGCAGCCCTGTTGGATCTGATATTGAGGTATATGGTAATGTCTCTAGTTCGTTTATATCCAATTCACAATCCAATTATAATTTTAAATTCAACAATAATTTTTGTACCGGTATTTATATTTATGGTCTTAAAGCAGGAAGCTCTAACGAAATCATTAACAATACCGTCTATAATTATACTCCCGCAGATACGGCTCCGTTTTACGTCAACTTAGGGAATAGTCTTAATGCAGGAAATATTGCTATTATCAACAATGCATCTTCTTTTGTGGTAGGAGGGACCAATGCGTGCATTCAAAACAAAAGCAATAACGTGGCTATAACGGCTAATTATAATGTATTCACCAATACTTTTATAACAGAAGGTAATATGACGCAGAGCGACAATTCAGGATCAATGACTCTGAACTTCGACAATGTAGCGTATACGGTAACCGGGATGAATGTAAATGCCGGAAATCCTGGTATCAAATACACCGATTTAGACTTAACAAGAAACGACGCCGGGCATTATGGGGGCTCTAACAGCTGGATGAATTACTGGCCGGCAAATAATGGTAATAAACCTCAGGTAAACTATCTGTCGACTCCAAGATCTATTACCAGCGGAACTTTCAATCTCAGCGGATCTGGTTTTTCTAAATAATTCTAATATAACGATATGAAAAATTATATCTATAGTATAATTGCCTTGTTGATGGTGATGCTGTGCCCGGCACAAGTATTGGTCAGCCAGGCAGAATATTTTTGGGATATCGATCCCGGAACAGGAAATGGAACTCCGGTATGGGCTGCTGATGGGACTTTCGATAACGTTGTGGAGCAGCTTTCCAAAACAGACATTGCCACCCCGGGCAGCGGTTTACACAAATTCAGTATCCGTGTCAAGGACAATACAGGAGTTTGGGGACCGGTTTTTACCAACATTATTGATGTTCAGTCCAATCAGACCTCTGCAGTAATTGCTGTTTCGCAGGCAGAATATTTTTGGGATACCGATCCGGGAGCAGGAAATGGGAATCCCGTATTGGCTGCCGATGGTACTTTTGACAGCGTTATTGAACAGCTGAATGCATCAGGAGTTGCCACTCCGGGCAGCGGTTTACATAAATTCAGTATCCGTATCAAAGACAATATGGGAGTTTGGGGACCGGTTTTCACCAATGTCATTAATATTCAGCAACCTTCAGCATCTCCAATAATAACTGTTTCTCAGGCCGAGTATTTTTGGGATACAGATCCGGGAGCAGGAAATGGAACCGCTTTATTGGCTGCTGATACAAATTTCGACACCTCTTTTGAGCAATTGGCTGATGCAGGAATTGCTTTACCGGCTAATGGTTTGCATGTATTTAATGTTCGTATCAAAGACAATACGGGTGTTTGGGGGCCTGTTTTTAGAAATGTTATTGATGTACAGACCACAGCTTTTACAGGCTGCTGGCAAAGCCTTATCACAAGAGGAGACCATTCGGTAGGAATCAAAACAGACGGAACCCTGTGGGCATGGGGAAGTAATACATCTGGACAATTAGGAGACGGAACTACATATGTCAAACTTGTCCCTATCCAAGTAGGAACATCAGCAGATTGGAAAAGCATATATGTCGGCAACAGGCATACCCTTGCCATTAAAACAAACGGAACGTTGTGGGCGTGGGGGAATAATGCTTCTGGGCAATTAGGAGATGGAACTTTAACTAGCAAAACGGTTCCCACTCAGATAGGAACTGCAACGGACTGGCAAAGTCTTGGCGGTGGAGCTGAACATTCCGTAGGAATTAAAACCGATGGAACGCTATGGGCATGGGGAGGTAATGGTAACGGACAATTGGGAGACGGAACTACAGTTTCGAAAAATATTCCAACACAAATCGGAACGGCCGCCAATTGGAAAAGTATTCGTGCCGCCAATTATCAGACCTTAGCCATCAAAACCGATGGAACGCTGTGGGGATGGGGAATTAATAACTATGGACAACTGGGAGACGGAACTTCAGTGTCAAAAAACACCCCAACGCAAATCGGAAGTGCTACTAATTGGAAAAGTATTGATACAGGAGTTCAGCATTCGATAGGAATCAAAACCGATGGAACGCTATGGACCTGGGGCAATAACAGTAATGGGCAACTGGGAGATGGTACTACCATTTCAAAAAACACTCAAATACAAGTAGGAACAGCAACCAACTGGCAAACTGCAACGGTTGGAAATAGTTTTACATTTGCGACCAGGACAGACGGAACCCTTTGGTCGTGGGGCAGCAATAATTTTGGACAGTTGGGTACTGGTACAACTGGAGGAAGTACTACATCACCTACACAGGTAGATTCCTCTTCAGACAATAAGCAGGTTTTTGCTGGAGAAAATCATATTCTTGTACAAAAATTTGACAGTTTTCTAAAAGTTTGTGGACGAAATGATAGCTGGCAGCTAGGTGACGGTACGAAAGTTAACAAAAATACATTTATTTCTACGGCTTGCCCTGGATATTGTATTCCTCCGACACCGGTTTCATCTGCCAATATTACTTCTGCAACGGCTACTCTTAACTGGACAGCAGCAACGGTGGCTCCTGGTCAGGGATATGTCTATCTTTACAGTACCAGCCCAACGGTTGGAGGGATTCAGGGAGGTGTACCTTCTACTTCTACAACAGCCAATTTAACCAATTTACTACCTGACACTACTTACTATTGGTGGGTGGGCTCTAATTGTGGATTCAGTCCGTATATCTGGATGCCGGGAGGTTCCTTTACTACACTTCCTACCACTGCAACAGGCTGCTGGCAAAGTGTGAGCGGTGGTGTTGATTTTTCAATGGCGCTTAAAACAGATGGAACACTATGGGCCTGGGGAAATAACTATGAAGGAGAGCTGGGAGACGGAACTACGATCAATAGAAATACCCCAACACAAATCGGCACCGAAAATAATTGGGTGAAAATAGCTACCGGGCCTTATTTTTCAGCAGGTATGAAAGCCAATGGATCCATATGGACCTGGGGAGAGAATAGCAGAGGACAGTTGGGTGATGGAACTACCACCACGAGAACTGTTCCAACGCAGGTAGGAACCGCAACAGGATGGTTGGATATTGCAACGGGGGAGAAACAGACATTCGCTATACAATCAGATGGAACACTTTGGGCCTGGGGGTATAATAACAGAGGGCAGTTAGGTGATGGTACCCTCATTAACAAAAGTATACCTGTACAAATAGGAACAGCAACAGACTGGGTAAGTATCGCCTCCGGAGGATATCATACCCTTGCTATAAAAAGCGATGGAACGCTATGGGCCTGGGGAGATAATAATTATGGACAATTAGGTGATGGTAGTACAGTCGCAGTAAGTTCCCCTACTCAAATAGGAACGGCTACGAATTGGAAATCTGTTACTGCAGGAACCAATCATTCAATAGCACTCAAAACCGATGGAATGCTATGGACGTGGGGGAATAATGGCTCGGGGCAATTAGGCGATGGAACTACAAATCGAAAGAATATTCCGACACAGGTAGGAACAGAAGCCAACTGGCAAAGTGTGAAGACTGGCATGTACGGTTCAACTTTAGCCATCAAAACCGATGGTACCTTATGGGCCTGGGGGTATAATGGCTGGGGGCAATTAGGAGATGGTACAGAGACGAGCGCCTCTACACCTATGCGTATAGGAAATGCAACTGACTGGCAAAGTATTGCAGCAGGAGCTAACAATACGTTTGCTATCAATGCTAATGGATTTCTGGCCATCAGTGGTTATAATTTCAAGGGACAGATTGGAGATGGTACTAATGCTATAAAGAGAATTTTCACACCAGTTGCTTGTGGTACAAGTAATGGAACTATTACTAAAGTTTCAACTTCCGCTAAAGGAAGTTTAGCAGTTGATGAAATTACAGCAAAAGCAGATCAGCTGAAGGTCTATCCAAATCCGGTACAGGATATCCTGACGATTTCGTTTGACCAGAAGATACTGTCGGTAGCGGTTTACAATGCAGCCGGACAGCAGATCCTTACCAAGGCCATCAATGATACGAAAGGAACCATTGATGTTTCCGGACTCGCATCAGGAGCTTATCTGGTTAAAGTAAATGCTGCTAATGACGTTGTGAAAACAGTAAAAGTAATCAAGCGATAAGCATTAAAACCTTATTAGACTCGCTAAGATTTCTTTACATTTGAAATCTTTCAAAATAGCGCCACCTAGAAATAAGTGGTGCTATTTTTTTAATATTCTTTTTCTGATCTCTTTTCTTTGTTATACAAAGTCTCCCGACTTTGATTATACTCAAACCTCTTTGTTGTAGCGGGGAAAAAGAGATTGTTAATGAAATTTTATTGTTTTTCACCACATGTAAGGCAGAAACTATCTTTGTCTATTACATTGCCCATACAATCTTTAATATGACAATCTGTTCGTTCTATTTCATTCTCAAAATTGCAATTGATGCAGTATAACATCGTTGAAAAAGGTTTGTTGGGATTGAGAAATGCCCACTTACTTTTTAATTCATGGCCTTTTGAATGTATTTTATGAAAACAGGTTGGGCAAAAATATTTTCTTCCACTTAAATTAAAATTTAAATATTTTTTTAGCTGCTTTATTCCAATTGTTACTTCTAGGAAATCTAAAAATTTATATGATTGTATACTCTCAAAATTCCAATCATAATAGCCAAAAAGAGGATTTGATTGATTCCATTTTTTTATATCATTGAACCATTGATCCTTTCCAAAGAAATAAGTATATGCTTTTAGTACATCAATTATAACAATGCTTGGATTGTTTAATATATTTCCAGCCCCATGAATTGCCTTGTTTCTATTTTGTCTAATATCTTCAATGAACTTTATTTTTTCTGAATTAATGTTGAGATTAGTAACAGTACAAAAAGTATGAAGAAGATTTTCGCCAGCATACGTATACATAGAAGAATAATCTACATCTTTACTGTCTGGTAGACTTGGCCAATCCGATCTTTTTTGTTCAAGAAGTAAATATGGTGAATTTTTTACAATTACACTTTTCATATAAGCTTCAACTCCTTGATGTAATAAAATAATAGATGTTCTAAATGTTGGTTTGTTATGCTCCCAAACCTCATTTAGAGGAACTTCTTCGTTTATATTTTCATCATCATATTTTTTATAAGCACAATAAATTATAAAAAATGATTCAAGTGCTTGAATTAGACACTCTTTTGTTACTTTTTCAAAGTCTTCGTATGCTGGTATATTAGTTATCATTAGCTAAGTCGCTTTAGTTTAAGATCAATGAATTCTATTCTAGGAGTTTGATAATGAATGAAACGAAATTAGAGAAAAAATGTTGTTGAGAGTTCAAGTCTCTGCTTCATCAGCGGAGAATCCGCCACCTTTGCTTTCCTAAAAATCATCAGGAACTTATAAAAACCTTTGCGTTAAAAAAGCTTAATCTTATCTGATATAATCGAATACGGCTTATTCCATAATGAATACCTAGCTGAAAATCTTTGATTTTCTTGCGCCCTAGACTCCCAATACAGCTAAAAAAGCCTTGCGCCTTTGCGATGTTCCAACAAATCAATAAGCAAAAGTTTATCCAGCAGTATAGATTTTGCAAAGGAGTGAAAATGCTTCCTCAGCAAGACCTGAGTTAATGAAATTCCCGTTTTTCCAAGAGTCCGTTTTTATATATTTCAGTGTATACTAATGGTCCTTTTTTCCTTGTATTGATGATGGGTTCTCCTGTTTCCTCACGGTATTTCTGTAGTAATTTATAAAATTTCCATGTTCCAACGGGTAACCCATTTTTATACTCCGCTTCCAGATAGGTATAGGGGTCTGTGAATTCCGGATGTTTTTGTATATCTATAGAACTATTGGATTTGGTTTCGATCCATTTTCCTTCTTTAAGGTGGTTTTTCACCATGCCCATTTCTTCCTCATTTTTATAAGGGCCATCTTTGTCATAGTATCTTGCCAATTTTCCAGAGGGTAGAATTTGGTATTGCTGTAAAGGTTTTAGCTTGAAAGGATCTTCAGTAAACTCATAATCTTGCAGAGAAATGATGTAATTTTTATCGATATTAAATAGGGTGTAGTTGGCAAAACCCATTTCTCCCTGATGATTAAGATAGATTCTCTTCATATCGATAAGCTTACCGTCTCTGGTTGAAACTAAATACATTTTTTCAATAAATGGTTCGGTGTAACGAACGGTATTATAGACCGCCATAAAGTAGACTGAATAGTCTCCGTAGCACAGAAAATAAAAGGCTATTTTAATACGGTCATATTTTTCATTGACAGTAGTGCTGAATGGCAGAAGGACATCATATTCTTCAGGAAGTGATACAAGATCTTTTTTGATGACTGTTTCAAATTTCAATGCATTGATTTTCTTCAATGTATTCTCATCCTGTATGACAGGCAGAATGGCATCAGCAGTTGTTCGTTTTGAAAGATCTGAATACCCAAATGGCAGCGTTATACAATCCGCCTTATTGGTGTTAAAAGAAAACGATCCCTTATCTGTTGAATGTACTTCTGTGTTTGTTGCCTTATTTTCTGTTTGAGCCTTACTGTAGCAGGAAAAAAGGAAAAACAGACAAGAAAAAAAAGCGATATTAATTTTAAACATATATATCTGATATTGGGGTGAAACCGTGGACATGCAAATGATTATTATGTCGTGGAGTAGCGGTATGAGTGGTATGAGGTAACCGTGTGCTGGCATTGTCTGCCGTACTGGCATTTGCCGTGTTGGAAAAATCCTCTGACCGGCCTAGTATAAACCCAAAGTCATAAAGGATATTTCTAAGAATCACTTCATTATCATAATCAAAATTCGCGGCCGTAAGGATCGTATTGTTTCCATTCTGCTGATTTGTTAATAAATTTAAATCTCCTGCTTCGCCATTCACATGTTCTGCACTGGGATAACACGACGCATCAGCATAAGAAAACCCCTGAGATACAATATAATGGTTGTGTCCTTCCTGCCTGAATTGCGCCAATGACCCTAAGAAACCTGCAAATAAATCCGGTTGAATGCTTCTTCTTCTGGTGTGCTGAAATCCATATCGGATGATGACTCCATTTTGATTATAATTGAATGCTTCAAAAATCTGTGGTCCCACACCATCATTCGCTAAAATATCCATATCCACCATTTCAACATCTCCCTGTTGATTGGCGTACCATTTATCGGTGGCTCCATCACCAAGTGTTCCGTTAGCATACACCAATAACTGATGAGCATCGATCTGTTCTCCGGCAGCCCTGTTGGCGGTAAAATCTATGGTCTGCAAAAGAGCTCCTCTCTGGGCCAGCGGAGGAATGGCATTCATTCTTCTTTTTCTGGTTATTATTTCTTTGGTTCTGGCGCAAATCCTGTGTTCATTATCATTTTGATCATAATAAAAGAAGATAACCTGCGTAGATTGGGCATTCAGAACTTTCTGAACCCTTCTTCTTCTTTCCGGATTTGTACTGATCACAGCTAAAGTATTGTACGTATTACTGCCATGGTGAATGGTATAGATATTTTTATTGACCACTCTGAATCTTGCTGTGTCATCATCTAAGAAAATACCGGCTCCATTTACTTCTTGCTGTTCATCTCTGTAGGCACAGGGATTGTTGTCTGTTCTTTCTACTGCCACTTCCAGATTGATAGTGCCATCTGCCAGTCTTCTGGTCCAGTCATCAAAAGTTGCTCTTCCGTCTGGTCTGAGTTGCAGTTTAATAATAGCTTTATTGATATGGTCACTTTGCAGATTGGTATAATGAGCATGGCTGTCTTCTCTGTTGTTGAGGGCATCAAAATTTCCGACCTGTACCGTCAACAGCCTCTGTACTTCATACCGATTGGGAGATACAAAACGCATGAGCTGTAATGTATCTGTATTTTCTGTCATGGTACTGGCTGAAGGTCTTATCACGGCATCTATATTCAGGTCTGTCATATTGCTGGTCTCTATGATCAGATATACGGTTTTTCCTAATATAGAATCGTAGGGGATTTCCACATTATCGTGATCCCTCTGTATGTGGGCAGAATCAATTTTTGTGAAGCTTACTCTTGTTCCATTGTCTGTGGTCACTTTTTTGGCAAAATAAACGTCACTGATGCGCTGCAATGAGTCATCGGGAGTATCCGGAGCCAATGGGCCATTTAAAGTCTGTGTCTGCCCGGAGTCTGTTATGGTAATACGTGTTGCCATTTTAAGATTTTTCTTTTTTTAATACGGGAGTTTCTGATATTTCATGACGAGGATGATCCGTGATGTTATCTTCTTTAAATGAGATGTGGTTCAGACCGCCAAATTTTTCATCCAGCTGGTTCTGCAGTTCTTCGATCCATCTTATATTTTTATAATTCTTCATGACTTATTTCTTTTATATGATAGATGATTTTCTTTTGATAGTTTTCTCCCAGGGAAAATTCTATGGTTAATTTATGCTCCAGCACTTCTTTGGTCACAGCGTCTAATAACATTTGTCCTTTATATTTGTCCAGTTTTGGGAAATCGGTTTCGCTTTGATAAGCGATTTCTTTTCTTTTCATCTCTCCATAAAACATTTCCCAGTTTTTGTCTGAAGGGATATCGCCGGTGTACTGTAATAGTAGTAATTCATCATCACAACGCATAGCCTCCGTCTGTATACTTTCGTCTATATCGATTACGGTATTAGCCATGAAATTACGGTAACGTACCCTATGCTTTTTCTGATTCTCTTTCTCATGCCTTCCGTAAAATTGATGAAGGATCATTCCGAAATGAATATTTTTTAAAAAATCTTTACCCACCAGGTTTTCCTTTTGGTAAAATGCTTTTAAAAACTGATAAAAATCTTCTGCCTTTTTGCCAACATAGGATCGGGAGAGCTTTTCTATGGCTTTTTCCATTCTGTCCTGAAGAATTGTCAGTCCCTGTATGTTTTTCAAACGGCCGTATTCATCTGTTACAAGCACTACATCATCATTGATAGCTGCAATTCTGGTTAAAAAATCTTTTTCAGAGAGTGAGAGTTCCTTATCCCGGTGCACTCTGTCAAAAGTTTCTATATGGTATTCAAATCTTTCTGTTTCTAAAAGCTTCAGCGTAACATGAAAATTTTTGTTGAGCTCGCTTCTGTGAGTTTTCCCATTGGTGGTGGTATATTCATTACAGGAATAGCGATAAAATTTCTTTCCTTCGAGAAGGTTTAATCTAATATGTATGGGAAACACTGGCTCCATAATTTTTCACCCGTTTTTAAAACTTCTTATTGCTTTTATTTAAAAACTACTTTCCCGCCAGACGAAACCCACTGGCTTTTTTTGTTCCATGATCCATCACAGTCTTCCTGCATTTGTTTAACTATTTTTGCTGTTTTCAGATCGATAATAGCACAAGTGTAGTTTTCATGCAGGGTACTGTCCTTATCACTTTCATGCACATAGTCTTTGATGATGGCATCTACCACTACATAATTGGCATTGGGAGATAATCGGGAGAATAGCTCACTTCCCGTACCTTTGTATTCATTTCCTTTCCCTACTTTTATCTTCTTCTTTTTATTGATTATATAGAGATTATACCATAGTTTCATATCGCTGTTGTAGGATGCATAATACAGTGATGAGGTATTATTCAAAGTAATGAGGGTATCTTTCTTTACCTTTTTATTCTGTACATCATGATTTCGATGGGAAACGGTGTTTCCGCATGTAATGCAAATGACTAAAATCATTAGGATGGTTATAAATTGTTTCATGATGATAAATTTGAATTTTTTTCCATTTTTTCATACCGCTTGTCCATATCGGTACCTCTTCTTGTATTGCCGTAATCATCAAGGATTTCCTGCTCATATTTACCGTGCATATCTCCCCAGTCGCCAGGATTTCTTGATAATTTTTCTATTTTTTCACCTTCTTTTTTTGTTTTATTTTCTTTGGCTGTGTTGGCATCTTTTTTGGCGAAAAACCGATTTAATGCATCCCCGAAATCATCTTTTACCAATCCAGGTCTGTTGATGTGATGATCCAATACAGTAGCTTTTCCCAATTTTGATTTTAAATAATCTGACAATTTATAGGAATAGCCGGTAGGAGTTAAGGGAAGTACAACTTCTTTTAATCTCTTTATAAAATCCAGCACCTGTTTTTCCTGAAATGTCTTATCGATAACAGCATTGACGATCGGTTGCAGAGGCTTGCATTCTACTGTTTTTCCAAATAAAGATTCTTTACAGTTTTCTCTGATTTTGTTTGATAATGTATTTCCGGTAATTTTTTCCGCTTTGGAATCTGCCGGATCTTTATAATACAGAATCCCGGAGTCCACGGTCCATCCGCATGATGCAAATAGCTCGTCATATTTTTCAGGGTGCTGGGCTTTAAATTCTTCAATCTGCGTTGTAAATTCCCCTTTTCCGGTGTGATCCACTGTTTTTTGCATAGCCCCGGCCGTTAATATCATCTGCTCACCGGAGAGGTCCCAATCATAGGACTGTACAGAATCTAATTTGCCTTCATTTTCAGACATTCCCACCAAAATAGCCTTTTCTTCAGCCGTAATTTTTTTATCTTCAATTAATGTATCCCAATCGGAATAGTTTTCAAGTTTTTTTGTTCCCCAGTAGGCGGGTCCATATCTTTTACTGTATCGGGTACAGGTGATATCATAATTGTTTCCACAATTACAGTATCTGATCTCGAATCTTTCATTGTCTTTATTTAAAAACTCATGCGTTTCATCCGGAAATTTCACTTCATCCTCTGTTCCTGTTACTTCAGCTTTGAAATATAAGAATGCATTTCTGTCATCTCTTTTATTAAATTTCTCTATCAGTTTCTTCAAATCTTCATCACTTTTGGGGCGCATTGCTATTTCTTTGGCATATACCAATGTTCCGTTGATCGTGAATTCAATTTTGCTTTTTTCCTCCTCACCATCCAGAAACTTTACAGGATTTTCATAGATGTTTTCTGCATTTTTCAATTTATTTTCATGGATCTCCACCGATAGCTTTCCGCTGGCTCCTTCACAATTGGCTACAACCCAGACTTTCTTTTTAATGGTGGTGCTGTTTATTCTCTCAAAATCAAAATCCAAACTGCCATCAGCTTTTTTCGCCTGTACCTCTTCTTCCCATGTGATTTTCACCGACTCTTTTGCTTTTAATCTTACAGAATCTTCTTTATCAGCCTGGAGGTTCCTTCTTCCTTTTTTTTCATACTTCTTTTTGACATCAGATACCAGCCCTCCACTTTTTACAGTATAGGGTTCTTCTTTCTTTTCCCAAATCATTTTAGGAACTTGTTTCGCAAAATATATTTTCACCACATTCACTTCATGATCCACCTGGTGCGGCATATCATAAGTCTTTTGATTGGGGTTTGCAGCGTAATCATCTTTTTCTTGTGCTTCTTCACTCATACCATTTTATTTTGAGCTGATTATTGAAAATTACTTGAGTTGTTATATTTTGTATCTAAGAGCCTGTTTAAAAACGGTATAAAAAAAGAGTAAGGGTTACTCATTGGCTTAAAAATGTCAATTTAGAGCTGCAAAACAAAAAAATTGATGTATCCAACAGACTTAACTCTTACTCAGTGGCAATT
>NZ_PPEG02000020.1 GCF_002899945.2 Chryseobacterium viscerum
GCTTTCCCAGATTCATATTCTTTCAGAATATTGATAATCTGATGTTCTGAAAATTTGCTCTTTTTCATAATGTTTAACAAACTAAATTTAATAATTTTAATTGGTCTGAAAAACAGGGAAGTTTACCAAAACAGGGAAGTTTACCTATGCTTCTACAATCCGTTAACTTTAATATGTTTTTAGCTAATTTGTAATGAGAAATAATATAGTATCTAAAAAAATCTTTAAAGACAAGTTTCATTAACTTATATTCTTATAAATATTAAATCTATCTACTGTTTATCCAATCATTAAAATCAATATTTACATCTAAATTTAATTTTTTTCTAATTCTATATTTTTTAGATTCTACTGTTCTTAGGGATACACTTGTATAAGTAGCAATTTCTTTATTACAAAACGACAATTTCACAAAAGCAATAAATCTCATATCGTTTATATTGAGTTGAGGGTATTCAGTGGTTATTTCTGTATAAAAATCGTAATAAAGCTCTTTGAATTTTATAATAAAGGTAGGGTCGTTTTTAGTAGCAAGATATAACAGGTGTTCTTTATTTTCATCCAATTTTTTATTTAACAAATCTAACTCTTTTTCTTTTTGAACTAAATTACTTCTGATTTTATCTTTCTTACTTTTTGAATTTCTTTTTAAAATAATTACTATACACAAACAGACAAACATAATAGATAATATAATATAATATAGTCTGCTTTTACTTTTTTCACTATTTTGGATTTTTTCCTGTAAAAGTTTGTCTATTGGTATATCTATCATTGCCCTTTCAATTAAATTCAGACTGTCATTCACGGCAGAGTATTTTAAAAGATATTCATTTTCATTCTTAAGGTCATTCTTCCCTCTATACGCTTGAGATATTAGTTTATAACATTCTTTTTCTCTTTTCTTGAATCTCATTCGTATAGAGATTTTAAGAGATTTTAAGAGATACTGTAGAGATTTCTGGTATTCTTTTCTTTCTATATATAATTCTCCGTAGGCTCTTAAAACATTGCACTTTGCTTCGACTGTACCTTTTGAGGATAACATTATATCATTTGCTTTATCAATAAAGTATTTTGCTGAGTCCATTCTTCCTTTTTTTAAATGTCTCTGTGCAATTGTGATATATAGCATGGGTCGCGGAGCTGCCATACACTTCTTCTCACAACTATATACTGAATCCATTTGATTTAGAGACTCAAAACTGAATCTTTTCCAATCATAAGCATCTTGTTTAGACTTTTCAGCTAAATTTTTATCTGTAATTTTATATGCGAAATCTAAAGATTTGTTCAGGTCTATAATAGCCTGTTTATGAAGTCCAAGTCTTGCTTCACTCATTCCGTATACGAAATATAATCGGGATTTTAAGGATTTATCATCGTAGTATTTCAAATTTTGTTCAGCTATATTCAAAAGATAATAGCCTTGTTTATACATGTTCATTACAAAACAATACTTTGAAAACTCTATGTAGCCTTTGATTTCTCCTTTTTTATATTTTATTTTTTTAGATTTTTCAATAACTTCTCTTTGAAGAATAGCCCCTTTTTTATAATTACCGATATTCCAGTATCCTTCACTTATTCTCTTTTGTAAAGAATCAATTTCCGAAATAGAATTTTTTTGAGCTTCTATATGAGATGCAAAACTTATAAAAATAAAGCAAATCAATTTATTAACAATATTAATGCGATTCATTTAATTAAAGGGAAAAATAGTTTTTTCATTTAGTGTTGTTATGGCTTATTTAATAGAATAAATAATTTAGTATCTTTTTGTCTTTTTAGATGAACATTATTCTGCAAAATTAAATATTATTTTGATAGTTTGTTATAAAAAATCAAAAGCTAAAGTGTGTTTTTCTAGTTGCAGTGTTTTTTTGTATCCTATTTAAAGTATTGATTATTAGATTTTTTAATCTCTGATTTAATTATTTAACTACATTGTATTGTTGTTAAATGTATTTACTATAATTCAGGATGCAGTAAAGATGCAGTGTGGTAAAATGGCAAGATTCATTGTAAATTTGTTGATGTTAAAAGAGGAGTTAATCAAAAAAATATTTAATCTTGTGCTATTTTGTAATCTTCCTCAAAAACCGGAGCGTGAACATGTAATCCTGCTAATAATGCTTGTATAGTTTGCAAAAAAAATATAATAGGTTTTAGTCGATGTAAAATTGGAAAATGCTACGAACTATTCAAGTTATGGACTATATTTAATTCAGGTAATAGTCAATGAACATATACTGGAGCCCTGCGGACAGGAAATGTTTTTTTATTATCCGGGACTTGTGTAAAGCTTCTTAATGCAGTAGATGTTATTTTTTGTGAAACAAAGACTCGTCCTAATGGTGCGAGCTATACCTAAGGCATTTCCTTTATGCATATTATTTATAAAGCATTATAAATATTAACGTTCTGAGATTTATATCCTTAGTTTTGTGATTATGCTTTAGTGCTTAACTTATCTTGAAAAAAATTGCCATTGTTAATGTATATTATACAAATGGAACTGGTAGATTTTAAGAGTTCTGTATGAAAGAAATATATTCATTAAAAAAAGTTTTACTTATAATTTAAAAATTTTTAATACAATAACGAAATAATGAAATACACAGTTTTGTTTATAAATATTGCAATATTGATTTGTAATAGTTGCTCTGTAAATTCAAAAACGGTGCAAAATAACAGTTTTGATCAAGATAATCAAATAGACAGAAAGCTAGAATTTATGCAAAAAGTAACAAGTGATAATCTAAATAAAGTGAAGAATCCTCTTATAGATGCCAATGGTGCAAATCCAAAAAACTTTCACTAAATCTAATTTTCAGATAATTGCTTCATCTTTCTTGAAAATAGTACCGTAGATGAGAAAAAAAGTGAGTAGAATTCTTGATATTATGAGCAAAGATGATTCTTTCAGTAAACTCAGGGTTTCTTTATAATGATGATATGACAATGGATATTTCCTATTTACAATTTTATGAAAATAGCTTCTCAGTTGATTCCGCCAATAATAGAATTGGTATAGGTACGAATGTACCAACAGTTCAGTTACAGACCGGAGGGAATATGATATTTTAAGAACTGCTGATTCTACGAGCGTAGCAGTAGGATATTCAGCGATCGCAAGAGATCATGAAACTGTGAAGTGAAAGCAATATCTTCAATTACAGGTAATAATTGACCAATGTACAGAATGATTTTTTGAGTTACTTTAACACTTATATAGTCACAGTTCAATATACCGTAGATACTATTGGTAGTTATTTTTAATATAAGTAATGTTGGACTTTGTACTACTTTTAGAATCTATAAAATATTAAATGTATTTGCTTTTCAGTCTGGTGGAATATGGCATATTTCCGCAGATTATAAAATAGGACTAGATCAGATGGTGCCAACGGAAACTTGACAATTTATATTTTAATCATTAATAATACATGAAAGACATTAACATGTTGATAAGTTTATATGGTATGCATTTGACCTTTTTTAAGATGTCAATTTCAAATTCTGTTTCTTTAAAAGCGTGTGAAAACAGAACACAGGATTGATAAATCAGTCAAACCAATGAAAAAGCTTATTAATTTGACATTTCTATTGGTCATGGATTTGTAACTTTACCAATAAACACAAAATTTTAAAAAATAACAGCTATGCCAATTTCTTATTACGATTTTAAAAATCTAACTGATAAATCTCAACTTGAAATCGTTATGACTGAGGGTAAAATAATCAATGAGTTGATTAAACATGAACTAAGGTTTGTTTTATATGAGGTATCATCTTTTTCTGTTGAGATCGTTTATAATATGCTCAATAATAGGATAGAAAGTTTTACTTCTTTTCAGAATAAAAGAGCCTAAGGTTATTGAATGACAAGTTTTTTATTTTTTTGTTAAAAAATCAACTCATATTTGTGATCAACCGCATCGTCAATATAGAATTTGAATGGAGATGTATTTTTCATGTATCCTGTAAATGTTGTTTACTTAATGGAGGTCAACCGCCAATTGATCCGAAAAGTGAAGATCCTTCATCTCAAACGGCGGCAACACGCAGAATGGATAATGACGAGTAGATTAAAAAAGCACAAAAATTATCGGAACTCAAAGGTGAAGATTTCGATGCGTTGTTTTATCAGGGGGGACGTGGTCCTTTATGAGATCAGGCTAAAAGATAAAGTTTCCCAACAGCTTATCGTTGACTTCTATAATGATGGTAAACCTGTAGATTTGTATGCTAAGCATCAGGGGTCTTGAAGGATGTAAAAATAGACGGCGAGCATCTGGTAAAGGATAAAAATGTCACTGGATTCACCAATACAGAATAAGATGCTATACAATTGACTGATGTTGTTCATTTTTTTGGTGAAGATATGCTTAAAAAGAATGGCGGACCATAAAGTAAAGCTGAAGATTTGGCTGCTTATGCAGTGGTTGATGGAAAGCTTGTCACAGGACAAAATCCTGCATCTTCTAATAATGTGGCCGAGGAATTATTGAAACTTATTTAGTTTTTATCAAGATGATCAGTTGCTTAAAGATCCGGTGTTTTTGTAGAGGAACTTTTTTTTAAGGGTTTCGTGGTTATTAGTTTTATCCCCATATTGTTTGGGGATTTTTGTTTCTAAATCAACTAGATAATCTAATGTCGTGGCGTTGAGATAGGATTTGTATGAGCAAAAATTGTATGAAGTAATAAAAGGTAAATTGATATAAACTACTATATTTGTCTCCAATTTAATTTTATTATACTATGAAGGAATTTATCGAAAAGATCAATGCTGAGTTTGACTTATTTTTAAAAGATGCCAGCCAGCAATCTGAAAAAGGAAACAAGGCAGCTGGTACAAGAGCAAGGAAATCAGCTCTTGAACTGAGCAAGCTGTTCAAAGAATTCAGAAAGATCTCTGTTGAAGAATCAAAGAAATAAGATCAATGAAAATTAAGATCCCTTCCGATAGGTAGGGGTCTCTTATTTAAGTATAGTATTTTCAGATAAAAATGCAGAATCAATGTTTAACAAAAAAAAAGACTATCAT
The DNA here is from genome assembly GCF_002899945.2 of Chryseobacterium viscerum. Classification (GTDB taxonomy): domain Bacteria; phylum Bacteroidota; class Bacteroidia; order Flavobacteriales; family Weeksellaceae; genus Chryseobacterium; species Chryseobacterium viscerum. The sequence continues at coordinate 5,054 of NZ_PPEG02000020.1, forward strand.
CATATTATTTTAGGAACTGTTTGAACAATGAGGGTTTTATGTGTGAATGATTGGTTATTTGATTTTTTCTTTTTAACTTCATTGCTTCAATAATCCTAGATTTCAAATAAGCGTTTTATATGTCTCTATGGCAGAACAATTGACGAACATAATATCTGATGAGGAGTTGTATCTATTGATGCTCATAAAAGATAAAGTAACTTTTGATCATCTTTACGAGCAATAAAGCTCTTTAATCTATGGAATCGCACTTTGGGCACTTCATGAAAGTATATTGAAGAAGTATCTGAATTTGATAAGTTTTTCAAAGGTTTGTTTAAAGCTGTATTGAATTCCGGCATATCCACCTCGGGGGCCCAAGGAAAAATTGAGGGTAGAGTAATAGGTGTTTATTTTTTGCAGATATTATCCGCCATCACTTCAGAATACCAGAGTTAGCCATATCAAATCCTTCTATATATGGTCCTCAGCTTGGGCAAGTCCGGGCATTGATTGGATTTAAAAATGAAGTTGCTGCAATTAAGAGTGTTGAAGCAAAAAAAACATTTTTTTTCATAAGAAATTAGTTTATTATAAATGTAATAAATTTATTTATAAAGTTCCTATTTATGGAAATTATCTGTTCTCCATTTGTCACTTTTTAGCAGGAATAAGATTCCAGCTTTTATTTTAATATTTGGGTAAACTAATCTATATTTCATAAGTATTTGCATGTTTAAAATATTTCGAGCATTTTTGAATTACAATAATCGGATCTTCTATTTTCAATTTCAAAATTGACAAAATATCTTTCTTCGGGGCTTTTCTGTTGCTGATTTGATTTACTGTGCTGCAATTAATCTGCATACTTTCGGAATCCATGATCGGATGAATTTGTGCTCATCGTTTGCATCCACAAAAAAAATAACGTTTTCTTTTCCAATTAAACCTGCATCCTGACAAATTTCGGCATTGTCATTTCTGTCTTTTTTATTGGAACATTTTTTTAGTATCTTTAAAATTTGAAAATCTTCTTTTTACGATTTTCTTGTACAAGAAATAGTGATTAAATTTTTGATTAAAGGCATTCTTTTATATAATTATAGTTTAATTGTTATAGATATATCCAATTTTCTACCAAACCACTACCAAAAAAAAATTAAAAAAAAGAGTGTTTTGAAGGGGTTAGTAATTGTATTTGTATTTTTAGAACCAAAAAAACGTTCAAATTAAAGTGCAGTAACACTATCACTGTCTGTAGCAACTTTCTGGTGGTTTAACAAATATTTTATTTGTTCCATTGCCTGCGTTTTCCTGAAATTTGATCGATGATGCTTTACAGATGGACTCAATGAAATATTACCGCTAATATCAAGTCATTACCAAGGGTCATCATAAATATTCTTACATTTCCTCTTGAAGTGATAGTTATTCTAGAGAGATTGTTGACTATCAATTTGAAATCATACACTGAAGTTGTACCAAACAGGCAACTCCATTTCCTAAATATGACTTTAGATTTATCGTTCCATTTATATTATTTATTCCAAAACTATTGTCAGGAGTTTTAACTCTTAATTTCGTATTGGGTGTAGATTTACCTACCAACACCTACTTTACCATCATTACTAACAACCAAATCATTTAATTTTTGAGTTGCTGTTGGAACTCCTGTTGAAAGATTATCTCTTGAGCCATGTACACCATGTACAGTAAAAAGTGAAGACTTTCCCTTTTTCAAACAGTTAATAAATATAAAATACACTCTAATACACTAAAACTTCTTTAGCATACAGCCAAGGACTAAGTCCATTTAACGATTTATGCGGATGATTACTGTTGTAATC
>NZ_PPEG02000021.1 GCF_002899945.2 Chryseobacterium viscerum
AAGATTGTTTCGTTATAAAGCGAAAGATATAAAGATCATTGACATACAATATAACAACCAAGTAAGGAAAAACTAAAGCGTCAAAACTTTGAGTGAGTCAGACAAACATACAATGGAGAGTTTGATCCTGGCTCAGGATGAACGCTAGCGGGAGGCCTAACACATGCAAGCCGAGCGGTAGAGATTCTTCGGAATCTTGAGAGCGGCGTACGGGTGCGGAACACGTGTGCAACCTGCCTTTATCTGGGGGATAGCCTTTCGAAAGGAAGATTAATACCCCATAATATATTGACTGGCATCAGTTGATATTGAAAACTCCGGTGGATAGAGATGGGCACGCGCAAGATTAGATAGTTGGTGAGGTAACGGCTCACCAAGTCTACGATCTTTAGGGGGCCTGAGAGGGTGATCCCCCACACTGGTACTGAGACACGGACCAGACTCCTACGGGAGGCAGCAGTGAGGAATATTGGACAATGGGTGAGAGCCTGATCCAGCCATCCCGCGTGAAGGACGACGGCCCTATGGGTTGTAAACTTCTTTTGTATAGGGATAAACCTACTCTCGTGAGAGTAGCTGAAGGTACTATACGAATAAGCACCGGCTAACTCCGTGCCAGCAGCCGCGGTAATACGGAGGGTGCAAGCGTTATCCGGATTTATTGGGTTTAAAGGGTCCGTAGGCGGATCTGTAAGTCAGTGGTGAAATCTCACAGCTTAACTGTGAAACTGCCATTGATACTGCAGGTCTTGAGTGTTGTTGAAGTAGCTGGAATAAGTAGTGTAGCGGTGAAATGCATAGATATTACTTAGAACACCAATTGCGAAGGCAGGTTACTAAGCAACAACTGACGCTGATGGACGAAAGCGTGGGGAGCGAACAGGATTAGATACCCTGGTAGTCCACGCCGTAAACGATGCTAACTCGTTTTTGGGGCTTCGGCTTCAGAGACTAAGCGAAAGTGATAAGTTAGCCACCTGGGGAGTACGTTCGCAAGAATGAAACTCAAAGGAATTGACGGGGGCCCGCACAAGCGGTGGATTATGTGGTTTAATTCGATGATACGCGAGGAACCTTACCAAGGCTTAAATGGGAAATGACAGGTTTAGAAATAGACTTTTCTTCGGACATTTTTCAAGGTGCTGCATGGTTGTCGTCAGCTCGTGCCGTGAGGTGTTAGGTTAAGTCCTGCAACGAGCGCAACCCCTGTCACTAGTTGCCATCATTAAGTTGGGGACTCTAGTGAGACTGCCTACGCAAGTAGAGAGGAAGGTGGGGATGACGTCAAATCATCACGGCCCTTACGCCTTGGGCCACACACGTAATACAATGGCCAGTACAGAGGGCAGCTACACAGCGATGTGATGCAAATCTCGAAAGCTGGTCTCAGTTCGGATTGGAGTCTGCAACTCGACTCTATGAAGCTGGAATCGCTAGTAATCGCGCATCAGCCATGGCGCGGTGAATACGTTCCCGGGCCTTGTACACACCGCCCGTCAAGCCATGGAAGTCTGGGGTACCTGAAGTCGGTGACCGTAACAGGAGCTGCCTAGGGTAAAACAGGTAACTAGGGCTAAGTCGTAACAAGGTAGCCGTACCGGAAGGTGCGGCTGGAACATCTCATTTTAGAGCGTCTTAAAGACGATAAACAAAATTAGTATCGCAAGATACAGTACTTACTTAAAGTATAGCTTTAGTTTTTTGTTTGGTTGCTTATATTAAAAATACAAAACCCACTAGAAATTAGTAAAGGGATTGAGAGAGACAAAGAAGAAAGAAATTAGAGAGAGACGAATTGGTCTATTATCTATTAATCTATTTTCTTTACGTCTAACAGACAGTCTCGTAGCTCAGCTGGTTAGAGCGCTACACTGATAATGTAGAGGTCGGCAGTTCGAGCCTGCCCGAGACTACTAATTAAAAAGACGGGAAGACATCAGAAATTAGACATCAGACATTTAGGTCTGAGATCTGGAATCTGACATCTGAAGTCTACTAGAGGGGGAATTAGCTCAGCTGGCTAGAGCGCCTGCCTTGCACGCAGGAGGTCAAGGGTTCGACTCCCTTATTCTCCACAGTTTTGGAAGACTGATTTAAAAGTTACGGATAGAGCCAAAAACAATATCTGTTCATCAGTTGGACAAGAAGACATTAAGATCATTGACATTAACGGTAAAGACATCACAAAGAGATAACCGAGCACTTTCGAGTGCCGAGTTTATAAAAATATCGATAAATGAGAATTTATCAAAAAATACTGAACTAATATAATTATTAGGAAAGAAATCGTTAAGGGCGTATGGCGGATGCCTAGGCTTTCAGAGGCGACGAAGGACGTGGTAAGCTGCGAAAAGCTGCGGGGATTGGCACACACGAATTGATCCGCAGATGTCCGAATGGGGCAACCCGGCTGGTTGAAGACCAGTCACCTCGCAAGAGGAGCAAACCCGGAGAACTGAAACATCTAAGTACCCGGAGGAAAAGAAATCGAAGAGATTCCGTAAGTAGTGGCGAGCGAAAGCGGATTAGCCCAAAAGCTAATATATGTTTAATAGAATGTTCTGGAAAGAACAGCCGTAGAGGGTGATAGCCCCGTAAATGAAAGGCATATTTGAGTGATAAATGAGTAGGGCGGGACACGTGAAATCCTGTCTGAATATGGGGGGACCATCCTCCAAGGCTAAATACTCCTGAAAGACCGATAGTGAACAAGTACTGTGAAGGAAAGGTGAAAAGCACTTCGAATAGAAGGGTGAAATAGAACCTGAAACCGTACGCCTACAAGCGGTCGGAGCACCTATATGGTGTGACGGCGTGCCTTTTGCATAATGAGCCTACGAGTTAATTTTACTAGCGAGGTTAAGGTATTAAGTACCGGAGCCGGAGCGAAAGCGAGTCTGAATAGGGCGTATAGTTAGTAGGATTAGACGCGAAACCTTGTGATCTACCCATGGGCAGGTTGAAGCTCTGGTAACACAGAGTGGAGGACCGAACCGGTTGACGTTGAAAAGTCTTCGGATGACCTGTGGGTAGGGGTGAAAGGCCAATCAAACTGGGAGATAGCTCGTACTCTCCGAAATGCATTTAGGTGCAGCGTCGTATATAAGTTTATTAGAGGTAGAGCTACTGATTGGATGCGGGGGTTTCACCACCTACCAATTCCTGACAAACTCCGAATGCTAATAAATGTTCTACGGCAGTGAGGGCATGGGTGCTAAGGTCCATGTCCGAGAGGGAAAGAACCCAGACCAACAGCTAAGGTCCCAAAATATATGTTAAGTTGAAGCAACGCGGTTGGACTGCATTGACAGCTAGGATGTTGGCTTGGAAGCAGCCATTCATTTAAAGAGTGCGTAACAGCTCACTAGTCGAGCGGTCCGGCATGGATAATAATCGGGCATAAACATATTACCGAAGCTATGGATTTATACCCTAGGGGTATATCTGGTAGGAGAGCATTCTATTTGCGCTGAAGCAGTACTGTGAGGTATTGTGGAGCGGATAGAAAAGAAAATGTAGGCATAAGTAACGATAAAGCGGGCGAGAAACCCGCTCACCGAAAGACTAAGGTTTCCTCAGCCATGCTAATCAGCTGAGGGTTAGTCGGGACCTAACGCGAACCCGAAAGGGGTAGTGGATGGACAATGGGTTAATATTCCCATACTTGCTCACACTAAAAAGGGGACGGAGTGCCGTACTTACTGGAGACTGACGGAATAGTCAAGGCCTAGCCTTCGGGCGAAGCTGCTGTAGGGAAAGTGCTTCCAAGAAAAGCCGAAGTGAAGCAACCCGTACCAAAACCGACACAGGTAGTCGAGGAGAGAATCCTAAGGTGCTAGAGTGAATCATGGTTAAGGAACTAGGCAAAATAGTCTCGTAACTTCGGGAGAAGAGACGCCATCAGCAATGGTGGCCGCAGTAAAGAGGCCCAGGCGACTGTTTATCAAAAACACAGGACTCTGCAAAATCGAAAGATGCAGTATAGGGTCTGACACCTGCCCGGTGCTGGAAGGTTAAGGAAGGTGCTTAGGGTTAAACCGAAGGCATTGACTGAAGCCCCAGTAAACGGCGGCCGTAACTATAACGGTCCTAAGGTAGCGAAATTCCTTGTCGGGTAAGTTCCGACCTGCACGAATGGTGTAACGATCTGGGCACTGTCTCAACCATGAGCTCTGTGAAATTGTAGTCTCGGTGAAGATGCCGAGTACCCGCAATGGGACGAAAAGACCCTGTGAACCTTTACTATAACTTCGTATTGACTTTGAGTAAGTAATGTGTAGGATAGGTGGGAGGCTTTGAAGCTTGCACGCTAGTGTAGGTGGAGCCAACGTTGAAATACCACCCTTTACTTACTTGGAGCCTAACTTCTTAACGGAAGGACATTGCGTGGTGGGTAGTTTGACTGGGGTGGTCGCCTCCAAAAGAGTAACGGAGGCTTTCAAAGGTACCCTCAGCACGCTTGGTAACCGTGCGTAGAGTGTAATGGCATAAGGGTGCTTGACTGTGAGACCAACAAGTCGATCAGGTGCGAAAGCAGGACATAGTGATCCGGTGGTTCCGTATGGAAGGGCCATCGCTCATAGGATAAAAGGTACTCCGGGGATAACAGGCTAGTCTCCCCCAAGAGCTCACATCGACGGGGAGGTTCGGCACCTCGATGTCGGCTCGTCACATCCTGGGGCTGGAGAAGGTCCCAAGGGTTGGGCTGTTCGCCCATTAAAGTGGCACGCGAGCTGGGTTCAGAACGTCGTGAGACAGTTCGGTCTCTATCTATTGCGGGCGTTAGATGTTTGAGAGGGCTTGATTCTAGTACGAGAGGACCGAATTGAACAAACCTCTGGTGTATCAGTTGTACCGCCAGGTGCACTGCTGAGTAGCTACGTTTGGAAGAGATAAGCACTGAAAGCATATAAGTGCGAAACTCGCCTCAAGATGAGACATCTTTTAAGGGTCGTTGGAGATGACGACGTTGATAGGCTATAGGTGTAAAGACAGTAATGTCATAGCCAAGTAGTACTAATTACCCGTAGATTTATAGCCTAATATGGCGCACGGAAGTGCAGCAAGGTTACCTCTTTGTGAAAGTTTTTATCGAAAATAAACCAGGTAGCAGATGTTAGCTATTAGGAAGCAGGGAAAACCTGCGCCCTTTTACCTATGACCTGCAACCTTATATACAACCTTTAGGGTGGTTTTAGCGGTGGGGCTCACCTGTTCCCATTCCGAACACAGAAGTTAAGCCCACCAGCGCCGATGGTACTGCTAACGCGGGAGAGTAGGCCGCCGCCAGTTTTTATTTTATTTTTAAAAAGTCCTTTATCATACGATAAAGGACTTTTTTGTTGT
>NZ_PPEG02000022.1 GCF_002899945.2 Chryseobacterium viscerum
CATCAATCCCAATGTAATTGTGATAATTTTCCATAACTTAGTATTGTGATTAAACAAAAGTGTTGAATTCTTTAAAGCCTTTATTAGACCTTGAAGTCTATCATTCTATCTAAAGTTATTCAACAAAGTTCAAAAAGGAAGCAGAGGACTAATGCGCCAGAAGAGTCTTACTTAGCGAGCGTCCAAGTTCACCCCTGCTTTCTTTTAATAAATTTACTCCCTTTTGACAAGTACAAAGTAAAGGCGAGCGTCTCGCTCGTGTTCATAAATAAAACAGAAAACCACTGCAATTGTAGTGGTTTTTGCTCTTTCATCATTAAAAACTATTATATTTATCAATATAAACACGACCTTGGAAATGCAAGGATAAGTTTCGCAAAAGACATCGCAGGAGCTCTTGAAGTTACAGATACTAATAATTACTATGCTTTTGGAATGAATCATATAGGAGGAATTCAAAGTTTATTGGGTGGTTATTTGAACTATAAGTACAATGGTAAAGAATTACAGGAAAGTAGTATGTATGATTATGGAGCCAGAATGTATATGTCAGATATTGGACGATGGAGAGTACCAGATCCTTTGAGTGAAAAATTTGTGGGAGTTTCGTCCTCTAGTTATGTATTAGATAATCCTCTTCGTTATGTTGATCCTGATGGTAATGCACCAGTTGATTGGGTTTTAGAAAATATTAATGGTGTTTCAAAATGGACATATATGGCAAATGTTAAGACAGTTTCTCAAGCTAAAGCAGCAGGAATTAAAGATGCTGCCGCCGTTTATTCTTATGCTAATATATCTGGGCAAGGGTTTATGGGTGCTGGAAAATATAGTTATTCATTAAATCAGGACGGTTCTATAACAGATAATATAAGTGGTAACAATTTAGGCGGAAGTTTTTCTACTCCAGCAGGAACAAATATATCTACTGGAGCATATGTCGGACAATGGGATGGAGGAAGTAAGGGTCTATGGGGAGAATGGGCGGCTTCTAATAATCTTGTCGGAAAAATTTCATATAATGTCACAAATAGCTTTTACCTAGGTTTTCAAGTATTGGATACATTCAATCTTATGGGAACTAAACATACTTCAGGACTCACAGGCCAACAAATATATAGTAATCTGGACGGATCAAATCAATATAATGAAGGAGATAGAGCTCTTGCTTTTACATCAACTTTCAACCCTTTATCATCAGAATTGAAAGTTGCTGGAGTAGGTCAGCAGGTTCTTCCTAAAACAACTTTTAAATTAGTTGATAATTTAGGATCTTTAAGTGCTTCAAAATTCTCTAGTACATTTAAAGGAACTGCAATTGCAAGAGCCGCTCCGGCTACAAGAGGAATAATAAATAGGTATCTAAACAAAGGGATAAATCTGGGTAATAACTTTGGAATGTTTAAGTTAGGTACAACAAGTTTAATAAAACCCGTATCAGAGGACAAACACAAAAACTAAAAATGGGAATTTTTGAATTCATATTTCAGCAAATACTTATCAATTTAATTGGTAATGGTATATATTTTTTATTTCGTAAACTTATTGGGGATAAAAGAAATTATAAAGAAATACAAGATCAGACAGCAGGGTATATAAAATTTTTTACAGGAGTAGCATTTATTTTCATAATTATAGTTTTAATGAAGAAGTTTATTAAATAGATGATAAAATACAAAGGAATTCAAATAAATGTAGTAGATAATCTTTATGTGGAAACGAAAGAATTAGATTCTTATATAAGTAAAGAAATCAGAGTTACTATTGGTAATAATCAACCTGAAAATTATATAGAGGTTATTAAGTACATTATAGATTATATTGTAGATAGTAAACCTATTATTTCTGAAAACCAGAATCTTGGCTATTATTCATGGCTTTTACAATTTAGGCTGGATGATGATAACTGCTATGATCTATATGAAGCAAACGCTGATGGCAGCGGTTTTAATAAAGGTTGTGACACGGCAATTTCAGTTGTTAGACAGCAAAGTGAAATATGTTGGCAACAAAATTTTATTCCTCTTTTTCCAAACTTCAATCAGTCAGTTGTCATATCAGATGGTGTCTATGAAGGAAAAGATATCGAAGGAATTAGATATGACTCACCTCCGGATGAGAGTGGGTGGTACCTTATTACAGATGATTATAATGACGATATTAAGTCATTAAAAATGGTGCATTTTTATCATGTTGCTTTTGCTCGTCCTGATATTTTAAAATATTTAGCTATACCCTTCGGATTCAGATTTATCATGAAAGAAGGAGATATTGAAATACGTCAGGATGAAGAGGAATAATTCTCAATTAGAATAATCAGTAAAAGGTAATTTTACAAATGTGTTGTTTTATTTAGGGTATTGATTTCGATACCCTAAATTTTAAAAACTATAAGTCAGACTAGCGTATTATAAAGATGCTTCCGGAAACCTGAAAATAGACAGGGCCAACCATTACTATCCTTTTGGATTAGAGTTTGGCGGAGATTTGAATCTTAATGGTACAGTATCGCCAAACTACAGATACTCTACTCAGGGGCAGGAAAACCAGGCAGATAGCAGATGGAGTTCTTACCGATGGAGAAACTATGATCCTGCGATGGCGAGGTTCTTTAATGTTGATCCATTAGCAGAAGATTACCCTACATGGTCAACGTATGCCTTCAGTGGGAATAGGGTTGTAGATGCAAGGGAACTTGAAGGTCTGGAGCCTTTAGAAATAAAAAAGACAACCCAAAATTTAATTATTGTCAATCAAGGTTATGTTGGAACGCCACTTTCAGGCAATACACAAGCTCAAAACTATGCTAAATATAATAAAGACGGAGGCATAGATTATGAAGGTATAGGTATGATAAATAATTTAAACAGCTCAAAAAATCAAGTTGGAGTATTTGCCTCAGGAAAGGGAGATGTAACGAAAAATGATATATTAGCATCTGTTCAAAGCTTTAGAAAACAGAGCCCAAATGGCAAATTAATTATGGTAGGCCATAGTATGGGAGCGGATAATTTAATCGAATTGGTTAATGAGCATTCCGAAGTTAAAGTTGATTTATTATTTACATTAGATATTGCTGATGATCCCTTGTCTGGAACTGATGACGATATTATTCCTTCAAATGTTAAGACTGCTGTAAATTATTATAATAAAAATGATGGATTTATGCACAGTGGTATAGGTGGAGAGGATATAGAAGCTAAAGATCCTTCTAAAACTAAAGTATTGAATGTGCCAGTCAGCTCTGCTCACACTCAAATTGATAATAAGTATCGATATAATGCATATAATGCAGTAGTAAATGAATTAAATAAAGAAGAAAAAAAGAAATAAGATGAAAGATAAAAAGAAAGTAATAATTATTGTAGCAATAAATTATATCTATTTTTTGTTGATACTGATTTGCTCTAATTATGATTTTGGAATTTTTAGGAGTCTAAGTAGTATTATTGTACTCTTAGTAATTGGTGTTTTATTATCATTATTTAGTTCGATATTCATTAAAAAAATAAGAAAACCTTTTAATTGGATATTTTTTATAATTAATATGCTTATCATTTTGATATACCTATATGAAATATATTTTTATAGAGCTATAGATAATTCATGAATAAATTTCACCATAATTAATCAAATAAATCCCCCGCTACGCAAAGTCTCCTGACTTTGTGTATATAAAAAGACCTCGCAAAATGCGGGGTCTTTATATTTAGAAAGCGTATTTTTTATGAATACGCTTTTTTGGCTTTATAATCACGAATTGTAAGATCAAGAAAGCAAATGATAATCTCTTTATCTTTCTCGCTCATCTCCTTGAAGACTTTCCCTTTTTCAAACAGTTAATAAATATAAAATACACTCTAATACACTAAAACTTCTTTAGCATACAGCCAAGGACTAAGTCCATTTAACGATTTATGCGGATGATTACTGTTGTAATC
>NZ_PPEG02000023.1 GCF_002899945.2 Chryseobacterium viscerum
AAAGCAGTGGCACATTGTCTGAAAATACAACAGTAGGACAGGGTATCCATACTCTTGCATTTACTTCGGGTGCTACCAATGGTTTTTCTGTAGATGGTGCAACTTTCTCTGTAGATGCTGCTAATGATCGTTTGGGAGTTGGTACAGTTTCTCCAAAGGTAACACTTGATGTAGCGGCCAGAGCGATTGATGGTTCAGCTGCTGAAGGATTTAAGGTTCCTATGCTTACAGGGAATGCACTGTATGCTGCGGCAATCAATGGAAAATATTCATCAGAACAAAATTCAGCCATTGTGTATGTTACGGTTGGTGCAGATGTAAGCAAACGTACGGGGCAGACCGAATACATGGATTCGGATGGTTTTTATTACTTCGATTCAAATAAAGGAATTTCAGGAAAGTGGATAAAGTTCGGGTCAGGAGGGTCTGTTTCGCCTGTGTTGGGTTCTCTGGATTGTAACGGCTCTCTTTCTGTAGGTCATCTTTACAGCGGAGAGATATCCAATGGAGTAAGTTCTGTTGTTTCTTATACCAATGGCAACGGTGCAGCATATAATGCACAGGATATTTTATCTACAGGTGTTACCGGTCTGACAGCCCATCTTTCTGCCGGCTCTTTAAGCAATGGTAATGGTAGTTTAACCTATACAATCAATGGTACACCCTCAGGACCGGGAACGGCAAGTTTTGCGATAGGAATCGGCGGTCAAAGCTGTACTTTGACAAGGACTGTTGTTCTTTCGTCTGCAGTAAGTTCTCTAGATTGTTCCGGAGCTGTAAATAGCGGTACTTTAACAGAGGGCAGTGCAGTGAGTGGTGTAAGTTCAGTGATCTCTTATACAGGTGGTAGCGGGGGATTGTATAGTGCTCAGTCTGTTTCTTCAACAGGAGTAACAGGATTAACAGCTACATTGGCTTCAGGTACCTTTATGACTGGGACGGGGTCATTAACTTACAAAGTATCAGGAACACCATCGATGGGAGGGACTGCATCTTTTCTTATTACTATCGGCGGCCAAAGCTGTACTCTGACAAGGGATGTTCTATTTCCTGTTACTGTAAGTTCTCTAGATTGTTCCGGAGCTGTAAATAACGGTACTTTAACAGGGGGCAGTGCAGCCAGTGGGGTAAGCTCAGTGATTTCCTATACAGGAGGGGATGGATCTACATATGATGGACAGTCTGTTTCTTCAACAGGAGTAACAGGATTAACAGCTACATTTTCTTCAGGAACGTTAGCTAATGGAAATGGCAGTGTAACATATACGATTAGTGGTACACCATCCGCAGGGGGTATTGCATATTTTCCAATTAATATAGGAGGGAAGAGTTGTGTGTTGACAAGAATGGTAAATCCTACTCCGGGTATTACTTTGGCACAAAACAGAACTTATATGATAGCCTCTGTGTATGATGATGATTATCTTCCTTATACAGTGCCAACAGGAGCAGCAACGACCAATACACAGGCAGCTGATGGATCCAACGAAGTGGTAACAGTCAATGTACAGGGAACTATTACTCCATCAGGTGTAATGATTACCATACCCGTAACGGCTACAGGCAGTGGTACTTTACCAGCTTATTCTACTACAATTACCATACCTGCAGATATGACCGAAGATGGTATCAGCAGAAATCTAACGCTATCTTGGGCATCACAGGCTTACACTTCGGGAACCAAATCTATTACTGCAACCATCAAAGCTATTGGTGGTACATTAAATGTTAAAAAGCTGGATGTTAACTCCGGTATTGGTAATGATGCATTGGGTGTGTTAATGGGGCAGTTTACGTATCCTTACAATAGTGCTGGGAATACTACGAGCTATAGTGTAAGAGACATTGCAGGGATTCCGGACAGGATGTTTGGTGTTGCTGATAATACTGGCAGTACTAGTAGTCATATGATGTTGTATTTACCGATTGTTGCGGAAGACGGGAATATTTGGTTAAACAACAATTTAGGGGCTAATTATGCTAATATCAACCACGCCAGTTTTGATCCGGCACAACAAGCTACGAGTTCTATCGATTATTTAGCATACGGAAGCTTGTTCCAATGGGGAAGGAAACCAGATGGACATGAATTAATGACATGGACTAGTGGGACTGCAGGAACAGCTGTAAACGGTACAACTTCTACTTTAAACAATACACCAGGCCATGCTTTGTTTATTTCAAGTAATACAGATTGGAGAACAACACAAGATGACACGCTTTGGGCAAGTGCTTCAAGTGCTAACAACCCATGTCCGTTAGGTTTTAAAGTACCTACGGCCACAGAGATAACTACTTTAGCAACTGCAGCGGGGATTACCAATGGTACTACTGCAGCAAGTTCCGCTTTGAAATTTCCTCTTTCTGGTCGCCGTTCGTTCAACGGTTCGTTTTCTGGTTTGGGCAGCTTTGGCTACTACTGGAGTAGTTCTATAGCTAGTACCAATAGTAGCTACTATGTATTTGGCAGTAATTTTACTGTGAGTTCAGTCCGCCGTGCTTTTGCCAACGGAGTTCGTTGTATCAAAGATTAACTTTGAGCTTTTGCGTTGAATTAGGTCAAAATATGCTAAGGGATAGTCTAGCAACTCTTTTTTGTTCTTGCCTTAAAGCAAGAGAGTTTATACACCACAAAATTACGGAAATATTTTTCTGCTGAATTGTTCATTAGGAGATTGTATATCTGTCAGGATAGCTTTTATATAGAAAATTTCGGAGTAAAGAATAAGGATGTCAAGGTAAATAAAAATTAATTCTATTTTTTATATGAGAAAAAAATGATAACGGGCATAATGAGTCTGACAGGATGTTTTTGTTCTGGCTCAGGTGGTGAGTATCACGTTTCCTTCACTGAGTAATAGTGCATCGGATATTGGCCGTGTAGTTCATGTTTTCAATAATAACACGGGTGCCTTTGCGGTGACATATTCGGGTTCATATACAGCTGGTAATTCAGCGACTAACCAGGGCAGAGGCCGAACGTTTGTGTGGACAGGAACAACGTGGGCAAATATTGGGATATAGATAAATAAAAATATAATACTATAGATAGTATAGATATGAAAAGAAAATATACAACAGCAGTAACGATTCTGGCTTTTCTTCTGGTGTCTTCCGGAGTTAGCGGTCAGATTATGACCAATGGCCCAATCGGCTCCGGGGTTACGGGCTCAAATGTATTATTGGATGGCAGTACCGCTTTCAGTACAGAAAGCGGCTCGGGAGCGTATGTTGGTAAGGGTATTGTTATACCATCGGTTGATCTTGTAAATTTCGAGTTTGATCTGACTTTATGTGACGGGGTTACATTTCCAACGTATTTTGATGGTATGATCGTGTACAATAATGCATGGGGTAATAGCTTAACGACAGGCAACAGGTCTTCTAAGAGTACTGTGTTGTCTCCTGGTTATTATTACTTTTCGAATCCCAACGGCTCAATCAATGGGAGTGTTGCTATGGGAGAATGGAAGGGTATAGCGGAAGGATCGACGTCTTTTTCGTGGTATAATGCTTTGTTGCATCAGCCAGCAACTTCTAATGTTCAGGATATTTATCAAAAAGGAAAAGTGGGGATCTATACGGATTCTCCTAAAGCGACGTTGGATGTTTCAGCAGGGAAGTCTGATGGGAGTACAGCAGAGGGTATTATTGCCCCGAGGCTTCGTGGCGATGAGATTAAATTATCTGATTCGAAGTATGGATCAGACCAGAGGGGAGCGATAGTCTATGCTACTAGTGCTGTTGGTTCCGCTACCGCTAAAACCATTAATATCACATCAGCTGGGTATTATTATTTTGACGGGGGTATCTGGCAGCGGTTTGCTTTAGGTTCGGGATATACAGGTTCCGGTTC
>NZ_PPEG02000024.1 GCF_002899945.2 Chryseobacterium viscerum
GAACCATCTGTTGTTTTAGCAACTACATCTAATGTAGATTGAGGAACCTGGGTATTGATACCCACCTGAGCCAGAACAAAACATCCTGTTAAGCTCATTATTCCAATTAAAAATTTTTTTTTCATATGAAAAAATTGAATTAAATTTTATTTACCTTGATATGCTTTATTCTTTACTCCGAAATTTTCTATATAAAAGCCATCCTGACAGATAAGCTCCCTCATGAATAATCTAACAATAAACATCTGTAACTTCGCTTATTTGTTCTCCTCCTCGCGCAAGAGCAAATAAGAGTCAAGGAACAAAGCCTTTTCTTTCGGTATATTTCGATAAGTTCAACACAAGAACTCAGGGTCAATCCTTAATACAACGTACAGAGTTGGCATTTCCACGAACGATATTGTTTAATACAGTACTCATTCCAATGGCTCTTACACCATTGACTGAACTAGTCCAAAAATAATAAAGACTTCCTACGTCTGCTAAATCACTATAATTAGCAATGCGTGCACCACTAAAGGAAAATTTCAAAGCTGAATTTTCTATATTAGCACCAACCATTATTCTAATCTTATCTATTTCTGTATCCGTAGGTACTCTAAAGCCTGAAGGACATGGATTGTTAGCACCTGACAAACCAAGCCAAAGCGTGTCATCCTGTGTTGTTCTCCAATCAAAAGGTGATGCACCACTAACAATAAACAAGGCATGGGATGGCATATTGCTTAACGTAGAAGTTTTACCATACACCGGTGTTCCTGGTGTACCGCCGCTCCCCCAATTAATTAACTCATGTCCATCGGGTTTCCTGCCCCATTGGAACAAGCTGCCATATGCTAAATAGTCGGTAGAACTCATAGCTTGCTGTCCCGGATTAAAACTGGCGTGATTGATATTAGCATAATGAGCCCCTAAATTGTTGTTTAACCAAACTTTTCCATCTTCTGCCACAACCGGTGAATACAACATCATATGGGTTGCACTATTGCCGGTATTATCAGCAACACCAAACATCCTGTCCGGAATCCCTGCAATGTCTCTTACACTATAGCTCGTAGTATTCCCTGCATTATTATAAGGATACGTAAACTGCCCCATTAACACACCCAATGCATCATTACCAATACCGGAATTAATGTCCAATTTCTTAGCATTTAATGTACCACCAATGGCCTTGATTGTAGCGGTAATAAATTTAGTGTCAAAAAAATCGCAAGCCTGTGATGCCCAAGATAGTGTTAGATTTCTGCTGACACCATCTTCGGTCATATCTGCAGGTATGGTAATTGTAGTAGAATAAGCTGGTAAAATACCACCCTGTTCTACTTTTACAGGTATGTTAACCTTTACACCTGATGGAGTAATAGTTCCCTGTACATTGACCGTTACCATTTCGTTAGATCCGTCAGCTGCTTGTACGTTGGTACTTGCATCTCCTGTTGGTACCGTATAAGGAAGATAATCCTTGTCATAGACTGAGGTTACAAAATAGGTTACGTTTTGTCCCAAAATAATACCGGAAGGAATGGTAATAGATGATGTTACTTTTCTGGTGAGTATACAGCTTTTACCACCAATACTGATCGAAAAGCTTGCTGTTCCCGATCCTGATGGCGTACCACTAATCGTATATGTTACACTGCCATTCCCATTAGCTAACGTTCCTGAAGACAATGCAGCTGTTAATCCTGTTACTCCTGTTGAAGAAACAGACTGAGCACTATACAATCCCCCGTTACCACCTGTATAAGAGATCACTGAACTTACACCACTCACTGCACTGCCCTCTGTTAAAGTACCGCTATTTACAGCTCCGGAACAATCTAGAGAACTTACTGTAGACGAAAGAACAACAGTCCTTGTCAAAGTACAGCTTTGACCGCCGATTCCTATCGCAAAACTTGCCGTTCCCGGTCCTGAAGGTGTACCACTGATTGTATAGGTTAAACTACCATTACCATTGCTTAAAGAACCTGCAGAAAGATGGGCTGTCAGACCGGTAACACCCGTAGATAAAATATCCTGTGCATTATATGCTGCGCCGTTGCCATTGGTATAAGAAACAACAGAACTTACTCCATTGGATATCTCTCCGCTGTAAAGATGACCCACAGAAAGAGAGCCGTTACAATCCAGAGAACCCAATACAGGCGAGACAGTTCCACCGGATAGCTTGAGCCACTTACCAGAACTCCCCTCTCCGGCGTTGAAATAATAAAGCCCCGAAGAATCTATGTATTCTGTCTGCCCCGTACGTTTGCTTACATCTGCCGCTGTCGTAACGTGTACAATAGCACCATCTTGTGAAGAAGTATACTTTCCGTTGGTTGCCGCAGCATACAGTGCATTCCCTGTAAGCATAGGAACCTTAAATCCTTCAGCAGCTGAACCATCAATCGCTCTGGCCGCTACATCAAGTGTTACCTTTGGAGAAACTGTACCAACTCCCAAACG
>NZ_PPEG02000025.1 GCF_002899945.2 Chryseobacterium viscerum
AAAATGCAAAATTATAAGCCGAGCATTTGCTGTAATATTCCGTAATACACCATTTGTAAATACTTATAAATTTGTATCTTAAATTTTAAACTTTTTATTTGCTTTTTGTCATAGAATGCGCCAGCGGTGGGAATATAATTACGAGAATCTTTTTATAAACAAAGGCTTTGCGTAGCTATGGACTACAAGCTAAAGACAACCTTTTATTTCATAAATTCAATTTTTCAAGATAAATCTTAAAATTGCATTATTCATCTGTTTTGCTAATATAGTATTTCAGTATTTTAAAATTTCCATCTTCTTTTATCAAGGTAAAACTTTCTTTTGTATGTGTATTTTTATATTCGACATTGTAGCCAAGATGTATAGTATCTGTAACAGATTTGACAATTTTATATTTTTCTAAAGACTTTTTTCTTACTTTTCCAAATTCTTTATTTTTTTCTATTAAAATGTTAATAAACTCTTTATAAGGAGTAGTTTGATAAAATCTAAAACTCATAATACTATCAATTGCTTTATAGTTTTTTTGTTCACTCTTGATATAAAATTCATCTACAACTATCTCTCCTTGTTTGACTTCTTTTTCCCCGCATCCAATAAACAATACGAAGCAAATAAGAGAGCTTAAAATATTATATTTCATTTTATTATTTTTAAATTTTTATTATACATATCATAAAAAATACGACTCTGGTCTGCTTTGTAAACTATAAAAAAAGTATTATTCTTTTTCTTGACAATCCAATCATTTTTTTTAATCATACTTATGATTCTTATATCATCTAAATTTAAGCTCTGAGAATCAGATAATTTAATTGTATGGCAATGACAAGAACTGTTATAGTCATTTAAAACAACTCTTCCTTCACCATATTGATTATAAAACTGCTGTTTATTATAATTTTTATCTGTTATATTTAAAACAATAGAAAGTATAATAAGTAAAATAATAGGTAATAATATAAAAATTTGTTGCTTAGTTGTTAAAAATCCCATACTGCTGTTTTTGACCTTTTTAAATAAATACCTGCTCCAACTTTTGGTGACGGCCCCTGTATTGGAGAGCGTGAGGCTTCTATATATCCGTTAGTCCCATATCCAACATTTGTAGGATTGATCATTTGTAAAGGAGTAGACTTAGAATCAAAAGTACCCCCATAAGCACCCCCTATACCTCCAATTGGGCTTGAAATTCCCGCATTTAAAGATTTTGATTCTCCTGGATAATCATTTAATAGAAAAGGTCCCGAATGAGTAGGAGTAATAACTCCCATTCCTACACCTAAATCAGCTCCGAAGCCTACATTTATATTCCTGTTAAAAAACATCCCCCAATTATTCCCTGAATCCTTTACTAACCCAATATCAAATCCAAATCCTCCTCCTAAAACACCATTAACACCAAATGTAAAACTAGTACCTTTACTTTCTGTGCCTATAATAGTAGTTCCGTCTTTTGTCTCAAATGTTTCTTTACTGCTTTTTTGAGAGCCATCAGCATTTGTTATTGTTCCATTATCGTGGAAAGTATATTGAGAAATTGTTTCTCCATTCTCCTTTGTTGTAATTGAACTACCTTCTGAAAGATGCTGTGCATTTTCTCCATATTTAGCTGTAGCCTGTTCTTGGCTTTTTATTTCCGAATCAAAAAATATTTGATTTCCACGTTGCAACCAATCTTGATTTTCCCTGCCATCAGGATCAATAAATCTCAATGGGTTATTAAACGCATAATTATAAGGACTATGTCTTGTCATCTTCTCTGCTAGCGGATCCACCACTCCCCATCTTCCTAAATCTGCCATGTAGAATCTCGCGCCATAATCATACATTCCACTTTCCTGAAGTTCCTTTCCATTGTACTTATAATTCAAATAACCACCTAATAAACTTTTAATTCCTCCTACATGATTCATTCCAAAAGCATAGTAATTATTAGTATCTGTAACTTCAAGAGCTCCTGAGCTGTCTTTGGCAAAGCTCACACGGGTATTTCCAAGGTGGTCTTTGTATTGATAAATATAATAGTTTTTAATGATGAAAGAGCAAAAACCACTGCAATTGCAGCGGTTTTCTGTTTTATTTATGAACACGAGCGAGACGCTCGCCTTTACTTTGTAATTGTCAAAAGGGAGTAAATTTATTAAAAGAAAGCAGGGGTGAACTTGGACGCTCGCTAAGTAAGACTCTTCTGGCGCATTAGTCCTCTGCTTCCTTTTTGAACTTTGTTGAATAACTTTAGATAGAA
>NZ_PPEG02000026.1 GCF_002899945.2 Chryseobacterium viscerum
ACAAGGACTGTTGTTCTTTCGTCTGCAGTAAGTTCTCTAGATTGTTCCGGAGCTGTAAATAGCGGTACTTTAACAGAGGGCAGTGCAGTGAGTGGTGTAAGTTCAGTGATCTCTTATACAGGTGGTAACGGGGGATTGTATAATGCTCAGTCTGTTTCTTCAACAGGAGTAACAGGATTAACAGCTACATTGGCTTCAGGAACGTTAGCTAATGGTAATGGCAGTGTAACATATACGATTAGTGGTACGCCATCAGGATCGGGAACAGCAAGCTTTTCAATCAGTATTTGTGGCCAAAGCTGTATACTCACCAGAGAAGTCATATCATCTATTACCATTCCTTCGAGTATTACTTTGGCAGAAAACCGGAAGTATATGATAGCCTCCGTGTATGACAAGGATTACCTTCCTTATACAGTACCAACAGGAGCAGCAACGACCAATACACAGGCAGCTGATGGATCCAACGAAGTGGTAACAGTCAATGTACAGGGAACTATTACTCCATCAGGTGTAACGATTACCATACCCGTAACGGCTACAGGCAGTGGTACTTTACCAGCTTATTCTACTACAATTACCATACCTGCAGATATGACCGAAGATGGTATCAGCAGAAATCTAACGCTATCTTGGGCATCACAGGCTTACACTTCGGGAACCAAATCTATTACTGCAACCATCAAATCTATTGGTGGTACATTAAATGCTAAAAAGCTGGATGTTAATTCCGGTATTGGTAATGATGCATTGGGTGTGTTAATGGGGCAGTTTACGTACCCTTATAATAATGCTGGGAATACCACGAGCTATAGTGTAAGAGACATTGCAGGGATTCCGGACAGGATGTTTGGTGTTGCTGATAATACCGGCAATAGTGCAACCCATATGATGTTGTATTTACCGATTGTTGCAGAAGATGGAAAAGTTTGGTTAAACAACAATTTAGGGGCTCATTATGCTAATATCAATCACGCCAGTTTTGATCCGGCACAACAAGCTACGAGTTCTACCGATTATTTAGCATACGGAAGCTTCTTCCAATGGGGAAGGAAACCTGATGGACATGAATTAATTACATGGACTGGTGGGACCTTAGGAACCGCCGTAAATGGTACAACGTCCACTTTAAACAATACTCCAACTGACGCTTTATTTATTACTAATGGTGCATCACCCTTTGATTGGAGAACAACACAAGATGACACGCTTTGGGCAAGTGCTTCAAGTGCTAACAACCCATGTCCGTCAGGTTTTAGAGTACCTACGAACACAGAGTTTAATACCTTAGCGACTGCAGCTGGAATCACCAATCCTGCTACTGCTGCAAGTTCAGTTTTAAGATTTTCTGCTGCTGGTCGTCGTCAGAATTTGGGCTCCTTTTTTAGTATTGGGTTAACGGGTTTCTATTGGATTAATTCGGTAAATAGCAGTAATTCTGCAACCTGGGCTTCTTCTAATATAGGTTATATTTATCGTTCAGAAACCTCCTCTATTCGTTGTATCAAAGATTAAACTTTAGTTTCTTGTATTGAGTCTGTTGAGATATACTGAAAGGAATTGTCTTATGAATCTTTTTGCTCTTGTCTCAAGGACTAAAGCTTATGTTTTGCAAAATTGCAGATGTCTTTTTCTGCTGAATTGTTCATTAGGAGATTGTATATCTGTCAGGATAGCTTTTATATAGAAAATTTCGGAGTAAAGAATAAGGATGTCAAGGTAAATAAAAATTAATTCTATTTTTTATATGAGAAA
>NZ_PPEG02000027.1 GCF_002899945.2 Chryseobacterium viscerum
ATTCCGAACACAGAAGTTAAGCCCACCAGCGCCGATGGTACTGCTAACGCGGGAGAGTAGGCCGCCGCCAGTTTTTATTTTATTTTTAAAAAGTCCTTTATCATACGATAAAGGACTTTTTTGTTGTTATATACCTACAGCAAATAAGCAAACAGATCGTTATTATAGTAACATCCAATCCTCCTATTATCTTCTGTTTTCCAGCTCATTCCTCATTCCTGGTTACCTATCTTTCAATCTTTAATTGAGTATCATTATTATTATTAATTTATTTTCTTCGGTTAATAGGATTTTCCGATGATAAGTTTTGGCTAAAGCCAGATAGAAATGGATTTTTTGACCAGAACGGTTCCCTTCGACTAAGCTCAGGATTATAGCCCGCTCCTCTTGAATATCATAAATGGAGAATAATCAAAGCTGATCAATCGCATCCCGAACCCCGAAACTCGGATCTCGAATCTGATAACTTATAATTCATAATTCATAATTCTCTTCCTTTTAGCCCCGATAGTAATGGTTACCCCGCAGCTTGAGTTGGAGAGTTGGTGGGTTTGAGTGTAGGTGCGCGCTGGCGTGAGGAGTATGAATGGATAGCGGGATGAAGATTCTTTATCTTATTTAAGCCTTTATACTGCTTATGATCATTGCAATCTGTTAGCATACGCTAAAGTTGTCATCCCGTAGAGAAGTCTAAATCATATTTAGACTTCCATAAGGTCGATTAACCATATTATTTCCAGATTAATTAGATTTAAAATACTCCTTAACATATTATAAATACTTGATGAGTGATTCTAAATTTAATTATCTATTCCTGATTCTTTATTACATATACAAATTACAATTACTATTATTTTTTACCATTCCCAATAACATCAATTTTGTAGAAATCTAAACTACTCTGAGAAAGTCTGGGGAATCTGCTCGATATTAATACTATTTTCTGAGGGGATTTAAGCGAGTTTAATAAAAGAACATTGAACTCATATACTATAATGTAATAATATGGAGTGATAACTGCTCATTGTGGATAACTCTATAATGTAATTAAATCAATGGCTGTTAGTTAATTACAATAATAGTTTTCCACTATGCGTATATTTATGTTAAATAAAGTTGCGTGGTGTGTGTTAAGTTTCTATCTTTGCCCCACTGAAAAACGAGAGACATTCAGTAGCGCAGAAGAGCTTTTAGATAAGCAGAAACAATAAGAAACTTCAAAAGGGAAGAGCAAAAAAAACTTCAACATTTTTCATTTAAAAAGTTGCGAGTTCAAATAAAGTTCTTATCTTTGCAGTCCCAATTAAGGGAGCGCAGGAGTGGAAGATTAGGTGATGAGAAGAGGGATTAAGGTTACTTAAAAAACTTTAAAATTTTCTTCAAAAACATTTGGTC
>NZ_PPEG02000028.1 GCF_002899945.2 Chryseobacterium viscerum
TGCTCCCATCCAGAATCTTTGCAGAGGTGACTGCATTATCCGATATCGTCGTGGTATTCGAATTAGCTCCAGAAGTAATATCTCCCGTCAAGGCTGCACGCTCAAAACTGCTCCCATTCAACGTAATAGAACCGGAACCTGTATATCCCAAACCGGAACCAAACCGCTGCCAAATCCCCCCGTCAAAATAATAATACCCAGCTGATGTGATATTAATGGTTTTAGCAGTAGCGGAACCAACAGCACTAGTAGCATAGACTATCGCTCCCCTCTGGTCTGATCCATACTTCGAATCAGATAACTTAATATCATCGCCACGAAGCCTCGGGGCAATAATACCCTCTGCTGTACTCCCATCAGACTTCCCTGCTGAAACATCCAACGTCGCTTTAGGAGAATCCGTGTAGATTCCCACTTTTCCTTTTTGATAAATATCCTGAACATTAGAAGTTGCTGGCTGATGCAACAAAGCATTATACCATGAAAAAGACGTCAATCCTTCCCCTATACCCTTCCATTCGCCCATAGCAACACTCCCATTGATTGAGCCGTTGGGATTCGAAAAGTAATAATAGCCAGGAGACAACACAGTACTCTTAGAAGACCTGTTGCCTGTCGTTAAGCTATTACCCCATGCATTATTATACACGATCATCCCATCAAAATACGTCGGAAATGTAACCCCGTCACATAAAGTCAGATCAAACTCGAAATTTACAAGATCAACCGATGGTATAACAATACCCTTGCCAACATACGCTCCCGAGCCGCTTTCAGTACTGAAAGCGGTACTACCATCCAATAATACATTCGAACCCGTAACCCCGGAGCCGATTGAACCATTGGTCATAATCTGACCGCTAACTCCGGAAGACACCAGAAGAAAAGCCAGAATCGTTACTGCTGTTGTATATTTTTTTTTCATATCTATAGTATCTATAGTATTATGTTTTTATTTATCTATATCCCAATATTTGCCCACGTTGTTCCTGTCCACACAAACGTTCGGCCTCTGCCCTGGTTAGTCGCTGAATTACCAGCTGTATATGAACCCGAATATGTCACCGCAAAGGCAC
>NZ_PPEG02000029.1 GCF_002899945.2 Chryseobacterium viscerum
TTTGTTGAATAACTTTAGATAGAATGATAGACTTCAAGGTCTAATAAAGGCTTTAAAGAATTCAACACTTTTGTTTAATCACAATACTAAGTTATGGAAAATTATCACAATTACATTGGGATTGATGTATCAAAGGATACATTAGACTATCAAATTATTGATAGTACAGCTAGACTTCTTGATCAAGGAAGAATTACTAATGATAAGAAAGGAATTAATATGCTGTTGAAGGGATTAAAGAAAGCTGATATTTGTCTCCAAGACACCTTATTTTGTTATGAAAATACAGGGGTATATTCTATGAACCTTAGCTTGATTCTCTCTGAATTGAGCGTTGACTTTGCAGAATGTCCACCTTTGGAAATCAAACAATCAAAAGGGATATGTAGGGGAAAATCTGATAAGGCTGACGCCAAAGATATTGCTATGTATGCATTTAGAAATATTGATAAAATTAAACTCACAAAGGTTCCAGAAGCAGATATCCTTAGCTTAAAGTTGCTTTATGCTGAACGTGAAAAAACAGTGGCAGCAATCAAAAACTTTAGTGCAACAGCTGAAAACAAAAGATTTCTACCAAAAGAGGTATTTAAACAGACTGAGGTAATCAATAAGAGGACACTTAATTTTCTAAAAAAAATAC
Organism: Chryseobacterium viscerum; assembly: GCF_002899945.2. Taxonomy (GTDB): domain Bacteria; phylum Bacteroidota; class Bacteroidia; order Flavobacteriales; family Weeksellaceae; genus Chryseobacterium; species Chryseobacterium viscerum. The sequence continues at coordinate 644 of NZ_PPEG02000029.1, forward strand.
AACTTACCATAGAAATCCGTATTCGGGAAATCATTAAAGCAAATGAAATGCTTAATCATCAGAAGGAACTATTGATATCGGTTCCAGGGATTGGAGAAGTTACTGCATTGTATCTTTTGCTCGCTACAAAAGGATTTAAGAATTTTAAAAACTGGAGAAAATTTGCTTGTTATTCTGGTATTGTTCCTTTTGAATATTCCTCAGGTACTTCTTTAAGGGGCAAAAGTAGAGTAAGTCATTTTGCAGATAAAAAAATGAAATCAATTCTTCATATGGCTTCACTA
>NZ_PPEG02000003.1 GCF_002899945.2 Chryseobacterium viscerum
CATCAATCCCAATGTAATTGTGATAATTTTCCATAACTTAGTATTGTGATTAAACAAAAGTGTTGAATTCTTTAAAGCCTTTATTAGACCTTGAAGTCTATCATTCTATCTAAAGTTATTCAACAAAATTCAAAAAGGAAGCAGAGGACTAATGCGCCAGAAGAGTCTTACTTAGCGAGCGTCCAAGTTCACCCCTGCTTTCTTTTAATAAATTTACTCCCTTTTGACAAGTACAAAGTAAAGGCGAGCGTCTCGCTCGTGTCCATAAATACAATAAAAGCCACTGCTCCAGCAGTGGTTTTTATCTCTTACTTTTCAAACAACTTTTCCAGTCTGCTCATCATTTCATCCTTATTCTTTCAACATACGTTCATACAACGCAATTCCGTAATTTATAAATCTTGGAGGCTATAAATAAGAACTCCGCTGCAATTAATTGCAGCGGAGTTCTTTATATTTTAAAAAAAGCTTATTCATCATCTCTTTCTCCCAAAGATTCTTTCAGCTTGATCAATTCAGCTTTTACAAATTCCAGGCGGTCGATGAGAGTGATCGTTTCGGAAATTTTACTGTTGGTGGTCAAAGCGATACGGGCTCCGTCCAGAGTGTATCCTTTTTCTTTTACCAGGTGATAGATCATCTGAAGGTTTTTGATGTCTTCAGGAGTGAAATATCGGTTACCTTTTCTGTTTTTTTTAGGCTTGATAATAGGGAATTCCTGTTCCCAGTAACGTATTAATGAAGTGTTTACATCGAATGCTTTAGCTACTTCTCCTATAGAATAATACAGTTTATCAGGTAAATTTATTTTCATTTTACAACTCCTAAACCTCAAAGATAAAAATTTTTTAAAGTTTCACCCAAATATATTGTAAAAAGTGCGGTATGACTTTCATTGCTATATATAAATATTTTTATTCATAAATGCGTGAAAAAAATTGAAATAAATCTGATTTTTTAATATCTTAGACGAACTTAAACCCAAATTAGAATGATATGAAACATTATTTCTTTATTTTCTCACTGATGATCCCTTTTCTAGGGTTTTCACAGTGGACAAGAACTGAGGTCAGGTCTCAGAAAGTTAAAAAATCACAGGAAAAATTAGAATTTTCCGGGTTGTATGCGTTAAATGCAGATCAACTCAAACAGACATTGAAAAATGCTCCAGTTCGTTTTTCAAGCGAAAAAGGAGTGGTCATTTCCCTTCCCGCAGCCAATGGAAAGCTGGAAAAATTTCAGGTTTGGGAATACTCAAACATGGCTCCTGAATTACAGGCGAAATTTCCGGATATCAGATCTTATGTAGGAACAGGATTGGAAGATCCTTCTGTATATGTAAGATTCAGTCTTTCTCCAGTTGGTTTTTCTTCCATGATAACCAGATCCGGAACCTCTGAGTTTATTGAACCCTATACTGAAGACAGAGCTGTATATGCCGTTTTTGATTCCAATTCGAGAAGAGGACAGGAAAAAGAGCCTTTTGAGTGTGATACACCCAACAAGCCGGAAAATAAAAATTCTGGAAAAAAAAACAGTGCTGTCAATAAAAAAATGGCAGGTTTTAATGTTTTCAGACTTGCTATTACCTGTACAAATGAATATGCACAGTATCATCTTACGGCAGCAGGAACACCTTCTGGAGCAACAGACGCACAAAAGAAAGCTGTTGTTTTAGCAGCAATGAATACAACATTGACACGTTTGAACGGTGTTTTTGAAAAAGATCTTTCCCTTCATTTTAATCTGGTAGCGAATAATGATGCCGTAATTTATGTTAATTCGGCTGCACCTGGTTATCCTTATACTGCATCTGGAGAACAAAACCAGGCAGGTCAGACGGCCATTACCAATCTTATTGGGGCTGCCAATTATGATATGGGACATATTTTTGATCGTGAAGACGGAAACGGATATGCGCCAGGGGATATCTGTGATGATGCTACTAAAGCAATGGGATGGACTGCAAGTAATTATCCGGAAGGAGATAATTTTGACATTGATTATGTGGCTCATGAAATGGGACATCAGTTAGGAGCTAACCATACATTCAGCTACAGTACTGCATCAGGTAATCTGGCATCACTGGTGGAGCCGGGTAGTGGTTCTACCATTATGGCTTATACCGGAATTACAAGTAACTATGACGTACAGTTTAATTCCAATGATTATTTTCATGGATTTAGTGTACAAGAGATTAAAAACAATATAAACAGTGTGGCCTGTGGTACAAACACTCCTTTTGCAAATCCCGCTCCATCCATTAATGCAGGAGCAGATTATGTGATTCCAAAATCTACTGCATTTGTACTTAAAGGAACTTCTACAGATGCCAACACAGCACCTTATACCTATACATGGGAGCAAATGGATTCAGGTTCAGCTCAGACAGGAAACAATTCTATTCCTTATCTGAACAAGCCAACGGGTCCTACCTTCAGATCCATAAGCCCTGTAAACACTCCGGTAAGATATTTCCCGGATTTCAATAAAGTATTAGCAGGTGTTCTTACTACAAAATGGGAAACTGTTTCAGGAGTAGGAAGAAATCTTAATTTCGCACTGACTGTGAGAAATAACAGTATTGCTGCACCTCAAACCAGCAAAGACGCAATGATGATCACGGTAAATAATGCTTCCGGGCCGTTTAAAGTGACTGCTCCTGCATTTGGACAGTCTGCTTCTTCGGGATCAGCAGTCAATGTAACTTGGGATGTAGCCAATACAACCCAAGCTCCTGTAAGCACGGCTAATGTAAATATTAAACTGTCTACAGATGGAGGGCTGACTTTTACTACTATTGCTGCTAACACTGCTAACGATGGAAGTGAGCAGGTTACAATTCCGGCAGGATCTACTGCTACGAATGCCTATATTTTGGTAGAAGCTGTAGGGAATATCTATTATGCGGTAAGCCCTAGCTTTGTGATTGATTACTCAGTAGAAGGGGAAAACTGTACTACCTATACGTATGGAGGTCCGGCAGTTCCTATTACGGATGGTCCTGGAGGAGATGCTGCTATTGCATCGCCTATGGTTTCAGCACCTATGACCGTTAATAATACGGGAATCATTACAAAAATTAAAGTGACTCCTTCCGTTACCCATACCTATGTAAGTGATGTTTCTTTGGGAATAGAAGGGCCTCTGGGAACTTCTGCTTTGATATGGCACAGACAATGCGGTTCTCAGGATAATATAACGGCAACATTCAGTGATACTGGAATTGCTGTCGCTTGTGCTACTCCAATTCAGGGGGAGGTAAAATCTAACGAATCATTGGGTATTTTTGTAGGGCATCCTGCACAGGGGCAGTGGAAATTATTCGCTTCCGATAACTATACAGGAGATATAGGAACGATCAATGGATGGACACTTCAGGTATGTACCCGCCAGACACAATCATTAGGAATCAAAGAAACCAATTCTCCATTGGCAGATGATATTAAGATTTATCCTAATCCAAGTGATGGTAATTTCTTTATTAAATCTCAAAATATAAAAGGAGATGTTAAAGTAAATATGTTTGATTCGAGTGGAAGATTAATCTATTCTTCAGCGTATAAGAGCGAGGGGAATAATACAAAAGAGTTTAATGTAAATGTACCTAAAGGAGTATATGTGATCAGCATCAATTCTTCAAAAGGAGTTTATAACAGCAAGCTCATCATAAAATAAACAGCTTAGTTATAACAAGATAATAAGGATCGGTCTCTACCGGTCCTTTTTTTGTCTAAATTTGTGGATCCTTACGATGCATATAAATATAAGTGATGAATCCAATCTCAGTTCTTCATATCAATCTTTTCCAGGCAGGTAAAAATACTTCAGATTTTTATTTTAACACGATGAAGAATCATTTGGTGGTGGGACATCGTCACATAGAAAAGCCTCACAGACATGATTTCTATGCAACTGTGCTTTTTACCAAAGGAGTAGGCGTGCATGAGATCGACTTTCAGAAATATGAAGTTTCCGAAGGAAGTCTCTTTTTTTTGTCACCCGGGCAGATTCATAGCTGGGAGCTTTCGGAAGATATAGAAGGCTATATTTTCTTTTGTTCCCAAGAGTTTTATGAAATGCATTATGTAAATCAGAAGCTCAAGAATTTTCCCTTTTTTGGATCGGTATCTTTTCCCAGAAAACTTCAGCTGGATCCTTTGGAGGTAAAGAAAAATATTAAATTATTTCAGGAACTTGAGAAAGAGCACCAGGCTAAAAATTTGATGAAAGAAGGCCTTATTCTGTCACTCATGTCACAGATTTTCATCAATGCTACGAGATTGTTTTCCAGGGATTTTGATCCCTTGGCTTCTGCTGCCGGACTTTCTTATTTTAAACATTATCAGGATTTTGAAAACCTGATTGAACAAGATTTCACCTCTCATAAATCCATTGCTTATTATTCTTCCTTATTGGGGATTTCATCTAAGCATCTGAACAGAATCGTACAGACTGTTGTTCAAAAAACAGCTACTGATGTTATTACGGAAAGAGTTGTATTGGAAGCCAAAAGAATGTTGATGTACCTGGATGAAAGCCTGGTTGAAATTGCTTTCAGGCTGGGATATGAAGAATATTCTTACTTTGTAAGAGTCTTCCGGAAAAGCTCCGGAATGACTCCCACTCAGTTTATGAGGAAATATAAGGCGTAATGAGTTTAAAATTCAAAGTTTATCAGGATAATAGAATGAGAGCGAGATTATTGTAAACCACCCCCGTCAAAAATTCTTTGAATTTTCGCCACCCCTCCGGAGGAGGGGAATGATGAGAATATCAACTACTTTTCCTAATCCCTAATCCCTAATCCCTAATCCCTAATCCCTGCTACCTAATATCTATAACCTGCAACCTATCACCCATTATCTGCAACCTAAAGAGCTAATTTAAACGGTCCTTCAAAAGTAGTCTCAAACGAATCTTCCAGTTTTCCTTTCTCATCGAAAACACCGATAACCATATTTTGTTTGGAGAGCTTAATGTCTTCTTCAGGGAAAGAAATATTAATGTTTCCTTTCAGGATCTGGTCGCCTTTCAAGATGATTGTTTCAGAACCGAAATAAGTGATTTCAGCATTTGTTGGAGTGATCACTTTGATGTTCAGGGTCTTCTTTTCATTCGATTTATTCAGAAGGGTATAGATAAAAGTATTGGTGATTTTACCATTTTTAACGAAAAATGTAGAACCTGCTGGTTTGATGAATTTGGCTTCCATAGAACCACGATCATACATTAAGAATCCAAGGAATCCTATCAATAATGCCAGAATAATAGTGGTAGCTTTCATTCTTGGAGTAAATTTGAACGTTTCACCGTTTTCAATTTCTGATTCTGTAGCATAACGAACCAGCCCTTTAGGTAAGCCAACTTTTTCCATTACCTCATCACATGCGTCGATACATGCTGTACAGTTCACACACTCCAGTTGCTGTCCGTGTCTGATGTCAATTCCTGTAGGACATACTACCACACATTGATTACAGTCGATACAATCTCCTTTTCCTGCCGCTTTTCTATCTTCATTATTTCTCCATTTTGAACGGCCTTCCCCTCTTTTAAAATCATAATAGACATTGATCGTCTGTTTGTCAATCAATACTCCTTGAAGCCTTCCATAAGGGCATACTAAAGTACAAACCTGCTCACGAAGCCATGCAAAAACAAAATAGAAGGTCATTGTAAAAAATATCATAGCGGTAAACTTCAATGAGTTTCCTTCAGGGCCCTCACTCATAATACGGAAAACCTCTTTATATCCCACGATATACATGAACATAAAGTGAGAAATGATAAGTGAAATTAAAAGGAAAACGGACCATTTCGTCAGCCTTTTTCGGATTTTCTCTGCATCCCATTCCTGTCTGTCGAGCTTCATCTGCTTATTTCGGTCTCCTTCGATCCAGTATTCTATTTTGCGGAAAATCATTTCCATAAAAAGGGTTTGAGGGCACAGCCAGCCACAGAATATCCTTCCGAAAACCACGGTAAACAGCATTACGAAAATGACAGATGTTACTGCCCCTAAGGCAAGAATGAAAAAGTCCTGCAGGTAAAATGACTGCCCAACGATAAAGAATTTCCCGTCAATGACATTAATGAGAAGAAAAGGATTATTGTTGATGGTTACAAAAGGCAATCCGAAAAATAAAGCAAGGAGAACGTAACTGGTATAATTCCTGTAATTGGTATACTTTCCTTTAGGCTTTCTTGGGAAAATCCACTTTCTCTTTCCGGTTTCATCCATGGTTCCCACTGAATTTCTGAAATCTTCATTTTCAATTTCCAAGGACTTGATGTTGTTGGACTCTACGCTCATTGTTGTATGCTATAAAAGTATTTTTGTGCTATTTTCATCCAGATCTATCTCTATTCTCAGAATGATTTTTTCATGAAAAAAAAGTGATTGATCTTGTTATTGCAAAGCTCCGAATTATATCCTTTTACTACTAATATGATCTACTTCCAAAATAGGACAATTGAGACATTTTGTATTTGTAGTTTTTATTGTATCAAAACGAGAAAATATTTTGAAACCTGTTGGTCATATTGTAAATTGCAGCTTTAAAAGTGAAGCATGAAGAATATATTTAAAATAAGCATGATTGGTTTGGTTTTCGCATTGGTAAACTGTCAATCAGTAAATTATAGTAAAATGTTTTATGAAGGAGTAAAGCCGGAAATGGTTTCTGACAAGTTCAGTTTCACAGAAGGGCCATCAACAGATCAAGAGGGGAATGTCTATTTTACCGACCAACCCAACGATAAAATATATTATTGGAGCTGGAAAACCAATCAGATCATAGAATTTTTAGATAAGACGGGAAGAGCAAACGGAACACACTTTGACAAAGACGGATATTTAATTACCTGTTCGGATGACCAGGGAGAGATCTGGAAGATCTCAAAAGATAAAAAAGTAGAAGTTCTGCTCAAAGGTTTTGAAGGAAAACGACTGAATGGGCCGAATGATGTCTGGAATGATGCTGTTGGAGGAATGTATTTTACAGATCCTCTGTATGAAAGAAATTATTGGATTGGTTTTAAACAGGAACTTTCACATAAAAGTCTTTACTACAGAAATAAAGAAGGCAAAGTAACCAAGCTGGATACATTTACACAGCCTAACGGGATTGTAGGAAGTGAAAAATTGAAGAAATTATACCTTTCAGATATTGATGCCGGAAAAACATATGTGTATGATATATTAAGTGATGGAAAACTGTCTGAGAAAAAGCTTTTCTGCGAAATGGGTTCAGACGGAATGGAGCTTGATAAGCATGGAAATCTTTATTTAACAGGAGATGGGGTACATGTTTTTAACCGTCTGGGAAAGAAGATTTACCATATTTCTATTCCTGAAAAATGGACTTCCAATGTAACCTTTGGAGGGAAAAACAATGATATACTCTTCATTACCGCTTCAAAATCTGTGTATACTTTCCCTACCAGAGTAAGAGGAATAAAATAATATATCGATATTTCTTTATACTAAAATAGCTCTGAAGTTCATAAAAACTTCAGAGCTATTTTTTGTTTTGGTATTGAAGCCACCCCATCAAAGGAGTAGGATTTTCGAATGCTTCAATGCTATGTCTTTGAAATTGTTGTGGCTTTAAAGCTTAATAAGCCACTTCCATTTTTACTTTTTTACCTTTTAGTTTTTCGTTCTGAAGTGTTTTTAAAAGAGTATTTACTTTACTTCTTGAAACAGCAACATAGGATGTGGTGTCTTTTACTTCGATAATCCCGACATCTTCTTTTTGCAGCTGTCCTTTTTTGAGTAAGTAGCCTACAATATCCACTTTATTGACTTTGTCTTTTTTTCCTGCACTGATGTAAACCGTCTGGAAAGGTGTTTTTTGCGGAACTTTGGTGAATCCGGCAACACTTTCTTCGGGCGTATTATTTTTAATGAACGGGAAGTTTTCATCCTCTGTCATAATCAGATATACAAAACCTTTGGCATTCATTCTTGCGGTACGTCCGTTTCTGTGGATAAAGGCATCTTCTTTGGGAGGCAATTGGTAATGAACAATAGATTCTATCTCAGGAATATCAAGTCCACGGGCTGCCAGATCTGTTGTAATAAGGATTCTTGCAGAATCATTTCTGAATTTAAGCAGAGCACGTTCTCTTTCATCCTGTTCCATACCACCATGGAAGGTTTCCCTGTCGATTCCCATCTGATGAAGAAGCTCAGAGATACGGTCTACAGCCTCACGGTGATTACAGAAGATCAGGGTTCTCTTATTTCCGATTTTACAAATCAGATTGAAAAGAGTATCCAGTTTTTCCTCAGAAATAGTCATTACTTTTCTTAATTGAATATCCGGTTTTACTTCGTTTTCTTTAAGGAAACTAATTACTTTTTCATCTTTTAACCCTGTGAACGCAGGAATTTCGTCCATCTCAGTTGCTGAGGTTAGAAGCCTTTGGGAAGTACCTTTCAATGAATTAATGATAAATTCCATATCATCATGGAAGCCTAGTTCCAGAGCCTTATCAAATTCATCAAGAACCAGTGTTTTTATCGTTTTCGGATCAAAATTATCATTCCTTAGATGATAGGCCACTCTTCCCGGAGTTCCGATCAATACAGCTGGGGCTTCTATTAAATTATTAACCTCTATTTTTTTATCATGCCCGCCATAGCAAACAGAAACTTTAAAATCTGTTCCCATAGCTTTGAAAACCTGCTCAATCTGTAAAGCAAGTTCTCTGGCTGGAACCAATATCAAAGCCTGAACTCCCTGAACATTTTTTTTCAGATCCCGAAGAACGGGGAATAAAAAAGCAAGAGTCTTTCCAGATCCTGTAGGAGAGAGTAAAACAATGTCTGTATTATTTTCAGACGCTTTATAAGTAGATTTCTGCATTTGATTCATGTCTTGAATCTGCAGTTTTTGATAAATTGATTCTAATTCCATGATGCAAATTTAGAATAAAGGAATGGTTAAATGAAATAATCTATTTGTTTAGTCGCTTCATTATTTCATTTCCTCTTGTCAAAGTCACTGGATATGCTTCCTCAGGATTGCTGATTGATTTGGCATAAAATTCTTTCCCTATTTTAGTATTTCCCTGCACAAGATTTATATAGCCTGATATTTCGTACATGAAATTCCGCAGCTTAAGATCTTTATTTTCGTGAGCAGATAAATAGTTCAGCAGTTTTTCAGCAGAGGCCAATCTGTTGTCTTTATACTTCTTTATATCATATCCCTGAGGTTTACTGAACCAATAGCCCCATTCACTGCCATTATCATGTTCGTTCCATGAATATTTGATGAGTTGTAAGGCTGCCTCCAACATAGCGGAATTTAACTTTTCATTTTTTGGCGATAATTTCTCACTTTCTGCGATATAGTGATCAATGGTTGTATCTATACCTTTATCTTTCATTTCCTGGAAAATAGATTCTTTAAGGTATAAAGAATGGTTCTTTGAGAAATTTTCATATGCAAATGAAACGGGAAAATGGTCGGCAAGATTTTCTACTTTGTATCCTTTCTTGAGTTCAGATTTCAAATCAATGGTATAAACTGTATTGTAGTCGTGGAAAAGATAAACGTAAATGATTCCTTTTTTCAGATCATAGATGGCAGAGTATAATGTGTTTAGGTCTCCTTCCTGATGCGTTTTGTCCAGGATTTTCTTTAAAAACTCTACATTATTTTCTTTTGAAGCAGAAAGCATTTCAGTTGCCATTTCCGGTCTTAAGCAGGATAGTTTTCCGTTGATCATATTGCAGTTTGCATTCACTTGAAATTCGCCTGTTTTTTCAACAATCCCTTTCGGATTTACCATAATAGAATTACCTTCTTTATCTGCTATTAAAACTTTAGAAGATGAGACATAATCATACTTTTTTAATATAACCATGGCTTCTTTTACGGTTTTACATTTTCCAAGCACTTCCCACATAATATCTCCCGGATAAGGATTGGTAAGGTTCAATTTACTAAGGTCATAATTAGCTGCTGTATAATCAAAGAATAACCCATGCTCATTCATTGCTGCTGCTATCTGCATGTCCGGTGCTCCGAAACAAACAGAGGCATAGCGGTCTTTGGTACTAGGATTATACCAGATCCTGGTGAAAGGTGTCGTGTCATCCTCATTGGCCGCTGCAAATACTTCACCTCCTCTGGAGCATGAGAATATGGTACAGGCTTTCATGGTAGCTATACACCCTGACAAACTGATTAAAATTAAAAGGAAATATTTTTGCATAATAAAGTTTTCATAGATATTGATCTTTTGATTAATGAAATATATTTTTGTTAAATCATATGCTGATGAATTTATATTCCGTTAAAGAATGGATAATCTAAATAAATGAGACACAGCTCCTCAAAAATTAAAGCCTAAAACCGGATGCCGGTTGTTCAGTATCTTAGCCCTTGATTCCCGGTTCTTGCTTCTTTTAATAAATATATATTGACAATCAGTTATTTATTGGATGTATTTGTGAAAGAAAACCTATTGTTTGTTTTAAATAAAATTCATATCTTTGCACCCACTTTTGTGGCGAAAAGGTTTGATGGGTAAATTACTTACAATTAATTACTTCCGTATTTTTTAATCCGCATTTATTCAAACCGTTAAAAAAGAAGGAATACAAATTTTTATTAGAAAATGTCAAAAGAGACAAATTCAGCAGAGGTTATTTTAAACCAAAACGTAGCACCAGAACAATTTGATTGGGATTCATTCGAATCAGGTCTTGATGCAGATGCGAGAAAAGAAAAAAGCGACTTAGAAGAAATCTACAACGGATCTCTTAACAGCCTAAACGACAATGACGTTTTAGTTGGTAGAGTAGTAAGATTAACTGACAAAGAAGCTATCGTAGACATCAACTTCAAATCTGAAGGTGTTATTTCTCTTAACGAATTCCGTTACAACCAAGGCCTAAAAGTAGGTGATGAGGTAGAAGTAATGGTTGACAAAAGAGAAGACAAAACTGGTCAGTTACAATTATCTCACAGAAAAGCTAGAACGCTTAAAGCTTGGGATAAAGTAAACGAACTTCACGAAACTGGAGAAATCGTTAACGGTTTTGTTAAATCTAGAACTAAAGGTGGTATGATCGTTGACGTACACGGAATCGAAGCATTCTTACCTGGTTCTCAAATTGACGTTAAGCCAATTAAAGATTACGATCAGTTCGTAGGAAAAACTATGGAGTTCAAAGTTGTGAAAATCAACCCTGAGTTCAAAAACGTAGTTGTATCTCACAAAGCATTGATCGAAGCAGATATCGAAGGTCAGAAAAAAGAAATCATCGCTCAACTTGAAAAAGGTCAGGTTCTTGAAGGTACTGTTAAGAACATTACTTCTTACGGTGTATTCATTGACTTAGGAGGTGTTGATGGATTGATCCACATTACAGACCTTTCTTGGTCTAGAGTGAACCACCCATCTGAAATCCTAGAGGACGGACAAACTGTAAAAGTTGTAATCCTTGATTTTGATGATGAGAAAACAAGAATCCAATTAGGTATGAAGCAATTAGAAGCTCATCCTTGGGATGCTCTTTCTGCTGACATGAAAGTTGGAGACAAAGTAAAAGGAAAAGTAGTAGTTCTTGCTGACTATGGTGCATTCGTTGAGATCGCTCCAGGTGTAGAAGGATTAATCCACGTTTCTGAAATGTCTTGGTCTACTCACTTAAGATCTGCTGGTGACTTTGTGAAAGTAGGTGATGAAGTAGAAGCTGAAGTATTAACTTTAGATAGAGAAGAAAGAAAAATTTCTCTTGGTATCAAGCAATTGTCTAAAGATCCATGGGAAAACATCGAAACTAAGTATCCTGTAGGATCTCAGCATGTAGGAACTGTAAGAAACTTCACTAACTTTGGTGTATTCGTAGAGTTAGAAGAAGGTATCGACGGATTAATCTACATCTCTGATCTTTCTTGGACTAAGAAAATCAAGCACCCATCTGAGTTCTGTGCAGTAGGTGATAAATTGAATGTTGTAGTTCTTGAATTAGATATCCAAGCTAGAAGATTATCTCTAGGTCACAAGCAATTGACTGAAAACCCATGGGATAAATTCGAAACTAAATATGCTGAAGGAACTATCCACGCTGGTAAAGCAGTAGAAGTTCACGATAAAGGAGCTTCTGTTCAATTCGAAGATGCTGAAGTAGAAGCATTCTGTCCTTCAAGATTATTAGAGAAAGAAGATGGATCTAAAATCAAAAAAGGTGAAGATGCTCAATTCAAAGTAATCGAATTCAACAAAGAATTCAAGAGAGTAGTAGTATCTCACACAGGTACTTTCAGAGACGAAGAAAAGAAAAACGTAAAAGAAGCTTCTTCTAGAAACGTAAGTTCTTCTAACAATGAAGAAAGATCTACACTTGGAGACATCGATGCATTAGCAGAGTTGAAAAGAAAAATGGAAGAAGGTAAATAATCTTTGAACCATTCATAAATAAGGAGCCGCTCGTTTGAGCGGCTTTTTTTGTACCTATATGTAAGAATGTACAATTTTATAAATAAATGATGGTAATTATATAAGATTTTACACTAATCTTGATATCTTAATGTCATTCTGAATGTAACGAAGTGAAATGAAGAATCTAAGCCATATATGAGATTCTTCCTTCGTCAGAATGACAATGATATAGTAACCTAAATTATAATAGGATAGCTTTTTAAGATATTATAAGTTGAAAAAAATGAGGTTTATATTCATTAAAAGATTTAATAATAAATGATTCGTTTGGTGAAATATTTAAATAAAAAATAGCTAGAAGTGCTTTAAATATAATGTGATAGGCATAAATCCCTGGTGGGATTCTCGGTGTTGAGAAATATGTAAAATGATTTTAGGTTTTATTTTATATTAGTATTTATTTATTATTAAATTTTGATTAAAAAAAATAGTAAAGATTTGTGAATTATTTGTAGATTAGCGGCTTTAATAATGGATATGAAAAATAAAGCTCTACCTATTTTATTTGCTGTATTTTCTGCGTTTCCAACAATATTGTTTGGGCAGGATAATGAAAAGCTGATTAAAGATTATATTTCTCAAAACAAAATAAGGGAATATAAAAAATCTGATCTTAATAGTATCATCATTGATAATGTAGATCCGTCAAAATCATTGAATGGTAATGTTGTTAAATTTTTACAGACATATAATGGCCTACCCATCTATAGCTCCGTAGGAACAGCATTGATTAAAGACAATAAAATTGTTTATTATACAGATAATTTTGTAAAAGATTATACTGCAACTACATCAGGTACAGCTGCAATCAACAAGACTTTCGCTCTTCAAAAGATAGCTGAAGATCTGAAAAATTCTGATATTGCTAATTTTACGATTCTTGAATATCTTGAAAAGACTCAGAAAAAAGCTACATCCGCCAATCAAAGACTGGTATATACCAATGATGAGAATGGGAATCTGCGTTTGGCATATGAATATACCTTAATGGAGCCAAAATCTCCAAATTACTGGAACATTTTAGTGGATGCCAATAACGGAAATATTCTGGTAAAACATAATCTGACACTCTCTTGTAACTTCCATCATGATGCCTATAGTTCAGATGCTGATTATAGCCATGCTGACCATTTTGAGAATACATTAGTTGGACCTCAAAATAATATAGTGCAAAACAATATTCCTTTGCTTGTACCGGATAATGCAACCTATAATGTATTTCCGCTGCCAATCGAAGCGCCTACTTTTGGTTCAAGATCAATTCTTACCAATCCTTGGCTTCTGAATGCTTCCCCTGAAGGATGGCATTCTGATGGGACTAATCATTATACCGTTACCCGAGGAAATAACGTTTTCGCTTATGAAGATGTGGCAGGAACAGCTTTAACGGCTCCTGACTATCTTACAGGAACTCCGGCGGAAGGAGGAGCAACAAGGAATTTTAATTTTCCTTTTAATATCAATGAAGCTCCTGTAAACAACAGAAATGCAGCCATCACCAATTTATTTTATCTGAACAACAGAATTCATGATGTTTTCTATCAGTTTGGATTTACAGAATCTGCAAAAAACTTTCAGCAGAATAACTTTGGAAACGGAGGGGTAAATGATGACTCTGTATATGCAGAAGCACAGGATGGAAGTGGACTGAATAATGCTAACTTCTCTTCACCATCAGATGGTAATAATCCTAGAATGCAGATGTACCTTTGGTCATCTATAGGTAGAATATTTTTCTATAATGCTCCAACCGCTGCTGTTTCCCGTACACCAGGAGCAGGAACAGCTCAGTTTGGTATGCCGGTGCCAATGAATGGGATAACCGGAGATGTAGCGTTATCTCCAGTTTTAGATGGATGTACTGCTTTACCGATAGGTTCTTTGATAGATAAAATTGGTTTGGTTGAAAGAGGAACATGTGCTTTTGCTGTTAAAGTAAAAAATCTTCAGGATGCGGGAGCTAAAGCGGCTATAGTTTATAACAATGCAGCGAATGGAGCTACTTTAGGAAATATGGCGGGTTCAGATGCTACAATTACGATACCTTCAGTGCTTATTATTAATTCTGAAGGAGAATATATAAAAACTCAGCTTGCTGCAAGTACAAACGTAAATGTTACTCTAAAAGGAAACATGACGCCAGACGGAAGTTTTGATAACGGAATTGTAATCCATGAATATGGCCACGGAATATCAAACAGAATGACTGGTTCGGGTTCATCATGTTTGAATGCCAATGTGAGCAAAGAGCAAATGGGTGAGGGATGGTCTGATTTCTTCGCTTTAATGCTTACGAATAAAGCTGGGGATAACTCTACTGTAGCGAGAGGTACAGGTACTTATGCATTAGGTCAGGCGATTACAGGAGGTGGTATCAGACCTAAAAAATACACAACAGATCTTACTATAAACGGATATACATACGGAAGTACCAACGGAATGGAATACAATAATGGAACATCAGTGGTTCCGGATGTACATTCTATTGGTTTTGTTTGGGCTACCATGTTATGGGATCTTCACTGGAAATATGTTGAAAAATATGGGTATTCTTCGGATGTATTATCTACGACTCCTAACGGAAGCAGAAAAGTATTACAACTGGTAACAGATGCTCTGAAACTTCAGGGATGTAACCCTAGTTTTATTGATGGAAGAAATGCAATATTAGCTGCTGAGCTAGCGACTACTGGGGGACAGGATAAGTGTATGATCTGGGGTGTTTTTGCAAGAAGAGGTTTAGGGTTGAATGCATCAGCAGGAGTTAAGAATAACATTAATGATCAGGTTCAGGACTTTAATGTACCGGAAGAATGTGTACTGGCTACCAATGAAGTGAATTCTGATAAAAATAAGAATATCTCTATCTATCCGAACCCGGCTAAAGACGAGTTTTATATCAAATTCCCAAGTAATACCCTTGGAAAAGTAAGTGTAGAGCTTTATGATATGTCTGGTAAGCTGGTTTCTTCTGAAAATAAAATTTCACCGGATGCTAAGAAAGCAATTTCTACAAGCAACCTGGTAAACGGAACGTATATGGTTAAAATAAAAGGACTTGGTTTCGAAACGGCTTCAAAAGTAATGGTTAAAAAATAATTTACTTATAATCAATTTTATAATCGCCACAAGCTTGCTTGTGGCGATTATATTTATCTATCACCGCAACGCTTCCGACTGATTTAATTTATATATTGTACCTTTGCAGGCTGTTAAAAAAATTATGAAGAAGAAAAATATACTAAAAGGTGTTTTATTTGTAGGGATTGGAGCTAGTATATACGGTATGTTAGCCACTTTTGTGAAAATGGCTTATCATGATGGCTTCACAACTTCTGAAGTGACTACCTCACAATTCGTTTTAGGTTTGATAGGACTTTTGATCCTTAATTTTATTCAGACCCTAACCTCAAAGCAGAAATTATCGAAACCAAGTTCTAAAGAAGTAAGAATGCTGCTGCTTGCAGGAACTTCTTTGGGAGGAACCAGCTTATTTTATTATATCGCTGTACAATATATCAATGTTTCAATTGCCATTGTCCTGTTGATGCAGTCTGTATGGTTCAGTGTAGTGGTAGAAAGTATTATCGCAAAAAAACTACCCAATGCAAGAAAAGTAGTTTCCGTGGTTATTGTACTGCTGGGAACTGTTCTGGCAACTAATCTAATCAATATGGAGATAGAGCTGGACTGGCATGGAGTCTTTTGGGGATTGATGGCGGCGGCTTCGTATACCTTAACGATGTTCACTTCCAATACACTGGCTACCCATCTTCCGGTTTTCAGGAAGAGTTTCATTATGCTGGCGGGTGGATCTGTAATCGTTTTTGCATTTTTATTCTTTGCCCAGATAGGACCGATGTATTCTGATGGTTTAAAATCATTATACTTAAATTTTACAGAAAATACAGAACATATTCATCCATTTAACTATTCAATATTCCTGACTTACGGATTTATACTGGCTCTTTTTGGAACCATCATTCCTCCTATTTTATTTAATATTGGGTTCCCGAATGCTGGATTAGGATTGGGAAGTATTGTCTCGTCGCTGGAACTTCCGGTTTCTGTAACGATGGCTTTTGTTTTATTGGGAGAGAAAGTATTTCTCATCCAATGGGCAGGGATTGTACTGATTCTTTTTGCTATTGTTTTGATGAATTTACCTTCAAAAAAAGAAAAAGAAGTTTCGATGGCAGAAGTGTCTTAAAAAATATTTAAATAAAAATAACAGTTTAAAACCGTTCCTTTTGGAGCGGTTTTTTTAATTTTAATCCTTAAAATAAAAGTTTCATGAAACGTTTCAGAAATATAATGGCCGCTTTTACATTGACGGTGTCCGGTTTTATATTCTCACAGGTAAAACCCCTGGATGCAATGCTCTCTGATTATCAATATCCTTATGAAGTTCATTTCCTTACTTTACAATCTCAGGGCGAAGATTTGAAAATGGCTTACATGGACGTACAGCCACAAAAACCCAATGGAAAAACAATAATGCTTCTTCATGGGAAAAATTTTAATGGAGTGTATTGGGAGAGAACAGCCAAAGATTTGTCTGCTAAAGGATTCAGAGTGGTGATTCCTGATCAGATCGGATTCGGAAAATCTTCCAAGCCTCATGCTTACCAATTTTCTTTTTCACAGCTGGCAGAAAATACAAAAGCCGTTCTGGATGAACTGAAGATTGATAAAGCTATCGTCCTGGGACATTCTATGGGAGGAATGGTAGCCACAAGATTTACCCTGCTGTATCCGGAGAAAGTACAAAAATTGATTCTTGAAAACCCGATCGGACTTGAAGATTATAAAACTTTTGCTTCCTATCAGACTATCGATCAGGCGTATCAGTCCGAACTTAAAAATACAGCGGAAACTTATAAAAATTATCAGCTGAAATTCTATTATGACAACAAATGGAAACAGGAATATCAGCCCTGGCTTGACCTGATAGCAGGATGGACACTCCATAAAGATTATCCTCAGGTAGCATGGGATGCAGCTCTTACCACGGATATGATCCACAACCAACCGGTATGTTATGAATTTAAAAATATCAAAGTTCCTACACTGCTGATCATTGGAACAAGAGACAGAACCGCGATAGGAAAGGATAGGGCGCCTAAAGAGCTGCAGCCGAAAATGGGACAGTATCAGGAATTGGGAAAGAAAACCCAGCATGAAATTGCCGGTTCAAAGCTTGTAGAGATTGATAATGTAGGACATCTGCCTCATATAGAAGTATACCCGAAATTCTTTGAAGCCCTGTATAATTTTATACAATAGAATAAGGGTAAAACTATAAAATATTTGAAACATTAAGTTTTCATAAATGATTCTGCTTCATTTTTCATCTTTGATGAAACTTAACTATTCTTATCATCTTCACTAAACTTAATGTTTCAAAATTAATTCTTCTTATGGCCAAACAGTAATAGAGTACAAACTCCAATTCCCGAAAACAAAACACACGAAATTCCCAGGTTTTGTATAAAACCAATGCTTATCAGCCCTAAACCTATCATAACATAGTAAATTAACCCCAATAGAGCCCCAGCGCTACCGGTTTCGTTTTTATAATTAACGAGCGCTGTACTCAGAATATTCGGGATCGCAATGCTGAATGCCATAACAATGAAAAAATAGGGAATCAGAAAATAGATTCCTGAGCTTGTCAGCATCCATACCAAAATAGAAGCAAAAAAGGCTAATAATACCCCAGTTTTAACCAAATATTCAGATGGTATATTCTTTAATAGGAAAAACCTGTTAAGTTGTGCTCCTGCAAATGTGCCACCCGCCAGAATAATACTGCTGTATCCGAAAACGTAGGAGGAATACTGATTTTCTTTAAAGATAAACGGAGCAAGCGAATAGTACGAAAACAACAGTACATTAAAACTCATAATCAGCAGACAGCATTTGATGATCGAAGGGTCACGAAGCATCCGTTTTAAGAGGCTGGTCAAAGTACCGATGTTGATTGTTTTCTTTGAATAGCTAGTCTCGGAAACTTTATTTCTGGAGAGAATAAAAAATAAGAGTGCCAGCAGGCATAATGTTATAAATACTCCCTGATGTCCTATAGAAGCAGCCAATACCGAACCGGTAATCATTCCGACCACTGGACTGATCGATAAACCAATTCCTATCCATGAAAATACTTTGCTGATATTGTCTTTATCATAGGTATCCCTTAGAATCGTCTGCGTTACAATGGAACCCACCGAAATTCCGAATGCAGAAATAATCCTGGCACTAAGAAGAATCATAAAATTAGGCGCAAAAATGGCTGCCATAGTCCCGATTCCGTAAGTGATAAGTCCATATTCCAATGATTTCTTTCTTCCGATCCTATCACATTGTACTCCCCAAAATGCAACCCCCACAGCAAATGCTATAAAATATAAACTGATTGTCAACGTGGCCGATTCTTCCTTCACTCCGAATTGTTCCTGCACCATTGGCAAGACAGGGCTGTAAATGGTTTCTACAAACTGCGGAAGCATTACAAGCAGAGTCAGCAGCCAGATAGGATTTGTCTTCTTCATTTTTTTTCTGCAAAGTTTCCAAAAAATCAATGTATATTTATAATGATATAAAAACAAAAAATATCAAAAATAGGACATGGCTGTACTGAAGCAAAATGATGAGTTTGATGCAGATTCCATTCCGGGAAAAGTAATCGGAATAGCCTCTGATATGGTGATGCATGATTCCGGCTTTCATTTTCATAAAACGAAGGCTCAGTTGTTGTATGCGCCATCGGGCTGTATGACCGTCACCACTTCTGACCGGCAGTTGGTTCTCCCTCCATTTAGAATGCTTTGGATTCCTGCCAATGAAATTCACCGTGTAAATTTCCGAAATGTTGTCGCCTACAGATCTATCTATTTTGATACAAGTTATGCCGAAAAATATATAGGTTCCGGTCTTAACGTTTTACATGTAAATCCTTTATTAAAAGAAATTATCGAAAGAATTTGTTTTTGGGAATGGTCGGATCTCAAAATTGATCAAACTCATCTTTTAAAGGTGTTCTGGGACGAAATGAACAAAGCGCCGGAAGAAAAACTGGAGCTAAAAATGCCTCAGGACAGACGCCTTAAAAAAATAGCCGAAGAATGGACACAACGTTACTCCATGCCACCTATGCTGAAAGATCTTGCAGAGCACACAGGAGCAGTGGAAAAAACAATCAGCCGGATTTTTAAAAAGGAAACAGGATTGCCTTATCAGGAATGGAGACAGCAATGGCGGTTACAGCGATCGATTGAGCTTTTGGTAGAAGGCAATTCAATAGGAGAGGTATCTCATATGTTAGACTTCTCTTCAGACAGTGCTTTTATTGAGTTTTTTAAAAAACACACAGGTTCTACTCCTTTGCAGTATCTAATGAAAAACGAATAGCCATCAAGTAAAAAGAGATTGAGAAAATAGTGTCTTTAACCAAAAGAAAGATTTAAAATTTCTCTAAGATGTTACCTCTGTCAAGGTTTTAAACGTTGATAGGGTGTACAGTGTATGATATTATACTAAAAGAAAGTCAGGATGACTTCTATTCTAAAAATATAAGATTTTTCTTAACTCATCTTATCTGCTTAAAAGCTCTTAATGGTTTAAAAATTCATCAATATTTCTTGCCCTATGCAAAGTCCATTGAATAATTATTTCCATAAAATTGTATAAGTCAATAGAATAGTTTTATAAAAAATAAAAGATATGGACAATTATAATACTACAATTGAGCTCAAGGCTACGGCAGAGAAAACTTATGAAGCAATTGCTCATCAGATTCCTCTTTGGTGGTCCGAGCTGTTTATTGGTGAATCAGCAAAGATGGGAGATATATTTACAGTAAGATTTGGAGACCATATTCACAAGACAATACGAATAAAAGAAGCAATACCCCATTCAAGAGTGATCTGGTCTGTTGAAGATTCACTGATTGCTATTCCTGAATTAAAAAATCAGACAGAATGGATTGGAACAACGGTAGTCTGGGAAATGGAACAAAAGGAAAACAGCAGTTTGCTGCAGCTTACCCATGTAGGTTTGAATCCGGCTGTGGAATGTTATACGATTTGTTGTGGTGGCTGGAACCAGTTTATAGGAAGTCTGAAGCTCTTTTTGGAAACGGGAACCGGAGCCCCATATAAAAACTAAGGAAATGTTTTTAACAAAAAAAAGACTGTTTATAAGTAAACAGCCTCTTTTTGTATGTATTGTTGTCTGAATTATTTCTTCTTGTAAGCAGCGTCTTTGATTCTTGCTTTTTTACCTCTAAGGTCTCTGAAGTAGTAAATTCTAGCTCTTCTAACTCTACCTTTTCTATCAACCTCAATTTTTTGAAGTGCAGGTAAGTTAATAGGGAATACTCTTTCTACACCTACATCACCACTCATTTTTCTGATTGTGAAAGTTTTTGTAGAACCAGTACCTCTTAATTGGATAACTGTTCCTTTGAAGAACTGAGTTCTTGTCTTTTGTCCTTCTTTAATTTCGTAATACACAGTAATTGTATCACCTGCTTTGAATTCAGGGAATTCTTTTTTCGCAATGTACTTGTCTTGTACGTACTTTAATAAATCCATTATTAATAAAATAAAATGTTAAGGCTAAGCAACTTACACGCTTTTCGTCAGAGGTTGAATAACAGGTTGCAAATGTACAAAATAGTTTTTGAATATGCCAAACATTTAATGTACTAAAAACTATAATTTTTTCATTCTGGTTTGGTTAAAAAGTTAACGGTTTCTTTAAAATACCATCAGGCTGAGTTTACATGGGAAGTCTACTTTTGCCCGAAGTAAAAAATCTGAGTAAAGATTTTTAAATGACTGATTTACAATTCGAAATTCTATATGTTATTTTAAAACGAAAACGATTATGAAACATTATTTCTTCTTTTTTTGTTTCGCGGTCCAGATGGCTTTCGGGCAGGCTTTGTTTCCTTATTTACAAAACCCGACTCCGAACTCTATGATCGTCAATTGGAAGACCGCTTCCAATAATGAAACAACTGTGATCTATGGAGATTCTCCAACGAATCTAAGTGTGACAGTAACGGGAACCACCAATATCTTCTCGGATACGGGGTACAACAACAATTACTATTATCATACGGCAAAGGTTACCAATCTACAGCCGAATACGAAGTATTATTATAAGATAAAAACGGGAACCAGTGAGTCTGCGGTTTATAATTTCAGAACACTTCCTTTACCGGGACAACCTGTAACGGCTAATGGGAAGATCCGCTTCCTGATCATGGGAGACAACCAGATCAAAGCAGAACCGAGATATGATACTCTTACCTTGAATGCCTACAAGAAATTAAAGGAAAAATTCGGTGCCACTTCAGATCCGTCTGATAATATTGCCCTTACTTTTATGGTGGGAGATCAGGTAGATGTGGGAACATTGGATCATTATGAGAATGTTCACTTTAAAAAGAATATTAAACTATCACCTTATCTGCCTATTCAGACCACTGTAGGAAATCATGAAACCTATGGTACGATGGGGATGAATTCTTACTATGCTCACTTTTATATTGATGAAATTAGTTATAAAGGAATAAGCTCAGGAAATGAAAATTATTATGCTCAGCAGGCCGGTAATGTATTATTTGTAAGTTTAAGTTCAGAACATACGGGATCTGCACAGCAAACATGGCTTCAGCAGGTCTTAACAGCGGCTAACAATGATGCTACTGTAGACTGGATTATTTCTTTAAGCCACAGACCTTATCAGGCGGAGCAGTATGTAGGAGATATTTCTACCTGGGTGAGAGAAAATGCAGTACCACTTCTGGTAACTTCTGACAAATACTTAATGCATGTAGGAGCTCACCATCACCTGTATCACAGAGGTCAGCTTAAAAATTCACCCAACTATCAGATCATCTCCGGAGGAACAGCTTGGGATCAGTATTGGGGAATGTCTAATGAGAAGGATTTTGATGATGTTCAGAAAACATTGACAGACTGGACCTATCAGATTGTAGAAGTAGATATTCCGACAGGTAAAGTAGATATTGAATGTTATTCTATCGGAGGAGTATACAACAAGAAAAATAATGTACTGGTAGATTCTTTCCACAGGTATAAAAACCAGCCTAAACCAGCGAAACCTTCTATTACAAACAATTTCTCAGGTCCGATTACTTTACCTTTGACATTGGATGGAAGTACCTTTTCATCTTCAAATGGAGAGCTTTTGAATACGACACAATTTATGATCAGTAAAACTTCCAATTTTTCTGTGATTGAAAAAGAATTCTACCGTGATTTTGAAAACTGGTTCGGGAAAGACGGAAACGGAACACCGGATAAGACCAAAAACCTGAATGATGGGGTAGATATTACAAAAGCAACTTTGGCTACGAATTCTATTCCAAACGGTATCTATTACGTGAAAACGCGTTACAGAGACAGAAATCTTGAGTGGAGCGACTGGAGTGATGTGAAGCAGTTTGAAGTTACTGGAAGTGTGGTTTCAAATCCTACATTTACTTTAAACAAAGCAGAATATGCTCAGAATGAAGCGATCACGGCTACTTATACTGGAGGTCCCGGAAATCAGCAGGATTGGGTAGGGATCTATAAGAAAGGACAAACTCCGGCTTCAACGACTTCACAAGGATTTATCTATACCAATGGACAGACTGCTGGTACAGCTACTTTCACTAATGGTTTGGCTAGTAAAGGTCAATATTTTGCAGGATTTTTTGCTAACGGTGGGTATACAGAAATCACGCCAAGGAAAAATTTCTATGTAGGACCGAAAGTTCAGCTGCAGGCTACCGCTGATACTTATCCTGTTGGAGGAACGGTTGTCATCAATTTTACAGACGGACCTAGTTTACAGAAAGATTGGATCGGAATTTATAAAATGGGACAAACTGCCGGGACTACAGCTTCTATTAAATGGAGCTATGTGACTACAGCATCAGGAACCCTTAATTTCACAGGACTTCCGAAAGGATATTATTATGCTCAATACTTACTTGAAGACGGATATAACGGAATCGGAGAGAAGGTATTCTTTAAAGTAGGAGATATTGTTACCGATTTATGGATCAATAAACCGGTATATACCTTAGGAGAAAATATTACTGCTTCATGGACGGATTCTCCGGGAATCATCAAAGACTGGCTGGGAATTTATCCACAAAATGTTCAGACGCCGGATGATAATTTTGTTTCTTATACCTATTTTGATGGAGTAACTCAGGGAACGAAAACAATTCAGGGAACGGCGGTACCTGCAACTCCAGGAAACTATTATATGGTAATGTTTACCAATGACTCTTATACAGAAGTTTCCAACAGAGTGCAGTTCCAGGTTGCTTCACCAACGTTGGGAACTGAAGAAACCAGAAGTACAGAGAAGAACGTAGTGTTGTATCCCAACCCAACGAAACCGGGACAGCCTACCTTTATTAAAAGTGATTACCCAATTGAAAAAATTGAATTAGTCTCAGCTTCAGGAGAGTTGCTTTATGTATCGAAAAATATCAATAACCAACGTTTCTCTTTGGTGAATGAAAACCTTCCGGCAGGTGTTTATTTTGTAAAAGTACACGGAAGAAAATTATTTACTTTAAAACTGATCATTCAGTAAATAGTAAGCTAAACACAATTATAATGTTAGAGGCTGTCAAAAATGACAGCCTCTTTTTATTTAATTTTTCAAAGATCTTTTATTAACTAAAAAACGGTTTCAAAAATTGAAACTGTCTTTTAATAGATAGGTAGTGATTAGTCAAAATAGTATAAATCATCCTCATTGAGTATCGTCTGGTTTTCAGCAGATACATATTCTCGTTGTGCATCAGCAAGAGTCTTGGTTTCCTGAACAAGTTTTCCTTCCGTATTATACACTTTTAACAGGATCCATTTTCCACTACGTTCAAGTTCCTTTGATCCATTTCCTGTTCTTAGCTTAATCTTTCCGCTTTGAAGAATACCTCCTTTTATCGAAGACTTGCTGGCAGGCTTACCCTTTACGTATTGTACCACTTGTGCTGTGAAGCTGTAATCATAATTTCCCTCTTCGCTCAAAGGCTGATTAAAGGTGTACAAAATAACCCCTTTATTGTCATAAATCGTTGCATCATAAGCGGTTTGCTTAGCGTTCATCTTTTTTTCATAATTCAATTTATGATCCTCAGAGAAACTTTTTGTATTCACAATGATACCGTCTTTATACAGCGTTTCATTAAGACCTTCATAAGCAGTACCATTATAAGGCATTTCATCTTTATAGGTCAACGTAGATTTTAGTTTTCCATCTGGAGAATAATATTTAATCTCTTGAGTGACATATTCTTTTAAAGTTTTCTCAGACAATAATTTCCCTTCTTCGTCAAAAGCTTTACTCAGTACAATAGATCCGTTTTGGTATACATCAATACCAGAGGTCTTGGTATAATCATAGCTAAGCTGATAATCTTCGCCCTCCACCGGTTTGAAAATATCACTTTCTTTATTGTACTGATACACCAGATGGCCTATTTTTTTGCCAGATTCATCATAAGTGGTTTTATAGCCGTCTTTTTTATTGTTTTTCTGTTCCTGCAGCAGTTTTCCATTTTTACCATAAACAACACCTTCCTTTACACTTCCGTCACTTTTATATTTTTCGATTTTAGAAATCCTCATCGGATTCGGATAATAGTCTACCAGCAGGCTTTCCCCGGAACCTGAAGAAGCTGTACCAATCAGTTTTCCCTTTTCTCCGTAATATTTGGTTTCGTTGCTGCCGTCTTTGCTGGAATAGGTTTCGTACCTTATTCCTTTTACATCTTCATCATAAACAATCGTCTTTACAGGTAAAGATTTCTCATAAGTGGTAATACTGTTGTAAAAATATTCATTTTCAGGATCTTTATAAACGAATGCTTTTCCGTCAAAAGTACCATCAGTCTTATAAACCACATCCTCTGTAAGTCTTCCTTTTTCATCATAAGACTGAGAAACACCTATTTGCTTACCATTAGAAAATGTCGTTGTACTCATGATTTTTCCTTCAGGAGTATACCAGGTTACTTTTCCGTCAAAAACTTCACTGTTGGGAGTGGTGTCAGAAGCAAGGCCTTCCATTTGGAGCTTTCCGTCTTTGTAGAAATCTTTGATAAGGGTAAGTTTTCCTTTAGGAGTCGTTTCACGGTAGTATTCCATTTTATCCTGGGTCGTTTTTTCCCAGTTTTCATCGAAATAAGTTTTTTCCTGTGCATACACGTTGATGCTGAGTACCAATGCAAGTAATGCTGAGGTAAATAATTTTTTCATGTTTTTATTTAAGCTTTGGTTTTTATATATAATTAATGTGATGATTGATGTTGAATTGTAAACCTGCAGAAGGTCAAAAGAAATAGAAGAGACAGTAATTGTCTGCTGTGAAATAATTTTTACATTGAAAATTGTGTTAAAAAATAAATTATATCCAGAAACGATAAAATATCCTATGTTTCCGGGTTTAAAGGCTCAAATATAAATCAATTTGGCGAGAAATACGATAAAAAATGAACAGGCGTGTTCGTTTTTTGTGGCGAAATTTTGATTATAATATGTTTTTAAAGGCTGTAAATACTATTTTAAAAAGTGTGAAATACAGAATCTTTTCCGGTCATCGGATATACAAGAAAATTTATTAAATTTAGCCAACAGAAAAATCTAATATTTCATGATAGATAAAAGAGTAAAAAATGCAAAGGAGGCCATCGAAGGAATTAATGATGGAATGACACTGATGCTTGGCGGATTTGGACTTTGCGGAATCCCTGAAAACTCAATTAATGCTTTGGTAGAAAGTGATGTGAAAGATCTTACTTGTATTTCAAACAATGCAGGAGTAGATGATTTCGGATTAGGATTGCTGCTTCATAAAAGACAGATCAAGAAAATGATCTCTTCTTATGTAGGAGAAAATGCCGAGTTTGAAAGACAGATGCTTTCAGGTGAACTAGACGTAGAACTTACTCCACAGGGAACTTTAGCAGAAAAATGCAGAGCTGCTCAGGCGGGAATTCCTGCTTTTTATACCCCAGCAGGCTACGGAACTGAAGTAGCAGAAGGAAAAGAAATAAAAGAATTCAAAGGAAAACCTCATATTCTGGAACACGCTTACGAAGCAGATTATTCTATCGTAAAAGCATGGAAAGGAGATCACGCCGGAAACCTTATCTTCAAAGGATCTGCGAGAAATTTTAACCATCCGATGGCAGGTGCTGCGAAGATTACGATTGCTGAAGTAGAAGAATTGGTAGAGCCGGGACAATTAGACCCGAACGAAATCCATATTCCGGGAATCATGATTCAAAGAATTTTCCAGGGAGAAAAATTTGAAAAAAGAATAGAGCAGAGAACAGTGAGAACTAAAGAATAAGCTCAAATAATAAAAATAAAAGCGCTGAAAATACATTCAGCGCTTTTTTTATGATTGAGGAGTAAGTGTTTTTCTTTCTCCGATTTGTTGTCTCCACATGGCGTAGTATAATCCTTTTTCTGAAATCAGATTGCTGTGGGAACCTGTTTCAACGACTTGTCCGCGTTCAAGAACATATATTTTATCTGCATGCATAATCGTACTTAAACGGTGAGCGATAAGCACGGTGATCTGTTCCTTTTCTTTTGAAATCTCCTTTATAGTGGTCGTAATTTCCTCTTCAGTAATGCTATCCAGTGCAGAAGTAGCTTCGTCAAAGATCAAAAGGTGGGGTTTTCTTAAAAGAGCTCGTGCAATGGCAATTCTTTGTTTTTCACCACCACTCAGCTTCAGACCACCTTCACCGATAACCGTTTCAATGCCTTTTTCTGCTCTTTCGAGCAAACCCGTACAGCTTGACTTCTGCAAAGCAATAGCGATTTCCTGTTCAGTAGCTGCAGGATTTACAAAAAGAAGATTTTCTTTAATAGTCCCTGCAAATAATTGGGTGTCCTGGGTTACAAAACCAATCTGGTTTCTCAGTTCATCAAAATCGAACTCTTTTCCGTTGATACCATTGTAGAAAATATTTCCTTCCTGAGGTCTGTACAGCCCAACCAGCAATTTTACCAATGTACTTTTCCCGGAACCGCTTGGCCCTACAAAAGCAATCGTTTCCCCGTTTTTCAAGTCAAAAGAGATATTATTTAAAGCTTTATATTGAGCAGACTGATGTTTGAAAGAAACGTGTTTGAATTCCAGTTCTTCAATAGCACCAATTTGTTTAGGATGAAGAGGTTTTTCTTCCACTTCCTTTTTCATTAAGCGGTCAAAATTCTGAAGAGAAGCCTCAGCTTCACGGTAAGAAATAATGATGTTCCCGATTTCCTGCATTGGCCCGAAAATAAAGAAACCATAAAACATAAGAGACAGATACTGTCCCGGAGTTACAATGTTTTTGAAAATTAAATACAATAAAGTCAAAGTAATCATTTGCTGAAGAAAATTGACCATCGTTCCCTGGATAAAACTTAAAGAACGGATGCTTTTCACCTTTCTCAGTTCGAGACCAAGGATCTTGTAAGTATTGTTATTTAAACGGATCACTTCCTGGTTGGTTAATCCTAAACTCTTAACAATTTCAATATTTCTTAAGCTTTCTGTAGTACTTCCCGCTAAAGCAGTGGTTTCGGTAACAATATTTTTCTGGATCCCTTTTATTCTCTTGCTCAATAGATTGGTAACAAAAGCAATCAGAAAAATTCCACATATATAAACCGGCATGATCGACCAATGTAAACGGATAGCATACACTGAAACGAAAATAATGCTGACTAAAATTCCAAAGAAAATATTGATGAAATTGGTGATGAATTTTACAGTATCTTCTCTTACTTTCGTTAAAATAGATAAGGTTTCACCACTTCTCTGATCCTCAAATTCCTGATAAGGAAGAGCCATAGAATGCTTTAAACCATCTGTAAATATTTTAGCCCCAAACTTCTGTGTAATCACGCTCACTACATAATCCTGAAAAGCCTTGGCAATTCTACTTATCATTGCAGTCCCAATAAGCAAACCCAGGAAATAAAAAGCTCCATGGTATACTGTGCTTCCATATAAATATTCATTCAGATTTCTGGGAAGTAATTTTTCTTTATCAAAAAAATTAGGGTGAGTAACCAGCTGGTCAAGGATATTCCCTGTAATAGCAGGAGCGAATAAAGAAAAAACCTGATTAATAGTAGCCAAAAATAAAGAAATGAGAATCAGCCACTGATAAGGTTTAAGATATTTAAAAAGTATTTTCATTCGATTAAAATAATGGAGCAAAATTACAGATATTATTTTAACTAACAGTGTTAATTGTTGAATACAACAAAGCCCTTTTGTATTCAAGTGAAAATAATTAAATTGCAGTCTAAGTTTTTATTATGCTTACAAAAGAACAAATTGCCAAAAGAATTTCAAAAGAACTGAAAGATCGTTATTATGTAAACCTGGGAATTGGAATTCCTACTTTGGTTGCCAACTATGTTCCGGAAGGTATTTCCGTAGAATTCCAGAGTGAGAATGGAGTTTTGGGGATGGGACCTTTCCCTTTTGAAGGAGAAGAAGATGCCGACGTCATCAATGCCGGAAAACAAACTATTACTATTCTGGAAGGAGGTTCATTCTTCGATTCTGCATTCAGTTTCGGGATGATTCGTGGTCAGAAAGTAGACCTTACCATCCTTGGAGCGATGGAAGTTTCAGAAAATGGGGATATTGCCAACTGGAAAATTCCCGGAAAAATGGTGAAAGGAATGGGAGGTGCTAT
The DNA here is from genome assembly GCF_002899945.2 of Chryseobacterium viscerum. Classification (GTDB taxonomy): domain Bacteria; phylum Bacteroidota; class Bacteroidia; order Flavobacteriales; family Weeksellaceae; genus Chryseobacterium; species Chryseobacterium viscerum. The sequence goes on from NZ_PPEG02000003.1 coordinate 29,222, forward strand.
GGATCTGGTAGCTTCTGCTGAAAATATTATTGTTGCAATGATGCACGTAAACAAAGCAGGAGAAAGCAAAATCCTTAAAAAATGTACACTTCCTTTAACTGGAGTAAACTGTGTGAAAAAAGTGGTTACTGAACTAGCCGTTCTGGATGTAACTCCGGCTGGATTTAAACTGGTTGAAAGAGCTCCGGGAGTTTCAGTAGAAGATATTATCAAAGCTACAGAAGCAGATCTGATCATTGAAGGAGACGTTCCTGAAATGCAATTCTAATCAGACTATAATAAATAAAATATTCGGCCTCACTTTGTGAGGCCGAAATTTTTTATGACATAGGAAATCGGAGCGTTAAGAAAATAACTTCTGAGACCGTTAAGAAAATTCTATTGTCCGAAGCGCGAGACCAATTCAGAACCGATTAACGAATATTGAATTCGCGCAAGTTTAGAATTTTTAGGGAACAGAATTTATTTTTAGCGAAGAGATCCAGGTCTTGAATTTTTGTTTCTTTTGTTTTAAGACAAAAGAAATTAAAACAAAAAAAAGAAACTGTTTCATCAATAAAACAGCTTCTTTTATATTTTAACGGTTAGTATGTCATCTAACTTCTAACCTCTAATATCTAACCTCTTATTTATTTCCCATCCTGAGCCCCAAAAACCTTCTGCAAAATACTTGTCGTTCTCATGGCAGGTGTATCTCTGATTCCGCTCTCCTTATCGGCAACCATTTTGAATACTCCGTTGATTGTTTCCGTCGTCACATATTCGTTAAGGTCAGTGGTCACAGATTGTCCTGTAAACGTATTGTATTTTGAAATCAGATTTTTCCAAAGCGTATCAGCACCTACCTTTCCTAATGAAGCCTTTACTTTAGGCTGGAAAGCATTAAACAGCTGAGTCTGGGTTTTCCCCTGAAGATAGCTTGTTGCAGCATTATTACTGCCTAATAAAATATTCTTAGCATCCGTGATGGTCATGGAAGTAATAGCACTAGTGAAAATAGGTGCCGCTTGTGTTACGGCATCTTCAGCAGCTCTGTTTAAAAGCTTCACTCCTTCATCAGCAAGACTTCCCATACCGATGGAACGTAGCGTGGTATCAATTTTTCTTAACTTTTCAGGCATTAAAATTTTTACAGCCTCATTTTTGAAAAAGCCATCCGTTACTGCCAGTTTTTTTACACCATCTGTTACTCCAATGTTTAAAGCCTCTTTTAAGCCTGAAGAAATTTGAGTGGAAGTAAGATTTCCAAGATTAGCAGATGAGTTGTTGGTATGACCTGTAGTGGTGGTGGTTGTAGTAGAAGTTGCAGTACCATTATTTTTTACCGGAACATTAAGATCTACACCCGTTTTGTTTTTAACGGTAGATTTTATGATATCTAAAATTTGTGCTTGTGTTGATATTGAGAATAATATTCCCGCTGCCAGAAAAATGTTTTTTTTCATCGTATTTTTTTACAAATTTAATTGTTTTAATCTTTTAAGTCGTCTAAACTTATCAAAAAACAAACCATAATGCACAGGATACAGTAGAACTATTTCTAAGCACATGGTATAACAAACTGTAAATTATCTATTTCCCAAGAATCTAAACAATTGAAGGCGCTTAAATTTTGTTTTTAAAAAGGCTCAAAGAGTTTTGAAAAATAATTATCTTAGCTCAAACCTTAACCACATCTAATGATACGGACTTTTTTAGTATTTTTTGTATTGATTTCAAACGTAATTTTTGCCCAAAATAAATTGAATCTAATCCCTTATCCTCAAAAAGTTGAATTTTCGCAGGGAGAATTTATAATCCCAGAAACTTTAATGTTAAGTGGTGATTTACCAAAAGAAGAAACGGAATATTTCAAAAAACATGTATCTCAGTTTACATTTAAGGATGTTCAAAAGGGTGGAGGGATTCATATCACCAACTCTATACTTCCTCCGGCTTCGGCAGCCGATGCTGAACAGAAAAAAGAATATTATTCAATAGAAATTTCTCCAAAACAGATTCATGTAAAATCTTATACCAAACAAGGATATTTCCTGGCTTTACAAACTTTGATTCAGGTTTTTGAACAATATAAAGAAGCTAAAAAAATTCCGGCTATGAAGATCGAAGATCAGCCGAAGTTTGCATGGAGAGGAATGCATCTGGATGTCTGCCGTCACTTTTTTACTGTAGAAGAAGTGAAACAGTATATCGATTATCTGGCAATGTACAAACTGAATACATTTCATTGGCATTTAACAGATGATCAGGGATGGAGAATTGAGATCAAAAAATATCCAAAATTGACTCAAATAGGTTCAAAACGTAAAGAATCTATGATTGGGGCTTACGTTGACAATACATTTGACGGAAAGCCTTACGGACCGTATTTCTACACTCAGCAACAGATAAAAGAGGTGGTAAAATATGCTCAGGACAGACATATTACGGTAGTTCCGGAAATAGAAATGCCGGGGCATGCGCTGGCAGCGTTATCTGCATATCCTGAATTGGCATGTACAAAAGGACCTTTCGAATCCGCTACAAAATGGGGCGTTTTTGATGATGTTTTCTGTCCGAAAGATGAAACGTTTACATTTTTGGAAAATGTTCTGGATGAAGTGATTAAGTTATTTCCATCCCAATACATTCATATTGGTGGTGACGAGTGCCCGAAAACAAGATGGAAAGAATGTGCGCACTGCCAGGAACTGATCAAGAAAAATAATTTAAAAGATGAGCACGGTTTACAAAGTTACTTTATTCATCGAATTGAAAAATATGTCAACAGTAAAGGACGAAAAATTATTGGTTGGGACGAGATTTTAGAAGGAGGTTTAGCTCCGAATGCAGCTGTAATGAGCTGGACAGGGGTAAATGGAGGTATTGAAGCGGCAAAATCAAAACACTTTGCCGTAATGACACCCGGAGCATTCTGCTATTTCGACCATTACCAGGGAGATCCACAGTCTGAGCCTAATGCTTTTGGTGGTTTTACTCCTTTAGATAAAGTTTACTCTTACAATCCTATTCCTTCCGAACTGAATGTAGAGCAGGCTAAATATATTATGGGAGTTCAGGCCAACTTGTGGACAGAATATATTTTGGACTTTAAGCAGGTACAGTATATGATCTTTCCAAGATTAATGGCCCTTTCTGAAGTAGGTTGGGGAACATCAGATCCTAAAAATTATAAAGAATTTGAAAACAGGGTGATCAATCAGTTTAAAGTTCTGGATAAAATGAAGGTAAACTATGCAAAAAGCATTTATAACATCACCGGAAAAGTAATTCCTTCGAATAACGGAATTGCCTATGAACTATCAACTTCACAGAATTCAAACGGGATCAGATATACGTTGGATGGAACAGATCCTTCGATCAATTCTAAAACCTATGAGAAAGCAGTTCAGATTCCTAATTCTTTAACGATAAAATCAGCTTATTTTGAAGACGGTCAGTTGAAAAGCGCTGTTTCTACACAACAGTTTACGATTTCAAAGACGACAGGGAAAAGTATAAGTCTTGAGCAGCAGCCAAGTGAAAACTATTCTTTTGGAGGTGCTTTTACCCTAGTAGATGGTATTATCGGAAATGTAAAACAGCTCGGTAAAACATGGCTTGGTTTTCAGGGAAAAGATGTGGTGGCAACCATAGATTTTGGTCAGAAAACAGCCTTTTCAGAAGTTTATTTCAATACTCTTGAAAATAAAGGAAGCTGGATTCACCTGGCCAAGTCTGCAAAGATTTTTGTTTCTGATGATAACAAGAATTTTAAAATGATCAAGGAAATTGCAGCTGGAGAGATTCAAAATGCCAAAGGAAAAATCAGATTGAATATAGGATCACAAAATGCAAAATACCTGAAAGTGAGCATTGAAAATGCAGGCATTATTCCGGCAGGAAATCCCGGAGCAGACTCAAAAGCATGGCTGTTTGTGGATGAAATTGGCGTAAATTAGCCTTATTAGTCACAATATTATGTACAAATCAATTGCCTTCATTTTATCGTTTTTTTTTATGTTCTCATGTAAGCCTGAGAATGTAAAAGCAAAAGAATTTAAAATAGGGAAAATTAGTTTTAATTATCCTTCTGATTGGCAATTAATAGAACCAAAGATGATTGATTCTTATAGTGCATATTTAACTAATAATGAAGATACTATATTTATAAATTATGGAAGATATAATCATAAAATTTACAAAAATAAATTAAGTGAACATTTAAGAGAACAAATTGAAATAAATGGGAGAGAAGCAGTAATTGAAATTCCAAATTCTAAACAAGGGTTTTATAATATTTATGTTCCAAAATTAGATTCATTAGATGGGGTTATTATATCCTCGTCTCTATTAAAAGATAGGGGAAAAGTTGCTACAATATTATCTAGTTTTAAAATAGACAATATTGGCAATTCTAATATTTTAGATAAGAAGAATTTTTCAAACAAAAACAAAGAAACTGGATTAACTAATTATGAATACAATTGCCTAAGCTGTCACTCTGAAAATGAACGAGTTATTGGTAGATCACTAGATAAAGCTTTTATAAATTCCAAAAGCAGTGAATGGTTGACAAACTATCTATACTCAGATAAAAAAAATTATTATACTGATAGTAAATGCTTTCAATTTGATAAAAAAGATTCAATATTAGTAAATCAAATGGTAAATTACCTAAAACATAAATAATACTGCAGTTAACATTGTATTGGTAAAATGCGGATTTTACAACGGAATTGAAATCCACACCTTTCCAGCCGTCACTATTTTTCCATTCCACATATTTTTGTATTTTAGCTAATAAATATCAGTTATAGTTGATTTAAAATTGAACTGAAGCTCATTTTTCTCCTGTACTTCGTCAATACTTTTTCCATTAGAATTAAAATTATGCAGGACAATACCATACTTTCTTCCGAATTTTCATCATCACCGGATTTGGTAGAAAAGCTGTATCAGTATGGTACAACCAAAAACTATCGTGAAGGAGATATTATTTTAGATGAAAATGCTTCCATCCGTTCCATTCCTATTGTGATGAAAGGAATGCTGAAAGTCATCAGAACTGAAGAAGACGGGCGCGAAATTTTACTATATTACATCAAAGCAGGAGAAAGCTGTATCATGTCTTTCCTCGGCGGGATGCACAATGAAAAAAGCATTGTAAAAGCGGAGATTGAAGAAGATGCCGAAATACTTTTTCTACCCGTAGATAAAGTGTCTTTATTTATCAAAGAACACCCGGAATGGTTAGACTATATTTTCAGACTCTATCATAAAAGATTTGAAGAACTATTGGATATCATCAATGCAATTGCTTTCAAAAAAGTAGATGAAAGACTTCTGAATCTGTTGCAGAAAAAATCAGAGCTTACCCATTCTGAAATCATCAATACAACGCATGAACAGCTGGCAAATGAGCTGGGAACCGTAAGAGTAGTGGTGTCAAGACTTCTAAAACAATTAGAAGAAGAAGGAAGGCTGAAGCTTGGCAGAAACAAAATTACCCTCCTGAAAACTCTCAACTCATAAACCCCACTTTAATCAAATGTACCCACATTCCCCTCCTTTGGAGGGGTGGCGAAAATTCAAAGAATTTTTGACGGGGTGGTTAACAGTCATCGCGAACCTTAGGAGAAGCAATCTTAACACTCTTCATAAGAACTTCTCTGTGTTCTTTGTGAACATATTAGTGTCCATTCGTGTTAAAAAATCCCCTTATGTAACAAAAGTAGCTGTAGCTTTCCTTCCACATTCCCATTTTTGCATCAGAATTATTTGAATAGTGAAATGGAAATTATAGGATATACAGCAGCCGTTTTAATAGGAGTTTCTCTCGGTTTAATTGGGGGTGGAGGGAGTATTCTCACCGTTCCCGTACTGGTTTATCTCTTTGGCATCGATGTCTTTCTGGCAACGGAATATTCACTTTTTGTAGTGGGAATAAGCAGTCTTGTAGGATCAGTGTCATATTTTAAAAAAGGATTGGTCGATTTTAAGATGGCACTGGTATTTGGAATTCCTTCCGTTATTTCTATTTTTCTGACCAGAATATACCTTCTTCCCTTAATTCCTGAAGAAGTCCTCAGAATAGAGAACTTTACTGTTACCAGAAACATTTTTTTATTATTAATTTTTGCAGGTTTAATGGTTCTTGCTTCTTATAAAATGATAAGAAACAGCATTTTTGAAGGACCTTTAGAAAGTACTACGGATAAGAACAATGCTTTGCGGGCAGCAGGACAGGGTTCAATAGTGGGTGTTTTAACCGGATTGGTAGGAGCTGGAGGTGGTTTTATGATCATTCCGGCATTGGTCAACCTTTTAAAAATTCCAATGAAAATTGCGATAGGAACTTCTTTAGTCATTATCTCCTTCAATTCTTTGATCGGTTTCGTATCTTCAGTAGACCATGTAAAAATAGAATGGAAACTATTAATTTCCATTACCGCTATTGCCGTTGCAGGAATTATAATAGGTTCACAGTTGTCAAAAAAGATAGATGGCAGGAAGCTGAAGCCGGCATTCGGATGGTTTATCCTGATAATGGGCATTTATATTATTACCAAGGAGATATTTCTTTAAATCTCTTATGTAACAAAAGTAGCTGTAGAGAAAAAAAGAAAGGGGGAGATTTGTATCAGATAACAACATCAAAAAATATAATACAATGAAAATAGAACAGATCTATACAGGATGCCTGGCGCAGGGAGCTTATTATATCACCTCAGCTGGAGAAGCTGCAATCATTGATCCGCTAAGGGAAATACAGCCCTATATCGATAGGTTGCAAGAAGATGGAGTAGAATTGAAATACATTTTTGAAACCCATTTTCATGCAGATTTTGTCAGTGGGCATCTAGATTTAAGCAATGAAACAGGTGCTCCTGTTGTGTATGGACCGACTGCAACCCCTGAATTTGAGGTCATCATTGCAGAAGATCATCAGATATTTGAAATAGGAAATATTAAAATCAAAGTTCTTCATACACCCGGGCACACTCTTGAGAGCTCATGCTACCTGTTGATTGATGAAGATGGCGTTGAAAAAGCACTTTTCAGCGGGGATACTTTATTCCTCGGAGATGTAGGCCGTCCGGATCTGGCACAAAAAGGGGCAAATATGACTCAGGAAGAACTGGCCGGACTTTTATATGATAGTTTGTACCATAAAATTTTGCCTTTAAACAATGATATCACTGTATATCCAGCTCATGGAGCCGGTTCAGCCTGTGGTAAAAATATGCAGAAAGAAACGGTAGATACACTCGGAAATCAGAAGAGAACCAACTATGCCCTGAATCAGAAAGACAGACAAAGTTTTATAAAAGAAGTGATAGATGGACTTCTACCTCCTCCAGCCTATTTCGGGATGAATGTCATAATGAATAAAAAAGGATACAGAAGTTTTGATAAAGTCCTTTCCCAGGGCCTGCATGCCCTATCCCCGGAACAGTTTGAGGAAATCGCAGAAGCCTCAGGAGCTTTGATTTTAGATGTAAGAACCAGTCGTGAATTTGTAAAAGGTTTTATCCCAAAGTCAGTAAATATAGGATTGGATGGTGATTTTGCCCCTTGGGTGGGAGCTTTAATTGCCGATGTAAACCAACCCATCATGCTGATCACAGAAAATGGAACTGAAGAAGAAGCCGTAACAAGATTAAGCAGGGTAGGATTCGATCATATTTTAGGATTTTTGGATGGTGGTTTTGAAGCCTGGGAAAAGAGGGGAAAAGAAACAGACTTTGTCAACCGCATCTCTGCAGAACAGTTTGAAGCCGAAATAAAAGAAAAAGAAGCAAAGATCATCGATATAAGAAGAGAAAGTGAATACAATGCAGAACATATTCATGAAGCTTACAGCATGCCTTTAGCGTATATCAATGAATGGATTAATAAGTTACAGCCCGAAGAACATTTTTATATGCATTGTGGAAGCGGCTACAGAAGTACAATGGCCGCAAGCATCCTTCAGGCAAGAGGATATAGGAATTTTACAGAAATTGAAGGAGGTTTTAAAGCTATTGCACTTACAAGTATTCCTAAAAGTGATTTTGTGTGCCAGACAAAAATTTTAAATAAATTAGATTAAAAAAAAGAAGATATGTTGGAGATTATAAAAGAACCGTGGCCATGGTATATTGCAGGTCCGCTGATTGGTCTTACTGTCCCTGCCTTATTGATAATGGGAAATAAATCCTTTGGGATAAGTTCCTCACTAAGGCATCTCTGTGCTGCCTGTATCCCGGCAAATATAAACTTTTTCAAATACGACTGGAAAAAAGAAGCCTGGAATTTATTTTTTGTACTCGGAATCTTTTTCGGAGGAATGATTGCAGCCAATTTTTTGCTTAATCCTGCAGAAATAACAATTAATCCCGATTTGAAAACCGAACTGGCAGGCTACGGAATCACAGATTACAGCAATCAGGTGCCTATACAGCTGATGAACTTTGAAAGCCTGTTGACCTGGAGAGGATTGATCACAATGGTAGTTGGCGGATTTTTAGTAGGTTTCGGAACAAGATACGCAGGAGGGTGTACCAGTGGTCATGCTATCATGGGACTTTCCAATTTGCAATGGCCTTCTTTGGTAGCGACGATCTGTTTTATGGTAGGAGGTTTTTTAATGGCCAATCTTATTCTGCCTGTTATCCTTTCCCTGTAAATTTAATTTTTAAGACAATTTTGAAATAATGATAAAAGAAAAAGATATGCGTCATCAGGATGCTGTTTGTGTGAACGAAAGCACCCTTACCCATCAATGGTATCACAACCTGAAATACCTTGCTGCAGGGATTATATTCGGAATTATATTTGTGAAAGGAGAAGTGATCAGCTGGTTCAGAATACAGGAAATGTTCCGTCTGCAGTCTTTCCATATGTACGGAATTATTGGGAGTGCCGTGTTGGTAGGTATGATTTCAGTAGGGGTGATCAAAAAGTTCAAGATAAAAACAATATATGGTGAACCCATTACACTGACTCCCAAAAAGTTCAATAAAGGTCAGATTTACGGCGGATTGATATTTGGTTTTGGCTGGGCTATTACCGGAGCGTGTCCCGGACCTCTTTTTGCACAGATCGGAACAGGTGCTTTAGCAGTATCCGTTACCTTTCTAAGTGCAATCGCAGGAACTTGGGTATATGGATATTTTAGAGATAAATTGCCCCACTGATAGTTTTATTGAAATATTGCTATGTTGATTTTTTTAAAGACTAATAGGGTGAGAAAAAGTAAAAAGACTGCAGATCATTTTTCTGTGGTCTTTTTGCTTTTCCACCAGCCAGAAAATTGTTAATTTGTAGGCCTAATAAACCTGATATGCAAAGTAGACGAAACTTTATCAAAAAAACCGCTGCAGCTTCTCTGGCACTTGCCGTAAATCCCTTAGATTTAATTGCTAAAGACTTACCTGAAAACAATAAAATAGTAAACAAACCGATTGTCCTTTCTACCTGGAATTTTGGATTAAAAGCCAACGAAGAAGCATGGACGATCCTTGGAAAAGGAGGAAAAGCTTTAGACGCGGTTGAAAAAGGAGTTCGTCTTGTAGAATTAGATCCTAAAGAAAGAAGTGTTGGATATGGAGGCCGTCCGGACAGAGATGGGAGAGTAACCCTTGATGCCTGTATCATGGATGATAATTATAATATCGGTTCGGTAGCATGCCTGGAGCATGTGAAAAACCCAATTTCCGTTGCCAGAGCTGTAATGGAAAAAACACCTCACGTTATGCTGGTAGGAGACGGAGCTTTACAATTTGCCCTTTCGCAAGGGTTTAAAAAAGAAAATCTTCTTACTTCGGAATCCGAAAAAGAATGGAAAGAATGGTTGAAAACCAGCCAGTATAAACCGATTGCCAATATTGAAAATCACGATACCATAGGAATGATTGCGTTGGATGCACAGGGAAACCTTTCCGGAGCCTGTACTACCAGCGGAATGGCTTTTAAAATGCATGGAAGAGTAGGAGATTCCCCGATCATCGGAGCAGGTCTGTTTGTAGATAACGAAGTAGGAGCGGCTACCGCAACAGGTCATGGTGAAGAAGTGATAAGAACAGTGGGAACCCATCTTGTAGTGGAATTGATGAGACAAGGCAGAAACCCACAGGAAGCGTGTAAAGAAGCTGTAGATAGGATTGTAAAGATCACTCAGCGCAGAAACAAAAACCTGAAGGATATCCAGGTTGGTTTTATTGCAATTAATAAAAAGGGAGAATATGGTTCGTATTGTATTCAGGACGGATTCAATTTTGCCGTTTATGATCAAAAAGGAAACCGCCTTGAAACACCGGAGTTTGCTCTAAAGTAATGATATGATGGAAGCCGTATTACAAAGAATTATAAATACATTTTATCGCAAATAAAATCGTTGCACCTTAAAAATACGATAGAGAAATCTTTGTGTCTTTGCGTTATTCCAACAAAAAATAATTAAAAATTCAATAGGGATGGACTTTAGTCCATTTAAATAAACCAATGACAGCCTATTGGCTTTAGCCAAAACATAGATCAAAAAATATGAAAAGAACGATTATCGCTTCCCTATTTCTGATTATTGCATGCAAGGAAGAAAAGAAGGAGATGAAAACGGCCGTAGAACCACAGCAGATAAAAGAAAAAGTAGTGTTGAACAATGACGCCAATGAAGGAGAAGAAGCCCAAAAATGGTTGAAGACAAGTATTGTAGACTACTTTAAAGCTGATCTCGGAAGTGAAGAAAAGAATATGCAGAAGATGACAACGAAAGACTATTTCGAGTATAAAACGGATGCTACAAATGTTGATATGGATGTCGATGGAAGCCTTACTGAAAAAGAATTTGAGAACAAATGGAAATCCAAGTTTGATACCCAAAAAGCAGGAGTTGGAGTTGGTTTTTTAATCACAGCACAGGATTGGAACAAGATTGAAGTGGGAAGCTGTGAATTAAAATCCTCTTCAAAAGATGAATATATTTTCAATGTCGTGTTGAGAGATGATGGTTTTAAGGCCCAATATCCATCAGTAATAAAAGTAGTAAAAGAAAACGGTTCCTTTTTGATTGCAGATGTATTGCAGGGTGAATCGAAGTAAAATCAAATAGATAACAATATAATGTCAAAAATAGAAATAGCGTGTTTTAACCCTCAATCGGCGGTTATCGCTTTTGAAAATGGAGCAGATAGAATAGAATTATGTGATGGACTCAGTGAAGGAGGAACGACTCCGGATTTTGAAACCATGAAGCAGCTTCGTGAGAAAATTACGATCCCGATTTTTGTAATGATCCGTCCGAGAGGGGGAGATTTTACCTATTCCGATTCAGAATTCGAACAGATGAAAAATGACCTGGTTTATTTGAAATCTTTACATGCTGACGGTTTTGTATTCGGCATTCTGGATGAAAATGATGAGGTTAATATTGAACAGAATAAAGCTTTAGTAGAATTGGCGTCACCACTTCCATGTACATTTCACCGTGCGTTTGACCGCGCTGCAAGTCTGGAAGAATCTTTAGAAAAAGTAATAGAATGCGGCTTTACAACCATTCTTACTTCCGGCCAGAAACCCAATGTATCTGAAGGAAAAGAAAATCTGAAAAAACTGGTTGAGCTTTCCAAGGGAAGAATTGAAATACTCGTAGGAGGCGGACTTCGCTCATCCAATATTGAAGAAATAAGAGCCATCACAAATGCGAGTTACTTCCACTCTTCAGCTATTACTGACGGTGGAGCTTTTGCCAATCCGGATGAAGTGATGGCATTGAAGAGTAAATAATAATATTTTAAACGTAAAGTTTAAAATGGATATACATTATATTAGAGAAAGCAAAGAGTTGCAACTTTGTTGCTGATGAAGCGAAAGGATAGCCAGCATGCTTAGAAAGAATCAATGAAATTGATTCCATCTTTGCTCCCTTAGAATTAAAAAAAGAGATAGTAAAACTTTGCGTTTAAAACCACGCAATTAATAAAAACCACACACAAATGAATGACAGAAAACGAATTATCCTACAAAATAATAGGAGCTGCTATAGAAGTACATAAAAACTTAGGAGTTGGCCTTTTAGAAAATGCATATGAAACAGCTTTAGCTTATGAATTAAAGATGTTGGGACTGAATGTTAAGCAACAGCTATCTTTACCTTTAACGTATAAAGAAGTATATATAGAAAATGCATACAGAATTGATTTGATTGTAGAAGAGAAAGTCATTGTAGAAGTGAAATCTGTGGTGGAATTGCATCCCATTTTTCACTCACAGGTATTGACGTATCTGAAACAGACTCATATAAAATTGGGATTGCTTATTAATTTTAATAATGAACTTATTAAATATGGAATCCATAGAATTGTAAACAAAATTATTGATGAATAGAACGATCCTTTTTACTTTCCTTTTCATGCAAAATATACTTTTTGGGCAGTTTTCCCAAAGAAGCTTGTCTTCCGAAAACTGGCAGTTCAAAAACTCAAAAGATCAAAACTGGCTTCCTGCAAAAGTTCCGGGAACCGTCCATCTGGATTTAATGGATAACAAGATGATTCCGGATCCTTTTAAAGATGAAAATGAAAAGAAAGTACAGTGGGTAGAAAATGAAGATTGGGAGTATCAGTCCGGTTTTGTGGTTTCACCTCAGGAATTAAAGAACGATAATATTGATCTTGTTTTTAATGGATTAGATACATTTTCAGAAATTTATCTTAATGGTAAGTTATTAAAGAAAACGGATAATATGTTCAGAAAATGGAATATTCCCGTGAAGCAATATCTGAAAGCAGGTAACAATACATTACAGATTAAGTTTACATCTGCGGTGAATGCCGGGAAGGAATTAGCCAAAAAAGTTCCTTTTACCATGCCGGAATCCCCAAGAAGTTTTATGAGAAAAGCTCAATATCAATTCGGCTGGGATTGGGGACCGAGACTGGTTACGGCAGGAATATGGAAAGACGTTCAGCTTGAATTCTGGAATAATGCCAAAATTATTACCGTTAAGAATATTCAGAGCAAGTTTGCCGAAGATTTACGTTTTGAAGTAGAAATTGAAGTTCAAAATGCTGGAGATTATACATTGGATCTCAATAAAATCCACAAAAGAATCTCTTTAAAAAAAGGAACTCATACAATAACGATTCCTTATAATACAAGCGGGATGGAACTTTGGCAGCCCAATGGCAGAGGAGACGCCCATCTTCATCATTTTGAAGTAAAACTTTCAAAAGATCAGAAAAATATTGATGTTAAAAATATCAGGATAGGAGTAAGAACTGTTGAGTTGGTACAGGAGAAGGACGAAAAAGGAAAATCATTCTACTTTAAAGTGAATGGACATCCTTTATACATCAAAGGAACCAATTGGATTCCGGGAGATAGTTTTTCACCTAGAATGACCAAAGAAAAGTACCAAAAACTAATCAAAGATACCAAAGATGCGAATATGAATATGATTCGTATCTGGGGTGGAGGTATTTATGAAGATGATGAGTTCTACAAAGCTTGTGATGAAAACGGAATCTTAGTCTGGCAGGATTTTATGTTTGCGGGAAGTTTTTACCCTGCAGATGAAGCATTCCTAAACAATGTAAAGGAAGAAGTAAAAGATCAGGTCAACAGACTTCAGAATCACCCGTCTATTGCGATATGGTGCGGAAATAACGAAATTGATGAAGCCATTGTCAACTGGGGCTATCAGAAACAGTTCAAATATTCGAAAAATGATTCTCTTCAGGTTTGGAAAGACTATAAAAAGCTGTTTCATGAGGTAATTCCGAAAGCATTGGCAGAAAATCTGAAGTCTGATAAAAATATATATTGGCCAAGTTCCCCGTCAATCGGTTGGGGGCACAAAGAAAGCCTTAAAGAAGGCGATTCCCATTATTGGGGTGTTTGGTGGGGTGAACAACCATTTGAGATGTACAACGAAAAAGTGGGACGTTTCATGTCTGAATATGGTTTTCAGGGAACGCCCAGTCTTGAAACCACAAAATCAATGTTTTCCGGAACTCCGGATTTAACTCTTCAGAATCCAACAATAAAAGCACATGAAAAGCATGCCAAAGGCTGGGACATCATTAACGAATATCTGAAGCGTGATTATAAAATTCCTACAGACTTTGTAAAATACAACTATGTTTCACAGCTGTTGCAGGCAAGAGGAATGCAGATCGCTATTGAAGCTCATCGCCGCGCAAAACCTTACAATATGGGAACACTCTATTGGCAGCTTAATGACTGCTGGCCCGTGGTTTCATGGTCTTCTATTGATTATCTTGGAAACTGGAAAGCGTTCCATTATCAGGCAAGAAGAAGCTTTGAGCCGGTACTTATATCAGTTGCTGAAACAGATAAAAGTTATGATGTTTACCTGATAAGTGATTTGTTGAATGAACTGAAGCTTGATACACAATTTGAACTCGTTGATTTTAAAGGAAAAATACTCTGGAAAGCCAGTCAGTCAGACAATATAAAAGCTGATGTCAGTAAGAAGATACGGACTATCAGTAAGTCAGAGTTGGCTGAGTTTGACCTGTCGAAAGCTGTTTTAAAGATCAGTTCCGGGAAGGATACAAAATTTGAAAAGCTTTTCTTTTTTAATAAGCCTAAAGATGTAAAACTTTCAAAACCGGAGATTAAAATCAGAAAAATTTCACCTACTGAAATTGAAATATCAACAGATATCCTGGCGAAAGATGTTTACCTAATTGGAGACACCCATTTCAGTGATAATTTCTTTGACTTGTTACCGGGAGCTTCCAAAAGAATTACCCTTTCAAAACCTTTGGACAAAGTTGAGGTAGTGAGTCTTTGGGAAGTGATGAAGAATTAAAATATATTTTAAAAAACGCTCTCAAGTAGTCAACCCATGTCAAGGTTTTAAACCTTGACATGGGTTGTAAGTCTCTGGGAGGTAATGAAAAGGTAAGATATATGCAAAAGATCTCCAGCCCTTATAGGTTTTCAAAACCTATAAGGGGTAAAGTTGAAAAGTTTCATTAGAGATTCTATTCAAAAAAATATAAATTTTACCCTTCCAACTCAAAAATCAGCCGTAAATTTGCTGCATATTTCTTTACAGTTATGGTAAATTTTGTTCTGATTGCAGTGTGCATTATTGCAGGAATGATATTCAAAGCAACAAAATCTATCCACCCCGATGCCCACAAAGGTATCAATACATGGATTCTTTATCTTGCTCTTCCGGCAGTTTCGTTTAAATATCTGCCTAAAGTAAAATGGACAGCTGAAATGTTATTTCCGATTGTGGCCACATTTTTAGTTGCGGTGTTTTGTTTCTTCTTTATGATGTTTTACAGTAAAAGTAAGGGATATTCCAGGCGGTCCAGAAGTACCTTAGAATTGGCAAGCGGTTACAGCAATACTTCTTTCATCGGATTTCCATTAGTCAGTGCCTTTTATGGAGAAGGGCTTTTAAGTATTGCCGTTATTTGTGATCAGACCATGTTTTTCTCTCTTTCTACACTGGGAATTATTGCCGCAGTGAAAGGAGGAAGTAAATCCGGAAAAGTAAGTGCCTTATTTATTTTAAAAAGACTTGTCACATTTCCTCCGTTAATCGGTTGTATTTCAGCTTTGGTATTATCACAATTCATTGATTTTACTGCTGCAGAGCCATTCTTTGATAAATTAGCATCAACAGTAAGCCCTTTAGCTCTATTTTCAGTCGGATTGCAATTGAAGTTTAACGGATGGAAAAAACTGATCCCGCAAATGTCTATGTCAATGCTTTATAAGCTTATTCTGGCACCGGCCATTGTTTTGGGAATGGCTTTATTATTAGGAATAAAAGGAGATGTTGCAAAAATTACCATATTTGAAGCCGCAATGCCAACATTAGTGACGTCAAGCATTATTGCAGAACAATTCAAACTGAATACAAAACTGACGAATCTCATCATTGGAGTCAGTATTATTATAGGATTTTTTACGTCCGCGTTTTGGTATCAGATCACGGAACTTCTTTTTTAAGGACAAAATTATTAAAAATGTCCTAAAATAGATACCTCACCGAGTTTCTCTCTATCGCTTCAAGCGTGCACAAAATTTGTGTCTGAAAATATTTTGTTCAAATATCCCACTATCTATTTCACATATGAGAAAAAATATTAAAAAGACTTTTGCTTATAATTATACTGTTTTTTAAACAGACTCTATGTTAGTTTATTTTGACATTCTATAAGCTTTGTAAGCTGTTCCTAATCTGATTTTTCAGTATACTTCCAGCAATTTCGGTTGACAGTATATTAAATACCGGATTACATTAGTCATTGAATTTATTATTTTATATATTTAAGCTAGAAAAAACACAAATTTTATACAACAATGAAAAACAAATTTATTTCGAGGTTACTCTCATTAGTAACCATTATGGTTTTGTTGTATTCCTGTAGGAATGAACAATTAACTGAACAAGAAACTTACAATAATAGCAGTCAATTCAGACCAACGTCTAAGACAATTAGTCTGGAAGAAAGTAAACACAAATTAGTTCTTAAAACTGAATTACAAAAGGCACAAACTAATCTAAAAGAAGTCAAAACTAACGTCTCGGGTAAAACAATTGAATATGAAAATAGTATTTCTATTGATACCGACAATGTAAAATATATTGAATATGGATCTAATTCTCATACCTATACATTTAATCTGGTACGAGAAAATGCTTCTGAAATTGCTTCTTTAGAAAATTTGGTATTATCTTCTCTACCTGATGGTACTTATAAAGAACTTTTAGTAACTTACAATTTTACTCCACAGGAAAAGCAGGATTTACTTTCAGGAAAAGGAGTGAAAACAGCTGGTAAAACAACTGTAATTGAACTTGCAAAAGGAACATACGGAGGTGGCGTTTCTAATAGAGGTATGGGAGATGCAGAGTCTTGCTCTTATCAAACGGTAGATATGTACTTTTCTTGTTATTCTGGAGACCACCATCAAGGTAATGAAAGTACTTGGGGAGGTTGTGAATGGGCTAGTGATGGAGGTTACCCAGCTCAACACTTAACCGTAATAGCATTAGTCTGTACGGCAAGTACAGCCTTGGGAGACGATGGCTCACCAGGAGGGGGGGATATGGGAAGTACTACTGGTTTAGGAAGTGGTACAAATACTCCGACAATTCCAACTTTTAGTAGATTCTTTTTTTATGTTAAAAAACTTCCAGTAGATTTGAAAGCTGTTCTTTATGACACAGCTAATACTGAATTTTATGAAGGTTTAAAAACTTACTATGATGTTAATTTTGGAAGTGCTGAAGCCGGAGAATTTATTAATTGGGCATTGCAGTTTCAAAAAGATAATCCTGATGTTTCTTGGATGCAGTTTCAAAATTGGTTTATTAATCCAGACGGGATATCAAATTTAGTTTTCAACAATTCAATTAACACTAGTAATTCCATTGCATTTAATACAAAAACCGATTTTAAGACAGCATTGTTAAATAAAAATAATGTATTTACTGAAGGAGTCGTTTTGCAGGAGAATGGGTCCGAAAAAATTGTTTCTGCTAAGATTAAAAGAACAGGAATTTGGGGAAGTGGAGAAGAAGTTCGTGTAAAATTAAAGAAAATTAATAATAGGTGGGCTTTTGATAGTGTTACATCAAGTGAACTTGGACTTACTTTAGGCGTTTGGTCTTTTACACAGATTGACTATACTCAAAATACAAATGCAAATGTTCTAACTGTAGAAGTTACGGGATATGAGAACTACAACGTTTTCGTGGAAGGTCTTGGAACAGTTTATAAGGACAAAGTAATGATAAGGATAAAAATTAATACTACAACAGGAAATATTTTTAGTATAGAATTTATAGATTTATAAAATTATGGAACAAACGATTAGTGAATTTAGCTTTAGTTTATTTGTACTACAAATTTTGACATTAATTTTCATAATATTGCTGGGTTATTTTGTATATAAAATTTATAAGAAAATAAAATAATTCTAGGATAAATATGGAATACAATTACATTATTAGACATTAAGATTTAGTGAATTAAAGTTTGATAAATAACTTGAATTTGTCACACTTGTTCTGATAATTTGATGACTGGTTTTACCACAACATTTAAGATAAAAGGTAAAGCCGGTCATTTTTTATTTTACAGTTATAAAAAATGTCATCAAATATTGGGTTGTAACTTGTTTGAAAAGATTCTCCAATTGAACAAACAGGATGACAATTTGCTTTAACAAAAGTATTTTTATTTCTATTCTAAAAATCTGTATTTGAAGCTAATCACATTAGTTAAATTTAGAAACAAAGTCCAAAATCAAAATCCAGATTTCAAAGCTAAAGTTACTATTTTGGATAAGACGGAAATGTTTAATAAAAGCCAAGAAACAGGATTTGCAGCGGCATATGGTGCTGTTCCTTATGAAGAGATGCCTAATACTCCTAATGGAAATGTAAAATTACCAGAAGGAAACAAGTATTTTGGATTTATGCATGTTCATTTAAATTTGGATGGGGTGGTGAAAATATTTTCTCCATATGATATAACAACTTTTTTAACAAGCTGTGTAGAAAATGCTAAACTAAAAGGGGGAATGTTGGATGCCTATGCAATGGTAATAACCTCACAAGGGAACTATATTCTTAAATACTCCGGAGATGGTAACTTTGCGATTCTCTATGATCAATTACAAAGTTGGCAAACTTGGTATAATAAAGAGTATTCAAATCTTACTGAATCAGAATTGTCTGATCCTGTAGTGGTTGAAAAATTATTTACTCAATTTTTGAAAGAAAAGGTGAATATTAACGGATTGGAAATATACAAATCTGATAAAACTACGGGCAATACTAGTAGATTGGAGTATGATGGAAAAGATAACCCTGTAAAATCAACACCTTGTCCATAAAACAATTAAATCTTACACTATGAAAAATATATTTTTATCTATACTATTTATGTTAACTCTTTCATGTAAAGCGCAACAAATTTATTCTTTAAGACCTACTGAAACTAACCTCCCTGAAAATTCTTATCAAAGAGATACTAATAATGAACTTCCAGCTTATGAAGGTACTTGGAAAGGGACATGGGACAATAAAATGCTTTTTATAACTTTCAAAAAGATTACTAATGAATACGATACTGATTTTAAGTATTATAGAGATTATTTAATAGGAAAATTTAAGGTATTAGATAGTAATGGAAATGTTCTGTTTGATAATACAAATACAAATGATGATAATGCAAAAATTTTAGGAGTCAATTTTAGAAGATACGGAGACAAATATTCTCTTATTTATTTAGATTCTGATCTTTGTAATACAACAGGAAATATATCTATCAGTTTTGTTGATTCTTCTAAAACTAAACTTAATTGGAAATATTTCTATCATAATGAGATTGTAACAGTAGATTGTCCTTATTATAATTCTGAGATTCCACAACCACTGCCTAAAGATATTGTTCTAACAAAACAATAATTATGATTTCTAAAAAATCAATATCTTTAACAAGACAATAGGTTAAAAGGGTTCTAACCTTAATAAAAAATGATTTGTTTTATCACAATATCAAGGTAAGGCTATTCATTTTAAATAGTTAGCCTTGACCGTTTTTGGCCAAGGTTATTTTTTATCTTTCAGTTATGAAAAATGTTATCCAATATAATATTGAAAGCAAGATAAAGCCGATAAAAAAGATGGAACTTAAATAATGGTTTAATGTACATTAATATAAGTGAATTTTCCTGTAAAACTATAAATATTCAATTGTGGTATGGTGGTAAAGATAACCCCTGTAAAATCAACACCTTGTCCTTAATTAAATTTATAAATTATGAAAAATTTATTTTTATTTATATTATTCTGCATCACAATCTCGTGCGATGCACAAACCTATCCATTAAGAACATTCAATGAAATCCCTGAAAATGCCTATCTAAAAGATACAAATAATGAGCTTCCTGCTTATGAATGTACTTGGACAGGTACTTGGAATAATAAAACTATCTATATAACCTTTAAAAAGATAACAAATAAGTATAATGAGAATTTAAAATACTATAAGGACAATTTGATTGCAAAGTTTAAAGTTGTAGATATTAACGGAAATATTTTATTTGATAATACAAATTTATCTGATGATACCCCAAAAATATGGGGAGGAAAATTTAGAAAAGTGGATGATAAATATTCTCTTATTTATAATGGCCCAGATTTATGTAATACTTCTGGCACAATTAATATCAATTTTATAGACCCTACTAAAACAAAATTGGATTGGAAATATTTTTACCGTAATGAGATTGTAACAGTAGATTGTCCTTATTATAATTCTGAGATTCCACAACCACTACCTAAAGATATTATTCTAACAAAACAATAACTATGATTTCTAAAAAGTCAATATTATCTTTAACAAGATAATAAATAGGTTAAAAAAGGTTTTGAAGTACCTGAATAATTTATATTCCTACAGAATAGATAAAAGGCAATAACCAGAATACTATACAACTCTATTATTGCGTTTCAATGATCTGCGAAAGGGGCAGGAAAGAATCTCTGCAAAGTTGCAATTCTCTAAAGAAAAATCTAATTTTACACTTTAAATATTTCCCTTGCAATACGCTCAAATTGTTTTACCCCTGAACCTGAAAGGATCTTTTACGTATAAAGTTCCTGAAGAAATGATGTCTGAAATCCAGCTTGGAATGCGAGTTTTGGTCCCATTTGGCGGGAAGAAGATCTATACGGGAATTGTATTTGAGCTTCATGATAATGCACCGGAAAATTTCACAGCAAAGGAAGTCATCAGCATGCTGGATGACAAACCGATCATGCCTGAGGAACAGATTGATTTCTGGAACTGGCTCTCGGAGTATTATCTGTGCAGTCTTGGAGAAATTTACAGGTTTTCATTTCCTTCTTCATTAAAACTGGAAAGTGAAACTTATTTAAAACTAAAACCAGGTGCTGTTGTTGATTTTGAAAATCTGGATGTCAATGAAATGTACCTGATTCAGGCACTTGAAGTACGACAGCTGATCAATCTGACAGATATTGAAGCATTTATTCCCAAAAAAGATATTATCAAAACCATCAACTCATTGATTGACCTTCAGTATATTGAGATTGATGAGAAAATTGCTGAAAAATATAAAGCTAAAGAAGTAGCCTATGTAAGAATTAATGATGAAATTTTAGTCAATCAGAATCTTACAGAAATTCTTTTAAAACTGAATAAAGCACCCAAGCAGAAAGAACTTTTCCTTCTTATTTTGGAAAAGCAGACGGAAAATCCTGATATCCCCATCAAAAAGGCTGAGTTGTTTGAAAGTGGTTATTTTGGAAGTTCCCATTTCAAACCTTTGGCAGATAAAGGTCTTGTTGAAGAGTATTACATGCAGAAAGACAGGATTGAAAGTTATGAAGGCGAAATTGAGGAACTTGAAGAACTTTCCGAACAGCAGAAATTGGCTAAAGCCGAGATTGATGAAGCTTTTGAAGAAGGGAAAAATGTTCTCCTTCACGGTGTTACATCATCTGGAAAAACCCATATTTATCTAGAGAAAATCGATGAATGCATCAAAGAAGGAAAAAATGTATTGTTTTTGCTTCCTGAAATTTCTCTTACCAAACAGATTACCCAGAGGTTAGAAAAAAAATATGGGCGGCAGCTAGGTTTCTATCATCAGAAACTCACAGATTTTGAGAGGGTAGAAGTATGGAGAAGAGTGAAGCAAAATGACATCCATATTTTGATCGGGACTCGTAACGCGTTGTTTTTACCCTACCAGAACTTAGGGCTTATTATTGTAGACGAAGAGCATGATTCGGCATACAGACCACGGGAAGTGTCTCCTTATTTTAATGCTAAAGATGCATCTTTGGTATTGGGAGGCTTTTATAAAGCAGGGTTGATCTTAGGATCGGCAACCCCTTCCGTTGAAAGTTATTACCGGGCGAGAAAAGATAAAATGAAATATGTCTTCCTGAATGAAAGATTCGGGAATGTTAATCTGCCGGAATATGAGCTGATCAATTTCAAAGAAGCCCAGGAATCTAAAAAGGTTTCAGGAAACTTCTCGCTGAAGCTCATTGAGGAGATCAAAAAGACCATAGATGAAAAGAATCAGGCAATTGTTCTTCACAACCGCAGAGGATATTCCAATGTGATAGAATGTGAAAGTTGCGGATATGTGAATTACTGCTCCAATTGTGATGTGGTCATGACGTATCACAAAGCAGCCAACGAAATGAAATGCCATTATTGTGGCCAGAAAGCTTCAAAACCGAAAACCTGTCCGAAATGTCATTCCGAAAAGCTGAACGAAAGAGGAGTAGGAGTAGAGCAGATTCATGAGGAAGTTTCCAAGCTGTTCCCGGAAAATGAAGTGGATAGAATGGATGTAGATTCTATGCGTAAGAAATTTGCTTATGAAAAGCTGTATGAGAAGATTGAAGACGGAGAAACAGATATTGTAGTAGGAACACAAATGATTTCCAAAGGGCTTGATTTTGATCATATCGAGCTGGTGGCTATTCCAAAAGCCGATTCCTTATTATATGTACAGGATTTCAGAGCGGAAGAAAGGGCCTATCAGCTGATCACACAAGTCTCGGGAAGAGCAGGAAGGGTTTCAGGGAAAGGAAAAATCCTGATTCAGACCTATAATCCTGATCATTCTGTATTTCAGCTGATTAAGATGAACAATCCTGCGAAGATCTATAAATATATTCTTACAGAACGTCAGAAATTCCATTATCCTCCGTTTACGAAGCTGATTATGATTGAGTTGAAGCATATCAGAGATGAAAAAGTAGATCGTGCTTCTCAGTTTTTGGGATCCATCTTAAGAAAATATCTTCCTGAAGATTGTGTTTTGGGACCGGAAAGAGCCCAGATCGCAAGATTAAATAACTTATATCAGTTCCAGATTATGCTTAAGCTTCCCCGTGGTAAAAACTATGAGAAATTCAAGAACATGGTATTGATAAGTTTGAAAGAATTTGATGAAATAACTGCTTATCAAAGTGTTAAAAAAGGTGTTTTTGTGGATTTTTAACAATTTTTAACAAACTTTACACTCTTTTATAGGGTAATAGTGGTCTGTTATATGACAATAATTTCTACTTTTGGACGTTGATTAAGTGTTTGGCTTTTAAATTGAATGATGTAACCTGTCATTTTTTATAGAGTCAAAACTATAGAACAAAAAGAAGATAGATGGTAAATTTCAGAAAATATATTTCAAGTGCGGCGGTGTTGGCTTCTGGTCTTTTCCTGGCTCAATCTACCGTTTCTACCGTTCTTTATTCTCAGAATTATGACAATCAGAAAAGCAGCTTAAACCTGCCTTCGCCCGTTAGTTCGGTCGTGGAGAGAACTGTTTTGTCAGCAAAAGAACTGGTAGACATTAATGTAAACACAATGATGGCGGATCCTGTGCTGAAAAATGCAACCTGGGGATTCGTAGTGTACGATCCGAAAACGAAGAAAGTAATCTCTTCGTACAATGAAAATACTCCTTTAGTACCTGCTTCTACGACAAAGCTACTGACAACGGAAACAGCATTAAACATGCTGGGTGAAAACTACCGTTGGATGACGCAGCTGGAGTACTCAGGAACTATAGATGAAAACGGAGTTTTAAATGGAAATCTTTATGTCATAGGAAGCGGTGATCCTTCTTTGGGAACAAACAAAGCAGGGGCAGGATCTTATAGAGACATTATTTCAGATTTCGTAGGTGGAGTTTCAAGAGAGGGAATCAAAAAGGTAAATGGTGATATTATCATTCAGACAGCGCTTTTCAAAGGCAATATTTCAGTGCTTCCGGAAAATGTTGTATGGTTAGAAAACAATAATTACTACCTGCCTGTAGGGACAACTCAAGGGATCAATCCAGCCAACGAAAAACTGATCGTGAAAAAAGGAGGATTTTCTCCAGAAAAGAAATTTTTCTATGTTTCCCCTTACAATCATCAGATGGTATATGCTGAAAAGTATGAGGGCAGTGGGACTTTAACCACCAAACTTCCTGATGCTCCGGCTTACCTTGCCAATTCTTTCAGAACAACACTGGTGAAAAGCGGAATTCCTGTTACCGGAAAAGTAAGTCCTAAAATGACAGATGCAGCACCGGATGGCAGAAAAATGCTTTCAGCATACAAATCCCCAACTTTAGGTGATATTATTTATTATACCAATCAGCACAGTGATAATTCATTGGCAGAAGCTTTGCTAAGAACGGTGGGTTATCAGAAAATGGGGGATCAGACTTCAGAATCAGGAAGAATTGTAGTGACAGGTCACTTAAGAGATGCCGGTTTTGATATGAATGGTCTTAACTATATTGATGGAAGCGGACTTTCAAGAAGTAATAACGTAACTCCCATTTCTCAGGTGAAATTTCTGACTTCTCTGATGGAGCAGAAATACTACAGATCTTACCTTACTTCTCTGCCTATCGGAGGACAATCCGGAACTTTAAAAAGAATGTTCATAGGAGGAGGTAACGGACAGGTTTTTGCTAAAACAGGAACTTTGAATAAAGTAAAAACATTAGCTGGCTACCTGAAAACAAATTCCGGAAAAACATTGGTTTTCTCTTTAATGGTAAATAACTACTCCGGATCAGTAGATATGGTGAAAAAAAGAATGGAGAAAATTCTTGAACCAGCACTGGATCTTTAAAAATTTTTTATTTTATATATTATAACAGCCTTTTAATCATTGATTAAAAGGTTTTTTTTATATTTGATTAAATTTTTCTAAACATGACAAAATTGTACCTTTTGGTGCTGGGATTTTTATTATCTCAACAGTTCTATGGCCAAAAACATGAGCAAAACACCGATATGAAGGGGTTAATTGAGAAAGAGAAAAAATCCTTTACTCAAAAAATGAATATTGGGAATACCAACCCAAATACCCTAAATTATGACCTACAATACCAGAGAATGGATGTCAGCCTGGATCCTGCGGTGTATAATATCTCCGGATCGGTGACTTCTCATTTTAAACCGACACAGAGTATGGGAAGTATTTATTTTGATCTTTCCAATTCTTTAACCGTTTCTCAGGTGAAATATCACGGAGTCAATATCACTAGTTTTCAGCAACTTCCTTCAAAAGAACTGAAGATTGATTTTCCGGCTTCTATTCCCGCCAATACATTAGACTCTCTTACGATCTATTATGCAGGAGCACCGTCTACAAGTAATGATGCTTTCAAAACAGCGCTGCAGAGCGGAACTCCGGTTCTTTCTACTTTGAACGAGCCTTATGGGGCGCAGGATTGGTTTCCAACCAAGCAAAGTTTAAATGATAAGATCGAAAGATTTGATTTTAAAATTACAACGCCATCCAATTACAGCGTTGCAGCCAACGGAAAACTGATGTCCGAAACTTCTCCTACAGCATCTACGAAGCTTACCTTCTGGAGAACGATGTATCCCACACCAGCCTATCTGATCGCACTTTCAATTACTAATTTTGTTAAGCTTACTGATACCATTGGAAACCCTCCGTTTCCTTTTGTGAATTATATTTATCCGTCTACTAATTCAAATGCTACGAGTATAGCAAATATTAACTGGACGAAACAGATCATGAATACTTTTGAAACCTATTTTGGAACTTATCCTTTCCGCAATGAAAAATACGGTCATATGGAATTTATGTATGGAGGGGGTATGGAACATCAGACAATGTCTTCTATGGGAGGCTGGAGTAAAATACTTATCGCTCATGAGCTTGCTCATCAATGGTTTGGCGATAAAGTAACCTGTGGTGCATGGAATGATATCTGGCTGAATGAAGGTTTTGCTACTTTTGGAGAGCATGTTGCCAATGAAAAATTGCTGATGAACAACACGGAATTTATGAATTTCCTGCAAAGTCAGGCCAATTATATTATGGGAAGCTCTACAGGAAGTGTTTATGTACCGGATACGGGACTTTCCAGTATCAATAGAATATTCGACAGCAGACTGACGTATGCTAAAGGGGGCTATATTTTGAGAATGTTGAAATGGGCTTTAGGTGATGCTGCTTTTTATCAGGCACTTAAAGATTATCATGCAAGACCAAATCTGGCTTACAGCTATGCACGTACCAGTGATTTTAATGCTTCTTTGCTTCAGTCAACAGGAACAGATTTTACAGAATTTTTCAATGATTGGGTATATGGAGAAGGATATCCTACGTATACTATAAAATGGATGCAAGGTGGGAACCAGGCTTTATTCAAGGTTTCTCAGACACAAAGCAGCCCTACTGTAAGCTTTTTTGAAATGCCTTTACCTATTAAAGTGACAGGAACTGCAGGACAAACTGCTTATTTTGTACTTAACAACACTTCAAACAATCAAAGCTTCCTGCAGTCCGTAACTTTCCCTATTGCAAGTGTTCAGTTTAATTATGAATACCAGATTCTTGAGAAAAACTCTACCGTTACTCAAGACAATACTTTAAGTGTTTCTTCTGTTGAAAAGGAAAACTTTGGCTTATATCCGAATCCTGCCAAGAATGAAATTAATCTGAAAGGAATCAACAGACCTTCAGATTTCGTGATCCATGCTATTGATGGAAAACTGGTAGGAAAAGGGACCTATCAGCCAGGTAAGGCAATCGGAATTTCAGAATTAGTTCCGGGAGCGTACATTATTACTGTGGATGAGAAAAATATCAAATTTATCAAACATTAAAATACCAGTAAAGAGTAAATAATTGCTCTACTGAATACATTCATCATAAAAAGAAGCTTTCAAATTTGAAAGCTTCTTTGTTTTCTCGCAGCTCGGGCTCCTCTAGCCCGAGCTACTTTTACCTTATACTTAAACCATCTTTCTTTAAATACTTTGCGCATAAAATTATCAAAGTGTCTGGTGATGACTAAGTTTTTAAAGCCGCGCCATTTTTCTATCGGACTTGATGGAAGCGCTCTCAGGGAAACAGAATATCCTTCAGTATCATATTGTATATAATGCCACCATCCAGACGGAATATAAAGTGTTTCGCCGGGATGAAGGATGGCTTCATAGCCGTTTAAATAGAGTAAGGCCGGGTATTTTCTGTAATCAGGTTTTTTTATCTGAGTGAGACTGTGGAAATTAAAAGGGAGCTTGTACATGAAATCTGATTGTTCCCAAGGAAACAGCCAGATCCTTTTAATACCTTGAAATTGAGTAATAAAAACATGAGACATGTCAATATCAATATGATTTCTGGTAACAGAACCTTCCCCTCCAAAAAACATAAACGGAAGCCATTTTAGTATTTTGCCATCTGTAATGTCATTGTATATAATATCGTTTTTAAGTTCAGGCTTTATTTTCAGTAGGTTAAATAAGAAAAGTCTGTGCTCGGTGGGAGTAGATTGTATCAGATCAAGATATTCTGAAAATGTAGATTGGGCTATGGGATCACTTGCCACTCTGTCTAAGGAGTCCAATTCACTGCCGTATATATTTACGATATGATCTCCTGCAATTTCCTTGAAATAATTATAATTCCACTTTTTGAAAGCAGGGCTCTCCGGATGTACAAAGTCTTCAAGAATAATGGGAATTCTAGGCTTCATATGGCTGCTAATAAAGGTTGCAGAATCAATTGTCTTTATTTTTTGTACCGGCTTTAACTTCATACTCTCGAATTTTAAGCAAATATAAATATTATCCTACTAATTTTGTAGACTAATAGTGTTAAAAGTGAAAGTGATATCAAATTTTTAGAATTAAGCTTATAAAAGGTTTTATTTTACTGCCTTTTTAGTAAATTAGCACATCTAAAAAATTACTAAAAATGATCTCTGAAAAATACCTTCAACATTTACAGAATGAACTTCAGAATATTGAGAATGACGGACTTTACAAAAGAGAAAGAATCATCACTTCTCAGCAAAGTGCAGAAATAGAAGCGAACGGAAAAAAGCTTTTGAACTTCTGTGCAAATAATTATCTGGGATTATCCAACAATCCGGAAGTTATGAAAGCTTCCCAGGAAATGATCCAGTCTCATGGATATGGAATGTCATCGGTACGTTTTATCTGTGGAACACAGGATATTCACAAGGATTTGGAGAAAAAAATTGCTGATTTCTTAGGTCTTGAAGATACAATCCTTTACGCAGCTGCATTTGATGCCAATGGGGGTGTTTTTGAACCGTTATTTACAGAAGAAGATGCTATTATTTCAGATGAATTGAACCACGCATCGATCATTGATGGTGTTCGTCTTTGTAAAGCAGCGAGATATAGATATAAGAATAATAATATGGCGGATCTTGAAGCTCAATTGATTGCAGCTTCTGAAAAGAGTCACCGTTTCAAAATTATCGTTACAGATGGAGTTTTCTCTATGGATGGTATCGTTGCTGACTTAAAAGGAGTTTGTGACCTTGCTGATAAATATGATGCTTTGGTAATGGTAGATGACTCTCACGCAACAGGTTTCATCGGGAAAACTGGTCGTGGAACTCACGAAGCTAATGAAGTAATGGGGAGAGTAGATATTATTACGTCTACATTAGGAAAAGCTTTAGGGGGTGCTTTAGGAGGATTTACTTCCGGTAAAAAAGAGATCATTGATATGTTGAGACAGCGTTCAAGACCTTATTTATTCTCCAACTCTTTAGCACCTGGAATTGTAGGAGCTGCTTTAAAAGTATTGGATATGATTTCTGACAATACTTCGCTTCGTGACCAGGTAATGGAAAATGCAGATTACTTCAGAACAGAAATGAAAGCAAAAGACTTTGATATTCCGGACGGAGATGCTGCGATTGTTCCGGTAATGCTTTACGATGCTCCACTTTCTCAGAAAATGGCTGAAAAGCTTATGGATGAGGGAATCTACGTAATCGGATTCTTCTATCCTGTAGTACCGAAAGGAAAAGCAAGAATCAGAGTACAGTTATCTGCTGCTCATACCAAAGAACATTTGGATAAAGCGATTGCTGCTTTTGAAAAAGTTGGTAAAGAATTAGGAGTGATCTCTTAATCGTTGAATTGGTTACAACAATGAAAATATAATGTTCGGCTCGGGCAGCTTTGCTGCCCCGAGCCGAACTATTTTTTATATAAACCCTATTTTGATTGGATTTTCCTGATCAAAAGAAATTTATTTTTAACAATTATATAATAAGCTTATCTTTGCTGTTAATTTTTTCTGAATGCTTTATACAATAATCAAAGCGCTGCACATTATTTTTATGGTAAGCTACTTTGCGGGAATTTTTTATCTCGTAAGGATTTTCGTGTACTATAAGGATACCGATGAATTTCCGGAAGAAAAAAAGAAAATTCTGAGAGAGCAGTATACCTTTATGGCCAGAAGGCTATGGAATATTATTACCGTTCCGGCGGGAGTAATTATGACAATATGCGGATTGGTCATGATCTTTTTAAATCCGGGGCTTATGAAAATGGGATGGTTTCATTTGAAACTGACATTCCTTATAGGACTTGCGATTTACCATTATTGGTGCTGGAAAAAAGTCCTTCATTTAAAAGCATTGAATGGAAATACACTACCCACTGCCAATATCAAACTGAGACAGGCGAATGAAATTGCTACATTCATTTTGTTTCTGGTTGTATTTACAGTCATTTTAAAATCAATGGCAATTGAATATTGGTGGCAATTAATTACAGGATTTTTCGTTCTTGTATTTCTGATCATGATGACCGTGAAACTGGTTAATAAAAATAAAAAAAACAAATAATTGTAGCCGAGGGCGCATGTCCTTTTTACATCTTACAAAAAAACTATGATTGCAATTTTAAAGAAAGAACTTTGGAGTTACTTTGGAAACTGGAGCGCATGGGTGATCATTGCCGCTTTCAGTTTGATAGCGACTCTCTTCCTGTTCTTTTTCGACAACGATTCTAATATTTTTGAGATCGGAATGGCCTCTTTGCAGAGCTATTTCGTATTGGTTCCATGGCTGTTGATGTTTATCATTCCAGCCCTTTCTATGAAAACTTTTGCAGAAGAACAGCAAACCGGAACATTAAACTGGCTTTTTTCACAGCCATTGAGAGTTTCAGAATTGGTCATCGGAAAATTTCTTTCCGTATGGATTGTTGGGATTCTATGCCTTATTCCATCATTAATTTACCTTTATACGGTATATGTGTTGGGAGTTCCTGCAGGAAATATTGACCTTGGAATGACTTTCGGAAGCTATCTTGGACTGATTATTTTAATCGCAGGATTTGCCGCTGTAGGTATTTTGGCTTCCTCATTATCACAGAACCAGATTATGGCTTATCTGTTGGGCGTTTTCATGTGCTTTATTATGTATTTTGGAATCGAACAGCTTGCGAGCTACAAGCTATTGGGAGGAGCCGATTTTATTCTTCAGAATATAGGTTTCTACCAGCACTTCTTAGGCTTTACAAGAGGGCTTATTGATTTTAAAGATGTGGCTTATTTTATCCTTGTCATCGGAGCATCATTAGTATTGTCTAATCATTTTATTAACAAAAAGAAGTAAAAACATGAAGAAGATCAATGCTAAATCTCCACTGGGAATTTTCTTATTTGCGATTGTTCCTTTGGTTATTATCCTGACGTATTCAGGAATCAGATTAGACTTAACAAAAGAGAAAAGATATACACTTTCCGATAACACGATCAAAGTACTGGAGTCTGTAAAGAAACCTCTGACTGTTGAAGTGTATCTGGAAGGAGACTTTCCGGCAAGCTTCAAACAGCTTCAGAGCGAAACAAAATTCATGCTGGAAGAATTCAGAAAAATTAATCCGAAGATTGATTTTAAATTCATCGACCCTATTAAAACAAAAATGTCTCAGGATAGCCTGATGGCAATGGGGATGCAGCCCTCTATTCTTCCGGATGTAAAAGATGGAAAGATCTCACAGATCACCCTTTTCCCATACGCAGTCCTCAAATATGGAAATGACGGGGCTTCTATTCCGTTAGTCGTACAGCAGGCAGGAATTGATGCAGATCAACAGCTTACAAGATCTATTGAAGGGTTGGAGTACAATCTTGTTTCCAACATCAAAAATATTGCAGCCGCTAAGAAAAAGAAAGTCGGAATTCTGGTTAATCATGATGAATTGAACCCAGATGAATTTCAGGGATTCGTACATCTGGCTATGGAAAACTATGATGCAGGACCCATTATTCCTAGAAACCAAACCGAACTTTCTATAGAAGATATTCCATTATTGAAGCAAATGAGTGCTTTGGTGATTGCAAAACCAAGAAAAGCTTTTACAGATAACGAAAAAGTGATCCTTGATCAGTATATCATGAACGGTGGGAAAACACTTTGGATGATTGATGCCGTAAATGCTGAAATGGATACCCTAACAAGATCCAAAAAAGTAATGCCTTTCCCGGTAGATATCAATATGACAGACTTCTTTTTCAATTATGGGATAAGAATCAATCCTGCTTTGGTAAAGGACGTTAAAAAGTTTGCTTTATTAAGACTTGTAACAGGTGAAGTAGGAGGGAACCCTCAGTACACAAGCTTGCCTTGGCCTTATTTTCCATTGGGAATTGCAGAAAATAACAATCCGATCACCAAAAATATCAATCCTGTAAAATTTGAATTCCCGACTTCTATCGATACTTTAGGAGGAAGAAAGAATATCAAAACAAAAGTTCTTTTCGAATCCAGTGAAAGAACATTGCTAAAACAGGTTCCAAACTATGTAGATCTAAAAGAAATTGCAAGCGTAGACAGCCTTGGGCAAATGGAAAAACCGAGTACACCAAAAATATTTGCTGTAGCTTTGGAAGGGAAGTTTAATTCTGCGTATGCATCAAGAATTGAAAGGAAATCTTACCCTGGATTCAAAACATCAAGTCCTGAAAATAAAATGATCATTATTGCAGACGGAGATGTAGGAAGAAATAAAGTAATCAAAGGAAAACCGCTTCCGCTGGGAGTAGATCTGCTGACGAACGAACAGTTTGGCAACGAACAGTTCCTTAGAAATGCTTTAGACTATTTGCTGGATGACAGCAATCTGATGGAGCTGAGAAACAGAAACATCGAAGAAAGACTTCTGGACAGACAAAGAATTACTGAAGAGAAAGCCAACTGGCAGTGGCTGAACTTACTGCTTCCACTGGTGATTATCGGTCTTATCGGAGGACTGTTCTTCTGGTTGAGAAAAAAGAAATTTGGATAACATAAATAAAATCCCGGAAGAGAGCTCTTTCGGGATTTTTGTTACTATTGAACCTTGTCTTATCGGAATTAATTCAGCTTAATAATCCCTGAAGAAGGAGCTCCACCACCCGCGGGAGGAGGACCACCGGCAGAAGCCTGATCTGATAACATACGGTACTGTGATGTTCCTTTTTCAGTTTTGATCGTTCCGGAAACAGTATACAGATAAAGATCCCCGGAAACGGAATAACTGTTTGCAGAATTGTTTACATAAAAATTAATTTGTACTGTTGACATTTTTTTTGCCATTTCTAGGAAAGTATTCATCAATGTGGTGATCTGAGCTTCATTAAGCCCTTTTGATTTCATCAGACTTTTTGTTTTTTCATAAGATGCTGAAGCACCTCCGCCACCAAAAAACCATGTCCATACAGACAGATTGGCGCTCGCGGATGTTTTTTCAAACTCCTTGATTTCTTCTTTGGCAGTAATATTCAGCATTCCCATAGCAAGGTCGTTAAGCTTTTTTACATCATCGCTTGACATCGCATTGATCTGAAGTTTTGCTTTGATTCGGCCTTCTGTATGAGCGGGCACGGTGTAAGAAAGTCCTGTGAGTTGTCCCTGTCCTGCAACCTCAATAGAATAGGATTCTGTAGATTCTCCAGTCAGGCTTAATAGTTCTTCGGAAATAACCCTTTCAAAAGGATCATTAATCCCCACTTCGGTTCTTGTGATTTCAATGGTTTCCATTTTGTTGTTTTTTGGTTGTTGTTTAGTTTTTACCCTCTTTATAAGGAGTCGGTAATTCCCGGGAATAGGAATCTCAATCAGTTATTCGGAGATAATAACTCCCTTCTGGTCTTCCTGATTGAGGAACTCAAAGTAACAACAAAAAAAAGAGGAATGGTAGAGTATAAACAACCAAATATTATCTTGCGTGGAAACACCTAATTATCTGTTTAATAATTGGTTAGTATGTATGTGTTTTATTCTGAAGATGAAATAAAGATTCTAAAGGATAAAGGTTGTTATTTTGATTAAGCAGAACCTAAAAAAGGATGAAAAAACCTCATATAATAGTTTTTTCATCCTTTTTTAGCAATAATATTATATTGAGTACAGATTTTATTTATTAATTACTCTATTAAATTCCTCTTCACTGGATAAGCCTGTAGAAGAAGACAATACCTTCATATTATTGTCAATTAGAATCGTATAAGGAATCGTATTATTAAATTTAAACAAGATTTGGAGATCATTATAAGCAGGATTTTCACTGTTTATTATAAATTGTTTCCAGGACATTTTCTCCTCTGAAAGTGCTTTTTTCCATGCATTATTTTCCTCATCTATAGATATTGAAATAAATTCTACATCTTTATTATACTTTTCATACTCTTTTTTAAGCATCGGAATTTCCATTCTGCAAGGACCACACCAGCTAGCCCAGAAAACTAAAAGATGTTTTTTATAATTTTTGTCCAATACTGAAACTTTCTTTCCATTCGAATTTTCCAGTTCAGGCATTTTAATATTTCCAATTTCTTTTGCTTTATTATTATACTTTAGGAGTTTTTTGTAAGGGTTACTTTGTTTTACTTCCTCATCAAATAAATTTAATAATTCATCAGTCTGAGTGGTATTAAATACCGTTTTATTACCAATAATATTGTATAAGATATGATATGAATAAGGATATTTTTTAATTTTTTCTTTAATCACATCTATATTATCAGGACTATTATTTGTAAAAATAGCATCACCCGTATTATATAGCGCTTCGGTTTGTTTTCCTGCCTTTATTCGGGGACTATTTACAAAAATTACACTAGGAGATGGTGTAAAGTTTACTGGAGTATATTCTTCCATGTTTCCTTTTATTGTAATTAAAGGATCAGACATAAAGGTTGGAGATCCCCATTTAGGAACGTTAGTAATAAATCCGAAAACTCGTTGAACATTTTTCTTATCTCTATGAAATATCCCAATATAAATAGGTAATTTCTCTTTAAAATCATGGTTTATTTCAAAGTGTCCTTTTATTGTTTGTACGCTGTCTATTTTATCAAGCATTGTTCCTGTCCATAGGTACATAATACCATCAGGAAGGTTGGGGATATCCCCAACAATCCTAACAGTTTGCTTTTTATTGCATGAATAAATACATGTCAATAAAATTATAAGATGCAAAAAAATATTTTTCCTTATTTTCATACTAATTTAGCTTAAATCTGTACTTGCTCCTAAACCTGCTTTACCAGTACAACGGCTTACACCACTGTTGGAAGTAATGGCATGACTATTCCCTGTACCTGTTTCACAATAATAACTTCCACCCCAGGTTACTCCATTAGAGGAAGTGGTATTCATAACATAAGCACATTTTCCAGGGTAGGTTATCCATGATCCGTTAGCTTGCTGAACAGATAAAGAACAAGGATCACCTACATTCCCTCCAAATACATCTTTCAGTTCATTTCTTGATAATTTTTTTAAATTTTTCATGTTTTTTTATGTTTTAAGGTTGAATACCAAATATATAAATATAAATCAAGCCAAAGAGAGAAATTTTATTATGTTAAACTTTAATATTACCATCTATATATTCCTTTTTTTCCATGATTAAGAATCGAATGATTGAAATATTTGTGTAAATCATTATATCCTGTCCATTCATCTGTATATAGAGTATCAAGAAAATTAACAGTTTCTAAAATCATAGGTTACAAATTTACAAGATTTGCTGCGATTTTGCCTTTATGCTGTATTAGTCCAAAAACAGAACAGGTCTATAACAAAAAAGAAACCCGAAGGTTTCTCTATTTTATTGTTTCAGTAGAGCTGTTTTGCAGCTTTAGATTGTATAGTTTTATCCACTCAATACTGATGTGAGTTTTATGCAATGATTTCCCGGAGCGATGGTGAAAAGCCAGTCACTGAGATTTTATAAAGGAATTTCTGCATAGTCATCCATCTGGACCTATCTGAAGATAGTAAATAGATCGGGCAGGTTGGCATTGATACTCTTCCTATTAAAAAAAAATTGATATTTATTTCATGTACTAGTTTTTGATGTTGTTGGTATAAAAAAGAATATAAATTATTGTTGATAGGCTTCTGTTGGGAGTAGGGCTGCTGTTTTATAATAGCTGATATCAGTTGGGATTTGCGACTGAAGATCCTGGAAAGTATCATAATCATAATGGGCCCAGCTTTCATCATCTTCGGGATCGGAGGTCTTTTTTACAGCCAGCTCCAGTTTACCGTCTTCCTGATAGCTGCATTCTATAGCTGCATATTTTTCACCATTTTCGTCTGTGGTATACCAGCACTTTATAGTTCTTTCAAGTTGGGGTTGGTGAGTTTCATTATCGATAACCTGGGAACAGATAAAGTTTTCAGGATCATCTGTTTTGAAAGCAGTTTTAGAAATTAAGGGCAGATCGTCCACGGATAAGGAATACAATTTATTGGTGGAAATAATAAATCCGTCGGTAGCTTCTTTTTTTTCAATATCAAAAAAATCTGACTTTTCCTTGAGATAATCTACTACCTGCGCCTCGTCTTCATCGTTACTTAGAAAATAATTGATATTATAAACACTGTCTTCGTTGATAAATTCAATTTCTTTCAGGAAATCGGAACCCTCTTCATAATAATACAGATGATATTCGTTTAGCTTCACAGCATTATTTTTGGAAATGATCTCTCCAAAAATGTTTTTGTACACTTTTTTCATTTTTAATCATGTTAGTTAGTTTCATCTATTAGTTTAAGTGGTGGCCGCAAAGATAAGTTTTCTTTTTTATCTTAGCTTGAAGCGTAAAATAGTATTTATTTCGCAGGTATATTATATATCCTTTATAAAATCCTCATATTCATAGTAAAACCTTTCAAAACCGTCCATTTTGTCTATAAAGAATTCAAAAATTTCTTGCCAGGTGTTTTTGTTAAAAATAGAAACATTGTGTTTTTCTATCCATATTCTGCTGATAATCTTGCCGTTTTCAAGGATGAAGTGTTCATCTTTCTGAAAATCTCCGACAAAATCTTTTAAAATATCTTCCAGTGACCAGATCTTTTCATAGTAAGCGTTTCTGAAGATTTCGTCTTTCATTTCGATATCAAGAGAAACCTCTGCTTTTTTATTGTCGGCAGAAAATTTAAATGCCATGTCCTTGATTTTGGTATCATAAAGAATCCATTTTCTGGGAAATGATCTTCCAAAAGCGGTCCAAAATTCCTTTTTTAATTGCTGTGCCTCTTGTTTACTGAACATATGGCAAACATAATGATTTAATAGGAGAAAGGCAAAAATGTGGTATTGAAAACCGTAAAATTACGGATGTATAAATTTCCTCTTTTCCACTTTTATAATTTCATTCTTCCGCCTTTTTTCAAATATTAAACAATTTTCTTACTTTTGCTGTAATGCTTTCAAAAAAATCTCAATATGCGTTTAAGGCACTTTCATATCTTGTAGAAAAAAGAAATGAAGGTCCGATTCTTATTTCTGAAATTGCGGAACACAAAAGAATTCCTTTAAAGTTTTTGGAAAATATTCTGCTCGAATTGAAAAAGGCAGATATTCTTGACAGTAAGAAAGGAAAGGGTGGAGGATATTTTTTAAAAGAAAATCCTGAAAATGTGAAACTGGCAAAAATTATTCGTCTTGTAAACGGACCTATTGCCATGCTTCCTTGTGTAAGTCTGAATTTCTATGAAAAGTGCGAAGACTGTAATGAAGATCACTGCGGACTTCACGATGTTTTGATAGAGGTTCGGGATGCTTCACTGAATATTCTGGAAAGTAAAACTTTAATGGATCTGGTCGACTGACCTGATCCTTTTTTTGAATTAATAGTCTACTTGTTTTGTAGGATAAATATTTTTATCAGATATTTGCATGACTTCAAATGAATAAATTATGATTTCAAAAGAAGAAGCATACCCATCACAAAAGCTTACATCTTTCATTCCTGCAGTACATCTGATAGCTGCTTATACTGTATCTGAAAAGAATCCTGTACTCAGAGGTGAGAAATACGAACAATCATCATGTGTTTTTAATATCAAAGATGCTGATAATAAGAGAATAGGGATTAAAACGACTGTGTGATATGGTGATTTCAAGAAAAATTCAAGTAAGGCTTAATGTCCTTTTTGTGACGGCTGTCACGATATCGATTGGCGTTTTTTCAATGTATGAACTGGGATATCTGGATGAGCTCCTGAACATTTTAGCAAAAGATAATTACATTTTTTACTGGATGCTTCTGGTAGGAGTTTTTGCAGAAATCGTAGCAGGATCAATGGGCATGGGATACGGAGTCATCTGCACAACCACCCTTATGCTTCTGAATATTCCGCCGCATATTGTAAGTGCAAGCATTCATTCTGCGGAAAGCTTTACGACAGCTGCGGGAAGCATCAGCCATATCAGGTTGAAAAATGTGAGTAAGAGCTTGGTGAAGAAACTGGCTGTGCCGGCTGTTATTGGAGCAGTTATTGGAGCCGTAAGTCTTACTTACCTTGGAGAATATTATGCGAAGATCACCAAAACATTGATTGCTTTTTATACTTTATACCTTGGGATCCAGATTCTTTCGAATGCTTTTAAAGAAAAACAAAGTAAGGCATTGAAAAGAAAAACCAATCTGACCAGACTGGGAGTGATAGGAGGATTTATAGACTCTTTTGCCGGAGGAGGATGGGGCCCTTTGGTAACCGGAACCTTGATTAAAAATGCTTTTACCCCCAGATTTGCTGTAGGAAGTTCTACCGTAGCCAAATTTATCCTTACCATAACAGCTGCTGTTACCTTTTTCTTTACTCTGGGAATCCAGCACTGGAATATCATTCTTGGACTTTTAATAGGCGGAATTATCACAGCACCTTTTTCAGCGATGCTTACGGCAAAGCTTCCCGTAAAGAAAATGTTTGTGATTATCGGAACGCTGGTGATTGTAATGAGTTCTATAACTATTTATAAATCAGTTTTAAATTAAAAATTATGCATGGTTGGGAAAAATAAAAGCCTTAAAAAGAGATTCGGTTTTGAAAATATTTTACTTTTACATCACTAAATATTAGAACATGAATTTACATATCATTGCACTTTTTAAGTTTAATGAAAATTATCTGATGGATGCCGTAGAGCTATTTCAGAAGCTTGTGAAAGAAACAAGAAAAGAAGAAGGCTGTCTGCAGTATGACCTTATTGAAGATAAAGATAATAAGGGAACTTTCTTCCTGATCGAGCTTTGGGAAAGCGTTGAACACCACAACAGACATAACGGGGAGGACCACCTTTTAGATT
Organism: Chryseobacterium viscerum; assembly: GCF_002899945.2. Taxonomy (GTDB): domain Bacteria; phylum Bacteroidota; class Bacteroidia; order Flavobacteriales; family Weeksellaceae; genus Chryseobacterium; species Chryseobacterium viscerum. The sequence goes on from NZ_PPEG02000003.1 coordinate 67,653, forward strand.
TTCGTAAAGAGGCTTCCAAAATCCTGGAAAGCTCAGCAGAAGTATATAAAGGATTTAAAATATATTAATATAATTGAAAGATTAAAATATTTAAAATTGAAAGATTTACGAGTGCTGTACAGCTATTTGTTTTATGGTTAATTCCTAAATCTTCTGATTATTAAAAAATAAAGGGCGGTTTCATACTATTGAAACCGCCCTTTTATTAGAAAAAATAGAAAGTATTAAAATAAAAATATCTTATTTTACGATAAGCTTTTTCGTCTCCGATTGGCCTCCGTAAGTAATTTTAACAAGGTAATTCCCTGATGTAAGCGTAGAAAGATTCAAATCCTGTTTGTAGAATCCTGCCTGGTTGCTAAGTTCCGCAGAGTATACTTTTTTTCCGGTAAGGTCATATACCTCTACACTTCCTTTATTACCTGCTTTTTCTTTAACATCAAAAAGAACAGTTACTTTTTTATCAGCTGTAGTTGGGTTAGGATAGATCCCGAAAGATGCTTTTTTCCCTACTTCAGTAATTCCTAAAGTCTCCGTGATTTTTTTGTATTTGAAATACATATTTCCTGTAGTTGCCCCACCGTTTGTCGTGAAGTACATTCTGTAGTAATCACTTCCTTTTTTGATATAGTATACAACATCATTTTTCACTGTTCCAATCCCTTTCCAGGAGTGTCCTACTGTTGTAATAGCAGATGCAAAGCTTGTACTTGCAGGCATTGTATAGGTAGCTGTTTCCTGAGTTTCAGGCTGTACCATAGCCACTTTTATATTCGGACTCTGGATAGCCCCGGAAAGTGGATACATCTGGAACCCCATATAAAAAGTGTAATATTTTGTAAATACAAAATCCCATGCTGTTTTGGATGGCTCTAAGCTAGGAACTTTTGCGCCTGTGTCAAATGAGAAATAATTAAAATAAGAATCATCCGCTCCGTTGGCGATTGTTCTTGTTTCTGTAGCTCCCCATGCTGTACCGTTCCATTTTGAATATCTGAATGTATATCCTGCAAAAGCATCTTCGATAGCAAGTTTAACATAAGCTCCTGAAGCATATTTTAAAACAAAAATGGCTTTTCCTTCAATATGGTGGTTTATTGGATTGTATACTCCCCATCCTGTTGAAGGAATATTAGGGTTTGAAGAAACCACAGGTCCCTGCTCGAAAGCTCCCTGAGTCCAGTCAGTCGTCTGGTCTGGGTTATAAAGAGGGGCTCCCCAGGAAGTCAGATTGTTGATATTGATATTATCCCAGTCTGCTAAGTTGGTAGAAGCGGTGTATACTTCTATATCTTTTGCATCATTTATTCTTGATCCGAATGCAAAGTTTGAGTTTCTATAAAAAGCAATATCCCAGCTATTGGCGGGTTGAGAAATCATATTACCATCTGCAAGGTTTACGAACACTCGGTTTTGGTATCCGCTCCCCATTGTCATATTTACCTGTGAGTATCCCAATGCGTCAGTTTGTGCCAAAACAGTCTGCTGAACAGACAGTGCCAATACTGAAGCCAATAATAGTTTTGTTTTCATAACTTATTTTTTAAATCCTTATTTAGAATGATTCCACAAAAGTATATAATTATTTTTAATCATTCTAAATAAAAACATGATTTTTATCGTGTTTTTATTTTAATGATAGCTTTGAAAAGATAAATTGAGAGCACGAAAAAGCCGGCAGAATTACTCCTGCCGGCTTTATAAAGGCTAATAATAGTCTAATAAACCTTATTTTTTGATGAATTTTGATTGGATCAGTTTTCCTTCTGCAGTTTCAACATTCATGAAATATACTCCTGTTTGAAGTGTACTGATATCAAATCTTTGTCCGTTCAGTTTTCCTTCTGCAGCTTTTTGTCCTGCAGCAGAATAGATCTGGATATTCTTAGGATCTTTTTTTGTGATAAATTCTAATGCAGACTGATCAGAGCTTAATGCAAATCTGAAGTTTTCCGTTGATTTATTGCTGTCTGATACTCCTAGAGATGCAGTTGTATTATACACAACATTATCAACCTGGATCGCAGTGTGTGAAGCTGTCGGGGTAAATTTAAATACAATATATGATCCTGTAGAAGCAGGAATATTTACACTTACATTCTGAATCGTAGCAATCGTAGTCACGCTTATTGGACTTCCTACAGCTACAAATGTTGCCATATCTGCCGGATTGGAGGCCACACCTATCTGGATTGTTCCCGTACCTGGAGACTGAACAACTAATGTTGTATCAAAAGTTAACGTTTTATTTCCTGTAGGGGCTTCAATTTGTGGCGTAATCAGGTAAGATGTTCCCGTAGCATTATTTCCTGCATAAGATTGAACAGCTCTGTTAGTATCTCCGGCTACAATCATTCTTGGAGGTACAGGAGGAAATTCACCTGTTATAGGGGCAACGATGGCAGACCATCCAGACTGTGGAAAAGTAGTGTTCCCAATGGTAAAATTATTAAAATTTTCATTGATGTTAGACAGCTGAGCGTTTGCAGTAATGGCTGTAAGCATCAGAGTTCCTAAAAGTAATTTTAATTTCATGAGATTATTTTTATTTAGAATTATTCCACAAAAATATACATTTATTTTTAATGATTCTAAATAAAGTTTTATATTTGTCGAAAATTTGTACCCTTATGAAGAAGAAAGTGCTTTCCGTTCTATCATTATCCGTGGCTTTCTGGATGAATGCACAAGAAAAGGATTCTCTTAATCAAAAGAAAATTGAAGAAGTTGTTATCACAGGACAGTATATGCAGCAGTCCATCAACAAATCTATCTATAAGGTTGACGTTATTGATGCCGAGCAGATTAAAAATATGGCAGCAACCAATGTTGCCGAGGTTTTAAATCAAAGTCTTAATATACAGATTACTCCAGATTCACGCTCAGGGAATTCTACCGCCAAAATAATGGGACTTAATGGTGACTATGTAAAGATCCTTATAGACAATATCCCAGTAGTAGGGGACACAGGATTGGGAAGTAATATTGACCTTACCAAAATTGCTTTAAGCAATATAGAGAGAATTGAGATTGTAAAAGGAAGTATGGGTGTTGAATACGGAAATGGCGCAGTGGCCGGAGTAATCAACATTATTACAAAGAAAAGCAGCTCAAAAAAGGTCAGTGTAAGAGGCTCATTGCAGGAGGAAACGGTAAGAGACCAGTATGATCTTAAGAAAAGAGGAAACGGAAGACATATTCAGAATCTGAATGTGGATTACAATATCAATAATGAATGGTTTGCAAGCATCAATTTCAACCATAACCAGTTTATGGGATATGAAGGAGAGAGCAAAGGTTACAAATACTTCGGACAGGATAACCAAAGAGGATATGAATGGAACCCGAAAGATCAGTATGACGCTTCTGCATTATTAAGATATACAAAAAATAAAACGACATTCTTTTATAAACTGTCTTATCTGAATGAAAAATTCAACTTCTACAATCCGGAAGTCAACAGAAACCCTCTTAATGACGGATTGGGTGGAGTAGCCTATGAAAGTAGAGACAGAAAGTACAATACAGACCGCTGGGTTCACCAATTCAATATTCAAACCAATCTGGGGCACATCCGTTATATGGGAGATTTCTCCTATCAGAATCAGGATAGGAAATTTTCTGACTACAATTATGATATTCCGAACAGAACTGTGAAAAGCAGACAGGAAGAACGATCTTATTATAAAACAGATGTTATCTATTCAAGAGGAATGTTCAGTAATTTTCTGGATAGTAAAGTTTTTGACTTCCAGTTAGGATATGAATTAGACTATACTAACGGATATGCTGCATTGATTGCAGGAGACTTCTTTAGTGAAGCAGTAAAAAGAAAGATATTTACGTATTCCAATTTCCTTTCTGCAGAATGGAATGTTTCAGACAAATTCTCCTTAAGACCGGGAGTAAGACTTTCTTTGAGCGAGAACTTTAATAATCAATACAACTACTCTTTATCTGCCAGATATAAAACTTCTGAGAATTCAAACCTTAGAGCAGTGGTAGGATCTGCAAACCGTTTCCCTAAATATGAAGAGTTGTATACGTATTTTGTAAATATCAATCATGATGTGCAGGGAAATCCTGACCTAAATCCTGAAAAAGGTTTCTCAGCCGGACTTTTCTGGAATCAGAATTTTGCTGCTGAAAATAACTGGAAAATCGCTTACGGAGTAGATGCGTTATATCTTGATGTGCGTGACAGGATTGAAATGGTGATGGTAAAAGAACCGTCAACCTATAAATACATGAATTTTAATAACTTTAAGAATCTATTGGTTTCAGCCAATGTAGATTTTAGAAAAGATCAGTTTGCTTTATCTTTAAGAGGGTCTGTAAGCGGAACATCTGTATCTATGAATGATTTAAAATCTTCTTCCCCTACAGATTTCCAGTATTTGGTACAGGCAGGAGCATCAGCAACCTACAAACTGAAAAGTACCGATACCAACTTTTCCCTTTATTACAAATTCACAGGTCCGGACAGACTGTATGTATCAGACGGAGCCAATGATTTCCGCCTTGGAAAGATAGACAGTTTTCATATGATGGATTTCATTGTGAGCCAGCCTTTCTGGAACAAACATTTTGAAATTTCTGCAGGGGTGAAAAATATATTTGATGTAACACGATTAAACTCTACTGCAGTTGCCGGAACAGCCCATACAGCAGCGAATGGTTTTGTGAATTTATACTACGGCAGAAGCTATTTTGCCCGATTAATGTTTCAATTTTAAATAATAAGTTATTATTATGAAGTATTTAAAAATATTTTCTATTCTTTCTATCATGGTGGCGACACAGTCTTGTCTTTCTGCAGATGAAGATCCGGTTCCGGTTCCTCCTATGACAGGATCTGAAGTCAATGTGAAAATCGGAGGACCTACTGAGCCTAATCAGGTTTGGATCGACTTAAGTGACTATACCAATCCGGCTGTCAATAGCAGAACAGCTTGGGATCTTGGTTTTTATAACGGTGATGCATACAGAGTTACTTTGAATGGATCTATTGCTATGACCGTAGTTAAAATACCCAATGCTACAGATATAAGCAAGGTAAAAGAATCTGATGTGGCAGGCTTGAAAGAAACCGCTCAGGTGGGAACATTTGATGCTGCAAACATGAAATATGTTGACAACCCGAACGGAAATTTCTTAACTCAGACTTCCGGGATTGATGCCATAAAAGAAAATGATGCTGAAAACCCTATTTATCTGATCAATCTTGGGAGAGAAATACCTTCTTCATCAAATATTGGAGCTGGTTCTGTTTCATTATCCAGTGATCCGAGAGGATGGAAAAAAATTCAAATCCTGAGAGCTCAGAATGGATATAAAATCCGTTATGCAGATTTGAATGCAACAGGAACAGATATCAAAGAATATATCATTACCAAAGATACAGAGTACAACTTTACATTCTTCAACCTGAAAACAGGGACTCCAGTAAAGATTCAGCCTAAGAAAAAGAGCTGGGATTTAGCATTCACAACATTTACCAATGAAGTATTCATGGGGCCTACAACCAGTGCAGGAAGTTATTTTTATGCTGATTTTGTAACAACAAATACACTTAATGGAGTAGGAGCTTATCAGGTAAATGTTACGGGAAGTTTAGATGCTGCATATGGTGCATTTAAGTTGAAAGATGTTGAGGCAGCAAAATTTGTGTTCAATGATCAGAGAGCTATTGGAGATAAATGGAGAACAACTACAGGTACAGCAGCCAACCCTGTTCCTTTTGTGTATGCAGACCGTTTCTTTGTATTAAAAGATGCTGAAGGTTTCTATTTCAAATTGAGGTTCAATACCATGAAGAATGCGAAAGGAGACCGTGGATACACCAATTTTGAATTCGAGCCTTTATAAATAATCAAATAATAGTATATCATGAAAAAATTCATCCTTGCAGCATCTGTTCTTGTAGCAGTATATTCTTGCAAAAAAGCAGAAGGAGCCGCAAAAGAAAATACAACAGAAGCCACTTCTGAAGCACCAAAAACCAACAATAAAATTGTAACCTTAAACGGCGGGATTACTGAAATCGTAAGTGCTTTAGGCCACGAAAAGGAAATCGTTGCAACAGACGTTACAAGTACTTATCCTGCAAGCTTAAAAGCTACAGCAAAAGATTTGGGTCACATGAGATCAATGACGATTGAGCCAATCATGGCAGTCTCTCCAACATTAATCTTAGCTTCTGATAAAGATATCAACCCGGAATTGATGGGGAAAATCAAATCTTCCGGTATTCAGACTGAGGTTTTCAAACAGGAATACACGGTTGAAGGAACTAAAAAACTCATAGAACAAGTAGCAAAAGCTATTGGAAATACAGATTATCAGAAATTAAATGACAAAATTGATGCTGATCTGAAGCAGGTACAGCCTATTGCTAAAAAGCCAAAAGTATTGTTCATCTATGCAAGAGGAAATATGTTGATGGTTAGCGGTAAAAACACACCCATGGCTTCATTGATCACCCTTGCAGGTGGAGAAAATGCAGTAACTGATTTTGAAGATTTCAAACCATTGACCCCTGAAGCAGTTGTGAAAGCTAATCCTGATGTATTGTTCTTCTTCGAAACGGGTCTGCAGGGAGCAGGAGGAAATGAAGGAGCGCTAAAAATGCCGGGCGTATCCCAAACCAACGCAGGTAAGAATAAGAAAATCATCGCAATGGATGGAGGTTTAGTTTCAGGTTTTGGACCGAGAGTAGGAGAAGCAGCAGTAGGATTAAACAAACTTTTAATTGAAAGCACAAAGTAAACTATACTTTTATCTTATTATAAGTGCGGTACTGCTTGCCATTATAGCAGTACTGTCACTTAATACAGGAGTCTATGATTTTGGAGGGAAATCTCCATTCATGGTTCTGTGGCAATTTATAAAAGGAGACACCCATTTATCATTGAGTGATAAATATGTGATTTGGGACGTAAGGGCAGCCAGAATTATTATGGCCATCTTAGTAGGAAGTATGTTGTCGGTTTCAGGAACAAGTCTTCAGGGACTTTTCAAGAATCCTTTGGCGACGGGAGATTTAATAGGACTTACATCAGGAGCAACTCTGCTGGCAGCAATTGCAATTGTTTTAGGAGGGCATTTTAAAGAATATCTTCCTGAAGCAGTACAGTTTTCACTGGTAGGAATCTCGGCTTTTATAGGTTCTTTTTTATCAATGATGCTGGTGTATAAAATTTCAACAAACGGAGGAAAGACCAATGTAGTTATGATGCTGCTTACCGGAGTGGCAATAACGGCGATCGGTTTTTCAATAACAGGATTTTTGATTTACATCTCAAAAGATGAACAACTCAGGGATCTTACTTTTTGGAACTTAGGAAGTTTAGCAGCAGCAACATGGACAAAGAATATTATTCTGACCATTGTTCTGGTTATTGCTTTCATTATTTTACTGCCTAAAGGAAAAGCATTGAATGCGATGATGTTGGGAGAAAAGGATGCACAACACCTGGGAATCAATGTGGAAACACTAAAAAGGCAGATTATTATTATTGTAGCTTTAATGGTAGGAAGCTGTGTGGCGTTTTCAGGAACAATTGGTTTTGTAGGTCTTATTGTACCTTATATTTTAAGACTTTTGTTCAAATCCAATTATGCTTTTATTTTGCCATTATCAGCAATGTGTGGAAGTATTTTGTTGTTGACAGCAGATACCTTCAGCAGAAGTATTGTGGCTCCGTCAGAATTACCGATCGGAATTTTGACAGCCTTAATGGGAGGTCCTATTTTCATCGCTATTTTGGTAAAATTTAAAAAATCACTGTAATGATCAAGGCGCACCAGATAAATTATAAACATAAAGAATTCCGTATTCTGGATGGGGTAGATGTCTCTTTGGAATATGGTGAATTTTTAGCCATTGTAGGGCCTAACGGAGCTGGGAAATCAAGTCTTCTGAGCGTTTTGGCAGATGAGGTGAAATCCGGTAATAACAAAGTCTTGTTTAAAGATAAGCCCATTAAAGATTGGAATATAAAAGAGCTTTCAAAACACAAAGCAAAGTTCTCACAGCATAACAGCAATGATATCCCACTTGAGGTAAAAGATGTAATTATGATGGGAAGGTATCCGTATTTTGATGCCCAACCCGGGAAAGAAGATCTTGAAGCCATGAACAATATGATGTACGAAACCGATATTTTTCATCTTAAAGAAAGAGAATACAATACACTTTCAGGAGGTGAAAAGCAACGTGTACACTTATCGAGGGTAATGGCGCAGCTTGAAAACGAGATTGCCCATAAGCTGGTTTTTCTGGATGAACCTTTGAATAATTTGGATATAAAACATCAATATAAGGCGTTGGAAATTATAAAAAACTTTACCAAAAAAGCCAACAGTGCTATTGTTGTTTTGCATGATCTGAACCTTGCTGCTCAATTTGCAGATAAGATTTTATTAATGAAATCAGGGCAGGTTTCCGCCTATGGAACCCCACAGGAAGTTTTTACAGCAGAAAATATCAGCAATGCCTATAATTTTCCCTGTACCATCTGTGAACACCCTATTACTAATAACCCAATGATCATTTTTGGATAACCATGGAAAAAGAAGAACTCAAAATCCTCGCACAGAATCTCGCCAACCCAGAAGGGGAAAAAGGCATTGAGATCGGTGAAATGATGAATGCCACTAACATCAGCATGACGTTAGAAAGTATCAGAACACTTGTGATAGATGACGATCAGAAAATTCTTGAAATAGGACACGGAAATGCCGGACATTTGAAAAGCATCATGAGTCTCGCAAAGAACCTGAAATATACAGGAATTGATATTTCTGAAACTATGCATAATGAAGCCAAAAGATTGAATGAAGAATTCGAAAATCAGGCAGAATTTGTGTTGTATGAAGGAAAAAAACTTCCTTTTCAGGATAGGATTTTTGATAAAATATTTACAGTGAATACCGTGTATTTTTGGGAAAATCCAGTGGAATTCTTAAATGAAATCTACAGAGTTCTGAAAGATGACGGAACCTTCGTTCTTACATTCGGGCAGAGGGATTTCATGGAAAAACTACCCTTTACAGAATTTGATTTTACCTTGTACAGCAACAGTGAAATGGAAGAATTGATTTCCAAAAGTCATTTTCAAAGAATGAAAACTTCTGAAAAAGAAGAAGAAATAAAGAGTAAAACAGGAAACGAAACAATACACAGAATTTATACAATTTTAACCATAAAAAAGTAAAATAATGAGCACATTAGTTAATGATTTAAAGGAAAAATGGGAGGCTCTGAAAGCAGAAAATCCACATATAAGAATAAGAAATGCAGCAGCACAATTAGAAGTAAGTGAGGCAGAATTATTGGCAACAAGCATTGGAGAAGGAGTAACTTCCCTGAACCCAGATTTCCCGGGAATCCTTACTGAAGCTGAAAAATTAGGAAAAGTAATGGCCCTTACCCGTAATGAAGAATGTGTTCATGAAAGAAAAGGAACGTACCTGAACGGAGATTTCAGCAGTCCTCATGCACAACTTTTTGTAGGTGAAGATATTGATCTTAGAATTTTCCTTAACCACTGGAAATTTGCTTTTGCAGTAGCGGAAGGAGATAAGAAAAGCCTTCAGTTTTTCGGAAAAGATGGCTTGGCGCTTCATAAGATTTATTTGACTAAAGATAGTAATGAAGCAGCTTTCGATGCCATTGTAGAAAAATTCAAAGCAGAAGATCAGAATCAGGCACTTACTTTTGAAGCAGTAGCTCCAAAACAGGCTGAAAAAGCAGATTCAGAAATTGATGTGGAAGGTTTCAAAAAAGCATGGACAGAATTAAAAGATACGCATGATTTCTTCATGATGACCAGAAAATATGGCGTAAGCAGAACACAGGCATTAAGATTGGCACCGGAAGGATTTGCTAAGAAAATTGATAATGCTAAAGTGGTAAACATCCTTGAAGATGCTTCTGAAAAGAATACTCCAATCATGGTTTTCGTAGGAAACAGAGGAATTATCCAGATCCACACAGGAAATGTAAAGAAAACACTTTGGCACCAGCAGTGGTTCAACGTGATGGACCCGGATTTCAACTTACACCTGGATGTAACGAAAATTGCAGAAGCATGGATCGTGAAAAAACCAACAGAAGATGGAGAAGTAACCGCTATCGAAGTATTCAACAATGAAGGAGACTTTATCGTTCAGTTCTTCGGAAAAAGAAAACCTGGAATTCCTGAACTTCAGGAATGGAAGGATCTTGTAGCATCATTAGAAAAGTAATAATTAGATAATTTGAATGAGACCGTTTTGTTTGTAAAATTCAAAGCGGTCTTTTTTATTTCAGAATTTGGCGGATAGTGGATAAAGAAGTAAAAAGGCAGATTTGTAAATGAACGAATTCACTATTATAATACAGAGAAAGCCAAATATTTGTGTAATTTGTGTTTAAATATAAAATAAAATGAAAAATATTTTCATCGCGATACTGCTGGTAGGTTTCTGCTCGTTAAAGGCACAGGACTTTAAAGCGTATCAATTTTATGATAAAAAAGGAAAGGAGGTAAAGACGGATAAGCTGGTAAAAGAACTGGCAGATTATGATGTGGTTTTTTTTGGTGAAAATCATAACAGCTCTATCAACCACTGGCTTCAGCTTAAAATAACAGAAGCACTTTTTGCAAAAAAGAACGGTCAGCTTATTTTGGGAGCAGAAATGTTTGAAAGAGACAATCAGGCTCAGTTGGACCAATATTTAAACGGAAAGTTTGATGCTAAAACATTAAAAGATTCCGCTCGTTTATGGAACAATTACGGTACAGATTACAAACCTTTGGTAGATTTTGCTAAAGATAAAAAACTGAACTTTATTGCAACCAATATTCCAAGAAGATATGCATCTCAAACCGCTAAGGAAGGTCTTGAATCTTTAAATAAATTAAGCGAAAAAGAGAAAACATATATTGCTCAGCTGCCTATCAAAGTTACTTTGGACACTCCCGGATATCAGGAGATGAAAAAGATGATGGGTGACCATGCTGAAGGAACAAAAGTGATGAATTTTATCTCAGCCCAGGCAACAAAAGATGCTACCATGGCTGAATCTATTCTGAAAAACTACAAGGAAGGAAAAATGTTCATTCACTACAATGGAAACTACCACAGCAAAGAATTTGGTGGAATTTACTGGTATATCAAACAGAAAAATCCTAACCTAAAAATGGCAGTAATCTCAGTTTTCGAATCAGACGATACTGAGTTGAAAGTACCCGCCAAAGATTATATCCCAACAGATTTTAATCTGATTATTCCGGGAGATATGACAAAGACTTTTTAATTATTCTCTCGCAGATGATGCTGATTGAGCAGATTTTTGTGATGAATCAAATAATTTGAATGATAGATATTCAATAGGAACGGGCTTTAGCCCGTTCACTTTTTATATTCAAATTCCATCGGCTTTAGCCAAAACATAATGATTGGTACTCTTTAATGATCATTTTTATTCTACAATATTTACCTTTGTACCACATTCAAAAAACATGAAGAAATTACCCATCCTGCTGATCCTTTTTATAGGCTTAACGAATGCCCAGAAACTCACTTCTAATGAGCTTTCAATTATTAATCAGGGAGATGCAAATACTGCGCTGCCAATCTATCAGACGACAGATAACAATCAGCATAAAACATTGCTGAGTATTTCTACGGAAGCAGATCCTCTTGACCCGAATACCGCTGTTTTGGTCAAAAGAATGAAAGAATCTCTTCTTTCAACAGATGGTGGAGTAGGAATTGCGGCCCCTCAGGTGGGAATCAACAGAAAAATTATTTGGGTGCAGCGTTTTGACAAAGAAGGAACTCCATTGGAATATTTTATCAATCCGGTAATTGTCTGGCATTCTGATCTGCAGAACCTTGGTCCTGAAGGAGATTTATCTATTCCTGATTTCAGAGATCAGTTTTACAGAAGTAAAGTGATTCAACTGGAATATGTGGATTTGAAAGGACAGAAATATACAGAAATAGTGGAAGGTTTTACAGCCGTTATTTTTCAGCATGAGATCGACCACCTTTCCGGAATCCTGATTTCCGACAAAAAAGAAAAAGATAAAAATAACTCTTACAAAAAAGTAGATGCCTATCAGAAAAGCGATCTGATGAAAGATAGAAGATAATGATGAATTATAAATTATGAGTTATGAATTATAAATGATGAATGATGTCAAGATTGAGTGAATTTCTGTTTTCTATCCATATTTTGTAATAAAATCTTCTCCATCTTCATATTCTGCCGGATTCACGTATGTAACTATTCCAATATCAGATTGTAAAATTTCTTTGAGCTGATTAAAATACATATTCTTTTTTTCTTCAGTAGTATCCATCGTTAAGCTCATTATAAGCTTATCATCATCAGTAATGTTAGCTCCTACCATTATTCTCTTCGGATTGTCATGGTATTTATTCCAGTAAAAGGTCTGATCGATGGAAGGAGTTTCAATGAAATAATTGATCATTTCATCTTCTGTTTTGAAAATATAATCTTTGTCATGCCTTGGATAGGTATAATCCAGATTTAATTTTTCATAGCCGGGAATAAAAGTATTCAAAACCAAATCAATGATCTCTCTTGATTTTCTTCCTGCGTAAACCTGACAAACAATATCTATAATGATTTCCATTACGTAAAATTACTCTATTTTTAAGAGAATAAATAGGCGCAATCATTTACAACAAACTTAATCATCTGTGCCCATCTGTGAAATCTGTGAAAAAAAATAAAAAGGAGCTGTTTCCATGGAAACAGCTCCTTTCGTTATAACTATGCTTAAAAAAAATTGGATTAGTCGTTGTTAGTTACTGATAACTTCACCTCAATATTATTTCTGGTAGCATTAGAATAAGGACAGATCTGGTGTGCCTTTTCTGTCAGCTCCTGTGCCTCTTCAATAGAAACTCCAGGGATGTTCACATCAAGCTCTGCAGCCAGTCCGAAACCCCCATTTTCAAGTTGGCCAATGCTTACCTGTGCCGTTACTGTAGTTTCTCCCGTCTTTACTTTAGAAAGACTGATTACTCTGTTCAGGGCACTATCGAAGCATGCAGAATATCCGGCTGCAAAAAGCATTTCAGGATTGGCAAAATCATCATTCGCTCCTCCAAGAGCTTTAGGCATTCTTACTTCAAGATCCAATACGCCGTTTTCACTTTTCACATGTCCGTTTCTGCCACCTTGAGCTGTAACCTGGGTTGTATATAATGTTTTCATTTATTTTTCTATTTTGTTTAAGATTTTTAAAACTGTTTCTTTAAGCTGTAAAAGCTCTTCAGGCTGTATATCAATTTTTTTCTGGATTTTTCCAGGAATTTCACAAGCCCTTTCACGAAGTTTTTTGCCAGCTTCATCTAAAAATACTTCAACCACTCTTTCGTCTTCTTTTTTACGTTTTCTGATGATGAATCCTTTTGTTTCCAATCTTTTCAGAAGAGGAGTTAAAGTCCCACTATCCAGAAATAGCCTTTCTCCAATATGAGATACCGTCAGGCCGTCACCGTCCCATAATATCATCATCACAAGGTACTGCGGATACGTAATGTCGAGCTCATCAAGAAAAGGACGATAAAGTCCTGTAATCTCTTTAGCAATTACATATAACGGGAAGCAGATCTGGTTTTCTAATTTGGGTGTTTTCGGATTTTCCATAAGTTTGAGTACGAAAGATTCGATGAAGGTATTACTTTTTTATGATAAATTCATCCATTGGAATTCTGACTTTTTTCATAGAAGATAGCCAGTCATTAGCTTCATCACGGTATCCAAGGTATAAAAGACTTACACTTTTTAGTCCTAATTCTTTTAATCCCAATACTTCATCTACTACAGCATTGCTGAAACCTTCTGCCGGAGTACTGTCGATTTTAAGCTCTGCAGCCTGTGCAAGAGCAATACCCAAAGCAATATACGTCTGGCGGGCAGTGTGTGCAAAATGCTCTTCTGCAGACTGTGCGCTGTACATTTCTTTGATCTTATCGGTATAGCTTCCGAAACGTCCTCTTGGAAGATCTCTTACGTCAGTATGATAATCGTAAACTTTGTCAATTTTTTCATTAGAATAGCTGTCCCATGCTGCAAAGACCAAAACGTGAGAAGAATCTCTCATCACTTCAGGGTTCAAAGCTCCGGCTACCATTTTATCTTTCAGCTCCTGGTTTTCTACTACAATAATTCTGAATGGCTGTAAACCGGATGAAGTAGGAGCCAGCCTTGCTGATTCTAAAATAGTATTAAGGTCTTCTTGTGAAATTTTTTTGTTGGGATCATAAGCTTTTACAGCGTGTCTCCAGTTTAGATTTTCTATTAATGACATTTTTCTTTTGTTTTTAAATTAAACTACTTGGTGTGTACTGAACTTCAATTTTAATTTTTTGAAGTAAATTAACTATGCAAATATATGACAAATTAAATTGTACGCAATTTAATTTTGAAAGATTTTATTGATAGCGATTATTGATGAACTAAAATAGGCAAGAGAAAAAACGAATTTGACTTTACCTTTAATCATTTCCACACGATTCGGATTTTTTAAAAGCACTGCTATTCCAATCTTTGCTATAGAATTTTAAACTAAAAATAATGCAGAGATTTAAAAACAAAACCGCTTTAATTACGGGAGGAACCAATGGAATGGGCTTGGCCACTGCCCAAAAATTCATTGAAGAAGGTGGATCAGTGATTATCACAGGAAGAAGTGAAGAAACTGTGAATCTGTCTTTGGAAAAACTAGGAGAGAAGGCTTCTGGAATTGTATCCAATGCTGGAAATATGAAAGACTTGATGAGCCTTCAGCAGGAAGTCAGAAAATATACGGAACATATTGATCTGGTCTTTGCCAATGCAGGGTACGGAAAATTTGTACCCGTGGAATACGTCGATGAAAATCAGTTTGATGAACTTTTCAATGTGCTGGTAAAAGGACCTTTTTTCACCGTTCAGCAGATGTTGCCATTGATGAAAAGCGGAAGTTCGGTTATTTTCAATACTTCAGTGGCAACAGATGTTGCGATGCCTAATTTTTCGGTGTATTCGGCAGCGAAATCAGCAGTAAAATCCTTCATCAAAACCTTTGCGGTAGAGCTCACAGGACGAGGTATCCGTGTGAATGGAGTAAGCCCGGGACATATTAAAACCAATATTTTTAATAATACAGGTTTAACTGGTGAACAGATCGAAAGTGCCATTGATGATATTATTCCTACAATCCCTTTCAAAAGACAGGGAGAACCATCAGAAATAGCCAATGTCGTTCTTTTCCTTGCTTCAGAGGAAGCTTCATACATCCATGGAGCTGAGATAAAAGTAGATGCCGGGATTTCTGTGATCAGATAACGCCGGATCATTTAAACTTTGAGGAGGATCAATGATTATTTGACCTCCTTAATCTCTTTGATGATATTGGTTTTATTTTCAATACCTATATCATATGTTTTACTTTTCTTAAAGCTTTGGGTCGCTTTTTCCATAAGAATTTTGTAGTCAGTGGATTTTTTTGAAAGATAAAAAACCTGAGCACTTATACCGATAGAAATACGTACAACCTCGTTCGGTTTGTCCGGATCTTCGGTAATATTGGTTATAGTGGAATTGTTATACCAGGTTAAATTCTGTGAACTGGAGTTACCGGAACAAGATGTGATCATAATAAAAAGTAATAATAAATAGGACCAGGGTTTCATAACGAAAAGTATTAAGTGAAAAAGCTCCTGCAATATATTACAATAAATACAGGAGCTCTCTATAAATTAGTTAAAATCCACAGCTAGCTACACTCGGTGCAGGAGAAGGTGAACATCCTGATAGGGATGAGAATATATTCAATACACAGTTGGTATTTACATAATTGTTATCATACAGTAAAGATCCTGATGGACTTCTGTAGTAAACATTTCCTGCCGTATTGGCGAAAGAAGATACAGAAGCAGATCCACAGCTGGTATTGGTACATGCAGCTCTCCATGCAGTATCAGTTACAGGTCCGCTTGAGAATAATGAAGGATCTATGATTCTTTTCTCAACAACTCCTGAAGCATTCTTAAAGCTTACCAATATCGCTACGTGATATACCCAAGATACACAGCAAGTTCCTGTAGAAGCTCTCAGGTTACCATATACGAATTGTTTTTCACAGTCGTAACCTGCATTCAGTAATATTTGTCTCATTTTGTGAGCTCTTGCATAGCATCCATCAACAGGATATCTGAATGTGATACATGGTGAAGATGCCGTAGAAGTTCCGCAAGCCTGATTTTTGATTTGAGCAAACAGACTGTTTAAAGTGGCCAGGTTAGGAATAACACTTACCGCTTTTCTGTTTTCTTCTTTTACTTCTTTGGTGAAGACAGATTTAAAATAACGGATGTCATCATCTGTTGCTTTGTCTACTTTTGCAATTTCGTTAGTATTGGCCTTAAGGAAAACATGAATAGGTGTTTCGTTCTCAACAGCCGTTTTGATCATGGAAATATAAGCTGCATTTTCTTTACTGTCCTTAATTTCATAAGGCTGGGCAGTAACCATAAATGAGATTTTGAATTTTCCATCTTCTTTCTCGATCCCTACCGGGACGGTCTTGCCGAAATCTTTCATAGCAGTTTCGTTAGACTCTTTTGCTACAAGATTCGGATCCTGATTGGCGCTTGAATCTGAGCAGGCATTGAATGACATCATCGTCACAAATACCATCATGGATAGCAGAAATTTTTTCATAGTTTTTATATTTTGGTGGTTAATTTTTCGTGAACTTTTTAATCATAATAGTTCACTATTTTGTGATATTAAAAGTAATAAAAATTAAAATATATGCAAGGTTTTTTTTCAAAAAATAAATTATTTCGTATAATATTTGATTTTATGATTTGCACACCTACTGTTCAAAAAATATTTATATCTTCGCACTTAAGATTTTAACGAAATAAAAAAGCGTAAGCTATCATTTAGGATAAAGAAAACCGCGAATTTTCTAAAACAGTTCTAAAAATGATAGGCTTACGCCCTCGTACCTATATGGGCGTGAGGGCTGTGAGTCATATCTGAACTGTTGGGTTCTTCGCGGTACCTCTTTATCGGATTGGCTTCAGTCTCACGCCTTTCTTATTTTTATAATTTCCAACCAAAAAAAATGCATTCTTATATTATAGTACGACACAGTTTGTCGCCTTACGATTGTAGCTTTGCTTCAGATAGTAAGAGTAATAGTTAAGAATAAATTCAATTTAGCAAAAAAAATAGAATATGAAAACAAGACTTGATTCAGGATAAAAAACTTCATTTTTATCGCTTTGCAGATATACATTTGCAATACAGTAAAGAATAAAAACAAAAAGATATCTCCAACATGATAGAGATTTAATGATTTTTATATATTTACGCTTGAAAAAAAATACAAATTTTTAATTTTACACATCAATGAAAAACAAATTTATTTCGAGGTTACTCTCATTAGTAACCATTATGGTTTTGTTATATTCCTGTAGGAATGAACAATTAACAGAACAAGAAACCTACAACAATAGCAGTCAATTCAGACCAACCTCCAAAACAATTAGTCTGGAAGAAAGTAAACACAAATTAGTTCTTAAAACTGAATTACAAAAGGTACAAGACAATTTACAAGAAATTAAAACCAACGCATCAGGTAAAACAATTGATTATTCAAATGGCGTTTCGATTGACACAGACAATGTAACATACATTGAATCTGGACCTACTTTCCACACTTACACATTCAATCTGGTAAGAGAAAACGCACCTGAAAATGCACCTTTAGAAAATTTGGTATTGGCTTCCCTACCTGATGGCAGTTATAAAGAGCTTTTAATAACTTACAATTTCACTCCACAGGAAAAACAAGATTTACTTTTGGGAAAAGGAGTGAAAACTAAAGGAAAAGCTAGTGTAATTGAACTTACTAAAGGAACCTATGGAGGAGTCGTTTCTAACAGGAGTATGGGAGTTGTCGAATCTTGTTCTTATAAGACAGTAGATATGTATTTCTCTTGTTATACAGGAGAACATAACTCTGATAATGAAAGTGAATGGGGAGGCTGTAAATGGAAGAGTGAAGGAGGTTATCCGGCTCAACACATTACTACGGTTGCATTAGTTTGTACTGCAAGTACAGCCTTGGGAGATGATGGTTCACCAGGAGGTGGTGACATGGGAAGTATTACAGGCTTAGGGAGTGGACCTAATGAAGGAACACCAACAATTCCGACCTTTGTACATCCAAAATATACGCCTTGTGGGAAAATAAAAGCCCAAAGAAGAAACGCCGACTTTTATGCCAAAATGAGTTTGCTAGAATCTAATACAGGATTAAAAATGGAAACTGGATTTATACAAAGAAATAACGGTAATTACGAATATAAAGACAATGCTACAGCTACTGAGACTAATAATTCCTTAGGGCTTCCTAATTCTGACCTATCTGAAAATAAAAATATTAAAGGTTACATGCATACCCATGTTGATGATTTTACATATTATGATACTACAGAAGGAGCAAATGCCACAAGGCTAGGTATAAAAATATTTTCTCCTGCTGATGTAAGATATTTCATGGATATGGTAAAGAATGCAAAAGATAGCTTTAATGATTTAGGAGAGGTTTATGCTGTAATGGTTTCGAGTTCTGTGAACTACCAAATTCGTTTTACTGGAACCGAATATCAAATAAAAACTTTTACTGATGCCCAAGCTGAAGCTTTTAGAAATGTTTACACGGATTTAATGAAAGATAGGATTGGAAATCAGAAAAGTTTAGAAATTGGTTTTCTTAAATTTATTAATGATAATATGAACGTAAGAGGAGTAAGTTTGTATAGAATGAATTCAGACGGAACAAATACAGAAATTAGACTCAATGATGATAAAACAGATACAACAGAAACAAATTGTCCAAACTAAAAAAAAATTATGAAATACTTATTTTTTGCACTAACGCTTTTTACTGCTTCATGTAGCGCACAGACAGTATCATTGGAAACAGTTGCTCAATGTAGAGTAACATCGAATTGTCCAAATTTCACATATATAAAAGACAGCAGCAACTCTCTTGATAAATATGCAGGAACATGGAAGGGAAATTATAACGGAAAAACATATGAATTTAATTTTATAAAGAAATTAAATCTTGGTGAGGATATAAAAAAAGATAAATTAATTGGAAGAATGAAAGTAACTGATTCTAATGGGAATATTATCTATAATACTTTTAATGAAACCGATGATACAAAAACTAAGTTTAGAGGAGATAATTTTCAACCTGACTTAAAAGCATATATGATGGATTTTGTCGGGAATAGTGAATTTGCTTGTGGTGAACAAGGTATTGTTTATTTAAGAATTAAACCAGAAACTCCTAATAAAATGAGTATACTTATGTTACAAGATGCTGACATTACATGGGGAGAATGTCCACCTAGTTATCAACCTACTATACCTTATAAGACATCAATATCTTTAACAAGACAGTAGATTAAAGATTTTAAAGCTGAATAACAATGTTTGGCTTTACCAAAATGTAAATGTAAAGCCAATCATTCTTAAAAAACCAGTTTCAATTATTGAAACTGGTTTTATGATTGTTATATCTTATTTTATATAGACTATTTGTAGATCAATTCTGCCTGGAAAACGTCTGCAAAATGTTTTCTGATCTTAGCCTTTAATTCTTCCATTTCTTCCGGTGTCAGTTCTCTTTCAAGCTCTCTTTTTAAAGAAGTCACCTGCTTATCTTTGATACCACATGGAATAATGTATTCAAAATAGCGCATATCCGTATTTACATTCAATGCGAAACCATGCAGGGTTACCCATCGGGAAGCTTTCACTCCCATAGCACACATTTTTCTGGCATAAGGCTTACCAACATCCAGCCAAACTCCGGTTTCTCCAGGAGAACGTTCTCCTTTAAGACCATATTCGGCAATGGTTCTGATGATCACTTCTTCCAGGTTTCTCATATATAAATGAATATCTGTAAAAAAGTTTTCAAGGTCCAGGATAGGATAGCCTACAACCTGTCCGTAGCCATGATAGGTAATATCTCCGCCACGATTTACCTTTACGAAAGTGGCATCAATCTTTTTCAGTTGATCCATACCGGCAAGCATATTTTCTTCATGTCCGCTTTTCCCCAAAGTATACACATGGGGATGTTCTACAAAAAGAAGGTGGTTCGGAGTCGTAATATGCTGTTCTTCGGGAAGATCCCTGTTTTTTATTTTGGTATCAATGATATTTTTCATCAGTTGTTCCTGGTAATCCCAGGCAGGCTGATATTCTTTGATCCCTAAATCTTCAAATTCTACTGCTTTATTCTGATTTGTATTCATTTCAATTTTTGATATACAAATTTAGTGAATTTTACCCTTTGATGGAATGGATAAAATCTATGGCACTTTTCTTCCAGTCTTTATCCTGAAGTAAAATATTTACAAAAGCGGTTCCGATGATTCCGCCATCCGCTTTTTCCGTTACATTTTCAAAATCCTCTTTCGACTTAATTCCGAATCCTATCATCACTGGATTTTTAAGTGGGAGGGAAGCTACTCTGGAAAGGTAGTTTTCATTTTTTAAGACCGCATTTTCATTCCCCGTTGTAGAAGAGGAGCTTACTGCATACAGAAAACCCGAACTTAAAGAATCCAGATACATCATTCTTTCATCGGAAGTTTCCGGGGTTACCAGAAAGGTAAAATTGAGATTATATTGCTTTAATATAGACTGATAATTTTTCTCAAACTCGATAGGAGGGAGGTCAGGAAGAATCAATCCTGAAACACCACTTTCGGAACATGCTGCACAGAACTTTTCAAATCCGAAACTCAATACAGGGTTGATATATCCCATCAGTATAATTGGAATTCTGATTTCGTTTTTGATGGCTTTTAATTGAGATAATAGCTTTTCAATTGTCATTCCGTTCTGTAAAGCCAGTTCGTGAGCTTTCTGAATCACTGGTCCGTCTGCCACGGGATCAGAATAAGGCATTCCGATTTCGATCATATCTGCTCCGGAATCCTGAATCAGTTTTATAATATCAGCGGTGTCTTCCAGTTGTGGAATTCCTGCAGTGAAGTATATATTTAGTTTTTTCATTTCTTTATTATAGAAGTTAGAAATTAGTGATGAGAAGTTAGAAGGGAGTTTTATTTCCTGGGTAATGCTATACTAATTTCTAGCATCTAACTTCTGATTTCTTTGAGGTATGTTTCCATATCCTTATCTCCGCGGCCACTCAGACAAATGACTACAACATCATTTTCATTAAATTTCTTCTTATCCAAAACAGCAAGGGCATGAGAGCTTTCCAATGCAGGAATAATTCCTTCCAGTTTGGTCAGTTCAAAAGCACATTTTAAAGCTTCATCATCATTAATGCTAAAGAATTCTGCTCTTTTATCTTGAAATAAATGCGCATGGAAAGGCCCGATTCCCGGATAATCCAGTCCGGCAGAAATAGAATGAGGTTCTATAACCTGCCCATCTTCGGTCTGCATCACAAGACTTTTACTTCCATGAAGGACTCCAAGAGTTCCTAAAAACGTAGTCGCTGCAGATTTTCCTGAATCTACTCCCAGACCGCCGGCTTCGGCAGCAATGATTTTCACGTCTTTTTCTTCTACAAAATGATAGAAAGTTCCGGCAGCATTACTTCCCCCACCTACACAGGCAATCACATAATCAGGATTTTCTCTTCCTATTTTCTCCTTAAGCTGTTCTTTGATCTCCTTTGAAATAATGCTCTGGAATCTTGCCACAAGATCTGGGAAAGGGTGAGGACCTACGACACTTCCAATCACATAATGCGTCGTCACAGGATTGTTGATCCAGTCTCTTAATGCTTCATTTACCGCATCTTTAAGGGTCTTTGAGCCTGAGGTAGCGGCTATCACTTCTGCACCCAGCATTTTCATTCTTGCAACATTCGGGGCCTGTCTCTGGATATCAATTTCACCCATATAGACGATACATTCCAAACCAAGCAAAGCACAGGCTGTAGCAGTGGCAACGCCGTGTTGTCCGGCTCCGGTTTCTGCAATGATCCTTTTTTTTCCGAGGCGTTTTGCCAGTAGAACCTGTCCCAGTGCATTATTGATCTTATGAGCTCCGGTATGGTTGAGGTCTTCGCGTTTTAAGTAAATCTGAGTCTTATATTTTTGACTTAGGTTTTTAGCAAAATATAATGGTGTAGCACGACCTACATAGTTTTTCAGCAAATCCTGATATTCAGCCTGAAACTCTTCAGACTCTATAATTTCAAGATAATTATTTTGTAATTCTTCTACATTGGGATAGAGCATTTCGGGGATAAAGGCTCCTCCAAACTCTCCATAATATCCGTTTTCATCGGGGTTTTTATAATTCATTTTTTTATTCTTTAGTAATTAAATAAGCATTGTTTTGTAAGCTTAGCTGATTGAGCAGTTCTTTTCTTTCCTGTGAAGCGTGAAAAATCAAAATATCATCATCTTCATCAGAGGCAACCCATTCCGAATCGATACTTTCTTTGATCATTTTGGCTTTGTCATGAAGAATTTCGATCGAACATTTTTCATAAAAAGGTCGAAGATCAGAATGACAAAAGCCAATCGTTTCCAAGGCTCTCTGAATGACATTCTCTTTGAAACTGTGGACCAAAGCGGCTCCATATCCCTTTTTTTCATAGGCGGAAACAAGTCCTACAACTTCTGCAAATGAATAATTACGATCTGATATTTTTAAGGTAAAATCAAAATTCAGCCGTATCACCGCCAGTATATTTTCATCGGCATCCAATAGGAAATGAAATTCCGAATCTTTGAAAAAAGCACGGAAATAGTCTGGTTTCATAGTACTCCAGGCAGAAACGTCCCAAAGTTGCAAGATATGTTCTATCTCACGTTCCAGTAAATCCTTGCTTGCTTTTATCTGATATTTCATGGGTTTAAACTATTAATAAATGTGAGATGGTAATCGTACTGTTGCTTGGTAATCAGTTTTTTATAATATAACAATTCTATTTTATGCATTAAATCAATTAACGTTGCTTTATCTATTTTTGACTGATACATGGTGATTGCAATCTCCAGGTTATCAATCAGATAATAAGGATCGGAATCTTCATACAGCAGAAATATTTTAGCATAAATCAGTCCTAAATCATATTTTACCACTGATCTTACATGATTTTCTAAAAATTTATCAGAAATAATAACCAGATAATAACTGTTCCAGAGGCTGATTCTCTCAAAAAAATACTGGATGTCACTTTCTTCAAAATCTTTAATAGTGCTAATGAATTTAGACAATAATCCACCTACTTCCCAATGTTCTATATTGCTGTCATTTTGAGAAACAAAGTGATACAGATTCTGGATTTTTTCATTTCCGAATTTGGGTGGAAATAATGTTTTATAAAATGTCTTCTTTAGCAAATGTATGTTCATCATTGTGTGTTTTTATTTTTTATCTATTTTGCTGGTATAAAGTTTTAAACTTTTTTATCCTGTCAATATTCTTGTTTCCTGGTTCCGTTTCAAATTTTGAATTGATATCCAAAGCAAAAGGCTGTTGTTTCAATGTTTCAATGTCTCCGATATTGTCTTCTGAAATTCCACCGCTTAAAAAATAGGGGAGAGGAATCTCAAATTCATTCAATAAGGTCCAGTCAAACTGTTTTCCCGTTCCACCAAATGCTTTACCATCAGTATCAAACAGGTAATAGGAAATAGGCTGTAGGCTATCGGTTGTAGGTTGCTGACTGAAAGTTTGTTTTATTCTATTTTTGTTTTCGGAGGGGTCATTTCCTATTCTTATCACTTTTATGATCCCGACTTCCGGATTCAGTTTTTGTCTTAATTCAATAATAAAGTCATTATTTTCATCACCGTGAAGCTGGACAAAATTCAACCCTGCTTTTTGAACAATCCTTGTAATGGCATCCGTTTCTTCATTCACAAAAACACCTACTTTTCCATGATGGTCAATACTTGCAATTTCTTCCAGGCTTAGATGGTTCAAAACATACCTGAGCGATTTTTCATAGAAAATAAAGCCAAGAAAATCTACCTTCATCGCAATCAGCTCTTGAATCTGGTCCTGTTTTGTAAGGCCGCAGACTTTGAGTTGAGGGGAAAGAGGATGGGTAAGTTGCAGGTTCATTGTAGGTAATCGTTATGAATTAATTTGTAATGAAAAATCTTCAAATGCTTTGGCTGGATCTGTATTTTTCATGAAATATTCTCCCATCAGAAAACCATCAAATCCTTTTTCTTTTAAAAATTTAAAATCTTCAAGGTTGTAAATGCCACTTTCGGCAACAGATAATACGTCTTTTGGAAGCAGGTTTTTCAGTTGAACAGAATGCTGAAGGTCAACTTTGAAATCCTTAAGATTTCTGTTATTGATCCCCACAAGGTCAATTTTTGAATTACAATGCTTCAGTTCTTCTTCCGTATGAATTTCCAGTAAGACTTCCATTTCCAGTTCATGAGCAAGTGCCGTGAATTCCTCTACCTGAGCAGGGGAAAGACATGAAGCGATCAGCAAAACAACGTCAGCTCCTATACTTTTGGCTTCATAAAACTGGTACTCATCAATCATAAAATCTTTTCGGAGTATCGGAATTTTAATTTCATTCCTAACTTTTAAAATATCATCGAAATTTCCTCCGAAGAAATCACTGTCAGTGAGAATAGAAATTCCACTGGCACCAAAATTTTCGTAAGCGGAAACCACTTCCAAGGGCTGAACATTATTATTGATGATCCCTTTTGAAGGGGATTGTCTTTTAAATTCAGCGATAATCCCGCTTTTATTTTTGATAGATTCTTTCAGAGAATAGGTTTTTCTTCCAAAAAAATCAGAGTCTTTTAATTGGTTGACAGAAACGCTTGATTTTGCAGCAGCAATTTCTTCTTTTTTTCGTTCAATAATCTTATCTAGTATAGTCATTTGATACAGAATTTAATAAGATGATAAAAATTATAAACCATTAAGGGATATTAAGATGATAAGATAAATTAAGTTCCATCAAAGATGAGAATAAAGGATGTGGCTGAATAAATAGCTTTAGCTATCATCTTAACTATTCTTCATCCCTTAAAAATTCTTAACGGTTAAAAAATAATAGGGCTAATTAATCAAAAGGTTAAAGCTATTCAAGGCTTTTCCACTTTGCAGACTTTCCTGAGCCAAGAAAAGACAGTCATCATACGTGCCAAATTTATGAGTATTGTAAAGGGCTACTGAAGCATTGGCAAGGATCACAGAATTTTGCTGTTCTGTCCCTTTTCCTTCCAGGATATTCATAAATATTTTTGCGGTTTCCTGAATGGAGCTTCCTGCTTTAATATCTTCCAGCGTTACAGGATTGAAGCCTAAATCTTCTGCAGAATAGATTTCTTCACCGTTTTTTGTAATGATTTTGCTGTCATCGGTAAGGCTTATCTCATCATACCCATCCAGGCCATGCACCAAAATAAACTCACGTTCCTCTTTTTGAAGAAGATACTGGTAAATTCTTGCAATTTCCAGATTGTAAACTCCAATCATAGAATATTTAGGTTTTGCAGGATTCACTAATGGCCCCAAAAGATTAAAGAATGTTCTTAATCCCAAAGATTTTCTCAATAGTCCAACCGATTGCAGAGCAGGATGAAAGTAGGGAGCATGCAAAAAGCAGATATTGGCTCTTTCAAGATCTTCATTCAGCTGTTCCGAACTGTTTTTGAACTGATATCCCAGTTCTTCCAGTACATTGGATGAGCCTGTAATGGTAGAAGCTCCGTAATTTCCATGTTTTGTTACCTTCTGCCCGGCTCCGGCTACCACAAAGCTGGCCAATGTTGATATATTAATGGTATCTTTTCCGTCACCTCCGGTTCCCACAATATCAATAGCGTCACTGGTATCAATATCTACAGGGACAGCCATCTGTAACAAAGCTTCTCTGAAGCCTTCCACTTCTTTCAGGGTAATATTCCGCATCAGGAAAACACTGATGAAAGCAGTAACCTCTGCGGTATTGAACTTATTCTGTGCAATCTCAATCATAGTCGCTTTGGCTTCTGATTTTGAAAGCGTATTGTGGTTGAACAGGTATTGCAGTATTTCTTTCATTTGGGGCGTTTTTATTGTTGTTGAGGGGTTTTCTAATGTTTTCATCCTAAAAGAAAGTTTTTAATGATTACTTCTCCTTCAGGCGTTAAAATGCTTTCAGGATGAAACTGTACTCCGTGCACATCATAGGTCTTGTGCTGTAAAGCCATGATCATTCCGTCTTTATCTACGGCTGTGATCTCCAGTTCTTCCGGAAAACCTTCTGTATTGACTGCCCAACTGTGGTATCTTCCGACTTCTAATCCTGAACTTAAGTTTTTGAAAAGTTTAGTGTCTTCTTTTACGAGCTCCGTGGTGGTGGCTACTCCGTGGAAAATTTCAGACAGGTTGATAAGATTTCCTCCGAAAGCTTCAGCGATAGCCTGCTGTCCCAGACATACACCAAGGATGCTTTTCGTAGGAGCATATTCTTTAATCAGTTCCAATAAAATACCTGCTTCTTCAGGAATTCCAGGTCCGGGAGAAAGGATTATTTTATCATACTTTTCAATCTCTTCCAGAGTAATTTTATCATTTCTTACTACATCCACTCTTTGATTCAGTATTCTTTCAATAATCTGGACAAGATTATATGTGAAGCTGTCATAGTTATCAAAAACGAGAACTTTAAGCTGTGGCTGCTGGGTGTTTATATTGTTGTTCATTTCTTTTTTGTTAGTGTGTTGCTAGTTGTTTGAATTTACTTTTAACCTTCAACTATTTTTTCAGCTTTTTCAACTGCTTTTTTTAGAGCATTCAGCTTGTTGTTGACTTCCTGCAGTTCACTTTCCGGAACCGATTTTGCCACAAGACCGGCACCAGCCTGATAAAAGAGTGTATTATTTTTGCTTAAGAATGTTCTGATCATGATAGCCTGATTGCAGGTTCCATTCAATCCGATCATTCCTATACATCCTCCGTAATATCCACGGGAATCTTTTTCATATTGATTGATCAGTTGCAGGGCTTTATGCTTGGGTGCTCCGCTTAGGGTTCCCTGAGGAAAAGTGGCAGAAACCATTTCAAGAGGATTGAGGTCACCGGAAATATCTGCTGTCACTTCACTTACCATATGAATAACGTGAGAGAACAGTTGGATTTCTTTAAGTTTAGTAACCGTTACATTTTTTCCAAGCTTTCCAAGGTCATTTCTTGCAAGGTCAACCAGCATGGTGTGTTCTGCATTTTCTTTAGGATCAGCTTTTAACACTTCAATAGCTTCAAGGTCAGCTTCAAAATTTCCTGTTCTTTTTGAAGTTCCGGCAATGGGATGAATGATTGCCTTGTTGTCTTTAATAATCAACTGGCTTTCAGGACTTGATCCGAATAATTTGTAATTTCCGTAATCAAAATAGAAGAGGTAAGGAGAAGGATTGATATTTCTTAAAGCACGGTATACATTAAATTCATCTCCCTTGAATTTCTGTTCAAATCTTCTGCTCAGAACCAACTGGAAGACATCTCCGCGCATACAATGCTTTTGGGCTGTTTTTACCAGTTCAATATACTCTTCATCGGTAATATTAGAAGTTTCCTCCTCTGTTTTTTCAAAAGGATAAACCGGAGTATTCTGGTTCTTAATAAGGTTTTCCAACAGATGAAACTCAGATTTTACCCCATCAATAGAGTTTTCAATAATGGACATTTCATCATTGAAATGATTGATAGCGATCACATATTGGTATAATCTGTATCTCAAAACAGGAATTTCAACTTCCTTACTTTGTGCTTTAAGGTTGATATTTTCAAAAAACTGTACCGCTTCAAAGCTTGTATATCCGAAAAGGCTCTGTGCTGTCTGTTCAATAGGATCATTAGTTTCTTCACATTTGAAAATCTTTCGGAATTCTTCAAATATATCTGTGATATTTCGCTCCATAATAAACTGCTTTACAGGAGGGGAAGCAGGCAGCTTTATTTCGTATTCGTTCAGGTTTTTCACTTCAATTCCGGCAATGGCATTCACTGCAATAAAGGAAAAGTTGTTATCAATACTTTTTGAATCTGAGCTTTCCAGAAGAATAGTATCCCGGAATTTGTCTCGGATCTTAAGGTAGATGTTCATGGGAGTATGAAGGTCTCCCAGTGTTTTTTTCGAAACAGTTTTTATTGTAATGGTGTTCGTATACATCGTGTTGTTTTTTGTAAGATTTAAGAATAAAAAAAGGCTTTAACGGTATCCGTCAAAGCCTATATATTGTTTATTTTATTATTTCTGCTGTGTGATTAGCAACATGACAATACCTCCAGACCCGACGAAGAGTTTGAAAGCCACCACCAAATATTGTTGCTCATTTTAAACATGGGACAAATGTAGAAATTTTTTTAATACAATGAATAAAAAAATCAGAAAAATAAAAAAACTTAATATAAGAGCTTGTTATTTAAGCTGTTTGAGCTCATGTTTCAATTCTTTGATTTTTTCTTTGTAAGTTTCATCATCATATTCTTTTACATACTCTTCCAATGCGCCTATATATTCTTCAATGAATTCCTTATTCGTTTTGTCTGCCTCATACTTGGTTTTTGCAGAATTGACGGGGGCTAGCTTTTCGTATTCTAATAAAATTTTTCCTTCTCTGGACTGATCATAAAGGATGACTATGTTCTTTTCATATCCGGGTATGTATTTTACAGGAATATCCTTATCACTGGGTATTCTGATTGAATTACTGATGGGATAGATCGATGCAGAAGTAGTGGAAAAAAAAGTAGTGGTGTATTTCCCATCCTGTTTCTTCACAATAGCTTCATAATCGTGAATATACATCTCATTGAGAGTAGAATTGGTTTCCACATCAGAGGTGATAATAGCGGTACTTTCAACACCATATTTATTCAGGAACCAGGCATTTAAGAACTGCCCTCCGAACCCGTTTAATATCGCGAGAGGAATGATCGGGATCAAAAACAATGCTTTTTTTGTCAGATAGGAGAGAAGCCCAAAGAATACAAACAGCAGAATCACAGTATAAAAACCATGATGGCTGGTGAAAAACAGGATTTTTGAAATTAAAACCATGGATTAAATATAACTATAATAATCTTTTGTTAAACGCTGGGATCGCCAAGATGTTATTAAATTACTGTTAAATTGGTCGCAAAGGCGTTTCACTCAGCAAAAGACACTGTCATTAGCTCAACGAAGTGCCGTTGCGAACATAACATTTAAAACAACTAGTTTACTGGTTCCGAAAGAGGAATATCAGGGGTTCCACTATAGAAAACAATCAGCGTTGCTCCTTGATCTCCGGTTTTTCCTCTGTGCGCTACATTTACCATTTCCGGAAGAACCTGACCCTTTCTTACCCATTGCGTTTTACCATCTTCTTTTCTTTCTATCTGAATTTCTCCTTTCTCTACATAGGCCGCATTGATTACAGAATGCTTATGCCAGTCCAATGCTTTGTTAGGCGGTACGGCAATTTTAAGAACAGAAATTTCAGGTTGTTTGCCTGGATAGGCAGGGTAAGTCGTTCCGTCCCATGATTTTGTGGTTTTTAGCAAAGTGACCGATTCAATTTTATCTGAATACTCTGATTGTGGTTCGTTTGATGAGTTATCACACGAAAAAAGGAGGGAAGTTAGCACAACAAAAAAAGCTGTACCAAATACATTTTCTTTAGTCATAAATTGTTTATTAATAGATTGATTTTGGTTCGGATAATCCGTTTTACAAAAATAGCAACCCAATTTAAATATCCCTAAAGTTTGAAATATTTTTTACTGAAATTCAGATCTTAAAAAATATTTATCAAAGAAAACATTTGTCATAAGTTTAAAGGTTTATTTTTTATATTTTTGTTTCCAAATTAGAAAAAAATGAAAAAAGTATTAGCAATCGCATTTATCGGAGGTTTATTATTAGCAAGCTGCTCAAAAAAAGCAGATCACTCTTTACAGGATAGCAACACAATGCTTGAAGAGCCAGAAACAGCTACTGTTGTAGATTCTACTGCTAAGCCTGCTGCTCCAGCTGCTGCAACTCCGGCTGCCCCTGCTACTGAAGCTGCTAAAACAGATTCTACAGCGAAGAAATAATGAAAAAAATACTTTTGGCAGGAACTCTGGGTCTTCTGATCCTTTCCTGTTCTAAAAAAGAAAATACAGCAGAAGTGGCAGCTTCTTCTGAAACAACTGCTGTTTCAGAACCGGCAAAATCTAATCTTTCAGGTGATCAGATCATGGAAACATTAGACTGCTCAGGATGCCACTCTGTGAATGAGAGAATGATAGGACCTTCTTATAAGGAAATTGCAGGTAAATACTCTGAAAAGGATACAGAACTGTTGGCTTCCAAAATTATAGAAGGCGGAAGTGGAGTATGGGGAAGCGTGCCTATGGCTGCCCATCCACAGGTATCTAAAGAAGATGCCAAAAAAATGGTGGAATATATTTTAAGTCAGAAGAAATAAAATATGTCCACTGAAAAATCCAGTCTGCACACAAGAAATCTGCATCGTAATCCCTATGATTTTGATCAGCTCATTTCTTGTGTGCCGGAACTGAAACACTATGTCTTTGTTAATGCTTATCAGACGGTAACCATTAATTTCAGTATTCCAAAAGCAGTTAAACTGCTCAACAAAGCTCTACTCTTACATTTTTATAATATTAAAGGCTGGGATATTCCGGACACCAATCTTTGCCCTCCCATTCCTGGACGCGCAGATTATGTACACTATATTGCCGATCTTTTAGCTGAAGATTTTAATGAAGTCCCAACAGGAAACGCTGTAAAAGGGCTGGATATAGGAACTGGAGCCAATCTTGTGTATCCTTTGATCAGTCACAGGTCGTATGGATGGACAATGCTGGGAACAGATATCAACCAGGATTCTTTGAAAAATGCTCAACATATTCTGGACCAGAATGAAGATCTTTCCTCTGTCATTCAGTTGAAAAACCAGCCTGATGCTGATCATATTTTTAAAAATATCATTAATCCTGAAGACAGGTTTACCTTTACTATGTGTAATCCTCCTTTTCATGACTCTGAAGAGTCTGCCATAAAAGGGAATGTCAGAAAAACAAAAAATCTCAAGAAATCAAAACCCAAGCAGCCTTTGCTGAATTTTGGAGGTCAGCAGTCGGAATTATGGTGTGAAGGAGGCGAGCTGGCTTTTATTACAAAAATGATTAATGAAAGCGCAGTGTTTTCATCACAGGTTCTTTGGTTCACATGTCTGGTTTCGAAAAAGGAAAATCTCAGTAAGCTGACTCATCTTTTAAAAAAGGTAAAAGCTATACAAATCAAAACTATTGATATGGCTCAGGGACAAAAAATCAGCAGAATGCTGGCCTGGACATTTATTCCCCAGCAGAACCGAAAGGGTTGGAAAACCAAATAATAATTTCTTTTGGGAGCTTCATCCCGCTATCCACTCATACTCCTCACGCCTACGCTCAATGCCAGTGCATGTTGCGGGGTAAACGTTCCTATCGGGGCTAGTTATTTTGCCATTAAATCTCTAAATCTGTTTCCTACATCAATAGAAGTAGGCTTCAGGCAAAACTGAATACAGGTATGATAGAGTATAGTTCTATATTTTCACAAACATCTTTGTAAATCTGTGGTTAAATAAATGACCAATGCTTATTTCAAAATGATATCCATTTCCAACTTATAAAACCATCCACTGAACTCAATTTTTTGGAAATAATTTAGATTTATGAAAAAATCAATTGATGGTCATCTCAAAAATGCCTAAATTTGTACGCTTTTAGAAAAATAAGAAATGCAATTATCAGAACAAGAAATCATTAGAAGAGAAAAGCTGAATAAGCTTACTGAAATGGGGATTAATGCGTTCCCTGCGGATGAATATACAATCACAGACACTACAGAATCTATAAAACAGGACTTTTCTGAAAGTAAACAGGTGAAGATCGCCGGTAGATTGATGTCGCGCAGAATTCAGGGAAAGGCTTCTTTTGCAGAATTGCAGGATTCTAAAGGAAAAATTCAGGTTTATTTCAACAGAGACGAGATCTGCCCGGGAGAAGATAAAGAATTATACAATGAAGTATACAAGCACCTTTTGGATATCGGCGATATTATCGGTATCGAAGGAGAATTGTTTACGACTCAGGTAGGAGAGAAGACTGTTTTAGTGAAAAACTTTATCCTTCTTACCAAGGCTTTACGTCCTCTTCCTCAGGCTAAAACGGATGATAATGGTGTTGTACACGATGGGTTTACAGATCCAGAACTAAGATACAGACAGCGTTATGTAGATTTAACAGTAAATCCACAGGTGAAAGAAATTTTCGTGAAGAGAACAAAATTGTTCAATGCCATGAGAACGTTCTTCAACGATGCGGGTTACTTTGAAGTGGAAACACCTATTCTACAGTCTATCCCTGGTGGAGCTGCTGCAAAACCGTTTATCACGCACCACAATGCGTTGGATATTCCATTATATTTAAGAATTGCTAACGAATTATATCTGAAAAGATTGATCGTAGGTGGTTTTGACGGAGTGTATGAGTTCTCTAAAAACTTCAGAAATGAAGGGATGGACAGAACGCACAACCCAGAGTTTACCGCTATGGAAATCTATGTAGCTTACAAAGATTACAACTGGATGATGGATTTCACTGAGAAATTATTGGAATTCTGTGCCACTCAGGTTAATGGAAATTCAGAATCTACTTTTGGTGAGCATACAATCAATTGGAAAGCTCCTTATCCAAGAGTTTCCATGACAGAGGCGATCCTGAAATTTACAGGATTCGATATCACAGGAAAAACGGAGAAAGAATTATACGATTTTGCTAAGTCTATTGGTATTGAAGTAAATGAGACGATGGGGAAAGGAAAACTGATTGATGAGATCTTTGGTGAGAAATGTGAAGGAAACTTCATTCAGCCAACGTTCATTACAGATTACCCGATCGAAATGTCTCCATTGACAAAGAAACACAGAAGCAAAGAAGGCTTAACAGAGCGTTTTGAATTAATGGTATGTGGTAAAGAAATTGCCAATGCATATTCAGAGCTTAATGATCCTATTGATCAGAGAGAGCGTTTTGAAGCACAGATGGCATTATCTGAAAGAGGAGATGATGAAGCAATGTTCATCGATCAGGACTTCCTGAGAGCTCTTGAATATGGTATGCCTCCAACTTCAGGGTTAGGAATCGGTATGGACAGATTGATCATGTTCTTAACGGATAACGCGTCAATCCAGGAAGTATTATTCTTCCCTCAGATGAGACCTGAAAAAGCGGTTCCTCAAATTGAATTGGGAGAAGATGAACATGCTATTCTTGATATTTTGAAATCAGGTGAGCAATTTTCTCTAAGTGAGGTGAAAGAAAAGTCTAAACTTTCAGGAAAAAAATGGGATAAAGCTTCTAAGACTTTGACTAAAAATAATATTGTGAAAGTAGAGAAGATTGACGAAAATCTTTTGATAAAATTGGCTTAATATTTCTCAGAAAATATAAATATAAAAGGTACAGAGTTATTCTGTACCTTTTTCTTTTTTCCATTTCCGAAGCTGTGCCCTAAAATTTTTAAATGGTGCTGCGGTATTGATATGTATCCATTTCCAGACCGGCCATTGAGCGGGAGTCGTTGCCCATTTTCTTTGCCCGGGAGTAAATAATGTATCATCATCAAGGTTTTCTATCCAGTCAATAATTTCATCAATCTTATTTTTCAGCAGTTCTCTTTGTTGTTGTAAGCTATAAGATCCATATTCATCATAAAAAGACTGATATAATCCTCCCAAATTATTCCATTTATATTCCGGAGTTGGTGTTTTTACTTCAATTCCTTTTCTTTCATCAGCT
Source organism: Chryseobacterium viscerum (assembly GCF_002899945.2). Taxonomy (GTDB): domain Bacteria; phylum Bacteroidota; class Bacteroidia; order Flavobacteriales; family Weeksellaceae; genus Chryseobacterium; species Chryseobacterium viscerum. The sequence goes on from NZ_PPEG02000003.1 coordinate 101,566, forward strand.
TCCCATTGAAAAAGCAAGTGGGTCCATCCCAATTGATAGGAAATATTTTGCGACGGCGTTTTGTCAACTCCAGACCGCAGAAGATCTTTTTCATCTTCTTTTATATCATTAAATTCCTGATCATACAGCAGATATCTTTTCTTCAGCTCTTCAATTAAGATCTGCTTTATCTTTATAACTCTGCATATTTTACCTATTTTCTCAATTTACTGAAAGAAGCCATCAGATAAAATAAAAACGGAAGGATAAATAAGGAGCCCAGCATCAAAGCCCATCCCAATGCAGCAATCGTTTTCGGAGGTGCCATATGCTCCAGCAGTGAAAGATGCTGCCCGTTTCCTAATAAAATAATATCAGGATTATGCTGATAGGTTGCCGCCACCAAAATCATCACCATCTGAAATCCTGCCAATGCTCGTACCGGAAGCAATTTTTGACGGTTTAGAGCTCTTAAAATAAGCAATAAGGCAATGGTAGCAAAGGCAATAGACATAATCCCCAGAGGTTTGGAAAATACCCACATCAAAAGAGGAATATCTGAAATATAAGCAGTAACAAATACCAATATTCCTGTAATTACTACAAAGATCATCGTCTGCTTGGATTTTTTGATCATTAATAAAAGATCAGCTTTGTCACGAGTTTCTCTTAATGAAAAGATAGAAGCAAGGTAAGCACAAAGCGCTACCGTAAATAAGCCTACAGAAACCCCAAACCAGTTCAGCCAGCTGAAAATATATAAATCCAGAAAACCTACAGCATCAGGATTGATAGAATGTGAAACCGTTGCCGCAGCAATTAATCCTAAAAAGAAAGGTGTTAAAAGACTCGCATAGTAGAAAATCTGGGTATATAAAACCTGCCAGTTATCCTTTACAGCATCATAATGTCTGAAAGTAAACGCTGTTCCTCTTGCAATAATCCCTAAAAGCATCAGGACTAAAGGAATATGCAGATAGGTAGACATCGTAGTATAGATTTCGGGAAATCCCACAAAGAGAATTACAATCGCAATGATCAGCCACATATGATTGGCTTCCCATACAGGAGCTATGGATTCATACATAATTTCCTGGGTTTTATTTCTGGCTTTTTTATGGGTAAAAAGCTCTACAATTCCGGCTCCGAAATCAGCACCTCCCAGAATAATATAAAGACAGATGGATAGCCAGAGAAAACCTATTACAACGTAGATCATGATGGTTTGTTTTTATCGTTAAACTGAGAGTCGGTAGGATCGTAAAGCTTCGGTACCATTTGGATTTGTCTTTTTAAAAGAAAAACAAGAATCAATGATAAGGATATGAAAATAGCGGTAAAGAAGTAGAAAGAATACTGTATTCCCGGCATGGGAGTAACGGCATCTACTGTTCTCATGATCCCGTAAATGATCCAGGGCTGCCTTCCCACTTCGGTAACCGTCCATCCGGCTTCCAGAGCGATATATCCGAAAGGAGTTGCTATTAAAAAGGTTTTTAATAACCAGTTTTTACTCAGCCATTCCTTTTTGAAGAAGAAGGCGTATAAATAAATAACCCCGATACCAATCATCACCACTCCGAAGAAGATCATGATCTGAAAAGCATAATGAACAACTGCAATCGGAGGCCATTCATCTCTCGGGAAATCTTTAAGACCCTTTACTTCAGCATTGAAATCATTACTCACCAGAAAGCTTAATACTTTAGGAATCTTAATGGCATATTTTATTTCTTCCTTTTCTTCATCAGGAATTCCACCAATGACAAAGGATGCGCCTTTTTCCGTTTCAAAGTGAGCTTCCATGGCTGCTAACTTAATAGGTTGTCTTTCTGCTACCGATTTTGCTGCAATATCACCGCTTAAAGGTGCTCCAAATGCTCCAATCAAGGCAAAACCTACAGCAATTCTAAAAGCTTTGGTATGAAATTCAATATTTCTTTTTCGCATGATCATAAAGGCATGTACACCGGCCACAGCAAATCCTGTCGCACAAAAAGCAGCCACAGTCATGTGAAGAGCCTGAGGAAACCATGCGTCATTCAGCATTGCTTTAATGGGATCTATATTAAGATACTGTCCATTGATATAATCAAAACCGGTCGGAGAGTTCATCCATGAATTGGCGGCTACTACCAGAATTCCGGAAGCCAGTCCGCTCAGTCCTACAAGAAATCCACAGAACCAGTGAAACCATTTGTTGAATTTATCCCATCCATATAAAAAGAAGCCGATAGCAATCGCTTCAATGAAAAAAGCGGTTCCTTCAAGAGAAAAGGGCATTCCGAAAATAGGACCGGCATGTTTCATAAAACCAGGCCATAAAAGCCCCAGTTCAAAAGAAAGCATGGTTCCTGAAACAGCTCCGGTAGCAAAAAGGATAGCTACCCCTTTGCTCCATGCTTTTGTCAATCCTTTATATACTTCATTTTTGGTTTTTAGGTATTTCCAATGGGCAAAAGCCATCAGAAAAGGCATCACCATACCCACACAGGAGAATATGATATGAAAGCCCAGAGAAAGTGCCATCTGAGCGCGTGCTGCTATAAAATCATCCATAATATCAACTTTTCAGTAAATAAATTTACGCATAAATTATTGATGTTGAATATGATTTACAACAGTTGATATTTCAGCAATACATTTTAATTTTGAATCTTTTATTGGCTTGTTATTCTTTATATTTTTACTAAGAAAACTCTACATTTTTTTGACACTTTTTAACTTTCATACGTCGAAAAAAATCACGATATTTGTAAGTCTTTGCATTAGGCAAATTTATTAATTTTATATGAGTCAAAAACAATATACAGCTAGCAGTATCCAAGCCTTAGAAGGAATGGAACACGTTCGACTAAGACCCTCAATGTACATTGGAGATGTAGGAGTAAGAGGTCTTCATCATTTGGTTTATGAAGTAGTAGATAATTCTATTGATGAGGCTTTAGCAGGATATTGCGATACCATTTTGGTAACGATCCACCAAGGAGAAAGTATTTCTGTAAAAGATAACGGTAGGGGAATTCCTGTAGATTTTCACGAAAAAGAGCAGAAATCGGCTCTTGAGGTTGTAATGACTAAAATTGGAGCAGGAGGGAAATTTGATAAAGATTCTTACAAGGTATCTGGAGGTCTTCATGGAGTGGGTGTTTCTTGTGTGAACGCACTTTCAACTTTATTAGTGGCTACAGTAAGCCGTGAAGGGAAATTATACCAACAAAGATATTCAGAAGGAAAAGCACTTACAGAGGTTGCGGAAATTGGAACGACCGAGGAAAGAGGAACAGAAGTTTTCTTCCAACCTGATGCAACCATTTTCCAGGAACTTGTTTATAATTATGATACGCTTGCAACAAGATTAAGAGAACTTGCTTTTCTTAATAAAGGAATTACAATCACTCTTGTTGATGAGAGAAATCCTAACGAAGACGGATCATTCCCTGCAGAAGTTTTTCATTCTGAAGGAGGATTAAAAGAATTCGTAGAGTATATCGATGGAAACCGTGAATCTATTATGGAGCACGTTATTTTCATGGAAGCAGAAAGAGATGATATTCCTGTAGAAGTAGCGATGCGTTACAATACATCATTCAACGAAAATCTTCACTCTTATGTAAATAATATCAATACCCATGAGGGAGGAACTCACCTTGCTGGTTTCAGACGTGCTTTAACAAGAACACTGAAGAAGTATGCTGATGATTTAGGTATTCCTCAAAAAGAAAAAGTAGAAATTACCGGTGATGATTTCCGTGAAGGATTGACAGCTGTAATTTCTGTAAAAGTAATGGAACCTCAGTTTGAAGGACAGACCAAAACAAAACTAGGAAACTCTGAAGTTTCCGGTGCTGTAGATAAAATCGTAGGGGAGATGCTTACTAATTTCCTTGAAGAAAACCCTAACGAAGCGAAAATTATTGTTCAGAAAGTAGTTTTAGCAGCAAAAGCAAGACAGGCCGCTAAGAAAGCCCGTGAAATGGTTCAAAGAAAATCTCCTATGGGAGGTTCAGGACTTCCCGGAAAATTATCTGACTGTTCATCCAAAGATCCAGCTGAATCTGAACTTTTCCTTGTAGAGGGAGATTCCGCAGGTGGAACAGCTAAACAAGGAAGAGACAGACACTTCCAGGCTATTCTTCCTTTAAGAGGTAAAATTTTGAACGTAGAAAAATCTATGCTTCATAAAGTATATGATAACGAAGAAATCAGAAATATCTATACCGCTCTTGGAGTTTCTGTAGGTACTGAAGAAGATAGCAAAGCCCTGAATATGGCTAAGCTGAGATATCATAAAGTGGTGATCATGACCGATGCTGATATCGACGGATCTCACATTTCTACACTTATTCTTACTTTCTTCTTCAGATTTATGAAGGAACTTATTGAGAATGGATATGTTTATATCGCTCAACCCCCTTTATATCTATTAAAGAAAGGAAACAGAAAGGTATATGCTTATAATGAGAAAGAACGTGAGGAATTTACTTTAGAAATGGCTCCGGACGGAAAAGGGGTAGAAGTACAGCGTTATAAAGGTCTTGGAGAAATGAACCCTGAGCAGCTTTGGGAAACAACGTTAAATCCTGAACACAGAATTCTTAAGCAGGTAACGATTGATAATGCAGTGGAAGCCGACAGTGTTTTCTCAATGTTAATGGGAGATGAGGTTCCACCAAGAAGAGAATTTATCGAGAAAAATGCGAAATATGCAAAAATTGATGCATAAACGTTTTTAAAAATATAATCAAAAAGCTTCTAATTATTTAGAAGCTTTTTTTATATTTGGGCAAACCAAAAAAACAATAATATGTTAACTCTTTTACAAACAGACCCTTACAATGGGGCAGATGCAGTGTCTGGCGCAGCCGCTGCAGGATTAGGACTCGGAACCATGTTCTTCGGCCTATTATGCTATATATTCTATGGATATTGCATATACAAAATTTTTCAGAAAGCAGGAAGACAGGATGCCTGGGCCGCCTTTATTCCGATTTATAATACAATAGTATTGTTGGAGATTGTGAAAAAACCAATATGGTGGATCATTCTTTTCTTTATTCCACTAGTGAATATTTATGCATGCTGGGTAGTATATGACAGACTTGCCAAAGGTTTTGCTAAAGAAACTCCTCTGTACACTATTTTAATACTCTTGTTCGGATTTATTTTTATTCCTGTATTGGGGCTTGGAAGTGATCCTTATGATAGTAAATTGGTTCCAAATGATTAAAAAGAAAAAACTTAAAGACTCCAGAAATGGAGTCTTTTTTTATTAATAACCCTTTTGGGCTGTAGAATTAATTGTATCCGTCTTTATTATTAATTCTACAGGTTCAGAATTATAGGGATTGTATTTTATTCTAAATTTGAGGCGCAGACAATATGAGGCGTATCGCTTCATGATACAGAATAAATACATTTTCTAAGATAGAATGAGTTTAGATATTCTGTTTTTAACTTTTCAGAATTTGATGATGAAAAGTTGATAATGTGTTCATATCCTTATAGGTACATTTAAGACAGTACTTTTTAAGTATTAGTTTAAAGGCTTCACCCGTTGAAGCCTTTTATATTTTTTTTAACAGTTATTAAGATTTTCTTATTTTTGCTTAATTTTAATACTATGATGAAAATACTAATCCTTGGAGCTCTCTCTGCTGCCTCATTCTATTTTGCACAAAGCTATCCTGCTTCTGCAATTCCTGAGAATTTAAAGAAAAATGCTAATGTTGTTATACGAAAGGATTTCACGACGGTTCAGATCAATAAACGTGATGAAATAAAATACCAGTATAACACGGTCACTACAGTTTTAAATAAAGACGGTAATGACGAGGCGGTTGCTTATATTCCTTATGATAAGTCAAAAAGCATTTCGAATATAAAAGTTACTATTTACGATGAAGCCGGGAAAAAAATTAAAAGTGTGTCAAAGTCTGATTTTAAAGATATGGCCAACAATTCCCAAGGGGTCTTTTATTCTGATAACAGAATATTGCTTTATTCCTATACACCGGCTCAATACCCCTATACTGTTGAGTTTTCTTATGAAGCAGAAGATGAAGATACTGTTTTTATCCCACGTTTTGTCCCTTTTACTTCCACTAAAACATCTTTGGAAGAAGCACAGTTTAAAATCATAAACACTTCAGGAATTGAGCTTAGATCTAAGATTTATCCTTCAAAATACAATTACACCTCTGTTATAGAAAGTGGGAGTGGAAACGATAAAACATACTCATACAAAAATGTACCTGCCATTGATGATGCTTTTATGATCCCACAACCTGTTAAAATTTTACCTTCAGTCAACTTTGCACTGGCGAGATTTAATCTGGCAGGGAAAGAAGGAACTTTAAATAACTGGACAGATTTCGGAACCTGGATTTATAATGATCTTCTGATCCCTGTTTCAGCATCTACTCCTGCTATCAAAGCGGAAGTTACCTCTTTACAGCTGCAGGGATCTGTGGAGGATAAAGTAAAGAAGATTTATCAGTATATGCAGAACAAGACCCGATATATAGCGGTGTCATTAGGGATAGGCGGCTGGCAGCCCATGATGCCGGATGAGGTTCAGAAAAAAGGGTATGGAGACTGCAAAGGACTTACGAATTATATGAAAATCCTTTTGAACGAAGCAGGAATTCCTTCTAATTATTGTATTATCAATTCCGGACGTTCACAGGTTTCCTTTGATCCGGAATTTCCTTCTATGGGGGGAAATCACATCATCTTGATGGTTCCGACTGAAAAAGGGAATATCTGGCTTGAAAATACCTCTCAACAAATAGCTTTTAACCATTTAAGTTACAGTACAACCGATAGGAATGTACTTGCTGTGACCCCAAAGGGAATCGAACTCATCAATACACCTGTTTATAAAGCAGAGCAGAATAAAGAGAAGCAGGTATTGAGAGTGAATCTTAATGAGGATAATAGTATTACAGGGGCTGGTAATTTTTCTTACACAGGAAATCAGTATGATTATAATCTGAGGTTTGTCAATCTTAATCCCAAAGAAAAAAATGATGCAGTGAAATTGAATTTTGACATTTTAAACTTTGAAAAAGTGGAAATGAAAAACTTCAACAATGATAAAGATAATGCTGTCATTACCTATGATTTAGACTTTAAAACCAATAATTTCTCTAAAAAAGCCGGAAACAGCCTTTTGTTCAGATCGGTTCCTATTTTTTCTGATGTTATTTATAAAGCGGACGAAAATCGTGAACTTCCTTTTGAGGTCAACATGTCTTATGAAGATGAATATGAAATTGCTTTTGTCCTTCCTTTAGGCTATAAAGTAGATGAAACTCCTGATAATTCCAGTATTACTTCTGAATTTGGATCCTATAAGCTAAGTTTTGTTAAAAGTGAAGACGGGGTAAAAGTGATCAGAAAGATGCAGATTAACAAAGGATTGTATCCAAAAGAGAAATATAACGAGTACATAAGTTTCAGAAAAAAAATTCTGAATATGGATAATTCAAAAATTTTAATAACAAAAATATAACCATGAAAAAAATAATAGTATTGCTTCTTTGCTCTGCCAGTGCAATATTGATCAATGCGCAGAAGAAATATGAATTTCTGAATCCACCTAAATTTAATGATGCAGATCTGTCTAAAGCAAAATCTTTATTGGATGAAAATGCACCTGCCGAGATTTTGTATAAATCTGCTTATTTTATGGTAGATGCAAGCACAGGGAATCTGCACAAAAAATACTTTTACAGAGTTAAGATTTATGATAAAGATAAAGCGGAAGATTGGTTGAATCTTGAAATTCCTATTTATAATGTGGGGAGCAATAGAGAATCACTAGGCAAGTTCAAGGCTTTTACTTACAATCTTGAAAATGGGAGTGCAGTTCCTGTAAAAGTGGAAAAGAGTTCTCAGTACAAAAGTAAAGAGAATAAATATGTTACCCTGACGAAATTTGCTTTTCCCAATGTGAAGAATGGGTCTATTTTAGAATATCAGTATGAAATCATATCACCCTTCCGTTTTATTATTCCGGAAGTGTTGATAGAGTCCGATACCCCTTCACTGAATACTGAATACGTTTTGGATGCGCCGATCAACATGTCTTATAATGTAAACTATACCGGAGAAATGATGCCTAAACACAAAGAGGTTGAAGAGAGAAACCTGTATGGCGCTCAGTATAAAACATACCGATTTGCCTATGAAAATGTAAAAGGCTTTAAAACTGAAAAATTTGTACGAAATGATAGAAATTTTAGAACAAAAATAGGCGCAGAACTTAATTCTACCAATTTCGGAGAACTCAAACTCTATTCATCATCATGGGATCAAATTGGGAAAAGACTTTATGAGAATGAAGACTTTGGAGAACAATTGAAGAAAACAAAATTAGCTAAAGAAAATATGCCGACAGGAGTTTCAGAAATGAAAACTGATCTTGAAAAGGCAAATGCTATTTTTTCATACGTTCAGAAGACATTTACCTGGAATAAAGACAGAGGAGTTTATACTGAGGATGGTATCAAAAAACTTTTAGAAACGAAGGTCGGAAATGCCGCAGAAATTAATCTTTTTCTGGTAATGATGCTTCGTGAAGCAGGTCTTAAAGCAGATCCGCTGGTTATTTCTACAGTAGAAAACGGTGTGATCAATCTGGTGTCACCTAATATTTCCAATATGAATTTTGTATTGGCTGCGATCAGTCTTAATGACCAGTTTCATATTTATGATGCAACTTCCAAGCAGTCTTCATTGGATGAAATCCCTCTTAAGAACTGGAACCAATTTGGTATTCTTGTGACAAAGGGTAAATCGTTACAGATTCAGATGACCAATACAAAATCAAGCAATACTTTCCTTACAGCCAATGCTAAAATCAATGATGATGGAAGCATTTCCGGAACCTATTCTGATAAAGATACTGGTGCTTATGCGATGTATGCCAAAGATAACTATGATGATAATGCTGAGAAATATAAAAAACAGTATAAGGAAAATTTCTCAATGGACTTCACGGATATCAATTCAAAAGTATTGGAAAATGGTGAATTTGAAAGCAGTATGAAATTCTCTTCATCAAATCTAATTGATAGAGTAGGAAAGAAAATGATCATCAATCCAATGTTGTTCTTAAACAAGAGTTCTAATGAATTTGATCAGGTTGAAGCCAGAAAATATCCTATTGATTTCGGATCGCCTATTACCAAAGTGAAAAAGGTTATTCTTGAAATTCCTGAAGGATATACCATTGAAGAGATGCCTAAATCTAAAAAGATCGTCACAGAAGATAAAGAAATAGCATATACCTATTCTGTGGAGCAAAAAGGAAATAAACTAGAGGTTACTACCACGACAAAAATTAGCAGTTCAGATTATCCTAAAGAATATTATCCTGCATTTAAACAAATCTGGGGAGTTGCTTCAAAATTTGAAAATCAGGTGATCAGCCTTGTTAAAAAGTAATTTTTAAGGTAACTTAAACAAAACTTAATATAAAAAAATAAAGTTTTTCAAAAACCATTCATCTTTTGAATGGTTTTTGTATTTGTTATCCCAAAAATTACAATTATGAAAAACACGATTGCTGTTATAGCATTGTCTTCTTTCTTAGCGATAACTGCCTGCAAAAAAAATGAAAAGACAGCACCAGCAGAAAAAACCGAAAATAAAACATCCGAAGAATTTGTGGTAGACTCTGTGAAAGTAAACGATTCTACAATGATTACAGACTCTTTAAAAGTTTCTTTCACCTCAAAACTATTGGTTTTCCCTGCTTTAAAAGATAAGAAGCTACTAGACAGTATCTATTTTCAGAATGATAAAATCAAAGACTTTTCCAAAACCGGACTTCAGACCTATCTTGATAAATCAAAAAATGATTATTTCAGTTCTATGAAAAATGATAATAAAGAATGGGTTTCAGACGTTACTTATGCGCAAAATTGGTATTCAAGCTCACACATGAATCTGATTTCCAATACAAACGGCTATATGCATATTCAATATGTAGGAAGCGGATATGAAGGAGGAGCTCATGATAATTATGGTTTTTCAGAAAGAGTTTTTGATCTTAAAAACAGCAAAAAACTAGAATTGAAAGATATTACTTCAATGCCTAAAAATAAGATTGAAGCCATTCTGATGAAAAATATCGATAAAATTAACAGCGGAACAATGGATGGTGACGGAGGAGTGAAAAACTCAGAAATGCTTCTTGTTGAGAAAATTCCGGCGTCTGATAATTTTTATTTTGATAACAAGAATCTGTATTTTCATTACAGTCCTTACGAAATTGCCGCTTTTGCAGCAGGTGATATCACGATTCCTATTTCTTGGGAAGACCTTAAAGGCACAATAAATGCAGAATTTAAAGAAAGAATGAAAATTAAGTGAATTAATGCTTCCAGTTCAGGAAGCATTTTTTAATTTTGCGGTAATGGAAAAAGTAGCTTTTATTATCAATCCTTTTTCGGCCAAAAAGAACTATCAGCCGTTTTTGAACGAACTTAAAACAAAGGTTAATAATCCCTTGTATTATGTATCAGAATCTATTCTGGGAACAGATGAGTTTATTCAGGCCCATTTCGAAGAGGTGGATATCTTTGTAGCAATTGGGGGGGACGGAACAATCTCTACCATAGCTAGAAACCTTATTAATACAGAAAAAATTCTGGCTATTTTTCCGGCAGGTTCAGGAAACGGATTTTCCAATGAAACCCGCTTCAGCAAAAACCTTGATGAACTTTTAGAAAAAATAAAAACAAAAAACTCCAGAAAGATTGATACGTTTACTGTAAATGACAAGCTTTCTATCAATGTTTCAGGGACGGGCTTCGATGGTAAAGTGGTCAAGGAATTTGAAAAAACGAGTCGTGGGTTCAAAAACTATATCAAAGTTTCCCTGAAGACCTTCTTCAATTATAGGCCGATCAAGGTGAAGTTTACTGATGAAGAATACCAGCAGTATAATGGCCGTTATCTGATGTTGAACATTGCCAATACCCGCCAGTTTGGTAATAATGCTTACATTGCTCCCAAAGCAAGTAAAAGTGACGGACTGGTTGATATGGTGTTGGTGAAAAAATTCCCGCTGACCTATTCTGCACTGTTTGCTTTCAGGATGTTTACTAAAAGGCTGAAAGATGATGAATATGTTACTTATCTTCCGGTTTCTGAAATATCATTTAAAGTCAATACCAAAAACTGGCATCTTGATGGGGAATTCAATAAGATCAAATCACCCATCCACGTTAAGGTACAACCCGCCAGTTTGAATATTCTGATATAATTTGTAATACTCCGTAATGAGTTTTTAATTGAGCCTTTTTATTTTTGCTCTTTCCTCATCGCAAGTCCACAAAATAAAATTGCCAGGATTGCTAAGAATGTTCTTAGGCTATGTATTATTTCCCATCTTTTTAATTCTCCGGCAACATGTTCTATTGGTATATTTTTAGACGCCATAGCTGCATTAGCGGGCATGAAATAGGCAAAGAACATGATTAAAATAATTACATTACAAATCAGGTTAGCGAGCCAGATATTTTGGGTTGTAAGCCTTTGCTTATAGGCAATGATATACATTGATATTGAAATTATTAATGGTACAGCTTCAAGAGGCAGCATGGTTAATCCCACCGATTTAGAGTTGAGTGAAAACCAAGTTAAAAAATCTTCAGCACCTATTTTTTGCCAAAAAGGAATCAACACAAATAATATCACCGTGCATCCTCCTACAAAAAGGGAATGTGTGATCAAAGAAAGTAATGGTAAGGATGTGTATTTTTTCATAGGATTAAATTTTTAAGGTAAAATTCTCTTTAATGTATTTTCTTTATTTTTCAAGTAGTGCGTAACAACCCCTCCAATGTGTACGATCAATAAAACGATCAATAATATCGCTAATGCTCTGTGGGTAATGAGTGGAGGAGTATCCAGTTTTTTTGGTAAAAGGGAAGCTTCCGAATTTTGTATAGCTTCTGTAAGATTGCTTGTTATAAGAGTTGTTATACCTGATAAACACAAGAAGATGAGTAGGTAATAAAAAGAACTTTCTATCCATACTACCAATTTATTATGAAAAGAGCTTCCCGTTTCTAACTTTGATGGCCTTTGATTTCGAAAGAAAAATAAAATTCGAATTAAGGTAAGTACAAAAATCAAAATACCGAAAAGAGTGTGTACCCTCAACAAATTGAGTCTCATTTCTGCTTTCATTTCCTGCATGAGAAATCCTGTGGGTAACAATAAAATAATTAGAACTAAGCTTATCCAGTGTATGATAATAGTTCCTTTGCTGTACTTTTCAGAAAGGTTGTTTTTAATAATTTTTTTCATCTTTATACTTTTTCGTCTATAATTTCCCGATAACTTTCTTGTCTCATAGTGGCTCTATGACTGATATTAAAAGTTATATTTTACTTGTATGACGAAAGTATAAATAGTATAAAAGCTAAAATTGTAAAAATCGGAAATTGGGGATTTCTTTACGGAGAATTTTGGGAGATTGACCTGTTATATCTTTAAGTTCATGATTAAAGTGTGCCTGGTCAAAATAATTGTTATCATGGGCAATTTGTGTTAACGAATTTTCAGAGTACTTCATTTGAAAGGCAATTTGTTTCAATTTGACCACACGAAAATATTCCTTTGGTGAGCATCCCACATATTCATAGAAGTGATTTCGTAAAGTACGGTCTGTAACGTTTAATTGTTTTGAAAGTTCTGTTATTTCAATATGCCCGAAGTTTGATTCGATCAAATCAATGGCCTTGGTGATAAGTGATAAATCACGAATAAGAATATTATCTAAAAAGACATTTTCTATCGCATTGAACATCTCTTCCGTATCGGACAAGAAATGTATTTTTTGCATAAAATCTTTAGCGACATTACCAAAAAGTTCTTGGGTGTTGATTAACCAAGGTAATTTGTTTATAGGTTTTTTAGTAAAATAAGCCAATCCAAAAGGTCTTACGTGGGCGCCTAAAATTTTTATTCTGTCAGTAGTTGGCTTTACGTTTATTTTTTGGGTGGAGATTCTTGATATGGCGGTGTTTATTAATTGGGATTTATTTAATGTGTTATTAACGACCATAAAAGGATGATCAAAAAAATAGCCAACTGTTATCCGAGGAAAGGGTATCATAAATTCAGCTTCTTCAGTGAGTTGAGATACTGGAATATCAATGTAGAAATAATATTCAACAATTGTGGAGAGGAATGGGTTTTCGGGCTTCCTGAGCGTGAAATTATTATGGCTGTCCATGCTCTATTTATGATTTATTGTTAGTTGTCTTATTGGACTTAATCAATATGGTTCAAAGAATAACGTTATAAATTTAGCTATATTGTAAATACTATAGATGATCTACACTACTTCTAAACTAGATATTTTAGGAAAAACATTTTTGGGATGATTCGTTCAGTGAAGATCAAACTTCCAGCTTTTTTTCAACCTCACCCGGATGATCCAGGCAGTACTGAAGCTGCCCCTTATCAAGCTGTTTCTCCCAATTGGCCACTACAACAGTAGCCACAGAATTTCCAATAACATTCGTTAATGCACGGCACTCACTCATGAACTTATCAATTCCTAAGATTAGCGTCATTCCGGCAATAGGAATCTCAGGAACTACCGCCAATGTTGCTGCCAGTGTTACAAATCCAGCACCGGTAACGCCTGCGGCTCCTTTTGAACTTAACATAGCTACCAAAAGTAACATCAGCTGTTTTTCAATAGGAAGATGAATGTTTAAAGCCTGAGCAATAAAAAGAGAGGCCAGGGTCATGTAAATATTCGTTCCGTCAAGATTGAAAGAATACCCTGTAGGGACTACAAGACCTACGATTGCCCTCGAACAGCCTGCTTTTTCAAGTTTTTCCATGATTCCCGGTAAAGCAGACTCTGAAGAGCTGGTACCCAGAACGAGAAGAAGTTCTTCTTTAAGGTAAAAAATGAGCTTAAAAATATTAAAACCGTTATACCACGCTACAGCTCCCAATACCAGAACTACAAAAAGAATAGAAGTAATATAGAATGTAGCAACCAGAAATATAAGGTTCAATACAGAATGGAGCCCATATTTTCCAATCGTAAATGCCATTGCTCCAAAAGCACCGATGGGGGCAAGCTTCATGAGCATATGAACAATTTTAAATACCGGAGTTGACAGATCCTGTAAAAAGTCGGTTACTTTTTGACTTTTCTCTTTGGTTAAAACCAGCGCAACACCCATTAAAATTGCAACCAAAAGAACCTGAAGGATATTTTCACCCACCAAAGGACTGAATAAAGTCTCCGGAATAATATTCATAATAAACCCTGTAAGCGTTGACTCATGGGCTTTTACCTGATATTGTGAAACGTCACCTGAAAGAGTAGCAGGATCAATATTCAAACCATGACCAGGCTGTAAGATATTCCCCACAAATAAGCCAATGATAAGAGCAAGAGTTGAAAATGTGAAAAAATAGATCATTGCTTTTATGGCAATTCTTCCTACTTTTTTCAGATCGGTCATATGGGCGATTCCCAGGGTGAGGGTTATAAAGATCACCGGAGCGATAATCATTTTTACCAATTTGATGAATCCGTCCCCAAGGGGTTTCATCTTTTCTCCCAATTCAGGATAGAAATTTCCAAGAAAAATACCGGCAATTATTGCTATAATAACCTGGAAGTAAAGCTGATTGTATATTTTTTTTGCTTTCAAAGAACAGTCGTTTTGTTTTTTTAAGGGCGAAAATTAAGAAAATTTATCTAAAAACATGACAAATGTCATTGAAAAGAATCTGTAGAGAAAATTTATCTATGGATAAACTCATCTAAACATTGTAGTCGAGGAAATTTGGAAAAAAAATATGTCATTTGTCAAAAAATATTCCTCAAGTCCTTCAAAAAAAGGATAGAAGGAAATTTTGACACGTCAAGTTTTGTCGCTATTGCCATTTACATTTGTTTTTAGAAAGGTTTCAGAAAAGAAAACAACTAAAACATAATTTTATGGAAAAAAAAATTGACGAAGAAAGCAAACGAATACTTCGAGGAAGCCGTATCATACAATTTGCAGGGCTTGAAAAAGGAATTTATGGAAGTGGTAAAGACCATTTTGAAGGGATAAGACCCAACAAAATATTTGATGAAATTTCCAATGAGCACGCATTAAACACACCTTTTGGAAAAAACAGTGCTTTTTATAAACCTACAACTGAAGATTACGATGCTTTATCTAAAGATTTTTATACAGGTGGAATTAATTATGAACTTCTTGTAAAAGATTTAAAAGAAAAATTAGGACTGATAAATAGCTTTTTATTTGAACCAGAAAAATATTTGTTGGAAGATAAAACCATTTATTCAGGCTCTTCTTCATTTAATGCTCCTGTATTCAGCAGTATTAAAAATAACAAACCTTTTGTATATAAAAAGAACGATAAAGAAACTCAGGCTGTTTTTGATGTATCCAAACTGAATACCAGAAAAAACTTATTGAGCAACTCTTACAATTTTGGGATTTATTTTGATAACTATAAAGTAACCTATAATCTTAACTTTATCTATAAAGATGGAGAGGATAAGAAGTTTTCTGATTTACAAACAGATGCAACAGAAAGTCCTTATGATTTCAAACTGAATGATGAATATATTGCAATAAAGCTTTATACTGGGAATGCAGAAACTTTCATTGAATTTTTGAGAATTATAAAAGGTAATTCACAAGCCGAGCAAATGAAAAATGATATTATCCTAGATTATAAACATTTTTTTGCAACGGCTAAAAGCAACCCTGATATTATTGATGCCTTATATGAAAATATTCCTGATTTTGTCTTGGAAGCTCTTACCGATGAAATACTTTGGAAAGATTTTGTCTCTCTTTCTGAAAAAGCTATTGATACATCTGGGACAAATGAAAACCTTTCGGTTATTAATTTGTTAAAAGGTGTAAAAAATGGTGTTTGGTGGAGCATACAAGTCAATAACAATCCTAACGTAGTAAGAAAAGTTTTGAATAAACTCAAAGCCGGCTATCTTGAAGATTTCATTATTGCATTGACAAAAGTGGGAATTAATGCATGGAAAAATTCTGATTACCAAAATGCGATAACCTATTCTCTCGAAATGAAAGACACATTGAAAAATGGTGTTGTTGAAAACAGATTTGTGTATTGGAGCGGATTTTTGGAAAAAGAGAAGAAATTTGAAGTCGGTTTTACCATTCATTCTTATGAAAATGGGAATCAAGCTCCTTCGGAAAGTGGTTCTGAAACATTAGGGATAAATGATGCCTTTACTCCATTGAGAATACCAGATGATAAGGAAGATTATTTCATACCTACAATTGTTGCTAATTATTTTACTGAAAAACAACTGGCTGAAGACCGATGGACGGTTTTGGAAAATATTGCAGCTGCTTTATTACCTGAGTTTGAAGCGAGTGCTTTTAGAAGTTTTTCTTCTTTAGCTTCAAAATTAAGATATTCCAAATATTTAAAGGTTTTGGGAGAAAATCCTGCTTTTCAGAAAATATTAGTTGAACTTTCCAACACAAGGTATATGGCAAAATATTTATCTTTGGAAGAAGAAACGGCAGTAAGGCTTTATACATCAGGATATTATTCTGGTTTAAACAGAGCTTTAAGAGGAGAAGTTGCGATAACAGAAGAATATAAAGCATTTAAAGAGTTGCTCAATAATGCTTTGAAGAAATTACCAAAAACAAGCTCGTCTACTTTTTACAGGTTAGAAAAAATGTCTCCTGAGATGTTGAGTAAAGAATATGCAATAGGTAAGACAATTGAAAAGAAAGGCTTTACATCTTCTACTTATGATTATATGGCTGTTGAAGAAATGATGGTTGATGATGTAGGATATAATGTTTTTATAAAAATTACGGGAAAAAATGGCAAGAACATAGAAACTGCCTCATTATTACCCGCTGAGCGAGAAGTGCTTTTTAGAAGCAATACGAAGTTTATTGTGGAAGACATAGAGAAAATTAAAAACCCTACTAACGGAAATGATATGTTTAAAATAACGATTAGCGAAAAATAAAATGGAAAAGCAAGAATTATTAAATAAGAAAATTAGTCGAGCTGAAGAATTAAGACCTATTATTTTAAAAGGTTTTAAAACCGAACAAGAGTTAGAGCAGTACCATTCTGAAAATGCTCATCTTTATGAAGAATATAGAAAATTATCACAAGAAATCAGAACATTGAAACTGGAATTAATGACACCCGAAGAGAAGTTAGAATACTATCGCCAAAAGGAACTTGCTAAAGAGAAGTATAAAAAATCTGATTTGAGCTAGTTATGATTTAATCTGACCATAGTAAAAAATGATTGGTTCTACAGTAATATCAAGGTAAAACCAATCATTTATATTTATAAAATTTTAAATAAGTTTGATATAAAAAAACTCCGGCTTGATTCTAAAAAGGTTTTCACCCTTTTTAGAATCAAGCCGGAGCTGTAGCTGTATATATAATTGGGTTAATCGTAAAATAATGATTATTCCACCGCTACAGAATCGTCTCCGCGGCCGTCTGCTACTGCATGAATGTTTCCATTCTCGTCAAGGACAATCATTTCTGTTTTTCCAATATATTTTATCTTTTCAATGACGTAATTCTTACTTTTCAGTTCAGAAATAGTACTTTCAGGAAAGTTATTTTCTACCGTGATAGTTTCTGGTAGCCACTGATGATGGAATTTGGGTGCATTGACTGAAAGATTGGCATTCAGTTTAAAATCCACAACATTGACAATAGATTGGTACACCGAAGTTGGAATTGTAGTACCCCCTGGAGTTCCCACTACCATATAAGGTTTTCCATTCTTAAGAAGAATAGTAGGAGTCATGGAAGAAAGCATTCTTTTATTCGGTTGAACAGAATTGGCTTCTCCTCCTACTGCTCCAAACATATTGGGTACGCCCGGTTTGATGGAAAAATCATCCATTTCATTATTTAAAAAGAAACCAGCTCCTGAAACCAGTACTTTACTGCCGTAATACCCATTAAGAGTTGTTGTTACAGAAGCGGCATTTCCATCCTTGTCAAGTACGGAGATATGGGTGGTCTGCATAGATTCTTTAGGCTGTGCTATGATCTTACCGACTTCTGCACTTGGAGTTGCTTTATCAAAGCTGAAACTTTTCCATCTGTTTTTCAAATATTCATCAGAAATCAGATAGGCAGTTTTATCCTGAATAAAATCTGGATCTCCCATATATTCCGCTCTGTCTGCGAAAGCTCTTCGTTCTGCCTCGGCCATAATCTGAACGGCCTTTGTAGAGTTTTGCTGATATTTTTCAAGGTTTTCAAAACTTGCCATTCTCAGCATTTGGGCAAGAAGGACTCCGCCACTTGAAGGTAAAGGCATCGTTACAACATCGTTTCCTTTGTAATCGAATTCAAGCGCTTTTCTCTCTGCAACTTTATAGTTTTTAAGATCTTCCAGCGTTATGATTCCGTTTCCTCTTTTCATTTCAGCCACCAGAAGCTCTGCAGTTTTCCCTTCATAAAAACCTTTTGGTCCTAATTTTTGAATGAGTTTCAATGTTTCGGCTAGTTCTTTTTGAACCAGCAGATCTCCAGCTTTCCACGGAGCATCTTTCACAAAAATAATGGAAGACTTATTATGTCTCTGAAATTTTTCTCTCTGATTATTCAGCATTTCAGCCTCCTTGTCTGTGATGGTAAATCCTTTTTCCGCCAGATCAATTGCAGGCTGAATAATTTTTTCCATAGGCAGTTTACAGTACTTCAGCGTAGCGAAAAATCCTGCCACACTTCCAGGAATACCCACTGCCAGTCTTCCGTTTTGAGAAAGGTCTGTATCTGCTTTTCCTTTTTTATCGATATACATGTCCCTGGAAGCCTTTTTTGGAGCGGTTTCCCTGTAATCCAGTGTGAATTTTTCTCCATTATTTTTTACACCTACCAAAAATCCGCCCCCTCCGATATTTCCTGCCTGAGGATATACAACAGCAAGGGCGTATTGTGTAGCTGTAACAGCGTCGTAGGCATTTCCGCCCATTTTTAAGATTTTGGCCCCCGCTTCACTGGCTAAAGGGTGTGCAGAGACTACAACGCCTTTGTTTTTGACCTGTACCTCTTTGATAATATTGAAATTTGTAAACTGTGACCAGGAAAAACTATAGGCGAGAAGGGTTCCAACTAAAAATACTTTCTTCATAAAAATTACAGGTTTAAAACAAAAATATCATTTTTAAAATAAAATCCCAATATCAAGAGAGTAAATAAAATAAAGAAGATTTCGTTAATTTATAAAACTATCAATCATTAAGTTGTTTTATTGTTTATTTTGTATTTAAATAAGATAAATATGTTTAAATATTTTCTAAAATTAATTATTTGTTGATTATTGTGTTTTTTATAAATGGTAATTTATATACATTTGAAAAAAATACGCATGAAAAAAAATTACCAGAAAATTGTTTTAGTGGGAGCCCTGTTTTTTATTTCAGCAAATGCTGTGGCTCAAACTAATGATTCATTAAGTATTAAGACTGTTGAGGAGGTGAAGATTACTGTCGGTTCCAGAAATAAAGCCAGAGTAGCAACGGATACACCAGTACCGGTAGATGTAATTAATATCGGTTCACAGTCATTATTAAGTCCACAAACTGACCTTAATCAAATTTTGAATTACGCTGCACCTTCTTTCACTTCAAACTCTGCAACCGTAGCAGATGGGACAGATCATGTGGACCCTGCGCAATTAAGAGGATTGGGACCAGATCAGGTGTTGGTTTTACTCAATGGAAAAAGAAGGCATACTTCCTCACTGGTTAATATTAATGGTTCACCCGGAAGAGGATCTGTAGGGACAGACTTGAATGCTATCCCGGCGTTTGCTATTGAAAGGCTGGAGGTATTGAGGGATGGAGCTTCAGCGCAGTATGGTTCTGATGCTATTGCCGGAGTGATCAATGTCATCATGAAGAAAAATACAAATACTCTGACTTCAGCAATTACAGTCGGAGGATTTAATTCTAAAGGATCAAATGACCATTCCGGAGGATGGGACGGAGGGAAATACCAGCTTGACCTTAATTATGGTGTAAATCTTGGAAAAAATGGTTTTATAAACTTTACAGGTGGTTTGATGAAAAGAGATGATACAAGAAGAGCCAATGCCAATACTTCCAATATCTTTAATGCTTATAATGCTGTAGAACAGCGGGCTTTACAAAATGGAGTCAATATTTCCTCCCTGTTTTCAAATATCAATAATACCCCAAATTCTAATCAAATTCTGAATGATATTAAGCAATATTCTCAAAACGTTTCCTATTTTACCACACAGCAATTAAACCAGATTCAGAATGCAAATACCATTTCTGCGATGCAGTCTGCATTGAATTTTGATGTCACTAATAATGAATTGGATTACAGAGGATTGACCAGAAATGATTTTAATATGAGGGTGGGGCAATCCAAGCTTACCAGTGGTCAGTTATTTGTTAATTCCGAATTTGAAATTGCTTCCGGGGTGAGAGGATATGCTTTTGGAGGCTATTCTTACAGACATGGCAATGCTGCAGGATTTTACAGATTACCGAATCAGAACAGAACGTCTACTTCTATTTATCCCAATGGGTTTTTACCGGAAATATCTTCTGATGTTATTGATGTTTCTTTTTCTGCTGGGTTTAAAGGAAAATTAGGCAGGGTGAATTACGACATCAGTAATACTTTCGGAAAAAATACGTTTGATTATACGATCGAAAATACCGCCAATGCAAGTATGAGATATCCAAGTAAAACCAGCTTCGACGCAGGAGGGCTTGGCTTTTCACAAAATACCATCAATGCAGATTTCGATACCAAAGTGGATTGGTTAAAAGGATTTAATGTAGCTTTTGGTGGAGAGGCCAGATTTGAGAATTTTAAAATTACAAATGGGGAAGAAGCCTCATGGGCACTGTATGATGTTAACGGAAATATTCAGACCCCGACAACTCCTGCAAATATGAAACCTACAGATTTCTTTGGAAACAGCAGACCGGGAGGTTCTCAGGTTTTTCCGGGTTTCAGACCGGAAAATGCATTGAGTAAAGGAAGAAACTCTGTTGCTCTTTATGCTGATACAGAATTGGATATTACAGACAAGTGGCTTGTAAGTGCGGCATTAAGATATGAGAACTATTCAGATTTTGGTTCTACATTTAATTATAAAATTGCTACTCGCTATAAAATCACTGAAACCTTCAATTTCAGAGCCGCTCATTCTACAGGATTCAGGGCGCCTTCTTTACAGCAGATGTACTTTAACTCCACTTCCACTCAATTTGTAGGAGGAGTTCCTTTTGAAGTGGGAACTTTTTCAAATGATTCCAATGCCGCTAAAATTCTGGGGATTCCGCAATTGAATCAGGAAGAATCTAAGAGTTTTTCTGCTGGTTTTACGGCTAAATTTCCGGATGCTAAACTTAGCGTAACTTTAGACGGATATTATACTAGAGTAAATAATAGAGTTGTACTTACTGATCAGTTTTCAAGACCATCGGGAACTTATGCAGATGGAACTCCTTTAAGAAATTTACAACTTGCTTTTGATGCAGCCAATGCTACAGCTGCTACATTTTTTGCCAATGCCATTGATACTCAGACAAAAGGTGTGGAAGGAGTAATCTCTCATAAGACTCATTTAGGAAGTGTTTCGCTAAATTCAGATTTGGCTGTTACTGTTTCTAAAACAAACAGGGTTGGAGATATTCATGGTTCAGATGTTTTAATACAGGCTGGGCAGGTTAATAGATATTATTCGGAAGCAAGCCGTGTATATGTTGAAGAAGCTATCCCAAGATTTAAAGCATCTTTAAATAATTCATTGGAAATAAATAAATTAAGCTTTCTTTTAAGAAACGTGTATTTTGGTAAAGTGACGGATCCTAATGTGGTTGATGTAAATGGGGACGGAATTGTTGGGGCTCAAGTTATCAACGGACAGGCTGTAGAAACAGAACACCCGGTTTGGGGAGGAAAAGTTATCACAGATTTTTCTGTGGGATACAATTTTTCAAAATCGTTTAGGCTGACCATAGGAGCAAATAATATCTTCGATATTTATCCTGATAAAAACTATGGGCCTGTAGCAGCCAGAAGAGCAACAGGAGTAGATGCTAACGGGAATGTTGTGTATTCTGCAACTCCAAGCACTATCGATTTGTCAAATTCTAATCAGTTTGTTTATTCCAGAAATGTTTCTCAATTTGGGATGAATGGAAGATTTCTTTTTGCGAGAGTGAATCTTAATTTTTAATCAATATTTTTCTTAGGATGATAAAAGGTATACGAAAGTGTACCTTTTTTATTATGGTTGGCATGTTTTTTTTACTTTTGTACAATTCTAAAAAAAATCTGAAAAATGGAATCCTATACGGAAAGAATACTGATTACAGGTGCCTTGGGACAAATCGGCACAGAACTGACAAACAGACTTGTTGAAATCCACGGAGCGGAGAACGTTGTCGCTTCAGGATTGGACAGATGGCAGGAAGGAATTACTTCCGCCGGACACTATGAAAGAATGGACGTTACCAACACTCAGTTGGTAAGACAGGTGATCCATGATTATGAAATTACGACAGTGTACCACTTAGCTTCGCTTTTATCCGGGACTTCGGAAAAGCAGCCTATTTTCGCGTGGAAACTGAATCTTGAACCACTGCTTCATTTTTGTGAAGTGGCGAAAGAAGGGCTTCTTAAAAAGATCTTCTGGCCGAGTTCTATTGCTGTATTTGGAAAAGGAATTCCAAAACATGACGTAGGACAGGATGTAGTGTTGAATCCAACAACTGTTTACGGAATTTCGAAAATGGCAGGGGAGAAGTGGTGTGAATACTATTTCGATAAATATGGGGTGGATGTAAGAAGTATCAGATATCCTGGATTGATCTCATGGAAAACTCCTGCAGGGGGTGGAACGACTGACTATGCTGTTGAGATTTTTTACAAGGCAATAGAAGATGGAAAATATACAAGTTTCATTTCTGAAGATACAGGAATGCCGATGTTGTATATGGATGATGCCATCAATGCAACTCTTAAATTGATGGATGCTCCAAAAGAAAGTGTAACGGTTCGTTCTTCTTATAATTTGGGTGGAATGTCTTTTACTCCAAAAGAATTGTCAGAAGAAATCAAGAAAGAAATTCCTGATTTTGCCATCGATTATAAGCCAGATTTCAGACAGGCAATTGCAGATTCATGGCCAGCTTCTATTGATGATTCAGTCGCTAAAAAAGACTGGGGATTGACGTATGATTTCGGAATTTCTGAAATGACAAAGGACATGATCAAGAATTTGAAAGTAAAATTAGGAAAGGATTAATTATATAAAGTAATACTTTAATTAGATATTTCTTTAACAATTGATTTTTAATATTTTATATAATTTATCTAAACTTTAATTTAAATGGTATTATTGACTTTTAACATCACATGTATTGAAGCTGAAGTGAAAAATGGCTCCCAAATTACCGATGAAGAGAGACTAAAAATTACAGAAGATAATACCAAAGCAATTCTTAGAATTTTAGATATTCATGATATCAAATCAAGTTTTTTTGTTGAGGTTTCCCTTACTGAAAAACTTCAGAATTTAATAAAAGCAATTTCATCCAAAGGGCATGAAATTGCTTTTTATAATAAAGACTCCAATCCTGAAGAAATTGAAAAAGCCAAAAAAAATATTCAGGATCTTCTGGAAAAACAGATCAGGGGAATTCGTCAGAAAGATGTAAAAGTTCCGCAGGAAAATTTGAAGCTGATGGAATTTAATTATGTCTCCAATATCGATAATGCGAATATTCTTTTCCCTTTCAAAAGACTCAAAAGAGATACCGAAATTACAGAAGAGGATGGGCTGAGTATTGTTCCGGAAAGCATCTCTCCTTACAGCCAGCTGCCCTATAATGATTTTGTATTTCAGATCCTGCCGATGAAGTATTATCAGAATATGGTTTTGGAAACTTTGCAGAATGAAGAATTTGTTTTGATCTATCTAAACACCTGGCAGTTTACAGATTTTAAGAGATATCGTTTTGATATTCCTTTTTACCGAAGCTTATTTTCGGGCAAAAAAATGGAGGACAAATTAGATGCCCTCCTTACTTTTCTCAATGACAGGGAAATGGCTACTTCCCGTATGAAAGATTATATTTTTTAGGTGATAGGTGATAGGTGATAGGTTGCAGATATTAGGTTGCAGGGATTAGGTTGCAGGGATTAGGGAGAAAATTCAAGGTTTAATGTTATGTAGCACGTAACTTGCACCCCGAATCTCGCATCCCGAAGCCTGGACCTCTAACTCAGCTCAAAAAGAGTAATCTCCGGTAATACACCCACTCTTCCCGGGTATCCCAATACACCAAATCCTCTGTTTACATACAGTAGTTTTCCTTCACTTTCATATAAATCTGCCCATTTTGGGTAACGGTATTGTACCGGTGACCATTTTACATTTTTAAGATCTAAACCAAACTGCATTCCATGTGTGTGTCCGGAAAGGGTCAGGTGGATGTTTGAAGGGTGCTTTTTTACTACATAATCAAAGTGGGTAGGGTCATGGCTCATTAAGATCTTAGTAGCAGATTCAGGAACGCCTTTTAAAGCATCGTCAATTTTACCAAACTGCGGAAAAGGTTTTAAACCCCAGTTTTCGACGCCTAAAATGTAGAGTTTCTCGCCATTTTTTTCAATTACCCTGTGTTCATTTCTTAACATATCAAAACCAGCCTGCTTTTCATAATCGATCAGGGTGTCCAGATTTTTCTTTTTAGCATCAGGGGATCCCCAGGTTACGTAATCTCCATAATCGTGGTTTCCTAGGACGGCAAGTTTACCATCTTTAGCCTGAATTTTTGAGAATAAAGGAATAAAAGGTTTGAACTCATCCGCCACATTATTCACCATGTCTCCGGTAAATAATACCAGATCGGGCTTCTGTTCGTTGATCAGATCAATAGCGTGCTGTAATTTGCTTGGATCAGAGAAACTTCCGCTATGAACATCAGAAATCTGAATGATTTTGTATCCTTTGAAGCTTTTTGGAAGGTTGGCGAAATTAACTCTTACTCTTCTTACGGTGTGGCGATATTTACCAAAAGTAATTCCGTCTATGAAAAGAGCCGAAAGAACGCCTCCCATTCCCAAACCTACAATGCTCAGAAACTTCCTCCTTTCCGGGAAGAAATTTTCCGATGGTTGGGCAAAACCTATCAGATAGCCTCCAATTCGGATGATATCATCAATTAATAAAAACAGAATCACGAAAACTTTTGGAAGGATGAAAATTAAAAATAATGAAATCATGATCTGAGCCCTTACCATACTTCGGTCTGACCTTTGGTAATGAGTGACTTCATAGGCGAAAATTCCATACACGGCTAACGAAATTACCCAATATCCGATTTTGATCCAGGAATTGTCAGTAAGAGTTCTGATAGCCTGATAAATATACACTTCCAAAAACAGGAAGATTCCCGCGATGATTAAAAAATTCTTTTGCATGTTCTGGTCAAAAAAAGCACAAAGAAAAACTTCCCTGTGCTTTTTATATTTTTTGTTTATTAAATATTATTAAGGAAATCTGTAAACGATAGCATTGATGTTCATTCCGGCACCTACCGAAGTCATAACAACGTTACCTTTTTCTTTAAACGATTGACCTGCCATTTTTCCTTTAATTATTAAATCATACATGGTAGGAATGGTTGCTACAGATGTATTTCCAAGGTCCTGAATGGTCATTGGAGAGATGGCGTGATCGTATTCTTTCACATCATAAAGTCTGTGAAGTCTTTCAATCATCGCGTAATCCATTTTAGCGTTAGCCTGGTGGATTAAGATTTTGTCTATATCTTCAATAGAAAGACCTGCATCTGTAATGGTATCTTTAATAGCATCCGGTACATTTTTAAGAGCGTATTCGTAAATCTTTCTTCCTAACATTCTTACATAAAGGCGCTTCTGATCTGCTTCTTTATTGATGGAAGGCTGATTTTCAAGGTAATTTAATTCCGGTCCGTTATCGCAAATCGTGTTGTGGGCAATAATTCCTACATTCTCTTCGTCTGTTGCTTTTACCACTACTGCTCCGGCACCATCAGCAAAGATCATTCTGTTTCTGTCATAGGGATCTGTTACTCTGCTTAAAGTTTCAGCGCCGATGACAAGAATGGTTTTGGCAACCTTAGCTTTAATTAAATTATCAGATAAAATCATAGCTTCTACCCATCCAGGACATCCGAAAACCATATCATACGTTACGCATTTTCTGTTTTTGATCCCCAGTTTATTCTTCACTCTTGCTGCCATTGTTGGCATGAAGTCAGCGTATCCGTTTTCAGTAACTTCTCCGAAATTACTTGCATAGATAATGTAATCTAAATCTTCACCATCTACTTTTGCATCTTCAAGGGCAATTTTTGCAGCTTCATAACCGATTTGTGAGTTGGAAAGATCATCCTCAATGAACCTCCTGTTTTCGATTTCTGTAATCTCTACAAATTTCGCAATGGTCTCTTCCACAGGCTTTTCAATCTTTACTCCGTCTTCAGTATAGAACTCGGAATTCATAAAGTAATCTCTACCAATAACTCTGTTCGGGATATAAGATCCAGAGCCAATAATGATCGTATTCGGCATTCGTTTATATGATTTTTTTAAAGATGCAAAGTTAATAATTAATATTAATAACAGAGAATTAAAAATATTATTAAATTTGCAAAAATTGTACTTTACAATCTATGAAAAACAACTCGTCCTTAAAAGGCTTACTTATTGCAGCTGTGGCGTTTATCGTTGCCTTTGGGATCTACTTCCTTTTTTTAGCCAAGAAGAATTATTATGTGGTAGATAATCCTACCCCGAATACGTATTACTTTAAGATCAATAACGGATCTGAAGGCGTGATTTCAGCGGGGCAGTATGTGCATGTGGATTTGAATAAAGGTAAAAACTCTATTCAGGTTTTTGATCAGAATAAGAAAATGCTGTACGATTCGGCATTTGAAGTGAATAAACTTCGTGGTCTGATCAATATTACCCATCAGGATTACTACGTAAACGAACAGTATTACGGATATAATCTTAAAAAAGATTCGTTATTGGCGAAGCTTGACAAAACAGTCATTGACGGAAAAGATTATTACGGAGGAGCAAAACGCTTCAACAAGCTTTATACAGAAGGTTTTTACTACAATGTAGATGAAGACTATGATAAAGTGATCAAGAATATCCAGAAAGTGGAATCAAGATCTAAGATCTTCAGGAAGCAGGATTACCTAAATTATTACAAAGAATATTACAAGTTTTAAGTTTTGACAAAAGATATCACCAAAGTTACTCCCTACAATTCAGAGGCTACAAAAAAGAGCCAGGTAGAGGATATGTTCGACAACATTGCACCGAAGTACGACCTTCTGAACCATGTTTTATCCATGAAAATTGACGTTTTGTGGAGAAATAAACTGGTAAGATGGATGAAAAATGATAATCCGCAGGAAGTGCTGGATGTGGCTACAGGAACGGGAGATCTGGCAATTACCATTGAAAAAGGAACCGGTTCTAAGGTAGTTGGTTTAGATTTATCACAACAAATGCTGAATGTTGGCGTTATTAAAATAAAAAAACTTAAATTAGACGGCAAAATTTCCATGCAAAAAGGAGATGCTGAAAATCTACCTTTCGAGGACAATAGATTTGATGCTGTTTCCGTTGCATTTGGAGTAAGGAATTTTGAAAACCTTCCCAAAGGTTTAGCAGAGTTAAGAAGAGTAGTTAAAGATAACAAAAGTGTTTATATACTGGAGTTTTCAAAGGTTGAGGGTTTCATGGGGCCATTTTATATGTTTTATTTTAAAAATATATTACCTGCCATTGGCAAGTTGGTTTCTAAGGATAGTAGGGCGTATACATACCTTCCGGATTCTGTAAATGCTTTTCCTTTCGGGGAGAAGATGAAGCAAATTCTTTTAGATACGGGATTTAAGAAAGTTGAATATAAAAAATTAAGTTTAGGTATAGCCACAATTTATAAAGCAACAAAGTAACCTATGAATAAATTTCTATTAAAAGCACTGGTTTTAACCTCAGTAAATGTTGCCGTCTTTGCAAACGCGCAATTCAGAACCCGAAACAGAATGGATAAGTTGGAAGATTTCGACGAGCAGAAATTTAGTTGGGGGTTTTATTTGAACGGGAACAGACTGGATTACCGCATTGTTTTGCATCCAAAATATGGGATGAATGATAATGAAAACCTTGTCACATCCAAGGAAAGTTATAGTTTCGGTGCCGGGCTTATTGCAAAATGGAGACTGAACGATTATCTTGATGTAAGGATAGAACCGGGGTTACAGTTTGCACAAAGACAGTTGACTTTTAATACTCAATCCAATGACATCTATGCAGGGGGATCTTTGACGAATCCTGCTTTTATGCCGTTCCCTTTACAGGAAAAGGATAGAGTAAGAGAAATTAAATCTACTTTGATTGATATTCCGGTACTTTTGGAACTTCATGGGCAAAGATGGTACAATTCAAGGCCTTACGTTGCAGCAGGGGTGAACTATGTAGTAAACCTTCAGTCTAATGCAACTTCTACAGATGACAATATGCAGGGAATCTACAGATCTACAACGCATAATTTTGCTTGGTCTGCAGAGATGGGAATTCAGTTCTATTTCAACAAGTTTAAACTGACTCCTGCCATCAGAGGAACATTCTTCATGAATAATGAGAAAGTGGCGGATAACGCGACTACACCTCCTTACTGGGCTTCTGCAATTTCTACGTTACAGACAAGAGCAGTAATGTTCGTTCTGAAATTTGAATAAAAAAATATTTCATTAAAAATACACAGGAGGGGCATTAGCACCTCCTTTTTTGTTGGTATATCAAAATATAGAGCGTTTTATTTTTGTTAGTGTTATTATTTTTTTATTTTTGCTTCTAGTTAGAATATACAAACCTGAAATGCTTCAAGATTTAGAAAACAATTTTTCAGAATTAGAGCGAAAGATTTTGGCTCTGCAAAAGAACTATAAAAATCTTACTGAAAATTTAAAAGAATTAAATAGTGAGCATGAAGAGTTGAAGAAGAAGTATGATGAAGAAAGGAGAAGAAATCAGGTATTAGCAGAAGAACAAAAAAATATAAAACTTTATTCAGCAATATCAGGAAATCCTGAACACAATAGATTAATGAAAAACCATATCAACCGATTGGTAAAAGAAATTGATTTCTGTATTGCTCAGCTTCAAAACAGTGGATTATAATGGAGATAAGGAGAATAACCGTCAACATTGCAGGAAGAGTATATCCGCTGAACGTACCGGCAGCAGAGGAAGAAACTTTGCGTAAAGTAGGGAAGCAGATCGAGAATATGATTAAAGATTTTGAACAAAACTTCGATGTAAGAGATAAACAAGATGCTTTGGCAATGTGTGCCCTAAAACTGGGAACCAATGCAGAAGTAGTTTCTCTTAACTACGAAAAAAATATTAATTCTACCAACGAAAGATTAGTGCAGATTAATCAATCGTTGAATGAAGTCGGGAAATAGATTTTTTTCCTGAGAAATTACTGCCTACAATAATTCTAACACATTAAAGGTAAACTCAACGCTAAACAATTACCGAACAAATGTCCATCGAATGGCGTGCCGGATTCCGGATTACAGACAGTGGAAATCAGTTCAAATCGTGTTGATTAGGAGTTTACTCTCAATCCCTGGATTATTGTAGGCTTTTTTATTTGGATATGAAGACAATTAAAACTCAATATATATTATGACAACAGCCATTATAGCCGGCGTTATCTGCTTAGTTATTGGGGCGATAATAGGGATGTTTTTCTCTAAAAGCTCACTGAATACTAAGGCAAAATTTATCATAGATGATGCAACAAAAAATGCCGAAAACCTTATAGAAAAAGCTAACGTACAAGCCGAATCCATAAAGAAAGAAAAGAACCTTCAGGCAAAAGAAAAATTCCTGGAACTGAAATCTCAACATGACGCAGATATTCAATCCCGTGAAAAGAAAATGCAGGAGGTTGAAAAAAGAACCAAAGACAAGGAACATAAGCTGAATGACGAGCTTAGCAAGACTGGAAAACTTGAAAAAGATTTAGATAAGCAGATTGGAGATTACGCTAAGAAGAACGAAATTCTGGAAAGAAAACAGCAGGAATTAGATGTAGCTACCACTAAGAAAGTAGAAATACTTGAAAAAATATCTAATTATACCGCTGATGAAGCGAAAGCAGAATTGGTAGAAACCATGAGAGCTGAAGCCAAAACAAGAGCTCAGGCACACGTTCAGAGCATCATGGAAGAAGCTCAGATGAATGCTAAAAACGAAGCGAGAAAAATCGTTATCCAGACGATCCAAAGAATCGGAACTGAGCAGGCTATCGAAAATTCAGTATCAGTATTCAATATCGAGTCTGATGAAGTAAAAGGTAGAATTATCGGTAGAGAAGGTAGAAATATACGTGCTTTAGAAGCTATAACAGGAGTAGAAATTATCGTTGATGATACTCCGGAAGCGATCCTTCTTTCATGCTTTGATCCGGTAAGAAGAGAAATCGCAAGACTATCCCTTCACAGATTGGTTACCGATGGTAGAATTCACCCGGCAAGAATCGAAGAAGTAGTTGAAAAAACAAAAAAACAGATCGAAGAGGAAATCATTGAAGTAGGGAAGAGAACGATCATTGATTTAGGAATCCACGGATTACACCCTGAGTTGATCAAAATCGTAGGAAGAATGAAATACCGTTCTTCTTATGGACAAAACTTACTACAGCACTCAAGAGAAGTAGCAAACATCGCTGCAACAATGGCTGCTGAATTAGGATTAAACGTAAAATTAGCAAAAAGAGCAGGTCTACTACACGATATCGGTAAAGTTCCTGAGCAGGAATCAGAATTACCACACGCTCTATTAGGGATGCAGTGGGCTGAGAAATACGGTGAAAACCCTGAAGTAGTAAACGCGATTGGAGCTCACCACGATGAGATTGAAATGAAATCGTTATTATCTCCGATCATTCAGGTAGCCGATGCGATCTCAGGAGCAAGACCAGGAGCAAGAAGACAGGTACTGGAATCTTATATTCAGAGATTGAAAGACCTTGAATCTGCAGCATTAAGCTTCGAGGGAGTATCCAGCGCTTATGCAATCCAGGCTGGTAGAGAACTAAGAGTAATGGTAGAGAGCGGAAAAGTAAATGACGAAGTCGCTTCTCAACTTTCTTACGATATCTCTGAGAAAATTCAGAATGAACTGACTTATCCGGGACAAGTAAAAGTAACAGTAATCAGAGAAACGAGAGCTGTGAATATTGCCAGATAATAATCAGAAAAAGATATTTTATAAAAACCTTTCAAGAAATTGAAAGGTTTTTTATTTTTATCAAAACTTAAAAATGCAAGAACTGTCCTTGTCTTCAAAACTGAAGTACATTTTCTCTATTCCCGTTATTATTTCTGCCTTAGGCTATTTTGTGGATATCTATGACCTCCTTTTATTCGGAATCGTTAGAATACCGAGCTTAAAAGCATTAGGGCTTAATCCCGATGCGGATGGAACCTTTATTCTGAACTGCCAGATGATAGGGCTTCTTATCGGAGGAATTTTCTGGGGAAGCCTTGGTGATAAAAAGGGAAGGCTTTCTGTTCTTTTTGGCTCCATCCTCGTTTATTCTTTAGCCAATATTGCCTGTGGATTCCTTCCTTACTTTCCAAAAGAGCATCTCGTATATCAATATGCGGGTTTAAGGTTTATTGCAGGAATAGGACTAGCCGGAGAGCTTGGAGCAGGAATTACATTGGTTTCTGAAAGTCTGCCGAAGAATCTAAGAGCAATCGGAACCTCAGTGGTAGCCGGTTTTGGATTAATGGGAGCAGTGGTGGCTCAGCTTACGGTAGAATTGGCCGGAGGATGGAATATCTCTTATATCATTGGCGGAATAATGGGAATCCTGTTATTACTGCTGAGAATAAGTGTATCCGAATCCGGAATTTATAAAAATATCGTTCATAAAAATGTCTCAAAAGGGAATTTCCTATCCTTTTTTACCAATAAAGACAGATTGGTAAGATATTTAAAATGTATTGCGGTAGGATTACCTACTTGGTACTGTATAGGGATTCTGGCCGTTTTAGCCAATCAATTTGCCCCTGAATTGGGAATCAAGGACATCAATCCCGGAAAAGCAATTATGTGGGCCTATATAGGGATTTCTGTTGGTGATCTATTGAGTGGTTTTATTTCTCACGCTTTAAAATCCCGTAAAATGGCCATTTTCTACATGCTGATCTTTACGGTTATCGGGGTGGCAGTTATGTTATTCGGTAATACCAATACAGAAACAAAATATTATTTGTTCTGCGTATGGCTTGGGTTTGGAACCGGATATTGGGCTATGTTTGTGACACTGGCAGCAGAACAGTTCGGAACCAATATCAGAAATACAGCAACGACAACCGTTCCCAATATGGTAAGAGGGCTTGTACCTGTTATGATTTTGGCTTTTGATTCCCTTAAAGGTCATTTCCCGGTTGTAGAAAGTGCTGCTATAGTAGGAGTCGTAGTTTTTGGACTCGCATTTTATTCTTCGCTTACGATCTCAGAAACCCACGATAAAGACCTTGAGTTTACAGAATAATTTAAATTGTTTAAAAAACGAGAATAGGATATTTCTTATTTTGAATATAATAATTCAGTTAAAATCAACAAATTATTAAATTTTATACTAATTTTTGTTGCGAGTAATTAATATTTGTTTAACTTTGGGAGACAACTAAAACTAATTTATCTAATTAAAACTAAATCACATGAACGCAATCAAAAATGCTAAAAAGCTAGGAAAACAAGACTTGAAAAATATTACTGGAGGAATAAGCGGTAAGCCAGATTTATCTCTTTGCGGATGCAGCTGCTCAGGATCTGTAACAGGCCCTGAATATTGCTCTCAATATATGGGTTGTCTACAGGTTTATACTTGTAACCAGTCTGCAGTATAAAAAAATTATTTCAATACGAAATAAACATTTCCACATTTAATATGCAGAACCCTCTTGATTTCAAGAGGGTTCTGCTCTTTTAATGGATAATATAAAAGAGACTGCCAACACTTATCGTAATCCAAAGGATCACAGCGGTGAGTAAAGGTTTTAATCCTATTGACTTCAGCGTCTGAAGAGAAAGAGTAGAACCAATGAAAAATAAGGTCAAGTTCAATCCGGATTTTGCTACAACAGTTATTGAAGTACTGAAACGGTCAAAAAATGGGAAATACGTATTCAAAAGAATGGCCAGAATAAAATAACCGATGAACCAGGGTATCTTTATTTTTGAGTCTTTAGTTTTAAAAATAAACATGGTAATCAATGAAATTGGGATAATCCACAAGGCACGCGCCAGCTTTACGGTAGTTGCTATTTTCAAAGCTTCATCTCCATATTTACTTGCGGCCCCTACCACAGAACTTGTGTCGTGAATACCTACTGCACACCAAAGGCCAAACTGCTCCTGAGAAAGATTCAGTAGATGCCCTATGGCAGGATAGACAAACAAAGCAATAGAATTTAAGGTAAAAACGATAGCCAGTGCAAGTGAAATCTGTTTCGTGCTTGGTTTGATAATAGGAGATATCGCTGCAATGGCGCTCCCTCCACAAATAGCTGTCCCTGCAGAAAGGAGATAGGATAAAGGTCTTTCCAGTTTAAATATTTTTCCAAGAAAATAGCCCAAAACCATTACTGTAACAATACTTAGAACAGTCAGCATCAATCCTGTTTTTCCAGCGTGAAGTGCTTCATCGAGCTTCAGTCCGAATCCCAGCCCTACAATTGAAATCTGCAGCAGCAAATGAATATAATGATGAAGATGCTTCTCAAAAGGATTTCCTATAAAAACAGCCAGGGCAAAACCTAAACCTAAAGCAATGGGTGAAGATATAAGTGGGGTAAGGCACAGAACAGCCAATACAATAAAAAATACTTTCCGTGTCATTTCATTTTGAATGAAATTTTTCATAATGCGAACTTTTAAAATCTGCATCAAAATTCCGGAAAATACTATTACAAAGTAAATCGTATTTTGTTATGTTGGATAACTAAAAGTTATAAGTAATAAAAGATAAAAGATCTTATCGTTACATTTTACTCTTTGCTTGACTATATCAATAGGGTTGGGCTTTAGCCCAGCCAAATAAATTAAAAAAAATCCATTGGCTTCAGCCAAAACTTAAAAGCTTTGTATGTTTTTAATAACAATGCTAAAAAATAATAGGATTTTTCTATTATTAATAGATTTACATCATAAGGAGACTACTCTGCAAATCTCAGGAAAAGCTTGATCAGTTCAGACTGTTCACCCTTAGGAAGAATAAAGTGGAAATCTCTTTCAATACTGAAGTTTTTAATATCAATAACAGTCAGGATATTGTTTTTCAATTCGTTCAGAATTGTACTGATAGAAAGGAATGCCATACATTCGGAGTGGAGAAGGTAGTTTTTGATACTTTCACTGCTTCCCAGCTGGATTACCGTATTTAATTCATTGATATTGATTTCTTTCTCCTTCAGCCGGTTTTGTATAAACTCAAGAGTCCCGGATCCCTGCTCCCTGAAGATCAGATCGAGCTGATAGAGATCTTTTACATGTAAGGTTTTATGAGCAAGAGGGTGATCTGATTTTGCGGTCAGGACAATTTCATCAGGTTTAAAAGTCTTATATTCAAAATAAGAAGACTGAGATTCACCTTCAATAATACCCAGATCAATTTTTTCTTCTTTTAAAAGTGTAGAAATCGCCTCCGTATTTCCGGTAAGAAGTTCGATCTTAATATCTTTATAATAAGTATTGAATTTTGCTAAAATTTCAGGTAAAATATACTGTGCAACAGTTGTACTTGCCCCGATAATCAGTTTTCCTTTATGCTGCTGATTGATTTGGCTGATTTCAAATTCCATGTCGCGGTAGACATTTCTTATCTTTTCAGCATGTTCATACAGAATCTTTCCGCTTTGAGTCAGCTGGATAGAAGTTCCTTTACGATCAAATAACTTGACACCTACCTGAATTTCAATTTCTTTAATGTGTTTAGTAACAGCGGGTTGTGAAATATGAAGCTCTTCTGAAGCTTTAGTGAAACTTAATCGGGATGCTACCGTATGGAAAACTTTTAGTCTGTAATCGAACATGGGGGTAAAATTACGAATTATAGTTGGAAATGGAGAAGGTGGGTGAGAGAGTTTGAGAGTGGGAGGGTTGGAGAGTGATGAGATGCGAGATACGAGTTTCGGGGTTTTTGAGTCTGAGGGTTTGAGAGATCCGGGATCCGGGATTCGAGGTTTGTGGTTTTAAGTTTGAGGGATTTTGGGTTTCAAGGTTTTATAAGTGAAGAACTAAGAATTAATAAAAACTAGCATCCCGCAACCAAGAACAAAATAAACAAATAACTGTGACCTCGCATTTCGCATCCTGAATCTCGTAACTCGTAACCCGCGCCACGAATCCCATAACCCTTTATAAAAAATCTGAAACTGATTGATCCTGCTGACTTTCATACCTTCTGTTCTTAGCTTCCCCGATTTTCTGTTTCGTATAAATACTGTTGTGACCGGAAAGAAGATAAGAAACAACACAGGCAATAGCCACATACACTCCGCATTCTGCCCCGAATAATTCAATTCCCATCAGCATACAAGCCAAGGGCGTATTGGTAGCTCCGGCGAAAACTGCTACAAATCCCATTCCTGCCAATAATCCAAATGGCAACGGAATAAAAAGAGATAAAGCACTGCCTAATGCAGCTCCGATAAAAAATAAAGGAGTGACTTCTCCACCTTTGAATCCGGCGGAAAGGGTAATGATCGTAAAAATCATTTTTAAAGCAAAATCATACAAAGGAAGCTGTTTTTCAAAAGATTCTACGATCACAGGAATTCCTAATCCGATGTATCGGGTGGTGCCCATCGCAAAAACAGCTAACGCAATAATAATTCCTCCTACAACAGGACGAAGTGGAGGGAATTTAATTTTTGATTTGAAAACAGATCCCATCCAATGAATGATTTTACTGAAAGCCGCAGCACAGATTCCGAAAGCAATTCCTGCCAGAATACTGTAGAGAATTGGTAAAAACTCAAGTTTTGGGATAAAATCAATATGATAATGGGTGTGTTTTACATTCCAGAGATTAGTAGCCCAGTCTGCAAGAATAGCAGAGGCAAAAGCAGGAAAGATGGCATTATACCGTATTCTTCCGATCAGAAAAACTTCAAGACCAAAAACTGCTCCGGCAAGTGGGGTCCCAAAAATAGAACCAAATCCGGCAGCAATAGCAGCAATGATTAGTATTTTTCTTTCATTTCTATCCAGTTTAAAAGGCTTGGTAAGCTGATCCGCTATAGCACCGGCCATTTGGAGTGCCGTTCCTTCACGACCGGCAGATCCTCCGAATAAATGGGTTACGATGGTTCCCAGATAAACAAAAGGAGCCATTTTAAACGGAATCATTCCTTTGGGGTCATGAATTGTATCAATCAACAGATTATTTCCGGCTTCAACATCTTTTCCGAAGTAATGATAAAGGAGTCCTATCAGAAATCCGCCAACAGGAAGTAATGCAATTAGCCAGAGATTATTTTCCCTGAAATTGGTTGCCCATTCCAATGATTGAAGAAACCCTGCGGAAGCTGTTCCTACCAAAGCACCTATAATAATGCTGATACACAGCCATTTTAAAATATAGGGCAGCGCTGGAAATTTTCTGAAGAAAAAATAAGTGTGAAAAATTGCTTTTTTACCAAGTGTCCATTGCTTTTTTGACATAATATACCTGATTAGTTATTGGTTAATAATCTATTAATCAGGCGTCATCAGCTTTTGTAAAGCGGTTGGGTAAGGAAGAACACCATTTCCTTTTGATACTGCAAATATAAAAAGAATTTGTTTTTAAAAAGAATTTTTTTGCTGCTGGTTTTTTTTTGTTTCAGGGTTAGGGCTACGAGTTATATTCGTTGCGGGTTACGGGTTACGGGTTGCGGGTTAAGAGTTTCGGGTTATATACCCACAACATTAAACTCTCAAGCTCTCGAATCCTCAAACCCTCAAATACTCCCACTCTCAAACTCAAACTTCAAAATCCCGAACCTCGCATCCCTTACAAAAAAGGTTTCATTTCATCCTCAATCTGGGTTCTCAGGTCCATCAGGCGTTTAGCATATATTTCCTGCTGCTTTTCCTCTTCAGTTGTTGGGATCCATTTGGGTACAGGAAGTTTTTTACCATTTTCATCCACGGCAACAAAAACGATGATACAATGGGTTTTTTTCTCAAAATTGGGCTGTTTTAGGTTTCTTGAAAACACATTGATCGCAATATGCATGCTTGAAGTTCCGGTATAGATCACCTGGGCATCTACTTTTACCACTTCCCCGATTTTGATGGGGTCATAAAAACGGATTCCGCCTACATAAACTGTGACAGAATAATTACCACTCCAGGTTGTCGCACACGCATAACCCGCCTGATCAATCCATTTCATAACGCTTCCTCCATGTACATTTCCTCCGTAATTAACATCTGAAGGCTCTGAAATAAACTGAAACGTAATAGGCTTGTTCTGCATCTTTATAAAATTTTAATAAAGTTATTTAATAATTTCCAAAGTTTTAGATTAAATCCTACTTTTGAAAGACGAAACTTTCAATGAAAGAGAATTGTAACAAACAAAAGATTTAGAAATAGAAATGAAGAAAGTATTTTATCTCAACACATGTGATACCTGCAGAAAAATTTTAGCCCAATTTGACCTTACAGACTGGGAACTTCGTGAAATCAAAAAAGCGCCAGTCACTAAAGATGAATTGGCCGAGATGTATAAAAAAACAAAATCATACGAGGCATTATTCAGCAGAAAGTCTACGCAGATCAAATTGAGAGGTTTGGATGTGAAATC
Source organism: Chryseobacterium viscerum (assembly GCF_002899945.2). Lineage (GTDB taxonomy): Bacteria > Bacteroidota > Bacteroidia > Flavobacteriales > Weeksellaceae > Chryseobacterium > Chryseobacterium viscerum. Next base: position 139,556 of record NZ_PPEG02000003.1, read on the forward strand.
TTTAACAGAAAAAGATTTTAAAGAATTACTGTTGGATCATTATACTTTCCTAAAAAGGCCTGTATTTATTACAGATAAGGAGATTTTCGTAGGAAATGACAAGACAAATGTGGAAGCTCTTCAAACATTTTTTGGAGTCAATGAATGAAATATCTGATTTCCATATTGATTTGTCTTGCTGTCAGTATAAAAGGGCAGACGGTTTACAAAACACCTTCGGGGACCAAGTTTCATTTATCATCATGCAGAATGGTGAAAAATTTTTCTTCTGGTCTCTCTGTAAATGAGGCATTGGAAATTGGGCTTCAACCCTGTAAGATCTGTAACCCCGGCAAAACATCAGTATATGGAATTGTTTCCAGTGCTAAAAAAGTGAATGGTATCAATAAAGGAAATCAATGCTTGGGAAGAACAAAGAAAGGAACAAGGTGTAAACATTATACCAGTATTGGTAATGATTATTGTTTTCAGCATGTTCCAAAATAAATTGTATCTATAATTTGTGATTTATTTCAATGAGTTAATTATTAAATACTTAACTTTATGATTACCAAAAAATAAATCATGATAAACAAATTCTCAAAAACAAAGAATCTTAACAGATCAGCTTTAAAAAAAATTAATGGTGGAGGTAACATTCTTCCGGTTAACTGTAATAGATTATGTGGGGGTGCAGGCGGAGTGATTTCCAATACACCCGGAGTAGGCGATGTCTGCTCTCCTGATAGAAAAATATGCTGTATCTGTCTTTAAACAAAAAAGAGGCTGTGAACACATCACAGCCTCTTCTTTTTTAATATTTTTTTCCAATTATACAAAAGGAGCTTTCACTACTTTTGCAGGAATGTTCTTATTTCTTACCTGAATGAAGATTTCAGATCCTAATTTGAAATAAGGCTTGTCTACATACGCAAGACCTAAACCTACTTTCTTCATAGGAGATTGTGTTCCGGAAGTTACTTTTCCGATTACATTTCCTTCTGCATCTACCACAGGATAATCGTGTCTTGGAACTCCTTTGTCTGTAAGTTCAAAACCAACTAATTTTCTGGTAACTCCTTCTTCTTTTTGTTTTGCGAAAACATCTTTAGAAACGAAATCCTTATCAAACTTGGTGATCCATCCTAAACCAGCTTCAATAGGAGAAGTCGTATCATCGATGTCATTTCCGTAAAGACAGAACCCTTTTTCTAATCTTAAAGTATCTCTGGAAGCCAATCCACAAGGAATAATTCCTTCTTCTTTACCTGCTTCCATTACAGCATCCCAAAGTTTTTCAGCACTTTCATTGTTAAAATAGATCTCAAAACCACCGCTTCCTGTGTATCCTGTGTTCGAAATGATGATATCATTTTCTCCGGCAACAGTTCCTACGGTAAAATGGTAGTAAGGAATTTCTGAAAGGTTTACTTCCGTAAGCTTTTGAAGGATTTCAGTAGCTTTAGGCCCCTGAACTGCCAATAATGACATTTCATCAGAAGCATTGGTCATTTTAGCTCCGAAAGTATTATATTTTGAAATATGATTCCAGTCTTTGTCAATATTGGAAGCGTTTACCACCACGAAATATTTGTCGTCATCCATTTTGTAAACGATAAGGTCGTCTACAATTCCTCCGTTTTCGTTCGGAAGACAAGAATACTGAGCTTTTCCATTTTCAAGCGCATCAACGTTATTGGTCGTTACAAATTGTAAAAGGTCTTTTGAACCCGGCCCTTCGATGAAAAACTGTCCCATGTGGGAAACATCAAATAATCCTGCTTTTTCTCTTACTGCAAAATGCTCTTCTGTAACCCCTGAATATTGAACAGGCATTTCAAAACCTGCGAAAGGTACGATCTTAGCTCCCAAAGAAACATGTTTGTCGTACAAGGCTGTTTTCTTCATATTTAATTTTTATTTCTTTATTTTAAAACTGTTAAAAGTCTCATTGAATAAGGTCATATAGTTTCCGTTCCAGAATTTCTGGCCACAATTGATGGAAACTAAATATAAGTTGTTGTCTTTTTGAAAAGCTTTAGTTACCCAGAACAGCTTTTCTTTTTCATCAAAGTGCTCATATAGATATTCTGTATATCCTTTTTGGCTCTTTTTATCTTTTACTTTATTCTCCTGATCTTCTGATTGATAAAGTGCCAGGATGAATTTTTTTACTTCTTCTTTTGGAAGCGGTAAATCATGATATTCCGAAATGGTAATAGCACCTATCTGGCTGGTAGGAAAAATGTTGATGATCTCACTGTCATTAGTAGATTTCCAGCCGTCAGGAACATTAATGGAGTAGTTGGAATTTTCATATACTTTTCCCTTTTGGCCAAAAAATAAACTTCCTGTCAAAAGAGCAGAAAAAAACAATATTTTTTTCATCATTAAAAATGGTGTTTATATTCTTCCAGAATGATTTTGAACCATTCCGTAAAGTTTTCAGGATGCTCAGAAATTTCTTTATCCAGATCTTGTATGGAAATAAATCTTACCTCTTCCACTTCTTCTTTATTTAAATTGAAATCAGCTTCATGGTTTCCCACAAATACATGATCCAGCTCGTGCTCCCAAAGACCACCACCCACATCTGCCTTGTAGATAAAATTGAATTTTTCTGAAAGTTCGGCCTCTATTCCCAGTTCTTCTTTCAGTCTGCGAACAGCTCCTTCCTCATAAGTTTCTCCTTCTCTTGGATGTGAGCATACAGCATTAGTCCATTGGTTAGGAGAATGGTACTTTCCTGAAGCTCTTTTCTGAAGAAGCATTTCTCCTTTATTATTGAAAAGAAATACAGAAAAAGCGCGATGTAGCAGGCCGTTGATGTGAGCCTGCTGTTTTTCCATCAGCCCCATAACTTCATCTTCAGGATTTACTAAAACAACAAATTCTTCCATTCCTACAAATGTAAGAGTAATAAATGTATTTTGGAAATTTTTAGATAAACATCATACTTTTTGTAATAATGCTATTAAGAGGAGGGCATAAAGTAGGCTTATAGGTCAATTCAATTATTGATTAAAAGAAAATATAAAACGAAAAATTTTAACTATTTATAGTGAAATGATTAATAAAATATTGATATTATTCTTTAAATAGTAGTTTTTGTAGTAAAATATTAACATAAAGTAAGATTAATATGCCTGATAGTTGTAAAAGCGCTAACTTTGTTACTTAATATTTAGTGATGGAATTAGAATACATTGAACACATTAGTCCTATTCTAAAGGATGGAACAAAAAATTACTTAATAGATATCGACGGAACCATTACCGATGACGTTCCCAACGAAGAACCGGAAAGAATGGTTACCTGCGAACCTTATCCTGATGCACTGGAAACTGTCAACAAATGGTATGACGAAGGACATCAGATCTGCTTTTTTACTTCAAGAACCGAAAATCTGAAACAAATCACCATAGACTGGCTGGATAAGCATGGTTTCAAATACCACAGTGTGCTTTGCGGAAAACCGAGAGGAGGAAATTATCACTGGATAGACAATCACTTGGTAAGAGCTACAAGGTATAAAGGAAGATTTACGGATTTGGTAGAAAAACAAGTCACCATTGAAGTATTCAAAGAAGACGGCGAATAAAAATATAATTCAAAGATTTAAAGATTAAATGTGAACCTGTTCCTTTAATTTTTAAATCTTTCATTTTTTAATATACTTGATATTTTATGAAAGTTTTAGCAAACGACGGCCTGGATCAATCTGGAATTGATGCATTGACAGAAAAAGGCTTTGAGGTGATCACTACAAAAGTTCCACAGGAATTTTTGGTAGATTATATTAATGAGCATAAAATCCGCACCCTGCTGGTGAGAAGTGCTACACAGGTAAGAAAAGATATTATAGACAACTGCCCATCCATCGATATCATTGGTAGAGGGGGAGTAGGTATGGATAATATTGATGTAGACTACGCAAGAGAAAAAGGGATTCATGTGATCAATACACCTTCCGCTTCTTCAGAATCGGTGGCTGAACTTGTTTTTGCCCATTTATTTTCAGGAGCGAGATTTCTTCAGGACTCCAACAGAAAAATGCCTTTGGTAGGAGATACTGAATTTGGAGGTCTTAAAAAAGCATATGCTGCCGGTATTGAATTGAGAGGAAAAACCATCGGTATCATCGGAATGGGAAGAATCGGCCAGGAAGTAGCAAGAATTGCTTTAGGACTTGGGATGAGAGTGGTTGCTGCTGATAATAATATAGGAAAAGCCAGCATCAAAGTGAAGTTTTATAATAATCAATTCATTAATGTTGATATAGAAACTGAACCTTTGCAAGAGGTATTGAAACATTCAGACTTTATTACCCTGCATGTTCCGGCACAGAAAGACGGGTATATGATTGGTAAGAATGAATTTGACATGATGAAAGACGGAGTGGCTATTGTCAACTGTTCAAGAGGAGGAGTTATTGATGAAACAGCTTTGATCCATGCATTGGATTCCGGTAAAGTAAGATTTGCAGGACTGGATGTTTTCATTAATGAGCCAACCCCTTCTAAGGAAATCCTTAATCACTCTAAAATCTCTCTTACCCCTCACACCGGAGCTTCTACTCTTGAAGCACAAGACAGAATCGGGCTTTCCCTTGCAGAGCAGATTTCAAGTATCTTACAGATTCAATAATTTGAAACGATATAACAAAAGCACCTCCATGGAGGTGCTTTTTATGTTTAAGCTGTTATGTACAGATTATATATTTTTGCTTTTCAATAAATCTCTGATCTCTGTCAGTAATTTTTGATCATCTGTAGGTCCTGCAGGAGCTGGGGCATCTTTTTTGTTAACTTTATTAGCCAGTTTGATGATCCAGAAAAGAACTACGGCAATACATAGGAAGCTGATTACTGCTGAAAGGAAATTTCCATAAGCAACACCATTCCACGTAAGTTTTGCAATGTTTTCTGCTCCCGCTGCTTTCAATGCCGGATTTAATATCAGAGGAGTGATTACATCTTCTACTAAAGACGAAACAATTTTTCCAAATGCAGCACCAATGATCACACCGACAGCAAGATCGAGAACATTTCCTTTAAAGGCAAACTCTTTAAATTCTTTAACAAATCCCATAATTTATATTTTTTTAATTAGTATATACACAAAAATATAATTAAAAAATGTAAAAAACACTACTTTTTATAGTTTTTTATTCCCAAAATATTGAATTTTCTATTGAAATTTTATAACCTGTTTTAATGAATATTTTGGCTTTATAGAGATCCTTTATCTCATTCACGATCCCTCCTTATTTTTATTAACGACGTGATATCATAATGAAAAATCTTTTGTAATTTGCTTAAAAGTTGAGTTTACTTATGAAAATTTTCACCGCAGAACAAATACGCAATTGGGATCAGTTTACCATTTCTCATGAGCCCATTTCTTCCATTCAATTGATGGAAAGAGCTTCGATGGCTGTTGCCCACTGGATTTCTGAACATTGTAAAAATCATAAAAAACTGGCCATATTTTGTGGTAACGGAAACAATGGCGGTGATGGATTGGCGGTGGCAAGAATGCTTTATCTGAAAGGTTTTGATGTGGATCTGTTTATAAGTGATTCCAAAAGGAAGTTTTCAGAAGAGGCTTCTGTCAATCTGAAAAGACTTCGGGATATATCAGGAATTTCGGTCAGGAAATTTGATCATAATGAGCCATATAATTTCGATGATAAAACAATTATTATAGATGCCCTTTTTGGAACAGGATTGTCTCGACCTTTGGAAGGAGACCATAAAATGCTGGTTGAAAAACTGAATCAAAAAAATAATATTAAGATTTCCATTGATGTGCCTTCCGGGCTGCCTGCAGATGGAATGTTTGATAATGATGCTGTTATTCTGAAAGCTGATTATACCCTGACTTTTCAATGCTGGAAAAGAACTTTTCTTCATCCTGAAACGGGTAAATATACAGGAAAAGTAGAAGTACTGGATATTGATTTGAGTAAAGCATATGCTGATACAGCTGATGCAGAATATTTTGTAATCGATGATCAGTTGATAGAGCCGATATTTATCCCCAGACAAGAATTTTCTCATAAAGGAACTTATGGCAAAGCTGCAATCATAGGAGGAAGTTATGGGAAAATAGGAGCAGCGGTACTCGCTACAAAATCAGCTTTAAAAACGGGAGCAGGACTTACCTTTACCTTAGCTCCGGAATGTGGATATGAAATACTGCAGACTTCATGTCCTGAAGCGATGTTCATAGAAGGAGGAGAGAAGTTTGTAACAAATTTCGAAATTGATAAAGATTTTATTTGCGGAATAGGACCTGGTTTGGGAACCGATCCAGATACCGGGAAAAACTTTTTGAATTTCCTGAAAAACTATACTCAGCCTCTGATTCTGGATGCCGATGCTTTGAATATCATTGCTGAAAATCCGAAAAACCTGAAATTAATCCCCAAAAAGTCAATTATCACTCCACATCCAAAAGAGTTTGAAAGGCTTTTTGGCAGTACAGAAAACTCTTTTAAAAGGCTTGAGCTCGCCAAAGCCAAAGCAAAAGAACATGGTGTTTTTATTGTCCTGAAAGATCATCATACTCAAATTATTACTCCGGAAGGAAATGTATTTTACAACATAACCGGGAATGCAGGCCTTGCAAAAGGAGGCAGCGGAGATATTCTTACTGGAATCCTGACTTCGCTGTTAGCACAAGGATATTCCGAAGAGCATACCTGTATTTTGGGAGTGTGGCTGCATGGAAGAGCTGCTGATCTTGCTTCAGAAAAAGATTCAAAAGAATCGATGCTTCCTACTGATGTTATTGATCAATTCGGGAAGGTTTTTGATGAACTGAACAGGAGGGCGGTGAGGAATTTATAATCAGTAAAAAGGCTTTTTAAGATCTATATAATAAAAGAGGCAGATTTGTAATTCTACAAATCTGCCCCTTTAGTTTTTTAGCGTTTCGCTCTTTAGCTGAAATTTATTCAGGTTTTTCGTTTTCTGCCTGAGTGATCTTGAATTTCTTAGAAACAATCATAATCACAACTCCTGCAATCATAAAAGGAATAGAAAGAACCTGACCTGTGTTCAAACCACCAATCTGGATAAACTCATCTCCTTGCGGTTCTTTAAGGAACTCAACAAAGAATCTGATGGCCCAAAGAATGATAAAGAACAGACCGAATAACCAGCCTTGCTGATATTTTTTATTTGTTTTTCTGTATAAGATCCATAATAAAATGAACAGCAGAACATACCCTACAGCTTCGAATAACTGGCTTGGATAACGTGGTACGGTAAGACCATATTCACTGCTTTGCTGTGGAAAAAGTAAAGCAAACGGAGAATTTGGATCTGCCGGTTTTCCAACAATTTCAGAATTAAAAAAATTCCCCATTCTTACAAATGCACCTCCCAATGATACTACAATTCCCAATCTGTCATATACCCAAAGAGGATTTTTCTTGATAATCTTATATGAATAATAAAGAGTTGTAAGGATAAGTGCGATGGTAGCTCCGTGACTTGCTAACCCTGAAAATCCTGTAAATTTCAACCCGTTTTTTGTACTGATCGGTAAAAATACGCTCCAGAAATCTTCTTTGAATAATTCAGGCTGGTAAAATATGACATGCCCTAACCTTGCTCCCAGGATCGTTCCTATCAATGTAAATGTGAAAAGAGGTTCCAGATATTTCTGGTTTATATTATCAATCTTAAAGATTCTGGTCATTAAAACATATCCAAAACCAAAAGCAAATACAAACATCAGGCTATAAAAATGAAGCGTAAATGATCCGATATGAATACCTTTTGAAGGGTCCCATATTTTAAATGGAGTTTCAAGCTCTACCTTATCAGAATCAGTGATTGGCTTCACTGTTTTTACCGCATATTTGAATGTCGTAATATTGTCAGGGGTAGCGGATGTATCAATCAGCTTAAAGTTTTTATCAAAAAACTGGTATTTTGAATCTTTGAATCTTGACAATGTTGAAATACCATAATTAGTAGGCTCAAAATTGGATTCATTAAGTATGACAACAAGAGATGGACTTTTATCTGTTTCTCTGTCTGGAAAAGTACTCAGATCTCCCAACTCAGTGGTTGAATAGATTTTTACAGGAACATTGTTTCCGTTGATATCTAAAGTTCCGTCAGATAAACCTCCAGGGTATTCCTGTGCAAAGAGAAGCTGCGTCATGAACGCAAATAGCACAAGATAAATTCTGAAAAAAATAGTATTCATTTTTCTATTGATTTAATAGTTTGATTATTGACATTTATGTTTAGGTGGAACGGGATCGTAACCGCTGCCTCCCCATGGATGACATCTTAAAATTCTTTTAAATCCCAGCCAGAAACCTTTAAAAATCCCATGAACACGAAGTGACTCGATCATATAATGAGAACAGGTGGGTTCGTAACGGCAGTTTTTGGGAAGTAAGGGCGAGATGAACCATTGGTAAAATTTGATCAAAATTACCAGCGGAAATGTAATGATTTTATTGAATGTAAGTTTCAAAACAATGCAAAAATAGGGTAAAAAAATGAAAATTAGTTTAAATTTGTTATAAGTTTCGGAGATCTGAAATCCGGAACATTGATCTGAAAAAATAGAATTACTTTGAATCAAAATATTCCATTAGCTGAAAAATTAAGACCCAAAACCCTGAACGATGTATTGGGGCAGGAGCATCTTACCGGAGATAGAGGAACGATCAGGAAAATGATTGAAAATAATGCCCTGAATTCCCTGATCCTTTGGGGCCCCCCCGGTACCGGAAAAACGACTTTGGCCGAAATTATTTCGGAGCAGTCGGGAAGAAAATTCTATAAGCTTTCTGCAGTTTCTTCCGGGGTGAAAGATGTACGGGATGTGATTGAAGATGCAAAGAAACAGAATTTGTTTTCTGGGAAATCCCCCATTTTATTTATTGATGAGATTCACAGGTTCAACAAGTCTCAACAGGATTCACTGCTGCATGCGGTAGAAAAAGGCTGGATTGTTTTGATAGGAGCCACTACAGAAAATCCAAGTTTTGAGGTAGTTTCGGCATTGCTTTCAAGAAGCCAGGTGTATATTTTAAAAGCTTTAAGCTATGAAAAGCTGGAAGAATTGATTGATATCGCTTCCGAAAGATACAATAAAGAGGAAGGAACCGATTTTAAAATCCTTGAGAAAGAAGCTTTCATTCAATATTCGGGCGGTGATGCCAGAAAGCTGATCAATTCTGTAGAATTGGTTTTGAACCAGTATAGAAATTCAACAACCACAGAAATTATCAATTCTGATGTTCTTGAAGTCCTTCAGGAAACAATGGCTCTTTATGATAAAAACGGGGAGCAGCATTATGATATTATTTCAGCCTTTATCAAATCGATGCGGGGAAGTGATCCTAACGGAGCTGTGTATTGGCTGGCGAGGATGATTGCCGGGGGCGAGGATATTAAATTTATTGCCAGGAGGATGCTTATTCTGGCGTCTGAAGATATCGGGCTTGCTAACCCGAATGCACTGGTGATTGCTAATAATTGTTTCCAGGCTGTGAATGTGATCGGGAATCCTGAAGCAAGAATTATTTTAAGTGAAACGGCTATATATCTGGCAGTTTCCCCAAAAAGCAATTCAGCTTATATGGCGATTAACGAAGCACTGGCTTTGGTGAAACAGACCGGAAATCTGCCTGTTCCGCTTCATCTGAGAAATGCTCCTACAAAGCTGATGAAAGACCTTGATTATGGGAAAGAATATAAGTATGCCCATTCTTATGAAGGGAATTTTGTAGACCAGGATTTTCTTCCTGAGGAAATCAAAAATATAAAACTGTATGAGCCAGGTAATAATTCCACGGAAAAGAAAATTTATGAAGAGCTCAAGAAAAAATGGAACAATAAATATTAGAAATAAAAAAAGGATGCTGCAAAACAGGATCCTTTTTTTATAGTATTCAATTATTCGGTAGTGTAAATAAATAGCGTTTTCTTACCGTTGTGATCTTTTGTTTCTGCTCTTTTCTTGATCTCAGGATAAATCACAGTGCTTGTATCTGTAAATTCATATCCTTCAATAAATACAGGAGTATCTGCTGCAACATTATATTGTACGTTGATGTCAGATAATGGCATTCTGTCAAATATATTTTCTCCGTTTTTGAATTTGTATTCAGTCACCCCTTTTGTAAAAACAGAACTGTATTTTTTTAAACTTTGGGGAAGGCTTGCCGGAGTATTGTATACTTTAGAAACCTGCAATACATTTTTTCTTGCATTGAACAGTTCTACTGTTCCAATAGCATTGTCAGCAACTGCAAACTTTACAGCGGGATTTTTTTGCTGTGCAAATAAAGTGGCAGAAGATAGTATTAAAAAAGAATAGAGTAATTTTTTCATAATCAGAATATGTAACTGTTAAAAACGTGATAAATATAGTTATTTTTTATAAAATGTGAATAAAATCTTGAATTGTTTTAAACTTTATTTAGAGATAAAAACATTTATACTCATTATAAATCAGTGGTTTCTTCGCTTTTATCTTTTTTATCAACCATATTTTTGATGATGTTTTTCAAACGTTGGAAGGCGAAAGAACTTATTAATAAGATCATCCCAAGAATGATGAAGGCGCTGATTCTTGAGATATTGTCCATTTGCCATACGTCGTAACCATAAAGCTTTACCACCATAAGACCTACTAGGGCAAAACCAATCTTATTGTATTCCTGGATATTCTTCTTTAAACCCATATAAATAAAAATACTGGCAAGAATTGTCCATATGATGGGTAAATAAAGAATATTAAAATGTTCACTTACTTTATAGGAATGTTGAATATCATTGGAAATATTTAAAACATAGGAGTGATGAAGCTCGCAGCTTATAGAAATGATTAAAGCGAATGAAAGAACCCAATAAGATATTTTGCGTTCGTGAAATTCTGAAAAAGGGATCATCCTAATATAGGCATATATAAAAGGAATCCACTGAAGAAGGTGCAGCAGATAAAATCCGGGCTGCAGTTTCTTTGATAAAACAGCGGTCACTACAGAAGAGGTTGAAAAAGAGATATTCAGGATCAGTAAAAAAAGAAACAGGTAAATCAATGCATTTTGAAAACCGTTACTGATTTTTAAATTCTTTCTGAAAAGCAGCAGAACAAAGATGTAGAAGATGCTGAATAACAATCCTACATTGATAATGGCTGCCCAAGGCATATCGGAGATATGATAAACGATTTCCAGAAGAAGAGCAATGTAGATAACCCCGTAGCTGATTACAGTAATAAGGTCTTCCAGAAATTTGCCTGTATTCTCTTCTTGTTCTTTCTGGGTATTTTTTAATATCAATAGATTGATGATTGTTGAAGCAATAGTAACCAGGCTGGTCAAAAATACCGGATTGAAAACAATACCAAGATTCTTTGTGTCAGAATATTCAGCCCAGGTAATCATCTGCGCAATAATAACTAGCGGGAAAAGAACGTAAAAACAGATTTTGAAAATTCGTTGACCTGTTTTTTTCCAGATAAAAAGAAGTAAAGCTGTTTCTACTGCCCACACACTTGTGATGAGGTGGGTTTTGAAATGTATTGCAACAGCTGTAGTAATCAAACTTATTGTTATTCCTGCAAATACAGAGTAAGCGGAACCATGATTTTTTCGTCCATATTCCCTGAAGAAAAGAATAGCGTTGATCACTGCAAAAGTTATCGGGAAGAGGATTGCAGGTTCATATTTTAATTCATTAAATGTATAAACGAGGCCAATAATGCTTGAAAAATTAATCAGAGCAAGCATAAGAATACTCGAAACGGAAAGCGTATTTTTCCTAAAGTACTCATATAAGGCAAAAACATAGAAGATGATATAGCTAAGAATATAGAAGACAACACTCAAAAGTTCGGGGTGGTAAGCAGTCCAGTACAAAAGATAAAAGGTAGTGAATAAATAAGCTGTCCATCCAATGCTTTTCCAGTGTTGCAGCAATGTTGCAGCAAGCATTCCTATATTCAGTAAACTGATGTAGATGAAAAGGAAAAGATAGTTGCTGTGTCCGGTACTGATCATCAAAGGAGCTGCGAAGCCGCCTATCAATGAAAAAATAATCAATACTTCACTCTTATAATAATAGGACAGAACAATAGATACTGCGGTAATCAGTGCTGTGATGATAAAAGCCGTGTTTTGGGTAAAAAGATGGTACTCACGGAAAGCAATAGTAGCAGTGAAATATAAAACGGCAATTCCTCCTCCTGTTATAATAGATGCGAATGCTGTATAATTTTTTCTGAGAAAATGACCGATAAGCACAATGCCTGCTCCCGTACACAATCCAATTCCTGCTCTTGCTGTTTCTCCGATCCAGTTTTTATCAATGGCATACTTTACAAAATAGCCAATCCCCAGAACAAGGGTAAAAATACCAACAATGGTAAGGATATTTTGTTTTAAAAAATCAAAAACAGGAGTCAGCCAGTCTTTTTGAACGGGTGGTGGTATTTCTTGATGTTCTTCACTATGCTTTACCTCTTCACGATAGACCTGCTGAGTTTGTACTTGCTGTGGAATAATAGTTTCTTCCGTTGAAGTTTTTTTATGAATCACTTCAGACTGAGCCGGAGCCTTATTGATTTTATAAGTAAGGTCTGAGATTTCCTTTTCAAGTTTTCTGATTTTGGTATTCAGGTTATTGAAAATGATGAAAATTATAACGATTAGGATGACAGCAACAAATTCATTCATTTCATAGTTTTTATCAAATATAAAGAAATGTTTGAAAAGCTATTCAAAAATTAACCCATCACAATATCGGTGATGGGTTAACGGTATAGATAACTAACAATATGTTTTACTAGTTGGATACTTTGTAAATGGAGAAAGATGTAGTACTTGTTGATAATAGTGATAAGCTAATACCCGGATCAATAAATCCAAAGTTTACTCTATCACCTGCCTGAAAAGAATAGAGTGCACTAATATAACTGTCCGAGATAGTTAAACTAGCCACTAGAAGATTGACACCACTGAAAAGACGGGAGTCTATTAATGTAGTAACTCCGGCTCCGGCACCTCTTGTTCTGGTGATTCCAATACCAGTACCGCCACTTAATAAAGAAGCCTGTAGTCCTGTTCCAAAACGGAATGAATAAGATACAGCATATACTCCGTCTGATGGTATTGTATAAGATGAAGTAGTATCATTAAATAAAGCTGCACTACCTATGGTTCTTTCGGCTGCTAGAAAGTTAACAGGTTTGAAATCTCCCAATACACCTACAGAAAGAAGGCTGATACCTGTAGTTTTTTTTGCAAAATATACGGTATTGTTAGTTCCTGAAGCGGCTATTAATATTGCCGGGTCCACTGAGAAAACCTGAGTGGTTCCCTGGTTAACTGCTAAAACCTGATATCCGGGTAGTGCTGTGGCTGCTGGGATGTCTCGAACTTTTAATGTTCCATTAACATCTAGTGTAGCGGCTGGAGTGCTTGTGTTGATACCAACCTGTGAAAATAAAGGTACGGTTGCACATGCCAACATTAAGCTGTAAAGTTTCGTTTTCATGATCAAGATTTTTAATTAGTTGCTGGACAAATATACAATAAAATTATACTCTGTATTGTGAATATTTTATTTTTAATATTAATATGTTGTAATATATTTAAACATATGTTTGTATTTTGAGTGATTTTACCTCATAATGTAATTACGAGTTATTATAATTGTTTTTTAATTAATCGTCTGTTTATAAGGGTTTTAATAAAAAATAATTCTCCCATAATGGTGGGTTATTTTTTTCTTAGAATAAGCTAAACAGGCAGAATATTTGCAATGAAAGAATTGTTTTTTTTTCTATGTATTAGCTGGGTTTATAATAAAAAAACACTGCCTTGGAGGCAGTGTTTTAGTAGAGGTATTGCTTTTTTTTTTAGCTTTCTAAGAGGAATTCTTTGTAGTTTCCGAGAAAATCAACATTTGCATGGATAGATTCTAGCTCTTTAAGGGCGTTGCCATGTAGAACTTCTTTCCAGGGGCCTTCGACATTAATAAAAAAGAAATAATTGCCCAGTCCTGTTTTCAAGGTTCTGGATTCAATTTTGCTGAGGTTCATCTTTCTCCATGCAAAAACAGATAAAACCTGATGAAGCCCACCGGGATGATCTTCCGGAAGAGTGATCAGCATTCCTGATTTTTCACCTAAAGTTTCCAGATGATCATTTTGATACATGTTCTGCTGCTTAGAGATGATAATAAACCGGGTGTGGTTTTGTTCAAAATCCTGAATATTACGGTTGATAATTTTCAGTCCATATAAATTGGCTGCAAATTGGTTGGCTACTGCTGCAATAGCAGTGTCCTTGTTCTCTGAAACAAATTTTGCAGCGGCGGCTGTAGAGGAAAAGTCCTGTTTTGGAATCTCCTTATAATGAGTATCCAGAAAATGGAAGCTTTGTGCAAGAGCTTGTGGATGTGAATATATTCTTTCAATATTCTCAATAGAATTTTCCGGATGAATCATAAGGTGATGCGCAATAGGCATTACCGCTTCTGCTTCAATCTTAATAGACGGAGTCTTATATAAATAGTCCAGCGTCATCGAAACGGTTCCTTCAATAGAGTTTTCCAAAGGGACAACCGCCTTTACTGCTTCTCCGTTTTCAACAGCATTAAAACAATCCAGAATACTGGCTTGTGGTAATAGCTCGTTATCAGGAAAAAGCTGCGCTGCGGCAAGCTGGGTAAAACTGGCGTGAGGTCCCAAAAATGCAATCTTCATAATATTAATATATATAGGGATGATTAAAATAAAGCTACAAAGGTGCGAATTAATTCATAAATGGAACTTAATGTTCAGGGTTTTGGGTTTAATGTTTAGAGTTTCGGGTTACGAGTTACGGGATTGTTGTTGCGAGTTACTACTATCTAGTTTCTTTTTTGCCGCTGGTCTCATTAGATTGTCATTATCTTGAATCTTGGCTCTTGAATCTAGAATCTTAAATCTTGAATCTAGAATCTCATCTCTCCATTAATATTAGACTGAGTACTTTCCCTGCAACCTGCAACCTAACATCTGCCACCTACACCTTCCAATTCTTCTCAATCAGTTCCATCAAAAAATCCGGACACTTGATGACCTTATTCGTTTTTGCATCCAGAAAGAATAGAGTAGTGGAAGCTTCTGTTATTTTAATATGCTCTTCATTGTAAATTTCATATTCAAAATCAATCCTCACTCCCGGAATTTTTTTGACATAAGTATGAATTTCTAATTTTTGATCATACAAAGCGGGTCGGATATATTTAATTTTATATTCCGAAACCGGAAGCCAAATTCCTTGGTTTTCAATTTCATCGTATGAAATTCCTATGCTTCTGAAGAGCTCAACTCTTCCCACTTCGAGATACTCTGCGTAGTTGCCATAGTATACATATTTCATCGGATCTGTCTCTGCGTAACGTACTCGTATTGAGTGTGTTGTGTGTATCATTTTAGGTGCTAAATTATACATACAAATATATTTTTAAATAATCAATAGCTGCAATATTTTTTTTTGAAAAGAAAAAATTGGACCTTTGTCTTCCTTCTAAACACAGTACAAACAAAGAATAATCGGGGCATAAAAATGGATGACAATTTAATGATGATATGGCAGAAATGCCTTCAGTTTATGCGTGATAACCTGAACGCAGCTGAAGACAATTCTGACCTGAAAAAACTTGAAAAATCTTTCGATATGTTATTTGATAAGATTCAGCCGCTTTCATTAGTAGCTAACAATCTTACACTTATCGTACCGAGTGATTTTTACAAGGAATATATTGAGGACAATTACTTATCCTTGCTTTCTGCTGCCCTGAAGAAAAATATAGGAAAAGGAGTGAAATTATGGTATTCTGTGATGGAAAACAGACCAAAAGGTGAAGAAAAGCCAGTTACCATGAACATCAAGGGACAAAGTGTTCCCACTCCAAAAACTCAGGAAACAATGCCACAAGGTTTCTCTGCAAATATTGTAAATCCTTTTGTGGTTCCTGGAATAAGAAAAGTAAATATAGATTCTAATCTGAAACCTGACTATTCATTTGATAGTTATGTAGAAGGAGAAAGCAATAAATTCGCAGCTACTGTAGCCAGATCCATTGCAAAAAGACCCGGTGCAACAGCTTTCAATCCGTTATTCTTATATGGAGGGTACGGAGTTGGAAAAACTCACTTAGGACAGGCTGTAGGTCTTGAAGTAAAAAATCAGTTTCCAGACAAAGTAGTTCTTTATCTGTCTTCTGAAAAGTTTATCCAGCAGTTTATCTCTGCTGCCAAAGCACACAAGCAGACTGAGTTTGCTAACTTCTACCAAATGGTAGATGTACTGATCATTGATGATATTCAGTTCTTATCAGGAAAATCAGCAACACAAGATAGCTTCTTCCATATTTTTGATCACCTGCATCAGAACGGAAAGCAGATTATTCTTACTTCTGATAAAGCGCCTGCAGATATTATGGATATTCAGGACAGAATTGTTTCCCGTTTCAAATGGGGGCTTTCTGCAGAAATTAAATCTCCGGATCTATCTACAAGAAGACAAATCATCGAAGATAAACTAAGCAGAGACGGAATCGTTCTTCCAGGAGATATGCTGGACTTCCTTGCTGTTGAAACAAAAACCAATGTAAGAGAACTGATCGGGGTCATCAACTCCGTGATCGCTTACTCTACTGTATATAAGAGAGACCTGAGTCTTGAATTGTTGAAGGAGACCATCAACAGAATTGCTGCCAACCAGAAAAAAATCATCAATATTCCTTACATTCAGGAAGTGGTGTGTGATTATTTTGGAATCAAAAAAGAACAATTACTTTCAAAAACAAGAAAAAGAGAAATTGCATTACCAAGACAGCTTGCCATGTACTTCTCTAAAGAATTAACCAATTCTACATTTAGTAAAATCGGTGAGGAAATGGGAGGTAAAGACCACTCGACAGTAATGTATGCTTGTGATACCATCAAAGACGTATCGAAAATTGATAAAGAAATCAAGAAGTACGTAAAAGACCTTACAGAAAGAATCAAACAATAAACAGTGTTGAACTGAAATAAATTAAAATGAAGGATAGTTTTATTCTTCATTTTTTATTTAGTTTTGTCGTCACAAAGACTCTTTTTAAATAATTAGCATATGAAAATATTAATGGTTTGTCTTGGGAATATATGCAGAAGTCCTTTGGCAGAAGGTATTATGAAAACTAAGGTACCGGAAAATTTTGTAGTAGACTCGGCCGGAACCATTTCATTGCATGAAGGAGAACATCCCGACAAAAGAGCTGTTAAAGCTGCTGCAAACCATCATATTGATATTTCAAAACAAAGGTCAAGGCCTATTACCAAAGCTGATTTTAAAACCTTTGATAGGATTTATTGTATGGATGCTTCGGTATATCGTGAAGTTGCTTCCAGAGCAGAAAATAAAGAAGAACAACTGAAGGTTTCTTTATTTTTAGAGGCTGCCGGTGAATATGATAATACAGAAGTGCCGGACCCATACTGGGGTGATATGAAAGACTTTGAACATGTTTTTCAGTTATTGGATGAAGGGTGTGAAAAAATTGCCGCCCACCTGATTCAACCCACTCATAATTTATAATTCATAATCTATAATTTTTAATTAATCCCCTATGCTTTTTTTACTCCCTGCTTATTTATCAGAAAACACTTCTATTGATCACTTTTCACCTATTTTGAAGGATTATATCATGCAAACGGATTATTTCTTCGTAGAAAATGAAAAGACAGCGAGAAAGGTTGTGAAATTTTTTGCTCCGGAAAAGAAACAGTCAGATCTGAAGCTTTTCTTATTGGATAAATACACGGAAAATGCTGATATCAAAGAAGCTCAGGAACTGATGCTGAAAGGGCAGGACTTCGGATTATTATCTGAGGCTGGGCTGCCTTGTATTGCAGACCCGGGAAATCTTATTGTAAAATGGTGTCATGAGAAAAACATCAGAGTGATTCCGATTTCAGGGCCGTCATCTATTATTCTTGCGTTGATCTCCAGTGGATTCAATGGGCAGGAATTTACCTTCAATGGTTATCTTCCGATTGAGAAAGGAGAGAAAAAGAAACAGATCATGAATCTCGAAAGTCTTGTTCAGAAAACAGGCTATTCGCAGATTTTCATGGAAACACCGTATAGAAACAACCCGCTTTTTGAAGATTTGTGCAAGTTTTTATCACCGAATACAAAGCTGTGTATCGCTGCTAATATCAACGATCCTGAACATGAATTCATTAAGACAAAATCAATAAAAGACTGGCAGAAACAAAAGCCGGAACTTCATAAAATTCCTGCCGTATTTGTGCTGGGGAAATAGATAAAACTCCTTATAGTTCATAAATTAATAGGAATCTTTTAGAATTACAAGCTGGGAATTGGTCATCGGATCAATCTCCTAGCTTTTTTTTATTTATAAGAGTTTTTATTAATTCCTTAGAAATCATGGAACTAACATTGTTTTCCAGTTTCAATTTCTCTCTTAAGTTTTTTATTCTTGATTCAAACTCAATTTATTTCAATAATATGTGATTAATTTACTTGATTTTTCATATTTTTATGTTTTAAAATATTGTGATTATATGTTAATAATAATATGTTATGAATTGCTATTTTGTGTTTTAACTTGAGATATTAACTAATTTGATTTGTTTAATTTGATTTTTATTAAATATTTTATAATGTAAATTGTTTTGATAGATTTAAGCTAATATCCTTTACATTCCTTTAATTATTTAGAGTATAATGGTTTAAAAATTCATTTTTATACAAAATTGATCCAATAAAATCAACACCAAATATTTAAAATATGATGACACGTAAAATTTTTTTTCCGGTATTGCTCATGCTTGCGATGCTGGTACCTTCATTAATTCATCTGTCTGCACACGGATATGTACTAAGCCCTGCCTCAAGAGGATATCAGGGAAGCCTGGATAAAGCTTCGCTTGGCTATTCAGTGGCATTTGGAAAATACGGTTCTGTCATTAATGAGCCTGGTTCTCTGGAAGCGCCAAAAGGATTTCCTGCATTGGGTCCGGCAGACGGAAAGATTGCTTCTGCTAATGGAAGTATAGGAGGAGACACTACACTGGATCTCCAGACTGCCGACAGGTGGAAGAAAACCAATATCTCCACGGGTGTGAATGCCTTTATCTGGAAATACTCGGCATATCACGCGACTGCAAAATGGCATTATTACATGACAAAGCAAGGCTGGGACCCCAATAAACCTCTTTCCCGCCAGGATCTTGAACTTATTGGTACAATCGCGCATAATGGTACTCCTCCGCAGGATAATGTTTCTCATCAGATTACAGTTCCTGCCAACCGTACAGGTTACCATATTATTTTAGCGGTTTGGGATGTAGCAGATACCGTTAATGCATTCTATAATGTGATTGACGTTAACGTAACCTCCGGAACAGGAGTTTCGGCACCTGCGACTCCTACAGGACTAACACAAGTAGGAGTAACCAGTTCTTCTGCTAAAATAAGCTGGACTCCACAGCCTGATGCGGTATCTTATACTGTTTTCCGCAATGGACAAAGCGTACAGCAGGTAAGTGGGGCTGCATTTGAAGATACAGGCTTAACTGCCAATACGGTTTATACGTACGAAATACAGGCGAAAGGCTCTTCAGGGCTCACTTCAGGGAAAAGTACACCACTCAATGTAAAAACAAACAGCGAAGGGACAATTGAAAAACCTACAGCGCCATCCAACCTCCATTCGATGGGAGCTACTGAAAACTCCGTTTCACTCATGTGGATGGCTTCGACCCATACACAAGGCATCAAAAACTATCAGGTATTTGAAAATGGGATCAAAGTAGGAGAAACCGTTCAAACAAGCTTTTCACGAGCAGGATTAACGCAAGACACGGAATATCGTTATACGGTAAGATCTGTGGCGATGAACGATCAGATTTCTGACATGAGTAATGAATTAAAAGTCAGAACGAAGAAAATTACTCCAGGGAATGGTCAAACGTATTGTGGAGCAGAGCAGTATAATCCTGCCAATGCATATTCTACAGCCGGAGCAAAAGTTTTTTACTCTTGTAAAATCTGGAAAAACAAATGGTATGTGAATCCGGGAGAACTTCCGGGAACAAATATGGTATGGGAGGAAGTAAGTGCATGCACAGAAGGTCCAGGCTGTCAATCAAGCGGTCCGGTTACCTATTGTGGAGCACTAGAATATAGTCCGGCAAAAACGTATCCAACAGCAGGTACAAAGGTTTTCTATGCCTGCGAGATATGGGAAAATAAATGGTATGCTAATCCAGGAGAAACTCCGGGAAGTAATGCTGTCTGGAAAGTAATCAATGCCTGCACAGAAGGTCCGGGCTGTACGGCCGGTCTTACAAGTAGAGAAGGTGGTCTT
This sequence comes from Chryseobacterium viscerum, assembly GCF_002899945.2. Lineage (GTDB taxonomy): Bacteria > Bacteroidota > Bacteroidia > Flavobacteriales > Weeksellaceae > Chryseobacterium > Chryseobacterium viscerum. The sequence continues at coordinate 159,952 of NZ_PPEG02000003.1, forward strand.
TCAGTAATTGTATCTGATCATCTGATCAGTTTTTCACCGGAAGATTACTATGGAAAAATGAGTAGAGTGGAGGTAATTAATCCTGGTGGACTTCAGATGCTTTCTTCTGTTAACCCAACGAAAGGCGGCATTAATATCAGCCATCTGCAGGCCGGAATTTATTTTGTGAGAATTCATTATAAAGATGGAAGCAGCATAACGAAAACGATCCGAAAGTAATAAAGAAAATTTAAAATAAGAATAAAACGACCTTGTCATCAAGGTGGTTTTATTCTATGAAAAACTAATTCTTTTTTAGCTTTTCCAATAAAAATATTTAACAGCCCTTAACACGGCTATTGCATTATTTTTGTTCTTAACGTCATACTGGAAACAGTACAATTAAATTGTTGATAATGCAGTAGAAATCCGGGCATCGAAGATGCCCGGATTTTTTAATCAATTAATTTTTATCTTTTTTTCCAGATTTCCATTTCCTCCAAAAGAACACAATAAATGGAATGATTAAAAAGAACGGCCATAATGAAACCATGCCCAGCAGAAAACTTACAAAACTATTCCAGCCTTCAGTCAGAGAGTCAATAAAGCGGCTTCCAAAACCGATTTTTGAAGTAGCTGAACTTCTCACTTTCTCTTTATATAAGTTCAGGTTCAGGGTGCTGTAATTCACGCGGTCATCAATAAAACGAAGCCTGCCTTCAGCCACATCAATCTCATCTTCAAGCTCCCGGATATTTTCCTGAATTTCCAGCATATCTTTCGTGGTCGCAGCACTTTTAAGCATATCCCTGTATTTTTCAAGATATATTTTTTTATTGGCCAGTTTAATGGCCACATCGGTATATTCCTCTGTCACATCATTGGATGAAATATTTTTAGACAAAACAGATCCTACTCCGTTTGAAAATGAGCTGATCAATGCATCGAAGTTTTTATGGGGTACACGGATAATCAGAGTAAGGTTATCATCCATATCCGTATTTTGAAACTCTTCCTTTTGGATATAAGCATTGTTTTTCTTGATGATCTCATTCACCTGGTTCTGTGTTTTTTTAATATCACCCACCTGAATCTTCATATCTCCGTTTTTGATGATTTTTTTGGAGATCGTATCTGTTTTCTTTGGAGTATAAACTTCCTTGTTGGTTCCATTTTCATCGGAGGCTACCTTCTCAGAAATAGAAAGCGGTGGAGGCATAGGAGCAGGTGAAGAAGAAGGTGTTTTATCTTCGGTTAGAACTTCCGCTAGGTCGGCTTTCACTTCCTGTTTTTCACCACCTGATTTGCTGCAGTTGATCAGAATAAGACCTGATAATAGGAGAATAATGTTTTTCATGGGTATGTTAGTTTTTTAGGGATATGATCAAAAAGTGTGCTCAAAAATGGTCATTTGTAAAAATGATTAAAATGTAAAACAAAAGAATATTGAATGCTAATTCCATAAATAGTTTTAAAACCAGCCTGAAAAATTGCTGAGACTATAAATTATTTCTATTTTTAATTCATGAAAAAAAGTCTTTTAGCATTTGTGTTTTCACCATTTCTGATGTATGCCCAGGAAGCTCCGAAACTTACAGATGAGATGGCCATGAAATTGTCCGATAAACCTCTTCACTGTATCAATCAGGAATATCCGAATAAAACAGCTCATATCATCAATAATGCAGGCGAAGTTCCTTTGACTCCTAAAGCTCTTCACCCCAGTTTTTATGGATGTTTCGACTGGCATAGCTCTGTTCATGGACATTGGATGCTTGCAAGACTTTTGAAAACAAAACCCAATCTGTCTAGTGCCAAAGAGATTGAAAAAATTCTGGATGAATCATTTCAGAAAGAAAAACTACAGACAGAAGCAGATTATTTTACTAAATATCAGCTGACAGGAACTTTCGAAAGAACCTACGGCTGGGCATGGATATTAAAACTGGATGAAGAACTGACTAATTGGGATCATCCAAAAGCTAAAATATGGCATCAGAACCTAAAGCCACTCACTGATCAGATCCTTAAGTCGTGGAAGGTTTATCTTCCAAAACAGACCTATCCGAACAGAACAGGAGTTCACCCCAATACAGCTTTCGCAATGGCTTTTGCAATAGATTGGGCACGAGCCAATAAAGACAAAGAATTTGAAACTCAATTGATCGAAAAGGCGAAATATTTTTTCCTGAAAGATCAGAAAACACCAGCGTATCTGGAACCTGATGGTTCGGATTTCTTTTCGCCAAGTCTTGAAATTGCAGATCTGATGCGTAGAGTTCTTCCTCAAAAAGAATTTATAGGCTGGTTGAATAATTTCTACGAAAAAAGAAGTCTCGAAAATATTGAGAAAATCCCTGTGGTAAGTGATCTTAGCGATTATCAGACCGTTCATTTAGTAGGACTTTCTTTCTCTAAAGCATGGTGTATGAAAGGGATCTCGAAGGCCCTTCCTGCGAATCATCCACTAAAGAAAGACTTTCAGAAAAAAGCAGATGTATTTCTTGCCAACGGATTACCTTTATTATTCCAGGGAAATTATGGAGGAGATCATTGGCTGGCAAGCTTTGCGGTGTATGCTTTGGAAGATTAATATTTGATCCCGATCTTCTTAAGAATAAAACCTAAAAGCCAAATCGGTCCTATCAGAAGAAACTGTAGATCTCTGAGAAAAGAAGGCTTTTTTCCTTCAATTTTATGACCTATAAATTGGAAAATCCAGGTAATAACGAAAACAGAAAGATAAACCATCCAGGACTGCTTTCCGAAACTGATATTGGTGAGATAAATGAAGTGTTCCAATAGAAGCATGACAACAATCATTACGATGGCGATCAAAAGAGAAAGTCTGATATAGAATAAAGTGATCAAAACAATCACAAAAAGGCTTATGATGCTCATACATCCAAAGTAGGAAGCACAGAAATGAGGAGACGGAATCAGGGAAGCAAAGCCCAAAATTGTCCAGAAAATTAAAGGCACACAAATCCAGTGAATGAACTTGTTGGCCGCGTTTCTATGGCTTTTACTGTATTCTGCAAATAATAGATCAACCTTTCTCATACTGACAGGGAATTGGATTAACGCTAAAATAATAAAATTTTGTAATCACTGGTAAGATTGCTTACATTTGTCTTATGTCTGCCCTAGAAAAATTCGGAGTCGATATTTTTACGGAACGTAATATTTTCGAGAGAATTGCTGTCGATAAGCCTTTCCGTCCCGATAATCCTGCTTTTATTTTTATTAAATCAGGAACAATAAAACTTCGTCAGCATTTCAGTGACCTGGAAGTTTCTGCCAATATGTTTATGGTGACCGATCCGCAGACCATTTATGAAGTGGTTTCTGTGACAGACGATTTTCAGTCCCGGATGGTTTCTTATAAAAGAGAATTTATTTCGGCTTTATCATTGAAGTTTAACCGTTTGATTACCTATCGTTATTTCAGACAGCAGATGAACAAAGGCGTTCCTTTTCCTGAGGACGAAATGGAAGTTGTCTGGAAAAGTGTCAATTTCCTGAAATATATTCTGGATTCTGAGACCGAAATGCTCTATAAGAAAGAAATGGTGGAGCATCTTTTCTCTGTTTTCTGCTATCAGATGGCGGGCATTATTTCCAAGGAAGATAACAGCTCTATGAATCAGATGTCCAGGCAGGAAGAAATCGTGTTTGTGTTTCTTACTGATATTGCAGAACATCATCTTACAGAAAGGGCGGTCGAGTTTTACGCCGAAAGACAATCAATTACAACCAGACATCTTTCTTCCGTTGTGAAGACCATCACAGGCAAGTCTGCTAGTCAGGTCATTGCTTTAATTGTCATCAATGAGGCTAAAGTACTCTTAAACTCTTCTAGCAAACCCGTTTCAGAGATTTCTTCTATTCTCGGATTTAGCGATCAATACTCATTTTCTCACTTTTTCAAGAAACATATTGAAGTAAGCCCTACACAGTACAGGCATCAGTTTGAAAACTAAAATCTTACATTTGAACATCTTTTTCCCGAAATCAAACATTTGATTGATTTTGTTGTTGTTATAACTTTGCTTCTGTAAAACAAGGTAAAATGACAAAGAAAATAAAAACAGCACTATCCGTTTTGATAGCAGCTTTTCCTGCGCTGTTTTTTTCACAACAGATCAAGCAGATGACCGCAGGTGAGGTGGCGGAACTCGCTGTTCAGAATCATCAGCAGCTTAAAGTTTCCGCACAGAACATTGGTATTGCAAAACAAAGCACAAATGTTGCTAAACTTCAGAAACTGCCCACTATCACAGCTTCTACAAGTCAGTTCTATTTAGGAGACGCGGTAGCAATCGATAAGGATTTTTCAAACTCTACAACAGTTCCTATGCCGCATTATGGAAGTTCTTATGCTGTACAGGCAACACAGCTGATCTTCAAAGGTGGATTGGTGAACAAATCGATTGAAATGGCAGGGCTTCGTGAGCAGCTTTCCGAACTGGACTTGGAGAAAAATAAGCAGGAGGTAAAATTTTTAGTGATTTCCAATTATCTGGATGTCTATAAAATCATCAACCAGGAAGATGTGTTTCAGAATAATAAAAAGCTGGCACAGGAACGTCTTAAAAATATCCAGAAGTTCTACCAGCAGGGGATGGTAACCAGAAATGAAGTGATTCGTGGAGAGCTGGCTATCAAAAACCTGGATCAGGGAATTTTGACCCTTTCAAATAATAAAAAAATACTTAATTATAATTTAAATATCGCGCTAGGTTTATCCTCTGACACAGAAATTGTTCCTACTGAAACTTTAAACAATAAAGAAGCAGGAATAGGGATAGATTACTATACCAATCTTGCTCATGAAAGCAGCCCATTGCTAAAATCTGCCAAGAAAAACATAGATGTTGCCGATAAAAATATTGAGATTATAAAAACAGATAATGCGCCTACTGTAGCCGGATTTGGAGGATATACTCTGCAAAGACCTATCACAACAAGAAACCCTGTTTTGGATATGTATTCAGGAGGCTGGCAGACCGGTGTTTCTTTGAGTTATAATATAGATACCCTGTATAAAACGAAAGAAAAAGTAAAATTAGGAACCCTGCAAAAAAATCAGGCGAATGATGCAATGACTCTGGTACAGCAGAACGTAGATATGGGAGTGAATGCAGCCTATACAAAATATCAGGAAGCGATTCAGCAGGCGGATATCCTGAATGATTCCAAAAGACTGGCAGAAGAAAACTATAAGATTACGGAAGCCAAATATCTGAACCAACTGGCAGTACAGGCAGAAATGATTGATGCCCAAAACCAGAAACTACAGTCAGAACTTGATTATGCCAACGCTGAAATCAATGTTTTGTATCAGTATTACAACCTTTTGAAATCTACAGGAACACTTTAATTTTTAAAACTGAAAATCAACACAATGGAAAACAAGGGACAAACCACTCAAAATACAACGACAGCTCCGGCAGCATCCACTGCTGAAAACAAGAAAAAGAAAAATAAAACCAATAAAATCAGAGCCATCATCTCCAATATCATCGTTTTTTTGGTGATCGGTTTCGGATTATTCTGGTTGATCCGTGAATATTTTCATATCGGAAGCAAAACCTATACAGAAGCAGCACAGGTAGAGGAATTTATTAATCCAATTAATACCAGAGTGTCTGCTTATATCAAAGAAATTAAATTTATTGAACACCAGCATGTAAAAAAAGGAGATACACTGGTTATTCTTGATGACCGCGAAATCATTACCCAGTTAGGACAGGCTGACGCTGCTTATCAGAATGCCATGGCTCAGAAAACGGCCACCAGTTCCTCTGTGAACACGGTTTCCAATAACATCAACGTTATGCAGTCTAATATTGCCGGAGCAAAAGCCAGATTGTGGAATGCGGAGCAGAATTTAAATCGATATAAAAACCTTTTAGCAGCTGAAGCAGTAACAAGACAACAGTACGATCAGATAAAAACAGAATATGATGCTCAAAAGGCTGCTTATGAAACATTAGTGAATCAAAAGCAGTCGGCAAATCTTTCCACTACCGAAGTGAAAAGCAAATTGGGAATCAATGATGCAGAGATCAAAAGAACAAAATCTGCTTTGGATATGGCGAAAATAAATCTTTCGTATACGGTGATCACAGCGCCTTATGATGGAGTGATGGGAAGAAGAACCATCTCTGAAGGTCAGCTGATCCAGCCGGGACAGCAGGTTGCTACCATTGTTCTGAACGGTCAGAAATGGGTAACAGCCAATTTCCTGGAAAGCCAGATGCCAAATATTAAAGTAGGAGAAAAAATAGCAATGACAGCCGATGCTTTAGGAGGACAGAAATTCGAGGGAGTCGTAACAGCCGTTTCTGCGGCTACCGGATCAAGATATTCAAGCGTACCGACTGACAATTCCACCGGAAACTTCATCAAAGTACAACAGAGAATTCCTGTAAGAATAGAATTCACCGCTTCCAATAAAAAAGAAGATCTGGATAAACTGAGCGCAGGAATGAATATGAATGTGAATATCGGCCAGTAATTAAAAGATTTAATCATTGAAAGATTAAAAGATTGGAAAATACGGACGTTAAGCTGAAAACTTTCAGCCACTAACTTCTAGTTTCTAACCTCTAACTTCTAAATTAATCATGTACAACAAAGGATTATATAGCGATTGGGTACCAAAACCCGTACAGCTGCTGCTGATTGTATTACTGCTTGCTGTGGTAATGCCTATTGGTGGGGTGTATACAGGGAATATCAGTTCTCTGGCAAGTGGTACCGGTGCCATGACAGAATATTTTATGTGGGCCAACTATGCCACTACCATTGGGATGGGAGCCTGTATGCCTGTGGTCATCAGAATCAAAATGAGGTTCAAAGTAAGGGACAAGCTGGTTCTCCTTCTGGTACTTTTAGGACTGCTCAGCTATGTGAACGGGACCACTTTACAGCCAGCGGTCTTCATAGCTACCTCCTTATTGATTGGTTTTATGAAGATGATGGTCACCATAGAATTGTTTCTTCCCCTGATGGTCATGATTGGAAACCGCGGGATATTTTATGGAGCTTTCTATACTTTCGTTCTGGTGATGAATCAGGTGGCTACCTATTATGCCGCAGAATTTGCCCTTCTTTACAACTGGCAGCAGTTTTACCTGTTTACAGCCGTTTTATGCTTTATACTGGCATTGATACACTGGATTTTTATGCATGATAAATATTTTGCGTTAAAGGTTCCGCTGCATTATATTGATTGGTTAAGTATTTTGCTTTTCATTTCCACTTTTATGTTTTCGGCGTATGTATATTCGTTTGGAAGACAGCAGGATTGGTTCAATTCAAAGAATATCATCTATGCTAGCATTACTGCTTTTGTGAGCTTCGCACTGCTTTCTATCCGTCAGTTGACATTAAAACGACCGTACCTTTCATTCAAAATTTTCACAAAAAACAATGTACAGCACGGTTTGTTTATGCTTTTTTGGCTTGGAATGTTCCTGGGAACCGCTTCTATTCAGAATACTTTTGCAGTGGGGGTTCTGGGTTATGATCAATTGACGAATACAAGACTGAGCTTACTGATGATTCCCGGAATTATTCTGGCTGGAGTCATCGCCATTTTCTGGTTCAAAAAAGAAAAACCTTTGAAAATGTATATTTTTTCCGGTTTTGCAGCAATGATCGGATACGCCATTATTATGTATTTTTCTATGGTATTGGAGTTCAGTTATGACAACTGGTACCTGCCTATGTTTTTAAAAGGCTACGGCATGTGTTCACTGTTTATCTCTGTATGGTTTTATACTCTGGATAAGCTTGAAATGGATGAAATGCTTGCGGCGATCGGACTTGTATTGGTCTGGAGAACTTTCCTTGCCGTTGGAATTTTTTCAACACTGTACTCATGGTTTCAATATCGTTTCCAGATTACAGCAATAGGTGATCTGGCTGTTTATATGGACGGAATGACCGTTACGCCTCAGAATGTAGCGGCTAATATGAAAGCCATTCAGCTTAATGCCATTATCATAGCGAGCAAAAAGATATTCGGATATATTATTTTAGTCGGATTTGGAGTGCTGATTTATGTTGCCACGCATCACTTTGGAGCAAAACGCTTTCAGTATTTCAGATTTGTAAGAGTTCTGGGCGGTAAATCCGTCATTGCAAGAAGAAGACTGCGCGAACGGAAACAATTATTAGAAGAGATAAAAGATGCTGCAGGTCCTGCAGTATAAAGATACCTTGTTTTTCACTAGTAGAATCCTGGTCTTTCGTGGGCCGGGATTTTACGCTTTTTAATGGGGGAAGCTGGATGCTGGAAGAGGGAAGTAATGAAAGACGGTTTATAGCTATTTGTTTTATTTCAAGCCTTTACTTCAAAAGAAGTTATTATAACTTGTATTGATTACAGATCATCAATAACTTCCAGCTCCCTTCTTCAAACTTCCATCTAAAAAAGGGAAAATCTCATATCTTGTTATTTTTATTCTTTCTAAATAAGGATTAACTTTGTGAGATTATAAAACTTTGAGTAGAAAGAATGAAAAAGCAGTATGCATTCATAGGTCTGTTGGCTTCGGGATTACTATTTTCCCAGACCGCTAAAGATTCTATTGCCTCTAAAGGTATTGACGATGTGGTGATCGTAGCTTCCAGAAAGCCCACAAAAATCTCTGAAATTCCGGGAACAGTCTGGGTAGTACAGAAAGAAAAAATTCAGGAACAGGCTAAAAGCGGGGTTCCTATCAAAGAAATGTTGTCGATTCTGATTCCTTCTATGGATATTGGTCCCCAGGGAAGAACCAATTACGGACAGAATATGAGAGGACGCTCTGCGTTGGTGATGATCGACGGAGTTTCTCTAAACAGTATCCGTTCTATCAGCCGTCAATTGGATGCTATTGATCCTTTTAATATCGAAAGAATCGAAGTCCTTTCCGGAGCAAGTTCAATTTATGGAGGAAATGCTACCGGTGGTATTATCAATATTATAACCAAAATACCTTCCAAAAAAGGGATTAGTGGAGAAACAGAATTGGGGGTGCGTACAGGATTTATGGGCAAAGATGATCATGATTTCCGTGCCGCTCAATCCATAGCTGCCAAAGGAGATAAGTTCTTCGGAAGACTGGGAGTTGCTTACCAGCAGAACGGTGGAGTGTATGGAGCAGACCAGAAACAGCTTTTTACAGATATTACACAAACTGACCTTCAGTACAACCAGTCGATTGACATTTTGGCTACAGGAGGATATCAGTTTAACAATAAGCATAAAATAACAGCTTCCCTTCAGTATTACAACTCTAAGTTTAACGGAGACAGAAGTTTATTCTTGGGTGAAAATCTAAGTGCATTCACGACAAAAAATGCTTCATTGCTACAAATGAGAGATGGTTTTTCTTCCGATAAAAATGTAGGAACAGAACGTTATATGGCTACGGTAGCCTATACCGGAAACGGAATTTTGGGCGGCCAGGATCTGTATGTGCAGTTGGCTACCCGTGGTGAAAAGTTAGGATTTTATCCATTCCCGGGTAATGTTACTCTGCAGACAGGGAAAATACCTTATATGTCCTCTTCTCAGCAGGATACATATTATTCAGGGGTTAAGGCTTTATTGTCAAAATCATGGAGAGGACTGAATGTTACTTATGGAGCAGATTTTGATTTTGAAAAATTTGAGGGAGCACAATCTGTCTATGATATTGCGAAGACAATGTCCAGCGGAGGTTTAGTCAATGAAACAAAATACAGTCTGGGAAGATATCCTACTAACCACTCACAGAGCTACGCAGGATATGTTCAGGCAAAATATAATATTCTTCCAAAACTTCAATTGAATGCAGGGATCCGTTATCAGCATATCAATGTGAAAATGGATGATTTTGTCGGTTCAGAACAGCAGACACAAGTTGCCATGGGCTATGGAAGTTCAGCATCGGCAATTCCCGGAGGTGAAAGTTCTTATAATGTGACCCTGGCGAATGCGGGGCTATTATATAAATTCAATGAACAGCATCAGGTTTGGGGAACCTTTTCCCAGGGAGCAAGTTTAGCAGATCCTGCTAAGTTTTATGGGATTGGTCAGTATAAACTGGTGGGAACAAACTGGGATGTAGTCTCCAGTATCAATGTAAAAGAACAACCCCTGCAAGCCATCAAAACCAATCAGTTTGAAGTAGGATACCGTGTCAACAGAGGAGGTTTAAGAGCTCAGATTGCCGGGTTCCTGAGTAATTCTGATAAAACGGTTGCCGTGGATAAGAAGACCTTCCAAATTCTTGTGAATGATTTGAAATTAAGAAATATGGGAATCGAAGCTGAGGTTTCCTATGCTTTAAACAATGGGGTATATTTCGGAGCAAGCGGACTTTTGATCAAATCTGAGGTAGATAATAAGGGAGAATGGCAGAAACAGGAGATTTATAATGCTTCGCCGTCAAAATTGGTGACCTATATCGGGTATAACATCAAAAACTGGTCATTCAGATTCCAGTCATTACAGAACTTCAAGCAGAAAGACGAACTTAATAATGTGGTGGAAGGCTACAATACTTCAGACTTTATGATGGGATATAAATTCAGTTGGGGGAAATTCAATCTGGGAATCCAGAACCTGTTCAATACGGATTATCAAACTATTTGGAGCAAGCGTTCCCAGGTTTTATATTCTACGTATGGACTTCCGGATCTGTTCAATTATAAAGGAAGAGGAAGAACATTCAATCTTTCTTACACTTTTGAATTTTAAAAATAAGATGAAGGTAAAAGTGCCTTGATCTGAAAACATATTGTATTTCAAATCCGGTTTCTCAGATCGATCGGAAACCGGATTTTAACTTTAAAAAAATCAATTATGGCTAAAATTTCAACAGGGCAGATCGTTGCCGAAGTAACCAGAAAAGAATATATTACTGACCACTTTATCAGAGTGTATTTATATTCACCTGAAGTTCAGGTATTCAAAAATACCGTGGTGGGTGACAATAATAAAATTGCAGTCCCTCCGGCTGGTTTGAACGAAATTCATTTTCCGACGCTGGATGAAAATCATCAGTGGGTGTATCCGCCTAAAGAGGTCGCTCCAGCCATCAGAACTTATACACACCGGGGAATTGATCTGGAAAAAAATGAATTAATTATCGATTTTGTAGACCATGGGGACGGAGGTCCTGCCTCTAAATGGGTGAGAGAGGCTGAAGCAGGTTCAAAACTGGGGGTGATGATGCGTTTGGAAGGTAAAGAATTGTATCCAACAGCAGATTGGTATCTGTTAGTAGGAGACGCTACAGCCATTCCGGTGATCAGTGCTATTTTGGAAACGCTTCCTGAGACGGCAAAAGGAACCTGTATTATTGAAGTTCATGGAAAAGAAGACGAGCAACTGCTTGAAACCAAAGCTCAAATTGATTTTAAATGGCTGCACAATGCCCACCCTCAGATCAGCAGTGAAATTGCCAATGTTGTAAAAAGTATTGATATTCCTGAGATTACCAAATTTGGCTATGTCGCCTGTGAATTTTCAAACGTAAAAGAAATCCGAACCTATCTGAGAAAAGAGAAAAGCTGGACTTCGCAAGAGCTTTACGCTTATTCTTACTGGAAAGCAGGTGTAGCGGAGAATGAATCGCAGGCAGACAGACATAGTGAGAAGGATTCGATGGAGTAGGTGGCAGGTAGCAGATAAAGGGTGGCAGGTAGCAGGTAGTAGGAGTAGGTAGTAGGGAAAATACTCAGTCTAATATTAATGGAGAGATGAGATTTTAGATTCAAGAACCAGGATAATGACAATCTAATAAGACCAGCAGCAAAAAGAAACTAGATAATAGTAACTCGCAACAACAATCCCGTAACTCGTAACCCGTAATCCGAAACATTAACCTGAAAACTTTGAACTTTGTACCCCTAAGCCGTATCTTTGCAGCTATGAAAGATTTAATGGGCAGAGCGATCTGGGATTATTACCACAATGAAAATCCGGAAAATCTGCAGACTGAAACATCAATTTCTGAGCTGGATGAACTTCCGGTGGATTATTTATTCAGAGATTTTGAAGAAATGAATGATATTGAGCAGAAAGCACTGCAGTTATCCGAAGGAAAAGTTCTGGATATTGGTGCCGGTGCAGGTTCTCATTCTTTATATCTTCAAAATGAAAGAAATCTTGATGTGACTGCATTGGATATTTCACCAAAATCCGTTGAGGTTTGTCAGCTGAGAGGAATTAAAAAAGCAGTTTGTGAAAATATGCTTGATTTTTCCGGGGAGACTTTCGACACCCTTTTATTGCTGATGAACGGTACCGGTGTTTTTGAAAGCCTTGCTAAAATTGATACCTATCTTCAGAAATTACATACTTTATTAAATGATAAAGGACAGGTTCTGATTGACAGTACAGATATTCTTTATATGTTTGACCGTGATAAAGACGGAGGAGTCTATATTCCTGCCGGAGGATATTATGGAGAACTGGAGTATGTGGTGCATTACAAAGGAGAATCTGAGGAACCCATCACCTGGCTGTACCTTGACTTCAATACCTTGAAGAATGCAGCTGAAAACAATGGTTTCAAAATAAAAAAAGTTTTGAAGGATGAAGATTCTTATTTAGCAAAACTGACTAAGAAATAATGTACAGCAAGTGATTGCGAGCTCAAGCGAAGCAATCTCATGAATTTATATATTGTCATTCTGTAAACCGGGATGACTTTTTTTGTGCTTCTACTATCTAGCCCCGATAATAACGGTTACCCCGCAGCATGCGGTTGGGATTCTTCGGCGCTTATGCTCCGGGTTGGGAGTCAGGTGCGAGGAGTAAAAGTGGATAGCGGGAAAAAGCTCCTTACCATTGTCTGAATAGATGGATGGTTCTTGCCAACGGATAGTAAGAAAACCATTCCTGAAAATAAAAATACATCAGAACAGCGCTTGCAATACATAAAATCACGGGAAGAATATAGGACTTCTGGCGGTAAGGCAACTTTTTTGGAGTAGCTACAACCCAAATAACCAATAATCCAAGTGCTCCTACGGCTATAATGCCTATTTCCGGGCTCAACCGTGAGACTGAATTGGGATCAAAATGGGACAACAGAACATATTTTTGCACCGTGAAAAAAAGAAATCCATAGATCAGTGCCAAGATGGCTGCAGGATACTTTTTTAATTGTATTAAATTCAGAAAAAGTAGAATTGCTCCGGGAATGGTGCCGAAGAAAACACTGACTACAAGAATCGCAATTCTTGAATGGAGTTTGACGGCATTGGGATCTTCTGTAACATGATCTTTCCAGACTTCCACCTCCTCTGTAAGTTTTGCCTGCTCTTTTTCCTTTTTATTTTGAATCAATTGCTGAACAGCTGTTTTTTCCTGCTCACTGAAAACACGGCCTCTTTCTTCCAGAATTTCAAATGTCATCTGAACAGCATCCGGTACGAAACGATTTCCTTCCTGTAAATATGCCTCCAATTCTTTGTTGGAGAGTTTTCTTAAAACACTTCTATTGACTTTCATCAGACTGCAAATATATACATAATGGTACAGAAATATATTTGATCAAATAAAAAAGACCGTCATTAAGACGGTCTTTTTTATTTACAGTATTTTTTTATTAATGAATAAAACATGCTGTTTTCTGAAATTGATCTGAATGGCATTTTCTTATTATCAATTTGATGTTCCTGATCTCTGTAGTTGATTTGAACGATCTGGTCAGACATTGTTTTATCAGAGCATTTGAATTCTATAAAATATTCATTAGATTCCATTAGTGGGTCCTGTTTTTCTGTATAATCAACTTTGACCCAAGAATAAAACCCATCGTTAGTTTTTTTATCAAATGAATAACTCCATTTAACACCATTTTTATCAGTGTTGATCGGAAGGTATTCCCGTTTTTGAGCACTTAATATAGATGTACCCAAAACAAATAATGAAAACACTATTTTTTTCATAGACAATGATAATATTTATCCAATCTCAATACCGTTCTCAACATTGTTGTCGTCCGGTGTTACGAAAGATAATTTTCCGTCTGGTTTTGTCGTTAATAATAACATTCCTTGAGATTCAATTCCTCTGATTTTTCTTGGAGCAAGGTTCAGAAGGATCATTACCTGCTTCCCGATTAATTCCTCAGGAGTGAAACTTTCTGCAATACCAGAAACAACAGTTCTTACATCTACTCCTGTATCTACAGTAAGTTTTAATAATTTATCTGCTTTTTCTACTTTTTCAGCTTCTATAATAGTTGCTGTTCTAAGGTCTATTTTAGTAAAGTCATCAAATGTGATCTCTTCTTTCATAGGGTTTGCGTTAGGGTTTGTTTTTTTATTGTTTTGTTTTGTATCTTCCAGCTTTTGGATCTGAGTATCAATTACGCTGTCCTCAATTTTAGAATAAATAAGAGGCGCCTTTTCAACTATTTTATGTCCTGCTTCAATTAAAACTTTTGAGTTTTCAACAGTAGTCCAATCTGATTGACTAACATTGAATATATCGTAGATTTTTTGAGCTGTAAAAGGAAGGAATGGCTCTGCTAAATTTCCTAATGCAACTGCAATTTGAGCTCCGATAAATAATGTGTTCTTTGTTTTTTCTAGATCATTTTCAAAAGTTTTCCATGGCTCTTCGTTTTGAAGATAACCATTTCCAAATCTTGCTAAATTCATGAAAGCTGTTAAGGCATTTCTAAATTCATAGTTGTCTAAATAATTTCTTATTTCAGTTGCGCTTTTACCAATCTGTTCAAGTTCAGGGGCATTAATATCTCCTTCAGGAACTTTGCCCTCAAAGAATTTATTAATTAAAACAGCGACACGATTGATGAAGTTACCAAAAATATTTACCAACTCAGAATTATTCTTAGTCTGGAAATCCTTCCATGTAAAGTTGTTGTCTTTAGTTTCCGGAGCTGAGGAAAGAAGAGCATATCTTAAAACATCCTGCTGTCCAGGAAAATCTTCTACATATTCATGAGCCCATACTGCCCAGTTTCTTGAAGTCGAGATCTTATCGTTCTCCAGGTTCAGGAATTCAAAAGCAGGAACATTTTTAGGCATAATATAATCTCCGTGAGCCTTCATCATTGCCGGGAAAATAATACAGTGGAATACAATATTATCTTTTCCGATAAAATGTACCAGGTCACTGTTTTCACTCTGCCAGTAATCTTTCCAGTCTTTTCCGTTTTTCTCTGCCCATTCTTTAGTGAAAGAGATATAACCGATAGGCGCATCGAACCATACGTACAATACTTTCCCATCTGCATTTGGAAGTGGAACCGGAACTCCCCAGTTCAGATCTCTGGTCATGGCACGAGGCTTAAGGCCGTCATTCAGCCAAGATTTAACCTGTCCGTATACGTTGGGTTTCCAGTCATCTTTATGGCCTTCAATGATCCACTCATTTAAAAAATCTTCATATTCATTTAAAGGCAGATACCAGTTTTTTGTTTCTTTAAGGATAGGAACATTTCCGCTAAGCATTGATTTCGGATTGATCAGCTCTGAAGGAGATAGGGTAGAACCACATTTCTCACACTGGTCACCGTAAGCATTTTCGTTACCACAATTAGGACACGTTCCTACAATATAACGGTCAGCAAGGAATTCTCCTGCCTGCTCATCAAAATACTGCTCAGAAACTTCTTCTGTGAATTTTCCTTTTTCGTATAAAACCTTGAAGAAATCCTGACTGGTTTCGTAATGGTTTTTAGACGTCGTTCTTGAATATTCATCAAATGAAATTCCCAGATCAGCAAAAGATTTTTTTATGATCCCGTGATATTTGTCAACGATATCCTGAGGAGTAACTCCTTCTTTTTTAGCTCTTATCGTAATAGGAATTCCGTGCTCATCCGAACCACAGATAAACGCTACATCTTTTCCTAATCTTCTCTGAAATCTTGCGTAAACATCCGCAGGAATATAAACACCTGCCAAATGTCCTATATGAACCGGCCCGTTTGCATAAGGCAAAGCTGCCGTAATCATCTTTCTGTTTGACATTTATAGTAAAGTTTTGACTGCAAAGATAAGGATTATCTGCTGAATACCGCTATTGACGGTGTTATTATGATCAATTATGCAATTTCTAAAGGTTCGATGTGAAATAAAGTTAAACAAATGTTTAACATATTGTTAATTTAAAACAAATGTTATGCATTGCATAAGTCGCTGTAAAATATTGGATTTTAAAAAACTAACTAAAATCGGTTTCGTAATATACATAAAATTAACTAAAATTATATTAAATTTATGATAATTCTAATTTTTTTATAAATTGCGAGTCTGGCTCCAAGCCAAAAAATGACTGAAAAAACGAAACTATAAAAGAATATGATTGTGAAGAACTTTACAACAGTATTAAAAATCGCGCCCGCTTTTTTATTGGCCAGTACAGTAATGCACGCGCAGAAAAAAGATTCTCTTCCTCAGGAGAAGAAGATTGAAGAGGTGGTTTTGATCGGATATGGAAAACAGAAAAAATCTGACCTTACCGGTTCTATAACCTCTGTCACAGCAAAAGATTTCAACGGAGGAGCTACTTCCGCCGGACAGCTGATCCAGGGTAAAACACCAGGGGTTCAGATTACCAACAACAGTGGGGCACCGGGTTCCGGAACAAAGATCAGAATCAGGGGGACCTCTTCTTTAAGTGGAGAAAACTCGCCTTTAATTGTAATTGATGGAGTTCCTCAGGATTTCGTAGGTATGAATGGTGTTTCTGATCCTTTATCCTTAATTAATCCAAATGATATTGAAACATTTGATATCCTGAAAGATGCTTCTGCTACTGCCATTTATGGTAACAGAGCTTCTAATGGTGTTATCCTTATTACAACCAAGAAGGGAACAGCCGGAAAATTTAAACTAAACTTCTCAACAGTGACATCTGTTTCCACTAAAATGGGTAAGGTAGATGTATTAAATGCTCAGGAATTTAGAGATTTTGTGAATACATATGCTCCTGCAGGTTATAAAACCAAACTTGGAAATGCCAATACCGACTGGCAGGATCAAATTTACCAGGCAGCGTGGGGTACAGATAATAACGTTGCTCTTTCAGGAGGTATTAAAGGTTTGCCATATCGTTTATCATTAGGCTATAATGAGCAGAATGGTATTGTAAAATCAAATTCTTTCCGCAGAACTTCTGTGGGATTGAATTTAAATCCCAAATTCTTTGACAATCATTTATCAGTGAATGTGAATGCAAAAGGAACATTTACAGATAATAGATTTGTAGACGGTGGAGTGATCAAGGCAGCGACCTATTTTGATCCTACACAACCCGTATATTCAGGAAATTCCAATTATGGAGGGTATTATGAATGGCTGGATTCTGGATCTGCAACAGGATATAATGTGAATGCCAATTCAAATCCGCTTGGGATGATCAATGGGGTAAGGGATGTCTCTTCTGTACTCAGAGGATTGGGGAATATTCAGTTAGACTATAAATTTCACTTTCTTCCGGACCTGCATTTCAATGTAAATGCTGGTTATGACTACACAAAAAGTGACGGACACAAATTTAAGAATGCTAATTTAAGACCAGGTTTTGAAGATAAAGGAAGCTCAAATTTCTATTCGATGGAAAAGAAAAACAAGCTTTTGGAAACCTATTTTAATTATGTGAAGACAATCAGTGCGATCAATACAGGTGTAGATATTACTGCAGGGTATGCTTATCAGGATTTTAACATTTCACTTCCCGGAGCTGTAACTTATAGAGGGACGGGGATTAATTCGCAGGATTTGAATTTTGAAACTCAAAATACCTTGATCTCATTTTATGGAAGAGCTATTTTTACGATAGCTAATAAATATGTTATTTCAGGATCAGTTCGTAAAGATGGTTCTTCAAGATTCTTTAACGGAACCAGAGATAATGTATGGGGTGTTTTCCCGGGAGTTTCTTTGGCATGGAAGCTTAACGAAGAAAACTTTATCAAAAATATATCCTCAATCAGCACTTTAAAGCTGAGAGCAGGATGGGGGAAAACGGGTCAGCAGGAATTGCCAGCATTGAATGGTAATAAACCTAATAATTACCCAGCTTTTGCAGCCTACAATCCAAGTTATCAGGGAGCAGGGTATCAGTTCGGAAATGAATTCTATTTTATGTTCAGACCTGCTAACTACAACCCAAATCTTACCTGGGAGACAACAACGACCAAAAACTTAGGATTGGATTTTGGATTTAATAAAAACAGAATTACAGGTTCAATAGATGTCTTCAGAAAAGATACGAAAGACCTTCTTGTATATGCCGATGAACCTGCCGGGGGCTTAAGTAACGCAAGCTGGCAGAACGTTGGAGATATGAAAAATGAAGGGATTGAAGGAAGTATTACCGTAATTCCGGTGAAAAATCAGAACACAACCTGGGAAGTAAGTTTTAATGCTACTCACTACAAACCGGTTATCACCAAGCTTAAAGACAGAGCTGATGAGTTTTTCAATATGGAAGTCGGAGGAATTGAAGGAGGTTCAGGGAACAGAATCCAGGCTCATGCTGTAGGCTATGCTCCTAATTCATTCTGGGTATACCAGCAGGTATATGATACGAACGGAAAACCAGTTGATGGTGCTTATGTAGATAGAAATGGAGATGGAATAATCAATACAAAAGATATGTATTATTACAAATCTACGACACCTGATGCAATTTTAGGTTTCTCTACCAAAGTATCTCACAAGAACTGGGATTTTGCATTGAGCGCAAGAGCAGTATTAGGAAATTATGTATATAATAATGCCGCTTCAAATAGTTCACTGCAGTCTGCATCTACAAACGAATACCTTCAGAATGTATTCTCTACTGCCCCTCAGTACCAATTCGGAGTTCCTCAGTATAAATCTGATATTTATGTTGAGAATGCTTCATTCCTGAGATTAGATAATATTAATATCGGGTACAATTTCGGAGAAATTTTCACTAAAGGAAGTAATCTGAAAGTATATGCCATGGCACAGAATATTTTTGTGATCACTAAATACTCTGGAGTAGATCCTGAAGTTTTTGGCGGAATAGACAACGGTTACTATCAAATGCCTAAGATTTACTCTTTGGGCTTTAACTTCCAATTTTAAATAAGAATTCAATGAAACTAAATAGAATTAAACTTAAAAATATAGTATTGCCCCTTTCAGCAGTATTTTTGTTGACGGCAGCTTCTTGTGTGAAAGATCTTGAAAGAGAACCGATCACAGACGTTACTTCTGCCAGTATTTATAAGGATTTTGCCAATTATAAAAATGTTCTGGCAAAACTTTACGGAGGACTTGCCATGGGAGGCCAGGTAAGTGGAGACGGAGATCAGCCGGATAGTGATATTAATGGAATCAATGGTGGTTTTTCCCAGTATACAAGACTATTGTACAACCTGAACGTGGTGACTACTGATGAAGCAGTTATTGGATGGAACGATGGAAACCTTCATACCCTTCACAAAATGACATGGGATGCTTCCAATGAATTTATTGCGGCAATGTATTATAGAGTATATACAGAAATTGCTTTTTGTAATGAATTTTTGAGAAATGTGACGGATGAAAAATTAGCAGCCAATAATATTACCGGAGACAATCTTGCTCAGGCAAAATTAATGAGGGCAGAAGCCCGTTTCCTAAGAGCACAATCGTATTATCATGCGATAGATATGTTCGGAAATGTGCCTTTTGTAGATGAATCATATCTGCCGGGATCTATCAATCCGCCAAAAAGAATAGAAAGAAAAGCGTTATTTAATTATATCGAATCTGAATTGCTTGCTGTAGCAGGAGAATTAAAAGACCCTAAAACCAATGAGTATGGAAGAGCAGATAAAGCCGCTGCATGGTCATTGTTGGCAAAATTATATTTAAATGCAGAAGTATACACAGGAACACAGAGAAATACAGATTGTATCACCTATTGTAACAAAGTGATTGCAGCAGGTTATTCCTTAAAGCCGAAGTACGAAGATCTATTCCTTGCGGATAACAATATCAATAATCCGGAGCAGATTTTAAGTGTAAACTTTGATGGAATCAATACTCAAACCAACGGTGGAACGACTTTCCTGGTGCATGCTGCAATAGGTGGAGAAATGAAAGCGGTTGACTTTGGAGTGAACGGTGGATGGAGTGGCTTAAGAACTACAAAATCATTTGTAGGGTTATTTCCTACCAATGGAAGTGACAAAAGAGGAAGATTCTTTACTACAGGACAGAACTTGGAAATTAATGATTTAGGTTCATTTACGGATGGTTATGCTTTTATCAAATTCAAAAATGTTAAAAGCAATGGCTCTGCTGGAGCTCATACCAACTGGGTTGAGGCTGATATTCCGTTATATCGTTTAGCAGACATCTATCTGATGTATTCGGAAGCGGTGCTTAGAGGCGGTGCTGGAGGAAATCAGGCTACCGCAATTGGTTATATTAACCAGCTGAGAGAGCGTGCGTATGGAAATACAAGCGGAGACGTATCTTCTATCAATCTTAATTTTATTTTAGATGAAAGAGCTAGAGAATTGTCTTGGGAAACAACCAGAAGAAGTGATCTTGTTCGTTTCAATAAATTTACTACAGGAGATTATGTGTGGCCATGGAAAGGAAATGTGAAAGATGGTAAAGCTGTAGAAAGCTATAGAAACCTTTTCCCAATACCGGCTAAAGATATTGTAGCAAATCCGAACCTGATTCAGAATCCTGGGTATTAATTTAAAATTCTGTTGAAAATGAAAAATTTATTCAAAATATTAGCCTTAGTTTTTACAGGACTTTTAGTTATTTCCTGTGAAAAAGACGAGGATCAGGCTGTTATCAACGAAACCTCTGCAGGTAAAGTTTCTGCTGATAAAAGTGCAATTGTTCTTAATGAGCTCAATGCCAATAGTGCTGTCATCAGTTTTACATGGACAAAACCAACATTTAATATTGCAGTCGTTCCCAATCAGAAAATAGAATTTGGAATTAAGGGTGATGGTTTCAAAAAAACCTCTGCCGTTGACTTCTCCAATGATATGACTTCAGGCTCTGCTACCCATGCAGCAATGAATGCAGCTATGTTTTCTATTGGAGCTGTACCGGATGTAGTGAATGATATCGAGGTAAGATTGAAAACTTCCGTAGGATCAGCAGCTTTTTACTCCAATGTAATTGCACTCAAAGTAACTCCTTATACACCAAACCCGGATCTGGTATATCCTAAGATCAATGTGCCGGGAGCATATGCGGGAGCAGCAGGGTATGCAAACTGGACTCCGGCTAATTCTCCAAATTTGTTTTCTCCGGGAAAAAATGATGAATACAGAGGATTTATCTGGATCAATACAGTTTCTGGTGATGATGATGGAAAATATAAATTTTCTATCAATCAGGATTGGCCTGGAAATAAAGGAGACGATGGAACCAATACCGGAAAGTTAAAACTAGATGGATCAAATATAAAGGCCCCTGCAATAGGAACCTATTATATTAAGGTAAATTGGACAGCGAATACTTACTCTTCTGTGCCGGCAAACTTTGGAGTTATCGGTGATGCAACCCCTGCAGGATGGGGTTCAGATACTGACTTTGTATACAATCCTGCAACAAAGACTTTTGTGATTAATTCTATCGCATTAAGCAATACAGGTGTATTTAAATTTAGAGCCAATGATGATTGGGTTCTGAAATTCCAGCCTAAAAAAGATGATGAAACCTTGACCTCCGGAAAAGGAGTGCAAACTTATTTTAATACCGAAGGAACTGTTACAGGAGATTCCGGATATAAAGTTTCACAGGCGGGTAACTATAAAATTGAGCTGGATTTACACAATTCAGCATATTATAAGCTAACCGTTACAAAATTGTAAATCAAATTAAAATAAAGCAAAGTGCTGCTTTACCGCGGCACTTTATCTATTTTTAAGTTAATTAAATAGTCATTATGAAGAAAATTACAGTTGGAGCGCTTTTGCTCTCAATGATGTTCGCAGGTGTGAAAGCACAATCTTTAAAATCTCCGGATGGGAAGTTTGAAATGAACTTTCAGCTGAAAGAAGGAGTACCTTACTATAACCTGAAGTATAACGGAGCGGTAGTAGTTGAAGATTCTAAGTTGGGATTGAGATTATTTAAAGACACAGCCATAAAATTCGCTTCTGAAATTGCCAAACCAGAAGATGCAAAATACGACCTGAATAACGGTTTTGTAAAGGCAGATGAAAAAAGAGACTCCAAAAATGAAACCTGGCAGCCGGTTTTAGGAGAAAAGAAAAATTATATCAATCAGTACAACGAACTGGCTGTTACACTGAATCAGGCTTCTACAGACAGAAGCATTGTCGTGAAATTCAGATTGTTTAACGATGGTCTTGGATTCCGATATGAATTTCCTCAGCAAAAGAATCTGAACTATTTCGTTATCAGAGAAGAAGACTCTGAAATCGATTTCCCTACCGACATGAAAGCATGGTGGATGGTAGCAGACTACGATTCTCAGGAATACCAGTATCAGGAAACAAAAGTTTCTGAAATCCCTTCAAAATGGGATAAAGCTTACGATGCGAACGCTTCTCAGTCATTGGTGAAAAATGCAGTTCAGTCTCCGTTAATGCTTAAAAAAGAAGGAAAAGAACCCTTGTATATCAACGTTGCTGAGGCAGCAGTATTAGATTATCCGGCTTCCCATCTGGAAGTAGATGCACAGAACTATAAGTTCAAAACGCATTTGACAGCTGACAGACAGGGTGCAAAAGGATATATTCAGACGCCTTCAGTAACCCCTTGGAGAACTATTATTGTAGCTCCGAAAGCAGAACAGGTGATGGATTCTAAAATGATCTTTAACCTTAATGAGCCTACAAAATATACCGACACCTCTTACATTCACCCTACAAAATACATGGGAGTTTGGTGGGAAATGATCATCGGAAAATCACAATGGGCTTATTCTACCGCTGAAAATGTTCATTTAGGAAAAACCGATTTTGCTAAACTGACTCCGAATGGAAAACACGCTGCTAACAATACAAAAGTTAAAGAATATATTGACTTTGCTGCAGAAAACGGATTCCAGGGATTATTGATCGAAGGTTGGAACATCGGTTGGGAAGACTGGTTCGGACACTCCAAAGAATTTGTTTTTGATTTCATTACCCCTTACCCGGATTTTGATATCAAAATGCTGAATGAATATGCACACTCAAAAGGAATAAAGCTGATTATGCACCATGAAACCTCAGGTTCTGCTACGAACTATGAAAGATGGGCAGACAAAGCATTCCAAACCATGAATAAATATGGTTATGATGCTGTAAAAACAGGATATGTAGGAGATATCATTCCAAGAGGAGAACATCATTATTCTCAATGGACGATTAATCACTATTATAGAATTGCTGAAAAAGCAAACGACTATAAAATCATGGTCAATTCTCACGAATCTGTACGTCCTACAGGAGAAAGCCGTACCTATCCGAACTATATTTCTGCTGAAGCAGCCCGTGGAACAGAATATGAAGCATTCGGAGGAAATAAACCTGATCACCAGACCGTTCTTCCGTTCACAAGATGGATGGGTGGTTCTATGGATTACACGCCGGGAATTTTCCAGACGAAGCTAGACTATTATTTCCCTGGAGATAAGCGTTTTGTAAAAACTACGCTTGCAAAACAATTGGCTCTTTATGTAACGATGTATATGCCGCTTCAGATGGCTGCAGACCTTCCTGAGAACTACAAAAAACATATGGATGCGTTTCAGTTTATTAAAGACGTAGCAGCAGATTGGGATGATACGAAAATCTTATCTGCAGAACCAGGAGATTATGTGATCACGGCAAGAAAAGCAAAAGGTACTGAAAACTGGTTTGTAGGAGGTATTACCGATGAAAACAAACGTGAATATACAGTAGACTTCTCATTCTTGGATAAAGGAGTAAAATATGAGGCAACGATCTATGAAGATGGAAAAGATGCTGATTATATTGATAATCCTCAAAGCTATAATATCTATAAGAAAGAGATTACAAGTAAGTCAAAAATTAATTTTAAAATGGTAAGAAGTGGCGGTTTCGCGGTTTCTATCAAGCCAGTAAAATAGTTTGAAAATACACTAAGGTGCCCCGGTTCATTGAATTTTCGATGTTCCGGGGTATTTTTTTTGCAGAAAGATTATTGGTCTCCTGTCTGCTGGTCCAATTGTGAATATTGATATTCCGTACTTGGTTCTTGTTTCTTCAAGGAAGGAGTTTTATTTTTTTTCTTTTCTTTATATTCCTTTTGATACTGTTTTACCGTTTTTCCGGTACCATCATGTCTCCATCCCGGAGAGTAGAAAAGATATTTCAATCGGGTTTTAAAAGAAATTCCGGGCTGTCTGATATCTTTGCCTATTCTTCGCCATTCATAGAATAGGGTAGTTGCCGGATCTTTAGACTCCATCTTAGGATAGATGCCATATTTCACAGGAACCTCAGGATCCTCCTTTTCGAATGTTCCAAAAATTTTATCCCAGATGATCAGTCCCATTCCCATATTACGATCAAGATATTTGATATTACAGGCATGGTGTACCCTGTGATGGGAAGGAGTTACAAGGATATATTCCAAGAAGCCCATACTTTTGATCGATTGGGTGTGTACAAAAGTACCATAGATCTGTATTGCAGAATAAGCCACCAGAACATGCCATGGATGGAAGCCCATAAATGCTAGTGGGGAGAAAAATAAATATCTGTACAACGGTTGAAATACAGGACTTCTAAACCCCGTACTAATATTGAAATAATCAGAATTGTGATGGGTAATATGTACCGCCCAGAAAACACGCGAGTGGTGATCTACATAATGATGAACATAATAGGCAAAATCCTGAGCAAGGAAGACCGCAATCCAATACCATATTCCTTCTTGCCAGTCGAAGATACGGTGGTGATAAAAAAACATCATCACAAACAAAGAAAAACCTTTCATGATGATATCCAGCCCGTAATTGAGCAAAGCAAAAAGAACATTGGTTGCTACATCTTTGGTTTCATAAATTTTTTCTTTATTGAAGTGGCTATAGGCCATTTCTGCAAAAATAATTACAGCAAACACAGGAATAGTCCAGGTGTAAACAACATCCGGCCCCTCAGTTTTGAACATATTACTGAAATCCAACATCTTTTTTCTGTAAAACTAAAGATAAAAAGGATGAAAAGTCAAATTTTCAGGTGAATTTTTTATGAAAAATTTAACTATTTATGGGAAAAATCAAAAAACAGGTGTGGTATCTTAAAATTTTATATTTACAATGATAAAAAAGATGCATTCTAATTATCCATTAAACCTATAATATATGAAAATTTAATGCTAAATTGAACACTAATATGAAGACAATATATGCAGCATTTGCCCTTTCAATAGCTTCTGTCGCTTTTTCCCAAAAAATAGTGGAAAGAGTAGAGCCTGCCTTTTGGTGGAAAGGGATGAGAAATCCTGAACTTCAGATTCTTGTTTACGGAAAAGACATTGCCAATAATGAGATCACGCTTTCAGATGGAGTACAGATCAAAGAAATCCGGAAAGTAGAAAATCCGAATTATGCTTTTATTACCATTAATACCAACGAAATAAACGTTCCGAAGTTTACCATCAGTATCAGAAAAGGTAAAAAGAATATAGGCTCATATACCTATGAACTGAAACAAAGAAATCCGGGATCTGCCAACCGGGAATCTTTTACCTCAAAAGATATGATGTACCTTATCATGCCGGACCGTTTTGCCAATGGTAATGAGAAAAATGATTCCAGACCGGAGCTTACAGAAAAAGCAGATCGAAGCCTTCCAAACGGAAGACATGGCGGAGATCTCCAGGGGATTATCAACAATCTTGATTATATTCAGAACTTGGGAGCTACAGCTGTTTGGTTAACTCCAGTGAATGAAGATAACGAAAAAGTATACTCTTATCACGGCTATGCCCAGACCGACCTCTATAAAATTGATGCCCGCTACGGAACCAATGAAGACTATAAAGCCTTATCTCAGGAGCTCAACAAAAGAAATATGAAGCTGGTGATGGATTATGTTACTAACCACTGGGGCGGCTCACACTGGATGATCAAAGACCTTCCTTCAAAAGATTGGATACACTGGTTTGATGAAGGGGAGAAAGGATTTAAGCGTTCCAATTATAAAACGACAACGCAATTTGACACCAACGCTTCTGATATTGATAAAAAATATGCGCTGGACGGATGGTTTGATACTACAATGCCTGATATTAACCAGAAAAATCCGCTTGTCCTGAAATATTTAACCCAAAATGCAATTTGGTGGATTGAATATGCAGAATTAGGAGGATTCCGTGTAGATACTTATCCTTACAATGATAAAGAAGCCATGGCAAAATGGGCCAAAGCTATTACTGATGAATATCCGAAATTCAATATTGTAGGAGAAACCTGGCTGTATACAGCAGCACAAATTGCAGCATGGCAGAAAAATTCGAAAATAGGAGAAATAGAAGGGTACAATTCAAATTTACCATCGGTGATGGATTTTATGCTCTTTGAAAATATGCCTAAAGCTCTTAGTGAAAAAGAAGCTTGGGATAAAGGGATGATAAGAATGTATGACTCTTTTACCAGCGATTTCCTTTACCCGGATATCAATAATCTTTTGGTCTTCTTTGAAAATCATGATACCGAAAGATGGAATGAAATCTTTAATGGAAATCCTAATGCTTACAAAATAGGACTTACCCTGATCTCAACGGTACGGGGAATTCCTCAGATCTATTACGGATCAGAAATAGGAATGAGAGGAGATAAAAAGACAGGAGGTGATGCAGATATCCGCAGGGATTTTCCCGGAGGCTGGAAGTCTGATCAACAGAATGCTTTTAACCCATCTTCTCAGACTCCGGAGCAGAAAGAGTTTTTCCAGTTTACTCAGAAACTCCTGAACTGGAGAAAAGGTAAAGATTTGATTCATAATGGGAAAACTAAAAATTTCGTTCCTCAGGACGGTGTTTTTGTTTATTTCAGGTATAATGAAAAAGAAAGTGTAATGGTGGTTGTCAACAATAATGAAAAAGATCATACGTTAGACTTGAAAAGATTTGCAGAATCACTTAATGGCTTTACAAAAGGAAAAGAGGTAATTTCAGGAAAAGAAATTTCATTACAAAACAATATGAATATTCCTGCAAAAACTCCACTCATCATTGAACTTGAAAAATAATTATTACCTATGAAAAAACTAACGACTGTTTATACATTAATCCTTTTTTTACTGGGATTTTCTTTATTGAGTGCACAATCAAAAACTCCATTTGACAAAGAAAAAAAAGAGATAAGCACAATGCTTGATGCATTCAATGTAGCTGCTGCAAAAGCAGATTATAATGCTTATTTTAATTTCTTTGCTGATGAATCTACCTTTATTGGAACAGATGCTACTGAGATCTGGGACAAAAAAGAATTTATGATTTGGGCGAAACCTCATTTTGACAAAAAGAAAACCTGGAATTTTACTTCCCTTAAAAGAAATATTTACTTCAGCAAAGACGGAAAACTGGCTTGGTTCGATGAATTATTGGATACTCAAATGAAAATTTGCAGAGGTTCAGGGGTGGTAGAAAAAATCAATGGAAGCTGGAAGGTGAAGCAATATGTTCTTTCTGTGACGGTTCCGAATGAAGTGGTGGATAAAGTAGTGGTTGAAAAGACTCCTATTGAAGATGCATTAATCCAAAAACTGAAGTCATAATGGCAGAGATGGCAGGGAAATATGATAAGGGAGTATTGGGAAGAAGAAAAAAGCCCAATTTATCAATGCTTCAGATCATTAATATGAGTATGGGATTTCTCGGAATTCAGATGGCGTTTGGATTACAAAATGGAAATGCAAGCCGTATTCTTGGTAACTTAGGAGCAGATGTTCATGAATTATCTTGGTTCTGGCTCGTAGCACCCGTTACAGGATTAATTGTTCAGCCTATTATCGGACATATGGGAGATAATACATGGAGTCCGTTAGGAAGAAGAAAGCCTTACTTTTTAATTGGAGCTGTTTTATGCGCTGTTGGGCTGGTGCTACTTCCCAATGCTGCTTCTGTTACTCAGATGTTTGCCGCCAATGCTCTTTTATTAGCCGTAATATTCCTTGCGATGATGGATGCTTCAGTGAATATTGCAATGGAACCTTTCAGAGCTTTGGTTGGAGATATGCTCCCGAAACATCAGGGAACGATAGGATTTTCAGTACAGACCATTCTGATTGGAATTGGGGCGGTGCTGGGCTCTTATCTGCCGGATTGGTTAACCAAAATCGGAATTTCCAATGAAGCACCTCAAGGATTTGTTGCGGATAATGTTATTTATTCTTTTTATATCGGGGCAGGATTGCTTATCATTTCTATTCTGTATACCATAATGACCACCAGAGAATATTCTCCACAGGAATTTGCCGAATTTGAAGACGAAAAAGAAGCAGAGAAACATGAATCTAAATTTTCGGATATTTTCAAAGACTTCGCTTCAATTCCTGTACAGATGAAAAAGCTGGGAATTGTTCAGTTCTTTTCATGGTTTGCATTATTTACGATGTGGGTATTTACAACCAGTGCATTGGCAACCCATCATTTAGGACTTTCTCCGGAAGATACCCACTCAAAAGCATTTAATGATGCTGGGGATTTAACGGGAAAACTCTTTGGAATGTATAATCTCTGGGCCATTCCATTTGCATTTTTACTGACACCAATAGCTAAGCTGATTGGAAAAAAACAAACCCATGCTTTAGCCTTATTATGTGGAGGATTAGGGCTTATTTCAATGTATTTCATTAAAGAAGTTGATCATTTATGGATTTCTATGATTGGATTAGGTTTTGCCTGGGCCAGTATTCTGGCAATGCCTTATGCGATGCTCATTGATGTTATTCCACAAAGAAAAATGGGGGTTTATATGGGAATATTCAATTTCTTTATTGTCATTCCGCAGATTATCAATGGTTTGTTCGGAGGACCTATTGTAAGTGGTATCTTTGGAAAACAAGCGATGGATTATGTCGTGGTAGGTGGAGTTTGCATGCTGATAGGAGCTGTAGTAACCATGATTTTTGTTAAATCTGAAGATGAAACCCCGAAGGAAATTGAAGATGAGATCAAGCAGGTGCATTTTTAATGAGAAACTAGAAGTTAGAGGTTAGAAATTAGAAAAGTGAGGTGTTTTGAAATAACATCATAAAATTCAATAGGGACGGGCTTTAGCCCGTCTTCTCTTTATACATTCATTAATTGGCTTTAGCCAAAACTTAAAACCTATTTTATATATATTGATTTTTCTTAATGATTAAAATATAATAATCTTTCACAGATAACACAGATGTTTGCGTTTTCTTTCATAATCTGGCCAATCCGCTCAATCTGCGGGGAAAAATAATAATCAGTATAAAATTTTATCGCAGATAAAATCCTTGCGCCTTAAAAGCACGGTAAAGGAAAATACCTTGTGTCTTTGCGCAATCCAACTTACCTAATATTTTACCCTTTTATCTCCCCAATTTCCTTTCTTACCCTACATCAACTTTTAAAGTATCCACATACCGTACATTTGTACCATAAATAATCACAGAAATGAAAACAGTATATCATAAAGCAGATTCAAGAGGCCATGCCAACCACGGATGGCTAAATTCTTACCATACATTCAGTTTTGCCAACTATCAAAACAGAGACAGAACAAACTTTGGTGTTTTAAGAGTATTGAACGATGATACCGTTTCTCAGGGAATGGGCTTCGGAACACACCCGCACAGGGATATGGAAATTATATCCATTCCTTTGGAAGGAGATTTGGAACATAAAGATTCGATGGGAACTACAGCGGTAATCAAAAAAGGAGAAATCCAGGTGATGAGTGCCGGAACTGGTGTAATGCACAGCGAATACAATAAAAATAAAGATGAAGAGGTGAAGTTCCTGCAGATCTGGGTTTTCCCAAAAGAGCAGAATGTTGAACCAAGATATGATCAGAAAAGCATTAAAGAAGGTGAAAAGATCAACGGGTTCCAGCAGATTTTATCCCCTGATAAAAATGATGATGGAGTTTGGATTCACCAGGATGCATGGTTCAACCTGGCCAACTTTAAAAAAGGAAACGGCAAAAATTATATGCTCAACAAAAAAGGAAACGGAGTCTATGCATTTGTTTTAAAAGGAAGTGCAAAAATTGGAGACCGTGTTCTGAATGAAAGAGACGGATTGGGTATTTGGGATACGCAAAGCTTTAATATCGAAGCAGTGGAAGATACTGAAGTATTATTAATGGAAGTCCCAATGGATCTGCCATCTTATCTTAAATAAAAAACTAAATTTGTAATCTTAAAAATAAACTTCATATATGAAAATTTTAGCAATAGCAGGAAGTAACTCAGAAGCTTCAATGAACAAACAGTTGGTAGCCTATGCATCAACATTATTTGAAAATGGAGAAGTAGAGGTGATTGATTTAAATCCTTTCGAAATGCCAATCTATAAGCACGAAAGAGAAGTAGCGGGAGGTGTTCCTCAGGAAGCTCATGATTTTGCAGCAAAAATAGATGGTGCCAATGTATTATTGGTTTCTTTAGGAGAGCACAACGGAACCTATTCTACAGCATTCAAAAATGTGTTCGACTGGGTATCAAGAATCAAAAACAGAACGGTTTGGAATGAAGTACCAATGCTATTGATGTCTACATCTCCTGGAGGTAGAGGTGGAGCGGGAGTTTTGGAAGCTGCATCAAAGCGTTTCCCTTCCCATGGAGGAAATGTGGTAGAAACTTTTTCACTACCTTTCTTTAATGACAACTTTGACAAAGCAGCTCAGGAAATTTCTAATGAAGAGAAAAACAATGAGTTAAAAGAAAAAATCAAGAAGATTGCAGCCATTGAAACGATCCTTGAAAAATAGAATTTGAATATTCATTTAAAATTACTATTTTTGCAAAAAGAAAAGAGATGAAAATTCAGACCTCCTATAAACAATGTTTTTCTCATAAAGGGAAAGTTATGGGCTCTGAAATTCTGAGATAAAATAACGGCCGATAATCTGAAAAGATTGTCGGCTTTTTTGTTTTCTAAAATCGAGTATAAAAGTAATTGAAATATTAAAAGATAAGAAGACATAAGACTCCAGATGCAAGACAATTAATCATCTGAAATCTGAATCCGATATCTAAAAATCTAAGCAGACATGAGCAACACTTACAAATCAGCAGGAGTAGACAAAGAAGAAGGATACAAAACGGTTGACAAGATCAAAAAAGCGGTCGGTGAAACCCACAACTCCAATGTTCTTAATCATTTGGGAAGTTTTGGAGCTTTCTATGAGATCGGTGGATACAAAAATCCGGTTCTTGTATCAGGAACAGATGGAGTAGGAACAAAGCTGAAGGTAGCTTTAGATACCAAAAAATATGATTCTATTGGTGTTGATTGTTTCGCAATGTGTGCCAATGATATTCTTTGTCACGGAGCAAAACCTTTATTCTTCCTGGATTATCTGGCTTGTGGAAAGCTTGATTCAGAAATTGCTGCTGAGATCGTTCTGGGAATGGTAGCAGCTTGTAAGGACAACAACTGTGCATTGATTGGTGGAGAAACTGCTGAAATGCCGGGAATGTATCAGCCAGGAGATTATGATGTTGCAGGATTCTGCGTAGGAATCGTAGAAAAAGATCAGATCATTGATGGTTCTAAGATTCAGGCAGGTAACAAAATCATTGCATTGCCAAGCTCAGGATTCCATTCAAATGGATTCTCTTTAGTAAGAAAAGTATTCCCGAACTTCGAAGAAGAATTTGAAGGAAAACCTTTATATGAAACCCTTTTAGTACCTACAAGATTATACTATAAAGATATTCATAAAGTATTGGAAGAAGTGAAAGTAGAAGGAATTGCTCACATTACAGGAGGAGGTCTTTACGAAAACGTTCCAAGAATTATTCCTGCAGGACTTTGTGCTTCTATTGACGAATCAAAAATCAGAATTCCTAGCGTTATGCTTGAATTGGAAAAGAGAGGAGGAGTAGCCCGTGAGGAAATGTACGGAACATTCAATATGGGTGTAGGGATGGTAATAGTTGTAGATGCTGAACATGCTGAAAAAATATTACACCTTTTAGATGATGCTTACGAAATCGGAGAAATCACTGAAGGAGCAGAAAAAATCGATTTAAAATTTTAGAAGCTTAATCCCGCTTTCCGCTATATCTTTTTCACCAATGCTTTTTTAAAAAGCCATTTCAAAAAAGGATGCCGCTGCAATCGGGGCTAATTAAAGAAAGCCTTGTCAAGGTTCTAAACCTTGACAAGGCTGCCAAAAAAATATGAAGAACATCGTTGTACTTGTATCCGGTTCAGGAACCAATCTGCAGAGAATTATTGATACGATTGAAGCTGGAGAAATCCAGAATGCAAAAGTAAGTTTGGTAGTTGCTGACAGAGAATGTTTCGGATTGGAAAGAGCAAAGAATCACAATATAGAAAGTATACTCATTCCAAGAGGAAAGAATTTCAGCAGTGAGTTGGCAAAAGTAATCCCTGAAAATACAGATCTTATTGTATTGGCAGGATTTTTATCCATCTTAAAATCTGAATTCTGTGAAAACTGGAATCGTAAAATAATCAATATTCATCCTGCTTTGCTTCCGAAATTCGGAGGAAAAGGAATGTGGGGAATGAACGTTCACAATGCCGTTATTGAAGCCAAAGAAGTAGAGAGTGGGGCAACGGTACATTTTGTGACACCGGGCATTGATGAAGGAGAAGCTATTCTTCAGAAATCTTTTGAAGTAACCGCTGACGATACTCCTGAAACATTGGCCCAGAAAGTTCATCAGATTGAATATGAAATATTTCCAATAGCGATCAATAAGGTCCTGGGAAATTAAAAATATAACAATGTATCAGCGCAGAAGTGGATCATTGTTACATTAATACAAAGAAATCTAAGTAAAATAAAAGTAAGTTCGGAGGTGAAAGACCCGGACACAGTTTGAAATAGCTGTAAAAAGTAAAAAATTGAAAGTAAAATGAGTAAAAAGAGAGTTTTAATCAGTGTTTCTGACAAAGGTGGATTAATAGAATTCGCGCAGTTTTTGGAAGCTCAGAATTATGAGTTGATCTCTACAGGAGGAACGTTCAAACATTTGAAAGACGCTGGTTTAAATCCAATTCAGATTGATGAGGTTACCAATTTTCCTGAAATGCTGGATGGTAGAGTGAAAACTTTACATCCTAAAGTTCACGGTGGATTGTTAGCTGTTCGTAACAACGAAGAGCACATGAAAACAGTTCAGGAACACGGAATTGGTCTGATTGACATGGTGATCGTAAACCTTTACCCTTTCTTTGAAAACGTGAACAAAGACATTTCTTTACACGAGAAAGTAGAGTTTATTGATATCGGTGGTCCGTCAATGCTTCGTTCTGCAGCCAAAAATTTCGACTCTGTTACCGTAATCACTGATGTAGAAGATTATGCCGCTGTAAAAATAGAAATGGAGCAAAACGGTGATACATACATCGAAACGCGTAAAAAGCTTGCAGGAAAAGTATTCAACCTTACTTCCGCTTATGATGCTGCGATCTCCAGAATGCTTTTAGATGAAGAATATCCTACTTATCTGAATGCTTCTTACAAAAAAGTGGCTGACTTAAGATACGGAGAAAACCCTCATCAGACAGCAGCTTACTATGTTTCTACTTTCGAGAATGGAGCAATGAAAGATTTCGAACAGCTTGGAGGTAAAGAACTTTCTTTCAACAACCTTCGTGATATGGACCTTTGCTGGAAAGTGGTAACGGAATTCAAGGAAGAAATGGCTTGCTGTGCAGTAAAACACTCTACCCCTTGTGGAGTTGCTATTGGTACTTCAGCGCTGGAAACCTATCAAAAAACATTTGAATGTGATCCGGTTTCTATCTTTGGCGGAATTGTTGCAATGAACTATAAAATTGATGCTGCAACAGCTGAAGAATTAAACAAAACATTCCTTGAGATTGTAATGGCTCCTGAGTTCGATGAAGAAGCTCTTGAAGTTTTAAGAAAAAAGAAAAATCTAAGAATCATCAAAATTGTAAACCCTGTTTCTGACAAACAGACCTGGGTGAAAGTAGATGGTGGTATCTTGGTTCAGGATAACGATCTTCATTTCTCTGATGATATCAAAGTAGTGACAGAAGTACAGCCTACAGAAGAGCAGAAGAAAGCATTACTTTTCTCTCAGAGAGTGGTAAAATATGTAAAGTCAAACGCTATTGTAGTTTCTAACGGAATTCAGGCATTTGGTATCGGTGGTGGACAGGTAAACAGAATCTGGGCGACTCAGCAGGCTATCGAAAGAGCAAAAGAAAAATTCTCCGGAGATTTGGTACTGGCTTCAGATGCATTTTTCCCTTTCCGTGATGTGGTAGATTTCTGCGCTCAGGAGGGTATCAAGGCTATTATTCAGCCAGGTGGAAGTGTAAAAGATCAGGATAGTGTAGAAGCTGCAAATGAGCACGGTATCCCAATGATGTTTACAGGTGTTAGACACTTTTTCCACTAATTAAAATAGAATTAAAAAATAATTAGGGATTGTTTTTTTAGCATTCAAAATTATATATTTGTAAAATAAGACTAGATAATAATATAAAGTATGAGAATATTAATCATAGGTGAAGGCGGTAGAGAATCTGCTTTAGCGGCAAAGCTTCAGAATGACTCAAGAATTTCTAAAATGTTTTTTGCCAACGGGAATGCTACTACCGATGTAATAGGGAAAAATGTTCATTTATCAGAAATCAAAGAACTTAGAGATTTCGCTATTAAAGAAAAGGTTGATCTTACGATTGTAGGTCCTGAAGCTCCTCTTGTAGCGGGCTTAAAGGACGAGTTTAAAAAACACGATCTTAAAGTTTTCGGCCCTACCCAAAAAGTAGCAAGTCTGGAAGGAAGTAAAGCTTTCTCTAAGAAGTTTATGCAGACCTATGATATCAAAACAGCTAAAGCTGTGGTATTTGATTCATATAACGAAGCTATAGAGTATGTAAAGACACAGCAGTATCCTTTAGTTGTTAAAGCAAGCGGATTAGCTGGCGGGAAAGGTGTTGTGATCTGTGATACTCTGGAAGAAGCTGAAGCTACGATCCATGATTTCATGATCAGAAGAATTTATGGTGATGCTGGTATTCGTTTAGTTATTGAAGAATATTTACAAGGTTTTGAAGCTTCTATCATTGCTTTCTCTAACGGGGAGAAATTATTCCCATGTGTAGCAGCAAAAGATTATAAAAAAGCCGGAAACGGAGATACAGGACCTAATACAGGAGGTATGGGTTCAGTAGCACCAAGCCCGGAGTTTACTCAGGAGCATTATGCAGATTTTGAGAAAAATATCTTAGAACCTACCATTACAGGTCTTAAGGCTGAAGGTTTCGGATTTAAAGGAATCATCTTCTTCGGATTGATGGTAACGAAAAACGGAGCTTACCTTCTGGAATACAACATGAGATTCGGAGATCCTGAAACTCAGGTATTGATGGCGTTGATGGAAAACAATCTGTTGGATGTGATCCAGGACTGTATGGACGGAAAAGATATTGAACTTAAATTTAAAGACGAAAAAGCAGTTTGTCTTGTAATGTGTTCAGGAGGTTATCCAAGAAATATCGAAATAGGTTTCGAAATTACAGGAGAAGATAAGCTGAAACATAGTAAACTATTATACGCAGGAGCTATCAGCAAAGGAGACAAAGTAGTTTCCAATGGGGGTAGAGTTCTGAACATTGTAGCTACAGGAGCTACTTTTGAAGATGCCCGCAAAAAAGTTTATGAAGACGCAAGTCATGTACATTTCGATTACGGCTTCTATAGAGAAGACATCGGAAAGTTTTAATAAAAATCACGAAAAAAGATTTGGAGCTATTCCAAGTCTTTTTTTGTAAAACAGTTAATATTATATAAGATACTAGATTCCAGACTTCAGAACAAAAATCTGAAATCTGATATCTTTCAAACAAATCAATTATCAAAAATGAACAACGGTATTATTATTTTAGATTTCGGATCTCAGTACAACCAGCTTATCGGAAGAAGAATCCGTGAGATGGGGGTATACTCGGAAATCTTACCTTACAATACACCATTACAAGATATTTTAGCAAGACAGCCAAAAGGAATTATCCTTTCCGGAGGACCAAGTTCTGTAAATGCAGACAATGCCCACTTGGTTGAAAAAGAATTATACGAACAGGGAATTCCTGTGTTGGGAATCTGCTACGGAATGCAGATGACAGCTCACCTTTTAGGAGGAAAAGTAAACAAAGGAGAAAAAGGAGAATACGGAAAAGCAAATCTTGAGATCATTAAAGAAAGTTCTTTATTGAAAGGAGTTACTCAGAATTCTGTAGTTTGGATGAGCCACTTTGACGAAGTAGGAGATTTGCCTGCAGGTTTTGAATTAAATGCAAAATCAGGTGTTATTGCTTCTATCTCGAACGAAGAAAGTAAGATCTACTGTGTTCAGTTCCACCCGGAAGTTTCTCATACAGAAGAAGGAGGGAAAATGCTTGAAAATTTCGTTTTCGGAATCTGTAACTCAGAGAAAAACTGGAAACTGACCAATTATATTGAAAAGACAGTTGAGGAAATCCGTGAGAAAGTAGGAGATAACAAAGTAATCCTTGGACTTTCAGGAGGAGTAGATTCTTCTGTAGCGGCAGTTTTGATCCACAAAGCGATTGGTGACCAGTTGACTTGTATCTTCGTAGATACAGGATTATTGAGAAAGAATGAAGGAGAAAAAGTAATGGGTCAGTATGGAGAACACTTCCATATGAACATCAAAATGGTGGATGCTAAAGAAAGATTCCTTACCAAATTAGCTGGAGTAGATGATCCTGAAGCGAAGAGAAAAATTATTGGAAACGAATTTATCCATGTTTTTGATGAAGAATCTCACAAAATTGAAGGTGCTAAATTCCTTGCTCAAGGTACTATTTACCCTGACGTTATCGAAAGCCAGTCTGTAAACGGACCCTCTGCAGTAATCAAGTCTCACCACAACGTGGGAGGACTTCCTGAAGATATGGAATTCGAATTATTAGAGCCATTAAGAGAGCTTTTCAAAGACGAAGTAAGAAGAGTAGGAGAAGAATTAGGAATTCCTCACCACATGGTATACAGACACCCTTTCCCAGGTCCTGGATTAGGAATCAGAGTATTGGGAGCTGTAGATGCTGAAAAAGTGAAAATCCTTCAGGAAGCTGATGATATTTTCATCGAAGAATTATACAAAAATGACCTTTACGAAAAAGTATCTCAGGCATTTGTAGTACTACTTCCAGTAAAATCTGTAGGAGTAATGGGAGACGAGAGAACTTACGAATACACAGCTGTAGTTCGTTCTGCCAACACCATCGACTTTATGACAGCCACATGGAGCAGACTTCCTTATGAGTTCCTTGATACTGTTTCCAGCAGAATCATCAACGAAGTAAGAGGAATCAACAGAGTAGCTTACGATATCTCAAGCAAACCACCTGCAACGATTGAGTGGGAATAATTTTTGACTTGAATTTAAAATATTAATCCTGCCCGTTTGGGTGGGATTTTTGTTAAGATTGATAATCTGAGAAAATTGTAGAATAATCTTCACTGAAAAAAAACATTCTAGCCATTCCATCATATCTTGCAATGACAAACTTGATGTTTTCATGAGATTGCTGTTTTATGAGACAAAAGTCATCATGAATTTTTTGTGTTAGGTTCTTTATATCTTCAGTTCTAGCCATATCATTTCTAAATTTATACAAACTAATTAAATCATCTATTGGTAAGGGACGATCAGTAAATGAAATTTCAAATCTTTCCATTTCTGTATCATATTCCCGAATTTTTTGATAAATCAACTTTTCCATAATTTATAATATAAATGCTGTGTGTTTGAAGAAATCTATTAAAATTGTTTTAATGAAAAAACGATGAGTAAGATATTGATAGTAATTAATAGACAAGAGATCAGCTTGAATAGAATCGTGGTTACATATGGATAAAATTTCATAATTATTGTGGCTGCGTTTTTATGGGCTAAAAGTAGATACTTGGTTTCACTTAAATTGTTTATATGAATTTTAGCTTTCTGAACTGACCGTAGCTGATATAAATAAGCCACTCTCTTAGAATCTCTCTTAATTCGTAAGTGAAAATTTCATGAACTGCTACCTTCTGAGAGATATTTTCTATTGATGAATACATCTCGCTGATAGTTAAAGAAAGTTGATGATCAGAAGTTGTTGGTTCAAACGTAATCTTACTTCTTGCTTCAATGTGCAGGATGATCTTATTGAGTATATCAGGATGGGTGTTATTAAGAAAAACAGCAAGATCTCCGCTTAATTGATGTGAAGGCTGTGTGGACTTTACAACATGTATTTTTCTTTCATTTATATATTCATCGTAAAAGTCTAAATGATGTTTTTGCAAGGTTAAATTTTGGTCTTCCAGAAACAAATTACGGTGTAAATGTTTTCTCCATTCCAAAATAATTTCTTTGAAGTCTTGTGTGGGAATAATAAGGTCTGGTTCATAATCAGCATTTTTATAAAAATGATCATCTTCTTGATAAAATAGTGTACGGTCATAAGAAATTCTGGCAAGCATCATTCCTTGTGTTATATAATGGGTCTCTCCTTTATCAGGAGAATCATGAAGATTGATTAGGCTAAGTAATGATTCTGATTCATAAAAAGATCTGAATTCAGACATAAAGCCGTCTAGTACAGGTATAGCAGAAGCCATCACTTTAAATTGATTCAGATGTATCCTTCTTTTTCCAAATTGTATTTTATATTTAGCTATAATATCCATTTGAATTTTTGCTTATTTTTTTGTTAAAATTGTTTTAATGAAGTAATGATCAGTAAAATATTTAAAGCAATTAATAAGCAATATACCAGCTTGAATAGGATATGTTTATGAAAAATAGCATAATTTAAAAACACTGCTCCCATTAAATAAAAATAAACAAGACTTTTCGTTTCCTGAGGTTTGATTTCAGATACTGAAAACAGGTTTAAGTTATGTGAAAGATTGGTTGCTGAGTCTGGATAAAAAATTATTACAATAAAAATAATTGGGATACTTACAGCTAAGGTTAGTGCATAAGGCTTCATTGATCAATAAAGGTTTTAAAAAGATGTTTTAATTTGAGGAAAACAAGGGCTCAAAAGAATGATAATAGGTGTTTTCTTTCCAGTTGAATTTCATACTTATTTCGTCATTATTTAGAAAATCTCTCAACGAATAATCCTCATCCTGAAAATAAATTTCCTCGATAGAATCATCTTCTTTATATTTAAATTGAATATTAGGAATGGTTTCGTTTTGGAATTCATCATCAAATACAGAAGGGTCACCATAAAAATTTTTAAATTTATCAGTTATAAGACCTGTCATTAAATCTATTGCGCATCCGGCTAATTTTCTATTTCTATCATCAAATACAAAAATACCTTTGCCAAACAGACTGCCATTACGATAAAATATATACTCCCATTGAGCCTCTCCTTTATTGTTCTTTTCTTTATTATAATAAAATGTCCAAGGCTTGCCAAATGATCCAATATCTATGTGATTAGTAATGACTTCCGGTAATTGGTCTTCCGAAGAAAGATAGATTTCACCTCCTAATTGTTCAATTTGCTTTGTTCTATAGTTTTTTGAAAACCGCTCTATTTTTTTAAGCTCGTTAGTAGTAGAATCATAAATTAAACAGTTAAATTCTGAAAGCCTATGAAGTTGTTCTTTTGGTATTTCAATAGTATTTTCATCAGTGTATTTTATGTAAGTACCCACTTCTATTATATTTTCTTAATTATTTTTCCTTAAATTTAAGTAAAATTATATCAAATGCAAATAGAAACGAGACCCCTGACTGTTCAGGATTATGATGAATTGGTTGTGACAATGAAAAGGGCGTATCCTCAGATGTCTGAATCTATCTGGTCTAAAAAAAGTATAGAAAAACTTACGAGAATATTTCCTAAAGGTCAGATTTGTATCACCGTAGACGGGAAATTAGCTGCTGTAGCGCTGTCCATTATCGTGAATTATGACGAATTTGGGGACGACCACACCTATGTTGATATTACAGGAAATTATACATTCAATACCCATTTATCAACAGGAAATGTATTGTACGGAATAGAAGTGTTTGTTGATCCGGAATTCCGGGAGCTGCGTCTGGGAAGAAGATTGTATGATGCCAGAAAAGAATTGTGTGAGCTGCTCAATCTAAAATCAATTATTCTGGGAGGAAGAATTCCGAACTATCATAAATATAGTGATGAGCTTTCTCCAAGAGAATATATCCGAAGAGTAAGAGATAAGGAAATTTATGACCCTGTGCTGTCTTTCCAGCTTTCCAATAACTTCCTTCCTATAAAGATTCTGAAAAAATATCTTCCCGAAGATGAATCATCATTGGAAAATGCTGTTTTGCTGCAGTGGAACAATATCTATTACAGCAAAAAGCCCAATACGATGCAGGATAGTATTATCCGCTTAGGATTGGTACAATGGCAGATGAGGCATTTTAAAAATATTGATGCTTTTTATGAGCAGGTAGAGTTCTTTGTTAATGTAATGGGAGACTATAAATCAGACTTTGTTCTTTTCCCGGAACTTTTCAATACACCACTTTTAGCCCCTTTCAATAAGCTTTCAGAAAGAGACAGTATGATCGAGCTAGCTAAATTAAGTGAAGAAATAAAAAATAAAATTTCTGAACTGGCGATCAGTTATAATGTCAATATTATTTCCGGAAGCATGCCTGTTTTTGATCATGATAATAATGATTTGTATAATGTCAGCTACCTGTTGCACCGTGATGGGCGTATTGATGAATACCGAAAAATCCATATCACTCCGAACGAAAAAAAATATTACGGAATGAAAGGAGGAAACGAGATCAAAGTTTTTGATACCGACTGCGGAAAAATAGGACTTGTGATCTGCTATGACGTAGAATTTCCAGAATTACCAAGAATTCTGGCCGACCAGGGAATGAAGGTTCTTTTTGTTCCTTACCTTACAGATACGCAAAATGCCTATATCAGGGTGCGTCACTGTGCTGCTGCGAGAGCAATTGAAAATGAATGTTATGTAGCTATTGCGGGTTGTGTGGGTAACCTGCCGGGAGTAAACAATATGGATATCCAGTTCGGGCAGGCTGCGGTATTTACCCCTTCAGACTTTGCCTTTCCTTCTAATGCTGTAAAAGGAGAAGCTACTCCCAATACAGAAATGACTTTAATTGTGGATGTTGATTTAAATTTACTGAAAGACCTTCATCACAACGGTTCTGTTCAGGTGATGAATGACAGAAGGAAAGACCTCTATGAAACCTATCTTAAATAACAAAACAGAATGCGAAAGCATTCTGTTTTATTTTACCTAAAATTTAATGAAGTATTTTATTAATACTCAGGAGGAGTACCTGTACCAGGACAGATTACATCAGGACACATGAAATCTTGACATACTGGTCTTCCATCAGTAGGGCAGCAATCATAAGTACACTTTTTATTGGTAGAGATTCCGTTTCCTGAAATTCCTTTTAATTGTTCTCTTGAAAGTTTGTTGTTACGTGAATTTTTCATTTGAATATTTTTTGATTAAGTATAGTGGTATGCAATAAAAACCGATTTTTTATCACTTTTATTGTTGTTTACCGGAGTAAATTACATGTACTGAGGACATACTACCGCAGGGCAGATCAGTCTTGGGCATCTTGGTCTTCCATCCGTAGGGCAGCATTGGTTAGAGCAGTTTCCGATAATGATTCCGCTTCCTGCAATCCCTTTTAATTGTTCTCTTGAAAGTTTGTTGTTACGTAAATTTTTCATGTCTAATACTTTTGTTTTATTTGTACGCTGTAAATATATATAATTATATTAAATTTTGTCACTAATTGTTGATTTTTGTTATTATGGTTGTTATTTTATCTATAAAATACAGATTATTGGTTTGAATTTTTAACATATGCTTTAAAATCATTATATTTATTCATTAATAAAAATTAAAAACTATGCAAAAAGGAATTGTAAAATGGTATAATGTAGAAAAAGGCTACGGCTTTATCATCCCGGAAGGAAGAGAAGATGCTATTTTTTGTCACCATTCGGCTATTGCCAGCTCTTCGAAATTTTTGTCAGAAGGGCAAATTGTAGAATTTCGTATTGTACAGGGAAACAAGGGAGCACAAGCAGAAAATGTGAGAGTTGTAGATAGCAACTAAAATAAACAGAGTTCAAAATCACGAAAAATAATAAATAAATGATAGGTACAGTTAAATGGTATAACCAAACAAAAGGATATGGCTTTATTGCTCCTGATGGTGGAGGGGCAGATGTTTTTGTTCATAACTCCGCCTTAAAAGCGGCTGGATTAGTAACGTTATCCGAAGGAGAGAGAGTTTCATTTGAAATTGTTACATCAAAAACAGGGAAATTGGAAGCAAGTAATTTAAGTTTACCATCGTAAATCTTAAGGATAAACATATAAAAAACTGCTGGTATTCTGGCAGTTTTTTTTAGGCCTCATTATAAAACTGTAGTTGGGAATAGTTTTTGGAGTAAATTGCACTTACTATTGAAACACTATGTTTGACAAGCAGCAAAGAAAACTGAAAAGATCCGCAAGACTGATTTCCGTATTGAGTAAATATGGATTTAAAGACATGCTGGCAAGGATGAACGGAGGAAATAAGCAGGAAGAAGCTTCCGGTAATTCAGATGAAATTATTTCGAAAGGAACAGTATATGAAAGGATAAGACTGGCTCTTGAAGAGCTGGGACCTACCTTTGTAAAGCTTGGTCAGACATTCAGCAGCAGAGAAGATCTTTTACCTCCGGAACTGATCCAGGAGCTGCAGAAACTTCAGGACAAAGTAGAAGTGGTAGACATGAATGTCGAAGAAGCACTAGAGAGTGAATTCAATATCTCCGTGAAAGATTATTTTCTGGAAATTCAGAAAGAACCTCTGGCTACAGCCTCCATTGCACAAGTCTATAAAGCCGTTTTGAAGGATGGAAGTCCTGTTATTTTAAAACTCAGAAAACCCGATGTTCAGTCTGTTATTGAAGATGATTTGCTGCTCATCAAAGACATTGAAAAACTGATTTCTGCTTATTCGGAGATAGGAGAGAAGCTGAATATGAAACAGGCCATCTCCACTTTTGAAAGATCATTACTGGAAGAAGTTTCTTTGACAAATGAAAGAAATAATATCCTGCAGTTCCGTCTGAATTTTAAGAATAATAAAGAAACCTACGTCCCAAAAGTCTACGAAGAATTTTCCAACAACAATATTCTTTGTATGGAATTTATTGATGGGATAAAGGTGACTGATAAATCTGTTCTTCTTGCGAATGGTATTGATCCTGTAAACGTTTCTGAAGTAGGATTGAGGTTGTTTGTTTCCCAGATTTTAGACTACGGATTCTTTCATGCTGATCCTCATGCCGGAAATATTCTGGTAAAAAAAGACGGCAAAGTCGTTTTCATTGATTTTGGGGCTGTAGGAAAAATTCAGCCTAATGATAAAGAAATTCTTGAAAATCTTATTG
Organism: Chryseobacterium viscerum; assembly: GCF_002899945.2. GTDB lineage: Bacteria > Bacteroidota > Bacteroidia > Flavobacteriales > Weeksellaceae > Chryseobacterium > Chryseobacterium viscerum. Next base: position 203,548 of record NZ_PPEG02000003.1, read on the forward strand.
TAAGTTTTGTCGCTAAAAATTCCCATAAAATTGTCCGTTACCTCAAGAAAATGGCGATAAGCTATGAGATTCCCGATGAGAGAAGGTTTGAAAATGATGTGGAAGACATCCTGAACTTTGTTCACAGCTCATCGTTGCAGGAGATTAATGTCCAGGTGATGATCAACAAGATGAAGAATATTTTAAAAGATAACAGGCTTTATATGCCGGATTATTTCTATCTTTTATTCAAAGGGATCAGTCTGATAGAAGGGGTTGGAAGAAATATCAATCCTGATCTGGATATTGTTAAAAGTCTTCATCCTTATACAAAGAAGATATTCACCAGAAAAATAAGTCCCAAGAATCTTTTGAAAACAGGAATGGACAGGATGATGAATTTTACGGATAATGTAGATGAAATCCCGAAAGAACTGCGTTCTGTTCTCCAAAAGCTGGATGAAAATAAATTTACCATTTCCAGTGAGATCAAAAATATTGATAAAACCAATCAGCTGATCAAATCCAGTGTGGTCAATCTTATTTTAGCCATGATTTTAGGTGCCAATATAATAGCGACAGCCATTGTTTTTTCTTCAGAATCCGGGCCGAGAATAGGGGAGCTGTCTTTGGTGGCGGTCTTAGGTTTTGTTTTTTCAGTGATTCTGGTTTTAATACTTTTGCTGAGAGTTACGAGGAAATGATGAAAAAGTTAATGCTGAAAATGGATGTATTCCGATCCCGTATTTTACAATCAAAAAATAACAATGAAAACACTTATTATAACAGCTATTACCTTATTCAGCTCATATTGTTGGGCTCAGGAAGGAAAAGAGGAGAAAGTACAGGGCGATTTTGACGGAAACGGAACCAAAGAATATGCCTATACTAAAGTCAGTGATTGTACTGATGAATGTGACGGAAAATGTGAAACCACTGTTTATTTCAGTGATAAAAAGATAAAACCGTTTACTGTTTCGCCGGCTTATGACGGAACTCTATATAACCTTGGAGACCTTAATGAGGATGGAAAAGATGAAATTGGAATCTATCCCGGATGGTGTACAAGCTGTTGGCGGGGATTTCTGGTGTATACATCAGGGAAAGCGGGCTGGAAGCTTTTAATTCCTTCTATTTCCACCCATTGTAATCAGTGGGAAGAGGACAAATTTCCCATCAAAAAAGACCCGAAAAAGAAAGGATACGTTATCGTTACCTCGAGTAAATGGGAAGATGATGACATCAAAATCAAAAGTAACAGTGTTAAGGTGAATTAGAAAATAAAGTGGCTTGTTATTGTATTGATAGTTGCGTACAAAATACAATATTGATTTATTTTATATGATCAGGAAATATTCTTGAGTTCAATTACCTGCCACCTGCTACCTAATATCTGCCCCCTATAACTAATATCTGTTGCCTCTAATTTTCAACTTCTAATTAAATACCTATCTTTGCAAAATGGAAAAACTCACTTTTGCAGATTTTGACCTGCCGGTTAAAATTCTTGATGTTTTAGCGGATTTAGAATTATTTGAGCCTACACCCATTCAGGAAAAAAGCTTGAAGCCTATTCTTTCAGGGAGAGATGTGATGGGAATTGCACAGACTGGAACCGGGAAAACATTAGCTTACCTTTTGCCCGTTCTTAAAGCCTGGAAATATAGCAAAACAGGGAATCCAACTGTTTTGGTGCTTGTTCCTACAAGAGAATTGGTAGTACAGGTAACTGAAATTCTTGAGAAACTGACAGAAAATATTACTGCAAGAGTTATTGGAATATACGGAGGGAAAAATATCAATACTCAGAAATTGTTATTCAATAATGGTTGTGATATTTTGGTTGGAACTCCGGGAAGAGTGATGGACCTTTCCATAGATAATGCTATTTCTCTGAAAGAAGTTCAGAAACTGATCATTGACGAATTTGATGAGATGCTTAACTTAGGTTTCAGACCGCAGCTTACCCATATTTTTGAAATGATGAAGGCGAAGAGACAAAATATTCTTTTCTCTGCAACCATGACAGAAGCCGTAGATGAAATGTTGGATGTGTATTTTGCAAATCCGATAGAAATTTCATTGGCAAAATCTGGAACGCCGCTTGAAAAAATAGAACAGACTGCTTATAAAGTAGAAAACTTTAATACGAAGATCAATTTACTTGAACATTTACTGAAGAACAATACAGATATGTCTAAGGTGTTGATCTTTAATAATAATAAAAAACATGCTGACCTGCTCTTTACCAAAATTGATGAGCTTTTCCCTGAGCAGTTTGATGTGATTCACTCGAACAAATCTCAGAATTACAGGCTGAAAGCGATGAAAAGTTTTGAAAATGAAGAGATCAGAGGTTTGATTACTACGGATGTAATGGCAAGAGGTCTTGATATTTCAAACATTACCCATGTGATCAACTTTGAAACGCCTGATATTCCGGAACAGTATATCCACAGAATAGGTAGAACAGGTAGAGCAGATAAAGAAGGAAAGGCAATTACTTTTGTAGCTAAAAAAGAAGAACCTTTGATTCTTGATATAGAGCTTTTGATGGATAAAGATTTGAAGTTTAATGAATTCCCGGAAGACGTTAAGATCAATCCTAAAAAGATCGCTGCTGAAGAAGATCAGGTGGTCATGAAAAATCCTGCACAGGTAAAACTGAATGACGGGGGAGGAGCTTTCCACGAGAAGAAAAGTAAAAATACAAAAGAAAACTGGGGTGGTCCTTCCAAAAGAAAGACCCCTAAGAAATTCGGGGCCAACAGAGCTCAGCAGAAAGCAATATCTAAATCTAAAAGAAAGAAATAAGATAAAAAAAACTCCCATTTTTTGGGAGTTTTTATTTTTCTAATCAAATTGGATCTTGTTGTTTTTTAAGATTTCCTTAAACTTATCTGTTTTGCCTTCCTCCTTCATACTTTTGTAGATATACCCTATCATGGTTTCTGCATCAGACCGGTAAGGAGATTTCTGCATAGTATAAATGGTGTAGGCTTTGCAGATATTATCGAGCCCCTTCTCATTATTTTTCAAATGAGTAAAATACACTTGCCCCATTCCATAATAAACCTCCGGATCGCCTGGATATGCTTTGTCAAAATCATTATATGCATCAATAGCTTTCTGGTATTCCTTCTTATAAACATACGTTATGGCAATATTCTGTAAAGGCATTTTACCTGTTGGATCAGTTGCTAAAGACTGTTTGTAAGCATGAAGAGCCTTATCATATTCTCCGACTTTTCTATAGGTGATTCCCAGGTTATCCCAGGCGTAAATGAATTTTGGATCAATTTTTACAGCCTGTTCATAGTATTGGATCGCATCCTTCCAGTTTTCCAATTTTCCTGCTTCAGCAGCTTTCTGATAGAAATCAATGGCCGTACTATTCTTTGAGAACTTGTCATAGCTGGTTTCAGTAGTTTGAGTAGCTTTTTTTACACTTCTGCAGTTTTGCATCAGATAGCGCTCAATTTCATTATAACTGTCCTTGTACTGCTGTGAATCCTTATTGGTGTTAAAAGTCAGGTTAATCTGTTTTTTTTCATTCACTTCAGGGGCTTTTTCTGACTGTTTTTCTGCGCCTTTCAAAAGAGTTGAGATCTGAAGTGCTCCCGTGTATTTGTCAATACATTCATGGACATCTTTTAGGATATCTTCCTTCTTCCGGTTAGACAGACTAATAGAATCAGCACACTTACAGGCATTGTCTGAAAGTTCCTGAAGAACTGTTTTTTCATTCGGTTTTTCCTGAGAAAATGAAAGAGAATACAGTAAAACAAAGAAAAGAGTGGTTATTGGTTTTTTTATCATGGGTTGTAGTTTATTTTAGATAAGGAGTGATCACCTTCGTCCAGATTCTGTATCCTTCCGGCTTAAAGTGAAGCATGTCTTCTACAAAAATATCTTTTCTTACATTTCCGTTAGCATCTTCCATTGCTTTTGTAACGTCAATAAACTCAGCATGAGGTTCTTTTTTCATAAAAGCAGCGATCTTTTTGTTGGCAGCTTTCATTTGTGGCCAGATCACCTCTCTGCTCGGCGAGTATTTGATTGAGATATAATCTACTTCAATAGAAGGAAATCGTTCACGTATTTTTTTATAAAAAGCTTTGTATCTGTCGACAACTACCTGCGCTTTTAACTGATGATTGTCTGCAAAATCATTTTCACCACAGTAAATAATGATCTGCTTTGGTTGATAAGGAGCTAAAAGATCATTCGCAAAATCATTAAGATCTGTAAGCCTTGATCCTCCGAATCCTCTGTTGATAATCATTTTGTCAGGGAAATAATCAGCGATGTCAGTCCATTTTGTGAATGATGAGCTTCCCAGAAATAAAATGGCATCCTTTTGTGGCGGGTTTTGCTGATCCTGTTTTTTGAATTCCTGAATGTCCTGCCAGAACATCGGTTTTTTTTCCTGAGAAAAGGCAATAGTAAAACACAGCAACAGAAATGCTGTAAGAATCTTCTTCATTATATTCAGTTTTAAATTAGATATAAAAATAATAAAAAACTCCCGATTAACGGGAGTCTATGATTTATCTTTTGTAGGTAACGTAAGGAATGTCAGGAATTTTATCTCCATTCATATCAAAGATTCCTGATTGCTGAGCAAGTTTAAGATCTTTGCCTGTCAAGACCTCCACTTTGTAGTTGATTGATGCATCATCACCAAGTTTGATTCCAATAATTTTCGAATCAGCATCGTAGGTATATCTTCCTTCAGTTTTCGGAGCTGCAGTACAATTGGCACCTTCTCCCGTATACGCTGTGTAGCTTACATAATAATCTGTTCTTAAGAAAAGAGTATTTTTGGTTGCACACCCTGTTAAAGTTTCAGTATAAAGCACTGTTTTATTATCTTTTCCGGAAATTACTTCCCTTTTAACTTCCTTCCAATCTCCCTTCATGATATCCATTTCGTATGCATCAAGATTGTCATCTTTACAAGAAGTAAGCGCTAGGGCAGAAAAGGCAAATAAAAGTAGCTGTTTTTTCATTTTCACAAATTTAAGAATATGCTAAAATATAAATAAATTTGAAATATCTATAATGAAATAACGAATTTTTAAACGAATGTTTGTAAATTAAATAATTTTATAGGAGTGGCAATACAAGATGCGGGTTTCGGGTTATCTATTTTGAGTTTGAAACTTAATATAAACACTTACCCCCGAATCTCGAAATCGCGCACTCCGAAACTATTAATAACTCATCTCTACAATCTTATAAGCATCCTGCGGAGTCAGTTTTTTATACTCTCCAAGACCTACCCAGTTTCTTTCTGTAAAGGCTTTTTCAACCTTTTCAGCCGTTCCGTTAAAGTCTTCTGTATATTCAGAAAGTTTGGTTTTAATATGAAGACTGTGGAAGAATTCTTCCATTTTTTTGATTCCCAGTTCTGCTTTTTCTTCTACAGTTCCGTCCTTTATTCCCCAAACTCTCTCAGCATATTGTGCCAGTTTTCCTTTTTTATCTTCAAAATTGTAACGGTAGTGCGATGGAGCAATGATCGCCAGGGTTCTCGCATGATCAATGCCGAAATAGGCGGTCAGTTCGTGACCCATTGCGTGTACTGCCCAGTCTGTGATTACTCCTTTCTGGATCAGTCCGTTCAGAGCCATTGTACAGCACCACATAAAGTTTCCGGCAGCATCGTAATTGAAGTCATCGGCCAACACTTTAGGAGCTGTTTCCTGAAGACTGATCAGAATGCTTTCTGCAATTCTTTCCTGAAGGTCGGCAGAAGAAGGAGCCGTCATATATTGCTCTAATACGTGAGTGTACGCATCTGTAATTCCGTTAACGATTTGGTTTTTTGGAATTGATCTGATAACTTCCGGATCCAACACAGAAAATTGTGGGAAAAGTCCAGGACCTCCTGAAGATAGTTTTTCATTGGTTTCTCTCCTTGAGATTACATATCCTGAATTCATTTCAGAACCTGTTGCAGGAAGCGTCAGAATACTTCCAAAAGGCATTCCCTGCCCTTCAAATGTTCTTACCGGCATTTTCAGAATATCCCATGGCTCACCATCATAATGGGCTGCTGCAGAGATAAACTTGGTTCCGTCAATCACAGATCCGCCACCTACAGCAAGAAGGTAAGTGATATTTTTTTCTTTAATAAAGCTAAGAGCATTGATTAAGACTTCGTATTCTGGATTGGCAGGAACTCCGCCAAACTCATATACTTCATGATCTTTCAAAGCCTCTTTTACCTGGTCGTATACCCCATTATTTTTGATGCTTCCACCACCGTAAATCATTAATATTCTTGCATCCTTAGGAATTTCTTTGGAAATTTTAGCGATTTCGCCTTTCCCGAAAAGTATTTTTGTAGGATTTTTAAACTCGAAATTAAGCATTGTTCTAAATTTATTTTAGTCAAATTTACGGAATGAAAAAGGAAAACTGAGTTAATGAAATTTTAAAATTGCTATTATTAAATTTTATGAAAACTATTACCGTTAGCTGTTTAGAAGTATTGGTAATATTTCTTTTTATATGCTTTCACAAGTTCATTAAACTTCAGGAGAAAGATAGGCTTTTGCTCTTTTTATAAAATCTTCCTTATCCCTTTTTATGTCTTCCAGAAGCTTTTTCCGGTCATCAGGAATAGTAAGGTATTGATCGCCCCAAAGATTGATCTCCACAATTACAGGAATAAGGTCGATTCCTTTTTGAGTCAGGAAATACAGAATTTTCAATTTGCTGTCCGGATGGTCTTTCTTATCAATAATGCCATTGTCCAATAGATTCTGAAGCTTGGAAGCCAGGATGTTGGTGGCAATTTTTTCGTCTGCTTTAAGAAAATCACCATAGGTACATTCCTTTTTCAGCATAAGATCTCTTATGATGAGCAGGGACCATTTGTCACCCCACATTTCCAGTGAACAGCTGATCGGACAGGTGGATCTTTTTTTACTCATTTTGTTAATGTTAAAATAATACTTGCAAAATAAAAGTGTTTTTATTAATTTTACTTTTATTTTGCAAGTAAATTTAATCATAAAAAATTAATAAATCAAATGGATCATTATGACATTGCCGTAATAGGCTCAGGACCCGGAGGATATGTAGCAGCCTTAAGAAGTGCACAGCTGGGATATAAAACAGTGATTATAGAAAAGTATGATACCTTGGGGGGAACATGTACCAATGTAGGATGTATTCCAACCAAAGCTTTGCTGGACAGTACCCATCACTATGCAGATGCACAGCACAAGTTCAATGACCACGGGATTAAACTGGATACTATAAAACTCGATTTCTCACAAATGTACGGGAGAAAGACAGATGTAGTCTCAAAGAATACCGGAGGTCTCGACTTTTTAATGAATAAAAATAAAATTACAAGGCTGACAGGAACAGCAGGATTTGTCAATAATTCTACTGTGAAAATTATAAACGGATCTGAAGTAAAAGAGATTACTGCACAGCATTATATTATTGCGACAGGTTCAAAACCTTCAAGTATTCCGGGGGTAGATATTGATAAAAAAAGAATCATCACTTCCACGGAGGCATTGTCCTTACAAGAAAAACCGCAATCCATGGTGATTATTGGAGGAGGAGTAATCGGGGTAGAAATGGCTTCTATTTTCAGCCGTATCGGAACGAAAGTGACCATTTTAGAATATGCAGACCATCTGATTGCTGCGATGGATCATGAACTGGGAAAAAATCTCCAGAAAATTCTTAAAAAGGAAGGAATTGATATTCGTCTTAATCAGGCTGTTTATAAAACGGAGAATACAGGTTCTGCTGCCAAAGTGTTTTTTAAAGATAAAAATGGAGTAGAAGGAGCGCTGGAAGCAGACTATATTTTGGTGGCGGTAGGAAGAAGTCCTTATGTAAAAGGTCTCGGTCTTGAAAACACAGATGTACAGATTGATGAGAGAGGATTTATTAAAGTGAATGAAAATAATCAGACATCAGCTTCCAATATCTATGCTATCGGAGATGTTATTGGAGGAGCAATGCTGGCTCACAAAGCTGAAGAAGAAGGAGTTTTTGTAGCAGAAACCATTAACGGACAAAAACGCCATATTCATTACAACCGAATTCCTTCTGTGGTGTATACCTGGCCGGAAGTAGCCTCAGTAGGATATACCGAGGAATATCTGAAAAAAAATAATATAGCCTATAATGTAGGGAAATTTCCATTTTCAGCCAGTGCAAGGGCCCGGGCTTCAATGGATATGGACGGTTTTGCCAAAGTTTTGGTAGATCCGAAATATGGTGAAGTGCTGGGGGTTCATATCATTGGAGCCAGAGCTGCCGATTTGATTGCTCAAGGTGTTATTGCCCAGGAATTTGAAGTGACTGCAGAAGATATGTTCCGTATTTCCTATGCCCATCCAACCTATTCTGAAACGTTGAAAGAAGCTTACCTGATTGCTTCCGGACAAGGAGCGATTAATATATAAAAGAAGCAGTATTAAAATTAAACCATTAAGATCTGTGAAGAAGTGAAGAATAATTAAGATCCATCTCTGAAGGGAAAATAAAGCAGATCACTGAAAAATAGCTTTAGCTATTCCCTTAACTATTCTTATCAGCTTAAAAAATCTTAATGGTTTAAAATATTCGGTTATCAATTTTATCAAAGATAAAATCCTTGCGTTTTAAAGCATAGCATTTATAAATTTATTTGCGCCTTAGCATTTTCAAAAAATATACTACAAAGAAGAACAGTTCTCATCCTTTGCATAAATACCATTACTTTTCGCTTCCAGTTTTCCTGTCTTTCTATTGATTTTAACTAAAAAAGATTCTTTCACAGCCGGACAGCCCTTAGACTGCATAAGATACAAGGAAATATGACGGTCTTCAATGGTATAGGCTCCGGTAAAGCGGTTATTGGTATCTACAGAATAACCATAAGTTTTTGCCAGTAAAATAGCCTCAGGAAGATTATCTACCGTTCCGATAAAATCTCTCAACTGCTGTTCATTAGAAAAATAAACAGATCTTTCATTTCTGCACGCCAGAATATATGAAAAACAGTTGTTTCCAATGCATTTCTGGAAAAAACCTCTTTCAGGAACAGGTTCATTGATCGTCATAAAATCGGGAGCCTGACTTTCATAGATCACTGCTTTTTCATAATCAATATCATTGCTGAAAACGCGCCAGTAAGCATAGTCTTTAGCCGGTACAATAAACGGATAGAGATAATCTACGGTATCAAGAATATCAGGAATTTTTTTATAATCATCGGGAACTTTGATCTGGCTATAAAGCAGATTGGAGAATATCAGAGAAAATGTGATGATTACTTTCATAGAGAATGTGTTTCCAGTGCAAATTTAAGAAAGAGAATTATTTGAATACAATTTTATAATATCCTTTTTCATCAGTTACATCAATACCTATGCCTGTAAATGTTAATTTATTGATTTGATAGCCATCACATCCTCCTTTAAATTCTGATGATTGTATTGAAAAATCAAAAGATTTAACATTGGAAGAGAAACTATATTTTTTTGTACCATTATAGGCACCCACGTTTTCCAAAATAACCATATTGTCGGATGTTTTGGATAATTGTACACTGGTATTATTTTCTTCCTGAATCGAATAGCTTGTCAATGTCCCGTTGGCAATAAGATTTTCATCATTAGAATCTACAAACTTAAAAAGAATGGGCAGAGGTGCATTGTAACAATCTTTTTCACATGAGATGAACAGAAGTGCTATGAGTAAAAAAGTAAATATTTTTTTCATGGATTATGGATGGTGTGAAAAGTAAAATTAGTTATTAATATTTTGTGATCAAAATTATAAAAACTTCATCGGATATCCCACAGCAATATTCCCACAGACAATTTTTTTAAGCTTAGACTCCATCAATTTTTTTGTAAGAGGTTTCAGGCGGTCGGTATATAAAATTCCCTGCGTGTGATCATATTCATGCTGGATAATTCTGGCTGTTAAACCCGTAAAGACTTTAGTATGCTTTATGAAATCCTGATCCAGATATTCAATAGTAATTTTCCAGGGTCTATTTACCTTTTGAGAAAGTCCGGGAATACTCAGGCATCCTTCGTAATCTTCCCAGGTTTCTTCGGAAGTGTGGATGATTTTTGCATTAATAAAAGTTTCTTTTATGCCTTTGTCATTTTTCTCAAAGTACAGGATTCGGTCTTCCGAATCAAAATTTTCAAAAGCCACTTGACTGTCAGCAATGAAAAGCTGTAAAGGTTTTCCGATTTGAGAAGAGGACAGACCGCAGCCATTGGCGTTTTCCATCGTATCCCACATGTCGGCGATCAATGTCTGTAGGTCAGGAGTATTTTCTTCAATCTGCAGGCATTTCTGCTTTAAAATGCGGTTTCCATAGGCGAGAATAGATAAATTCATTGTCATATTTTTCAGCAAAGTTCAGCAGAAGAGAAAGGATATACAATGAACCTATGTTAATTAATCTGTCTGCGGATTCTGTTTAAAGCCTGCGGTGTAATTCCGATGTAGGAAGCAATATATTTTAAAGGAACGCGTCTCAGCATTTCCGGTTGTTCTGTAAATAACTTCAGATAACGTTCCTTAGCTGTAAGTTTTAGTAAAGAAAGCTCTCTTTTGCTTTTGGCCAGAAACAGTTTTTCAGAAGCAAAACGTCCCAAATGATTCCCTACATTAGTCTGGCTGTAGATTTTCTGCAGATCATCATAGGAAATCTGCCATACCACAGTCTCTGTCAAAGCCTGCATTTCGTACTCAGAAGGAGTTTGAGTAAGAAAAGAATCATAGGCACAGCTGAATTCTTTTTCAAAACTAAAACTGAAAGTATAGCCATACTCATCATCAGGAATATAAAACCTTACCAGCCCGGACTCTATAAAAGATAAGTAATTCTCTGTATCGCCCTGCTGAGTAAAAATCTCATTCTTAGCAAAAATTTTTCTGTGAAAATGTCCCGCTATAAACGCCCATTCCGATTCCTGCAGCTTGACGATCTGTTCGTAATATTCTCTGATATATCCCATAGATATTTAAATAATCTATAAAATTACTGTTTTTTAAAAAGGCGGGCATTCCTCTTTTGATTGAAATTGATGAATCAATATATTCAAACTATCTTTTATTTTTTAAATAATCAGCAGCATTTGTGTTGCCTGGGTTGAGTTGTAGTGATTTTTTATAATTAATAATGGCTTCTTTCTGGTACCCTAATCCATCTAATATTTCCCCGTAGCTGTCGTAGACATTGGAACTGTTCGGAAATAAGATGGTATTTAATTTGAAAACCTGAAGCGCTTTATCTTTCAGGTTGCGACCCATAAGCTGGTAACCCCAGGTATTTACCTCCTCTTCGGACACCTTAAATTTTTTCTGCTTTTTCTGTATTTTTTGATAAGCTTTTTCAATGTTCTGATATCCATCCTGAATAATCTGATGATGTAAAAGCTTCATATTACGGCTTAGCCTAAAACCATTTTCAATTTTCATATCAGGAATATAATATCCTGCAATTTCATCGATAAACCATTCTGGATTTGATCCCTGCAAATTAGTTAAAACAATGATTGACAAATGGTCTTCGGGATATACAAAAAGAGCTGAGCGCATACCTCCAACAGGAGCTGCGGCAGGATGTTCAGATCGTACTACTGTTGGCCAGCCTAAAGCATATCCATTAGTCAGCTTGTTAAAACCACCAATACTGCCATTATTAAGAGGTATTGTTGTAAAAAGTTGTTTGACGCTTTTTTCGCTTTTAAGCAATTTTCCCTCCTGCAAAGCAATTAGCCACTTGCTGATATCTTCAGCCGAAGAAATAATTCCTGTAGCCGTCCGGAAAAAGACAGGAAAGCTTGCAAATGCAATGTGAAGAGATCCGTCATTGATCCATTTACCGTCTTTATTAATGATCGTAGAGTAGGCCCCGGCACTGTTCTCAATAATATCGTTGGAATCACCAAATTGAGTAACAAGCATCTTGCAGGGTTTGAATTGATTGTCTTCAATAAATTGTGTGAAATGTTTTCCACTCAATTGTGTGATTATTCTTCCTAAAATATAATAACCGGTTTGATTATAGCTGAATTGGCTGCCGGGAACAAATTCCATAGGACGTTTTCTCACTATTTCCCAGTTTTTTTCTTCTGTTCCGTCACCCAGCACCTGCTCTTTCTCATCAATATTATTGGGAAGACCTGATGTATTGCTTAGTAATTGTTTGAGAGTGATGGGTTTCCATTCATTGGGGATATCAGTAAAGTACTTGGATATAGGATCATCTATGTTTAATTGCCCCTGTTCTTGAAGCTGTAAAATAGCAACTCCCACAAACGCTTTGGTCATAGAATTGATCGAAAAAACGGTTTTAGATTGTGTGGCAGTATGGTGTTCAATATTTGCCAGTCCGTAGTTGGTAAGCTTTTCAATTTTTCCATTCCTAATAACTCCCAGTTGAAGTCCCGGGATCCTCAGCTGATCCATTTTACCTTTGATAAAAATATCAATACTGTCAGAGGTGTTTTGTGGTGCTTTCTGCCCCAAAAGTGGAGACCCATGGAGCATTAATAGAAAAAATACTGAGGTTAATAGAACTTTCATATGGACGGATTTATAAGTAAAACACCCTGGAATCTGACTTCATTACATGTCTGCTGTAAATAATATTTTAAATGAAAAAGATATTATTAATATTTCAGATATGATAATAGTTATCCAACTATCTTTATTTTAGTGCTTTAACAATAAATAACAATATGAAAGTCTATTTTGTTATTTTTTATCACATCATTTAGTTGATCATATGCTCCACAAACGGAACAATTCGGCCATTTTCAATTTTACCTTTGATATAAACCGAATCACCATTTTTAAAAACATATTCTTTCACCAGCAGATTGGTTAAACCATAGGGTTCAAGAAATGAGTTAACCCATGGGTGCTGATCTTTTAAGAGAGAAATCTTATGATTTTCTGTTGGTCTATAATTTTTTAAATAGTAAGATGTTTTGTAATTGGTGGAGTAAGTGTCCTGTGTGAAATGTTCTGCACCACTTATATTATCTGCGATACATAGTTTAAAATCAATAGGATATAATTGGCTATTGACTGAAAGCTGGGCCCCTTTAGGATACTTTGCAATGACGCTGTAATCAAACTTTTCGTAAATTTCAGATGGACGTTTGGTCATTTTATAAGTATTATAATTAACATAACCAACACGAAGAAAATAGAATGCAGCCTCTTTTCCTGACATAGGGGATATGATGGCTTTATCAGTATAGATTTTACATTTCAGAACCGGTAAAGCGGCAACCGAATCTACTTGTTTATTATAATCATCCACAGCCTGTTCCATGGAATTTAGGCTACTAGAAATGAAAAAGAGAAAACCTATTATTGAAGAAATAACAAGCAAAAAAAACAAACCAAATACCATTAAAATGATCTTCAGTCCCTTTTTATCGACCTTATTTCCATTTGTTTTGATATTCACATCGGCATTGAAGTTGAATTTGATCATGGTAAGTTTTTAAAAGGAAGCCAAAACTAATCAATTTTCCTGAACAAAAATTAATGTAAATTTCATTTTTATGACTATATTTTTTGTCATTTGTCAATCTAATTAATTTCAAAATCACTTACATTTGTTACTATGATACACGACCAACGCGCAGAAAAATTCAGGCAGATTGTGGAAAATAAGTTCCAGATCTACAATTCATTATTTATGAGCCTGCCTTATGATAAAATGACGAATATCGGGATGCTGCTTCCATTTCTTTATGAAGAAAGCAGAACCGGCTATGAAGCCGGGAAAACCCCTGAAGATATTGTTGAAGAATTTTTTAAAAACCATACCGATCTTCAGAATGAAGAGCAAAAGCTTGAACTGCTTTTCAAAATCATTCAGTATATAGAAAGGCAGGTGGTTTTGTTTGACAGTATTGAAGATGCGGCATTTCCCAACCTTCACTCTGAAAGCGACAGCGGTACGGTGACCAATCTTTTTGAACGTTCTTTTCAGGATCATAAAATTGAAAAAGTACGTGAAAAATTGAAGGATTTTAGTATAAAGGTTGTATTTACAGCACACCCCACTCAGTTTTACCCAAGCTCAGTACAGAGAATTATTCAGGATTTAAGAGGTGCTATTACCGGTGATTCTGTCACTCAGATTGATATGCTTCTGCAGCAGCTGGGGAAAACCCCTTTTGTTAATAAAGAAAAACCCACTCCTATAGATGAAGCCCTGAGTATTATTTCATACCTGAGATATGTGTATTATGATACCATTGGAGAGCTGTTTACAAAGATCAAAAAGACTTTTGGCAACGGGCATTTCCACCTTCATGAAGATATTATCCAGCTTGGTTTCTGGCCAGGAGGAGATAGGGATGGAAATCCTTTTGTAACTGCTGATGTGACAAAAAGAGTAGCGGAAGAACTTCGTTCAGCCATTCTGAAGTCATATTACAGCCATTTGAAATTCATCAGAAGAAGATTGAGTTTCAGAGGGGTTTCTGAAGTTTTAACTCAATTAAGCGAAGAACTGTATGCTGCCATTTTTGATGGAAAAAATATTACGGCAGAAGATATTTTAAAGAAAGCTGATGAAGCAGAAAAAATATTGGTGAATGAACATAACTCTTTGTTCCTGGATCTTTTGGCTAATTTCAGAGATCGTGTGATGATCTTTGGAACTCACTTTGCTACTTTGGATATCCGTCAGGACAGCAGGATTCATCAGAAAGTCATTGATGAGGTATTTGCAAAAGTATATGGAAATGAAGAGGCAGATGATGAACAGAAATTCAATCAGCTGATTCAGGTTTCTGAGAAAATAAATACAGAAGGTTTTGAAGATATTGTAAAGGATACTTTATTAACGGTTTCACAGATTTCGGAAATTCAGGACCTAAACGGGTTGAGAGGAATGAACCGCTATATTATTTCCAATTCTGATGCAGTGAAAGATGTCATGAACGTCTATGCATTCTTTAAGGTTTGCGGGTATAAAGACGAAGAAATCAACATGGATATTGTTCCGCTTTTTGAAACGATGGAAGGTCTTGCCAATGCTGAACATGTGATGAATGAACTGTATCAGAATCCAGTGTATAAAAAGCATCTTGAAAAAAGAGGAAATCAACAGACTATTATGCTTGGGTTCTCAGATGGAACCAAAGATGGGGGGTATTTAAAAGCCAATTGGGAGATCTATAAAGCAAAAGAACTGCTGACAACGCTTTCCGAACAGAATAATATTAAAGTTGTATTCTTCGATGGTAGAGGAGGTCCGCCAGCCAGGGGAGGAGGAAAAACCCACGATTTCTATGCTTCCCAAGGAAAAACGATTGCCAATAATAAAATTGAACTGACCATTCAGGGACAGACAATCACCAGTATTTTTGGAAATAAAGAACAGGCAAAATATAACTTTGAGCAGCTGCTGACGGCTGGGGTGGAAAATGATGTATTCAAAAATGCAAAGAAAGATCTTACAGAAAAGGAGAGAGCTTTAATTATAGAATTAGCAGATATCAGTTACCAAAAATATTCTGATCTGAAAGCCCATCCTATGTTTGTTCCTTATCTTCAGGAGATGAGTACATTGGAATATTACGGGAAAACGAATATTGGGAGCCGTCCTTCAAAAAGAGGAAACGGAAGTGAGCTGAAATTTGAAGACTTGAGGGCTATACCATTTGTGGGTTCCTGGTCCCAATTAAAGCAGAATGTTCCCGGATTCTTCGGCTTTGGATATGCGATGCAGAAGATGAAAGAACAAGGGAGATTTGAAGAAGTAAGAGAATTGTATAAAGGTTCGGATTTCTTTAAAACTTTAGTTTTGAACTCAATGATGAGTATGAACAAGTCGTATTTCCCTCTGACGTATTATATTAAAAGCAATCCTAAGTTTGGCGCCTTCTGGAATGTTCTTTTCGATGAATATGAGCTTTCAAGAGATATTATGCTGGAGCTGACAGGATTTAAAATGCTGCAGGAAGAAGATCCATTATCCAGAAAATCAGTGAAGATCCGTGAAAAGATTGTACTTCCATTGTTGAGTATACAGCAGTATGCCTTGATGAAGATTCAGAAAGGAGAAGGTGATTTGGAAGCTTATGGGAAGCTGGTGACACGTTCTTTATTCGGGAATATTAATGCGAGCAGAAACTCGGCTTAAATTATTTTAAAAAAACAGGAATATCAATAGAAACGGGCTTTAGCCCGTTTTTTTATTATAAACCATACAGTAACTATAGCTCATAATTATTAAAACGATAATATCTCTCGCAGATTAAGCAGATCGCGCAGATGTTATATGGGATTGAATCTGCTGAATCTGCGAGAAACAAAAAAATTATTCTTTTAAGAATTTTTCATACAAAACGTTATCCTTTGTCTGAATTTTCAGGTAATACGTTCCTTTCGCAAAATCCTCTACTTTTATCGATTTCTGGTTATTACTTTTTCTGATTAATCTTCCCAGGTTATCATAGATTTCCAAAGATATGATCTCTTGTTCTGAAGCAATATTGAGAATGTTTTTAACCGGATTTGGGAATATGGATAATTTTTCCTTTTTTACAAGTTCAGAAGTATTCAGAACGATGTTGTACAAACTTCCGAAATTAAGAATACCATATCCTATCTGATCAGAATGAGCAGGATACAGGGAAGCGGTTTGTCTTAATCTTGTTCTTATTTGCTCCCTGTTCATCGTTGGAAATGCCTGGATAAGACACGCCACACCTCCGGCAGCAATGGGTGTAGCAATGGAAGTTCCGTTCACAATGAGAGTTGCATTATCATAAACGGTTGTGGTACCGGTACCCTGAGCACTTCCGTCAGGTTTTACCACTCCAAGAGAATTGGGTCCGTAAGAAGAAAATCCTGATGCATTTCCGGCAGAATCTACAGATCCGATAGAAAATACTTTAGCATTATCGGATGGCGTCATAAGATAATGCCATGGCTGCTGCCCTGAATTTCCGGCAGCTGCAAGCACAAAAATTCCTTTTTCAGCAGCAATTCCTGCTCCGCGGGCAATGAAGGAAGTATTTCCATTCATATCTGCATAGGTATAATTGTAACGGGTATCATCAAAAACATTATATCCAAGTGATGAGGTAATGATTTCCACCCCTTTTCTGTCTGCTTCTTCAGCTGCCTCAATCCAATATAACTCTTCTTCCGGGATCTCTACAGCAGCATTTTCACTGCGGTAAAGATAGAAATCAGCATCGGGGGCAGCTCCTACAAAAATATTTTCCAGGTAGCCGCCAATAGCCCCTAAAACAACAGAGCCGTGCGGACTGAGAGCTGTATTATAAATATCTCCGGTTTTGGTTACAAAATCATATGAGGCTTTTATATGATTGCCTGTCCATAGCCTTGAAAAAGCAGTTCCTGTGTTTACTGTGGGGAATCCTGCATCAATTACTGCTATAGAAATTCCAGTTCCGGTATAGCCTGCCAGATGAAGAGGCCGTATATTGACCTGATCTATTTGTCCCGCACCTGAACCATAGTTAAAATTGGTCAGCGTTTTATTGAGGATAACATCATCTTTCCATTTTACCGGTGCCGTTTTTATGGTAGTAGAACTGTTTCTGGCAAAGCTTTCAACAGATGAAACAAAAGATTGGGACTGAAGTAAAGTTTTTTGTGCCAGTGTAGCATTTACCGCTGCTCCGTTGAGCCATTTGGAATAATCTGTAACCGTAAACCCTAAATTTTGAAGATTTTGAAGATAAGATTGTTCAATAGGAGCATCCTGATCATTAAGCGAAATACCCAATGCAGTACGTCTGTTGAGTGATTTCTGACTGAGTTCCGAAAGTGGATTAGCATAAAACGCAGCTTTATTAGGCTTGTCCGTGAAATAAACAAAAACAAGTTCCGTCTGTGCAGATACGTTGAGATAACCAGTTAGGAAACAAAAGAGTAAAAGTTTTTTCATAAGATTATTTTGTATAAAGATAAAAACAAAATCAATAAAATTTTTGATAGGATTTTAAATTCCTTATTTTTACACAAATATTTATTATATGAAAAAAATTCAGATGGTTGACTTGCAAAGTCAGTATTATAAAATAAAGAACGATGTAGACAATGCAGTTTTGAATGTAATGGATTCTGCAGCATTTATTAACGGTCCTGAAGTAAAGTCTTTCCAGAATGAATTGGAATCTTATTTAGAAGTAAAACATGTGATTCCATGTGCCAATGGTACAGATGCCTTACAGATTGCGCTGATGGCTTTAGATCTGAAAGAAGGAGACGAAATTATTACAGCTGATTTTACTTTTGCTGCAACAGTAGAAGTAATTCACCTGCTTAAATTAAAATCAGTATTGGTAGATGTGGATTATGATACATTCACCATTTCTACAGAACAGATTAAAAAAGCAATTACACCAAGAACAAAAGCAATTATCCCGGTACATATTTTCGGACAGTGTGCCAATATGGAAGAGATTTTAAAAATTGCTGAAGAGCACAACTTATACGTTATCGAAGATAATGCTCAGGCAATTGGTTCAGAATACACATTCTCTGATGGGACTGTAAACCAGGCAGGAACAATGTCTACGGTAGGAACAACCTCTTTCTTCCCTTCAAAAAATCTGGGATGCTACGGAGATGGAGGTGCTATTTTCACGAATAATGACGAACTGGCTCACCGTTTAAGAGGTATTGTAAACCACGGTATGTACGAAAGGTATTACCATGAAGAAGTAGGGGTGAACTCTCGTTTAGACAGCATTCAGGCGGCCGTTTTAAGAAAGAAACTTCCACATCTTGATTCTTATAACGAAGCAAGAAGAAGAGCTGCAGATTTTTATGATGAAGCTTTCGAAGGAAACCCAAATATTCTGACTCCAAAAAGAGCTGAAAATTCTACTCACGTATTCCACCAGTATACTTTAAGAATTTTGAACGGAAAACGTAACGAACTTCAAAAGTTCCTGACAGAAAAAGAAATCCCTGCGATGATATACTATCCGGTAGCATTAAGAAAGCAGAAAGCATACTATCAGGAAAGTAATGATGCCGATTTTGTGAATACAGACAAGCTTCTGGATCAGGTAATTTCTTTACCTATGCATACCGAACTGGACGAAGAGCAGCTGAAGTATATTACGGATGCAGTGCTTGAGTTTATGGGATAATGAAAAATACAATATTTAAATATAGAATAATTGGAGTAGTCGTATTTCTATTCCAATTGTTTTTATTTTTATTTTTTTGCTTTGGTACTTATAGATCATCTTTGGAAATCAGTATAGGAGAAATATTTTCAATGGAGAATTTTATTTTTCTTCTTACTCTGACTCTATTTATAAGTACATTTTTAAGTTTAATTACTTTTTTATTTAAAAGCAAAAAAACAATTCTATATTTAAATTTAAACTATATTTTAGTTTTATTATTTTTTATTTTTGAATATATAAAGTTTATGATTCAAAACTCGTTTGAGAAAGGTGATATCTTGATATTATTTTTTATTTTCTCTATTATGTCGGTTTTTTTATTGATGACGAATATTTTTAAAAATAAAAGAGTACAATTTCTAGAATTAGATGATATAGGAAAACACAAAAAATAAAAATAGAATGGCAATACTAGTTACAGGGGGACTTGGATATATTGGTTCTCATACTGTAGTAGAACTTATCAATAGCGGCTTTGAAGTGGTTATTGTAGATGATTTATCCAATTCGGAGAGATTTATTTTAAACAATATAGAGGAAATTACAGGTAAAAAGCCGATTTTTTATCCTTTTGACTTGAGAAGAAAAGAACTTCTTACTCAGGTTTTTGATGCCCATCACATTGATGGCTGTATCAACTTTGCTGCTTCTAAAGCTGTAGGAGAGAGTCAGATCAAACCTGTGGATTATTATGAAAATAATTTATTCTCATTAATTAATATTCTTAAGGAGTTTAAAGAAAGAGGAATTTCTAACTTTATTTTCAGTTCATCATGTACCGTATATGGACAGGCAGATGTAATGCCTATAGACGAAAATACTCAGCTGAAAAAACCTGAAAGTGTATATGGGAAAACAAAACAGATGGGAGAAGAAATCCTGATTGATTTTGCAAAAGCATATCACCGTAAAATTTCGGTATTAAGATATTTTAATCCTATCGGAGCCCACTCATCTGCAAAACTTGGTGAATTGCCAATCGGAGTTCCTAATAATTTAGTACCTTATGTAATGCAGACTGCTGCAGGAATACGTGAGAAATTAAGTATTTGGGGAGACGATTATCCAACAGAGGACGGAACAGCTGTACGTGATTATATTTATGTTGTTGACCTTGCCAAAGCGCATGTTGCAGCATTGAAGAAGTTGATGGAAGACCCGACAACAGATGCTGTGATTGATACTTACAACTTGGGAACTGGAAAAGGTTCATCAGTGTTGGAGGTGGTAAAAGCATTTGAAAAAGCAAATCATGTAGAAGTACCTTATCAAATCTGTGAGAGAAGAGAAGGAGACATTACGGTTGCTTACGCCAATCCTGAGAAGGCTCAGAAAGAACTGAACTGGAAGTCCGAAACGTCTTTGGAAGAATCCTTAAGAACGGTTTGGGAATGGCAAAAATATCTAAACACCAGAAATTCATAGACTTGGATATTGAGAAATATTCTGTGTCCTATGAAAGAATAATTTAAAACAATCATAAAAACAAATTATAAAAACACCTTCTCTGAATTTTTTGTTTAGAATATTGATTTCAGCGAAGCTTTAATTTAACATTAATATGAAGACACAAAGAATAGGTATTACATTTTCCTCATTTGACTTATTGCATGCTGGGCACATCAAAATGCTTGAAGAAGCTAAAACTGTATGTGACTATTTAATCGTAGGACTTCAAATTGACCCATCCCACGATCGTCCCAACAAAAATAAGCCAAGCCAGACTATCGTTGAACGATATATTCAACTGAAAGCGGTGAATGCTGTAGACGAAATCATTCCTTATTATACGGAAGAAGACCTGTTGGACATCCTGAAATCTTTTGTAATTGATGTAAGAATCATCGGAGACGATTACATGGACAGAGACTTTACCGGGAAACAGTACTGCGAAGAAAAAGGAATTGAAATCTTTTACAACAAAAGAGATCACAGATTTTCCACCAGCGACTTAAGAAGAAGAATTTATGAGGCGGAAAAAGAAAAAGACGACAAAATAGAAACTGTAAAATAAAATAATAAAAAATCCCGAAAAGTAATTTTCGGGATTTTTGTTGTATTACATTGGGCCACCGCCTTGTTCTTCGTCTCCTTTTGTATTGGAGTTAATGTCTTTTTTAACTTTTGGTTTGGCATCAACCTTTTCACCCTGTTTGAATTTGTAAGTGAAAGACAAAGCAAATTGTCTCGGCTGCCATTGCATCTCCATTTCCCTGGTAAACTGTGCATTATCAGAGAAATTTTTCATCTTCCTTGTATTAAAGATATCTCTGATATTGAATCCGATAATTCCGTTTCCTTTCCAGATCGTCTGGCTTACCCCTAAATCTATACCATACATCGCTTTACGGTTGTTCATAGCAGTTTTCTCAGCAGCTCTGTAGAAGCTCTGGATTTGAAAGCTTAAGTTCTTGGTAGGCTTGAAGGTATTGTTAAAACGAATTCTGTATGAGAAACCTGAACCAGAAAAATCATTGAAGGTTTTTGGATTATCAGGGAATAAGTTGTAGCTCCCTGTATTTTTATATCCGTAAAGGTCAGCAGAAAGCATGATTTTCCACCAGTTGAATGGGTCATAAGTTCCGTTAAGATCCAAACCGTAATTGGTTTCTGTTCCTACGTTAAAAGGAATTGTGTTTACGGCTCCTGTCTGATCTATATACTGATACCTGTTTTGCTCATCTTCAGACTTTCTGAAATATAAAGTCGGGTTGAAGGTGATTTTCTTATTCGAAAGATTATATCCAAGTTCAAAAGAGTTTTCGTACGTTGGATTAAGGTTAGGATTTCCTCTGAAATAGTTTCTGTCATCATCAAAAGACATAAAAGGAATCAAAGAAAAAGCTCTCGGACGGTTGATTCTTCTTGAATAATTTAACAAAATCTGATTGTTCTTCGCCAGATCATAGCTTAAAAATACAGAAGGGAAAAACTTGGTATAGTTCTTATTGACTTCCGGAGTATTTGCCGGATTTCCGTTGAGATCAAAATTCTGGAAGTTGACATCAATTTTTGAAGTTTCACTTCTTAATCCTAACTGATAAGCAAATTTTTCTCCGATTTTACTTTTAAACTGTGCATAAAGTCCCAAAATCTTTTCAGAATATACCGTGTTACTTGTAAAATCATACCTTGTATATGCAGGCTGTCCATTATTAATTTGATCTACAAAATAATTGTAGGTATTTCTATTATAATCATAACGTGCTCCAGCTTCTAATTTAGATTTTTCACCTATTGGAAGTTCATAATCTATTTTTCCGATGAATGTATCAGTTTTAGAATCTGTGCTTACATTATTAGTAATGTTGCCAAGAGGCTGTAAAATATTTTGAATAAATGTTCTCTGGACAATTTTATTGGTTCCGTCTGTTTTATTCGTCTGGTAACTTGCAGATGCAGATAATAACTGTCCGTTATCTCCAATTTTCTGGTCAAGCCCAAAGTCAAACTGAGTGGCCAGGTTTTTATTGTTTCCGTAGCTGTTTCTTTCTCTTAAAACATTGCTTACACCAGAAGTAGGAGTAGTATACTGCCTTTCATTATAAGAATTAAGACCTGTTTGATCGGTGTCAAAACTTCTGATCATTCCTGAAAAGTTGATGGACGTTTTATCACTGAAATCATGAGTGAAGCCTGCCGTAACGTTATAGGTATCACTTTCTCTTGTCGTTTTACCATTTTGTTGAGAATACTGTGTAAAAGGGAATGCATCAGAAGCCAGGCTGCCAATATCATCCTTTCTGGTGGTCGTATTCTTCATGGTACTTTCATTTTTCTGATAGCCGCCGCCACCATTAAGGAACCATGTCCAGTTGCCTTTTCTCCAGTTAAGGTTAGCGTTAAGGTTGGTTCTTGGAAGATAGCCCAAAGTTCCGGTTACAGTACCATTGAAGCCCATTTTCTTATCCTTTTTAAGAATGATATTCAGGATACCGGCAGTTCCGCTTGCTTCAAATTTTGAAGAAGGGTTGGTAATTACTTCAATTCTTTCAATCTGATCAGCCGGGATACTTTGCAGTGCATTAGCTCCGTCATCTATTCCAAGAAGGGAAGATGGCTTTCCATTGATCAAAAATTTCACATTGGAATTCCCTCTCATAGAAACCGTTCCGTCCGTATCTACAGAAACTGAAGGAACATTGGTTAAAACGTCCTGAAGATTTCCTCCTTTGCTCACGATGTCCTGTGAAGGATCGTAAGTTTTTTTATCGAGCTCTACTTTATATGCTTTGGTTGCAGAAGCGGTGATAACCACACCCTGAATTTCTTTTGTTTTCCCATCAACAGTTGAGGTTGCTTCAGGTTCAATGGATAATGCTCCGATATTACCTGCTGCTGTAATGTTTTTACTGATTACACTTTTTTTGTAATCAATAGCCTCTACTGTAATGTCATAATCTCCTGGCATAAGCTGAAGCTTATACTGTCCCTTTTCATCTGTCAATACGGCATCGCTCAATGACTTGGTCACTTTATTGCTAAACGTGACTGAGGCATAAGGAACCGGCTGGTTTTTTTTGTTGACAATAGTCCCTGAAACGCCTGCCTTGTCCTGTGCAAAAGCCAGTGCTGCCGCCGAAAGTACCAGGGTGAGTCCTAAAGTTTTTTTGGTGAAAATATTGACAATTTCTGTCTTATTCTTCATAGGTTATTTTTTTGTATAAAATCGTGAAAGAATAACCCTTAATGTTTTACATATCCATATCAATTTGATATTTAAAACATTATGGTTGTTTATTGTTTTTCTAGCTGTATAAATTTTTAGGTGCTTTCTAAGCTTATTTTATATTTTTTGAGTTCAGCCAGTTCTGGTAAGCCTTTGCATTCACAGCGTGCTCTTCAGCGCTTGCTGTAAACTTATGGTATCCAAACCTTGCCGGATCAGCACACATAAATATATAATTGTTGTTTTCCGCATTTAAAACAGCATCTATTGAATTCTTATCCACTACACAAATCGGTCCCGGAGGAATACCTGCATTGGCATAAGTGTTATAAGGTGATGGTGTAGACAAATGCTTATAAAATACTCTTTTAATAGATTCTTTAAAATTAGTCTGCTTATTGATCGCATAGATCACCGTAGGATCAGACTGTAGTTTCATGCCTTTTCTGTAACGGTTTAAATACAATCCTGCAATCGTTTTCATTTCATCTTTCTTTCCTCCTGATTCCTTATACACAATAGAAGCCAGAGCGTAGATCTGATCTCTTGTAAGACCGGATTGCTGTTCCTTATTTTTTCTTTCACTTGTCCAGAAATCATTATACTGATTCTCAAACTTTGCGAAGAATTCTCTCGGACTTACTGTCCAGAAGAATTTATAAGTATCAATGAAAAAATATTTTTTTAAATCTTCAACATTTTTATAGCCTTTCTCCTGTGCCACAGCATCCAGATCATTGACAAAATGTAATGAATCAATTTCTGTTTTTTTGGTCACCTTGCCGATCATCTGGTACATATCTCCAAAATCTCCGATTCTGTAAGAATTTGCTGTTTGATTACCCGCTTTGATCATATTCACAAGGTTTTTGTTTCCCGTTCCGCTTTCGATGTGATAACGCCCTGCTTTAAAATTGGTATCAAGACCCTTCTCTTTAGCCACGGCTTCAAAAGATTCCCTGTCTTTAATATAAGGAGCAATAGAGTCGAGGATCTGTTTAAAACCTGCTCTATGAGGAATCAGAACATAACCGTCCTTTTCTACGTTGTTTCCTAAATATTTATTATAAAATCTCAAACCAAAAAATCCTGCGGCTACAAAAACCAGCAGAATGATAATGAGAATAGCTTTTTTCATTCTTATTAAATGTTGATTAAAAGTTTTTTGTTTTTAAAGAAGATCTGTTTTACCTCTAAAAACTTGCTTTGCAGGACCTTCCAGCCAAATATTCTGGAATGCATCACCGCTTTTTTCAGCATATACTTTAAGATTTCCACCTAAAGTTTTAACTTTTACAGAGGTTAGATTATGTTTTTGTAGAAAAGTTAAAGCAGAAGCTGTAACTCCTGTTCCACAACTGTAAGTTTCGTCCTCAACGCCTCGTTCATAGGTTCTTACGAAAATTTCATTATCAGAAATTTTTTCTACAAAGTTGACATTGATTCCTTTTTCTTTATAATTTTCAGAATTTCTGATGCCATATCCTTCGTCATAAACAGGATGATCTTTCAGATTGTCTACGTATTTTACATAATGGGGAGATCCGGTGTTCAGAACAAAGTCATTTCCATCATGTGAAACAGTATCTACGTTGATCATTTTCAATTTAATGATTCCATTATGGATTTCGGCTTCATGTTCCCCGTCAGTAGCAATGAATTTGCACTTATCTTCAAAAATGTCCAGGAAAAAAGCAAATGCCACAAGACATCTCCCGCCGTTTCCACACATGGTACTTTCTCCTCCATCAGAATTGTAGTATACCATTTTGAAATCATAGCCAGGATCATTTTCCAATAGAATAAGACCGTCAGCTCCTATTCCGAAACGTCTGTCACATAATTTTTCAATACTCTCCTTATCTTTAGTAAATTGCAGATCACGGTTGTCTACCATTACAAAATCATTCCCTGTTCCCTGATATTTATAAAATTCCATATTTTCTTGTTAAATGAAGAAGCAAAATTAATATATTTAAAATGAAAAACGAACAGTGTTAGCTGTTCGTTTCCTTATTTATAATCGTTTTATCTAAAGCCGCCTCCGCCGCTCTGTTGTCTGCTTGAACTACTGCTGCCACTGCTTTGGCTGCCTGAGCTGTTTCTGAATCCGCCACCGGAAGATTCTGATCTGGTGCTGCTTTCAGAATTTCTGAATCCACTGTTATTTTGGCTTCCCTGAGTATTCTGAGTACCGCTGCTTTGATTTCTAAATCCACCACTGTTCTGGTTTCTGAATCCGTTGTTTTGGTTATTCTGATTTCCCTGGTTGTTCTGATAACCGCTGTTTTGGTTTCTGAATCCGCCATTGTTGGTTCTGCTGCTATTATTGTTGAAACCTCCGTTATTATTATATGAACCATTGTTATTGGTCGTACGTGTATTCTGGAATCCATTTTGAGGTCTTGAAGAAGCAGTAGATCTTCTTTCTACGTAGACTTTTCTTCTGGAGTTATTATAATTGTCATAATAATAGGGCATGCCATTATCATAGTAGTAATTAACGTTGTTTCTGTAATAATAGCCATCATTACCGTAATACCCGCCAGTTCCGTAATATCCGGAAGGAGCATAGTAATATCCGTTGTTATAATAGGGATCACCGTATCCATAACCACCATTATTGCTTCCGTATCCATCGGTATATGCTAAACAAGATGTTAAGCTGGTAATAGCAAAAATACTGAATGCTATTTTTAATAAATTTTTCATGACTTTATTGTACTTTTTTTTCTTTAAAACTTTTTTTCCAATTAAGGTATCCTAAGATAGCCATTATAGTAAATACCAAATATTGAACCGAAGTGATCCCAAGTCCCTTAAAAATCATCATAGGGATACAAATAAGATCTCCGATAATCCAGAAAATCCAGTTCTCAATGCGCTGTTTGGCCATAAACCACATTCCTACTAAAAATATTGAAGTGGTAAAAACATCCATCCAATTGGCCCAGTCCAGATGATACAATCCTAAACTGGTTCCTTCCATAGAAAACTGATTATCGATATAAGGTTTGTAGTAATAAATAAGAGTAACCAGTGCCAGACTCAGGATAAAAAGGAGGGAGGCATAGATCCATTCCTTTTTAGTGGCCCAGGTAACCTCCACGTGAACATTGTCTTCGGAATTTTTGGCCCACAAAATCCATCCGTAGACACTCATCACAGAATAATAAACATTGATCAGGCAGTCTCCCAATAACCCGAAATTGAAAAGAATATAAACATAGATCAGCGTAGAAATAATTCCGGTAGGATATACCCAGATATTTTTTTTAATCGAAAAATACACACTCAAGGTTCCGAAAATTGCCCCCGCAGCTTCCAGCATAATCTGTAAAGCATCGTAGTTTTCATAGGGCTTTACGAAAAGATCATATACATTCATGTTATCAAAAATAAAGAAAATTTAAGACTTATTAAAATACTTTGAATGAGGTGCTGGTCAGGTTTTTAAAGTTTTTAATGTAAAATAAATGATGAATTTTTAACGATTAACGTGAGAGTCTCTAAATTTTTTATATTTTCGTAAATCCTTAATAAATAAAAAAACATGTCGAAAATTTGGGTTAAAAAGCCACTAAGTGCCTATGAGGCAGATATGAAGAAAAGTGAGCTGAAGAAAGTCCTTGGAAAATGGAGTTTAACAGCAATTGGAGTGGGTGCTATCATCGGTGGTGGAATCTTTGTTCTTACGGGAACGGGAGCCTATTATCATGCAGGACCAGCACTTGCAATTTCCTTTATCATAGCAGGGATTGCCTGCGTTTTTGCTGCATTATGCTATGCAGAGTTTGCATCCATTATTCCTGTAGAAGGTTCAGCTTATGCATATGCATACGGAACAGTAGGGGAAATTTTTGCCTGGGCCATGGGGTGGTGCCTCATCCTCGAGTATGCCATGGCGAGTATGGCCGTTTCCGTGAGCTGGTCAGGATATTTCAACAAGTTTTTGAAAATTTTTAATATTCATTTACCTGCTTATCTGACGTCAGATCCTTCAAGTTACACAGGAGATGGTTTTTCTATGAACCTGCCTGCATTCATTCTTGTTCTTTTGATTACCGCATTATTGGTAAAAGGAACTAAAGAAGCTGCGGGAGCTAACAACCTGATCGTTTTGATGAAAACTTCAGCTGTTATCTTTGTAATTATTGCAGGAATATATATTATTTTCTCTAATACTGATCTTTATAACGCTGTAGATGGTGTTAAAAACTGGAAACCTTTTATTCCGGATCCGGTAAAGATTAGAAACTCTGAAGGAGATCTGGTCTCTGCCTACGGTGTTAAAGGGATTATTTCCGGAGCTGCAGCTATTTTCTTTGCCTATATCGGTTTTGATGCTGTTTCTACACAGGCAGGAGAGGCTATTAATCCTAAAAAAGATGTTCCTTTTGCTATTATTGCTTCATTATTGGTGTGTACAGCTTTATATATCTGTGTTTCTCTTGTATTGACAGGGATGATGCATTATACAGACTTTAACCCGGAAGGAAAATATCCTGATGCGATAAAAGCTCCTGTAGCGTATGCTTTCGAAATTGCAGGCAAGCACTGGGCGAGTAACGTGGTAACCATCGCTGCTACTGTAGGATTAATTTCTGTAGTAATGGTAATGATGATGGGACAGTCAAGAATCTTCATCGGAATGGCAAAAGACGGATTGATTCCTAAATTCTTTGGTCAGCTTCACCCAAAAACAAAAACACCTTACAAAGGAATTATTTTGTTAGGAATTGTAGTGGCTTTGATCGCTGCATTTACACCGATTTCTACATTGGCAGATATGACAAGTTTTGGAACCCTGTTTGCATTTACACTGGTTTGTATCGCAGTTTGGGTGATGAGAAAAAAAGAACCTAACTTGATCAGACCTTTCAAAGTTCCTGCTTATAAAGTAGTAGTAGCACTGGGAGTATTTATCAATATTTATTTGATTTTTAACTTAAGTGCTCATGCATTGGAACTTTCTGCTGTATGGTTGTTCTTAGGAGGTTTGGTATACTTCCTTTATGGAAAATCAAACAGTAAGCTTAACAATCCTGAAAAATATCAGAACCAAGATTAATAATAATATAAACCGCTTCGGCGGTTTTTTTTGTCTTAAAATAGTATATGAAAAAGATTTTTTCCATTTTATTTCTGTCCGCAGGACTTACAGCGTTTTCCCAACAGGTGGAAAGCCTGCAAACAATTCTTACTGAGAAAATCAGTATCAGAGCACTGGAGCTGTATGATCATAAAGTCTGGTACAGTGGTACAGACTCCAAATTCGGTTTTGTAGACCTCAAAGACTATAAAAATCAAAAGCAGATAAAACTATCCGAAGACAAACTTCAGTTCAGAACATTAGCTCAGGATAAAACTTCTTTTTATGCCATCAATATTGAAAGTCCTGCCCGTTTTTTTAAAATTGATAAAAAAGATCTGAAGTCGCAGGTTGTTTTTAAAGATACTGCAAAAACAGCTTTTTATGATGCTTTGCACTTTGTGAATGATAAGCTTGCTTACACTTTCAGCGATGCAGATAAAGACCATCTGCTGAAAATGGCGGTGTATAAAGAGGGAAAATGGAGTATGTTTAAAAACAATGTATCATTGAATGAGGGTGAAGCAGCCTTCGCAGCCAGTAATACCAACATTTCGTCAACTAAAAAATATCTGTGGATTGCAACGGGAGGAAAAGCTTCAAGAATCTTAAGAATGAATCTGAAAGATGAAAAAATTGAAGTTTTCAATACACCATTTGTACAGGGAGAATCTTCTCAGGGAATGTATTCTATTGATTTTTATGATGACTATTTCGGAATTGCAGTAGGAGGAGATTATACCAAACAGGATGCGAATGTCAATAATATGGCCACCACCAATGATGGAGGTAAAACCTGGCAGATTCAAGCTTCTGGAGAGAATGCAGGATATACAACCTGTGTGAAAATAAAGCCTGGGACGAAAGGGAAAGAGATGATTGCAGTAGGAGACAAGCACATCAGCTATTCCTCCGATTTTGGGAAAACATGGAAGAAAATTTCCGATGAAAAAGGATTCTTTGTCTGCCAATGGATAGATGGTAACCGTGTGGTTCTTGCAGGAAATGGCAAGATTGTCGTCATGAAATTAAAATTTTAAATATAAGTCATAGAATTTATCACTATTTGTCAAAAGCCTGATCATACGTATTTAGACTCATTATAAAATAGAACCTAATATAATTCATAGGTTAAAATTCATAACTAATAGTTAATTTTGTAGGATGAAATTTCAGTTATGTTAAATTTCATACCCGTATAAAATTTTAATTTTCAAAATGAACTCTTTAATAGATAAGTATAATATTCCCGGACCCCGTTACACTTCTTATCCTACTGTTCCTTATTGGGATGATTCATCATTTTCACCGGAAAAATGGAAGGAAAGCGTAATCAGGTCGTTTCATGAGAGTAATGCTGAGGAGGGGATTTCTATTTATATCCATTTACCTTTCTGCGAGGCGTTGTGTACGTTCTGTGCTTGTCATAAGCGTATTACCAAGCAACACAGTGTTGAAATACCTTACCTGGAAAGTGTGTTGAAAGAATGGAAACTGTATCTTGATCTTTTCAGAGAAAGACCCAAACTGAAAGAATTACACCTGGGAGGAGGTACCCCTACGTTTTTTTCTCCTGAGAATCTAAGAACATTATTGGAAGGAATCTTTTCAACGGTAGACATTGCAGAACACCCCGAATTTTCTTTCGAAGGTCACCCGAACAATACGACGAAGGAACATCTTCACACTTTATATGATCTGGGCTTCAGAAGAGTAAGCTTTGGTGTTCAGGATTACGATCCTAAAGTACAGAAAGCGATCAATAGAATTCAACCTTTTGAAAATGTGAAAAATGTGACAGAATGGGCGAAGGAAATTGGATACAGAGGAATCAGCCATGATCTTGTTTTCGGATTGCCACACCAGAATTGGGAGGCAATGGAACACACGATCAGAAAAACAATGGAGCTGAAACCGGACAGACTGGCTTTTTATTCTTATGCACACGTGCCATGGGTAAAAGGAGTGGGACAGAGAGGTTTTGATGAAAATGACCTGCCAAGTGGGGAAGAAAAACGCCGTTTGTATGAAGATGGTAAAAAACTGCTTGAGGATCTAGGATATATTGAGGTAGGAATGGATCACTTTTCTCTTGAGCACGATGATCTGTATCAGTCTCTGATCCATAAAAAGCTTCACAGGAATTTTATGGGCTATACTTCCAGCAATACCCAGCTGATGGTAGGACTTGGGATGTCTGCTATTTCAGATTCCTGGTATGCATTTGCTCAAAATGTAAAAACGGTGGAAGACTATCAGAGAATGGTTGAAGAGGGTGAAATTCCTGTGGTAAAAGGACACGTTCTGAATGAAGAGGACCTGATTGTAAGAAGACATATTCTGAACCTTATGTGTCAGCTTGAAACTACCTTCGATGTCAACAATTTTTTCCCGGAGCTTGATAATGCATTAGAAATGCTAAAAGAGATGGAAAATGACGGATTGGTTGAGATCAACGGAACTGAAATCAAAATTACAGAAGCAGGAAGAGCCTTTACAAGAAATGTTGCTATGGTTTTTGACCTGAGAATGTTGAGAAATAAACCGGAAACGAGGATTTTCTCGATGACGATATAAAACAAAAGCGGTTCAGATCTGAACCGCTTTTTTATTGGCTTTAAAATTTTAGTTGAAGTGCTCATATGATGACACTTATAATAGAATAGCTGTCATGCTGAGCAAAATGGAAGCATCTCCACGAGTAGGTTGCTCTATTTAATAATTAATTTCTGACTATAGGATTTCAGATTTCCAGATTTTAGATTGATAAAATAGACTCCGGCAGGGATTCCGGAAATATCAATACTTTTACTATTAGTGATCTGATCTTTTTCCAATACGATTCTTCCTTCAGCACTGATGATTTCCAACGTTGCTTTTTTATCTTTAATCCCCTCAATGAAAAGCTCTTTTGAAGCAGGATTCGGGTACACTTTGATACTGCCTAAAGTATTTTCCTGAGTGCCTAAAGTACCTGTGGATATTTTAAAAATTTTTCCACTGGTTACTGCTGCTACATACAATTCTTTTTGATAGTCTTCTCCAAAAGTAGAAAAGTTATTTCCGGAAGAAGGAGAGGTCCATGTTATAGCATTATTGCTATCCAGAATTCCGATTTGGGTAGAACAGTAATCTGCGAAGAAATATTTTCCCTGAAGTGACGGATATTGTGTTCCTCTATAAACATAACCTCCGGTGATGGAACATTTCCCCCCGGAATGGTCATATACCGCAATAGGAAAGGTCATCGTAGACTGTGCGGCACATCCTGTTGTATTGTATGCGTTATTCCCTTCATAGCAGCGCCAGCCGTAGTTTAATCCAGCCGTAGTAATAGGCATTTTGTTGATTTCTTCTATGGCTCCCTGTCCCACGTCAGCGATCATAGCGTTTCCTGTGGTAAGGTCAAAAGAAAATTTCCAGCCGTTTCGTAGGCCGTACGCCCATATTTCGTCAGCACCGTCCACGCCGGCTCCTGCAAAAGGGTTGTCTGGAGGGATGTTGTAGGGACCGGTAGCATCCACATCAATTCTGAGCATTTTCCCCAATAATATATTTTTATTCTGGGCATTATTATTCGGGTCACCACCACTTCCTCCGTCTCCGGTGATGATCCAGAGTTTTCCGTCAGGAGCAAAATGAATACTTCCTCCATTGTGATTGTCGAATGGCTTGGGAATGTTCAGCAGGATTTTTTCGGAAGCGGGATCGGCTACGTTTGGATCTGTCGAACTTACACTGTACCTCGCAACGATAATATTCCCTGAAGGATTGTTATAATACACAAAAAAATACCCGTTGGTAGAGTATTGCGGGTGAAATGCCAGTCCCAAAAGACCTCTTTCACCGCCAAAAACAATTTTTGAAGTGATATTCAGAAAATTAGTTGTGTTAATTGTCCCGTTGGGTTGAATAATTTTAATGATACCGTTCTGCTGTACAACAAAAAGCCGGCTGTCATTGGCGTTCGTGATCTCTACAGGACTGGTTAATCCTGTGACAAATTCATCCAAATTAATGCTTTGAGAATTAACGATTAAGGAAGAAAAAATGCTGAGGGTAAAAAGTAGTTTTTTCATAATATTTTGATATTTAGTGTGTTGAAAATATGAATGAAAATTTTATACCAATCGGATTTGAAGACTTCATTAGGATAGTCGGAAAAAATTGTTAAATCTTAAATAGAAATCAGAATACCAATATATCTGAAAATAAACCATTTCTGTTGTTAAAAATTCATAAAATACAAGAAAATCATTATATTTGCCGACTTAATTTAACGTAGTTATAACAAAATGCAAGGAAAAGGACTTATTACAATTGTCGCTATTGTACTAGGGTTGATTTGCTTAAACGAGCTATTACCAACATGGTACGCCAGCAAAATTGAAAAGCAGGCAACTGCTATTGCAGGAGACAATCCGGAAAAGTATCAGAAAGAAATTGCTAAACTTTCTAAGGATACTTTGAATCTAGGATTCACAAAACTTTATTACACTAAAGCCAAAGACAAGGAAATGAAACTTGGTCTTGACCTTAAAGGGGGGATCAACGTTCTTTTGGAAATCAACCAAAGAGATCTTGTGAATGATTTAACCAATTATTCTACAAATCCTGTTCTTATTGAGGCTTTAAACAAAACGGATGAAGTACAGAAGAATTCTACAAGATCTTACATCGATAATTTCTTCGATCAGTTTGATGTTGTTAACAAAGCTAAAGGTACCAACCTTAAGTTGGCAGATCCGGATATTTTCGGAACAACAACACTTACTGAGGTGAAGTACAACACACCTGATGATCAGGTGAAAAGTATTGTTAAAAGAAAAATCGATGCATCTGTAGGAACAGCTTTTGAGGTAATCAGAACGAGAATTGACAAGCTTGGAGCAATCCAGCCGAACGTTCAGAGAGTTCCTGGTACTGCTAGAATTTCTGTTGAAATGCCTGGTATGAAGGACATCGATAAAGTGAAGAAAATGCTTCAGACTTCTGCAAAACTTCAGTTCTGGGAAGTACAGCAAGTTCCTGAAATTGCACCTTATTTCCAGACTTTGACAACTATGGTTGCTGCAAAAGGAGATTCTATGGGGGTTGCAAAGAATGTGAACTTCATGAACCTTCTACAGCTTGACAAATTAAGAACTAATGGTGTTGCTAACGTAAAGTTATCTGACACTGCAGTTGTAAACAAAATTTTAAATAGCAAAGTAGGTCAGTCTTTACGTCCTTCTAATATTAAATATACACAGTTCATGTGGGGTTACAAACCTGAGGCTACAGACAGCGAAAGCTTAGTATTGTATGCCATCAGAGGTAACATCAATCAAAAAGCTCCTGTAGACGGTGCTGTTGAAACTGCTAATATCAGCTATGATGAGCTGAGCAGAGTAGTGGTAGACATGCAGATGGATTCCAAAGGAGCAAAAGAATGGAAAACTTTAACAGAGAAAAACGTAGGAAAACCGGTTGCCGTAACTCTTGATAACAGAGTATATACAGCTCCGAACGTTGTAAACGCTATTCCTAACGGTAGAACTCAAATTTCTGGTAACTTCTCTCAGGAGGAAGCTAAAGAATTGGTAGACGTTCTAGGTGCGGGTAAATTACCTGCAGGAGCAAAAGTAGTTCAGGCTACCGTTGTAGGACCATCTTTAGGTCAGGAAGCTATTGACTCTGGTTTAATGTCATTCCTGATTGCATTTGGAATTATCATCGTTTATATCATTTTCTACTATGGTGGAGCTGGTGTTTATGCGGTAATTGCAATGGTGATCAACTTATTCTATATTTTCGGTATCATGGATTCTGGAGACTTTACGCTTACGCTTCCAGGTATCGCAGGTATCGTTCTTACGATGGCCGTCGCCGTCGATACGAACGTTATCATTTATGAAAGAACTAAAGAAGAATTATTCGCAGGAAAAAGTATTCTTGAAGCTTACAAAGATGGTTTCAAACATGCATTGAATGCGATTATTGATGGTCACACGACGACATTCTTAACGGCAGTTGTATTGTTCTTTTTCGGAACAGGGCCTATCAAAGGTTTCGCATTGACGTTGATGATCGGTATTTTGATGACATTATTTACATCGGTATTGCTTTCAAGAGTAATGATCTTCTCAAGATTAAATAAAGGAAAAGGTCTTTCTGTTTGGACGCCGGCTACGAAGAATTTATTCAGAAATACCTGGATCGATTTCATTGGAAAGAGAAAATATGCATACATCGTTTCTGCTATTCTTACCGTTATTTGTGTTGTTTCAATCGCAACTCACGGTTTCAAATACGGTATCGACTTTACGGGTGGTAGAAACTACGTCGTAAGATTTGATAAAGATGTAAAAGCTGAAGATGTTGAAGACAAATTAGTAGCTTTATTCAAAACTGAAGACGGTAAAAACTCTTCTGTAGAAGCTAAAACTTTCGGAAACAGCAAACAATTGAAGATTTCTACGGATTATCTTATCGAGGATGAATCTTTAAAAGCTGACCAGATTATTGAACAAAAATTATTTGAAGGATTAAAAGGAAATTTACCGGCAGGAACAACATTGAAAGATTTCAAATCTGCTGATAAAGACCATGCAGGTATTGTTTCTTCTGAGAAAGTAGGACCTTCTGTTGCTGATGATATCCAGATTCACGGTATCTATGCGGTATTAGCTGCATTAGCAATGATCTTTGTTTATATCTTGATCAGATTTAGAAAGTGGCAGTTCTCCCTTGGAGCGGTTGCAGCTTTATTCCACGATGCGGTTATTATTTTAGGAACGTATTCATTACTTCACAAATACATGCCGTTCAACATGGAAATCAATCAGGATTTCATTGCTGCGATTCTTACAGTATTGGGGTATTCAATCAACGATACGGTAATTATCTTCGACAGAATTAGAGAATACCTGAGAGAGAAAAAATCTTTAACATTAGCAGGTTTATTTGATGACTCTATCTCAAGTACATTGGGTAGAACATTCAACACCTCATTCACTACAATTTTGGTTATCCTTGCGATTTTCATCTTTGGTGGTGATAACTTAAGAGGATTCATGTTTGCGATGTTAATAGGTATTGGATTCGGTACTTACTCATCCATCTTTATTGCGTCTGCAATTGCTTATGACTTCCTGAAAACAGGAAAAGAAGAAGAGGTTCATGGAAGAACCACTTCTTCGAAAGAAGAACTTGCTTCAAAGTAATACAAACTACAATAAATTAGTAAAAGCCTTTCGAAAGAAAGGCTTTTTTTATGCTCTTTATCCGCTTTATATATTGATCCCATTTACGTTATAAATTGATCTCTTACGACCACATAGCCATGCCTCCACAAATGTTTTCACCTATTTTATATATTATTGATGTTATACTTCTTTAATACAGTGAAATTTAGAATCATTATTTTCCAGATTTGATTAATTTTGCACCATCATGGAAAATTCAAGGAAAAAAGCGGCCATAGGCTTTATATTTATTACTTTACTGATCGATATTACAGGATGGGGAATCATCATTCCTGTAGTTCCCAAATTGATTGAGGAACTCATTCATGCAGACATCAGTGAAGCTGCAAAATATGGGGGATGGCTGGGATTTGCCTACGCATTTACCCAATTTATATTCTCTCCGCTTGTTGGGAATCTGAGTGATAAATATGGACGAAGACCTATTATCCTGATTTCCCTTTTCGGTTTTGCAGTAGATTATATTTTCCTTGCATTGGCTCCCACGATATGGTGGCTGTTTTTAGGAAGGGTCATTGCCGGAATTACCGGGGCCAGTGTCACGACAGCCAGTGCCTATATTGCAGATATTTCCACGGATGAAGACAGAGCTAAAAATTTCGGATTGATAGGAGCGGCTTTTGGGCTCGGATTTATTATAGGTCCGGTTCTGGGCGGGGTTCTTGGACATTATGGTGCCAGAGTGCCTTTCTATGCTGCTGCGGGCTTGTGTCTGCTTAATTTCCTTTACGGATACTTCATCCTCCCTGAAAGTTTGGATAAAGATAAAAGAAGGGAGTTTAACTGGAAACGTGCGAATCCTATAGGCTCATTTAAGTTTTTAGGAAAGCATCCTGAAATTTCGGGACTTATTTTTTCATTAATATTGATTTATATTGCAGGCCATGCGGTACAGAGCAACTGGAGCTTCTTTACGATGTATAAGTTCAACTGGACAGAAAGGATGGTGGGGATCTCATTAGGAGTAGTAGGCTTATTGGTAGGGCTTGTACAGGGAGGTCTTATCAGATATACGACACCAAGGCTGGGAGAACAGAAAAGTATCTATTACGGATTGGCTTTCTATGCTGTAGGAATGTTGCTGTTTGCTTTTGCTTCTGAAGGATGGATGATGTTTGTGTTTTTGGTGCCGTACTGTTTAGGAGGAATCTGTGGTCCGGCTTTGCAATCTGTCATTACGAAAAGCGTTCCTTCCAATGAACAGGGAGAACTTCAAGGGGCATTAACGAGTTTGATGAGTGCTACATCCATTATCGGACCTCCGATGATGACGAATCTATTTTACTTTTTTACCCACGAAGAAGCGCCCTTCAAGTTTTCAGGAGCCCCCTTCTTTTTAGCATTTATTTTAATGGCTGTTAGTGTGGTGGTTACTTATTCTGCTTTTCAGAAACAAAAGAAAATATAATTCTCTTTTTAGATATTAAACAAACAAAATAAAAAGGTTAAGGTGAATTTACATCTTAACCTTATTTTTTGCGGCTCTGTTTCAAAAATTATGTAAATTGTAATTGAACTTATGTTATTATTAAAGTTGATATCATGGATGAGTTAAAAATAGAAAAATATTTAGAGCGGATTCATTACTCCGGAGAAGTAGAAACAAACCTTGAAACATTAAGGAAAATTCATCAGCTGCATCCTAAGTATATTCCTTTTGAGAATATTGATTCTTATACAGGAACAGTTCCTTCTTTAGAGTTGAATGATATTTTCAAAAAACTGGTTATAGACTCCCGAGGAGGATATTGCTATGAGCAAAATCTGCTTTTAAGCGAGGTGTTACGATATTTAGGATTCAATGTAAAGCTTCAGCTGGGAAGGGTAGTATGGGGAAGACAGGAAGACAGCATTGCCGCGCAGACCCATCTATTGCTTATTGTTGATTTTGAAGGGAAAAAATACGTGGTAGATTGCGGATTTGGTACAGCAACCCTTACGACACCTATACTTTTAGATGAAGAGGGACAGCAGCAAACACCGAATGGGATATTTAAAATTTCCCATAAAGAAGAGACCTATACACTTTGGATGTGGAAAGAGCAATGGCTTCCGGTATATCGCTTTATATTGGAGCATGTGGAACCTGCTGATCTTGATATTTCCAATTGGTATCTGTCTACCCACCCGGATTCTCATTTTAAGAACAAACTGATTCTTTCAAAAGTGGATGAGAATGTCCGTTATACTTATACAGATCGTGTACTGAATATCCGTTCTGATAATGGGGCGAAAGAATCCATATCCATAGAAAATGAAATGCAACTGTATGAAATATTGCTCAATACTTTTGGGTTAAAAGAAAATGCAATAGAAGCCCTGAAATCAAAAGCTGATGCTTGATGAAATTTAGAAATATAAATTTTTGACAATAAAAAACGGGAAGCTCAGCGAGCTTCCCGTTTCTCTTAAAATCTGATTTTTATGAAAATTATTATGGATAAAGGGATTTTGTCCCGTTACTTACAATATTGCTGCCCAATCCTGAGAAAGACACCGAGAAATTGCTGGAGTTAAAGCTTAAAGAACCTGTAGGAGTGCAAAGTCCTAAAGCATAACGACATTGCCCGTAAGCTCCTGTTTTCTTTATGATTTTACTCTCACTTTTTGCTTTCCCTAAACTGATAGATCCCCAGTCGCTTACATCTGCATTGGAAACCGTAGAACCGGAATAATAAATAGTAATCTGATATCCCGCTTCACCTCTTTTAGAACCCCATAGCCAGTTGGCGGTCCACCATTGTTTATACCATGTAGAAACTACTTTTGCAGCCGGATTATTGTTGGAAGCTTCCGAATTTCCGCGGGTATCCATCATGATAAGGCCTCCAAAGATATTATCCCAGATAATTCCTGAATCATTGTAAAAACATACCGTGGTAAATTTTCCGTTTTTGCTGTTCCAGGTTACTTCCATCACATTGGTGCCGGATTTCACTTCTTCGGTGATGGCTTCTTTTAATCCCTGCTGTGCTGTTGTAAGGTCGTCACCGCTGTATAGATCACCAATCTTCCCAATCTTTACAGAAGATGGATCCATAATGTTCCCGGATGCCACGTACTGGTCTTTATCGGCAATCAGACTTTTAGAAAGCTCAATACCTTTTGGGGTTAAAATTTTTCCCAGGACAGTCACTTTGTCAATCTGTAAGTCATTTTTCAAATAGATCTCAAGATTTTTTCCGGATTCATTTAGCTGAAGTTGCACTGCATCCGGGAGAACCTGTGATGGGAGAGGAGTAATTTTCTTTTTCAGATCATCTGCGGTTACCCTGGCCTGAGCCGTTTCCTGTTGATTCATTTCGCTGTCTTCGTTACGGCAGCTGTGGAGTGCCAATACCGATAATACAGCGACAACTTTAAAAGTAGTCAATAGTTTTTTCATAATAAATATTTAATGGATTGTGTATCATAAATATACAGAATTATTGCGTAACTCTCATTGTTTTGAATTAAGTATTTGTTAATTAATAGGTGATAGGTAGCAGATATTAGGTAGCAGGGATTAGGGGGTGAGTTTGAGAGTGGGATGGTTTGAGGGTTTTAGAGTTTAAAGTTCAGGGTTTAAAGTTTAAGGTTGTGAGTGACAAGGAATAAAAACAACCTGCAATTCATACCTCGCAACTCGAAACCAGAAACTCACAACAAAATAAACCTGCAATATTTACCCCGAATTAAAATAAACTCGCAACAAATAAACTCTTCAACTCATACAACTTTTATAAAATCTTAAAATTTGTTTAAATTTTTTGTTTACAGTAAATAAATGTAATAATCTTTCGTAATTTTACCGAATGGAATTAAGCATTGGAGAAATGGCACTCATTGCCATTGCAATCGTTGTATTATTCGGACCGGATAAACTTCCTCAGATTGCGCGTGACTTAGGTGCAGGCGTTAGAAAAATGCGTGGAGCAGTAGAAGATATCAAAACTGAAATCATGAAGGAAACAGATAACCCTGTTTCTGAAATCAAACGTGAAATTGAGAAAGTAAAAGATGCTGCAAAAGATTTCAACCCTATGAATGATATCAAGAAAGATATTCTTACAGAACCGGGTTCTCTTGCTTCTAATGAACCTCCGAAACCGAAGCCTGCAGATGATGAGACCTATGAGGGACCTGTAAGCAGATAAGGTATGGAAGAGATTATTCAGGAAGATAAAAAGGTATTTCTTTACCTTAATAATTTGGGCGATTCATCTTTCGACCAATTTTGGATGCTGATTTCAAGTACCTGGATCTGGGTACCTCTTTATATTATATTTCTCTATTTTTTATACAAAAATCATAAACTAAGATCATTAGTTTTTATCCTTATATTTTTGGCCATTGGTGCAACGGTTTCTGACCAGTTGGCAAGTGTTTTCAAATATGGTGTGGCAAGGCTGAGACCCTGTCATGACCCCACTTTGGAACATCACATGAGAATTGTGAAATGCGGTGGACAGTTTGGGTTTTATTCTGCACATGCTTCCAATACCTTCTTTTTAGCTGCCTTTTTAAGTATTTTATTAAAAAATAAACTTAAATGGTTTCCATATGCTATA
This sequence comes from Chryseobacterium viscerum, assembly GCF_002899945.2. Lineage (GTDB taxonomy): Bacteria > Bacteroidota > Bacteroidia > Flavobacteriales > Weeksellaceae > Chryseobacterium > Chryseobacterium viscerum. The sequence goes on from NZ_PPEG02000003.1 coordinate 244,284, forward strand.
TTTGTATGGGCTATAGTGGTTTCCTACAGCCGTATATATTTAGGAGTGCATTTCCCGATAGATATTTTGGTGGGGGCGTTTGTTGGATCTTTATTGGGAGTGATATTTGGTGCACTCGCCAAGAAAGTGATCAATAAACAATCTATAACCTCATGAAAAAAATTGTATTACTAGTAACTTCCCTCTGTTTATCTCTCAATTTTTACGCCCAGAATAAAAAACTGGCGGAAGAATGTTTTGCAAAGGCTGATTATAAATGTGCCGAAGAGCAGTATTTAAAACTGGCAGAGAAAGAGCAGATCCAGAAATTTCAGTCAGAATATTACGATTATCTCGGGACCGCTCAGCGAAGACTTGGAAAGACTACTCAGGCTTTTAAATCCTATGACTATGCTTTAAAAGCAAATCCCATGTCGGTTTCTGTGTATGTAAACCTGTCATCACTTTACAGCCAGAAAGGAAATAAGGTGAAAGCACTGGAATATATAGAAAAAGGACTTCAGGTGAATGCTGAAACTCCGGATTTATATCTTACCCGTTCCAAAATCTATGACAGCCAGGGGAAAAAGGATCTTGCCATCAAAGATTTAAATCAGATTCTCACTTTTGCTCCCGATAATATTTTTGCAAAAACCGGACTGGCCAATCTGAAAAAAAATAATGGCGACCTTGACGGAGCTTTGAAAGATTATAATACACTTCTTGCAGAGAAACCGGAATCCTTACTTTACAATGGACGTGCAGATGTATATTTTAAAATGAAAAAATATAAGGAAGCCCTTACCGATGCCAATAAAGCCATTTCGATAGATCCGAAATTTGCGCAATCTTATGTGAGCAAAGCCATGATTTTGTTAGACACTTCCAAACTTAAAGAAGCCTGCGAAAATTTGAATAAAGCAGTAGCCTTGGGGTATGAAAAAGCGGTGTTGACAGATTCTTATGCTAAATGTGCAAAGAAATAAGCTGCCATTTTTCCATTCCAAATCATTTAGATAAATCATACTAAAATACCAAGACCTGGTGTAACTTAAAAAAACGAATAAAGAGATAGAGATGTTGAATATTGTCCTTGTAGAGCCCGAAATACCCAATAATACAGGAAATATCGGAAGATTATGTGTAGGAACAGAAAGTAAATTACATTTGATTCACCCTTTTGGATTTATTATTAATGATAAAAACCTAAAGCGTTCCGGATTGGATTATTGGGTACATCTTGATGTTTCTGAATATGCAGATGTTGAAGAATGGATTAAAAATATTCCTGATCTATCCCGTGTTTTTTTAATGAGTTCACATGCTGAAAAATCATATTTGGAAACCGATTTTCAGGATGGAGACTGGTTGGTTTTCGGAAAGGAGAGTGTAGGGCTGAGTAAAGACGTTTTAGACCGTTTTGAGAATCATTTGACCATTCCTATGTCGAAACTGATCCGAAGCTTTAATATCGCCAATTCTGTTGCTTTTGTCATAGGCGAAGCAAAAAGGCAGATCAATCTGAAATAAAAAATGATTCTTTATTTTTTAAATAGAAAATAGGCCGTAAAGCCCACAGCAATAAAAACCCTTCTGAAAAAGAAGGGTTTAATCGTTATGATAAGGCTTGCCTTGCAAGATCTGATCTGCACGGTAAAGCTGTTCTACAATAAACAGGCGGATCATCTGATGCGTAAAAGTCATTTTGGATAAAGACATTTTTTCATTGGCTCTGCTGTAAATTTCTTCCGAAAATCCATAAGCTCCTCCTATCAGGATGTGTACTTTTTTCACGGAAGAATTCATCCAGGTATCAATTTTCTGTGAAAACTCACGGCTGGTAAATTGTTTTCCCTTTTCATCAAGAATGACTACCAGATCGTTTTTATCGATATGGTTTAAAAATAATTTGGCTTCTTCTTTTTTAAGAAGGTCAGGAGATAGGTTTTTGGCATTTTTAACATCCGGAATTTCATTAATTTCAAAATTCCAGTGTTTGGGTAATCGGTTGAGATAATAATTAATTAAAGACGTGATTTCCTTATCGTCTGTTTTACCGATACAAAGTAAACTGATTCGCATTGTAAGAAGTTTCAGACGGCAAAGATAGGGTTTCGTGGTGAATTTGTTACGAGTTTCGGGTTGCGAGGTTCTTTTGTTGCTGGTTTTTTTTATGGTGCGAGTTACTCACAATGTTAAACTCAAACCCTTACACTCTCAAACTCTCTAATCCCTGCCACCTAACACCTAATTCCTGCCACCTATCACCCCAATCTTTTCCCTATTTAATTTAATTCCCCTACATTTGTATAAAGACAAACAGATCGATGAGTGTAAAGGTTCCTAATTTTATTTTGAAGATTCAAGAGTTTTTTGACGGCATTCATATTCCTGTTTTGGGAATATCGCTTTGGCAGATGTTTCAGATCTATATCTCAGGTATTTTTAAAGGAAAAATAGGAAGAAAGGCTGCTGCTATTTCGTGGAGCTTTACCATCAGTTTATTTCCGTTTCTTCTGTTCCTGCTTTCGGTTCTTCCTTATATGCCGCTTTATGATGAGCTGCAGTTCTATATTTTTGATGTACTGCTGCATAATGTTTTCCCTTCAAACATGGAAGGAGACGTAAAAGGGTATATCGTAAACAACATCATTCCGAATATGAAGGGAATCAGTAATCTGACCATTTTACTGGCGCTTGTTTTTGCTACGAACGGTACATTTTCCCTGATTAATGGTTTTAATGAAAATACGGATGAAAAATTAAGTGATGTAAAAGAGTTTATTCTTTCATTCTTTATTACAATAGGTTTTATTACTATCGTTTTTTTAACCCTTTTCGGAGTGTATTACGCAGAGGTTGTGATGAAGCTTTTTACACCCGCTTATGATGTTACATGGCTTGTAGACAACCTTTCCAAAATTATTGGATTCGTTTCTTTCCCGCTTTTTTACTTTATACTTTTGACCTTATTTTACTGGCTGGGAACTGTGAAAATCTCAAGATTCAGACAGGCGGTTCCGGGGGCTATTCTGACAACAGTGCTGTTTGTGGTTACGACTTATATTTTTGCAATTTATGTAAAGGATATAGCACGATATAACGTCCTTTACGGGTCTATCGGCAGTATGATTCTGCTGATGGTTTGGGTGAATGTGAATGTATATCTGCTTCTATTCGGAAACGAATTGAATATGGCCATCAGAAAACTCAGAATTGAAAAATTGCTGTCTGATGAGATTCAGAAAGAAACCATGCACTATCACACGCAGATTACAGAACCCAGTTTTGACAGTGATGAGGAACATAATAGAAAACTTGAAAACCGGAAGAAAGATTAATTTTCTTCCAGTTCGGGATTTTCTTTTGAACTGATACTTAATATGATAAATCCTGCAATCGCAGCTATAAATGAAGCGATCAGAATAGCAAATTTCGCTTCGTCCTGAATCTCAATTTCACCTTTAAATGAAAGTAATGCGATGAAAATGGACATGGTAAACCCAATTCCGGCAAGCAGACCTACACCAATCATCTGAAGCCAGTTGCTGTTTTGAGGCAGGGAACTAAGCTTTAATTTGATTGCGATCAGAGAGAATAAGTTGATGCCAATTAGTTTTCCCAATATCAAACCGCAGATAATTCCCAATCCTAAGGTACTTGTAACTCCTGCTACCATCTCACTGGAAAAAGTGATATTGGTATTCGTTAAAGCAAATATGGGCATGATCAGAAAGCTTACCGGGATGTGAAGCTTATGCTCCAGTTTTTCCAATGGTGAAATTTCTACATTCGAAGCATTGGTAGGAATCGAAAATGCGAGTAAAACACCTGCTATTGTAGCATGAATTCCGGAATGATGAAGGAAATACCATAAAAATAATCCCGGAATAATGTAAAATATAGTTTTGGTTACTTTTAAAAAATTTAAAATAAATAATAGGGCAGTCACCCCAAAAGAAAGCAGGAGATAGGTCCAGTGAATCTGCTCGGTATAGAAAATTGCAATCACAAGAATGGCTCCCAAATCGTCTACAATAGCCAATGCCGCTAAAAATATCTTAATAGAATTAGGGATCTTTTTACCCAGCATCGAAATGATAGCCAAGGAGAAAGCAATATCTGTAGCCATAGGGATTCCCCAGCCATTGCCGTATTCTGTTCCTGTGTTGAAAATACTGTAGATTCCCGCCGGAATAAGCATTCCGCCCACTGCTGCAAAAATAGGCAGCGAAGCATTTTTAAAGGATGAAAGTTCTCCTTCTACAAGTTCCCGTTTTATTTCAAGGCCTACCAAAAGAAAGAAAATAGCCATCAATCCGTCATTGATCCAGATGCTGACAGGATATTCCAGCCCAAATAAATGAGTACCCACTTCTTGGTCTAAAAAGTGCTGAAAATTTTCTGCAGCAGAGGAGTTGGCAATAAGTAATGAAATAAGCACACAGAAAATAAGAATAATTCCTGAAGACTGACTGTTGTTGAAAAATTTTTTAAAATAAAGAGATAAATTCATGTCTATGATTGTAGTCGTCTCACTCTTGAAACCCCATTAATATTTTTAAGTTTTTTGAAGGTCTCTTCCAGCTGACCTTTATTTTTGACTTCCAGATTGATATTTCCTGTGAAAACTCCATTGTTGGATTCAATAGACATACTTTTCATATCCATTCCCATACTTCCGCTGATGACAGTGGTAATGTCGTTGATCATTCCCATTCTGTCAAGTCCTTCAATTTCAATTTTCACTCTGTTCTTGAAGCTTTCAGCATTCACCCATTTGGCAGGAATGACACGATAGTCATACTGTGCTCTTAGGTTGATCGCATTCGGACAGGTATCACTGTGAACCTTAATTCCGTCTGAAATGGTGATGAAGCCGAAAATTTTGTCTCCTGGAATTACGGTACAGCATTTTGCATAGCTATAGTTAAGTTTCTCCTCATCTTTTCCAAAGACAATCATATCAAGGTTTTCCTCTTTAGGTTCCTCGAAATGGTGATTTTTACTAGGTGACTTTCTGAATCTTGAAAGTAAATTATTAAATACATTTTTGCTTTCAATGTATTTTCTTAAACTACTTACATCCAGTTCGTTGCTTTGGAATTTAAGGAATAATTCCTGAGAAGATTTTAAATTAAAGAACTTTTGAAGTTTATTAATTTCTTCATCATTAAAATTGATTTTCGCATGACGAAGTTTTCTCTGTAAAATTTCTTTTCCTTCCTCTACCAGTTGGTTTTTCTGAGAGTTCAGATAACTTTTGATCTTGGACTTCGCTTTTGATGTTACTACGAATTCCAGCCAGTCAGATTTTGGTTTCTGATTCTGTGAAGAAAGAATATCTATCTGATCTCCGTTTTGAAGGATATAGGAAATAGGAACCAATTTTCCATTGATTTTAGCACCCAGACACTTCATTCCCAGATCTGAATGGACCGAGAAAGCAAAATCCAGAGCAGTAGCATTGGTCGGCAGAATTTTAATTTCTCCTTTTGGTGTAAAGACAAATACTTCCTTGGAGTATAAATTAAGCTTAATGTTATCCAAAAGCTCTGAAGTGGAAAGATTCTGCTGTTGTTCCAGTACTTCACGGATCTCTGTTACCCATTTTTCAAAGTTTCTGTCATCAGAACTTTGTTTGTAACCTTCTTTGTATTTATAGTGAGCAGCAACTCCTTTTTCAGCAATTTCATCCATTCGTTCTGAACGGATCTGTACTTCAATCCATTTTCTGTCAGGACCTAAAACCGTTAAGTGTAAGCTTTCGTATCCTGTAGAACGAGGTTGTGTAATCCAGTCACGCATTCTTGATGGGTTACTATGATATACATCTGTAACAATAGAATAGATCTTCCAGGCCAGAAATTTTTCATTTTTTGCATCGGATTTATAAATAATTCTGATGGCATAGTTGTCAAAAACTTCCTCGAAGGAAACTCCCTGTTTCAGCATCTTTCTGTAAATGGAAGAGATGGCTTTTGCACGGCCTTTGATTTTAAAATTTAAGCCTTCTTCCCCAAGTCTTGTTGAAACTTCTTTTGTAAACTCGTTAATATATCGCTCACGGTTTTCTTTGGCAAGTTCCAATTTTTCTGTGATCTCATTATATACTTCCGGGCTGTTATATTTTAAGGAAAGATCTTCCAGCTCAGATTTGATGTTGTACAATCCGAGACGGTGAGCCATCGGAGCATAGATATAAACCGTTTCAGAGGCAATTTTTTTCTGCTTATCCGGAGCCATGCTTTCCAGTGTCCTCATATTATGAAGGCGGTCCGCAATTTTAATAAGAATAACCCTGAAATCCTCGGATAATGTCAATAACAGTTTTCTGTAATTTTCAGACTGTACAGAGATGTTCTGATGATTCATGATGGATATTTTGGTCAATCCATTCACGATATTGGCTATCTTTTCTCCAAATATTTTTTTCAGATCTTCGTAGGTATAATCGGAATCTTCAATCACATCATGCAAAAGGGCACAGGCGATAGAGGTAGCACCCAAACCAATCTCTGTCGCTACAATTTTAGCAACAGCAATAGGGTGGTAGATGTAAGGTTCGCCAGATTTTCTCCTTTGATCCTTGTGGGCGTCCAGAGCAATATCGAATGCCTTTCTGATAAGTTTATTATTTTCCTCATCTAACGTCCTGTATGTATTAGAAATCAAGTCCTTATACCTGGCCAGGATCTCTTTATTTTCTTGTTCTAAATCGTAACTCATTTGTGTACATGCCTATAATAAGACGAAAATACGAAATTTTTTAGTTTTTTCAAACATAAAAGATCCGCAGTAGGCACTGTGGATCTTCGGCTATTAGATTTTTATATCGATTAGAATTTTACTTCAGAATTCATACCGTCACTTGACGTTTTGATTTTAATCTCAGGGCTGTTCTGAATTTCAGCTCTGTTCCTTGCATCAATATACTTTTTAATGGTATCATAATTCGTTTCATTGATATTCATATTTTCAAATAAGTATGATTTCAATGCTGTATTCTGAATAAACGCATTCCGGGCAAGATCAATCTGATTGATATCATTTACGGTAACACTTGCCAGATATTGGGAATTATTAGAACCATTATTAAGGTATACAATGTAATCTGAGTTTTCAAATCCTGAATTCTCCAGATCACTTTCCAGTTTTTTGTAGTCGCTGTGATGATCAAATAGTCCAGCTAATATATGTGACATAGTTAATTGGTTTTAAAGTTATGACTAAAGTTAGTAATAATTTTCTGATTATCATTGTGTTTTAGTTAATAAATTTTGTTAATTAATATTCCGTTTTCAATATAAAATAATAATGTTTGTGAATAATTATTGAACGGGTGTTTAAATTTAATAATTGAGTAATGTTGGGTTCAACAGAATTTCTAGAGGTGTATTACACAAAATACCTGTTTACCCATTTTTAATAAATTATTTTTCTTTCCTCTACAATATTTTCTTTTCCATTATCCAATGTATAAACTTTTACTAAGTTTCCTTTAGAGTCAAACTGTTTTAGTTTTCCCTCAAGATTATAATCATACAATTCTGTATTGCCATTTATAGTCATCCTTCCTTTAAATGATTGTACTTCTCCATATTGGTTTAATTGGTAGGTTCCAATTACAATGGACTTAGGAGCATTAAAAGTTAGCTTCTCATACTTATAACTGTGATCATTAATCCAATTATATTTTTCTATTTGAGCGACAACGATATTATTAGAAATATTTAACATTTGTATACTTTCAATTACTCTATCCTTTTCATCAAGAAGATTAAATTCTTTTACAGAGAGTTTTTCTTTTGAATCAAATCTTTCAATCTGCAAAGTATTATTGTTTAAATAATATTTTGTAATTATTGAAACTTGTTTTTTTATAAGAATATTTTCTTTTTCAGAAATCATCATCCCTTCAATAACTCTTTGTTCCTCAAGAGTATTATAATTCTTATCAAGTTTTATTATTGTTTTTATCCACTCTTTATTTTTATCAGAAGTATTTTTTATAGTAATCTCATTTTTACTTTGATCATAGCTATAATTTCTTGTAGGAATTAATTCCCCTTTTTTATTTTCAAAAACTTCCATTGATTTAAAATTACTTTTGGCAAGAACTTTAAGAGAATCTTTTATTTTAAAATTTTGGGATAGCAATAGAGGACCCAATAAGAGGAAGAAAAATATATTTCTCATGAAATTTTCATTTTATTATTTAAAAGTCTTATAAATACAAGCATTATACACCCTAAATGTAGGAATCTGAATATAGGGATTTTCTGCTATTTATAAATCATTATTTGATAGTGATGGAGTTATTCGGTCTCCACTGATTTCGATTTGATATAAATCCTATTATTAAATTATTATCATATAGATTTCAATTTGTCTTATTCTGATGCAAAATGATCTATGGGAAGCGACAGAAATTAAAATAAGAAAACCACAAAAAAGCCCCGAAAATAACTTCCAGGGCTCACTATTGGTTAAAAAAATGATTAATTAAATTCTTTCGTTTTTGATTTCCTCTACAATTTCAGGGTTGAGCAGAGTACTGATGTCTCCAAAATTACTGAAGTCACCTTCTGCAATTTTTCTCAGTATTCTACGCATGATTTTCCCTGAACGCGTTTTCGGAAGCCCCGATACAAACTGTATTTTATCCAGTTTCGCAATAGGTCCTATCTGATCAGCAATCAGCTGGTTGATTTCTTTTTTAAGATTCTCTTTATCACGGCCTTCTCCGGTTTCTTTAAGGGTGACGTATCCATAAAGCGCATTTCCTTTGATATCATGAGGATAACCTACAATAGCGGATTCTGCAACTGCAGGGTGCTGGTTGATACTGTCTTCAATAGGAGCGGTTCCCAGATTGTGCCCCGAAACAATGATTACATCGTCTACACGACCTGTAATTCTGTAATAGCCGACTTCATCTCTCAAAGCCCCATCTCCGGTAAAATATTTTCCAGGGAAAGCGGTGAAATACGTTTCTTTATATCGTTGGTGGTCGCCCCAGATGGTTCTTGCAATTCCCGGCCATGGAAAACGGATACAAAGATTTCCGGTCACCTGGTTTCCTGTAATCTCATTTCGCTTATCATCCATCAAAACGGGCTGTACACCGGGTAAAGGAAGGGTAGCATAAGTAGGTTTTGTTGGAGTTACAAAAGGAAGTGGTGAAATCATAATTCCTCCCGTTTCAGTCTGCCACCAGGTGTCTACGATCGGACATTTTTTCTTTCCAACATGATCGTTGAACCAATGCCATGCTTCATCGTTGATAGGTTCTCCTACAGAACCAATTACTTTCAGAGAGCTAAGGTCATGTTTATCTACCCATTCCGCACTTTCTTTTGCTAAAGAACGAATGGCAGTAGGAGCGGTATAAAACTGAGTGATTTTATGTTTTTCAATCACTTCCCAGAAACGGTCTGGTTCAGGATAAGTAGGAACTCCTTCAAAAATTACGGTAGTTGCTCCATTTAATAAAGGTCCGTAAAGAATGTAAGAGTGTCCCGTAATCCATCCGATGTCTGCAGTACACCAATAAATATCATTTTCCTTATAATTAAATACATTTTTGAATGTATAAGCAGTATACACCATATAGCCGGCACAAGTGTGGAGCATTCCTTTTGGTTTCCCTGTAGATCCGGAAGTATACAGAATGAAAAGCGGATCTTCAGAATCCATAATGACCGTAACGAAATCAGCAGAAGCTTTCTCATACAGATCGGCCATCCAGTGATCTCTTCCTTCTTTCATCTTAATTTCATTGTGGGTTCTCTTAACTACAAGAACGTTTTCAACCGTTGGTGTTTTTTCCAAAGCGTCATCAACAATACTTTTTAGGTCAAGAACCTTATTTCCCCGGTAGCTTCCATCTGATGTGATCACCATCTTTGCTTCACAGTCATTTACCCTTGAAGCGACTGCTGCAGCTGAGAATCCTGCGAAGATCACAGAATGCACTGCCCCCAGCTTTGCACAGGCAAGCATGGTAATAGCCAATTCAGGAATCATGGGAAGGTAAATACAGACTCTGTCTCCCTTTTTAATACCCATATCCTGTAAAACATTAGCCGTTTTATTAACACGGGTATATAATTCTTGGTAAGAAATATGCTGTGCTTCTTCCTTTGGATCGTTAGGTTCCCAGATGATGGCTGTTTTCTCTCCTCTTATGGCAAGGTGTCTGTCGATACAGTTTTTAGTAATATTTAGTTTTGCGTTTTTGAACCAGGTAATTTTAGCTTCATTCATATCATACTTAACAACCTTGCTCCATCGTTGGTACCACACGAAGTTTTGATCCGCTACCTTATCCCAGAATTTTTTAGGATTTTTGATAGACTTTTTATAATCTTCAAAATATTGTGGTAAATCTTCTATTAAGTAATTTCTCATATCCCTTTCGTTTTTTATTGATTTTATTTTGATAAATATTTTTATGTTTTTGATTTTTGAAAGCGCAAGCGGTTAATTTTTAAGTGGTTTAAGATCACAGCTGAAACTATTTAGTTAATGATGCTTCTTATTCATCTTTGATGAACTTATTCCTCCTTACTATCTTTATTTCTCTTCATGGTTCAACGTTTTATAATGGATTAAACAATTGTTTAAATTTATGTTTAATTTCCCGCTTAAGCCCTATATTCCTTGATTTTTTCCTGAATTTCATCAATGATTTTTTCATCATCAATCGTTGAGGGAACCTGGAAATCTTTTCCGTCAAGCAACGTTCGGATCAGTTTTCTTAAAATCTTTCCGGATCGTGTTTTAGGTAAGCGTTTGACAACCATTGCGTTTTTCAGAAAAGCTACCGCTCCGATTTTATTGCGGACCATTTGAATGATATCTTTTTCGATGTCTTCTTCAGAAATAGCCGAACCGTTTTTCAACACAACAGCAGCAAAAGGGACCTGTCCTTTTAAGTCATCATCAATGCCAACTACAGCACATTCTGCGACATCCGGATGCGAAGAAACAATTTCTTCCATCTCAGAAGTGGAAAGTCTGTGTCCCGCTACATTGATCACATCATCCACTCTTCCTGTAATGAAAATATAGCCGTCTTCATCCTGTATAGCGCCGTCTCCTGAAAAATAATACCCTTTGTACTGAGACAGGTAGCTGTTTTCAAAACGTTCGTAATCTTTCCATATTCCAAGCATCGCGCCGGGTGGGAGAGGAAGTTTGATCACCAGATAACCTTCGTGATGTGGATCCAGTTCCAATCCGTTTTCATCAAAGATTTTAATGTCATATCCAGGAATAGTTTTTCCTGCAGAAGCTCTTTTGATTTGGTAGTTTTCATCATGAGTCAGTAATCCAAGCATAGGCCACCCGGATTCTGTCTGCCACCAATGGTCTATAGCCGGAACGCCGATATGCTCTGCAAACCAGTCCAGGGTAGCAACATCGCATCTTTCACCAGCCAGAAACTGTTTTTTGAAATGTGACAAATCATATTTTTTTACCAATTCTCCGTTTGGGTCTTCTTTTTTAATCGCCCTGATAGCAGTAGGAGCCGTAAACATTACTGAAACTTTATATTCTGAAATGATTCTCCAGAAAGTCCCTGCATCAGGAGTCATAATAGGTTTTCCTTCAAAAATAATAGTGGTATTTCTGTTGATTAATGGTCCGTACACAGAAAAACTATGGCCAACTGCCCATCCAAAATCTGAGGCCGCCCAATAGGTTTCTCCCGGTTCCACTCCGTAAACATAGGTCATGGAGAATTGTAATGCAGTGGCATACCCTCCGGTATCACGAACAATGCCTTTAGGTTTTCCGGTAGTTCCCGATGTGTAAAGCAGATAGAGCGGATGGGTAGATTCCACAGAAATACAGTCTACAGGAGCTGATTTTTCAACCAATTCTTCATAATCAATCAATCCATCGAACATTTCATCCTGATTATCTACTAATTTTCTGTTGTAGACAATAATATTATCTACTTTATCCTGTGCCAGTTCAATCGCTTTTTCCACCAGCGGGAGATAAGGAATTCTTTTGGCGATTTCCACTCCTGCGGTAGCTGTGATTAAAACTTTTGGTTTGCAGTCATCAATTCTCACGACAAGTTCATGAGGAGCAAAGCCTCCAAAAACCACATTATGAATAACCCCGATTCTGGCACATGCCAACATGGCAAAAAGAGTCTGCGGAATCATAGGCATATAGATAACTGCCGTATCTCCTTTTTGTAATCCTAAAGAAGCCAGCCCTCCTGCCAATTTTGCAATTTCCTCTTTCGCCTGACTGAAGGTGTAGGTTTTCTTTTGATCGGTTACAGGAGAATCATAAATGATGGCCACCTGATCTCCGAAACCCTCTTCAATGTGCCTGTCGATACATAAATAACACATGTTGAGCTTTCCATCGGAAAACCACTGTGGGTAATCATTCTCACCGTTTGAAAGGATTTGCTGGGGGAAATCAAACCATTTGAGTTTTCCGGCCTGCTCCTTCCAGAAATCTTCTTTATGTTCTATGCTTTGTTTAAATAATGTATCCATATCAATAGTCTTGTGTTTGGTTTTTTGTCTATCCTTGTCAAGGCTAAATTGCGAGCCAAAGACGAAGCAAAAACCGTTTTTACCAGTGGTTACCTGAAATCTTATATCTTGATTCTTGGCTCTTCATTCTCCCTTAAAACATCTCCTCAATCTGCTGCATCAGTTTCTTAATCGAGTAGGGTTTTGTAATGTAAGCATCGGCCCCCATTTCCAATCCTTTTTCAATATCTCTGGGATTGTTTTTGGCACTCAGAAAGAGAACTTTGGTATCTTTTAGTTTTTCATCCTGTTTGATGAGGTCCAAAGTGCTGTACCCATCAAGATTCGGCATCATGATATCGAGAAGGATCACGTCCGGAACCATCGTTTTCAGAAAATCGAGTACTTCTGTTCCGTCTCGGGCAATATAGACGTCATAGCCATTTTTCTTAAAGCTGTATTCCAGCGACATTAATATTTTGTGTTCGTCATCCGCAATGATTATCTTTCTCATAAAAAGGTTTTAATGGTGTTCAACTTCATCTGTAATCTCTTTTTTAGTTTTTTCGGGAATGCTTATGGTGAAAGTAACGCCCAGTCCGCTGTTTTCGGCTTTTATACTTCCGCTGTGCGCCTGTACTATTTTTTTGGAAATGGCCAGTCCCAGTCCGCTTCCTGTAGGCTTCAAAATATTTTGATTTTTAGACTGATAAAATTTGTCAAAAATCATTTCCAAATCTTCCTCAGGAATATGCTTCCCGGTATTGAAAATACTGATGATGAGCTTCCCGTCTTTTTCAAATAATTTCGTCTGGATTGTTCCCTGTTCATCTGTAAACTTTAAGGCATTTCCCCAGATGTTCTGAAACAGCTGAATCATTCTCGCTTCATCATATTCAAATATAAAATGATTCAGGAGATTAACTTCACTTAAATGAATATTTTTCTGCTGTATCAGGTGAATAAGTGGATTTAATGCTTTTTTATAGGTTTCTGTGATATTATTTTCCTGAATGTGTAAAGAGATTTCGCCATGCTGTAATTTGTCCAGATAGAGAATGTCATTAATGATCTCACTTAATCTGTCGGATTCTGTGATGATGTTATTTAAAAACTCTTGTTTGATATCAAAAGGAATATCGTCGTCATCCGCTAAAATTTCCCCTGCAGAACGAATGGCTGTGATTGGAGTTCTCAGTTCATGAGCAACAGAGTCGAGAAAATCGTCTTTTTGATGGTCTTTGATGATAAGATTTTCGTTAGCGGTTCGCAGATCATTGGAAAGTTTCTGTAGCTCTTCAGATTGTTCCGTAAGTTTTTTATTTAAACTGATATTTTCCTGAGATTCTTCAAGAATCTTTAAAACCTCCTTTAAAGATATTTTATCTTCTTTAGTGACTCCTTCAATTAATATTTTTGCTGAAGCTGTACCTATTCTTCCTGCCAAAAGGTTTTCTGAGAATTTGATAAATCTTGAGTCTGCGGTTTCTGTTTTGGAATCGATGTTATATTTTAAATTAAAAATTCTTAATGCCTGCTCTGTTTTATTTTTGCCTAAAAAACGCTCAAGAATATTCTGAATATCTGAAATATAGGCTGTTCCACGCCAGATAAAAGCATTTTCATGATTCTGAATATATTTGTCAATATCCACATATAGTTCCGCAAAGTTTCTTTCGCGGTAATTTCCTTTGGAACTTACAGAGATAATGGTAAACAAGCTTGTATTGACGAGCATCGACCAGAAAAAGATCTGCGGAATTCTGCCCAGATAAGGAATGGTAAAAAAGCCGAAAGCGTTATACATATCCCTTATTACTCCTTTAAACTCCTGATTGTACGAAAAATAATACTGTGGAATAATCAGCCCGAAATAGCAGATTACTAATCCGGCTAAAAGTCCGGTAACAGCGCCTTTGTAACTTCCTCTTCTCCAGAATAAAGCTCCGAAAAATGCAGGGGCAAGTTGTGCAATCACGACAAATGAGATTAATCCTACAGAATCCAGTGAGGTTTTCAGAATGAAATATTTGTAGAAGGCAAAAGCCATGATAATCAGTGCAAAAATGCTGAATTTTCTGATATTGGTGATGCTTCTTGTGTTTTTTTCTTCACTTTCAGACTTTAATTTTCCCAATAGTCCATATGGAATGATGAGGTTGTTAGAAAGCATGATGGATAGAGTAATGGCAGAGATAATAATCATTGAAATGCAGGAACTCAATCCTCCAAGAAAGACAAGTACTGTGATTAGGGTATTGCCAAAATGCTGAGGAATTAGAATAGAGTAGAACTCAGGATTTACTTTTTGTCCGTCAAAAATCAACCTTCCTCCCCAGGCAATCGGGAAAATAAAAATAGTAAAAATTAGAAGGTAAAGCGGGAAAAACCAAATAGCTGTTTTAATATGTTTTTCCTGCCTGTTTTCAACAATTGCGGTATGAAACTGTCTTGGTAGAATGCATATTGCTGTTGCGGAAATCATACACAGAAGCATCCAGTTCATCGCACCTTCAGTCCCGTTGAATGTATTTTTCTCTTTAAAATCTTCAAACTTGCTGGCCTTCTCATAAATATCTGAGAATCCATCGAAGGCATAATAGATCACGAAAAGTCCGAGGATAATAATAAAGAATAGCTTTAAAAAGCTTTCCAGGGCAATCGCTGAGATAATTCCCAAACGTTTTTCTGATGCATCAACATATCGTGTTCCGTAATAGGAGGAAAATAAGGCAATTAAAACCACAACAAAAGTCGCATTATCGGTCAGGATATCTTTGGACATCGGAGTTTCCGTTACCAGATGGAAGGTTTCAGAAATAGCTTTGATCTGCAGCCCAATATAAGGGACTATTGCCAGAAGGCAGACCACTGTGATGATGGCGCTCAGGCTTCTGCTGTTCCCGTATCTCAATGAAATGAAATCGGCAAGGCTGCTTATTTTATTGACTCTTGAAATCCTTACAATCCGGGTGTTGATATAGATCCATGCCGGAATAATCATGATAGGGCCAATATAAATGGGTAAATAGTTTAATCCGCTTGTCGCTGCAACACCAATGCTGCCGTAATACGTCCATGCAGTACAATATACTGCAAGGGATAGTGCGTAAATGTAGGGATTGTTGATCCAGCGTTTGCTCTTTTTTTTCTCCGCCAGGTGGGCAACTAAGAAAAGAAGAGCAAGATAAAGAAGGACGACAAAAAATAATGCAAAACTACTCATTATACCTTTTTACAATTACAAAAGAAATTATAATAGAGATCATCCAGACAACGAACAGGTAGATCAGGATCATAGGATAGCCTAAAACTTCCTTTTCACTGTTGAATATCAGTGAAATTGGAATACTGAAAGCAATCATAAGACCTATGCTCAGTATGATAAGTTTTTGTTCGTGTCTTTTTTTCATAAATGATTTTTGATAAAAGATAATTGATGAATGACTGCATTCATCAATTATCTATCCATATTTCTTTTAAATTTTATCGTCAGAATATTCTCCTTTTAAAGCATAATAACCGAAAATGGCCATTCCGCCTGAGATAATCGGCATCAGTACAAAAAGAATGATGATGCCAAAAACCAGATCTTCCTGTTTTCCGGAAGCTATTTTGGGGATTCCCAATACTGTAATTCCGAAATATCCTACAATCACCGCGATGGCGATCCAGAGAATGCCTAATATTTTTTTTAGTCCGTTCATTTTAGTAGTTTTAAAATTAATAAAAATTTGAGTGATTCAGTACTTAATCGTGAAGATTATTGTTCTTATTTTTAAGATAAAATAATCCAATGATCAAACATACGGTGGCAACTCCAATCGGATACCAGAGTCCTTCCAGATACCATGTCGCATGTCCCGCTTCTTTTCCGGTAGTTACCAGGTAAGTTGCCACTGCCGGAAGAAGCCCTCCGAATACTCCGTTTCCGATGTGATAAGGTAATGACATTGAGGTGTAACGGATTCTCACAGGGAACATTTCAACAAGGAAAGCCGCGATAGGTCCGTATACCATAGTCACAAATAGTACTTGAATAAATACCAAAAAGATCAGATACCATTTGGTGTTGTCACTTAATTTTAAGCTTTGAGATACTTTAGGCTCTTCAGCTTTTCCATCTTTCATAACGACTCCCGCAGGTGACCAATGAACAACACTGTCTTTTTTGATCAAAGTGCCGTCTGTGTAAAGAGTTTCTTTGTGAAAAGTGATTAGGCTGTCTGCAGCGATTTTATTATGGATTTTAGCGGTTCTTTTTTCTGTAATTCCATTGGTAGCGAGGGTTTTGGTTTCAAGATTTACACTCTTGAACATGCTTTCATAAATAGGTCTGTAAGCTAAAATAGCGACGAGCATTCCGGTCATCATCACGGCTTTCCTTCCGATTTTATCAGACAGCCACCCGAAGAATACAAAGAAAGGAGTTCCTAAAAATAAAGCAATCGCCATTAACGAATCTACCTGTGAAGATTCTACATTCATCACTTTTTGAAGGAAACTCATAGCATAGAACTGCCCTGTATACCAGATGACCCCTTGTCCCATTGCAGCTCCGAATAAAGCCAGTAATACAAACTTGAAGTTATATTTATTCCCGAAGCTTTCTTTTAAAGGATTTTTAGAAGTCTTTCCTTCACTTTTAGCCTTAGCAAAAAGCGGAGATTCTTTCATGTTTTTTCTGATCACATAAGAAACGGCAACCATTAAAATCGAGATCCAGAAAGGAACTCTCCATCCCCAGGTGTCAAATTCTTCTGCAGAAAGGGTTGTTTTCGTAATTAAAATAACAATCAGTGAAATGAAAAGTCCAGCTGTTGCAGTGGTTTGGATCCATGAAGTCCAGTAACCTCTTCGATGAGGCTGGGCATATTCTGCTACATATGTGGCCGCGCCGCCATACTCACCTCCAAGGGCTAATCCTTGAAGCAATCTTAAAATTAAAACTAAAACCGGTGCCATGAATCCAATAGTTTCGTAGCTTGGGATACATCCGATCAGGAAAGTAGAAAACCCCATAATCAGCAAGGTAACGAGGAAAGTATATTTTCTTCCGATAATATCTCCCAGTCTTCCGAAAAATAAAGCTCCAAAAGGTCTTACAACAAATCCAGCTGCAAAAGTTGCCAATGTAGATAAAAATGCTGCAGTAGGATTATCTGCAGGGAAAAATTTGGTGGCTAAAACGACGGCCAAACTTCCGAAGATATAGAAGTCATACCATTCTATCAATGTACCGAGTGATGAGGCGGTGATAACGCTCCAAATGGTGCGGTTTTTCTGCCTGTCGGTCATGTTTTCATAGCTTTCGTGATGGTTTTCGCTCATATTGATTAATTTTTGATATTAATGGAATAGGATTTTAATTTGAATTTTTTTGAACCATTAAGAGGTTTTAAGTTGATAAGAATAATTAAGATTATAGCTAAAGCTATTTTCTTCAGCGGTATTCTTCCTGTCTACCTTTAATGAAACTTAACTCATCTTAATTTCTTTACTATTCTTAATGGTTAAATTTTACAAGTAGATCTGAAACTGTACAATAAATTCCCCTTTGGAAGAAGGACTTTCTGTAGGACTTGTGTAAACAGGTCTTGTAGAATATTGTGTTGTTATTTTCGCATGATGTCCATCTATGAACCAATTGGCACCGACATCAAACTGCGATGAAGGTTTATCGAAAGCCTCAAAGCTTTTGTGAGTATAGGCCGCGAAAGGCTGTATTCTGATTTTCGGTTTTTCTGCCTGGCTGGGTAAAAGTAAACCTGCCTGTGCGTAGATAATATTACCTGTTCCGATAGTCGGTTGTAGATTTCCTGGTCCTGCGATGGCTTTATTTCCGATAAAATTAGGATCAGAAGCTGCAATATTCATGGTTCCCAGGTTTCTTATGTAGTTGGGGCCGAAATTGTAGTTATAATATCCTGCATAAGCAGAAATTGCCATTTTGTTTTTTGCTTCTCCCAAAGGAATATCCGCGAAAGCATCTACAGCAAAAAGAGTAATATCATGCTTTTCAATCGTTGAATTCACGGAAGTTCTTGTTCCGTCTGCCTGATGATAGAAACCGGCTCCTACATTGAAGACTTTTTTTGTTCCGAGATAAGATCCTACTTTATAGGGAAGTGTATTGGATTCTTCATCAAGAAACTGGTATTCAACATATCCTGCTTTTGAAAAACTTGGATTTCCATTGTTGTCTACTGCTACAGCTTTCGAAGGATCCGTTACATTCGAGGGAGTAAGATCGGTTGCAAAAGGTTTGTTTAAGCTGAAACGGTATTCCAGTTTTCCGTATTTACCTTTCGCAAACATTCCGAGTTGTCTTGCAAACTGGTCAGAGTTGTCAATCAGCGGCCAGGAAAAGACAGGAGAGTCTAATGTCAGGAAATTAAGCGTAGAAGCCATGGTCATACGGGAAAGCCCCATATAGTAATGAAGCCCTGCCCCTAAAGATAAACTGAATTTTCCCGCTTCTCCAGGTAAAATAACTGCGTATTCGTTCCATGCATCATGAAAAAAAAGCTGTGTTTTCTTTCCATTTCCATAACCTCCTGTGCCGGAAGTGCCTGTTGCACCTCCATTGATAAAAGTTTGGTTGTTAATCCCAAAATGAAGGAGAATCATATATCTTTTAGAGATCTGTGCGTAGGCTAAGGCTCGTAATCTCCTGTTTCCTACGCTCCAAGAATTGTCAGTAGGTTCGCTGCCTACCATACTTCCGGGGTTCATGGAGGTATTTCTTAGCCAAAACTGGTCCCATAAGATAAATCTGACGAATTTATCACCATTCGGATTGAGGTTTATTTTTAAGCCATTGCCGTAATCAGGAGAACCTTGGGAATATGCAGAACTGCTGATTAAGGCTACTCCAATAAATGTAAGTAATTTCTTCATAAATTATCAATTTTTGGCGTTGTTTTTTGTGAATGCCAAATTGTAATTAATAATTTGTTTATGAAAATTTAATATATATTAGTGGTAATAGTATAGTTACTGTTTGCGAGGCCTTGAGTTTCGAGGTGCGGGATCCGGGTTTTGGAGATTCTGGATCCGAGGTTCGAGGTTCGAGATTTTAAAATTATTTTGTTTTTAAGTAGTTGGTATATATTGTTTTGTGAAAATATTTTTATCTTGGTTTTTAGTCCTTAATTCGAAACCCGCAATCCTTACCGCCGCATCATCTAACCCGCATCCCGAAACCCGCACTATTTCTTAAACCTTTCCCACTTGATCAACATATACTTATCAGCAAACTGAGTAATGATAATCCCTGAGTTTTTAATGTTTTCTTCCTTTGCAATATAGTCAATCAATTCATTTTGTTTTAAAATCTTATAAACAGGATGGAACTCAGAGTGAGGAGGTCTTGTGATATTGTACTTTTTGATCCATGAACTTATAGTGACATGTGAAACACCGATAATTCTTTCAATTTCACGGTAGCTTAAGCCTTCCAGATAAAGCTGAAGAGCCTTGGTTACATAATAATCATCGATCTGTTTTCCAAGTTTTTTAACGGTAAAATAGTACTTGCAGTCTTTGCAGTGGAAGCGTTGTTTTTCATTGATGATCCCGCTTTTTACCACTTTGGTACTGTTGCATTTAGGACAGGTGTTTTCCATAACTATATTATTTTAGCAAATATATAATAAATTAGCAAATGTATATTTTTGATTAAAGATAATTTTACCTGTAAAAAATTTTAAAACAAAAAAAATATCTTTTTTATTTGGATTTAAAAGAAAATATATTTTAAATTTGCCAAAAAAATTAGATAAATAAATGGAAATAGAAATTTCCTCATGCGAACATCTAATGTATGTGAGTGAAATACAGCAGGAAATGTACGATTCTGCACAGCGTAGAGGAACGGGGATCGCAAAACGTTCCATAGAATATTTGAGTAAGAAGATTTCAGAAGGCAATGCTGTGGTAGCCACTGAAAATGGTGAGTGGGTAGGTTTTTGTTATGTAGAGACCTGGTCACATGGGAAGTTTGTAGCCAATTCGGGACTGATTGTGTCTCCGAAATTCAGGAACGGAGGAATAGCGACTCAGATCAAGCAGAAAGTTTTCCAATTATCTAGAGATAAATATCCGGAAGCGAAAGTATTCGGATTGACAACAGGTTTAGCAGTAATGAAAATCAATAGTGATTTAGGCTATAAACCAGTAATCTATTCTGAGCTGACTCAGGATGAAGAATTCTGGAATGGTTGCAAGAACTGTGTGAACTATGAGATTTTAATGATGAAGGAACGTAAAAACTGTCTGTGTACAGCGATGTTATTTGTTCCTGAAAACGATAAAAAAAAAGAGACGATAAGTAATCGTCCTGAAAATAAATATGATGAAATGAGCCAAGCCGATTTTGGGCAGTCTGCACCAAATTCCATTGGGGAGTTCCATTTGACTAGTAATAAAAATAAAAAAAGTCCAGATGAAAAAGAAAATCATCTTAGCGTTTAGCGGAGGTTTAGATACTTCCTATTGTGCAAAATATCTTAGTGAAACACTAGGGTATGATGTGTATGCTGTTACTGTAAATACCGGAGGTTTTTCTAAAGAAGAAGAAAAAGAATTGGAAAAAAGAGCCTTCAATCTTGGAGTAAAGGAATACAGGTGCGTAGACGCTCAGGAAGATTATTATAATTCATGTGTGAAATATTTGATTTTCGGGAATGTATTGAAAAATAATACGTATCCTCTGTCTGTAAGTGCTGAGCGTACTATTCAGGCGCAGGAAATTGCAAAATATGCCATTGAAGTACAGGCAGATGCCATTGCACACGGAAGTACAGGAGCTGGAAACGATCAGGTTCGTTTTGATTTGATCTTCCAGGTAATGTGTCCGAATATAGAGATCATTACTCCAATCCGTGATATGGCTTTGTCCCGTGAAGAAGAAATTGAGTTTTTGAAAGATCACGGGTATGAAATGGAATTCCAGAAAGCACAATATTCAGTCAATAAAGGACTTTGGGGAACTTCAGTAGGAGGGAAAGAAACCTTGACTTCAAGAAATTACCTTCCGGAAGAAGCTTTTCCATCTCAAATCAAAGAAACTCAGCCCTCAGAACTGGAGATCGAGTTTAAAAATGGAGAAGTTGTAGGAGTGAACGGAGAAAGCTTTGAACATTCAGTATATGCCATTCAAAAAATAGAAACTTTGGCTTCAGCATATGGAATAGGCCGTGATATTCACGTAGGAGATACCATTGTTGGGATTAAAGGGCGAGTAGGATTTGAAGCGGCAGCTGCCTCGGTGATTCTTAAAGCGCATCATTTATTAGAAAAGCATACCCTTTCAAAATATCAGCAAATGATGAAGTCTCAGTTATCCGATTGGTATGGAAACTGGCTTCATGAAGCACTTTTCTTAGATCCTGTCATGAGAAATATAGAATCTTTCCTGACAGATTCTCAGAAAACTGTAAGCGGGAAAGTGTTTGTAACGCTTCATCCATACAGATTTATTCTTAACGGAATAGAATCCGATCATGACCTGATGTCTGATAAATTCGGAAGTTATGGAGAAGCCAACAGAGCATGGACCGGTGATGATGTGAAAGGATATACAAAAATTGTAAGCAATTCTTTAAATATATACCACCAGATTAATCAGAATATCAACTAGTTCCGAAGGGACGATTTAATGTAAGGCAGGATGTATTTCTGTCAGAATCAAAATGAAGAAAACAGTAGGAATAATTGGTGCCAACGGTTATACAGGAAGTGAGCTGATACGCTTACTGGCTTTTCATCCCCATGTGACATTGAGTTTTTTATATAGTCGTTCGAATTCGGGGACAAAAATTTCGGATCTGTACCCGGATTTAACGACGGTTTGTGAGATGGTTTTGACTGATAAGCCTGAAGAGGTGGACATTCTTTTTCTATGTCTTCCGCATAAGGAAAGTCAGAATTGGTTAACTAAAAATTCAGTTAAGGATGAAACACTGGTTATTGATCTTGGAAATGATTTCCGTTTAGAAGGGAATTTCGGAAACAGAGATTTTATCTACGGATTACCGGAAATCAATAAAAAACAACTGGCAGGGGCAAAAAGTATTGCCAATCCAGGATGTTTTGCAACGGCGATTCAATTGGCTTTGCTGCCATTAGCAGAAAAAGGAATGTTAAATGAAGTCTTTACTACAGGGATTACGGGCTCTACAGGAGCCGGACAGTCTTTGCAGGCAACGACTCATTTTACCTGGAGAAATGATAATGTTTCAGCGTATAAAACTTTAACTCATCAGCATGTAGATGAGATTTTACAACAGCTGATTTCATATAATAATAAAGAAGTAACCCTGAATTTTGTTCCATGGAGAGGAGATTTTGCAAGAGGAATTTTTACAAGTTCCACAATGAAGACGGATCTGGAGCTGAAGGAAATAGAACAATTGTATCAGGATTTTTATGCAGAGGAGCCTTTCGTTACGGTAAGTAGCAGGGCAGTTGATTTAAAGCAGGTTGTCAATACCAATCGCTGTGTGATTCAGATCGAAAAGAGTGGAAATGTTGTCGTTATTCACTCAGCGATTGACAATTTGTTAAAAGGTGCTTCAGGACAGGCAGTACAGAATATGAATCTGGCTATGAACTGGGAAGAAAATGCAGGACTGAATTTGAAGCCAATAGCCTTCTAAAAGTACAATGTAGAATGTACAAAGTAAAATGTATGGGAGCTGATAACCTCGAATCCCGTATCATTAAACATTTATCAATTATCATTTATAAAAAGACATGAATTTATTCAACGTATATCCATTATTCAACATAAATCCGGTAAAAGCTCAAGGATCTTTCCTTTGGGATGATAAAGGAGAACAGTATCTTGATTTTTACGGAGGTCATGCTGTCATTTCCATTGGACATAACCATCCACACTATCAGAACAAACTGAAAGATCAATTGGAAAAAATTTCTTTTTATTCCAATTCGGTACAGAATGAACTGCAGACTGAGCTGGCTGAAAAACTAGGGAAACTTTCAGGATATGAAGATTATAACCTTTTCTTATGCAACTCAGGAGCAGAAGCAAATGAAAATGCATTGAAACTGGCTTCATTTCATAACGGAAAAAACAAAGTGCTGTATTTCTCAGGTTCATTCCATGGAAGAACTTCCGCAGCGGTTTCTGTGACAGACAATCCAAAAATTGTGGCTCCGGTTAACTTTTCTGAAAGATTCATCAAATCAGAATGGAATGATGTACAGCAGCTTGAAGAAACTTTTGAGAAGTATGGAAATGAAATTTCGTCTGTGATTATCGAAGGAATTCAGGGAGTAGGAGGAATTATGATTCCAACGCCGGAATTTTTATCTAAAATTAAAGAATTGTGCGAGAAATATAATGCTGTTCTTATTTTGGATGAAGTGCAGTCAGGATATGGAAGAAGCGGATACTTCTTTGCGCACCAGGAATTTGGTGTAGAAGCAGATATCATTACTACAGCTAAAGGAATGGGGAATGGTTTCCCCGTTGGCGGAGTTTTGATCCATCCTAAATTCCAGGCAAGCAACGGTTTGCTGGGAACTACATTCGGGGGGAATCATCTGGCTTGTGCGGCTTCAATTGCTGTACTGGATGTAATGAAAGATGAAAATCTTATCGAAAACGCTCAGCAGATAGGCGCGTATATTGAAAATGAAATTAAAGATTTACCACATATTAAATCCATCCGAAGGAAAGGGTTGATGATCGGAATAGAACTCGATAGAGACTGTTCAGAAATAAGGAAAAGCTTATTGTTCGATCATCATATTTTCACAGGAAACTCTAACGATAAAACAGTGTTGAGGATTCTTCCGGCACTGAATATCAAAAAAGAGGAAACAGATCTTTTCATCAATGCTCTGAAAACAGTATTGGAGAAAATTTAAACCGCAAAAGTCACAAAAGAGTTTAAACACTTAAGTGATTGTAAGAAAATACTAAGCGCTTAAGAAGTACACTTAAGTTTTTGAAAATCTTTGATTTTCATCTTATGTGATCTTACATATTTTCAAAATAATAAACTTTTAAAACTTAAGTGTTCTAAAGTGTTTAAATAAAAACTTTTGTGGTTAGATCAACAATTAATAGGGAAAAGAAAATCTTTAAAATCAATTCAAAATGAAAAAATTCACCTCTGTAAGTGATGTAGAAAACTTACAGGAAATCATAAAAAAAGCTTTACAAATAAAAGCAGACCCCCTTACCGAAACAGAAAAAGGAAAAGGTAAAACAATAGGACTTGTATTTTTAAACTCAAGCCTTAGAACCCGTTTGAGCAGTCAGATTGCAGCTCAAAATCTGGGATTAAATGTATTGACATTAAATGCTGCTCAGGAAGCCTGGAATCTTGAATTTGCTGACGGAGCTGTCATGAATGGAGATACGGTAGAACACATTAAAGATGCTATCGAGGTTCTGAATCAATACTGTGATATCATTGCGGTGCGTTGTTTTGCCGGAATGAAGAGTAAGGAAGATGATGTGAATGAAAGCATCTTAAGTCAGTTTGAAAAACATGCAAAAGTTCCTGTTATTTCATTGGAATCTGCAACCCGTCACCCGCTGCAAAGTTTAGCAGACTGTATTACCATTACAGAAAACTGGAAAAAAGAGCATAAACCTAAAGTGGTGTTAACTTGGGCACCACACATTAAGCCTATTGCACATGCTGTGGGAAACTCTTTCGCAGAATGGATGCAGGAAATGGATGTAGAGCTTATAATTGCCAATCCCGAAGGGTATGATTTGGATAAAAAATTTACAAAAAATATAAAAGTAATTCATGATCAGGACGAAGCGTTGAAGGATGCAGACTTCATTTATGTGAAAAACTGGTCCTCCTTTGATGACTATGCAGCAATGCCTGAAGTGAATGGAGATTGGATGCTGACGAATGAAAAATTAGCCAATACCAATAATGCAAAAGTAATGCACTGTCTTCCGGTTCGCCGTAATGTAGAATTGAGTGATGAGGTGATGGATGGCGAGAATTCTATCATTTATCAGCAGGCAAAAAACCGTATTTTCTCTGCACAGGCTGTGTTCAGTGAAATTTTAGATGAATTAAAAGCCAAATAATTTTTTTGCTTTTAATCCTTGACAAGGATAAAAGAGGTAAGGATCTCAAAAAGTTTACAATGAAAAAAAAATTATACATCATAAAAATTGGGGGAGCTCTAATTGATGATGAGGAATTATTAAACCAATTCTTAGAACAGTTTTCTGAAATCCAGGAAAAGAAGATCCTTGTTCATGGCGGTGGAAAGTTGGCGACGACGCTGGCTGATAAACTGGGTATCGAGCAGAAAATGATCAACGGAAGGAGGATTACAGATAAAGAGACATTGGACATTGTAACAATGGTATATGCAGGAGGAATCAATAAGAATATTGTTGAAAAATTACAACAGAAAAAATGCAATGCCATAGGCTTTTCCGGTGCAGACGGAAATCTGATCAAGGCCAAAAAAAGAGAAGATCCTGAGATAGACTTCGGGTTTGTGGGAGATATCAATAAGAAAAGTGTGAATAAAAAGTTGGTTTCAAAATTAATGAAACTGGATCTTGTTCCTGTATTTTCTGCGATTACCCACGATAAGAAAGGAAACCTTTTTAATACCAATGCAGATACTATTGCTTCTGTAATGGCGCAGGCCCTTTCGGAGAAATATGAAGTTGAACTCTTGTATTGCTTTGATAAAGCAGGAGTTTTGGAGGATGTAAACGACCCCGAATCATTGATCAGAAGCGTAACGGAAGGAGAGTTTGCGGTATTAAAAGAAGAAGGAAAACTTCACAAGGGTATTTTACCCAAACTTGAAAATGCTCTGGGAGCGATAAAAAATAATGTAAATAAGGTGTTTCTGATCAAAGAAACAGAACTTAAAAACCATATAGAAAATCATCATGCAGGAACTGAAATCTGTTTATAATAAAGAAGAGTTGTTGAATAATGCAGTCGGATTGCTTAAAAATTTGATTGAGATTCCTTCATTCAGTAAAGATGAATTCAATACGTCGGTGGAAATTGAGAATTTTTTCAAGAAACATCAGATTCCTACCAAACGTTTTAAAAACAATATCTGGGCAGTGAATAAACACTTTGATGTGTTTAAACCTTCCATTTTGCTGAATACCCATCATGATACCGTAAAACCTAATAAGGCTTATACATTGGATCCGTTTGTTCCTATTGAAAAAGACGGGAAGCTGTTTGGATTGGGAAGCAATGATGCCGGAGCTTCTTTGGTTTCTATGGCACAGGTTTTTTTACACTTTTATGATAAAGAAGATTTAAAATATAATTTAGTTATTGCTTTGACGGCAGAGGAGGAGATTTCAGGATTTGATGGAATTGAAGCTTTATTTTCACAGCTGCCTAATGTAGAACTCGCCATTGTAGGAGAACCCACGCAGATGAATCTGGCGATTGCAGAAAAAGGCCTTCTTGTGATTGATGGAGAAATGAAAGGAACTCCTTCTCATGCCGCTCATCCTAATCATGATAACTCGATTGTAAAATGTATGCTGGATCTGCAGAATATTTTAGCCTTTAAATTTCCAAAGGTTTCAGAATATCTGGGAGAAGTGAAAGTTACCTTATCCGGAATTCATGCAGGAGTACAGCATAACGTCGTTCCGGAGTCGTGCAATTTTACACTGGATGTGAGGGTTACAGACGAATATTCCAATCAGGAAACATTTGAAATCATTCAGTCTCAGATGAAATCTACGTTGACTGCCAGATCTTTCAGACTGAATTCTTCAAAGATCGAAATGGACCATCCGTTTGTAAAAGCAGGGATTGAAATCGGAAGGACAACCTACGGTTCACCAACCTCTTCAGATCAGGCGATTATTCCATGTACATCCGTAAAAATGGGCCCTGGAGACAGTAGGCGCTCTCATACGGCAGATGAATTTATCTATATCCAGGAAATAGAAGAGGGAATAGAAATCTACATCAGAATTTTAGAAAAAGTGTTATAAAAGAGAGAAGTTAGAAGCTAGAGACCAGAAGTTAGTAAGAAAAAGGCCATACAAAGGTTATAACTAAGTTCTAACATCTAATTTCTAATCTCTAAATATATGTTTTGACGCTGCCCGGCAGGCATTGAAGTTTAGTTTTTAATAAGATTTATGCAAAAAGAAAATTAGAAATGAAAGCTTTACATAAGGAAATGTTTTTTTATAGTTAATAGTAATAAGGATTGCCTTGCTGGGCGTGTCAAAACCAACAAATATTTTAAATCAAATATGATGAAATCACTACCCACGAATTTTTCTGGTAATACAACAGATAGAAGTGGTGATTGCATATGATTTTAAAAAAAATAGACAATTACATATGAAAAAGATATGGCAGAAGGATGACCTGGCCACCAATATATTAGTCACTCAATTTACAGTCGGGAAAGATCTTGACTTTGACGAGCGTTTAGCGAAATATGATGTCAAAGGTTCTATGGCACATTGTAAAATGTTGGCAGAAACCGGCATTATCACTCAGGAAGAATCAGAGCAGATGCTATCTGTTTTGGAGACTATTTTAAATGAAATTGAGAATGGGAGTTTTGAAATTGATAAAGATGCTGAGGATATCCATTCTCAGGTAGAAGCGATCTTAATTGAAAAATTAGGAGATACGGGAAAGAAAATCCACACAGCAAGATCAAGAAATGATCAGGTTTTACTGGATATTAAATTATATTTATTGGATGAGATCCGTGAGATCACAGCTCTTACCGATGAGTTTTTCCAGATTTTAATTCAGTTGGCAGATCAGCACAAGAATGTTTTGCTGCCTGGATATACTCACTTGCAGATTGCAATGCCTTCATCATTCGGTTTATGGTTTGGAGCCTACGCGGAGGCGCTTTTGGATGATGTGGAAATGCTGTTTTCAGTAAAGAATATCATTAATAAAAATCCACTGGGATCAGCGGCAGGTTATGGTTCGTCGTTTCCGATCAATCGTGAAAGTACAACCTATAACTTAGGTTTCCAGTCGATGAATTATAATTCAGTGTATGCTCAGATGACCCGTGGGAAGTCAGAAAAAATGCTGGCAATGTCTATGGCGACTTTGGCGGGAACGCTTGGGAAATTCGCTTATGATGTTTGTTTGTATTTGAGCCAAAACTTTGATTTTATTAGCTTTCCAAAGGAATTTACAACAGGAAGCAGCATTATGCCTCATAAGAAAAATCCGGATATCTTTGAGCTGGTTCGTGCACGATGCAACAGAATCCAGTCCCTTCCGAATGAACTGATCCTTTTGACAAATAACCTTCCTTCAGGATATCACAGAGATGTACAGCTTACCAAAGAAATTCTTTTCCCAGCCATAGATTCTTTAAAGGAATGCTTAGAGATCCTAAGCTATACTTTGCCTAATATTCAGGTAAAAGACGGGATTCTGGAAGATGAAAAGTATAAATACCTTTTCAGTGTAGAAAAGATCAACGAAGAAGTGAAAAATGGAAGCTCATTCCGTGATGCTTATGTGAAGGTAGGCCAGGAGATCGAAAACAATGAATTTGAATTTAAGCAAGGAAATCTTGAACATACCCACCAGGGAAGTATCGGGAACCTTTGCCTGGATAAAATAGAATACCAGTTTAATAAACTGAAAAATAAATTATTGGGTTAAAATATAAGCCATTAAGGTCATCAAAAACTTGGGCAGAATCAGTGGAATTTCTAAAATTTATTTTAGCCTGCTGTCTTTTCGTTTGTAAACCTTAATCTTAATAAATCTTAGCTGCTTAAGTGATCTTAATGGTTTGATTTTACTCCGCTCTTTGAATTTGATGATTGATTATATTGAACCATTAAGGTAGATGAAGGCTTTAAGGTAAGCTAAGGAAATCTGCGATTTTTTAGCTGCATAGTTTTAAAATTCGCCCACGAATTCCTTAATTACTTTTCATCCTTAAAAAAATCTTAATGGTATAAAATAAAAGGATTTACTCGAGTTCAATTTTGAATTTGGTAGATTTTGCTGGCTAGTGAAGTATTATTTATAGTTGAAAATAAAGAGTAAATATACTGCCCAAAATTTTATCGAAGATAAAATCTTTGCGCCCTATAGCATAAAGTTGATGATTTTTTTGCGTCTTTGCGTTTTTCTAACAAAATAAAACCTGTTGGTAAGCGCAAAGGCGCAAGGAATAAAACAAATATGTATTGTAAGACGCAAGAAAATCAAAGATTTCAGCAAGTAAAGTCGGAATTAATTGCAAGTTTAAATCGGAAATATTTATTCCAGATCAATTTTAAATTTGATCAATTTTGTTGTCTTGTGAAGTAGTATTTATAGTTGAAAATAAAGATTAAATATACTGCCCAAAATTTTATCAAAGATAAAATCTTTGCGCCTGATAGCATAAAGTTGATAAATTTCTTTGCGTCTTTGCGTTTTTCTAACAAAATAAAATATAATGGTAAGCGCAAAGGAGCAAGGAATAAAACAAATATGTATGTGTATTTCAAGATGCAAGAAAATCAAAAATTTTCAGCAGGTGAAATCGGGATTGATTGTAAGTTTAAAGCGGAAATATTTATTCCAGGTCAATTTTAAACTTGGTAGATTTTTTTACCTCATGAAGCACGATGGAGCTGTGGTACTGCCCGATATTAGGAATGTTTGAGATAACATTCACAGCAAATTCGTTATAAGAATTGATGTCTTTAGCAATTATTTTTAACATATAGTCATACTCTCCGGAAAGGCTGATGATTTCCTGTACCTCATCATATTTTCCGATATGTTCTTCAAAGGTTTCCAATACTTTCTTGGATTGTTCCTTCAGACGGACATTACAGTAGACGACAATATTTAAACCCAATTTTTCACGGTTTAAAAGCCCGACATATTTCTGAATGATTCCCTGTTTCTCCAATTGTTTGATTCGCTCATACGTAGGAGTAAAAGTAAGACCAATCTTTTCGGAAATTTCTTTAACCGATAGTGTAGAGTCTTCCTGAATAATGCTGAGAATCATTTTGTCTTTTAAATCCATAGAATAAATTTGAGTTTTAACAAAAATATTAATTTTAAATGAGAATAAGGAAATACTGAGGTTTTTAATTTATTTTAAACTTAATTTTTGTAGGTTCATAAAATTGTTATATCTTTGCACCTAATGAATAAAAAAGCATTTATATCATTAGATTTACCGGGCGAAAGCGCCCTTTACGATATTTATTGTTATTAGCGAAGATTGTTGTCTTCGCTTTTTTTATGCCCAAAAATAAGAATTATGTTTACGATTACAGAACTAAGCACCGAGAGAATCAACAGTATACTGACAGAAGCAATGGCTTTTGCAAATGGTAAAACTGCTAAAATTGAAGGAGAAGTTTTTTGCTCAAACCTTTTCTTCGAAGACAGTACAAGAACCAAAACAAGTTTTGATCTTGCAGAAAGAAAACTGGGACTTCAGATAGTTCCTTTTGATGCATCGCACAGTTCGGTAAACAAAGGCGAAAGTCTTTATGATACAGTAAAGACCATCGAAAGTATAGGAGTAGACCTTGTTGTCATCCGCGATAAGAAAGACAGATACTTCGAGGAACTGAAAAATATTAACATTCCGGTAATCAATGGAGGTGACGGAACAGGAAACCACCCTTCACAATGTATGCTGGACTTGCTGACGATCTATCAGGAATTCGGAAAGTTTGAAGGATTGAAAGTAGGAATTGTAGGAGATGTAAAACACAGCCGTGTTGCCAACTCAAGTGCAGAAGCATTAAGAAGATTAGGCGCTAAAGTATACTTCTCAGGACCTGAACAATGGTTTGACGAAGGAGCTTTGATCAACGGAACCTATCTTTCAGTAGATGAACTGATCGTTGAAGTAGATGTGCTGATGTTATTAAGAATTCAACACGAAAGACATGATGCGGCAATGAGCTTCACTGCTTCAGAATACCATAAAAGATATGGTCTGACCAAAGACAGAGAGCGGGTAATGAAAAAAGAAGCAATCATCATGCACCCGGCACCAATCAACAGAGGAGTGGAAATAGATTCAGACCTTGTAGAATGTGAAAGATCAAGAATCTTCAAACAAATGCAAAACGGAGTATTCGCCAGAATGGCCATTTTGAAAGAAGCGTTGGAAGAAAAAGGGTATACTTTTAAATAAGAGCCAAGGTAAAAGAGCTAGGTTAAAAGTAAGAAGTTAAAAGTTAAAGAGCCCCGGAGGGGCGGCCTGTTAATAGCAATGGGAGAACCCCATAGAAATAAAAAGGATTTAAATAATCCGAGCCCTGTAAGGGCGACCTGTTAATGACATATAATAATAAGAGATAAAAGTTTAAAATGAAGAAAAAATTAATACTGGAGTCCGGTGAAGTGTTTCATGGAGAAGGTTTCGGAGCAGAATTGGAAACTGCAGGAGAAGTAGTTTTCAATACCGGAATGACAGGGTATCAGGAATTGATTTCTGACCCATCATATTGCGGTCAGATAGTTTGTATGACCTATCCGCTTATCGGGAATTATGGTATTAACCGTGATGATTATGAAAGTATAGAGCCGGCAATCAAAGGGCTTATCGTAAAAGAACTTTGCGATCTTCCTTCCAACTTCCGTACTCAGATTACTTTAGATGAATTATTTAAAAAGAAAAACCTTTCAGGAATTTCAGGAATTGATACGAGAAGACTGACAAGAATTCTTCGTAACTATGGAGTGGTGAAAGGAAAAATTGTGAACGCTGATGCTGATGAAGCTGCAGTAGCTGCAGAGCTGAAAGCAACGAATTTCCCAACCAATCAGGTAGAGGAAGTTTCAACAAAAACACCTTATGCTAACCCTAACAGAGGTTTCAAAGTAGTGTTGGTAGATTTCGGTGCAAAACTGGGAATTATCAGAGAGCTATCTCAAAGAAACTGCGATATCATCGTTGTTTCACAGGATACTACAGCAGAAGAGATTCTATTGATGGATCCGGACGGAATCATGCTGTCAAACGGTCCTGGTGACCCGGAAGATGTGCCGCATGCTTTGGATATGATCAGAGGGTTATTAGGAAAAGTTCCGATCTTCGGAATCTGTTTAGGACACCAGTTGATTGGTCTTGCTTGTGGAGCGAAAACTTTCAAACTGAAATTCGGACACAGAGGAGGAAATCACCCGGTATTGGATCTGGAGAAAAATACAGTAGCTATTACTTCTCAGAACCATGGGTATGCAGTAGATCAGGAAAGTTTAAAAGGAACAGACCTTATCGAAACACACATTGCATTGAACGACAGAACAAATGAAGGTCTAAAACACAAGATCCACCCTTGTTTCTCTGTTCAGTATCACCCTGAAGCAAGCCCAGGCCCTGAAGATGCAAACTACCTGTTTGATGAGTTTATTCAAATGATGGAGGACTTTAAGAAGTAAAAATAAAATAAGGAGCCAAGAACCAAGAGTCAAGACTTAAGACGGAAAAAACATACAGATGCACAACTTTGAAAAACTACTTTTCTGGCAAAAATCTATTGCGTTGGCAAAAAATATTTATATTATTTGTAAAGAGATAAGCAGTGATGAAAAGTTTGGTTTGATTTCTCAAATTAAAAGATGTGTCGTTTCTATTCCTTCTAATATTGCTGAAGGTTCTGGGAGAAATAGCAGTAAAGAATTTAATCACTTTCTTGCTATTGCTTTAGGCTCTGCATTTGAATTGCAAACTCAATTGATTTTGGTGAAAGAGTTGAATCTTTTAACTGAAGACAAAGTAAATGCTTTATTAAATGAAGTTTCTGAAATTCAAAGAATGATTTACTCATTCAAAAATAGTTTAAAATAAAGTCTGGAAATCTTGGCTCTTGGCTCTAGATTCTTGACTCTAATAAAAAAAGAAAAATGGCAAAACGTACAGATATAAAAACAATTTTAGTAATCGGTTCAGGACCTATCATCATTGGTCAGGCAGCTGAATTTGATTACGCAGGAACGCAGGCTTGTCTGTCTTTAAAGGAAGAAGGCTACAAGGTAATTTTGATCAATTCAAACCCTGCAACAATTATGACAGATGTGGAAATCGCTGATAAAGTATATATCGAGCCGATTTCATTACAGTTTGTAAGCCACATCATCAGAAAAGAACGTCCTGATGCATTATTACCAACACTTGGAGGACAAACAGGACTGAATATGGCTGTTGAGTTGGAAAAATCAGGAATTCTTGAAGAATGCAAAGTGGAAGTATTGGGTACTACACTTTCTGCGATCAACAGAGCAGAAGACAGAGACCTTTTCCGTGAATTGATGAGAGAATTGAACGAACCGGTTCCAGACTCTGATATTGTCAATACCGTAGAAGGAGCCCTTGCATTTGCAAACGAGATTGGCTATCCGGTAATTGTTCGTCCTGCCTTTACAATGGGAGGTACAGGAGGAGGTATCGCTTCAACTGAAGTAGAATTGAAGGAAATTGCTGAACTGGGATTAAAGCACAGCCCGGTTACACAGTGTCTTATTGAAAAATCAATCGCTGGTTTCAAAGAAATTGAATACGAAGTAATGCGTGATGCAAACGACAATGCCATTGTGGTTTGTAACATGGAAAATATAGATCCGGTAGGTGTTCACACAGGAGACTCTATCGTAGTGGCACCTTCTCAGACGCTTTCAGACAGAGAGTATCAGTTACTGAGAAATGCTTCTTTAAAAATCATCAGAGCTTTAGGAATCGAAGGAGGGTGTAACGTACAGCTGGCTTTAGATCCAAATTCATTCGACTACTATATCATCGAGGTAAACCCAAGAGTTTCCCGTTCATCGGCTTTAGCAAGTAAAGCAACAGGATATCCGATTGCAAAAATTGCTGCAAAAATTGCTGTAGGATTAACGCTGGATGAAATCATGAACCCGGTAACAGGAAAAACATACGCATGTTTCGAGCCTGCTCTTGACTATGTAGTAACAAAATTCCCAAGATTCCCATTCGATAAATTCGAAACAGCAGACAGAAGACTTTCTACTCAGATGAAAGCGACTGGTGAGGTAATGGCAATCGGAAGAAATCTTGAAGAATCCCTACAGAAAGCAATCCGTTCATTAGAAACAGGAATCAAACATTTAGGATTAAAAACAAAGCAGGCTGAGGCTCTTACTGCTGAAGAAATCGAAAGAAGAATCAGAGTGTGTGATGATGAGAGATTATTCATCATCGGTGACGCTTTAAGAAGAGGATATGATTGGGAACAGATTGTAGAATGGAGTAAAATCGACAAGTTCTTCATCTGGAAACTGAAAAAATTAGTTGATTTTGAAAAAGTAATCGCTGAGAACAAATTTAATAAAGAAACATTAATTGAAGCTAAAAAATTAGGTTTTGCAGATGTTACTATTGCTGTTCTTTGGGATGTAGCAGAACGTGAGGTTTTCAACTTTAGAAAAGAAAACGGAGTAATGCCGGTTTACAAAATGGTAGATACTTGTGCCGCTGAGTTTGAAAGTGAAACCCCTTATTTCTACGGAACTTACGAAGAAGAGAACGAAAGTGTTGTTTCAGACAAAGAAAAAATCATTGTACTGGGTTCAGGACCTATCAGAATCGGACAGGGAGTTGAGTTTGACTACGCTACTGTTCACTCAGTATGGGCGATCAAAGAAATGGGTTACGAGGCAATTATCATCAACAACAACCCTGAAACTGTTTCTACAGACTTCTCGATCTCTGACAAATTATACTTCGAGCCACTTACGGAAGAAGATGTAATGAACATCATTGATCTTGAAAAACCTAAAGGGGTAGTTGTACAGTTCGGAGGACAGACGGCGATCAACCTTGCCGATAAATTAGCATCTCACGGAGTACAGATCTTAGGAACTTCATTAGAAGACCTTGACAGAGCTGAAAACAGAGACAAATTTGAAAAAGCACTTCAGGAAATGGGAATTCCTCAGCCAAAAGGAAGAACATCTACATCAAAAGAAGAAGCGATAAAAATTGCAAACGAAATCGGCTACCCGGTATTGGTACGTCCAAGCTACGTTCTTGGAGGTAGAGCAATGGAAATTGTATACGCAGAAGCAGAATTGGCTCACTATATGGAAAACGCTGTAGAGGCTAGCCCAGAGCACCCTGTTTTGGTAGACAAGTACATGGTAGGAAAGGAAATTGAAGTAGACGCCATCTGTGACGGTGAAACAGTAGTAATTCCGGGAATTATGGAACATATCGAAAGAGCAGGAGTTCACTCCGGAGACTCTATAGCGGTATATCCACCACAGAATATCTCTCAGAGCGAAATTGATACCCTGGTAGACTATACGGAAAGGCTGGCAAAAGGATTAAAGGTGATCGGATTAATGAACATCCAATACGTTCTTTTTGAAGGAAATGTTTACGTAATCGAGGTGAACCCACGTTCTTCAAGAACAGTTCCTTTCTTATCTAAAATCACAGAGGTTCCAATGGCTAACCTTGCAACAAAGGCAATTTTAGGACAAAAACTGAAAGATTTAGGTTACAAAAACGGATTGGTTCCAAACAAAGAAGGCGTATTTGTAAAAGTACCGGTGTTCTCTTTCTCAAAATTAACGAAAGTTGATATCTCTTTAGGCCCAGAAATGAAGTCTACAGGAGAAGTAATGGGGAAAGATACCACCCTTGAAAAAGCACTTTACAAAGGATTGGTTGCAGCAGGAAGAAAAGTTCCTATGCACGGGTCTATCTTGTTTACAGTAGCAGATAAGCACAAAGAAGAAGCAGCAGCTCTTGCAGCAAGATTCCATGAAGTAGGATTCAGAATCTGGGCTACAGAAGGTACTGCGAAGTTCTTCGGAGAAAAAGGAATCCCTTGCAAAATCGGATACAAAATAGGAGAAGAAAGCGTAAACCTTATCGACCTGATTCAGAAAGGAAAAGTTCAGTATGTTGTAAATACCACTACAAAAGGTAAACAGGCAGAAAGAGACGGATTCCAGATCAGAAGAATGAGCGTGGAAAACGGTGTTCCTTGTTTGACGTCAATGGATACAGTAGAAGCGATCTTAAAAGTAATCGAAAGCATGAGCTTCAAAATGGAGACGATGTAATTTCGATCAAGAATAAATATTCCAAACCTCATAGATTTCTGAAATCTATGAGGTTTTTTTAATTAAATTTTTAAGAAATAAGTAACTTTGAAAACCTAGTTATTAGCAGGTTTAGAAGCAGAGCAAGGCTTTAGTGGGAGATCTGATAGCTGAACATAATGATAAAGACAAACTCAACATAAGAAAAATTGAGGACTGTCTGAAATATTGAAAAACAGAATGAAAGATAAATTACAATTTATTTATAAACCATTTTTATTAATTGCATTAGGTTTTATTTTATCATATACCTTTCTGAATTGGTTCCTTTTTATGAAAATAGGTATCCCATTGAAAGAAGATATTGTTGAGTTTTGGCTACCTATTGGGTTGTCTTCTGTCCTAATTTTGATTTGTCTTCGACCAAGGATAAAATTGTTGAAATTTAAAAATGAGAACTCTTCTTTTGTTTACCAGTTATTAGCTTGTATTGCTATCGCTATTCCGACAATTATTGCTCAAAAATATTTAGTAACTGCTACAGGAAAGCTGACGAATTTAAATGTCATTTCAGAACTGCCTAAAAAAGACAATACAAAATATTATACTCTTAAAAATTATTATATAGATAAGCATCATATTGCGATACAAAATACTGTATCTACTTCAGGACGAAATAACGAACATTTTAATATGCTTATTTATGTTACAATGCCGATCTTAGAAAGTGCTTCTGATACGATTAATAAAACTCACAAATATTGGTTAGGAAAACTCTACTCAGAGCAAATAAGCAATAGTCTTTCTGATGAAAAGAAAAAAGAAAAGTATAAGCTATTGGCAGAACGATCACAGAAAGAATTTGAAAATACAGATTTTCATAAATTCATTTATTTAGAAAACATTGGAAATACGGAAGATCATGATGAATATAATAAAGCTCTTGAAAAAATAGAGCAAAATTTATCTCATGATAATATAATTTTTGAAGCGAGAACAGAACCATTTGAAACGCGAAATGGAAATAAGTTTTTCTGGGTACTGGGCTCTTTTGGGATAGGTGCTTTTGTCTATTTCCTCTTATTGTTGTTTCCCAAATTTCATAGCAGTAAATTAGAAAACTTTAAGAAAAAAGGGATTACTGAAATAGATTCTGACATAAAAGAAATCCTTGATATGTTTATTCCAAAAGAAGGATTTTTTATAACTCCTATTTTAATTGATTTCAATCTACTGATTTACCTATTAATGGTTTTCTCAGGATTGGGATTAGTTTCTTTTAAAAGTGATGATTTATTGAATTGGGGAGCTAATTTTAGACCCTCGACTATAGACAATCAATGGTGGCGCCTGCTAACAAACATTTTTCTACATGGAGGATTAATGCATATTTTCGTAAATATGGTTGGACTCTTATTTGTCGGAATTTTCCTTGAACCACTTTTAGGCAGAGGAAAATACTTGTTGATATATTTAATAACAGGTATTCTAGCCAGCTTTACAAGTATTTGGTGGTATGATGCAACGGTAAGTGTTGGAGCCTCAGGAGCAATTTTTGGCTTATATGGTTTTTTTATAGCTTGTATGCTTTTTAAAGTATTTTCAGCGGACTTTAGTAAAGCTTTTTTAATCAGTACGCTTGTTTTTGTAGGTTTTAATTTGCTCATGGGGTTCACGGGAGGTATTGATAATGCTGCCCACATTGGTGGATTGGTGGCTGGATTTATTATCGGAATGATCTTGTCTGGGCGATTGAAAAAAGGAGTAGAGCCTACTGCAGAACATCAAAGTAAAGAAGATCAGCCCAATTAATTATCAAACGTTTTAAAAACACATTATGTTTGCCGAATTATTTATAAATTAGTGCGTTAAAATTCAGTCTGTTATTAATATTTAAAAACTAATAAAAATTCCACCAAATCAAAATATAACCATGGCAGAATATCAGGCAAAATCAAGCAATTCTTTATCTTTTGAAGTCACAAAAGACAGTCAGTTTATAGGAAGACTTATCTATACAAGCTGGTTTAAATTCAATGCAGAAATTGAGATTGGTAACCGCTTTTATCTGGTTGAACCCAAAGGTTTCTGGGGAACAACTATTGAGTTGAAAGACAATGAAAGGGTTCTTCTGAAGTTTCGCATGAACTGGAATGGAGAAATTGTCATTCAGACCTATTTTGATGGAGTGAAAGACGGGTTTCTTTTTAAGCATAGAGGAATATTTAAAGAATCATTTGTATTGGCTGATCAGGAGGGAACAGAGCTTTTTGTGATGAAGCCGAATCTGAAGTGGAGTTCTATGAACTATGAATATAATATCACGACCTCTGAAAAATTCGAAACACTTCCGAATAAAGAAATTGTTTTAATTAACGCATTACATTGCGCCAATTATTATATGTCCATGATGATGGCTATGTAAAGGATATAAACCTTTTTTAGTTCTTAATAAGTTTCTATGGTATCAGGATTTGATCATATTATCGCTCATTTCAGCCATTATATTAAAGTGAGTGATACGTTGAGAAATGAGCTTGAAAGCAGATTATCTTTTCACACTTTTGAAAAAGGTGAGCTGGTACAGGATGCGGATAAGGTTTGTACAAAAAGCTATTTTATTCTCAAAGGGCTGGTGAGAACCTATTATCTGAAAGATGGAGTTGAGATCAGTGAATATTTTTCTTGTGAAAATGAATGGATCAATTCTCCTAAAAGTTTTATAGAAAGAACTAAGGACATCTACTATATCGACTCTCTTGAAAAAACAGAAACCTTTTGCCTGAAGGTGAATGATCTCGGTTATCTTTTCGACCATTTCCCGGAAATGGAACGGTATGCAAGACTCTCTATGGGAAGCGTATTTGGGCATCTCATGGAAAGAATTACTTCACAGAGATTCTCGACAGCAAAAGAAAAGTATGAACATTTTCTAAAGGGGTATAAAGGGATTTACCACCGGATTCCACTGGGAATGGTGGCTTCCTATCTGGGAATTACACAATCTACTCTGAGCAGATTACGTACAGAAAAGTAGTTTTTGATCTAGAGCAAAAATAAATCCATTGTACGGGTCTATTTTTGGCAAAAAAAATCATGAAACTATTATTTAAAATTTTCTTTTTTCTGTTAATAAGCGTTACTCTGAATGCGCAGGATACTATTCATTCCAAAAACACAGATGCTGTCTTATATACTCCCTCAAAAAAGATAAAAGGCTTGATAGTAGGCCTGGGAGGTTCAGAGGGAGGTAATGCTTGGGCGTCCAGACATTGGAAATCAGTAAGGGATCAGTTCCTTGATAAAGACTATGCTTTTTTGGCATTAGCCTATTTTGGTTCAAAGAATTCCCCGAAGTTTCTTGACAAAATTGAGATTCAGAATGTGTATAATGCTATATCGGCTGCTAAACAGAAAACGCATACAGATAAAATAGCGATAGTAGGAGGTTCCAGAGGTGCTGATCTTGCCCTGCTTCTTGGAAGCTATTATCCTGATATTTCTTGTATTATTGCTCTTTCGGCCAGCCATGTTGCTTTTCCCGGAAATACCAGCCATTTTTCTACTTCCAGCTGGACATTTGGAGGTAAAGAACTTCCTTTCGTTCCTGTCAATGAAGCCGCAGTTCCTTTTATGATTCAGCAGGATATAAGAAAAGCGTTCGAAGCAATGCTGCAGGATAAAACCGCTGAAGCTAAGTCTCTTATAAAAGTAGAAAATTCTAAAGCTTCTATTTTACTGATGTCCGGTAATCAGGATGAAATATGTCCATCGGCAGAGATGTCAGATAAAATAATTCAGAGGCTTAAAGACAATCATTATCAGTATCATTTTGAACATCGTAAATGGGAAGGTACTCATACTGAACCTTACCAGCATTTTGACCAGGTTTTTATCTTTC
This sequence comes from Chryseobacterium viscerum, assembly GCF_002899945.2. Taxonomy (GTDB): domain Bacteria; phylum Bacteroidota; class Bacteroidia; order Flavobacteriales; family Weeksellaceae; genus Chryseobacterium; species Chryseobacterium viscerum. Next base: position 284,717 of record NZ_PPEG02000003.1, read on the forward strand.
TTCAAAAATATTTTTAAAATAAAAATGTAAACACATATAAAATTGGGTTCTTGAATTTTCAGGAACCCTTTATTTATGGGCTATTCAAGAAAGAGTATTTCATGATTTGCATCATGTTTTTATTTAGAATTAATAAAAATAAGTAATTTTGCTCGACTAAGCTTAATTATAAAAATGAAAAAAATTACTATTTCTGCATCTTTGTTAGCAGTGGCTATGCTGAGTGCACAGGAAACGGATACCATTAAAGTGTCCGAGATCCAGTCAGTCTCACTTCAGGGAACCCACAATTACAGAACCAAAAAGTCTGAATCCATAGCAAGACTTCCTTTGGAGAACCTGGAAAATCCTACCGTTTATAATCTCGTTCCCAAAGAAATCATCAGTGAAATGGGAGCTGTTGATTTCAATACAGCAATGGCTTCTGCTCCGGGAGTTGTCGTAAGCAACAGTGTGAATGACAGTGGAAACGATATTTTTCTGAGAGGATTCAGCTCAAATGCCAGTTTCAGAAACGGATTGACGCAAAACCCGCGAGTGCAGTCCGAGATTGCTAATATTGAAAGAGTAGAAGTAATAAAAGGGCCATCCGGAACCTTATTCGGAGGAACGCTGGCCAATTACGGTGGAGTGGTAAATGTGGTAACCAAAAAACCACAGGAGAAATTCGGGGGAATTATCAATTACACCACCGGAAGCTGGGGAATGAACAGAATCACAGCGGATGTGAATACGCCTTTAAATAAAGAGAAAACAGCTTTAGCCAGATTCAATGTGGCTGCTTATTCACAAGACTCTTTCCAGGATGCCGGCTATAACAAAGGATTATTTTTCTCAGGAAGTGTTTTGTACAAGGTAAGCGACAAAACCACAGTAACGCTTGATACCGAATTTCATGCACCAGATAAAACATTGAATGCTTATGTAAGAAACTCAGAAAAACTGACCTTACATTCGATGAAAGACCTTGAAGTAGCGTATAAAAGAGCATTTACAAGCAATGATATCGGTTCCAAAAGAACCAATTTTGTAACGATGGCTGAGGTTACTCATAAATTCAACGATCAATGGACTTCACGAACATCTTACCAAAGAGGCGAAGCCAATGAAAATGAATCTATCTTTTTAGTCCTCAGGTATTTGAATAACAATCAGGTGGAAAGAATGATCCGTCCTTTTGATAGTTTTAAAATTACGACAGATAACGTCCAGCAGAATTTTATCGGAGATTTTAAAATAGGAGGCTTAAGGAACCGCCTTGTTGTCGGAATAGATTATTTCCAGCAAAAAACCAGATATCAATATCCATATTATGAAGCCAACGGATACAGCAATGTCTTCCTGCCTTATGATAAAGTGAATCTTGACAGTTCTTCAGCATGGGACCCGATCTCAAGAAATAAATTCATGAATAAGGATAGAAAATCTACAGAATCTGATATTACAACATTCAGAACAATAAGTGGTTATGTCTCTGATGTATTGAATATCACAGATAACCTTTTGATAATGGCAAGTTTGAGAGTAGACAGCTATAAAAATGACGATACCATTGTGAATGGGGTAGAGATTTCTACTAAAAACGGGTATCCTGAAAATAAAGTCTCGGGCTACAGTCAGACCCAGTTTTCGCCAAAATTTGGATTGGTATATGAAATTGTTAAAGAGCAGATTTCATTCTTTGCCAATTACGTAAATGGGTTTAAAAACTATGCTCCATCGCTTAATGAAGCTGGAGTTTTAACAAAATGGGATCCTGAGCAGGGAAATCAGATTGAAACGGGTTTCAAACTGGATCTTTTTAATAAAAAATTACTGACGACGGTAAGTTATTATAATATCAATGTCAAAAACAGACTTGTTGCTGATCCAGGTGGAATAGGAAGTATTCAGGATGGTAATATTAAAAGTCAGAGACTGGAAATAGGAATTATCGCCAATCCCTTTAAAGGATGGAATATCGTTGCTGGATACGGCTATAACGACAACAAGTATGATGACCGAAGCAAAGACAAAGGGAAAAGAATGGCCTGGACCCCTAAACATGTAGCGAATCTATGGACCAGTTACAAGATTATGGATGGCGCTTACGAAGGAATTGGTTTCGGGGCAGGATTTAATTTTGTAGACCAAACATATATCAACATCACGAATCATTTCCTGGCACCGTCTTATACAACGGTAGGAGCAACGGTTTTCTATGACAAGAAAAAATACAGGATTGGACTGAAAATGAATAATGCCCTGAATGAAATGTATTGGAACTTCTATGGGCAGCCACAGAAACCAAGAGAGATTCTTGCCAACTTCGCATTCAAATTTTAATCCTTAAAAAAACAAAAAAAATCTCAAAGAAAATATAAGGGTGAAAACCGCAAAGGCGCAAATATTAGATTTATAACGTGTAAGTCTTCCTGGAGCTTCAAATATGCTAAAGTAAACAGTAACAGGAATACTCCTTTCACTTTACAACATGCACAATGATAAATTCTTTTGCGCCCTTGCATTTTCAACCCGTATAATTTGGGAATACTAAAAGATATGGAAAACAAAAAAACTAATCCCAGGAAAAAGCAAGGAAAATCCCTTACCAAAAGGATTACCGGATGGCTGCATCTCTGGCTCGGATTGGTATCCGGGATCATTGTGCTGACTGTTACCCTTTCAGGAACGGTATTCGTCTTTTGTGATGAAATTATTGATCTGTGCGGTGGAAATGCCAAATATGTTCAGGCTCCGGCCAATGCCAGAAAAATGACACCCGAGGAATTGCTTGCCCAGTTTCATCAACAGGTTCCGGACAGGAAAGCATTTTATTTTGATACCTATAAAGAAGCAGACAGAAGTTTCAGGGTAGCTTCAGCTACCAAGCCGCCTAAAGATAAAAATGCAGGTAAAGCAGAGAAACCTAAAAAAAAAGAACGCGGTCCGCGAGGGGTATTTGCCTACCATTATCTTGACCCTTACACCGGAAAAGTGATCGGTTCTACAAAAAGCTATGAATTTTTCTATGTAGTAGCTCATATTCATGCTCAATTGCTGGCAGGGAAGTTTGGTAAAACGGTGGTCGGAATTGCCTCAATCATATTTTTTATTCAGCTAATCGGCGGACTGATTCTTTGGTGGCCCAAAAAATGGAATAAAACCACAAGAACGGCTGCATTTAAAATTAAATCAGGAACAAAATGGCGTAGAAAAAACTACGATTTTCATAATGTCTTTGGTTTCTATTCATTGCTTCCGGCGGTATTTATTACCATCACAGGACTGATTATGGCTTACAAGGTTTTGACAGATCTTACGCAACAGGCCTTCGGAGGAGCAGCAGACGTCCATACCATTGCTGAAAAATACGAACCCAAGTTTGATCCTGAGAAAAAGGCATTGTCTTTTTCTGCTTTTGTAGATAAAAATTTCAAAGAATTTCCTACAGCCCAACAGTTCAGAATTAGTATTCCCAGAAATGATTCTACAGCTGTTTACCATGTGGCTGCTGCCAAATTCATTGGATTAAAAAGTCTTGTCAACGGAAAAACAATGGAAGCCAACAAATACACAGGAAATGAAATCAATTATCCAAAGGAAGTTCAGATGCATGAAGTGATAGAACATATGAATTTTGATCTTCATGTAGGCTATTGGGGCGGTATGTTTGGAAAAATATTCACCTTCATTATCGGAATTATCTGTACAAGCCTTCCTATTACAGGGTTTCTGATCTGGTGGGGCAGAAGAAAAAAATCACCAAAAAAGAATAAAGAAATTACAAACATTCATCAACACAGAAAAGATTCACATCATGAACAATTGGTTTAAAATTATATGCCTTTCACTATTTTTATTGTGTACATGGGGCAAAGCTCAGGAGAAATTGACAATAGGAGAGAAGCAGAACGTATTTTCAAAAGTTTTGAATGAAAACCGGGAAATCTGGGTTCATCTGCCTAAAACATATAACGACAGTACCATCAATCCTGCAAAGTATCCGGTAATTTATCTTTTAGACGGAGAAATCAATTTTGAATATTATACAGGATTGACAGATTTTATTGCCAGAACACCTTATGCAGATATTCCGGAATGCATTGTCGTAGGAATAAAAAATACAGAAAGAACAAGAGATCTTACGCCCACAAAATCTCAAAAGAAAAGCCCGGTAAATCCTACTCTTACCCTTTTTTCTGACAGTGGCGGAAGCGAAAATTTTGTAAAATTCCTGCACGAAGAACTGAAGCCATTTATCCAAAAAAATTACAGAACACAGGAATATTCTGTTTTGGTTGGGCATTCTTTTGGAGGGCTGTTTGCCATCAATACATTTCTTACTCATCCAGACTATTTCAACGCCTATGTTGCAAATGATCCGAGTTTATGGTGGGATAATAAAGTGATGATTACAAAGACAAAAGAATATCTGGAGAAGAATAAAAAATTCCCGGCAAAAAAAACGCTGTATGTTTCCCAGGCAGACAATGAAGAGCAGCAGAAAAACTGGAATTCTGATATGACCCAGGCCATTGAAGAATTTAAAGGAATTATAGAAAAGAACGGATCCCTGAATTATAAGCACAGCTTTTTTGAAGGAGAAACCCATGGAACGGTTTCCTATCCCGGAAATTATGAAGCATTGAAATTTATATTTAAAGGTTTCAGAACCAATATAAAACAATTCGCCAAAAATCCTAAACTGCTTGAAGAAGATTATAAAAAACTTTCAGAGAAAATAGGAACCGAATTTACCCCTTCAGAAGCCTATCTGAATGTAGTCATCAAGTTCATGAAGAGCAATGATTTTAAAGAGTCCGAAACGTATTTTATCAATCTCAAAAATAGATATTACCCCATTAAATAATTGACTGAAACCATAAAAAGCAAATTTGCAAACGAGCAGATTTGCTTTTTTATTGATCGTTGTAGATGAAAAATAATAGGGCAAAGATCACCCAAAATGGGGATGGTAATGTTGAGTTTTTGTATCTAAATTTGTTAAGCTAACAGTTGGAAACTTGTTGAAATACAGATTGTATAGTGTAGATTGAAACAGATGAATCTTTCTGAAAAAACACTAACTTAAAGAAGTAAAAACTGATAAAACTGATACTATGAAAAAACAAATTTTGATAATTGGGGCACTATTTTTTATTCCCGGTTGGATAATGTCGCAAATGAACATCAATCAGGCAGATCTGCCCAGGAATATTCAGGTGGGTGTAGCAGCAAAAGCTATCATAGAGCTTCAATATGGAACCCCCAATGTAAGGTTTGGAATAAGTACAGGAGTAGGATATCTTGCTTTTAATTCATTGCTGCCAGCTGTAAATATTGAGTATATTATCAATTATGGCGGACTGAGTACTTATCAAGGCCCAGATAAAAAGCGGTTTTCGAACCAATTTGTAGGTTCACTATCTTTAACTTCGGGTTTGAATAATGAATTTAGAAATAACTCTTTAGAGTATATCAGGAACAGAAATAAGCCCCTTTATTACTTTACAGATTTAACGCAGCCATCATTACAAAACCCATTTAATTCTTCATTTACTTTTGGAACCAATTGGGTCTATCATCTTTCGGTCAATATCTCTAAACCGAACCGTTTGCAAAGGGTTGGTTTTTTGGGCCTTAAAATAGAAAATTTTCAATTTGGATATCTTAATGATGGGGGAACACCAATTAAGAGAATTGGTTTAGGAGACAAAGAAGATCGATATTACACAGGGGGTGGATTTGTCAATATCAATTTACCAATGGACCGTAAAATCAATACTATTAATGCCAGTTTTTATAGGTTTACAGGATATTCGGAACTTGCTTTTGATACTGCAGATGAATTTCTTTTCGGTTATGTGGATTATGCTGATCCGAAGCAAAAATACTTCAATCATGGCTTCTGGAATTTTGGGATAGGAAATACAGAGCATTGGAACGGATTTATAAGGCTCAATAATGTTTATGATCTGTCTGAAGTTCAGAATATTATCCATTATTTTACCAAAAGCTCTTATCATCAGAATCAGAAACCTTTTTATATTTCTGCAGGAGGCTCTTATAATATGTCTAATCTTAATCTTTCCAATCATGAAAAATAAAGTGCTTATGTTTTTGCTATTACTTTCTCTTTTCAGTTGTAAAAGTTTTTTCAATCACACGGAAAAAGAAATAAAAATATTAAGTGATAATGAAGAAATCAGGCTTTCTGAAATCAAACTTTCTGATTTTACCGCTTTTATCCGCTATGTAAATAGAGATTATCCTTCTAAATGTTTCTATGGAACTAATAATCCTAATAGATTTTCAGAAGTAAATACCAATAGCGAATTAAATCCGAACCCTGAAAAGTCTGAAAAATTAGAACAGCAGTATGTTTTGATTGCTAAGGTTAAAAATGCTAAAGGACAGAAGAAAGTGATCTTTATTAGTACTATCCAACCTTTTAAAAGTGGAAAAAAAATAAGCTATGATTATCCTGTTTTTGATAAAGATGAATATATCAATATTAATTTTTTCAATTTTTTTAAGTTAGGTTATTTGGATGAAAATAAGTCCGTCATTACTTTTTATAAAGATTGTTGTCATAAAGATTATTGGCATTTTAAGTGGAAAGAAGATGGATCTATTCACATAAGAGGTTTAGAATTTGATTATAAAACAAGATTTGGGGAAGCTAATAAATTTTATGGTTTGAATCAAAAAACTTGGATGCCAATAGAATATCATCCGTTAAATAATTTTAAGTTTATGATCAATAGTGATCTGGAAAGCTCTCCGGAAGGCGAGTGTAGTACTGAAATTGAAGAAGAAAATAAAATTTATTTTGATGAAATAAATAAGAGAATGTATTTTCACTTCAATACTTATTTTGATTATGGAAATAAGTATAAATGGCTGTATTTTAAAGAAGATAGGGTTATTAATCATTGGATAGATTAATAAAAAGGTTTTCCTGTAGAGAAAACCTTTTTACCATTTTACTTTTTCATCCCATTAATGTCTGTTATCACAATTAATTGGGAAATCCTTCTCTTTTTTATCTAAAAAGCTAATGGAAGGACAGCCAAATGACTGTGCAATAAATCCAAAAACAACAGGAGATTTTCCTTTGAAAAGATAGCCTGTATATTGGAATCTATTGGCTTCGTCAGCATCTATTCCATAAAGCGGTAAGAACTCACCACCATCACTTTCGGCGAGAGAAAATGTCTTCTCCGCAATCTTCTCATTATGATCATTGATGATTACAAGTTTACGTTCCACAGTGTTTCCTTCTTCAAGATAATCCTGCAGGTAATAGGTCATATTTTCATATTGTGACTGGTAGGTTTTTCCCTGAATCAATTTTGAAGGGCTAAAATATTTCTTTGAGATATCAGTATTAGCCTTTTGCCATTTCACAGCCTTCATTTTATTTTCCACGAAAGGATTTTTATTCCCAAAATAAGCGATGGCATTATTGAACCGGTCGTGGTCCGCTATCTTTTGGTGAGTGGCTACCTGAAAGCCCATCATATAAGACTCAGGATCCAGTTCTTCACTATCTGAATAAGGACTTAAATAAGCTACAGCTTTTAATTGACTGATTGGCATTCTTTGAAGTTTATTAGAGCCATATTCATAGATATACAATGAGTCATTTTCAGTAAGATGAATGCCGTTAAGCAGTTTTTTTCTGCTGGGAGCATCCAGCTCAAAATGCTGGCGTTCTTCGAAAGTCATCTGCTTCTGATTTTTGATGATATCAGCCGGAATGGGCGGAGTATCCTTAAAGATATCTGAAACAGAAATAAAAATATCCATATCGGAATCTTTTTCAGCGGATGAAATGGTAGACAAGCTGAAAATATTAAAATTCTGATAATCTATTTTCTCTTCCGTTTTTGTTGTTTTTACAGAGTCATTAGCTGCTTTTGTGGCTGTGACACTTGTTTTTTTGTCATCTTTCTTACAGCTTACAATCGCTAATGGAAAAGATAAAAGCACTAGGGCTGTATTGATCTTCATAATTCTTCTTAACATGAGTATTGTGTTTAATTATAATTTATAATAAGGTTCTGAAAAGTATTTGCTCGGTTTGATATATGCCATTTGTCTCTCCATATCGAAGATCCAGATAAACCTGCGGAGCATATCTGCCCCGAAATAATTTACATGCTGGGTTTTCAGATCACCTGAGAAAAAGCCTGCTGAAACATCTTTGAACACGATATTTCCCAACTTGAAAAAAGGCAGAATTCCCTGTTTCGTAATCATACTTTTTCCTGCTGAGTTTTTCAGTGTTTTTTGTCCCGTCACTTTTAGTTTTTTATCAAGTTCCTGCTCTTCAGCAAAATCATTGCTGTATAGAATACCTCCTGAATAACCGGATTGAAGGGCGAAATAAGCCTCTTTCTGATGCTTTCCATCCACAACGTTATCCGCTGATATATAAAAGGCTTCATGGTCTAAAATGATTTTTATGGGCTGGAAGCCACTTAGATCAGGTTGATGCTTCTGATCATACATGACAAACTGGTTATTGTCATAATCGATCTTAAAAGCCTTACCATCAAAAATCCCGGTTCCAATTTTCCCGTCAGCTTCATGTCCTGCTAATTGGTTATCAAAAAAACGGACATCCTTTTGAGTTATTTTTCCTATTTCTATGGTATTATCGTCGCTTATTTCCTCTTTATTGAAAATAATGTGATCTGCTTTTCGCTGGCGTTCGGGTGAAATAGCACAATCTTTCATGGCAATCTGGAACATCAGATCCAGGGAGTCCTTTTTGTTGACAAGGGTTTTGACAATGATATTGTTATGTTTTGTAACCCGGAAGGGGATGGTTTGCTGTGCTTTCATACCAGACAGTCCGGCAGAAAACAGTATCAATAGGACTGTTCTTTTGAGCATTTTAGGTGATTAGTGTTTTAAAAATTTAAAATTACCCATTATCTTTGGAATAGCAAATAGTAAAATGAAATGGTTGAAAAATTGCTTCAAAGCGGAATCCATTGGGAAAAGAAAGAATTCAGACGACAGGATTTTGTGAAGATCTCGGGCAGTACAGATACCTCTATTTATTATATCGAAAAGGGGAGTGTCCGGATCTTTATGATGGATGAAAATGAGGAAAGAATCATTCGTTTCGGATACACCGGAAATATCATTGTCAGCCTGGATTCCTTTTTATCAGGAAAACCATCGGATCTTTATATTCAGGCGATTAAAAAAACAACGGTGAAAGTCGCTTCAAAAAAGGATTTTTATGAGTGGATACAATCCAATGAAGAACACATGAAGTTCTGGATGAATATTTTGGAAGATCTGGTACTCCAACAGTTGGAAAGAGAAAAAGATTTGCTCATAAACGCCCCGGGAGAACGTTTTGAGAGGGTTTTGAAACGAAGCCCGAAGTTGTTTCAGGAAGTCCCTAATAAATATATCGCCAATTACCTGAGAATGTCACCGGAAACTTTGTCAAGGCTTAAAAAATCTTGAGTTCAGTCAAGATTTAAGTAGGATAAGATCAGGATATTTGCATAAAAAGTGTAATGAAAATTTCAGCCTCAAAATTATTAGATGAACTCAAAGAACTAACTCACCAGTATTTACAAGATGCAGAAAAGCTTTTACAAAAAACAGAAGAAGAGCTTAACTTTAGAGCCTCACAGGATAGTTGGAGCACATTAGAATGTCTGGAGCACCTTAACCGATACGGAGATTTTTATATCCCGGAAATTGCAAACAGAATATCGGCCTCCAAAACCTCAGCAAAACCTCTTTTCAAGCCAGGACTCCTTGGGAATTATTTTGCAAATACAATGCTTCCGAAAGAAAAACCAAATACAATGAAAACCCTTAAAGCAATGAATCCCATCCACAGCAGGTTGAATAAAAGTGTCGTTGACGTATTTATAAGCCAACAAAAACAGTTACTCGAATTATTAGAAAAAGCACAGCATATTGATCTGGAAAAAACAAAAACGAGTATCAGCATTTCAAAACTGATCAAACTGAAGCTGGGGGATACTTTCCGTTTCGTTATTTATCATAATACAAGGCATATGGAACAGATAAAAAGAATAGTAATTCATAAAAAAGAACATAGGGTTTTCAAAAAGGCTTAATTTTAACCTAATGGAAATCATACACCAAAAAAATATATCAACCCCTCTGGGAGAAATGATTGCCTGTGCCGTTGATCAGGGAATTTGTCTGCTGGAATTTACAGACCGGAAAAATATTGAAAAACAGCTGAAGGCCTTATCAAAAGCTTTGAATACAGAAATTGTACAAGAAGAGCATCTTCATTTCCGACAATTGGAAGATGAGCTGAAAGAATATTTTGAAGGGAAGAGAAGCCACTTTGAAGTTCCGTTGTTTATTACGGGAACAGCGTTTCAGGAAAAAGTATGGCAGCTTCTCCGCGAAATTCCAATGGGAGAGATAAGAACTTATAAGCAGCAATCAGAACTTCTTGGAAACCCGAAAGCAATACGTGCAGTAGGAACAGCCAACGGAATTAATAAAATTGCCATATTAATTCCCTGCCATCGTGTAATAGGCTCAAATGGTGAATTGGTAGGCTATGCCGGAGGTATCTGGAGAAAACAAAAATTATTGGAACTGGAAAAGGCTATTTTGTTTTAGAAATAGTAAAAAATATTTTTATCCCTATCTTTCACCACTTAAAATAAGTTTTCCATCTTTTTATGAAATCGAAAATCCCGGCTATTTTAATTTTTTCCAGACTGATTATTGGGTTTGTCATCATTTCTTTAAGCCTTCTCAAAATAGAAAACTATCAGATCATTGCTGTCGTTCTTTTATCCATAGGATTATTGACTGATATTTTTGATGGTATTATAGCAAGACATCTTCATATTTCAACTCAGAAACTCAGACGTCTGGATTCTACTGTTGATCAGATCTTTTTTGTCTCGGTAGGAGTGGCCACTTATATTCAATGTCCTATTTTTTTCGAAACAAATGCTTACAAAATAGCCATTCTTGCAGGATCTGAAGTTCTTATTTATCTGGTAAGCTTTTTAAAATTCCGAAAAGAAGTAGCAACACACTCTATCGGGGCCAAAATCTGGACTTTACTACTTTTTGGAACATTAATTCAGGTTATTTTACAATGCCAGTCAATTGTTTTATTTAACCTCTGTTTTTGGATTGGTCTGCTTACGAGAGCAGAGATTATAGCGATTCTTTTAATCCTCAAAACCTGGACTAATGATGTTCCTTCCGTTTTTCATTCAATCCAGCTCAGAAAAGGAAAAACGATTAAAAGAAACAAGATTTTCAATGGCTAGTATTGGTGTTAAAAAGGATTTGGCCGGAATAATATGTTAATAGAAAAATATCGGTAAAATAAAAATTATTGAAATTAGAGAAAGCTGTTTTATTTTGATTTTCGTAATTTTAAGCAAAAATTTACACGTGAAAAATTTAATAGCAGCAGTTTGCATTTCAATTTCAGCATTCAGTTTTGCACAAGATTATTCTGTGCCGGCAGCAAGTCCGCGTCAGAAGGTTGAGCAGCAGTTTTCAATGTCTAAAATCTCTGTCGACTACGGAAGACCAGGAGTGAAGGGACGTAAGATCTTCGGAGAATTGGTTCCTTATGGCCAGGTTTGGAGAGCAGGGGCTAACTCATCTACGAAAATTACTTTCGGACAAGCCGTTAATTTCGGTGGAAAAACTGTACCGGCAGGAACATACGGGCTATTTATTGTTCCTACAGAAAAAGAATGGAAGGTGATCCTGAATAAGGATTTCCAACAATGGGGTGCTTACACTTACGATCCTAAACAGGATGTAGTAGATGTTATGGTACCGGTTAATAAACTTACTGACAAACAGGAGTGGTTTGAAATTACTCTGAATCCTACAGATGAAAACTCAGGGAACTTAGTGATCAAATGGGATATGGCTCAGGCAGAAGTTCCATTGAAGCCATCAAAATTAGATACAGTAATCAAGATTTCTGACAAATTGAAAGAAATCAAGAAAATAGAATCTGATTCAACTAAAAAGAGCTAAATAATGAATTTTTCTATTCAGTCTGTTTTAGAGAATGAAGAATTTCAATTAATCCCCTTAGAGCAAGGGGATTTTGAATCTTTATATGAAGTAGCTTCCGATCCTAAAGTTTGGGAACAGCATCCCAACAAAGACCGTTACCAGAAAGAGGTTTTTAAAAACTTTTTTACAGGAGCTATGGAGAGTGGCGGTGCTTTCAAAATTATAGAGAAAGCTACCGGAGATGTATTGGGAAGCAGCCGTTATTACGACTTTGATGAAGAGGATAGTCATATTTTTATAGGATATACTTTCTATGGGACAAAATCCTGGGGTAAAGGGATCAATCCGCAGGTTAAAAAGCTGATGCTGGATTATATCTTTCAGTTTGTAGATAAGGCTCATTTCCATATCGGAAAAGAGAATTTTCGTTCTCAAAAAGCTTTGGAAAGGCTTGGCGGGCAAAAAATAGCCGAAGAAGAAGTCGCTTATTTTGCAGAGCCTACAAGAACCAACTTTGTATATGAAATCAAAAAAGGAGACTGGGTATGAAAAAATATAAAATTCAGCAATCTCCATTTGTAGTTCCTACTACAGACGGAAAACTGATTGAAGAGCATTGGGGAAACTCCACCGGGAATTCCAATGTTTCGATTGCTCATATGGTAGCCCCTCCGGACTGGAGTGAACCTCATCAGACCCCTGAATTTGATGAATTTACTTATATTATTTCAGGGAAAAAGCAATTTGAAATCGATGGTGAGATGGTAGTTCTGGAAAAAGGGCAGAGTATTCTTATTGAAAAAGGAGCGAGAATTCGGTATAGTAATCCGTTTTCGGAACCTTGCGAATATCTTGCGATCTGTCTTCCTGCATTCTCTATGGAGCTCGTGCACAGGGAAGAATAAGGAGATTAAAAAAGTTTAAAAAATAGAAAGGCAAATTTGCAAAACAGCAGATTTGCCTTTTTTTCTTGCTGAAAATTGCTATTTCATTCTTTTAATAATCCGGAGAAACTCATCTTTTTTCCTTTGTGATACCTGTAAAGAAGTTTCGTCACTCATAATGATATAGCCACCCCGCCCGCGGATATATTTTTCAACATGCTGGAGGTTAATCAGGTGTTGGTGATGGATGCGAACAAAACCTTGCTCTTTCAGTGTTTCTTCAAAATAGGCGAGGGTGTGGGATACCATCATTTTTTTTCCTCCTTTGAAAAAGATCAAAGTATAATTGTCATCAGCCTGAAGGCGCACAATATCCATGGTATGAACGTAGACGAGACCTTCCATGGTTGGCAGCGCTATTTTACTCTGCTCTGCAGGACTTTTAATATGATGCAGCAGGGCAGATAATTGCTGGATTTTATTTTTATCTTCCAAAAGCTTAGCCACCTTATTCACGGTGAGGATCAATTCATGAATCACAATGGGCTTTAGAAGATAGTCCACCGCATGATGTTTGAATGCCTGTACAGCATACTGATCATAAGCGGTAACAAATACGGTGTAAAAATTAATATCGGATACCTTTTCAAATAGTTTGAACCCGTTTTCAACAGGCATATTGACATCCAGAAATACCAGTTCCGGAGATGTTTCTCTGATGACCTCAGCGGCTTCATTTACAGAGGCGGCTTCCCCTGCTATTTCAATATCCGGGCAATATTTGGATAAGAAACGAAGAAGGGTTTCACGTGATTCCTGTTCATCATCTACTACAATAGATTTTATTCTGCTCATAGAAAAGGAGTGTTTTTGATGGTTATTTTGACGATTGTTCCCTGTGTGGAGGGGCTTATGGTATTTTTATCAGTGATCTTAGTAGAAATAGATGTTCCATAGAGTTCATTGATGGCGGAAATTCTGCCGGCAGTAATTTTCAAGCCCATAGATTTATAATCGTCCGGTCTGCTGTCGAATTCACGGGCTTTTTCAAACCCTACGCCATTGTCTTCTACAATGCATATGATAGAATCTTCGCTTTGGGTGCATGAAATCCGAAGAATTCCTCCTGTTTTCAGATGTCTCAATCCGTGGCTGATAGAGTTTTCAGTATAGGTTTGAAGCAGCATGGTGGGGATTTTTAATTGTTCCAATCCGGTTTCTACAGAAATCTCATACGTAAAGTGATTTTTAAAACGCATCTGTTCCAGTTCAATGTAAGTTTTCAGCATAGCCATTTCTTTATCGATTGTATTCCAGTGCTCTTTGGAGTGGGTGAGGGTCTTTCGGATCAGGTCCGAAAAGGCGGCCATATAATAATTGGCATTCAATTCATCTTCTTTACCATAATAATTCTGGATGGCATTCAGGACATTGAAGATAAAATGAGGGTTGATCTGAGCGCGGAGAGCCTGCATTTCCAGTTCAGCAATCATTTTTTTTCTTTCCGTTTTCTCCGCTTCTTTTTTGCGGATAATATTGACACGGTGTCTGTATATAATGATAATGAAAACCAGCAGTAACAGGAATATTCCTCCCATAAACCAAAGTTCTTCCCAGAATGGAGGTTTTACTGCAATAGCCAGTACAGCGGGTGTTTTATTCCATATATTATTTTTTCCGGAGGCCCAGATGTTGAGATGATAATTACCAGGCTTCAGAGCTCCCAGATTTAATGTACTTTCTTCTGTAATCACCGTATCATTCTCTGCTCCCGACAGAAGATATTTATACTTAATATCCTTTTCATCCAGATAAGAAATAGCGGTATAGGAGATTTGTGCGTTATTCTGATTGTATTTCAGGCTGATCTTTTTAGGATAATAAACGATGCTGTCCTTGAAGGAGGCTTTCAGGAAATAGACTTTATAAGGCTGGCTTTTGCTGACCTGGTCCTGGTTGATAACAATAATCCCATTGGATGTAGCAAGAAAAGCTTTTCCTTCGCCAAAAGTAATCGCATTGATCATATGGCTCGGAACTCCGTCAGCCGCTGAAAAGTGATAAATAGAGTAGCGCATGCGATCATCAAAGGTAACTCTGGATAATCCTTTGTCTGTATTGATCCATAGCTTTTCCTTCTCGTCTATATAGGCTTTTTCACAAATATTACTAATGAGTCCATTGGTTTTATTCAACCTAATTACTTTCTGGCCATCACGAATGAAAATACCATCAGAATGAGTGCTGATAACAAGCCTGCCTTTCAAAAAATTGAGAGAGGTGATGCGGTTTCTGCCTAAAGCCGGATCCTGAATGAATTGATGTAAAGCCGGATCGTAATAGAATAATCCCTGCAAGGTTCCTAACCAGTAGATTCCCTTGGAGTCAATAGCAGTAGCGGGAGCTGCAACGGAGGTATTCAGTTTGGGAAGTTCAGTAAACTTTCCGGTATTAATATCATAGATAAGATGATTTCTATTTTGAGTACCGGTTTGGCTTATCAGTATTGTATTATTTCTGATAGCTGCTGATTTTTCAGAAAACTCCAGAATTTTCGTGTAGGTATTTCGAGTAAGGCTGCATTTAAATAATCCCCGGTCTGTTCCTGCTAAAAACAGGTCATCATCAATAGATAGAATATACCGGAGTCTGTTCCATTGCCCGTCACCCAGAGTATATAATGGCTTGAAACTATTTTTCTCCCTTATCATAATTGCACTGTTGTTGTATCCTGCCAGAAGCTTTCCGCCCGGTAGATACTTTACAGTTAAAACATTATTATCTATGAGCCCATCAGCTGTAGTATATATTAGTGTTTTATTGGCAGGCTGCATATATACTCCTTCATTCGTAGCATACCAGCAGTTGCCTTGTCTGTCTATAAAACTATTATAGCTTACAATGCCTTTCATTGCAATATATTGGAGATTTTGACCCGAAGGTTTATCGGGATCATATTCCAGAACTCCACTGGTGGTGCAGCTCCATATTTTACCGTTTCTATCTACAGTAACGTCAAGGATATTGCTGGGCATTTCAATTTTTTTCACCACAGGTCTGCCTTCTTTGAACACGATATCATACAATAAATTGATATACCTTACATACAAATGTCCGTTCAGATAAAAACAAGATCTTACTACTCTTTCTTTAAATACATGCACTATTGTTGATCCCGCATGATTTTTCCTTATTATCTTTTTTGCAGAAATATAATAATCATTGCCCTGATCAGAAAAATGCATGTGGGGGGATTGTGATGTGCTGTCTTTTGGATTGGAAATATCATTTTTACCTATAATATATTTTTTATGCCGGTTAGAATAAAGATCCCATCTTGGGGCAATGTCATAAAAACCGATTCCCCTTTTTTCCATAAGGCGGCAGAGCTTATCATTCTGTACAGAATATACCTTGCCATTATAGATATAGGTAGGACTTCCGTTATAAGTGCCTACCCACAAACGCTGCCAGGAATCTTCCCATGCCTGAAATGTTTCATTGTCGGGAAGTCCATGATTACTGGTGATAGTCTCAAAATGATGCCCGTCGAATCTGGAAATTCCCCAGCTGGTACAGAACCACATAAACCCCTTGCTATCCTGATATACTGAATACACCGTATTGCTGGGTAACCCGTCACTTAAACTATAATGACGAAGTTGGGGCTTCTGACTGTACATCAGCAGGCTATGAAACAACAGGAATAATATGAGACGGTAATGATACATAGTTTTCAGGCTAATATAGAGAAATCTCCAGAATGGGAAATGCCTTAATACATCATATTTACTACTGTTCTGCTCATTCAAAGTATCAATAGACTCGACTAGGTTTTTATTCTGCTCACTTACTCATTTGTTCTTTTTTTTTCTTTAAAAAAGAGACAACTTGTACCTGTTTATCGGCAATGGCGTCCCGAATGATAAAGAACGCTATCATTAAAATATACCTTTATGAAAAAAACTCTAACTAAGATCTTCGGATCATCAGGCTCATTTTTAAGAGCAGGAAAAGCAGGCTTTCTTCTTTTTGCCGCTTTATTTTGTAACACGGCTTTAAGTGCCCAGATAATAATAATTACTGATCCTGGTGTTCCCTCTCTTCCTTCTAGCACAAAAGTGCAAATAACAAGAGCAACAGGGAATTTGCCGTCTCCTGTAGCATTGGAAATTAAGTCAGGGTCAACAACAGAAACCAACACTTTCCTTCAAAACCCACCCACTGGTACTACCAATACCTTTACTTATACATTTCCACAGCTTTTTACCTTTCCGGGAAATCCAGCAACAGTAAGAACCTTTAGAGTTTCTTTCTCTAATCCTGGAATGACCAGTAGATATTATCCAGTTCCAACTACTATTGGGGGATCTACCACAATTATTCCGGGATTTAAGACAAGTGAGATGGATCGTGGCCTATGGTATTGTGCAGGTCCTGATACCAGCTTTGGATATGGAGTAATTCTTACCCGTACCAGCTCCACTACATACCTTATTGAATGTACAAAATTCTTCTGCCATCTATGTGATCCATGTACTCCTATTACTCCAACTGTAAGCAAATCAAGCGCAACTGAGCAGAATAATAAAATGAAACTCTACCCAAATCCAAGTAATGGATACGCAGAACTTGAATACATGGCTTTAGGAAAAGAATCCATTACTGTAAATGTAGCAGATATAGCAGGAAAAAGCATATACCAATATAAAACAGATGTGACCTCTGGGGTTAATAAACTACCCATAGATATTCAAACCTCGTTATCAGGAACCTATTATGTCAACTGGCGTTCCAGTAACGGAAACTCCGGATCACTGCAATTGATAAAGAAATAAATAGGTACCGGTAAAAACTAATATTGATGAAAAGGCGCACCTTGGTGCGCTTTTGTGATTTGTATACCCTGTTAAAAGAGAGTTATTTTCTCAAAATGCCTATGAAATCTATGTTTTTTCATAGTTTTTTCAAAATTTATAGGGGTTGTTTTAAATTATTTTGTAAGTTCGCGGGCTTAAAAAAACTATTTAAAATATATGAAAAACAAATTAGCAGTTGTACTCATGCTGGGGATCACACTTTCTACTACTTCATGTGCAACTATTTTTACAGGAACTCAGGATTCAATAGCTTTTTCTTCAACTCCTGAAGGTGCAAAAGTATTTCACAAAGGAATCGAAAAATGTACAACACCTTGTACGACGAAAATCCCAAGAGCGTTGGGTAAGCAGATGATTACATTTGAAAAAGAAGGATTTGAGAAGAAAGAAGTAAAATTGACAAAAAACTTTAATGCTGTGACTTTGCTGAATATTATTCTGGGGGGTGCTATCGGAGTGGGAATTGATGCGGCTACAGGATCTCTGACCAAATATTCTCCAAAAAAATATGATGTTGAGCTGCAAGCAAAACCATAACAGGATAAAATATAAAGGGAAAATTAAAAAGGCAAATTCGCAATGAGCGGATTTGCCTTTTTTATTCTTATTTCAGTATTTCTTTCAGGAACATCAGAGTATGATTCCAGGCTCTTTTAGCCATTACTGCATTATAATCCGGTGATTTCGGATCTGTAAACGTATGCTTTGAATGAGCATAGGTGATAATCTGCCAGTCGGCGTTTCCTTCGTTCATCTCTTTGATGAGGTTATTATAATCATCAGGCGTTACACTTTTATCATCAGCTGGATTTTCAACCAGAATTTTAGCACTTAAAGCTTCATTTTTTCTGCTCTGATCTCTCGTAAGACTGCCATGGATGGAAACAACCCCTGCAACAGGCAGATGTCCTCTCGCGGATTCTAACGCCCCCGTACCTCCAAAGCAATAGCCAATAACAGCTACTTTATCAGAAATTGCTCCGTTTTTCTTCAGCTGCTCCAAAGCCAGCGAAATTCTTTTCTGGTATTCCTGGTGGTTCTGTTTATAATATCCTGAAGTTTTTGCAGCAGATTCGTTGTCTGCAGGAATTTTCCCTTCACCATAAATATCAGCGATAAAGGCAATATAACCTTGCTTTTCAAGTTCAATAGCTGCTGTTTTAGCTTCTTCATCAATTCCTTTCCAGGCGGGCAGGATCAATACTCCCGGAAGTTTTTTTCCTGCATTAGAAGTGATCAGACCATTCAGTTTCTGAGAACCATCCTGATAAGAAACGGTTTTAAGTTTCTGACTGAAAAAGGTACCTGAAGCCATAATCATTGTGGTTAATAAGA
The DNA here is from genome assembly GCF_002899945.2 of Chryseobacterium viscerum. Taxonomy (GTDB): domain Bacteria; phylum Bacteroidota; class Bacteroidia; order Flavobacteriales; family Weeksellaceae; genus Chryseobacterium; species Chryseobacterium viscerum. The sequence continues at coordinate 303,822 of NZ_PPEG02000003.1, forward strand.
TAGAACGTATCATAATTAATTATTTGTGAGTTAGTGATTCTAAAACAGTATTAAAATTAAGGAAATATTTAAAAGGGTTAAACTTCAACTCCAACTTTCTTTAATTCTTTTGTTAAATCTGTATCAGGATGCACCTGAATGGTAATGAAACCCAGTGATTTTGCCATTTCAATATTCTTCGTATTGTCATCAATAAAAACCGATTCGTCAGCTTTTATATTGTATCTGTTTAGCAGCACATGCCAGATTTTAGGATCAGGTTTGATGAGTTTTTCTGTTCCGGAGACTACAATTTTACCCTCAAAGATCTGGAAGAAATCATAGTTTTCTAATGCGTAAGGGAAGGTTTCTTCGGACCAATTGGTCAATCCAAACAGATCATAGTCTGTGTTTTTAAGCTTTCTCAGAACTTCTACGTTTTGTGGGATGTCACTTTTCAGCATGACCGTCCAGTTGTCGTAGAAAGCGCGGATTTCTTTTTCCCATTCAGGGAATTTTTTCACCTGTATTTCTGTTCCTTCAGCCAGGCTTCGTCCTCTGTCCTGTTCTATATTCCATTCATCCTGGGCGATATTTTTCAGGAAATATTCCATTCTTTCGTTATCGTTAAAATATTCTTTGAAGAAATATCTTGGATCCCAGTCCATGAGTACACCTCCGAAATCGAATATGATGTTTTTTATTTTCATAATTAATATTGTTGAGAATTACTGCTGAGAGTGATTTTACATTTAATCCCTGCTTTTATTTATTCCGGTCTGTAAAACTGATACTGCCCGTCTTTATAATAAGCGTTGATATGCTGAAGCCCATTGGTCAGTATGATTTCCTTGGCTCCAATAATGGAATTATATCTGGCTGTTTGTTCAAATGTTTTTTCCGTGAGTTTGATCTGTGGAGCCTTGCATTCGATCAAAATTACAGGTTCCGTTTTTTCAGTAACCAAGAGGTCAATACGTTTGGTAAGACCATTCAAAATGATCTTCTTTTCGGTAATGAGGGCCGATGTAGAATAGGATTTTACAGTAAGGTAATAATGTATCCAGTGCTGTCTTACCCATTCCTCGGGAGTGAGTAGAAGATAAGTTTTACGAACCAAATCATAAATAAAAAACTTATCTTTGTCTTTCTTGAATTTAAAATCAAAAGTTTCCTGAAAATTCAGTTTTGGAAGTTCCATTAATAAGATGAAAGAATTAGATTTAATCCTCAAAAATATTAAAAATAAAGAAGTTTTACCTATTTATTTTTTCCACGGAGAAGAAGCTTACTTTATTGATGTCGCTGTAAGAGCTCTTGAACACGGCTTTTTGGAAGAAGATGAAAAGGCTTTCAACCAAACGGTTACCTACGGAAAAGATACTTCTTATCAGGAGGTGCTTTCTCTGGCGAGACAGTTTCCAATGATGGGGGACAAACAGGTGATTATTGTGAAAGAAGCTCAGGATTTAAGACTGAATGAAGAGGAAAACAGAATTCTGGAATCTTATGTAGAAAATCCAATTCCTTCTACGGTTTTGGTTTTCGCACACAAACATAAGAAACTGGACAGCCGAAAAAAGGCCGCAAAAGCATTAGACAAAGCCAAAGCGCTTTTCCTGAGTGAGTCAGTGAAGGAAAATAACCTTCCGAAATGGATATCAGATGAATGCATAAAGCTTGGTATCAAAACGGCGCCCAATATCTCTCATCTTCTGGCAGAGTATCTTGGAAACGACCTGTCAAGAATTGCCAATGAACTGAACAAACTAAAGATGATCCTTAAAGAAGGAGAAATCCTTGACGGGGCGATCATTGAAAATCATATCGGAATCAGTAAAGAATACAATATTTTTGAACTTCAAAAGGCTTTGGGAACCAAAAATGCCAATGCCGCCTTTAAAATTGCCCATTTTATGGGGAAGAATCCGAAGAATAATCCTTTTGTAATGATGCTGGCAAGCCTTTACAATTATTTTTCAAACGTTATTATCTACCAGACCATGGCGGGGCAGTCTCCACAGACGATTGCATCACAGATGGGCGTAAACCCTTATTTTGTCAAAGACTACGCAGAAAGCGCAAGACTTTACCCTTTAAAACATGCCACAAGAGTCATTTCTATTTTACGTGAATTCGATATGAAAGGAAAAGGCCTTGGAGCAGTGAATATGGGCGATGCAGAACTGATCAGAGAGCTTGTGTACAAGATTATCAATGTAGATAAGATTAAGATGAAAGTGTAATGCGTGTTGCGAGGCAGCGAGATACGTGATTCTAGATATGATAGGTACGAGTGAAAACAGGAGTGTTAGATTTTCGCCGCCCAAACCCCGAATCCCAGAACTCGAATCCTAACCCTCCCAACAATTACCATCGAAATTCAACATATCAGATATTGACAAGTATCATTAAAATAACTTTAAAAAGACAGTAAAAATTACGAAATTAGCGGTCTTAATTAAATCTTTTCGAACAAGTAAATTATGGAGCAAAATATTTTAGATTGTGTGATCGTTGGATCTGGGCCTTCTGGCTTTACCGCTGCTATCTATGCAGCAAGAGCAGACTTGAAACCTGAATTGTATACAGGTTTGGAGCCAGGCGGACAATTAACAACCACTACTGAAGTTGATAACTTTCCAGGGTATCCAGCAGGGATTACAGGTCCTGAAATGATGATGGATCTGCAAAAACAGGCAGAAAGATTTGATACCAAAGTTCATTATGAAATGATCACCAGAGCTGAGTTTTCGAAGGAAGTAGGCGGTGTTCACAAATTATATGCAGGAAACAAAGAAATCCTTGCAAAAACAGTCATTATCTCTACAGGAGCTACAGCAAAATACCTAGGTCTTGATGATGAGAAAAAATATGCAGGAGGAGGGGTTTCAGCTTGTGCTACATGCGATGGATTCTTCTACAGAGGAAAAGATGTAGTGGTAGTAGGAGCAGGGGATACTGCAGCAGAAGAGGCTACTTACCTTGCAAAACTATGTAAGAAAGTAACCTTATTGGTAAGAAAAGACGTGTTCAGAGCTTCAAAAGCAATGATTCACAGAGTAGAAAATACCCCGAATATCGAAGTGAAGTTTCACCACGAACTAATCGGAATTGAAGGTGAAAACAGCCTTGTAGAAAGAGCGGTGATCATCAATAATCAGACTCAGGAAAAGTCTACAGTAGATGTTGAAGGAATCTTTATCGCAATTGGTCACAAACCGAATACTGATATCTTCGCAGGTCAGATAGATCTTGATGAAAATGGATATATCGTTACTGAAAAAGGTTCTTCAAGAACGAATCTTCCGGGAGTATTTGCTGCTGGAGACGTTCAGGATCATATCTACAGACAGGCTATTACCGCTGCAGGAAGCGGATGTATGTCTGCAATGGATGCAGAGAAATATTTAGCTGAATTACACTAGTAATATTTAGTTTATAGAATACAAAGCGTGCCCAATGGGTGCGCTTTTTTTGTGTTATTGTGTTGAGAAAACACAAGGGTGTAAGGTTTTTTTAAACTTTTTGAACCATTAAGGAATTTGAAGTTGTGAAGGAAAGTTAAGGGAAACATCAAAGATGTTTTAGAAAGTGTGCTGCCTAATCTTATTATTCTTAATTATTTAATTCATCTTAATGGTTTAATATTATAAAATGTTTCAGAAGGTTTTCAGCAGGTATGGCTTAAGTTACAATGCTCTCGCAGATCATGCTGATTACGCAGATTTTTTTTATAATAATTTACTTGCTTCATTTCCAAAATCAGCAAGAGACTTAAGAATTTCAGATATCAATTTTATCGGAGATAAAATCTTTGCGCCCTAAAACAGTATGTTTTTTTAATATTCTTAGCGCCTTAGCGTTTCCTCAACAATCTTCATCAAAAAATTAAGAAATCAATAAACAACTCGCCAAAACATTGATATATTTGTGAAATTGCAAAACAATCCAAACTTGCATCTAAAGAAACTATCAACTGAACAAAAACGAATAAAAAATGAAAAGAGTAACCGCTATCGGAGGCATCTTCTTTAAGTGTAAAGAACCTGAACAAGTAAACGAATGGTACAAAACCCACCTGGGACTGGAAACCAGCCCATACGGAACTAAATTCGACTGGAGAGAAGCAGAATCTGATAAGAAAGGATATACACTATGGAGCCCTTTTAAAGAGTCTACCCAGTATTTTGAGCCTTCCACAAAAGAATTTATGATCAATTACCACGTAGAGAATATTGAAGCCTTGGTAGAAGAGCTGAAAAAAGAAGGAGTAACGATTCTGGATGAGATTGCTACCTATGAGTATGGAAAATTTGTTCACATTCTTGATCCGGAGGGCAATAAGATCGAATTGTTTGAGCCGGCAGGAGAGTAGCCATTATTTTCCAGGTATTACCACCTATATAACAACTGAACACCTCATTATTCCCCTCCTTTGGAGGGGTGGCGAAAATTCAAAGAATTTTTGACGGGGTGGTCTTCCCCGCAATTTATATAAAAAACGGCTTTCATTAGAAAGCCGTTTTTTGCATTTATTATTCTGTTTAATCCAAAATATATATTTTCTTCTCTTTAAGATTGAAACCTAACTTTTTACCCAGCCAGTTGATACTCGTTTTACCTTCATAAATAAGACCTTCTACAAAAAATACATCAGGTTTTTCTACGGTTGCAAAAGAGGACGAAATAGAGCTAATGCTGTCTTTATAAAACTTAGTTGTCAAATCGGGATTGAATTCACTTTTTTTCTCCACTACCTGCAGACCTTCTTTTTTGATGTTCAGGGTATTCATCAGGCGTTCACTCAGCCAAAAAGAATCTTTGCCAGCGCCGGAATCCAGGAGAACGTTGATCTTATATTTATTGTTCAAAAGTACATAGGCCGTAATATCCAGAGACTGATCTGCATTGGTAGACAGCTGGATATCCATCACTTTTTTGCTGCTCAGCTTTTCTTTTGGAAAAATAAGTTCTTTGGTCGTATAATCGATGATAAACTCTGTGTCATAAAGCATTGGAAGGGAAATTAAACCATCAATTCCTTTGATCTCCATCTCATGAGTAGCATACCAGGTATCTTTAAATTTTTTACCATTAAAAATAATCTCTTTTGATTTGAAGAGAGGAATGGTCATTTTTTCGCCCGTTGCCCGGAAAGCTGTTAGGTAGTTGTATGTTTCTTTTGGTGCGAGATCTTTGGAAAAATTATTCAGAAAAAGATTGATCCCTCCTCCGGTATCAAATATAAAATTCCCCTTTTTACCATCTATTTCAGCCCCTACAATCAGGTGGCCGGATGGAAGTATTGATATGGGCATCTTCTGTGCAAAAGCCATAGAAGAGAATGCTAAGGAAGCGGTAATAACCGTGTTTTTGATAAAAGATTGAGTAAACATTTGAAAATAGTGCTATTAGTTTTTAGTTCTGTTATAGGGTGTTACAAATATACTCTATTCTTATCACTGATAAGGTATACAAGCCCTTCAAAAGTAGCTCTAGTAGGTTAAAGGAAAGGGGGGACGGTTTTTGATGGCTATAAAATAAAAAGGACTTCCAGTGGAACTCGTTTTTTATTCTTTATATGGAAGAGTTTATCCCTTTTTTTATTTTCTTCTTTTAAAGCCTTCATCTGCTCTTTCGGAAGATTAAGGTATTCCTGTTGGTTTTCTAATAAGTATTTTGGAATGGTATGAATTGATTGTAATCGTAATGCTTTATCCAAAAACTGATTTGATGAATAAGATTTCAATGAAAATAATTCCCTTGATTTCTAGTCTATTATTAATTTTTGTTAAAATTTGTGTTACAAAAGTTTTGCAGAAAATAAAAATCGTTCTATATTTGCACCACTGAAAACAACGGTATAGCCGGAGTTTAGGGAGAGATGGCAGAGTGGTCGATTGCGATAGTCTTGAAAACTATTGACTGTAACAGGTCCGGGGGTTCGAATCCCTCTCTCTCCGCAGAAAAGCCTTGAATCAATTGATTCAAGGCTTTTTTTATTTCTAGATAAACAGGTTCAAACTTCAACAGAACCATTCGCAAAAGTTTTGGGCGATATATTCAACCATGGGAGTAGGATCGACATTTTCACGCAAGGGACTAATTATTCTTAATGGATAAGATAAAGAGACAAAGAGGTAATCAATTTCAATACTTTTTCTAAACAACCACATAAGCGATGCAATTTCTTCATACTTTGCTTTTCTTTAAGAAAGAACGCTCGAATCATTTTTCTTTCCATCAAGTAATAAGGATTGAAATGGACTTCTCTTTAAGAGCAAAGTGAGTAAATCATAATGATTATAGTTATGCTGTGAGGATTTCTCCTGAGTAGCAAGAAAGTACTGCTAAAGATAATATTACTATAAGCATGGTCTGAGTTTCTTGTTAAGGGTATCTTGAAATGCTGTTGTAATTAAGGTAAATATCTCAATCTTTGGGAGTCTTGTTGGTATATGATTTCATCTATGTAACTTTTAAGTCAACAATATTGTCTTTTAATTATCAATGAATAGTGTTAAAAATAATTTCTACTCATCAGACTTAGTTTAATATCCTATTAAGAATTAATACATTACACAGGAAATATGAAAAATAGTTTATTAGTATTTATGTTTTTAATAATTACGGTTTTAATCCCTGGACAAAAGCCGATTCTACATATCAAATATTCAGAACCCTTAAGTGTTTTTATTTTTTTAAAAAAGCTCAGTACCCATCGTGGTGATAATCCATTTAAAACAGTATTTAAAAACTCGATATTTAATACAATTAAATATCAGGAACTCATTACAAAATTTGATAATCTAAAATTAGACTATACTTTTCAATTTTATGGCTATCCTTACGGTTCAAAATTCCCCGGAATGACAGAAGCTCTTTTAAAAAAGAATTTAATTGCAGCTTCAAGCTTAAAAGAATTTAAATTAAATTCTACCGGACTCCTTCCTAATAATTCAATAAATGAGTTAGTTATAATTCTTTCTGAATTTACCCCTATATATAATGAATTGATTTATAATCCGAATAAGGTGAAATTTGAAAAGCAGATCAAAGACATTTCTAATTATGTAATTGACAAAGATATTTCAGAATATTTTGAAATTGGTTTGACTTTTTATAATTCAAATTGGGATTATTCTATTCCTTTCGAGGTTGTTTTCTATCCATTACCCGATTCACCAGGATTTACCGCAGAAGCATTTTATAATAATGCTGTATGTGCTATACAAAATGATTTTGATGATTTTAATTTATTAGTAAGCGTTATGCTCCACGAAGCATTCCATATTATATATGATGAACAATCCCTTAACTTGAAAAAAGATATTTATAGTTATTTTAAGGAAAACACTTCAAAATACAGCACTTATGCTTATTTGCTTTTAAACGAATCCTTAGCAACTGCATTTGGAAATGGGTATGTTTATGAAAGCTTAATTAAAAAGCCAGATACTACGGATTGGTATAATAGAAAGTATATCAACCTCATGGCAAAAAAGATCTATCCCATAGTGAAAGAATATATTATCAAAAAAAAATCAATTGATAAAGAGTTTATTGACGAATATATTAGATTGTATGAAAAGGATTATCCCAATTGGATCAATGAGCTTGACAATACGATGACCTACCGGTACATTATGACGGAGAATGAAAAGGATCTTGATATTTTCAGTACATATTTTCCATATTGTTCTATGTCGGAAGAAGAAGATCGTATTACAGAGGCTGGCATAGAAAAAATGAAAGCTACACCATTATCTAAAGTGATCATTGTTTCCAAAAATAATAAGATCCATTTAAACCTAATTAAGAAAAAATTTACTGAACTTAAAAATTGGAATTATAAAGCTGAGAAAGAGTTTGTTTACAATGTATTATTAAACGATAAAACGCAGCTTTATATTATAAACCAACTTACTACCCCAACAGAAGGTCTCATTAAGAATCTTCCATAAAAATGCAGATAATTAAATAGGATTTAAAATAAATGCTGTAACGACATACTTGAATAAACCTACTATAAAAACAGATATAATATTGGGTTTGCCGCTAATAGTAACGGAATTTATCACTCTGATTAAAAGTAAAAATAGGTACATTTAAGTAGATTAAAACCTTCTTAAAATAGAGCGCTCGAGTCATTTCTTTGCATCAAATAAAAGGATTAAAGTTACGAATAAAGTGAATCATACTTTCTATTCAGATTAATTGAATTTTTTGCTGGATATAGGAAAAAAATTAAGGCTCGGATTTTATAATCCGAGCCTTTTTCACTATTAGCATAACCGGTTGGTTCTTAAATAAACTTTCAGTACATCCTTACCCTGTATTATTATTTGAAATAAATAATGAAACTATTGAAAAAGGCTTATTTATATTTTTTTAGAAGTACAGCAGACTTACTGCAACTACAGAATGGAGAGGCCAAAAAACTTTCACAGGAATTTTTAAAAAAGGAATTTTGAACATTGAAATGATGAAGCAGTATCATCCGATTTCATAAAAATAAAGGATACTGCAACTACAGAATAGGAAGGTCGAAAAACTTTTATAAGAGCTGAATAAATCTGAACTTTGAGCTCTGAATAATGTGAATAGTCATTGGATTCAAGAACTATAGACTTTCATTCAAGGCGATTATGCTTTGAGCGATATCGCTCTTTCTCCACTTATCAATTTTATCAAAAGTAATTTTCAAAAAAACACATGAGTACACCATTACAAACAATTTTCAGTTGGTTTGAAACTGGAGATTTTCCAACAGAAGCACAGTTTAAAGAAACATTTTCATCTTTTTACCATAAGGATGACCAAATCCCTATGGGAAGTATTGAGGGGTTTGAGGATATTTTTCAATTATTTGCCAGTGCAGAGGCATTTCAGGCGCATTTAAAAGACCCAAAGGCCCATTCGGAATACTTGGCTTTACTGAATGCGGGTAATCTAACCCCAGCTCATGTTACTAGCTGGAAAAGTAAACTGGGAATCAGCAATGTTGCTACGGTTGATAGTGCTGATCAATTGGGTAATGCGTACACTAAAATACAGATAGATGGCTTTGTTAATGAACTGAAAAATGTTGATAAAGACTTAGCCCTGAAGATAGAAAATATTAAAAAATTGCTGTTATCCAATGATCTGTCTTTAGATGAACTTCAGGAAATCGTGGATTTTATTAAGAAAAGCCGGGAGGATATTGAAGCTTTAAAAGCTCTTTCAGGGGAAACGAGTGAAGATAAAGTAAAGCTGTTACTTGACTATGATGGGGTAGGCAGCCCGAAAAATCAACAGGAATTTAATAAGAAAATCTATGATAAGGTTTTGTTGATATCACAGACCCCTACAAGTGCAGTGGTACAAGTCACAGAAAGTACAGTATTTCCTAATACCCTTGAAACGGAAAATGTAATCATCCAGGCCCGGGACAGTGTTACGGGTAAAAAAATAAATATTGACGATTACGCAACCAACCAAACCATAGAGGTTAAGATGTTTGGCGATATCGTTCATCCCATTAATATTCTCATTTTAAAAGTTAAACCATAAAAAAATAAAAAAACATGAATAATAACGCAGTAATAAGTAATAACGCCCATCAGGATAATTTTTTTGGAGAGCTTCAGCATACCCGTTTTCAATATTTTGATACGCTTCCCAGTACGGATAAAGCGCTCCCAGGCTGGATCATTGATTATAAAAGTGAGTTGCACCAATGGAACGGAACTAAATGGATTAATCTGGCCCAAAATTATGTACACCCTGATTATCCACTGACCAATAATCCATTTCAAACGGATCAAACAAGCGGACTTCTATTGCTAAGTCAGATACTGACCAATAGTTCAGGACATGTTATCAAAATAGCAGGTAGAAATCTTAGCAATGCAGATATTGTCTCTATTTTCCTGAATGATGCAGTACAGTCAGGTACATTTACATGGTCGTCCAATAAGATTAAAACTTATATCGAAAACCTAGTGGGGCAAAGCCTTACAGGAGCGTTGATTTATCAACCGGGAGGGTATATTCCTTCTACTGTTAAAGGCTCAATGACAGCGCCACTACCCATTACTTCAGGTGTCATTAAAACAGGAATGGTATGGGTTATTACCGCTAATGGCTGGGTTGGAAGTGAACCCGTTTCTATTGGTGACCACCTTATTGCTAATACTGATAATGCTTCAAATGTTCTTAAAAATTATCAGATTATAGAAAAAGGAATTCCTGACATTGTAGATGCTACAGAGAGTGTAAAAGGACTCATTCAAATCGCTACAGAAGTTGAAGCTATTGCAGGAACAGATACCCTTAAAGCGATGACTCCAAGATCTACGAAATTTGTTTTGGATGCAAAGATCAAATCTAAAACAGTGCTGATTGGAGATGGTTCTTCCGTTACTTTTCCCATTAATCATAATTGGAATACCTGGAATGTTGATTATATCTGTTACCGTACAACGGATAATAGAAAAATAAATGTAAGCTGTGTAACGACCTCTGCCAATGATATACGAATAGATGTTTTGGCACCTCTTACTCAGGATGAATATAGAATTACTTTAACCGCAAGACTTGATTAATGGCATCACTAATAGCACCTGAATATTTTAACAATCACATCGATGTAGAAGGCGAAATCATTGTGAAAAGTGTTCCAAACGATACAGGTTCTGTGTTGGTTTGGAACCCCACGACAAAGAAAATATCTCAAAGAACAAAAGCTGAGATTATTGCGGATTTAGATGTAATGACTTTAAGTACCCATCAATTTGTAAATGGTCAAAAATCTTTTATGAGTGTTGGTTCGCCAGATGAATATGCCAATAATCTATGGGTGAGAAGTGATGATGGATCGCAACCAGGTATTACATTCTGGAAAACAGGATTTATATCTTCTACGCTTACTTTAAGAGATGATGGATTTCATTTTGGAGTGGGAACGAGTAATCATTATCAACATGTAAAGGCTGAAGGATTTAGAAAGAATGGTTCTTCTGATAACTACTTTTTAACAGGAGGTGGTGCTGACTATGATAGTAGAAAGAAAGAAGATTCTTATATCCATTCATCACGAGATTTTGCCAGCGGTACTTTAATTGAAACTGATGTAGATTATTCAGTTACTTATGGAGAGCCGTTTCTTCTGGAAATAAAAGGGAATATGTATAGTAATGGAAATTATTTGCCATTGGACTTTAAGCTTCAGGGTTATATTTACAATGATACTATAATTTCTGAAGGGGGATATTCTACACTATCTTATTTCAATTATATTATTGCTTTAAATTCTAATGGAAAATTAACTTTCTGGTTTCCAAGATTAGGGTATTGGCAAGGATTTGATGCAAAATTAACTATTGGGTATGGAGGTTTAGACCAGGGTAGAAACCGGGTTACTTCAATTTCGGATAATCCAGACCCGGGAGGCACAAAAAGAGTTCAAATTAACCTTAAACATCTCCTTACAAAAGAAGAACTCGTTTCTGAAAATATATTTTGGGAAAAGAAAAATGTTGGCGGGTATTGGGCCTTGGATTCAGATAAACCTATAGGCGGACTCAATGGAAATGCAGCGCAAGTCATTTTATCAGGTGGTTTACTGGCATCTTCTGCTTATACTGATTCACAATTTATTCCTGCCAATGGAATACATTCAAAAGGTTTTGTTCAATCTGATGAAGGTTTTCAAAACAGATTCTACAAAGTAAATGAAAGAAATAGAATTTGGTCTTTTGCTAATGCTGATAATTATGGACTTTCTTATTTTCAAGGTAGCGGTCATGTCTTAGGTGAGGGTATTAATTTTCACTTTGGTGATGCAAGTTCTACAGGATATAAAACATTTGTACAAAATAATGGTAGAATATTTTCAGCAATAGATGGTAATTCCGGAGATTGGAAACATAAAGATTATGATGCAAATAATTACCTGGGTGCAGATTATGTAGGAGGAGGACAAGAAAAACCTAATTCAATATATTTTGGACCAGGTAAATTAAAATTACAAATGTTAGAAGCTACTCAAATGGGTAATTCTAATTTTGGCTGGTCAGATGTTTTATGGATGTCTTCATACTCAGGAAGCGATGTTAAAAAGTCGACAGCTATTGTTTCATCTAAATATAATGATAGAATAGGTTTTGTCAAACAAAATTACGATGCTGCTGATTGGGGGACTTTCCAGGAATTTTGGACAACCAATAATTTAACAAATCCTGCAAGTCAGGCGGATTTAGATAATTATTATCATATAAATAAAGGAGCAGGAGTCTATAATCAATCTGAATTAGTGCCCAATGGATTACAAAGTATTTTAACAGCCAACTCAGGGGCTAATTTTGATGGTGAGCTTGCCAATAAAACACTTGAAGGAACTTTTGCAAGTTTTAATGGGTATTCTAAGACATCAAAAGATTTAGGTTTTACACTGTTTGTACCAACCTCTAAAGAACAAGGTGTTTATTATAAAACCTGGTATGGAGGAAATCAAACCCCTTGGAAAAGACTTGCTGAATATTCTGATTTATCAGGTTTTGTATCACCTTCCGAGCTAGGAAATTACCTTAGAAAAGATGGCGGTACCATGACAGGCTCTTTTAATATGGAGTCTCCAGCGATGTTAGGGAGATGGAAAAGTACTGCGCAAACAGGAAATTATTTGACTTGGGAAAAGTATGATGGGACTAAAGCTATCGCTTATATGGGAGCCGATGGAGGCGCCGCTGCAGGGGGAGGTTCAGGAGATAATTTTGCCGTTAGAGCTGTAAATAGTGGTGATTTATTATTAAGTTCAGATAGCGGTGTTGTTAAAATTCAAGGTGCTATTCCCTGGACTTCCAGTAATTTTAATCCTGGCGAATACTTAGCGAAAAGAGGATTACATCAAGATGCAGCTTCGGTAAAAACTGATTTTCCTTTAAGTGTTACAGATTGGGCCTCAGGTACTGGATTTCCGTCTACTTATGGTAACTCTTTACACATTGCAGGAAGTAATACATGGTATCATAGAATAGATTTCCCTTTATTCAGCGATCACTTAGAGTATTGGCAGGGTGTTAATACAACAGTCATGACGAAAAAAGGTAATATTCCTTTGTTGTCAGATGGAGAAAGGCTTTGGACGACTAATAATTTTAATCCTGATCATAAAGTTAATTCTTCAGAAAATGCTGAAACATTAGGGTTTTCCAATGGTTTATCCACAGATGCGCCTTATATATATCATAAAACAGATGGGTATGTATTCTTGGCTACTCGATCTTGGGTGTCATCTAATTTTGCCAATCAAACGCTAACCGGTCTGCCAGAAGGTGAAGACGGCCAATGGATAAATTTGACCAATTCAACCGGAGTTTTAGCTTCAAACTATTTTATTACCTCAAGAGATGGTTCAAGAGATCCCAATACAGTTGTTGCACCCAATGGCAATTCTCGTAGAGTTAGATTTGATTTTGTTAACGCTGGACATGTTGGAGGTACTGGAAATTATGCAGGTGTAATGACTTATGCTCCTTGGGATGGTACCACTGCATCCACTGGAGATTCTTCATACCAATTAGCTTTTGCTAATCAAACGGAGATAAATGGTGCAGGAATCCCTATGCTTAAAATAAGAAAAGGGATTGATGATAAATGGTCTAGTAACTGGTATAAACTGTGGAGTGACGCCGATTTTTCACAAAGTAATATTGATCATTGGAATAATATGTCCAATGATGGGATTATACTAAACCAGCAGTTTACAAATATCACAGGTAACGGATTATTTGTTGTTGATAATCATCATGGTGGAGAATCTGGTATATATAATAAAAAAGATGGATTCTATTTAACGGTATTAAAAGATGAGTATTATAAATATTCAAGTACGTATGATGGTTGGGAAGGTATTAATTTCAATAGAGGAGATTACAGGATTGGTATAGGTACAAAAGCTAATGGTGCAGATAAAGTAAATGTTTCAGGTTCAGTAAAAGCTACCGACAACTTTAAATCAAAGGATGAAAAACCTAATACATTATTTATTCCAAACGGAGAGTTAGCCTATCTTGATGATGAGATTACCAATGAAGATAATAGAATGAGATTATCTCATAGAATGATCGAACAGCAGTCTGGAGTTCAATATTATGATTCTGATAATAGAATGTTAGTCATTAGATGTACAGATCCCAATACGCATTTTACACTAGGAAAATGTTTTCCAGGCCAGCGAATACTGGTATTAAATGCTAACGAGTACGATGCACAAGGCTTTGACATCAAAAGCACAGGATCCTCATATAAAATAAAACCATTTACCTCTATCCAATTATTTGTTTGGGATGAAAAGACGGTTTATAAATATGGAGAAAATCAAATGTATTAAAACTTGAAATTACAACAAAAAAGCATCACCGAAACAGTGATGCTTTTCTTATTCTGATGGTCAGATTATTCAGGATACCATTTCTTTTTCATAAATACACTGGCTTTCACGAGTAATATCAATACCGGGACTTCTACTAATGGTCCAATGACTCCTACAAATGCCTGCGGTGAATGAACGCCGAATACAGAAATTGCTACAGCAATGGCCAGTTCAAAATTGTTTCCGGTAGCGGTAAAGGCGATAGATGCATTTTTATCATAAGGAATCTTTAATGATCTGTTGATCAGAAAGCTCACAAAAAACATCAAAACAAAATAAATGATAAGCGGTATGGCTACTTTGGCTACATCCATAGGCAGCTCCAGTATTTTGCTTCCCTTTAAGCTAAACATCAGTACAATGGTAAATAATAAGGCATATAATATAACGGGGGATATTGCGGGGACAAATTTTCTGTTGTACCATGCGGTGCCTTTTGATCTTATCAGGATATAACGGCTGATAAAACCTGCCAAAAACGGAATTCCCAGATAGATGAGTACACTTTCAGTAATATCTTTCATAGAAACATTTACATTAAAGCTGGCCAGGCCCAATTGATCGGGCAGTACATTGATAAACAGCCATACCATAAAGCTGTAAGTAAATACCTGAAAAATACTGTTCAATGCAACCAGTAAAGCTGCATATTCTCTATTTCCCTTTGCCAGGTCATTCCAGACGAGTACCATTGCAATACATCTTGCCAGCCCGATAAGGATAAGACCCACCATATAATCAGGTTCATGTCTTAAAAAAAGGATAGCGAGCCCGAACATAAGGACTGGTCCTATTATCCAGTTGAGAAATAAAGAAACGCCAATTACTTTTTTATCTTTAAATGCTAATGGCAGAAGAGAATAGTCAACCTTAGCCAATGGCGGGTACATCATGAGAATGAGCCCAATCGCCAGAGGAATATTGGTTGTTCCAATGGATTGTGAATTGATCATCTCAGGAATGGCTGGAAAAAAATGCCCTAAAGCAATTCCTATACCCATGGCCAGAAATATCCATAAAGTAAGATAACGATCAAGAAACTTTAATCTTGGCTGCATGATGATTGGTTGATTTTTGAAAAAACATAGAACATTTCTTCTGCAATTTGCAAGCTTCTTTCAGCATATACCGTTGCCTGTTCCGGAGTATTGTCCGCAACTTTAGGATCCTCAAAAGTGATAGGAATTCTTTTTTCAGCACCGGGAATAAACGGACATCCACCGTCTGCCTGTGAACAGGTCATAATCGCTGCAAATCCGGATACAGGATTGAAAGGACTGTCGTATTTTTTTGAAAAACCTATCATAGGCAAATCATTATCATCATATTGTATTGCATACACGGGATTGGCTGTTTCAGCAATGCTGAAAATACTGAAGCCCTGATCGGCTAATGTTTCTGCCACCTTGGGAAACAAAGCGGTTGTTTCTGTTCCCCCGGAATAGCAATGAACACCCGGAATAGCAAAGTAGGAAGAGGCTGCCTGCGCCCAGATTTGTGACAAATGACTGCGGCGTGAATTGTGAGTACAGATAAAATTGATATTGACTTCTTTTCCTTCATCCACCTTTTGCTGAATGAAACTGATCAATGGCTCCAGAACTCCCTTTCTATCAGTATCTATATTTTCCCACTGTAGAGATTGTATGGTGTTTACTAATTTTTGATACATAGCATTCTAAGGTATTAGCAGCAGCCTGAAGCAGGATTGCAGGATGAAGGGTTTACAGAGAACTCAGAAAGGTTTTTCTTTTGCTTTTCGTTAGGAATTCCACAGGCTTCCTGGGCAAGGCAAGCCGTGGTCTTATTGTTCAGGACAAAGTTTTTTCCATTAAAACTTAAATCATATTTACCAATGGTTTCCCCCTGATATTCAACTTCAATTTCCGTGTCTTCTATTCCCAGTTTTTCTTCTGAAAGCTGAATAATGTGAAGGAGCTTCCCGGGTTTCAGACGATGTTCATAATCATCAGCGTCCCATAACTGAAAGTTGATGATTATCTCATTTCTGGTAACGCCGCCACAATCGATGAATTTTTTTATAATCTGACCAACTTCCGTAACATGGAAATGTTCAGGAATAAAACTGCCGTTTTCCAATTGAAATTCAACATTTTCCAATGTCGGAAGAATTTCTTTGATTTCTGATAATTTCATAGTGATTAAAATTTAAAGATTAAAATTATAATGTTATATTGCAATATTACGATGATTTGATTCAAAAAAAATGCCTTAGCAGCATTGTTTTATAGTAACATCCTGATTAAAGAATGCATTGAATTCATTTTGAATATCTTTCCACACATTTTCATTAATGCAGTAGCAGACAGATTTCCCATCAATGGAACCTTTGATGATCCCGATATTTTTCAGTTCTTTCAAGTGTTGAGAGATCGTAGCCTGAGCCAGACCAAGTTCTTCAACCAGATCATTGCAGATGCATGCTTTTTGGTGAATGATATATTGTAAAATAGCTACTCTGGCAGGATGCCCCAAAACTTTAAGCAGAGAAGCCAGTTTATTTTGCTCTTCAGTATAGATTTCTGTTTTAGTAACTCCCATTGTTTTAATTATTATATCGCAATATTACGATATTAATTTTATGCAGCCATGCAAAACGTATTAATTTTTTATAAATAAATTTTAAACACGTGAAAATCAATGTTTTATATCTGTTTTTAAAATAAGTGGTAAAGCATGATATAAAAAAGATGAAGCAGAATTATGCTTCATCTTTTGATCTTTTATTAGGGTAAACTAATTTTTTTGCCTTGTTCAGGGAAAACATAATTTACTTTTAAAGGATTGTTTTTCAATAACTCCTTTTTGATAAGTTCAGGATTGTCACCTGTAGGTTTTCTATGGGTAACTACAATATGGAGACCTTCAAGGCTGCCTTGTCCGGTTTTTTCTTTCAGTTTACTCAGTTCTTCAACCAAAAGAGTAGGAGTAAGGTGGCCGAACAGCAGGTGTTCCGGCTGGCTGTTGGGAAAAGAAACTTCGATTAATATGGTGTTGAGTTGTCTTTTTTTAACAAGGGGTGCTATCGTAGTCCAAAGGTGATCAAGACGGTCAGATTTTTCGATGCGGTCAGCGCCTGTATCGCCCAGATAAAGCAGATAATGATCATCTCTTCTTACTAATGCCGCACTGCTTTTATAAGGATTTACATGGCTCAGCTCATAGCCTGTTATAAAAAATGGGGTCTTAGGTGCCGGAATTTCTGTTCCTTCCTGAAGCTCATTATAATGATACTTTCCAAGGATAGGTTTTTGACCCTGATCAGCAAAATTAATCCAGGTATCTGTTATAAAGTAATGATTCTGCAAAATCTGAATCACGGGTGGTATTGCGAAAATATCTTTTTTAGAATCGGCCGGAGAGTTGATAATAAGTCCCGATAAATGATCCAAATGACCATGCGATACAAAGTATCCTTTTATTTGATCCTTAAGAACCGTTTCTGCTGAACCGTCAAGGCTTTTTAATTGAATAGCTTTTCGTATCCCGGCATTTACGGTACCGGCATCAAGACAAAGAAATGAATTGTCTTTCGGTGCGCCAACCAAATAGGCTGATAAATTGTCTTCCTGCTCACCACCATAGATCCCTAAAGGAATAACATCAAAATTTTGTGCCTGACAAACGATATTCAGAAGAAGGGCTAATAAAGAAACTGCTGTTTTTTTCATAATACTTACACTGGAAAACCATCCTTTACGAGATGGGCAGAGCAAATTTACGCTATTTTTGGTGACTGGCATTCTGAAGTAATAAAGCCTGCTGAAAATCAGCAAGCTTTATTTGAGTATCGTTTTATTGAGGCTGTTGCTGGGTTACACAATGTACCATTCCGCCATTGGCAAATAAATTACGACAATCTATTCCCACAACTGTTTTACCAGGATAAAGCTGCTGGATAATATTGTTGGCAACTGCATCATTGGGATCATTGTAGTTAGGTACCAAAACACGGTTATTTGCAATATAATAATTGATATAAGAGGCACGGCCTACATTCTTTCCGTAAGTGGTTATCACATCATTTCTGGTCAAAGGAACTTTTACAAACTGATATGCAGAGCCATTTTTTGTGGTTGCATCATATAATTTGTCAATATTGCCATCCGGAACCTGCCAGTAAGCCAAATCATTAGGGTTCATCGTGATAATGGTAGAAGAATTGGCAAATCTTGCAAAACCATCAATGTGCATGTCTGTAATGTCAAGCCCAGCTTTTCCATTCAGCCAGATAAACTTGGTAACCCCTAAGTTTTGGGTAAATATTGCTTCTGCCTGCTGCTGAGTCATTCCAGGATTTCTGTTGCTATTTAAGATGGAACTTTTACACGCCATCAATACTCCGTTTCCATCAATTTCTACACTTCCGCCTTCATTGATCATAACCGAATTGAGATCGATTTTTGGAATGTTGGTATCTGAGGCAATCTTAGAAGGAATTGTATTACACTTGCTATAGTCTGCTTTATTACCCCAACCGTTAAACCCCCAATCCTGAATAAATAGCTGCCCGTTTTGATCTTTCACATAAATAGGTCCGTTATCTCTTACCCAGAAATCATCCGTGGGATAAAGCTTAAAATTGATATTGGTAAGCGGAACTCCTGCACTGTTTAATAATCCTACAATACGGTCTTTTTCTATCCCGTTATAGGCAACGATGTGAACCTTTTCACTTTGTGCCAGCTCCTTGGTCATTGCTACCCAGGTTGCATCCAGCCTGTTGCGGTAGGTGGTCCCATATTGATACTGGTGAGGCCATTGAAGCCAGGTGCCTTCGTGCTTTGCAGATTCTTCCGGCATTTTGTAAACAGCAGTTCCCGGGTTTGTAGTTCCTGGAGGTACTATAGGCTCTGTTTGAGAACAGGCCATTAAAAAAACTGGTAATAACAGGAACATGATTTTCTTTTTTTGCATAATTGATTTATTTTTTAACAATGCAAAATTAGATTGGCGAAAATTTTTAAAGTTGTCCCAAATTGACAACTTACTTCAAAGGCAATAAAATATAAGTCAGCTGTTTTTCCTGATCATCTCCCTGATCAGCATGCCTTTCATACTTTTCTATGATCGGAGTATGGGAAAATTCAAGCCCTGAATTAAAAATCCAGCGGGAATAGATTTTGGTATAGGTATCATCTATCGTTTCATAGCTGCCTGTATGGGTAAACCGGGCATATTTGCCCCCGAATATCATTTTTGAAGGCAGTTTTTTATGGTTAGACTGTAGGGTTGCGCATGAATCATACCGGCAGTTGATTTCAGTTTTGATCAGGGGTTCGTCGGCGATAACCCCAAAATATTCTGTCCCGGTATCAGTAAATTTATTTTCCATGAACTTTTCCCACAGTACCTCAATCTCTTCATTGTTGTAATAGGTTTTAATACTCTGATAATATACCTGCAGCGGCTTAAGATATACAATCTCCGGCTCCAGCAGCTCGTCAGATGTTACCGGAATAATCTCGTCTTCACACAGAAGTTTTTCCTTACTTAATCTTGCTGCTTTTGGGGAAATCCCAAAATGTTGTTTAAAAGCTTTGGAAAAAGAAGCGATATTGGAAAAACCAACTTCAATGGCAATAGAGGTGAGGTTTTCCTGGGTATACAGAATCCGTTTATAGGCATTTTCTACCTTTAATCTTTGTTGAAAAGCGCCTATTGTTTCTCCACAGCTGTACTTGAAAATACGCTGGATATTTCGGTAAGAATAATGGGAAATATCTTCCAGTTCCTTTACGGAAACAGGCTGATCATAATTCTTTTCCATGAAATTGATAACTCTGTAAATACAATTCAGGTTGTCTTCCATAAGCTTTGAAATTTTCAGAAATAGGTAACATGAAATAAATTACAAATAAAAGAAATAAAAAAATGTCTCAGCAATATTGTATTTTAGCTTCAGGTAAAAAACTGGAAATAATTTTTAAAAAAAACAGTATAAATTACCATTTTAAAACTAAAATAACAACCCAAAACTTTCAAAAAACCATGGAAAAAGAATTATCAGACTTAACCGATCATGAATTATTGGAGAAGAAAAAAAAGACCAAATCCAATGACATTGTCAATGCTGTAATCCTGGGAGTATTAGTTGGTATTGCTATTTATAGTACCATAGTCAAAGGTTTGGGACTTATGACTTTTATCCCCGTACTTTTTGCCCTTTTTGCGGTGAATAGTTGGAATAAAAATAAGAAGGCATTAGAAAAGGAATTGAATGCCCGAAATATAAAATAAATGCAGGATTTTAACAGACAAATACAAGAGGGTGCAGTAGCGTATTTTCGCGACTGTATAAAAAATGGGGATGCTAAAGGGGCTTTAAGCTGTTTTCATCCGGAAGCGGTATACATTGACAGGGATGGGAGAGAACTGAGAGGACTGAATGAGATACAATTGGCAATGGATGAGATATGCAGGCTAAAAATGAATATACAAGGGGGAACACCCCATATAACGGTCGTCAATGATATTGCGATGTGGCTTGATCAGTGGGAAATGACGGGAAATGCTCCGGATGGACATCCCATAAAAATGACAGGTCATACTTCCTGCATTATGAAAAGACACGAAAACGGAAACTGGCTGTGGCTGGTAGATAACCCTTTTGGTTCTGCTGTATTTAAAAATGACAATATGGTGTAAAGCTAAAAATAGTGTTGAGTAACATTTCTCAGTAAATAAATAAAACCTTCAGATCTGAGCTGAAGGTTTTTATTTTGTATCTGTTGAATATTTAATTGATTTTAGTTGCGCAAAAATTGGCCGATTCCCGGAGAATCAAAAGTGAAGATATTCTGATTTTCAGACTTGTCAATTTTATTGCTGATCGTTAATGCCCATAAAACTAATTCTTTACAGAAATTCTGATCTTCCGCACTCAGTTCAGATGCATTTTCTTCCACTACTGTTACCAGAGGTTCTATCTTATCAAGTTTAGCATAGAATTCTTCATCCGTATCATTGTAATTGAGTTCCAGATGGTTTTTGTTGAACCATCTGATCAGGTCGGTATAAGGTGTTTTAATTCCTTCTTTTTCCAGTTTGGAGATGCGTGGGAATATGCGTTCAAATTGAGTAATGACCGCTTTGTCAATCAATATTTTGGCTACATAATCTGCTCCTTCCTGTTCCCCTTCGTATACCAGTTCAATTTTTCCTGTGATGGATGGGATAATCGACATGAAATCAAGCAAGCGGACTGTCGTTTTCTCTGCATCGGATTCAATTAAACGTAACTTGGCTGCTGCGACTAAGTTTTCCATAGCACTTATTGTAAGACGGGCACTTACACCGCTTTTAGCATCTACATATTCACTAATACGGGCTGCAAAAGCAACTTCTTCCAAAAGATCTTTCGCAAAATCAGGAATCTGTATCTGTGCTTTATCTTCCGCAGAAATTAAAGCTTCCTGTTCGGTAATTTGTCGGGCAAGCGCTATTGTTTTTGGATAATGAGTGAAAATCTGGGACCCGATTCTGTCTTTCAAAGGGGTAACAATGCTTCCTCTATTGGTATAATCCTCCGGATTGGCTGTAAATACAAATTGAATATCAAGAGGCATTCTCAACTGGAACCCACGGATCTGAATATCTCCCTCCTGTAAAATATTAAATAAAGAAACCTGAATCCTGGCCTGTAAATCTGGCAATTCATTCAACACAAATATAGAACGGTTGGCACGCGGAATCATTCCATAATGTAAAACACGTTCATCGGAATAAGGCAGTTTTAAAGTGGCTGCTTTGATGGGATCTATATCACCAATTAAATCAGCAACATTGACATCCGGAGTAGCCAGTTTTTCATAGAAACGGTGAGAGCGGTGAACCCATGAGATGGGCGTTTTATCACCCAGCTCGGCAATGAGATCTTTTGCAAATTTGGAAATAGGGTTGAATGGGCTGTCATTGATCTCAGATCCTTTTACAATAGGCATATATTCATCCAGAAGGTTGACCATACTTCTTGCAATTCTTGTTTTTGCCTGTCCTCGTAATCCTAATAAATTGATATGGTGACCGGCAAGAATGGCTTTTTTCAATTGAGGAACAACGGTGTCTTCATAGCCCCAAAGTCCTTCAAAAACAGGTTCTTTCGCTCTGATCCTTGCAATTAAGTTCGCCTGGATTTCCTCATTGATTGTTTTGTCTGTATATCCGGAATCTTTTAATTCTTTGAATGTAATATCGTTTTTCATTTTCTTGTAATACTAATTATCTGGTAAGATTTTATTTTAAATATTTGGATAGCAAGTCTGAAATCTGACCTCTATATTCTTCTTATTCTGTTTTTTTCATAATCCTCAAAAATCATTTGTCCTAAACCTGATAGCCCGGTCAGGAAGGCTTTTCCTTTGTTTTGAGCGGTAAATTCCTCTACAAATTGACGGAGATAAGGATCCTGAGCAATCATAAAGGTTGTGATAGGGATTTTCAATTTTCTGGCTTGTGCAGCTCTGTTGAGACATTGAGTAACAATTTTTTCATCCAACCCGAAACTGTTCATATAAAACTCTCCGCTAGGCAGCTGAATACAACTCGGTTTACCATCGGTAATCATAAAAATCTGCTTATTGGTGTTTCTTTTTCTGCGAAGAATATCCATGGCCAGTTCCAGACCTGCAACGGTATTGGTATGATAAGGTCCGACTTTCAGATAAGGAAGATCCTTGATTTTGATGGGCCATGCTTCGTTTCCGAAAACGATGATATCAATAGAGTCTTTTGGGTATTTCCTTTTAATCAGTTCTACAAGGGCCATCGCAACTTTCTTGGCTGGGGTAATGCGGTCTTCACCATATAAAATCATGGAATGGCTGATGTCAATCATCAAAACCGTACTCATCTGTGCCTTATGTTTTGTCTCTTCTACGATGAGGTCGTCTTCTGTAAGGCGAAGGTCTGAAATTCCGTTATTGATCTGAGCGTTTTTTAAACTTTCAGTCATATTAACAGCTGCTAAATCATCTCCATACTGGAAGGACCGGTTTTCTCCATCCCGTTCATCTCCAATTCCTGTTTTTGAGGTACGGTGGTTTCCAGCTCCGTTTTTCTTAAGTTTTCCAAAAATCTGGTCTAAGGCATACTCGCGCAGGGCAGCCTCCAGCTTTGGAGTCAATATATTTTTACCTTTTCCGCTTCCCGTATTTCCTTCTTCCGGATCTTCTTCTCTGATATAGCCTCTTTTTTTCAAATCTTCTTCAAAATCCTGAAGGGTATATTCATCATTGAAAATGTCATATTCCTTGTCAAGCATATCGAGCCACTCAAAAGCTTCCTCAATATCTCCGGAGGTGTGGGTAAGCAAATCTTTGAAAACATCAAAGACCCTGTCGAAATGAGATAATTCCTCCGGCACATGTTTGCTGAATATAAAGCCTTTCTGAGGATTAAAATTTTTATCTGTCATAAGATGATAAAGCTATTTTGCTGTTTGCTTTCGAATACTTCAGCTGATGTAATGAAACGGCCTGAAATATTCTATATTCTTTAATTTGTTTCAAACTGAAAAGTTAGGTAAATATCATCTTAAGATTCCTCTTGAGAAATAGAAAATACTAATGGTAGTGATATGGAAATCGTATATAATGTATTCCTTACAAAAGATTTTTGAATCAATATAAATGTTTGTTTTTTAACAACAAATGCACAATGAAAATTTGTGCATTTATAGAATAGTCTGGAAAAATCATTTGTATTGTGGGGTAAGCCTTCAAAGAATTCGGATTCGCTTTATTCGTGATATTTTAATCCGTCTAAAGCTTTATCTACTTTTTTATTTTCACCATACACAATCATACCTACCAGATCCAGATGATCTGCGGTATGTTTTGCTATTTCAAGAACATTTTCTTCACCGGATCGCGTGTCAAAGAGCTGTTGGGTATAGATCCCGATTGCCAGCTCCCGATCTTTTGAACGACGGAATGCTCTTTGAAGTTTTTCTGTACTCTCAGCTTTATAGACAAGGGTAGGATGCTTTATAAAAGGTAAAAATTCTTCCTGGTCTGCTGTTACGAATTTTTCACCATGGGTTTCCGGAAACTGAATGGCAATGCTTCCGGCTAAAAAAGAAACAACGTTAAGTTTTTGCCATGGTAACAGGTCATCTTTAATGACAACGGCTACTTTTTTATCGTACATATTTTATTTTTTTACATTTAATTCCATTTGAATATTACAGCGTTCATAAGGGGTTGAACGTCCGGTTACTTTTTGGAAGCCCAGTTTGTAATACAGATTAATGGCAGGCTTCAATATGGTATTGCTTTCAAGGTATATTTTTGATGCTCCGGATTCTTTTGCTTTGCTGATGATTGCCTGTCCAAGCAGCCAGCCTATATTTTTTCCCTGTGCTTTTGGAGAAACAGCCATTTTTGCCAGCTCAAAATCATAAATAGGATCATTCATTTTTATAAGAGCACAGACACCCAGCGGTTCGCCATCGTATAAAGCCACAAGTATCTTTCCTCCTTTATTTAGAATATATTCATCAGGATTATCCAATGCTTTGTAGTCTGCCTCTTCCATTTTAAAATAGGTAGAGATCCACTCTTCATTGAGTGCTTTAAACGCTGATTGATATTTTGGTTCATAATCAACGATCTTTACATTTTTACTTTCGCGGGATTTTTTCTGTTCTCTTACTCTTGAAAGCAAAGATTTTTGTTCAAACAGATGCTCCCATTCTGCAAGTGCCTCCCAAAGGTTGTATGTAGCTTCGCTGATCATCTCATCTATGGCATGATCAATATCTGTGCACTGTATTTTTATTTTGGTAGAAAATTCTTTCCCTTTTTCCGTAAGTCCTGCAATATTTCTCCTCTTATCATCTGATTTCTGATTATCCTTTACCAGTCCTGCAGAGGTCATTTCTTTGATGATTTTGGTCACTGAAGGTTGAGAATGTCCTATTTCTTCTGCAATCTCGGTAATGGTTTTTGAACCTTCTTCGGAGAGTACAAAGAAGACCGGGAACCATTTGGGTGAAAAATCAACCTCATACAGTTCATAAATCTTTGCGGCTTCTTCTGTCATATTTGAAGCCATAAACCGCAATCTGCTGCCCAGTGCAATTTTCCCCGTTTTTTCAAAAAGATCCATAAGTATAATTGATTATATAACTAGTTATGCAAATGTAATAAATTAATTAATAAACAATGAATACCTTGAGTTAAAAAATGATTAAATATATTGAGAAACTATCGAGAAAGATATCAGAGAAGCTTTCTGAGCAGTGATTTGCTGTGAAATAAAAACAATAAAGCTCCAGATTATTCCGGAGCTTTATTATTATTATTCTAGAAATGGTTTACCACCCTAAGTAATATTCAGAATCTAACCAGTATGGCCAGTCTAATTTAAAATGATCCTGAAGCATTTTTTCAGCTTCACAGAAAGCTCCTTCTACCCAGCCTTGTTGGTCAGAATAGGCTTCACCGATAATATGGATATGCTCATTCACTAGTGGTTTTCTCATATAAGGCATAACATGTTTCACAGAAAAACCAGCTTTCCATGCATGATATCCTGCACCATAAGGATCATCTGTCCAGTCTCTGAAATAGGTGACATAAGGTTCGGGAATGTCTACTTTATCACCATGAAGTTCCCTAAGTTGGTTCATCAATTCACTTACCATGAATTGAGTCGCCTGAACATCATCCAGTTTGTGTAATTCCTCCAGTGATGCTGATTTGGCTGCTCTTACTTTAAACAGAACTTTGTCATCAGAAAGTGCTTTCCAGAATGTTTCGGTTTCCATATCACCATAACTTCCCAAGAGCATTGAGTTTTTGGTCTCAGGATCGGTACCGAAATAATAACACTGTCTCATAGGCAGGTCTGTAATAGAGTGTCCGGAATCAATATCGAGTTCTTTCCACCATGGACGTTCAAATCCCATTAGGATTTTAAAGGCAGGTTCCATGATAATAGAGCGGATATTTTTGTTGAGTTCAGTATGTTTATTAGCATCAAAAAAGAAATTATTCTGATCCAGAAGTTCAAGGGACTTTCTAGGCATGCCCAATACTATTGAATTGGCATATACTTTCCATGTCGTGTTGCTTTGTATATTCAGGAAAGTAAGCTCGTATTTATGAGTCGCGATTAAATGATGATCTTTAGTGAAAGTAATCAGTTTATTCTCAGACCAGATGCGCGCTCCATCATATTCCATATAAGTATTGGCAACTGCATAAGCAATACTGTCATAACCTTCCTCAATGGTTTTGTAGGTCGTGTCAGCAGAAAAATCTCCTACCATATAAGGAAATGCCTCTGCAGAATTCCAGTTAATGGTATTAGAATAGTATCCTCCTGCATTAGCCAGGAATTCATATCCTTCCTGAGAAACCTGGTCTTTGATCAGGTTCCAGAAACCGATATCGTTGACCAGACGCTTGTCATAAGGAGAACCGGGGAAATTGTAAATCATTCTTGGTTTTATAGCATCCCAATCTCTGCTGTCGAGTTTGAATGTAAAATCATAAATGCTGGGTCCCGAGAGAATCTTGTCTTTATAGGTTGCTGCTACCCACGGATCGGACATTAATACATTATAAATAATTTTATTAAATAACTGATCAGAACTGAATCCCTCATCGTTTTCATTCAGAAAATAGCGGGTAATCAGCTTGTTGTCCTGTTTTTGCTCTTCTGTCCATGCATTTTGTTTAAAACGTTCTTTTCTGATGTACATATAGAGTTTGTCCGGTTCACCCATAGGGAATTCAACAGGAGTCATCTTATCCTTTAATACAGGTGTTCTTTTACTCAGATCTTTTTCTTTTAATGGATACCCTTCTATTAAAGTCGTTACAATTTCCTGAGACGTCAGATAACGCATTCCTCCGAGCTCTCCCCAGAAGTTCATTCCCGGCATAATCACGGATTCCAGTCTTCCGCCTAATCTGTCACTCATGTCGAAGACCTGTACTTCATGAGCTTTATATTTATGATCGGTTACCAAACGGAAAGCGGTGTATAATCCGGAAGTTCCGGCACCGATAATGGCTACTTCTACTTTCAGATCGGGCTGCATTCCCGGATACAGCGGGGTATCTTTGTTTACGTTTTCTTGATTCATGGTTGTATAATTTTTAAAGTGCTAAGAAATATTTATATCCTAATCGGAAAGGGGTAATGTCAAAATCAGTATGTCCATCTAAAGCCAGATCCGACATGATTTTACCTAAGAAAGGCGTGAATTTGGCTGCCCACCCTGTGGCGTACACAACGATATTTTTATGATTGGGTACGTAAGGGGGCGCAAAATCAATCAGTAATTCCTTATTCGGGATCGTGCTCAAAGCGATAAGGCATGTTGAGGTATATTCGGGTTCCGTGCTCAACCCAGTCATATGGCTTTGTACCCATTCGGAAGTATAAGCCAGCTCATGAGGGTTGGGAATCAGGGTTCTGTCACTGGGCTCTTCCAAAGGTTTGATGACAAAATCCGGTGCGACACGGATGTATTCCGGATGATCCCAGTCGACTGAAGGGAAACCATAAAACTGGTTTCCATTATCTCCGGTTGCATTCTGGAAAACAAACCAGGTGGGATACTGTATGGTAGGATCGGTCTTTTTAAAATAAGCAGAAGACATATTCCAGTAGGTGGCTTCTATTTTAAAATCCAATAAGTTGATAACACTGTTGATATAAGGTCCGGGAATAATTGCCAGTTTTTTGGCGATATAAATTCCATTGGGAGTTGTGAGTTCAAAAAGGTCACCGTTTTGTTTGATCTTAAGGACAGGAGAATCTTCTCTAAGCTCAACGGTTTCTTCCTTCTGGCAAAGACTTAGAAGCGTTTCAATAGTTGCTTTAAAGTTGATACTGGCACCGTCTGGCTGAAACAGTCCTGTATAATTATCCGGAAGATTTTTGAAATGATATTGTTCTTCGATTTCCTTTGAAGTTAGGGTGGTATAAGGAACTCCCAAGGCTTCTAAAGCTTTTTCTGCTTCAGCAATATTTCCTTCGGTGGAATGCACTTCGGGATCTCCAAACCAAAGTGTACCTACTTTATCAAGCAATTGAACATCGGTCTTTTTTTGCAGCTCATCCCAATAGGGTTGTGCATCCAAAGCCATTTGTACCATATATTCATCCGGATAGGGAATCCGGAACTGGCGTGAAACTCCTGCTGAACTTCCCAGCTGATTCACAAAAGTGTATTGTTCCAATACTAAAGTTCTGGCTTGGCGCTGGCCAAGATGGTACGCTGTTGCCAGACCTATTGCTCCTCCGCCAATGACGATTACGTCGTAGTTTTCTGTAATCATAGGTTATTTGTTTTTATTTTTATAATCGTACTGAACAGATACAGAAAAAGTAAAACAGTAATAGGTAAGAATGTACCATCATTACTGATCTTCAACTATCTGTATAATCTTTCCGTACGATAGATTATGTGGAGATAATGACCTGCCGGTACATGTGAATATGATGGTTTCCCATTGAATATAATCACTATTAATAAGCATTTCAAAGTAACAAAGAAGGGGGTATATGTTCTTAGAGTGTAAATAACCAATTATTGCATTGAGTAGAAATACTGAATGGCAGGAAAAGCTTGTTTAGCCGGGGGATTTTGATCTTTTAAATGGTGGATATAGGAGCGGTATTTTGTTCTTTTTCATACATCATTGGACCAACTATTATTTGATGTATACAATAAAATGAACAGATGCAGAATATTTTACAAGGCTTCAACTTTTGCAATTGATATAAGAAAATGAGTTTACGCGAATAAAACTTAATGTTTACAAAGCATTTTAATAGTAAATAAAATTAATTTCTCTTTATTTTATCAAGTATCCATTATTACAACAAGACAAAAATTACTTTAACTTTGCTAATTAGATGCTCTATAACTATTATGAAATTTGTAAAAATAATAGTATATTGTTGAAAACTAATGTTAAATGAACTTAAGTAGTCAGGAAAATTAATTTAACTGATAAACAAATATGAAATATAAATTCTTAAATTTTAAATTGAGAAAAGTTGTTCATTACTCACTGATCCTTTGTATTTTGTTGATACAGGTCATTATTGCTATATTTTTTTATAATGAATTTGTTAATGGGAAGAAGCTGAAGTTTATCAAAGATCAGCTGGAGGAAAGCCGTGCACTGGGGGGATTGACCGATAATTCCAGGAAAGATTTTATGGATGCCCAGGATCATCTTCAGAAATATATGGCTACTCAGGATAATAATGAACTGCAGTTATATTTTCAGTCCTTGAGAAAACTTAAAATGAATTTCGACAAAATTGGGGAATATGAAAATACAAGCCCCAGACTGAAAAAAACGCTGACCCTTCACAGACAGGATACACTGAAGACTGCAAAGCTGAAAACATTAATAGATTCGGTATATCAAAACTCCCTGAATCCGCCGTCAAAGATTGAGGATAAGCAATATGAACCAGCCAAGTACAAAAATGATTTTGAAGATCTCAAAATTCAGACACGTACGTATGCCGATACTGTTAAGAAGAAAGGCTTTTTCGGACGTATAAAAGATGCTGTAGCAGGGAAAGTAGATGTTCAGAAGGAGAGTACGGTGATCACAATGACCAACAACAAAACCATAGATCTTTCTCAGGTAAAATCCAAAATGGACAATACGATAAAGTCTATGGATAAGCATTATGCTGCCGAAGTAAAAAGGGTGCAGTTGCTTGCTGCTCAAAAGCAGAAGAGTAATTTACAGTTTTATAGTAACTTCAGTAAGTTATTGGTTTACAGTAACGGGCTGATAGAAGTTTACGAAAATGCCATCAAGGATTTTAAATCAGAACTGGAAAAAGAATACAACGAACAAAGTTCCAATAATAACCATATCAGGACTTATCTGGTATTAGGATTGATGATTCTGATGTTTATTGTATCTATTCTGATCATGTACTTTACAAGAGTAGCATTTATCTACGAGCGAAAGCTGAATGCTGCAAATGATGAAATTAAAAAGAACCTTAATTTTAAAAATAGAATTTTGGGAATGCTGAGCCATGATTTGAGATCCCCGTTAAAAATCATCAATATTTTTATAGATAAAATCTACAGAACGACAGAGGATGAAACCATAAAGGATTATCTTAAATCTATTAAGTTTACCAACAGCACTCTGCTTCTGCAATCTAACCAGATTCTGGAATACACAAAAAATGAAAATGCCGAGAAAGAACTTATCAAATCTGTTTTCAATCTTAAAGAAGAGATTGGTTCTATTGTAAAGGTTATTACTCCTTATTTGGAAACCAGAAACAACAGATTTGTGGTGACAGACAGAATTCCTGAAGATTTGGAGGTATTTTCGGATAATATCAGAATCAATCAGATTTTTATGAATATTCTTGGGAATGCCAATAAATTTACAGAAAACGGGCAGATAGATCTCGTAATGATCACAGAACCCCTTGGAGAAAATCAAATTTCCCTGATCACAACAGTTGGAGACACTGGGATAGGGATATCAGAATCTGATCTTGGTAAAATTTTTGATCCTTATTATCAGGGGATGGTGTCTGATGAAGTAGATAATCTGGGAGCCGGATTGGGTCTTAATCTGGTAAAAGAAATTGTAGAACTTTTCGATGGTGATATATCAGTTGAAAGTAAACTGCACAAAGGAACGAAAGTGACATTCAGGATCAATTTAAATCGTAATAATAATGGAAATGCCAATTCAAAATAAAGAGATTATATTTCTGCTGGCAGACGATCACAGTATTGTACGTCAGGGAATGGAAATTGTGATCAGTGATATTGCTCCTCAAGCTAAAGTTTATCAGGCTTCGTCCTTACATCAGGTATTGGAGCAGATCGAATCAAAAAGCATTGAAATAGCAATCATTGATGCTCATTTTCCGGACGGAAACAGCCTGCATATCTTACCTCAGATGAGAAATGTAAATCCTGATATTAAGATTTTGATTTTTACAGGACTTGAAGAGGATCTGCATGGCCTAAAATTTATCAAAGCAGGTGCTAATGGCTATCTCAGCAAGCTGAGCGAAGAAGATGAGGTAAGAGAAGCAATTACAACTTTTATAGAGAAAGGAGAATATTTCTCTGAACTTCTGCGGAATCTATCGATACAACTTGTTTACAATCCGGATCTTATAAGTCCTCTCAACAGCTTAACCAAGCGGGAACTGCAGATTGCAGAACTTTATGCTGAAGGATATGGTAACCTGGAAATTTCGAATAGTCTGGACATCAAACAAAATACCGTAAGCACAATCAAAAAAAATATCTTTGAAAAACTAAAGATTGAAAATATAATTGAGCTTGTCGACCTTGTCAAAACTCACCATAAACTCTAGTGTTTATAAAGGATTCTCCACTTCTTGCCGTCAGTTTTTTTTATTTCATCGATAAATATCTATAGGGTGATCGATTTGTATCGATGGGGTTTATAGATGATTTTATTTTGTAATGTTGTTCCTTTGTACTGTGAAATTTAAGTAACGAAAAAAGTAAATGAGAAATGCTTTTTTAATTTAAAATTTCATACACAAAAACAACAAATGATTATAATTATTCGATTAAAGGATAATTATGAAAGACACAAATGATGAAATTAATAAACACTGATGAAAAAAGAAGTGTATAAGTAATCTTAGACTGGATTCTTAAAAAGCCAAATGAAAAACACAAATACATATAGTGAGGTTCGGTTGATAGGTTACGAGTACAAACAAAAAAGGAGGCGAATAGCCTCTTTTTTTGTTTTTGGAATACAATGTTTTTAGTTACTTAACATATTGATGAATATGATTATACAAAAATTCTCTTGGATTATCCCGGGTAATCAGCTCTAGCTCATTCTCCGTTAATCTTCCTGAAGTGTCTGCCCACATCTGTTTATCACTTTTCTGGCTCCGTACCACGTAAAAATCACTTCCATACAGAATACGGTCACTGATTCGGCTGTCTTTTTTTAAAAGCGATTTTAAAAGAGGAAATATATTTTCATCATGAAGGATGTAGCTGATGTCGGCATATACATTGGGATGCTGTAACATCAGACTGTAAATAATCGCAAACCATGAGTTATGACGCCATGAATTTTCCAGGGCAGTAGGAATGAAATTGATGCCTTTACCCACTGGATTGGTGAATCCGTTTTCAGAGAGATACCTGTCTCGCTCCATATATTTTGTCCATTCATCTTCCCCTCCGAAATGTCCAAAACAGATTTTAAGCTCATGCAGGTTCTTAGCAAGCGGTTGATCTTTCCCTGTATAGCCGAAGAGAGCATATAAAGAATCATCATTATAATATTCCAGAAGCCTTTTCAAATACTCTTTATTCAACAGACAAAGGTAATTGAGAGGATGTGTAAAATTGGTCGAAAAATCACTGTTAGTAAGTTCATACAGGGCCAGCGGTTCATTTTTCCCTTTTTCTCCAGTGGACTGCATAAATACAGGGTGGCTGTTCCATTCTTTCTTTTTATTACCCCGATAATAAATAGTTCCTCTGATACAGTGATTCAGAACGGGTACCTGATTTTCACAAGCCCATAACATTAAGGGCAGCATATCTTTATCAAAAGGGTAATATCCAAGAGCAGGATAGGTTTTGATTCCTCTGAAATTTTCATGTACAATACAGTTTTTTATTTCATCAAAATAAGTAGAATCATCCTTTATCCTTCTGGGATCAGCAAATACAAAAGGAAGACAGGTCTTAGGTTTGGTCCGTCTGAGTTTTTTAAGCTCTTCAAGTTGTTCCCGGTAGCTGGATTGGGAAATGCCGGCATCCATATAATCCATATCCATAGGAAGAACTACAAAACGTGAATCTGCAGGATATTGCTTTTCTAACATTCTGAATATCGTCATTTGACTTTTGTGAAATGCAAAACGGCCTATACTGATGTACCGCTTAAGGTACGCCTTCGTTTCAGGGCCAGGAAGGATGCGTAGGATTTGAAAGAGACTTTTGGCAATAAAGATGATCAATGTTCTTCCGGACTTGATCAGTAAAAATAATACCAATACAATCAGAGCTCTCAATATTGTGTATTGTGGAGCAGGAAGTAGATAAATATTTTGCATAAAGCGATTCAGCCATTCCAAATATCCGAACCAGACTTCATGGTGATATTTTCCTTCCAGGTAGCCGAAGAAGAGAATCAGCAATGTATCTACAGTAAGTATCACTGCAATCGGAATGGTAATAAAAGGAACTTTCTGAAGAAACCATTTAACGCGAAAATGAAAGGCCTGCCAAGCTTTGTAGGGACGCTTATATTGCCATTTTGTAGGAACCCTGTAATACCATCTGAAAAAGTTGATGATAAGTCTTATCGTGAGAATACGTTCAAGACCTGGCGGCAGAAGTTTTTTACCAAGAAATTGCGGAATATGGTCTCCGGTAAAAGTATGGGTATGACAGTTAACGAACGGATTCCGGTTTTTTTCAGATGAATCCGCATCTGGTATAGTTTTCATGAATAAGTGAGGGATTAGTTTGGAGCCTAATTTACAAACAAATTATCATATGTGATTCTTTCCTTTTTGAAATAAAGAAACAGCCGATAAATTCAGTTTTTTGGCAACAATAGATAGAGAACTATTGGGTCTTTTTTATCAAATGATAAACGGATGCTGTGATCTATCTCTTAGTTTTGTATCAAAAAAAAGATGTCAGGAGAAAAGGATTTAGCAGTTCTGCTTCAGAACATGGAACCCGTATTGAATACTGGTGAATATGTGTTTTGTACGGTTGAAAATTTAGGTGAGATAAAGGATATAGAAAAGATTCTGTTTTTCTTTCGGGAAGCCGAAGCCGTTACCATTGTTTTAGAAAGATCTATAGCAGAGGAGTGGGGGATGAATTACAGTTATGTTTCTTCATGGATCACCCTGAATATCCATTCCTCTCTGGAAGCAGTAGGGCTTACGGCAGCGTTTGCAAATGCCCTGAAACAGGAAAGTATCAGCTGTAATGTAGTGGCAGCTTATTTTCATGATCATATTTTTGTTGCCAAAGAAGATGCTGAAAACGCAATGAAAGCTCTTGACGCTTTAAAAAGCAATTGATATAATGTTCTTTCCTTGTTTTTTTATGTTTAATTTTTAACTTTATGCTTCTTTAATTCACAACTCTTTTTAACGCTGAATTTTGTTTCAAAGAGCGCTGCCATCAGTAAAAATGGCATTTCTATCCAGATGAATTTTATCTTGATAAGAATAGGATAGAGAGGATGATGAAAGAAAACTAAAAAAATATGGAAATAAGATGCCCCAGCTGTCATGAAATTTTTAAAGCAGACCCTGATCAGGAACTGTTTATTGGAGGAGCCATACAAAGAGGCCAACGTCTTATCATGACCGATTGTCCCAAATGTTATAAACACATCCCCATAAACCCCGCCGATCTATTATCAATGGAAGCTCAGAAAGATGGAGATAAAAAGAACGTTCAATCGGATGGTGCTGATTGCCCGGTTTGTACTGATGGTATTGTAAGCTATATTGATGACGGAAATAAAAAGTTTTGGGGATGCGGAGAATGTGGGAATGTCTGGTTCTCAGAAAAAGATTTTCACAAATCTGTTTTAAATAAAAAAAATTAGATGATTATTATTCATTCTATTCAGGAAGAATAATTAATTGCCATTAAATTTTCGGATTTTGAATTGTCTGGATAAACCCCATAAATGTCCTGTTCAATAGGTTTTTCGATGTTCTGCCTGTTTTTGTGTTTTATGTTTGCAGCATAATTACAAAAATAAACGACAATGAAAGCAATCAGAAAAATCTCAGCCGTAAGCTTATTATGCTTAACTCTTTTTACAGCAGCGACAATGTCCTGTACTGAAGAAAATGAGCCTCCCACGGTACAGGAGATACAAAATTGGAACCACCAAACTGCCAAAACCCAATTCGTAAGCGTTAAAGGAAATGCCATTGCATACCGCGTTTTAGGAAAAGAAGATGGAACCCCACTGGTCCTTTTGCCGGGATTGGGTGGTTCGATGGATGATTGGGATCCTGCAGTGACAGACGGATTGGCAAAAAAATACAAAGTAATCATCTTCGACAATCAGGGAGTTGCTTCGTCAAAGGGAACTACTCCAAATACCGTTCAGGCTATGGCCGATGATGCGGTTGATTTTATCAAAGCTTTACATTTGGAGAAAGTAAATATCATGGGATTTTCTATGGGAGGATTTGTTGCGCAGAGAATAGTGCTTACTAATCCGGCACTCATCAATAAAGTGATTTTAACGGGGACAGGGCCGCAAGGAGCCATCGGATTGTCTAACTTACCTAATATTGTTGCCGGAACAGCAGGATTGAGTCCTGAGGCTTCATTTCTGAAATTTGGATTTACAGAATCTGCTCAAAGCATTACAGAGGGAAAAGCATCCTTTGCAAGAATCCAGCTTCGCACAGTAGACAGAGATCTTCCGTTAAGCGATAATACTTCAAACTCACAGTTTACTGCAGTATTGAGCTGGGCTCAGCCGAATGCTGATGCTCTTACCGAAATAAAAAAGATCAAAAATCCTGTGCTGATCGTTCATGGTGAAAATGACCTTCCGGTATCTGTTCAGAATGCTAAAAATATGGCACAGAACTTAGACCACGCAGAATTGGTGATTTTCCCGGATTCAGGACATGCTTCTTTCTATCAATACCATGAGAATTTTGTAGGGAAAGCGATTGAGTTTCTTGGGAAATAAGTGGAATATTAAAATTGAGATATAAAAAACTCGCTGATTATGAACAGCGAGTTTTGTTTTTTTATTAATAGAATGACTTAGCTGAATTTCTTCACAGCCTCCACACTTACAGGAGTAAAGAAGTTAATCATATTTCCATCCGGATCACAGAACAGAAGTGATCTGTTTCCCCAAGGCATGGTTGTAGGTTCCTGGATAATTTCCGAAGTTATGCCTTTGATTCTTTCGTACTCTTCGTCCACATTGTTAACCAAAAATTCGATAATGATTGATTTTGTTCCGGTAAAATCGGTCATCCCTTCCGAAAACATTTGCATTGTCCGCGTACTTCCAATTGCGATTGTAATAGAATCGGTGGAAAGCTCTGCAAAATCTTCAGTATACCATCGGGCAGCTGCTCCAATAGCTTTTTCGTAAAATTCTACTGATGCTTTGATGTCTTTTGTAATAATTCTTAATGACGTTAATTTCATGTTGTTTAAATTTAAAACAAAAGTAGGGTAGAGTGGTGACAACAGGATGTCAGTAGAAATTAATGAATTTTATTTTTTTATTGAATGTCAAGAATATGGTATGGAAAATAAAAAATCCCGATTCAAATCGGGATTTTATCTTATTCTATGGAGTGGTTAACTGTTGAATGACAAAAGTCTCCGTATCCGTTGTATGGGCTGAGAAATATCCCAAAGCTCCATTGTTGATATTACTGGGTGGGTTGGCTGGTGTGGCACTTCCGCCATTACCTCCGGAAATCTGAAGCAAAGCACTGTAATAAGTAAATATATTGTTATCTATGCTTTGCATTTCTACATGTATTTTATCTCCTACTACCACTTCATGATCTCTGCCTTTATTGTCATCATTCGGAAGAATAAGAGGCTGCTGGTTAGGCAATCCGTTATTGACATTGTCCGAAAAAGTATTCATGTATTTTTTAGGAAGCTCATTGATTGTAAAACTAAAAAGATAGCGGTTTCCCAATGGCATAGGATCGGTAAAGATCGGTAAAAGGGTATAAGTAGGTTTATCACCAAATTTGAAAGAACTCTGTTCTAACCCTTCAAAATTAACAACTTCCGGCATCTTGCTCTGAGCGGTATATTGCTTTCCATCAGCCTGTACCTTCAGGGTATAGGTTCTGCCTGGCGCTCCCACGAAAGTAGAAGTTTGGTACATTCCATTTCCTGCATACTGAAGAGTTTCAGTCTGTCCCATATCATCACTCAAAATAACCTGAGCTCCGGTTACGGCTGGGTATTGGTTAGGTTCTGAAAAACCAACTGATTTTGTAATTTTTACGGTATAAGGTCCCGGTTTATTGGTCACATTTCCTTCGATGACAATGTTTCCGCTCTGATCGTTTAGATCCAGATCAATTTCTTTTTCACAAGACGTTAAAGTGAAGAGAGCGAATATAATATAAAATGTATTTTTCATGATTTAGAATTTGAAATTATAAGTGATGTTAGGTACCCAGCGGAATAAAGAAGTCTGCATGGCGCGTGTTGTTCCAGGTCTGTCGGGATTGTCTTCAAAATTAATAGTATAGGCGTTCTCACGGCCATACAGGTTATAAATACCGAACGTCCATGAACCACGGAATCGTTTATTAGAGCTTGGTTCATAAGTAGCACTTACGTCCATTCTGTGATAAGAAGGCATTCTGTCTGCATTTCTGCTGCTGTACTGGAATATAGTTTGTCCGTTCAGCTCATATTTCCCGGTAGGAAAGGTAACCGCATTTCCTGTACTGTAAACAAAAAGTCCGGAAAGAGACCATTTTGGATTAAGCTGGTAGGTGGCAACAATGGAAAGATCGTGGGTTTTATCCATTCTTGCATTGTACCATTCATTATTATTAATTCCGTCGATCTTTCTTTCTGTTTTAGAAAGGGTATAGGAGATCCACCCCGTAAGTTTTCCGCTTTTCTTTTTGGCGATAAGTTCCAGACCATACGCTCTTCCTTTTCCAAATAACAGCTCACTTTCTACATCAGATCCTGTATCAAAACCAATCTGAGCTCCGTTTTTGAAGTCGATTTGGTTTTGCATAGACTTATAATATACTTCAGCGTTTAATTCATAATTATTATTGTTGAAGTTTCTGCTGTAGCCCATACTAATCTGGTCTGAAATTTCAGGTTTTACCGTATAGCTGCTTCCTATCCACTGGTCAGTAGGGTTTCCACTGTTGCTATTGCTTAAAAGGTGAAGATTCTGGGTATTACGGGAATAACCTCCTTTCACACTGCTGACCTCATTGATGCGGTAGTTGGCACTAATTCGCGGTTCAAGATTCGTATAGGTCTTCCCGAATTTTCCTTTCTCTAAGAATTTACTGTCGGTAATCACACCATTTTCATAGGTATTGAAGGTGTCGCCTCCAAGGACACTGAACATAGAAAGTCTTAGTCCGTAATTGATCGTTAGCTTTTCCGTTGCTTTATAATCATCATTGATGTAAACCGCATTTTCCCATGAGTATCTTGGATTTCTGGCAAAGCTGCTCACCGTAGTACCGGAAGCGCTGCTTGGGGTAAGTGTATGGTAAATCGACTGAAGACCGAAACGCACTGAATGTTTGTTTCCTGCAAACCATGTGAAATCCTGCTTAAGGTTCCAGTCCTGTATTTTTGAATTTAAATCAAATACAGTATCATCATTTTTCAGACTGATTTTATAATCATAATTACTATAGATGAAAGACGTATTGGAGAATAGCTTACTGCTGATAATACTGTTCCATCTCAAAGTTGCTGTCGTATTTCCCCAGTCTGTATTGAAAGTGTCTCCCAGACCCAGTACATCTCTTCCAAAATATCCGGATAGATAGATACGGTTATTTTCATTGATCTGATAGTTGGCTTTCAGGTTAAGATCATAGAAGTATAGCTTGTTGTCTTTATAATCCTTGTTGGTTTTCAGGAATAAATCAGCATAGGTTCTTCTTCCTGAAACAATGAATGAAGATTTCTCCTTTTGAATAGGTCCTTCTACACTCAGCCTGCTGCTGATAAGACCAATTCCACCATTCACGTTATAATCTTTATTATTTCCGTCTTTCATTTTGACATCCAGTACAGAAGCAAGACGGCCTCCATATTGGGCAGGGCTGTTTCCTTTAATAATGCTGGCATCTTTCAGGGCATCACTGTTGAATGTACTGAAAAATCCAAGAAGGTGAGAGGCATTGTAAACCGGAGCTTCATCCAGTAATATCAGGTTCTGATCTGTGGCTCCCCCTCGTACACTGAATCCGCTGCTGCCTTCCCCGTTACTTTTGATACCAGGTAAAAGCTGTATGGTTTTCATAACGTCTTTTTCCCCGAAAAGAACAGGCAGTTTCTCTATACTTTTAATGCTTAACGTTTCCGTTCCCATTTGGGCAGATGTTAAGTTTTTATCCTTTTTAATGCCACTTATAACGACTTCATCAATTGCTTTTGAGACTTCTTCCTGTTGAATAAGAGGAAGATCAATTTTTATATTTTTGTCAACGGTTATCTGCTGTTCAAAATCTTTGTATCCGGGATTCGAAATAATGATGGTATACTTGCCTTCAGGTAATGAAAGGGAGTAAAAACCATATTCGTTGGCTACAACATTAATCGTGGGATCTTCACTTACTTTTACAGATACTCCGATGAGCAGCTCCCCGTTTTTTTTGTCTTTCACGGTTCCACTTACAGAATAAGCTTGCTGGGCCATTGCCAGGGTACTGAAGCAGAGCGCAGCAGTAGCTGCGGTAATTTTAAAAAAGGATGTTTGCATTAGTTTATTTTAAAGTAGTAGATCTCTTGTATATGAATTAATGTTTTGATGATACATGATTAGTTGGATGAATAGGAGATTAGTTACACCTAAAGCTTTAATTATGAAATAAATCCATCCCAAAAAAGCTTTTTACAGCATTGCCTCGATATTTATAAAATAAGAATAAGTGAGAATTGTTATACGAAAAATAATATTATGTATTGGATATTATTTTATTCGTACGTTTTCTTTATTATTGAAATTAAATAAATTGTTTTTGATTTTTTGGTGTATTTTATTTTAAAATAGTAATCTTGGGTCAGAAAATAGAGCTGTGGAATGGAATAAGGATTGAATGATAATAAGAGTGAAAAATAAAGGCCGTAGAGATTTTGTAATTTTTCATGGTGATTGTTTATATAACATAATGGCGCAAGAAAATTTGAACTACGGAACAAAATAATGAAAGCCACAGATCAAAAATTGGATCGTTGTTAGCCATTACTGTTCGCAGATATCTTTTAGTTTTCTTCTTCTTCTAATTTTTTATCTAAACTCTGAAATAACTAAAATATTGCACAGTGTATCATAAAGTTGATTCACCTTTTTACAATCAGAATATTTTTTAATCATAAAAAACTCAATTATCTGTACCCAACCTTGCTGGGTAATATATTAAACTTTCTTTTAAATGCTGCGGAGAAATGTCTTGGATTTTTATAGCCAATCACATCCGAAATCTCATTAATATTCATATCACTTTCGAGAAGCATTTTTTTCGCTAGTTCCATTTTAGTATCATTCCAGAATCCGAAAACAGTAGTTCCAAACAGTTCTTTAAATCCTTTTTTTAAAGTAAATTCATTGGTTCCCACCAGATGGGCAAGTTCATTAAGAGAAGCGGTAGCCTGCAGATTATGCGCAATATAATCTCTTACAGCATATATCTTTTCTTCATCTTTTTTGGACAGGCTGGAAGCAGAAGGTGTTTTGTGAAAAAGCTGTTCCAACTGAAGCAAAAGCAGTTCACTTATTTTAGCCTCAAGATACATTCTTTTAAAAATCCCTTTTCTGTCACAATGCATAAGATCATTCAGAATCTGGTACATTTCCAAGGTGATATAGTTATGATTTGGCTGAATGAGGGATGAGTTTTGTTTATCAATCGAGTTTCTGAACAGATCAAAGAGTCCAAAGTGTTCGGGAAGAAATTTTTTAAAGAATTCCGGGGCCAGGTTGATTTCTAAAAGATGCATTTCCGGACCGTCGAACTCCATCTTACCCTCCATATGATGGGCATAAATAATATTGTGCTGGTAGCTGTCAAATTCTACCGTTTTCTCGAAGTTTCCCGAAATGGCCTTACTTTTTCCCTTAAGGGCAAAGTGCATTTCTACGGTATCCGCATCGCTTTCAAGATACAGTTGAAGCCGATTGGGCAATGAAATATTTCCAAAGCTGATATGAACATTCGCAAAACATATTTCGTGATAAAAACCATTCCCATAAGGAGGGCTGAGTTGTGTAATATATTCCTGAATATCACCATCATCTGAGAAATAAATGTCAGGATAATCTTTCTCCATAAGCATTTCCCCAAGGGTTTCATTGTATAGCCGTACTGTCATTTTGTTTCCTTTTGTTAGAATTTCCGTATGACGGACTTTTTATTCCGTTTTGCGTACCTACACTGTTGAATGGATAAGGTACTTTTGCACAAAGATAATAGTTATTTAGAATTATTCTTAATAATAGATTTATTATTCCACACACGAAAAAGTAGAATAAAATGGATGTGTTGAAAGCCTATTAAAAATTAATTATTTAAAAAATATGAAATATTCAAGTAAAGTAAAATGGTCTTTTGCAGCAGCAATAGCTGTATCAATATGCTGGCTGGTGGGTGACATTTTTGTAGCCGGATTTGATCCCAACCCGGCAGATTACGCATTGTTTTCAAAAACGTATGCAGAACAGGTAAACGTTGAATTTGCTACTTTAATGTTGGAAGGATCTACTTCAAGATTGATGTTTGGTGCTTTGATCGGTGCCCTTACAGGTCCTTTACTCCTTCCTGCAACCTGGCTGGTGTATCAGTTTTTTAGAGATACCCAGAAATGGTATGCTGTTTTTGTCTATTGGGTTTTAATGGCCGGAGCGGTTTTATCTCCTTTAGGCCACGCCGGATTCTTCTATGTTGGGGAAATCTATAAAGCAGTTTACCACACAGATCCTGTTTCCCACGCTTATCTTTTAGAGACAGGAAGAGGTTTTATGAAAATGCTGAATATTGCTTGGGGAATGGCCATTGGTGTTCTGGCAATCGGGTGGATTTCATTTGCAGTCTGCATACTTCTAAACAAAACTTTGCTTCCAAAATGGATGGCTTTATTGACGCCATTTGTTTTAACGCTGTTGATCATTCCTGTAAAAGGTCTTTTGCCACTTCCTTATTCAGGATGGGTGGGAGGGGCAATATTCAATATTGCTTATCTGATATTTTTCAGTTCATTGTTATTCATTTTCAGAAAAAAACTGCTGGATAATAGATGATTCTTAAAAGAACTTTACCATGAGAATAACTTACTATTAAAGTGCAGTGAGAAGTCTTTAAGTCTTAGGATTTAAAGGCTTTTTTGCTTTATAAAATTATTCTTTTGAACCTTCGAACGGAATATTAACCTTATATTGGCTTAAGAATTACGCAGAAGAATATGGGAAATCTAAAAACATGGATAAGAAAGAATGGTTCCACCGTTATACTGATGGTTTTATTCATTATCGTATTGGTAAATAAGGATGCAAAGGCATGGCTGATGAGACAGGTTGCTTCCACCGGAATCCTCAATTCCAGCATATCAGAACCCAAAGAAAAGCAGGATACTTCAAAAAGATTTATCTACGCAGGTTTTATGCTGAAAGATGAAGACGGAAAGATTATTGATATCTCTAATTTACACAATAAAGTGGTCTTTATCAATTTTTGGGCGTCATGGTGCCCTCCCTGCAGAGCGGAGTTTCCGTCTGTTCAGAAATTTTATGATCAATACAAAACGAATCCGGATATGGTGTTTCTTACCGTAAATCTGGATGATAATGCGGCTCTTGGAAGATCTTATTTAAAAGAAAAAGGATTTACAGTTCCTTTTCTGGTGCCCGCCGGCAATATTCCTGCTGTGCTTTACAGCGGTTCCTTACCTACAACAGTCGTGATTGATAAAAAAGGAGAGATTCTCCTGCATCATAAAGGATTGGCAGATTACAGCAAAGATTCATTTTATAAACAGATTGATGAACTGTTGAAACAAAAGCCATAATTTTTAAGTTTTATTTTAAAATATAAAATTAAGTTTGATGAGCTCCTTTACCTTATTAACTCTTGAAGAAATTTCTTCCAAAATACTGAAAGAAAAAACTCCCCTGCAGAATTTCCCAAAGACCATTAC
Organism: Chryseobacterium viscerum; assembly: GCF_002899945.2. Lineage (GTDB taxonomy): Bacteria > Bacteroidota > Bacteroidia > Flavobacteriales > Weeksellaceae > Chryseobacterium > Chryseobacterium viscerum. The sequence continues at coordinate 347,168 of NZ_PPEG02000003.1, forward strand.
ATTTCCTTTCTCCGAGCGATATAAGGATTGGGTTACCCAAATGAATACAACAGAAATTTCTTCTGAAACCATCCTGTATAACTCAGTAGATGCTGTCAACGAAAATAAAGAATTTGCTCTGCCCAATTATTGGTGTTTTGCTTGTAACGGACAGGGTGACCGATGGTTTTTTAATACAGATGACGAGGTTTTCTTCTATGACCATGATTATGATGAGAAGCTGGAGCCTATGAATATTAATTTTGAAGAATGGCTGCAAATGGCATTCATCGTGGGTCAGCTGGATGTCTATTTTGATGAATATGATACCATCCCGAAATCCATTAAGCAGGAGTTTTTTCAAATTCTGAATAGAATCCATCCAACATTAAGCGACAGGTACCCATTTATATTGTAACCCTATTTATATCACAAAAAATATGATTTTAAAGAACTTAGAACAAAAATATGATTTCCACTATCCTGAAGTCTACAGAAGATTATCAGAATCCGGTATGCTGGATTGGGGAGAATCCAGTGCTGATTGGTATCAGAGGGTCTTTCCAAAACTAAAAGATAATCCACCTTTACTGTTATTCGGGTATGATATTGAGATCTGGAATGATGAACAGTCCATCAGTGCTTCCATTCATGAAATGTCGGAGGAAGATGATTACAGAAACATTCATGCCGGGTACAGGTTTGTTCCGTTTGCCAAAAATGGAGCAGGGGATCTGTACGCTTTTCAGTTTGATCTTGAAAATGGAGGTGATGTTCCGGTAACTTTTATACCTCATGATGATGAGGAAGCTGAAATATTGGCTAAAAATTTTCAGGATTTTATCTTTCGCCAGCTCCTTGAAGCGGTCGTTGAAATAGATGAAGACTCTATGTTTTATGAAGAAAATGAAGCAGATCTGAAACAAAATTTGCTCAACCAGTTAAAAACACACGAATCATATTTAGCACCCAGGCACATTGATATTCTGAATGAAATTTATCAGAGAGGTATTTTTGAATATACCTACAAAGTGCCCGCAGGCAATACATTTGAAGCAGAAGGACTCATTACGTTTGATGAAATGGAAGAAATTCTGAAAAGGGAGATTGCTTTTGACAGACTAAACGCAAAATTCAATTATACAAAAGAGATAAAATAAGTTTTTCTATAAAAAGTCTGTTTAAACGAACCACAAAAGTCACAAAAGTTTTTTTTAAAACACTTTGGAAAGTTTAAAATAATACAGAATAAGTCCACATAAACTCCCAATCTTTTGTGCCTTTTGTGGTTTAATAAAAAAGTTTAAACAGTTTTAAAAATAAAAAGCCTGCAAATGAAAAATTGCAGGCTTTTTTATGGAATGATTTCTGATTACTATAGGAATTTCTGCTTTGAAAAAACAGTAAATTTATACCCTAAGAAATAGAATATGCAGCAGCTAAGGACTCACATCGAAAAAATAATCCCTCTACATGATAGCGAATTTGAATTCATATCATCCTGCTTTACCTATAAAAAATATAAGAAGCATCAGTTTCTGGTACAGGAAGGAGAAGCGGTATCCTACAATTATTTTGTATTGAAAGGTCTATTGAAATTGGTGTATTCTGATGAAACCGGAAAAGAACATATTATCGGATTTGCCATGGAAGATTGGTGGGAAACAGATTTTCCGGCTTACTATCAGCAGACTCTGGCAACGATGTCTCTGGAATGTCTTGAAGATACAGAAGTATTGTGTCTTACGTTAGACGATTATAAAAAGCTCTGTACGCAGCTTCCAAAACTTGAACATTTCTTCCTTGAAAAAGCCTATATGGGATTCATTACAGCTCAGCAGCGTACTATTTCAATGATGACAACAGGTATAAAAGATCGTTATGACCAGCTTTTGAAAAAGTATCCTTCTTTGGTTCAGCGGGTTCCGAAATCTCTTTTGGCAGCATATCTGGGCGTATCCAGAGAAACTTTAAGCCGTCTGTCGCTGTAAAATGTGACTTCACTCACACCATAATCGTGATCCGGATCACAGGGATTTGCTGTATCTATTCTGCAATTTTGCAGAGTAACTTATAACAAATTCAATACAATGGAAAAAAGAATAATTAATCCATGGAAATGGCAGGATGAGAGAAGCTATTCTCAGGCTGTAGAAGTAAAAAATGTTGAAAGTACTTTATATTGCTCAGGACAGGCTGCTATTGACCCTGACGGAACATCAAGTGATAAGGATATGAAATCCCAGCTGGAACAGGCCATTGCCAATCTGGAAGAACTAATCCGCTCAGCAGGATATGAGTGTGAAGGGATTGTCCGATTAAATATCTATACAACTTCTACAGAAGAACTTTGGCCTTATTTCCCCATTCTTCAGGAGTGGATTGCTAAGCATAAAATCCAGCAGGCAGTAACAATGCTGGAAGTAACGGGCTTATTTGAAACCTTAAAAGTTGAGCTCGAAGCGACAGTAGTAAAATAAATGAGACATATAAATTAAAAAAAGACCTTCAAATCAACTTTTGAAGGTCTTTTTTTCTTTTAATTGAATTAGTATAAAGATCTATGAACATTCAATTTTACTAATACTAATGGACTTTGTTCTGGTACGGAAGATATTATTTCTTTTAGAGTATAGCGGTAATTTTAATGATGGTGTGTATTTAATGAAATATAGATTATGGTAACTATATTTTACTAATTTATTGTAATAGTGTGTGTTTTGAGAAAAATAAATAATTATTTTTCATTTAAAATCTTTCACTTCTGTGTGAAATACATTATATTTGGTTAAATGTAAGGTGATGATTTTAATTGAATTGGTATTCATAATGAAGCAATCACCTTCATATCACCAAAAAATTTTAAAATATTAACTAAAAAAGAATTTATTATGAAACGTAAACTCGTCTATTTTTCACTTCTTTTGGCAAGTAATTGTATTTTTTTAAGTGCACAGGTAGGTATTAACACCACTAATCCACAAGGAGTCTTCAATATTGATGGTGCAAAGGATAATCCCACCACTGGAATACCGTCAGTAGCGCAACAAGCCAATGATGTGGCTGTTACCGCTGCAGGAAATATGGGAATAGGGACTACAGTTCCTTCCAATAAGCTCCATATCAATGGTACAGATCCGTTGCGTCTGCAGGGAGTTGGAACAGGAAATAGTACCACAGACCCTCTGTTGGTGATTGATGCTAATGGTGTTGTAAAGAACATTGGTACATTAGGAGCGTTATCTATTCCTAGTCCCGCGGTTTTCCGTCTGGAAACGGGCCAAACTGACTTTTTACAGGCTCAGGGCGCAGGCGGATCACTGGCAGTACCTATGACTATTATAAAAAATTCTATTGTAGGATTGTCCTATAATGCAGGTACAAGTACCATCACTTTTCCTGCGGGAACGTATCAGATTACATTTGTTTATGAAGCATCACATAATGCTGCAGGATGTACAGTCAGTTCTTATTTTGTAGATTTTCCTTTGAATGCTACAACTTCCAGAGTTCACAACACTGCAGCACATTCGCAGGGAGCACTTTCCAATCATGGAGGAACCATTACGTATGCAACTACGGTTCCAGCCAACAAAACCTGGCAGATCAACCTCGGTAGAGGTCAGTCAGGTAACTGTTCAGGGATAGGAATGAGCTTAGCAGCGACGTCTACCCAGATGCTTGTTTTCCGAATTGGGGATTAATCCTATATATATTCCCAAGGCATTAATCAATCAAAAAAGATTCTATTAACACAAATACTAAAGCACTGGTTTATACTGGTGCTTTGTTGTATTGAGAAAGTGGGATATGGATTATTGTAAACAGATTTTTTTAGAAGTAAAGCTTTTCATACATTTATATAGATTAATCAATACTCATTATCAGGATGAATATTCAACTTTTTTCAAAAAATGCTTTAGTAGGTGGGGCTACACAGGGAATCGGAGCCGGAATTGCCCTAGAATTAGCAAAATGTGGTGCCAATGTTACCGTTATGGCCCGTAATGAAACAAAATTGAAAGATTTTGTTTCTTCACTCCCAATAATCAATTCTAATCAGCACCACGAGTATCTGGTGGCTGACTTTTCGGATATTGAAAGCTATAAAAAAATTATTGCAGGATATTTTAATACTCATTCGGTAGATATTCTGGTTAATAATACAAACGGTCCGGAACCTGGTTTGGCTCTTGATAAAAATGCAGATGATTACCAGAAGGCATTTGATCTTCTTTTTAAAACGGTTTGCGAAACAACATTGTTGGCTCTGCCTCATATGATCAAACAGAGAAACGGACGTATCATCAATGTTTCTTCACTATCGGTAAAAGAACCAATCGCCAATCTGGCTCTTTCCAATTCTATCCGTTCTGCAGTAATCGCCTGGGCAAAGACTCTTTCCAGTGAAATTGCACAACATAATATCACTATAAATAATGTGTTAACGGGGTATTTTGATACCGAGCGAATTAAAAAACTCGTTACCCATGAAGCGCAGCAGACCGGTACTCCGGCAGAAGAAATAAAAAAAGCGAGAGAAAATAAAATTCCAATGAAAAGATTCGGACAGCCTGAGGAATATGGTCATCTTGTTGCCTTCCTGGCATCAGAATATGCCGCTTATCTTACCGGAACAAGTATCCCTTTGGATGGAGGGTTGAATAATACGTATTAAAATTTTAGACCACCTGATCTATTTATACAGTATCATTGTAAACTTCTTGAATTGAGTTAAAGCTTTTGCTGTTTTTTGGATTTTATCATCTCAATATTTTTATTTTAAATAATATTTTCAACTTTCATGTAATAAACCCTTTTTTTCAGTTGTCATATACATATTGAAAAATAGTATATGAAAAACTGGTCTTTTAAAAAATGGAACACCGTAGTGGGATGGTTCCTTTTTGCTGTTGCGCTCATCACGTATCTCTCAACCATAGAACATTCCCTGAGTTTTTGGGATTGCGGGGAATATATATCTTCAGCCGTAAAATTGGAGGTAACCCATGCTCCGGGAGCCGCTTTATTTCAGATTGTAGGGGCGGTGGCAAGTATTTTTGCATTGGGGAATTCAGAAAATTATTCTATTGTAATTAATGCAATGTCAGCAGTATTCAGTGCTTTTACCATTCTGTTTCTGTTCTGGACGATTACCCATTTTTTAAGACGGCTTTTAAATAGAGACTTTGAAGACCTTACCAGATCTCAGAAGATTTCGATACTCTTTGCCGGAGTAATCGGAGCTTTATGCTTTACATTTTCAGATACGTTCTGGTTTTCAGCGGTAGAAGGTGAGGTATATGCGATGGCTTCTCTGTTTATTGCACTGTTGGTCTGGCTTATCACCAAATGGGAAAACGAATATAAGGCAGGTGACAGTGAAAGATGGATCATTCTTATTTTCTTTATAATAGGCCTTTCTGTAGGCGTTCATATGATGTGTATGCTGGCAATTCCGGCCATATGTCTGGTGTATTACGCCAGAAACTATACTTTTTCATGGAAGAGTTTTATAATAGCCAATCTGGTTACATTAGGAATTCTTGCATTTGTATTCAAATTTATTTTCCCATTGGTCATGACTTTGTTCGGGAAACTTGAAATTTTCTTTGTGAATGGGCTGGGGCTTCCTTTCCATTCAGGGACGATTGTTGCGTTTGTTCTCATGACCGTAATCAGTTATCTTTTGATTAAATACGCCAGAAAAGCCAAAAGAAAGCTGTACCAGACTATCGTTTTATCTCTTGTATACATGATCATTGGTTTCTCGTGCTGGCTGGTAATTCCTATCAGAGCCAATGCCAATCCTCCAATGAACCTTAATGACCCGGATACCGCAATCGGAATGCGGGATTATTACAACAGGGTACAATATGGGGACTGGCCTACCATTTACGGACAGAACTACACGGCATTTCTTGATAAAAATGGATTGGAAAAAGAGGAAGATGGAAGCTATAAAAGAGATGTCACTGGAGATATCTACGAAAAAGATGAAAAAACCGGAACGTACAGAAAAACCGGGGAAAGATTCAATTATGTGTTTAATAAATCCCACATCAGTTTTATGCCGAGGATGTTCAATGAAGATAAAGAGGTGACTGCCAATTATATTTCTTTGTATGGAGCTCCGGATTTTACCTTCAATTATGACAATGCTGATGTAGCGGACAATCCGGAGGCTAAACGGATTTTTGAGGAGCTTAGAGCGAAATATGAAGGAGATTCTATCACAGCAGAAGATTATCTGAAGGTAAAACCTTACGATCTTATCAAAGTAAAACGCCCTTCCTTCGCTCAAAATATGGATTATTTTATCTCTTTCCAGAACGGATACTATTTTGTAAGATACCTGATGTGGAATTTTGCAGGAAGACAAAATGATCTTGAGGGACATATGGAAAATACCAATGGCAACTGGATCTCAGGATTTTCTTTTATAGATAATGCAATGCTGGGTGATCAGGATCATATGCCCGCCAAATTTAAAAACGAAAGCACCGTAAAGTTTTTTTTCCTTCCATTGATATTAGGTTTGATTGGCTTCTTTTTCCAGCTAAACAGAGATTTCGGAAGGTTTTATGCCGTCCTTTCATTGTTTGTTCTGACAAGCATGGGAATTGTCTTTTATACTGGAGTAAAGCCATTCGAAGTAAGAGAAAGAGACTATGCAATGGTAGGGTCATTCTATGCCTTTGCGATCTGGATCGGTTTGGGAGCCGGAGCTATACTTTGGACAATTCAATCTAAGCTTAAATCCGGTACAGCCCCTATTGTTTTGGGAATTATATTATTAGGAATTCCTTTTATGATGGGCTTCCAGAATTATACTTCACATGACAGAAGCAAAAAAACGGGAGCCCGTGATTATGCGTATTCATTTTTACGTTCGCTGCCTAAAAACGATATTATTTTCATCTATGGTGACAATGATACTTTTCCGGTATGGGCAATCCAGGAAACAGAAAGATTCAGGGATGATGTAAAAACAGTCAACTTTACTCTTTTGGCCACACCATGGAGTATCGATCAGGTAAAAAGAAGAACATACAATGCTATGGGAATCCCGGGAGAGTTGACCCATGAAGAATACAGAGACGGCGTAAATGATCAGGTGTATCTGATGAAAAAAGAAGACTGGGAAGGGTTTTTCCAAATGTTGAAAGAACAGGGAGCCCCCGAGACAGAATTTCAGGAGTTCAGAAAATATCTGACTCAGGATTCTCTTACTTTGAAAGATGCTATCAAATTCCTAAAGCTAAAATCATCCGCAAAGGATGAACTATTGAAAATGTATTTTGGCGAAAAACAGTACGAAAAGTACAATATTCTTCCGGTAAGTAAATTTATCCTTCCTGTAAATAAGGAAAATGCTGTAAAATCAGGGATCATTAATAAAGCTGATCTTCCCAATGCAGTGGATCAGATTATGATCAATTATGAGGCGAATACCCTTTATAAAAGCAATCTGATGATGCTGGATATGCTGGCCAATTTCGACTGGAAACGATCTGTGAATTTCTCATCAGGCGGAATGTATGACAGTGAAAATATTTTTTATCTTGATGAATATCTGCAGTTTGATGGTTTCAGTTACAGGCTGGTTCCTATTCATACTCCCCAAAGTCCGGATGGAGATAAAGGAAGGGTAGACGCCAATTCTCTTTATCAGGTGGTAAAAAACTTCAGATGGGGTAATTTTAAAGACCTTAGTATTCATTATGATGAAACGGCTACTTCAAATATTCTGGGCTACAGGATGTCCGTAAGCAGAGCAGTGTCTGCACTTGTAGTAAGCGGACAGAAAGCTAAGGCCCTGGAGCTGTTGGATCTTGCGGCAAAAGAAATTCCTGTTGAGAAATACAACGACCCACGCTCATTAAGCTCAATGGTAACCGGATATATCGTTGCGGGGCAGGAGCAGAAAGGCCTTCAGTTGGCAGAAACTCTCAAGAAAGGAATATTTGAAGAATACGATTACTATCAGAACCTTTCCCCATCATTTAAGGCTGCATCCAAAAGACCGATGAGGTCCAAACCAATGGAATATGCATTAGTTGTTTCAGCGGTTACGGATGCTTACAAGACTTTGGGGCAGAACGAAAAAGCGTATTCATATGTTTTGAAATCTGTTACACCGATCGACAAAAAATTCAATGCTTTTGTAAATAGATTACAGCAAATGGGTAAAGAAAAAGCCATGAAGGAATCTGAAAATGTCCGACAGATTGCTCCTTTTTATCAATATTTATTCAATGTGATGGAGCCTTTTGACTCTGCCTACTCCAGAAAAAAAGAAATTGAAATAACCAATGCCATGATGAAAGCAACGCAGTAAACGATATGTGAAAAAACAGGCTGTCTCATATAAATAATGTTTAATTATTTGACTTTTGAGACAGCCTGTTTTTTGTTATCTATTTTTAAAGGACAGCAGTAAACTCTTTTTCCAGTCGGATAGCTTTCGGAAACAGAATATTATTTTCGAGATGAATATGTTTATGCAAATCATTTTCAAAATCCTGAAGCATCGCAAAAGCAACCTTATACGTGTTGCAGGCATCTGCTGGAGGAAGATATTCATCAGTGATTTCTGCAATCTTTCTGAAACGGTCACCCTCCACTGTATGTTCGTGCTGCATCATATGAACAGGATTTTCCACTGTTCCAAAAACGGGTTGCTGCAGAGATCCACCGGATATTTTCGTCTTCATCATATTTCTTACAAAAGGAAACAGGATGAGTTCTTCTTTTTTCATGTGAGCTGCCAGATCGTGAGCTGATTCATTAAATAAAGTATTGATTTCAAAGAGTTCCGGATGTCTCTCTCCATGAACTTTGCATAGTTTCTCAAGGAAAGCTTGTAAAACCGGAGTTTTTTCCTCCACATAGCGGTGATGGGTTTTCTCAATATAATCTGCCAGCAGATCTAAAGGCCAGCTGTTGAAGTCTATTGATGCGCCTTCATTTTTGGGTAATGCTTCCAGCTCTTCATAAATCTTTTCAGGCGGAAGTTTCTTATTGCTGCAGGCTTCTTCAATAGTTCTTCCTCCTTTACAGCAGAAATCAATGCCATGTCTTTTAAAAATGGCAGCTGTTCTGAAATCTTCAGCCACCATATTTCCTATAAAGTCTGTTCTTGTGTTCATAATATGATACTTTTTGTTTTTGATTATTTTTTGAGTGACAGGATATATTTTACCATTAGCTTGGCGTCTTCTTTACTTAATCCTGTGTGAGGAGCCATCGGAATGTCTCCCCAATTACCTTTACCTCCATCAACTATTTTTTGTGCCAGCATATCGAGATCTGCGTCTGTATATTTTGCAGCAACTTCCTGGTAAGAAGGTCCAATTAATTTTGAATCCACCTTATGACAGGTAAGACAGTCGGTTTCCTGAATTAATTGTAACCCTTTATCCCCTGTTGGATTCGGTATTACGACAGGAGCCGGAGGAGCTTCTACGGGGGATGGGGCTGTCTGCAGAGCGGTAGGGTCAGGCTGTGGGATTGGAGTGGTTTCTGTTTTGGAACAGGAAAATAAAACGAATGACAGCACCGGAATAATGAGCGTTTTTAGCAATTGTGTTTTCATAATGTGGGGTATTTAAGGTATAATTTCATATTAATCTATTTAATATTAAAAGATCTTTTTATCTTTTATTTAATTAAATTTTTTTTTAAACCTTCAGGTAGGTTAATTTTAAATCCAGATTATCAACAAACATTTGAATTTTAGAGGTTTCTAGCATAATGCGCAGATCCTGTCTGATTTTTTTAAACTGATCATGAAGCGGGCAGGGATGAATTTCTGAGCATTGGTCAAGTCCAAGTCCACACCCTGAGAACAGCTTATCACCATCTATTTCTCTTACGATATCAGCAATAGAGCTATTCAGGTTTTTCTGATCCATATAAAAACCACCGTTCGGGCCTTTGGCAGATTGTACAAATCCTTTTCTGCTGAGATCCTGCAAAATTTTGGCGATGAAATGTTCCGGTGAATGAATGCTTTTTGCAATATCTTTAATCCCGACCCTGCTGCCATTTTTAGACTGCTGGGCAATGTAGATTAAAGCTCTTAAAGCATATTCACAGGTTTTTGAAAACATTTTTCTGATTTTATGTGACAAAGGTACAAAGAGATTTTTAATAAAAGACAAATAACTCTTTTATTTTTTTAAATCTGACGAAGGTCATGAAAAACCGTTTTGTCCTGCGATGTTGTGAGTGGCCGGAAGAATAAGGTATTTATCCAAAAATTTTAATCCTTAAAATACTAGAGTGATGAAGCAATTATAAAGCAGTAGAGCCAGCGAAAATTCCATTTTTAGTCATCTATCCTTTATTTCTGTAATTTTTGTTGAAAAAAATAGGAAGTGTAATTTATTTATAAACAGATGTTTGACTTTTTTAGTGAAAATTTTATCATAAAAAAGCGTGGAAAAATTTGGATTTAAGAAGCGTTTTTCTATCTTTGCAGTCCCTTAAACAAAGGGATTTACTTGAAAAAGTAAAGTGGCCGACTCGGTAGCTCAGCTGGTAGAGCAATACACTTTTAATGTATGGGTCCTGGGTTCGAATCCCAGCCGGGTCACTAAAAAGACATTCTTCTCAGAATGTCTTTTTTTTATTTGTTTTCAGCTTGTTATTTATGAGTGGTATAGGTTCTAATATGAGCCTAGTTTTAGATATTCAAAAACTGTTTTTATTAAATTCTAGTTTTTTGGTGAAAATTAAACACAAAACCTTTCTTTTGTTGCGTAAAGCTAGCTTTTATCCAATAATCAATAATAGAACAAAGACTATAAGTAATAACAATTGCCAAGACCTTTTGGGTAATCAGGATTTACTTTTTTTATTGCATCCATCAATTTTGTAGCGGCAAATGTCCCCATTCTGTACGCATCATTGATTTGATATTCATAAGTTTCATCCAGATATTTCGGAAGAGTTCCTTCGCTTATAGCAACCACTTTTTTATTGGTATTGTTAAGATTTCTTTTGATCAATGAGCTGTGAAGGCCCATCAGCGTTTCATCACTCATCGCAAAGAAACCATCAAATGAATCATCATCTAATAATAGATCTAATTTCTGCTTTACAATATCAGCCGATTTACAAAATATAATCTCCATTCGGATAGAGGGAGACTGTTGGATTTTTTTTTCAAAAGACTTGAGTCTGCTTTGTGTGATTTCAAGATTTTCATCACCAAAAATAGCCAGTATATTTTTGCAGCCATGATCAATTAGTTTTTCTGCACATTGTTCAGTTGTTTTTATATTATCAAAAATTACAGATTCAAAACTACTTTGGGGAATCGTTTTATCAAAAATAATGACTGGAATTTCCATTTCCTTCAATTTCTTTAAATGCTCATCATCTTTTGTTTCCTTTGTAAAAGAAATGAGAATACCATCTACCCTTGAATTGATACAGGTTTCTATATGTTCCTTCTCAGATTCATAAGAGTCATCCGATGATAATATAAAAAAACGGTAACCTTCTTTATTCAGAACCGATGAAATACCATTAATAATGGAGGGTAAAAAAAACATGGAGATCTCCGGAACAATAAGGCCAATTACCTTAGAAGATTTTTTCCTAAAACTGATCGCAAAATCATTGGGAATATAATTAAACATTTCAGACGCTTCCTTCACCTTAAGTTTTACAGAACTGCTGATATCAGGATGATCCTTCAATGCTCTGGACACTGTTGAAGGACTAATATTAAGCATCTTTGCAAGGTCTTTTAAGGTTGTTCTTTTCATTCTGATGGTTCAATGTTAATTATCGGGAGAAAATAAGAATAATTACGCGATATTATTTTGTTAATATTTGTTAAATAAATACAGCTAATTTGTTAATGAAAAGTTAATTTTAAATAAAGTTATCCACTGCAATCGTTTGCGCAAACGTTTGAAATTAATATACTCTTAACACCCCGTTAAAAATCATTTTTTAAGACCCTAAAAAAAATACTTTTGAGACATAACAAAAATCTAAAAATGCTATGGAATCACAAGTAATAAAGAAATTACTGATTTTCGGGACAATGAATATAGCAGCTTTTATGCTCTCTCAGAATACCGTTCATGATACACTATCAGCCAAAGATAAGGTGATAGACGAAGTAGTCATTACGGGTAATTCTAATCCTAAATCTTCTATCAAGACCAGTACTTCAATTTCAACCTTAAAACAGGCAGATATTATCAATGCTTCACCGAGAACAACTGCCGAAATTTTTAGAACGATTCCGGGGATCCGTGCTGAATCTTCAGGAGGTGAAGGGAACTCGAATATTACAGTAAGGGGAGTTCCTGTTTCTGCCGGGGGATCACGATATCTGCTGATCCAGGAAGATGGGCTTCCGGTAATGCAGTTTGGAGATATTGCATTTGGAACACAGGATCAGTTTACCAGATTCGATTCTTTTGTATCTAGGGTTGAGGCACTGAGAGGAGGTTCAGCATCCGTTTTTGCATCCAACTCACCAGCGGGTATTATCAACTTTATTACAAAAACAGGTGAAAAGGCAGGGGGTAGCATTATGCAGCAGGTCGGTCTGAATTATAAAAACTTCAGAACCGATATTGATTATGGAACTCCTTTGGGGAAAGATTTTTATATTGGAATAGGGGGTTTTTACAGAGGAGGAGACGGTCCAAGAAAAACAGGATATACCTCTAATAATGGAGGACAATTTCGATTGTCTTTATTAAAGAAGTTTGAAAAAGGAAGTGTAAGAATTTATGGTAAATATCTTGATGACCGGACGGCTGCCTATATGCCGATGCCTATTGCCGTTTCGGGTTCAGACTCCAATCCGGATTATACTTCTCTGAGCAATTATAATATCTTAACGGGGGCATTACAATCTTCTAACTTCAAAAATGATATTACTTTTGGAGGAAATGGGCAGATTCTGAAAAGCGATATCCGTGATGGAATGCATTCTGTATCCAAAACAGTAGGACTGGAATTTAATTATGATTTTGGTTCTGGTTGGAAGTTAGATGCCAAAGCAAGGTATGCCGCCAATGACGGTCAGTTTTTAGCCCCTTTCCCAGCTTCCGTAGGCAGCAAGTCTGAAATTCTGGAATCTGTTGCTGGATATGGAAGCGCAGTATACGCAGGAACCAATACGCCTGTAGACAGTAATGCAAAATATATGAAAACAGTTTTGTTCAATACCAAACTGAATAATCTCAACAACTTTTTCAGTGATTTGAATATCAGTAAAAAATGGAATAAAGCAAAACTTAATGCCGGGGTTTACAACAGCAGACAAAATATCAACCTATCATGGAACTGGAATACTTACCTGATGGAAGTTTCTGATAACAATGCCAGACTGGTGGATATTGTAAGCAATACAGGAACCAAAATTACAGATCATGGGCTTCTTCATTATGGTGTTCCGGAGTGGGGAGGTGTCAACAGAAATTATGATATCAAATATTCGGTGATCGCACCCCATGCTCAGGTGGAACTCAATCCTATTGAAAATTTAACCCTGGATTTTGGAGCAAGATATGATTTTGGAAATGTATCGGGAAGCTTTTCCGGAACAAAAAATACAACCCGCACCATTGATGTGAATCAAAACGGAATTCTTGAAACCCCTGAACTTTCAGTAGCGGTAGTAGACGGAACTGTTCCCGTGGATTATAAATATGGAATTTTCGGGTATTCATTGGGTGCCAACTATGCCCTTAATGCCCATCATGCAGTCTTTGCCAGAGTAAGCCAGGGAGGAAGTGCTTCTGCCGACAGAATCCTTTTTGCAGGATACAATTATACCAATAATGATGATCCTGCTTTAGATGCTGTAAAGGTGAATAAACTCAATCAGATTGAAGCCGGTTATAAAGTAAGGGGAGCTAATTATTTCCTGAATACGACCTTTTTTCATGCAAGAACCATTGAGGCCAATTATGAAGCAACTACCCAGCTGAGAACAGAAAATAAATACCAGTCGTGGGGAATTGAGTTCGACGGATTCTATAAAATCAATAAAAATTTTGACATCAAGGCAGGCCTTACGTATACCCACGCTGAAATTAAAAATGCAATTGATCCGACTATCATAGGAAATATGCCGAGAAGAACTCCAAAATTCATGTATTCATTCAACCCGAATGTGAATATTGAAAAGCTGAGCTTGGGTTTCTTTGCCATAGGATCTACAAAAGCGTTTACTCAGGATAGCAATAAGCTGATTATGCCGGGTTATGTAATTATAAATCCATACATTTCGTATAGAGTATTGAATAATTTGACACTGAATGTCAATGCCAACAATATATTCAATGCGCTTGCCATTACAGAAGCAGAAGAGGGATCATTACAGGGAACCAATGGAATAGTCAGAGCAAGAACATTGCCGGGAAGAACCTTTGGAGCAAGCGTAAAGTTTGACTTCTAAGCGGGTGATAAAACTTTATTAGAAACATTTATTATCATTATATACAAAAACTTATTCTATCATATATGTTTACACAACAAGCCTTACAGGTTATAGAGCAGTCCATCTCCGGGCAAGGGATTCTTGCCTCTTCTGAAAGAAAAGATAATTATGCAAGAGTCTGGTCCAGAGATTCTATGATGACGGGTATTACAGGGGTTTTAATTAAGAATAAAAACATCGTGGATGGTTTGGAAAAATCAATAAAAACACTTTCAGCGCATCAGGCTGAAAATGGCCAGATTCCTTCAAATGTTGATGGTGAAAAGGCAAGTTACGGAACACTGGTAGGTAGAACAGATGCCACGATTTGGTGGATCATAGGAGCTTGTGAATATATCATGTATTCTGGAGATGAAAATTTGAAAGCAACTTTAAAAGAAAAAATAGATAAAGCTTTTTCTTGTCTAAAAACATGGGAATTCAATCAGAGAGGTTTGCTATACAGCCCGTTGGGAGGGAATTGGGCAGATGAATATATCACTTCGGGATATGTTCTCTATGATAATGTACTCCGTTATTGGGCTTTAGAAAGAGCAGCAGAATTATATGAGGATGAAAGTTTAAAATCTCTCGCTGAAACCACAAAAAAACTGATAGAAAATAATTTCAGGAAAAATAGTTCTCAAACAGCAAAATATCATGAGACTGCATATCAAAAAGCAAATGACAAGCCTTATTTATGGGCATCATTGAATGCCAATGGCTATGATGAAAGATTTGATCTCGCTGGAAATGCTTTAGCGGTTCTTTTAGGTTTTGATTTAGATTTAGATGCTTTCACTCATTTTTTAGAAAAATTGAGTCTGGAGTTTGGGCATTGGATGCTGCCTGTTTTTTATCCCATTGTATTTCCAAATACTACAGACTGGAATTTACTGGAAAACAATTATAGTTATGACTTCAAAAATCAGCCTTATCATTTCCACAACGGTGGATCCTGGCCTATATACCTTGGGTGGCTTTGTTTGGGATTGAAGAAAAGAAATTATCATGAAATATCTCTAAAAATTGTCAATCAATATGAAAAGCTTCTCACAGAGAAAGGGGCCAGTTTCAGAGAATACTATTCTACAGATAAGCTCATCCCTTCAGGGACAAATCACCTGTGTTTTTCGGCTTCAGGCTATCTTTTGATGAAGATATAAAGATAAAAATCAGGACGATTTACAACAAGAATTATTTATTTTTTAAAACGGATTAAAAGATGATTGGAGATGTTATTAATTTGGAGCTGAAACATTTGGATACGGCTGAAAATATTTACAAAATAATAAAGGAAACGTTTGATCATACCCAAAAGTGGGCTATAGGGATTTGCGGCGAAAGCGGCAGTGGAAAGTCAATCACGGCCTTTGCTCTTAAAAATGTCTTGGAGAAAAATGGCATCAAGAGCCTGGTGATACAGATGGATGATTACTTTAGACTTCCTCCGAAAAGCAATCATGAGAACAGACAGAAAAGCCTGGATAATGTAGGTATACATGAAGTTCATTTGGATAGGATTCAGGAAAACATAGAGCAGTTTAAAGAGGGAAAATCCTTTATTTCAAAACCTCTTGTTCATTATGCTGAAAATTCTATTACGGAAGAAATTCTTGAAATAGAAGATATTCAGGTTCTTATTATTGAAGGAACTTATATATTGAATATTGATGACTTTGATTTCAGTATTTTCATTGACCGTGATTATCAAGATACTTACGAAAACCGAATGAAAAGAAACCGGGATGAGCAAAGTGACTTCGTTGAAAAAGTGTTGGATATTGAACACCACATCATCCTTCAGTTCAAACAAAAGGCAAATATGATACTTGATAAGAACTATCAAATTGTAAAGTCATAAATTATGAATAAGAAAATAATACCGAGACTGAGTTTTTGGCAGATATGGAATATGAATGTTGGTTTCTTTGGAATTCAGTATAGCTTTGGATTGCAGCAGACTGCTGTGAATCCGCTGTATTCTTTTTTGGGGGCTCACGCAGATCAGCTTCCAATCCTCAATCTGGCAGGCCCGGTTACGGGATTGCTTATTCAGCCGTTGATAGGAGCAATAAGTGATAAAACATGGAGTGTAAAATGGGGACGCCGGAAGCCTTTCTTCTTGTTGGGAGCTATATTGTGTAGTCTGGCATTGTTTGTTTTTCCATTCAGTTCTTCGATTTGGATGGCGGTAGGGCTTCTATGGATCCTGGATGCAGCCAATAACACGGCTATGGAACCTTACAGGGCTTTTATCGGAGATAAGCTCCCGGAAGAACAGCAGACCTATGGTTTTCAGATGCAGAGTCTGTTTGTAGGGGGTGGAATCACACTGGCTAATCTTTCTCTTTTTATTTTTCAAAAATATTTTGGAGGCAGTTCAGAATCAGGAGGTATACCCACATGGGTTTATTATTCATTTTTCTTAGGTTCTTTCTGTTCCGTTGCTTCTGTAGTGTGGTCTGTGTACAAAACACCGGAAATTCCTCCCACAGACGAAGAACTTATTCAACTAAAAGCTGAGAAAGAAAATGATACAGTATTTACACCATTTATCGATATTTTCAAAGCCATTGTTAATATGCCGAAAATACTCTGGCAGTTGGCACTGGTCTACTTATTTCAGTGGTATGCGCTCTTTTGTTACTGGCAGTTTGCCACACCTATGATCAAGCAGACCCTGTACCATGTTTCCGAAATTGATGAAGAAAGAGCCAATCGGTTTGTTGAGCTGTCGAAAAATGGCTTTTCAGTGCCTCAGAATGATCTGCTCTGGGCCAAAAATATACTTCATCTTGTGGAACAAGCTGTTGGGCAGACAGGTCTGATGAATGGATTTTATAATTTCATTACAATGATATCAGCACTTCTCTTGATTCCATTCGCTCTGAAGTTTTCTGCCAAAAATGTATATGCCTTCTGTCTTTTGGCAACAGGAATATCATTACTGGTATTACCGCTTTGCACCAATGAATATATAATATTATTACCGATGGTCCTTTTTGGAATTGGATGGGCGGCCATGATGGGACTTCCTTATTCTATGGTATCTCCATCTATCCCAGCAAACAAAAGGGGAGTTTATATGGGGGTGATTAATATGATGATCGTTATTCCTATGCTGATACAGACCTTGACTTTCGGAGCTTTTTACAAATATATATTAGGCAGTAATCCTGCTGATGCAATCAGAATTGCAGGGATTTTGTTCCTACTGGCCTCTTTTTCAGTAATTCTTATGAAGGTAAATAGGCCGGCGGCAGATTAGTTTGTGTGATAAATTTGTTGTCCAGCTTTGATTGCTTGGCATAATAATTTCAATTATTGGATGCTACTTAACTAGGATAATTATGAATGAAAAAGTAATGCAAATATTAGGATGGGTAGCTACCGTTACGGCAATGGCTATGTATTTTTCTTATATCCCACAGATATCTCATAATTTAAATGGTGATAAAGGAGACTGGCTCCAGCCTTTGGTTGCTGCCATCAACTGTAGTCTTTGGGTTATCTACGGCTTTATTAAAAAGCCAAAAAGAGATTGGCCGATTGTGGTTGCCAATTCCCCAGGTGTTTTTTTTGGAATATTTGCTTTTATGACTGCCTTATAAAATGGTCTTTTATATCTTCGATTGTTTATCTTCCCGGAATATCTTTTTCCAGGCCGGATAGGTAAAGAAAGTATCCTTGAAATCTGATTCAGGTTTTGCTGGTTGAAAATCTAGTCCTTTATCATCGTTTCAGGCAGTGTATAACGGTATCTTTGTAGGCAAATTGCGCGGAATATGAAATTCATTCACCAGATTGATCCATTGAAATTTATCTTTTTTGAGCTGCCTCATTGCCCTGATCATTATTTTCAAAGTTCTCAGCGGACCCATTTTTTTGAAATGATCTGGATAAAAGATCATACCGGGGATGAAAGTGATAGGAGTGAAGGGAATAATTACATCTATCTCATTCCTCCATATCGTTTTACAAAATTAGATCTGGAAGATAAAAAAGGCTGTATACTCTCTTTTAAAAGAGACTATCTGGAAGAGGATGACAAAGAATATGCATTGGATGTCTTCAATCTTTTCAATATGCATGGGCAGTTTAGTGGTTTTTCAATAGACCGTAATACGGCAGAAACCTTGAGTCATCTGGTCGTATTGATAAAGAAAGAGTATAATGATCCAATGGGAACCTATTTGGTTTTAAAAGCACTTTTGAAAGTTCTCTTATTAAATCTTATCCGCATCAACCAACATTATTTTTTAGATCAGGATGTCAACCAGAAAAGGGTTTATCAGTTCATTATGCTGATGGATGAATATTACAAAACAGAGCGAAAAGCGGACTTTTATTCTTCAAAAATGGGGATCAGTGAAAAACGGATCAATCAGATTCTGAAAGAGAAAATGGACCGAACGCTTACGCAGCTGCTCCACGAAAGGCTTATTGTAGAGGCAGATCGGATGCTGGTTTCCAGTGAATTCACGATAAAAGAAATTGCATACCATCTGAGTTTTGATGATCCTGCATATTTTTCCAGATTTTATAAAAATATGACAGGGCAGACCCCTGAAGATTTTAGAAACCAGACTATTGGGATGTAAGATTATTCTGTCTTTTCAAGTTTTTCATAATGTAGATTTTATGAATTCAGCATATTCTTCATGTTTTTGTCGTATTTCCAAATTGTACCATTAGATTAGGAAATAATGCAAGAGAACTTATACAGCTCTGATTTAATTTTGTGTCAGGATTCAAAGCCTAACGGTTAAAGAATCAATACATGAATCTAAAAATATCTGAATTATGGAACTCACAAAAGAAGCGGAACAACTAATGTTTCAGGATATTAATGCTCTTTTATCACCTAAACCAATATCTCTGGAAGCCGGTATCAAAAGACTGGAAAACGGAATGCTGCATATTGCAATGAGAAATGTGATGCATCACTGCAAAGGGAAGATGCTGGATTGGTGGTTTACTTATTTTGAAACAACTGCAGACCTAAAATTATGGCATCCGCATGATCATGTGGTACACAGCGGATGGGACAGCAAATGGATCAAAAATGAGAATTACATCGGAGCTACCATACATGCTACGGAGTCATTGGGAAATATTCCCCCGGTACCGGCTGCAATTAAGTTTCATGATCCTGCGGAAATTTTTAATCCAGATATTTTAAAAAAGGCATATGACAACGATGAGGTAAGTGCAGTAATCTATGCCAGAATAGGGTTTGGGGAAAATACTCCAAAAGACGCGAACGGTGATCCCCTGGATGGGTATATGGTACATGTTACCCGAGATACACCACAGGGATGTGTGCTGAGAAGTCATTTTTTCCTTGGAGCATTAGCTGCAGACAGTGATCACCCGTTGCCGGATGAAATTGGATTTGGACTGATGGAGCATTGTTACACCGAATTTACTTATCTCTCCCATGTTCTTCCTTCTCTTTACTATGCAGAAAATACAAAAGGAGATAAGGCCCCACTTCTTTGGTAATCCTGATGCATTAAGGTCTCTTACGGCTAAAAAGTAAAATTTTCATTAATTTATTTAAAATACGATACGGGAATCTTCATTTTGTGTTTTCTGAAGGAATTAAATTAATACACAATGACTTAAGAATAGAGAAATTCAGATTGAATTTCATATCAAGCGCAAATCGTTTTTGTTTACTCAAAATAATATGAAAGTTTCTGAGAAAATACAGAGAAAAAATTTGGAATTTTAGAAAAAGTTTCTATCTTTGCAGTCCCTTAAACAAAGGGATTTACTTGAAAAAGTAAGTGGCCGACTCGGTAGCTCAGCTGGTAGAGCAATACACTTTTAATGTATGGGTCCTGGGTTCGAATCCCAGCCGGGTCACCAAAAAAAAGCCTCAACGAAAGTTGAGGCTTTTTTGTTAAATAAATGCCGGCAGTGATATCTATACCGCAAAAGATGCTTCAGGAGTGTGTTTTAATAAGCTGGTAGGGCAGCAAATATGGGCTCGTGCCACTCGGGACTATTATGATCTTATGCTTGTGGGAGTAGTTGTTGTAATTGTTATTCTTCTCATTTCACCACAGATTCAGAAGGTTGTTCTAAGGATAAGAAAGGGAACTATTCCTTATTAGATAGCACACAATCTATAGAACAACAGGTGGAGGAGAGTGTTAGAGAACATATTTCATTATTATGTTGTTGCTGTGATCTCCACTTGTTTCCTGAAATCCTATTTTCCTGTACAAGTTGTAAGCTTTATTATTTCCAGGAGTAACTTCTAAAATGATTGCAATACCATTGAATTTTTTACAGGCTTCGTGAATAACAGCCTCAATCAAACCCTGACCAATATTTCTTCCCTGAAACTCTTTTTTTACATACATCTGATAAATATTTCCGGTATTATTTTCATCTTTAACAAAAGTACAGATCCCTATAAGTTCCTGATCTGCAAAAGCACCGAACACAAATCTTTCTGGGGTCTGATCCTCAATGTCGTTTTCCATTCGGAATTTTTCAATATTCAGGGCTTCCTGATAGTTTGCTCCAAAAGATTCAGGAAATTTTTCGAGGCTTTCCAGGCGGATGATTCGGTAGTTTTTACTTTCTTCAGGAAGAAGTTTTCGATAGCTAATATTCATTATGAGTGATCTTGTTTGTCATTTTCATTGGTATTCCACTGCAAATATGTGGATTATTTTGAATTTCTTTTTAATAGAAGTGATGGAATTTAAATAGTTCTATTAAAATTTTAAAACAAACCAATGCATTTGTAACAATTTTCATTTCATATAGTCTTATTATGAATACAACATACATTTTTTTTAATCAGAAAAATCCTACACAAACTTTCTGGAAATTTTTAAAAATGTCTGTTTGAGGGGAAAATAGCTAACTTTATTTTAATATTGCTTTTATGTAAAATAAAAGGCTTATCTGGCAATAAGCATGATAAATTGTGTATATTTATAACACATTATTGGGGAAAACAATAAATAATAATAGGTTTTTATCAACATATTTCAATGAAATATGGATAGGTAGGTATGTAGATTTAGGGAAAAGCGGTGATGATGGGAAAAATTAGTTTGATTCTTTTTAAGAATAAGAAAATACAGTCAAAGAATACACATAAAATACTAGCCTATACAATCTGCATGGGATTATTCCTATGCATGCTTTCTTGCAGCCATGATTCTCAGGATAAGGAAAGAGAAGATTTTGACATTTCTTTATCAACTCAAAGTTCAGAGCTGCAGTTATCCGGTGAATATGAAGCGCTAATCAGGCTTAATATAAAATATCTGAAAAAGGCTGGTAAAATAAAGTACAAAGCAGGAAAAGGCCTTTGCTATCTGAATATGGCTGGGGTAAATGTCTCCGCAGGAAATTATGAAAAAGCCCGCTTTTTTTTCAACAAAGCTGAAAAAGATCTGGAAAACTCAGAAAATACTTTCCATAAGGCAACATTCTATGATGATTATGGCCAATATTATTCTCATCTTAAATTAAATGATAAGGCTATAGAATGTAACAATAAAGCGTTTTACTATTTAAAACAGGCCAAAAAAACGAAGCTTACCGATAAACTTCTTCCAAGATTGTACGTCAACAAAGGAATTTACTATGCCTTGAAAGGTTGGTTAGGAACTTCTTTAAAATGCTTTACAAAAGCGAATATGCTGGAAAACTCTGCGTATACCAATTGTATGGTCGCACAGTACTATTTATTTTTCCATCAACCGGATTCTGCAGGAATATATATTGCCCGCGCAGATGAAAAGATGATGAGCCAGAAAACAACTGATGTGGAATCTCTTTGGGTTTATTACACGATGGGATATTACTACAATGATGTCAATAATAATGATCAGGCTGAAAAAGCACTTAAGAAAGCACTGGAAATTAATATTAAAACAAGACATACTTATTCTT
The DNA here is from genome assembly GCF_002899945.2 of Chryseobacterium viscerum. GTDB lineage: Bacteria > Bacteroidota > Bacteroidia > Flavobacteriales > Weeksellaceae > Chryseobacterium > Chryseobacterium viscerum. The sequence continues at coordinate 369,537 of NZ_PPEG02000003.1, forward strand.
CACATATAAAAGAGGTCTATAAGTCTCTTGCAGAATTGTATAAGAAAAAAAATGATGGTGGGAAGGCTTATTTTTATCTGAAGAAATATATGGAAGAAGAAAAGCGTTTTGATACAGCGCGATTTGCAGCGATGAATAAAGCTACGGAAGATTTCATCCTGGAAATGAAGCAGGAATCGGACTGGCATAAAAATGATCTCCCATTATTCATTGCATTGTCTATCACGGTTATTACCATTTCGGGAGCCTATGTCCGAAAGATGATCAATACTCTGAAATTGAAGAAGAATACTCTAAAGGAAGAAACAGATGAATTGAAAAATAATGTCCAGACAAAGCAGTTGGAAGAAGTGATTGAGCTTGCTAAAAGGAATGACTCTTCTTTTTTGTTAAAATTTAAAGAGCTATACCCTGATTTTATAAAAGCTCTTCTGGAGATCAAACCAGATCTTGAAAATTCAGAACTGGCATTCTGTGCGATGTTAAAACTGAATTTTTCATCCAAAGAAATTGCAGACTATACTTTCGTACAGCACAGGTCTATTCAACAGAAAAAATACAGGATCAGGAAAAGACTGAATATCCCGGGAACAACCGATATCTATGATTTTTTTAAAAATTTAGCATAATCAATAAATGAGTCACAATAAAAGCAGCAGGATTCTGTTTTATGAAGAGATTTTATTGTTGATTATATTTTGTACAGAAATTTAGCTTAAAATAGAGACACACATGATGCGTATTTTTCTTTCTGTTTTACTTATTATTCTGGTTTCTTGCCATTCTCATTCTAATAAAGAGGTGGAAAAGAAATTTGATGTTTCTTTGCTGAAGCAGAATGAGAAATTCAGGCTTGCGGGAGAATATGATTCTTTAATCAATCTTAATAAAAGATATTATAAGCAGGCTGATAAGCTAAATTATGCAGACGGAAAGGCGCTTTGCTATATCAATCTGGCAGAGCTTAATATCTCACTGGAAAACTATCAGAAGGCCCAGATTCTTTTTGATAATGCAAAAGAAATCCTTGATCATTCGGAAGATAATATACATAAAGCCAGGTTTTATAACGTTTATGGCCGTTTCAACGTAGAACTCAGAAGGCTGGATAAAGCTTTTCAATATAATAATGAAGCAATGGACTTCATCCATAAAAGCGATACATCAGAACTCAAAAATGATCTTCTTTTCAGTATATATTTCAGACAGGCCCTTTACCTTATTGAAAAAAAAGATTACGGAAAAGCGCTTTACTATTTTCATAAGGCAAAAAAATTAGATGATACCGGCCTTACAGACTGTGCTATAAGTGACTATGTCTATATGCATAAAAATAGGGACTCAGCCTATAAATATGTAACCCTTGCTTATGATAAAGCCAATGAAAGAGGTAAAGAAGATGGGATAGCGTTGTACGCCAATACAATTATGGGAGAATATCATCTTACCTATAAACAATATGATAAGGCGGAAGAAGCTCTTAAAAAGGCATTAAAAATCAATGAGAAAACAAAACGGATCTATGCCTACTATGGTAAATATATTTATAATGATCTCAGAACATTATATGAACGTATAGGAGATAAAGAAAAAGCATACTTTTATTTGAAGGCATATACTGATGCTTATTATAAAACCAATACCTCTTTGCTGGCTACAATTAATCAGGATATGGAGGCATTTATTACCAATGCCCAGGAAGATACAGATAATAAAAGAAAGTATATATATAGGATTATTTTTTTGTCTATTGTTGCCCTTTCTCTATTGGGAATATATGCTTGGAGTATTATCCGTGCATTGGGAAAAAGAAAAAAAGTGCTTGATATAGAAGCGGAAAACCTGAAAATCCAGATGAATGATAACAAGCAGGAAGAGATTATAGAACTAGGTAAAAATAATGATCCCGAGTTTTTCAACCGCTTCAAAGAAGTTTATCCTGGGTTTATAGATCAGCTTTTAATAATTAATCCGGGTCTTGAAAGTTCTGAACTGGTTTTTTGCGCCATGCTGAAACTTCATTTTACCTCTAAGGAAATAGCAAGCTATACTCTGGTTCAGCACCGAACCGTCCAACAGAAAAAATACAGGATTAGAAAAAGACTCAATATTCCGGGAGAAACTGATATCTATCTTTTTTTTGATACGTTGAAATAATTCAAAAAAAAACTGTCTGACACATCAGGTCAGACAGTATTCGAAATATTCTCTTTTCACCACTCGGATTTTGTGTGGGTCTCTTGTGGTCAAATATCAAAATTTATAATGGGAATGAGAAAAAAAACTCTACTACACAGGTACTACACTACCTGTTTTTTATTTTAATAAATTGGTATTCAGTTGTTTGTATTTCTTGTTGAATAAGGCTTGTTAATTCATATAAATGCAAGCTAATGATGAACTAATACGCCGCTTTTCATCGATCATCTTAATCTCTCTGTTCAGTAGGGCACTATGTTGCACCGTTTAGAATGAGCTTATTATTCTGTATTTCGGATTAGATTTTTAAGGGAGTACTTTTTTCAATTTTATTTTGAATAAATACGAAGATTTTATAATTTATTGTAAGTTAATACTTTACGTTTGTGTTGTATCTGTGTAGTATCATGTTTTTTTCTAATTAATTGAATATATATGGCTTTTTGGATAGTTTTGCTTGTGAAATATTCATATAAATACATGTTTTGATTGATTTATAGTAATTTCTGTTTGGGGCGCTGCCATTCATCAATTCATTCATATGTAATCTTTCTAAATCACATCAATTACACTTATTCACAATAATACTTTAAATAAATCTATGAAAAAAAGAATTTTATTTGTTTGTGCATTAGCATCTTGTTTTACCGTTTTTAATGCTCAGAGATGGGAGTCTGTCTCTCAAAAAACTTCGCAGATAAGAGAAGGGGTAGAAGTACAACATTCTTACAGAGTAGACCTGAAGTCTCTTAGAGAAATACTTAGAAATGCTGAAGAAACAGGGAAAAATGCAAGACCTGTTATTATTTCTTTACCAACGGTAGAAGGAAAAATTGAAAAATTTGCGGTTTATAGCAACCCGGTGATGGATAAATCTCTGGTAGACAGATACCAGCTAGGTTCTTATGTAGGAGTTGGAGTAGATGATGCTTCTAAATATTTGAGATTCAGTACTTCTCCTACAGATATGCAGTCTATGATCATCAAAGATGGAGTATTTCAATTTATAGAGCCTATAAGCGCCGATAAACAAACGTATGGTGTTTTCTACAAAACAAAAGAAAGTGGAGAGCATGGCTTTATATGTGAGACCGGAGAGAAGCATATTGAAGATATTGGGAAACTGGTTGCAAATGGTAAAAAATTGCTTTCAGGAGTAGGAATTACCCAAAGGCCGACGAATACAAAATACAGAGATTTCAGAATGGCATTGTCTGTTACCGGAGAATACAGTCAATATCAATTAACAGCAGCAGGAACTCCTGCCAATGCTACTGACGATGTGAAAAAAGGGGTTGTTCTGGCAGCAATGAATAATACAATGACTCGTATAAATGGTGTTTTCGAACGTGATTTTGGAGCTCATTTAACGGTTCTGAACCTTCCGCAGCTTATCTATCTGGATGCAGCAGCAGATCCTTATAGTAATGATTTAAATACTCAGTTACAACAAACACTTACTTCTGTAGTAGGAAATGCCAATTATGATATTGGACATGTTCTTAATCAAAATGCAGAAAGAAGCGGAAATGCAGGAGGAATCGGTATTGTCTGTATAGATCCTGCTAATAATACAGATAAACAAAAAGGATCAGCTTATACACAAGGGCCTGTACCAGTAGGAGATGTTTTTGACTTTACTGCGGCTCATGAAATGGGGCATCAGCTGGGAGCTAATCATACATTTTCAAATACCTCGGTTACGGATGCTAATCAAGGAGCGAATGTAGAACCCGGAGGAGGAACAACCATTATGGGATATGCCGGGATTACCTATGATAATGTTCAGGCTAATGCGGATGGTTACTTCCATTACAAATCAATTGATCAGGTATTGACTAATTTAGAAAATAAACTTAATTGTGGGGTTTCACAAAATATCACTAATAATACAGCTCCTGCTATTAATCCTTTGGTGGCTTACAATATTCCTAAAGGAACTGCTTACTATCTAGAAGCTTCTGCTACAGATGCAGAAAATGATTCTGTGAATTATACGTGGGAGCAAAATGATAGTACAGATGGATTTTCTACCATTTCAGGAGACAGCGGATGGGGATATAATCCTAAAGGAGCGTTGACAAGATCCATTCCCGGAACAGCTGACGGAAGAAGATATTTCCCTAAGTTAGAAACTGTGATGAACGGATCACTAACCAACAAGCAAAGTTGGGAAACCGTATCTTATATTCCTCGCGTATTGAATTATGCCGTGACAGTAAGAGATCAAAATCCACAACGTTCTATGGTCTCCAGCTCCACAACGACCGTTACCGTAAAAGATGATGGCCCTTTCAAATTCAATGGGCTTACGGCATCTTCTGTGTTGTATAATGATGCGATGAACACGATATATTGGGATGCTGCCAATACCAACGCCGCTCCTTATAATACAGCCAGTGTAAAAATTGATTATACTACAAATAACGGAGTTACATGGACAGATCTGGTTGCGGCAGCACCCAATACCGGAAGTTATAATGTACAAATGCCGGGTAATCTAAGTGGAACAGTTAAACTAAGAGTATCAGCCATTGGGAATATATTTTATGCAGTGTCTCCTGCTGTTACTGTAGGAAGTGCTCCTACATCTTCTGCGTCAGCACCTACAGGTATTTCTACCATAGATACTGAAGTTTTCAAAACAACAGCAAGAGTTTCATGGAACAGTGTTCCGGGAGCTACTTATTCTGTTAATTATAGAAAAGCAGGGACTGTAAACTGGTCTAATGCTACTAGTCCGGCAAATTCTTTGGTACTGAATAACTTAGAAGACGAAACGGATTATGAAGTACAGGTAGCTGCTGTAGTTAATTCAGCTGCTGGAGCTTTTTCTAATAATTATACCTTTAAAACAAAAGGATTAAAGACAGGTGTTGATTATTGTATATTGAATTCAGGTTCACCTTATTATGCTGCAATTGTAGCTGCTAAAGTATCGAATCTGGATTATTTCAATGGTGTTGCAAGGTCATTTATAGATTTAAGTGAGGATTCCTCTAAAATAATTAATCTTGTTCAGGGCAATTCTTACACACTAAAGCCTGCGGTTGTGAATGTAGTTGCTGCAGCCAATGAAAATGTTTCTGTTTGGATTGATTATAACAGAAATGGAGTGTTTGAAGCTACGGAAAGAGTGAGCAGTATATCAGGAGGAGCACCGAAAGGACTGGTGAATTTTGGAGATCATACCTTTACCGTTCCAGCTACATCATATGCTGGAGATAAATTATTAAGAATGAGGATTATTGGTAAGTTTTCAACGGCAGCTCTAGCTAATACATGTGGTGAGCTGGCAAGCCAGGCGGGTGGCATTTTGGATCTTCCGGTAAAAATTACAGCAGGTACGCTGGCTGTAAGAGAAGCGATAGATACAAAATCATCAGAAATATCCATTTATCCTAACCCGGCAGATACATTTGTAGAAGTGAAAAACCTAAAGGGTAAAGCTGATTACAAAATCTATAGTGCAGACGGAAGACTTGTTCAGGAAGGAAAACTTGACGGACAAAGAATCAATGTTGCTTCACTGGTAAAAGGAATGTATGTGATCACAATAAAAGATGACAAAAACACTTATAACACCAAATTAATTAAAAAATAAAAAACAGGAATGAATCTCCGTATCAGGATCTAAAAGCGGAGAGAAAAAAGATTTATTTAACTAAAGGCTGTCTCTGATTGGAGGCAGCCTTTTGCTTATTATGAATTTAAATGACCATTAAAAAAATCAAGCATGGTTGTTAATGATTTTTCAGAATGCATTCGCTCTCCGTTTTCAAGGGATTCCTGTGTGGCAATAGCAGCTCTCTTGCGCATATTGTTTTCGTAGTCAGAAATAGCATCCTGTAAAGAAGAGTAGCTGTTATCCGTCAAATATTCACTCAATTCAAGAGCATCCAGCATAGCCATATTGGCACCTTCCCCTGCAAATGGAGGCATTACATGAGCGGCATCTCCTATCAGCGTTATATTGGGCTGGGCTTCCCAGGTCTGATCCAAAGGCATATAATAAATAAGGCGTGGAATAAAAGGAGCCGTCGCATTTTCAAAAAGTTCATCCCAGATTGGACTCCATTCAGAGTACTCTGTTTTAAACCACTTCAATACCTGTGTAGTATCGGAAAAGTCGATACCGCTGTTGATCACCCAGTTTTCGTCTGTTTTAAAGCTTGCATAAAAACCAAGATCCCCATTTCCTTTCTGGCCGAGTAAAATATTTTTAGTATTTCCAAAGGCCATTATCTTTCCACCTTTAATCATCGCATCAATCTGAGGCGCATTTTCTTTTGAAATATTGCCTTCCAGCATGATCACTCCGGAATAAACAGGTTTAATATCAGTAAGATAAGGGCGTATCTTAGAATTGGCTCCATCACCAGCAATAACGAGGTCTGCATATACCGAATTTCCGTTTTTGAAATGCAGCAGCCAGCCTTCACCCTGACGTTCCATCGAGAGAAAATGACTGTCCCAGACTACCGTTTCGGGATGTAGGGATTTCAGAAGCATATTTCTTAACGGACCGCGGTCTATTTCAGGACGAAAATGTTCATGCCCAAAATCCTCTTCAGGCTTAGTTTCATGATCATTAAAGAATATTTCTGCCTTTTCATTGAGAATCAAAGTTCTGTCTGCACCAGGACGGAAAGTTTTTTTAAACTCTTCCAACAGTTCTGCCTTATGTATAGCTGCCAGCCCGGAATCTTCGTGCATATCGAGAGGGGAGCCCTGTACCCGTGCATATTGATTAAAGTCTCTTTCATATACTTTTACATGGGCACCTTTTAGTTGTAAAAGTCTTGCCAGCGTAAGTCCTGCCGGACCACCGCCAACGATTGCTATTGATTTATTTTCTATCAGCATTTTTAATTTAAATTTTACAATGCAAATTTATTTTCCTTTCAACACTGATAATAGTACAAATCGGTCGTTTTTATTTTGGGATAATTCTTTAGGGGCAACTCCTGAAAATTTCTTCACTTCTTTGATGAAATGATTTTGATCTGTGTAGTTGAGCTCGGGGAAAAGTCTTCCCTGTGCGATATGTTCCAATGATGCCCTGAAACGCAATATAGTAGAGTAGGCTTTTAATGATAAACCTAGCTGTTTGGTAAAATACCGGTTGATCTGCCTGCTGCTCCAGCCTGTTTTCTCAGACAGTTCCAGCACGCTCATTTCTCCTTTTGAGGCATAAACCAATTCGAAAAGTTTACGTTTTCTTTCATCCACCTTTGGAGGAAGAAGATCTTTTATTTTTTGAATCGCTTTTAAACAGCAAGCATCAAAATCTTTTATATCATTAGCCTTAAAATTCCAGAAATCAGGGGAGAGTTCTTTTCCAATATTTAATAAATCTGCGATGGAAGTCTGTAAAATATACTCAACAGCAAGAGGTTTGAAACTGACAACAAAAGCAAGGGTATGGGGATGAATATACCTTTGCTCAGGATATGTTTCCAAGCCGAGAAGGGTAATATGGAAAGGTTCGGAATCCGACTGTGAAAAGAATAGATCTATTCTTCCGTCAGGAATAATGACAACTTCTTTAGCTTCATCGGAAAGATTCTGAAAAGTTCCCAGATTTTCTACAAAATCAGCGATCTCTTTATCGGGCTCGATGAAATGATAAGAGAAGTCATTGTCCATAAGTATTGCTTGCAGAAGACTGCTTTTTAATGAAGGAAATTACAAAATTTGGCATAAACCAGCAAGCTAAATAAAAATTCATAAGGATATCTGATCATCCATTTTACCGAAGATAAAAATAGAATTAAAATAAAACCCGGACTATAAAAAATATAGCCCAGGTCTCCACAAGATTAAAAAATATATTAAAAACGGTTAAAATGAATATCCTACAGAAGCCATTACATTTCTGGGTGCTCCTGGGAAAGCCCGTGTATAATCAAAACCACCCAGGAAATAGTACTTGTCAAAAATATTGTTGATATTCACAGACATTTTCATCTTTCCGATATGGTAATATACTGCTGCATTTACAGTGGTATAAGAAGGCCATTCTCCCCAAAGTGCATTTCCGGCACTGTCTTTTCCGATGCTGTTGTCCATACGTCTGGTATCTACATAATAAACTCCGGCTCCGAATCCCAACCCTTTCAAAGCAGTCGTTGAAAACACATATTTCAGCCACATGCTTGCCATATTTTTAGGAGCTCCCGGTAAAGCCTGGCCCACTTCTGAAGCAATAGAAGATGATTTTACTTCGGTCTGATTGTAGGTGTAATTTCCCATGATCTGAAACTCTTTGGTCAACTGTCCGCGGATATCCAGCTCAACCCCTTTTGATACGGCTTGCCCTGACTGTCTATAGACTGGAAAGCCGGTTGTACTGATTTCACCTGTAGCGATCAGCATATTTCGGCGTTCAATCTGAAAGAGAGAAAGGTCCATCTGCAGTTGATTCTTAAAAAATCCGGTTTTAAGACCTGTTTCAATCTGGAAACTATGCTCTGCGGTAAAAGGTTTATCCACTCCGTAATCCTGATAATTCTGAATGAAATTGGCTCCCACAGGGGCAAAACCCTGAGAATAGCTTGCAAAGTAATTGATCTGATCATTAATCTGATACGTCAGTCCGATACGGGGCAGCCATGCATTTTGTGTGGCGCTGTAGCGGTTGGCAGAATTGATGGTTTCAGAATAATAATGCTCATGGCGTAATCCAACAACAAGCTTCAGCCTTTCCGCAAATGAAATCTGATCCTGCACATAAATTCCTGTTGTTTTATAAGGGCTTAAAAATGGATAATTGCCCTGTGCCAGCCATACATAATTACTGAGATCATGCGTGGTATACGTAGGATTATTAAGATCAAAGGTAAGAGGAACTATTTTTCCGTCTATTTTCTGCTGTCTGGCTTCACGCTGTTGGTTGTTGCTGTCTCCTTCATATTGTGCATAATCTACTCCGGCTATAAGATGATGTTTGATGATATTTCCGACTGGCTCCCATTTCAGATAGACTACAGAATTATCTGTATAATCTTTTCCATGACGGTCAAAGAAACGCATATTCATAATCGTATTGTTGGGTGCATCTGCGTAGCTGTTCAAGGTACGGTGTTCATTGACATCTTCCTGATAAACCGACTTCATATAGCTGGCATTCAATGAAAGGTTATGCGTAAGTCTCTGGCTTACTCTTGCGCTGAAAGAGAAAGATTTTGTGTTGTAAAAATCTGAAGGCTGGCTTAACGTAAAAGATCGGGGCAGAGCATAGAAATCATTGTTCCTAAGACCCATTCCGCGGTCCAGATATCCATGAAACTGATCGTACACAAGATCTATGTCTACCTGGGTTCCATCCAATGGTTTAAAAGTAAAAGAGGGAGCAATCATAAAGTTCTTCTGCTGATTGACATTCCGGAACGTTTTGCTGTCTTCATAGCCTGCGTTCAGACGATACAGGATTTTCTTATCCTTATCCAAGGGTCCGCCAAGATCAATACTTGTACGGACTGTCTGAAAGCTTCCCACTGAAAAATTCACTGATCCTTTCTGGTATTCCAACGGTTTTTTTGTGACCATATTGATGGTGCCTCCAGGAGTAATGTCACCGAATAAAGAGGCTCCCGGACCTTTTAAAACAGAAACACTTTCCAGATTAATTGTAAGCGGAGAACGGTAATAGCTGTTTCCATAGCTGTACCCGGAACGAAGTCCGTTCACGAGACGGATTCCGGTTTCATAACCGCTTTTAAACCCCCGAATGATAAGATCATCATAAGAAGAAGCGGTCGTTACGCCGGCCAAATCCTGTGCCACTTCGCGCGTTGTATAAGCCTGTTTGTCTTCCATAAACTCGCTGCTTACAATAGAAACCGACTGTGGAAGATCTTTTAAGTTTCCTGAAAATTTCCCACCCAGTTCAAGATTATTCGTAAGATAAGAATTGTTTCTGCGGGCAGTGACCAGAATTTCCTGAATATTGGTTTGATTTTCTGCCAGACGAATAATAATCCCTTTTTTATCATCATAAGAAAGAGAATCCAGGGTGATATGAGAACCGGAATATCCTTTAGCATCAATCGTAAGCTGAGCCGGATACTGAACCTGATTTTCAAATGTAAAATTACCGTCTTTACCTGTGGTCGCAGTTGTTCCCTGATTCAAGGAAATGATGGCATGGGAAATTATTTTTCCCTCCTGGTTCAGAACTTTTCCAAAAACAGGATGTATTTCCTGTGCCGATAAGGCAAAGGGAAGTAAGAGCATTATACCATTGATGTATAATACTTTCTTTGTTGTATTCATGTATATTTTCTCTGTATTATTTATTTTCCTCTGAAATCATCAGCTCCATGTGCAAAGTAGGATAGGTTCCTTCATAGCAGGATTTGAGAAGTATAAAGCCTTGTTTCAGCCAATATTCATAGGCTCCTTTAAGGAAAGGATGGGTGTGGAGGTATAAACGTTTGATATTTTTTTCCTGAGCCGTTTTTACAAGTTCCTGAAATAGCTGGGTAGCAATACCCGCTCTTCTGTAATCAGGGTTAACGAATAATCTCGCTACTTCTACAGTTCTCATTTGATCAATATCCAAGTGAGGAAAACGATAGTCGTAGGGCATCATTCCAATCACTCCTATAAGTTTTCCCTCTACTGTACGAGCCTGTATAAAGGACCCGGAAGGAGCGTTAAGATAATTTTGTTCAAAATTAACCAGATCTTTGGGAACGATCAGCGGATCAAGCAAAGGATACAGCTGGCGCCTGAATTCCATCACATAAGGAAGTACTTCAAATACATGATAGTCTTCTACTTTCGATATCGTTATTTCTTCATTATTTTTCATATATTTTTATTTTAATTGGGGGGCAAACATTGGAGTTCCCTGGTTGTCTAAAGCCAGCAAAGGAACCTCATAAGTATCTTCAAGAAGCCGTTGCAGTTCATCTGTTTCCATAGACTGAACAGAAACCAGCTCATGATGGCGCATGACAAAAAAATCATCCCCAAACAGGAAAGCGAGATTAGGATCATGCATTACACACAAAACAGTCGTCCCTTCATTCACCAACTGGCGGATGACTTCCAGTACAGCGACCTGATAATGTAGGTCGAGATGATTGGTGGGTTCATCCAGCATCAGTACGTCCGGCTTTTGAACCAATATTCGGCATAACAATACCAGCTGACGTTCGCCACCGGAAAGAGAAGTGTAAGGTTTATCTTTTAAGTGGATTAAATTAAGTTTCTGAAGGATCGCTTCAACCTCTTTATAGTCTGTCTTTCCAGGGGAAAATCTTGAAAATGAAGCCCGCCCTGTCAGGATTACATCAAATACGGTAAACGGGAAAGTAGTCTGATGAAACTGGGTTAAAAATCCCAGACGGAAAGGAGATGATGTTCCTGTTTTTATTTTTTTGCGTTCTTTATTACCAATCCATACGCTTCCTGTATATTTTTTTTCCAGTCCTGCAATGATTTTGAATAACGTTGATTTTCCGCTTCCGTTTCTTCCCAAAATGATGGAAAGTCTGCCTTTTTTAAAGTCTGCCTTTACATTTTTCAGTACTTCTTCTTTTCCGTAGCAAAAAGAAAGCTGTTCAAGGGAGATTATATTTTTCATGAGTTCCAGTTTATAGCATTTCGACGCATCAGATAGATGAAAATAGGGGCTCCGATAATCATGGTAAAAACCCCGATCGGGATCTCAAAAGGCATTACAGTACGGGAAAAATCATCAATTAATAATAAAAATGCTCCGCCGATACTGATGTTGGCCCAGACTGTGATCGTATTATTGGGTCCGAAAATCATTCTGCTGATATGGGGAACAATCAATCCAAACAAACTGATTACCCCTACAGCAGCCACTGATGAAGCGGTAATCATTGTGGCTACGGCCATCAGGATAAGTTTAAAAAGGGTAGGATTTACGCCTACTGCCATGGCTTCATGATCTCCCAGTGCCAGGAGGTTCAGTTTCCAGCGAAGCATAATAATCACAGATAATCCGATAAGAATCGGAAATACTGCCGTATGTACTTTTTGCCATGAAGCGGTATGAAGGTTTCCCATAGTCCACTGCACAATAGCCTGCAGTTTATAAGGATCACTCAGATATTGCAGAACCGTCAGCAGAGCTGTAAATACTCCTGATACGATCATTCCCGCAAGAACCATACTTATAATGGACGTTTTGGCGCCAGCATAAGAAACAAGGAACGTAATAACTACCGCTGTGACTCCAAAAATAAAAGCTGAAAGATTGACTGCCATCACCGGGAACAACATCGCCAATGCTGCTCCAAATGCAGAACCTGACGAAATTCCCAAAGTAAAAGGGTCTACAATCGGATTCCTGAAAACAGCCTGAAGCACTCCTCCGGAAGAGGCCAGTGAAGCGCCCACCAGAAAAGTAAGGACAATTCTTGGAAGGCGTACCTGCCATAAAATGGTGTGCAAACTTCCCTGTATAATAGGTTCGTTTTTAGAAATCCCCAATTCCAGGGCGATATGATAGAACAGTTCTCCAAAACCTATATTCTCACTGGAACCTATCATTAAAGAAACGAATCCCAATATAAGAGGCAGAAAAATTAATAAGAAAACTATTTTACTATTTTTCACCATTAGAGTAATCCTTTTTTACCATAGATGACTTCAAAAGCTTTTCTCACATCCTGATCCAGCTGTTCCTGAGTGTATTCCGGCATGCACCAGTGACGGAGCTGCTTGGCAAACAGCATAAATTTTACCGTATGCGGATCATAAGGAAATGAAGGCGACATGACAAATACCTGTTTGTTTTTTACAGCAGGAAGTGCAGCCAGCTCTTTAAGACTGTACACATCCGACAGTTTGGAATTCCAAAGGATAATCAAATCAGGATTCCATTTATATAGTGTTTCTGCGCTGATATTCGGTGCTTCTACTGGAACCGGGCATACATTTTGAGCTCCGGCCAGCGTGATGGCCATATCGATGAGGCTTCCTTTCCCGGAAGTAGACATGATGCGTCCTTTTGACCAGGCATAATAAATCTTTTTAGGTGACGTTTCATGAGAGGCTCTCATTTTTTTCACTTCTTCGGAAACATATCCTGTAATTTCCTCTGCGCGTTTTTGCTTTCCAAGAAGTTTTCCTACATTTTTCAGCTCTTCCAGAATTTTTTCATCATTTAAAGAAGAAAAAGTAAACACGGGAATACCAAGATTTTCAATTTGGCTGATATTGTCTTCGTCTGTGCTAAAAGTTAATACCAAATCAGGTTTTAGCCCTACAATGCTTTCTGCATTGCTGGATTGTCCGCCAAAAGTGGGAGTTGCAATACTTTTATTTTTGATTCGCTTATCCAGTTTAGAAAGGAATTGATAGGTATCTTCCATTTCATAGATCTGCTGCGGAATTCCTACAATTTTGTCACCTGCCTGAAGCATATAAACATCATCCACAAGAGCATTGTATAAGATGACAACGCGCACGGCTTCATGGGGAAGAGTGATGGTTTTACCTCTGCTGTCGGTTGCAGTGACCTGGGTATGAGATACATCTCCTTTGTGATCAGGGTCTTTTGGGGGATTGCAGCTTTGCAGGAGAATAAGCAATGCGGAAAGACTTGTTATCAAAAAACTTTTAATTTTCATGTGCTTTATTTTTTGCCAGATAACGTAATGATTGGGAGGATGATAACTGATTGTCTGTAAGTTCAATACGCGTCCCATATCTTGCGGATAATTGCTCGTATAAGCGTCCATCGTAAGGAACCGCAAATTGTTGCTGACGGATTAAAAATATTGGCAGATGCTGATTTCCGATAAAGTAGCAGAAGTCTGCTGCTTCAGCATCATTTTTTGCAGAGAAACATATTGTAAGGCATGTTTTGATTTCAACCCTAGCGATGAGCTGATCATTGCTGTATAAATGGTCTCCGTGATTCCATTCTTTTCTGTTCTCTAACCTCAGTTCCAAAATCTGCCCGGATTTTGTAGTCCGGGTCAGTTTTTGTTTTTTATTTTCAAACCATTCGATTTCCAGAATATCAGGATGCAGTTCATTCAGATTTTCACCTGCTTTCACTTGATCTATTACGATTGGCGATGTGGTATTCATAAGTTTAAGCTTCCTGAGCAGCGCTTTCTTTTTTTAGTTTTACTTTCTCTTTCAGCCAATTGCACCATTCATCAATTCCGTCTCCGTTTAAGGTGCTGATGGTCATCACTTCCAGATTAGGGTTCACCTCATGGGCATCTTTTGTTACCGCTTCTACAGAGAAAGGAACGTAGGGAAGCAAATCAGCTTTGGAAACAAGCATCAGTTCACTGGTTAAAAACATGCGCGGATATTTTTTAGGCTTGTCATCTCCTTCTGTAGAGGCCAGAAGGGTTACACGGTAATCCTCTCCAAGGTCAAAAGCAGATGGACAAAGAAGATTTCCTACATTTTCTATGAACAATAAATCCACTCCTTCCAGATCAATATGATCCAGAGCCTGCAGAATCATCTGCGCTTCAATATGACACATTCCACCTGTTACGATTTGCAGCGCATTGATTCCTGCTTCACGCATTCTGATAGCATCGCGCTCGGTTTCTGGATCTCCGACAAGAATGGAGATGTTAAGATCCTGAGCCAGTCGTTTTCCTGTTTCCTGCATTAAGGTGGTTTTCCCGGAACCCGGTGAGGAGCATACATTGATGACGCAAATGTCTTTTAATCGTTCTCTGATAGCTTTGGCTACAAAATCATTAGCCTTTAATAAATGAAGGGTTGTATTATCACATTGAACGGAACCTATGCGGTTTCCTAAACTTTTTGGATTAGTTGTTGACATATTAATGAGTTTTTTGTTTGAAAATTACTTTTGAGATAAAGAGTTCGTTTCCCTGTACGATATGGGCTGATGGAGTTCCGCAGTCGTTACAGACAAACCTGTGGTACCTGACGGGGAAGTCTTTTTTACACTGTTCACAATGGGCAATAATATCATTGACGAGCACTTCAAGTTCTATTTCCCGATAGTAGGGGTGGTCGGTAATGAATGCATCAAATGCATTCTGAATGAGGACAGGCTGAACATTGGAAAGCAATCCTGCTGTTACCTGAACCTGCTGGATATCTTCTACTTTGGCGTCATAATGTTCTTCCAAAGTGTCAAAAATATCCTTCACTATACTTAATTCATGCATAGCTTATTGGTTTATAGGTGAAAACTGATTATCCGGAAAATGGCAGATAATCTCTTTAAGAAAAATGAATTGCAAATACCCGTAGAATGGGTTTTACAGATAATAATTAAGAGATACTGATCTTTAGATTATGGAACACAAGATATTTGGGAAGATGGTAATGATGCACTGATTCTGAAGCAGAGCCTGCAGTAACATTAGCGTTTAAATTAATCCCCCACAATACTTTATGGTAAGCAAAAAGAATAAAAGGAAGGTCGAAGAAAGCTTTGTCTGCATCAAAATCATTTTCAGCCATGGAGGTAATGAATAACATCCCATGCTGTACAGATTCGGACGATTTTAAGCCAACCTGATCCTTTGAATAGCTTTCGTGAGCGTTATTTTTCCTGTCACTGGAAAGCCCTGTCATTATGGTAAGAAACAGAATCAGCAGAAAAGTAACGGATATGTAGAAAGACTTCTTCATCGGTACTGCAAATGTAGACCTTTTGCCAGCCTATGTTCTTACCAAAAACCTTTTAAAAATGTTCAAAAACAGGATGAAATGCAACGCTTTATACTCATAGGAAATAGTGTTTTTTTTAATTTGTATGTTTTTACTTTATTGATAATCAGTTGTAACTGTTTCGTATTTGAATGCGTAGGGAAATTTAGGGAGTTAATAATAATGTTTAAAATGGTGACTGCGAACCATAGTTTTTTTACCGTAAAAGAATGACATTTTTAAGCATTGAAATAACATGGTTTTTATTTGAACTGTGAGGAAATAGAAGTAGGATTTAAGTATTAAACTTTTCTTTTTTAACCTTTAATGTTTTATAAATACTATTTTTGTTCGGACCGATTTCAAAATAGATGTTCACTAGCACTTACTCTCATGGATAAAACATCAATTAACACGTATTTTCATTCCCTATTCAGTATCAAAGGGGAAGTGGTTGAAAAGATTACCGAAACCTTTAATTATTTTGAATTAAAAGCGAATACGGTTTTGTTGAATAAAGATGCGATCAGTACCAAAACCTATTTTCTGGAAAAAGGCTATGTCCGTTCGTATATACTCAATGAAGATAATGAAGAGATTACGACCCATATTTATAGGGCTCCGTGTTTTGTGAATGATTTTCTGTCCTTTTTCAGGCAGCAGCCCACCAAAGAAACCTATCAAACCGTCACAGATTGTGTTTTCTGGGAGACAGGATTGGAAAATGTACAGCATAATTTCCATAATATTCCTGAATTCAGAGAGTTTAGCAGACTTCTCTTTGTCCTCAATTATTATAATATTCATGACAGGCTGATAGAAATGGCCAGCCAGAAGGCTTCAACAAGATATTTCAACCTCATGAAGAAAGATCCTGATATTTTTCAGCATGTTCCATTGAAAGTAATTGCTTCCTATCTGGGAATTAAAGACAGCTCACTGAGCCGGATCAGAAGGGATATTCATAAAATATAATTTCTTTTCATTTGTCAAGTGATAGTTCAGAAGCGATCACCCATCTTTGCTAAAAATAATTTCATGAACAAAAAACATATTGTCGTTGTAGGATTGGGGGGCGTAGGTGGTTACTTTGGTTTTAAAATAAATCAGGCCAATGAAGCTTCCGAAAAATATACGGTATCTTTTGTTGCCCGCGGAGAAACCTATGAGAAAGTAAAAGAAAACGGATTGACTCTTTTATCTCCCGAGCATTCCAATCCGCAGACTCATCCTAATGCTATTGTGCAGAACATCGGTGACATCAAAAATCCTGATCTTGTTCTGATCTGTGTAAAAGAATATGACCTTGAAAACGTCTGCAAGCAGTTACTGCCAGTCATTAACAAAGACACCATATTGCTTCCCATGATGAACGGAGCCGATATTTATGACAGAATACGTGCTATAATTCCAGATCATACCGTTCTTCCAACCTGTGTGTATGTGGCCTCTCATATTAAGGAAAGAGGAACAGTAGAGCACAAAGGAAATGCCGGTAAAATAATTGTGGGAAGGGATCCTGAGCATTTTTCTACTCCGGTGGAATGGGTTACAGACTTATTGAATGAAAGCAAAATAGAGTTTGATTTTAAAGATAATTCATTAACAGCTATCTGGACGAAATTCATATTCATTGCAAGTTTCGGATTGGTAACAGCAAAACATAATTCGTCTATGGGTGCCGTATGTACTGATGAATATCAGAAGAAAGAAGCGACCGGAATTATGAATGAAATACAACTGATTGCAGCCAAAAAAGGAATTGATCTGCAGGAAGATATCATCAGTGCAACTTTTGAAAAAGCTTCTACATTTCCTTTTGAAACGCCAACTTCCTTGCAGCTTGATATTAATTCGGGAAAGAAGGAGAACGAACTGGAGTTGTTTGCCGGAGCTGTGCTAAAATATGGTGCCGAAGTAGGTGTTGAAACTCCTTTTACTCAAAAAATCTACATTGAGATTAAAGAAAAATAAGTTTGGACTAAAGCCAAAGAAGAGAAAATATAAAAAAGGGCGGGTTAAAACCCGCCTCTATTGAAATTAAATATAAAGATAGAAGTTTTTTAAGAATTTGTGGACTCCATATAGTTTATTATCTGTTCTGTCATTAAAATTCCCGATCCCGGTCTTTGATCGTTCTGAATTTTGTTTTAAAAAATGTGTCCGCTTTTGCATTAAACTCATCAGCATACACGACTAAAGTGCTGTGTCCGGAATTGGGTAAGATCCATAAATTAGCTTTAGGAATATTTCTGAAAATTTCCAGGGTATGTTCCGGCTTTATGACATCATAATCTCCTCCGATAATGAGAACAGGAACTTTAATGCTGTGCAAAGACTTAAAATCTATATTGGGTTGTTCACTCAGTAGTCTTTTGTATTTGAGAACAGTATAATCAAGATCTGTTTTGTCTTTCTTTTGGACAAATTGTTCTTTAAATTGTAAATAATTGGCACTTACTCTTTTAAATATATCAGCCTGTACTGCACTAGAATCCGGCCTTAAATTAGCTCCTGTAACAATAAGCTTTTTTACCTTTTCCGGATGTCTCATACTTAACAAAAGCCCATTAATACCACCATCACTCCAGCCGATAACAAAGGCAGAATCTATTTTCATTTTCTGAAGCAACTCAGCATAATCATCAGACATCATTTCATAAGTAAGAGCATCTCCTTTATCAATTGACTTTCCGTGAGCTCTGCTGTCAGCGACAATGACTTTATATTTCTTTGAAAAATAGGGAATCTGTTTAGAGAAGTCTACAATAGAACCTCCGTTTCCGTGAATGAGAAGTAACGGCTGTCCCTGGCCATAGGTTTCACAATACATTTTGATTCCATTGACATCATAATATTTACCGGTTTTAGAATTATTACCATAATGGGAACTGTTTAAAAGCTGAATGTATTCTTTTTTGAGCTTCTGAACATCACTCTGAGCCAAGAAAAAAGCAGGTAACAAAGCGAGAAAAAATAATATCGGTTTCATAATTTATAGCATTATATTTAAATTTTTGATGACATTTTGCTTTCCCGATGAGTAGAAAATTGGGAGTTCTTGTTACAATAATGAATCAGAGTACGCTGTTTTATAAACTTTAAGCACTATGCATAAATTTTTGCCGGTCCAATAACACTTCGTCTGTTTCCCGATGGTCAGGATCATCCACACAACAATCTACAGGGCATACCGCTTTACATTGTGGTTCATCATGGAAACCTTTACATTCCGTACATTTCCCGGATACGATATAATAAACTTCATCCGATACAGCAGGATGATAATCATCGGCATCACCTTCAGTACCATCAGGAAATGTGATAGGTCCTGAAAGTTTTGTTTTGTCTTTCCAGCGCCAGTCGATAGCGCCTTCGTAAATGGCTGAGTTGGGGCATTCAGGTTCGCAGGCTCCACAGTTGATACAGGCATCTGTAATTTTTATAGCCATATTGTTTGAATTTAAAAGGTTTAAAAAAGGGATTTCTTCAACGTTTCACGATTCGGAAATCCCCGCTAAACTTAATTACAGCAGTTCAATACTGTTCTTTGAAAATAAGCAGCATAAAGCGTGCTAATTTTTATATTTAAAGGATTAATCTGCAGCGATTTCTACCGACAGTCCATCCATCTGAGCTGTAAGGTGAATCTGGCAGGCTAATCTGCTTGTTGTTTTGGTCGTAAATAATTCTGATAATAAAGCTTCTTCCATATCATTTTTTTCAGGCAAAGGAATCGTTTCACTCAGAACAAAGCAATGACAGGTTGCACACATAGCCATACCTCCACACATGGCTTCCATGGGTAATTCATAGGCTTTGCAGATATCTTTAAGGCTGAGTCCCATTTCTAAAGGGCACAGTAAAGTATGTGTATTACCGTTTTGGTCAATAACGGTAATGGTAATTTCATTTTCCATAATCCTTAGTCGATAGTGGTCATTTACAGAATAAGATCCCTGAAAGGCTGGCACCAATGATCAGGATATCTGTTTCTATCATGTTATAAATGGTTTATAGTCGTTTTTCTATTTTTTTAGAGGTTGCAATGCTGATAAGTTTATCAAATTTACCGGAATAGAACTCCGAAATTTCAGTGGAGTTGTCAGGGGTAAATAATGATGATCTGACAACAGGAACACTGAATGGTAGCGGCCAGGCACGCAATGACTTGGCGATAGAATCCATGGCATTGATCCCCTGCATCGCCTGAAGACCATCTGCCCAGCATACCAGCCCCACAGTTTTATCTGTGAGATAAGGCTCGTACCAACTTGCTGTGACTTCAAGCCAGTCCAGGCAGTTTTTCATCACCCCCGGAATACTTCCATGGTAGAGTGGGGCCAGCCAAATATGTAAGTCAGCCTCTGTAAATAGTTGAGCCATCCGTTCTACTGCCAAAGGAGTTTTGGGAAGAGTGACATCAAACAGCGGAATGCCGGAATCAGCAAGCGTAAAAATATTAGTTTGAATTCCCAGCTTTTTCAGATGTTCTGAAAAATAATCCGAAATCAGTCCGGAAGTAGATTGAGTTCTTCTTTCCAGTGATCCGTTGAATATGATTGCTTTCATTTTTTTATTGTTTAAAAATTACTTTGGGTAATCCTATCTCACCATACATCAATGTTTTTACAAGAGGTTTCAGAAGTCCTGCAGCCCACAAGTAAAGGGAGGGATCATGAGCTGTACTCGCACGGACAACTACCTTCTGATTTTTATAATGTTTCAGGTCCGCATAGATGAGACGGCGTTTCCAAAGGTCAAGAAGAACCGTTTCTGCGTTGTTTAAATCTACATAAGAAGCATAAGGAGACAATTTTTCCATGAGCAGCATATACGCCCAAGGCGGGATGATGGCATCCGTAGAACAGATGATTCCTACTGCCTTTTCGTTATATACAGAAAAATCTACCGCAGCAATGGATTCTTTAAACTCTTTCTCCTTGACAATCATTCCCATGAAAAGATGGTCTTTGATATCCAGTTCTACAATTTCCGTTGTCGGTTTGTAATCTGAAAGATCAAGGGCAATAATACCTGAAGCTTTTGCTTTATTGATAAATGTTTCCTGATTCATAGCTGGTTTACAATCAGTGTTAATTATCTTACTTTTGACAAAGCCTCTTCATATTTTTTCTCAACAGACGACCAATCTAATACAGACCAGAAAGAATCCAGATAGTCTGCCCGTTTATTCTGATAGTTCAGATAATAAGCATGTTCCCACACATCTATTCCAAGAATCGGGAAGCCCCTGTTCATCGAAAGAACATCCATCATCGGATTATCCTGATTAGGGGTAGAACTGATGGCCAATGATCCGTTGAATTTTACAGATAACCATACCCACCCGGAACCGAACTGTGACAAACCTGTTTTTTTCATTTCTGCCTTAAAGTTCTCAAGGCTTCCAAAAGTTGCTGTTACAGCGTCATTAAGCTTACCTTCAGGATGTAACTTGGGTTGAGGAGAAAGAATTTCCCAAAATAAAGAGTGGTTGTAGTGACCGCCTCCATTATTTCTTATAGCAGGGCTGTATTCACTTATTCTTTGCAGTAATGAATCAAGATCTGGATTGACTTCGTTGGTTTGTGCCAACGCTGCATTCAGATTATCAACATAAGCCTGATGATGGCGTTGGTGGTGAATAGTCATTGTCTCTTTATCTATAAAAGGTTCCAAAGCATCATAAGCATAAGGTAGCTGTGGTAATGTAAATGGGTTCATTGTATTTATTTTTGATTAACGTATGACAAAGGTAAAAATATATTTTAATAAAACAACTTTTAAGTTGTTTTATTGGTTCTAAGATTTATCCTGATAATGCATTGTAAATGTTTGTGTTAGTCTTGTTTTTTTAAGATTATAGAAAATGACTATATTTGTTGTTGGAAAATAAAACAACTTAAATATTGTCAAATGAAGAAGCCGGCTGTAGATCGTATTCTTATGTTTTTAAAGATGAGAGGTGAGGCTACTTCGCTTCTTATTGCTAAAGAATTGTCGATTACCAAAGAGGGGGCAAGAAAGCATTTACTGAATCTTGCTCAGGAAGGGTTGATAGAGTCTTTGGTGAAAAGTGAAGGGGTGGGCCGCCCCTCTACATACTATATCCTTACAGAAAAAGGATTAGCTCAGTTTCCTGATACTCATGCAGATGTAACAGTTCAGATTCTGAGATCAGTAAAAAATCTTTTAGGCGAAAATGCTTTGGAGCTGTTGATCAGTGACAGGGAGAAGAACACCCACGAGCGATATGAAAAAGTACTTTCCAAAGCAAAATCTTTAGAACAGCGTCTTGATTCTCTTGCTAAGGTCCGAAGTGAAGAAGGCTATATGGCAGAATGGAAAAAAGAAGGGAAAGATTATTTTCTGATTGAAAATCATTGTCCTATATGTGCTGCTGCAACAGAATGTCAGGGTTTCTGCCGGGCAGAATTATCCAATTTCCAGTCTTTGATAGGAAAGGATTATAAGGTTGAAAGAATAGATCATATTATTTCCGGAGGGCAGCGCTGTGTTTATAAAATCAGCCAGTAATATATAACTCATAAAATTTATCATTCAAAAGATGGCTTTAAAAGCAGTGATATTCGATATGGACGGAGTGCTGATAGATTCAGAAAAATTCTGGACTCAGGCAGAACTTGATGTATTTTCATCGTATGGTGTGCAGGTCACAGAAGATCTTACTGCGCAAACCAAATACATGACCACTCAGGAAGTGACAGAATTCTGGTATGAAAGATTTCCCTGGGATAATCTGGATGTCTCCGATCTGGAAAATAAAGTGGTTACAAGAGTGATTGAGATGATCCAGACCCAAGACTGTATAATATCCGGTGTGGAGGAGTTTATCAGACATCTGAAGAGTAAAGATTATAAAATAGGACTTGCAACCAATGCTCCTTTGCGGGTGGCTCATGTTGTTCTTGAAAAACTTCAGGTTCGTGAGCTTTTCGACACCATTCATTCGTCTGAATTTGAGATCCAGGGAAAACCTCATCCTGCTGTTTATCTTACTTCTGCAAAAAATCTGGGCATTTCTCCTGAACATTGTATTGCCATTGAAGACAGCCATTCTGGATTAAAAGCGGCAAAAGGAGCAGGAATGCAGACCATTATTTTTACCAATAATGATGAAAGCATAGATTCGGACCTTGCCGATTTTAAAATCCTAAGCTTTACTACACCTTTACTGCCGATGTTTAATGAATAGTCAATCCGCTTCGCAGTGAATTTTGATATATATTGTAAAAATTGACTGCGTAGTAAATTAAGCATTGACACAACTCCGCATCTCATACCCAAAAACCTGTACTTCGAATCTCGCACTACGCATCCCAAATTCAATACCTCGTCAATACCTCCATCAGCAAAAGAATAGAGACCAGTTTTTTAGACGACTGGTACTCTGGATTCAGCTTTTCGCGGATTTCTCCCAAAGCTTTGCTTAGTTTATTGCTCACCGTCTTATTGCTTATTCCCAAAGCTTCTGCTGTTTCGTTGACAGACATATTTTTCCGGATCCTCATATCATATACCTGTCTTTCTGTTGAAGGGAGCTGGGCAACCACTTCGTCAATCATGGACAATAAAGCAGAGATTTCATTTTCCTCAAGAATTTCAAAATAATCCGTATCCGCCATTTCAATTTCACTGGGGATGTCAAACTCATCAATACTCAGGGTGGGAGGGGCTTTTTTATAACTGTTATAAAAATCAATGATGCGGTAATGAAGATGGCGCAGGAGATAGCCTTTTGCACTTTCAGCATCATCCGTTTGTATAGCATCCGTATTCTCAAGAATCTTTATCCATAAGTTCTGTAGGATTTCTTCAGCAATTTCTTTATCCCGGGTCCGTACAAAAACAAAGCGATATAGACTATCCCAGTATCGGTCATACAGCAGCATAAATGCAGGGCGGTCGCCTGATTTTATTTTCTTTAATAATGTATAGTCTGTTGGGCTCATATTCTTGTCACAAAATTACCTAAAGGAAAATTAACTTTTTGTGAACTTTGGGTGTGTTAAGATTAAATATTTCTGAAAAACGAGGGGTAAATGGGATGTTAATGTTGAGTAAATGTGAAAAACGATGAAAATTATTAACAATTTGGTTGTAATATGAATATAATATTAATAACGCCTTAGGGAAGTTTTTCATTTTCAAAGTCTTATAGATAGAAGTATCAGTGAATACGATGAAAGACTCTATGAAAAAACGTTTAACATATAGAAATATTGAAGCCTTTGTTTTCAGACTTTGGGAACGGGAAGTTTCAGAAAATACAATTTCTGAAAAGGAAAATGAACTTTTAGAAAAATGGAAGGCCTATGCAGAAAAAGATCTGGATGCTGTTCATAAGAAAGAATCCAAAGAAAGGGTATTGTCCGGTCTGGAATACTATTTCCCTCAAACGGATATTATTTCTATACGATCTGTAAAAAGTTTTAAAAGAAATCTCTATAAAATTGCAGCGGTTATTATTTTGCTTTTATCATTGGGAGGAATATTTACCTACACGATGTTCGTTAAGCCTGATGTTTATCTTGCAAAATCAGGAAACCGTATTGTTCATCTTGAAGACGGATCTGTAGTGACTCTTTTGCCGGGTGCTGAACTGACTGTCGCAAAATCATTTCCCGCTTCCACCAGAATTGTGGATTTAAAAGGAGATGCTATTTTCTCCGTAGCCAAATCAAAGGTACATCCTTTCATCGTTCGTGCGGATGGTTTCAGTACAAAAGTATTGGGAACGGTATTTAAAATTTCACAGTCCGGGAATAAAAAAGCAGTTGACCTTTATGAAGGGAAAGTGGCTGTATCTTCTCCGGGGGTTCCGGTTTCTTTCCTTACCCCCAATCAGAAGTGGACAAATTTTGGGATTGCCCATACAACAGCGATTATTGCCCTAAAACCTGTGAAAAACTCTCCAAACAAAGTTTCTGCAATATTGTCTTTAAGCTTTAATGATGTTCCCTTAAAAGAAGTCGTGGCTGTTCTGGAAAGCAGTTATAACACGAAAGTATTGTATCCTAAAGAATCTGAAGATAAGAAGATTACTGCAGATTTTACCGGAGGAACAGTGGGTGAAAATATTGAATCACTGGCCTTTATCCTGGGACTGGAGGTACAGAAAAAAGAAAATACCTATATCCTGAAGAAATAAATCATTACTAAAAAAATTATATAATCATAATCAAGAGAACACTATTAAGTATGAAAAGTTTGAAATGTGGGATTACCATAGCAGCCTTATTTTTTACTGTAGCCGCAGAGGCTCAGGAGCTGGTTCAGAAAGTAACATTTTTCGTCCCTGCCAACAGACCATTGATTGAAGTTTTGGAAGAATTTGCCGGAAAAACAGGAATGAGACTGGCTTACTCCAAGTTGGATATTAAAGAGCTGAAGGTAAAAGGAGTAAAATGTGAAAATACGTCTGTCAACAGCTGCCTGAAGGATATTACCAACGGTCTTCCTGTTGTATACCGTCTGCATGGTGATCTTATTTCGATCAAATATGAAAGTTCCAACATCGCTGTACCGGGAAACGGACGTATTTCCGGGAAAATAGTAGATGAGGTGGGAAATCCAATTACCGGAGCAGAAGTTACTATTGCTCAGAAAACCGTCGTAACGGATAATAATGGAGATTTTACAGTAGATCTTTCCTCAGGAACTTATAATCTGACCATAAAAGCTCCCAAGTACAATACACTGAGGGTTGAAAAACTATCTGTCACCAACAAAGAAACCAACTCCGTTTCATTTGCTCTGAACAAAGCTTCCGATAAAACGACTAATATCAAAGAAGTGGTCATTACAGCAGCTCGCAAAGCAGATACACAGGCAGGGCTCCTGGCTCAGCAGAAAAAGGCAGCACAGATGAGTGACGGTATTTCAGCGGAGCAGATTTCTAAAACACCGGATAGCGATGTGGGAGGAACATTGAAAAGAGTAACAGGGATCACCACTATTGATAACAAATATGTAGTAGTACGGTCTATGGGAGAACGATGGAATACCGCAGCCATGGACGGAATCAACCTGCCGAGTACGGAAGCCTATAATCAGAACTTCTCATTTGATATCATTCCTACGGCAATGGTAGAAAGTGTAGTGGTGAGTAAATCGGCAACACCTGATATGAATGCCAGCTTTGCAGGAGGCTATGTAGAAGTAAGAACCAAAGATATTCCCAATGAAAATTTTACAACCGTAACGATGGGAACTTCTTATAACGACCAGTCAGCATTCAAAGAATTTCTGACCCGTAAGCGTGGAAAGTATGATTATTTCGGATATGACGATGGGACAAGAGATTTTCCCAGAGGACTTGAACCTGTAAACTGGACAGATCCAAAGTTTTTTGAACAGTCAAAGCAATTTACCAATGACAATTTCAGCACCTATAAAACCAGAGGTGATATGGGGTCTAATATACAACTGGCATTGGGAAGAACTTACGCGCTAAAAAACAATAATAAGTGGGGATTTGCCGGAGCATTTGTCATCAGAAATGAACAAAATAAACTGGATATAGACCATACAGGAAGAGGAAACTGGCTGGATACCACAGGAATGCCTGATGCAAACGGACAAATTCCGTTTTATAACTTTAAAAACAGCGGAGCTTCTTATAACTACAATTCTACGCTGGCAGGGATGTTGAATTTCGGTTGGCAGTTTGGGAAAAACAGGATTTCATTCCGTAATTCCTATACCCATATTTTTGATAATACCCTGACAAGAGTAACAGGATGGAATGAATATTCAACCGGGAGCGGAATGGCAGCCAATGCAGAATTAGCCTATAATTATTTTTATAACGGAATCATTCCCAATAATGATCCGGCTCAGATCAAAACCTTAGATAAACCTTATACAGATAATACCAACTATCCGATTTTTCAGACCCTTTTACAAAATAAACTGGAGGGGAATCATAAAATAGGAAACACAGAGATCAGCTGGTTTGCAGCCCGCACAGGAGTTTCTTCCGATACCAAAGATTATACCCAGTATATTACCCGCTATGACTTTATCGGAAATGAGATTTTAAACTTTCATAAGATCTACAATTCCGGAGCAGATTTTTACAGAGGATATATTGAAAACAGAGAAACAGATTACAACTACGGAGCTTCTGTAAAATGGGACATGGATGCCGGAAGTTTTAAAAACACGATTAAAACCGGATATGCCGGAGCTATAAAAAGCAATACCAACCAGCAGCAGAAGTTTTTCCTTCGTGTTGATGAAAACCGGAACGTTCCCAATGACGAGAAGAATCATTTGACGATGTATGGTTCACTTGCAGATTGGTTTAATGGCTCCCATTATGTTCCGGGTGGTATTGGTTGGGAAACCAAGGCATTGTATAAAAATGATAAGTATGAAGGAGAAGTCAATCAGCATGCTGTGTATGTCATGTTTGACAATCGTTGGAAGAATAAATTGAGATTGGTCTGGGGGCTGCGTGCAGAATATTTTAAATACGATATGATTTCCCAGCAGCTGGATCCCTCAGATTCCAAGCATATCCTGAGGACAGCGATTGAAGATAAACCCTGGCAGTTTATGCCTTCCGTGAATTTTACGTACAGCCCGACTAATAAAATCAATTTGAGGCTTGCCTATAATAAATCCGTAATCCGTCCGCAGTTTAACGAAAGAACAGGATTGCCCTATTTTGATCCTATTGCCAATGGGTTGATTTATAATACGGAAATGAGTTCTTCAGTCATTAATAATTATGATTTCAAATTTGAATGGTTTCCGGGACTGGGAGAAATATTCTCTGCAGGATTGTACTACAAAAATTTAGACAGACCTATTGAACGGGAAGGCCATATTTCCAGTGAAGGAAATCTATCTCTGTATAATGGGAATTCAAAAAATGCAAAGCTGTTGGGAGTTGAGGCAGAAGTAAGAAAAAATCTTGGTTTTATTGCTGACGGAACTTTTCTGGAAAAACTTTTCATAAGCGGAAACTTTACTTATAACCATACGAAAGTAGTTGCCTTTAAAGACTTGTACAAAACAGGTGATAATGATGAAACTTATGAAGTGAAACGTCCGCTTTACGGACAGACACCCTATGCTTACAATCTTGGATTGATCTATGATGGAGACCGCTTAGGACTGAGTTTTTTGTATAACGCGAAAGGAGATCAGTACATCACAGTAGGATATGCCTATAAAGGGGAAGAAATCCAACGTCCCTATGCAGTGGCAGATGCTCAGATCTCTTATAAATTTCTGCGTAATAAAAACTTTGAAGTGAAATTGAATATAAGAAACCTCTTCAATAGAGTAAAGGAATATTATAACAATTTCAATTCTTATCTGGCTGCAAAAGATGGAGGAGGAAGTAATGTAGGAACAGAAAGAGAAGCATGGGAACTTCTTCCCGGAGCAACGGACAAATATGACAAAAATATTGATAAGATTATGTTTCGGGCTTACAGTGGAAGAATGCTCAGCCTGAGCGTGAATTATACTTTTTAAAAATAAGACACCAAACAACACCATATAAAAAGAGCTCTTAAGATAGCAGCGTACAGGTTTCGGAACCTGATCAGAGACTGAAAAATTACTGATGATGCGCACAGCAGTACCAGTTTAGAAAAAACCGAACGTTAATCGCTTTTCCCAGGCATTAGCGGCTTTCATGGGAACTCCCGCAATGCAGTTCCTCCTGCAGCGATGGGATGAACACCAAAAAACAAATCGAAGGAATAGAGAGGAAGATATTCCTGAATATTAAAAAACTGATCTGGTATAAAAAATACGACCGGATTTTACTAAAAATTATAACAATGAAAAGACTAACTCTAATTGCAGTGGCAGCATTATCTCTTACAGCTTGTCAACACGATCAACTGGCAGATTCATCATCTCCATTCGATATGAAATCTACTTCTGCTGAATACCTTACAGCTTCGGCTCTTCCGGTAACCAGCGTTAGTGGTGCTATTACTACAAATACTACATGGAGTGGTGTAGTTGAATTAGATGGAGTTGTAACTGTAAAAGATGGAGCTACATTAACAATCCAGCCGGGTACATTCATTAAAGCTAAGCCAAACACTAGCAATACAGCTACAGGAGTTTTGGTCATTGCTAAGACAGGAAAAATAAACGCAGCAGGTACAGAAGCACAACCTATCATTTTCACAAGCTACAAATTGTTAGACGGAAATGAAGATACTACTGCTGCTCCTGGTGATTTCGGAGGAGTTATCATGCTAGGAGATGCTCCTACAAACACTCCATTCACAAAAACGATTGAAGGTTTATCTGGTCCTGATTTCTATTACGGAGGTACAAATGCTTCTCATGACGGTGGAACATTGAAATATGTGCGTATTGAGTTTGCAGGATACGATCTTTTAGCTCCAAATTCAGGAAACGAAATCAATGGTCTTACTTTAGGAGGAGTAGGAAACGCTACTACTTTAGATCATATTCAGGTATCTTTCGGGAAAGATGACTCTTTCGAATTCTTCGGAGGTACTGTAAACGCTTCAAACCTTGTTTCTTTTGCAGCGGATGATGATAACTTCGACTTTGACAACGGATATACAGGAACTATTACGTGTGCTCTTGCTTTGGCAGATTACAATTCTACACACAGTCTTAGCGGATCTAGCCCGGATTCTAACGGTATCGAGCTTGATAACAACGCAGACGGTTCTTCTACATCATTGTTGACTCACCCTGTTATCAACAACCTTACGATTATCGGTTCTAAGAACTCTTCTAAAGGGGCTTTGTATGAAAACGGTATCCACATCAGAAGACACGGAAGATTAACATTAAATAACGCTGTAGTTACAGGATACCCTGTGGGAATCAAAGTAGAAGGAACAGGTTCTGAACTTTCTTCAGCTTCAGCTTACAACACTATTCAGATCCACGGATTTACAACTTCAGTTACAGGAACAGGAACAGCAGGAATCCCTGCAGCGAACCTATTGACTGGAACTCCAGCATCTCTATGGGGTATGAGCCAGCCTTTCTTCAACGAAGGTGGTTGGAATGTATCTCCAAGAAACTGTGGAAACTTCCAGGGACTTTGGACAAAATATAATTTCTCCATTGTAGAATAATAAAAAACTTTAAAAAGCAGGGAACAGCATATGCTGATTCCTTGCTTTTACTTCAAAAATCTTAATAATCAGCATTATGAAAAAAATAATTTTATCATCTGTTCTGTTTTTATCTCACCTGGCTGCAGCGCAGTCTCTGGTATGGGGAAATTCTTTTGATACTCCTGCTGACCTTCAGGGATGGACGTTCCATGATTTGAACAGCAACGGTAACGGATGGGTACAAGGACAAAACATCTACCACAACGGAACAACTATGATTTATGGGACTACCGGTGTTCTTCGCCACTCTATCAGTTTGGTTCCAACGGGAAGTGCTACAGGATTTATTACAGAAAATGACTGGATTATTTCTCCTCAGATAGATCTTACCAACACTGCAGGAACCGTTACTTTGGCCGCAAATATCGGGAGACAGAGATCTACTCATACTATTGTTGCCAGAGAACTTTTTATCTATGTAAGCACACCACAGAAGGAAGTTCCTACATTATCGGACTTCCAGGCAATGACGGTAGATGGGAGTGGAAATGATGTTCCAAGTCTTTATAAAATACAGGTAGGAGACTCAGCCAATCCATTTCCGGCAGATCTTACGGAATTTGTACAAGCCCTTGTAGACCTTTCTGCTTTTGCAGGGAAGAAAATCTATATCGGAATGTGGTCAAACAGAAAAACAAGCGGAAATAATGTTCAGAATATCAATATTGATGAAATAGGAATCTACGCTACAGCATTTTTGGGAACTAAGGATGTAAAAGGAAACAAAATTATAACGCAAATAGCAGAAAATCCGGTAAAAGAATCTTTACAGCTGCAGCTTAACCCGGCGTTGAAAGAAAATACAACCGTGGTTACTATTTACAATGCAGCAGGACAAAAAGTATTGACCACTCAGTATTCAAAAGCGATTCATATAGCAGGTTTAACATCAGGAGCTTATATAGCGGAAATTACAGATGGAAAGACGACTGAAAGACTGAAGTTTATTAAAAAATAATTATTCTATCCCCTTAGAATCTGATTTTAGAAACACCAAGAAATTTTAAATATACAATAATGGGTAGTATTTGAAAAAGACTATCCAGAACATATCCAACTAGTTTTTTTATAATTATATATTGCCCGGCTTATGGGCTGGGCAATATTTTTAAGTTTTACAATGAAATAATTGAAGAAAGATGAATAAAATCTTTGCATTACTACTATTTTTTACCGTACTATTCTCATGTACAGACAGCAATACAATGGAGTTGTATGATAGAGTACAGAAGCCCGGAGAGGTTAATATCAAAGGATTTTCCAAACCTGATGTATTGCAGCTGAGGTTCAACGGAACCCCTGTATCCATCGATGGAAAAATGTCCTATACCAATAAAATAGAAACACAGCTTCAGTTTGTTCTGGATCAGGGAGAAACCAACAAACTGTCTATCTATAACAATGAAACAGGAACCGAAATTGCAAAATACAATATTACCTATGACAATATAAATGATTACAAAAACCTGTACTTTTTTAATCTTCCGGGAATTTATTTACAGACCTATGCTGTAAAACCTAAGGTCAATCTTGGGAAAGTAGGTTTTGAATTTATTTTTCCCAATCTGGGCGAATTTTCAGGGACTTCTCTGAAAAATGTGAAAGGAATTTTGAAAAGAGAAAATGGAGTAGTGCTGGCAGAATTTGACAATATTGGGAAAGACAATTTTACGGCAGTGAAAATCTATAATTTTTTCAGTTCAACAGCACCTATCTATCTGGAATTGTACAAACCGGGAACTTCAGAGCCTTATGCGGGATCTAAAATGATTCAGGTGAAAATAAAACAACATACCGGTGCCAATATGATAGTCCTTCAGGAAAAAATGGAAAATGGAGAATGGGTGGTAAAAGGAGATATAGATGTAGCAGAATATCTGTAATTGCGTATGAAAAACTTTTTAAAACTTAAATTGATTATTGCTGTCTTTCTCATTTCATGCACGAATAATGATGAAAGCGCACCTGTTTTCCCCGAAGGAAGTACAGAATCTGTGAATCTCTGGGTTCAGGACAGTATGAGACGATACTATTATTGGGCAGATCAGATGCCTGCTAAACCTGACTATCGTCTTTCTACCAAAGATTTTTTTAAAAGCCTGCTGTCTTCTCAGGATCGGTTTTCTTTTATGGTCAATACTGAAGATTCTTCCACCTATCCGCGGTCTATAAGGAATATGTATGGTTTTGATTACACTATTATTCAGCTTCCGAATAATGAGGTAGTTACTGTTGTAAAACTGGTCCTTCAGAATTCTCCAGCTTTCAATGCAGGGTTGGAAAGAGGAATGATCATTACCAAAATCAATGGGAAAACAATTACCGCATCTAATGCTGAAGCAATGGCTTCTTCCATTAAAGATCAAACTGTAATAGACCTTACCGTAGGAAAATGGCAAAACGGAGCTATTGCTGATCAAAAGAATATTACGGTTTACTATGGATTCTCTTTTGAACAACCTATTTTATCAAAAATTTTTGATAAAAACGGTAAAAAAGTAGGATACCTGTATATCTACGATTTTCCTGATGGAATGACACAGGTATTGAATCAGAAGTTTGCAGAATTTAAGGCGGCCGGAGTACAACAGCTGATTCTTGATCTCCGATACAATTATGGAGGGTCGGTATCGTCTGCAGCAGCGCTCTGTTCAATGATTCCTTCAGGGTTGTCATCCGGTTCACCATTCATCATTTTTAAAGGAAATAAAAATGGCGGCGAAGTAAAAAGATCATTTGCAGAACAGATTGCTTATGATCCCAAAGCACTTGATTTTGCCACCTTACGTGCCAACGCATTGGGATTACAGAAAGTATTTATCCTTACCTCCAACAGTACAGCATCCGCAGCAGAAATTGTTGTCAACAACCTGAAACCTTATATGCAGGTGATTCAGATCGGAGATACTACGCTGGGGAAAGATATGGCCGGATTTGTAGTGGAAGACAAACGTAAGCCGAGAAAAATTTCCTGGCAGATTCATCCGGTCATTTATAAAGTATTTAATGCCAATGGAGCCGGAGAATACAATAATGGAATTTCCCCGCAGGTCATCGTCAATGAATATGCCGGGCTGCCATTATTACCTTTGGGTGATCCTAATGAAACCCTTATTTATTCAGCTCTTAACGGAGGTTACTTCAAATCTTCAGATCAGGGAAAGATGAATGGGAATGTTAAGATTTTATACCAGAGTGATGTACCTTCGGCAGTGTTGGGGAAATAGTATTAAGAGGAAAAGCACAGGTGTAAAAAGGTGAGTTTGCTCATTATCTCAACACAATTACAGTAATAATAAATAAAAAAGATAGAGAATAGTAAAAGTAAAATTTATAAAGCCTTTTTACTCTTTACTTATTCAGGAACTCAATAAAATCATAAAATCATGCAGGGAATAGAACCAAAACTTCACATGAACCTGACCAGCCGAGTTGAATATTACCGTCTGCTGATAGAAGCTGCAGAAGACCCTGAAAGCCAGCCTTCCGATGTCATTACACAGATTTCGGAACTGGGTCATCTGTATGAAGAATATCTTCTTAATAAAAAGAACCTGGAAAACAGCATCAAAAATTACCGTGAATATCATAATGATTTAAGGAAAAAACTGACGTCAAGACTTCGTGAACTGAGAAGAAAAGCAAGACAGAAATAGCCTCTGAAATCTGCTTTATCCGCTGATTGTATTACGAAATTCTTACCTTTATAGCATCAAGTTGAAGGACGACGCATTTATGGATTTTCATGAGACAGTACTTTCCGGTTATTTACATTTGTTTTGGCAGTTTTCCTGGCCACAGTGGGTGATATTCAGTCTTATCATAAATGCTTTTATGTATCTTTTTTCCATTGGCTTATATGTATTCATCGAAAAAACCTGTCATAAAAGTCAATTACAGGAGAAAAATCACCCTGTTACAAAATCCGACTTTTATCTCAGCCTGCTTACCATTGGATGTAATAGCTTTGTGATGCTGCTTGGGGCTTTCTTATGGAAAAACGGATGGATTGTACTTGGGCAGAATCAATCTATGTTTGACATATTAGCCGAAGTCTTTGCCCTGCTTCTTTTAATGGATCTTCTGATGTATTTCTTTCATTTTGCAGCACATTTACCCTTTATCTACAAAATTCTGCATGGAAAACATCACGAGCATGTAAGCACCAATCTTCTAAGTCTTTTTGTTTTGCATCCTTTCGAAACCATAGGATTTGGATTGATGATGCTGGCTTTGCTCATCGGTTACGATTTCTCTGTGGTTTCTATTTCAATATATCTTTTGCTGAACCTGATCTGGGGAACTATAGGACATCTGAACAGAGAGTTTTTTCCAGCTTCGTTTGATCGTTTTTTTGTGGGAACAACAAGGTTTCACAACCAACACCATTTGGATGAAAGTAAAAATTTCGGATTTTATACCTCTATCTGGGATAGGTTATTTGGGACGTATAAATAGGAGGGATGTTGGAGGCTGGAAGAGGGAAGCTGTTACAGTCTTTATTAAAATAGAACTTTTAAGTAAGGCGATTTTTAAGCGCAAAGTTTTAAAAAAAAATGTTTGCTTTTGAGACAGCAAAGAGTTGCAGCAAAGCTGCTTAAAAAGCTTATGGATAAACCTTCTGCTTCATCAGTTGATTGAAAATCAACTCTTTCTTAGCTTCCTTAAAATATTACTCAATTTAAAATAAACTTTGCGTTGAATAATTTATAAGATTATAAACTATTAAGAAGAATGAAAAAATGAAGAGCATTAAGACGAGCTTTCATTTGATGGATTGGTTTATTTTTGCTCGCAGATCAATGAGATTACGCAGATTTTTTTTAGATCTGCTTCATCTGCAAAATCAGCGAGATATAAAATTTAAAAATAAAACTGTAGCCTCTGCTTCATCCGTTGATTGCAAATCAACTCTTCTTAGTTTCCTTACAATATTACTCAATTTTAAATAAACTTTGCGTTGAATAACTTTAAGGTTATAAACCCTTAAGAAGAATGAAAAAATGAAGAGCATTAAGATGAGCTTTCCTTTGATGGATTGGTTTATTTTTGCTCGCAGATCAATGAGATTACGCAGATTTTTTTTAGATCTGCTTCATCTGCAAAATCAGCGAGATATAAAATTTAAAAATAAAACTGTGGCCTCTGCTTCCTCCGTTGATTGCAAATCAACTCTGTCTTAGCTTCCTTAAAATATTACTCAATTTTAGATAAACTTTGCGTTGAATAACTTTAAGATTATGAACCCTTAAGAAGAATGAAAAAATAAAGAGCATTAAGATGAGCTTTACTTTGATGGATTGGTTTATTTTTGCTCGCAGATCAATGAGATTACGCAGATTTTTTTTAGATCTGCTTCATCTGCAAAATCAGCGAGATATAAAATTTAAAAATAAAACTGTGGCCTCTGCTTCCTCCGTTGATTAAAAATCAACTCTTCTTAGCTTCCTTAAAATAGTACTCAATCTTAAATCAACTTTGCGTTGAATAACTTTAAGGTTATGAACCATTAAGAAGAAAAATAAAGAGTATTAAGATGAACTAGATTCATGAGATTGCTTCACCTATGGTTCGCAATGACAAGACAGTTCAACTTAATACTCTTAAAACCTTATCACCCTTAATGGTTTAAAGACTATTTTTATTTACTGGTTTTCACCGCTGATTTTATTGGTTTCTCAACAATTCTCCAGTCATAAAAGTGAAATACCCTGCCATTACTCATAGCAACAAAAACTCCTTTAGGAAATTTTGGACCTAAATTAACATTCGTCACTTCAGAACCATCACTTTCCAGTGTAGAAACAGGGATTTCTGCAATTCTTCCTTTAGACTGATCTTGTCTTAGATAGACATTGAATGTATCATTCTGCTGATTCGAAACCAGAATATATCCTTTTCCTTTAGAAGTAGGGTAGATCGAAATTCCTTCTACGTCAGATTTAAAATCTCCTTTCCCGAAAACTGATAATTCCTCATTACCTTTCGCAGGATCTGCGTAATATTTGTGAACTCCGAACTGCTCATCAGAATAATAGATGTAACCCATTTCATCATCTACAGCAATGCTTTCAATCTCTTTCAGGCCGCTGTATTTTCCGAATTTACGCACAACTTCTCCTGTGATGGAACCGTTTTTTTCAGAAAGCTTATACTGCCAGAGATAACCGTCAGTTGGACCGGATTTTCTTCCCACAATAACAAATATATCTCCTGTTTCAGGATTTTTATACATGGAAACTCCCATTGGGCCACGTTCTGACTCTCCGTTAAATACAGAAATCTCTCCGATTTCTTTCAGCTCAGGAAGCGTATATAATTTTACTTTATTGGTTTCTCTTTCAGTGACTGCTGCGATATCTGTTTTTTTACCGTTGATCATAAAACCATATTCGATATCAACGTTATTAGGACGTTTCAATCCTAAAGCCTTATTGATGATTTTTCCGTTAAGGTCAAAGGCATACAGCCCTCCATCAGTATCTTTATCTGTTCCGATGATGATACTTTTTGAAGCATCCTGAGGATTGATCCAAATGGCAGGATCATCGGTATCATGAGCGACAGTTTCCGTAATAACGGTAGGTTTTAATTTTTCTGTTAAATCTTTCTGCCCAGTACAGTTAATCACAAAAGGAAGAACTGAAAGAGCCAATATATAATGTATGTTTTTCATGCGTATTTTAAAAATCAAATTTCACCCCCATTGTAAACCTTGGTCTGTAATATTCGGCTTGGGCGGTTCTGCTCTGGATTCCCTGGTAATATCTTAACGGCTGATTGGTCAGATTATTGGCTTCTGCGAAAACTCTAAGCTGGCTTGTAATCTTGTAAGAAGCATTGGCATCAAGGAAAAACTGCTTATCGTAATAACGGTCATCAAATGCCTTGCCGCCGAGTTCGTCAATATAATGAGAAGCATAATTCATAGAAATTCTTGCCGAAAAACGTTTGTTTTCCCATGAAAGAGACCCGTTGAACATATGAGGAGCAGCTCCCGGAAGACCTGCATCTGTCCTTTCAACACCATCTTCATTGGTAATTCCTTTTGCTTTAGATTTGGTGTAGGTATAGTTTACATAGACTCCAAGTCCTTTCCAGAAAGCTCCCGGAATAAAATCAAGCTGTCTTTGCAAAGCGACTTCAAAACCATAAATATCTACATTGTCACCATTACGCTGCTGGGTAAATTTCCAGTTGCTTTCTCCGGCAGGAATAGGATTGGTTTGTCCTGCAAAGTCATTCGCAAAATCGTTTGCTGTATAATTTCTTTTGGAATAGGTGTAAATAAAGTCATTCAGGTTTTTATAAAAAATTCCTCCTGAAAGAATTCCCACAGACTTAAAATACTTTTCTGCCATGAAATCAAAATTATAAGCATAGGTTGCCTTTAAGTTTGGGTTTCCGGCGGCAACGATCTCATCCTCCGAAATAACGTTAAGGTAAGGAACCAGTGAGTAGTAGTTCGGGCGGGCAATTGCCGTAGTAAAAGCTGCACGAAGCACAAGATCTTGTACCGGAACATATTTGAAGGAAATATTCGGAAGTACATTTGTATACGTATTGGTATTATTGATTTGCCCTACCAGATCCTTTTCATTCATCACATAGTTTCCGGTGTAATCAATCTGTGTGGTTTCAATACGTGCTCCGACAATCATGGATAGTTTATCATTAAAATCCTGATCCCAACGAATATATCCCGCATATATATGTTCCTTTGCACTGTAGTTGCTTGAAAGATATTTTTCAGGTTTCAGGGTACCCTTGAACAAATTTGGATTAAATAAATCCAGCCCTCCAAGGAAAGCAGGATCAACAAAAGTCCCTGGGACATAATTTCCTGGTTGAAAGTTCTGACCATCCAGAGATACTGTTGGGACAGACAAAAGGCTTCCCATAGTGTTGATTGGTGTGAACGCATAGAAATCATTATCTCTTTCCTTTTTCTTCAAACGCATACGCAAACCGGTACGAAGACGTCCTTTCTGACCATCAATCACGGAAAACGGAAAACGAACATTCACTTTTGCTCCCAATTCTTTTTCCTGCGTAAAACTGTTGGCATCTGAAAGATCACTTAACTTATAGCTGCCTAAATTATCCGCAGCAAGGAGATTGAACATTGGTTTTTCAGGATTGCTAAGGTCAGGAGAGAAATTCATCTTGCTGTTTTCAAACTCTATATAACGCTGATGAGGTTTGTCCTCACTTGCTGTTGCATAATTTATTGACCAGTCGAGATCCACTTTGGAACCTAATAAATGCTCTCCTCTTAAAGCATAATTCTGAACTTTTTGTTTTTCCAGACGCGTGTTGTCATTATCTGCGTTACCCCCTTTATTTTGTCTTGTGATACTTCCTTTCCAGTCTGTAATCTCTGTTTCGTCAGCATTGTAAACCGGTTTTATTTTATATCCTAATGCAAACCTGTTTTCTTTATCGTTTCTGAAATTATACATTGCAGAAGCATAGATCTTGTTTTTGGAATTGAATTCATAATCCAGATTAAGATCAAAACTGTGTCTGATACGGTGTTCATTATAATAACGAACTCCCATTTTACTTACATACACTGTTTGTGCAATATCGTTAGCCTGGCTCCACACAGGTTCTATATTATCCGAACCAAAATTGTTGTTATTATAAGAAAAACTGAATACAGCACCCAGTTTTTTATCTAAAAATCGGTTTCCATATACAAATCCTGCGGTATAATTTCCTTTTTCACGGATCGGGTTGTATCCGCCGGCAATGGTTGCAGAAATTCTTTGTCCGTTCGGGGAAGCTCTGGTAATCAGGTTTACAGAACCTCCGATGGCATCAGCATCCATATCAGGAGTGAGCGTTTTGTTGACTTCTATGGTAGAGATCATGTCAGAAGGGATCAGGTCCATCTGTACATTACGATTGTCTCCTTCGGCAGACGGAATTCTGTCACCGTTTAAGGTAACTGAATTAAGATTGGGGGCAAGCCCTCTGATGATAAGGTTTCTGGCCTCACCCTGGTCGTTCTGTATGGTAATTCCCGGAACACGCTTCAAAGCATCCCCGATATTGGCATCAGGAAAACGCCCGATCTGATCTGAAGAAATTACATTGGTAATATTGGCATTATTTTTTTGCTTGTTTAAAGCTCTTGCCTGATTCTTTAACGTAGCTCCGGAGACTACAACTTCTGCAATAGATGTTTCTTTTTTGTCGAAAACGATATTTTGCCGCGTGTTTTTTTCAGGTTCGACAGTGATGTTATATTCATGAACGCCATAACCGAGATAATCAATTTTCATGGTATAGCTTCCTGGAGGAACATTCAGGAAAACAAAGTTTCCGTGTTCATCTGAGGTCGTATAAATATTTCCCGGACTTAAGGATATTTTGGCTCCCGGCAGGGCTATTTTCGAGTCGTCATTAATGTTTCCGGACAAAGAACCGGTTTGTGCATAGAAAAAAATAGAGGCACAAAATAAAACAGAGGTAAAAATTTTCTTCACTTTTCCTTTTTTAGATAAAAATCACAACGAAATTAAACATCTGTTTGGGGAAGGAGTTGAAGATAAAATTAAGGTTTTCTTAAGAATTGTTAATATAGAAACTGCGTGTTGAAAGATAATAGAGATTTGTTGTCTAGATTTCAGAACCAAGATTTTTTTCAGTATGATTTCCTTCCACCAGTAAAGTCAGTTCATCACATCGTATAATTTTATCATCCTGTATGGTAAATTCTGCCAATACTTTATGTAAAACTTTATTTCCATTTTTTAGTGTAGATTTTGCTATGTGATTGGTAAATATGACATTACCATTTTCAGCATGGCTGATGATCTCCATCTTTTGTTCAGCTACTTTTTCTTTAAGCTTTTTGATGTGAAGAACAAATTCTTCATAATTCAGCTGATTATGGTCTACAAGCTGAATGTAGTCTTTTGAAAAATATTTTTCAATTAATAATTCATCAAATACAGGGTTTTCTAATACCTCTTTGAATACTTGTTGGATAAAATGTTTCATAATTTTTATTTGAAACAAAATTACCACAGGGATGGATGATCAGACGATAACAATTGTAAAGAAATTATCTACGGTTCCGGATTCTGCTCAGTGAGACACTGGTAATTCCAAGATAGGAAGCGATATAGTGTTGTGGGAAGCGCAGCAGAAGCTCTGGTCTGTTTTTTAAAAGCTGTTCATATCTTTTCTGTGGAGAATCTTTAATAAAGGAGATCAGCCGTTGGTTAATTTCACTGAAACGTTTGTAAAAAAGAGGGTGAAAAGTTTGCTGAAATTCCTGATTTTCCATGAGTTTGTGAAAAGTGTCAGCATGAAGTTCATATACAGTAGCAGGTTCCAATGTTTCAATAACAAATTCACTGGGCGTACCATTCAGGAAGCTGTCAAACGAAGATACAGCCTGATTTTTTGTGATAAATTCCAAAGTAAGTTCTTTGCCATCCTGATAGAAAAACGCTCTTAAGGCTCCGCTTTTTACAAAGAACATCCTATCTGAAACTTTTCCTTCATCAAGAAGTATCGTTTTTGCAGGATATGTAACTTCGGTT
The DNA here is from genome assembly GCF_002899945.2 of Chryseobacterium viscerum. Lineage (GTDB taxonomy): Bacteria > Bacteroidota > Bacteroidia > Flavobacteriales > Weeksellaceae > Chryseobacterium > Chryseobacterium viscerum. The sequence goes on from NZ_PPEG02000003.1 coordinate 410,101, forward strand.
AATAAATGAAGCTCTGTTTTTAAAAAAGAATGAATATCTGGAATGTGCATATCTGGTCTGGATTAAGGTAAAGTGGCCTGATAATTTTAAATAAACCCTCGTGCATAATAAAGCTGAACAGCAAAGAAAAGTACGGTAAAAAACCACACGACATAAGGATGGTAACTGAAATTATTCTTCAAAATGTAGTGCAACGCTTTGAAAAGTTTAAAGATACCAACAATTCCAACAATCATAAAAACCAGAAAGACCAGAAAAAACAGATAGTCTCTTGTTCCATATTCACTCACCTTACCAAGACGATCCAGATAAGCTTCTACATTCAAAGTTTGTCCCAAAAACATGGCTGAACTGATTAGTATAAAAAATGGAGTAGAGGTATATACAGTGGTATAAATGAAAGAAAACAACAGCGTTCTGAAAGTAACGGTATTTATTTTTTCTTTTTTATACCATAATAAAGCAACACTGAATAGTACTGCGGTAACATTATTCATCAGGAATATAAACAGTGCCTTTTCCACCATACTTAGTCCCTTAATCTTTGAAATAATGTTGTGTTCACCACCATAATCCATTAAAAGAACGGAGATAATGACAGAGGTATACACGGAAAGCTTGATAGGAGAGAGGTAATCCTGAAAACGTTCCGTTTCTTCTTTTTCCATCTCGTGTACAGAAAGATCATAGCAGCGGCGGGGATCCTGAAACAATTTGAAAACGGTTACCGGAACCAATAATATTTCAATAATAATCTGCAGACACAGCTTCTCAAAGCTATCAATCAACTTTTCAAACATACACAGGAGGATTAAGGGAACATCTATGCAATTTAAATAAATTTTGAATTATATATCAAAAATAAAATAAGTGAAAAAAAAGAGTGGACGATTCAATCAGAACCGTCCACTCTTTTTTTGTATAAAAGGCTTTCTTACTTATTTAGGAAGTCCTCTTTTTAGTGCGTTATTTGCTATTTCTACTGCTTTTCTTTCTTTCCAGTCCATATACCTTTTTTTGTATCGTCCTTTCATGAAGTTGTCGAAATTACGCTGAACAGTAAGATTCCACAGAGAATGTGCTTTTACAGCCCAGCTTTTATCCCATGCACGCAGAGAGATAGAGAAAGAGCCATCCAGATATTTCATCCAGTGCCACCATCCGGTAGGCATGAATAAAGTATCTCCATGTTCCAGGAAGCATTCGATTCCTTCAATACCATCAAGGGCAGGGAATTTTTCAAAATCGGGATTTGAAATATCATAATCTTCCAGTGCATAAGTGGCGTATGGAAGCTTATACAGACGTGATTTCCATTTGTATTCAAACAGAAGGACGTGCTTTCTTCCATTGAAGTGAGTATGGAAAATATGAGGCATGTCGATATCATAGTGAAGGAAGGTCACAGAACCTTTACCTCCAAAAAACATACTTGGATATTTATCTAAAAATCCTCCCATCAGATTCTTTGGCGGAACATAATCGTTCAATAGCTTTGGAGCAAATTTTATAGGATCAAAAAAGAAGATTCTAAGATCAGTAGGCTCCCTTTGAATCATGTCTACATACTCACTAAAAGGCATTTTTGTCGTCGGAGTATTGATAGGTGCTGCAGGATCAGCCTTGGAACTGTCATATAAAGGAACTTCAACATCGCCTACTACTTCCTTCACGTAATCCATCGTCCACTTTTGATAAGCAGGCCAATTTCTAGCCATATTCTTGATTACCACTGGCTTACATGGCTTTAGATATTTTTCACGAAATTCTTCTTGTGAAATGTCATCTACAATATCAATCGGTTTAAGGATTATTCCCATTCGTTCAAATTATTAAGCTAAAGTATTAAATATTTATGAAAATAAAAGTAAAGAATTGAAATTATTTGGAACTAATATAAATAGAATTTGATACAAGTCTACAGACACTCTTGGATGCATTTATAGCCAAATGATTAACTCTATTTTTCAGCATTAAAATAGGGGCTTTTTTGGTTATAAAATACTATTGCAACGACACCATTATTATCACTATAATTGTCATTGTAAAAAACAATCATGAAACAGATTTCCGTCATTTTTTTTTCACTTATATTTTCGAGTGCTTTTTCACAAAAGCCAACTAAGATTTTTACGTCAGATATCGATAATTTTTGGGTGGCTTACGACAGCATTCAAAAGACAGATCATCACTCCAAAAAAATGGATCTGATTAAAAGGCTTTATATTGATAAAGGAACAGAAGGATTGAAAACCTTCATGAAAGTAAGAGATTATAATGATACTGTTTTTGTAAATAGTATTGACAAATATCCTAAATTCTGGAATTCAATCAGACCCAATACCCTGACGATAAAAACTAAAACCAATGAGCTGGAAGCCAGTGTTGCCAAGCTGAAGCAAATCTATCCTGAATTGAAAGAAGCCGAAATGTATTTTACAATTGGCGGGCTCAATTCCGGGGGAACAGTAAGTGGAAACAAAGTATTGGTAGGTGCTGAAATTGCCACCGGGCTTCCGTCTACAGATGTTTCGGAATTTCAGGATGATTGGCTGAAAGGCGTTTTTGCAGAACAGTCTTTGGATAATATTGTCTCTTTAAACGTTCATGAATATATACATACTCAACAGACAGGAAACCGCCGAAGAGTGTTAAGCCAGTCTATAAAGGAAGGAGCTTGTGATTTGATTGCCGAATTGGTGATGAATACCACTCTGGAAAGGAAATATTTATCTTATGGAAAGGTTCATTCAGCAGAAGTTAAGGAACTTTTTAAAAAAGAAATGTTTACCGGGAATTTTAGAAATTGGCTCTATAATGGAAGGCAAAAAGGGGAAAGTGCAGATCTGGGATATTATGTAGGGTATGAAATCTGTAAATTGTATTATCAGAATGCAAAAGATAAAAAACAGGCAGTCAAAGATATTATTGAACTGAATTATGATGATGATAAAGCGGTTGAAGATTTTCTGCTCAAATCAAAATTTTTCAATGAAAAGATTGATAAACGAAAACTGATCAAAGAATATGACAAAAAATTACCATACGTTGTAAAAACAGATCCTTCCAATGGTGCTGCACATGTAAGCGCTGACACAAAAGAAATAAGAGTTACTTTTTCAAAAGAAATGGTTCCTGGAAGCTACTCCTTCAATCTTTCCGACAAAGGAAGAGACTATTACCCAATTTCCAAAATAGTGGGGATGGAAAATAATAACAAAACTTTGGTAATGCTTGTCAACCTAAAACCGAACAAAGAGTATGAATTTGTACTGACCAACAAAAGTTTTATCTCCAAAGATGGCTATCCCCTGAAAGATGAAAAATTTCTTATAAAGTTTACAACGGGCAATAAATAATTTAACCATCAATGAATGATAATCAACTTTTATATCTGGCTTCAATAGTTTGTTTTTTACTTATTATTTTGACCTTCAGACACAGCCGGAAATTCGGTGGAGTCAATATGATACTTTTCTGTTTATACAATTCAATATTATATTATCAGTTGCTGTATGGCAGCAGTGGAGGAGCAGGACTTGTGTGGTGGTTTTTCCTGCTTGTTGTATCAGGATGTCACATGCTGGCACTTTTGATTTACTTTGTAGTAACAACTATTATCAAAGACAGGCGCAACAATCAGAATTTGAGGTAAGGATTTATAGCTGGAAAAAACTTAGAGTAACTGTTTATCTATTTGGCAGGTATGAGAAAAAATATGTTAAAAGCATTTATCATAGACATTGTTGTATTGTCTTCTATAGCCCATATTCTATGGCCTGCCATTCTCATATGCTGAAAAATATTTATCTTTGACTCTGTAAAATTTAAATACATAACGCATCAGAAGATAGCTGTAAAAACCCTTGAAAAGACTACTTAACCATTTTAAATTCAGATTTCATCAAAGCTTCAGACTATTAAATCTTAATCCAAGAGCAGGTGTTCCTGTTCTGATTATTCTGGGAGTTCTGATCATCATGAAATTACCCGAAAGCTATTATTATCCATTTTTATTTTTTATACTAACACTGCTTTTTCATTACGAAAGAAAAGACATTCCTTTTCTGAAAAAAGTCTTTGTTAAAAGCTGGCGGTTGATCATTGTATTGGAAGCGGCTATTATTTACGGTATTCTGCTATGCGGAAATATCCATTATCAATTGGAGAAGACGGCATTATTATCTCTGCCCATGTTGCTTTTGCTGGCTTTTGTGACTCCAAGATCAAAGCCATGGCTTGCTTTACAATGGAATTTTATTCCGGACGATTTGTTTGAATGGAAAAGTTTTCTGAGAAAAAATACATGGCTGGCAGCTCTGGGGCTTATTCTGATCTGGGGTTCATCTTACCATCCGATAGTTTTGATCCTGGCAGGAACTTTTGTATTGGATTATATTTCACATATTTACGAGCCCAATGAAAACAAAGAGATGCTCGAAATGTATTTCAAAAAATATACTTTAAAAGAGAAGCTCAGGAGAAATTCTCTGTTTTTCAATATTTTGCTTTTGCCCACGTACTGCTTATTTCTGATTTTCAATACGGCAGAAAGTTTATATATTCTCTATTATTTTGTCTTTATGAATTTGTATGTAATTCTGATTCTGACCCGGAAATATAAACAGTATCACTATAAGGAAAAGAACAATTATTACAATATTGGAGTATTTATTGAGTATACTTTATGCTGTATGACCATTATTCCTGCTGTATTTTTATTGAAAAATAATATAAAAGAAGCCTCTCAAAATATCAAGACCTATGTTGGAGATTAAAAATATAAATGTTCATTTTAAAAATCAGAAAGTGTTGAACGATCTGAGTGTATCAATAGAAGAAGGATGCATATTGGGACTGCTTGGGAAAAACGGCGCAGGAAAAACCACGCTGTTTGAATCGTTGTACCGAAGTGTACCGTTTTCAGGAAATATTACCTGGAAGAATGAACGGCTGAAACGGGAAATGATTTCCTACCTGGAAACTGAAAACTATTTTTATCCTTACATTACCGGAGAAGAATATCTGGCTTATTTTACCTCAAAAAAAGAAGCTGAAATCAAAGAAATTATTGAGAGATTCAACCTTCCTCTGAAGAAATATGTACAATATTATTCCAGCGGAATGAAGAAAAAGCTGGCCCTCACCGGAATGCTGATGCTGGATAAGCCTATTAACATCCTGGATGAACCGTTTAATGGAGTAGATTTTGAAGGCGTCCATATTCTTTATGATATTATCAGACAGCTGAAGTCTGAAAATAAAGTAGTGATTGTGAGCTCCCATATCATCGAAACGCTCTTTCATACCTGTGATAAAATCGCTCTTCTGCAAGATGGGAAAATTGAAAAGATCTACGGAAAGGAGGAATTTAGCCAGTTGAATACTCTTAAATTCTAGAGATAAAATTTAAAACTTTAACAATTCAAATCAAACCTGTTCATCTTCATTATTTTTTTGCAAATTTGCAGAATAGACTATCGTAAAGTTCTATACCTGCCCTTTAGTTCTATATCTGCCTTTTTGAAAGTGTAACGGTAAAAAACGATTATTATGCCTGAGTTTTTCCATGATAAAAGACTGTATTATACCCCTATTGAATTTGCATTAAGCCATATCGGAGGAACCTGGAAAATGCCTGTTTTGTGGAGGTTACAGGAGAAACCGCTTCGTTTCAGCGAGCTTAAAAAGGATATTCCCCATATCACGGACAAAATGCTGACCAGCCAGCTGCGTGAGCTGGAAGCTAAAGACATGATTCATCGTGAAGTATATCCCGTAGTTCCTCCAAAAGTGGAATACAGCCTTACAGAGAAAGGAAAAAAAGCCATTCCGGTCATTGAAACCATTATGAATTTTGGTTATGATTTGATTAAAGATGAAGGAATTGTCTTTCCGCCTAAAGAATGAAAAGCCACCTGTTTTTCTATTAAATAATAGCTTTTTTCATACCTTCACATAAAATCTATTTCAATACAATGAAGCTGAAATTAGGGATCTTAGACCAGTCACCTGTAACAATGGGTGATACTGCCGCATCTGCATTGACCAACAGTATCCATCTTGCCTTATTGGCTGAAGAGACAGGGTTTCACAGCATCATGTATTCTGAACATCATGGAGTAGAAGCCTATGGAAGCTCCAGTCCTGAACTTTTAGCAGCTATTATTCTGAGCAAAACAAACCGCATCAAAATAGGAACAGCCGGAATTATGATGAGAAACTATTCGGCTTATAAAATTGCAGAATGGGCCAAGTTGCTGTCAACTGTATATCCCGAACGTTTTATTCTCGGATTGGGAAAAGCTCCCGGTGGATTAAAAGATGCTGTCATGGCTTTGAATAATCATAAACCTGTCATCCTGTCTAATATGGAAACAAAACTGGAAGAGATCATTCAGTTCATCAGGGATGAAAAAGGAGTATACGAAGGTCTGATTGCACAGCCCACGCATGTACAGCATATTCCTGAAATTATGTGGCTGGGATCAGGAATGACTTCTGCTAAAGAAGCTGCAAAACATGGGATAGGATATTCTTTTGCTGCCTTTATGAACAGTGAAAACGGAATGGAAAATACAGAGGCTTATCTCAGAGAATTCGATGGAAGCCAGTACTTTCCCAAACCTTCTTTGCAGGTTGCAGTGGCTGTATCGGTAGCAGACAGTATTGAAGAAGCCAGACGGAATGCGTATGGGATGGCCTATCAGTTTTTACAATCCCACCAGCTAGCCAGCCCGAATGCTGTTCTTTCTTCTGAAGCTATAGAACAAAAGATATTGGGAACTGAAGATGAAGAAGAGTTTTTTACAATTTTAGACAGAATTATAATAGAAACACCACAATCTGTTGATCAGAAATTACAGGAGGTTTCTGAGAAATACAATACGGACGATCTGCTTATATTGTGCAATATGCACCGGGAGAAAGATCGTATCTATACCTATAAAAGTATCATTAAAAATAATAAATAACCCCGCAGAATATTTGAAGTTTCTGTTGTACGAAGGGTTATTTTAAAAAATAAATTTGCCTATGAAGCAGGAAAATTTAATGTTATATATCATTACAGGTGGTCCCGGAGCGGGAAAAACAACCTTACTGGATGAATTCAATAGAAACGGACTGACCGCTGTTCCCGAAGAAGGCAGGAAAATCATAAAAGAACAGATCCATTCCGGTGGAGAAGGACTTCCATGGCTGGATGAGGAACTTTTTGCCCATCTGATGTTTGAAGAGTCTGTAAAAAATTACCAAAAAATAACTCAGACCACCCATCCGAAACCTATTTTCTTTGACCGTGGGATATTGGATACGCTGGGATATATGAGGCTTGAAAATATTCCCATTCCGGAATCAATGGAATCAAAAGCCAGAGAAATGGTTTATAATAAAACTGTATTCATTCTTCCACCATGGAAAGAGATTTATGAAAATGATCCTGAAAGAAAACAAACCTTTGAAAAAGCAATACTTACCTTTGAATGTATGAAAGAAATTTATCAGGAATATGATTACCGTCTCATAGAAGTCCCGAAAGCTACAGTTGAAAACAGAGCACGCTTCATCCTTGATATTATTTCATATAATAATTAGATTAATGATCTCATCATCTATAATCTATCAATTATCATTCATCATTTATAATATGAACCATCTTCCTTTTGAAAAAGAGCTGATCGAGCTCGCTGACAAAGATCTGTCTGTCAGAGAAAAGCTGCTAAAAGCAGGAGAATTATCTGGAGGGTATCATCCTGAAATGGAAAATGTCCACAAAGCCAATGCAAAACGGCTTAGGGAAATTATAACCGAAATCGGTTATCCCACCGTTTCAAAAGTAGGCAAAGAAGCAAGTGATGCCGCCTGGCTGATCATCCAGCATGCTATTGGTGAGCCGGAATTTATGAAAGAATGTTATACCATGATGGAGAATGAGAGTAATGATATTAATCCAATCAATAAAGCTTATTTATACGACCGGATTCGGTTTTTTCAAAGTAAGCCGCAAAGATATGGGACACAATTGACGGCTGAAGGAATGATCTATCCTGTAGAAAATAAAGAAGCCTTAAATAAAGAACGTAAAAAGGCAAATCTGCCAGAATTATCTCAAGAGGAAATCAATAAAATTCCGGAACCTGAAGAGATTCCGGAAATAGAGAGTAAAGATGCTGAGTATACGGTCTGGAGGAAAAAAGTAGGGTGGATTTAGAATCTTTTTCAGTCTTCCTAATTAATTTTTTAAAACTTCACGCACTTCAATATTCCCTCCGATTTTGAAAATAGGGTTTCCTTTAGCCATTTCTACCGCTTCATCAATGGATTCTGCCCGTACAATAATATACCCGCTGATGAACTCCTTGATCTCGGTATAAGGACCATCTGTTACAATATTATCCGGTTTTACTGTTTTTGCAGTTCCCGGAGCAGGTAAAAGAGTATTTCCTTTATCTACCAGTTTGTTTTGAGCAGCGATACTTCCCAGCCAATTCATACGTTCCTGGATCTGTTCCGGAGAAGGTTTAAAATCAGAAATATCTTTCAGTCTGAAGATCAATGCAAATTCTTTCATGTTTAAATTCTTTTTATAATGACGAGTAAGACTCCACGATAGGGACAGAATTCTAATTTTATTTTAAATCTATAATTCTTTTAGGTGTTTAATCCGTGACTATGATCAAAAATTTATTTTAAAACCGGAATTCTTCCTGTCGCATAAGCGATCTGCTCCTTTTCCTTTTCCAGATCCGGATTGTTTTTAAGATACATCTGATAATAGGTGACTGCATTTTTGGGTTGCTTCAAATTAAGATCATACAGAAGCCCCAGGCGGTAATAAATAATATTGCTGGCACCAAAAGTCAGCCCTCTTTTATAAGCCGTCACCGCATCATTATATTGATTTTTCGCTTCATAAATACCCGCCAGTGCTGCATAATAAAGAGTCGTATGATCCGAAATAGCTTCATCAATAGTTTTTTGCGCATAGATGGCGGCATTGTTATAATCTTTCAGTTCACGGTAGCTTAATGCCATGAAATATAATGTACCTTCATTTTGCACCCCCATATCTTCCAGCGTTTTATAAAGACTGATGCACTTTTGATAATCCTTTACATAAAAGTAAGCTTGTCCCATATCGTTCATCACATTTACATCTGCATGGTTTTTTAGGAGTTTTTCACCAATTTCAATTACTTCCGGATACTTGGACAGCTGATTGGCAATCGGTAATAAAGCCTGTTGTAAAGTAAAATTTTCTGTATCGGAAGCAATAGCAGTTTTTAATACATCATAAGCTGGTTTAAATTGCTTCAGACCGCTGTAGGTCAGTGAAAGATCATAGGCTACATCAGGATCTGTAATGTTCAGAATATTGGCTTTTTTCAGGTAATTAAGTTTGGATTCAGGGGTGTCTGCATAGGCTGCAAGCTGCTTATAAGCACTGAAATTGAGACTGTCCAGCTGGATGATCTGCTGAAGATATCCCTTGGCATTGGAGGCATTACCACGCCTGGAATTAATACTGGCCAGACTGAATAGAGTAGGCAGGTTATTCGGTTGGATGGTATTGATTTTCTGATAATTTTTTTCTGCTTCCGGCAGTTTTCCTGCCATCATATTACAGTATGCTATTTGCGAAAGGGCTTTTATATCCTGTGTGTCTCCGGGATATATGTTCTGAAGATATTGGGCAGCATCGGCATAACGTTGTGTCTCATAATATTCAAGAAGCTTTTCACTATCAATTTTTGCAGATTGAGCTGTGATTTTGTTAAAGCCTAATAGAAATAGACACAAACAAATTCCTGTTTTCATCATGGTTATTTTTTAACTAAAATATTGGTTATTTAATAAGATTCCAAATTTTATAATCACTTATTGGGGATTTTATTAATTTTATGAATAATTTGTGTTGAAAATTGAAACATCACTTTATAAAAATACGATCAGATAAAACAAGACAGATATGGAAATAAGAACTGTAGAATCATTCCTGGATTATTATAAAAAGATAAGAGAAAGAACCCATCGTATTATTGAAGTGGTTCCTCCCGAGCATATCGATTTTTCCTATAAACCCGGAAAATTTACGATTGGTGACCAGATCAGACATATTGCTGCTATTGAGCGGTATATGTATGGGGAAACCATTTCCGGAAGGAAAAGTGCGTATCCGGGATGTGGAAAAGAGTTGGCTGACGGCTATGAAAATAGTGTTGCATTTTTCAATGAGATGCATACACAGACATTGGAAATTATCAACAGATTATCTGATGAAGATCTTACCCGTAAATGCTTAACTCCGGCTAACAACGAAATTTCAATATGGAAATGGCTTCGTGCCATGATAGAACATGAAATTCATCACAGAGCAGAATTATATATCTATCTGAATCTTCTGGATGTAAAAACACCTCAGATCTACGGATTTTCGGCAGAAGAAGTTCAGGAAATGAGTGTGAAATTATAGGATTAAAAGGAATCATTGAAGGCTGTTCAATCGGGTAAGGTTAATTTGTATATTAGCCCATTCAAAAAATAGTAATGACCAGACCTTTCATCATTCCTTTAGTGCTGTTACTAAACAATGCTTATGCACAGACGCATTCAGAACTGAAACCGGGAGATACTTTAAAATATGCTCCACAATCTCATAAACCTTCATGGATTTCGGTGCAGTCCGAAGATGCAAATTTGGGGGTTGCCTTGTTCATGGATGGTAAAAAGTTGAAAGAACAGGATGATTCCAGAGGAATAAAAAGTGTTGAACGCTTATACTTTACCCCGGAAAAAGGGAAAAAATATGAGCTTAAAATCTGGGCTAAATCTTATGCTGAGAAAAGTAAAACGGCTAAAGTTTCCATTACTGAATCTAAAAATGTAGCTATTCTGGACGGGCAGTTCAGCCCTGACCAGTTTGTGGAAGACCTTAGAACATTCCGCTCTATCAGAGAAAAAGCCAACTCAGGGTTGTATGTTTACAGAACCAGAAAACAGATTGACAGTATGTATCAACAGGCTGAGATTGAAGCCCGAAACAGCAGGAATATTTTCGATTTTTATAAAGTTATTGCCAATGTTACCGGATTTGAAGGAAGCTGTCATAACTACACAGATCTGCCCAACCACGCCTCTTATTACCTCACACAAAAACCGGAATATTTACCCATTACACTGAAGAATATGGATGGCCGTCTGCTTCAGGATTCAAAAGACGTGGCATTGCCTTTAGGTGCCGAAATCCTTTCTGTCAACGGAGTTCCTGCGAAAGAAATGATTAGCCGTTTTTCAAAATATTATTTTTCTGACGGCTATTCAATGCCTTACAAAGAAACGGCGGGTTTTGAGAGAGGAATGCTGGACAAGTTTTATATAGAATTCGGTACTCACAAAGACTATATCATCAGCTATCAATGGAATGGAAATGTAAAAGAAGTTTCATTACCGGGAATCTCATTAGAAAAATTTAAAAAGCTTCAGGATTCAAGACATTCATTAACTTTTGACAAAAAACTACTCTCCGAAAAATACAGTTTTACGAAAGAAGGAGATGGAATATATCGGTTATCTTTGAGGGGATTTGATTTTGCAACCGGAAAAGAAGATCCTGCTTATAAAAAATTTAGTGTTTTCCTTGATCAGATGATGGATACCCTGGAACGCGAGAAAATAAATAACCTTATTATTGATCTTAGAGGAAATACCGGAGGTACAGGAGCTTTGTATGAAAAGGTATTCACTTATCTTACAGAAAGACCTTTCCGTGACAGTCATTATGCTTATACTAATTTCAATGAGGTGCCTATGGAAGAGAAACTGATCATCACTTCTCTTTTTCTTTCCAATGGAGTACAGGATAAACATGGGCTGAATGCCTATCTGAAACAGCTTTATCCTAAAAATGTTCAAGGAAAATATTATTGGGCAGATGATAAAAATCCTTTAATTATGCCTAATGACAGGACATTTAAAGGGCAGCTTTATCTGCTGGTAGACCAGCGTGTGGCTTCTGCGGCTTCACATCTTGCCTCATTGATTAAATCCTACACCAATGCAGTAGTAATCGGAAAAGAAACAGTAGGTGGGTATTACGAACATAACGGGCATCTTCCATTGGTATATCAACTTCCCAATACCGGCATCCAGACAGGATTTTCTATTGTTCATGTGATTCAGGATGCGCAGAATCTTTCGGATCAGAAAAGAGGACAGGGTATTATACCACATATTAAAATTCAGCAGACCGATCAGGAGTTTCTGGATCAGACTGATGTTTATCTCAAAAAAGTCTCAGAGCTTAGAAAGCTGTAAAAAATCATTCATTGAAGTATTATAGATAAAACCCTCTGAAAATTCATTATTTCAGAGGGTTTTATTGTTGCTGCAATTTAAAATAATTTTGTATTATTTCCATTTTAAGTGATAAATATGATGTTTTTATTTATTAAAAATTGTTAAATATTAATCTGATATAGAGTTGTTTAATTATTATTTTTAATCATTTGCTTTAGAATTATTAATAAAAAGTCGTAGAACTACTACAAATTTTCAGATTAGCTTCCGAAAATTTTTTGAATAGCAATTACCGTTTTATCTTTGTAATACCACCAATCAATTACAAAAGAAATTAATAATGATTAAAATTTGCATAGCATACCCATAAATTCAGAAGAAATTCCGGAATTCAACAGGGAGTAAAGTAGATACAATGTTCTGCTTTACCTTTTTACAATTACTATATACCCTGTTTTGACCTCAATATACGGATTTCATAGAATGGAATTCGGATAACGAAAGTGTATCTGATTTTTTCTCAGATATATTTTAGCCTTAAAAAATTTGACACCTAATCAATCAAAATATTATAATTATGTTTCAGGACGATCATTCATCCAAAATGCCTGTTTCCAAAGATAAAATCCCAGCTGTAAATAATGTAAAAGAAACCCTGAAAGACCAGGCGGTAAGCAAAGCAGCCAAGGAAGTACAGGAAAAATCCAGTGGAACCATTAAAAAAGCTACAGAAAAAATGGTTCAGGCTCAAGCCTATACAGGAATGGTTCAGAACGGTTCACAAATGTTTATGAATCAGGTCAAACAGCCTAATCCTCCCACATTGGTAGAAGACAAAGTATGGTCCAAACAACCGACTTCCGGAATTTACAATGCCAATACAATTCCCGGCAATCAGGTAGCAGGAATCAACCGTGTGATACAACTTGAAATAGTGATTGACGGAAAAGTAATCAAACATTTCAAGCATTTTCAATTAAAACAAAGCGCTGTAAAACATCACGAATTTGATCTGATGCTGGCTCACGATACATTAGGAAGCTCAGAAAATCATAATCTGGAAGAAGCTCAGAATTTTCTTGGTAAAAGAATTACCGTAATTTTCAGATATAAAGATGTAGAAGACGGCCCCGAAAGAAACTTTGTAGGAGTGATTACTGAAGTAGGCTTCAGCCAGGAAAAAGGAAGTCTTGGAAATATTGTCCTTACGGGGTCAAGCCCCACAGTGTTATTAGATGCAGCTCCCCACATTCAAAGTTTTGGAGGAGCACAGGAGATCAGTCTGAACAGCATTGCAGATCAGGTGATCAAAGAAGGTCTGGGGCAGAATAGCTTTGACTTTAGAGTAGATGCTGCACACGGAAATATTTCTTACACTTCTCAATATGAAGAAACCCATTACAACTATCTGGCAAGAATTGCGGAAGCCTATGGGGAACAGTTTTATTATGATGGTGAAGTTCTTCATTTCGGGAAACTTCCCCCTCAGGAAAAACCTGTAAAACTGACTTATGGAAGCAGTGTAAGCGATGTTAAAATAAAGATGAAAGCGCAACACGTAAATCCTTCATTTTATGGATATAACAGCAGTAAAAATGAAAAATTAACCGCTGGGAATTCAAAGATTAATCATACTTCGGATATTGCAAAACGAGCCTACGAAATTTCAGAGAAAACCTTTACAACTCCTTCGTTAAGAGTGGCTCCTATAAAAGCTGTGTCTTTTATGGATGTGGAAAATTCCCAGAAAGGAACAGCAGGAAGCAAAGCTTCTGAGGTATTCGTTATTTCAGGAATTACCACAGTACCATTTCTTTATCCTGGCTGTATTGCTGATATTGAAATGCGAAAAGCCGAAAGCAGTGAGACCACCTATTTCACCAAGCTTATGATTATGGATATGTATCATGAGGTGGATGCCCGAGGATATTACACCGGAACATTTGAGGCCATAGCTTCCGATACGGGATTTATTCCCCGCCCGGAGTTTCACACACCGAAAGCAGATGCTCAGTTTGCAAAAGTAATTTCCAATACAGATCCTTTAAACCAGGGAAGAGTGAAAGTGCAATTTGATTGGCAAAATGGCTCTACTACAAGCGAATATATCCGGGTAATGACTCCCGATGGTGGGGGAAGCGAGAAAGTGAGCAAAAATAGGGGATTCATGGCAATTCCGGAAGTGGGAGACCAGGTAGTGGTCAACTTTGCCCATCAGAATCCTGACCGTCCGTTTGTGATGGGAGGAATGTTTCATGGTGGCGTTGGCGGCGGTGGCGGAACCGGAAATAATATCAAAAGTCTAAGCAGTAAAAGTGGACATACCATGAGCCTGGATGATGCCGGGGGAATTACCGTAAGAGACAAAGATCAAAACTCCGTTTTTTTGGATGGAGCAGGAAATATAACCATAGACAGTAAAATTTCCATTACTCTGAATTGTGGAAGCAGTTCTCTTTATATGGATAAAGATGGGAATATTCAGATCAAAGGAAAAGAAATATTTGTGCAGGGAATCAATATCGGAGTCGGAGGAACATCGAGTATTGGAGTGGGTGTAGGACCTGAAGACGGTGATCCTACTTCAGGAATCGGAATCAAATCAGATACACTGGATATCGGAACCAAAACCCTTTCCATGAGAGGTGATACAGAAGCCAATCTCAGCAGTGGAGGTAAAATAAATGTAGGTGGCGGAAGTGAGACAAATATTGTAAGTGGAACTGTAAAACTGAATTAACGCAGATGAATCCGGTAGACTTGGAGTTGGTAAAATTAAAAAGGCAATGGCAGAAAGTAGTCTCAAAGAACGAGGAAAAACCCATGCTGATCTGTATAGGAGAAAAACATGAAACCGATCTTTTTGACGGATTTATCAAATCGAGACTTTCTGAAGATGAAGAAAGCGATGATGTTTTTTTGCTCCATTATCAGGAATTTAATGGGATGAATTCATTCGGGCAGACCTTACTGGACGAATGGACTGAGTTCTACGAAATGTTGAAAAAAAGCGAAGAAGATATTCCGCAATGGGATTTGAAAAATCCGGAAGAAAAATTTAAAACAGATGCCTATAAAGCATTTTATCCGCTGCTGGAACTCAAGAAAAACTTCCCCAATATTCAGCATTCAAAAATCTATCTCTACATCGCTCCACTGAGGATCAGCGATACTGAAGAGCTGTCTTTGTGGGTAAAAGAATGGTGCAGGATCTGTGAAACATCGGAAAATAAAGATATTACACTGGTCTGGGCCGAGCATCACACGCACAGAACATTATCACCAATTTCTTCTGCGCACAGTTTTAGAGTAGAAGTAGATATTCATCAGTTAATGCAGAATACCGCAGCTCATACCAACCGGAAAAAAAACAGTCCGGATACAGATTTTCAGCAGCAGATTCTTATTGCAAGTAATCATTTAAGCAAAGAAAGGTTCAAGGAAGCAGAACATGCGTTGAAAACAGCAGTGAAACTGGCTAAAGAGCAAAAGAACAAACAGGGGGAGATCTCTGCCTACTTTATGCTTACCCAGGCCTATACTGCAGACAAGAAAAAAGACAGAGCAGAAGATACGTATCAGATTATATTTGAAGAAATAGAACCCGATTCCCCTTTGGAAATTCAGATGTATATGAATTATGGAAGCCATTTATTGAGTAATTCCAAAAAATCCAAAGCAGAAAAAATATTTGAAAAAGCTGCAGAAACAGCACAGAAGATAGGAGAATACGCTATGGCTATTGAATGTTATAGAATCATCGGAACGCTGAATGATACTGTTTTGACAAAAGATAAAATGATCAGGTATTTTGAAAAATGCCTCGATATAGCAAAATTAATGGATCCTTCAGTGCGGGAACAAAGCAGTCTTCGTTTTGTGGCGTCAATGCTGATTCTCAAATATGAAGGAGATCGTGATAAAAAACAAAAACTGGACAGCGAAATGAAGACTTATTTTGGTGATGATTGGAGAGTAAGTGTAGAAAGACCAAAAGCTGGGTAACCTCAAATTAAAAGAATCATGGCAGATCAGAATAAAAAAACAGTAAAACCCATCAAGGTTGAAAAACCGAATATGAATCCGGACCGCTCCTTAAAGGTGAATGCGGACGTGACTTCGGGAAGCTGGGACAAAACCACACAGGGCTGGAAGAACGGGATGAAAAATAATGTCGACTCCCTGAATCCGGTTTCTATGGTGAAATCTATAGCTGGAGGAGACAGCGCACAGCCTGCAAAAAGTAGTGGCGGAGGAGGTGGAGATAGCGCTGTGACAGCAGAAAAAGCGGCTCCTGAAAGTAAAATAAAGCTGATCAAAGTCAACACTCCGGCAATGCCATCCACTGCGATTCAGCATACGAGTAAGCATTTTGATATTGTGCTGGCTATTGATATCCACTGGACGTTGATTCCGCCGCCGCCATCATTCATGCTCATTCCGCTGCCATTGCCACATCCGTTTATCGGAATTGTTTTCGACATCATGGATTATATTACCATCACGATTCCTATTCCTCAGTTTGCAAGGAACCTGATGCCGTCTCTTCCGGAAAGCATTCCGATGGGAGGCTCTATATACGTTCACGGAAGACACAAGGCAACCACTACTACAAGTGTAATGGGAGTGGTAATTCCGTTCAGGCATATCACCTCATTGATTCCCGTGTACCTCATTCCTTTTCCGCAGGAAGCTCCACACGAAGGAGAAGTCTATTATGGTTCACAAACTGTTTTGGCGCAGGGAAGTAAAATGAGTGGAAACCAGCCTCAGCAGGTTCTTACCTGTATGGGATTTCCTTTCGGAATGACCATGCTGCCAGCGATGCCGGATAAGCCAAAGAAAAATCCGTTGGCTTACTTTGCCTTCTATAATAACTTTTCAAGCATGTATATTCAGATCAATACGGGTGGACCTGTATTGGTGGGAGGAGCCTTTGTTCCACATGTCTATACACCCGGTGAAATGCTGATGCGTCTTGCAGGGATGTTTTTAATGAGAAGTCTGACTAAGAAAATAGGGAAACTGGGAGCGAATGGGTTAAAAAAATTGAATAACAGTGTCCTTAAAAAAGCCCCATTCAATAAATTCAAATTTACCAATGCTTTGTCTAAAAAGTTATGTCACTGGGGATTGGAACCCGTTAATTTTGCTACTGGAGCTATGGTTTTTGAATGGAATGATTTTGAAATTCAGGGAAGCACTCCTTTAAAATGGAGAAATGTATGGCATAGTGACAGACCTTATGATTTTGGGCCTTTAGGAAACGGTGTCTTTAATAATCATGATTTTTTTATTCTTCCTGAAGAAGACAATAAGTTTGCCGGATGGATGCATCCTTATGAGAATATTGCAATGTTGATTCCCGCACCTGAAATAGGAGAAGAAATGACCTATTTCAGAGATCAGAAAATATGGCAGTACAGGCCAAGCAGCAGTATTTGGGTGATCCGAAAAGGAACTGATATCTACACTTACAGACGTTTCCATCATATTACAGAAGGAACAATCTATAAGGTGGCTCGTATTGAATATGGGGACGGTACCATCAGAGAATATGAATATGAAGACCGTAGCATTGTCCTGAAAAGTATAAAGGATGTGAAGAGTGGATTCAGTATAGAAACTGTTATTCATCCTGAATATAAAAAAGTAACGGAAGTATATTACTGTTATAAAAAACAGAGAGATCTGCAGGTTCGTTATGATTATGATGATCTCGGAAATCTTACCCATGTCTGGGATATTCACAAAAAGGCGATTGCCTTTGAATATGATGGGAAAAACCAGGTGGTGAAAAGAACCAACAGAAACGGAATGAGCTATCAGTGGGAATATGATGCAGAAGGAAGAGTAGTTCATACCAAAGGAGTGGATGGGTATATGGAAGGTAGGCTTCTTTACAATGATGACGAAGGTTTTACAGAAGTACTGTATCCAAAACAGAACAATAAAACCGAGCGCTATTATTACGATGAAAACTTTCTTGTTTACAAAAAAGTAAATGGAGAGGGTGGGGAAACATGGTATGATTTTACAGCGCACAACGAGTTGAAAATGATAGGCAGCCCGGAAGGAAGGGTTCAGGGATATACCTATGACGAAATGGGAAATATTAAGACTTTCCATAGTCCCGATGGAGAAGAATATCATTATCAGTACAATGAATTCGGACAAGTGACTGCTCGTTTCTCACCTTCAGGAACTTCTGAAACATGGAATTATGATGAGGTTGGAAGGATGATCAGCCATACGGATGCTGCAGAAGAAAGTATCTATTATGAATATGCCGATGGGGAAAGACTTCCCGAAAGAAGTATAAGAGAAAATGTGACAACCTCTTACGAATATAATCATGGAGGTCAGCTTATTCAATTGACCAATACAATTGGAGCTGAACAATATTGGAAGTATGATGAATATGGAAGATTATTGGTTTTCAGTCCGAAACCTTTAAACAGGATTCTATGGAACAGGGATAATATGGGAAGAGTAGTGGAAGTAAATGAACAGGGACAATCACCATTAAAACTTCGTTACGATGCTTATGATCTTCCGGTTTATGCTACAGATGGGCGGGCAGAATGGCTGATGAGCTATACTCCCATGGGAAGCCTGAAAAGACAGGTTCGCCGGAATGCGCTTACCAGTAAAAAAGAAGAAACCTTAGCTTTCGGATACGATGCTTACGAGAACTTAATGAGCATCACCAATGAAAAAGGAGAGATCTACTCTTTTGAAAGAAATAATAACAATGAAATCATAGGAGAAACAAGCTTTGAGGGGCAGAAAAAATTCTTTGTTCGCGATAAAGACGGATTGGTTACTCAAAGAAGGACCCCTCATGGGAAAAATATCTTTTATGAGTATGATCTGGCAGGAAGAATAACACAAACCCATTATCCGGACGCAACTTGGGAAGCCTATCAGTATGATACGTCAGGATTATTGATCAAAGCAGACAATGAAAATAATAGTGTTAGTTTTCAGAGAAATAAATTAGGACAGGTTACCAGCGAAAAACAAGGTGAGCATGCTATTCAATACGAGTATGATGATCAGGGAAAACTCATTGGTCTGCAGAGCAGTTTAGGAGCAAAAATTGATTATTCTTATACTGATCTGGGGCAGCTTAGAAATGTTTCTGCAACAGCTAAAGAGGTAATCTTACCCTGGTATATGAATCTTGAGATCAGTCGGAACGGACAGATGCTTTCCCGTGAAATGACTGGTGGTCTGGAAAGTACTTTTGAATTCGATCACATCGGAATGCCCGTAAGCCAGAAAGTGACAGTGAATAAAACCAATACCGCTTTCCATAAAGATTACAACTGGGGAGCAGGAAACCGTTTGCTGCATACCCTGGATAGGGTGACTGGCGGAAGGACAAGGTTTGATTATGATGCTTTCGGAAGCTTGATGGCGGCTGAATATTCCACCGGAGAAGTACAATATAAAAATCCGGATGCTACAGGATGTTTATATGAAAGTGCCAAACGTACAGACCGTATTTATAGTAAGGGAGGACAGTTGATGCGGGATAAAAACTGGTTTTACCATTACGATGACGAAGGCAACTTACTGTTAAAAAGCAAACGGCCGATCAATAATGTGAAGTCGGAGCATACGGGAGACCCCAATAATGCACATCCTTACTATAAAACTATTGCTTCAGATTGGTTAAACAGTCCGAAAATGCCGGATGGAGCCGATTTACCCAATGTAAATGAAGAAACCTCAACAGAAGTCCAAAACCAGGAATGGTTCTCAGGAGATTGGGCTTATTCCTGGAATGCCAATGGAATGCTGGAGAAAGTAAAGCGCCCTGATGGCAGGGAAATAAGCTTTGAATATGATGCACTGGGAAGAAGAACTTCAAAAATTGGACTAAAGAAAATAACTCGCTATATTTGGGATGGTAATGTCCTTCTCCATGAATGGAGCTACGATGCAGAGGAAGATCCCGTAACGGTTGTAGATGATGAAGGAAACGTCATTGCAGGCAAAGAACCTGTGGAAAATGTGGTGACCTGGGTATATGATTTAACTAATTTTAACCCTGCAGCTAAAATAGAAAATGGTAGTACTTACAGTATCATTTCTGATTATTTGGGAACTCCAATATTAGCTTATGACGAAAAAGGTGAAAAGGTTTGGGAAAGAGAATTAGATATTTATGGTAAAATAATTCATGAAACCAGTCATTTTATACCATTTATATACCAAGGACAATACTATGATGAAGAGATTGAGCTGGCCTATAACAG
The DNA here is from genome assembly GCF_002899945.2 of Chryseobacterium viscerum. Lineage (GTDB taxonomy): Bacteria > Bacteroidota > Bacteroidia > Flavobacteriales > Weeksellaceae > Chryseobacterium > Chryseobacterium viscerum. The sequence continues at coordinate 430,665 of NZ_PPEG02000003.1, forward strand.
ATTTAGATATTACAATCCTGAAAGTGGAAGATATATCCAGAAAGATAAAATTGGTATAGGTGGAGGGCTGCAGCTTTATTCTTACGTCTGGGATGTTAATAAATTATTAGATAAGTTTGGCTTATTTCCAGAATATTATGATCTCGATCACTTAGGAAGACCCACCGGAGGCTTTGCAGAAGTTACAAAATCTACAATAGGTACCGGTTCTTCCGCTTCAAACTCCATAAGTCCTCCGGGCTGGCTGGGTGGGGAGCATCCATATCACCAGCAAAGAGGGCATTTGATTGCCAATAATCATGGGGGAAGTGGTACAGATCCTAAAAATTTAGTGACCATTACAGATGGAACTAACCATCCGGGGATGACTAAATATGAAAGTATAATTACAAACCATGCAAATGCAGATGCTAATAATAAGGTATTGGTAGAAGTAACACCAATATATAAAGGGGATGAATTAATACCTGAAAAAATTAAAATGTTTGCGATAGACCAGGACGGCAATGTGCTTGTGGATAAAGAAATAGATAATGGGCTAAGGCAGAATACAAAATGTTGTGTATAATTTAACTATGGAAAATAAAGAATTTAATTTAGAAATAATAGGAACGCCTACAGAGTTTGGGAATGTTACAGAATTAGAAAGTTTTAGATTTTCAAACGGAAAAGGATTTCCTGAATCTTATAAAAGATTTGTGCAGCAATATGGATACGGGTTAGCCCTTGAAGAGTTTCATATTTATCTGCCCATGGAAAACTATGGAGATTCTTTGTTTGTAAGAACGGAAGGAATCAAAAGTACCTATATAGATGATGTTAATAATGATGATATTTGGTTTAGTATAGAGCCGGATGGATCTCCTGAATTATTAAAAAGGGTATTTCCTTTCGCTTCCAGTGATAATGGTTTGTACCTTTTTTGGGATCCGGAATCAGGGTCAGACAGTGAGTTTGATATATATTTAACCGATTTCAGAGGAATTGGGTTTAAAAAAGTCGGTCAGTCTTTATATGAGGTTGTAGAAAATTTAACAGGGAGTAATTTCAAAGAATTTTTACGATTTTCAAGTCAACCTCTGGCAAGAATTTTTAAATGTTTAAAAAGAATTTAATGCCAGCATAATATTTCCTCCAATGATAGTTAATGTGCTCATTAGAAGATAAATACAGAGTCGGTTTAATGATCATCTCAAAATTTTAAAAAATTCAATGATAACATAAAATTCATATCGCTTATTCCTTTATAAGATATTTAATCCAAATCCAATCCAAATATATATGAAGAAAATATTCTCTGAACTTAAAGGTTTTGTGGTATTCAGTCCACAGCTTTTAGCAAAATACCTGGAAGAAAATCATCTTCAGGGTAATAATATTTTAAAATATTTTGTAGAAAACGAACATGGGGATGAAATAACGAAATCAGGAATTGCAATTCCAATAATAGGTGTAGAAGAAGACTATTATGCATTTCGGGTTTCAGTGAATGACGAAAAGATTTTGAATGATGATGAGGTAGAGGTAGAGTCGCGAGGATGGATATTTCAGACCGCTAATAATGAAGTGAAAATTGTCGGTATTGGATATTTAAAAGATATTACTTCTATTAATGAAGGTAATAGCATAACCCTCTCCCTGGAAAACGGATGGTATTCTTTAAAAATACGGGGTGGAAATAAAAATGGCGAAAGATTATTTGAGCTTAATATGCAGAAACAGGACATGCATCCGGCTTTTAGCGGAGATGTCACCACAGAATATTACTACGGATAAAATATTGTTGAAAAATAATATTAAAGACGGAATATTCCCTGTTTGTGGTTAATTAATTGATGTTGAGTTGTTAATGTTCTTGTTTTGAAGGCCTGAAAAAATGGAGTTTTCTGTAAAATTATAGAAATTCAAATTTTATTGAAAAAATATTTTGTCAGTAATAAAAAACTTTCTATATTTGCACCACTGAAAACAACGGTACAACCGGAGTTTAAGGAGAGATGGCAGAGTGGTCGATTGCGATAGTCTTGAAAACTATTGACTGTAACAGGTCCGGGGGTTCGAATCCCTCTCTCTCCGCAACTATTCACTGTGGATAGTACAAAATCTGTAAAACATATGTTTTACAGATTTTTTTTGTTTATATCGGTTCTGAATTAAATAATAATCTCCGATCTCTTTAGGCCTTAGCCTTGATCGTTCTTTGCAAATAAAGCATTGCTTATGGAAGGTATAGAGTTCTTAACTGTATTAATGAGCCTGGCTTCTTTAATTTTAACGTTACAGTTCTTGCGATTCTTATTCTATTGAATAAAAAAGCTCTTCCCTTTAAAGTTGATCAGCTTAGTAGGAAAGAGCAAAGTGATAATTGAAAACTAATTAAAATCTTTTTAAAGTTCTGAAAACTATAAAAAAATGTTCTGTTTATAGGTATATAAAAAACTTATTAAGAACAAAGTGTATAGGTTAGTTCTTAGTGGGTTTATATAATTTTATTTAGTGAAAATTTTATAAATGCTTCAATGACCAGGCGATAATATTAGCCATTAATATTCCAACCCCGGAGTTTGTTCCGTTTGAAGAAACAGGATCACATACTAGAGGTTTTCTTCCTCTGGTTCCACCAACGGCAGAAGGTGTCATGCAGGAAGGACCGCTATTATTTGTGCCTCCAAAAAATGGAGCGCCATCAGCAATAACAAAAACATTCTTATTCTTTATTTTAAATACTCCAACTTTTGAAGTGGGCTGAGGGACTCCTGCTAGCAAACCATCTGCTGCAATGATCTGTATATTAGCACTGGTGCTTAATTTAGCATAAGAAAATGAATTGGAAGAAGATGCATGATCTATGAATCTTTGAGTTCCGCTTTGCAATACCCCAAATGGACCATTGGTAAATGAACTGTTGAGTGGATCATTTGCAAGAAAATAACACGGACCTGCAGGGTTAGTATCTCCGTTTGACCCAATGGTACCTACAATATCTGCTGGGATCAGCGTGATATCACCAATAAGTTGATTCAGCAAAGATAATTTTTGGGCTTGTGAAAAGCCTTCTGTGAAAAAATAAAGGTGTTTATTGGGTGTGTTAGCAAAAGTTACCAAAGCTGTTACCTCTGCTGGAGTCAAATCAATACCAGGACGGTATGATACTCCAATAATATTATAATTTTGAAAATTAATAGGAAAACTTGTATAAGTTATCTTGTCCGGAGTTAGGGAAGATCCATCGGTTTGAATAGTGGACGAAGGAAAAGGTCCAAAGTTATCAAAAGAATTAAAAAAATCTATAAATACGGGGGTAGCGAATGTATAAGTAGGATCCTGCTCATAAGATAATAACTTCACACCTGAAAGAGGAGGAACATCTGGTGTAGTGCTGCTGCACGTAGATACCCATGCTGTACGATTCCAAAATTCGTAACACTTATTATCGGTGTTGTAGATCAACAATCCATCAATGGAAGGGTCTGTTGTGCTAGGGGCAATGGCATCTCTTTGAGCGGTGGTCAGCCTTGGAAACAGGACTCCGGTATTGTTATTTTTTGATACAATATCCAATACCGATTTTGTATTTGGAGTTGTGTTATTGATGCCTACTTGGGCATTAATTGTAGCGTAACTGAATAGAAATACTACAATTGCAGATAAGAATAAATTTTTCATTTGTAATGTTTTCTAATGTTTAAATTAAGTAACGTACTCTTTGTAAAAATAAATAAAATATTTAACATGTTGGTTAATATTTTATAATATTTGCAAAATGTAATTAAAAATAAAGTTTATTTGTTAAAAATATGAGTGTTTTAGGGCGAAATTTAAAAAAATAAAAATTTATAATTGTTTCAGTTTTCAAATTTTTAAAATATTTGATGTATGGTTATCATATTAAAAAATATATTGAAAATTAACGCTGGTTTGTTGTTGCTTAAATATCATTATTGAATAGGATGTGATAAAATGAATTTTACACCCCCATTTGGATCTGTTTTTGAGCATTAAAAAAGACTAACTCGATTTTCAATCTGCTTTTTTATTTTAAATAAAAAACGATCTAAATTGTATGGATTCTATTGTAAGCTCGTGATTGGTCAAATGATTATACGATGATAAGGAGTAGTTTAAAAACAAAGAAACCTGCAATTCATAAGAATTACAGGTTTGTACTTTTGTAAAATACAGGGTTTCTAGCTTAATATCTCACAAGGTGCAATACAAATCACCCAGGGACATCTTTTTATTCCCGGAGGAGGACAGCAGGCTTCGGAGCAGCTTACCGCTCCGCCGTTGATACTTTTCAACTGATCTCTTGAAATTTTTTTAGAATTTTTCATACTGAAGTAATTAGGTTAGACTTAAGATTTAAGGTTGATTTCCACCGCCACATCCATCATAGGGCATGCATTGCCATTTTCCGCTGATTAAACATAACTGACCCCCTCTGCAATCAATACCACCCTTAATTGTTTTCAATTCCTGTCTTTCGATTTTTTTTAAATTTTTCATAATATTGAGGTTTAGTGATGTTCGAAATTAATCAATTTTTGGTAACTAAAATGAAAATATATTGAAAATATTTATCTTTAATTGATTTATTTATGTGGTATTTCGTGATAATCCTTCTGTAATCAGACAAAAATGTAATCTATGTAAAGCACGAAATACTTTTCTAAACAGAATCCACAAATAATTCATCTCATCCAGATAAAATCTTGTCCTGTGACAAGTGAGTTTTCATCATGACTTGGTAATTTTGATTAAAAGTTTTTAACTAACCTCAAATCTCAATAATAGTATGAAAAATGTATTCAAATTTTATGATCTGTTGAAAACAATACTGGTTATTACAACCATTATGTGTACAACATCACAGTTATATGGACAGAAAATAAAACCTTCTGAGAGTGGCTATGCGCCTGTTAATGGCATTAAAGTGTATTATGAAGTGTATGGAAAAGGTGTGCCCATTGTATTGCTGCATGGTGCCTTTATGACCATTGATATGAATTGGGGAGAATTGATTCCTGAGCTCTCAAAAAATAGGAAAGTAATCGCTATTGAGCTGCAGGGACATGGACATACCCCATTTTCAGAACGAAAATTATCGCATACCACGTTAGCAAGTGATGTAGCAGGGGTGATGGATTATCTGAAAGTTGATAAAGCAGATGTCGTAGGATATAGTTTTGGTGGATCCATTGCTTACCAGTTTGCTATACAAGATGCTAAAAGACTAAATAAGCTGGTGATTATTTCAGCAACCTATAAAAGTAGTGGCTGGATACCTGAAGTAAGTAATGCTTTTAAAACAATGAAGCCTGCCCTTTTTATGAACAGTCCTCTACAAACCGGATATGAGGCAGTAGCCCCTGATAAGACAAAATGGGCAAAATTCTTAGAGCAGATGATAGCCACAGCTCAACAGCCATTTGATCTGGGAGATTCTAATATTTCTAAAATTTCAGCACCTGTTTTAATTATATCCGGAGACAATGATGGACTGGATAAAATTGAGCTTGCAAAAACCTATAAATTATTAGGCGGTGGCATTGCTGCTGATATGGGCGCTATGCCTGCATCTCAGTTGGCCATTGTTCCTGGCCAAAGCCATGTCAGCCTGATGATGCAGACCACAACGATTCTGAATTATCTGAATGGCTTTTTAAAATAGCCTGATAAATAAATCGTATTATGAATACAAAATTTGAAGCGGGAATCAATATCGCCATAAAAATTCCCAAAAATAAGTATGAGAAAACAGTTGCTTTTTACAGAGATATTTTAAAGTTTGAAGTTGAGGAAAAACCGATTAATAATCCCACGATTTCCAGAACCCATGAATTGAAATTTGGGAATACCATTCTTTGGTTAGATTGTGTGGACAACTACACCCATTCCGAAACCTGGTTACAGCTTACAGTTCCTGATATAGAAGTAGCAACACAATATTTACAGTCAAATGGTATAGAAATCTGTGACGAAATTGAAAAACTTCCTGAAAATATGCATTGGATTACAGATCCGGCAGGTACGGTATTCAATGTACAGGAAAGGGAATAAAGAATCAGGTCCTCAATTGAAGGAATTTATGTATTGAATTCTATTTTTGAAACAACAAAAGGCATAGTAGGAGGCTTAGACTTTATTGTGGTTAAAAGATTAATAAAAATTTTATAGAGGCAAATAATGTAATTTTAATACCTTTAGCCATCCAATCATTACAATTATTAAAAGAGTTCTAATGCAGACAAAACCATCCACTTTAATTCTGACAATCTTTTTTCAACTAGTAAGTATAACTGCTTTTTCACAGAAAACAGCGGCCTTAAACTCTTTATTAGACAAAAATTCTGAATTTATTTTCCCGCAAACCATCGATAAAATTTCAAAAGCTTTGAATGTAAAAACAGTGTTCTATGAAGATGCCAATGAAGAAAAGTATGCGAAATGGCCTACAAAGATAGGATTGGAGCTTTATTGCAGCCTGGGAAAAGAGAATACAGTGAATGAAATGTTTTTTACGATTTCAGACAACAAACATTTGATCGTAGAAGGACTGCCTTTTGGTCTTACCTTGAACAAAAGTACCTTGCAGGATAGTAAAGTTAAATTGAGTAAATACAATCCGAAGACTCAGAAGCTTGATGCTGGCAGTGAATTTCCTGGCGGTTCAAAACTGATTTTTAAGAAAGGAAAACATTATGCAACCTTACTTTTTGACAGTAAAAATCTCTTAAAATCATTAGGGCTTACAACAGAGCTTATTGATCCGGCTGCGAATTAATGAGCCTAAAAAAGCTGAAAAATAATAGAAAATCCGTCATAGAGTGGCGGATTTTTTTATGGGGTGAATTGATGCTGGTTACAGAAAGGGAGTCACTGTATGTTCATCTGTAAAAATCTTCCGTTTATTTCTTTATTTCCTTAGTCCATTGTTTTCGGTTTGAATAAGAGCCATGGTTCTAATAGTTTTGACCTATCAAAATAGAAACAGTTAATACTATAATAAATGAACAGGGAATTAATTTTTTTAAGAACATTTGCTTTCGCAGCAGTCATTGGAATCGTTTTTTTAACAGCTTCGGCATTCAAAACAGATGGGAATCAGAAATTTACTGAAATAGATGTTGAAAGAATCAATATTGTTGAAAAAGACGGTACTGTAAAAATGATTATTACCAATGTCGGGAAATTTCCTAACGGAGAAGAGAAGATCAATGGAAGTCCTACCAATAAAACAAGAAAGAAACGGTCTGGGATGCTTTTCTTCAATGAAGACGGGATTGAATGTGGTGGTTTTATCTATGACGGGCAGAAAAATAAGAACGGGCACAGTTCCGGACTATCGCTTACCTATGATCAGTACGACGGAGATCAGGTGATGCAGCTGCTGACTCAGGATTACAGAAAAGGAGATAAAAGAATAGTTTCCAGTGGACTTTATTTCAATGATCGTCCATCAAAAGAATCACAAATCAAAACCGGAGAGATCATGGCAGAGCTGGATCTGCTGAAAGATCCGGAAGCGGTACAGAAAAAATATAAAGAATATGAACAGCAGGGGCTGATTGGAGGGGCTCCACGCATGTTGCTTGGGAAAACTAAAGATGAAAATAACGGACTGTTTTTATTTGACAGCAAAGGGCAGCCAAGAGCCAGGTTTTGTGTGGATAAAAATAATGAAGCCAAGCTGGACTTTTTAGATGCTAAAGGGAATATTACTGCCTCGTTTCCCGAAAAGAAAAAATAATAATACAAAGAAATAGCTCTGTAAAAATATAGGGCTATTTTTGTGAAAAAATGACCACTCATAAAGCTGATGAAAACTATTTTAAAACAGATTAATCAGAACAGATATTTCCTTCTGTTTGTACTTTTGTTTGCCTATCTGCAATCTATTCATATCCGTATAATTATAAGAAGGACATTAGATGCATATATCTTTACTCCGGAAGCTGCTGTTGCCACTTTTATCAGTGCCTGTATTCTTTTTTTTGTTATGGATTTTTTCATTAAGAATTGGAAGAAATCATCAACATTCAGTATTGCGGATATTCTTAAAATATTCAGTTCTTCCCTTTTAACCTACCTGTTGGTGATAAAAATAATAGGTTTTATGATTTCATTGGCCTTTGGGGCTGTTGAGAAAAATTTCAACAAAGAAGTAGCTATCCTCTCTACTTTTTCAGATCTCATTGGTGGCTTTATATACGGGAGTTTTTTCCTGGCTTATCGCTATTATAAAAAGAATACAGCCTATCAGAAACAGCTGGCTCTTTATCATCAGGCATTGTCTGACAGTAAAATTAATCAGCTGAAGGCACAGCTTAATCCTCATTTTTTGTTCAATAATCTCAATATTCTGGATCAACTCATTGAAGAGGATAAACAAAAAGCTTCTGATTTTTTGAACGAATTTGCTGAAATATACCGCTATGTTCTGGATGTTTCGGATAAAAAAATAATTTCAGTGGAAGAAGAATTGGCTTTTGCAGAAAAATATTTTAAACTGATACAGTACAAATATGGAAATGTTTATTCTTTGAAAGTGAATCATAATGGGTCTTCAGGGAATATTATTCCGCTTTCACTGCAATTGCTGCTGGAAAATGCCGTTCAGCATAATATTGGAACCTTTGTCAATCCTGTTTTGATTATAATAGATCTGAATCATAAAATAACTGTTTCTAATAACAGGCTTCCCAAGAGAAACAGTAAGAAAACTTCTGGAAGAGCATTGAATAATCTTATAGAACAGTATGCGCTGTTAACAGATCAGCAGGTAGAGATTTTAAAAACAGAAAATGAATTTTCAGTAATCATTCCTATAATTCCAGCATAAGAAATATGATAAAAGTGGTAATCATCGAAGACGAAATCCCGGCCAGAAACAAATTGAAACGTTTCATCAGTGAGCTCGACGAATCGATTGAAATTGTTGCAGAAATTGACAAAGTAGAAGAAGCCATCGCTTTTTTTAAAAATTCAAATGTAGATCTGATCTTTTCTGATATTGAATTATTGGATGGAAATGCCTTTGAAATCTATAATCAGGTGGATGTTTCCAGCCCGATTATCTTTACTACGGCCTATGATCAGTTCTTGATGAATGCCTTTGAGAGTAATGGAATAGAATATCTTTTAAAACCATTTTCACAGGATCGTTTCCAAAAAGCCTGGAACAAATTTCTGTTACTGAAAAGCACAGCATCTGAACAGCAGGATGTTTTAGTAAAACTTCAGCAAATGCTTAATAACAATCATCCCGGAAAAAACTATAAAAAGAGATTTACAATCAGTTCACATCAGGGAATTTATTTTATAAATACTGAAGATATTGCTTTCTTTGAAGCAGAGGAAGGAATTGTTTTTGCCGTTGACACCGCCGGAAAGAAAAATCTGCTGAATGAGTCAACGTTAAAAGAAATTGAAAAAACAGCTGGATCCTTTAGCCTTTTTCAGGATCAACAGAAGCGAACTTGTTCAAAAAAAACATATTGAAAGAATAGAACGCTACAACAAAAACAGCCTCTCCATCAAAATAAAAGGATACAAAGACCATCTTATTACCAGCCAAAGCAATACCTCTTCCTTCAGAAAGTGGATAGAAGAATAGGGGATGAAATCTTTTTTAGAGTCAAAATTTTTCAACTCCTTATCAAATCATATGGTCAGTCCATGATTGTTTTTCACCTCAGCCATGACAAAAGTACTGTGAGTACTTCCGATGGAATCTACAGAGCCTAACTTGTTAAATACAAAATCCTGATAATGTTTCATATCTCTGACCTGTACTTTCAGAAGAAAGTCAAAATCTCCGGAAATATTATAGCACTCAGCAACTTCCTCAATTTCTAAAATTTCTTTTACAAAATCATAGCCTACAGACCTGTCGTGAATTTTTAGTTTGATCTGACAGAAAACGGTAAACCCACGGTTGAGCTTTTCAGCATCAAGAACAGCAGCATATCTTTTTACAAATCCGTCCTGTTCCAGTCTTTTTACCCTTTCAAAAACCGGCGAAGTAGAAAGGTTTACTTCTTTTGCAAGTTCTTTTACGGTCAGTTTTGCATTTTTCTGGAGCAGCCTGAGCAGCTGTACATCCTTATCATCGAGTTGTTCCACAGAATATTATTCTTTTATAGTATTAAAACAGTCAAATTTACAGAATTATATGCTTTAATTTTATTTTTTAAAAGATTAATTTGCTTAATTAATTTACTTTGATTGTGTTTTTATTCTGTATTATTAATTTTACACAAAATTAAAAACTTTTAATGATGGCAATTGTTATCAATAAAAGTACAGTTCTTTAAAGATACTTCATCAAACAGGAAAGGTTTTACTTAAGGTAAATTAATAGGGAATCGTGTGAGAATCATGAGCTGTCGCGCAACTGTAAGTAATACACCAAAGGTTTCTGTCCTTGCATATCCACTGCCAAAGCGGGAAGGATGACAGAAACTGTTACAAGTCAGGAGACCTGCCTTTACTGAATTGACAATGCTTTCGCGGTCTGAAGCTTTTGGGTCATACAGATGATATATCGGATAATGCATTTTTTCGTGTGAGAAAAATTGTACCGTTCGCTATATTACTGTTTTCCAAAAACTCTTTACCCAAAGCATTATGAAACATTTTAAAGGGCTTTATCATTAAGTTTAATTAAAAAGTTTAAAAAATGCAAACTCACATTCTGGGCTATCCGCGTATTGGTAGCAAAAGAGAACTCAAAAAAGCCTGCGAGCAATATTGGTCAGGTAAAATTCTTCTGGAAGAACTTCTGAATACAGGCAGAACTATCTGTAACCAAAACTGGAATATTCAGAAAGAAGCAGGAATTGATCTTATTCCGTGCAATGATTTCTCATATTATGATCAGGTATTGGATATGAGCCTTGTAGTAGGAGCAATCCCGGCACGTTATCATGAAGTGGTGCTGAAAAATAATAATTCTGAACTGGATCTTTATTTTGCCATGGCAAGAGGATATCAGAAAGAAGGATTGGATATCACAGCAATGGAAATGACCAAGTGGTTTGACACCAATTATCACTATATCGTTCCCGAATTTTATAAAAACCAACAGTTTAAGCTGAGCTCGGATAAAATTTTCAATGAATTTGCAGGAGCAAAACAGGCGGGAATCAACGCAAAGCCAGTTATCATCGGACTTGTTTCTTATCTTCTTTTAGGAAAAGAAAAAGAAGAAGGATTTGATAAACTGGATCTGGCTGGAAATCTTCTTTCCGTATACACAGAGATCTTAACAAAACTTCAGGAGCATGGCGCTGAATGGATTCAGTTTGACGAACCTTTTCTGGCGTTGGATTTAACGGAGAAAGCGAAAGAAACTTATCATTTTGTTTATTCTGAAATAAGAAAACGTTTCCCGAAACTGAAATTTATTGTAGCTGCATATTTTGACGGATTGAAAGATAATGTATCGCTTGCCGCTTCACTTCCTGTGGAGGTACTGCATATTGATCTTGTAAGAAATCCTGAGCAGTTGGATGATATTCTGAATGCTATTCCGGAAAGTTTAAGCCTTTCATTAGGAGTGGTTGATGGAAGAAATATCTGGAAAAATGACTATGAAAAGTCATTGTCCTTCATCAAAAAAGCTGTTGAAAAATTAGGATCTGAAAGGGTTTTAATTGCTCCATCTTGTTCATTGCTTCATTCACCTTGCGATCTGGATTTTGAAACCAACCTGAATGCTGAGATTAAAAACTGGCTGGCTTTCGCCAAACAGAAAGTAGAAGAAGTCGTAACGCTTAAAGAGCTGGCTTCCGGAACAGAAAATGAACAGATTCTTGCAATATTTGAAGACAATAAAAAAGCAATTGCAAGCAGAAGAACGTCATCTCTTATCCATAATGATAAAGTGAAGCAAAGAGCCCATGCTGTCACTGAAAAGGATGCTCAAAGGATAAATACATTCAAAATCCGTAAAGAAGAACAGCAAAAAGAATTAAAGCTTCCGTTATTCCCAACCACAACAATCGGATCATTTCCTCAGACCACAGAAGTAAGAAGCTGGAGAGCAAAGTTCAAAAAAGGAGAGCTGACAGCAGAACAATATGATGCTCTACTGAAAGAAGAAACCCAAAGAACGATTCGCTGGCAGGAAGAAATCGGAATTGATGTGCTGGTACACGGAGAATTTGAGCGCAATGATATGGTTGAATATTTCGGAGAACAGCTGGAAGGATTTGTATTTACTAAAAATGGATGGGTACAGAGCTACGGAAGCCGTTGTGTAAAGCCTCCTGTGATTTTTGGAGATGTTTCCCGCCCGACTCCTATGACGGTATATTGGTCTCAATATGCGCAATCTCAGACTGAAAAATGGGTGAAAGGAATGCTTACCGGTCCTGTTACGATTTTACAATGGTCATTTGTACGGGATGATCAGCCTCGCTCGGAAACATGTAAACAAATTGCTTTGGCGATCCGTGATGAGGTGGTAGATCTTGAAAAAGCAGGAATCAGAATTATTCAGATTGATGAACCTGCGATAAGAGAAGGGCTTCCGTTAAGAAAAACCGACTGGCAAGACTATCTGAAATGGGCTGTGGAAGCTTTCAGAATTTCAGCAAGCGGAGTAGAAGATGCCACACAGATCCATACCCATATGTGCTATTCAGAGTTCAATGATATTATTGAAAACATTGCCGATATGGATGCCGACGTGATTACCATAGAATGTTCCCGTTCTCAGATGGAACTGTTGAATGCCTTTGCAGACTTCAAATATCCAAATGAAATTGGTCCTGGCGTGTATGATATTCACTCACCAAGAGTTCCTTCAAAAGAAGAAATGATTGAGCTGTTGAGAAAAGCCCAGAATGTAATTCCTGCCAATCAGCTTTGGGTAAATCCGGACTGCGGACTGAAGACCAGACACTGGGAGGAAACAGAAAAAGCTTTAATAGCAATGGTAGCAGCTGCTAAAGAAGCATCAGTAGAATATGCACTTTAAAAAAACTTTCAAATAATTAGATTCAACAATTCAGATCGTGTTATGATTTTCATAGCACGATTTGTCTTTTTAAATCCCTAAAACATTGATGAATTCTAATATTGGTTATTCATTTATATAGTATATTTTTGCACTTCGACATTTTTAAAAGAATATTTTTTTATTTAAAAATTGTTGACAATTGATAACCAGTTAACTATAAATAAACCCATGAAAGAATCATTTCCTGAAATGAGATCGGAAACCTACAGCCCTGAATATACGGCCAGACTGAGGTGGAGTATCGTCATTCTTTTTGCAGTAATCGCTGTTATTTTACTCATATTTTTTATTGAGGCTGTTTCAGCATCTTCTCCGGATACTTCTGCTACAATGATTTTTCTTTTTCTCTTTCTTATTACAGGGGCGCTATCAGGTTGGCTGGCTTATGAAATCACCAGAAATAAAGATAAGAAAATCAGTGGTATGCTGATCAACCATCAGGGAATTCTATTTCTTAACAGGAATGACAAAGTTCTTTCAGAAATTAGATATCAGGATTTGGTCAAAAGCCAGGATCCTTATACAAAAGATATCTATTCTGAAGCTGCTTCCAATGGAAAATACAGTAGCTTCAGAAAGAATCTGTATGTTCATGAAAAAGATGAAAACAGAAAATCCAGAAAGAAGCTTATCAATCTGGATGTAATTACCCTTAAAAACCGATATGACCTTATCGGGCATTTTCTGAAAGGTATACAAACTTTCCGCCCTGATCTGAAGATTGATACAGAGGTTTACACGGATTTTTATCTTGATAAAAAAACATTGCGTTATGCTCCTGAAAATCTTAAAAGCGATATGAAAGTAAAAATCATTACAATAGCAGTTATGATCCTGGTTATCCTCGCTTTCAGGTATATTTTTCTAGATGAAGTTTAAGTTATTTTGCCTGTAATGAGCTTGGAGAAAATCCAAACTGTTTTTTAAAGGCAAAAGAAAAGTGAGATAAATTTTCAAATCCAAGATCAAGATAGATGTCAGAAACCGATCTTCCTTTTTGGGTAAGCAGAAAATGAGCCTCCCGCAATCTTCTGAGCTGCAGCCACTGCCTTGGAGGGAGCCCAAATATTTTCTGAAAATCTCTTTTAAAGGAAGACAAGCTTCTCCCTGTTAAATAAGCAAAACGTTCTACATTAACATTGAAATGAAAATTCTTGTTCATAAAAGCTTCAATGTCAATTTTATAAGGTTCCGAAAAATCAAATAAAATATCCTTAAGACCTGGATCATAGTTCAGCAGAAGCAGTAAAGCTTCTTTCTGTTTGAGACGCAGAATTTCTTCGGAAGCAGTAAGATCTTCATAGGCCAATAATGAGTACATAAAAGAAGTTAATGCTTTTTGATCCGGTTTTATAAAGGCTGGAATATTGTCTTTCTTCTCTGCCTGATATCCATATTCACGGCTGAAGTCATGCAGCATAGCATCATCAAAATAGATCGAAACGGTTTTGATTTCACCATTTTTAGGAGGATATTTTGCAAATTTCAATAAGCTGTTTTTCCTCGCAGAATAGAGTTCTCCTTCCTTGAATATGGTTTTGTTAATACCGTCATTCAACTCCATTTCTCCGGAAATAAGCAGCCCAAGACTGTGAATCTGCGCAAACTGTTCTCCTTCTCTGAATTCTGAAAAGTGACAGGAGTAATTGATAGGAAAGGGAATGTTATTTTCGCTCATGGCTCAGAGGGTTATTTTTTGATCGATTCTTTTTCAAACTTACAAAACTTTTTTAGGATCATAGAATCTTCACAGCAGAATGATCCTGGGAACATTGTGCTGTGAAGAATTTCATATTACACCAGAATAGCTTTTGGTTCCAGATAGGCTTCTAAGCCGAAGACCCCAAACTCACGGCCAATTCCGCTTTGTTTAAAGCCACCGAAAGGCGCAAAAGGATCATGTGAAAATCCATTTATACAGATTCTTCCTGCATCAATTTGCGCCGCAACACGTTCCGCGTGTTCTTGATCCGCTGAGCTGATGTAAGCTGCCAGACCATAAGTGGTATCATTGGCAATCGCAATCGCTTCCTCTTCGTTGGCATAAGGAATAATAGACAATACAGGTCCGAAAATCTCCTCCTGCGCAATACGCATATCATTACGAACATTAGTAAAAATGGTAGCCTTTACAAAATTTCCGTTTTCAAGGCCTTCCGGTTTGCCTTCTCCCCCCGCAAGCAGCGTAGCGCCTTCTTCCTGTCCCAGACGAATATAACTTTGTACTCTTTCAAATTGCTTGGTACTTACCATAGGCCCGACAAGAGTGTCTTCTTCATTAGGGTTTCCTACTTTTACCTGTCCTGCAGCTTTTTTCGCCAGTTCGTTCACTTCATTTAGCTTGTTTTGAGGAACAAGCAGACGGGTAGGGGCGATACATGCCTGCCCGTTGTTCATATAAGCTCCGAAAACAGCCATAGGAATAGCTTTATCGAGATCGGCATCTTCAAGGATGATGTTAGGAGACTTTCCGCCAAGTTCTAAGGTTACTCTTTTCATCGTATCTACAGCACCTTTAGCAATTGCTTTTCCTGTTAATGTAGATCCGGTAAAAGAGATTTTAGCAATGTCCGGATGCTGGGTGATTTCAGCTCCTACAACATTTCCTAATCCGTTTACAATATTGAATACGCCTTCCGGTAAACCTGCTTCATGAAAACATTCCGTAATCAGCTGGGTTTGTGCCGCACTCATTTCACTGGGTTTGATAACGGTGGTACATCCTGCAGCAATAGCAGTGGCAAGCTTGCTGCAGATGAAGCTGTTGCTGGCATTCCATGGAGTAATGATTCCCACGACTCCCAGAGATTCAAAACGGACTTTAGAATGTCCGACTGTTTTTTCAAAGTCATAAGATTCCAGCGTAGTAATGGTTGTTGTGAAGGCTGAAATTGCATTTTGAACGCTCATTCTGCAGAATTGCAATGTTCCTCCATATTCATTCACCATCGCAGAAACCAGTTCATCCTCCCGTTTGCTCACAGCTTCATGAAGCTTTTTAAGAATACTGATGCGTTCTTCTTTTGTTGTCTTTGAAAATGTTTTGAATGCTTTCTTCGCTGCAGCGATGGCCATTCGGGTATCTTCTTCATTTCCCAGAACTACTTCTCCGGTTTTTTGATTGGTTGTAGGATTTATAAGGTCAAATGTTTCTGTTCCATTCGGTGTAACAAATTCACCGTTGATGTAAATTGTATTAATCTGTTTCATTTTGATGATTTTAATACCACAAAGTTCGTCAGAAACAGAAAAGATGGGTTTGCTGTATGGCTCAAATTTTATTTGTTGTATGGTTCATTTTTAAAATGTTAATTGGTTTAAAAAATACAATCGGATAATCTCGTTTTTTTAATAAAAATTTAAAAACACCCTATTCTTCGATAAAATTGACTATTTTTATCATAACCAAGTAAATAACTCGTTTTGAGAACAACTCTTAAACTTATTATCGCTTAGTATCAGTCTCAGTAACCACAGGCTGATCGTTCTTTCGTTTGGGTAATTCTACCCGAACAGGTTTTCATTTCATCATATTATGTATTGCATTGCCTGTAAAGGGCAGCTGTATCTGCTATTTCGGTTTTCACAATTACTATTGATCAAAGACTGAAATAGATGGCAAACTATACCTTAAGAATACTCTTTGGGGTAAGTGCCAGATACGTACCCACTTTCTTGTAATGCTTGAATAGTATGGAAAAAATCCAATAAAGAATACTAAGCACGATTATAAGTAATGAGTACACACTATACATGGGAAGTACAAGCGAAAAATACTCCCTTACTCAAAAAGAAATGCAGTCATTGTAACAGCGAAAGATTTTATTGCAGTGATAAATTCAGATTGAATGCTCAAAAAAAGAATATTGATATATGGTTAATTTACAGATGTGTAAAATGCAGCAACACCTATAACATGACGGTGTTTTCAAGAATCAGAACGGAATCCATCAGTAAAGAAATATTCAATAAATTTTCAGAAAACAATACGGAAATCGCCTGGGAATATGCTTTCTCACAGGAAATAAGAAGGAAAAATAATGTGGAAGCAGATTTGGAAAGTGTAGAATATGAAATTCTATATCAAACCCTTCCAGTAGAGGGTGCTATCAATATGGACAATGAAATGATTTCGTTTCAAATACAATGTCCTTTTGATTTTAACATAAGAGCTTCAACAGTTATCCGAAAATGTTTAGGTCTTTCATCATCTACATTGAATCTGCTGCTTGACACAGATGCGGTTTATTGTAATGAAAAACCTTTACAAAAGAAATATAAGATTAAAAACGGTGACATTGTTGAGATCAACAGACAAAAACTGATCAATATTTATCCTATTGGGAAAGAAATTGCTAATACTATCAACGACAAATAATTAAAATAAAGCCTCCAAATCAATGATCTGGGGGCTTTTTATTTACATCTTACTTTGATTGCTTTAAAACATTGATCTGTTTCTGCAAAGTCTGTTTTTCTGATTTTGATTGGGTCAGACGGATGGCTTCTTCAAAATGATGAATGGCTTCATCTGTATCGAGCTCAGCATATAAATATCCCAATAATCCATGATAATACTCGTTGTCTGTGAGACTAAGTTTTTCTGCTTCAGTGATTGCTTTCTTATTTCCATAGACTTTGGAAAAAGCAAAAGCTCTGTTTAAAGCAGTAATGGGAGAATATTCGAAAATGATAAGCTGATTGTACAGGTTTAAAATATGCTGCCATTTATCTTGACCAGCCGGAGAAGTATGCCAATAAGCGATACCTGCTTCCAGCTGGTATTTAGAAATCGAAGTGCTGTTGGTGTGACAGGCTTCTGTCAGGTAGTAATTGCCTTTTTCAATCAAAGTTTTATCCCATAATGTTTCGTCCTGCTCGTCAAAGAGAACCGCTTCCCCTTTATCATTCGTTCTGGCATCCAACCTTGAACTCTGAAAACACATCAATGCCAGTAATGCATTAGTTTTAGGAGTATTCGTACATGGATGATCAGTAAGAATCAGGGTGAGTCTTATTGCTTCCAGACAGAGATCTTTACGGATTAAAAGATTATTTGTTCTGGAGAAATAGCCTTCATTAAACAGTAAATATAAAGCAGTTAATACCGCTTCCAAACGTTGGTGAATATCCTGTTCGCTTAAAGATTCTATTGCAAAATGATGGGTTCTGAGTGTTTCCCGTCCCCGTTGCAGACGTTTTTTGATGGTTTCCGTTTTGGAAAAAAAGGCATTGGCAATTTCTTCTATACTAAAACCACATAGAATCTGAAGAGCCAGACCTATTTGGGTTTCCTGGGAATTGACAGGATTACAGATCATAAAAATCATTTCCAGCTGGCTGTCGGATATATTTTTGGTGTCAAAGTCTATTGTATAATTTTCATTTTCAAATATTTTCACCCCTTCCTGTTTATTTTTTTCAACAACAGAAAGATGCTTGAAATAATCTTTTGCTTTATTCTTAGCCACGGTGTAAAGCCATGCAGCAGGATTATCTGGAAGTCCATTTATTGCCCAGTATTCTGAAGCTTTCAGAAAAGTTTCGCTGGCAATATCTTCTGCAATTTCGATATGTTTAATATCAAAACTTTTACAAAGTACTGCAACGATTTTGCTGTATTCTGTTCTGAATAAGTGCGGCGTTATTTCATTCGGATTGACCATGGTTTCTCAAAAAGGCTCTATCAAATGTAATTATATTTGCTTTGGATACGCAGAAGCGCAATAAAAAAGGGACCTCCTTCACTTCTCATTTTTTTTGATTTAAGTCAATGACGATTGATTCTCTCTAACGGGGACAACTTTTGTAAATATAATGGGTGGAATTATTTCAGAACCATAGTTGTTCTAAAAACACCTACTGCATTTCCGGTAATACTTATGATATCAGGTTGATTGTCTTTGACGGTTACCCGTACCTTTACTTTACCAATCCTGTTGAGGGTTTCACCTTGTTTTCCCGTGAATTCAAAAATCCCATCTGCAGCCTCTCTGATTTTGTTTTGAATAAGATAACCTCCCAAAGGTCCGTTAGCGTTTCCGGTAACCGGATCTTCAGAAATGCCGATGGCTGGAGCAAACATTCTTCCATTGGTTAAAATATCTTTTTCATCCGTATCAAAAGTAAATACGAAATATCCGTTACATCCGATTTCTTTACTAAGTTTTTCCAAAGCGATAAGATCAGGAGTAAGTTGATTTAAAATCGTACTGCTTTTAATGCCGATCATGACTTTTGAATGCCCTGTTGAAGCGATCTGTACCGGACATTTTTCATCAAGATCATCCATGGTCAACCCCAGAGCCTGTACAATTTTCTGAATGGTTGAAGCATCAAAAACAGGGCTCAGCTCAAAGCTTCCCTGTGTCATTGTGATAAGATAATCATTGCTGTTCCTGTCAATATAAATCGGTAATATTCCGATTTGGGTATTTATTTTAATAGTGCAGGAGTCCAGCTGATCTTCCTGAGCTTTTGCATAGAGTGCGGCAATAGTAGCATGACCGCAGGAAGGAACTTCTGTGGTGGGAGTGAAGTAACGAACATGATAATCAAAATTTTCTTCCCGGGTATCAGGTTTGAAAACAAATGCTGTTTCAGAATTGTTAAGTTCCCGGGCAATCAGCTGCATTTCTTCAGAGGTAAGATTTTCAGCATTTAATACAACTCCTGCGGGATTTCCTTTGAATTTTTCTTTTGTAAAAGAATCTATTTGATAGACGATTACTTCTTTCATGACGGATGATTAAGTTTACTGTAAAAATAAGAAATGAACACGGAGATTAAGCATATTATTTAATCATCATTCAGCCATTCCAGGAAATTCTGAACCCGTACTCTGCTTACAATAATTTCGTGGGGGCATTCTGGTTCAAATTCGATATTCAGTCTACTATTTTCCACCTTTTTAATTCCTTTGATCGCTTTAATATTAGCAATGCAGTTGCGGGAAACCCTGAAAAACAGGTCTTCAATGAGCTGGTCTTCCAATTGGTCCAAAGTATAATTGATAATATACCTCTTATTGTCAAAAGTATGCAGCATCACTACTTTTTCTTCACTGTAGAAATAGGCGATATTTTTGGATTCCACATACAGATATCCTTCACGGGAATGTACCAAATATCTGTTTTTTACTTTTTTCATCAATGATGATTCCACCATACGAATGCCTGTTTCTTTCTGTTCTCTGTCAAAATGCAGGTCTTCCAGCTTTATAAGTGCTCGTTCCAGATCCTCTTCAGAGATAGGTTTCAGTAAATAATCTATACTATTAACTTTAAAAGCCTGAATTGCATATTCATCATAAGCTGTCGTAAAAATAATAGGAACTTCCACCTTGATATGATTGAAGATTTCAAAGCAGCTTCCGTCCGAAAGGCTGATATCCATCAGAATAAAATCAGGGTTATTTTCCTGGAGAAATTCCACAGACTCCAGGACACTTTGAGTTCTTTCCAACAATATATCATTCGGACGGAGTTTATCCATCATTCGTTTCAGTTCAGAAAAAGCCAGACGCTCATCTTCAATGATCAGGTATTTTTTCATTCTACGAAAGGTATTTTAACAATAAACTCATCCTTTTCTTCTATTATTTCCAGTTTTTTGTGATAGCGGTCGTATTGTGCAATCAGAAAAGAGAGACCTATTCCTTCTCCTTTGATGGCATCATTTCGCAAAGATATTTTGTTTCGGAAAGATATGCCGTTCTTATCAGCAGAAATATGGATCATCAGTGGAGTTGCAGCTGAACTTATATTGTGCTTGAAAGCATTTTCCAGCAGGAGCTGAAAGCTGAAAGCCACAATTTTCTGATGTTGCCATTGATCCATTGTTTCGATATCAATAACAAAGCCTTTCTCAAATCTTATTTCCATTAAAAACTGGTATTGGCGGAAGAAATGCATCTCTTCCTGTAGAGTATTCAGTGGTTTTTTACTTACAGAAAGCACCTGTCTGTATACCTGTGACAGAGCTTTGGTGTATTTGTTGGCCTGTTCCTGATTTTCATATATCAGAGAAGACAGTACATTCAGAGAATTGAACAAAAAATGTGGATTTACTTGTGCCCGCAATGCATTATACTGATACATCAGCATATTGTGTTTTGCTTTTTCAGAAGCTTTAAAGGCTTTGCGCTCTGCCTGAAAGTAAAATAATAAATCGAGTACCAGCAGAATAGGCAGATTGGCAGTTATATTAAGAATAAGACCTGTTTTATAAGAAAGAGACTGCTTTATTCCTACATCAAATATCTCTGTAACAATAAAATTGAATGCAAAATATAGCAAAATACACAGCAGAATATTACTTACAAATAATGAAGAAGCATGTCTATACATACTGGTATGCATGGGAGTAATTCCGTTGATTAATTTGATCAAAAGATAATCCAGAAAAGTCATTACCAGTACAATAGGGTATATAAGCACAAACTGCAGCGGAAAATTATCCCACAGGCTGATTTTAGACAGAATACTGCTCTGCATAATGGTATTGAAGAAAAAGATCTGGTATACGGTGTAGATGGAAGTGACAATGAAATAATAAAGAGCAATCACATATTTCCTGTTCTTTGTCTCCTGATCTTTGAAAATTTCAGCAAAATCCATATTTAATATTGTGTTGGTGATAAAAGGTATAATAAGCTGTTCTGTTCATTTTTGTGATACAAGAATAAGTTATTTTCGTTTTCCTGCAAAGTTATATTTAATCCCTGCAGAAATATAAACTGAAGGATCAAAAGTAGCATTTCCCCATTTCAAAAATTGGGAAGGTTCCCGGTCTCTGTATCGGTCTGTACGTCCGAAGTTGGCTCCAAATGTGCCACTGAACGTCCAGTTGTTGATTCGATACTCAGGTTCTATGCCAAGACTTACGAAATGATGATCAAAATATTTCTTCTGTCCGTCAATTTTGGCAAGAGAAAAGAAAAATTTCGGACGGTTTACAATGCGTAAAGCCAGGGTTTCATTAAATCTGTAGCCCACAGAGAATTTGGGAGTATAACTAAACTCAGCATGGTATTCCATTCCCCGTTTTTTTTCGCTATGGTATTGGAAATAAGGCATGGGAATAAGCATTGGCTTATCAAAAGCATTATTTGCGATGAGGGCAACGCCAAGTTTTATCTTAGGGCGGATCTGCCATATCAATGAAGAATAGGCATTTACTACAACCTGATCTATTTCCAGTTTCTGAAGATCGGTATGGGTAGAATATATCCCGGCTGAAACTCCTCCGACAAACATCAGTTTCTCATGTATCGGAGTCATATAAAGTACTCCAAGGTCTGTGGATGCTATTTCTTTAGGCAATGCCTCTGTGGCAACTCCCTCATTGCTGAACGAAGTGTATGAAGCATTCAGCGTTGCTGCCCATATTTTAGGTTGTTGATAAGCAGTCGGCTTTACACTTACCGGAGCGGTTACTGTAAAGGTGGTGGTAAAAGCAGCGCTTTTTCCGTCGGTTTTTTCCCGATTATCATCAATGTATTTTTGCTGTGGCAGATATTCTGATCTGATTTCTATCTGAGCAAAAGCATAAACTGCCTGTGTGAGAGCAGCTATTATAATCCATTTCTTTCTCATATATTTCTTTTTTGAAAGCACAAAGAAACTTTAATATTTGCTTAATTAATTGTTTGTCAGTTTGTTAAATGATGGATTGAAGAAAATGATGGATAGAATGAATTATTCTGATGATGAATTTCTGTATATGATTTTTAGAATCCTGATTATTTGTAGTTTTGTGAATATCATGAAAATAGAGAATATGTCATTCATCAACGATTTAGGCAAAATTATTTTTTTCCTTTTTCTGCTGTTAAGCGCCTTCCTTATTACAGCAAAATCAGAAAGAAAATTACCCAATTATCTATTTGCAGCCTTTCTGTTGATTTCTGTGATTGATCTTTCGGGGTTCTTCCTAACACCGTCTGATAATAAATTGATTAAAGGGTTCAAACTGGGCAGTGTTCTGCTCCAGATGCCTCTCTATTTTCTGTACGTCAATGCTGCCTGTTATTATAACTTTACCCTTCGTACAAAACATCTCCTGCATGCATTACCGTTTTTGTTCTTTTTGTTGTGGTTTAGCATAACAGGAATTTCTGAGCAAAATAATCAGATATTTGATATCGTTTCTACAGTTCAGTATTACTTTTATATCGTTGCTGTATTTCTTGTGCTCAGGACGTTCCGGAAACTGTATCAGGAAAACTACTCAAGCAATCATCACCTTACGTATAAATGGCTGATGCAGACCACTATTCTCTTTTTGATCGGGAGTTTTTTTGTATTGCTGAGGGGTTTTACGAAGACTGATTCTTCTACTTTTATGTATTTATATGCATTTTCATCACTGTTTGTTTTATTTATCATCAGCTGGTTTGTATTAAATGCTTTATACCGTCCCAATCTTTTGGCTGGGATCAATAAGGATCTGATTCCGATACAACAAGTTGATGAGCCTCAAAAAGAGGAACCGGAACAGTTGAAAAATCTCCTGATATTTATGGAAACTGAAAAACCATATCTGGACGATAAGCTTACTTTGCAGAAACTGGCGAAACAGATCGATATTCCGGAAAAGCAATTGTCGGGATTAATCAACCAGCATACGGGTAAACATTTTTTTGACTTTATTAATGAGTTCAGAATTAATAAAGCAAAAGCGATTCTTAAGGATCAGCCTCAGCTTACCGTGCTTGAAGTTCTGTATGAAGTGGGGTTTAATTCCAAATCTTCATTTTATACAGCATTCAAAAAAGAAACAGGGGTTACTCCTACAGATTACAGAAAATCAATTGTTTAAATGGTGTCCGACTTTAAATCGGACTATTTTTATCTGAAAAATCAGTCCGATTTCCGGTAGTCGGATATTTAAATCATTGCAAAATCTCAGATTTGCTTCATCATTAAAATTTATAACAGATGAAACCACAAATCAGATTGGCATTGGTCCTTTTTATAATTCTGAACACCGGATTTTATTTCGGACAATTGACCCAGCAGGATAAGATCCGAAAAGCAGATTCCATAGTGAGCAGTTATTCTAAATCCAATACACCCGGAATGGCTGTTGGCATTATTAAAGACGGAAAAGTAATCTATAAAAAAACATACGGACTTGCAAATCTTGAAGACCGGACTCCCGTGACCGATTCTACGGCTTTTAATATCGCTTCCGTTTCCAAACAGTTTACCGCATTTGTTGCCTTTATGGCTGAAAAAGAAGGCCGATTGTCTTTTGAAGATGATATCAGAACTTATCTCCCGGAATTGAAACATTTACCCTACAAAATCACCATCAGACAGCTGGCTAATCATACCCATGGATTACCGGACTATACAACTATCAAAGACTTGCAAGGAATTGGAATTGAAGTGAGGGTGACTAGTGCGGATGCTGCAAAAACAGTTTTGGCTATTAAAAGTATCAACTTTAAACCTGGTGATGAATACAGATACAACAATACCGGTTTTCTGTTGCTTGCAGAAATTCTCCACAGAATTTACAAAAAAGATTTTGCACAGATACTTAAAGAATATATTTTCAAACCATTGCATATGGATCATACAATGGTAATGGAGGATGCGGTGAACATTACTCCGAATAGAGCAGAATCTTATCAGGAAGACAGTTCCGGTTTTATAAAAACACCTCTGGGGCAAATGGGAAATGGAGCTTCCAATATTTTCACTACACTGAACGATTTGTGTACATGGGCAATTAATTTTCAGAAACCATCCATTGGAAGCCGCGAGATTTATAATAAGATGGAGGAAAACACCTTTTTAAATAATGGGGAAAAAGTAGAATACGGATTAGGCCTGCAAACCGGAAAGTATAAAGGTCTGGATATTGTCTTTCATGGTGGAGGTACTGCCAGCTACAGATCTTATATCCTGCATATTCCCGCCTATAATCTGTCTATTGTTCTTGCCGGAAATAAAAGGGCCTTTGACGGATTGCTGATTGCCTATAGAGTAGTAGATGTATTTCTTAAGGATCAGCAGATTCTTCCGCCGCCACCCCAAAAAGTAACGTATACCGCTGCCGAGCTGAAATCATTTGAAGGGACTTATGAAATCAATCCTGGAAATTATCTGGACTTCACAACAGATGGCAGGAATATGTATCCTAAAGGGAGTAAAACTCCGTTAGAGACGGTAGGAGATAACAAATTTAATATCCCTTCTATTCCGACAGGAAGCCTTACATTTCATCCGGGATCGGTAACATTCAGGATTGGAGATTTTACGTTTATCTGTAAAAAAGTAATCTTAAAACCTTTGAAAGAAGATAAAATAGATCTTACCAAGTTTGTAGGGTTTTATAGGAATGAAGAATTCAACACCATTTATCAGTTGGTTATAGAAAATAATAAACTGATTGCCAGACATTCTTTGAATCCTGATATTCCGTTGTATTTCCTAAGCGATTCAGAGCTGTATTCTTCTGTGTCATTCTTCGGACGGCTTGATGTTAAATATGATAAAAATAAAACAGTATCCGGATTTCTATTATCAGGAGGAAATCTCTCTAATATTGAGTTCAAAAGAATAAAATAGTCTTCTCAAAAGTGTCATTCTGATGTTCTTACATGAAAAACCAGAATGACACTTTTTCGGTATCGATAGAGTTTATTTGTTCTGTCCGATATCCAGCCTTTCAAATTTTCCTTCAGCGTTTTTATGGAATCTGAAAAATACAGGAAAGGTTCCCCATTTTCCAGCCTGAAAGTTGCCATAAATATCTTTTCCATCATTTTCTACACGGTCTATGCTGAGAAATTTCTCGTTGCCGAGAGCGTTAGAAAAAAATGATTTAAAGTCTACATGCTGGCCGTCATCTGTCATTGTTGGGTTCTCTGTGAAGAAGCTGTACCAGCTTTTATCGCCGTTCTGTAATGCCTCGATCGCTTGTTTTACCGAAGGGTCTGTTATTTTTGATAAGTCCATTATGGTTTGTTTTTTTGAAGTTTGGTGTTTCTCTTTGTTCGTATTTTGTCCACAGGCTATGCAGGAAAAGCTTATTAGAAATAGGGTTATCAACTTATAGGCTCTCATCTGTTTTAGCTTTTAAGAGGATGTTGAAGATAGATGATCAGAAGATTCAAACAAAGAAAAGGAAGCTCTATCATAGCCCCTTTCAGATCTTTGTTCAAAAGCTGGAAACAGATGATCAATAGGATACCGGCTGCCATCAGAAAGTTTCCCCAGACAAATGTTTTCGGAAATAAAATCATGACAGAAGCCAATATCGTAAATGCTCCATTGATGATAAGTCCTGTTTTGTCAAATCCCCATTTTCCGAACATTTCTGTCATCTCTGGTTTACCTGAAATCATAGCGATTCCTTGTTTGAAGCCCATAAAGACTGCAAATAGAATCAGTGCAAAATTGATAATCTTTAGCATCATTGATGTGTGTTTTATATTATTAAGACAAATATCAATGAAATTAATGAGGTATCAATGGTGAATTTTTCGTAAATTAATATTGAATGAGGACAAAATCAGACATTCTGTTTATTGTATTCCAAAAAAAGACCACAATCTATGGAATAAATTGTGGTCTCCTTTCACTAAGAACTATTTAGCTACGATTCTGTTTTCAAATAGCCATAATGTAAAGTTGTTTCTTTTCCGAATAAGCTTGAGAAAATATTCTGAAATTCATGGATGTATCTGCATTTTATGGCGTTGCCGTATATTTTAAGACCTTCCAGAATTTTTCTGGAACTCAGGTCTATATCATATTTTATAAAAGTTTCCGGTCTTTCATACCGTATACTCTGATCCGAAGTGTAAGTTCTTGAAAATCCTAACTTTTCAAGCCATTCCTCGGTTATTTTAATAGGTTTGATAGAGGCTGCCGGGACTGAGATACTTTGAATATCATTTTCAATTTTAACAAAATAAGCCTGTTCAACATTGTGAAAGATCTCAGTGATTGTATAAATTTGGTTTTTGTACTCAACTAAGTTCTTGATTTTTAAATCTGCTACATTCATAATATTCTGAGTTTTTAAGGTGATGATAAAGTCTCAAATAAATAGCAAATAGTATGCCCTGCATTATATTGTTAAGCCTTGTTTTAGTGAAGATTAGGTTAAATTTTCACTGTAAAAAATTAATGATATGTTAAAATAGCACACCCATGCGGGAATAATAGCGTTTTAGGAAAAAATAGATGTGGTACGTGTGTGGTACTAGTTTTTTGTTCTTTCTTTTGGAACTACGTTCGCAGTGGTCAACAGAAGTGCTGTAATCACCGATATAATAAGTACGCCTATGAAGACATTCCAGGAATAAGCATGAAGAAGATATCCTGTACCACTGCCCAGAATGCTTGAACCAAAATAATAAAACAGCCAGTAAATAGAAGTGGCCGAAGATTTTCCACGTTTGGCATATAAGGCAGTCATCTGACTGGCCATTGTGTGAGCTGCAAAAAATGAAAGGGTAAAAAGCCCAAGTCCGAAAATAAGGATATAGATGTTTTCTGATAATAATAATGAAGCTCCGGTAAGCATAAACAAAATAGAACCTTTCAGAATATCATTCATGCCAAATCTTTTGGAAAGCCGGCCTGCAATCATAGTTCCGAAAACTCCAAAAATATACATCAGGAAGATAAAGGCAATGATAAAATGGCTCAATGAAAAAGGTTTTGCTTCCAGTCTGAATGTCAGGTAATTGTATACACTCACAAAAGCTCCCATCAGCAAAGCTGCTGTACAGTATAGACGAAGCATATAAGGATTTGTCAGGAAAAACTTCATCTGCTTTACCTTAAGGTGATAATCTGTTTTCTGAGGATTGAAAAACCTTGATTCCGGAAATAGTTTCCAAAATATAATACCCAGAATAAAGCTTTCTATCCCGATAAGAAGTACGGCATTTCGCCATCCGAATTCTCCTGCCATAAGAGTTGCCAGTATTCTTCCACTCATCCCGCCAATTGTATTCCCGCTGAGATACATACTGATTGCCGCAGGTACCGCGAATGCATTCACTTCCTCTGTAAGATAGGCAAGAGCAACTGCAGAAACACCAGAAACGACAAAACCCTTCAATACTCCGATAGCAATTAACAGGCTTAAGCTTGGGATCCAGGTAGAAATAATGGTAAGCAGGGCAGACGAAATCAACGAAAAGACCATCAGGCTTTTTCTGGAATAGCTGTCGGCTTTAAAAGCAAAAAACAGTAATCCTAATGCCATTCCTATTGTAGATGAAGACACGAGTAGGGAAGTATCACCTACAGATACCCCGAACTGTTCTGCCGCCATCGGCAGCATCGGCTGGAAAAGATAAAGCTGGGCAAAAACAGAAAGTCCTGAAAAGAAAATACAAAGTTTTATGTATCGGAAACGTTGGCTTCCCTGATTGGTTTTTTCAGATGAATTCATGATTTTTTGCAATTAAAATGCAGAGGTTTGACAGAAAATTAAGTCTTGTAAATTTCCTGATTATTTTCCGAATTAAAAAATCATTATCTCAATGATATTGATTGGTGAAACCGATCAGTGTAGGTGTAAACTGCTGATGTATTCGGAAGGAGTGATGCTTTCCATCTGCTTGAACACCCTGTTGAACGTAGACTGGTTTGAAAATCCGGCTTCCGTATAAATATACATAAGGGTTACCTTCTCAAGATCATTTTCATTAAGCAGTCTTTTTACACACTCAATCCTGTACATATTCAGGTAGTTATTGAAATTGGGATATCCCTTTACCCGGATTGATTTTGAAATATAGCTGCTGTTGATATTCATTTCTGTAGAAAGCTTTGAAATATTAAAATTAACATCTTTATACAGTTGTTTTTCCCTCATTACAAGTTCAATTTTCTCAAATAGTTCGTCTGCAAAAGGTGTTTTTTCTACCACAGGTGCTGGTTGGAGTTCTATATTCAGGGTCTTCTTTTCAATTTCACGGTAGATTTCCACTCTTTTTATTTTATCCTTAAAATAGAGCAGAAGGGCTATCACAGCTACATTGGAAATCATAAGAATGGTATCGGTAATTCTCACATCTTCAGGTTTGTGTATTGGGAATTTAAAGCTGAATGTTTTTGAAATAAGATATCCCGCAATAATATTCAGTAATACAAACATACTGTAGATAAAAACGTACTTCCTCTGAAAGAAAACATAGGCTGCCAGCGGAATCGGAATAAGCCACACAAAGCTTGCAATAGAATTATTCCAGAAAGCAAGCATGATGTAAAAATTATAAAGCGTAGCCGTAATAATGTAGGAATGTACCATGACATTGACTGAATACGTTTTACGTACAATCATGTAAGTATAGACCATTAAAAATAGTCCGCCAAAAAGATACCAGGCCATTATTTTATCCGGGATGATAAAAGTATATATCAAACCAAATATGGCAAGAATAACAGACATCAGAATGTTGTAATAATACACCAGCTGTCTTTTATATTGTTCAATTTGTTTGTCTTGTGTGGTAGTCATTTGTGGTAATAGATAATTTTAAGTCATTCCAATATATTTTGTAACAGTCAAATATCAGAAAATGACTGTTTTATGTTATTGATTGTTAGTTATTTGTGTGTTGTTGAACCGTTTCCGGTTTTTCATTGATTATTCATAAAATTGATTGATCAATGCGGATAACTTTGCACCAGCTAGCTCAATAAAGGCTGATTGATGATTTGTCAATTGACCCACATGATTTATTCTCCTTTTAAATAAATCAAATAATTTTTTTAACAAATATACTAAAATGAAGAAAATAAAATTAACTCTTGCCAGCATAATGATGTGTTTTTCAATAGCTGCATTTTCCCAGGTAGGTATCAATACGGATTCCCCTAAAGTAACATTACATGTAGAAGGGAAACCGGATGTGGCTACCGTGCCAGATGGTGTGATGGCTCCCAGAATGACAGGAGACCAGCTGAAATCTAAAGATGATGTCTACTTAGCCGCGCAGACTGGAGCACTGGTCTATGTAACTCAGGCGGTGACTGCACCTTCTGTAAAAACGGCAAAAGTAGATAAATCCGGATATTATATGTTCAATGGAACGACCTGGAAATTTGCATTTGGAGGAAAAGATGATGACATTACTATTGGAGATTTAATTTACTATCATGGAAGCATACCTGCAGGTACTTCGGGAGCTAATGTATTGGCCAGCACCTATCTTTCTGATCTTCCTGTTTTGGGAGGTTTCTTAAGACTTGATGCGCAATTTAACAGCAGCTCGGCAGGAACAGGGGCTGCTACAACTTTTAACCCAAGGCTTTATAATGCAGGGACCTCAGATGTGAAAATCTGGGTTTCAGAAATGTCTACCCATACCGGTGATTCCGATAACGGGAATATCAAATTATCACCTGGAGCCTACAGGCAGTTTGATGATGGTGTTTACCTTACCCAAACAAATAATGAGACGGTAACATTTGACATTACCATACAGGAGCCGGAGCCAAGATGGTACAGAGTGTATTATGCATTCCGTGTAGACAATAAATCTATAGCAGGGAGCAGCGATGCCACGACAACAGATTCTAATACTTCTGACAACACAAGAGAACTGTTTCTTTCTGTACAGAGGCTATACTAAAGGATTGCTTTGGTGTAGAGCTGTTTGATGATTCTAAAAATACAATGACTATATAAAAAATCAACGAAATCAATAGATCAGTTATTCAAAATCTAATGAGATTTGTGTTTTTTCTGGGGCGGGAATAGTATGAAATTCCGGCCCCGTTTTTTTTAATGCATCATCTCGTACACCTTGATCAATTCTGCAATATTGGAGACGTCAAGCTTTTGAAAGATCCTTTTTTTATAAGTGCTTACTGTAGACATCTGGATATTCAGCCTGTTGGCAATCTCCAGGTTTCCGTTTCCGTCAGCAAGGAGTTTAAAAATTTCATATTCTCTGGTAGATAACTTTTCTACAGGATTGTTTCTTTTGTTTTGAATAATAAGACCGATCAGTTCAGCAGGGTAGAAATATCCTTTTTCGATGACCGTTTTCACGGCATTCTTTATTTCTTCTTCACTGCTTTGTTTGTTCAGGTAGCCTTCAGCGCCTTCTCTGATATATTGGATGGCAACATCTTTGTCATACCCTGAAAATATGAGAATCTTGAGGTCATTTTGTATGTTTTTAAGCTCAGGAACCATTTTTTTATACTGAGTTCCGGGCATATCAATATCCAAAATAAGAAGATCATAACGTTGATCGCCCAGCTTTTTTTTAACCTGTTCATAGTTTTCTGCAAAATCTATTTTTAGTCTCGGATAAGCAGTTTCAAGAACAAGAGAAGTCCCTGCCCTTACTACATAGTGATCATCAGCGATTAAAATACTTTCATTCATAGAGATTAGTTTTTATTGAGCGTTATCTCCACAATAGTTCCTTTGGGCTGGTTTTTTCTGAAATTGATCTCAGCATTGATCTTTTTCACCAGATGGATAACCATATGCAGACCTAGCCCCTTTCCTTTGAAACTGGGAGTTTCCAGCTTAGGGTTTCTGAAGAGATTCATATAAGTAGCGATCTGCTCTTCCGACATTCCTGTTCCGGTATCAGCAATAGTTATTGTGGATTGTTGTTGTCTTTCTGTCATATTCAGGGTGATCTTTCCCTCCAATGTGTTTTTCACGGCATTATCAAGGATGTTGTGGATAATGGCGGTTAAAATACTTTCATTCACTTTAGAATAAACCTGGTGATCAGCAAGATTGGTGATGGTAGTTCCTTTTTCCTTTGCAATTTCACAGAATAATCTGCTTTTGATTTCCAGGATTCTATTCATAGGATATTCCTTTTCTTCAAAAATATTTTCGGCCTTATAAAGCTCAGTATATTCTTTTAAGTTGAGCGTAAATTGATACAGCTGCTCTGAAGACTTATAAATACTGTCAAAATACTTCTTCTGGAGTTCCACGTCATCAGACTCATGAAGCTTCTGAGAAAGCATAGCAATGAACCTGATAGGAGTGGTAATGTCGTGGCTGATAGTTTCCACCAGCTTTTTCTGATATTCAGTTTCTTTTTGCAGGTTGTTTTTTACTACTTCAAGGTGAAGAGAAGTCTCTTTCAGTTCAGAGTTTTTATTATGAACAATCTGTTTTAAGGCTTTGTTTTTTATTCTTAAAAAATTGGTTGTCAGCTGAACAATGATGATCAGGATGATCAGGATGATGATAGAAGCTGACACTCTGAACAGTAACGTCTGATAAAAAAGAGGCTGAATTTTGAAATGGATTGATCTTTCTTCATACTTCCCATCAGGAGATACCAATATTCTTACACTCAGCGTATATTCACCTGGAGAAAGATTGCTAATGGTGTATTTTAATTCCTTTCCGGTTGCGATCTGTTCCCAGTCGGAGTTTTCCTTTCCTGATATCCTGGCTTCGATATAAAGATTTTCCAGATTGGAAAAATAAGGAATGTCAATAAAAATTTCAGCGGTTTTATAGTCATTCTTTAAATCAAGAATCTGATGAAAATACTGAGGTTCAGAATTTCCGATTTTCACCCTTTCAATATAGATTTTTTTCCTGTCCGGATAATACGTCCGAATACTGTCCGGATTGAAAAATACAAAACCGTCCATTGATGGGAATACAAAATCTCCGCTCTCAAGAGCATGGGCATTGGGCTCCGAACTGCCATTGAATTCATTGGTCAGAAAACCATCTTTCTTGGTGAAACGGTAATAGAAAACCGGAGTTCTTCTGTCTTCCGCATATTGCAGCAACTGTTTTTTAAGAACTTTAAATAACCCATTGTTCGAAGAAATCCAATAATATCCTTTTTGATCTTCAAGGATATAATGTGCCGACTGCAGATAATTGTTCCTGTCGTTCGGCATTTTGATAAGTTGATGGTCTTTGAAAAGATAGAACCCGTTTTTATTAGTAGTAATCCAGATTAGATTATCTTTTGTCCTGATGATGCTTTTTACATAGATATTTTTGAGTAAAGGGGTTACTGTATTACTTCCCAGCAATACTGAATACAGCCCATCACTGTTACCGGTCAGAATTTCATTTTCGCTATACTGATGAAAAACATTGACAGAACTTTTAAAATGATAAGTGAAGTCTGGTTTTGTAAACTGGTCCTTTTTGTAAAGATTAAGCTGAGTGCCGGAAATACCAGTACATGTGGTCCCATAAAGGTTCCCGCTTTTCATAAAACTTTCAAGTCCTTTGCTGATAAAAGTAGAATCCTTCTTTTTATACCCTGAATTTTTATAAAACCTGACAATGCTGTTTCTCTTTCTGATCAGAAGATTTCCGGAATTGTCATACATCATAAGGTAGTTTTCATTACTGCCAAACAGGTGTTTTTTGACAATACCGTTTTTTCCGAACTCCGTTCCGTCTTCAGCGATGATGGTGCTTTTGCTGAAAGGAAGAGAAGCGTAATATACGTTATTGGAAAAATCGGCTTCTTTCTTCGAAACATAAAAATGAGAAAGGTTAAGCACATTCAGTCCGTTATTGAGCGTTCCCAGATAAAGTTTGTGGAATTCTTTACCATAAAACATAGAATAATAGGAATGATTTCCTATTTCTTCAAATTTTACAAGAAATTTCAAACGAAGGTCATTTTCGCTGCCCTCTACAATATAAATGTTATCATGATTGATAATAAAAGTCTGATTGGTAATCTGCTGCCAATAGATTTTAGTGTCCGGATGATTAAAAAGAGTAGGCTTTTCAGAAACAGAAAGATGTCCTTTATAGAGGGAATAGGTTTTTCTTCTTTTCAGATCATTGATAAAAAGTGTATCATTCAATACGAAAGCATAGTTCAGATCCCTATTGGTAAAAGGGATGACTATTTTGATTTTCTTTTTCCCTTCCTTATAAATGATGGTGTTCTTTTCTGTAAAATGATAAACCGAATTTTTAAGTTGAATAAAATACTGAACATCGTTATAGAAGTTTGAGGATATGATATTATTGGCAATTCTATGTACAAGTCCGGTACCGTTGGAAAATACCATTTTATCACTGCTGGTAAGATTAGAAAGCTTCGGAAACCTGTTTTTAATGATGATCTTATTTTCCTGGAAATTATTGAGAACCGTAATGCTGTCCAGAAGCGGGTCGCCAATAAACTCTCCGAAACGCAGATTATTGACCCTGAAATTATTAAACGTAATGAAGGAGCTCCCGTCATAACGTACAAGTCCGCTTTCTGTAGAGATCCAGATAAAGCCATACTTATCCTTGACAATGGCCTTTGCACTACTTTGAGGAAGCCCATTGTCTATATTGTACCATGTGGAAGTGTGGTGCTGACCATAAATGTTTAAATATACGCAAGCAAAAACAAATGCCCAAATTCTCATATATGTGCAAAACTGATCTATGTCTGCTGCTAATGCAAGAGACGGTTAATATTAGTATTTGTACAAGTCGAAGTTTTTTTAATGGGTAGGAACGATTGAAAATAAATTTTTATCATTGAAGTTTTCTGGTCTTTTGTGTTTTTATTTTTTTTGATCGTGTAAAAATAGTGAAATTATGGAGATAAATCAGTATGCCACGATCTGTTTTATATAAGTTTTATCCGGGTTTACCGATAGTATAGCATATGGAATTTTACATATTTCAAAAATAAGTGATAAATTTATATTAGATTCCTTTTAAAACATTTTCTATTAATCTCAATGCTGTACTGTGATTGTGATTTCTTTTAGGATTTTATAAATGAAAAATATTGATGCTTCTGTATTTTTTTTAAGATTTATTGATTAACGGTTTAGGTTTTATTTAATTGCTTTTTGTAGTAAAAGTTTGACAAAAAACTGAGGTTAATTCTACATAATATCTTTGTTAAAGCTTATGGATATTCATATTTTTGCAAAAATATTCTCGGAACAATTAAAGAAACTCATCGTTTAAATAATGATTCTAAGAACACAAACGGTTTTATCTCAAAAATAAAAGAGACTGTCTCCATCTAAAGCGGTCTCTTTTTTGTTTTTTATTCTCAGAATTTACCATTTTAAGCCATAAAAAACCTCCCGGAAATGATGGGAGGTTAAATTAAACTGATTGTATATTGAAGTGTAATTCAATCGTTATTGATGAGTTTCAAGCCACTTTAGCCTGCGTTCATCCGGTAAATGTTTTACTGTAAAGTTTTCAAATACAGCATTAAATCCGGTTCCATCAGGGCAGGCTGCCATTAATCCAACCATGACAGGGGTGTTGTCCTGCAAAGGCGCATTTCGCATTAGGATATAGCTCTTGTCATCAAAAGAATAAAAGATTTCCACAGCATCCAGTCTTCTTATGGCTTTTATCCATACTGCAGGCGGCGTTTTTTCTAATGTAATGACGCTCCAGTCACTTTTGTTGTGAGTGACAACAGTGCTGAGGTTATATTTACCGTCTACAAACTCCACTCCGGCTTTGATGTAATGCTCTTTGTCTGTTCTCAGCATAAGACCCATCTGGTCAAATCTTGCTTTGTAGCTGCCGGTTATTTTTACTTTTGCTTCAAATTCACCTCCGTAAGTAGTGTAATAGAAGGGAGCGTCATCCACGGTGAATCCGTAGTGTGAAATCCTCCAGTAGTCACTCTGTGGAGTTACAAACATCGACAGGCTGTTGTTTTTGATTTCCCATTTTTCAGGTTCATTAAACCAGGTCATTTTCTCCAGAGTCTGGGCAGAAAACTTTTGAATCAGGAACAAGGCACAAAAGCCTAAAATCAATTTCTTCATTCTCTTTTGGATAAGTTCTAAGGGTAAATTATTATTTTAGCAAAAGTATTATTAAACCCACATTGTGTCAATACTGATAAATAACCATTATGGAAATCCGGGAACAACTCAGTCATAAATTATTAAATAACACTTCCAAAAAATGCATGCTTGATATTGACGCCTATAAGCAGAGAGCCTATGCATATTCTCAAATGGAAGGTGCTATATGTGTATTAAGTGATGTGCAGGCAAATAAAAGTTATATCTATAAATCTGCAGCAGCTTTAGAGCTTGGGTTAAGTATAGGTGAAAATCCTACAGAAATAGATACAATCTGGGAAGAAGAGATGCTGAAAAAGATCCATCCCGATGACCAACTGAAGAAATATATCCATGAACTCCGTTTTTTCAAATTACTGGATGCTATGGAAATGGAACAGCGTGCAGAGTATAGTGTCGTGTCAAAAATCAGGATGAAAGATAAAAATGAAGAGTACCGATGGGTAAAACACCGGATGTTTTATGTGTATTCACCCTATAACGGCAGGCTGAGGCTGGCTCTCTGTCTTTATAATATTTCCCTGGCCAGGTCTACAGCTCCTGATTTTATGATTATTAATACAGTAAAGGGAGAAGTGGTGGTAAAAGATAAGCTTGATTATAAAAATATTCTGAGCCCAAGGGAGCTGGAGGTTTTAAAATTTGTAGGAGAGGGATATGCCAGTAAAGAAATTGCTGATCGGCTTTCCATAAGTATCAATACGGTGAGCAGACACCGTCAGAATATCCTGGAGAAGCTGAAAGTGAAAAACTCTACCCAGGCTTTCAAAGATAGTTTCTATTAGCTATTCAGTTTGAATATCCGAAAAGTTCACCATGTTGTTTTGTATCTTATAATTAAATTTATACCTTGAATACAAATTAGTAAGAACAACACAAGATGAAAAGAAGCGAAGAGATTACCCGTCAGTATTTTACCTTTTTGGAAAAACACATTCAGGATGTTATTTCAGGATCGGTTTCCGAATTTATGGAAATGAATGAAATTGCCAGAGAACTTGCTGTTTCTCACAAACATCTTACCTATACGATTAAACAAGAAGCAGGACAGCATCCCTGTTTTTTTTATGACGAAAAAATTATCATACAGGCAAAACAGATGCTTATTATTTCCGATAAATCCATAGCAGAAATTGCCCGAATTTTTACTTACGATCCATCCAACTTTTCAAAATTTTTCAAAAAAATGACCGGTCTTACTCCTGGAGAATTTAGAAAATCCAATCTATTCTAAATTGACTATTCTATTTCTTTAAAATTGCTGTGGCAGGGTATTTATGATGATGATTATCTCTGGGTAGGGATTTAATTATGCTTGGATTTCAGCTTCAAAAGCGGGTTTAGTGAATTATAATGTTAAAATTGATGAAAAATAATCTTTTATAAATGAGACGGTTGTAAAAAAATAACCGTCTTTTTTTATTATTTATCTATTAATATTTCTTTATTGTTTACTTTTTTTATTAAATTTAGGTAAGAAAAAACTAATTAATTCAATAGAAGAAAATGTTAAAAGATTCAGATATTATAAAATGAGTTTGGTTTCCAGAGAGTAAGAATAAATTATTGTGTCTTTAATAATATTTAATCTTAATTGGGGAGCTTAAGCCCTTTAAATAGTTATATATTTGTTTTTTTAAACCACAACAAACAAGATTAAGGATGAGCATCAATTTCACAACAGCAACTATTAAAGACTTTGAGAATATACCAGATAATAACATGGCTCAAAGGGCTGAAATATTTTATGAATATTTAGACTATGTAAAGTCTAATGGTCATATGAACTACAGACTGAAGAATACTTCAGGAACCAATGCAATACTGAATGTAAATATTGCAAACCAGAACAGAGAATTTGTTAGTTTTGTATCAAGTGATTATTTGGGATTTACACAGCACCCAAAAGTAAAACAAGCTGCTATTGAAGGGATAGAGAAATATGGTACTGGTACTGGAGCTACTCCTCTTATCGGTGGCTATTTTGATTATCACAATGCTTTAGAAAAGAAAATTTCAAGTTTTTTTAAACGAACAGAAGACGAAGCCGTAGTATTTACTACCGGTTATACAGCTAATAGTGCGAGTTTACAATGCTTAATGCAGAAGGAAGATCTCGCTATTTTAGATATGGCAGTGCATGCCAGTGTACACGAAGGATGTGCTTTTACCAATAAAAAAACATTTCCGCACAATAATTTGGAATCTTTGGAACACATTTTGAAGGTATCTGAAAATCTGTACCGTACGAAACTCGTTATTGTGGATGGAGTGTATTCCCAGGATGGTGATACCTCTCATATTAATGAGATCTATAATCTTGTGAAAAAGTACAATGCCTTTCTGATGGTAGACGACGTACACGGTGTCGGCATCCTCGGAGAAACCGGAAGAGGTACTTTGGAACAAGCTGGATTATTGGATAAAGTGGATATCATCACTGGAACATTCAGTAAAACGTTTGGTAACCTTGGAGGATATGTTATAGCCGATAAAAAATTGGCAGCATTCATGAGATTCCACTCCCGCCAGCAGATCTTCTCAGCTACAGCCCCACCATCATCCGCAGGAATCGTTAAAGCCATTGATTTAATAGATGAAGAACCTATCTGGAGAGAAAAACTCTGGAACAATATCAACTATTTCAAAAAAGGACTTGATGATTTAGGATTGGATACCGGAGTTACCTGTTCCGCAATTATACCCGTAAAAATTGGAGATCCTTATGTAACAGGAGAAGCCGGAAAACTACTAATAGAAAAAGGAATCTATACCAACCCGATTCTTTACCCGGCTGTACCAAGAAAAGATGCGCGTATAAGGATGAGTGTAACGGCAAGACACGAAAAAGAACATCTGGACAAAACGCTTAACGCGTTTGACGATATTAATAAAAAATTGCATATTGCAAAAAAATAATAAATTATGCCTAGAAAAGTAGTGCAGGGCCCCATTAGGGACAAAGAAAAAACAAAACAAAAACTGCTTGCTGCAGTTGGTAAAATTTTAAGAGTAAAAGGATACTCCGGATTAAAAGTAAGTAAGATTGCCGCAGTCGCTGGATTTGATAAAAAATTGATCTATGAGTACTTTGGAAGTACTGATAAGCTGATCGACGAATATATCAAATCTCAGGATTACTGGAGTCAGGTAAATCAGGATGTAAATATTGATTTTTCTGACGGAGGGCAAGAGCTTACCAAAATGGTTGTTCTGAACCAGTTTGAGAATCTGAAGAAAAATAAAGAACTTCAGAAGATTATTCTTTGGGAACTTTCAGAAAGCAAACCTATCCTTAGAAAATTAGTAGACCAACGTGAAGAAGTAGGAGAAGTGCTGTTTGGAAATATATCAGACCCTTTCTTCGGAGAAGGAGCAACAAGACACAGAGCAATTATGGCCCTAATTGTTTCAGGAGCTTACTATCTCAACCTTTATACAGCTTATAACGCAAGTAAATTCTGCGGTATAGATCTGAAAACAGAGGACGGAAGAAAAGAAATAGAAAAAGCTATTGTTGAATTGATTGGATTTGCATACGATAAGAAATAATCATTAAAAGTTTTCCGATTTGAGCAGAAATACATTTTTGTTGATATTTGAAAACTTTTAATTTTCAAATTAAAACTATATTTCTTATTTTTGACCAATGGAAAATTTTATAGTATCTGCAAGAAAATATCGTCCTCAGGAGTTTGATACTGTTGTGGGACAATCCCATATTACGGATACTTTAGAACATGCAATTGAAGAAAGTCAACTCGCTCAGGCATTACTTTTTTGTGGTCCTCGTGGTGTGGGTAAAACTACTTGTGCCAGAATTCTTGCAAGAAAGATCAATGAGAAAGATGGCTCGGTTTCAGAAGACGGCTTTGCCTATAATATCTATGAGTTGGATGCTGCATCCAATAACTCTGTAGATGATATCAGGGAACTGATAGATCAGGTAAGATTTGCCCCTCAGGTTGGTAAATACAAAGTATATATCATTGATGAGGTTCATATGCTGTCTTCTGCCGCTTTCAACGCTTTCCTTAAAACGCTTGAAGAGCCGCCTGCTCATGCTATTTTCATTTTGGCAACCACGGAGAAACATAAAATTATTCCAACAATTTTATCCCGCTGCCAGATCTATGACTTCAAGAGAATTGTCATTGAAGACATCCAGAATCATCTGAGAACGATTGCCCAAAAAGAAAATATCCAGTACGAAGACGATGCATTGTACCTGATTGCTCAAAAAGCTGATGGCGCATTAAGAGATGCACTTTCTATCTTCGACAGGCTCTCCACATTCTCCCAAAAAAATATTACGCTGGCTAAAGCAGCTGAAGTCTTAAATATTCTGGATTACGACCAATATTTGAATATTGTAGATCTCGCCAAGGAAAACAAAATTCCTGAAGTGCTTTCTGCGTTCAATGAGATTGTAAAAAAAGGATTTGATTCTCATATTTTCATTGCCGGATTAGGAAATCATTTCAGAGATCTGATGATGGCACAGAATACTTCTACTATTGATCTCATCGAAGTAGGAGAGAAGACAAAAACCAAATTTATAGAACAGGGACAGAAGTGGGCCGCCCAGCAGCTGATAGATGGTATTGAGATCTGCAACCATGCGGATATTAATTATAAGAACTCCAAAAACCCAAGACTTACGGTTGAAATTGCATTAATGCAGCTGGCTTCACTGACAGCTAATTTAGGTGATACTAAAAAAAAAAGTTCCTGATTCTAGCCCCGTTTCTTAGTGAGAAACAGGAGGTCAAGATGCCGGAAAAAGCTCCGGAGAAAAGAGAAGTTAAAGCAGAACAACAGTCTGCAGCTCCTGAAAAAATAGAGGAAACTTCTGTAACGAAAACAACCAAGCCATTATCAAGACCGGGGATTTCTTCCGGATTCAGCATCAATTCCTTTTTGAATAAAGAAGATAAAGTGGAAACAGCAGAAAATGTTGTTGTGAAAACTGAAACTCTTCCTCAGCACCATTTTACAGATACAGATCTGCAGATGGAATGGAAAATTATGCTTCAACATCTTCAGGTAAAAAATAACATTGTATTCAATGCTGTAAAAACCTTCAAACTGGTAAAATCTGAAGAAAATAAAATCAGAGTTTTATTCCCCTCAGATTCTGCTAAAGTAGAATTTGATAAAATAAGTGGAGAATTTTTCAATCATTTTAAAAGAAAAATTCAGAACCATGCTATCGAGGTAGAATACGTCAGAGACGTTGAAAACCTGAAGATTGAAGTCGTTACCAAGAGAAAAATGTTTGAAAAATTTATAGAAAAAAATCCACTTTTGAAAGATCTTGATGATTTAATGAAGTTTGATTTGACATAATTTTTATATATTTGTAGAATATTTCTGTTGAAAATACGTTTTCAACAAGAACAAATTGCAACCAGAAACGCTAAAACAAAGACATTTCCAGAATAAAATGGAAAAATTGACTAACACATATCAGTCTTTTTTTGCACCCGCTAATTATTTTTTTAGCGGTTATTTTAGTTTTTCTGCTTCTTATTATAGAAATTTCAGAACCTATTACCGATTTTATTGGTATTGTTAACTGAATTTCTTTCCAAAAAATACAGGAGAAGTAGAGCCCTATTATTTTCCTGATTCCTTTAAACAATTTTTGAACGGCATTTTTTGAAAAGAATTATAAATTAATTTTATAATCCAATGGGCTATTGCTGTCAACTAAAAAAATTATACAAAAACAATAAAATTTAGAATATGAATTTAAATGATTTAAAAAACGAGTGGATCGATGGGCTTACACAGCCTTTAATGATTGCAGGACCATGTAGCGCGGAAAGTGAAACTCAAATGCTTGAAACGGCGAGGAGAATTAAAGAATCCAATGCGAATGTATCGGTTTTCCGTGCAGGAATCTGGAAACCTCGTACCAAACCAAATGGTTTCGAAGGAGTAGGAGTGATCGGTTTGAACTGGCTAAAAAAAGTAAAAGAAGAGTACGGTTTTAAAACAGCGACTGAGGTTGCGAATGCACACCACGTTTTTGCAGCTTTAGAAGCAGATGTGGATGTTCTTTGGATAGGAGCGCGTTCTACAGTGAACCCGTTTACAGTACAGGAAATCGCAATGGCTTTAAGAGGAACCAATAAGCCGGTATTCGTAAAAAACCCCGTTAATCCGGATCTTGCTTTATGGATCGGAGCGTTGGAAAGACTTCTAGGACAGGATATTAAAAACCTGGGTGTAATCCACAGAGGATTTTCAACTTACCAGAAAACAAAATACAGAAACAATCCAAACTGGCAAATTGCCCTTGACTTCAAGAGCCAGTTTCCAAATATTCCAATGCTGATCGACCCGTCGCACATCTGCGGAAACAGAACAGGTCTTGCTGATATTACGCAGGAAGCTCTTAACGTAGGATACCAGGGTGCTATTATTGAGTCACACTGCAATCCTGATGAAGCTTGGAGTGATGCTTCACAGCAGATTACTCCAGAGGTTCTTGCAGATCTTATTGGTAACCTGAAAGTAAGAAGTACCAATCTTGCAGGTTTTGAAGGTGAAATGGGAAGACACAGAACCTTGATCTCAGACCTTGACTTCCAGTTAATTGAACTTCTTTCTCAAAGGATGAAAATTTCTGAAAAGATTGGTAAGCTTAAAAAGGAAAACGATATTGCGATCTTCCAGCCGGAACGTTGGAAAGTAATTACAGAATACGCTACTCAAAAAGCAAAAGAAACCGGAATGTCTCAGGAATTTATTGAAAAAGTCTTCAAAGCGATTCACGAGGAGTCTATTGAAGTTCAGAATAGTATTATGATCGATAAGAGATAAATTGCAGATAATAGGTAAGAGAGAGCGAAAACTTTTACCAGATTTCCGGCAAAAAATATAGATTAGGGCTTAGACGTCAGGACTTAGGGAATTGAAACATGTGTTTTTAACCTATTTCCTGAATTCTAAGCCCTAATTCCTTATATTTGCACCAGCATTATCTATGAAAGGAAAAATCATTAAATCTACAGGCAGTTGGTACCAGGTTTTGGAATTGGAAACAAATAAAATTTTCGAGGCCAGAATCAGGGGGAAATTCAAATTAATAAAAACCAGACTTACCAATCCACTTGCCGTAGGAGATTTTGTCGAGTTTCAACTGGAACAGGATGATATTGCCTGGATCACAAAAATTGAACCCCGTTTCAATTATCTGATCAGAAAATCCGTAAACCTTTCGAAAGAAGCCCATATCATTGCTTCTAATATTGATACGGCATGCTTTATCTTTACCCTTAAACATCCTGAAACATCATTAGGTTTCCTGGATAGGTTTCTGGCATGCTGCGAAGCTTATAATATTACACCATTGATTCTTTTTAATAAGATTGACGTTTTACATGAAGAAGAAATTGAAATCGTAAAAGACATAGAATTTGTGTACCAGGAAATAGGGTATGACACATTGGAGATTTCATCATATTCCAGATTGAATCTGGATCAGCTTCAGGACATCCTTAAAGATAAAACTTCAGTATTCTTTGGACATTCCGGTTGTGGAAAATCTACTTTGGTGAATGCTTTACAACCAGGATTAAATTTAAAAACATCTGAAATTTCAGACACCCATCTGAAAGGAAAACATACCACTACTTTTGCACAGATGCATTTCTGGGATTTTGGCGGGAATGTTATTGATACACCAGGTGTTCGTGAATTTGCCATGATCGATATTGAAAAAGAAGAAGTACAGCATTATTTTCCCGAAATTTTTAAAAAGAGAGAAGAGTGCAAATTCCACAACTGTCTTCACATTAACGAACCCAAATGTGCCGTTCTTGACGCCCTGGAAACAGGTGAAATTCAAGATACGCGATATTCTACCTATATTAAATTGATGGACGAAGCAGAAGAAGCTTCCCAAAAATAATCAAAAACAACATCTTATCATCCCTAATGCAGATTAATTCGGACAATCTGTACATATTTTAGTGCCCTTATGCCAGAATAATATTTTTAATAATATGTTTTTATAAGAATCATATTAACTTTTCTGTTTGGTTATCTGTTTTTGGGGCTTATTTTTTTAATTTTTTGATGAAAAAAAAGTCCGTTTTAGAATAACTCTACTTTTTGGCATAGCTATTTTGGCAGATAACTCCACTTTTGTCACATTTTAAATTTTCTTTACAATGATATTTGGGAAATTTCAATTATTTTATTAATTGCTATAGAAACAATAATGTTGTTAAAAACGATCCTATTTCGCTTTTTAAATTATTGAATTAATAAAAAACAATGGTGTTTTTTGAGAAATAAAAAACCCAGCCGAAGCTGGGTAAAAACTAATAACCATGAAAACTCAAATTAAACATGAGAATCGGAATAGAATGAACAATTACTGTGCCAAAGTTTGGTTCACAATTTCTTAATAAAAGTTATTTTTATGTTAAAAAAAAATTAAAATAAAAATCAAAGATATTTTTTGTAATTTTGCGCCATTAAAAAAATATACATTTATGTCTAACATTACATTCACTATGATTAAGCCTGATGCAGTTGCTGACGGACATATCGGTGCTATATTGGGTAAGATTGCTGAAGGAGGTTTTAAGATCAAAGCTTTAAAATTAACTCAGCTTACAGTTGCTGATGCGAAAAAATTCTATGAAGTACACGCTGAAAGACCATTTTATGGTGAATTGGTAGAATTCATGAGTTCTGGTCCTATCGTAGCTGCAGTTTTAGAAAAAGACAATGCAGTTGAAGATTTCAGAACATTAATTGGTGCTACTAATCCTGCAGAAGCAGCAGAAGGTAC
This sequence comes from Chryseobacterium viscerum, assembly GCF_002899945.2. Classification (GTDB taxonomy): domain Bacteria; phylum Bacteroidota; class Bacteroidia; order Flavobacteriales; family Weeksellaceae; genus Chryseobacterium; species Chryseobacterium viscerum. The sequence goes on from NZ_PPEG02000003.1 coordinate 475,303, forward strand.
AATCAGAAAAATGTTTGCAAGAAGCATCGGAGAAAATGCTGTTCACGGTTCAGATTCTGACGAGAATGCATTGATCGAAGCTCAATTCCATTTTTCAGGAAGAGAGATTTTCTAAGAAAATCATCTTACAAAATAAAAATCCGGAGAAGTTTCTCCGGATTTTGTTTTTTAATAAGGGTAGGTGTCAAACGATATTAAAGATTGTTTTCAATAGCTCCCACATTTTCTCGGTAAAGCTCAAGGGGTTTATTCAGCAAAACAGCAATAACGGTCATCTGCTTATCAAGTCTTTCCTTGGGAATGTCAATATAAATAATTCCCGGTCTGTCACTCCAGTAAAGTTTATTGTAAATCGTATGGGGAAGCATAGTGCCTTCACCCACAATTCTTATTCTGGAAATTTCATTTTTAATTCCTTTTAGGGCAATAGGTCCCGTAGGTGTTCCTTCCACAAAAAGATAAAGAGTCTGTTTGTCTTTTGATAAAGCACTCATCCCGGAGTAATGTCCATCCGGCAACCCTTTTTCAGTTTCAAAAAAAGCTTCTGTATGTTTACCGATCCAATTGATGGTTTCAGGATTGGCCGTGGATGTTTTTCCGAGCTTCATATCAAGTCCGTCACTGGTCGCCCCGGAGTTATTCAATAGATTAATACCATCATGCAATGAATTAGCCAGGTCATAAGCTGCTAATAATGTATTTTTATTTTGGAGTACTGCAGTAAGGGAAAGCTTTTCTTTCTTAAAATCTTTAAGAAAAATAGGGGGAGTATCAAAAGTAAGTTCTGCCACAGTGACATCTTTGTCAAATTTCACATTGGAAAAATTCAGTGTCAGTGTTTTTTCAGCGCTGTAATCCATTTTGATACCGGCTGAAGGATCTCCTATAATTTTTGCTGAAAGAGGTTGGGTTGACAATCCATAGATCTTTGTAAGCTTTTTGGCTTCTTCCAGATAGAGGAATAAAGTTTTTTGTGATGTAGATAAGGAAGACTTCCCTTTATAGTTTTCAAAAGGAATTCCACGGGTTGTTTCATAAATGGCATGCTGGTTTTTGGAAGTCCAGCGGCCAAGGTTTTTCAGAATTTCAATCTGCTCTTCCGGAATTGTTCCGTCTGATTTTGGACCGATGTCAAGCAGTAAGTTTCCTCCCATGCTGATCACATCTGCCAGGGTTCTGACAATCATATTGGGTGTTTTGTATGCCTTATCATAGGGTTGATATCCCCACGAATCATTCATCGTATAACAAAGTTCCCAGTATGGATTTTGTGGCGGAATTACAGGAATTCCCTGCTCAGGAGTATCATAATCTCCATGATTGTTGAGCCTTGAATTGATAATGATATCAGAATTGTGTTTCTTGAGAAGATCAAGGGTCTGAGTAGCTTTCCATTCCTCAGAAGTATGTTCCCAATCCCCATCGAACCAAAGAAGATCCGGGGAATATTGAGAAGACAGTTCATTGAGCTGGCTTTGGTAATAGCTGATAAAATTCTGCCAGCGTTTAGGATCATTTTTTATTTCGTAACGCTTTTTTGTCCGCGTATTGATATCATAATACGGATGGCTCCAATCCGGTAATGAAAAATAAAGTCCGGTTTTTAATCCTGAATTCTTCAGAGCCGTAACAAAAGGACTTAGAACATCCTTCTTTGCCAGAGAATTTTGAGGAATAGTGATTGCTTTTTCAGCCTTAGAGTTCCATAGGGAAACCCCATCGTGATGTTTAGTCGTAATGACAGCATATTTTGCTCCGGATTCTTTAATAAGATTTACCCATTGTTCAGGCTGATATTTTGAAGCTGAAAAACCATTCAGCTGCTTCAAATAATTCTCGTGATTGATGTAATTGTTGAAGAACGACCAGGATTCGGAGATTCCATTCACGGAATAGATTCCCCAGTGAATAAAAATACCCAGCTTGGCATTTTTAAACCATTCCATTTTTTTGCTGTTGTCAGCTGTTTGAACCTGTGCATCGATACTGTATGCTGACAGTGTCAATCCAAGGAAAATAGCTTTAATCAGACTGCTTTTCATAGGTAGATTTATTTTAACACTAAATATAAATAAAGAATAGATTACGGCATATAATAGTTTCTTATTATTTACCAATAATTGTTATGAAAACGTTTCTTTTATTATTGTATATTTCCTTCCAACTATTTTTGAAAGAAAAGGCTGTGAAATAATATGAAGAAAGGGGAAAATAAACAGCAGATCTGGATAAAGCGGTTTTAAGATAAGAGTTTCAATACACAACATGTATAATATTGGAACGTTTATTGTAAAATCTATCTGAAAAATAAACAATTATGAAAATTCCAACATTATTAATGGCAAGCTTACTGGCTGTAGGGGTTTCTGCACAAACTACAAAACCTGCCAATAAAGAGAAAAAGCCTGCAAAAAAGAGTAAAAAAACAGCCATTACTGAAACACCAGGAAAGCCTAAACCCGGTACATCTACTGTGATTGTAAAAAAAGACAGCGTGATTCCTCGTGGCCATGGATGCCCGGCTTGCGGAATGGGATAAAGATGAGAAAGCCACTGTTGGGAGTGTCCATGATGGCAGAAGCAGACTTTGTTTCTGCTATTTTGCCGTTGCTGCAGAATAACTCCATTGAGGTATTGGAATGGTCTTTTGATACCCTTTATCATACTCATGAGCCGGACTGGCTTTGCGATCTGCTGAACTTTTATGCCGAAAATAACCGTTTGATAGGGCATGGTGTCTACTATTCTCTGTTAGATGCAAGATGGACAGCAAGACAGGAGCAATGGCTGGAAAAATTAAAAGAAGAAGTCCAGCAGCGAAAATATAATCATATCACGGAACATTTTGGTTTCATGAATACGGATAATTTTCATCAGGGAGTTCCATTACCGGTATCTTTACATCCTAAAACCTTACAAATAGGAAAAGACCGACTGAATAGACTTCAGGAAGCTGTTGACATTCCTGTCGGTATAGAAAATCTTGCCTTTTCGTTGTCTGTGGATGATGTTAAAGAACAGGGAATGTTCCTTGATAAACTCACAGAAGACAGCAATGGTTTCTTGATTCTGGATCTTCATAATATATATTGCCAATCCTGTAATTTCGGAGTAGAAATGCAGGAAATAATCAATTTGTATCCTTTGGACAAAGTAAAGGAAATTCACCTTTCAGGAGGGAGCTGGCAGGAGAGTGTCTATGGAAAAATGCCGGTGAGAAGAGATACTCATGATGATGTTATTCCGGAAGATATTTTTTCTGTTTTACCTGCTGTACTGACACAATGTCAGAGCCTCGAGTATGTTATTATTGAAAGACTTGGGCATACCCTCAAAACGGAAGAGGAAAAAAGTAATTTCTTACATGATTTTAATAAGGTTAAAACAATTATTGAAGCCTCAGACTGGAAAAATAGAAGAGAGAATAATTGGACCAAAAAGGAAATACAGCTTGCAGAAAAACCTGTTGAAGATCTGGTTTTGTATGAAGAGCAATCGAGGCTTACCAGGCTTCTTTTTGATAATGTAGGAGCAGCAGCCATTAAAGATCAGGACTTTCATTATTTTAAAACAGAAAACTGGGATCCCGAAATGATTTTGACCGCCCAGAATATCATTAAAAAATGGAATCCTTATTAAAACTCAACCCTGATAACCAAATCAAATTATATGAAAATGACAACATTAGTATTGATCATTACTGCCGTCCTCACTGCTTTGATAGGAGGGCTTTTCTATGCCTATTCATGTTCAGTGGTTCTGGGGTTGGGGAAACTTTCTGATACGGAATATGTAAAGGCTATGCAGAGCATCAACCGGGAAATCCTGAATCCTGTTTTCTTTATGAGCTTTATGGGAACTGCGGTTCTACTTCCGGTATCTGTCTTTTTGTTCCGGGGGCAGCAGTCTGTTTTTATTTTTCTTCTGCTGGCGGCACTGGCTTATTTGATCGGTGTTTTTGGAGTAACGGTTGCAGGGAATGTTCCTATGAATGATGCTTTGGATAAGTTTGATATTTCCAATTCTACAGCAGATGCTATCAAACAGATGCGTGAAAATTTTGAAAACAGATGGAATTTCCTGAATAATATAAGAACTGTATTTTCTGTGGTTTCCATAATTTTTGTTGTCTGTGCCTGTATCTGGAACAAGGAAGTGTAAAAAAGATACGAGAAATTAAGTGAAAATACGGAGCCAAAAGATTCGGTATTTCTACGGATGCATACATAGGGTTTTATTCAGATCTTTGTGTTGTTAGCGAGACATAATTTAACATTTTCAAGATGTTGAAAAAAAGATTATAACCAAGACGACTTAAGTTCCAAACAAGAGAAAAGGCAGCCATTGGCTGCCTTTTGCTTATGATAAATATAATCTATTAGATCTTCAGTAGCTCGATCATTTTTTCAGGGCTTTCAGCTGAGAAAACAGCATTTCCTGCAACAAGAACATCAGCTCCGGCTTCAAATAATTTAGAAGCGTTGTCAAGATTCACACCGCCATCTATCTCGATAAGTGCGGTAGAATTGTTGCTTAAGATAAGATCTTTAGTTTCTGCAATCTTTTTGTAAGTATTTTCAATGAATTTCTGACCTCCAAAACCTGGATTTACACTCATTAATAATACAAGATCTACATCTGCAATAATGTCTTCAAGCATTAATACCGGCGTAGAAGGATTTAAAACAACCCCTGCTTTTACCCCTTTGCTCTGAATGTGGTGGATGGTTCTGTGAAGATGAGTACAAGCTTCATAATGTACAGAAATAAGGTCTGCACCATGATTGATGAATTCATCAACATACTTATCCGGCTCTACGATCATCAAGTGAACATCTACAAATTTTTTAGCATGCTGCTGAACGGTTTTCATCACCGGAAAACCAAATGAAATATTGGGTACAAATCTGCCGTCCATTACATCAATGTGGAACCAGTCGGCCTGAGAGTTATTCAACATTTCAATGTCTCTTTGCAGATTCCCAAAGTCTGCAGATAAAAGGGATGGAGCAATAAGCTTCGTTTTCATTTTTACTTTATATTAGATATTTAGAGTCAGGAATCAAGAACCAAAGCATGGTGAAAACAGGTGTTTTCTGCCCGTGTTTTGAGTATCTTGAATCTTGTGTCTTTCATCTTGATTCTACTAATGATACTTCAGTTTCATTTCAGGTTTGATCTTAAGAATGGTTTCGTAGATAAGCTTAATCACATTGCCTACATCTTCTTTAGATACCATTTCTACCGTAGTATGCATGTAGCGCAAAGGTAAGGAAATTAACGCACTTGGTACTCCGCCGTTAGAATGGGCAAAGGCGTCTGTGTCAGTTCCTGTAGCTCTGCTTGCTGCTGCTCTTTGGAAAGGGATTTTTTTTGTTTTCGCCGTGTCAATGATTAATTCTCTGATTATATGATGAACACTCGGAGCAAAGAATACAACTGGTCCTTCACCACATTTCTGATCTCCTTCTTTTTTCTTTTCAATCATCGGAGTGGTAGTGTCATGGGTAACATCAGTAACAATGGCGATATTAGGCTTAATCGTGTCAGCAATCATATCGGCTCCATATAAACCTACTTCTTCCTGTACAGAATTGGTAATATACAGTCCGAACGGGATAGATTTTTTATTTTCTTTTAAAAGCCTGGCCACTTCAGCGATCATAAAACCACCGATTCTGTTATCGAGTGCTCTGCAGACAAAATATCTGTCGTTCATTTCAAAGAACTCGTCAGGGTAAGTAATCATGCATCCCACAAAAATTCCCATTTCTTCCACTTCTTTTTTGGAAGTAGCCCCACAGTCGATAAAAATGTTTTCGATTTTAGGAGTAGGCTCATTCTGATTGGTTCTCGTATGAATGGCTGGCCATCCGAATACGCCTTTTATGATTCCATTTTCTCCGTGAATGTGGACAACCTTTGAAGGAGCAATTGTTTGATCTGAGCCTCCGTTTCTGATCACATAGATCAATCCGTCATCCGTGATATAATTCACATACCAGGAAATCTCATCTGCATGTGCTTCAATCACTACTTTAAATTCAGCTTCCGGATTGATGATCCCATAACAGGTTCCATAATGATCTACTTCTATTTTGTCTACATAAGGTCGGATATAGTCCATCCAGACTTCTTGTCCTTTGTGTTCATAACCCGTTGGCGATGATGTGTTTAAATATTTTTCTAAAAATTTCAAAGATTTCTTCTCAAATTTCATAAAAAGGAATGATTTTTGCGTTTAATTTTGTTCTTATAAGTGTAAAAATAATGAATTTTAGTAAGATTATCTGCCTTTTTATTTTCTTTTTTGGAGTCAGTGTTTTTGGACAAAAGGATGTTGTAGTGGCAAAACCACTCAATCAATATCCGGCTGAATCATTGAAAACAGATGAATTTGGAAATAAATATTATTATGATGAACAGCAAAAGGTCAAGATTTATGAAATCAATGGCGAGCCTGTAGTCGTATTGGATGAATTGATTTTGGTTAATAAACCAAGATTTAATAATCAGCTTGACAGAAATTACTATTATTTTCTGAATAAAAAACTGTACAGAGTATATCCTTTATTTGTTACGGCACTCCAGCAGTACCGAGATATTCAGAAGGATATGAACGATATGGATAGCAAAGCCAAAAGAAAGTTTGTAAGAGAAAGACAGAATATGCTTGCCGATCAGTATGAAAAACAACTGAGAGATCTTACCACTACCGAAGGGCAGGTTTTTGCAAAACTGATGAATAGGGCTACCGGAAAAAATGTATTTGAAATTATCAAAGAGTTGAGAGGAGGATGGAGCGCTTTCTGGTGGAATGTGAAAGGGAAAATGGCCGATATTGATCTGAAAGACGGTTATGACCCCCATAACAACAGAACGGATGAATTTGTAGAATCATTGCTTCAATCCAATTGGAATTCTGGTTATCTGCAACCTTATCCGGGTGCAACTGATTTTAAAGTCAAGAAATAATATAAATTCCTGTAAGAACACTTACAGGAATTTTTCTTTTAATTTATCGAAGACTATTTTATCTATCGGGAGAGGAAAAGGATTGTCTGGTCTGTCGATATCAATCCATTCTGTTTTTTCAATGCAGGGATCCATAATAAGGAAATCCTCTTCATTGGCAATGTCTACTATATAATATATGGTAAGAAGCTGCTCATTTTCTTTGAAACGGGAAACCAGAAAGTTTTCCTGAGTATAAAAATGTTCCAGAACATTTACCTTTACATTAAGCTCTTCATCAAACTCACGATGCAGACACTCCAATACACCTTCACCATATTCTAATCCACCACCTGGAAATTTCATTAAAGGTTCGCCGGCATATTCCTCAAATAAGGTCAGAACTTGTTTATCTTTTACCGCACATCCATACACTCTAATGTTGATCTTATCTATCATATATATAATGTATAATATTTGTATAGCTAATGTAAGGAATTTTTATGAGTCATATAAAGGTAAAAGGGCAAAATACGAAGCAAATTTCCTTGTTAATAATTTCGTCCTTTTACTATTTTACAGCTTCACGGCATTAATCATCTCTCTCTTTCCTGGAGGACCTTGTTTTTTCTCTACCTGAAAATTCAGTTCCTGAAGAATTCTTCTTACGCTGCCTTTGGAAGAGTAGGTCGTTAATAATCCGTTAATGGCCATTTTGTCAGAAACCAGTTCAAATAATGGTTTTTCCCATAGATCAGGCTGTACTCTGGCTCCGAAGCAATCGAAATAAACAAGATTGATTTTAGGCAAATCAATGTCCTTTAGGTCAAAAAAATCACATTCTATCTTGTTTAAGTTGAATCCATTAATGATTTCTACTGACTTTCCCCAATCTGCCAGATGAATTTTCTGATAAATATTTTTAAACTCAGGGTTGTCAAAAAGCTCAAAGTAAGCCAAATCCTTAACTTCAGATTCATTTATTGGATATTTTTCGAGCGAAAAATAATTAATGACATGATTTTTGTCAGTTTTTAAATATTCATTAATTGTTACTAAAACATTCAAACCTGTTCCAAAACCGAGTTCTAGAATATTAATTTCGTAATCATTTACCAGATTTAATCCGTTTTTGATAAACACATGTTCTGCTTCTTGAAGTGCTCCATGATGAGAATGGTAGTTTTCATTTAATTCATTGATAAACAATGTTTTACTGCCGTCGTTTGTGGTCTTAATCTCTCTTTTCAAGCTATTTTTTTGTCAAATTTACTCTAAAATTTTTATATTTAGAAAATTATGTTAAATTTGTAGAACATCGTAAAAATTTTAAAAAATGATAATTCAAAAAACTGAAAACTCCAGAATTTCAACATTTGACCCTAACAATTTTTCATTTGGTGGTACTTTCATTGATCATATGATTATTTGTGAGTATGAAGATGGAAAATGGGGTGATGTAAAATTAGTTCCTTACGGTCCGATACCATTTACACCTGCTATGATGGGAGTAAACTATGGACAAGCTTGTTTTGAAGGTATGAAAGCTTATAAAGACAAAGACGGGCAGGTTTTACTTTTCAGACCGGAAAAGAATTTTGAACGTATCAATAAGTCAGCAAAACGTCTTGCTATGCCAGAGGTGACTGAAGAAATGTTTTTAGACGGATTAAAAGCATTAGTAGATATCGATAGAGAGTGGATTCCACAGGGGGAAGGAATGTCACTATATATCAGACCGTTAATTTTTGCTACAGAAGAAGCTTTGAAAGCTAGAGTATCTAATAAATATATGTTTGCTATCGTTGCAACACCAGCGAAGAGCTATTACTCAGAACCGGTATCAGTGAAAATTTCTGATCACTATTCAAGAGCTGCAAACGGAGGAGTAGGTTCTGCAAAAGCTGCAGGTAACTATGCTGCTTCTTTCTATCCTACACAATTGGCTATCGAAGAAGGATATGAGCAGATTATCTGGACCGATGATGCTACTCACGAATATTTCGAAGAAAGTGGTACTATGAATGTATTTGTAAGAATCAATGATACAATCTATACACCTCCGACTTCTGAAAAAATTCTTGATGGAGTAACAAGAGACAGCTTCATCCAATTGGCTAAGAAAAGAGGAATTGAAGTGAAAGTAGAGCCAATCCCTGTAAAAACAGTTATTGAAGCTTTGAAAGAAGGTGCTCTTAAAGAAGTATGGGGAGTAGGTACAGCAGTGGTTACTACTCAGTTCCAGGCTTTAGGATATCAGGGTGAGAAATTGGAACTTCCAAGATTATCTGATGATGAAAGCTATGCGGCTCTTCTTAAGAAAGATTTGGTAGACCTACAAAATAACTTGACTGAAGATCCATTCGGATGGAGAGTTATCGTAGATCACGCTCTGGAAACAGTTTAATCTTAACTGAACAAAATAATATACAGAAACCGGGAATTCCCCGGTTTTTTTTGTAGGCATGCATTCATATAAATATAAAGTGGATGAATCTCCTTTAACTATAGGATTAAATTTAACAGTCTGGTTCTATTAGCAGATAGATATTATTACATTCACATATTTCTTCGTCAAGTTTTGTAATTGATTCGCGAAATGTGTATTTTCGCAAAAGTTTATGAGAAAATTACTCTTCATATCAGCCATAAGCCTGTTGAGCTGCAACAGAAATGCACAGACTGCCCATCCACCTGTAGGCGGTGTTTTGAGTCAAAAAGATCTGGATGTTTCTAAAAACAGGATGAAAAATCTGAATACCATAGAAAGAGGCCAGATTCAGGATTGGATCAATGGCCAGTCTGTGAAGTATTATCCTACGCAGCTTAATTACTGGGTGACGGCAGAAGGCTATGATCAGAGAGAAAGAAGAAAAGATGAATCTTTGATTTCTTACTCTTATGATCTGTACGATTTTGACCAGACTAAAATCTATGAGCAGTCTTTTGAAAGAAGAGATGCCAGATTCGGGCACTTTGATGAACTGAGAGCAGTGGAGAACGCTTTGCGTTTTATACATGATGGAGAGGAAGTAACGCTTTTGGTGCCGTCTTCTTTGGCTTACGGAACTTTCGGAGACGAAAAGAAAATAGATAACGACATTCCATTAATCATAAAATTAAAAGCCCTATAATACATGAAATTGTTTAACAAGAATATAATTCTGGCAGCGGCAAGTATTTCGCTGATGAGTTGTACCCCAATTTATAAAAAAATGAACGTAGACAAAGAAACTTACGAAGGTCTTAATGACGGGCTTTATGCCAATCTTCAAACCACAAAAGGTAATTTGATTGTGAAGCTTGAAGACAAGAAAGCACCAGTAACTGTAGCCAACTTTATCGGTCTTGCAGAAGGGAAAATCGACAACAAAGCTAAGGCTAAGGGAGTTCCTTATTATGACGGAACTATTTTCCACAGAGTGATCAAAGATTTCATGATCCAAGGGGGAGACCCTAAAGGAACTGGAGCAGGTGATCCGGGATATAAATTCGAGGACGAAAGAAACGACCTTAAACACACAGGAAAAGGTATTCTTTCTATGGCGAATTCTGGACCCAATACAAACGGTTCTCAGTTCTTCATCACTGAAGTGGCAACTCCTTGGCTAGATGGAAGACACACAATCTTCGGAAAAGTAGTAAAAGGTAATGATGTAATTGATGTAATTGCTAACGTTGAAAAAGGAGCTCAGGATAAGCCTAAAACAGATATCGTTTTAGAAAAAGTTTCTGTTTTCAGTAAAGGTGACGAATATAAGCACTACGATGCAGCTAAAACTTTCAATGAAGGAAAAGCTAAAATCGCAGAAAACAATAAAGCTTTTGCTGCTAAAGAAGAAGCTGAAAAAAAGAAAAAAGAAGAAGAATTCAAAGCTAATCAGGAAAAATTGGTTGAAAACCTAAAAGCTGGTATGCAAAAAACTGAATCAGGTCTTTATTATAAAATCACCAAAACAGCTGATGGGAAAGCTCCAAAAGTTGGTGACAATGTATCTGTACACTATGCAGGTAAATTGGTAGACGGAACTGAGTTTGATTCTTCATTCAAAAGAAATGAGCCTATCGATATTCCAATTGGAATGGGAAGAGTAATCAAAGGATGGGATGAAGGTATCCTATTATTGAAAGAAGGTGAAACTGCTACATTATTGATCCCGCCGGCAATGGCTTACGGAGAAAGAGGTGCAGGAGGAGTTATTCCGCCAAACTCTTGGTTAGTGTTCGATGTTGAGCTTGTAAAAGTAAAATAATTGAATCTTCAAAATATTCTCAAAAGCCGTCCGATAAGGACGGCTTTTTTTATTCTGCTCAAATACATTCTGTAACGATCTGCGTACATGTTGCGACACATTTTAATATCTGGGAAGTTTAATGATTTTTCTGGTAAAAAGTAATCTAAAAATTTGTAATAACTATTAAATAATGAAAACTAAATCACTTCTGTTTCTGTTTGTTCTGCTGTCGTTTATGGCTTTTTCTCAGACCAAAGCAAATCCTGACGATGCAGCGATAAAAAAATCACTTACTTATTTTGTAAACAGTATTAAATCTAAACAGATAGATCAAGCGGTAAGTTGTATATATCCAAAATTCTTCACCATAGTTTCAAAAGAGCAGATGACACAGATTTTGAATATGACTTACAATAATCCATTCATGAAAATTGAAGTGCAGGATTTAAAGTTTGGAAATATTGAAAATCCTGAACTCATTACGGGTGAATATTTTTCTATTACCCATTATTTTTTGAAACTGAAATGCAATGTCAGCTCATTAAATGATGACATGAAACAAAAAATGAACAGCGCTTTAACAGCCAAATATGGTGCTAATAATGTAAAATATCTAGCGAGTGAAGGTTCATATCTCATCAACGCCAATATGAAAGCCTGTGCTGTTTCAAAAGATAAAAAAAACTGGAAATTTGTTATTCTGGAAAAGGAATATAAAAAAGAACTGGTGAAAGTCTTACCGAAGAAGATTCTGGATAAATTTTAAAGGGTTAAGCAGCAAGCTTCAATTTTTTTATTAAAATAATACCGTCTTGAAAAAGACGGTTTTTTTGTTTCCTATAAAATACCGTAGAAATACGGATTTCAGTAAGGGTTTAATACTTCTATCTTTACCCATCACTTATAAGAAACAAAATAGAAAAATATGTTTGATCTGAATTACGACCTGATAAAAAAAGAAATTGAGTCAGAAATGTGTGAAGAACACGGTCTGCATCCGGAGCTGATTCAAGCAGATGAAGGCTTTGGAATAAAAGCCTGTTGTGAACCTTTCAGGGAGAAAATGGTCGAAAAATCCGGTAAAATGATTGAGGAAGAGACAAAAACGATTCTTGATAAAATGATGAAGGATCTGTTTAAAGAATAAGTTTTTACAATGTTAAGATAACTTTGTTGTTATCGCAGAGCTGCTCCTGATGGGGTAGCTTTTTTTGTTGTACATTTTTAACCTTGCTATCTACAAAAGTAATGAACAATAAATTATAAAAAAAACCGCCCCCAAAAGGACGGTTTTTTCAGTAAAAATTAATTGAAAGTTATATGTTCTGTTATCTTTTCTTCATACCCGTTCCAGCCAGGGAACTAATGAATACAAGGCCAAAGCCGATATAAGCAGCAAATGCCGTCAGATATATTATTAAGCTATTTAAGCTTGGTTTTAAGGCATATACCAAAACCGAAAATGCAGCAAAACTCATCACCAACAATAGGCTCCATATATTCAATTTTGCAGCATCTTCATTTCTCTTAAAAATCATTTCAAAAAAGGATCTCATCATTACTAACATTTTAAGGGTTATACATTAATTAAAGAATAAAGGCGCACTCATCACGGTAAAAAGAATAAATTCCTTTACTGGGCTAAGATTCACGATGACTTTGCCATTTATTTATATCGTAATACCGGGCTAAAAGTCCGGGATATTTTTGTTTTTTTGAATCAATAAAGATTCTTGGTTATTGATGATACCAGTTAGATACGGGGTGCAAAACTGCTGTGATTAACTAACGGGGGTTAGTTAATCACGAGCCCGTATCTTTTACGGCATCGTAGAAAAAAAAGGATTCATATGCTAGATATGAACTTGAATCAGTGGAAAAACTGAAAATCCACAGAAAACCTTTTTTCTCATCCTTAGTGCTTTTTTAATTTTTTCTCAATATTCTACATGCCAATATCATGCCAAAACATTACTTTTGCGATTAACACTTTGTTTTAAGAGATTGATATGAGTCCTGTTGGAACGTGTTTTCATCTGTTATTTCCTTAAACAAAGAAAAATTTTCTATTTTTAAGGTTTAATAATTTGAAACGAAGAAAATATTACAGTTTGATCCTATTTTTATCCCATTTAAAATACTTGTAGAAAAATTTTAAAAATGAATCAGGAAAGCCTAAAAGATAATATTGAGGTCTGTATAGCTAACCTTTTGCGGCTGGCAAAGGTTCATTGCTGGAATACAATTTCTCCTCATTTGTTTTTTATTCTATCTGATTGTAATGAATTTGAAGGATCCAATTTATCAGAGAAGATGAGATTCAGGACCAGAATAAATAATTCAAAAACACTGTTGACTTTAGATTGGGCACTGGAAATTTTGCATCAAAAGTTTTATGACCTTTACGATGTCACTCTGTATATTTTTCAAGTAAATAAATATAAAACTATTGTAGAAATTCAATATTACAGAAAATCCAATTTGGATGCTGATTATTTTGCTGTAGTAAAAGATAATCCGCCCATGTTTCATTCAAAAATTGAAATGCCGGTGTATGCATGGGAGGGAAGAAAATTTGATATTAATTGGGAATCCGGTGGAGGAATGGATCATGCATTGAAAATGTTTTGGTGGAAGCATTTTTTATATAATCGTAAAATTAAAGGGAAAAAACACAGATAACACAAATGTTGTTGCACGAATTTCACGAATAAAAAAAGTGGGAATTCAGACATAAAAGGACACACAATTATACGTGACAATCTGTGAAATCTGTAGTTACAAATAGGGTTTTAAAATCATATAAATTTTGGCTGAAGCCATTGGAATACCTTCATAAAGATAAATGGGCTAAAGCCCGTTCCTATTGAATTAAATCGCAGTATTAATATTTAAAAAAAGAAAACCGCCTCTAAAGACGGTTTCATATGTATTACCAGTTTTTATCGATCATATAAATAATCTGTGTCAAAGTGGTAGCGCCTAATAAGAGTTCTCTTCGGTTTACCTTTTCAAAAGTATCTTCTTCCGTATGGTGAATATCGAAATAGCGCTGAGAATCCGGCATCAATTCAGCCGCTGGAATTCCCAGGTCATGAAGTGGATAAAGGTCTGTTCCTGAAAATCTCTCTTCGAAATTGTAAACTCCATAAGGAAGGAATAGGTTTGACCAGCTTTTGATTTGATTTCTTTTCGCATCATCCATATCCAGGGCAATACCTCTTGGCGCAAAACCTCCGGCATCTGTTTCTATCGCGAAAAGATGTTTTTCATTCTTTTCTTTTACTGTTTTACCATATTGAATTCCGCCTTTTACTCCGTTTTCTTCATTCGCAAAGCAGACTACTCTGATGGTGTGATTGTTTTGCATTCCTAGTTTTTTAAATGTTCTCAAGACCTCAATGCTCTGAACAATTCCGGCTCCGTCATCATGTGCTCCTTCGCCTACATCCCAGGAATCAAGGTGTCCGCCTACAACGATTACACTTTGATCTTTCTTGCCTGTAATTTCTCCAATAACAGAATGGGAGAGTTTTTCTCCTTTCATCCCACAGTTGGAATTAAGTTTAGCAGTTATTTTCTGGCTTTTCAACAAAGCTTCTAGTTCATCTGCTGTAGTGCTTCCGATGGCTACAGCTGGTATTTTGGTTACTTTATCTTCATAACGCATCGCTCCGGTGTGGGGAACATCGTCAAAAGCTGAAGATAAAGATCGTATGATGGCAAATTTACCTCCTTTTTTAGCAGTTAAAGATGCGGCTGTAGTTCTGTATTTTGCAGCATCACCGTATCCTTTGAATGTCTCTATGAATGACTGGCTGAAAGGGTAGTTGAAGAATACAATTTTATCTTTTACTTTTTCAGCAGGAAGCTTGTCATATTCTTCCATAGATTTTACCATGATGATTTCTCCGGAAACATCTTTTCCTCCGGTTCCTTCAGAATTTCCAAGGGAAAGCATTTTAAGGCTTTTCCATTTTCCGTTGGAAGCTTGGATGTGGAGGGATTCTTTTCCTCTTACCCATACCGGGATCATCACTTCCTGAAGCCATACTTTATCAGCTCCGGCATCACGGAGTTTCTGTGCGGCCCATTGTACTGATTTCTCATAGGCTTCGGAACCGCTTAAGCGATGCCCTATATTTTTTGTAAGCTCTCTCAGCTCAGTATATCCTTTTCCATTGTTCAGGATCTCCGTAGAGATTTTTCTAAACTGAATAGAATCATCTTTGGATTGGGCAAAAACAGCCATTCCAAAAAGTAATAATGAAGTTCCTAGTATCTTTTTCATGGTTACCAATTTTTATCGATCATATAAATAAGTTGTGTCATCACCGCAGAACCGAGTAACAGTTCTCTACGGTTGACTTTTTCAAAAGTGTCTTCTGCTGTATGGTGAATATCAAAATAACGTTGCGGATCAGGAACCAGCTCAGCAGTGGGAACTCCCATTTCGTGAAGGGGAGCAATATCTGATCCTGAATATTTTCCGTCAAAGTTGTAAACGCCATATGGTAAAAATAGATTGACCCAGCTTTTGATCTGGTTTCTTTGAGGCTCATCCATTTCCAGGGAAATTCCTCTGGGTGAAAAACCTCCGGCATCTGTTTCTATTGCAAAAAGATGTTTTTCGTTATTTTCTTTGGCAATTTTGCCATATTGTTTTCCGCCTTTTGTCCCATTTTCTTCGTTGGCAAAACAAACGGCACGGATGGTATGGCTATTTTGTATTCCTAATTTCTTAAAAGTTCTCAGTACCTCAATACTCTGTACAATTCCTGCTCCGTCATCATGTGCCCCTTCACCTACATCCCAGGAATCCAGATGACCTCCTACGACAATTACGCTTTGGTCTTTCTTGCCTGTAATTTCACCAATGACAGAGTGGGAGAGCTTTTCTCCTTTCATGCCACAATTGGAATTGAGTTTAGCAGTAACCTTTTGATTTTTCAATAATGCTTCCAGGTCATCAGCTGATGTGTTTCCGATCGTTATGGCCGGTACTTTGGGAATATTTTCTTCATAGCGCATGTTTCCTGTATGAGGAACGTCGTCAAAAGCTGAAGATAAAGATCGGATAATGGCAAATTTACCTCCTTTTTTAGCCGTTAAAGAAGCTGCAGTCCGTCTATAGGCTCCTGCTTCACGGTAAGAAATAAAAGTCTGTACATTTCCCTGATTAAAAGGGTAGTTGAAGAATACAATTTTACCTTTTACTTTTTCTGGGGGAAGCTGATCATATTCTTCCAGAGATTTTACCATAATAATATCACCCGAAACGTCTTTTCCGTTGGTACCTTCAGAATTTCCAAGAGAAAGCATTGGAAGGCTTTTCCATTTTCCGTTAGAAGTTTGGATGTGCAAGGATTCTTTTCCTCTTACCCATACCGGGATCATCACCTCCTGAAGCCATACTTTATCAGCTCCGGCATCACGGAGTTTCTGTGCAGCCCATTGTACCGATTTTTCATAGGCTTCAGATCCGCTTAAACGGTGTCCGATATTTTTGGTAAGCTCTCTCAGCTCAGTATATCCTTTGCCATTGTTCAGGATTTCGGTGGAAATCCTTTTGAACTGGATAGAATCTTCTTTACTCTGGCCAAAAACAGCCATTCCAAAAAGCAATAATGAAGTTCCTACTATCTTTTTCATTGTTACCAGTTTTTATCAACCATAAAAATCATCTGTGTTATAGCAACTGCTCCGAGAAGAAGTTCTCTTTTGTTCACTTTGTCGAAAGTATCTTGTTCGGAATGGTGATAATCAAAATATCTTTGTGTGTCTACAACAAGCTCTGCTAAAGGAATGTCTAGCTTTTTTAAAGGAGAGATATCCTGAATTGCTTCTGTTTGGTCAAAATCATAAACGCCATAAGGAAGAAAATATTCTTTCCATGGATAAACCAGCCTTCTTCTTTGAGGTGACATATCCAAAGAAAATCCTCGTGGAGAATACCCTCCAGCATCTGTTCCTAAGGCAAATATGTGCTTTTCATCTCTCTTTTTTACATAAGCAGCGTACATCTCACGGCCTTGTCCTCCGTTTTCGCTATTGGCGTACAAGACTACCCGGATGGTGTGGTTGTTTTCGTATCCAAGCGCCTTCAGCGTTCTTAAAACTTCCATACACTGCACAACACCTGTCCCGTCATCTACTGCACCTTCACCTACGTCCCAGGAATCAAGCTGAGCGCCTAAAACAATCACTTTAGAATCTTTTTTGCCCTGAATTTCAGCAATGATATTTGGATTCGTCGTGTCTCCTTTTGATTCAGCAGTCATGTTGATTTTAGCAGTAACTTTTTGTTTTTTTACTATTTTTTCCAACTCATCTGCGGATCTTACTCCAATGGATAAAGCCGGAATTTTTATTTTATCCTCTGGCTCATAATAAATCATTTTGGCATGAGGAGTGTCGTCATTAGCTGTAGTTAATGATCTTATAATTAATGCTTTTGCACCTGTTTTAGCAATGATAGAAGCGGAAACTAATTTTGATTTTGCCGTCTGTAAATAGGAATCACTTGTATTAATGATTTTCGGATCCATTGGAACATTCACGAAGACGATTTTATCTTTTAACTGGCCTATCGACATTGCATTGAGCTCTGAAGTGGAATTAATTAAAACAATTTCGCCTACCAGATCTTTTCCACCTGTTCCTTCAGAGTTTCCAAAAGAAAGCATTCGGATATTTTTCCAATCTCCGTTTCCGGCTTTTATCTGTAAAGATTCTTTTCCTCTGATCCAGACAGGAGCTTTGGCCTCTTGTCTCCAGATCATATCAATACCAATTTCCTTGAACTTTTTTTCTGCCCATTCTACTGCTTTTGCATAGCCGGGAGTGGCACTGAAACGCGGTCCGACCCCTTTCGTAAGTTCTCCAAGGTTATCGTAGGCTTTACCATTGGTTAGAATTTCGTCCGAAATCTTTCTAAATTCATCATGATAATTGAATTTGGCAACGGTACCTTTTTTTGCCGGACTTTTTTGTGGCTTTTTTTGAGAAAATAAAAATCCACTCAAAAAGAGTGGAAGTATAATGAATATTTTTTTCATTTTTTATTTACCTTTCTTTTTCCATTGATAAAAGTAGGAAAAAAATAGGAATTTATTAAGGTTTCATGTCGTACATTAACAGGGCTGTAATCAGTTTTGGTTCAATAAATGTACATTTCGGAGGCATGCTTAGCTTTAGATCTGAAATTTTAATCATATCATTAAAACTTACAGGATAGATTCCAAAACCGACCTTACCTTCACCACTGTCTATCTTTTCTTTTAAAATATTGATTCCGTTGATGTTGGAGGTTCCTTTTACATAAGAGATGAGCTCAGAGCTATCCGGATCTTCAATTTTCAGGATATTTTTGAAAATATATTTGTCTAAAAGATGGTGGTCCAGATTGTCCAGAGACATTTCTTTAGAACGAAGGTCGTGCTTTACGTGAAGAGAGTAAAACTTCCCATCCATATACATTGAAATATGGAATTTCTGAGAAGGATAGTAGGATGTTTCTCCTTTTTCATGGATAAGGAAATAATGCTCAAGCTCTTTTAGGAACGCCTCAGGAGAAATACCGTTCAGATCATGTAAAATTCTGTTGTAGTCATGAATTTTAATAGACTGGTTGGAAACGATAAAACTGAACACAAAGTTGTAAAGCTCTGTGCCGTTATGTCTTTTGTTTTTCTCTTTATGATACTTTGCATTCAATGCTGTAGAACCGATTCTGTGGTGTCCGTCAGCAATGTAAAATGAATCGATCTGATCAATTACTTCTTTGAATTGCTGCAGTTTCAGACGGTTGTCTATTCTCCATATTTTATGTCTGATGCCAATAGAGTCTATGTGATTGAAGATAGGAACATTTTTTTCCTCATGATTCATCAGCAGCTCAATTTTTGAGTTGGCAGGGTAGGTAAGAAGAACAGGTTCTGCCTGCAGACTTACTTTCTCAAGATAATGAGCCAGTTTTTCTTTTTTCTGAGGAATGGTACTTTCGTGTCTTTTGATTTTTCCATTCCAGAAATCTTCAATACTAGCCAATCCGAGAAGTCCCCTGAACACTTGTTTGTTGGGGTAGATCTGCTCATAAAGATAATAGGCTGAATTGTCCTGGACCAATTTCTTCTCGTCCAGAAGTTCTTCAAATGTAGATCGGATCTTTCGAAGATTCCGGTCAATATCTTTAGATTTACTTACAACATAGGGTTTAATCATATTGATGTAAGTATTTTCAACTTGAGCTTTCTCTGCAATCTCTTCCTGGGTGAAATTATCCAGTGGATGTGTAGGGAAAGTACTCTCAAAGTCTCTATGAGGTCTAATTCCACGGAAAGGTTTAAAAACAGGCATATTTATCTTATAGTTTCTTTTTGTAGCTTAATAATTTGTTCTGCAAGTTCGATACCGATTTTCTCTTGCGCGTCTACTGTATTTCCTCCTACGTGAGGAGAAAGTGACAATGCGGGGTTCATCAGTAAAGGCAGTTCCGGGCTTGGTTCATTTTCAAAAACATCCAATGCGGCTCCTGCTATTTTTCCTGACTCAATAAAATCAATCAGTGTCACTTCATTGATGACACCGCCTCTTGCAGTATTTACAATATAGACTCCGTCTTTCATTTTTTCAAACTGAGGGGTATCTATAATATACTCATTCGTTTTCGGCGTATTGATACTGATGAAATCTGCATCTTTAAGAAAGGCATCCATATCATTGGTGGAAGTGATTTCAAAGTCTACCGATTGTCCGTCAAAGAAGTTCAAGGTGAGAACTTTTGTTTTAAGGCTTTTCGTGAGAACGGTTACTTTCATTCCTAAAGCAATTCCTATTTTTACGACTTCCTGTCCAATACTTCCAAAGCCGATTACTCCTAATGTTTTTCCTGAAAGTTCATACGCATTACCGAATGACTTTTTCATAGCGTTGAAATGGGTATCTCCTTCCAGAGGCATTAGTCTGTTAGATTCGTGAAGGAACCTTGCCAGAGAAATGAAATGTCCGAAAACCAATTCTGCCACTGATTTTGAAGATGCTGTAGGCGTGTTGATTACCTTAATGCCCTTACTTTTGGCATATTCAACATCAATGTTATCCATTCCGATACCGCCTCTTCCAATTATTTTAAGGCCAGGACAGGCATCGATAAGGTCTTGCCTCACTTTCGTTGCACTTCTTACCAGAAGAACGTCCACATTATTATCGTTGATAAAATTAATAACGTGATCCTGAGCCACTCTATTGTCCAGAATTTCAATTCCGGCTTCTTTTAGAGCGTTTTCTCCTGCTTTTGAAATTCCGTCGTTTGCTAAAACTTTCATGAGTTATTTGATTTAAAGATTGAAAGATATACATATTTCAAAATTTTAAAACTAGGGTGCAAATTAATGAATTTAAATTAACTGCTTTTCAGTCTTTCAATCTTTGAATTTTTTTAATGATTAAATTATTTGATCGATTTCATTACATCCACCAAAACCTGTACACTTTCGATAGGCAAGGCGTTGTATAAACTTGCTCTGTACCCGCCTAAGCTTCTGTGTCCGTTCAGTCCGCTGATTCCTGCAGCTTTCCATGCATTGTCAAATTCTTCTTTCTTACTTTCGTCTGTGATGTTGAAAGAAACATTCATCAGTGAACGGTCTTCTTTTACGCAGAATGCTTCAAATAACGGATTGCTGTCGATTTCATCATATAAAAGCTTAGCTTTAGCTTCATTTCTTTTTTCTGCAGCAGCAATTCCTCCGTTTCTTTCAAGATACTGAAGAGTAAGCAAAGAGGCATATACAGGGAATACCGGCGGGGTATTGTACATAGATTCTTTAGCAATATGTTGAGAGTAATCCAATATAGAAAACATGTTTTCTCTTCCTGTTTTACCCAGGATCTCTTTTTTTATTACCACTAAAGTAACTCCTGCAGGTCCCATGTTTTTCTGAGCACCGGCATAGATCAGGTCAAATTTAGAAAAATCCAGTTGTCTTGAGAAAATATCAGAACTCATATCACAAACCATTAGCGTGTCCACTTCAGGAAAAGATTTCATTTGAGTTCCATAAATAGTGTTGTTGGAAGTACAGTGGAAATAATCGTATTCTGAACCCACCGTATAATCTTTAGGAATAAAAGAGTAGTTTTCTTCTTTTGAAGAACCTAATACGTCTACTGTTCCTACTTTTTTGGCTTCTTTGATGGCTCCGGCTGCCCATGTTCCTGTATCCAGGTAAGCTGCTTTTCCACCTACTTTCATCAGGTTGTAGGGTACCATTGCAAACTGCATGCTGGCGCCTCCTCCTAAATAAAGAACTTCATAATCATCACCAAGATTCATCAATCTTTTTACAATTGCACGCGCTTCGTCCATTACCGCAACGAAATCCTTGCTTCTGTGCGAAATTTCAAGAAGAGACAATCCGATACCGTTAAAGTCCAGGATAGCCTGTGCTGATTTTTCAAATACTTCTTGTGGTAAAATACATGGCCCTGCGCTGAAGTTGTGCTTTTTGTTCATATTTTTATTTTTTGGTTGCTTCCGGAATTTAAATTCCTGTCGCTTATTTTTTGGTTAAGTTGGATTTTTGATCAAAAAAAGCCGCCCCATACATGATGAGACGGAATTATTTTTATTCACCGTGTAAGAATGCTTTTTTATTAAGCAGTGCTTCTTCAGATTCTACGTGATCTTCATCTGGAACACAGCAATCTACAGGGCATACCGCTGCACACTGAGGTTCTTCGTGGAATCCTTTACATTCTGTACATTTATCAGTTACAATAAAGTATACATCATCACTTACAGGCTCTTGTGGTGCTTCTGCATCTACAGTAAGTCCCGACGGCATTGTAATGGTACCTTGAAGAGCCGTACCCTCAGAAGCTTTCCAATCTACAGCTCCTTCATATATTGCATTGTTTGGGCATTCCGGTTCGCAAGCCCCACAATTAATGCATTCATCAGTTATTTTGATAGCCATCGCTAATTTTTTTTAAATTTGCACAAAATTACAAAATATTCCCCAATTTTAAAGTAATTATGAATACCGAAAATCAAGTTTTAGGACTTATTAAATTAAGTGATTATATAAAAGCGTTTCTAGCGAAGAAACCAGAACATCATAATGAAGATGATGCTGATATTGAATTATTATTAAAAAGGTCTGAAATAGAGAATCCGTGGTTTACCATTGATAATCAGAAATTTGCTTTACAGCAGTGGGCAGATCTTCTGACTGAAGAGAATATCAAAAACTGGCTTGGAAATTATTCCATCTCTAAAATTTCAAAAAGAGTAGGGCTTATTTTGGCCGGAAATATTCCTTTGGTAGGATTTCATGATGTAATGTCCGTCGTTTTGAGCAATCACACCCCTGTTATTAAGCTGTCTTCAAAAGATAAACGCATGATTCCGTTTTTATTAAAGAAATGGAATGAGTTTTCTGATGGAAACGTAGCTTTTGAATTTGTAGAGAAATTAGAGAATTTTGATGCGGTTATTGCTACAGGAAGTAACAATACAGCAAGATATCTGGAATATTATTTCAAGAATCATTCAAGTATTATCCGTAAGAACAGAACTTCTGTTGCTGTGCTGAAAGGTGATGAAACGGAAGAAGAGCTACAATTGCTGGCAAAAGATATTTTCCAGTATTTTGGGCTGGGATGCAGAAATGTGACGAGAGTTTTTATTCCGCAGGATTTTCTTATTGACAGGCTGTTTGAAAACTTCCTGGCATATCAGGATATTATCAACCATAATAAATATGCTAACAATTATGATTATAACAGAGCGGTTTATCTTTTAAATCAGGACAAATTCTGGGATAATAATTTTGTGATGCTGAAGGAAGATGATAAGCTGTTCAGTCCGCTTTCTGTAATCAACTTCAGCAGATATGAATCTTTGGAGGATGTAAAAAGCTTTATTGCTGAAAATGAAGAAAATATACAGTGTGTAGTGGGTAAAGAAGAGTTAGGACTGAATGCAATTCCGTTTGGAGAAGCACAGAATCCGGGGCTTGATACCTATGCCGATAATGTAGATACGATGAAATTTTTAGAACTGGTCTGATTTTCGTATCTTCCATCACTTATTTCACCAGATAAAAATGAATACTATGAAAAAATTATTGCTGGGACTTGCTCTTGTGGGTGGACAGTTTATGTTTGCTCAGAAGGTAGCGGGTGTAAAGGTTGAGAATGGCCAGAAAAAAGAACAGCCGGCTGCTATAAGTAAGGAGAAAGTCAGTTTGTACAATGATAACTTCCTTAAGTTTGTGGATGCTTTACAGGCTTCTGACCGTGCCACTATTGATGGACTGCTTTCTGATAAGGTAAAAGAAATTGTAACAGATGCTGTTCTTAAAAATGTTAAGGATGGTATTATACCCAATAAAAAGCTTGAAATCTTAAAAGCAGGATATTATAAAACGATGGATGGTACCAATCATCCCAGCATTAAATACAAGTATGCAGGAGAATCATCTTCCAAAGAAGCCATTACAGCTGTATTTGAAGATGATGGTAAAATATTGGGTGTGTTGCCTGCGAAATAGATAAAAATTTATTTTCGATTAATTAAAAAAATATTAACTATGATGACAGATGTTTTAGTCGCTCATTCTTCTGACGTGGAGAAAGCGAGTTTTTACAAGAAGACGTATTTGCATGTTGCATTATCTATTCTTGCATTTATTGGAGTTGAAACGATATTATTGAAAACTGTTCCGGCAGAACTTATCGCCATGATGTTTGGTCAGAGATATATCTGGTTACTGATTATCGGGGTTTTCTGGTTGGCTTCTTTTTTAGCTTCCAAATGGTCTCTTTCACAAAGTAAATCTACCCAGTATTTAGGATTGGGATTTTATATCCTGTTGGAAGCGATTATCTTTATGCCAATGCTTTTCATTGCAACCAATATGACAGGAGGGGCGAATGTAATCTTCCAGGCTGCTACTTTAACTATTGCGATGTTTGCAGGTATTTCTGCAGTTGCATTTACTTCTAAGAGAGATTTTTCTTTTTTAAGAAATATCATTGTAATCGGCGGGTTTATTGCAATCGGACTGATTGTAGCGGGAATGATCTTTGGTTTTAACCTTGGATTATGGTTTTCAGTAGGAATGGTACTTCTGGCTTCAGCTACTATTTTATATCAGACAAGCAAGCTAAAGGATTCATATGGAACGAATCAGTATGTAGGAGCGGCATTGCAGCTTTTTGCTTCTATTATGCTTTTGTTCTGGTACATTCTGAGTATTTTGATGAGCAGAAGAAACTAATTGATACGTTGATTCTATCTTTTAAAATAATAGTCCCGGTGATATTTTCATCGGGATTTTTTTTTTAATAAATAATGCTTAAACACAAATTACACAAATGATTTCGCCAATAACACGAATTCAATAGGAACGGGCTTTAACCCGGTTGTCTTTAGGATGCTATCTTATGGCTTTAGCCGAAACTTAAAGTGTTTTTAATCACAGATTTCACGGATTATTGCATATATTTTTGATGATGACTTTCAGATTCTTATTTGTGAAATTTGTGCAAAAAGGTTTGTGTCATTCGTGTTTAGGAGCAAATACGAATGATAGTAATTCAATAGGAACGGGCTTTAGCCCGTTTATCTTTAGGAGGGCTTTCCAATGGCTTTAGCCGAAACTTAAAGTGTTTTTAATCACAGATTTCACGGATTATTGCGTATATTTTTTGATGATGACTTTCAGATTCTTATTTGTGAAATTTGTGCAAAAACGTTTGTGAAATTTGTGTTTCAAACCGTAAACCCAAAAAATCCTGATGAAAATATCACCGGGATTTTAATTGGATATTCTTTAAAAATTTCCATGCAACTGCCCGCTTCATATGACCGGTTAAGGTACTTTGAAGTGAATTTTACAGTTAAAATAAAAGGGTTCTTAAAGAATAAGAAAAAAAATATAGGAATGAGGAAAACCTCAGGCATTTTGTGTTTTTACCATCTTTTGATTAGAAATAATCGCAGGATGTTATTTATCAATTGATCCTAAAACCTTCTGAGCAAAAGAGTTTAAAGCGTCTTTTTCACTCATTCCGTTCTGTACATTGGAGTGAACTTCTAAAGCTCCGCAGATATTCGTGATCAATTCTCCTGCAACATTTAAATCTTCTTCACTTGTTCCTCTGAATTCGCAGAAACTTTCCAGTACTTCTAATGTTTTTTCTAGATTTTCAGGAGTCTGATTCTGATAAAACTGTCTGATTACGGGTAATTTCATTATGCTAATTCGTTAAAAAGGTTAATTAAACTTTCTGCCTGGTTAGACTGAACCTGGTTCACCAATTCTCCGTTTTTAAAGATGGCGAAAGTAGGTAAGTTGTCTACTTTTGCTAGTTTTCTGCTTTCAGGAAGCTTTTCAGCATCTACGTATAAAAATGGAATAGAATCATTCTCAGACGCTAATTTTTTGAATTTTGGCTTCATGATTCTGCAGTTTCCGCACCATGTTGCGCCATATTGAACAACTGCTTTTTCGTTGTCGCTAACTATATTTTGTAATGTATCTTCGGTTAATTCTGTGTACATGATCGTAATTTGAAAATTTATTAATTGAAAATGTGCTAATGCTTTGTAAAGAAGAAAATGAGATAATTTTTGATAATTCTCCAATTATCTCATTTTCAAATTAACACATTATATTAGTTCTTAGCTAAGTATTCTGCTGTAGAAGTTCTGTCAGCTTTCATTGCATCTTTTCCTTCTTCCCAGTTTGCAGGACATACTTCACCATGTTTTTGAACGTGCGTGTAAGCATCGATTAATCTTAAGAATTCTTTTACGTTTCTTCCTAGAGGCATATCGTTTACCGCTTCGTGGAAGATTTTTCCAGTTTCGTCGATAAGGTAAGTTGCTCTGTAAGTTACATTAGAACCTGTGAAAACTTCATTTCCATCCTCATCATATTCGAAATCTTGATCAACGATTCCCAATGTGTTTGCCAATTGTCTGTGAGTATCAGCTAAAAGTGGGTAAGTTACTCCTTCGATTCCTCCGTTATCTTTTGGTGTGTTCAACCATGCGAAGTGTACTTCGTTAGTATCACAAGATGCACCAATTACTTTAGTGTTTCTTTTTTCGAATTCACCTAAAGCCTCCTGAAAAGCGTGAAGCTCTGTAGGACATACAAAAGTGAAATCTTTAGGGTACCAGAATAAAAGAACTTTTTGCTGATTGTTTACTGCTTCATCAAGGATGTTGATTTTAAGATCGTCACCCATCTCAGACATTGCGTCGATTGTTAAATTTGGGAATTTTTTTCCTACTAAAGACATAATTTTTCTGTTTTATATTTAAATTTCTAATGCAAATATATAAAAGATTCATCTATCGAACAAACAAATATCGATAAATAAAATCTATAATTGTTTTAATGTGTTGTGAAATAAAAAAGCCCTGTTCTCAGGGCTTTTTGTTGATTTTAGTAACCAAATATTTCAGTTAAATTAAGTTTTTTTACTTCACCTAATTTCTTCATATCGGCCTCATTTACTTTATCTTGAGAAGCAACAAGGCAGTAAGTGTAGTTTTTGTTTTTCATTTCCTTATCATGGAATGCATTGATGTCTGCAAAAGACAGTTTTGGTGCCTGTTCGTAAACATTCTTTCTCATATCGAAATTGTTTCCAAGCTTTTGGGATTTCAGATAAGAGAAGATGATTCCGTCCTGAGTAATTCTTTCAGAAGCAATTGATTTTTTCAATCCGCTTTTCGCTGTTTCGAATAACTGTTCAGATTTTGGAAGGGTAGTCAAAAGCTCATTCATTGCCGTTGTAGACTCATTGAATTTATCCGCCTGTGTTCCTACATACGCCATAATCATATCTTTGTCTGTTTTCTTGCTAGGAAGAGCAAAGTAAGAATAGGTAGAGTAGGCCAGTGCTTTAGATTCTCTGATCGTCTGGAAAACGATAGATCCCATTCCGCCTCCGAAGTAGTTGTTGAATAAATTTACGGTAGGAGTGATGGTAGCATTGTACTGGTCAGAGTTTCTTACCCAGAAGACTTCAGCCTGTACCATATCATAATGAGCGAATAGTACTTTGTTTTTATCAGTCGGGATCTGAGCAAAGGTTTTAGACTTAGGAAGGTCTTTCAGGGTTGCAGGAAGTTTGTGGATTGGTTTTAAAGTTGTCACCACTTCGTTTCCTGATTTCGGACCGTAATACAATACCCTATGTTTGAAATTAAACAAGTCATGAAGAACACTGATCAGATCTTCTGCTTTTAAAGCGTCAAGTTCAGCATCACTCAATACATTGTTGAACGGATTCTGTGCGCCATACTGTGCATAGCTTCTCAATCCGGCCATAATAGTACCTTTATTCTGTTTTGCATTTGCTCTGGCTTTTTTCAATCTTGTTTTGTAAGCATCAAGAGCTGCCTGATCCGCCTGGCTGTTTTTAATCAAATCTTCAAATAAAGCGATTGTTTTATCGAAGTTTTCATTTAAACCTTCCAATGATACATAAGTTTCTTCGTTTCCTGCACTCACATTGAAGCTTGAAGCAAGTTTGTAGAATTCCTTACTGATCACTTCAGAAGATTTATCTTTAGTTCCTAAATATTGAAGGTATTCTGCTGCCAATGGAAGAACTTTGTTATTCCATTTTCCTGAATCAAAATGATAATACATTCTGAACAGCGCATTGTCGGTATTTTTTACAGAAAGTACATCTACATCAGCTAATTTGTTTTTAGCAATGTCTTTATCGTAGTTTAACCATACCGGAGCGATAGGGTTTTCAGGCATTTCATCAATCTTCTTAAGGAAAGGGGACTGATCTTCTCTGTTAACGGAAACCGGAGTAATGGTTGGTTTATCAACCTTTACAATGCTCTTGTCTTCTCCTTTTCTTTTATAAACGGCAACGTAATTGTTATTCTGAAGATATTTGGATACGAAATCCATGATATCTTTCTTTGTAAGCTTTGAAATTTCGTCAACATATTCCAACGATGCTTTGTGGTCAATATCCGAAGTGAATTCATCCATCAGGATGCTTGCTCTTGACGAATATTTTTCATCCTTCTGAATAATGCTTTTCTTTTCGTTGTTCACGATAGACTGAATCAGATCATCAGAAAATTCTCCTTTTCTTAACTTATCAATTTCCTGAAGAAGAAGATTTTTTACTTCATCCAGAGATTGTCCTTCAGTAGGCTTCCCTTGTAACAGTAACACAGAATAATCCTTTAAAGCATAAGACCCGGCGTAAGCTCCCAGTAATTTTTGTTTTTTTACCAGATCAAGGTCAATCAATCCTGCCTGTCCGTTGGTAAGCATGTTTCCAACAAGGTTCAGCATTCTTGCATCTTTCGTAGAAGCTCCAGGAAATCTGAATCCAAGCATTACATTCTCAGGATTAGGTCCCACGACTTCTTTTACAACAGGAGCGGTAATCGCTTTTTCCTGTCCTACTTTATATTCAGGAATTGCTTTAGGTTTCATGTAAGAGAAAGCCTTGTCAATCTTCGCAATGACTTCATCCGGATTAAAGTCTCCGGACATAATGATACCCATGTTGTTGGGAACGTAATAGTTATTGAAATATTCTCTGATAGCATGCAGAGATGGGTTTTTCAAGTGTTCAATCGTACCGATGGTTGTTTGTTTTCCATAATTGTTGTTAGGGAAAAGGTTAGCAAACATGGTGTCGAAAACTTTATCTCCATCATCATCCAGAGATCTGTTTTTTTCTTCATATACAGCTTCAAGCTCTGTATGGAAAAGTCTCAGAACCGGCTCTCTGAATCTTTCAGCCTGCACAGCAAGGAATTTGTCAAGAACATTGGAAGGTACATCTTCTGTGTATACCGTTTGTTCAAATGAAGTAAAGGCATTGGTTCCGTCAGCTCCCATACCAGCCATCATTTTGTCGTATTCATTGGCAATCGCATACTTGGCAGCTTCTCCAGAAACCTTGTCAATTTCTTTGTAGATCTCTTTTCTCTTCGCTTCGTCCTTAGTCTGATTGTACTTTTCATAAAGTGCATCAATCTGGTCTAAAAGAGGTTTCTCTTTCGCCCAGTCCTTAGAACCAAACTGATTGGTCCCTTTGAAAAGCATGTGCTCAAGATAATGAGCAAGACCTGTGTGGTCTGCAGGGTCGGTTTTACTACCTGCTTTTGTTGCAATATACGTTTGTACTCTCGGATCCTTATTTGTTGGACTCAAAATGACTGTTAGCCCGTTTTTTAAGGTGTAGTACCTTGCTGATGTTGGGTCGTTGGTTACGTACTTATACTTGTATCCATTGGAAGTTCCTTCCTTCCATTGAAAATCCTGGCCAAAAGCATACCCTGCGAAACTTGCAGCGGCAATACTTGTTGCAATAGTTAGTTTTTTTAACAGATTCATTGCTGTTGTGTTTTATTTTTGATGGTTAGTTTATTAATTGAATGGTTCCAATAAGGTTTTGATGCGTTTCATAGCTTCTCTCAAATCCTCCTCAGAAGCAGCGTAAGAGAATCTGATACATTCCGGACTTCCGAAAGAAAAGCCTCCCACACATCCTACATGAGCATTTTCCAGAAGGAACATGGCAAAGTCGTCTGAGTTTTTGATTTCAGTTCCGTTCAGCGTTTTTCCGATATAGTGCGAAATATCCGGGAAGAAATAAAATGCTGCTTTTGGAAGCAATACTTTAAACCCTGGAATTTCCTGGATCAGTTCATACACAAGATCTCTTCTCTTTTTGAAGGCATCAATCATGTATCTGTATTCGGAAGGATCTGTTTTCAATGCCGTAATGGATGCTCTCTGTGCCATAGTATTGGCCCCGCTGGTCATTTGTCCCTGTACTTTTTCACAAGCTTTTGCCAGCCATTCCGGACATGCAGAGTATCCTATTCTCCATCCTGTCATGGCAAATGCTTTTGACATTCCGTTGATTACGGCTGTCTGCTCATATACTTCAGGAAACTGGGCAATAGAAGTCGTATTTGTTTCGTAATTGATGTATTCATAGATCTCATCAGAAATGATAGTCACCTGAGGGTATTTAGCAATCACTTTAGCGATAGACTTTAACTCGTCATAGGTATAATATCCTCCTGACGGATTACACGGTGAGCTGAAAAGAACTGCTTTGGTCTTTTCTGTAATAGCTTCTTCAAGCTGTTCTGCAGTCACTTTGAAATCAGTCACATAAGATGTAGGAAGCATCACGGAAGTTCCACCCATCATTTTTACCATTTCATCATAGCTTACCCAGTAAGGAGCAGGAAGAAGAACTTCATCTCCGTCATTGATAACGGATGCCAATACATTCAAAATAGCTTGTTTAGCACCATTGGAAACACAAATCTGGGTAGGTTTGTATTCCAGGTTATTATCTCTTTTTAATTTATATGCAATAGCCTCACGCAGTTCCAGGAACCCCGGAACAGGAGAGTAGTGGCTGTAGTTTTGATTGATGGCATCGAAAGCTGCCTGTTTGATGTTGTCCGGAACATCAAAATCCGGCTCGCCAAGAGTTAAGCTGATCACATCTATTCCGCTGGCTTTCATTTCTCTGGCTTTGTTTGACATGACAAATGTCTGTGAGTATCCTAGTCTTTTTACTCTATCTGAAAGTTTATCCATGAATTTTTTTGAATTTTAACAAATATATAATAAAAACGTGTTGCAGGGATAATAAAAGTAGGGTTGCTTTAAAGATTTTTGTCAGGTTTTGATTATTTTTTTTAGATGAGAATCATTATGTTATCTCTGATAAATATCAACAAGTTGATTCCTTTTTCAGTAAAATAACAATCAATAAAGAGAGTAAACAGAAAATTGTATGGAAAATAAAATTGACTTTTGAAGCTCAGGGTTTTGTATCTTTAATCGATTTAAGACTTATTCTATGAAATATTCCGTTTTTTTATTGCTGATTTCCTGTACCGTTTTTTCTCAGGGACTTTCAAAAGATGATGAAGTGAAGAAATATGTTTTGCAGGTCAATGAAGACTCCTTAAAATCATACATCAATACCTTGGTAAGTTTTGAGACCAGACATACTTTAAGCTCGATAGATGATCCCAAACGGGGAATAGGGGCGGCAAGAAACTGGGTTGTTAAAAAATTCAGTGATTATGCAAAAAATTCCGGTGGCAGAATGGAGGTGTACCTTCAGCAGGAAGATATCCAGCCGGATGGGAAAAGAATCGATAAAGTCGTTAATCTTGGGAATGCGGTTGCTTTTCTGAAAGGTACCGATCCTAGTGACAAAAGGGTTTTCCTGATTGGCGGACATCTTGATTCAAGGGTGACGGATGTGATGAACAGAACTTCCGCAGCACCCGGAGCCAATGATGATGGCAGTGGAGTAAGCGCTGTTATAGAATCCTCGCGGATATTGAGCAGATCTTCATTTCCAGCTTCCATCATTTTTGTGGCTTTTTCTGGGGAAGAACAATCCTTGCTGGGATCGAAAGTCCTTGCCGAAAAAATAAAAAAAGAAAATTTACAGCTTGAAGCGGTCCTGAACAATGATATGATCGGGAATCCTAAAGCAGGAGAAACAGGGGAGATTAATACCCGGATACTTCGTGTATTCAGTGAAGGGCTTCCTTACAAAGATCTGGACAAAAAGGCGATGACGATCAGGAATCTGGGTTTTGAAAATGACAGCGAATCCAGACAACTAGCGCGATATATCAAAGAGATTGCGGAACAATATGTCAAAAGACTTGAAGTAAAACTCATCTACAGAAATGACAGGTTCTTGCGTGGAGGAGATCACACCAGTTTTGTCAATAACGGATTTCCATCGGTAAGACTTACCGAATATTATGAAAACTATGATCATCAGCATCAGGATATCAGGATAGAGAATAATAAGCAATATGGTGATCTGCCGGAATTCATAGATTTTAAATATTTGAAAAAGAATGTCGCCGCTAATGTTGCTGTGCTGGCAAGTCTTGCAAAATCTACCTCAAAACCCGAGAAAGTAGAAATGGATGTTAAAGAATTGACCAATTCTACAACCCTTCATTGGGAAAAGCCAAAATCGGGAACACCAGCAGGGTATTACGTATTGGCAAGGGAAACAGATAGCCCGGTATGGCAGAAAAAAATATTTACAACAGGGCTTTCCATTAAAGTTCCGCTCTCGAAAGACAATTATATTTTTGCTGTACAAACAGTCAGCAAGTCCGGGAACCTGAACATACCTGTAATTCCGGGTGTTGCAAAATAATATCCTTGTTGAAAACGGGTCTCAGAGTTTGGTCAGAAAAAGTAGATTTGAATACAAGAGAAATAAAACTTATTTTTGCTGTTTATAATAATTCACATGTCTGCATCGTTACTATTAAAATATTTCCCGGATCTTACTGAAAAACAGATAGAACAGTTTACACAATTGGAAAAACTGTATAATGAATGGAATGAAAAGATCAACGTAATTTCCAGAAAAGATATGGAGTCGCTGTATGAAAAGCACATCCTGCACTCTTTGGGAATTGCAAAAGTGATGGAATTTGCACCAGGGACCAAAGTGTTGGATATCGGAACCGGAGGCGGTTTCCCAGGAATTCCCCTGGCCATCTTATTTCCTGAAACACAGTTTACCTTGATTGATTCTATCGGTAAGAAAATCAGTGTGGTACAGGCTGTATCAGAAGGAATAGGATTAACGAATGTTACGGCTATTCACGGGAGAGCAGAGAAGCTGAAAGAGAAATTCCACTTTGTAGTAAGCAGAGCGGTAACCCAGATGCCTGAATTTTTAAGATGGCTGAAAGGGAAGTTTGAAAAAGAACAGTTTAACCCTAAGCATAACGGGATTTTATATTTGAAAGGCGGTGATCTTGCAGAAGAGCTAGCCGGACTTCGATGTGAAATCTTCGACCTTAAACACTATTTTGATGGAGAATTTTTTGATACTAAAAAAGTAGTTTACGTATCAAAAGGTAATTTTAGTTCCTGATTTTATAGAGTTGGGGAATAATTTTTGCTAAATATTTATTAATAATCAGAAAATTGAAGGTTATGAAAAAACTTTTAAACATTGGATTTTCGGTATTAGTGTTTGGCGGGCTTCTGGTTTCGTGTAATGATGACGATTACCATACAGTTGAATCTATCGATAAGATCAAAATAGACAGCGTAAAAATTGTCAATGATACGATGGACGTTTTTGCGATTCAGAGCATAAAAACTTATTCCACTTATCCGTCTCACTGCGAAGGTTTTTACGGATATGATTATATTTACAACAATAATCTTGAGAGAACGGTTACTTCCTATAAATATATTACCAACGGACCTTGTACGCAGGGAAATTATGTAGGGGCCAACCAGATCAATTTCAGCCCGCAAAGAAAAGGATCCTATACTTTTAAATTCTGGAACGGCGGAAATAACTGGATTACGAAAACAATTGTGGTGGAATAATGAGATTGACTTTTGTATTGTGTTTGCTGGCTGCTCAGACTGTATTCGGACAGATAATTACCTGGCAGGAAGGTAAAAAACTGAGCTGGGATAATTTTAGAAGCCCGGTCAATAAGAAAAATAATCCTGATGTAGCAGCATATACCCACTGTGGCTGGGAATATTCTGTCATAAAATCCTCTAACCCAAAATCACCGGTTACGATTACCATTAAAACGATATTTAACGAAGATAAATCCTGGAAGGATGTCAAAAAAATGGATGATTACATTCTACTGCATGAGCAGAAACATTTTGATATTGCAGAATTATTTGTGAGAAAATTCAGAAAGGTAGTCGCTGAAAAAATCCGGACATCAGGTGATTACAACAAATATTTCAAAGTAATTTATGATGAAATATCAATGGGTTATAAAAACTTCCAGATGGCCTATGACAGAGATACCCGCCATGGAATAGATAAAGAAAAACAGGCAGAATATAATACTGCGATTTCTAAAGAACTAGACAACTTAAAAAGCTACCAAGCCCTTGAAATTCCTCAATAAGATCATTCACGAACTGCTGACACAAAACACGGATCTTTCTGCGTTTAATATCATTCTGCCCGGAAAGCGTCCCATTGTATTTATCAGGCAGATTCTGGAGGAAAATAATTATTCAGGACTTTTGCCCAACTTTTTTACCATAGAGGAACTCATCAATACAATTGCTGATCAACAGCCGATTCAGGGAATTCCGTTATGGCTTTTTTCATTCGATGTATACAGAAGTATGAATCTTATCCCAAGAGATGATTTTTCGGACTTTCTGAAGTGGTTTCCTACCTTGCAGAAAGACTGGGATGATATTCTGAAGTTTTCAGACAGTGATCTGGCAGTGCTGCAGTATATGTTTGATGAGGAAAGGATCAAAGAATGGGCTCAAAACCTGGGTGAGGATGATGATGTCCCAAGGAAGAAGTTTCTTAATTTCTGGCAGAATATGAGCGTTTTTCTCCCTGCTCTAAAAGAAAGACTACAGGAAAAAAACTGGGCTACTTCCGGAATGATTCATGAGGCCGCGAAAGCTAAGATTGTCGATTTTGCTAAAAATACCAAAGAGCAGTTTGTTTTTTGCGGGTTCAATGCCTTTACTCCGGTAGAGGAAAAGCTGGTAAGAAGTCTTTTGCAGTGGAACAAAGCACAATGCTTCTTTCAGGGAGACCGTTACTATTTTGATGATGAGAGACAGGAAGCCGGAAAATTTCTGAGAAATCATAAAACATGGAAAGAATTTGATGATAACAGGGCTTTCCAATGGATCGAAGACGATTTTAATCAATCTAAAAAAATTAAGGTATACGAAGTCTCCGGGAATGTAACCCAGACCAAAGTGCTGCCTGAGATCTTTAAAGAGATCAATAATAAAACCTATTCCAATACCGCTGTAGTTTTGCTGGATGAAAACCTTCTTCCTGCAAGTCTTGATGTGATGCATGGTGTTGATAATTTGAATATTACGATGGGATTCCCATTGAAGAACTTATCTTTTTCTAATGCTGTAAAACGCCTTTTCTATCTGCAGAAACAGCTGGAAAAAAATAAATCCTCTTATTATTACAGGGATGTTTTTCCAATCCTGGAGGAACTTCCTAAATCTGTTGAAGATGAGCAGGTTATCAATGATTTTAGAATCAAAGTAGAAGAGAGGAATATTGTGTATATCTCCAGAAAGCTTTTGTACGAGCTGCTCAGTGGGCTGTCTTACTTTGGACTGCTTCAGAAAGCAGAAGGAACAAATGTGTATCTGGATATGCTTATCGACTTCTGCCAGCAGGTAAAATGGCTCGAAATAGATGATATTCAGTACGAGAATGTTTCTCACTTTGAAAATGCATTCAGGATCATCAAAAATCAGCTGACTCCCTACAATATCGAGATCAAAATGGAAACGCTGGAAATTCTGATCAACCAGCACATCAACTCTGAAAGTATAGATTTTCAGGGAGAGCCGTTAAGAGGATTACAGATCATGGGACTGCTGGAAACCCGTCTCCTGAACTTTGAGAATGTCATTTTACTTTCTGTGAACGAAGGAAAACTTCCATTGGGAAATTCTCAGAATACCTATATTCCATTTGATATCCGAAGGTTCTTTGATCTTCATACTTTCCTGGAAAACGACAGCATTTATGCCTATCACTTTTACAGATTGATTCAGGATGCGCAGCATGTACATTTGCTGTACAACGCTTTAAGTTCCGGAGTGAATACAGGAGAGAAAAGCCGTTTCATTACGCAGATCGAAATGGAAAGCTCACATGATATCGAACACGTGATTATTGAAAATTCTTCCGAGCCTATCGCCACCAAACCGATAGAAATTTCGAAGACACAGATTGTGCTGGATCGTCTTGAGAATTGGAAGAAAAAAGTATCTGCATCCCACCTTACAAGTTACCTCTATAATCCGATTGATTTTTATCTTTCCAAGATTTTGAATACCTCGGAAACAGATGAAATTGAAGAAGAATTGTCGGTGAAGAATTACGGGAATCTAGTCCATTATTCACTTCAAGAAGTATATGAGGTGTTAAAGGGTAAGGTTTTAAAAGAAAGTGATTTAAATAATTCAGTTAAAGCAATAGATCACTACATTAATATTGCCATTGAAAAGCTGAAACACCAGCCGGAGTTCTATGAAAAGGGGATGAACTATATCCACAAAGCAATTGCTAAAAAGGTGATTGAAAATGTCCTTAATCATGATCTTGAACTGATAAAACAGGGCAATAAACTGGAGATTATTGACATCGAAAGAAAGTTTGAAAACATCGATTTTCCTCTTGATGGAAATGATAAAATTTCCTTCTTAGGATATATTGACAGAATTGATAAGTTGAATGGAACGCTCAGGATTATTGATTATAAAACAGCTAAAATCAAAAATCTCAGTGTGAAAATTGATGAGGATAATGTAGCTGAATATTTTCATAACAGCGATAGAAAACAGGCACTTCAGCTTTGTATTTATCATTATGTGGTACAACATCTTCCTGAGTTTTGGGGTTTCCCGATAGAAACAGGAATCTGGAGTTTTGCAGATGCCAAAAAAGGAATGGTCTCTCTGCAGTTTGACAAAGGAAACATTGATGATGCTATGAAATCTGTCAAAAACCTTATTCTTGAAATCCTGAATCCAGATGTTAATTTTGTGGAAACTATAAAAACGTATTAAAAATATTTAATTATAAATAAATAATATATTTGTTTGTAAATCAGTGTTTTGGTTGTTTTTAATACCTTAGATGCATTTGTTTTATTGACGGATTGCCCTGATAAAGCAGGTAACTTTTTGTGTATCTTTACTACTTATTAAAAACTTTTAAAGTTTAAATCAGATACATTAAGCACTACCAATGAAAAAGATCCTGATATTTTTTGCCATCGCTTTCTCTCTTATTATCAAGTCTCAGCAAAAGAATGATTCTCTGAATATTGCGCTTCAGAATGTGACCAAAGATACTAAATTCGGTCTTGCACTCAGTGGCGGCGGAGCAAAAGGATTTGCCCATATCGGAATTTTAAAGATGATCGATTCATTGGGAATCAAGGTGGATTATATCACAGGAACCAGTATGGGAGGAATTCTTGGAGGCTTATATGCAATGGGGTATAATGCTGACCAGCTGAAGCATACAATCTACAAAGTGGATTGGGGCAGGATTCTGAGCAATAAAATGCCATACAACAAAGTCAATATCAGTGAGAAAGACGAATATGACAAGTATATTCTGGAGTTTCCGGTAGTAAAAGGGATTCCAACTCTTCCAAGTTCTTATATTGAAGGACAATACATGGGGGAAGTGCTTAATAACCTTACTTTTAATGCAAAACACATTAACGATTTCAGCAAATTAAGAATTCCTGTACAACTCACCTCTTCCGATATTGTAAATGGAGGTCTTGTGATGCAGAAAGAAGGGTCTTTGCCACTGGCTATCCGTGCTACATTGGCAATTCCAGCAGCTTTTGCACCGGTTTATATTGATGGGAAACTTTTGGTAGATGGAGGATTAGATCGTAATTATCCCGCCAATGAAGTCCGTGAAATGGGAGCTGACTTTGTGATCGGAGGCTATACCGGTTTCAGGCTTTTTACCAAGAAGGAGATTGAGAACCCAATGAAGATGATTTATCAGACTCACGCCATTCGTTCGGTGGAGGATTTCAAACATCAGAAAGAGCTGTCTAATATCCTGGTAGACTTTGTAGATCCATTAGGAGATATTACAACGAAGGATTTTGCCCAATTCAGAAGAATCATTAAAATAGGGGAAGTGGAAGCCAGAAAGCACCTTCCTGAGTTTGTCGCTTTGGCAGAAGCCCAACGAAAGTTAGGCATCAAGTATGAACATACCATGATTGAAGAAGTGAAACTGCCTACAACAAAATTCACCTTTAATGAAGAAGACGGAACTCCTATGGCGGATGCTGCAGAGATTGAAGTATTGAAAAAGCAAATGGGGCTTACAGAAGGGAAGTATTACGATGCTAAAACCATCAATGAAGCAATAGACAGAGTATTTGGAATGCGCCAGTACACAAAGGTGTATTATACGTATACCAATGAAAATGATGGACTGGTGATGAATGTTTTTGTAAAAAGAGCGAAAAAAGGAGCTTTTAAACTGGCTCTGCACTATGATACGGAACAGTCTGTCGGGATTATCATCAACTATACTTACAGGAATATCCTTTTGAACAGATCAAGATTTTTGGCAACGGTAGATATTTCAGAACGTTTCAAGGCTAAAGTTGCTTATCAGCAGTTCTTAGACAGCGGAGAGCGTTTATGGCTGGATCTGGAAGCTAAAATGGTTAATCTTAAGAGTAATGACCTTAACTTCAGACTGTATGATGTAAATGAAGATGGCGGTGACCGTTTTCCTAACCATATGTACCGTAATATAACCGGTAAGATTGCCCTGAATTATAATATTACTCCAAATGCATACCTGTCACTGGGAACGGAATTCAGTACAGAAAGAATGTACAGTTTACTGGACAAAGTAGATCAGTCAAAAGTAGATAATTACAGTAAAAAACTATATAATCACAGCAATTTCAATACATTCCTTAAGTTTGAACAGAATAATCTTAATAAAAGATACTTTACAACAAGAGGGAACCATCTTCAGGTGAGCACAAGATTTTATTACGGTGACAGGTATCAGCTTTATGATCTTGAAACAGTACAACCTATTTTAAATCTTATACTAAACCCTGAAACGGAAGGGTATTTCCGGCCTAAAAACCTGATATCTTTTACTTTAAATGAAAATTTCTATCATCCGATTACAAGAAGGCTGACCGTAAGGGCAAATGTTTTTTTAGGGGCAAGTTTTGGGGAGGAAAAAGAGTTTGATATTCCGTATCTTTTCCTCAATCAGAAATATAATCTCGGAGGGAGTGAATATAATTATGATCTGCTAAGTCCTGAATTCAATGGTCTTCGTCAGAAAGAGCTTCCTATGACTTCGGTTGCCAAGGCAGCAATATCACTTCAGTACAGAATTATGAAAAAACTCTATCTTACACCTTCTTTCAGCTATGGGAAAGTGAGTGAAGAGCTTTCCCCTTTTAATAACAGTTTCGATATGTTTGGGTATGGAGTAAATCTTGGATATGAATCTCTTATCGGGCCTATCAGTTTGAATGTTTCCAGAAACAGCCAGCTTGATTTTTCAAGGATCTATTTCAGTGTTGGATTTAAATTTTAAGGAATAATTGATATCAATTTAAAAGGCATTAAAAAAATCCTTTCATCTAAATAACTACTTTAGATAAAAGGATTACTGCTAATGGTATCAATTAATTAATCTATTTTCTTGGGATTTCCGGTCTTGGCATTTTATAATAACTTCCGGACATACTTTTTAAAAATGAAACGATGGCATCCATTTCCTGCTCATTCAGATGTAAAGGTTGTATCAAATGGTCGGTAACAGGAAAATTAGGATCAGCTTTCTTTTCTTCGGGAGTAGGATTTATCATCTGCATACCGCTGTTGTATAGGCTGACAATCCCATGCATATCATCCATTAGTCCGTTATGCATCCATGGAGCCGTATAATCCAGATCTCTCAGAGAAGGGGTTTTAAACTTTCCTGTATCATCTGAGTTTTTAGTGATATGATACAGGCCAAGGTCTTCATACTCCCTTTTGTAATAGGTAAGTCCAATATTGTGAAAAGATTCGTCTGTCAGGTATTTCCCATAATGACAGTTCATACACCTTGCCTTAGTCCGGAATAAATGCATGCCGTAGATTTCCTTATCACTCATGGCTTTGTAATCTCCTTTCATAAACTTGTCCAGTTTACTTGGCTGGCTTCTGATCGTTCTTTGGAAAGTTGCCAACGCTCTGGCGATTTGATCAAATGTAATCTTGTCGCTCTGATAGACTTCTTTAAAAAGCTGTCTGTATTCTTTCAATTTAGACAGTTTTCCGGCGAGTTTTTCCGGTTTCATGTTCATCTCATTATGAGCGGAAATAGGTCCTACAAGTTGTTCTTCCAGTGTTTTGGCTCTTCCATCCCAAAAATAAGAAAGACGGTCTGCGATATTGAAAAGAGACGGTGTATTTCTTTTTCCCTGTAAATGATCGGTTCCCAATGCGACTTCCTGACCATCTCCCCAGCCTAGCTCAGGATTGTGACAGCTGCTGCAGGATACCTGGCTGGATGAGGAGAGCTTTGGATCAAAAAACAGCTTTTTCCCCAGCATTACTTCAGGAATCTCCTGCGTGTCATAATAATTGGAGTCCCATTCTATAGCCTCAAATTCTTTCCAGTTGACACCTTCATCCACTGAAGGTTTAGGCCAGTATTGTGAAGGTTTTTTATATTGTTCCACAGCTTCTCCATAATCTATTTGATACTTTTGAATAGTATGCTGCATACAGAATAGTGAAACTCCTCCAAGGACTGCGACTAACTTAAGATCTGAAAATTTTATCATAATGTGTTTAAAAAATACTTCCTATACTGACTGAAAATAGTGTGTTACTATTACTTTTAAAATTGCTGTATATCATCTTACCTCCTACAAAAGCAGTCTTGATAACAGGGAAGCTGAAATGAAAATTAATATCAAGCTTTGCCTGCCAGAAATCTGAAGACTGAAAGGCATAATTTTCCTGAAGCATAGTATTGATAGACGGTTTTCCGGAATTATTGAAAAGAGCATCTTTTTGATAGACATTGGTTGCAGAAAGTCCTGCGATTACAGATAATACCTGCTGATGATTGAAAGTTTTCAGCCACTGATAATCTGCCCCATACATCATCTTGCTCAATTCTATTTTTGATGCGGGGCTGCTGTATTTTTCCTTTTCCTGAGCCCATCCAAAGAAAGGAGACAGAGAGGAGGTGGCTTTTTCATTCCCCAGTTGCACCAGTCCTTTAAAAACAAGACTATTAACCTTGTGATTATATTTTTCCACACTTCCTATCTGTATGTAGTTTCTTGAATTTTCATTCAGGAACAGGTTCTCAGTGCCCTTGCGTTCTGTACTGTTTCCTTCGGCAGAAACTCCCCAGACTATTTTTCCGGAATCAAAGAATTTTCCCGCTGAAAAAGTAAGCTGTCGTTCATCAATTTTGGAAGCGTTGAGATCTGCATATTCCGTCAATAGCTTATCGAGATTAAACTTTTTTAGCCCCATATTCAGGTACCAGCTTCTGTTGTCTGCTTCAAAGATCTGTAAACCTCCTCCATAAGACCAGCCTTCATAATACGCCTGGCGGAGCTTTCCTGAAAGCAGTTCATTGTAATTTCCCAGCCCGCTCATATTATAGATCATAGGGTATCCCTGATTGCTCACAAAGCTCAGATAATGCTTCTGAGTATATTTTTCAGCATTCAGATAAGCTCCGATTCTGAACTTCTGAAACATCAGTTTATTGGCCCCTATGGCTAGGGAAAACTGGGCTGCCGTATTTTTAGGGCGTGGATCTACATCTCTGTAGCTTAACGTAGCCTGATAACTTCCGGTAATCCCCAGGGTGTAGGTATTGATCTTTTTAGAATATCCTCCTGAAAAGCTATAATTTTCAAACTTCATATCACCACCTACACTATCGGCGGCTACGTAAGGATAGATACGCTCATAGTCTGCATTTTCGTTCCATACCACCTGCTTGTTTTTCCCCTGAGTATAGGAAGCATTGCCCCATACTGATGTTGTATCATCGAGATTCTGTAAGCTGCTTGCTTCCGCACCCCAAAGATTTTTCCCTTTGCCTTTTTGCTGGATCTGATTGGGCGTTTTGCTGTTTTCAGTAAATACATTGAAAGTCGTAATGCTGTATTTCCTCGCTCCCGCATGGCTGGCAGGATTGATGGTGATACTGTTTTTAATAAGCCTTTCATAGCTGTATTCTTCACGTACTCTTTCTATGATGGTGTCATTGATCTGAGCCTTGAGTTGTATACCTGAAAAGGAGATCAGCAGGATGGAGATGGAAAGAAAATGTTTCATTTTTTAATTAAATAAAGATGGTTTTACACCATGTTCAAAATCTGCTGTAGAGTTGTTGGTATCTTTAAGAATATTTTTACCGTCTATTGTTTTTCCTGTCACTTTTCTGCGGACAGCTTTACCAAAACGATTTTTATCTCCATCAAAAGTGGTTACTGAAGTCCATCCCATATCCAAAGAAGGGGAAGTTACCAGCCATTGGAATGAATCCTGTACACTTAGATTTACAGCATCTATTATCCATTCATTTGGAATTTTGACAGCAGTTCCGTCCATAGGATATACATCACCGCCTATAGTAAGGTTGTAGGTATAAGTGTATGAGTTTTGACCGATCAGGGCCTGATTTGTCATCCCTTGTGGCATACGCGCCAAAGCATAGGCATAATATCCCTGTGTATGAATCACCATTTTTTCAAAAACATTCACCATTTTCGGAACCGCAGGATTGTCGATATCATCAGAATCTTCTTTGAAAATCTGGAAATTAGCATTGGAAAGATTAATAGATGAAGGATTAAAATCTTTATGATTAATGGCATCTTCTGCAATAATAATGGATTCTCCGGCTTTTACAGGATACATTGTTCCGTTTCCTGGAATTCTGATAATAGCACCCGCAGACAACGTAGTTCCCATGATATTGGGGCTGTAATCCTGTTTCTCATTGGTCATAAAACTGGATTGTATCAATAACATACCATCTGCATACAAAGTTTTGTCCGTATTATTGGTGATTTTAAAGTACTGATCACCGAAATACATGGCTCCCTGTGGTGTTTTAGTTCCGGTAAAGAAAACCTCTTCCAGGATAAGATCATTGCTGCTTCCTGATTTTAAGGACAAATCCAGCGTCTTGCTTGTTTCGCTTCCGTTAATCACTATTCCGTTTTGTACCCCGGCAACTTTAGCTTCTGTCGGACCGGAATTGTCAGCATAGATGATGCTTCCTTCTGCAATGATGTTATAGGTCCCTGAAGGAAGAACAACCTGGAGAGTATTGGTGTTTTTAAGCTCTTGGGTAATCGTAAATCCCGAATTAAGTTCTTTGAAACTTATCGTAAGATGTTTGTATTCTTTAACCTGAATATTATCAGGAACTACTTTGAGTTCCAGTTTTAATGAAGTCTTTGCTTCCGAAGCATCATTGGAATCTGAAGAACAGGCTGTAATAGCAATTGCTGCACACAATACGAGCAGCGTTCTTAATACATGTTTTAACATAACTTTATTGAATTGAAATTGTTTATAAATTGAAATTGATTTCCATTCCGAAATAAGGATCATAAGCTCCTTTTCTGTTGATGGTAAATCCGTTGATGTTGTAAGGGGTATAATAGCTGAATAACCTGTTCGCAAACATGGAGACAACAACCGCTTTGTTTCTGAAACTTTTGGTTACTTTCAGATTCACATTCATTTCCATAGGTCTTCTGGAAGTGTTGTAGAGATCTTGATTCTGAGCGATAATCAGGCTTTCCAGAATTGTTCCTTTTACGGAATCCGGATTATAAGGAAGCACAGTACCATTCTGATCCACATAATGACTTGGGATTCCGCTCATGGGAAGAAGTTTTCTCATAGAATACCATGAAAACTGGAATGATGAAGAAAAAACAAGATCCAGACGGGGAATATAAGTATCCATCATCAGGTTGGTATTCAATACTTCATTCACGGAGTTGGGTTCCATTCCGTCATATAATCCCAGATAAGGATAAGGTCTTCCATCGATCAACAAATCTCTTCCTCTGTATACCGGAAGGCTGTTGCCATATTTCGTTCGGAACCATGCTCCATTTACAGTAAATCTTGTGTTGATTACAGGAATTCTGTTAGAGGAATATTGAAATTCGATGCCTTCTTTGTCTAC
Source organism: Chryseobacterium viscerum (assembly GCF_002899945.2). GTDB lineage: Bacteria > Bacteroidota > Bacteroidia > Flavobacteriales > Weeksellaceae > Chryseobacterium > Chryseobacterium viscerum. The sequence goes on from NZ_PPEG02000003.1 coordinate 519,324, forward strand.
TTTGCTGCCGTTTTTTTGAGTAGTATAAAGAAAGTTCTCATTCACTGTCTGGTAGGGAAGTGTGTTCACATCCGGCGGGGAAGTGATGGCATCATGATTCAGTCCTGAAGTATCATATTTTTTGTACTGATATAAGGCATATTCATTCATAGAACGGAATGCATTGCGCATATTTTCTTTAAAAACAGTAACCGATAGCTGGTGTGCCCCTAGGCTGAAATCTATTCTTGCTTCAAACTTTTCATTCACAGCGGGTTCTATATCCGGATTTTGTGGGTTATAAACCAGTGTTTTATAATTGACTCTTCTATAGTTTGGATTATTATGAAAATAATTTAACTGCTGAATGTCTTTGTAAATAAGTTCCGGATACAGGAGATTAAGATCCGGGAACAAGCTTTGCTTACCATATCCTAATATTAAAGCTATGGTTGCTTTTTTATGCATCAAATCAAAAGAAGGGAGTTCCCATTGAAAGTTGGCTCTGGGGTCTGCATACAATTTTCCGTCCATTTTGAAATGAGAAGGCAGATTCATCATCGTATTTCCTCTTAGTCCTAATGCCAGTGTAAGCTTGTGCTTACCTGCTTGTAATGTGTTGATAGATTCCAGAAACAACGCAGAAGTCATATAAGCAGGAACATCACGGTAAGCACGCGGTCTGAATGTCGCTTTGGGATCAATAGGTCTGTAGATGTCAAATAGCTGCCCTTTGCCCCAGTTTTTGCTCATTTGCCAGTCAAATCCGGCATTGAACTCATGCGTTATCGATTTATAATTGATCTGAAAGTTGTTGATCATTTTAACAAACAAATCAAGAGGTTTTCCGTCCACGCTATAGTTTGAAATATAGCGGGGTTCCGGATAGTAGCCATCATATTCCCCTTCAGTTGCTGATAAAGGAAAGGCAGTTGCATTTTCCAGCTGGATAAATTTAGTCTGCTTTATTTTGTCAAATCTTTGGTTAACGGTTGCCTGAATTTCGGTTGATCGATAGAACGAAGGCTCATTTTTAGTATAAGTAAACAGATTGGAAAGGCTCAAAAGATGATTGTTCACTTCATAAGAATTGAGTTCAGACAAATCGATGTCCGGATCAGATTTTGAACCGTCCAATGAACCAGTATAGCTAAGGTTGCTCTGCCATCTAGTCGTTCCACGATCATATTTTTTTTCTTTTATAACGGCCAAGTGAGCGGTTATTCTTTTATAGCTTTCAAGTCGGTCTCTTGGGTCGGATTTTGCATTCAGATAGTCGATACCTGTGTTTATTTTAAGATCTTTTTCCTTATTTTCAAAACCTTTGCTCACCGCGAAAAGTTTACTGTAGCCATCTGCTTTAAATCTTGCTTTCCATTTTGTATAACCGGATTTATTGGTGATTTTTACAATTCCGGAAGTCAGATTTCCATAGACTGCAGAAGGAATTCCGCGAAGAATCTCCACACTTTCAATCTGGTCTGTAGAAATACTTCGCATATCTACACCACTTGTTATATTAAGTCTTCGTTTGAGACCGTTATTCGTTTTATCTAAAAAATCATAGGTATACTGCAGATTAGAATTAGAGTTCAAAGGAGCTCCATCCACCAGGAAAGTAGTCCCCATGGAAGACGTATTATAATCGCTGCCGGGTCTGCCGGTTTCACGAAGACTGATTTTGTTAGCCTGATTCAGGACCGGGTCTCCAGATCTCCCTCCGGGAAGAAGTTCCAAAAGATCGGAAAAGCTTGAAGGCTGTAAATGCTGCATCGCCCGCTGGCTGATCATAGAGGAGGACGTAAGCCCTTTCCCTTCCTTGGCGGTGATAACGACTTCTTCAATAGTATTGAGTTTCTCTGAAAATGGAAAAGCAAATGTTTCAGACTTTGTTACGGATATCTTGCCGGAATACCCAAGAATTCCGTTTTTCCAGGCTTCTATTTTATATTTTCCCGGAATAAGATGTGTTACTGCCATTCCATTGTCATTGGTAGAAGCTGTATAGGTATTTTCTTCAGAAAAAATCTTTATTTCAGATCCTTTTACCGAAGCTTGATCCTTGTTTTTTATTTCAAAGGTGATTGTAAACGGTAGGTTCTGTGCCTTAACTGCTGTAATTGTTGTGAGAAAAATAAGAAAACTGAAAAATCGGAGCCTCAAAGGGAATTGGGAGTCATTATGTACCATCTGGCATTATTCTTTCGGCAAAAGTAACAGGCTCAGTATAAGTTTACTAATTTTATTTAGAATAATTTAAAATAAATGACAAGAATCATTTATGCGATTTTACTATAATTTTTATTAAAAGTTAAAATTGAAGTGCGTAAAATAATAATTAATAATGGATTACGTAATTTAATAGCTGCTAATTTAAATTTATCTCCAATTATTTTTTGTGGAGTTATTTTAATTATTGATACAAAAAAAGCACTTCATTGCTGAAGTGCCAAAATTAACTTGAAATGATATTATGAAGAGGATTGAAGTTATAGTTTTACTTTTTTATGAATGACTTTTCCGTTAGAAAGAGTGACTTGTACCAGATATACACCCGGTTCTAAATTTCTGGATTCAAATAGTGGTTTGTTAACTTCCTGCTGAACAACCAGAGAACCGGAAATACTGTAAATGCTGATGTTTTTAATATCATTGCCGGCTTTGGCAATGATGTGCTGTTTTTGGGTAAAGATATCCGTATTACTTTCGGAAGATGGTGTACCGCCAATTGCTTTATTGAACTGAAGATTATAATATGGAGTAACCACTTCAAAAGTGTAGTTTTTATTCTCCAGATCCTGCAAACTGATTCCTCCGGCTTCACGGTATTGTTTCTGAGAAATGCTTTTGACCAGCGTTTTACTTTCATCAAAAATATAGACAGCAGAAAGTTCATCCTGATCAACTTTTAACTGTAGAACAGTTGGCGTTGCAGATTGTACGATTTCGTTTTCAGAAACCTCTTTAGGAGTGTTTTTGATGTATGGAATTATTTTATTTTCATTATTTTCTGATACTTTCAACAGGTAAACTCCATCTTTTAAAGTAGATAAGTTGCGGTCAGTTGCCGTTCTGCTCTGTATTTTTTCTTTATTGAAATCTGTAATCTCAACCAGTTCCATAGCACCGAGATCAGGTTTTATCTGAGAAGGTAGCAGAGTAGTTTTTTCATTAGTTTTCTCTGCTGACTGCTTCCCGAAAATGGATCCCGCAATCGCCCATTCATTAAGAAGTCCGCCGCTTCTCAAAGTATTGAATTTGACATTGGAAGCCAACGTGAAAGGCAGAATTCCTCCTACATGTCCGATAGGTCCCCAGTAAAAAGAGTCCAGTTTGTACTTGTTCAGATCCCACCATGCATAATATCCACGCTGAACATCGATGGTTTTGGAAGTGTTTTCAGGCGGAATGGCCAGATCTACAGTAGAATGCCCCAGTGTCATAGGCGTTTTATTGTACCAATCGTAGACATCCTTTGGCTTCATACATTGTCTGAGTTTATTATTGGGATTATTGGTGACATCGTTTACAAAGTTGGGTGTAAATAACTTTCGCCATATCACAGGGCCCCATAAAAGACCTCCATTATCCTGAACAACATGATAATTATACTTATCAAGATATTCTGCAGAAATAACTTCCGAAATGTTGTTATTATAGGTTTTATATCCTGTGTTGTTGCAGGTATGAAGAACATTGGCAAGGAATGAGGTAAACGGATAAATATCTTTTTCCAGAACTCCCTTATTTAAGGTTACTCCAGAGAAATCATAAGGACCGTCACCCATATAGGCGTATTTAAATTTGATATTATTAGGATTCGAAATGCTTAATCTTTTTAAAGTAGACATCGCAGCATGAGCTCCCTGGGAATATCCGGCTAAAAAGTACTCATCATAGCGTTTAATCCCAACTTGTGCCAATACTTTATTAGCCGCTGTAATAAAGTCAATGGTAGCCCCTGCTTCAGTGGCATAGTCTACATAAGGATGAACCCCGTCACCAGTTCCCATTCCTACATAGTCAGGTGCCATTAAAATATAGCCATTGAGTACGTAAGACAGTTCAACAACAAATCCTGCAGTTAAAGTTCCCTTGAAATTAGACGGAACATTATGTCTGCTGTCTGTTGTTCCGTGATCTGATACAACGGTTGATAATTTAAATCCTACATTAGGATACATCAGCAGTCCGGTGGCTTTTACAAGAACATTATTTTCATTTTTGGTGTAATAAGTAATCTTGTACCCTTTTAAACCGACATTAAAACCGTTGAGGTAATTGGCAAATTCCGGAGCATCCTGCTCACCCAGATTATTGGCAATAAAATTGATGACTCCCTGTGGCGTTAAATCCAGTTTCTGTTCAGCACTTACCAGATCTCCTGCTTGCTGTGCAAAGTAGAATGGAGCGGTAAGACCCATTAAAATAGTCGTAATTTTTTTCATATTGATGATTTTTTGTGTTCATTAAGGTAATAACTTTAACAAATAGACAAAAATATTATAGCATCAATAATTATTCATTGAATATCAATTCTCTGTAAAGTGAGTAAAATAAAAGAGTCTGGCCGAAGGCCAGACTCTTTCTTTATATTTTTGTCTTTCTTTAAAAAGCGTTGATTCCTGTAATATCTAATCCGGTGATCAGCAAGTGAACGTCATGTGTTCCCTCATAAGTGATCACAGATTCTAAGTTAGCAGCGTGTCTCATCATTGGGAATTCACCCATGATTCCCATACCACCAAGGATCTGTCTGGATTCTCTGGCAATTTCAATCGCCATATTTACGTTGTTACGTTTAGCCATAGAAATCTGAGCCGGAGTTGCTTTGTGAGCATTTTTAAGATTTCCTAACTGAAGGCATAATAACTGAGCTTTTGTAATCTCTGTTAAGAATTCAGCCAGTTTTTTCTGTTGAAGCTGGTAAGAAGCGATTGGTTTTCCAAACTGTTTTCTTTCCTTAGAATACTGAACAGCAGTACAGTGGCAGTCAATAGCAGCACCGATTACTCCCCATGAAATTCCATATCTTGCAGAGTTCAGACAAGATAAAGGTCCTTTTAATCCTGTTACTCCAGGAAGAAGGTTCTCTTTCGGAACTTTTACATTATTAAATACCAGTTCTCCGGTTTTAGAAGCTCTTAAGCTCCATTTATTATGAGTTTCAGGAGTCGTGAATCCTTCCATTCCTCTTTCAACGATCAATCCCTGTACTTTTCCTTCCTCATTTTTTGCCCATACCACAGCGATATCGCATAGGGGAGAGTTGGTGATCCACATTTTAGCCCCATTCAAAAGATAATGGTCTCCCATATCTTTAAAATAAGTTTCCATAGAACTTGGGTCTGAACCATGGTTAGGCTCTGTCAATCCAAAAGATCCGATCATTTCTCCGGCAGCAAGCTTAGGAAGATATTTCATTTTCTGCTCCTCAGAACCGAATTCATTGATAGGAAACATCACCAAAGAGCTCTGTACCGAAGCAGCAGAACGTACTGCGGAATCTCCTCTTTCCAATTCCTGCATAATCAGACCATAAGAAATCTGGTCTAATCCTGAACCGCCATACTCAACCGGGATATAAGGTCCCAATGCTCCGATTTTCCCCAATTCTCTCATAAGATTAGGAATATCTGTATGATTTTGAGCGGCCTGATCAATCTGCGGCATTACAAAACTTTCAACCCAGTCTCTTACAGATTGGCGGATTAGTTTGTGTTCTTCAGTAAGTAAAGCATCAATTCCATAATAATCAGGGATGCTTGTAAGAGGATAATATGACATGATTTTTTGATTTGGTTAAAAATAGCATTTTTCGTGGTGTCTGAGAAATTTTTTTGAAAACTTATCTTGAGATTGGTTTTCAGACAGATAATGCCCTTTTTATTTGTTTATAGGATAAATTCTACATTTTAAACCTCCTCATCATTAGAGATAGGATACTGATTCGTAGAATTATGAACTTCAGTTTTAAATTTATACAGATAAGGCGCTTTATTGGCCGAGCCGTCATACAGTTTTTCCATCCTGTCAAGGATATTTAAGCTTAAAATTTTACGCTGAAAATTATTTCTTCTGAATTTCTGTCCCAAAATAGTTTCATAAAGAGACTGAAGATCTTTCATCGTAAATTTCTCAGGAAGCAGATTACTGGCTGCCACTTCCGTATTAATATTCATTCTAAGGTATTCTAACCCGGTTTCTATGATTCGGTCATGGTCAAAAGCCATCTTGGGTAGGTTGTTGACCTCAAACCATTCACAGCTTTCATTGAAAGCATCAGGAAAAGTATTCGTCAATGAAAAGTCAATAAGACTGCAATATCCTACGGTAACAAATCGTTGAAAAATCCAGTGGTCTCCAGGAACTTCTATTCCTTTATTTTTAAGAAGAATCTGATGAACATTATTTTCTGTACGGTCTATTCTTCCAAAAGTATGAAACTGCTTCAAAAATAAACCTTTAAGATGTGTTCTCTCATGTAAAACCCTTTCAGCAGCCTCTCTCAAATCTTCATCATTGAAAACAAAACCACCCGGAAGTGACCATAAATCAAGATCATGGTATTTTAAAAGAAGAACTTTCAAAATGTTATTATGAAAGCCGAATATAGTGCAGTCAACAGATATATGGGCTACAAAATCTTTTGTATCGATAAGCTCCCGAAGTGTTTCTTTACTTTTTGTGTCTTTGATTTTCATGGCAGTAAAAATAAAACTATTTTCTTTTTGAAACATTAAAAAAGACAAAACTAATCCCAAAAAGAAGAATTACAGAAAATAAAATATATAAAGGATAGAAATTTAAAAGTTTTTTTTCAAATAGTATTGCCATAATAATAGAGCTGACAGAGCTGCCCAGAGAAGAGAAAATAACAATAAGTGAAGTAAAAAGATTGACCTTTTCTTTATCAACCTGGGCAATCATTTTCGAATTGATGACAGGATAAAGGGGAGATAAGAATAAACCTATTACTGGAAATAAAAATAGTATCAATCTTGAATTTACAGATTCAAAATATTGGATTCCTAAAATAATTAGCAGCAATGCTATAATGAAAGCCATGCAGGAAATATAGTAATTTGGTAATGAAAACCTTCGGATGATATTCGCTGTTATTGTTCTTCCTGCATATGAAAATACCGCAAGGAAAGAGGTGGCCTGAAGGGCAAAGAATGAATTGACTTTCAGGTGGTTTTTATAAAAAGACGGAAGCCATGAATTGAATCCCTGTTCTACAAAAACAATAGAAAAAACGACTCCCAGAAATAAAATTACGGTAGGGGTCGTAAATCCTGATAGTTCAGAAAAGATACTCTTATTTTCCAGGGGTTTGGATTCTGATATGTCAATCTTTGAAAGCAAAAAAATAGTGATTGCAGATAAGAAAGCGATAATTAAAAAACAAAATTTCCAATATTCAGAATAAGAACTGGATATCACCCATCCAAAAAAGGTATTGACGACAAAAATTCCGATCATAAAAGAAGCTTCCACATTATTCATCGTTTTTGCCAGTGACTTTTCATCCGAAATATTGTTTCTGATGATCCCAAAGACACAGATCTTGCCAATAGCAAAACACGCTCCGATGATGGCAAACCACAGCTTAAAAAACCAGAAAACCTCTATAAACGGAAGAAGGCAAGAACAAAGCCCGACAATGACCAAAGCCGATATCAACGCTTTCTTCGTTCCTGTTTTGTTAATAAAACCTACTGCAAAAAGAGAAATAAAAGCAATGGGCAAGTCTTTGAAAGATTCTAAAAGTCCCAGTTCTCCGTAGGTTACTTTTTCTTCAGACAACTGCAAAATGATAAGTCCCATACAGTTCAGAACCATTGAAAAAATAAGAAAGGAAAGTTTTAAAGGAAGAGAAATTTTAGAAAGCTTGATGACCATTTTGGGAGACTTCTTTATTGTTTTTTTTTGAAATTTTATGAAATATTGATGCGAAGATAGGGCTTCTAACCCTGAAAAATAAAAGAAAAATTAAAATATTTATGAATAGAATGTTAATTAATTGAAAAAAAATATATTTTTATTGTCTCAATTTGAGAATTAAACAATAACTGTATATGAGTGTAATAATATCAAGAAGCGTAGGAGTGGTTGCCGTCCTCTATTTTACGGCCAACTTCAGTGCCCAGACCACCAAGGCGAAGGACACACTTGCTAAAGAAAACAAAATAGACGAAGTTGTAGTCATCGGGTATGGTACTCAGAAAAAGAGTAATGTGACGGGAGCTATAGCTAGTATTAAAGCCAGCGACATAGAGAATATTCCATCTGGTAAGCCGGAACAGGTATTACAGGGAAGGGCAGCGGGCGTTTCGGTGGTAACGAATTCTGGACAGCCTGGGGCTGCTGCTACAGTACGTGTAAGGGGTATTACCAGCTTTGGGGCAGGAAGTAACAGTCCATTGTGGGTAGTAGATGGTATTGTTGTAGACAATATCGGATGGCTTAATCAATCTGATATAGAAAGTATTGAAGTCTTAAAAGATGGAGCTTCGTCTGCCATCTATGGAGTTTCTGCGGCAAAAGGGGTAATTCTAGTTACCACTAAAAAAGGGAAAAAAGGAAAACTGACTCTTTCTTATAATGGGTTTTATGGTTTTTCAAATGCTTCAAAAAAACTGGATCTCTTAGATGCTACACAATATGCCAAAATCATCAATGAAGGTTTTGTTAATGATGGAGGTGCTCCGAGGTTTACTAACCCAGAATCACTCGGAAAAGGAACAAACTGGCAGGATGCTATTTTCGGAACAGGTGAAAAATCTTCTCATGAAGTAAGCATTACGGGAGGAAATGAAAAGTCGACATACTACACCTCATTCGGCTATTTTGATCAGTCAGGTATTGTAATGAGTGATATCTCTAATTACAAAAGAATCAATGCCAGATTTAACTCAACACATAAAGTTACAGACTATCTGACGATAGGTCAAACCTTTGCATATACCCACGTGAAATCTCAGGGAATAAGTGCAAATGAAGAATACGGAGGGCCATTAGCATCAGCAGTTAACTTAGATCCTACTACTCCGGTTGTTGTAACAGATTGGTCAATGGTAGATCCTAGTGGTTATACCAATCCTTACATTATTCGTGATCCTGAAGGACGTCCTTATGGAATTTCCAGATATGTAAATCAGGAAATGACAAACCCGCAGGCTTTTCGTCACATACAACAAGGCAATTATAACTGGTCAGATGATTTCGTAGGAAATGTTTTTGCTGAACTTAAGTTTCTTGATCATTTCACATTTAAGTCCAGCTTGAATGGAAAGAAATCCTATTGGGGAAGCCGTACTTTTACACCGAAATATTATTTAAGTCCTAATTATAACAATACAAGTTTCAACAGCTTGAATAAGGTGGAAGAAAATAAATTCGAATGGAGTATGGAAAATACTTTAACCTATCAGAATAAGTTCGGAGATCACAATATCAACATCATGGTAGGCCAGGGAGTTTACCGATATAATATTGCTGGTGGAACCAGTCTTACATATAGTAATCTGCCTATTGATAATTGGCAGGATGCTTCCTTCAACTTTAATATTCCGCAGGATAATATTACTGCTACAGGATGGGATGGGATTCAAACCCGTAAAGCATCTTATTTTGGTAGGATTATTTATGATTATGCAGACAAATACTTATTTACAGGAACAATTCGTAGAGATGGTTCTTCAAAATTTGCTACCAATCAGCATTGGGGAACTTTCCCATCTATGTCTTTAGGATGGAATATTCATAAGGAAAATTTCTGGCCTGAAAATAAGATCGTTAATAACGTAAAATTAAGAGGGGGTTACGGTGTTTTAGGAAATGATGAGATGGATAATTTCAGATTCGCAAGTTTCATGGTTTCCGGAAGCAACTATACCAATTCTGGTAATAATATCATCATTGGTTATGCACCAAGTACGTTGGAAAACCCAAACCTGAAATGGGAGCAGACCAGCCAGTTGAATATTGCAGCTGATTTAAAATTATTCAATAATTTCACTCTTACCGCAGATTGGTACAAAAAGAAAACAACAGATATCCTTAGACAAATCAATATTCCCGGCTATGTAGGAGTTCCTAATTTACCTTGGTCAAATGTAGGAGATATGGAGAACACAGGAATAGAACTTGAACTGGGGTACAAAAAGAACTGGGAGGATTTCGGTATCTCAATTAATGGTAATTTCGCTACAATAAAAAACAAAGTTCTTAGACTTGAAGACGACATTCAATACTTCAACCTGGCTTCTTTCCAGACAATGGGAGCTGTTTCAAGAGTTGAGGTAGGACAGCCTTACGGATCATTTTACGGACAAACTTATAGTGGTGTTTTCCAAAACCAGGCACAAATCGACAATTATGTAAATTCAAATGGAGTAAAACTATTACCTGATGCAAAACCGGGAGACTTTATCTGGCAAGACAACAACGGAGATGGTAAAATTGATGATAATGACAAAGTAAACTTGGGAAGCTCTATACCAAAATATACCTTCGGGCTTACTGTGAATCTTAATTATAAGAATTTTGATTTGATGATGTTTGCACAAGGACAGGCTGGTAACAAAATTTTCCAGGGTCTGAGAAGATTGGATATGCTTGATACTAATTACCAGACAAGAATTTTAGACAGATGGACGGGGGAAGGATCTACTAATGACAATCCAAGAGTTACTCGTAATGACCCTAACCATAACTATTCATGGATGTCAAATTATTACCTGCAGAAAGGAGATTATGTACGGTTGAAAATTGTTCAGCTAGGATATACAATTCCTAAGGATGTTACCCAACGTTTCGGAATGAGTAAAGTAAGACTGTATATCACAGGAGAAAACCTTGTTACTTTCACAAAATATACGGGATATGATCCGGAAATTGCAGGAAGAAACAATTCTGAACAGGATATTATTGGTGTCGACAGAGCTTACTATCCACAAGCCAGAACATTCCTGATAGGGGCTAATATTCAATTTTAATGACCAACAAAATGAAAAATAAAAATTTTATATATAAAGGACTTGCCGTTGCGTTTCTGACAGGTCTAAGTTTTACCAATATTGCTTGTAGTGATTCGTATCTGGATAATGTACAGAATTCAGGATCTTTTAATACTGATTTGTATTTCCAGAATGAGCAGCAGTCTTTTAGTGCATTGGTTTCCGTGTATGACATTTTAAGAAAATATTCTGGCGGATTCGAGAATACAGTGACCTTTTTTAATGCAGGATCTGATGATTTTTATTCCGGTGGAGGAAATTCTAATGATGGAGCAGGTATTCAGGGACTAAACAATTATATGATCAATCCTAATACGGTACCTGCCAGCTACTGGAGAGACTACTATCAGGGAATTGCGCGTGCTAATCTTTTAATAGAAAGAGTTCCGGGGGCTTCTATGAGTGATGATATTAAAAAAAGATATATTGCGGAAGCTAAAGTTCTTCGTTCATTGTATTATTTTGAACTGTTAAGGATGTTTGGAAATATTCCTTTGATCCTCAAATCAGTAAAATTCGATGATAACTACTGGAATGTTCCACAGGCTAAACCAAGTGATGTATATACACAGATAGAAGGTGATATCAATGCTGCCATTCCAGATCTGATGATGGTATCAAGTGGTAATGATAAAGGCCGAATCACACAAGGAACAGCCAGAGCCATCTTAGGCAAAATCTATCTTTATGATAAAAAAATGCCTGAAGCAGCTGCACAGTTTTTAGAAGTAAATGGCACTCCTGGAGGAACCAGCCAGTATGGATACAAACTTGTGGCAAATTATGCAGACTTATTTAAAGTAGGACCTGAATTATCAGATCCGTATAAATTTTCAACAGAATCTATCCTTGAAGTAATGCATACCAATAAAGGAAACTCCGATTGGGGATTCTGGGGACAGGGTAAAGATGAAGGAAACTCTATCAATGTAATGGTAGGACCTCGTTCTTATTCACTAAAAAACATTCCGAATAATAATGCACCTGATATCTATTCTGGCTGGGCTTTTAATACAGTAACAGAAAACTTTGTTGCTTTTATGCAGGGAGATCCAAGACTAAATGTGACTGTTTTTGATGCAAAAAAACTGGTAACAGATGGTAAAATCACTTACAGCCCGGCATTTGCAGATACAGGATATTTTTTAAATAAATATTTACCTACAAACAGCTTAAAAAGCTCACTTCCAGGTCCAGCCGAACTGAACTTCAGACAAAATTATATCGCTATAAGACTTGCAGATACCTATCTGATGGAAGCCGAAGCTTTAGGAGGTGCTGGAGGAAGAGCTCAGGCTTTGTTAGATGCAGTAAGAGCAAGAGTAGGTTTAACATCAGTTCCTGTTTCTTTACAGGCTGTTAAAGATGAAAGAAGAAGAGAACTTGCAGGAGAAGGTCACAGATGGTTTGACCTTGTAAGATGGGGAGATGCTCCTTCAAAGCTTTCATTCAAAGGATTTAAAGCAAATAAAAACGAGATTCTTCCAATTCCATTCAATGAATTGCCGAATACTGCTTTAAAACAAAACCCAGGATACTAAAACATGAAGTTTCACAACTTATATAGTTTCTTTAGAGGTGCCGCACTACTTAGTGGTGTGGCCCTTTTTCCTTTATCGTGTACATCAGTTGCTTCCAATAAAGGAAACGAAGTACAGTATTGGCTTACAAAAGGCGATGAAACCGTAAAATTACAGCTGCAGACTCCGGTTAAATTTGTAAATAATTCCAACAGCTTTCAGAATATTGAAATTGACGATTCTCAAAAGTTTCAATATGTTGATGGTTTTGGATATACATTGACAGGAGGAAGTGTTGAGGTAATCAACCGATTGTCTCCTTCCAAAAGAAAAGCATTGCTTAACGAACTTTTTGGAAACGATAAAAATTCAATCTCCATTAGTTATTTAAGATTAAGCATAGGAGCATCCGATCTTGATGGGGAAGTATTTTCATATGACGATCTGCCTGCGGGGCAAACCGATGCTTCCCTTTCAAAATTCAGTCTGGCAAAAGATAAAGTACTTATTGCCATGTTGAAAGAAATTTTAGCAATCAATCCGAAAATAAAAATCATTGCAGCACCATGGTCTCCTCCAGTTTGGATGAAAGACAACGGGAAATCAAAAGGAGGAAGCCTGAAACCTGAATTCTATGGAGCCTATGCTCAGTATTTTGTAAAATACATCCAAGGGATGAAAAAAGAAGGCATTACGATTGATGCCGTAACTCCTCAGAATGAACCTTTGCATCCTGGAAATAATCCAAGTTTGTATATGCCATCAGAACAGCAGGGGGATTTTATAAAGAACCATTTAGGTCCGGTTTTTAAAGCTAACGGAATCTCTACCAAAATTGTTGTTTATGATCACAATTGCAACAAACCTGAATATGCTATTGATATTTTAAAAGATACTCAAGCTAATCAGTATATAGACGGATCCGCTTTTCATTTGTATGAAGGAGATATCTCTGCATTAAGCACTGTGCATGATGCTTTTCCTGATAAAAACCTATACTTTACCGAGCAGTGGACGGGTTCAAAAGGAACTTTTACTGAAGATCTAAACTGGCATACCAAAAATGTAATCATCGGTTCTATGAGAAACTGGAGCAAAATTGCTTTGGAATGGAATCTTGCAAACGATCCGAGATATGCCCCGCATACAGACGGTGGATGTACAGAATGTAAAGGAGCTATTACGGTTTCTGATAGTGAAAACTTTACCAGAAATGTAGCCTATTATATTATTGCCCATGCTTCAAAATTTGTTCCTGCAGGTTCTCAGCGTATTGCTTCTACGCAGACTGATAAGCTTTCAACAGCAGTTTTTATGACTCAATCTGGGAAAATAGTTTTAATTGTGCAGAACGATAATCAGGAAGATGAAAATTTTAATATTAAATTTGCCGGGAAAACTGCTGCTGTAGCAATTTCGGGACGTTCTACGGCAACCTATATTTTTTAATTCGATACAATGAAAAGAGCATATTTTTTACTGGCATTTTCCACATTAGGAATGAATGTTTACGGACAGAAGACCATTGATCAGAAGGTAGCAGAGCTGCTTTCTAAAATGACTTTGGAGGAAAAAGTTGGGCAAATGGTCCAGTATAGCGGGTTTGAATATGCTACTGGACCCCAGCAGTCTAATTCAGCGGTTGTTTTGGAAGAAATTAAAAAAGGGAAAGTAGGCTCTATGCTGAATGTAGCAGGCTCAGAGGAAACCAAAGCATTTCAGAAGCTGGCGATGCAGTCAAGGATGAAAATTCCTTTACTGTTCGGGCAGGATGTTATCCATGGATACCGTACTACATTTCCTGTGAATCTGGGACAGGCAGCAAGCTGGGATCTGGGAATGATCGAAAAGTCAGAAAGAATTGCTGCAACGGAAGCTTCGGCTTATGGTATTCACTGGACTTTCGCTCCAATGGTAGATATCGCCAGAGATCCGAGATGGGGAAGAGTAATGGAAGGTTCCGGGGAAGATACCTATCTGGGAACAAAAATAGGATTGGCGAGGATCAAAGGATTTCAGGGCAGAGGGTTAGGAAGTCTTGATGCTGTGATGGCATGTGCAAAACACTTTGCTGCATATGGTGCAGCTGTAGGAGGAAGAGATTACAATTCTGTGGATATGAGTCTCAGACAACTGAATGAAACGTATCTTCCACCATTCAAAGCTGCCGCAGAAGCAGGAGTAGCTACTTTTATGAATTCCTTCAACGATATCAATGGAATTCCGGCGACTGCTAATCAATACATCCAGAGAAATCTTTTAAAAGGAAAATGGAATTATAAAGATTTTGTAGTTTCAGACTGGGGGAGTATTGGAGAAATGATTCCTCATGGTTATGCTAAAGATGCCAGTGAAGCCGCTGAGAAAGCAATTCAGGGCGGAAGTGATATGGATATGGAAAGCCGTGTTTACATGGCAGAGCTTCCAAAGCTGGTGAAAGAAGGAAAAGTAGATCCAAAACTGGTAGATGATGCAACCGCGAGAATTTTAACCAAAAAATTTGAAATGGGGCTTTTCGACGATCCTTATAGATTCAGCAGTGAAAAAAGACAGAAAGAACAGACCGATAATCAGGAGAACAGAAAATTTGGAAGAGAATTTGGATCAAAAAGTATCGTTCTTCTTAAAAACCAGGGAAATATTCTTCCACTTTCAAAAACGACAAAAACAGTTGCTCTGATTGGTCCTTTTGGGAAAGAAACGGTGGCAAATCACGGTTTCTGGTCTATCGCTTTCAAAGATGATAACCAAAGAATTGTTTCGCAGTTTGACGGAATTAAAAATCAACTGGATAAAAATTCCACTTTATTATATGCAAAAGGATGTAATGTTGATGATCAGGACAAAACTCAATTTGCAGAAGCGATAGAAACGGCAAAAAAAGCTGATGTTGTCATCATGACATTAGGAGAAGGCCATGCCATGAGTGGTGAAGCGAAAAGCAGAAGCAATATCGGGTTTACAGGCGTTCAGGAAGATTTATTGAAAGAAATTGCTAAGACTGGTAAGCCGATCATTCTGATGATCAATGCAGGAAGACCTTTGATTTTCAATTGGGCTTCAGACAATATTCCTACAATTGCATATACATGGTGGTTGGGAACTGAAGCAGGAAACTCCATTGCAGATGTTCTGTTTGGGACTGTGAATCCTGGAGGGAAACTTCCGATGAGCTTTCCGAGAACAGAAGGGCAGATTCCTGTGTACTACAATCATTATAATACAGGAAGACCGGCAAAAAATAATACAGACAGAAACTATGTTTCAGCCTATATAGATCTTGATAATGATCCAAAATATCCGTTTGGATACGGATTAAGCTACACCGATTTTAAATATTCTGATATGGTTTTAAATTCGGCAAGCCTTACAGGAAACCAGACTTTGAATATCAGTGTTACCGTTTCCAACACAGGGAAATATGATGGTGAAGAAGTGGTACAGCTTTATATCAGGGATCTTTTCGGAAAAGTCGTGCGACCTGTAAAAGAATTGAAAGGGTTCCAGAAAGTATGGATCAAAAAAGGAGAAAGTAAAAAAGTAGAGTTTAAACTGACACCGGAAGATCTGAAATTTTTTGATGACGATTTGAATTTTGACTGGGAAGGCGGAGAATTCGATATTATGATCGGAACCGATTCTCAGCATGTACAGACCAAAAGAATTAATTGGGTGAAATAAGCTCCATTCAATAGGAGTGGGCTTTAGCCAAAACTTAATACACATGAAAATCAAATTCAGAAATATAATCAGGATAAATGCAGCAGGAATTTTCTTCCTTTCTGTCCTCCATTGTGCCTCAACCCAACCTGACTCTGGCAGAGCTCTGATTTGGAATGATGAGTTCAACGATAAGGGCCTTCCTGATTCATTAAAATGGAATTACGATGTAGGTGGAGGAGGCTATGGTAATGAAGAAGCTCAGTTTTATACAAAAAAAAGACTTGAGAATGCCAGAATGGAAAAAGGAAATTTGGTCATTGAAGCCAGAAAAGAAAATTGGGAAAACAATACATATACTTCTGCAAGACTTTTAACCAAAGGAAAATTCTCTTTTCAATATGGAACAATAGAAGTGAGAGCAAAGCTTCCCAAAGGTCGTGGAACATGGCCGGCAATATGGATGATGAGCGAAAATATGAAGAAATGGCCGGATGACGGTGAACTGGATATTATGGAGCATGTGGGTTTCAATCAGGGATATATACATGCTTCTGTTCATACTAAAAAATACAACCATATTCAGGGAACGCAGAAAACAGACACGCTGATTATAAAGGATGCCAGCGAACAGTTTCATGTCTATAAAGCAGACTGGACACCGGAAAAGATAGACGTTTATATTGACGATCAGAAATTTTTCACCTACCGGAATAAGGAAAAGAACTATGAATCATGGCCTTTTGACCAGCCTTATTTTATCATTTTAAATCTCACCATAGGCGGAATGTGGGGCGGAAAAGAAGGGATCGATGATACTATTTTTCCACAGAAGTATTACATAGACTACGTAAGAGTCTATCAAAATAAATAATGAAAATGAGGACCAGAAGGGTCCGGAAACAGAAAAAATCATGAGAAAACTAATTGTAAGTTGTTTTTTAGTAGGCGTTGTCATCAATGTCAATGCTCAGAATTATTGGAAAAAGAATGAAGGGAAAACAGCTAAAGTAATCCTTACCAACTCCAAAGTAAATGAGAAGATGGTGGATAAAGGTGCCGTTAAGTTTGAACAGTTTGGACAGCCCAAAGAAACGGATGCCTGTATTTTTGTGGCTCCCAATTTTAAATATCAGAAACTGATAGGAATTGGTGGCGCTATTACAGATGCATCAGCAGAAACTTTTTATAAAATGCCAAAGAATAAGCAGAAAGAAATTCTGGATGCTTATTTTGGAAAAAATGGATTGGGATATACCGTTGTCCGCACCAATATGAATTCCTGTGACTTCTCCAGTGATTCTTATACCTATGTAGAGGATAATGATACTTCGCTGAAGACCTTCAACGTTGCCCATGATGAGAAGTATAAGATTCCTATGATTAAAGAAGCTCAGAAAGCTATAGGAAATAATTTTACATTCTATTTCTCTCCCTGGAGCCCACCGGCCTGGATGAAATCAAACAAAAGCTTATACAAAGGAGGAAGATTAGAAAACGAATATTATCAGACCTGGGCAGATTATTATATCAAATTCATTAAAGAATACGAAAAAAGAGGAATTAATATCTGGGGACTGACCGTTCAGAACGAACCAATGGCTACCCAAAGCTGGGAATCATGTATCTACACCGCTGAAGAAGAAGGTGAATTTCTGAAAAAGAACCTCGGACCAACCCTTTGGAAAAACGGATATAAAGATAAAAAAGTAATGATCTGGGATCACAACAGAGACCTGATCTATCAGAGAGCAACCACAACATTAAGTGATCCTGAAACATCAAAATACGCCCATGGAATCGGGTATCACTGGTATGAAACATGGAATAATAAAACCCAGCTTTTTGACAATTTAGCAGAAACTCACAGAGCTTTTCCGGATAAATTCCTGGCCTTTACCGAAGGATGTAAAGAACAGTTCAGTATGGATAAGATCTATGATGTAAGCCTGGGAGAACTGTACAGCAAAAATATGCTGAATGATTTCAATAAAGGAAACGCTTTATGGACCGATTGGAATATTCTTTTGGATGAAACCGGAGGACCTAACCATAAAGGAAACTTCTGTTTTGCTCCCATTATTGCGGATACCAAAACAGGAGAGGTATTCTACACCTATGAATACTATTATATAGGACATGTTTCAAAATATATCAAACCGAATGCTCAGAGAATAGGAAGTTCTTCCAACAGAGCTGCATTGACATCTTCTGCATTTATGAACGAAAACGGACAGCTGGTAACTGTTATTATGAACGATTCCGACAATGATATCGATACCAATCTATGGATTGAAGGAAAGGCTGCCAGGCTGAATGCTCCGGCACACTCTATACAGACCGTAATTTTATAATATCATATTAATATTATTTTTGACAGAATCGGCGGCCTCGAAGAGGCCGCCGATTCGCTTATCATGTATCGGTATAAGTTATTGTACAGAAAACTTACCGGAAATCGTTCCATTGCTGTTTTGAGCATTATAGAAATAGATTCCGGTTCTCATGCCTGAAGTAGAGATGATTGTTTTGCCTGCTTTCGCCTGTTGGGATTTTATCGTTAATCCTTCTGCATTCACTAGAGTCAGCTCATAAGTACTTCCGTTTTAAGGAAGACTGATGGTTAGGTTTTCACCTTGTTTTACGGGATTAGGATAAGCGGTAGAAGTAATCTCCTGTTTCGCAGAAATAGTGGATGTTGCAGTTATTACCTGCTCAAGAACCCATTGGTGATTCACTCCTGCCGGACCGTTCATATCCTGATCCCAGATGTTGATATTGGTACCTGAAGTTTGTGAGTTGGCAGGATTATCCATTGCTTTCATCGTAGATAATGCGGTTCCTATGACAAGGGTGTTTGATAGGTAAGGTCTTAATACCCATTGTTGATTATTACCACCATGTTTTGGGTATTGCACCAACGTAGTACCGTTGTTTATATTGGATGCGGGAACATCAATCGCTAAACCTGAAGCACGATTGATAATGATATAATTATTTCCTGTTTTTTCCAGTTTCCATTGTTGGGCGAGGCTGCTGTTAAAAGGATATTGAACCATTTTGGTATTGGCTGCAGCACTGTAATTAGCAGGGCTTATGTATTGGCTGCTTCCCACACATTTTATTCGGTAATAGGCATTCGGATCAATAGTAGGGGCGGTTACAATAGTATTGATCGTTAAATTATTATATCCAAAATTGGAAGTTTGTTTAAAAATATCTTCCAAGACAACACTCACATAATATTTCCCTGGTTGGGAATTCGCAGGAAGCGGTACCTGGGCACTTCTCTGATCTGGGCGAATCCCTGTAATCACAGCTACAGGAGTATAAGAATTTGCCCAGCTGGCTTCTGTATATAATGAAACTTTATAGGAAAACTGCGGGCTTGTGGTTTCTGAGTTAACCCAATTTACATTCACTGTATTATTGGAAGTATTATAAGATGGAGTAACGGTAGTCACAGTAACAGGGGTCGTTGTGGCAGGTTTTGTACCATCCTGAGTGATTCCGTTGAATGTTACCGAACCACCTGCAGGTGCCGGAGTTGTACCACACGAAGTTACCTTGATCGCTGTATTGTTGAAAGCTGCTTCTGCTCCCCACGATCCTGTTCCGGCCGAAGCGGTATACCGTGAAGGTTTCGACCAACTTCCCTGTGCATTCATACTCCAGAAATTTCTGAAATATCCGCAGCGGGTGGCTTTGCTGGCCGCCGAGTTCCAGTTTTCTACAAAACCTCCCAATTTGGTTCCTGTAAATTTCGCATCGTTTTCAGGGGTCACAATGGTGACATAATGTTTCCATTTTCCTGTACCATAATCAAACATAAAAAATCCAATTCTGGTTTTTCCGTCACCGGTAGACCATCTTCTCACGACAGTGGCATACCAGATTCCGGGAGTCCATGGCATTGGATTATCCGTGTGAAGACCTGTTCCTTCTCCTCCGAAACCATCTACAAAAGTATTGGGAGCCGTATATTCTGTAGTACATTGCGGTACGTTGGTATCCTGCAAATCCCACATTGAAAAAATGTTATTGTAGATTTCGTTCTGTTTGTACTGAATTCCTGCATATCCGCCTCGCGGACCCAAAGAAAAATTCAGAGTAGAGTAATAGGTATTAACCTTTTTGCAAGTGTTGTCTGCCATTACTTCAGAATACCAGAGTTCACCGGAATTAGCCATATCAAAGCCTTCAAGATAAGGACCCCAGCTTGGGCAGGTCTGAGCATTGGAGGCATTGAAAAACGAAGATGCAGCAATAAGCAATATTGCAGCACAAGATTTAATTTTTTTTTCCATAAAATAAGTGGTTTGGTAATACTAATTTATGGATATTTTGAATATTTAATAAATATTTTGAATGAATATTATGTATATTTTGGAGTAAATGATTGAATCTGGTTATATTGATGAAATATATTTTTTTATTGTAATGGTTATCATAAAAAAAGCAATGCATCATGAATGCATTGCTTGTATTGAATAGGATTGCTCCTTTATTGTATTGAAAAAATAATCTTTCTGATTATTATTCTACATCATATTTGCTGATTACTTTCTGAGTAACCCCTGAACTGCTGAATCCACCATCATGGAAAAGGTTTTGCATGGTTACTTTTTTAGTAAGATCAGAGAATAGCGTTACACAGTAGTCTGCACATTCAAGAGCTGTAGCGTTTCCTAGTGGAGACATATCTTCTGCATATCCAAGGAATCCTCCGAAACCTTTCACACCACTACCTGCTGTAGTCATTGTAGGAGACTGAGAAACAGTATTTACACGTACTTTTCTTTCACCCCAATAGTTTCCGAAAGTTCTTGCAATACTTTCCAGATACGCTTTGTTATCAGACATATCATTGTAATCCGGGAATGTTCTTTGAGCAGCAATATAACTAAGTGCCAAAATACTTCCCCATTCGTTCATACAGTCTTTTTCCCATGCTACACGCATTACTTTATGGAAAGAAACAGCTGAAATATCCCAACCTTTTTCCAACCAATCGTAGTTCATTTCTGTATAATGTTTTCCTTTTCTTACATTGATAGACATACCAATAGAATGAAGGATAAAGTCGATTTTTCCAAATTTGGCAACAGCGGCATCAAAAAGTTTTTCAAGATCTTCTATAGAAGTAGCATCAGCACCTATTACTTCAGAACCTGTTTTTTCTGCTAAATCATTAAGCTCTCCCATTCTCAAAGCAATTGGAGCATTAGATAAGATAAATTCAGCACCCTCCTCATGGCATCTCTCAGCAACTTTCCATGCGATAGATTGTTCATTAAGGGCTCCAAAAATAATTCCCTTCTTGCCTTTAAGTAAACCGTATGACATAATTTTTTAATGTTTATTATAATACAAATGTAGCAATAATTGTGGTTATGACATAATAAAAATGGAGCCTTATCAATTTAAGACTCCATTTTATTGAAAATATTTATATGACTGAAATACTAATTTGTTTTCTTATTCCATTCTGCCTTTACATCCTCTGCCGCATCTTTGGTTTTTTCCCATGCTTCATCTGCTTTATCCTTAATATCTTCCCAGGCATCGGATACATTAGCTTTTACCTTATCTAACCAGTCTTCCTGATTGGCCTCCTGATCATTACTTCTCTTTTCATTGATAAAATCTTTGGCCTTGTCTGCCAATTCATTGATTTTCCACTTCGTTTTGTCTGCTGCATTCTGTATAGAATTTTCTACATTGTTTACTGCATCTTCCGCTTTGTTATACTCTGAATTGTTCATAATACTGTAAATTTTAATTTGGTATCAGTAATTAAACAATAACCATTCCTAAAATTAGAGGTCTCTGTTAAATTTTTCATAATCTTATGTTATAATTTTCCAAATCAGGCTTACCTTTAGATAACAAAATAGAGTATTATGGAAAAAATACGTTGTGGATGGTGCGAAAAAGATGATCTCTACAGAAAATATCATGATGAAGAGTGGGGAAGACCCATCTATGACGACGAAACAATATTTGAATTTCTGATTCTTGAAAGTTTTCAGGCCGGACTGAGCTGGTATACTATTTTGGCTAAAAGAGAAAATTTCAGGAAAGCTTTTGACCATTTTGATTATAAAAAAATAGCAGCCTACCCTGATAAAAAGATCGAAGATCTGATGAATGATTCCGGAATCATCAGAAACAGACTTAAAATTATGGCTACCGTTACCAATGCACAGAAATTTATGGAAGTTCAGGAAGAATTTGGAAGTTTTTCCAGCTATATCTGGGACTTCATAGGCGGAAAGCCAATTGATAAAAGACCCGAAACTCTAGCCGATGTTCCTGCCACAACAGAGATTTCCGATCTTATTTCCAAAGATCTCAAAAAAAGAGGGTTCAAATTTGTTGGTTCAACGGTAATTTATGCTCATATGCAAGCGACCGGAATGGTGAATGATCATATAAAAAGCTGTTTTACGAGAAAATAATACTTATACTTTATTCATTTTTTAGTGATGTTTATTAATAATAATACAATTCTAAAAACTAAGCAGAAAATTAGAGATATCCGTAAAGGCTTATGAATACATCATTTGATAACTACTTGATATTTAAACATTTTTCATTGTATGGTGATTAAGGTTTATTTTAATCACTATAATGTGTTTTTAATTATGATTTTATCAATAAAATAGGTATATTATTGAAAATTTGTATATTTGCATCCTCAAAAAAAGCAGATAATGCATAAAAACTATAAACTACAATACACTCTTCTTTTATTATTCTTTAATTATTTTATATATGCCCAGGTTGGGATAGGAACTCCTAATCCGACGCCTTCAGCCATGCTGCATATTAATGCCAGCAATAAAGGGGTACTCCTTCCAAGTATTGCTTTGGCAAGCACAACAGACAATACTACAGTGCCTTCACCGGCGGACGGGCTTATCGTATGGAACAATGGAAATGCAGCTTTAAAAGATGTTGGGTTTTATTATTGGTTTGAATCAAAATGGAACAAAATTTTAACGAATGGCGGTGATCCCACTAAAATAGATAACGGCACAAGCTGGAACCTTACAGGAACTAACGCAGGGAATTACGGAGGAGCAAATACCACGCTGGCATTAGGAACAAAAACATATGACGATCTGATTTTCAAAGTGAATGCATTAACGGCCGGAAGATTAGGCGTTGACAATTCTGTAAGCCTGGGAATAGGATCTACTGCAGGGCAGAACGGTATTGCTATTGGGAGTGCAAGCGCTGTATTTATGGGAATATCTATTGGAAGTGCAACAACAGTTTCCGGGAATGAAGCTTTAGCTGTCGGAAATAAATCGACTGCAGGAGGTTTCAGATCTACCGCAATTGGATTTCATGCACAAACCAGCAGTAACGAATCTGTTGCCGTTGGAAATAACTCTTCTGCGGATGGATTTCAGTCTATCGCACTAGGATATAACGCGAAAACGAATACAAATAGCGAAACTGCTTTAGGATATAATGCAGTAACAAATAGCCAAAACTCAACGGCTTTAGGCTCTGGCGCTAATGCATTGGGACAATATTCAACAGCAGTAGGATACGGGGCAACTACTTCACAGGCCAATGCCATTGTTCTGGGAGATAATAATGCAAATGTAGGGATTGGGACTGGTGCTCCGAATACTTCTGCGAAGCTGGATGTAAACGGACAGTTTAAATTGGGGGAAAAGGGAAGTGTGCAGAAAAACCAGATCAGTTTTGAAGCATGGCCGGGAATATCCATCAATAATTTGCCGCCAGGAAAATCGACAACAATTGATATTCCGGTTCCGGCAGGATATCAGCCTGGTTCTACAAGAGCTGTTGTCGTGGTTTCTCCAGCGGGAGACTTTCTGGGAAACTCTTCATTTTCTATCTCGAATCCAAGAATGACTTCCACGTCCAGTATTACCATTAATCTTACTAATATCTCAGGAAGTGCCAGTGGTTTGTACTCCGGACATTTTTATGTGATGATCAATGAGTTTTAAATAATAGGTTTTTTTATTATAATTGATATGGTGTTAAGGGCTTCCGACTGGAAGTCTTTTTTATTGTTATCAATTTTAATTAAGCTTACGGGACTGAAGTTCCTTACGGGCATCTTGCCAGCTTTTCCTTATAATAAGATATAATGGAAAGAAAGCTAAAGGAAGCGGAGTAATTCCATTGAACCCTTTCTTTATGGTGACATAGATACAGGCTGCTAACAGCAATCCCAGAATAATGCAAAAAGAAATATGGGCTGCGGAACGTTTTTTTTCTTCTTTTGTAAGTTCCTCAATGGAGAGTTCTGAAAGCTTATTCGTTTCCGGCTGCTTAGTGTTTTTCATGTTCAATGGTTAGTTTTTGATTGAGCTAAAATAATAAAATAATCATAGCCCGAAATAGAATCTGAAACAAAAATAAAGTCTGGCTCTATAAAGCGGTTTTAATCTTCCGGGTGATTAATGCACAGAAAAATATATCGATGCAAAAGAGTTTGAAGCAAAAGGATCAGTATTTTTAACAGAATAAAATTCAATAGGAACGGGCTTTAGCCTGTTTGCTAATACAATAATAAACCATTGGCTTTAGCCAAAACCTATAAAAAAACTCCGGAAATAACTTCCGGAGTTTTTTTATTTAAATGTAAACAAAAGTGATTACTTAATAATTCTTTCCAATACCCAATCAATAAGGTTTTTCTCAGAAGCATGGTGGTCTGCTGAGAACTCACCGCGTCTTCTATTGGCAATAACGTTGTTTACCGTGATTGCTTTGTGTCCTAATAATTTTGAAAGAGCGTAGATCGCAGAAGTTTCCATCTCAAAATTGGTAACTCCAAGATCATTCAATGTTTCTAAAAACTTATCATCCACTGCTTTTAGACGAAGCTGTCTTCCCTGTGGAGCATAGAACCCCGGGAATGTTGCTGTATTTCCGTGGTATTTGGCGTCTTTGTAATAGTCACCCATTTCTTCTGCCCAGTCTGAGAAGTAAAGCATCGGCTTTATTTTTTCATAAGGAAATTTCTCCATGAAGCTTTTAGAAAACTCATTTTCAAAGTTATAATCCTGATAGAAATGCATCAATCCGTCTAATCCTACTACATTCTGAGTAACCAACATATTATCAACCTGTACATCCGGGTTTACACTTCCACAAGTTCCCATACGGAAAAGTTCAAGGGCTTTGTGCTCAGTTTTAAACTCTTTGTTTTTAAGATCGATATTCACCAAAGCATCAAGCTCGTTCATGACGATATCGATGTTTTCAGTTCCGATACCGGTTGACATTACGGTAATTCTTTCTCCACGAAGCGTTCCTGTATGCGTATAGAATTCTCTTTTATTTTTTTTGATCTCTACGGTATCAAAGTATTTTGAAACTTTTGCCACTCTGTCCGGGTCACCTACAAGGATGATTTTGTCAGCAATATCTTCAGGGAGAAGATTCAGGTGGTATACACTTCCGTCTTCATTCAGAACAAGTTCTGAGGCAGCAAGTTTGTTTAGCATAATATGTATATTTTTTGTTTTTTTTAATTAATCATAATAGCGTCTTTGTAAGGAGATGCCATAACCTCGTAGATGTCATTATATTCTTCTACAATCCTTTTCTGGCCGTTCATGACCTCGTATACAGTAACGACAGTTTTTTCAATGTTTTTAGGATCTTTTCGTTGTGAAGTGATTTCGTAGAAATGATCATCTTTTTTAAGAATAGAAACCAATTCTTCTTTTGTGGAGTTGTTGGAAGTCATCATTCCAGGGAAATCCATAAGGATATTGTTAAGGTCAGTATACGTTTTATAAGGTTTGGTTACCCCATTGGAATATACATAAACATTAGGAATTTCTTTATCCTTCTCAAGGCGGACCAAATAATAATCAGAACCTCTTTTCTCTGCATATACAGCCATTTCCTGCTGCTTTCCGGATTGTTTTTCCGGTTGCTTTTTCTTCTGTGAAAATGCAGTCATAGAAAGGAAACTTGCCGTGACAGCAAACCATAGTTTTGTTTTCATAATACTATCTTAGTTTTTTTGATGTGTTGAATTTAATGTAAAAAAATCCTCTCCCAATAATCTCCCGCCATTATTTTTACCGGTATTTTGAAAAACCGTTTCCTTTAGAATAATGAATTTGATTTCGGGGTTTAAAATTAGTAAAAAATATTGTATCAGAAATATAAACATTATTTAATCTGCTATTAAAACTGAGATAACATCAAAGTAATACTTTTGCCGCTAAAAATTAATGAGATCTTACCCACTGCTTGTAATTATCCTTCTGATAGGATTTGCAGTAATGTCTTTTAATCCTGTTTATAAAGGAATAGAAAGTGAAAATACATTTGTCAATAAAGGATTAACCGACTTTAAAAGCAAGCTTGAGCAGCTGAAATCAGATGTTGATAAGTTCTCTGAAGACCGCATTTCCCTTGAAGAATTACAGAAATCCCTGAGCAGTACAAGAAATTCATTTAAGGAAATAGAATTCTATATCGCCTACCATTATCCTGAATTTTCTAAAACCCACCTTAATGCAGCTCCTTTGTTTCATATTGAAGCTGCGGGAACTTCGGCATATACACTTCCTCCCGAAGGATTGCAGGTGCTGGATGAACTTATATTTTCAGAGGAGGCAGAAAATGAGAAAGAAAAGATTAAAACCATTACAGCCTTTTTATACAACAGCTATTCCGGGTTTTATTTAAGTGCTTTAAAAAACGGTTTGAGTAAAGGAAACAACAGAACTTTACCCTTAAGGATAGAACTGATCAGAATATACTCACTTGGAGTGTCAGGTTTTGATACTCCCGGATCTTTGAACATTTCTGAGGAGACAAGCCATGCGCTTTCAGGGATGCAGAAATATATTAATGATGATCCTTATTTTAAAAATTATAATACTGAAAAAGCCAATCAGACTTTAACAGAAGCAATCAGTTATCTTTCAAAAAATACCGATTTTGAAACTTTTGACAGAATTGAATTTTATAAAAAATACATACAGCCATTGTATGAAGAATTAGGAAAATGGGACGGAAGACCTGATGATCTGAAAGAATTTTCCGGCTGGAATGTTGGAAATAAAAACTTTTTCAGCAGTGATTTTTTAGATCCATATTTTTATACCTTATTGAAATCTTCAGAAGATAACCCTGACCTCCGAAACCTTGGGAAATCTATTTTCTATGACCAGAATTTGAGTGGTAACGGAAAAATGAGCTGTGCAACCTGCCATCTTCAGGAAAACGCCTTTACAGATCTTAAAGCAAAATCACAAAGCAATGTAGAAGGAAAAACAGTTTTGAGAAATTCACCTTCTTTATATAATGCTGTTTTTGCCAAGAGGTTTTTCTATGACCTCCGTGCTTTTTATCTTGAGCAGCAGGCAGAACACGTTATTTATAATGATCAGGAATTCAACACAAGCTATGAAAGCATTATTCAGAAGCTAAAAACAAAACCTGAATATAAAAAAGCATTCCGTACCGCTTTCAAAGACGGAAAGATCAGCAAAGAGAATTTTTCCAAAGCATTAAGTTCATATGTCGCTTCATTGTATTCGTTTGACAGCGACTTTGACCGCTTTATGAGGAATGAAAAAGAGGTGTCTGATGATGTGAAAAAAGGATTCAATCTGTTTATGGGAAAAGCCAATTGTGCAACCTGTCACTTTGCGCCTCACTTTTCAGGACTGGTGCCCCCATTTTTTAATGAAAATGAATCTGAAGTACTGGGAATAACGACCAGACCGATCAAACAGCTTCCTGTGGAACTTGATCAGGATTTAGGAAGGGGAAACAGTCCTGTGAAAAAGGAGAAATCATGGATTTACGACTATTCTTTCAAAACGGTAACAGTGAGAAATATTGCCCTTACCAAACCCTATTTTCATAATGGAGCTTTCAACACATTGGAAGAAGTTCTGGATTTTTATAATGAAGGAGGTGGAGAAGGATTAGGATTAAAAATGAAAAACCAAACCCTGGCCGCGGATAAGTTAAACCTCACAGAAACAGAAATGAAACAGATTATATCCTTTCTGAATGCTCTTACCGATGTGAGTAAAGCGAAATAGGTAGCTATGTTGGAGGGTTTGAGAGTTGTAGAGTTGGAGGGTTAGAGAGTTTGGGATGCAGGAGATAATTATGTGATTGGGAGATTCAGATTGAAATGTAAGATTAAATAAAAATAAAAGATAAGCAGCTTGTTTAAAGCTCATCATTCCTGTATTTCTTCTAATCAGCATCAAAATTTCCTCCATTTCGAATCCCGAAACTCACCATCATACAAAACATATCCCGAAATCCGACAACTCGCCTCTCTAACTCTAAAACTCTCAAACCCTCCAACTCTCCAACTCCCCCCGCACCTCGCAACCCGAACCCCGCATTATTTAATAAAAAATTAATCCCCTTAACATTAGGTTTTTGATAATTTAATATTGGCTGATTTATATTTAAAGTCCTATTAACAGAGGGAAAGCTTTAAAAAAATAGTTTTGCAACGTCTAATAAATCTAATAAGAAATGAAAAGAAAACTACTAGCAATAGGAGCTTTGGCTGTACTTGCCAGTTCTGGTATTCAGGCGCAGACCTTTATATTCAACAAGAATGCGTCTTGGAACTACAAAGATAACAATCAGGCTCAGCCAGCCGGATGGAATGCTAAAACCTATGACATTTCAACATGGTCGGTAGGAGATGGTCCACTAGGATATGGAGATCCTGTAACTACAACGATCAATTCCGGGCTTACTACAGCTTATTTTGCTAAAGACTTTACCGTAGATCTTTCAACACTTTCCGATAATATGGAGCTTGGGGTAATGAGAGATGATGGTATCATAGTATACCTTAACGGTGAAGAAGTAGTTAGAGATAACATGCCTGCAGGTACGGTTACATTTAATACTTTCTCAACGACTACTATTGACGGGGCAGCAGAGAGTGTTTATAATCTTTTTTCTATTCCAAAATCAAAATTTGTAAACGGTGTCAACAGAATCTCTGTTGAATTACATAACAGAAGTGTAACCAGTTCAGATTTAAGAATTGATGCTTATCTGAAAACAACCACCAATACAACTATTCCTGTATCTTGTAACGGAACTCATATCAGCTGTTTTACTTCAATTGTACCTACAGCACAGACCAACAAACTGATTATCCCTGCTGAACATAAATACCAGCTTATTCTAAAAGAAGGGGACAGCTATACTGAAGGAGGAGGATTCGTAGGAGGCCAGAATGACTTTACAGGGTATGTTGCAAAAGCAGGAAGCAGTACCAACGGATATCTTTCTGTAAACCATGAAACAAATCCTGGAGGAGTTACCATGGCAGAGATCAACTATAATGCTACTTCAAAGCTTTGGCAGCTGACAAAATCTAGAGCGGTAAGCTTTTCAGATCCAAGTCTGGTACAAACCATCAGAAACTGTTCAGGAGGAGTTACTCCTTGGGGAACAATAGTGACAGCAGAAGAATCTGTTACTTCCAATGATGTGAACAATGATGGATATAAAGATTACGGATGGTTGGTAGAAATAGACCCGGCTACTGCTCAGGTTATCTCTAAAAACACTAACGGGACAAAAGGCAAGCTTTGGCAGATGGGGATCATGAACCATGAAAACGTGGTGATCAACAATGCTGGAACTGTGGCTTACTATGGGGAAGATGGAGGTACTCATATGGTGTACAAATATGTAATGGATACTCCCAATGATCTTTCTTCAGGAAACCTTTATGTTCTAAAATTAGATCAGGGATTATCTGCGGCAGGAGATCCGGTAGGAACTACAGCAACTTGGGTTCAGGTTCCGAATAAAGAAAAAGCCGATCAGAACAATACTAATAATAATGCTTTATCAGTAGGAGGAACAAAATTCAACGGAGTAGAAGATGTTGACATCAGCCCGTTGGATGGAAAAATCTATTTTACCGCAAAAGGATTAGACAGAGTATATCGTCTTCAGGATAACGGAACTACAGCTTCTCAGGTAGAAACATTTGTAGGAGGAGGTTCTTCTGTATATTCTTTCAATACCGCTCAGGGAACGAAATCTGAAGCTTGGGGAGACGGAAATGACAACCTTACTTTCGATGAACTTGGAAACCTTTGGGTACTTCAGGATGGAGGTAAAAACTATATCTGGGTAATTGCTCCGGATCATACACAGACCAACCCTAAAGTAAGATTATTTGCTTCTATGCCGGCAGGTTCAGAACCTACAGGATTGACATTTACCCCTGATCACAAATTTGGTTTCTTCTCTATTCAGCATCCGGATTCAACGATCTCTACAGATATTGATGCAACAGGGAATACCATTGATTATAAAGGAAAATCAGCAACAATCGTAATTGCACTTAAAAATAACTTAGGAATTGAAGGTTCTTTAGGAACTATTGACAACCATACTGCAGAAAATACAGTAACAGTAGCCCCTAACCCAACTTCCGGAATCGTAAAAATCAATTCACCAAAAGGATTGAAAGATATTTCTGTGACAGCTTACAGCATGGATGGGAAAATCGTTTATACGAAGAAATTCAATGGGACAAACAAAGTATTAGACCTTGATTTCACTCAACAGTTAGAAGGATCCCGTGTTTTAGTTTTAAATATTGAAGCAGAAGGAGGATTCCAGAAAACTGTTAAACTTTTAAAGAAATAAATTATTTATAATTCTTGTCTGTCGGCAGCCTCGGTTGCTGGCAGACGTTTTATCTTTATGAAAAAGCTTTTCTTACTTATTTCCATTCTTTCACTTTCCCAGATCAAAGCACAGATTGATCCGGTGAAGTATCCCACTTTTACCAATGTCGAAGATGCTTTAAACAGTAAAAAAACGGTCTACAGTATGAGTTTCAGAGAGAAAGGTCTCTTTAATCTTCCTCCTCAGATCGTTAAGCTGGAATCATTATTCTTTTTGAATATCATGGCCAATAAGCTTGAAAAGATGGATCAGGAACTCTTTGCATTAAAAGAGCTGGAAATTTTAAATGTGAATGAAAACAGCATTAAATATATTCCGGATGAGGTAAGTAATCTTAAGAAACTGACCACTTTTTCAATGAATCTGAACAGCCTGACAAGCATTAATCCTAATCTTGCAAAGCTTCAGAACTTAAAGGTAGTACATTTCGATGCCAACAACCTGAATACCTTTCCCGAAGCCTTAATGGAAATTCCGACGCTGGAAGAGATTAATCTTCAGGGAAACCAGATCAGCTTTATAGCAGATAGACTTGATCAGATTAAAAATCTGAAGTTTTTAAATCTTTCCGATAATCAGATCAATGATTTAGGGAATTTATCTTTTCCTAGAAATCTAAAATATCTTGAGCTGCAGCAGAACTCAATCACCAGGCTTCCGGAAAATCTGTTCAAATCTCAGCATCTTGAATTTCTGAATGTAAGTGGAAATAATATCACGGAAATTTCACCCAAAGTAAAAGGGCTGAAAAATATTGTCAGCATGAATCTGGCCAATAACAATCTGAAAGATATTCCTGTAGAAATCAAACAGCTGAAAAACCTGAAAACCTTGATTCTTACAGGAAATCCTATAGAAAAATCTACAATTGAAAATTTAAAAACCTTACTTCCGGAGACCCAGATCTATTTCTAGATCTATCCGCCAACACGTTTGGTTTTATATCCCATTTCTTTAAGGATATTCATTATTTTATCACGGTTATCCCCCTGAATGATAATCGTCCCATCCTTCTCAGAACCGCCTATACCCAGGGTGGTTTTTATTTTCTTTGAGATTTTTTTCAATTCTTCCTCACTGCCTTCCCAACCTTCAACAACCGTCACAGGCTTGCCATTTCTCCCTTTTTTCTCAAACTTGCATACCAAAGGCTCTTTCTGCTTGAATTGCTCTTCAGGCATCTCAAAATCCTGCTCATCATGATCAGGAAAAAGATTCTTCAATTGATCTCGTAAATCCATACCGCAAAATTAAAAAGATTTACTGAGTAATTGACTGAAATAACCAACGAAATTTCAATTTTTCAACCCTGTCAAGGTTTAAAACCTTGACAGGGTTCCGGGAATGTAAAAAAGCTGAGTAGAATAGAGGTGACAACCCCATTGTGATATCAGAAAAAATCTGAGATTTTTCACAACTTAAGTGAACTTCTATGCAATCATCATGTCACTTAAAATAGCTTAAGTGTTAAAAAGCTTTTGCCCTTTTATGATAATAAGATCAGCCATCAATAAAATTCAAGACTTCAAATTCTTCTATTCATAGGAAATTAGGTAAATTTGTACAACAAAAGTTTTACAAAATGTCAAAAAAAGCAATACTGGCAATTCTTGACGGATGGGGATTGGGAACAAACCCTAACGTTTCTGCAATAGACAAAGCAAATACACCATTCATAGACAGCTGTTACAAAAAATTTCCACATACTACACTTGAAGCAAGTGGTCTGGCTGTGGGACTACCAGCGGGGCAGATGGGAAATTCTGAAGTAGGACACATGAACCTGGGAGCCGGGAGAGTCGTTTACCAGAACCTTGTTAAACTCAACATGGCTGTTGAAAACGGAACACTGGGCCAGGAAAAAGTGATTCAGGATGCTTTTGAATATGCCAAAAGAGAAAATAAAAAAATACACTTTATCGGATTGGTTTCCAATGGAGGAGTACACTCACATATCAATCACTTAAAAGGATTACTGACTGCCGCAAAAAACTTTGGTTTGAATGACAACGTTTTTGTTCATGCATTTACCGATGGTAGAGACTGTGATCCGCATTCAGGATTTGGATTTATTGATGAGCTTCAGAAGCATATGGAAGCGACTACAGGAAAACTGGCAACAGTAGTAGGAAGATACTATGCGATGGACAGAGACAAGAGATGGGAACGTGTAAAACTGGCTTATGATGCCCTTGTAGAAGGAATAGGAGAGCCAACAACGGATGCTTTGGCAGCGATTAAGGCTTCTTATGATAATAATGTGACCGATGAGTTCCTGAAACCCATTATTTTAATGAATACGACAGCGACAGGAAATATAGTTCCGGTAGCAAAAATCATTGATAATGACGTGGTGATCTGTTTCAACTTCCGTACAGACAGAGGTAGAGAGATTACAGAAGTTCTTTCCCAGAAAGATTTCCCGGAGTACTCCATGAAAAAGCTGAATCTTTATTATGTCACCCTGACAAACTATGATAAGACATTTCAGAATGTACAGGTCGTTTTTGACGAAAATGTATTGACGGAAACAATGGGTGAAATTCTTGAAAAAAATGGAAAAACCCAGATCAGAATTGCAGAAACTGAAAAATATCCTCACGTTACTTTCTTTTTCTCAGGAGGAAGAGAAGAAGAATTTGAAGGGGAAAGAAGACTGCTGTGCCCAAGTCCAAAAGATGTTCCTACGTATGATTTAAAGCCGGAAATGTCAGCTTATGATATTACCAATGCCATCGTACCAGAATTGGAACAGGGAACTGCTGATTTTGTTTGCTTAAATTTTGCCAATACAGATATGGTAGGGCATACAGGGGTTTTTGAAGCTGCTGTAAAAGCTGCTGAAGTTGTAGACCAGTGTATTGAAAAAGTAGCAACAGCTGCTTATGAAAACGGATATGCTGTTTTCATTCTTGCAGACCACGGAAACTCTGATGTAATGATCAACGCAGACGGAACTCCTAATACCCAGCACTCAACAAATCTGGTTCCTTTTATCGTAATGGATAAAGAGCATACTTGGAACCTAAAGCCCGGAAAATTAGGAGATGTAGCCCCTACAATCCTTAATGTAATGGGGGTTAAAATACCAGATACAATGACAGGAGAAGTTTTAGTTAACTAAAATTCAATAATATTGTTAAAAGAATGCCGTTATACTTTTGTAGCGGCATTTTTTTTATGACTTATGTCAGATAAGGTATGACTTGCATACTTTATTATGCGCTAAATAATAAATAAATCATATCTTTGTAACTTAAAACTGAATAGTAAAATGTATCAAAAGCTTGTAAGGAAAGAAGTAATGGGAATATTGGAAAAGGAAGTAGGTTCTTTTCTTGATAAATTTTTAACGCCAATTGAAAAAATCTGGCAGCCTTCCGATTATTTACCAGATCCTTCAAGTGATGAATTCAAACACGATTTAGAAGAAATTCAGACTTTTGCTCGTGAAATGCCTTATGATCTTTTCGTAACACTGATTGGAGACTGTATCACAGAAGAAGCACTTCCTTCTTATGAGTCTTGGTTGATGGGAGTTGATGGAATCAATCAGGAAGGAAAATTAGGTTGGGCCAATTGGGTAAGAGCATGGACTGCAGAAGAAAACAGACACGGAGATTTATTAAACAAATATCTTTATCTGTGTGGAAGAGTAAACATGAGAGAAGTAGAAATTACGACTCAATACCTGATCAATGATGGTTTCGACTTGGGAACAAGTATGGATCCGTATAGAAATTTCGTCTACACAAGCTTCCAGGAAACAGCAACCAATATTTCTCACAGAAGAGTAGGGACGCTTGCAAAACAATCCGGAAACGGAAAACTGGCAAAAATGTGTGGGGTAATTGCTGCAGATGAAGCAAGACACGCTAAAGCATACAAACATTTCGTTGCTAAAATTCTTGAAATAGACCCTTCAGAAATGATTCTTGCCTTCGAAGATATGATGCGTAAGAAGATTGTAATGCCGGCTCACCTGATGAGACAATCAGGGCAGAAGGCAGGAGAACTTTGGGGACATTTCTCAGATGCAGCACAAAGATGTATGGTATACACTGGTCATGATTATATCAATATCATGAAAGACCTTTTAGATGAATGGAAAATTGAGCATGTGAAAGGACTTACAGAAAAAGCAGAAAAAGCTCAGGAATATCTGATGAAGCTTCCTGCAAGACTACAGAAGATCACAGACAGGGTTTCTACTCCAGATCTTCAGTTTCAGTTCAGCTGGGTAAAGAAATAATTGATTTACATATTATTTAAATTATAAAAGTATTGAGTGCCTTTCTTTTGGGCACTCTTTTTATTTCTTATCTTTGCAAAAGCTAAAAAAAACAAAATGTTAAATAATAAAAAGATTGCTGTTGACTTTGACGGAACGATTGTAGATGACGCTTACCCGGCAATTGGAAAAGCGAAAACTTTTGCTTTCGAAACATTAAGAAGACTCCAGGCCGAAGGTTTCAGACTTATTCTTTGGACTTACAGACACGGAAAAACATTAGATGAAGCCGTAGAATTTTGCAAAAAAAACGGAATAGAATTTTATGCAGTGAATTCAAGCTTTGAAGGAGAAGTTTTTGACTCTGAGACTCAATCCAGAAAATTAGATGCAGACTGGTTCATTGACGACAGAAATTTAGGTGGATTCCCAGGCTGGGGTGAGATCTACAATATTATTCAGGAAAGAATAGAATTCCGTGTAGAAGGAAAAGAAGTTCTTGCCTATTCAAAACTTAAAAAAGAAAAGAAAAAAGGACTTTTCTGGTAAGATATAGAAGGTAGAAGCTAGATTTGAGATGTTAGTTTTTTAATATCAAATGCTTCTGATTTTTATAATTTATGATAGAAAGTTCATAAGATGATGGGAAGCAAAATAAGCGTAACGCTGTATCTGGCTTCTAACATCTAATATCTAACATCTATATACAATGATTCAATTAAAAACGATAGACGAATTACGTCTGATGAAGGAGAGCGCCCGTTTGGTTTCTAAAACATTGGGAATGTTGGCAAAAGAAATTAAACCAGGGATTACAACCTTATATTTGGATAAATTGGCTCATGATTTTATTAAAGATCATGGTGCTGAACCTGCATTTTTAGGATATGGAGGATTTCCAAACTCTTTGTGTATCTCTCCAAATGAGCAGGTAGTTCATGGTTTTCCAAATAAGGAAGAAATAAAAGAAGGAGATGTTCTTTCTGTAGACTGTGGGGCTATTCTTAACGGTTTCGTAGGAGATCATGCGTATACTTTTGAAATTGGAGAAGTGAAGCCGGAGGTAAAGAAGATGCTTCAGGTTACCAAAGAATCTCTTTACAAAGGTATTGAGCAATGTGTCAGAGGAAAAAGAATAGGAGATATCTCCCATGCAATTCAGGCTCATTGTGAGAAAGAAGGATATGGAGTGGTAAGAGAGCTTGTAGGACACGGTTTGGGAAGAAAAATGCACGAAGATCCACAGGTTCCTAACTACGGAAGACAGGGAAGTGGAAAAATAATTAAAGACGGTTTAGCAATTGCTATTGAGCCCATGATCAATCTTGGAACAGAGAAAGTGAAATTCCATAGCGATGGCTGGACGGTAACAACGTTGGATAATATGCCATCTGCTCACTTTGAACATGATGTAGCGGTGATCAATGGTAAGCCGGTATTGCTTTCAACATTTGAATATGTGTATGAAGCTTTAGGGATTGTAAGTGATGAAGAAAAGCAGTTCCAACTGGATTTTTAATGAAAAAGTTAACGAAGCTTTTACTGAATAAAATACCACGTCCGATGCTTATTAAGATGAGCATTTGGGCAAGACCGCTTATCTATCAGTTTTTCAAAGGAGATCAATTCTTTGACCCTATTGACGGAAGATCTTACAGGAAATTCCTTCCGTATGGATATGGAAAACAGAGAGAAAATGCTCTTTCTCCCGGAACATTAAGTCTGGAGAGACACCGCCAGATGTGGCTGTATCTTCAGAACGAAACTGATTTTTTCATTAAAAATTATAAAGTTCTGCATATTGCTCCGGAACAGGAATTTTTAAGGAAGTTCAAGAGAATGAGTAATCTGAACTATATTTCGGCAGACTTATATTCTCCGATTGTTGATGTGAAGGCTGATATTCTGGACTTACCTTTTGAGAATGAAACGTTCGATATTATTTTCTGTAACCATGTTCTGGAACATATCGAAGATGATGCAAAGGCAATGAGTGAGCTGTACAGAGTAATGAAGCCAGGAGGGTGGGGAATTCTTCAGGTTCCGATGAAAAATTCTTTGGAGAAAACCTATGAAGATTTTACCATCAAAGATCCTAAAGAACGCCAGAAACACTTTGGACAATATGATCATGTCCGTTGGTATGGAATGGATTATTTTGACCGTTTAAGAAAGGCAGGCTTTGAAACAGAACCAAATTTCTACTCCCAGAAGTTTCCGGAAGATGAAATAAAAAAATACGGGTTAAGGCATAATGAGATCTTACCTTTAGTATATAAAAAATAAAACAAAACCCGTTTCAACTACTGAAACGGGTTTTTATATGAAGAATTACCAGTAAAAGGTTGAATGCTTATAAGAGTCGATTTAAATTTTTAGTGGATGTTTCCAGTCTTGAACTTTTGTATACTTTTGCTTCAAGGTAAAAGTATAAATAAGAAAAATAGATATTCAACCCTATAAAATAAAAAACCGCCTTCATTGCGAAGACGGTTTCCATTTTTAAATATAGATAGAAATGCATGCACTTTTCTAATGTGATGAAGACACAGCTTTCAAGCCTACTACAGAAGCAATAAGGGTTACAATAAAAAACACCCTCCAAAAACTAACGGGATCCTTAAAGAAGATAATTCCCATTAAAGCCGTTCCTACAGCCCCAATTCCCGTCCATACCGCATAAGCCGTACCGATGGGCAGTGTTTGAGTCGCTTTGATCAGTAAAACCATACTGATAGTCAATGTTACCAGAAAGCCTGCATACCAATAATAGGATTCCGTTCCGGAAGTTTCTTTTGCCTTTCCCAGACATGATGCAAAGGCAACTTCAAATAATCCCGCGATAACTAATATGATCCAATTCATTTTTTAAATTTTTCTACAGCAAAGTTCAGGATTTGTAAGGAGAAAAAATTTTACAATTGTTAAAAAATGAAGACGGCGGCAAAGAAGGAAGATGGGAGTTGGAAGCTGGAAGAAAGAACTGCAGACATAATATCAATATCAATATCAATATCAATATCAATAGGGGCGGACTTTAGTCCGCTTTCAATATAAACAATCATTCCTTTGGCTTTAGCCAAAACATAAGACTTTTTAAATCTTTCAATTCTTAAAACCTAAAGTTGGAAGCTGGAAGAATGAAGATGGATGTTATTGTCTCATATGATAATTAGTAAACATTTTTTAGATAAAGTTCGTAGAATCATTAATAAATAAAAATGAGCAAGATTCCTTAATGGACTATCATAACTTCCTTCTTCCATCATCCAGCTTCCATCCTCAAAATCAAAAATTATTTAATCTCAGCCCGGATTCTGCTCAAACTTACCTGGGTAATCCCAAGATAAGAAGCAATATAACCAAGCTGAACTCTTTTGAGTAAATCAGGCTGATAGGTGATAATGTCTTTATAGCGTTCCAAAGAAGTTTTGAACTGTCTTGAAATAATCAGTTCTTCAGATTTTATCATTTCTGCTTCTGCTAGTTTTCTTCCCCAGTTGGCAATATGAATATCTTCATTGAATAGTTTTCTGAGACTTTCTGTTTCCATTCTGTACAGATCACAGTCTTCCAGCAATTCGATGCTTTCATAGCCGGGTTTATCCTCTACATAGCTTTTCATAGAAAGAATACACTGGCCCTCACTTCCGAACCAGAACGTAATATCATTCTCAGCTGTTGAAGAGTATGCACGCGCAATTCCTTTTCTTATAAAATAGAGGTACGGAATCACTTTATCAGCTTCCATCAGGCAAAAGCCTTTAGGATGAGAAACCTCTGTGATACGTTCTTTTAAACTGTTTTTTGATGCCTCAGGAAGAAGGTAAATCTGGTCCAGAATCTGGTCTATATTCATAAAGATGAATTCTAATATTCAAAAGTATTGGTTTTAAATGGTTAAATAAGAGGATATTTTTGCCATATTTTAAATTATTTTCAAAATATATTAAAAATTAACAATCTAAACGTTTAACCAAAAATATAACTAAATTAACATCAGAAGATGTAATTTTTGGTTAACATTAAATTAATATCAATAATCAAATTGTTTAAGTTGTTTATAATTAATGTTTTATATTTTATTTAATTCTAGAATTTAAAAAGAGGCGAAAATACAATAATTTTCCAGATAGCCAAAAAAATACGACTATTGTTTTGTTTATATTTTATAAGATACTTTTGTACCATAAACTGATAAAATAATATGAAGAGAGCTTCCATTAAGGACATAGCGAGAATTGCAGGAGTTTCTGTTGCAACCGTTTCCTATGTTTTAAATAAAAAAGAAGGAAGCAGAATAAGTGAGGCCACAAAAGTGAAAATTCTTGAAGTGGCTGAAACGATTAATTATACTCCCAATAAGATTGCAAAAAGTCTTAAAATGAGTGAAAGTAAGCTGATAGGACTTATTTTAGCAGATATTTCGAATGATTTTTATTCAAATATAGCAAGGAATATTGAAGATGAAGCCATGAAACTTGGTTATACACTGCTTATTGGAAGTTCTGATGAAAATCCTGAAAAATTCAGGAAATTAACAGAGCTTTTCTCTGAGCAGCAGGTAGATGGGATGATTCTGGCGCCAGTTGTAGACTCTGATGAAGCGGTTTTAAAACTGTTAAAAGAAGAATATCCTATCGTAACGATTGACCGTTATCTTAAAAATGTAAATATTCCCGGAATTATGATCAATAATTCTGAGATTTCGGAAAGCATTTGCGAATTTTTGGTTGAGAAAAATTTCGAAGAGATCATCTATATCGGATATGATACCAAGCTTCCTCATTTGTTAGACAGAAAGGAAGGATTTGACAAACGTATCTCCACGGCTGATATTCAGTATAAAAAGTTATTGATTGGTATCAATAATATCAGAGAAGAAATTTATAAAGGACTTGATGAAACTTTAGATCTTTCAAAAAAAACAGCTTTATATTTTTCAAGCAATAAGCTTGGGATTGCAGGATTGAGCTATTTAAATCAAAAAAACATTAAAGTTCCACAAGATGTATCGGTAATTGCTTTTGATCAGACAGAAGCGTACAGCCTTTTTCCAACTGAGATTAGTTTTGTGCAACAACCTCTAATGGAAATGGCAAGAGAAGCAGTGAAAATTCTTGATGCTCAGATTGATAATTATACCGTTGACGGTAGAAAAATAACCTTTCCTGCAAAATTGATTAATAGGAATTCGGTGAGATAAAAATTTCACGAATAAATTAAACGTTTAAGCTTATGATGAAAGAAAATTTTCATGCAGTTTGTTTTGGTGAAGTTCTTAAATCAAAAAGATATTAAAGTTCCACAAGATGTACCGTTGGAGGTGGAAAAATAAACTTTCCTGCAAAATTGATTAATAAGAAATCGGAGAGATAAAAATTTTACGAATAATTAAACGTTTAAGCTTATGATGAAAGAAAATTTTCATGCAGTTTGTTTTGGTGAAGTTCTTAAATCAAAAAGATATTAAAGTTCCGCAAGATGTATCGGTAATTGCTTTTGATCAGACAGAAGCGTACAGCCTTTTTCCAACTGAGATTAGTTTTGTGCAGTAACCTCTAATGGAAATGGCAAGAGAAGCGGTGAAAATTCTTGATGCTCAGATTGATAATTATACCGTTGGAGGTAGAAAAATAACCTTTCCTGCAAAATTGATTAATAAGAAATCGGAGAGGTAAAAATTTTACGAATAAATTAAACGTTTAAGCTTATGATAAAAGAAAATCTTTATGTAGTTTGTTTTGGTGAAGTTCTTTGGGATATATTTCCAGAAGGTACCAGAGAGGGGGGAGCGCCCTTCAATGTTGCATACAATGTATACAAAATGGGAACTGATGTTAAAATGCTAAGCAGAATCGGGAACGATGATCTTGGTAGAAAACTGACAGACCAAATAAAAGGATGGGGATTAACCACAGAATACATTCAGCTTGATAATAAACATCCTACAAGTACTGTAATTGCAAAAATTGATGAACATAATGAAGCAACTTATGATATTGTAAATCATGTAGCTTGGGATTATATCGAATTTTTACCTGAACATAAAGAATTGATAGCTAATGCCGAAGCTTTTGTTTTCGGAAGTCTTTCTGCAAGAAATCCAAAGTCTAAAGAAACACTTTTAAAGCTTATAGAATTCGCAAAACTTAAAATTTTCGATGTTAATTTCAGACCGCCATTCATTGATATTGATTTGATTAAAGAGCTTTTACACAAAGCCGATATCGTAAAAATGAATAAAGCTGAAATGAGACAAATCATGGAGTTCTTAAGCGAAGAATATATCAGCGAAGATGAGAGTGTAACTTTCATTCAAAATCACTTTGATATCAAAGAAATTGTACTTACAAAAGGAAGTAAAGGGGCTAGATATTTCGTTGGAGACAGAAATTATGGATTTGAAGCTGTTCCGATTAAAATTGCAGACACAGTAGGAAGTGGAGATGCTTTTCTTGCAGGTTTTATTTCTAAAAGAGTTCAGGGGAAAAGTCCGGAAGAAATTATGACGGAAGCAATTTCTCTTGGTGCTTTTATAACTTCAAAATCAGGCGCTTGCCCGGATTATGAGTATGAAGAATTTCAAAAATTTAAAAATTAGAACTTATCAATAAACTTTTAACATTCTAAAAACACACTTATGAATTCAGCTAAATTTACTGAAAAGAAATACCTTGTTGTATTCTCTTTCGTGATCTCCCTGTTCTTTTTCTGGGCTATTGCCCTGACGATGGGAGATGTATTGAACAAGCACTTCCAAAATGTGCTTAGTATTTCCAAATCAAAATCCGGATTGGTACAGCTTTCAATATTCGGAGCGTATGCTTTGATGGGAATTCCTGCGGGACTTTTCATGAAAAAATTTGGGTATAAATTAGGCGTTATTTTGGGATTGTCATTGTTTGCGGGCGGATGTTTCCTTTTTATTCCTGCAGCAAACAATATGTCTTTTGATTTCTTTAGAGTTGCACTATTTATCCTTGCGATGGGGATGGCGACTTTAGAAACTGTTGCTCACCCTTTCGTTGCGGCGTTAGGTGATGAGAGAACGAGTGACCAGAGAGTGAATTTCGCTCAGTCATTCAACGGATTGGGAGCGATTATCGGACCTTTGTTGGGTGGTTTTTTCATCTTTGGAGCAGGTCAGGAAGATAACTCTTTGGATTCTGTGAAAAGTTTGTATGCATGGATCGGAATCGTGATTTTAGTAATTACTATTATTTTCTTTTTCATTAAAGTTCCAAGTTTAAAAGATCCTCACGCGGAAGAAATTGAAATGTTGGAACATACAACAGGTGAAGATCACCACCACGACAGCGATCCAAATGCTCCGCTTTGGAAGCAAAGACACTTTATTTTTGCAGTTGCTGCTCAGTTTTTCAATATTGCAGCACAAGGCGGAACATGGGCATTCTTTATCAACTACGGAGTTGAAAAAATGCATCTTCAGGAAACTCAGGCTTCATATTATTTCTCTTTAAGTATGGCAATGATGATGATTGGACGTTTTGTTGGAACGTTTTTAATGAAATATATTGCACCTAATAAGCTTTTAGCAATTTTTACAGCTTGTAATATTGTGCTTTGTCTTATTATTTCTCAAAGTTTCGGATGGGTATCATTCATTAGTTTAATTATGTTGAATTTATTCTTAAGCGTAATGTATCCAACGATTTTCAGTCTTGGCCTTAAAAGATTGGGTAATAAGGTTCAGCAGGCATCATCTTTCTTGGTAATGGCGATGTTCGGAGGAGCAATTTTCCCACCAATTATGGGTAAAATTGCAGAAACAGACGTTGCTCATGCGTACTTATTGCCAATTATCTGTTATGTGATCATTATCATTTTTGCTTTAAAATTTTACAAACCAAAAACTCTGAAGTAGAATATGAACACAAATGTTTTTAAATATAGTTTTTGGCTTTTACTAATTGCTAGTCAAATTTTAAATGCGCAAATCATCATTACCAATAAAAAATTCTCTTTTGGAACAACGGGTAGGATCGGTGCGGCTTATTCCCCGAATGCGGATGGGCGTACAGGTAGGCAATTAAATCTTAATAATCAAGGTTCTTTGGGAGGAAGAATGGATCAGGGGGACTATGTAGATTTCCTACCGGCTTTTCATTTCACTCCTGTTGCAGGTGGCGACAGTACAAAAAGTACTAAAATTGATATGCAGGCGAGATTAAGTTTCTATTCTGGCGGAACATTTTTAGGAAACGTAGATTCGAAATCTAATCAGGGAATGATCGTTGCTTTACCGGAAGCTTTCGTTGAAGCAAGAAATATCATGGGAAGTGATTGGGATGTTTGGGCAGGATCCAGATGGTTGAGATTTAATGATGTACATATTGCAGATTATTTTTATTTTGATGATCATTCGGCGACAGGTTGGGGAGTAAAACATAAAAATACAAGCTTTTCCATGTTTTTTCCGGCAGCGATAGACACGGCAGCGAGTAATTCTACACCCTATTCTTATACGAATGTGATCAGCGGTACAAAAAGTTTGATTTACAGACAAAGAGAAGTATTTGTTTTGGAACATACTATTCCGTTTAAAAATGGCGATCATAAACTGAAACTTCTTGCGGAATTTCATAATGTAGATAAATCTGGAAAAAATTCTAAGGAAAATTATCCGTCAGATAAAGGCTGGGTTTTGGGAGCAAAATTAAATACAGATTTAAAAACAAAACTTCCGGGATCTTTTAACCAAATTTCCTTGAGATACGGAGGCGGAATTGCAAACGGTGGAGATGGCGGAAATACCCAAACATGGAGAACTTATGGAGCTCCAGATGAAGTTACAAAGACTTATAAAGGCGCGTACTCTTTAACTGCGGTTGAACATATTTTGTTAAATCTTTCTGATAGATGGTCTGTAAATGCTTATGCTGTTTATACTCAAAGTAAAGGTGGAGCAAACAGTGATAATAAAGCTGTCGATTATTATAACCGTGAAATCTTCAATAAAAAATCTGAATTTAATACAGGTTTAAGAGCAACTTATTATTTCAATAACTGGTTCCATATTGTTTCCGAATTGCATTTTGCAACAAGAAAAGACGGAACTCAGGATCCTGCATCAATGACAAAGTTAGTTTTAGCTCCAACATTGGTTCCTACTGCTGAAAGAAGCGTTTGGGCAAGACCACACATCAGATTGATCGCGGAATTTTCAAGATACAACGATCAGGCGATGAACAGTCTTTATTCTCCATTTTTGCAACAATCGGGAGCGAAAAGATTCGGAACTTACTTTGGCGTACGAACTGAGTGGTGGGTATTTTAAATGAATAATTAAAAATCAATAATTATAATGAATGTAAAATTTGGAGCTTCACTTCTTTCATGGATCACCCCAAACTGGAATTCTGAAGCCGGAAAGTATGCGATAGAAAAAACGGGAAAAGCAGGTTTTGATTTAATTGAAATTCTGCTTCCTCCGTCAATGGAATTCAATGCTAAAGAAGTAAAGCAGCAGCTTAAAGACAATAATCTTGATGTTGTTTGCTCATTAAATCTTCCAAAAGATGCTCACATTGCTTTCTATCCTAAAGTTGCAGAAAGGTTAATGAAACAGGCTGTAGACAAGACCTCAGAATTAGAAACAAATTTTTTAGGAGGTGTTCTTCATGGCGGAATCGGAGCGTTTTCGGGGAATCCTTTAACTGAAAATGAAGCTGAAATTATTGTTGAAGTTTGGAGTAAAGTTGCAGATTATGCCAAAGAAAAAGGCGTAAACATTGCAATTGAACCTATCAACCGTTACGAAACTTATGTTTGTAATACTGCAAAAAATGTTTTAGATCTGATCTCAAAAACAGG
Organism: Chryseobacterium viscerum; assembly: GCF_002899945.2. GTDB lineage: Bacteria > Bacteroidota > Bacteroidia > Flavobacteriales > Weeksellaceae > Chryseobacterium > Chryseobacterium viscerum. The sequence continues at coordinate 564,296 of NZ_PPEG02000003.1, forward strand.
AAGAGATAATTTATTCCTTCATTTGGACACTTTCCACATGAATATTGAGGAAAATAATTTTTTTGATCCGATCATTCTTGCAGGAAACAAGTTAAAACACGTTCACATGACAGAATCTCACCGCGGAATGCTTGGTGAAGGTGCTGTAAACTGGAACGAATTTTTTAAAGCTTTAAAAGAAATCAATTTTGAGGGGAATCTGGTTTTAGAAAACTTTTCTTCTTCCATTCCCGGAATGCAGCAAATGGTTTCTTTATGGCAGAAATCTCCACACGATGCTGAGGAATTGGCTCGTGGCAGTTTAAAATTTATGAAAAATCATATCATTTAGTTCAATTTCATTTCCAGAGAAAGTCTTTCCTTAATTGGGAAGGCTTTTTTATTTTAAATCTTTCAACATTAGCCGTAAAGACCAATTTTGTTTTACTAACTTTGCGCTTTGTAATATTATTTTTATGCACAAAGCTGGATTTGTAAATATAGTTGGAAAGCCCAATGCGGGAAAATCGACCTTGCTAAACCAATTAATGGGAGAGAAGTTGGCGATTGTAACGCAGAAAGCGCAGACAACCCGTCACAGAATTTTTGGTATTTATAATGAAGATGATCTTCAGATTGTATTTTCTGATACTCCCGGAGTATTGGACCCAAAATACGGGCTGCAGGAAAAAATGATGGATTTTGTAAAGGACTCTCTACAGGATGCTGATGTTTTCCTGTTTATTGTAGATGTTACCGATAAAGCGGAACCATCAGAATTTTTAATTGATAAATTAAATAAAATCCCTGTACCCGTACTTCTTTTATTAAATAAAGTAGACCAGACTGATCAGGCAGGTCTTGAGAAACTAGTAGAAGAATGGCACAACAGAATTCCGAAGGCTGAAATTCTGCCTATTTCGGCATTGAATGCCTTTAATACAGAGATCATTTTACCTAAAATAAAATCTTTACTTCCTGAGAACCCTCCTTATTACGATAAAGATCAGTACACGGATAAACCCGAAAGATTCTTCGTAAACGAGGCAATCCGTGAGAAAATCCTTCTGAATTATGATAAAGAAATTCCATACTCTGTAGAAGTAGTCACAGAACAGTTCAAAGAGAAAGAAGGAATTATTTTTATCGACTCTATTATTTATGTAGAAAGAGATACTCAGAAAGGAATTATTATCGGGCACAAAGGAGAGGCTATCAAAAAAGTTGGAACAGAAGCAAGATTGGACCTGGAAAAGTTTTTCACCAAAAAAATTCACTTAAATTTATTTGTAAAAGTAAAAAAAGACTGGAGAAAGAACGATAGAGATCTTAAAAATTTCGGTTACAGATAAACTAAAACAGCCGGAATCCCTTTATATTAAAAGATTTTTATTATCTTAGTATAAATTTTTTAGTACATGAACTATAATAATTCAAATTGGAGCTCAATACCTAAAGATATTGTTTTATTAGCGGTAAGAGTCTTTGTTGGCTTTGCAATGCTTTCTCATGGTTTCCCAAAACTTCAGATGTTATTGGCGGGCGGTAAAATTGAGTTTTTCGATTTTATGGGATTAGGACCTCAGATATCGCTTATTCTTACGGTTTTTGCTGAATTTGTATGTTCAATACTACTTATATTAGGCCTCTTTACAAGAGTTTCTCTGGGATTTCTGATCTTTACGATGATCATTGCTGGTTTTGTAGTACATGGTGGAGACTCTTTTGAAAAGAGAGAAATGCCTCTTGTCTATCTTTCCGTTTATCTTCTGTTGATGGTAATCGGTGCCGGAAAATTTTCGGTAGACCATATGATCGAGAGAAGGAAAAGAGCTTCAGAATGGTAATTTAATCATAATAACAATAGAAAATAAAACAAGGCACTTCAGGAAATGAAGTGCCTTGTTTGTTCTTAATAATTGCAGTTAGGTAAGCACTCCCAAATCAGCTTTCCGTTTTCGTCTTTTACTCTGCAAGCCATATAGCCTGCATCACATAATGGTGCACTTCCTCCAATGATCGTTTTCAGATTGCTCTTTGATAATTTTTTTAAATTTTTCATATTATTTCAATTGGTCAGATAAAAGTAATAAAAAAACAGAATACAACACTAAAAAGTGTCTTATTTTTTTTAATTTTAAAGATCTTTTAAAATTCACTACATTAGTTGAAAATAAATTATATGAAGATAAAACTGACTATTTGCCTTCTGGCATTTCTCAATTTTTATGATGCACAGGAGAATATCACTTATCAGAAACCCTCTGCAGAAATCTTAAAACTGGCAGATTATCAAAGACCACCAAGTGTTTTGATGAACAGTAAAAAAGACTGGGTGGTGTTTACGTATCGTCCAACATATAAAACGCTGGAAGATCTTAGCCAGCAGGAAATGAAACTTGGTGGGCTTAGGATCAATCCGGTTACCAATATTTCAAGCAGTACCACCTACTCAAATAATCTGAAGATCAGAAAGATCAATGATAAAAATGAGATTCAGGTAAAAAATCTGCCTTCCAATCCAAAAATTACCTATGTTTCGTTTTCACCGGATGAAAAGAAACTGGCTTTTACCAATACAACTGCTAAAGGAGTAGAACTCTGGGTAGTAGATATGGAAACCGCTTCTGCTAAGAAAATTACGGCTGATAATCTGAATGCCAATTTAGGAATGCCTTATGTTTGGTATAATGATTCTCAAAGCTTCCTGATCAGGGCAATTCCACAAAACAGACCCGCTCTTATAGATGCAAGCAAAGATCTTCCAACAGGCCCGATTGTTTCAACAGCAGATGGTAAAGTTTCCCAGAACAGAACGTATCAGGATCTTTTGAAAAATCCTCAGGACGAAAAAAACTTTGAGACTCTTACCGCTTCGGAAATTTATAATGTAGATTTTTCAGGAAATCTTAAGAAATTGAAAGACCAGGATATGTATGCCGGCTTAAGTTTTTCTCCTGACGGAAATTATCTGATGGCTACAACAATCAAAAAGCCATTTTCCTATATCGTTCCTCTAAATAGGTTTCCTTCAACAACAGTAGTATATGATTCGAAAGGGAATGCTGTAAAAACAGTGAATGAAGTTCCTTTGAACGAAATCATGCCGAAAGGATTCTCATCGGTGAGAACCGGAAAAAGAGATATGGCATGGAGAAGTGATGCTCCTGCTACTCTTACCTTTGCTGAAGCTTTGGATGGAGGAGATCAGTCTAAAACAGCAGACTACAGAGACGAGGTATTTACCTGGGAAGCTCCATTTACAGCAGCTCCGAAATCTTTCTTCAAAACAAAACAGAGATATGATGATGTCGTTTGGACAAATGATCATTATGCCATTGTTTCAGAAGGCTGGTATGACACAAGAAATACAAAATCTTACCTGATAGATACCAATAATGGAGAATCTAAAATTTTCGATGATAGAAATTATCAGGATGTTTACAGTGATCCGGGAAATTTTAACACAACGAAAAACCAGTACGGGAAATATGTCATCGATATGAAAGGTGGAAAAGCCTACCTGATTGGAAATGGATTTACCAAAGACGGACAGCATCCTTTTATCGATGAAATGGATGTGAAATCACTGAAAAAGAAAAGACTTTACACTTCTAATATAAAAAATGGGAAGGAAGAAATCATAGATATCCTAAATGCTTCAAAGGGGGAAATTCTTACGACTCAACAGTCTCCAAGCCTTTATCCTAATTACTTCAAAAAGAATATTAAATCCAATAAAGCAGAAGCTGTAACCAACTTTGCCAATCCTTTTGAAAGTATCAAAGACGTTTACAAAGAAGTAATTACATATAAGAGAAATGATGGAGTTACCTTAACAGGAACGCTGTATCTTCCTGCCAATTACGATAGAAAAGCGAAAAAAGAGAAGCTTCCGTTATTAATTTGGGCTTATCCTACAGAATATAAAGATAAAAATACGGCAGGGCAGAACACTCAAAACCCGAACGATTTTACATTCCCATACTACGGATCTTTTGTGTACTGGACAACGAAAGGATATGCAGTTCTTGATGATGCCGCTTTCCCAATTATTGGAGAAGGAAAAACAGAACCTAACGATACATTTATCCCACAATTGGTAGCGAATGCTGCGGCTGCAATTGATGCAGTAGATCAACTGGGCTATATCGACAAAAAGAAAGTAGCTGTAGGGGGACATTCTTATGGGGCATTTATGACGGCAAACCTTTTGACACATTCTAACCTTTTTGCATGTGGAATTGCCAGAAGTGGAGCTTATAACAGAACTTTGACTCCATTTGGGTTCCAGAGCGAGCAGAGAAACTATTGGGACATTCCGGAGATCTATAACAAGATGTCTCCATTCATGAATGCAGACAAAATGAAGACACCACTTCTTCTGATTCACGGGGATGCAGATAACAACCCTGGAACTTTCACTTTACAAACAGAAAGATACTTCCAGGCTTTGAAAAATCTGGGTGCTCCGGTAAAAATGGTTCTTCTTCCAAAAGAAGCCCACGGATACCAGGCTAAAGAAAATATCTTACACCTTTTATGGGAACAGGATCAGTTCCTTGAAAAGTGTCTGAAGAAATAAAATAAAAAAGAGACTGTTTATCACAAACAGTCTCTTTTTTTTTGATGAAAAATAGAATAAGGAAGTTAAGATATTATCTAAATATACTTGCTTAAAGCGAAGCTCATCTTAATGATCTTACCCTTTTAATCCTCCTTAATAAAGAAACTTCAGGATCTCATCAATATTTTTAAGCTCCATAAAATTCGGATGTTCCAGGTTAACATCATGCTGTTCATGGCTCCATGTGACGTGATAAGGAATATGAGCTGCAGATCCACCGATTTCCAATACCGGCAAAATATCGGACTTTATAGAATTTCCAAGCATCAAAAAGTTCTCAGGCTGGCAGTCCAGATGTTTAAGGAGTTTTTTGTAGTCATTTTCTTTCTTATCACTCATGATCTCAATGTGATGGAAATAGTCCTGTAATCCTGAATTTTTCAGTTTGCGTTCCTGATCCAGAAGATCTCCTTTTGTGGCGACAACCAGTCTGTATTTTCCCTTTAAGGTTTCAAGAGTCTCTGTAACCCCATCCAACAATTCAATGGGCTTTTGAAGAAGGTTATGGCCAAGTTGGATCGCTTTGTTTACCAGTTCTAGGGACGCTGTATTGTTGGAAACTCTGCCGATGGTTTCAACCATACAAAGCATGAATCCTTTTACTCCGTAACCGTATAAATGAAGATTCTGCATTTCTGTTTTAAACAATTCCTGTGACACAGAATGCTGTGGCAGATAGTCTTCAAGCAATATACAGAATTCTTTTTCTGCTTCCTGAAAATAAGGCTCATTGATCCAAAGCGTATCGTCTGCATCAAAGGCTATCGTTGTAATATGATTATTCATTTTTGTTTTGTAATTTTCTGTCCTCAAAATTCAGAATAAAAAATAAATAAGCAAAGGACATTTGTCCTGGATTCATATGTTACGAACAAATCAGGCATTTTCAAGTTATTTTGAAGAACTTTATCATAAGCAGAAAGTTGGGGAAGAGATCATCGTAAAGTCTTTTTCCCAGGATGAAAATATATTGATACAAGATCAGCCGCTGTCAAAGGTTATGTTGATCAAAGAAGGAATAGCCAAATGTTATTTTACCGAAGAAAACGGAAAGGAATATATTGTTGAATTTCTTGGAAACGGTGAAATCCTTGGAGAAGTAGAATTGATTAAAAATATCAACTGTTTATGCGGGGTGAAAGCAGTATCTGAAGTAACCGTTTATGAAACGAATATTTCTTATTTTAAATCTTTGATTAAAAATGATCTTACCCTGAATCATTTATTACTGGATTCATTCGCAGAAAGGATTATCAATACTTCCAGCAGGGCATCCTATCAACAACTATATACAGTAGAACATACTTTAACACAATTACTGAATATGCAGTCCAAGCAAGGCATTCAGATTTCTAAAGAGGACATGGCGGCCTATCTGGGAATTACAGTAAGAAGCTTGAATAGAATCTTAAAGGATTTGAAATAACTTTGTTGGAAAATCGCAAAGGCGCAAAGTTTTTTCAATCCATATTTGAAATTTTTAAAGAGTAAGAAAATCGAAAATTTTCAGCAAATAAAAGGGAGATTAATTTTTCCTCGTTGATTGAGGAGATTTTGCAGATCTTTCTATTATAACCTGCAAAATTTACATAATCAGCGAGCAGTAAAAATTAGCAATATTCAATTTTATCGAAGATAAAATCTTTGCGTCTTAAAAAACATCAACTGTTTAAATCATTGCGCCTTCGCGATTTCCAACAAAGAAAGATTTTATTTTAATCCTATTTTTAGCTGAAGTATGATTGATCTTAGGGGTGTGTTTCTTTTTAATATTAAAATTTGATAAAATAATTAAATTTTAAAGGGGTGTTTTTAAAATTTAGTATTTTTGCATAAAATTAAGTTGAATATTATCTTCATGGAAAAATTAAAATTCAGAAATGCTGAATTGGCTGATTTAAACAAAATCGTAGCCATCTATAATTCAACAATTGCTTCAAGAATGGTGACTGCAGATATGGAAGAAGTCTCTGTAGAAAGCAAACTAAAATGGTTTGATGAACATAATCCTCAGACAAGACCACTTTGGGTTGTTGAAGATGACCAGGATCAAATCATTGGATGGGTAAGCTTCAGTTCATTCCATGAAAGAGCCGCATATAACGGTACAGTAGAGGTAAGTATTTATCTGGATGAAAATTGTAGAGGAAAAGGATACGGTAAAACCATTCTTCAATACTGTATTGATAATGCTGGAAAATTTGGAGTAAAAAATCTGGTAGCACTTATTTTCCTTCATAATGAACCGAGTTTGAAACTTTTCAGAAACTTTGGTTTTGAAGATTGGGGAAGTCTTCCTAATGTAGCTGTTCTGGATGGTGTGGAAAGAAGTTTGAAGATTTTAGGAAAGAGGATAGATTGATTTATGCAACACTTATATGTTATGAAAATCTGCATAATCCGTAAGATCTGCGAGAGAATATAAAAGAGGCTGGTTCAACCTTGAAGCATCTTTAATTTTTACTCTGTAGAGCTATTTTGTTCTCATTTCTGATAATATATATTAATAATTTTATTCCTCCAATTTTGCATTTGTTTAATAATCTCCTCAAGATCTTTTTGGGGATTTAATGCAATAATCCCATTGTAGACAGGATAATCATGAATATTTAAGTTGTAATGGTTTAAAGCTTTTTGCGGGAACTCCAGCTCGTTTTTTATATACTTTGCCAGGATGAAAATTAGTGAAATATTGGGTTCTGAGTAGTAGAGTTGAGAGTTGTCTTCTTCATCAAAAATTTTAAAATCCGTTAATATTGTTTCTAAATAGTGTTCAAAAGCTAAAATGGCTAGATTGTATATTGATTCATGTTCATATTTTTCATTGATAGTTCCCCACCAATCAATACCTAGTTCTTCACATCTCAGATATGTCAGGGCATCGTTTAGCCCTTTGATAATAATCTTCAGCCTTGATACAGCCATATCAAAACTGATTGAATGACTCCGAAGTTGTTCTGTACTTAATTCCATCAGTTATTTTTTATTTTCATAGTTACTAAATTAAAAGTAATAAAATTCAATAAAAAACGCAGAGCTAAAAAACTCTGCGTCAATATTTACTTATATTTTTATTTTATGAATTCTGCTTAATTCTTTTAGCAGACATATTCAAGAATCGTTTCACCAGGAAAACAGCCGATACTGTCAATCCTAATCCGAGTGCGATCCACATTCCAAATGCTCCCATTTCAAGGGTTACACATAAGAAATATCCTAAAGGAATGGTGATCACCCAATAAGCAATGAAAGTATAGATTGATGGGATTTTCACATCCTGTAATCCTCTCAGCATTCCTAAGGCCGTTACCTGTACTCCGTCAGAAAGCTGGAATAAAGCGGCGATAATCATTAGTTTTGAAGCCAAGGTAATCACTTCCACTTCTTCTTTTTTCGTAAAGAAAGTAGGGAGTATGTTTCTGCCCAAAATAAATACCAATCCACAGATACACATGAAGATAAAAGCAATTTTCAGGTTGTTGATTCCTACTTTTCTCAGTTCAACAAAGTTCTGCTCACCCAATTTTCTACCGATCATTACGGTAGAGGCAACACTGAACCCTACACATAAGTTGAAGGTAAAGGAAGCCATACTTAAAGCGATCTGGTGAGAAGCAATATCATGAGCAGAAATCAATCCGCAGATAAATGCTGCCCCGGCAAAAGCAGTTACTTCAAAAAACATTTGTAAAGCCGTAGGTAATCCCAGTCTTACCATTTTATCAAACATCTGTTTTGAAAAATCCTGAACTTTTAAAGAGAAATCTTTGATATAACGTCTTGTTCTTTCTTCTTTTACCAAAACAAAATAAAGGAAAACCACCATGAAAATTCTGGAAATCAAGGTTGCCAGTGCGGATCCCTGTACCCCCATTGCCGGAATTCCCCAAAGTCCTTTGATGAAAACATAGTTTAAGGCAATATTGATGATATTGGCAATAATAGTTGCCTTGGTAACGCCAATAGTATAAGATAGCCCTTCAGAAACTTCACGAAGGGTCTGAAACGCCATAATTGGGATCATACTGACCACCATGATACTTAGGAAGCTTACGGTGTCCGGAATGATCTTGGCAGGTTGTCCGGAGTGATTGAGGAGTGGCATACCCATCAGTAAAATGACCATCAGAATAACCCCAACAGACATATTGATGATAAATCCGTGGCTAAATACAGAATTGATGGTTGCATGATCTTCTTTTGAGTGTGCTTCCGAAACCAATGGAGGAATCGCGAATGAGAAGCCCAGTGCTAATACAAATATGGAGAAAAATACAGCATTCCCCAATGAAACGGATGCCAGTGCATCAGCACCCAAGAGTTGTCCGACAATAATATTATCGAATAAGTTTACCGAAACTTGCCCCACCTGAGTAAGCATTACAGGCAGAGCCAAAGTCAGGCATTCTTTCGTATAGTTTTTGTTTAAAAAGTTCATAATATTTTAAGATTCATATAGTTTATAAATTAAATAGGGGCAAAAAAAAATTTGCAGTGAGTACACTGCAAATTTTTATAATATCGTAAATAATATCGTCTATTATTTCCTTACAAAACTTGCAACGTCACTTTCAGAAACAGTGTTTCCACCAAGAATAATTAACCTCTCAACGACATTTCTTAATTCTCTGATATTTCCAGTCCATGAAAGAACTTTTAAAGCGTCAATAGCTTTATCATCAAACTTTTTCATAGCAGTACCATGTTCATCAGCAATCATACCTGAAAAATGGTCAACCAATAATTTGATATCTTCTTTTCTTTCATCCAATGGTGGAACATAGATTTCAATAACAGAAAGTCTGTGGTAAAGGTCTTCTCTGAATTTTCCTTCTTCAATTTCCTTCTGCATATTTTTATTCGTTGCTGCAATTACTCTTACATCAACTTTGATTTCTTTATCACTTCCCACAGGAGAAACTTTGCTTTCCTGAAGAGCTCTCAATACCTTTGCCTGAGCAATAAGGCTCATATCTCCAATCTCGTCAAGGAAGATCGTACCACCGTTAGCCTGCTCAAATTTTCCTTGTTTATCTTTAATAGCACCCGTAAAAGATCCTTTTACGTGTCCGAAAAGTTCAGATTCAATAAGCTCAGACGGAATTGCAGCACAGTTTACCTCTATCATCGGGCCTCTTGCACGCTCACTTTGATTGTGGATAGCATGAGCAACCAATTCTTTTCCGGCACCATTGGGTCCTGTGATCAGAACTCTGGCGTCAGACACGGCTACCTTTTCGATCATATCCTGGATCTTTTGAAGAGCAGGAGAGGTACCGATCATCTGGTATTTTTTGTTGACTTTCTTCTTTAAGGTTTTATTTTCGGTCTGAAGATTTTTGTTTTCTTTCTTCAAAGTTTCCTTAACCAATGCATTTTTCACACTCGTGATCAATCTGTTGATGTCAATTGGCTTGGAGATAAAATCGTATGCGCCCTCTTTCAAACAGGAAACAGCAGAATCAATATCTGCGTGGCCTGAGATCATGATAAAAGTAGTTTCTGGTTTTAATGCGAGACTTTGCTTCAAAAGCTCTGTTCCTGAAAGTTTAGGCATTTTGATATCAGAAATCACCAATGCGAAATCTTCTTTTTCTACCTGTTTGTAACCTTCAAGGCCATCTTCTGCGATAACAAATTCATAATCGGTTAGTTCATCCGAAAGAATACTATGAAGTACTCCTGAGATTGCTTTTTCGTCTTCTACTATAAGGATTTTTTGCATAGTTGCAAATTTAAATTTTTTGTTTCAATTATTAGCAAAAACCATACCTAAATATTCTATTTTGAGTAGTCTCGTCTCCCAAAAATGGCAGATCCAACCCTCACAGAATTAGCCCCGCACTCAATGGCTACCGGGAAATCATCACTCATTCCCATTGATAAGGTATTCAATGTTTTTAGTTGATTTAATTCATCAAAAAGACCCTTCAGTATTAAAAACTCATTTCTTACCTGCTGTTCATCATCCGTGAATGTTGCCATTCCCATTAAGCCGGTAATTTCAATATTGGGAAATTTACCTTCAGCATATTGTTGAAACAGGTCTTTAGCTTCTGAAATTTCAAGGCCAAATTTACTTTCTTCCGCCGCAATTTTTACCTGCAAAAGAACTTTAATGACTCTGTTGTGTTTTCCAGATTCCTTGTTGATTTCTGCCAATAATTTTTCAGAATCCACACTTTGTATGGTATCAATAAAAGAAGCAATGTACTTGACCTTATTGGTCTGCAAATGACCGATCAGATGCCATTGGATATCATCAGGAAGAAGAGGGGACTTCTCCATCAGTTCCTGCACCTTATTTTCTCCAAAAACTTTTTGTCCCAGATCATACACTTCCTGAACGGCAGAAGCCGGATGTGTTTTCGAAACAGCAACCAGCTGAACGCCGGATGGCAACTGATCTTTTATAGCGATGTAATTTTCTTTAATACTCATAGATGCAAATTTCCGAAAATTCCCCGAAGGTTCAAAGCTCAGGGGATTAAAGTTTAAGGTTGTGGAGTCTGGATTTTCCAGCCAGATGTTTTAATTCAAAACTTCATTGATCTTAGGATACTGAGAGATTTTTCTGAAAACAAACCTGTTCCTTTTCTGCAATTTTTCAATAAACATATCCAGCTCGTTGATAGAATCTGCATCTCTTAGATATTGGTCGTGGGTAAGGAAAACAAGATGTCTTGACGTTTTTTCAAGGTCGTTAAAGAAAATACTGTCTACTTTCTTGATCATCGCTTCATGGCTTCCTTTTAAAGTCATTTTTTGGGAAGGTCTCCATTCAAGATCCCAGCCGATCACTTTATAACCTGCTTTTTTAAGACCGTCTGCTGAGGCCGTGGAGCTTTTGATATCGGTTACGTTAATATTATTGAGTCTCCAGATATTTCTTCCCGGAGTTCTTGCTATTTTATCTGAAAGCTTCAGGCTGTCTTTGGCGATATCAAAATCATGAACTACAGCATCAGCATTTTTATAAAAATCGGTGTATTTGTTGTGGGCATGAGTAAAGCTGTGATTCGCCAGCTCTATCAGTGGATTTTGCTTCAGAAGCAGTAAGTCATCTTTCTGTTTCTTGCTTCCATAGGCGTGTTTTCCCACCAAAAAGGCAGTTGCACAAACATTTCTTTTGTCAAGGATTTTTAAAAGATTTTCGGTTCCCTGATTGGGACCATCATCGAAGGTAAGGTAGATCACTCTTTTATCCGGGTCTACATTTTCATCATCCATTTTAGGAACTATTTCTGCGGCAGGATGTTCTTGTGAATTGACGACGGGGTCATTCACCTCATTCTTGAAATTACAGCTGTTCAATAAAACTGAAGTTGCACTCACCAATGCAAACACCCCGAGAAAAGTCGCATTTTTTGACTTTCCTGCAAAAATTTTTTTCATAAAGATAATGGAATTTTAAATTGTTAAAAATCGTTAAAAATAACAATTGAAAGTTAACAAATTATATGCCATGCTGTACACTTATTTTTCTTTTTAAGCTTATTTTAAGAACTTTATTGTAAGGCAATTTTCCTTTTAAACCCCAATTGTAAATGTATGTTTTTCTTTTCTTTAAATTTTAACATTTATAAATGTGAAACCAATAGTCTTTCTCTATTTATGTTGAATTAAAAATATTTTCATAGAGTGGGGAATTATTTTTATTTTAACAAAAATTAGAAAATTGGAAAAGAAGATAACCGGTTCTATTCTAAAATACTTTTTAAATACAAGGCATTTCGAATAGCAGCGGTTCCCCATGTATTATTGAAAAAAATAAAAAGGGTCTGTTTATGATTCTTAATTTTTTCAGCGAGCTCATTCATGAAATTTTCGCTGTATTCTGATTTGTAAAGCATGGGTTTTCCATGAAGTCTGTAATAGAGGGTTTGGGGATGATTGATGATGATGTCTTCAGGAAGATCACCCGGAAAACTGACACCGGAAAAAACAATATTATGGGCTTTTAAAAGATCAAAAACTTCTTTTTGCCACCATGAGCGGTGACGGAATTCAATCACATTCAGAAAAGCATGATCCATACTATTGATAATACGTTCTGTATTTTCTGGCGTGTTTTTAAAGGAAGGGGGAAATTGGTATAGAAATCCGGATAGCTTCTCTTTCAGATTGCTTTGAATATGATTGCAGAATACTGCGATTTCTTCTTTAGAATTTTCAAGTCGGTTTTCGTGAGTGATGGATTTTGGAATTTTAATAAAGAACCTGAATGCCTCAGGTGTTTCATCGTACCACTTCTGAAGTGTTTTTGCTGTAGGTTTCCTGTAAAAGGTAGAATTGATCTCTACTGCGTTGAAAGTTTTTGAATATAAAGAAAGAAAGTCTTTACCAGGTGTATTTTCAGGATATAAAGACCCTTTCCAGTCGTTATTATAAAATCCTGAACATCCTATGTAAAGACTTCCTTTTTTCATACTGTTATTTTATATTCAGATCCACTGAGTTTAATCTCAACGAATTCAGAATCACAGATAAAGAGCTGACGCTCATCGCCGCTGCAGCTATCATTGGTGATAAGAGAATTCCAAAGAATGGATACAATAATCCTGCCGCTACCGGAACTCCCAACACATTATAGATAAATGCGAAGAATAAATTTTCTTTAATATTTTTGAGAAGCTTTTCACTGAGTAGTTTTGCTTTTGCCACTCCTAGAATATCTCCTTGTAATAAAGTGATTTCGGCACTTTCAATCGCTACGTCCGTTCCTGTTCCCATCGCAATTCCGATATTGGATTGGGCAAGAGCAGGGGAGTCGTTGATCCCATCTCCGGTCATAGCAACGATTTTACCTTGCTGCTGTAGTTTTTTTACTTCATTCAGTTTATCCTCAGGAAGGCAATTGGCTTTGAAATGTTTGATTCCTAATTCATCGGCTACAGCTTTGGCGGTATGCTCGTTATCACCGGTCATCATGATTACATCGATACCTTCGCTCATCAGCTGTTTCACTGCTTTTTTAGAGCTTTCTTTGATTTTATCTGTAAAGCTTATGAAGCCAAGCACCTGCTGATCCTGTGCGATATAAGAAATCGTGTGGGCTTTTGACTGTACTTCTATCGCTTTTTGTTTTAAAGTCTCCGGAATCTGGATCTGATGGGTCGTCAACAGGTTTTCATTTCCTAAATAGGTGGTTTTACCATTAATGTTTCCTTTTATTCCTTTTCCAGAAATGTTTTCAAACTGATCTACTTTTTCTACGGTTATATTTTCTTCTTTTGCTCTCTTTATAACGGCATTGGAAAGCGGATGTTCGGAATTTTGATTCAATGAAAAGGCCAGTTTTAAAATCTGATTCTTATATTCATGATCTACCGTTTCAATATATTCTACGGAAGGTTTTCCTTCTGTTAAAGTTCCTGTTTTATCAGTGATTAAAATATTTACTTTATGCATCTGCTCAAGAGCTTCAGCATTTTTGATCAGGATTCCGTTTTTAGCACCTTTCCCGATTCCTACCATTAATGACATTGGAGTCGCCAGTCCAAGGGCACAAGGACATGCGACGATTAAGACCGCAACAGCATTTACGAAAGCAAATAAGCTTCTTTTTCCTTCCGGTCCGAAAAACTGCCATAGAATAAAAGTAAGCACAGCAATAAGGATGACCACAGGAACAAATACTTTTGAAACCTTATCTGTCAGCTTCTGGATAGGAGCTTTGCTTCGGCTGGCTTCATTCACCATTTTAATGATCTGTGAAAGCAATGTTTCATCACCTACTTTTTCCGCTTTCATGATGAATACCTGATTACCATTTATCGTTCCCGAAGAGACCTTGTCATCTACACTTTTTTCAACAGGGATCGGCTCTCCGGTAATCATACTTTCATCTACTATAGAATTTCCTTCCGTAATTTTTCCATCTACCGGAATTTTTTCACCGGGTTTTACCTTTAGTAAGTCTCCTATTTTTACCTGAGAAAGCAGAACTCTTTTTTCTTCACCATTTACCATGAGATTGGCTTCATCGGGGGAAAGGTTCATTAATTCTTTGATGGCATTTCCAGTTTTTTTATGGGCTGCAGCTTCCATTAACTGACCTAAGATAACAAGGGTTAAAATCACACAGACCGCTTCAAAATACAACGGAATTTCATGATTATGACCACGGATCTCATGCGGAATAATATCAGGGAAAATTAAAGCTGCAATACTGAAGATAAATGCTGCTGCTACGCCTAAAACAATAAGGCTGAACATATTAAGATTCCATGTTTTAAAAGAAACCCATCCTCTTTTTAATAAGAACCAGCCGGAATAAAACATCACCGGAAGAGTCAGAGCAAGTTCAATGAACCCCTGAATCTGATGTGAGAAAGGGAAATTGATAAACATTCCTCCCATGGAAAGAATAAAAACAGGAATAGTAAATGCTAATGAAGCAATGAACTTTCTCTTTAATATAGTATAGGTTTCATCTTCATCATCATCACTGCTGTCAGGCATTCTTACGAGATCCATCCCACAGATCGGGCAGTCTCCCGGTTCGTCACGGATGATTTCCGGATGCATCGGACAGGTATATTTTGCCACTTTCTTTTCCGGATATTTTACAAGGTCCATTCCGCAAACGGGACATCCTACATTAGAATCATAGGTTTTATCCCCTTCACAATACATGGGGCAATAGTATCTGCCAGCCATTTCATCAGTCACTTTTGGAGCCTCATGATGATGGCCGTGATGCTCATGATGAGAATGGGAATGAGAGTGATGTGAGTCTGCTTTTTGTGCAAGCTCTTCAGTAATCGGCTCCAGGTCCATATGGCAAACCGGGCATTCTCCTTTTTCATCATATACCTTATCACCCTCGCAAAACATTGGACAGTAGTATTTTCCGATACTGTCTTTAAAATTTTCAGGAAGATTGGTTGCTGAATAAGTTGGTTTATGATTAGGATCTTTGGCCAGTTTTTCTTCAATAGGTACGAGGTACATTTTACAGACAGGACATCTTTCACCCTGTTTGAAATATACTTTATCTCCTTCGCATTCCATTGGACAATAGTATACTGAAGACGGAGATACCCGGTCCTGAGGTTTTACAAAACCTTTCTCAGGATTATTGGGATCTTCAAGTCTGTATTTTCCTATTTCCGCCAAAGCATCATTTAAAACTGAAAGTTTCACTCCATGATCAGAAGTGATTGTTGCGGTATTGTTTTCCAGATTTACATCGGCTTTAACACCATCAATACTGTTCAGTTGATTGGATATCTTTTTCTGGCAGCCGGAACAGGTCATTCCGAGTATTTTATACTGTTGGTCCATGATTCTTAAATTTATAGTACAAATTTCCAAAATGGAATTCTAAGGCTGTTATAAATTTAAGGATAATAGTTATAAAATTAGGAGAGGGAGAGGTTGGAGGGTGGGAGATTGGGAGGTGGGAGAGTTTGAGTGTATTAGGGTGAGGAGTAAAATGTTTGTGTTTTAATTACATGAAAAATTCCCAGTACTCAAACTCTCAAGGATATTATTAAAGATTGTCAAGTGCTTTGCGGTTGTGCTCTTTCAATTTTTTGAACTCAGTGGGAGTAAACCCGGTTACATTCCTGAATTGCGAAGAGAGATGCTGAACACTTTTGTAGCCAAGCTTTCCTGCAATTTCGGTAAGATTGAATTCATTATACAGAAGAAGTTCTTTTACCTTTTCAATTTTCTGAAGGATGAAGAACTGTTCTAATGTAATATTTTCATTTTGTGAAAACGTTTTTGAAAGAGCGCTGTAATCCTTATGAAGTTTTGAACTTAAAAATTCTGATAGCAGAAAATCTTCAGAAACATCAAGCTCGCTAACCTTTACAATGATTAGATTTTTAATTTTTTCAACAAGTTGATGAGCAGAATCCATGATTCTTTCAAAACCTGTATCCAACAGTTGTTTTTCTATGATCTGCATTGTATCAGGGGATATTTCAGAATCGGTTTCTATTTCACCTAATACGGCAACGTTTATCTTTACATCTGCATCACGGAAAATGTTTTCCACTGCCGCAATGCATCTGTTGCAGACCATATTTTTTATGAAAATTTTCATAGGTTTCCGTTTAACCTGTCTTTTACAAATTCGATCTGGGTTTTTCCATGAGGAGCAGGGTTACCTTCTGCATCAAGGTTTACCATTACAATTTTATCTACGGTAATAATGGTTTGATGGGTCATTTTGTTTCGTACATCACACCTTAAAGCAATAGAGGAAGATCCGAAATGGGTAGCTTCAATTCCTATTTCTATAATGTCTCCCTGTTTGGCAGAGCTGACAAAGTTAATTTCAGAGATAAATTTCGTTACCACTTTTGTGTTTTCCAACTGGATGATAGCATAAAGGGCTGCTTCTTCATCGATCCATTGAAGGAGTCTTCCTCCGAAAAGTGAATGGTTTGGGTTTAGATCTTCGGGTTTTACCCATTTTCTGGTATGGTAGTTCATGTCTTTTTAATTTGCAGTACAAATTTAGTGTTAAAAGCTGATCTTTTCAAAAGAATAGCATTTATTGATCCGAAAAGGATGATTCATTTTCTCAATCATTTTCTTTTGGAACACATGGCTTTTGTTTTGGCTTCAGAAGTATCATTGAGCCATGTTTGATATTCCTTGTTGTCTATGGTAAACAGAGCTATTTTTTCCCTTCCTATTATAATAAATTCTAGATTTGTATTTTAAAGCTAAAAGAGAACAGAGGAGGTATGTCTGACCATTGGAAAAGAATTTTTCACTTTCTTTGTGTTTTTCATTATCTGAAATATCATATTTAATAACATAATATTCAAAAATAATATCGTCTGATGAATATTAATACAGATTTTATGAGTTTTTCATAGTGAAGACCGGTAATCGTCTTCAAGGTGTTATTGCCTGAGAAAATGGGCTGTTTTCAGCTGCTTCAATAATGGTATTGGCATAATGGATAGTATGCTGTTTATGTTTTTTATGATTTTATTTGAAATATTAAATAATTTTAACTAAACCATTTATTTGGATTTATTTAATTGATAATCAGGTGTTTATAGTTGTTTTTGAAGACTTTCTACTGCTTCGATTCAACATAATGTGAGAAATATGTAAAAAAAGCTTGGATTTGATTATTTTAATTGTATCTTGCATACGTTTATATTTGGAATCAATATTTGTTCATTAATTTATGTTGCTTTTCTTTTATATACCAAATTTTTATTAATTTTTTAATTTATTTTAAAATGAACATTTTTGTTTCAAACATCAATT
Organism: Chryseobacterium viscerum; assembly: GCF_002899945.2. Classification (GTDB taxonomy): domain Bacteria; phylum Bacteroidota; class Bacteroidia; order Flavobacteriales; family Weeksellaceae; genus Chryseobacterium; species Chryseobacterium viscerum. The sequence goes on from NZ_PPEG02000003.1 coordinate 582,147, forward strand.
ACGCAACTAAAGAGTATGAGTTGCACGATCTATTCGCAGAATTTGGTGATGTATCATCAGCTAAAATCGTTACAGACAGAGAAACTGGTCGTTCCAGAGGTTTCGGTTTTGTAGAGATGGGTGATGAAGAAGGACAGCAGGCTATTGAAGCTCTTAACCAGAAAGAATTCAACGGAAAAGCTCTAAACGTATCTGAAGCTAAGCCAAGAGAAGAAAAACCAAGAAGAAGCTTCGACAACAACAGAGGTGGAGGTTACGGCGGAGGTAACAACAATAGAGGCGGAGGCTATGGCGGTGGTAACAACAACCGTAGCGGAGGCGGAAATCGTTGGTAAAAAATATGAAGCGGCTTTTAAGCCGCTTTTTTTATGGAATTTAATTTCCAGTCAATCATTTAATTAGAGTTAGGATTGAAATATTGAGGTGTTTTGGCATAATTTTAGAAAATTATCAATCAATCGAAAAATAATTATAATGAAAAAACATTTATTAGCATTAATGATGGTGTTTGGTGGATTATTAATCAATGCACAAAACATTTACACTGGGCAGACAATAGAACAAAACAGAAAATATTGGGCGAATAACAACCGATATTATCTGATTTTCCAAAATGATGGTAACCTGGTTTTATACAATAGAGCCGGTGCTTCAATCTGGGATTCAAAAACAGCCAACAGAGGAGTGAAGGCAATCTTTCAGGAAGATGGTAATCTTGTAGTGTATACACCAGGAAATGGAGTCGCTTTCAGTACCAGTACCAACGGAAGAAGAGCTGATAAATTGACGATTCAGGATGATGGTAACCTTGTCGTTTACAATGGATCTAATGCTTTGTGGGCTTCAAAAAACGGAAGTGGAAACAATAATGACTATGGACGTGGTAACGGTTCTGTAGATACCGGACATAGATTCCGAAAAGGTGAAAAACTTTTCTCTTCTAACCGTAACTATTATCTACTTTTCCAAAATGATGGGAATCTTGTTTTGTCAAATAATAATGGTGACCCGATCTGGGGAACAGGTACAGATAATAAAGGAAGCAGAGCAGAATTTCAGAATGATGGAAATCTGGTAATTTATGATTCTTACAACAAATCTGTATGGAGTTCTAATACTTCCAGAAGAGGAGGTACTAAACTTACTGTACAAGATGATGGAAATTTAGTAATCTATGGAAACTATTCTCCAGTCTGGAGTTCAGGGACTCAGAGATAAGAGAAACTTATATTTCTAAAAAAAATAAAAAAAGACTGTCCTTGTGGCAGTCTTTTTTATGATATATTATTTTAATCTTATAAGAAGATAAGCATTGTCGTAATAAATGCTGACAAGATTATCATCGGAATATTTCTCCCGTGTGATTTCATTAAAAATAAGTTTAATATGGTATTTTCCCAAATCGGATTCCATAGCAATATCAGGGACTTTTACAGTTCCGGTTTTATTTTTATTGACTTCAAATAATTTGATGATTTGGGGTCCAAAATCTATTTCTTCCTTAGCGTTTAACGTTAGTTTTAATGATGATTTCTCTGTTAATTGATCGATGATTCCAAACTGATCTTCGTTCAGCTTTTGCGGATCTCTGCCGTAGCGTGGGAAGGATAATAAATATTGATAGTTTGCAATTTCCATGATCTGTTTTTCAGAAACGAGAACAATTCTATTCACTTCGTACGGTTTGTTTTTTGAAGTGATATTGACATCTGAAAATTTGTTCTGGATATCATATTTGATACCATAAAATGCCCCCTTTTCAATATTATCTGATAATTCAGTCTGATCTTTTTGGTTCAGAAGATTTGATAAAAATTCCCCTTGCTTTCTTTCGGCTAGAAATTCAAATTTATCACCTATTTCAGTACGTATTGTATCAGTTACTTTCTTGTTAAAATTAATTTTGTCACCACTGATTAATTGATTTTTACTTAAAATATTCATCAGTTCTGTTTTCTGACTTCTTTGAGCTACACTAAAGGCATTGAAATAAGGAAAAATTAAAGCAAAAGCACCAAACAGAAATAAACTGACCGGAATAAACTTTATGGTAGCCTTTCTATTAAAAATAAAGTAAATAACAATACTCAACAGCCAGAGAGCAAGCATCAGTACAAAATACCTTGGTTCTGTATATCCGTATTCTAAGATTCTTGTAAAAATAGCAGTGAAAAGAAGGATAATCAAAGGAACAATGGTATAGTAAAATACCTTTGAAAATATTCTGACCCAGGATTTCGCATTTTCCTCTTTTAATGGATGTACAAGCAGCAGCGCCAGGATGCCAACGGTGCTGTAGGCTAAAATAAGGTAAGAAACCCAGCCTCTTGGAAGCTGCCAGTTGATTAATATTTTAGCAGAATAGAAATAAAGAATAGCGGCATATATAAGGAGTAATGGAATGAGAATAAACTGAGTGAAAAACTTTAAAACCACAGGATAAGTTCCGTTTTTTTCGAGATTATTTAAACCTTTATCATTAAATAAGAGAAAAATAAAACTGCTTCCAAAAATAGCCAGAACAAAGAATGTATCCGTATACGCCCTGTGGTGAAAATGAAAATCAAAAAGATTATCAACAGCTACGATCGCCAATTCAACTCCACCGGTCAAAACGCCTGTAAATACAACCGTAAGAAAGAAATTGACAAAGAGATTTTTATTGTACTGCCAAAATCTAAGTTCACGATCTTTCTCCAGAAACGGAACAAAAGAAACCAATAAGTGGAAGAGAAGAGATGTGATGGCAATGATATAAACGTAAACTTCTGTAAAATTATTCTTTTTATCAGGGAGAATACAATAGAATCCTATAAGAAAAGCAATACCTGATGCGTGTAACAGTAATTCTTTCCCGATTCTCTGAGATAACATTTTCAATGCAAACATCAGGGAAATTCCGAGACAGGCACAAATAGTAAATCTGATGTATACGGTACCTTCGTCAAAGTTACTTTCAGCAATACAAATGGCACCAATAGATGCTAATAAAGCCATTACCAGAATTATTGGATATCGGAAAATGACTTCATTGGCCCGGCTTATAGTTTCCTGGAATTTTGTTTTCATGATTTGGTGTTTTTGGAATGTAGGTTAATCCTTTTTCTTTTTTTTCTTTTTGTCTTTATCCTTGTCTTTCTCTTTTACTTTGGTCTTTTTCTCTTTTTTTGGACTTAAAATTTCTTCAGCAATTTCAAATTTAGGTTCTTCAATTTTGGCTGGTTTTATTTCGATTTTAAGATCAAAATGTCCTTTCATATCTTCCTGGGAGATCAATTTTTCACTTAATAGAAGTTCCAGAATTTCTTTTCCTGAATCATTAAAAAAGTTGCGCGAAAGTTCTTTCAATAGGAATTTTTTATACTCTGTCAAAGGAACAAGGACAGTATATTTGAAGATTCTTCCTTCTTTTACTGTTGATAGATAGCCTTTTTCAACTAATATTTTCAAATAAGTGGAAACCGTGTTCTGGTGTGGTTTTGGTTCCGGATGCTGCTCCATAACATCCTTCAGATAGAAAGATTCCATTTTCCAAAACAGCTTCATAAAGTTTTCCTCTGCGGCGGTAAGATGATTTATTTTCATAGAGTATTCTAATGTTGAAATTGAATATTGCAATAAAGGTAAATAAAAGATACCATAAAAGCTATTCCAGCACCCATAAATACTTCTTTTATGGTGTGTCTTTTTAAAATAACGCGGGTAATTCCCACCAAAATAGCGATTCCCAGCCACGCAAGTCCCATTTTCCAGCCCAATGAGAAAAATAAGGCAGCTACAAATATGTTGAATGCAGTATGCATCGAACTTTTGATATAAAGATTGCTGATCTGAAGAGCAAAAAGAAGGATTAAAATAAACAGCATGATAAGATCAATAGATCCGTTTCTGATATAATTGAAAATAAGATAAGCAATTACACAGACTGCAATAAATATATAAAGGGTTTTCCTTTGAACCCGGTTGGATACATCCATATTGGTATATCTTCCCGTCTTCACATTCCACACAAGCCATATGACAACGGGAATAATGATCATTGATAACACTGGAAGGAAATAGAGTAAAGAATCTTTAAGGGTGTATTCTCTAACGCTCATGTATACAAAAAAAATGATCAGAGAGACCAAAGGATTGAAAAAATCAGAGATGACTTTTGAAATCTTGTGTAGTAACGAAGACTGCTTTTCTTCCATATTTTAGTTTAAAAACCAAATATACTACTATAACCTCAAAAATCAAATGAATATACATCAATAGGAAGGATGTAATAACTATGTAAGTGTATATTTATAAGTGTTTTGATCTTAATAAAGATCTTTTTAATTTTTATATTAAATTCATTCATAATACTAAAGACAGAAACTTGAAGTTGATAGAATTCCCCCTGAAAAGAAGCTGCCGAAATGACCAAAAGTTATGTTAACAATAATTAAAGGAGAAAGAATTGGAGGGATAAAGAGTCATGAATTTCTGATATTTCTGTCCCTTTTACTATTTCAGAAAAGGCACATAGATAGGCTTGTTCCTTATATATGACAGTAGAGAAATAACAGATGGGACGGTGCTTCATGGGCACATCAAAGGCTCGAAAATTAAGAATAATCCATTCAGCGCGCAAATAGATTTTACAGAAAAAACGAAAAGTTATCTATGTATAGAATAAAAACGAAGTTTTTTTCATAATTTTGCTCAACTATTTCATCATAAAAAAGCAAGAGCTAACACATGAAAGAATTTTCTAAAGAGGTATACCTGAAGTGGTATGAAGATATGACAATGTGGAGAAGGTTTGAAGACAAATGCCGTTCTCTTTACCTAAAACAAAAGATCAGAGGTTTTTTACATTTGTATAATGGTCAGGAAGCTATCCCTGCTGGATTCACGCATGCGATGGATCTTACAAAGGATAGTATGATTACTGCTTACAGATGCCACATTCATCCAATGGCGATGGGAGTGGATCCTAAAAGAATCATGGCTGAACTTTGTGGTAAAGCTACAGGAACATCCGGAGGTATGGGTGGATCTATGCACATTTTCAGTAAAGAACACCGTTTTTATGGAGGACACGGTATCGTTGGAGGACAAATTCCTTTAGGAGCAGGTATTGCTTTCGCAGATAAATATTTTGACAGAAAAGCAGTGAACATCTGTTTCTTTGGAGATGGTGCTGCAAGACAAGGTTCTTTACATGAGACATTCAACATGGCTATGAACTGGAAGCTGCCTGTAGTATTTGTTGTAGAAAACAACCAATATGCAATGGGAACTTCTGTAAAAAGAACTGCCAACCACGAAGATATCTATAAATTAGGATTAGGATACGAAATGCCTTGCCTTGCCGTAGATGCAATGGATCCTGAAAAAGTAGCAGAAGCTGCTTATGAAGCTATTGAAAGAGCAAGAAGAGGAGACGGTCCTACATTCATTGAAGCAAGAACTTACCGTTACAGAGGACACTCTATGTCTGATGCTGAGCCATACAGATCTAAAGAAGAGGTAGCTATTCATAAAAATGATGACCCAATCGAGCTTGTAAAGCACAGAATTTTAGAAAACGGATGGGCTACAGAAGCAGAATTGGAAGCTACGGATAATAAATCAAGAGACTTCGTTGACGAATGTATCGAATTTATGGAAAACTCTCCTTATCCAGAGGTTGATAAGATCTATGAATATGTATACGCTCAGGAAAATTATCCATTCCTAGACAAATTAGAAAATTAATAATTAGATAATTTGAGAATTTGAAAATGAATTAAATTTTTTAATTCTCACGTCATCACATTAACAAATTATCATATTAGAAAATTATGGCAGAAGTAATTACGATGCCCCGCCTATCCGACACTATGACGGAAGGTAAAGTGGCAAAATGGCATAAAAAAGTTGGAGATAAAGTAAAAGAAGGAGATATTTTAGCTGAAATTGAAACTGACAAAGCAGTTCAGGATTTCGAATCTGAGATAGAAGGTACCCTTTTATACGTAGGTGTAGAAGAAGGAGGTGCTGCTGCTGTAGACTCTGTTTTAGCAATTATCGGTAATGAAGGAGAAGATATTTCAGGATTGACAGGCGGAGCTGCTGCTCCAAGTGCAGGTTCTGAAGAAAAAAAATCCGAAGAACAACCTAAAGCTGAGGCTCCTGTAACTGAATCTGCTGCGGCAGAAGTTCCGGCTGGAGTAGAAGTTATTACAATGCCTAGACTTTCTGATACAATGACAGAAGGTAAGGTAGCTAAATGGCATAAAAATGTAGGCGATACAGTAAAAGAAGGTGACCTTCTTGCTGAGATCGAAACAGATAAAGCAGTACAGGATTTCGAATCTGAATTCAATGGAGTATTATTGAAGCAAGGTGTAGAAGAAGGAGGAGCTGCTCCTGTTGATTCTGTATTAGCCATTATTGGCCCTGCAGGAACTGATATTTCTGCGGTAGGTGCTCCAAAAGCTGCTGCTCAGTCAACTGAAAAACCAGCTGAACAAAAATCAGAAGCGAAAACAGAAGAAAAAGCTGCTCCGGCTGCTGACGCTTCATCTTCTGACAGAGTGGCAATCTCTCCACTGGCTAAGAAAATGGCTCAGGATAAAGGGGTTGACATCAACAGTGTTCAGGGATCTGGTGAAAACGGAAGAATCGTTAAAAAAGATATTGAAAACTATCAGCCAGCTGCGAAACCAGCTGCTTCAGCTCCTGCAGCAAGCGCTGCTCCTGTTGCAGTAAACTTCGTACAGGGTGAAGATACAGAGACTCAAAACTCTCAGGTGAGAAATATTATCGCAAAACGTCTTGCTGAAAGTAAATTCTCTGCGCCTCACTACTATCTGATGGTTGAGATCAACATGGATAAAGCAATTGAGGCAAGAAAAGAAATCAATTCTTTACCTGATACTAAGATCTCTTTCAATGATATGATCATTAAAGCGACTGCAATTGCTTTAAGAAAACACCCTCAGGTAAATTCAAGCTGGGCTGGTGATAAGATCATTCACAGAGGAAATATCAACATTGGTGTAGCAGTAGCTATTCCTGACGGATTGGTAGTTCCTGTATTGAAAAATACAGATCAGATGACGTATACTCAGATTTCTGCATCTGTAAAAGATATGGCTTCAAGAGCAAAAAGCAAAGGTCTTAAGGCTAATGAAATGGAAGGATCTACATTCTCTATTTCTAACTTAGGAATGTTCGGAATCGAAACATTTACAAGTATCATCAATCAACCTAACTCTGCAATCCTTTCAGTAGGAGCAATTATCGAGAAACCAATCGTTAAAGATGGTCAGATCGTAGTTGGAAACACCATGAAACTTTCATTGGCATGTGACCACAGAGTAGTAGATGGAGCTACAGGTGCTCAATTCTTACAGACATTAAGAACATATTTAGAAAGTCCATTGACATTGTTACTGTAATTTTCTGAAATGAACATAATAAAACCTCCCAAATTGGGAGGTTTTTTTGTTTATTGGGGATTTGATATGCTGATATACGAAATAGTATCTACAGTATTTCATAAATATTTTAGCTTCGAAAAATAAGAATAAGAGCGATAAGATAGTAGATTCTACTACTGATGTCTAATTCTTATAATCATTAAGAACAAAATTTATAAAATCCATTAAATTTGATTTACTTTCCAAATCTTGAGGAAGGTTTTAATGTAATACCAATTTGAGAATTCAAAATTATCACCGTATTTTTTGATGGAATTTCAAAATCAAATTACTATTTTTGAATCATGATTAAAGCAAGAAATATCCATAAATCTTATGGGAATTTAGAAGTACTGAAAGGAGTTGATATTCACATCAAAATGGGCGAGGTGGTTTCTATTGTAGGAGAATCTGGAGCAGGTAAATCTACATTGCTTCAAATTTTAGGAACTTTGGATCATCCAAGCCAATCCAATAAATATGATACTGAAATTGAAATAGCAGGAGAGTCATTTATTAATATGAATGATAAGCAGTTATCGAAATTTAGAAATCAGAATATTGGCTTTGTATTTCAGTTTCATCAGCTTCTTCCGGAGTTTACCGCACTGGAAAATGTATTGCTCCCGACGAGAATTGCTGGAGCCAATGAAAAAGAAGCACTTGAAAAGGCGTATGCTTTATTTGAAGACTTAAAAATAGAACAAAGACTGCAGCATAAACCCAATCAGCTTTCAGGTGGAGAAGCACAAAGGGTTGCAGTGGCTAGGGCTTTAATCAATTCACCCAAAATTATTTTTGCAGATGAGCCTACAGGAAACCTGGACTCTAAGAATGCGGATGATCTCCACAGATTGTTTTTTGATCTGAGAGACAAATACAACCAAACCTTTGTAATTGTAACCCACAACCCGAATCTTGCAGAAATAACAGACCGTAAGCTCGTTATGAAAGACGGTATGATCATAGAATAGGAGTATACAGACCCAAATAATGAAACACTTTATTTTTCTTTTTTTAATTTTTATTTCCTGTTCAAAAGTTGAATCTCAACAGTTGAATTCAATGAACGTACCTCAGGAAAGAATTTCAGAGGTTAAAAATTATATTAAAGGAAAAGAGTATAATCAGGAACTGGCTGTTTTTATTAATTTTAAAATGCCTTCCGGAAAGTACAGGTACTTCATTTATAACCTGAAAAAAAATACAATTGTCCAGCAGGCTGTTGTTTCCCATGGATCAGGTTCTGTTATTCCACGTTCAGATGCTTTAAAATTTAGTAATACAGAAGGCTCTTATCAGTCATCTCTTGGAAAATATGCCATAGGAGAAAGTTATGTAGGAAAGTTTGGAAAAGCCTATCGCTTAAAAGGCCTGGACTCTACCAATAGCAATGCCATGCAGAGAGCAATTGTTCTTCATTCTTATGGATGTATTCCCGATGCTGAATCTCAGACTCCGGCATGTTTAAGCTTAGGATGTCCTATGCTTTCTGTAAATGCTCTTAAAGAAACTGCAAAATATATTGATCAGTCTACGAAACCTGTGATTTTATATGCTTTCTATTAATTTATAATATATTTTCCATGGCTATAAAACTTCTTGCTGAAGATGACAGACCCAGAGAAAAGTTTTTGCAAAAAGGCAAAAGCTCACTTTCTGATTCTGAGTTACTGGCTATTATTATGGGAAGTGGAAATAGAGAGGAGAATGCGGTAGAGCTGGCAAGGAAAATTTTAACCTCTGTCAATAACAACTGGCATCAGCTAAGCCTGCTTTCCGTTAAAGATCTGATAAAATTCAAAGGAATTGGAGAGACAAAAGCCATTTCGATCATTTCGGCTTTAGAAATAGGAAGAAGAAAAGCGGTACAGGAAATTCCGGAAAAGACGATCATCGGAAATAGCAGCGATGCTTATGTTATTCTTAGAAATCAGCTTTCTGATTTGAGAACGGAAGAATTCTGGGCTATTTTTCTAAACAACAACAATAAAGTTATACATGTTTCTCAACTCACTCAAGGGGGGATCAGCCAATCTATTGTAGATGTGAGAATTCTTTTCAAAGCAGCACTGGATCACTTTTCAACAGGGATTATCATTGCGCACAACCATCCTTCCGGAAGCTTGAAACCAAGCAGGGAAGATATCAGCATTACACAAAAAATAAAAGAAGCAGGACAAACGTTGAGTATCCAGCTTTTAGACCATATTATTGTCACGCAGGATTCCTATTTTAGTTTCTCTGACGCAGGATTATTATGATTAGAAGATTGAAATACCATGAAATTGATTTTGTAAAATATGCTCAATGTTTAGAAAACTCCGAACAAAGAAAATATTCTGCTACAAAAGACTTTTTAGATACTACTTCGACGATGCCATGGGAAATTCTGGTTTACAAAGATTACAAAGCAGTAATGCCTGTGCCTTTTGTAAGAAAGTATGGAGTGAAAATTGTACACAACCCGAAACTTTGTCAGCAGCTCGGTGTTTTTTCAGACAAAGATGATGTAGATCTTAATGAAGCTTTTTTAGAATTTCTGGAAAAAAATTACATGATCCGAGCGTATCCTTTTAATGATGTAAACCAGCTTCGTACTAAAATAAGAATCAAAAAGAATTTTTTATTGTATCCTGATCCTTATGAAACTGTATATGCCAACTATTCTCCCAAAAGAAAAAGAAAGCTTCGGCTGGATGAAGAAGTTTTAAAAGAATCGGAAATCCAAACCATTTCTTATGACAACGCAAAAGCTTTTATTGAGGCCAATACGATAGGACTCAGCAAAGACAATGACCTGTCTGAATTCATGAGGATTTTCGAAAGTTTTCACAAGTTAGATTATCTGAAGTTCACCGCTTTTTACTATCAAAGTAAGATTGTAAACATAATTGCTACTTACACAGACTGCAATATGGTAGCACTTTTAGGTAATTTTAATGATAAAGATTATGTGAAATTATCAGGAGCATCGGTATTGATTGACCATCTGATTAAAGAAAATATCGAAACTCATATCTTTGATTTTGAAGGAGGGGAATTACCAAATATTGAAGAATTTTTCAGAGGATTCCGTCCGGAATTAAGACCTTACGGCATTATTGAAAATTCAAAAAAAAATCTTTTTAAAAAATTGGGTGACCTTATCATGAAAGGAAAGCCTTTTTTATGATGAAAAGCATTGTTTAGATTGGTTCTAATTAAGTAATATTCTGTAACTTTATAAAATACTAGTAAAAACCGTTATGTTACAACAGATTCGTCAGTACAAATTATCATATATGCTGTATAACTTCTTTAAAAAGAACAAGTTAAAGCATAATATTCCACTCTATAAAAAATACGGAATCGATAAGAACTATTTTTCAAGTATTTCGAGTAAAGATTTTGCGCATCTTCCTGCCAGTACAAGAATGGTAGATTATACAAAACTTACGGAAACTCCCTTTTTTAAAAAGTTATCAGAAGAAAATAAAGAAAGTACCCTTCAATATGATGATAACGGATATTTGATTCTGAGGAATTTTTTGACTCCTGAAACGGCAGATCAAATCAATATGGAAATTGATAAGCTGATGGAAGATGGAACACTGAAGTTTATTTATGGAGGAAAGCTGATGTTTGCCATTCATCATTCGGAAATCATTAGAAATATTGGAAGTGACAAGGAATTGTTAGACTTTTTATCTGTTTTGCTGAACGGAAAATCTAAACTTTTTCAAAGTATCAATTTCATCAATGGAAGCCAGCAGAAAACCCATTCGGACAGCATTCACATGACTACTTATCCGCTAGGAGGGTTGCTTGGAGTTTGGATTGCATTGGAAGATGTGGATGAAACGAACGGTGCTCTGCATTATATTCCCAAAAGCCATAAACTGCCTTACTTCCTGAATTCAGATTATGATAACGAAGGAACAGCTTTGAAAATCGGGAAGAAAAGCTACAGAGCTTATGAAACTTTCCTTGAAGATAAAGTAAAAGAACTGGGATTAAAAAAAGAAGTTTTTAAGGCGAAAAAAGGCGATCTATTAATCTGGCATGCCAATATCCTTCACGGTGGCGAACCTCACACCGATAAAAACAGAACGAGAAAAAGTCTTGTGTATCATTTCTTTGATGAAAACAGCGTATGCTATCATGAAGTGACCCAAAGACCGGCTCTGTTTGAACTTTAAGGCAAGCCCTTATCATAAAAGCTTTTTATAAGAATACGGGTTTAAAGATAGTTTCTTTACATTTGTATTCTTATAATATCAATGTATGAAAAAAAAGGGAAATATTCTTGTTTTTATATTTTCAATCTATGTATGTTTCATGTCATACTATTTGTATACCCACCAGTATTACAACACAGATATGGAAGCTTATATGGGGCTGATTTATAAAACAGAATACCCCGACATGAAAATTGAAGAGATTCATCAGAAAGTATATGATGAGCTGAGGGAAAAGAACCCCAATTTTGCAGGATTAGGACCTGTAGATCCTATGGTGGAAGAAGTGGCAAAAGGGGAAAGCACATATTATAAAATATTATCAGAAAATCCCAAAGCCTACGAAGAAGAGCTGCAGCTTTTTGTGGTAAAACCTTTTTATAACTTTGTCAACTGGTCATTCTTCAAACTGGGTTTCAGTGCTTCTGTCTCAAACTCTTTAATCTCAAGTATTTCTTACGCACTGATTCTTATTCTGATTTTCAGCTTTTTGATAAAAATTCTGAAAAATTATACTTTTGCTTTCGTCATCACGATTTTAATTTCCATGTTCAAGCCTCTTCCGGAGTCAGCAAGACATGTTTCAGCAGATTCTTTATCATGTCTGTTGCTTCTTTTGAGCTTCTATGTATTTTTAGTGAGAAGGAATTTCTTTCTTGCAGGTATATTTGCCATGTTATGTATTTTGACAAGACCAGAATATTTTATCTTTTATTCATGTCTGTATGTTCTTATTTACCTTTACAGAAACAAACTTCAGGTAAAAACAGGTCCGTTGTTTATATCCTATGGGTATCTGTTCCTTTCTTTCTTTTTAATACAGGTTTTCAATCAGGTTTCGTGGTCTACACTCTTTATGAATCAGTTTACTCAAGTTCAGATTTATCCTGTTTCGCATCCTGATCCGTTTTTGCTTTCAGATTATATTCATTTTATTAAAAGCAAAATAATGCTGGAATTCAATACTTCATATTTTCCGATCCTGTTGATTTTTATAGCGATCATTCTGGCTAATAATTTTTCCATTCGAAATAAAAAAATACAGGCTCAGCTCTTGTTTTTCGCGATTATATATGGAACGGTGATGCTGAGATTTTTGGTTTTTCCGTCTCTGGCCAACAGGATGATGCTGGGCTTTTATCTCATCATTATCCTCGCATTGATCTATATCCAGAATTCTAAAGTGGATATCTTTAAAAACTCTTTAGAAGACGGAAAATAATTAGTAATTTTGCAGTCTAAAATTATGACGAGTCTTTCAGGATATTTACCGTATGCATTTGCATTGATTATTGCAATTCCTTTTCTGGTTTTGCTCAGACAATTTGTACACTCGTACATCACCCTTAAAAACCAGGAAATCAAATTACTCACCGTGAAATCAAATTCAGAGAATAAGGCCCATTCCTACGAAAGAATGACCCTGTTCCTGGATAGAATGAAACCTTCAAACCTTATCCAGAGATTTGACAGAGAGCTGGCCGTTCATGAGTTTATTTTCCTTACAGAAAAGACCATTAATGAAGAATTTGAATATAACTCCTCACAACAGTTATACATCACCAAAAATTCATGGAAGAATATAGTAGACTCTAAAAATGCAATTATAGAGCTTCTTCACAAAACCTATGACGGATTGAAAGGAGAGGTTCAGCTGGATGAGTTCAAAACGATTTTCATCATGAACTACATGGAAAGCAATGACTATATTGTTGAAACAATAGAAGATTTAAGAAAAGAAATTTTAATAATAACTTAAAAAATAACAGATAAATAATGATTCCAAATTTTAAAGCACATCCATGGCATGGAATTTCTGCAGGAGAAGATGCGCCAAATGTTGTAAATGTATTTGTGGAAATTGTTCCTTCAGATACTATTAAATATGAAGTAGATAAAGAAACAGGATATTTAAAGGTAGACAGGCCACAGAAATTCTCGAATATTATCCCTGCTTTATATGGTTTTGTTCCAAGAACATATTGTGATAATGAGGTAATGAAACTTGCTGTAGAAGCAGGCGCTACTGATGTGACAATGGGAGATCATGACCCTCTTGATATTTGTGTTTTAAGTTCTCACAATATCCATGCAGGAGGTTTATTGATGGAAGCTATTCCAATCGGTGGTTTCAAAATGATCGATGGTGGAGAAGCTGATGATAAAATTGTAGCAGTAATGATCAATGACCATGCTTTCGGACACTTCAGAGATATTACTGAATTACCTGAAGCAGAAGTTAGAAGATTAATGCACTACTTTCTAACATACAAGAACTTACCGGATGAGCCTGCAAAATGCAGAATCCAGGAAGTTTACGGAGCTGAACATGCAAGAAAAGTGATTAAAGCTTCTCAAACAGACTATGCAGATAAATTCGGAGGATAAAATACTCGGATTTTAAATAAAAAAAGGATAAACAAATTTTTGTTTATCCTTTTTTGTTGGCTGAAAGAACCGTTTCAATGGGAAGAAATCTTATTTCCAGGGAAGCTTTCTTAACTTTTTTATTTACTTATTAAATCTTAATGGTTTAATTTCTTCAAAGATTTTCTATTCCACGAACTTCTCTTAAACCTTTATTCGGTCTCGTTTTTTTACAGCTTCTGACCATCATTGTTTCGTTGTCATATTGATGTTTTTTTTGATGACAAACATCATACTGTTAAAGTTTTTAATGCTTTGATGGTAATTATTTATTATATTTAATTTTCTATTACCAAAAAAATATTAAACTATGGATCTATTTATGTTAGTGCCAATTTTTGGTGTCGTAGCTTTGCTTTATACATTTCTTCAGAGCAACTGGGTAAGTAAACAGAATGCCGGAAATGAAAAAATGAAAATAATCAGCGGCCATATTGCAGACGGTGCAATGGCTTTTCTAAAAGCTGAATACAAAATCTTAACGTACTTTGTTGTAGTGGTCGCCATATTACTGGCAGTGATGGGATCGAGCAATGCCAACTCACACTGGAGTATCGGAATTGCCTTTGCTGTAGGAGCTATATTCTCCGCATTAGCAGGCTTTATCGGAATGAAAATCGCTACCAAAGCCAATGTGAGGACTGCAGAAGCAGCAAGGACTTCACTTTCAAAAGCTCTCAAAGTATCTTTTACCGGAGGTTCTGTAATGGGAATGGGGGTTGCCGGACTGGCTGTTTTAGGCCTGGGAACTTTATTCATCATCATTAAGCAGATCTTTGCTCCCGAAGCCACAGTAGATTCTTTGGAAATGGAAAAAACCATCGAAATTCTTACCGGATTTTCTCTGGGGGCTGAATCTATAGCACTTTTTGCAAGAGTGGGTGGGGGGATATATACAAAAGCGGCAGATGTAGGTGCCGACCTTGTAGGAAAAGTAGAAGCCGGAATCCCGGAAGATGACCCCCGAAATCCAGCAACGATTGCAGATAATGTAGGTGACAATGTAGGAGATGTTGCAGGTATGGGAGCCGACCTTTTTGGATCTTACGTTGCAACAGTATTAGCCACCATGGTCTTGGGCCGGGAAACTATTTCAGAGGATGCTTTCGGAGGCTTTGCCCCAATCCTTTTACCGATGCTGATTGCAGGAACTGGGATTATATTTTCAATGATCGGAACTTTATTTGTTAAAATTAATGATAATGAAGGTTCATCTACTTCCAGTGTACAAAACGCATTAAACCTTGGAAACTGGGGAAGCATTGTAATTACTGCCATTGCCTCTTATTTTCTGGTGACTTATATCCTTCCGGAAAAAATGGTCCTTAGAGGCCACGAGTTTACGAAAATGGGAGTATTTGGAGCCATAATGGTAGGATTGGTAGTAGGAACTCTGATGAGTATCATCACAGAATATTATACTGCAATGGGTAAAAGACCCGTTTCCAGCATTGTGAGACAGTCTTCTACAGGCCATGCAACGAATATTATCGGCGGTTTGGCTGTTGGTATGGAATCCACACTTCTTCCAATCCTTGTATTGGCAGGGGGGATTTACGGATCTTATTTATGTGCCGGACTGTACGGAGTGGCTATTGCAGCTGCCGGAATGATGGCAACTACTGCCATGCAGCTCGCTATTGATGCTTTCGGACCGATTGCAGATAATGCGGGAGGTATTGCTGAAATGAGTGAGCTCCCAAAAGAAGTACGTGAAAAAACAGATATTCTGGATGCTGTAGGAAATACCACTGCAGCTACAGGAAAAGGATTTGCAATTGCTTCAGCAGCATTGACGGCATTAGCATTATTTGCCGCTTTTGTTGGAATTGCAGGCATTGATGGAATTGATATTTACAGAGCAGATGTTCTTGCCGGATTATTTGTCGGTGGAATGATTCCGTTTATCTTTTCATCATTAGCCATTACAGCAGTTGGACAGGCAGCGATGGCAATGGTGGAGGAAGTAAGAAGACAATTCCGTGAGATTCCGGGAATATTGGAAGGAAAAGCACAGCCAGAATATGAAAAATGTGTTGCGATCTCTACCGATGCTTCTATCAGAAAAATGATGCTGCCTGGTGCAATAGCCATTGTTTCTCCATTGTTGATGGGATTTATTTTCGGACCTGAAGTATTGGGAGGTTTCCTTGCAGGAGCTACCGTATGTGGAGTTTTGATGGGGATGTTCCAGAATAATGCAGGAGGAGCGTGGGATAATGCTAAAAAATCATTTGAAAAAGGAGTGGATATCAATGGACAGACGTATTACAAAGGTTCAGAGCCTCATAAAGCATCTGTAACAGGAGATACGGTTGGAGATCCGTTTAAAGATACTTCCGGACCTTCTATGAACATCTTGATCAAATTGATGTCGATTGTTTCATTGGTTATTGCGCCTACTTTGGCCGTTTTACATAAAGATAAAATTGAAGCGAACAGAAAAGCAAAAATTGAAAGCCTTACAGGGATTTCCAATGCTGCAACGGGTGTTAATGGAGATACGAAAATCATTACTGCTGTTCCGGGAGAAATTAAAGGACACCTTAATGAAAGCGGAGACTTTGTATATGAAACAGGAAATATTCAGAAAATAAAGCTGAATGGAGGGAAAACGATTGCCATTGGAGATGGTAGTCAGCTTTATCAGCTTTATAATGTGGTGAAGCAAAAAGACAAATCTGCATTAGACCCGAATAAATGGTACACGATTGAAAACCTTTATTTTGAAACAGGTTCAAGTGATCTGAAAGCAGAATCTGTACTTCAGGTGAATACGTTGGCTGAAATTTTAAATGCCTATCCGGATTTAAAAATTAAATTAGGCGGATATACAGACAATAGTGGTAATGAGGATAGTAATATCAAGTTATCCAATTTAAGGGCACAAACTGCAAAATTGAAACTCCTTGAATTAGGAATTTCAGCAGACAGAATAGAAGCAGAAGGATATGGATCCCAACATCCGGTATGCGAAGCGAATGATACCGACGAATGTAAAGCAAAAAACAGAAGAATTGATGTAAGAGTTCTGGCTCTTTAGATCAATGTTAAAATAATAGAAAAGCATCGCTCTGGCGGTGCTTTTTTTATGGGGTATTCTTAAAAATAAAACTCAGGCAAATAAAATACCTGCAATTATCTGTGCAATCCGTGGGAAAACTAATGTGGAAAAATCAAAGATTCCTTTTCAAATGTTCCATTGCCTGAATAATCAGCTCATCTTTTTTCGCAAAGCTAAATCTGATATAATCAGAATTATCTCTTGAATTATAAAAAGCAGAAAGTGGAAGGCAGGAAACTTTTTTCTCAATCGTAAGCCATTTTGAAAACTCTACATCGGTCATTGTTTTAGAAACATTGCGGAAATTGACAACCTGAAAAACACTTCCTTCCGCCTGTTGCTCTACCTGCAGGGGAGTTTCCCGGATCAGCTGATTAAAAATATCTCTTTTATTCTGCATTATTTCTTTATTGACAGCGGGGTCAAATACATCCAGATACTTTGCGATAGCGTATTGCGCAGGAGCATTGGCACTGTAAGAAATATACTGCTGGTGGCATTGAAATTTTTCAGTTAATGCTTCAGAAGCAAGCATATAGCTGACCTTCCATCCGGAAGTATGAAACATTTTACCAAAAGAAAAAATACAGAATGTCTTTTCTCTGAGCCCTGGATGAATAAAGGAACTGTAATGTTCAGCTTCATCATAGCAATAGGTGTCATATATTTCTTCGGAAATCAAATAGATATCACGGTCTTTTATCAGTTCGTACAACTGGCTCCAGTCTTCTTTTTTCCATACTTTTCCCGTTGGGTTCTGGGGAGAATTGACAATAATCGCTTTGGTTTTCTCCGAAATGCAGTTTTTAAATAAGTCCCAATTGATCGTGAAATTACCTTCAAGATCGTAATAGACAGGGATTCCGCCATTCATGACAACGGCAGGTCCATACGTGTAATAGGACGGTTGAATAATGATGACTTCATCATATTGATTAATAATAGATTTGAGGGAAGTATATAAAGCAAAGGTTGCACAGGGAACAATGGTAACTTCATCAGGAGTAATTATGATTTTATGATTCCGTTTTGCATTGAAACGAATGATGCTTTCAATCAGAAAGGGATTGCCGGCAAGAGGTTCGTAATGATAGGTGTCTTTTTCAGAGGCTTCTTTTAAAAAGATTTTCAGACGTTCGTCAATATCAAAGTCGGGAAGTCCCAGAGAAAGATCAAAGCTTCCGTGCCTGGCAGCCAGTTCGGACATTTCCGTAAAAAAGGAATAATGTGTGAATCCGTAAATTTTATCCACCTATTTTGTATTTTAATCAAATATAATAAAAATTTAATACTGTATTGAATTTAAAATTGACGTATTATTAAATTCGTGTAGTAATAGGTGTTCTCTAATCCTATTTATTTCTTCCATTCGGATTCAATAAAATTTGTTATTTTTAAGAAATTTATTTTTATGAAAAAAATACTTATTCCGCTATTTGCCATGGCTGTAGTAACCAGTTGTGGATCGGCAAACATATCTGATGGGAATGCTTCACATCCTGTTTCCACAAAACATAGTAATGCATTTAACAATGCATACAAAGTGATAAGCGCTGAAGCTTTAAAAAAGAATCTCTACGTGATTGCTGCAGATGATATGGAAGGAAGAGATACGGGAAGCAAAGGACAGAAAAAAGCGGGTGAGTATATGATTAATTACTATAAAAACCTCGGAATTTCAGGGCCTAAAGCATTAGGTTCCTATTATCAGAAGGTTCCGTCAGAATTTATGAAGAAAAGAGGTGGTGGAAACCTTCCTGATTCTGAAAATATTCTGGCGTTTATCGAAGGAAGTGAAAAGCCAGAAGAAATTGTGGTAATTTCAGCACATTATGATCATGTGGGAACAAAAAATGGTGTAGTATACAACGGAGCCGACGATGACGGAAGCGGAACTGTTGCTGTCATGGAAATAGCCAAAGCTTTCCAGGAAGCTAAAAAAGCAGGAAAAGGACCTAAAAGATCCATTCTGTTTTTACACGTTACAGGAGAAGAACATGGACTGTTTGGTTCAGAATATTACTCCGAAAATCCTGTTTTTCCATTAGCCAATACTGTTGTTGACCTTAATATTGACATGATAGGACGTGATGATCCTGCTAACAGAGGAAAACAATACGTCTATGTGATTGGTTCGGAAATGTTAAGTTCTCAGCTTAAAGTGATCAATGAAGCAGCAAATAAGAGAACCAATAACTTGGAACTTAATTACAAATATGATGATTTGAATGACCCTGAGCAGTTGTATTACCGTTCAGATCACTATAATTTTGCCAAACATAATATTCCTGTAGCATTCTTTTTTGATGGTATTCATGAAGACTACCACAAACCAGGTGATGATCCTGAAAAGATAGATTATCAGCTATTGCAAAAAAGAACCCAGCTTATTTTCACAACCGCCTGGGATATTGCTAACAGAGAAGAAAGAATTGTTGTTGACAAGAAATAATCACCAGTTTTATTTTAGATTTTTTCTTACCCCTTGAAGGTTTAAAACCTTGACAAGAGGTAAGAAAAAATTTCACGCCCTTAATCAACAAAACAATCACCATGAATATAATTATCCGGGAAGCAAAACCAGAAGACATTCCACAAATACAGATTGTAAGAAATGCTGTGAAGGAAAACACCCTCTCAGATCCAGGATTGGTTACTGATAAAGATTGTGAAGAATTTTTGTTTCAAAGAGGAAAAGGATGGGTAAGTGAAGTGGAAGGTCAGGTTGTAGGTTTTTCTATTGCGGACCTTAAAGAAAATAATATATGGGCATTGTTTGTACATCCTGATTTTGAAAACCATCGAATTGGCAGAAAACTTCATGATATCATGCTCGACTGGTATTTTGAACAGAATAAAGACTATGTCTGGCTTGGTACTTCGCCGGGAACAAGGGCTGAAAACTTCTACAGGAAATCCGGATGGAAGGAAGCAGAAACCCATGGAAAAGGAGAGGTGAAGTTTGAAATGACTTATGAAAATTGGAAAAATAAAGACCTCATAAAATCGCCGCTAAAATCAATCAGACCGTTTATTGGTGCACAAAATTTTGAAATCAGCAGAAACTTTTATAAAGATCTTGGGTTTGAAGAAGTTGTGCTTGAGCCTAAGCTGTCCCTTTTTATACGGCAGGAAATAGGCTTCTATCTTCAGGATTATTATGCAAAAGAATGGGTTGACAATACCATGATTTTTATGGAAGTTGCCGATACAGACGAATTCTGGAAGGAAGTTTTGTCTTTAGGGCTTACAGATAGATATGAAAATGTAAGACTTACTCCTGTGAGAACGATGGATTGGGGAAAAGAGTGTTTTGTACACGATCCGTCCGGGATTTTATGGCATTTTGGTGAGTTTTTTAAGGAAGAGAAAATATGATTTACGCATTTGATACCTATTATTACGAGGATTATGCTAATACAGTGTGTATTGCATTTGAAAACTGGACCTCTGAAAAAGAAATAGAAACTTTTATAGAAGAAACTCCTGTGACTTCAGAATATGAAAGCGGAGCTTTTTACAAAAGAGAATTGCCCTGCATTTTAAGCCTGTTAAATAAAATAGCATTAAAACCGGAAGACATTATCATTGTTGACGGATATGTTACCCTTGACAACAATGGAAAAATTGGCTTAGGGGGACATCTTTATGAGGCACTGGAAGAAAAGCATCCTATTATTGGGATTGCAAAGAACGATTTTACAACTCCGGATTCACAGCGGAGAAGTGTTTTCCGCGGAGAAAGTAAAACACCGCTTTTTGTTACGGCCAGAGGGTTTGATGTAGATGAAGTTAAGCTAAAAGTAGAACAGATGCATGGAGATTTTAGAATACCCACGCTGTTGAAAAAACTGGATCAACTGAGCAGAACATAAAAAATTAAAGTCTTACTGTAGAAAGTAAGACTTTTTTAATATTATGAATATACCAATCGGTATATTTTACTATCTTTGTATATCCCCCTGATCAATAAAAGAGGGAATTTTTTTAATAAAAATAATACCGATCGGTATATTGTAAAATAATATCTTATGAAAGAAGTATTTATAGTGGCAGCCAAAAGAACCCCTGTGGGTGGGTTTATAGGCAGCCTTTCCGGATTTACAGCAACTCAATTGGGTGCTATAGCAATACAGAATGCGTATGAAAGTATTGGGCTTGCTCCTGAGCATGTAGACAGTGTGTATATGGGAAATGTTTTAAGTGCAGGATTGGGACAGTCGCCGGCGAGGCAGGCTGCTATTTTTGCAGGAATCCCTGTGGATAAAGATGCTACAACGATTAATAAAGTCTGTGCTTCCGGAATGAAAGCGGCAATCATTGGCGCTCAGCAGATTCAGCTGGGGTTGGAGAATATCGTTATGACGGGCGGAATGGAAAGTATGAGCAATGTTCCGCACTATACGAAACTCCGTCAGGGAACAAAGCTGGGAGATACCAGTCTTATTGATGGCCTGATCAAAGATGGCCTTTGGGACGTATATAATGACTTCCATATGGGAAGTGCCGCCGAACTGGGAGTGAAGAAGTATGGGCTCACCAGACAGGAACTTGATGACTATGCACTGCTTTCCTATCAGAGAGCTCAGGAAGCTGCAAAAAACGGTAAATTCAGCAATGAGTTGATCCCTGTATCCTTTGAAACAAAAAAGGGAACGACGATCGTGGATAAAGATGAAGATATTGATAAACTTATTCCTGAGAAAATTTCCCTGCTGAAACCTGCATTTGAATCAGATGGAACATTGACAGCCGCTAATTCCAGTAATTTAAATGATGGAGCTTCTGCAATAGTATTGGGATCTTCAGAGGCTATAGAACATCATCATCTTAAGCCATTGGCAAGAATAATCGCTTATGCAGATGCAGCCCAGTCCCCGGAATGGTTTACGACTTCACCTTCTGTAGCCATTCAAAAGCTTCTGAAACAAACAGGTCTTAGCTTATCTGATATCGATTTTTTCGAAATTAATGAAGCCTATTCTTCAGTCATTCTGTCTAATCAGAAAATTCTTGAGTATGATTTGAACAAAGTAAATGTGTATGGTGGAGCTGTTGCATTAGGACACCCGATTGGTGCTTCAGGAGCAAGGATTATCACAACGCTGGTCAACGTCTTGCATCAGGAAAAAGGGAGATACGGTATTGCTGCCATCTGCAACGGGGGCGGGGGAGCTTCAGCCATTCTTATTGAAAATATAGGATAAAAGATGTAAAATTCCCCTTATTTCTTACTTTAAAATATAAAATACCTTTCTTGAGAACATAATTTCGGGGAAGGTATTTTTTATATAACAAATTGATTATCCATGAGTAATTTGAATTATTTTATATGTACTAGGCAGGTGTAAAACGTCTATTTTTGATAAACTGATAAATATCATTGCGCTGTTATTTTTATTCATTCTAAATAAATATAAATTTGTATCAAGAAATTTAAACAAGAAAAATGAAAAAAATAACTACTCTTTCTGGTATTGTACTTTGCTCACTGATGAACGCCCAATTACAGTATTGTATGCCTGCGTTTCAGTATGGAGCAGACAGCAATATGATCAGTAATGTTACTTTAGGAACGATTAATAATTCGTCACCGGTTCAGTCCGGGAATGCACAGATTTATGAAAATTTCACTTCAATATCTACCGATCTGCAGTCCGGGAATTCTTATCCGATATCGATAAAAGGTCCTTCCAGTACATTTCCGAGTGATGTAGTTGTTTTTATAGATTTTAATAAGAATGGCAATTTTGATGATGCCGGGGAAAGCTTCTATATCGGAAGACTCGCAGCCGCTAATCCAGCCAATGCTTTTACAATCAGCAATACGATAACCGTTCCTGCCAATGCTGCCAGCGGAAGCACAAGGATGAGGGTTCTTAAAAATACAAATGTTCAGGCTTATTCCAATCCCGCAGCAGCTAACTCTATCAGTTCAGCTTGTGATTCCAGTTTAAGAGCAGGACAAACAGAAGATTATACCGTGAATATCATAGGGAATACGGTAAATTTCCCAGCTCCTTACTGTGGAGCCGAGAATGTGACCAGCCTTACAGTAAGCGAAATAAGCAAGGTAGAATTTGCCGGAACTGTTAGAAGCAGTGCTATTGATGGCAACTCGGATGTTCTTGAAAATTTTACAGCGACTGTCTTTACGGTCAACCGTGGAAATAGCTATCCTATAACGGTTACAGGAGGCACCCATGGGCAGAATACGGTGTCAGCGTATGCCTATATTGATTTTAACCATAATAATCAGTTTGATGCTGATGAAAAAATTGACCTGGGATACCTGGACAATTCCAATCCGATTTCTAGTACAGAATCGGGAGTTACGTCAGCTAATATTACCATTCCGGCAGGTGCACAGTTGGGAGATACCCGTTTCAGGCTGGTAAAAGCTTATGAATCCAGTTCCTGGATGGGAACTTTGGAGAACCTTCCATGCCCTTCAGGATGGTTTATCGGGCAGGTAGAGGATTATACACTTAAGATTCAACCGGAAAGTCTTTCAACAATTGAAGTTTCTAAAGGGGCATCAGTGAATGTTAAAATATATCCAAATCCTACAACAAATACCGTAACCATCAAGATGAAGGAAGGATTGGAGAAATATGAAATTTATAATATGTCAGGACAAAAAATGCTGGAAGGTAATTCAATGACCGTACATATGGAGAGCTTAATACCCGGAACGTATCTGATAAAAATTCTTACAAAAGATCAAAAACTCATTACAGAAAAGATTATTAAAAAATAGACACATCATATCTAAATCATATCCATATCAATTTTTGTTTTTATCGACAGGTCCTTTACCTGTCGGTTTTTTTTTATTACAGACTTTCTGATCAGCAATAATATTCAGTTTCCGAAAGATGCCAGGCTGAATACTTCTTCCATTGTTTCCTATAAAAAAGGAAACGAAAACTATGATTATCATAAGTTGTTTATAATCGAAATTAATGGGTAAATGCTAAATAGTTTTGAATTATATTGTTAAAGCCATGTGGGTTAATTCTGTTTTTGACCAATGATGTCATTTCTGAAGACTTTGGTTCTTTAAAATTACTTTTTACAAATGATTAATTTCTACTTGATAATCTGTAGAAAACCATCCAAAATCCTCTGTTTTGTGCTATATTTACGCTTCAAATAAAAGGATAAATACCGTAATGACTGATAATAAATTATCTCTAAGCACTTTAGAAAGTTGGCTTTGGGATTCCGCAAATATATTGAGAGGAAGTATTGACTCTTCCGATTTTAAAAATTACATTTTTGGGTTATTATTCTTAAAACGTTCCAACGATGTATTTGAAGAAGAGGTTGAAAACATCATGACTCGTGACGGTGTTTCTCGTGAGGAAGCAGAAGATGGAACTTATTTCCAAATGCCAATCGAATCTCGTTGGGAAACCATCAAAAAAGAAACAGAAAATATTGGTATTGCTTTAGATAAAGCTTTTGCAGGGATTGAGCGTGAAAATACTTCTTTGGAAGGAGTAATGACAGCTACCAAATTTGGGGATAAAGAAAAGCTATCTGACGAATTATTACAACGTCTTTTAAGACACTTTAATCAGTATTCACTTAGAAATTCTAACCTGGAATCAAATGATTTATTAGGTGATGCTTATGAGTATTTGATTAAAATGTTTGCCGATGATGCAGGTAAGAAAGGAGGAGAATTCTATACGCCTCGTGGTGTAGTGCAATTGATTGTACAACTGATAAAGCCAGAACCCAGACAAAAAATTTACGATCCCACTTGTGGCTCAGGGGGTATGTTGATTGAATCGGCTCGTTATATTGCTGACCAACCCAATGGAAAAGTATTGAACAATATCAACGTATCTTTGTATGGGCAAGAGAAAAATTTGGGTACATGGGCTATTGGTAAATTGAATATGTTGCTTCATAATTTTATGGATACTGATATTCGAAAAGGAGATACATTAATCACCCCGCAACACAAGAATGAAAATAACGAGTTGGATTTATTTGACCGTGTGATTGCGAATCCTCCATTCTCGATGGATGGATGGTGGACTCCAGCTGAAAACTCGATTGAGGTAAAATTGGATAAGGACGGTAAAGAGAAAAAAGTAACCCCCAATTATGCCAAAGTAGTAACTGACCCTTATGGACGTTTCCAATTTGGAATACCTCCAAGAGGTTATGCCGATTTAGCTTTTTTACAACACATGGTGGCGGTTTTAAAACAAGACGGAAAAGCGGGTGTTGTCTTACCACACGGTACTTTGTTTAGAAGCGGAACCGAAGGAACTATTCGTAAAGCATTACTTGAAGCTGACTTGGTAGAAGGTATTGTAGGGTTACCAAGTGCATTGTTCTACAATACAGGAATACCTGCTTCGATTTGGATTATTAATAAAAATAAAACCGAAGCCCAAAAAGGGAAAGTAACGATTATTGATGCCAGTAGTGATTACAAAGAAGGTAAAAACCAAAACGAATTATTATCTGAACACATCACTAAGATTGTCAAAGCTTACGATGGCGCAACTGATATAGAAAAATACATGCGTATTGTACCTATTTCTGAACTAGCTGAAAACGATTACAACCTCAATATTTCTCGTTTTATTGATACCTCAGAAGCAGAAGTTGAAGTGGACATTAAAATGGTACACCAAAAGCTTTCTGATTTAGAAAAACGTGAAATAGAAATTAATGTGAAAATAGCTGGATTTTTAAAGGAATTGGGGATATGATTAAATTTAATAAAATTTCATTTCAAAATGATATTCCAGATACTTGGAGTAGAATTCCTTTATATGAACTAAGAAATAAAAAAGATCGATATGGATTTACAGGAGGTCCATTTGGGTCTGATTTAAAATCAGAACATTACACACAATCTGGTGTTAAAATTTTACAACTTCAAAATATTGGAGAAGGAAAATTTATTGATAAGGGTATTGTTTACACGTCAGAACAAAAAGCAAATGAGCTTATTTCATGTAATATATATCCGGGTGAAATAATTCTTGCTAAAATGGCACCAGTAGCTAGGTGCTGTAAAGTTCCTTCGACAGATGAAAGATATGTGATGTGTTCTGATGGAATTCGTCTTTCGGTCGATACTCATAGATTTGACAATGAGTTTGTTTTTCAAGCCTTGAATTCAAAATATTTTAGAGACGAAGCTGAGTCTAAAAGCACAGGTACAACTAGAGCAAGAATTGGATTAAATGAATTAAAACAAATCTGTTTATCTGTCCCAAATTCTGTCCCAGAACAACAAAAAATAGCAGAAATATTAAGCACCGTAGATGAAAAAATTGAGGTCATTGACCAACAAATTAGCGAAACCCAAGAACTCAAAAAAGGCTTAATGCAAAGTTTATTAACTAAAGGCATTGGGCATACTGAGTTTAAGGAGTCTCCTTTGGGGATGATTCCTGAGAGTTGGGAGGTAGTGAAGTTAAATAAAATAGGGAGTTTGTCTGGAGGGAATGCTTTTAAAGCAACAGCATTTAATACTGAAAAAATAGGATTACAAGTTATTAGGATGAGTAATATTCAGCCGTATGGTTTGGCCTTAAAAAAGAATCCTGTATTTATCAACTCAATATCAGATAAAGAAAGTAAATTTTTGCTTAAAAAAGGAGATTTACTTATCACTTTAACTGGAACGATTGGTAAGACAGATTATGGCAATTTAGCATATATAGAAGAATCTAATTCAATGGTTCTAAATCAACGCGTAGGTAGGTTTGAATATAATGAAAAATCATTTGGGAAGTTTTTATATTATGTATTCTCATCTGAATATTTCAGAAATAATTTTTTTGAACAAGGAAAAGGTGGGACTGGTAATCAAGCCAATGTTGGTAAGGAAGGCTTTGAAAGTATTCAAATTGTTTTTCCTTCTAAAATTGAGCAAAAAAAAATCGCAGAAATTTTAAATTCAGTTGACGATAAACTAGAAGTACTATCCGAAAAGAAAACCTACTACCAAGAGTTAAAACAAGGCTTGATGCAACAATTACTAACAGGAAAAATTAGGGTAAAAATTTAATCTAGAAAAGTTACCAAGCGATATGAAATGAAAAGGGATGAAAAATGTTGATTACTACTTTAGCGCTAAACCTTTTTTAGTTTCAGGAAAATTGTAGAATGTACACAATAAAAGATTTATGAATAACAGGCCGGAGTATATGTATAGCGAGTTGCCAGCCATAGCGTTGTTGCAAGAAATGGGCTACCATTATTTCAATGGGGAACAGCATCAAGAACGCAATGATATCACCGAGGTAATTCTTAAAACACGATTATTAGACACTATTAAACGTATCAATCCTTGGATAAATGACAACAATCTTAATAAAGCCTATACGCTCATTACAACGGTTACGGGAACTTCTTTAATGGAGATTAACCAGAAGGTCTGGGAACTGATGAGAGGCGGAACTTATACGGTCAAACAAATTATTGATGGCGTAGAAGGGTTTCATGCAGTACATTTCATCGATTATGAAAATATAGGTAACAATGACTTTTTGGTGGTGAGTCAAATGAAATTCCACGGAAGGTTTCGACACTCTATTCCTGACTTGGTTATTTACATCAATGGTTTACCTATTGGTATCATTGAATGTAAATCTCCGAATGCTCCAACAGCTTGGGACTCTGCTTACGGAGATTTAAAATACTACCAGGAAAACTCAGAGAAGCTGTTTCATTTCAATCAGATATGTGTCGGGATTTGGCAAGTTGGTGGAAAATATGGGGCGATCAATTCGTCGCAACAATTTTATTCTGTTTTTAAGACCAATAAAGAGGATACTGATATTTTGGCTCTTGCTAACACAGAACAAGATAAATTACTCATTGCTCTTTTCAAAAAAGAACGAGTGTTGGATATTATCCGTCACTTTGTTTTATTTGAACTGGACGAAGGTATTACCATAAAAAAACTACCACGATACCAACAAATAAGAGCCACCAATAAAACAATAGAACGCCTGCAAGCTGGAGAAGGTGGTGTTGTGTGGCATACTCAAGGTTCTGGTAAATCGTTAACGATGGCTTATGTTGCCCGTAAATTACAGGCCCCGGAATACGGCTTTGATAATCCTACGGTGATGATAATGACCGATAGAAAGGATTTGGATAGACAAATCACTACGACGTTGCAAAATGTGGGATTCAAGAATGTAAATCAAGCTTCCTCGGTAGTGCATTTAGATAAATTACTTCGAAATGATTACGGAGGAATAATTACAACCACGATACAAAAATTTCAAGAAACCGATAAAGAAGCAACAGACTCTACCGACCAAACCGAACTAGAAGAGCGAGGTAATTTGATCATTGAAAAACATTTAAAAGACAAAACGCTTATCAAGATTACCAAAGAACTTCAAAAAGGGAAATGGGTAGAAATTGATCGTGTTGAAATAGAATTAGAAGAGCTTTCCAGAAAAGAAAATCTTTATATTTTAGTAGATGAAGCCCATCGAAGTCATTATGGTTTTCTAGCTTCTTTCATGAGAACGGTTTTACCCAACGCTAAGTTTATAGCCTTTACAGGAACTCCAATATCTAAAGAAGACAAATCGACTTTAGGAGAATTCTATGGAGGAGAATATATTGATGTTTATACCATTATAGAATCTGTTTCCGATGGAGCTACTGTTGAGCTATTGTATGATGAAGGAATCTGCAAGTTAGATGTTAAAAAAGAAGCTATTGATGAAGAATTTGAGGCGAAATTCGCTGATGCATCTGAAGAAAAAAAAGATAAACTAAAACGAGAGGCTCTTAAAAAATACCAATTATCAGCAGAACGGATTAATGATATTTCCAGACATTTAATTGACCATTTCAGGGATAAAATTTTTCCAGATGGTCATAAAGCCATGTTGGTATGTAGCGGAAGAGAATCAGCCATTAAATACCAGCAAACCTTACACAGACTCAAAGAAGAAGGCTATCATAGTTTTGAGTCCAAAGTAGTAGTCAGTATGAGTTCACCAAAAACGGATGCCATTGCTAAAGATTACTATGAAACCTTAGAATGGAACAGAAATAACCCTGCTAATAAAAGACCAATATACGTTGTACCGCCCGAAGACATCAAAGATGCTACGAACGATTTTAAACTGCCTTTTGGAAACGAAGAAGAAACCGAAAAATCAGGCAAGAAAAAATTTGACAATACAGCGATTATGATCGTTTCAGATATGTTGCTAACAGGTTGGGATGCTCCTATTGCATCTTGTTTGTATTTGGATAAACCTTTGAAGGAACACAACCTTCTTCAAGCTATTGCCAGGGTAAACCGTTCCAGAAAGGGAAAAAATGCAGGTTTTATTGTAGATTATAACGGAATCACAGCGTATTTAATTCAAGCGTTAGAAATCTTTTCTGGTGACATAAGACCCGATGATATTTTGAAGAATATCAATGAAGAGTTTCCAAAATTAGAAATGAATCATACCAAATTAGTTGATTTCTTTAAACCATTGAAAATTGATAGGAACTACAAAAGAGAAGACTATATTGATTTAGCAGTGCATTACATTGAACCCATCAATATACGAGATGATTTCAAATCTCTACTGAAAGACTTTAACAAATCAATCAATATCGTCTTGCCAAATACCAAAGCTTTGAAATATCAAAGTGACTTCAAGTTGTTTAATGAAATAAAAGTAAGAGCTAAAAATGCATTTCCTGATGATGATGAATTGAAAATCAGTAAGGACGAAAGTAAAATGCTTCAAACGATGATTGATGAACATCTAAAATCAAACGGAGTTCATAGTTTATTATCTGAACCAATTTCTATCATTGACAAAAATAAATTTAAAGAGGAAATCATGAACGCATCGCCCGCAACCAAAGAGCTAAAGATGCGAAACAACTTGAAACACGTCATTAAAGTTGGATTAGATAAGAATCCTGATTTTTACAAACCATTGGCTCAAAGGCTAGATGAATTGTTGAAGCAAAAAGAAGCCCAGCGAATTGATGAAGCTCAATTACTTCTAGCTTACACCACAATTCAAGATGAAATTATCAACGAGCAAAAAGAAGGTGAGCAAAAAGGTTTTGTTACAGAACGAGAACGAGCTGTTTATAACTCGATGAAAACGCTTTTTGATGGTACTGCCGACGATGCAACCAAAACATTATTTGATCTTATCAACGGCGAGCTGAGTATTGTATCATGGGAGAGTAAAGGTCAAGTTCAAAAAGACATTGAAAATAAGATAATACGATTCTTGAGCACTAAGTTGGAACGGTCAGAAGCTAAGGCTAAAGCCAAAGAAATGGTAGATGTTTTAAAGAAGAATAAAGATGTATAGTGTACAATATGGTAACAAGACCATTGAGTATTCAATCATGGAAAAAGACGGTCTTAAATCACATTATATTAGCGTAGAAAAAGACGTTGGTGTTATTCTCAAAGGCAAAGCGATTTCAATTGAGCAAGCCAATAAATTGATACTTAGAAAAGCCAAATGGATTTTAGATAAATTAGAGTTGGTAAGTTCCTTGAATGATGGTGAAATTGTCACTGGTTCCAGAATTCAGTATCTAGGAAGAAAGTATTATGTTGAGATCATTATTGAAAATGAAAGTCATAAAATTGAAATTGATTTTACAGAATCTAAATTCAAGATTACACTACCGGATCACTTGAACACTCAAGAAAATTTACGTCAAGCTATTGAAAACTACTACAGATTAAAAGCACAGGAAAAAATAGAACCTATTTTAAGAAAGAAATCCAAAACGATAGGATTGCAATACAAAAATGTCAAGTTTATGAAGCTTGAAAAACGATGGGGAAGCTGTACACCGTCGAATACCATAATAATAAATTTTCATGCCATTAAACTTCCATTTTCACTAATAGAATATTTGGTAGTTCATGAGCT
Source organism: Chryseobacterium viscerum (assembly GCF_002899945.2). GTDB lineage: Bacteria > Bacteroidota > Bacteroidia > Flavobacteriales > Weeksellaceae > Chryseobacterium > Chryseobacterium viscerum. The sequence continues at coordinate 613,216 of NZ_PPEG02000003.1, forward strand.
TGTTCATACCAAAGTAAAAAGCCATTCAAAAGAATTTTGGGCTGAATTATCTAAACATATTTTCAATTGGAAAGAGCTGGATGCTAAAATGTATGAGATGAAGTTGTAGCGTGCAAAATTCGGAAGGAGTGACCATCAGATTTTAATTTTGTTTGATCATAAATATGTTTATCAAAATGGCCAAAGAAAACAGTGGGCCAACTGCTTGGGGTAAATGTCAAAGCACAAAACTTGTTTACCAGGCTTCCCGTAAAAAAACCTTTTTTAGGAGCCGGATTCAAGTAAATTCATAAGATCCTGCTTGGATAATCCCTGGAATTTTTTTCCATCGGTTGTCAGCAGATTTTCGGCCAGCTGTTTTTTCTTTTTTTGAAGCGTAAGGATTTTTTCCTCCACAGTATTAGAACATATCATTCGGACAGCAATTACATTTTTGGTTTGTCCGATGCGGTAACTACGGTCAATGGCTTGATTTTCAGCAGCAGGATTCCACCATGGATCCACCAGATAAATATAATCGGCCTGGGTTAGGTTGAGACCTACACCACCAGCTTTTAAACTAATCAGGAATACCCGGATATTCTCATTTTTCTGAAAATTCGCCACCTTTTCTCCTCTGTCCTTAGTCTGTCCCGTCAGATATTCAAACTGAATATTGTGATGTTCCAGTTCTGTTTTTATAAGATCCAGCATTCCCACAAACTGTGAGAAAACAAGGATCTTATGATCTTTTGATTTCCCAAGGATCTGTTCCATCAGAATTTCGATTTTAACGGCATTTTCACCGGAATATCCCTCTTTCATTAGGACAGGGGAGTTACAGATCTGTCTGAGCCTTGTAAGCCCCGTAAGAACGTGCATGCTGTTTTTATTCAGATCATCGTCATCATTGGCAGCGATAAACTCACGAAGTTCCTTTTCATAAGCATCGTATATCCTGCGCTGTTCCGCATTCATCTCACAATAGATGACCGTTTCTGTTTTTTCCGGAAGCTCTTTGGCCACCTGTTTCTTCGTTCTTCTGAGGATGAAGGGTTTTATCTTTTGCTGAAGCTCCATCGCACTTTTACTGTACTCGAACTTATCAATGGGAATGGCATAAATATCTTTAAAATACTGCTTGCTTCCCAACAGCCCCGGGCAGGCAAATGAAAGCTGGCTGTAAAGGTCAAAAGTGCTGTTCTCAACAGGAGTTCCTGTCAGAACAATCCTGTTTCTCGATTGAAGCAGGCGTGCTGCTTTGTATCTCTCGGAATTTGGGTTTTTAATGGTCTGTGATTCATCCAGAAAAATATAATTGAAATTAAAATTTTTCAGAAATCGAATGTCAGAAAGGATCATTCCATACGTCGTAAGGACTACTTCGTAATCAGGCATATGAGCCGTTGTCTTTGGACGGTCTGCACCATAATGCAGCCCAACTTTTATAGAAGGTGCAAATCTTCTGATCTCATCCTGCCAGTTGAAAAGCAGGGAAGTGGGAACCACAATAAGATTGGTGGTATGTCCCCGTTTTTCCCTTTGTGACAGAATGAAAGCAATGATCTGAATTGTCTTTCCAAGCCCCATATCATCTGCCAGACATCCTCCGAAGTTGAAACCGTCAAGAAAATTGAGCCAGTTCAGGCCTTCATGCTGATAATCCCGCAGCTCAGCTTTCAGCTCCGCAGGAATATTGACTTTGGGAATCGCTTTTCCTGTTGAAAATTGAGTTGAATAAGACGTTATTTCATCCTGAACTTCTTTACTCAGGACTTCTTTTTCAAATAGTGAGGAAACCTCAGTAAAATTGATTTTAGGAATCTTCAGAAGCTCTTCGTCAATTTCACCTGACTGGAAGTAACCCGCTATCTTTTCCATCCATTCTTCAGGGAGAATTCCCAGACTGCCATCATCCAGCTGAACAAATTTACTTTTATTGCGAATGGCCCGGTGAAGCTGTTTTAAAGAGGCTTCTTTAGGTCCAAATGCCACCTTTAGCTTAGCATTAAACCAATCCAGTCCGCTGGTAATCTGAATGTTGATCTTGGCCCGGTGAGAACTTAATTTATTGTTTTTTAATTCATTAAAACCCAGGATGATGATTCCTTCATTTCTCCAGATCTCAAATGCTCCAAGAAACCAATTGTTATCCAGGAACTTATCCCGGTGAAGATAGAAATACTGGTATCCATCCATCTGCTCTTCAAAATCAGGATGCTGCTGCATGATGAGGGAGGTAAAACGGGCTTCCGCAGATTCGTTTCTTTCTATTTTAAATGGGTTTCCATTCTGATCCATATCAAAAAGCTGCTTTCGGGAATAGACAGGAACTTCAACGTCTCCGTATTTCATAACCGGCGTAATTCCTATATAATTTTCCTGCTGACGAAGGTAAACGACTTTTTCGATCTGATAATTTTTATCTTCAAGTTGTACTTTTGTTGCAGGCTGTATATAGCTGTAATTAATATGAATACGTTCTTCAATGGCAGAGAGAATGTTCTGCATAAATGCCTCGTATTTTGAAGAATGAACGAGTAAAATTTCGTTATTAGCCTTGAAAAATCTAATGATTCTGAGCATGTCAGGATGATCTACAAAGCTGAAAGTGTTTCGGTTATAAACAAAATACTCATTTCTAAGAACAATATTTTTAAAAGGAACAGAAATGTCATTAAACTGTAACTCACCCGTTATTTCATAGAACGGATCTTTTTTAAATACAGATAATTGGACCTCGGCATCTAAAGTATTTAATTCAACATAAGAAAGTGACTTTGCGGAAATGGTTTCTGCAATTTCGCGGTCGTGATAAAAGACTTCCAGCCCCAGAGGATTTTGCACAATGAGCTTTAAAGCTTCCAGTTCTGCAGGATTATAATCCTCGTTGTAATTATTCTGAAAAGAGGTAATCGCGGTGTAAAATTTGATGTCTGCCGGCTTTTCTGCTTTCCATATCAATTGCATGGCATCTACAGGAGTCACGGGATTTTTTATTTTCCCGGTTTGCGTTGTTTCAGCTTCCATCAGGGAAAAAGTCAGGTGGTTATAATAACGGTGCTTGCCGATAACCAATATCTGTTTTTTGCCTGTTTCCAATACTGCCAGTTCATCCAGTTTAGACGGATGCTGTGGAAGAAGATCTCTTGTAAGCATCACATCATCTACAGGAAGCATTTCTTTGATCTTAGGAAGTATTTCAATGCTGCCATTCATATATTCCAGCTGAAAATAGAGGTCGAGATCTGGTTCATTTTCCAGACCATATCCTCTGGCTTTAGGAATAAGTGTCTTTTTGCGGAGGGTCTCATCAAAAAAAAGGCGGTAATTTTTATCCTCGATAATGCAATGGATAATTTCTGCCTGATGGGAACAAAGCTGGTTTTTCAGGTTGTCACAGGTACAGGAGCAGAGTAGTGAACTGCCGATTCTGCTGATCGTGACAATGGGAAAATCCTGAAGTGAAGATTGTTTGGTAAATATTCCTGTATTATTTTCAAGAGCAACAGGGTAGATCTCACGAAAATCCCTGATTCCGATAAATGTGCTGTCTGAAGTATGTTTCAAGAGATCATATACAGAAAGTGTACTGATATTGATGTTTTCAAGAATATATTCTGCCATAAGAATTGATAAAGCAAACTTACAAAAAACAAATGAATGAAGGATTCCTGATGAAGGCTGTTATTTTAGAAAACACATCCAGGCAGTAAGTTTTTGGACTGCTTTCTTTTATATAAACTGGATGATTCTGCCATCGTATTAATCCGATAATTTTGAATAATAAATTATACAATATGAACGAAAATAAATTAACAAACCGAACCGGAGCTCCGGTGTCAGACAATCAGAATATTCAAACCGCAGGACGTCGCGGTCCGGCTTTATTACAGGACATCTGGTTTTTAGAAAAAATGGCTCATTTTGACCGTGAAGTCATTCCTGAACGCAGAATGCATGCTAAAGGATCAGGTGCTTACGGCGTTTTCAGAGTAACACATGATATCACCCGGTATACAAAGGCAAATCTCTTTTCTACGATCGGAAAGGAAACCCCTCTATTTGTCCGTTTTTCTACAGTAGCAGGTGAAAGAGGCGCTGCCGATGCGGAAAGGGATATCCGTGGTTTTGCCATAAAATTCTATACGGAAGAAGGAAACTGGGATCTTGTAGGGAATAACACGCCTGTTTTCTTTCTTCGAGATCCGTTAAAATTCCCGGATTTGAATCATGCCGTGAAAAGAGATCCCCGAACCAATATGAGAAGTGCTGATAATAACTGGGATTTCTGGACTCTTTTGCCGGAATCACTTCATCAGGTTACCATTACCATGAGTGACCGTGGTATCCCCAGATCTTACAGGCATATGGATGGTTTTGGAAGCCATACCTTCAGTTTTATTGATGATAAAAACAACCGGTTTTGGGTTAAATTTCATTTTAAAACACAGCAGGGCATTCAGAACATGAGCAATGAAGAAGCAAAAGCAATCATCGGAACTGACCGGGAAAGTCATCAGAAAGATTTGTATGAAAGTATTGAGGAAGGTCATTTTCCTAAGTGGACAATGTATGTTCAGATCATGGAAGAAAAAGAGGCTAATAGGTATCACATCAATCCGTTTGATTTAACAAAAGTCTGGCCTCATGGGGATTATCCGCTTATTCAAGTGGGAGAATTTGAGCTGAACAGAAATCCGTCCAATTATTTTGCAGAAGTGGAGCAAGCCGCTTTTAATCCTGCTTCTATTGTTCCGGGAATAAGTTTTTCACCCGATAAGATGCTTCAGGGACGTTTATTCTCTTATGGAGATACCCAGCGGTACCGATTAGGGGTTAATCATCATCAGATTCCTGTGAATGCTCCCAAATGCCCCTATCAGTCTTATCATCGGGACGGCGCTATGAGAACAGATGGCAACTTTGGCAGTACAATAGGATATGAGCCTAATAGCTTTAATCAGTGGCAGGAACAGCATGATTTTAGCGAACCTTCTTTAATGATCAATGGTGATGCCGGACATTGGGATCATCGTGAAGATGCCGATTATTTTTCGCAGCCCGGAAATCTTTTCAGACTGATGTCTGATCAGCAAAAAGAGGTTTTATTTAAGAATACAGCTGAAGCAGTTGGGGGTGCGCAGAAGTTTATCCAGATTCGTCATATCAGAAACTGTTATAGGGCTGATCCTGCGTACGGAGAAGGAGTAAGCAGAGACCTCGGATTGTCTATGCAGGAGATTTTTGATTATGAAGGATATGAAATGAAAAAGGTGACAGCAGAGACTATGTAAAGAAACGTTTATTATATATTGATTGTAGCTCCGGGAATACGCCATATATATTTCCGGAGTGAAATCCTTTAGTTTGAATGATCAGCTAAAGGATTTTTTTTGGGTTGAATGCTTTTATTTTGAACCCGTCCGTTTTGGCTACAGCTTACTGCATTTTGGCAACTCTTATGATTCTTTCAATCCTGAACTTTGTCCTGTAATTTTAAACCAAGAAAAATGAAAACAATTTTTATAACAGGTGCTTCTACAGGATTAGGAAAAGCAACTGCCCAATTATTTCAAAACAAAGGATGGAAAGTAATTGCTACGATGAGAAACCCCGACGTAGCAGCGGATCTTGCAGCTTTGGAGAACGTAACTGTTCTTCCGCTGGATGTTACCAATCCGGAACAGATACAGTCTACCGTAAAAGAGGCGTTGGAACTTGGAGCCATTGATGTGGTGTACAATAACGCAGGATATGGCTTAATAGGACCTTTGGAAGCGCTTTCTGACGATCAGATTGTAAAACAGCTGGACACGAATTTATTAGGGGTTATACGCGTTACACAGGCGTTTATTCCTTACTTCAGAGAACAGAAAAAAGGAATGTTTATTTCTACAACGTCTATTGGAGGACTGGTTGCCTTCCCGTTAGGTTCTACTTATCATGCTACCAAATGGGCGCTTGAAGGATGGAGCGAAAGTTTAGCTTTTGAACTTAATACGTTGGGAATTGATATTAAAACCGTTTCTCCAGGAGGAATCAAGACCGATTTTGTAAGCCGTTCTCTGGATTCAGCATCCAGTCCTGCTTATGAAGATATGACCAATTCTCTGTTTTCTAAAATGGAGGGAATGATGGAAGCGGCCTCTACACCTGAACAGATTGCAGAAGTTGTATTTGAGGCAGCTACAGATGGCAAAAAACAGCTGAGATATGTAGCCGGAGAAGATGCTAAAGCTATCTATGCACAACGTCTTGAATTAGGTGATGAGGCATTCAGAGAGCAGTTTGGGAAACAGTTTATTTAGTCAGATTTTTGGAAGACAGTATAAAGTAAATGACATTTATACTGTCTTTTCCATCAAATAATTTATAATTTTATATCATGGAAAAGAAAGATAATATTCCTTTGAAGATTTCATCCATATCGGAACTTCATGACATGCTGCAGCTTCCCAAACCGCTTCATCCATTGGTAAGTCTTGTGGATAATACAAAGATGAGCATCAGTAAGGATATGCTGAGAAGAAGTTTTATTATGAATTTTTATAAAATCTCTTATAAGTATTCTACTGTTGGGAAAATGGGGTACGGACAAGGGTATTATGATTTCAATGAAGGAGGTATGATGTTCACATCGCCCGGGCAGGTTCTTTCAACCGATGAGAATGCAGAATACTGCGGATATACTTTACTGGTACATCCTGATTTTATAAGAAGCTATCCATTGGCAAAGAATATCAAGAACTTCGGCTTCTTTTCTTATGATACCAATGAGGCTTTGCATCTGTCTGATCAGGAAAAAGCTACCGTAACAGGACTGCTGAACAATATTGAAAATGAACTTAATACCGCTATTGATGAAGTGAGTCAGGATGTCATTGTTTCCTACATTGATGTTCTTCTCAACTATAGCAATCGCTTTTACAAAAGACAGTTTATTACAAGAAAAGCGGTAAATAACGATTTATTGACCAAAATGGATACGGTGCTGGAAGATTATTTTAATAAACAGGAAACATTAAATAAAGGCCTTCCTACAGTAGAGTTTCTGGCTTCCACGCTCAATCTTTCTCCCCATTATCTGAGCGATATGCTCCGTAATCTGACAGGACTGAATGCTCAACAGCATATTCATGAAAAACTGATTGAAAAGGCTAAAGAATATCTTACCACAACAGGATTCTCGGTATCCGAAGTTGCTTATGCATTAGGATTTGAACATCCGCAGTCTTTCAATAAACTGTTTAAAAAGAAAACAGACAAAACTCCTCTGAGTTACAGACAATCATTCAATTAGATATCATACACCCGGTTCAAATACCGGGTGTTTTTTTGTTGACAGAAAATAATAATCGGCGATTTTCTGACATGGGAACGTCTGTTTTCTGATCTATTGGTTAAAATGGAACATAAAAATGACAAAAACGGACTAGATTTTAATGGGTGGGCGTGCCTAACTTTGCAAAAGGAATTTTTATCACCCTGTTATAATGAACGAGAGAGAATCTTTTAATGCCAAAATGCCAACAGCCTGTTTCTTACTTTTCTTTGCCCATGGACTTGTTTTTTCTTCCTGGGCCAGCCGGATTCCCATCATCAAAACTGCACTTTCTATCAATGAAGCAGAATTGGGAACACTATTGCTTCTGATGCCGATAGGGCAGCTTTCGACGATGGTTTTAGCCGGAAAACTCATCAGTATTTATGGAAGCAGCTGGGTGATTAAAAGGTGCTTTCTATTGTATCCTTTTTTTCTTTTATTAATTGGTTTAGCACCTTCTTACTGGACTTTAGCTATTGTTCTGTTCTTTTTTGGTGTTTCCGGAAATCTTTGCAATATAGCGATCAACACACAGGCTATTGAAATAGAATCTATTACGAAAAGAACTCTTCTTTCCTCATATCATGGAGCCTGGTGCTTTGCGGGGCTTACCGGAGCTGTTATTGGTTTATTAATGATTAATCTTCATGTAGGAACCTTTTATCATTTTGTTATTATCTTTATCGCTGTTGGTATACTTTGGTTTTACAGCAAAAGAAACCTGACCAATATTATTCATAAAGCTGAGCCACAGACCCGGTCAATTTTTAAATCTGTAAACCCTACATTGTTTGGATTAGGCATCATAGGATTTCTGAGCATGGCTATTGAAGGGGCTATGTTCGACTGGAGTGGGGTGTATTTTCAAACGATAGTTAAAGCACCTGAAAACCTTGTAATACTGGGGTATACAAGTTTTATTTTAATGATGACTTTAGGTCGGTTTGTCGGGAATAAAATCATTGAAAAATATGGAAAAAAGATTGTTCTGCAATGTTGCGGTTTACTGATGAGTGGAGGTCTTTTTCTAAGTGTTTTCTTCCCGGAGCTATGGATTTGTATTATCGCTTTTATGATTATTGGTCTTGGAAGCTCTTTGAGTGTGCCGTCTGTTTACAGTACCGTAGGGAAAGTAAGTACAGTCGCTCCAAGTATAGCGTTATCGTTTGTGTCCAGTATTTCATTTTTAGGATTTCTAATGGGACCGCCTCTTATCGGGTACATTGCTGAAAGTTTTGATCTCCGATATTCATACGGTCTTTTTGCCTGCTTTGGAATTTTACTGGCAATTATGGCCGGGCAGATGAAAGTATTCAGTAAGAAAAGCTAATCTTTTTTGTAGGATAATTTTGACATCTTTTAGGCAGTTTTTGACATGTTTCAGTGTATGAAGGAAGATTAATATTGCATTTCAAAATACCATCTTTAAAATCTTGTTATCTTTATTCAAAATTCGTTGCTATGAAACCGGCCTCAAGAATTTTAACCGAATCTGCTATCGACAATTCTTTTTCCGTAAAACGACTGGATGATGATGTTCCTTATTCTGGACATTTTGTAAGACTCAATTATCATCATATTGTAATAATAGAGCGTGGTAGAGGTGTACTGACAGTTGATCATCATTCTTTTGAGATTGCAGGTCAGGAAATTTTTCTGCTGTCTAAAGGCCAGATCTGTAAGTTTGAAAATGATCCGGCTATTCATGGTTATCATATTTCCTTTGGAGATTGTTTCTGGGAAAGAGTCCCTTCCAGTGCCAGTAATTGTAAAGCTGTATTGTTTAATAATGCATCGGCCAATCAGAAGCTAGAACCAGAGCAGGCTGGAATAGAAGAATTTTTAATATTGTTTAAAAATTTACTGACGGAATACAAAACTCCCTCTTATACCAATCAGATGGATGTGCTGGCTGCTTATTTAAAGATCATTATGATCAAACTGGCGAATGTGAAAATTGTGAAAGAGGAAACTTTCGACAGTCAGGATTACATTATTTACCGCAAATTCATGGAACTGTTAAGCATTCAGTATCATAGCCTGCATGCGGTGAATGACTATTCAGAAATGTTGAATATTACATCCAGAAGACTGAGCGAACTGTGTAAGCGGTGCAGTAATAAAAGCGCAAAGGAAATCATCAACGGACAAATCATTGCAGAAGCCAAAAGATTACTCCAATTCAGTTCCCATTCTGTAAAAGAGATTGCCTATCAGCTTAATTTCGGTACATCAGAACAGTTCAGCCACTTCTTTAAAAAAAATACAGAAATATCGCCTGTAAGTTATCGCAGTCATTTTATTCATATCGGAGTTTAAACGCTGCGAAATTTTGACATGTCATCGGTATTTATTGATATTCCCAGAGGTCTGTAATCAGAATACCTTTGGATAAAATTAGATAAAGCTATGTCAGTAAATCGTATGAAAGAAGTAGCCGGAATTATCATTCCGGACAGTAAAATTGCAACAGAAGCAACAGAACTTCTATTGGAACACGGAACAGAATTTATTTATAACCACTCCCTTCGTGTTTTTCTCTTTTCCTCACTGAATGCCAAACGCGAAAATAAGGCTCACGACTCCGAATTGTTATACGTTGCATCCGTATTCCATGATCTGGGGCTGGTCTCCCATTACAGCAGTCCGGAGCTGAGATTTGAAGTAGATGGAGCCAATGCAGCAAGGGACTTTTTAAAAGGTCATGGTATTGCTCAGGATAAATTACAATTGGTATGGGATACCATTGCCCTTCATACCACCATTGGAATTGCAGAACATAAAGAGAATGAAGTAGCCTTAATGTATTCAGGAGTAGGACTGGACGTGATTGGAGAAGGATATGAAAACCTGAGTACAGAACATCGGGAGGAGATCATAAAAGCTTTTCCGAGAAATGATTTTAAAAAGAAAATTATTCCTACATTTTTTGGTGGTTTTGAGCATAAAACAGACACTACTTTTGGAAATATAAAAGCCGATGTCTGTGCTTTCATGATCCCGAATTTTAAAAGAAAAAACTTCTGCGACTGTATTTTACACTCCCCATGGTCAGAATAAGCTGATATTTCTGCCTGAAAATAATTAGTATACAATCATTTTTAAGCTGTTGAAAAACAACTTTTTGTAACAGCCCGAAAATAAACGGGCTGTTTGTTTTTAGGAGAAATCCAGATTATATCCAGTTCTCTATAAGATGAAGCCAGAGGGCCTTTTCTTCATTCAGCAGAAAGACAGCAGATGATTTTCTTCGGGTTGTCGTTTCTCCTGTAATCTGAGTTTCAATATAAGCAGCAAGTCCATGATGATCAGTATGATTCACTTCTATATTTTCGACCTGAATACTGCGTTCCGGAAATTTCCCAAATACACTCGGAAGCCACTCTGAAAGCATAGATAAGGTCACAGTATCCCCATTTCCATTGATCATTTTGAATTCCGGAGAAAATCCGGACAATAATTCCTGATAAAGATCTTCCTGATTTTCCGTTTTTCCCTGGAACCATTTCTCAATATTCTGGTGAAAACCTTCTATTTCCTGAATGATTTTTTCTGTATTGCTCATATTTAAATGTATATTATTTTTTGATTGTAAACTATTTTTAATTCATGATTTTCCTTAATCTGCTTCCTGCCCATATTCCGATGAGTTGAAAAGCTCCAATCATCCCTACAGCGGCAACAAATGCTTCTGTGAACCCCAGAACTTGAATCAGATTAAAGAATAAAGTCCCAATAACAACTCCACCTGTGACACTTCCAATCTGAATGCCAATACTTACCAACCCTGAAGCTTGTCCTGCTTTATCTCTGGAAACCAAAGAAATTGCGGTGCGCATCATCACAGGCATAATGGTACCATGCCCGAATCCGGCGATAAACAAAGTAATATGGGTGGTAAAAGATGGTTCTTGCTGAAAGTAAAAAGCTACAGCACTCATCACAAAACCTGTCATCAACAATCCCAATCCCATATAGATCATTTTGGGAGCCGTGAGCTTTATCCGCGAGGTAATAAGAGGGGCCAGAAAAAAGGCAAGTCCGTAAGGGACTATGGCAAGCCCTGTCTGCATTGAGTTTTGGTGGAGAAACTGTTGCAGATAGTAAGGATAACAAATGAATAAACCCGCCGTGAAATTGTAGAAGAAAATAATCAGAAGGCTTAATACAAAAGGTTTCTGTTGTAACAGTACGGGATCTATAAGGACGGGACGATTTTTTTGCAGTTGTTTCTTCTCGTATTGTAAGAATGTGATTAAGAGTAATATTCCAGCAAAAAGGATCCCGAAAATCCACCAGGCCCATTCAAATTTCTGTCCGAAAATAAGAGGGCAAATAAGCATCAGCAAAGCGGTGATTAATAACAAAGCGCCTATAAAATCTATACTTGTCTGTTCCTTCTTATGACTATCGTCCATGGTAAAATGGATGCCCAAAAGGCAGATAATCGTAATCGGTACATTCACTAGGAATACTATCTCCCATGAAAAAGAACCCCAATGCATACTGAGAAGAAGTCCGCCAAGCAATTGTCCAATCACAGAAGCAAGACCAAATACGGAACTGAAAAGACTTACAGCCTTAGGTTGCTCCTGATTGCTGAAAAGATCCTTTATAGAAGCCAATACCTGCGGAGCAAGCAGTGAGGCACCAACCCCCTGAAAAAGCCTGAAAATAATCAGCCATGTAACATCAGGAGAAAAAGCACAGGCAAGAGATGAAAACAGAAAAATATATAATCCTGATATGAATACCTTTTTACGCCCGTAAATATCCCCAAGCCTTCCGCCACACACCACAAGTGCAGCATAAGTGAGTCCATAAATGGCAATTACCATCTGCAGCTGATGATCACTGGCTTTGAATGCTTTTTTGATAGAAGGTAAAGCCATATTGACAATAAAATAATCCAGAGGGGAAAGAAATGCTCCTGCAATCAGAAAATTGAGAGCCTGCCATCGTTTTGGATATACGTTCATAATTTTTTTACACAAAAATACCCCGTTAGTATTCTGTTAAAATTGTACTTTTGGAGGAAAATCCAGTGTGTAATGAAAGGAATACATCTTGAAGAAATCGATGTAAAGGAAATAAAACTGAAAGAGGAAGAGATCACATTTAAAACAAAGACGTTTCTTTCATTCGTTTATATTGTCAAAGGAAATGGTACGTTGAGGTATGATGACCGCAATATCAATTTTACGCAGGGTAAACTGTTCATTATTCCGCAGCAGGAGGTTTATCAATTTAAAAGTGAAGCGGCTCAGCTTATCAGTATCCAATGTCCGATTGAGTTTATTGATAAAATCCGTCTGGAGGCAGATCGTATTGAAAGCTGTGAGAATCTATATAAATTGCAATACATCAGTAATAATTACCATGCCCGGGCAGGCTGTGTTTTCCGGAATAAAAATGATGAACAGTTTGCAGAAACCCTTATCCTACAGATCGCCAATGAATTCAAAAACAAGGCTGAAGATTATCTTATTATCCGCAACTGTATGTCAATTCTGCTTAATCTTATTGCCCGAAATATCATTCAAAGTGAAACATCTGATCTTCAGCAAAACCGGAAAGCTTTTTCCATTATGAAGATCATTGCTTATATTCAACAGCATATAAAAGACCGTGAAAAAACTGGAATTCAGGTTATTGCTGCCCATTTTGGAATTTCAGGGAATTATTTCGGGGAGTATTTTAAACAGCAAACCGGAATTTCCTATCAGGATTATTTGTTGGATTATCGCCTGAAGTTGGTAGAAACCTATTTGAAATACAGCAGTGTTCGATTGAGTGAAATTGCCTATGAGCTCCAATTCAGCGATGAAAGTCATTTGTCTAAAATTTTTAAAAAGCATAGGGGAGTGACTCCCGGTGAATACAGGAAAAACCTCAAATAGAGACGTATTAAAACAGTGTTTTATTGGTTTTGTAACAGCTGTTTCCTGTATTTTATTCCCCATTCTCCCATTGTATCGATGATGATGTGGAGGCTTTTTCCAAAATCTGTAAGTTCATATTCTACAGATATAGGCATCGTATTATGCTGGGTACGTTCGACAAGATTATTCATCTCCAGTATTTTGAGCTCTTTAGATAATGTTTTCGAAGCAATATTGTCTACCTGCCGTTTCAGATCCATAAAACGCATTTTTCCTTCATAGTACAGATGGCTGATGATAATGGTTTTCCACTTTCCATCGAGCAAATAGACGGTATCCCGTACTCCGCGGATATAATTTTTACATTCCGGATTAAGTTCTGTTTTTTCTTTTTTCATGTCTGAAAATTAGTATTTCAAATTTACTGAAATCATCCGATAAAATAGGTTTTTTGATCACTTGGTTACCTTTTGGTAACTGGTTACTGACGGGTAACAGGTGGTATTACGCAACCATAAACGGCATAACTTTGTACCCATGAAATAAGAACGGAATAAAAATGAAAAACCGTTTTAGAATACAAACAATAACAAATAAAATATTAAAATTATGTCAATAAAAGAAGCCTTGAACTGGCGGTCTGCGACCAAAAGTTATAACGGAAAAAGTATAGAGAAAGAAAAGATTGAGCAGATCATGGAAGCTATCCGGCTGGCTCCATCAAGTTCAGGATTGCAGCCTTTCAGAGTTTTTGTGATTACCAACAAAGAACTCAGAGAACAGTTGCAACCTATTTCCTGCCAGCAGCAGCAGATTGTACAGGCTTCTCATATCCTGGTTTTTGCTGCCTGGGATGAATATACTCCAGAAAGGGTAGATTCTTTCTTTGAATTCAGTAATCAGGAAAGAAACCTGCCTTCCAGCGCTACAGACGACTACCGCCTCAATTTATTGGGAATGCTGGACAAAAAAAACAAAGATCAGCATTTTGTGAATGCTTCTCTTCAAACGTATATTGCTTTGGGTTTTGGTCTTCTGGCAGCTGCTGACCTCAAAATTGACGCCACTCCTCTGGAAGGATTCGACAGTCAGGCAGTGGATGCTTTATTAAAATTGCCGGAACAGGGATTAAAGAGTACGGTGATGATGGCTTTAGGATATAAAGACGAAGATAAAGACTGGTGGGGAAAACTCAAAAAGATCCGCAGATCGAATGAAGAACTCTTTGTAGAGTTGCATTAAAGACCGTAATATCAGCAAATCAAATAAAAAGAGGCCTTAAAAAGGCCTCTTTTTGTATTTTTCATATTTTGCAGGGTAGGAATTATAAAACCTGAAGTTCTTTAAAGACCTCAATAATAGCTTCAATAAGCCCTTTATCTATAGCTTTTTCCGAAGCCAAATCTGGTAACAGGGCTCTTAAGTCACCATGGTCATCACGCTCAATAACCACTTCAGTGCCATCCACATCTACATAAAGCTTATATCCATGAGAGAATGTAGCAAGCTTTCCATTGAAAATCAGTTCTTTACCCTTATACATTACCGGTACTTCAAATTCTTCCATTGCTGTGAGTTTCTATTGGTTTAAATTCCGGGTAAATGTCGGAAATTTTTAATTCATATTATCATACAAATTGTAATGATAAAGCCAAAAAATACAAATTGCTAAAATTATTTATAGGGTAAAATCTGTATATTTATCCTTAGTTATGAAAGCATTTCTAAAACAGGAATGACCAATGGAATTGAAACAAACCCCTATGAAAAATAAAATCACCCTTTTCTGGTTCAGACGTGATTTGAGGCTGGAAGACAATGTCGGTCTGCATCACGCCCTTCAATCTAAAGCTCAGGTATTGCCCATTTTTATATTTGACAGTGATATTCTCGGAAAGCTGGAAGATAAGGAAGACCGAAGAGTAGACTACATTCATCAGGCTTTGACAGGTATCAATACTGAATTAAAAAAATACCATTCAGCAGTCAATACTTATTATGGTAAACCCATAGAGATATTCAGAGAATTATCAGAAGAATATGATATTCAAGGTGTTTTCTGTAACCGGGATTATGAACCTCAGGCTATTGAAAGAGATAAGGAGGTCTATTACTTTTTCACAGAAAAGAATATTCCTTTTAAAGCCTATAAAGACCAGGTCATTTTTGATAAAGATCAGATCATTAAAAAAGATGGTTCTCCCTATACCGTTTATACGCCTTTTGCAAAAAAATGGAGGGAGGCATTAACGTCTGAACAGTATAAGTCTGTAGAATTAAATCTTAACAATTTCTTTCCACAAAAACATGCTGATATCCTCACATTAAAAGAAATCGGGTTCACAAAGACAGAATTTAATTTTATAGAACCTGTTCTGGAAGCTTCAATTATAGATGATTATGATCAATACCGTGATTATCCGGCCTTACAGCATACCACACAACTAGGAATTGCTTTACGCTTTGGAACAATCAGTATCAGACAATGTGTGGCTTTTGCATTGAAGCATAATGCGACATGGCTTTCGGAATTGATCTGGCGTGAATTTTTTATGCAGATTTTGTATCATTTTCCTCAGGTCGTTCATCAATCCTTCAAAAGACAGTATGACAATATCAATTGGCGGAATAATGAAGATGAATTTAAACACTGGTGCGAAGGAACTACAGGATATCCCATTGTAGATGCCGGAATGAGAGAACTTAATCAGACAGGATATATGCACAATCGTGTGAGAATGATTGTGGCGAGCTTCTTATGTAAACATTTACTGATCGACTGGCGATGGGGAGAAGCCTATTTTGCCTCAAAACTGAATGATTATGATTTGTCTGCCAATAATGGAAACTGGCAGTGGGCGGCAGGCAGTGGTTGTGACGCTGCTCCTTATTTCAGGGTTTTCAATCCGACTGCTCAGGTTGAAAAGTTTGATAAAGAGTTTCTTTATATTAAAAAATGGCTTCCAGAATGGAATACTTCGGCATATCCGGCTCCGATCGTAGAACATGCCTATGCCCGGGAAAGAGCTTTAGCAGAATATAAAAAAGGATTGGCATAAATAATAGAGGATCAAAAAATGCCCAATGACTATAAAAGTCACCGGGCATCAACCAAATTGATAATATATGAAAAGTTACTTATTAAAGTAAACGAAACATCATATTGTTTTCAGGTACAACTCCTGTAATTCCTGTGCTGTAAAGGCTTTGGAAGGTAAGTTCTGTACAAGCTCTCCCTGCTTCATGATCCCGATATTGGTGGCAACACTTACCGCATTGAAAATATCGTGGGTAGCCATTAAAACAGTTCTGCCTTCTTTGCCCAGCTGACGCACAATTTCTGTAAATTCTGCTGTAGCAATGGGATCCAGTCCGCTGGTAGGCTCATCAAGAAGAAGCACTTTGGCATCTTTGGCGAGGGCAATGGCAATTCCTACTTTTTGGCGCATTCCTTTGGAATATCCTCCCAATGCTTTTTGATGAGCGGTTTCCTGCAGGCCGGTACGCTGAAGTAATGCAGATAATTCATCTTTCTGATAATCAAACCCTGCAATTTTGGAGAAAAAATCGAGATTTTCAATTCCTGTAAGATGAGGATATAAAAGAACCGTTTCAGGGATATAAGCCAGATGCTTTTTAATCTTTTGAGGCTCATTCTGTACAGAAATATCATTGATGAAAGCATCCCCGGACGTCGCTTTAATAAGTCCCAGAAGAATATTGATCGTCGTACTTTTACCCGCACCATTTTGTCCGAGAAGAGCAAATATTTCTCCTTTCTTTACTTCCAGATTAAGAGCGTGAAGGGCGGTAAAATCGTTGTATTTTTTATGTAAGTTGATTGTTTTTAGCATAGTTTTCTGTATTTATTTTGTGAAAGGATAAGGAATAAAGCAATAAAGATGAGGTAGGGCAGCAATATCTGAAGGAACTTTACCTGTTCAGAAGAACTGAAAACCTGTATAGTTTGCTGTGACCAGTCTATAGACTCGGCATTCTTTCCCGAGAAAATAAGAGGATAGAAGAATAGTCGTTTTTCTTCATGAAACTTCTTAAGTGAAGAAGCATACTGCAAATGATTTTTCATGTCAGTTTTTGCCAGATGACTTTCTACGAGCTGGGTATGGAGATTGGGAAGGAGGTAGCCCAAATAGAGAGCGGCCTGGTTTCTTTTCTGCATTTTTTCAGTATACTGCTCAGATGATTTCGAAGATTCAAGATCTCCCATATGCTGCATGGCATAATACCATGTCCAAGTGAATGTATCATTTTCTTCCACCGTGAAATTTCTGTATTGGGGATATACTTTGTAAAACTTTTCCATCGTAGGACGTTTAGCCTCATCCCATTTGTTGTGATAGCCTTCTCTTTGCTCCATGACCGCTTTAAGGGATTCGTTAACAGGATAGATCTTTTGAATCAGGATATTACTGCTCATCGGAATAATAAAATTGATGCTCACCCATACAATAAGAAGGATCAATGCATTCTGAGCCGAAGATTTCCGGAAAGAAATAATCCATCTGCACAAAGCAAACCAGAACAATATATAAAGCCATCCGCTGATACCAAAAACAATATAGTATAGGTCTAAGGGTATTTGTATCCAAACTGAAGCAATAATCATTAACGCCAGATACACAGCCGTTATGGCCAATAACCGAATGAGCATCTTATGATCCAGCAGCTTTTTTAGATTACCGCTTTGAACCGAAAGGAGCTTCCATGTTCCTCTTTCTTCTTCCTCAGAAATCAGATTATAGCAGAATGCCACAATGACCAATGGAAAAAGGAAAACAAGAACAAAACTGAAATCAAAGTTTCCAACAGCTGCATTGGCAGGATTATAAAAATCAGAATTGTAGCGCTGTTCTTCCAGATTCCGGATGGTTACTCCCTGGATCGATGGGTTCAAATCACGCATACCGATATTTAAAGCAGCCAGTTTGGGAGTTTCATTCACCAGATTGAATTTGATATAATAAAGAACTAAACCAAGATCATCTTTATGAAACTTTGTATTCCTTTCAATACTTTCTTTCTGATATGCTCCGCTTTTGGAGATAATATCTTCATTGCGATCCAGAAATTTTTTCCCTGTATAAATGGCCATAAGCCCGGCCATGAACAAAAATAACAATGCAATGATATACGCTTTGTTACGGTAAAATTGGATATATAAATAACGATTCATTTAGATTAATTTTAATTTTCTTCCACTTAATTCGATTGCAATAATGCTTAGAGCCAGCCAGAAGACTAAAGCTACAGCGGGTATCAACTGTTCTTTCAGACTGTAGAAAACAGAGGTGTATTGGTAGTTAAAATCCGGGAATTTCTTCCAGTTGTCTTTATCAATAATGGCAGGAGGTCCGCCTTTTTCAGGTTTTATATTGCTGATATGCTCAATCTGGAGATCATTTAAATGCTGGGCCATCTTGTAACGGTACTTTTCAGCCTGTTTCTGAAATTGTATGTAGGAGAAAAAATCGGTGCCTGTCACAATCATTGAAAAGTTTTTAATAGCAATGGCTGGATTGATCAATCCGGAAATGTCAGTTAGGTTTTGTTGTTTATTGTAAATAAACTGCAGTTCTTTTTGATGTCTGATATAAATCTGAGAACTTATTTTTTCCCCTTCTTTCATTACAAATCCGCCATAGTTGAAAGGAAGTTCATTGGTAGTACTTACTTTATAATGAGCCAGCAAAGAATCTTTGATCTTTTTGAAATGAGGATCATCAGGATTGTGACTGTCTCCCGATTTTAGAATATCCTTTTCCAGGTTGGTTTCGAAAGCAATACGCGAAGGAGCAGGATATAAATTCTGAGCAGCAAACTGAACACCTTTAGGCAGGACAATAATGAAAAGAAGCCAGAATCCGATAAGACTGATCAGCGCTGAAGATGTACTTCTGCTGTTCGCAGAAACCACCACTGTCAAAGTGCTGATAAAGAAGTAATAGATCATATAAGCTGGTAATAAGAACAACAATCGTATCAAAATATCAGCAGAATCTGTTGTTTCTGACATCAACGCTGCCACGAAAACGACAGGAATTACGGGAATCAGGAAACATAATGAAAACAACCAGAGTCCCAGAATTTTTCCCCAGATAATATCCCGGCCTGAAGCGCCCTGCACACTGATAATTTTTAATGTGGCATTCTCACGTTCCTGTACAATTAATCCAAATCCTAAAAAAAGAATAATCAGAGGAACGATACTCTGTAAAATAAATGCACTGCTGAAAGCCCCGAATCTTACCAAGGTCCCTGAGCTTCCCGCTTCTGAGAGATTGGCTGTATTCTGTTTATGGGCTTCCAGAAATATGACATTTCCAAGATAATCATCCAGCCCGTTATCAAAAATATTCAAAGGATGGCCAATTCTGAAAACGAGATACCCATAATGAGCCATACGGTGCGGATGTTTATCAGGTCTGTGTTCCCAGTTTTCCCGAACTTCTTTCCGGTATTCTTTTATTTTTGAAAAAGAATCTTCATATTTTGAGAACCCAATGCCGATGCTCAGCATACAGAAGAAGAGTACAGCGATAGTGATGAGCAGGGTCTGTTTTGCTTTAAACAAATCCTGCCAGGTCTTTCTCACAATCAGTTGTAAGTTTGAAATAGCCATAATTTAAAATTTATAAGTAGCAGTTAGTAAATAATTTCTTGGTGTTCCCGGAAACAGCCTTAAGTAGTTCTGAGCTCCGACCCAGTAGGCTTTATTGGTAATATTATTAAGGTTAAAAGCCAACTGAACAGACTTTGCAGGAGTGTAATACAATGCAACATCTATTGTAGCATATGCCGGAAGCTCAAAACTTCTCGTAAACCACGGAACTTTTGAACTTTGATACAGCATTCCTGCACCTATTCCAAAGTCTTTTATCAAATCAATGGTTGAAAAATTGTAACGTGTCCAGATATTGACAGCGTTTTTAGACGTATTTTCTTTCCTTTTCCCCACGAGATCAGGATTAGAATCATCCAATATTTTAGCATCAATATAACTGTAACCTCCGTAAATGTGCCATTGTGGAAGGATATGTCCGGAAAAATCGGCCTCAAAACCACGGCTTCGGTCGGCACCCCGCTGTATAAGCTCATCAGGTTCCGAAGGATTATTGGCATTGATTAAAATATTCCTCTGGTTAATCTCATAAATAGCAAGATTCAATGATATCCTGCCGAAAAGCTGAGCTTTGATTCCCAGTTCTTTAAGGTCAGAAGTAAGAGGCTTAAATCTTGCTGCAGAACCTGTAAGACTGGAAGTATTGGGCATTAAAGTTACCGTATTGGATTGCGGCTGATAACCGGTAAGATAAGTTCCGTATACATTAATATGATCCGTCAAGCTGTATGTAATACCGAACCTGTACAGAAGTTTGTTGTTTTGGAAAGAAGATTCATTAGACTCATTAAAATTGGTGGTGTCCTGAAACCATTCCTGACGTATGCCTGATAGTATTTTAAACTTTTTCCAGGTGAAAAGATGCTGAATATAAGCAGCATGAGTTGTTGTAAGAGCAGAAGGCAAAGGAGTGATGACATTAAGCGTATTAAAATCAGCACCCTGATAATTTACTGCTCCCGGATTCAAATCAAATGGAGTGACGTTGGGCTTAGGAATTATGGTTCCATTATAATTGGTGGTTTGATAATCAGAAGCCTTTGCAGGATTGTATGAAGAAGCTACAGAGCCGTTCTTTAAAAGAAAACCTCTTGCTGCATTCTGCTGGCCTCCTTGACGTTTTTCCCATCTCTGGCTGTCATAGCCTATTAAAGCCTGATGCTGAACAGACCCGGTTTTAAAATTGAAATTAAAATAAGCATTCACATTATCGGTTGCCCAATTTTGTTTTCTTTGAACAAACTGCATCATTGCGAGACTGGAAACGGGTTTATTATCTATATCGGGAACAAAAGAATTGGTTGTTCTGTGTTCCTGAAGATTTTCTCTCCAGTATTGCTTCATATAAGACGCATTGAAGCTGATATTTTTGTTAAAATGATGCGCCAAACTTCCCATTAAAATAAGCTCTCTGGTTTTAAAAAAATCATCAGGAGAGCCAAGATTTAATGTTCTGGGAGTACTGTTCAGATCTGTTTTCCCCGCAACGGCCCCGAAAATAGGCTGTCCCCGGTCCAGAGTTCCATAAAGATCATTGAAAATCATTTCTACATTGACAGACGTTTTTTCGTTGGGAACAAACGTGAGGGAAGGAGAAATTAAAATACCGCTGTTTTTGACATGGTCTCTGAAAGAATGAGCATTCTGATACGCTCCGTTAAAACGATACAGTAATGTTTTACTCTTATTTAAAGGACCTGTAAGATCTGTTGTGACACGGTATGTATCAAAGCTGCCTCCGGATAAACTGATCTCATGGCGGGGAGTTGATAAGGGCTTTTTGGTCACCATATTAATTGTACCTCCAGGATCAACACTGGACATGGTGATGCTTGCTGGACCTTTGAAAACTTCTACACGCTCTATATTGGGGGTCATAGGCTGTAAAAAATAATACTGTCTTGTCCGCATTCCATTGATAATCTGCCCTTCTTCATTCTGGCTGATTCCCCTGATGTTGTATTGATTGTAATAGCTGGAAGGAGAAACTCCGTTTATATTTTTCATGACATCACCAAGCTGAAAGGCCTGGCGGTCGGTAATCAGTTCTTTGGTAACCGTATTAAGCGTTAAGGGAAGATCTTTATTTTTCATTGCAATCTTGGTGGCGGCAAAAGAATAATCGGAGGTATAACCTTTAGACTTCCTTCCGATAATTTCAACGGTTTGTACCACTGTAGATAAAGAATCTGCAGGGCGGGATTGAGCATAAAAAAATGAGGATGCTGTAATGAAACTTAGACTAAAAAGCTTCACAGAATTAGAAGGAATACAATGAATTATTCCCGAATAATAAAAATTATTGGTAATCATGAATAGAGTTGAACGGGCAATACAATATGCCCCATTAATAAAAGGATAGTTTCAGCGGTGTGAAGACCTAAGTATCCACGGAATAACAGTACAGACTATAGAATCTGTATGGAGAAATAAAGGCAGCGTAGATTAAGCTACCGTGAAAAATGCAGCGGGTGGAGCTCTGGAGCTGAAAAAGTCGAGAAGACAACGGTATGAAATAGCTTTTGGTTGTGGCATTTCGTTGTCATTTGTAGTATTGATTGCAAAATCCATGTCCATAGGTTCAGGAAGAAGGATATTGTTCATGTGCATATGAAGGGCACACTGGCATTCGTCATCCTGGGAAAAAGTAGGGATTTTCTCTTCTTTGGAACCTTTTTTATAGGTCACCTTACTTTTGGAGTGTTGAGCATGATCTAGGCATGTACTTACACCGCTGACATTAGAAACGAATATCAGAAGTAAGGAGAAAACAAAAAAGACTCTGAGGAATTTTTGCATAATAGAAAACAAAAGTACAATTTAATTTGATAAAAATTGAATAATGAATAAAAAGTAACACATGTTTTTCAGTTTTATGCCAAGTAAAAGGGCTGAACGTTCTTATTAATCAGTAAGAAATAATAAAGTTTTAAGAATATTAAGAGACAGCTACGCTTCAAAAAGCTTAGATTCCGGAGAGACTGGATGATTATACCTGAGAAAATAGTTTGAATTTAAGAGCTCCATTACAGTTTTCCATAGCGGTATGATTCAGATCATACTTCGCAGCCCGGGTGCTTGTTATATTTGAACCATAGAAAATTTCATATTTCTAACAAATTACAGTATAACCTCCTGATGATTCAGGAGGTTTTTTTATGGCAAGCTTTAAATAGGTCAAATTATTTTTTTACTAAAGCTGAGAGATCTCAATATTGGCTTTTTTCTGCTTAATAAACTGAAAAACAGATCCTGCTATAAAAATAACAAAGATGATCAAAAGGGTCTGACCGATTATTGGATCTTTGATGTCTTTGGCTAATGGATGCCCTATGGGAACCCTTGTAAAAGTTTCGTTAATAGTCGGAACTAGGGACAGAAAAAAGCTAAATGACAACAGGAAATTCTCAAAATATCTTGCCTTATTGACGCTCTTTTTATAGGAGAAGAGGAAGTGAGCGATAGAAATCAAAACGATTATGAATAATGAGAACACATGTCCTGCATTGAAGCCACCATGTTTTGAGATGCCTAATGCTGAAAGTGACGTAATGAGAGTCGCATAAAAATAGACTTTCCCGGATAGCTGATCCAGATTGATTTTACCATATTTAATAAATCCTGTGATAGCGCCAATAATGGCAAGTATACCAATAATGGTATGAAAAATTCCTAAACTTGATAGACTCATATGTATATTATTTTACTATTTGTACTCATTCAATTTCTTATAATGAAACATTTCTTTTTACCTTCTTTATGAAAGTCTGAAGAGAAGTTATTCCCTGAAACTGATGGTACAAATTTGCGATAGAAGCACTGAAATAATTTTGTGATTTAGTTCAAGTATTTGACAATTTGGTCCAAAAAAAGCATTCCTTATTTGAGTAAGAAATGCTTATGCTATGATATAAAAATATTCGTTGATTATTTTTCTTTTTGTTCCTGGCGATAACCTGAGGGAGGAACATGGTATTTATCACTAAAATTTTTTGTGAAAGTTGCCAGATCATTGAATCCGCAGTCCAATGCTATGTCCGTAATGCGTTCATCTGATATTAAGAGCAATTCGGCAGCTTTTTCTAATTTTTTGTTTCTGATATAATTGGCAGGCGTGTCATTATATAACTTTGTGAATTCCCTTTTAAAGGATGATATACTAAGATTGCTTTGTTCCGCAAGCTGTTCAATCGTTAGCTGTGAAAATACGTTGGCTTCAATGATCTGCTTAAAAGAGTAAGCCGTTGGGGAGAAAAGTTGCGACAAGATCTGCTGAATTGCCTTTGCATTCTGGGATTGAGCCAGCAATAGCATGATTTCTTTTAATTTAAGAATTAAGAGCCTGTTTAAAAACGGTATAAAAAAAGAGTAAGGGTTACTCATTGGCTTAAAAATGTCAATTTAGAGCTGCAAAACAAAAAAATTGATGTATCCAACAGACTTAACTCTTACTCAGTGGCAATT
>NZ_PPEG02000030.1 GCF_002899945.2 Chryseobacterium viscerum
TGTGAACGAAAAGAACTGGCAGAGGGGGTTATTAGCGAAACAGGAATCAGTGTTCATAGGGCTTGCAAGATCGTCTGCATGAGCCGCAGTATGTATTATTATGGGCATAAAAAAGACGACCAACCCGTTATCTCAAAATTACTGGATTTGGCAGCGAGGTATCCTACAAGGGGATTTGAAACCTATTATGGTAAGATACGTTTGGAAGGTCTGCTTTGGAACAGAAAAAGAGTCCTCCGTGTTTATCGAAATATTAATTTAAAACTAAGAGTTAAGCGCAAACGTCGTATTCCGTGTCGGATTAAAGAGAAGCTGATTGTCCCAGGTGCAGTCAATGAGACATGGTCAATTGACTTCATGAGCGATGCTTTGTCTAATGGACGAAGGTTTAGGGTTCTGAATGTCATTGATGATTATAATAGGGAGTCATTGGTTAATGAAGCATTTTATTCAATTCCAGGTGTCAGATTGGTACAAAGATTAAAAGAATTAATCACATACAGAACTAAGCCCAAGTGCATAAGATCCGACAACGGTCCTGAGTTTTTATCCAAGGTTTTTGTGGACTTCTGTAAAGATAATGACATTGAATTGCAATATATACAACCGGGGAAGCCCGCACAAAATGCATATATTGAACGCTTAAACCGCACATTCAGAGAAGATGTTTTAGATGCATATCTGTTCGGATCTTTAATAGAAGTAAATGCAATTGCTTATGAGTGGCAGATCGATTACAACAGTAATCATCCGCATAAATCGTTAAATGGACTTAGTCCTTGGCTGTATGCTAAAGAAGTTTTAGTGTATTAGAGTGTATTTTATATTTATTAACTGTTTGAAAAAGGGAAAGTCTTCA
>NZ_PPEG02000031.1 GCF_002899945.2 Chryseobacterium viscerum
AGAGCCTGTTTAAAAACGGTATAAAAAAAGAGTAAGGGTTACTCATTGGCTTAAAAATGTCAATTTAGAGCTGCAAAACAAAAAAATTGATGTATCCAACAGACTTAACTCTTACTCAGTGGCAATTTATAAAAAAAACGCTTGATTTTGATGATAGAAAGCGAAAATATGATTTATGTATCATCTGGAATGCCATTTATTATATCGTAAAAACAGGCTGCCAGTGGCGAATGCTCCCCTCGAATTATCCCAAATGGCAATTGGTCTACTATTACTACTCTAAATGGTCAAATTTAGAACTTTTCGATTTACTCCTGTGTAATTTAAGAGAGAAGGTACGAGTAAAGAGAGGCCAAAATGCAGAAGCAAGTTTAGGGATTATAGACAGTCAGAGTGTGCGCTGGGGAAATAATCGTTCTCTTAATGGGTTTGATGGGAATAAGAAAGTAAAAGGAATAAAAAGGCATGTTGTGGTAGATAAAAATGGATTTTTGTTAGCCGTAATGGTAAGTTTAGCCAATTTTCACGATAGTAAAGCTGCTTTGTTATTCATGAGAACATTGCACTATCTTTTGATTCCAATTACAGTGATTTTAGCAGATGGAGGCTATAGAGGAAATATTATTGAAGAAATAAAAGATAAGTTTGGCTACATCATTCAGATTGTTTTACGGTCAGATCATAAAGAAAAAGTCTTTAAGCCTATACACAAAAGATGGATTATTGAAAGAACTTTTTCTTGGTTTGATAATGACAGAAGACTTTGCCGAAATTATGAATTGCTAATGGAAAATTCTGAAAATATGGTCAAACTATCAGCTATTAAAATATTATTGAACAAAATTTAAACAGGCTCT
>NZ_PPEG02000032.1 GCF_002899945.2 Chryseobacterium viscerum
ATATGAAAAAAAAATTTTTAATTGGAATAATGAGCTTAACAGGATGTTTTGTTCTGGCTCAGGTGGGTATCAATACCCAGGTTCCTCAATCTACATTAGATGTAGTTGCTAAAACAACAGATGGTTCAAAGCCTGAGGGTGTTATAGCGCCACGTTTAACAGGTGATCAGATAAAGGCAGGCGATAGCCAGTATGGCATCAGTCAGATCGGTAGTATTCTGTATGCTACTTCGGCGGTTGGGATTTCCAGTGCTAAGACGGTAAATATTACAAAATCTGGTTATTACTATTATGATGGTAGTGTGTGGCAGTATATGGGTCCTTCCGTGTCGGCATCTGCTTCTTTTCAGAGTATCAGAGGTAATGTAACAACGGTAAGTTCGGGTTCATATACTGTAGATGCGAGTGATTTTATTATTGTTACAAATCACAGTGCGGTGGTGAGTATCACGTTTCCTTCACTGAGCAATAGTGCATCGGATATTGGCCGTGTAGTTCATGTTTTCAATAATAACACGGGTGCCTTTGCGGTGACATATTCGGGTTCATATACAGCTGGTAATTCAGCGACTAACCAGGGCAGAGGCCGAACGTTTGTGTGGACAGGAACAACGTGGGCAAATATTGGGATATAGATAAATAAAAA
>NZ_PPEG02000033.1 GCF_002899945.2 Chryseobacterium viscerum
TCATTAGCAGCATCTACAGAGAAAGTTGCACCATCTACAGAAAAACCATTGGTAGCACCCGAAGTAAATGCAAGAGTATGGATACCCTGTCCTACTGTTGTATTTTCAGACAATGTGCCACTGCTTTTATATATTCCTCCTGCACCAACTGATAAATCTACATTAGCTATCGTTCCATCATTGATTTTCAATGAAGTAACTGAATTTGGATTTATTGTGGTATTACCCGTATTATCTATTGCTAGATCTCCACTGGGAATAACTGAAGTCGCTACATTTGAAGCATTACCAATATAAATATTGCCACTCGTAAGGCCACTCCCTAAACCTGTATGATCACCAGCTACCCAAGAACTGCCATCCCATTTCAAGACCTGACCCGTTGTAGCTGACATCTGGGAAAGCTTTGATCCTGTCACTGAGCCATCACTAAGATCACTCGTTACAATGCTCCCATCCAGAATCTTTGCAGAGGTGACTGCATTATCCGATATCGTCGTGGTATTCGAATTAGCTCCAGAAGTAATATCTCCCGTCAAGGCTGCACGCTCAAAACTGCTCCCATTCAACGTAAT
>NZ_PPEG02000034.1 GCF_002899945.2 Chryseobacterium viscerum
GTATATCATGCATTGAATCAGGGTGATACGGATGATGCGTATCGCGTACAGCTGCTATGGGATTATCTTTCCGATATGAAAGTGGAGGCTCTTAAAGAAGCATGGGCTTATACTCAGCAACAATTTCCGGCCCTGAGACTTAGATTTGACTGGAACGGAGAAATCATCCAGATCATTGATAAAAAAGGAACCTTAGACTGGCGTTATCAGGATCTGAGTACCATGAATGAAGAAGAGAAGGAGAAATGGATCAGAGAAGCGACTCAAAAAGATAGATTTGAAGTATATGATTTATCAAAAGGAGGATTATTCAGAGTATATCTGTTTAAACGTTCTGAGAAAAATTATACCTGTCTTTTCAGCAATCACCATGCGGTATTGGATGGGTGGAGTATGCCTATCATACTGACCAGTATTCATGATACCTATCTGAAATTAACCAAAAAACAGGATCTGAATATTGTTACAGATCATGCTTATATCAAAACCCAGGAATATCTTCAGCAGCACAAAGAGGGCAGCCGAAGCTTCTGGAATGCTTATATGAACC
>NZ_PPEG02000035.1 GCF_002899945.2 Chryseobacterium viscerum
ATTGTAGATATGTGTTAAATCTGATATTAATCGGGTATATTTTTCGTCTGCTCTTTCCGGGGTATAATTGAATCTCATCTGTAGAGAAACTTCATCAGGATATTTTTCTAAAATAGTTTCTACTCATTTATGAGCATCTTTACAGAACCCACAGTATGGATTGGAAACGATAGAAATACGAAGTCTTGCATCTTTTTTACCAATAGAAAAAGTATGGGTATCCTGAAATTCTATTTTTTCCTTTTGTAATAACTGGCTTTTAAATAATTCATAATTCCTTTTAAATCTAAGATTTTTGGCATGAGATTTTTGAAGTTCCTCTTTCTGTTCCAATAGAGAGTTAAAGTAAATAACGGTTGAGAAAATCAGTGCCCATAAAATGACGATGAGTAAAAGTGTTCCGATTTCAAAAGGAAGATTTTGAAAGAAAAAACTACTGATAGCTAATTGCCCGACAAGAATAGAGATAATTAAAAGACAGACTCTACAGAATGCTTTTTCAACAAAAGCCTGGATATACAG
>NZ_PPEG02000036.1 GCF_002899945.2 Chryseobacterium viscerum
CCTGATGGTCCATGGCTCCTGCTCGTCGCGGGGCTGCTTCGCGATGACGGACGAGGCGATCTCGGAGCTCTATGCGGTTGTCCGCGAGGCATTCGCGGGCGGGCAGCATGCCGTCCAGTTCCAGTCCTACCCGTTCCGCATGACCCCGGAGAATCTGGCGCGGCATCGGCAGGATCCGAACATCGCGTTCTGGATGAACATCAAGGAGGGGTCCGACCGGTTCGAGATCACGAAGACAGAACCGGTCGTCGGCGTGGCAGGCGCCCGCTACGTGTTCGACGCGGTCGCTGACGGCGCCACGACCGGCGCTATCGCCCGCAAGCAGGCGGACGACGAGCGACAGGTCGCCGCTCTCGTGGCGAGCGGAACGCCGGCCGTCCGGCTGGTGTACGAGGATGGCGGCCAGCACCGGTCGTTCCGGGAGACTCTGGTCGCGGCCGGAGGCGCCCTCGGTGAGGTGAGCCGCCCCGAGGCCCTAGATGCAGGCCCTCGCGAGGTCGCCATGCC
>NZ_PPEG02000037.1 GCF_002899945.2 Chryseobacterium viscerum
TCGCAGGCCGAGGTCGACAGCTTAGCTATAGATTTCATCAATCGTACTGATAGCATTTTCTTCCTCAGTGCTTCCTGCGCCTCATGACGGACCACCAGAACACCCACCCGATCACGCTGATGCCACCGTCACGCATCTGATCCTTGGTGTACTCCTCATCGGGGTACTCGTCCCGGTTGTAGCTGCGCAACCGGATGCCGCCGCCAGGCAGGCGATAGACGAACTTCACCCGCAGCAAGTCGTCATGCTTCAGGGCGTAGATCTCGCCGTCCACGATCGTGTTGACCGAGAGATCGACGCCGATGATCGAGCCGTCTGCAATAAGCGGCTCCATGCTGTTGCCTGTGACGTTCACGCAGACGGAGGTGCTCTTGTCGACGGCAGCCTCGCGCAGAGTTGCCTTCGGGAATCGAATCTTGCGCTTGGCCAGTTCGAGGTCAGGCACTCGCCCACCGCCCGCCGCTATCTCGACCTCATCGAAGTATGGGATTTCAACCTCGTCC
>NZ_PPEG02000038.1 GCF_002899945.2 Chryseobacterium viscerum
GCTGTGCGCCACGCGACGGGCGGAATAGCCACCATCCCCGCGCCCGCAATGCCTGCTCCGGGCCTTTCTGCTTCGCGCCTGCAGGAGCCATCCAAGAACTTCAGTACCTCGGTCGCCAACTCGATCTACCTGCCCGCCGTTCACGACACGGATCAGATGGCGGCCGACATGTGGGCCGGCAAAGGCGGCGAACACTTCCTGGTCTGGCTGAACAAGAACAGCCAGGCCGTCAAGCAGATTATCTAGGAGTCCCATGGCCACCGAATTCGGCACCGCCGTCAACCACGCCGACCTGGTCGAGCGCCTGGTCCAGTTCCTCACCGCGAGCCCGGACCTGGTCGCAGCTGGGCAGGCCTACGAGAAGGTTTTCGACAACACCATCCCCGCGTCCGGCACTGCGATAGCCGTGCGCCAGGTGACCCTGCGCGCACCTGGGCTGGGCGGCACCGATAGCATCTACATGGGGATTCAAAGCTACGGCGATACGGCACTGGACTACTA
>NZ_PPEG02000039.1 GCF_002899945.2 Chryseobacterium viscerum
GAGATGGCCCAAGAAAAGGGGAATATGAAAATTTAGTAGCACAAGAAAAGCTTCAGAATAAAGTTCAGTTTTTGGGAAAATTAATGCCCGAGGACTTGAGAAAGGTTACGATAACTGCTGACTGTGGGATGAGCATTGAAGAAAATGGGGGAGATAGTTACCTTTATTCATTGCCCAATAAGGTTTTAGATTGTATTCAGGCGCGTGTTCCTTTGATTCTGTCAAATATTCCTGAATTGCAAAATATTAAAAATCAGTTTGATGTAGGATAGACAATTCCTGATCATCATCCAAAAAACATTGCAACGGCAATTGAAAAAGTTTTAAACAAAGGAAGAAAAAACTATCTGGAAGAACTTGAAAAAGCTTCAAAAACTCTTTGTTGGGAGAATGAAGAAATAAAATTGCTGGAAGTTTTTAATAAAGCGTCCCAATAAAATAAATTCAATCAGGGGGGCCTGTTTATGGTGTATGGATGATTTTTTTGTATTCTATGAACC
>NZ_PPEG02000004.1 GCF_002899945.2 Chryseobacterium viscerum
GCTTTCCCAGATTCATATTCTTTCAGAATATTGATAATCTGATGTTCTGAAAATTTGCTCTTTTTCATAATGTTTAACAAACTAAATTTAATAATTTTAATTGGTCTGAAAAACAGGGAAGTTTACCATTTCATCGCGTGTAAAGCCTCCTATAAGTTCTTCCGGATCTTCTGAGAGTATCTGGTGAAGGGTATCAAATGCTTTCTTTTTGATATCAAATGCTTTTACTCTTTCGGTCAGTAATGTTTCAAGTTCCTGAGCAGTCATATTATGTTTATTAGTCTTTAAACCTACGAATTAGAATACTGTTTCATAAAATATGTCTATGTAGCACAGATTTACATCAATACAAAATATCCGCATCCAAATTGATAAGAAAGATAGCTTCAGAAAAAGTATAAGCAATCCTCACAGGTGGTTCATCCGTATTTTTAAATATTCCGTTTTTTCCTTTTACAAAACCGATTTGATGTGAATTGATCAGATAGTCAGCAAATACAATGAAGCTCTTATCATGTTCGTTATGATATTCCTCCATGATTTTTGCTAATGGCCAGATAGAAAACATATTCTTTGTCCAGTCCCAATCTGCAAATCCATCCACTTTTAAATATAATTCTTTAAAATCATCCGGAAACTGAAAGTCAATAATTTCTTCGGTTATTTTAATGGATTCTAATGTTGCAGGCAGATTCAGTTTTATATTTTCACTGGTCCATTTCTCTTTAATTTTATCGATCCGGAGATGTATCATTTTACCAATGTTATATTAGCGGAAGTACCTTATTTTTTTTCATTCAAATATAAGTAGTCTCCTTTAATCAATGATTTGGAAAATCCTTCCATTCTCACATGTAAGATCGAAGGCATCGGAATTATGTCTGATTTTCTTTTTGATAATTTGTTGAACGAATCAATGAGTAGTTGTAATTCTTCCTTTGTGTAATTGCTGAAAGAATTATAGATAGCATCATCCATTTCTTCAAGATAAATACTTTTAATGATTTCATTCTTTTTGTTTTCATCCCATTTTTCTAGTCTTGCGACCATATTTATCCTGTTAGTACAATAATTATAAATATATTTTTTTAAACCGACAGTCTCTGTTAGTTTGTCGATTAAAAATTTATTTTCTTCAGTTGGGTAGCCTACCGGAGGTGGTCCAGCTTGAGCAAATGATTTTAAACTCGAAAGGATAATGAATAGGTAAAAGAATTTTTTCATAATTTAAATGTAATTATTATTAAATAAGCAGGCTGTAAAGTCTTAGTATAAAAAAATTAAAAAAAATATCCACCAACTAATTTTACAAATACCTCTCTGTCTCCGATTTTATATATCGTCAATATACTTCCGTCTGAAAGTTGTTTCATTTTTTGACTAAATTCATCTCTGGGTCCGGATTTCGCTAATCTATCAAGCTGCTGTAAGACTTCTCCAGGTGTTAAAACACAAATTGCGGTCTCTTCACTTTTCCCATCCCCACTTTTTTCTATCGTTTCCATGATCAAATCCTTTTGTTTAGAACACAGTTCTTTCTTTTGATTTTCATCAAGTGCCCGGTAAATATTCATCATATCATCCAGTAAATCTTTATTGAGGGGATTGATAGCATATTTTGATTCAGCTTCAGTAATCATTCTTTCTGCTTTACTTTTTGATAGTTTTTTTTGAGCAGGTTTCCAGAACGTTCCAGATTCACTGTTATAATTCCCAATGGTGTAATCAATTTTTATGAATTTACTTCCATAATACAATTGATTCAACTGCTCCTGAGTCAATTCAGAAGGATTTACTTTGAATACATCCAGAAGCTTATAAAAGTTTTCCTGTGGATTTTCGGTGACATTCTTTTTAATCAGATCCGTATTTATTTGTGCATAGAATATCTGGAATGTTAAAACTAAAAGACCTGAAATAATATATTTTCTCATTGTTTTTTGTTTGAATTCGATAGTTCTGTTGTGGCTTTAACTTTATATTTTATCAGTACAGTATGGTGTAAAGTTATTTAATGTGATGTGTTTTTAAATTTTGAGTTTACCTTCCACAATCTATATTCTACAGTCCATTTTTCAGGAATATAGAATGGAATTGCATAATATCCATTGTATTCTCTAAAAATACTTTGGGAACTGAAAACTGTCTTTTTAACTTTCTTGATTTTATCACAATTAGACTCGTTAAAGCCAAGAATGTCTACCTGCATTTCTTTTAGCAATGTATAATAAGGATAACTATGAGGTAGAATTGCATATTTTTCTTCTAGATTCTTACTGTTAAAACGGAAATTATCAACGGATGAGCATTCAGAAACTTCTATTTCCATACCAAATCTTATTTCAACTTTATAGTCCTTGTAATTCTCAATTTTTGGAAGCTTGAGATCAATTCTTTTCATTCCTTTTTCCGTTTCCGGATAATCGGGTTTTTCTTGTGAATAAATATTGAACGAATATAAAATACAAAAGAATAAAATTATATTTTTCATAGTAAGGGGGTATTATTGAATAGCATCTCTTAAGTTATACAAATATTATTTGAAACAGAGTTTTAAAAAAGAATGGGCTTATTATTATCTTACAATTCTAACCTGTTGTAAAAGTCCCTTCTCATTTTTAAAACTAAACATGTAAATTCCGGTCGGTACTTTTGTTAAATCTATATTTTTATTATAATAGGCAAAACCTTTGCTGATCTGCTTCCCATCCATTGTGAAAACGGTGTATTCAAACTGATTGCTATTATTTTTATTACTGATTACAAAACCGTCTTTGGCTGCATTTGTATAGACTTTCGTCTTGTATACAGGATCTTCAGGGGTTTCATTTGCGGAGATTGCATTTTCGTTAATATCTGCCACTTGTATGCTTTTAATAGCTGAGCTGGTAAGAGACGTTGTACTTCCCCCGATGATGTATAGTTTATTGTTATATATTTCTGCTGCAGCATGTCTTCTGGGAATCATATTGGATGATAACTGATGTACCTTATTGGTTGTGGTATCAAAATAAGCCAGAAAAGTTTGATTATTATAACCCCCTGCAATAAAAATCTTATTACCGGATACGGCTAATGAGTGTCCGGATATACCAGCAGGCATTATATATTGATTGGTCCATAGATTCGTGTTGAGGTCGTAGACATTGATCAGGCGGGATGAAGTACCATTAAAACCACCAATGACATAAAGTTTATCATTCACAATTTTGCCTTTTGCTTCTCTGGCTGTGGGCATATCGGGTAACGGATGCCATGTATTTGAAGCAATATCATAATACTGGAATCTATTAGAAAATTTAGTGGTTGGCGCTCCATTTAGTCCGCTGCCACCAAACACATATATTTTGCCATTATAGAGGGCAGAACCTGAGTTTCCTGTATAGGAATGATTAACAGCCCCCTTCGTTATTGTATTGGTGGCAAGGTCTACAATTTCAAGATGGCTGTTTCCCCAACCATTAAAAATATAAATTTTATTATCGTAAGTCTCCGAATTAGCAAATTTTTTGGTAAGTAGAGTAGAATTGAAAACACTCCAACGGTTATCAGTAATATTATATTTCTCAATATAATTGGTATTACCTCCTTTTTCCTGATACCCATTGCTCACATAAATATTATCATTCACGATTACACTGGTCATGGCACCTCTGCCTGCAGACATATTGACGAGATTCTTAAAATGAAGGGTTTGTGCCTGGGCTAGTAGTGAGCCCAAAAATGAAAGGAATATTAATTTTGTTTTCAAGGGTATTTAGATTTAGTGTTTTTGCTTTAATTGTATTTTTAGTACTGAACTTATTTAGTATAATCCCCTGAAATAATAGATTTTTCCATGGAGTCTATAATCTCAGAAACAGGCATGGTGAATATCCCTGCATTTCCTTTTTCAAACTCTTTTTTCCAATAAATATATCCATCCATTTCAAGAGTGTCTGGTTTTTTGATGGTTTTATTTTTAAGGGTGATGACACTTTTGTCTAATGCTTCTTCTGATACAGGAATATGTGTTAATTTTTCGGCAAACCCAGTAGTGCTACTGGTATCTTTAATCTTCAGACCACTAACGGAAATATGAATTACTTTTCCGGTTTCAGGATATTCCTCAATCTTTAAAATTTTAAGAATGGAGTTTTTCTCTGTGGGACGTGTTTTGTAATTCCATTCCTGACCAACACTGTATTTGTTTTTTTTTGTACAACCGGAGAATAATAAGAGTATTACTGCTATTAAAGTATAGAATTTCATGAATGGTCGGTTATTAATTTTGTTTTTAATGTAATAATCAGGAACAAATTTTTTGTTTTGCATATTTGCTCGTTATAGAAACAAATATAGGTAAAAGCTGGGGGATAAATTATGTGGTTTAGGCAGTTGACATATTATCGAAATTTGCTGGCCTATTCAATGTGATTTTTTATTTTAAATTTAGGATTTAATCCTATCAATACTTTTATTAAATCATAAAAATACACTTCTGCTTTTTTATATTCAGGTATTTTAATTTTACTTTTTAATTCTTCATAATTTGAATAGTCAAAGCTTGAAACTCTTTCAATAATTTTATTTTCTTTCACAAGAAATAATGCATTATATATTTTATGCTTTGTAGGTTCCTGCTTTTCAAAAAAACATTCTAGATCACTGAAATTGTATTTTTTAGATTTAAATATTTTTTGAAATGTGATATCTTTTTCAGTAATTATAATCTTTGTATGAATTTTAAAAAAGAAATTCCATATAAAAAATAAAGCACCTAATAAAAAGGCAATTTTTAAGATAATTATTATATTAAACACTGCTGTCAGTCTTATCAAATTAGTGAAAATAATTAGTGAAAAAACTACAGATAATATGAAAGTTAAGGAATGGATAATTAAAAATGATTCAAAATTTATTTTCGATTTTACCATATCATGCTTTTGTTCAATTTAATTTTGCTAAGTTAAAATATAAAGTGAGATGTTTTTTTAAGGGCTAAGATTATTTGGGATACAAAAAATCTAAAGTAAAGAAACGCTTATTTGGGATTTCTTTATTTTAGATTTTTTTTGCGAAAGGCAAACGTGGATTTACTACAAACTTCGCAATCTTGCCAAACGCCTGTTGTGCGATGTTTTTATTTTTCCAATGTTTCTATCAGCCAATTCAGGCAAACTTGGGAATCCATAATTGACCAAGAATGTGGATTTTTCGTTCCGTCTAATCGAACTCCTTTTCCTTGACTAACTATTACTCTAGCGTTTTCATTTCCCATTATTTTTAATTGGTTTATCATTGAGATTATATCAATTCCATTCCAATCATGTAAGTCACGATGTCTTTGATTGATTAACCAATCTGTATCCAAATCAGTAAACATTAAAAGAGGCATTTTTTTTAAATACTTTGCGTTTCCGCCATCTTTTGCTCCATAAGAATAAATAGAATTTTCCAGATATTTTTCTGGAAATTTATCTGGAGATCCTCCATAAATACTGTCCCAATTATCCTTTATCCATTTTGCTTCATCTACTGCAGGCTTGTAAATATTTCTTTCGATTTCTCTTTCGCAATATTTATAAAATCTTGCTTCGTCTAAAGGTGCGTCTAATGCAAAAACTCCTTTTGGTATTAGGAAAAACTTTTCCGGATTTTTAGTTGCCTTTTCAGCGTAAGTTAAAGAAATCATTGCGCCACTTGAAAGGCCCCCGATTATAAATTTATCTTTCGGTACTTTATGCTTTGCGACAATTTCACTGAAAATTTTATCAAGTAATTTGAATTCTGCTTCTCGATTATCTGTTCCCCAATTTATTGATGGAACAATTACCATAATTCCTTTTTCAACTGCTATTTTTTGCAGAGTTATTTGTTTTAAAGTATTTTCAACGAGTTCTCCACCAGAAGGAATAATAACTAAAACACCTTTGATACTAATTTTTGGTACATATTTATAATAAAATAATTCTGTAGAATTTTCATCATTAACGTACAGTTCGGAATCATCTGTTTTTGAAATAGATAATTTTTCAAACTCTTGTGCTTTACAAGATAAGAGATTGAAAATTAGAGCAAAAATTAATATGTTTTTCATTTTTCGGTCAAAATATCGTACAACATCCAAATTTACGTATTGCGCCAATATATAATATATAATATATAATATATAATATATAATTGCGCTAATGTTGTTTTGATTTGTTAATCATTAAATTAAAATCTAAATATACTATTTCCTTACAGAAAACGATAATTTAAACAAAAAAACCGCTCTACAAAAAGTAGAACGGTTAGTATATTAAATTTGTCTTAGCTTATGCTACTACATCATTC
The DNA here is from genome assembly GCF_002899945.2 of Chryseobacterium viscerum. Classification (GTDB taxonomy): domain Bacteria; phylum Bacteroidota; class Bacteroidia; order Flavobacteriales; family Weeksellaceae; genus Chryseobacterium; species Chryseobacterium viscerum. Next base: position 6,319 of record NZ_PPEG02000004.1, read on the forward strand.
CTGGCATTCCACCACCCATTGGCATAGCTGGTTCAGCGCTTTTCACTTCAGTGATAACACATTCAGTAGTAAGAAGCATTCCAGATACAGAAGCTGCGTTTATATTGCAATATAAGGTAGCACGAAGTTTTATTTGTCGGTAAAAAGTTTTTTAATCCTATCAATTATATTTTGAAGTGGAGTTAACTCATATCCAATGTGCTTACAATGTAAAGCTTCTACAAATTCAGGTAAATTGGAATATATATTTACTTTTAATGTTATTATTTTTTTGTTTTTATCATTGAATAAACTTATAAAGTCATTTCCATCATCATCAACTCCATGTTTATAGCCAAGAATATCTTTTAGGTGTAAGGTTTTCTTAATTAATAAGAAGTTATAGTAGACTAGATTTTCGTTTTGAATATTAGCACGTATCAATTCATAATAATTCTTTTTCACTACTAGGTAAATTGTAAATAGAAAGATTAGAATAAAGTAACAGAACCATAAATAATGATCTTGTGAAATCATATTGTGATACTCTCCTTGAGTAAAAATAAATGGCAAAGAGAATGTAAAACAAGAGAGTACAATTCTAAATAAAACGATAAAATAATTTTTTATTTTTAGTTTCATTACATCTTTATTGATTTTCTTTTAAGTAAAGTCTAATTGTCAAATATATTAAACTTTGCAACTTTTGAAAAATATACTTCTTGGTTATTTTTTGTCTACAAATTGTATAAATCTCTGAATCAATATTTAATGTTATAAAACAATATTAAACAAAAAAACCGCCCTACAAAAAGTAGAGCGGTTAGTATATTAAATTTGTCTTAGCTTATGCTACTACATCATTCCTGGCATTCCACCACCCATTGGCATAGCTGGTTCAGCGCTCTTTACTTCAGTGATAACACATTCAGTAGTAAGAAGCATTCCAGATACAGAAGCTGCATTTTCAAGGGCAACTCTTGTTACTTTAGTTGGGTCAATGATTCCTGCTTCAAGCATGTGTACATACTCGTCAGTTTTAGCATTGTATCCGAAGTCTCCTGATCCTTCTGCTACTTTAGCAACGATTACAGAACCTTCACCACCTGCATTAGCAACGATTTGTCTTAATGGCTCTTCGATTGCTCTCTTTACGATTTTGATCCCTGTAGTTTCGTCAGAATTGATTCCTGTAAGGTTTTCCAAAGCAGAGATTGCTCTTACTAAAGCAACACCTCCACCTGCTACGATACCTTCTTCAACTGCTGCTCTTGTAGCGTGAAGTGCATCGTCAACTCTGTCTTTTTTCTCTTTCATTTCAACTTCAGAAGCTGCTCCTACGTACAATACAGCAACACCACCAGCTAACTTAGCTAATCTTTCCTGAAGTTTTTCTTTATCATAATCAGAAGTAGATGTTTCCATCTGAGCTTTGATCTGAGCTACTCTTCCTTTGATTTTAGCTTCGTCACCACCACCGTTTACAACAGTTGTGTTGTCTTTGTCGATCGTTACTTTCTCAGCAGTACCAAGCATATCTAAAGAGATGTTTTCCATAGTGAAACCTTGCTCTTCAGAGATCACTTGTCCACCTGTAAGGATTGCGATATCTTCTAACATTGCTTTTCTTCTGTCTCCGAATCCTGGAGCTTTTACAGCAGCAATTTTAAGAGAACCTCTTAGTTTGTTGACAACCAAAGTAGCTAAAGCTTCCCCTTCAACTTCTTCAGAGATGATCAATAAAGATTTACCACCTTGTGCGATTGGCTCAAGAACTGGTAATAATTCTTTCATTGAAGAGATTTTTTTCTCTACTAAAAGGATATATGGATTTTCTAGTTCAGTTAACATTTTCTCAGGGTTAGTCACGAAGTAAGGTGACTGGTATCCTCTGTCGAACTGCATACCTTCTACAACATCTACTGTTGTATCGATACCTTTAGCTTCTTCTACAGTGATTACTCCTTCTTTACCTACTTTTCCGAAAGCTTCAGCGATCAAAGCACCAATAGTTTCGTCATTGTTAGCAGATACGGAAGCCACTTGCTTTACCATTTCTGTAGAATCTCCAACAGTTTGAGACTGTGCCTTAAGGTTTTCAACAACTGCAGTTACTGCTTTGTCGATACCTCTTTTTAAGTCCATTGGGTTAGCACCAGCAGCTACATTCTTAAGACCTTCTCTTACAATAGCCTGTGCTAAAACAGTCGCGGTAGTAGTACCGTCTCCTGCGATATCATTAGTTTTGGAAGCCACTTCTTTTACCATCTGCGCTCCCATATTTTCTACTCTGTCTTCAAGTTCGATTTCTTTTGCAACAGAAACACCATCCTTAGTTACGTGAGGAGCACCGAAAGATTTTTCGATTACTACATTTCTTCCTTTAGGACCTAAAGTTACTTTTACTGCATTAGCCAATGCATCCACCCCTCTCTTTAGAGCGTCTCTTGATTCAATATCGAATTTTATTTCTTTTGCCATTTTTGATTAGATATTAGATGTTAGATGTCAGATATTAGACAACTAACAAAAGTTTTTTAATTTGATTTTTTAATCTGAAATATGATGTCTGTGATCTTAAATCTTAGCCAATAATTCCTAATAAATCAGCTTCTCTTACGATTAAATAATCTTTACCTTCCAACTTCAATTCAGCACCTGAATATTTTCCATAAAGAACTTTGTCCCCTACTTGAACAGTTGTAGGCTCATCTTTTTTACCAGGACCTACTGCCACTACAGTACCTTCTTGCGGCTTTTCCTTTGCAGTGTCCGGGATGATAATACCTGAAGCTGTTTTAGTTTCTGCAGCGATAGGCTCTACTAGAACTCTGTCTGCTAATGGTTTAAAGTTTACTGACATAATATGTTTATTTATTAATTATTTCTGGTTAATATTTCTCTAAATGTATGCCATGAGAAGGAGATGGCTGAAATGGCAGACTTTTGTATCCGAATGTGAAAATTTGGCAGAAAAAAGAAAAAGCCGGAAACTTTCCGACTTTTATGATTGTTATGAGAGGATTGAACTATGGGCAATACTGTCCCGGTCCGATCCAAAGGATACATTGGCCTTTGTAATTGTATTCACAACAAAAGCGTCCAGCTGCTCCTCCATTGATAGATTTTTGAGCATCTCTGCTTAATAATTTAGCATTTTTCATAGTAATAATTTTAGTGTGTATGATTCCTGAACATTTTATAGTCAATCAGGTTTTTGACATTTGGTGTTTTGCGTGTTAGATCAAAGATAAATATTTTTCCTCAAAACGTGATATATTTTAATCTTATTTTTTTTGAATAATATTTTGATTTTCAGTTGGTAAAGGTGTTGTGCTTATTTAATAAATTCCAGTGATATTTTTCTTCCCGCCATATCCATTTCCTGTTTTACAATTTTTCTCGTTTCCCTATTAATAAAATAAGTTGTCGTTGTTTTACTGCTGATGTCATCATTTGTTTTTACTGCCCAAACCGGTTTTCCATTGTATTCCGTTTTTTTAACATCTACTACATAGGCTTTGATCACCCCATTTTTGCTGGCTTTTGGATTATAGTCGAAAATAGAAATATCAGAAGAATAGCTTTCTTGTAAAGGCAAAAATCTTATCAGTATAGGATAGCTGCTGCTGTCAAAATAATTCACTGCATCTGTTTCAATAAGGTCTTTTTTCTGAGACTTTTTATCCAGATAATATCCGGTTACCTTATTTTTCCCGAATCTAAGAACCATATCTCTCATAGAATTGTAGGAAGAATGATATTGTGGAGCAAAATCAGCCTTTTTTACAATGGTAGAATCTGTCCATTTGAGGTCTGGTACTTGCTTCATTTTTACAGTAGTTTTGATAAGAAGGTCTGTTTTGTTTAGGCTTTTAAGTTCCGTAATGATGTTTCCGATTTCTGTTTTTGAACCTGCATTTTCAACATACCATAATGCTTCGGAAGTTTCATCTTTTATCAATTTTGAATCAATACCGGAATGGGCCGGAGTAAGAAGTTTCTGGGAAAATAGATGGGTACTGCTTATCAGTAAAAGAAAAATGAATGTTCTCATAGTTTTACCCAATAAGTACTATTGGTTTTCAAAAAGTTACAGGGGGAGTAATAAAGGTTTTTTGAAAATAAGAAGGATCCCTAAGATTGAATTTTGCCTTTCTGCTGCTGATTCAGTTTTGAAATAATAGCTGCCGAAACCGAAATTCCTATGAAATTGGTGACTGATCTTGCCTCATTCATAAAACGGTCTACACTATACAGTAATGCCAGATCTGTAACCGGAATTTTTCCGAATCTGCTTAGAGTAAACATAAGTGCCAGAAAACCTGAGCCCGGAACACCGGATGCTGTTTTTGAAGCTAGCGAAATAATGATGAAAAGCCAGAAATAGTCCTGTGTTGTAAGAGGAATATTATACAGCTGAACCAGAAAAATACATGAAATGGAAAGATAAATACAGGCTCCTGCCAGATTGAAATTATAGCCGAGCGGGATGACAAACCGCAGAATTTTCAGATCATATCCCTGAGATTCCATTTTTTCAAAGATCATGGGGAAAGCTGTTTTGGAAGAAGAAGTAGCTACGACAAGGATAATCTCTTCTTTAATGCTGATTAAAAAATCCCAGAGATTGATTTTGAACAAATGCGTTACAGGTCCCAGAATTCCAAAAATAAAAACAAGACAGGCAAGATACACTGTGGCTACCACTTTGCTTAATGGCAGCAAAGTATTAATCCCATACACTGAGATTCCGTAAGCGATATTACAGAAGATAACGATGGGAAGGAAAATGTATACATATTTTATCAGTTTAAAGAACAGGTCTTTACCTTCATCTAAAATGCGGAGCAATTTATTTTTTCCTTTAGACAAACCTATAGCTATCCCGGCAGAGATTGATAATAAAAGAAATAGTACATAATTACTGAGATAAAGCGGATTGGTTGAATAGCTTAAAAAACGTTTCGGTAAACTTTTATTAACCATTGAAAGGGATATTTCCGTATTCACTCCCGGTTTTAAAAGAAGGCCAAACCCAATTCCCAATGCAATGCTTACCGAAGTGATGATGAGGAAATAAATAATCATCTGTAACGTAATTTTAAAAGCATTTTCAATACTGAAAATATAACTTACCCCATACGTCACCGCGATGAAGATCACCGGAACAATAAGGACCTCAAGAAGCATAAAAAAATAATGACTCACCTTTTCCAGCGGCCGCCCGATTTCAGGAAAGTAATAGCCTGCCAATGCTCCACAGATAATTGCTGTGAATACATAGAGACTAAGATTTCTCAAATAGGAATCTGTAAATGTTTTTTGCCTGGATTGAGCTGTCATTATAGGTTAGGATGAGAATACGAATTTATAAATATAATCTTATATAATGTGAAGTACCAACGCTGCCAGTAACATGACAATAGAAGATCCTATTGCCCATTTCAGGGTAAATTTTAAATGATCTGAAAATTCCACTCCGGCTAAAGAGACCAGTAGATAGGTAGAAGGAACCAACGGACTCAATAAATGGGAAGCCTGACCCACAAGGCTGGCACGTCCTAAAATATCAGGAGGAATACCCATCTGATGACCTGTAGCGGTGATTACGGGTAATATTCCGAAATAATAAGCATCATTAGTTAAGAAAAAGGTGAGAGGGACACTGAATATAGCCGTGATGACATTAAGATAGCTTCCCCAGTCTTTCGGAACAATACCAATGATGCTGTTTCCCATAGAATTCATAATTCCTGTTCCGTTAAGAATTCCTGTGAAAATCCCAGCACCAAAGATCATTCCCGCTACAGACAGTGCATTCCCTGAATGTTTTGCAATAATTTTCTGCTGGTCTTTAAGTTTTGGATAATTGATGACAGAAGCAATACAAAACGCAATCATAAAAGCAATTCCAAGAGGAATAATGTCAAGTATCATCACACACAGAAGCACAACAGTAAGGATGAGATTGACAATAAGGAGCTTGGGACGACGCAATGCCGGATCATTTTCTCCTACAATATCCTGTTGGCTGTATTTTGTATATTTTCCATGCTTACTGATTCTTTTTCTTTCTTTTACCCCAAGGATATAAGCCACTATAAATACCCATACAATACCGATCAGCATGACTGGAATCATCGGGACAAATATTTCAGTATGTCCAAGTTTCAGTGAGCTCATCACCCGGGCAGTAGGACCACCCCAAGGTAAAATATTCATAATTCCTCCGGCAAGCATGATGATGCAGGTAAGGACCAGAGGATTCATTCCCTGTTTTTTATAAAGAGGCAGCATGGCCGCTACCACGATAATATAAGTAGAAGACCCATCACCGTCCAGCGAAACCAAAGTGGTAAGAAGTGCCGTTCCGATCGTTGTTTTTACAGGATTATCTCCAACGGCTTTTAGAATAGCGTTCACAAGCGGTTCAAAAAGCCCGGTATCAATCATTAAGCTGAAATAAAGGATGGCAAAGATCAGCATGACTCCCGTAAGAGCAATTTCTTTTACTCCATCTTTCATCATTTTCCCAAGCTCCGGTCCAAAACCCGCTATTGCAGCAATGAGGACAGGAACGAGCACAAGGGCGGTAAGAGGAGTCATTTTTTTATTCATGATAAGCACCATGAATATAAAAATCATTAAAAAGCCAAGAAATGTAAGCATAGTATGTTATCTGTTAATGATATGATTATTTTTGTTTTTTTCTCCAGTCAAAAGTGTTTCTGAAACCTATGAATCCATAGTTACTGGTCTTTCCGGTTTCCAACTGATTGATAAAAGCGATTTCCAGTGCAGAATTTTTTCCGGTTTTGATCCCAAGACCGGCAGTGATACGGTTGCTGTCGAAAGGTTCTTCTTTTTCAATATTCATTCTTATTTCATTTTTAAGAATGCCGTAGAGTTTTTCTTTTTCTCCTTTTTTATTGAAAGGAATTCTGACCGAGATCAGATATCGGAGCCTTACCTGGAATTCATCAGGATTGCTGAGAAAACGTTCTTCTACTCTTAGACGGTTAGATATTGAAGTTCTGCCAACAAAATACTCGGCAGTGACTTGCTGAAAGGGTCTTTTCTCGTATCGTATTTTTTTAGAATCGTCCGCATTGTATGACTCAAGGACCAAAAACATGGCTCCTACAGCAGGTTTTATATTCTCCACCACTTCATAATCCACGTAGGCATTAAGAAGAAAAAGCCTTGTGTCATAAGCCAGATCGAAAGAACGGTATTGTGTAAGGGCGGTTAAGGTACTTTTATCGGTAATCTTTGCCGACATCAGGTACTGAAACCACATATTATAATTATCCTTACTCTGACTATATAAAAGTCCGTTAAATAAGAATAATGATAAAAGAAGCGTTGATTTTATGTTAAGTTTCATGTAATATTTGATTAACATTGCAGTTTCTCAAATATATTTATTAGGAAGAGCGGACTTGGATTTTTTCAATCAATGACAGTTTTTCTCAACGAACTGCATTTTGAGATAAAAAGATATTATATTTGGTAAAGCTGAAAATAAGGCTCGAAGTATGTTTTTAATCATAAATTTTATTATTATACTATTGATTATAAGGGTTTTATTTAGTGGTAAGATTCTAAAAAGCCTTATGAAGTACCGCTGGAAATTTTTATTGAGGTTTCAGCATATTTTTTTCTTTTTTATCTTCATTCTGATCACTTATTTCACCGAAAACTACTTCCTGAATGGTTTTGAATTAATTTGGAGCATTATTTTGAATGTATTTTTGAATGTCGGGATCTATTATCTGGTATACTACTATCTTGTTCCTTATTTCTATCTATCCAACAAATATCCAGAGTTTATCTTATATGCGTTGATTGCCTTTTTGGTTTCCAGTCTTTTCAGGATTCTTTGGGAACCGGCAGTTTTTAGTATGAATTTTACTAAAGAAGGGTATTACGTAGGTTTTCTTTATAATGTCTATATCTCTCAGGGGATCGTGATTCTTGTTGCCTCGTTTTTAGGAATTACAAAAGATAAATTTCTAATAGAGCAGGATGTGATCAATCTTGGAGAAGAAAAAGAACAGCTTTATCTGGATTTATTGAAATCCAAACTGAACCCACATTTCTTACTCAATACCCTTAATAATATGTATGCCAACAGCTTTACGCATACAGAAAAGACATCCGATTCTATTTTGCAGCTGAGTAAGCTATTACAATATATTATCTATGACAGCGGGAAAGAAAAAATAAGTGTTGCTCAGGAGCTTTCTTCGCTTAAAGCGCTTGCAGATCTGTATCAGTTAAAATACAATAACCTGCTTAATATCACTTTAAACCTTCAGGATCAGGAAGAGTTTGATATTGCAGAAATTCCGCCTTCTATACTCCTTACATTGTTTGAGAATGCTTTGAAACATTCTGCCATAGGAGAAGAGGAGAGAAGTTTTATCAACCTATCCTGTACCATAGAAGGTTCTGAATTGTTGTTTGAAATTACCAATTATATAGCTGCTTATCAGGCTCGTCAGGTAGAAACGGGTTACCACGGATTGGGAAATGACGCAGTTCTTCATATATTAGAAAAATGGTATGCCGGTCAATTTGAGTTCCTTTCAGGACCGGAAGAAAATAATCAATATAAAATTGTTTTAAAAATTAAAATAAATGGCTAATCTGACTGTAGTAAATGTTGATGATGAATACCCTGCTTTACAGCTTGTCAAGCAATATTGTGCCCAGCTGGAAGATGTAGAGCTGCTGGGGTCGTTTCAGGATCCGGAAGAAGCCTTGATTTTTCTTAAAACAAACAAAGTTGATCTTGTTGTTTTTGATATCAATATGCCTAAAATAAATGGAGTAGAGCTTTTACAACAACTTCCCGATCCACCGCTGTGTATTTTCCTTACGCTGGAATCAAAATATGCAGTGAAAGCATTTGAATTGGATGTCGTTCATTATCTTATAAAACCAGTGGATTTTGATACCTTTAAAAAAGCTGTCAATAAGGCAAAGGATTTTTTTAAATTTAAAAATCCAGCCAATAACCGTCATCAGGAAGATTATATTATGTTCAAATCGAACTATGTGATGAATAAGGTTTTTCTCAAAGATATTCTGTGGATACAAGGATTCGGAGAATATATTGTGCTGATGACTCCATTGAAAAAGTATATGATCCTTGAAAGAATGTCCAATTTTGAAGAAAAATTTCAGCATTTTGGATTTATCAGAATTCATAAATCCTATATTGTGTTATCAGACCATATCAATTCCTATGATTCCGGGAATGTGTATCTGAAAAGTGGAGAGCATCTTCCGTTGGGAAGAACCTATAAAAAGAATGTAAAAGAACATTTAAGTTAAAATAAAAAAGCCGGAAATTTCCGGCTCTATTCTGAATTGTTATGAGATGATCAGACTAAGGACAATTTTGTCCCGGCCCGATCCATAAAGTACATTTTCCGTTATCATCGCGTTCACAGCATACAAGTCTGGCAGAGACAACTCCACCTTTGACCGCTTTTTGAGCGTTTCTGCTCAGTAATTTGGCATTTTTCATAAGTAATATTTTGATTTTTATAAAGCCTGAACATTTAAAGTCAATCAGGTTTTTGACCATTGGTGTTTATGTTTTTTTAAAGATAATACTTTTTATATCAGCTTGTTGTGTTTTTCAGGAATGAATAATAACAGAATTGATAGGATGGGATAATCGTTAGAAATCCCGGGTGGGAAAGGAAGTATTATTCTGTTTTTCTGAGTTCCGATAAAATCGTCGGGAGCGTATTAATTCCCCAATGTTCCATATATTTTCCGTTTTTTAGACGTACAATATCTATCACATCAATTTTAATCTGCTTGCCTGTGGGTTCTATTCCCATAAGAACTCCTGTATGGGTTCCAATGATTGCTTTTCTTGTGGTTACTTTATCCTCTTCGGCAATCTGATCATAGATCTCTACAGTCAGATCAGGAAATGCAGGTTTTAAAATATTGAAAAATGTATTCCACATTCCATTACCATCGTTGTTGTCAGGTGGTGCTGTTCTGTTAATAAAATCATCATCCATAAGTTGTCTGAAAGATTCCAGGTTACATTGCTCAATTACTTCTTTGTTGAAGCGTCTCACGGTTTCTTTATTTTTTTCTAAACTGCTCATAGGTCTGTTTCGGGCTCTGGTGAAGTGATATCAATCAATTTATATTGTTTATAATGGATTGATATTTTGGATGTTATTTAGTTTGAAGCTATAATCTATTGTAAAGAGGGATATTGTTTAAACATAAAAAACTGCCCGTAGACAGTTTTTTTATGTTATGATTTCTTACCTGAAGCTTGCATCGGATTTACTTTGCCGTTAGCCCCGCCTCTTACAGAACCTGCTTCCTGTTTTTGTTTAAAAAGCTGGAATTTTGAAGTTTCCGTACCGGATCCGGCACTGCTCCAAAAATTATTTGTAGTATCAATATCAGCAGTCTCTCTCATTGGATCAAGCTGAATTGATTTCAGTTTCTTATCAAAATAATACGTCTTGGAAACCTTTTGCTCATTCAGTCTCCAGATCTGAGCTGCGGATTTGTCATATAATTTTGAACCATCTTCAAAAGTGAACTCAAGGATAATAGGCATTACTAATCCGCCTTTGTTCACAAAGTCAATTTGGTATGCTGTAATATTTTTAAATTGATTTTTATCCTTAGCATCCAGAGGAAGACCAGCTTCTGTTTTAATAGCATATTCCTTATTATTGTCAACCTTTTCCTGCCCTCTGTCATATCTGTAATAGAAATCCTGGGCATCTTTGTCTCCGTCCACATAGAATTTGATATTCTTGTCTTCTCTGTTTCTGATCTTCGAAAGGTCTTCAAAACTGTTTACCAAAGGTTTTTCAACCTGATATTTTACTTCAGCAGCAGCTTTTGGATCGGTTTCCAGATTAGGAACTGCTACCGTTACTTTATCAATGGCAATATCTACAGGATCTGTACCATAGAACCAGCCTCTCCAGAACCAGTCAAGATCTTCACCGCTGGCATCTTCCATCGTACGGAATAGATCGGCAGGTTCAGGATGTTTAAAAGCCCATCTTTTGGCATATGTTTTAAATGCTTTGTCAAAAAGTTCCCTTCCCATGATCGTTTCACGAAGAATATTCAACCCTGTAGCAGGTTTTGAATAGGCATTCGGTCCATATTGAACAATATTTTCAGAGTTGCTCATGATAGGCTCCAGCTGGTCTTTCGGAAGTTTCATATAATCTACGATCGTCCATGCCGGTCCTCTTTTCGAAGGAAATTTATTATCCCATTTTTCTTCCGTAAGGTACTCGGTAAAAGTATTCAGACCTTCATCCATCCAGGCCCATTGTCTTTCATCAGAATTGATGATCATTGGGAAGAAGTTGTGTCCCACTTCATGAATAATCACGCCGAGCATTCCATTTTTGGTTCCTTCAGAATACGTTCCGTCTTTTTCAGTTCTTCCGAAATTGAAGCAGATCATTGGATATTCCATTCCATTGGCAGCCTCTACAGACTGAGCTACCGGATAGGGGTAAGGAATTGTAAATTCTGAATAGGTTTTAACGGTATGGGCCACTGCTTTTGTGGAAAACTTTCTGTAAAGACCATAAGACTCTTTTGGATAGAAGCTCATTGCCATTACTTTATTATTGTTTTCAGGAATCGTTACACGCATTCCGTCCCAGACAAATTTTCTGGAAGAAGTCCATGCAAAGTCTCTGACATCCTTCGCCTCAAAAACCCAGGTTTTTCTTTGCTTTGAATGATTTTTTTCTGCTTTCTTGGCCTCATCCAATGTTACAATTTCGATGGGCTCAGATGCGTTCTCAGCTTTTCTATATCTTGATAATTGATCAGATGTTAATACCTGATCATAATTTTTACATTCACCGGTTCCGCCTACAATATGATCGGATGGTACATTCATGGTCACCTTAAAATCTCCAAATACTAAGGCAAATTCACCTCTTCCGGTAAACTGATGGTTCTGCCATCCCTGAAAGTCGCTGTATACACACATTCTTGGATACCATTGTGCCATAGTATACAAATCGTTGCCATCTTCCGGGAAGTTTTCATATCCTCCACGGCCTCCCATTTTCATCCTGTTGGAGATATTGTAGTTCCAGTCTACTTTGAAAACAAACTTTTCTCCCTTTTTCAGAACTTTAGGAAGATCAATACGCATCATGGTCTTGTTGACTGTATATTTCAGAGGATTACCAGAAGCATCTGTTACTTTTTCAAGACTCACTCCATAGCCATTATCTTTTACTGGTAGCTCAGAAACTTTGAGCTGCTGATCAGTCGTTGAAGGGCGCAGAACAGATGAGTTATCATATCCTGCATTTCTGATACTTGAATGCTCATTCTCATCAAGCTGCAACCAGATATAATCCAGGTCATCAGGAGAATTGTTGTAATAGGTAACGGTTTCTGAACCTTTCAAATTTCTTTTATCCTCATCCAGATAAGCGGAAATGTTGTAATCAGCCCTGTTTTGCCAGTATCCGTGTCCGGGAGCTCCGGAAGCTGTTCTGTAAATGTTGGGTGTTGGAAGAATAGTTCCCAGCTGCTCAAACTTATTGCCGTGGTTGCTGCCTGGGTTATTCTGAATATTTTGTGCGGTGAAACCTGTATATGCAAATACAGAAAGTGAAAGTATAACAACTTTTAGTTTCATAACCGAAATGATTTATTAATGATCAAAGATAATAATAAGCTGCTGAAATAATGAAAATATTTAACTTTTAAAAAGGAATTCTTTCCAAAGTCATTTTTAAGGATAAAGCAAATACTCCGGAAGATACAAACAGAATCCAGTCTTTTTTATTGACCTTAAAAACGTTCAGCAGAATAAATAAAGTGACGAGAATACCAAAAACAATTACAATCTGTCCTAGTTCCAGTCCGATATTGAACCCAAGAAGAGGGAGAGCAATGCTCTGGCTTTTCGCAATCATTACTCTGGCTGTGTTGGCGAATCCCATTCCATGAACAAGACCAAAAATCAATGCCAGATAGTAATTGGCGCGCATCAAGGTCTGCTTCTGGTTCTTCATGATAATATTATCCAAAGAAGTTACAACGATAGTCAAAGGAATTAAAAACTCAACCCAATCTGAAGGAACTCTGAAAACATCCAGTATACTTAAGGCTAGTGTAATGGAATGCCCTATTGTAAATGCGGTGACAAGAATCAGTATTTTCTTCCAGTCATTGTATGAATACACGGCAATCAAAGCCAGAACAAACAGCTGATGATCTAAGGCATCCAGAGAGATAATATGTTCCCATCCAAGGTTTAAATAAAAAAGAAAATCCTGCATTATAATGATAAATTGTTGGGTTTTGAATATTTTACATAAACAAGCTTTATTTTACGGATTTTATCGCGTTATTATGTTAAATAACTATCGATATAGTGAGTTATTTTCATATCAGATAAAAATTGTATAATTGCATTGATAAAAAAATGAAAATGGATATTAAAAAATTATTTTTTACAAAAGTAAACATTTCACCCGGAGGAGCGAAGCTTCTAAGAAATGCGACAGCTGCCTTTTTAGGATTATACTCCTATGCTTTTTATGGGCAGGTACAGAAATTGGATTCCCGATTTGATATTTTATTAAAAAATAAAGAGAATATCGCTCAGGGAAAGGGTATTAAAGAATTGGAACGCCCAGATATGAAACTTGACCAGCATTTGGTAGTGACTTCTAAGGGAGCACAAACGATGTATTCATGTATTATTTATACGAAAGAACCTGAAAAACTGAAAGCTGATGGATTTCTTGTTCAGAGCCAGTTACCTACTTTTTCTACAGCTTTAGCTTCTATTGAAGATCTTGAAAGACTGACGAAACTTCCCTATGTAACCTCTGTAATGGGGCCTGCATTTGATGAACTTCATAACGATACGAGCAGAGCTCAGTCCGGAGCAAGCCTTTTGCAAGATGGAGTTTTTAATAATACAGCTTATAACGGGACCGGAATTCTGGTGGGAATTTTTGACAGCGGAATAGACTGGAAACATCCTGACTTCAGAAAAGCTGATGACCAGACAAAAAGTAGAATTGTTTCCATCTGGGATCAGACATTGACTGCACAATTTGGAGAAAACACTCCTACAGGATTTTCAACTGGTGTAGAATATACAAGAGCAGACATTGAAGATGAACTGGATGGAACACCAACAGGTTTCGTTCGTGAAAATGATACCAATGGACATGGAACTCACGTTTCAGGTACGGCTGCTGGAAACGGGTCTGCTTTCACCGATAAAAGACATAAAGGATTCTCATCTGATGCAGATATTGTTTTTGTAAAAGGTGGAAACGGATCTTTTCCTACAACGAATACTATTAATGCTTTAACTTATTTCAAAAATGTAGCCACAGCTCTTAATAAACCTATCGTTGTCAATATGAGTATTGGCGGACAGGGAACTGCCCACGACGGAACTTCAAGCCATGAAGTGGCCGTTAACAATTTTACCACTTCAGGAGCAGGAAGAGTAGTCGTTATTTCTGCAGGTAATGATTATGGAGCCAATCTTCACAGAAAAGTTGATATTGAAGCTAATGGTTCACAGACCTATAATTTTACAGTAGCTAGCAACACCTCTGTAGCATCGGTATTTTCATTCATTATGTATGCCAATGATAATAGTCCTGTTACAGCAAAGCTAACTACTCCCGATGGACAGGTATATACCCAAAATATAAGTACAACTACCGCTCACAGTATATTGGGGGGAGGTCTTACAGCGACGATGTATAATTATTGGGGAAATGATAACAACAAACGATATATTCAGCTGATAGTAGCCAGAACTTCAGGAACTACGAATGTTCAGGGAAATTATACATTAGAAATTACCAACAACGGTACACAGCAGATCACAACCCATGGCTGGCTGTATAGCCAGGGAGTAGCAACCACTTTACAAAATGGCGATAATGAATATATCGTAGGATCTCCAGGGAATGCCTCTAATGCTATTACAGTAGCTTCTTATATGGGAAGACCAAGTTGGTATAGTACGGCTGCTTATTCTACCACAACTCCGCAGGAGTCTATCTCTTCATTCAGTTCACAGGGGCCAAGAGTAGATGGGGTTCAAAAACCTGAAATTGCAGGTTCCGGTCAGAATGTTATTTCATCAAGATCCAGTAATTCTGCTCCGGCAGCCACAGATATTATTGCAGGAACTACTTATTATGTGAAAAACCAGGGGACAAGTATGTCATCGCCGGGAGTCGCGGGAGCGGTAGGATTATTGCTTCAGGCGAATCCTACATTAACGGCAGCACAGGTGAAAGCACGTCTTACGGCTAATGCAAGAATGGACGGTGCAACGGGTACGGTTCCAAACATGAGATGGGGATATGGTAAATTGGATATTTATAAAGCAGTTACTGATGAATTGGGTTGTGTAAAATCCAATTTTGAGACTGTTAGTTATGATGAACCTTACATTGTTGCCAGTACGGAAGCTAATTATTACTTTGATAATATAGCCCTTGCGGTAAGATATACACCAACATTGACAGGGAAACTGGGAGGTTTCTCATTTATGACAGGGTCTACAATCCCTGCAGATATTCCGGTAGATATTCAAATCAGAAAAGTGAATGCCAGCGGAAATCCTGGTGATATTATTGCCACTAAAACCATTACTTCATGGCTTAATAATACACAGAGATATAGCTGGAACTACGTGAATCTTTCCGATCTGAACGTACAAATGGTAACCGGAAAAGAATTTTATATCGTCGTAAATGGCTTAGGAGGAAGAATTGCTATGAAAGCTGAAAACGCAGTGGTGAACAACAGATCTAAGACTTCCACGGATGGTACTTCATGGACTTCAAGAACTTTTGATCTTAAAATGAGAGCTGTAGTCTATGAGAATGTTGCTGAAGTGAAAAACTTAGCCAATTCCAATCAAACTAAAACAAGCGCTGCAGCCAATGGATACAACTATTTTACCAATAACTGTCAGCTGATCTCAAGAGTTGAAAAAGAAACAGCGAGTACAGTAACCGGAAATGTAACTTCAAAAGTATGGGTGGACAATGCACAGCCCAACTATGTAGCAAGAAGATATGAAATCAATTCGGACGCAAATACTACCACTGCAACCGGAAAAGTAACTTTATACTTCAAACAGGCTGATTTCGATGCTTATAATCTTACAAGTGGAGTGAAATTACCTACTTCACCTACTGATGTTGCCAATAAAGCTAATCTTCTTATTGAAAAATATACAGGAACAAGTACTACAGGTACCACCGCTTCTTTTGGAGGAACAGCAACCATTATTACTCCTGACATTGCTGATATTATCTGGAATGATACCTACCAATACTGGGAAGTGAGCTTCCAGACAACAGGTTTTGGCGGATATTTTGTTAAAACAGGGACAACGCTGGGCACGGCAGATGTTAAGATCAATTCAGAAGTGAATATCACTCCGAATCCGGCGAAAGATTTTGTAAATGTTGTATTAGGAAGACACTCTAAAGCAGCAGTAACTATTTATGATGTTTCAGGAAAATTGATTAAAACTGTAAATGTGAATACAAATTCAGGGAAAATTGATATTTCTGAACTGGTAAGAGGAACCTATCTGTTTACGATTGCACTGGAGGATAATACAAAAATTACGAAAAAAGTAATTAAACAATAGATCCTTATCAATCAAATAAGAATATAAAAGCAACAGTTTCTATAACTGTTGCTTTTTTTATATTTGCTGTAAAATAAAATTCATGTCGGGTAAATTTTTTTGGAGTTTTCTTTTATTATTAACAATCGTATTTCAGAGTTTTACAGAAGGTGAAGCTTTTCACCCCTATCATGTAGGTTCTGTAGAAATTAATTATAATGCAAAATCCAGAACATTTGAAGTGACAGGAAGATTCTTCCTTGATGACATGGAAAATGGTTTAGGAAAAAAATATGGAGGAGCTTTTCATTTTAATGATGAAAAATACAAAGCAAAATTGAATGAAGCCTTACAAAAATATTGCGCAGAATATTTCAAATTAAAGACAGATAATAAATTCCTGAAAGTAAACTATATCGGCTATGAAGAAGACCAGGAATCTGTGAATGTCTTTCTTGAATCTGAAGTAACCAGCAGTCCTAAAAAAGTAGAAACCGCAGTAAGCTTTCTCTATAACCTTTTTGATGATCAGATCAATATCGTTCATATCATTGTGAACGGACAAAGAAGCAGTGAAAAACTTACCTATCCCAACCGTTATCTTTATAAGCAGTTTTAAAAATATGATGGATTAGCTATAGAAGTTGGGCAGCTCTACAATTCTGTTTGGATTATTTTAATTTTATGCAAAGGTTTAACATATTGTATGTTGTTTTTAAGGGAGCAAAAGGTAGAATCAATGAAGTTGATTCCTTCTAAGCGAACGAATATTCATACAGCTTAGTCAGCGATTTTATCGCTTCCTTAGCTCACTTGTAATGAGTTGTTTTAATATCAACTTTACGTTTTAAATAATTCTAAAATATTAATTTTCCAGCTGGAGCAGCGTATTGATCCCTTTCGCATGGGCGAGCAGATCAGGAAAAAAATCTTCATAACATTGCTGAAGATGATCTTTATTCTTTAAAAAAGCTTCAAAAACAGGAATATCTTTATCCAGATATTTTGCTTTATTCAGTACATTCTGAATACTGAATTTAATTCCCCAATCTTCACTGTAATTATAAAGCCAGTCGTCATGCTCCATTTTGACAAGCATTTTTTTGAAATTTTCAGGCAGCCATTGCTCATGGGCATTCAAAGCTCTGTAAACCTTAAGAGAATGGGCTTTCCACTCCGGCAGGGAATTCAGTGAAAGATCTCTGGCTACAAAGTGATCCATGGAAACATCTACAAATGCACCTGCATACAATCTTACCAAAGGCGCAAAAACCTTTTTAGCTTCATGAATGGCAGGGTGGGAGTCTGTAAACGTATCAATAGCCCTGTGAAGGGTAATCCCGTCCTGAATATCTTTCGGGAAAGAAAAACGATCTCTATTGCGGATAAAATCTTCTAGAAATTGCCCCACGATCTGTCCGTCGGTAAAAGATAGAAAAGAATGAGCCAGGTAATTCATAACTTAAAGGTATGAATTAAATGTGGATCGTAGATATAATAATGAATGGTGAACGATGAATTCACTTCGAACTCCCTCATTGACCATTCACAATAATTCTAGAAAAGTCTCTCATGAAAATCTTCAATCTTACTCACTTCTTCGATCTTAATTCCAAATTTTCTTTTCGGAATTTTATTAAGATTGGAAACGAATATCTTTTCATACCCTAGTTTTTCAGCCTCAGTAATTCTTTGTTCCACCTGCGCTATAGGACGTATTTCTCCACTTAATCCGATTTCTCCTGCGAAACAGTAGTGTTCTGAGATCGCAATATCTTCATTGGATGAAAGAACAGACGCAATAACAGCCAGATCCAGTGCCGGGTCGTCTGTTTTTATTCCTCCGGTAATATTCAGGAAAACGTCTTTCGCTCCAAGTTGGAAACCTGCTCTTTTTTCCAGAACAGCCAAAAGCATATTCAGCCTTTTAGAATCAAAACCTGTGCAGCTTCTCTGAGGAGTACCATACACTGCTGTACTTACCAATGCCTGAATTTCAAGAAGCATAGGACGGTTTCCCTCCAGTGTTACAGCAACTGAATTTCCAGACAGTTCCTCAAATTTTTTGGTGATCAGAATTTCAGAAGGATTTTTAATCTCTTTTAATCCTTGTGAGACCATCTCGTAAATTCCAATTTCGGAAGTCGATCCAAAACGGTTTTTATTGGCTCTTAACAATCTGAAAAGATGATTTCTGTCCCCGTCGAAGTTCAGAACAACATCTACCATATGTTCCAGCACCTTTGGTCCGGCAATCTGGCCATCCTTGGTAATGTGTCCTACAAGGAATACCGGAGTATTGTTTTCTTTAGCATATTTGATGATCTCATTGGAACATTCCCTGATCTGGGAAACCGTTCCTGGAGAGCTTTCTATCAACTGAGACTGCAGAGTCTGAATAGAATCGATGATCATGAAATCCGGTTCCAGCTTCTTAGCCTCATGAAGGATTTTTTCCAATGACGTTTCCGTGTAAAGAAAACAGTTCGGATTTTGAATGTCGGTAAGCCTGTCTGCTCTCATTTTGATCTGAGAAGCACTTTCTTCCCCCGAAACATAGAAGACTTTTTTCTTCATTTTCAAGGCCAGCTGAAGAAGAAGAGTAGACTTTCCAATTCCGGGCTCACCACCAATCAACGTGACAGAACCTAAAACAATCCCGCCTCCCAAGACACGGTTTAGCTCCTCAGAAGGAGTTTTGATTCTCGGTTCTTCGCTGGTTTCCACTTCAACAATATTGATAACATGTTGCTTGGTTTTTGAGAAAGGAGGAGTTTTATGAGAAGGTTTTTCAACCACTTCTTCTACTAAGGTATTCCATTCTCCGCAGCTTTTGCATTGTCCCAGCCATTGAGGATATTGAGTTCCGCAGTTTTGACAGAAATATGCTGTTTTCAGTTTTGCCATACTGCGAAGTTATAAAAAAGCATTTTTTTTACAGAATCTAAATGGATTTAATATTAAAAACTAATACCACTATAGTAGAAATATCTTTCATATCTTAGCTTCATTCAATTAAAATAGTAATGTAAAATATAATTACAATGAAAAAAGTATTTTTATCTTTCGCATTTGTGCTCTTAAGTATTGTTGCATTGGCACAAGGTACATGGGAAGCAGACGCCATGCATTCTTCCATCAACTTTAATATTAAGCATATGGGAATTAGCTTTGTACAGGGGAGGTTCGATAAATTTGACGGAAGAGTGGTCAATAGCGGAGCTAATCTTGATAATGCAGATGTAAACTTTGCGGTAAGTGTTCGTAGCATAAATACCGGATTGGATATGAGAGACAGACATCTTGTAAGTGAAGAATTTTTCGATGCTGCCAAATTTCCTGCGATTGAATTTAAAAGTTCTTCTATCACAAAAGATAAGAACAATAACTATATCCTAAAAGGAAAGCTTACGATGAGAGGGGTAGAAAAAGAAATCAGTGTTCCTGTGACATTTGGTGGGATTACAAAAAATAAAGACGGAAAAGAAATAATGGGGATTCAGACAAAATTTACAGTGAACCGTCTGGATTATGGAATCAAATATGATCCGTCTGGAGCAGGTATTGCGAAGGATGTTGAAGTAACTGCTTATTTTGAACTGGTTAAGCAGTAATATTTAAAATATAACTCACAAAAAAGGTTTTCCATTTGATTGGAAAACCTTTTTATATGGAAATTGTTTAAACCTTACAAAAACACAAAAGCTTTCATTTTAAAACACTTTAGTCCACTTAAGTAAGTTTAAAATGAGACCGCAGAAAAGTTCACATAAGGTGAAAATCAAAGATTTTCATAAAACTTAGGTGTACTTATTATGTCTAACGCCTAGCTCTAAAAAAACTTAAGTGTTTAAACCTTTTGTGACTATTGTGGTTAAAAATAATCAATGCCAAAGTTTAGACCCATTTATGTATAAAGCTCATTGAAAATCGATGAAAAAATTAAAGATCTTTTTAATTTGAAACATTCACTTTTCCCGAAGAAACAGTAAAGATTCCAAAATCATCAATCAGCATATTTTCTTTCTGAATGGAATTAAAAGCCATAACTCTGTCCAGTTCTTTCTGTGAACGCCTTCTCATAATCCAATCCTTTTTCTGATGATTGTTCAGAACATAGGCGATCATTTTCAATTGTGGATGCCATGGCTGTCCTGTATAAACGATATAGGCATTCTTTTCTGAAATAGAATTCACTCCCTGAATCGCTTTACTGGCCATTTCGTTATCCCCAAAAAGCTCAAGAATTCCGGATACAATGGTGATATTAGGTTCGAAATTCAGTTTTTGATAGGTCTGTGGATCAAAGCAGTCAAAATTGGTAAAACGGATTTTCTGATAATTCTTCTCTTGGATAACTTTTTTCCCAATTTCAATATTGGATGTTACAAATTCATTGATAACGATTTCTGCATCCGGATATTTTTCTTTGATGTCAAACAAATAATTTCCGGTTCCTCCTGCAATATCAAGTATTTTAATCGGTCTTCCCTGCTGCTGCAGAGTGTGTATGTTTTGTTCCAGCAGCTGAAGCAAATGCTGTTTTCTGATGCGGATTCCCTTCCAGCCTATAGCATTGAGGTAATTTTTATCCATCATTTTTCCAAAACCGAACTTCCCTTTCGGCTGATTCTGGTAAACATAATCCAATGAAGCTCCGGAATCAAATCCATACTTCAAGCCGATGGCCATTCCATTGCTTATTTTTCCGATCTTTCCTAAAGACAATTTCTGCATTTTAAAATTCAGGGTATTACCCACATTATTTTGCAGGTCTTTATACTCTTTTACAGAAAAAGGATCAGGAGAAAGAGAGACTTGTTTTACATTTCTGTTGATGCATTTTTCAGCAAAATCCACAATTTTATCATACACTTTTTCCTTTCCGGTATCGAATAAAATGCCGTGGAAAAAGTTTGGAAGAACTTCATAATATTTCAAATCCGTATCCAGTTTTTCATGGAATATTTTCTGATCTTTATTGAAAACCACATGATCTTTTTCAGCAGCCAGAATTAAAGTTGGGGTATCTATAGCCTCGGCATCTTCCACCAGACGTTTTCCGGCTTTTGCAAGATCAATGAGAAGTTCTGCATCGATCGATCTTGAGATAAGAGGATCGGTGTCGTATGCTTTTTGCTGTTCAGGATCATGAGTCAGCATTTTGGATTTTACATAACTTTTAATGATCAAACCTTTCTTGAGTTTTGTTCCTAACGTAATCATTTCATTAGCCAGTGGAACAATAAGGTTGATTCTAAAAGCAGGAGCCAAAAGTGCCATTCCAGCAATAGATGGGGCAAAATCATGAGCCCATGCAGAGGCAACAACTCCACCAATACTGTTGGCAACAACGAAAATATCTGAGATTTTCACATTGTATTGTGAACAAATAAACTTAGCAAATGAATCAAGATCTCTTACATAGTCCATAAAAACAGATGAGGTCTGGGTTTTCGTATGACCGTGCCCGCGCAGATCGAATGCGAAGATATTGTATTTTGAAAACTGAGGAGATTGTGCAATATCATTCAGCCTTTCAGAATGCTCATGCCCACGATGGATGATGATGATACTTTTCTGATGAGGCTGGTAATTCCACTCACGATAAAAAATTTCACTGTTGTCAAAACTCTTAAAATGTCCGCTGTTCATAGATTAAATTTTTTTGAGAAAATCCTTCAGATAAGTATGAATTACAGCATGCTTATTGTGGGTTTTCATTATGGTTATTGCTTCTGCTAAAGGTAAAGATAAAGTATTTTTGATTACTAAAATTCCGATCACCGAACTTCTGGTAAATCCCATGGTACAGTGGATTAAGATTTTCCCACCTGGAGGAAGTTGTTTGTAATTTTCTGTGATTTTTGTAACCAATTTTTGAGTCTCGTGAATATCAAATGTCCCAATATCCAAAAAAGAAACAGAATGATAGTTTGCTGTATTTTTTATTACAGGAAGTTCTTCTATCTCGGCCGATACATCATATACAAACGTAGTTGAGGTAAGTTCAAAATTTTTGACAGCTTCATTGTCGGGTTTTGATGAAATATATAAATTGGGAAGAATTTCTACAGGAGTTCTGTTTTTCCGGAAACATTTCCAAAACATCTGGTATGTCAGTAAATAAGGGAAATAGAAAATCTTTTTCACCCACGGGATATTTCCTGCTTTATTTTTTAAAAAGAAGATATTGTTTTTCTGATATTGATATCCGATCAGCATATTCATCAGAGCCAGCCACAGTAAAACCAATCCTGTATGTCCAAAGAATTTATCTGTCAAAAGTGCCAGTAAAATGAATATCCATGCTGATAAAAAATACATATTGGCTACATGGAAATTTCTGTACAGAAAATTATTTTTTCTATAAGGAAAGAGGATAAAACTAAGATGGGCAAGAATACTTCCGGTAATAATATCAATACAGTGATGTTGATAAGTCGTCAAGGTAGAAATTCCCAACAAAATTAACCAAAGCATTAATAATGTTCTTCCTTTTTTAAAATTCCTGAAAACAGACCAGAAAATAAAAGCATAGGCAATATGTAATGAAGGAGCCTGGTTAAAAGGGGAATCAAATACTTTTAAAAACTGAAAAGAATACCCAAGAAAAGAATTGCTGACTTCAGGTTTGGGCGAGGAATATTGTAAGGGAAATAATAAGAAACAAATTCCGGCAATAATGGTTGCAAAGAGCATTCGCTGTGTTAAAACTCTAAGCTGTTCTTTATTCTGACAGCAGAAAAATACCACACAGAAAAAGAAACCGCTCGTCATATAAGGAATAATACTCCATGGGATGAACGGGATATATTTTTCAAATCCAAAAACAAAAGACGGAATTTCAGTTAATGTTGAAACATACCATGCTGCAAAATTGTACACCATCATAAATACGATGGCACACAAAGTCAGGGCGTATACTTTCTGTTGTACTGTCAGTCGTTTTTCATCCATCTGGCTTTTTTGAACATGATGATATTTAATAATGAAGAAGGCAGTAGAGATAAAGATTTCATCATCCACCTCATTTTTGAAGGAAAAATAATAAGTTTTTCCTGTTTTTCAATAGCTTCAGAAATCATAGATGCCGCAGTTTCCACATCTGTAAGGAATGGTTTTTTGCTTAAATCATCCTGATTAAGCTGTCTTAATTTTTCAGTATCTATATATCCGGGGGCAATCGTGGTAATGGAAATTCCAAAAGGCTTCAAGGCACGGCGGTAAGCATCAGCAATCTGTATCACAGATCGCTTTGTCTTCGTATAAAGACTAGAGTTTTCATACTCCAATATCCCTGAAACAGAAGCAATCACAGCAATACTTCCTTTTTTCTGGTTTCTCATTACTTTTCTTGCCATTTCGAAACAATTGACTGTTCCCAGAATATTCGTTTGGAGCATTTCCTCTGCTTCTTCGTATGAAATTCTTCCTGCAACATCTTCTGCATAGCTTCCTGCACAGTTGATGAAAATATCAAGCCTATTTTTATCCACAAGAAAAGACTGCAATGTGGATAACAGAGCATTCATATCACAGACATCTGCCTGGAAAGCTTTTAAATTTTTATGATGATTTTCCGGGATTTTGGACAGATCTCTTCCACAGACTCCTACACAATATCCTTTAGCAAGATAATGCTTGGCCAGAGCATAGCCAATTCCTGAAGTTCCGCCTGCGATAAAAACGTTCATGAGTGTTTGGTGGTTTTCAATTTTATGTAAAAATAGATTTTAAAAGTGAAAACAGGAATAATGTTTTTAATGAAGCTGTTTAAACTTTTATTTTTTGAAATAGTAAGATTGTATTAAGATGTTGAGAGTATTAGTATAAGCTTCGCTTTAAGCCTATAAGTTAGGATGATCTTAACTATACTTTATTTCTTAAATCTTCCTTAATGGTTCATATATTTATAAAGCTAAGATATTCAATAGGCACGGGATTTACCTCGTGATCACAATAGATGTAATGGTATTAGCTTTAGCCAAATCTTCAATTTGCCACCCCCCTGGAGGAAGGGAATTCCTACTCCTTCAATTGAAATATTTGTTATTACTTTTTTATACTTTTCATTGTCTGATCAAATCCATACTGCCACTGTATTTCCATGTCTTTCACAAATTGTTGATAACTTTTTGGGAATGAAAAATCAATCTCAAACTTTTTCCAGTTGATTCCTTTTTTTAGATAATGCCCTTCCAGTTCCTGTTTGATGTTGGTGGTATCAATTTGAAAACCAGATAAAAGTTTTTCTGTTTCAGCAAGTCTTTCATTTCCGCTAAAACCAAAGACGGAACGAACGAGTGCTTCTTCTACCGGATTGTAAGATTGTTTTTTTTCAGTGATGATTTCCTGAGCCAGATGTTGAGACAATTCAGCAGGAACAAGATCTATAGCGCCACCTGCAAAATATTTTCCCTGAAAGAATGCAGGTTCTACATAAAACATATCCGAAACAGAAGCCCGGGTACTTTCAAGCATAGAAAAATTGGTGATAACTTTGAATGATTCTTCAACAGCAATGTTTTTAAAACTTTCAGAATCGCTGATAATTTGTTCAGGATGAATTTTCTTTGCCGTTTCAGGATCAGTGAAAATTACTTTTTGATATAATTTTTTTCTGTTTCTGGGTTGATCTGTTTCTTTTGAACTGAAGAGAAGCTCTGAACCAATGATTATGGTAGGGATTTCTTTTGAAAACGTTACGTTTTTTAGGGTTGGAAAACAATCAGACAGATCCTGAGGCAGCTCAACAAGATATCGGTTGAAAACATCTTCAATAAAAGGGGCGTTTCTTTTGTCGAATAGCTTTTTTAATGAGAAAAGACCTATTCTTGAAAGCTTCTTTTGCTTTGTTAATATCGTGCCGGAAACAAACTCAAAATATTCCTCCGACTTCAGATATTCTTTTCGGGACAGATGATCAGGAAAAGCATTGATAACGGTCGCGGCAAATGATCCTCCACAGGAAGCAATAAGGACATCCGGTTTGAGATCCAGTTCTTCCAGAGCTGCAAAGATCCCAAGATAAATCATCAATCTTGTTCCGCCTCCTGAAAAGATAACTGCTCTTTTAAATTTTTCATCCATTGCTTTAATTTTTGATCAGAAGAGGAAGTGCCCAGAAGAATAATGGAGCATTGAAGATCAGACTGTCCACTCTGTCCAGCAGACCACCATGTCCGGGAAGAAGGTTTCCTGTATCTTTTACATAGGTTTTTCTTTTTAAATAAGACATGAAAATATCTCCGAAAAATCCTGAGACCCCCAAAATAAGTCCTAAAATACTGTTGGTTAAAATCCCGGTTTTAAGTAGAAAATATCCTAAAATATTACTTAAGATAATGGTGAGAAAAATTCCGCCGATAAGGCCTTCCCATGTTTTGTTGGGACTTATCTGAGGGGTTATTTTATGTTTTCCGAAAAATTTTCCCATCAAATATTGAAAAACGTCATTCAATTCTGTTACTACCACAATAAAAATAATGGCACTGATCCCATTGGTATTATTTCTTATCCATAATAAATGGGGGAAAGAAAAAAGACACACCAATAAGGCTATGGAAACTCCATATAACTGCTTTGTGGAAGATTTTAATAATAAGAAATAAAGAAGAATAAATATTCCTAAAAGGGAAGAGTATAAAAGATAATTTTCAATATTGAAATAAAACAATAAATAGAACTGAGAGATTCCTATGAATATTGATGAAATAACAGGATTCACGGGGACTTTAAACATTTTTGAAAATTCAAGGAATGATTGCAGCCCTATCCACGAGACAAAAAGTGCCATAGCAAGAGGATGTGAAATCCCCAACGCAAAAACAATAATGATATAGATCCATGTTTTTACCCTTAGGGGGACATCTGCGAATTTATTTTCTTCAGGCTTCATTCAAAGATTTCTTAAGTCGTGTATAAGTACTGATGATGAGTAAAGCAATGATAATTCCAAAAATATATGGGGAAATAGAAGTGATACTGATTCCGAAAAATATGAGTAAACCATATAGTCCCAAGATAAGTGCGCGGTCGCTTTTTCCCATAGGACCATCATAACGGCGTTCTTTTCCTACAATTTTTCCTATCAATCCGGCAAATTCATTAATGACACTCAGAACAATAAATATGACAACAGGATACAAGCTTTCCGGTTGAAATTTAAGAAGAGGGAAAAAAATAATCACATCCGAAACTATATCACCCACTTCATTTAAGACCTCTCCAAGCTTACTGGTCTGATTGAATTTTCTCGCCATCATTCCGTCCAGAGCATTTAAAGCCATTCTCAAAAGCAACCCGATTGGCAGGCTTAGAAAGAACCATTTCGAAAGATCTGCATTCCAGAATAATACTCCGATCACCATAGATAATAGGATAGAGCTGATCGTAATCTGATTGGCTGTGATGTTATTCTTATGTAAAAATAATAAAACAGGGGTGAGCAGCTGCTGGAATTTTGGTTTGAGTTTATATACGGAAATCATGATGGTTATTGCTTTGTGTCATTTGCTTATATCAAATATAGATAATTTTTTTTATCAGGTTTTATAATTGTTTGAGTGGTGTTTTTCTATTTTCAAAATGTAAATAATTGCTTTGTATTTCTTTTTCCCATAACTTTGCACAAACCTAATCTAATGAGTAAAAAGAATACAAAGTACATCTTTGTGACAGGAGGTGTAACTTCATCTTTGGGAAAAGGAATCGTGTCTGCTTCTCTGGGGCTATTGCTAAAATCACGCGGTTTTAACGTAACCATCCAAAAACTTGATCCTTATATCAATATTGACCCGGGAACTTTGAATCCTTATGAGCATGGAGAATGCTATGTGACCGAAGATGGTGCGGAGACGGATCTGGATTTAGGCCACTATGAGCGTTACCTTGATGCTCCTACATCCCAAAACAACAACGTTACTACAGGAAAAATCTACCAAACTGTAATTGAAAAAGAAAGAAAAGGAGATTTCCTTGGAAAAACAGTTCAGGTAATTCCTCATATTACTAACGAAATCAAACGTAGAATTAAAATCCTTTCAAAACAGAACTACGATATCATCATTACTGAGATCGGAGGAACTGTAGGGGATATCGAATCTTTACCATACATTGAAACTGTTCGTCAGCTGAAATGGGAACTGGGAGATAATAATTCTATGGTAATTCACTTAACATTATTGCCATATCTGGCTTCAAGTGGAGAATTAAAAACAAAACCATCTCAGCATTCCGTTCGTCAATTGATGGAGAGTGGAATTATGGCTGATGTTTTAGTTTGCAGAACAGAGCATAAAATTCCAAAAGATCAGAGAGCAAAACTGGCTCAGTTCTGTAATGTTGCTTTGGAGAATGTTATTGAATGTAAAGATTTGGAAACCATCTATGAAGTTCCAATGTATCTTCAGAAGCAGAATTTTGATGATGTAGTTTTAAAAGAGCTGGATCTGAAAAGTGATAAAACAGCTGATCTTAAAGACTGGAAGAACTTCTTGAAGAAATTCCAGAATCCTAAGAAAACAGTAGAAATCGCATTGGTTGGAAAATATATTTCCCTTCAGGATTCCTATATTTCAATTGCTGAAGCATTCAAACATGCAGGTGCTGACCTTGAAACTGAAGTAAAAGTAAGATGGGTATACAGTGGAGATATTACTGAGGAAAACATTAAAGAGACTCTGAAAGGAGTAAATGGTATCCTTGTAGCTCCAGGTTTCGGAGATAGAGGAATTGAAGGAAAAGTTCTTACCGCAAAATATGCAAGAGAGAATAAAATTCCAATGTTGGGAATCTGTTTAGGAATGCAGATCATGACAATTGAATTTGCAAGAAATGTTTTAGGACATACAAAAGCGAATTCAGTAGAATTTGATACAGCAACTCCAGATCCTGTAATTTCATTAATGGAAGAACAGAAAAATGTAGTAGATAAAGGAGGAACGATGCGTCTTGGAGCTTGGAAATGTGCTTTGAAAAACGGATCTAAGCTATATGAAACTTACGGAAGCAAAAATATTTCTGAAAGACACCGTCACCGTTATGAATTTAACAGTGATTACCTTCAGGAATTTGAAAAGAATGGTTTCCTTGCTACAGGTACCAACCCTGAAACAGGTTTGGTAGAAGCGTTGGAACTTCCTGATCACCCGTTCTATGTAGGGGTTCAGTATCACCCGGAATATAAGAGTACGGTAGCAACGCCGCATCCTTTATTCAGAGCTTTCATTAGGGCTTGCGAAAAGAAATAAGGTAAAGTTTTATTATAAACGTCTACTAATAAACTCAGGTTGATTTTTCTCAGCCTGAGTTTATTATATACTAATGTATTATAGTATAGAGTTTTGATAAAAAAACAGTATTTTTGTCAGCTGAAATTTACTACAGATTTATCAGTTTTCTTATAGTTCTGTGGTAGTTTAATAATAGGAAATTTTAATTATAACAAAAATAAAATGCAACAAAACAACGGAATCGATAAGAAGCAAATGATTAGTTTCGCGGTTTTATGCCTTGTTCTCTTCGGTTTTATGTTCTATTTCCAGAACAAACAAACGAAAGAAGCTGAGTTAAAAGCTCAGGAGCAGAAAACGGAACAGGTAAAAAATGCCGTAAAACAAACTCAGGCAAACAATATCAATCCAAATGTAACTCCTAACGCAATCCAGACGGCAAGCCTTGGAAATAATGAGTTGAAACTTGAATTTTCAAGCTTAGGAGGACAGGTTTCCAAAGTGGAGCTTTTAAAGTATAAAGCTTACAACCACAAAACAGACAATGCAGATCAGCCACTTTATCTGATCAATAAAAATAACTCAAACTACGGTTTTCAGTTTAAAGATAAAACAGGAAAGGTTGTCAATACTAAAGATTTAGTTTTCTCACCTACTGTTAATGGAAATGCAGTAACCTTAACTGCAGATTACAATGGTGCTGTAATTCAGTTTATTTACACACTACTTCCTAAATACACTCTTGATTTTAAAGTGAGAACTCAGGGGCTTTCAAAAATTACTTCAGATAACAAAGCAGATTTCATCTGGGATTATAATGTAAGAAACTTAGAGAAGGGTAGAGCTCAGGAGCAGTCTCACTCAGAATTCTCTTATGCTTTCAATAATTATAAAGACTATGATTATGATGGAAGAACGACAATGGAGGAGGAAAAGGAAACCCTTAACTGGATTGGTGTAAAGCAGCAGTTTTTTACTTCAGTGATTGAAGCTAAAAACGGATTTACTCACAGTAAAGGAAATCAGGAGAATGTTGAAGAAGGAGAATATTTGAAGAAATTAAACTATGAAGGTTTTGTTCAAATGACCGGAAGTGAGCTGAACCAGGATTTCACTTGGTACTTCATGCCGTTGGATTTACCATTGCTTAAATCTTATGATAAAAACTTTGATGAAATTCTTCCATTAGGATGGTCATTTATCGGAGCGATGAACCGTTACTTCTTCATGTGGTTATATGGTATTATTGCTGCCTGGGGATTATCTGCAGGTTGGGTAATTTTTGTAATGACAATCATTGTGAAGCTGATCCTGTCACCAATTATGTATAAGCAGCATAAATTGAGTGCAATGATGAAAGTAATCCGTCCGGAAATTGATGAAGCGAATGCTAAGTTCAAGGATGCAGATCCAATGAAAAAGCAACAGGCTACCATGGAGATCTACAGAAAAGCTGGAGTGAATCAGATGGCGGGATGTTTACCTGCGTTGGTTCAGATTCCAATCTTCTATGCGTTGTTCCGTTTCTTCCCGAACTTTATTGATCTTAGAGGACAAGGGTTCTGGTTTGCAAAGGATTTGACAGCATATGATGATTTGATCAAGCTTCCATTTAAAGTTCCTTTCCTTGGAGATCACTTGAGTATTTTTGCATTAGCTTGTACAGTTGTTATTTTGATCTATACAGTAATGACTTCAGGAAATATGCAGCAGCCTCAACAGGAGGGAATGCCGAATATGAAAGTATTAATGTATATCTTCCCGATTACATTCCTATTCTTCCTGAATACATCAGCTTCAGGTCTTTCATGGTATTATTTTGTATCGAATGCGATTAACATCTTAATTATCCTTGTTATTAAATATGTGATTCTGGATGAGAAGAAAATTCATGCTCAGATTCAATCTAATAAGGAAAAACCAAAAGCAGAAGGTAAGTTCCAGAAGAGAATGAGAGAAATGATGGAAAAAGCTCAGGAGCAACAACAGGTTCAGGGGCAGCAAAAAAATAAAAAGAAATAATTTCCTTTATTATAACGTAAAAAAAGAGAAGCAATTATTCAATTGCTTCTCTTTTTTTATGCTTACTATTTAGAATAATTTTAAATTTATAATCAGTGTGTGAGAATTTAATAAATGAAAATCATTTGTTTTCAATCATATTTCAGTCTGAAGGATTGTCTGTGATGTAGGGTTGGACCATGCTTGATAAGGGCTTCCTGATGTTTTTTGGTTGCATAGCCAAAATTGGTGTCCCATCCATATTCAGGATGTTCTTCATGAAGCTGGATCATTAATCTATCTCTGTAATTTTTGGCAAGAATTGATGCTGCAGCAATGGATAAAACCTTAGAATCTCCTTTAATAATACATTGATGTGGAATATAATTATAAGGATGGAATTTGTTCCCATCCACTAAAATAAGTTCCGGGGTTATCGTGAGATTATCCAAGGCACGATGCATGGCATGAATGCTTGCATTGAGAATATTATGCTCATCAATAAACGAAGGGGGAAGCTCTGCGATAGCATAGTTTTTCACATTGTCCTTGATATAACTATCCAGTTCCATGCGGGTTTTGAACGTTAATTTTTTAGAATCATTAACCAGATTTTGCTTGAAATCATCGTCTAAAATTACCGCTGCCGCCACTACTGGCCCGCTTAAACATCCTCTTCCAACTTCATCACATCCCGCTTCGATGTAAAGGTTTGACCAGTTTTTTATTAGCTCCATATTTTATTTAGAAAAAGAAATGTAAAATTATAAAAAACTAATGTATTAATTATATAAAGAATTTTTTTTCATCGTTTAAAACGGGATTATGAATTTACTCTTTTATGACAATTTTTATTGATGATATTCTTATTGTTGGTGAGATTTGTGCTTTTTTCCCTGTTTTGTGAAGAAAAAAGAATTAAAGTTTGTAGTACGTGTTTTACAGTTTTGTGGTGGTTTCTTTTTTTTTTATTGCTTAAATGTATGTATGATGGGTGTTTTGTTGTCTTTTTTTCTCTAGTATTATTGAAAAGGTGTTAAATGAATAATGTTGATATATTGTAAAATTATTGATTGTTTTTATTTTAAATATTTGTTAAAATATTTATTTTTAACAAATATTAGTATTTTATTAGGTGTTTTTATTGGTAATAGTTTAAAATTTTATATTTTTTTAAGAAATTGTTTTGTGTTTTTAAGAAAGTTTTACAAATTTGTAGCCTGTAAAAAATAATTGAAATAACATGAAGAAATTAACAACTAGTGTACTTATAGTAGCACTCTCTTCATCTTTTTTTATTGCAAATGCCCAAGAAAAAGGGGGAGATACAATAAAAACTAAGACTATTGAAGAAGTTGTAGTTACTGGTGCCTTAGGTATTAAGAAAAAGGTTGATGCCATTACCAATGCACAACAAGTAGTAGGTACTAAGGAATTAAACCAGGCCTCTGCTCCGAATGCAGTTCAGGCTCTAACAGGTAAAGTATCTGGGTTGCAGATTACGCAAACGGATAACAGTGTAGGAGCATCAAGTAGGATTGTAATCAGAGGAAATAAATCAATTTCAGGGGGGAATGAAGCTCTAGTTGTAATTGATAATGTAATTTCTTCTGCTTCTGTTTTAGCTCAGTTACCACCAGAGGTGATTGAAAACGTAAACGTAATTAAAGGACTTCAAGGAGCTGCTCTTTATGGACAGCAAGGGGTAAATGGGGTTATTATTGTAACAACTAAAAAAGGAGCAAAGGGGGAAAAGATGCAGTTTACGCTGACATCTTCAATCCAAATGAGCCAAGCTTTCAAATTTCCTATCATACAAAAGCAATATGGTAAGGGGTATCCTCATGAGCCAGCTTTTAGTGCTGGGGATCCAAATTATAATGGAACAACTTACGTGCCTTTTGAAAATATGTCCTGGGGTCCTGCTTACAATGATCCAAATATTGGAGGACAAATGGTTCCATCAGGGTTACCACAGGCAGATGGTAGTTTTATCTATGAAAAATATGCTCCTGTAGACAACCACTTCTCGAAGTTTTTCAAAAATGGTGTGATTTTACAAAATGGAGTTACTATTAATTCTGGAGGAGCAGATTCTTATGCAATGTTGTCCATTAACAGATTAGAAAATGACTTTGTTGTTGAAGGTGACCAATTAAGACAGAATAGTTTCTTATTGAAAGCAGGGAAAAAGCTGGATAAATTAAGAATAGATGGAACTGTTAACTACATCAGTAAGGTTACTAACCAATCTAGCGCAGATTTATATAGCGATATCCTTCAAATGCCTTCAATGAATGATATTAGAAAATACAGAAATTCTGGCGTTGCAGGAGGGTTGTCTGCTTTTACAAAGAACCCTTATTATCAATTAGAACATACAAGACAAAATACTGTTAATGATTATTTATCAGGAATCTTATCATTGCAGTATGATTTTAATAAAAATATTAATTTAACATATACTGGAAACTTATATTTAAATAATTCCAGATCTGATAATCATGATGATGGTTTCAAAGCGAGCCAAGTGTACAATGGAAGTGGACTTGTGTTAGATGGTGGAACATTGCAGGATTATACAGGGAGCTCTAACTTTGATTCGTACTATATCAACCGTACTGTTAGTACAAGAAGTTATTATGGTGACTTAATGTTAAACTTTAATTATGACCTTACGGATAATATTAATTTGAAGTTAAACATTGGTAACAATATTCAGGATAGCTATAGAACTGCCAGATCAATGGGAGGGACAAACTTAGTTGTTCCGGGATGGTATGACATCAGAAACGTTACAAACCTTATTCAGCCAGGAAACTCGGCAGGTGCAACTGTGTTGGATAACATTCTTTTTGAGAATACAACAACAAGACAGAGAACTGTTGCTGGATTTGCCAATTTAGATTTATCTTACAAAGATTACTTATTCTTGAACTCTACTTTCAGAATTGAAGAAAGTTCTGTATTGTCTACCTATTATAATGGACAAGTTCATAATAAGTCATATCCGTATTACTCTGTAGGTCTTTCATTTGTTCCTACAAAAGCTTTTGAAGCTTTGAAGGGTAATAATATTATCAATTACATCAAAATTGCGCCAGGATATACTAGGGTAGGTAATACATCTGGTGTACTGCCTTATGATACTTCCAATGTAGGTATTGCTCCTGCAGGATATCCTTTCCCAAATCTACCAGGATATGGAATAGATGCTACGCAAACTAATAGAACAATTAGACCTGAGTTTATTTCTACATATGACTTGAATGTTCAGTTAGGTTTCTTAAATGATCGTATTACACTAGAGGGGTCAATTTATCAGTCAGATACTAAAGATTTGATTACTAATGCAAACGTTTCAAATGCTTCAGGAATCAGTAACCTGAAAGATAATTTTGGTAAAACCAGAATGAGAGGATTTGAAATTGACCTAGGGATTACTCCATTTAAATCTCAAAACTTTACTTGGAATGTAAGAGCTTCTTTTGCTAAATCAAGATCTACTGTGCTTGATTTACCAAACGGATTGGATGAAGTTGCTCTTGCGGTACCATTTACAACTGTTGGAATTGGAGTATTTGCAGTTAAAGGTTCTGATCTTCAGGTTATCAAAGCAACAACTTTCCAGAGAGATGATCAAGGAAGAGTTATTGTAGGAGCTGATGGAGTTCCATTGCAAAATACTACATTAAGCAGTATGGGTAGAGTAACTCCGGATTATACGCTTGGATTTAATACTTCACTTAAATTTAAAGGCTTTACGCTTTCTGCTACGATGGACTATCGTAAGGGAGGTAAATTTGCTTCATTTAGTAAGAGTCTCTTGACGTTTACTGGAGCTAGCGAAGAAACTGCTGGTTTTGATAGAAGTAAAGGATATGTGATTCCTAACTCAGTTCAGATGGTGGGCGGACAATATGTTCAGAACAATACGCCTGTTGGAGGAACTGCAGACTATGATGGTGTAGCTGGATATTTCAGTTCGCAATCTTTACAAAGATTGGGTGAGCCGATGGTATTAGATGCTACTGCGTTCAAAGTAAGAGAAATTGCTTTATCTTATGATGTTCCGAAATCAGTATTATCATCAACTTTTGTAACGGGTATTACTGTAGGTTTATTTGCTAGAAATCCATTCTTTGTATATTCAAAAGAAAACAGAAACTATGCAGATCCTGAAACTTCTTATACAAGTGGAAATGGAGCAGGTATTGCACTTGCTGAGCAATATCCATCTCAAAGATCTTTTGGAATTAACCTAAAAGCGACATTCTAAAATATTAAAAAAATTATGAAAAATATAAAAATAACGACAGCGGTTTTATCCATAACCATGTTATTTGCTTCAGTATCATGTGATAAATACCTTGATATCAACGAAGATCCTAACAATATTTCAATTGATAAAGTTACTCCAAATGAATTGCTTCCAGTTGGAATAACATTAACTTATGCAAAGCAATCCCAGACGTTAAATAGATTTGCGAGTGTCGTAATGAACTCAACGGCTGGAAACTCATTGGTATATGGAGCTCCATTTATTGATGATTATAAACCCAATGTTTCCAATACATTTTATAATGATGTTTGGGATAATCTTTTCAAAGGGGTAGCTAATTTTGATAAAATCATTACTTATAATGATCCGGGTAATCAGTATGTTCAGCATAAAGCTATGGCTAAAATCATGAAAGCTAATTATGTTCAGATTTTAACTGATTTATATGGTGACATGCCTTATTCTCAAGCTTTTAAAGGACAAGATAATTTGACTCCTAAATATGATAAAGGTGAAGATATTTATAAGGCTTCTATTACAGATATAGATGACGCTATTAAATCATTAGAATCAGGTTCAGGAAATAGCCCAAGTAGTGATATTGTTTTTAGAGGAGACACGGATAAATGGATCGCTTTTGGTAATACATTAAAATTAAGATTTCTGTTAAGAATGTCTAACGTAACAGGTGACATGGCTGCTTATAGAGATCAAAAATTAGCAGCACTTAGTGGAGCTGATTTTATTGACGAAGATGTTTTAGAAAACCCAGGATACTCTGCTGCTAACGATGCACAACAAAATCCATTTACCAATTTCTTTGTATATCTGAGCTCAGGAACAAGAGCTGCAAACTATTCTATCAATGTAGCTTCTGAACATGCAGCTATTATTTTAAATGGTAACGCTGGTGGAGATGCTCGCCCGGTTTATCAGAAGTTTAATGGAATTGTAGATGGTAGAAGCGCAAGAATGTTTGGTCTTGTAGGAGGTAAAGTTTCAGGTATCAGACAAGGTAATTTACCAGGCCAGCCAGGGGTACCAGCAGCTATTTCAAGATTTAGTTATGGTATTACAATTGGTCAAGGTTCTCCTAAATTATTGCCAAGTGGTGATGTAGATGTTGCAGATTATGTTGCTAAAGCATCAGCTAAACCTGGTTGTATTATGACTAGAGCCGAATCTAAATTCTTACAAGCAGAGGCTGCTTTGAGATATCCAGGTTTATTCTCTGACGGAGCAGGTAATTTTACTGCTGCTGTTACTGCTTCTTACAGCTTCTTTGGAGCTACTGGAGCTCCGGCTTATCTTACTGCAATACAGAGTGTTGCTGGTCTAGGATGGACAGGAACTAATGCTAACAAATTAGAAGCAATTATGACTCAAAAATGGATTGCTTTAACGGGTGTTAATCCAGAGCAGTCATTCTTTGATTATACAAGAACTGGCTTCCCTGTGACGCCATTAGCTACAATAGCATCTAACCCAAAACCGAACAGATTGATTTATCCTCTTTCTGAATATATTGGTAATGCGAGTAATGTACCTGCTATTAGTAATGCAGATGTATTTAGCAAAAATCAGTATACCCCTTTCTGGGCTAGAAACTAATTTTTATAATTACAATTTTAATATATTTTACCGCCTTCGGGCGGTTTTTTTCGTTTAAAGGGGGAATTCTTTTCACAATATAAAAATATGTCTAGCATAGTACATTGGGCGTTTACAACTATTTTCTCTCTTTTTTTAGTTTTCAAGTCATTGATATTCAATTTGTTTTAATGGGAATGTGTTGCGATTTATGATAGATAATATCAATTTAAATGATTGTTATTATTTCTTAAAAAAAAATAAGATTTAAATGGATTGTTTTTGTTAAATATTTTGTTTTTAACTTATTTTAATAGTTGTTTCGTTGTTTTTGTTTTAAAATATTGAAATAAATGTATTTTTTTTAGATTTTGCTTTGTGATATTAAGAAAGTTTTACAAATTTGTAAAGTCACAAAAATTAATTTGATATGAAGAAACTAACAGCAAGTCTTCTTGTTTTAGTAATGTCATCCTCTATTGCTGTTGCGAACGCCCAGCAGAAGAATGATACTATTAAAACAAAAGAAATTGAGGGTGTAGTCGTTACTGCACTCGGGATTAAAAGAGAGAAAAAATCTCTTGGTTATGCTTCCGAAGAAGTAAAGGCTGCAGAATTAACCGGTGGAACTACCAATACCGGTAACGTAGCATCTCTTCTTTCAGGTAAGGTGGCCGGACTACAGGTAAATACAAACAACAACTTTGGCGGATCTGCGAACCTTTTGATCAGAGGATATAAATCCTTATCAGGAGGATCTCCACTTATTGTAATTGATGGTTCACCAGTTAATAATAATACCGTAACCGGATCTACATTCGATTATGGTAACTTTCTTTCAGATGTCAATCAGGAAGATATTGAATCTGTAAACGTACTAAAAGGTGCTGCTGCATCTGCTTTGTATGGTGAAAGAGGAAGTGACGGTGTAATCTTGATTGTAACCAAAAGCGGAAGAGGAAATAACGATGGAAGCTGGGGAGTTACTTTAAACTCAGGAATTACAGCCGGATTTATTGATAAATCTACTTTCCCTACCTACCAGAAAAAATATGGAGCAGGATATGGCGGACAAGCATGGAACGAAGATCCGGGACCTGGAGGTTACAATTATGCCAACTTTGTAGATGATGCCTCTTATGGACCTGCATTTAATCCTAACCAATTGGTTTACCAATGGGATTCATTTGATCCTTCTTCTCCAAACTATGGAAAAGCTACACCTTGGGTTGCTGCGAAAAACGGCCCAATTAAATTTTTTGAAACACCAGTCACTTATATTAATACAATTACCATTGAAAAAGGAAATAAAACTTCAAATCTTTCCTTATCATATTCCAATATGCTTTCCAATGGTTTGATGCCTAATTCAGAGCTGAGAAAAAATACAATTTCAGCGAAGTTTAATCATGATTTTACAGATAAACTACATGCCTCTGTTTTCACAACTTTAACGTTACAAGATACAAAAGGTCGTAACGAAACAGGATATTCTGATAACGTTGTGACTGGTTTCAGACAGTGGTGGCAGACCAATGTAGATGTATTGGCATTAAGAGATGCTTATACTAACAACGGAAACAGTAACTTTTCCTGGAACAGATCTACGGCGGCTGATGGAACTCCTCAGTATTGGAATAACCCTTATTTCCAGAGATATCAGAATTATCAGTCTGACAACAGAACCAGAATATTCAGCTATGCCCAGTTGAAATATGATGTTTCTAAGAATTTCGGAATTACAGGGAAATTATCTTATGATGATTTGCAAATGGTTGTAGAAGAGAGATTGATGAATGGATCTCTTCCTCAGGCGTTTGGTGCTTCACAGCTTAATGTAAGTTCAGGATATGCAAGAACCAATGTGAAAAACACTGAGATCAACTTTGATTTATTTGCCAACTATAAATTTGATATTACTTCAGACCTAAGTGTTAGTGGGATTGCAGGGGGGAACGTTAGAAGAAATCTTGTTGACAATATTTTTATGAGCACAGAAGGAGGTTTGTCTAAGCCAGGTCTGTTTGCAATATCCAACTCAATAAGAACAATCCTTCCGCCTGATGAAAATTATGCAAAATGGGTTACTTCGAGTTTATATGCTACAGCATCTTTTGGATATAAAAACTTCTTATTTGTAGATGGTACTTATCGTGTAGACCAATCTTCCAACTTGCCAAAAGGAAATAACAGCTATGGATATCCTTCCGTTACCGGTGCTATTATTCTATCAGAATTTGTAAAACAACCTTGGTTAAGCTTCTGGAAATTGAGAGCAAACTACGCTGAAGTAGGTTCTTCTACCAATAATTTCAGATTAGTAAATACCTTCAAAGCAAGAGGAGAAGGATTATTCGATCAGCCTTACTTCCTTGCGAATCCAAACTTAAAACCTCAGAGATCTAAGGAAACTGAATTCGGTATGGAGGCTCAGTTTT
Organism: Chryseobacterium viscerum; assembly: GCF_002899945.2. GTDB lineage: Bacteria > Bacteroidota > Bacteroidia > Flavobacteriales > Weeksellaceae > Chryseobacterium > Chryseobacterium viscerum. Next base: position 45,526 of record NZ_PPEG02000004.1, read on the forward strand.
TCAAAAATAGATTAGGTTTTGATGTTGCAATCTATAAAACAAGAACATTTGACCAGATCATCAACTTGCCGGTTTCTTCTGCAACAGGATATAGAACATTCCTTGTAAACGCAGGACAGATTGACAATAAAGGTGTTGAAGTACAGTTAAACGGTACTCCCTTTAAAACAGATAATTTTACATGGGATGTTAACGTGAACTGGTCTAAAAACGAAAATAAAGTTATTGCATTAAATGGTGATTCTCAAAATTATTTGATGGCAAGTTACCAGGGAGGAGTATCCCTTAACGCACGTGTGGGAGAATCTTTTGGTGCTTTAGTAGGATCAGATTATGTATACAATTCTAATGGAGATAGAGTAATAGACCCTGCAACAGGTCGTTATTTAAGAAATAACAATCAGGTTATTGGTAATATTACTCCAGATTGGGTAGGGGGTATCAGAAACAGCTTCCGTTATAAAGATTTTACAGTAAGTTTCCTTATTGATGTGAAAAAAGGTGGCGACGTATTCTCTACCGATATGTATTACGGATTGGCAACTGGTCTTTACGCAGAAACTGCTGACTACAGAGAAGGAGGATTTGTGCATCCGGGAGTTAATCCAAATGGAAACGTAAATACGACACCTGCTATCAATCCTGGATCTTTTGGTAACGTTGACGGATATAGAAGAATGCCGAATAAAAGATTTGTTTATGACGCATCTTACGTAAAATTGAGAGAAGCAAGTATAGGATATAGTCTTCCTAAATCAATTCTTGCTAATACTTCTATTCGTGAAGCAAAAATTTCAATTGTAGGGAGAAACCTTTGGATTATTCATAAAAACTTACCGTATGCAGATCCGGAAGCGGGTACAGGGAATGGTTTAGCATCTAAAGGTAATTCTATTGGAGTATTACCTACTACTCGTGATATTGGAATAGATTTAACTTTAAAATTCTAGAAAATGAAAAAATTATTTTTAATTATAGGTTTAGCTTCATTAGCGTTAACATTTACATCGTGTGAAAGAGACATCACTTCACTGAATGAAGATACTAAACACCCAACTGAAGTTCCATCAGGAGTACTTTTTGCCAGTGCTGAACATGCACTTCTTGATCAGTTACTGTCTGCCAATGTAAACCGTAACATTACCAGGTTTTTTACGCAGCAGTGGTCAGAAACGACTTATACTGATGAGACTAATTACGATATGGTGACAAGACCAATTCCAAGGAATCACTATAATCGTATGATGGCATCTGCCTCAGCAACTATTAACTCTCCGGGAGTATTATCTGCACTAAGAGATGCAAGAAGATTTCTTGAGAGTGAAGGCGTAGATGCTGTTACCAAAAACAATAATATTGCTATGATTGAATTGGTAAATGTGTATGCATGGGCTAATTTAGTGGACACTTATGGAGATATTCCTTATTTTGGAGCATTAAAAGCAACAGCTGAAAATCCAGGAAGTGCAGAAATTCCTTATGATGATGCAAAAACAGTATATCTGGATCTTATTAAAAGAATTGATGCTGCGCTTGCCATGATTAATACTTCTGGTAATGGATATACCAATGACTTGATCTATAAAGGAGATATGAGCAAATGGAAAAAAATGGGTAATTCATTGAAGTTCAGAATGGCAGTCACTTTAGCAGATTCTGATCCGGCTTTAGCTAAAACGTATGCAGAAGCAGCTTACACTGCTGGATTATTTACAGGAAAAATAGATAATTTTGGATTGCAGACTTTCCCATCAGGATTATTGTCAAACCCTGTTTATCAGGATGTAATTCAATCTGGTAGAAATGACTTTATTCCTTCTGATATTCTTGTTGATTTTATGAATACCACTTCAGATCCAAGAAGAGCAACATGGTTTACACAGGTTGCTGGTGCTTATGTTGGTGGAGTATATGGAGATCAGAATATTTTCAAGGACTACTCTCACTTTACAAACACTATTTCAGGAGAAAATGCACAAGGTTTCTTATTGGATTATTCTGAAATTGAATTCTTAAGAACTGAAGCTGCCGCGAGAGGCTTTAGTGTTGGAGGTACTCCTGCTACTTTATATAAAGATGCTATTACAGCTTCAATGGCTGAATATGGTATTGATAATCTTACTGCAAATGCATTTATCGCAGCTAATCCGTATAATGCGGCCAACTGGAAAAAATCTGTTGGAGAGCAAGCATGGATAGCAATGTTCAATAAAGGATTCCAGGCATGGAATTTTGCAAGAAGATTAGACTTCCCTGTGTTTGCAAACCCAGGAGGTTCTGTAGTAGAATCAGTACCGGTAAGAATGAAATATTCTGATCAGGAATATCTTCTAAATGCTAAAAATGTGAATGCTGCAGCTTCAAAAATTGGAGGTGACAAAGTATCAACAAAAATATTTTGGGATAAATTTTAAATTAAATAATACTTCTTCAAGCCTATTCCTAGGCTTGAAGAATACAAAAACTTTTATATGAGATTTTTTATTGGAATTCTTCTTTTAATGGGTATTGTATCATGTTCTAGTGATGATGACCGTACAGTTGTAAATGAAAATGTAAGTATTAATGGAACCTGGAAACCATATAAGTATGAATTCAGAGGTAAAGATATCGTGCTGACTGATTGCGAAAAGAAAGGAATCATATTTATAAATCCGGATTTCTCAGGATCTTATGAAAGATATGATGTATCTTCTTCTTCAGGGAATTGTAATTTGTTCGATTCTTTTGGAGGAAAATGGACCTTTGATAAAATGTATCAGACATTAACTCTTACTTATACAGAAGCAGGGGTTTCCAAAACATTGAAAAAGGAAATAGATTCCTATTCCAATACTGAACTCAAAATTAATGACAACAGCAAAAACTTGGACAATACGCCTGGAAATGACGAGGCAGTCTTAGTTTTCAGAAAAGAATAAATATTCTTATTTACCTATAAAACCGCCTTCGGGCGGTTTTTTTATTTCCGTATATTTGTACTTTAAAATTTTGAGAAGAAAAGACTATTTCACATAGTCTTTAAAAAAGTAATAGATACACATGAATATTAAAGATATAATAGAGAAGAAGCTTTCGGAGGTGATTTTAAATGTCTTTCAATTGAAAGACATCAATTTGGAAGTTCAGGAAAATAAAACGGATTTTGAAGGTGACTTTACCATTGTTACATTCCCATTGGTAAAACAACTTAAGAAAAATCCTGAAAATATTGGTATTGAATTGGGAGGAGCTTTGACAGAATATTCTGATCTGTTTGAAAGCTTCAATGTAGTAAAAGGTTTCCTTAATGTAAAAGTGAAAAACCAATTGTTTGTAGATAATTTTAGATCTGTAAGCAAGAACTTTTCTACGATAGAGAAGAAGAATTCTATGGTAATGGTAGAATATTCTTCACCGAATACCAATAAGCCACTACACTTAGGACACATCAGAAATAACTTATTAGGATTCTCTGTAGCTCAGATTTTAAAAGAGGCCGGATATGATGTAATCAAAAGTCAGATCATCAACGACAGAGGAATTCATATCTGCAAATCAATGCTGGCTTGGGAGAAGTTTGGACATGGAGAAACTCCTGAAACGACCAATACAAAAGGAGACAAATTTGTAGGAAACTATTACGTAGAATTTGACAAAAACTACAAAAAAGAAATTGCAGATTTAGTAGGCCAGGGGGTAGGAGAAGAGCAGGCTAAAAAAGAAGCTCCGTTGATGAAAGAAGCTCAGAAAATGCTTTTGGATTGGGAAAATGGAGATGAGAAAGTAAGAGCGCTTTGGGCTGAGATGAATTCATGGGTTTACACAGGATTCAATGAGACCTATAAAAGATTAGGGGTAGACTTTGATCAGGTTCAATATGAAAGCAATACCTATATTTTAGGAAAAGATCTTATTCAGGCAGGTCTGGATAATGGAGTGCTCTATCAGAAAGAAGACGGTTCTGTTTGGTGTGACCTTACAGATGAAGGACTTGATCAGAAGCTGTTGTTACGTTCAGATGGTACATCCGTATATATGACTCAGGATCTTGGAACAGCGGTTGAACGTTTTAAACAAAATAATATTCAGAAGCTCATCTATACGGTAGGAAACGAGCAGGATTACCACTTCCAGGTTTTATTTAAAATCCTGAAAAAATTAGGATACGAGTGGGCAGATCAGTTGTATCACCTTTCTTACGGAATGGTAGAACTGCCTGAAGGGAAAATGAAATCCCGTGAAGGAACTGTTGTAGATGCTGATGACCTGATGCAGGAAATGTATGAAACAGCAAAATCTAAGGCACAGGAATTAGGAAAACTTGAGAGCCTTTCTGAAGAAGATAAGGAAACCTCTTATGAAACGGTAGGATTAGGAGCATTGAAGTATTTTATGCTTAAAGTAGATCCTAAGAAAAAAATGCTTTTCAACCCGGCAGAAAGTATCGATTTTAACGGAAATACAGGTCCGTTTATTCAATATACATATGCGCGTATTCAGTCATTGCTGTCTAAAGCAGGTACTTTGAACGCGGAAACTGCTGATATTGAATTGAATCAATCTGAAAAAGAATTGATTATGCAGTTGACCAACTTTAAAACTGTAGTAGCCAAGTCAGCGGAAACTTTAAGCCCGGCTTTAGTAGCGAACTATGTCTATGATCTTGTAAAAGCATACAACTCTTTCTATCAGAATAACCCAATTCTGAATCAGGAAGATGAAAATGTAAAACAATTCCGTTTGAATATTTCAGATCTAACAGCGAAAACGATCAGAAAATCGTTAGAAATGCTGGGAATCGGAACAGTGAACAGAATGTAAAAATAGAAAGCCTCCTGAATTTTCAGGAGGCTTTTTTTGTATATAAATTAATAATCTCGTATCAGAATAACCAGAATCTCAAAACCTCGAACCTCGCAACCCAAATTTACGTCTTATCCTGATCCTCACTGTGCATTTGTTTCAGACTGTCTGCATACAATTTTGCAGGTGTCCATCGTGCATGTTTGGAAAGAACAACTTTATATCCTTTTTTGTACGTATAAACTTTGGTAAATTCTGCGCCAAAGAAAATCAGCATACAGGAATAGTTGATCCACATCATAATCAGAATAACCGTTCCGGCAGCACCAAAGGCTGAAGTGGGCTTTATCTGATTAAAATAAAGGCTTAATAAAAACTTTCCGAGCGTAAATAAAACTGTTGTCAGAAATGCCCCTTTCCATACCGGTTTCCAGCTGATCAGAACATCGGGTAGTACTTTAAACATCAAAGCAAATAAGAACATGACAATTCCAAAACCTACCGCAAAATTCACAAATTCTACCAGCATATAGGTTTCAAAACCAAAATACTGAGTAATTATTTTATTAAACAGACTAATCAGAGAAGATAAAATCATAGTGGTCATCAGAAGAAATCCCAAAATAAGAATCATTCCCAATGAATTGGCTCTGTCCAGTAAAAATTTGATGAGTGCCTTTTTGGGAGCTGCCTCTACATCCCAAAGCGTATTCAATGAATGCTGAAGTTGAAAAAATAAGGTGGTAGAACCGAAAACCAATGATCCGACTCCCACAGCTTTCATGAAAATATTCTTTTTGTCAATAAGGGCACCTGCCAGCATACTTTCAATACTTTTGGCTACATCGGGTCCCATAATGCCGCTGATCTGCGTGCTGATTTGTCCCCGGATCGCTTCTTCCCCAAAGAAATTTCCAAGTACCCAGATAATAATGATCAATAATCCGGGGATAGAAAAGATGGCATAATAAGCAAGACTTGCTGAATCTTTTGATGCAGAAGAATTGTTCCATTCAGTAAATGTATCTTTCAGAACCTCCCAGAAAAATTTAGCAGTATTGATCATATTAAAATGGATATCCGATGGCAATATTTAAAACAAGATTATCTTTTCTCCAGCTTGAGTCTCCGAAATTAATTTTATCGAAGGCCCATCTGTCTCCTTTCTGATAGTAAGGAACTCTCAGTGGCATAGCAAGGTCTAGTCTTAGAATCAGGATAGAAAAATCAAGTCTCAGACCCACTCCGGCACCCACCGCAATTTCGTTTAAAAAATCTTTTGAAAATTTAGCCCCAGGCCTCTTATCGTCGTCATGAAGCAGCCAGATATTTCCGGCATCTACAAAAACGGCAGCATTTAAAAATTTATAAAGATTGGCGCGGTACTCCGCATTTAATTCCAGTTTGATATCTCCGGACTGGTCAAAATAAGTACCTGGCTCTAGAGTTCTTGGATCAAAGCTACCCGGTCCTAATGTTCTCGCTCGGAATGCTCTGATACTGTTGCTACCTCCTGAGAAAAACTGTTTGGAGAAAGGAATAAATTCTGAGTTTCCGTATGGATAGGCAATACCTCCAATGAATCTCGTAGCTAGTGAAGATTTTTCAGTGAACTTATGATAGAATCTGAAATCATTTTCAATTTTCACATATTGGCTGAAAGGAATTCCAAATATTTTCTTTTCCTTATCTTTCTTTACATCAGCTCCTGTAGCCAGCCCTGTAATATTTCCTGCCAGATCAAGCGTACCTTTGTAATAAACGGTATTGGTTCTCGGCAGCATGCTATTGGTGTACGTGAAAGAGTAGGTAGGTCCGAAAATTAACTGCCTATCTACAATTCTTCGCATTGCAGGATTAGTGGCAGATATTTTCATGTATTCATCAGTAACATTTGCAGGGGAGACCAGTGTAATATCAATGACCTTCAGTTCATGCTCTTTTCGGGCATTTTCTTTCCACAGGTATCCAAACGAACCGGTGAAGTTATTTAGGGTATAATATTTTGTTCTGTTTTGGAATTCATATCCCAATGTGATATTCGTTCTTGGAACAAATTCACTGGAAGAATGAAAACGGAATGGCGCTACAATTCTTGGAATGGAAAGCTGTACATTGGCTCCCGCACGGAAGATATTATTGGCATCCTGAGAACCTCCCATCTGGAAATCGAAAGCCCCGAAGATAGCTGCTTTGAATTGTTCTGCACCCCTGAAGAAATTTCGGTGGGTCCAGTTCAGATTCAGCTCACTACCCGCGTAGTTGGCGGAATTTGTTCTTCCCAAGGCTTCCAGACGAAGCGATTGGATTTGTCTTGGCGTTAATAAATAATAAGCATCAAACTTATGACTCAGTGAATCTGAAACCACAAATTCATTCTTTACAAATTTGAAAACGCCAAGACTGATTAATCTGTTCAGCGTAAGATTATGATTGGAACGGTTGTAAAGATCTCCTTTTTTGAAATACAAGGCTCTGTCAAAAATCTTCGGTTTGAATTTGTGCTGAGGATCAATGACGTAAATATCATCAAAAGCATATTTGGAAAGAGAATCTTTATTCATAGGAATGCTGTATTTCCCTTCTTTTACATCCTGAATGTTGTAATTAGGGAATACAATAACATTATTAATGCTGAATTGCTGAGTCGCTAAATCAGGTGTATTATCTTTTAATTTTACGTTAAGCTCAACCTTATGATTTTTGCTTACAGTACTGTCTGCCTGTACAATAATGTTATCAGGATGGAAATAATAAAAACCTCTTTCTTTTAACCGGTTATCAATTCTTTCCCTTTCCGCTTTGATGACGTCCAAATCAAATGGATTTCCGTTTTTAAGAAATGTTTTTTTCGTTAAATTCTGAATCTCCTGATTAACAAGAGTAGAATCTTTCTGAAACTTTACCCCGTCAATCAAATATCTGGAACCCGGTCTTACCGTATAAATAACCTGAGCTTTTTTGTTCTTTGAAACCGTATCATAAGAAGCTTTAGCATTGAAATATCCTTTGTTTTCAGAATAATTGACAATGATATCTTTATTGAACTCACGATCTACATCACCTAATAAGACAGGCTTTTCACCTATTTTATATTTAAGCCAGTAGTTAAACCCCTTATCCTTTTTAGGCTCTTTGGCAATATTATAAAAATACAGCTTGGGACGCATTCCCAAAAATGTAGAATTGGGTTTTGGGGTAAGGTTCGCTTCCAGTGCAGCCTGAAGTTCATTTTTTTCTTTCTTTGAAATCGTATCGTTTTCAATCTTTACTTTTGCTCCTGTGTAGAGCATCTGACCTTCTTTCAAAAACCTTGTATTGCTGCATGAAATCACAGTTGATGCCATTCCGGAAACCAACAGATACTTACAATATATATGGAACTTTTTACTCATTATTTAAATTCTACCACTTGGTTATTTTGATTCTTTTTTGGCTTCTTGTCTTTAGATTTCTGGAAGATCTCGCGGAATTTGTCATAGTCTAATGTAATAATGAATCCGACTCCGGTTTCTATAATCTGCCCTTGAAGAGCCACCTGATACTCGTCCTTACGATAAGCACGCAGCATATATCTTCCGTCTTTAGAAAGGCTGTAATCTACAGAAACGTTACCCGCAATATTGGTCATGTTTTCGTTCTGGCGTGCCTGACCTTCCAGCCCGAAGTTACTTCCCACGGTTACTTTCAGTCGGTCATTCAGTAGTTTTTTACTGATATCTACATTCAGATCGGTTCTTGTATTTTTTTGTCCGCTGGAATAATCTTCCGTAGAATCAAGACCGAAATTCAGGTCTACCCCTTTGATCAGACCGGATGCTAGATTGTTTAGCTGTTGAGAAAGAATCTTACTCACACTCTGTCTGGCCATTGTTTCGGCAGACATTCCGGCTCCGCTTTCAAATGGATTTTCCCCGATGAATCGGTTTAGAAGCAATAAAGCAAAAACCTGTTTATTCATTTCAGATTCCTGAGTTCTCAACTGAGCAAGTTTCTGATCAACAATGTCTTTTACATTTGTTGATACAGAGTTATTTTTTTCATCAGTAGTAATATCAAAGGTAAGCAGGGGCTTTAATAATTCTCCCTTCATTTTCAATAATGCATTGAAAGGAATTCTTTGTTTAAACTGATTCATGAGTGAAGCGTTTCCTTCACCACTTACCTGTTGTTCAACAAGATCAATAGGAGCAGCTTCCGTTTTGTAGACCGCCGTAATATCCATTTGAGCCATAGTAGGCTCACCTGTCCAGGTGATCGTGCTGCCTTTCTGAATATCAAATTTACGTTTAAGCAGACTTACAGAAAGATCATAACTTCCTTTTTCCACCTCATAAACTCCTACTAATGTCATTTTTCCGGAAGGATCAATTCCGCCTGTCAATTCTGCTTCTCCCTGTAGTTTTACAAAATCACCATTTACTTTATCAATAATAATAGAGAGTTTGGCTTCTTTGCTGACTTCAATGTTGACACTCACATCCATCCCTTTGATACGGCTTTTGGAGTCGAGAGAATCTGTTTTGATCGTTTTATTTAAAACCACCTGATCCTGATCTACAAACTCTACAATACCATCCCTTTCCTGTAAAGACGGGGAAGATTGAGGAAGAACAAATGTAAAGTCCGTGTTGTCTGCTACATTCAGTTTTCCGTCTACTTTTGGAAGATCCAGGTTTCCACGGATATGAAGCCCGGCATCAATCGCCAGAACACCATACATGATCGCATCATTAGACTTTTCTGAATTGACAACTTTGAAATCTTTTGCATTCACATTCAGATTGAAGGCAAAATCTCTGTAGGTCTGGGTAAGAACCTGCCCGTCCACAACAAGAGCATTGCCGTCTTTATCTTTGATCTTGAATTTATCAAACTCAATCCCTCGGCTCGTAAAGTCTATTTCATCACTCAGATTTCTGAAATCACTTCCTGTTTTTGCGATTTCAAGACCTGCATTATTGAATTTTACTTTTCCTAAAATATTGGGTTTGTCAGCAGTTCCGGTGATTTTCAGATTTCCTGAGAGATACCCTTCCGTATTGGTAATCGCATTCATAGAGAACCCTTGGATGCTCTTCATCTGAAGCTGATTGATCGCCATATTCAGATCAAAAGTGCTTGAAGAGGTATTGTAATCTCCAAGAATTTTTACATCATTGTTATTTCCGGAAAGAGCAATGTCAGCATTTAAAACATTCGGTGAAGCATTGTTCACTTTTACGGCAAGATTTCCAACAGGACTTCCATATACAATTAAGTCTGAAATATTCAGATCAGAATTGAATGTCATTTTTTTGGTGACATCCCGAAGCTGTGCTGTCCCATTAATGGTTCCTCTTGCCAGAACAGTATCTTTTTTAATAAGCTCCGTAATGGTTTCAATTTTAAAATTTTTCAACGAAATGTTCAAAGGACTGCTTGGATTATTGCTTTCCGACTGAATCGCGATTTCACTATTTCCATTAGATAGAATAAAATTATCTGCCAGAATTCCTTTATTACTGATCTGAATTTTGTTGTTTTCCGCAACATTCCAATCCGTATAATTGAGCTTCAATCCGTTCGGATTTAAAGATATTTCTGTAATGTCGTTCAGCGATTTTGCATTTCCTGCAATCAGGAATTGAGTAGCATCTTTCTCGTCTTTTGTAGTAACATTGTATCGGATCGTATTGTCTGCTACATCTCCATCAATGTTTATTTTGTTTAAAGAAAAACTTGAGCTTTTTAAAGCAGCAACATTCAGACTGTACTGCAATGCCTGGTTTTCATTGGTAACTTTTAAAGCTCCTTTTTCAATGGTATTCTCCCCATATAACAATCGCGGAATCTGACCGTCAATTTCAATTTTCTGAGAATCTGCATCATAATTTCCTACCAGATTTATGGTTTCAAAATCTTTCAGATCCGGAACAAATTTTCTGATCAGGTCATCATTTTTAATTTTTGTAGTAAAGGTAAAATGCTGCCCCGGATCAATTTTTTGGCTTTTATCCGGCTTCTGGAACTGATAATACTGATTTATGGTTTTCGTTAAAGCCCCAAAGATTTGGGTAAGTTTATATTTACCTTTCAATTCCACATCTGCCACTTGAGAATTGAAAATAATTTGTGTAGAATCATTGGTAGAGGATGCTTTCAGATTGACTTCCTGTACCGGATACACTTCTTTGGTATCGGAGAAAGCAAAATCTTTAAGGTTTAAATACCCGTTCAGGTTATTCGGATCTAAACTGGTGAAATCACCATCAATTTTTCCGGCAATGATCATTGGTTTTTCGTAGAAGCCAAGCTTGTTGACATCCAGCTTGATGACTTCTCCATTTATTTTTACGGTAGGATTTTTTTCATCATAAACTCCTGAAGCCGTCAATTGTAAACTGGCATTCGGGTCTTTTGAGTCTAAAATTACATGATAAGCACCTTTGTTGATCTTTCCGGTAAGATTCATGTTTTGATAGCGATACCCTTTGTAGACCGCAGAAGCAACATGTCCTTTTAAGTCTGCATTGGCATTTTTAAAATCAAAACTTTCACCTTTTGCTGCAATCTGTGCGGTGATAGGACCAATATCTTTATTCTGAATAATTTTTCCTACCTGTATTCCCTGAAGATTAGCTTTTACATCATATAGCTCATGATTTTTTCTACGCATATCTACTTGAGCGATTACAGCGGCATTTCCGAGAGTGGAGTAGAGATTAAGGTCTGCATTTACCACTTTGGTCGTTCCCTTTGCATTTCCTTTGATGCTGAAATGAGAAGGAAGTGAAATATTGGAAGGTATCGTATTTTTCGGGACAAGATTAAAAATCGTTTTGGCATTGGAAGAAAATTCTCCAATTCTCAGATCATAATACAACTGATCAGGGTTCATTGCATTTTTGATTTTTCCGGATGCCATTACCCTCAACTCGTCCAGCCCTGAAACTTTAAGGTCTTTGATTAAAAGGTCATTTACACTTCCTTTTACATTGGCGTTGACATTTAAAACAGCATTCGGATATTTGTTGAATGGTACTGTATTTTTTAAAGTAGGAACAATATTTAGAATATCAGAGAATCCTATTTTTGAATCTTTTATATTGGCTGAAATCTTTACAGCACCAAGATTTGAGGTTAGCTGATCAATAGAATTGTAGTTTAAAATAACCTCATCACGCAATATTGTTTTAGGAGTTTGCAGATAAAGATCTTTGAGATAAGCTTCCTTTTCTGCATATACAAAATCCGTATTGAATTTCTGAATATCCAACCCTCTTGCCTCGTGAATTTCTGCAGAATTTACGGTTCCTGCAAAAGTATTATTCTCCATTTTGAAACTTCTCACCTCAACATTCATTTTTGAAAAATTAAGGTGGTTGAAATCCATTCCCTGTTTGGTTGGAGCAATAGCGGTATTGTTATAATTTACTTTTACATCATTCAAAACAAGCTTTCCTAAGAGAAGTTTCATCGCCTTATCCTGATCCGAAGCTTTGGAAACTTCTGGCTCTTTTGTCGTTTTCGGATTGGCATTCTGAGCCGGAAGATAAAGATTGGCATTAATATCAGCTCCGGAAAGAAATACATTGGCTACGTTGTAAGCGTTGTTTTCAAGATCAAGCTTATTGACCTTTGTGCTCAGCTCTTTGAATATAACTTTTGCAAATGTTTTGGTATTTTCATCATCGTAATCAATATCGAAATGAGTAAGCTTAATGCCTCTCAAACCAATGTTCATCGGTGTCTTTTTGTTGAGAGAGTCTACTTTTTTCTCAACCTTATTTGCCACTTCTTCTATAAGACCCTGCTTTAGCTTTAGTTTTAATCCGTCAAGATTAATATCATTGACCGCGTAATTATTTTTGGTAAGATCAAAAGTTTTTACCCTGGTATCAAACGATTTAAAATAGAGTTTAATATCATTCTTTGACTGCTGGTCATTGAAGGTAACGCCAATATCTTTTAAATTAATTTTATCCAGAGAAATAATAAATGGCTTAGAAGAGCTTTCTTCCTTATCAGTGGTAGCAAAAGCATCGATGATATAATCAAAATTGAATTTACCATCCTGCTTCCGTACAACATTGGCGCGGGCTCCTTCCATACTCACCGAAGTAATATCTGCCGTAGAATTGATAAGCTTTAGCATATGCAGCCCTACATCCAGTTTTTTGACTGCAAGAAGAGTATCTACGTCTTGTCCTTTCAGATATAGGTTTTCCATCACAAGACTGTTGGGAAATCCTATGTAGACTTTTTCAAGGCTTACCTTGGTTTTGATTTTTTTCTCAAGATAAACAATGAGCTTGTCCTTAATAAAGTTCTGAACGGCTGGAAGTCTTAAGCTTAGTATCAACAGGGTAAGAAGAACCAATATTGAAATAAAGGTTATAACAATACGCCTTAAGAGTTTTGTGGTGTTGATTTTCAGTTTCAAATTCGGTGTGGTTTCTAACAAAGATAATAATACTAAATTATTTTGACTTTGTTGTGGTACCCTTTACGAATGCAAAAATCCTGCCTTGGCTGTCTTTTTATGGAATTTCTAGTTTGTAGTTGTCAAGTGAATAGTTGAGTAAGACAGGCCAAGGCAAGAATTGTTATTGTAAAAAACGCCCCCTTTTTATCATTTTTTGATGTTGAAAAGGTTAGTTAGCAAAAATGAAAATTCAAAAGTTAGTGTAGTTGTAAAGGGGGCGTGGCATGGTTTATATGATAGATAATAATTTTTTTAGTTGTTTCCGTTCTCCCATTTTACTTCTTCTCCCTGTGGGGCAGCACCCCCTTGAGCAGTTGTAATTGGAGCCGTTTCCTGGTTGATATGATAAATATAAGCGGCAATTTTTTCTGCATCTCTTCCTGTAATAGTTCCTTCCTTGATGAAAGGTCTCATGGTAGGATTGTTGGGAGAGCCGTTTTCAAGCATCCAGAAAACATTTTTAAATAAGCTTTTTTCTTTCATGTTGATCCAGTGGGTGTCGGTAAGGTTGGGACCTATACCTCCTTTTCCACCGTCTCCATGGCAGGTAACGCAATTCGTTTTGAAAAGCTCCTGTCCTTCTGCAATATTATCGGCACTGTATTTTGCGGATTCCAGATTGATCTGAGGTGCGGTTTTTTCATACTCCTCGATGGAAGCTAACATGGTTTTTGCTTCTTTCGTATATTCTACTTCCGGATGGGCGTAGTCTGTAAAAGAGAAGGCTAGTAGATACACTGCACAGAAAATACATCCAAACCAGAATAGACCTATCCACCATTTTGGAAGAGAATTGTCAAGCTCTGTAATTCCGTCAAAACCATGGTCGATAAGGATGTCCTTTTCTTCGGTCACAGATTGCTTTTTGAAGGCAGAATTCCATAATTTCTGATAATAAGGAACCTTTTTTTCTGCCAGATATTGTTTTTTCTCTTCTTCTGATAATCGGCTGAAGCTTTCATTTTCCACCAGATCTCCAATCGAGTTCATGATCAGCAGAAGAATAGTGGCAATTAATATCAGTGCCCAGAAAAAAGGGGAAGAGAAATATCCTGAATCTCCGGCGAACATTTCAAAGGCCATGATCGTTAAACCTATCGTTGTTGCGATATATATTGAAATTGGGGTTCTCGTTTTCATTGCAATACAATTTTAAATGTTACTCTACGCTTGCTGTTTGTACCTGTGTTGTTTTAATATCTGTACCTAATCTCTGCAGGTAAGCAATCATTGCTACGATTTCTCTCTGTTCAAGGGGTACATAGGCAGATCCTTTTGCCGTTTTTTCTTTGACCATCTGATCTTTTATATCAATAGCTTCAGAATAGATTCTTTGTACAATAGCCTTGGATTGGTTATCTGCCCATTGGTTGGCAGAATCTATCTGAGCTTTGGTATAGGGTACATCGAAGACATTTTTCATCAGTTTCATTTTATCTACCATCTCGTTTCTGTCCAGCTTATTGGTGATCAGCCATGGGAAACGCGGCATGATAGAACCTGCAGAAGTAATCCTTGGGTTGTACATATGTTTGAAGTGCCATGAATCTGGGTTTCTGCCTCCTTCTCTGTGAAGATCTGGCCCTGTTCTTTTAGATCCCCATAAGAAGGGTCTGTCATATACAAATTCTCCCGCTTTGGAATATTGTCCGTTTTTTCCTTCAAATCTCATTACTTCATCACGGAAAGGTCTGATCATCTGAGAGTGGCAGGCGTTACATCCTTCACGGATATATAAATCTCTACCTTCAAGCTCCAGTGGAGTATAGGGTTTTACGGCTGTAATCGTTGGAACACTTTGCTTCAGTGAGAGCGTCGGAACAATTTCCACCAATCCACCGATTGCTATTGTGATGAAAGCTAATATAGATAGTAGAGTAGGCGTTCTTTCCAACCATAAGTGCACCCCTTCGCCTTCTTTTCTTGAAGTTCCGATATTGGCTAATGCAGGAGCCTCCGCTGGAACTTCTTTCTGGAATGATCCGGCTTTAACAGTTTTGATAACGTTGATCACCATTAAAATCGCCCCTAAAAGATAAAATATACCTCCTAAGAATCTCATTTTAAAGTAAGGAATGATTGCTGTAACGGTGTCTAGCCAGTTTTTCCATAATAAGGTTCCGTCAGGGTTAAACTGTTTCCACATCAATCCCTGTGTGAATCCTGCGATATACATGGGTACAGCATAGAAGATAATTCCTAATGTTCCCAGCCAAAAGTGCCAGTTGGCTAATTTTTTAGACCAAAGGGGTGTTCTCCACATGATCGGAACTAGGTAATATACCACTCCGAATGCCATGAAACCATTCCATCCAAGAGCTCCTAAGTGTACGTGACCAATCACCCAGTCGGTGTAGTGACCAATTTTATTTAATGATTTTGTTGCTAATAAAGGTCCTTCGAAAGTGGCCATACCATAGCAGGTAATAGCGACTACAAAGAATTTTAGAATAGGATTTTCTCTTACTTTATCCCAGGCCCCTCTTAAGGTAAGAAGACCATTCAGCATTCCTCCCCATGATGGGGCAATAAGCATAATGGAGAACCCTGTTCCTACTGCCTGAGCCCATGCCGGTAATGCTGTATATTGCAGGTGGTGAGGGCCGGCCCAGAGGTATACAAAGATCAGCGACCAGAAGTGAATAATGGATAGTTTGTATGAGAATACCGGTCGCTGTGCTGCTTTTGGCATAAAGTAATACATCAGACCTAATACAGGAGTGGTTAATACGAATGCTACCGCATTATGTCCATACCACCATTGTACTAATGCATCTTTTACACCTGCATATACAGAATAAGATTTCCAACTTGTGAAAGATAAAGGAACTTCAAGGTTATTGAAGATGTGAAGCATTGCTACAGCAATCCAGGTTGCCAGATAGAACCAGATAGCTACATACAAATGTCTTACTCTTCTTTTGGCGATAGTTCCAAACATATTGATTCCGAAAATGATCCATGAGAATGCAATTAAGATGTCAATCGGCCATTCATGTTCAGCATATTCTTTTGAAGTATTGATTCCCATAAGGAAAGTAATCACTACGCTGACGATCATAAACTGCCATGACCAGAAATGAATCCATGATAATGTGTCACTGTACATTCTGGTTTTAAGAAGTCTTTGCATACTGTAGTAAGCACCGCAGAAAAAGGAGTTACACACGAAAGCAAAAATTACAGCACTTGTATGGAGCATTCTGATTCTTCCGAAGCCCATCGCTCCCTGAGTATTGATCAGCCCCTGAATATTACCCGAAGCTAAGCTTTTAATAGTTGTATCATCTGTACCGAATAAAAATTCAGGTAATTCAGGATAAAAAAGCATCAGTGCAGCTGTAAGCCCCAGCAGAAATCCTACAAGTCCGAATGTGATAGTCGCATAGAGGAATGCTCTGACAATATTATTGTCATAATTAAATTTTTGCGTCTCCATAAATTCCAATAGTGTTTACCGAAGTGATATTTTCTCTGAAAAAAGGGTTGTTTTTAAGCCTTTTCTATGTTGAAAATAAATATCATGTAACGTGTATAATGTTTTGCCAAAGGTATTTATTACCTTTGTTAGAGGCTAATAGATAATCTTCTAAAATATACCGAAAACTACTAAAACAAAAATGATGAAAGTATGTGGACAAAATATCAGGAAAATACGTAGGGGCAGAGATCTTACGCAGGAATATATGGCTTTTGAAATGGGGATTTCCCAGAAGGCCTATTCCGATATTGAGAATTCCAAGGTGAAGATCAACCTGGAGATACTGACTAAAATATCCAATATTTTAGACATTAAGCCATCCGATATCTGCAGCATTTCGCACAAATGTGGAACAGACGGAAATGAAGATAAGTATCAGAGCCTTTTGGAGTATATGAAAAATAATAATATTGAGATTCCGAAAGAGTTTTTGTAAACTTTAGTTGTACGCTTTACATTCAATATAAGTCATCATAAAATAATGATCTCCTTCAGCTATTGATGGAGATCATCTTTTTTGTACTAAAAAAGAGACAACAACTCGTAAGCTTTATCAATAAGGATATAAAAGAAAAGAGGCCTCTTCTGTTAGGGGGAGCCCGAATTGTCAATTTACCCCATGGAATGTGAATTTCTCTCAAAAGTTTTTATATATTTAGCGACCGAATAATTCATTCAATGAGCAACGAAAATAAAACAGGACAAAACGAGACTTTAGTTAGAGGATTAACAAATCGACACATTCAATTAATTGCCCTTGGAGGTGCCATCGGAACCGGATTATTCCTGGGAATCGGACCGGCTGCAGTATTGGCTGGACCATCAGTAATTTTAGGCTATGCTTTAGCTGGAATTATCGCCTTTTTTATTATGCGTCAGCTTGGTGAGATGGTTGTTCAGGAACCTGTATCGGGAAGTTTTAGTCACTTTGCTTACAAATATTGGGGAAATTTTCCAGGGTTTGCTTCCGGGTGGAACTACTGGATTCTCTATATCCTGGTAAGTATGGCAGAACTTACTGCAATAGGCCATTATATTCATTTTTGGTGGCCTGATATTCCGCTTTGGGTTTCCAGTTTATTCTTCTTTATAGTGATCAATGCACTTAACTTGGCTTCTGTGAAGGTATACGGAGAAACAGAATTCTGGTTTTCCATCATCAAAGTAGTGGCTATTATCGCAATGATTATTTTCGGGATATATCTGTTAATAAGTGGTACAGGAGGAGAAAAAGCGACAATTACCAATTTATGGAATGATGGTGGATTCTTCCCCAAAGGATTATTTAATAAAACAGAAAACGGATATTCGGGATTATTTTCAGCGATGGCAATGATCATGTTCTCTTTCGGTGGATTAGAATTGATTGGGATTACAGCTGCAGAAGCAAAAAATCCGGAAAAAACTATTCCACAGGCTACTAATCAGGTGATCTATAGAATCCTTATTTTCTACGTAGGTGCTTTGGTTATCTTGTTTGCATTAAGCCCTTGGAGAGATATTACAGAAGGATCAAGCCCGTTTGTAATGGTTTTCCAAAACCTGAATGGTCTTGAATTCAGTCTTTTTGGAAAAGTGATTCAGTTCAATACATTAATTGCGAATGTTCTTAACCTGATTGTTTTAACGGCGGCTTTATCAGTGTATAACAGTAGTGTTTACAGTAATAGCAGAATGCTTTTCGGATTGGCTCAACAGGGGAATGCTCCAAAATTCCTGAAAAAACTGAATAAAAACTCTGTTCCTACCAATGCAATCATTATTTCTTCCTGCTTTGCCGGGATCTGTATTATCATCAATAAGCTGGTACCAGAAAAAGCTTTTGAATACTTAATGGCTTTAGTAGTATCTACCTTGATCATCAACTGGCTGATGATATGCTACACCCATTTGAAGTTTAAAAAATCAATCAATGCATCGGGAATTCATTCAAAATTCCCATCTATATTTTATCCTGTATCCAATTACATCTGTATTGCTTTTTTGGTGCTGATTTTAGGATTGATGAGTATTACAGGAATGGAAATTCAGGTGATTCTGATTCCCGTATGGATAGGCTTCTTATTCGTAATGTACAAACTGTACAAACCGAAATAACAATATAAAAACAAATTTAGAGATGTTTTGGAAAGGTGAAAATTAAATGATTTTCACCTTTTTTGTTTTTATTTTCTGTAAATTGGTAGTAAGATATATCGTGAAAATATATCATTTTTTTTCTATCGTTTTGGCTTGTTGAATAACAACTTCTATAGGAGTAATCCGATAGAATTGAAGAATACTTACAGTTGGAAACGGAAGATACTATCATCTGTATTTATTTTCCTTTGCATGAATAGAATGTCAATTTAGGACAAGATTTGTTTTTTTGAGAAACGTAATTTTGCATCATCAAATCATCATAATGATGATGAAACTTCAAAAAAACAAATAGAATGAAAAATATACTTCTCCTCATCTTATTACTCCCTTTTTGTGTCAAGTCACAAATTTCTATTCAGGCTTATGGTGGAAATAAAGAGACTGAACTTCTGGGAATATATAATAAAGATTTCAGTGGCAAGTGGAATTATTTTGCTTCAGGAACTATTAGCTACAACTATGATTCAGGGAAAGTAAGTCCTGAGCTTTATCAGAATCTTAATTATGGAATTATAAAGAACCTGGGTGTTTCTGCAGGCGTTCATATTTCAGAGAAAGACATCATGCCGTCTGTAGGATTGGCGTATGGAAAAGAAAATGATGTTTTCGCCATCAATGTATTTCCTGCATTTACCTATTCTACAGATGCAAAAGAATTCGGACTTGGGCTTTATACTTTATTGGAATATACTCCGAAAATCAATGAAAAACTTAATCTTTACAGCATGTTGATCGTAGAATCCGATTTCAGCTTTAAAGAACATCAGTCCAGCAGTCAGGTTATCCGTTTAGGAATAGAAAATAAGAAAAAAATGCAGTTGGGAATAGGAAGTAATATTTCCCAGACAGGAAGTAGCTTTGAAACCGATGTCAATTTCGGTGTATTTATTGGAAAGAAATTTTAATGATATGAAAAAATTATTCACACTCACTTTTGTATTGAGTTTTATATTAAGTATGGCACAAACAAATTATCATTTTCCCGAAGAATCTTCGCGGCATGAAGGAACTTGGCTGCAATGGCCACATCACTATCAACATGGGATGACGTACCGTAAAAGGGTAGAGCAAACCTGGGTAGATATGACAAAAGCCCTTCAGTCAGGGGAAAAAGTTCACATTATTGCTTATAATACAGAGGAAAAAAATAGAATTATCCGTCTTCTGGAGGAAAATAAAGTTCCAATGAAGAATGTTGATTTCAAAGTTTATCCTACCGATGATGTATGGATCAGAGATAACGGACCTATTTTCGTAAAAGATAATAAAGGAAATGTTGTCATTGAAGATTGGGGTTTTAACGGCTGGGGTGAGAAATTTGATTTTGAAAACTGTGATGCAATTCCACAGAAGCTGGGCAGTGATCTTGGAATAAAAGTAATCGATCTGAATGAAGAAATGGTCAACGAAGGAGGTTCTGTGGAAACGGATGGCAATGGTGTGTTGATGGCTTGTAAAAGTTCAGTAATCAGCCAGAAAAAAGGAGCTACCAGAAACAAAGATATTACTCAGGAAGAAGCTGAAGAAATGTTTGAAACGTACTACGGAGCATCCAAAGTGATTTGGCTGGATGGGGTGACTGGATTGGACGTTACCGATATGCACATTGATGGTTTTATGAAATTTATTAATCATAATAAAATGATTACCATGAATGAAGATGATCTTCTTGAACTTGGGATTTCAGAGAAGGATGTCAATACACTTTATACCGCAACCAATGTAGATGGAAAAGAATATAAAAAAGTATATGTACCTGCTACCAAAAACAAAGTGAAAACAGCGTACGGAAAACAACTGGAAGAAAAAGGCTCTTATGTTAATTATTACGTAGCTAATACCGTAGTACTTGTTCCTAATTATGGAGATCCTAATGATATAGTTGCTAATAAGATTATTCAGGAGCAGTATCCGGATAGAAAAGTGATAGGAATAGATGTAAGAAATCTATATGAAAACGGAGGAATGGTGCATTGCGTTACGCAGCAACAGCCTGCCGGAAACCTAGCAAAATAAATTCATAGAATTAAGTAATTTTTTGTGCATCAGGTGAACTCAATTGATTAGATTGGCTTCATCTGATGCTTTTTTGTGAAAACAACTCTCAGAATCTGGCTCTTTTCTTTGTTTTTTTGTATCTTAGTAAGAGGTTATATTTCAAGTTAAGGTGAAAAATTATCATCTGTTTGAAATCTCCTGCGGGTATGCCGAAAACCGCTATCAAGAGTAGGCAAAATTAAAAAAACACACCTATGGCAAATTTGTTTCAAACGCTTACTAACACGGTAAAGCATTGGTACATTCCATTAATTTTTGGAATCATTTTTCTGATCTGTGGGTTTTATGTATTCAGTGTGCCGCTTGCAACGTATGTAACCCTTTCAATTTTTTTCAGTGTTTCATTCCTATTCTCCGGAATTACGGAAATATTCTTTTCCTTACAAAATAGCAAATCCCTACAGGGCTGGGGCTGGTTTTTAGTCAGTGGATTATTGACTACCGCAATTGGGGTTTATCTTATTGCGAATCCTCAGATTTCGATGACCGTACTTCCATTTGTAATTGGATTTACTTTACTGTTTCGCTCCTTTCAATTGCTGGGTTTTGCTTTCGACCTGAAAAGTATGAAAATAATGAGCTGGGGAAATGTAGCTCTTGCCAGCGTTGGAGGAATTATCTTTTCTCTATTGCTGATATTTAATCCCGTGTTTACAGGAATTTCATTAGTGACCCTCACAGGAGTTTCTTTTATTTTCATGGGAATTGCTTCCATTATGCTCGCGCTGGATTTAAGAAAAATCAAAAAAATCCCTGGAAAAGTAAGTCAGGAATTAAGAGACAGAATCAAATCTATACAGGAGGAGATTGATGATCTGAAAAAATAATAAACCGTATTTTCTGATATAAAAGACCTTGAGAAGGGTCTTTTTTTTTGTATGATATTTTAATACTCCAATTACTATTTCTGGTTACTTATATCCATTGGAATCTTTTGCGACAAGATCTGCCGTTTTGTACCAATATCTTTGCATTTATAGGTGATAAAACTCATATTAAACATCATTAATATAGGTTTTAATACATGTTAATAAGTGTTAAATTTGCACCTGAAAAAACTCAAACTATGAATGGAAGGTTGATTTCAATAGTATCACAAATGTATAAAAGATAACTTTCACTTTTCCAACGTAGAACCTTTAATATCTAAAAGGTTATTGCAATAAAATGTATCAAAGGAAACAATTTCATTAAATTAATGAAACACTAAAAATATGTCTGATAATCTCAGATTGTACTATCGTGAATATGAGATAACATTTTTATCAATGATCTAAAAATAAATAATAAAAACAAAATATTAGTATATAAACTCGATATAGAAAATTTAACTGAAAAAAAATATTATGAAAACAAAATTATTTTCGATGGTCTTATTGGCTTCATCATTTGCCTTTTCACAGCAGGCACAGACATTTTCTGAAGTTACCATACAAAACTATTCTCCTCTTCTGTATTTAAAAAGGAGTGTTAATGATGGAGGATTTATCCGAGGAATTCAAACCCAATACCAAAATGGAGGAAATGGGTGGTTTTTTGGAGATTTGTATGGAACCTATTGGGTGGTTTCTAAAGGAGATCATAATGATGCCAAACTTCTTATTAATGATAACGGAAATGTTGGAATAGGAACAGTAGGACCTTTAAGTAAACTTCATGTTGCAGGAACTATTATGGCAGGAGCAGGTGACTCTGTAACGGGAGTAAATGCATTTTCTATACCATATGCTACTGGCTCAATATGTAACTGGGGATCGCTTCGAAGCACTGGTTCTTCTTATATGAGTTATGGAGTCAAAGCCAGTGGTACAAATGCAGGGTGGCTTTCTAGCAGTGGAGATACCAGCTTTGTAAAAACAGCAATTACGCTTGATGATGGAGGTTTCAGATTATTGGCTTCAACCTCTCAGCAAACAGCGATAGATTCACAAGTTTCGATGCCGGAAATCATGAGAATTTCTAGTGCGGGAAATGCTTTATTACAAGGTAAACTAGAGGCTAAAGAACTGAAAGTAACCTTAACTCCTACAGCTGATTTCGTATTTGAAGAAAACTATGACCTTCCAAAGCTGGAAGAAGTAGCGAAACATATTAAAGAGAAAAAGCACCTTCCTGAAATTGCTTCGGCCAAGATGATGGAAAAAGAAGGTGTAAATGTTGGTGAATTTCAGATTAAGCTATTGCAAAAAATAGAAGAGCTTACTCTTTATTCAATTGAACAAAACAGACAGCTTAAACAACTTCAGAACGAAAATAAAATTTTAAAATCTCAATCAGAAGAAATTCAAGAACTGAAAAGACAGGTTCAAGTACTTTTAAATACAAAAAAGTAAAAAAATGAAAAGAAAATTACTTTCATTATTTTCTCTTTTAATAGGCTTTTTTGGCTTTTCACAAACAGAAGTTTACTTCAAATATGATGAAGCTGGAAACCAAAGATACAGAGGAACTAATGCTGCTGGTAAAAAAGCAGAAGAGATAGCTCCAAAAGAAGCTAAATTACAGGAACAGGCAAAAATAGCTGTAGTTACACAACAAACTTCTGTTATGGATGAAACAGCATTCTGGAAACAAATAAGACTCTATCCAGTTCCGGTAAATGATTATCTGACAATTGACTGGACTGAAGAAGTAGATGGGCTTATAGAATCTGTTTCTCTCTATCAACATAGTACTGTACATTGGAAATTCCAGCAACAGAATATTCCAGAACTGAATCGTCAGGTCAAAATCAATATGACCGGATATGATTGGGGAGTTTATATTCTCCGTTTCACTCTAAAAGATGGAAGAGTCTTTGGTAGAAACGTTACCAAAAGATAGACTTAGAGGAAATTCTTAAAGATAAGAGTATCGGATCATTATTCTTTACTCAGGATATTATTTCTAATTTATTAAACATCATTATAAACACTAAAATGAAATTTTTTTCATCATTGATGCTGTCGTTTTGTTCAGTGTTGGTTTTTTCACAGACCATACTGTATCAGACAGAAACGGTATCCCGGACGGTTCAGGATCCACAGACGGTGGTAATGGCTCAGGGATTCCATGCTAAAGCAGGGGTTTCAAATTCCTTTGTAGCAAAAATTGGCCCCACCACGGAAAATCCTGGAGGAGGGCCTGCTAACTCAAATGCCGGAGCGAACAATCCAAGTGGAACAACAGCTCCGGATAAACAAAGTTTTCACGATACAAAAGGAAAAATGGAGGTAAATGGGGGTGGACAATTACAGTTTACTTTACCTATTGCCTTGCCTCCTGGAATAAAGACAGTTGCTCCTCAGGTAAATCTGGTTTATACCAGTGGTGCCGGTAATGGGATAGCTGGATACGGGTGGAACTTAACAGGGATTACTTCCATTTCTAGAATGGGACGAAACATAGACAAAGACAAGGAAGCGAAGGAAATAATGATGGATTATTCCGATTATTATAGCTTTAATGGACAAAGATTGATTTTAAAATCTGGTGAGTATGGTAAAAATGGAGCAGAATATGTAACCGAAAAATATTCAAATCTTAAAATTAAATCTTTAGGTTCCAGAAATGGAATTCAGGGACCAATGCTATTTCATGTTACATTTGAAGATGGATCTCAGGCATGGTATGGAGATACGGTGTATGATGATCCTGGACATGCAAATGCGGGCAGAACTTCCATGGAATACAATATTGTAAAGTGGATGGATGCTCAAGGGAATTATATTACCTATGAGTATGAGAAAAATAGCTATATAACGTCACAAACTGTTACTCCCGGAGATGTAAGTAAAATTAAATTAATTAAATGGGGAGGAAATGAAAAATTGAATAAGCCTCACTTTAATGAAATTCAGTTTAACTATAATGTTGAGAGAACGGTAAAAGAAATCTCTTATCATCAAGGGTATTATTATAATCAGGACAAACTTCTTAATGAAATTGTTGTTAAATCTAATTCAAGTGCATTTAAAAGCTATAAAATAGAATACACTAATAATAATACGAGTTATCAGTTTGTAGATACTATTACAGAAATTAATGCAAATGGAGAATCTGCAAATCCTATAAAATTTGATAGAAAACCTGATAATTCTACAATTAAAAGTTCTGAAATTTCTAATAATCTAAACTTAGATAGTAAAAATATTGCAGACTTTGATGGAGATGGATATTTAGACCTTTTAACTTATCAGTCTTCAGCAGATGGCTATTATGAATGCTTACAATATGATGATTATGGACGTTGTGAAAGAGAAGGCGATTATATACAGCCTACTGTAGCCGGAACTTATATTACTTACAACAATTTCTTTGGGGCAAAGAAAGTAAGGGTTTCTGATATAAATTTAACAGGTGCTTTAGCGATCAACGCAACACTGGTTAATGATAAAATGAGACCTGTAAAATCTCTATACACCCATAAAACAGAATCAAATCAGATAAAGTTTGATAAGTATGTACTGGAAAATGCACAGTATGTTCTTAATCAATCTAAAACAGTACCATCATCCTTATATGATAAAAAATATGATGAACCTAGAGACAATCCTACTGCTGATTATTACACTATAAGATCTTATATAAGAGAATTCAGAGATATAGACGCAAACGGAGATGGTCTTTCAGAGGTATTATTTTCGGTAGAAAGTATTACTACTATTTATCCTTATAATGGCCCGAATGATGATCCTGAAGTAATGGTAGGTGGACCTACTGTACCCATACATAGACCTGTAGAGTCATATAGTAGCTTTGATTACTATATTGTGAATCCGAACACATCACAAAATGATGCTTATTGGGTTGGCTCTGGCCCAAGAGATCTTTTGAAAGAAGGGGTAGCGATGGACTTTGACGGAGATGGGAAAGAGAATCTTGTTGAAGTCTTGAAAGATTGGGTTAGTAGTAACTCTTTCGTGCTTAATGAAGCTGGGAAATACGTAATGAAATCAAATTCTGTACTTTACCACGGAGAAAAGGCTGGGATGGTTTTTGGAGACTTCAATGGAGATGGGAAAATGGATTTTATGGTTCCACAAGGTACGGAAACGTCTAATTGGAAATTATATGTGAATTCTGGTAAAACACCTGCTCCAGGAAACAATGACCTTTCATTTACCATTCAGAATTTTGATAATTTTTCATATTACACTAAAGAGCCTACACTTGTTGACAATACTTATAAAAGAACAGTAGCTATCTGGCATTTTGCTAAAGACTTGAATGGTGATGGGAAAAGTGATCTGGTTCGTTTTGAATCTCAGGTTTTTAAAGCTCATAAATGTTGTGGTGATTTAGATTCAAGAAGAGGATTCAAGGTGATCGAATCAGCAGGAGCTGATATTAATGGTAATATTAAATTTGAAACAAAATATGAGGAAGATCCATGGAGTATGGTTTCCCAGATTGGCGCTCATTGGATTCCAATGAATGTGTCACTTCGCATCAATAAAGAAGAGAATGTCTTTTTTGTAAAAGTCGAAAATCATTTATTTCGTTATACTTACTATGATATAAAAAACAGAGAGAGAATATATGCAATTAATCAGGGAGGAATAAAAACTGAAATTACATATAATGAAATAGATGCTAATGATAACAATACACCTAAGTTTTACAAACCAACCACGATTCAGACCTATCCATATGTTCAGGTAGAGCATATGCCTCAAAGCTTTATTGTTACTCAGCTTAAAGAAGAAGGAAGAAAACAGGATTTCAAATATAGGGATCTGATTGTTAATCTTCATGGTAAGGGTGTTATTGGGTACAGGCAAGCTGCTCGTTCTACATGGTATGCAGATGGTTTTGAAAATACAAAAATATGGTCAGGAGCGGAAATAGATCCATTAAATGAAGGGGTAACCCTTAAAGAATGGTCTATAAAAACTAATGATGAGAATAAGATATTCCCAGTAAATATTTCTGAAAACAACAATGAACTTTTAAATTTTAAATCTACAAGTTATCAGAAAGATGAGCTTTTAAATGGGCAGGTAATTACCAATACTGCGGGGGTAGAAAAATCAAAGATTGTAACTGCTCTGGTACCAAAATCTACAATTACAAAAGACTTTTTAACAAATACACTTACAACAGATAGTATTATATACGGAGATTATTATCTTCTTTCACAAACAATATCTAATGTCAATAACAATTATGCTATAACAACGTCCTCCTTTGATTATAATCATAATCTATCAGCTTCAGGTTCTGATTATTTTATTGGTCGTTTAAAGTCACAGACTAATACAGTACAGGCATATGGAGATATGAAGTCTGCAAAAGTTGAATATTCCTATGATGGAAACTTACCTAAAACGGCGAAAACATGGAACAGAGATAATACTGGTTATGCATTAGATACTTATGATTACGACGGATTTGGTAATGTGATAAAAACAGTAACCAGTAATAGCATAGATGCTTTAACCCAGACCACAGGTGCTATATATGATCCAAAAGGAAGATTTGTAGTAAAGAAAACTGATAATCTTGGACTTGAAACTAATATTGATTATAATGATTGGGGACAAATCACAATACAAACAGATCCATTAGGGAATACTCTTGAGAATGTTTATGATAAGTGGGGGAAACTTTTAAAATCGAAAACCAATTTAGGAGGTAGTACAACGTATCAGTACATAAGAGATACTAATTCTAATATCACTTTGATTCAGTATGATGCCGATGGAAATATTTCAAAAAAATATACCAATAGATTAGGGCAGGAATATAAAAAAGTAACCAAGAGTTTTGGACAGAGTAAATATGTTGCAGTCTATTCAATATATGATGTATTAGGAAGAAAAATCCGCGATAGTGAACCTTATTTTGATCAGGCTTCTGAAGAACTGCCAAGTGATATTCAATGGAATGTTAACACTTATGATGATACTGTTTTTCCGGCTAAGGTAATAACTATTGGATTAGCAAAAGTTAATCCTCAGGGGCTTATTACTTCTTTCACCGGAAAAAAAATGGAATCTTCTGTGTCGGGTAACATTACTTCTGTAACTGAAGTAAATGGATATGGAAGAACTACAACTAAAACAGTTGATGTATTAGGAAATGTAGTTTCTACTTCAGATAAAGGTGGAAACATAGCTTTTTCATATAATGCTGCAGGTGAACAGGTGAAAGCGCAATATGCAGAGAATATTGTTACTACTAAATATGACAGCTGGGGTCGTAAATCAGAATTTAATGATCCATCCAACGGATTATACAAATATGAATATAATGGATTGGGGCAACCTAAGAAAACAACCAGCCCTAAAGGAATAAAGGAGTTTACTTACAATAATTTAGGACAACTGATTGGCCAGAAAGAAATTTCTACTGTAGATAACGGTCAGGCTACTGATAAAATAATTACTTATACTTACGATAATAAAGGAAGAGTAATCGCCAAAAATGGAACCTCCAAAGGAAAATCTTATAGCTCAAACATTTCTTTTGACCAGCAGGGAAGAGTATTATCATCTTCAGAAAGTAGTAACGGTAAATATTTTATTCAGAAAGGGATTACCTATGATGACAAAGGAAAAGTTATTACTTATGAAAAAAGCCTTTATTCATCAGGCGTATTTACAAAGGTAAATATCGAAAATGTTTATAATGATTGGAATGGAGCATTATCTCAGATAAAAGATAAGAATTCTGGTAAGGTATTATGGGAAATAAAAGATATTAACGCAAGAGGACAGGTTCTTAGCTCTAAACTTGGAGCTGCTAATATTACTAATGCCTATGATGGTAACGGATTTTTAATGAGTGTTAATCATTCATCACAAGTCAAATCCGGAATTTTGGATCTCGGATATAGCTTTGATGGAATTAAAAATGAGTTGAAAAGCAGAAGAACTTCAGGTGATTTCAATATTTTAGAATCGTTCAATTATGATGACAATAACAGACTTGTAAGTTGGACAGATCCTGTGACGGGTATTACTCCTCCAAATAGAAACGTTTATGATGCTAAAGGAAGAATAATAGAAAATGATCAGGTAGGAACTATAAAATATGAAAACTCTTCTAAGATTTATCAGGCTACGGGAATGACCCTAAATGCTGCCGGAACTCAAAACTATAACAATGATCTTATTCAAAGCATTACCTATAATGAAAATAATGATCCTGTCTTTATTGACGGTGAAAAAGGTGATGTTGCTTTCCAGTATGGATTGACAAGCATGAGGCAAAGAGTTACCTATGGTGGAAATTTCGATGCAGACAAAGAAGGGAAATTTACTAAGTTTTATAGTGAAGATGGAAGTTTTGAAATCATAAAAGACAATACATCCGGTAAAGAAAAACATATTCTTTATATAGGAGGCTCTCCATATGAAAGTAATATTGTTTACATAAAGAACTATGAAGAATCTGGTGGTTCATATAAATTCTTGCACAAGGACTATTTAGGCAGTATCTTAGCTATTAGTGATGAAGCAGGAAATAAACTGGAGCAAAGGCATTTTGATGCATGGGGTAACTTTACTCATCTTCAGATAGGCAGCGGGCAAATTATTACAGATAAAAATAGTATTAATAGCACTGCACTATTACTAGAAAGAGGGTATACCAGCCATGAGCATTTTGCAGAAGTAGGAATTATTCATATGAATGGAAGATTATATGATCCATTACTACGAAGGTTCTTAAATGCAGATGAAAATATTCAGGATCCAACCAATACACAGAATTACAATAAGTATGGATATGTATTGAATAATCCTCTCATGTTTAATGATCCGACTGGAGAAGAAATCTTTACATTAGCTGCAATTACGGTAGCTGCTCTTGTAAAAGCTGTAATTATCGGTGCTGCTGTAGGATTAGCTGCTTATACATTAAGTCTTGCAGTAACAGGGAACTTTGACCAGTGGAACTTATTAGGAGCCTTTAAGGCAACCTTTACAGGAGCTGTTTCGGGAGCTGTTACTTTTGGGATAGGGAGTTTATTTACCGGAGCGGGAGGATGTATAACCGCCGTATCACAGGTTCTTAAAGAGTCTATTGGAAATGTAGGACTTGCTATGGTACAAGCAGGAACTCATGCTATTGCACAAGGTATATTGAGTTCGGTACAAGGAGATGCGTTTTTGAGCTCTGCAGCATCAGGCTTTTTTGGTAGTTTAGGTGCTTCTGCTTTTGGAGCAGTTGCTAAAAGTGCTGTAGGGACTGTAATTTTTGGTGCGTTTTCTGGTGGTGTTGGAGCTGAACTCACCGGAGGTAACTTCTGGCAAGGTGCAGTGATTGGAGGAGTCGTTGCAGGATTAAATCATGTAGGACATACTTTATATGGTCCTGGGGATGGTCCTAATTCTAAGACTACTGTGAAAAAAATGACACAAGTTGAATTTAATGAATATGTTAAATCACAACAAGAAGAATTAGGAAAATATGCTGAATATATAAAACAGACAGGGGCGATTATTGGTGCTGCACCAACAGATTTTGCCGGGCTAAAAGATTATGTTGTAGACATTTTTAAAGGAGATTTTTCAAAACTTATAAAGCTTTTTTCTGTTAAAACATTTATAGGAACTCATATTTATTTGACAGGTGATGACTTGTCAAAATATCTGGAGATGTTAGGAAATGTAAAGAATAACTATGATAAATTACATGGAAACTCGGCAGGTAAAGGAGTGAGTGCGGTCTCAATCCGAGTGAGTTTGCCTGTTCATGGTGGTTCCGGGATAAATATATATAAATTCTTTGATAATAAAACAAATAAATATTTAGGCGGTGGTAGTTTTTAAAAAAATAACAGCAGTAGTATATTTGCTAACTTATGTAGGTATGTTCATTTTGAAGCTTTTTTTCAAAGATGATAATATGAGGATATATTTTAATAATCAATTTCATAATATATTTAAATTGAACATTGATTATCATGGATTTTATGTTATTTACATGTTTTTTAATCCTGTATTCGCAAGTTTGTTTTTTTGGTTAAGTAAGAAATATGGTATATATTTTATCATATTTATAAATATTTTACTTTTAATTCTACAATTTAATTATTATTTAAAGAACATATAAACATTAGATAATCTGCTCAAAATTATTTTGAGCAGATTTTTTTTGGAATATAAGTTTCCTATTATACCTATCTAGCTTAAAAAGGAACAATAGAATCATAAATAATAATAAAAAACCACCCTTCAAAAGGATGGTTTATATTTTATAGAAATGATAGCTGCTTTTATTTCTTCACTAATTTCAAAGATTGTCTATCTCCTTTTTTAGTTTCAAATTGGATGATGTAATTCCCTTTTTCTAATCTCTGAATATTCATTTGTTCATTGAATATTGAAGAACCGCTTTGAATTTTTTTCCCGGATAGATCAAAAATGCTGTACTCAAAACTTTCGCTAGTGTATTTCTTATTTTGTATCGTAATGTTATCACCCGCCGGGTTAGGATAAAGGGTAAAAGTATTAGTTTCATCTTTAGCAGAAACATTATCCATTCCCAGAAATCCACTATTGAATTTAGTCAAATATGACTTAGAACCATGCGTTACACTCCCTCCGGAATAGCAAAGAACAAGTGAACCGTCATTCAGATTAAATAACTTTTTAATATAGTCAGCTCTTAGTGATGTAGTGGGGGGGGCAGCCATAAAATACTGAAAACCGTTGCTGGAAGTGGTATAATCTATACTTCCATTAGCATTCAGTCTAGTTACAAATAATTGATAAATAAGGTTTGGGGTACCATTGTACATATTCATAATAGCCCCCATTATTACTATTTTTGAATTGGGTAATACAGTAATTTGGCCTAATTGCAGCTCTTCTGCAGTGGTAAAGTTATAATTAGCTGTTCTTCCATTATTAGCAAATCCAGAAACAGAAGCACCATCTGAAATTTGAATTTTAGATAAAAAGAAAGTACCTCGGTAGGGAGAACTTTTCTGATGTAATACCAGAATGGAATTATTTGCATAATCATATTCAAAATTTTTGACTGCAGAACCTTCCGTATTAGGAATAAAAACAGATCCATTGCTGCCAAATGTAGAATCATAGGTACCGTCAGGCAGCCTTCTTTCAATGTAAGAATCCTCAGTGTAGGTTAATGTGTTGGTTTTAGTCCCTGCCATGACCAGTTTCCCATCATTTTGGATATAAAACTTTCGGGGATAAAACGTATTAAGCGATAACTTCCCGTTGGTACCGAAATTAGTATCAATCACTCCATTGGAATTTACTTTTATCATATAAGAACCCATGTTGGAAATAAGAAGATAGCTGTTGCCATTCTGATCTACCGCAATATCATCTGTTGTACCATTTTGACTCACAGACTGAGTGGTAAAGCCATTAGTACCAAAACTGGTGTCCAGGGAACCATCCAGATTAATTCTGGTCAGAAAAAGATCATATAAGCTGTGGGTAGGAGTGGCATTTACTCTTCCGTAGATCAATATTTTATTATTATTTAAAACAATTTTTTTGATGGATTCGCTTTTATCTGATGAATTGCTACCCATGTCATAATTCTTTGTTCCAAAAGATGTATCAAGAATTCCACTTTGGTTTACCTTTCTAATCGTGATAGACCCTGTTGATGTTGCAGTAATGAATTGACCATTCGGTAGCATTACAGCATCCGATACTTCTCTATAATCATCATACATGCAATACCCACCATTTCCAAATGTAGGATCTAAACTAATGCTTTGTGCATTCAAAAAAATGGTGAAAATTGAAAAGAATAAGAAATAATGTTTTTTCATAGGTTATAGTTTTTTATAAGAATTTAATCAGATAATAAAAGAAGGAATAAAAAAAACCATCCTTAAAAAGATGGTTTGTAGACCCACAGGGATTCGAACCCCGACTGACGGTACCAAAAACCGGAGTGCTACCGTTACACTATAGGTCTGTTTTATTTTGGTGATGCAAATTTATATATTTTTTTCTTATTTACAAATATCTTCTTTCAATTTTCTGCTGTTTTACATGAAAAAATAGAATTTGATTTTTCTATTTCCGGGCTCATTGAAGTAAGATAAGAACTTTTTGCTGGGAAATTAAATTCAGGACGATGAATTTTGAATGAAAAATATTCGATGAATCATAAAAACAAAAACCATCCTTGAAAAGGATGGTTTGTAGACCCACAGGGATTCGAACCCCGAATGACGGTACCAAAAACCGGAGTGTTACCGTTACACTATAGGTCTGTTTTATTTTGGTGGTGCAAATTTACATCTTTTTTATTTATATACAAGGATTTTTGATTTTTTTTTTTAAATTTACTGTGGATTTTATTTATGGAAAATATGCGGATAGACTTCAATAATCTCAATATTAATAATTTATCATTTAATACTGAATTTGAAAAAAAAGTGAAAATTTTTCTCGAAGAATGGTTTTCAGAAAAAACAGGGGTGAATGTACAGACTTCTGGCTCTACGGGCATTCCTAAAATTTTTGAAATTGAGAAAAAGAAAATGATCAATTCTGCAGTGATGACGTGCAACTTTTTGGGATTGGAAGAAGGTAACACGGCATTACTCTGTCTGCCTGTAGAATATATTTCGGGAAAAATGATGATTGTCCGCTCAGTAGAAAGAAAATTGAAATTAAAAATTGCAGAACCTTCTCTGAAACCTGTTGAGAACTTAGAGGAAGAAATAGATTTTTGTGCTATGACTCCACTTCAGGTAGAAAACTCATTGGAAAAACTTCATCTGATTAAAAATTTAATCATTGGGGGTGCGGCAGTTTCAGAAAGTCTGAAAAATAAAATTCTACAGTTGAACCTCAGTACTTCAAACCGTATTTTTGAAACCTATGGAATGTCGGAAACGCTTTCTCATATCGCTTTAAAACAATTGGTGCCGGAGCAGGAAGATTATTTCACCGCTTTTGAAAATGTATCCATCTCGCTGGATGATAGAGGATGCCTGAAGATATTCGCTCCTAATGTGAATGCTGAAGAATTGCAAACTAATGATTTAGTTGATGTTGTAAATGGAAAACAATTTAAATTTCTTGGAAGAATTGACAACGTTATCAATTCTGGAGGAGCGAAAATTTTTCCGGAAGCCCTTGAAGTATTGGTAAAAAAAGAACTCCCAAACGAAGCTGTATTTCTCGGTTTACCGGATGAAAGCCTGGGGCAAAAACTGATATTGGTAATAGAAGGAGTGGAGTCTGATGAGGTGATCAGAAAAATTTCGGAAATACCATTTGAGAAAAATTTCCATCAACCGAAAGAAATTATTTTCATCAATGAAATTCCTCGGACGCCCAACGGAAAAGTAAACAGAATAGAACTGTATAAAAATATAAACATAGATCTCTAGCATGTATCATGATTCTTGGCTCTTGAATCTTGATTCTAAAAAAATAAAACAATGAAAGACTTTTCAAAAGAACTCAGTTTCAAAACTTCCCGCAGCAGTGGAGCAGGAGGGCAGAATGTCAACAAAGTGGAGACTGCTGTTACTGTACTTTGGAAAGTAGATGCCTCAGAATTTTTTAATGATGATGAAAAAATATTGATTCAGAATAAAGTAAAAAATAGAATCAATGCAGAAGGTTTTTTATTTCTGACAGTTTCCGAAAGCAGAACCCAGTTGATGAATAAAAATAAAGCGATTGAGAAAATAATTGAAATCGTCAACAAAGCACTCATCGTTCCTAAAAAAAGAACGGCAACAAAACCTTCAAAAGGTCAGAAACAGAAAAGACTGGATAACAAGAAAAAGATTTCGGATAAAAAAGAAAACAGACGTTTTAGGTTTTAAACTTGTTTCTCCCGCAGAAAACTTTATTTTTGCCGAAAACTTTTAAAACCATGATAAAAAAATTAATAACACTTGGGGTATTCTCAATCTCCATCATATCTTTTGCTCAAAAATTTTCAATCAGACCTTCCGTAGGCTATGCATGGAGAACAGCAAAAACAATTTCAGGGCTTAGCAAGGAAGAAAAGGAATATGTAAAAGATCTGAAAAATGGGTTGAACTTTGATATTGCAGCCCATTACGAGGTGAGTAGAGGGCTTGCATTTGGTTTGAAATATTCTCACTACAGCGCATCCAGTGATGGGTTTATGCTTGGATATGTAAATGGGATGCCTGTCTCTGTTCCTGTGACTACAAAAGATAATATTACATTTTTCGGATTCTCCGGACTCATTTCAAATAATCATTTACCTACAAGACATAAAATGTTTGCAGATGTGGCGCTGGGAGTTATGTCTTATACTACAAAAACAGGAAATGTGAAAGGTACGGGAAGTACTTTAGGGGCAGAAATAGATCTTGGTTATCAATATCAGGTCAGCAAGAATTTCCTGATAGGACCAAAAGTAGGATTAAGTGGTGGTACGCTGAATAAAATGAAGTTCAACGGGGTAACATACAAATTTGATGATGATCAAAAAGAAGGTTTGCATAGAGTTACTTTAAGTGCAGCCGCTACATTCCGTTTTTAAATAGTATATTTGTAAAGATTACAAAATATCTCATAATAATGGCAGCAACAATCTTTTTATCAGCAGGAAGCCGACAATCAGGATTGTTGCTGTCGTTACTTTATCTTCACACAGATTCTTTTCTAAAAAGTTCTAAGGACTTTATCAATTAAGCCCTGTCAGGATTCAAGACAGGGAATCACTCCGAATTTTTATTTATTGTTTTTGCGGTTTTCTATAGAAGGAGGCTGTCATATGCCTGGATTCTACATTGGATCTTTAGGGAATAACTGCATTTTAATTAAAAAAAAAATTGAAGAAAATGTCCAATCAGATTATTGTAACCACCGGAATTTATGATGCTATAAAAGATAGACTCAGAAGAAAAAAAGTGAGCATCGGAGAAGAAAAAAGACTTACTGAAGAACTTAGAAAAGCAAAACAAGTCTTGAGAAGAGATCTGCCAGCTGATATCGTAACAGTTGAGAGGAAAGTAACCTTAAAAGATCATACATTAAATTTTGAACACGAATATATTTTTGTGCCTTCTACCAAAGCAAAGCTCAAAAAGAATAAGCACTCCATACTATCGGATATTGCCCTTGCAGTAGTAGGATATAAAGTAGGAGATGTTATCGACTGGCCTTTCAAAGATGGAGAAAGGAAGATTGAGATCCTTAAAGTAGAAACCTGGGCAGGATAAATTCCTGTTGAATGCTATTAGGTTAAATTACAATGAAAGCGTGGCTCGTATGGGCTGCGCTTTTTTATAGACTTAATGTTGGAAAACGTAAGGATTTTATCTTTGATAAAATTGTGTATCACATCGTTTATTTTTTCTCACGCTGATTTTGCAGATTACGCTGATTTACATAAACAACTACACAATCTGTATGATTTGAATGAAAATTTAATGTTTCCCCTTGCTGAAAATCTAAGATTTTCTTGTGCCTTAAAATTTTCATAACGCATGAAGCTCTTTGCGCCTTCGCGTTTCCAACAAATGCAATTTAACAAATGATAAAAAAAGATCCCTCTATGGTACTTTCTTGAAGTGCTTTGACTGCATTCCGTTTTTAAGTTTTATCTTTGCAAAAATTAAAAAAATGAGCAAACCGATAACTGAATTCATAGAAAAGTATTACCTGCACTTCAACGCAGCTGCATTGGTGGATGCTTCTAAAGGATATGTTGCACATCTTAAAGATGGTGGGAAAATGATGATTACTTTAGCAGGAGCAATGTCTACTGCTGAATTGGGGAAGATTCTTGCTGAAATGATCCGTCAGGGGAAAGTAGATTTTATCTCTTGTACAGGTGCCAATCTTGAAGAAGATTTAATGAACCTTGTGGCACACTCTCACTACGAAAGAGTTCCTCATTACAGAGATTTGACTGCTCAGGATGAGTGGGATCTTTTGGAAAGAGGTTTAAATAGAGTTACAGATACTTGTATCCCTGAAGAAGAAGCTTTCAGAAGATTACAAAAGCATATCGTAGAGATCTGGAAAGATGCAGAAGCTAAAGGAGAAAGATATTTCCCGCACGAATTCATGTACAAAATGATCCTTTCAGGAGTATTGGAGCAATACTATGAAATTCCTAGAGAAAACTCTTGGATGATCGCTGCTGCAGAGGCCAACTTGCCAATCGTAGTACCAGGATGGGAAGATTCTACAATGGGTAATATCTTCGCTTCTTACTGTATCAAAGGAGAACTTACAGCAACTACAATGAAATCAGGAATCGAATATATGACTTACCTTGCTGACTGGTATACTAAAAATTCAGGAGGAAAAGGAGTTGGATTCTTCCAGATTGGTGGAGGTATCGCAGGAGATTTCCCAATCTGTGTAGTACCAATGTTGTATCAGGATATGGAAATGCACGACATTCCTTTCTGGTCTTATTTCTGCCAGATTTCTGACTCTACAACATCTTACGGTTCTTACTCAGGAGCAGTTCCTAATGAGAAAATTACTTGGGGTAAACTGGATATCACTACACCGAAATTCATCGTTGAAAGTGATGCAACAATCTGTGCACCATTGATGTTCTCTTATATCTTAGAAAACTAAGAACACAATTCTCAAAAGAGATTACAATATCAGCGCTTCAATTCATTTGAAGCGCTTTTTATTTGTTTGGGAAAAATAAATGTAAAACTATTTAAAGCATTAAGATAAATGAAAATAATAAGAATAGTTAAGTTTCATCTTTGATGAAAATAAAGCACATAGCTACATAAAATAGCTTTAGCTATTTCCCTTAATATTCTTTACAACTTAAATGATCTTAACGGTTCAAATATGTGGTGTATAATTTCTCGCAGATCACAGAGATTACTTAGATAGTATAAAAATGTGTGTAATCTGCAAAATCAGCGTGAGACTAAATAAACTATGCAGTATACAATTTTATCGAAGATAAAATCCTTGCGCCTTACAACACATAGCAATTAAAATAATTTTGCGCCTTTGCGTTCTCCAATAACATATATAAGCATTTGTGAAAATCTGTGCAATCCGTGGGAAAATAAAAATCAATCCAACGAATTTACCAGCACAAAATAACGATAGGCTAGAACTCCCTTTTCAATCTTAGTCAGATGATTAGGATCTTTATTACTCAGCTTCGGGAGAATCTTTTTATTGACTGCATTCAACAGCCTGAAAAATGATTTTTTCATATCTTTATCTTTTAATGAAACATCATCGAACCTATAATAGTTCAAAAATGATGCAAAAAAGATAGTCGGCTAAAAAATAATAAAGGGATATGGACGAAATTTTCAAACAACAGGTATACGAAGTGGCAAGGCTTATTCCTAAAGGAAGGGTATCTACTTATGGTGCCATAGCAAAAGCAGTTGGCTATCCTAATCATTCCAGACATGTCGGAAAAGCAATGGGGGGATGCCCGAAAGATGTTCCTGCCCATCGCGTTATTTCCAGTTCAGGAGTATTATCTGTTCCGGAATTTCAGGCAAAACTTGAAGCTGAAGGGATTACTATTGAAAATTTCAGAATAAAAAATTTCAAAAAACTATTTTGGGATCCGTTGAGTGAAATTTAAATATTGAATTTTTACGATTCGGATAAGAAAATCTACAGCTCGGGTATATATTTTTTCAAATGGCTGCCCGTCACAATACCTTTGGTTCATCATTAAAAACAAATAACATGAAACCAAACTCAATTCTTACCCTGGTATTTCTTTTTCTGGCAGTATTTTTAAAAGCACAGATGGATGATAGATTTTATCAGCCCAATAAGACAATGAAGCCTTTTGAAATGAAAATCTCAGACTCTGTTAAATTTCCGGTAGAAGATAATATTATTACTGCTTTCATCGCAAAACCAAAACAAAAAGAGGTTAAGAAGACCATTTTCTTTTTCCATGGCGCTGCGGGAAATGTTACTACGTATCAATTCATGACAAAGCCTTTAGTAGATGCAGGATATCAGGTCGTAATGATTGATTTAAGAGGATATGGATTATCAACCGGGAAGCCGACCCATAAAAATGTGGCAGAAGACGGACAAAAGTTTTTTGATGAACTGAGTAAGAGAAATGATATTAAAAACACGAAAATTTACATTTACGGAGCATCTTTAGGAACTCAGATATCCTCACATCTTGCCAAAAATAATACGTCGAAGATTTCGGGACTTATTCTAGACTGTCCAATGGCCTCTTTCACAGATATTGCGGCACATTTTACACCACAGTATAAAGATTTTATTTTGCAAACATTGGTTTCTCCCTATTCAGCCAAAGAAGATGTCAAGGCTTTAGGAAAACTTCCGGTACTGGTTATTCAGGCAAAGGATGATAAAACGGTTCCTTATGAACAGGGGAAACTGGTTTTTGACAATACTTCATCCGGAGCTAAGGTTTTTATTGAGTCAAAAGGTGACCATCTGGAAGGAATGATGAACAATAAGGAAGAAATTTTAAAAGCAATTGACAGATTATAATAGAGAATCCAGCGGCGAAGCCGCTGGATTCTCTATTATTGTTAATATCTTGATAAAGCTTATTTATTTTTTTATCTTTAAAGTACCTGGATAATTTTTGAGCTCCTCTTTCAATCTTTCATTTTCTTCTTTCAACAGAGTAATATAGCCTTGCAGGTTTGCTATAATAGATCCCGGAATATTATCATAATTATTCAGATTATTGATTGCTCCTGCTGAAGTGGAACTATCATTAAATATCGGATGATCATTATTGACAATTACTTTAGCTTCCTCCTCTTCATAAATTTCCTCTACGGGAACTTCTAAAAAACGGGCAATCCTTTCCCATTCATCAGAGATAATTCTCACATCACCGCTTTCTTTTCTACTGTAATTAGATACATCTGTAGCGATAAAGTCAGCTACCTGCTGTTGAGTATAGCCTTTTTGCTTTCTGATGAAGCGTAGTTTTTCTTTTTGCATGACCGACATTTTATACAAAAATGGCGAAAAAGCATAAGCTATACAATAAAAAGTAGAAAAAAGTATGTGCTAAAGAATAAGATTAAAAATAAAATGAAACTAAATTTAAAAACATAAGTATTATCTGATTTAATTGTTGAAAATATTCTTCGCGCTAGTTGTTCATTTTATAATAACTTCCGATTGATTAAGGATTATTTAGTAAGTGACAAGACTAAAAATTATAAGGTTTAGATTAACTATTGGTATTTTCAGACTGTTTTTAGATTGTTGGAAAACGCAAGGGCGCAAAAATTTCCCAAGCATTACAAATATTTAAAGCGCAAGAAAGTCAAAGATTTTCAGCAAGAATTAATTCTTATAGTATTAGGACTATGAAATTTTATCGCAGATAAAATCCTTGCGCCCTAAAGGATACATTATATAAAAAAAACTAGCGCCGTTGCGTTTTTCCAACCTTCTTCATACAAAAAAAAAGACTGCTTCAAAGTGAAACAGTCTCTTGTATATTATTTTTCAAGTTGCTTATAGCTTCTCTGGATAAAATCTGTCAGATCTTTTCCTTTCAGTAAATTTTGAGAAAGTTTGGCAAGATCCAAAGCATATTGGATCAGACTATCTTTCTCTTCAGCATTCTCAGTCTTTAAAATCTGATTAGAAAACTCACTGTTTGAGTTCACAACAAGATTGTACATCTCAGGGAAGCCTCCCATTCCGAACATACCGCCGCCGCCAGTAGCCTGCATTTCCTTCATTCTTCTCATGAATTCCGGCTGGGTAATCGTAAATGGAGCATCGTTGCTGTCAAGATCTTCAAGCTGTACCGTGAATTTAGTATCCTGAATAGCTTCTTCCACGTTCTTTTTTAAAGACTCTTTTTCCGTTTCATTCAGTTTTGAAATAACCGGCTCATCTTTTTTGATCAGGTTGTTCACGTGATCTGCATCTACTCTTGCAAAAGAAATATTTTCCTTTGAAGTTTCCAGTTTCTGAATAACGTGTGGAGTGATAGGAGAATCTAATAAAAGAACTTCATATCCTTTATCCTTTGCAGACTGGATGTAGCTGTGCTGTTCATCGGCATTTGTAGCGTATAATACAACCAGTTTGTTGTCCTTATCTGTTTGTATAGGTTTGATTTTTTCAATCAATTCATCCCAAAGGAAATATTGACCATCTGTAGTTGGGTACAGCGTGAACTTGTCTGCTTTCTCAGCAAATTTCTCTTCTGTAATGATTCCGTACTCGATTACGATCTTGATATCGTTCCATTTTTGCTCGTAGTCTTCACGGTTTTCGTTGATTAAAGAAGCCATTTTGTCGGCAACTTTTTTCGTGATGTAAGATGAAATTTTCTTTACAGCACCATCTGCCTGAAGATAAGAACGGGAAACGTTCAACGGAATATCCGGAGAATCAATAACTCCTCTAAGAAGCATCAGGAAATCAGGAACGATACCTTTTACTTCATCCGTTACGAATACCTGGTTTTGGTATAATTGGATTTTATCCTTATCAATATTTAGATTATTGCTCAGCTTAGGGAAGAATAGAACTCCGGTAAGATTGAACGGATAATCAACATTCAGGTGGATGTTGAATAGCGGCTCCTCAAACTGCATTGGATACAGCTCATGGTAGAACTTCATGTAATCCTCATTGGTGAGTTCGCTTGGAGCAATTGTCCATGCAGGAACCGGATTGTTGATGATATTGTCTACTTCTTCTGTTTCAGCTACTGCATCTTCAGGAGCATCTTCCGGTAATGGAAGTGTATGTGTTTTAGTCCCGAATTTGATCGGAACAGGCATGAATTTGTTATATTTTAATAACAGCTCACGGATTTTTGTTTCTTCTAAAAACTCTACAGAATCTTCAGCAATATGAAGAATGATCTCCGTACCTCTGTCAGTTTTGTCAGTCGTTTCCTCAAGAGTAAATTCTGGGCTTCCATCGCAGATCCAACGTACTGCCGGCTCATCTTTGTAAGACTTTGTAATAATCTCTACTTTTTCCGCAACCATGAACGCAGAGTAGAAT
Organism: Chryseobacterium viscerum; assembly: GCF_002899945.2. Taxonomy (GTDB): domain Bacteria; phylum Bacteroidota; class Bacteroidia; order Flavobacteriales; family Weeksellaceae; genus Chryseobacterium; species Chryseobacterium viscerum. The sequence continues at coordinate 87,380 of NZ_PPEG02000004.1, forward strand.
CCAAGACCGAAATGCCCGATAATCCCTGAATCTTTTGCAGAATCTTTATATTTTTCAAGAAACTCTTCAGCGCCTGAGAAAGCAACCTGGTTGATGTATTTCTCAACTTCTTCACCAGTCATACCAATACCTTGGTCGATAATGCGTAAAGTTTTCTGGTCTTTATCAATTTTAACTTCAAGTTTCGGGTTTCCGTATTCCACTTTTGCTTCCCCAATGCTGGTTAAATGTTTCAACTTCAATGTTGCATCAGTAGCATTTGAGATCAACTCTCTTAAGAATATTTCGTGGTCACTGTAAAGAAATTTTTTAATAAGTGGAAAAATGTTTTCCACAGATACATTAATATTTCCTTTAGTCATCATATTTTAGATTTTTTAATTTGTATAATATTTCTCAAAAAAAATACCACGAATAAGAATGTGACAGATTGACATTTTCTCGATTTATAATCAAATAGGTGTATCATGTGGATTTTTCAAAGAAATACCTTACTTTTAATTCTTAAAATTCTTTAAAAATGAAGTTGAAATGTACAGTTTTTATTCTGCTCATCATGACCTGTTTTGTGTATGCGCAGAAAAAGCCTTTAGACCATTCTGTTTATGACAATTGGCAAAATATAGGCTCGAGAAAAATCTCAAATGATGGAAAGTGGGTTGCCTATTCTGTAGATGCCCAGGAAGGAAATCCTAACCTTTTTTTATATTCGGTTAAAAATAAAACTTCAAAGAAGTTTGCAAGAGGAACAAAAGTAGATTTTACAAATGATTCCAGGTTTGCTGTTTTTCAAATCCGTCCGTTGTATAAAGATATAAAAGCGGTAAAGGATAAAAAGCTTAAAAAAAATAAATTAACAAAAGACAGCCTTGCAATAGTTGACTTTTTGAATGATAAAACGGAGAAAATTCCTAATGTAAAATCATTTGAAATTCCTGAAAAATCAGGTTCTTACGTTGCTTATCTTCTGGAAAATACAAAAGATAAATCTTCGGATGACGATTCTGATAAAGATGATGGAGACGACAAGAAAGATGAAGAAAAAAATGCAAAACCATTACAATTGGTGGTGCGAAATCTTTTGGATGGAAAAAGGACGACATATGATAATGTAGTGCGCTACGAGTTCAGTAAAAATGGCAAGCAGCTTGTTTTTGTGACTAAAAAACCTGAAGAGAAAATCAACAAGGATAAAAAGGAAAAGAAAGATTCATTAAATAATAAATCTGAGGATAAAAAGGTCACTGACAAATCAAAACCAAAGAAGTATACCCTTCAAACGGTACAGGTTGTCGATCTGCAAAAAGGAACTGTGAATAAAATTTCAGAAATGGAAGGCGATTTTTCACAGTTATCTTTTGATGAAGAAGGAAATCAATTGGCGTACGTAGGTACTTCTTCAGCACAGAATGATCTGGTGAAATTGTATCAGTTGTATTACTTTAATTTTAAAGGAAATAAAAAAGAAATTGTCACCAATGATCATTCACAAATGAAAAAGAATTGGGTGATTTCTGAAAACCGGTTGCCTCTATTCAGCAAAAATGGTAAGCAGCTGTATTTTGGGGTTGCCCCAAAGCCTATTGCAAAAGATACTGCAATGATTGCAAACGACCATGCTGTTGTAGATATCTGGAACTATAAAGATGATTACCTGCAAACGGTACAGTTAAAGGAATTGAAAAATGACTTGAAAAAATCTTACGCTGCCGTAATGCAAACCGAAAAACCGGATTTCTTTAGAAATATTGACAGCGAGGATTTGGATACTTTACGATTGGTCAACGAAGGAAATGCAGAATTTGCGCTAGGTATTACAAGTTTGAATAACCGTATTTCTTCACAATGGGAGGGCTCAACAAAGAAAACCTATTTCCTTATCGATAATAAGACAGGGGAAAGAACGGAAGTTATCCAAAACCTGAACGGGGCAGTAGCTGTGTCTCCATTGGGAAAATTCGTTGTGATTTTTGACAGAGAAAAAGGAAAATGGTTGAGCTATAATATTAAAACAAAGCAAACACTTCCATTGAGTAGCGGATTGCCGGTTTCCTTCGTGGATGAGGAGTTTGATATGCCTGATTTTCCAAGTTCTTATGGAATTGCCTCCTGGACGGATAATGATGAGTCTGTGATTATCAGAGACCGTTTCGACCTTTGGGAATTTTTCCTAAACGGTTCGAAAAAGCCAAGAAATATCACGAATGGATTTGGGCGTAAAAATAAAATAACATTTGATACCTACGACTTAGATAAAGATATTAAAAGTTTAAATCGAAAATCGTCTATTTATTTGTCAGCGTTTGATAATACATCTAAGGCGAACGGAATTTTCAAAACCTCCATTCAGTCGAATTCTGATCCTGTAAAGATTCAAATGGAAAATGTTTGGGGATATCGTAGTCTTCAAAAAGCGAAAAATACGGAAGAATATATTTTAGTAAAAGAGTCATATACTGATTCTCCTAATATTTTTGCCACATCCGATTTTTCAAAACAACAGAAGCTGAGTGATACAAATCCACAGCAAACCCATTATAATTGGGGCACAGACGAACTGGTAAACTGGACAACGCCAAAAGGAAATTCATCTACAGGAGTTTTATACAAACCGGAAAACTTTGATCCGAATAAAAAATATCCTATGATTGTCTATTTCTATGAAAAACTTTCGGATAACATGAACCGTTATGTAGCACCGGCTCCAACGCCTTCAAGATTAAATATTTCTTATTTTGTGAGCAATGGGTATCTGGTTTTTACTCCTGATATTTCTTACATTGATGGTTTCCCTGGAGAATCTGCAATGGAATACATTAATTCCGGAGTTGAAAAATTAAAGCAAAATTCTTGGGTAGATGGTACTAAAATCGGAATCCAGGGACAAAGCTGGGGTGGTTATCAGGTAGCCTATCTTATTGCTCATACCAATATGTATGCAGCGGCATGGAGTGGAGCTCCGGTTGTAAATATGACTTCCGCATATGGAGGAATCCGATGGACTTCAGGGATGAACAGACAATTTCAGTATGAAAAATCTCAAAGCAGATTAGGGAAAAATCTATGGGAAGCGCCGGATCTTTATATTAAAAATTCACCGCTTTTTATGATTGATAAAGTGAAAACTCCGGTAGTCATTATGAGTAATGATAAAGATGGAGCAGTGCCTTGGTACCAAGGTATTGAAATGTTTACCGCATTGCGCCGTCTCGGAAAACCTGTGTGGCTTCTGAATTATAATGGGGATGATCATAATCTTGTAAAGCGCCAGAACAGAAAAGATATCCAAATCCGTGAACAGCAGTTTTTTGATTATTATCTCAAAGGTGCTAAAGCTCCGGCCTGGATGACAAAAGGGGTTCCGGCCACCCAAAAAGGAAAAGATTGGGGATTTGAATTGACAGATGATAAGCCTAATTGATAAAATAATCGGCGGAGCCCAAGGCTCCGCCGATTATTTTTTAAGAAATATTTAAAAAAAAATCGAAGAAGGATAAACTGACACAATGGCATTTTTTTATGATAGATCTGTTGGTCGCTTTTTATTATATTTACCGCCAATTATAAATAACAGTATGGGAATCTTTGATTTTTTTAAGAAGAAAAGTAACAGTCAGGAAAATGTAAGTACTCCGGTTCAGGAAATGGAAATGCCAGAGGAAAAAGTAGTAGAGGAAGTGGTGGAAGAAGTTGTAGAAACAATACCGGAAACCCCTTCACAACCAATAGAAGAGCCTAAGATAAATAGTGAGTACGAAAAAATCAAGACTTATAATGATTATATAGTGTATTCTATAGCACTTCAGCTAAGAGGAGAATATACTCCTATTTCTGCTTTTGAAAAAGAAAATGGTGAGGTAGAAGGTTTTGCTTATATGGTGACAGAAGATGCTTATGCACTTTCCCCACAGCAGGCAATTGGGCAAATGGAAGAGAAGTTTGAAAGTGAACTTCAGGCGGGAAAGATCAAATCTTATATGATCCTGTATCATTCTCAGTTTGATCATAACGGAAATCATACTCCGGCAATTCAGGAAGGGGAGTTCAAAGGGATTTCTCTTGCGTATCATTTTGCAGGTGATGATAAAGCGAAAACAGGTCTTCCTTATGTTTTCGAGAATCAAAATGTTACATATAAAGGTTTTGCAGAGTTTTCTCATGAAGAAAATAATGAGATTATGAATCATCAATTGGTTGATGGCAGAGATTATTTCCCCAATACAGAAGGAATTGCAGCTCCTGAAACGACTAACGAAGCTGGAATTATCATCAGAAAATCAAATGTCCATAATCTTGTGAATACATGGAGCGGGATTTTTGGTCACGAAAATTTCCAGACTAAAGATTACGGTCAGTATCTTACCACTGTTTTAATGCAATCTACGGTTGCTGATCCAGCTGGTGAGGATAAAAGTAAAACAGAATTTGAAGATGTAAGATTCAAAACCATTGTTACAGATGAGCTTAGCACAATAATTCCGGAAGTAAAAACTGATTATACTTTGGATTTTGAAACAAGATCAATCAGAGAGTGGGAAAACGCACTGAATTTACAGGCGATTGTTGCTGGTCCGGCCAGAGATACTTTCGGAGTTTGGTTCTTTGCTACGGATTATGCTGAAAACAGAAACAGATATATGACACAGCCTCATCTGAAGGTGAATGTGAGCGGAATTGTTTTCATTCTTGATGTTCATACGAATAATGATCTACCAGACGGCACTAAAATGAGTGAGGACTTCACGACCTATGTGCCAAGTCAGGATCTTCCTAATTATGCATGTTTTGATTTTATTGCTCAGTTGGTAGACTTTAAGGAAACAGAATTGCTTGAAGACGGTAGCGTTAAAGGATATATTCTGAAATTGAAGCTGATCACGAATGAAGAAAATGAAGACTTCTTCACCATCGATGCTTTTGTTAATAAAGAGAATGTGAGATTGGAAACGCTTACAAAAGGAATGAAGGTAACCGGAGCACTCCAGCTGCAAGGTAAAATTGCTGAATAATTTTAAAAAAATATAAAAGATAAAGGGAGGTTGTTCTAAGGAATGACCTCTTTTTTATTGTAAATAAAACCTGAAAGATTATTTTAACACAAAGAAATAATAGATTCGAAAGTTGATTTTAAGGATACAAAGAATTGCGACTTTATCACTGATGAAGTTTTGGGGTAAATGATGCGTTTGCTCAGAAAGAATCAATGAAATTGATTCCGTCTTTGCTCTCTTAAGATCTTATGATATACAGATGAAACCCTTTGCGTTAAAAAAATCTGCATTTAAAAAAACAAAAAAGGCAATCCGAAGACTGCCTTTTCCATTATTTTGTTTGAAAAATTATTTCTTTTTCATTTCTTCCTTGATCTTGTTTTCCAATTCCTCAGAAAGATCTGGATTGTCTTTTAAAACATCTTTTACAGCATCACGTCCCTGACCAAGTTTAGTCTCTTCGTAGCTGAACCAAGAACCGCTTTTCTTCACGATTCCCATATCTACTGCAGTATCAAGAATTTCACCTACTTTAGAAACTCCTTCACCATACATGATATCGAATTCTGCCTGCTTGAAAGGAGGTGCTACTTTGTTTTTCACAATCTTCACTTTCACACGGCTACCAATAGCTTCGTCACCTTGTTTGATCGGTGCACTCGCTTTTCTGATATCAATTCTTACAGAAGCGTAAAACTTAAGAGCGTTACCTCCGGTAGTAGTTTCAGGGTTTCCGAACATGACACCGATTTTTTCTCTCAACTGGTTGATGAAAATTACAGTACATTTTGTTCTTGAAATAGTAGCAGTCAATTTTCTTAATGCCTGAGACATCAATCTTGCATGAAGACCCATTTTAGAATCTCCCATTTCACCTTCGATTTCTGCTTTTGGCGTAAGCGCAGCAACAGAGTCAATCACAACGATATCAATTGCTCCTGAACGGATCAGGTTATCTGCAATTTCTAAAGCCTGCTCCCCGTTGTCCGGCTGAGAAATGATCAGGTTTTCAAGATCAATTCCTAATTTTGCAGCATATGTTCTGTCGAAAGCGTGCTCTGCATCAATGAATGCTGCAATACCACCTGCTTTTTGAGCTTCAGCAATAGCATGAAGGGTCAAAGTTGTTTTACCTGAAGATTCAGGACCATATATTTCAATGATTCTTCCTTTTGGATATCCACCTATTCCTAAGGCAATATCTACTCCTAAAGAACCGGAAGGAATTACTTCTATTGTATTGTCTACGGCATCATCTCCCAAAGTCATCACAGTCCCTTTTCCGTATGTTTTATCTAACTTGTCAAGCACTAGTGCAAGTGCTTTTTTCTTATCATCAATGTTACTCATCGCTATTAAAATAATTTCTCAAAAATACATAATTTAAATATCAAAAGCTAATATTATTTGTATCTGGAATCTGTTTTTAGAGTTAAAAAACGATAAAGTTTTATGAGTGATGTTATTCATAACGAATGAGATGCAGAATGTGGTATCAGGAAATATTGAAAAAATAAATTTAAGATCAGAAAGTTATAGTTGGAAGCAATAAACAGGAGGCTGGAAGCTGGTATTGAATGAATGATTTCCCGTTTTCATAACTTATTGATGAGTACAACCATCGTTTTATCCCCATCCAATATAAAAAAATGCTTATCTTAAAACCTTGTTTTTAAAGATCATAATATGGACAGAAAATTGAAACTATTTCTGATTAAATCTTTTGCTGTATTAGCAGTCATACACCTGGCTTATTTTATTTACGGATATGTAAAGTTTGAAGGTGTTCAAAAAATTGATATTTATACAGAATTTTATAGATTCAAATTTTATGATGATGTCTCCATTTCTCATTTTTTCATATCTGGTCTTTTTTTGTTTTTCTTTGTTATTATTCTCCTTAGAAATCATTCCAAAAAGAGAGATGAACTTTCAAAAATTCTGAGAATCGGCATTATACTTCTGTTGGTATCCTTTTTCTCCCTGACCTTTTTCATCAGTTATAGTTTTGGATTAAATGCAAAACTACGAACTGAATTGCCTGAAAAGAATCTTAATAAAGACAAGACGTTGCTGAATGTCTTACAGCCTTTTTTATACAACTATACTTCCTACAGTTCAGAGAAACTGTTTAATCCCGAAAATATTTTATATCCCAAACCTTATCCTGTGATTGAAGTGAGAGATACGATCTACTACGATCCGGGCAATAAGGATTATTATTCAACAGAATCCAGCTATTACAGTATTGATACGCTAAGAATGCTGAGTACCAATCATGAAAAATTAAACAATAAAACGAAAATGGTGCTTGATTTTCTTGGACTTGATGCCAAGGAGCTGGAAAAAAGGATTATTTCTAAAAAGGAGATTGGGGATAGTACCGAAATTATATTTAAAGGAACAGAGGTACATCCTCAATACGACGAGAAGATGTGTATTTTTCTTGAAAACAAAAGCTTGTTTTCTCCATTGCATAAAATCCCTGAACCTCAGCAGCAATATCAAAATGCAGTCAAAAGATATAATTTGCTTTACAAATATAACCAGGATTCACTCCTTTATTCGTTTCAGAGGCTGAATGTCCTTTTGAAAAAATATAATATAGAAACGCATATCGTTCCGAAGGAGCTGACTAAAGATGTTTTTTATTACAGGGATCGTCAACGGGAACCTTTGAATGAGATACGAAATACTTACGAAAGAAATAACTTAAAAGAGAAATTTGCCACCCTTGACCGATTGTTCTACCAACCGAATTATCTTCATCCTTCCATTATGGGAATTTTCATCAGTACTATCATTGGCGTTTGGTTTGTCTTATTTTTATTGTATCTGATCTGGAATTTGAGGAGGAGAAAACTTTCTTCGGATAACTTTAAGGAAAGTGAAGAAATGTAACATTGTATTTTTTTATCAAATTCAGAGAGAGCAATTTTCAGATTGACATCACTTGCAGTTTTTAATGAAAATTAGAATTTTTGGTGATGTTTAGATAGTCTTCCAATACTTTCATCTGATCCTTATTTCCTCTTTGTATTCTTGCTTCCCGGCTTACCAGGCTGTCATAAATTTTGTTGAAAAGTATTTTCGATTTTGGAAACAGGTTTTTGTAGGAAACTTCCGGAATCTCTAATCTTTTGCAGACTTCATCATCCAGCAAAAACCAGGTACAGCAGATGTGCAGGTATCTTAAATTTTTTCGTTGAAACTCAAATTTTAAAATAGGATTTTCCAGAGATTCATTCAGTAAAGAATGGGCAAGAAGAACAGAATCTTTATCGGAAGGCGGCTGAACAGAAGTCCATAAATAAAAATACTCAGCAGCCTGTTTCTTGTCGTCTGGAAGAAGCTGTTCCGGAATTCCCAAAAGATAACCTACATATTTCCAAAGGTGGAACATTCCTTGCTCCTCTTCGACAGAAAAACTATTTCCTAGCTTTTTAAGACTGTGAAGAAACACCAGACTGAACCCAATATACGTAGCCATCATATCCCAGGAATTGATGGGCTCACCCCAATTCTCAGTGTCCCAGCCTTTATAATGTTTTTTTATAGAAAGTCTTGCATAGGAGTGAATCAGACGGGTTTTTATAGCAAACTCATACCCTTTTGCATGAAGCTCCAGTGCATTGTAACGGGTTGCATTTACCCAGAAATCCAGTGTTTCTGAAAGACGTTTTACAGCTCCTTTTTTCAAGGCTTCTGTAACGATGAGCGGTTTATTGAGGTAAGCATAATCGTAACCGCCAATGAGACAGTAATCCCTTAGTGAAATTAAAGAGTCGAGGTTACTTCTCATGCAAAGCTCAGCGCCACTTTTGAGCAGATTGTAATCAAGCCAATCAGGAACTTTCTGCGTCTGGCTGAACAATTTTTTTACACTTTCAGGAACTGAATCTGCTTCGGAAACCCCATTCCTTATATAATGTTCAATTTCTTTGGAAGCCTCATTAAATTTCTTAGTGAAATAAACATCCTTTACAACCTCGTCGCCAATTTCATCTACATGATAAAAAAAGGTTGCGAATTTTTCAAATTTTTCAAAACTCACTTCTGCTCCGGAAAATTCAATAAGAAGTTTTCCGTTACCTTTTTCCCAAAAATCCTTGAAATGTGGAGAATCTTTAAACCTTGGTTGTATCATGTTCATTCCTTTATCTATAAAAGTACAAGTTTTATGCTGAAGTTCTTTGGTGAGATTTATCAGTATGATGATGAGCTTTCTACAGGTATCCCCATTCAAAGGTCTTCCTGATGAGTTCAGAGCTATTTTTGCAATCAGATTTTCTTAGAATATTTTTTCTGTGAGTACGTACGGTTTCTTCCGAGATGTGTAACAGATTGGATATTTTCCCTGTTGGGTATCCTTTTGCAATACAATTAATGATCTCGACTTCTCTTTTGGTAAAAATAACGAAGGTAGATTCAGGAGATTTATTGTGTTCCATCCATTGCATCTGGTGAAAATCTTCCCGGCCATTGGTTCCTGATACCAATACGACATAAGAATTTTGGTGGGTGATATGTTCTATATTGGTATGGATATTAACTGACTGCAAAAGCCTGCCATTTTCATCTTTGTAGGTGTGTAAAGCCTGATGATGGAATAATTCATAATTACCTTTTGAAGTTCTCATTCTGAAACAGTAGCTGGTTTTCAGTTCTTGCTGGTAATCAAAACCATCAATTTCCTTTATTTTTTCTATGGACATTCTTTCGGCCTCCATAACAAAATCCAGGTCATTGGGGTGTATAAGGTCTATAATTTCTTTCAAATGTGCGGGATATTTATTGAGTCCATGTATTGCTAAAATATCTTTATGATGATCACAGATAATAGTACTGTCTGTGAAATTAATGACATAATAATAGAATTTTCCCGGGGCAAAAATTTCTCCGATTATGTTTTCAATGGAGGGAACGGGTAGTATTCTGTTGTTGTTTTGTAAAATTTCAGGATAGTCATTCCATACTTTAATGAGGGGATGTGGTTTTTTTGCATGAGTCAGATGTTTTTTCTTCATTGGTTAACGTTTTCTTAAAAATAATAAAATTATGTTAAAAAATCACCCTTTTGTGGTATTTCGTGTGGTAGGTAAGTATTGTAGCTTTAAATAAAATTAATGACCATGGAAACTTAATTTCAAGAAAATTCCGGCTTAGTGCGATAATTCGACCACTGATAATTCAAAAAACTTTAATCACAAAATTAAATCTAATGGAAAAATTTAATATTTTGAAGAATGATGACCCGCTTGATATTCAGATTATTGCGGATACCGTAAAACCTGCCCAAACTTTAGTGTATAAGGTAAAAGGTGATTCTTACGAGCTATTAACTTCCTCTAAAAAAACTTTTGACGGAAATATTGCTTATAATGCATTTCACGAAATCATTTTTGAGAAAATTACGGATAAGATCGGAAGTTTGAAAGATTGGAAATTAAGAATAGTAACATTTGTAAATTCATTACCGGCAAGTGTGAAAAACAAAGCAGATTTTGAAGAGTATGTATTAGATGGGAATGTGAATATGAAATATACATTAAAAGAAAAGACAAATATCCAGGAGTATGGTGTTTTAAAGGAAACGGATTTTGTTTTGAATAAATTTAATGAAGGAATAATAATAAAAGATATTGAAATGTCATGAAAACTATAGTAAATATTGTATTGATTTTCTGTACAATCTGTTTTAAGGCTCAAGCATTTCCCGGGAACATTAGCATCGAGAATTTAAAGATCCCGGATTCTCCTGCATTTGTACTTCTGGATGAAGCTCCTACAAATGTGGAAACTCCTCAAACTACGAAGGCTTTGGCATTCAGCCTGGTAAATTCTTTTAATTCTTCTAGTGGGTTTCCGTCAAACTTTGCAGTAGATTTTACTCCGTATTTTATCACAGATACTAAAAAGACGTTCAGTGAGTATAATGGATTTAATGATAAAGATGAGTACAATCCTTTTTCTTCAGCTTATAAAAATTTATCGGCTTCTTTTGCATTTGTGAAAAAAGACTCTGTTCAGAATATGGCTATAGGATTTAAAACTACTTTAGTCAAGATTATATCATCAGATCAGAGAAAGTATTTTACAAAAGATTTACCCGAGATCTATAAAAAGCTTGAACAGGAAAGAAAAGATAACTATAATCCAGTTACCGGTGAAATGAAATCTGAAAAAGTTTATGAATCATTGGTAGAGGAATATAATAAAGCATATTCAGATTATATGGATTTTAAGCCTGTATTTATGATAAATATAGCAGGAGCTTACAATCATTTTTTTGATAATTCTATGAGTTCTTCAGGTAAATTCGGGAGATTAGGTGGCTGGATTACCTTGAACTATAATACTCAGCTTGTAAACAATAAAGAAGGGGTTAATAAGAATAATTATTTAAGTCTATACGGGTTCGGGAGGGTTTTAAGAGATGAAATGACTTTTGATATGGAATCTAAAACTTATGCTAAGGATACCTATACTGATATAGGAGCTAAAATTAATTTTCAATTTGATAAATTAACTATAGGCTATGAATATATCAGACGGTCTGGAAATAATTCGAGTAATGATTACCGTTCACTAGGAAGTATTAAATATGAAATCAATACCAATGTTTCCATTATTGGAGGATTTGGTAAAAACTTTCAAACGGATAAGGATTTAGTTTCTTTCTTGGGAATCAACTGGGGCATTAACTTTAGTAATGATTTTACTGTAGACAACAAGTGATCCGAATGAAAAGTTAAGAATTGAAATTAAAGTAAACAGAGGCTTATTGATCTGGAAACTATCACCATCTAAAGGCACAATAAGTCCCTGTTTGTTTTTTATAGAAAAAGACCTGTTTTTTTATTTTTTTAGATAGTGATTATATTAAATTCATTAGTTCTTGTAAGAATAATAGGTGCCAAATGAAATTTAGAAGCCAATAATACTAATGAATCTTGGAAATTAGGATGTTCATAAAAATCTTTCGAATTCTATCAATATCTATCAGGTCCATGATAGCCAAATAATTCATATATATAAAAACCTAAAATCAAAGCATAAATTACAGATAATATGGTAATGATTAATACTGCGATATTATTTCTACTTTGTTTAGTGAAAAATTTTATAAAGCCGTAAGAAATTATTCCCAGACCTATAGCAAAAATATAAAAGATGTGACCGGAATATATGATTTGTAGTCCCCATAATATTCCTCCAATAGTCCCTCCGATAATTCCTCCTAAGATACTCCCGATGATTGTCCTGGGTTTAATTTCTAAATCCCTTTTTGTTGCTTCTACTTCTGTAGAAGTAGTTTCTATGATTTGTTGTATTTCATCTGAGGCTAATACTTCTGAAGTCAAAGCGTAATTGATATCATTTTTTGTCATTCCTTTTAAATACAATTTCGAAGCATCATTCTTTATCCTTGACTTTTCCATTTCCTTCGCTACAATTTTATCATACCGGTCGGTAAAAGATTGTATTCCGCCTTTCTTTTCTATGACAATATCTATGGCTTGTTTTGCATCATCTGTATATCTATTTTTATTTGAATATACTTCCATTAATTCTGTATCAGAATATTGAGAATATCTTTCAATAAGTTCATTGAGCATCATTTAAATTTTGGGAATTAATTTAAACAAAAAAACCTTCCCATCGGGAAGGTTTTATATTACTTATCGCTTATTACTTATTATAAAGAAGCAGCGTGTACAAGCATATCAACTAATTTGTTAGAGTAACCCATTTCGTTGTCATACCAAGAAACAAGTTTCACGAAGTTAGGAGAAAGCATGATACCAGCATCTTTGTCGAAGATAGAAGTTCTCTTATCTCCTACGAAGTCCTGAGATACTACTGCATCTTCAGTATATCCTAGGATACCTTTCAATTCACCTTCAGAAGCAGCTTTGATTACTGAACAGATTTCTTCATAAGAAGCAGATTTTTCAATTCTCACTGTTAAATCTACTACAGAAACGTCAACAGTTGGTACTCTGAAAGACATACCTGTTAATTTTCCGTTTAATGAAGGGATTACTTTTCCTACCGCTTTAGCAGCACCTGTAGAAGAAGGGATGATGTTGTTTAGAGCAGCTCTACCACCTCTCCAGTCTTTTACTGAAGGACCGTCAACAGTTTTTTGAGTAGCTGTTGTAGCGTGTACAGTTGTCATTAAACCTTCTACGATTCCGAAGTTATCGTGGATTACTTTAGCTAAAGGAGCTAAACAGTTTGTCGTACAAGAAGCGTTTGATAAAATTTTGATATCGTCAGTAAGTTCCTTGTGGTTTACACCCATTACGAACATTGGAGTATCATCTTTAGAAGGAGCAGAAAGGATTACTTTCTTTGCACCTGCATTGATGTGAGCCTGAGCAGTATCTTTAGATAAGAAAAGACCTGTAGATTCTACGATATAGTCAGCACCAATTTCGTTCCACTTTAGGTTGTTAGGATCTCTTTCAGCAGTTACTCTGATTCTTTTTCCGTTTACTACAAGATCATTTCCTTCTACAGAAACTTCACCTGGGAAAATACCGTGTACAGAGTCATATTTTAACATGTAAGCCATGTATTCTGCATTGATTAGGTCATTGATTCCTACAACTTCAATGTTGTCTCTTTCAGTCATTGCTCTGAAAACAAGACGTCCAATTCTACCAAAACCGTTGATACCTACTTTAATTGTTGACATAATAGTTTGTTTTTATTAGATTATAAAAATAATTAGATTGCTAAAATTTCTGAAATCAGCAGAAGATCGCTATTGATTTCGTTATGTTTTTTAATGGCTTCTTCAATAGGCGTATACGTCAAATCATTGGAGCGCATTCCTGCCATTACATTGCTTTGTCCATCCATTAATCCTACCACTGCACCATATCCAAGTCTGCTTGCTAAAACTCTGTCTGCACAGCTTGGAGAACCTCCTCTCTGCATATGTCCCAAAATTGCTACACGAATGTCATAATCAGGGAATGTAAGCTTTGTTTTTTCTGCAAGCTCATAAACGTTGGCTAATTTTTCACCTTCAGCCACCACTACAATGCTTGATGACTTTCCTGTTTTTTCAGCATTTCTGAATTTCGCGAAAAGCTCATCAATACTATCCTTTTTCTCAGGAATTAAGATATCTAAAGCACCTGTTGCCAATCCACTGTTTAAAGCAATGAAACCAGCATCACGACCCATTACTTCCACAAAGAAAACTCTATTATGGGAAGTTGCGGTATCACGGATTTTATCAATGGCATCCATTGCAGTATTCAATGCAGTGTCGTAACCGATGGTGTTATCCGTTCCGAAAATATCATTGTCGATCGTTCCCGGTATACCGATTACTCTGATACCGAATTCCTCATTAAAGATTTTGGCACCGGTAAACGTTCCGTCTCCACCGATACATACCAATCCGTCTATTCCAAGCTTTACGCAGTTGTCGTAAGCTTTCTGACGGCCTTCTTTCGTTCTGAATTCAGCGGATCTGGCAGACTTTAGAATCGTTCCACCCTGGTTGATTATATTTTTTACGGAACGTGCTCCCATTTTCAGGAAATCATCGTTGATAAGGCCATTGTAGCCTTCTCTCACTCCGTAGCATTCGATATTATAGTAATTGGCGGTTCTTACCACGGCTCTTAATGCCGCATTCATACCCGGAGAGTCACCTCCTGAAGTAAGAACTGCAATCTTTTTTACAGCACTCTCTTTCATCAAGTAAAAAATTTCGAACACAAATTTACAAAAACAAGTTCAGATTATCGTAGTAACTTTCCAATAGTTTTGAATATAAATTATTAAAAGCTTCTGAAGTTTGTAGGTTTAAAAATATATCGTGCTGTTTTCGTTTCTGCAGCATTGATGTCAAGGTCATACCAGGGTGTAAAATAAGGATTAAAAGGATTTGAGAGGACATGAACAGACTGAGCCGGCGTAAATCCTTCACTTAGCAAGAACAACTTTTTTCCTTTCTGATTCCTGCAGACACCGGAAATAAAAACAATATGCCCCGGACTGCCTGGTGTGATCAGAATATCTCCGGTTTTCAGATCAGAGTTTTTCGTTACCGGCTTCGTTTCCTTATTTAATGAAATCGTTCCGGCATAATTAAAAATCAGATCCAGATAGTCTCTGAAACTATGGTAAGAATCGTCAAAAACTGCCGTTTTTCTGAAACTTACAGAATTTCCGTTGACAAAAGCTCTTATTCCGTTTTTATAATCATTCCAGGAAAACAGATCTCCGTTTGTAAAATGAAATTTTATCTCATCAAATTTTTTTGCTTTATAAAGATATTCAGCTCTCATACGAATGGCAGCATCGGCGCATTGCTGGAGATCCTTATTTCCAGTGTCAAGATCAAAAACAGCTTCGTGAAGATGTTGGGTAGAAATAGGAGTACCATCATATTTCAAAATCTGAGTTCCATAAGGTTTCAGCTTGAAATTTTCAATAAAATATCCGAAAGAATCTGGTTTTTCTTCCACCCATTTATATCCTTCCGGAGGAGAAAATCTTTCGCGGATGGTATTTTTATTTTTATGGATGGGCAAAGCATTTTCTGTGATTAAATGTTCGTTCTTATCCGGCTCAGCCAGTAAACGGTCTGATGATTTTTCTTTTCTGCAGCCTGTGAGAATTAAAAATACTGCGATTCCGGTGATAACTTCTTTCATGTGTTTTTAGTGAACACAAATATCATTTTTTTTCACAGATCTGCCAATATATAATCTGAAAATCTGCTAGTTTAAGGACTCTTCGTTCTCCGGAATCAATAATTTTCCCCAATCATTCAATTGCCAAAGGATTTCCACCAGTTTTCCACCAAGTTCTGTTAAAGTATACTCAACTCTTGGAGGAAGTTCGTTGAAAGACTGTTTTGTTAAGATTCCATCTTCCACCATTTCAGCCAGCTGCTGATTCAGAACTCTTCGATCAACCTTGGCGATTCCCCGAAGAAACTCACTCGGCCGTTTTTTTCCCTCATTGATCTGCCATACAATAGGAATTTTCCATTTTCCACTAATGGTATTCACTGCTACTTCTAATGGGCAAATTTTATTTTCTTCAGTTCTTTCCTTTGTTTCCATAAAATTGACTTTTTTATCCCTATGGGTGAAAAATATGCGGTATTGCCTATATTCACTTCGTTTCAGATTTTTGTAAAATTAATCATAAAAGTACTATGACAGAAAAACGAAAAGGTGCCCGCTCCATCAAAGAGATCCCTCCGGATATTTTAGAACAATTGAATCGGGGATACATTGAAACGGCAAATCTTACAGAGTGGCTTGCAGTAGATCAGAGACTATTGTTAGAAAACTTACTTCAGCAGAATAATCGTACAGAATATCTGAAGCCGGTTTTAGAAAATGTTGACCAACTGAAAAAGCAAACTGTTAATACCATTAATGAAGCTATCGGAGTTGGACTGCTTACTTTGGCAACAAAAAATAAAGATGATGAATTTCTACAGAAGCTCTCAGTCCATCCTGCAGATCTGGTACGTTGCTGGGCTGCTTATACTATTGGAAGAAATGATACATTGAAACTTAATGAAAAATTAAACAGAATTCAGACATTCGCTTGTGATACTCATTTTGGAGTGAGGGAAATCTGCTGGATGACTGTACGGCCTGATATCTCAAAAAATCTTGACGAAAGTTTATCCATTTTATTAGAATGGACTCAGCATGACAATGAAAACGTCAGACGGTTTGCCAGTGAATCTACCAGACCAAGAGGAGTTTGGTGTGAGCATATCAATTTTTTAAAACAAAATCCGGGATTAGGACTTGAAATTTTAGAATCCTTACGATCCGATTCTTCCAGATATGTACAAGATAGTGTCGGTAATTGGCTGAATGATGCCAGTAAATCACAACCCGAGTTTGTCGTAGAAATCTGTGATGAATGGCTTCGGGAAAGTCCAACAAAAGAAACGCAATATATCGTCAAAAAAGCCTTGCGGACCATCAAAAAGTAAAAGTTATCCACAAAAAGCAAATGCTGATTTGGATTTTCATCATATATATAACAGATTTACATACGTTTATATAACCTTTTCATAGTCCTTATTCTTTTAAGGAATGACTTTATTTGCTCAGTTTTTAAATGTAGAATAATATTGAAATAGTTTCAATATTAACTATTTGTTAACTGAAAAAAGTTATCCACAATATGGAATTATTGATTCGAATTTTAGACGGATATGGCAATAATTCAGGAGGAAATTGATCACTGAAAATCTACATGATCAGCTTAATCGGCGAGCGCATAATTAAAGTTTTTGAGGATCTTTTTACCATTTCTCAGTCAAATACTTCCAGTACCTTTTTGGAACATGCTGAATGTGGAGTTTCATATTTTTCCGTTCCACAATATTGGTTTTTGTAAAATATCGCTGCCAAAGAGTCTGGTAATTTTTTTCCTCATCATGGAATTTCTGCTGATATTGATTGAAATCCAGTTTTTCATCAGGAGAGAAGAAATCACAGCTTTCCAGGTCATAAAGGATTCCGTAATTTCTCCGTAGATCGTAGATCATCCATTTCTGATCCTGATACCGATCATTAAAATGCTTTCTGATCAACGGCAGAACATTAAAGTCGGGATCTATTTTAGCGAAAAAAACATCATCTTTCATTTTTTCAAAACGGACAAAAGCGGTCATTCGGTGCCTTTCTCTGTCCACAGATTTACAGGTCTTAGAAATTTTTAAAATATCAGAGTCTGCAAAGTTTTCAAGAACATTTACTGCCGGATGTTTGATGGATTGTCTGACAGCAGATAAGATGAGGTTTTCAAGAGCCGGATCTTCAGATAAAAAAACTTTCAAAAGCTGATGAATTCCGGATTTTCCGATATTTTGTTCCAATTTATTGACAACTCTCTCAGATTTTTCTGGCTGGGTAATGACTTCATGAATCTCCGCAAAAATATTTTCCTGATGAAACCTTTCTCTGTTTGCTATTTCAACGTCTTGGTAACGATATTCGAAAACTTCAAATATCGCTGTAAAAAGACCGTCAAAGCTTCCGTCGTAGAGTAGGGTTGTCATGTATTTAATTAAAATTTAAAATTGAGCTGTTTGTCATTCTGAATGAAATAAAATGAAGAATTTGGTTAATTGAAAAGATTCTTGCTTCGTCGGAATGACAAATGGGCTGTTATATCGAATTAATAAATTTGTGTCATTTGTGTTGAAGATCAAAATAAACTCAGCTGTTGGGAAAACTGATTGTGAAACTTTGATGAACTTCCACCTACTAACATCTTTCTAAAGTTTTTATCGGTTAAATATCTGAGATATGCATTCCCGGCATTGAAGTCTATGAAATATTTTGCCCTGTTGACAGCAGCTCCCAGTTTTTTCAAATGATCCATTGTTAAGATTTGAAAACGTCTTGCACTGACAATTTTCTGGGCCGTTTTCACCCCAATTCCCGGAATTCTTAGAATCATTTGGTACTCTGCGGTCTGTAGATTCACCGGAAACTGATCCAGATTTCGTAATGCCCAGCTTAATTTAGGATCTACCTCCAGATCAAGGAAAGGTACATTCGGATCTAAAATCTCCTCGGCTTTAAAACCATAAAACCTCATCAGCCAGTCAGACTGATACAGCCGGTTTTCGCGAAGCATGGGAACCTCCGTTGTTAAAGATGGCAGCCTTTTATCTTCCAAAACCGGAACGTATCCCGAATAGTAAACCCTTTTCAGATTGAAATTTTTATAAAAATGATCGGCAACTTTGATGATTTGTAAATCATTTTCATTGGTTGCCCCCACAATCATCTGTGTAGACTGCCCTGCAGGAGCAAATTTGGGTACTTTCCTTAATATCTTTTTTTCATCCTGATACTGAATGATTCCTTGCTGAATATAGCGCATCGGGCTGATCATATCCTGTCTGTTCTTCTCAGGTGCCAGCAGCTTTAATCCGCTTTCTGTGGGGATTTCAATATTTACCGATAATCTGTCTGCATACAAAGCCGCTTCCTGCATCAGCTCATCGCTTGCTCCCGGAATAGATTTTAGATGAATATACCCGTTAAAGTTTTCTTCCAGGCGAAGTTTTTTGGCAACTCTCACAAGCCTTTCCATCGTTGTATCTGCGTTTTTGAAAATTCCCGAGCTGAGAAACAACCCTTCAATATAATTTCTGCGGTAAAAGCTGATGGTAAGATCTACGACTTCTTCTACCGTAAAAGCAGCTCTTTTAATATCATTTGAACTTCTGGAAACACAGTAGGCGCAATCGTAGATACAATGATTGGTCAATAAAATTTTAAGCAAAGAAACACATCTCCCGTCTTCTGTATAAGTATGACAAATCCCGCTTGCGGAACTGTCTCCTAAAGCCCCTTTTTTGTTCTTCCTCGTACCTCCGCTTGATGAACAAGAAACATCATATTTCGCTGCATCTGCAAGGATTTCAAGCTTTTCTTTAAGGCGGTCAAAATTCATACTTTTAAATGTTTGATATTGTTTGTATCTAACTGTTGTTTTATTTTTGTTCAAATTTAGCTCCAAAATTGATAAATGTCAACCTTTTTTCATAGAAGTTATCAACAAAAAAGAACCTCAAAATCATTATATTTACGGCTCATTAAAGTTTATATCATGAATCATAAACCAATCGAAGGTTTTTCTAAGCTTCCAAAGCAGGGGAAAATCGAATGGCTCGTAAACGAATACCTTGAAGGAAACCAGGAATATCAAAATATATTAAAACAATATTGGAACGATGACGCAGATCTTCAGAAACTTCATGAAGAATTTTCTGAAAATACCATCTCCAATTTTTATATGCCCTACGGAATTGCTCCGAACTTTTTGATCGACGGAAAACTATTGGCACTTCCAATGGCTGTTGAAGAAAGCTCTGTAGTAGCAGCGGCTTCCAAAGCTGCAAAATTCTGGATCGACAAAGGAGGTTTTAAAACAACCATTATCAATACTGAAAAACTGGGACATACCCACTTTATTTTTAATGTAGAGCCTCACAAACTATTACATTTCTTTAATTTTAATTTAAAGAAAAAGTTATTTGAAATAACAGAAGATATTACCGCCAACATGAGAAAACGTGGTGGTGGTATTCTTAATATCGCTCTGGTTGATAAAACTGCAGAAATGCCGAATTATTACCAGTTGAAAGCAAGCTTTGATACAGTAGACTCAATGGGAGCAAACTTTATCAATTCTTGTCTGGAGCAGTTCGGGAAAACATTGAGACAGGAAGTTGCTACCAGCGAAGATTTTACTCAGGACGAAAAGAATTCATTGCAGATCGTAATGAATATCCTTTCCAACTTTACTCCTGACTGTATCGTGAGAGCTGAGGTTTCCTGTAAAATGGAAGATTTAAAAGATGACAGTGGAATTTCTCCTGAAGAATTTGCTTCTAAATTCAAACAGGCAGTTACCATTGCAGAAATTGAACCTTACCGTGCTACGACACACAATAAAGGAGTGATGAACGGAGTAGATGCCGTTGTGATTGCTACCGGGAATGACTTCAGGGCTACAGAAGCCTGCGCACATGCTTATGCAGCGAGAGACGGACAATACAGATCTCTGACACACTGTACTACAGACAACGGAGTTTTCAGATTCTGGATTGATCTTCCTATTTCTGTTGGGGTAGTAGGAGGTCTTACCAATCTTCACCCTTTGGTAAAATTCTCTTTAGCACTTCTTGGAAAACCTTCTGCACAGGAATTGATGAGCATTCTGGCAGTTTCAGGTCTAGCCCAAAACTTTGGGGCGTTACGTTCTTTGGTAACCACAGGGATCCAGAAAGGACATATGAAAATGCACCTATTGAATATTCTAAACCAATTGGGAGCTACCGAAGAAGAAAAACAGCACTTTGTGACGTATTTCAAAGATAAAACGGTAAGCCATCATGAGGTGATCAATGAGTTTAACAGAATGAGAGGAAACTAATGTTACAGATCATTTTGCCAATTGTATTCCTTCTCTTCGGATTTTTTTTAAAGAAAACGAATAATGAAGGTTTCAGAAGTTCCAAGAAATTTGCCAATATGTTTATCATCCTGGGAATTTCTACTTTGGTTGCCAAGTTCATTTTAATGTACCTAAAATCAAAATAGTGAAAAAAAGTATTGTATTCTTCCTGTTGATTTCCGGTTTAAGCTTTTCGCAGCAGAAAAATGTGAAAATAAATAATTTGCAGCCGAAATCTGAAAACTTTGTATTTCCTGTTGTTACCTATGCAGGAAATCCGGAGGTTGCCAGTAAGATCAATACATTTCTGCAGGTAAACGAATTGGAATATATTCCGAACTCAGGTGGGAATCCTTTTAAACGAGCTTCTACAGCAACGAATTCATACTCCAATTATGTTTATTTTTATGATTGGGAGAAATTAGAAACACCCAAAAATATTTTAAGTATAGGGATCAATGGAGAAGCTTCGGGAGCATATCCTGAAGAATTTTCAGACTGGAAAAATTTCGATCTGAGAACAGGAAACTATATCAATGCTGAAGATTTATTTCAATCAAACAGCACCAAAACGGTCAATAGTTTGATTCAGAAGAAAGTCAAAAAAAGAGTGAGTGATTTTCTTGCTACATTAAGATCAGAAAAGAATCCTTCAGAAGAAGTTCAGGAGCAGATTGGGTTGTATGAAGGTTGCTTCATGGACTATACTTTGAATGGGATCAGATATTTTTTTGGAAAGGATAAAATTACTTTTGTGGCAGGCAGATGTTCCAACCATGCGATGCGGGCATTGGATGATCTGGGAAGCCACGAACTGGAATTTACCTATAAAGAACTGGAAAAGTATTGGAACCCTTATGCGAAAAACCTGATTTCCGGCTCTGAAAAAGTTGATAGAACAGGTCCTGGAAACAAATTGTTCAAAGGAAAAATTGATGGGAAATATCCTATTACAGTTTTATTTAACGAAATCAATGAGGATGATTCCTTCTCAGCCACCTATTGGTATGATAAGAATAAGAAGCCAATCAATTGGAGAGGAGAATTTGTTCATGACCATTTTTCTATCACAGAAGATGATTATCATAGTGAGGAACTGAAAGAATGGATCCCAAGAGCTTTGGTGGAAGCCGACCTGAAGGGAAATAAAATCATTGGAACCTGGCAAGATCATAAAACAAAAAAATATTTAACCTTAGAATTAGAAGAGTTATAAAATGAAAACAATTACTTTAGTTTTTGGAGCGGTTTACGGAATGGTGTCTGTGATCCTGGGTGCATTCGGAGCGCATGCTTTAAAGAAAATATTAGCTGTGGAAAGACTGGAAAGTTTTGAAACAGGAGTACGATACCAGATGTATGCAGCTTTTTTCCTGCTGATCATCGGATATATCTTAAAATTTGAAACTTCTGCTGAAAAATGGACTTCCATTTTAATGATTGCAGGAACATTGTTATTCTCAGTGAGCATCTATTTCCTGAGCATGCAGGATTATTTAGGAATGAATCTTAAATTCTTAGGACCTATTACACCGCTTGGAGGATTGATGATGATTTTAAGCTGGGGAATGCTTATTTTTTATTTTACTAAAAATAGAATTTAATCTTGATATTCAGACAAAAAAGGAGATCTACAATATATTATGTAGATTCTTTATTGAAGAATTCCACCATGGCTCATCGTTTTTTACTGTTTTTTGTTGCTCTCATGATTTCTTGCTTAAGTGTTCAAAAAATGAATGCCCAAGGAAAAAAATTGCAGAATAGTACTATTATAACAGAAGTAAAAAATATACAAAAGCGTTTTTCCGATAGTGTTAAACGTTATGATTACAAAAAAGATGCGGCTTTATATCGTCAAAAGTATGGAGGCTTTTACGGTGAAAAATTAAAGGATCTAAAAAAACTGTATCAAAGCATCTATGACAAAGAGGTGATCATCGGAAAAATAGATCCCAGTATTTCTTTTAAAACAGCGAGCGGAATACAGGTTGAAAACAATGTATCTCAAACAGGAGTTACACCTCCGAAGGAAGTGAAAAATAAATCCGTTGATATTGCTGAGGTTGAAAACTACCAACAGCTTGAAGAGTTGAAAAAACGATTGACACTTGATTTTCCCATTTATTTAATGGAAGATTTTTACGGAGAAAACTATCGTTGTAAACTGAATTTTACAATTGATGTGGATGGGAGGTTCAAAAAAGTAAAATATAGCGAATCATCTAATACAGAATTCAGTATCATTAGTGCACTGTTCCTGTATGCAATCGGAGGCTTGGAAAAGCCTTTGCTTTATAACAAAAAGCCAATTGTACAAACCTTTGCGCAGCCCATTATATTAAGATTCGAATAAATAAAATACGTATTATCAAAACTGTAATAGTCAGTAAAGACAAATGATGATATTCTTTTACTATTTAAAATAAATTAAAATGAAAATCAATAGAAGAAGACGCTTAATCAAAACATTTGATCTTTTGGATCAGCCCATCAGATTTAACCCGTTTGTGTTCAGTCGTACTTTTTTTATGTGGGCCGTTACAGGTCTTGTAGGCGGCATTATTGCCGGCGGATATTGGATCGTGTTGGAACATTTCACCGAATTTCTGGCTGAATTCCAAGGCTGGCAGGTGATTCCAACGATGGCAATCTGTGGATTGCTGGCTGGGCTGGTGATTCATTTTATTGGTGATCCCGGAGAAATTCATTTGATTGTTAATAACATCCGATTCAATAAAGGAAAACTCGAACCAAAGAATAATCCTTCAATGATCCTTTCTTCTCTTTTTTGTGTAGCATCAGGAGGAAGTTTAGGACCGGAAGCTCCGTTGGTACAGGTTACTGGAAGCACCGGAACCTGGCTTGGGAAAATTTTCAGATTGAAAGGAGAAGAGTTGAGGTCTTTGAGTATTGCCGGGATGGCCTCAGGTTTTACGGCGTTGTTTGGAGCTCCGCTGGGAGGAAGTCTTTTTTCTCTTGAAATTCTGCATCATAAACATGCTGTAGAGTATTATAAAGCCATTATTCCAGCATTGGTAGCAAGCTGTTTTAGCTATCTTATGTTTGCTTTGATCATCCATTTGGGAATTGGAGCAGCCTGGGACCTGAAAGCATATCATTACGCGGGAGTATACGACTTCGCTTATGCCACAGCCTTTGGAATCGTGGGAACTTTATTCGGATGGATCTTCATTTTTGTAGTCAAATTTTTCAAAAAAGTTTTTGAATACAGAAAGTTTCCTATTTACATAAAAACATGTGTAGGAGGAATTATTTTAGGAATTATCGCCTATAATTTTCCCATTACAAGATACTTCGGACATAACGAAATCAACCAGCTGATCGGCGGGAATTTCGGATTGAATTTTTTAATCTTAATTCTGATTTTTAAAATATTGGCCATTGCCATTACGGTAACTTCCGGATGGAGAGGAGGTTTTATCATTCCCTTGTTTTTTGTAGGAACAACGTTGGGATTAATTATTCACAATTTATTCCCAACCGTGGATACCACTTTAGCAATTGTAAGCTGTATGGCAGCCATCAATGCCTGTGTGACAAGAACCCCGATGAGTACCACCATCATTTTGGGAACTCTTACCGGATTTACCTATTTTGTACCCATATTATTTGCGAGCCTGACAGGATATTTCCTGGCTCCGAAAATTCCGTTCATTGGATCTCAGTCTGAGAAATTGGCGGAAGAATAAGGGAAAATCGAATGATATGTTAAAAATCAAGTCAATCGGACTTTAAATTTTAAGTCAATAAACTTGAACTTCCATGTCTTTTTAGTAAATTTGTCAACCTTTAAATTTTTAAATAAAATAATAAAAATAATATGAATCTTCACGAGTATCAATCAAAAGAGATTTTATCAAAGTATGGAGTAGCTATCCAACGTGGTTTCGTTGCAAACAACGTAGATGAAGCTGTAGCAGCTGCTGAGAAATTGACTGCTGAAACCGGAGCACAGGCTTGGGTTGTAAAAGCACAAATTCACGCAGGTGGACGTGGTAAAGGTGGTGGTGTAAAGTTCTCTCCAAACATGGATAAACTTAAAGAAAACGCTCAGAACATCATCGGAATGCAGTTGATCACTCCACAAACTTCTGCTGAAGGTAAATTGGTAAATTCTGTATTGGTGGCAGAGGATGTTTATTATCCTGGAGAATCTGAAACTAAAGAATTTTATGTTTCTATTCTTTTAGACAGAGCTGAAGGTAAAAATACAATCGTATATTCTACTGAAGGTGGTATGGATATTGAGCACGTTGCTGAAGTAACTCCTCATTTGATCCACAATGAATTGATTGATCCTACTTTAGGACTTCAAGGTTTCCAGGCTAGAAAAATTGCTTTCAACTTAGGTCTTGAAGGGAATGCTTTCAAAGAATTCACAAAATTCATTACTTCTCTATATAACGCTTATGTAGGAATTGATGCTTCTCTTTTCGAAATCAACCCGGTTTTGAAAACTTCTGATAACAAAATTATCGCTGTAGATGCTAAAGTAACTTTGGATGGTAACTCATTGTTCCGTCACAAAGATCTTGAAGCTCTTAGAGATACAAGAGAAGAAGATCCTATCGATGTTGAAGCTGGTGAAGCTGGTCTTAACTTCGTAAAACTAGACGGTAACGTTGCTTGTATGGTAAACGGAGCTGGTCTTGCAATGGCAACTATGGATATCATCAAATTATCAGGTGGTAACCCTGCTAACTTCCTTGACGTAGGAGGTACTGCAGATGCTCAGAGAGTACAGACTGCTTTTGGAATCATCTTAAGAGATCCAAACGTAAAAGCAATCTTGATCAACATCTTCGGAGGTATCGTAAGATGTGACAGAGTAGCACAGGGAGTTGTAGATGCTTACAAAGCTATGGGTAGCCTTCCGGTTCCATTGATCGTAAGATTACAAGGAACTAATGCTGTAGAAGCTAAGAAATTAATTGACGAGTCTGGTCTTCCGGTACACTCTGCAATTACTTTAGAAGAAGCTGCAAACAAAGTAAAAGAAGTTTTAGCGTAATCTAAAATTTTCAAATAAATAAGAAACCGTTCCATTTTTGGAGCGGTTTTTTTATTGGATAAACACATACAGGCACAAAATTTTATCATTATAATTTTCTCCCAGACTACACAGATTTTTTATAGTATCTGTTTCATCTGCGTGAGAAATGGAGTGTGCAATTTTATCGGAGATAAAATCTTTGCGTCTTAAAATCTTAAAAAGTAGTGTGGAAGAATTAATTGCGCCTTTGCGATATCCAACTTTTATTAATAGTCTAAAAAAAGACCACTTCAAAATTTGAAATGGTCTTTATGTTTTTATAAATAATCTTACTTATCCTGATGACTTTCAGGTACAATATTTTCTCCACTTGTAATACTGATGCTCGTAGGGGTTACCAACAAAATTTTATCGGCATCAAAGCGTTCTTTAATGCCTAAATATGCTTTACTTCTTACCTGCGCAAGATTGGCCCCTATTTTTATCCAGAACTTCACCTGAAGATTAAATGCACCTTGTTTCAGATCTGTGAAGATCACCTCTACTGTATCTAACTTATCTACATTATCAAGATTTTTAACGACATCAAGAATTCCTTTCTGTGCTTTGCTGATGTCTTCATCGGCAGGGATTTCAAAATTTAAAATAATTCTGCGTTGTGGTGAAGCTGTAATATTGTAGAAAGGAGCATTGAAAACGACCTGGTTGGGGATATATGCTTTCTTTCCATCATCGGTAAGAATTTTGGTGGTTAAAAAACCAATTTCCTGTACCGTACCGGAATGCGCTCCAATGGTAATATAATCTCCCACTTTATAGGCTTTGTCAATACCGATCAGCATACCGGAGAATATACTTGAAACAAGATCTTTTAAAGCGACTCCGGCAATAACCCCAGCTACTCCCAGACTTCCGATAAACTTCCAAAGAAAACCGCTGAAACCCATTATTTCAAGGGCTATAAAGGTTCCCATCAACATAATCAGAAATCGAAATATGCTGATTAAAGTAACCAGAGAGCTTTCTTTTTGGCTTTTCGGAAAAAATTTGTGAAATAATTTTACAGCGGCCTGACTTAAATATTTACTGGTAATCAAAAAGAACGTAAATACTAAAATGCCGACAATTAGTTTTGGGGTAAGTTTTGCAAAAGTTACATACCAATTCTCTAATACCTTGTACACCAAATCAATATAGGTGAGTCCGGTTTTCTCCATGAATAAAATTTTAGTTAAATATATAAATTTTCAGCAAAAAATTTGCCAGTTCCAAAAAGTCTACTAAATTTGTAGACTATAAAAGAGGAATATTATGTCGATCAAACTAGGAGATACAGCACCCAACTTTCAGGCAGAATCATCTTTAGGTGATATCAGTTTCTATCATTATTTGGGAGATTCATGGGGAATTTTATTTTCACATCCGGCAGATTATACTCCGGTATGCACTACAGAATTGGGGTATACGGCAAAATTGCAGTCTGAGTTTGACGCCAGAGGGACAAAGGTGATAGCGTTAAGTGTAGATGGAGTAGAGGACCACCAAAACTGGGTGAAAGATATTAATGAAACGCAGAATACAAATGTATTGTTTCCTATTATCGCAGATAAGGACAGAAAGATTTCTGAACTCTATGATTTTATTCACCCAAATGCATCGGCTACGGCTACTGTTCGTTCTTTATTGATCATTGATCCAGACAAAAAAGTAAGACTGATTATTACCTATCCGGCCTCTACAGGGAGGAATTTTAATGAGATCCTTAGAGTGCTGGATTCTTTACAGTTGGTAGATAATTACCGCCTGGCTACACCTGTTAATTGGGAAAATGGAGATGACGTTATTGTGCCTCCAACGATCTCTACAGAGGAAGCCCGGAAAATATTCCCAAAAGGGGTAACGGAAATAAAGCCGTACTTAAGATACACCCCGCAACCTAATACATGATTTATTTGATTTTTTATAGTTTAGTTTTAATTTGTACGAAAATCGCCTCGAAAAATTTTTCGAGGCGATTTCAATGTATACTTATGTATGTATAGTAAAGTGTTTGATTACTTTACTTCATTTACAACTTGCTTAGCTTTAGAGGTTGGTAAATAAATACTAAACCCTAGGTTAAAAGTAATGTTAGATGTTAACCCTTGATTTCCGAAACCTGTAACACCAGCATATTTTACTAAACCTTCTAGACCAATATTTGGAGTGATAAAGTAAGAATACCCTGGTCCTGCACCGAAGTCAAGACCTG
Organism: Chryseobacterium viscerum; assembly: GCF_002899945.2. GTDB lineage: Bacteria > Bacteroidota > Bacteroidia > Flavobacteriales > Weeksellaceae > Chryseobacterium > Chryseobacterium viscerum. The sequence goes on from NZ_PPEG02000004.1 coordinate 115,623, forward strand.
TTGTAGAGTTACCTCCTTTGCTGATAGAATAACCACCAACACCTAAGTTACCTTCGAAAAACCATCTTCCGTGGTGTAATAAGTTATTTACTCCTTGTTCTCCAGGAGAAAGATAATAACGTCCTAAAGCTCCTACGCCATAATCAAATCTAGTATTAGAGGTATTAGAAGATTTGCCAATGCCTAAATTAACATATCCCCCAACAGCTACGTTATCTTCGATAAAATAAGCTCCTTTTGGCTGTAGGTTAATTTGGTATCCACCACCTGTATTCAAACCAAAATTACTTGTTGCCAAGCTGCTTCCTACCATCCAATTACCTTTCTGAATCTGAGCGTTTGCAGTTGCTGTTAAGCCTGCTACGGCTAATATCCCTGTTAAAATAAGTTTTTTCATAATTTATTATTTTAATAATTAAATGTTTATTATTCACGAATTATAGAAAAAACAATAAATGTGCCAGACTCTTAATTTTACGTAATTTTTCTAAATAAACGTTAATATTGTAAGGTGAATTTATTTTATTTTTTTAACATATTTAATGGTGATATCGTAATAATAAATATTCTTTGAGATAAAAATGATAAAATTTTATGATAAAAATTTAGTAATGAAAATGCTTGCTTTTTCCTTCTTTTGGATTTTTAATATTGTTATATAAATAAAAGAATGATAGAAATAATAAGACCAGCAATAGTAAATTTGATTCCACGCTTGAATGCTTTGGTCTTAGGATTGAACATCCAGAAGCTTGAAATGACAAAAAAGAAAAGAGAAACTCCGAAGAACACACTTAAGGGAGAGATCGCATCTTTAGACTGAGATTTGTGAAGAGAAACCATTTTGTCTAGTACGAAAGGTAATTCTTTCTTAGTATACTTTGCCTTTCCGGTTGCACTGTCATACGTTCCCTGCTTAAAATAAAGAACACTTCCTTCTGTTTTTTCTACTTCAAGACCTTTCATCTTCAGCTCTTTTTTCAGTTCTTTCTCTGAAAGGTTGGCTGCGATGTTTTTTTCATATTTCTTTTCGTTCTTAAGAAAATCTGTGTCTCTGTAAACCAGAAGAATTCCGCTTAATGCATACACTGCCATAATACCTGCAAGGAAATATCCCAGATAACGGTGGGTGATTCTCATAAAACTTCTTGTGTCTTTAATCTTGTCCATATCTTATTGTTTGTTTTTGTTTTTAAATTTCAAAAGTGGAAACTGCAAAAATGCAATTTCCACTTTTAATGAAAGAATTATTATATAAAGAATTCTAAAGTTTGTACGTCAAAGTAAAATAATAGTTTCTCGGAGTGATTGGGTTCACAGAATAATTTTCGTGAACATTGTAGTTTACAACATCAAACAAATTTCCCACTCTTCCTTGGATAGAGAACTTCTTCCACTCGTAGCCAACTGATACAGAAACTGTAGTGTAGTCTTTTAGATCAAACATTCTACTCACGTTGTTTCTGCTTGTGTTTGTAGATTTTGTGTCATTCCATCCAGCGATTCTATCTCCAATGAAGTAAACTCCAGCTCCAATTTTTAATCCTTTTACATAGTTTGTAAATTTATAGAAAACGGAAGCATTCGCTGTTGTAGCTGGTGTTCTTACCAATCTTTGGTTTTCAACATATCCCTTTTCAGGTGTGTCTGTATAAACGGAATTGTTATAAGAGAAACCTCCGATTATAGATAAGTTTTCTGTCGGATTTCCGGTAATATCTAATTCCACACCACGGCTTCTCATATTTCCTGCAAATTCTTTAAGATTTGTATCTGTTGAATTTACCGGAGCTCCGTTTGGAGTAGAAGCGAACCAATAGGTTTGGTAATAATTATTGTACATAATCTGGTAAGCCGTTAAATTAACAGCTAAAGCATTGTTCCAGAAATTCTTTTTAACACCAATTTCGTATTGATCAACTGTTGATGGTTTTATGCTTTGTCTAGATAAAGTAGCTAACTGATTTTGAACTTGCGCAACCGGTTGATTGGTATTTACTGTATTAAATTGATCTGAAGTATATCCTGCATTTGAAGCAAATGAATTAGTATACGTTGCAAATACTGAAAGGTTTTCATTAGGAGCATACACCAACCCTACTTTTGGAGAAAATGCATTGTCAGCAGTTGAGGAATTGGATACTTCAAATTTTTCATTTGCCGTAAAACGAGTAGTCAATGTAGGCATATTTTCTACATAAGACCATCTTAAACCTGCAATTACTTTAAGTTGTTTTGTTAAGCTAATGAAATCTTGTGCATATACCCCGATTCTTCTTGTGTTAATTCTATTTCTTGTATTAAGGGTAGAATTTGGCATGTCAACACTTCCCCATGTTGAAGGATCATCTAAAAATAAAACATTAGAAGTAGCACCTAAAGTATAGGTATAAGCATCTGCCTGGCTGTAATCTGCATCAGCACCAATCAAAACTTTATGGTTGATTTTTCCTGTATTGAATTCACCGTTTAGGTTTACTTGTGCAGAAGTATAGTTTTGTTCATTGTATGTTTTACCAAAAGGTCTGTTCCATGAAAGTCTGGTAGCAGTAGGTGAGCTGTAGCCCCATTGTACTCTTTCAGAAGAAAAATAATCTTTAGTATAGTTTTGGTAAGAAGCTGTAGCATTCAAAGACCATCTTTCGTTAAATTGATGGTTAAAAGTTACATTCGTAGAAGCTTGCTGCACATTTTGATATTGCCAGTCGGTTCCGAAGAAAGCGTTTCTGGAAACAACATCATTCAATCTATAGCTTTGGTCTTTTTCAGTAATAGATCCAATCCCGAAATCCGGGGTGAAATTATTTTTAAGATAATCTGCCTCAACAATTAATTGAGATTTTTCACTTAAATTAAATAAAAATGAAGGATTGAAGTAGTATTTTTCAGATTGTACAACATCTCTGAAACTTTCAGCATATTCGTAAGTTCCATTGATTCTGAAAGCAACATTCTTAGATAGTGGTCCATAAATATCAACTGTTGGCTTGTAAGAATTCCAGCTTCCGCCATTTAATCCTACACTTCCGCCAAAATTGAATTTAGGCTTTTTCGTAATCATATTAATAATACCTCCGGCAGCAGTATTTCCATAAAGCATTGCGTTGGCTCCTTTTAATACTTCCACTCTTTCAAGACCACTTACTTCAGGGAAAACTCCACTATTTATCCTTGATCCGTTTTTGAAAATATTGTCATTTCCTAAGATAAAACCACGTCCACCAAAACTGTCCTGAGAATTACCTCTGGATGAAGTAATGTACATTCCGTTTATATTCTGAAGAACATCGCTCAACTGTTTTGCCTGCTGCTGCTCAATAATTTCATGAGTAACAATAGCAATAGGCTGAGGGGTTTCCATTACCGTCAAATTAGATTTTGTTGAAAATGGCTTTGCCTGGTTTGGATTTCCTGTTTTATGAAGATTAATATCCTCAATGGTCTGAGTTCTGATGGTATCTGCTTCAGCATTTTTCATCTGCGAACTCGCTGAAACAGCGATAAATAGAAGACCTAAAGAAAGTAGTTGTCTTTTCATATTATTTTTATGTAGAACAGTTTTAAATAAGGCGCAAATGTAAGTATTTGTTTAGAATAGATAAAAATAATTTTATGATTTAAATCATGTTCTATTAATAATGGCATGGATTATTTCTATAGCTACTTTATAGGAAGGGATAGAGAATTTTTTATGAATATATTTGTTGAAAATTATAATATGCAATTGGTAAAAGCAGGGCTTTGTGCCTTTGGAATGAGCGGGAAAGTTTTCCATGCACCCTTTTTAAAGGAACATCCGGGATTTTCTATTTCTGCAGTGGTAGAAAGAAGTAAAGAAGAGTCAAAAGAAAAATATCCTGAAGCAACCATTTACCGCTCTGTTGAAGAAATGCTTCAGCAAGCAGATATAGAGCTGGTCATCATCAATACTCCGGTTCAGACACACTATGAATATGCAAAAAAAGCATTGGAAGCCGGGAAAAATATCATTGTAGAAAAACCTTTTACAGTCAATGTTTCCGAGGCTGAAGAGCTGGTGCAGCTGGCAGAAGAAAAAGGATTGTTCTTAAGTGTATACCAAAACCGAAGATTTGACCGTGATTTTTTACAGGTACAAAAGATTTTAAATGATCAGAAAATAGGGAATATTAAAGAAGCTGAAATCCGTTTCGACAGATTCCGTACGACACCCAGTGGAAAACAGCATAAGGAAAGCCCGGATCAGGTAGGTTCAGGATCGCTTCATGATCTGGGGTCGCATCTTGTAGACCAGGCAGTACAGTATTTCGGATATCCTGAAAAATTGTTTGCCGATGTATTTTCTATGAAAGGGAAGGAGTTTGCAAATGATTATTTCGAGATCCTGCTATTTTATAAAAATGATCTGAGAGTAAGACTAAAATCCTCGGTTTTCAGTAAAGAAGCACATTATGCCTATACTATTCATGGTGACAAAGGAACTTTCTTACAGGAAAGAACCGATAATCAGGAAAACGAACTGGTAGCAGGAGCGATTCCCGAATATGGTAAAGAGTGGGCTGAGCCGTTAAAAGGAACAGACGGAATTTTAAATGTCTTACATGAAAATTCTGAAACAGAAAGAATACTGACCTCCAGTGAAGTCGGAAATTACATGAATTATTACCAGCAGATTTATGAGCACATCGTTTTTGGATATGCGCTGCCATCTCCGGGAAAAGAAGTCATTCAGAATATGAAAATCATCGATGCTTCCCTGAAAAGTGCAAATGAAGAAAGAGTAATTGAATTATAAATTATGATTTATGAATTATGAATGAATTCAAAGTTTTAGGTTCAACGTTTAAAGTTCAAAGTTGATAATAGTCGTGATTAGAAATTTTCAACTCGTTTACACTCAAACACTGAAACTCTCCAACTCTTTAAATTCGTTCATAATTCATAACTTTTAATGTATCATTATTAAAGGATTTCCTGAAGTTCCAGCCACTTCATTTCATACTCTTCTAGCTTTTCAGAAATAGTTTCCAGCTCGGCAGATAGTTTTGCAACTTTTTCATATTCCGTTTCATTATTAAGCTGATCCATTATTTTAGCACGTTTTTGTTCAAGTTCTGGCATTTCTTTTTCTATGGTTTCCAGTTCACGTTGTTCCTTAAAAGACATTTTTCTTTTTTTAGAAACAGGTTCAGAAACCTCTTTTACTGCCTCAATTTCTTTTACAGGTTCTGGCTTTGATACTGTATTTTTTTCTAAGGCATCCTCACGGCTTTTAGCTTCTCTGTATTCGGAGAAAGTTCCAACAAAATTTCTGATTTTTCCATCTCCTTCAAAGGCAAGAACATGACCTACGATTCTGTCCATGAAATATCTGTCGTGGGAAACAATAATCAAACTACCCTGAAAGTTGAGCAAGAAATTTTCCAGAACAGTCAAAGTTGGAAGATCCAAATCATTGGTAGGTTCGTCAAATATCAGAAAGTTTGGATTCTGATACAAAATATACATCAGGTGGAGCCTTCTTTTTTCACCTCCCGAAAGTTTGGAAATAGGTGAGTATTGCGTTTGGTCATCAAATAAGAACAACCTCAAAAACTGCGATGCAGAGATCGTTCTTCCGTTAGCTAAAGGGAAGTTTTCGGAAATTTCTTTGATAAAGTCAATTACTCTTTCATCTTCTTTATATTTCAGTCCTTTTTGTGAAAAATATCCGAATTTGATGGTTTCTCCGGTTTCAATTTCTCCGGAATCCTTTGGCTCAAGACCTTGGATGATATTCAGTAATGTAGATTTTCCAGCACCATTTTTTCCTACAATTCCTACTTTCTCACCTCTTTGAAACTGATAACTGAAATCTTTTATCAATAATTTCTCGTCATAACTTTTAGAAATATCTCGAAGTTCCAAAATTTTATTTCCGAGTCTTTTCATTTCAAAATCGAGTTCCAGAGACTCTTTTCGGGTATCGGTTTTAGCTATTTTTTCAGTTTCGTAAAAGTCTTCTTGTCTAGACTTTGATTTTGTAGTTCTGGCCTTAGGCTGTCTTCGCATCCATTCCAGTTCTTTTCTGTAAAGATTATTCGCCTTGTCGATTGTGGAATTCATATTGTCCTCACGAATCATTTTGTTCTCAAGATAAGTCGCATACGAACCATTGTGGAAATATAGATTTTTATCTTCCATTTCCCAGATAATGTCACAAACGCTGTCAAGGAAATACCTGTCGTGAGTAACCAGAATTAATGTTATTTTGGCTTTGCTTAGGTAGCTTTCAAGCCATTCTACCATTTCTACATCAAGGTGGTTGGTTGGCTCATCCATGATCAAAAGAGTATGACGATGCTCGGCTCTTGTTTCAGTTAACAATTTTGCTAAAGCCACACGTTTGATCTGTCCTCCGGAAAGTGTTCCCATTTTAGCTTCCAGATCTGTGATTTTCAACTGAGAGAGAATTTGTTTCATATCATTCTCCAGATCCCAGGCTTTATGAATTTCCATTTCAGCCAGAGCTTTTTCAATGAAATCATAATCTGTTGAAAGTAATGATTTATGATAATTTTTTAAGGCCTGAATGGGCGCAGAATCAAGTGTCATCATAAATTCGTCAATAGTGAGATGAGAATCAAAATCGATTTCCTGGTCAAATAAGACTACCTGAATATCCTTATTGATCATCACATTGCCACTGTCTGCAATTTCTTTCCCCATTAATATTTTAAGAAGGGTAGATTTTCCGCTTCCGTTTTTGGCAACAATGGCTATTTTGTCACCTTCATTGACATGAAAAGAGATATTTTCGAACAAAACTTTGATGCCATAAGATTTAGTAAGGTTTTCTACAGAAACGTAATTCATTGGAATGTAATGGTTTGATATTGATTTTGAATTGAACCGCAAAAGTACGAAAATGTAGCCTAAAATTTTCCTGAACCTCTTTTATAAAATGAATATTTATAATTTTTTAATAGACTGTGTCCATTGTCTGAAAAAACTATTCAGTAAATTTGATAGCCTATAATTTAATTAACACAGAAAAAATATTAATACAAAAAATCTGATTGAAGTAATGAAAAAAGTAATTGTCGACATGGATGGGGTAATGGCGGATGTATATCATCAGCTGGTACAATTTGAAAAAAGAGATACAGGAAGAGAAATTCCAATCAGCGATTTGACGGGTAAACCTGAAATAGAGTCTTTTCCCAATGGAAAAAAACACGTTAATGAAGTTGGATTTTTCAGAACCTTACCTGTAATGAAAGGAAGCCGCGAAGCGATGGAATATCTGAATAACAAATACGATCTCTATATTGTATCTGCAGGAATGGAGTTTCCCAATAGCTTAAGGGAAAAATACGACTGGCTGGCAGAGCATTTTCCATTCATCACCTGGGAGCAGATTGTTCTTTGCGGAAGTAAAAAAGTAGTTGCTGGAGATGTAATGATTGATGATTACCCAAAAAATCTGGATCATTTTTCAGGCGAAAGATTAATATTCACGCAGCCTCATAATGAGCTGATAGAAAATGACACTTATAAAAGAGTGCATTCCTGGGAAGAAGTGATGGATATCCTTTAAAATTACCTTAAAGGCTGGAAGGGCGAAGATGGAGGCTGGAAGTTATAGAAGACAGATTATTTCTGAAGGCCGATATGAATTATGCGGTCAGTACTAATTTCCATCTTCCTGCTTCTCGCTTCATTTCGTATTTTTAATCCAGTGTCAGTCTTTTTAACGACCAGGAATTTCCATTATAAATATCAATATCCACTTTGGCGTTGATGCCATGAACAATACCGTTTTCTGTGAACTGCCAGAAATCCCACTGGTCATCCGGAGAAGGAGAGGGGACATCATTGTAATTGGCTAGCCACAAAGGATACCCTTCGAACTCACCTTTCAGAAAATCTTTATAATAATGATAATACGTATAAATGATAGGTTTTTGACCATACGTATCCTCCACGATTTTACACCATACTTTCAGGTCTTCAATCAATTTTTTATTGGTCTTACGCTTTGGAATTTTTTCAATATCTAAAATAGGAGGCAGGTCACCGCTTTCCAGTTTTACATTGTTTAAAAAGTTATTAGCCTGAATAACGGGATCTTCATCGGCTCTGTAAAAATGATAGGCACCGCGGATAAGATCATGTTTTTTAGCACTTTCCCAAAATTCATCAAAATGCTTATCAGCACTTCTGTTTCCCATCGTAGCACGCATCACGACAAACTCTAATGGGATTGTTTTATTGCCAATACTGAGACTGTCCCATTTGATATCTTCCCTGTTTTGATAATGTGAAACATCAAAACCATACGTCTTATCCAGATTACTGCTCAATATTCTCTGAATTCTTGCAGCTTCCTTTTCACTGTTGTGAAGTTTTTTGTGCTTAAACTTATTAAAGTACAACGCATAATAATAGATTACAGACTGCTTTAAATAAAATCCGGTTCCTATCAATGCTACGATCAATATCCCCAATATTACCCATCTTCGGAAAAAATACTTCTTCCGTCTTGATTTATGGACCTGTTTGGCAGTTTTTTTGGTGTACTTTTTTGGTGTCATAAAGTTTTGCAAAACTAACTTTTTTCACTGCTAAATGCTAAAATAAAATCAGTAAATTTGTGTATTATGGAAACACGCGAAAAAATCATCATTATAGGAGGAGGATTTGCGGGGCTGCAGCTTGCAAAAACATTGAATAACAAGAACAAAAAGGTTATTGTTCTGGATCGGATGAACCACCATATGTTTCAGCCGCTTTTTTATCAGGTAGCCTCAGGAAGGATAGAACCTTCCAACATTTCTTTCCCCTTCAGAAAGATTTTTCAGCAATCCAGAAACACACAGTTTCGGATGACAGAGGTGAAAGAAATAGACCCTGCCAGCAATAAAGTCATTACCGACGAAGCCGAATTTACATATGATAAACTTATCATTGCAACGGGCTGTAAAACCAATTTTTTCGGAAACAAAGAATTAGAAGGAAGAGCTTTTGGGATGAAAAATACCCAGGAAGCCATCAGTATCAGAAATCATGTGCTGATGACCTTTGAAAAACTCATCATTGAAAAAAGCAGAAGCGATGACGGAAACTGGAATATCGTGATTGTAGGAAGCGGGCCCACCGGAGTGGAACTTGCGGGAGCTTTTGCTGAGATGAAAAAAGATATTCTTCCAAGAGATTACCCTTATATGAACTTTGACCATCTGAAGATTATTCTGGTGAGCTCTACCGAAAAACCACTTGCTGTCATGAGCAGTGAAGCGCAAGAAAAATCGGAGAAGTATCTTAAAGATCTTGGGGTTACTTTTCTGAGTGGAGAAGTGGTAACAGACTATGATGGGGATAAAGTACACCTTAAAAGTGGAAAAGAAATTTCGTCCAATAATGTAATCTGGGCTGCTGGAGTTACCGGCAATGTTGTAGGAGGTTTCCCGGAAGAAAATTTAATGCGAAACAGATATATTGTAGATCGATATAATAAAATAAAAGGGTACGACAATATTTATGCTATCGGAGATATTGCCTATATGGAAACACCAAAGTATCCACAAGGGCACCCTCAGGTTGCTAACGTAGCCATTAATCAGGCAAAAAATTTAGGTAAAAATCTATTAAAGAAGAATCAGGACGAATGGAAAGAATATGAGTATGATGATAAAGGCTCACTGGCGACCATAGGGAAGCACAGAGCCGTTGTTGATCTGCCATTTATCAAGTTTCAGGGATTTCTGGCTTGGTACTTCTGGATGTTTCTCCATTTAATGCTAATTTTGAGCGTTAGAAATAAACTGGCCATATTCTTCAACTGGATGTGGAGCTATATCAACAAAGATTCGTCTTTAAGATTAATTATTATACCTACTAAGAAAAACGGAACATTACAATGAGAATTGACATAATAAGCGTACTTCCTGAACTGATGGAAAGTCCGTTTAAAACCTCTATTTTGAAGAGAGCGATGGATAAAGGGCTGGCGGAAGTACATTTTCATCAACTGAGAGACTGGGCAATCAATAAACACAGGCAGATTGATGATGAACCTTACGGAGGTGGAGCAGGAATGGTGATGATGATTGAACCGCTGGATAAATGTATTTCAGAGCTTAAATCTCAAAGAAATTATGATGAAGTGATATATCTTACCCCAGATGGAGTCACTTTGAATCAAAAAATAGCCAATTCGCTTTCCATAAAAGAAAATCTGATCTTTCTTTGCGGACATTACAAAGGGATAGATCAAAGAGTAAGAGACCTTCATATTACAAAAGAAATTTCAATTGGTGACTACGTTCTTACAGGAGGAGAACTTGCAGCCTGCGTTCTTGCAGACTCTATCATACGATTGCTTCCCGGCGTTTTGAATGATGAACAGAGTGCTTTAACAGACAGTTTTCAGGATGATCTTCTTTCACCACCAATTTATACCAGACCCGAAAGTTATAAAGGACTTGATGTTCCTAAAATTTTACTGAGCGGGAATTCTGGAAAAATTGAAGAATGGCGTCACGATGAAGCTGTGAGAATTACCAAAGAAAAACGTCCCGATTTACTTTAGATCAAATTTGCCGGCATTTATTTAATTCTGGCCAACCTATTTAACCCCGTTTGCTATTACGGCAAATGGAATAATATTTGTTGTAAATTTAATACGAACGAAAAATATTAATATTTCTAATTTTAAATTAATATTTTATTTCTGTTATTCTTGATTTAATATATTGTCTCAATTTTGATTAATCTGTTAAAACTCTCGAATAATTGGAAAATTAATTTATTTTAGCTTATTTCATTGGTATTTTTATTATATTTGAATTGTTTTTTATTGAAATTTATTTATTCTTATAGGCGGTGAATCGATGAGATTTGAAAAAATAATAGATTTGCCTCTTGAAGTGAAAAGAATATAATAAATTAAAAAAGTATAGAAATTAGTGTAGATGGAGTTGTTCTCTTTTTATAATGTTGAAAATTTATTTTTGCCCGATCCGAAACCTGTCCACAAATTAGATCCTACCCGGTCAGGATTAAGGAATTGGGATGAAAAGAGATATAATAACAAGCTTTTCAAAATCTCCCATGTATTTCAGTTGATGAAGGAGGAAAATGGTGCGATGCCATTTGTAATAGGGCTGTCTGAAGTTTCCGGAAGGAAAGTTTTGGAAGATCTCGTGGAGATGGACCCCTTTAATTCGCAATATGGAATTGTACATTACAATTCTATGGACGAAAGAAAAGTGGATGTAGCCATGTTATATGATAAAAGTAAAGTAGAGGTGATAGATTCAGAAACCATTACTTTCTTTTTTGAAATAGTGAATAAAAACACAGAATATTACGATACAACCAGAGACGTACTTTTTTCGAAAATTAAATATAAAGGAGAAATTATTAATGTCTTTATCGCGCATCTTCCCTCTAAACGCGAAAAAGATGTCAATAAACCCAAAAGAGCCTTTATATTGAATGAAGTCCGGGAACGGATTTTGAAATTAGTAAATGCTGATAAAGAGCATGTCATATTGTGTGGTGATTTTAACGAAAACCCGGATGATGAAAATTTAGTGCAGATTCTCTATGACAATCAACATGAGAAGGTTTTAATGAATCCTTTTCAAGAATTGTTTTCTACTAGAAATTATTCTACTTTTCATTATAAATCTGGATTGCTGTATGATCAGATCATTATGTCAAGATCTTTGCTTGATAATAAGACGCTGGCTTTTCAGGATGCACATATATTCAATTCTGAAAATATCCGCAGCAGGGCCAGGAATTTTGAAGGACGTCCTTTCCGAACTTATGCCGGTACACGGTATCTGGGAGGATATAGCGACCACTTTCCGGTTTTTGTAAAATTTAAGAATTTACAGTAAAAAACATAAATAATAAAAAAGTAGAAAATGAAAAATTCGAGCAACACAAGCTATCATTTGGATTCTATTGACAAAGAAATTATCTACATGTTGATGGATAATGCCAAAACTTCCTTAGCCCACATTTCAAAGCATGTTGGTATTTCAACCACTGCGGTACACCAAAGAATCAAGAAACTTGAGCATGCGGGAGTTATTGAGAATTCAATATCATTCCTTAATCCTAAAAAAATTGGATATAAGGTGACTTCCTACATTGGTGTATTTCTGGATCAGCCAAGCCATTATCCAGATGTGGTAAAATCTTTACATGACGTAAATGAAGTAGTAGAAGCCCATTATACTACAGGAAATTACACTATATTTCTGAAGGTTCTTTGCAAAGATAATGACCACTTGATGCAGATTCTTAGCAAGATTCAAAAGCTGAAAGGAGTAACACGAACAGAAACTTTTATATCTTTGGAACAAGGTATTTACAGACAATTGAAAGTATAACGATATGAACATAGCCCAATATTTGGATTCAACTTACTTGAAAACACCAGAACAATCAGGTATTTCCCACCAAGAAACACTTCAAAAAGATAAAGAGCTTGCCCAAGAAGCTATTGAGAATGATATTTTTGCCGTGATGATTCGTCCGGATTATGTATCTGAGATCAAGAAATATATTCAGGAAAGAAATTCAAATGTTGCAGTAGGAACTGTGATAGGCTTTCACGAAGGTACATATTCAATTGATGAGAAGCTTGCAGAAGCCTCAAAAGCCATTGAAGATGGTGCAGATGAATTGGATTTTGTAATTAATTATACTGCTTATCTGCAGGGAAATATAGAATTGGTAAAAGAAGAATTTGTAAAATGTACTGCATTGTCCCTTGAACATCATAAAGTTGTAAAATGGATTATTGAAATTGCAGCATTGACTGATGAGCAAATTGCTGATCTTACTAAAAATATATCTACCTGGGCAGAAGAAAACTTCTCCGAAAATGACTGGTCGAAAATTTTTGTTAAATCTTCGACAGGATTCTTCAAAACTGCTGATGGTAAACCTAACGGGGCAACCTTTGAAGGGGTCACCATTATGCTTAATAACGCAGGGAAACTTCCTGTAAAAGCAGCAGGAGGTGTAAGAACTCCTGAAGATGCTGAGAAAATGATCAGTATGGGTGTTAAAAGGATAGGAACCTCTTCGGCTTTAGCATTAATTAAAGATGAAGCTTCATCAGAAGGATATTAAATATAAAATTTAAAATATAAAAAACCATCAGTTTAACTGATGGTTTTTGTTTTATATCTGTGCCTGATATTCTTCGTAGAACTGTTGGGTTTCTTTGATTAGGCTGTTCATTTCTTCCAATGTGAAAACTTCCAGGAACTTTTTTCTGAAATCCTTGAAATGAGGAATTCCTCTGAAATAGTTGCTGTAATGCTGTCTCATTTCAATCAGTCCTAATTTTTCTCCTTTCCATTCTGCACTCCACTCCGCATGTTGGCGGACTGCCAGTAATCGGTCTGATATGGTAGGAGCAGGTAAATGTTCTCCTGTTTTAAAGAAATGCTTGATTTCATTAAATATCCATGGATAGCCAATAGCAGCACGTCCAATCATAATACCGTCACATGCGTACTTTTGCTTATAGGCTAATGCTTTTTCAGCAGAATCTATATCACCATTTCCAAAAATTGGAATTTCAATATTAGGATTTTGTTTAATTCTTGAAATATGTTCCCAATCTGCTTCCCCCTTGTACATTTGACCACGGGTTCTGGCATGTATTGTAAGAGCTTTGATTCCTGTTTCCTGAAGACGTTCTGCTACTTCATCAATATTGATGCTGGTGCTGTCCCATCCTAGACGTGTTTTAACGGTTACAGGCAGATGGGTAGAGCTTACAACAGCTTTCGTAAGACGAACCATAAGGTCAATGTCTTTCAAAACTCCAGCTCCAGCTCCCTTGCAGACAACTTTTTTTACAGGACACCCAAAATTGATATCTACCAGATCCGGATTTACCGTTTCAACAATTCTGGCAGACATGGCCATAGCTTCTTCGTCTCCACCAAAAATCTGTATACCAACTGGTCTTTCATAATCGAAGATATCAAGCTTTTTACGGCTCTTAATAGCGTCACGAATCAATCCTTCGGAAGAAATAAATTCCGAATACATTAGATCTGCACCATGCATTTTACACAAACGTCTGAACGGAGGATCACTTACGTCTTCCATCGGAGCCAGCAAAAGTGGAAATTCCGGCAGTTCTATGTTGCCTATTTTTATCATGATGCAAATTTACGAAATTCTGAAAAAACAATATTTTACTATTCATTATGTTAATTGGTGTTTCACGTTTGCTTGCTTATTTAAGGAACTTTAAGATATTTTGTTTAATTTTATTCGAATATATTTATCTGATTTTCAATGTTTTTATTGATTTATTGAAAATTATTTTTTATATTTAGTGTAATAAAAATTAATGATATGAAAAAAATTCTATTTTATTTGATGGCAATTTTAGCTTCATCAAATTTTTATTCACAAGTGAGTGTTTCTGCTACAGCAGGAACAGCTACAGGAACCTATACTACGTTAAAGGGAGCATTTGACGCTATTAATGCGGGAACACATCAGGGAGCAATTTCAATCAGTATCACAGCTAGTACAACAGAAACAGCAACTGCCAGTTTGAATGCCAGTGGCGGGGCAACCATTTACACCTCGGTTGCAATAAAACCGGCGGTAGGAGTTACAGCTACAATTTCTGGTGATCTTGCCAGTGCCCCTTTAGTGAGAATCCAGGGTAGTAATATTACTTTGGATGGAAGCAATGTTGCTTCAGGAACAACAAGAAACCTTACCCTTACCAATACCTCTGTTACTGCACCGCAGGTACTTACATTTATTGCAGCTTCTGCGGCGGTGGCAAATAGCAATATTATGGTTAAAAACCTGAATATTATAAATGGTATCAATAGTTCTTCAGCTTTAGTCATGTATGACGGAGCTACAACCCCTGTCGGAGGCTTTTTTAATAATGTTACCATCCAGAATAATTCTATAAAGAAAGCCTATATGGGGATTTATTTATTTGCAGCTATAGCAGCAGGAAATGGAGCAAATACTTTGGTTACGGGTAATGATATAAGCGCTTCCGGAACAGATGCCAATCGTCTTGGAGGAGTTTATGTACAGGGTGCAGATGGAGTGACCGTCAGCAATAATATTATTGGTAATTTTGAAACTGCTAGTACCGAAATCAAAAGAGGGGTATGGTTTGCTACTGCTACTGTAAACTCTTCAATTATTTCAAATACCATTACTAATCTCGGATATACCGGAACATCTACGGGTGGCGCTTCCGGGATTACCGTTACATCTGGAAATACAGGAGCATCTGCTGTAGCTAATATTATAGTAAGAGGAAATACTATTTCGAATTTTACTTCCAGTGGAACAGGGACTCTGTTTGCGGGAATTTATGCGGGGGGTGCGCTGACATCCGGGGTGACCATTGATAATAATAAGATAAATGGTATAAAAAACACCAATACCACCGGATATGGAGCTCAGGGAATTTATCTAGCAACAACAAGTCTTACCTCAAATACACTGGTTTCTAATAATATAGTGAATGGTATAGCTGGTTATGGATATGCAACGACTGGTGGAGTGAATGATAACGGAAACGGAATTGTTATTGCCGCAGGGGGAGGATATAAAGTATATTATAATACAGTTGTCATGGATGTCAACCAGACTGTTGCAGGAAGACCTTCTGCGTTTAATATTACCAGCGGAGTAACCGGCTTGGGAGGTATTGATGTGAGAAATAATCTTTTTGTGAATACCCAAACCCAGGCAGGAGATAGGTATACTATTTATGCAGGGGCACTCAGTACTGTTTTTTCTACTATTAATTATAATAATTTCTATTCTTCCGGGACAAATCTGGGATATATCGGAGGTCTTGCAAAAGCGACACTTGCTGATATTCAGTTAGGATTTGGTGGAAATGCAAACTCTTTGAACGTTATGCCTGTGTTTGTATCTGCTACTGATTTCCATGTGTCTGCTACCGGAAATGCAGCTCTTGATAATAAGGGAACTCCCGTGGCAGAAGTAACCTTGGATGCAGATGGTAATCTCCGAAATGTTCTTACTCCGGATCTTGGAAGTTTTGAATTTACAGTTGCTGTACTGGCGGTAAATGACGCTGCTAAAAAGAATACGGTAAGCTTCTACCCGAATCCAGTGGTAGATTATCTTTATATCAATAATGACAGTAGAATCAAAGATGTTGAAGTATATAATGTTTCAGGACAGAGAATTCTTAATGAAACAATCAATGCTGAAAAAGGTTCTGTAGATATGAGACGTGCTCCTGCTGGAGTTTATATCTTAAAAGTAAATGCAGAAAAAGGTTCACAGTCACTGAAAATTATTAAAAAATAAAATGTAACTAATAGCCAAAAAGAATCCCCAATAGCGATATTGGGGATTTTTTATTTAAAAGTAACCATTAATGTTAGAAACTTGCCTTTACCTGCATACTTCCAATGTGAATTGTCCGTTCACCTGAATTTCTTCCTTCGTAATTAAGATTCAATTGGATAAACGAGTTGATTGCCTGTTGAATAAATACACTCCATACCTGGTTTTTTCCAGGCTTCAGACCATCCAGCATCTGGTTTCCTACAATACTGAAATTATTTCCTGTGAAATTGTTACTGATGAATGAGAAGTTTCCACGGATGGAAGTCTTTCTACGCTCCCATTGGATTGTTCCTGTAACATCAAAAGCTTTAAGAAGTTCTTCACCATCTAATCTTTGTTTCTGGCGGAAAGCAGAAGATAATTCTGCCTGAATAGCATCTGTAAATTTGTATGTCGCCTTAGGTTTGGTTTCAAAATTATTAAGACGATAATCTCTTGTCGCAAATAATTGTGAAGAGTTTTTGATATCATGAACAGAATTTTCCCAGTCGACCCTGAATTCTTTATTGAACCAATATCCGACATTCAGAAAATGAGAAACCTGCTCACGCTCTTCATTACTGAAATTGGCATTAATAAGGTTATCATTCGTGATGAGTCTGTAGTTTCCGTTCCATCCTGATTTATCAGTCGGATTGAACTGTACGGAAGCCAGAATATTCTGATTTTTAAGAATTTGATCACTGTTCTTTTCAAAAGGATTCAACACAAGAACTTTATCTTTTTTATAGAACGAGTTTTGAGAATTTAATGAAATATTGAAATTCCAGCGTTTTAGAAATCCATTTTCTGAATTGAAAACAATAGCTGGATTTACAAATAAAGCGAGCTGTATTTTATTTTTATTGGAAGGAATATACCTTACAGAATTGGTGTAAACACGGATATATTGGGCAAGATCGGAATATTCGGCAATTTCAAATTCGTCCAGCTGCTGAATACCATCACCGTTATAATCTGTCCATTTATAAACTCCCTGTCCATCAGTAACTTTGATGTACTGGAATTCCCTTTGTGCTTCCTGTCCGTTTCCAAGCTCATAGAAAGCCTGAAGACGCATCCCGTTTCTAAAAAGCTGTTGATTGTAAAGTATATTTCCAACAACGAAGTCATTATTTCGGGTTACATTACCTTCCGGACCAGAGTAGAAGAATTTTCTGTAATGGATTAAAGCATTTAAAGTAGTTCTTTCTGTTTTGATGATCTGGCTTTCCGCCATGATTCCCAAAATATTGTTCATATTCTGAAGTCTGTTGTCACGCACAGAGTCGTTATCTCGCATGTATACTTTTGCCAATAACTTTGTTCTTGTACTGTCACCGATTTTCTTTTGCAAAAAGAGCTCTTTCCAGCTGAAACTGGTGACATCCATAAGTTGAGTGTCATTGTATTTTTTCTCGTTATGCTCCATACTTCCACCGATAGTCCAGCTTCCTTTTTTACCGGTAAACTCAGTTGAAGCCCCTCCACGGATGAATTTAGTGTCCTGTAAGGTTGCATTGGTACTCAGGTAAGATAAATTCCCTTTGGTAAAGAACTTTCCTGTAATCCAGCCGAAGTCCAGGTCATTTTTAAGTCCTTTGTAAGAATTTTGCTCGTTCAAATAATTGACACGATAATTTAAAGTAGATTTATTATTCCACTTATTCAGGAAGCTGAAAATAAATCTGTTTTGAGTCTTTTTGTTAAATTCCTGTGCAAGGTTGAAATCTCTGGAGAATTCTACATCGTTGATACGGTCCAGAATATGAAACTGTTTGTCGATGTATTGATATTCAAAACTTGGAGTTCCTTTCCATGTGTTTTTTGTAAAACTTTTATTCCCGAAGATACGCCATGCATATCCCATATTCTGATCAGAATCTTTTGACGAAAATAAATTGACATCATAATTACTCAGGGAGATATCAGCTCCTATCTTACCTTCATTCAATAAATACTCAGAATTCACTGAATATACCTGTGATTTCTGAGGGGAAGGAAGTTTTCTTACTGCTCTGTAGTCTCCCGCATTGGGTCCAACATATTGGAAAACACGTCCGTTATTGGTCGTCTGTGCTATTTTGTAATCTCCAAGATTAGCCCCAAAATAAGTAAAAGAAACCTGATAAAGGGTTAAACTAGGATCAGTAGAAAATTCGTAGAAATTTCCGGCTGTGTTTAATTTATATAAAATTTTATTGACGTCATACTCGGTGACCACTCCCGATGGTGCATACATGAGATCAGGATTGTTTCCTGCATCAGCAAGGATCTGCTCATCTTCTTTGGAAAGACTTAAAGAAAGCGGTGCATTTTTGTTGTCATTTTCCATGAACCAGTTAAGTCCTACTTTGAATCTTTCTCTCTGGTGCTCAAGCTTTCCTGTAAATAAATATCTTGAATAATTTCTATTGGCGTAGTTATAAGAAATCGTAATAAAATTCTGCTGGAAAATAGGACGGAAACTGGTAAAGGTAACTTCACCCGTATTATAGTTGATGATATAATCCTGGTTTTCTCCACGTTTCATTAAGATCCCGTCAATGAAAACCTGTTCAGAACCTGAGATCAGCGTAATGAACTGTTCTCCATTCTTACCCGTCAGACGATAAGGTCCCTGGTTACCTTCAACCCCTTGAAAACGAATTCGGTGGAATTCACTTCGTGCAACACCGGCAGAAATATCTACAAATGTTTTATTTTCTTTCCCAAATTCTGTCTGGAACTGAAGCCCCATACTTCTTCTCTGGTATTTTGCGAAATAATTTTTAGCTTCTACAAGATCAAGATGTCCTGCTCTAAGGATAGATTTTTCCTTAATATTAAGCTGCATATAGATCTTGTCAAATTCTTCCAAAGTTTGGGTATACCCATCAGCCTGAATGGGAAGGTTATGATCTGAAATACTGGCTAAAATGGTAACATCTTTTGATAATCGCCCTGAGATTTGAAGGTCCATAGAACTCTGCACAGACTGTCCCTGGTTATTTCCAAAAGTGATCCCACGGATAATAGAACCTTTTGAATTAAGTTCTCCTAAAAATCTCTTTTTATCATTTTTTGCTAATACAGCTTCATCAATAATGATCTTGTTGTGAGTTCTTATGAAATCAAGAGTATCTTTTGCGAAGATGTCCTGTTCCAACCTTGCAGCGAGAATGCTGTCTCTTTTAATGCTGTCTTCAGGAATGTTGGGGTTTTTCCATGAAAATACCTGAGCATTTCCTGAAAATATGCCTAAAAAAAATAAAACGAATAGAAGAATAAAATTCCGCAAGTTTTGAAAAATAATTGGTAAAAATAGCTAAAAAATGTTAATACTAAGAGGTTTAGAATTATTAACAGAAATTTAATCCAAATATTGTGAAGTCGCGAAAAATCAACGTAATTTAGCCCCCGAAATTATTAATAACAGAAAATTTTTAAATCATGAAAAAACTTTATTCGTTTGTAGCGGCTGCTATGTTTGCTGCTACTGCCTTTGGACAAACCACTCTTTTATCAGAAGATTTTGGAACTACCAATACACTACCAGCTGGCTGGGTAAGCACAAGTACCAGTAATGGATGGAATGGAAATACAACTAATCAATCAAATAATTCAGGAGCTTCAGGAGGAACGAACGCTGTATTCATTGGAAATGGTTCTAACGGAATTACCCATACACTAACTTACTCTTTATCTACAGTTGGATACAGCAATGTTAATATTATCTGGGCTGGCAAGGGAACTAGTACTTTTGCTCAGAATATTACTTTTCAATGGAGTACAGATGGTACTACTTGGAATAATGTAACCTATACGTATAGCAAAAATGCTAATAGCTGGGCTCTTGTAAATGGTGGGGTAGCGATTCAGTTACCAGTACAGACAGAGAATGCAGCTAGCTTAAGCCTTAGATGGTCTTCTGTTACCAATAATAACGGAAACTACAGAATTGATGATGTAAAAGTAGTAGGTACTGCTGCTTCATTAGGAACTTCCAACTTAAACATATCTAAAAACGTTTTCGTTAAAAATACTGTTGTAAATAATGATATTACTTTCGGAGCTAAATCTGATGTTAAAATCTTTAATATGGCAGGTCAGGTTGTAAAAACGACTACTGTTTCTGAAAACCAATCTTTGAATGTTTCTGACCTTAAAGAAGGAACTTACATTGTAACGGGAACTGTAAATGGTAAATTTGTTTCAGAGAAAGTTATTAAAAAATAACACGGCTAATTAACTAATTGTTAAATATATAACGCTATTCAAATTGAATAGCGTTTTTTTTGTAGTTTTACGAAGTATTAAAAAAAAAATTATTTTCATGAAAAAGATTTATTCTCTATTTGTTGCTTTAGCAACATCAACGGTTATGTTTGCACAAACAACAATAACTCAGTGGAATTTTGACGGAAGCACAAATGCTGCTACAACAGGTGCAGGTACAGCGAGCATTTTAGTTGCTACAGGAACGCCTTCTTTTCCTGGAGGTAATCCTGGTTCAGGAAAAGCATGGAGTACTGCTGGTTTTCCAGCGCAAGGTACAGGTTCTGGCACAGCAGGTTTTCAGTTTACGAGCAGTACTGCCAACTATACTAATATTAGTGTTTCTGTAGATATTACAGGTTCAGGTACAGGTTCTAAGTATTTTCAAATGCAGTATACAACAGATGGTACTTCTTGGACAAATATTGGAGCTGCAACTGCAATCGGGCAAACAGGATCACCTACTACATGGGTTACTCTGACAAATACTTTGCCAGCTAGCGCAGATAACAATGCTAACTTCGGATTTAGAGTATTATCCGTATTTGATCCGGCCAACAATGCTACTTATACACCCAACGGAGGTGCTAGTTATGCGGCTGCAGGGACGTCAAGAGTAGATAATGTTACAATTTCAGGAACGTCAAGTTCTTTAGCTATAATAGATGCTAAAAATGCAAAATCAGGAAGTTTCGTAAAGAACTCTTTCGTTAAAAGCAACGAGATCGTTTTCGGATCTGATGTAAAAGACGTAAAAGTTTTCAATATGTTCGGACAGCTTGTAAAAGAAGCTTCTGTAAAACAAAACGGAACTGTAAGCGTTGCTGAGTTAGCAAAAGGGAACTATATCGTAACAGGTACAGTAAATAACCAACCGGTTTCTCAAAAAGTTCTTAAAGACTAATCTCTTTTAGATAAAAATATAAGGAGCCGCTTCACAGAAGCGGCTTTTTTATGTGATTATTTGTTGATTTTAGATTTTTGTATGGCCTTTATTTCTTAATTTGGTGGTATTGTTTTTGATATTTTTATTACAAATCCATTTCTAAAAATTAATACGATGAAAAAAATCTTTACTCTTGCCGGACTTCTTTTGTTAACCTCTTTTTCAAATGCTCAAATTGTGATCAATGAGATCTATGGCGGTAATACCAATTCAGGGGCTGTGTTGAAAAATAATTATATTGTCCTTAAAAATATCGGAACTAATTTGGTTTCTTTGACAGGGGCGAGCATACAATATGCACCAGCGATAGGTGCTTTTACCGAATATCATACACTGCCGGATTTTACTCTGGGACCTGAAGAAACCTATTTGATTCAGGAGTCAGCAATTGATGGAGGTACTGAAAATCTACCTACACCAGATTTTATTGCGACGACAATCACTAATTTTGACGGAACTCCTAACAAATCTTCCGGGCTAAGAATCTCCAGTATATCAGGAAAAATAGCTTTAGCCGGAAATATAGTGCAGGTAGCAGGGCCTTCTGCATCCAATGTACTGGATTTTGTGGGATATGGATCCAATGCAGATCAATTTAAGGGAGATGGACCTGCTCCCTCTCCAACCACAACCACCGCTATAAAAAGAACATTAGTGGGAAGTGATAATAATATGGCTGACTTTTCCCTGGAAGGCAGTGTGAAATCTGGGTTTGTACAAAATCCCTTTATAAAAGATAGTAGAATTGTTTTCGGAACAGAGGTGAAAGATGCGAAAGTATACGATACATTCAGGCAGGTTGTCAAAAAATCACCTACGAAACTCGCCTCAAGTCTTGACATTGCAGAGCTTCCCAAAGGAACTTATATTGTGACCGGAACGATTAATAATATTCCGATTTCACAGAAAATTATAAAAGATTAGTTTTTAATAATAAAGAACAGCCTGTATTCACAAGCTGTTCTTTTATTTTAATACAAGATATTAATCGTTGAAATTTAATCCACAAAGATATCCACAATAGTCTTTTTACTTTTAATAAAGCTTAATACCAGCCTCTTCTTGCTGCATTGATAATTGACCCAAGATTAAGAATCAGGGTATATCTGATCCGTTTTCCATAATCTTTAAAGGAAGGTTCAAATCCTAAAGAAGACTGTATCGGGAAATAAACTTCCAGGAAATCCGGGATAATTCTTACCTTAACTCCAGTATCCCATATGAATTTGGCAGGAAGATCTTTATTTTTATACACTCCGGCATCAGCATACACATGGAATATTTTCCAGATACTGGAATCTACATTTGCGGAAGTAATCCATTGGTTGACAGTTCCCGGGAGAAAAGATTTGAAACCACCATCTGCTAATATAAACTGTTGTGAAAGAAGTCCGCTGCTGGCACTTTCTCCCAAAAGCGTATAAGAGAATGAGTAGTTTGAAACCCTGGAAATACCATAATCGAAAAGATTGTTTCGGGTATCGTTTCTCATAAAATATCCGGCAAATAAACGTAAGCTCAGCTTTTGTTTAGGGGCAAATTCCCATCTGTAGAAGCCTTCAGCTGTTATTTTGTTGAAGTCTTCCATTCCCTGAGCGCTCAGGCTGAAACTTTTTTCATGGATCATCTGACTGTCACTGTAGCCATACCCGATACTCCAGAGATTATATTTGCTGTAATCGTTATTAGCAATCATCAAAGGGCTCAGGTCTCTTTCAAAATAATTATATGAAATACCTACGCTTCTGCTTACCGTACTTCTCGGATTTTTTCTGAAATTGATACTTGAGGCAATAGAACTTTTTCTGTAGGCTAGCCCATAATCGTAATGAAAATAAGAACCGGAAACACCAAATGTTAGGCTTCTGATAATACTTTCAGCGGGAAGAAAAGAGTAGGAAACGGCTCCCGAACCCGTCAGCTTTCCTGTTCCCGTACTATAAGTGGGGGTAACCGAATACAGGAATTTTTGGTCAAAGAAAGATTGATTTTTTAAATTAACTCCCAAGAGAAATTTATCATATGTATTGTTGAAACGTACTCTTGGACTGATATAAATTTCATTGTATTCCGGATTCGGAATGTCTTTTATTAATTTAAGTTTAATTTTTTTTGCATTGGAAAATATTCCTTTCGCATACAAAAAGTTGTCCCTGTAATTGGATTCAGGGAAAATGTAACCACTGTTTAACGTGACTTTATAAATGTTATCTGAAGCAGGAAGAGATACAGTGGTGATGTGCTGGTTTTCTTCAGTATCTATCCAATACGCCTTCTTTTCTCCTTCTTTAGTTTCCGTTTCCAATTTTACAGGAATGGAAACATCGGTATTTTTCGCAATTCTTATTTGTAGAGAATCGTTTTCTTTTCTAATATTCTTGAGTCTAAAATCAACCCTGTTTTTCTGGTTGAAAAAGTTGGAAAGATAAGCCGTTGACTTATTCTTTTCAGAAAGAGCCATCAGAAATTCATCAGGATTAATTTTTTTTCCGGAATTCTGAGAAATATAATTTTTTACAATATCATTGAAGTGATCATATCCTATTTTATCTGCCGAATAATTAAAAAGGCTTCCTGTTTCAAAGCTGCTGATCGCCATGTCATTGAAGTTACTCAAAACAGGAAAGTGCTCATCAATCTTCTGATCGAGGTTTTGCAGCATGATATACTGATAGGAGAGTCCATAGCGGTCCAACAGTTTTACTTTGGATGCGTGGAATAATTTCAGCGGTTTGAGCCCGAATATTTTAGTCTCAGGAAGCGTACCTAAAAGTTTCGTTTCGGCATAGAATTTTTTCAGATACTGAATTTCCAGGTAGGATTTTAAACCATTTTTGAACCAATGATCTTTTTCCTTATCGGCGATAACGTTTTCATCAAGAATTTTCTTGGCAATGATTCCAAAATAATCCAGATCGGTTTTTTCAGCATTCGTAAATAACTGGAATCTGAATTTCAAGAAAGTAATATCGTTATTTCCGAAAAAGTCTTCTTTAGCCCTGAATTTATCAGAAATAAAAATACTCTTCGGAAGAAAACCGAGTCTCTCTTTGAGGAACTTTAAGTGCAAAGGAAGATAAAATTCCAGATTTTGTTTTTCTTCTGGCTTCAGATTGTATCCAAACTTAATTTCAGTTTCAGAACCATCAACATTGGTTTTTATGGAAGGGTAGCCAGTGGCCGAAATCAAAAACTCAGGATCTGAATCCAGCGAACCCCTGAATGAATTCATCTGGGTCTGTGGAAGATTACCTTCAACAAAATTATTGACAGGGACATCAAAGTTTACAGTCCAGAAAGTATTGAAACTTACCTGCTCTTCAATGTCGTGGTAGTTTCTCTTGGAAATATTGTCCGGATCAAAATGATCCGGAACAATAAAGAAATATTTTAATACCGTATTCTGAGCGGATGTGCCGTATCCCGTAAATGTTTTATCGGGAAGCTGCATCCGGTATTGCAACTGTAAAGTAACGCTTTCGCCAGGTTTTAATACATTTTTCAGAGGAATAAAAAGATTTTCATCTGAGAGGGTATTAACAGGAACCACTTCGTTTTCAGAATTTTTAATATTCAGTTCAAGAAGTTTCCCCAATTGATTACTTTTTGCAAAGTGCAAATCGTTATTTCGGTCTTCCAGTTTTCTGTAGACTAAAGAAGTTCCGCGTTTATTGTAAGCGGAAACCCAATTCAAGAGTTTTATGGTTTGCAGGTCTTTTTCAGAATGATTGTAATAAACAATTTCCTGACTGACATCAAGGTTCTTTTTGTCAGGAGACAGTTTAGCTTCAATATATATACTGTCTGTCTGTGCAGAAACCTGTACAACTCCCAAGAACAAAATAAGGCAAATGCTGATCTTTTTCAAATATCCGTGATAAAGACCAAATATAACTTATTTTGTATACACTTTATAGGATTTTAACCCTGAATTGCTTTTTTTTCCAAAGAATTAATATACGCATTCCATCCCTCTGTCTTGTAAGTGATTGCAGAGGCTTCTGGATTATCAGATTTATAGATTCCTCTTCCTACAATAATAAAATCTGTATGAAGTGTCTTGAAAACATGTTCCGGTGTATTGTACTGCTGTCCTTTACCATCTCCGGAATCTGCAATGTTTACCCCTGGAGTGAATAATAAAAGCTCTTCAGGAATTTTATTCTGAGATACACCACCAATTACATTAGGATGAGATAAAGCTATTTTTAAAGCTTCCTCACGATAGCTTGCAGTTGTTAATGCTCCCTTAGAAGACATTCCAACGATCGCTACTACCCCTACATTATTGAAACAGTCTAACGATTCAAAACCTCCGATCACCTGAGATGTTACGAAATCTGCCCAATCTGTAATTTTGAAAACTCCGCTTGTGAACTGAAGTTCCTGAGTGTTTCCAATATCAGCAAATTTTCTGTCTTCCATCAATAAGAACTGGTGTTTTGCAGCAATTGCTTTTAAAGGAGTGATTGTTTTTTCGTATTCAAAATCAGAAATAATATCAATATGTGTTTTTAAAGCAACGATATGTGGACCTACTTTTTCAGCCAGTTCCAGCAATTCCTGAGTAGTGGTTACATCTGCAGAAGCAATAAGGTTTGATTTTTTTGCTAACGCTGCTTCCAGCAACTTTTTTGAAACTGAGTGCTGTGCATTTTGAAGTTTTTGCTCATAAGAAGATCTTGTTTCTTCTTCAAACTGAATATGGTTCCCCTGAAGGAAATCCTGGATTCTTTTTACTTCTTCATCTGACAATTCACCAGTTTCCTGAAGAATATCACACACTTCTGAAATATTGAAAAGAGTGTGTACTCTATAACCTTTGCTTTCTAACAACTGTTTTCCTCCTTGCTCTCTGTCCAATACCACCACAATGTCAGAAACCTTAAGATCTTCCTGTTCTATTTCCGGAATGGTTTCCAGCAAAGATTTTCCTGATGTGATCACATCTTCTACCAAAAGACAGTTCTGCCCTTTCTGGTAAATTCCTTCAATCAGTTTTTTCGTACCGTAGCTTTTCGCTTCTTTTCTTTTAATAATTAATGGAATGTAGCTTTCCAGAGACATGGCAGTAGCCATAGGAAGAGCAGCATAAGGAACTCCACAGATTAAATCAAAATTATCCAATGGAAGCATTTCCAATAAATAATTAGCAAGATTTTTTAAAATTTTAGGATCAGAAGCCAAAGGTCTTAAGTCTACATAAAAAGGACTTTCGATACCACTTTTTAAAGTGAACCTTCCAAATTTGATGATGCCTAGTTTGTAGCACTCTAAAAAGAATTCTTTTTTACTTTCCATTATTTTTTATTAGATATTGCAAATTTAAGGAATTGAAATAAGGCTTAAAAATTTATCGCTCATTTGTAAATAAAAAACCACCCCGGATTGACCAGGATGGTGTGAAAAATATAATAAACTGTTATTTTACGATTTCTGCATCAATGACTTGAGCACCGCTGTATCTTCTTTCGGCTTCCCATAATAAAAATTTGTCAACCTCTTTGATGAGCTTAGGAATTGTCAGTGACAATACTGCCAGGTCGTCCATGACTCCAAGTACGGGGATAACAAATTCAGGAAGCAGGTCAATAGGAGAGAGTACATATAAAATTCCCAGTAAAGGAAGAATAATGTCTATGGATTTCATGGGATAAACTCCTTTTCTCCACATTTTGACCATTCTGAAAATATCAGGGATCTTTTTTATAAAGCCCTTGTGATTGATGGCTTCTTTTGCAAGATTTAATTTTGAATATTTCATTTTGTGTTTGGATTTAATAAACTTTTCAACGCTATTAATTTCACAAATCCTGTACCAACAAATTATAAAATTTAGTTAAAATATTATTTGATGATATTGTCAATGAACTGATGTACAGTCTCTGTGTTCCAATCCTTTGTAGCATCTTCTTTAATGAGGATTCTGCCGTTCTTATCCAAAAGGAAAGTCGTAGGAAATACTTTGGGAAGAATTTTCTCAGAAATCGGACTTTGAGCAATATATACAGGAACGCTGTAATTATTCTCCTTCAAGAATTTTCTTACATCCTCTTCCTTATCATTCATCGCAATCAGGACAAAATCTACATTGTCTTTTCGGGAATCATACAGTTTTTGAATAGATGGCCATTCTTTTCTGCACGGAGGGCACCAGGTTCCCCAGAAGTTAAGAAAAACTCCTTTGTCCTTAAAGTTTTTAAGATTCGTACTGGGAACATTGATTCCTTTAAGCTCTATATCGTAATCCTCTTCACTGATATGAACAGCATTTTCAATGGTTGCGACCGGTAAAAAAGTATCCTTCAGGAAATTCCTTATTCCCGGAACGAAAGCAACGATACCGATAACAACAATTAATACAAGATAAATGATATTTTTTTTCATATCTCTTTTTTATAGCAGATCTAAAATTTCCTGAACAGCATCTTTCCCTCTGTTTTTGGCATAATATATCTGCAGATCATTATAGAACATATCTTTTGGATAGGCTTCAGGATCTGCTTTATATTTCATCAGGAGCTCATATCCATATTTCGGACGTGGTCCCCATGAATTTTTTACATTCAGGTCTTTGTCGAGAATAAGTACTTTAGGAATAGATTCCGTACCGTTGGTCAGAAACTGATTGATTAGGCTTTTGTCGCTATCTCTCAGGAAAACTCTTACTTCATTATTTCCTTCAAAGAATCTGAAAAGTGCAGGTACTGTAGCGCTTGCATCTCCACACCATGCTTCAGAAATAATTAAAATCTTTCCATCAAAATTTTTGGCAGCAAGTTCTTTCAACTGATCTTCATCCGGAACGTATTTTTTTACCGTTCTGTCCATTCGCTGAAGACCCAGTTCATAATATTGTTTATAATCAGCCTCCTGCTGGTTGGCAGGGGTCTCTAATCTTTTTTTTGCAATTTGAAGATATTCTTCAAAGGAAATTCCTTTATCCCAGTAATTTTTCATTACCAAAAATATTTATGTTAAAAATTATTGATATTTCTTGTTTTGTTGATCAAAAACAGGTCTGCCAATACAAATGCAGCAAGACTTTCCACTACAGGAACTGCTCTCGGAACTACACAAGGGTCATGACGTCCTTTTCCTTCTACGATCACAGGATTTCCCTCCTTGTCAATACTGTCCTGAGGTCTCAGAATAGTGGCCACAGGCTTGAAAGCTACACGGAAATAGATATCCATTCCGTTGGAAATACCACCTTGTATACCTCCTGAAAGATTAGATTTTGTGGTAAAATCTGTATTGAAAGCATCATTATGCTCTTTTCCTGTCATTTTGGCACCACAGAAACCGCTTCCATATTCAAAACCTTTGCAGGCATTGATATTCAGCATTGCTTTTGCCAGTTCGGCCTGAAGTTTTGAAAAAATAGGTTCACCAATTCCTACAGGAACATTTTTAATCACACAGGTGATTGTTCCTCCGATCGTATTCCCTTCTTTTTTGATCTCCTTGATTCTTGAAATCATCTTTTCAGCTGTTTCAGCATCAGGACAACGCACGTCATTGCTTTCTGTTTGAGAAAAATCTAAAGCCTGGTAAGGTTTTTCACAGAAAATATCACCTACAGAAGAAACGTAAGCATTGATCTCAATGTCTGATAAAAGCTGCTTGGCAAGAGCTCCTGCCACTACCCAGTTCATTGTTTCCCTTGCAGAAGATTTTCCGCCGCCGCGATGATCTCTGAAACCAAACTTCTGGTCATAAGTAAAATCAGCATGACTCGGACGATATGCGCCTGCAATATGGTCATAATCTTTTGATTTCTGATTTTCGTTTTCAATGATAAAACCGATGGGGGTACCCGTTGTTTTTCCATCAAAGATTCCGGAAAGAAACTTTACTGTGTCACTTTCTTTTCTTTGTGTAACGATTGCCGACTGGCCAGGCTTTCTTCGGTTCAGTTCATATTGAACCTTATCGAGATCTACCGTTAAACCTGCCGGAAAATTATTGATGATACCGCCGTAAGCCACTCCGTGACTTTCTCCAAATGTTGTAAGACTAAGAAGATTACCTAATGTGTTGAACATAATACAAAATTACCTATTTTTCTTCAGATAATAAAGTTTCTGGATTTGTTCTATTTATCAATGTTTTTGATATTATTAATAACTTTTTCCGCTTCCTTTTTTTCCTCAGAAGTCATTTTTTTCCAGATAAATCCTTTTTTGATATCATTTTTGTCAAAAAGCTGTGGGAAAATTCCTGCTTTAGCATCATCAAAAATATAGAAAGGGGTGATAGCGGGAAGAGGAGTGTCAAAACTATAAGGGTAATTATGGGAAACATTAAATGTAAAGTTTCCTACTTTGAATGTGTCGAACTGTTGAAATTTGTACGTTGAAGGCTGGTAAAGCTGTTCTTTTTCAAATCCTGTCATAAAGCTTCCCACCCGGAAACTTGGAATATATTTTTGGATAAGCCCAGGAAAAGATATCATTGAAATAAAAAATACACTGAGCGCCGAAAAAACAAGAATAGATTTTTTTTGATTAAAATATTCGTGAAACAGGACAAAGAATATCACGAAAAAAACATCTATAAAAAATCTGTATTGGGCTGAAAAAGCCAGGATCAATATGCTTTTTATCAACAATGAAATACAGATGAGGGTAATGAGTCTTCTTTTTTTGATCCATGCAAATATTGAAAAAATGCCTAAGCTCAGAATAAAAAGAATATTGATTTTTGATTTGATTCCGTCAAGAAAAAACCAGTTTTTAATATGATCGGCAGTTGAAAATTTCTGAATTTCCTCATAAGAATATTGCATGTCATATGTTTTCATGATTGCAAATTGTGAAGAAGTTTCTAAAGCTTTATGGCTGGGCTTCCAGAACATTCCTAGATCACCTATTGCTACAGGAAAGACAGGATAACCGAATGTCCAAATGTTTTTAATGAAGAACAATAATAAAATTGAACCTCCAAAAAGCAATTGTTTAAAATTTACTTTTAAAATAAAAATGGCGTTTAGGAAAACCAATATGGGCAGCCAAATCATGGTTGGCTTTATGGTAAAAACGAAAATTGAGAAAGCAAAAAAAAGTGGTGTTTTGTTATTTCCGGCTATAATTTCATTTAAAATAATTAGGGAGAAGATAATAACGGGAAGGTCGGGACTTGGTGATTGTGAAAACAATAGTAATATCGGGATGAAACAAAGGTGTATCCAATTTTTTCTTTCAATACTATAAAAAGTATAGATCATCAGTAATACAGCATTGATTCTTAAAAATGGGTCTGAAAAATTTGAAAATCCAGCCTGAAAAATATGCCAAATAGACATCTGCCCTAAGGTGAGATCTACATTAGAAATTCCTCTTATGAGTCCGTATTCTGTAAGCCATTGAATAGTGGGGATATAGTATCCGAAATGATCTAATATGTAAGGGTAAAATGAACCTGCAAATAAGATAATAAGATTTACAGCACTCATTAATATGAAATCTTTCTTTGAAAACGCATAGAATTCCTGATAGAGTTTATTTTTAAAGAAAAAGAATAATCCCAATACGATAGAAGGTATTTCAATATAGATGTTTAAAGGAATAAAAAAAGAGATAACAGTCCATATCAGGCTTATTCCCAGTATTCCTAATAGGATTTTTCCAGTGATTCCTTTATATAGTATTCCGGAAAAATTTCCCATGATTTCTCCCCAGCCTATTAAGACTGGAATGATGAAAATGGAAGAAAGCAGAATCAATAGCATAAAAAAAGATTGCTTAAAAATAAGCAATCTTTATATTGTATTGGGAAAATATTTATTAATGAGGTTGTACCCTTCCGTCTTTTCTATCCTGTGATCTACCAATGGTATAACCGGTTGCACCACCTACAACACCACCAATTACAGCTCCAAGACCTCTGTTTTTCTTAGCGATAAGCGCTCCGGCAGCGGCCCCACCTACAGTACCAATTACGGTTCCTTTGGCAGCTTTACTCCATCCTTTTTTCTTAGTGGTTCCTTGTGAAGTACCGCTTCCGTTATTGGCATAAGTTCCATTGCTGCTTCCTCCTGAATTGGAATTGGAGCTTCTGTCTCTGTATACTGTTCGTGTTTCTCTGATCACCTGTGGTTTTGAATTATTCTCAGCAACAGCTTTTGCTTTTTTGCTTTCTGATATACTATCTGCTTTTTTCTGGGCTTCATATACCAGTTTTTCTTTTTCAATGGCTAGTTTTTGCTTCTCTATTTCAAGTTGTTTAGCTTGAAACTCAAGTTTCTGTACTTCCAGTGATTTCTCGGCAGTTCTGTCATCTTTCTTGCAGGCTGTCATTAATAAGACGGATAAAAATCCTGCTAATACTATCTTTCTCATAATTCAAATTTTAATAAGATAAAGCCAAAACGACTTTGATTTTAGTTTTATTTCCAATTATGAAGCCAAATTTTAGTTAATGAGTGTTAAATTTGGTAAAGGAAAAGTGAATTAATTTTAAATGCCGGTCAATTTTGTATTGTTGATGGGGATTCTATGTGTTTCGTATTGAAAATTGGTTTTATGTTAAATAATTCGTCAGAAAGGAAAAATTGATTCTTTAAGCAAAATCTTTCATTGGTTTTTTACTGTTCAGGAAATTTATCAGGAACATTTGTAAGTTTTAATTCATGAATAATTTTTATCAAATTCATATAAGTTGATTAATTTTGAGTGCCAAATACTTTTAATATGAAAAAATCAATTTTTACAGTATCAGCATTTATTGGATTGCTGGCTGTTGCAACATCATTTTCCTCAAAGGAAGTTGTAGAAACCAATAAAGCATGTTCAGGAATATCTGATATTACCCCAAAAGCTCAGACTTATAAGATCCGTTATGGACTTCTTTCAAAAAGTGGAACAAAAATTCTTTCAGGAAATTATGATGTAGGAAGTTTTCTTGCTGAAAACATGGCTGCCGGAGAAGTGTATGATACTTATTATGGCGGTGGATTTCAGACGGTTCCGCAATATTACGATGGTCTTCCGGCAGGAACTTACACCTTTTCTGCTATGCAGGGTCAGGGAGGCTGGGTAGGTTATGGAACGGTAGTTGCTACAGTTTCTGATGCACAGGTAGATTCTGATGGATATATTACCGTCTATATTCCGATCATTTGGGAGGAATAGGCTTGTGAGCCCAAAAATAATTAGCTACATTTACGCTTTCCAAAAATGAAGATTTTTTAGTCAATAGGTGATTGTTTGTGGTTTTTATTTTGATTAAATATTTTTTATATTAAATAAAAACTAATATGTCTATATATTAATTGAAATTATTCACATTAATTTAATCTTCAGGATGCGGCTTTATTCTTATAAAGAATATTCATTCTTTTGTTCCGATGGTGTTTCCTAATTTCTACTTAAAGAAATAGGAGAATAAGGTTCATATTGAATGATTCTACAATATTCTGTTTAGATTTTTCTAAATAGATTTTTTTCATCATTTGTGTTTTTTAGGCCTCCTAACGGAGGCCGTTTCTTTTACTCCAAGCTTTATGAGTCTACAGATATAATAGATTTTTGGATACGGGTAACTTTTATACTAAAAACATTTCCCTTCCTTATTTTACCAAAAAGACTTCCCATGATGAGAAGCCTTTTATTATATACTATCTAATGTAGCCTTTATTTTACTGATTATGCGGTGTTTTCTGTTGATTTGGTAATTAAGAAGTTCAAAAATCTCATCTGAACTGGTAAAAATCTCCGGAACAATCTGATTGTTGATTTTTTTGATTCCCCGCCTTGTCATTGTATCATGTATCACTCTGGCAAATGATTCTTTTGCACTTTGTTTTGCTGTTTGCTGAGAAATTCCATTAGAATGAAGTCTGTATAAATATAAAGGTTCTTTGATGTATTTTATCTCTCCCTGTTCCAGTATTTTTAGATATAGATCCTGATCTACTGCATTTTTCAAATTAGGATTAATCCCCGAAGTTCTTATATAAGTTTCTTTCTTAAATATAAAAAAATGAGCAAACTGAGTAGGGCAGTTAAAGAAATATCGATTATTATAAATCTGCTTGGTGCCGGCATACACTCTTTCAGGAACAAGTTTTTCATCACAAAGCATCATCTGAGAATAAACGGCTACAAGATCATCTCTGCTGACGAATTCCTGAGTTGCTTTTTCCAGGGCTTCCGGATAAAGAGCATCATCCGGATCCAGAAAAGCACACAAATCTCCCTGAGCATAGGTCATGCATGCGGCTTTTGTAAAGCCGCAGCCTTTATTGATTGTATTATGGTAGAGTTTAAAACGGGAATCATTTTTGATCAAAGATTCTATAATCTCGACTGAATCATCTGTAGAAGCATCATCAATAATGATCACCTCCCAATTTTTATAGGATTGATTAATTAAAGAATGATAGCATTCCTTGAAATACTTTCCATTATTATAGTTGGCTATAAGTACAGAAAAATTTATCACGTTATTTTGAATTAATGATGTAAAATTATAAAATAATATACATGAAAAACATACCCTTGATCATCGTGTATCTGATATTTTTTTATTATATTTTGGAGATTATGGATATGAACTATATATTAATTATTGTTTATTGATGTAAGAGAGGTAATATATTGACGAATAATTATATAGTTAATGATTTGCATATGCTGTTTATTGTCTTTTTTTGAGAATTGCTATCAATAGGCTGAAAGAACTCATTGAAAAGAAATAACAATTTTATGATTATACTCATAAAATAAGAAGAAAGAGTGGTATATATTTGGGTAGAAATTAATAGATAAAATGATTTTTATCTCTGATATAAAATTTTTTTCATCATTTGTGTTTTTTGAGGCCTCCATTTATTGGAGGCTTTTTTTTGAAATAATGAACCTTGAAAATAATTTCATACTTCAAAAGGGGGTCTTATATCATAGAATGTTTCAAATTTTATTTAGTTTTATTCCGGCTGATATTCCTTTCCATTGCTGCCATGATATTTAATTTTGGGGATGAATGTAAGTAAGAAAGTATGTCAGTTTGTAGTTTATCCTATTTCTTATTGTCAGAGTGAATATTAAAAAAAACTTTATACTCTGAATATTAATTTTATTTTATTAAAATGTAAATTAATTTATTTTTAATACTTTTGCCGGAGTGTTAGATTTATCTGAAACTATTATAGGTAATTATGAAGGGGTTTTTAAAGTATCAGTAAAATCGGTTTAAAATACTGAATTGGTGAAATTGCTGCTGCAAGAATAAATTAATTTTTTTTCCAAAAATTAATATTCTTGGCACGATTTTTCAATATAGAAATGTAACTCATGTTTAATTTGAGTTTTCATGGTTATTAGTTTTTATCCTCGGAATTTCCGAGGATTTTTTTTTGTCCCAACATGATGCAGCTTCTAAATGCAAACTGATCCATCTAATTTTTGAATAGGATAATTTCCTAGCTCATCACATTTTATAGTATGTATTCATGTCTTTTTGGGAGTAGAAGAATTTGTTTTAAAGAATGTTTTTGCGAGAGTTCGATGTAATATTTGTGACGATAGATGTATATTGAAAATAAAAATCCCCACCGGATAGTGAGGATATTGATTATGGTAGGTTGGATAAATCGTCTAATTTGCTTTCTAAAGCCAGAACTTCACCGCTGTTATATTGATCTTTCTTGTCAAGTAGGGATCCTAAATAAATGATGAGTGAGTCAATTTGTCTTCTTGAAATAAAAACATTTTCTCTTTGAATTTCCTCTTCTATTTCTTCTACATATTCAAGTTCTTCATCATCTGACCTGTCTTGTATTTCTTTTTCATATTGCATTGCTGCTAATAATAAGCTTTTTTCTTCAGGGGTAAAGTGTATCATCAATATTTGATTTTAGTCTTACCAATATACGATTATTTTAAAGCGTTATTTAAAAATCCGGAGGACACTATTATTTTTCTTTGGATTCTTTAATCCCTTTTTTAACTGCGGTCTTTATTAACATGTAAAAGCCATACATGCTACAAAAGGCAATTAGTAGTAATATGATGGCCAAAATTATAATATGAGTTGATGATAATAATAAAAACATGGTTATATTTTATTTAGATATGAATATGATTTTTCGCAAATATAAAAATATAC
Organism: Chryseobacterium viscerum; assembly: GCF_002899945.2. Classification (GTDB taxonomy): domain Bacteria; phylum Bacteroidota; class Bacteroidia; order Flavobacteriales; family Weeksellaceae; genus Chryseobacterium; species Chryseobacterium viscerum. The sequence continues at coordinate 151,291 of NZ_PPEG02000004.1, forward strand.
AGGTGATTAGCTTATAGTAATCTAAAAAAAGAAATAAATGCCTGCACTTTTTTGTCGGATATTGGAAAAATAGAAAACAAAAAAACCTCTAAATAAATTAGAGGTTTCTTATGAGGTACCTAGCGGATTCGAACCGCTGTAGATGGTGTTGCAGACCACTGCCTAGCCGCTCGGCCAAAGTACCATTTTTACCATTTTTGAGGTGTGCAAATATAGCAAAATTTCTTTATGAACAAAAATTTTTAAGCAATTTGTTTCTTTCCAAGATCGTCTATATCGCTTTTTGCTTGAATTTCAGCCTGATAATTTTTAATGTTAATAACTCTTGTTTCGCTCCATTTGTCATGCCAGCCATTTTCACCTAAGAAAGACAGCACATCAAAAGGGACAATTCTGGAAATATTTCTGATAAGATAATCATTAAAAGTAGGCTCGGTACCATCAATACAAATAACTTTACTTCCTGTAATATACTTCCCTATAGATCGACCTTTAGTAAAATATTCGATGAGAAGGGTATAGATGAAATAAACGGTAGAGGTTATCAGTATATCGGTCAACCTATCGACTTCCGACATTTTATAAGCGATATTTACGAAAAAGTAATTGCCTGTAAGTTCATATATTATGGATGAAATAAATCCGTAAACAAGGAAGATAAGAACGATTACAAGTCTGTCAATAAGAAGATTGGCAAACCTTGCCCATTTCTGAGATCTGTTTCGATCTACAACGACTAAATATTTTCTCATGGTTGGTTATTAGTTTTTTAGTTTTGTTTTTTATTTAAAATTTTAAAATCCGTTCACCAATAGTTTCAACGAAGCATTGGTATCAATAACGGCGGTGATTCCTGTATTACTGAGAAGAATTTTGCTTGGCTTAAGATTGAACACTTTTCCGTTCATCTTTAAACCTTTATAATATTCTTTGTTAAAGGCTTGTTCAATACTTTTTCTGGAAGCCTCTTCCATTTCCTGAGTTGGAATACCATATTCTTCTTCAATCATTTTTACGATCTTCCCCTGGAATAGGAGAGAGGCTGTTTTCTGCAGAATATTGGTGGTTTTCAGTTTGAATTTGGTTTCCGATAAAACAATTTTTCGTTTCATTTCATCATACACCGGAATTCCGGAAATAATGGACGTTCCTTTTATATAACCATCGGTCTGAGCCTCAATGACTACTCTGTTATCAACGCCATATACTCTGATATCCGTTACTTTCACTTTAGAATCACGGATATCAAATTCCTTGTTCAGAAAGGTTTTTCTGGCCATATTACTAGCTTCCGTGAAAGGAATATTGGCGGTGGTTTGTAAGATAAACTTATCCGCAACAGTAGGAGTGGTATTAAAGTTAGCAACATTGGTCACCGGTAAAGATGCTGCAGGCTTACTTCCTGTAAAAGTTTCGGAATAAATATCCACACCAAGAATCGCACTGATCTCATTTCCGTAGAATTTCAAAGGTGTAATATTGACCGTCATGGGGCTTACCTTCAACCATGTATTATATTCTTCCGAGATATTAAAAGGCTGCAGAAAAGTATTCCAGGCCATTAAGGCATATTGCTGGAAATTCAATTGCGTTGCCATTTGCTGGTCTATTGTTTTACAGAATTTTTCCTGCTGTTCTTTTAAGCTTTTTTCAACGATAGAAGTAATAGGAATCTGAATTCTTCCATAATCCAGAACAGGTTTGGTTACCCATCTGAAGCCGTTGGGTTGTGTATTGGTGATAATGGTCCAGTTATTTTTAAATGTAACGGTGGTATTGAATGACATTACCGTTTCAAAAGTGGTATTCTGATACGTATATACGCCCAAAGTACCAATCCCTTTTTCTGCCCATATTTTTAAGGGAACTTCAATTAAGAGATTCTGACTGGTTCCACCTACCAGACGAATAGGTCTGGTTTTCCAGACTTTCACCTTAAACTGATCATTGTTGTTGTCTGTATAAGAATCATCCTGATAAACAAGATCTTTCACAGAAGCATTGATCATATTACTGAGTTCCGAAAGAGGAATGGTCACAGGCATGGTAATACTGGACTTTATCTTTGGAAAGTTATAACTTGCCAGCTGATTATCAACGCTGTTCTGCCCGAAAGTGCTGATTCCTGCTACTAAAAATAATATTTTAACGAATTTCAATTTGTATGTTTTTTTAATGAACGAAAATAAGAATTTTAATTTTCCGGTTTAAAGCTTTTTTCAAGCTCAATGCTGGCGCCTTTCATTTCTCCCTCCATGGGTGGGGCTGTTTTCGTGATTTTTAATTTTATATAATCGATCTGTGGAAAGCTGTCGCGAATTTTTGAAATCATTCTTCCGGCTACATGTTCCAGTAGTTGGGATTTTATTTTCATTTCCTTATGGAGAATATAATTGATATCTGCATAGCTTATCGTATCATTCAGATCATCAGATTCTGCCGCTTTCCATAGATCGGTATGAAGTTCTACGTTCAGGATATAATACGTTCCGATAATGTTTTCTTCAGGGAGTACACCATGGTATGCATATATTCGTACATCTTCAAGATATATTTTGCTCATTGCTTCATATTTTATCAAGCAAAAATCGTCTTAATTCTTCAAAATCTGAATTTATTTCAACAGTTTTTTTCTGCTTTTTCATCAGTTCATTCAATGATCCCGGAATTCTAATCTGGGTATGAATTGCTTTTTCCACTGCATCGGGGAATTTCACCGGATGAGCAGTACCCAGAATAAACCCTTTTTGGTCAGGATTTTCTTGCAGATATTCTTCCATTGCAGCAAATGCAACGGCACTGTGAGGCTCCAGAATATGTCCGTATTTCCCATAGACTTCTGTGATGGTATTCATTGTTTTGTGATCATCAATGGAGTAGGCTGATATTTTATTTTTTAAGACTTCAAACTGGTGCCCGAAAAGCTCCAAAATCCTTACGAAATTGCTTGGATTGCCCACATCCATAGCATTGGATAGGGTAGGAACTGCTTTTTGTGGCTGATAGTTTTCGGTTTTAAAATAATCAGGAACCACATGGTTGGCATTACAGGCTGCGATAAAATGGCTGGCCGGCAAACCTCTGAAATGTGTTAGAAGCCCGGCACAGATATTTCCAAAATTTCCACTTGGGACACAGATGACAGGCTGTTCTTTATAATGCTGGATCCATTGTTTTAAGGCGATCAAATAATAAATCTGTTGAGGAAGCCATCTCGCAACATTAATAGAATTGGCAGAAGTAAGAAACAATCGACTGTTGATTTCTTCATCCGAAAAAGCCTGTTTTACAAGATTCTGACAGTCATCAAAACTGCCGTTTACTTCCAGTGCAGAAATATTTTCTCCTAATGCGGTCAGTTGTTTTTCCTGAACCGGGCTTACCCTGTTTTTGGGATACAGAATAACCACATTGATCTGCGGCGTTTTATAAAACCCATGGGCGACAGCACCTCCGGTATCTCCCGAAGTTGCGACAAGAACAGTAACTTTTTTTTGCTGATCTTTCAGAAAATAAGATAGGCAGCGGCTCATGAATCTCGCTCCAATATCTTTAAAGGCTAACGTAGGGCCATGAAACAGTTCCAGAATAGATATCTGCTCACTGATTTTTACCAGCGGAATTTCAAAACTAACGGTTTCTGCAACAATTTCTTTTAATATTTCTGAAGGAATTTCATCTCCCACAAAATCTTTCATGCATTGGTACGCAATTTCTTCGTTGGAATACTGATGGAGGTTTTGAATAAATTCATCGTCAAACTGAGGAATGTTTTCAGGAAAAAATAATCCTTTTTCTTTTCCCTGACCTTTTATAGTTGCTTCTCTGAAATCTACTTTTTCCAAGGAATCTTTTAAATTATAATATTTCATTTTTGTTTTTTTAGGGTTAAGCTTCTTCAACGATTTCAATGCCTGCAGGATTTATTTTTGAAACATAGACTAGACTTTCTATTTCAATCTCATCATACACTGATTTCATCATTTGGGAGATTTTTTCTGCGGTTTCCTTTTTCTCTGCTAACATGAAAATGGAAGGTCCTGATCCGGATATTCCGCCTCCTAGAGCTCCCAATTGCAGACTTTTTTCTTTAATTTCGTCGAACTTTGGAATCAGAATACTGCGGATAGGCTCAATGATGACATCGTGGAGACTTCTGCCAATCAACGGAAAATCATTTTTCTGAATCCCTGCCACCAGTCCGGCTATATTTCCCCATTGTTCAACAGCACTTTTCAATGTGATATTTTTCTTTAAAATCTGTCTTGCATCCGAAGTTTTCACTTCCACCTGCGGGTGTACTGCGGTTACAAATAAATCAGGACTATTCAGGGGAATAATATCAATTGGATTCGTTGATTTTACCAATGTAATTCCGCCATAGATGCACGGTGCTATATTATCTGCATGACGTACTCCTGAAGCCAGCTCTTCACCAAACATGGCAAAATGAATCATTTCATCCTTTGACAGCTTATTTCCTAATAATAGATTGGCTCCAAGAGCGGCTCCTGCGGCACTTGCCGCGCTGGAGCCGAGCCCGCTGCCGGGTTTTATATGTTTATGGATAATGACTTCAAAACCGTTTTTCAGATTAAAATATTCCTGAATTTTTAATAAGACAATACCGGCAACATTCCTTGAAGGTTCTTCAGGAAGTCCAAAAGAGTCAGTATGTTTTATAATAATTTCCGGGGTTTCCAATAATCTGAATTCCATCTCATCGTATGGCTCATGAACTGCCATTCCTAAGATATCAAATCCACAGACCAGATTGGCAACAGTAGCGGGTACTTTTAATTTTACTTTTTTCATAATTGTATTTTTAAATAGAACGAATAATATCTGCGAAAACTCCACTTGCCGTTACGTCAGCTCCGGCTCCGGCTCCTTTGACCACCAAAGGCTGTTCGGAATATCTGAGAGTTTTAAAAATGACGATATTGTCCTTGCCATAAAGATGAAATAGATCACTGCCCGGAGCGATATGCTGTAAGCCTACTTTTGCTTTTCCCTCTTCAAACTCTGCGACGTATTTTAATATTTTGCCTTCATTTTTAGCATGATTCAATAAGTTTTTAAAATGATCTTCATATACTGTAAGCTTTTCATAAAAGTCAGCAACGCTTCCCTGCATACATTCTTCCGGCAGAAAACCTATATTTTCAATCTCTTCAAACTGAAGCGGATATCCGGCTTCTCTTGCAAGGATTAAAATTTTTCTTGCCACATCAGTTCCCGAAAGATCAAGTCTTGGATCCGGTTCTGTATATCCTTCTTGCTGAGCCTGAGCTACTACTTCGGAAAATGTTCTGCTGCCGTCATACTCATTAAAAACAAAATTCAATGTTCCACTTAAAACAGCCTGGATAGATTGAATTTTATCTCCGCTTTTGATAAGATCGTTGATCGTTCCTATGACCGGAAGTCCGGCTCCTACATTGGTTTCAAAATAAAAATTGCAGTTGTGGTTTCTTGCTGTGTTTTTTAAAGATTTATATTTTTTTATATCTGAAGAAGCTGCAATTTTATTACAGGCCACGATATTAACACTTCTTTTTAAGAGGCTTTCATAGATTTCCGGTAGGTCAGAACTTGCAGTCACATCAACGAAAACTGAGTTTCTGAGATTCCTGCGTATAATTTCCTCAGCAAATTTCGATGGAGAGGCTTTTTCGCCCTGTTGATTCCATATAAGGTACTGTTCATAAGATATTCCATTATCCGAAAATAGCATATGACGGCTGTTGGAAATCCCAGCAATTCTCAGATTGATCAAGAAGTTTTCTTTTAAAAAAGCATTCTGGTCATAAATCTGCTGGATCAGTTTTGATCCTACATTTCCAGTTCCGCAGATATAGACATGGATTTGTTTAATTTCAGATTCAAAAAACTCTTCATGAAGGACATTCACTGCTTTTTTGCTGTCTTTTTCTGAAATAACAATACTGATATTTCTCTCTGAAGATCCCTGTGCAATCGCTCTTATATTGATCCCGTTATTTCCCAGACATCCGAACATTTTTGCACTTACACCACTTTTACTTTTCATACTTTCTCCCACCAGCGCTACAATGGAAAGGGTGGTTTCAATTTTTATAGGATATACTCTTTTCAGATTAATATCATCGGCAAAAGAAGAATTTATTGCATTTTCAGCGCGTAATGCTTCTTTCTCATCAATAGCAATGGTGATAGAATGTTCTGAAGATCCTTGTGTAATGAGGATTACATTAATTTTTTCATGACTCAAACACTGAAAAAGTTTGGCAGAAATCCCCGGAATTCCTACCATTCCACTGCCTTCCAGTGTGAGCAGGGCAACGCTGTTCATATTGGAGATACCTACCGCAATCTGTTTTTCATGATCGGATGATTTCAGATGGGGAGAAATTAAAGTTCCCGGAGCGGCAGGATCAAAAGTATTTTTAATGATCAAATCTATATTCTTAATCATGACAGGCTGAATGGAAGGGGGATAAAGTACCTTAGCTCCGAAATGAGAAAGTTCCATCGCTTCATGATAAGATATTTCTGCAATAGGTTTAGCATTGGAAGCAAGACGGGGATCAGCGGTCATCATTCCGCTTACATCTGTCCAGATCTGAAGTTCTTCTGCTTGTATAGATGCCGCTATAATGGATGCTGAATAATCAGAACCGCCTCTTCCTAATGTTGTTGCATTGTTTTTTTCGTCGCAGGCTATAAAACCAGGTCCCACAATGATACGATTTTGATTTTCATTAAGAAACCTGACGATATTACTTTCTGTGCATTCAAAATCTACTTTTGCATTGGTAAAATTGCTGTCTGTTTTGATCAGATCTGCAGAGTTCATCCAGACACAATCTAATCCTTTGTGCTGAAGTCTTGCTGCTATAATTTTTGAAGAAAGAAATTCTCCATAGGATGCCACTTTATCTTTGATCCTGTCCGTAAGTTCACCAAGAACAAAAATTCCATTGTAAAGATCTTCGATGTCATTGAAATGCTTTTTAACAAAGCTTAGCCAGGAGCTTTGTTCTGTAATTGAGAACAGTTCTTTGACGAGGTTGATATGTTTTTCTTCAAGATTCTGAACAATCTGTATATAACTTTCATCTTTAATGGAAGCATTTTCTGCTGCTTTGATCAGCTGGTCGGTAACACCATGAAGAGCTGATACGATTACAACGACCCTGCTTTTTAAAGATTCACTTTTTATGATATTTTCTACCAGTAATATATTCTGAGAATGGGCGACTGATGTTCCGCCGAATTTTAAAACTTTCATCAATTATTTTTTTGAAGTTGGGTAAAAGGAAATGTTGCCTCTTTTAAAAAAAGAGTACAGGTACCGGAAATAATATGTGAAAATTTACCCCGTTATGGGGTAGTTGTTGTAGTTGTGAATGTAGAAACAGAAGATCCGCCTGAAATAGGTGATTTCAGGGCAGGAATATCAGATATGTTTCTTAATAAACTCATTGTTACGGAACAAATGTACAAATTATTTTGGAACAGCCAACTTATTAGCATCATAAAATATATTTCCTTTTTTTGGAGATATATTTGTTGTAATTGATTAAAAATGTTATATTTATCAGATTAACTAATAACGAAATAACCATGAAAAATTTAAAGAAAATTTCTCGAAAAGAGTTAGGGCAAATCAGTGGAGCAGCATTCAGATGTGATGGATGTCCTACTGGAGGAGGGTATGGCCCAGGACCTAACTTTGCGCATTCTTGCGAAGAATATGATGCATTACCGGGACGCTGCAAATCCTGTGTATTCGTAAGTTCACAATGTATCTATCCTGAAGGCTAATCAAAAAAAATAATATGAAAAATTTAAAAAAATTAAACCGCCAAAATCTGAAATCAGTGAGTGGGGGAGATGTGAATAACTGTTTTGAAAATTGTCCTGCCGGACCTTACGGACCAGGTGAGCCGAGATCATGTGATGATTATAATGCATTACCGGCATGTTGTAAAGGAAGGGTGTTGGTGAGCTTTGAATGCTCCGGTCCTTATTAATTTTTAACGACAAAAAGGGTGTTGTTCTTTTATTACCAAATACTAAAATTATTACAATATGAAAACAATCAAAAAACTATCAAGAGAGGATAAAAAAAGTATCAAGGGTGGCTTCACTGATGTTCAGATTGAAGCATGTGGAGGAGAACAATTTGTATGTTTCCGTGGAGGAGGAAAATGGGGATGCTGGCTGAAACCGGGAGGAACCTGCTATGCACCAATGCTGTAAGTATTGGCTGCTTGTACTATCCAATGGAAAAAATCAAAACTTAATTTAAAAATTAAAACGACCATGAGAAATTCAAAAAAACTAAACAGAGCAAATTTAAGAGCTATTATTGGAGGTGGAGGAGATACCTGTGCTGTAGACCTTGATTGCGGGCCAAGAGGTTGTGCAGTATGTACGGATTTGAAAGGGAGTAAAGTTTGTTTTTACTTTTTTCCTTATGATCCATCTATTCCTGGCAGCTGTCCGGTTCTTGAGAGCTAGAAAAATAGTAAAGAGTATCAATTTGTTGTAAAAAATATCAAAATCAGAATTTAATTAAAACTACTATGAAAAATTTAAAGAAATTGAACAGAAGGAATTTAGAACAAGTGAAAGGCGCTGGCGTTTCTCGTTGTGACGGTTGCCCTACCCACCTTGTTTTTGGGCCGGGTTCATCCAATGATCCTTCGTGTGAGGCCTATTGGCATCTGTCAGAAAACTGCAGAATGTGTGTGATGGTAAGTGTAGATTGCTTTGTTGCGATTACTGCTGACTAAAATAAAAAAGCACTGTGAAAACAGTGCTTTATTTTTTTAACAGTTATCGGGAATATACATTCCTCTTGGTACGCAGATCAATTCTCCATTACATCCTGAACCACAGGTTTCATGTATTTCGCAGTTTAGGTTACATATACCACTGCCTCCGTTTACATTTTTAAGACTTCTTCTGTCTAATTTTTTTAGATTTTTCATATTTATTATTAGTTTGAATACTAAATATAATAAATATTGAATAACAAAAAAATTATTTTATGCTTTTTGAAAGATCAAGCATTGCCTCAATCGGTTTCAATGCTTTTAATCTTAATTCTTCTTCGATAAGAATTTCAGGAAGCTCGTATTTCATACATAAATACAATTTTTCCATTGTATTACGCTTCATATAGAAACATTCTGAACAGTTACAGCTTTCATCAAAAACCAGGGCAGGGATCAATTCCTTGTGAGGAGCACGTTTTCTCATTTCGTGCAGAATTCCTTCTTCAGTGGCAATGATAAACTTCTGACAGTCGTCTTTTTCTACGTAATCTAATAGGGCAGAAGTGGAACCAATAAAGTGAGCAAGTTTCAGTACAGCTTCTTCACTTTCAGGGTGAGCAATCATTTTTGAATCCGGATTGTCAGCCAGCTGCTGAGCAATTCTTTCCATTGAAAAAGCTTCGTGTACAATGCAGCTTCCATCCCAAAGAATCATATCACGTCCTGTTTTTTTAGATAAATATCTTCCCAGGTTTTTATCCGGTGCGAAAATAATAGGTCTGTCTTTCGGAAGTGCTTCAATGACTGTTTCAGCATTTGAACTTGTTACGATAATATCACTTTCTGCTTTAGTTTCTGCATTACAGTTGATGTAAGTAGCAATTAAAGCATTCGGGTGCTGTTCACGCATTTTTCTTAATCCTTCTCCGGAACAACCGTCTGCCAGAGAGCATCCGGCCATGGTGTCAGGAAGAACTACTTTTTTAGTTGGGTTCAAAATTTTTGCAGCTTCCGCCATGAAGTGTACTCCACAGAATACAATCATGTCAGCATTCGTTTCTTTTGCCTGTCTTGCCAGCTGTAAAGAATCACCCAGGAAATCAGCAATATCCTGAATCTCCCCCGGTTGGTAATAATGGGCAAGAATGACAGCATTTTTTTCCTCTTTAAGTTTAAGAATGGCTTTTACCAGTTCTTCTCCCTGAGGGATGGCAATATCTTTTATATCCAAAAATCCTCTGACAGGAATTGCAGATTTAGCTTTTTCTAATGTTTCGGTACTCATATCAACCTCAATTTTTTATTATCAGAAGCTAGAGGTTAGAAATTAGAAGTTAGATTTTGAGTGTAGTATTTTACTCCCATCCTCCTGCTTCCATCTTCCAGCCATTAATTACTGATAAAACTTTTTATTAAACTTTCTATTTCTTCTTTAGCTGCATCAAGATCTTCATTAATCACAATCTTGTCAAACTCGCTGGCGTAGGTCATTTCTTCTTCTGCCTTTGCCACACGGGTTTTGATGGTTTCTGCATCATCTGTATTTCTTGAAATCAATCTTCGTTCCAACTCTTCAATGGAAGGCGGTTCTATAAAAATAGACAGCGCTTTTTCTCCAAAATATTTTTTTAAAGAAATTCCTCCTTTTACATCTACATCAAAAATAACAACTTTTCCCTGATTCCAGATTTTTTCTACTTCAGATTTTAAAGTACCATAATATTTATCAGTATATACTTCTTCATATTCTACAAAAGCCTCTTCAGAAATTTTCTGTCTGAACTCTTCCGGGGTCAGAAAATGATAATCTACTGTATGAACTTCACTTCCTCTCGGCTGTCTTGTGGTACATGAGATAGAAAATTTCAGTTCAGGAAATGTTTCCAGAGAATGCTTTACCAATGTAGTTTTTCCGCTCCCTGATGGTGCTGAAAATATAATTACTTTATCCATTTCTATGGGTTTCGGGTTTCGGGATTGTGAGTTTCGGGTAGTGATTCCTTAGTATTTGCACTCGGAATTATTACCTCGCATCTCGAACCCCGCAACTTATAATACGTTTAATGTTTGTTCTTTAATTTTTTCCAGGTCATCTTTCATCATTACAACCAGTTTCTGGATTTCTGAATGATTGGCTTTAGAACCTAAAGTATTGATCTCTCTTCCGATTTCCTGAGAAATAAAGCCTAGCTTTTTCCCATTGAAAGATTCATTATCCATTACTTCTTTATAATATTTTAAGTGCTGGGTAAGTCTTACCTTTTCTTCAGAGATATCAAGTTTTTCAGTGAAATAGGCCATTTCCTGGTAAAAACGTGTTTCATCAACGTTTTCAAACTCTTTCAAAGATTTCTGATAACGCTCTTTCACGCTGACAATTCTTTCTTCTTCAAAAGGAATTACTGCTCCAAGATATTTGTCAATATTCTGAATATTCCTGTTTAATTCTTCGTGTAAGATACTGCCTTCAGTCCTTCTGAATTCTTCGAATCGGTCAACGGCATTATTGACAATTTTTGCCAAAGATTCCCATTCACCTTCCGTCAGTTCATCAGGTCTTGATGTGATGGCATCAGGAAGTCTTACCGCCATTTTAAGATATTCGAAATTGGGTCCGTCTGAAGCTATGTTTTTAAGTTCGTTGATGTAAGATTCAATTAAGTTTTTATTAATTTTTACATCATTGGACTCTTCAAGATTCTCAATATTGACATAGCAGTCTACTTTTCCACGGATAATTCTATCATTAAGAATTTTTCTGATTTCAAATTCTTTTTCTTTATAACGTAAAGGAATTTTGATATTTAAATCAAAGCTCTTGCTGTTCAATGATTTAATATCTATTGTAATTTTTTTTCCTTCAAAAACATCTTCGGCTCTACCGAATCCGGTCATTGATAAAATCATAGTTTTTTATTGTTCTACAAAGATAAACATTTAAGTCTATAATATAATACGATGAACCTTCAACGTACATGATCTGATTATTTAATTTCAAATTTATTTTGAACCATTAAGAACATATCAGTTGTTAAGTTTAATTAAGAAAAAAAATCTGATAGATTTTTATAAATAGTATGCTAAAAGCGAAGCTCCTCTTAATATTCTCAAATTCTTCATTAAAATCTTAATGGTTTAAAATAAGCGGTACTTTTCTTTTGTGCAATTCGTGTTTAAAAATAAAAATTGAAATGAGCTCATTTTCGTAAATTAGCGCTGTGAAAAAGAAAAATTTGATTTCTGTAGTAGGACCCACTGGAATTGGTAAAACGAGACTGGCTATTGATTTGGCTCAGCATTTCAATACGGAAATTATTTCCTGTGATTCCCGCCAGTTTTTTAAGGAAATGAAAATAGGAACGGCTGCACCTTCTGAAGAAGAGTTGGCTGGAGCACCTCATCATTTTATCGGAAATCTTTCAGTGGAAGAATATTATTCTATCGGTCAATACGAAGAAGACGCCCTTCAACAACTGAATGAACTTTTTAAAACTCATGACACCGTCATTCTTGTCGGCGGAAGTATGATGTATGAAAAAGCGGTGATAGAAGGACTGCATGATCTGCCGGAAGCCAATACCGAAAACCAGGAGAAGCTTCAATCCATTATGGAGCAGGAAGGTATTGAAAAACTTCAGGAAATTTTGCAGGAACTGGATCCCGAATATTTCAGTGTGGTAGATATTCACAATCACCGCAGGCTTTTGCGTGCCATAGATATCATCTGGCAAACGGATCAAAAATATTCTGAACATATTGCTGTTTCCCAAAATGGCAGAGATTTTAATGTGATCAGAATCGGAATAGAAGCTCCAAGGGAAGAACTGTATGAGAGAATCAACCGAAGAGTGGATATCATGATGGAAAATGGACTGCTTGATGAGGTGAAAGGTCTTGAACAATTTAAAAGTCTGACGGCTTTGAATACAGTAGGATATGCTGAATTGTTCAAGTATTTTGATGGAGAATGGGATCTTGATTTCGCGGTTTCAGAAATTAAGAAAAACAGCCGCAGGTATGCAAAACGTCAGTTGACATGGTATAGAAAGGCAGATGATATTCATTATTTACAGTTGGGATATTCTCAAAATGATTTTGAAGACTTGCTTCAATGGATTGCAGAGCAGTTTCAGAAGTAAATTTTACCTGAATTATTTTAAACCATGAAGGAGCTATTAAGGTGTTAAGAATATTAAGAAAGCTTTGCCTTATGAAGTATTGTCTTAAAAATCAATCAGATTTTTTTTCTTAATTAAGCTTAACAACTTATATGTTCTTAATGGTTCTCCTTTCATTCTGACGAAGGAAGAATCTTATTGATTGTTTTTAAAGATTCTTCATTCCACTTTGTTCCATTCAGAATGACAGTACAGAGATAATGAATGAGGAGATTTTAATATTGAAAAAAATGCGGTCCTAAAAAGAACCGCACTTCAACAAATATAATTTAATTTACTACTTCCAACCGCCACCTAGCGCTCTGTATAGATCTACAATGCTGCTTAATCTCTGTCTTTTAATGGAAGCAAGATTCAACTCTGCCTGTAGGGAATTTCCCTGTGCTGTAATCACTTCCAGGTAATTGGCTGAACCTCCTTTGTAAAGAAGTTGTGCACTTTTAATTCCATCTTTCAATGTAGTCGTTTGTTCTGTTGCTTTTTGTTCCTGAACTTTTAAATTTTCATTGGAAACCAACGCATCAGAAATCTCTCCTACAGCATTCAATACCGATTGACGGAAAGCCAGAACATTTTTTTCTCTCTGAATTTTTGCTACTGCAAGGTCTGTTTTCAATTGTCTTTTCTGAAAAATAGGCTGGGTAATTCCTCCTAAAACTGATCCGAACAGTGAGGCCGGAATCTGAAACCAGTTATCAATTTTGAATGAATTTACACCACCGTTGGCTGTAATCTTCAATGCCGGGTACATATTGGCCTGCGCCACTCCTACCATAGCATTGGATTCTAATAAAACCAACTCCTGCTGACGTACATCCGGTCTACGGCTTACCATAGCTGCCGGAAGTCCTGCAGTAATATTTTGAGGTAATGAAGTATCAGACATTTCAATCGTTCTGTTTACTTTGTTAGGAAGTTCTCCTGTCAGAATGCTCAATGCATTTTCCTGAATGGCAATATTCTGTTCAAGTTGAGCAATCAGAAGTTCAGTTGCCTGTTTCTGTGCTGCTGCCTGCTGAACCCCTAAAGAAGTGTTATCACCACTTTCCCACATTTTTTGTGTAATCATCAGGGTATTGCTGCTCAATTCAAGATTGGATTTTGCAATGGCCAATTGTCTGTCAAGCATCAACAGGTTGTAATATCCCTGTGCTATAGCTGCTACCACCTGAGTTTGAACAGCTTTTGAACCTTCATAGGTTTGAAGATACTGCATTCTTGAAACTTCCCGCTGGTTTTTGATTTTCCCCCAAATATCAGCTTCCCATGAAAGGTTGAAAGCTGCATTGTAGTCTTCAACATGGCTTTGTCCTAAAAATAAATTTAAGCTTTGCCCATTCATGCTGTTTTTGGAAGGTTTTGAAATCTGTCCGCTCACTCCGAAACCAACATCCGGATATTGCATATATTTTGCCTGTTTCAGTTTTTCCTGTGAAGCAGCCACCTGCTTTAAGGCAATCTGAAGGTCATAATTATTTTTAATTCCTTTTTCAATCAATCCCTGTAAAATAGGATCGCTGAAAAACTGTTTCCACTCCAGATTGGCTATACTGGCAGTATCTGCAGTTGCGGTGTACTGGAACTTTTCCGGAAGAGGAAGCTCGGGTTCCGTGTATGCCAGTTTGGACACACACGAAACAGAGCCTATAGCCAGCGCAAATGTTAGAATAATATTTTTTACTCTTTTCATAGTTTTTAAACTTTTAATTGAATACAAAACTTAGAGAGGTTTCTGTTGATGCAAAAATTGTCTTTAGTAGGAGAAAATAGTTAGCTTTTTTAAACCATTAAGAACAGGTAGGAGAATAGTTAACCCTTTGTGATCTTAAAATTTCTCTAAGTTTTTGTAATTCATTTTTTTATTAGTGACTAGCAGCTAAAAGTTCTTCCTCCATTTGTTTTTTCAGAAGTCTTTTCTTTTTTCTGCTTGGCATTTTTTCATGCAGATACTGGAACACGACATACATTACCGGAATAATGAAAATCCCGAATATTACTCCTGTAAGCATTCCTCCTACGGTACTATAACCGATAGAGTGGTTTCCTTTTGAAGAAGCACCCTGTGTCCATACCAACGGAAGCATTCCCACGATAAAGGCAAAAGAGGTCATTAAGATCGGTCTCAAACGTAATCTTGATGCCTGAAGTGCAGATTCTATCAAGGTTTTACCTGCTTTTCTTCTCTGTACGGCAAATTCTACAATCAGGATGGCATTTTTGGCCAATAACCCGACCAGCATGATCAATCCTACCTGTACGTAAATGTTGTTATCTATTCCTGCTAATCCTGTGAAGGCAAATACTCCGAAAATCCCTGTAGGAATGGTAAGAATAACGGCAAACGGAAGAATATAGCTTTCATATTGTGCGGCTAATAAGAAGTAAACAAATAGGATACTTAGGAAGAAGATAAATGAAGTCTGTCCACTTGTTTTGATCTCTTCACGGGTAATCCCTGTCCACTCATATCCATATCCTCTTGGTAATGATTGTTGAGCAACTTCTTCTACCGCTTTGATAGCGTCACCAGTACTGTATCCAGGTTTTGGAGTTCCGTTGATGGTAACTGCATTGAAGAGGTTATTTCTTGTTACCGTTTCAGGACCGAAAGATCTTTTTAACGTTACCAATGTTTTTGCAGGAACCATTTCTCCTGATTTATTTTTCACATAAATTCCTTCCAGTGAATTGACATCTGTACGGTAAGGAATATCTGCCTGAGCCATTACTCTGTAATATTTCCCGAATCTGTTAAAATCCGATACAAAGCTACTTCCGAAATAAATCTGCATCGTCTGCATCAGCTCTGTTACAGAAACACCCAGCTGGTTGGCCTTATCAGTATCCACATCAATGGTGTACTGAGGGTTTCCTGCCGCGTAAGTGGTAAAGGCAAATGCAATTTCAGGTCTTTTCATCAACTCTCCAATGAACTGTTGAGTGGTTGTTCCCAACTGTTCAAAAGAACCATTCGTCTTATCCTGAAGCATGAATTCAAATCCGGAAACGTTACCGAAACCTTGTACAGTAGGGAAGTTGAAGAAGAATGCATTCGCATCTTTTACCTGGCTTACCTTTCCTGTAAGCATTGCTGCAATCTGGTCAGGATCTTTCATCTCACCACGCTTGTCATAATCTTTAAGCTTAATAAACCCTGCGGAATATGGAGAAGCGTTAGCATTACTGATGAAATTCATTCCATCTGCTACCCAAAGGTGGTTGGTTGCTTTTTCAGCATTGATAATTTTATCAATTTGTGCTGTAGCTCTGTGCGTTCTTTCCAATGAACTTCCCGGAGGAGTATTCACTGCATATAATACGAATCCCTGGTCTTCAGTAGGAATAAATCCTGACGGCGCTTTTTTGATCAGAAATACACTGGCTGCTGTAATGAGAACAAGGCCTCCTATAGCTACCCATTTATTTTTAATTAAAAATTTAAGGCTATAGATATATTTTCTGGTCATGCTGTTGAAGCTGGCATTGAAAGCATTGAAAAATCTTGCTCCAAAACCTTTTTTATGACCGTGTTCACCATGTTCTCCCTGAGGATCATTTAAGAACATTGCACATAATGCAGGGCTCAATGTCAATGCATTTACTGCTGAGATTAAAATCGCAATGGCCAATGTGAAAGCAAACTGTCTGTAGAATACCCCTGCAGGTCCCTGCATGAAGCCAACCGGAATAAACACGGCACACATTACCAATGTAATGGAAATGATGGCTCCTGAAATTTCGCTCATTGAGTTCATGGTAGCTTGTTCTACAGGCATTCCTGTCTGTTCCATTTTAGAATGGACGGCTTCTACCACTACAATGGCATCATCCACTACAATACCAATGGCGAGTACCAATGCGAATAGCGTAAGCATGTTGATACTGAAACCAAATAACTGAAGGAAGAAGAATGTTCCGATAATCGCTACCGGTACGGCAATAGCCGGGATCAATGTAGATCTGAAATCCTGAAGGAAGATATATACTACAATAAATACCAATACGAAAGCAATAACAAGTGTTTCTACAACCTGATGGATAGAAGCATCCAGGAAGTCTTTAGAATTATACATGATAATTGGCTTTACTCCTTTTGGTAAGGTCGTTTCCATCACCTTCACCTGATTTTCAATTTCAGTCAGGATTTCATTGGCATTGGAACCAGCAGTCTGTAAGATTGCAAATCCGGCAACCGGTTTTCCGTCTACTCTGTTGGTTGCAGTATAGGTATAAGACCCAAACTCTACTCGTGCTACATCTTTTAATCGTAAGAAAGAACCATCGCTGTTCGCTTTGATAGCGATATTTTCATAGTCTTCATTCTTATTCAGTTTTCCTTTGTATTTAAGGATATATTCGTAAGTTTCCTTACTTCCTTGTCCAAGACGGCCAGGGGCTGCTTCAAGGTTGTGATCTTTAATGGCTGCTAAAACTTCCTGAGGAGAAAGATTGTTAGAAGCCAGACGATCCGGTTTCAGCCAGATTCTCATGGAGTAATCCCTTGTTCCGAATACCTGAGCCTGAGCCACTCCGGGGATACGCTGTATCTGTGGAATTACATTGATCTTCAGATAATTTTGAAGGAATAATTCATCATATTGCTTTTCATTTTCACTGGTCAATCCCATGAACATGATCATACTGTTCTGAACCTTTTGGGTCGAAATTCCGGCTTGTACCACTTCCTGAGGCAGCTGGCTCATCGCTTTCGATACACGGTTCTGTACGTTTACAGCAGCATTATCAGCATCGGCTCCCTGCTTGAAGTAAACACTAAGTGTCATGGTACCGTCATTACTGGAGTTGGAAGTCATATAGGTCATATTCTCAACCCCGTTCACGGCTTCCTCAATAGGCGTGGCCACCGAACGTGCTACAACCTCAGCATTAGCTCCAGGATAGAAAGCCGTTACCTGAACACTCGGTGGAGCGATATCCGGAAAGAGGGCAATCGGTAAATTAAAGAGAGACAAGGCTCCCAATAATAAGAGTATTATGGAGATGACCGTTGAAAGGACCGGTCTTTCTATAAATTGTTTTAACATAAGAAGTTTATTTTTTTAAGTCTTCTGTATTCGGAATGGACTATAATGGTTTCGCTTTTAATAAGCTGTCAGAAGAAATATTTTTAGGTTTGATGGATGCACCATCTTTTAAGCTTCCAATTCCTGTGAATACTATTTTTTCTCCAGGTGTAAGCCCTTCAGAAATAAAATAATAGCTATCCGTTTTTCCTGATATTTTGATCGGTCTTCCAGTTACCTTCTGATCTTTACCCATTACATATACATAGGTTTTATCCTGAATTTCGAAAGTAGATTCCTGTGGGATCACTACGGCATTCGAGATCAGTTGCGGCATGCGTACTCTTCCTGTATTTCCTGTTCTTAAAGCTCCGTTTGTATTAGGGAAAATAGCACGTACACTGATTGCTCCGGTAGTTTTGTCAAACTGTCCATCTACAATACTCAATCTTCCTTTTTCAGGATATGTACTGTTATCAGCAATGACAAGATCTACCATTGGCATATTTTTCAGTTTCTCTTCCAGACTTGCTCCCGGGTATTTATTTTGGAAAGCAATAAAGTCCAGTTCACTTAAAGAGAAATACGCATAGATTTCACTGATATCAGATAATAATGTCAATGGATTTACATCTGTTCTTGAGATCAGGCTTCCCTTTTTGTAAGGGATTCTTCCGATATAACCGCTTACAGGAGCTGTAATGGTTGTAAATCCTACATTGATTCTGGCGCTTCCTACAGAGGCTTTG
This sequence comes from Chryseobacterium viscerum, assembly GCF_002899945.2. Taxonomy (GTDB): domain Bacteria; phylum Bacteroidota; class Bacteroidia; order Flavobacteriales; family Weeksellaceae; genus Chryseobacterium; species Chryseobacterium viscerum. Next base: position 170,010 of record NZ_PPEG02000004.1, read on the forward strand.
GCTTGTGAGGCAGCAGCAACAGCAGCTTCATAATTGGCTTTCGCTGTTTTAAGCTGTACATCAGAAACTACTTTGGCAGCAACCAGTGGCTGAAGTCTGTCTACTTCTACTCTTGCTTTTTGGATATTGGCATTGGCAACCTGAAGATTAGCCTGAGCCATATTCATTTGCTCGCCGTAGCTTCTTGAATCTATTTTAAATAACGGTTGTCCCGCTCTTACGTAAGATCCTTCTTCTACATAGATTCTATCCAGATATCCGTCTACCTGAGATCTGATTTCTACGTTGTTTTTCCCTTCCAAAGCGGTTGGGAATTCCTGATATGTAGTGGCGGGTGATGTAATAACGGTATAAACCGGAAGTTCTGGAGCTGGAGGCGCGGCATTGGTTCCTTCTGCGGCTTTGGTGCAGCTCTGTAAAAGAATTATACTTGCAATAAGTACAATAAACCTTGTTTTTCCAGGTAATTTCATTGTTGGTTTAATTTTTTTAATGAAGTGTTAGAGGTAAGTAATGTGTTTTGATAAATGCTGTGTTTTTTCCTAACAGTGTTAATAATTAGTTCAAAAAAAATTACAGAATTTTTAATGTGCAATGGGGTCGATAGTTTCCATAATTGAAAATTTTTAATGTTGATTTATATATGATAAGAATGAGGTGTATTCGTGTTAATTTTACTAACAGTGTTAATTGATGTGATAAAAATGCTTATCTTTAATTATTAAAATTGTAAGATTTTACATAAATTATTTTAGTTTTTTAATTAGTCTGAACTAAATTTTTCAATTAATTCAGTGTTAAGTTTCCTAACGGTGTTAATTTTTAATTCAAAAAAAATTTATAATGACTTAATGAAAGCCGAAACAGTTTCGTCCAAAGACGTTTTGTTCATCGTTGAAGGGATATCAGCAGTACGCATCATCATAATTGAGATCATTCCGTGAACGGCCGAAAACAGAGCATGAGACATATGGCAGGCATTGTCGGGATTTGATCCGTTTTTCATAATAATCTCATGAGTACATTCATAGATAAGCTCCTGGAATGATGAGAATTCTTTTTTCATCTGGCCTTTTCCGCAGCACTGCATACCAAGACCAAACATAAGCTGGTAATATTCCTTATTTTTAAAAGCAAAGCTCCAGTAAGCATCCACAATGGCAACAAGCTGCTCTTCCGGGGTACTGTGTTTCTGCTGAGCTTTTAATAATTCTATATGCAACTTGTGAAAGCCATCTAAAGAAATTTCAAATAGAATAGCTTCTTTATTTTCAAAATAATCATATACTACGGGAGCACTATACTCAATAGCATCTGCTATCTTACGCATAGAAAGCGAACCCCAGCCTTCAGTTTTAGCCAAAGTGAATGCAGCCTGCAAAATGTTTGCACGGATAGATTCTTTTTCTCTTTGACGACGTTCATGTAGGCCCATTATATTCTTTACTAACAGCGTTAGCAAAACTACAAACTTTTTAACATAACTTCCAAAGGATATTATGAGTTTTATAGATTGGGCGACTATTTAAAGAAAAATAAATCAAAGGCTGTAAGCTGGAAGAATGGGAGCTGGAGGTTATTTTTAGGGTTGAATAATGCAATAATAGAATTTGACTATAACTATTTTTGAGGGGGTAATATCTTCCCTCCTCCAGCTTCCAACCTCCTTACAATACTAAATAAAAATGTCTTATTCAGAACCCAGTTTATTAATAAAAAGAAATATCTATCTTTGCCACTAAAGAAAAAAGGATATGAATACTCCCTCAAATATGCTGGCATTAGGAACAAAAGCTCCGTTTTTTGAACTTCCTAACCCATCAAAAACGAATGAACTTCAGTCTTTGGAAGAGCTGAAAGGAGAAAAAGGAACATTGGTAATCTTTATGTGCAACCATTGCCCGTTTGTTCTTCACGTGATCGATAAGATCAATGAACTGTATGAAGATTATAACGAGCGAGGAATTGAATTTATCGCTGTAAACTCCAATGATATTGAAAAATATCCGGCAGATTCTCCGGAAAAAATGATCGAATTTCAGATTGAAAGAGGATTTGACTTCCCTTATTTATTCGATGAAAGCCAGGCGGTGGCCAGAGCTTATGAAGCTGCATGTACACCAGACTTTTATTTCTTTGATGATAAGCTTGATCTTGTATACAGAGGTCAGATGGATGATTCAAGACCTGGAAATAATAAAGATGTAACAGGTGAAGACCTTATTATTGCATTTGAAAATCTCCTGCTTGGAGAACCACAGGAAGAGATTCAAAGACCTAGCATGGGATGCAATATCAAATGGAAATAAGTAATGATCAGTTGCTGATTCTTACTCATTATATTATAAAGCCGCTCTTTTTAGAGTGGCTTTTTTATTTTTAGAACTTTTTTGAAGCTTAAAACATACTATTAAAAACTCACCTTGGTTTTAACTTCTTTCTCAACCTTCAAATCGACATTGACTTTATTGTGAGAGTAATTTTTTATAAACTCAGAAGGCGTTTTCCCTGTATATTTCTTAAACATCCTGTTGAAGTACGTTACATTATTGAATCCGCATTGATAGCTGCATTCTGAAATAGACCTGTCCTGTACCATCAGCAGGCATGCCTTATTGATTCTATATCGGTTCACAAACTCTGTGAAAGTAATCTGAGTGGCTTTTTTAAAGAAATTACAGAAAGCCGGTAAAGTGAGATTGGCTAATTTCGCGACTTCTTCAATGTCAATTTCCTTATCATAATGATGCTCTACATAAGTGAAAATGTTTTCCAGCCGGGTTTTATTTTTTGAAATAATGGTATAAGGCATGATTTCGTTATTTAAGAGATCATAATCGTGACATTTTGAAAGTTCAAAAAGAATTTCCAGCAGCAGCAAATATCTTTTATAGCCTTCCGATTCCAACATCAGTTTCAATTTGGGGAGCATTACTTTTTTTACTTTGTGATGAAAATGAATCCCATATTTTGAAAGCTCCAGCAGATTTTTGATAGATCGGGCTTCAACTTCCTGTTGGGGAAACTGAAGAATTTCTTCTTTGAACTGAAGGACAATCTCCTCATGTGGATCAATAGAGTTGAGCCCAAATCCGGAGTGGGGAATATTGGACCCTATTAAAACCAGATCTCCATTCGTATAATTACTTTTATGGTAACCTACGTGACGGGTTCCGCTCCCGGAAATGACACAGACCAGCTCAATTTCCGGATGATAATGATACTCCCATTTGAATTCTGAAATAGGAGAGTTATTATGAATCGTACGGAATGAGCTCTTCTCATTGGGGATCACTCTTTCAAAAGTAACTTTCATTTAATTAATCATATTTATTTACTAAAAATACTAATTATATTAATATAGTTCAAATATTCATTTACTGTGTTAAATTATCGTTAACAGAAATGCTTCTATCTTAGCCGACAAGAAATAACCTGAATGAAAAATCTTAACATCAAGGCCGTTTTATTTTTAAACTATTTTGTCTTCGCAATTCTTCTGAATTCTGTGGGAACAGTGATCCTGCAGGTACAGCAGAATTTTGGAATTTCAAAATCTTCGGCCAGCATTCTGGAAGGTTTCAAAGATCTTCCGATTGCGATATGTTCTTTCATTCTGGCATCATTTCTTCCGAAAATCGGGATTAAAAACTCAATGCTAATCGCCTTATTCCTGGTAAGCTGTATGTGTTTTGTAATGCCTTTTACCAATGAGTTCTGGGTATTCAAATTATTATTTGCCATTGTAGGAATTTCCTTTGCATTGATAAAAATCTCAGTTTTTACCTCTATAGGACTGGTTACAGAAACAGACAAAGAACATTCCAGTTTTATGGGATTTCTGGAAGGTTTTTTTATGATCGGAGTATTGGCAGGAAATCTTTTATTCAGTCTATATATTGATGATCATAATCCGAAATCTACAGAATGGCTGAATGTGTATTGGATCCTGGGAGGACTTTCAACCTTATCTTTTCTATTTCTGTTCTTTTCAAAACTGAATGAGCAGGAAGCTAAAAGTGAGAAAACAGACCTGTTGGGAGACCTGAAAAATAGTGTAAGCTTATTCAGTTATAAAAAAGTACTGTGCTTTTTATTGTGTGCCTTTCTTTTTGTATTGGTAGAACAGAGTTTCCAAACATGGACTCCTACTTTTTACAAGGAAATTTTAAAAATGCCAACATCCATGAGCATTCAGGCAGGAGCCGTTTTGGCAGGAGCTTTCGCTTTGGGAAGATTTTTGTCCGGGTTTTTCTCTAAAAAATTCAGCTGGATCTATGTAGTTTCTTTTTGTGTGGTAGGTTTTGCCATTAGTTTACTGCTGGTTTTACCCTTGACCCATAATATTCATATTGATACAAATACAACCTGGATGAATGCGCCTTTGGCCGTGTATTTATTTCCTTTGATGGGAGGTTTGCTGGCACCGATCTATCCAAGCATTAATTCTGTAATTCTTGCTTCGATTCCCAAATATCTGCACAGCGCGATGTCAGGATTGATTGTTGTTTTCTCAGCAATCGGAGGTACCATAGGCTCTATAATTACAGGTTTTGTATTTCAGGAGTTCAGCGGACAGCAGGCATTTTATCTTTCTCTGATTCCGCTTTCATTACTGATCACGTCTGCCGTTTTCATGAATAAATTAAAAATTAATCCTAAAAAATAACAATGAGTAATCAGCTTTACATAAACGAAATTCAAAGTCTGTTTGATGAGGTACAGAGGTCTGAAATTTTTGAAGATCAGAAAATGATGACAGATGCAGTTCCGCTATTTCCAATTGCGAAGATCAATGAGGATTATGAAAGATTAAAAAATACTGAAGATTTTGATCTGAAAGAATTTGTAATGACCCATTTTGACTTTTTGGGAGCAAGAGTTTCTGTTCACAGAGACAAGCAGCTTCCCATTGGAGAGCATATTGAAAAGTTATGGGATGAACTGACGCGTACAGCCTATGAAGAAAAAGGAACACTTTTAAAATTGCCGAAACCCTATATCGTTCCGGGAGGTCGTTTTAATGAGTTTTTCTATTGGGACAGCTATTTTATTATGTTGGGATTAAAAGCTTCCGGAAGAGTAGAAATGATGGAAAACATTATTGAAAACTGCTCTTACCTGATTCAAAATGTAGGCTTCGTCCCGAATGCGAGCAGAACTCATTTCCTGAGCAGATCGCAGCCTCCTTATTTTTCGCTGATGCTGGATCTTCTTTTTGAAACCCAAGGCGATGAAGGAATTTATACCCAATACCACGAAACGCTGGAGAAAGAATATGCTTTCTGGATGAATGGCGAAGAGTCACTTGAGAATAATTCAAGTGTAAAAAGAGTGGTAAGAACACAGGATGGAGATATCCTGAACCGTTACTATGATGCAGAGAATGCACCACGTCCTGAAAGTTACCTGATCGATATTGAAGATCACGAAAAAGGTGCAGGAGATGAATTTTACAGAAACATAAGAAGCGGCTGCGAGTCAGGCTGGGATTTTTCCAGCAGATGGTTTGCAGACGGAGAACATATACAGACGATAGAAACGCTGAACCTTGCACAGGTTGATCTGAACTGCCTTTTATGGCATTTGGAAAAGACTTTGGCAAAATCTTCAGCACTTCAAAATCTGAGTGAAAAAAACAATTATTTTTCAGAAAGAGCAGCAAGCCGAAGACAGATGATCAATAAATATTTCTGGGATGGAAATACTAACAATTATAAAGATTATCACACTAAAAAAAACACAAAAACACCGTCTGAACATATTGCTGCTCTTTACCCTTTATTCCTTGGAATTGCAGATCAGGAGCAGGCGGAAGCAGTTGCCAAAGCAGTTGCTGAGAAGTTTCTTTATCAGGGAGGCTTGGTGACAACCACCAAAAACTCAGGTCAGCAGTGGGATCTTCCCAATGCATGGGCTCCTTATCAATGGCTGGGCTTTAAAGCAATGAAAAATTACGGCTTTGATGAACTGGCAGAAAAAATTAAAAACAACTGGTGTTCCAATGTAGAAAGGGTCTACAAAAACACTGGGAAACTGATGGAAAAATACAATGCATTAGACACAGAAACAATAGCAGGCGGCGGGGAATACCCCAATCAGGACGGATTCGGTTGGACCAATGGAGTGTATTTACAATTACAACAAAACTGAAACTAACAATAAAAGATATGGCTATGAAAAAAAAATCGATCTTTTTAATCGCCGCAACAGCTACGTTATACTTTAATAATGCTTATGCCCAGGAAACTCCGAAAGATTCGGCAAAAGTTTCTTCTATAGATCAGATTGTCATTACCGGAAATTCCGGTCCTAAGAAAAAAATAGAATCCAGTACTGCGATTTCTACATTTAGTGCCAAAGAAATTCAGAAACAGAACCCAATCAGTGCCGCGGCATTACTACAGAGGGTTCCTGGATTTGCTGTGGAAACTTCAGGAGGTGAAGTAGGGAACAACCTTTTTGCAAGGGGGATTCCTTCTGCAGGTGCCTATGAATTTGTACAGGTACAGGAAGATGGTCTTCCGGTTTTTGAAGATGGAGCATTACAGTTTGCCAATGCTGATAACTTTTTCCGTGTAGATAATTCGGTCAATCGTCTGGAAGCTTTGAGAGGAGGTTCAGGGTCTATTTTTGCTACGAATTCTCCGGGAGGGCTTATCAACTTTATTACCAGAGAAGGAACCAATGATTTCAGAGGAACTGCAAAAGTGGAAACCAGTACCTATGGATTGATGCGTACGGACCTTAATGTAGGGGGAGCATTGGTTCAGGATAAATTATTCTTTAATATCGGTGGTTTTTACAGAACAGACAACGGAATCAGAAAGACTGGCTTCAAAGCCAATGACGGAGGTCAGATCAGAATGAATCTGAAATATGTCTTTGATAAAGGCTATGTAAAAGTGTATTATAAAAAACTGGACGACAGAAATACGTTCTTCCTTCCGATTCCTTTGACCCAAAATGGGAATGATCTGAAAGAATTTCCAGGTTTTGATCCTAACTATGGAACATACAGCTACCGATCAATCAGTCAGTTGAATATTCCACAAGCAGGAGGCGGGTTTTTCAAAAGAAATCTTGAAGATGGAATTCATCCGAAAGTAGATGTATTAGGCGCTGAGTTTAAATATGATCTTGGAAACAATTTCAGTGTTTTAAACAAAACAAGATATACCAATATCAATATGAATTATACAGGGATTTTCCCTGCCGGAGCTCCATATACAGCAGCAGATTTTGCGAAACGCAGTGGAATTACCGGAAGTAATTATCAATATTCAATGGTAAGCAATGGCGGAATTGTTAATCCACAATTCGTACAGGAACTTGGATTCTGGGCTATTGACAAACAGATGAATAATTTTGTGAACGACTTACAGTTCAATTATAAATTTGATAAAGGAAACGTTACAGCAGGTTTCTACAAATCTAACTGGAAGTCTCATCAGTACTGGAACTGGAGTAATATTCTGGCAACAGCTACAGACAAACCTGAATTGCTAAACCTTGTAGATACTTCTCTTACCCCTTTGGATACCGGGTATTCAAAAACGTATAACGGAGTTACCAGCATGACTTTTCTGCAGAGAGACACTCAGACTCAGGGAAGTTTGAATGATCTTTATGTAAACTTAGACTATAACATCACCGATGCTTTAAGTGTGAACGGAGGTCTTCGTTACAGCCACGATTATTATAAAGGAAATTTTGCTAATACAACGACTGGCAATTTAAATAATTCTGGGTTGACAACGGATGGAACTCACGGTTTCAACACGACCACTGCTGATGATAATATGAGCGTATTGGGAAATAAATACACGTACTGGAATTATAACATCGATAAAGTATCTTTCACCGTAGCAGCTAATTATAAAATCAACAGAGAAAATGCGGTATATGCCCGTTTTTCTAACGGTTTCAGATCTCCGAATGAAGAAGCATACTACAATTATTTCTCCAATCCAACTCCTGATAAACCGTTAAAATCTGTAACGACCAATCAGTTGGAAGTTGGATATAAATATTACTCGCGTACCTTTGATATCGCAGTGATTCCGTTCTATTCTACATTGAAGAATCTTTCTTTCACAGATATTTTCTCTAATGGAAAATCTGAAAATACATTTGCCAATACACAAAACTACGGGGTTGAATTTGAAGGATATGCCCGTCTGTTCAATAATATTTTAGAAGTTTCATTCAATGGAACAGTTCAGAGCCCTAAATATAAAAACCTGGAAGCTGGAAGTGTTCTTGAAGGAAATGTAGTACGAAGAATGCCGAAGTTTTTCTTCAATATTTCACCGGCAGTCAATATTACAAAAGCATGGAGAGCCTATGCAAGTATGAATTACTATGGAAAACGTTTCCAGGATGAGAAAAATGTACAGACGTTACCTGCTTTCACAGAATTTGGTGCAGGAATGTCTTATCAATTAGGAAAAATACGCTTTGCAGTGGATGGAACCAATATCTTTAATACCATTGGTATCACAGAAGGAGATCCAAGAGCAGGATCACCAAACGGAGATGGAACAATCATGGCAAGACCTATTATGGGGGCTGCTGCCAGAGCATCCATCACACTGGATTTCTAAATTCTATTTCTTTATAACAACAAAACCGTCAGAATTTCTGACGGTTTTGTGTTTTTTACTATTACTGCCCGATAAAAACTATAAATACATTGAAAATATCAATATTTATGGTATAAATTAACAGGTCGCTCCTCCGGAGCTATAATTTTAAAACAAATACTTTCTATTAACAGTTAGCTCCCATTGGAGCTGGATTTGATCCCATCGGGATCTACTGTTAGTAGAAAAAATGGAGTCCCCATAAAATATAGCTCCGGAGGAGCGACCTGTTAATTATGCTTAAATTTTATCGAACAAGAATGATTTTTTATATAAAGTGTCACATCTAAGGTTGATTCAAGACATTTATATGACTCTCAAACTCTCCGACCCTCTTACTTCAAAAACGGATTATACTGTTTTTCAAATCCTATAGAAGTAGGATTTCCATGTCCTGAGAAAACCTGAGTATCATTATCCAGAATGAAAAGTTTCGATTTTATACCCTCAATCAGCTGATCATAATTTCCTTTATAAAGATCTGTTCTTCCGATGCTGCCTTCAAAAAGCACATCCCCGGAAATCATGAACTTTTGGTTTTCATTATGATACACCACACTTCCCGGAGAATGTCCCGGAACGTGATAGATTTTAAATTTTTCACCATCTAAATCCAGTTCATCACCCTCATTGATATATTCTACCTCCACTTTTACAGGATCTATCTGCATTCCGAATCTTACGCCGCTCGCCTGAAGCATATCCAGTACTTCCTGATCTTCCTGATGCATATTCACAGGAACTTTGAATGTATCAAAAGCCCATTGAAGCCCAAATACATGATCGATATGAGCATGGGTAAGAAGGATTTTCTGAATGTTCAGTCCGTTTTCTTTGATGAAGTTATCAATAGCCTGAGTTTCCTGTCCGCTCATATTTCCCGGATCAATTAACCACGCATTTTTATTGTCGTTATAGATGATGTAAGTATTTTCGCTTGCAAAGTTGAATACGAAACCTTGAATCTGAAGCATATCTGAATATTTTTTATTCAAAAATACAATATTATTAAGGAAATGGCTATCTTCGTCTTAATGAAAACTTTGCGAATATTCTTACTTTCTTTAGGCGGACTGGTCTTTGGACAAAACATCCAAAGTGTTCAGTTGTTTAATCCTCAGACCAATGATGAGACTCCGGTAATTAAAATTGGAGAACAATTGGTTCTAGGCTTTGATGATCTTACAAACGGCAGTCAGATTTACAGATATACATTCAAGCATTATGACAGAAACTGGAATGAAGATAATCTGTTTTTTACAGAATTTGCTACCGGAAGTATGAATGCGCTTCTGGATCAGTTTCAGTATTCTTTCAACACGTTACAGGCTTATACCCATTATAAACTGGTTTTTCCAAACGATAAAATCCAGCTGAAGGTTTCGGGGAATTATGAATTGATTGTTTACAAAGATTCCGCAGATCAGCCTCTTTTCAAAAAAAGATTTTATCTGGTAGAAGATATGACGGCTCTGGCTTTGAATATTTCTAGAATTGCAGATGCAAAGAATCCCAATATCAACCAAAGGGTAGAGGTAAATGTTTCTCCGAAAGGAGGAGATATTTCTTCCAATGTGAATTCAATCACGATGAATGTGATGCAGAATAACAACCCGAATATGGTGATTTCCAATCAGAAGCCAAGTGCTGTTTTAGGAAACCAGGTGCTTTTTCAGCAGATGAACCTTACTTTTCCCGGAGACAATGAGTTTTATTATTTCGATAATAAAAATATGAACATGGCTGCGGATATGGTACGTTCCACTGAAATAAAAGATGATGTCAACCAGACTTATCTTCATCCTGTATGGGCCTTTCCTTTAAATTATCAATATCAGCCGGATGTCAACGGAGCGTGGTATTACCGAAGAAATGATTTGGGAAGAGAAAGAGATGCCGATAGAGAAGGGGACTATTCATGGGTACACTTCTATCTGGAGTCGGATCCTGTAGATAAAGAGATTTATGTTTTGGGTGGGTTTAATAATTTTAAGCCAGGCAAAGAAAATCAGATGCAGTACGATGCAGCTACTAAACAATATGTGGCTAAAATATTCCTGAAACAAGGCTTTTACAACTATGTTTTGGTAACAAAAGAAGGAGAAGGGCCATTGAATTTCGGAGAGGTGAATGGTAATTTCTGGCAGACAGAAAACCTGTATCAGGCATTTCTTTATTATGCCCCATTCGGAAGAAACTATGATGGGCTCATGGGCTATGGAGAATTCAGAACTCCGATTGCGAATAAAAGATAATCATGACTTGATATATCAATTTACATAAAAATATACCATATAAAATGGGACTGTCTCTTAAGATGGTCCCTTTTTTTGATCTTGAAGACCTATATCTTGTCCCATTTTAGAATCTTTTTATTATTGTACGCATTGTAATGCACAACATAGTGAAAAAAAATAATTCACAAAACTTTGATTTCTGTTAAATATATCAATGTAAAATCCCTTTTATTTTAAAAATATTGTTAAATATTTTTCTTTGTTTTAAAATCATCATTGTGTTTTGTTTATTGATTTATAATATCAATTGAATTTTACTCATTGTTTATATCATTTTATTGTGAAAAGTTTATAAATTCGTCAACACAATCAACCAACCAAATATTATTATGAAAACGAAATTTATCTTAGTGGCAAGCGTTGCCGCCTGCTCTTTTGTTTTTGCACAAAACACACCATCAAAATTAATTCCGGGTAAAAGCGGATTACACGCTGAATTCATGCGATTCGAAAAAAATGCACCTTCTTTCCAGGGAAGCCCTGTCTTATTTGACGAAACTTCACAGAGAATTTCTCAAGGACAAGGGTTAAAATTGGGATTAGAAAGAGATGCTTTGGGCTTTGAAACCCACAGATTCCAACAGACCGTAAATGACATTCCTGTAGAATACGGAATGATGGCCGTACAGACAAAAGAAGGGAAAATCGTAGGACAATCAGGAAAATGGGTTCTGAATGTTCCGAAAGGAATTGGAAAGAAAGCCAATATTTCTGAAAAAATAGCTCTAGATAATGCTTTATCATTCATAGGAGCAGAAACCTACAAATGGCAGAATAGAGAAGAAGAAGATTTTCTTAAAAAAGACTCTAATAATGCCGATGCAAGCTTTGTTCCTAAAGGTGAATTGGTGTATTACTCAGATCCTACAGATGAAAATCTGAATGACTTAACATTAGCTTATAAATTTGATATTTATGCTGAAAAACCATTGAGCAGACAATATGTTTTTGTAGATGCTAAAAACGGAAAAGTATTGGGAACTGATGCAATCATCCACGAAGTGAATACTCCGGGTACAGCTACAACAGGGTACAGTGGAAGCAGATCTATTGTTGCTGATTCTTATAACGGCAGTTATAGATTAAGAGAAACAGGAAGAAATGGAGGTACCTCCGTAGAAACATACAACCTGAAAAAAGGAACTAATTACTCATCTGCAGTAGATTTTACAGACACAGATAATGTATGGAATAATGTGAACACCAACAAAGATCAGTATGCTACCGATGCTCATTGGGGGGCAGAAATGACTCTGGATTATTACTATACAAAATTCGGTAGAAAAAGTATAGACAACAATAATTTTGCCATCAAATCTTACGTACATTATTCTACTAATTATTTCAATGCATTTTGGGATGGTTCCAGAATGACCTATGGAGATGGAAGTTCCACAACAAACGGAGGAAAACCATTGACTGCACTTGATGTTTGCGGCCACGAAATTACTCATGGAATGACTTCTAAAACTGCAAATCTTGCTTATCAGAGAGAGTCCGGAGCATTGAACGAAGGTTTCTCTGATGTTTTTGGAAACTCAATAGAGCGTTGGGCAAGACCTACTCAGGCAAGCTGGACGCTGGGTGAAGATTTCAGTTATGTGATCAGAGATATGGCAAATCCTAATGCTTATAGCCAACCGGATACCTATAAAGGAAAATACTGGAAAGATGCAAGCAGTTCTTGTACTCCTCAGGGAAATCCTAATCTACCTGGATATAATGATTCTTGCTGGGTTCATACCAATTCGGGAGTGCTTAACTTCTGGTATTATTTATTGGTAACAGGAGGTTCTGGTACTAACGATAACAGCTTTGCTTATAACGTTACCGGAATAGGACTGGATAAGGCGGGAGCCATTGCTTACAGAACATTAACAACTTACCTGACTTCATCATCCAATTATGCGAATGCAAGAACGTATTCTATCCAGGCAGCTACCGATTTGTACGGAGCAACCAGCAATGAAGTAACTCAGGTTAAAAATGCATGGAACGCAGTAGGTGTAGGAGGCGGAACTTCTGTGGCAGGAAAAGTGGCAGCTGTAGATGCTCAGCTTTATACAATAAGTCCAAACCCTGCAACCGACAGATTTACTGTAAACTTCGAAGGTAAAGCTGGAAGAGGAATTGTAGAATTGATAAGTCTGACAGGTAAGAAAGAAATTTCTGAAAAAGTAGAACTTACAGATGGGATCAATAAACTGAATATACAACTTCCTTCCAATATCCTTCCGGGAGTATATATTGTAATGGTAAATGGAGAAAAAGCAGGAAACCTGATTAAAAAGTAAACCAAATCTTAATATATTTCAGTAAAAAGGCCACAAGAATTACTTGTGGCCTTTTGTATATTTTTGACTAATATGAATTAAACCAAATAGAAATCATTCAGTTTTTCTTCACACAGTATTTTTACAACATCAATCCATCTATCTTCATCATTCAGACATGGAATATAGTGGAAACTTTCCCCACCACCATGCATAAACTGCTCTTTTCCTTCCACAGAAATTTCTTCTAAAGTCTCAAGACAGTCAGAAACGAATGCCGGGCATACAATCGCCAGATTTTTTACCCCATTTTTACCAATTGATTCCAATGTTTCGTCAGTATAAGGTTCAATCCATTTATCTTTTCCTAATCTTGACTGGAAAGAAACAATTGTTTTTTCTTTAGGTAAATTCAACTTTTCAATCACACGCTGTGTGGTTTTATAACATTGATGACGATAGCAGAACTGATGGCTCGGATTGTCATCTCTGGAACAGCAGTCATTAAGATTACAAGTCTTTGTAGGATCTGTCTTATAAATATGTCTTTCCGGAACTCCATGATAAGAAAACTGAAGGGCATCAAAATTTTCAGGAAGTTTTTCCTTAATGCTTTCTGCCAGACAATTGATATAAATATCTCTGTTGTAGAAAGGCTGTATATAATTGATCTTTACCTTTGGAAACTTCTTTTTTCTTACTTCTTCTGCCTTTTCAATCACCGTTTCCGTTGTGCTCATGGCATATTGAGGATATAAAGGAAAAAGAACGATCTCAGTAACCCCTTGATCTACCAGTTTCTGAATACCAGCTTCAATACTGGGCTGTGCATATCTCATTCCGATTTCTACGGGAACGTCTACCAGTTTCTGAAGTTTTTTCTGAATTTTTTCAGTGATGACAATCAGTGGAGAACCTTCATCTGTCCAAACCGTTTTATAGGCTTCTGCAGATTTTGCAGGTCTTGTCTTCAGGATAATTCCCTGTACAAGAAGAGCGCGAAAGATCCAACGGTAATCAATCACTTTTTCGTCCATCAAAAATTCATCAAGATATTCCTTTACGTCGTTTACAGCAGTAGATCTCGGTGATCCGAGGTTTACCAGTAAAATTCCTTTCTTATTCAATATTCTAATTTTTAATTATGAACAGAAGTTGTAAAATCTGTTACTAATTTTGAAACTTTAGCAAAGGTATTACTTTCCAGTAAGCCATTGCTATCAAATTTGCCTTTTATCCCTTTTATTAATGCCTGATGTTTATCATCCGTTACAGCTCCCAGAGTTTTTAAAATTAATAACAACTCTTCGTGTCCTTTTTCTCCATTGGCCGAGGCGGTAATCACAGCCACAGGCTTTTCAGAAAAAATTGTTGTGGAAACACACCATTCTAAAAGATTTTTCAACCTGCTCGGAATACTAAAAATATATTCCGGAGTGGAGAATATAACTCCCGATGAATTTTGAATGTCTTCTCTGATCTTCAGAACCTCATCCGGAGTATTACAATCAGTGAAAGCAGTATCAAAATGGGGAAGAACAGAAAGATCTTCATACAGCTGAAAATCTATAGTATTCATCTTTTCCAGTACCTGCTCTATCAGTTTCTGATTACTGGAATTCTCTGAAGCACTTCCAATAATGACCACAACTTTTTTTTTCGGGAGGCATTTCAACTGTTTTATCCGTTTACAGCTTCCACTCTTTCTACTAAATCAGGAACGAATTGCTTTAAAATATTTTCAATTCCGTTTTTCAAAGTAGCTGTAGAGCTTGGGCAGCCTGAGCATGCACCCTGTAGAAGCATTCTTGCAGTTTTGCTTTCCTGATCATATTCCATCAGAGAAATTTTTCCTCCATCATTTTCCACGGCAGGAGCCACATATTCATTTAAAATGTCAGAAATCTTCTGCTCATCATCCGTATAATCTCTGTTGATAATCTTTTCAACAGGGTTTTCATGTTTCTGAGGTTCTGCTTTTGAAATTTCACCTCCGTTTTGAAGATATTCCGCAATAAGACCACGAACAGCCATCATGACCTGGTGCCATTCTACAGAATTATTTCTTGAAACTGCTACAAAATTATCAGAAATGAAAACTTCCGTTGCAAAATCAAACTCTTTAAAAATAGCTTGTGCTAAAGGAACTTCCTCAGCTGCATCTCTCGATTTTACCTCCACGAAACCTTCCATTAGCAACTTGCTTGAAACAAACTTCATTACATTTGGATTGGGTGTCATCTCAGCATAGATCTGATACATTTCTTTTTTCTTTTGAAGATAAATTCTTGGGTTGGCCAATAATTCGTCTTCGATCACATTTTTCAGACTTTGAGCAACATGTTCCCATTCTATGGTATCTTGTTTTGCAACAGCTATAAAATTAGCCGTAATGAAAATTCTTTCCACAAACGGATAATTGAAAAGCTCCTGTGCCAAAGGAATTTCTGAAACATCTGAATTTCTGTCCAACTCCAAAGAGCCTGGGATGAGATTGTAATCAGTAACAAATTTCATCACTTTCGGGTTTTCGGTTGGTTCTATAAGTACGGTACGCATTTTTTCGTTAAATTTGAGATACAAAAATACGCATTAGAAGTTAGAAGCTGAGAATTGAGAGTTAGATTTTTGCTATCGCTGTAATTTAGAAGGTAGATACTAGAAATTATAAGGCAGCAATCATCATTTTCAAATTGGCATATTTTCAAATTTTCAAATTAATATTATGGCACTTATAAAAGAACTTTTAGGAAAAGCACCACAGATTGGAGAGAACACCTTTTTAGCAGAAACAGCAACCATTATTGGTGATGTTGTAATGGGAAAAGATTGCAGCGTTTGGTATAATGCAGTGATCAGAGGCGATGTTAATTATATCAAAATGGGTGATAAGGTAAACGTTCAGGATAATGCGATGCTGCACTGTACCTACCAGAAATACCCTTTGAATATCGGGAATAATGTTTCTATCGGGCATAACGCGATTGTTCATGGATGTACCATTAAAGATAATGTACTGATCGGGATGGGAGCTATTGTAATGGACGATTGTTTAGTAGAAGAAAATTCTATTGTAGGAGCAGGCTCGGTAGTCACTCAGGGAACTCATATCAAATCCGGTGAAGTCTGGGGCGGAGTTCCTGCAAAAAAGATCAAAGATATCAATGCACAGCTATTAGAAGGAGAAGTGAACAGAATTGCGGATAACTATGTGAAATATTCGTCATGGTATAAGGAAAATGTAAAAGACCATCAATTGTAGTCTTCCATTGAATAGTTAATTCACTTGTCAATTTTTTATGCTTTCTAAGCAAAATTCAAAATTGGCTTTAATCCATATAAAAAGCTCCGTCCTGAGACAGAGCTTTTTTCGATTTGATAGAGAACCTTTGCTGTATTGTTAGTCAGGGTCTGGTGTGATAAGTTTTATCTTTCCATTGATACATTTTAAAGAGGTTGGAGGGGTAATCATTACACAATCAGACATAATATTATATTTTTGATTGAAAGCCTTTATTTTATCCGTATAGTCGTTGACTCTCGGTAAGAATGTAGCTTCTATTTTTTTGGGATACGCAATATATTGCTGAGGTCCGCCGCAGGATTTCGCACCCATAGGGGCAAATGTCCATTCACCAGCATCCGTACATTTTTCTCCTGATACCTCAGACTCGATAGAAGCTTTTAATTTATCGAGCTGTGCCTGATCATATTTCTGGCTATCTTCATCTGCAGGTCTATCGGCGATATCAATTGGAAGATTGGTGTTGGCGTTCTTTGATGTATTGCAGGAAATCAGAGATAGTGTAGTACATAATACTATTGCAGGGAAAAGTAGTAATAATTTTTTCACAATAAACTTTATTTCTTTTTAAGAATTTTCAAAACTTATGCCAAGGTAAGAAATTCAAATTCATTTCCGTATTTTTGACGACGATGAACAATCATTTTTTTGACTTAATAGAATATACCAACAGAAGCGTTTTTTTAACCGGGAAAGCTGGAACAGGAAAAACGACATTTCTTAATGATTTTGTAAGACGCACGAAGAAAAAACATATTGTAGTAGCTCCCACAGGAATTGCTGCAATCAATGCGGGAGGAGTTACGATTCATTCCATGTTTGGACTGCCGTTGAGAACCTTTCTTCCTACTACAGAAAGGATAGATACCAGTTTGGCTAATAATATTGCCGATCTGATGCCCCATTTCAAATACCGTAAGGATAAACTCAAACTTCTTAGAGAGGTTGAGATTATTATCATCGATGAGGTTTCGATGTTGAGAGCTGATGTTCTTGATATGATGGATTTTTCTTTGAGATTTATCAGAAGGAATAATCAAAGATTTGGCGGCGTACAGATGCTGTTTATCGGAGATTTATATCAGCTTCCACCCGTGGTGAGAGATGAGCATATTCTGAAAATGTATTACAATTCACCCTTCTTTTTTGACAGCCATGCCATTAAGGAGATTCCAATTGTTACGATTGAATTGACGAAAGTCTACAGACAGTCTGACGAACAATTTCTGGAAATTCTGAATGCCATCCGTGACGGAGACGTGAATAATATAGATTTTAACCATCTTAATGAAAGGTATGATCCTAACTTTAATATGGGGAAGGAGTCTTATGTCTATCTCTGTTCTCATAACAAAATGGCAGATGAGATCAATCAGGAAAAATTGACGGAGATAAAAGTAGATGCTCAGACCTATGAAGCTAAACTTGTAGGAGACTTTAAAGAAAATCAGTTTCCCAACGAACAGTTTCTGGAATTGAAAATAGGAGCTCAGGTGATGTTTATCCGAAATGATATTTCCGGGGAAAAGAAATATTTTAACGGAAAACTAGGGGAGGTCATCGGATTGGATGAAAATGAAATCCGTGTAGTATTGGATGAAAGCGAGAATGAAATTGTTGTCAAAAGAGAAACCTGGGAACAGAAAAAATATTTTCTGGACACAGATAAAAATATTCAGGAAGAAGTTCTTGGAAGCTTTGAACAGTTTCCAATAAAACTGGCTTGGGCAGTTACGATCCACAAAAGCCAGGGATTGACGTTTGATAAAGTTATTATTGACGCTGGAAAAAGTTTCACTGCCGGTCAGGTATATGTAGCTCTATCCCGTTGCAGAACGTTAGAAGGAATTGTTTTAAAATCAAAAATTACTCCTGAAGTTATTTTCAAAGACAATAGAATTTTACATTTTCATACAGATACCATTGCCAACGACCATGTTGAAGCTATTCTGAATCAGGAAAAATATGATTACAGTATCCGAAAAGTACTTCGTACGCTGGATTGTGTATGGTTTTTAAAAGAAGTGGAAGAGTGGAATAATCTTTCAATTGTGACCAAGAATATTGATCATGTTAAAACCAAACAGCTTTACCAGCAATTGAAACATGAAGCTGTAAACCTCGGGAAAATATTTGAAAAGCTTGAGCGTATCATTTTTCAAAAAGTCAATAATTTTATTGAGCAAAAAGAAGAATGGTCTGAAATTGAAAGCAAATCAAAAGGAGCTGTTAATTTCTTTTTTACAGAAACCAGAAATAAAATTTTCGATCCTTTGAAAGAATTTTATGCTGAAATAAAAGGAGCAAAAGGGTTAAAACAATACAACGAAGAATTCAAAAACTGGCTGGAAGATATTGAAGAATATCTGAACAGTTTAAGAGATATTTATCTTCTTGAAACTAAACTTTTAGAGGAGAAAAATGATAAAGAAATCAATCTGAAAATTGCTAAAGTTCCGTCTCAGGTTTTAACTTTTCAGTTATTTGAACAAGGAAAAACCATTGGAGAAATAGCTTTGGAAAGAGGGTTGGTGAAAGAAACGGTCATTGGACATCTTGCCAAATTTGCAGAACAGGGATTGCTGGATATTTCAAGAGTCATTACTTCAGATAAGATCAAAGCTTTTGAAGATAAATTCTACAAAAACCCGCGCGAAACCCTTACAGAGTGGAAGAATGCCTTGCCAAGTCATTTTGAATTTAATGAAATAAGGATTTTGATCAATCACTATAATTATAAAAAAGAAAAGAACTCATAAGAGTTCTTTTCTTTTTTATATGGTTGTTCTTAGACTTAAAAACTAAGGATACATTGCATTGATCGTGTTGGTATCTCCAGTTGTAAAGCCGGTTCTATTATAAGTGAAGCTGGTGTTGTTGGCTCTTGTAATAGTAGCTTGTCCGTTTTTGGAATAAGAAGTCGGCCAATACATCATCACAGAATTGATATTAAACGGACCTATATCCGTTCCGGAATTATAAATGTTGAAATTATAAGCCTGCCCATCTTGAATATTGTTCCACAGGATTTTTACATACTGATCCCTGTCTTTTCGGGTATGCTCATGATAAAGTCCTACACTATGCCCCATTTCATGAATGACTGATCCTACAGAAATATACTGATCCAGAGAAACATTCTGCTTTCCTCCCTGATACCCGATATGAGCCCAGCCATCTGATCCGGATGAACTTCCGAAAATAAATTCTACATAATTCGACTGATTGGTACGGGGAATCCATTGAGCATTCGTCTTGGAATTATATTCATTAACGGCGCTTGTGATTTTGTTGGCATTAATAGAACCCATATTACTGGCAACTGTATAATAAATTTTTCCTCCAGGCCACCTTGAAAAACTGGCACCCCCTTTACTGAGCTCGCTGCCTTCCGACAGCTGTTTGTCAGAAATGACCATGTCTCCCTGAAAGAAATTCAGTCCGTCTTTTCGTTCATAAGTAATTTCCTGGCCGTTCAATTGCCCTTTTTTAACGTTTTCAACATGGGAAGCATTGGCTTGAGCTTCAGAAGTGATTTCTTCATTATTTTTACTACACGACACGACTGTTGCAGCAATAATAAAACTCATAAAGACAGTTTTTCCTGTCAGGATCTGCCGGTAAAGCAGACTGTTTGGCTTTTTGTTCATATTAAATTTTTTTAAGATTTGGTATACGAATATAATAAATATTTCTCTTTCTATTGAATTATTATAGTTAAAATATATGATTTTTAATAAAGTAAGAAATCGGGGAAAATTGAATGGCAGTAAGAATAAGTTAGTGACATTTTCTACCTCATTAATCAAACTATAGAAAGGAGAAATTTGAAAAAAGGAGAACTTGATTATAAAAAAAGGTTTTGACTATGGTGAGTCAAAACCTTGTACTTTTTAAGAAATTAGAATTTAAATATCTAAAATTAATTTTCTTCGATTGTTATCGTAAAAAGTAGCCCGATAACTTTCGTCTCTGAATTCAGTTTCTATATTTTCTAATTCATTAAATATATTTTTATCTGCCTAAGTCTGTCATTATTCGCGAATAATGACAGACATTTTCTTGCAGTAGTTGCTTGTTAGTCATAATTTTATCTATTAAGTACTAGCTTTTTCATCTTTATATTGTATTGGTGAACTTCTTAGGGGGGTGTAGAGGCCCCCTTAAGGAGTTTTTAAACTTTAAGAGAATGTACTTGATACTCATGTTAAAAAATGACAAACACAAATTCCTATATATGAGGCCTATCATTATTATCGAATAATGATAGGCCTTTTCTTACAGTGGTTACCTGCTGGTCATCATTTTATTTATTGAGAACTCGCTTTTTCATCTTTGTATTGTATTGGTTAACTTCTTAGGGGTTGTCAGAGCCCCTTAAGGACTTTTAAACTCTAAGAGAATGTGCTTGATACTCGTGTTCAAAAATGACAAACACGTGTTCCTGTATGTGCTTAAGGCTGTCATTATTCGCGAATAATGACAGCCTTTTTCTTGCAGTGGTTACCTGTTGGTTATAATTTTGCCCAATGATAACTAACTTTTTCATCGTTATTATGTTATTGGTTTACTTCTTAGGGGTTACTAAAACCCTTAAGGAGTTTTTAAACTCTAAGGAGAATGTACCTGATACTCATGTTCAAAAATGCAAACACAAAATCCTATATATATGAGCTCTGTCATTATTTACGAATAGTGACAGGCTTTTTTGTTATGTTGGCTGCCTGTTCGTCATGATTTTACAGCCTTATATTTCACTTGAAAAGAAGAATAATTAAAAAAAACAGACATTGAAAACGGTAAACCTGTTTCAACGTATTGGCATAAAAAAAGTTCCGGAAAAAAAAAAGAAAATGAGTGTTGCAAAACGAAAATCTAAGATTCCGGAACGATCAAACAGCGGTAGAATAGAAAAGCTGATAAGCCCATACCTGAGTAACGGGAAAAGTGGATTTCCCAACCGCTTAAATGGATTGAATGTATTTCTATTGAACATACAACATGTAAAAACAGATTGTCAATGGAGAGCATTAAATCTTAAAGAATATTTTTTCAGAGAGAAAGTAAGCCGGTAAAGTATCTGCTATTATTTCAATAAACGGAGCAGAGATGGTCGTCTTAAAAAGGTTTGGATCCATCTCCTTATCAAAAATAAAAGATTACCTGATAGGTATGGTGTTCAAATGAAAAAATAAATTGTATAAAACGGTTATTTTATTAATTTTTTATAAAATTAATAATATTAAAGTAATGAATTATTAGTGTTGATGTAGCTTAATCTATCCATTATTAGTTTAGGATATTTTCAGTAGATACAAGATAATGAGGTTAATTTTATTTCATTTTCAATTAAATTTTAAATGATTAGCTTGCGTCTCTAATAATGAATTGATCTGATTTTCAGCAAAGTGTGCTTTTTATTTTGAATAAAAATGAGAGTTGGACATCAGGGTTGTTTATCCAAAAATAGCTCATCCCTTCTGCTTTCATGCTGAGTAAAAATACAATAGAATCAGAATTTAGCGATATCGGTACCTGTCTACAGGAACCCCAATGATTTTTTGAATTTTGCCACCGGATCTGATGCTGAAATTTACGTTCAAAATTCTATAACAGGGAATAATAGCGCATGCTACCTGAATAAAATATTTTGATACAAGACTTTATGGAAAGGGTTCTATCATAGACAGCAGCATTGCTATTGTATATAGAAAATTTCAGGAAAGGAAGTCAGGATGACTTCATGAAAAAAGAGGAATTATCCTGGTTTTTAGGAAACAATATGTAAAACAATTATATAAAAGTAACTTTATGATGAAAAAAAAGTATTTCGGAGTAGGGGTGGTATTACTCTTTTCTGTTTTCTCTTACGGACAGATCGGTATTAACACCGCTACTCCCCGGGCAACGATGGATGTTATGGCAAAGAACACCGATGGCAGCACTTCAGAAGGGATTATTGCACCCCGCCTTACGGGTGAGGCGCTCCATACTGCAGATGGCAATCATGTGTATGGGGAAAAACAGGACGGCACCCTGGCATTTATTACGGCGCCTCCTTCTGTGGCCAACAGGGTAGGGCAGACGATAGATATTGATGCCCGTGGGTATTATTATTATGATTTTCCTGAGAATAAATGGATTAAAATGCTTTATTCCTCTCCGGGCGCTCCAGTCGTAAGCACGCTAGACTGTGCCGGTGGTACGACTACGGGGAGTGTAGCGAGCGGTGTTCCTTCGTCGGGAGTGAGCCGTACGGTTCCTTATACGGGAGGTAATGGTGAAGCTTACAGTGCGCAGAGTGTATCTTCCACGGGGGTTACGGGTCTTACGGCTAATCTATCCGCAGGCTCTTTAGCCAATGGAAACGGAACCCTTACCTATACCATCACAGGAACGGCTTCCTCTTCCGGAACGGCAAGCTTTGCCATTACTTTAGGGGGCCAGAACTGCAGCTTTGACATTGCTGTAGGCGGCGGCGCTCCTGTCGTAAGCACGCTAGACTGTGCCGGTGGTACAACTACGGGGAGTGCAGCGAGCGGTGTTCCTTCGTCGGGAGTGAGCCGTACGGTTCCTTATACGGGAGGTAATGGGGAAGCTTACAATGCACAGAGTGTATCTTCTACAGGCGTTACGGGGCTTACGGCTAATCTTTCCGCAGGCACTTTAGCCAACGGAAACGGAACCCTTACCTATACCATCACAGGAACCGCTTCCTCTTCCGGAACGGCAAGCTTTGCCATTACTTTAGGGGGCCAGAACTGCAGCTTCGACATTTCTGTAGGCGCAGCATTGGCCCCTGGCAGTGGAAGTTGGTCCGGGAAAACCTGTTTTGATGTGGTGGAAGTAAATGACGGAGGAGATTGCGGTACGCTTTCCAGCCGATTGTCTCAGAAGGCAGACTTCAGCCAGACTGCCACCAACACCCAGACCTATACCTTTACCCCTAGTGGTACGGTGAGTAATGTACGTTTTGTATATGTAAACACCAATGGCCAGGTCATTAACAGCATCAGTGGTGATAACCCCGGGAATAGTATTACGGGTGCACAGACTGCTACAGTGAGCTATAATACAGCTCTCAACAGTCTTGCTTCCGGTAAAATAAGAAGTGATGCTTTAACGGCGAATATCATGGTGATCTATAATGATGGTGCTTCAAACAATGGTACTGACCATCAGCTGACCTTAACGGTGAATGTACAGGACTGCTCGTGCTGTGGCGCTTATGTGGCCCCTGGTGAATGGAAAGAGTTTATGTGCCAGAACCTGGGTGCAGATGCCTCCGCAGACCCCTTTACCCCTTCTGCAGCTATTCATGGAGCAAAATACCAGTGGGGCGCTACGACGGGGATGGCAGGCAAATACGTAGACCAGGCTACTGACCAAGCCAACGCAGGAGCCATTGCCGGGTGGGATACTACCATCTTACCTAATGATACGTGGCAGGATGCTGTAAAGACCGCTTCAGATCCATGTCCTTCCGGTTATCGTGTGCCTACTCGAACCCAGTGGCAGGGTGTTATGAGTAACAATACACCCACCCGAACGGGGACCTGGAGTAATAGTCCTACGAATTATACTGCAGCTATTAAGTTTGGCAGCACTTTACTTCTGCCTGCTGCGGGCTTCCGCGACATGACACTTGAGCATCGTGGTGACTACGGTCTCTA
Source organism: Chryseobacterium viscerum (assembly GCF_002899945.2). Classification (GTDB taxonomy): domain Bacteria; phylum Bacteroidota; class Bacteroidia; order Flavobacteriales; family Weeksellaceae; genus Chryseobacterium; species Chryseobacterium viscerum. The sequence continues at coordinate 194,202 of NZ_PPEG02000004.1, forward strand.
TTGGAGTAGTACTCAGAATAGCAGTCCGTCTTCGTTCACTATGGAATTCAATAGGAGTAGTGTAACAATTAAAAATGCCAATCGTTCTTTCGCATTCAGTATTCGTTGTATTTCAGAATAATTATTATATTGATTTTATGATTGATCTATTTCCGGCGGCAAAGCCGCCGCCGGAAATAATTTATCAAAGGCTTCAGATGCCTATAGCCAACAGGGCTTTCTTGCCATTGTTGTAATGGGTCGTATGATACCCAATTCTAAATAAAAAAACAAATGAACAAAATAGTATCTTTCATGCTGTGCAGCCTTTGCTGCTGGTCTTATGCCCAGAAAATAGACCTGTATTTTCCGCATTTTGCAGGCAAAACGTATGACTTTATCATCTTTCAGGGAGATAAGCAGCAAACCCTTGTGCAGGGAACCATCCCGGAAGACGGAAAATTTACCCTTAGTATTCCCAAAGAGTATGCACCCTATACAGGAATGAGCCGCTGGCTTATTACCAATTCCAAAGAGGGCGGAGGGCTGGATATGCTTATCCCCGGAAAAGATTTTTCTGTAAGCTGCCAGGAGGCTATGCCTTCCGAAAAAAACATTATCTATCAGGGGAATACGCAAAACCAACAGCTTAATGAGCTGTATAAGCAGCAACAGGACATTTTTGCCCGTCATGATGCCATGCTTCAGGCCACACGGTCTTATCCCAAAACAGACAAAAGCTATCCCGCTTTTCAGCAGGAATATGAAACCCAGAAAAAAGATTACAAAATGTTTCAGGCCTCTCTGGGCAAAGATCCGGATTATGCCAAAGCGCTTATCCGCATTATTAATGCCACCCAGGGAATAGGCACAGAACTCTTTGATAACGAATCTCAGAAAGCAGATAATATCGCCCGGTATATCGCAAGTGAGATGGATCCTGAAGTCCTTTATACCTCCGGATACTGGACGAATGTAATCTCCGCATGGGTAGGTATGCACACTCAGGTTTTGCAGGATCCCTACCGCTTTGTGGAAGATTTCTCCAGGCTCAGCAGCAAGATTACAGATAAGAAAAAATACACAGATTTTGTAGGGCGCACCACGCATTACCTCAATGAGCAGGGAAAAGACCAGTATATTGCCGGGATTACCCCCTGGGTTCTTTCTTCCGGAAAAATGACCCATTACGAAGGATCTCTCGCCGTGTACCTCAAAGGAGCAGTGGGCAGCCAGGCTCCGGATCTCGTATTTACAAAGCATATAGGGAATCCCGGGGATCATAACCATGAAACCACCACGCTCAAAAGCAGCGAGCTGGCAGGAAATGAGTATCAAAAAACGCTTCTTATTTTTTATGAATCCGGATGCGGGCCCTGCGAAAATCTTCTGCAGCAGCTCCCGGGTAACTATGAGCTTTTACAAAAGCAAGGGATTCGTATTGTATCTGTATCTGCCGATAAAGAAGTAGCTGTGTTTAAAAGTAAATCAGATCATTTCCCATGGAAGAAAGATGCATTTTGTGATTATGAAGGGATAAAAGGAACCAACTTTATGCATTACGCAGTGGCAGGTACGCCCACAATGTTTTTATTAGATAAAACAGGAAAAATTATCCTGAGAACCGCTTCTTTGCAGGAAGTATTGGCACAAAGATAAAGCGTAAAATAGATTATCATTAGCTTGCAGCAATTGTGAGTTTGTGTTCGTAATACAATGTATATTAGTTTTTTGAGCGCCTTGCCTTCAAAATAAACTGTTTGCCCGGATTTTGAAAATGTTGCACAGCTCATCCATGCAGGACCATGATGACCGAAGGATTTGTTTTCGAGATACATTATTTTTGTTTTCATGTCCTTGAATAATACTGCAATTTACTCAAAATCTTATAAGTAAAATCAGGTAAACAAAAATTTTATTTCCATAGTTTTTCCCTGAACTGATCGATCGGTTTTATTAATTACAAAAAGTAACTAATGCAGATTTTATGTTTTAAATTTGTTTGGTTTTTTAGATTAAAGAAAAATTAACCTCTCAATATGAAAAATTTTGAAATTTCTGTTTTAGATCTTGCACCGGTAAAGCAGGATAAAAGCATTCATGATACCTTTCAGGACAGCTTATCACTAGCTAATCACGCTGAAAATTTAGATTATAAAAGATTCTGGCTGGCAGAGCACCATAATATGGAAAGTATTGCGAGTTCAGCGACCTCGGTTTTAATCGGTTTTATCGCCAATGGAACAAAAAAAATAAGAGTAGGCTCAGGAGGGATTATGCTTCCCAACCACAGCTCTCTGATTATTGCAGAGCAGTTCGGTACCCTGGAATCTCTTTTCCCTGGAAGAATTGATCTTGGAGTAGGAAGAGCTCCCGGAACAGACGGACTGACCGCTCAGGCATTAGGAAGAAATCCTGCTATTATCAATGAACAGTTTCCAAGACAGATCCTCGAACTACAAAGATATTTCTCAAAAGAAAATTCAGATGCCATGGTTCGTGCTATTCCGGGGGAAGGGCTGGATGTCCCGATTTATATTCTGGGATCAAGTACAGACAGTGCGTGGCTTGCTGCAGAACTCGGTTTGCCATATGCTTTTGCCGGACATTTTGCTCCGGAGCAGATGGAAATGGCTTTTAAAATATACAGAGAGCATTTTGGACCGTCAAAATATTTAGATAAACCTTATATCATTGCTTGTATAAATGGTGTGGCTGCTGAAACTTCAGAAGAAGCTCATAGAATCTCCACTACTTTATTTCAGGCATTCATCAATATCGTAAGAAATGACAGAAAGCCTTTTGCTCCGCCGGTTGATGATATGGATGAAATCTGGTCACCCATGGAAAAGTCGATGGTTTTACAAAAATTAAGATATACTTTTATCGGAAATGAGGAAGAAGTAAAGGAAAAACTTAAAGATTTCCAGGAAAGATTCCAGGTGGATGAGCTGATGATCAATTCGCATATTTACGATCATCAGAAAAGATTGAGGTCTTACGAGATATTCAGAGAGGCAGCAAACTCATTATCTAAAGCGTAATAAACCATTCAGAATTAATTGGCAGATGCTTATTTTTATGAGTATCTTTGCAAAAATAAAAAGTAAAAATGTCCGATATTAAATTAAATACTATTCCAGAGGCTATAGAAGACCTTAGAAATGGTAAAATAATCATAGTAGTAGATGATGAAGACAGAGAAAATGAAGGAGATTTTCTTTGCGCAGCAGAACTGACAACGCCGGAAATTATCAATTTTATGGCACTTTATGGAAGAGGATTGATCTGTATGCCGCTTCCTGAAAAAAGATGTGATGAGCTTGGACTTGAAGTGATGGTAAGCAGAAGCAGCGATCCTAAAGAAACAGCTTTCACCGTATCAGTTGACCTTTTAGGAAACGGAACATCTACCGGAATTTCTGCTGGAGACAGAGCAAAAACAATTTTAGCGCTGATGGATGAAGAATCCAAGCCTACAGATTTTATGAGACCTGGCCATATTTTCCCGCTTCGTGCAAGAAAGGGAGGAGTATTGAAAAGAGCTGGACATACAGAAGCAGCAATTGACCTTACGCATTTAGCAGGTTTGAAAGAAGGAGGAGTGATCTGTGAGATCATGAATGAAGATGGTACGATGTCACGTCTGCCTGAATTGCATGCATTCGCTCAAAAGCATGATATGAAAATTGTATCTATTGAAGATCTGATCCATTATCAGCTTAAAAAAGGAAATCTTGTGGAGAGACTTGAAGAGAAAAAAGTAAAAACGCACTACGGTGAGTTTGATTTTTATGCTTTCAGAGAAACTTCCAATGACCAGATCCACTTTGCCCTTACAAAAGGTTCATGGACAGTGGATGAGGCTGTTTTGGTAAGAGTACAGTCTTCAGATTCTTATTTCGATGTATTGACAAGATTGAATAACGGTGAAAAACCATTATTGGAAAAAGTAACAGGAATGGTAAATGAAGCTGGGAAAGGAGCTATTATTTTTATCAACAATGTTTCTAACTCTGAAAATACTTTGAGAAAACTTCAGCAGTTCCTGAATTATCAGGACGGGCAGGAGCAACATCCTACGTTAGCATACAATTACAGAGATTATGGAATTGGAACGCAGATCTTAAAGAATTTAGGAATCAATAAGTTCAAAGTAATCACTCAAAACCCAAATATCAAGCCTCAGGTTGGAGGATATGATGTAGAGGTTACAGAGTTGGTACAATTGTAATCAATGAATAGTCAGCTGTGAGTTTGGCTCACAAAAATGGCTGTTTACAATATAAAATAAAAGGTTTAGGATTTTTCTAAACCTTTTTTTATTTTTAAATTATGATAGAGTCTTTAAAAAAGCATATTAGAGAATACATTGAAATTTCAGATGAAAAGCTCGATAGTTATTGCAATGCTTTTACCCTTAAGAAACTAAAGAAAAAAGAGTTCCTTTTGAAAGAAGGAGAGATTGGTGACTTCGAAGGATTTGTAGTCAGTGGCTGCTTTAAAGTCTTTCATACCAATCATAATGCATCCGAACAGATATTATATTTTGGAACTGAAAACTGGTGGATCTCCGATATTGACAGTTTTATCAACAATATCCCCTCAAAACTTACTATTCAGGCTCTTGAGGATAGTGAGATTCTTCTGATTTCGAAAGCAGATAAAGAAAAGCTTTATTCTGAAATGCCTGAGATAGAAAGACTGATGAGGTTTAAGTTTCAGATGTCAATCATAGCATTACAAAGAAGAATCATTGATAATTTAAGTAAATCGTCAGAGGAAAGGTATGTTGAATTTTTGAAGGCTTATCCGAAAACAGCACATCGGCTGACCAATATTCAGATTGCAGCCTACCTAGGTGTAACTCCTGAATTTATCAGTAGGATCAGGAAGAAAATGGTAAGTAAAAGCTAGAGAAAATCAATGTGTTTTATAAATAAAAAAAGTCACAAACTGTTTATAATAAACCTTTTGTGACTTTTGTAGACTATATAAGTTCTCCTTAATTTTTTAACGTTATTTCATCAAAGTTTCGGAAACCATTCAGAAAATCTTTTACCATCATTCTTTTTTTACCTTCCAACTGAAGTTCCAGGGGATAATAAATTCCATCTTCAGTATAGATTTTAAATTCGTTCTTTGAAATATCCAAGGTTCCAGCTGGTTTTCCGTGATCAGAAAGTTCAAACTTACCATTGAATATTTTTAATCCTTTTTCTTCGTTCTCTATTTTTAAAGTCGTGAAAGCGGCAGGATAAGGTGACATTCCCAGGATAAACTGATGAACAGTTTTTGAAGGGGCATGCCAATTGATTTTGGTATCTTCCTTAAAGATTTTATAAGCGTTTTTAGGGTGCTCTACTTCCGGCTGATGTTTCTCATCAATCGTATTTTCAGCAAGACCATTTAATGTTCTAACGACCAATCCTGATCCCGTTTCCATCAATCTGTCGTGAAGACTTCCTGCGTTTTCATCGGGTAAAATTTCCAGTTCCTGCTGAAGAAGGATATTCCCTTCGTCAATTTTTTCATTTATAAAGAAGGTTGTTGCTCCTGTTTTTTCCTCTCCATTGATTACGGCATAGTTGATAGGTGCAGCGCCTCTGTAATCCGGCAATAAAGAAGCGTGAAGATTGAATGTACCCATTTTAGGCATTTCAAAAAGAACTTTAGGCATCATTCTGAATGCAACTACTACAAAAACATCAGCATCCAGTTTTCTTAGTTCTTCCAAAAATTGGGGATTTCTAAGTTTTTCCGGCTGGAACACGGGAATATTGTTTTCGTCTGCATAAACTTTCACCTGTGATTGGTTAATCTTTTGTCCGCGGCCACTTGCTTTATCAGCTACAGTCACCACTCCTACCACCTGATGGTGAGATTGATGGATGGCCTCCAAAGAAGTTTTTGCAAACTCTGGAGTCCCTAAAAAAACGACTTTCAATGATTTCATACTGCAAAGATAGGGTTTTCGTTAATAGCTGAAAACACCAGAAAGCAGCTTTTCAATTATGAATAGGGGAGTGATTCCGAGGTATAGGATTCGAGATACATGTGATCAATAATCGGTGATAAGATGTAACATTATATCAACAAACTTATACTCATTATTTATTATTCATGATTAATTGCATATGTCCTGAAATTGAGCATTTTTACCTTTCCTGAATCGAGAAGAAAAATAAGGTTTTCTAAGATGTTTTCTTTAGAATGATAGCTCAGCTGTATAGAGAGCTCCTCAATGGTTGCCGCCTTTTTCGTCAATAAATTAATAATTTGCAGAGAAATATTCTTACCAAACATAGACTGTTTATTTTTTTCACAAACAGAACACTGACCACAGTTTTTTGAATTTTTTTCGCCAAAATAGGCAAGAATAAGTTTCATTTTACAATAGTCATTATTTTCTGCGTAAAATTTCATCTCTTCCCATTTGAGGATTTTATTTCTCTGAATATGTTCAAATAATTTCCAGTAAACACTGCTCACAGCCCTTTCATCGCGGGGTTTCAGGAATTTTATGCTTGAAAGTGCCCCATCAATATATTCGAGGTAATTTTTTTGCTGCAGTTCTTTCAGACGTTCCTTAATCAAAGGTACACTGACATTGATTTTATTGCTTACCTGCTGTTCACTGAACATTACTTTATGGGTAGTGATTCCAGATATAGTACGGAAAAGAAGCTCTAAGAAATAAGCGTCCTTTTGTGGTAATTGATCTATCTCATCAGATTTGATAAAAAGCTCCAGTGAAGACAAGCTTTTATTTTCATTGTAATAAATGATTTCCTGATTGTGCAGAAAATTGAGGATATTATTGATTTTAGCTTTCGAAAGTTTGGTGAAATTCTGTATACCAATGGTATTAAGCTGAAAGGTTTTTTCAGGAAGCTCAAATTCTGCAACCTGAAATATAGAGTAGAGGTAGCTGATGATCTTTAAAAACTCTGCTTTATTCGGAGTTTGGTTTTTTAAAACCTGATCAAAATTCAGAAGTTCCTGCTTGTTCCAAAGCATAAAGGCGAAACTGTCTTTTCCATCCCTTCCGGCTCTTCCTATTTCCTGATAGTAGTTTTCTATAGAGGCCGCAGGTGAATAGTGGATGACAAACCGTACATTATCTTTGTCAATACCCATTCCAAAGGCATTGGTAGAAATAAGAACATGATTGTCACTCTTGTTCCAAAGATTCTGTTTAGCATTTTTTTCTTTCGTTGTTAAACCTGCATGAAAATAATCCACATTTTTCACTTGATTTTTCTTCAGGAATTCTGCCAGCAGTTCAGTTTCTTTTCTGGTTCTCGCATATACGATACCGGAATCATTGCTGTATTTTAAAATATCAAAAACACGTTGGAATTTATCAGATACCTCATCAGTAAAGATTTTGATATTCTCTCTTTTGAAACTTTTCTGAAAGACAAAAGGCTTCTTCAGCTCCAGTTTATTTTTGATTTCTTCCAGAACTTTTGGCGTTGCAGTCGCTGTCAAAGCAAGGCATGGTATTTCAGGATTATTACTTCTGAATCTTTTAATATTCTGATAACTTGGCCTGAAATCCTGACCCCATTCTGAAATACAGTGAGCTTCATCTACCGCAATAAAGGATAGCTGAATTTCCTCCATGTTTTGGATGAACTGACTATTGGTAAGTCTCTCAGGAGAAACATACAGTAGTTTTGTGAGCCCTTCCTTGCAACGGGCATAGATGGTTTCAGCATCATATTCATCAAGCTCAGATGAAAGGTATTCTGCTTCTATTCCACGGAATTTAAGCTGATTTACCTGATCTTTCATCAATGCCAGCAAGGGAGAAATTACAAGGCAGGTTCCTTCTTTCAGTAAAGCGGGAAGCTGATAGCATAAGGACTTTCCTGCTCCTGTGGGTAGAAGCACCAGCGTATCTTTTTCATTGATAACAGCATTGATGATTTCCTCCTGAGAGTCTCGGAATTCGGTATACCCCCAGAAATACTTAAGGGTATCATATTTTAGCTTTTGAAAATCCTGTGGAGAAATCATGTTGTAAAAATAAGAAAAGTATGATGACAAAAAAAGCCACGCAGTGCGTGACTTTTATATAATAAATTAATAAGCTTATTATTTAGCTTCGAAGTATACTCTTCTGTTGGCTCTGTTTTTCCATTCAGGGCACTTCGTTGCTGGTTCACATTCAGGGTATTTAAGGTCTTTTTCACCTTTTCCTACTGCCTGTAGTTTACCGTTCTGAACACCATTTTTGATCAGGTAGCTCTTAACGTTGTTTGCTCTTCTTTCAGATAGTTTCTGGTTGTAAGCATCAGTACCTCTTGTATCAGTAGCACCAATTACATTATAAGAACCATTTGAAGAATTAATATAGTTTACAGCATTGTTTAGGATTGGAGTATTTGAAGGTAAAATTCTGTCAGAATTTAAGTCAAACTCTATTCCTTCCAATTTAGTTTCTGTTTCTACTACAGGTCCTGTTGTAGCTATAGGACATCCGTTATTTTCAACAGGTCCAGGAACTGTTACACACTTATCGTAAAGATCGATTACACCATCTAAGTCAGTATCAAGTGCAACTCCGGCTCCATCCACTCTTGCTCCTGCAGGAGTATCAAGCTGTCTGTCCCAATCGTCACATACTCCGTCGTTATCAGCATCTCCTTTTTTACATACTTCGATATCCTGGTTTTTATTAGCCAATACATCCAGTTTGTAATAGATTTCCTGAAGCGGATCATGCCACATTACGTGTGATTCATGTTTTCCTAGTTTTAGGGAAACCCCTAAAGTCGCATTGAAGAAGTTGTCAGAAACCTGCTCAGAACGTTTGTTGATCGCGCTGTAAGCATCACCACCACCATCAAATTCATCATCACCGGTTACCACATACATTAATCTACCTTCGATATCGATTCTTCTGTTCACTTTGAACTTCAGACCTGTACCAGCCTGCATGAACATTGAACCTAATTGGAAAGGTTTTACTTCAGTCATCAATCTCTGTCCTTTGATGTCTTTCTGGTATGCTCTGAAAGCGATAGTACCAATACCTGCATATCCATGCAGAGCCCATCTGTAAGTAGAGTGGTTGTCAACTCTTCTTAATAAATTAGAGAAGTTGATGTCTCCTAAAATGGAGATTGCGTCATATTGAGTTCTTCCAGCTACTGCAGTCCCATCAGGTGCAGCATCTTTACTATTGAACCATCCTTGTCTGGTTTCACCTCTGTCGTACTGTAAATTGATTCCAAAAGCATGTGTAATTGCTTTATCAATACTTACATAAGCAGAATATCCAAAAAGATTTTTACCATTACCATTCTTGATAGAAGTTAAATCTGCCGATTGAAGAAGTGGAACTCCAACCCCTGCGGAAATAGCCCAGTCGTTGAATCTCTTAGACTGATTGGTAAATGGGGAAACATTAGCAGATCCTGAAGAAAATGTATTAGGGTACTGTCCTTTTGAAACTGCCGTTGAGTCTTGTGCATAAGTGGCAGAAGGAATTGCCAAAGCAAATGCTACAATTGCTAAACTTAATTTCATAGTGTTATTTTTTTAAGTTAAGTTATTTTAAATGAATTTTTACGTTAAAAAACGATTTTGTGTTAATTTTTTTCAAGATGAACTCGCTGATTCTTAATGTGTTTCTAAAGGGCATCCCAAAAATAATGTTAAAGATATGTAAAAAAATTCGGAGTAGAAAAAAAATAAACCGAAAAGAGCATTTCCTTTCGGTTTAGGATGTATTTGTAAGAATTATTTCTTCTTTTTCTTAGCCGGAACCTTTTTTACTGATTTTTTTACAGGCGCATCTTCATAGTCTTTCTTTTTGATCGAATCCCATTCTGAGCTTTCTATAAATTTTACCGTAACTTTTCTGTCTGCCAATCTTTCAGCATCTGAAGCTGATGCAGGGACCGTTGCTTCTGCAGAACCTACCCCTCTTGACTTCAGTATATTTTCATTGATTCCTCTGCTTTCTAAAGCTCCTACTACAGCAGCAGCTCTTTCTTTAGATAGTCTTAAGTTGTAAGCAGCATTTCCTTTGATATCAGTATGTCCAGTTAACAGATAGTTACCTCCGTTTTCTTTAATAATTGAAGCAGCCAGATCCAATTTTTCGTTAGACTCAGGTCTGATAGTCGCTTTATTAAAATTGAAGTAAATATCCTTAAGAGTTTTTTCTACTTCTACAGCAGTCTCTTTGTTATCTTTTTTAATGATAGGGCATCCGTTGTTTTCAACAGGTCCAGGAACTGTTACACACTTATCGTAAAGATCGATGACACCATCCAGGTCAACATCAAGTGCAACTCCGGCACCATCCACTCTTGCTCCTGCAGGAGTATCAAGTTGTCTGTCCCAATCGTCGCATACTCCGTCGTTATCAGCATCTCCTTTTTTACATACTTCGATATCCTGGTTTTTATTAGCCAATACATCCAGTTTGTAATAGATTTCCTGAAGCGGATCATGCCACATTACGTGAGACTCGTGTTTTCCTAGTTTGAAAGAAAGTCCTAAAGTTGCATTGAAGAAGTTGTCAGAAACCTGCTCAGAACGTTTGTTGATCGCACTGTAAGCGTCACCACCTCCATCAAATTCATCATCACCTGTTATTACATACATTAATCTACCTTCGATATCGATTCTTCTGTTTACTTTAAACTTCAGACCTGTACCAGCCTGCATAAACATTGAACCTAATTGGAAAGGTTTTACTTCAGTCATCAATCTCTGTCCTTTGCTGTCTTTCTGGTATGCTCTGAAAGCGATAGTACCAATACCTGCATATCCATGCAGAGCCCATCTGTAAGTAGAGTGGTTGTCCACTCTTCTTAATAAATTAGAGAAGTTGATGTCTCCTAAAATGGAGATCGCATCATATTGAGTTCTTCCAGCTACTGCAGTTCCATCAGGTGCTGCATCTTTACTATTGAACCATCCTTGTCTGGTTTCACCTCTGTCGTACTGTAAGTTGATTCCGAAAGCATGTGTAATTGCTTTATCAATACTTACATAAGCAGAATATCCAAAAAGATTTTTACCGTTACCATTCTTGATAGAAGTTAAATCTGCTGATTGAAGAAGCGGAACACCCGCTCCCACTGAAACAGACCAGTCATTAAATCTTTTAGATTGATTATTAAATGGGGAAACATTCGCAGATCCTGAAGAAAATGTATTAGGATACTTTCCACCAGAATCTGCAGTTGAGTCTTGTGCATAAGTGGCAGAAGGAATAGCCAAAGCAAATGCAACAATTGCTAAACTTAATTTCATCGTGTATTATTATTTGATTTCTTTTGAAAAAGAGTCTTAAGTTTTTAATTATTTGATAGGACAACCGTTATTTTCAACAGGTCCTGGAACGGTTACGCATTTATCATAAAGATCAATAACCCCGTCAAGGTCCATATCCAAAGCAACTCCGGCACCATCTACTCTTGCTCCTGCAGGAGTATCAAGCTGTCTGTCCCAATCATCACATACTCCATCATTGTCTGCATCACCTTTTTCACAAACGACAAGGTCTGTAGATGCATTTTCAAGAACGCTGGTTCTGTAGTAAGCTTCCTGAAGCGGATCATGCCATGCAAGGTGAGATAGCTGCTTTCCTAACTTGAAAGATACACCTAAACTTACTGTCCATGCATTATCTGATCTTCTAGGATTTAGCATATTATATTTTGAACCTGGAGTAGAAGGATCATAGTCATTAGGGCCTGCCCATCCGCCACCATCGAATTCATCATCACCACTGATAATGTACATCGTTCTTGCTTCAACATCAATAAGTTTAGAAACATTGTATTTGATTCCTAAACCTCCCTGATAGAAGATAGAGTTGATATCGATATCCTGCTTAATGAATAAAGGAGTTCTTCTAGGAGTTGTACTCCATCTGAATTCATCATTGTCATGTAATGACGTTCTGAATCCCTGAACACCAATTCCCATATACCCATGGAGTGCCCATCTGTATGGAGAATGATTATCTACTCTTCTGAATAAGTTTGAGAAGTTGATATCTCCTAATAAAGAGATATTATCAAACTGGGTAGTTGCTGTAGCAATTCCTGATTTTACTCCTGCAGCACCGGGAAGTTGTGCTGTTTGTTTCGTTTCTCCTCTCATATACATAACGCTTAGAGCGAATGCATGTGTGATTTGCTTATCTACGCTTACGTAAGCATTGTACCCCCAATTGATCTTATCCTTGCGGATAGATTTTAAATCGGAGTGAACCATAAATGCAGGACCTCCTCCGACAGAAATAGACCAGTCTCTGAAACGTCTGGCTTTATTGTCAAAGGTTTGTACATTAGCGGAGCCTGAGGAGAATGTATTAGGATACTCTGTGGAAGAGTTTACTGTAGTGCTGCTGTTCTGTGCGAAAGCTGCAATTGGCAATGTCGTAGCCAATAATAATAAACCTAATTTCATACAATATGTTTTATGTTTTAAATAAAATCTTTTAATAATATTCTGGAAAAATCCCGTTCAAAAAGATGTTTTTTATGAGGGACTTCTAATCTTTCTGATTTAAAAACTAATTCATTATACTTAATGATATCAATGTCTATGATCCTGTCGGTATACCCTCCAGAGACTTTTGAATCATTAATTCTTCCCATCTCAACTTCTATATTCTTAATACAATCAAGCAGTTGAATTGGTGAAAGATGTGTGAATATTATTGCTGCAATATTACAAAAAATATTGGAACTGGCAAATTCTACGGGGTCAGACATTAAATATTCGCTGATTTGTGAAATGTTATTTCCTGCCTCATTGATCTTCTTTAATGCAAGCTCTATATTTTTTTTTTGCTCTCCTAAGTTACTTCCTAGTAACAAAACGACCTTATGCTGCGACATATTAGAAAATTGATTGATTTATGAGAAGTTTCTTTAAAAATGTTTTGGCAAATATAGTAGCAATTATCATACTTTGCGCTCTATTTTTCATCTTTTTCATTACGGTGCTTGTATTCAGTTCTATGGGAAATGACAAGTCGGTAGTAGTGAAAAAGAACTCGGTTCTTACGATTAATTTAAAAACAAATATAATCGATAGTCCTACTGAAGAGCAGATGGGGTTGTTTGGTATAAGTTCCCAAAATAAAAGTATTCTTTTATATGATGCATTGGAAGCTATTAATAAAGCTAAAACCGATGATAATATTAAAGGGATTAGTATTGAGGCGGATAATTTGAATGCCGGGCTTACTCAGATCGATGATCTTAGAAATGCCATTGCAGATTTTAAGAAAAGTGGAAAGTTTGTGTATGCTTACGGAAACGGAGTATCACAATCAGCTTATTATTTAGGATCTGTAGCTGATAAATATTATCTTCATCCGGCAGGAGGAATCGAATTGAAAGGTCTTTCTACTGAGGTTACATTCTTTAAGGATTTTGCTGATAAATATGGTATCGGGATTGAAGTGATCCGTCACGGTAAATTCAAGTCTGCGGTAGAACCTTTTTTAAGAAATGATATTTCCCCGGAAAATAAAGAGCAGCTAAGTACTCTTTTGAATGATCTTTGGAAAAATACATCGAATAAAATAGCGGCTTCAAGAAAAATTGATACCGCTCAGTTCAGAACAATTACAGACAGCTTATATGGAATGATTCCTGAGCAGGGCTTAAAATACAGACTTGCAGATAAGCTTATTCAGAAATCCGAATATGAAGATCTTATTAAGTCGAAATTGAGTTTAAAAGAAAAAGAAAAGCTTAATAAAATTTCTCTGTCAGGTTATATCAGCTCATATGCTGACGAAGATAAATCGGGTGAAAAGGTAGCTGTATTGTATGCTTCAGGATCCATCAACAATGGAGATGAGTATAATGATATTCATTCTGAAAAGTATGTGAATTATATCAAAAAACTTCAGGACGATGATAAGGTGAAAGCGGTAGTTTTCAGAATCAACTCTCCAGGGGGAAGTGCTAATGCTTCGGATGAAATTTTATTTGAATTGCAGCAGCTGAAAAAGAAAAAGCCATTGGTAGTTTCTTTTGGAGACTATGCTGCTTCAGGTGGATATTATGTGGCAATGGCAGCAGATAAAATTTATTCAGAGCCTAACACGCTTACCGGTTCTATCGGAGTATTTGGGGTAATGCCTTATTATAAAGATATCGCAAGTAAAAACGGAATTCGTGCAGATATTGTTGCTACCAATGCGAACTCTATGTATTATTCAGGGCTAAACGGAGTGACTCCTTATGGGGTGAATATGATGACCAGAAGTGTAGAAGGAACCTATAAGAGATTTGTACACTTTGTGACTCAGAACAGAAAGAAAACTTTTGAGCAGATCGACAATGTAGGAGGAGGTAGAGTATGGAGCGGAGTTCGTGCCAAGCAGATTGGTTTGGTAGACGAATTAGGTACGCTGAACGATGCTGTGAAGTTTGCTGCACAGAAGGCAGGATTGAAATCTTACCAGGTAGATGCTTTTCCTAAGAGAATGTCACCTTTCGAGCAAATCTTCAAGGATCTGAACGAAGAAGATGTTTCTGCCAGAATTATTAAAAATAAAATAGGTAAATCCAACTACGAGATTTTACAGCAAATCACAGACAAAAAATTACAGTCTGAGGTGAAAATGGAAATGCCTTATCAGATTAGAATCAACAACTAACTAAATTTATATTGTACACGAAAATCCCGGATCTGAATTTCAGATCCGGGATTTTATTTTTTTATCAACATTGATATTTGATATCAGCTTTTTTTGGTAGCCATTCCGTAAATCCAGAGGATGATTAAAGCTCCTCCAATTGAAAGAATCCAGCTTCTCGGATTCCAGAATGAAGAGACATCCCCCCAGTGTAGAACGTAAACTCCAATAGCTCCTCCTACAAAGGCTCCCAGGATTCCCAGGATAATAGTGATTAGCCATCCTCCTCCCTGAGTTCCGGGCATGATCATTTTAGCGATTGCACCAGCAATAAGACCGAATAAGATCCATGTTAGTATTCCCATAGTTGCAAATTTTTTTATTGTTAATATTTAAAAATGATTAGTTTGCTAATATAAGGGAAAACATGATATAAATCATCTTTTCTTGAAGAATGAGTCTACAAATTCCGTACCATTAAAGAGCTGTAGATCCTGCATTTTTTCGCCTACACCAATATATTTAACTGGAATTTGGAACTGATCAGAGATCCCAATCACAACACCTCCTTTTGCTGTTCCGTCCAATTTTGTTACTGCTAAAGCATTCACTTCCGTTGCCGCTGTAAATTGTTTTGCCTGCTCGAAGGCATTCTGTCCTGTAGAACCATCAAGAACCAGTAGGATCTCATGAGGGGCATCAGGAATAACTTTCTGCATGACTCTTTTGATCTTGGAAAGTTCGTTCATCAGGTTGATTTTGTTGTGAAGTCTTCCTGCTGTATCAATGATGACCACATCTGCATTTTGTGCTACAGCACTCTGCACGGTGTCAAATGCTACAGAAGCAGGATCAGATCCCATTTCCTGTTTTACAATAGGAACACCCACTCTTTCACTCCAGATAACAAGTTGATCTACCGCAGCAGCTCTAAAGGTATCAGCAGCTCCAAGAACTACTTTCTTACCTTCTGATTTGAACTGGTGAGCCAGTTTTCCAATAGTTGTTGTTTTTCCAACACCATTTACCCCTACTACCATAATGACATATGGTTTTTTTGAAGTATCGATGTTTCCCGTACTGGCATGAGGGTTTTCAAGAAGCAGTCCTGAGATTTCTTCACGAAGAATACTATCCAGCTCGTTTACTCCTACATATTTATCTCTTGAAACACGTTCTTCAATTCTTTCTATGATTTTGATAGTGGTAGAGGCACCTACATCAGAAGCAATCAGTATTTCTTCCAGATCATCCAGTACTTCATCATCTACTTTACTTTTGCCGACTACGGCTTTCGTCATTTTTTCAAAGAATCCCTGACTGGATTTTTCCAATCCTTTGTCTAAGGTTTCTTTTTCTTCTTTTTTGAAAATATTTTTAAACCAACTCATAGTTTTAGTTTATTCTTATTTATTTTTAATCACTGCTGTAGCTTCTACTTCTATAAGCACATCGTCTCTGAAGAGTCTGCTCACCTCTACAAGGCTGCTTACGGGAGGGTTCTGAGTATTAACATACAAATCCCTGACTTTTCTAAAATCAGGCGTTTTTTGGATGTCTGTGGTGAAGATTCCCAATTTAATAATATCTTTCCCGGTACCTCCATATTCTTTCAATATGTTTTCAATGTTTTTGAAAACCTGATGGGTTTGTTCCTCTATAGTACTTCCCACTAAGTTACCTTCGTTGTCCAGAGGCACCTGCCCAGACAATAAGATCATTTTGGAACTTCCACAGTCAATACTTACTGATTGTGACAGTCCTTTTATGTTGAAAACTTTTGGAGAATTTTTATATTCTATAGAGCTCATCGTTTTCTGACTGAATGAAAATAGAGAAGTTACTGTGCATGCCAGAACAAGAATCTTTTTCATATTTTGCTGATTAATAATCTGGTGAACAAAGATAACAAAAAAACTACCCAAAATATGAGTAGTTTTTTATATTGTAAACAAAGTACTGATTATTTTTTCAAATAACCGTCTACTTCGTCAGCGTTCATTACTTTTTCTTCGAAAACGTAAGCTCCTGATTTAGAAGACTTAGTCATTTTCACCACTTTAGTCATCTTTTTAGACTGACCGCTTTGTAGGGTTGCTACTACTTTCTTTGCCATGGTAAGATATTATTTATAAATTACTTAATTTCTTTGTGAAGGGTAGATCTCTTAAGAACAGGATTGTATTTTTTCAATTCCAATCTCTCTGTAGTGTTCTTTTTATTTTTTGTAGAAATGTATCTAGACATTCCTGGCATACCGCTTTCTTTGTGCTCTGTACATTCAAGGATTACTTGAACTCTATTTCCTTTTTTTGCCATGATTTATTAATTCTTTTTAATCAATCCGTTTCTAGTAGCTCTTTCAATAGCTTCTTCGATTCCAATCTTGTTAATCACTCTCAATCCATGAGCTGATACTTTCAGTGTAACGTGCTTATCTTGCTCTGGAAGGTAAAACTTCTTCTCTAATAAGTTAATTTCAAAACGACGCTTCGTTTTGTTATTAGCGTGAGAAACGTTGTTACCAACCATTGCACGCTTTCCTGTTATTTGGCAAATTCTTGACATATCTCGATGTTCTTATTTGTATAATATTTGAGAGTGCAAAATAACGAAGAATTTTTTAGATAGACAAATCTTTTGGAAAATATTTGTAAATAAGTGACTGATTAATAATATTGAATTTTTAAAATAGTAGAATCCTTGGGATACAGCAGATAATGGGTCCTGATATATTTCATACAGGCTTTTTTTTAAGCAAAGAATTTAATAATCTATCTTTGTTTTTAATTAATCTAAATAAAAATAATCATGAGGAGGATTTCTATTCTATTGTCTATGCTGCCTGTTGGCCTGATGGCTCAAAACTTTACTGAGATACAGACCAGCATGAATAATTTTTACTATTCGGCAGCTGATATTGCGGATATAGACAACAATGGTACAATGGATATTGTACTGAACGGAGCTATAGATTCTGATGGCGACGGAAACGTAGATAGTACTTATAATGAAGTATATCAGAATAATGGAACGACATTGTTGCCTTATGCAGGATTGGGAATTGATGCCAACCATTTGGGGGATATTAAGTTCATTGATTATAATAATGACGGGCTGATGGATATTATTTCCACCGGACTCAGCTATATGGATATTGTTAATTATAAACACTATCGATTCAAAAATACAGGGACAGGGTTTGTAAAAGAAACTGAACTTCCGGGGAAAATCTATGGATCGATGGAAGTTTTTGATTTTAACCATGATGGAAAACCAGACTATGCCATCAATGGAACTCAATATGCCCATGGAGGTGGTTTCAGAAATACATTAGATTATTATAAAAATACAGGGAATGATTTTGATATGACAGAGAATTGGGTTGACGGAACCCAAAACGGAAGTTTCAAAATTGTAGATTTAAATAATGACCATCTTCTGGATCTTGTGATTATCGGATCGGATATCAATGGAGCTCCGGTTTCTAAGGTATACATGAACCAGGCAGGTGTACTTACACATACACAGGATCTTGCTCCGTTATCCGGTGGGAAAATAGATTTTGCAGACTTTAATGCAGATGGATTTCAGGATATTGTTGTGATAGGAAAAGACGGAAATGATGATGGGTATTTTGCTGTTTTAATGAATGACGGTACCGGTACATTGACTCCCCAGGTGATTGCTGTAAATGATATTTCGGATGCATCAATAAGCATTGGTGATCTTAATAATGACGGATATTATGACTTTATCATTGCTGGAAACGAAAATTATAATGCGGTTGTAAAAACCTATATATACAATACTTCCGATCATAAGTTTAATGAAGGAACAATAACGGGTATTACTCAATTGGGAGGCCCCGGGCTCGTACATCTTTTTGATTTTAATAATGATCATCATCTGGATATCCTGCTGGGAGGGTTTGACTGGGCAACGACTGATCTGCCTTCACTGACTAAGGTCTTTAAAAATAATTCTACAGCAGAAAACGCAAAGCCGACTCCTCCCACTCAGCTGAATATGACCAAAAACGGGAACCACTTTAATTTTACATGGAGTGGCGCCTCGGATGATAAAACTCCGGTGAATGCTCTGCGTTATGAAATTACGGTGGGATCTACACAGGGAGCACATGACATTGCTAAATATGTTGTGACAACTCCTTCCTGGTTTTTGGATCTTGATCCAGCTATTCAGCATGTGTATTGGAGTGTAAAGTCTATTGATGCCTCAAAAGTATATTCTGATGCTTCTGTGCAAAGTGTACTGGGAACAGCAGAAATTAAATCTGACAAACAGCTTGTCATTTATCCCAACCCAGTATCGGATAAAGTATATATCAAAGGAGAAAAAGTTTCGGAAGCTGAAATGTATTCAATGGACGGAAGAAAACTTAATATTACGGTAAATGGAGATCAGTCTATTGATGTTTCTCATTTACCCAAAGGAGTATATCTATTAAAACTGAAGATAAAAAACGAAATAACCACCAAGAAGCTTACGATTAAGTAATTGAATCAATTCTATCTTCTATCAATGAGAAAAGCCAGACGTCCAGCTGGCTTTTCTCTTTTTTTTGTTCTAAATATTTTACATATTTAAGTAAAAGTAAAACTTCATACAATAAAAAACTGTGTAATCAGCAAAATCAGCGAGAAAATATAAGGCTCGCAAATCTTTCAGGTTACACAGTTTTTGTGTTATTCGTGTGGAAACTTGTGCAATTTGTGTTTAAAAAATTACGCTTTCTTTGTTTTCTTTTTAAACCATTCAATCAGATAATAAAACAGTAAAAATCCTAAGGCAAAGATTGAAAACCTTGAAAGAAGATCACCGGCTCTTGTATAGAACGTCATGGTATCATAAAGATTCACTTTTGCAAATAAAGCGGTCTGATCTCCATAAAAAGTATCAGCAGTAATCTCACCTTTAGCATTGATATGCGCTGAAATACCACTATTGGCAGCACGGGCAATTTCTCTTCTGGTTTCAATGGCTCTCAGTTTTGCGTAAGATAAAAGCTGTTTGTGTCCTTCTGTAACCCCCCACCAGGAGTCATTGGTCATAATCCCCAAGAAATTAGCACCCTTTTTCACATAGTCTGTTACAAACTCACCATAAATACTTTCATAGCAAATGATAGGAGCTAATTTTCCTTTGTTGTAAGGATTTGAGAAAGCAACCCTTTCTTTGTCTGTTCCTAAAGAAGCCACAGTACCTCCAAGATTGAGCATAGCATCTCCTAAAAGTGGTTTTAAAACATTCATATAAGGGAATATTTCAACACCCGGTACCAATTTCCCTTTGTGGTAGGCCTGAACTTTTTGATTAGGTACAAGCTGAATCGCTGTATTATAGCTGCTCACCCAGACACCACTATTGATGGGGTACGCTTCTTTAGGCAAGTCAGCAGGATTATAATAAAAACGGTGTGAAGAAATTCCTGTTGCAAAAACAGATCCCGGATGTTTGGATAAAAATCCTTTGATATTGTTTAAAAGTAAACTTTTTTCAAAAGCAGTTTCAGAAATAGATCCTCTTCCGGGAAGGGCTGTTTCCGGAGCTATATAATAATCTATTTTACCTGTTGAGTTTTTTTCAGCGAGTGCTAAAAGATCCTGCTCTATAATTAAACTGTCTTTTGAATATTTTTCAGCATAAGGATCAAGGTCCGGTTGTAACATCAGTACGTTGACCTGTCCAGTTGGTTTTTCATCAAAATTATTGTATTTGATCACGGAAATAATCATAGGAAGAACAATTAAAGCTCCTACAATAGAAGAATTTTTAATCAGATCCTTTCTCTTTCTTCCCGCTTCCCATGTTCTTATTGTATAAAAGATCAGAACATTGATCAGAAGGATCCAGAAGCTTCCTCCTGTAGCTCCCAGTGTATCATACCATTGGATCAGCTTCGGGTAATCTGAAAATACATTTCCCAGATTCAGCCAGGGCCATGTCAATTCCCAGCCCATATGAAACTTTTCAAAACTCATCCAGATTGCGATCAGAAACCCAAGTCCCCAATAGGTTCCCTGAGCATTTTTATACCAGTGATAGCATTGAAATACCAAAGAATATAAAAAAGAATTTACCAGGACGGGGAATAAAACAGCCAGTAGAGAGTGGCTTCCATCCGGATTCTTTGCGCCATACAGCCATCCTGTAGTGACTACATTCCAGATTATAAAGCAGAGGTATGACAATCCAAAGACCACCCAGCTCTTTCTTTTGTAATCAGAAAATTTTGAAACCCCATGTTCCATCATCAGAAGAGGGACAAGGGCAAAAAATATAAAAAACGGGACCCCATAAGTTGGCCATGAAACCGACAGCAGCATTGCTGAAATAAGTGTAAGTAAAACGTATTTCATTGAAATAAAATATAATGTAAAAATAAGGTTTGTAATAAGAAACTCAAAGTCAAAATAGATTATTAAAAAATTAATTTTTTAAAGCCATATCTTTAATTCCCCAATCCTGAATGGTCATAAGGATCGGCATAAAGGTTTTTCCATATTCTGTAAGCTGATATTCTACTCTTGGCGGGATTTCTGCATAGATTGTTCTTGCAATAATATGATCCTCTTCCATTTCTCTGAGCTGATTCACCAGCATTTGTTTACTGATCATGGGAATGGCTTTTTGAAGCATGCTGAAACGGTTCACATTCATGCTTATTCCATACATGATTACGGTTTTCCATTTGCCTCCTACTTTATTGTAAAAATGAGTTACCGGACAATTATTGGGATTGAAATCTTTGTTTTTCCTTTTATTTTCCATTGGTCTAAAAAAATATACTATAAATAATAATTGAGACTAGTATTAATAAGTAGTACAAAGGTAATAACTTCGTGGATATAAAGACAATAAAGTATGGATAATAAAGAATTAGTATTAAAAGCAATCACCGCTGTTTTTGTTGATAGAGATATTACAGCATTCGATACCTATTTTGGAGATCATTATATTCAGCATAACCCTTCAATTCCCAACGGAACAGAAGCTCTGAAGCAGTTTGTGCCAGCTTTACCTGAAGATTTCAAATATGAGCCGGGAACCATTACAGAAAATGGAGATATTATAATGATCCATGGACGATACCAAAACTGGAATGGGAAAAATATGATTGGAGTGGATATCTTTAGGATAAATGATCATAAAATAGTGGAGCATTGGGATGTATTGCAGGAAGAAGTGACCGCCGAAAATTCTGTTAATGGAAATGGAATGTTTCCCATATAATTAATTAAAAAATTCAACAGCAGTATGGTAGAGCAGATAAGAAAAAAGGCTTTGGGAGAATGGGAGAGTATTTCAACAGAAATCCGTCCAAGTGCATTAAAAAATGCAGATGGAAGTCTGAAACCCTTTTATTTGAAAAGATCATTTACATTTCTTCCCGAAGATAAATTTGAATTGGAAATTATTAATTATGCCGATGCTTACGGAGAAATACCTTTAGCTAAAATTGCTCTTAAAGGACACGTAGAATGGAAAGGAAGTCACGATATTGCAGAAGGAGCACAAAAAGTAGATTTTACGGCCGATGAGGCTTATGAAGTAACCCCTTTAATTCCAAATTTTACCGTTGTTTTAAATACCCTTGCCAAAGAGAATTTTGAAGTGTGGGAGACCGGAAAATCTCAAAGTATATTTAGAAAAAAGTTTTTGCCGTTTGGATTGGTGGAAGGACAGGTTTTTAAGGAGTATGACCTGATCTATATTTTCAATGATATGATGTTCTGGGGAGCAAGAAATATTGACGGCAGAGGTTTTGACACAGAAGAAAACCGCCCGACAAACCTGCAGATCCCAATGAAAAGAAAATCATAATGATATAATCTGAAAAGAGAGTCGTATTGGCTCTTTTTTTATGGGCATAAATTTTTAGAATATATTGTAAGCAGAATTGAAAATGAATATATTAGCAGTTCAATGATGAAGAAAATATATAAAATTATTATTGTTCCGTATACTCTGTTTCTGCTCTATCTGATGTTTTGGGGAATGGGCAGATTTCAGTACGAAGAAAATCTCATTACTGTAGAACCTGTTTTTTCGACGATAAAATTTATCCAGGGTACAAATAAAACGATAGATATTGTAAAGATTGTTTTAGGAAATGTTATCATGTTTATTCCTTTTGGATTTTTGGGCTGGGTTTTCTCTGACCTGAAAAAGCTGAAGCCATTACTATATAGTTTTATCTCATGCATCGTTATTGCCGAAGCTCTTCAATACTTTACAAGAATGGGCATATTTGAAGTAGACGATATCATCCTGAATACTTTCGGGGTGTATTTAGGATGGATATTTTGTAGAGCTATTGAAAGAAAATTTAATTATTAAGTTCCTTGGCGCGTTTTTCAGCATTCAGAATTCCTTGTTTCAGAATTTCTTTGAGACTGCTTTCTTCAAATGTTCTTAAGGCTGCTTCAGTTGTTCCTCCTTTAGAAGCAACATCTTTAATCAGTTCCTCAAGATTTTTTTCTGAGTTATTGATCAAATGATAAGCCCCAAGCATTGTCTGCTTTACAAAGAGTTTAGAAAGATTTTCTTCAATTCCCATTTCAATTCCTGCCTTGATCATCGCATCAATGATATAGTAGAAATAAGCGGGACCACTTCCGGAAAGGGCAGTGACACCATCCAAAAGGTTTTCATCTTCCAAATAAACAGATCTTCCGGTGCTGTTCAGTAATCTTTCGATATTAATGAGCTGACTGAAAGAAATTCCGTTGGCAGCAGTATAACCCGTGATTCCCATTCCTAAAAGAGTAGGAGAGTTCGGCATTGCTCTTACAACAAGCGGATGATTCAGTGATTTTTGAATTTTTTCAATATTGATTCCGGCCATGATGGATAATACCATCTGGTTTTCTTTAAAAGTAAATTGAATGTTTTGAACAACCGCCTGGAAATCCTGAGGTTTTACAGCGATAATAACCAAATCAGCATCAACATCTTTCACGTCTGCAAATGTGGAAATTTTAGACTTGGGAAATTCTTCAGCTATTTTGGAAATTTTGGATTCACTTCTGATAATAAGGTGCAGATGCTCAGGTTTGATCAGTTCGTATTTCAAAAATGATTTTGAAAAAGAGAGTCCCATATTTCCGGCTCCAAGAATAGCTATTTTCATCTAGAATTGTAATTTTAAGCTAAAATAATGATTTTTTGGGGATGTATTGTTATTGAATACGTTGTAATGCCATTAGAAAACGTTAAGGCGCAAAGATTTTGAATAATAATGATATTCCTAAAGTTTCATTAAAACAAAATATTCTCGCAGATTTAGGAGATTAGGCAGATTTTTCCATAAACATCCGTGTGATCTGTAAAATCAGCGAGAGATCATATTATATAAAATATACAGAATTCAGTTTTATCACAGATAAAATCTTTGCGTCCTAAAACAACAAAGTAAATTAAAAATCCTTGCGCCTTAGCGTTTATCCAACTGATCTATTTTAAGCGATAATAAAAAAGCTGCACTCATCATGAATACAGCTTTTATCTATTTTATAAAATATTTACTTCCCGCTCAAGCTCTATACCGAACTTTTCTTTCACAGAATTGATAATCTCCGTAGAAAAATCAAAAATTTCTTTTCCGGTAGCATTTCCGGTAGCATTGATGATCACCAGGGATTGTAATTTGTGTGAACCGACATTCCCGATCTGCTTCCCTTTCCATCCACATTGTTCAATCAGCCATCCTGCAGGAACTTTTACCCTATCTCCATTGGGATAGCCCTGGATATTTTCAAATTGTTGTTTCAACGCTTCAAATTGAGCCAAAGGAATCGTTGGGTTTTTGAAAAAGCTTCCGGCGTTTCCGATTTCTTTAGGATCCGGCAATTTGCTTTGTCTGATATTGATGACTGCTTTTGAAATATCCTGAATAGTTGGGTCTTTAATACCAAGATTCTCCAGTTCAGATTGAATCGCTCCGTACTCTGTTTTGATATGGTGGTCTTTTTGGGTAAGCTTAAAAGTGACTTCCAGAATAACATATCTTCCTTTTCCTTCCTGTTTGAAAATAGAATCTCTGTAACCGAACCTGCATTGCTCTAGGTTGAATGTTGCAAGTTCAAGATCTTCTAAATCCAATACCAGACAACTGACAAAAATATCTTTGATCTCTGTTCCGTAAGCCCCAATATTCTGCATAGGAGAAGTTCCTACATTTCCGGGAATTAAAGAAAGATTTTCCAGTCCGCCATAATTTTTTTGTAAGCAGTACATCACAAATTCATGCCAGTTTTCACCTGCTTTTGCTGTGACCAGGACTTCATTTTCATTGATGCTCTCTTCGGAAATTCCATTTAAATTAAGCTTGATGGCAAGGCCTTCAAAATCTTTGGTAAGAAGAATATTGCTTCCGCCTCCCAAAAACAGAACCTGAAGAGATTGAGTCTTCGAGAAAACAAGTGCTTCCTTTAATTCATCAATAGTATTGACTTCAGTGAAATATTGGGCTTTAGCTTCAACACCGAAGGTGTTATAAGGCTTCAATGAAAAATTTTCTTGCATGTTTTTTATTGGTATTCTTTAGGAAGAATCTTGTCTAGTTGTTCTTTAAGTTGTTGTAGCTGCTTGTAATGTAAAGTATCCGCATATGCATTCACATAGATATGTGATTTTTTCGGAGTACGGATCTGAAATGTTTCATCTATACCGTCTACCGATTGCTGGCTGGGAGAACTTTTTATGTGGTCAAGATCAACAATATTGACTGATGATACAAGCTGTTTCCAGGTGCTGGAATTGATGGCAGAAGCCCATGCTTTATGGGTTTGATTAGCCGTTATTCCTTTTTCTGCAAAAACGGAATCTTTGGTGACTTTAATGATCCTGTAATTTCCAAGGTTTCCTTCAATATGAGATACACTGATGAAAGTAATCTCATGCGGATTTTTGGAGGAAGCTGCCTTTTCGGTTTTTTTTGAGTCACATGAAAAAAATGCCGACAGCAAAAGAATCGAAAACAGTATTTTCAGATATATATTTTTTGTTGTCGGCATAGGGTATATTTTACAGGCTAAATTCTTCTCTGTACTTCTTTAAAGCTTCTTTAAGGATTTCAGCACTTCTTATTAAATCTTCTTCTTTCAGCACGTAAGCAATTCTTACCTGCTTCTTGCCCAATTCCGGGTTACTGTAGAATCCTCCTGCAGGAGCAACCATGATCGTCTCATTATTCAGAGAATATTTTTCAAGCAGCCACTGTGCAAATTTTTCAGTATCATCTACCGGAAGTTCAGCGACACAGTAGAAAGCACCTCTAGGTTTAGGGCAGATAACACCAGGGATGGCGTTCAAAAGATCTACCAATACATTTCTTCTGTGAGTATACTCTTCTCTTACTGCTCTGATGTAAGGACCATCGTTCTGGTGTGCAGCTGTTGCAGCAATCTGTCCCAAAAGAACAGGGCTTAATCTCGCCTGTGCAAAAAGCATAGCAGCATTACGGATCTTGTTGGAACGTGTAAGCAGACATCCGATTCTTACTCCACACATAGAGTAACGTTTAGATTCAGAGTCTATGATGATACAGTTTTCAGCTAATTCAGGGAAGTCTAGCATTGAGATCTGCTGCTTTCCATCGTATACATATTCTCTGTATACTTCATCAGAGATGATAACGATATCATATTTTAAAGCAATTTCTGCAAGTTTTTGAAGCTCTTCGCGGGTATACAGATATCCGGTAGGGTTTCCAGGGTTACAGATGATAATTGCTCTTGTTTTTTCTGTGATTTTTTTCTCGAATTCCTCAATAGGAGGCAAAGCAAAACCAGTGTCAATAGTAGAAGGTACTGCTACAATATTCACATCGAATGTGCTGGTGAAACCGTTATAGTTAGCATAGTAAGGCTCAGGAATAATCACCTCATCACCCTCATCACATAAAGTAGAGATAGCAAAGTTAAGGGCTTCAGACCCCCCATTGGTAACAATGAAGTTATCGGGAGTAATATCTGAAAAACCTAATGAATGATAATATTCTGTAAGGGCTTTTCTGTATTCTATATTCCCTTCAGAAAGCGCATATTCCAATACTTTTAAATCGATGTTTTTTAAAGCATTTAAAGCTGTTTCCGGAGTTTCAATATCAGGCTGTCCGATATTAAGGTGATATACTTTTATTCCTTTTTGTTTTGCTTGTAACGCAAAGGGAACCAGTTTTCTTACCGGCGATGGCGGCATATGCAGTGCTCTGTTTGAAATATTCGGCATTGTTCAAAAAATTTGTATGACAAAAATAGGATTTAATTTCTCAATAATAAAATTAAGGATCAATAAGAAATGGCTCAATTTTCTTTAATCTTTTTTTAAGCTCTCATAATTTTCAGGTATCAAAATGCTAATATTTGACTCTGATTGTAATTATTTTACTTTTTCTTTAAAAATATCTTTTTTGTATTGTTATTTTTACTAAATTTCGCCACAAATGTGAACAAAATGGCAATAAATTTATTTTCTAGGGTGATACCTGCTATCGCTCTGTTTTCTGCCTCTGTAATGATGGCTCAAAATTATCAAACTATGCCGGTTGCTTCGGGCTTTACAGCTGACGTAATTGCAAACGGGATAGGATCTTCAACAATTACTACAAATAATGACGTAGACGGAGTTTCTTATGCTTTTGTAGCTAAAGATTTCCAGCTGACATCCACAAGTGCAGCGATTTCGTATGGTATTCCTATTGACGGAATTATTAATTCTGTAATAGCAACAACTCCCGGACTGAGCTTTCAGCTAGCAAGTTTGAATGCAAATAACTCTCTAAGGCTGGCTGCGGTAAATGATGCCGGAACTTTGGCATTTACAACACCAAAAGCAGTCATCAAGCTGTATATGCTTGCCGTAAGTGGGAGTGGTACTTCTACAATAAACGTAGTGGTAAACTTTACAGATGGCAGCTCACAAACATTTTCAGGAATCAGTCTTCCAGACTGGTATGGGGGTACCAACTTTGCCGTACAGGGAATAGGAAGAATAAAAAAACCTGGTGCGATTCCTGCCAGTGGTGATGATGTTCCTTCTCCTGAGGGGGGAACAAACCCAAGATTATATCAAAATGAACTGGCAATAGATGCTGCAAATCAGGCGAAGCCGATACAAAGTGTAACAGTAACCAAAGTAAGTGGCTCTGGTTTACCTAACGTTTTTGCTTTTTCAGCAGATGCCTATTCAGATTGTGCACCTCCAGTATTGCAGGCGGTTTCAGGAGTAACGGCTAATTCTGCTTTAGTTTCATGGACGGCTCCAAGCAGTGCTGCCAGCTATGATGTGTATCACAGCACTTCCAGTACAATACCTGCAAGTACAGTAACACCTACTTACCCGGCAGTATCTGGTACGAGTAAAACGATAGGAAGTCTTAATTCCAATACAACCTATTATTATTGGGTGAGAACCAATTGTAGTTCTGCAACCAGCCAAAGTGCATGGTCTTTTGCAGGGACATTTAAAACAGCTTGTTCTACGTTCACGGTTCCGTATACAGAAAATTTTGATACTACAAGTGTAGGGTCTTCAACAAATACCAATGCGCCAAGCTGTTGGGCATATTTAGAAAGTGCTTCATTTACTGGGTATGGGTATGTAACGACAACCAATAATTATTCAGCACCTAATGCTTATTATTTATATAATTCTACCGCTAGTACAGGGAGTCAAATGTTAGTTTCACCTCCAACTATAAATCTTTCAGATGGTACTAAGCGTGTGAGATTCTATGCAAGAACGGGAACAGCGGGTACAACACTATTAATGGGTACTTTATCAAACCCTGCAGATCCAGCTTCTTTTACGCAAATTGGTTCTCCTATTGCTTTAACAACTACCCATACACAATATACTGTTAATATTCCTGCGGGGTCTGATTTGCAATTAGCATTTAAACATGGTTTAGGTGGTTCAAATCGTGCCATTTATATTGATAATATTACCGTTCAGAATATTCCTTCTTGTCTTGAACCTACTGCAGTTACAACACCCAACGTAACGATGAACTCTGCAGTGATCGGTTGGACAGCACCTGCTTCAACACCTGCAAACGGATACGAAGTATATTACAGTACAACCAATACAGCACCTGATGCTACTACAGTTTTAAACGCTTCGAACTCTGCAACTTCTGCTACAACTTCTGCCCCTTTGAATTCGCTATCTGCTGATACGAACTATTATGCGTGGGTAAGATCTTCATGCAGCGCTACAGATAAGAGTATTTGGAGTGATGTTATAGCCTTTAGAACAGGCTATTGTCAGCCTTCATCTAGCGGTCAGGCTTCATGGCTTTCTGCCTTCAATTCTACAGGAGCACTTATAGACATGACTTATGCATCCGGTTCCAGTGTAGCGGGAGGATATCAAAACTTAACTACAACTAATAATAGAATAACAAATGCTCCAGGATCCAGTACCAATATTTCTTTCACAGCAGGAGGTCCTACATGTGGAATTGCAGTTTGGGTAGACTGGAATAACAATTTAACGTTTGAAACTTCAGAAAGAATGTTTGTTACGTCAAATTATGTAA
Source organism: Chryseobacterium viscerum (assembly GCF_002899945.2). GTDB lineage: Bacteria > Bacteroidota > Bacteroidia > Flavobacteriales > Weeksellaceae > Chryseobacterium > Chryseobacterium viscerum. The sequence goes on from NZ_PPEG02000004.1 coordinate 223,385, forward strand.
CAACTACTACGGGATCTATTACTGCACCTGCGGGAACACCAGTAGGAAATTACAGAATGAGAGTGGTAACGGATTATAACAGTACAGCACCTGCAAGCCCTTGTACAGCCATTTCAAGAGGAGAATTTATTGATTTTGTATTTGAAGTAGCGACCTCTTTGTCAACTTTAGAAACAGGTGCGAAGAAAAAAGAAATCAGTGTATATCCTAATCCATTCAAAGATGTTCTGCATATCGCTGATATCAAAGATGTGAAATCTGTAACGATCACGGATGTGGCGGGAAGAGTAGTGAAAACTATTGATCAACCTACCAATGAACTTCAGTTAGGTGAATTGAATGCCGGATTATACTTAGTGACAATGAACTTTAAAGATGGCTCAAAATCAACAGTAAAAGCCATTAAGAAATAAAATTTTTTGAGTTAATAATTTCTGTAGGCAGTTGCATTCGTGTGGCTGCCTTTTTTATTGTTGATTTAATAATAACTGGAAAAATTATTCTTCAAAAATGTTGCTAAAATTATTATAAATTTGCGCTGAAAACTATACTATCTATGAATAAACTTAAACTCCTTTTTTTAATACCATTATTCTATTCTGAATTTTCACAGGCTCAAAGAATTGATAAAGAGATTATCAGTTTTCAGCTTCTGAAAGAGCCGGTTTTTCCTACGGAACTTTCCAACAGAAATTATACGATTACCGTAAAATCTCCCTATAATATTACAAAGGAAGATGTTGTAAGATTGTCAAAAGAAGACTATCAAGGAAAGGTAGACAACTATCAGACGAACGTTGAAAATGCCAAATATGAACATCAGGAAAGATTAAAAGACTATGATGCTGAGGTAAAAAAACTTCAGGAAAAATATAAACTTGAATCTGCAGAATACAGCAAATTATCAGCGGTTGAAAAAATTGCGGCAACCAATGGAGCTCCGGTATTGAGATTACCTTCAAGACCTATAATTAATATTCCTCCGATGCCGGTTTATCAGCAACCGGATCTGAGAGATGCCTTAATTGTGGATAATAAAATTCTGGCTTCTCAAATGGACGTGTTGGGGTTTTCAAAAGGTGGAAATTATCTTGACATCGTCATTGAAATGGAAAGAACAAACTTTCAGGACAACCAGGGGAAAACTTTTGCCAATCAGCCAACAAGGATCATCGCAAAACAGGGTGGCGCTGTAAAACTGGACAAAGCCTATTTCTCAGATTTTGCGGAAATAGCAAGTGTTCCAACCAATGAAATCAATCTGAATGCCCAGGAGAAAAGATACCTGCAGAGAACGATGGATCGTACACGGAATATTATTAATGAAAACTTCGGTTATCAGACCATCAATTCTACGGTGACCTTATCAACGGTAAAAAATAAAGGAGAGTATGACGATCTGGAAAAAGCATATATCTACGTGACGACGAATCTGAAAAAACTTCAGGCAAAAACGGACTATGCGCCAAATAAAGTAGCCATGGAAAATATGCAGAAAGGAATTGACATTTGGAAAAGTGCTTTGACAAAAGTGAATTACAACGACAAAAAAGCTCCTTACAATCAAAAGATTGGAGAATACCTTTATTTTAACCTGATCAGATTAAATATTGCTTTGGGTAATTACCAGGAAGCTGAGAAATATTTAAATGAATTACAGGAACATTTGGTAGATATTAAACTATCCTATGATGCTAATCTTGAATTGAAAAGATTAGAAGAAAAAATTTATAATAACTAAAGAAAAACAATATGATTAAACAGATTATTGCTTCGGCATTAATTACGGCTTCGGTGTATTCTTATGCACAGACGAAGGTGACTGAAGGAACAAAATTCACGGTGGATGCCAATCTTGAAACCGATGACAAACTGGTATTGGCAGATGATTACAATTCTTATATGTTCAGCGCTATCAATATAGACGGGCTAATGAGAAATGTTTTCCCTCACAAGAAATTACTGATGAGAAAACTGGATCAAAACGGAAGTCTTGTAGACACTTATGTAAAAGATTACGCCAATAAAACAAACGGCGTACTTCACAATTATCTGGGATCTCAGCAGATAGATGATGATAAATTCATAGCATTTACGGAAGAGTATTTCGGAAAGGAAAACAGAAAGGAAGTTTTTCAACATGTTTTCAGCAGAAAGGAAGGAACTTTTACCACAAAGAGCATTGCAAAATACAGCATTGAATCTACCAATAGATCAGGAACAACGTATGTTCTTTTCTCAGAAAACGGGAAATATGCTGCGATCTTTAACGACAGATTTGCCAACAAAAAAACGGATAATGTGAATGATGTTCTGGTATTGGATCTGAGAACACTTACTCCGGTTTGGAATAAAGAAATTACATTGAGCAATGATTATGTTGAAAAGTCTTTAACATTAACGAATTCAGCAAAGATAGTTGTACTGCGTAAAGCTGCGGGATGGAAAGAATCTTATAAGCTGGAACTGGTTTCCAATACTGAAGATAAAGACCTTTCTTTCGATGACAAATATATTCCTGAAAAATTATATGCGTTCAGTAAAAATGACAATGATTATCTGGTAACTTTTGGAAGAAAAAATGCTGCAGTTACGATTGGAGCAAGTACTTTCGGAACGGTAATGTTCTATGATATGAAGTCTGGAAAAGCGGTGATCAGCAATACCAATTTAGCAGGAAGCAAAGACATGAACGATGTGAAAGTGATCAAAACAATTGTAAAAGGGGATGAGACTTTAATGGCTGTTCAGCAGGAAACTGTGACAAGGCCAATGCCTACAACAATGAACCGTTTCCCAGATCCTGTTTATTCTTTGGATGCCGGAATGTTGATCAAGTTTAATAAAGAAGGAGAGGTAAAGCAATTTGTGGCTGCCGGAACTTCTACAGGAAAGAGAATCAATATTGTTGAAGCTGGAGATAAGCTTTATATTTCTGCATTTTATCCTAAGGGAGCATTCGGGAATACAGGGTTTTCTATGAAAGTTTTTGATTTTGCCAACCTGAAGCCTCAGGAAGTAAGCCTTGATTATAAAGGAAGAAACTTCTTCCAGAACTACGGTTTTGCAGACGGAAATATGATCCAGTATGTTCCAAATGTCAACAAAATGATGTTCCTTCAAAAGAGCAGCAAAGATGTTCAGATGTTCAATGTGTACAATTTTATAAAATAATTGTATTTTAGAAAAAAATAAAATATGCAGATTCAGTCAGTTTCCATACAAGATTATCTTTCAAAGATTCCTGAAGAAAGGCAGGAAGCTTTTAAAAAGCTTTTTGATACGGTGAATGACAATCTTCCGAAAGGTTTTGAAGAAGCTACCAATTACGGGATGATAGGCTGGGTGGTTCCTTTGGCAACCTTTCCTGCCGGATATCACTGTGCACCCGGAACGCCGCTGCCTTTCATCAATCTGGCATCCCAAAAGAATTTTATAGCACTCTATCATATGGGGCTGTATTCCAGACCGGAGCTTCTCGATTGTTTTGTCGCAGAATATCCAAAACATTCTAAGAAGAAACTGGACATGGGGAAATCCTGTATCCGTTTCAAAAAAGTAGAAGATATTCCTTTTGAACTGATTGCTGAACTGAGTCAGAAAATGACTCCTGATGACTGGATCGGAATTTATGAATCACAGTATAAAAGATAAAAAAAGCTCTGAAATCAAATAGATTTCAGAGCTTTTTTTATGGAGGAAGCCGAAGGATTGAAGCTGGAAGTAATATTTGTGTTTTTAGAATAAATGATTGTTATTTGATAGGGCGGGAAGCGGGAAGAATGAAGATGGAGGTAATATTTCTATTTTAGAATTATTGATTGCCATTTGATGATAATTTTTTGAGCTTTTAAAAATTAATAAAATAATTTTCATGTATCCACGGACTTCCAAAAACCTCCATCCTCCAGCTTCCCTCTTCCTTTCTAAAAATGAATATCCCAGATCCCTGTTTTACGTTCAAGATCAATCAAAGCAGCTGCATTATCTGCAAGGGCCTGATAATAATCTTTTCTTACGTTGTTATAGGTTCTTTGAGCATTCAGAACTTCCAGGATAGAACTTTCTCCTCTTTTGTAGCTGTAAACAATACCTTCCAGTATACTTTTCGCTTCTGTAAGCATTCCATTATGGAATTGTCTGAGCTGTTTCTGAGTTGCTGAATACTGTTGATACGCCTGCATCACTTCAGCCCTTATCCCTTGTTCAATTTGTTTATATTCAACTTCTGCCTGGGAATGCGCCATTTCGGCTATTTTTAATCCTGCATTTCTTCTGTTGGAAAATTTCAGAGGTATACTAAGACCAATTTTTACTGCATTAACAGTAGGTGAGGGGGCAATCTCGTTGGTGGCTTCGGTATGATGTTCAGCTCCGGCACTGATGCCCAGATCTATCACACGATTGGCTTTTTCCAGACTGATCTGGCTTTTGGTTACTGCTGTATTTTGTCTGGCAGCCAGTAAATCTGCTCTTTCATTGAGGGACTGCAGGATCAAATCATCAATACTGAAATCTCTGTTGAAGGAATTGAAATCTCCGGCAACATCTCTATCTGTTATTTTGTTGTCTCCAAGAAATACCGACAGACCGGTGAGCGCTTGTTGTTCTGCACTTTCAGCCTGATATACTTCATTGAGCAGAGAGGAGGCTTCCAGCTTGGTCTGCTTTGAGCTTACCAACGATATTGTTCCTAAACGGTACCGGATACTGTCAGATTTTGCCAGCTGCTCCATATTTTTATAAGAATCCTGCTGTACTTCAAGCAAAGCTTTGGATTTTAAAGCTTCTATATATCCTAAACTAGCATCTGCCCGGAGATTTCTGAAAAAATCCTGCAATTGTATTTTGCTCAGTTCCGATTGGTTTCTGGCCAGATTAACCCGGGCTTTTCTTTTGCCGCCAAGCTCAAGAGTCCAGCCGATAGATGTTCCATAGACATAGCCCATATCTTTCTTCACTCCGTTATTGGTAGTCTCCATTTCCAATTGAGGGTCTGGGAACATGTTGGCGGTTTGAATTGCTGCTTCAGCCATACTTACGTTGTATTTCTGGGAGGCGTAGCCGAGATTTTTATTTCCAACAAGACTCAGGTATTCTTCAAAATGTAAAAGCTCTTTTTCCTGTGCCTTTATACCTGTGATGCTGAGCAATACGACAGATAATATGATAACATGAACTCTAATTTTCATCTGATTCTAAATTTTGTTTTTCGTTGCGACGTTCAGCCATAAAATAAATAGCCGGCAGAACAAATAGTGTTAAAATAGTAGAGAACATCAACCCGTAAACGATTACTGTTGCCAGTGGGCGTTGTACATCCGAACCAATTCCTGTTGCCAATGAAGCCGGGAATAATCCGATTACTGCAACCGTTGCCGTCATCAGTACCGGTCTGAAACGGTCCTTTGCCCCTTTGATGGCCGCCTGTTTCAGTTCATATCCTTTTTTACGGAGGTCATTGATATGCGAAATCATGATGACTCCGTTCTGGATCGCAACCCCAAATAGTGCGATAAATCCTACAGCGGAAGAGACATTCAGAGACATTCCACGGATATTGAGTGCCAGCATTCCCCCAAACAAAGCCAACGGAACAATAGACATCAGAACCAAAGCTTGTTTGAAATCCCCAAATGCACCATATAATAAAAGGAACATTATCGCCAATGCCAGCGGAACAATAAATGCTAATCTGGAATAAGCTCTGTTTTGATTTTCAAACTGTCCACCCCATTTGACCTGATATTTTTCGTGGTCGTATTTTATGTCCTTTTCAATTTTATCCTGTGCTTCTTTCAGGAAAGAAGAAAGATCGGTACCTCTTAAATTCAGTTTTACCGTAAGATGGCGTTTGTTCATTTCGCGGGTAATGGTACTTTCACCCGTACTTAATTTTACTTCTGCTACCTGAGACAGCGGAATTTTCGCTCCTGAAGCTGAGGTGAGCATCAGATTTCCGATTTTGTCCGGAGTGTCCCGGCTGTCTTCGGTATAACGGCAGGAAATATCATATACTTTGTTACCAATAAAGATCTGGGAAATTGCTTTTCCCCCCAATGCAACTTCAATCAGGTCGGCTACATCGGCTACGTTCAATCCATACTGAGCAATCTTATCTCTGTCGGCAATAATCTGAAGCTGGGGTAAAGGTGGCTCCTGATCAATAGCGAGATCGGCAGACCCCGGGATTGTATTCAAAGTAGACAGTATGTTTTCAGCAATTCGTCTGGTTTCTTTGAAATCTTCCCCATATACCTTTACAACCAGCTCGCTGTGTGCTCCGGAGATTTTGTCCATTACTCCGTCAATCATAGGCTGTGAAAAACCTACGGTGAATCCCGGCATGTTTTTATAATCTGCTGCGAGCTCTTTGATGAGGTCTGCTTTTGTTTTCCCGGCAGGCCATTCGCTGTAAGGTTTTATTCCAATAGAGACTTCAAAGTGAGAAGCCGTCCATGGATCGGTACCATCGTCATTACGTCCTGCCTGAATCATCATATAGGTAATTTCAGGGTGTTTCAGGGTACGGGTACGTAGCGTATCGCTCATCTCTTTTGATTTGGCTAAAGAAATTCCCGGAGGTAGCTGTACCTGCAGCCATATAGAACCTTCATCCAGCTCGGGAAGGAAGTCTTTTCCTACTGTATAAGACAGAATTCCTGAGGATACCAAAACGATAACGATAGGTATAATAACCCTCTTGGGAGCCTGCAGTATCTTTTCGATTTTTTTTCCATAGGCTGCAGCTATTTTTTCCAGCCATTTATTGTGGTAGATCTTTTGGGGTTTACGATAGATCACATAAGCCAATCCGGGGATTAGCAATAATGCTACAGCGAGTGCACCCAGCAGTGCATATCCTACAGTGAAAGCCATTGGTGTGAATAATTTTTTCTCTACTCTTTCAAAAGCGAATAAGGGCAGATAGGCGGTAATAATGATAATCGTTGAAAAGAAAATAGGCTTGGCTACTTCAATCACTCTTTGGGTAATTGTTTTTTCTTCCAGTGTTTCTTCCGAATTTTCTTCTCTTTTCTTCAGAATGGTTTCCAGCATGACGATGGCTCCATCTACAATAATCCCAAAATCAATCGCTCCGAGTGAAAGAAGGTTGGCCGGGATATTGGTAAAATGCATTAATATAAAAGCAAATAACAAAGAGAGCGGAATCGTAATAGCCACCAATAATGCTCCGCGCCAGCTTCCAAGAAATATAATCAGAACAATAATAACTAATACAATGCCTTCGGTAAGGGTGTGGGAAACTGTGGTAAGTGTTGTTTTTACAAGATCTGTTCTGTCGAGGAAAGGATGAATTTTTACACCGGGAGGAAGCGTTTCATTATTCAGCTCTTCAATAGCTTCATGGACTCCATCCAGCACTTGTGAAGGATTTTGACCTCTTAATAAAAGTACAATTCCTTCTACACTTTCAGAATAATTACGTTTTCTGTCGGTATAGCCAAGAACTCCTTTTCTTTCCAGGTTTCCGTATTTCAGTGTTCCTACATCATTCAAAAAAACAGGAACCCCATTTTGGGTTTTCACCACAATCTTTCCAAGGTCATTTAAATCTTTTACCAAACCAATTCCGCGGATTACGTAGGCAAGGTTTCCCCGTGGAAGCATACTTCCTCCGGCACTCACATTGTTTTTGGAAATAGTTTCAGTAACTTCAGATAAGGAAAGTCCGTACTGTTCAAGCTTATGCGGATCCAGTTCGATCTGAAACTGAGTGGTAATTCCTCCAAAATTCGTAACATCAGCAATTCCTGAAACCTGTTTGATACGTGGAATAATCACAAATTTTTGTAAGTCGGTAAGTTCCCGCAGACTGTGGTTGTTGCTTTCAATAATATAGCGATATACTTCGCCAATAGGGGAGGTAAGGGGATCCAGTCCTGGCTGCGCACCATAAGGAAGATCTACATCAGTCAATCTTTCCTGAATACGCTGCCGGGCCCAGTAATCGTCTATACCGTCATCGAAAACCATGGTGATAATGGAAAGCCCGAAGGTACTTTTGCTTCGCATCACATGCATTCCCGGAAGTCCGTTCAGAGATCTTTCCAAAGGGATTGTGATTTGCTGTTCTACTTCTTCAGCGGCCAGCCCCGGAACCTGTGTGACAACCTGTGAGGTGACATCGGCAATATCAGGATAGGCTTCTATGGATAATCTGGTCCAGGAATAATACCCGAAGAACCCCAATAAAAGGAAGAGGGCAAGCATCAGCCATCTTTTCTGTATAGAGATTGTAAGTAATTTCTTCATAGTTTTTGATTTCGCATCATTTTACATTATTTCGCATCCAGCATATAAATTCCCCCTTCAGTCATGATGGTTTCCCCAGGCTTTAAGCCTGATGTAATTCTTACTGTTTTCTGATCGGTTTCTCCAGTTACCACTGGGCGTTTGATGAATTGATTCTTACCTGCCTTTATCCACACATATTGGGAGCTGTCCTGCTGCATCAAAGCGGTCACGGGAATCATCACTGCCTTTTCAGGAGTTGTTGAGAAGTTGACTGTAGCGTACATTCCCGGTTTTAGTTTTCTGTCCGGATTATCACATTCAATAAGGACTTTTATACTTCGGGTATCTTCGTCTACAATTTCATTGATATGATAGACTTTTCCTGTAATATTTTTGTCGGGATAGGCACCTACCTTTACAGAAACCTGATCTCCGGCATTGACAAAGCGGATGTCTTTTTCTTTTACATCACCGGAAATCCAGACTTTGGATAATTCTGCGATGATCATTACCGGATCAGCATCTCCTTTCAGATATTGACCATTTACAATTTTGTTGGAAATAATTTCTCCGTTAATGGGGGCTCTTACAACAAGAGGACTTCCTATACCTCCTCCTTTGCTGTTGTATACTTTCAAGGCAGAAGAGGCATTGGAAAGGGATGTTTTTTTATTTTTAAAATCTGTTTCCGCTTCATCCAGTTCTTTCTGAATACCCACCCCATGTTTTACAAGATCCTGCTGGCGTCTGTAATTTTTCTCGGCAAGCTGTACATCGTTCAGAGCATCCGTATAATCCTTTTGAACCGAAAAATAATCTGAAGAAAGGATCTCAAAGAGAGGACTTCCGGCCGATACGTTTTGTCCAAGCTGAATAAACGATTTTGTTATCCTTCCGGAAAAAGGACTGGCAATTTCTGCATAATGATTAGGAATTGCCTGAATTGTTCCTGCCGAAATTACACCATCACTATGTTCCTGTTCGGTAACAACTTCTGTTTTAATTTTTTTGAAAACAGGATTGTTTTCCGGAACCGTGACCTGATCACCTCTTATCTGGAGATCCTGATCTTGAGGGGGTTCACTTTTGGAATTTTTACAAGAGGTAACAAATGTCAAAAGTACCATTGTTAAGACTGTTTTTCTCATATAAGTTATTTATAACCATTATTTTAATTTCTTTTTTATTGATCTGTCTGTGCTGACTTTAGCATTACAGCCACTGTCCGAATTTTTTGATAAACCATTGTTTGACGAACTGAGTCAGGATACAATACCCTGTAAGAATTCCTATTAAATAAGGGAAGTAGCTCAGAGGTAGTGGCTGCATTTTCAGATACACGGCCATTGGTGTGAAAGGAATCAGAATTCCAATCAGCATGATCAAACTTGTCAAAGCGACTACAGGGGTGGCTGCCCAACTTTGTATAAAGGGTATTTTTTTCGTTCTGATAATATGAACAATCAAGGTTTGGGATAATAAACCTTCCACAAACCAACCTGTCTGAAATAAACCTTGCTGTTCCGGAGTATTGGCTTTAAAAATGAAGAACATCACGGCAAAAGTCACGTAATCAAAAATGGAGCTCAAAGGACCTATATACAGCATGAATTTTTTGATACTTCCGGCTTCCCATTTTTTCGGTTTTTCAAGAAAATCTTTATCCATAGTATCCCACGGAATGGAAGACTGCGATACGTCATACAGTAAATTTTGGGTTAAAATCTGCAGCGGAAGCATGGGCAGAAACGGAAGCAATGCACTGGCTCCAATCATACTGAACATGTTTCCAAAATTGCTGCTGGCCGTCATCTTTATATATTTGACAATGTTCCCGAAAGTTCTTCTTCCATAGATCACTCCGCTGCGTAGTACCATCAGATCTTTTTCCAGCAGAATGATATCGGCACTTTCTTTAGCAATATCTGCTCCCGTATCAACAGAAATTCCGACATCAGCTTCCTTAATGGCTGCTGCATCATTGATTCCGTCGCCCATAAATCCTACGGTGTGACCTTTAGATCTTAATATTTTTACAATACGCTGTTTCTGTAAAGGGCTTACTTTAGCAAAAACAGAATAGAGATCCATATCCTTACGAAGTTCATCATCGCTCATATTCTCCAGTTCATCACCGAGCATAATGGTATTGATGGAAATTCCTACATCATGGCATATTTTTTTAGCAACAATATCATTGTCTCCGGTGACTACTTTTACTTCTACACCCAATTTGTGTAAAGCTTTGATACTTGGCTCTGCAGAGGGTTTTGCAGGATCAAGAAATCCCATGAATCCTGTAAGGGTAAGATGGTTCTCATCAGCAACAGAGTAATTTAATGGATGGTCACCATCAAATTCCCGGATAGCAATCAATAGTACCCGTTGTCCTTCAGCGTTGAGCTTTTCGGACATTCTGATAATTCGTTGTTTCATGAAGTCATCCAGTGGAACAATATTATCATTCTCAATATGCAGGCTATGATCTTCTCCGGGATCCAGAGCATACTTACACAAGGGAAGCATTTCCTCTACTGCACCTTTACAAATCATCAGGTGCTTACCTGTGGAAGTATTCAGGATCACAGACATTCTTCTTCTTTCAAAATCAAAAGGAATTTCGTCTACTTTCTGATAAAGTTCATCAGCTCTCATCAGGTTATGAACCTCAGCATGATCCAAAACTGCTTGATCCAGAAGGTTTTTGAGTCCAGTTTGATGAAAGCTGTTGAGGTAGCCCCATTTCAATACTTCATCATCTTCAATACCACGAACGTTGAGGTGAGTTTCCAATACAATTTTATCGAGAGTAAGAGTTCCTGTTTTATCAGTACAAAGAATATCCATAGCTCCGATATTCTGGATGGCATTCAATCTTTTGACAATCACTTTCTTTTTGCTCATATTGACGGCTCCTTTTGCCAGATTAGCCGTAACAATCATGGGCAGCATTTCAGGGGTAAGCCCCACCGCTACGGCAATGGCAAATAATAGGGCCTGCATCCAGTCTCCTTTTACGAATCCATTGATAAGAAAAATAACAGGGGTCATGACCAGCATAAACCGGATCAACAGGTAGCTCACTTTATTGACTCCAATATCAAAAGCTGTTTCCGGTCTTTTACTGGCCAGGCTTCTGCTGATGCTTCCGAAATAGGTGAAAATCCCCGTATTTACTACAACTACTGCCGCTGATCCGCTTACCACATTGGTTCCCATAAAGCATATATTTTGAAGACTAAGAGGATTCCGGTCTTTGGCATCTTTGATGGGAAGAGCATTTTTTTCTACAGGCAGCGCTTCTCCGGTCAGGATGGACTCGCTAATGAAAAGGTCTTTGCTTTTAAGAATCCTGCAGTCGGCAGGAACCATGTCACCGGCAGATAGAATAACAATATCTCCGGGAACAATTTCTGTAATTTCTATTTCTTTACTTTCATTAAATTTTCTTTTGGTAAGACAGCTTGTTTTTACCATTTTCTTTAATGCTTCTGCTGCTTTGTTGCTCCGGAATTCCTGAATAAATCTTAAAACCGTACTGAACAAAAGCATCACAGAAATAATAATCGTGGTACTAAAATCCTTTTCACCAGCGGGCACAAGAATACCATCAATGAATAATGAAATTAATGCAATACAGGCCAGGATATAATTAAATGGATTAAAAAATGAGTGGGTAAACTGTTTCAGCCATGAAGGGGCTTTTTGAGTGGCAATTTCGTTCTTACCATAAATTTTCAGACGGTCTTTTACGGTGTTTTCGCTGAGCCCTTCTTCTGAAGTTTCCAGCATGGCGTAAATCATTTTTTCGTTCTCTGCTGCGGCTTCTTTTAATTTTACAAGAGCTGCTGAATTGAGATTTTTGTTGGAAGATTTTTTTAACATTGCTTCAATGTTTTTAATGTTATAAATCGTTTTCAGTACCTATAATTTCCCAGCTTACCTTGATGACTTTGTCTTCAATGGTCAATCTACTGGCTGTTTTTTCCATGAAACTGTCCTGTGGAGTGGAAGCGTGAACTTCTGCTGTAATGATGGCATTTTCAGGCACACCATTGTCATCGCTGGTAAGAGATTTCAGCAGTACTTTATCGTTTCCGCTTAAAGACTGCATGAGCTGTACGCGGACATGATTTTCTACTTCACTTTTACACTTAATGCTGAGAAGGTATTCTGTATAATGATTTCTGTTGTTGATGGTATTGCCCAGTTTTACGCCTAAAGGCCGAAGGATAATATGAGTGAGGATAATAAAACCGCTGGTAATAGCTGCTTCAAAAGGCAATCCCAGAGCACTGAGAGCTCCTACAGATGCTGAACACCAAATGGTCGCTGCCGTATTGAGTCCTCTTACAGTAAGCCCATCTTTCATAATAACTCCTCCTCCTAAAAAGCCAATACCACTTACGATATATGAGGCTATTCTCCCTGTAGCATCCCCACCAATACGGATGGATAGAAGTACAAATGCTGCAGAACCAAGACATACCAGGGTATTGGTACGCAGACCTGCACTTTTTTGGCGCCATTGTCTTTCAAAACCAATGCTGGCACCCAGGGTAAATGCGATAAGAAGACGGAAAGTAAATTCTAATGTGTTCATAACTTTTCTGTTTTTAGCATACAGCCGATATACAGAAAGTGATATGACTGAATGCTTAGTTGATGTAATGTGACGGATCGGTATCCATAGGGGTTTTTATTTGCTGCAAAGGTATTCCTCATTATAGAAAGAGGCCGTTAGAGAAGCTTTAGAATATTATTAGAAAATGATTAGAGAAAATATTATCTTATTTTTTGAGCTTGATACTACAAGAAATAATTATTAAAGCTGTTTAACCTTTTTTATTAAACCACAAAAGACACAAAAGCTTTTTAAACACTTAAGCTATTTTAAGTTATATACTTTGTGTATAAGAAATACACTAAAGCTTTGTTGAAAATCAGAGACTTTCATCTTATGTGAACTTAACTGTGTGGTATTTCCTTACACTTTCTAAAGTGTACTAAAGTGTTCAAAGAATAAAAACTTTTGTGGTTAAGTTTAAACAGACTTATTGATTAAATCTTATTAATAGTTATAAACTGTACCCATTGTAAGAGATAAAATTTCAATACATTTGGGGCAGGTTTCTTGTATGATGAATTTTACGATTTATCATATGAAATAAGAGTGTGTTTAGTCCCGGAAACTTCCTTCCAACATCTTTTGAATTATATATTTTAGAAATGAAAAAATCAAACTTAGCTATACCGGCTACGCTTTTAGCGATCATCTGTGTGCAGGGAGGAGCCTCCATTGCAAAACAGCTTTTCCCTGCCATTGGAGCTATTGGTACGGTTACTTTAAGAATTGTACTTTCTGCTGTTTTGCTTACTTTGATTAATCGTCCGAAATTTTTACAATTTAACAGACAGAAATGGAAGTACTGCGCAATATATGGAATTGGGTTAGCAGCTATGAATCTTATTTTCTATATGGCGATTCAAAGGATCCCCTTAGGATTGGCGGTTACTGTAGAATTTGCAGGACCTTTATTTCTTGCACTAGCTTTGTCCCGTAAACTATTGGATGTTATCTGGGCATTGCTGGCGTGTGTAGGAATTTTACTTATTGTTCCATGGAAGAGTGATCATATTGATTTGGTAGGACTTGGGCTTGCATTTCTAGCCGGGATATTCTGGGCTGTTTATATTATCATGGGAGGTAAAGTTTCAAAAATAATGGATGGAAAGGATGCTGTGACTACCGGGATGATCTTCGCGAGTCTTGTGATTATTCCTTTTACATTGTGGGATGGGGCTGTTTTTAATATCACCCCAAGCATTTTTGTAAAAGGGCTTGGAGTCGCTATCCTTTCAAGTGCTTTGCCTTTTTCATTGGAAATGATGGCTTTGAAAAAACTTCCAGCAAAGACTTTCAGTATTCTGATGAGTCTGGAACCGGCATTTGCAGCGCTTTCGGGATTAGTTTTTCTTGCTGAAGAATTATCTTTTTTACAGTGGATTTCTATTGCTTGCGTGATTGGTGCCAGCATAGGAACTACGGTTTTCAATAAGAAATCTCTTTCTCATGAGTAAAGGTGTGAAATTTTAAACCAGTAAGCTCATTAAGGGTTAAGATTCCAATAAATTTAAATGAAGTTTTTTGCTACGTTATCAGATCATAAACTCGACTGTAAAAATAGTCTCATTATGATCTGATACCACAGTAATCTTTGCATTGTGGAGCAGAATAATTTTTTCGGTAAGGAAAAGTCCTATTCCATGTCCTTTTTTTTGTCTGGAGGTTTCGCTTCTGTAAAAAGGTTCAAAAATATGGTGTACATCTTCCTGAGGAATGCCATTTCCCGTATTGGTAAAACTGATCCTAAGGATTTTGGAATCAGTTCTGACATCTATTAAACATGTATGTTCCGGTGAATATTTACAGGCATTATCAATAAGATTATTAAAAGCAACCTGCAAAAGATATTCATTTCCCTGAATAATAAGCTGATGTTCTTCCACCATGTCTTCAATATTCAGTGAAACTTTATAGCCGGAATTTTCTTTGATTATTTTGGTGTAAGATTCCAGGAGAACTTCATCAAGACGGACTTCAGAAAAACTGATCTCATTGGGATCGTAGCTTGCTTTGGCGAGGTCCATTAAACTATTGGAGAGTTTAACCATATTTCGGGCGTCTTCCAATGCATATTGGATGGTTTCCTGATATTCTTGCTGGGTTTTATCCTTCTCAGAAGCCAGTTCCAGTTCGGTAATAATAGCCGCCAGGGGAGTTCTCAGCTCATGTGAAATATTAGATACAAAATGCTTCTGTGAATCAAAAGAATTCTCAAGACGTTCCAGCATTCCGTTGAAGTTTTGAGCCAGTTCATTAAGTTCGTCTTTTTCTTTTGTTGTTTTTAATCGCAACTGTAGTTTTCCGGCGGTAATATTTTTAATCTGACTTACCATTTCACTGAGTGGGCTCAGTGCTTTTTTGGAAAGAAATATTCCAGCCAGATAAATAAGGATTAGAATACTAAAGAATGAGATAATGCTGATGGTGAGAAGATGAGTAAGATAGTCATATCCGTATTTGTCATAAGATGCAGCGGTTACCGCATACGTTTTTCCTTCATAATGATACACCATTCCGATCACCTGCAAATCGTTCAAAAAGAAATTAATCCTCTTTTTCTGGAATATCTGCGAAAGCATGTCCGGAGTTTCTTTTACATAATCTACTTTGGCATCATCATGATAAATCAGTTGTTTATTGATATCATAAATGGCGACCTGAACTTCATTCAGAGTTCTGGTATTATTTTTATAAAGCTTATGCATTTCCTGCTCAGGCAGTGAACTGCGGAAAAATAAATCCGCCTTGGCAATGGCTTCGTTCTGAAGTTCGCTGTAAAAAGATTTCTCTCTGGCTTCTTTTGATGAATAATAAATCGAAAAGCTGTAAACCCCTAAAAGCATAGCGGTGATTAAGGTAAAAAGCAGGGTAAGTCTGGTTCTTATTTTCATCCGGATATTTTTAGTAGATCTTCATTATTATACAATGCCTGATTCGTAATCTTTTTTTAGAATAAACCCCATACCGGCTTTGGTGTGGATAAGTTTGGTTTCAAAATCTTTATCAATTTTCTTTCGGAGATAATTGATGTATACATCGATAAAATTGGTTCCGGTATCAAAATGGGTTTCCCATACTTTCTCTGCAATTTCACTTCTGGAAAGAACCCTTTCTGAATTTTCCAGCATGAATTTTAAGAGATTAAATTCTTTTGGGGTTAATTTGATCGGACTATGATCCCTGCTTACCGTTTTCTGCTCCAGATTCATTTCTATCCCTTCATATTTGAGGACGAAAACCTTTTGCTGCCGCTGTTGTGAAAAACGTTTCAGAAGAACTCTGATTCTTGCTACCAGTTCCCGCATTTCAAAAGGTTTGGTCAGATAATCATCAGCTCCGGCATCAAATCCTTCCAGTTTATCATCTGTGGTTCCGAGTGCCGTAAGCATAATTACAGGAAGATTGGGTTTTAAGGCTTTAATTTCATTACAAAATTCAAGGCCATTTTTTTTAGGAAGGACAATATCTGTCACCACCAGATCAAAATTCGTCTGTAAAGCCAGTTTCAAACCCGTGGTTCCGTCATAAGCCACAGTTACCTCAAATTCAGCTTCCTGAAATCCCTTTGCAATCAATTTTGAAAGTCTGTCGTCGTCTTCAACTAATAAAATATGTGGCATAAGAATCTTGAAAATGTTTGGGTTGGTATGAAGAATAGATCAATATTCTCACAAATGTAATGAATTCTATTTTGTAATTTTGGTCCCGAAAGTATAATCAGATACCGGAATTTAAAATGGTTTTTAACAGAAAAATTAAAGAAATTATTGCTGCAGGGTTTTTGTCCTGTTTATTATTACTGTTGACTCAGTGTAATCGTAATTCTCCCGGAAAAGTGCAGCTCAAAAATGGAGATCTACTTTTTGTAACGGCAAAAGAATCGGGGCTTTCCGGTGCGATCAATAATGTTACTCAAAAACAAAAGACAGCTTCATTCGATCATATAGGAATTCTGGAAAAAGAGGGGAACGGGATGTTTGTCCTGCATGCAGCTCCTAAAGGCGGTTCACAGAAACAGAGCTTAAAAGATTTTATCAAAGATCAGAAAGAAGACGAGCAGGAGGTGATCGTTTATCGTTTGAAGGAACAATATCAGAAAACAATTCCTAAAGCTATTAAAAAAGCGAATTCTATGGTGGGGAAACCTTATAACTTCAATTATATTCTGGATGAAAATTCCTATTACTGTTCAGATTTTGTAGAAAGAGCATTTCGAGAAGAACATATTTTCAAATTGGAGCCGATGACGTTTATAGATCCCAAAACAGGAAAGACAAATGCATTCTGGGAAGAATTTTATACTAAGAAAAATCTGAAAATACCAGAAGGAGAGCCGGGTTGCAACCCTAATGGACTTGCGGGTTCAGACAAGCTGGAAAGAATAGAGAAACTTTAAAATAGAAGAGAAGCTGATGAGGCTTCTTTTTTTTTATATTAAATTTTAAAAAATATTAGTCTACTAATTTGGTGGACTAATATTTTTTTATATTTTTGTCACAGATTTACATGCAGAGAGCAATATGATCTGATAATGTTTAACCCAAAAATGTTTAGCGATGATTACACCTAATCCTGGCCTGCAGGTTTTACAAAACAAAATAAACCTGCCTAAAAAAGAATTGTTATTAGAAATAGAGTTGAATGGCAAAATGAAATTTGAACATTTGATGAATACCATCTATAATCAATTGGGCATCTGCCATAGAGTGTTATCAGCAAACATAGAGTATATGAACGGATATAGTTTTGGTTCAGTACAATTATATATTAATGTCAATTCAGAAGATTTCCATCAGCTTGAAGTCTATCTGAATAAAAATAAACTTATCAATACGACAGTAGAATATACCTGCAGAACCTATTTTTAAGTGAGATTCATATAGTTTTAATTACCCAAAGTGTCTGGTTCTTTTACCAGGCACTTTTTATTTTATACTAAAGCAAATTAAAAAAAAACTTATTAATCGGGAGAAAATTTCCCTCCCCCCGGAGGGGTGGCGAAAATTCAAAAAATTTTTGACGGGGTGGTTAAATAAAAAAAGCGCTCAGATTACTCTGAACGCTTCTATATTAAATAAATAATTTTAAATTCTTTCGATATCAGCACCAATAGCTTTCAATCTTCCATCGATATTTTCGTATCCTCTGTCGATTTGTTCGATATTGTGGATAATAGATTTTCCTTCTGCAGAAAGAGCAGCAATAAGAAGTGCATTTCCAGCTCTGATATCTGGGGAAACCATGGTAGTTCCTCTTAATGGAGCTTCCTGATTCAACCCGATTACTGTAGCTCTGTGTGGATCACACAAAATAATCTGAGCTCCCATGTCAATCAATTTATCAACAAAGAATAATCTGGATTCAAACATTTTCTGATGTACCAGAATACTTCCTTTTGCCTGAGTCGCTACCACTAAAATAATAGATAATAGATCCGGCGTAAATCCAGGCCAAGGCGCATCTGAAATCGTAAGGATAGAACCGTCAATAAATTTCTGAATTTTATAATGTTCCTGAGCAGGAATGTAGATGTCATCACCACTTTGCTCAAGCTCGATTCCTAATTTTCTGAATGTATTCGGGATTACTCCAAGCTGGTTCCAGTTTACATTTTTAATGGTGATTTCAGATTTTGTCATGGCTGCAAGACCAATCCAAGACCCAATTTCTACCATATCCGGAAGCATAGTGTGCTCAGTTCCTCTAAGGTGTTCAACACCTTCAATCGTAACAAGGTTAGAACCGATTCCTGAGATATTAGCCCCCATTCTGTTCAGCATTTTACATAATTGCTGAAGATATGGCTCACATGCCGCGTTGTAGATTCTTGTTTTTCCTTTTGCCAAAGCAGCTGCCATTACAATATTGGCAGTTCCAGTTACGGAAGCTTCTTCCAAAAGAATGAATTTCCCTCTTAATTCTTTAGCCTTTAAAGAATAAAAATATTCCTCTTCATCATATTTGAATTCAGCACCTAATTCAACAAGTCCCTGAAAGTGAGTGTCCAATCTTCTTCTTCCGATTTTATCACCTCCTGGAGTAGGCATATACGCTTCTCCATAACGAGCCAGCATTGGTCCCATCAGCATAATAGATCCACGTAATTTTGCTCCGTCCTTTTTGAACTCGTTGGATTTTACGTAATCGAAATTAACCTGATTAGCCTTGAAAGTATAATCTCCCTGTCCGTTTTTAGTAATTTTTACTCCAAAATCTCCCAGAATTTCAATCAGTCTGTTGACGTCATGAATATCAGGAATATTTTTGATTCTTACTTCTTCGTCCGTAAGGAGAACCGCACATAAAATTTGTAGAGCCTCATTCTTGGCTCCTTGTGGAGTTATTTCGCCCTGCAATCTTTTTCCTCCTCTTATCTGAAATGTTCCACTCATTACTTTCTGTTTTTATGATTGTTATTATGCCTTCTTTTATTAGGCTGGTTGCTGTTGTTATTGTTTTTATTATTGCTGTTGTTGCTGTTCCTATTGTTGTTATTGTTATTATTTCGGTTGTTGTTATTGCTGGTGTAATAGATTTTACTTTTTTCAAGAGATTCTATTCCCGTCAGATCCAACCTGTTTTCAGACAGTTCTTTCAGGTGGCGGAAAATAACATCGTCCGTCACATGTTCTTTATTATAGACATTATAAGATTTCTTCATATTGTTGGCAATCACTTCGATAAGGGCTTCTTTTTCGTCACCCGCTTCCAGTTCGATTGCTTTTTCTATCAATTGAAGAATACTTTTTCCGTAAAACTTAAAGTCACCTTGAAGTTTTGGATATTCCATTCTTTTAGGTTTTTCTGCCAATTGTTCCATTGTAGGGAACGGATAAGGAGAATCTACATCCAGATCATGATTAGCAAGAATAAAAAGATGGTCCCAAAGTTTATGTTTATAATTTTCCTCGTCGCGAAGTTGTGGGTTTCTCTGACCCATAAAATCGATGATTGCCATAGCCATTTCGTTCCTTTCCTCTTTGGTAGGAAGTTCTTTGCAGCGCTCAACCAACTGTTGTATTATTCTGCCATATTCTGGCATATTAAGCTGAGTTTTTTGGGTATTGTATTCCATAGTATGCAAATATATGGATTAAAAGAAAAATTGCTTCGAGAATCTGAAAAAATTATGATTTTTTAATGAAAACTTCAAATGACTTTCTTCTTGATTTATTATTAAAAATTAAAATATATCCCATTCATTTGAATTTGTTTTCAATAAAATTGTATCTTGTTTAATAGATTGATAATTAATTATTACGATGAAAAAAACACATTTTTTCCTTTCCCTACTGGCTTTAGCATTAGCTAACTCATGCCAGAACAGTGATGAATTTATTATGGAATCTTCCAAGCAGGAAGAGGTTCATAACAAAACGGTAAATGTAACCCACCATGACGGACGTCCTTTCAGTACAGGAACCAGTTCAGCATCTGCACAGAGTAAATTCGTAGCCGGTCCCGGTGGCGGAGTGATGATGCAGGGCTTTTATTGGGACGTTCCTGAAGGAGGTAACTGGTGGAATACCGTTAAAGATAAACTAACTGCCTGGTCCAATGCAGGAATTGGTGCCGTATGGCTTCCTCCAGCTTCAAAAGCACAAAACGGAGCCTACTCAATGGGATATGATCCTACAGATTACTATGATTTCGGAAATTTTAATCAAAATGGAAGCACCGAAACCCGTTTCGGATCAAGAACCGAACTGGAAGCATTGATTACCAAGGCGCACTCAGAAAATATGCAGGTGTATGCAGATATTGTGATCAATCACAACAGCGGCGGTCAATCGGAAGCCAATCCTTTTACAGGAACCAATACGTGGACTGATTTTTCAGGAGTTGCTTCAGGGAAATTCCAGAGAAACTACAATGATTTTTATAAAAATGCCTACGGAAATAATGATGAAGGAGCTTTTGGAGGCTTTCCGGATATGTGCCACTCCAATCCACATGTTCAGGACTGGCTTTGGGGAAGAGATGATTCTGTCGCCAAATATTATAAAAATGTAATGAAATTCGATGGCTGGAGATTCGATTATGTTAAAGGTTTTGGTCCTTGGGTGGTCAATACCTGGAATTCAAAAGTAGGAGGGTTTTCTGTCGGAGAATTATGGGATTCCAATGTGAATACGCTGGAGTGGTGGGCGAATAATGCCAACAGTTCCGTTTTTGATTTTGCAGCCTACTATAAAATGGATGAAGCTTTTGATAACGGAAATTTAAATGCTTTGAATGATGACATGATGTGGAAAAGAAACCCATATAAAGCAGTCACTTTTGTAGCCAATCATGACACGGATATTATTAACAATAAAATGCCGGCCTATGCTTATATCTTAACACATGAAGGGTATCCTACCATTTTTTATAGAGATTATGAAGAATGGCTGAATAAAGAAAGATTGAACAATCTGATCTGGATTCATAATAATAAAGCCACCGGAACCACTTCTATTTTATATACCGATAACGATGAATATATTGCAAGACGTAACGGATACAACGGCAATCCCGGGTTAGTTGTTTATATTAATACTTCATCAAGCTGGCAGGAGAGATGGGTGGAAACCAATTGGAGCAGCCAGCAGATCAAAGACTTTACAGGAAGTTCAGGCTGGTATCCAACAACACAAGGCGATAAATGGGTGAAAATCCAATGTGCGCCAAATTCTTATTCTGTTTGGTCACTGAATTTATAAGCAATGAGCAATCAATGATGAGCCATGAGTGAATTGAATAAACTCCAATCTGTTCATTGATGCATCAATTTTATCATTCCGTAGGAATTCACAAATGGCTTTTTAAAGCTAAGTTAGTTGAGCTTCTTACGGGATGATATTTTATACGAGATTATTAATAGTAAGGAAATCCTTCTTCGAAACAAAGAAAATTAGACCTGGATAAATTTTTTCTTCTGATGCTGATCCGGTAAATAACATTTCTGATTAGCCAGCTTCATTCTGTTTCTGGAAATAACATCATACATTTTATCACTTAGAAATCGGGGAATAATTTTTCCAATGAAGGAAAGGGTATACACTCCTCCCAACAAGTTAGCGATTTCCAGTATAGCTCTTGATTTGATCTGATAATATCTGCCGGGTTTCCATAGATACATTGTATTGAATACATTTGTTTCCAATCCTCTTTCAGATAAAAACTGCTGCCCGAAGTCAGATTGAAGGGACGCAAACATGAATTTATCTTTCTTATCTCTCTCCAAAATCCATTGCACCCAGAAATTACAGACTCCGCAATCTCCGTCAAAAAATACAATATGTTTATTTTCCCAGTTTTCCACGACTTTATTTATTAAACATGATTCCTCTTTCAGTATCTTCTTTTACTTTTTTGAAATATTGAATAAGACTTGTACGCTGTTCATCCGATAACTTGGCGTTCTGATGCCCCAGATAATAAGACTCAAGCGGCATTTCTTTTTTTTCAACCATTTCTATACATTCTTCCAGTTTATGAAGCTGTCTTTGAGGTTCATATACTGCAAAGGTAGAAAAATTAAGATGTTTCCTTCCTTCATTGATGTGATTTTTTACCCACCATGAAGCTGGGGAGATATTGGCATACCATGGATATGTGGTTTCATTGGAATGACAGTCGTAGCATGAAGTTCTGATGATACGGGCAATTTTGTCCGGAGTATTTTTAATTTTCAGAAAATCCATACCGGGTGTAGGAGGTGGATTCGTCTTGTCGATGGGGAAAAACTGAATAAGGATAAAGGCAACGAGAATGATAACAATTATTTTTTTCATAGCAGATGTTCATGTTGGTCATGATAAAGGTAGCTAAAATTATTTTTTAATATAGATTGATTTGAAGAAGGTGAGTTCTACAGAATGAAGTTCCGGAAATAATATTCTTTTACTAATTTGTATGCAAAGTGATAAGCTATTTTTTCGGCTATCAATAAAATTCCGTTTTCCAGTTTTGCTCTTCCCTTTTTCATTAATGCTTACGTTGAGTAATTCTAAATTGCGCTGTATACTGCTGTTTTTATTTAAGTTAATCTAAAAAATCACTAATTTAATACCACAATTATGTCTTGGTTTTCATGAGGTAGGAAATATTTATTTATAGTTTTTAACTATCGTTGAAATAAAAATTAATAGATTGTATTTATCATTCAAACATTGTAGGTTTGTCATGTTCTTACAATAAAGAATTTAAACTGTATTAATCAATATAAAATAAACGACAATGGAAAAAGATTTGAATGACATCAGTAAATGCCCGTTTCACAACGGAACAATGAAGAAGAATGTAGCTGGGGGCGGTACTCAGAATTCTGACTGGTGGCCTGATCAGCTTAGAGTAGATCTTCTGCGCCAGCATTCTTCCCTTTCTGACCCTATGGATAAGGATTTTGACTATGCCAAAGCATTTGAAAGCCTGGATCTGGAAGCGGTAAAACAAGACCTTCATGCATTGATGACAGATTCACAGGATTGGTGGCCGGCAGACTTTGGCCATTATGGACCTCTTTTTATTCGTATGGCCTGGCACAGCGCAGGAACTTATCGTGTAGGAGACGGTAGAGGGGGAGCAGGAGCTGGACAGCAGCGTTTTGCGCCTTTAAACAGCTGGCCGGATAACGTAAGTCTTGATAAAGCAAGAAGGCTATTATGGCCAATCAAGCAAAAATATGGTAGAAATATTTCCTGGGCAGACCTTTTGATCCTTACCGGAAACATTGCTTTAGAATCAATGGGCTTTAAAACATTCGGATTTGCAGGAGGCCGTGCAGATGTTTGGGAACCAGATTCCGATATATATTGGGGATCAGAAAAAACATGGCTGGGAGGCGATGTTCGTTATGCTCATGGTTCAGAAGGAGTAGTTGAAGGACATTCGGCTGTTCTCCCTACCGATGATAATGCAGACGGAGATGTTCATTCAAGAAATCTTGAAAATCCATTGGCCGCTGTACAGATGGGGCTTATTTATGTAAATCCTGAAGGCCCGGACGGAAATCCTGATCCGATTGCAGCCGCTAAAGATATCCGTGATACTTTCGGCCGTATGGCAATGAATGATGAAGAAACTGTAGCCTTGATCGCCGGAGGACATACTTTTGGTAAGACTCACGGGGCTGGTCCTGCAGATCATGTAGGTAAAGAACCTGAAGGAGCAGGAATTGAGCAGCAGGGATTAGGATGGTCAAGTACTTATAAATCAGGAAGTGGAAGAGATGCCATTTCCAGTGGTCTGGAAGTGACATGGACAGAAACTCCAACTCAATGGAGCAATTATTTCTTTAAAAACCTTTTTGAAAATGAGTGGGAACTGACAAAAAGCCCTGCCGGAGCTCACCAATGGGTAGCAAAGGATGGAGCAGATATTATTCCTGATGCATTTGATTCTTCTAAAAAACATAAACCAACAATGCTTACAACAGACCTTTCATTGAGATTGGATCCTGTTTACGAAAAAATATCAAGACACTTTTACGAAAATCCTGATGCATTTGCAGATGCATTTGCAAGAGCATGGTTTAAACTGACGCACAGAGATATGGGACCACGTGCCCGTTACTTAGGACCGGATGTACCACAGGAAGAACTGATCTGGCAAGATCCTATTCCCGAAGTAAACCACGAATTGGTTGACGAGAATGATGTAGAAGGATTGAAATCAAAAGTTTTAAATTCTGGATTAAATAATTCTGAGCTTATATCTACAGCATGGGCTTCTGCTTCTACGTTTAGAGGAAGTGATAAGCGTGGTGGTGCCAACGGAGCCAGAATTAGATTGGAGCCTCAAAGAAATTGGGAAGTGAATAACCCTGCACAACTGAATAAAGTAGTAAGTGTATTGGAAGGAATTCAAAAAGAATTCAACGATTCTCAGAGTGGAGGTAAAAAAATATCATTAGCCGATCTGATTGTCTTGGCAGGGAATGCCGCTGTTGAGGTGGCAGCAAGAAATGCAGGTCAGGATGTAAAAGTTCCTTTTTCACCAGGAAGAATGGATGCTTCTCAGGAACAAACCGATGTAGAATCCATGGGATATCTTGAACCGGCAGCTGATGGATTCCGTAATTATCTGAAAAGAAAATATACAGTATCTACAGAATCTTTATTGATCGATAAAGCACAGTTATTAACGCTTACTTCTCCTGAGCTTAGTGTATTAGTAGGAGGAATGCGTGCTTTGGATACGAACTTTGACGGTTCTAAACATGGGGTCTTTACCAGCCGTCCGGGAGCTCTTACCAACGACTTCTTCGTCAATCTTTTAGATATGGGAATCCAATGGAAGGCTATGTCAGACGATAAAGAATTATATATGGGAAGCGACCGCTCAACAGGTCAGCCAAAATGGACAGCAACCCGTGCTGATCTTGTTTTCGGATCCAATTCTGAATTGAGAGCGATTGCAGAAGTATACGGAAGCGCCGATGCACAAGGGAAGTTTGTGAAAGACTTTGTAGCTGCATGGACGAAAGTGATGAATCTGGACAGGTTTGATCTGGTTTAATAAACAAAAATGAAAAATGGAAAAGACAGCAGTGATGCTGTCTTTTTTATTTTAATTTAAAATGATATCAATTAAATATCATTGTTAAGTTCGCCATCTTTCGTAATCCATTTGTATAGAGTTGTCTTAGGTATGTGATATTCATCTATAACTTCGCTTCTTGTCTTTTTTTTACTTTTTATCAAGTCTAAAATAAAATCTATTAATTCTTTAGTGTATATATTTTTACGAAATTGAGGAAGCCCTTTTTTTAAGGTATTTTTTTTGACATGGGTTTGAGGGGCATATAGAATTAAGTGTTGACTATATAGTCTGAAAAAATCATATTCAAGTAATTTACTCCATTTTAAAAGTATCTCAGTATCTATATTTTTATCATTATATATATCTTCAATTTCTTTTTCATTTATTTTCATGAAAGAACATATCCGGTCTGGATTAATACCTAAATATTGAACTCTTTTTTTTATTAATTCACCGATATTAATATTTTTATATTCCATTATTAACTAATTATGAATTGATGTGTAAAATGTAGATAATTGTGTTTATATTTTGTCTCCGATGCAGGGTTTTAATTAATTTTTGAGGGAGGGATCCTGCACCGAAAAATTAATAAAGATAAAACTGCACATCTATGAAATGAGAATCTTTACTAGAACAGAATTGTGTTTGTAGAATCGTTTATCTAATTATTGTCTAAAAGTTATATGTATAGTTTTCATCATTTTTTTATATTGAATTCCATTCATTAATATCTGAAAGCTTTTCTGAGTTTAAATATTATATGTAATGTGTTTCTGCGGAATGATTTGATAGTGCAAAAGTATAAGTGTAGATAAATGAGTAAAGCATCTACAAATGCATTCATTGAAATCTTCTATTTTGAATTTCATTGTATACATTTTCATAGTTTGCATATTCTGTACCTAACATTTTGTCCCAAAATCTGAAATATAACCCATAATTTCCTGTAAATTTAGAATGGTGCAAATTATGATAGGTAGATGTAGTTATTATATTAAATAAAAAAGAATTTCTAAACCACTTTGGAGCAATTTCATAACCTAGATGTCCATATGCATTAATAATTAAAGAGGAGACAAGAAAGAGTAATAAACTTATTGGATGAAATGGGAGTAGAATTATGATTATTGGTACAATAAGCGCTTCTCCAATTGCTTCTAAGAAATGGAACGAATATGATGCGTATGGAGTCGGATTGGTTGATTTATGGTGTGTTAGATGGGCATATTTAAAAATACTTTTTATATGAAGTAATCTGTGTAGCCAATAAAAATAAGTATCATGAATTACTAAACCTATTATAAAAGCCCCTGGAATCCACCATAGTGTATGTTGGTTAATATCTGTATACCATTTGGTGTATTTTACCAAATCAGTATTAATAACTGTAACAATTATTAAGGACATAACAAATGTAGATAGTAGTGAATTTGCTATCTCTCTCTTAATGTCACGACTATTTAAATTTTTTTTTTGAATCTTAGACTCTTTTAGTGCATTACTGAATATTTTATAGCAAATTATATAGAAAGTACTTGCTATAAAAATGTATTCTAAAGTAGAAGTTGTATATGCATTAATTATTTCTTTTGGATCCATATCTTGTCTCATTTATGAAAACGGAAAGAACTGATACTCAATATAGCTCTTTCCGAAAAAATATAATAATAAAATCTGAAAATGCTAGTAGTTTACGGATGTACTACTAGAAATTAACTTATTTCTACTTGCAAAGATATGTTCCCTGATAAATCAGAAAATAGGTATATAAATCAAATTCAATAAAATCATTTAAACTTATATTGATCTGTTTATTAATTATTTAGATAAGTTTTTAGTAATTATTTATGTGGTGTTTGTAATGAATAGTAATTATTTTCTGATTTCATTGATCTTCTTTTGAATATAATCAGAAGGGGTAACACCTTCAATTTGTTTAAAGACACGATTAAATGTGGATTGATTAGAGAAACCTGCTTCAGTATAAATATACATCAATGTTGTCTTTTGTAAGTCAACTTCGTCTAATAATTTTTTAATGTAGTTAACCCTGTAATTGTTGATATAGCTATTAAAATTAGAGTATCCCTTATTGTGAATTGCTTTTGAAATATAGTGATGATTAATATGTAAAGCGGCACTTAATGAAGAAAGGTTAAATTTGCTATCCTTGAAGTATGAGTTTTTTTTCATGCTTTCATCAATTCTATTGAAAATATTTTCCAAAAAATCATTATCTATATCGTTGTTTATCAATTGCTTTTCCCTTTTTTTTGCTTTATAAGGGGAGATCTTTATTTTACTTCCTTCCAGTTCTAATCTTATTTCCTGTTTTCTTATTAAATCCTTATAATATACTAATAGACATACGATCAAAATATTTGATATAAAAAGAAGGACATCTGTAACAAGTATTTGTGACTGTGAATATTTTTGAAAATTAAATGAAAAATTTTCTGCAATAAGATAAATGATAATGACTAATAATATTAAATATCCAGTATAGATTATTGTTTGTTTTTTTTGAAAGAAAATATGAGCGCCTAAAGGGATTGGTATTAGCCAGCATAAACTTGCAACAGAGCTCTTCCAAAAAAAAAGAGTAATATAAAGGTTATATAAAGGAGCTGTTATTAAATAGATATGTACAATTAATTTTATTGGATATCTTTTTCTTACAATAATATAACCATAAGATAGAAAGAATATTCCGCTTACTAAATATATAATAACTGTTTTATTATACATATATAAATAGAAAATGGAAACATAGACAATTAATAAGGTTATCATTAACAATACATATTTATCTAATAATTCTCTTTTCAATCTGTCAATGTTATCAATTATATTTTTTTTTGCAGTCATTTTGTTATTTTGAAAGTTATTTACTGGTAAATGATTTTGTTAATAAGCTGAATAATAGAGTTTTAAATACTTTAAGTTATTTTGCTGTTTTTGACTTGTACTCTATTTATTTGATTTGTTTTTCAGCCTACATTTGCACCTGTATATGTCTTTCAAAAAAAAACTCTATTTGGAAAAATTGCAATGCAAAGATATAAACATTAAAAATTATTTTAAAAATTGTTTTAATTAAATTATTTGTTTATCATCATTTTATTATGATTAATTTGATTTTAAGTTTAAATAATTAATAAATAATCATATTTAAATTTATTTCAATGTGATTATTGTAATTCGTTTCTTGGGTTTCATATCTGGTGGTATATCTGGAAAAATAAAGGAGATTATAAATTCAGTATTTAAGAAAACACCACTGTCATAGATTTCTAAATTTTAATAAGAAAATACACTATAATAAAATGCAAAATCCATTTGACAAAAAAGAAATGTCATTATTAAGGCCCCCTCCCTTTACTAATAAAATAGTATTTAATAGTCTTTCTTCGGACTATAAGAAATTAATTTAAATTAAAAAAAAACAAAAAATGAAAAAATATATATTACTCGTTTTCGTAATGATGATGGTTCCCTTTCAATTGGTTGCTCAAGTGGGAATTAATACAACTAGCCCAAATAGTAAATCTGCACTTGAAGTTGTTTCTAAAGATAAAAATACAGGAACTTTGTTAACTCGTTTAACATCTGCTGAAAGAAATGCTATCACTGGATTGACAACTACAGAAGATGGATTGACGATCTACAATACCGATGAAAAATGTTATAACTATTATCAGGCGGTTAACGCAACATGGCTAAGCCTTTGTGGTACTTACAAACCGGCTGTTTATACTGTAGACTGTAGTAAAATAAAGGTTTTTGGAACTTATACTCAAGGTACTTCCCTTAATGTTAGTAATTATATCACGATGCCGGTTACGGTTACAACAGCCGGAACTTACCATATCATTGCAAAAACAACCAACGGTTACTATTTTGAAAAGTCAGGAGTATTTCCGAATGCCGGAACTTTTACCATTTCATTAGCTGGTTCCGGAGCTCCTAGCGCAGGGCCTCAGACAGATACTATATCTTTTGAATATGATGGAATTATTTCTACTTCATGTACGTCAGTAACTGTAGCGGTAAACGGTTCACAAATCAGTTATGGCATTACCTGTGGCAGTGCAACTGTAAACGGAACCTATAATGCACAAACTGTTTTGGATTATGCTACCAATACAGTGACTATACCTTTGTCTAATGTAGATACAGGAGGGCAGGTAACTATCATTAGTTCATCTAATAACGGTGTTAATTTCACAGATACAGAAACGATCACAACAGGAAGCTCTTCAATAACCCTTCATGGTTCCGGAACTCCAACAAGCGCAGGTGTATTTACTTATACTTTTACGACTAATGGTGCCAATTCACAAACCTGTACATTTTCTGTAACATTTGATACTACCAAAGGTACTTTCGCAGATCCTGCAGACAGATGCTTAGATATTTACAATCTTGGTAAAAGAACAGATGGGGAGTATTGGATCAAGACTGGTTCTTCAGATGTTACACCCATCAAAACCTATTGTGATATGACTCATGGTGGTTACACCCTCCTTTGGTCATTCTCTGAAAAGACTGCTTATACAGGCGGCGGAATTTATGGCGCTGCTAATTCTATGGATATTTCTGGTAATTCTACTGGTGCTGCCTTATTTACTAACTCACCGCAAAATCTTGTTACAGCTTTAGCTGGAGTAATGAATTATGCCAGCTACAGAATACCTCTTACAGCAATGCAAAATTCCAAGAGTGCTACTTTGGGGGATTATAGAGTTCAAATTACCAATAATCCAACCAATATGAATGATAGCTGGGGTAATAATAACTTTTTCAATGCAAAACCAATATCTGGGTATGATTATATAGTTAATAATTCATCAACTTGTGAGCATCCATATGTTCCTACTATGGGTAAGATTTTTGGATATGTTTATGATGGCCGTACCAATAATGCTACTTATAATAATGTTGCTACAGCAGGAAGATCGTGTCCTTATATTAATAGTGGCTATACTTCTCACTGGGATGCAGGAGGACGTATCTCTGGTATGATAGTTGCGCCTGACGGCACTTCTATAAACGCAAATACTTATAACAATATGTTCGGATATTTTGGTGAAGTTCAAGGTAACCATCATTT
Source organism: Chryseobacterium viscerum (assembly GCF_002899945.2). Classification (GTDB taxonomy): domain Bacteria; phylum Bacteroidota; class Bacteroidia; order Flavobacteriales; family Weeksellaceae; genus Chryseobacterium; species Chryseobacterium viscerum. Next base: position 253,912 of record NZ_PPEG02000004.1, read on the forward strand.
CGGGAAGTGTACTACTGACGATAATAGCTTTACAACAGTCACTTGTGCTTCAGGTAGTTTGAGACCACATTCTTTTAATAGTGGAGAAGGCAGATACTTACAGTGGTATGTTAAGTAAATCTTATTCTTTAATCTATTACTATACATTCAAAGATGATAAGCCCGGTAATTTTATCCGGGCTTCATTTTCGCCAAAACTGAGAAGTTTAAAAATATCAAAATATGAAGGGTAATGAGTTTCAAAATTTAATAGGATTGTGTAAAAAAGAAATAGTATTAGGATTTGGAAGTGAGTTTAATCATTATCCTGCTGATGTATGGACGTATTATTTGAATTCAAATTGTATAGGTATGAAAACATATTTAATCATCTATTTCAATAATGAGATAGTAGATAGTGTGAAGATGGTAAAACGATTTGGACGAATTAAGTTTTAGAAAATATAAATATGTAAATTATGATAAAAGGCCCCAACTATAAAAAAATATATACAGACATGGTGCATGCTAAATATCCAAATAAAATTGAGGTGTGTGGTAATATTTTAAATAAAAAATATATGAGTATTCTTGATGTTATTACTCTAAATAAAATTTTATTCGAAACGGATAACGAAATCACTAATCAAAAATTGAGATCATATGATGAAAAAACTGTCTTGGAGATTCTTAGTTATCAGAAGAAAAATAAATTAAATAATATACAAACTGCAATGCATTTTAAATTAAGCCGTAATACCATTACTAAATGGAAGAAATTCTTTTTTGTAAAGGAATAATTTATTTATAATGAGATATTTACTAAGCAGTTCTGAATATTAGAAATTGGTTAATATAATCTTAAAAGAAATGAAACCAAACAGAGAAATCATAATTGCTTGTACTGAGTATCGTATGACACAGGAAAGGTAGAATTTTTTTAACTAGCTCGTTATTATTTTTGTTTGTGAATTGATGGGGAATTTCCATCGATATATATAACAAAAAAAACTAATTGATTAAAAATAAATTAACCATCTAATTGTTAGATGGTTAATTGTAGTCAATATAGAGCAAATGTCGAACCATCTTCTGGTAGATTTAGAGACTTGGTTAGGATTTTCGCCAATATAATAATAAAAGTTATTATTGATTTAGCGGTTTGTCAGTCTGATAAATAGTTTTAGTCATAATTGGGTAATGAGGAATGTTATTTAACTCAAAACTGTAGGGTAATCGTCATTTAATTCAGAATCATCAATATCATAAAAATTAAAAAATTGACAGTAATCATCATCTCCAATATCTATAACTGTATTTTCAACAAAATTATCAAATGTTAGACATTGTAATTTTTGATAATTTTTTATTAGGTTATTAGAAATTATAATTTCATTAATTTCTTCAATGTTTTTATTAATTTCTTTTAAAGAAAATTTCTCGTAAAAATAGTCGTCAGAATTAAAAAATGGCAATTCAAACAACTGATCTATTAGTCTAGCCCATTCAACTATTATTTCATCTTTATTTTCTTCATAAATTAATATACATGCTAAAATTCTTAATATTTTCTTTGTGAAATTATGTGAAGAATTTAATACAGTAACTCCATATGCTATGCATTCATTATATGGAGCTTGAAATAAGCCAATTTCAGGAAGTTTATCAATTTGGAATATAGCAGTTATCTCATATGAAAGTGTATTAAATAATAACTCTGTATTACTATCTGTAATAGCATCAATTTCAGTTGCAGCAAGATAAACAACATCGATGTCATGCATTAGTACATTTTGTTCGCTTGGAACAAAAATCGATTGGATGAGAGCTGGAGAACCTATGTTAGGAGATGAAATGAACCTGTATGAATGGAATTTATGAGTTCTTTCAATGTAAAATGGTGCCAGTTGACTGGACAAAATCACTTGAGCAGACGAAGTATGTTCTAGATTTTTTTCTGGAAACATAATGTTTTGTAATACGAAATCCTCATTGTTCCAAATATGTAAATCATTTAATTCTATATTAGTTTCATTAAATTCTCTTAGTATTGCATCTTTAAACCAGTAGCTGTATTTTGGTTGGAAATAAACTGTTCTATCTTTCCAATTATTCCAAACATCAAATTTTATGTGACCATCACTTGTCATTAATAGGAATGGACAATTTTCTAATCCAATATTTTTAATGATTAAATCCAAAGGAATTCTATAAAAAAAGATTAAATAAGTGAAATATATTATACGGGCTTTGATATTTTTATCAAGCAACTGCTGGCGATTGAGATCGACAATATGAGAAAATAATTTTTGCGATATATCACTATCCCAGTATTTTTCTTTGCTTCTAATCTCTGTACGTGAAAGATCAGTATTCATAAAATCACCCTTTTGAAAGTTAATAAATACAAAAGGTACGGCGAACCGTTCGGATGGAAAATAAGATTGAAATCTAGCTAACTGTGCACTATAAGGAGAACCTTCAATTTTCGATGGCGGCTTAGCTTTAGGAAGTAAAATTCCATCCAATAAAACTTTATAAGCAATATCTGAATAAGAACTTGCTCCATACTTGTAATCATATGGCATAGTAGCAATATTATAACCCATCCACTCCTCGTCAATCTTTACTTTTTGTCTGTATTTCCCATGAATAATATGAAACTCAGCGTTGGGCCAGCTATTACCAGCCTGTCTAATTTTTATTGATGGATCTTTTGGCACTATGAAGTTAATAACACCTTGTTCTCCCTTAGAAGAAAGGTTATCTTCTATAATATATTGATCTATTTTAAAAATCTCTTTCGCAGTTTTTAAGCTTTGTGGTAGGAAAACTTTGCTGATATCTACAGAAGTTTGCACTGAAAAAATGTCAGACTCAGGATACTTACTTTTATAAGAATCGATATTTTCGTAAGGATTGATTATAACAGTTTTCTTTTGATTTTCGTTTATGATAATAGGAAATTCTACAACCCCTACTAAATTCTTTAAATAAGTAGTTATGTCTAGTTCTAGAGTTTTATTTAATTGACTTGTAATTTCATCATTACTAATAAAAATGGAAATTGTTGTACCTACTTTATCGTTGCTTGGAATATGCTTTGAAATTCTAAACTGTTTATCTACGTCGGGAATGTCAATATCAAGAACTTCAGAGTTTGGTTCAATTAACGGATCTTTTAATGTAACTATATTTACTTTATTCGCTATCATGAAGCAACTTAAAATTCCTACACCGAATCTTGAAATGGGATCTAGTTCTAAACCTAATCTTTTGAACTCATCACTATGATAGTAGCTTTTTCCTGCAACACTCAAATAATTTTCAACAATATATCTGTCCATTCCTATCCCATCATCTGTGAATATTATTTCTGTATTTTTCTCCTCATCCTTCTTTACTTCAATATTTATCTCTCCAAAAGATGACAAGGATATATTGTGTTTCTTTTCTATCCATTCTTTACGAAGTTTAATTGCATCAATACTATTTTGTAGTAGTTCTCTGATAAATACATATTTATCGCCCTTGTAAATTTCATCGCTTAGAACTTCAAACATTCTTTTTCTATCAAACTCAAACTTAATTGAAATTGGGTCAAAATCAATAGGAACTATATTCCACTTTATTTCAAAAATGTTTAGGTAATACTTCTTATCGTTCATTTCTTGTAAAAGATCGTTACAGCCTGACAATTGCTCCTTACAAAACGTATGAAGGTCTTCTAGAGCTGCAAAAACTCTAAAATCATCTGTTTGGCCATCGACTTGAATTATTCTCCCATTATTAAAATCTAAAGTTGCTAGAGAATTTATTGCATAATGTTTAGACCATTCCATTTTGGAGCGGATTGACTGAGGTGCTGTATATTTGTAAATCGTATACGGCGTTCTTTCGTTTGAAATATCAAATAGATCAATTAACCTAAGGTACAGAGTTATAGCACGTAAATTAACATTTTCACCACGCACCATGTAATTGGATGGATAAATTACACTATTTTTAATCTCTTTAAAATCTAACCAGTGCCCTTCACAGGTTCTTGCAGTAGCTTCTCCAATACCATTATCTATCTTTTTAAAATACCTTTTTACTCGCTCTGCGCTTCTTTTAGCATGAGTTAATCTTATATATTCTTGCCAAGCAAAATTGCTTATGTTATCCAAATTCTCGTTTAATCTTTTCAAGTGTTTTAAGAAATCTTGATTATCAAATCTTAAAAGCGAAAATTCTGATTTTTGTAGATCATCTTTAGTCAAAATTTCTTTTTTTTCAGCTTCAGAGACTGCCATTCCCCAATCATGCCCAAAAATTGAGAGGGATAATATTAAAAGTTCAGTGGCATTTAATGATTTGATTATTTTTGGTCCAAGAATCTCATCAGCTAAATTAAGTAATCGTCTAAGGTGATGTTCTTCATCATGAGGTGTATATTCTGGAAAATTTTGTACTATAAATTTAGCTTCTAGACTAACAACTTTCTTGAATTCAAAAAAAATATCTAAGTAATCGTTATGAACTGTCTTACCCATCGCTTTCTTTTTCAGCGATTTTAATATTATAGATTCTGAGAGAATTAGCTCGTCAAATTTATTCATTACGTATGGTTATTGTGTTTATAAATTAATCAATCAATTTACAAATATCTATAATCTTTTCAAAATAAATTTATAAGATAAAATTATATCGAGTAGAGCTCAAATAAATTTTAATTGAATATAATTTGAGTAATCTACAAGTTTTAATAATTGATCCTTATTTCTGACGAACACCAAGCCAGCTTGCGATTCAGAGTTAAGTGCAAACGTATAACTATTATTTTTTGTGAAAATATATCTATAAATTTTTCTTTAAAATAGATGAAAGTACACCTATTGGCTGTAGTGAGTGAAGATTTTTTAATTTAAATAAGAGCAGATTAGTAGTCATTTAGGAATTGACATTGAATTTGTTTAAGGCATTGGAATTAGGTTTACTTGGAATCATAATGGCCAAATTATTTTATTATAATCATCAAGAAGTTTTTTTGCATAGTCAGGTTCAACGGAATAAATGAAGTATATTTTTCCAGCCAGCCATTCTTTATAATAACCTATATCATCTTTCTGTATATGTGCTAGATGATTATTTACTCCAAAATTTAAACATCCGTATATATGCTTTTTTACTTCCTTTTTAAATTTTCTATGGACGTGTATATCATTTGAAACTGTAAGACCAGTAACCATTTGCAACCGCCCTTTTTTACTGATTTTTGCTTTGCTCCAATTAATTCTGAAACCTTCATCATTAATTATTTTATCTAATAAAGTAAAAGTTGGAACAGTACCGTAGTTACCAGAAAAAGTTAGGTCATCAGCATATCTAGAATAGTTCACTTTCAGCTTATCCGCTAAACTTGACATTCTTAAATCTAATCTTCTGGTAATTAAATTTGATAATATTGGACTTGTAGGAGCTCCTTGTGGTAAGACACATTCACCTTTTCTTACAATCTCATCATATAACCTTCGTTCATCAAATTTAAATGAACTTAAATATTCCTCCGGTAAGGCTACAGTTGTAAGCTTCGCAAAATCTAATGCTAAGTTTTTTGCATATCCTAATGATTTAAAAATACCATAAATTCTTCTTTCTGTTATTGAGTCAAAAAATTTAAACAGATCAATATTTAGTATCTCTTGTTGATTAGAATGTTTTTTAGCATTATCATAAATCGATTTTCCTTTTACAAATCCAGTGGCATTATCATGTATTTGAACCTTGTCAAGTATCTCAGTTTTTATGTAATCCTGAATACAACGAAGATTGTTATATGGCACAACAATTTGTCTGAATCCTTTCCCATTTTTTTTCTTTATTTGATAAAATTTGTATAATGAACTTCTAATGTTAATTATTTTAACAAGTTCATCATAATCTACATTTGCTAATAACGAAAAATGCTTCAATGAAAATATAACAGGTAAATCCTTCTCTAATAGATTATTTGCATAATCAACCGTTTCTTTAATAAACTCATTTGAATGATTTCTAAGTCTAGAAACTTTAATAAACAGATCTTTGTTAAAGGTCATAAAATATTTACTCTTTTTTGGATATATACCCGTGGTTGAATATTCTAATATATTTATGTTGTGTTGATGAAAAACAGGAAAGGAAAGAAGTGGAAAGGTTTTTCATCAAGATAATATAAAGTAGCTTTATTTATTACTTTGCTCAAGAAGCAAATCTTCTCTTACCACAGAGAAACAACTAAAATATTTTATGACCTATTAAAGAATTTTTCAGGAATATATAATCCTTTATTTTCCAAAGATACTATTTTTGTTTTATTTTGCTGTCTCTTACTAAGGACTAAATTATAATTTTGCATTCCTTTTTTCGAGACTTTATTATTATCATCAAAATATCCTAATAATTTCCCTTCTTTATAAATTTCTTCTAATGCATTCAAGGTTATATTCAAGTTTTGACATATTAACATATCGTTCATCTTCTTGATTTTAAGTCTTAAAACTGCTAAAATTTTAAAATTAATATTTTTAAAGTTACTCGATTCGAAATCTTCAGTCTCTCTAATTATTCCTAGCTCCTTTGCTATATTAAACCATATAACATTATTATTTCGAAATTCTTTAAATTTTGATATTTTAAATTCTGTACTTCTAGGAAATAGAGGAATCCAAGAATTTTTTGTCGACCAAATTATGGGAAGGGTATTATTAGGCGCAGAATGTTCAAAAACTATTAACGATTGAGAATTGCCATATCCGAGAGGATAATTAGAAGTAACTCTTGTTACTTTATCTTCTATTGAAAATAAACTTTCACCATATTTAATACAAAATTTTTTAATTAAAATCCTTTTTCTTCTATATCCAAAAACCGAATTAGATGATACAAATGCTTTTTGGTAAGGGGTGCCATAAATTTCAAATTTCTTAATATTTTTAGCGATTAATTTGATAGAATCAGACATATAAGCAATACATAAAAGAATAACGTTAATATTAATCACGCTTCTATTTTTTCTCAGCTGTTGCTTAACCACATAATTATAGAACGTAACAGTTGATTCTCCTGTACCAATAATATCATCAATAAGCAATAATATATCATCTTCCCTTAATTTACTTCGTAGAGTCTTTAGACTATCTAAGATTTTAATATATTTCTCGTTTAATTTAAAACACGGAGTTTTTTTTATATAGTACATTAAATGACTTCCACTTTTACCAAACTCACCTAAAAAACTTAGGTAAATGATCTTTTCAGGATATTTAATAAGTATCTTTTCCAAAAAGTCATTAAGCTCAGAAATAATTTCTTCATGAGAAAAATATTTGATTTTTTCGGAAACCTTTAATGCCTCTTCCCATTCATGCTTTTCAAAATTAGCTAACCAATTAATAATATCTAACTGTTGTTTGGAATTGCCCAATTTGACACAGATGTTATTAATTCTTTCTATTTCAGATGAAGAAAAGGGAAAAAATGATTTAGCCATTATTAATTTTTAATTATATTAATACCATTCTGCAGGGATTAATGAATCCCCTTCACTGTCCCAATTTTCTACTAGATTAAAAGAGTCTGTATTTATATCCTCCCACATAGATGTAGGCACATGCTCTAGGATGATTATTTGTATTTTATTATCAGTTCTCTTCATGAATTCATCTGCAGTTTCAAATATTTTTTTTGTGTCAGTAATATCTTTTGAGCCTTCAGTAAATTCTTTAGGATAATATACTTGACTAGGTTGGTCAAGAATTAAAAATGTTGGAATATAATTTATTTTTCCACTAATAGTTAGACTATTAAGGTATTCATGTATTCCAAATAATGTAGCTAAATGATACCCCATATAATTAGCTCCACTGCCAATTCTTGAAAGAAAATACTTATTTCTAGTTTTTGTATCTTCAATTTTGATATTAAGACTTTCTGAAGGATCAAAATGTACTATCCTATTGTACTTATCTTCAATAGGTAAGAGTTTTGAATATTCTGAAATAATATTGCTTAGCTTTTCAAGTGAAGCCTTTTTGTTAAATCTTTTATAAAGACCATCTAACTTTAATTTTTCTGTTGCAATATGTTCTTCTAATTTCTTAATTTCTAAAAAAAGTTCGCTTGAAGGTGATATTTTATTTAGATTATCAATAACGTGCTCTATCTTTCCTGAAAATTCATAAATTTTTTGTAGAGAATCATTTTCTTCTTTTTCTTTAGATAATAAAAGATGTAAATTTTCATCAATGTCAGAAATAGCACTTTCATTTTCGAAAACTTCTAGCTTTAAAAAAGTCTTTTCCTTTTCAAAACTAAGTTCATTTGATTTTGCTTTTTTTAGAACTTCTAAATTCTTTTGTTTTTCTTCATTTAAATAAATTAGTTCATTAACAGCCTTTTTTGAATTCTCACCACAAAATGGGCAAGTGTCATTTCCTTTCCTTTGTAAAAACCATTCTATTGGTTGTAATCTTTGTTCCTTTTCTCTTGCTACATCATCAACATAAGAGGCTCTTGAGTTGTCTAATTGGACTATTTTGTTATATTTAAATTTTAAATCTTCCAGTATTCTTACTTTTGAATTTCTATCATTATTAAGCTCAATTACTTTTTCAGAAAATCTATTTACACTACCATTTTTATACAATTCGCCAGAATTCACTCTCTTAACGATGCTTACTAACTCATTTTTAATTTCATCTACAGTTGAGTTTTGAATATTAATATCAGAAATTGTTAAACCTAAAGAAATAGCCTGCGTATAGTATTTATAAATATTTGCTTGCCAATTTTCATACTGAGCTTTGATCTGTTCGAAAGTTGTTACTTTTCTATTTTTTACTCTTTCCAATTCGTTTATTTCTCTTTCTAAATCAATTATTTCATATGACTTATATCCTAATATTAAGGGGAAAATTGTTTTCAACTTTTGCAAATGTTCCCAAGAATCAGTTTTATAGAACATTGTTGTTGGATTTGCAATAATATTTTGGGTTTGAAACTGAAAAGCTGCCGTATCTCTAAAGCTTGCAGCATAGTCAAAAGAACTTTGATTATCTCCTGTCTCAATATTTTTAAACCCAGCAATATCATTCATAAAAGATTTAAAATAAAAAGTATTAATTGCGTAATCTTCTTTATTTCTTAACCATTTATTACTTCTAAGCTCAATTTTCTTATCACTATTTGATTCTTCTTTATAGAAATACATTTTGGATTTATGGTTATCAAAATTTTCTCTTCCAAAGAAAAAAAACTCATTATTGATTTTTACGTAGATTGCAAAAACTTCTGTAGTTTCTCTAATAAGTCCAATAGGAATGTTACATTCACCACTACCCAAGCAGTAATCAATTATACTTATTATGGCTGATTTTCCTTTTTGACTAGTGCCTGTTATAATATTAATTTTCCCTTCTTTAAAAGTTAAAAATCTAGGTTTTAGTTCTTTATTTTTAGGGTATAGAATGACATTAAGTATTTGAAAATTCATTAAAATCTTATATTTAATTCTATTTGTATATTTTTATCATCAGTTTTTGCAAACATATTACCCAGCCTCCTTGCTGTATCTTGTATATTTTTGATTGTATTTTCTCTACCGGAAAACGATGGGATAGAAATTTTATTTCTTAAGTCTTCAGGTTTAATAGTGATTTCATTATTTTCATTAATTGATAATAATTCTCTATTGAATGCAAGGTTTAAGGCATCAAATGTTTGGGGGGACATTTTATTTGCTCTTTCTTGTAATCCTAAAAGAATAGATTTATTTTTTACTAGAGCAGTATATAATTCTGTTGATGACTTAAATGTTCTCATAGTATCTTGATGATATACTATTGGTAATACATAGAATAAATATTCAAGCTTGGGAAAATTATTCTTATTCTTCTTATTTACAGCCAAAACACAATAGCCTTGCACGAAACTATAACATGCTAAAGCTCCTATTCCAACGTTTTGAATAATGTCATAAAGATTAAATTCTTGTTTAAGATTTTTTATCATCTTCTAATAATTTTTCCCAATTTGGATGCCATCCAATTTCAGGGATATTTGACAATTTTAAAAAACTACCATTTTTCACATAAATATTTTCAATATCGAAACCTATATCAAACTTAAATTTCATCTCTAAGTCCTTAATTATGTAAGTATATATTTGGAATCCTAATTGACTTAGTTCATCCTCATCATATTTATCTATCTCTTTGGTTATAGTTGAATAGAAATGATTTTCCCATTCAGTTTTACAATTCTGTAAAAAATCAATAAAATCCTCCCTGGTTAGGTTTCCTGTACTTATAATGTGAGTATGCTCAATTTCATATCTAATAAAGTCTTCTATAGACTTTGTAATAAAATGTTCTTTTGATTTACTATTTATATTCAACAAATTAATTTGCTGTACAAAAATCTCATCTTTTTTAGATTCGACATCTGTCGGTAATATATTAATATCCTTTTTTGCTCTAAAAATTGCATTGACAATGGAAGATGAACCTAGACAAAGCTTTAATCTTTCACTAAATTGAAGTTTTGTAAATTCTGCGTGTTGACTACTTTTCCAATTATAAAAGCATGTAGTTGTTAACCAGCCAAATAATTCTTCATATATTTTATTTTGCTGTTGGTCAGTATATGAATCAATATGTAGTTTAGTAATTATTGACTTTTTTACATCAGTACTCTCCTTGATTTCAATATTTTTACAAATGTTTTCCAATTCTTTTTCATTTGCTAGAGCAAAATCTATCAGGGTCAAGATTTGTGATATAGTATTACCCTTCTTACCACTCTTTGTTTTGTAGCCATCTAATTTTTTTTGCTGAGAGTTTCTTAAATCCTGAATTTTCTTTTTTACATCTTCAAAATTATTTTTTACAATAAACTTTAATAATGAACTATCAGAGATTTCTTTATTAGTTGAGCAATACAATTTTGTCTTAGAAGTTACTATTCCTGTTTGAAGTTTTTGAATCCATAGTTGAATTGTCCTCCATAAGGCAAACTCTGTATCTTTAAAAGTTGACCCACTTTCTAATATTGAGTGTTTATCCTGTTCTAAAAGTAGTATAGAACCTTCTTCAGAATGTGCAGCAATATCATCTATTTTTTCTATTGAGATGAATTGTCCTTTTTCCTCTAAATTACAGAGAAGAAAAAGTGCTCTTTCAAATTGAAATAAATAGCCTGATATAGAACCTACTGCGGAGTCTGTCATTTTGAATTTTCATGGTAATTCAAATATAATTATTTTTTATTAACTATTCATAATATTACTTCTATATAAACGATATTTGCATCTTAACGAACTTCATGTTATCATTAAAGTTAAATTCTTTCTTCTCATTTTTCAGGTTGATAATACCTGACATACCATAGATTTAAAATTGTAATATAAATTATCTACAACATTAAAATTATGTAGAATTTTTTTACTGTATGCTTAATAACTATACGGAGAAGTTAGGAGCGCATTCGCAACTTTGATGGGCGTGCCTCCCAACAAAGTTTCTAATACGCTCTGCGAGGCTTATTTAATAATCAATTTTCCATGATATTTTATTCCTTTTTTTTGAAAATGTTAGCATTTTATTCTTGACATTAAATAAAATTACTTGTTAATAATAGTCTTTTGATTTTAAAGACTTTCAAAGCCAAACTCATTTGATATAAGTCATCCTTCAATTGACTACATACCAAATATTACATTCACCGTACAATAGAAATTCTGAGAAGTCCACTGAAAAAGTGTACACCTCAGAATTTAAAATATAGGGTAAACCTTAATACCCGATAGACTAATCATTAAAAAAGCGTTTTCTTTATATTAGCAGCATTAATAGCATTACTAAAATTATATATATCAAAATTGACAAAATGCGTAAATTTGAAAGCTAGACGCAATTTTATGAAGAAACAACATGAATTTATACATATATTAATGGATAAAGGTAGAGCCACTAAATATATAAAAAATAATGCTCACCTATCTGCAAAAGACGCATTCCTTCTAACTGAAAAGGAGTTAAGGAGATTAAATTCTATCGTAAATAAAAATAAATTATCCGATAACGCAATTGCTAATGTCATATTTAATAAGCTTAGAGGCGAAATAGCCGAGCAAGAGATTGAAATCTTTGCAAAAACTCACTTCGCTGCTGGTTATTATTCTTTCTTAGATCTTAAAGAAAAGATGATAAAAGAAAACTGTTTCAATTATGTTGGTATCAGAAAATATGGTTTTATAATAAATGAATTATTATATGATATAATGATTTTTGCTAATCATATAGGACAAAAAAATGATTCACAATATTCTTTTTTTAATGGATGGAAAGCAACAATTGAAGATTCCAGATGGCATAATTTAGGCACTTTCCAATTAGCTTATTACAGCATTTTTAAAGATAAGAGATTAGATAATAAATTTGCCTTAATACTAACACCTGTTGCATTGAGACAAACAATTGAGCTAAAAATGAATCGAATCGTTGGTCTAGGAGATTTATTCGATAAAAATGGGCAAAAAATTTTTACTAAGCATAATTTTATTTTTGATTTTATAAAAAGAAATAAGAATTTATTAGAGTTAAATATTGATATTAAATTAATAAATAAAATTTTTGAATTTTGTAACGATAGTGTTCATAAAGGTATAATGCCTTATTTTTGGCAAATTTTTTATGCTTTAAGATTATGTGATGACTTATTTTATGACCCAAATTTTAAAAAAGCTACATCCGTTCACAGTGCAGTAAAAATCAAAGATTATAGTTTGTTAAAATCAAACTTAGAAAAGGAACTGATAAAACAATTTCCATCCCCCAACTACGACCTACATATTCAATGGATTAAACCTGAGGCTCAACTAATTAAATAAAAAACTGAAACTGACATTATATTAGCAGAATGCAGGGTTACAAAAGCATTCATTACGTTCTGTTTTTACTAAAAATAAAGTTTCGAAAACCTTCACTTTGCCAATAATTTTTCCTGTAACTATTGTTAAAACTAATTCTAAAAAAACGATTTGGATTAAAACGAATATTTTCGCGAAATTAAGTTCAAGATTATTACGATAAGAGTGTGAGAAGTCCTCTCAGTAATCAATGCGTATACCTAAGTGATTATATTAGTAAGGGTAATAATTTTACTCAATTGCATTTTTATTATAAAGTATTAATGAATATTTATATAATTACTATTAACTCAATGTGTAAATTAGATGTTTTTAATAATTTTATGGACGAACAACTCAAACAAAAAATTGAAGAAATCAAACAATGGGAAGACTCTTTGCCAAAAGCAAAGTTTGAATCTGCATTTGACTATATTACTAACTTGACTGAGAATCACGAAGTTCTTATATCTGTCCCTAAATACAACATAAAAGACAAACCTGCTTTATTATCCAAAAATGAAAATGGAGGTTTTGTTCTTGACATTGAAGCAATCTTAAGCGATATGTCCGAGTCCTATGAAATAGAGCTGCAAATCAATGAAAAGACATATCGCATTGAAGATTTATTTATTTCAATGCGAGGAACAACATTCACAAAGAATATGCACGATGACTTTTTTTCAGGGAGATTAGTTTTTACAGGAAAAATACATAAACTTTTATTAAAAGAAGGTAAAAGAGAAAAGGCATTTAATAGGTTTATTATTCCAGTTGGTAGTTCACAACTTGACTGCTATTTAAAAACTTCAATGTACAGAGACGAATCTGGAATCTACTCATTTGGAAGAATAGTAGTAAATATAGAAGGAGAAAATTTCACTATCTATGAAAAACTAAAAAATGGGAAGTACTACTTTATTATTGATTCAAAAAATAAAATTGAATTTGAAAAATTTGCCGACATCTGCTACTCCTTAATGGTTAGTTTTGGTTTTTTATCTGCAAACTTTATACAAAATGAAGCCTATTATTTTAAATCAGATAACGCAGACTTTGATACTATAACAGACTTTTCGTATTCGCAATTAAGACCTTCAATTAATTCTCACGGCACTTGCAATCCAATATATTCTAATCCTTATGGCTACACGAGCGATGAGGCCATCATCAATAAAGTTGGTGAAAAGCTTGATGTTTTTGATGATAAAATTTTCTCAGACCTTTGTACTAAAATTCACAAACAAGAAGACTATGCAATTCTAATTTTGCTTATTCTTGAAGCTAACGCATCAAGTTTAATTCTTCGCCCCGCTGGTTATGCTGTTGCATTGGAAAAAATCACAAATATTATTGTTGAAGAAAATAAAGGACTAAAACCAATTCCTAACAAAGAATTATCAAAGAAATTTAGAAAAGAGCTTTCAGCTGTATTAGAACAGTATAAAGACGACATAAATAAGGTCGGAAATGAAGATTCAGTTACAATCTTAGGAAAGAACATAGATAATATAAACAGTCCGACTAACAGAGATAAACTACTAAAACCTTTTGAAATCCTCAAAATAAGCATTAGTAAAGAAGACGAAGAAGCAATTGACAACCGAAATAATTTTTTACACGGAAGAAAAATCCAAACAGATGAAAATATTGAAGACTATGTCAAAATATTTGAAATCACTTTAAGACTAAATAATCTATTGAACAAATTAATTTTGAAACATATTGGGTATTCTGGTTATATAATTAATCATTTAAAATACAACGAAAAATCCTTTAAATACCCAATTGCATGCGATTTATTTGAGAAAATATAAAAACTAATACTGAAAGTGGTTTGGCAAAAGCGGGGTCGAAGTTTTCCGATAAACAGTTTTCTGAAAATCTGAATTGCTCGGCTTAGAAAAGTTTGTTGGAAAAAATTCCCGCCTTCGCTAAGCCGCCAATTTAAAAACCCTATAAACCAGGTCTGGAAAAACGATGATTTGATATGTTTCTTGCAAGACTTGATAATGCAAGAAGTCCGCTAAAAAGCGGACAACTTACATTATTTTTGTCAAAAGGATAAAGAAGCTAATTTTTACCACGCAATGCCTCAAGAAAATTAGCACCTTTTAATTTTTTATATGAGAAATTATTTTCTCATAAATATTATTGACTTTGGGTTTATCTTCGAAGAAAAGTTTCAAACTATATCCAATGGTAAGGTTTATCTTTCCTATTAATATAGCAGTGCATCTCCTCTTTTTTAAGTTCCGGGAAAAATTCTAAAGCTTTATCAATTGCATAATTAGGCAAGAAATGGATTTCGTCACGAATTGCTTTGACTACTTTTTCGTAACTGTAAAATTCTATAATTTTATCAATGTCGTTTTGATTGCCACGTTCGACAATACGACCGATAATTGACTTATAGGCTTTATCAAGATCCATAGCATCTAAATCATAATCCCAAAAAAATGCAGGATCTAGATCAAAAGATCGGCTATTTTTATTTCCTGTTTTCATAATATAAATTTACTGAATATTAGTGATATATGAAAGTTCAACGCTTGAATCCACGTCCTTTTTGTTTGTTATTTTGCTCCTTGATTTCAGTAAACTTTAATAATGGATTATGTACTGATTTTTTTAATCTATCTTCTATCTTTTGCCAGTTTACATCTTTACCTTTCATCATCTTAATTTGCACATTCCTATCAATACTGTTATAATGTAATAAACTTAAGGCTGCAAGTGAGGAATTTCCTCCGTACTTTTTTTGATAAAAATCGAGATAAGTTTTAAGAGAATTGTGTTCTAAGAGAAAATACATATCAGCAAAATCTTTTATTCTACTTCCATCTTGAAATATAGCGTGAAGTTTCATTGCGCCTATGTCTTCAAGGGATGCCAACCTGACATTTTCTTTTGTTATTGTAGGCAATTGCCATTGATACTGATGGGCAATAATATCAACCTTTATTTGAGATATTTTCAAAAGCAAAGTATTTTCAAACTTATTTTTAACTTCTACAGAATGATAGGTGTTAGCAAGATAGTTTAGGATATAATTCTCTTCAAACGGTTTGGTTGTAAACAGATCAATGTCAATACTTAGACGATGACCCAGCATTAGACTGAGTGCAGTACCACCTACCAGAGTAAAGTCTTTAAGCATTTCATCTTTCATCAGCCTTTGGAGAAGTTCCCACATTTCCTTGCTGACCGTTTCTTTGTGTAGCATAATTTCGTTTTTCAGAAAATTAATTCTGAAAATGATGGCTATCTCTGAAATGGTACCTGAAGAGAGTGTTTGTCACTGATTGTCGTAATACCTCAAATATGTCGATAGTAATTTAAGTTCCTATTACAATATCGACTTAAAAATTCCTCTACTTTGGTAATTACATGAATACATATCTACATAGTTTCAATCTATATTAGCTACATAAATAATTTAGTTTTATTGGTTTTTTATTACTAAATAATATACAGTAAATTATGTGTTCGAAGGAACACGGCAAGTTGTGTTTTGAGCATCTCGAAACGTTTCGAGATGCTCAAAACAACTTGCTCTTGCAGAGGGCTGAAATTTTCTCCGAAGTCGAAAATTTTGATTGGAGATGTAATTATTGCTAGAAAGATTGTAATTGGTAATTAAAAATAATAAAAAGAAAACAAAGGAATTGTTGCAGATTATTAAACACAAGTTCAAGCCTATCGGTATTAAGAAAAATCTCCACCTTTCAGGTAGTATTTTGCTTAATAAACTTGTTTATTAAAATCTGCAACAATGATGAAATGGCTTTCTTTTTTTTTCCTTTTTTCTTTTAGATTAATTTTTAAGGAAGAGATTACCACCTCTTAATTTTATTCATTAAACTCATTCCATTTTCGTATTTTTGAAATATTACGAAAGCATATATTAACAATATGCTGCACGTAAAACATTCAAAAACTAAAACCAATGGAAAACTAAATATGGAAGAAAATTCTAAAAAACACCAAGAAAAAAAATATAATTTTTTAACTAATCACCCTTTAGGTGAAGATTTATTTAAGAACAAATCCCAAGATAAAATTGCCACAGTCATAAGTGATAAAATTATTAATGAGAAAGATTTTAAAATTATCGGAATAGATGGTGCTTGGGGTTCGGGAAAAAGTAATCTGGTACATTTGATAGAGAAGAAGGTAGAAAAAACGCATAAATTCTTTATTTATGATGTGTGGGGGCATCAAGAAGATGAACAAAGAAGAGCAATTTTAGTCGAGTTAACAGAGTTTATTAAAAATGAAAAAGACCTTTTAAAGAAGAATGAGAAAGATATTTGGGACGATAAATTAAAAATATTACTCGCTAATTCCAAAGAAACAGTCACAATCAATCAACCCTACTTAAGTGTGGGTTTCATTTTTAGTTTATTATCAATTATTTACATTCCAACAGTAAACGTTTTTAAAGATTCTCTTAAAGATTTTTTTGAAATAGAATCCTGGTTTTGGAAGTTAGTATTAGTTGCTTTTCCATTGTTTATTGTAATTGGTATTTACATCTACAATCTGTTTAGAAATTGGATTGATAAGAAGGGATTTAGTAAATCTTTCCGATATGCCGCCGAAGAAACTTTTCAAGTGTATACTAATAAACAAAAGGAGGAAACTAAAATTGAGACAATTTCTGAAAATCAACCTTCGGTTCGTGACTTTCAAAAATGGATGAAGGAAATCGATGATGATTTAAATAAAAAAATAGTTTTAGTGTTTGACAATTTCGATAGATTACCTAAAAAACACATTCTAAACATTTGGTCGTCTATTCATATTTTTTTTGCAGAGAAAGAATATAAAAATATTAAAGTAATACTTCCTTTTGATAGAGAACATATTCAAAATGCATTTAAAGAGCTAAATAGCGATGGAACCAACAAAACCTTTGGAGATGATTATGTCAATAAAACTTTTGATATCGTTTTTAGAGTTACATTGCCAATTATGTCTGACTGGAAACAATTCTTTCAAAATCAGTGGAGAAAAGCATTTATAAATTACGATGAGGATGAACTAAGGTTAGTAATACAGGTTTACGAGTTTCTTAGCAAAAGAATTACACCTAGGGAAATCATAGCTTTCGTGAACGAGATTTTAACCATAAAACTTTTAGATGAAAATTTCAGAGAAAGGTATATAGCAATTTTTGTTTTAAAGAAAGATGAAATTCTTGCAAACCCTTTAAAATCAGTTACAGAATTTGATTATTTAGATGGTTTAAAATCAATTTATTACAGTGATCCAGATTTTGCTAAGCATTTGACAGCGGTTATTTATCATATTGATGTCGATGAAGCAGTTGAATTAATTTATACTCAGGAATTAAAAGACTCATTAAACAAAAATGATGTTGAAAAATTCAATTCTATTTGCAAGTCTGATTTTGCAGATTCTATCTTTAGTTCTGCAATTGTTGATATTGATGTTCTAGAAAATCCTATCAAAACCTTATCAAAAATTGAAAGTGAGAGCAAAATTCCAAAATTACAAATTGCTCAAGCTTGGAAAACATTTTACCATAAAGTATTGAATAGTGATCCCGTAATTGATAAACTTGAAGTAGAGGATTGGCAACTTATCTTAATAGAAAATTACGCAGATGACCAGTACTTAAAATTGTTGACGGATCAATATATTAAAATATTGAATGATTCGAATACTATGGAATACGTTGCTCTAGTTGATAAATTAACAGAGCATTTAACAGAAGAAAGAGTGTTTCCTCTCATTAGTGCCAAAACTTTAGAAGCAAAAAACAGCATTGCTTTAATTGAAAATAAAGGAGATAAATTTAATCAATATAAATTAACTACTGATGTAAAAGATTTGGACAATTACATTTCTAATCTCTTAATTGATGATATTTTACAAGTAAAAAACACCGATATACTATGTGAAAATTTCGAATTACCTAATTATATTAAACATTTAAAAACAAATCTTAGTACTGCAGTTGACGAAGATGATTTACAAAAAGCCAACGACATTCTTTCGAAGATTAAGGAAACTATAAGAAAATCTGGTGAAGTTATAAAAGACATAATTAAAGATGCTAAAATTGCTACCCTTTACAACTCTAATACATCCTCAAAATTACCACTGATAAATGATTTGATAGCTATGAGAATCGCTAAAGGAGAAAAATTCAACACTACATATAGAGATTATTTTCAAGAGGTTTTAGACGGCGATGATGTCTCTAGAGCAAAAGATATTAGTAATACAATCCTTAGATATATATCTTATGATGATCTAATGGTAAGCTCAGAGTATTTTTCAGATTCATTATTATTTAAGCAGGTAATTTTAAGTGTATTTTCAGATTCTACACTAGATAAAAGGTCAGATATCATCAACCTTATTAAGAGATATAATAAAATTAAAGTTGCGGTAGAATTAAAAGATGATCAGCTACTCACCGAATTAAACAAGTGGGAAGTCGACCAATCTAAATTGTTATTAGAAAATTTAGATGATGAATTTATTCAAGATTGTTTCGCCTATAAGGATTTGCAAATTTCAAAAATTTTCATTGCGAAATTTAATATGGAATTTCAAAATTTAGATCAAGAGAGCATTAAGACAGCTTTTGAAAAGGATAGCAATATCCATTTTAGGTATTTTGAATTTTTGAATGATGAATCATTAACTCAATCTTCGCTTGATGCATTTACAGCACAATTGCTAGAGAGATTGTTAAATGGTTTAGCTGACAATCAATGGTGGAAAATCCTTTATAAATATGAGGCAAACCATTCTCGACTTCCAATTGGGAATGCCTTAAAAGATATTAGAGATCAATTTTTAAATAATCATATAGAGCTTAATGTTGAAACCGCTAAAAAAATCTTACCATTTTTCATTAAATATAATTTGCTAGAACCGTCTACAGATGTCTTCAGAACTATTATTAAAAACGTCTTTTTAGGTGATACAGAGTTTAAAGAAATTTTATTAAACAATGTGAGTTTTGTAAAAGATCTCTATCAAATGACTTCACAATCTCAAAAAGATGGATTTAGAAATATAATTAATGAGAAAAGAGATTCTGATAACAAAATAGAGCAACTGGCTAAACAGATTGGTATAAGAAAAACAAAAGAACAATCGTAACAAACATTTGAAAAATATCTAGAATCTAACTAATTACAATGTCAATAGATCCTAAAATTAAGCAAGAACTACAAGATAATTTAGATTCATTGCTAAAATATCGTAAAAGCAGACGAACTCAGGAAGAGATTATCGAAGATATCTATATGCTCTTAAATAATATAAAGAAAGATACGTTTCTTCCCTTCGTACTGCAAATGATGAATGCTATACAGTTTAGAGATTCTTTGGATGCTTTTAAAAATCTAAAATCTCCGCTTCAGCAGTTTGCATATTTAATCGACTTATTTTTTTCTAAACATCATACAGAAACCGAAGATGCTCCAGATGAAAAAGAATGGAATAAATTAACAGAGCTTCTTGATGAGGTAGAAATGAATTATTTCGGGGAAATTGGTTTTTTCGATGAAAATACAGGAGATTTACAATTAGATAAAATCACTGTATCATTAAAATCTTTCTTTGACTACTACGCAAATGGACAATTATCTTTTGACGAGCAAACTATCTACCGAATAAGAACGAATTTTTCAAGATTTGATGACGTTATTTTCGCAGAATACGGTTTTGAAACGGAGGATATAATTAAATTTTCACTATCTGTAAATATAATACTGCAAGAAAAAGCTAATAGCTGTTTCTTTTACCACCAGCATCCGGAAAAGTGGCAAGAGTTAACATCCACTTTTGTTAATAAAGGTTTAGTGGATCCTAAAGATTGGGCAGTTCAACCTGAATTAAATGATTTGTTCGAGTTCATGACTAGACCAGGATATATTTTTATATTGAAAAAAGAAAATCTTAGATCTATAGAATTACCTGATGAGAGAATATCTAACTTGATTAAATTCTTAATTTATGATGATAGTACGATAAAGGATCATACTATTTATTATGATAATAAGAGACAATATTTTGATACGCCATTGATAGCACTGAGCAACAATGAATTTCTTTTCCCTAATGGAAAGTTCTTATTAGAAGCCTTTTATAACAGAATCAGTTCGAAGTTGGCAGAACTTAAAAAGGAAAAGTACACTCAATTCAAGAATAAAATGTTAGAAAAAAAATGTTTAGAAATTTTTAAACATTTATTCAAAGAAGATGCAAGGATTTTTACTTCTTTCTACTTCGACAAAACCACAAAAGCGGAGCAAGATTTAGCTATTTTTTATAAGGGTACATTTTTAATAATTGAGATTAAAGATTTTAAGTTTAGAGCTCCGCTAAGAAATCCTCTGAAAGCTTTTGATAAAATCAGATCAGATTTTAAAAATGGAGTACAAAAAGCTTATGATCAATGTAAAAGACTCGAAAGTAAAATAGAAGAGGGAAAAGAGTTTAAAATATATGATTTAAAAACTTCAAAAGAGTTATTTGAAATACGACCTGAAAAAATTAAGTCATTTTATTCCATAATTATAACACAGCATAAATATGGAGGAATTCAAACAAACTTAGAAGAATTGTTAGAAAAAGAGCATTCAGATTTATATCCTTGGTCAATATGTGTTGATGACTTAGAAATATTTTTATTGACTTTACTAAAAATTAGAAAAGAATCGGCAGAGAAAGTGTTTTTTGATTACCTCGATTACAGAGAAGCTTTTCACGAGAGACTTGTTTGTAGTGATGAACTTGAAATGTGTGGTTTATTTCTAACCTCAGCTTTAATGTTTAAAAAATTAGCATCTCAAGAAGAAATGATCACAACAAATATTAAAATGTCGGATATTTTTGACGCTCACTATTTTAATGGATTAGGTTTCGACAATGAAATAAATGTTGATCAAAAGCGGAAAACAGGGTTAAGGGATTATGCGAAAAATTTTAATTTCGATATCGTTTCAGGAGATGATTTACAATTATAAATCCAAGTTTTTTATAATAAAAAATAGATATATGCTGAAGATAGAACAGAGAATAATTTGAAGTCAGTGCAAGTTAATATTTATTACTTTTTTGGATATTCAATCTTATCAGTTTTAGGATCATAGCTGAATAGCAATCCTAGCTTGTGAGATTGGTTATCAGTAGTATCAAAAATGTGTAAATCATTATTTTTGTCAACTACAATACTACCTTCTGCTTTGTCATTTAATATAAAGCTTAATGTTTTTGCCTTAGTTTTGTTTGTTTTGAGATTTAAAATTTCTCTCACATTTGTTTTAACTTCCACGAAATCAAATTTCACAACTGCACTCCAAGAAATACTGTCAATTTTTATGTTTTCTTTTTTATAGATTAAAAACAGATTTTCATATTTAATCTCCAAAGTAATCTCATTTTCTTCCGTTTTTTCTTTCATCCAACTGAACATTGCGTGCTTCATTATCATACCCCAATTTGGCTTTGCATACAGCTGAAAGGTTTGAAAAAAGTCTAAATCCTGACCATCGAGTTCTGTTCTAAAAATAGAATTGCTGTCAATAACTGTTTCTTGATTTAGAGGCTTTTCAAATTTAATGCCTGTCAAGCTATATTTTGCAAGTCTCGGTTTTAATTGTTTAATAGCAAATCCAAGTATTTCGAATGAATTGGCTTCGATCTCTGAAAATGAATACAATTCAATCCCAAAAGCATTTGCAGCAGCAATCGCATCTTTCTGAAAACCTTTTTCTGAGATTAATATTTTTTTATTAATGTTAGGAATACGAAGACATTTTGAGTTAAAAGCTTCAATTTTTTCTACAGATACTTTTCTAGAATATTCTTTACATTCTATCGCAATTATAATTTCGAAATCATTAACCACAGATTTGATAAGTAGATCTATCTCCCTCAGATTTTCATCAAGATTTTCAATTTTATGGTTACTCAAAATTTGTGTGTCTGAATCTGTTTGATAAACTTCTTCTACGATTCGAACTAGCTTTTCTAAATTTTTTCCTGATTTTTTCATACAATTGACTTCTACTAACAATCCAATCTAAGTTTTTAAAATGCAAAATCCCAACTTTTGTTGGGATTATAATCTAGTTATGATTTATTCAATATTGAATAAATACTTTTATGGTTTTTATTTATTGATAAGCTTCTCCAGCCTATCCATCATTTCGTCTTTCTCTTTCAACATTCTTTCGTACAATGCAATCTTTTCCTCGTGAAGTTTTAAAATTTGCTCAACTGGATGAAACGTAGGATTGTCATTTCTTTGAAATCCAATGCTATGATCCCCGAACGTATTAGCAATAACATTAACAGCTAGTTCCTCATCAAAGTTTTGAAAAGCCTCTACAGGAATTTTAAGAGCATTAGAAATTGCTTTCAATAAATCATCTTCGATAATATCTTTCTGCTCAAGCATAGAAATTTTCTTTTGATTCCATTCCTCTCCCAAGTCAAAAGCTAAAGCTTCCTGCTTGATACCAAGCATTTCTCTAAAGCGTTTCACATTTCTCCCTTGATGTATTTTCTGTTCCATAGTGGTTATCAAAATTTTAAAGGCTTAAAGATAAAGCCATTTCTGTTAATTCGTCTGAATTGTAAAGTTAAAAAATTATCCTGTAAAATATCCCTTTCGTCGGATATTTTATTCCTAAAAAGTATAGATTATTCACACTGAAGACCAGAATTTAGTTCTCGATTTTAAATTATATTATTATGAAAAAGATAAAAATATCGATGGAAACCAATTTTTGGGCGACATATGAAATTGAAGATCCTTTTGAGCTAATTAACGCTTTTTTTAACTACTGTACTGTAGACAGCTATAAAAATACACTCAACGAGGTTATGCTGTTTGTCTACAAAGCTGAGGTCTGTAACAAAGAACGTCCAGGAGACGTCTTCGATTTTCATACTGCTGTCAGATCATTTATAAGGGGAGCTTATCTGCTAACATTCAAAGCTAAAAGATGGAAGGTAAAAGAAGTTCCCGAAGAATGGCAGATCATAAGTCAGGCATCTTTAAATAAAGAAGAATATCAAAATCCATTTCTTGTGTTCGAGAAAGCATTCAAATGCAAAACGTTGGACGAATATGAGTTTTTCTTGAATGAAATTGTTCACGTGTCACTTTCACCTTACAGGGAAGAATTTGATTATGACCTTATCACTCCACATATTTACTTTGTTAAAATGCTGGATGCAGCGCAGGTAATGAGTGAAAGAGGTGTCATAAAGATCAAAGATAACGTGAAGGATAATTCTGAATAATATATCCCTTTCCAGAATAGAATATCCTTCACTCATTCGTCAACTTTACTAAAGCAAAATTATTGAAATGAAAAAGAACACACCCTTTAGTAAAGAGAAACAGCTTGTACAAACAAGAGAGCAAGCTGAGATCGCATTAAGTATTCTGGTTCAGAATTCTCAAGGAGTAGATCTTGAATTAGGTATATTCTGCCTGCGTGACCAACTGAATAATCCCAGGCTTACAGAACTTCTCGATAGCTATCCTGATTTGATTCAAGAATACGAATTGGAGAAATTGCTATCAGGAAAGATTGAGATCAAAGATGCAAGCAGGCGGGATGTCAAGACGGCAGGACTGTTGTCCTGCATATTATTACTCATTCACTTTTACTTTGACGACAAATCAAATCATTTGGTCGAATCCAAATCCGAAAGTGATGAATTGGATAATTTCAATAGTACACAATATATAATCAATGCAATCACTTCCGAGAAGTGTATCAATGAGTTGTTTCTTATTATATTATCAGTAGTTGGAATTGACTATTTTGAGAAGTATCAGGAAAAGATGAAAGACCCTGATTTTGTTTTGAAACATACTTTGGGATTTGACAGCGATCCCGAAATGGGTGTACATATCGATATGATGGTATGGTTTGCCTTGGTTCGCTTATTTATTGAGTCTATCTTTATATACTACGATAGTGATTATGAAACTAAAAACGATCAGCTATGAAAACGCCAAATAAATCTCCGTTTTCAGTTCTCGCCAACGAGTTCTTGGAAAATACATTGAATCACCTTGTACACGACTATTCAATTGTTCAGATATTCTACAAGCAGGAAAAGAACTCAACGAAATCACACCTACTGATCTCCGTTTCTAAAAATGCAGATGCTATAAAATTACAGTCAAAAAAATGGGTTGCCGAAGTCAGAGAACAATATCAGGTCTATATTTATTTCATCGATTATTCAAGACTTGAATACCAATTCTCAAAAGGTCATCCGTTTATAGAATACCACTGCAAACAGTCATCAATAGTCTATCAAAATGCAGACTCTCGTTCTTCACTTTTGATAAACAGAAATTGGAAAAAATATCACAAAAAGTTCAATCAGTATGAAGATACTTTCCACCACGACCGCGAAATTCATCAGTTGCAGGTTGAAAGATTGATCTCCGAGGATTCCTATAATAGTGTCTTTACTTCTTACGAAAAACTGATCGAATACGAGCTTGAATATTTGGAGGAATTATATACTGGAAACAGAACAAGCGATATTGTTCTAAACCAGAGAATAAATAAATTATTAATTTATATTCCAGAACTTAAGTCATACTTTGTTAAAAAGAATCAATACGAATATTTTATAACTGAACTCTTTGACGAAGCAAAGATGGCAATTGAAGAGGATGATATAATCTACAATTCAGAAATGTTTGATTCGTTGCGCATCATTTCGGATTCATTATATACATATATCGAAGCTAGATTTTACGAATTGAAACATCTGATCAAAAAGCAATATGAAGAAATTTATAAGGTCGACCAAGATGTGTTTCCAATGGAAGGATATCCGAAAGATGAAATACTTGAAAAGGCTATTGAAAGAATATTGACTTTTGTAGAATTGGAACAGATCTATTACTTTCATCAAACAACCTATGGAGAAGTTACCACTTACTATCTACTTTTGATCGGTTTGAATGTCAATAATGAGAAAATAAAATCCATCACTCATTCTTTGACGAGTATATTTGGAAATAAATACAGATTTTTATTGGTCGGTCACGATCGGTACTGGATTCAAAAGAATCTTTATCAATACCAGAGCTTCTTTGTTTTCATTATGCAAGGCAAACATTTGGTCTATGTCTCAGATCAATATCATCCCGAACCGCATTGGGAGATGCCTCATCATCCACAGCACAATGACTTGCATTTCCATTACAAGAGCACATTAGAAAGTTCATTGCAGTTTTATAAATTGATTGACGGAACAGAAGAAAATTATCAAGGTGTAGATAATCTCTTCGCATTATTTCTCTTGTCCTTTTGCAGAACTTACATATATGCAAAAGTATTTTATCTGCCTAATTATATGACCAGTGAAGCCCTTTGGCAATTATGTATCTATGCTGATAAGGACATTCATAAGTACAACTATCTTTTCGAGCAATTCTCAGCCAACATATTTTCCTTTACTGATTATAATATGAGCATACATCACAGTTTAGCAAAAGTTAACACAGAGAAAGTAAATCATTTGAAAATGATTGTAGAAAAGCTGATGGATGAACTCAAGGAAACTGTGGTCGGTGGTAAATTAATACTGAGTTTTGAGTTAGATTCTTTATATGAAAAAGCTATTAATTGAAATGCACGTTCTTTATAATTCAGGACTCTATTCCTCACTTTCCTCAATTTCAGATGATCGATGAATCAAATCAAATTTACACTTATGAAAATAGATATTATTACAAAAGAAGATTTACAAATATTCAAAACAGAATTACTGGAAGAAATTAAGAATCTGCTTCAAATCAAGAATTCAGAAAAGAAATTATGGCTACGGTCAACTGAGGTAAAAGAACTTCTGAAAATTTCTACTGGAACATTACAAAACCTTCGTGTTAATGGAACTTTGTCCTACACCCGCATTGGAGGAACTTTATATTACAATTACAAAGATATCGAGCAGTTATTAAATAGTAAACCTTCATAATTATTTCATCTTTGTCAAGCTTTTCACTGCGAGATATTTCAATTGGATATCAGCAAATTATTATCAAGCAAATGAATTACATCAAACATTTAACAGCCTTCTTTGGGAAAGTAGCAAAAGAAAACTCATTAAATCCAACGCATATCAGCCTGTATATGGCTTTATTTCAATTCTGGAATTTCAATCGCTTTAAGAATCCGATCCATATCTCTAGGGATGAGGTTATGCGAATCAGTAAAATACATTCAAAGGCTACTTATCATAAATGTATTAAGGATCTGCATTCATTAGGTTATTTTGACTACCAACCTTCATACAATCCATTCGAAGGAAGTCAAGTTAATATGTTTGATTTTGCTGGGGAATTAAAACCAACACCTAGGGCAAAAAGACTTTGATAAATATGAACTTAATTGAAAATCGATGAGTTACTAGATAATAGCATAGACTGGCAAAGACGATTGAAGCCAATGAATTACAATTGTGTAATGTTGGGATTTCTCTAAATTATATTTAGGGAAATTCTGTATTTATGTCTCAGTCAAAAGAAATCAAGAAGATCCCTATAGAGGAAGTAATGGAATACTTCAAAAGCGAAGGTTTGGAAGTATCGCAGGAGGAAGCCGAAGCAATAATGGAATTTCTCTACAGTCTTACATTTATCGTTATCAAAAAGTATTTTGACAACGATGAAGAGTGACATACTTCTCGGGATATTATCACTTCAAGACCGGAATACAAATAATTCCACCTTTATCCCTTGTTTGACCATACAGTCAACATTATACTATAAAATTAAATCTTTATCATTATGAAAACAGCAGACCTATATATTCGTGTTTCTACAGACGAACAAGCAGACAAAGGCTATTCCCAAAGAGATCAGGAAGAGCGGCTACGTCGCTTTTGCTCACAAAATAATATTACCGTTGGAAGAATTGTCTACGAAGACCATTCTGCAAAATCCTTCAACCGTCCCGAATGGACAAAATTGTTGGTTGATCTAAAGAAGAAAGGTTCTAAAACTAATTTGATCTTATTTACCAAATGGGACAGGTTCAGCAGAAACGCAGGCGATGCCTATCAGATGATAAGCATCCTTACCAAATTGGGAATAGATCCGCAAGCGGTTGAACAACCCCTTGATCTTTCTATTCCGGAAAACAAAATGATGCTGGCAATCTATCTTGCTGCGCCCGAAGTCGAGAATGACCGACGAGCATTGAATGTATTTTATGGAATGAGAAGAGCTGTAAAAGAAGGTCGTGTAATGGGAAAAGCACCTTTCGGATATGCCAACAAAACGACTGAAAACGGCAAGAAGTACATTGCACTCAGCGAACCAGAGGCATCAAAAATGAAGTGGGCATTCGAAGAAATATCGAAGGGAATATATGCTTCTAATCAGATAAGATTAAAAATGAATGAATCACTTCGGAAGAAGATTAGCCGAACATCTTTTCATATCGCCATCAGAAATCCTGTTTATTGTGGAAAGGTCTTTATCCCCAAATTTAAAGAAGAAGATGCTTATTTTATTATTGGCCAACATCAGCCTTTGATCACAGAGTCTCTATTTTATAGGGTACAGGATATTTTAGATGGGAAAAAGAGAATACAAAGACCTAACACCAAGATATTATCAGATGAATATTTTCCATTGAGAGGCTTTTTGATCTGTCCTAATTGTGGAAAGAATATTACGGCAAGTGCATCGAAAGGCAGAAATAACAGATACTATTATTATCATTGCAACGCTACCTGCGGGTTTCGCCAAAGGGCTGAGATTGTCAACACTGTTTTTGAGGATGGATTGAAGGCATTGGAAATGACAGAAACCGTTAAGAAATTGGTCAGAAAGGTATTCTTAAATTCTTATGAGAGATTCATTAAAACACCGAGACTCGAAAAGAAAACACTTTCCGATGAGATAGATAAATTAAATTCCAGATTGTCCGTAGCAAGAAATAAATTGCTTGCAGAAACGATTGATGATGATGAATATATTGAGATAAAAAAGGACTGTAAAGAGCAAATTGAAAGGCTGGAAATTCAGTTGAATATTCTACCCGAGCAATCAAAAGTTGACATTCCAAAACTTATCGATCAGGCTATTGAAAGTCTTACAAATATCTGGAAAACGTACTCGGAAGGCGGGATTGCGGTCAAACGGCAAATTATCGGTTCGATTTTCCCTGAAAAACTGGAATTTGACGGAAATCATTATCGAACCACCCGAATTAATACTATTGTAAATCTTATTTTCCAGATTAACAATGAGTTGCCAAAAAAAGAAAACAGGAGAAACGATAATCATAATCATTTCTCCTGCTATGTAGACCCACAGGGATTCGAACCCCGACTGACGGTACCAAAAACCGGAGTGCTACCGTTACACTATAGGTCTGTTTCTATGCTGCGAAATTATAGAATTTATTTTAAATATGAAAATCAAAATTAAAGATTAATTAACATAATAGAAGAGTAATTGCTTTACTTATTGATTGCCAAATCATTATTTTTTAATAAAAAAATTCAAAAAAACTACTTTCATCGTAAAATAGCAGAGTTGTGGATGTTGTTTATCCCATTTTAATTGAAAACTGTTTCATAAATTATCCTTTGTATAGTTGCTTTGAGAGTCTTTTCTCAGTTAATGCTCTCAAAACTATAGTTAAATAATAAAATCTTATCTTTGCAAAAAATTGGGCTCCAAAAGTTGGAGTAACCCATTAATAACATATCCTGAGCATAGCAAAAGGATTATTAAACATTTTTTATGTCAAATATTGTTGCAATCGTTGGACGTCCTAACGTAGGAAAATCAACGCTTTTTAACCGTTTATTAGAAAGAAGAGAAGCCATTGTAGATTCTACAGCCGGTGTTACCAGAGACCGTCACTACGGAAAATCAGACTGGAATGGAGTAGACTTTACTGTAATTGATACAGGAGGTTATGATGTAGGTACAGATGATATCTTCGAAGAAGAAATCCGTAAGCAGGTACAATTGGCGATTGATGAAGCAACTTCCATTATCTTTATGATGAATGTGGAAGAAGGGCTTACTGATACAGATTACGAAATTTACAGACTTCTTAGAAGATCCAACAAACCGATTTATATCGTTATTAACAAAGTAGATTCTTCTAAAGAAGAACTTCCAGCAACAGAATTTTATCAGTTAGGAATAGATAAATATTATACACTTTCTTCTGCTACCGGTTCAGGAACAGGAGATTTGTTGGATGATATCGTTAAAGACTTCCCGACTACAGAATATAAAGACCCTTTTGAAGGATTGCCTAAAATTACTATTGCAGGTCGTCCAAACGTAGGGAAATCAACCATGACCAATGCTTTATTGGATGTTGAAAGAAATATTGTAACTGATATTGCAGGAACTACAAGAGACAGTATCCAGACTTTATACAATAAATTCGGACACGAGTTTGTATTGGTAGATACAGCAGGGATGAGAAGAAAGTCTAAAGTAAATGAAGACTTAGAATTCTATTCTGTAATGAGATCTATCCGTTCTATTGAATATTCTGACGTAGTTATCATTATGGTGGATGCTACACAGGGATGGGAATCTCAGGATATGAACATCTTCGGATTGGCTCAGAAAAACAGAAAAGGAATTGTGATCCTTGTTAATAAATGGGATTTGATCGAAGACAAGCAGACCAATACGATACGTGATTTCGAAAAATCAATCAAAGATAAAATCGGTCAGTTCCAGGATATTCCAATCTTGTTCGTTTCAGCTTTAACGAAGCAGAGAATCTTAAAAGCTGTAGAACTGGCAATGGAGGTTTATGAAGACCGTAAGAAGAAGATCAAAACTTCAAAATTGAATGAAGTAATGCTTCCTATCTTCGAACAGACACCACCACCAGCATTGAAAGGGAAATATATTAAAATCAAATATTGTGTACAGCTTCCTACGCCGTCACCGCAGTTTGTATTTTTCTGTAACCTTCCTCAATATGTGAAGGAACCGTATAAAAGATTTACTGAAAATCAGCTGAGAAAAGAATTCGGGTTTACTGGAGTTCCAATTGAAGTATATTTCAGACAAAAATAATTAGAACAATGTTCACAAAGAAATCCGGTAAGCTTGCTTACCGGATTTCTTATTTTCATCTAAATTTATAGGAGAATACATTTCTTTTCTAGCTTACATCCATTTTTCATAGACCAATCTTACAGGCTGGTAACCTTGGGAAGAAAGCCAGATTTGCATGGTATCATTGGTACAAAGCGTATAACGGTATATTTTCCGGATTTTATAGCCTTTATATTCTTCTTCAAATGCTTTATTGAGAGCAGAGTAGATTCCCTGCTTCCTAAACTCTTTTTTCACATACCCTTCAGAAACATATAAATCATCTCCCTCTCCAAGTTCAAAATTACTGTCGTCTCTCTCTTCAATATATCCAAAAAGAAAACCTATAGCGTTGCCATCAATTTCTGCAATAAGAAAAGTGCCTTCATTTTCTTCCTCACATTCTGACATAAAACGGAGATAGCTTTCCCGGATCTGGCTCCAGTCGGCAGTTTTATCATTCATTGTTTTTTCTGAAACATGAAGTTCACCTACCAACTCATCTACAATAGGAAGGTTCTCATTGATTTTTATTTTTCTGATGGAATAATTCATAATGATGTTTTTTTTAATTTGCTAGAAGCTGGAAGAGGGAGGATGGGGGGGGCTGTGACAGATATTATACCTGTTGTTTTGAAATAAAAGCTCAATAAAAAGACATTTATTCCTTTCATTCGCTTTCATCACCTCCATCATCCAGCCTCCAACTTCCCACATAATTACTTTCCTCTCAACGGACTTCCATACCATGATGTGTTATCAGAAAGAACTTCTCCTTTCATAACCAGAGAAAGAGGATCTATGTTGACATTATTTCCAATCTCACTATCATATAAGATAATAGTTCTTGAATTGATCGTTGTCTGGCTTCCAATTTTTACACTGCCTATTTTCATGATTCTGTCTTCAAAAAGATGGGTTTGAGGACCGCAGTCTTCGTTCAGCATTGTTTCATCTCCGATAGATACCATATCAAATTCTGTAATGTCAGTCGTATTAAGCCATACTCTTTTTCCGATTTTTACTCCCAGAAACCTCATAAAGAATGGCAACCAGAATGTACCCCGCAGAAAATCAAGAAAAAACTGTACAGGAAGTGCCTCATAAATGGTAGTAATTCCTTCACTCAACCATACTTTCATACTGTACATAGGCATTTCGGTTTTCTTATACTTTCCGACCAGTATCCACTTCAGCAATACAGTGAAGAAAAATGAAGGTAACGCAACAATACCTAAATAATAAAACGGAGCCAGTAAAAGAAGATAATGAATATTCCCTTCCAGATAAGTACTGGTATACGCAATGAATAGTACACTGCAAATGATGACTACCGTTTGTGGAAGAATAATCCTGATTCCTTCTACAATAGCTCTGGCAAGCTTTAGACGGAATGGAGGATTGTAAGTAAGGCTATCCTGGAAGATCTCAGATTTTTGTCGGGAAGGAAGTCCTATCGGAGGAGATCCGAACCAGTCTTTCTCAGTAGAATTTTTCAACTGTTCTTCAGAAGGAGCTTTACTCAGAACGCCAATCAGCATATTATTTCCAAGCTCATATCCCTGCGGAATCAATCCGCTGTTTCCTACAAAGCTGTTGCTTCCTATGGTCGTTTTTGATAAGATTAATTTTTCATTTCTTACATCATGTTCTCCAAGAATCACAGCATCCGCAATAAAGGAACCTTCTCCAATTTCTAGAAGATGGTGAGAAACATCACTGGCAGTCGATATTTCTGCATTTTTCCCTACTTTTGCGCCCATCATTCTGTAAAATTTACTGATGTAAATGGATGCAAAAAGTGGATGTACTATAATAAGAGACAGGTTGAAAATCTGATCCTTTATCCATTTTTTATAATACATAAAACTGTACACGGGATAGATTCCCGGTTTCATATTGTATTGTAAAATTCTAGTCAGTATGCTTACCACTCCAATAAATAATAAAATATATACGGTAGAAAGTATTGGAGCCTGCCATAAATAATAAAAATTATAATCGGCTGAACGGTCATCCAGATAATATAAGGTATAAAGAGTAGGTGCTAAAGGCAAAACGATAAGAAGAGGAAAGAAAAATAGCGAACATGCATACATCAATGCAAATCGATTTCTCTTTCTTGCTGACGCCAGTTTTGGAACTTCAACCTCTTCACCTGATTTTACTCTTATTTTTTCAGCAGGACTCCCATTCCAAACTTCTCCAAATCCAATTCTTCCACCTTCATTAAGACAGCTTAAATCCTGAAGCTCTCCAAATTCCTCAATAACTGTATCTCCACACACAATAACAGAAGAACCAAGGTAAGCATGCGCTTTAATATGTACTTTTCGTATTCTTAAAATACCGTTTTCAACAGAAGCATTATCAATGCTACAGCCGGAACTGGTATTCACATTTTCATCAATGGTTACAAGATCTTCTGCAGAAATAGGAAGCAGGCTCAATTGAGCACTTGGGTGCACCTTTACTCCAAGCCATTTTAAATATTTCGGATATAAAGGGGTCTCTACAATAAATTCAGAAGGAAGTAACCTTTTAATTGTTTTCCATAGCCACCATCTGAAATAATACCAGCCCCAAAGCGGATAGTCTCCTTCTTTTATTTTTCCGATCACCAGCCATTTGGTAAGAACGATAATGATGGAATATACTGGTGGAATCAACGTATACAATAAAACGGCACTCAATAAAGCATAATGCAGTCCATATCCATTAATCTGAAAATAATAATAGCTTAAATACGGGAAAAAGATCTGAATACTTAATAAAGCGAATACAACCAGTAAGCTGATCGTCTGGGCAATATTACAGGCAATATACTGAAACGTTGAAACCCTATGAAAAGGCTCCTGATGAGACACAGCCTGAGTGTGTTTATTTTTGAGACATTCAGCATAAGCTGACAAAGGACGGTTCTCATAGATTTCTTTTAATGAAGCAGTAGGAATTCCCGCTTTTTGACGAAGGTGGGAAACTAAGGTAGCGGCCAGCAGAGAATGTCCACCCAGATCAGTAAAAAAATCCTGACTCAGGTTAATTTCTTTTCCTGGAAATACCCATTTCAGAGTTTGAATAAGTTTTTCTTCTACAGGAGCTTCAGAATCAATGTTGATATCTTCGTTTTTCTCATGACTGGTGAAACTTTCAGGAATGGGAAGTCGTTTTCTGTCGATTTTACCACTGGGCATCCTTGGCATTTCTTTCAGCAGAACAATAGAAATCGGAACCATATAAGGAGCCAGAAACTTGGCCAGTTCCTTCCGCATTTCATTTTCATCAAAAGAAGACTCATTGTTCATCACAACGTATCCCACAAGTTGTCCCTGTTCGTTGGAATCTTCTTTTACAGCTACGGCAGCGGAAGAAACATCATGGAGCTGGTTCAGCCTGGATTCTATTTCGCCAAGCTCAATTCTGTAGCCGCGTAATTTGATCTGATCGTCTATTCTTCCCTGGAAATCGATGAAACCATCTTCACGTATAATAACAGCATCTCCGGTTTTGTAAATTTTGTCTCCAGGAAGTTCTTCCGGAAATGGATTAGATAAAAATTTCTGTTCGGTGAGTTCAGGAAGATTAAAATATCCATTACTTATCCCGGGACCGGAAATAACCATTTCACCCCGCTCTCCCCGCGCCACAATATTCATATTTTCGTCAATCACGGCAACATGATAATTGGGAAGAGGAGGTCCTATTGTCAACTCTTGTTGACTATTCAGTTGAGCCATGTTGGAGGAAACCGTTGTTTCCGTAGGTCCATAGCTATTGATAAATGCTCTGTAAGGTTTGGCCCATTTTTCCTGTACCTGTTTTGTACAGGCTTCACCTCCCGTATTGATCAGTCTGATGGCAGGAACTTCATCAATAATGGCTAAAATACTGGGAACTGCATGAAGTACAGTGATTTTATTTTTGATTAAAACATCGCTGAGTTCATCTATCGCTTTTACAGTAGTGGCATCGGCAATCCATATAGTAGCCCCTGCAAAGAGACTGATCCATACTTCCTCGCACCACATATCAAAAGATACGGAGAAACCCTGATACACAATATCTGTATCATTTATTCCTATAAAATCCTGTTCAGAACGGATCAGATGACAGATGTTCCGGTGCGAAATGGGAATTCCTTTAGGGTTTCCGGTACTTCCGGAAGTGAATAATACATAAGCCCAATTGTCCGGGGTATAATCCAAAACAGTGAAAGAAACAGGGGTTGGGGGCTGAGGAACAATTTCTAAAGGCTTACAGTGAATATGAGCATCAGTATCAGAAAAATAAGTCTTAACATTGATGTCTGTAAAAACTTTTTTTATTCTATCCTCTGGCATTTCCCGGTCTAAAGGAATGTATGCAGCACCAGCCTTCAAAATTCCAAGTATGGCTACAGGAAGCTCAAGACTTCTGGGATACCATACTCCTACACGATCACCGGGTTGTACTCCCTGATCTTGCAGTTGAAGGGCAATAGCATTGCTCCAGCTGTCTAATTCAGCATAGGATAATTTTTTATCTTTAAATATAAAGGCTGTTTTATCTTTATATTTTTCAAAGGTGGGAACCAGTAATTCAGGTAGAGTTTCTTCTTTGATAAACTCCGGGCTGATCTTTCCTAAAATAAGGCTTTTCATCATTTAAAAATTACAATATAGTCATAGAGGGAATATTTTGATAAATATACTTGATTTCTCCTCAGGCTCAATCTTTCAATTCGTTTTTTAGTTGTAATTTTGCAAGAATTAATATCAATTAACTGAAATTAAAAAAAAATAAAATTTTCATGCTTACTATTTTATCGCAAAACTTTTCTCTTGTCAACGAATGGATCAACGAACTTCGAAACGTTGATATTCAGCACGACCGAATGAGATTCAGAAGGAATATGGAAAGAATCGGAGAGATTGCCGCTTTTGAAATCAGTAAAGGACTGGAGTATAAAGATGTTGAAATTCAAACTCCCTTAGATACAATAAAAAGCAGAGAAATTGCTGTACAGCCGGTTATTACAACTATTTTAAGAGCAGGAGTTCCTTTGTTTGAAGGGATTCTGAACTATCTGGACAGAGCAGACTGTGGTTTTGTAGCCGCTTACAGAAAACATGATGCCAACGATTATTTTTCCATCAAACAGGATTATCTTACATGCCCAAGTATCGAAGGAAGACCTTTGATCGTAGCAGATCCTATGTTGGCAACTGGTGCTTCTTTAATTGAAGCGATTAAAGATTTGCTGACCAATGGAAATCCCACTCAGCTTCATATTGTGGCAGCCATTGCATCAAGACAAGGGGTTGAGACTATTCAGAATGCCTATCCTGAAGCTCACATCTGGGTAGGAGCTATCGACGAGCAATTAACGTCCAAAGGTTATATTACACCTGGACTGGGAGATGCCGGAGATCTTAGCTACGGAGAAAAACTTCAAAGATAATTTAAGAAAGATTCCAGAAATCTTTTATTAAATTCAAAAATAAATGAGGTCGTACTTTATCCATAGGATGCTTTGTATCCGGAAGTACGGCCAATTTTGCATTAGGAAGGCTTTTGTACACTCTTGTGCTCTCTTCGATAGTTACCATATTATCTTTGTCCCCAACCATAATTTGAACAGGAACATTAATAGCAGTCAGATTATTTTCTAAAGGAGGATTTTTACCCAGACCAATCATTAAATCAGCAATAGCCGGAAGAAGCTGCTTCCATTTTGATCCGTGCTGAGATTCTAAAAGTTGAGCATACTGCGGAATTTTTTCAAGAATAACATCAGGATTAAGCATCTTGCTTTCTTTTAAAGCCTGTTCTTCAGTCCAGTCAAACTTCGTTCCCAGCGTTACAATAGAATTTACATTTTCAGGCGCTTTCATAGCATAGCAAAGGGCAGTATAACCTCCCATACTGTGTCCGAAGATGGAAACATCTGTCAAATTATTCACTTCACAATATTCAGATAATTCCTGAGTATACTTTTCAATACTGATGCCTTCTGCAGGAAGTTCCATATTTCCGTGTCCTGAAAATAAAGGAGTATGTATGGTAAAATATGATGAAAGAGTGCTCAGATAAGGCGTGAAAATATCGCTGTGACCTAAAGCTCCGTGTAATAAAATCAGATTGGGCATAGTGGTTTAGTTTCCGGAAAATTAGGAAAAAGAATTGAATAGGGAAAATAGATTGGGTAGGAGTGTAAGAGTGTGGGAGGGTTTGAGAGTCTGAAAGTTCTAGAGTTTGAAAATATTTTTTGAATATAATCCCCGCACCCCGCACCCCGAAACTCATACCCCGTACCCTGAAACTCGCATCTCGCACTTCACATCAAACATCCAGCGCCATTACCAAAACACTTACTTTGTTATTCCCAGCATTTAAAATCTCCCATGCAATGGATGAAACCGTATTTCCTGTGGTAAAAACATCATCAATCAAAAGAATATGCTTTCCGGTAACAGGCTGAGTAACGGAAAAAGTATTGACAGCCTCCACTCTGTGTTTCTTATCCTTTAATGCTTGTGCTTTTGAATAATGGTTTCTCTTGATTAATTGATGATCAAAAGGGATTTTATAAAACTCAGATAAAGTCTCTGTGAATAAATGAAGCTGATTGTAGCCCCGTTCTTTTAATTTCTTGGGATGAAGGGGTACGCTTACCAAAAGGTCAGGTTTTTCGTCCTTAAAATCTAACCGTTCAACAGTCCAGTCTGCAAGAATCTTTCCTGTTTTTTTCCGGCTTCTGTATTTCAGTTCATGAATAATCTGCCGGCTTAGGCTTTCCTCTTCAAACTGTATTAAAGCAAAAGTATTCTCAACAGGGAATAGTAATCTGCATTTTTCTTTAATCGGATTATTTTCAAAATAATCATAATGTGTAAAATGAATCTGGTTAAAACAAAGATCACATACCAAAAGTTCAGAGCCGATGATGGTGTTGCAGTGAACGCAACGATTGGGAAATAATAAGTCTAATATCATGATTGTGTTTTGTACTAAAGATATAAAATAATAGTCAATTTTTGCTCTGCAAAATCAATAGCAAATAGATATCAATAGGATAAAAAATTCACAAATGAACTGTACTGACTTTCACTCTTTAAGCGTTTTCCACATTAATTTTCAAACCTCTTTCTGATCTTCTCAACAGAACTTTTCATACTTAGGTTAAAATGTTCCTTTTCTAGTCTTACCGGTGGTGCTTGTCTTACTTCACAATCAGCAATACTGCAGGATTCACAGGTAACGCCTACATTGATGGTTTTTAAAGAAGGTGATTTTATAAAACTTATTTTCTTGATCGTTTGTGAATTCAACAAAATACCAAGACAGTAGCTTCTGTTGCTTCCATCCGAAAAAGGATTCTTCTGTGAAGTGGAGATAACAAGATAGCTTATTCCCTGATCTTTGTAATGCGAAATCTGAGCATCCGTAAGGGTTTCATTTTCTTTTAAATAATCAATGTTTTTTACTGCAATCCATCTTCTGCAGTAATGTTCGTTGGTGGCGTTGGCATGAGGAGCCTGCTGATGGTTCAGGTGCAGCTCTTTTAAAATCTGGATTTTATCTGAGTTTTTCTTTTTTACCAGACATAAATAAAACAAATCCTTAATTCCCATTTCCGCCGAAAGAATATTGGTAAGGCGGTAATAAAAAGTTTCAGGGGAATGGGTAAAGCTGTTGATGAGATTTTCGAAGTTTTCCGGTTCCCATGTATTTTGCTGAAAAAATTCTGATGCTTTTTCAATGACGGGTTCTTTTGAAATTAATAAAGCACCTGCAAAATACGAAGCATAGAAGTTATTCAGAATCTCTTCAAAACTTCCAAAGTCAAGCCATGAATAGGTATTGGGACGGATTTTTAGTTCCAGAACATTGAATCCGATTTCTTTAGCAAGGATAAACGTTTTCTGATCCTTTTCCAGTTTTTGATTCAGCAGTAATAATTTTTTCTCTGGAATAAAAAGTGAACGAAGATTATCCAGAGTTCCATATTTTTCAAAATCTTCAGATTGAATGGTGTAACTGAACTTTTCGGTAAGAATTTTCTCTAGAATATCAGACTTTAAATTTTTCCCGATTTGTAACTGATTTTCCTTGGTGAAGAGACTTACTTTTTCCTCAATTTCAGGGAAATAATTGTCATACAATTCCTGAAAGGATCTTAAAACGGCGAAATAAAACCTTTCCTTTCCAAGATTATAATTCTGGGAGATTTCGATCAGCGCATTGATGAAAGCGGTTACCTTTTTGGGAGCATCACTGATAATGCTGATGAGGTTGTTCTTATTAATCCCAAAAAGTTCCAGCGGAACTTCTTTAAAGAAATCCGACTGTAGGATTTCATTAAAAGGAGCAAGACTTTTATCAAGCTTAGTAGAAACAAGATCGTCAAAAGTACAGTTCAGAGCTTCAGAAAGCTGAATGATCTTATCATGCTTCGGATATTTTTTTCCGTTCTCAATTTCATTAAGGTAAGATTTTGATAACCCTGTCTTTACGGCAAGATCTTGCAGAGACCAGTTTTTCTTTTGTCTCTGCTGTTTCAGTTTTAGTCCGAAAACTGTTTTGATAAAGTCACTTTCTGAATTCATTACTCAAATATAAATAATTAGATGCGATTATTCGCATAATAAATTTTAAATAAATTTAGCGAACGTTCGCTATTTTATGAAAGTTTTTATATATGTTTGTAATATCAAATCACAAAATCAATATGTTATGGAAACTAAGACTCAAATAAAAATAAAAGCACAGAAACAGTTTGAAGCAGTTTTTACTCCGGATTTGGTAGATTTTCTGATTGCCCTTCATCAGAATTTCAATCATCAGAGACTTGAACTTTTAGAAGAAAGGAAAAAAACACAGGAGAAATTTGATGCAGGAAATCTTCCTGAGTTTTTGAAAGAAACAGAAGAGATCCGAAATGGAAGTTGGATATGCGCACCGCTGCCTGAAGATTTGCTGGACAGGAGAGTGGAAATTACCGGACCTGTTGATCGTAAGATGATTATTAATGCTTTGAATTCAGGAGCTTCTACATTCATGGCAGACTTTGAAGACAGCAGTTCGCCGGTATGGGAAAACTGTATTGAGGGACAAATTAATCTTTCTGATGCGATTAACCGGACTATTGATTTTGTTAACGAAAAAGGAAAAGCTTATACGCTTAATAATAAGACGGCTGTTTTGCAGATTCGGCCAAGAGGGCTTCATCTTCCGGAAAAGCATATAGAAATCAATGGAGAAAAAGCTTCCGGCTCGTTAATCGATTTTGGAATTTATTTCTTCAGAAATGCAAAGCAACTTTTAGAAAAAGGAAGTGGTCCTTATTTCTATCTTCCGAAACTGGAACATTATAAAGAAGCTCGTTGGTGGAATGAAGTTTTTGTTTTTGCCCAAAACTATCTGGGAATTCAGGAGGGAACCATTAAGGCTACTGTTTTAATAGAAACCATTACGGCTTCATTTCAGATTGATGAGATTTTATTTGAATTACAAGAACATAGTGCCGGGCTCAACTGTGGCAGATGGGATTATATTTTTTCCTACATCAAAAAATTCAGAAATCTCACTGAATTTATCGTTCCGGACAGAGATCAGGTAACGATGACATCTCCTTTCATGAGTGCTTATTCAAAAAGAGTCATCGAAATATGTCATAAAAGAAATGTGCATGCTATCGGCGGAATGGCCGCGCAAATCCCGGTAAAAGACGATGAAGAGGCCAACAACAAAGCTTTTGAAAAAGTACGAAATGATAAGGAACGTGAAGTGAAAAACGGTCATGACGGAACCTGGGTGGCACATCCTGCATTAGTAGCTGTGGCTAAAGAAGTTTTTGACCAGCACATGTCTTCAAAAAATCAAATTGATAAAAAATTCGAATACCATATAAAGGAAAGTGACCTGCTGGAAATTCCAAAAGGAGATATTACCGAAAAAGGAGTCAGAAAAAACATCAATGTAGGAATTCTTTACCTTGAAAGCTGGCTGATGGGAACGGGTGCTGCCGCCATTTATAACCTGATGGAAGATGCCGCGACTGCAGAGATCTCAAGAACACAGATCTGGCAATGGCTGAAAAATGAAGCGGTGTTAAGTGATGACAGAACATTAACCCGCAATATGATTTTGCAGTGGGAAAAAGAAGAAATGGACAATATTGAAACATACGTAGGAGAAACCCGCTTCAAAAATGGAAAATTCAACCTTGCCAAAGAACTTTTTAATGAACTGATTTTCTCTGCAAACTTTGAAGAATTTCTAACCCTTAAAGCCTATCCTTTTATTTAGTCTGAGAGTAAGAGAGTGGGAGTGTCTGAAATTTTGAACGTCACATCCCTTACCTCGAATCTCGAAACCCGTATCTCAAAACCCTAATCTAAACAAAATCCAAATATTATGAAAACAAGACAAGAACAAATCCAGGCTATAGAGCAAGATTGGCTGACAAACCCACGCTGGAATGGTATTAAAAGACCCTATGCAGCAGAAGAAGTTTTAAAACTTCGTGGTTCGTATACCATAGATTATACGATTGCTACAGAAATGTCCAAAAAATTCTGGAATAAATTAAATAACCAGGATTATGTAGCAGGGCTTGGCGCTCTCACAGGCAATCAGGCGGTGCAGGAAGTAGATGCCGGGCTGGAGGCTATTTATCTTTCAGGATGGCAGGTGGCTGCAGATGCCAATTTATCTGGAGAAATGTATCCGGATCAGTCGTTGTATCCTGCGAATTCAGTGCCTTCTGTAGTGAAGAAAATTAATAATGCGTTACTGAGAGCAGATCAGGTACAGTCTGTGAGTGGAGCTGGGAATAAAGAATATCTGGTGCCAATTATTGCAGATGCAGAAGCTGGTTTTGGAGGTAATCTGAATGCTTTTGAACTGATGAAGCAAATGATTGAAGCAGGAGCAGCTGCCGTACACTTTGAAGATCAGCTTTCTTCTGCAAAAAAATGCGGACACCTAGGTGGAAAAGTATTGGTGCCTACTCAGGAAGCCATTAATAAATTGATTGCAGCACGTCTTGCTGCCGATGTATTGGGTGTTCCGAGTCTTATTATTGCAAGAACGGATGCGGATGCTGCAGATCTACTGACTTCTGATATTGATGACAGAGATAAAAAATTCGTAACAGGAGAAAGAACTTCTGAAGGATTTTATGTGGTAAGAAATGGAGTAGAACAGGGGATCGACAGAGGTTTGTCGTATGCTCCTTATGCAGACCTGATCTGGATGGAAACCTCAAATCCTGATCTGGAACAGGCAAGAAAATTTGCAGAAGGAATTCATGCAAAGTTCCCGGGTAAAATGCTTGCGTATAACTGTTCCCCTTCATTTAACTGGGCGGCAAGGTTGAGCGTAGAGGAAATGTCTACTTTCAGAGAAGAGCTGGCTAAAATGGGATACAAATTCCAGTTTATTACGCTGGCAGGATTCCATGCTTTGAATACAGCGATGTTTGAATTGGCTTTAGCCTATAAAGAAAGAGGAATGGCCGGATATTCAGAACTGCAGGAGCGTGAGTTTGCTTTGCAGCAGAAAGGATTTCGAGCGGTGAAGCACCAGTCTTTTGTAGGAACGGGATATTTTGATGAAGTACAGAATGTTGTTACGAACGGCTCTTCAGCTACTGTAGCGATGAAGGATTCTACAGAAACCGCACAATTCCATTAGTCATTTTTTTTCTATTTTTTTGATGTTAATTAAAACCCTTTCTTAATTTTTTGAGAAAGGGTTTAATGATAAAGAAGCTTATTTTGTAATACTCTGATAATTCATCCAATTAATTTAAGATAGATTGTCTATT
Organism: Chryseobacterium viscerum; assembly: GCF_002899945.2. Classification (GTDB taxonomy): domain Bacteria; phylum Bacteroidota; class Bacteroidia; order Flavobacteriales; family Weeksellaceae; genus Chryseobacterium; species Chryseobacterium viscerum. Next base: position 296,758 of record NZ_PPEG02000004.1, read on the forward strand.
GAGTAGTTTTTACTTCTTTTCAATAAACTACTCGACAAAACTCCATAAACAGCAATATTATGAGCAGAAAGCTCACGAACAATTTCAGGAATTGCCTGATTGTTAATTTTACAAGTTATTCCGAATTCCTGTTCCAGCATCAATGTGTTCTCACCCTCAATTTGCTGAATAATTTTTCTCAGTTTACTTATTTCAGAAGGATATACTTCAAAATAAACAAAATATTTTGAATCAGAATATTCCAATGGGGTGCCTGTATTTTGTTTTTCCATAAGTTTAGATATTATCAATCAAATATATGTAGAGTTTTCAACTTATATACTAGAAGTATTCTTATTATAAACATCCTTCTGCTGCCTTAGCCATGAAAGATTCTACGGAAACCGCACAATTTCATTAGTCATTTTTTTTCCATATTTTTTTTGATATTAAACCTTTCTCAGCTTTTTGGGGAAGGTTTTAATATCATTAGGAATGATCCTTTTCTTGATAATCAAGCTATTTCTCGCCCTATTTAAGCTGAAAAAACACAGGTGATAATTAATAGAAATTTGTATTATATTTGGAAACGAAAAAAACAGAAGTTTTTTGAAAAAAATATATAAAAAAAATGAACTTAACTAAGGTACTTTTTATTGCAGCGGGATTAACATTATCGGCAAATGCTGCAAATGCTCAACAGAAAATTGGAAGTGTGAACACGGAAGAAGTTTTTGCAAGTTTATCTGAAGTGAAAACGATAGGAGCAACTATTGATAGTTTTACGAAAACCAAGCAGACTGAAATTGAAAAACTGATCGCTGAATATCAGACTAAACTGAAAACAGCACAGGATAAAGAAAAAACATTAAGTGAGGCTAATAAAGAAGCTGTAACGAAAGAACTGATTGCTGCACAGACGGAATTACAGACTCTGGGTAAAAAAATTGAAGAAACAAGAGGACAGGCTGCTAAGGATATTTCTAATAAACAGAATGAATTGCTTAGTCCATTACAGCAAAAGGTAAGAACTGCTATTTTTACGGTAGCTAAAGAAAAAAACCTGAGCTATGTATTTGATACAGCATCACAGGATAACAATAATCTTCTTTACACTGACGGAAGTGAGGACATCACAAGTCTTGTGAAAACTAAATTAGGAGGAACAACAACAGCTGCTAAACCTGCTGGAAAATCTAAATAAGAACTTCAATATACTAAATATTGTAAACGGAATCAGGGATCTGAATCCGTTTTTTTATTTTAAAATGATAAATTTGAGTAAACTTTCAGGAGAATGAATTTAATGTACGAAAAACAGATAAAGGTAACAGAAGAGCATATAGATCAGAACAATCATGTGAATAATGTACAATATGTACATTGGGTAGAAGAAATAGCAGCAGAACATTGGGATCTTCTAAAACATCAAACCGAATATGTGAATGATGCCTGGATGCTTCTGGATCACCATATACAATACAAAAAACAGGTTTATCTGAATGATGTCATCACAGTAAGAACCTGTCCCATGAATCCTGAAGGGGCCAAACAGCCCAGAAAAGTAGAATTCTACTGCAATGATGAGCTGGTGGTAGATTCAAGTACCCTTTGGATTCTTTTTGATCCGGAAACCAAGAAGATCAAACGTCTGGAGAGCGACTGGCTGGAGAAATTTTTTTAAACAGATAAAATAATTAAAATCAGAGTATGGAATAGAGCTTTGGTTTTTATTTTAACGATATAATATTCAATCAAAAACTAAATAACATGAAACTCTTTTATTCACTGGCTATAGTCAGGAAAATCCTTACTGGTTTTCGGATGAAAAGGTGACAGACTCTAGCCAAAGTTAATCCTGGAAAAGCCAGATGGGAGCAACATACTATTCAATAAGTGGACAATATAAGCAGGCGTTGGAAAGTTGGGATACCACTTTTGGGAGCGTGAAAAAACTGAGTACTGCGGATAGTTTGAAATTTACAAAACTTATTCCTGTCAATGCCCAGGACTATATTTTAGAAAAAGCAGATCATGAAAAGGTGATCATTATCAATGAAGCTCCTCATAATGCCAGTCACCTCACAGACATCATTGAAATTATTACCTCTAAGGACAATCGTTTTTTAATCCTTGATAAAGGAAATTATGATATTGTCATGAAAGATAAAGAGTATAAAATTATTAACAGATTTGAAAAAACGATCAGATAATATTTGCAAAGTTATAAGTGGATTTGAAATAGATGGACTGAAAAGCACGAAATGAAAAATAAATTAAGAAAAATAGTCATTGATAATAAGGAATATCTGTACATCGTTACAGATCAATTTCATTTTGAGACAGACACTAATACTTTGACATTGAAAGTCTTTTTAAGCGGCCAGAAAAAAACACCTTTGATCATTCAGTTTGTAACGGTTGAGTATTATATCATCGGACAGCCTTTAAAATCAGGGATTAAACTAAAAAATAAAATAACTGATTCTGAGGATGTAATAAATCTTAATGAACCCAAATACATAAGACAGCTTATTTTGCAGGGCATAAAAAATGGATGGTCTGGTACAAATCCAATTGAAATACAGGACGGACTCATCTATTTGAATGAAATGGGCTTTGAAACAGATGAATTAAGTCCCGGAAAATAATAGATTAACATAATAGTACCAATAATTATGAATAAGTGTTTGCTCAACCTCTTATTCATTCTATCTTACAACGCAATCAACGTTGATGATAATGTAACCATCAAAATCGACTAAAAAGAATAGGTAAATATCACCGTAATAGAAACAGTCTTTTCTGTGTTAAGCGGTTTTGTCATATCTTTGCACTATGATACGTATTACAAAAATTTTTACATTCGAAACTGCTCACGTGCTTTACAACTACGATGGGAAATGTAAAAATATGCATGGACACTCCTACAAGCTGTTTGTGACAGTGAAAGGAAAACCGATCAATGATATTGAAAATCCTAAAAATGGAATGGTGGTAGATTTCGGAGATATCAAAAGTATCGTAAAATCTGAGATCGTAGATGTATGGGACCATTCGGTTCTTGTCAATGCACTGTCTCCACACAAAGAACTGGGAGATGATCTTGAACAGAAAGGACATAAAGTAATCTACTGCAGCTTCCAGCCAACTTGTGAAAACATGCTGTATGCTATTGCTGCGAAAGTTAAATCAAAACTTCCTGATGGAATTTCTTTAGCTTATCTTAAACTTCATGAGACAGAAAACTCTTATGGAGAATGGTTTGCAGAAGATAATCAATAATTATATCCCACAAAACTCAGAAGGTGTTAAAGACGATAATTAATTTAGAACCTGGAAAAAAAGTGTATTTTGCTTCAGATCAGCACTTTGGTGCTCCTACGCCGAAGGAGAGCAAGGTGCGTGAGGATAAATTTATACGTTGGATGGATGAGATCAAAGAAGATGCTCAGGTTTTGTTTTTAATGGGTGATCTTTTTGATTTCTGGCATGAATGGAAACATGTTATTCCTAAAGGATATGTCCGGGTGCTTGGGAAAATTGCAGAGCTTAAAGACAGAGGAATTCATATTTATTTCTTTGTTGGAAACCATGATCTGTGGATGAAAGATTATCTGGAAGAGGAGATAGGATGTACTGTTTTTTATCAGAAACAATATTTTGAAATGGGAGGGAAGCAGTTTCTGCTGGCACATGGAGATGGATTGGGACCTGGAGACAAAGGATATAAAAGAATGAAGAAATTATTCACCAATCCTGTGGCACAGTGGTTTTTCAAATGGCTTCATCCTGATATTGCAATGAAAGTTGCACTCTACCTTTCTCAAAAAAATAAAATGATTTCCGGAGAAGAAGACAAAGCTTTCCTGGGAGAAGATAAAGAGTTTCTGATTATTTATTCCAAAGAAAAGCTGAAGACCCAGAAGATCGATTACTTTATCTATGGGCACAGACATCTGCCTATGGTGCTGGATCTGGAACAGAATTCAAAATATATCAATCTTGGAGACTGGATTTCCTATTTTACTTATGGGGTTTTCGAAAAGGACTTTGAACTGAAGACTTTTGAAAAATAAAGCAAAAAAAAATTACCCCTAAAAAGAGGTAATCTTCGAATGGGCCGAAACCGATTCTTGTTTTTAATCCATATTCCAAATAAATACTTGCAATAAGTCGACCAAAATAGATTTGATACATTAAAAAATTATTAAATAACATTGTTTTATCTTTATAATTGCTTCATAGTGAGGGAGTAATAAGCTCAAAAAGTTTATGGAATTGAAAAATATATTCAACATACAGACTGAACAGGATTTTCTGAATGCATCATTGAAAACATTTCGATATCAATATGAAAATATTGAAATATACAGGAAATTTGTAGACTTTCTGAAGGTGAATCCTGATGAGGTAGACAGCTTGGTGAAAATTCCGTTTTTGCCAATAGAAATGTTTAAAAACCATCTGATTCTGGATAAAAATGTGAGTACAGATTTGTTTTTTCAAAGTTCAGGAACCACACAGATGAATCTTTCAAAGCATTTTATTGCAGATCCGGAACTTTATGAAGAGAGTATTTATAAAAGCTTTGAACAGTTTATAGGAAAACCTGAAGAGTTTATTTTCCTGGGATTACTTCCTAGTTATCTGGAAAAACAGAACTCATCACTTATTTATATGGTGGATTATCTTATGAAAAAATCGGCTAAGCCGGAAAATGGATATTTCCTTTATAACCATTCTGAACTCTTTGACCTTTTGAACACATTACAGGATAAAAAGGTCATTCTCTTTGGAGTTTCTTTTGCTCTTCTTGACTTTTTAGACTATTGTCATTCTGAACAAAGGGAAGAATCCCTAAACTTTCCAGAAAATTTAATAGTGATTGAAACCGGAGGAATGAAGGGGCGAAAAGAAGAAATGACCAAAGATGAATTGCTGAAAATCTTGCAGAATGGTCTTAAAACAGAAAAGATTTATTCTGAATATTCTATGACGGAACTGCTTTCACAGGCTTATTCACTTGGAAAGAATGAATATAAATGTCCAAACTGGATGAGAATCATGGTTCGGAATGCAGAAGACCCTTTGGCTTATGAAAAAGAAGGAAGAACGGGGGCTATTAATATCATTGATCTTGCCAATACCCATTCTTGCTCATTTATTGCAACACAGGATCTTGGGAAAATAGAAGGGGATAAGTTTCAGGTATTAGGAAGGATAGATCACTCTGATATCAGAGGATGCAGCCTATTGGTAAGCTAGGAAAAAGGATAGATCACTTGTGAATTTTATCCGTGAAGTGAAAATAGCATTTAGCACAATTCACTGTTGACTTGATAAAATAAAAATTCACCATTGTACAATTATATCAATGATCAAAATAGAAGAACTTACACATGCCTACATCCATGCCCATTGCGATTTTGAAAAAGAGATCGTACTGACTAATTATTTTCAGGCAGATTGGGAAGCGGATATACTGACCATCGATTCAGAAGGTGGAAGTCATGAAATAGAGATCAAGCTGTCAAAAAGTGATTTTAAAAATGATTTCAAAAAATCATATCTCAATAAAGATACCGGAGAAAAATTTCTGAAGCACGATAAAATTTCCTGTGGGGACTATATCTGTAATGCTTTCAGCTTTTTGCTCCCGATGGGAATGGTAGATGCTGCTCTTATCCCTGAGCATTGCGGGATTATCGAATTTTACCATAATGTAGATACCTGGGAAACTGAATTTTACCTTATCCGCCAGCCTAAAAAGCTTCACGAAGATTCTTATTGGAAACTGAATGATAAAGACCTTTTTATCAGAAAAATGGCACTCAATCTCCTCCAGCGTAAGATGGAAATAAAAGGAAAACAAGAAGAACTCATCTTCAAAAACCCTTTTGACATCAAAAAAATAAAATAAAGATGATTTTCTATTTTTAAATTTTGAGAATGCAAAGGTGGAACCAATGAAAATGATTCTTACTAAGCTGGTGTATTACTAGTTTCATCAGTGGCATAGTCGTTACCACTTTAAATAAAAATCCTTCTTCATAAAAACTTTGTGTTTACAAAAAACTCAAGAACAGAAAAATAAAAAAATCCTGCCGCCTGACAGGATTTTATACTTGATTATTATTTTTAAAATTAATCTGCGATTTCTGCAGTGTCTCTCTGAAGTAAGAACTTGTAGATCAATCCTCCTACAACTCCTCCTAAGATAGGAGCTACCCAGAACAGCCAAAGCTGTGACATGGCAATTCCTCCCATGAAGACTGCTTGTGAAAGCGATCTTGCAGGGTTTACAGAAGTATTTGTAATCGGAATAGAGATCAGGTGGATCAAAGTAAGTGCAAGACCGATAGCAAGACCGGCAAACTTACCATTGGCCCACTTATCCGTAGCTCCCATGATTACGATAAGGAAGAAAGCGGTTAATAAAAACTCAGCCAGGAATGCAGCCCCCATGCTGAAAGCCTTTCCGTTGTAAACGGCCTCTCCGTAGAAGTTGGTGGCGAAATCTCCGGGTTTTGAGAATTCCACTGCTCCTGCTCCGTTAAGGATTGTATACAGACATCCTGCAGCAACAATTGCTCCCAGACACTGGGCTACAATGTAAGGGATAAGATCTTTGGCAGGAAATCTTCCCCCTGCTAAAAGTCCAAAAGAAACTGCGGGATTAAAATGTCCTCCTGAGATATGTCCTACAGCGTAAGCCATAGTAAGAACAGTAAGACCGAAGGCCAAGGCAACTCCTAAAAGTCCGATGCCAATGTCTGGAACACCAGCTGCGAAAACAGCGCTTCCACAACCTCCGAAAACAAGCCAAAATGTGCCGAAAAATTCAGCGAAAAGTTTTTTTATCATGTTGTTTATTGTTTAATGTATCTCAAATGTAAAATTTAAATCTTAAAGTAAAAAGTTAAAACTGAAAAAATATTTCAAAAAAGTGGGAACAAAAATTATAAAATCAATAATTTGGTGTGAAGTTTGTTTGGGATTTATTTAAAGAGTGTTATAGTCGGTTTTGGAAGAGATAACATAAATGTTTTATCTTTCATTTGTAATTTTAAAGGATGGTGAATGAGAAAGTTTTTTTGTGTGGTCTTCGTACCTTTTATTTATAGTTTACACGATTCGCAGACGGCAAAGAAATCTTTTCCCTGCTATGATTTTGCTACTGTATTGAAGGTGGAGCCTACACCACTTTATAAACCTCATCTTGATGCCTCAAAGAGTTTCGGAATACAGCTTCTGAAAGATTCCAAAACAGTACAGAAGTATATCAATAATGGGAAATTCCACAAAATAAAAAAGACCAGTAAAGGATATCAGATCCAGAGACTTGATTACAGCAGGGCTTATATGGTTTCAAAAGCAAAAGCTACTTTGGAGAAAATAGGTTCAAAGTTCAGTAAAGACACAAAAGGAGGTACATTCACCGTTTCGTCCATCACCAGAACCCTTGAAGACCAGTGCAGACTGAGAAGAGTAAACTTTAATGCCTCACTAGGGATTAGTTCTCATAATTACGGCAACTCTTTTGATATTTCTTATATAAGATTCAACAACGTTCTGAAGTACAATCCAAAAATGGAAGCTGCTCTTGAAAAGGTATTGAAGTACTATGAAAAGGCCGGTAGAATCTATTATATCAAAGAAAGACAGCAGAGCTGTTATCATATTACGGTGAAAAATTATTAATAAAAATCTTCTTGCATAGCATATTTAGTTTATATACTTTTATACAACCAAAAAACTATGCTTATGACAACATTAAACATTGTAGACTACATGCTTCCTGTGGAAGAATGTAGAACTGCAGCAGGTGAGTGGAAAGCTCGCTTTTCTGATTTTTCCAAAATTCAGAGTCTTATTCCCACCAATTATGTTTTTAGAATTTCCAGAGAACACCTTGAATGGATGAAAGGTTTTGAGGAATATAAAGAATTTTGTTCAGCGATAGGGGTGTATAAAGAGCGTTTGATTATGATTCTTTATCCTATGAATGATAAGGGAACAAAAATAGACTTAAGAGAATACCCATACAGCTTTCTTACCGAACTGGAGAAAGACGTGAGGCTTCAGGAAATCCAGGAATATACTGTTGTTAAAAATGCAGTTCTTTCCAAAAGTCTTGAAAAAACAGAGAAAGATTCCAATATGTCTTTTCCTATATCCAGTACGCCGATTCTTGAACAGGATATTGCAGTAAATGCTATTGAGCGTTGGAGAAATGAAGGTATGGATTGGTTTTACAAAGAATGTGGACAAGATAAAGGAAGCGGAATTTTCAGAAAATTCTATGTTCCTACAGCAGACCTTTGTCTTTCAGATGAAAACCTAACAAGTATTACCTGCTCTTTTGGCCTTAAATACAATGATATTTATGGAAAAATGCTGGTAACCCTTATTTTTATCTCTTTCATTGAAAACCCTAAGAGCAATACAGTGGCTGGGGCGCAGACCATTTCAAATACCTATGACTGGGCAAAACCATGTCCTCCTATCTGCCGTATACCGGATGTAGATGTTGGATGTGAATTTTAAAATAATATACTCAAGGAATGGCCGAACTTTATAAGGTAATTTTATTCCTGAATTATGGACTGCTTCTATCTGTTATACTTTTGGGAGCAGCAAAATATCGCATATTGAATTCTAAAGAAAAGCAGTATTTTTATTGTATTGCTTTTCTTTTTTTTATTGAACTCCTGAATCTGGTATTGCCCTATGTCTTCAGGCTGAATGATACTTCATTTCTATATCCCTTCTACATTGCCGGGGAATTTTTTCTGCTGACAGGATTATTTATCAGAAAACTGGATGGGCCAAAATTTGTTCTTGGTCTTATGGGTTCACTAGCGGTGGCTTTTATGATCTCGAAATATGGATTTGATTACCCTTCCAATGCTGATATTGCGAAAGTAGTTTCCAATATTATAATCATTTGCCTTTCCGGGTTTATGCTGATCCGTGAGATTAAAAATACGTCTGCACAGAACCGTTTTCTTCTCGTAGATGCCAGTATTTTTTTCTATTATTCTGTTTCAGTGTTTATCTTTATCATCCAGCACCAGATAGCCAACCTTTCAGAAAACGACTATTATATTATTCTCAGTGCCAATAATATTCTTTCGAGTATTTTGTACTGTTCATTTTTATATACATTTATCAAATTAAAGAAGTAACTTTAAATATCAATTTGCTTATTCTTATAATTGTTACCATAACAATTATAGTATCGTTTATTCTGCTTGCTTACAGAGCTTTTATAACCAGAATTATTAAGGAGAAAAATGTACAGCATGAAGCGGAAGTTCTGCACCAGAAAAAATTAGTACTGGAAAACATTAAAGCCCAGGAAGAAGAAAGAAAAAGAATTGCAGTAATGATCCATGACGACATTGGAAACCGACTCAATATTCTTTCCTTATGGCTGAATAATCTTGATACCCAGGGTGATGATCTGATCAAAAAAAATATCTATAGCCAGATGTCTTCCCTGATTGATGCTGCCAGAAGTATTTCTCATTCATTATATCCTGTAAATCTGGAATCGGTGGGGCTGGTTTTATATGTTGAAGAATTAATATCCAACCTTTCCCACAAAATTAATATTTCCCTGCAGGTAATGCCGGGATATGAAAAAAAAGATCTTTTTGTAGAAGTACAGCTGTACAGGATTATTCAGGAATTTACCACCAATGTGATCAAGCATTCAAATGCAACAGACCTTTGGATCTATATTAAAGATTATCCTGAAAATATGGCGGTCATTATTTCCGATAACGGACAAGGCTTCGAATATGAAGACGTAAAAAAAGGAATGGGAATTAAAAATATTGAATCCCGTATCAAATCTATGAATGCAACACACAAATGGAAAAAAACTTTTTCGAATAAAGGAAGTCGTTTAATCATAAAAATTCCAAAACATCATGAGTTCCCAAATCAAACTAGCACTGATTGATGATGAACAGCTGATCCTCGAAGGGGTAAAAATGTTGCTGTCCAATGAAAAAAATATATCGGTATGCCTTACCGCAGATAACGGCCCCGATTTTATAGTAGACCTCGAAAAACTTTCAGAAGATGAATTTCCTGATATTGCTCTTGTAGATGTTCAGATGAAACCTATGAATGGCTTTGAACTGGTAGAAATCTTAAAAGAAAAACATCCTGATCTTAAAATTATTATTCTATCATCCCATTATAAGACCTCTATCCTCGGATATATGGTGAAACTGGGAGTGTCAGCATTTCTTCCAAAAAACTCAAATAAAAAAACATTTATTGACGCCATTACGATGGTTGACAAAAACGGAGTTTTCTTTACAGCGGAAGATCATCAAATGCTGTTTACGTACATGAACAGTACTGCCAAGAAAAATTCCCTTTTTGAGACAGAAGATGAGCTTTCCGAAAGAGAAAAAGATGTTGTAAAACTGATCTGTCAGGAGTTTACCAACAATGAAATAGGAGAAAAACTCTTTATCAGTCCCAGAACCGTAGAAAGTCACAGACAACGTATTCTGGAGAAGATAGGAGCAAAAAATACAGTAGGGATAGTTATTTATGCCATTGTCAACAATATTTACTCCCTTGAAAAAATATAACTTGATTCCGTAGAAATACGGAATTTTTTATTTAGTACTTTTCACTCTAGTTAACCTTGCTTTTCTTCTGTTATTTTGAAATGTCTCTTTTAGGGATTTTAGTTGAAAAAAACACAAACAAGATCTGTAATAAAAATTAAAGTAAAAACATGAATGGCAGTAGAGTGATTTCCGTCGGGATTTTCTTCGACGGTACAGGAAATAATGGGGTAAATATTCTTTCACCGGACAAACCGCTGAATAATAATGAAAGCTACTATGGCAACTTCACTAATATCTATAAATTATACAGTTTATTTATTGGTGATGAAAAAATATATATCGAAGGAATTGGAACTGTAGCAGGCAGTGAAGATAATAATTTTGCAATGGCAACATGTGCAAACCCACCGTACGGCAATGGATATTCTTCTGACGATAAGCTTCAGAAAGCAGAGGAATTTGTACGGCAGATTGCTCTTGATCAGACAAAGGAATATCATTTTTATATCTATGGATTTGGCAGAGGAGGGATGCTGGCAAGAACTTTCTGCAACTATCTTTTAACTTATTATTCTCTGGAAAATTGCAGGATAAAATTTTTAGGAGCTTTTGATACTGTAGAATCCAAGCCTTTCAATACTTATAATCTGAGCGTTCCTGTCCAGGTAGAGAATGCGTTGCACATCTGTGCAGTGAATGAGAGTCGGTTTTTTTTCCCGCTTACCGGTTTTTTTGAGAATTCAAAAGAAATGCAGGACCAGAAATCTGAAAAGCAGTCATCAGTTTGGAAAGAAATCTTTGTACCCGGTGATCATGCAGATATAGGAGGCGGCTATCTGGAAGGGCCACAATCTGTTTATATTTCTACAGATTTCATGAATATTGATGATCTGCATAGTTATGTTTCAGATATCAGAAATGCAAAAACGAATGCTGAAGGAAATAAAATCTGGGACGCTTTGCTTTCCAGCTATGAAGTTGAAACAAAAGAAGGGCTTTCCCAGGCTTATGTATGCCGGGATAAAGTATACAATGATCTTTCAAAAGTATACGGAAAGCTCATGATGGATGAGACCAATACAATATTGTCCATCTTCAGCACCGAAAGCGACGCCTATTTTGGAACAGATTATAATAAACATTCTTTTCTCAACCGTTTTTATAGCAAAATGAAAGAATATATACAAGATCTTTCCATCAATAAAAAACCGATCTATGATTTCGGAAGATTTGCAGATTATACCCATATTTCTTCCAATTTTGGCTTATACAATGATATTTTCCAGAATAGAACGCCTCGGGAAATTAATATTGAACTGATCAATAACGGATTAAATGTTTCCAGCAGTACCTCTGTAGATCAGACCAGTGAAGCCAGGCTTTCCGTAGAACTTCATTTGCCGGAAGACAGCTTTGTAGCAGATTTTCTGTATGGAACAAGCGTTCCCAACAATGATATTTGGATTCGTTCAATTTTAAAAACATCCTCCACTATCAAGTTAAATGGAATTAATAATTAGCGCTATCACTTCTCAGTTTTAAATTTAGGTTAGGGGACATCATTCAGGTGTCTCCTTTTCTTTGAATATATTGATTATCAATTAAGTAGAATTACTTAGTTTTAAATTTGGTACATTATACTGTAGTTTTTGGATTTTAATTCTCGTTATTTTGAACTGTTCATTTTATGAAGCTTCAAAATAAAAACAGGAATATAAGCGAAATATGAAAAGCCTTATATCCAATCATTCAATCACCCCAAAAACAAAATAACTATGACAGTTTCAGCATGGCTTAAAAAAGCAAAAAAACTTTTAGAGACTTTTGAATACGAGATCAGTATCAAAAATGGCAGTAAAAAAATGACTATGGCTCAGGCTACTAGTTTGAACGAATTGCAACATGAAATAGGATCTCACCACGGGATCAAGCAGGTAACCTACAAAGAGGGTGCACAAACCCTTGTAGAGATGATTGCAATGGTAGAATCGGGAAGAAAAACACCCCCGCTTACCGCTGGATAAAAAATTTTATACATCAGTGACATTAAAGGAAAAAGCGATCTAAAATAGGTCGCTTTTTTTATTTCTGGGCTATTCATTTCTTTTTACGTATTTTTGCGGGCGAAAATTCATTATTCACTACTAATTATCAATTAAAATGCTTTCGGTTCAAAGTTTAGGATTACATCATTCAGGAAATTATTTATTTCAAAATGTCAATTTCACCATTAAAAAGGATGATAAAGTAGGTCTGGTAGGTAAAAATGGAGCGGGGAAATCCACTTTATTGAAAATGCTGTCCAAAGAAATTAATTTCTACGAAGGAGAAGTGGTCACTGAAGGAAGTATTACCATTGGTTTCCTGAAACAGGACCTTGATTTCGTAAAAGGAAGAACGGTTTGGGCTGAAACGATGCAGGCTTTCGAACAGATTAATGCATGGAAAAACGAGCTTGAGGAGGTGAATCACCAAATGACTGTCAGAACAGACTATGAAAGTGATTCTTATACAGATCTGATTAATAAAATGACCGAACTGAATGACCTTTTGATGAACCATGATGCCTACAATCTTGAAGGTGACATGGAGAAAGTGTTATTTGGTTTAGGGTTTAAAGCCGATGATTTCCAAAAAATCACCGATGAATTTTCCGGAGGATGGAGAATGAGAATCGAATTGGCAAAATTACTTCTGCAGAAGAATGACATTATGCTTCTCGATGAGCCCACCAACCACCTGGATATGGAATCCATCATCTGGTTGGAGAACTTCCTGAAGGACTATCCGGGAGCTATTGTTCTTGTAAGTCACGATAAACAGTTTATGACTGCGGTTTGTAACCGTACTTTCGATATCAACAATAGAAAAGTTGAGGATTATAAAGCCAATTACTCCAAGTATTTGGTCATGAGAGAGGATCGCCGTGAAAAACTGATTCAGGCTAAAAAGAATCAGGATGCGGAGATCAAGCAGATGGAAGACAACATTAATAAGTTCCGTGCAAGTGCTACAAAAGCATCTTTCGCACAGTCGCTTATTAAAAGATTAGATAAAATAGAACGTATCGAAGTTGACAATGAAGACGTTTCAAAATTCAACATTCGTTTCGTACAATCTATGGTTCCGGGGAAAGTGATCTTTGAAGCAATAAATATGGGGAAAGCTTACGGGCAGAAGCAGATTTTTGATGATGTAGATTTCATTGTTCAGAGAGGAGACAGAATTGCTCTTTTAGGACAGAACGGACAGGGAAAAACAACTTTAGCTAAAATTTTAGCAGGAGATATTAAAGATTATTCAGGAACCTGGAATCTAGGTCACAATGTGAATATCGGGTACTTTGCTCAGAATCAGGAAGAGGTCTTAACCCCTAATAAAACTGTTCTGGAAGAAGCAGAAGATGCTGCAACAGAAGAGACAAGACCTAGGGTAAGAGACCTATTAGGATCTTTCCTATTCCAGGGAGATGCCGTTTCTAAGAAAACAAAAGTACTTTCCGGAGGAGAGAGAAACCGTCTGGCACTTTGTAAACTATTGCTTCGTCCTTTCAATACGTTGATTATGGATGAGCCTACCAATCACCTTGATATTCAGTCTAAGGAAATTATCAAGCTGGCATTGCAGAATTTTGAAGGAACTTTGATTGTGATTTCTCACGACAGGGAATTCCTACAGGGACTTTGTGATAAGATCTACGAATTCCGTGATGGGAAAATGAAAGAATTCCTTGGAGATATCAACGAATATCTTGAGTACAGACAAAAAGAAACGATTAGAGAGATTTCTGCAGAAAAAGCCAAACTTCACCAGGAAGTAAAGGTAGAACCCAAGAAAGTAGAAGAAAAACCAGCCGTGAGCAGCAGCCAGACTTCTAATATTGTGAGTAAAGAGCAGAAAAATATTCAGAATAAAATCAAAAAAGTAGAAGAGAAAATTTCTGAGCTTGAAACAAAAGTAGAGGAAATGGAAGCTTCTTTTGCCAAAGAAAACCCTTCAGATGAAACCTTAGAGAAATACAATAAAGCTAAGGAAGAGCTGGACACAGCACTACAGGAGTGGGAATATCTTGGAACCCAACTTGATTAAAAATAAAATAAAAATGCTTCATCAACTAAAAGTTATGAAGCATTTTTTGTAACAGAACCTTATTTATTACTACATATTATCAATAGTTGCAAAGTAATTTAATAAAAGTTTAAGGAAACAATTAAATTATTTTCATAATTTTGAACCATGATTTTTAAAGAAAGCAGAAATTTAAAGAGTTTTATCTCCAAGCTATTGTTTGGGGTATATTTCCTCGCGCTGCTTTCTCAGAGCTTTCACCATCACGATTCTGTCGACTATTTTAAGGCTTTCAATCTTAAAAAAGTGGAGAATACAGTGACGAAAGCTGTTACTAAAGAGAAAGCTGGCGATTGTCTGGCCTGCCACTTTTTGGTTACCGGACATACCTTAGCTCCTGAAGAATTCAGTTTTACTTTCGAGCATTACAGCCATGAAGTAAAACAAATCATCGCCGTTCAGGAGAAAATCTGGTCTCAGACCAAATTCAATTTTCAGCTTCGGGGACCTCCCGCAATTTCATAATTCTTAGATTCTATAGGGTTTAAAGTTTTTTACTTTAAAGTTCAATGTTTAATGCTTCAAATTTGATGTTTAAAGCTTAAGGTGTAAAGTTGTTAGGAAAAACAACGGCTAATCTGTAATTGATATTTGAATAATGTTCAATTACTAATTTCTAGCTTCTAACCTCTAACTTCTCATTAGACATTATACTTTTTACAATTAAACCAACCCTTCCCACAAATTTTAACGAAAAATGTACCTTATTGAAAGGGTACGCAATCAATCTATTTACAATGAAATTGATATATTGCCTGCTGCTGATCTTTTGTGGATCAGTATTTACAAGTGCACAAAAAACTTATACTGTAGAAGGAACCGTTCAGGATTTTCACGACAAGACGATGTTGGAAAATGCTGTGATTAAAATCGGAAGCTTTACAGCGAAAACCAATAAGAATGGTAAATTTTCTTTTGACAAAATTCCTGCAGGGAAGTATACACTCGTTGCGCAGCATCCTGATTGCGATGACTATACTGAAAATATAGGAGTTGATAAGGATGTTCAGCTGGTGATTACCCTGGAGCATCATATCAAGGATATTGAAACGGTAACGGTTCACGGAAGTCATAAGAACAATGGAAGCATGGTTGTGAAAACCATTGACAAAGCAATGATTTCCAGAAATGTCAGCGAAAACCTGGGAAATCTTTTAACAAATATTTCCGGTGTTAACGTTCTTAAGACAGGAAATAATATCGCAAAACCTATTATTCATGGGCTTTATGGAAGCAGAGTTTCCATTCTTAATGATGGGGTAAAACTGGCCGAACAGGAATGGGGAGTAGAACATGCACCCAATGTAGATGTCAATAATTTTGAACATATTGATGTGATAAAAGGAGCATCTGCCTTGAAATATGGAGGCGGAGCTGTAGGTGGAGTTGTTGTTTTACAGCCTCAGGTTTTGCCTAAGAAAGATACCATCATGGGGAGTGTTTCCCTTTCTGGGATTTCTAACGGAAGAGGAGCTGATCTTAATGTAAAACTAGCAAAAACCTGGGAAAACGGTTGGGCAATAAAAACCAATGGAAGCTATAAAAAACTGGGAGATCTTGAAGCTCCGGAGTATGGCTTGATGAATACCGGACTGGAGAGTTCCGGATTTAATTTTGGAGTTCAGAAGATGACATTTGAAAAAGGTTTTTCATTTGATTATTATCTGACAAAGAGCACTGTGGGAATTCTTAGAAGCTCTCATGTAGGGAATTCTGAAGATTTGCGTAATGCTCTTACAGCGCCACAACCAGTGTACCAAAGGGATTTTAGTTATGATATTGATAATCCTAAACAGGAAATCGAGCATCATATTGCTAAAGTGTCTGCTTACAAAAGATTTGAAAATTTTGGGAAAATCACAGCTACTTATAGTTTTCAGTACAATCATAGAAAAGAATATGATATCAGACGTACAGAAGAACTGAGTAAAAAGCCGGCTTTGGATCTTGAGCTGATCACCAACGATCTGAATGTGAATCACCTGATAGAAAGAGGAAAATGGAATCTTGAAACAGGTATCAATGCAGGGTATCAAAACAACTATTCCAATACTCAGACTGAGGCGAGACGACTTGTTCCCAATTATGACCGATATTATGCAGGAATTTATTCTGTATTAAAATATAAAATTGCACCCGAACTGGATCTTGAATTGGGAGGAAGATATGATTTTGATCATTATAACGTAACAAAATGGTATGATCTGAGCGACTGGAATAAACAGTATGCAGCAGATTATTCGGATTTTGTAGTAAGAATAAACCAAAACAGGATTCTTACAAACCCTTCTTTAAGCTATAACAATGTTTCTGTAAATGGAGGGCTTGTCTATCATCCATCTGAATATTTTAACTTGAAATTCAATTATGCCAGAGTTTCCAGATCTCCGAATGTTGCAGAACTTTTTGCAGACGGACTTCACCATTCCGCAGCCATTATTGAAAGAGGAGATATGAGAATGAAAAGTGAAACGGGAAATCAGTTTAACTTAGTGGCTGATGTAAAAGCAAATATTTTAAAAGGATTGAATGTTTCAGTAAATCCCTATTTCTTTTATACTCAGAATTTTATCAACCAAATTCCTACAGGATATCAGAATACACAATGGGGCGGGGCTTTTGTAGTTTACAATTATCAGCAGATCAATGCGAAAATGTATGGATTGGATCTGGATGTTCAGCTTAAGATCACGGATAATCTGACCTATAAAGGAAGCGGATCTTATGTGTATGGTCAGGATATGACCAATGATGTACCTCTTATTTTAATGATGCCACCGAATTTTAATAATTCATTGGAGTTCAATAAAAAAGAATGGAAAAACTTTTATTTTACGGTAAGTAACAATACTTATTTAAAACAAACAAGATTTCCGGTGTATAACGTTCCAATCAGATTATTTGATTCTGACGGAAATGCTTACAATGAAGACGTAGATATTTCTACACCTCCAAACGGATATTCGCTTTGGAACCTTCAGACAGGGGTGAATCTGTCTAAAAATTTCGGAGTTGACTTTTCAATTCGAAATGTATTCAACACGTCTTACAGAGATTATCTGAACAGACTTCGTTTCTTTTCCAACGAAATGGGAAGAAACTTTATTTTAACTCTTAAATATCAATTTTAATTACTTAAAATCAAAAAAATGAAAAATATTTTTAAAAATACAACTCTTATCTTAGGACTTTTATTCTTCGCTGTTTCTTTAAGCTTAACTTCATGTAACAGAAGTGATGATGAAGCAGATGACCTTCCTCAGGAAGAACTTTCAGATGTTCTCTTAAGAGTAACGGATCAAGCTACAGGAACTCCTGTTGTTTATGATTACCAGGTTAATAGTACAACAAACCCGAATGTTAAATTAATCAATGGACATACCTATAATGTAGAAGTAATTTTCAAGAATGGTAATGAAGATGCTACTCAGGAAATTAAAGATGCAAAAAATGAACATTTCCTGGTGTATAACTTTCCAAACTCAGATATTACTTTAACACGTACTGATGATGCCAGCTCTACAAGAGCAGACGGAAACCGCGTGGGATTGAAAACAAAATGGGTTGTGAATACTGCTGTAAAAAATACTTCTGCAGCTAGTCAGCTGGTTCTTACACTATTCCATGAGCCGGTAACAGTTTCTGAAACTTCTTCAGTGAGTGGAAACGGAGTCGTATATGGAACCCATACAGGAGGTGAAACAGATGCACAAGCAAACTATAATATTATTAATTAATATATCCTTTAATCTTGTTAACAAAGCCACCGGAATTCCCGGTGGTTTTTTATTTAACAATATTTGGCGTTATAAGTTGATTTTAAGTGGGTGGTTTTCATAAAAAATTCATATTTTTGCAACCTAAAATTTTAATCAATAATGAAGGTTACCGCACAAAACCATGATGACGTAAGTGCATTGCTTACAGTAACACTGGAAAAATCTGACTACAAAGAAAAAGTAGAAAAGCAGTTGATTAACTATGCTAAAAATGCGCAAGTTCCTGGATTCAGAAAAGGGAAAGTGCCTTTGAGTATGGTTAAAAAACAATATGAAGCAGGTATTGCATTTGAAGAAATCAACAAACAAGTTTCTGATGCTTTAAACAACTATATCAATGAAAACAAATTAAGATTAGTTGGTCAGCCTGTTCCTCAGCCAGTAAACGAACTAGATTACAATGCTGATCAATTAGAAGTTGCTTTCGAAGTAGGATATGAGCCTGAATTCACTATAGATTTAGCTAAATATGAAGCTCCTCACTACAAAGTAGAAGCTTCTGACAAAGAAATCAGCAAGAGTATTGAAAACATGCAGAAGCGTTTCGCTGAGCAGGTTCCTCAAGATAAAATCACTAAAGATTCTTACATTGCCTTAGAGGTTTCTCAGGTTGTAGAAGAAGATGCTGAAGGAGAGCACCACCACCACCCAAAAAACCTTACTATTACTGCTGAAAACAAAGAAGCTTTCAAATTGGTAAAAGGTTTGAAAATGGACGGTTCTGTAAAAGTAACTAAAGAAACTCTTGCAGGTGACGAAGAATTGGCTAAAGAAATAGGATTCAGCAAAGAAGAGCTTGAGCACCTACACCACAATGAATTAGAAGTAAAAGTAAAAGACTTCTATTCATTAGATTTAGCTGAGCTTAACCAGGACTTATTCGACAAAGTATACGGAGAAGGAAACATCAAGTCTGAAGATGAGCTTAAAGATAAAGTGAAAACTGAATTAGACGAGTACTTCCAACAAAATGCTGATGTTCACTTTGTAAATAAAGTATTAGAGCAAGTAACGGGTACAGAAGAAGTAAAACTTCCTGAATCTTTCCTTGTGAAGTGGTTATTATTCTCTAACCAGAACATCCAGTCTGAAGAGCAGGCTAAAGAAATTCTTGAAGCTGAGAAAAACCAATTGAAATACCAGATCATCGAAGGTAAATTGATGACTGAAAACGAAATCAACCTTGACTATGCTGATGTATTGGCACAGGCTGAGCAGTTGGTGAAGAATCAATTGGCTATCTACGGAATCCACCACTTAGGTGAAGAGGAAATCCAGAAATATGCTGTTGAAATGTTGAAAGACCAAGAGCAGGTAAGACAAATTTCTTCTGAAGTAGCAATGGCTAAATTGAAAGATGTAATTCTTGAAAAAGCCACTAAAAAAGAAACTAAAATTTCTCACGACGAATTTTTAGAAGAACTTAAGAAATAATTATACTCAGATATAAATATTTGAAAACCGTCAATTTTTTGACGGTTTTTTTATTATATATCTCTACTAAAGATTAATCAATCATCACCACCAATCATTTGTCAATTATTACGCATTGCTTATTATTTATTTGTATGTCCGCCAATATTCCTATATTTACTTTTTAAACTTTATTATAAATATGAAAAAGATCATCATTCCGTTTTTCTGTGCAGTACTTTTTTCAGTACCTGCAGCAGCTCAGAAGAAAGGAGCTGCATCTGCCAAAACAGAAGCTGCAAAATCTAAACTGACATCTAAAGAAGTTGTTGATAATTATTTCAAAGCATTAGGTGGAAAAGATAAATTGGAGGCTGTAAAATCTACCATTATTGACAACACTGTGAGTGTACAGGGAATGGAAATTCAAATGACTACCAAGAAATTAGGGAATAAATTCAGGTCTGTACAATCGGTGATGGGGAAAGAAATGATTCAGCTTTTTGACGGTGAAAAAGGATACTTTGATCAGATGGGAAATAAAATGGATATTCCTGCTGATAAGATTGCCGAGCTGAAAAAAGGAAAGCCAATTGATGCTTTAGCTTTTGATGCTTCTAATTTCCAGACTGTATCAACAGAAAAACTGGAAGGGAAGGACTACAACGTATTGTCTTCAGACAAAGGAAAATTTTATTTTGATGCAGGAACCGGACTTTTGTATAAAACCAATGCAGGAGAAGGTAACGCTACCATCAAAAGTTATATGACCGTAGACGGATTACAGTTTCCAGCGGTAGTAGATGCTGAAGGTGGAGGTCAGAAAATGACTATCAAAACTTCTAAAATTGTAATCAATTCTGGAGTTACGGATGCTGATTTTAAATAAAAATCACTTTTTTATGATATTAAAACCGGGTATTTCCCGGTTTTTTTTGTGTTTTAATAATTTTAACTCAAATTTAACTATAAATTTTTAAGCAGTATTTCTTTACCTTGTGAAGAATTGATACTTTTAGCATGTAAATAAAATCAAATAACATGAAAAAAGTATTATCTTCATTTGCGGTCATCTTTTTGATGTCTGCTAATGCCTTTGGACAGAATATCCCTGTGGATTCTTCTGTAAGAATAGGTACCCTTTCCAACGGAATGAAGTACTATATCAAAAAAAACACGTTGCCTGAGAAAAAAGTAGATTTCCGTCTGGCGATCAATGCCGGATCTATTCTTGAAGATGAAAATCAAAGAGGATTGGCTCACTTTATGGAGCACATGAACTTCAATGGAACCAAAAACTTTCCAGATAATAAATTAGTAGACTTTTTACAGTCTATCGGAGTCAAATTTGGCCAGCACCTTAATGCTTACACCAGCTTTGACGAAACGGTTTATATGCTTCCTGTCCCATTGGATAAGCCGGGAAATCTGGATGCCGGTTTGAAAGTAATGGAAGACTGGGCATTTAATGCAACGCTTTCTGATGAACAGATCAATAAAGAAAGAGGAGTTGTATTGGAAGAGCTGAGACTGGGATTGGGAGCAGACAAAAGAATGATGGATAAATACCTTCCGAAACTTTTATATAAATCTCAGTATGCAGACAGACTTCCAATCGGGAAAAAAGACGTACTGGAAAATTTCAAACCTGATGTGATCAGAAAATTCCACCAGGATTGGTACAGACCGGATCTGATGGCAATTATCGTAGTAGGAGATATCAATGTGGATGAAATTGAAAAAAAGATCAAAGATAACTTCAGCAAATATAAAAACCCTTCAAAACCTAGAGAGAGAAAATCTTTTGACCTTCCAAATCATAAAGAAACTCTGGTAGCGATTGAAACAGACCCTGATGCGACCAATTCTATGGTGCAGTTTATCATGAAAGATGCTGATGCCTATACACCGGATGTAACCATTCAACAATACAATCAGAGTTTAGTGGAAAATCTGTCAACGACAATGTTGAACAACAGATTAAGAGAACTGATCAATTCTACAAACCCACCTTTTACTTTCGGATCTGTATATCACGGAGGAACTTATGCAAGAAGCAAAGAAGCTTTCCAGGGATTTGCCATGGTAAAAGAAGGAAATCAGCTTAGCGCATTGAAAGTTTTGCTGGAAGAAGTGGAAAGAGCAAAAAGATTCGGATTTACTCAGTCTGAGCTTGACAGAGCAAAATCTCAGATTCTTTCTAATCTTGAAAGATCTTATAACAACAGAGATAAGACAGAAAGTGATATGCTGGTAGGGGAGTATGTAAGACACTTCCTGGAGCAGGAGCCAATTCCTGGAATTGCCTGGGAATATGAAGATACAAAATCTTTCTTGCCGTCTGTTACCCTTGCACAAACTAACGAAATCATCAAAAAGATGGTGAAAGATGACAGCAGGGTAATTGTTATCACAGGTCCTAAAAAAGATAATGTAACCATGCCTACAGAAGCGATGGTTGTGAATACATTCGACGCTGTGAAAATGGCTGATCTTAAACCTTATGAAGAAAAGGCAACGATCAAGAATTTAGTAAAGCCTTTCAAATCTGAAGGGAAAATTGCTAAAACGGAAACTGATGCTAAGCTGGGAACAACAACCTGGACATTAAGCAACGGAGCGAAAGTCACATTCAAGAAAACAGATTTTAAAGATGATGAAATCGTATTTACAGCAAGAAGTTTAGGAGGAAGTTCTCTTATTCAGGATGCTGACTACAATAAGACTCAGTTCGCATTTGCTGCATTAACGGAAGCAGGAGTAGGTGGGTTTTCTAAAGCAGATCTTACCAACTATCTTGCCGGTAAGCAGGTGGGGGTAAATCCTATGGTAACCTCTCTTTTTGAAGGTGTTTCAGGGAGAACCACTCAAAAGGATCTAGGAACAGCTTTGGAATTGATGTATGCTTATTTTACAAGTTTAAATTACAACCCGGCATCCTTTAATGCTTACAAAGAAAAGCAATCTGCCATGCTGAATAACCTGTTGTCTAATCCTCAGGCTTATTTCTCTAATGAGCATGCAAAATTCATGAACCAGAAGAATCCTAGATTTATCGGTGTATTCCCAATGGAAAAAGACTGGGCTAATACAGATTATAAAAAGGCATATGATATCTATAAAGAGAAATTTGCCAATGCAGGAAATTTCCAGTTCTATTTCGTAGGAAATATTGACGAGGCGAAATTTAAAAATGAAGTCCTTCAGTATATTGCAAGCCTTCCGTCATCAGGAAAAGCGACTATGTTTAAAGATACCGGATACAGAACAATTACCGGAGATTATACAAAAGTCTACAAAAAAGGAAAAGACCCTAAGAGTATGGTATCTATTTCTTACAGTGGAGAAGCTCCTTACAATGAAAAAGATGCTTTAGCATTATCTGCTCTTGGAGAAGTGGCTACCATCAAGGTACTCGAAAAACTGAGAGAAGATGAAAGCGGTATCTACGGTGGAGGTGCAAGAGGAGGGATGAACAAAATACCTTATGGTACTTACAGTTTTGGTATCAACTTCCCTTGTGGTCCGGAAAATGCAGATAAGCTGACTAAAAGTGCTATTGCAGAACTTCAGAAGCTAATTGACAAGGGTCCTGAGCAAAAAGATCTGGATAAGTACAAAGAAGGAGAATACAATGACAACAAAACAGAACTTAAAGACAATATGTTCTGGATGAATGCCATCGCTAAAAACCAGCTGGATGGAAGTGATAAATATGATATCCTTAATTACCAGGATAAAGTAAAAGCACTTACAGTAAAAGATCTTCAGGATGTTGCTAAAAAATACCTTACAAAAGGTAGAATCGTAGCGACACTAATGCCAGAAGATGGCTGGGAAAAAGCTAAAAAAGATGAAGCTAAAAAAGTAGAAGCCGCAATTGTAAAACCAGGAGCAGCAAATTAATTTTTTTTACTTAAAATAAGAAAGCCGTTGTTTTTTACAACGGTTTTTTTTGTTGAATAAGGATAATATAACCGTAGATCAATAGCATTTTTAGCTTAACGAAGAAAATGAGCTTATTTTTAATGAGTCTATTTTAAATAATTTACGAATGTTTTTAATGAAAAATTATTTTGAATAAGATAAAATAAACAATTCGCGTTCATTTTGTAATATTTAAATTTTTTAACTTGAATTTAACCGTATGGCAAAGGCCTACTTGTAGGGAGAATTGATATTTTTGGAGGGTCAAAAAATAATGCAGATGAAAAAAATATTATCTTCGTTTTCAGTCATCTTCCTGATGTCTGTAAATGTCTATGGACAGAATATCCCTGTGGATCCTTCTGTAAAAATAGGTACTCTTTCCAACGGAATGAAGTACTACATCAAAAAAAATGTTTTACCCGAGAAAAAGGTAGAATTCCGTCTGGCGATCAATGCCGGATCTATTCTTGAAGACGAGAATCAAAGAGGATTGGCTCACTTTATGGAGCACATGAACTTCAACGGAACCAAAAACTTTCCAGATAACAAATTAGTAGACTTTTTACAGTCTATTGGAGTAAAATTCGGGCAGCACCTTAATGCTTCTACCGGTTTTGATGAAACAGTTTACATGCTTCCTGTTCCACTGGATAAGCCGGGAAATCTGGATGCCGGACTGAAAGTGATGGAAGACTGGGCATTTAATGCAACACTTTCTGACAAACAGATCGATAAAGAAAGAGGAGTCGTACTGGAAGAACTGAGATTAGGTCTTGGACCAGATAAGAGAATGATGGATAAATACCTTCCGAAACTTTTATACAAATCTCAGTATGCAGAGAGACTCCCAATCGGGAAAAAAGAAATCATTGAAAACTTCAAACCTGATGTGATCAGAAAATTCCACCAGGACTGGTACAGACCAGATCTGATGGCAATTATCGTAGTAGGAGATATCAATGTGGATGAAATTGAAAAAAAGATTAAGGATAATTTCAGCAAATATAAAAACCCTTCAAAATCTAGAGAAAGAAAATCTTTTGACCTTCCAAATCATAAAGAAGCACTGGTTGCTATTGAGACAGATCCGGACGCTACAGGCTCCGGAGTACAGTTTATCATCAAAGATTCTGAAACATACAAACCGGATGTAACGGTCCAGCAATACGATCAAAGCCTTGTAGAAGGTCTTGTGAATATTATGCTGAACAGCAGATTGGCAGAACTGGTTAACTCAACAAATCCTCCTTTTACGTATGGTTCGGTATACCACGGAGGAACTTATGCAAGAACAAAAGAAGCATTTCAGGGATCAGCTGCTACAAAAGATGGCGATCAGCTGAATGCACTGAAAGTCCTTTTGGAAGAAGTGGAAAGAGCAAAAAGATTCGGATTTACCCAATCTGAACTGGATAGAGCAAAAGAACAGTTGCTTTCTTCTTATGAGTGGGCTTACAACAATAAAGATAAGAACCAAAGTGGGGATCTGATTGACGGATATGTAGGTAATTTTCTAAGACAGGATCCAATCCCTGGAATTACCTGGGGATATGAACATATTAAAAAAGTACTTCCAGCCGTAGTACTGGAACAAACCAATGGAATTATCAAAAAGCTGGTAAAGGATGACAGCAGGGTGATCGTAATTACAGGCCCGAAAAAAGATAATATTAAAATGCCAACAGAGGCAATGGTTCTGAATACATTCGATGCTGTGAAAATGGCTGACCTTAAACCTTATGAAGAAAAAACTAAGGCTGAAAGCTTAATAAAACCATTCAAATCTGAAGGTAAAATTGCAAAAACAGAATCAGATGCTAAGCTGGGGACTACAACCTGGACATTAAGCAACGGAGCTCAAGTTACTTTTAAGAAAACAGATTTTAAAGATGATGAAATTGCTTTTGCAGCAGTAAGCCTGGGAGGAGTATCAGTTATTCCGGATGCTGATTATCATAAAACACGATTTGCCTTCGATGCTTTGCTGGAAGCAGGAATTGGCGGGCTTTCCAAGACAGATCTTACGCATTATCTTGCTGGAAAACAGGTTTCTGCAAGCTCTTATGTCGGAGGTCTTACAGAAGGCGTTTCCGGAACAAGTTCGAAAAAGGATCTGAAAACGGCTATGGAGTTGATCTATGCATGTTTTACAGACTTAAATTACAACCCTGATGCATTCAATGCTTATAAGACAAAGAAGTCTGCAGCACTGGCTAATGTAGATTCAGATCCGGAATATTATTTTTCTAATGAATATGCCAAATTTATCAATCAGAAAAATCCGAGATTTACCGGTCTTGAACCTACCGAAAAAGATTGGGCGAATACAGATTATAAAAAAGCATATGATATCTACAAACAGAAATTTGCCAATGCAGGTAATTTCCACTTCTATTTTGTAGGAAACATAGATGAAGGGCAGCTTAAAAAGGAAGTACTGCAGTATATTGCATCACTTCCTACCTCTGGAAAATCATCTACATTTAAAGATACAGGTTACAGACCTGTGGAAGGAGGATATACCAAGGTATATAAAAAGGGAAAAGAACCGAAGAGCCTGGTAACAATCTCGTATAGCGGAGAAGCTCCTTATAATGAGAAAGAGGCTATGGCACTTTCAGCTCTTGGTGAAGTTGCTACGATTAAAGTTCTTGAAAAACTAAGAGAAGAGGAAAGTGGTATTTATGGCGGCGGTGCAGGAGGAAGCTTCAGTAAAATTCCATACAGTGCCTATGATTTTAGTATTAATTTCCCTTGTGGTCCTGAAAATGTAGATAAACTCACAAAAATTGCAATGGGCGAATTACAAAAATTCATAGATAAAGGCCCTGAGCAAAAAGACCTTGATAAATATAAAGAGGGAGAATACAACGAATATAAAACAAGCCTTAAAGACAATGGATTCTGGCTACAGGGGATTTCCCAAAATCAGGTAGATGGTAGTGATCAATATAATATTCTGAACTATCCGGATAAAGTAAAGGCACTTACGGTAAAGGATCTTCAGGATGTTGCCAGAAAATATCTTTCTAAAGGGAGAAGTCTCGCGGTATTAATGCCGGAAGACGGGTTTGAAAACATCCAAAAAGCCAACAGCCCAAAAGAGATTAAAGCAGGTGCAGCTACAAAACAATAAATTCTTATTTCAATTAAAAAACCGCAGAGAAATCTGCGGTTTTTGTTATTTAATGTAAATCGGTTAAGAACCAAATTCTTTTTTCCATTCGTCAGCGACTTCGCTCAGAACATTGTAAAATTCTTCACCATACTTTCTTTTCAATGGAGTCTTCAAAAACTTATAAACAGGAACCTGAAGCTCTTTTCCAAGGGTGCAGGCATCACTGCATACATTCCATTCGTGATAATTCAAAGCGGTAAATGAAGAATATTCTGTAATACGGATCGGGTAGAGGTGGCATGAGATAGGCTTTTGCCATTCTACAGCACCGTCTTCATACGCTTTTTCAATACCACATTTGGTAATTCCTTTTTCATCGAAAGTTACATAAGCACATTCGCGGTCCTCCACCATTGGAGTAACATACATTCCGTCGTGCGGATCAGTAGTCCATGTTCCCTGCTCTTCAAGGGCTTTGATTCCTTCCTGAGTAAGGTAAGGCTTTATTTTATCAAAAATACTGTCCAATACTTCAAGCTCGTCTTTGTCCAACGGAGCTCCTACATCTCCCTCCACACAACATGCACCTTTACATTTCGTAAGGTTGCAAACAAATTCCTCGGAAAAAATATCTTCGGAAATCAATTTATCGTCTATCTGAATCATAATTTTTTAAAATAAATCAAAAACTGTACCTGCTTTGAAGGTCAGTAAACTAATAATAATAAGCCATAAGCTGGCCTCTTTCATCCAGTATTTAGGCAAAAATCTCATCATTCTGCTCAGAATAATGCTTGAAGGAAATGCCAGAAGCATCAGGTATTCGTAGCTTTTATTCATATACAGGATGATGGAAATAAGCTGTGCCATCGAAAAGACCAGCAAGAAAGTATACTTATACCTGCTTATCGGACTTTTCTTATTATAATTTTTAAAATGGTCATATACCGCATAGATCAGCATCAGAATCACAGGGATCAATGGCAGAATCTCGGTATAATCTGTGATCGGTTTCATCTTTCCAAACGGAAAATAATCAATATTCCAGGATGTGAACTGAACGAAATACATCACAGAAAAATAACTGAATGTAATCAGGGCGATTCCGAGCAGGAACCTGAAAAGATTCAATGCAATTTTGGCAGAAGTAGCAATCACGTGAATGATTACAAATAAAGCCATCGGCCAGGTCGTAGGAAGGAAAATAAAGTTCAATGCTACAATAGATCCTACCAATACATAGGACTTCTTTCTGATATCTTCATCCGCACTTGTCAGAAGAAGGATAAGAAAAGAGTTAGTAAGCAGCGAAACAGCAATTCCTATATCCAGATTTCCAGGATACAGCCCAAAAATAAAAAAAGTATATAAGAATAATGGCAGATGAGTCTGATAATTAAGGGCAATACTGTGAAAACAAAAATATCCTAAAGCAATTCCCAAAAAAGTTATTCCGGCAACAATAGCTTCATAAGTGTTGAAATTCAGTATGTTAAATATTATTACTACTAAAAGAAGAAAACCAATATAAACAGGAATTGAAAAAATATTGCTTTCTTTTGAAAGTAATTTAAACATTTTTTATAAATTTGTACAAAGTTAATTTAAAAAAGGAAAATAATGACGTCTTTCTTTCTATTCTTAAGTAAAGTTTTCAAATGGACTTTCGGTTTCTTTGAATCATTTGGTAATGTTTTAAACTGGATTCTATTTGCGGTTTGCTGTATATTGTTTACTTATTGGTGCTATGTACTGGTAGTTACACTAGGCGGTGACAAAGATAAAGACTATTATTCTCCAACGGAAGGTAAGAATCCTTACTACGATCCAAAGATCTACAAAAAAGAAGGTTAATTAATTGGTTATATAGTAAAAAACCGATCAAACATTATGCTTTGATCGGTTTTTTTATTACTAACGATTAAAATTTCTTTTTCTTAGTCGTGAATTGGAAGTACAAGAACAGGAATACTTGAGCTTTTCGTGATTCCTTTTGTTAAGCTTCCCACGAATACATCATAAATTCCGCTTCTGCCGTGTGATCCCATCACAATATAATCTGCATTTTTGTCCTTTGCATGTTCCAGAATAATATCTTTGGCAAGTCCTTGTTTTAAAAGATGCTCGCAATCGATATCCTGAGCGATGATTCTTTGCTCAATCTTATTAAGCTGCACCAGCTCCTCTCTGATTTCGTTGGCTTCCACTTCCGGAAAATATTGAAATCCCATATCGCCAATGGCAAAGCCAATATCTGATGGCGCTACATGGATCAGGTAAATTCTGCCGTTAAGCTGTTTTGCAAATTTTATGGCACCGTCTACCAATTGGTCTGTCTTGTCCCCAAAATCTACGGGCAATACAATATTTATCATAACCTTTCATTTTGTTACCTAAAGATAGGAAAAATTTGTCAGAGTCTGATGTTAAATACTTATAATATTCGGATATCAAGGATTTTTTCCTCTTCAAGATAAGCTTCCAAAATATCATTTTCTTCTACTTTTCCAACCCCTTTTGGAGTTCCTGTGAAAATAAGGTCACCTACCCTTAAAGTAAAATACTGAGAAGCAAAAGCAACGATATCATCAAAGTTGAACATCATATCTTTTGTATTACCATCTTGAACCTTCTCTTTGTTTTTCAATAATGAAAACTGAAGACTGTCAAGACTGAAACTTTCTTTTTTAAAGAAACTGCTTACCACAGCAGAACCGTCAAAAGCTTTGGCAAGTTCCCATGGAAGTCCTTTTGATTTTAGCTCACTCTGAAGATCTCTCGCTGTGAAATCTATTCCCAGACCTATTTCTTCATAATGCTTGTGCGCTGTTTCTTTCTGAATATATTTCCCTCCCTTTGAAATTTTTAATACCACTTCCAGTTCGTAGTGAATGTCATTTGAAAATTCAGGAATGTAAAAATCATTTCCTTTTAAAACCGCTGTATCCGGTTTCATAAAAATAACAGGGTTCTCAGGAATTTCGTTTCCTAATTCTTTTGCGTGCTCACTGTAGTTTCTTCCTATGCAGATGATTTTCATAACTTTATTGATTAATTTACTATACCTTTAAAATATCCTTTTCCTTCTACTGTATATTTTTCAGGACCATATCTTCTTTGAACTTTAAGTTCGGTATATCCAAAGATACTGTCTCCCTCTTTATAAGATTCTTTATCCAGAATAAGTTTACTGTCCAAAACTTTATAATATTCTCCTGTATCCAGAAAATCAAAAGGCTTGATGTTGTCTGTATAAGAATACGGTGAAATTTTATATCTGTTTTGTAAAATATCTATTTGGAAACCACCACCGCTAAAACCGTCTCCTACATAAAGTCTTACGGTTAATATTGGATTTTTCTGGATAGAACACTTGTAATATTCCAGGCTCAAGCTATCTGTTTCCATTTTTGTTTTGAAATCATTGGATTTAATGTCTCCTTTGTCCCAAATTGTTTCCTGCTTTTGTTTATCAAATGTTTTAAAAAGAGACCTTTTGCTTAAGCTATGATCAACTTCTACACTGTCCCATACTAGTAAGAACTTTCCTATTATGAAAACAAGAACGCCAAGAACGATGATGAAGAGAATTTTTCCAATCTTTTTGATCATAGTAAGCTTTATTGGCTGAATTCATTCCCGCAATAATAACATTTGAACTTATGACTCGTCAGAAAAGAAATCCCAAAGAAACTGGTTGCGCTGTCATCCCTGTAAATATGATTGGAACCACATTTTGGACATACAAAATCAAACTGAGGATCTTCAATGGTATGTTCTACTTCCAAAGAATACTGTTCATTATCTTTATAATCCTGCAGGATTTGCTGGGCTTTTTCAAGATCGTCTTCAAAAACCTGAAGTTGTATACCGCCAACAGCCTGTGAAAGAAGCCAATCCGACTGAATCAGCTGTTCGTTCGCAATAAAGCTATTGATACTGTTTTCAGCCAATATCTGCTTGTCCCTGTTAGCTTCAAGGGCAGTTTCATAAAATTTAAAGCGAACAAGATCTGACATTTTTAAAATCTGCTTGATAGTTGAATTTTTGTAAAAACTTTCTTAGTGTACAACGGAAAGTCAGCATTCTGAAGCCATCCGTAATATCCTAAATCTTTTTGGAATACTGTTTTCACCCCCTGACCTTTGTATTTTCCAAAGTTGAAAACTTCTTCCATCTTTTCATTGTATCCGATAAATCCGGCAAGATCCGCATTCTTGTTATGAAAAGTGAACTCGCTTAATGGGGCAATTTCATTCGGAATATCCTCATATTTTCCTACCTGAGCATCCAAAACCTCGAACGTTGCCATTACATCAGCTTCTGCAGAGTGTGCATTTTCCAATGTTTTTCCACAGTAAAACTGGTAAGCAGCCCCTAAATTTCTAGGTTCTTTTTTGTGGAAAATAGTCTGTGCATCTACTAATCTGAATTTACTCAGATCAAAATCCATTCCTACTCTTAAAAGTTCTTCAGCCAAAAGTGGGACATCAAATCTGTTGGAATTAAATCCTCCCAGGTCGCTTCCGGTAATCATTTCCATCACTTTTGAAGCAATATCTCTGAAAGTAGGGGCGTCTTTTACATCCTCATCATAAATTCCGTGGATCTCACTGCTTTCTTTAGGAATAAGCATTTCCGGGTTTACTCGCCACGTTTTGCTCTCTCTGGATGCATCTGGATTTACTTTTAAAATACAGATTTCGACAATTTTGTCTTTTCCAATGTTGGTTCCTGTGGTTTCCAAGTCAAAGATACAAAGCGGTTTATGGAGTTTTAAGTTCATGTTGATCATTAATAATTTGAAAATGTGTTCTATTTACAATGAGCTTTTTACGTACTTTATACGTATTTGTGCCTCATATAATTTTTTAATTTCTATCTATTTTAACTGTCCCTGAAAAATAAGAGACACCAATATATAATAAATAACAAGCATCGGGATTCCTACTACCTGAAATAAGGCAAGAATAGCAATGCCTCCCACCAATAATACTATTTTAGGATAGTTGTCCTTCAACTGTTTGGATTTGAATTTCATGGCCATCATCTTGATCGGGCTGATCAGCAGCCATGACGTAAGAAGAGTCAGTAGAATCAATAGCAGTTCATTATCAAATAAAAAGCTGAACGTTCCGGTTTCTTTAAACGCATAATAGAGACCAAACAGTAGAACGGTATTGGTTGGCGTATTCAATCCTTTAAAATAATAACGCTGCTCTTCATCAAGGTTAAAGATGGCAAGCCTCAGACAGGAAAATACGGTAACGATCAATCCGAGATACTTGATTTCAAATGGGAAATGAAGTCCCAAAAGCTCGGTTCCAAATGGCTCAAGTGCTTTGTACATAGTAAGTCCCGGAATCAATCCAAAGCTTACCATATCCGCAAGCGAGTCAAGCTGAAGTCCCAGATTGGAGTTTGATTTTACTGCTCTGGCTACAAAGCCGTCAAAAAAATCGAAAATCGAAGAGAGAACAAGGCAGATTGCCGTTGTCTGATAATCTCCTAAAATTAGATGTATTGCACCTACACAGCCTGCAAATAAGTTAGCCAGCGTTAAAGCATTGGCCAGATTATTCTTTATAAAATCCATAAGCACAAAATTACAGTTTTTAAAAATTCTAACTCAAAATAATCTGAACTAAAAAATGCATTAATATGATTTTGATGTAAATTTGCTCCATGAAATTTTTAAAAGGATTTAGAAAACAGGAACTTCTGGCATTAGTTTACAGGATTTTTCTGGCCTATTTTTTTTATCAGATTGCCAGACTTTTATTCTGGGTTTTTAATAAAGATCTGATTAAAGTTGACTCTGTTTCAGAATATATAAAGCTCGCCTTCCATGGTACGGCTTTCGATACCACAGCTATTTTATATGTAAACGCATTATTTATACTGCTGAGTTTACTGCCTTTGGTCATCAATACAAAGAAAGTTTTTCAAAAAATTCTTTTCTGGCTCTATTTTATCACCAACGGGATTGCTTATGCCATGAATTTCGGAGATTTTATTTATTATAAATTTTCGCAGGCAAGGCTTACTTCAGCAGTATTTCAGGTGGCAGAACACGAGTCTAATGTTTCTCAAACACTGATGATCTCTATCAGACAGCATCCTTTTGTCCTGATCTGGTATGTGGTTTTAATGATTCTGTGGGTTTTCCTTTACAAAAAGGTGAAAGTGGAAGACTCGAAACCTGTGAAACTTCTGCCTTATTTTATTACTTCCATTCTTACTTTGTGTATCACAGCGGTATTGGTGGTTGGAGGAATCCGAGGAGATTTTAAACACAGTACAAGACCTATTAATATGGTGGATGCTACCCGTTTTGTAACAAATCCTCTGCAGGGAAATATGGTGCTTAACAGTACATTTTCCTTTTTCAGGACTTTAAATACCAATAATTTTAAAGAAGTTCATTTCGTAGATGAAAAATACATTGAAGAGAACGTACAGCCTTATAAAGTATATGACAGAAAAATAGAAAACCGTCCTAATATTGTTATTTTCATTGTGGAATCTTTCGGAAGAGAATATTCCGGTGCTTTTAATAAAGATAAAAATATTAAAGATTACGTTTCCTACACTCCGTTTATGGATAGCCTGGCAGGCCAGAGTCTTATTTTTCCCAATACTTTTGCGAACGGAAGACAATCAATTCATGGGATGAGTAGTGTATTGGCCGGCATTCCGAGCCTTACCGATGCTTTTACGGGATCTCCCTATTCCAACCAGAAAATTCAGTCTATCGTTTCGGTTTGTAATGATCTGGGATATGATACTTCTTTTTATCACGGAGCGCCTAACGGATCTATGGGATTCCTTGGATTCGGTAATATCTTAGGATTTAAACATTATTTCGGGAAGACAGAATACAATCACGATGAAGATTTTGATGGGATGTGGGCGATATGGGACGAACCGTTTCTTCAGTATTTTGCTAAGAATGTAGGAAAGAAACAACCTTTCATGACCACTGTATTTACTGCTTCCTCGCATCACCCTTTTAAAATACCTGAAAAATATAACGGGAAATTTAAAAAAGGGAAAATAGAAATACACGAGCCGATGCAGTATACGGATTATTCTATCAAAAAATATTTTGAAACCGCTAAAAAACAGCCTTGGTTTAACAATACGATCTTTGTTTTCACCGGAGATCACACCAACCAGGTGTATTATCCTGAATATGAAAGAGCCATGAACCGTTATGCTGTTCCATTGGTTTTCTACTCTCCAAATCCTGCATATCAGCTAAAAGGTGTCAGTCAGGAAATTGCACAGCAGGCAGACATATATCCTACACTGGCAGATCTGATAGGGTATAACAAGCCGATCAGAAGCTGGGGAAGAAGTTTGGTAAGTGATAAAAAGTATCCTTTCATCGTTGTCAATTCAGATGGAAGCACAGATCAGTTTATGATCGGAAACTATATTTACCGTTTTGACGGAAAAGAAATCATCGGAGTATATAATCAATCTGATCTGAGCCTTGAAAAAAATCTTCTTAATGAGGTTAAAACCCCTGAAGTAGAGCAAGGAAAGAAAACGGCAAAAGCATGGTATCAGGATTATATGGATAGGGTGATTAATAGAAAGCTGAATTAAAGCGAAAGAGTACAACCGTGACGGGTAAATTAGTTTTTTGCCATTCCCCATCTTATCTTTCTGTACCTCTTTATGCTTTGTATAATAAAAGTTTTTGTTTGTTGAAAATTAATTTATATTTTTATCAATACGTAGATAAGAATATTATATTAAAATTAAAACTATAAGAAATATGAAAAAATTATTGTTAACATTCGCGCTTTCTCTGTTCGGTGTACTTACGTTTGCCCAGATAGAAGGAAAGTGGAAAACGATAGATGATGAAACAAAGCAGGCTAAATCTATTGTTGAAGTGTATAAAAAATCAGACGGGAAATATTATGGAAAAGTTTCTCAATTGCTGATAAAACCAGCTGATCCTAATTGTACTGCTTGTAAGGATGACAGAAAAGGAAAACCTATTTTAGGAATGGAAATTATCAGAGGATTGAAAAAAGACGGTGATGAATTTACCGGAGGAACAATTACTGACCCTAAAACAGGAAAAACATACAAATGTACCATTACAAGAAGCGGTGACAAACTGAACGTAAGAGGTTACTTAGGATTATCTTTATTAGGAAGAACCCAAGTTTGGGAGAAAGCTAATTAATTTAAGTTTAAATAGAATTTTAAGACGGCATTTCAGCAATGAAATGCCGTTTTTTTTGGAAAATATTGTAACGAAAATAAAAACGTCCCACTTATAGGATATGAGCACCGAACAGGAGAAAACATTTATCGAATTTTTTAAGCCCAATCAAAGGGTGATTCATAAAATATGTAAAATATATACAGACAATGCCGAAGATCATGAAGACCTTTTTCAGGAGATTACCATTCAGCTGTGGAAATCTTTTCCGGGATTTAAAGGAGAGGCTAGGTTTTCGACCTGGATGTATCGGGTAGCATTGAACACGGCAATTACTTTATTCCGGAAACCGAAGAAAGCTGGGAGGCAAGCTGTAGATATTGATGTTTCGTCTCTTACAATGGAATACGAAGACTATGAAGATGACGAACATAAGCTTAAGAAGATGTATAAAGCGATCTACCAAATGTCTGATGTAGAAAAGGCTTTGATCATGATGTATCTTGAAGATAAACCCTATAGAGAGATAGGAGAAATCCTTGGGATAACAGAAGGAAATGCAAGAGTAAAAATGAACAGGGCAAAAAATAACTTAAAAACCAAAATCACTGCAAAATAAATATGGACGAACTGGAATTACTGAAAAAAGACTGGAATAAGGAATCAGGAGATTTCAAGGAATATTCCGAAAAAGAAATTTATACAATGATAAAACATAAATCTGTTTCCATTACAAAAAAGTTATTCATTATCGGAATAGTTGAAGTTATCTTATGGACGTTGTATAGTTATCTGGACAAACAATTTCCCTATGTAAGAATGGGAATGTTTTTAGTTTTTATAGCAATCATCATCACCTTGTTCCAAAAAATGAAAACCGGGCAGAACAGCATCTCCCTGATGAAAAGTATTTTGAATCTGAGAACACTTATTTTAGGATATGCCTGTATTTCTTTGATTTTGGCTGTTGTAGACGGTATTATTCATTTTGATCACAATACGAGAGATTTTATGGCAGGATTTAAAGATGGATGGAATACAAGACGCCACATGGATGCGGCACTTACAGATCCCAATCAACTGATGCCTGTAACCGGAAATTATATTGCCTTTGGAATTTTTCTGTTGATTGGGTTATTCTTATTGTATATCATCTATAAAATGACCTACGGAAAAATTTTAATGGATCTTAGAAAAAACTATAAAGAATTGAGTAGTCATGAAGAAAAACCGTTTTAAATAAAATTAATATTATGACTTCATCATTCAAATGTGGAGCCTTTTTATGATGTGTATAATAAAAAAACACTATTTTTGTAGTCTAAATTTTTCGAATAAATATGGCAGAATATACTTTTCGTGAGGTAATTGCACAGGCAATGAGCGAGGAAATGCGTAAAGACGAATCCATCTTTTTAATGGGGGAGGAAGTTGCAGAATACAATGGTGCATACAAAGCTTCAAAAGGAATGCTGGATGAGTTTGGTCCTAAAAGAGTAATCGATACCCCAATTGCAGAACTTGGTTTTACAGGAATTGCTGTGGGTGCTGCGATGAATGGTAACAGACCAATTGTAGAGTATATGACATTCAATTTCTCATTGGTAGGAATTGATCAGATTATCAATAATGCTGCAAAAATCCGTCAGATGAGTGGTGGGCAATGGAATTGCCCAATTGTTTTCCGTGGCCCTACGGCTTCTGCAGGTCAATTAGGAGCTACCCACTCTCAGGCTTTTGAAAACTGGTTTGCAAACATTCCTGGTCTTAAAGTAGTGGTTCCTTCAAATCCTTACGATGCGAAAGGGTTGTTGAAAACTGCAATTCAGGATAATGACCCTGTTATTTTCATGGAATCTGAGCAGATGTATGGAGATAAAATGGAAATTCCTGAAGAAGAATACTACTTACCATTAGGAAAAGCAGATATCAAGAGAGCAGGTACAGACGTTACTTTGGTTTCTTTTGGTAAGATCATGAAGCTGGCTTTACAAGCTGCTGAAGATATGGCTAAAGAAGGAATCTCTGTAGAAGTTATCGATCTTAGAACTGTTCGTCCTCTTGATTTTGATACTATTTTAGAATCAGTGAAGAAAACAAATAGATTGGTTATTTTAGAAGAAGCTTGGCCATTTGCTTCTATATCTTCTGAAATTACTTATATGGTACAGCAAAAAGCATTTGACTATTTAGATGCTCCTATCAAGAGAATTACTACTCCTGATGCACCTGCACCTTACTCTGCAGCATTGTTTGCAGAATGGTTCCCTAAGCTTGAAAAAGTGAAAGAGGAAATTAAAAAAGCGATGTACGTAAAATAGTTATAGAGAAAAACTTCCGAAAGGAAGTTTTTTCATTTATTATATTCATGAAGAAAAGTTCTTGACGTCATAAAATTAGTATAAATTTGCGCCTTTAAAATAAATAAGCTGATATGGCAGAAGTTACAGAAGATGGTTATCATTTTGATATAAAGAAACTTTCTTTTATTGGAATTCTAGTGTCTTTAGGAATTGTTTTTGGGGACATTGGTACCTCACCGCTTTACGTAATGAAAGCGATTGTGAATGCGAGATCGCAGGGGAGTAATATGCCATTCAATGAATACATAGAAGGAGCTCTTTCCTGTATTATTTGGACACTTACCCTTCAAACTACGATAAAGTATGTGATCATCGCCTTGAGGGCAGATAACAAAGGAGAAGGAGGTATCCTGGCTTTGTTTTCACTCGTAAGAAACCTTAAGAAAGGGTGGTTATATCTTATTGCAATCGTAGGTGCTGCGGCCCTTATTGCGGACGGAGTAATTACACCATCGCTTACAGTAATGTCAGCCATTGAAGGTCTTGAAATCTATAATCCACACACCCCGGTTGTTCCTATCACAATTGGAATTCTGATTGTCATTTTTGTGGTGCAGCAATTTGGAACCAGCTTTATTGGGAAATTTTTTGGCCCTGTAATGGTGGTATGGTTTTTAGTATTAGGAGGTTTGGGAGTGATGCATTTGAGCGAGAACTTTGAGATCCTAAGATCTTTCAATCCTTATTATGCTTACAAACTTATTGCGAACTCTCCGAGTGCAATTGTTATTTTAGGTGCCGTTTTCCTTTGTACGACAGGAGCAGAAGCTCTTTATTCAGACTTAGGACATTGTGGTGCTAAAAACATAAGAGTAAGCTGGGCATTCGTTAAGGTGATGCTTATTCTGAACTATCTTGGACAAGGGGCATGGCTCTTGACCAACCATAATAAACCTGGATTTTCTGTAGTAAACCCATTCTTTGGAATTATGGAAGAATGGATGATTATACCAGGCGTAATTTTAGCAACAGCTGCTGCAATTATTGCCAGCCAGGCATTGATTACAGGTTCTTTTACAATCTTCTCTGAAGCAATGTCTCTCAACCTGTGGCCCAATCAAAAAATTGATTATCCTTCCGGAGTTAAAGGACAAATGTATATCCCAAGAATCAACTGGGGACTTCTTATTCTATGTATTATTGTGGTTCTGCATTTCAGGGAATCCGGAAAAATGGAAGCGGCCTATGGACTTTCCATTACAGTGACAATGTTGATGACAACCGTCCTGCTGGTCTTCTGGTTACTGAAACATAGAGTAAGCAAGGTTTTGATATTATTCTTCGCATTAGTATATATGGCGATCGAATTAGGCTTCTTTAGCGCCAATATCATCAAGTTCATGGAAGGAGGATGGATTACCGTTGTATTGGCTGGTTCTATCGGAATTTCTATGTATGCATGGTATAACGGACGATTGATCAAAACAAGATTTATCCAGTTCGTGAAAATAGAAAAATACGTGTCTATTCTTAAAGACATGAAGCTGGATGAAACCATTCCGAAATATGCTACCAATCTGGCTTATCTGAGCAGAGCAAAAAGAAATGATGAAGTAGAATCCAAAATTATCTATTCCATTATCAAAAAACAGCCGAAAAGAGCCGATCATTACTTTATTCTAAGCATCGTTAACCAGGAAGATCCATATACCTTCAGATATACGGTAGATGAAATTCTTCCCGGGACCGTATATAAAATCAATTTCCTTTTAGGATTTAAAGTAGACCGAAGAATCAATGATTACTTCAATATGGTACTTAAAGATTTAATGGCTGATGGAACGATTCCTTCAAGAAGCAGCCACCCTTCTTTGAGAGCTCACGAGATACCACCGGATCTTAAATATGTGATCATAGATAATACATATATCAACGATATACTATTAACTGTTAAACAGAAGATTATTCTTAACATTTATAACTTTGTGAAGTATATCGGAAGTGATGACTTTAAGGCTTGGGGAGTGTCTTCTCATAACGTTGAAGTGGAATCTGCGCCGATCACAGAATTAACAGTTTATGATAATAAGATTGAGCAGTCGGGGTATTTCCGTCACAACTCTTAACTTCTGGCATGTAACCATAATATCTATTTAAATAAAATTCAATAAATTTGTAGATAATTTTTTTAATGGATACAATACAAAAAGAAAAAAATATAGCTTTGATCAAGGATGTTTTAAGAAACTACTTATTAGAAAAAGGGTTCAGAAACACACCTGAGAGATATACGATATTGGAAGAAATTTATAATATGGATCATCACTTCAACGTTGATGATCTGTATCTTCTAATGATGCAGAAAAAATATCATGTTTCCAAAGCAACGATTTACAACACGATTGAAATTTTCCTTGATGCAGGTTTGATCCGTAAGCATCAGTTCGGAGAAAAAACATTGACTTCTTCATCGTATGAAAAGTCTTATTTTGACAAACAACATGACCACCTGGTAATCTACAAAAAAGGCTCTGATAAAGAAATTGAAGAAATTATTGAGTTTTGTGACCCAAGAATCCAAGGAATCAAAGAAGCCATTGAAGAAGCATTTGGCGTAAATATTGATTCTCATTCGCTATATTTTTATGGCACTAAGAATGACTAATTAATGAGAATAATCCTTTTTCTGTTACTCTTTATTTCTACGCTAAATTTTGCGCAGGATAAAACCCCTGTGAAGAGAGATCCCTATTTGCAGACTCCCTCATCTGGCCAGCCTAAGCAGGTGCAGATGAGACCGGAAGATAAAGTAAAGATCATCCACGCAGACGAAATCAAGAAAAATCCTGAAAAATACGACGGGAATCAATATTTTGTTGGGCATGTTCAGATTGAACATCAAGGCTCCATTCTTACCGCAGATGAAGTCATTTTGTACAATGAAGAGAACTTTGTAAAGGCCATAGGCAATACAAAACTTCAGAATACAGATGGTTCTGTAATTACAGCAGGAGAAATGGAATATGATGCCAATACCCAGAAAGGTGTTGCCAGAAAAGATGTAGTCCTTACCGATCCCAAACAAACAATAAAAACTGATATTCTGTATTATGACAGACTGGCTAATCAGGCTTATTTTAATACAGGAGGAACGATCTCTGATGGTCAGAATGTGACCTATGCCAAAGTAGGAACTTATTTCCTCAATACAAGAGTCGTAGACCTTACAGGAAATGTAAAAATTGAAACCCCTCAATATACTATAGAAGGGCCCAACATCAAGCAGAATCAAAATACAAAAATTGCTGATTTTCTAGGTCCTACAACCATTACCAGTAAGACCAATCCTAAAAACAGAATTTATACTGAAAAAGGAATTTATAAAATGGAAACAAAGGAGGCTTTTCTGACCAAAAACTCCAGGATCTTTTATAACGATAAAATCCTTACCGGTGATGAGATGTACTATAATCAGATAACTGGATTTGGTACAGCAACAGGAAATGTAACCCTGGATGATCCGAAAGAAAAAAGATATATAAAAGGAGGCTACGGAGAAATCTTTGAGAAAAAAGACTCTTCAATGATGACGAAAAATCCTTACGCAGTAAAAATAATGGAAAAAGACTCCGTTTATTTTGCCGCTGAGAAAATTGTCTCTTATCAAAGACCGGATTCGCTGGATATAAAAGTGAAAAAAAGTTATCTGAGAGCATATAAAAAAGCCCGTGTTTACAAATCTAATGCACAAGGGAGAGCTGACTCTATCGCTTTCAATGAAACAGACGGAATCATGCACATGTATACCAACCCAATTCTTTGGAGTGGCGAGAAGCAGGTGACCGGAGATAAAGTAGAAGCTTACTTTAATACAAAGAGTGAAAATATAGACTCGCTGAAGGTAATAGGAAATGCTTTTGCCATCAGTAAAGTAGACTCACTAAGCCTGAAAGATGAGTTCAACCAGGTGAAAGGAAAATTCATGACGGTTTACTATGAGAAGAATGATATTAAAGAAGCAAGAGTAGTAGGAAATGCCCAGTCTATTGTATACGTTGATGATACCGATCAGGAAACCAAAAAACAGGAAAGAATAGGAATTACACTTTCTACCTGTGGAATTATCGGAGCGTTATTTGAAGAAAGAGCTCTACAGATTATTTCATGCAGTATCGGTGCAAATTCAGACACCTATCCGATGAGTAAGATAGAACCTGCGCGAAGGAAATTTCCGGATTTTAACTGGAATACCAAAGACAGGATAAGAAAATGGCAGGATATATTGGTAGACAGCCCGAACAACGAAGAAGTACAGTATACCGCTGATAACGAGCTCTTCGATAAAGCTCAGAAAA
Organism: Chryseobacterium viscerum; assembly: GCF_002899945.2. Taxonomy (GTDB): domain Bacteria; phylum Bacteroidota; class Bacteroidia; order Flavobacteriales; family Weeksellaceae; genus Chryseobacterium; species Chryseobacterium viscerum. Next base: position 338,549 of record NZ_PPEG02000004.1, read on the forward strand.
CCATAGATGACGAAAAAGCCAAAGAAGAAGCTAAAAAACCTAAACGGACCAGAAAATAAAAGAAAAGACCAGTACACACTGGTCTTTTTTTATGTATTAATTTCAGCGTTTAATGAATCTTTTATAGCTTTGCTGAAATTTTTGGAGACAATGGAAATGCATAAAGATTTTTTTATATATCAGGCTCAAACTACAAAATTTGCGGCAGGTTTTGAAGTTGAAAAAGCAGAAGGAAGCTATATTTATGGTACAGACGGAAAGAAATATCTTGACTTTGTAGCAGGTGTTTCTGCCAATACGCTGGGACATTCACATCCTAAGATTGTGAATGCCATCAAAGAACAGGCAGATAAATACCTTCACGTGATGGTATATGGAGAATATGCGCAGGAAAAACCTATAGCATTGTGTAGATTGCTTGCAGAAGCTACTCCGGATCCATTAGAAGTTACCTATCTTGTGAACAGTGGTGCAGAAGCTATTGACGGCAGCTTAAAACTGGCAAAACGATATACAGGAAGAGAAGAGATTATTTCCTTTAAAGATTCCTATCACGGGAATACACACGGTGCTTTGAGTGTTTCAGGAAATGAAACGCATAAAAGAGAATTCCGTCCCTTATTGCCAATGGTTTCTTTTATCGAATTTAATAATCAAAAAGATTTCGATAAGATCACTGAAAAGACCGCTTGCGTTATCCTTGAAACCATTCAGGGAGCAGCAGGATTTCTGGTCCCCGATAATGACTATCTGATCAAGCTAAAAAGAAGATGTGAAGAAGTAGGAGCACTTTTGATTTTGGATGAAATACAGCCCGGATTTGGAAGAACAGGGAAATTATTCTCTTTCGAGCATTTTGGAATCGTTCCGGATATCCTGGTGATGGGTAAAGGAATGGGTGGAGGAGTTCCCGTAGGTGCTTTTATGAGTTCCAGAGAAATTATGGAAACCCTTTCACATTCACCAAAGCTGGGGCACATCACTACTTTTGGAGGAAATCCATTGATCGCCGCTGCAAGCCACGCTACTTTAAAAGAAGTTCTGGAAAGCGGCTTAATGAATGAAGTAGAAGAAAAAGAAAAACTATTCAGAGAACTTTTAGTTCACCCGAAAATTAAAAATATCAATGGTAAAGGCTTAATGCTTGCCGTGAATCTAGGAACCCCGGAATATACGCTGGAAGTGGCCAAAAAATGTATGGAAAGAGGACTTGTTGTTTTCTGGCAGCTGTACAGAAATGAGTACCTGAGAATCTCTCCGCCCCTTACATTATCCCTGGAAGAAATCAAAGAAGGATGCCAGATTATTCTCGATATTCTCAACGAAAATTAAAGATATAATCTCTCTGAAATGGAGAGATTTTTTTATGCTTCACATCGTAGTTTTATGAATTAAAATTTATCGTAATAAAGATTTGAATCCGGTGATAAATATCATACAGATTCTATAAAATAGTAATTGTTTTTTTGCGTAATAAAAAAATTAATTTATATATTGCGGGACGATAAAACAAAGATTATATGGCGAAACATAAAGTCCATTACGAATTCCCAATGCACTGTTTATCAGAGATTTTATACGAATATCTGGCAACTGCAGAAGGATTATCTGAATGGTTTGCGGATGAGGTAACAGAGAAAGGCGATGATTTCTTTTTTAGCTGGGGCGGAGGACCTGCTGAGAAGGCCACTTTGATCAGATATAAGCCTGAAGGTTTCGTGCGTTTCAGATGGGAAGAAGATGAAGGAACTAAGAATTTCTTTGAAATGACTATCACAATAGATGATATTACTGAAGATTTGGCCCTTAATATTACAGATTTCTGTGAGGAAGGGGATGAAGAAGAAAACGCAATGTATTGGGAAAATCTTATTGAAAATCTCAGAATAAAATTAGGTGCGGCATAATGTCGGACTTTATTAAATGATAAAACTGATGAACGATTTATCGTTCATTATTTTTTTGTAAATAAATCGCATCAAAAATTGGAAAATCAATATTTTACATCAGACGAGTTAAATCTAAAGAACAGAGCCTTTCTTTTAGGTGACTCAGTGAAGGTTTCTTTCTTTGTAAGAAATGGTGGTTTGATCATGGATGAGGAATGCTATTTTTTCTTGATGGCTTCCATGAGAAAGATGAGAATGAATATCCCTCTCACTTACACCCTGGAATTTTTTCAAACTCTTTTTCAGAAAGATATTATTGAAGGAAAAGAAATAAAAAACGGAATTATTAATTTTCAGGTGTTCAGAAATAATGACGCACTGACGTTGGCAAAATCTTCTGTTTCCTATTTTTATGAAGTGACGGAAATGGATGATGTACTTGCAGTTCATCAAAGACCTTTAGATCTGGATTTAATTAAGGAAATTAACGTTAATAATAACCTTTTAAGCAATATTAGAGTTCACTGTCCGGAAAATATCTACGGAGCGATCTATGCGCAGGAAAATGACCTTGATGACGTGATTCTTCTGAATCCAAATAAGAGAATAGCTCGTACCACTGCTGGTAATCTTCTTTTTTTGGAAGGAGATGTTATTAAAGTACCCAAACAGACCGAAGGAGCATACATTTCTCCTGTGATGGAAAATTTTGTTACTTTTTTACATAAAAACAACCTTGCAGATATTCAGGAACACGAGATCATCGCATTCGAATCTCAGAAGGCAGAAGAGATTTTAATGATTTCTGATGAAAAAGGGGTGTTTTCTGTAGGTAAGATAAGAAATAAGACTTTTGAGAACGTCCGATTCTTAGAATTGGTAGAAAGCTGGAAAAAAAGCTTTAATTCATAAAAATTGACAAACCCGGTAAACAACAAAGTTCCAGAAGTCCTTTACCGGGTTTTATTCTGAGTAAATCAGAAATTGTTTATTTTATTTAATATTCGTTGATGACATCAACAAATTTCTGTGCGATTTCTTTTTGCCCTTTTTCACTGGTAATATAATTCCTGTTTTCAGAATTATTGATAAACCCAAGTTCTACCAATACTGCAGGAGCTTTAGTCTCCCTTAAAATATGCAGATTTTTTTCCTCTATTTTGTGGGCATTAAATTTTTTATAGATCTTTCCGGCCAGTTCCTTTGAAACATCAGAATTCTGAGTGTACACTTCAAATCCGTTATCAAGCGTTTCCTTTTGTGGAGAGCTGTTGACGTGAAGGGAGATCACCATTGCAGGATTCAGTTTGTTGATTTGATTGGTTCTATCAAAAAGAGTAGGATAGCTGTCAGAATCACGTGTTAAAATAACTTCATATTTGTCCTTATTTTTATTGAGCTTCTGAATTTCCTTAGCAACGCTTAACGAAATATTTTTCTCTAAAATTTCACCATGTGTAGCCCCAAAATCATTTCCGCCATGACCGGCATCTATGACAATGTATTTTTTGTTGATAGGGGTGAATGATAAAAATGCAGTAGAAAATATTGATAAAGCAAGTAATGTAATACCTTTCATATCAGTGGTTTTTGGTTTTTCAAAGAACGGAAAAACTTTCTTTAAAATTGGTTAAAGGAATCTTAAAGTTTGTTAATTGTGCTACTGAGATGAAAAATATACTTTTTAGTTCAACGAGATATCTTCAGGAGAATTAGCCCAAAGAAGGAATTCTCCCCCAAGATTGTGCATGATAGACTTCCAAAGGGTCTGATCATTTGGAAGCGTATAATCAAGATTGTAAACATCCACTACAGTCCACATTTTCCTTTGAACTTCAGTATCTAGCTGGTTAGGAGCCCACCCCGAATAGCCTGAAAATATTTTAATATTTTCAATATTCAGTTCGCTGCTCAAAACTGCATTTATAATACGTTCAATATCCTCTGTAAGATAGTATTCATCGGTGATGTCTGTATAGATTTCTGTAACTTTTTTACCCTTTACGATGAAAAATACCTTGTCATTTTCTACAGGTCCTCCATCATATACCTCAATTTTAAAGTCAAAAAAATCTTTGAATTTGCTACTCATCTGGCTGTTCTTTTTATTCAATATCAAACCAAATGCACCACTTTCATTATGTTCAATAACCAATACTACCGATCTTGAAAAAATATCGCCGGAAATGTCAGGGGTCGAGATTAATATTTTACCTTTGTATGAGTGATTCATACTCAAATTTAATAAAAAATATTTATGGAAAACCTGCACGACAAAAGAAAAGTGTACGAGAAATCCCAACTTATTGAAAGTGAGATAAAACAAAATCCAATTGAGCAGTTTAGAGACTGGTTTTTGGAGGCCAGTGAGAGCCCAATGATCTCAGAAGCCAATGCTATGGCTGTTTCTACAGTAGAGGAAGATGGCTGTCCGAGATCAAGAATGGTACTTCTTAAAGCATATACCCACGAAGGATTTATTTTTTATACCAATTACAACAGCCAAAAAGGAAAAGCAATAGAAAGCAACCATAAAGCTTGTCTGCATTTTTTCTGGCCTAATCTTGAAAGACAGATCATCATTAAAGCTGATCTTGAGAAAGTGGCAGAAAACCTGAGTGATGGGTATTTTCATTCAAGACCAAAAGGAAGCCAGCTGGGTGCTGCCGTTTCCCCGCAGAGTGAGGTTATCCCCAACAGAGAATTTTTGGAAGAAAAATTGAAAGACCTGGAAAAAGAATACGAAGATATTGAAGTTCCAAGACCAGCCAATTGGGGTGGATATCTTGCCAGACCCTATGAAATTGAATTCTGGCAGGGAAGACCCAACCGTCTTCATGATAGAATAATCTATCAGCTTGAAGATCTGGATTGGAAGATTTCGAGACTAGCGCCTTAGATTAGAAGTTAGAAGCTAGAAATTAGAAGCTAGTAATGTCAGTTTTATAGAACTGATCCTCTGAAAAAATATAAACTTTATATTATCAATAGAAGCGGGCTTTAGCCCGCTTATTTTATTATGTACCATGATAGGGGCTTTAGCCAAAACTTAATAACTCTTAACCACTTAAAAACTCCTTAACGGTTTAATTTACTCTTGCTATTTGAAATAAAAAAAGGCCGTTTCTAAGAAACAGCCTTGAATTTTTGTAATCTGAATGATTATTTTTTCTTAACACCAGAAACTGCATTTGATAAATCAGCTCCAGCCTTAAATTTAGCAACTTTTTTAGCAGCGATTTTGATTGGTTTTTTAGTTGCAGGGTTGATCCCTTGTCTAGCTGCTCTCTCAGCTACTGAGAAAGTACCGAAACCTACTAAAGAAACTTTTCCATCTTTTTTCTTTAATGTAGTAGTTACGTTACCAATGAAAGATTCTAAAGCAGCCTTTGCTGCAACTTTAGTGATACCTGCATCTTTTGCGATTGCGTCGATTAATTCAGACTTGTTCATAATTTTTAATATTAAAGTTAGTTCGTAATTATAGCAAATATAATACTATTTTCTAATTGTGCAATTTTTTTATTAAAACTTGTAAAATATTTTTACTTTTCGGTGAAAACAGTTAAAATATGATAATTCCACTTTTCACGGAAAATCTACGTTACGCGTTACTAAAATCATGCCAAATGCTTATGTTTATTGACTTTAGCAAAAAGTTAATATTATTTCCTTCATTTATTAAATCCTAAATTGGGTGTAAACAATTAATATTTTTGACCATATGATTATTAAATTTGTAAGCAATTTTCCAATTTCTTGTATTTTTTAAAATTAAACCCCTGTGTTTGTGGGAGTTTTAAAATAAGATGAAAGGACTGTTTTATAAATTTTTATTAATAAATTTGCATCATGTTAATAGAAGTTTTCAAGTCTAAGATTCATAGGGTGAGAGTAACGGCCTCTGACCTTAACTATATAGGGAGTATAACGATAGATGAAGATCTTATAGAAGCTGCCGGTCTGGTAGTAGGAGAAAGGGTCTATATCGTGAATGTAAACAACGGAGAACGTTTTGATACCTACGTTATAAAAGGGAAGAGAAAATCGGGAGAAGTATGTCTGAATGGGCCTGCTGCAAGAAAAGTACAGAGGGATGATATCATCATCATTATCGCTTATGCACAGATGAGCCCGGAGGAGGCAAAAGACTTCCAGCCGAAGATCGTTTTCCCGGATGAAAAAACAAACCTTCTTACATAATACATGGAGAAGACATCAAAAAACCCGGTAAAATCAATACTAACAATAGTAATATCGCTTGCTTTTGCAGGCTTTTTTTTATGGCTTGCCTTAAGAGGGCTTGATTTTAAAGTCATTCAGAAGTCACTGGCAAAGGCCAATTATCTTTGGGTATTGTTTGCTTCTGTGTTTGGACTTCTGGCTTATTGGTTCAGGGCTATTCGCTGGAACCTGATGCTGGAACCCATGGGATACAAAATTTCAAATTCCAATTCTCTTTGGTCCATATCATTTGGATATCTGATGAACCTTACTATTCCAAGAAGCGGTGAAGTGGCAAGAGCTACAGCTTTGTATGGAGTGGAAAAAGTACCTGTGGATAAATCTTTTGGGACTATCATTCTGGAAAGGGTGGTTGATTTGGTTTGTATGCTTGGTTTTTTAGGACTGACTTTATTATTTAAATATGATGCAATTCTGGCGTTCTATAAAAACTCCGGAATAAATATGAATCCTAATAAGATTTTATTGATCCTTTCAATTCTGATTGTAGGAACAGTCTTGTTTTTTGTATTTAAAAAGAAACTTTCAGGAATTCCATTTTTAGGAAAAGTTGTTAATTTTATTGATGGAATTTTTCAAGGATTAACTTCCATTTTTAAATTAAAAGAAAAAGGAAAATTCATCCTTTATACATTAGGAATCTGGATTTGCTATTATTTAGCAGCTTATCTGGTTTGCTTTGCACTTCCTGAAACATCTGCATTTACCTTTGCTGATGGTTTCTTCATTATTGTGGTGGGAACATTGGGAATGATTATTCCTGCCAGTGGAGGAATTGGAGCTTATAATCTTGCAATGAAATACGGTTTTATGGCTCTTTTTATTGCTGTAGGAAAAAGCGCAGATTTTGGAGGTGAAATGGGGCTTACGTATTCCTTTATTTCTTTACCGCTGCAGATTGTGATTATGCTGGTGATGGGATTGATTTCCATTCCTATGCTGGCAAAAGCAAGAAATGCTGCCGCTTCAGAGAAGAATTTTGAAGATTAATTCAATATACTTTTAGATAATACAAGGTTCAATTTTTTAATTGGACCTTTTTTTATGGTCATTTTGTGAGTTAAATAGTCTTAATTGGGCTGTGAGGATCATTTTTCTGTCAATAAATTTGGTCAATTCGCAAATCACTTCTATCTTAATGCAAAAAATAATCATAATATAAAACACTATGGCAATTAATCTACAGAAAGGACAAAAGATTGAGATAGGCTTGACTAAAATGACGATAGGATTGGGGTGGGACCCGAATGAAGGAACCGGTTATGACTTTGATCTGGATGCTTCTGCAATCATGATTGATTCTGACAGAAAATTAGTAAGCGAAGAGTATTTTGTTTTTTATAATAACCTGAATTCTCCGGATGGAGCACTTACTCATACAGGAGATGATCCCAGTGGAAAAAACAGTGATGGTGACGATGATGAAGCTATTGTTATAGATCTGGATAAAGTAGACTCAAGAGTCGAAGAGATCCTTTTTGTGGTCACCATAGAAGATTTTGAAAGAAGAAGACAGAATTTCGGACAGGTAAGAAACTCTTATATCAGAGTGGTAGACAATCACTCCAACCAGGAAATTGCAAAATATGAACTGGATGAAGATTTCTCTATTGAAACAGGAGTAGAATTCGGAAGGTTGTACAAAAGAAATGGCAGCTGGAAATTTGAAGCTTCGGGGATTGGATATAGAGCAGACCTTGGCTTCTTCCTTGAAAAATACTACAAAGGGCAAATCATCAAATAAAATCATCAAATACACAAAACGATAACTATGGCAATTAATTTACAGAAAGGACAAACGATAGATTTAAGAAAGAATGACCGCGGAGAAAGCATTTATGATCTTTCAAAAGTAACCATTGGTTTAGGATGGGATGTAAGGAAGCAGGGTAGTGGATTCTTTGGAAAACTGTTCAGTAAAGAAGCTGAATATGACCTTGATGCAGTAGCTTTTCTTCTGGATGGCAACGGGAAAGTAGCCAATCTTGGAAGAACGGTACAGACCAATGACGGAAGACAAATGGGACTTTATCAGGGAGATGTGGTTTTCTTCAATTCTATGCAGCACCCAAGTGGGAACGTATGGCTTACAGGAGACAACAGAACCGGAGCGGGAGATGGAGATGATGAGCAGATCATTGTAAAACTGGACCAGCTGGATCAGAGTTATCAGAAAATTGTGTTCCTTGTTACCATTTATCAGGGAAAAACTAATAATCAGCATTTCGGAATGATCGAAAATGCATTTATCCGTGCCGTAGATGCTACAGGAAAAGAAATTACAAAATATAGTCTTTCCGGAGATTCAAGTATGAATGGCATGTGTGCCATGGTTTTTGCAGAAGCATACCGTCATAATGGAGACTGGAAATTCCGTGCAGTAGGAGAGCCGCATCATACAGATAACTTTATAGATATTCTGAGGCAGCAGTACTCTTATTCCAACTAGATTCTCGATTTTTTTCAACTCACATAAAAGCCGGCTTGGAAGTCTTCGACTTCCTCCGCCGGCTTCAGAATTAATACTTGTCTATAATGAGCAGGAGATTATTAGCGTATTTTTTATTAGATACTTCAGGTTCCATGAATGGAGAACCTATTCAGGCATTGAATAACGGATTCAACGGCCTTATAAGTATGCTTCGTGCAGATCCTCAGGCGATGGACAGCCTGCATTTGAGTGTCATTACTTTCGATAGAGAGGTTAAGAATATGATACCATTAACAGATCTGGCGAGTTTTTACCCAATGGAGATTACCTGCCCGGATAGCGGACCCACTCATACGGGGGCTGCGCTGGAGCTTGTTTCCGAATTGGTTCAGAAAGAAATTATAAAAGAATCCGCCGATGCAAAGGGAGACTGGCAGCCGTTACTTTTTATATTTACGGATGGAAAGCCTTCGGATATTCAGAAGTACAGGCAGATGATTCCTGTAATCAGAGGATTGGAATTTGGTGCTATCGTAGGGTGTGCAGCAGGTCCGAAAGCAGATGAACAGTTTCTGAAAGAACTGACGGATCATGTAGTGAAACTAGATACTACAGATGCTATTACTCTTTCTTCCTTTTTCAAGTGGGTAAGTTCTTCCATTACACAGGGAGGGCAATCTCAGAATACGGGAGAAAATGTCACCTTACCTCCGCCACCATCGGAGCTTACTATTATTATTTAAAAAATTGTCTTTACAATATGAGAAGACTGCCTATTTATTTTTTAGTAGATATCTCCGAATCTATGGTAGGAGAGCCTATTGAGCAGGTACAGGAAGGTATCGCCAATATCATCAGGGAATTGAAAAAAGATCCCTATTCATTGGAAACCGTTTATATTTCCGTGGTAGGTTTTGCAGGAGAAGCAGAAGTGATTACTCCCATGCAGGATATTATCAGTTTTTATCCGCCTAAGATTCCTATTGGAAGCGGTACATCACTTTCACAGGGGCTGATTAAAATAATGGATTGTATCGACAGGGATATTGTGAAAACAACCTATGAACGAAAAGGAGACTGGAAGCCTATTGTTTTCCTGTTTACGGATGGAGTTCCTACTGATGATGCCACCAAAGCCATTGAAAGATGGACTCATAAATACAGCGGAAAACCCAATACAATTGCTGTATCCATAGGTGAAAATACTAATTATAAACTTCTCGGTTCTTTAGCCGATAATGTATTATTGTTCAATAACTCGGATGAAAACTCTTACAAAGAATTTTTTAAATGGGTAACGGATTCTATTAAAACAACCAGCCAGAGTGTAACAGAAGCGAAAAAGGAAGGAATTAATCTATCCAAGATCGATTCTCTTATTCTTGAAAAAGTAGATCCCGAAATGGAACAGAAATTCCCGGACAATAATTTTGTAGTGTTGAACGGAAAATGTCAGCAAACGGAAAAGCTTTATCTGATGAAATTTAAAAAAGCCTTCGCCGAATCAAGCATTCCGGGAATGGCTACGAGATATTACAGATTGGATGGAGCTTATAAAATTGATGAAAAAGCCTACTACAGACTTTCCTCAAATCAGAAAACCCATCTTAAAATTAATATAGAAGAATTGGAAGGAGGTACTTCATGTCCTCACTGTGCGAACCCCATTGCATTGGCTACCTGTTCATGTGGTGGTATTCACTGCCTGAGAGGAGAAGGATACAGCAAATGTCCATGGTGTGGAACTTCAGATTATTACGGATTCTCTGGTGGAGGATTTGATATTAACAGAACTCTGGGCTAATGATGGGTAAATTTTTCAGGAAATCAGCCTCTGAATCTAAGCCAAAAACTATGGAACAAGCTGTTGTTTATAAAGAAAAAGAAGAGTTTAAAGATGCCCATTGGGTATTGAAGAATGCCAGCGCCAAGCAGTTCTATGAATTCAGCCTTGACATGGAAGACTTTCCAAACATAAAGATTCAGAAGATTGGAAACCTAGAAGAAACGGGACTTACTTTTGAAAATAATACCCTTTCGGGAACTCCGGTTACGAATAATATGTATCATCTGGACGTTCAGTTTTATCACATTCATGATCAGGACCAGATTGAAATAAAGAAGATCCAGCTTTTTGTAAACGCAGATCCGAAAGACTTGTGGAAAAATATCCCAAGCGATAAAAATGCTGCTTTTTATAAATCTGAAGAAGACTCCTTCAAAGGTTCCTTTTCAGACAAAAAAATTGTTGTGGCTTCCAAAAGAGGGCGTTCCCATGCTCATGAAGGAAAATTCCGTGAAGATGATTTTGCAGTGAATAAGCTTCCTGAAGACTGGAATATTATTTCTGTTTCAGATGGAGCGGGCTCGGCTAAGGCTGCCAGAGAAGGTTCAAGATTGGCTACGGCAACGATCAATCAGTTTTTCAATTCACAGGAAATAATAAACCAAATTGAAAACCAAATCAATCGTATGTACGCTTCTGAATCTTCCCATGAGGAACGTTCCGATGCAGAATCCAATATCACCAATCTTTTGGCAAAAGGTGTTTTGGATGTTTATCACACCTTAGAAAAAACGGCAGCAGAAAATGCGTTGTCTGTAAATGATCTGCATGCAACCCTTATTTTTACATTATTTAAAAAATTCAGTTTCGGATATGTCATTCTGAGCTTTGGAGTAGGAGACTGCCCAATTAATCTTATTAATGCTGACTTTTCCGAAGTGAAACTCTTAAATCAGATGGATGTGGGAGAATTTGGAGGAGGAACCCGCTTTATCACCATGAAAGAAATTTTTAATGATAAAATGACTTCCCGTTTTAGAATGACCTGTGTGGATGATTTTTCTTATCTCGTGCTGATGACGGATGGTATTTATGATCCTAAATTTACCACAGAAAACAAACTGGAAGATATCCAAAGCTGGAAGTCCCTTTTTGAAGATCTGGCCGGAAATAATGATGACCGGACGAAAGCAGATTTCGTCAACGACGAAAAAATTGATGAACAGCTTCTTCTATGGAGCGATTTCTGGAGCAGAGGAAACCATGATGACCGTACATTGGCCATAATCTATTAATACCATGAAAAAGACCATTAAAGTTGTTTCTGTTCTGGATACAGCCAAATCGTATGAATACATAGATGAAAATCCCATCCGGGGCGGGGTGAAAGATGTTTACTTTTCGCCTGATAAAGACTATGTAGTCGCTTTCTATCGAAATCCGTTGGATGAAGGGCAAAAAGAAAGAATCATGAGAATTGTTTCTACCTATCTGCAGAGTATACAGAATGGAAATACCTCCGAATACTTTCTGAACGAAATTTTTAGATGGCCGTACGATATCGTTGAAAGAAATAAACTCACAGGAATTGTGGTTCCTGTTTATCACAATAAATTTTATTTTGCCAAAGGATATATCGGTTCAGATAATATCCAGGGACAGGATAAAGTAGGGAAATGGTTTACCGCTCCGATGTTCAGAAATCAGCAGTATCCGTTGAGACTGGATCAGTCTGAACTTGGGGATTGGTTGAGCTATTTTCAAATTGCAGTCAATATCAGCAGGGGAGTAAAAAAACTGCATCAGATGGGGCTGGCACATTCTGATCTGTCCTATAATAATATTCTGGTAGATCCCGTTTCAAAATCTGCTTGTATCATTGATATAGACGGTTTGGTTGTTCCAAAACTGTTTCAACCTGAAGTCATAGGAACCGCAGATTTTATTGCTCCTGAAGTTTTAAAAACAAAAAATCTGAGTCTTCAGGATCCCAAACGGCACCTGCCCAATCAAAAAACAGATCTTCATGCTCTTGCTGTTTTGATTTATATGTATCTCCTGAGAAGGCACCCATTGCGTGGAGGGAAAATCTGGGATCTGGATTCCGAAAAAGATGAAATTTTATCCATGGGAGAAAAAGCCTTGTTTGTAGAACATCCGGGAGATTCTTCCAATCATGTGAAAGCAGATCATCTCAGAAAATGGGATGCATTCTGGGGCGATCCGCAAAAGATTCCTTATACCATAACAGGTCCTTACCTTTCAGATCTGTTTAGGAAAACATTTATAGACGGACTGCATGACCCCATCAGACGTCCTACAGCCAACGAATGGGAAAGCGCCTTATTGAAAACTGTAGACCTGATACAGCCTTGTCATAATTCCAACTGTACCGAAAAATGGTATGTCTTTGATAATACCAGCAAGCCCAAATGTCCTTTCTGTGGAACACCCCATCAAGGTACATTACCGGTTTTGGATCTGTATTTTAAATTTGATGATGAGGTATGGAAACCGGAAAATCACAGATTGATGGTCTATCACAATCAGTATTTATTCAAGTGGCATGTTTCCAGAAAAGTGATAAGAAATGAAAATCTTACCATGCAGGATAAAATGCCGGTGGGATACTTTACCTTCCATCAGGGAAAATGGGTATTGGTAAATCAAGGGTTATCCGGAATGAAAGATATCACAGAGCAAAAAGAAATTCCACCCGGTTCCATGGTTGAGCTTACAGATGGTAAAAAAATATTGCTTTCCGCAGAAGAAGGCGGAAGACTGATCTATGTAACCATGGCGAATCAGTAAACGGTCATTGCAAGCGTAGTGAAGCAATCTCAGATTTTTCAGATCTCGCAGATGATTGTGGCTATTTGTGCCCATTTATTTGTGCGATTTGTGTTTGAATCAAAGGAAAAATTCAACGGCTTTAGCCCAAACTTAAATGATCTCACTTTACTGCTTTTCAGTTTCCATAAAATAAGAATACTCATCTTCATCCACGATTCTGAAACCTAGACTTGTATAAAGATGCTGGGCCTTATTGGTCTTTAAAACACTTAATGACACAGTTTTTCCTGCTAGTGAAGCTTCTTCCAGAATATCAGACAAAATTTTTTTTCCAAGTCCCTTACCTTGCTGGCTGGGATCAATCTGAAGTTGCAGGACCTCAATATTGGTAAATGTTCTGTCTACTTTTAACAGTCCGATGGGCTGATTGTCTAAAAGAATAATATGGGCTTTTTCAAACTGATACAGAATTCTTTGCAGGGTTGTTTCTCTGTCAGTAGAAAGCCCTGAAGTTTCATAATGAGGATTCATGGTTTTCATTCTGAGATCAAGAAGAAAATCAATATCGGTATCATCAGCTTGTTTGTAGTGAAGGTCAAGTTTCATATTTAAAAATAAAAATTAGAGTGTCTACTTTAATGCAATTTTCAGTCCCATTTCTTCTTTCATGTACAGCAAAACCTCAGCATTTCCTCTGGCATCGTCTACCGGATTGTGCGTATGTTCAGTTTTGCGAAGGTGCTTCCATTGGGCGAAAGTATCTTTTTCCAATCCACAATAAAGGTCAGAAAGCCTCCTGGAAGAAAAACCAAAAGGATTTCTTCCGATAAAATGATGAAAATACCAACAGATAAACATCCAGTCGAAACCATTATTATCACTGATGAAAATAGGTCTCCCTTTGGAATTTGTTTTAATCCAGTCTTCAAAGGCAAGCATTACTTCTTCAGGATCATCAAAATTCATTGTTTCCTCCCTGCTGAAACCTGAAATAGCCAAAGCATCAGGATTGAATTTTTCAGAAACAGGCTTCAGTCTTCCATAAAAAGTAGTGTCAAGCTCTTCATCAACGAGTACTGCCCCGAAACATACCATTGAAAAATCGCCGGGAATCGGGCCGTCCGACTCTATGTCAACCATGATATAGCTCATTGGAAATCGTTTTTAAGAAAACGAAGATATTGAAATAAGTTGAAGGAGGGAAGCGGGAAGAAAGAAGATGGAAGTTGTTTTTGTGTTGTAAAGAACTTTTTGCCTTTTAATTCAAAAAGCACTTTCAAAAAATATCTCAATCAAAAAACTTCATCAGTTCATCGTCTTGCAAAACCTCCTTCTTCCAGCTCCCATCTTCCAGCTTTATATTAGCTCAAAAAAGCCCCTTTTCCCGATTTTTATTTTAGTTCGAGGCGTAGGTTCCATTTCTTCATTTGGGTCCGTTATTTTAGTGGTATTGATTTGAACGCCTCCATTTTCAATTAATCTTCGAACCGCCGATTTACTGAGATCATTTTTAAGCTGATGACAAAGCTCAAGAAGAGATATTTTGTTTTGAATACGTTTCAAAGAACGGATAAAAACAGATTCATACACTTTCTCTTCAAAATTTTTATTCTGAAACTGATTGATAAAGAACTGTTCCGCATTTTCTGCTGAAGTTGCATCATGGTATTGGCTGATGATATTTTTAGCGATCAGTTTTTTGATATTCATAGGATTTTCACCTTCTGCTATCCTGGAAATAAGTGCTGTCTTATCTTCCGTAGAAAAATCGGTGGTCAGACTGATAAATTCTTCAATCAGTGCATCCGGAATAGACATTGTTTTCCCAAACATTTCATTGGGTTCATCTGTCAGCCCGATAATATTATTCAGGGATTTGCTCATTTTTTCCTTTCCGTCAAGACCTCTCAGCAAGGGCATACACATGACAATCTGAGCAGGCATTTGGTGAACTTCCTGAAGCTGTCTTCCCATCGTACAGTTGAAAAGCTGATCTGTACCTCCCATTTCAATATCACATTCAATTTTTACAGAATCAAAACCCTGAAGAATAGGGTATACCAGTTCATGCATCGCTATAGGCGTGTTTTCTGTAAACCTTTTATTAAAATCATTGCGCTGCATCAATTGGGCAACGGTCACTTTGGAAAGCAATTGGATAACCTCTGAAAAGCTAAGTGCATCCAGCCAGTCAGAATTGAAAACAATCTTTGTTTTCTGAACATCAATCACTTTGGAAAGTTGATTGATATACGTCTGGGCATTATGCTGTACCTCTTCAGGACTTAAAGGTTTTCTTGCTTTATTTTTTCCGGTAGGATCACCAATTCTTGCGGTAAAGCTGCCTACGATAATAATGACCTGATGCCCCAGATCCTGAAACTGTTTCAGCTTTTTGAGGACCACTGCATGCCCCAGATGTAAATCCGGAGCCGTGGGATCAAAACCCAGTTTAATAGAAAGCTTTCTATTTTCCTTTTTGGCTTGGGCAAGTTTTTCTTCCAGACCGTTTTCCGGCAGGATGATAGCCACATTTTCTTGTAATGGATGAATCATGTTGAATAGTTTTAAAATGAAAAAACCCGGACAGGTACTGTCCGGGCTCTATATATACGTTAGATTATTTTATTGGATTACAGATATAGAAAGTCTTCCCGAACGATAGCCCGGAGTGTAATATTCACTGAAGAATGGAAGACGTAGTATACTGTTTAAATGTTTCATTGTGATGCAAATATAACAGGAATTTCCTGAGGAGCCAATATTTAAACCATTAAGACGTATTGCAGGGTTATAACAAGATTTGTTTTTAAGAAAAAACTTAACCATCCATCTATCTTAATGGCTTAAAATAATGGTTCAAAACAATTTTACTTGCGATTTTTGAAGCCAATTTCATGCCATAAATCCCTTAAAAGCAAAATACAGGATAAAGATGTAAAAACTGTATTTTATTATTTTCTTCGTCACTTGGTAAGAAGTCCGTACAACTGGGCTGATGCTTTGTTTTTCAGTAAGTATTTTCATAGAAAAAAATTAATAATTTAATATATAATCAGAGTATAGATTTCTAATTTGATCTTTCCATATTTCAAGATTTTCTGAGGAAGCTTTATCTGCTTTGTCAAAAAATAAATGTCTGATGATTTCGAGCCCGGAATAGATGAAAATACCATTGTCAGAGGTTAAAGTGAGTGCTTTATCCATCCCTGTTTTTTCATATTCTTCATGAGATTTTCCGTGGGTATTGATAATCACAGTCTTTTTACCTTTCAGAAGTCCTTTCTGTATGCCCTGGTCATAGCGGTACGCAAAACCATAGCTGAAAACACGGTCTATATACCCTTTCATTATGGCTGGCAGCCCTGTCCACCAGATAGGATAAATAAAAGTAATCTGTTCTGCCCATGAAATATGCTCCTGCTCAAGTTTTACATCATCTGATAGCTTTCCCTGAAATTGTCCCTGCATATCCTCCAAAGAAAATACAGGATCGAAACCGATTTTATAAAGATCTCTCACAATAACCTCCTGATCGCGGGATTGGAGTGTTTCGACAACAGTGTTTAAAAGATTATGATTTAAACTGTTTTCATTAGGATGTGCGTAAATGATTAAATGTCTCATTGTTTTGATTGTTAAGATTAATGAGACAAATGTAGGGCGGTGTACTCTTCAAAAATTGTAAGAAAACGAAACGGGCTATTCAGATTTTGGATTACAGATCTCCTGTTGGAATTTTAAATACTGAGCGGGTGAAATGTTGATGAAATGCTTGAAATCATGGATAAGCTGGCTTTGATCATAGTAACCACACTCAGTGATGATATCAAACCACTTTACTTTATCCTGTTTTCCGATTCTCTCTTCAAGGGCTTTTATCGCTTTTAAAAAACGATTATAACGGGTAAGTTCTTTTAAAGAATATCCAAACTGTTCTTTCTGCTTGCGCTGGATATTTCTTTCAGTCTGATGGGTTTGCGCTGCGATCACTTTGATTGGATTAAAAAAATCGTTTTCAAAACTGCTCAAAAGCTTACTGGTAGTGTCCTGATGCTGTAGATAAGGTCTGCAGAACTCAAGAATATGACTCACTTGCTCTGCGGTGGAATGTAATCCTGCCAACTGATGCCACAGATCGGTAAAACAGTTTTCTTTCAGCAATTCGTCAGGATGCCTTATGGATTGTTCAATGGATACTTTTCCAAAAAATCTGAAAAATGCATCATCTTTAAAATTGGCAACCAAAATAGAACAGCCTGCCGGAAGTGTATAGTCAAAAGCTTGTCTTACAGGACCGAATACCATACATTTATCAACTCCAATAATTGTTTTTTCCCGGGTAGACATCGCCGCACTTTCTCCAAAACAAAACAACAGAATAGTCTGATAAGTAGGTAAAAGTGTTTTTGTAACCGGAGTTTTTGAAGTGTTTTCAGCAAAATAAAAATGGGTGAATACATTTTCAAATTCCTGTGGAACTGAAATTCTGCACTCATTATATTCCGGATGTAATTCCATAAGCCTGAAAATTAAGCGAGGAGGTGTTTTATCATTTTATAATTGGTCATAGCAATTCCTTTTACATAAACCGTCTGCTCTTTGACCACTTGAAATCCTGTTTTTTCAAAAAAAGGTCTGGCTGTTTTGCTTACATCAGCAGTAATTTCTTTCTCATGATGTTGAAGAGCTTCTTGTTCAATCAAACTGTAAAGCAAAGATGCTATTCCTTTATGCTGATACTCTTTGTGTACAAAAAGAAGATCTATATAATTTCCTCGATCAAGGGTGCAGAAACCGGCCATGTGACCGCCACTTACAACAATTAAAACAAATTGATTGCTGATTACATTCATCCATCTTTCTTCATTTTCAGCACCAGATTTCCAGGCGTCAAGCTGTTGAGGATCATAGTCTTTTTTACAGATTTCATCTATAGCTCCTGTAAAAAGCTGCTGCATTTCTGGAAGATCATTTATTTCTCCTTTTCTGATGATGAGGTTCTGATTATCGGATATATTGCTGTTCATAAAGCTGTTGCTGTTCTTTATTGAGAAGTGGATAGAAAAGGTTCATCTGAAGAAGGGTATAATGCTGTATGGCTTCTTTTGGATTGAGTTTTAAGATCAGTCTGTTGTGAGTAAGCCAGTTGTCTGCAATGATAAAAATCTGCTCGGTAAGACCCCCGACAATAAAGCCGGGCACATCCTTTTGAAATACATTATTTTTTTGGAGGTCGGAAAATATCAGTTCAAATTCTTCTTTTCTGCTAAAATTAATGCCTTCATACCGGGATTTTATATCAGGCAGTTTATTGAGAATATCAATGAAATTGATAAATATGAAACGGTAAGAATAAAAAATTTCGCAGGTAGAATAAGTAAACTGGTAAAGGTCTTCCAGAGTTTTATTCTCCATCTTTTTCATTTGGTTCAAAAGTTCATCCATTCTCAGGGTAAGCTCAGCAAAAAGGATTTTAATAATGTCTTCCGAATGTTTGAAATGATAATGCAAATTTCCTGCACTGATGTTGAGTTCAGCTGCAATATGCCTTGTGGTAATATTGTTATAGCCTTTATCATTAAATAGTTCCAGTGCTTTGGACAGAATTTTATCCTTGGTCTTCATACTTCAAAGATAAGAATATCAAAGTGGATATAAATCATATTTTTAAAATTAGAACAGTTGTTCTAATTTAATATATTTGCACTATCAAATTTTGTGATAATGGAAGGAAAACAAAAATTCGATTACGAAACAGCAGAGAAAAACGGGAAGGAAAATAAAACAGATCTCCAGGAAATGATTTCGAAAATTCTGCAGGTAATTCTTGGAATTATTATGGCGGTACTTCATATGTGATGAAAAAGAGAATTTCATTTTGGTTTCTGCTGGGACTGGCAGTTTGGGGAGCAGTTATTGTACTGAGACAGAACCGAATTTATATTCCGTTTCTTAATGATTATTTTACAGATTGTATCACTGTTCCTATGTATTGCTATCTGATAGAGTATATCATGAATGCTGTATTAGGCTATCACTGGAAACCTGATTTGAAATTTGTACTGACTTCAGTGCTTTATCTCTCTTTTTTATTTGAAGTGCTTTGTCCGAAATTATCCAATCATTTTACCGGAGATTTTTATGATGTGCTGGCTTATTCTGTGGGAGGTATTTTGTACTATTTTGTTGCAGTCAGGCAGATTCATAAAAAAGCCAGCAGTTCCACATCGTAAAGGAGACTGCCGGCTGTGTTATAGTTTTTATCCTGGTTCAATAATTATTCTTACTGCATTTTGAGCAGTAGTTTTCTTCCGGTTATATGTACAAGACAATTATAAAATGCAAGATGTTACATTGGAGGGCAATATTTTTTTAAACTCATCAATATTGAAATTTTCTTTTGGTATTTTTGTGTAAGATTAAAACAGATTTATTTCAATGCACGACAAACTTTTACAATATATTCACTCCATTCATGTTTTTACCCATGAAGAAACCGAAGCGGTCAGAAAATATTTTGAGCCTGTAGCATTTTTTAAAAATACAATAATAGAAGAGGCTGGAAGAATACCTCAATACCTTTACTATATCGTTTCAGGGTACCTTAGGCTTTTTTATACGGACGAGAATGGCAATGAAGTGACCACGCATATCAATTGTCCGCCAGGATTTTTTACGTCTTATTCAGAATTTATCAACGGTACCGTTTCTGAAAATAATATAGAGTGCATCACGGATGCTGAGCTTTTGAGAATTTCCAAAGAAAACCTGAATCATTTGATCAATCAAAGTCAGGCGATGAAAGATTTCAGTATTTCGGTCTTCCAGCAGTCGATTGCCTATAATGAAAAACGTTCCAGAGAATTGTCTGTTCTGAATGCTGAACAGCGGTATCTGAAACTCATGGTAGATTATCCGGAAATCATTCAAAATGTTCCTATCCAATATATTGCTTCATTTTTGGGAATGAAACCCGAAAGTCTGAGTAGAATCCGAAGGAAAATAATTAACTAACAAAAGTCAAGTGGTTCCGGTGCCGGGAAGATAAACTTTGCAGCATTAAAATGAATGCAATGACAAAGAATCATATCAATCTTGTTTCCGGAGCCAATGGACATCTGGGAAATAATCTAGTCAGATTTTTACTGAAACAGGGAATTCCGGTACGGGCTGCCGTAAGAAATACAAAGAACAGAAAACCTTTTGAAGGGTTGGATTGTGAACTGGTACAGGCGGATATTACCGACAAAGCTTCTTTTGTAAAAGCACTGCAGGGAGTGGAAACATTCTATGCTGTAGGAGCTTCTTTTAAACTATGGGCTAAAGATCCCAAAAAAGAAATCTATGATGTGAATATCAATGGTACCCGGAATACCATCGAAGCTGCTGCGGAGGCAGGTGTGAAGAAAATAGTGTATGTAAGTTCTATTGCTGCACTCGATTATACAAAGTTACCTACCAGAGAAAGCAACGGTTATAATCCGGACCGTAGAGATATGTATTATAACTCTAAAAATGATGGTGAGAAACTGGCTTTTGATCTGGCTGCAAAACTAGGTGTAGAACTGGTTTCCGTCATGCCCTCTGCCATGATTGGAAGTAAAGCATTTTTACCGTTAAATGTTTCCTATGGAGTTCTCAAATTAATTTTGAATAAAAAAATTCCTGTAGATACTAAAATTACCCTGAACTGGGTAGATGTAAAAGATGTTGCAGAAGGATGTTATCTGGCAGCTGAAAAAGGACGACCCGGTGAGCGTTATATTCTTGCCAATGAAAAATGTATGACCATTAAGGATACAACCATTCTCGCCAATACACTGTATCCGGACCTGAAGCTGAACATTCCGCGTTCCGTTCCCAAAGGAATTCTCTTTACCATTGCTGCCCTTATGGAATTGACCGCAAAACTAAGTGGAAGACCTCCGATACTTACCCGGAAAGATATTGCCATGTTCTCAGGATTACAGCAGGATTTTGATATTTCTAAAGCCAGAAATGAATTGGGATTTAATCCTAAAAGTCCTGAACAAGCGGTGAAAGAGGCATTAGATTACCTGATGAAAAACCCTGAAATACTGAAAGAGGTCTGAAAAACCTCTTTTTCTATTGATTCTCAAGTTTGATAATAGGACCTTTGTAAAACTTAGTCAGATCATAAAGATCCGTAAAATGATGCTGAAGATCAGGAACGATTTTAGGATCAAATTCTTTTGAATTCAATTGATTTTCAGCAAGAAGATACAAAGACTGATTGTCTGGTTTCAGATAGTCACAAAGTATATTTTCATGCCCTTGCTCTCTATTCAGAATTTCTGTGAGAAAAATTCCGTAGATCAGAAACTTGTTGAAGTTTTGAGAATCCACAATATAATTCATATCCTGTTTCAGGAGTTTTTCATAACCTGAAAGAATCTGGAGGAAATTTTCGGAGTGAATCGCAGCCGGAATTTCGTAAAAAAGGTCAATACCATTGATGAAAAGCTGAGTCTTGGCTTCTTCATGATCTGAAGAATAAACACTACTGAACCATTGAAAAATAAGTAAAAGTTCTTCCTGGGTAAGCTCTTCAACAGAGTCCTGTATTTTTTCTTTAATCGTTTCAAGGGTGGCTCTTGCTTCAGGTTGAAGGAAACTCAGAATCTTATCCTCGTCACGATTAAGCTTATTGTACAAATTGATTTTGGCAATAATAGGGTTGGTTTTGATGAAATATAGTTCTTCCGCCATAGTTATTTACCAGTTAATCTTTTAAAAATGGTTATTTAAAGATACAAAATATGTCTTAACCTTATTTAAAAAATTAATATGCATCAAATGGTATAGCTATTTTACGGTTTCATGCAGAGCAATTCTGTTCCCTTCCGAGTCCTCAAATTCCGCTACGGCAAAACCATATTTTTCATCTGTCCTTTTAGCATAAAGTACAGAGCCTCCATGTTGTACAGCCTTTTTCAATGTCTCGTCAATACTTTCCGTCTTAAAATAAATGATAACCCCATTTCTGGAAGGTTTGTAGACATCTCCTTTTGCCAATGCTCCTGAAATACCGCTGTTTTTTTCCTCAAAAGGAAACAAAGCCATTTCATAATTGTCAATGATTTCTTTCTCAAAGCTAAAATTGAAAACAGCAGAATAGAATTTTTCTGCTCGCTTCATATCATGAACAGGGATTTCAAAATAAACAACAGGATTGGTCTTGTTCATATTTTTTACAGGGTTTAGTTGAGGTGACGGATTACAAGATACGCCTATTAACAGTAAGAATATCAAAAATAGAGGAAGTGATTTCATATGATTGAGGCTTGAATAAATAAGGTTTTTTTCTCTGATCTAAAATAAAAATTTTATCTGTATTTTAAAAATAGATAGACTTATCTATTTTTTTTGATTAGATTTGTGAAAATTTTCAGAATGAAAAAGGAAAAAGTACGAGACAGAATTATCAGAGTCGCTTCGGAGCTGTTTTATAAGCAGGGTTTCAATTCTACAGGAATCAACCAGATTATTGCCGATGCTGACATTGCTATTGGCTCACTGTACAACCACTTTTCATCTAAAAACGATCTTCTTCAGGCTTATCTTATAAAAGAAGAGCTCAATTGGTTTGAAGGATTTGAAGGCAGTACATCCAAAATTTCTGAACCAAGAGAAAAACTCCTGGCACTGATTGATTACAGAAAAAAATTACAGCAGACGTCCCAATTTGCAGGATGTCATTTCATTAAAATTGTCTCCGAAACAGGAGAGGGTAACCCTTCTATTTCCGGTTTTGCCAGACAGCACAAAGAAAAACAGAAAGATATGATCAAAACACTCATAAAAGAATATGGGGCAGAAAAAGAATTGACGGATACAGATTTGTTAACCAATACTATTTTCCTTTTAATAGAAGGAGCAGTCGTTACTTCCACGATCAATAGACAAAATGATTCTTTTGATCAGGTCAAAAAAATAGTTCAGGGTTTAATACCCTAATTTTTTTCAATAATTAAAAATAGATATATCTATATAAAAATGAATTATAAGTATTTGAAATTGATCATAGTATTATTTGGTCAACTGCTGACGATTATGGATATTTTCATTATCAATGTGTCCATTCCTTCTATACAGAATGATCTTCATGCTTCCAACGGGGAAATGCAGTTTATGATTGCCGCTTACCTCATTGGTTTTGCTTCTTTTCTGATTACAGGAGGCAGGCTGGGCGATTTATATGGCATGAAGAAAATGTATACGATCGGATTGATTGCTTTCATGTTGAGTTCTATTGCCTGCGGAGTTTCTGTGGGAGCAGGTCAGCTGGTTATTTCAAGATTTGTGCAGGGAATGAGTGCTGCCATGATGGCCCCGCAGGTATTGTCAATGATACAGATTTTATTTCCAGACCATAAAGAACGTACAAAAGCCATGGGATGGTATGGGATTACGATTGGGATAGGAACTGTTTTGGGGCAGTTTCTCGGAGGATACTTTTCATCATTAACAATGATGGAAGAACCATGGAGACTTATTTTTCTGATGAATATTCCTATAGGTGTTCCGGCAGTCTTTCTGAGTTTAAAAATATTGGATGAATCTAAAATTTCGGTAAAGCAGTCCTTGAATATGGGAGGCGTTTTGATGATCTCCGCGGGATTATTCTGTGTTACTTATGCATTGACAATGTTTGAGCATGAAGGTTTTCATCTCAAAAATGCTTTTCTGATGATTATTTCCGCTTTAATTTTATTAGGTTTTATAAAAAATCAGAAGAGAAGAATAAAAAATGACCGTCCTTATCTTATTGATTTTGAGATTTTTCGTTATAAAAATTTCAATCTGGGTATTGTGGCCGTTTCTTTCTTTTTTATTATGCTGGATTCCTATTTTTATATCGTGTCCCTTTTTTTTCAGGATGGTTTAAAAATAACTGCTCTCAAGGCAGGAGAAATCATTGTTTTCCAGGGATTAGGCTTTATTCTGGCCTCCATCATTTCTGTAAAAATGGTTTTAAAATATGGTAAAAAAGCCCTGATTGCAGGGCTGATTTTTATTATTGTTATTCTTTTTCTCCAGCTGTTTTTATTCAGGATGCAGACCAGCTTTCCAATTTTCTGCCTGCTGTTATTTTTACACGGATTGGGAGTGGGTTCTATCATTCCTTCGCTGGCTAATATTGCTTTGTCTGGAATGTCAGAAAAACTGATAGGGAATGCCTCCGGTGTTTATAATACTTTTCAGCAGATTGCAGCCATTCTGGGGATTGTTGCGGTAGGAAGTGTTTTCTATTATTTTCTTGGAGAAAAACCTTTGGTACAGCATTATCACAAGGCATTTTCAGTTGCCGTACTTATTAATATTCTCTGCCTGATTTTTGTAATGGGCTGTATTTTTAAGGTGCCTGATCATGTTCTTCCAGAGATGGACAGGAAGAAATAAGATTGAGCGTATTTTAAGGCTTCTTTGATGAGGTTTTGATATCACTTAAAGTCGCTTTTGCAATATTTCGGGTAACTTCAGTAGGAGAGTGGCAGTCACAGTTACTGAATCCAATCACATAAAGATCTTCCCCCGGAACATAAACTCCCATGCTTTTAAATCCAAATATACTTCCTCCATGTTCGCGGTCAGGAACTCCATTGATATCCTTCAGATGCCATCCGTATCCGTAGGTAAATTCCTCCCCGCTATTCAGTTTATATTTCTGAAAAGCTTTTTGGGTTTCTTTAGAATTCAGCAATAGGTTTTGATTGAGAGCTTGCTGCCATTTCAGCATATCATCTCCTGTAGACATTAATGACCCTGAAGAAAATGGAACACTGAAACTGATCACTGTTTTATTAACAAATCCCTGCTCTTTTTTGTGATAGCCGTAAGCTCTTTGAGGGATCACTTTTCTGTCGGAAGCGTAATAGGAATGGATCATTCCAGCCTTATCAAAGATGTTTTTCTTAATAAAGTCTTCATAAGAAGTTCCGGAAACCAGTTCAATGATATAGCCTAAAACCACATATCCTGAATTATTGTAGTCAAACTTTTCTCCAGGTGCAAAATCTACAGGTTCATTTTTGAAAAAATTAACCATTTCTTCCGGCTTCATCTCTTTTTGAGCAATGGAAGGCAGGGATTTTATTTTAGTAAAATCTTTAATTCCTGAAGTATGGGTTAACAAATGATGGATGTTAATTTTATCTCCGTTAGGATAATCTTTAATGTATTTGGAAATCGACTCATTGACATTGAGTTTGCCTTGTTGTTCCAGCATCAAAATTGCTACGGCAGTAAACTGTTTAGTCATTGATCCAATCTGGAATACATGATCCGGTGTCATATTGACATTGAGTTCAAGATTGGCTTTTCCGAAAGCTTTCCGGTACAGGCTTTTTCCGTTTTTAGTAATCAGAAAAACGCCTCCGGGCTCATTGGTATTCCCAAATTCAGTCTGGATAATGCTGTCAATTTTATTTTCATATCCTTTTGTTTGCATCTGAGCATCCATCGTATGAGTTAAAAATGGAAGCAAAAAAAGAGCGGTTATCAACTTTTTAATAATCATAACTATGTAATTTGTTATGCAAAGATATAAATTATTTTCATTACTATGTTATACAATATAGTTGTTTGTATTTTTACAATATGATTCTGATTTTCATAATAATCAGTGTATTATCAATACTAATTATATATGAGTGAAAAACATAATTTATCGGGTGGGTATAGCTAAAGTGGCTGCTCTGAAAATGAAGTTGCTTTTACACTATTTTTCAACAGAAATAAGCAACATCATGGGTCTGCGGAGTTCATCTTTCATCTCCGGAATTTCTTTCAGCATCTCCTGACTAGGCTTTGGTTCTATAACTTCCTTAATTTTAAAGCCATGTTTTAATAATGTATTCAGATAAGAAGTTAACGTACGGTGGTATTTTATAACATTTTCGCCTAAAAATGTGGTGTTTCTTTTCCCTTCCACAAAGTATCGGTCAACGGGCCAGCAGGTTTTCTGACCGTCTTTATCATATACCCAATCCTGACTGCCTTCTGCCGTGAAAACAGGATGCTCCACGGAAAAAACAAAAGATCCGCCGGGAGAAAGCCATTGATAAATATGCTGAGCAAGGGTATCAAATGATTCCACATAATGGAATGTGAGTGAGCTGAGTATGAGATCAAATTTTTCAGCAGGATAATCAACTTCTTCAAGGGCTTTCCTTTCATATTGAATTCCTTCCATATTGTTGATTTCTTTAGCTTTTGTCAGCATTTTTTCTGAAAGATCAACTCCAATTACAGACTTCGCCCCATTTTCTATGGCATAGCGGCAGTGCCACCCGAAACCGCAACCCAGATCAAGGACGTTTTTTTCCTGAAAGTCGGGCAGCATATTTTTCAGGGTGTGCCATTCTCCGGCTCCTTCCAATCCTATTTGAGAACGGAGCATTTTTTCGTACTGGTCAAAAAATGACGGATTGTCGTATTTATTTTCTTTCATGAGATGGGAATTTATTGTTTTTTGATGCTAGCCTAAAATCTTTCAGCCAATGGAAGATTTCAATCGTTTAGCCGTTATTTTTACGCATTGCTTTAATGAGTTTGTCATTTCGTTTATCTGCTCTTTCATTATTTAGAGAAAGAACCGCCCATATTGCTGCAGGAAGCCACCCGATCAGGGTAATTTGTAAAATAAGGCAGACAATTCCTGTGATAACTTTCCCACGGATGATGAATGATAAGAACGGAAGTAAAATAGCGAGTAACATGATTGTAGATTTTAATTAATACTGATTTTTAATGAGATTGAGGATCAAAATATGCCTTAAAAGTGAGAGGGTCCTCAATTTTATCTTCAACTTCCTCAAGGTATTCCAAATATTCTTCCTGGTGTTTTTCCATATAAATAAGTACAATAGATAGGTTTACAAACAGATTTTTATCATTCGAACCTAGCCGTAGAGCTGTCTTTAAGTATTCCAAAGCTTTTTCATTTTCTCCCATATCGGAATAAATAGCACCAATATTGATCAATGCTGAAGTATTTTCAGGCTCAATAAGTAAAATTTCATCTAATTCTTTTACCAATAGATCATTTAAAGTATCCCAATGGTCCTCATTATCCCATCTTTTAGCCTGAAGTTTTTTTACGTTTTCTAATCTTAATGTTATCGTGCTCATGATTTAAAATTACAGAATGGATGATTGCTTTTTAGAATGTACAAATTTAGCTTTCTTACAATAGATATGTTCATTTTTTTATAACTGAAAAAACAGTTTGCCTTCATCTATCTGAATACGTGTTGTTAATAGGCTTGAAACCCATCGTTTATTGCAGCTTTCAGGATTTCAATGTTGATATCTTTCAAAGTTTTGAATTTAATACAATATCCGGTTACGCTGGCTTTACCTATTTTTCTCCATAGGTTTTAACGCTGATATTGAGTCCTGGGTATGCTGATACTCATCTCAATCTGATAAAAGCCCCTGATTTCAGAGGCTTTTGGAGGTGTGAAAGATTGTAAGAATACTTATTTAATCATAATTTTCTTTACAATTCTCATATTTTTAGTTGTTTTGATAACAAGATAATAAAGACCTTTGTTGTCTAAAGAAATTGTTTCTTTTTTATTGTTTGAGGACTTTTTTAAAATATGCTGACCCACAGCATTTAAAACCTATATTTCTTGTAAGTTTTCGGCACTTTCTACCGTTACTTCATTACCTGTTTGGTTTTGATAGATTTTAATATCTGCTTTTGAAATAGCTTCTGTTTCTTTGGTTGATAAATAAGCGTTTTCCAGTGAGAACAATCCGGCATTGGAACTGCTGGTTCTGCCTCCAAAATAAAGAGTATTATTGTAGATTACAAAAGAACTTTCAGAATCAAAACCGTTTCCTGGCCCTGGGGCAACATCTATTAGGCGCGGGTTTGAAGGTGAAGTGGGAATAGTACTGTCATATATCCAAAGTTCCCTGCCATTTACATCATTAATAGCGTCAAAAATAAGCTTGTTGTTGAAGACAGTAAGATTCCTTGGCATTGAAAATTCAGGACCGGGATAGATATCTGCTACAAGCTCAGGTGTGTTTGTACCATCATATCTCCATAATTCAGTTCCTATCACATTATTATGCGCTGCAAAATACATTTTATCGTTGTAAATTGTTTTATGTCTCGCTTCACCTCCATAAGGGGAAGTATCGAAATCGTGAACTTTTGTCGGGTTATTAGTTCCATCATATACCCATAATTCTTCACCTGTTCCGTCGTTTGCTGAAAAATATAATTTATTCTGGAAAGTTATAAAATTGGCAGGATTTGATCCATAAATCCCCGGATTGATATCATATACTATGCCTGGATTTGTGTATGATGTAGGTAAGGCAGGATTATAAACATAAAGTTCAAAATTCTGATCTGTAGTTGTTTTGCCATTAAAATATAATTTCCCGTTAAAAATAGTATTGTAAAACTTGAAATTAGTCATAATAGGGTTTACGTTTGGTAAAACAAGTCTTTTTGGATTACTTGAGCTATAGGGTAAATTGTCATCAAATGTCCAGATTGAAAAAGGGCTAGCGGCAGGATCTTCATAGAATAGTTTGTTGTCAAGAATCCTGAAGTTATTTCCACGGGCTCCAATTTTTTTTGGATTTGTAGATGATATAGGCAAAGTATCATCATATGAATAATTGTAAAAATTATTACTGAAAAATAATTTCCCATTATAGGTGGTAAAATTCTTTGGAAAACTACCGTTATTAGGGTCGTTATCAAGATCTATCAACTGTTTCGGATTGTCAGAAGAAATAGGTTGATTATCATCGTAAGCCCACAGTTCATAATTAGCTATACCTCCTTCTCTTGCAGTGAAATATAATTTCCCTTTATGGACATAAAATGCTTGGGGTACCTGAATGTCGGCAAATTTTTTTACTAAATTGATTTGAGCTTTTATAGGAGTAAGTGATAATAAAGCAACAATCGTTGCCGAAAAAAGTTTTTTATTCATGGTTATAGTTTGTGTGTTTTTATTTTTATAGCAGAAGCTATTTCACGGTGCAAAAGTAAGGAAAAGTGTCGAGAATACTGCAATAAGTATATTCCTGAGGTGGTTTTTATTTTTTTTCTTCAGCCAAAGAAGGTAGCCAATGAGCCCAATCAGAAAAGGGTAAAATATAATAACAGTTGCAGCCTTCCAAAAGTTTTTTATTGATGATTAAACCCATCCAGTATTGCTGCTTTCAGGATTTCAATGTTGATATCTTTCAAAGTTTTGAATTTAATACAATATCCAGTTACGCTGGCTTTACCTATTTTTTCTCCATAGGTTTTGGCTAAGTAAGTTTTATCACTGATATTCATAATGTAGATGGAAATCCCTGTTGTATTGGCACTCATTCCAATCTGATAAAAATCTCTGGATTTTCCGCCAGCATAGTGCAGGGTATACAAACCATATCCAATATTGGGATTGGAAACGGTTTTATTTTCGCTGTTTTTACCATCGAGAAACCATAATTGACATGCCGGATGGAGCTCCAGAATAATACCATGCAATTCTTGCATATCATTACGTTTCAGCTCTGGCTGGCTGCTGATATAGTCTTGGATTTGTTCTTGAATGGTCATGTGAAATCAGAAATTGGTTTGAGGTTATTGAGCGACTAATTTACAAATTTTCATAAAGCTAGAATGGAAGGTAATTATGAAAAAAAGAACAGCAATTGCTGTTCTTTTTATAGTTTATTTTCCTGATTTACTGAATCAGCTCTTTCATTGTTTTATCCGTTTTCATCAATTCTCCTTGCGGAATCTGATGATTAAGATAAGTGAAAAGTAAGTGAGTCACCCAGGTATTTTCAATCTGATGAATATAATAAGAGCAGATCAAACCGAAATCATCGGAAATATAAGCCGGTAAATCTGAAGACCCGGTAGTTCTAAAAGTCGATATGAAAATCTCCTTTCGGATATCACTGATTTTATCTTCTGTTTCCTCATCCACAGATTTGTCTTCAATAGCCTGATACGTTTTCATCCATGCCTCTGAAAATTCAGCTGAATCTCTGTTGTCAAGAATTTTATCAATCTTTTCAGAAGTCATATTGTGAAGGGCAGCTTTTAAAGATTCATTAAAAACAGCTTCCAAAATGCTTATTTTCTCTGTCATAATTTAAATGTATCCTATCCAAACGCTCTTTTCAACAAGCTCTCCACTTTCGGCTCACTGCCTCTGAAACTTTTATAAAGCTCCATTGGATCTTTAGTTCCACCTGAGGAAAGCAATACTTTATACTTAGCGGCAATCTCAGGATTAAAAATTCCGTTTTCTTTAAAATACTGGAATGCATCGGCATCCAAAACCTCTGCCCATTTGTAAGAGTAATATCCGGCAGAATATCCACCCTGGAAAATATGAGAGAAACTTGGGCTCATGGCGGTTTCAGAATTAGAAGGATAAAGAGTGGTTGCTTTTGTATACTTATCCTCGAATTCCTTTACACTTTCATTCTCCAGTTCTGCAACTTTCGTATGATAATTCATATCCAGAAGTCCGAAACCTATCTGTCTTAGGGTTTGGTAGCCCTCCATAAAGTTTTTAGACTGCTCAATTCTTTCAATTTTTTCGTCAGGAAGTACTTCTCCTGTTTTATAATGCTTTGCAAAAGTTTGTAAGAACTCTGGCTCATAGCAGAAGTTTTCAAGAAACTGAGAGGGAAGCTCCACAAAATCCCATTTTACAGAAGTTCCGGATAGCGTAGGATATTGGGTATCTGCCATCATTCCGTGAAGCGCATGTCCAAATTCGTGGAATAAAGTAGTTACTTCCTGGAATGTTAGTAAGCTAGGGGTATCTTTTGTCGGTTTGCTGAAGTTGCAGACAATTGAAATATGCGGGCGTGAATTTTCACTATCTTGCTTGTACTGATTTTTGTAGCTGGTCATCCAGGCTCCGGCTCTTTTCCCTTTTCTTGGGAAATAATCAGCGTATAAAAGAGATTTATAAGTCCCGTTCTCTTTTACTTCATATACTTTTACATCCTCATGGTATTTCGGAATGTCATTTCTTTCCTCAAAAGTCAGTCCGAAAAGTTTTCCAGCCAATCCAAATACAGCATCCTGCACCTGGTTTAATGGGAAGTAAGGTTTTAATTCTTCATCATTAAGATCAAATTTTGCCTTACGAAGTTTTTCAGCATAATAAGCGTGGTCATAGCCCTGTATTTCATCAATTCCATCCGCTTTGGCTAAAGATTTTAATTCTTCAATTTCTTTATCAGCATAAGGTTTTGCCTT
Source organism: Chryseobacterium viscerum (assembly GCF_002899945.2). Classification (GTDB taxonomy): domain Bacteria; phylum Bacteroidota; class Bacteroidia; order Flavobacteriales; family Weeksellaceae; genus Chryseobacterium; species Chryseobacterium viscerum. The sequence continues at coordinate 369,973 of NZ_PPEG02000004.1, forward strand.
GGTCAAAAGCTCATTTAAAAAATCCAAAACCTTTACCGGAGACTTTGCCATTCTTTCTTCCAGAACAAAATCTGCATAGTTTTTATATCCAATAAGCTCGGCTTTCTGCTGTTTCAAGTGAAGAAGCTCTTTAATAAGATTCTGATTGTCAAATTCTCCACCGTCAAAGGATTTTTTACCATTTGCTAAAGCGAGTTCTTTTCTCAATGTACGGTTTTCAGCATACGTCATGAATGGAAGGTAGCTTGGATACTGTAAAGTGACTACCCAGCCCTCAAGGTTTCTTTCTTTGGCTTCCTCAGCATACTGATCGATGATAGCCTCCGGAATTCCGGCAAGATCTTCTTTATGCGTGATATGTTTAAAATAAGCATTCGTAGATGCCAGTACATTTTGCCCGAACTGTAACGATTTTAAAGAAAGATCCATGCTGATTTTCTTTAATTTCTCTTTGTCTTCGTCATTCAATAACGCTCCGCTTCTTACAAAACCTTTGTAGGTCTCATTCAAAAGCATTTCCTGTTCTTCATTGAGATTATATGTCTCCTTTTCATCATATACTTTTTTGATTTTGTTGAAAAGGGCTTCGTTTTGAGAGATTTTTGAAGAATATTCTGTTAATATCGGAGAAACTTCCTGAGCAATCTGTTGGATTTCATCGCTGGTTTCTGCAGAATTTAAATTGAAAAATATGTTGGAAACGACATCCAGCTGTTCCCCTGAATAGGCTAATGCTTCAATCACATTTTCGAAAGTGGGTGCCTCAGGATTATTGACAATAGCATCAATTTCTGCTTCGGATTTTTGAATCAAGTCTTTAAATGCCGGAAGATAATCTTCATTTTTGATGTCACTGAATGGTGCTGAATGATATGGAGTGTGAAATTTTTTTGTTAAAATATTCATTTTTAGATTTTTTATGTAAGGTAAATTTAATGATTCATTGGGAATCACAGCTGAAATGCTCAAAAATAATGCCTTACCGGAAACTTATGACAAAAATACTTATCTTTAAATAATCTTGTCATATGGAAAGAGGGAGTGATGTGGGAATATTTAATTTTGAGAACAGATTTAATAGTCATCATTAAAATAAATAACCTTAATATAAAATATATAAACTATGAAAACACTCTTAAAAATTATTGGTACCATCATCGTGCTGATTCTTATCTATGCTATAATCGCGATGCTGACTTTCAGTAACGATTATCATTACGAAAAATCTATTGTCATCAATGCTCCGAAGGAAAAAGTGTGGCAGCATACAAATTCTTTACAAGCATACAATACCTGGGATCCTTTTTCTAAAGAAATCAAGAATTTCTCTGTTACTTACGCAGGAAAAGGTGACCAAATAGGGGATTCTTATCACTGGAAAGGGGATGACAGTGAAGGAGAACAAACCATCACAGAAATTGCAGCCAATGAAAAACTGGGTACTCAGCTTCGTTTTATAAAACCTTTTGAAGGAACTGCCAAAAGTAATATTGTGCTGACCCCTGAAGGTAACGGGACAAAAGTAACCTGGATGATCGATAATGAGCTGAACACCATGATGAAGATTATGAAACCTATGATGGACAATAATATGGATAAAATGTTTGGGCAGGGACTAACGGATCTGAAGAAACTTACTGAAAAATAAAATGAAGGCCTTGTATAGTTTACAAGGCTTTTTTTATTAAAATTCTTTTTACCAATCTCGTTGATTGAATAGAGTTTTCCTTTATCTTTAGTATCACATTATCATCAAAATAAAATAATAATGCCGTACCGCTGACTTTAGTTTTAAAAAATTAAGTCTGGAAATAATTTAAAAGCGATGAAATATTTTGGAAGAGTTATTTTATAGTAAGCTATTGAAATATTATTCTAAAAATATTATCTTTATATAAAGAATCGATTCTATGGGGAAGATTGTATTTGAAAAAAGTGATATCAGAGACTTCGTGAAAATGGCTATCGCAGAAAAAATTGAGAAGCTTAAAAATTTTATCGAATTCACCTTGGAAGCCAGTCGTGACATAAAAAAAACTCCGAAATATGACAGTATGAGAGAAGAGATGCAGGAGGAGATTTATCAGATGCAGCGACAGCTGGGAGCTTTGAATGATCTTAAAATGAATATGGCAAAAGTACTGAATACAGCTACAGAAAGAGTGCAGATTGGCTCTCTGGTCATTACCAATAAAGCAAGGTTTTATATTTCCGTGTCACTAGGGGAGTTCTTTTTTGAAGGAGATCGGTTCTATGCCATCTCTCCCGAAAGCCCCATGGCAAAAAAAATGATGGGAATGAAATCAGGGGATGAATTTACCTTAAATAAGATCCACCAAAAGATCGTGGAAGTATTATAAATATCAATAGTGAATGACCTCCATATAATATAGCTTCAAATGTATTTGAAGTTTTATTTTTATTTAATACTTTGCGATTCAAAACCTATAACCATGAAATTTGACAGCCTAAGGACCAGCAGGTTCAATCATTGGATTATTATACATCTTCGCTATCTGGTGGGATTTGCTTTTTTCCCGTCCGGACTGGTAAAGCTGATGGGGGAAAGATTCACCCGGATTTCAACAGATGAACCGATCGGATATTTTTTTGAAGCATTGTATCAGTCTGGCTTTTACTGGAATTTTTTAGGATTGGCTCAGATAACAGCCGGAATCTTACTCATGACGCAGCGCTATGCTACATTGGGTGCATTGATGTTTCTTGCCATACTGACAAATATATGGATCATTACCATCAGTCTTTCGTTTAAAGGGACCTGGGTTATAACCTCTTTAATGATGGTTGCTGTTCTTGTATTGGTGATCTGGGACCAACATAAACTACGTCCGATTTTTAATTACAATAAAGCAAGTACAGTAAAAGAATATCCTGATCCCGGGTACAACTGGATCATTGCAGGAGTGGTATATGCGATAAGTTGTATTGCTTTATATATGCTGGATCCCGTGAAAGGGGAACCTTATGAAAAATGGCTGTTTAAGGCACTCGTTTTACTCATTCTTACTACTTTTTCCATCAGTAATTACAAAGCTTATAAAAATCATAAACTGGCAGTAAATACTTAACATTTTAAATGAAACAGATTGAATTTCATGTTGTAAATTTGCAGGTATGAACAAAGCATCCATTTTAAAAGAAATCATAGAGCAAAGAAGAAGTATTTTCCCAAAAGATTATACAGATGCAGAAATTTCTCAGGAAGTTCTTGATGAGATTTTACATTCAGCGACTTTGGCTCCCAATCATAAACGTACAAAACCTTGGCGTTTTAAAATATTCAAAGGAGAAGAAAAAGCAAAACTGGCTTCAGAAATGCAGGCTATCTATAAAGCGAGTCAGCCGGAACAGCTTTTCCTGGAAAAAAAATATAATGACATCGGTTTTAAAATCAATAAAGCGGATGTTGTAGTCTCTATTGTAGTCAATTTTAGCGGAATGCTTCCTGAATGGGAAGAGATCGCTGCTACTTCAATGGCGGTTCAGAATATGTATCTTACCTGTACAGCGAACAATATTGGCTGCTATTGGAGTTCCCCTAAAATTGTAGATGATCTGAAAGACTCTTTAACCATTGAAGAAAATCAGAAGTGTCTGGGGCTTTTCTATATGGGAACTGTATAGGATGAAGAATATTTACAGAAATTATAATGAAGAAGATTTGCTGGTTGCTTATCTTTATATGACTGATCACACAGGAAAAATCAATGATGAAATGCGTGAAGCAATCAGTCAGAAATTCAATTATGATGAATTTGTAAAAAAAGCCGAGTACAGAAAAATTTTAATTAAAGAAAAAGGGAGAATCTCTTTTGAGGTTCATAATAGAGTACAGAAAGGAGAAAAAATAACTCTTATTCTTGAAGACATCTCTTCAAAAATTATAGAAAGGGGGGAATTGAAGATTTTTATTCTTGAGAAATTTGAGCAATTTTCAAAGGTAAAAGAGAATGATAAAATAGATGAGAAAATAATTTTTAAAAGCCTTTTAGGAATTGTAGCAGTTTCTGTTACCGGACTTCTTTTTTTTAAGGCTATAATCTCATTTACAGGACAGTTTTCCTTTTTTTTGCTGATACCTGTTTATATCATCAATTATGTAGTGATCTATGGGATTACAGGAAAGACACGGGATAATTTTGCTGTTTTTATGGCTATTTTAATTTCTGTAATTATTTCAACAATATTCTCTCTTGCCATGCTTGGTTAAAAAAATAATTTGAATTTATAAAACTTTTTACCCGAAGCTTTTTACTTCAAACTTTTTTACTATCTTTGCACTCTTAAATATTTAACTGGGACGAGTTCCCGTAAAATTCAAACATTATGTCAGTAAAAATCAGATTACAAAGACACGGTAAAAAAGGAAAACCTTTTTTCCACATCGTGGTTGCAGATTCAAGAGCTAGAAGAGATGGTAGATTCATCGAAAAACTAGGAACTTACAACCCAATTACTAACCCGGCAACTATCGAATTGAACGTTGATTCTGCTGTACAGTGGTTAAACAACGGTGCTCAGCCTACTGATACTGCTAGAGCTATTTTATCTTACAAAGGTGCTCTTTACAAAAAACACTTACAAGGTGGTGTAGCTAAAGGTGCTTTTGATGAAGCTGAAGCTGAAAAAAGATTCAATGCTTGGGTAGACGCTAAAGACTCTAAAGTACAAGGTAAAGTAGAAGGTTTAGCAACTGCTAAAGCTGATGCTAAGAAAGCTGCTTTAGATGCTGAAGTAAAAGTAAACGAAGCTAGAGTTGCTGCTGCTGCACAAGTTGAAGCTGATGCTAAAGCTGCTGAAGAAGCTGCAAACGCACCTGCTGAAGAAGTTGTTGCTGAAGCTACAGAAGGAGAAGCTCCTGCTGCTGAAACTGAAGAAAACACTGAAGCTTAAAAACAAACCCTGTTATGCGTAAAGAAGATTGCTATTTTTTAGGTAAAATCACACGCAGACATGGACTTGCGGGTAACGTGATCCTTAAATTGGATACCGACCAACCCGAGCTTTACAATAAATTGGAATCAATATTCGTTGAAATCAACGGATTATTGGTTCCATTTTTTATTGAAAAATCATCATGGAGCAAACTTGATGCTCTGAATCTTGCATTCAAAGGCTCTTCTGAGGCAATGGTAGATCAGGTTTTAGGTAAAAGTGTTTACCTTCCGCTTGCTACACTACCTAAACTTTCAGGAAAACAATTCTACTACCACGAAATCATCGGGTATAACATCCTTGACGAAAATGATAATGATTGTGGCGTGATCCGTTCTGTAAATGATCAGACGGCGCAGACTTATTTCATTTTAAATTTTGAAGGAAAAGAAATTGTAATTCCCATGATCAAAGACTGGGTTCTGGAGGTTGACAGAGAAGAGAGAATTATTAAAATGCAGCTGCCGGAAGGCTTGATGGACGTATTCCTGGTTCCATCTAAGAAAGATGAGTAATTTTTGCAATAAGCAATAATTTCACCCACCTTTCCATCTCTATCTAAAATTTTATTATTGATTATTCATTACCCATCATGATGGCGGGTAAAAGATATTCCTGTACTATTTTGTCGGTTTGCTGGTGGGCATAAGGTTTGTTATACGCCTGTGCCGTAATGACTATGACAACAGGAATTTTGGTGAACATAATGATTTTGTTTCCTCCATTTCCACTGCACTGAAAAGCCTCATAGCTTTTATTGCCAACCGTATATACCTTCCTCCAGAATAAATATCCATAGCCTTCAAAATCAGTATTGTCTGCAAAATAATTGGTCAATGACTTCTTCACCCAGTCTGTACTCAAAATTGTTTTTCCATTCCAGACTCCGTTATTTTTATACAGTTGTCCGAATTTTGCAAAATCGAGGGCTTTCATGCGCAATCCTCCGGCCAGAGAAGGTTTTTGCTGAGGAGTAAACTGCCATTTGTAATTGGTGATTCCAAGAGGACCGAACAATTTTTTATCTGCATATTTTTCCAATCCCTGGGGAACCGTTTTGTCCAGAATATCTCCGGTTACGACAACACCTGCTGTGAAATAACTCCAGTTTTTTCCTATTGTATTCTCAGTCATTGGGAGATCTAACACAAACTTTATCCAATTGTCAGTAGGATACATATTTTCTTCATTTCCGGGAGATTCAGAATCTTGGTCATTTCCATCAAATCCGGAGCTCATCGTCAATAAGCTTTTTATGGTAACATCATCTTTTTGGGAAGAATAATTCTTAAATTGTTTTAAATCATAGAATTCCTTCAGCGGTTGATTTTCACTTTTTAAATATCCCTCTTTTATAGCAATCCCGGTCAAAGCTGAAGAAAAGGATTTTCCTACTGACCGCGTATCCTGCAGAGAGTCTCTTCGGGAGCCGTTAAAATATTCTTCCAGAAGCAATTTTCCCTCTTTTACAACAACAATTCCGGTGATATCTTTGAACCTGTTTTCTGCAATTTTCTTATTCAGGGTTCTGATCGTTTTAGTATTGATTTTTTCCTGGGAAGTCTTCCATCCGCTGTTAGGCTGGATCGGTTGAACAGCAGTCTGATTCTCTGAAATATTTTGAGAAGGAACGGTAAGGTTGATTTGCCCTTCCGAGATAATAGGTCCCGTTTTTATGGTAGAAGCTTTCAGATAAGGACGTATTTCAATTTTTAAAACGTGATTTCCTGCTGCCAGGGCATCAATGCCATCATGAGCCATATAAAAGCGCATCCATAGATATCTTCCCCACGAATCTTCGTTCTTACTGCTGATAAGAGGAATTCGTAATGTTGTTTTGATTTTTTTATTTTCCGGAGTACCCGCGCCTGTATTGAGATCTTCTTTATAGATCAGTTTTCCATCAACGTAGAATGAAAATTGATAATTTCCGTTTTTAAGAAGTTCATCAACAGTCCAATTGGGTTCAAGCTGATGAAGGTAGTTGATAAGTGAATTTTCAAAAAAAGCATGAATGTTAAGATCTCCGTTTTCCTGAAATATTGAAGAAGAAATAAGATCCGAATCCTTTAAATTCTCCAGAGCAATATTTTGGGTAAGGAAAACCACTTTTCCGGAATGTGTTTTTTGAACAGGAGATTCAATTTTCTCAGGATTAACTATATTTTTAATTTGTCCCTGATAAAGAGAAGAGGTAAAAATAAAGATCGATAATAGGATCGCTTTCATTTAAAGAAGTATTTCAACAAAAATAATGAACTTCCTGACAGTAAAATAGAATGAAATTAACATTTCTATTATATTATCGATCTCTTACCGAATAAGGATGTTTTCTAATTAAATAGCCTTCTGAATTCTCCTGGTGATTGATTTGTTTTTTGTTTAAAAAGCTTACTAAAAGACTGTGGATGTTCAAATCCCAATTCATAGGCAATTTCACTCACGGATAAACTTGTAGTACTCAAACGTTCTTTAGCAGAATCAATTAATTTATTTTGGATATGCTGTTGTGTATTTTGCTGAGTATGAAGTCGGAGCAATGTTCCAAGATAATTAGGGGAAATATTCATTTGGTCTGCAATACACTTCACTGATGGAATTCCGTTTTCTATAAGGTTTCCATTTTCGAAATATTGAGAAAGAAGGTCTTCAAACTTGTGAAGTAATTCATGACTTGATTTTTTTCTGGTGAAAAACTGACGTTCATAAAAACGCTCAGAATAAATCAGTAATAATTCTATCTGCGAGATAATGAGTTCCTGCGTGAATTTATCAGTGTTTGACTGATATTCCCGTTCAATATTTTTAAAAACATCAACTAAGATTTTCTCTTCTTTATCAGAAAGAAAAAGAGCCTCTTTTACCTGATAGCTAAAAAAATCATACGATTTTATTTTCTTGGTTAATGCCGTGTTCCATAAAAAATCAGGGTGAATCAGCAACAAAAATCCTGTAGGTTTCACTTCGATATCCTTTCTTATTTCCAGGCTTAAATACTGTTGCGGCGAAATAAAACACAGTACTCCTGAATCAAAATCATATTGCTGCTGTCCATAATTGAATCTCGGATTGACATTTTTTTTCAAGCCGATCGAATAAAAATTCTGAATCCATTTCAATTCATCATCATCCACTACATAATGTACCTTACTATAGTCTATCAGGCTGATCAGTGGATGCTCAGGATTCGGTAGATTACAGAAAGCATGAAAATCTGAAATAGAATTAAAACGAATAGGCTGTTTCATAATAGCGAAGTTAGTTGTTTTTGTAAAAAGTATAACATATTGATTCAAAAAGTCTTCGGCTCTGATCAGACGGACATCTCTAAAATTTTATGTTCAAATAATTCAAACATATTGTTTAGAGTCAACCTGAACAGAGCCGAAGAATATTATTACCAGATTAGATTGCAGTAGAAACCGTTAGCTTTTCCCATTTTTCAGCATCTTTCTTTAAAATATCAATCTTATTATTGAGAAACTCCATGGTTCCTACCCCTAATAATAAATGTACAGGGGGATTTTTCTCTTTACTGATCTGGATCAAAACATCAGCTGCTTTTTCAGGATCATTAGGCTGGTTTCCATTGATTTCATTAAGGTGGGCCTGTTCAGAATTTCTTGCCGCTTCGTAAGCCTGAATAGGATTAGCAGGAGTTTTTACAGAATCTTTATTCAAAAAGTCTGTGCGGAAATATCCAGGATAAACAACTGTAGCATGTATTCCGAAATCTTTTACTTCCTCCGCCAATGCTTCTGTAAATCCGGCAACGGCAAATTTTGTTGAGCAGTAAATTCCCCAACCTGGAAAATTGGCTGAATATCCACCAACAGAAGAAATATTGAAGATGTTTCCTGATCTTTGTTCCCGAAGATAAGGCATCGCATTTCTGATCACGTTTAACGTTCCGAAAACATTCACGGCATAATTTTCTCTTGCCTCCTCATCAGTAAGTTCCTCAAGTGTTCCGATCTGTCCATAACCGGCATTGTTCACAACCACATCTATTCTTCCGAAATGCTCAACTGTTTTTGTAATAGCAGACTTTATATCGTTATTATCAGTGATGTTGACGCTAAGTGGTAGGAAGTTTTCGGAAGTATCTCCGATAGTAGAAATCAGGGATTCAACGGTACGGCTAGTGGCGGCAACCTGAAATCCTTCGGACAGCAATTTTTTTACCAACTCGAATCCTAAGCCTTTTGAAGCTCCTGTCACGAACCATACTTTTTTTGTTTCCATTTTTAAATATTTTTTTGTTTAAATGATGGTACAAAGATGGAAAGTTACGGAGGGTAAAATGTAGCCGAATCGGGGAATGATGTATCCAAATCGTGAATAATGTTTTCAAAAGTCAAATTATTGGGATTCTGTCATGGATTCTGTCAAATCTTCGATTTCTGGTGAAGGAAGAATCTTATTGATGATCAATTGTTTGAGATTCTGAATGACATCGCATTTCATTCAGAATGACATTTTTGAAACAACCTCTCTGATTGTAAATAAATTTTAATAGATTTTCAGAAGATTTCTATATTTCAGTGGGGTTATTCCTATGTTTTCTTTAAAACACCTTGTAAAATGACTCTGGTCTGAAAAACCGCATTCCAGGGCAATATCAGTTAAAGAAGCTGGTGAAATGAGAAGTTCCATTGATTTATTAACCTTTAATTTTCTCAGGTATTCTCCCAAATTACAATGAAAATATTTATGGAAATCTCTGCTTAAATGAATAGGGTGGATGTTCAATGTTTTAGAAAGCTCCGTAAGGTTCAATGTTTCTGTAAAGCTTTCATGTAAGATCTCATTAATCTGACCTACCCATAAAGGTTTTCTTTCGGTATTTTCCTTTTGAAAGGTTAATTGACTGAAAAGATGTAATAACAGCTGATTGACGGTCAGCTCAAAAGAAGGATCATTGGTTTTAGTCTCTTTGAAGATCTGATGTACCAATAATTTAAAGGCTGGATTTTTTATATTAAAACTGCCCTCCACTTTATTTTTCTGGATATCGAACCGGTCAAACCAGCTTTGTGAAATTTCGATATGAAAGCCTCGCGTAAAAATATCCGGTTTGATATTGTAATGAGGATCTTCCCAATGATGATACAATAATGTTCCCGCAGAGCATTCATACGTTTCTTTTCTGTTTCCCTCTGTCATATTGCCTTGAAGAAGAAAAGTAAAGTAGGCATTTTCATGATAATGCCAGTCTACATAAGGATGCGTATACTCCGTGTCTGTGATCGTCAATCCTTCCAAATTGATCAATTGATTGGTATCTCCAAAATATTCGCCGTTACGAAGAGTATTCATAATAAATTCTGTTTTAGGCGGTCAATCTGTTCATACATCTTATTAAAAAACATTTTTCTTTCCCGGTTTCCGGATTCATTCAAAGATTTTGAGTTCTTGATCTGATGTTCAAAATAACTCAGAGAATCTTCACAGGTGAGTTTATCATTGGTCATCATATATCCGAACATGCTGAAAGGAACAAAAAAGGAACATTGCTGCTCATTTTTGAATAAAATACTGTTGTTTAAAATTACTAAATCATTGACATATATCTGAAAATTAGTTTTTTCCAGTGTTTTACTTTCCAATTCTTCAATTAATTTTCTTAGGTCGTCAAGGATCAGATCAACATCACTTTTCTTTAATAATCCCATTTCATAATAAAAAGAAATCTGTCTTAAAGCACTCATAATAGTAGTGTCATTCCAGATTTCTGTTACATTTTGTTTGTCGTAAAGATCTTTCAGCATTTCATTTTTTACAGAATGATATTCCATATTGAATTCATGAAATGGGCTTAAAAATTTATCCTGATTAAGTAAATTCATCCATACATAAAACTTGAAACGGGACAGAATAGAATCTGTAATGGTATAAAAAAACGGGATATCTTTTGCGGAATAAAATACTTTAGAATGGGTAATATTCTGGAAAACGTTCAGAATCTTCAGAGAGTTTTCAAAGTAATTTAAAAGATCTTCAGTGGTTCTTACGGGTTGTGTTCTTTTGACAACCAATTGATTTTCTGTTCCCAGGAATTGATCTAACGATATTTGATAGTATTTAGCGAGCTCCAGTGCTTCTTCAAAACTAAATTTGGCTTTCATAGAAGTTCTCCTATGGGCTGCATCATAGCTGATATTAAGAATGTTGGCGATCTCATCATTCAAAGACCGGTCTCCGATTTTTCTTCGGATTTCCTTCAATAAAGCTTCCTGGTGCATAGTTTTGTGATTTTCACAAATGTAGCGTTTTTTGTGGAAAGAGCTGTTGAATTTCTGTTTAGAAGGCCGGAAGCTTGAAGCTGGGAGAAGGGAAGTATCGGAGGTCGAAAGAATGAATCACGATTTAACAACAATTTGACATTATACCGACTATTGATATTTATCACTGAAAGTAACTTCCAACCTCCTTCTTCCCGCTTCCCGCCCCTACTGACATAAGTGAAAAATTTAATTACCTCATCCATGCATTTTGTGATTTTCGCAAATAGGACATTTTTTTTAATTTTTTTTCACATTCGGAAATTTGGTTTCTGCTGATAATTTTGAACTGTAATTTTAAAATAACAAGTTATGAAAACACGAATTTTATTAGCAGCAGTTCTTTTATTCAATAGTCTGGCCTATGCATCAGACAGTTTAAAAGTTGATTCTTTGAAACCGAGATTGATCGCAGCTTCACCCTCAAAGAATGTCAGAAATGTCAACGGAGTTTTATTTAAATATTATGATGAGGAAGATCATTTTAAGCCTAAAAAAGTAAACGGATTGGGAATGGGATTCAATTTTCTGGGTATTTTCCTTCCGCCGTTGATGCTTTTCAACTTACAATTACCAGGCAGTAATGATTATGTAGTGATTCCCCGTGAAAAGATGAATACCATCAACGGACTTCAATTGTCGCTGATCAATATGGAACCCACAGTTACCAATGGCCTTGAGATCAATGTTTCCAGTAATGTCAATACCTATGCGGTAATCAACGGAATGTCTGTGTCTCCATTTTTTAACCTGCATCATGAGATGAAAGGTGTTTCTGTGGCGCCATTAGCAAATATTGGACGGAAGTGCAGAGGAATACAGATCGGTTTGTACAATAAATGTGATGATTTCATAGGAATACAGATTGGCGGATGGAATGAGAACGGAAAGAGAAAGCTGCCTTTGATTAACTGGAATTTTAAGAAACAGAAAGAAAATAAGAAGTTATGAAAAGGTTTGTTGTAATCACCGTACTATTTCTTTGTGGCTTTCTGAAAGCTCAATTTGAAGAAATCAAAGAGAAAAAATGGCTGGTCATTCTTCTCAGTACCAGAATTGAAGGAACTTCATTGGATAACAAAGCATTTCTATCCATAGGAACAAAATTGACAGATGGTGATAAGAATTACTACAGTTTAAGGGGGCACTTTAACTGGTGGGATGAAAGAAGGCTGCTGGTCATTCCGGAGTTTGATTATTTCAGAAAAGTTGTTTCGTTTCAGGATGGCGCAGAGGTATCATCTTTATATGCCGGTGCCGGAGTTTCGCCCTATGCGGTTTCACCCAAAGCAGGAATCAGTTTTTACCATTTCTTTTGTGCAGAATTCGGATACAACTTCGAATATAATACGTATAAACCGTTCCCAATTAAAGGATTCCGATGGGGTATGGGAATTAACCTTGTCTTCTAAATGATTAATACAATAATTATGAAACCAAAAATCAGATTTAAAAAAGCAACCTCTCCTTTCTATTCAGAATTGCGTGAAGAGGTGAATGTATTGCTGACGGATGAAGTAACGAAAAAGGCCAGGAGATTGATGATGATTAAATTTTTGTTTTATTCTCTGACCTTTCTGCTCTTGTATGCCAATCTTTTCAATCCTTATATGGAAAATAAGAAATGGGCAGTCGTTTTGAATTATATTGTACTGGGGCTTACTGGGATATTACTGGCTTTTAATTGTGCTCATGACTGTGTACACAATACATTTTCAAAATATAAAAGACTCAACCAGATCATTTATTATATCGTATTTAATCTGCAGGGAGTGAATGCAAGACTTTGGAGAAAAAGACACATTGCCTCCCATCATGTATTCCCGAATGTAGATGGCTGTGATGCTGACATTGATGATAATATTTTTTTACGGCTATCTGCTCATCATCCAAAAAGAAAAATACATGCCTACCAGCATTTATATGCAACTGTACTGTATTGTTTCTATACTTTACATTGGATTGTCATCAAAGATTTTATTTATGTGAGAAAAAAAGAACTGGCCAACCTTAGAAATCAGAATCATTCATTCATGTCTGTTGCAGAAGTAGTTCTGTTGAAATTAGCTTACTTCACGTATATGCTGGTTTTGCCCATCCTTTTTACCCATATTCCGATGCTGACGATTCTCCTATCTTTTATCATTATGCATGTGACCATTTCGTTATTTTTTGTACTGACTCTGATTATTTCTCACCTAAGCCTTGAAACAGATTTTCCCAAAGCTGATGATGAAGGGTATCTGCCCTATGATTATTATGAACATCAGCTAGCGGTATCGCTTGATTATCATCCAACCAGCAAGTTGGGCAACTGGATTTTCGGAGGGTTCAATTCCCATGCAGCCCATCATCTTTTTCCAGGATTGCCTCATACAGTTTATACTATTATTACTCCGGCGATCCAAAAAACAGCAGTCAGAAACCGTTTTCCCTATCATGAGAAAAGCATTGTGGATGCAGTGATTTCACATTATCAATACCTCAAAAAATTAAGTAAGTGACTTTAAACCATTAAATAATTAACCTATGAAAAATGATAAACGGGTATTATTTTTATTACTGTTTTCAGTACGTATTTTTTCACAAAATACAACCAATGACACCGTGAATACCCAAACAGGAGAACCTTTTGATTATAAAAAATATTATGACTGTGATGATGGGGAAGGAAATGTTTTGATTGTCATCAAAAAAGGAAAAGAATTTACAGACCTTAAAGATTTAAAAAAATCAGAAAAAGGCTTCGCCATTAAAATGGAAGCGATATACAGCATGGAATTTTCGGATGGACAAAGATATGAATCAAGTGTGGTGAAGAACATCACCCAGGACAGTATTTCAATTACGAATTTTTTTAATGAAAATGCTGCTAAGCTGGCGGGAAAACCTTTTACATTGATTAATTATCCTCTTTCATCTCTGAAATATATCCGTTTTATTAATGACCGGATGCTGTCCCTGTACCATAAAAAGAATATTCAGAAGAATTTTGACCTGATCGTAAAGAAAATGGACCATGCCAGAATATGTCCTGCTGTTCTTAATTTTAAAGATAGAAATGGTGAGATGAAAGTCTGCCACTTTTATCTGACCTCTCAGGGATATGATCTTCTTTATGAGAACAATGGAAGAGTATATTATCTGGAGGGTAAAGTAGAGTGGAAGTGATTTTTGAAGTAAGTAAAATCATCTTACTGTGCTCTTTTTTGTAAATTGATCAGCATTAATCTTAATGTATAGATTGATCAATACATGAAAAAACAAAAAGGTTTAATGAATGTACTGAATAAAAATAATATTTTTGTAGGATACCTAGGAGGAGTGATGAAAGTAAAATATCTGATACTGTTATTGATTGTATGTAACGTATTTTATGCCCAAACAAACAGAATTGAAAAAAATATTTCGGAAGAATGGACTTATCAGGAATTGGAAAATGAATTCTATGATGTGAAAACTACAGATATCAACAGAAGGCGAAAAATTGCAAAATGTTATCTGAAAAAGGCCAAATCGGAAAAAAATAATACTTTCATTACTGAAGGCTATGTCATGGCTCATTTTGACGAAACCTTACCCAACGCATTAAAATACCTGGATAGTTTAAAGGTGATCACCAAAAACTCCAAAGAAAATTATTACCCGGCCAGAACCTATTTATTAAGAGGAAACCTTTATCTCAAAGTCGACAATCTTCAGGCAGCATTGAATAATTATATCTTAGGCCTGAAATACGCAAAAGAAAAGGAAAATAAAAGGCAGATTGCCATGGCAGATATCAGTATTGCTTCCCTGAATAATTACATCGGGAAACACGCTGAAACAGCAAAAATACTTAGGTATTATCTGTATAATGGCAGTTATATGCAGGAGGAGGAGCATAATCATATCAGACTCCAATTGGCGGATGCTTATATAGAAATCAATAAAATGGACTCCGCCTATATATTGATTCAGGAAGGTTTGCAGGCTTCTAAAAAAAGTAAAAATGAATATGCTTATCATCAGGGGCTGGGTTTGTTAGGGTATTATCATTTGCATTCAAAAAAATACCAGCTGGCTATTGATAATTTATTGGAATGTAAAAAATTCTTCTTCACTACAGAAAATCCAAGTAAGAGAAACGAAAACTATACGCTCTTAAATTTAGGAAAATCCTATGCAGGGCTTCAGGAAACGGATAAGGCAATAGAATGTTTTACAAAAATTGACTCTATGGTTCTTAAAACAGATTATATTTATCCTGAGCTTAGGGACGTTTACACCTATCTGATTGACCACTACAAAGCAAATAATGATAAAGAACAGCAATTGTACTTTGTAGAAAGGTTTTTAAAAGTAGATCATGTACTGGATTCCCAGTTTATGTATATTTCCAGAGAACTTCCCAAAAGGTATGATGCGCCGAAACTGGTACAGGAAAAAGAGTCCATTACCAATGAACTTCAAAAGAGAAAGAACCTTTTTTATATTGTTCTTAGTATGTTGTTGATATCACACTTATTATTTATCAACGTTTATTTTAAGTATAAAAAATCTGAAAAGAACTATAAAAAAATTGCTCAGGACCTGATTCAGTCTGTTAATGAAAATAGATTCGGCAAAAGGAATGAATCTGAAATCAAAAAAGAAATTCTGACTGAATCTCTTTCCATAGAAAATACAGGAAATGCAGAAGACAGAATATCCAGAACAATTTCTGAAGATATTGCCCAAACCATTTTAAAAGAACTTGAAATATTTGAAAACAAAGATCAGTTCTTGAATAAAGGAATTACGTTGGGAAGTCTTGCCAAAAAAATAAAAACAAACTCAAAATATCTGTCGGAAATTATCAATACCTATAAAGGGAAAAACTTTGCAACGTATCTCAATGATCTCCGTATTGACTATGCCATCAGCAGATTGGCCAATGACAGAAAATTCAGGTCTTATAAAATTCCTTTTATTGCTGAAGAATTAGGATATAATAACGAACAGGCATTCACTTTAGCCTTCAAAAAACGAACCGGGACACCCCTTTCTATCTATCTGAAAGAAATTGAAAACATGACTAAGATTTAGGGTTAATGTATTTGTTTTCAATTATTTACTATTTATAGATTCATGATTTTAGGTATATAAATTTATGAATCTATAAACCATTCACTTGTATCATTATTTCTCTTGCTGCATCTTTGCTTCAGGTAAAAACACAACACCTTTATTTTGTATGTGCACAGTACAAGATATCAATTCCGGATTGCTGATCCGTAAAAAAGTAAATCAGGAATTGTATAGCAGAAATTATTAACGAAACTGATTATTGAGAAATGAAAATCAGTTAAAAAAAACAAAGATGTAAGTAGCGAAGCAATGTTCATAAATTAAAAATGTAAAGTATAGTGATTGTGGAAAATCATGAAACAAGTAAAACAAAACCCGTTGAATCCTTCACAATGTTTAAAAGTATAGTATAGTCTAAAAATGGATGAATGACCGGTAGTTTACCATCAAATTATCACTTAAAAACTAATAACCATTTCAATACAGTAAAACTAATTCCATGAAAACTTAGAGTAAAAATAAAATTTTATTCTTTCTAAAAGTGATAGTGTAAGTGTGTTAACTCCGTGTCTATACGGGTTTTTATTGAAGTTCAGGATCATATTGTGTGGAAATGTAACCTAAAAATGAAGAAGAGTCTGCAGAAGAAAAAGGTAAATTTCCTGAACTGAAAGTTTAAATGCTTGTTAAATGATTTTTAAAGACGGCGCAACCATCAAGTTGCGCTGTTTTTTTGTAACTTTGCAGACATTAATTTTTATATAAAAAATTTATCATCAACAAATGAAAAAGCAAACGATCAAAGAAGTCCTAAAGGATTACAAGAAAGTATTACATCATGACATTACAGTTTACGGATGGGTAAGATCATTCCGTGCCAATCGCTTTATTGCGCTTAATGATGGTTCTACGATTAATAATTTGCAGATAGTTGTTGATTTCGAAAATTTTGATGAAACAATCATCAAGAATATTAGTACTGCTTCTTCATTGAAAGTTGTAGGTGAAGTGGTGGAAAGCCAGGGAGCAGGACAGTCTGTGGAAATTATCGCTAAAAAAATCATTATTTTAGGAGATAACTTTACGGAAGAGCTTCAAAGCACGATTCTTCAGCCTAAGAAGCACAGCCTTGAGAAACTTCGTGAGCAGGCACACTTAAGATTCAGAACAAACCTTTTCGGAGCGGTGTTCAGAGTGCGTCATGCAGTAAGCTTTGCAGTTCACTCATTCTTCAACCAAAACCAGTTCTTCTACATCAACACACCGGTTATTACAGGAGCAGATGCAGAAGGAGCAGGAGAGATGTTTGGGGTAACGAACTTTGACCTGAACAACATGCCGAGAACTGAAGAAGGAGATATCGATTTTGCACAGGATTTCTTCGGTAAAAAAACAAACCTTACCGTTTCAGGACAGCTGGAAGGAGAAACTGCAGCAATGGGATTGGGAAGAATTTATACTTTCGGACCTACTTTCCGTGCTGAAAATTCTAATACAACAAGACACCTTGCTGAGTTCTGGATGATTGAACCGGAAGTGGCTTTCAACAACCTTGAAGACAATATCGACCTTGCGGAAGATTTCTTGAAATATGTGATCCAGTATGTATTGGATAACTGTAAGGATGATCTTGACTTCTTAGACAAGCGTTTTGAAGAAGAGCAGAAAACAAAACCAGAAAAAGAAAGAGCGAAAGAAGGTCTTATCGAGAAACTTCAGAATGTAATAGCAAAGCGTTTCAAGCGTGTAAGCTATACAGAAGCTATCGAAATCTTATTGAACTCTAAAGAAAATAAAAAAGGAAAATTTGCTTACCCGGTTGAAAAATGGGGAACAGACCTTCAGTCTGAGCATGAGAGATACCTTGTAGAAAAACATTTTGAAAGCCCGGTAGTATTATTTGACTATCCGAAAGAAATCAAAGCTTTCTATATGAAACTGAACGATGATAACAAAACCGTTGCTGCTATGGATGTTCTTTTCCCTGGTATCGGTGAGATCATTGGTGGATCAGAAAGAGAAGCGAGATTGGATGTTTTAAAACAGAAAATGGCAGATATGCACGTAGATGAGCACGAACTTTGGTGGTATCTTGATACCCGAAAATTCGGTTCTGTACCGCATGCAGGATTTGGTTTAGGATTGGAAAGATTAGTTCTTTTCGTAACAGGAATGACAAATATCAGAGACGTAATTCCTTTCCCTAGAACACCGAAAAGCGCTGAATTCTAGCACAATAAAAAAAGCCTTAATCACAAGTTAAGGCTTTTTTTATTCTTTAATAGTTTATTATATTAGGATAAGTAATGCAAAAATCATGCTAAATGTGTTTTTTATCAAATAAATTTATTAAATTCGTAGAATATGTTATGTTAAAACGCAAATAAGAATATGCTTAAACAACACTTACAACTCAAATTAGGACAGAAGCTGGCCCCTCAGCAGATCCAGTTGATGAAGCTTATTCAGCTCCATACTCTTGAATTTGAAGAGGAGTTGGAGAGAGAGTTAGAAGAAAACCCAGCTTTGGAAATTGCAAAAGAAGATTCTAAGGAAGATGAATATTCTTCCCTGGAAGACGCTTATCAGGATGAGGGTACGGAAAGCATTGAAACAGATTTCGACGTCAATGAATATATCTATGACGACGAACCAAGCTATAAAACCGCATCCAGTAACTATTCTCCGGATGATGAGGAATTTGATAACGAAAGTCTTCTGACAGAAGGACAGTCCTTATATGACTATCTTACAGAGCAGATTCACCTGGTGAACATCAGTGATGAAGATCTGAAGATTGCAGAATATCTTATCGGAAACTTAGATACAGACGGATATCTGAGACGAGAAATCAAGTCTATTGTGGATGATCTGGCTTTCTCACAGGGAATTTATACAACGAAAGAAAGAGTAGAGGATATCCTTGAGAACTATGTTCAGAAACTGGATCCGTCCGGCGTAGGAGCAAGAGGTCTTCAGGAATGTTTACTCCTGCAGATTGAAAAGAAAGTAAGCTCTGATAAAGCCGTTTCTTTGGCTGCCAATATCTTAAGACATCAGTTCGAAGCTTTAACGAATAAGCATTATAATAAGATCATTCAGAAATATGATATTGAAGAAGAAGATCTTAAAGATGCCCTGGATGAAATTTCAAAACTGTCTCCTAAAGTAGGAGGGAACTTTGATACCCAGACGATTACAATTAATCAGGAAATTATTCCGGATTTTGTGATTCAGGTAAAAGACGGCCTGGTAATTCCTATGCTGAACAGCAAAAATGCACCTACTTTAAGAGTTTCTGAAGAATACAAAGATATTCTGACGACTTATTCTCATGATAAAAATTCATCGGAACATAAGCAGGCTGCATTATTTATCAAGCAAAAACTGGATGCTGCAAAATGGTATATCGATGCGATTAACCAGCGCCAGAATACTTTGTTACAAACGATTACGGCGATTGTAAAATTCCAGAAAGGTTATTTTATCAGTGGAGACGAAAAGTCGCTGAAACCAATGATTTTAAAGGATATTGCAGATATCACAGGATTTGATATCTCAACAATTTCAAGGGTAGTAAAAAGTAAGTATGCAGATACTCCTAACGGGATTGTATATCTTAAAGATCTATTCTCTGACAGCTTAACAAATGATGATGGAGAAGAGGTTTCTACCAAAGAGATCAAAACCCATCTTCAGGAAGTGATCAGCAAAGAAAATAAGAGAAAACCGCTTACAGATGATGCTTTAGTGGTTATTCTAAAAGAACAGGGCTATAATATTGCAAGAAGAACGATTGCAAAATATCGTGAACAGCTCAATATTCCGGTCGCAAGATTAAGAAAAGAACTTTAATCGTAATACATAAAAAAGGTGAATAGAGATATTCACCTTTTTTTGTGTTTTAAATTCATCTGATACCACTAAGAGATCAGAAATATATTGTCACTTATCTTTTTGAAGAGACTGAATGTATTGATCTGTTTTCCGTATTCTTTGCTTTCCCAATATACTTTTCCATCTTTATAATCATTCATCAATGCAAAGATTCCTCCATTGATTTTTAAGAAAGCAATAGCCGGGAAACTGAGTTCTTCAATATCTTCCCAGTCATCCAGCCTTATTACCATTGCTTCAATATCAAAATCATTCTGTAGTATATTGTAAAAGCTAAGGAAATTATAATCATCTACCGATAGGGTATAGTCTTGTATTTTTCCTGCCTTTTTATGCTGTTGTATAAATTTCTTCAACAAAAAATTAAAGGACAGTAAATAATCATATTTTGCAATCATAAATGCTGAAGTTTTTTAATAGATGTAGTAGGCATTCTCTGTGATACGATTCTTTATACTCTTTATGCTTATTTTATAAGGAATATCTTCCTGGTTTTTATAATGAAAATCAATAGTACTGATATTCTTTTTGCTTACTCCGATCCATTGGTTATCCTTAAGCTTATAAAGAGAAAATTGATTATAATGGAGTACGTTTTCGCCTTCGTTAATAATGATGAGCTTGTTCTTATCCTGTGGATAAAAGGTAATATGTGTTTTTCCAATCTTGTAGGACTGTTCTTCCAGAAAATTGACATGCTGTTTTTGGGTATAAGCGAGAAGCTTAGATTTCAGCAGTAAAAATCTGTACCGTGCATGGGTCACTCTTTTCTCTATTTTTCTCCTGATCTTTTTTAATGGGTAGGAAATTGTATTAGATTTATAATGAATCCCTTGTGGAGAAATTGAAAAATTGCCCTTTGCTTCAAAAGGATCTATAAAGAAATACGGATTGTCCTTAAGATTGATAAGGTGAATCAGCAGGTATTGCTTTTCCGTTACGGTATTGAAAATATTACCTTCTACCCAATGATGGGTTACGTTGGAATAAACAAACTCCTGAACAATGTTTTTATGATAATATTTGATTTCTTTTTGAAGCTCCAGCCTTCTTACAACAAGAGTGAAACTTTCAATTTCGGTCGTTATTTCTGTAATATCTTTGGTATGAACAAGATTAAATTCAAAGTTGCATTCGTCAAAACAGAAATGACGGGTATTCTGTAGAACATGGGCGTAATCTTTACTTTGTTTGAATAGATTAATGCACTGCTCATTGTTTTTCAATAAGGTGAAAAATCCGGCAGGATAGTTTTTGTGGGGTGAAATAACATCATATTTTTCCAATAATTTCTCTGTGATAAAATATCGGATATTCCCGAAAATAATATCAATGTCACAGTATCCCCAAAAGTCATATTCCTTTAAATATTCCTGAAATATCAATCCATAAGTAGGCTTAAAATCACACAATTTGTATCCATCCAGAATGTTGATCGCAAGGTTCAGTTTTTCGCTTGCCATTGTACTGAATTCAGCAAGATTATTGATCTTTATAAAATGGACATTCGGTAAATGGAAAGGCGCTTCCAGGTTGGTGAATAATAAAAAATCAACATCCGGATTGTATTTGCAGCTGTATAAAAAATGAGTGAAATACTCAGGCCAGCTTTTGCCAAAATAACAGTTTATTAATGCGATTCTGGTCATCTTATGTCAGTTTTTTAATATTCAGCAATGAGTCATAGCTTTTATGTAAAAAATAATACAGGATAGACTCATGGATATTCGGTTTCGAAGCAAATGTTCTGTTGATAAACATATGGATATAACTCACCACCAATGATTTTACCATCTGCGGAGACTGCAGTTCCTTAATTTCAGCAATGTAACGAGCTGTTTTTTTTGTTCTGGTATTCAAAATTTTAGAGAACTCATCTGTACCTGTCAGAAGCTCTAGTGTCTGATGTCTGTGATCCCTATATTTATCTTTCAATGTCTGTTTAGAATGATCATCCAGCATGTTTCCGTATCCGTTGGCGAGCTGGTGAAGGATGTCTCTTTTTTCCGTTATAGGGTAACCGAAATCATCAAGAATACGGTTGATTCCTGCAACGGCAGCTTTCCAGATGGGAGTTTCTGTGTATTCAGCTTCTTTGAGTAACTGGCAGACACATTCGCTGTCGAAGTAAAAAATACTTTCCATCTGATCTATTGTAGTTTCGCCATATCGCTCAATCTCTCTGTTGTAGGTATCCAGAACAATTTTATGGATAATCATTTCTCTGGTCAGATATTTGTCAAGCAACTGATAGATCTGGCTGGAAAGAGTATGGTCCTGCGATGTCGTCAGGAATCTTATTCTGATGTGCATATCCGGATCGCTGTAACGGATAAAGAACCATTTTTGTATAATTCCTTTTTTAACAAGTCCATTGGCGAATTTATAGATGGTATCTTTAATAATCTGATCCGAAACTTTTGTACTGCAGTAGATCTTATAGAAAAGCCACTCACTTCCGGGAACAAAATTTCTAACCACTGTATTTTTTACAGGGAAAAGGGTAAGCTTATCCTTCTTTTTGCTGCTGGAATTATGCCATGGAATAAGAAATTCATTGCTGTGTTGATTTCCGTTCTCATCCTTAGTCACAGTATTGTATTGTCCGGAAATATTTTCCAGCACCCTGATCTGCTTTTCCTTCAATAGATGGTCAAAGAGAATTTCCAGTGACAGCGCATTGTTTGTAAATACGGGAAGTTCCATGTCTTTTTCTGTGAAAACACAGATTTCAGGAATATTTTTCTCCGTTAAATACTCTTTAAAAACCTGAATAGAAGCCTTCTTGCCTTTGAATATTTTATCGTAATCCAACAGCCATGAAGCTCTCGACAGAATCACGTTATGGATCATTATTCTGGGTAGATATTCATAATTGACAAACATGCCCCAGTTCCAGTTGTAGGAAGGTGTCATGTGCTGGTACTGAAGATCACAGAGAAAATGATACATTGGTACTTTATGCAGGTTATAATTATGCGCAGATGAAAGACTTGGAATAACTTCTTTATTATATTTTTTAGAACGAAGAACAATTCTGTCATTTTTCACAGAAATCATAAGGTCATTCAGATAGATGGGTTCGCTATCTGCATTGTGACGGTTAATGATTGGGATTTCATGTTTCCTTAAATGCGGTCTGATTGTAATATTCCCCACTCTCGGCTGCGGATTGTGTACCACTTCAGCAATGATCTGCCCGTCAAAGAAAGACTCTTCTTCAGACAGCGCATTTTTTACTGATTCCTCCAGCAGGTCGTCCATATGACAAAAGCGTCCCAAATACGTGGAAGATGAAGGTCCGTCACTGAATTTATGGAAAATAACCGGCTGCCCTTCCTGATCTTCATAGATATGTACCAATGAAGACATTGAGAAAGGAATATTTTTATTTTCTTCTAAAAATGGATGAACTTCTTCTTGAGTAATTTGTATTAAATCTTCATTGTTTTTCAGAGCATTAATTAGTTTTTCTCCTAAAAACTGGTTCCATTTCAGGGATCCCTGAATGATATTGGTGGTATTTTCAGACTTAAACTGGATTCCGTCTGTCAGATTAGAGCTGTCATTATCCGAATGTAAAGGGTAATTGATGCCTGATAACGGATCAAGGGCTAATAGTATCGGAATTTCCTGCTGGTCATACCTTGCCGTAAATTCTTTTTTAAAGTTATCCAGAGAATCAATCGTGTCGGCTGCTCCAATCTGAAAAACCGTCGAAAGTACTTTTTTAAAATCTTTAAAAATCTTCTTATCAAGCGTATTGGAAGTCTTGCCTTTCAGTAAATCGGTCTGAAGGATATTTTTTTTGTGGTTTTTAATCCCGATTGAGGTTAATATTTCAGAAATCTGATCAACAGCAAGAAATGTGTTATTGGTTTTGTTGGCTTTTTGTACAATTTCAAAAATGGTAATCAGGCTGCGGATCAATTCTGCATCCTCATTATTTTCTTTATCTGAAGGAATTTTCAAATCTTTCAAAAACTGATACATAAAATCCTGAAAATTCTTGTCAGTAACCTTGGGTGAAAGTTCACTGACAAGAATTTTTGAATCTATCAATTCGTTGATATAGTCGAAACTGTCTTCGTAAGAAATGTCCTGATTAACTAATATTTCTATAATCGCGGAAAGCTTTAAGCCATCCTGACAGGCTTTTATGATGGAATTCAGATATTTGTTTTTTTCTGTAGAAATAATTTCATATTTCAACCCTGAATCCTTTATGGTAGGCTCAATATAACGGTACTTATTTTTAGTGCTGTATATCGTGTTGTTGGTATAGAATTTACAAACCTTTCTCACATGCATATTCTCCTCCAACTTTACCGTAATATCATGCAAAAGCTGCATATCTAGTCTTGCATATATTTTATCCTGTTCTTTGTCAAGGATAATACTTGTGCTGTCACTCCATTCGCCCATACTTACACCGGCATTGGTTCCAAAAGGGATGGTTCTGAAATGAGTTCTCAGCCAATATTTAAGCAGAGATTTTTTTATCTTATCAGCTTTTTCTTTGGACAGTTTTTTTTCGTCCCAGCTGATAAGCTGTTCATATAAATCTGGTGATGATAAATAAATGGTATTACGGAAGCTTTCTGTATTGATGTCCTCTTCCCACTGATCAATATTTTTCTGGGGAAGAAGTGGTGTTCTCAGCAGATAAAAGTTCAGTTTTTCTATATCGTTGTATTTCATCCTATGTTCATTAAATAAATTTTATCCCAATCTCTGGCTTTATCGGGATACTGATAGTCAAGCAATACCATTCCTACTCCGGAAATACCTTCCAAAAGTCCTGTGTGTTCTACCCATTCGTCATTCTTAAGGTCATAAGGAAATTTTGCTCCTTTATCCAGCTGTTGTAAGGTTAAGGACATCCAGTAATCGTGTGCTTCTTTCAGTTCTGGATTTTGAAATATTCTGTAGAATTTATTGAATATATGAGAGATTCCGGATGTTCCGTGGCATATTCCGGTGTCTATGCACTTATTTTTTTGGCTGTAGAAAACCCCGGACTTGTCTGCTTTTACTTTTGATAAATTCAGAATAATAGCAAGGCACATCGTTTTCAGATCTTCGTCCTGCAAAACGGTATAAGCTTTCCAGATGCTTATTGCAACGCCTAAGTCTCCATAGCACCATGCCAGCCTTTCGGATAACTGTTTCTCTCCTGTGGCGATATTGAGTTTTGAAGGAAATATGAATTGTGAATCTTTATTTTCTTGGTAAAGTTCTTTTAGAAAGTTGACACTTCCTCTTATCAGTTTTGCACACGTTTCTTTCTCACAGCCTTTATGATAGCATTCAGCTAAAAAGGAGATGATAGAAGGCTGGCCGTGGGCAAGACCAAGGTCAATGATATTGTCTTCTTTTACTATATGATCAATCCAGAAAAAGGATTGGTTTCTTTCATGTTTTAAATGGTCTATATAAGACACTATTTTGGCCGCAGCATCGAATTTTTTAATTTCAAGAAAATAAATTCCCAATCCGATCAGTCCTGTAAATAAATCGTACTCCTTCCTGTCTGCAGCGGCAGAAAGTAATTCTAAGAAAAACTCAATAGAATCTTCTTCTATATCTTCAATGTCTTCATCCGTAATAATATTGGCATTATGCAAAAGCCTCATGAAGTAGATAATGGCTAAGCTGCCGGTAGCAAATGAGGAATAAGAAGCTTCTGAAGCCATGTCAATGAGTTCCTCTATTTTTTCAATCTCAACATCATTGTTGTAAAATAATGAGTAATACCCATTTCCCAGGCTGAATGTAATGTTTTCACCTTGGTCTTCATTACATTTTTCTGAAATTTGGGTCAAAAAGAAGTCAATTTTATCTTTATACATATTGGCTTAATATTTCTATAGCGGTTAAAGAATCTTTGTGTGATTTCGAGATATTATTAAACATAAATTCATTATATCCGTAGAGTTCTTTAAATTCCAGCAGTTTTTCCTGAAAGAAACTTCCGTCTCCTACAAGGCTTATATTGCTTATATCATTGTTGGTACTCCTTTTAGCAACATTGATCGCCTTTTGTTTTGTTTTATGACAGCAGCCTGAAAAAGTAAGTACCATTGAGGGTTCTTTTCCATGTTTTGCTTTATATTCTGTTCTGAAATTTTGTAATTCTTCTTTAAGATAATCTTTGTTTGATTCTCCATGAAAGATGGATCTTGCAAAATTAAGATCATGCTCTAAAGCGACTTTTAAGCCTGAGTGTGATGATCCCATATACCATACATCCGGAATATTTCCTTTGTAAGGAGGGATAATTAAATCTTTTTTTAGAAATTCACTTTCCTCTCTCAGAAAGCTTAATGTAGATTCCAGCTTTGGAAGAAATGACGAAAAGTAGTTTTCTTTATCTACATCCACATTAAAATATTGAAGATCATATTCACCAACGAGTCCTTTAACGAACCCTAAATCTAATCTTTTGGGATATAAACTGGATAACAACTTATAATTGTGAGCCACTCTGAATGGGCTTTGTAAGGGTAAAATAACTCCGGCGATTCCTATTTTTATTTTTTCTGTTAATCCTAATAAGATGGGAATCAGCATTTCGGGAGTAGACCAGGCCATGTCATGTGCTTTTGAAAAATAGTTTTCAGTAACCCAGAATCTGGAGAAACCGAGTTCATCAGCTCTTGTAGCATAGTCAATGATATCGTATAATGATTTCTTAGAATTGTTGAGTGAGTTTTCTCTTATGCCAAATTCTAAAAGGCCTATTTTTAATTTATTTGCCATAATAGAGCTATTAAAAGCAGCTACCCCTTACGGAGTAGCTACAATTTTTGTAAAATGTTTCTGATTTACTAAGCAGGACAAACGCAAAGGTTTGTAGATCTGCTGCTTCCAGCTGTACATGTCCAGTGTGAACAATCAAAAACAGATGTTACTAGCTCTTTTCCAGCTTTTACAGATTTCATTTCTTCAGAGTTTAAATGAGATAACTTTTCTTTTTTGAAAGTTAACTTTTTTGTAAGCTTTTTGCTCATGGTGTAAAAATTTTAATTTGTACCTACTCGTTAGCTTTTCGGTTTCCGCTTTATTATCAATTAAATTATATTTTTAAAAAGTTGATGATCGACTTATTGAGTATGTCCGGTTTTTCAAACGGAACATAATGAGACGCATCGGGAACAATCAATAGCTTTGAGTTGGGAATACTGCTATTGATCAATTTTGTATGGTCTTCCTTGATCACATCATTGCTTCCTGCGATAACCAAAACAGGGTTTTTAATTGTTTTTAGCTGCTCTGTTTCTATATGAGGATGCTGAACCATCAGTTTTATTAATCTTTGGTTAGGAGCATCTTTTATTTCTAGCTGTTTTTTGAAGATATCCAGGGTTTTAGGCTCTATGCCTTCAGGATTGGTATTCGCTCCAATAACGATCAGCTTATTAACTAAATCAGGATGATTAATGGTAAATAACAAACCTGTAATTCCACCGTCGCTCCATCCTACGATATTGAATTTGTTGATATTAAGTTCTTTTGTTACGGCTAATAAATCCTCAGAAAACTCTTCATAGGTATAATCCTCTGTGGAAAGATCTGTACTTCTTCCTTGTCCTCTTGTATCCAATACAATCACTTTGAATTGCTTGGCCAAATCAGGAATCTGGTTATAGAAATCTGATATACTGCCATTGTTCCCATGAAGCAGGACAAGTGGTTCTCCGCTTCCATATTCTTCATAATATATTTTAGCATTCTTGAGGTCAATATATTTTCCGGATTTATTTTTTCCATAAACAGTTTTCTTGGCCTTCTCTTTATTTTGATAATAATCCATCAGCATCTTATCCTCAGGGCTGTTGTCTGTTGGGCCTACATTATTAGAAACGCTTTCCTTTTTATCCTTCATATAATTAATATCAATATTGGAGATAAAGCTTCCTCCGCCGGCTTCCCATTTTCCCTGACTTTGATAACGGAACAGCAAGTCATTGGACAATGTTTTTTTTGCAGAGATTCCAAATACGAAATCTATATTATCCTGGGGTACATTTTCTACAAGCTGTAAGGTAATCGCCAGCTGGTCCAGGTCGTTATAAATGAGTTTATATTTTTCCAGATCAATGGTTTGCCAGCCTGTAGTATTGGTTTTAAATATTATATTTTCCTGAAGGAGAGATTCATCGGGTAAATTATTTTTTACAGAATATATATTGAGCTTTAAAGTAATTTCTTTGAATTTAGAGCTCGGAATAATGAAAAAATTATAGCTGTTAAGCTTAGTCCACTTATAAATGTTGAATATTTGTCCCTGTTCAATGGTAGGAACATTTTGATCAAACATTTTAGAAAAAGTGAGCATGGGCCTGCTTTTAGCCCCCAGAACGTCTTTCTTTGTTTTTTTTCCGGTTATATTAATTTCCTGAATAGCATTGGTCTTTTTGCTTAACTTGATATTGGCATCTGTGGTTATTCCTTGCAGGGTAACCTTTTTATCTTCATAACCATTGGATTCAAAAATGATAAAATCACTTTTTTTTGCATTTTCAGGGATTTCTATTGAATAGTTACCATTGATATCTGTAATTGTACTTGTATTTATATTCTCCAAGCTTACTGAGCAGTAAGAAACAACTTCATTATTTTCATTGACAACCTTCCCTGATATTTTTTGTGAATAAATACTTATACTAAGCAAGAGAGTACTTAGTACCAATACAATTTTCATGTTTCAGCTTTTTTGTAAATATATTATTTTATTTCATATTAATCACCTGATAAGGAAAAAAATGAAATAAAATATTTATCATATTTATCATTTTTGTTTGTATTTTATGGTTATTTGTGGTTTAAGTGGAAAAATATGTATCAAATTTATATTTAATCTAAAGTTTGACAGAGTGTCTGTTTTTCATATTTTTCACTTGTTCGTGTTTTAATAACTCTAATTTTTCCAAAAAAATTAGAGTTATTGATTTTTTTTTCGAAAAAACGGAGTTTTAGCTATGATTTTTTACATTTTCCATCCCTAATTCTCTCATAGAAACTTCCCGCATCTCCACCTTTCTTATTTTTCCGGAAATAGTCATTGGGAATTCATCTACAAACTTCCAGTATTTCGGGACTTTATAGTGGGCTATTCTTCCTTTGCAGTATTCATGAAGTTCTTCAACGGTGATGGTAAATCCTTTTCTCACTTTTACCCAGGCCATTACTTCTTCCCCGTATTTTTCACTCGGGACTCCAATGATCTGAACATCCAGGATGTTGGTATATGTATATAAAAAATCTTCAATTTCTTTGGGCGAAATATTTTCTCCACCGCGGATGATGAGGTCTTTTATTCTTCCGGAAATAGTAATATAGCCATCTTCGTCCATTACGGCCATGTCTCCGGTATGCATCCAGCGGGCATCATCCAGTACTTTTTTCGTATTTTCAGGATCATTCCAGTATTTCAGCATCACAGAATAACCTCTTGTGCAAAGCTCACCATGCTCCCCGCGCTTCAGGGTTCTGCCATTTTCATCAATGATTTTGATTTCAAGATGATCCTGAACGGTTCCTACAGTGCCCACCTGCTTTTCCAATGGTGTTCCTATTAAAGTTTGAGTAGATACGGGTGAAGTTTCCGTCATTCCGTAGCAAATGCTCATTTCTTTAATATTCATAAGGTTCTCCACCTTTTTCATGATTTCCGGCGGACATACTGAGCCAGCCATAACTCCCGTTCTTAAGCTTGAAAAATCATACTTTTCAAAATCTTTTATCGCCAGTTCAGCAATAAACATAGTAGGTACCCCATACAAAGAGGTGCATTTTTCGTCCGAAACGGCTTTTAAGGTAATGTCGGGATCAAAACTGTCGTTGGGAATAACCATGCAGGCTCCATGTGCGGTACAGCACATATTTCCGATAATCATACCAAAGCAATGATAAAAAGGAACAGGAATACAGACACGGTCTTTTTCAGTATATTTTAGTCTGATACCAATGAAATATCCATTATTTAAAATATTATGGTGGGAAAGAGTTACTCCTTTTGGAAAGCCAGTAGTTCCTGAAGTATATTGAATGTTGACAGGATCGTCAAACTGTACATGTTCTTCAAAGCTGTGAAGGAATTCATCTGAAATATCCTGTCCGTTATTGACAAACTCTTCCCAGTTTTCATCAAAAAATATTTCATGTTCGAGGGAGGGGCATACTTCTTTAGCATACTCCACCATTTCTTTGTAGTTACTGGTTTTGAAGCTTAAAGAAGAAAAAATAAAACGAATTTCAGATTGATTAAGAACATACGTCAGTTCATGGGTTCTGTAGGCCGGATTGATATTCACTAAAATAGTTCCTATCCTCGCGGTGGCATACTGCAGAAGTACCCATTCATATCGGTTGGAAGACCATATTCCGATTCTGTCACCCGCTTTTGCTCCTAAAAGCAATAAAGCCTTTGCAACAGCTGTTGTTTGATTGTAAAATTCTTGGTAAGTAGCTCTGTAATTCTGATGAACACAGACTAATGCTTCCTGGTGGGGGTATTTTTCGACAGTCCTTTTAAGATTGGCTCCAATGGTCTGTCCTAATAATGGAACCTCAGAAGTTCCATAAACATAAGATAAGGGCATAGTTTAAGATTTGGTGGGCTAAAATTAATAATTATATCCCGAACTATGCCTATGAATATTAACTTTCCTGAGAATCTATCTCTTTAAGTTGTTTTAAATTTTTATCAAGCTTTTTAATAATGGTACCATATACAAGCCGGTAATATAACCAGATCATGGATATAGCCAATAAGGTACTCACCACTATGCCTACGATAATAATGGTAAGATTAGAGCTGGTAGGCTGTATGTTCTGAGCATTCAATGTATAGAAGATGAAAGCCGACAATACGAAGGTAAAGGCAATCAATAATACAATACTGATGAGGATAAATGCATTGACGGTTGTTTTGAACTTAATAATTCGGGTGATAAGTCCCTTGAG
The DNA here is from genome assembly GCF_002899945.2 of Chryseobacterium viscerum. Taxonomy (GTDB): domain Bacteria; phylum Bacteroidota; class Bacteroidia; order Flavobacteriales; family Weeksellaceae; genus Chryseobacterium; species Chryseobacterium viscerum. The sequence goes on from NZ_PPEG02000004.1 coordinate 401,130, forward strand.
GTTTTCCTCAATCTTTATTCTGCGATAATTCTGATAAAATTTTAGAACAAAATAAGCGGTGATCAACAAGCTTAAAACTTTTATCGCCAAATAAACATGACCGAAGTTGTTTTCTACTTCAGGTGCTTCCTGTGCTCCCAGTCTTTCCAGCATTTTACGGAAACTTTCAGATTCCTCTTCCTGAAAAAAGTAAAACAGACCCAATACAGAAAAGAACAGGAATTCTACAACGCTGATCCAGAAAATGTACTTGATGTAGTTGCGTGACTTTCTATTCAACATCTGGAGGATCTCCTTGTTGTCATATTTGGGCTGAACAGCTTGTTCCTGCCAGGTTTTCTTAAAGCTATCTAAATCAAATTCAGGCATATTTTTCCATCTGTTCTTTAAGGGTTTTCTTTAATCTGTTCATTTTCACGCGTGCATTGACTTCAGTGATTCCGAGGTTTTCTGCAATATCCTTGTAAGGCAGATCATCAAGATACATCGTGACAATAGCTCTTTCCACATTAGGGAGAGTCTTGATTACAGTATACAAAAGTGATACCTGTTGCTGTTTTTCATCATCATCTTCCACAAAATCTTTGTGGTTGATGTCCAGTTCGTTGGTAGGAAGACTTTTGCTTTTTTTTCTAAAGAGGGTAATGGCTGTATTGAGCGCTACACGGTACATCCATGTGGAAATTTTGGAATTTCCTTTAAAGGAATCATAACTTCTCCAGAGCTGTAACACGATTTCCTGAAAAAGATCCTCTTCATCCTCCAGAGAATTGGTGTACAGACGCGATACTTTGATAATCAGTCCCTGATTATCCTTGATAAGCTGCGCAAATTCTTTTTCTCTGGAATCCATAGATATATAATGGCACGAAGATAATAATAAAGTGGTAATTGGTGAAAAATATCATTCAAAATCGTGAAAAGATAAAATTGAAAAAAGAAGGATGAGCGAAATTCTGTTCTCCGTGTTCTGAGCTTCCTTTGCCTCTTCACCTTTTTACCACAGAATTTATGTATCTTTGCCTCCGCGAGAAAATCAGCTTGTTGATTTCCTGTTTTTGCAGGAGGTAGGAAAGTCCGGACACCATAGAGCAGCAAAGCGGATAACATCCGTCACCCGTGAGGGTAGGACAAGTGCAACAGAAAGCAAGTACAGTTCGGCTGTAGTGAAACCAGGTAAACTCTTTGCGGTGCAATGGTAAGTATATCGGTTCTTTTCAGTAATGGAAATAGGGGCGGCTCGTCCTGAAAACCGAGGGGTAATCAGCTCAAGTCTTGTAGCAATGTAAGGCGTAGATAAATAACAGGCACTTCTTCGGAGGTACAGAATCCGGCTTATAGATTTTCTCGTGATTTTTTTAAAAAGAAGGAAGTTAGAGGCTTGAAGAGTGAAGCTTTTTAAACCTCCACTCTTCAAGCTTCCACCTTCCACCACAATTTACTCGTTTTCCAATTGTTTTTTTGCTTCCAATAATTCCTGTTGGTCTTTATCAGAAAGGGTAGGATATTTAAGATTCATTTTTTCAAGGGTATCAATGATGATCTGTATAGCAGCAACTCTTGCAAACCATTTATTGTCAGCAGGAAGTACATACCATGGGGCATGATCCTTGGATGTTTCATTGATCGCGGTTTCATAGGCTTCCATGTAGTGATCAAATAATTCTCTTTCCGGAAGATCGGCCGCAGAGAATTTCCAGTTTTTTTCCTGTTCATTGATTCTGTCCAGAAGTCTTTTTTTCTGCTCGTCTTTAGAAACATTTAAAAATATTTTTACGACAGTTGTTCCATTCTGAGCAAGATGTTTTTCAAAATTCCGGATACTTTCATATCTGTTTTCCCAGAACTTATTATCAAAGTCTTTTACAGAAGACCATGTTTTTTCACTTAAATTATATTCTGGATGTACTTTGCAGACCAAAACACTCTCATAATGTGAACGGTTGAAAATTCCAATCATTCCTTTCTGAGGCAATGCGAGATAATGTCTCCATAAAAAATCATGGGAATATTCTTTAGAACTTGGTGTTTTAAAGCTGGTCACATTACACCCTTGTGGATTTACCCCTCCGAAAACATGTTCTATCATACTGTCTTTTCCGGCGGCATCCATAGCCTGTAATACAACCAGAAGAGACTGGCTTCCGTCTGCATATAATCTTTCCTGAAGCTCACGAAGCTTTTCTTTCTCCTGAATAAGCATTTGTCCCCCTTCTTCTTTGGTGAGTTTTCCTTTATATGAGGTTGATGTTTTTTTGATGGAAAATTTTCCGTTTACCTTAAAGTCATCTGAGAAATTGGTGTCCATATATTTTTAAGATTAAAAATTAAAAAAATGCAGTTATTAAATTCAATAGGGGTGGGCTTTAGCCCCGCCTTCAAAATATATAAATATTCATAGGGCTTCAGCCAAAACTTAATAGAAATTTTCTGACATCTGCTGCCTATTTTCTATCACCTGCTACCTAATGAAACATAAATGTAATAAAAAAACCGCCTCTATTGAGACGGTTTCTTTATTTTTTGAGTAGAGATTAATTTGCAGCAGCCTTTTTAGCTAGTTTTGCAGCTTTTTTCTCAGCTTTTGCAGCTTCTTTCTGCTCAGCAGGAGTCAATACTTTTGGCTCAGGAGCGTTAGCGTCTACGTTACCTTTGATGTAAATTACACTTCTGTTATTTGCAGGGTCGTTAGAGAAAACCTCAATCATTTTGTTGAAAGGGCCAGGGATAGCAGTGTTGTATCCAACCTTGATCTTAGCGGATTTACCCGGCATAATAGGATCTTGGCTGAATTCAGGAGTTGTACATCCACAAGAAGGCTTTACATTTGAAAGAATCAATGGTTTGTCACCAGAATTCGTTACCGTAAAAAATCTTGTACCGTCAGCGTTAGGCTTAAGATTTCCATAATCGAAAGTCGTTTTATCAAATGTAATTGTTTGTGCAGATGCTAGAGCAAATGTCCCGAATAATGCAATTCCTGCAATTAGTTTTTTCATATTCTTGAATGTTAATACGTTTGTTAGATAAATTTTGCGAAACAAAGTTAAAAATTATTTTAATTCATGCTTAAAAATTTTTTTCTTTAGACTATTTTTGCAAATTGCAAGCCAAAGAAATAGAATTTATGCAGATTTCAGAAAAGTACAACCCACAGGAAACAGAACAGAAATGGTACAGCTACTGGCTGGAAAATAAATATTTCCACTCAGAGCCTAATGACAAGCCACCTTATACAGTGGTAATTCCTCCGCCAAACGTTACGGGGATATTACACATGGGGCATATGTTGAATAATACCCTTCAAGATGTTCTGGTCCGTCGTGCAAGAATGCGCGGATTTAATGCCTGTTGGATTCCGGGAACAGACCACGCTTCAATTGCTACTGAAGCGAAAGTTGTTGCTAAATTGAAGTCTGAAGGAATCAATAAGTCAGATATTACCCGTGAAGAATTTTTAACCCATGCCTGGGACTGGACCAATAAATATGGAGGAACAATCCTTGAACAGCTGAAAAAGCTGGGATGTTCATGCGATTGGGACAGAACCCGTTTCACTTTGGAAGATAAACTTTCGCAGCAGGTTATCAAAAGTTTTGTAGATCTATACAATAAAGGTTTGATCTACAGAGGTTACAGAATGGTAAACTGGGATCCGGAAGCGAAAACTAATATCTCGGATGAAGAAGTAATATTTAAAGAACAAAACGGAAAATTATATTTCCTTAAATATAAAATCGAAGGATCTGAAGAATTTCTTTCGGTTGCAACGACGCGTCCGGAAACTATTTTTGGAGATACCGCTGTATGTATCAACCCTAATGATGAAAGATATGCTCATTTGAAAGGTAAGAATGTAATCGTACCGATCGTTGACAGAGTAATCCCGATTATTGAGGATGAATATGTTGATATTGAGTTTGGAACGGGAGCTTTGAAAATTACTCCTGCACACGATATCAATGACTACGAAATCGGACAGAAACATCAGTTAAAGATGATCGATGCTCTGGACGATGATGGTAATCTTAATGAGCATGGTTTACATTATGCGGGGAAAAACAGATTTGATGTAAGAAAACAAATCGCTAAAGAATTAGAAGAAAAAGATCTTTTGCTTAAAGCTGAAGATTATGTAAATAAAGTAGGAACTTCTGAAAGAACAGGTGCTGTTATTGAACCTAAAGTTTCAGTACAGTGGTTCCTTAAAATGTCTGAAATTGCTAAGCCGGCTTTGGATGTAGTAATGGATGATGAGGTGAAATTTTATCCTGAAAAGTTTAAAAATACCTATAAGCACTGGATGGAAAACATCCGCGACTGGAATATTTCCCGTCAGCTTTGGTGGGGACAGCAAATTCCTGCGTATTACTATGGAGAAGGAGACGAAGATTTTGTAGTAGCTGAAACTAAGCAAGAAGCTTTAGAATTAGCGAAACAGAAAACAGGAAATGCTGATCTTACGGTAGAAAATCTTAGACAGGATGATGATGCATTGGATACATGGTTTTCATCATGGTTATGGCCAATGTCTGTATTTGATGGATTGCTTGATCCTGAAAATAAAGACATCAACTATTATTATCCGACTTCTGACCTTGTTACTGGTCCGGATATTATTTTCTTCTGGGTAGCCAGAATGATCATGGCCGGATTGGAGTACAGAAAAGAAGTTCCGTTCAAGAATGTTTACTTTACAGGAATTGTAAGAGATAAGCAGAGAAGAAAGATGTCAAAATCTTTAGGAAACTCTCCTGACCCGATTGAACTAATGGATAAGTATGGAGCAGATGGAGTGCGTGTAGGAATTCTATTGAGTTCTGCAGCAGGAAATGACCTTCTTTTTGATGAAGATTTGATGCTTCAGGGAAGAAACTTCATGACAAAGATCTGGAATGCATTCCGTTTGATCAACATGTGGAACCATGAAGATAAACCAGCAATAGCTACAGATCAGCAGGCTATTGAATGGTTTGAAAACAAGCTTAATAAAACAATTGCTGAAATTAATGATCAGTTTGAGAAATTCAGAATTTCTGATGCCCTTCATTTGATCTATAAATTAATTTGGGATGATTTTTGCGGATGGTATCTTGAAGCGATTAAGCCAAACTACGGAGAAGGAATTTCTAAAGAAGTGTATCATAAAACAATATATTTCTTTGAAGAATTGATGAAGCTGCTTCATCCTTTCATGCCTTTCTTAACGGAAGAACTATGGCAGACTATTTCTGAAAGAAGTATGGAGCAAGCTTTAGTTGTTGCTCAGCAGAAAGAAGCAGGTGCATTTGATGAGGCAATTATTAAAAACTTTGAAACCGCAGCAGAATTGATTTCTGGAGTTAGAAATTACCGTCAGACAAAAGGAATTTCACCAAGAGAAGCTGCTGAAGTATATACCAATGCTTCTGAATTTGCCAATGAAGCAGTAATAAGAAAGCTGGCTAATGTTTCTGAAATCCATTTTGGGCAGAAAACAGATAAACCAAGTTTTACCTTCCTGGTTGGAGCAACTGAAATTTCTATTCCTTTAAGTGAAAACTTAGACTTGGAAGAAGAAAAGGCGAAAACTGAAGAAGAAGTGAAATATTTAAAAGGATTCTTAATTTCGGTGGATAAAAAGCTTTCCAATGAAAAGTTTGTTGCCAATGCGAAGCCGGAAATTGTAGAAATTGAGCGTCAAAAACAAAAAGATGCTCAGGATAAGATTGCGATCCTTGAAGAGAAACTGAAAAGTTTGTAAAATATTTAATAATCCTTAAGATATGGAAGACGATAGGGATATTTTAACATTAGATAGAAGAACGGTTGCTTCAAACCCTGGAAGAGTTAGAGTAATGCCATTTGTATTGATAAAATACATCTATAAACCTATTTATTTGTTAATTGCTTTATTGTTTTCATTAGCTTTTGCATGGGATGTTTCATGGCTATGGGGAGGATTTGCTTTTATTATTCTTTTACTGGTAAACATTTTTTACTGGAGAAGACAAAAAGAACATTTTAAATATGGAGATTCTAACGGAGCAATAGTGATTTCTGAAAAACCTAAGATGATTGCTGTCACTACCAATTTATCCAAAGGTTTTGGAGGTGAGTTTCCTGTCATAAAGGTTTTGTCTTATAAAGGAAAAGGTAAACTCAATGATAGGATAGGAACAGTTGCTCTTTATGAAAATTCTGAAGAAAACCCCCATTGGAATGACTTTTTTCCAGTTCCTGTAGACTATGTTAATAATAATAAAGAGGAATTGAATGCTGTTTTGGAATCATATTCAGAAGAAAGCTGGGAAGTTTTGGAAAGCAGAATAAAGCAGCTAAAACAACCATATAGAGAAGGATTATTTAAAATATTTGATGAAACAAGCAGTTGGTAAAAAAATAGATATTTTTATCCTTGAAGAGAAACTGAAAAGTTTATAAAAAATTACCTAATAAAATAGGTTAATATGTCAAAACCTCAGGCTGGATACACGAATACAATTGTATCCAGCCTGATGGTTTAAAAGAATAAATACAATGACACATATAGAAAACATAAAAAAACTATTCTCGAAAGATTTTGTAGAAAGTCCGCTATTAGAAAGTTTTGCAGTAGGAAAGATCTATCTTTCCAGTGGAAAGCTGGTTACCTGTGATCCATTAATCACCAATGATATGCTTGCTTTCACTACAGAATTTCCTAAAGGAGATTTTTCTGTCATATTACATAAAGAAAGAGAAAGTAATTGTGTGGCCTATGCCGAAATTATATTCAATAATTCTGAAATTAAAGAATGGAAACTGGCAACCACAGCAGGACAGAATATAAAAGACCTGGCGAAAGAAGAAGTTTTTGGATATCCTGTAGAAAGTGGAATGGGATGCTTCATGGATGTTGATACTCAAAACAGTCTCAATGAATTGGAACAAAAGTTATACAACAATAAAGGGGGAGATTTCATGGGAATCTATGAAGAATTCTTTCATGATTATTTCTTTGATGAAAAAGGAGCTATTGACCAGTATGCTTTTCTAAAACCTGCAAAAGAACATCCGGGAACTATATTTGCTTTTGAGACCGGATATGGAGAAGGTTTTTACGCCAGTTATATCGCATATGATAAAGATCAATCACCGGTAAAGATAATTACAGAATTTATTGAAATAAGTTAATTAAATTTAATTATTTTTGAGGTACCATTTTTGCAAAATATTAAACTTAAAAGAACAATATAAAACACAATGAACTTCTTATCAGAACAGCCCCGAATTATCGTTGTAGGCAGCTCATCTATTGACCTTGTCCTTGAAACCGAAAAACTTCCTTTACCAAATGAAACAGTTTTGGCTGTTAATTCATATAGCTACTTCGGAGGAAAAGGAGCCAATCAGGCAGTGGGTACAGCAAGATTGGGAGCAAGTGTGTACTTTATAGGATGTGTGGGAATGGATCCCCTTGGACAACAGATTATGAGAAATCTGGTGAGTGAAAATGTAAATGTAGGTTTTGTTCATGAAACAGATAAAGAATCTACAGGTACAGCTTATGTGACGACCTCCAATGGACATGCAGCTATTGTTGTAGTACCGGCTGCGAATAAACATCTTAGTAAAGCCCATATAGATGAAGCGGAAAAATATTTTCATACCACAGACCTTGTGCTTGTACAGCTTGAGGTTTCTATGGAAGTTGTAGAACATACTGTGAAAAAAGCCAAGCAATATGGTAAGAAGATAGGATTATATGCTTCTCCTGCAATGAGAGTCAGCGAAGAGATCTTAGATAAAGTAGATTTTATTATTGCCAAAAGCAATGAATTATATGTTATTTTCGGAGAAGAAAAGAGAGAAGAAGTCCTTAAGAAATATTTCAATAAAGTTTTTGTAAGAGATGATACCAATTCAACCATTTATTTTGATGGTACAGAGATGAAGTATTACAGAAATGATAAAGATGAAACCGTTTATAAAATGGGAATGGGAGATGCATTTACTTCAGGATTTGCCATAGCCCTCTGCCATGGGAATTCTATTGAAGAATGTGTGAAATTCGGAAATGAAGTTTCATCAAGAGTTTCAGGAGGCAAAGGATCTCAGACAGGGCTGCCAAGAATCTCAGATTTCTTTTCTTAAAGCTATTTACGACATATCAAAAGATTGAAACTTAACATAAAAATATAAGTAAAATGTCCACTTTTATAGTGGATTTTTTCTTTTTATACTATGGAAAAACTAATATTGACCACAGAAGACCATGCTTCCCTGGCTGTTCATCTCTTTATACCGGAAAAAAGTAATGGGAAACTATTGCTGATCAATTCGGCAACAGGAGTGAAACAACAGGTCTATTTTTCCTTTGCGAGCTATTTTTCTGAACAGGGATTTACAGTAATTACCTATGATTATCGGGGGATAGGACTTTCCAAACCAGAAAATATGAAAGGGTTTTATGGTTCTATGAGGCTTTGGGGTTCACAAGATTACAAAGCTTTAACTCAATATATCAAGGCGAATTTTAAAGACTACAGAAAATATTGCCTGGGGCATTCCGTGGGAGCATTAATTCTGGGAATGAATCAGGATTCTGAAATGTTTGAAGAATTTGTTTTTGTAGGAACACAAAATGCTTTTGTAGGAAACCTTAAAGGAATGACCAAAATTGAAGCTTTTCTTGGCTTTGGAATTGCTCAGCCGGTAACCACTTCATTATTAGGATATTTTCCGGCACATTGGTTTGGGCTTGGAGAAAGTCTTCCAAAAAATTGCGCATATGACTGGAGAACCTTAATTTTAAACAAGAAATCAACCAACAGACTGTTGGAGAAAATTGATGACTACTCTAAAAATTTGACGCAGAAAGTATTTGTGATTCGGGCAGAAGATGATATCTGGCTCACAGAAAAAGGAGTGTTGAGCTTGCTGAATGATACCTATACTAATCTAAGACCCACCTACAGACTGGTAGCCGTTTCAGAATCTGATAAAAAAGAAATCGGGCATATCAATTTTTTTAGAAGTTACAACAACAAACTCTGGGATATTATTTTAAATGAATTGATAGATACATGAAAAGTACAATTGAGAACACAATAGCATTTGTAAAAGAAAAATTAGAAGGAGCAGAAGCAGGACATGACTGGTTCCATATTGAAAGAGTCTGGAAACTGTCTGCCCAAATAGCAGAAACAGAGGTTTGTGATACAGAAGTAGTAGAATTGTCTGCTCTTCTTCACGATATTGCCGATCCTAAATTTCATAATGGTGACGAAACCATTGCTCCCAAAATATCCAGAGAATTTCTTGAACAGCAGAATGTTTCTGAAGAAACCATCCAGAAGGTTTTATTTGTTATTGAGAATATTTCCTTTAAAAACAGAGATCAGGCACCTGTAGATCCCCCAATCGAGCTTAAAATTGTACAGGATGCAGACCGCATTGATGCAATTGGTGCCATAGGAATTGCCAGAACATTCAACTTTGGAGGTTTTAAGAATAACCTGATGTACCATCCGGATATGAACCCCAAATTGGGAATGTCGAAAGAAGAATATAAAAAATCTAACGGAACCACCATTAATCATTTCTATGAAAAACTACTCCTTTTGAAAGATATGATGAATACCGAAAAAGGCAAAAAAATGGCCGAAGAAAGACACCATTACATGTTGAATTTCCTCGACCAGTTTTATAAAGAATGGAATGTAGACTAGAAAATATTATATCCTAGAATTAAGGAAACATATTTAAGATCTCCAGTAGCAGCATTTCTTTTTTCATCCAGTAGATTAGTACTTGTATTGTATCTTGCTTCGATACTGTATTTATTCTTATAGTTGAAGCCTACGCCAAATACGGCACTTTTAAAGCTTTGGGACGGGGATAATTGTAATTTGTCAAAAACCGTCCCATCATAATCTAAATCAATAGTTTCAGATGAGCTGGTTTTAATCGAAAGGACATTAATACCAGCATTGATAAAGATTTTTGAGTCATCATTGATAAACATATAATGTCTTAAGCTTAACGGAAGACTGAAGAATGAATAATTCTCCATATGCATATTATATAAATTATCATTCGTTTTAATGGTTACCTTATTGTTGTAAAGAGAGAAGGTAGGTTCCAGAACTACTGACCATTTGTTTTTGTTGAATGGTAATACGATTTCTGCTTCTACACCTATTCTTACACCAGTTTTAGAAGGGAAACCTTCATTACCATAGGTTTGTGCAATTTTCAATGGAGAATAGAAATTAGCTCCCGGTCTTATGCTTAAATTGAATTTTGCTTTCTTTTTGGTTTCAGAAAAAGACTGTTCCTTAGAAGAAGTTGCTCCTGAAAATTTACTGTTATATAGGCTGAATACTTTTTTTAGATCGCTTGTGGTATATTTTGTCTTTGCTGCTAAAGCTTTTGCATTGCTGTCATTAGAAAAAATTGTTTGCAGTTGATTGATATAATCATCATTGGTCGCAACTTGAGAACTGCTGCCGTTGAAATAATATTTTTTGTAGATCAATGGCTGAATAGAAGAATCGGAATCGGAATAAAAATATCTTCCAAAATTTTGTTTCTGATAGAAATAAAGACTTTTATTACCCTTCACAACTTCTTTTAAAAAGACTAAGCCTTTTTTTAGTTCCGGAGCTTTACTGTTAGAAAGATCATCAAGATTATCTGATGAATAATCAATATCACCGTTGTAACTGATGTATTTAATTTCATTATAGATACCAAATTCTTTAATAGTGTTTGGAGTACCAGTGTTTTCGGCTGAGTTTTCATCTGTTTTATAAACGAAATTGTCAGGAGTACTTACCCATCCCTGGTTTTTGATGAGTACTTCTTTTTTGACGTCATTACTGTTGATAATGTAGCCTTTTTCGAATTTTACCTGAGCGAAGATGAGCGCGATACAAAAAGAAAGTAGTACCGATAGCGTTTTTTTCATGGTTAGTTAAGATTAAAAATTTGAGGCCAAATATAGATAAAATAGAGATAAGAAGTATCTTTGTAAAATATGACACTCATTATTTTTATAATATTTCTGGCATCAGTGCTTTCTTTGATCTTATTTAAGATAAAATCAGGGAGTATGGCGAAGTGGGCGAAGCTGTTTCGTATTGTAACAGTTGTTTTTTCAATCTCAGTTTTTACGTACTGGTTTATTAAGAAAAGTGCTGTGGCATTCGTGGACAATTCTGTAGGACTGCAGGTAGTGAATAAACTTCTGCAGGCATTGGATTTTTACCTGATCAACGTAAATAAATCTGATAAAAATACAACCCTTGAACCCAAACATATTGGGAAAATACGTCCGGAATATTACAGAGTAGAATACCTGAAAATGGATAAATCCGATGAATACTGGATTGTAGGGTATCTCGGAAAGAAAAATCTTGTATATTTTTCCCAACATTCTGTACCCAATAAAAATATTGATCAGATTGTGGAAGTACAGAACTACATCAACCAAAGTATGAAGCTTTCTGATGCTGCAAAAAAACAAGTGGATGCTTACAATTATGAGAATACAAAACTGGGGATCTGGATTGCACTGGATTTCCTTCTTCTGTTTCTCAATCTGGTACTGCTTCTGAGAAAAAATAAATAATAAACGGTAATGAGGTTTTGATACTCATTACCGTTTTTGTTTTGTTTCTTTAGGGATAATCCAGAATTTGCATAACCTGCTCCTTAAATTCTTCAGGACAGGATCTAATAATTTTGTCCTTATTCTGTTTACTAATCTCTTTCGGGGTGACCCATTCGATTTTATTAGAATTTAGACTGTGATGATCATATATCCTTTTTATAGTGTGATTTTCATAAAAAATATATTCATCACTAAGCCAGTTACTGGCAATACTGATTGTACAAATTTCCTTTTCCATGATTTATGTTTTAAAGCATAATGTTTAGTGAAATACATTATACTCTAATATACGAAATTTTTCTTTATGAAAAGGAGATGTCTGCTATTTAGAAAAAAAATAAAATAGGGTCTGTTTAATTTTTTATACTGAAATAAATTCTGTTTTTTTGAATAATTGATGTAAACTTTATATCCTTTAAAAGAGGGTTCCTGTACTTTCGGTAGCCATTTGTGGAAGATGAATATCCGTTTTCCATTCTTCATTTAGTTTTTTGATAAAATAGGCAGATAATAAAGGAGATGCTTTTTCAATATTCTGATGTACAAAAAAGTAAAGATTCTGAAGACCGTCTTTCTTCCATTGGGTAAGATGCTTCAACCAGTCATCCAGTCTTTCGTAGTCACTTTCGGCATTCGCTCCTACATATCGGATGAATGCATTGGGCGTTGTAAGACGCATATGAAGCATATCTCTTCTTCCGGCAGTATCTACGATAATATTGGTGATATGATGAGCCTCAAAAAGGTCACATGTTGTATTAAAGATTTCCTCATCGGTAAACCATTCTGTATTTCGGAGTTCTATAGCCAAAGGAACTTCTTTAGGCCATTCCTTTACAAATTTTTCCAGCCTGTCATAGTCCTTAGGCTTAAAATTATCATGAAGCTGAAGGAAAGCCATTCCCAGTTTTTCATCAAAATTCATAACAGCGGAGGCAAAATGAGTCACAGGATCAGTCACATCAATCAGCCTTCTGAAATGAGAAACCGTATTGGTGATCTTAGGGAAAAATTTGAAATTTTCCGGAGTTTTTTCTTTCCATGTTTTTACCTGATCAGGAGTTGGCATTCCGTAGAAAGTAGCATTCAGTTCTATAGAATTAAACTGAGTGGCATAATAAGTCAATTCATCTTTAGTTCCTTTAGGATAAAATCCTTTAAGGTCAGTTTTGTTCCATTTAGCACATCCGATAGAAATGTTTTCCAGTCCTTTTTTATTAAGAGCCAGCATTTCCTTGGTTTTAGGATGGTCTTTAGGTAATGTGAAATCTATTTTTGAAGGGTCTTCTACTTGTCCGAATTTCATATCTGTAGTTTTGGTATTAAACAATAAACACAAATATAAACCAAAAATCTCAGAGCATTCTATGATTTTCAGGGAAAGTAGTTGTTATGGAAAATGATTGCCTTGCCACAAATTTGTAAAGTTATATAACTATCCGAATGGTATTTTTCATCTTCTTAAATATGCTCAGAAAGCTTGAAAAATAGAATGATTTTTAATTTTTTATATGAATTTTTTTAAGTCTATCACTATGTTTCTATTAAGTTTTTTTTAAGGAAATGTTAAACATTCTGTTACGTAATGTTAATTCTATGTTACCATACTTCATTTTTACGAGATCTAATTTTACACCAAGTTTATAGCGAATAAAATATGAAGAAAAAAATCATCTGTGCTTTTGCTCTGTTATCGTTTGGGTTTGCATTTTCACAGGAAACCAGTTCTAAAATTTTTGGAAGATTAAAGGGGATTTCTTCCGAAGTTACAGTAAAGGTAATTCACCTTCCTACCAATAGTACCTTTGAAACGAAAAGTAACAGCAAAGGGCAGTTCAGTTTGGACAATCTTCAGCCGGGAGGGCCTTATAAAATTGAAATTTCTGACGGATCACAGGTTATTTATGAAAACCCGAACCTTCAGCTTTCTTTAGGGAGTAATGACTTGCCCGTAGTAGATGTAGGAAGTAAAGAAAAAACAATTGATGAAGTGAAAATTACTTCTAAAAAGACCACGGCAAAATATGGGGTGGGAATCAGCCAGGCTCAGATTTCCGGCCTTCCGAATATCAACCGTGGAATTCAGGATGTTACAAAACTGGTTCCTCAGAGTGCTAACAACTCTTTCAACGGGACCAATTTCCGATACAATAATGTGACGATAGATGGTTCTATTAATAATGATGCTATTGGCTTTAGTCCTTCGTTGGGAGGGCAGACGGGGAGCTCAGGGATGCCTGGAAGCAGTACGCGTTCCAATTCTATAAGTCTGGATGCCATTCAGGATGTACAGGTCTATATCGCTCCATATGATGTGAAGCTCGGAAATTTCCTTGGAGGAAGTATCAATGCGGTGACACGAAGCGGGAGTAATGGTGTTACAGGATCTATCTATGCTTACGGAAGAAATGCTGCGATCACCGGTAATAACAGAGTAGGAGATAATTCTAAAATGCCCAAAGATTTTGAAGATTTTATTTATGGGGGAAGAGTAGGTCTGCCGATTGTACGGGATAAAGTATTCCTGTTTACAAATCTGGAATATACGAAAAGAACAGATCCTGTATTTTATAATGCCAATGATCCGGGAGCACTCGTCAATGAGCAGGTGGCTCAGCAGATTTCAGATTTTGTACGAAATAAATATGGTTTCAATGTAGGGAGCTTTAATCAGTACAATAACTTCTCTGAAAGTTCTAAACTTTTCAATAAGTTAGATTGGAAAATTAATGACAAGCATACTTTATCCATTAAAAACAATACGGTATTTTCACAGGCATCCAATCTTGAAAGAGACGGGGCCAACTTTAGATTCTCCGGTATGGATTTTATTCAGAAAAATACAGCATCTACTACCACACTTGAATTAAAAAGCCGTTTTAATGATAAATGGAGCAACAATTTGGTCGTAGGATATTCTTCCATTCATGATTATAGAGATCCTACTTCCGGCAATGCTATGTTTCCACAGGTGGAAATTGCTTATAATGGCGGAACAATTCTGTTAGGAAATGACAGAGAAGCTACTGTTTTCAATATGAAACAGAAAACATTTGAAATTACAGATAATCTTACTTATAAAAAAGGAAATCATACTTTCTTATTAGGAACTCACAATGAGTTGTATAATATCAATTATGGTTTTGTAAATGCGTTGAACGGAAGAATTTCCTATAAAAACCTGACCGATTTTTATAATGGGACACCTGCAAGGATAAGGGGAACTTACCCTTTTAACGGAGACAGCAGGCAAACGCTTTTTGATAATCCTTATGCACAGTATAAAGTGAATCTGCTTTCCCTCTATCTTCAGGATGAAATCAATTGGGGAAGAGTAAGACTTTCACCGGGAGTAAGAGTAGATTATACAGATTTACCGAATAAACCGCAGTCGAGCCCATTGGTAAACAATTCTCCTCAGGATCCTAACTATGGGAATACCTATAATTATACTCCACTGAGCCAGCTTACCAACAACTATCTGAATAAACCAACCTTCTCTCCAAGACTTGGATTTACGATTGATCTTACAGAAGACAGATCGATGGTGCTAAGGGGAGGATCTGGAATTTTTGTGGGAAGAATTCCTTTTGCCTGGTTAGGATATGCTTATTATAATGATGGAGTAGGTTTTGGAAGTTATGACTACAATGCTCCTACTGCAGGACAACTTGCAACGAATGGAGATCCTTTAATGAGTTCTAACTTCCCAAAATGGCAGAATTCCTCAAAAGTACAGGTAGACCTTGTTGATAATAACTTTAAAATGCCAAGAGTATGGAGAAGTTCCTTAGCTTTTGATTATACGCTTGCAGGATATAAACTTACTTTGGAAGGTATTTATACCAAAGTGCTTTATGATCTGAAATTCCAGCAGGTCAATAAAACGGATAATGTAACGTATTACAGCTATGATGTGAATCATGAGATGCCAATCTATACAACGAATATCAATAGCAATTTTTCCAATGCCTATCTTTTATCCAACACTAAAGAAGGATACCGTTACAATCTGACGGCTCAGCTGTCAAAGTCGTATAACTTCGGATTCAATTTCTTTGTGGCATACACTTACGGTGATGCTAAAGATATTACCAATGGTATCAGAAACTCCATGGAAAGTAACTGGCAGATGAACCAGTCTCTGACTCCTAATGATCCGAAGCTGACCACCTCTAATTTTGCCATCAAAAACAGAGTGGTAGCCAATCTTGGATATACCTTTACTATTTCTGATTCCAACAGATTATATACCAACGTATACTTCAATGCACAATCAGGAAATCCTTTCTCTTGGGGATTTGTGAACAGTACTATTGCCAATACGGGACAGGCTGCGGGACTTGCTTATATCTTTAAAGATGCTGCAGAAGCATCCAAATATATTGTTCCGATAAAAGATGCCGCAGGAAACGTTGTGGTTACTGCCCAACAGCAGATTGCAGATTATGAAAATTTTGTCAACAGTAATGATTATCTGAAATCCAGACGAGGGAAGTTTACGGAAAGAAATGGTGATGTTACCCCTTGGAATATTCAGGCAGATATCAGAATTATGGATGAAATCAGATTGAGTCCGAAGTCTAAGAACAATATTCAGATCTCATTGAGCATCATCAATTTTACCAATCTGTTAAACAAAGACTGGGGGAAAGTGTACTTTGTACCTAATACCTTCAATTCTACAGCGAGTGTCGGGTTGACAAAAGTTGGAAATGTAGCAACAGGACAACCTTCAGCGGGAGATCCTACCTACAACTTTAAAACACCTGGTTTGCCTTATACCATAGATCAGTTTGCCTCAAGATTCCAGGCGCAGCTGGGTGTTCGGTATAATTTTTAATAACGCTTTTAATTTTACTTCATATAATTCTTTTTCAAAGGTTCGGATTTTCTTTCCGGACCTTTTTTATGAATGATGAATGATAATTGATGAATGCTCAATTTTTGCCGATATAAGAAATGCATTTTATCTTTACTCAATCATTTTAAATACACGCAATTATCTATGAAAATCCGCATAATCTATGGTTAAATCCCCAATAATTATATACAAGTTGTAATTATTCAATAGAAATGGGCTTTAGCCCATTTTCAAAAAAACAAATCATCCATCGGCTTTAGCCAAAACTTATCAACACTATAAGAATCATCTGTAAGAATTTGTGTAATCTGCGGGCCAATAACCAAAACTATTATATTGAAAACGACAAAAGCACACCTTTCGGTATGCTTTTGTAAATATAGCGTGTTTATTACTTGGTCCTATGCCTCACAGCTTGAGCATGATACGAAGTTAACCATCATTTCTTTTGAAACAGATGAACTTCTTTGGTAGTAAAGCGTTTTTACTCCTTTTTTCCAAGCTTCAATATAAAGGTAATTTACATCTTTTACAGGCATTGTAGAAGGAATCTGAAGATTCAGTGACTGTGCCTGGTCAATGTATTGCTGTCTCTGTGCAGCCTGAGAAATAACCTCCATTGGAGAGATCTCTTTGAAAGTTTTGAATACTGCTTTTTCTTCAGGAGAAAGCTCATTCAGATGCTGTACAGATCCGTGGTTCAACATGATTGTTCTCCATGTTTCTTCGTTATCCAATCCCTTATCTTTCAATAATTTTGCCAGGTATTTGTTCTTACGCATAAAGTTCCCTTTAGCAAGACCTGCTTTATAATAGTTTGAAGAGAAAGGCTCGATTCCCGGAGAAGTCTGTCCTAAGATTGCAGAACTTGAAGTGGTAGGAGCGATAGCCATTGTTGTGGTGTTTCTTAGCCCGTATCCTTTCAATACTTCCGGTTCTCCGTATATGTTGGCAAGTTCTCTTGAAGCCTGCTCAGCCTGCTCTTTAATATGTCTGAATGCTCTTGCATTGAATTGAGTTGCCTCAAAGCTTTCAAACGGAATCATATTTTTCTGTAAATAAGAATGGTATCCTAAAACTCCTAGTCCAAGAGCTCTGTGACGCATTGCAAAAGTTCTTGCTCCCTGTAGGTAATAGTTACCCTCAGTTTTGTCAATAAACTCAGATAAAACAGCATCCAGGAAGTATACCGCTAGTTTTACAGCATCTGTATCTTTCCATTCGTCATACAGTTCAAGGTTCATAGAAGACAGACAGCAGATGAAAGATTCTTCCATAGTAGAAGGAAGCATGATTTCAGAACAAAGGTTACTTGCGTTCACCGTCATTCCTAGATCTTTATACACCTGAGGTTTATTTCTGTTCACGTTGTCTGTGAAGAAAATATAAGGAAGACCTTTTTGCTGACGGCTTTCCAATACTCTTGCCCAAACTTTACGTTTCTCCATATCACCATCTATCATATCCTGCATCCAGTAATCCGGAACACATACTCCGGTAAACAGGTTCTGAATAGGGCTACCGATATCTTTAATGGATAAAAATTCTTCAATATCTCCGTGGTCAATATCTAAGTAAGCTGCAAAAGCTCCTCTTCTTACACCTCCTTGAGAAACTACATCCATAGCCGTATCGAAAAGCTTCATAAATGAAACTGCTCCTGAAGACTTTCCGTTATCAGTTACCGCTGTACCTCTGTTTCTCAATTCACCAAAATATCCTGAAGTTCCTCCTCCGATTTTAGTCTGCATGATTACTTCACCCATTTTGTGAGTAATTCCTTCAATACTGTCCGGAATATGGGCGTTGAAACATGAGATAGGAAGACCTCTTTCTGTTCCCATATTAGCCCATACAGGAGAAGAGAAACTGATCCATCCTTTCGTGATCATTTCTTTGAATGCCTGTTGAAGTTCTGGCTTGTATAATCTTTTTGCAGCAGCAGTGGTAATTCTGTCGATAGCTCCGTCTACCGTTTCACCTTTCAATAGATATCCTCTGTTCAGCATTTGCTCAGACTCTTCATTGAGCCACCATATATTTGAATTTTGCTCTTCCATAGATGTTATATTTTCGAATTCCGGAATGAGAGAATCACTCCGGAATTTTGTTTTTTTATATTATTGATTGTAAAATTTCTACTTTGTGGGAACCGTTCAGCCCGCTTTCATCTCTTAATCTCTGAAATTCTTTAAAAGATGGAACATTCAAAACCTCATGCTGAACTTCTTCATTGATGTAGTTTGAATAATGAACAAAAGTAACACCGTCCTCCTTTACATAGACTTTATACTCAAAGGTTGAAGGATCTATATTTTTGAAGTCCTCCAGAAACTTTTGGATATTAGTTTTGTTATTCGGAACAAATTCGGGGTTTACCGTATAGGTTACTATTACATTGATCATCTTTTATATTTGTGCTTTACTAATGAACAGTATTCCACTAAATGGTCAGTAAGGATAGATTCTAATACTGACTGCTTTGACGCTCGCTTCGCTCGCGCCCCAGTATTAAAACAAATCGTTTGCTGTAATACTCTTATCGTGCTTCGTATAGTCTACAGGTCTCTTCGCGAAGAAATCATCTAATGAATTAGCAAAAACTTCCTCTTCGAACCATACCATTGGTTTGTATTGTTCCGGAGTAATGTTATATCTTGTTTTCATGTTGATTTTCTTCAAACTGTCATCTACACGGTATTTCATGAAGTTTAACAGATCTTCTTTAGAAACATTGTCGATTTCTCCCAATTCGAAGATCCAGCTAAGGATATCTCCTTCTCTTGCGATAGACTCATCTACTAACGTGTAGATATCTTCAATGTCGCTGTCTGTTAGTAAGTCAGGCTGCTCCTCACGGATTTTGTTGATCAGATAGATTCCTGCATTAGCGTGAATCTGCTCATCGATTGAAGTCCATGCGATGATATTGGAAACGTTCTTCATGAATCCTTTAAATCTTGTGAAAGAAAGGATGATGGCAAATTGCGAGAAAAGAGAAACGTTTTCCACCAAAATACTGAATAGCAATAATGCAGAAACATATTCTTTCGGAGTGGCAGAATTAGCATGCTTTAAAGCATTTCCAAGAAATTCTATTCTTCCTTTTACGGCAGGAATTTCGATTACGTTAAGGAATTCATCATTATATCCTAATACCTCTAATAAACGGGAATATGCTTCAGAATGACGAAACTCACATTCTGCAAAAGTAGATCCTAATCCATTGAATTCCGGTTTTGGAAGGTGGTTGTATAAATTTCCCCAGAATGTCTTTACAGACACCTCGATCTGTGCAATGGCTAAGA
The DNA here is from genome assembly GCF_002899945.2 of Chryseobacterium viscerum. Lineage (GTDB taxonomy): Bacteria > Bacteroidota > Bacteroidia > Flavobacteriales > Weeksellaceae > Chryseobacterium > Chryseobacterium viscerum. The sequence continues at coordinate 420,940 of NZ_PPEG02000004.1, forward strand.
GCGCATTTCTCACAGCATGCTTTTCATGTGGTTCCAACTGCGAATGAAAATCCTGAACATCTGCAGTAAAGTCCACTTCCGAGTGCACCCAGAACGATTTGTTGATTGCTTCTACAAATTGAAGAACCTCCGGGTATTCGAATGGCTTATAACTTACTCTTTTATCAAAAATTCCCATATTAAATATCTTTATAATTAAATAATTTAGATCTCTGTGGATAACGTTCCGGAAATACTTAAGTTTTTGTTTGTCTGCATATTGTGAATTAAAGTTATTCACTTCCGCAAATCCATATTTCTTGTAAAGAACTAATGACAAAGTTCGAAAAAAAGAACTGATTTTGAAAGGGGTAAATACTAATCGTCTGACTTTTAGCCGGAAAAGTTTTCCACATTTACATGGAACAGGCTCGAATAATAGGCTAGACCGCAATATTGGTGATAAATGGGTACAAATCCCTAGTTACAGTTAAACAAAAAAATATAAACTATTATAAATAAAGGGCTAATATGTTAAACAAAAAAATATTTGAATAAATTTTTATTCTTGTAACAATTTGAAAATATCATCTACTTATTGGGTATAAAACATACATCACTTAATGTTAGTAATTCAGGATTTAAATAAGTCATACGATACAGGGAAAAGCAAACTTCATGTTCTTAAAGGAATTAATCTGAATATTTCTGAAGGAGAGTTTGTTTCTATTATGGGAAGTTCCGGTTCGGGAAAATCTACGCTTCTTAATATTATTGGGATTCTGGATGAAAAAGATTCGGGAACTTATGAATTGGATGGTGTTCCTATAGAGCATTTATCTGAAATAAAAGCCGCAGAATACAGAAGTAAGTTTTTAGGATTTATTTTTCAATCTTTTAATCTTATCAATTATAAAACAGCTTTGGAAAACGTAGCGCTTCCTTTGTACTATCAGAATGTACCGAGAAAAGAACGAAATCAGAGAGCGATGGAATACCTGGAGAAAGTAGGGCTTGCACAATGGGCAGATCACCTTCCCAGTGAGCTTTCGGGTGGACAGAAACAGAGAGTGGCTATTGCCAGAGCTTTGATTACGAATCCAAAAGTAGTATTGGCAGATGAACCTACAGGAGCATTGGACTCCAAAACTACTCATGATATTATGAAACTTCTTCAGGATATCAACAACGAAGGAAGAACAATCATCGTTGTAACCCATGAACCCGATGTTGCTGCACAAACCAAAAGAAATGTAATACTGAAAGACGGGATTATTGAAAGTGACGAGTTTATTAAGCAGATTGTGCTTTAGGAATTTGATAATTTGAAAATGAGATAATTTTAAAATTTAATGATTCGGTTTTAATCTTTAAATTTTTCAATCTTTTAATACCAATAAAAAATGTTTGACCTAGATCGTTGGCAGGAAATATTCAGTTCTATCCGTAGTAATGTACTTCGGACAGTACTTTCAGGGTTCACAGTAGCTCTGGGACTGTTTATTTTCATTGTACTTTTTGGAATTGGAAAAGGACTTCAGAATGCTTTCTCTGAAGGATTTTCAGGAGATGCCAAAAACCTGATTTCCATTACCACAGGGAAAACTACATTAGCTTATAAAGGATTGCAGTCAGATCGTACTGTTACGTTGAATAACAATGACTATGATTTTCTTATTAATACTGATAAGAAGAATGTAGGAGCTTCAAGTCCAAGATATAATGCCAGTTTAATGGTGAAGTACGGAAAGGAAAGTGGAATTTATCAGGTACATGGAGCGGAGCCAGGTGAGCAGATCATTGAAAACCGGAAGATGATTGATGGTAGATACATTACCCCTCGCGATTTGGCAGGAAAGCAAAATGTTGCAGTTATTGGAAGGATGGTGCAGAGAGATTTGATTAAGAACGGAAGCCCTGTAGGAAAGGAGCTTGATATCAACGGAACCATGTTTAAGGTCGTAGGAGTATTTTCCGATGATGGAGGAGACTGGGACGAAAGACATATTACAGTTCCTATTACGACTCTGCAGCAAATGAAAAAAGGTTCTGATACCGTGAGTATAGCTTATATCTCTTACAGTGACAAACTGACTCCTGAGCAGGCTATCAAATACGGGGATGAATTAAAAGATAGATTAAAATCAAGAAAAAATGTTTCTCCTGATGATGAAAATGGGGTCCGCGTCTGGAACAATGCGAAAAACATGAACGATACATTCGTTTTTATGGCCGTGCTTACAGCGATTGTGGGGTTCATTGGATTGGGGACATTACTGGCCGGAATTATCGGGATCAGCAACATTATGGTGTATATCGTAAAAGAAAGAACCAAAGAGATCGGAGTACGAAAAGCTATTGGTGCTAAACCAAGCGGAATTGTAGGCCTGATTGTTCAGGAAAGTGTTGTGATTACAGTAGTATCCGGACTTATCGGAGTTGGAGTAGGGGTTTTAGCATTAAGTCTTATTGGCAATAGCCTTGAAGAGTTTTTCATTAAAAGCCCAAGTGTAGGATGGGGAGCTATTTTGATGGCATTCATTGCACTGATTTTCTCAGGATTAATTGCCGGATTTGTTCCAGCGTACAGAGCTTCAAGAATCAAACCGATTGAAGCACTAAGAACAGAATAAGGGATACAATAAAAGGCGAAGAAAAAAATATCGTCAGATAAAAAAATTGATAGAATTCATAATTTATAACATATAATTCAAAAAGGTGAATATCATATTTAAAAAAGATACTTGGCAGGAGATCTATTATTCATTGAGGAATAATAAACTCCGAACATTTCTTACCATGATTGGTGTAGGATGGGGGATGTTTTTGTATGTAAGCCTTCTTGGAGCAGCAAAAGGGATGGAGAATGGTTTTGATAAATTATTTTCAGGTTTTGCAACCAACTCAATCTTCCTTTGGGCACAGAAAACCTCTATTCCCTATGAAGGATTTCCAAAAGGAAGAGAAGTTCACCTGAAGCTCTCCGATATGGAAATGCTGAAAAGGAAAGTAACAGCCATAGATTATATATCACCGCAAAATGCCAGAGGAAGCTTTACCGGAACACCGGGAGAAGCCATGTCCAGAAATGGGAAAAATGGAACATATTCGCTTACAGGAGACTACTCTGTAGGAAATAAAATTTCTGAAAAGAAACTGATCTTTGGACGCTATATCAATGATGCAGACGTTTCCGGAAATAAAAATGTAGTGGTGATTGGGGAAGAAATTTATAAGAACTTTTTTGATTCCAAGAAAAAGGAAAACCCAATTGGACAGTCGATCAATATAAAAGGATTATTCTTTAATGTCATTGGAGTATTCCGTGTGAAAAAAGGAGGCGGATTTGAAAATGACCAGACTGCTTTTATTCCACTTTCTACGTACACGAAAGTGTATAATGCAGGAGATCAGATTGATATGTTCGCTATTGTAAGTAAGCCTAATGCCAATGTGAACTCAGTAGAAGAAGATGTAAAGCAGGTTTTGAAAACAAAGAACAAAGTTTCACCTGAAGATACGAATGCTTTCGGGAGTTTCAATTTGGGGAAAGAATTTAAAAAACTGACAGGCTTTCTTACGGGAATGCAGCTGTTGACCATTATAGTAGGAACATTAACGATCCTTGCAGGAGTAATTGCTATTTCCAATATCCTGTTGATTACGGTAAAAGAAAGAACCAAGGAGATTGGAATCAGAAGAGCGTTGGGAGCGAAACCGGCTGAAGTACGAAATCAGATTTTGCTGGAAAGTGTTGTGATCACGCTCTCCTCGGGATTATTGGGCTTTATGTTTGGAATCTTTGTGCTGATGATATTAAATGCGGTCACCCAAGGACAGGATTCATTCCCTTTCTATAACCCGACAGTCAACTATGGAAATGTATTTGCAGCCATGGCAGTAATGGTAATTTTAGGACTGATTATCGGAATGATCCCTGCGCAGAGAGCCGTGAAAATCAGACCGATTGAAGCATTAAGAACAGAATAATTAATTTGAAAATAAAACTCATTTGAACGTTTTAAAATAAAGAGGAACAGGTTCTCAGCAGTCTGGATGAATCTTTTAATTTTTAAATCATTCAATCTTTTAATAAAAAATAAACTATACATATGAAAAAGAAATTCACTTGGAAAAAAGCCATTTATATAGTGTTGGGGCTTTTCTTTGCAGTGGCATTGTTCTCAGGGATTAGCTATCTTGTAAAATCTAATTCTAAAGAAAGTGAAGCTTTCCTTACCCGTAAACCTACCGTTCAGAACATGGATGATAAAGTAATGGCTACAGGAAAAATTGTTCCTAAAGAAGAAATTGAAATCAAACCCAATATTGCCGGGATTATAGATAAAATCTTAGTAAAAGAAGGAGATAAGGTAGAAGTAGGGCAACTGATTGCTACCGTGAAAATTGTTCCAAGTATCTCTGAAGTAAACGCTGCTCAGCAGGAAGTTCAGAATGCACAGATTCAGATCAGCAATGCTCAGATGAACGTAGGAAATATGCAGAAGCAGTTTGAAATGCAGGAAAAATTGTACAAGCAGGGAGTAGCTTCTAAACAGGAGTTTCTGAATTCTCAGCAGCAATTGTTTTCTCAACAGCAAACTCTTAAAAATTCTCAGCAGCAATTGAATACGGCTCAAAAAAGATTACAAATTGCTAAAACGGGAGCAACTCCTGAACTTCAGGGACAGGGATTAGCTACCACCGAGATCCGTTCCAAGGCTTCAGGTACCGTACTTGAAGTTCCTGTAAAAGCGGGAAGCCAGGTGATTGAAGCCAATAACTTTAATGCCGGAACAACGATTTGTTCAGTGGCAGATTTGAACTCATTGATCTTTAAAGGAGAAATTGATGAAGCACAAGCTGGAAAGCTAAGCCAAGGTATGGATATGAACATCGTAATCGGTGCATTACAAAATAAAACGTTCCCTGGAAAACTGACCATGATTGCCCCTAAAGGAAAAGATAATGCAGGAACTATCAAATTCCCGGTAGAAGGTAATGTAAGTAATCCTAATAATGATTATATTAGAGCTGGTTTTTCTGCGAATGGTGAAATTGTTTTGAGTTCTCAGAAAAATGCATTATTATTGGATGAGTCTTTAGTTCAATATGAAAAGAAACAAGGTAAAGATGTTTCTTTCGTAGAAGTAAAACAAAAAGATGGGAAATTCAAAAAAGTATATGTGAAACTTGGAGCAAGTGACGGTATCAACGTTCAGGTTCTTCCAGGATCAGATATTACAAAAGACACTGAAGTAAAAGTTTGGAACCCGTCTGATAAAGACAAAGAAGAACTGAAAGAAAAGTCTAGCAAGAAATAATAAACTACACTATACACTTTTAAACTGTGAATCCCGGAGGAATTTTTTCTCCGGGATTCTTTTTGCATAAAGTTTTTGCTAATGCTGCGGGCATTTAAATTCTTGACATTGAATCGAGAAGTCATTTAACAAACATCAAATAATTTCCTACATTTGATCTAAACATCAATTGAAAAATGTGCCGATACGCTGTAAAAACTTATAAATCACACTATGTATGCTTTAAATGCCGAAAATCATTTAAACAACCTGATATAGATGATATTTTACGACGAATTAAAAAAGAAAAAATATACCATGAATCAGATGGGAAATCGATTCGTAAAGTAGGACCTGTTTTTACAAAAACAAAAACAGAAGAGTTAAAAGAACTCGTTTCAGAGATAGGAAGCAGAAGTATAAGATGTCCTGAATGCAGAAATATAATGGCCGACCTTGGAAAAGATTTCAAAGCTCCTAAAAAAACGGCAGTAAAGGAATGGAAAATTGTAGAAAGTCTTTTTAAAACAGGAAAGTGCTTTCATAGCTGTGGTTGCGATGGGATAGGATATATTCCAAAAAACACCAATGACTATGCAATTTATTTGAAAACCATTTTACAGACATATGAAGAATATTTGATTTCCTATCAGAATGTGTCTATAATAGAATGTCACGATAAAAATGAAAGAATTAATTACTGGTCTGAAAATATTCAAAAGGTAAAAACTGAAATTATTGACAATAAGTTTGATACGGTATGAGAATGTAATATAAAATAGGTTTAAAATGTCTTAATTTTAAATTAAAACTATACCCCATGAAAAAAGACTATTGGATTCTGTTTCTTTTCATTATTGCAAAGTTTGTACTTCAGTACGTGTTGATCAGCCCAGAATATGAATTGCAGCGGGATGAATATTTACATCTTGATCAAGGTAACCATCTTGCGTGGGGCTATCTCTCCGTTCCCCCAGTAAGCTCATGGATTTCCTGGCTCATAAAAATATTGGGTAATTCCGTATTTTGGGTAAAATTTTTTCCGGCATTATTCGGAGCATTAACGATGGTTGTTGTCTGGAAAGCCATACAAGAATTGAAAGGAAATCTTTTTGCTTGTACATTGGCGTCTTTTGGACTCTTATTCTCCGTTTTACTTCGTTTGAATATGCTGTATCAGCCCAACTCCCTGGATGTTCTTCTATGGACCTCTTTTTTCTATATCCTGATCAAATATGTCAGTACAGAAAATACAAAATGGCTGTACTGGGGAGGAATTATTTTCGGAATGGGTATTTTAAATAAATACAATATAATTTTTCTTGCACTGGGTTTTATTCCTGCGATTTTAATGACAAAGCAAAGAAAAATTTTTATAAACCCGCATGCTTATGGAGCAGCGCTGCTTGCTTTAATAATCGTTTTGCCCAATCTCATCTGGCAGTATCATAATGGTTTTCCTGTGATTCACCATATGAAGGAGCTTTCTGAAACCCAATTGGTCAACGTCAATAGATTTGATTTCCTTAAATCCCAGCTTCTGCTCTTCATTGGGGTGACCTTTGTAATACTTTTTGCATTGTATGCTTTGTTATTTTATAAGCCCTTTGCGAGATTTCAGTTTTTCTTTTGGGGCTATGTGATAACAATAGGATTGTTTTTATTTTTCAAAGCAAAAGATTATTATGCCATTGGACTTTATCCTATTTATATAGGTTTTGGAGCAGTTTATTTAGGCAATATTTTACAGTCAGGATGGAAGAAGTTTCTTAAACCCGTTTGTATTTTGCATCCGATAATTCTCTTTATACCTATATACAATATCACATTTCCTAATAAAAGCCCTGAGTTTATTGCCAGTCACCCTGAATCTTATAAAAAGTGGGGGCTCTTGCGCTGGGAAGATGGAAAAGACCATGCCTTGCCTCAGGACTTTGCAGATATGCTGGGATGGAAAGAATTGGCCCAAAAAGTAGATGGAAAATATTCCACACTGGAAAAATCCGGAAACACGCTGGTGTTATGTGATAATTATGGCCAAGCTGGAGCGATTAATTATTACTCGAAAAAAGGAATAAAAGCGGTGTCATTTAATGCAGACTATATCAACTGGTTCGATTTGAGTAAAAAATATAAAAACCTCATTAGAGTTAAAGATCGCCCGGAAGATGAACTTGAAAAAACAGGACCTTACTTTGAAAATTCCTCAATAGTTGGATCCGTTACCAATCTCTATGCAAGAGAAATGGGGACTACCATTTTTAGTTTTGAAAATGCAAAAATTGATATCCGGAAAAGAATTCAGGATGAAATTGATGAAGATAAAAAGCAATGGAAATAGCATTCCATTAAGTTCTATCGGTTGAAAAACTTTGATAATAGTTGCTTTCAAACTGGCAAAATAAATTTGATAAAATACTATTGCAACTTTATTGCATTAATGAAAATTATGTTAACTTTGCACTATCAACTATCAACTATCAACTATCAACTATCAACTGAATTATGGAAAACAAAAACTTTGATGTCATTATAATAGGCGGAAGCTATTCAGGATTATCCGCAGGAATGTCTTTAGGGAGATCTCTAAGAAATGTTTTGATTATTGACAACGGAAAACCTTGCAACAGACAGACCCCTCATTCGCATAATTTTATTACCCATGACGGAAAAACACCGGCAGAAATTGCTCAGCTTGCCAAAAAAGATGTTGAAAAATACAACACAGTCAAGTTTTATAACGGAACCGTTACAAAAACAATAAAAGCAACAGAAGGTTTTGATGTTGAAATATCATCCGGTGAAAAATTTCATGCTAAAAAACTGATTCTGGCATCTGGGATAAAAGATATAATGCCGGATATTCCAGGATTTGCAGAATGCTGGGGGATTTCTGTTTTACACTGCCCCTACTGTCATGGCTATGAAGTGAAAAATGAAGTGACCGGAATTCTTTCTAACGGAGATATGGCTTACGAATTTTCAAAACTGATTTTTAATATGACCAAAAACCTTACATTATTTACCAATGGAAAGGCCACACTTACTGATGAGCAGATCGAAAAACTGAATCAGAATAAAATCATTCTAAACGAAGATGAAATTGCAGGAATAGAACATAAGAAGGGCTCTATTCAAAAAATAATTTTCAAAAATGGGAAGGAGATTGTCTTACAGGCTTTATATGCCAAAATTCCTTTTGAACAAAATATAAATGCATCTGGTGATCTGGGATGTGAATTGACAGAGCAGGGATTTATTAATATAGACATGATGCAAAAAACAACTGTTCCAGGAGTTTTTGCCTGTGGAGATAATGTAACCATGATGCGTTCCGTAGCGAATGCCATTGCACAGGGGAATTTTACAGGTGCTGTGGTGAATAAAGAACTTTCAGACGAAGAATTTTAATGGCTTTCTTATAATAAAGGTGTTGAAACTTTATAAAACTACAAAAGTCACAAAAGTTTTCATTTTAAAAGACTTTAGTCCACTTAAGTAAGTTTAAAATGACTCCGCAGAAAAGTTTACATAAGATGAAAATCAAAGATTTTATAAAACTTAGGCGTACTTATTATGCATAAAGCTTGGCTCTAAAAAACTTAAGTATTTAAACTTTTGTGTCTTTTATGGTTAAAATAATCAATGTAAAAGTTGACACGGCTTCAATATAAAAGGAGATGTTTTTTCATTTTTAGCGGTTAAAAATCATTTTTTCGATATAGAAATCTCGACGAAAATTCCGTACATTTGGGGTGGAAATTTCAAAAACTAAAAGTAAAATGGATATTATTTTCGACCTGATTGAAAAAGAAAGACAAAGACAAACTCATGGATTAGAGCTTATTGCATCAGAAAACTTTGTTTCTGAAAACGTGATGAAAGCGATGGGAAGTGTACTGACAAACAAATATGCTGAAGGATATCCCGGAAAAAGATATTACGGAGGATGTGAAGTCGTAGATGAGGTTGAAACTTTAGCGATCAACAGAGCAAAAGAACTTTTCGGAGTAGACTATGTGAACGTTCAGCCACATTCTGGTTCTCAGGCGAATGCAGCTATTTATCTTGCAGTTTTGAAACCTGGTGATAAGATCATGGGGATGGACCTTTCAATGGGAGGACACCTTACTCACGGTTCAGCAGTGAATTTTTCCGGTATTCAGTATAATGTAGTTTCTTACGGAGTTCAGCAGGAAACAGGTCTTATCGACTATGACCAAATGAGAGAAGTAGCATTAAGAGAAAAGCCGAAAATGCTTATTGCAGGTTTTTCAGCCTATTCAAGAGATTTAGATTATGCTAAATTTAGAGAAGTTGCAGACGAAATTGGAGCTACACTTTGGGCAGACATCGCTCATCCGGCTGGTTTGGTAGCAAAAGGATTATTAAACTCTCCATTCGAACACTGTCATGTAGTAACTACTACGACTCATAAAACCTTAAGAGGTCCAAGAGGAGGGATGATTATGATGGGGAAAGATTTCGAAAATACATATGGCCACAAAACTCCAAAAGGAGAAATCAAAATGATGAGCCAGGTATTGGACGGAGCAGTATTCCCAGGTATCCAGGGAGGACCACTTGAACATGTGATTGCTGGTAAAGCTGTTGCTTTCGGTGAAGCTTTGGATGGTCAGTTCGAAACTTATGCAAAACAAGTTAAAGCAAATGCTCAGGCACTATCAAAAGCGATGGTTGACAGAGGTTTTGATATTGTAAGTGGTGGTACAGACAATCACTTGATGTTGGTAGACCTTAGAAATAAAGGAGTAAATGGTAAAGAAACAGAAAAAGCATTAGTGCTTGCTGATATTACCTGCAACAAAAATATGGTTCCTTTTGATGATAAATCACCATTCACGACATCTGGTATCAGATTAGGAACTGCTGCAATTACAACAAGAGGACTTAAAGAAAATGATATGAATACTATTGCAGAATTAATTTCTGAAGTGGTAGACAATATCAAAAATGAAGAAGTTCTTACATCAGTAAGAAAGAAAGTTAACGAATTAATGGAAGGAAAAGCTTTGTTCAATTACTAACAAGCACTCCAATATTATATAAAGAATGAGCACACTGCTCATTCTTTTTTTATTCAAATGGAAAAAAAATCTTATACTTTCGACGAAATCAAACAGAAACTGGTCAATTACTGTGTTTACCAGGATCGCTGTCACGCAGAAGTGGAACAGAAGATGAGAGAGTTTCTGCTTATAGAGGAAGCAAAGGAAGAAATTATCCTGTACCTCCTGAAAGAAAACTTTTTGAATGAAGAAAGATTTACACGAAGTTATATCAGAGGTAAATTTTATATCAAACATTGGGGCAGAACCAAAATAAAAATGAATCTGAAGCAAAAACAGATTTCCGAGAGACTGATCAATTCTTGTTTTGATGAGATATACGAGCCTGATTATGAAAAGACTATCAGAAAGATTTTTGAGGATTATTATTCCAAACAAACCGGCTTGAAAGAATATCAAAAAAAAGCTAAGACAATAAAATATCTTATGAGCCGTGGTTTTGAATATGAAAAAATAAATGATATTTTTGACTGAAAATTAAAAAAAGGAAGATTGGAAGAAAATAAAGTTTGGTTGTCACCTCCACATATGGGAGGAAACGAATTGAAATATATACAGGATGCTTTCGATACCAACTGGATCTCCCAATATGGATCCAATATTTTCGAGTTTGAAAAAATGCTTGAAATCGTACTTGGGCATAATTCATTTGTGACAGCTTTGTCTTCAGGTACAGCAGCCATACATCTTGCATTAAAATTATTGAATGTTGAACAAGATGATTTTGTTATATGCCAATCTTTTACTTTTGTAGCATCGGCTAATCCTATTCTCTATCAAAAAGCAATACCTGTTTTTGTAGATAGTGAGATTTCAACCTGGAATATGTGTCCTAATGCATTGGAAGATGCTGTCAAATATTGTTTACAGCAAGGTAAAAAGCCTAAAGCAATTATCGTAGTCTCTTTATATGGTATGCCATTTATGGTGGATGAAATTAAGGAGATATCGATGAAATATGAGATTCCGCTTATTGAAGATAGTGCTGAAGCCTTAGGTAGCAAGTATAAAAATAAACCTTGTGGAACTTTTGGTGATTTATCAGTTATCAGTTTTAACGGAAATAAAATCATCACAACTTCGGGTGGAGGCGTTTTGATTTCGAAGAGACAAACAGATAAAGATAAAGCACTTTATTTTGCTACACAGTCTAAAGAAAACGAAGAGTATTATAGTCATTCGGAGATAGGGTATAACTATAGAATGAGTAATATTTCTGCTGGAATTGGAAGGGGGCAGATGGAGGTTTTGGAAGAAAGAATATTAAAAAGAAGGGAAAATCATGATTTTTATCAAAATATTTTTAAACATAATGAATCAATAAATCTTTTTGAGGAGCCCAACGATAATTTTTTTTCTAATTTTTGGCTGAACACAATCACTATAAAGAGAAATAATGATAAAATAACAAAAGAGAATTTAAAAAGAAAATTTTCGGAAAATAAAATAGAAACCAGATACTTATGGAAGCCCATGCACTTACAGTCATTATTCAAAGAATCTAAATTCTTTGGAAGTAATGTTAGTGGTATGCTTTTTGATGTTGGATTGTGTTTGCCTTCCGGGACTAATTTGAGCGATAATGATAAGAATAAGATCGAAAAAATTCTTATAAATTTTAATAGTTGAATTTATTTTTAGAAATATAAAGTATAGATAGTATTTTATTTTATTTTATTTTATTTTTGCATGAATGTTATAAATGCATTTTAAATAATTAATAACCAAGATTAGTACCGTTTAATTAAGACATATGAATACAAATAAAGACAATGTATAATTCTTTCAGGAGAAAAATATTTGGAGGAGATAATGTTGTCAATCTCTCAGACGTAAGATATCTTCCCAGATGGATAATACTTATAATAGATATCATTATTCTGATTATCTCTCTATTTCTTTCAACATATATTATAGAAAAAATTACCCAGAGAGAATTTATTTATCATGATGATAAGAGTATTGTTTTTGCTTTTATTATTATAATAAATACGATTTTTATGTACCTGTTTAAAACTTATGCAGGGATTATAAGACATTCCACTTTTATAGACCTTTTTAAACTTTTGGTATCATGCTTCTGTACTATGTTTACAGTTGGCACCATAAATATTTTCTATTTCTGGACTTTTGGAAGTAAAATTATTCTTACTCCTTACCTGGTTCTGTATTTTATTATTTCTTTTATGGGATTATTTCTCTTTAGACTTTATGTTAAAGAATTTTTTCATATTGTTAGGGAATATAGACGAAGTGCATTGAAAAAAAGAATTTTGGTATTGGGAATTGATGAGCAATCAATTGCAATTGCACGTGCTATCCTAGATAATCCAAGTTTGCCTTATCAGGTAGTAGGTTTTTTGACTCAAAGGACAGACTCCAAAAGAGCTTCCTTATTAGGGAAACCTATTTATGAGAAACAAAGAATAGAGCAAAACACAAAAGATGATCTCCTTATTGATGGTGTCCTTATCGTTAAAGAGATGATCGCAAGAGATGAGGTTAATTCTTGGGTAAACTTATTTTTAGAAAAAGACCTTAATGTTTTTAAAGCACCTTCAGTACAAAAACTGAGAGATAGTGATTTGGGTGGTTCTATTAAAAATCTACAGATTGAAGATTTGTTGAATAGAAAACCTATTAAAATTCAGAATGAAAAAATTAAAAGCAGGCATTTTGAACGAACTGTACTGGTAACTGGTGGAGCAGGTTCTATAGGAAGTGAGATTGTAAGACAAGTCGCATTGGTTAATCCGTCTTTGATTGTTGTATTGGATCAGGCAGAAACACCGCTTTACGAAATTGAGCTTGAGATGAGAGAAAAATTCCCTTACATTGCATTCAAATTTGTTTTAGGGGATGTTTCAAATCAACACAGAATGGAATCTCTATTCCAGTTGTATAACTTTTCAATGGTTTACCATGCTGCTGCGTATAAGCATGTGCCTCTGGTAGAAGAAAATCCACATGAAGCTATTTTTGTTAATATATTAGGATCAAAGATCATTGCAAAACTATCAAGCAAGTATAATGTGAACAGATTTGTGATGATATCCACTGATAAAGCAGTGAACCCAACAAATGTAATGGGAGCCTCTAAAAGAGCAGCAGAGCTTTTTGTGCAATCGCTTCAGAATTTAGAAGGAAATACAACCAAATTTATTACGACAAGATTTGGAAATGTATTAGGCTCAAATGGATCAGTGATTCCACATTTTAAAAAACAAATTGAAGCAGGAGGTCCTGTAACAATTACCCATCCTGATATTGTAAGATATTTTATGACCATTCCTGAAGCCTGTGAATTGGTTCTTCAGGCAGGGACAATGGGTGAAGGAGGAGAGATTTTTGTTTTTGATATGGGAGAGCCTGTTAAAATATTAGATCTTGCTAATAGGATGATAAAGCTTTCGGGATTTGAACCTAATATAGATATTAAAATAGTTTATACAGGTCTAAGGCCAGGAGAAAAATTGTATGAAGAACTTCTAAGTGATAATGCAAAAACACTCCCAACTCATAATGAAAAAATTATGATATCAAAAGATCCATCAATAGGATTTGACGAAATAGATTTGCTAACAAAACAAATAACGAAAGCTTCTTTACGAAGAGATAAAGTAGAAGTTGTAAAACTTTTAAAGACAATTGTGCCAGAATTTAGGAGCAATAATTCCATATATGAGGCATTAGATAAGTAGAGAAATATAAATGTATATTTGTACAATTTTAAGATAAAATGAAAGGAAAAATATTGGCAGTAGTATTGGCATCCTCTTTAGTGGTGTCCTGCAAAGTTAATCCCAATGCTAAGAATGATTTAAATTATATGCAGAATATAGAGCAGGTGGCTATTAATGCTTCTGCTAAAAATTCAGGCAATACAATCCAAATTGGTGATCAGCTTATAATTCTTATCACAGCAAAAGATACGGATGTTGTAAAACCTTTTAATCAAAACTATTCTTCATCTGAGTTTATTCAAACCAATGCTTTGGCAGGCGGAAATACTCCAAACCAGGGAGCTTTGGCAATTTCAGGACCCATGTATATTGTAGATACTAATGGAGATATTGATTTTCCAATTTTGGGGAAAATAAATACATCAGATAAAACTTTAGTTGAACTTAAAGATGAGCTAAAGGATAAAATGACAAGATATGTTATTAATCCAACAGTCAATATGAGACTTGCTAATTTTAAAGTAACTGTTTTAGGGGAAGTAAATAGACAAGGAGATTATACCATTGCAAATGGACATGCAACAATATTAAATGCACTAGGTCTTGCTGGAGATTTGACACAATATGGAAAAAGAAATGAGGTTTTAATCATAAGAACTGAAAACGGTGTTGTTTCACATGGTCGTGTCAGTCTTTTGGATGCTAATCTGATTAATTCGCCATATTATAATCTTAAACAAGGCGATGCTATTATTGTTTCTTCAAGCAATACAAAGGATGTTTTAGCAAAACAAAATCCAAACACAGGTCTTTACCTGACAGCAATTTCTATTGGTGTCACAGCAATAGCAGTAGTCGTAAGTTTATTTAATAAGAAATAAAAAATTGATGGATAACCAGCAATCTTCGCAATTTTCAGAAGCAGAAACAAAATCAAATAGGGTTAGTATTAATGAGGTAATCAGACCGTATTTAAGAAAATGGCCTTGGTTTATTTTAAGTGCAATTCTAACATTAATAATCAGTTACTTTGCAATAAAATTTATCACACCAGTTTATTACGTAGAGACAACACTACTCATAAAAGACTCAAAAAATTCATCGTCAACTAATGATTTGGGTGTTCTTTCTGATTTATCAGGACTGGGAGGGATGAAAACAAATAGTATTTCTAATGAAATTGAAATACTGAAATCAAAAAGATTAATGCATGATGTTGTTATTAATCATAATCTTCAAACAGTTATTATCGCTAAGGGTAGGATCAGAAGCATTGAGCTTTACAAAGAGTCATCACCTATTGAAGTGAAAATTGTAAATGAAAAGTCATCTAAGATTTCAGCTAATCCTATCAATGTAGAATTAAAAGGAGATCAGATTTTAATACAATATGATGGACTTAATAAAGAAATTATTTCTGGTTATGGACGAATGATTAATCTTCCTTTTGCTAATATTATTATTACTAAAAATAATAAATTCAATGAAAAGGCTGCACAAGGAGCAAATACAAATAAATTAGAACTAAATATTTCGTCTGTTGAAGCAAAGGTTAATAGCCTGACAGGTGCTCTTAATGTAAGCCTTGCTAATAAAGATGCTACTGTACTTCGATTATCAATAAATTATCAACAAACTTCAAAGGCGGAGGATATCCTTAACTCTTTAGTGGTTGCATATAATAATGACGCTATTTTAGATAAGAACTTAGAATCTAAAAAAACATTAGATTTCATTGAAGATAGAGTGAAAAAACTTTCTGTTGAACTTGGACAGGTTGAAAATGAAAAAGAAAGTTTTAAATCCAAAAATAATCTTACCGATCTTGAGGTAGAAGCTAAAATTGATTTAGAGAGTTCTGCTACATCTCGAGGAAAACAATTGGATCTTGATGCTCAAATTGAATTAACAAATTCGTTAATCTCTTTCATGTCCAAACAAGGGCAATATCAGGTTTTACCATCCAATATTGGATTAAATAGTACTGAAGCAACTTCTGGTATTACATCGTATAATCATTTGATATTACAAAGAGCAAGATTACTGGAGTCTGCAACTACTGAAAACCCGATGGTTGTAGAACTCAGCAAGCAAATCAACGCACTTCGGACCTCTGTTGTTGAGACTCTTCAAAGAAATAAAACAGGATTGGAACTTGCTAGAAATGAATATGTAGGAGAACAGAATAAAGTTTCTAGAAAAATTGCTAAAATTCCATCTATTGAAAAAATGTTTAGAGGAATTGAAAGACAGCAGCAGATTAAAGAGAATTTATATTTGTTATTACTGCAAAAAAGGGAAGAAACAGCAATTGCACAGTCTATTACAGCTCCTAAGGCAAGGGTCATTGATCTGGCTTATGCGTCAGCAAATCCTGTAGCTCCAAAAACACAGGTTATTTTATTGGTCTCTTTATTTATAGGACTTTTGATTCCATTTTTAATTATTTATTTCTCAGAATTATTAAATAATAAAATTGTTACTAAACATGATTTAGAGAAATTGATACATGCTCCTATTATTGCAGAGCTACCTAGTCTTGAAAAAGGAGATTCGGAAATAGTTAAGGTAAACGATATTACTCCAATGGCCGAAGCATTTAGAATTCTTATTACCAATATGAACTTCATGCTTCCTAAAGAGAAAAAAGGGAAAATCGTGTTTGTTACATCCACGGTAAAAGGAGAAGGGAAAACTTTTGCTTCCGTTAATTTAGCTTTAACATTAGCTAATCCTAAGAAGAAGGTAATAATTATTGGTTCCGATATCAGAAATCCGCAGCTTCAAAGATATAATCCTGCCAGAAAAGGACTTACAGGGCTTACTGAATTTCTTTATTCCGACAATACTAAACTTGAAGATATTATTCATGTCTCATCTTTTAATCCTCATTTGGATGTTATTTATTCAGGAATGATTCCTCCTAATCCAACAGAATTATTATCTAACGGACGCTATGAAATACTTTTAGATGAGTTGAAAGGGAAATATGATTATATCATTCTGGATACAGCACCATTACTTCTGGTTACGGATACTTTCCTTATTTCTGATTTATCTGATGTCACCATCTATGTTTCTAGATCTAAATATACTGAGAAGGCATTACTGGAATTTGCAAATATTAATATCGATCAAAAGAAGATAAGAAACGTTGGATTTGTACTTAATGATGTAAACAGAGAAAATCTAGGATATAGTAATAAATATGGTTATGGATACAATAATCATGTTGAAAAATCTTGGTTTCAGCAAATAAAAAATAAACTTAGTTAATGATGAAAACATATAGAATTGCAGTTATTGGACAAGGTTATGTAGGACTTCCATTGTCATTAGAATTTGCAGCTCATTATCCTGTATTAGGATTTGATATCAACACACAGCGTGTAGAGCAGCTTAATGACGGAGAAGATACTACTTTAGAGGCAGACCTTGACAAACTAAACAGTGGCCTTGAAAGATTTAAAAAATCAAACGGAACTATAGGATATAGATCTACAAGCCAGCTTTCTGAAATTTCAGATGCTAATGTTTTTATTGTAACAGTTCCTACACCTATTGATAAATACAATGCACCAGATCTAAACCCTTTGATTTCTGCTTCAAAAATGCTTGGAGAAATTATTAAAAAGGGAGATATCATTATTTATGAATCTACAGTTTTCCCTGGCTGTACAGAAGAAGAATGTGTTCCTGTTCTGGAAAAATATTCAGGGCTGAAATTCAATGAAGACTTTTATGTAGGATATTCTCCTGAGAGAATCAATCCGGGAGATAAAGTGAATACACTGACAAGTGTAAAAAAAGTGACTTCTGGTTCTACTGAGGAAATTGCAGAAGAAGTAGATAATCTTTATAAAAAAATTATTACTGCCGGTACTCATAAAGCACCAAGCATTAAAGTAGCAGAAGCTTCTAAAGCTATCGAAAATGCACAGAGAGATGTTAATATCTCTTTCGTAAACGAATTGGCCCTAATTTTCGATAGAGTGGGTATCGATACCAATGATGTATTAGAAGCTGCAGGAACAAAATATAACTTCCTGAAGTATAAACCGGGATTAGTAGGAGGGCACTGTATTTCAGTAGATCCTTATTACCTGGCACACAAAGCAGAACAATTAGGATACCATCCTGATGTTATTTTATCGGGTAGACGTGTAAACGATTCTATTGCAAAATTTGTTGCTTCTAAAGTTGTAAAACTTCTTATTGCAAAAGGAGGAGTAATCAAAGATTCAGAAGCTTTGATCTTAGGAGTTACCTTTAAGGAAAACTGTCCGGATGTAAGAAATACAAAAGTGGTAGATATTTACAGAGAGCTTTCAGACTTTGGAGTGAATGTAGATATTTATGATCCTTGGGCAAGTAAAGAAGAAGTGAACCACGAATATGGTATTAATATTCTTGATCAGCTTATTGAAGGAAAAAAATATGATTCTCTTATCATTGCTGTTTCTCATAATGAATTTCTTGAGATGGATCTTAATACGCTGAAAAAAGAAAATGCAGTGGTGTTTGATACCAAAGCATGTTTAGACAGAAATTTGGTTGACGCTAGACTATAGTAGAGAATGAATTATGATATTGTAATTGTTGGTGCAGGCTTGGTAGGATTGGCAACAGCTTATCAGGCTAAACTTAAAAATCCTGATTCTAAAATCCTCATTTTAGAAAAAGAAAAAGATGTAGCATTACACCAGTCTGGGCACAACAGTGGAGTTATTCATAGTGGGATTTATTATAAACCAGGGAGTCTTAAAGCAACAAACTGTATAGAAGGATACCATTCAGTGATCAATTTTGCTGAAAAATATGGAATCAAATATGATCTTTGCGGTAAAATTATTGTAGCCTCTTCACAGGAAGAGCTGCATCTTCTGGATAATATCTATAAAAGAGGAGTAGAAAACGGACTTCAGGATCTGAAATATCTTTCCAGAGAAGAATTCCGCGAAATTGAGCCCCATTGTGAAGGTCTGAAAGCGATAAAAGTACCACAAACCGGAATTATAGACTATCCTGGAGTTGCCCAAAAGATTAAAGAACTCTTTGAAGAATTGGGAGGAGAAGTTAAATTCAATAATGAAGTAAAAAATATTAGCAATACTAATTCTGAAGTGGTTATTACAACCAGTCAATCAGAATTCAGAGCAAAGAAATTGATTTCATGTGCAGGACTTTACTCAGATAAAATAACCAAAATGACCAACGAAAAGAATGATGTAATTATCATTCCTTTCAGAGGAGAGTATTACAAGATAAAAGACGAGAAAAAGCATCTTGTAAAACACCTGATTTATCCCGTTCCGGATCCTAATTTCCCTTTCCTGGGCGTTCATTTTACAAGAATGATAGATGGAAATATTGAAGCTGGTCCTAACGCAGTTTTAGCTTTCCGAAAAGAAGGATACAAATTTTTTGATTTCGATTTCAATGAAACAATGCAGACCCTTACATGGCCTGGTTTCAGAAAAATCGTCGCAAAATATGGTAAAACAGGTATGGGAGAAGTTCATCGCTCTCTTTCAAAATCTGCATTTACAAAAGCTCTTCAAAAATTGATGCCTGAAATACAGGAAAGTGATCTTGTAACAGGAGGGGCAGGAGTAAGAGCACAGGCTTGTGACAGAAATGGAGCATTAATTGATGATTTTGATATCGTGAAAAATGGAAATATCATTCACGTGAGAAATGCACCTTCTCCAGCTGCAACATCTTGTTTTGCCATTGGGAACAAAATAAGTGAGCTTATTCAAAAATAAAACTACTTTCTGTGTGATATCCAAAACAGATATAAATATGAAAATTCAAATGGTTGACCTTAAAGGTCAATATCAGAAAATAAAAACTGAAATTGATGCAGGAATTCAAGAATGTATCGATAATACCGCATTCATCAACGGTCCTGCAGTAAAAGAATTTCAGCAGGATTTTGAAAAATATCTAGACGTAAAACACGTTATTCCTTGTGCTAATGGTACAGATGCATTGCAGATTGCAATGATGGCTCTGGATCTGAAAACTGGAGATGAAGTACTTTGTCCTGCATTTACTTATGTAGCGACTGCGGAAGTAATTGGTCTTTTAGGTTTAAAGCCTGTTATGGTAGACGTGGATGAAAATACCTTTGAAATTGATCTTAACGGTCTAGAAAAATATGTAACCTCCAACACAAAAGCCATTGTTCCGGTTCATTTATATGGACAAAGTGCTAACATGGAGAAAATCCTTGAATTTGCCAAAAAACATAATCTGTTTGTGATAGAAGATAATGCACAAGCTATTGGTTCAGATTATACCTTTTCGGATGGAACGATAAAGAAAACTGGAACGATAGGTGATATCGGATGTACTTCTTTTTTTCCGTCTAAAAACCTAGGATGTTATGGCGACGGAGGAGCTTTAATGACCAATAATGACGATCTGGCTTTAAAGATAAGAATGATTGCAAACCATGGACAGCAAAAAAAATACCATCACAAAGTTTTAGGATGTAACTCAAGATTGGATACTATTCAGGCAGCTGTTCTTAAAGTGAAACTAAAAAAGCTTGATGAATATTCTGAAGCCAGAAATACAATGGCAGCCTATTACGATGAAAATCTTGCCGGTATATCCGAAATTCAGGTTCCGGAAAGGGCTAAAAACTCTACCCATGTTTTTCATCAATACACACTTAGAGTGAAAAACGGAAAAAGGGATGCATTACAGCTATATCTTGGTGAAAAAAATATTCCAAGTATGATTTACTATCCACTTCCGTTATATAAACAGGAGGCTTTTCAGCAATACGTAACCGAAGGGTTCAGTCTTCCAGTTACTGAAATGCTATGTTCAGAAGTTCTTTCGCTTCCTGTACACACAGAATTTGATCAGGAATCTTCAGACTATATTATTTCTGAGATCAAAAATTTTTTTAATCAATAACAATCAATATAATATGTCGGATTTTTTTGCACACGAAACAGCTGTAGTCGATGAAGGATGTAAGATAGGAGCCGGAACTAAAATTTGGCACTTTTCACATATCATGCCGGATTGTATTTTAGGAGAAAAATGTAATATTGGTCAGAATGTAGTGATTTCCCCTAAAGTCGTTTTAGGAAAAAATGTGAAAGTTCAGAATAACGTTTCTATTTATGAAGGTGTTACATGCGACGATGATGTTTTTTTGGGGCCTTCTATGGTTTTTACAAATGTTATCAATCCCAGAAGTGCAGTCAACAGAAAAAATGAATATCTAAAGACGAATGTAGGGAAAGGGGCTTCTATTGGTGCCAATGCAACCATCGTTTGTGGTCATGATATTGGTAAATATGCTTTTATCGGAGCCGGAGCTGTGGTTACAAAAGAGGTTCCTGACTATGCTTTAGTAGTAGGGAATCCGGCAAGACAAATGGGATGGATGAGTGAATTCGGACATCGTCTTAATTTCAATGGAGAAGGTATCGCTGTATGCGAGGAAAGCGGAGAACAATATAAACTTGACAATAATAAAGTTTCAAAAATTTAAAAAAATGCAAATAGCTGAAAAAATAAAATTTGCAGTAGTAGGCTGCGGGCATATCGGAAAAAGACATGCCGAAATGATCTCAAGAAATACAGAGTGTGAACTTGTAGCTCTAATTGACGTAAAAGATAAATCTGTTTTAGGAATTGAAAGCCATGATGTACCTTTTTTTGCATCATTAGATGAATTTTTGAAATCAGGAATTGAGGTGGACGTTATTAATATCGCTTCTCCAAACGGATTCCATTTTGAACAGTCTTATAAAGCAATTGATGCCGGAAAACATATTGTTGTAGAAAAGCCAATGGCTTTGAATAAGCAGGATGCTGAAAAACTTATTTTTCAGGCACTACACAAACATAAACAAGTTTTTGCCGTAATGCAAAACCGTTATTCTCCACCTTCTGCATGGGTAAAAGAGATGGTAGAAAGCGGAAAGCTAGGTGAAATATATATGGTTCAGCTTAACTGCTACTGGAACCGTGATGACAGATACTATAAGCCGGAATCTTGGCATGGGAAACTTGATTTGGATGGTGGAACACTATTCACTCAGTTCTCTCACTTCATAGATATCATGTACTGGCTATTCGGTGATATTACCAATATTAAAGGAAAATTTGCAGATTTTAATCATAAAGATCTCACTGATTTTGAAGACTCTGGATTCATTAGCTTTGATTTTGTAAACGGAGGAATGGGAGCGCTGAATTATTCTACCTCAGTATGGAATCAGAACCTTGAAAGCTCAATGACAATCATTGCAGAAAATGGGTCTGTAAAGATCGGGGGACAATATATGGATAAAGTAGAGGTATGTAATGTGAAAGATTATGTAATGCCGGAACTTGCTCCTACAAATCCAGGAAATGACTATGGGGCTTACAAAGGTTCCGCAGCCAATCATCACTATATCATTGAAAATGTGGTAGATGTACTAAAAGGTAGAAATACTATTACAACCAACGCTTTGGAAGGATTGAAGGTAGTGGATATTATAGAAAGAATTTATGCCCTAAAAAAAAATAATAATTATGAGCTTTAAGAAAGTATTAGTTTTAGCACCACATACAGATGATGGTGAATTAGGTGCAGGTGGTTTTATTTCGAAGTTAATAGATGATGGGGCCGAAGTCTTTTACATGGCTTTTTCTACTGCAGAAGAATCTGTACCAGAAGGTTTTCCAAAAGATATTTTAAAAACGGAAGTTAAGGCTGCCACAAGAGTTCTTGGAATTAAGGAAGAAAATGTGATTATTTTTAATTATCAGGTTCGTAAACTTAATTATGCTAGACAGGAAATTCTAGAAGAATTAATTAGATTTAAAAGAGTTCATCAAGATATTGATTTAGTCTTAATTCCTAGTATTAACGATATTCATCAGGATCATTCTACGATTGCTAATGAAGGGATAAGAGCTTTCAAAACAAAATCAATTTTAAGTTATGAACTTATCTGGAATAACCTGTCCTTTAATACTCAGAGCTATATCTCTCTGGAAGAAAAACATATTAATAGAAAGATAGATGCTTTGAAAGAATATAAGTCTCAGGGATTTAGAGATTATCTAAGTGCTGATTTTATACGATCTTTGGCCGTAGCAAGAGGAGTACAGTTTGGGGTGAAATACGCAGAAACTTTTGAAGTTGTAAGGTTTGCAATAAAATAATAAATTATATGATTCTTAAAGAAATAGTTGAAAAGCTTAAGCCTGTAAAGATAATAGGAGATGTTGAAAAAAATGTTGTGAATGCTATTCAGTTAGATGAGGAAAATCAGAGAGATGATGTACTCATGTGGGTGTCTGCCAAGTTTAGTCATAAACTTAAAAATATTTCTAAAGGTATCATTTTATGTGGTAGTCTACCAGAGGTTGTACATAATGATTGTACATATTTGCTGTTCGAAAACCCAAGATTAGCATTTCAGAAGGTTCTTTCAGAATTTTTTATGCCAGCAAAAAAAAGGGGGATATCCCATACTGCAATTATTGGAAATAATGTTGAAATTGGAAAAGATGTATACATAGGGGAATTTGTTGTGATAGAAGATAATTCTGTCATTGGATCTTATACAACTATTGACCATCATACAACAATTAAGCACGAAACTATTATTGGTGAGAATGTTATTATTGGAGCTAATAATACGATTGGTGGTGTCGGATTTGGATATGAGAAAGATGAAGCTGGAGAATATGTTTTCATTCCTCATATAGGAAACGTAGTTATAGGGGATAATGTAGAAATAGGGAATAATACCTGTATAGACAGAGCTGTATTAGGCAGTACAATTCTTATGGATAATGTAAAAGTGGATAATCTTGTTCATATTGCTCATGGCGTACAAATTGGAAAGAATAGCCTTGTTATTGCTAACGCAATGGTAGCCGGAAGTGTGGTGATAGGTGAAAATACCTGGATAGCTCCGTCTTCTTCTATAATAAACCAAAAGAAAATCGGAAATAATGTCACTATTGGATTATCTGCTGTTGTTGTAAAGAATGTTGAAGATGGCCAAACGGTCATTGGAAGTCCTGCGGAAGAAATATCTGTAGCTCTTAACAAGAAAAAAATTATGAACGAAAAATTATTTAAATAGTTTTGAATTTTAAAAATATTTTAAATAGTGTAAAATCGAATTCTTTTTTACAAAATGTAGCAATCCTGTCTAGTGGAACTGTTATCAGTCAGCTAATAGTAATTGCTACTTCTCCTCTTCTTTCACGAATGTATTCTGTTGAATCATTCGGAATTCTTTCTATTTTTACAAGTTTCACTGTATTTTTAGCAGTCCTTTCAACGGGGCGTTATGAATTGGCTATTGGTCTTCCAAAAGAAGAAGATAGAGCTTCAGCAATTTTTAAACTAATTATTTATATTGCCATTTCAGTATCCTCATTATATTTTATAATAATTTTTTTATTGAAAAATGTTTTTCATGTCCATGATAAAACGCAATTTCTCTCCAATAATGAGGTCTACATAGCTCCATTGTATATTTTTTTTGGTGCTATTTATTCTGCATTGGGATACTGGAATCAAAGAAATAAAAAGTATAAAAAAATTACTTTTGGAAATGCAATACAAGTAATCACATCTTGTATATTCAGTATTATTTTTGGAATCCTAGGTTACAGTAATGGGATGATAATAGGAATGATAATAGGAATCTTTAGCTCTATACTTTATTTACTTTTAACAGATAATCAGTTAAGATTTTTTTTAAAATCTCAATGGCATGACCTAAAAAGTGTTGCAAAAGAATATTCCTCTTTCCCTAGATATATGATCATTTCTGATATGTCACTTACAGCCTGTCAGCAATTTATTCCAATATTATTTTCTATTCTGTATAGTACTACAATTGTTGGTTTTTTTTCAATGGCCAACAGAATGATCAGACTTCCAAATATTGTTATTACGACTTCAGTAGGAAATATTTTCAGAAATGAAGCTATTGACGAAATCAGAGAAAAAGGAAATTGCCGAGCACTTTATAGATCTACCATTAAAAAGCTTATTCTGATGTCTTTTCCTATTTATTTAGCAGTATTCTTGATATCGCCTAAATTGTTTGTTTTTGTTTTTGGTGAAAAATGGGAAGTCGCTGGCTATTTTGCTAGAATCTTATCTGTAATGCTCTTGATAGAATTTGTTGTTACTCCTCTTAATACTTTATTTTATGTGGTAGGTAAACAAAAAATATTGATGAGATTGCAAGTAGTAAATGCACTACTGGTATTTATTTCAATCTATTCAGGATATTATTTCTTTTCAGATTATTATATTTCGTTGATATTATTTTCTGGAGTTTCTATTTTATGTAATATTGTTTTCTTAATTTTTACAAATAAATTATCAAAAGGTGCACATTGAAAAAATAAATAAATTACAAGTTACTTTTTTAGTATTGATGCTATATGGGTATGAACTGATATCTTTTTTTCCTAGTTTACTAAATATGGAGTCATCAAGGCCTGTATCTGTAGCTTATAGAGTATTTGTATTTTTTCTTGGAACTTTGGTCATATTAAAAAATAAACCTAGATTAACCAATCAACACTTTTTAATATATTTTTTTTGGGGTCTGTATTTGGTAAGACTTTTTTATGATACTACACTGACTTCAAAAACAATACAGTCTCCATTGGGAGACCTATGGGCTTTTTCTGCTTCTATCCTGATATGCACTTTTGCATGTGCCACATATTTTTCGAAAGATACTATTATATCAGTAAGAAAGTGGGTGCTGATTATCTTATATATTGTTAACATTTGGGGGTTATATAATAATATTACAAATCCACAGATAGTTCCCGATGATGTATTAGTTAGAGCCGATGCAAATGCTGCCCTTAATACGGTTTCATTCGGAAGATCAGCTGCAGTTATGTTCTTTATTTGTTTTACCATGTTTTTAGGTAAAAATAAGCTCTGGCATAAGATTATACTTGCTGTTGGGATGGGACTCAGCTTTTTTAATTTATTTATGGCGGGATCAAGAGGTCCATTATTACAGCTAATAATTGTTGTCATTGTATATCTATTCTATGCAAGACACCTCATTCAGAAAAAATATGTCTTTCTATTTATTGTAGTAACAGTTGCAATATTCAGTTTCTTTCCAGAATATTTAAATATTTCAGATTTAATTTTTGAAAGGTTTAAAGAAACAGGGTTTTCATCTAATGACAGTGACCGATATAGGGCAGAATTATTTAAATCTGCCTGGAATCAATTTCTTGATCATCCTTTCTTCGGCGATTCTGTTGAAACGATCTTTGGAGGAACATATCCCCATAATTTACTGCTTGAATCTTTAATGGCATTAGGCTTTTTAGGAGGAATAATGGCTGTAATTATTATAATTGTAGCACTTATTAATGCATTAAAATTTATAAAAATCCCTTATTACAATTGGATTGGGGCAATATTGCTAATGGATATTATTGCTTCTTTTTCGTCAGGCTCTATAGCAAATTACATATTGTTTTGGCCTTTATTATCATTAACTATCAGTAAGAACTTAAAAAATGGAAAGTAAAAAAATAGTAATGCTCCAAGATTTTTTTGGATTAAATTATACTTACCAGGAAAATCTTTTGACAAAATATTATATTGAACAAGGACATAATGTTGTAATGATTTCATCAACATACGAATCTGTATTTGATTACACACATGACAATTATGATAAAAATAAAAAAGGATCAGTATCTGAGCATCTAGGTGCAAAAATTATTAGAATCCCTTATAGTGTAAATATATTACATAAATTAAAAAAACATCCTGGAGTTTATGAAATCTTAGATCGAGAAAAGCCAGATCTAATATATGCACATGATATACATCTTAACTTAAAAGAAGCTGTTAAGTATGTGAAAAAGAACCCAGAATGTAGAATTATTATGGATTATCATGCAGACTTTAGTAATTCTGCCCACGGTTGGATTTCTTTAAATATATTGCATAAAATAATAAGAAAACATATTTTATATAAGTATATAAAGTATATAAAAGCTATTTATCCTGTAATTCCTGCTAGTGCAGATTTTCTTAATCAAGTTTATAATGTACCTTATAAAGATATGAAATTACTTCCTTTAGGCTGTGATTATTTAAAATCTACTGATATAATGGAGCATACAGACATATCTGCTATCAAAAGTAGATTTGGAATTAAAGAAAACGATTTTGTGTTAATTACAGGTGGAAAATTTGATCCGTTAAAAAGAACAGAAGTATTAATAAAAGCAGTTGAGCAAATTAATGATCCAAATATCCATCTTATTGTATTTGGTAAAGCAAGTGATCAACATCTTGAGTATGAAGATATGTTGAAGAAAATACCCGAAAAATCAAATATACATTTTACAGGTTGGTTAGATGGGGATTCTATACTTGAGCTAATGACTGTATGTGATATGGCAATTTATCCTGCAAGTCAATCCGTAATTTGGCAACAATCTATTGGGATGCATCTACCTCTTTTAATTGGTGACTTAGGTGGACAAGATCCGGAATATTTGAATTTACATGATAATATTATTACATTGAAGCCAGGTGAAATCACTTCGGAAAATATGATCAAACATATTACCCATTTGAAGAGCAATCCGGAATTGGTAAAAAAAATGAAGTTAGGTGCCAAAAAAGTAGCAGCTGAATATTTGGATTATAGAATTATTTGTAATACTACACTGGAGGTATTTGAGTCCTAAATTTTAAAATGAGAAAAATTTTTCAAATCAGTAGTGAAGTTAATAGTGGTTCTGTAGGAAGAATAGCTGAACAAATTGGTGAGCAGGTACTAGCCAAAGGATGGGAGAGTTATATAGCTTACGCAAGAGATAACTTACCAAGTAAATCTAATACAATTAGAATTGGAAATAATTTAGATATAATTTCTCATGTATTATTAACAAGATTAAAGGATCGACACGGGTTTGGTTCCAAGAGAGCAACCTTACAATTAATTGATAAGATAAAAAAGATTGAACCAGATATTATTCAGCTGCAGCATGTACATGGATATTTCATTAATATAGAAATATTATTTAATTTTTTGGCTGAATATAATGTACCTGTTGTTTGGACCTTTCATGACTGTTGGTCTTTTACAGGCCACTGTGCTCATTTTGAACTGGTAGGATGTCAAAAATGGCAGCTTCAATGTAAAGAATGTCCTCAGACTTTTGAATATCCAAAGTCTTATAAGGATAATTCGTATCAGAATTATATTGATAAAAAAAGATTATTTAATTCTATTAAAAACTTAACAATAGTTCCTGTTTCCAATTGGCTCGGTGAGGAAACAAAAAAATCATTTTTACAGAATAATCATATTGAAGTAATTCAAAATGGTATTGACATAGATACATTTTTCTACAAAGACAGTAGTTTATTGAAAGAAAAGCATTTGTCTTCAGGAAAATTTGTTATACTTGGTGTAGCAAGTCCATGGACTGAAAAAAAAGGATTACAGTACTTTGTAGAACTAGCAGGAAAATTGAATTCTGATTTTCAAATTATTTTAATAGGGCTTAGTAAAAATCAGATTAGGAAACTTCCTGCCCATATTATTGGGTTGGAGCGTACAGAGAATGTTGAGGAACTTGTCGGATATTATTCCTTGGCAGATGTCTTTGTAAACCCAACATTAGAAGATACTTTTCCCACAACAAATTTAGAAGCTCAGTCATGTGGTACACCGGTGATTACCTTTAGATCAGGTGGATCTCCGGAAGCTGTGAATGAAAAAACCGGAATTGTGGTTGAAAAGGGAGATTTAAAAGGTCTTATTACAGCAATTGAACAAATTAAAGATAATGGTAAGATATTTTATTCGGAACATTGCAGAAAAAGAGCAGAATTTCTTTTTGATAAAAAAAGTAAGTTTACAGAATATATAAAACTATATGAAAATATATTAAATAAATAAACTTAGTTTGTATTTTAGGATCAATTAAAATATTTTAATATGAAAAAAATAGTGCTACTGTTGTTGTTTTTCTTTATATCATGTACTTCATCCTCACAAATGAAGAACAATCAAACGAAATTTTATTATTCGCTTGGAAAGATGGGAAGTAATGCAGAGAATTATTTAAAAAGTATAGGAAGTGAAGAAGTTGGATTTTTGGATGAAGGGCAATTTATTTCTAAAACTAATGACAAATACTTGTTTCTTCCAGATTTACTGGAAAAAGAAATTAATAGAGGAATACCTGATAAGAATCGAAAAGGACTAGTCTATATAGATCTTGAGATGCCTTTTGAAGATATGTTTGGAAAAGATAATAAAAACGCTATGAAGGCGATGGATTATTGTCTGAAAGTACTCAGATATGCTAAAAAACTCAGACCCAATATTAAATTTGGGTTTTATGCAATTCCTTTCACTAGTGTATGGAGTCCCAATGAGGAGTTCTTTGCACAACAGAATAAATTTGCACCTTTATTGAAAGAATGTGATGTTTTTTTTCCATCACTATACACTTTTTATAGTAACCCTGCTGCGATCCTTGCTAACGGAAATTATTTGGGTAATAATATTGATGGCCTCTTAAAATTGGGAATAATATATAAAAAGCCTGTTTATGTATTTATGTGGCATAGATATCATAATAGTAATGAAAAAGATAGTATGAAGGAAATTCCCGATCGTATATGGAAGGATCAAATAGAAACTCTTGCCAGTCAAAATGTAAATGGTAAATTTGTGGATGGAATTTTATGGTGGGGAGCTGATGCCTATTTTTACGATAGACCGGAAGCTGAGAATATGAGAAAGGAATTCAAAGGAACATTAAGCAATTTCATTATTCATAATGATGAAACAATAATAAAGAAGGCAAAGATAATAAACGACATTTTACAAAGTAAAAAATGATGAATAACAGACCATATCAAATCTGTACTAAAACTATAATGGACACTACAGACCCTAATATTATTTTTAATGAAAAGGGCGAAAGTGATTATTATACCAATTTTAAAGAAAATATAGAACCCAACTGGCATACAGATCAGCAAGGATATGATGAATTGATGAAAATTGCTGATAAAATCAAAAAAACATCTAAGAATAAAGATTTTGATTGTATTATAGGGTTAAGTGGAGGACTTGATAGTTCTTATGCTGCTTACGTAGCAAAAGAAATCATGGGAATTCGTCCTTTGATTTTCCACGTGGATGCAGGATGGAATACTGATAAAGCAGTTGGTAATATTGAAAAACTGATCAACGGACTGAATCTGGACCTATATACCGAAGTAATCAACTGGGAGGAAATGAAAGATCTGCAGGTTGCCTTTTTGAAATCTCAGATTTCAGATCAGGATTTACCTCAGGATTATGCCTTCTTTTCCGGACTTTACAAATTTGCAAGAAAAAATAAAATCAACTATGTCCTTACAGGAAGCAATTTCTCTACTGAGTGCTGTAGAGAACCCGAGGAGTGGGGCGGTTTTCCAGGAATAGATACTACCTTAGTAAAAGATATACATTCTAAATTTGGAAAAAGATCGCTTAAAACATTTCCATTAGTAGATATTCTTTCATACAAAATTCTTTATAAATATGTTTACGGAATGGAAGTATTCAAACCATTGAATCTTGTCCCGTTTAACAAGAAAGATGCAGAATCACTTTTGGTGGATAAATTCGGCTGGGAGCCATTTCAGCATAAGCACCATGAGTCAAGATTTACACGTTTTTATGAAGATTACTGGCTTCCAAGAAAATTTGGCTACCAAAAAAGGAAAGCTCATTTTTCGTCACTTATTCTTACAGGGCAAATGACTCGTGAAGAAGCTTTGGACAGAGTTTCAAGACCTGAACTTTCAGAAGAATTCCTTCAAAAAGAATTTGAATATGTGGCTAATAAATTGGATCTTACAAAAGAAGAACTGCAACAGATCTTTGAAGGTAAAAACAAGACTTATAAAGATTATAAAAATAAAATGGGCATTATCAAATTCGGTGCTCAAACTATGCAAAAGCTAGGTTTAGAAAAGAGACTATTCAGATGATAACAATTATAGATTATGGTGTAGGTAATATCAATGCTTTTGTAAATGTTTACAAAAGAGTAGATGTTCCTGTTAAAATTGCCAGAACAAAAGAAGATCTGGAAGGAGCTCAAAAACTTATTCTTCCGGGAGTAGGACACTTTGATCATGCAATGACTCAGCTGAATAATTCCGGCATGAGAGAGAGGCTTGATGATTTAGTGCTGAATCATAAAGTACCTGTTATTGGAATCTGCGTAGGAATGCAAATGATGGCAAACAACAGTGAAGAGGGAAGTATGGAAGGTTTGAAATGGATTGATGCTACCGTTAGAAAATTTGACGAGACTAAAATTCAACAGGTAACCAGATTACCTCATATGGGTTGGAATGATGTAAAACCAGTTAAAGATGTAGGATTATTTAAAGGATTAGAAGATAATTCTATTTTTTATTTTCTTCATACTTATTATTTTGAGTGCAATAATAATGAAGATATTATGGCAGTTACAGAGTATGGAGGAGAATTTGCTTCCGCTGCCCATCATGAGAATAAATACGGAATACAATTTCATCCGGAAAAAAGTCACCATTATGGTGAGATTTTGTTACACAATTTTGCTAAACTTTAAGAGTCCATGTTAAGACCAAGAATTATACCTTCTCTTCTTATACAAGATAACGGGCTGGTAAAAACAGTTAATTTCAAAAATCCTAAATATGTAGGAGATCCTATTAATGCAGTAAGAATTTTCAATGAGAAAGAAGTTGATGAACTTGCTATATTTGATATTGATGCAACAGCGAAAGGATTAGAACCTAACTATAGTTTAATTGAGAGAATTGCCAATCAGTCAAGAATGCCTCTTTGCTATGGAGGTGGTGTAAAAACCGTTGAACAAGCCCAGAAGATTTTTGGTCTTGGAATCGAAAAAATAGCACTTTCATCAGCTGTTGTTCAAAACCCGTCATTAATTAGCCAAATTGCAGAAAGGGTAGGAGCGCAAAGTGTTATTGTTGTTTTGGATGTAAAGAAAAAGCTTTTTGGGGGATATGAAGTTTATACCCATAATGGAAAAAAATCTACGGGAATTAATCCTTTTAAATTCGCAGAAGAAGCTCAGAAATTAGGGGCTGGTGAAATTATTATCAACTCAATCGATCAGGATGGGGTGATGAAAGGATATGATCTTGGATTAATAGATAAAGTAAGAGAAAAAATTTCATTACCACTTACTGTATTAGGTGGTGCAGGCTCTTTGAATGATATCAAACAGGTAATTGATAAACATGGTATTATTGGAGTTGCAGCAGGTAGTTTATTTGTTTTTAAAGGAGTATACAAAGCCGTATTAATAAACTATCCTTCTTTTGATGAAAAAGAAGCAATAAGGCAAAAATAGTTATATGTGTGGAATAGCAGGAATAATATATAAGAATGGAACTTCTGTAACTAAGGAAATTTTATCCAAAATGACCAATAAGATGTTACATAGAGGGCCGGATGCCGAAGGTTTCTATATAAAAAAGAACTTTGGGTTTGGTCACAGAAGGCTCGCTATTATTGACCTAAGCAATTCTGCAAATCAACCATTTTTGTTAAATAATAAAGTCCTTATATTCAATGGGGCTATTTATAATTATATAGAGCTTAGAGATGAGCTGGAAAAGGAAGGCTATTCTTTTTCAAGCAATTCTGATACAGAAGTATTGATTGCTTCTTATGATTTCTGGGGTGAAAAATGTGTGGAAAGATTTAATGGGATGTGGGCTTTCGCCATTTATGATGCAGAAAAAAATAAAATATTCTGTTCACGTGACCGCTTTGGGGTAAAACCTTTTTATTATTATACAGATGAAGAGAAAATGATTTTTGCATCTGAAATAAAGCCTATTCTTGAAATAGAACCCATAAATGAAGTGAATATACAGGTTATGGTTCAGTTTATTGCGGTAAATCTTACAGAGCAGACTCATGAGACTTTTTTTAAAAATATTTATAAACTACAAGGATCCCATAATTTAATATATTGTTTAGATACAAATACTTTTGAAATATACAGATATTATGATATTGCTTTTTGTAAGAAAATATCAGAATTGAATTTAGATGAGTCTATAAAATTGTTCCAGCAAGAGTTAGAAAGGTCTGTAAAATTAAGATTAAGATCTGATGTGAAAATTGGAACGGCTTTAAGTGGAGGATTGGATAGCTCTTATTTGGCAGCTGTTGCTTCTGATATTTTTTCAGCAAATACAGGCCAACAACTTAATGTAATTTCTGTTGGTTCAGAAAATCCAGGGAATGATGAAAGTAGCTATTCAAAAATTGTTTCCAACCATTTGAACTTGGATCAAGATTTAATATATCCTGATAAAAAAGTTTTTGAAGAAAATATGCTGAAGGTAATTACTACGCAGGAAGAACCTTTTCAGGGGCTCTCCATTTACATGCAGCATTTCCCTATGAGTGAAACCCAAAAATCAGGTATCAAAGTACTTTTAGATGGTCAGGGTGCTGATGAAATTTTACTCGGCTATAGCCGTTATACTGCTGCGTATATCAGAAATCATAATCTGTCTAAAAACATAAACTTTTTACTCAAGGTCAGAAGTCACTACGATATTTCTATGCTGAAAGGTATACTTTCTTATCTATATTTCAGTGTATTCTTTATTAGAAAGCTAAGAATATTATTTAGAGGAAGAAATTTAAAAACAAAATATAGAAAGGGTATTGATTTTACCTTAATGAAAGATCTGACAAAATCCTATTCTGATATATTTAAAATGCAGAGAATAGAACTTTTCTGGGCTCAGATTCCGGAATTGCTAAGATTTGAAGACAAAAATTCAATGGCTTGCTCGGTGGAAACCAGATTACCATTTTTAGACTATAAATTTGTAGAAACATGTCTATCTATAAATAATCATTTTAAAATTCATCAGGGATGGTCAAAATATATCCTTCGAAGAAGTATGGATCGTAAATTGCCGGATGCAATTACATGGAGAAAAAGAAAAATCGGGTTTGAAGCACCTACAGATGAATGGTGGCCATATTCTGATAAAATTTTAGAAAAAATAAATCAGTCAAAAATTATAAAGGAACTTTATTCAAAAAAAATAAAGAAATTAAAGAACAGAGAAATGCAATGGAAGTTATATAACATTGCAATCTGGGAAGACGTATTTAATATGAAAATAACGAATTAAAGTAAAAAAATGCAAATTAACAATAAAATACTTCTTATTACTGGTGGAACGGGCTCATTTGGTACCGCTGTCTTAAGAAAATTCATAAATACAGATCACTTTAAGGAAATCAGAATTTTTTCTCGTGATGAGAAAAAACAGGATGATATGAGAAATCAGTTTAAAAATGATAAACTGAAATTCTATATCGGTGATGTAAGAGACTATAATAGTATTGAACCCGCAATGAGAGGGGTGGATTATGTTTTCCATGCAGCAGCACTGAAGCAGGTACCATCATGTGAATTTTTCCCAATGCAAGCCGTAAAGACGAATGTGGAAGGAACACAAAACGTTATTGATGCAGCAGCCAGAAATAAAGTAAAAAAAGTAATTTGCTTAAGTACAGATAAGGCAGCCTATCCTATTAATGCAATGGGTATTTCCAAAGCAATGATGGAAAAAGTAGCCGTAGCAGCGTCAAGAAACCTTGAAGAAACAATAGTTTGCCTTACAAGATATGGAAATGTAATGGCTTCAAGAGGATCCGTAATTCCTCTGTTTATCAAACAAATTAAAAATGGAGACCCAATAACCATTACAGATCCTAATATGACCAGGTTTCTGATGTCTCTTGAAGAGGCTGTAGATCTTGTATTGTTTGCTTTTGAGCATGGAAACCCTGGTGATTTATTTGTTAACAAAGCTCCGGCAGGGACTATAGGTGATTTGGCACAGGCTTTAAAAGAAATGTTTAAGGCTGATAATCCTGTTAAAGT
Source organism: Chryseobacterium viscerum (assembly GCF_002899945.2). Lineage (GTDB taxonomy): Bacteria > Bacteroidota > Bacteroidia > Flavobacteriales > Weeksellaceae > Chryseobacterium > Chryseobacterium viscerum. The sequence goes on from NZ_PPEG02000004.1 coordinate 456,001, forward strand.
AATAGGAACAAGGCACGGTGAAAAGCTATATGAAACATTGTGTACCCGTGAAGAAATGCTGAAAGCTCAAGATATGGGGGATTTCTATAGAATTCCTGCCGATAACAGAGATTTAAACTACGCACAATATTTTTCCGAAGGAGAGGAAGACGTTTCAAAAATAGAAGATTACCACTCTCATAATACACAACAGCAAGATGTAGAAGGAATGAAAGAATTGCTGCTCAAGTTACCCCTTGTCCGAAAAGAGGTGTTAGGGGAAGATGTGATGCAATATCCCGATTAAAAATAAATGATCATGAATACACCTGAAATTTTCGAAGGAGGAAAATATACAGATGAAAGAGGAAAACTTCTTTTTAATAATAATTTTGATCTTTCAAATATTAAAAGGATTTACTGTATAGAGAATACTGAAGTTGAATTTATAAGAGGCTGGACAGGACATAAAGTAGAACACCGTTGGTTTTCGGCTTTATTAGGAAGCTTTATTATAAGATTAATCAAAATTGACGATTGGTCTGCGCCATCCAAAGAATTGGAGATTTTAGAGTATCAGCTGGATGCAGATAAATTAAATGTACTTCATGTTCCTGAAGGTTATGTAAGTGCAATTCAGGCTAAGGAAAAAGGGGCGAAATTATTAGTAATGGCAAATTATTCGTTAGGAGAAATAGATGATGATTATCGTTTTCCTATAGATTATTTTGAAAATTTATAAGATGAAAAGAGTTGGAATTACTGGACAAAATGGATTTGTAGGATCTCATTTGTATAATACCTTAGGATTAAAACCTGAAGAGTTTGAAAGAATTGAATTTAAGAAAGATTTTTTCAATGATTCAGAGCAATTAGACCATTTTGTGGAACAATGTGATGTCATAGTACATTTAGCAGCTATGAACCGTCATTCTGATCCGGAGGTTATTTTTAATACTAATATCAGTTTAGTTAAGGAGCTGATAGCTTCTTTAGAAAGAACCGGATCTAAAGCTCATGTTTTATTTTCTTCCTCTTCTCAGGAAGAAAAAGATAATTGGTACGGAAAATCTAAAAAAGAAGGAAGAGAATTATTGCTGCAATGGGCACAAAAAAGCGGCGGAACTTTTACCGGAATGGTTATTCCTAATGTTTTTGGGCCTTTCGGGCAACCCAATTATAACTCTTTTATCGCGACTTTTTGTCATAAACTTACGCATGGAGAGACCCCTTTTATCGATAATGATGGAGAAGTCAGGCTGATCTATGTAGGGGAGCTTGTTCAGGAGATTATAGATAATATCCGAACGGCAGAAACCAAAGAATTATTTGAAGTACCTCATACTTCTGTAAATAAGGTTTCCGAAGTTCTGGAAAAGCTATATACCTATAAAGAGCTTTATTTTGATAACGGAGAAATTCCGGAATTAAAAACTAAGTTTGATTTAGATCTTTTCAATACCTTCAGGTGTTATTTTGATATTAAAAACCATTATCCTGTGAAATTTACACAGCATACAGACCCAAGAGGGGCATTTGTTGAGGTAATCCGTTTAGGTATTGGTGGCCAATGTTCTTTTTCAACAACCGTTCCGGAGATTACACGTGGAAATCATTTTCATACGAGAAAAATAGAAAGATTTGCTGTAATCAAAGGAAAAGCTTTAATACAATTAAGAAAAATAGATACAGATCAGGTATTTGATTTTTATCTTAACGGAGATGAACCCGCTTATGTAGATATGCCGATCTGGTACACTCATAATATTAAAAATATAGGAGAAGAAGAGCTCTATACTATTTTCTGGATTAATGAACCTTTTAATCCGGAAGATTCAGATACTTACTTTTTAAATGTCTAAATATGCAGATAACAAAAAAAAGTTACATTGAGTATCTTTTTATTTTTTTCCTAACTTTTGGGTATATCTTTTTTTACTCATTTTCAAGGCCTCTGAATCTTCCGAATACTTTCTTTTCGGTTCCGTTTCGTACAATCCTTTTATTAATGAGTCTTTATTTAATTTATGTAAATTTTGATACAATAAAGAAAAGAAAATTAACAGTTATTTTTACTGTTCTTTTCTGGGTGTTTTATTTTGTTAAAACATTCTATAGCTTTAATAAGGATTACTACATACAAAAAACTTTGAATAATGAACAGCAGATTTATATAAGAATTATTTGTCTGAATTTAATACCTTACGTAGCGGTTTTAAGTATTAATTTTTCAAAAAAGATTGTTGTAAAGCTTAATGCGTTAATTTTTAACTTTTTATTAATCATATTAGGAGTAAGCTGTTTATATACGATATTAGTCTATAAGGGTTTTGAAAAATCAAGTGGTATATTTGCAGGATATTATATAAGTACCGGACATTATGGTTTATCTTTATTGATATTATCAATCTACAATTATTTTTTGACAAAACAAAAGTCTTTTAAGCCAATTTTGGGAATGCTTATCGGAGCTTTTACTGTTTTTAGCTCTTCCGCAAGAAGTCCAATATTGGCAGCTTTCGTTATTTTATTTGTGGTCTTGTTATATATTAATAAATTGAAATACTGGATAGTATTGATTTCTTTGGCACTGCTTTTTATAGTCACCATCTATATTTTGAAACAGACATCAGTTGCCGACTTTGAGTTTATTACCAGGATGTATGATGCTATTTTTGAAGGTAATGGATATGGAAGAGGGTATTATCTAGCCAAAGGCTGGGAAATTTTTGAAAATAATATACCTTTTGGAGGACGTATTTTATTTGAAGATGGTTTGTATCCCCATAATATTTTTGTTGAGATATTAATGAGCATGGGGATTATAGGAATTATTCTGTTCTTTTTATATTTTAAAGATCTCAGAAGATTTAAAATAAAATTTATAAAGGAGAATATATATTACTTACCATTTGTTTTATTTTTTGTGCAATATTTTGTACTTGTCCTGACTTCTTATAACTTATTTGCAAATTTGGAGTTTTGGACTTTTGCATCAGTATTTATATCTATAATTTTATTTTGTTATGATGAAGAAATTAAAAGTAGTGACAGTCGTTGGAACACGACCGGAAATTATTAGACTTTCCAGAGTATTATCAGCCTTAGATGCATCTGAAGCTGTAGAACATATCATTGTCCATACAGGGCAAAATTACGATTATGAACTTAACCAGATTTTCTTTGAAGATCTAGGATTAAGAAAACCGGATTACTTTTTGGAAGCCGCAGGTAAATCAGCCACAGAAACAGTGGGAAATATTCTTATTAAAATTGATCCACTTTTAGAAGAATTGAAACCAGAGGCCTTCCTAGTCTTGGGAGACACCAATTCTTGTCTTTGCGCTATACCTGCAAAAAAAAGACAGATTCCTATTTTCCATATGGAAGCTGGTAACAGATGTTTTGATCAGAGAGTCCCTGAAGAGACCAACCGAAAAATAGTAGATCATACTTCGGATGTTAATCTTACGTATTCCGATATAGCTCGGGAATATTTATTAAAAGAAGGACTACCAGCAGACAGGATTATTAAAACAGGATCTCCAATGTTTGAGGTTTTAAATCATTATTTGCCTCAGATTGAAAATTCAGATGTTCTGAAAAGATTAAATTTGGAAGAGGGTAAATACTTCGTGGTGTCATCACATAGAGAAGAGAATATTAACTCAGAAAAGAATTTTCAGGGATTAATGGAGAGTCTTAATGCAATTGCAGAAAAATTCGGATATCCAGTTATTGTTACCACTCATCCCAGAACACGAAATATGATTGATAAAATGCAGATATCAGTAAGACCTGAAATACAGTTTTTAAAACCTTTAGGCTTTCATGATTATAATGCACTTCAAATGAGAAGTTATGCCGTGTTATCAGATTCAGGTACAATTTCAGAAGAATCTTCAATTCTTAATTTCAGAGCTCTTAATATTAGAGAAGCACACGAAAGACCTGAAGCTATGGAAGAGGCATCTGTAATGATGGTAGGATTATCTCCTGAAAGAATTTTACAGGGATTGATTCAGGTTCAACAACAGAAAATAGGGAAGGAAAGAAATTATAGACCTGTGGCAGATTATTCTATGCCAAATGTTTCTGAAAAAATGGTGAGAATTATTCTAAGTTATACCGATTATATAAACAGAGTAGTCTGGAGAAAATAAAAAAGAATGGCTAAAAAAGTATTAATCCACAGCATTGTTTTCGCTCCTGATGCTGTTTCTACTGCTTACCTTTATAATGATATAGCATATAATCTTAAAAAGAACGGATTTCAAGTTGAAGTTCTGTCTACAATGCCACATTATAACAAGGTTGATCTGCATAAAACAAAATTTCAAAAGAAATTTTTAGGTCTTTATTATATCAGTGATTATAAAGGAATTAAAGTATATCATGTGCCTCAGAAAAAATATGAAAGTATTCTTTTAAGAGGTTTTATTATGGTTTACTGGCACTTGTTATCATTTTTTCTTGGAATGAGAATTAAGAATGTTGACGTCATTATAAGCCCTTCACCACCTCTTACGATTGCGTTAGTATCTATTGCATTAGCAAAATTGAAGAATGCTAAGTTTATTTATAATGTTCAGGAAATTTATCCTGATTTTTTTGTGAACCAGGGCAAAATGAAATCTCAATTTGTTTTAAATTTTCTTAAAAAGTTAGAAAAATTTGTTTACAAGCATTCAGATTCACTAGTTACGATAGACCAGAATTTTAAAAATACATTGGTTTCTAGGATGAAAAATCCAGAAAAAATTGAGATTATTGCTAATTTTGTAGATACAGAACTTTATCATCCAATAAATCATCCTGTAGTTAACAAGCAATTATTTCCTTCCAATGATAATTTAAAAGTAATGTACGCAGGTAATATTGGTTTCGCTCAGGATTGGGAGCCTCTTATAGAAGTAGCAAAGAAAACAAAAGGAATGCCTGTCAGCTATTTTGTTATTGGTGATGGAGCTTGTAAATCATGGCTTAAAACCGAAATAGAAACACATCAATTGAATAATATAAGTTTAATTGATTACCAGGCAAGAGAAACGATTCCGCATATGATTAATTATGCAGATTTGCACTTTATATTTATGAATAAGAAACTGGAGAAAGATGGTCTGCCATCAAAAGTATATACAATTATGGCTTGTAAAAAGCCTTTACTGGTAATCAGTAATAAAAATACTCCCCTTTATGATTTATTGGAAAATACTGATGCTGCATTTCTTATAGAAAATTCTTCCAATAATGTTAATGAAGAACTGTACAATGTAATTCAGGAAGCAATGGATCATAAAGATAAATTGAAAATGATGGGAGAAAAAGGCTTTGATATGGTGCAAAAAGATTATACTAAAGAAAAAGTTACTGGAAAGTATTATAAACACATAAGTAGTTTACTGAATAGCTAATTAAACTGAGATGAAAATAATTATCATAACCCAGGAAGACTCTTTTGTTGTTCCTAAAAATATTGAGAAAATTCTGAATTTAGAAAATATAGAGCTTTTAAAAGTAGTTGATATTGATTCTAATTATAGCCTGGTTAACAAAAAATCCTATTTTATTAAAGGTTTTGGCTTGATTCAAACTGTAAAAATGGGATTAAAAGTAGTTTCAGCGAAGGTTTTAAATAGCATAGATAGGATTACATCTTACAAATTGGCAATTAAGCCTAAAAGCTTGCAGGCCGTTTCTGAGAGATATAAAATAAAATTTGAAAGGATTAAAAATCCTAATTCCGCAGAATTTTTAGAAGGTATTAGAGCTTTGCAGCCAGATCTTATTGTATCCTATTCTGCTCCAGTGGTATTTAAAGAGGCTTTACTGAAAATACCTAAACATGGTTGCATCAATTTACACTGCTCTTATTTGCCTCATTATGCAGGAGTAATGCCTAGTTTTTGGACTCTTTATAAAAAAGAAAAAACAACAGGAGCTACAGTACATTATATGGATTCAAAAATTGATAATGGAGCGATCTTAAATCAACAGGAAATTCAAATTTCTGAAAATGAAACTATGTTTTCTTTAATTTTAAAAAGTAAGGAAATCGGTGGGAATCTAATGTGTAAAACTATTCGTGATATTCAAAATTCTAACGTTAAAGTCAAAGAGAATTTTGCAGAAAAAGGCAGTTATTTTACATGGCCTACAGTTGAACAATTTCAGGACTTTACAAAAAACGGAGGAAAATTAATATGAATAAATATGCAGTGCTTAGTATGGATGTGGAAGACTGGTATCATCTGGACTATTTTACAAAAGAAGAATGTGATCAAAGCCAGTCTACTTTAGATGGATTAGATATTTATTTGGATATTTTGGATCAATATGATATCAAAACTACATTTTTTATTGTAGGAGAACTTGTAGAAATTTTAAAAGATAAGATTAAGCATATAAAAGCCAAAGGTCACGAAATTTGTCTACATTCCTATGCACATAAAAGACCTCTTCAGCTCAGTATTGATGAGTTCAGAAAAGATACAATAAAAGGGATTAATTCATTTAAAGATTTCACAGGTATTGACGTAGATGGATACAGAGCTCCGTGTTTTAGTCTGGATAGGGATCGTCTGGAGGTTTTAAGAGAATTAGGATTCTCATTTGACTCTAGTAAAATAAAATTTGATGCCCATGATTTATATGGAAGAATTAATCTTGATGATTTTGAAGAGTTCAATCCTACAATATATAAACAAGATTCATTTTATGAGTTTGAAGCTTCTACGGTGGAAGTATTCGGTAAAAATTTACCGGTTTCAGGAGGTGGATATTTAAGAATTTTTCCTTGGTTTCTTACGAAAATGCTTTTAAGAAAATATTTCAAAAAAAATCAACATTATTTCTTTTATATTCATCCATTTGAGTTTTCTAAAAATTATAATATTACTGTTCCTGAAAATACCGATTTTAAAACAAATATCAGGTTTAATCAGGGAAGAAAAAGTGTTGAAAATAAAATGCATAAACTTATTAAACTGTTAAAAGATAATAATTATAAGTTTGTTACCTTTAACCAAATTATTAAAAATGAAGGCTAAATTGCTTTTAACAGGAGCAAGCGGATTTATAGGCTCACAGATATATAAAGCTTTAAAAGATAATTTTGAGGTTACTGCCGTCTCTTCTAATGAAGGGGAAGAATATACAGCCCTCAATCTACTAAATGATAAAGATTGTCAAAGTTTTTTCAAGGATAAGAAATTTGACCTTATTATTCATGCCGCCGCAGTAGCTCACGGCAAAATTAAAAACAGTACAATACCACTTGGAGAAGCAAATATTTTAATGACCAAAAATATTTTTAATTCTTTGGAGTTAAAAGAAACGAAGGTTATTTTTTTAAGTTCTGTATCTGTATATAGTTTCAAAAATGATAAAGAAATCATTTCAGTAAATGACCAGCCCATACCTGTTACAGAATATGGTGAAAGTAAGTTGATGTGCGAAGAATTTTTAAAACATAAGAAAGTTAAATCGCTTCATATCCTACGACTTTCCCCAGTTTACACAGAAAATAATTTGAAAGATTTAGGAAAAAGGGTTTTCCTTCCTGTATTAAAGACTCCATTTTTCACAAAACAAGAGAGAGTTTACTCATTGTGCCATCTTGATGAAGCTGTTAAAGCAGTAATAGATTCTATAAGCTCAGACCACAGCTCTGTGAAAATTGTAAAAGACTCTAAAGATCATACACAGGAAGGGTTATTGTCTTTTTTTAAGATTGAAAAACCACAAATGATTATCAATCAAAATATCCTTAAACCATTATTTTTTATATTAAGCTTAATTCCTGTTTCGAAATCCAATATTATCAGGGATATGTTTACTAAGCTATTTTATTCAGTTCGATACACTAATTAATTTATTTTTTGATGAGTGACTTTATTTATTTAACAATAATCATATTACTCTTTTTTGCGGAATTGATTTATTTCAAAATAGCCGATAAGTTTAATATTATAGATAAACCCAACCATAGAAGTGCACATACACAAATTACTTTAAGAGGAGGAGGAATTATTTTTCCGATTGCTTTTATTCTTTTTTGTATTTTTAATTTAAGTGAGGCGATAAAGGATTATTGGTCTTTCGGATTAGGACTTTTAGCAATATGTGCAATTAGTTTTATTGATGATGTTAAAACATTATCTAATAAAATAAGAATTTCCATTCATCTTATTGCTGTTATTTTGGTTCTATACTTTGCAGGGACATTTTCTTTGATGCCGTTTTGGATATGGCCGGTGCTTTTCATTATGATTATAGGGGCCCTGAATGCCTATAACTTTATGGATGGCATTAATGGAATGACAGGACTTTACAGTTTGGTTACCTTATGTTTTCTTATTTATATTAATAACGATATTGTACAATTTACAGATAATAATTTTATATACTATCCGGCTTTGGCATGTATTGTTTTCCTATTCTTTAATTTTAGGAAAAAAGCAAAATGCTTTGCTGGGGATGTCGGAAGTATGGGAATTGGCTTTTGGGTAATAGGTCTTATCACTTTATTGATCATGAAAACTCAGGATTATAAATATATATTGTTATTATCTGTTTATGGAATAGAAGTCGTTTTGACAATTGTTGAAAGAATCCTGTTAAAAGAAAACATTTTTGAGGCCCACAGAAGACATCTGTATCAGCTTTTTGCCAATGAAAAAAAAGTTTCACATCTGTTGATAAGCTTTGTATATTCTTTTTTTCAACTGATAATAAATATTTTTTTAGTACATTCTGATTTACCAATCTGGATGATTGCTATCATTGTCTTTTTACCGATTGGAGGGTTATATTTAATATTAAAATGGAATATCAAAAAACAATATAATCTCTAATTTTAGAAAACTATGAAAATTAAAGAAACCCCGCTTAAAGATTGCTATATCATAGAGCCTACTGTATTTGAAGATGAGAGAGGCTATTTTTTTGAAAAGTTCAACGAAAAAAAATTCGAAGAATTGACAGGAATGAATGGTCACTTTGTACAGGATAATATTTCCAAATCTTCTTATGGCGTTTTGAGAGGACTGCATCTGCAAAAAGGAGAACATGCTCAGGCAAAACTGGTTTCCTGTCTTGAAGGAAGTGTTTGGGATGTGGCGGTAGATCTTAGAGAAGATTCTCCTACATTCGGAAAATGGTTCGGAGTGGAACTTACTGCTGAGAATAGGTTACAGCTTTATGTACCGAGAGGCTTTGGGCACGGTTTTTCAGTGCTAAGCACCCATGCCGTATTTTCCTATAAATGTGATAACTTTTATAACAAAGAATCGGAAGGCAGCGTAAAATTCAATGATACGGATCTTAATATTGACTGGAAGATTGATGAGAAAGACACGGTACTTTCGGAGAAGGACCAGAATGCACCCGGATTTAAAGAAAAAAACTTTTAAAGTATATCCTTGAAAACCACTTTTTTAAAGTGGTTTTCATTTTTTAATTCTTAACTCTTCAATATTTCGTATCTTTGCACACTCAAAATCAAAACGATGCGTACAAAATCTGTAGGGAAGAAGAAAATCAATGTAGTCACTCTTGGGTGTTCCAAGAATGTATATGATTCTGAAGTATTAATGAGCCAACTGAAAGCCAATGGCAAAGAAGTGGTTCACGAAGACCGTGGCGACATTGTAGTCATCAATACCTGCGGATTTATAGATAATGCTAAAGAAGAATCTATCAACACCATTCTTGATTATGTGGAAGCTAAAAATAGAGGTGAGGTTGAAAAAGTATTCGTTACAGGATGTTTGTCAGAAAGATATAAGCCAGATTTGATAAAAGAAATTCCGGATGTAGATCAGTATTTTGGAACAAGAGATCTTCCAATGCTGTTAAAACATCTTGGAGCAGATTACAAACATGAGCTGGTAGGAGAAAGATTGACAACGACTCCAAAACATTATGCTTACCTTAAAATCTCGGAAGGTTGCGACAGACCATGTTCTTTCTGTGCGATCCCATTGATGAGAGGAGGACATATTTCAACTCCTATCGAAAAACTCGTTTTGGAAGCTCAGAAACTGGCCAAAAAAGGAACAAAGGAATTAATTCTTATTGCACAGGATCTTACCTATTATGGCCTGGATCTGTATAAAAAAAGAGCTTTGGGAGACCTTTTAAAAGAGTTGGTAAAAGTAGAAGGAGTAGAGTGGATTCGTCTTCATTATGCTTTCCCAAGTGGCTTCCCGGAAGATGTTCTGGATATTATCCGTGAAGAACCTAAAGTTTGCAACTATATAGATATTCCTCTTCAGCATATCAATTCAGATTTATTGAAATCTATGAAGAGAGGAACTACGCATGAGAAAACTGATGCTCTTTTAGGAAAATTCAGAGAGAAAGTTCCTGATATGGCGATCAGAACAACACTTATCGTGGGGTATCCTGGTGAAACACAAGAAAGATTCCAGGAGCTTAAAGACTGGGTAAGAGAGCAGAAGTTTGACAGATTAGGCTGTTTTACTTATTCTCATGAAGAAAATACAACTGCCCATGTATTGGAGGATGATATTCCACAGGAGGTAAAAGAAGCAAGAGTAGAAGAAATCATGGAGCTGCAGTCTCAGATTTCATGGGAAAAGAACCAGGAAAAAATAGGCAAAATATTCAGATGTATTTTTGACCGTAAAGAAGGCAATTATTTTATCGGAAGAACAGAGTATGATTCCCCAGATGTAGATAATACAGTGATGGTTTCTGCTGAAGATACTTATATTTCTATAGGTGAATTTGCAGAGGTCAAAATTACTTCAGCCGAAGAATTTGATTTATATGGAGAATTGGTATAGCTAAATACCTACTAATCAGGGAAAAATAAAGATATTAAAATAGGGGTATTAATAAAATTTAACACAAATATCTTCATTCAGAATATCGTTATGTATTTGAATATTAGTTGTTTATTGTTTTTTCGGTTTGATGTTTTTTAATTTTCCTTTGTAAAGTGTTTTAAATTAGAAAATTATGTCTTAAATTTGCGCAATAGGCAATGTTTTTAAAATATGCTATCAATAAGTTAATTATTGGAAATGGGTTTAAGATTCAATTAAAATAATTAAAGTATTGGAGTTATCTTAAAGATAATATTCACAAGTTGGGATGGAATGTCCCTTTTGGAAGTATTGATGAAAAAAATATGTAATTAAAAATCTTTAAAAACTTATGAAAAAATTTTTATTAACAGCAATTATGCTTGTTGGCCTTTCGGCCATCTCTAAGGCTCAACAGGGGCGAGTGGGGATTAACACAACCACACCTGCCGCAACTTTAGACGTAGTAGCAAATACTACGGATAATACAAGACCTGATGCCTTACTAGTCCCTCGTATGACAAGATCTCAGTTGTATGCAAAAGATGCTGCTTACATAGCTGATCAAAATGGTGCTTTAGCTTTTGTTACCACTATTGATGGTACTGCTACAGCTAAAACTACTAATGTAACAGCTGTAGGATTCTATTACTATGATGCTACATCTTCTACTTGGAAAACTTTAGGTGGAGGAGCTGTTGCTAATCCTGCTCTAAATGTTACTACTGAACAAACTGCAAGTTATGCTGTATCTGCTACTGATGATATTATTCTCTTTAATATTACTAGTGCAGGCTTTAATGTAACTTTGCCTACATCAGGTATTCCTATTGGAAAAAGAGTGTACATTTCAAATAGAGGAGGTAATAGTTTAGACATATTACCTGCTCCTCGTGAGACATCTCATACAGTTATTCAGCCTGCTGATGCTGCTATACTTATCTATCTGGGAGGCACTGGTGCTGGTTCTTGGTCTTATTTATCAGGATTCTAATTATTATATAACATTTAAAAATTCAGGTTATGAAAAAATTGACAAATAAATTTTTAGCTGTTATATTAATAACAGCTGGTGTAAGTTCCTCTTATGCACAAGTAAGAATTGTAAACTCAAATGCAAACTCAGCAGCTGCTAATAGCTCTGCTTTTATTGATGCATCTTCAAATATTACGGTAAATAATAGTAGTAATGTTGGTAAAGGATTGTTGTTCCCTAGAACAGACTTAACGACATTTACTGCGTTTGGTTTTACTTCTACAACTGGTATTCCAAATAACTATCCTACTTTTTTTGACGGATTAATTGTTTATAATACTGCTGCAAGTGGTGTTGCAGGTGTAGGTTCTACTCAAGGTACACTTACACAAGGATATTGGTTTTATGAAAATAAATCTGGTACTCTTAACGGTGGTACATGGAAACCTGTAACTGCTGTAACTGCAAAAGAAAACATTCTTACAACTGAAACAATTACAAATAGACAAATTAATAGCGCTCAGATCTATGCTATTAAAGGATCTTTTGCTGCAAGTGGATCTTCAACAGCTCCTACTAGTTATACTAATGCAGTAATTATTCCTCCTACAGGAAGCTTATATAGAATTACTATTTATCAGACAGGAACAAACAATGTTTATGCTAACAGTGTGTATTCTTATGATAAAACTAATGGAAACTTTATTACAGGTTCTCCAAGTATGTCTGTAGTGTATCCTAATGGTAACTATGACTATGTTGTAGAATATACTAAATAATAATTTATTTAGGTACAGATATAAAAACCAATGAGAAATCATTGGTTTTTTACTTTTAAGAGACTTGTGTTCATTTATTTTTTCGGGTAATAAATCATCACTGGTTCATCCTTTTGAACGACTGAAATCAAATATTTGTTGAACAATTGATCAGTCTATCAGTTTTAACAAAATAAAAAGGTGTTAAAAATTAGTCCAGGAATGGAGCTTTATAGGGTTGAGGGTCTTCTATCAGACTATTTTTTTGAAATCTGATTTTAAGATATTTAATTTTTATGATAGGTTTTTCTAATCAATCCTTAACATTGGTGTTTTTATTAATGTGTTGATTTTCAGCTTGTTTTTAAAGTCTGAATTTTAAATTATGCAGAAATTAGTTAATTATGTTAACTTTTAAAGCATTTTTTTAACACTTTTTAACACTGTAGTCTAAAACCCCTATTCATAGGAGCTTACAAGGCTACTTAACATTTATTTAATGTTTTGTTAACTGTTTTTAACATATGAAGTAGGGTTTTATAAAGATTCCTGATACTTTTGCTCTGTCAAAAACCAATAAAAAGTTCAAAATGATGAAAAGATTCATTCTCGTAATCATAATGATGATTTCAACCTTAGGTGTTTATTCTTTTACGAGTAATGCCTTAGATGCGAAAAAAACAAGTTATGCATCGTACTACCACGATAAATTTAACGGTAGAAAAACTGCTAGCGGAGAAATCTTTGATAACGCAAAGTTTACTGCAGCAAACAGAACGCTTCCATTTGGAACAAACGTTAAGGTTACAAACCTTAAAAATGGTAAAGAGGTAATAGTGAGAATTAATGATAGAGGACCTTACCATTCATCAAGATCTTTAGATATGTCTAAAGCTGCGTTCGATGAGATTGGAGATATCAGTCATGGTACAATTCCGGTCGAATATGAAATTGTCGATTAATTTTATGATTTAAATTAAAAAAAAGCCAGCTGACTCAGCTGGCTTTTTGTATGGATCAATATATCGTTTATTATACATCCAATTCCAATAAAGCAGGACAATGATCAGAATGTACCGCTTCCTTTAAAATAACAGCTCTGCTGAGCTTATCTTTTAAACTATAGGAAGTGAAGTTATAATCCAGTCTCCAGCCTTTGTTTCTAGCCCTTGAATTTTGTCTGTAGCTCCACCATGTATAATTGTCAGGATCATTATTGAAAAATCTGAAACTGTCTATCAGTTCACATTCATTCATAAAACTGGTCATCCATTCTCTTTCCATAGGAAGAAACCCTGAAACATTCTTTAAGCCATCAGGATTGTGAATATCGATGGCTTCGTGGCAAATATTAAAATCACCGGATATAATTAGATTAGGAATTTCTTTCTTTAAGTTTTTGATATATTCCAGGAAATCATGGCAGAACTGCATTTTAAAATCCAGTCTCTCAATATTAGACGCAGAAGGAACATATACAGAAATAGCAGAAAACCCGTCAAAATCCGCACGGATGATTCTTCCTTCATTATCATAGCTTTCTATACCGCATCCGTATTCTACATGATTGGGTTTGATTTTTGAGGCAATTCCGACCCCGCTGTAGCCTTTTTTGACGGCGGAGTGCCAATAACTGTGATATCCTAATTTTTCAAGACTTTCAATATCTATCTGGTCATTTCCAGCCTTACTCTCCTGAATGCAGATAATATCCGGATCGGCACTCTTCAGCCAGCCCAAAAAATCCTTCGTAAAAGCGGCTCTGATTCCATTGACATTGTAGGTGATTAATCTCATAAACAAATGTAATTTTTTTCAAATGTAAGGAAATAAAAAAGCCGGGTTTGAATTTCAAAACCGACTTTTATCTTTTTAGTAAGAGATTTTATTTTTTAAAAACTGTTTTACCGTCTTTTGTTAATTCAATTTCTTCACCTTTTCCTCTAAGCTCATAATGGTCATTTTTATACCAGATCCCAGATGCGGGCTTTTGACCCTGTAATTCAATCGTTTCTTTGTTAAAGACTACTGTAGCAGTATTTTTAGTGTTATTGAAAGTCATATCCAATGTTTTTCCACTACTGTCTTTTGATGTACTTTTTACAATTTCATCTTGAGTACCGGAAACTGCTGCTGAATCAGATGGCTTTGATGCAATGCTGTCTACAGAAGCCGAAGCAGAATCTGTTGCTTTCTTTTCTTTATTACATGAAGTCAAAAATAGTGCGGCTAATGCTGCCGTGATAAAAATGTGTTTTTTCATAAGTGTATATTTATTTATGGATGTCTTTCAGTATGCAAAATGAATGCCTTAAAAAAGAAAGCGGAAAAAATCGAATGATTTTTTCCGCTTTAAACCCAAAATTAAATAAACTATGAAAAAAACTACTTGGGTTCTAAAATACTGATAGGAATGATACACTCTTCGAGTGAAATTCCACCATGTTGGTATGTTTCTTTATAGTAATTAACAAAGTGATTGTAGTTCTTAGGATAAGCCAGGAATATATTGTTTTTAGCAAAAATATATTTTGAACTTAAATTTCCTTTTGGAAGGAAAAGTTTTTCAGGATTGGTAATTGCCCATACATCACTGTCATCATAGGTCAAACTTTTACCTGTTTTATATCTGATATTAGTAGACGTTTCTCTGTCACCCACCACTTTACTTGGCTTTTTCACATAGATGGTTCCGTGGTCTGTAGTGATCACCAGTTTGTATCCGTTTTCTGCGGCTGTTTTGATGATCTTCAAAAGTGAAGAGTTTTCAAACCAGTTGAAGGTAAGAGAACGGAATGTTTTATCATCACGGATCAGCTGATCTACAATATGGTTGTCTGTTTTCGCGTGCGAAAGAATATCGATAAAGTTATAGACAATCACCAAAAGATCATTGTTTTTATGCTGATTGAAATCATCATAGATCTTTCTTTCAAAATCAGCATTCAGTACTTTAAGATACTTCATAGATTTTGATCCCAAACCTATTCTCTTCATCTGATCTTCAAGAAAATCACGCTCGAATTCATTTTTGTTTCCTTCTTCATTATCGTTAAACCATTTATCCGGGAAACGTTTCTCAATCTCAGACGGCATTAATCCTGCAAAGAAAGAGTTTCTTGCATATTGTGTAGCAGTAGGAAGGATGCTGTAGTAATAGTCTTCCGATATTTTATTGTAGTATTTTGTAAACAAAGGCTCAATAACTTTCCACTGGTCATAGCGAAGGTTATCTACCATTAACAAAAGAACCTTTTCTTTTTCAACTTCCGGTTTTACTTTTTCCTTGAAAAGGGTGTGGCTCATCAGAGGTTTGTCAGAATCAATAAGCCAGTCTGCGTAATTTTTCTCAATAAACTTAGAAAACTGAATATTAGCTTCCTCTTTCTGAGACTGCAGAAGATCTGCAAACTCATTATCTGCTACCTTATCAAATTTGATCTCCCAGCTAAGGATTTTTTTATAATATTCCGCCCATTCCTGATACGTTCTCAGATAAGAAAGTTCCATAGAAAGGTTTCTGAATTCCTGCTGATACTGTAAAATCGTTTTTTGTTCAACCAGATTATCCTCCTGAAGATTTTTCTTTAATGAAAGTAAAATCTGGTTAGGATTTACAGGTTTTAATATATAATCGGCAATCTGCGAACCGATAGCCTCTTCCATAATGTGTTCCTCTTCACTTTTGGTAACCATTACAATCTTTAAGGAGTTATCTTTTTCCTTAATCATAGGAATGGCTTCCAGTCCGGAAATACCGGGCATATTTTCATCAATTAACGTTAAAGCAAATTTCTCTGAATCCATAAGTTCCAAAGCCTCATTCACATTATTTACAGGAGTTACCTGGTAACCCTTTTTTTCTAAAAATACGATATGAGGTTTAAGTAAATCTATTTCATCATCGATCCATAATATCTTTTCTGACATAATTTATTTTTTACATGGTTATTCTATCAAAATGTTGACCAATTCCTTTTAAAATCTCACAAAATCGAGAGATTAAAAGTTAAATAATAGTTAAATGAAAATCCGTTTAGATATTTCCCTATTTAGCTTTATTTAATCGGTACTTTTTATATACTCCAAAGCCCTTTCCAGAACTTCATCTTTTTTATTTTTAAGCCCTTCCACACTAGGTTTTACAAGAATATCAGGAATGATGCCTATTCTTTGCGTTTCTCTTCCATCAGGATAATAAGCACCAAGACCTGTAAATCGGGTGTCAAGATCTGCTATTGTAAACATGATGACATCTCCGTTGGCTCCAGAAGTATTACTGCCGATAATTTTAGCTTTCGGATGCTGTTTCAACATCATTGTTGTGGTCTCTGCCTGGCTCTGGGTACTCTCATCTACTAGAACGATTACATTTCCTTTATAGTATTCAGGATTCTTTCTGCCTGTAACATTTTTTCTGCTGTAAAATTTGCCAGGATAGTCAGCGTCAGGAAAAGTGAACTGATAATAAACGGAAGGCTCCGGAAGCAGTAGATAACTTAAAGGGATGATGGTTTGTTTGGGATAGTTTCTAAGGTCAAAGATAATGGATTTTGCAGATTTTAAATTGCCGTACATTTCATCCAGATCTTCCTTTTCTATAATTCCCATGTCGACATATCCGATTTTCTCTTCTTCGTCAATGAATTTCCATTTTTTTGGTGCTTTATTTTTCTCGTGAATAATGTCTTTGAGAAAATACGTTTTGGTTTTAATTTCCAGATTTTGTCCCTCTCTTTCAATCTTTACGGAAATAGAATCACTGTTGCTGAAGAGAAGCTTATCCTTTATTTTATTAACCTTTCCCCAGGTATTGGATGCCGGAATATATTTTCCCAAACCGTTGATCATTTGCGGAATCGTTTTACCTTCAATATCATAAATCACATCTCCTGCGTGCAAAGGATTTTTATTTCTGGGTCTTGTGGTATTGATTTTTGTAATCACTAATTTTCCTTCAGCATACGAATAGTCTACGGGTACTTTTCGGCTTCCGTACAAATTATTCTGAATTTCTTTGGAAGAAAGATAGGCATGCGAGTCATCTGTTTTGGTGACCAGTTCAGCTAATGTTAAATGATAATTTTCGGTATTATCTACCCCAAGAAACTTAGGAATCATTTCTGTAAGAACGTTATTCCAGTTTTGATCGGTTTGATATTTATAAGGAAAAAAGTACTCTACATAATTCCAGTACCTGAATAATTCTAATAGATTAATTGTCTTGGAAGTGAATTTTGAACCATATGACTTCTCATTTCTGAAATATATTTTTCTCCCCCATTTCCCGAAATAATGATTATCTCCAAGATTCCGGTTATTTTCAATATCATGAAGTTTCTGAGAGAGGTCTTTGGAGAAAATAAGAGAATTATCAATCCAGCTCAAGTCAAAGTTTTTAAGAAAATACACTTTATTATCTTTTATTGAGCACTCTTTACATGGTGGAACTTCTCCAAGGCTTTGGATCCAGTCGGCATAAAGATTATTTAAAGACTTCTTATCATTAATATATTCAAGTTCATTAATTTTCTGGAAAAGCTGTTCGTCCCAATTCAGGCTTCCTTTTGCTACATGAGGATGGTAATATTTCAGAAATCCCCAAACTCTGCAGAGGGATTCCAGTTTCTGTGTTTCAGATACAATTTGGGCGGAAAAATTTAAACTTAAAAATAATAAAAGAAAAAGAGAGGAGTTTCTCATTAAGAGTGGGCGTGTTTTCTCTCAAAGATACTCCATTAATAGAACAGATGCAAAAGGTTTTCAAGAAAATACTGAACTAAGGATAAAAATGAACCATGGAGATTTTTAAGCCGTCAATATAGGGGTGTTATTGGGGAAAAACATTCGTGTCATCAGAGTTTAATCCCCATTTTTAATAGTAATTTAATAAAAGCCTAAATTTTAAAATGCCTAACTTTGTTTACTAATATTGACGTCTCAATGCAGAATAAGCTAAAAATTATCAACGATCCTGTTCATGGATTTATCAAAATTCCACACGAAATTTTATTTGACATCATTGAGCATCCTTACTTTCAAAGGTTAAGAAGAATCGGACAGACCGGACTTTTGAACCTAATATTTCCAGGTGCTACTCATACAAGATTTCATCATGCTCTGGGAGCAATGCATCTGATGTTTACTGCCTTGGAAACGTTGAAACAGAAAGGGGTGAAAATCTCTGAGGAAGAAGAGAAAGGAGCGATGTTGGCTATTCTGATGCATGATATTGGTCATGGTCCGTTTTCCCATGCGCTGGAAAGTATGCTGATGGATGACTGGCACCATGAAAACCTTTCTTTATTGTTGATGAATAAGCTGAATGAGGAGTTCGGCGGGCAATTGTCTATGGCAATTGAGATGTTTCAGGGGAAATATCATAGGAAATTTTTCAATCAACTGATTTCTTCCCAATTGGATGTAGACCGTTTGGATTATCTGAAAAGAGACAGCTTTTTTACCGGAGTATCAGAAGGAAATATTAATACACAGAGAATTATTTCCATGATGAATGTGTGTGAAGAAGGTGAGCTGGTGATTGATGCAAAAGGAATTTATTCCATTGAAAATTTTCTGACAGCCAGAATGTTTATGTACTGGCAGGTCTATTATCATAAAACTTCAGCGTTAGCAGAATTTCTTTTGGTTAAAATCCTGGAAAGAGCGAAATATCTGATTTCTCAGGGAATTGAGCTTCCGGCAACGGAGAACTTAAAATACTTTTTGTACCGCGGAAAGAGTACTGCAACGGATGAAGATATAGAAAGATTTACCAAACTTGATGATAATGATGTGATCCAGGCGATGAAAGAATGGCAAAACTCGAATGATTTTATTTTGTCTTACTGGTGTCAATGTGTCATTCAGAGAAACTTACCTAAAACAATTATTTCATCGCATCCATTTAGCAAGGAAGTAATTGATGAAAAAATAAAAAATATCAATGAATTTTTCAAAATTGATAATGGTAATGAGCTGGTTCATGAAATAAAAAGAAAATTATTGCCCTATCACGCAGAAAAACAGCCAATCTATTTACTTCATAAAAATGGTAAGAGAACAAGGCTTCATGAGTCAGAAGATCAGCTTTTATCAGGGTTGATGATAAATAAAACAACCCGCTATATCCTTATGTTTCCAAGAGATATGTCATGGCTAGACTCTTAAATAATATTAAAATTTACGATCTGAAACCAAAAAATGTTTGCAAATTATAGAATTTCTTATCTTTGCAGAATATGGAATTTACAGCTTCGCAAATTGCAAGTTTTATTGACGGAAAAATAATAGGTGACGAGAATGCACTTATTACAGGGGTTTCACCAATTGAAAATGGGGAATCAGGACATCTTTCTTTTATAGCACAAGATAGATTTTCTCATTTTTTGGATACCTCAAAATGCTCTGTTATCATCATTTCGGAAAAACTTCTGGAAAAAAATAATTATAACTCTACCTTAATCATAGTAAAAGATGCTTATCTTTCTTTTCAGGTTCTGATGAATTTATATCAGGAAATGCAGGGAAGAAAAGAGGGTATTGAAGATGGTTCATCCATTCACGATACTGCTGTGATAGGAGATAAAGCCTATATCGGAGCATTTACGTATGTTTCTGAGAAAGCCAAAATCGGGGAGGGTTCACAGATCTATCCACATGTATATATAGGAAAAGGAGTGAAAATTGGTAAAAACTGTAAGATAGACAGTGGTGCCAGAATTTACGACTACTGTATCATTGGAGATAATTGTGTGATTCATTCTAATACGGTAATTGGAGGTGACGGTTTTGGTTTTCAGCCAACAGCCGAAGGTTTTAAGAAAATACCGCAGCTTGGAAATGTAATTATTGAAGACGATGTAGAAATCGGCTCAAACTGTAGTATAGACAGAGCTACAATAGGTTCTACCGTTATAGGAAAAGGGACAAAAATTGATAACCTGATCCAGATTGCTCACAATGTGAAAATCGGTCAGAACAATGTTATTGCTGCACAGGCAGGAATAGCCGGTTCTACTATAATCGGTGACTGGAACCAGATTGGAGGTCAGGTAGGAATTGTCGGACATATCAAAATAGGAAATCAAGTGAAAATTCAGGCCCAGAGTGGTGTGAATTCAAGCGTTAATGATAAAGAAACATTGTATGGTTCACCAGCAATCAGTTACAATGACTATTTGAGAAGCTATGTTCATTTCAGGAATTTACCTGGAATAGTAAACAGAATAAATAATCTTGAGAATAACTCAAAAGATAATACTAATGAGTGATATGCAAAAAACACTTCAGCAAGAGGTAACTCTTTCTGGAATTGGCCTTCATACTGGTAAAGAAGTAAAATTGACCATTAAACCTGCAAAAGAAAATACAGGTTTTGTATTTGTAAGAACAGACTTGGAGGGACATCCTCAGGTAGAAGCAGATGTAAATTATGTTGTAGCAACAGAAAGAGGAACTACATTAGAAAAATTAGGGGTAAAGATTACCACATGCGAACATTTATTAGCAGCTCTTGTGGGTTGTGATATTGATAACGCAGTTTTAGAAATGGACGCCTCTGAGCCGCCAATTTTGGATGGATCTTCAAAATACTTTGTTGAAGCGATAGAAAGTGTGGGTGTTGCAGAGCAGAGCGTAGCAAGAGAATATCTTGTTGTAAAAGAAGTTCTTACATACAGTGATCCGGCTACTGGTTCGGAAATCACAATCATTCCTTCAGATACTTACGAAGTAACGACAATGGTAGATTTTGGGACTAAAGTATTAGGTACTCAGAATGCTACTCTTAAAAATATTTCAGAATTTAAAGACGAAATCTCATCAGCAAGAACTTTCAGCTTCCTGCATGAATTGGAAATGCTTTTAGATCACGGTTTGATCAAAGGTGGAGATATTTCCAATGCCATCGTATATGTAGATAAAGATCTTACTCCTGAAACTACAGAAAAATTAAAGAAAGCCTTTGGAAAAGATAATGTATCGATCAGACCAAACGGTATTCTTGACAATCTTAATTTAAATTATCCTAACGAAGCTGCAAGACACAAATTACTGGATGTAATTGGTGACCTTGCTTTGGCAGGAGTGAAAATAAAAGGTAAGGTTATTGCCAACAAACCGGGACACTATGTGAATACTCAGTTTGCGAAAAAATTAAATCGTCAGTGGAAATTGCAGAAAAAGAAAAACGTTCCAGATTTTGATCTGACAAAAGAACCCGTATTCGATATCAACGGAATTATGAAGCTTATGCCTCACAGACCTCCGTTCTTATTGATCGATAAGATTCTTGAACTTTCAGATTCTCACGTAGTGGGACTGAAAAATGTGACAATGAACGAGCCATTCTTCGTTGGACACTTCCCTAAAGAACCTGTTATGCCTGGAGTTCTTCAGGTAGAAGCATTAGCACAGACAGGAGGTATCCTGGTACTGGCCAGCGTTCCAGATCCGGAAAACTATTCTACGTATTTCATCAAAATTGATAAGGTGAAATTCAAAAGAAAAGTAATTCCTGGAGATACGCTTATATTCAAAATCGAATTGATCGAGCCTATCAGAAGAGGGATTGTTCATATGCAGGGGTATGGATATGTAGGAGATGCAGTGGCAGTAGAAGCAGAGCTTATGGCTCAAGTTGCAAAAAATAAAGTTGATTAAATGATTCATCAATTAGCAGCCGTAGATAAACGTGCGAAAATCAGCAAAAATGTAATTGTAGAACCGTTTACTACAATTGCCGGAGACGTGGAAATCGGAGAAGGAACATGGATTGGTCCTAATGTTACCATCATGGATGGTGCAAGGATAGGGAAAAATTGTAGAATTTTTCCCGGGACTGTAATCTCTGCAATTCCTCAGGATCTGAAATTTGATGGTGAAGATACCCAGGTAATTATCGGCGACGAAACTACAATCAGGGAATGTGTTACCGTAAACAGAGGTACAAAAGCTTTAGGATATACTAAAATAGGTGCCAACTGTCTTATTATGGCTACTACACATATTGCACATGACTGTGTAATAGGAGATCACGTTATCATTGTAAACGGTTGTGGTATTGCAGGACATGTCGAGATCGGAGACTATACTGTAATGGGAGGATTATCTGCTGTACACCAATTTGGTAAAATCGGGAAACATGTCATGATTTCCGGAGGTACTTTGGTAAGAAAAGATATTCCACCTTATGTAAAGGTAGCAAGAGAGCCCATGTCGTATGCAGGAATCAATTCTGTTGGTTTAAGAAGAAGAGGATTTACCAATGAGAAAATTTTTGAAATCCAGAAAATCTACAGAGCAATCTTCCAGATGAAAATGAACGTTTCTCAGGCTATTTCCCACATTGAAAAAGAAATGCTTCCAACAGCGGAAAGAGATGAGATCCTACAGTTTATTCAAAACTCACCAAGAGGTATTGTAAAAGGATACGGAACAAGTAAAGAGAGTAACTAAACAATAAAAACACAAGCATATTTATGAAAAAAATAATTTTAACAATTGCCTTTTCGTTATCTGCTATTGTGTTTGGACAGCAAACAGAAAAGTCTGAAACTGGAAAAAAGGAAAAACCTTTTACCATTGAAAGAAAACTTTCTGAAGTAGCTAATGATAGTATTGCAAAAAATAACTTAAATAGTATTCTGAAACAGAAAAATACCGGGAGTTCAATTTTAGGAACAACCGATCAGTATAAAACTGATCTTCAGATGAATGTAAACAGATTGAATAATAATGTGAATACGTTCAATAACAATACATTTAACAGGATGACGCCTCAAGGGCAAGGAATACAGTTGAATAAAAGAAAATAAATATTTACAAAATTAATGGCAACAAGTAACGATATCAGAAAAGGTCTTTGCATCGAATATAGCAATGACATTTTTAAAGTAATTGAGTTTCTTCACGTAAAACCAGGAAAAGGTCCTGCTTTCGTAAGAACAAAACTAAAATCAGTAACCAACGGAAAAGTTCTTGATAATACTTTTTCTGCAGGACATAAAATTGATGAAGTAAAAGTAATCACAAGAAAGTTCCAATATCTTTACGATGATGAGAACGGTTTCCACTTCATGAATAACGATGATTTTTCTCAGTTATATTTGAATAAAGAAATGATTGAAAACTCAAACTTGATGAAAGCAGGTGAAGAGGTGACAATCATTTTGAAAGAAGCTGATGAAACTCCACTTTCTGCTGAACTTCCACAGTCAGTATATCTGGATGTAATTGAAGCTGATCCGGGAGTAAAAGGAAATACGGCAACAAATGCTCTTAAAAACGCTATCGTTGAAACAGGAGCAAGAGTAATGGTTCCTTTATTCATTGAACCGGGAGACAAAATTAAAGTAAGCACTGAAGACGGCAGCTACTTAGAAAGAGTGAAATAATAAATACAATTTACATAAATTCGGTTTGCATCAGCAGTCCGAATTTTGTTTTATAAAAATCTATTGTTATGAGATTCCATTCTCCGCAAAAGCTTAAAACGATTGCAGATTTAATAGGCTCAAAATTTGTGGGCCCAGAAGATTATGAAGTATTAGGGACCAATGAAATTCACATGGTAAAACCAGGTGATATTGTTTTTGTGAACCATCCTAAATATTACGACAAAGCATTGAACTCTGCAGCCACTATTATTTTAATTGATAAAGAAGTAGAATGCCCGGAAGGCAAAGCACTTTTAGTGTCTGATGATCCTTTCAGAGACTTTAATAAAATCAATACTCATTTTACCAGAATATATAATTTCACAGAAGAACTTCACGATGTTGAAATAGGAGAAGGAACAAAGATTCACCATTCTGCAGTGATAGGAAACAATGTGAAAATCGGAAAAAATACCCTTATCTTCCCAAATGTTGTGATCGGAGACCGTACCGAAATCGGAGATAATGTTGTTATCCAGTCCAACACTGTTTTAGGAGGTGATGCTTTTTATTACAGAAAATTAAATGGAAACTTTGACCGTCTGATTTCTGTAGGAAATGTGATCATTGAAAACAATGTGGAGATCGGAAATGGCTGTACCATTGATAGGGGAGTTACAGACTCTACGATCATTGGAGAAGGCTCTGTTTTGGACAACCAGATTCAGATCGGACATGATACTGTTATCGGAAAAAAATGCCTTATTGCTTCTCAGGTAGGAATCGCAGGATGTTGTATCATCGGAGAAGAGGTGACATTATGGGGACAGGTAGGAATCGCTTCCGGGAACAAAATAGAAGCAGGATCTGTGCTTTTGGGAAAAACAGGAGTGAACAGAGATCTTGAAAAAGGAACCTATATTGGGATGTTTGCAGAAGATTTCAAGACTTATCTGAAAAAAGAAGTAAAACTGAGAAATCTCAAATAAACAATTCCAAAGGTTTTATCCAAAATCAAAGAAATTTGAGTAAATTTGTGAGCATTAATAAAATAATAAATAAATTAAAACAACAATAAAATGTCAATTTTAGTAAACAAAGATTCTAAAGTAATTGTACAAGGATTTACAGGGAACGAAGGAACTTTCCACGCTGGTCAGATGATTGAATACGGAACAAATGTAGTAGGTGGTGTTACTCCAGGAAAAGGAGGTAGCGAGCACTTAGGAAAACCTGTATTTAATACTGTGGCTGATGCTGTTGAAAAAGCAGGAGCAAACGTAAGTATCATTTTTGTACCACCGGCATTCGCAGCAGACGCTATCATGGAAGCTGCTGAAGCAGGAATCAAAGTAATTGTATGTATTACTGAAGGTATTCCTGTAGCTGATATGGTAAAAGTAAAAGCTTATATCGCAGACAGAGACTGTAGATTAATCGGACCAAACTGCCCTGGAATCATTACTTCTGAAGAAGCTAAAATTGGTATTATGCCAGGTTTCGTTTTCAAAAAAGGGAAAGTAGGGATCGTTTCAAAATCAGGTACCCTTACTTACGAAGCTGCTGACCAGGTAGTAAGAGCAGGTTACGGTATTTCTACTGCGATCGGTATCGGTGGTGACCCAATCATTGGAACAACTACTAGAGAAGCATTAGAATTATTTATCAATGACCCTGAAACTGAAGCTGTTGTAAT
The DNA here is from genome assembly GCF_002899945.2 of Chryseobacterium viscerum. Lineage (GTDB taxonomy): Bacteria > Bacteroidota > Bacteroidia > Flavobacteriales > Weeksellaceae > Chryseobacterium > Chryseobacterium viscerum. The sequence goes on from NZ_PPEG02000004.1 coordinate 481,620, forward strand.
GATTGGTGAAATCGGTGGAGGTCTTGAAGCTGAAGCGGCAAGATGGTACAAAGCAAGCGGATCTACTAAGCCGGTTGTAGGATTTATCGCTGGGCAAACAGCTCCTAAAGGAAGAACAATGGGACACGCAGGTGCTATCGTAGGAGGTGATGAAGATACAGCTCAGGCTAAAATGGAAATCATGAGAGAAAACGGTATCAATGTAGTAGATTCTCCAGCTGATATCGGTGCTACTGTAGCGAAAATTCTAGGATAACATAAACCACAACATATGAAAAAACTTTTATTAGCCTCAGCTTTGACTCTTTCCGCATTATCCTTTGCGCAAGTGCAGTGGAATAATACAAGATTCGGTCTTACAGCAGGTTTAAACTACTCAAGAGTAGCCAATGCCCACAATCCCTCTGGCCCAAGATATACCTTTCAAGGTGGAGCTTTGGCTTTGATCCCCGTAGGGAAGGCAAATCAATTCTTTATACAACCCGAAGTGCTGTACTATGGTGCAGGAGAAACCGGGAAAGATAAAGATGCTAAAGGAAAAGATGGTTATGATGCAGTATATGCAAACAACTATCTAAGTGTGCCTCTTTATTTTAAAGGATACTTTTCAGAAGCTGAATCGGAATTCTTTGGAATGATTGGACCTAGATTTAACTTTTTGGTAAGTCAGGATGTTAAGAATGCCCCAATAGGCAGACCTTACTATGATCCGGATGTTACCGATCCTTCACAACCAGCCGGTGTTAACGGTAAAGCGAAAAGCTTTAACTGGGGACTTGGTCTAGGAGTAGGATATAGCTATAAGAGACAACTTGAAGTAGCTTTAAAATATGATTTAGGACTTTCTGACACTTACCCTGGTCTTGTAAAAGAAAAAGGAGGTAGTGATAAGAAAAAATCAGAGCAGGTAATAGCACTTACTTTAAGCTATATATTCAAATAGAATATTTCAAATATAAAAAATCCCGGAAAGTTAATTTCCGGGATTTTTTTGTTTATATATTTTTATTGCAAAACCGATTAAGGTAGAAAAGCAAATGAGCTTACTGTACTTTTATCTTTTCGCTTAGCCTCTAATCCATTTCCAAAGCTCTTTTAACGTCGCTTTATTCCCATACATCAAAATCCCTACACGGTAGATTTTTCCGGCCAGGAAGATCATGAAAACAGTGGTTCCCAACAACAATGCAATAGATAATGCAATCTGCCACGCAGGAACTCCAAATGGTATTCTTGCAATCATCGCAACGGGTGATGTAAATGGAATGATGGATAACCAAAAGCCTAATGGCCCGTCCGGGTTGTTCATTAAAGTGAAACTTCCATACATTCCCAATGTCAAAGGTAGAATAGCAAATAAAGTAAACTGCTGCGTCTCTGTTTCGTTGTCAACAGCAGAACCAATGGCTGCATAAATAGAACTATAAAAGATATATCCTAAAAGGAAGAAAACGATAAATACAAAAATAATCAACGGGAAATTAAGCTCCAGCAAACTGTGTGAAATCTGAGTAACAAGCTGCCCCATATCCAGTTTACTTGTAATCTCTTCATTTCCGCCAGGAATATTTTTCTGAAGGGGGGAGAATCCGGTATTCAGAACCAATGCTCCAATGACAGACATGGTGATCCAGATCAGAAACTGAGTCAGTGCAACCATTGTTACCCCTAGGATTTTACCCATCATCAGTTCAAAAGGTTTTACAGAAGAAATGATGATCTCTACAACACGGTTATTCTTTTCCTCAAGCACACTTCGCATTACCCTTACCCCATAAATAATGATAAACATAAAGGTAACATACATCAGGACCATACTCAGACCAGATTTTACTCCGAAAGCAAGATCAGAATCCTCTTTGTTATTATCTGTTACATTAATGGTCTTTAGGGTGAAGCTTTTATCAAGGTCATCTAACTGAGTTTCCTGGATACCCAGCTGTTTGATCTTTTCCTTTTTAACAATATTACTGATATCAGAAACAATTTTCTGCTTTGTATCGAACCCTATTTTGCTGTTGATTACCAGCCTCGTTTCTTTTTCAAGCGCATCAAAGTTCTGGTTTTTAAGTTCTGGCAGAATTAGAATACCATCCAGCGATTCATTTCCCTTTAAATTATTGATCTTGGATTTTTCGTCTGCAGAAGAAACAAAAACGTAATTTAATTTATCATTAGATTTCAACTTGTTGGTAAACAATCCGCTTTTATCAACCACTTCTATAATACTGTGGGACTCATTCGCCTTAAACATTAATCCTACTACCGCTCCAAAAGCAATAATCATGACAGGTGCCAGCAAGGTCAATACAATGAAAGACTTTTTCTTAACCTGTGTAAGAAATTCCCTCTTGGTAATTAAAAAAATATTATTCATAAAATTAAGAATGGTTGCTTACAGCATTAATAAATACTTCATTCATACTAGGAATCTTTTCGTCGAATGATCTCACTTTACCCACCTGTACAAGGTCGAGAAGGACATTATTCTGGCTTTCCTCATTTTTCAGATCAAAAGAAACAAGGTTGTTCTCATTCGATAAATTGAAGATCTCATATTTGTTTGTGAAATTTTCAAACTGATCGTTGCTGACTTCAGAAAGCGTAACTCCGAAAATATTTTTCTTGAATTTTTCTCTTACATCAAAAACCCTTCCGTCAATAATTTTTTTAGAATTGTTGATCAAAGCAACATAATCACACATTTCCTCCACACTTTCCATTCTGTGGGTAGAAAGAATAATCGTTGTTCCGTTATTTTTAAGATCAATGATCTGATCTTTGATTAAGTTGGCATTTACAGGGTCGAAACCTGAAAAAGGTTCATCAAGAATTAAAAGATGGGGTCTGTGAAGAACAGTTACCACAAACTGGATCTTTTGTGCCATCCCTTTGGAAAGCTCAGAAAGCTTCTTCTTCCACCATTGATCGATGTGCAGTTTTTCAAACCATTTTTTGGCTTCATTCAGCGCATCATTCTTACTCATCCCTTTCAATTCCCCGAAATAAAGAATCTGGTCCCCGACGCTCATATTTTTGTACAATCCTCTTTCTTCGGGCATATAACCGATATCTTTGATATGATTGGGATTCAGTTTTTCTCCATTGATGAAGATGTCTCCTGAGTCGGCCTGAGTAATTTGATTGATAATACGGATAAAAGACGTTTTTCCGGCTCCGTTGGGTCCTAAAAGGCCGTAAATACTACCTTTTGGAACATGGATGCTAAAATCATCCAGTGCGACCTTTTTTCCAGCATTATAGGTCTTTTTAATATGTTCAGCTTTTAGCATTAAAATGTTCTTTTTACAATTAGTATTAAAAAGTCCCGAAAGTTACGGAAATATTAAACCAGAATTAATGTAAAAGAAAAAATCCTGATGATTATCAGGATTTTAATTTATTGTTTTACGATTTGAGTAACTTTCTGCGTGTTGTCACTTAAAATATAGCGGATCATATATTTTCCGGGTTTCAATTTTTCAATATTAATCTCTCCGGAATTCATATTTACTGTATAATTAGCAACCTGCATACCCAAAATTGAATAAAAAGTCACACTTTTGATCCTTAAAGAAGAATCTTTTGCCTTAATGATAAGGAAATCCTTTGCAGGATTTGGATAGGCTAGCAATACCCCATCATCCGCCTTTTGGGTGATGGAACCCGGCTCTCTCAGCTGAGCTTTTAAATTGTTGGAAAATCCAACAAAAGTGCCTACAAATAGAAATAAAAGTAAAAGTTTTTTCATCAAATTTATAATTTCTCGGATATATATAACAAATGTAATAAATTCTATAATTTCATACAATAGTTTTTTGCAGAACTTATATTAAATTTGTAGAAACTTATTCAAAAAGTATTCCAAAATGATACATTCAAGAAATAGAAGACTTAGAGTTAATGAATCTATCAGAAGTTTGGTAAGAGAAAATGTGCTTACAACTGATGATTTTGTAATGCCAATCTTCGTAATGGAGGGCGAAAACAAGGAGGAGGCGATCCCGTCTATGCCGGGAATTTTTAGGCGGAGTATAGATTTAACAGTGAAGGAATGTAAGGAATTATTTTCTTTGGGAGTAAAAGCTGTCAATTTGTACATGAAAGTGTCAGAACACTTGAAAGACAATACAGGAAAAGAAGCCTGGAACAAAAATGGATTGATGCAGAACACGATCAAAGCCATCAAAGATGCCGTTCCCGGAATGATTGTTATGCCGGATGTAGCTTTAGATCCTTATTCAATCTACGGACACGACGGAATCATTGAAAACGGAAAAGTTATCAATGACGCTACCAATGATGCGCTGGCAAGAATGTCTGTATCCCATGCAGAAGCAGGAGCAGATCTTGTGGCACCAAGTGATATGATGGATGGCCGAGTAATGGTTATCCGTGAAGCACTGGAAGAAAGCGGATTTGCAGATGTAGGAATTGTAAGCTATGCTGCCAAATATGCAAGTTCTTTCTATGGACCTTTCAGAAGTGCTTTAGACAGTGCCCCGAAAGATGATATGGAAATCCCGAAAGATAAAAAAACATATCAGATGGATTTTCACAACTCCCGTGAAGCATTGAATGAAGTGTTCAAAGATATTGAAGAAGGCGCCGATGTGATCATGATCAAACCGGGACTTCCTTATCTTGATATTGTTTCCAAAGTACGTGAAGCCATTGATCTTCCGATCGCGGTATACAACGTAAGTGGAGAATATGCCATGGTAAAAGCGGCGGCCCAGAACGGCTGGCTGGATAATGACAAAACGATCATCGAAAGTTTAACATGCTTCAAAAGAGCAGGAGCAGACATGATCTTTACTTATTTTGCTAAAGAAGCGGCTATCTTATTGAATAAATAATAGCTATAGAACCGTTGATCCGGACATTCCAAATTGTGGAACATGGTGCAAAGGAATCTGGTATCCATGTGGTATGGAGCACTTAGCTTGTCCTGATTAATACTATTCAAGATAGAAAAATAATAGGCTGTTCGAATACGAACAGCCTATTTTATTTTAATTAAGCGTATAGATGATTCATGTTATAACCATCCCTTTTTCCCATACACATAAGTATCATCAAATTGTTTATCACTCATAAAGAGATATAAAATCCCCTCAATAAAAGGAATAATTGAGGCTGCTCCTAAAGTAACCACATTCAGAACCAATTGAATAATTCCTTCTTTCGTATATCCCAGATAAAACTTATTCAAAGCCAGCCACCCCACAAGAATTCCCAATAAAGCCGCAGGAATTTTCTTTTCCGAATGGTAAGGGACATTGTTTTGCTGGTTTTGTGCGTTTTCTGTTTTTGTATAACCGTAATTTTCCATTTCTTAGTATTTGTAATTGATTGCGATGTTTTATGATAAGTAGCGTAAAGCTGTGAAAAGTTACAATGATGTGGATCTGAACAAATTTGCATGTAAGATAAACAAGTTGATATTAACATATAAGTGAAGTTTATATTTTTGATATATTTGCCCTATGATTTTACGAGGAGAAAACTTAATCAAGGAATACGGTCCTAAAAAAGTTGTAAAAGGCGTTTCTGTACAGGTTCAACAGGGAGAAATTGTTGGTTTGCTAGGTCCGAACGGAGCAGGGAAAACCACATCGTTTTATATGATCGTAGGGTTGGTTAAGCCCACTTCAGGAAAAATTTTCCTGGATAAACAGGAGATTACTACCGATGCTATGTACCGAAGAGCCCAAAAGGGAATCGGATATCTGGCTCAGGAAGCTTCGGTTTTCAGAAAACTTTCCGTAGAGGAAAACATTATGGGAGTATTGCAGCTTACCAAGCTTTCAAAGCGTCAACAGCAGATCAAATGTGATGAACTGATTGAAGAATTCTCTCTACAGCATGTCCGTAAAAACAGAGGAGATCTTCTTTCCGGAGGGGAAAGACGTAGAACCGAAATTGCACGATGTCTTGCCACAAGCCCGAACTTTATTCTTTTGGATGAACCTTTCGCAGGAGTAGACCCCATTGCCGTTGAAGATATCCAGAAAATCGTGAGAAGTCTTGTAGACAAAAACATCGGAATTCTGATTACCGACCACAACGTACAGCAAACGTTGGCGATTACCAATAAAACCTATATTATGTTTGAAGGAAAGATCCTGAAAGAAGGACTTCCGGAAGATCTTGCGAACGATCCGCAGGTAAGAGAAGCATACTTGGGTGAAAACTTCGTTTATCAGAGTATTTTAGACAAACCTAAAAAGAAAAAATACGCTTACAATATCTGGGCAGGTAATTTTGATTCAAAGGCGCAGTTCCAGGGATTTGTAGATGAAAATTTCAAACAATTTGATGATCTCAGATTGATGTACGGATTTGAGGATATCAGTTTTGCTTCATTAGCTAACTCTGAAATTGAGCATATCTTTAATGAAGTGGTGGATAAGAATGCCAACAACTCATTTGTTTTTCAGAAAAAAGAAATCAACAGCCAGTATTCTCTGGAGCAGGCTGGAGCAGAGTCTAAAGAAGCCAGCAGAAAAGAACTGCATTACCTTACGACTTATATGTATGAAGGATAAGCACAACTGTGCGGTAAGAATTCTTTAATGTGTTTTTTTGTTTTTTCTTATGGCTTTCCAATATGGAAAAATGAGAATATTAAAAACTAAAGTTATAGTCAGTGCAACGCACCAGGACTCCAGCCAGTTATAAATAAAATATTCATCATAGATCTTTTCATTATGGTGTAATGAAGTGAGTGTAAAAGTAATGATTGCTGTGATAAACAGACTCTTAAGTATTGTTTGCTGCATTCTTTTGATTGGCAAATATAATTTCCCAATTATTAAAAGCGAGGTCAGATAAATGATGCTGATTCATACTGTCGATGAAAGCTTGATAAGCGATATCTAAAAATGATTTTAGTTTACATTCATAGGAGACAAATACACACGATTTTGAAAAACAATTGATGATTGGAGTATCATCTTGTTCCAATAGATGTATAAGATCACCTAATCCTGTTTTATTCGCTTTCTCAGAAATGGTAATTCCGCCATTTTTCCCTCTTTTTGTTATGACTAGTTCTTTTTGAGATAGAAATTGAACCACTTTAATAAGATGATTACGAAGGATATCAAGTCTTTCGGACAATTCATCCAAAGAAGATGAAGAGGCCTTATCATTTTGATTTAAATAGATTAAGACCCGTAAACTATAGTCAGTAAAGTGGTTCAGTTTCATTGATTGTTAATTTAGATGAAGCAGTTGAGGCCCAAATTCTTCATAAAGAATATCTTCTTTGGCAATGCCTAACTGTAGTAAAGAATTATATTGAGCTTTAATAAATGCTTCGGGGCCACAAATATAATACTTTGCATTATCAATAAGAATTTCCTCCTTGATTTCATGTAAGTCTATTCTCCCTTTTTTGACAAGATCAGAATGGTTGTCAACCGTTTCATAAAAAATATGAGTGGTTAGCCATTGATTGTTTGTATTCAAGTGGTTCACATGATCTTTAAAAGCATGTGCTTTTTCATCTCTGCAGCTATGAAGCCAGACTACAGTGTTGTTTTGCAGCGTGTTCTTTTGAGTTTCCAGCATACTCAACAATGGAGTAGCGCCTACACCACCGCTTATGAGTACCAGTGGATCTTCAGATACCGGATTGGCATGAAAAACTCCGGCTGGAGCACTTACCCATATTTCATCACCTACTGCCTTTTGATGTAACACATTAGAAATAACTCCATCAGGTAAGCTTTGATTATTTTTTTCTCTTTTTACCGAAATTCTATAATGTTCAGGATTGAAAGCTGAAGACAGGCTATATTGTCTGGGTTGCTCGTGCCCCAATGCAGGAATAAATGTTTTTATCGAAATATATTGACCCGGCAGGTAATCTGCAATTGATTTATTATCCATGGGTTTTAGATAGAACGATTTTATTTCATCGCTTTCCTCTACAATATCTGCAATGACAAAAGCTCTCCAGCCTTTCCAGCCTCCTTCTTTTTTCAGGGTAGATTCATAGAGTTCATGTTCGATAGAGATCATAATCTGAGCTAATTCATTATAAGCTTGTGTCCATGCTTCTATAAGCTCATCACTAGCAGCCTCACCTAAAACTTCCTTGATTGAGGAAATCAAATGGAGACCTACAATATCGTATTGTTCCGGACTAATATTTAAGCTTACATGCTTATTTCCGATAGATTTTAAAACATTGATAAGAACTTCCGGATTTTCAATCTGTTCAGCATAGGCTAGTACAGCTCCGGCTAAGGCATTTTGCTGTTTTCCACTTGCCTGATGGCTCATATTAAAAATGTTTTTCAGTTCAGGATTATGCGTAAACATTCTTGTATAAAAATGTTTTGTTAAATCTGTTCCATTGGTTTTTAAAACTGGAACTGTTGCTTTTACAAGTGCTTTTTGGTTCGTATTCATCTGGTCTTTTTTTATATGATGGTACAAATGTATAAAAAAAATTCTAATTGTTGTATTTTAAATACAACAATTAGAATTGAAATGTTTTCATCAAAAATTAGCTCATATAATAAGCACTGGTATTCTGGCGATGTGATCATATTGTTTCTACAATTTCCGAAGAATTTGTTTTCAGAAGAGGGAAGAGTGTATTGTATTTTCGATAATCAATGGATGAAATGATGCAGCCCATTTTGAAAACAAGGAATTAAAAATTTTTAGTCCCAATAGAAAAAACAAGTCGTATTAAGTTGGCTATTTCTATGAATTGTTTTAAAAAAGGTTTAATTTTACTAGGCTCTATAAACAACATTAATGGCAAAACCTTTCAACAGAACCGTTACTTTATTCGGAATCTACAAACAGCTTGTTCCATTCATCAGACCTTACCGGCTAATGATTTACGGAACCCTGTTTCTTACTTTTCTGGGAGCTCTGGCAGCACAGGTGAACCCTATTGTTTTGAAATATACAGTAGATGAGGTCACCAAACTTACCCATCTTCCACACCCGATGACAGAAGGAGTTCATATTCTGATCATTATTTCAATTATTTTATTGGGAAAAGAACTGCTGAATATTTTTATCAATTTTGGACAGAAATTTTATGGAGAGAAGATCAGAATCAATGTAAGCTCTGTACTGGCTCAGTCAGCGATTGATAAAATTTTAACCTATAGAGTTGCCTATTTTAACGATGAAAATCATGAATCCGGAAAATTACAGATAAGAATAGACCGCGGAATAGAAAGCCTGACAAGATTGGTTCAGAACTTTTTCATTGATATTCTGCCTCTTTTTTCCAATGCGATCATCGCACTGATCATTATGTACATGCAGAATGTGTATGTGGGGCTTGTTTCCACCATTATTGTCCCTATTTACTTTTATATCAGCTCCCTGCAGGCTAAAAAATTAGGAGGAGTACGCCGTCAGCTTAGAAATCAAAGGGAAAAAAAGACATCCGGACTTCTGAATCTGATTAATTCTATCATGGTGATCAAAAGTTTTGTCCGTGAAAAATTTGAAGGAAAAAAACAATATGATCTTCAGATGCAGTTGATGGAAAGCCAGATGATTACCCGCAGAACCAATTTTATTTATGATGGTTTAAAAACATTTCTTGAACAGTTTGGCGTTGTGCTGATTATCCTTCTAACTGTTTATCTCGTTCTTGACCAGCAAATGACAATTGGAGCAATCATGCTTCATATTATGCTTTTTAACAATGTTTCAGCACCTATTCGCCAGCTGCACAGGATCTATGATGATATGAATGATGCCATGATTTATGCTGAAGGTTACTTTGATATTCTGAATGCAGATAACGAAACCGAACAGAACGGAAATTTTACGGAAAAAGAAATCAAAGGAACTTTTGAATTGAAAAATGTAGATTTTACTTATCCCAATGGTACAAAAGCCCTACATGAGGTTTCCATGAAAATTGAAAATGGAAAGACTACAGCTTTGGTAGGATTGAGCGGTGCAGGAAAGTCAACGATTATTAATCTTTTATGTAAATTTTATCTTCCTGATTCCGGAGAAATTCTATTGGATGGAGTGGACCTTAATGAATATGACAATACTTTTCTAAGACGTGATCTGGGACTTGTACTTCAAAAAAATCACATTTTCCAGGGAAGCATTGAAGATAATATCCGCTATGGAGACATGAATGCAAGTTTTGAAGAAATTCAGCAGGCCGCCAAAAAGGCTTATCTGCATGAGCAGATTATGGATCTTCCCGAAAAATACAAACACGATGCTACTCAGCTTTCTGGAGGACAGCAGCAGAGAATTGCCATTGCAAGATTATTCCTCAAAAATCCTCCGATCATCTTTTTGGATGAGCCAACAGCCAGTCTGGATGCCATTGCCACAGAACAGATCAAAAACTCCCTGGATGCGATAAAAGAAGGAAGAACAGTTGTCATTATTTCCCACTCGTTGTCACAGATTCTGGATTCCGATATCATTTACGTAATGAAAAAAGGAAGAGTCGTTGAGAACGGAACACATGATGAACTTTACAATAAAGAAGGAACCTACCGTGAGATTTTTGACGCATCAGCCCGCAGTTTGAACCTCGATAAACTGGTGAATACTTTTAAAGAAAATTAAATAAAAAGCTTTACCTCAAAAAAAGAATTTTAGCTTTGTTGCATAATGAACGATCACTACCTAAAAAAACTCGATCGGGTGACGGCCATCCTTACCCAATTACAGTCGAAGCCCATTGTTCGGGCGCAGGACCTGGCTGAAAAATTCGATGTAAGTATCAGAACTATTTACCGTGATGTAAAAACCCTTGAAAATGCAGGCATTCCTATCGTAGGAGAAGCAGGTAACGGCTATTCTTTAATGGATGGCTATAAGCTTCCCCCGATTATGTTTACCAAAGAAGAGGTCTTAAGTTTCATTACTGCTGAAAAGCTGATGCAGAAATTTTCACACCAAAGCTTAGGAAATCATTATCAGGCGGCAATGGAAAAAGTGCGTTCTGTGCTAAAGCATTCTGATAAAAATTTGATTAAAAATATTGAAAAGCAGATTGATGTTTTCAGTTTTCATACCGATTCCGGAGACTCTCTTAAAAATGTAATTCCTATCATTCTGGAAAGTATCGCAGAGAAAACTCAGCTGACTATAAAATACCAGACTGTAGACGGAAGAGTAAACAACAGAACGATAGAAACAGTGGGGATGTTTTTTGAGTTTAATTTTTGGTACATCATGGCATACTGTACGCTGAGAAAAGATTTCAGACAGTTTCGAATCGACAGGATTTTAGAAATTTTAAAAACACAAAATCCCTTTCTACAGGAATATGGTCAGGTGAATGATTACCGGAAAAAATCAAATGGGAATAAAGTGAAAGCTAAACTTTTGGTAGACAAAAAGATCATGTCTCATCTGGTAAATTCTAAAAAATATTACGGATTGATAGAAGAAGAGGAAACAGAACAAGGGGTAGAACTTACTTTTGAAACCGAATGGATTAATGACGGATTTCCCCGCTGGCTGGTTACTTTTGCAGATTATGCCACTGTTTTGGAGCCGGAAAGCCTTCGTGTAAGACTCCATGATTTGCTCACAAAGATGGTCGAAAGACATCAATAATAAACCCCAACAAGACAGCTGTTGAGGTTTAAAGACTTAATTGAGGCAAATAGATGAAATGATTAATAGATCAAAAAGGAAAAATTACAAAAAAGCAAATTTGTTGTGTCGCAAAAATGAAATAAGTTGAGTTTAAATTGAAGAAAAATCACAATAATAAATGACATCGCAGTTGTAATTTTTCTCAGAAGTCTTAGCCTTTTTGCAATTTTACCTTTCTGTTTTTTTTATTAGAATCTTTCCCAGAAGAATGGTGGCTCGATTCCTAAAGCTCTCAGATAAACATATCCTTGTCCACGGTGATGAACTTCGTTGTCTACAAAATAAAGAACATTTTGATATACCGGGAATTCATATTGTCCGAATAAATTGAAAGTCTCCTGAAAACGCTCTTCAGAAATCAAATTGAAATAATGGTTGATCACTTCTGTTTCTTCATCCCATTTTTTTAAGAGTTCTTCTTTAGTCTTTGGATTGAAAGCCTCTTCATTGTAAGCTTCCATATTTCCTTCAACAATTCCTTTTAAAGCGGGCCCGCCAATATTGATCAGTTCTAATGCCAGCTTGGCAAACGGTCTCATGCCCCCTACTGAAAATTCAAATAAATCCTTTTCAGGAAAAGATTCAATCACTCTTCTTGTTAGGTTTCTATGGCCTTGCCAGTCATTTAATAGCTGTTCAGAAGTCATAAATTGTTTAGTGGCAGTTGCTGTAGTTGTCATAATTGTATGGTTTTTGTTTGTTGTTGATACAAAGGTAAGGGTAGGTAATGACAACAGTTTGTCAGTAGTATTTTTGATATTGAAAAAATATTTTTTCTTTGCTAAAATATCCGGACCTACTTTTCCGTTAGAAGAAAGGATATTAATAAATGAAATCGCTATTATTAGAATTATGAAGAAGTATATTTTGCCCGTTATCACCACTTTTTTATTAGTATCATGCAATAAGATTGAGGAAAAAATTGACCAGACTGTTCAAAAAACGACAGAAACCGTGCAACAAAAAGCACAGCAGGCTGTAGAAGAAACAGTAAAAAAAACAGTCAATGAATCTATAAATTCTTTAACCAATTCCGAGGATGCTAAGTTTAATACCGTTTTTCCTGGTACTGGAGCTTCCGTTGTTTCTGAAGAGAAAGGAAAGAAAGTTAAAATTCCCGGAAGACCTGAAGGTTATATTTTCAAATACAAAGCAGACATTGCGGTATTGCTTCCGTTTTTGGAAGGTCAGCCTACTTCCGATGAAAGTAAATCTGATAAAACTGCCCGTAAAATTGACGGACAAAACATTATTGATAAAATAAGTTTTATGTCCAAATTCCTTCCTGACAATACGTTTGATACAAGTATTCTGGAAGATATAAAATCCGATAAAAATATTCAATACTATAAATTGAAAAGATTCCCAAACAGTAGTACAATTATCTACAACCCAAAAAATCAGACCATCATACAATACGTAGAGGTAAATAAATAATTTGGATATGGCCGGTTTTCCGGCCATTTTTTTTCAACAGTCATTGCGAGCCATAGGTGAAGCAATCTCAACCCGTTGAAAACCACTTGTCAGGAAGAATAAAATCATGTTTATTTCTGATGTTAACTAATTGATTTTTTTATACAAATATGGTGTTATTGATTTATTTTTTTTCATGTTATTAATAAATCACTTTATGTTTTGTAGATTAATTATTGTTTTTGTGAAATGGTATAATTTTCGCAAATATTAAATTAAATTATTACTATATGTTTTATTTTAGTATTTAATGTTTATTTTTTTACTAGATTTATTGAATAATTAACAATTGACATGAAGAATAATTTATTTAATGGAAAAATCTATGCCTTAGTATTAAGCGGAGCTGGTGCAATGGGATATGCTCAGGACAGTATAAAACAAAATAAAATAGATGAAGTTGTGGTTACTACGGGTAGAACTAAGCCTAGAACTATTATTACCTCTGCGATTCCTATTGATAATATTTCGGCCGTACAGCTAAAATCTACAGGGCAAATTACTTTTGATAAAGCTTTGACATATGCTGTACCCTCTTTTAATTCATCCCAGCAAACTGTTTCTGATGCAACGGCTCACTTTGATCCGGCAGATTTAAGAGGATTAGGCCCTTCCAGAACATTAGTTTTGGTTAATGGTAAAAGAAAAAATCAAAGCGCTTTAATTTATGTTAATGATACACCGGGAAAAGGTGAAGTAGGTACGGATCTGAAAAGTATTCCATCTGCCGCTTTACAAAACGTAGAAGTATTGAGAGATGGTGCCTCAGCACAGTATGGTTCTGATGCTATTGCAGGAGTGATCAATATTATTCTTAAAAACAGCGTTGGGAAAAGCACTGTTAATCTTTTTTCTGGTGTTACTTCAAAAGGAGATGGCTTTAATATCGGAGCAGATTTTAATACAGGAATCAAAGTTGCAAAAAATGGAAGTCTGAATCTTACATTGGGATATTCTTCCCAAAATAAAACCAACCGTGCAGGTTCTATTACAAAAGATGAACTTTTTGGTGTGGATAATGCCTGGACGCAAGCTAATCCTGGCTTAGGAATGATTATAGGGCAACCGGAGACAAGAGTTGCTAATATGTTTGTAAATTTTGAATTACCAACAGGTGAAACGGGTAAGTTTTATGCTTTTGGGGGTACAACTTACAGAAATGGGACCAGTTTTGCTTTGTATAGAACACCTTATTGGGTAGCTTCAGATTTTGGTTTATTAACTCCAAAAGGGCAAGCTTACAATGGATTTCAGCCGCAGTTTAAAACAGATGTTTATGATTATAATTTAACCTCCGGGTGGAAAGGCATGTTTGGAAAATGGAGTTTTGATGGGAGTGCAACCTTTGGCTCTAATGCAGTAAATTATGTTGTAGGAAACACTATTAATACCTCTTTGGGTGGAAATTCACCAACTCGTTTTAAAGCAGGTGGCCATCAGTTTAGCAATATTATAGGAAACATAGATATCAACCGAAATTTTGGGGCGCTTGTTTTAGGAGCTGGTGTTGAAGTACGCAATGAAAACTATCAGGCGAAGGCAGGGGAGGAAGCATCTTATATAGGAAGTGGTGCAGAATCATTTCCAGGACTGCAGCCTCAAAATGAAATCAATAAGAATCGTCAAAATATGGGAGCTTATATGAATGCTGAGTGGGATGTTACGAAAAACTTATTGGTTGGAGGAACTGTGAGATATGAAAACTTTAGTGATTTTGGGAATAATGTTTCCTGGAAAGGAAATGCAAGATATAAGCTGTTAGATGATAAATTAGTTTTCCGTGGGTCAGTTTCTACAGGATTTCGAGCACCTTCATTACACCAGATTTATTATTCCAATGTTCAAACCAAAATTACAGGGAATACTGTAGCTAATCAGGGGACTTTTAATAATGACTCTCAAATTGTAAGATCTGATCTTGGGGTAGCAAAATTAAATGCTGAAAAAGCCTTTAACATTACTGCTGGATTTGCCGTAAAACCTTTTAAAAACCTTACTATTACAGCAGATTATTATAGAATAAAAATTAAGGACCGTGTACTTTTTTCAGGAGATATTGGTTACAAAACTGGTGCTCCGGGGAGTCCGGATATAACAAACCCTGTGGAAGTAATATTAGACAATAATAAAATAACTTCTTTGAAGTTTTTCACCAATGCTGTAAATACAGTTACTGAGGGGGTAGATTTCGTAGCTAATTATTCTACTTCCGCTATTGGGAAAGGAAGATTGGGAATTATTGCTGCTTTCAATTATAACGAAACTAAAATAGTAGATAATATTGCCGTTCCACCTATTTTGGCTGGAAATGGATACTCAGAAAACTTTTTTGATAGAAAAGAACAATCCAGAATTACCTCTGCAAGGCCAAAAACAAAAACTATTCTTAGTCTTTCGTATGACATTTCAAAGTTTAACTTTAATCTTAATAATACTTACTTTGGTTCTGTTACATGGCAGCACGCAAGCGATCCTGCCAAAGATCAGACATTTTCTGGTAAGGTAGTTACAGACATCATTTTAACATATAAAATCACGAAAGACCTTAAAGTTTCAGGAGTTGTAAATAATTTATTTGATATTTATCCGGATGTAATAGATAGCAAAGGAGATGTCGTAACAGATCTTGGAGGAAGGTTCAAATATCCTTGGGAGGTGAACCAGTTTGGATTTAATGGAACAATTTTTCAGCTAAATGTTAATTATACTTTTTAATCTATAAATAAAGGAATGGGTATTTGCTTTGTCATGTTTAACAAAGGGTAAGCAATCTCAAAAGATAGAGAAGCCAGATATACAAATATTAGCTGACATTAATTCCTAATGTCAGCTAATTATTTTTCAGGCAGAATAGGCAGTTATTGCTACTTTTTACATTGTACTTTATACAAAAAAAGGTATTTTAGTACTATGAAAATTTATACAAAAACAGGAGATAAAGGTCAGACGGCATTATATGGTGGAACAAGAGTTTCCAAAGCCAGTGCCAGAGTAGACAGTTATGGAAATATAGACGAGCTGAATTCATTTATTGGGATTGCAAAAAGCCATATCGAAGATGAAGAAGTGTTGAGACAATTGAAGAAAATACAGTTTGATTTGTTTACAGTAGGTTCAGAAGCTGCAACACCAGCGGATAAACTAATGCTGGCCAATGGAAAATCACGTCTTCCAATCATTATTTCAGAAACAGAAATTGAAGAGCTGGAGCAATGGATGGATGCTTTTGAAGAGAAACTGGAACCCCTTCAATACTTTATTCTTCCGGGTGGCGGGAAGTCAGCTACTTTTTTACATGCGGGAAGAACCATCTGCCGAAGAGCAGAACGTTCATTGGTATTTTTAAATGAATCGGAAGAAGTACGTCCGGAACTCATTAAATATTTAAACAGACTTTCAGATTATCTTTTTGTATTGGCAAGATATATTTCAAAACTAAACAACGAACCGGAAGAATACTGGAACCCGAATGAGAGATAAAGCATTACTTTTCATCAACGGAGAGGCTCCAAAATCGTTACCCAATCCGGAAAATTATGGTTTGATCGCTTGTACAGATGGTGCTTTCCACTATTTAAAAAGGATGGGATTGCCATTGGATAAACTCGATTTTATTTCTGGCGATTTTGATTCGCACTCTGGGTCGGATGAAGATATGTATCAGGAAAAATTTATCCTTACATTGGATCAGGAAAAAACAGATTTTCACAAAGCGTTGGAAATTATTCAGGAAAGAGGTTTTTCGGAGATTGATGTTTTTGGAGGAAGTGGAGGTGAACAGGATCATTTTTTGGGAAATATTACCGTTGCTTATGCGTTTAAAGATCAGATGAACATTAAATTTTATGATGAGTTTTCAGAATATTATTTTATTCCCAATGATTTTAAACTGAAAGGTGTAAAAAACAAAATTATTTCTCTCTATCCGTTTCCATCAGTAAATAATATAACCACTCAGGGACTCAATTGGCCTTTGACAAATGAAACCCTAAGTATTACCTCAAGAATAGGAACCCGAAATTTTGCCATTGAAGATGAGGTTTCCATAGAATACGAATCCGGTGATGTTTTGTTATTTGTAGGAATCCGTGAAATAGAATATCCGACAATCTATTAAAAGGATCTAATGAGATATTAATAGAAATGGGCTTTAGCCCATTTGATACAAAATATACCAATCCACTGGCTTTAGCCAAAACTTATTAAAAACAATTGAATACATTAATCAAAATATCAGTTTTCACCATTTCATTATGCTGTATTTTCTCATGCAAAACACAACATTTTGAAACCCCTGAATATGGAAAAAATGAAACTGAAAAAGTAATTCAGATTAAGAAAGTGAATAATTTCCGAATGGTAGGAAATATTAAAAATACAGAAGGAAGAACTTTAAAATCAGGTAAGCTGTATAGAAGTGCCCATCTTCATAAGCTGAAAAAGAAATCTTTTGATGATATTGAAAAACTGGGCATAAAAGAAGTTATTGATCTTAGAAATTCAAAAGAAATATCTCAGAGCCCGGATCAGCTTCCTGCAGAAATTGTTTATAAAAAATATTCAGCATTTGAAGATGAAGGTGATCAGCTTGCTCAGGCGAAAAAACTTGTCCTTAAAGGTAAAGTGAACGCTTCCGATGCCGACAAAAGAATGATCGACTTCTACCGTGAATACGTTACAGAAAATCCGGAAACGATAAAGAGGATTATCACAGAAATTCTGGAATCCAAAGATCCGATTCTTTATCACTGTACGGCCGGAAAAGACAGAACAGGAATTACAACAGCATTGATTCTTACGATTCTGAAATTTGATAAAGAGACCATTTATAACGAATATCTTTTATCCAACAATTATAGGAAAGATCTTGTTCAGAAAAGACTCCGCCTTGCCAATAATCTACATTTCCTTTATCCAAAGATGGATTTGAAGGTGCTGGAAAAACTGAGCTGGGTAGAAAAAAGATACCTTGATGCCGCTTTTGAAGAGATCAATAAAAAGTATGGCTCTACAGATGCCTATATTCAGCAGGTACTGGGCATTTCAGACGTCAAAAGGAATGAATATATTCAAAAGTTTACCTACTGATTATCAGAGATAAATTTTCACAAGATATGATATTGGGGCTTTATTTAAAATTATGATAATTTTAACACCTAAAAATCAAACTTTTTTAGCAATTTTGCATTTCTTAATTCACTTGTTTAGAAATGAAAATAAAGTACTCGGAACTTATTGATCAGACATTGTATTTCCCTACAGAGGAATTTAATGTATCTGAGAACAATTTGTTGTTTCACGACGTTCCATTGATGGATGTAGTTGAACAATTTGGCACTCCGCTAAAGATTAGCTATCTGCCGAGAATTTCTCAAAATATCCAGAAAGCCAAAAGCTGGTTTAAAGAAGCTTTTGAAAAAACCGGATATAAAAAGAATTATACCTACTGCTATTGCACAAAATCCAGTCATTTCAATTTCGTATTGGAAGAAGCATTGAAGAATGATATTTCGATAGAAACATCGTCTGCTTATGACATGGATATTGTAAAATCTCTTTATGAAAAAGAGAAGGTAGATAAAAACATTGAAGTAATCTGTAATGGTTTCAAAACGGATGATTATCTGACAAAAATTTCAGATATGATCAATAACGGTTTTGAAAATATTACTCCGATTCTTGATAATTACAGAGAATTGGACAAACTTACTGAAAGTATTGATTCCACGTTTAATATCGGAATCAGAATTGCATCAGAGGAAGAACCGAAGTTCGAATTCTATACCTCAAGATTAGGAATCGGATATAAAGATATCATTCCTTACTACAGTCAGAAGATTGCTGAACACCCGAATGCAAGATTGAAAATGCTTCACTTCTTTATCAACACGGGGATCAAAGATACTTCATACTACTGGAACGAATTGTACAAATGTCTTCGTGTATATGCACGTTTGAAGAAAATTGCTCCCGAAGTAAATTCATTGAATATCGGAGGTGGTTTCCCTATCAAAACTTCTTTGAACTTCGATTATGATTACCAGTACATGGTAGAAGAAATCGTTTCTCAGATCAAAAAATTCTGTGAAGAAGAAGGGGTAGAAGAACCTAACATCTATACTGAGTTCGGAAGCTTTACCGTAGGAGAAAGTGGTGCAAACCTTTATAAAATTATTTCTCAGAAACGTCAGAATGACAGAGAAAAGTGGAATATGATTGATTCTTCTTTCATGACCACTCTTCCTGATACATGGGCTATTTCAAGACACTTTATCATGCTTCCGCTGAACCGTTGGGAAGATACTTATGAAAGAGTATTCTTAGGTGGATTGACGTGTGATTCAGATGATTATTATAACTCTGAGCAGCATACCAATGCGATTTATTTACCGGTTTTCAGTGATACAAAACCTTTATATATAGGATTCTTCCATACGGGAGCTTATCAGGAAACAATCGGAGGATACGGTGGTGTTCACCACTGTCTGATGCCTCAGCCGAGACATGTTCTGATTCAGAAAGATGAAAACGGTGAATTGCAATACGAGATTTTCCGTGAAAAACAGGAACCTGAAGATATCTTGAAAATTCTCGGTTATAAATAATGTCATTGCGAGGAACGGAAGTGACAAAGCAATCTCGCTTTAATAATCTTAACCACTGAATGAAACTTAATGTTTTAAAATTTAACCATTAAGTTTTTTATTAAGGATTAAGTAAAGTTAAGAATCTTCACTTTGTTCAGATGGCAAAGTACATACAAAACAAAAGCTCTCAGGATAATTTCTGAGAGCTTTTTTATTTAAAAATATTTTGAAACTTTATCCAGTTCCAATTCTTCATAATCAGAAACTACGGTATCCGCCAATGTATAATCCTGATTTTTTGAATGAGGACTTCTGTAGGCTGCACAGAAAATTTCCGCTCTGTGGGCAGCCAGAATTCCATTGGTGGAATCTTCAATTACCATACAGTTTTCTACCGATTCACCAGCCATCTCCGCAGCCAGTAAGAAAACTTCAGGATGAGGTTTTGATTCTTTCAGATCGGCACCGCTGATTTTTCCGCTGAAATATTTCTCAAGCCCGAACTTTTCAAAAACCATATTGATCGTTGTCATCGTAGCAGAAGAAGCCAGTATCAGCTTGATTCCATTTTCATGATAATGCTCAATAAGCTGTCTTACCCCCGGGATTAAGTCAAATTCATCATCATTATAAAAGTAATCTTTGAAATGAGATCTTTTGATCTGCGCAATGGTTTCGTAAGTTTGATTTAAATTGAATTCATTAATCAAAGTTTCAGAGACTCTTTTGGTGGAAGCCCCGGTAAAAGAGGTGTATAGCTCTTCGGAAACGGCAATTTCCAGTTCATCAAAAGTTTTGAAATAAGCTTTTCTATGCAATGGTTCTGTATCTACAATTACTCCATCCATATCGAAAAGAACAGCTTTTAAAGGCATATTATGAGTTTTGTACAAAAATAGCTATTTGAGTTGAAAGTGGAAAGGGAAGAGGTAAGAGATAATAGGTTTTAGGGAGCAGATAACAGATAGCAAAGGGAGAGTCTTTAACTCATAAACTCTCCAACACTATTACTCTCCAACTCGTAAACTCTTCGTATCTTTGTGACCAATATTTCAATTTTAAAACATTAAAATTTTTAAATAAAGCATGAGAACATACGCAGGAATTCCCGAGGAAAACGCAACGTTAGAGAATTCAAAAGTAATGTTGGTAACTGTTCCTTATGATGGAACTTCAACATGGGGTAAAGGAGCTGATAAAGGTCCTGAATTATTCTTAAACGCTTCTGAAAACATGGAGCTTTATGACATTGAAATACAAACAGAACCTTACCTTCAGGGAGTTTATTTAGCAGGAGACGTTTCTGAAAACTCAACTCCGGAAGCGATGACAGAAGCTGTTTATCAGAAAACAAAAGAACTTTTGAACAATGAAGGAAAAGTATTCACTCTTTTTGGTGGAGAACACTCTGTTTCTATCGGTTCTATCCGTGCAGTAGGAGAGAAATTTGAAAACCTTACCGTTCTTCAACTAGATGCTCACACAGACTTACGTCCTGATTTCCATGGTTCTACTTCAAACCATGCTTGTGCTGTATTTGAAGCTAACCAGAAACATAACCTTGTACAGGTGGGAATCCGTTCTATGGATATTGAAGAAGCTCAGTATCTGCCGGAAGGAAGAGTATTCTTTGCTCATGAAATTGCGAACAACGAAAACTGGGTGAATGATGTATTGGAAAAAGTTTCAGGAAATGTATATATTACCATTGACCTTGATGCTTTCGACCCTTCTATCGCTCCTTCTACAGGAACTCCTGAACCAGGTGGATTACAGTGGTACCCAACATTGGAATTATTAAGAAAAGTATTTGAAAAATGTAACGTAGTAGCGTTTGATATTGTAGAATTAATGGATTCTCCAATGGCTAAGCCAACAGCTTTCCTGGCGGCTAAATTATATTACAAAATGCTTGCTTACAACGATATTTATAACAACAACTAATATTCCGCAAGAATCGGATTTTTTCTGTCATGTATTCTTTGGAAATTTGTGAGGTAAAAACAATAGTATGATGTCCACACAAAGTCAGATAGATTATAACAGAATTGCCAAAGCGATAGAATATATCCAGAGCAATTTCAGGCTTCAGCCAAGTTTGGAGGAAGTGGCAGAAAATATTCACTTGAGTCCGGCCCATTTTCAGAAGATCTTTACAGATTGGGCGGGAACAAGTCCTAAGAAATTTTTGCAGTTCATCAGTCTTGAACATGCTAAAAATTTATTAAAGGAAGAAAAAGCAAGTTTGTTTGATACCGCTTATGAGACAGGACTTTCCAGTACCAGCAGGCTTCATGACCTGTTTGTAAAGATAGAAGGAATGTCTCCAGCAGAATATAAAAACGGCGGAAAAAGCCTCAGTATTTATTACAGTTTTTCCGAAAGTCCTTTCGGAAATATACTGGTAGCTTCCACAGAAAAAGGAATCTGCTATATGGCTTTTGAAGACGATAAAGAAACAGCATTAGGGGAGCTGGAAAAGAAGTTCCCCAATGCTTCTTTTATTGAAAAACAAGATGCACTTCAAAAGAACGCATTGTCCATATTCGATAAAGACTGGACGAAACTCAACACGATAAAATTACACTTAAAAGGCACCGATTTTCAGCTTAAAGTCTGGGAAAGTCTATTGACAATTCCGATGGGAAAACTGTCTACATATGGCAGCCTGGCAGAAAAAATAGGAAATCCGAAAGCATCCAGAGCAGTAGGAACAGCCATAGGAAGCAATCCTGTAGCATTTCTTATTCCATGTCACCGTGTAATACAGTCTACCGGACATCTCGGCGGGTATCGTTGGGGAATTGAAAGGAAACAGCTGATGATGGGCTGGGAGGGTTCACAAGTCTATTCATAAAATATTTTCACCATAAAAATGAAATCGAAGATTTTCAAAAACTTAAGTGTCCTTTTATAGGAAGTGATTATTCTTTAAAAAACTTAAGTGTAAAATCTTGTTGAGATTTTTGCGGTTGAAAAATGTTAAATTTAAGTTTTGGCTAAAGCCAATGGATTGAGCCATTTTTTATTTAACGGACTAAAGTCCGTTTCTATTGATGTGAAAATTCGTGTGATTTGTGATCAATATTGGTGTCATTTGTGTTTAATGATAAAAGCATTTAATTAAAAAACGATGATGAGTCTCTTCGAAGATATATCAGATTACCCACTCAATGTTCTCCCGCATGACGGAACTGTTCATTATTACGGAAAGGTTTTTTCAAAAGAAAAATCAGATTTTTATTATGATTATCTATTGAATCAGATTCCGTGGGAAAATGATGAAGCATTAATCTTTGGGAAATTGATTTTAACCAAGAGAAAAGTCGCCTGGTTTGGAGATAAACCTTTTGAATATACCTATTCAAAAAGGACAAAATATGCCAAATTATGGACTCCTGAATTATTGGAGCTGAAGAAAAGATGTGAAGAAGTTTCAGGTGAAACTTACAATTCATGCCTGCTGAATCTATACCATGACGGAAATGAAGGTATGGCTTACCACAGCGATGGTGAGACAGACTTAAAAAAGCATGGTGCGATTGCTTCCCTTACTTTTGGAGCTGAAAGGAAATTTTTATTTAAGCATAAAACCACCAAAGAAAAGGTAGAAATATTTCTGGAAAACGGAAGTTTATTAATTATGAAAGGAATCACTCAGGACAATTGGCTTCACAGACTTCCACCCACTACAAAAGTGAAAACTCCCAGAGTAAATCTGACCTTCAGAACGATTGAAGATTAAGCTTATTGTTTATGAATCAATAGGAGTGGGCTTTAGCCCACTTGAACAAAACAACAAATTCATCTGGCTTTAGCCAAAACCTAATCAAGTTCTCAAAAATAAAAAAAGCTGTTCAAACGAACAGCTTTTTCAATTTATTTTAAAATTTCAGCTTCAATAGAGCTGTCATCATATACTTTGATAAATGCTTTGGTGTAATCCTCTTTCGTTGCAAAATTTGGATTATCCATGAATTTCTGCGGATTGATAGCGAAAAGCGGGAACCATGTACTGCTGATCTGAATCTGGATCTTATGTCCCTTTTTGAATGTATGAACCACATCCTGAAGTCTGAAGTTAACAGCCGTTTTCTGGTTAGGAACCAGAGCTTCTCCCTTTTCTCTCGTATTTCTGAATCTTGCAGGCATGATCTCACTTCTTACCATCTGGTGGTAGTTACCATAGATAACTCCATCTTTCTTTTCTGCAGGCTTGAAATCTTCAGGATACACATCAATTAATTTTACTGCAAAATCGGCATCTGTAGACGTAGACGCAATATTCAGTTTGGCCATTATCTCTCCGGCAAACGCAATATCATCAGTCAACACATCAGTAGTGAACGTTAATACATCAGGTCTTCCTACTGCAAATCTCTGGTCTTCTGACATATAATTTTTTGGAGTGAATCCATTGAAATCTTTTAAATGATCTGAACTTAAAACAGGGTTGTTAGGATCGCTGTAATATTCAGAATACCCTTGTCCTGATGATTTTTTTAAGGTTTTATCTGCTAAATAGAAATTCACTTTCTGAGCATTTTTAGGCGGATAAGAAGCAAATTCTTTCCATTCTTTAGCTCCGGTATCATACATCAGTGCTTCAGGAAGTCCGGCATCTTCTTTTGTGTTGCCTTTCAGATAGTGGTTGAAGAATTTTGTTTCAACATTTTTCTGGTAATAAGTTGCGATGCTGTCACCAAAATAGGTTTCACTATGGAAATGTTTTCCTTGCTCCTGTGACCAGCCACCATGAGAGAAAGGTCCCATTACAATGGTGTTTTTTGCTTTAGGACTTGTTTTTTCAATGGTCTTATAGATATTTAAAGGACCGGAAAGATCTTCAGCGTCAAACCATCCACCCACAGTCATTACAGCATGATTGATATTCTTCAAATGAGGCAGAAGATTTCTTTTTTGCCAGAATTCATCGTAGTTGGTATGATTCATAATTTCTGTCATGAAGAAATTATTCTTATAATATTTTTCATAGGCATCTTTCAATGTTCCAAGATCTCTGTAGAACTTTAAGCCATCTTCAGAAGTCTGTTTGATGAAAGAATCCATATACCAGGCTTTGTCTTCCGGTTTTGTTTTCTGAACTCCAAATACAGGAAAGGTTCTGAAATATCCAAGCATAAATCTTCCGTTGTGAAGGAAATCATCATTCCAGAAATCAGAAATTGGAGCCTGAGGAGAGGACGCAACCAGAGCTGGGTGCTGTGCAAGTGTCCCTACAGCTGTGTAAAATCCAGGGTAAGACGTTCCAAACTGACCCACTTTAGCATTGTTGTCTTTGATGTTTTTCAAAAGCCATTCTATGGTATCATAAGTATCTGTACTTTCGTCAACATCTTTTTTGGTTTTACGCTCTACCTGAGGAGTCATATTGGTAAATGTACCTTCACTCATATATCTTCCACGGACATCCTGATACACGAAAATATACTTGTCTTTCATAAGATAGGTGTTGGGGCCTACCTTTGTTTTATATTCATTTTCTCCGTAGGGTGCAACGCTGTAGCAGGTTCTCTGCATCAGAAACGGATATTTGTTCTTGTTTGATATATCTTTCGGGATATACACGGCTGTGAAAAGCTTCACTCCATCACGCATTGGAATATAAAATTCTTTCTTGGTGAAATTGTCTTTAACGAAAGTATCTTTCTGCTCTGTCTTCTGAGCTTTTCCAAGAATGAAAAAAAGAATACATAATATTGAAATATGGATTTTCATAAAAAAAATTTACTGCTAATTTAAAAATAAAAAACTTTCCTGAATGAATCTTCTTTTAAAAAGGGTTTTGTTATGAAATTTCACTAAAATGAAGTACTCTATTGTGGTTAACCATCCCATAAGATTTGTCAAATTTTCCTCTTTCAAAAGAGGAGATTTTTATCACATCAATTGTAATTTCCGTGAAAAATCAAAGTTTTTCAAAAGCAGATACATATCCATAAAAATAGCCGGAAAAGTCCGGCTATTATCAGAAAAAAATATAAGTAAAAGTTGATTCTTTTACATTTTTTTACCAGCAAACTTATTCAGTTTCATACTGATGGAGAACATGATGTATCGTTTCAGAATCAGATCTTCACGGTCTTCAAAATAAGAATCTGTGATGGTTCTTTTTACACTTTGATTTTGATTTAATACATCATAGATTTTCACTTTTGCTGTAAACTGTTTTTTATAGAATGAGTAGCCCAGACTGGTATTCCAGAAGTAAAAATCCTTTTTAAAACCCGGAGCAATATTAGAATTGGTATTGTATTCAAAATCATTTCCAAATACAAATCTACCCTGCAGCATATAATTGGTCAGTTCCAGCTTCAATGCCTGATTGGCGGTATTGACACTCTTCACATTGTAATTGGTGTAATTTGAAAAGCTGTATCCAAGTCTGTAGGAAGGTTTAATGGTCATTTTATCCTTGATTTCATAGATAAGATTAAGACCGGGATTAAGGTTGTAAGAATTACTGGTAAAAGATTGTCCGTCAATAAAACCATTATTGTAAGCATAATTCATGCTGAATCTCGGGTTGATGGTCAGTTTGTTATTTTTCCATTTCAGAGTCTTACTGAAACCTCCGCCAGCGTTGATGCTTTTATTTCCACTTACATTATCATAGGTAACAATTTGTTTTCCGGCATTATCATATTTAGTAAAATTGATAATGTCATTATTTCTGTAGGTAAAACCAATATTAAAATAGTAGCTCAGATCTTTTACTTTGTTATAATTGTTGAAATACAAATAAAGGTTGTTAGTCCATGTATTTTTCAAATCAGGATTTCCCTGAAAGGTAGCCAAAGGATTAGACTCATCTTTATAGGGAGTCAGTTGCTCTGCAGTAGGAATTGTAAAGTTGGCATAGTTGTAAACACTTAAAACTTTCCCTTCTCCCAGTGTGTAATAAAGGTTTAGATTATATTCAGGCAATACAAAACTTTTCTGAAGATCATATTGCTGTCCGTTATAGATGGAGTTTACTTTCATATCCGAAATATCAAGATTTGCAGTAGCCCAGAAATTTAATTTGTTTTTGCTAATCTGATAAGTGATTTCAGGAGAAATTTGATTGATTCTCTGCTTCATATTGTTGGATAAAAGCTGGTTGTATTTGGTATAATCTCCTGTAGCATTATCAAAATCGTTCACATTCCTCAGATCTCTGGCTGATCTTGTTTCGTATTTTACTTCAAAGCTTACGCTAGACGAATCAGAAACAGGTTCTGTATATCCTGCCCTGAAATTAAAAGTACTGTTCTGATTTTTATTTCTGGCTAATTGATCTCTGTTGTCAACAGTCGTTGCATTTTCCTGATAGAATGTGTTCTGTGATTGGTTGAGATTATCCCTTGTAGACTCAGAAATTGAACTGTTCATATTGGCTGAAAGTACTCGTCCTTTTTTCTTGAATTTTCTTGAAAAATAGATGTAAGGATTAAATGAGTTGTTTTCTGAATCATTACGAGAATAAGAATTACTTTCATTCAAAAGACTGCCATTCTTCAAACTAGATGATTGTGAATTATTAAAACTGAAACTGCTGTTTTTGCTAAATCTTGGTGAAATGTAAATACTTGTCAGAGAATCGAGTTTGATTTTGGCTGAAGCATCGAAACTGTATTGTTTGGATTCATTTTCGCCGTTGCTTTCAGAATTGGTCTGAAGGGTATAGCTAGGCAGAAGTGTAGACCTTGAAACTTTGGATCTTGTTTCGGTATTAGAATCCGAATGCATCAGACTGAAAGAGTCCAGATCAGCATCTTTTCCCAGTTTGTCGCTGTAATTCATACCTATTGTTGTAGATCTCTGAACTCCTCGTGTACTCCCTCCCTGATTGTAATAGGTGACATTTCCAGTCGTAGAGACAGATCCTCCCTGCATCATCCAGGCATTTCGGCCGTTCCCCATACTGTCGAAAACCTCATCTCTGGAAAACCCCTGAGAATTGATATTATTGGAAGAGGCAAGGATGCTTACTTTTGTGTCGCCTTTAAAATAGCTGGCCAGTCCGCTTCCTTCATACCTCTTGTCTGATCCGTAGCCGACCGTAAGCCTTGTCAGCAACCCTTTATTTTTCTTTTCGTCAATATTAAAATTGATGGTGGTATTCTGAGATTTGGCAGTTTTTCCGCTGAGCTCTTCTTCCTTTGTTTTGGTTGTTGTAAACTGAATATTTTTGATGATATCCGCAGGTAAGTTCTGAAGGGCAATTTTACCATCTTTATCAAAGAAAGGTTTTCCGTTGATCATGATCTGATCTACCTCTTTGCCATTAACTGTAATCTTCCCATCATTGCTGATTTCTACACCGGGGATCTGCTTCAGAAGTTCCTCAATTTTACTGTCAGGACGTACTTTGATCGCGGCTGCACTGAATTCAATGGTGTCTTTTTTAATCTTTACAGGAGATACGGTGATTTTCACCTCATCAATAGCATTAACGATACCCTGCTTTTCAAGCTGAATATCTCCCAGGGATAATGACTGATCTATTTTTTGAAATTTTTTAGAAAAGGAAGATAATTTATCAGCATCAATTTTCAGAATAGAAGGTTCTTTCATATCATCCAGTTTCAGTGAGAATTTACCTTCTTTATTGGTGGCTGTGTAGTTGACAATGGATGAATCTTTTTCTTTTAAAAGATAGACGGTGGCATTTTCTATCGCTTTCTTTTCAGAATCTAAGATTTTCCCGTCTAGGTGTAATTTTTGTGCATGCAAGATAAAGGCAGTGAACATCAAAGCCAATAACATTAGAGTTTTCTTCATTAGTTTTTTTTTCAGAGCCGTAAAAATATAAAAACATCCCAAAGTTGGGATGTCTCTATGCTTTTTTTGTGAAAATTTATTATTTTTTAATAAAAATTATGCTCTTAAATATCTTGAATAAGCATATCCTTCCTGACCGTCAGCCGTTTTTACTTTCCACCAGTCATCAGAAGTTTGTTCAATCAGTGTTACAGAAGCACCTTTAGCAGCTTTACCTACAACGGCAGCTTCAGTAGAAGGTTCCTGTCTGATATTCAGGTTAGAATCTTCAGTAGCAACCGTTAAAGAAGCTCCTGAAGTAAGACCTGCAACCTGAACGTCAATATTGATATCTGAAGCAGAATAAGTAGAATCAATAGCTCCTAAAGCATTCCATACAGCATCTTTAGCCGCAGTATTGGAAGCATTTCCGGAAACATAAAGAATTCCATCCTGCTCCTGAACCTGAAGGTTTGAGATTCCTGCAGACTGTGCCGCTGAAACTACACTTGAATATTTATCTTGTAATTCGCCCATTTCTAAATTATTTTACGATTAGGTTGTTGTTATACTTTCCGATTTTCAAAGCATCTACAGATTCTTTGATTTTTCTAGCCTGTAGGCCGGAAACGCTTCCTGTAAGAGTAAGCTGTCCGTTTACAACTTCTACTTTTACAGAAGGGAAATCCTTCACCGCATCCTGAACTTTTTTCTGAACAGCAGGATCTACAGCAGAAGAAGTTTCAACAGGTGCTATAGGAGTAGCCGCTGCAACAGTAGACATATCCATTACGTCTTTTACACCGTTGATCGCTTTTAATTTTGCAATCATTGCATCTTTAGATTGTTGATCTGCGAAAGTTCCGCCTAAGTGAGCTACACCTTCTTTTACTTCAACAGAAGCGTTGGGATTAGTAGTTACTACCGTTGTAGCCTGAGTCTGAAGATCGGCATCAGAAACTTTCTTTTTACAAGAAATAGCACCGAAAGATACAGCTACAGCTAATGCAGCCATTGCAATAGTTTTTTTCATATTGTATATTTATTAATGTTGTTATACAATCAAATGTAATAATAAAATTTGTACCAAAAGAATAAAAATTCAATAAATGTTTCTTAATTTTTTTACAATATTTTCTAAATCAGGGTTTTAATTTTTAGGGATCAAAAACTTAATGTAAAATTAATCCTATTTGAAGAAAATCTTCTGCCAATTGAAAAACCATTATATTTGCGCAAATTGAACTATATATATGAAAGGACAGAATAAACTTTTTATAGCAATTATCATTGCCCTTCTTGTGGGAGTAGGAATTGGAGGTATTGTACATGTGAAATATCCTGAAAATGCAGAACCTTTTTCCAAAAACATAAAACTGTTGGGAACGGTTTTTATCAGATTGGTACAGATGATTATTGCTCCTTTGGTTTTTACGACTTTGGTGGTGGGTATTGCCAAAATGAGTGATATTAAAATGATCGGAAGAGTAGGAACAAAAGCCATGCTTTGGTTTATTTCAGCTTCTCTGGTTTCCCTTTTCATAGGGTTGATCCTCGTTAACTGGCTGGAACCGGGACATGTTACAAAATTGCCGATTCAGGACGTAGCCTCTGCTGATGAACTTCTTAAAAGCAGCAAAAGTTTTTCCATGGAAGACTTTGTAAAGCATATGATCCCTAAAAGTTTATTTGAAGCCTTTGCTACCAATGAAGTATTGCAGATCGTGATATTTGCTGTGATGTTTGGAGTTGCACTGGCGAATTTAGGGGAAGAGTATTCTAAGCCTGTAGTGAAGCTTTTTGATATCATCGCTCATGCGATCCTTAAAATGGTAGGGTATATCATGTGGTTTGCTCCGTTGGGAGTATTGGGAGCTATTGCAGCAGTAGTGGCTACCAATGGTTTTGAGATCTTCAAAGTATATGCTATTTATCTGAGAGACTTCTTCTTTGCTATAGCAGTTCTTTGGCTGGTTCTTTTACTGGTAGGATATTTTATCTTAGGAAACCGTCTTTTTGACCTTTTAAGAAGAATTAAAGAGCCATTGCTGATCGCTTTCTCTACAACGAGTTCAGAAGCTGTATTCCCGAAATTGGTGGAAGAGCTTGAAAAATTCGGGTGTAACAGCAGAGTAGTATCCTTTATTTTACCCCTGGGATATTCATTCAATCTGGATGGAAGTATGATGTATATGACATTTGCTTCAATCTTTATTGCACAGATCTACGGGATTGAAATGAGCCTTGGACAACAAATCACCATGCTTTTGGTATTGATGCTTACCTCAAAAGGGATTGCCGGTGTTCCAAGAGCTTCTTTGGTTATTATTGTGGCAACATGTTCTATGTTTGGTATTCCGCCGGAAGGAATTGCTTTGATTTTACCAATTGACCATTTCTGTGATATGGGTAGAAGTATGACGAACGTATTAGGAAATACATTGGCTACTTCAGCAGTTTCGAAATGGGAAGGACAATTAACTGAGCCATTAGACAAAATTTAAATATCAATGAGTTTAAATAACTTAGAAAACAATAAAAGCCATATTCAAGAATATGGCTTTGCTGTTATCAATGCTATGTTTTCACAGAAAGAGCTTGATGAAATAAACCATGTTCTGAAGCATATAGATACCTCAAAAGAGAATTTCAGAAAATCTGAAGACCTGTTTGCAATAAGACAGTTTTTAAAAGAAGTTCCCGAAATCAGAGACCTTGTTTTCAATGACAATATTCAGAAAGTGGTTAAAGAAATCTTCGGAGAAAAATATTTTGTGGTAAAAAGCATCTATTTTGATAAGCCTGAAACCTCCAACTGGTATGTAGCCTATCATCAGGATCTGACAATTTCCGTTGATAAAAAACTGGATCTGCCCGATTTCGGTCCCTGGACTACCAAGAAGAATCAGTTTGCCGTTCAGCCTCCACTAGATATTTTGGAAAATATCTATACCATCAGAATCCATCTGGATGATACAGATGAAAATAACGGAGCTTTGAAAGTAGTTCCAAAATCTCATGCAAAAGGCATTTACAGACCTGAAACTATAGACTGGACTGTAGAAACAGAAGAAATTTGCAACGTAGAAAAGGGTGGAATTATGATTATGAAGCCTTTGACTCTTCACGGTTCAAACCGAACAACCAACGGAAAAAAGAGAAGAGTAATCCACATCGAATTTTCTGATATGGAGCTTCCAGAAGTCCTGCAATGGTCGGAAAAAATGAATTAATAAAAAATCGCCCTTCGAATTTTTGAAGGGCGATTTTTTATGGTTGGATGCTTGATGCTGGAGGAAGGATGTTACTGAAAGACTAAAGATTAATCTATGTTTATTTATCGAATTTTTAATTCTAACCTTTCTTCAAGCCAGCTTTAAAAAGTAATCAGGCAAATAGAAACCTCCAGCTTCACTCTTCCACCTTCCTTACTTTACAGCAATTTCGTCAATAAAAATATAAGCATCTCCTCCGGCACCCTGGTGCCATTCCGGAAGTTTTCCGAAGTAGTAGGCTTTTACTTTGATATATCGGGCTTCGGTAGGAAGAATTTCAGTAGAAAAATCTTTGATCTGTACCTTTTCATCCTTAGGATCAATGTCATTATCGATGGTTTTCAGAAGGATAAAATCTTTGCCGTTCATGGAAGCATAATATTCCACTTTTTTAGGCATCAGAATCCATGCTCTGCTGTCCTGAAGATAAGAGGAAGATAATGAATTAATCTGCTTAGGAGATTTAAAATCAATGATGGCTTCAAAATTCTGTCCCTGATATCCATGCCATTCACCTTTTCTCCAGTTGACATCCCCTCTGATCCCGTCAATAAGAGCCAGCTTTCCGGTAGCGCTATACTGTGGAGTTACTTTTGAAAGGATATTGATATCCCAATAATTAGGTCTTCTGTTAAAATTGGCGGTTGTCACAGAGCTTTTCTCTCCGTTTCTTTCAGCATAGGCTATCACCTGGGTTGTTTTTGTGATAGAAAATGGTCCTTTGTAGGTAGAGAAGGTCTTTCTTTTGTTGCTGTCACTATCATCCATGGTCATATAATAGACCTTGTCACTCGGGTTCAATGGAGTGATCTCAACTTTGGTAGAAAAATCGAAGATTCTATCGGCTGCGATAACAGGTGAAGCCGTTTGTTCTGTATATTTAAAATCCTTAGCAGATTTTACATTTTCAAATCCAAGTTTTTTAAGTTCCGCTCTGCCTGTATTTTTAGTAATCGTTCGCGTAGTACCATCTTCAAGGTGAATTTTAATTTCATCAAAATAAGGTGTTGTCGTTTCCCATTCAGGAAGTCCCGGGGTAACAGAATAGATTCCCATTGAGCTTAAAACATACCAGGCGCTCATCTGCCCGCAGTCTTCATTTCCAATGAGTCCGTCAGGAGTATTTTTATAAAAATTATCAAGGATGTATTTTATTTTGGCATCTGTTTTTTCAGGCTTGTCTACAAAATTGTACAGATACGCAATATGGTGGCTTGGTTCATTTCCCTGAGCATATTGACCCATCAATCCTGTGATGTCTACCTGCTCTATTCCCGTTGTTGTATCCGGAGCAGTGAAAATAGCATCAATGAACTGTTCAAATTTTTCTTTTCCTCCATGGGCAGCAATAAGCCCTGGAATGTCCTGCTGTACAGAATAAGAATAATGCCATGAGTTTCCTTCCGTATAATTGTTGTTGACTTCTCTGGGATCAAATGGTTCATACCAGTTTCCGTTCTTTCTTGGCTGCATAAAACCCGTTTTTGGGTTATAGAGATTTTTCCAGTTCTGAGAACGTTTCATGAAATACTGATAGTCTTCTTTTTTGCCTAAAATTTTTGCCATCTGGGCAATACACCAGTCGTCATAAGCATATTCTACTGTTTTGGAAACACTTTCATGCTCATCATCGATACTGATATAATTATTCTGTTTATAAGCATTCAATCCGAAAATATCCTGCATCGCTGAACCTTTGGCTGCCTGAAATGCCTTTTCATAATCAAACCCCTGAATTCCTTTAGCCATAGCATCTGCAATCACAGAAACGGAGTGGTAGCCGATCATACACTCTGTTTCATTGGAAGCCAGTTCCCATACAGGAAGTTTCCCACCTTGTTCGTATTGTTTAATAAAGGTATTGATAAAATCAGCAGTCCTTTTTTTGTCAATTAAAGTCATCAGCGGATGAGCGCCTCTGAAGGTGTCCCAAAGAGAGAATACCGTATAATAATCAAAGCCATTTGTGTTATAAAGCTTATTATCCCTGCCTCGATATCTTCCGTCAACATCCATATTGATGTTCGGTTGTGTAAACACATGATATAAAGCGGTGTAAAAAACGGCTAATTTATTTTTATCATCAGACTTCACTTCAATTTTTGAAAGTTCTTTATCCCAGTCCGCTTCCACTTGCTTTTTTACGGCTTCAAAATCTTTAGATTGTCCTTCTGCCAGCATATTTTTTCCTGCTCCTTCATAGCCTGTAGGAGAAATGGACACTTTTACATTGATCTTTTCTCCTTTTTTAACTTGGATTGAAAATGCCAGCGCAAGCTTTGTCCCGGTAAAAAGATGGGTTTCTTGTTTCCCGTTAACCTCTTTTTTTGAAATTTTCATAGGTTTTGAAAACTCAATTCTGGCGTAGATATATTGGTTGGTAGCCCAGGCTTCACTTCTTCTGAAAACCTCAATGGTTTTGTCATCAATGACCTTTACTTCACCATCCAGAAGCTTATCTCTGTGGTTGAGGTCTAAAATGATATTGGCATTTCCAGCACTGTTGAATGTATATTCGTGGTAGCCTACTCTTTTGGTAGTAGTAAGACGAACATCAATGTTATTTTTGTCTAATTTGACAGCATAGAATCCTGCCGTTGCTTTTTCATTTTTATGCGAAAACTTTGAAGAATACTCTTTACTGCTCAGGCTCGGATTTCCCATCGTGGGCATCAGCATAATATCTCCGTAATCTGAAACCCCTGTTCCGTTGAGGTGAGTATGAGAAAAACCATAGATCACAGAATCTGAATAATGATATCCGCTGCATCCGTCCCAGCTTCCGTTAATTCTCGTATCCGGAGAAAGCTGTACCATCCCAAATGGAACGATAGCCCCCGGAAAAGTATGGCCATGGCCTCCGGTTCCTATAAACGGATTGACATATTGTGAATAGTTCTGTGCGGAAATGATCTGAGTAATAAATAAAGAAAATGCAATAAGCCCTTTTTTCATGTTCTGATTTTATAAAAGCGAAGATATTGAAAAACAGTAGAACAGATGTAATAAAAGAGACGGATAGCTTGTCTTATAGAAAACTATTACATTCATGAAGAAGACCTTACTTTCTGTAATTATGCTGTTGCCGGCAGCTGTATTTGCCCAAACGATAACAGGAAAAATCTCCCAAACTGGAAATGCGGTGCCTTACGTTGAGGTGATCGCAGTAAAAGATCAGAAGAAGCAGACTGCCATTTCAGACGAAAAAGGAAATTATTCACTGAGACTTTCAGAAAACGGAACCTATACTATAAAGCTTATACAGGATGGTGTAGAAATATCCAATAAAGAATTGACTGTAAACGGAGTTGTGAAACATGATTTTTTTATTGAAAAAAAGAAAGAAAAGCAGATTGAAGGCGTTACCCTTACTGCCAGAAAAAAGCTGATTGAGAGAAAAGCAGACAGACTGGTCTTCAATGTTTCCAATTCAGTTGCTTCACAGGGAATGGATGGGGCGGATGCTCTTGCAACAACCCCATTGGTAAAAGTAGATGATAACACGGGAGTTTCCATTGTTGGAAAAAGTGGAGTAGCAGTAATGATCAACGACCGAATTTTGAATTTGTCAGATGCAGAACTCGTTACTTACCTTAAAAGTCTTCGATCTGAAAATATAGAAAAGATTGAAGTCATTACTTCGCCTCCTGCCAAGTACGAAGCGCAGGGAAACAGTGGTCTGATCAATATTGTTTTAAAGAAAAATCAGAATCTCGGATGGAGCGGAAGTTTTACTTCCAGTCTGCAGCAGGCAACTTATACAGGAAATTCAAACAGTGCAACCGTTAACTATCAAAATGAAAAATTGCGCACCTCATTGAAGTTAAGACAAAATAAAAATGAAAAACATTCTTACGAAAACTATTGGATAGAAGGTGCAGACGGCCTTAAAAGCAATGATAACAGAAGAGATTTTGGAGATGGGCTTGGGGCTAACTTAAGTCTAGATTATCAGTTGGGCAAAAAGTCTAATATTGGATTTATTTATGATTTCGGATTCGGGCATTCCAATATGGATATCACGAATACTTCAAACTACTTCCAGAATGGTAATTATACCAATACACTGCTTACTTATGCGGAACACAGGGCTACAAGCAAGCAGCACACAGCCAGTGCGTATTATGATCTTAAATTTGGGAAACAAGACAATAAACTGAGCATTACAGGTAATTATTTTTCCAATGTTCCTGAGACTACTATTGATTTTACAACCACCGAAAGCTCTGGAGATCGTTTTGTCGTAAAATCCCCATCAATGGTCGATTATAAAATCTATTCCGGACAGGCAGATCTTACTCTTCCTTACCCGTTTGCAAAGACTGAAACAGGAGTGAAATTCACGAATTTTGATAATAATTCTAATATTTTCTATCAGAATCTAACGAACGGAAACTACATTACAGATCCTCTGAAAAGCAATGAGTTTGAGTATAACGAGAAAAACTATGCGGCTTATATCAGCTTTGAAAAATCTTTCAATGAAAAATGGTCGGCAAAAGCAGGACTTCGCTATGAATACTCTGTTGTGAATGGAAATTCTTTAACCTCCGGACAGCAGACCGAAAATTCTTACGGAAAGTTTTTCCCTACCGCCTATGTTTCCTATAAAAGTAATGAAAACCATACTTTCAACCTGAATTATTCCAAAAGAATCAACAGACCGGGATTTCGGGCAATCAATCCGTACCGCTGGTATATCAACATCAATTCTTATTTTACAGGAAACCCTTTCCTGAAACCCTCTATCAATCATAATTTTGAATTTTCCTATGTCTATAAAGGAAAATTATCAGCATCAGCTTATTTTCAGAGAACCGTAGACGCATTTGGTCAATTGGCTAATCTGAAAGGTGAAAATAGAGTGAGTACTTTTGAAAACTATTACAATCAGAACAGCATGGGAGTTTCATTGAACTATTCGGATACTTTTTTCAAAAGATGGGAAGCTAATTATTCGGCCAATTATTCTTATATGAACACCGATGTTTTTGCGACTGATGCTCTTTCAAGAAAAGGGAATAGTTACGATTTCGATTTTCAGAATAATATCTCACTCAACCCAAGCAAAACAGTGCAGCTGATCCTGAATTACTGGTTCCGCCTGCCTTCCAATTCTGGAAATGTATACATGGATTTTGCCGGAAGTTTTACCACAGGTTTGAAACTGAGTCTTATGGAAAAAAGCCTTCAGCTGAATGTTTTTGTTTCCGATATTTTCAAGCAGGGAAAAAGTGTAGGTGAAATATATTATACCACAGGAACACATTCTTATAATAATTATTACGATGCCAGAAGACTTACCGTATCCGCCACTTATACTTTTGGAAATAAAAAAGTAAAAGGGATGGAGCGCAATGTAAAGTTTGATGAGAAAAACAGAGCCAACTAATAATTCGGATTTAAACCACAAAAGTCACAAAATAATTTTTATAGCTCATGTCATTCTGAATACAGACTAAAGGTCTGCGAACGTAGTTCAGAAGTGAAATGAAGAATCTCATAAAGAAGAATCTTCCTTCGTCAGAAATCGAAGATTCGACATAGTCAATGACAATGCAGAAGACGCTACACTTCTCCCTCAAAGAAATCATTGAGATATTCCTCTTGATCTTTTTCTCCTCGTTCGGAGCCAAGATATTTCTTCCAGGACTGGGATTCATGATATACAATACCCATTTCCCAAACGCAGTACGTCGGGAGGTGGGTTTTGTTTCTGTCCCATATCTCAAATTTTCCGGAACCATCATAGTAAACACTTTCCCATAATTCATTTTCATTTTGCCATGTACAGACCAAGAGAAGATAGTTTTCTCCGCAACGGTGCATAATGATAAATCCCAGATCATCCTTGTTCTGAAAATTTTCCTCAGCATTTTCAATACATATTTTGGCATTACGAATATCCTGCGGAGAGATTTCTGTAGGATCATTTGCGAGATCATACCACTTGAATTTTGTTTTCCCAACGGTGAAAAGTCCTTTGGGTAATGCATACTTGGAAGGGTAAGTGTTGTTTTTTATACTCATTGTTTTGTGATGGTAAAAGTGTTAATAAATCTAATTATTTTATTTTAAATATGTATTCATAAATATTTTTATCCATAAATAAATACCACAAAAGTGTTATATGAATGAGGTTATTAATTTGCTAAATTTGATTATAAACTAATAAAAATCCATAATCATGAACCTTCAATTAATTGAATTAGCCATAGGGCTTGTCTTTGTATATCTGCTGCTTAGCATTTTTGCAATGACCGTAATGGAGATGATCTCAACATTTTTTCGGATGAGAGGGGAAATGTTGAAAAGTACAATAGAAAAAATGCTTTTTGATAAGAGTAAAAATCCTGAGAAGATCAATGAGTTTTATGAACAGCCACTCATTCTTTTTCTTGGGGATGATGTGTCCACTTCGTCTTATCTGGATCAATTGCTTTCTAAAAAGTATAAAAAACTGCCTAGCTACCTTAAAAAAGAGGACTTTTATGCCATTCTTTTAAGTTTTATCAATGATAAACAATTTTCAGACTCCCTTGAGGAAATCCAAAAGAAAATAGAACAGGCCTCTTTTTCGGAAAATACAAAATCACACCTCCTTTTCTTGCTGAAAAAATCTGCCGGAAATATTACAGATTTTAAACAAGAGATCATTCATTGGTTTGACGAATGTATGGAACGTGCCAATACATGGTATTCCAGAAGAGTGCAATATATTCTATTGGTATTGGGATTTGTAATTGCCTTTGCTGTAAACGGAGATACTTTACGAATGATTGATAAGCTGAACAGTGATGAAAAACTAAGGAAAGAACTGGTAGAATCCGCAGCCGAATATGTGAAGAAGAATCCTGAAATTACAGAACGTCCAAAAGACTCACTAAGCATGCCGGTAAAAATTGAGAAAGAATACAATACGTTGCTCAGTGAGTCTCACAATCTTTTAGGCTGGGAAAAGGCTAAACCTGGACAGGTAAAAGAAAATGATAAGAGCAATGTTAAAGACATTTTTTTCAGAATATTGGGATTTCTATTGACAGCTTTTGCCATTAGCTTGGGTTCCAGTTTCTGGTTTGATATGCTTAAAAAACTTCTGAATATAAGAACTTTAGGAAAACCTACACAAAATCCATAATGTGATGGAAACAATTATTTTTTACCTCTTACTGTTGGTAGCAGCAGCTTTTATCCTATTTTATTGTAAAGACAGTCTGTATGCTGCTAAAAAAGTGAAAATATTCAAAGATATTTTTGAGAAGTATCCCTATTACTTTATTCCTCAAAAGCCTGTAAAATGGTTTGATTTTACCGGACTGATGAACAGTTTTAGAATGGTTTCTCTTTCTGCGGATATCCTTTCTATCATTGACAAAAGAGAAATGCAGACGGCTTTGGGAAAAGATACCGGAAGAGAGCTCATAGAGAATAATTGTGATGAATCAGAAGAAGAATTCTGGTTTGATTTTATTGCAGATACCGGGGATGGTTTTGATGCGACTACCACTGTTTTTTATCATTTAACAAGAGATGTATATACCTATTCTTTTAAAAATGAATTCGATAGAGATAGGGAGAATGAGGCTGAAATTAAACTGAAAAAGGGGTCCGTTTTGGTCATCGGAGGAGATCTGGTATATCCCGTAGGCTCTGAAGTCAATTACAGAGACCGTTTCAAAGGACCTTTAAGACTTGTGGCTCCGGATACAAGAGAGGCAGGGCCTATCCTCATTGCAACACCGGGAAACCATGATTGGTATGATGGGCTAAGTGCTTTTTTCAGACTGATGTGCCAGAGAAGTAAAATCAGTAACTACAGAACGGTACAGAACAGAAGCTATTTTGCCTATTCATTAAGGAAAAATGTGCATCTAATGGGAATAGACAATCAGCTTCTTGGTGATATTGATATCCCTCAAATGACGTTTTTCACAGAGTATGTAGAAAAAATATCAAAAGGGAATGATGTCAACCACGTGATACTGCTCATTGCAGAGCCCTATTGGTATAATTATGATATAAAAGACAGGCACAAGAGAAGACAGCGTATGGATAGCCTGGAATATATCATCAGAACGATGAAAGAAGCTGTCAGAAAATTGGAAGCAGGTAATATAAAATCAGAAATTATTTTTGATGTAGTACTTACAGGAGATATTCATCATTATTCCCATTATAAATTAGATGAAAATGAGAAAGGCTATGACAAAGAAATCAAGCATTATATTACTTCAGGGGGAGGAGGGGCTTTCGGACATATTACTGACTTCTTAAAAGATGAAATCACACTTCCCATCTTACAAAATGTAACGACTACAGAACTGAAATATAAACTGGATGGCAGATACCCGTCTAAAGAAAAGTCAGGTAAAAAAACATTCTGGAACCTTATTTTCTTTATTATTAATTATGAATTCACCGTATTGCTGTTTTTTCTTTCATTACTGATCACCTGTATCTTTTGCTATTCAGATTCTATTTTGAAATGGCTGATATTATTTGTAATTCCGTGGATATTTTACTTTATCATCACTAAAGTCACCAGTACAGAATGTTCGGAAGAAGAACAATGGAAGAGCAAAATGATGCGGGGAGCACTGTTTGTACTGTCATTTGCTATTCAACTGTGGGTGTTTGTGATATTTCCCAAATACGGATTTACTTCTTTAGAGGACAGCCATTTATCGTTTGTTAATCAAGTAAAAGACTTTTTTAAAGTCCCAAAAGATAATGATTATCTTATTGTACAGGTTATCATTTCTGCTCTTTTGCAATCCATACTTTTTGGGTGGTATATTCTTGTAGGCTATCATCTTTTCAAATTTTATATAACCGAAATTTCATCAGGAAAAATAAACACAGGAAATAAAAACTTCCTGAAGTTTAAAATAACAGATAAAGAAATTGTCATCTACGTAGTGGCCATCAAAAAAACATACAAATGGATGAATTTGCTGAAAAAGAAACAAGCATCTTATCTGCAAAAAGAATTGCTTACAGAAGATCCTAAGAAATTTATCCGAGACAATTTTAAAATGGATCCTGACAAGAATGTGAAAATTATCGACAAAATAACAATATCATTATAACCTCAAAAAACAAACTTATGGAAACTCATGGTAACAAGCCTGCAGAAGACGATCATAATGGAGTTCTGATCTCCTATTATCAATTACGAATGTTTATTGGATTACTTGGATTTCTTTTGTCATTTCTTCTGTTTGCAACAACTTATTTCCTAAATGATGAACATCCGCTTAAAGTAAGTATCAGCCATTATTATTACAGTTTCGGGCACATTATTTTTGTAGGAACATTATGTGTATTGGGAGGATTGTTTGCAACCTACAGAGGGAAAGATAAATATGAAAACAGACTTTCAAATTTTGCCGGAGTAATGGCGGTATTGGTTGCTATTTTTCCAACAGAAATAAAAGGGTATGAGGGTAATATTTATATTCCCATAGGAAGTGAAAACTATAAAGAATGGTTCAGTTGCGTACACTATGCAAGTGCTGGACTACTCTTCGTATCT
Source organism: Chryseobacterium viscerum (assembly GCF_002899945.2). Classification (GTDB taxonomy): domain Bacteria; phylum Bacteroidota; class Bacteroidia; order Flavobacteriales; family Weeksellaceae; genus Chryseobacterium; species Chryseobacterium viscerum. The sequence continues at coordinate 522,887 of NZ_PPEG02000004.1, forward strand.
TTTGCAGTATTTTGTCTGTATTTCTTTCAAAAAAGTGATAAAAAACAGGATGGTAAACCTGTTTCTGAGAAAGAAGCCTTAAAGAAAAGCCGTAGAAATCGGTATTATAAAATCTGTGGTTGGGGAATCCTGATAAGTATTGCCTGCATTGGACTCATTGCTCTTTTTAAAAATAATTTATCTTCTCATAATCCATTTTTAATGTATTCTACATTTATTTTTGAAACAACATCCTTGTTTTTCTTCTCTACCTCCTGGCTGTTAAAATCCAGTGAATTCTGGAATAAAAATATCCCATTAGTGACCTATTTCAGGTAATAATATATGGATGTATAAAAGGCTGAAAGCCTGGGTTTACAAAAGAATTTATCTATGATTGTGTTTACTTATTCTAAATAGGTGAAAAATGCGTAAATTTGTAAACAATTTATATTTATATGTTGACGAAAGAAAAGGTTCAGGATTTCCTTAAAGAAATAGAAGTAGACGACTTGGTGAGTAATCTTCAGATTGTGGGTAATGATGTTTATATTGACATGACCGCTCATTCGCCTGCAATGCACGAAAAGAAAAAGCTGGAAGCTGCAATGAAACAAGCTTTTGCCAGCGAGTTTGGAGAAGAGGTTCATTTAAAACTTAAAATAGTTTCTCCCGAGCCTAGTGAAATTCAGCAAAGTCAGATCAAAGGAAAACAAATTCCGGGAATTCAAAATATCATCGCTATTGCTTCCGGTAAAGGAGGAGTAGGAAAATCTACAGTGGCTGCAAATATGGCAGTAACATTGGCTAAAATGGGCTTTAAAGTTGGACTCTTAGATGCAGATATCTATGGACCATCTGTTCCTACCATGTTTGATACAGAAGGAGAAAAACCAATTTCTGTAGAAGTGAATGGAAAAAGCTTGATGAAACCCGTTGAGAATTATGGCGTAAAAATGCTTTCAATAGGATATTTCTCAGGAGCCAATCAGGCAGTAGTATGGAGAGGTCCTATGGCTTCAAAAGCATTAAATCAAATGATCAGAGATGCTGCATGGGGAGAATTGGATTTCTTATTAATAGATCTTCCTCCGGGAACGGGTGATATTCACTTATCCATCATTCAGGAAGTTCCTGTAACAGGAGCAGTGATCGTAAGTACACCTCAGCATGTTGCATTGGCAGACGTAAGAAAAGGAATTGCGATGTTCCAGATGGAAAGTATTAACATTCCGGTTCTTGGATTAATCGAAAATATGGCTTATTTTACACCGGAAGAACTTCCTGACAATAAATATTATATCTTTGGAAACCAGGGAGCGCAATATTTAGCTGAAGATCTGGGAATTCCGGTATTAGGAGAAATTCCATTGATTCAAAGTATCAGAGAGGCAGGAGATGTAGGAAGACCAGCCGCGCTTCAGGAAGGATCTAAAATTGCAGATATCTATACAGAAACTGCCAGAAAAATGGTAGAAAGCTTAGTGGAAAGAAATAAAAGTCTTCCTCCTACTGAAGCTGTAAAGATTTCCACAATGGCTGGATGCTCACCAAAAGCAAAATAATTATAACTTTCAATACAAATTGAAAAGAACCGAATTGAACTGAAAAATATGGAAACAAACATAACGCACGAAGACACAGTAACAAGAGTAATGGAAGCTCTGGAAAGTATCAGACCGTTTTTGAATAAAGACGGAGGTGATATTGAGCTTATTGACGTGAAAGATAATCAGGTTTTTGTGAAACTTTTAGGTAACTGTTCCGGATGCTCATTGAACTTTTCAACCCTAAAACTGGGTGTTGAAAATACCATCAAACAACATGCTCCGGAAATTGAAAAGGTAATCAACGTAGAGTAAAATTATCTCAGAGATATTTTTAAAAGACAGGCTTTTTTAAGGCCTGTCTTTTTTATTTATGATAAAGAGTAAAATATAAACCAAACCTCACAGGTTTTCAAAACCTGTGAGGTTTTTTGATGGTAAATTTATTTCAATAAAACTTTAACATTGTAATCTTCGAAGATTTCCTGTATTTCTGTGAATTTCGTTTTCAATAATTTTTTACTTCTTGTATGGTTAATCCAACTGAGTTCTGAAATAGATTTTACTCCAAAATCTCCACGAAGACAATCATATAAAGCGGGTAAATTACGCCCGAAATATCCTGCAATCCCGTGGATTTCCTCTCCAAGTGTACAGAAAAAGCCATCTAAACTATGAAATTCATTTCCATCAATTTGAATGTTGATGTTTTCTCTTTCTATTTCAGGTTTACATGAATATAAGGTATATACAAGCCATCCTTGCAGCTCATCTTTTCTGAAGTTTTGCCAAATATTTTTTTCATTAATTTCATTATTGAGCTTCATATCCAAGGCTTTTTGATACCCTTTGGGATTACACCATACAAAACCGGCTAGAATAATGTTTTTTTTGGATTTGCTTATTTTAATATTACTGATAAAAGTACTGGATACGATATTATTCTGCTGATCAAGTTTATAAATAAAGCCATTGTTTTCATAAATTTTAGATGCATTTTCTATAGCAGAAACAAGAGCAGGAATGTTGTGAACATTCATCAATCTGACTTTTTTATAAGTGATAGGATAAGATCCTTCGATATTATTTATCTGGTCTATGAAAGTGATGATCTCAGATTTTTCACTTGTGTCTAATGCAAACCCAAACATGTAGCTAATTTCTTCTAAATGTTTTTATTGCTTCACCAATTTATTGCCTACTCCTTCAATAGAGACATCCGGTTTTCCCGATTTTGTTCCTGAAGTTCTGTAGTAAATTATATTACCGCCTCCTTCTAAAATAACTTTGTCTACCTTATCAACATATACTTTATTGCCGGTTCCTGAAATAGAGATTTTCTTTGCACTGCCTTTGATTGTTACCGTATTATCGGCTCCTTCAATCTCGGCAGTTCCTCCATTGAGGGTATAGTTGAGCTTATGGCCTACACCTTCTACCTGTATCATTTTATTATTATCCGACTTTTCTGACCCATTGGCAGATTCTGTTTTTCTGGATTGTGAGAAGGCCATACCTGTTCCAAGTAAAAGGAGAGCCAAAACTCCTGCTGTTTTAATATTTTTCATTGTGAAATTGGTTTGTTCGAGGTAAATATAGATATAAAATGATTTTTTTTACCCATGTTAAAAGTTAAATACATCTTAAATAATAAATTTTTATGATGCAGTTTTCTCAACGATTTTTTTTATAATCTTCAATACTTCAGTAGATTTTTCCCTAATGATTAATGAATTCTTTTTATTTCTGATCAGGTCTGTAAAATTGTTATCCTCTGTATTGATATCTACAATAAAGGCTCCATATTTAAGAGCTGTTTCTGCAATAGCAATCGGAAGACTCGTTGCTCCGGAAGTCCCAACAATAAAGAGCACTCCACTGTTTTTGGCAATTTTTAGGGCACTGAATCTTTTGTTAGTTTTTTCATCATAATATTCATCAAACCATAAAATATTCGGGCGCATCCAATGGCCACATTGAGTACATGTAAGAAGTTCTTTATCATGAGCTGTGAGGTCTTCATTCAGATCTTTACCCTTTATTTCCGTAGGAAGATCCAGAATTTCTTTACATCCGTTTGAGCATTTGATTTCTCTGTTGTTTCCATGAATTTCATAGATTCTTTGACTTCCCGAACGACGATGAAGATTATCAATATTTTGAGTAATGAGATGAAATCTGTTCTGAAGCTGAGTTTCAATGTCTGCAAGTTCAAAATGACTTTCATTGGGAGAGGCATTTTCAAACATTTTTTTTCTGAAAAGAGAATATTGCAGAACTTCTTCCGGATGTTGTCTGAAATAACGTAAAGTTCCAAACTCTTCAGGTTTATGAAACTGGGTTCCCTTTACCCAGATTCCATCTATTCCACGGTAAGTGGGAATTCCACTGTCAGATGAGATTCCTGCACCAGTAAGAAAGGTAAAAAGATTTCGTTTTTCTTTATGCCAGACTTGTTGAATAATATGTTCTAATTGATCTTCCATTGTGTTATAAAAGTTTAAAACTAATGAATTTCCCAATAATAAAAAAGCTCCGGAATCTCCGAAGCCTTTTCAATCAACTAAATACTATATTTTACTTTACAATAACTCTTTTTATCTGCCCTTCTGAGGTTTTTATAAGATAAACACCTGTAGAGAGATTGGACGTATTTATTGTTAAAGCATTCTTTTCTTTTCCGATTAGTTTTCCGGACATATCATACAATTCGTAATCCTGTTTTCTGTTGAAGTAAAGCGTATTTCCTTTGTTCACAGGATTTGGGAATACGTTGAACGTTGCCTGTTCAGTTTTTGTTTCCCCAATTCCCAGAGTAGCAGGCATCGCTACTTCATACATGGATAAAGTTCCGCTGATCTCATTGGCGACAATTACATAGCCTGTATTGGTGGTTGTGTTTTCAGGAGCTATGTAGATAATTCCTTCAGGACCATTGTCTCCTCCATAAGCGGAAGTAGAGCGGGAGTGTTTGTAATCTGTGAAAGTAGGATTATTAGGATCTGTGATGTTATATGCCATAATGCCCCCGGTTCTTTCTAATGTGATGAAAGCATACGTCTGCCCGTTGATATTTCCTAATGCCACCCCTTCCGGTTCAGGACCTTTGGCGCGACTTCTGTTTTTTGCACCATTGGATTCATTATCTGCATTGAAAATTAATGGATGATTGGCTGCAATATATCTTTCAAACTGATCCCCACTGTCATATACAATCTGCTTGGTATCTGCATTGAAAATAGAGAACGAGCGGGCTCCTAGAGCTGCCATTTCTTCAAAGTCGGTATCTCCGTCCGTATTTCCTGTAGCAGAAGAAACCCTCAATCTCCCAAGGTTATAAGAAGCCTTTAAAATTGAAGAATTCGGGTAAAGTACAGGATCTAAAGTATAGGTATTAGCCCCCACAGTTGTTCTCTCGCTGTATCCGGAAAGATCCTTTTCATCTCCTTCGTTAGCCGTTACAATATAATGGGTATTTCCTACCTTATAATTCTGGACTGCATCCGGAACATAATAAGCTTTCACCGGCCAGTTAGCAATCAAAACTTCACCATTATTGTCCGAAGCATCAAAACCATTTCCAGGAAGACTCATGTCTTTTTTGCCCAATCCCCAGATTCCTGTGATGGTTTTAGTGACCAGGTTAATCTCTGCAACAGCATTATTTTCCTGAAGTGTTACCCATGCTTTCTGACTGTCAGAGCTGATGGTTACATATTCAGGTTCCAGATCCTGAGAAAGGGTATTATTGGTTCTTACTTTTCTTAATCCGGTAGCAGTAAGAGCAGCTACTTGAGAATCAAAATTGTTGAAATTAAGGGTGGTCACATTACTTTGTGTAAGGTTTCCGATACCTCCGGAAATATCAATGATACTGATCGTTCCTTCAGGATCTACGGTGTAAGCATCATTAGGTTCCCCTTCATTAGCCGTAATCACTTTTGTTCCATCAGGGGAGAAAGTTATCATATCTGGTAAAGCGCCTACGGTAACCTGCTTCAGGAAGTTTCCGTTAATATCAAAAAATACTACAGAACCGTTTTGCTGAGGGTCAGCATTGGGAGAAGAAGCGGCTATAATTCCGTTTTTCACAGCGATACTTGTGATACCACCATAAGGAGCCATATTTACGGTTTTAATGACTGAAGGAGTATTCGGTGTGCTGAAATTAATAATATCAAAAACATCCGTGATAGAACTGATTGTGAATAAACGTTGAGTGGATGGATCGTGAACCACAATTTCTGTAGAACTGGTACTGTTTCCTGAAGGGTCAAAACTTCCAAGATAATTCAGCTGGATCTGATGGGAAGGAATCGGTGCTGGTTTATCATTATCTACAATATAAACGGTTGCAGAATTGTCACCTGAAAGGGTTGCTCCGGCAGGGTTTTCAAGGCTTACCACAAAATATTCGGCTTGTTGTTCTGCCACTGTGTCATCAATAATCGGAATATTTACCGTGTAACTTGTTGTAGATGGAGTAATATTAATCGTCTGATTTGCTAAAGTAAAATCATTGGAATCAGCCGTACTGAACGGCGCTGGTTTTACAACAAGATTTACTGTAGCAGTTGAAGGATTGGTGATATTGATTTTGAAAGCAAGGGTTCCTGCATTTTCATCAACTTTAATGAAATTCTTTTCTAAAGAAATTGTAGTTCCGGCAGTAGTAAAAGTACTGGACGTAACGGCAGTAACTCCATTATCACTGAAGTCTTCCACTGTATTGGGCTTAAGCGCTACATAATAAGCCTGCCCCGGCACTAAACCGGAAGTAGGGATCACTGTGATAATATTGTTGCTGAAAGTGGTTGTAAAAGGAACTTGGGTGCCTGAAGCATTTCCAAGTCGGAACTCTACAAGATTTTGTGCATTAGAATTGTTAATTGCTGAATTATCCGCTAATCTTACATTTTCATTAAAAGATAAGGTAGGATTTACAGTTGTTGAAGCGTTATTGGTATTATTGGCAGGCAGATAAGTGACTGTTGGCGGAGTGGTATCAACCCCTCCTACAGGCGTTGCATCTACAGTAAAGTTATCAAAGCGGTTGTTCCCTCCTGTTCCTCCTCCTGTGGCAGAGAAATCAACTTTTAATTTAAAGTTGGGGTTATTGTTAGCTCCCTGTATAGCAGAAAAATCCAGAGTAGTCAGCTGTGGATCGGCATCCTGAGGACTTACAGTCTGGAACTGCACAAAGGTAGTTCCGTCTGTGGAATAAGACCATGTCTGTGTTCCTGCTCCCTGTGTAGATCTTCTGGTTGTAAATTTAACAATGACATTGTTGTATCCTGTTGTAGGAAGATTAAATTGTAAAGCTCCTCCAATCGGATTATTGAATCTTAAATGGGTTCCGGATGCATCACCATTTCTCGCATTTAAATTTTGCAAATTAAAATTCTGTGCAGTACCGCCGGCAAAATCGATGACGCTTGTACCTCCTGCTATTGCTGCAAGAGAACCATTCACCATGGTAGAAGTAGGTGTGGTGATTGCTGCAGCAGATGCGTTATTGTTAAAATTCCAGTAATGAATCAGTGTCTGTCCAAAAAGACCGCTCTGGAAAAAGAATGCGGCAATCACAGACCCTTTTAATAGGTAGTTGTTGATCATTTTTACTTCAATTAGATAAATGCAAAAATGAACTTTCTGTTTCGCAACTATTTTAATGGAATCTTAAGAAATGTTTAAAAAATAGGTTTGTTTCCGATAAAAGATAAAATTATGTTTGAATGAGAAGCATTAGAATGAAATTATTTCTCTGACTTTCCTGAAAAATTTAAAATCGTACCTGATTTATTTCCTTCCAACGGATGTTTCTGCATGTAAAAATATCCTGAAACTGCAGTCAGAAGCAAGAGTACAAAAATAACCAGAACAATTCTTTTTAACATGTCTCTCATATCGCTAAATTTTTAATATCTCTAATTTCTAAAATGGAGGTAGGGTACCCTTTGTGTGTGGCATTGATCATTGCTCTACCCACTTCGTGTAAAGTTAATGATTTTGACTGAAAAAAAATAGGAAAAATCCAAATAAAAGGTTTAAAAAACCATTTTACATTCACTTGACCATCAACAGGTTTCATGAATCCGGGACGAAAATTATAAGCTCCCCTGAAGTTCATCTTTTTTAAAGAATTCTCGGTTCTGCCTTTTACTCTTGCCCACATAAGTTTTCCGCTCTCTGTACTGTCTGTGCTGGCTCCGGAAACATAGTTGAAAACCATTTCCGGATTTTGATTCAAAACTGCTTTTGCAAAATGCAGGGTGGTATCGTAAGTTATTTTGGTATAGTCTTCTTCATTCATGCCTACACTGCTGATTCCTGCACAGAAAAAACAGGCATCATAACCTTTCAGTTTTTCATCATGAAGGTCGATGGATAAAAAGTCGGGAACGAGATATTCTTTCAGCTTAGGATGTGTTTTTCCAGAGGGTTTTCTGCTTACGCTGAGTATTTCTGAGATATTAGGATTGTCAAGACATTCCATTAAAACACCTTCGCCTACCATTCCTGTAGCTCCTGTAAGAATTATTTTGATTGAGTTCATTGCTTTGCTATTGATAATCGTATGACGAATAGAGGAGTGGTTTTACTTTAAAATTTTTACTTTTTTTTAATAAAAAATATTGTTGGTAAAATTCAATAGGGGTGGGCTTTAGCCCGCCTTAGAAAATGAGAAACATTTCCATTGGCTTTAGCCAAAACTTAAGAAGATAGAGATTGCTTCGTTGCGTTGCTCCTCGCAATGACAATACAGCGGAAAGCGGGAAAAGCTTCTAAAATAAAAAGCCAGCTCAAAAATGGCTGGCTTTATATAGTGTTGGATGTCGTTATTTATGATGTTGTAACTGACTGTAGATATTATGGATCAATCCGTCTGCTACAGAGATTTTAGGGACAAAGATTCTGTTGATGTCAGACCATGACATGACATTATTGAAAATGCCCAGTGCATGTGCCAATACATCGGCACGGTCTTCTCTAAGGTTGTGTTTTGTCATTCTTTCTTCCACAGACAGCTCATTGAGCTCTTTATACGTTTTTTTCAGGTGCGCCAAAGACATGGGTTTTCCGTCTTTGGTTTTGCTCATGGAGAATACTTTATTGATGTTTCCTCCTGACCCGATCGCCACAATGGGCTTTTTGCTGACGATGTTTGTCTTTATCTCCTCCTTCATTTCATTCCAGTTGTCCACCGTAACGAGGTTATTGAGAAGTCGGATTGTTCCGATATTGAAAGATTTTTCGTAAACCATTTTACCGTTTTCGTAGAAGGTAAGCTCGGTAGAACCTCCACCTACATCAATGTATAAATAGGCGAATTCTTTGTCAAGGCCTTCTGCTACATGATTCTCATAAATCAGGGTAGCTTCTTCATCACCGGAAATAATCTCGATATTGATTCCTGAGGCTTCTTTTACCTGACTGATAATTTCATTACCATTGGCTGCATCACGCATAGCGCTGGTCGCACAGGCTCTGTAATGTTCTACTTTGTATATTTTCATCAGGTCACTGAAGATTTTCATGGAATCGATGACCATTTTTTCCCTTTCCGGACCTATTTTTCCGATGGTGAAAACATCCATTCCCAGTCTCAGAGGTATTCTGAGAAGGTTCAACTTGATGAATTCCGGTTTTCTGTTGTTTACTTTTACTTCATTGATAAGAAGTCGGGCTGCATTACTCCCTATGTCTATCGCTGCTATCTTCATTTTTTGATTGTTTTAGCTTTTAAATATTTATAGGTTTCTATTTGTGAACGGCATTCTTTTTTATCATTTTTTATATATTCATTGCTCAGTCCTTTGTCTAAAATTCTGGCTTTTACATTATCTCTAAGCTGAATGTCAAGAATATCTTTTAATTCTTTCTTGAGATTTTTGTCCGTGATTTTAGCCGCAGCTTCAATCCTGTAATCCAGGTTTCTGGTCATCCAGTCTGCGGAAGAAATGTACATATCTTCGGCCCCTTTATTATAAAAATACATCACTCTGGCATGTTCCAGGTATTCATCTACAATACTGATGGCCTTTATTTTCTCTTTAAAATCTTTCTGATTTACAGCACAATAGATTCCTCTTACGATCAATCTGACCACCACTCCTGCTTTGGCTGCATCGTATAATTTTTCAATCAACAATCTGTCGCTCAGAGAATTTACTTTTACGATGATCTCTGCTCTTCGTCCTGCCTTAGCTTCTTCGATTTCTTTATCGACATGGTGAACGATCTTTTCACGCATAAATTGAGGACAAACTAATAAATTTTTACAAGTTTTCAAAACCGGAATAAAGTCATCTTTTGGTTTTTTCAAAACATTGAAAACTTTATTGATGTCTGCCATGATGCCACGATCTGCGGTCAGCAGTAAATGGTCACCATATATTCTTGCTGTTTTTTCGTTGAAATTTCCTGTGCTTACAAATCCATATTGAATGGTTTTGTTGTGTGCTCTCTTTTTGATAACACACAGCTTGGCGTGCACTTTTTTCGTTGGAATTCCTACAAGAACGGTAATTCCTTCGGGCTCCAGCATATTTCTCCATTCCAGATTGGATTCTTCATCAAACCTTGCCTGAAGTTCCAGCATTACGGTTACTTCTTTGCCATTTCTTGCCGCATAGATCAATGCATTGATGATTTTTGAGCTGCTGGCGAGACGGTAAGCCGTGATCTGTATAGATTTTACATCCGGATCCATTGCCGCTTCCCGCAGAAGGTCAATGACCGGATTATATTTATGATAAGGGAAGGTAAGAAGTATATCTTCTTTTAATATAACATCTGTCACTCTTTCGCCATGCTCAAATGCCTGGTGGGTAAAAGAGGTTCTTTCCACAGGTCTTTCATACTTTTCAAAAACATCAGGGAAATCCATGAAATGCTTGAAATTATGAATTTTTCCTCCAGGGATGATACTGTCTTTCTTAGTTAAATTCAGCTTTCTGATAAGAAGTTCCAGCAAAGCTTTATCCATATCTTTATCAAAAACGAAACGGGTAGGTTTTCCCTTTCTTCTGTTTTTGAGTCCTTTCTCTATCTTTTCTGCAAAATTGGTTCGGATGTCATTGTCCAGATCCAATTCGGCGTCTTTTGTTACTTTAAAGGCATTAGCGGCAAACTCATCATATCCGAAATAAGAGAATATGTGTGGAAGGTTAAAGGTAATCACATCTTCCAGCAGCATTACATTTTTTTCTTCCGGATCTTCTGTAGGCAGCAAAACAAATCGTCCCACAAAACGGGAAGGAATCTCAATAATGGCATAATTGCTGGAATACTGCCAGTCTTTCTTTCTCATCGCTACCCCCAAATAAAGACTTTTGTCTCTCACATAAGGCATCGGTGTATTTTCATGAAGAAGAATAGGAATGACATTAGATTCTACCACTTCATCGAAATATTGTCTGACAAACTCTTTTTGTTTTGCTGTCAGATTTTTAGAATTTTTAATGGAAACATTGTGTTCAGCCATTTCAGTCTGGATTTTCTTCCAGGTTTTGTCGAAATTCAGCTGTTGTCTCATGACTATTTCATTGATTCTCTGAAGGATTTTGGAGGGTGGCTGATAAAAAGACTCAGCAATCACTTTTTCCTTAAAATCCATGGCACGCTTTAATCCGGCAACACGTACTCTGAAAAATTCATCTAAATTATTGGAGAAGATTCCAAGGAAACGTATTCTTAAATGTAAAGGAACTTTTTCATCCATAGCCTCCTGTAATACTCTTTCATTAAAGGCAAGCCATGTGATATCTCGTGGATTAAAGTGTAATGACATTCTAAATGTGTATATTTTACCAAAAATAATAATTCGTAAAGATTCTGTCTCTATTTCTTAGGTTAAACTTTAATTAATTTTTAAATATTGGTGAATTAATTTGTTGTGTTGATAATAAAGATATTGATAATCAATATGTTTTATAAAGTGAATATTGAGAGATTCTACTTTTATGCAGCAAATGATAAGATATATCAAGTTAATAAGGATTATTTATATTAAATGTACAGCAAAAGGTTATCCTGTAAAATATGTCAGAAAAAAGGAAAGGAATTAATGAATAGATTTAAATATCCGTTGAGTAGGCTAAACGTCATTCTTGTAAAAAATTATATGAAAATATTTCCATATTAAATTATATAAACCCCCGATTTTATCAGGGGTTTTGTTTTTATTGTGTCATTTTGTCATAATTCTTTGAATGGTACAGATATTGAGAATTTGAGAGTGTAAATTAAATTAAAAATAGAAAAAATATAAAATATTATGAGTAAAATAATTGGAATTGACTTAGGAACAACCAACTCTTGTGTTGCTGTAATGGAGGGTAAAGACCCTGTTGTTATTCCTAACGCAGAAGGTAAGAGAACTACTCCTTCTATTGTAGCTTTTACAGAAGACGGAGAAAGAAAAGTAGGTGATCCTGCAAAAAGACAGGCTGTAACGAATCCAACAAAAACTGTTTACTCTATCAAAAGATTTATCGGAACGCACTTTAAAGATGATGCTTCTGAAGTTTCAAGAGTACCTTATAAAGTGGTTTCAGGACCTAATGATACTGTAAAAGTAAAAATCGACGATAGAGAATATACACCACAGGAAATCTCTGCAATGACTCTTCAGAAAATGAAGAAAACTGCTGAAGATTATCTTGGACAAGAAGTAACAAGAGCGGTAATTACTGTTCCTGCATACTTCAACGATGCACAAAGACAAGCGACTAAAGAAGCTGGAGAAATTGCAGGTCTTAAAGTAGAAAGAATTATCAACGAACCTACAGCTGCGGCATTAGCTTATGGTCTTGATAAGAGCCATAAAGATCAGAAAATCGCAGTATATGACCTTGGAGGTGGTACTTTCGATATCTCTATCCTTGATTTAGGAGATGGTGTATTTGAAGTATTGTCTACAAACGGTGATACACACTTAGGTGGTGATGACTTTGATGATGTGATCATCAACTGGATGGCTGATGAGTTCAAAGCTGAAGAAGGTGTAGATTTAAAAGCTGACGCTATTGCTCTTCAAAGATTGAAAGAAGCTGCTGAAAAAGCTAAAATCGAATTATCATCTTCTGCTCAGACTGAGATCAACTTACCTTATATCACTGCTACGGCTACAGGTCCTAAGCACTTAGTAAAATCTTTAACGAAAGCTAAGTTCGAGCAATTATCTGCTGATCTTGTAAGAAGATCTATGGAGCCGGTTGCTAAAGCATTAAAAGATGCTGGTTTATCAACTTCTGATATCGATGAGGTAATCTTGGTAGGAGGTTCTACAAGAATCCCAATTATCCAGGAAGAAGTAGAAAAATTCTTCGGTAAGAAACCATCTAAAGGAGTTAACCCGGATGAGGTTGTAGCTATTGGTGCAGCAATTCAGGGAGGTGTATTGACAGGTGATGTAAAAGATGTATTATTACTTGACGTTACTCCACTTTCTCTAGGTATCGAAACAATGGGGTCTGTATTCACGAAATTAATTGAAGCGAACACGACTATCCCAACTAAAAAATCTGAGGTATTCTCTACAGCGTCTGACAATCAGCCAGCGGTAAGCATCAGAGTAGGACAGGGTGAAAGATCAATGTTCAACGATAACAAGGAAATCGGTAGATTCGATCTTCAGGATATTCCACCAGCACCAAGAGGAGTTCCTCAAATTGAAGTAACTTTCGATATTGATGCGAATGGTATTCTAAGTGTATCTGCTAAAGATAAAGGAACTGGTAAAGAGCAGACGATCAAAATCCAGGCTTCTTCTGGTCTTTCTGACGAAGAAATCGAAAGAATGAAGAAAGAAGCTCAGGAAAACTCTGCAGCGGATGCTAAGAAAAAAGAAGAAGTTGAAGTCTTCAACAAAGCAGACGGATTGATCTTCCAGACTGAAAAGCAATTGAAAGAATTCGGTGAAAAACTTTCTGCTGACAAAAAAGCAGCAATCGAAGCAGCTCACGCAGAATTAAAAACTGCTTTCGAAGCTAAAAATGCTGATGACGTAAAAGCTAAAACTGAAGCGTTAGATGCAGCATGGATGGCAGCTTCTGAAGAATTATATGCAGCTGGTCAACAGCCAGGTGCTGATGCAGGTGCAGGAGCTCAGAACGCTGGTGGAAACGCTGGTGCTGAAGATGTACAGGATGCAGACTTCGAAGAAGTAAAATAATTATTGATTAATTTCAGTTATAAATAGAAAAAACGGCAAACATTGTTTGCCGTTTTTTTTATTCCTAATCCTATTACAAAATTCAACATTTAAGCCATGTTTGTGTTGACGATTTTAAGCCATGTCTTCGTTAAGCTGAAAAATTTTATATGATAGTGAAAGGAGAGGAATAAGCTACTTTCATTATTTTTTTTGATGATAAAGAGTTGGCTTGTTTTATGCTATATTCACCAAGTTAATTAAAAAAAAATGACAATATGAAAAAGAAATTATTTAGCTTATTAGCTTTTGGATTATTTGCAATAGCTATTAATGCTCAGGAAACTGTAAAAAAGGATGCCAAAAATGTAGGTAATGCCATTCAGAAAGGAGCAAAGGCAACAGAGAAAGGAGTGAAAAATGGTGCAGAATGGGTTGGAGATAAAACTCGAAAAGGGGCAAAAGCTACAAAAAAGGGTGTTAAGAACAGCACAAAATGGGTTGGGAAAACCGCTACCAAAGGTGCAAAAAGTGTTAAGAATGTTGCTGTAAAAGGAGCAGATGCAGTTTCAGATGGTTATAAAGATGTAAAAGCAGATTTAAAAAAATAATTCTTCTGAAGAATAAAAAAAACGACTCTAATAATAGGAGTCGTTTTTTTATTAATATGATTTGGATTGAAAATACACTTAGCTTGATTTTTATGATCAAGAGCCATTTACTACAAATGGGACAATAAAATGTTTTTGGGAACATCTTTACCCATAAAAAAGTCTAGTATTTTTTAATATTAAACAGAATTATAGTACTCATTCAGATTAAATAAAGCCACTTTCAAACCATAGAAGGTGGCTTTTATTTATTGTTTTTTCTAGAATATATTTTAGGAAGAAAAGTTAAGTTTATTAATTGTAGTAAGCCTTAGTAGGAACTATTAAGGATGATTTACTTTGTTATTTTATTCTTTATGTGGGGATTTATGTGTAAATATTCTTTTATTTTAAGTTAAAATAACTTTAATTATTTCATAGATCTACTTTTTATTTAGAATAATTATAATTAATTTTGCCGTCTAAATATTTTAAGGGTGAAAGTATCGTTATTAGTTGGTGCTGTTTTTTTAACAGCAGGCGGATTCTTGTCTGCTCAAAAAGTAGAATTTTATCATAATGGAGAGCTTAAAAGGGGAACAGTAATCAATAATGATTCACCCGTAAAGTGTAAGCAAATATTCGTAGAAAACTTTAAAATGTCTATTAAAGGAGAATGTGAGCTAATTTTTCGGAATGAAAAAAATAAAAAAGAAAAGATCATCTTAAAAGAAGGAGAAGAACTAAACTTGAAAATCCTTCCCGATAAAGTAATTCCTTTAGGAACATCAGAAATCAGAATCGAAGGCGTACAGCTTACCGCAAGAAAAAAACAGTTCTCAGAAATTTCCATTCAGCAGGAAGCCCTTCAGAATCTACAATCTTTCTCTCTTGGAGATGTGTTGCAGCAATTACCTGGTCAATATGTACAACAGTTTGACAATACCCAGTTTAAAAATATCGTTTTCAGAACAGCTAGTGGTCCTTCTGTTACCAGTTCAGGAAATATTCCCGGTGGTGATGATTTTGGGAACAGGGCATTTGGAGTACAGTTGATGGTCAACGATATTGCCTTATCTAACAACGAAAATATGCAGAGCTATGATTCTGCAAACAGCGGTCCTTTTGGAATAAGTTTTAATACTACAACCAATGGAGGAAACTTAACACCAAGCCAACCGAATTACGGGGTTGATTTAAGAGAAATACCAACAGAGAATATCGAAAGTATTGAAGTAATACAGGGGGTTCCGGATGCTAAATACGGAGATTTAACTTCAGGGCTTATTAAAGTAACAACCATTGCCAGGGCTTCACCGCTTCGTTTGGATGCCTCTCTTAGAGAAGGAACTTATCAGGTCGGGGTTACAAAAGGTTTTAAGCTTAAAAATAACAATGCGCTGAATGTGTCTTTAGATTACATGAATTCACTTTCTGATCCAAGAACCAGCCTGGTGGGGTACGACAGAACGAATGTTAATTTGCTTTGGTCATCAAGAAGCAGTAATGGGTTCAGTAATAAACTTTCAGCATCATTTTCTACCAATACCAGTAAAGGAAAGAAAGATCCGGACGATCTTGATGGAATGATCATCAATGTGGATAACAAGAGCTTTTCATTAGGAAATAACATCAGTTATAATTTTAACCGAAATGGAAGAAAGCCGTTTTTCAGAACGATAAGTGCAGATGTAGGGATCAGTTATTCAACACAGCTTACAGAGCGCAGATACTGGCTGAACCAAGGTGCCCGTCCTTATGGAAACTCCACGACAGATGGTGTTTATTACGCTCCTTATACACCTCCAAGTTATGAGAATCAGGCCTTTTCGGATGGAAAGCCTCTTAATATTTTCACTGATCTAAGTGTGAACGGCAGCAAGATGACCGCATCCAAATGGGTTCATATGTACAGCATCGGGACGAATTTCAGATATGGGAACAATTTTGGAAAAGGCCGCTACGGAACAGCAGGACAGTTCACAACCCTTAATGCTGCAGGGCAGGGTTCAAATGGAATGAGAGATTTTAATTATCGTGATAATGTTTTTGCCACCAAGCAGTATGCATTTTATATTCAGGATAATATTACGAAAGCTTTTGCCAATAAACATATCTTAAGAACGAATTTGGGACTTCGTTACGATCTGCAGAATTCATATTCAACCTATTCACCAAGGGTTAATACCTCATATCAGATGGGGAAATTTTCTGTGAGAGGAGGTTTTGGACTGACTTCTAAAGCTCCTTCACTGAATCAGATCTATACCGCACCAAGATATTTTGACTTCCTTCTTGGGGATTATCGTTTGCCGGGATATTATTCGGCTGCGATTATGCAGACAGTAGTAACTCCGGGGGATAATGCGAATCTGAAACCATCCCGAAGCTGGAAAACTGAAGTAGGAGTTGACTATAGATTTCCTTTTGCAACCGTGAACCTTACGGCTTATTACAACAGATTATTTGATGGATTTACTACAGCAAGTGTTCATAAAATTATGGACAAAGCGAAAGTGAATGTGAATATATCAGGAACAAACGTACCTACTTTTGAAATTGTAGGAACTGAAAAATTTAATTATCTCCAGAATCGCATTGTTAACGGATATTCATCAGTGGATAAAGGACTGGAGCTGATGGCAAGTTTCAAAAAGATAGAAGCCTTAAATCTTGTAATTGGTTTCAATGCCAGTTATGTAGAAACTTCCGGTCAAAAAGATGAAGGACTTTACAAAATAAGTGCTCCTACTATTAAGGATAAAGATTACGAATACGGAATTTATAACGATAGCAAAAACAAAAGTTCTATGGCCAGAGCAAGTTTCAGTTTTGATTATCACCTGGCTTCATCAGGGTTGATCATTGGTCTTAGAACAGATCATTTCCTTTCAGACAGAAAATTGAACGGTGCCAACGATATTTATCCAATTGGGTATATCAAACACGATGGAGAATTACAGATGATTCCGGAAAATGACCGTACTAATCAAAAATATCAGGGACTGTTTCTGAAGCCTTCCGATGAAAAACTTTCTGGTTTATATAACAAAACCCTGCATAATGTTCATTTAAGGGTAACCAAGGATTTCTTAAGTGGATTCAGAATATCAATCTATGTAAGTAATGTTTTCAATTTAAAAGCATATGACGAAAGAGGAAGTGTCTACAGCAACTTTACTTCTACTTCATTTGGAGGAAATATTTCATACAGATTTTAATACTATTAAAAATAAACTTGAACATAATGAAACGATTAATACTATTACTAATAATTCCCATCCTTGCACTTATAGGGTGTAACAGAGATGATGATTTTGGGAAAAATAACGAGATCAAGCCTGTTCCGTTTACAGTAAACATCAAATATGATGCTTCAAAATACCCATCTGTTGCCGATAAAGGAGTTGCGAATGTAACCGTTATCCTGAAGAATTCAGCAACAGAAGATAAGATTATAGGAAAAACAGATGCAAACGGTGATCTGATACTGAATGCTGTTTTACCTGGAAATTATAGTATTCAGGCTGAACTGCAATTGAAGCAGAATGAATACGAGCAACAGATCGGAGAAGAAACCAGCTATGAAATTGTACACTTTGGAGGCTTCGATGAGAAAGTAACCATTAATGCGAATACTTCTTCAAAATTGGTAAGAATCACGAGCGGAAATCTTGGAGATCTTGTGATTAAACAATATTATTATGCAGGTTCAGATAACAAATTAGGAGCTAATTTCAGAGATCAGTTCATTGAAATTCACAACAATTCTGATCAGACTATTTATGCTGATGGTTTATATCTGGTATTTCTGGAAGGTAATATAAATAATAATGTGACCACTTATACCTTGTCTAACGGACAGTATGATTGGAGCAAGACTGCCGGTGGCGGATCTGCTGCCAATACAGATTATGTATATTCCAATATACTCATAAAAATACCTGGAAGTGGAAGCCAATATCCTATTTTACCAGGGAAAAGTATCATTGTAGCTCAAACAGCCATTAACCATAAAAAGCCCTTTGATGATATCAACGGTGTCGGAGTAGCAATACAGGAGCCAGACAGAACGGTAGACCTGAGTCATGCAGATTTTGAAACCTATATGGGAGATTATAATACAAGTATTGGTAAGAAACCATTTGCATGGGATATTCAGAATATTATGGTGCCGGATATGCTGGTGTCTTACTGGAGTATTGCATCCAATGACTTAATTCTTAATGTAAATTCAATGCTGGGACTAGGAATTCTGAGAGCAACTGATGCAGAAGTGGCAAGTTGGAAAAAAGTGGCAGCGCCTAAAGCGCCTACCGGAACTTTATTTCTACAGATTCCAAAGAACTATATCATAGACGGAATAGATATTACAGACAAAGAACAGAAAGCTCCCAAAGACTTCCCTGCAGACATAGATGCCTCAAGAACTTTCATTGTCAACACAGTAGGACAGGCCGAAGGTACTTTTACAGGACTTTCCGTAATCCGTAAAACAAAAGAGATTATCAATGGACGTGTGGTACTGCAGGACACCAATAATTCTGCCAATGATTTTGTAACGATTAAAGCAAACCCTCGAGGATATGCACAATAATAAAAATAAGACGATTAAAGCTTTTCAATACAGTATATTCGGATTGGCTGTATTAGGCAGTCAGCTCTTTCATGCTCAGGCAACTCAGTTAGATAGTATTAACATCAGTTCTGTAGAAAAGAATATCAGGATAAATGATCCTTATATTGCATTTTTCCAGCCTCTGGATTTCTCACGGACAACTTTTCAGTATTCTTCTACAAAACAAAATTTTAAAAGAGTACAGACTGCGGGAGAAACGGGAAGCTTTAGTTTCCTGTCTGAAGGTGTTTATAAGTTGAATGATAAAATTGCATTATCTGGAAGGCTTAAAGCAGATAAAACTACTGAAGAAGATGTTCCCTATATCCTGAGTGATGAAAGAACTACCCATTCTTCTTTTATTTACAACCCTTCTTATTATTGGGTTTCCCGTGCGGCAAGATGGCAGAAACAAAGCTATTTTATCAACGGACAGTTTGCTTATAATCCTGTGAAACCAGTAATTCTTCAAGTGGGAGGAGAAGGTGTTTATGCCAAATCTTACCGCCAGAATGCAGACCCAAGACCCAAAGTAGATGATTATAAATATAAAGCATTTGCAAAATTAGGATTGAGATGGAAGCAGCACGCTATTTTTGGAAAACTGAGCTATGTACATCATTATAAGGGAAATGATATCATGTTTGTGAATATGAAAGGAAATGTACCGGCGAATGACAGTATTTATATCCGTTATAATGAAGGTTATGGTAATCAGTACATCGGAAATACCCAGTATAAAACCTCCGAATATAAAATGGGAGGGTATATCTGGGGTGGAGAATATGCCTTTAATAATGCCAATACTCATTTTTCTGCCGGATATGATTATAAAAATCTGATTGAACGTTTCTACAGAGTTTTTGAATATCAGGATGCGAACTATAACTGGCAGAAAGACTATACAAAATATTCCGGACTGAAAACAGATCTGCATAGCTTCTACCTTAATTTTCTAGGAAATTATAATGGTAAAAAATGGGCTTCTATGGTGACTTATCAGGATCAGCAGGATACCAATTACAATTATCCTTTGGAGTACACATCATATCGTTTGGAACAGAAAAATCTCTCCTGGCAGAATAGTGTAGTTTGGTTTAATCATAAAAATGAAGCATTTAAGATCCTCTTCGATGCAGCCTATGGAAAAAATCATGTAAAGGATCTGTCGGTGGTAATGGACCGGAAACTTTCTTTTTTCAATTACCGCTTGGGAGTAGAAAAAGAATTTGCTTTACAACCTTCCCATAAACTGGCCATTGGTCTTTCACAAAATCTGTATGTACCTTTGGAAAAAGAATTCAATTATCAGCCTTATCAAAGTACAAAAGAGAATATCTTTGCAACTAAAATCGCTCAGCCGGACTTTGCCTATGATGCAACGCCTAAAATTGGTCTTAATTTTAACGCAAGTTATATTTTCGATCAGAACAAAATCAGGTATGAGCTGTTTGGGAGTTTTTCTCAGACATGGCTGATGAACAGTACGTATAAAAATCAAGTAGACTACAACGGCAGAGCTAATCATGTTGCCTTGGTAGGACTCAATGTTTATTATTAAAAAAATGAAAGACAGATATATCGCTTTTCTGGCAATGGCCGGAATGATATCTTTATTAAGTTATACTTCTAATGACCCCACGGGATATTCCGTGGAAGAGCTTCGTACTTTATACAGCAGCGGAGACCAGAGCAAATGGCCGGCTGCTCACTTATTTGATGAGGCTAAAGAAGGTTTTCAGGATATTGGGCCTTTGTCTAAAATGACCTTTCCTGAAAATAATCCCTATTCCGAAGACAAGATGGAGCTGGGGAAAATGTTGTTCTTTGATCCAAGATTGTCCAAAAGCGGACAGATTTCATGCGCAAATTGTCACAATCCAGAAATAGGCTGGTCAGACGGAAGCAGGGTTTCCTTTGGGCACGACAGACAAACGGGAGTCAGAAATGCTCCTACTTTGGTGAATATAGGTTATGCGAAGACCTTCTTCTGGGATGGTCGTTCGGCAACACTGGAAGAGCAGGTGAAAGCCCCTATCGAAAATCCGGTGGAAATGAATCTTCATATGTCAATGGCGACAAAGAATATCAAGAAGATCAAAGATTATAAACCATTCTTTGTAAAAGCTTTCGGAAATGGGGACGTTACAGAAGAGAAAATAGCAAAAGCCATTGCAACATTTGAACGCGCTCTGATAAGTCCACCATCGAAGTTTGATAAATTTGTTTCCGGAAAAAAAGACGCTTTAACAGATTCTGAAGTCAACGGACTTCATTTATTCCGTACCAAGGCCAATTGTATCAATTGTCATAATACCCCTTATTTTTCTGATCAGAAATTCCATAATCTTGGACTCACGTATTACGGAAGGAAATATGAAGATCTGGGAAGATATATCGTGACTAAAAAGAATGAAGATGTAGGGAAATTTAAAACTCCTACACTGAGGGAAGTTTCAGAGAATAAACCTTACATGCATAACGGACTTTTCCCTGAACTGGCTAATATCGTCATGATGTATAATGCAGGAATGGGCAGAGAAATTCCCAAAGGTGATCAGATCAATGATCCTAAGTTTCCTCACAAATCAGGAATGGTGGAAAAACTGAATTTAACCGATGATGAGGTTTTTGATATTGTAGAATTTTTAAAAACCCTGAACAGCTATAAATACAAAATGCGTCCGCCGGAATTACCGAAATCATAGGCTAGCGGAATAAAATAATAAGTATAAACGCCTCTTTCAAGACAATTGGAAGAGGCGTTTTGTTTTAGATTTTCTGTTCTATTCAGTCCTAAAGTTCTTTTACAAAATAGGATGATTAATTAATCATGAAAATTAATAAAGAAATTAAATGATATAGTTTTAATATGTATATTTGTTTTTATTTAGAATTAATAAAAATATTAAAATTATTGTTGGGATAAAGCTTGATGTAAATAAGGATTACTCAATTATAATAATAAAATTAATTTAAATTATATATATCTACAAAAATCTAAACGTAATCAATACTATTGACTGATCAATAGTATTGGTGAAAAACTTAAAAAACTGAAAACAATGGAAGAACGAAGCAAAAGAATTCCTGCACTGGATTTGATAAAAGGAATGAGTGTTATAGGAATGATTATTATCCATACCTTATTGATCTATGCCAATGTAAAATCACAATCAGAATCTGCTATTGGCAGTTTTATTGTCTTTTTAGGCCGGGGAACTTCAATATTTTTAATCTGTATGGGAATCACCTTCATGACTTCCAGCCATCAAAGCCTTAAGAGTGCCTTAAAACGAGGAGTTTTACTTGTGTTTGCAGGACTTTTCATGAATTTTATGAAGTTTATGATCCCTGTGATTTTTAATTTTGCTCCGGATAATTTTATCCAAAAATATGGATGGCACGCCCCCATAGAACAGCAATATGTATACCTGGTAATGTTGGGGGATATTTTACAGCTTGCCGGAATGTCTTTACTGTTCGTGGGCTTTATCAGAGAATATGTCAAAAATAAATATGTCATTCTTGCCATAGGGTTATTGGTAGCCCTTGTATCCCGGGAAGTAAGCGGAATCAATCTTGATTATCCTGTCATTAATTATATTCTGGATCTTCTTTTCAGCACTGATTATCCAGCCTATGTATATTTTCCTGTTTTTCCATGGATGTCCTTTATCATCATCGGAATGGTTTTCGGGAAATGGTACCTGGAACTGAACTACAACAGCACGCAATTATTTAGAAATATGCTGTATGTAGGTCTGCCGTTTATTGCTGTCGGAGCACCTTTGGTTTTTCTGTATGGAAAATATAATTACAATGGCTTTTATCATATGGGACCGGGAGGTGTTATCTACTTTGCAGGCTGGACTCTGATATTTCTATGGCTGATCAATACCATTACTTCAAAGGTTAAAGAAAACGGCTTTATGCGTGTTTTAAAATACTGCAGCAGGAATTTAACCTCAATGTATATGATCCAATGGATATTAATCTCCTGGGGGAAAGGTATTTTCGGATACAGACAGCATGAAATTGGCTATGTACTCGTGCTTATCGTGCTCTATATTATTCTTACATTCTCAGTTCAGACTTTGGTAGATCTTGTAAGAAAGAAAAAAACGTTAATTGTTTTCAGACCTATAGCACCCGATGAAACAGTTCTAAAATAATTACTTCAGTATCATTTGCTTTTAGCTTAAAAAATATTTCGTCAAATAGGCAACGAGAAAACCACAGTAAACTTTTTACTGTGTTTTTGTTTTTTTGATCAATCTAAAGAATTTCCACCTCTTCAGGCACTATAAAAAGAATGGTGCAGCCATGCTCAGATGTCACGGAATGTTTAAAATTAGGCGGAGTATACAGATAATCGCCCTTTCCAAGCTGGGCACCGGCAATAGTGGCATCACCTTCCATGATCAACAGTTCCTCTCCCGCAGGATGATTATGATAAGGATAGCTGGCTCCCGGATCAAATTTTAAAAGAATGCTGGTAGAGCGGTTTTTCTCGGGATCAAATCTTAAAGATTTTACAAAAATACCTTCATAATGTATTCCTTTTTCAATTAAAGGCTGCCACTCCTTTTGTTCAGTTTTTACGATGTAATCGTGGATGTTGGTATTCATTATATTAAATTTTAATTGTTATTGAGGTAGAAATTGGTCCAGGCTCCATTGATAACTGGAAAATGTACTCAGGAGAAATGCTGCTGCACTGAAAACAAAGACCGAATAATCTAGAGGTTCTTTGATCCCAAAAGAAATGCTCATGGCAACAGCAAATAATAAAGTGAGAACGGAGGCACACCATGCCGTCTTTTGTATCTGATAGCCTACCAGAAGTAAAATACCAATGGATAGTTCAGCAGTAGTTGATAATACTGCAACTGCAGGTGCCCAAGAATGGGGTAAAAATGAATTCGTTTCAGCTGTATAATCGATAAATTTTTTCCAGCCTGAAGACTGGGCTCCCCAAAGATTTAATCTACTGGCAACAGCAGATAAAAAACCAAAAGCCAGTGTAATCCTTAATAAAAAAACGGCGGTATCCTGTTGAGTTTTCATACGTATTATTTTAGGTCTTAATTACAGTACAAAGTTCAGCGAAAGCCGTTGTCTAAAGAATAGACAATTCCGGGAAAAGCATATAATATTTGAAGGAAGCGGGAAGCTGGAGGATGGGAGTTAATAAGAAGCTGTTAATTCTTTTCTTCAAATTAAAACCTTTCAAGATTCTTTTAAATTTCCTTTACCGCTTTCTGATAATCTTTAGGAGATCGCGAAGTATGTTTTTTGAAGAAATTTGAAAAATAGAAAGGATCATTGAAACCAAGCTGATAAGCGATTTCTTTTACCGTTAGCTTTTCATAAAGCAACAGTCTCTTCGCTTCTGAAATAATAAGGCTGTAGATAACATTCTGAGCGGTTTTATTGGTGTGAAGCTTTGATACCTCATTCAGTTTAGCCTCAGTCGTTCCAAGGATATTGGCAAAATGAGAAACCTGATAATTGTTTTTAAAATGTCCCCTGACATTTTCCAGAAATTTTAAAAATAAAGCATCCGGTTTCCAGATTTCATCACCATTGGCAATTTTACTGCGGTTGATTTCTATCAATAGCAATTCAACCAGAGAATGCGTGGAGATCAGATATTGATAGGGCTGTTCCAGAATCTCTTTCTCAATGATAGTCAATGTTTCAGTGAAAAATGCCGGATTTTGTACGGTAATCATTTCATTCATTCCAAAATGACAAAATAATCCATTGTGAAAAATAAGTTCGATATCACTGTCACTTTTAGAGAAAAAATCAAGCGTAAATTCCAAAGCAGTAAGTTCTCCTTCTACAGATTTCAATTGATGAAATTGTCCGGAAGTAATCGTTATAACCTGTCCTGTTTTTAAGACAAAAATATTTTCGTCAATCAATACTTCAGTACTTCCATGGTTACACCAGAATAAAGTGTATTTGATGACCCGTCTGGGTTCAGGATGTCCTGCCTGATTAGAATATTTCTTTATTTCAATCATTTTTAAACCTATTAGAAATGTGATATTTCTGTTTCTATACTATTTCAGGAAATCAATTTATGATGACTAAATTACAAAAATGTTTAACTCAATTGATTAAAATTGAAAAACCTTTTTTTAAAGAAAAATACCTAAATTCGTTTAGAGCCTGTTTAAATTTTGTTCAATAATATTTTAATAGCTGATAGTTTGACCATATTTTCAGAATTTTCCATTAGCAATTCATAATTTCGGCAAAGTCTTCTGTCATTATCAAACCAAGAAAAAGTT
>NZ_PPEG02000040.1 GCF_002899945.2 Chryseobacterium viscerum
ACCTATTCCGGCTCCTTGTGAAATTGAACGAACCAAAAACTTTGCAACGTTAATGGCAAATTGTTGAAGAGGTGGAGAAAGATTTGGCATTTTAATTTGATTTTCTACTAGATTTTTTACCCCAAAATTTTTCCCGATTTGAGAAGCTTTAAAATCTAAACCGCTTTGCTGGTGAACCATTCTAAAGCCTTGAAGTTGGTTATTTTTGTTGATTGTTGGTTTGATTATGATGCCTTTTGAAAACATTAAATCTTTATAATTATCAAAAGTTTTAGAGTTACTAATCGCAAATTGATGCGCTTGTTTTATCTCATTTTTGATTGGCTGACGGGTGATATCATTTATCTTTTTAACGTCTTTTGAGGTTAATAAACCTCTTTCCTTAGCCATATTTTCGCTTATTGTTTGGCTTTTTAAGCTTATGAAATTGTCTTTTACTGCTACACCTTTCTCATTTATTCTGTTCGCTATTATGT
>NZ_PPEG02000041.1 GCF_002899945.2 Chryseobacterium viscerum
CTCACGCACCTGACGCAGCGAGGAAAACTCGCCCAGCCCGACGCGGCGCGCCGGCTTGAAGTCAGTGAGAATGCCGGACTTGGTCCACAGCGGGAAGGTTTCTTCGGCCTCTTCCCAGCCAGCCAGCACCGACTTGTTGGCGACATCCAGAAGGATCAGGCCGAAGTCGCTGGAAGTGTGGGTGAAAGCCAAGCCGACCATTTGCGGGGCGTTGAGCGAGGCCACGCCGATCCCACGATCGACCAGCGAGGCGCGGGCCAGTTCGCGGAGCGTCATGCCGTTGTACGCGTTGTCAGCCTGGCGCTCGCCTCGACCGATGCGGGCCAGCACGCTCGCGCGCACCGAGTCGCCCACCAGGTTGCCGTTGCCGGCATGGATGTGGGCCCCGCCACTCAGGGCAGCAGCCGGCTGGGTGTCGGCGCCAATGGCAGCCAGCAGCTTCTCGCGCGCCTGGTCGACGGTGATGTTCATGT
>NZ_PPEG02000042.1 GCF_002899945.2 Chryseobacterium viscerum
AGACTGGACAGCTCCATGTCGAACAGGCCTTCCAGCTCGTGCGGCGCCATGTTGCCGGAGGACATGATGCGCAGGTAGTCGCAGACATAGGCGGTCATCCGCTCATCCTTCAGCACACCGGGGTACTTGCTGAAGATGGGGCTGGCCGCGGGGTCTTCGATGTCCGCCTCGATCGCCATCATCCCTTCGCGCCGGCCCTTGTTGAGGATCTCGTAGAGCATGCCCAGCACCTCGAGGTAGTAGGTCTGGGTGAAGCGGTTGCTGAAAATCTTCGGCGCTTTCTTCAGCACCACCATGAACGTGCTGCCCGGGTTGGACTGGAGGAACGCCCCCAGTGCCGCGCCACCGATGATCAGGACCTCGAAGGGCTGGATGATGGCGCCGATCTTGCCGCCGGAGAGCAGGAAGCCCCCGAGGACACTGGCGAAAACGACGATGATGCCGATGATTTTTGACATGAGGACCGGAC
>NZ_PPEG02000043.1 GCF_002899945.2 Chryseobacterium viscerum
GACTACTCGGGTATCTAATCCTGTTTGCTCCCCACGCTTTCGTGCATGAGCGTCAGTCATGTCCCAGAGGGCTGCCTTCGCCATCGGTGTTCTTCCACATATCTACGCATTTCACTGCTACACTTGGAATTCCACCCTCCTCTGACAAACTCAAGTCCTGCCGTCATCTATGCAATTCCCAGTTTGAGCCCGGGGATTTCACATCTATCTTACAGAACCGCCTGCGCACGCTTTACGCCCAGTAATTCCGATTAACGCTTGCACCCTACGTATTACCGCGGCTGCTGGCACGTAGTTAGCCGGTGCTTATTCTTCAGGTACCGTCAGCGGAATACGGTGTTATCGCATCCCTTTTCGTCCCTGACAAAAGCAGTTTACAATCCGAAGACCTTCATCCTGCACGCGGCATGGCTGGATCAGGGTTGCCCCCATTGTCCAAAATTCCCCACTGCTGCCTCCCGTAGG
>NZ_PPEG02000044.1 GCF_002899945.2 Chryseobacterium viscerum
CCTACGGGGGGCAGCAGTGAGGAATATTGGTCAATGGGCGAGAGCCTGAACCAGCCAAGTAGCGTGCAGGATGACGGCCCTATGGGTTGTAAACTGCTTTTATAAGGGAATAAAGTGAGTCTCGTGAGACTTTTTGCATGTACCTTATGAATAAGGACCGGCTAATTCCGTGCCAGCAGCCGCGGTAATACGGAAGGTCCGGGCGTTATCCGGATTTATTGGGTTTAAAGGGAGCGTAGGCCGGAGATTAAGCGTGTTGTGAAATGTAGACGCTCAACGTCTGCACTGCAGCGCGAACTGGTTTCCTTGAGTACGCACAAAGTGGGCGGAATTCGTGGTGTAGCGGTGAAATGCTTAGATATCACGAAGAACTCCGATTGCGAAGGCAGCTCACTGGAGCGCAACTGACGCTGAAGCTCGAAAGTGCGGGTATCGAACAGGATTAGATACCCTGGTAGTC
>NZ_PPEG02000045.1 GCF_002899945.2 Chryseobacterium viscerum
CCTACGGGAGGCAGCAGTGAGGAATATTGGTCAATGGACGCAAGTCTGAACCAGCCAAGTAGCGTGCAGGAAGACGGCCCTCTGGGTTGTAAACTGCTTTTAGTTGGGAATAAAGTGCACCACGTGTGGTGTTTTGTATGTACCATCAGAAAAAGGACCGGCTAATTCCGTGCCAGCAGCCGCGGTAATACGGAAGGTCCGGGCGTTATCCGGATTTATTGGGTTTAAAGGGAGCGCAGGCGGACCTTTAAGTCAGCTGTGAAATACGGCGGCTCAACCGTCGAACTGCAGTTGATACTGGAGGTCTTGAGTGCACACAGGGATACTGGAATTCATGGTGTAGCGGTGAAATGCTCAGATATCATGAAGAACTCCGATCGCGAAGGCAGGTATCCGGGGTGCAACTGACGCTGAGGCTCGAAAGTGCGGGTATCAAACAGGATTAGATACCCGTGTAGTC
>NZ_PPEG02000046.1 GCF_002899945.2 Chryseobacterium viscerum
CCTACGGGCGGCAGCAGTGAGGAATATTGGTCAATGGACGAGAGTCTGAACCAGCCAAGTAGCGTGAAGGATGAAGGTCCTACGGATTGTAAACTTCTTTTATAAGGGAATAAAATCTCCCACGTGTGGGAGCTTGTATGTACCTTATGAATAAGCATCGGCTAACTCCGTGCCAGCAGCCGCGGTAATACGGAGGGTGCAAGCGTTATCCGGATTTATTGGGTTTAAAGGGAGCGCAGACGGGTCGTTAAGTCAGCTGTGAAAGTTTGGGGCTCAACCTTAAAATTGCAGTTGATACTGGCGTCCTTGAGTGCGGTTGAGGTGTGCGGAATTCGTGGTGTAGCGGTGAAATGCTTAGATATCACGAAGAACTCCGATTGCGAAGGCAGCACACTAAGCCGTAACTGACGTTCATGCTCGAAAGTGTGGGTATCAAACAGGATTAGATACCCGGGTAGTC
>NZ_PPEG02000047.1 GCF_002899945.2 Chryseobacterium viscerum
GGCCTGGCGATACCTGGCGCTTCGTCGGCGAGAGCGACGAGATCACCCGCTACGCCGTCGACCCGCGGTACACCCCGCTGGCTCGCGGCCGCTTCGCCGGTACCGAGGCGGACTTCGCCTGGGTAGTGGCCCACGCGCCGAACAGCGCCGCCTTGTGCGACGAATACGAGGATTGCCGCTGCGACCTCTGGAGCGCCGACGCGCGCGTCCCGCCCAAGCCGCTGGGCAGTTGCACCGGCGCGGTGCTCAGCGTCCTCGGCGGCCTCGACGACAGCGGCCGCGAGCGCCGGCAACTGCTGCGTACCTGGTGGACCAGCACCTGGACCAAGTCGTCGCTGCTGGAAATCCGCGACGGCCAGTGGGTGCGGGTGCTGCCGGACATCTCCACCACCTGGGACGATGCCGAGGCCGAACTGGTGCTGTACAAGGCCGACCCGCAGCAGCCGGGCCGAGTGCTGGT
>NZ_PPEG02000048.1 GCF_002899945.2 Chryseobacterium viscerum
GCCCAGGGAACGCTCGGTCTTGGCCGGCAGCCACTTGTCCATGCGCCCTTCGTTCCAGGCCTGCTGGGCGTCCGGCCAGGTGTGCGGGGTGCCGTCGACGCGCTGGGCGCTGGTGGTGCTGGTGTCGAAGTGGTAGGGCAGGATCTCGCCCTTGCTGCCCTTCTGGTGCCAGACCCGCTGGCCATCGGGCAGCGGGATCGCCATGCGGTCGCCGAAGCCGCGGACGCCCTTGAGGGTGCCGAAATAGTGGTCGAAGGAGCGGTTCTCCTGCATCAGGATCACCACGTGCTCGACGTCCTTGAGGTTGCCATGCCGGCGGTGCGCGGGAATCGCCAGGGCCGCCTGGATGCTCGACGGCAGCATGCTGGTGGCGACGGTGGCGCCGACCGTACCGGCGGCCAGGCGGATGAAGCTTCTTCTGCTTTTCGAAATCATCGGGGGACTCACCAGGTCAGGGTG
>NZ_PPEG02000049.1 GCF_002899945.2 Chryseobacterium viscerum
ATGCACGGCTGGGCGGCGGATAGCCGCGTTGCGGTTATGCGCCCTACGTGGTGGCTCTGCGCGGGGTACGGTGGGGCGTTGTCCGCCGATGCGTCGCTGGGGCGGCGCGCGGGGCTCAGATCACCTTGCCGTCGCGCAGCCTTTCCAGCGCGGTCGCGTCCAGGCCGAGGCGCGTCTCGAGGCCCTCGTCGGTGTGCTGGCCGAGGGTGGGCGGCGGGTTGCGGTATTCCACCGGTGTCTCGGACAGGCGGATCGGGCTGGCCACCTGCGGCACCGTCCCGGCCAGCGGGTGCGGTAGCTCCACGCGCAGGCCGCGGGCCTGCACCTGCGGGTCGGCGAACACCTGCGCCAGGTCGTTGATCGGCCCGCAGGGCACGCCGGCGCGCTCCAGGGAAAGAATCCACTCGGCGGTGGTGTGCAGCACCGTGGCCTGGCGGATCAGCGGGATCAGCAC
>NZ_PPEG02000005.1 GCF_002899945.2 Chryseobacterium viscerum
GCTTTCCCAGATTCATATTCTTTCAGAATATTGATAATCTGATGTTCTGAAAATTTGCTCTTTTTCATAATGTTTAACAAACTAAATTTAATAATTTTAATTGGTCTGAAAAACAGGGAAGTTTACCTCCTGAATGATCTCGGATCCGGCAAAGCAAAAATAGAAACCACCAATACTACAGACTATCTGGATGGCTTTCAGTATAACGATCAGATATTACAGTTCGTAGCTACTTCAGAAGGATATTATGATTTCGTTCAAAATAAGTATATTTACAATTATACCGATCAAGTAGGAAATATCAGATTAGCCTATTATAAAGATGCTTCTGGCAACCTCAAGATAGACAGAACGACCCATTATTATCCTTTTGGACTTGAATTTGGAGATTATTTAGGAACTTCTCTTTCGATATCTCCAAATTATAAGTATTCTTCCCAAGGGCAGGAAAAGCAAACAGAAACAGGATGGAGTTCTTATAAATGGCGGAATTATGATGCAGCGATGGGAAGGTTCTTCAATGTTGATCCATTAAGTGAAAAGTACGCTTATCAGTCCCATTATAATTTCTCTGAAAACAAGGTTGTATCCCACAGAGAATTGGAAGGTCTAGAGGCAATAGATTCTAATAAGATTAGAGAAGCTTTTACTAATGGTAAAACAGGAAAAAATTATCAATTAGTTATTCATGTTGATCAGCCAGGTGATGGAGGAGATAGGGATGTTTATCAAATTCTACCTAAGAGAGACTCAGGACATGCATTTGTAACTTTAAATAGAAAGAACACTGATGGGACAACGGATTCTAAATCTTTTGGATTTTATACCTATCCTCCCAGTGTAAATCCTCTTGCGTCAAGTGCTAGTGGAAAAATAAAAGACAATGCAGGGCATGAAGACGAGGTTGTACAAACAAGAAGTATTAGCGAGAAAAATTTCAATGATATATTAGATTTTGTTGACTCAGAAAAAAATACGACATATGATTTAAATACAAATAACTGTGCAGATTTTGTTATAAATGTTGTGGCGGCTGGAGGAATCAAATTGCCAAAAACTAAAAGTTCATATCAAGCATTTAATGGACATAATCCTGGAGATTTAGGAGAAGACTTAAGAGAACAAAATAATAATATTCGTAAGGGAAAAACCCCTGAAGGTAATTCAAAACCCCAAAAAAACAAAAATAATGAAAGCGATAACGACAGAGTTAAAGGTATTGGTTTATAGTCTAGCAGTTATTTTTTTCTGTTTTAACTGTTCAAAATCCAAGCTGCAATATACTAACCCGGTTTTTGCAACTTTTTTTAATGAATTAAGTAATGAAAGTGCTGAAAAATTTTATAACTCTTACTATAAAGACAAACCAAATGACTATAAAGAGGGATATATTCAGATATTAAAGGAACTTAAGAAATACAACTGTGAATTTACTATTACAGATTATAACTCTTATAAAGGTGAAAAACCTGATTTAGATGGCATGACTGAAGGTGTTTATATTTTGGAAAACAAAAATCTAAAAAATCCATTTTTTTTTAAAATTGAAAATAATAAGGTACAATATTTAGTTTCAATTGGCAAAGGAAAAGAGGATATTATTGGCTGGCTTTGAAGTTGTTGATGTTTTTTGTAGTAATGTTTTCCCCGCTGGCGCGAGTGTCTCGCTCGTGTCCACAAACAAAACAAAACCACTGCAATCGCAGTGGTTTTAGTATCTTAGTCAACGAAAACAAAAGAAAAATGATAAAATATCTGCTCATTCTTTTTCTATGTGCAATTGTCTCTGTTCAGGGACAACAAGCCATGTCGACTATTGCTAAAAATCAGGATAGTTCTTATGATATTCAGGATAGCGTCATGGTGAAAACCAGGGATGGAGCGATGATTTCTGCCATGATTGTGAAAAAGAAAGGAGAGAAAGGGCCTCTTCCGGTGGTTTTTCAGTTTACAATCTATGTTCGCGATACAGGACGGGATCTTCAAAGTTTGAAGAATGCTGCTGATAAAGGGTATATTGGCGTTATAGCCTACGCCCGAGGCAAAAGATTAAGTCCGAATGATATTAATCCCTATGAATTTGAAGCCACAGATACCTATGATGTTATTGATTGGATCAGTAAACAAAAATGGTGCAATGGAAGTATAGGAATGTATGGGGGCAGCTATAATGGTTTCAGCCAGTGGGCGGCCTGTAAAACGATGCATCCTGCATTGAAAACAATTGTCCCGTATGTGGCAAACCGTCCCGGAATGGGACTTCCTATGGAAAATAATATATTCATTAACCCCAATTATGAATGGGCATTTTATGTCGGAAACAACAAATATCTGGATAATGAAACTGGAAACGACAGACAGCGTTTTAGGTCAATGATGTTTACATGGTGGGATAAAGGCGGGGCATACAACAAAATGGACAGCATTGATGGTACCCCCAACCGATGGTTTCAACAGTGGATTACTCATCCTGATTTTGATGAATACTGGCAGAAAATGGCTCCTTATAAAGATGATTTTAAACAGATCACTATTCCGGTGCTTGCTTTTGACGGATATTATAACGACTCCCAAAACTCTAGTCTTTATTACCTTAAAGAATTGCAGAAATATAACCCGGGCACTCCGTTTTATCTGATCATTGGCCCATATGGGCATTTTGGAACCCAGCAGGGAGGTGAGAAAGAAGTGAATGAATACAAAGTAGATGATGTTGCCCTTTTTGATATCAATAAAATTACCTACGAATGGTTTGATCATATCATGAAAAACGGGCCGAAACCATCAGTCCTTAAAGACAAAATCAATTATGAAGTCATGGGAGCCAATGAATGGCGCAGTGCTCCCTCATTTGAAAAAATGAACAATGAGGTTCTGAAATTTTACCTTTCCCATCAAAAAAAGGGAAGTACTTACTTTCTGGATTCCAAAACTTCCAATAAAAATACATTCCTTTCACAAATAGTTGATTTTAAAGATCGAAAATTGAGTGGCAACAGCGATTATTACCCGTCTCCGATAGAGAAAAATGAGCTGGATAAAAGTTCAGGTTTCATTTTTACCAGCAATCCGGTAGAAAAACCAACAATTGTAAACGGCTCCTTTGTGGGAGGACTTCATGTCTCTATTAA
Organism: Chryseobacterium viscerum; assembly: GCF_002899945.2. GTDB lineage: Bacteria > Bacteroidota > Bacteroidia > Flavobacteriales > Weeksellaceae > Chryseobacterium > Chryseobacterium viscerum. The sequence continues at coordinate 3,132 of NZ_PPEG02000005.1, forward strand.
TAAAAAAGATGTGGATCTGGGAGTGACTTTATATGAATTGACTCCCGAAGGAAAGTATTTCCATTTGTCATATTATATCGGAAGAGCCAGCTATGCAAAAGATATTACTAAAAGAAATCTTCTGAAGCCTGGAGACAAAACATGGATAGAATTTACCAATAGCCATTTTATAAGCAAAAAACTTCAGAAAGGAAGCAGACTGGTTGTGAAAATTGATGTTAATAAAAATCCGTTCTCCCAATTGAATTACGGAACAGGGAAGGAGGTGAGCACAGAAACCATCAAAGATGCTTCCGTTCCTCTGCAGATCAAATGGTATAACGACAGTTATGTGGAAATTCCGGTTTTAAATGAATAACAGGGCCATTTATTGATTGCTTTTTTAAGTCTAATTAATCGTAGGATTAAAAAGTTTATTACAATATAAGTTGTGTGAAATGAGCTGGTTATGTATTTGTATTTGAAAAATATGTATATTGGTGTTACCAAATTAAAGCGTAATCCGAAAAGCATATAGAGTAGGAAAAAACAAAAAATAGTACTATGAAAAATCTAAGAAAACTTTCAAACAGAGAATTAAAAACAGTTCAAGGCGGTATCCCTATGTGTCTGCCAGGATACTTCTGGTGTTCATTTGTGAAAAAATGTATTTCTGTAGGATCACCATGCGGACTTATTGATTAATTCGATTCATAAAAATAATGTAAAGAAAAGGCTGTCTCAGAAATGGGATAGCCTATTTTATGTCCTATTCACTCATTGACTTAGGAATCAGGAGCGTTAAGAAAATTTGAATGTAATCCGTTAAAAAATTTCCACTGTCTGAGCATGGACGAAATTTAAAGCCGAAGAAGTACCATGTGATCCATGCGAGTTTGGAAATTTTAGGAGTGCATTCAAATTTTTAGCGGATGATTCCCGTCTTGAACTTTTGTATACTTTTGTTTGACTACGTCGAATCTTCGATTTCAAGGTAAAAGTATAAATGCAAATCTTTTATTTGATTCGGAATATGGTTGAAAAATCATAAAAGCTGGATTTTTATCTCTCACTGAAAAATCGTATTTTTGTGCATCTAAAAAGTAAAAGAACGAATGAATTCCTACAAAAATCCATTGGAAGAGCGCTACTCCAGTGAAGAAATGTTATTTAATTTCTCACACAATAACAAATTCCAGAATTGGAGAAAACTTTGGATAGCTCTTGCTGAAATCGAAAAAGACCTTGGACTTGAAATTACAGACGAGCAGATCGCTGAGTTAAAAGCTAATGCTGAAAATATCGATTATGAGAAAGCAGCAGAGTACGAAAAGAAATTCCGTCATGATGTAATGGCTCACGTTCACGCTTATGGTGATGTGGCGCCTTCAGCAAAAGGAATTATCCACTTGGGAGCAACTTCAGCTTTTGTAGGAGACAATACAGACTTAATTCAAATTCGTGACGGACTTTTAATCTTAAAGAAAAAGTTGGTTAACGTAATGAAGAACTTAGCAGATTTTGCTATTCAATATAAAGACCTTCCGACTTTAGGATTTACACACTTCCAGCCCGCTCAGTTGACGACTGTTGGGAAAAGAGCAACACTTTGGTTACAGAGTTTGGTTCTTGACATCGAAGAACTTGATTTCTTCCTTGAAACCCTTCGTTTCAGAGGAGTGAAAGGAACTACAGGAACTGCTGCCAGTTTCCTTGAGCTTTTCAATGGTGACTATTCTAAAGTAAAACATTTAGATAAAGAACTTTCAAAAAGATTCGGTTTCGATAAAGTTTTCGGAGTTTCCGGACAAACTTACGATAGAAAAATTGATGCTAAAGTAGTGGCTTTATTAGGAAATATTGCTCAATCTGCGCACAAATTCACAAACGATTTACGTTTACTTCAAAACCTTAAGGAAATTGAAGAACCATTCGAGAAAAACCAGATCGGTTCATCAGCAATGGCGTACAAGCGTAACCCAATGAGAAGTGAAAGAATCGGAGCGTTGGCAAAATATGTAATGTCTTTGACAACAAGTTCTGCAATGGTAGCTTCTACACAATGGTTTGAAAGAACATTAGATGACTCTGCTAACAAGAGATTGACAATTCCTCAGGCATTTTTAGCTGTTGATGCCATTCTATTGATCTGGAACAACATCATGAACGGAATCGTAGTGTATCCGAACAGAATCAACAAGCACATTATGGAAGAACTTCCTTTCATGGCGACAGAATACATCATCATGGAAGAAGTAAAAGCAGGGGGGGATCGTCAGGAAATTCACGAGGTGATCAGAGTTCACTCTATGGAAGCATCCAAGAAAGTGAAGGAAGAAGGAAAAGAAAATGATCTTATCGAAAGAATTTTAAATGATGATTCTTTAAAACTAGACAAATCAAAACTCAAAGAAGTTTTAGATCCTAAGAACTTTATTGGTTTCGCACCAATCCAGACGGAAGAATTCATTGCGAATGAAGTTCAGCCGATTTTGGACCAGAATAAAGACCTGATAGGATTGGAAGCTGATCTTAAAGTATAAAACATATGCAGCCTTGTGGGCTGCATTTTTTATTTTGTTGATTATGAAAATTTATCTCTTTTTTATTTTGTTTTTATTTCCTGTGATGATATTTTCTCAGGATTTAAAACCGAATAAAAAAATCAGATCTGATGTAGATTTTAGCCATATAGCTTCAGGAATGACCGCTCCGTTTAGTTTGGGTGACTTTTCCAGAACGGCATTGTTTACAAACTCTAAAAATGACAGCGTTTTTGCTGCAGAATATGAAAATAAAAGTAGTGATGCATTATTTAAATTCAAAATTATTCCAGCTTTTCTTGATGAGGAAAGACTTTTAAATCATTATTATAAAGATTTAAATGAAAGAAGATATACTCCTAAAGAACGTGAAAAAGGAAATAGAGTGGTAACCTTTAAAGAAGGAAAGTTCAAGCTTCATGGAATCAGCAGCTATTTTAACCATCTTAATAGGCTGATTAATTTAAGGGTTTATGATGCTGGTTTTTGGGTTTTCATTTCAGAAATAAGCCAAAAAGGGAATGATACTTTAATTCTGGATAAAATGCATGACGAATTTTTAAAAAAATTACAACCGGTAAAAATTGTAGAAAATAATCCTTTAACTAGATATTCGAATATTATTTATGCACCTGTTGCTGCTCGTGACACGGTATTATTAAGAATCACCATGAGTAGTGCTACAAATAAAATGAAATGGATATATGAGAATATTGATAAATATGAAAGAGCTTCAGGAATTCCGGGAATCCTTTTAGATTTTCACATTGCGGGAATTAACGGTTTTATAGATTATAAGACAAAAAAAAATTTCACATTAATTAAAGAAGGTAATTTCACAGTAGATAAATTGATTTCGTTCTTCACAAAACTTCGAACTGACGGCTTTACAGACGAATTTTTAATGGAGCAGTATAACTATTTATTAAGTCCGCCGGAAAATCATCAATTTGATTACGAAGGTTATCAGAAGTGGAAGCTAAACAATTCTATAGACTATGATGTTGCTAAAAAATATTATCTTATTGTAAATTCGCGTAAGAAAACAGATCTCACTAAAGACTAGTAAATTAAGCTTTGATATCACTTCCAATTTAATGAAAAAAATACTTTTAGCCATTATACTAACACCAATCATTTATTTTTCTCAAAGTAAAGAGGATTTACATTATTTTAAATCCAAAGATTCTCTGGTGGGAGTAAAAGATAAAGCCGGAAAAATAATTGTTCCTGCACAGTTCAAAATCTTTTCATTCCTTAAAGATGGTGATCCGGTAGAAGGAGAAACCATCTTATTCGATGGCAGCAAAGAAGGAGAAAAATATCAGAAAAACACCTGGGGCTATGTATATGACAGAAAAGGAAACTTTCTTTATACCCCATTTCTCTATGACAATGGAGCTGATTATTTCTCTGAAGGCGTAAGAAGATTGGTGAAAAATGGTAAGGTAGGATTTGCAGACCGAAACGGAAAGATTGTCATTGAAGCAGAGCATGATTTTGCATCACCTTTTAATTACGGTTACGCAGCATTTTGTGACGGCTGCGATTGGGAAAAAACAAATGATGAGCATAGATCTATTGTAGGAGGCAAATGGGGAGTGATGAATGTCAAAGGAGAAACCGTTCAGCCACTTGAAAAACCAACAGAGAAAGATGTTGAAATAGATGGAAAGTATTATCCAAATCCTTTTCAATACAATGGAAAAGAGAAAAATATGCTGCAGTTCTTTGAAAAGCAAAACAAAAAGCTAGCAGACCTTTATTATGTAAACGTTTACAATGAATTATCTGAAAATGAAAAGAATCTGCTTTTTGAAATCGTGGAAAGACCAAAAGAAAACTTCCCGTATTATCAGGTAAATACCTATGATTACAGGAAAAAAGATTTAGGAATGTTGACGCGTTTTAAATTTCTGGTATCAGAAGATGGGAAAGCATTCTATGCAATAGAGGATTATAATGAAGAAAGAATTCCTTTCGGAGAATGGCTGAAAAATGAAATAGAATCGGCTGAACAATATCAAAAGGAACACCCGGATAATCCCAATAAGTTCATCAACTAATAAAACCTATACCATGAAAAATGCTTTATTATTTGTATTTGCTTTACTATGTATAAAGAGTCATGCGCAAAATGATCAGACCATCAATTCAATCATTGATGCAAATGCCGAAAAGCTTGCTCAGCAATCAGGAGCTTACTCTGTATCTATCGGGATTCTGAAAGATGGTAAAGTATACACCAGGCACTTTGGAGAAATTGATAAAGGAAAAGGAAATAAAGCAGATGATAATACCTATTTTGAAATCGCTTCAGTAAACAAACTTTTGACAGGTCAGTTGCTGGCAAAAGCTGTTCTGGATGGAAAAGTAAGCCTGGATGACGATGTACGTAAATACCTGAAAGGGTCTTACCCGAACCTGGAATATAAAGGCGTTCCGATAAAAGTGAGAAATTTGATCTCTTATCAGACAGCATTGCCGCGAAACCTTCCTAATGATGATGAATTAAGAAAAAATATGTCGGATGAAACTCCTTTTCTGTATAATAAACTGAATGAAAATTATACAAAAGAAGACTTTAAGAAAGATCTGACAACCGTACAACTGGATATGCTTCCCGGAACAAAATACAGATATAGTAATCTGAGTCTGGAACTTACAGGACTCATGTTGGAAAATATATATGGGAAAAGCTATGAAACCCTTTTACAGGAGAATATTTTTTCAAAATTGGGAATGAACCATACCAAACTGGAGCTCGATAAAAATGAAGTACAAGCCAATGGTTACCATATCAATTACCGTCTGATGCCCGCTTCAAAAAGCGACTTATGGGGTGCCGGCGGTGCAAAAACCAAATCTACAATGGGAGATATGGTGAAGTTTTTAAGAGAAGAATTAGATTCAAAAAATAAAATAGCACAGGAATCACAGAGAAATATTGATAACAGTAAAGAAGCATGGTGTGGATATTTCTGGAATAAATATTTTATCAGTGAAAAAGGAAAAGTAGGCTTTAAACATGGCGGATCTTACGGAACAAATACCTGGTTTACAGTATATCCTGAATTGAATATAGGGGTTTGTATTATTGTAAATATCAACGGACCTGAAACATTTGGGACCCTTTATAATGCAGCTGCGGATTTAGTGGGAAATCTGATTTCTACGTCAGACAAGAAGCAGATCTATGGGTATTCTGTTAAGGGAAATCAAGTTGTTTTCTCTTACACCCATCCAAAGAATCTGAATGCTGACCTGATCAATACCATCGCTGTAGCAGGAAGTTTCAACGACTGGAATCCTGAAAATAAAGAATATCAAATGACCAAGAAAGATCATAACTCTTTTGAATTGGAAGTTCCAATATCCAAATTTGAAAAAGGAAAGAGCTATTCCTTTAAATTTGTATTCAATAAAGAAGGCTGGATGACAACTCCTCCAAATGCCTCCAATACCGACGGAACTAAAAATAATAGTCTAGTAATAACATTGTAAAGAGAGGTACACTCTGAGTTAATTGAATGAAAAATATATTCGTATTGACGTTAGCATTTGTGAAAAATTATGTACAAACGGATAAAACGGTTTTCTCAATCATAGATGCAGCTGCCCAGAAAGTGGCAAAAGAATCAAAAGCATACTAAAAATACATCCAATAATGACGGTACCAAAGATAATAATCTGGCATTCGTTTTATAAGAAAAAGATAGAGGAAAAAGAAAGTAAAAAGAGTAAATTTGTACTCAATAATAAAGGGTGGATGATAACACCCAAAAAGAGGATCAGTACAGAAAGCAATAATCTGTGATGGATGCTCTGAAATCAGAAAAGTAAAAGAAAAATAAATCTAATATTAAAAATCTGACATCTAATGTCTAATAACAAAAGAATTTTCGTAGAAAAAAGAGGAATTTTCGATGTTGAAAGTCCAAAAATTTTTGATGAAGTAAAAGCAGTTGTTCCGGCAATTCAAAGTGTGAAAGTATACAATGTATATGATATTTTCAATCTGAATGACGGAGAATTTGAAAAAGTGGTGAACAATACTTTTGTAGATCCTGTTACTGATATTTTACATACAGAAAACCCAGTAAAAGCTATTCATTTCGGAATGGAATTTTTACCTGGCCAGTATGATCAGAGAGCAGACTCTGCACAGCAGTGTATCGCTTTGCTGACAGAAAATGAAAAATCAAAAGTAAGAAGTGGAAAGCTGATCGAATTTGAAGGAGTTTCCGAAGCAGATCTGGTTAAAATCAAAGACCTTCTGATCAACAAAGTAGAATCTCAGGAAAAAGACTTAACTATCTTAAATATTCCTGCAGATGAAACACCATCAAAAGTGATCATCCACGAAAATTTCATCAATTTCAATGATGCAGAACTTGAAGACTTCTATAACAATCATGGTTTTGCACTAGGGTTAGATGACCTGAAATTCATTCAGGAATACTTCAAAACTGAAGAAAGAAATCCTACGGAAACAGAACTGAAAGTATTAGATACGTATTGGAGTGACCACTGCCGTCACACGACATTCGAAACAGAATTGTCAGACATTCAGTTTGAAGGTCAGTTCAAACACACATTGGAAACTATTTTCAATGACTATATCGAAAAAAGAAAATTCTTAGGCCGCGAGCTGAAGCCAATTTCCCTAATGGATCTTGCAACAGTATGCGGTAAATATTTCCATAAAACAGGAAACCTGGATAACCTGGTGATTTCTGATGAGATCAACGCATGTACCATCCAGATTGAAGCAGAATACGACGGTAAAAAAGAACCTTGGTATCTGTTGTTCAAAAACGAAACGCACAACCACCCAACAGAAATTGAACCTTTCGGAGGAGCATCTACTTGTTTAGGAGGTGCCATCAGAGATCCATTATCAGGAAGATCTTTTGTATTCCAGGCCATGAGATTGACGGGTGCCGCAGACGTTTTAGAATCGGTAGACAAAACATTACCAGGAAAATTACCACAGAAAACCATTACAAAACAGGCTGCCAATGGATATTCATCTTATGGTAACCAGATTGGTCTTGCCACTACAATGGTTTCTGAAATCTATGACGAAGGCTATAAGGCGAAAAGAATGGAAGTTGGTTTCGTTACCGGAGCTGTTCCTGTAGACTGGGTAAGACGTGAGAAACCTGAAAACGGTGATTCAATCATTATCTTAGGAGGAGCAACAGGTCGTGACGGAGTTGGAGGAGCAAGCGGAAGTTCAAAAGAACAGGATGAAACCTCTATCCATACCATGAGTTCAGAAGTTCAGAAAGGAAATGCTGTAGAAGAACGTAAAATTCAGAGACTATTCAGAAATCCTGAAGTAACGAAGCTGATCAAAAAATCAAACGACTTCGGAGCAGGAGGAGTTTCTGTGGCGATCGGTGAGATTGCAGACTCTTTAGAAGTGAACTTAGATGTATTGCCATTAAAATACGAAGGATTGAACGGAACAGAGCTTGCTATTTCTGAATCTCAGGAAAGAATGGCGGTAGTTGTAGATCCGAAAGATAAAGAAAAGTTCATCAAATTCTGTGAAGCTGAAAACATTGTTGCTGTAGAAGTAGCAAAAGTAACAGATTCAGGAAGAATGCAGATGTTCTGGAAGGGAGACAAAATTGTAGACCTTTCAAGAGCTTTCTTAGATACCAACGGATGTTCCAAGTCTCAGGAAGTGAAAATCACTCACCTTGATGAAGTAAAAGAAGAAACTAAAGCTTTCACAGCTGAAAACTTCCTGAACATCTTAAAAGATAAAAATGTAGCTTCCCAAAAAGGGCTGTTGGAAATGTTTGACTCTTCAATTGGAGCGACTACAGTAGCGATGCCTTTAGGAGGAAAATACCAACAGACTCTGATGGAAGGAAGTGTGCAGACCCTACCCATTCTGGGAGCAAAAGACATTAAGACTGTTTCTTTGGCAAGCTGGGGATTTGATGCTGAAATTTCAAAACAAAACTCACTGTTAGGATCATCTTATGCTGTAGTGGAGAGTGTTGCGAAGATCGTTGCCATGGGTGGAGATTACAAAAACATCAGATTAAGCTTCCAGGAATACTTTGAAAAATTAGGCCAAAACCCTGAGAAATGGGGTAAACCTTTAGCATCCCTTTTAGGAGCTTATGATGCACAGATCAAACTTGGTTTAGCAGCAATCGGAGGTAAAGATTCCATGAGTGGAACGTATCAGGATCTGAATGTTCCGCCAACCTTGATTTCTTTCGCATGTGCCAACGGGGATAAAGAAAATATCATCTCTCCTGAATTGAAAAATGCAGGCAATAAACTGTATTTCTTCAATCATATTGCCCAGGAAAACGGACTTCCGAATTATGATGCTTTAAAAGAAGTTTTTGAATTCATCTTCGAAAATATCAAGGCAGGTAAAATTGTTTCTGTGAAAACAGTGAAAGAAGGAGGTCTTGCAGTAGCGTTAGCAAAAATGAGCTTCGGAAACAGATTGGGCGCTGAGATCAATGCTGATGAAACAGTTTTATTGGCGAAAAATATCGGAAGCTTAATCATTGAATCAAAAGAAGAATTAAGCTCAGCTGCTCTTCAGTTGATCGGAGAAGTAAAAGATTCAGGAACTTTAAAAATCAACAATCTTGAATCCAGTATTGTAGATCTGGTATCTGCCAATACAAACACATTCGAAAACCTTTTCCCAACAGTAGAAAAAGAAAAGATCACGATTGAAATTGATGAAAAATCAAACTCAATCCATCCAAGAAATATCATCATTAAAAAACACGGAATTGCACAGCCGAAAGTTTTTGCTCCAGTATTCCCAGGAACCAACTGTGAGTATGACACGCTGAATGCATTCCAGAAAGAAGGAGCTGTAGTAAGCAGCCTGCCTTTGATCAATATCAATCACCAATTATTGGATGAAAGCATTGATGCATGGGTAGAAGAGATCAGAACCTCTCAGATTCTGGCATTCTCAGGAGGTTTCTCAGCAGGAGACGAACCGGATGGTTCTGCAAAATTCATCGTTAACGTTCTGAAAAACGAGAAAATGAAAAAGGCAGTTCACGAATTGTTAGACAGAGACGGTATGATCATCGGGATCTGTAACGGATTCCAGGCTCTCGTGAAGTCAGGGTTGTTGCCATACGGAAGAATCAAAGATCTTGATGAAAACTCTCCAACATTGGCTCACAACGCAATCAGAAGACATATCTCTCAGATGGTGACTGTACAAGTATTGAATGACGAAAGCCCTTGGTTAAAAGGAATGAAAGGTCAGACTTTCACCATTCCTATTTCTCACGGAGAAGGACGTTTCATGGCTTCAGAAGAAGAAATCAAGAAGTTGTATGAGAACGGACAGATCGCTACTCAATACATAGATCTTGATGGAAACATCGCTCACGGAATGCCATTCAACCCGAACAACTCATTATTCGGAATTGAAGGAATTACCAGCCCATGTGGAAAGATCTACGGAAGAATGGGACACCCGGAAAGATTTGCTGAAGGTCTCATGAAAAATATACCAACCGCGAATTATCACAATATATTCAAAAACGGTGTTGAATACTTCAAATAACAATACAAGAAAAATGATCGTCATCAATGGCGGTCATTTTTCATCTTTAGGAGGTTTCTACGAAGAAATCTCCAACGTTCTGATGAAAGATGCGGATTGGAAAGTAGGAACGCTGGATGGCTTTGATGATATTCTCTACGGAGGTTTTGGCGTATTCGAAAACAAAGAAGAAATTGAAATCGTCTGGAAAGAATCACAGAAATCAAAAGAGGACCTAGGCTTTGATACCACCTATGGATTTTATGAAAATAAAATCAGACAAGGAAAACCTTTCAATATAGAATTGATTCAGCAGAAATTAGATGAATTAACGGAAGGGAATGGGCAGACCATTTTTGATATTCTGATAGAAATTATAGAATCACATACCAATATTATGCTGAGGTTGGAATGATAAGTAATGATGCGGATTTTAAACCATTAAGAAGAGTAAAGTTTTTAAGGGAAGTTAAGATTCATCTAAGATGAATAAAGTAAGTCGCTTAATAATAGCTTCAGCTGTTATCTTAATAATTCTTCACCTCTTATAAAATCTTAATGGTTCAAATCATTTGGGTTAATACCGCTTCATCAAATCAATTTGTTGATTCCTTCTTTGCTTCCTTGAATCAACATACTAAAAATAAAGCCTTTGCGTCAAAAAAACAAAATATATTATTTAACCATTAAGAATAATAAAGTTTTTAAGTGAAATTAAGATTCATCAATGATGAATGAAGCACTCTTATTAATAATAGCTTCAGCTGTTATCTTAATAATTCTTCACCTCTTATAAAATCTTAATGGTTCAAATCATTTTGGGTAATACCAGCTTTATCAAATCAACTTGTTGATTCCCTCTTTGCTCTCTTTAGTTTGCAGTATACATTTCATACTTTGCGTTAAAAAATAGGTAAATTGAAAGAATTTAATACTATTGAATAATTTTTTCTTAATACTTTTACTTCAACAAAACAGGAAACAATAAAAGTTGAATGAAGAAAATTATTTACGGGCTGTTTTTCGGGGACAGCATTACCTACGGGGAATATGACGGAGTTTTTGGCGGGTGGGTAGATATTCTGAAAAGATATGCCCTGCAGAAATTTCACGAAGGAAATGGAGATGAGTTAATCCTGTTCAATCTCGGAATAGGAGGAGAAACTACTGAAGGATTACTGAAAAGGATTCCCCACGAAATGGGCGCAAGGAATTCTCCCGACGGGAATATCGTTTTTTTAAGCTACGGAGCTAATGACCTTGCTATAAAAGAAGGTGTACAGATTGTAGATCCTGAAAAATTTAAAAAGAATATTAAGATAGCCATCACCCATGCTGCACAATTCTCCAATGAAATTTATCTTGTAAGTATTCTTCCTTTCTCTCAAAAGGTAGATGGAGTAGTAGTAAGCTCAGGCAAGTTAAGAACTAATGAAGAAGTTATCGTTTACAACCAGATCCTGAAAGAGCTGGCAGCCGAAAATTCGCTGAAATATATTGATTTTTACTCCGCTTTTCTGGATGATAAAGAGATACTGCTTTCCGCAGATGGTGTACATCCTAATGAAAAAGGCTATGGAATGATGGCCGAAATCGCTATCCCAATCATTGAAAAATATTTATAATGCCACAATTATTTTCTTACGGAACATTGCAGAAAGAGCAGGTTCAAATGGAGACTTTTGGACGTCTTTTACAAGGTGAACAAGATACTTTGTCAGGATATAAACTCAATATGCTCGAAATTACAGATCCCGAAGTATTACGGAAAAGCGGGCAGAAATACCATCCGGTATTGGAGTTTTCAGGGAATGATGAGGATCAGGTAGAAGGAGTGCTTTTTGAAGTAACAGAAGCAGAAATCTTCCAGGCAGATGAATATGAAGTAGACGATTATAAAAGAATTGAAACCGTTTTTAAATCCGGAAAAAAAGGATTTATCTATGTTGGAAAATAGTCATTGCGAGCAAAGCGAAGCAATCCCACCAAACTCTTTTTTTTAATTCAATAAAAACGGGCTTTAGCGAAAAACTTAAAAGACTCCTGACATACCGTTGTCACAATCTGTCTTTATCTTTGTCTTACAAAAAAATCAGGAAATGAATAACGTGAAAATAGAACCTTTTAAGGTCATTGGGATCTCGGTAAGAACAACCAACGAAAATGAACAGGCAGCACAAGACATCCCGGTATTATGGGGGAAAATGATGAACGAAAATATAATCAATTCGATTCCTAATAAAATAGACAACACGATCTATTCTATCTATACGGACTATGAAAAAGACCATACTAAGCCCTATACAACGGTTCTTGGATGCAAAGTAGAAAATCTTGATCATATTCCTGAAGGAATGGTAGGCTATTCTTTTGACGGTGGAGATTATGTGAAATTTACGACAAAAGGAGACCTTTCAAAAGGGTTGATCATCAATGAATGGCTGAAAATCTGGGAAATGGATCTGGGAAGAGTATTTACAGCCGATTTTGAAGTCTATGGAGAAAAAGCACAAGATCCTTCAGATGCAGAAGTGGATATCTTAATTGCGGTGAAATAAAATCGGAAAGAAAAATATCGACTCATCAATAATAAAAAAGCCTGCTACATGAATGTTAGCAGGCTTTTTCTATTTTTACTATGGATTACTTATATAAAACATATTTTGTGTAATCATTAATTCCATCGTTGTTATGATCTTCATTATCCGTAACCAGGAAGATAAATGTATTGGATGAAAGTTCAAGCACTTTTGCGGTATTATTGCCTATTGTAACTTCCATATTGGCAGAAGAATAAGAGTAGCTAATGGTAGCTTCAGCCTTTTGACAGCCGGAATTGACACTGTTATAGTCTGTCATATAATACTTTCCGTCATTTCTGAATTCATAAGTGCTTTTCTTCTTGCAGTCATCAGGAGCATATTCTTTTATAACAGTCGTTTTATCAGTACCGGAAACTGTATATTGGGTTTGTATTTTCCATGTTCCCACAATATTGCTTGTAGTAGAATTTCCATTATTTTCAATAGGTAGAGTATCACTATCATTACCACATGATGAAAGAAGTACTAAACCTAGAACCCCCGCCAAAATCTTTTTCATAAATTAATTTTTCGCGAACATAATAAAAAATATTCATTGAAGAACCTTGAATCTATAAAAACAGGTGCTTTAGGATATAAATGGTAAAATATATTTTCCATACACCAGAATTCCAACAATCACCGAGGCAATAGCTGTCAAAATAACAGCTCCTGCAGCAATATCTTTAATAAACCCGATTCTTTTGTCGAAATCAGGTTGAATGATATCACAGATCTTTTCAATGGCAGTATTGAAAATTTCGGCAGTCAGAACTGCAAAAGAAGCAATCAGGACCAAAGCAGCATCTGTACTATTCAGTCGGAAATAGAAAATAAAGAAGAGGTTGACAAAAAATGCCAAAAGTTCAATCTGGAAATTCCTTTCCGTTTTTATCATCATAAAAACACCCCGGAAAGCATTGAGAAAACTTTTATGGATAGGCGGTTTTTGCATGATTTCTAACTTTTCACACAAAGATAGACTTTGTATTTTGATAAAAAAATGAATCTTCACGGAAATCAGAGCATAATGTCAAGGCTCAAAACAGATTAAGGATATTTGTTCAAAACTCCTCCATATTATTCTTTTCTTTGTTGTATCTATTTATTATATTTGTACAAACTTATTTTATAAATCTATGAAATTTATTATTTCAAGTGGTGAACTGCAGAAGGCTTTGCAAACTGTAAGTGGCGTAATATCAAGCTCTCAATCGAGACCGATTTTAGAAAACTATCTTTTTGAATTAGACGGAAATAATGTTACCATTACAGCATCTGACGGCGAGACAACTCTTGTTACTTCTCTGGAAGTAAAGTCTGATGATACAGGTAAATTTGCTGTTCCTGCTAAAATTTTTCAGGATTTTATCAAGACATATGGTGAACAGCCTCTGACATTTGTTGTAAAAGACAATGCCGAAGGAACTGGTAGCCAGCTTGAGATTTTAGATGAAAAAGATAATTTCGCAGTAGCATTAGACAATGCGGATGACTATCCGGAATTGCCAGAATTCGACGCTTCACAAAGCGTGACGATGCCGGCAGGAGTTTTGTCTGAAGCTTTGACGAACACTCTATTTGCTACAAGTAACGATTCTCTTCGTCCGGTAATGACAGGAGTTCTTTTCCAGTTTGGAGAAAACGAAACCAATTTCGTTTCTACAGACTCCCACAGATTGGTGGTGTACAAAAGAGCAGACCTTATCAATGCTGAACCGATGGAGTTCATCATGCCTAAAAAGCCTCTGAACATTTTCAAAAATATCCTGGCAAGTTCTAATGAAGACGTTACCATCGACTTCAATGAGAATATGGCTAAGTTTACTTTTGGTAAGCATATCTGGATCTGTAGACTGATTGATGGGAAATATCCAAACTATACAGCGGTAATTCCGAAGGAAAATCCAAATGTATTGACGATCAACAGAAACCTTTTGTTGGGAGCGATCAAAAGAGCATCTATCATGTCTAATAAATCTACCAATCAGGTAAGATTCAAGCTTTCTGGAAATATTCTTCATCTTCATGCTGAAGATACTGAATATGCAAACAAAGCAGACATGCAGATTCCTTGTGACTACAACGGAGAAGATATCAATATTGGATTCAGTTCTAAATTCTTAACTGAAATGCTGACAATCTTAGGATCTGACGATATCACCATGAAAATGTCCCAACCTAACAGACCAGGAATCATCGAACCCCTTGACGGTCTTGAAGAAAACGAAAATATCTTAATGTTATCAATGCCGGTAATCGGATTGTAAGATTAATATATACCCATAAAAAGAAAGCTGGAATTTTTCCGGCTTTTTTTGTAATCCTGATTTCCGACTTGTAGTTGTCATCGACTTAGGAATTAGGAGTACATCCAAATTTTTAGCGGATGATTCCCTTCTTGAACTTTTGTATACTTTTGCTTCAAGGTAAAAGTATAATAAGAAAAATACATTTAATAACCATGAAAAAAATAATTGCTCTTCTTTTATTATTGCCATCCATCACTTTATTTTCACAGAATAATATCAAAGTATACCATGAGAAAAAAGGTGATACTTTAAGCCTTTTTGCAGATAATAAGGCGATTTATCCAATGTCTTTAGTGTTTTCAGGATTTCCGGAAGTGGAGAATATGAGAATACCACAACCTTTTAAAACAACACAGGTAATTCCTGCCAATTCGGTAAAAAATAGAGTAGGATATTTTATTGTTGATGATAAAACAAAAGGCTGGAAGGTAAAAAAGGTTCCGGGCTATATGATGTACATTGGAGATGTTACTTTAAAGAATTATGATAAAGATTATCATTATGATTTACCTTTCAAGAAAGGAAAATCGTTTAATATCTATCAGGGATATAATGGAACCTTCTCTCATCAGAATGAAAATTCTTTAGATTTTACCATGCCGGAAGGAACAGAAGTGATTGCTGCCAGAGAAGGATTGGTAACTGATCTTGTAAGCACCAGTAATATGGGTTGCCCAACAAGAAGTTGTGTAGATAAAGCAAATTATATTACTATTTTACATTCAGATGGAACATTTGCGCAATATTATCATTTAAAACAAAATGGAGTTAAAGTAAATATTGGAGATCAGGTGAAAAAGGGAGATGTCATTGGATTAAGTGGAAATACAGGATGGAGTAAAGGACCTCATTTGCATTTTGTATGCTATCTTCCCAGAGTGGAAAATGATAAATATAGAGAAACTATTAAAACCCTTTTCAAAACTGGTAATGGAACGAAGAATGAATATCTGATGGAGAAAAAAACATATTCAAAAGAGTATTAAATAGATGATAGTGCCATTTGTGAATGATTAGAGTTATTCGTGTTTAAATAGTTTTATCATGAAAATAAAAATACAGTCTTATCATACCTCAGATCTTCCCTCAGAATTCACTACTGAAAATTATAGTGTTATTCTATGGAAAGGTTCCGGTGTTTTTTATGTGGATGATATCAATTATTCATATGATGGATACAATATCCTGTTTCTTTCCCCATACCAGAAGTTGAAGCTGGCGTCGGAGTCTGATGAAAATATCCATGTACTTTTCTTTCACGGGGATTATTACTGTATAGAATATCATAAAGAAGAAGTGGCATGCAACGGGCTTCTCTTCAATAATATTTATATGAATCCAGGGATTGAACTATCTGAAGAGAACTATCATTATATTCTCGAGCTTTTTAATCATATCAGAAAAGAAGAATCTGAAAAGCACCATTTTTCAGAATCCATCATCAAAACGTATATACAGCTTATCCTTGCGATTGGCAGTAAACAGAAAAGCAGCATTGAAAACAGTACGGTTTCTACGGATAAGCTACCCAATAAAAATGCTGCTGAATTTCAGAAACTGCTGGAAGCCCATTTTAGAAATGAGAAAGAGCTGTCATTTTACAGCGATAAACTGAGCATCACCAATAATACATTAAGCAAAGCGGTAAAAAAAGAATTTACAAAAACGCCCACTCAGCTTATCAATGAAAGAATCATCCTGGAATCTAAAAAACTACTGCATTTAACATATCGGTCTGTAAAGGAAATTGCTTCGGAGCTTGGGTTTACAGATGAATTCTACTTTAGCAGATATTTCAAAAAATCGGTGGGATGCTCTCCCAAAAAGTACAGAGAAGAAGTGGGAATTTCTGTGGTGGCGAAAATGTCCATGTAATGTCCTCAAATATCTATGTCGGTGCTTTGAGCATGTGAATACCTTTGAAAAAAAATAAATCACATGCAAAACAACAGACTTTATCACCGTTTATTACAATTAGATACCTGGTTTTTCAATTTTCTAAGAATTTCAATT
Source organism: Chryseobacterium viscerum (assembly GCF_002899945.2). Lineage (GTDB taxonomy): Bacteria > Bacteroidota > Bacteroidia > Flavobacteriales > Weeksellaceae > Chryseobacterium > Chryseobacterium viscerum. Next base: position 20,116 of record NZ_PPEG02000005.1, read on the forward strand.
TTCATCGTTATGGCCTGGATTGGTGGCTTAAAGGCATTTCATTATGAAGCAGATGGAATTGTTCCTTTTGTAGCCAACAGCCCTCTGATGAGTTTCTTCTACAAAAATGCGGGCACCAAAGTTCTTAATGAAGATAAAAAGCTTGTTGCAGAATATACTCTGTATAAAAACCCTGAAGGAAAAGTCGTTCAGAAAAACATTGATTGGCATCAGGAAAACGGAACCTATACATTTTCTTATGGATTGGGAACAATGATTGTCGTGATCAGTGTTTTGGTTGTATTAGGTATTTGGTTTCCTAAAATTGGAGCCGTTGGAGGGGCTTTAACATTTTTAATGTCACTGGTTACCCTGTCATTTCTGATCACAACTCCAGAAGTCTATGTACCCAATCTGGGCGGAGATTATTCTACACCTCAGTATGGATTTCCCTATCTCTCAGGGGCGGGACGTCTGGTCTTGAAAGATATTATCATGATGGCCGGAGGCCTGGTACTATTCTCCGATAGCTTGAAGAAAGCGGTGAGACCATCTGACCAATAAATTCACGAATCAGAAGCGAATCTATTAACGAAAATTTATTATCTTAAAATCGCTTCTAAATTTCTCTATTTCTCAAAAAAACACGACATTTGTAGCTTGAAAAATCATACTGGAAGACAGGGTGGAATTTCAAATAAAAGTTTCAAAATAGAGCAGATGAAATTCTAATACTCATCTGACGAATTAAACAAGTAGATAGATAAACAAATGAAAATATCAAACAACTGGCTGAAGGACTTTGTAAAAACGGAATCAAAAACTGAAAGAATCGGTGAATTCCTTACAGATATAGGTCTTGAGGTTGAAGGGATAGATAAATTTGAAAGTGTAAGAGGCAGTTTGGAAGGAATCGTTGTAGGTAAAGTAGTAACCTGCGAGAAACATCCGAATGCTGACAAACTGAAGAAGACAACAGTAGATGTAGGAAACGGAAAAGTATTAAATATTGTTTGCGGAGCTCCTAATGTAGAAGCAGGGCAAACTGTTCCTGTAGCAGTTGTCGGAACTAAAATCTATGACAAAACCGGAAACTTTTTTGAAATTAAAGAAGCAAAAATCAGAGGAGAGGTTTCTCAGGGAATGATCTGTGCAGAAGACGAATTGGGTCTTAGTGAAGATCACGGAGGAATCATGGTGCTGGATGAAACCAAATATGAAGTAGGGAAAAACTTTGCTGACTATTTTGAGCTGACTAATGATGAGGTTTTTGAAATCGGATTAACACCGAACAGAACAGATGCAATGTCTCACTATGGTGTTGCCAGAGATCTGCATGCTTATCTTTCTACAAATCAACTAAAGTCGCAGTTTAATAAGGTAGCTTCCGAAGCTTTGAATAATGAGGGAACTCATGATTTCAAACTGGAAATTGAAGATGCAGAATTGTGTCCAAGATATATCGGTGCTGTGATTGAAAACGTAAAAGTAGCAGAATCTCCATCTTGGTTAAAAGACAGACTGAAAGCGATCGGGTTGAGCCCAATCAACAACGTTGTAGATATTACCAACTATATTCTTCACGGGTACGGACAGCCGCTTCACGCATTTGATGCAGACAAAATTGCAGATAAGAAAGTGAAAGTAGGAGTTGTAAAGCCGGGAACAAAATTTACTACTTTGGATGGGGTGGAAAGAACACTGAATGGTTCTGAAATCATGATCAAAGACGGTAAAGACAATCCAATGTGTATCGCTGGAGTATTCGGTGGTGCGACTTCCGGAGTATCTGAAACGACAAAAACAATATTCCTGGAAAGTGCTTATTTCAATCCGATTGCGGTAAGAAAAGGAGCAAAAGCCCACAGTTTGAATACGGATGCTTCTTTCAGATTTGAAAGAGGAGTAGACCCGAACCTTACAAGAACGGCGATCACCCATGCTATTAAAATGATTCAGGAAATTGCTGAAGGGAAATTAGTAGGAGAGTTATTGGAAGAGTATCCTAAGAAAATAGAAGATAACTATGTGATTCTGAGATTCTCTAAAATTGAGCAGATTTTAGGAACAAAAATTCACAGAGAAAAAGTAAAGGAAATCTTAAAAGCATTGGAAATTCAGGTTTTAAATGAAATTCCTAATGGTTTTGAAATCTCCGTTCCTGCTTACAGAGCAGATGTAACAAGAGAAATAGATGTTATAGAAGAGATTTTAAGAATCTACGGATATAATAAAATTGATGCTCCACAGAAAATTTCGTTTACGCCGGTTAAGCTAAGTGCTAACGATCAGGATGAACTGGAAAATACATGGGCAAGAGGTTTACAGAGTCTTGGTTTCAATGAAGTGATGAATAACTCATTAACTTCTGTAAAAGATGAAACTGATGCGGTAAAACTTTTAAATCCTTTAAGCGGAGATTTGGCATTCATGAGAAAGTCTTTATTGGAAGGACTTCTTCAGAATACAGCTTATAACATCAATAGAAAGAACCAGGACATCAAGTTCTTCGAATTAGGAAAGATCTATCACAAAAAAGATAAATACGAAGAAAGAAAACAACTGGCATTACTGGTTTCCGGTAGAGATGCTGCAGAAAACTGGCTTCAGCCAAAATCTGCTGTAAGTTTCTATAATCTTAAAGCTTATGTAAAGGTTTTATTGGAAAGACTGGCTGTAGACTATAAAGAAGTTGCTCTGTCTGATGAAAGATTCTCTGATGCATTGGTATATGAAGCAGATGGTAAAGCTTTAGTAAGAATCGGAAAAGTAGCTCCTGCTTTATTAAAAGATTTTGATATTGATCAGGATTGCTTCTACGCAGAAATTGAACTGGAATATGCTCAGGAACTTCGTTCTAAAAATGAACTGAAATTCAAAGACATTCCGAAATTCAACAAAATCAGAAGAGACTTAGCGTTGCTGATCGATAAAAATGTAAACTATCAGGATTTATATCAGACTGCTAAAAAGAATAAATCTCCATTCATTAAGAGTGTTAATCTATTCGATGTGTATGAAGGTAAAAATCTTCCTGAAGGTAAGAAGTCTTATGCAATGAGCTTCGAGCTGTTAAATGAAGAAAAAACACTGGAAGAAAAAGAAATTACAGAAGTAATGGATTCTTTGATCAAATCTTTCCAGAAAGAATTCAACGCAGAGTTGAGATCATAATACTTGAAAATATATATTTCATTATAATTGAAACGGACTTTATGAAGTCCGTTTTTTTGTTTTGAAACTGAGTTTGTATTTATAGGTTTCGGCTAAAGCCATTTGAATATTACTTTTTTAAATAAACGGGCTAAAGCCCGTTCCTATTGAATATTTATTGGTGATATTCGTGAAAATATTCGTGTTTAAAATGTAAGGTTTTTGTATTGAAGTTGGTTGAAACAATATATCTGTAGCCTTTGTCCATTCCGTCAGGAATCTAAATGCCAATCAATCTAAAATCCATTTAATTTGCATAATCTGCGAGAGTATATTAAAATATAGATTCTTTCGGAATGACGAAGACACCTTAAAATTTTATCAGAGATAAAATTCTTACACCTTAAATTCGATGCTTATTAAAATCATTTATGACTTAGCGTTTCCCAACCTATTAAAATAAATTAAAATGCATTTATTATTAAAATTAATCCCGGAAAAATAGTCAAAATATCAAGAGTTAAAGAATAATAAAATTCACCGCATCCCGTTTAGATAATATAATTTCCGTAAATTTGGATTAATTCAAAAAGAAAAAAATGAAAAATCTTTTTTTAAGTATATGTACAGCTGCAGTATTGGCTTCATGTGGAAGTATGACAAGCCCTTCTGCCTCTAAAGTAGGAAAGGCTCAGCCTGCTCTTGCCAGTACAAAATGGACATTGGCTGACAATGTAAAAGGTAAAATTCCAACATTGAATATTGAAGGAGAAAAGATCACAGGAAACGCTGGATGTAACAACTATTTCGGAACGGCTACCATAGACCCTTCTACAGGTGGTTTTACAGCCGGACAAATGGGATCTACAAAAATGATGTGTAACAACATCGGAGTAGAGCAGAACTTTATGGATATGATGGGAAAAGCAAACAAATATGTGATTTCCGGAAATACTTTAGAATTGTATAAAGACAATCTTTTATTATTGAAATTCACAAAATCAGAATAAAAAAACAAAAGGAACTCAATTGAGTTCCTTTTTTATGTTTAGAGTATTATTAATCTTCCTCTTCTTCGTCGTACTTAGCCAATTCTTCGTCGCACCATTTGAACGCTGCTTCTACTACTTTAGTAGCTTCGTCTGCCATAGTTTCTTCATCATCACCCTCAAGATCATCTAACCACTCAACTTCTTCTTCCTCAACGTTTAAGATAAATCTTGGGTATTCTGTATGAACTACGAATAGATCTTCTGGAAACTCCGAATTATCTGCTAATAAAAACTTTGGTAATTTCATTTTTTTAATGTTTTAACTTTACTCAAAGATAAATAAAATTATTGATTTAAGATTACTTCAAAAACATTTTTGAAACTTTTTCAGCTTTTTTGCTTTCAGAATAATCGTAGAAGCCTTCACCTGATTTTACACCCAGTTTTCCTGCTGTCACCATGTTTACCAATAATGGGTTCGGTGCATACTTAGGATTTTTGAAACCGTCATACATTACATTCAGGATGGCAAGACATACATCAAGACCAATAAAATCTGCCAGCTGAAGCGGACCCATCGGATGTGCCATTCCCAATTTCATTACTGTGTCAATTTCTTCTACACCGGCAACACCGTTATAAAGTGTTTCGATAGACTCATTGATCATGGGCATTAAAATTCTGTTGGCCACAAAACCAGGATAGTCATTCACCTCTACAGGAACTTTACCCAATGTTTTACTCATTTCATAAATTGCATCAAAAGTCTCCTTAGAAGTAGAATATCCTTTGATAATTTCTACCAGTTTCATGATCGGAACCGGGTTCATGAAGTGCATACCGATTACTTTATCAGCTCTTTTAGTGGCTGCAGCAATTTTGGTGATAGAAATAGAAGAAGTATTGGTCGCAAGGATACAACCTGCAGGAGCCAGCTCATCCATCTGGCCGAAGATCTTCAGTTTAAGATCCATATTTTCTGTAGCAGCTTCTACAACAAGATCTGCAGCTCCTACTGCATCCTTCAATGCTGTAAAAGTAGTGATGTTTCCTAGTGTTTCAGCTTTTTGCTCCTCTGTAAGGTTTCCTTTTGCAATGATTCTGTCAAGATTGGTAGTAATGGTTTTTAAACCTCTGTCCAGAGCTTCCTGAGATACATCTACAAGATTTACTTTAAAACCGCTTTGTGCGAAAGTATGTGCAATACCATTTCCCATGGTTCCCGCTCCGATAACTACAATGTTTTTGATCATTTTTCCTTTATTTTTTATAGATAGTTAAATTTTTTGATTCTGCAATATCTGATTGTGCAACAATAAGTTCCGGATCAAAACTGACATTTCCTTTATTGCTTTTCTCTTTGTTGTTGTTTTGATTGGAAACAGTAGCCATAAGACCTCTTATAAGCCTGTTCTTTTGATTTTTTGTCAGGTAATCTGTACCCACGTATAATGTATATTCACCTTCTCGGCCCATTCCTTTTTGTATCAGGATTTCCAGGCTTTTGATCTGATATTTTCTCTTGAATTCTTTCAGAAAGCTGGTGACAGGTTTATCAGATGGCGGACCACAGCATACACTTCCATAGCTGATCTGTAAATAATTCTGATTCTTCTGTGAGTAAAAGAATGTAAAAGCTAATAGAGCTGTTGTTATTATTATTTTTTTCATGTTAAAATCGCTTAAAAATAAGCTTAAAATTTTATTTATTAAAATATTGCCAAACCTCCTTTGAAATATCAGAGATCATTCTGCAGTTGACTGCATCCGTTTCCATTGAGTTACTGACAAATACAGCTAATGCATAATGTTTGCCATTAGGTAAAGTAACGATTCCTATTTCGTTTTCTGCCCCTGTTAAGCCTGCTTTATTTTTCCCGGAAGCTCCCGTTTTTCTCGCCACAGGAGTATTTTTGGGCAGTTGCTCCACCATTTTGTTTAATCCCGTTGACGTAGACCACATTACTTTCATCAGATACTCTGTAGATTTCTTAGATAATAATTTTCCGTCATAGAATTTTTTAAGGACATCAGCTGCTGATTTTGTAGTGCTGTAGTTTTCATACTGAACATTCCAGTCTTTGTGCATCGCTTCTTCATTATATTTGATCTGAAAACCTTTTACTCCTTTAGAATCCATGAATTTCTGAACAGTCTGAGTTCCACCTAATAGTTTGAGAAGAATATCACATCCATTGTTATCGCTTTTCGCAACAGTGTATTCAATCACTTCACTTAACGGAATCCCAGCAATTCCTTCAGGATACTTATCACGAAGCGGCGACCATGTATTCTCCAGTAAATTCGATTTGTTCAATACAATTTTCTGATCCAGAGAAAGTTTTCCCTGATCTACAGCATTCAAAACTGCAGCGGCAATGTGAAATTTAAATACACTTTGCATAGGCAGCTTTTTGTCTGCATTTTTATCATACTTAAAACCATTTTCAAAGCCCAGAACAGAAACGCCTACCGTTGCTTTTTTGTTCTTAAGAATTGAGTCTATTTTTTGTTCTAATATTGAAGTCTGAGCAAATGAGAATGCAGAGATCAGAAGAAAAAGGAATGCTGTTTTTTTCATAGTGGTATCATTAAAAAAGCCCTCTTCTGAAGACCGGAAGAGAGCTGCAATTTAAGATAATTATTACTATTTTACTTCAAAATAATTCAGATTGACACCCTCATTTTCAAAGAAAATTCTGATCTTGTTTTCCCCCTTCTGAAGACTGATATTCTTTACAGAAATTGTTTTCCAGCTGTCATTTCCTCCGCTGGAAGCTAATGATACACTGGCTAAAACTTTTCCGGAAGCTGTTTCAATTCTTATTTTAGAATCATTAGCCGCCGAATATCTGATGTCAAACGTATAGTTTTTGGCTCCTTTCGATTGAACCGTATACTGAAGCCATTCTCCGGTTTCCGTTTTTCCTACATAATACTGATTGGTAATGGTATCGTTACATGTATAGATATCTACCCCGTCATTTCTCATTTGCTGTCCAAAGTTCCATTCAGACCTTTTAGCCGGATCGCTTACCCAAAGATTAATGAAATCCTTATCCAGATAAGCGGCCCCGATTCTTCCCAAATCATATTCCGAAGCAAATACTCTTCCCGGAACCTGATGATTTTTGAAGGGCTTTGTTGAAGCATCTGTTGTCTGTCTGAACATTGCATCAATCACATCTTTTTTGACTTCCGTATTGCTGAAATTATAATTATCAGCAATCTGCATTAAAGCTTTCTTTGCATATTCCTTAGAAGGCTTTTCACCGCCATTTTTCCAGTAGTCTAGTAATTTTTCATACTCAGGCGTGATTTTTACATTGGTAACTCCTGCGATATTATCAATCTTTTTCATTGGCCAGAATGCATACCCGATATTATGCTTATCCAAAAGCTGAATCAGCTCGGTAAACCATACATTAGAATTCTCACCGGTTTCCCCCAGCCAGATTGGTATATTATGCTTTTCTCTAAGGTCCAGTGCAAACTTCAACGTCTGGTCATCATTATAGTTCCAGTATTTATGGAAACTGAATGCCATATTATTGTCCCAGAGAGCCGGCAGCCCGTTATAATTATTTCCCCATCCATTTCCTTCAATGAAAATGATATGTTTCTTATCCACCTCTCTGATGGCTGCTGTAATATCTTTTTGAAGCTTCCACAGTGGAGCATTAGACATTTCATCAGTACCATTCGGGTTTTTACCCGTGAAATTAATATTAGGTTCGTTGATCAGGTCGTAGCCGCCAATCCATGGATTGTCTTTATATCTTTCGGCCAGTTTTTTCCATAATGCTATCGTTTTTCTCTGATTCTCTTCATTTTCCCACAACGAAGGCTTAGACTTATCATTATCAGAGATATTAGCATCATTTCCCTGACCGCCGGGAGCCGCATGAAGGTCCAGGATCAGATAGATTTTATTATCTGTACACCATTGAAGCAGATCATCCGTCATTCTAAAACCTTCTTCCAGCCATGTATCTTTCCCTTTTACAGCCTCTTTTTCAATCGGAAGAGTATAAAGATTGTAATGCATCGGAAGTCTTATAGAATTGAATCCTGATTTTGCCAGAAAATCAATATCCTGTTTTGTGATTCCGTTTTTATGATAAGCTTTGTAGAACTCATTCATTCCATCTTCACCAATTAATTCTGCAATTTTCTCTTTAATTTTATATTGAGGCCCTGCAAAATCAGCAGTTTTCAGCATATAACCCTCCTGAAGCATCCAACCGCCAGGGCCAAGGCCTCTCAATTGAATATTTTCACCTTTATCATTAACAATTTTCTGTCCGGAAGTCTTTAATAATTGTGATGTCCCAAATTGAGACAATAAAACTGCGGATAATAGAATGGCTCTTTTCATAGTAGTTTCAATGGTTTAAAATAGTAGGAAATATTGTTAGAAATTAATCATAATGAATGGTCACATCATAATAAGAGTCTACATTCAGACCACTTATTTTGCCGGGAATCCATTGTATATGTGAAACAAAATCTTTCAATTGTTTATTGAATTGTTTTTCAAATATATTGTTTTTTTTGTTTTGAAATTCACTTTCTACTGATAAATCTTTAATTTTTCCGTTTTTAGTGAGTGTAAACGTAGCAGAAGTATAAGAGTAATATTTTTCTCTTTTTCTAATATATTCTTTAGGGATTGGGTGCTTTTCAAGATAATCAACTTGAATTTTTTCAAACTGATTATCCATTGTGGAATTAGGATAACGTGAAAGATCATCACAGCTTTCATAAGAAAATACTTCATCAGGATGACTTTTTATAAACTGTTGTTTTGCAGTATCACGCAAAGAGTCCATCAGTTTCTTGCCGAAGTTTTTTAGAATAAGCCTGTTCATCTCAATTTCCCTGCAGTTTTCATACTGATCATTAGGAAATCTTACACAGGATATTGGAATTTGCTTGGTTTTTATGTGATTCTGGTTCAGAAGTATGATAAATTCATCTTCTCCCAGATAATCAGAGCCTAAACCTGAGAAAATGGTCCAGGTATAATTTTTATAATTGAAATCATTTTGAGCCTGCTTTTTTTGATCATCACAATCTATCTCGTAACCACTTTTCTTCTGATTACAAGATAGCATTGTAATTGCTGCTAGAAATAGAGCAGACTTTATGTTCATGTTAGCTGATAAGCTTCATAATTTGCAGAGCAATTTTTAGTGCTTCAGTTCCGTCTTCAAGAGATACTTCTACATTTTTGTCACCTGTAATGGCATCCGCAAAAGAATTTAATTCATCAAGAATAGCATTGTTAGGCTGAATATTCGGATATTCAAACAAGATCTGATTCTTCTCTCCATCAGCATTCTCAATGATCATATCAAATGGAGTAGGGCTTTCAGGAGCATCCTTCATTCGGATAACTTCAGCTTTTTTCTCAAGGAAATCTACAGAAATATAGGCATCCTTCTGGAAGAACCTGCTTTTTCTCATGGCTTTCATAGAAATTCTGGAAGTAGTAAGGTTGGCTACGCATCCGTTTTCAAACTCTATTCTTGCATTGGCAATATCCGGAGTCTTGCTTACCACACAAACACCGCTTGCATGGATGTTTTTAACCTTGGATTTCGCCATACTCAACAGAATATCCAGATCGTGAATCATAAGGTCCAATACTACAGAAACATCTGTACCACGAGGATTAAACTCAGCCAGCCTATGGATTTCAATGAACATCGGATTGCTGATGTATTCCTTAGTCGCAATGAAAGCCGGATTGTACCTCTCAACATGTCCTACCTGTGCCTTAATACCATTTTCCTGGCACAAACGAAGAATTTCTTCTGCCTGCTCAAGAGTCTGGGTAACCGGTTTTTCAATAAAGAAGTGAAGACGTTTTTCAATCGCTTTTAAAGCGTAATCATAATGATAAATCGTTGGAGTGACAATGTCAAGCATGTCGATCTGGTCCAATAATTCATCAAAATTTTCAAAATATTTATATCCGAATTCGGCTTCTAATTTCTTTCCGTTTTCAACATCTTTATCGTGGAAACCTACAAATTCATATCTATCTGATTGATTAAGAAGTTTTAAATGTATTTTTCCCAAGTGTCCGGCACCTACCAAACCTGCTTTTAACATAGCTGTATTAAATTTTTGTAAATATAGTGAATGTACATTTATAAAATATATGACTTTTCACTTGAAGATATTTAAGTTTGAACACATTCAGGCATTAAAGAAATTACAGTAAATTCACGGTTTAAAAAATAACGATGAAAAGACTCATTTCGATTGTACTCTTCTTTGGATTATGTACTGCAGGATGTATAGGAGATAGTCCATATGATCCGCAGGCTAAATGTGGAACTCCAACAAATCTGATATTTGAAAAAGGGAATAACAGGCTTTCCTGGAGTATTATTAGCCAGGGTGAAGGATATTATGAAGTGCAGTATGGGGAACCTGGTTTTTCTTTAGGAAAGGGAACCACCATTGTCACCTATAAGAATTCCTATAATCTCCCTCTATATAAAGATAATAAATATGACCTTTACGTGAGAAAAAATTGCGGAATAGACAATGGGCGGAGCAACTGGGCGGGACCTGTTACCGTTTTGGCCGGTAATACAACAACTTGTGTAAAACCGGGGTATGCAACGTATTCAAAAACAACTTCTTCTGCAACTTCTTCTATTTTTGATGCTGCAGTATCCTGGGAAAATGATGGGGTTTCTGCATATGAAACCGTTTTGACAATAAGTTCTGCTCCTCCTGCAAGTGGAGATTTGGTGATTGCAGGTCAAAAAGCCATTTATGTAGGGTTAAGTAAAACAGTGAATTATAACTTTTTTGTGAGAAAAAGATGTGCTGATAATACCTTCAGCGATTTTTACGGACCTTATCCGATAAGATGGAATTAAGAAATAAAAACAAAGCAGTCGTTTTTTGATTGCTTTATTTTTTGTGGATAATTCTTTGCTCCAATTTCTGAAATCTAATTTCTAATTTCTTACTTTTGTCAAATGCAGGATTCGTTTGTACATAAAGGAAAAAGAAAGATTTTAGTTGAATATCTTCGACACAGAATTGGAATTTCGGATGAAAATGTACTTCGGGCGATGAGTGAAGTTCCGAGACACCTTTTTATCGAAAGTATTTTTGAAGATTTTGCCTATGAAGACCGGGCTTTCCCGATTCTGGCACACCAGACTATTTCCCACCCCTCCACGGTGGCAGAACAATCTGAGCTGCTAAAGGTAAAGGCAGGTGAAAAAGTTTTGGAAATCGGAACAGGGTGCGGATACCAGACCGCAGTTTTATTGGCAATGAAAGCCCATGTATATACCGTGGAAAGGCAGAAAGATCTGTTTGATTTTTCAAAAAAGAAACTCAGAGAGATGCATCTCTATCCAAAATTCCAAAGCTTTGGGGATGGTTTTGCCGGATTGCCTACTTTTGCACCTTTTGATAGAATTATCGTTACCTGCGGAGCTTCCACACTCCCTACAGAACTGTTGAAACAATTGAACATTGGAGGAATTATGGTGATTCCATTAGGACCAACGGATGAGCAGGTTTTATTCAGGTTTACGAAAGTAGGTCCTACAGAATTTGAAAAAGAAGAATTCGGAGCGTATAAATTTGTTCCGATGTTGGGAAATACCAATCAATAATTTTATCAATAGAACGGAACTGGTCTCAAACACCAATTCTTAGTAAACTTATCTTATTAATAGGAACGGACTTTAGTCCGTTTTTCAACAATAAAAATTCATCTGGCTTTAGCCAAAATTTAAAATTTTTTAACTCCATTTCGGAATGAAAATTGATGGAATTAAACCCCCTCGATCTTGAAATTCCTCATCAGAAAAAAATAATATAGATGCTGAACAAACATTCAGATGAAAAGAAATAAATTTTTAATATTAAAGTTCAATAACCTTACTTTTTGCGAGTGAGGTTTTTTATTTATAATCATCAAATAACAGTATAATGAAAGTTTTTATCAATAAAAGAATTCCCGAAACAGGAATTAAAATGCTGGAAGAAGCAGGTCTGGAAATTATATTACCGGAAAATGAAAACCTTTCTTACGAAGAATGGCTGGGCTATTGTAAAAATACAGATACCATCCTAAACGTAGGCGGTGACTTTAAATATGATAAGAAATTTTTTGATGCCTGCCCAAATGTCAAAGCCATTGCTTTATACTCTGTTGGATTTGATCATGTGGAAATAAAAGAAGCCACACAAAGGCATATTCCGATTGGGAATACCCCTGATGTTTTGAGCAGAGCCACTTCTGATGTAGCCTTTTTACTGATGCAGTCTGTGGCAAGAAGAGCCAGTTATAATTTCCAGAAAGTAAAAGACGGAAACTGGAATGCATTTGATCCTTTGCATGCTTTGGGACAGGAACTGTACGGGAAAACGCTGGGAATTTTCGGATTGGGACGCATTGGCTATGAAATGGCAGAAAAATCAAAGAAAGCTTTTGGGATGAATATCATTTATCATAACCGAAATCATAATGAAGAAGCAGAACGAGAGCTGGGAGCGGCTTATGTTTCTTTCGAAGAGCTGATCAAAAACTCAGATGTATTGAGTGTTCATGCCAACTTTACCCCTGAGCATAAAGAAGTATTCAATTATTCCTTATTTGAACAGATGAAACCGGACTCTATTTTTATTAACACGGCCAGAGGAGGTTTTCACAATCAGAAAGATCTGTATCAGGCGTTGGTAGATAAGAAAATATGGGGAGCAGGCCTGGATGTTACCAACCCGGAACCGATGTCATCGGATGATCCTATTCTTGGGCTTTCAAGTGTTTGCATTCTTCCGCACATTGGATCTGCTACTGTTGAAGCCCGTAACGGGATGGCAAGACTGGCTGCAGGAAATATTATTGCTTTTTCAAAAAATGAAAAAATGCCTTATTGTGCAAATCCGGACGTTTATTCTGATCATTCATCATAACTTGGAATTATTTTTGTTCTGACTATATAAACCTAAAACCTTACATATCATGGCACCAGAGAAAAATATTAATGAACAAAACAAGAGGTTAGAACAAATGGATTATAATCCTAATGAAGATATATTTAAGAAAGAAAAGCACATTTCGCTTGATGGAGATGGTAATCCTATTTTAGAAGAAGATTTTGACGAGGATAAAATTGATAAAGGTTTAGATATCCCCGGCACAGAAGATGATGATGAAATGGAAGAAATAGGAGAAGAAGATGAAGAAAACAATTACTGGAGTCTCAGCGATAATGAAGACGACCATGAAGAAGAAAACGATGATGTTTTAACCTAAATTTTTACGAAAAATAAACCAGCCTTATTGATTTTCAGTAAGGTTTTTTTATGTTGAATAAGGACTTCTTTTGGTAGGGGCAATTCCCCTCCCTCGGAGGGGTGGATTCAAAAATTTACAGAATTTTTGAAGACGGGGTGGTTCCATAGTGCAGCACAATAAAATCCTCTAACTTCTTCATCACAACACTTAGATTATTCCTCACATTATAATCTGTAATTCTGAAAATAAGCAGTCCTAATGACTCAAGATATTCCTCCCTTATTCCATCATAAACCTGCTTTTCATCATGACTTGAACCATCTATCTCAATAATAAGTCCTAAAGTTTTCACATAGAAATCAACGATATAATTTCCAATAATTCTTTGTCTGTCAAAATCAATTTTATGGAATTTTTTTGCACGGACTTTCTTCCAAAAGATTACTTCACCCAGAATTCGGGCTTTGCGTTTTTCTATTAATAATACCTTTAAATGAGGATTATATGGTAAATTTTCAACGAAATTCCTACGGATCGGAATTCCGTTGATGGTGGTGAGGATTTCTTTCATTGTTGTGTTTTAACCACCCCGTCTTCCAAAGTTTACACTTTGAAATCCACCCCTCCGGAGGAGGGGAATTGAGGTACATCTTTTCAAATATAGTATTTAGTATCAAATCTTCATTATTTTTGTAAAAAAGCAAATGTATTCCCTTCGCTATTTAGCTTTTCCCCTTGCCTATATTTTCTAATTTGAATATCTTTAAAACTTCAAACATTGTTTCAACATAGACCTTTAAATAGCAATATGACATTTCAAGAACAGATACAGCAGGGGATTCCTAATCAGCTGCCACAACCAAAACCATACGAGACCACTATCAACCATGCTCCGAAGCGTAAAGAAATTTTAGGAGAAGAAGAGAAAAAACTGGCATTGAAGAATGCTTTACGTTATTTTGATCCTCAGTTTCACGCAGAGCTGATTCCTGAATTTAAGCAGGAACTGGAAGATTATGGAAGGATTTATATGTACCGTTTCCGTCCGGATTACGAAATGAAGGCGAGACCTATTACAGACTATCCCGGAAAATCTGAGCAGGCGAAAGCGATTATGCTGATGATTCAGAACAATCTGGATTATGCAGTGGCACAGCATCCTCACGAACTGATTACATACGGTGGAAATGGAGCTGTTTTCTCAAACTGGGCACAGTACCTTTTAACGATGAAGTATCTTTCAGAAATGACAGATGAGCAGACGCTGACAATGTATTCGGGACATCCGATGGGGCTTTTCCCATCTCATAAAGAGGCACCAAGAGTAGTTGTGACAAATGGAATGATGATCCCGAACTATTCAAAACCGGATGACTGGGAGAAGTTCAATGCATTGGGGGTTACCCAGTACGGACAGATGACCGCGGGAAGTTATATGTATATCGGTCCGCAGGGGATTGTTCACGGGACAACGATTACGGTGTTAAATGCTTTCAGAAAAATTAAAAAAGAGCCGAAAGGAGGACTTTTTGTAACGTCAGGATTAGGAGGAATGAGTGGTGCTCAGCCAAAAGCCGGTAATATCGCGGGCTGTGTTACCGTATGTGCCGAAGTAAATCCTAAAATCACCAAAATCCGTCACGATCAGAAGTGGGTGAATGAGATCTATGAAAATCTTGATGAACTGGTAAAAAGAGTAAGAGAAGCACAAGGCAATAAAGAAACGGTGTCTTTGGCCTACCTTGGAAATATTGTTGAAGTTTGGGAGAAATTTGATCAGGCAGATTTAAGAATCGATATCGGGTCAGATCAGACTTCACTTCACAATCCTTGGGCTGGAGGGTATTATCCTGCAGGACAAAGTTTTGAAGAATCTAATACCATGATGGCTGAAAACCCTGAATTATTCAAAGAAAAAGTTCAGGAAACATTGAGAAGACATGCTGCAGCCATCAACAAACATACAGCGAAAGGAACGTATTTCTTCGATTATGGAAACGCCTTTTTATTGGAAGCTTCCAGAGCCGGAGCTGATGTAATGGCGGATAATCCTACATTGGGAAGAGAATTCAAATATCCAAGTTATGTACAGGATATTATGGGGCCTATGTGTTTCGATTATGGTTTCGGACCGTTCCGTTGGGTATGTTCCAGTGGAAATCCGGAAGACCTGCAGAAAACAGATGATATTGCATGTGCAGTATTAGAAGAAATGGTTAAAAATTCTCCTGAAGAAATTCAGCAGCAGATGAAAGATAACATTCAGTGGATCAAAGGAGCGCAGGAAAATAAACTGGTTGTAGGCTCACAGGCAAGAATCCTTTATGCAGATGCAGAAGGAAGAATGAAAATTGCAGAAGCCTTCAACAAAGCCATTAGAAACGGTGAAATAGGACCTGTGGTATTGGGGAGAGACCACCATGATGTTTCGGGAACAGATTCCCCTTACAGAGAGACTTCCAATATCTATGACGGATCAAGATTCACTGCAGACATGGCGATTCACAATGTGATTGGTGACAGTTTCCGTGGGGCTACCTGGGTTTCCATTCACAATGGTGGTGGCGTTGGCTGGGGAGAAGTAATCAACGGAGGTTTTGGAATGCTGTTGGATGGAAGCGATGATGCCGACAGAAGACTAAAGTCTATGCTTTTCTGGGACGTGAACAACGGAATCTCAAGAAGAAGCTGGGCCAGAAACGAGGGCGCTATTTTCGCCATTAAAAGAGCCATGGAAGCAGAACCGAACTTGAAAGTGACGATTCCAAATCTTGTAGACGAAAACTTACTGTAATAGATATCATTCAGCATTGGCAACGATCAACAAAAAACTGTTTTCACATCTGAACGTAGAGGATAGTGATCCTGTATGGGAGAAGTTTGCTGAGGTTGAATTTTCAAAGAAAAACATATTTCCGGACGACAAAGCCTATCTTGTAGAAGATGGGCTTGTCCGTAAATATTACATCAACAGTACATCGGATATTGACACCGAGATCTGTGCAGAATTCTACTTTCCCGGTGATATTTTTACCGTTGAAGAAAAAAGCTCCGATGCCGTTTACGAATCTATCAACAGAGGCTTGGCATGGGAAATTACCTTAGATGAGGTGAAAGATATGTTCGCTGTAAATCCGCACTGCCGTTTCGTTCAGAATTACTATCTGAGCAGAAAACTCAATGCTGCTATGAAGAGAGAAATGCTTCTGCTGAAAAACACTCCGCAGGATCTCTATGAATATCTGCTGAAGAACAAACCTCATTATATTCAGAATATTCCTCTGAAATACCTGGCTTCTTATATCGGGATTACGCCTATCTCTTTAAGCCGAATCAGAAAGAGGATTTTGTAAGAAGCTAGAAGCTGGATGAGGGGAGTTGGAAGTTACTCTCAGTCTTCAGATCTTCTGTAGGTTTAATAATTGGTAGATTATTTCAAATAAAAAAGAAGGAATAGTTGTTCTATTATCTCAATCACTTCCATCCTCCATCCCCAAGCTTCCATCCTCAAAACATCCTCATTTATTATCTTTTGTTTATTGTCTTGCCTTCCGTAAGTCTTTTCCTTTGTTGAAAAAAGAATATGGAAATACAAAAACTCAACTGGGCAGGCATTCGTCTTACTTCTCACTACAAAACCATCTTAATAGATGCGGTAGAAGATTTCTCTTACTATAAACCTGTTTTGGGTGATGCTGTGGAGAATCTTTTAGAATTTTCAGAGCATGTACAGGCAGATTATATTCTGTTTACCCATCTGCATCTCGATCATTTTGACAAAGGAGTGATCCGAAAATGCTTAAAGAAAAACGGAAAACTGATCGTCTATGCAGGACTGGAGTCTGTTGTAAGAAAATTGGTAGATGATGTAGAAATCATTGTTCTTGATCTTAATGAAACCTTCACAGAAAACAATATCACTTTCAAACCTGTATTTGCAATGGATGGAGTGGGAGAAATACAGTCCTCCTGGGTCGTAGATGACGGGATTACCAAAATATTTCATGGTGGAGATACCATCTGGCATAACCAATTCTGGAAGCTCGGAAAAGAAAATCCAAACATAGACTATGCCTTCTTACCGGTAAACGGAGTAGTGGTTAACTTTGAGATCATCGGATTGGAATACAGCCCCGTTCCCGCTTCCCTCAATCTGAAAGAAGCTTTTGCAGCAGCCCATCTTCTACATGCCAAAAAGCTGGTGCCCATTCATTACGGATTGTTTGCTCATGAGAAATGTTATATTCCTCAGGTGTTTGACGATCATGATTTGAAGTGCGTTTCGGAGGAAGTAGGACAGGAGTATATGATTCTGAAAGATGGAGCGATGCTGGTAGAATCTTAAACAATTTTTTTCTGAACCATTAAGAATGTTGAATCTGTTAAGAATATAAAGATGAAACGCAGACTTAAAAAATATCTTTGATGTTTCTCTTAACTTATCTTCACCACTTCAATATTCTTAATGGTTCAAAAAGATAAGCTTGTTGGAAAACGCAAAGGCGCAAAATGATAGTAAAAAGATACTGCTTTAAGACGCAAAGATTTTATCTCCGATAAAATTGATGATGTGTCACTTGTCGGAAATTTTAGATTTTCTTGCGCCTTACCATAAAACTCTCAAAAACCTTGCGCCTTTGCGTTTTCCAACTTAAGTTAAAATGATAAAATATTTTAAAATCCTTTCCAACCTTTTTTATGATAAAATCATCTTTATAGTAAAAGAATACTATGAAAATTACCATTCCCAAACCCTGTCATGAAAACTGGAATACAATGACCCCTGATGAAAAAGGAAGATTCTGTGCTGTTTGTTCCAAAACGGTGAGAGATTTCAGGAATGCACAGGATGATGAGATTATAGAGGTTTTTACTAATGCTTCGCAGGAAATCTGTGGGAATTTTAATCCGTCACAGCTTAATAGGGATTTAAATTATTCCTATATCAATACTTTATTGGTGAAATTTGCGGTTGGTGTCATGCTGACAACGGGAGGAATGGTACGTGTGAATGCACAGCAAAATAAAGCCAATGATACTTTAAAAATTGAAGAAATACAGGATGTTGTATTGTCTGAATTCAGGAAAGATAGGAAATTACTTGGGTCAGTTTCTGTAGTGTCTATGGATGCTTTAGCCTGCAAAGAAAAGGAAGGTAAAGGAGCCGTTACCGATGTGTCAAAAATATTTTTCAGCCAGATCTCTCCTAATGCGTATCCAGAGACAAGTACAATACGCATTGGCAAAGCTCCTTCAAGCGGAGCAAGACCCTATAGTCCATTGTATGTTGTAGATGGGAAAATAAGCGATTATGAGAAAGTAAAAGCACTGGATCCTAATGTGGTAAAAACAGTTAATGTTTTGAAGGAAGCTTCTGCAACGGCAAAGTATGGCAAAAAAGCAAAAGATGGAGTAGTCGTAATTACGACTAAAAAGAAAAGAAAGATTTAACTATCTTAGAGGATAAAATAGATAACCATGAAATTGACGATTCCTAAGCCCTGTCACGAAAACTGGGAATATATGGACCCTGATGAAAAGGGTAAATATTGTTCTGTATGCTCTAAATCCGTTTATGATTTTACAGGTTTTTCTGATGAAGAGATCCGTAATTTTAACTTTGATCAAAAGATATGTGGACGATTTCGGGAAGATCAGCTGAACAGAAATCTGAATTTTTCAATAGCCGGTAAATTGGCTGCCGGTTTGCTTATTGCTGGTGGTGGTTTATCTGCTATCAATGCACAGGAAATAAAGCCTAGAGATACCACAATCCCTACTGAAACCTCAAGTGGTTTTACGGCCCCATCCACAAAACAAGATACTATAAAGAAAGTATTCCGTATAAAAGTGGGGATGGTTGCTTCAGATAATGAAGATTTTTTAATTATTCTGGACAATAAAGAGATGACATTGAAGGAATACAGGGCTTTGAATTTTGATTTTAAAACGGTAGAGAGTACTCAAATTATCAGAGATCCGGAGATTCTAAAAAAATATGGTGAAAAAGCCAAGAACAAGGTCGTTATTATAACAACTAAAAAGACGAAATAAGCAGCAGTCCGTTTTGAAAAAATATACCGCACACTATCAAAAAAAAGACTTGGTTCTGGTTTCGGACATTAAGCATGAAATCGGGAGGATAACAGAGACCAGGAAATTGTTTCAATATGAGGAATATATAGCTTTAAACTCAAAAAAATACAATATTAAGAATGTAGGCTTTTTAAAGAATGATATAGAACTTTTTGATGCTAATACAGTAGTTTACTTTACCGATTTGGCCAAAGAAAGAATTATTAAGTCGGGGCAAGGAGTTCGGATCCATTATTTTAAATTAAAGAAGACTAGGCAGCTGATAGAAAAAGGAAAAGTATTAATTGAGATAAGCGAAGAAAAAAGAAGGTTTAAAGAACCTGTTTTTCATGTAGAAGTGGATGATTCTGTTGATGATTTGCTTACTTTATTGTTCCTGCATTTTTCAACAAAAGAATTTAATTCTATTGGTGGAGACGGAGATTAAAACACTTCATATAAAGATCCAATGATCATCTCATATAATTCCAGAAACACGCTTCCATTGTCACTCCACAGGAGTCTCAATTATGCTTTTAAACATAATATAAAAAACTCAGTTATATGCTGTTTTTTATTATTTTGAACCATTACGGGAGTGAAGTGGTGAAGATAAGTTAAGGAAAACATCAAGATGTTTTGTAAGCGTTGTGTGTCACCTTAATATTCTTAAACTATTTTCCCGCAGATCTCACAGATTTCACAGATCTTTTTATATTATCTGCTTAATCTGCACAATCTGCGAGAGATCAAAATAGACAGTGTTCAATTTTATCGAAGATAAAATCTTTGCGTCTTAAAGCAATACCTCTTTACTATCATTTTGCGCCTTTGAGTTTTTCAACTTAAGTTAAAAGACAAAACATTTTAAAACACTTTCCAACCTTTTCTACCATAATCTCATCTTTATAAGCAAAAGAATATTATGAAAATTACCATACCAAAACCCTGTCACGAAAACTGGGAAACAATGACAGCCGATGAAAAAGGAAAATTCTGTGGGGCTTGTTCTAAAACAGTAACCGATTTTACAGGCTATTCGGATGAAGAACTTTTAATGAGCTTTAAGTCTGATAAAAATGTTTGTGGAAGGTTTACAGATGATCAGCTGGGAAGAAATCTGAGCTTCTCATTAACCTCCAAAATAGCCCTAGGATTATTGGCTGCCAGTGGAATGATAACGACTGCCAAAGCACAGGAATTGAAAGATGAAGAAGTAAAGAAAGTAGATTTTAAAAAAGGATTCCAGGGTATAGAAGTCATCAACAATACATTACATAAAACCATGTGGCTGGGCATGCCTACTGAGGAAGAAATTGAGGCTACACAACCGTTGATCCTGCTGGATAATAAAAAAATAAACGAAAAGAAGATGAAAAAGATAAATGGAGATAAAGTGAAAAGCGTAAAAATACTTTCCGGTGAAGGAGCCACTAAACTGTATGGAGATAGAGGTAAATATGGCGTGATTGTAATTGAAAGTAAAAAATAAGAGCATGCTGAAATTCATGCAATATGGATGATTGTCATTCGGAATAAGTTGTTTTTTACCCAATAAATTAATACATTGAAGAATGAAAAAAATTGGAATTATAGGTTGTGGCTGGTTGGGCGGTCATATTGCAGAGAGATTATCCGGGCAATATGAGATTTTTGCAACCACTACTTCTGAGTCTAAAATACAGGATTTATCAGATAAAGGATACCACGTTACACAGGTTAGTTTTGAAGACGATAGATCCGAAACAATAAGAGAATGGGAGATCGCTCCACAATTGGATGCCGTGATTATTACCGTTCCTTTTGCAGGAGTAAGAGGTGCTGAAATTCCATTACAGGAGAGAGCTCAGAATCTGCTTAAATTTCTTGGAGATTATAAAGGGCAGCTCTATTTGATGAGCTCTACTGGCGTATATCCGAATATCGATCAGGAATTTACAGAAGATGACCGATCTGCAGAAGATGTTCCCAGTGAAAGTGCAATAGCCAAAAGATTCCCGGAAGTCAATATTTTAAGACTGGCAGGATTAATGGGTGATCAGAGACTTTTAAAGAATTATAATATTTCAAACCTGGACTTGCTGGTCAATCATATTCATTATGCTGATATCTGTTCGGTTGTTGAAAAAATGCTGGAAAATAAATCTCATTCCAAAGTCTATAATGTGGTGGCACCTGTTCATCCCAATAAAGAAGAGATCATCAATGCCCAGAAAGATCTGCCATATTCAGGAGAACGTACGACCGAAGGCCGAATCATTTCATCAGAAAAATTAATTTCAGATCTGAATTTTGAATTTCAATATCCGGATCCGAGGTATTTCCATTTGTAAATGCTTCAGGAAATTAAGTGATTCTGATGATCACTAAAAAGAAAAAAGAATGTAAAATAGAAGCTCCGGCGATCGAAGATCGCCGGAGCTCTTTATATATTAAAAGCAAAAGCTTATTTTCCCACAGCTGCAATAGCGGCCTCATAGTTGGGTTCCTGTGAAATATCCGGTACCTGCTCTTCGTAAATAATGTTTCCTGAAGGATCTATCACAACAACAGCTCTGCTCAGCAATCCTTTCATCGCAGAATCTACCATTTCCACACCATAGTTCCATCCGAAATCTGAACGGAAATCTGAAAGCATGATCACATTTTTGATCCCTTCCGCACCACAGAACCTTTTCTGGGCAAACGGCAAATCTTTGGAAATACAAAGGACTACCGTATTGGGAAGATTTCCTGCATCCTCATTGAAATGGTGTACAGATGCAGAGCAAACTCCTGTGTCTACACTTGGAAAGATATTCAGAATGACATATCTTCCTTTGTAAGAATCCAGTGTCTGATCATTCATATTGACATCTGTAAGGGTGAATTTAGGGGCTGGCTTATTCAGGGCCGGCAATTTGGCATAAGTATGTACTTCTTTTCCTCCCATTAAAACAGTATTGGTTGCTTTGGATTTTTGAGCAAAGCCCACCGCAGAGAAGAATAACAGGGTACTGAAAACTAATTTTGAAAACATGAAAATTTATTTTTCAGCTAAATTATTCTTTTTTCAGGAGCTAAGATTAATTTTAATTCAAATAGATCGAATCTATGATCAGATTGTTTTTTTCAAAACATTTTACTTCTACCTTTATATTATTAAACGTTGCAGTTTCGAAGTGTCATTCAGAATGACGAAAGCCAAATTGTTTGATTTTTGAGGCAGCTTCAATTTTATCACATTAAAAAAATAGAAAGATTTATGAGTTCAGAAAATACAGCATCATTCCATCACATTTTTAAAAATGAAAACGAAATCCCGGAAGAATATAAAGTACCGGTTATTCATCAGAAAACCTATCTGCTAAATGGCGAGTTGGTAGAATGGAACGGAGAGGTCACTGAAATCTATTCTCCGGTATGCATTCCTACAGAAAGCGGATTAGAAAGAAAGCTTTTGGGAAGCATTCCGAATATTGGTCCCAATGAAGCGATGGAAGTGCTTGAAGCCTGTGTAAAAGCTTATGACAACGGTCTGGGTGAATGGCCTACAATGTCCGTGGCAGGACGCATCAAATGCATGCAGAAATTCGTATACCTGATGATCCAGCAGAGAGATCTGGTGATTAAGCTGTTGATGTGGGAAATCGGGAAAACACTGGCCGATTCTACGAAAGAGTTTGACCGTACCGTAGATTATATCAACCAAACCATTGATGCCCTGAAAGACCTGGATAGAGAGTCTTCCCGCTTTCAACAGGCAGAAGGAACTATTGCACAGATCAGAAGAGCTCCGCTAGGAGTGGTCTTAAGCATGGGACCATTCAATTATCCTCTGAATGAAATTTTCACCACCCTTATTCCCGCTTTGATCATGGGAAACACCATCCTGTTCAAACTTCCAAAACATGGAGTATTGGCTCACTATCCTTTATTAAATGCTTTTAAAGAAGCATTCCCGAAAGGAACTGTAAATACATTATACGGAAAAGGATCAGAAATTATCACTCCGATCATGGAAAGCGGAAAAGTGAATGTGCTGGCTTTCATCGGGTCAAGTAAAGTAGCTAACGGACTGAAAAAACTACACCCTAAAGTGAACCGTCTAAGAGCAATTCTGAGCCTGGATGCAAAAAATGCAGCCATTGTTACCAAAAATGCAAACCTGGATGTAGCGGTGAGTGAATGTATTCTGGGAGCACTTTCCTTCAACGGACAACGCTGTACAGCATTGAAGCTGATCTTTGTACAAAAAGAAGTTGCGGCAGAATTTACCAAGAAACTAAGTGAAGCGGTATCTGCTCTTAAACCTGGACTGCCATGGGAGAAAGACGTGAAAGTAACCCCACTTCCTGAAGTGAATAAACCTCCTTATCTGAAAGAATGTATAGAGGATGCTTTACAAAAAGGAGCTACAGTTTTGAATAAAGATGGAGGATATACAGAACAGTCTTTTGTTTTCCCGGCAGTGGTATATCCTGTAAACAGCGATATGAAGCTGTATCATGAAGAGCAGTTTGGTCCGGTGATTCCTGTTGTTCCGTTTGAGGATATAGAAGAACCTATAGAGTACCAGGTGAATGCATCCCACGGAATGCAGGTGAGTATTTTCAGTGAAGATCCGCATGAGGTTGCAAGACTTATTGATCCTTTTGTAAACCTTGTAAGCCGTGTCAATATCAATTGTCAGGCACAGCGTGGACCGGATGTTTTTCCTTTTACAGGAAGAAAAGATAGTGCCGAAGGAACGCTTTCTGTTTTTGATGCACTCCGTTCATTTTCTATCCGATCTTTGGTGGCTGCAAAACTGACGGATTCTAACAAAGAATTACTCAATACCATCGTCAGAGAGCATGATTCCAACTTCTTGAGCACCGATTATATTTTCTGATTCTAAACGGTATCGTATTTAACATAAATAAAAATCCTCAATAAACTACTGTGTTTTTTGAGGATTTTTTTAACTTAATGCCGGAAATTAGAGTTTTGTGTTATAATAAGGTGATATTTTGGTAAATATTGCTTAAGGATCAGTGTGTAAATCATGTCTTCACCCGAAAAAGAATTTTTAGAGAAAATTGAAAAGCACAAAGGTGTTGTTTTCAAGATTTCTAAAATGTATATGGATAATAAGGACGATCAGAATGACCTCTATCAGGAGATCATCTACCAGGCTTGGAAATCATATGGTGATTTTCAAAAGAGAAGTGATTTCTCAACATGGTTGTATAGAACTGCGCTCAATACAGCAATTGTTTTTCTGCGAAGTGAAAAAAAACGTAGTTTTATACAGAACCAGAATATAGATGGACTGGGCGTTCGGCAGGAACCTTATAATGATACAGATGATATGAATATGAAACTGATGTACGAAGCCATCCATCAGTTGAGCCCCATTGATAAAGCCCTTATATTTTTCTTTTTAGAAGGCTTTTCGGGAAAGGAAATTTCTGTTCAGCTGGGAATTACCGAAGTGAATACACGGGTGAAATTGAAAAGGGCAAAAGAAAAGCTGAAAGAGATCATTACCAGACAAAGGGAAGGTTCCAATTAAAAGATAAAACATGGAGTTAGAAAACTTTAAAGAACTTTGGAATAAAGATACAGGACAGGAGTCTCCTGAAATTTCTCTGGAAAAGCAGAGAGAAATACATTCTCCGTTGCAGATGCTGAAAATCAATATGGAAACTGAATTTTGGCTGATGGTCATTACACTGCCATTACTTTTGACCAATTTTCCGTTTGCTTCTATAGATTCTAATATTAAAATTATATCAGCATTTGTCACCATCCTGACGCTCGCTTTTATCGTTTATTTTTATTCCCGTTTTCGGAAATTGTATAAGCTGCTTCGGAAAAACAGTATCAATACGAATTACGATTTATTCAATCTTAAAACACAGCTTCTTATATCGAAAGAAATTTACATTTCCTATTATATCTCCTACATACCCCTTGGATTCATTCTGTCCCTGATCAAAATTAATTTTCATTTTGACATGGAGTATAATCTGGCCATCTTCGGAATAAGTCTTCTGATTACTCTGTTGCTGGTTGCCTTTATTATAAAATATTGGATCTATTATATGTATGGAAGGTATATAGATGATGTAGTACGCCTTGTAGATGAGCTCAATGATATTGAAGTAAAACCTTTGACTCGGAAGAAAGGAACATGGTTTGAGCGTTCACAGAAATTTTTCATGAACAAGTTTGGAATTAAAGGAAATGTCGTGAACACTGTGATATGGTTTGCATCCATGTATATTTTTATCATTGTATTCCTGACAGTTGTACTTTTAATCATCATAATAGCAGGAGCGAAACTGGATTTTCTTGATTTCGGATCATTGCAGAGAGCATTAAATAAACTAAATTAGAAATTATTTTATCTTCTGCAAATGTTCTATCTTTAAAAACTTGAGTTGTAAAAAAATATCAGATGGATGAGATTAAAAATCAGATGTATTCTATAGAAGAATTTCTGGAACTCGTAAAGAATAAACAGGACCGGAAGGCATCATATGATCCGGATTATAATTATGCGGTATATTCTTCAAAAGATGAATTTAAGCCGGAAATGAAGATTTTTATCGGGGATCCACTGGATATTGGTGAGGATGATAGCGAAAGCCTGCCTGATTTTGTTTTTCATAATAAGCTGAAGTATATGTGTTCTGATGAGAACATTCAGGATGTTGTGGATCTGGCGTTCCGTCAGCGTGCTGAGGTTACATGCTCTCAGCTCATCACGGCATTGAATCACTATCTTGAAAAAGATGATTTTTTAGATTTTAAATAACAGTAGAATAACATATTAAATAAAGAACCTGATATAAAAAATGTCAGGTTTTTTTATGCAATATTTTTACTTTTTTATACTAACTGATTGTATTTTAAGAGAGTTGTACAAATTAAACACACACACAATGAATCCGGGCAGTAATTTTCTATCAGTTTTTTTATTTCTTTTGTAAAAAACTGTAACAATTTTTTTAAACGAAAACTAACTCTATAGAGTAACAAGCCATGACCTCACAAGAAAAAGAGTTTATAAGTAAAATTGAACAGCATAAAGGAATCCTATTTAAGATTTCTAAAATGTACATGACTGAAAAAGATGATCGAGATGATCTTTTTCAGGAGATTACGTATCAGCTCTGGAAAGCATTTCACAGCTTCAGAGGGGATAGCGAATTTTCAACATGGTTGTACAGAATTGCTTTGAATACAGCAATTATTTTCCTTAAATCAGAAAAAAGAAGAAGCTTTATTACCAATGAAGATTTTTCAAACCAGATGATTGTTCAGGAAGACTACGACTATCGTAAAGAAGACCGCCTGGTTGAAATGTATAAGGCTATTCATCAGTTGAATCCTATTGATAAAGCCTTTATATTCTATTATCTGGAAGATTTTTCAGGAAAGCAGATTGCAGAACAGATGGGAATTTCTGAAGGGAATGCAAGAGTGAAAATGAACCGGGCAAAAACTAAACTTAAAGATATCTTAAGCCAAATAAAAAACAACAAACATTAAAATCAGTAATCCAATGAATATCGATGAATTGAAAAACACCTGGAATGAAGATATTGTGGAGGAAACTCCCGAAATAAGCACAGAACAAAGAAATAAGCTCAATCTTCCCCTTGAAAAAATACGTAAAAATATGCGTGTGGAATTCTGGTGGGTCATAGGAATCTTTGTCTTTGCCTTTTTAGTCTGCTCATTCTGCCGACCCTTCAAATTACAATTATATATAACGGTTTTAATTGCCTCCATGCTTATTGTCACCGTTTTCTTTTTTAGCAAGTTCTTTAAATTGTATAACGAAATCAGTAATCCTGTACCAAAGACCTATGATTCTCTGAAAGATCTGGTCATGCAGCTGAATCTGAATAAACAGTACTACCTTTCATACTATATCAGTTTTGCACCATTTATGGTATGTGAAATCCTTATTGTCCTGGAGTTTATCCCCTGGCCTAAACCTTTGAGTGAACTGAAGATTGCAGTGATCTTAATTGGCTCTGTGATAGGAGGACTATTCTTGCTCTTTCTGGCTGGAAAATATTGGTTTTACCGGTATTACGGAAGATATATCCAGCATATTGAAGGTCTTTTGGAAGAATTAAAAAGATAGATAAAAATATTTCGGCGGGCTTTTAGCCCGCCGAAATATTTTTTATTAATTATTGTCCTTTATTTTCCTTTTCTTTTGCGATTTCGTTTTTTATCCAATCCAGCTGGGGATCTTTTTTATCAATAATATCCTGCATACTTTCAGGAACGATCACATCAGGGACAACCCCTTTTCGTGAGTCTGAGAAATTGATATTAGGCTGTACAAGCAGTAATCCGATAGGAAACCTAATCTCAGAATTAGGAAGCTTTTGATAAGAATAAAAACCTGCTACGGTTCCATCATTGGCGCCGCCCGTTTCTTCCCCCACGAGAGTGGCTCTTTTATCATTTTTAATCTTGGCAGTAATGATAGAAGATGCTGAGAAACTTCCGCCATTGATCAGTACAAAAACTTTTCCGTGGAAGGCTTGTTTATTAGGTTTTGTAGGCTTATCGGCTTTCATTTTGTAGAAAACTTTTCCATCTTTTTTATAAGTGCTGAAAGCCTGTGCGAAAAAGTAACTTGGGTATGCTATGCTTTTAAGGGCATATTCCAAAGGATTGCTTTTTCTGAAATAATTCGTGCGCAGAGGAGTATCCCTTGAGGTCACCTGGGAAGGTTTTATCAGGGTAAAGGGTACTTCTGCCAAATAAGAATAGAGGTTATTGATCTCATAGAGAGAGCCTCCGTAGTTATTTCTGACATCTATGATGAGGTAAGGAGACTTTGCATCATTAATCTTGGCAAATGTTTTTTTATAAAACTCATCCGAATACTCTCTGGAGAAACTTTTCACTTTTATATAAGCAATCGTGCTGTCTTTATCCAGAAAATTGAAGCTCCTGTTATAAGAATTACTGGAAGCTACATAGTCATTCAGTTTCTTTTCCTGAGTCTTTTTTTTCATTTCCTTATCCTTTTCAAGATCAGAATCAGATTTTATCTCCCGGGTTAAAGTATAAGTCTGTTTTTCTCCTTTATAAAGCGTTTCAAAGGTTGCTTTGCTGGGAAAGCCATTTTCAGCAGTATAAAAATTAAAGAATAAGTCTTTTAAAAAATAAGGATAAAAAGTAGTATTGTCACCATCACTGCTGATCAGGCTTCTGTACTTCTTGATATACTCTGAAACGGGAACTTTATTGATGGATAAAATTTCAGTTCCGGGTTGTATATGATCAATAGAATCTCTGTTTTGAACAATATACATCTGCTCTCCAGAAATATAATATTCGAAACGGCTGAACATTCCCTTCTGATGTTCCAGCTTTTTTAATTCTTTTTTGGTGAATTTCTTTCTGGGAATTCTCAATGAAAGATGGCCTTCACGGATTCCTGCAATAACCGGCTGAAGTTTAAAATAAAACTGAAGAGGAGTGAGGGGCTCTGTGAGAGTCTGTTTTAGGCTGTCAAATTTATGGTCCAATTCCTGCTTGGGAATGTACCAATAGAGTTGAGGGTGCATCTGCTGTAATTTTGAATACGCATAATCTACATCCTCCTTAAGCTGTTCCGGTGGAATATATGAAGCCCGCTGTTCGTTGTGTTTTTTTATAGAGGCACAAGACGAAAGTATAGCGAGAAGAAATATTACCGAATAATTTTTCAATTTCTTTGAGTTTTTTTAAGGTGCTAAAATAGAAAGTTTAAAATTAATCCTGATGTAAATGAATAATAAATTTTCTAAAACACCTGATAAAATTAGTTAAAAAATAGAGTAAAATGGAATATGTTTTCATTTAAAAGCAAAAGTTGATACATTTGACACTTATTTTTTGCAGATGATTTATTGGATTATTATGAGTGCTGTTGTCTTAACGGTTACTTTTTTTGTCGTGATCAATATGAAAGTGTTTGGAGGTGTACCAAAAGGAAAGCGGCTGAAACGTATAAGGCAGTCCAGACTTTATAAAAAAGGACAGTTTCAGAATATCAGCCATACTCCATCTATTACAGAAGGTTACAAAATGTCAAGGGTGACTTATGATTTCTTTTTGGGTAAAAAAGATCCGCTGCTGAAGCCTTTGAAAGACATTCCTTCTATTCATACCAATTTGAAAGCTATAGATAAAAATGCAGACGTTTTTATCTGGCTGGGACACTCATCTTATTATTTTCAGACTGATGGTGTTTCCTTTTTAGTGGATCCTGTATTGAGTTTGTATGGTTCTCCTTTTAAATACTTTAACAAGGCATTCAAAGGTTCTGACATCTTTACCCCTGAAGATATTCCAGATCTCGATTATCTGGTGATTACTCACGATCATTTCGACCATTTGGATTACCCGACTGTAAAATCTATAAAGGAGAGAACAGCTGCTGCCATTTTGCCTTTGGGAGTGGGAGCCCATTTGGAAAGATGGGGATTTGGAGAAAATAAGCTTATTGAAGAAGAATGGGGGACAGAAGTTACCCTTAAGAATGATATAAAAATTGTTTTTACCCCTGCCAGACACTTTTCCGGCAGGAGAATCAGGCAGAATGATACTCTTTGGAGTTCCTATGTTCTGAAGACGCCCACAAAGAAAATTTTCTTAGGAGGAGACAGCGGTTACGATACCCATTTTAAAGCAATTGGTGACCAATATGGCCCTTTTGATTATGCTATTCTTGAAAACGGACAATATGGAGAAGCATGGAGATATATTCATACCTTACCAGAAGATGTTATTCAGGCTGGTATTGATCTCAATGCAAAGCATATTATTCCCGTTCATGCTGCAAAATTTGCGTTGGCTCTTCACCCTTGGAATGAACCCTTACAAAAGATAACAAGTCTTGGAAAAGCAAAAGGACTTAGCATCCTCACTCCGATGATCGGTGAGGTTGTAGATCTCAGTCAGTCAGAACAGCAATTTTCTGTCTGGTGGGAAAGCTGATCAGGCATGCCAGATCTCTTTATATCGTGCAGGGTGGTTTTCAAACTGTTGTCGGACAAAATCACATTCAGGGTCTACAAGCAAATCTTTTTCTTCTGCGTAACGTACCAGCTCATCCAGTAATAGTTTGGCATATCCTTTTCCTTCACGCTCTTCGTCAAGTTTCGTATAATATACGATAAGCAGTCTTCCGTCAACCTCTATGGACATATATCCTGCCTTTTCCCCGTCAATAAGTAGCTGCAATTCATCCTGATATTGAGATACCTGAAACTTTATATTTTCCATAATAATGTAAGATTTGGTTGATTAAAAATAATTTGAGAAGATTTTCTGAAAAAAACATTCTTTCCATTAAAATTACGAAATTAAATAATATAAAGAAATAGTTTTTAAGAATCTTAACGAATTTTATAACATAAATAATAAAAATTTAAAATAATAAAATTCAGTAGAAATGGGCTTTAGCCCGCTTACGAGAATAATCTAATCATCATTGGCTTTAGCCCAAACTGTAAAAATCAAAATTTTAAACCTTCAAATTTAAATATTCAATTCTTGGGTAATTAATGATTTTTGCTATGGTTTCTAATAAAACTAATCACTTTCTGATCATTATTTTAAAATAGTTGACATTCAATGATTATGTGAAAATAAAAGAAATATTTCAAAGATAATCAGTTGTTTGTAGTTTTTATTAACAAAAATTGGCATTTGTGTTTAAAAGTTGGCACTTTAATTGACTCTTTCACCATATCTAATTTTAAAGGGGAATGAAATGAAAAAGTTATTATTAACAGCGCTTCTTGTTGGGACATTCAGCATGAGCTATGCCCAGTCAGATTATTATAATGACTACAGAAGAAGTATTTCGGATGTCAACTGGCAGAGGGTTGTTGCCGATCTGTTGCTTTCTACAGCACAAGCCAATCAGGTGTATGGATTGAATGACAGATATCGTGATTATGATTCGTGGAACAGAGTATATGTGGTAGATCCCGGAAGATGGAGAGGCGACCGATATAACGAACTGGAAAGGATCATGGGCAGAGAGAAGTATATTATCTTTAAAAAGAAATATTACAGAGGGCAAAACCCAGTGATCGTTTATGGAAGAAATAAAAAGGATTATAAGAAATACCATAAGCAACAGGAAAAATATTATAAGAATCAAGAGAAATATTACAAAAAACAAAACAAAAAACACGGGCATGACCGTGATGATGATTGGGATTAAACCATCATCAACTATATATTCACTTTTAAATGGCTGGCATCTTTGTCAGCCATTTTATATGATATCAATTAAAATTATTTTTAGTGATTAATTTGTTTGAATTTTATAATTTTGAAGGATGGAATCAAACGAATCACTCAAAGGTTTTTATGAAAGAAATGCTCCCAATCTGGCATCACAATGTATTGGGGTCAACAAGATGGGGCATTTCAATGTGTTTTCACGGGAATATTGTTCTCCATTGACACCCTACAGCAGAAGAGATTATTATAAGATTTCGCTCATCATAGGAAAAGGGAAGCTTCATTACGCTGATAAATGGATTAAAGTGGATCGCCCTGCATTATTGTTTTCAAACCCTATTATTCCTTATTCATGGGAAGCAGATGACGAAGATCAGAAAGGCTGGTTTTGCTTGTTTACAGATCAGTTTCTGCATAATGGAAACCGTATGGGAAACCTTCAGGATTCTCCGCTTTTCAAGATTGGAGGAACTCCGGTTTTCTTTATAGATGAAGAACAACAGAAAACACTTGCGGATATTTATACGAAAATGATGACGGAAATTCAGTCAGATTATATTCATAAATATGATATGCTCAGAGCGTATCTGCATCTGATGATTCATGAAACCATGAGAATGCAGCCGGCAGAAAGTTTTGAACCTTATCAGAATGCTTCCCAAAGAGTTGCTTCCTTATTTATGGAACTTTTGGAAAGACAATTTCCTATTGACAGTCCTGAAGCTTTCTTAAAATTAAAAACACCCAACGATTATGCTCAAAGTCTTTCCATTCATGTAAATTCATTGAACCGTTCTGTAAAAGAGATGACTGGGAAAACAACCAGCCAGCAGATTACAGGAAGGATTATTCAGGAAGCCAATGCCCTGCTGCAACATACAGATTGGAATATCTCTGAAATTGCCTATGGATTGGGCTTTGAGGAACCCGCTTATTTTACCAATTACTTTAAAAAACAAACAGGAATTACTCCCAACGCCCTAAGAATGGATGTTGTTTGAATTTTATAATTCTTAGTTTGAATTCTATATCGCAGTTGACCTCTGCATGTTCTAATTTTGTCCTATAAAATTAAATCATACCTATCATGAAATTTAAAAAATTAGGAAACACAGAAGAACAATTATCAGCAATCGGTTTAGGATGCATGGGAATGAGTTTTGCTTATGGGCCAACAGATGAACAGGAAAGTATCAATACCTTACACAGAGCTTTAGATCTTGGGGTAAACTTTTGGGATACTGCAGATATGTATGCCAATGGAGAAAATGAAAAACTGATCTCTAAGGTGTTGGTTCCGAACAGGGATAAGATTTTTATTGCCACCAAATTCGGATTCAGGTTTAAAGATGGTAAAGCAAGCCACAATGGTGCTCCCGGAACTTATTTTGACGGTTCTCCGGAGTGGATCAGAAAGGCAGTAGATTTAAGCCTTCAAAGATTAAAAATAGATACTATTGACCTGTACTATGCTCACAGAGTAGACCCAAATGTTCCTGTAGAAGAAACAGTGGGAGCAATGGCAGAGCTGGTAAAAGCAGGAAAGGTGAAATATATCGGATTATCTGAAGCTTCAGCAGAATCTATCAGAAAAGCAAACAAAATTCATCCGATTACAGCGTTACAGTCAGAATATTCTATCCTTACCAAAGATGTTGAACAAGAAATCTTACCAACGATCAGAGAACTGGGAATTTCTTTAGTGCCTTATTCTCCACTTGCAAGAGGTCTTTTCACCAATATTTATGATGTGCAGAACCTTGGTGATGACGACTTCAGAAAATCATTACCGCGTTATCAGCAGGAATATCTTGAAAATAATACCAAACTGGCTAACGAAATCAATGAATTTGCGGCTTCCAAAGGAGTGAAAGGAACTCAGCTCGCCCTGGCCTGGGTATTGAATCAGGGAGACGATATCATCCCGATTCCGGGTACCAAACGAATCAAATATCTGGAAGAAAATATTGCGGCCGTCAATATAGACCTCTCCCAGTCAGATCTCGATACCATTGATGCCATTCTCAAAAAATACCCGAATGTAGGGGAAAGATACACTGAAGGTTCAATGAAACTGGTCAACAACTAAAGACTATTATATAAAAACTGAGTTCCTGCTTATGATGGGAGCTCAGTTTTTTGTTATTATTCTAAATGAGGAATGTATAATAATGAAAAACTAAATTATGAACAGAAGAGAATTATTAAAGAGTGGTTTATTGGCAGGAACATTAAGTGTGATTCCTTTTTCAAGTGTATGGGCAGAAACTCCAAAAACGCCTGAAAAAACAGGAGACGATCTTTCAGGCTTTAAAAAACTGAAGCTTGGAGAACTGGAACTGTTTGTTCTTACAGACGGATATATTCATGAAGAAAATCTCAACTCATTTGCTCCCAGAGGAACTGTTTCAGAGGTGAAATCAATCCTTAAAGATAATTTCAGACCTGAGAATTATATTGATATGGCCATGAATATCCTATTGGTGAAAACAAAGAATAAACTCATCCTGTTAGATACCGGAATGGGTATTTTTGCTGATGAAAGAACAGGATTTCTATTAAAAAGCCTCCAAAAGGCCGGATTTTCACCAAAAGATATTACGGATATTTTTATCTCCCATGCACACCCTGATCATATTGGAGGCATCGTTGATAAAAAACAGAATCTCGTTTTTCCGAACGCCAATATTTTCATTTCAAAAATTGAACATGACTTTTGGATGAAAGCCTCTATTAAAGATTTTAATAACAGTGCCCTGAAAACGCAGCCTGAATTTCTTAATCAGATTATCCCCTCCATTCAGAATGTTCTGAAAACAATTCAGCCAAAGCTTAAATTCTATGACCTTAATAATCCCTTCTATGATTATTTCAGTTTTCAGCTGGCTCCAGGCCATACCCCCGGTTTAGTCGTGACAACCATATCTTCCGGAAATGAAAAGCTGATCTACATTGCAGATTTGATTCATTCCGATGTTATTCTTTTTCCACATCCTGAGTGGGGTTACTTTGGGGATACCGATCTGGATATTGCAACCGCTTCAAGAAAAAAGCTTCTTCAGCAACTGGCAGATACTAAAATCAGAGCATTTGCCTATCATTTGCCATGGCCGGGTCTTGGTTTTACAAAGACAAAATCCGGTGCATTTGAATGGTTCCCGGAAAGTTTTATGAATTAGGTAGTAGGTTGCAGGTAGCAGAGATTAGGTAATAGGGATTAGGGATACGCTGACCAGAATTACTAAATACGTGCTCGGCATTCCCCTCCTTTGGAGGGGTGGCAAAAATTCAAAGAATTTTTGACGGGGTGGTTAATCAGATAGGTTATAGATTCAATAGAAGCGGACCAAAGTCCGCTTTCATAAACAAAACCCATTCATCCGGCTTTAGCCAAAACGTATAAAATAACAGATCCTCCCGGGCAACGAGAGGATCTGTTTCAACATAAGAAAAAATTAGAGTTTTATAATTATCAAGCCTCTCCAAATATAAGCTCAGAAGAATACAGTTTCCTGAACATCAGATAAGTCATTGTAAGTACAGAGAAAGCAACTATTGCATCTATTGTAGATGGAAAACCAAGTACCGCGATTTTTGAGAAGAAGGCAAAGAGGATATCGAAAAACATTCCTGCAAATACCCATTCTTTTAATCTTAATAGCTTATTGGGTAGTAGAAGAACAAGAACCCCTGCAATTTTGAAAACGCCTAATATATAAATGAAATGAGGTGGATAGCCGAGCTGCTGAGTGATGTCCCAGACAACCGGATTTTTTGTGAGTTCAAAAAAACCGCTGGCTCCGAACCATAATGACATAAAAATGGCTCCTGCCCAATAAATGATTTTTGTTGTTTTTGTTTTCATTGTTGTAATTTTTAATGATGATTGTGTTGTATAGAATTTTACTTGAAAGCAGTTTTTGCTGATCCTGATATCTGTCCTGTTTTTACATTCTGAATAAAGGCTATCACCTCCCAGTTGTCTGCTGAGAAACCTTCCGGAAGTTTGAAAGTGGTTGTTCCTTCCAGCTGCCTATTCAATGAGATCTGGTTTTGTTGGTGAACAATCTGCCAATGGTGCAAATGACGGCCTTCATTTTCACCTTTACCTACCTGGGTGGAAGAATGCTTTTCAACCAGATTAATGAGAAGCATGTTCTTAGGATCAGTGGCAGACGTTTTATACTGTACATTGATATCCTTCTGGGAAATAGTTGCCGATAGCTCTACGTTTGTTTTTTTAGGATTAAACAAGGCTTCCTGAATTGCATCTTTGATAGAATTTTCATTAGACCCTACAAATTCCGTTTTCCCATTGACAACCAGTTGAGGAGTATAAACTTGTGAGTTCAGTATACGGCTGTACTGCTGTTGTCGCTGTGAATTTTCAGCAGTGCTGAATCGGTCTTTCCATCCGAGGCGGTTCCAGTAATCGACATGGTAGGAGAGAAGATAAACGGGTTCATCTTTATATTCTTTTTCAATTTTTCCCATCAGCTCATCTGCCGGAGGACAGCTGGAGCAGCCTTCTGAAGTGAAAAGTTCCAAAACGGCAAAGCCATTATTTTCAGAAGTTGAATGCTGTGTCGTCTTTTGGACTTTATCTTTATAAATAAATGCTGATGTAGCAAATAATAATACGGTGAAAGCGCTTACTGTGATTAAGTTTTTTAGTATCATTTCTTTTAATTTGATTCAAAAGTAGATACTCTGGAAAGGCAGAAGAATAGAAAACAGGTTCAAACGGACAAATCAAACGGTGAATCCGGAAATTGGGAAGGGAAAGATTTTAAGCTGGAAGCTGGAAGCGTGAAGTTGGCAGTTTCTGAACTGCAAAAAGGAAGAACGTTTTATATTTTTTAATATTGAAAGATAAAATAAACAGGGTAGAACTTAAAGACTGAAGCACATCAAATAAAAACAAAAGATAACCCTGACCATATCAATCAGGGTTATAATATATTTCAAAAAACTTCTATATCTCAGAATGGTTTAAGGTACTTCAATCCTCCATCTTCCTACCTCATTATCTGTCCTCCAGCCAGGTAAAGAAACTATGCGTCTTCTCTTTATTGATAAGAAGTTTTTCGGGAGTTTCTACAGTGAGTTTTACCAATATTTTACGTTGAAAATAATGCTCCATCTCCTTAATCGCTTTAAAATTCACCAGATATTGCCGGTTGACTCTGAAGAATTGTTTGTCAGAGACCTGTTCCGCAACTTGTCCCAAAGGCTGAGTAAGGGAAAACTGTTCTTTGCCAAATGTTACCAGATGGGTTATTTCATTATGGATATAAAAATAGGCAATATCTTCTGTAGGGATTGTAGTATATTTCTGATTTTTAAAAACGAGAAAATTACTCTTTCCGGCAGGCTGATTGATCTTCTGTATAAGTGATTCCAGATCCGGGAGTTCATTCTTCTGAAAGAATTTTTTCAATTCATCAACCTTTCTCAGAGCTTCTGCAATGTCTTCTTTGGAAAATGGTTTTAAAATATAATCAACACCTTTGCTTTTAAAAGCGTCCAGCGTATATTGATCAAAGGCGGTACAAAAAACCACTGGGCAGGTAATGTCCACCGATTTGAAAATCTCAAATGAAAGACCGTCCGAAAGCTGGATATCCATAAAAATAAGATCAGGTTTGATCGTACTCAATCCTTCAATACTTGTTTCAATACTGTCATAAACACCCAATATCTTTGAGCCCGGTTTTAAATCTAAAATTAAATTCTGAAGGGATTTGGCAGCCCTGAATTCGTCTTCAATGATGATGATATTCATAGATTAATGGTAGTTTTATCTGAAAATTTTTTTCGTCTGAATAAATAGTCACATCCTTTTCCAGTAAATGCCTGTAACGCATTTTGATGTTGTCAAGTCCTACGCCCAGAGAATCTTCAATGTTTACTTTTCGCTGTATAGGATTTTCAATGATAATTTTAGCGTCAGCGTTGTAGATTTTAATATGCAAAGGCTTGCTCTGCGAAACGATATTATGTTTGATGCAGTTTTCTACCAGAAGCTGAAGGGTAAAAGGAGGGATGAGGGTTTGACCAATTTCTTTCCCAAGCTCATTGGTAAATTTAATGCCTTCGCCAAAACGGGCTTTCTGAAGAAAAAGATAGGCGTCTACTATTTTCATTTCTTCCTG
The DNA here is from genome assembly GCF_002899945.2 of Chryseobacterium viscerum. GTDB lineage: Bacteria > Bacteroidota > Bacteroidia > Flavobacteriales > Weeksellaceae > Chryseobacterium > Chryseobacterium viscerum. Next base: position 57,999 of record NZ_PPEG02000005.1, read on the forward strand.
AACACTGATGAGGTCTAGTTTTCTGCTTTCGAGGGTAAATCTGTAGAAATCAGAAAGTTTTACAATAAAATCAACCGTTTCTTCATCACGGGTTTCTGCCATCAGTTTTAACGTATTCAGGCTGTTGAAAAGAAAGTGTGGATTGATCTGCTGTTTTAATAATTCATATTGGGCGCCCAGATTATCACTTTTTACCTTTTCCAGTTCCAGCTGTATCTGCTGGCCCGTATAATTATTCTGAAGCAGATGCAGGAACATATAACACACCAGATTGATTAAAATTCCCCTTACTTCAATCATCAGCATAACCGGCCCGAAATTGATATGAGAAAGAATGAGTTGCTGGATCCATGCCAGCCCAAACATGATTACCATACCAAAAGCGAGCACCACCATCAATCTTGAATACGATATATGCTGTCTTCGTTTTTCTGTACGGTTCAGCATATAAATATTGATATACCACATGATGACAGAAAATGCTGCCGTAATCCCTGAGTTGACAACCGCTTCTTTCCAGTTGAACTCATGAGAAGCAAGCTGAGGGACGGAAGATAAAAGACCCAGAAAAATAGAGCTTATCCAGATAATGACCTGTGAGATTTTTATTTTTTGCTGTTGCATGAAATCTGCTGATTTGAAAAGGTTAAATTAATGTTTTTTATTGAAAATATTATGATAAATAGTGAAGGGAAACTGTTGTTCGCATTCACTATTCATCGGCTTTATCAAATTAAACATTTATAAAAAGTATCTCTGAAGTTGCCTTTTACGGTCTGCTGACAGGGGTGTAACTCATGAAATACCGGATTCTTTCTTCTTTGTCAGGTGAAGCGGAATTAGGCTGATCATTTTTAATATCATAAGAAACGCTTCCGGTATTATCCACCTGAACAGTTTCAATACTGACTAATTCTCCAGTGATGGTTCCGCCAATATATTGAGGGTTATCATGATAACGCCAGGTAACCAGTTTCATCACAGCACCAGCTTCCGGTGCCTGACTTTCTTTGGATAAAGATTCCAGCGCTTTTTCATTTCCATATAAAGCGGACATAGTCTCTTTCTTAGGATGTAAAGATGTTGAAATGAATTTAAGATTCCCCGGGTCAAAAACAGCTCTCACAAGTCCATTATCTTTATCATTATTCTCTTTGCTGCATGCGGTAAGGGAAACAAGGCTTACTAATAAAATCAAGATGGTATTTTTCATTTTTTCTGTAAATTTTGGATTAATCTTTGGGTATTTACTTTCATAGGGACATCAAACAGATAGCCTGTTTTTTCTGCTAATTGTCTGTGGCAGGCAATACAGGATTCTTTGGCGAAAGAGGCTGTTTTTCCAGTTGGATGCAGTTCATCTCCTGAGAATTTTGCAAATCCCCAGCCCTCAGTATCTTTATAGTGTTGGGCATCTTTTACCATAAACTGTGCATTGACGAATTTTCCCGGTCTGATCTCTCCATCAGGCAGTTTCTGTTGTTTCCATACAGACTTTACTACAATACTTCCGTCTGGCCATGGGTGAAAGTTTTCTGTTTCTACAGCTTTTACAGCGATATCATTTCCATAGATTACACGGATAGAGTTATCAAACAGCGTACTCATGCTGATCACTTTCCAGTTTTTGAAATCAGGAGTGTATTGAACTCCGTTGGGTGAAACCGGAAATTTTGCTGGAGTCGTAGCGGGTGTAGTGGAGGATGAATGAGGTTCCATCTTATTTTGAGCTGATGGGCTTACAGAAGATAATGAAAGCGTGTATTTTCTAATGACTTCAATATCTTGTGTTGTAATCTTAGCAGAAGGATGCAGAAGTGTATATTCATGGAGAGGCATTTTCCCACTCTGCATCATATTGAGAATCGCATACATTTTTCCCTGATGTTCGGCTGGGGAGTACTTTTCCCATTCCGAAAAATTAAGAACCTCTCTGGCTCTTTTGATGTCTTTATTCACCGCCCAGGAAACAGGAGCAATTTTATCATACCAATTTAGGTTTTGCTTGTTAGAATGACAGCTGAAACATGAGTTTTCAAGAATACTGATGACTTCCCTTGGTGCTTCAATTTTTCCTGTAACCGGTTTTCCTTCTAAAGGTGTACTGAATAGCTGCAGCCCTCCGAAGATTCCTAATATCGCCAGAAAGACTATCGCAATGGGATTTCTTTTTTTCTTTACGGTATCCATAATGAGTATTGTTTTTATTTTCTGGACCAAAAGTAGGCGGGCAGCCTATGTTATGAAATGAGAAACAGGATAAGACAGACAAATTAAAAGGTGAATCCGGATTTTTTGGCTCCGAAAATACACAAGAAAAATCCCGGTAATTGTGTTACCGGGATGTATTGAAATTATAGTTTACAAAGTCATACCACCATCTATGATAATCTCAGTGCCGGTCATATAGCTTGAAACAGTATCATCAGAAAAATGAACAACCAATTTTGCAACGTCTTCTGCTGTTCCTATTTTTTTTAGAGGGATTGTATTAATCATCCATTCATTAATTCCTTCCAACGTTTTTTCATCTAAGCCGGCCTTATTCATAATTTCAGTTTTTATAGGACCGGGACTTATCATATTCACTCTGATTTTTCTTGGAGCTAATTCTGCCGCTGCCGTTTTTGCAATAGAGTTCAACGCCGCTTTGCTTGCCTGATAAACAGAACTGTTCGGTTTATAAGTAGATGCTACAATAGAAGATAAGAATATGACAGAAGCTCCATCATTCAGTAAGGGGATGAATTTGTTTAAAGTAAAATAAGCCCCTCTGAAATTAATGTTCATCACCTGATCAAAATTTTCGACGTCCATATTTTCAATAGAAGTCAAGCTTCCTGTAATTCCTGCGTTGATAAATAAAATATCAACCTTTACATGCTGATTTTCAACTTCTTTCTTTAGTAAATCAAGATCATCAAGATTCGCCTGATCTGCTACAAAGGGAATTGCTCCCAATTCTTTTGCCGCCTTTTCTACAGCTTCTTTTCGTCTTCCGGTGATGATCACGGTTGCTCCTTCTGAAATAAGTTCTTTTGCTGCAGCGAATCCGATTCCGCTGTTTCCGCCTGTTACAATAGCTAGTTTATGGGTTAATTTTTTCATTGTAAAATTTTTGACAAAGTTATTTCAAAATGGTATACTTTTGTAACCAGTATCACAGAGTATACCAGTATAACGAATGATATCACTTAACTTTGCAGCTATGGAAAGAGATCATACAGAAGAGCTTAGAGCCTTACAGGATACCCTTTATTTCATTGGAGGGAAATGGAGAATTCCTGTGATCAATTCACTTTGTAACGGGAACAGACGTTTCAGAGAAATTGAACGCAGTATTCCCGGGATTACCACCAGAATGCTTTCAAAGGAATTAAAAGATATGGAACTGAATAAACTTGTTAAACGAAATGTTTATCCTGAGACTCCTGTCTTAATTGAATATGAAGCCACAGATTATTGCAGAACTTTCGGAAACATCATTCAGGAAATGATCAATTGGGGAAGAGAGCATAGGAGAGTGATTGTGGAGGATAGGTAGTGAGAGGTTGCAGATATTAGTTTGCAGGTTATAGTAATGCGTAGACCTTGATTAATAAGTATGTGCTCAATATTCCTCTCCTCTGGAGGGGTGGCAAAAATTCAAAGAATTTTTGACGGGGTGGTTTTATTAGCCACAAAAAAAGCCCCTTAAAAAAGGAGCTTTTAATTTATATCAAAACGAACAATTAAATTCCGTCAATGATTTCGTTTAAAACAGTGCTTGGTCTCATTGCTGAATACGTTTTATACGTGTCAGTTTTATAGTATCCTTCAATGTTTTGAGGTCTACCTTGAGCACCAATTAATTCTGCATTGATTACTTCTTCGTTTTCCTGCATTGCCTGAGCAATAGGAGCAAACTTAGAAGCCAATTCAGCATCTGCAGTCTGGTTAGCTAACGCTTCAGCCCAGTACATTGCTAAATAGAAGTGAGAACCTCTGTTGTCAATCTGACCTACTTTTCTTGCAGGAGATTTATCTGTAGCCAAGAATTTAGCATTTGCTTCATCCAGTGCATCAGCTAAAACCTGAGATTTTGTATTCCCCTGAGTCTGTGCTAAGTGTTCTAAAGAAGCCTGAAGTGCTAAGAATTCACCTAGAGAATCCCATCTTAAGTATCCTTCTTCAAGGAACTGCTCAACGTGTTTTGGAGCAGAACCTCCGGCACCTGTTTCAAATAAACCACCACCGTTCATCAATGGAACGATAGAAAGCATTTTTGCAGAAGTACCAAGCTCAAGGATTGGGAAAAGATCCGTTAGGTAATCTCTCAATACGTTTCCTGAAACAGAGATAGTGTCTTTACCTTCTCTTGCTCTCTTAAGAGTTTCAGTCATCGCATCTTTTACATCAAGAATTCTGATGTCTAGACCTGTTGTATCGTGGTCAGCAAGATATTTCTCTACTTTTTTGATGATTTCTCTGTCGTGAGCTCTTCCTTTGTCTAGCCAGAAGATAGCTGGTGTATCAGATAATCTTGATCTGTTTACCGCTAGTTTTACCCAGTCCTGAATAGGAGCATCTTTAGTCTGACACATTCTGAAGATATCATCTTTTTCTACTTTCTGAGAAAGAAGAACGTTTCCAGCCTCGTCCTGAACTTCTACAGTTCCGTCAGCAGACAATTGGAAAGTTTTATCGTGAGAACCATATTCTTCAGCTTTCTGAGCCATTAAACCTACGTTTGGAACAGATCCCATTGTTGTAGGATCTAGCTTTCCATGCGCCTTCATATCGTCGATTACAGACTGATAGAAACCTGCATAAGAACGGTCTGGAATGATACAAACTGTATCTTCTTCGTTTCCTTCTTTGTTCCACATTTTACCTCCACCTCTTACAAGAGCAGCCATAGATGCATCAACGATGATGTCAGAAGGTACGTGGAAGTTGGTAATTCCTTTGTCAGAATTTACCATTGCCACTCTAGGTCCGTTTGCCAAAGCAGCTTCAATATCAGCTTTGATGTCAGCTTCCTGAGCATTTCCTTTGATTTTATCGAAAAGATCAGCAAGACCATTGTTTGGATTAACGTCTAAAGACTTGAAAGTCTCAGCATATTTAGTAAATACTTCTTTGAAGAAAGTCTCAACGATAGCCCCGAAAATGATTGGATCAGAGATTTTCATCATGGTCGCTTTAAGGTGAGCCGAAAGAAGTACATTTTTTTTCTTAGCTTCCTCGATTGCTTCCTGAACAAATACTCTTAATGCATTTAAGTTCATTACAGAAGAATCAATTACCTCACCAGCCTGAAGGCCTGCGAAGTCTTTTAATACAGATTCAGAACCGTCGTTTCCTTTGAATACGATTCTATATTTTGCAGCGTTTTCTAATGTAGTAGAATTTTCTGTACCGTAGAAATCACCATTGTTCATGTGAGCTACGTCAGTTTTGCTGTCAGATGCCCAGTTACCCATTCTGTGAGGGTTAGCTTTTGCATAGTTTTTAACAGCTTTTGGAGCACGTCTGTCAGAGTTTCCTTCTCTTAATACAGGGTTTACAGCACTTCCTAATACTTTAGCATATTTAGCTTTGATTGCTTTTTCATCGTCATTTTTAGGCTCTGCAGGATAGTTGGGAACCGCGAAACCTTTACCTTGTAGTTCAGCAATAGCGGCATCCAATTGAGGCACAGAAGCAGAAATGTTAGGTAACTTAATGATATTAGCGTCAGGTTGAGTAGCCAGTTGGCCTAGTTCTGATAAAGCATCACCAATTTTTTGGTCATCTTTTAAAAACTCAGGGAAGTTTGCTAGAATTCTTCCTGCCAAAGAAATATCCGGTACTGCGATTTCGATATTTGCTGATTTTGTGAAAGCTTTTACAATAGGTAAAAACGAATGAGTAGCCAGCATTGGAGCTTCATCAGTAAGTGTGTAATAGATTTTTGATTTTTCTGACATTATACTGTTATTTTTTATTTGAAATTTTAAGTCCCACAAATTTAGTAAATATCATTGTTTTATTTAGGATATTTCCATAAAAAATAGAGGCTTTTGAATCTTTAATGGTAGATCTGTATAATTTATCCTCCGGTTCTGTTTGTATTTATTTGAAAACAATTTTATAATTTTCATAAGCTGACCTTTTTTTCATAGAAATCTTCGTTTTTTCAGACTGTTGATATGGAAAAAATTTTGTCTGGAAGGCTGATTATCAGATGGAAGACTTTTATTTTTACTTTAAGATTAATTTAACCTTTATGAGGCAGGAAAAATTTTCTTTTTTGATTAAATTTGAAGAACTAAAAAAATAAATATTATGTCCACGACAATCACTTTAAAAGGAAACGAAGTACACACAATAGGAACATTACCCGCTGTAGGAACCTCTGTAAAAGACTTTGCATTGGTAGATTCAGGATTAGCGGTAAAAACTCTTGAAACTTTTGCAGGAAAGAAAAAAGTATTCAATATTTTCCCAAGCATTGATACTCCTACTTGTGCTGCTTCTTCCAGAAAATTCAATGAAGAGGCTTCAAACCTTGACAATACAGTAGTGATCAATGTTTCAAAAGACCTTCCTTTTGCATTAGGAAGATTCTGTGCAGCAGAAGGATTGAACAATGTAGAAACCCTTTCAGACTTCAGAAGCAGCTTTGGAGATGACTATGAAGTGACTATCACAGATTCTCCTTTGAAAGGTTTATTAAGCCGTGCAGTAATTGTTACAGACGAAAACAACAAAGTGGTTTACACTGAGCAGGTTTCAGAAATTGCTAACGAACCTAATTACGATGCGGCACTTGCTGCATTGAAATAGTAGAAATAATTTTTGTAAAAAGCCTTGTGAATCATTTTGCAAGGCTTTTTTTGAATATAAAACCAATCAATAACACCAAATGATGCAAGATAATTACAAGAAATATGGAGAACTTTTTCAGGTAGACTCAGAACATTTTGAAGAATTTTATGCACTTCTTCATGATACAAAGCTCTTAAAATCTGATTTTTTTCTGAAACAAGGAGAAAAATGCAAATATCTGGGCTTTGTTAAAAAAGGAACAATCAGATCCTTCTATATCAATGACCAAGGGCGCGAAATCAATTTTGGATTCTATTTTGAAAATGAATTTTTTACCGATTATGAAAGCATTCTATGTGATACCGTATCCAATATGAACATCCAGGCGCTCGAAAACTGTGAAATTTTACTGCTGAGTAAAGATCATCTGCAGAATTTATATAAAAAGGAAGCTTATTGGCAGCAATTTGGGAGAATGATGAGTGAAAAAATTTATCTGGATGCCAAAAAACGGATTGATGATCTGTTGTGCTTTTCCCCTGAAAACAGATATCTCAATCTTGTCAAAAAGCAGCCTGCACTTTTTCAGAAAATAGCCCAGAAACACATTGCCAGCTATCTTGGAGTAACAGAGCAGTCACTCAGCCGGATAAGAAGCAGGATTGTTAATTAACTTAAGTTAACGTCCACTGATATTTTAAACCGTAGCTTTATCATCATCAAATTTTAACACAATCATTATGGAACAAAAAGATTTAACCATTATTTTGGTACACGGAGCATGGGGAGACGGATCACACTGGCAATACGTTATTCCTTCACTGACAAAAGCAGGATATAAAGTAAGAAGTGTACAGAATCCATTAACTTCATTGCAGGACGATATTAATAAGACTAAAGATCTTATTGATGCCCAGGACGGGAAAGTGCTTTTAGTAGGGCATTCTTATGGAGGTGCTGTTATTTCAGGAGCAGGACATCATGACAAAGTAGCAGGACTGGTTTATATTGCGGCCTTTGCCCCTGATGCAGGAGACAGTCTGGGATCTCTGTTGGGAAGAAGAGAATCGCCGGGTGGAGCAAGTATTTATCCTGATAACAAAGGTTTTTTATGGATTAAATACGATGAATTTAAATCCGCTTTCTGTCAGGATTTAGACGATGAAAAAGCATTGGTGATGTCGTTGTCACAAAAACCTATTCACGGTCAGTGTTTTGGAGATGTAGCAGGTGATCCGGCATGGAAAACAAAGCCAAGTTGGTATCAGATCTCATTGCAGGATCGCATGATTCCTGCTGAGACCGAAAAAGAAATGGCAGAACGTCTCGAACCTAAGAAAATAATCTCTTTAGATGCAGGACATGCTTCATTGGCATCGCATCCTGAAGAAGTTACTCAATTGATTTTAGAAGCAGCAGCTTCCATCTAATATAATATACAACAGAATAATTGATTAAGCCTTGTGAAATTTTATGTAATTTCACAAGGCTTTTTTTAATGAAAAACGATTACAAAATGGTTAAGAGAATTGTAGCCAATATCAAAACAGAAAACCTCCCTAAAGCAAACATTTTCTATCAGGATATTCTGGGTTTGAATGTTTTGATGGATCATGGCTGGATCATGACTTTGGGTAACGATGAAGAAGCAAAAGTTCAGATCAGCTTTGCCGAGCAGGGGGGAAATGATACCGAAGTTCCAGATCTTTCCATTGAAGTGGATAATGTAGATGAAATATATAGCAAAATGAAAAATGCAGGTTTTGAAATCACCTACGAACTCACTGATGAAGAGTGGGGAGTTCGCCGTTTTTTTGTTAAAGACCCGTTTCAAAAACTGATCAATATACTCTCTCATCAATAAATACATCGTACAATGAAAGCAGATAGAATTATCCCTGTACTAAGAATCTTCGATTATCAGAAAACAAAAGAGTTTTATGTAGACTGGCTGGGATTTGAGATCGTTTGGGAGCATTATTTTGATGAAAATACCCCCGTTTATATGGAAGTGAAAAGAGAAAATATCATTTTCCATTTAAGTGAACATCATGGAGACGGAACACCGGGAACGAGGGTTTCAATTTGGGGTGAAGGCGTTCCGCAATATCATAAAGAACTCATCGAAAAAAAATACAAATACAACCGTCCCGGACTTGAAAAAACGTTCTATGGAGCCGTATCTTTTACGGTAATTGATCCTTTTGGAAATAAAATTACGTTTGAAGAAGAATTTGAAGAAGAAAAACATAAAGATCTGGAGTTGTATTCTCACGATTGACTCTGCTCGAACAGCATCATAAATAGTTATTCATACACTATGTTTTCCAATATACATCAGGAATTTGAAGTCCCGGAAGAATTAAAAGATACCATCAAATGCTTTTGGTACAACAAAAGGGATTATGGAGAAAAACCATCCGAATTTACAGTACTGCCGGATGGTTATGCTGAAATTATCTTTCATTTTGGTAGTGGATGCAGTATTTTACATGATGGGAATATTCAAGCTTTGCCTTCTCCGTTTATCATGGGGCTGCTCAATCAGCCTGCTGTTTTTTATGCTCAAAACCAATTGGAAATTATTGGCGTAAGGTGTTTTCCGTGGGCCGTTTTTGACTTATTGAGCCTTTCCTCAGAAAAAACCGAAAACGGAGTCCATACATTCGAGCATCCTGTGGCAGCGCTTCAATTTGTATTAAAAGACCTCCTTACTCAAGGAAAGATAGAAGAAGCAATCTCTCACATAGAACAATATTTTCTGAAATTACACGAACTCATTACAATGGACAGTCTGCTCTTCAAAGCGGGAGCAGCCATGAGGAAAAACTATGGTGCTACTCCTGTGAATCAAATAGCCGACTCGGCTCATACAACAGTTCGGACATTAGAAAGAAAGTTTAAACAATCTTCCGGGCACACTGTAAAAGATGTATCCGGAATTATGCGTTTTGAACAGATAAGAAACCGATTGTGGCATGCTCCTGAGGCTCATATTGCTGCTCTGGCACAAGAATTTGGGTATACGGATCAATCGCATTTAAGCAGAGAATTTAGGCGGTATAGCGGTACAACACCCGCCGTTTTTGCCCGGGAGGCCAGAAAAAGGAAGCAGATTGTAAACAATGATTTTGTCGCATTTGTACAAGCCTGATACAATGGCATTCCTGAATTTTGTGACATAATCAATACATCAAAAATTATGACACTTAAGCATAAAAAAATAGCCATTATCGGAGCAGGTCCGGTGGGTTTAACCATGGCAGTCTTATTACAGCATAAAGGCGTTGAGGTAACTGTTTATGAAAGAGATCTGAATGCGCAGACAAGGGTTTGGGGCGGAACATTGGATCTTCATCAGCAATCGGGACAGAAAGCCATGAAAAAAGCAGGACTTCTTGATCAATATTACGCTGCCGCATTGCCTATGGGAATCAATATTGCTGACAAACAGGGTGATATACTGTTTACAAAGAAAATTACACCCGAAAATCAATACGACAATCCGGAAATCAACAGAAATCATCTGAGAGAAATGCTGCTTGGCAGTCTGGCAGATCATACAGTAATCTGGGATATGAATTTTACCGGGATGGAAGAAAATGACGGAACATGGCTGCTTCATTTTGAAGATAAACCTGATGTGACTGCCGATCTGGTCATTGGTGCTAATGGAGGAATGTCCAGAGTAAAAAAATACGTGACAGATGCTGAGGTCGAAGAAACCGGAACATTTATTATTCAGGGAGATATTCCGGAGCCGGAGAAAGCATGTCCCGAATTTTTTGAATGGTGTGATGGAAAAAGACCAATGGCGGCTTTTGAAGGCAGTTTATTAGTAGCCAATCCGTATAATAATGGAGCTTTGACTTATGGCGTTATCTTTAAAAAACCTGAAGAATGGAAGGATGGCTGTACATTGGATTTTAAAAATACAGAAGAGGTCTGTCAGTTTCTTTCCGAAAGATTTTCATCATGGAGTAAGCTTTATCAGCAATTATTCCGTTCAACTTCCTTTTTTGTAGGGCTGCCAACACGGAAAATACCATTAGATAAACCGTGGAAAAGTAACCGTTCTCTGCCCGTAACATTGATTGGTGATGCCGCACATCTTATGCCGCCTTTTGCAGGACAGGGCGTGAATACCGGATTGTTAGATGCTTTAATTTTATCAGAAAATTTAACGGACGGAAAATACCAAACAATATCGGAAGCCATTAATGCTTACGAACAACAAATGTTTGTTTATGCCAAAGAAGCACAGCTCGAATCTGGTAAAAATGAACTGCAGATGCGTGATGTCAACTTTTCTTTTACAAGTCTTATCCAATAGGTGATGATTCTAAAGGGGGCAATTAATGATCCGGATCATCAAATAGTAAGATGAATAAAACTTACCTTTACATTTTAATAATAGAATGAAACGTTCCGGAACAGCAGATCTACCTCTTCACTATGGCAAAGTACCGCCATGGCTGTACGAGCGTATGTCTGTACTCGGACTTTCCATTATTGAAGTCATCCTCATGGATTACGGTAAAGATGAGGTATTGCGCCGGCTGGCAGATCCGTTCTGGTTTCAGAGTTTTGGAGCAGTGATGGGGATGGATTGGCATTCTTCGGGAATTACCACTTCCGTTATGGGAGCTTTGAAACGTTCTATTAATCCCAATTCACAATCTTTGGGAATTTATATCTGTGGCGGAAAAGGCAAACTTTCCAGGGAAACTCCATCAGAACTGATTAGAATTGCAGATAAAACCGGACTGAACGGAACAGATCTGGTAAGAGCCAGCAAACTTTCTGCAAAGGTTGATAATACAGCGATTCAGGATGGATACCAGCTGTATCTGCACAATTTCATTCTTTCAGATAATGGAAACTGGAGTGTCATTCAGCAGGGCATGCATGAATCAGACGGAACAGCAAGACGGTATCACTGGCATTCTGAAAACATTACATCATTTATAGAAAAGCCTCATACAGGAATTAATGGAATTTCAAGAGGAAGAATTCTCAATCTTACCGATACCGATGCTTCAGACAACAGAAAAGGAATTCTGGATATTTCTCATACCGATTCAGTAGATGTAATGAAGGATTTTGCAAGACTGATTCTGCCTGCTCATCATGACGTTCAGGCTTCCGACGTAGATCTGAAAAGATTAGGTGCCCTTTTATATGTCACCCGTGAGCAGCAGCCTCAGAATTTTGAAGATTTGCTGATGCTGGAAGGGGTAGGGCCAAGGACCATGCAGTCATTGGCTTTGGTAAGTGAAGTCATTCACGGAGCACCATCCAGATTTGCAGATCCTGCTAGATTTTCCTTTGCACATGGGGGTAAAGATGGTCATCCTTTCCCGGTTCCTACCAAAACGTATGATGAAAGTATCAGTATTCTCAGAAAAGGAATAGAAAAATCCAAACTGGGAAATTCTGATAAATTGAATTCTTTAAATAAACTTCACCAGATCGTAGCCACGGCAGAAAAAGATTTTACTCCGGATTTTGATATTCAGGAAGTCATTGAAGAAGAAAGACAAAACTCCTGGCGTTTTGGTGGAAAAACAGTGTTTGGGGATGCTCAGAAACCCAATCCTCCGAAATCCATACAGCTTTCTCTCTTCTAAGTTTCCTATTTCTTTTAAAAATTTGCGATTACTATTATCGGCAAATAGTTATTCCCATCCTTTGGAGGGGTGGCGAAAATTCAAAGAATTTTTGACGGGGTGGTTAAAGTCGTTCTGTTGTCCGGCACTTTAGATAACTGTTTAAATTTTATCCAATTTCAAGTATCTATTATTTCAGCATCATAGATAATCTTCTATGAATACTTAAATGACTTTGTTTAATGTTTTTTATCTTTAATTCAATTAAAAATTTTATTTTTAAAAACTTAAAAAAAATTGACCAAATGACGAATCAAGCCCTGGAAATATGTTACGATTTTCCTTTCTTTTTCCCTGAAGAACTTGCTGAAATATTTCAGGCTCATGAAAAAACATCATTCCAAAAAGGTGATTTCATTCTTGAAGAAGGAAAAACAGCCAATGAATATTATATTCTTGAGAGCGGACTGGCACGTTCCTATGTTAATGATTTTAATGGAAATGAAGTAACCACCCATTTTTTTACCGAAAATGAAGTCATTATCGAGGTTTTATCAATGTTTCAACGGGTTCGGTCCCAGGAAAATATCGTTTGTATTACAGACTGTGAATGTTGGAAGCTAGATTATGACACCTTTCAGGAATTATTCCATAAAATCCCCAACCTTAGAGAATGGGGGAGGTCCTGGATGTCTCAGGAACTTTTTGCCTATAAACAGCGTTCTGTAGAAATGTTTACCCTTTCAGCTACCAAAAGATACCTTAATCTCCTGGAACAGAAACCTAAAGTCATACAATTTGCTCCTTTAAAGCAGATTGCCTCCTACCTGGGAGTGACAGACACTTCTCTGAGCCGTATTCGTAAAGAAATCGTTTCCCATCCTAAGAAAAATTAAATCTTGCCTTATGACAAGTTGATTTTCATCACACCTTGGTAATTTTGGTTAAAAGTTTAACACTAAAAATTACAAAAAATGAAAGTCAATCAAATCTATGTGAACCTTCCGGTAAAAGATGTGCAGAAAACAAAAGAATTCTGGACCAATGTCGGGTTTGCAATCAATGAGCAATTCTCTGATGATAAAGCAACCTGTGTTGTGTTGAATGATACCATCTATGTGATGTTTCTGCAGGAAGAATATTTTATGACCTTTACCAATAAACCTGTTACCAAAGAGAATACCAGCCAGGTTCTTGTAGCAGTAGGTCTTAATAGCCGTGAAGAAGTTGATCAGGTAGTGAATACTGCGGTAGAAAATGGGGCATGGCAGCACGAAGAACCTCAGGATTACGGATGGATGTACCAGAATTCTTTTTGGGATCTGGATGGGCACGGTTGGAATATCACTTTTGCGGATATGTCTCAAATGCCTGCAGAGTAATCTGTTATCATCACATAAATACACACCCTATGGAAACACAATCAAACGATATAGAAATCATAAAAAATCAGGTAGCCAGTACTTATTATGTGATTACTTCAAATATCGACGGCATTTCCCATGAAGAATCTATGATTTTTCCCAATGGTGAAGCCAATTGTATGAACTGGATTCTTGGACATTTGATCTATATAAGAAATCCTTTACTGAATATTCTTGGAAAAGAATCTGTTTGGGACAGCGAAAAATTTTCATTTTACAACAGAGGTGAAATTGCTTTAGATCACAAAGATAAATTAATCAACTTTGAAGATTTAAAATCGTATTTGAAACAATCTCAGGACACACTGGAAGCAAAACTCAATACTCTTGAAAGCTTTAAACCTGAAATGATTAAAGATATCTCAACCCTAAGTCTTCATGAAATTTACCACAGCGGACAGCTGGGATATCTCCGTAGAATTTTAGGAAAACCAGGCGCAATAAAATAACCTGTTATTTTGAAATTCTTAGCCTTGTCAGAAATGAGAAAAACAGATTAAGCAAAATGATAACCCGCAATCATTTGCAAAATCTCCAAGATCTGCGAGAAAATTATAAGCAAGATTTCTTGCTTTACCCGGAATGACAAGTATATTGTTGAAATATTGGCATTATCTTTTAGAAGAGTACAATTTCATCAAAGATAAAATCCTCGCGCCTTAAAAAAATACAGTTTATAGAAACCTTGCGTCTTTGCGTTTCTCAAACCCTCTAACCTCTAATTTCTAACTTCTAATCTCTAATTAAAAAATGGACACACCAAAATCAAAAAAAATGGAAGTCATTATTCCGGCTTACAGAATGCATTCCCAAAGCTTTATGAATGTTTTGGAAGGCATCTCGGAAGAAGACGCTTTGAAAAGAATTGAAAATAAAACCAATCATATTGTCTGGATGGCCGGAAACTTTGTCAACATGCGCTATGGTTTAGGCTGGGTACTCGGACTTCGGGAAGAAGACCCTTACAGTGACTTGTTTTTCCAGGGAAAAGCTTTGGATGAAAGCTTTCAATATCCAACTTTAGCAGAACTGAAAGAGAATTTTCATGCCATCTCCGCAAAAGTATATCAGAAACTCTTTGAAGTAACTGATGAAGAACTGGACGAAATATTTGAAATAGGAATGAATATCCCTTTCGTTAAAGAAACAAAACTCAATTTTGCAGGAATGTGCATCGGCCGTGAAGACTACCTATGCGGACAGATAGGTTTGATGCGCAGGATTTTAAACTATCCGGGAATGAAGTATGGTGTGGATGAAAACCTTAAGTACTAACCGATGAATCCAGTAGAAAAAGGCTATAAGAAAGTCAACGGAATCCAATTGTATTATGAGATCTATGGATCTGGAAAACCTTTGGTTCTGGTACATGGAGGAGGTTCTTCTATCCTGTACGATTTTGAAGAGGTTATTGTAAGACTGAAGAACAGCTTTCAGCTAATAGGAATCGATCTGCAGAATCATGGACGAAGTGAGCATCGCGATATTCCTGAAACATTTGAACAGGATGCTGATGATGTTGCCGGACTTTTGGCAGAACTCAACATTAAAAAAGCCTCGTTCTGGGGATTCAGCAACGGTGGAAATACGGTGATGCAGATTGCTCATCGCCATCCGGGAATCGTAGAAAAATTGGTTGTGGCCTCAGCATTTTATAAAAGAAACGGAATGATAGATGGGTTTTTTGAAGGAATGCAGGAAGCAACATTTGAATCTATGCCGGAGCCTTTCAAAATTAATTTTTTAAACCTCAATCCGGACTTTTCAAAGCTGGAGAACCTTTTTGAGAAAGACTGCAGAAGGATGCAGACTTTTGAAGATTGGAATGATGAAGTGCTGGCTTCCATACAATCCCCCGCATTATTCATCAGTGGAGATAGAGACGTTATGAAACCGGAGCACGCAGCAGCGATGTGGCGTCTGGTGAAAAACTCAAGATTAATGATCCTTCCCGGAACTCATGGCGTATATATGATGCCGGACTTTGACGGAAGTATTGATGAAAATTTAATAGACTTTACAGTCAAAGAAGTAGAAAAATTTTTAACCCATTAAAACCTTTCAAATAGTATGCTGAGTGAAGGTAAATCATGCTGATTGATTCCCTTTTAAATTAAAACTCTGCTTACTATTCATAGTAAATTAATCAATCCTTAATGGATCAATAGGAGAACCTTTACTTTATAATAATAACTTTAAAATTTAAAATCATGGCTAAATTAAATCCGTATCTAAATTTTGACGGAACAGCTGAAGAAGCGTTCAATTTTTACAAAACTATTTTTGGAGGTGAATTCGTCGGAGGAATTCATAAAATGGGAAATGCTCCAGGCACCGAAAACCTCTCTGAAGAAGAAAAAAACAGAGTAATGCACATCGCACTGCCTATTGGGGGCGACCTTTTAATGGCATCTGATATTGTACCCGGATTTGGACAGACCCTTACCGTAGGGAACAACAATTATGTTTCTATTTTCCCCGATTCCAGAAATGAAGCAGACAGACTTTTCAAAGAACTTTCTGACGGTGGAAATGTAGAAATGCCGATTGAAGATCAGTTTTGGGGAGACTATTTTGGTTGCTTTCAGGATAAATATGGTGTTCATTGGATGGTGAACTATAATGAAGAATATGCAAAATAATCCTATATTTAACTAATGATAAAAGAGATGAGGCTGTCTCAAAAGTGTCATTCTGAACGCAGAGAAGGTCTGCGAATGGAGTGAAGAATCACATATAATTGGAAATCAATAAGATTCTTCCTTTATTAGAACGACGGAAACCCAATTGTTTGACTTTTGAGACAGCTGCAGCTCTTTATTTAAACTTTAAAAAAATAGAACTATGGATCCAATTAAAATAGACATTACAATTTTAGCACCGGTTGAAAAGGTTTGGAATTATTTCAATGAGCCAAAACATATCACAAAATGGAATTTCGCTCACGAAAGCTGGCAGTGCCCTAGTTCTGAAAATGACCTTAAGGTAGGTGGTAAATTTAAAAATAGAATGGAAGCTAAAGACAAAAGCTTCGGATTTGATTTTGAAGGAGTATATGATGAAATTATTCCTCATGAAATCATCAAATATCATATTGAAGACGGACGTAAAGTAGAAGTCGTTTTCGATAAAATAGATGAAAATACAACGAAAGTCATTGAGATTTTCGAGCCCGAAAAGCAAAATTCCGTGGAAATGCAGCGAGATGGCTGGTATGCCATTCTTAACAACTTCCACAAATATGTTGAGAATCACTAACTATATTTTTTTGTAGCCATGATCAATTTAGTTATCATGTCAAAGAGTTTAAATTCCATTTATACTTTTAATTATGACCCTCAAGAAGAATTTCTTCATGGGGTTATTGCAATACCTGCAAGAAGAGCTTTAGAAAAAGAAAAAATAAATTCTTTAGAAAAATTGTCGGATTATTCTGAAAAAGAAATTATGCAGCTTCATGGTTTCGGGAAAAACACGATGGTGAAACTGAAGAACTATATGAAAGAAAATCAGGTAGGCTTTAAGGAAGTATAACACTATATAAACGAAACTTTATGCCCTTGCTGATAAAAACGACTTGTCTCTTTTAACTGCAAAGGCATAAAGTTTCGCCTGCTCTATGTTTTTGTGAAAAATAGAATAAACATATTGCCCTAAATAAAATTTAAAATTATGAATAAAGATATTTTCCCATGTCTCTGGTATGACGGAGACGCCAAGCAGTCTGCAGAATTTTACTGTAAAGTTTTTGGAGGCGAAATTACGGCAGATACCCCTGTAGTGATGAATGTTGATCTGTTTGGACAGAGGCTGATGCTTCTGAACGGAGGTCCGCAATTTAAAAAAAATGCTTCTATCTCTTTCATGGTGATCTGTGAGACAGAAGATGAGGTTCAGAAATACTGGGATCAGTTACTGGATGGCGGTATGGCTCTGATGGAACTGGGTTCTTATTCATGGAGCAAAAAGTACGGTTGGGTTCAGGATAAATATGGCGTAACGTGGCAGCTGTTTTTGGGTGAAAAAGCAAGCGATCAGAAAATAATTCCTACTTTGATGTTTATCCATCAGAATAACGGAAAAGCAAAAGAAGCAATAGAATTGTATACCCGTACTTTTCCCAACTCAAGCATAGGAAATATATTGACCTATGGAGCAGGAAGTGAAGGGCATGATATACCAGAACCGGCAGAAAATGTTCAGCATGCCCATTTTGTGATTGACAACTACAGTTTATTCTGCATGGATAATTCTTACGATCATCAGTTTGATTTTAATGAAGGAATATCATTGGTTGTAATGACTGATGACCAACAGCAGACTGATCATTACTGGAATACCCTGACGGCAGATGGAGGAAGAGAAAGTATGTGTGGCTGGTTAAAAGATAAATATGGAATGAGCTGGCAGATTGTACCTAAAAGACTTATTCAGCTCATGAACGATTCCAATCAGGAAAAAGCTTATAAAGTAGTGCAGGCCATGATGAAAATGCAGAGAATCATCATCCAGGATTTGGAAGATGCTTATCATTCTTAAATTATTTTCGGCGTATTGTTTGATATGATGTAGAGAAGAGATTTGCTTATGAAAACACAGAGCAAATCAAAATCGAAGTCAAAAGTACCTAAAGAAGTAGTGTTTCCGGAAATTATCCGGAACGATTATAACGGAAGCCGGAAGCTGCTGGGTAAAAAAGCAGTTATTTCTGGAGAAGACAGCGGTACCGGACAGGCTGTAGCCGTTCATTTCGCCAGAAAAGGTAGAAGTAGTAATATAACAACTTTCTCTCAAACGCGCTCCAGCCTAATCATCTGCAACCTAAAACCTTAAAAAAATATATGGAAAAATTATCATACGAAATAGAAATTAATGCCGAACCTGAAAAAGTATGGAGTGTGCTTTGGTCAGATATCACTTACAGGCAATGGACAACAGCTTTTACAGAGGGTTCTTTTTACGAAGGAGCTCTTGAAGAGAAAAGTATCATTAAATTTTTGGATCCCAAAAACAACGGAATGTACAGCCGGGTAGAAAAAGTAATCCCTAATGAGGAAATAAAATTTCTGCATCTTGGCGAAATTTATGAAGGCATTGAAGTGGCTCAGGACTGGGGTGAGGCAACAGAAGCCTATTTTCTTGAGGAGAACGAAGAAGGAACATTATTGAAAGTAGAAATTCAGACTCCTGCAGAGTTTAAAGAATTTTTTGAAGAGAAATTTCCGAAAGCGATGCTTATTGTTAAGCACTTATCGGAAAACCAGCTGTAGTCATGCATGAAGGAGGTTTATAAAATATTCTAACAAATCATTAAAATATAAAATATGGAAACCTTATCATACGAAACAATAATTGATGCTCCATTACAGAAAGTCTGGGACATTCTCTGGAGCCCTGAAACATATAGTGAATGGACCCTGTATTTCGGTGCCGGATCCATCATGAAATCCGACTGGAAAGTAGGAGGCAAAACCTATTTTCTGAATGCTCACGGTGAAGGAATGGTCTCTACTATTGACAGTCTGGATGAACCCAATCAGATCGTATTCAAACATCTTGGGATGGTAGATAAAGACGGTAATGAGGATACACAAAGCAAAGAAGTCATGGAGTGGAATGGCAGTCTTGAAAAGTATTTTCTCATCGATTTTGACGGAAAAACAAAACTTCATGCCGAAGTTCATGTTGAAAAACAATGGGAGGACCATATGAATACAGGCTTTACAAAAGGATTGATGGTTGTAAAAAGCCTTGCCGAAGGAGTCAATTTAACCTCAGTATAAAAAGATTAACTATCTTCCCTAATCCCTATCACCTAAAAAATATGAAACTATTAGTAATTCTTTTCGTAACATTTATTCTGGCTTTGCTGGGAACTTTTTTATTTCAGGGAAAACCGGATTTTATATTTTCAGGTAACCTGGGAATGGCTGTTTTTATTCTGTTTACAGGTCTTTCACATTTTAAATTTCAGAAAGGAATGGCGATGATGATTCCTGATTTTATGCCTGCAAAAATGTTTTGGGTATATTGTACAGGAGTCCTTGAAATGGCAGCAGGAATTGGTCTTATGATTCCGGCCATTCGTGAAATAACAGCAATTTTACTGATCATTTTTTATGTATTGGTTTTTATTGCCAATATCAATTCTTCCAGAAAAAAGATTAATATTTTTAAAGCAGATCATACAGGTCCCGGGATGAAATATCTTTATTATCAAAGGATACCCATGCAGATTATTTTAATAGTCTGGACCTGGTATTTTGGAATTTATTTACACTAAGTAAAAGACAGTCTAATAAGGCTGTCTTTTTTAATAAAATCATTTTTTTTAAATTAATCGATAAAATAGTGTAACGTTTTATAGGGGTAATGTGTCTTATTGTATAAGTGCATTTATTTTTTATTGTTTTAAAAATAAGTGCTTTCTATAACTTTAACCTTAAAAACAGAAGTTATGCACCTAAATCACAAAATTTTCGGTACAGCCATTATTGTACTATCTACTATGATGATCAACGCACAAAGCTCTACAGCCAAGCTGCCGGGAGATCCTACTTTGCCATCTTCCAAGGCTAATCTTGAAAAACTTATTTCTTATGATAAAGGAAGTTTTACATACAAAGTGGAAGATTACTTTGCAAGACCAAAAGCCTCAGCATTTAAAATCTCTCCTGATGGAAAATATCTTTCCTATAAAGAAAAAGATCAGGACAAAAAAAATCATGTCTATGTAAAAGACTTAAGTACGGGAAAAGCGACCAAAGCTATCGTAGAAAAAGACGATCTGATCAAAGGCTACGGCTGGCTGAATAAAAAACGTCTTTTTTATACTCAGGATAAAGGAGGAAACGAAAATATTCATTTGTATGCTACAGATATTGATGGAGGAAACCAAAAGGATTTGACACCCTTTGAGGGAGTTAAAGTAGGTTCTATAATTCCTGTAAAAGATACTGACTTTGTTGTGGTTACTATGAATAAGAACAATAAGCAGATTTTTGAACCTTTTAAAATCAATTATATTACCGGAGAGACCACCCAGTTGTATGAAAATAAGAATGTAAACAGCCCTATTGACGATTATATTTTTGATAAAGATGGAAATCTGAGAGGCTACAGCGTTCTGGAAAACGGACTGACAACAAAAACCTATTATAAAGATCTGCAGACAGGGAAATTCAATCTGATTAAATCTGCGGACTGGTCTGATACCTTTGGAATCATCGAATTTAATGAAAATTCTAAAAATAAAGATGAAGCATATGTTGTAACGAATCTGGATAGTGATAAAGCGAGAATCGTTCTGTATGATCTAAAGAAAAATGCAGTGATTAAAGAAATCTATTCGAATCCTGTGTACGATGTAAGCTCATTAAGCACAGCTGGTAAAAACAGAAACTATGAACTGGATTATATCAGTTACGAAGGAACAAAAGGAGAGACTGTTCCGGTAAGTAAATTTTATAAGGAAATTGATGCCCAATTAAAATCTCAATTTGGGGGCAAAGAGTTCGGTATTGCTTCTTCAGATGATAACAATGATAAGCTCTTAGTTGTTGTGGGAAGTGACAAGCTTTATGGAACCTATTATGAATATGATACAAAAACGAAACAGACCAAACTTCTTTACAACCTGATGCCTCAGCTGAAGGAAGAAGATATGGCTGAAATGAGACCTATTGAATTCAAAAGCAGAGACGGAGTTACTATTCACGGATATATCACACTGCCTAAAGCAGCATTGGACGGCAAAAAAGCTCCAATGATTGTGAATCCTCACGGTGGTCCTCAGGGGATCAGAGACAGCTGGGGATTCAACCCGGAAGCGCAATTATTTGCAAGTCGTGGATATGCTACCCTTCAGGTCAATTTCAGAATTTCCGGAGGCTATGGTAAATCATTCCAGAAATCAGGTTATAAGCAAATTGGAAGAAAGGCAATGGATGATGTAGAAGATGGTGTAAAATATGCAATCAGCCAGGGATGGGTAGATAAAGATAAAGTAGCCATCTATGGAGGAAGTCATGGTGGATATGCAACCTTAATGGGACTGATTAAAACTCCGGATCTGTACGCGTGCGGAGTAGATTATGTAGGAGTATCCAACATATTTACCTTCTTTGCTTCCTTCCCGGAATACTGGAAACCCTATAAAGAAATGGTAAAACAGATCTGGTATGATCTTGATAATCCTGAAGAAGCAAAAATTGCTAAAGAAGTGTCTCCGGTGTTCCAGATAGACAAAATCAAGAAACCATTATTTGTAGTACAGGGAGCTAATGATCCAAGGGTAAATATCAATGAGTCTGATCAGATTGTAAAAGCTATGCGTGCTAAAGGTTTTGAAGTTCCTTATATGGTAAAATATGATGAAGGACACGGATTTGGAAAAGAACCAAACAGAATAGAACTTTACAAGTCGATGTTAGGATTCTTTGCAGAAAACTTTAACAAATAAACTATTAATTTTATAATGTGGAAACGGAAGGCAAAAGCCTTCCGTTTCTTTTTTTGTCATGGCAGGTGTTGGAAAAAGTCATTGCGAACCGAAGGTGAAGCAATCTCAATATTGTTTATACAATTGATGATGGGAAAACGCAAAAATATTTCGACTTCGCTCAATATGAGGTTTTTCAGCAAGCGATCTATTATTATTTTTCTCGCAGATCATGGAGATTACGCAGATCTTTTTCATAACCATCTGCCTCGTTTGTAAAATTAGCAAGAGGATTTAAAAATATGAGTGTTCAATTTTATCAGAGATAAAATCTTTAGCGCCTTTGAGTTTTCAAACCAAAAAAAGAATATTATTTTATAATTCATCATTCATACCCCTAGCCCCGATAGCAGCGGTTACCCCGCAACAAGAGTGGATGCAGGAAGGTTTGAGCGGGGTAGTGTTGTGTGAGGAGTATGAGCGGATAGCGGGAACAAGCTTCTGAAAAACAGGAAAATATTTTCATGAAATAAAGTTCGATGGATAAAAGAAAAATTGATTTGTAAGAAAAATATTTTAAATTTATTAAAGTAAAACCAAAAGGATAGCCGTCATAACAATATGGAGGTTGTCGAAAAAATAACAATGCCACAGAAGGAGAAAGAAAGCATCATCTCACAGACCGTTTCCAACTACGGAGGAAAGCTGATGTCTTATATTCGTCCCAAAGTGAAAAACACGGAGGATGCGGAAGATATTCTACAAGAGGTGTGGTATCAGTTCAGTAGCCTTACGAATATTTCTGAAATCGTAAACGTTGGAGGCTGGCTGTACAGGGTAACGGCAAATAAAATCACAGACCGTTACCGCAAAAAGAAAACAGAAAATCTTGAAGATTTCGTATATGAGGATGAAGACGGCAGTTTTTCTATCAAGGATATTCTTTTGATGGATGAGAGCGCCGGCCCTGAAGTGAAGATGTTTCAGGATGAGATCTGGAAAAAACTGTTCGAAGCACTTGATGAACTTCCCGAAAAACAAAGGCTGGTCTACGTAGAAAATGAATTGAACGACAAAACCCTCCAGGAGATCGCCGATGAACAGGGAGAAAACATCAAGACCATCATCAGTAGAAAAAACTATGCTGTGAAGCACTTGAGAAACCGATTGAGAAAGTTATACGAAGATTTAAAAAGTTAGAAAAAAAAATTATGAATTATAGACACAAGAAGGGTTGGATTTTTTTATTGTTATGTCCACCAGTAATCTTAGCTGCTGTTACATGGATTGTAATGCTGCTTTGGAATTGCCTTCTTCCGGAAATTTTAGGAGTAAAAACGATTACATTCTGGCAGGCAATGGGGATACTGATCCTTAGTAAAATTCTTTTCGGAGGCTTCCATTTCGGTAAAGGAATGAAAGATTTTAAGGAAAGAAAAATGAGAGAAAAAATGGCAAGTTGGTCCCCTGAGGAAAGAGAAAAATTCAAGGAAGTTTGGAGAAATAAGTGCTCAGGAGGATTCTTCAACAGAAACAACGAATAATTTAAAAACTTTAAAGAAGTAGTAAAGTAAAATTAAAATTCATTCGTCTTTATAAAAAACAAGAAGTAGTAAAATTTAAAATTTTGAAAAAATGAAAAATTCAGCATTAAAAGGAGCTCTAGGAGCACTAGCCGTTGTGGGTGTAGCATTAATTGCTAAAAAAGCAGTACAAAGAAAAAGATTTATCAAAGGTATTTTTGATGAATACGGAATCAAAGAAAAATCGCCTTTCGGACTGGCAGATAAGATCAGAGAAATGAATGAGGAAGACTATCAGGAACTGAAAGGGAAATTCAAAAAAGAATTCCATTCAAGATGCTGCAAAAAGGATAATACCTGCGAAGCATAAGAAGTAAAAAACTAAATTGAAATTGTTGAACTCCGGCGCGGGAAGCTTTGCTTCCCGCGCCGGAGTTTTTTATTTAAGGATTATACAGATAATACAGGTGGAGGCACATTATAGATCTGCAATGTCAGCTTAATCTGTGGGAAAATTATTTTCAACATACAGTTTAGATTCTTTGCTTTGCTCAGAATGACAGAAGCCGTATTAAAATGTTCATTAGTAGAGTGAAATTTTATCGAAGATAAAATCCTTGCCTTAAAACATAGTTTATAAATTACTTTCCGCCTTTGCGTTTCCCAACCCTATTTTCCAACTCCAGCTTATGAATTATTGAGATGGGTTCACCTTCGGTTCACAATGACTTCTGGTCTGTTTTTATTAGCTGAAATTTTGTAGCAAATATCAAACGCAAAAAAAAATAAATCCTTATTTTTGTATTGCTCAATGAAAGATTACTACTATTTTCTCGGTATATCCCAGGATGCTTCGGAAGAAGACGTCAAAAAAGCTTATCGAAAGTTGTCTTTAAAATATCATCCCGATAAGAATGACAATGATGATTTCTTTGCTGACCGTTTCCGTGAAATTCAGGAGGCTTACGAGACATTGAGTGATCCGTCCAGAAGACGTACCTATGACCAGAATTTAGAAAGTCATCAGCGAAGTTTCAGATATAATATTCCGCCTGCAATCAAAACTTTTACAGCGAATAAAATTCATGCGAAAAAAGGAGAGGAGATTATCATCAACTGGCAGACGAGCAATGCCGATGTGGTGAAAGTATTGCCTTTCGGATTAGAAAAGCCGTATGGAGAAAGGATCTTTAAGATCACAGAATTTAAAGATGGAAAATTCCAGCTTTTGCTTCATGCAACAAATTCTCTTTTGCACAAAACAGTTGTTCAGGGAATTACCATTACAGAGGTTTTTGAAAATGACTCTGAGAAGTTCAAAAGCACTGTAGAAGAAATGTTGAAACCACAACCCAGAACGATGATGAACAGGTATGGGCAGCCTAAAATAATGATGCTGATTTGGGGGATTATTATAATAGCAGTTGCTATATATATGCTAATCAGAAGTTTCGGTTAGCCTAAGCCATTTTCTTTCTTCCCGGGCATTTTTTGCATCTTTTCCCTTTTTTGAACTTTTTGCAGCAAGATTTCTTTTCACAGAACATCTCTTCGTTTTTGAATGAGTAAGGAGCCAAAGGCGCTACTTTAAATGGTACAATCATATTCATGTTGCAAATATATTAATTTAGAATAAATATAATTAATAAAATTTCATAAAATTCATAAGCCCTGATGGATAACATCGCAAACCCGCTTTCACAAGGGAAAAACAAATCCGGATTCTTTACCAGATTGTCTTTTAATTTCTCCAAAAATTGAAGTTAAGCTTAGGTTTTAAGTAAATAAAAGCGAATTTGATAGAAAGAGAAGATCACTAACAGTTTGCAGAGTTATTAAATTAATACACAACTATTTTATTGGAGTTAAATTGATCTTTTTTTTGCATATTATGCATGGAATAGGGGTGATCTTTATTTAAACTAATGTTAACCTTGCCAGAAGTTTATTAAAAATAGAGTAGGTCGAATGGCTTCATTGTTTTTGTGAATTATCACTCATGAAATCCTCTTGTACAATCGTTCAAAAAAATGTAATTTTACGAATCTTTTTACAAACAAAATCTAATAAATAAAAATGAATACAGAACAGTTTGTGAGCCGTCACATTTCCCTTAATGAAGCCGATAAACAGGCGATGTTGGAAAAACTTGGCGTTTCTAGTATTGAAGAGTTAATTTCTCAGACCATTCCATCTTCTATCCGTTTAGAGAAAGATCTTGAGATCTCGGAACCGCTTTCTGAATACGAAATGTTGAACCACTCAAAAGAATTGGCATCAAAAAATACAGATTATACTAGTTATATCGGTTTTGGATACCACAACACCCTTTTGCCTTCAGCAATCCAAAGAAATATTTTTGAAAACCCTAGTTGGTATACGGCTTATACTCCGTATCAGGCAGAAATTGCACAGGGAAGACTGGAAGCTCTTCTTAATTTCCAGACTGTAGTGTGTGATCTTACAGGTTTTGCATTGGCCAATGCATCTTTGCTGGATGAATCTACTGCTGCTGCTGAGGCGATGCACATGTTCTTCAACAACAGAACGAAAGACCAGAAAAAAGCAGGAGCTAATAAGTTCTTCATTTCTGACCTTGTTCTTCCTCAAACAGTTTCTGTATTAAAAACAAAAGCTGAAGGATTAGAAATCGAAATCGTAGTAGGAGATCATAAAACACATCAGTTTGATGGTTCTTATTACGGTGTTTTACTACAATATCCTGGTAAAAACGGAATCGTTTTAGATTATACAGAAGATATCGTAGACTATAAAAAACTAGACCTTCAGGTAGCAGTTGCTTGTGATCCGATGGCTTTAGTGAAATTGAAGTCTCCGGCAGAAATGGGAGCTGACTGTGCGGTAGGAACTACACAGAGATTTGGTATTCCTTTAGGATACGGAGGTCCTCACGCTGCATTTTTCGCTTGTAGAGAAGACTATAAAAGAGATATTCCGGGAAGAATTATCGGGGTTTCTCAGGATATGTACGGAAAACGTGCACTAAGAATGGCGCTACAGACTAGAGAGCAGCACATCAAAAGAGAAAGAGCAACTTCAAATATTTGTACAGCTCAGGTTCTTTTGGCAGTAATGGCTGGAATGTATGCTGTTTACCACGGTCCAAAAGGATTAAACTATATCGCAGATCAGATTCACTTTAAAGCAAACGCTTTGAAGAATGGTCTTAAAGCATTAGGATATCAGACAGTAGAAGAACCTATTTTCGATACGGTGAAAATGACGATGTCTGAAGATGAGAAAGCAAGATTGGTAAGATTGATGCAGGATCACAGACTAAACCTTAACTATTTTACAGAAGGTGTAGTAAGTATTGCGGTTAACGAAAGTACAACATTAGAGAAATTAAACTATCTGATGGCTTCTTTCGCTCAGTTTAAAGACAAGCAGACTTTCAAATTAGAAATAAAAGAAGGATACAGTATTCCTGAAGAAAACTTAAGAAAAGACGAAATTCTTACAGAATCAGTTTTCAACAAATACCATACGGAAACAGAATTGATGCGTTACATCAAGCGTCTTGAGAGAAAAGATTTATCATTGACACATTCTATGATTTCTTTGGGATCTTGTACGATGAAATTGAACGCAGCAACTCAGATGTTACCGCTTTCATGGGAGAATTGGGGAGCTGTTCACCCATTTGTACCAGTTAACCAGGCTGAAGGGTACCAGGAAATGATTCGTGAACTAGAGAAAGATTTGGCAGAAATTACAGGTTTTGCAGGAACTTCTCTTCAACCTAACTCTGGAGCTCAGGGAGAATATGCAGGATTAATGGTTATCAGAGAATATCACATTTCAAGAGGAGACCACCACAGAAATGTAGTATTGATCCCTCAGTCTGCACACGGAACAAACCCGGCTTCTGCTGCTATGGCAGGAATGAAAATCGTTGTTGTGAAAAACCTTGAAAATGGTGAAATCGACTTCGAAGATCTTAAAGCTAAAACAGAACTTCATTCAGCAAACTTATCAGCTGTAATGATTACATATCCGTCTACTTACGGATTCTTTGATGCTAACATTAAAGAAATTACCAACCTTATCCACGAGCATGGAGGACAGGTATATATGGATGGTGCCAACATGAACGCTCAGGTAGGATTTACAAGTCCTGGAAACATCGGAGCTGACGTTTGCCACCTTAACCTTCACAAAACTTTCGCAATTCCTCACGGAGGTGGAGGTCCTGGAGTAGGTCCTATCTGTGTTGCTAAACACTTGGTTCCTTTCCTTCCTTCTAATGCGAATATCAGAATTGGATCTAAAGAAGCGATTGAAGGTATTTCTGCTGCACCTTACGGTTCAGGATTGATCCTTAACATTTCTTATTCTTACATCAAGATGCTAGGAACTGAAGGGTTGAAAAAAGCTACAGGACATGCTATCATGAATGCGAACTACCTGAAAGAAATTTTAGCAGAGCACTTCCCAATCTTATATTCAAATGAGAATGGAAGAGTAGCTCACGAATGTATCGTAGATTTCCGTCAGTTCAAATCTTTAGGAATTGAAGTGGCAGATGTGGCGAAAAGATTGATGGATTATGGTTTCCATGCTCCTACCGTTTCTTTCCCGGTTGCAGGTACATTGATGATTGAGCCTACAGAATCTGAAAGCAAGTCTGAAATCGACCGTTTTGCAGAAGCATTGATCTCTATCAAAAAAGAAATTGATGAAATTGCCAACGGAGAAGCAGATGCAGCCAACAACGTATTGAAAAATGCTCCTCACACAGAACAACTGGTGATCTCAGATTCTTGGGATAAACCGTACAGCAGAGAAAAGGCAGCTTATCCGCTAGAGTGGGTAAGAGACCACAAATTCTTTGCTACTGTAGCAAGAGTAGATGAAGCTTACGGAGACAGAAACTTAGTTTGTACTTGTGAGCCCATTGAAGCTTATATGTAATCTTAGTTTTAGATATAACAAATCCCTTTCATTACTGAAAGGGATTTTTGTTTTTGTCATTGCGAGCGAAGCGAAGTAATCTCAAAGCTCAACAATCATTTATTTTCTCTCCAATAATTATTAGCTGCAGCAATCGTCGCAAATTCTGTAGCAACGGTTTGCCCGATAGCAATCAGCATGGAGGCATCATCCGCATATACAGGACGTAGTTTTTCACGAACTGCAGCATCAGGTTGTGTTACTTTAATGATTAATCTTGCCATTTTTACGGCTAATTGTCGTCCTTCTTCAGGAGTTTTTGTTAATAGAGAATTGTTCGGTACTAATTGGATGGGTTCACTCATTGTATTACTTTTTTTAATTTTTTTATCTAAATATAATTTTATTCTATAACACAAATATAGAAGTCATCATTTCCAATATAAGTATCAAAAGTCACTGATCAATAATTTTATTTTTCTATTATTTTGTGTTAATTTTTTATCCAGTTCAATCTTTTTCATCAACCTTGAGATGACCTCTCTTGTAGTACCCAGATCATCGGCAATGCTTTGATGTGATATGGCCAGTTCATTCGTATTGGAAATTTTTGCTTTTGTTTTCAGATAGTCCCAAAGTCTGTCTTCAAGTTTGTAACAAATAATCTGCTTGGTGGTATGCAGTAAGTCATTGTAATGTTTCTGAAATTCAGCAATAATGAGGTTGTTGAATGAGGGAAAACGGATCAGCCATTCTTTCGCTTTATCAATAGGGATAAGCAATATAGTCGATTTTCCTTCCGGAATGGCTGAAAAATCAATAGGATGTTGATTAAACAGATGCACAAAACTGAATATGCAGGAAGATCCTGGCTGAATATAATACAGTAAAAACTGAATGCCATCTTCTTCACTATATGCTTTTACACTGCCTTCTAAAACGATAGGCAGATAGCGGATCAGCTGCCCTTGTTGTACAATGAACTCTTGGGTAGAGAAGATTTTGATGATTCCGGATTTTTCAATTTCTCCTATAAGCTCTTTTCCAAAATCGGGGAGGCATTTTTTAAGAATATTTGTATGGGTCATAAATCAGAATGTCTTTATCATATTGAAGAC
Organism: Chryseobacterium viscerum; assembly: GCF_002899945.2. Lineage (GTDB taxonomy): Bacteria > Bacteroidota > Bacteroidia > Flavobacteriales > Weeksellaceae > Chryseobacterium > Chryseobacterium viscerum. The sequence continues at coordinate 87,819 of NZ_PPEG02000005.1, forward strand.
ATCCGATATCAAAATTATATTATATTCTAATAAAAATAAGATACCTGTTCGAATATTTTTTGTTCTTTTTGCTAGTTCCTTCTTTAAAATAAAATCACCTCCCAAAATTGAGAGGTGCCTTAGTATTTAAATTCTGCTTTGTTATCTTCTTTTAAAGCTATAGGCAAGCAAAATGGCTACCCCCATAGTAACGCAGGTAATAATTGAAATGGTTTCAATTGAAATTCCACTTTTCATCTGTGTGTTTTCTTTTTCACATGAAAAAAAGAATAATACTGTCATGAGTAGACAGATCGAGAGTAATTTTTTGTTCATAAATGCATTTGTTTGGTTATGAAAGTTTTACAGCAAAAAGTATACCGAATTTGTAGACTAAATTTTAGGATATTTTAGGCCCTTTCATTCAACTTTCTGGAGACCTTGTCAATGACTGATTGATATTGAAAGTAGCTGACAAATGTGATAAGAATAAAAAATAGGGTAGGGATTAGAGTCTCTATGATCAAATGACCGACTAGGAAATGTAAAATTAAGAAAAGAATGATGGTGTATATCAAATTAAACAGGATAGGATAAAAAGATTCTATCTTGTAGGTTAAAATTTTTGTATTTTCATTATAGATGAAGTATTCTTTACCCGGAGATATCACAAGTGGAGATCTATTTGAAAAATCCAGTTTCACGAGACTATCTTTTCCAGTTATGATGTTGCCGTCAATGTTTATATGATCTACTTGTCTTTCCGCAAAAGAATTCTGTACAGCATCAGTAACATTTTTTAATGTTTTTCCTTCATTTATTTCTCTTTCAAAAGTATAGTGGAATGCCATGATGATTTTTTACGATTAAATTCCTTTGTCTTCAGTTTTTTCCTTCATCCCAATAATAGCTGTCCGGATGGATTCTCGCTCCAAAAACAGCAGTCCCCACACGTACAATCGTAGCTCCTTCTTCAATAGCTGTTTCCAGGTCTCCGCTCATTCCCATGGAAAGCTCTTTCATTTCAACATTGGGAATATTTTCCTGCATAATGTCCTGCTGAATCTTTTTCAGGATTTTAAAACATGCTCTTACTTTCTCGGTTTCCGCACTGAACAGACCGATCGTCATTAAGCCTTTTATTTTTAATGTAGAGAAGCAGGCAACTTTTCGGGTCAGTTCAATTGCTTCACTGGGATCAACTCCGAACTTGCTTTCTTCATTTGAGGTATTCACCTGAATCAAGACATCAATCGTTTTGTTTTCTGCCAAAAGTCTTTGGTGGAGTTTTTCGGCCAATTCCAGCCGATCTAGAGATTGAACGCAGATAACATCATATTTCAGAATATCTTTAATTTTATTGGTCTGAAGATGTCCTATAAAGTGGTTTTCATGAGGGGTATTCTTTAAGTCATCATATTTCTCCTTCAATTCCTGTACTTTATTTTCAGCAATTAAGGTCTGTGAGTACTCCAAAGCGATTTTGATTCGCTCTGCAGAAACTGTTTTGGTAGCCAGTAATAGCTTCACTTCGTCAATATTCCTTCCGGATCTTTCACAGGCATTTTTTATCCGGTCGTTAATGACGGCGAGATTGTGGAGAATATCTTCTTTCATGATGATATTGTTTCTTTCGCTTCCAGTTTTTTGATTAAAGCTGCTTTAACCGCTGTTAGAGCATGGTCTTTTGCTTCGGCAAAAGAAATAGAATACTTTCTTTCAACCGCTCTCATATCTTCGGGAAATTGACGTAATAATTGATCATAGAAAGTATCCAGAGTCTCAGCAGAAGGCATTTCGTAATTGATCTTTAGCTGGAAGCGTCTTAATAGGGCAGTATCAATAATTTCAGGATGATTGGTAGCACAGATTAAAAGCGAATTTTCAGGATAATAATCGATCAATTGAATCAAAGTATTAACCAGTCTTCTCATTTCGCCCACATCCTTATCATCACTTCCTCTAGCTTTCCCGATCTGATCCAGTTCGTCAAGAAAAAGTACAGATCTTTCTCTGGCAGCTTTATCAAAGATCATTTTAATATTCTGGGAGGTTTCGCCAATACGTGACGAAACGATATTACTCAGATTCAGGATAACGATATTTTTCCCTAAAGCATTGGCAATCGCCTTTGCCGTCATTGTTTTTCCGCATCCTGAACTTCCTTGAAGCAGAATCTTATTATTAACCGGAAGACCGTACTCCTGCAGTTCTTTAACATACGTATGTTCCTTGATAAGCTGGGCAAGATGCTCCTTGTTGTTTTTATCGAGAAATACTTCGTTCAGGGTTACCTCTTCTTTATCTTGAATAATAAGGTTATACAGATTCATAATGACAATTAAATGATTATTGAATAAACAAAGATAAAACTTTATTAAATGCTGAAAGAAATCCTGAATAATAATAAACCGCTAGGCCAGATGGAGGCTGATGATAAATTAAAGATAATGAATTATGAATGAAATATATATACTTTAATATTAAATAGAATGACTTGAAAATAGACCCAAACACCGGTAGAAATCTGTGATTAAAAAAAGTAAAGTTCTCAGGTGTAAAACAAAAATAAAGCCGGACTTGCGAACGGCTTTATTCATTTGGATATAAAAATTTGTTGTGAAACTAAGATCTTTTTGCTTATGTTTTTGGGCCCTTTTATCCAATGAGTAAAAGAGCAATCTGATCTCTCAGACTAAAAACATAAAACAATATAATTAGTATAGATATTCTATAGGCTTGTTTTATTTAGAATTAGTTTCTTTCTCTTCTTACTGTCATAAGATATGAAGCGATTACTACTAGACCTGTTGCGATTCCGATATAAGTTATCATTTTGTATTATTTTTAATTATTTGAATTTATTTTATCAATCTTTCAATTGCAATATTACTACTTTCAAATCACGTGCCAAAGTAAAACATTATGATGTTTATCAGTGTATTACGGGGGTTGTTGCTCCTTTGTTGATGAAATTTTGTTTACATTAAATTAATACATTATTGAGAATTTATTAATACTTTTATTATCCTATCTGTAAAATTATGTGAAAACGATAATCGTTTATCGACTTCTATATTGGAGTTGATAAAACAAATAATAAATAATGCGTAGCATAATATCGTTATGAATCACATTTCTTGAATGTATATTGTTCACCTGAAATTGATTTTCATGTTAAGAAAATTTATTTTTAGCCCTCGTTTTTATTTTGAATTTTTTGTCAGCTGTCACATTTCATGACATGGAGAAATATTGTTTTTTATGCCATAACTGAAAAATAAACTTACCTATTGGCCTATTTTTTCTGATCACACACCTCTTTCAAAAAATGGATATAACTAAAAATAAGGTACTTAAATCATTTAAGTGCCTGTGGAAAGTATTGATGGATTGGTGAAGTTTTTGGGAACGCTGGATTTTTATAGAATAAGAAAGAGCAGACCAGCATTTGTGATCTTTGGACTCAAGCGGGAATCCTCCCTCTTTATTGTTGGAATTACCGGAATGCTTTTGCTACTTTTGTAGAAAGAATGAATGTATGGGACGCAGTTATATTTTTCTTGCTCTGGCAATTGTATTTGAAATAATCGCTACTTCTTTCCTGAAAAAATCCGAGGAATTTTCCAAGTTGTGGCCGTCTGTGATAACCGTAATCGGGTATGCGTGTGCTTTTTATTTTCTGAGCCTTACCCTTCGCCAGATCCCGGTAGGAATTACCTATGCGATCTGGTCCGGAGTCGGCATTGTCTTTATAACGATGATTGGGGTAATAGCATTCAAACAGATTCCTGATCTGCCTGCAATTATCGGGATTGTTCTGATTGTCCTTGGCGTGATTATTATTAATGTATTTTCAAAAATGGGGACTCATTAAAAGATAATCTCCTGATGCTTTTGCTTCTGTTTCCAATGTTGAGACCTTGTTTTGTATAAGAAAAACTTTCCCAGCTTATATTTGAACTTTAAATAGCCACGGAACTCAATGCCGCCAAATAATGTAAAGGGAATTGCAGGGTTTTCCTCTAATGATTTCTTTATTCCTTTACTGAATACAGTAGGACCTGTAGTAGCATGTATATTATGGGGATAGCGGTGACTGTTTATATTATCAATCATCAATTCTAATGTTTTTTTTAGAAAAGGATGATTTTTATTGAAAATAAGTGCCCATTGAACATACAGATTTTCGTGTCTTTCTACACTGATCACAGCTTCATCATTTTCCTTAACCAATTCTCTGAACGGTTTTATAATGCTGCTGTCTATATCCAGATATACACCTCCTTTCTTATATAAAACAGCATATCTGAAAAAATCAGCTTTTGAAGCACCGATTCTCAGTTTACGATAACTTTTAATATATTCAGGAGGAAATTCTTCTGTGAGAAATTTTTCTATGTCCTGATCATCATAAAAGTAATACTTGTATTCCGGATTTTTTCTTCTCATATTCCAGATATGATAACGCGTAATCAGAGGAAGTTTTTTAGTTATAAAAGTCTGAAATATCTGTTTAGGTACTGCCATATTCAATTTTATTCAATTCTTAAAGGAAAATCCCGAAATCATTTTAATAAACCATTCGCATAAGTGGTAATAAGATTTTTCATAAATGAGAATACTCTTAATTTGTGTTTTCTGAAGCTTTGATTGTATTTTGGAAGAATGGTTAAATCCCAATAGATAGAAATTTTAATTTTTTTTTAATATTTTTTTTCAAATCCTGATAATGAGCTAGAAAACTTTAACATTGAACTACCGATTGATCTTATTTTACTCTTCGTCTTTCAAAAGGATTATAAGAAATTCCGACATTGAAATAGAATGAAGGTTTATAAGTCCCTTTCCATATATAATCATTAAAAGAGTCCTGCTTATTAAATGCTCTGGAATTGATATTGGCTCTGAGTCCTGTTTTAAAAGTTCCTATGAAATTCCCACCCAGATTATGCTCATAGATCGCTCCCGAATTGAGAGCAACCTGCCGGAATTCGTAAGTACTATTATTCCGGTACGTATAAAAGGAGGTATTATCCATTTCTGTTCCCAGCGAAATTCTTCCGTTGGAGAAAACATCTTTTCTGACCAATACTTTTTTCGGAAGCAGAATGTCAAGAACCCATCCGTTATTGAATCTGTTTTCTAAAGTGAAAATAGGAAGGACGGGAATTTGGCTGCTGGGATCAATAATACCAGCCAGTCCAAGGGACATTTTTGTTTTTGGAGTTGCTTTTAAAATTAAAGAAGCCGTTACCAATCCTCTTATCCGTTCAAAATGCTGATCACTTCCATCTACAGAAATATTGGCCGAGTATATTGCCGTCTTTTTGAATAACCTTGAAAAATAGACTAGATTAATAGCTTCCGAATGATAATGGAAATTTTCCTCCGTTTCAGTTCCTGGGATTACAGGATTTTCATTACTGATCGAAGTGTAACGATAGTTCAGGGCAGTGCTCAAAAGCCAGTTCTTCTTCTTGATAAAGTAAATGTTAGCATCCGCTTTCATCTGTTGGATGCTTTTTACCTTGTTGTCCGGCAGATCCTGTCCGTGAAGTTGTGACGAGAATGAAGAGGGGGCAACCAATGTATACTCAATATTAAAATTCCTCGACTGTGGGATTTTATCAGCATAAAAAGCCCGGACCTTCAAAGGAATACTGTCTTTTTTTTGAGTATACATCATACTTTTAAAAGGGAGCAGCGCCAGTGGGATAAGCGCTCTTCTCAATGTTTTCATGGGCAGTTTATTGTAAGGGGTGAATGATCGATTGGAAAAAATTGAATGAAAAAATTTTGTCATAGAAAATATCCAGACTGTTTTCAATGATGGCATCAGTATATCCGGAGGTATCCTGAATATAGGTTTCTTCTACAAATACAAACCAGAGTTCTGTGAGATCATATCTTCTTTTAAATTCTTCAGAAGCATTACTGTCAGGTACAGCAGAGTATTTCAGATCACAAAACAGGATTCCTTTTTTACCCTCCTGATGTTCCACAATATTGATAGGATGGTGGAGGTAGCTGAGGATTTTTATTTTGGGGTCAAAACATTCTACAAAATGATGTAAATCAATGAGCTGTATTACTTTTTCTTCCTGTTGGGATTCTGTCATAAAGAAACATTCTAATGATATTTCCTGGGTCAATTCGTGAAAAGCGGTCAATTCCATATGCATTCATTTAACAATGCAAAGGAATATAGAAAAGAGGCGCCCGAATTTGTTTTTATACAAAATGGCAGGTATTTTATACAAAACCCTGACCGCAGATAATTCGTATAATAAAATGCAGGTTTTGTATAATAAAATAGTTGTAAATTACGTTATTCTCTATTTTTGTTAATGATAAAATGAGTCTAGAATATGAAATACAGCCCGTGGAAATTTGAAGAAACCTTTGTAATGGATTTTTTGGTGGAAGGGAAGTATAGATTTCAAAGACACCTGCTGTTTCTGATCTTTTTTTTCTTTCTGATGTACAGTGCAAGGTTCTGGCATTGGTACTCGGGAATCTACCAGTATTATGTTCTGTTTTTTGTATATACTATTTTGATTACAATGGTTTACATTAATATATATGTATTGGTTCCCCGATTTTTCTTTAAAACAAAATATGTCACCTATCTTGTTTTACTGGTTTTGATGGGAGTAGTGGGACTCAATTTTATAGGGTATAGTTTTAGGTTATTCTTTGAAGAGTTCAGAATAAAAAATATCCTTAAAGAAAATGAAAAAGGGGGAATCTATGAAGGTGTTCTGATGTGTATTCCGATTATTATGACCACGACTACGGTAAAGCTTTTACAGAAATGGATCAGTGATAATAAAAGGATCAATGAACTGAGCAATCTCACCCTGAATATGGAACTGAATGAGCTCAGAAATCAGATCAACCCGCATTTTCTGTTTAATATGCTGAATAATGTAAAAGCACTTATCAGAACAGATCCGGCAAAAGCATCGGTGGTCATTGTAAAACTGTCCGAATTTCTAAGATATCAGCTGTACGAAAACAGTGAAGAAAAAACATTACTAACTTCAGAAATTGATTTTCTGTCCAACTTTTTAAACCTTGAAAAAATAAGACGTGATAACTTCTCTTTTGATATTCAGACAGACGCTGATAAAAGAGCAGTTCACAGTACCTTCATTCCTCCAAACCTATTTACTACTTTTGTTGAAAATGCTGTGAAGCACAGTGTAGACCTCAGTGGAGAAGAGTCTTATGTGAAAATAGACATCAATATCGAGGATAAACAGCTTTATTTTAGATGTGTCAATTCAAGGAGTGCCGGCTATGTTGTTTCGGATAAAAAAAATAGTGGGCTTGGACTCGCCAATATCACAAGAAGACTGGAACTTCTTTATGGCGACACTTTTAACCTGCAGATAGAATCAGATGATAAAGAATATAGTGTAAATTTAAAAATTCCCGTGTGATGAACTGTATTATAGTTGATGATGAACCTCTGGCAAGATCCGAAATGAGATCGCTGATTGCCGAAATTTCCAGTATTGATATCCTTGGTGAATTTTCCAATGCACCGGCTGCTCTTGAGTTTCTTAAAGATAATGAGGTAGACCTTATTTTTCTCGATATAGAAATGCCCATGGTGACAGGCCTTGAGTTTGTAGAAATGCTTCCCAAAAAATCCTTGATCATCTTTACAACTGCCTATTCTCAATATGCATTGAAGAGTTATGAACTGGAAGCTGTAGACTATCTTCTGAAACCTATTGATCCTCAGAGATTGGAAAAAGCGATTGATAAAGCATTGCTTTACACTGAGCTTTTGTCTAAAGATACCGTAAAGAATACGGTAGAATCTAATACGGCAGACTTTTTATTCATCAAAGCAGAGCGAAGATTTTATAAAATCAGTTTTTCAGACATTAAGTTTATAGAAGGTCTTAAAGACTATGTAGTCATTCATACCCAGCAGCAGAAACTGATCACTGCGATGAATCTGAAAACTATTCATCAGAAAATTTCCGGCGAAACCTTTATAAGAGTCAGCAAATCATACGTTGTGAACATGAATTATATTGATTCATTTGACAATCACAATATCTACATCGAAGATTCCGAAATTCCCCTTGGTGAAGTATACAGAGCCGATTTTTTTACAAAATTTGCGGGAGGACTGCTGAATTCAGACTAATATATGAGTAATATAATAACCAAGGTCAAAAAAATAGACCTCATTATCTGTGAAAATCTGTGTAATCAATAAGGGAAAAATGTATTCAATAGAAACGGGCTTCAGCCCGTTTAAATACATCAAATCCTTCAAAGGCTTTAGCCAAAACTTGAAATATCATCATTTATTTTAATAAAGTTTCTGATCCTTTTCACAAAAGAAACTTCTTCTTTTTCCGACCCCCGTTTGTTTTTTGATAAGTTTCTGCCCACATATCGGACAGACGGATTTGGTATGAACCAGCCACTGTTTTTTCAAAACAGATTCTCTTTTCCATTTCAGAAAATCAAAACTGTAATTTCTGGCTTCGGCAATAAGTTCTTTTCTTTTTTTAGCAGGAAGATTACCCAACAGACTTTCTGGCTGAACTCCGATTCTGAAAAGAACTTCATTTTTAATAATATTTCCGACTCCCGAAAAAATATCCTGATTCATCAATGCATCACAGACCATCATTTTCGGATTGGATTTTAATTTCTCTCCAGCTTTTTTAGAATTCCACTGATCACTCATTATATCAGCTTCCCAATCAATAGTGGAAAGATATTCAAGAGGTACGGATTTTACGGAACAGGTGTAGAAATAGATGCTTCCGGTAGAGAAAAACAATGCTAAACGTAGACTTTTATCCGGTTTAGTCTGCTCATTAATACTGTAAGAGCCGAACATTAATAAATGGATACAAATGGCTGATTTTTCAAAAATAAGATAAGTCTGTTTTCCAAAAGTCCGGATTTCAAGGAGAGATTGTCCAATGAAAACTTCTTTTTCGAATTTGGCATTTCCTGAAACTTCTGTCACTTGCTGACCTGCAAATGGCTGCAGGCTTTCTTTCATTAGTATGATGGATGGACCTTCAGGCATACGTTTATTTTGAGATAAAGATTCAAATAATATTCCATAATTGGCTAAAATCTAAAGTTTTATCCCAAAATAAACCTATTTACAATAGAGTCAGATGAGCTTTTGTCCCACAAACCGGATCACAGAACCCGTCCCATTATGGAATAGCCCTTCATTGAGTTCTATCTCTGTTTCTGATAATTCAATAATTTTATAATCAGGAAAATCAGCTTTGATCTCATCAATGGAGAATAATGATTCAATATCCTTGGGGCCGCCTACCTTTTCATTTCTTGCAATATATTCAAGATGACTTTTACTGAACGCTTCAAAAATGATAAATCCTCCTTTACGCAAGTATTGATTCAGCATTTGATGGATGGAAGACTTAATGTCTGCAGGAAAATGAGCGTAGATCAGAGCAATAGCATCAAATTGCTCTGGCTGATAATTGAGGGTAGAAAGCTCTCCAACTTTGTAATCAATGGTAGTTTGCAATTGTTCGGCAAGCTGTAATGCTTTATTCCGTCCATTGGAACTGATATCAAAAGCTGAAACCTGCCATCCCTGTGTTGCTGCAAAAACAGCGTTTCGGCCTTCACCTTCTGCCGGGAATAGTATTTTGCCGGGTTTTAATGGAGCCAGTTGCTCTTTCAGATAATTATTCGGATCTGTTCCGTACGCAAACTCTTCGTTGCTGTATCTATCATCCCATCTGTTGAGCCATGTGTTGTCTGTCATGATAAAAAGAATTTAAAATTTAAAAGAAGAATTGTGAATATTCTTCCGCTTATTAGTTGTATCAAATGTAGAATATTTCCTGAAGCTTTCCGACCCCTAAAAAACGTTTACTATAATAGATTTTTTGAATGGCAGATCTCTCTAATAAAAATCTAAATACTATTCCGTACAATTAAAATTTGGAGTAATTTTGAAAAATGATGAATTTAAACCAGATTTTCACCAATCAACGTACAGGAAACAATCCACAGACTAGGGCTTCAAGAACTGATTTTCAAAGAGATTTTGACCGAATTATTTTCTCTTCTGCTTTCAGAAGACTACAGAACAAAACCCAGGTTTTTCCTCTTCCCGGAAGTGTTTTTGTACACAACAGACTTACTCATTCCCTGGAAGTTTCATCTGTAGGAAGAAGTTTAGGAAGTATTATTGGTGAATTTATTGCTGAAGATTTTAAAAGTGAACTTACTGAAGATTCAAAGAATTTTTATCTCTATAATTTAGGAAATGTAATTGCGGCTGGGTGCTTATGTCATGATGTGGGAAATCCTGCTTTCGGGCATTCCGGAGAAGATGCTATTGCAAGCTATTTTGAAAGAAATGAAAAAGATTTGAAATCAAAGTTCAATGAAAAGGAGTGGGCAGATCTGGTCAATTTTGAAGGAAATGCCAATGCGATCAGAGTACTGGCACAGCAGCAGCAAGGAAAAGATGCGGGAGGTATTCAGCTTACTTTTTCAACGCTGGCAAGTATTGCAAAATATCCATGTGAGGCAGTAGCCAAGAAAAAAGGAATCATTCACAGAAAGAAATTCGGGTTTTTCCAGAATGAAAAAGATATCTTCCTGGAAATTGCCAAAGGAACCCAGCTTATTTCTGAAAGTGAAGAACCTCATATTTTCAAGAGACATCCGTTTGTGTGGTTAGTAGAAGCTGCGGATGACATCTGTTATAATATCATCGATATGGAAGATGCCCACCGATTGGGTATTGTTTCAACAGCAGATTGTAAAAATCTATTTTTCGAACTGGTAAAATCTGAAACAGATGATGTTAAAAGAATCGAAACAAAGCTAAGTTCTATCTCTAACGAAAATGAACAGATTTCTTATTTAAGAGCAAAAGTGATCAATGCATTAATCAATAAATCTATTGAGATGTATAAACATAACTTTGAAACGATTCTTGAAGGAAATCTTGACAACGGTCTGCTTGATATCTATAAAAACGAAAATAAAGCATTACAAGATATTGCCAGTTTCTCGGTGGAAAAAATTTACAATCATAAAGCGGTTGTGGAAATTGAAAATGCTGGGTATAATGTAATGTATGAATTGCTGGATCATTTCATCCCATCCATCCTGAAACCGGAAGATGAAAGAAAATCGTATGATAAGAAAGCCTTGAAGCTGCTTCCAAAACAATTCGTCTACGAAAACGGAACAGACTATCAGAAAGTCCTTGGAATCATAGATTTTGTTTCCGGAATGACAGATAACTACGCTACCGATTTGTATAGAAAAATTAAAGGAATAGACATCGGGATGACCATGTAAATTCTATTTATTGTAATAATTCAGAAGCCTCTTCAATTAATGACTGCATTAAAGTGGAGGCTTTTTTATGCTTTAAAACAGGGGCAATCTGACCCGCCCAAAAGAAAACGAAATCATTCTTTTGCTGTTCCAAAGCTGCTTTTCTCAAAGCTCCCATAAAGTGAGTCTGCAAAGGAAAGGGCAGTGTTTTGTCTGTTGCTGCCAATACATCTCTTGTAATTTTTGAGGTAATTCCACGTCCTAATCTTCCGGTATAAGCTCTGGTAAGGGATGTAGATTTTGCAGCGTCAGAAAATAAAAACTCTTTATGAATCGGTAAAGCTCCGGATTCCTCAGTGGCTAGAAAAGCAGTTCCAATTTGTACCGCTTCCGCTCCCAGTTGAAAAGCTCCGGCAATTCCGCGCCCATTGGCAATACCTCCGGCAGCCACGACAGGTATTTTTACTTTATCTTTAATCAATTGAATCAGAACAAAAGTTCCCGTTGTAGAAAGTTCAGACTGATCCAGAAACGAAGGGCGGTGTCCGCCACTTTCAAAACCGGAAGCTATAATCACATCTACTCCGGTTTTTTCCAGAGCAACAGCTTCATCCAGCGTTGTAGCATTTCCGAATACAACAGTTCCCTGGCGGTGAAGGTCTTCGATGATGCTTTCGTTCAGCAATCCAAACATAAAGCTGAACACTTTAGGCTTAATATCAAAAATGACTTCCAGCTGATTCTGAAATTTCGATTCAAAAGAGGGTGGAGGTGCCGGAATATCCGTATTTAAAAGATCAAAGTAAGGTTTGAAACTCTCAACAGCCTTTTGGTATTGCTTTTTTGTATGCTCTTCATCAATAATATCATGATCATTTACCCAGAGATTAAGGTTGTAAGGCTTATCCGTTTTCGATTGTATTTCTCTGTGAGTATCATAAATTTCCTGTGGCGACAAAGTATAAGCTCCAAATCCTCCCAAGCCGCCAAGATTGCTCACCGTTGTTGTCAGTTCAACAGTGGACAGCCCTCCACCAAAAGGACCTTGCAGAATAGGGTATTCAATTCCTAATAACTCCGTAACTCTATTTTTATTCCACATGATTTTGTTGATTTAAGGTTGTACGTTAGTCAATGTCTTATTAACGATGAGCCACTCTTTGTCTATCTTATTGAAAGTTATGAAATTATAATAATTAAAATCATACATCTTTACATGCAATTTTACGGTGGCAATCGAATTAATGACATCCATTGAAATGATAACAGCTTTAAAATCTTTCCCGGATTTTTCCGGGCTTACCCGGCTTCCAACTCCTTCAATATATTGTTCTGCAGTTTTGAAATACGCAGTGCCATCTACATCTCCGAAAAGCAGTGCTCCTTTATAGAAAGCTTTTGTAAGAAGCTCAGTATTTCCTTCATAAATTCCTTTGAAATAATAATTTTCAATCACATTTCTTATTTCAGCTTCTGATGTTGGGTTGGTTTTCATATCCTTTATATTTTGTGCATGACTGTTCAATGGAAAACTGAACAGCCATGCAATTATTAATACTAGTTTCATGATACATGATGCCCGGCACCCATTCCTCCGTCAACGTTGATGATCGCTCCGGAAATTAATTTGTTTTTAGCAATAGCATGAATCATCTGAGCAACTTCTTCCGGTTCCCCGATACGGTTGATCAGGTGAAGTCCGGCATTATTATCCAGATCTGCACCATGCATCGGAGTTCTGATCAGTCCGGGAGCCACTGTATTGACCCTGATATTATCTTTTCCAAATTCTGCAGCCAGTTGCAAGGTCAGAGCATGAATAGCTCCTTTACTCGAAATAGGTGCCGTGGAAGGAGACTGTGCAATAGCGTGATACACTAAAGGCGTTCCCACATTGATAACCACTCCGTCTTTTTGCTTGATCATTTGAGGAATAACAGCCTGTGTTGTGAAGAAGGTTCCTTTTAAATTGGTTGTTAAAAATCGATCCAGATAGTCTTCAGTAACTTCCAGGAATGGTTTGTTCTCATAAATTCCTGCATTATTGATCAGGACATCAATTGATCCAAATCTCTCAAGCGCAGTTTTTACCAATGCTTCCCCTGTTGATAGCTCTGAAACACTTCCGGCGACCATGGCAAGGTTGTCTCCGGCTCCCAATTTATGATAAACTTCCTCTAATTTTGAAGCTGTTTGTGAATTGATGATTACATGATCACCTCTGTCTAAGAAATAACGGGCTGTTTCCAATCCTATTCCTGATGATGCTCCTGTTACGATTACGGTTTGCTTTTTCATTTCTGATTTATTTTTTTTCTGTTGAAAATCCTTGTTCTTTTAATACTGAAACCTGTTCTCCGGCATAGCCCCAGTTATCATCTTCAATTTCATTGATGACAATGTGGGTCAAATGGGGATCCTTGTTCAAAACTGAAGTCACAGCTTCACTTATTTTTCTGATTAATTGTTGTTTTATTTCGCGGGTAATGTCTTCGCGAAGTACTTCTACTTTTATGAATGGCATGATGGTGAATTTTTAAGATTAATTGATATTTGAATGGCATTAATGAGTGGCCGCAACAAGATGAATGTTTAAATCAAAATTGTTGTAGATCAAGGTGTCACCAAGGTTGGTGAAGAAATTGGAGGATCTGAATTTGATGTTGAATTTCGTTCTGTCGACCACAATTTTAGTATCCAGAACAGCCGTATTGTCTGTTGCTACAATGTGCAGGCTTGTGTCGATAGGATGTGTAATCCCTTTTATCGTAAGATCTCCTTTTACATAATAGAGATTCTGATCACCCGGTTCAGCATGAGTGATTTCAAAAAAAGCTTCAGGAAACTGATCAGAATTAAAGAAATCGTCAGATGCCAGATGTTGGGCAAACTGTGTGTTGGTTTCAGAATCCTCAATATCAAGGATTTTAATGGCGCGGGTATCAATGACAAACTTTCCTGATGTAAGTTTTCCGTCTTCGAACGTGAAGTTTCCTTCTTTTACACCGATTGTTCCATTATGAGCTCCGGTTACCTTTCTTCCGATCCAGTGGATTGTGCTGATTTCATGATTGATTTTAAAATTTTTTGTGTCCATTTTTTATGGGGTTTAAATAATGACACAAAGTTCAGCCGATCGAAAGAAATAGTTACGTGATGTACCTCACAAAATAGGAACAAGAATAAAAAGGTTTTTTATTGATGAAGTCTGCTTAGGGTTTCTCTGGTTACTCCCAAATAAGACGCAATCAGATGTTTCGGAACGAGATTGTACAGTTGAGGGTACATGGATAAAAGCTCCTGATATCGGAATTTAGCATCATTATTCATGAAAGAAAGCAGACGTTTCTGTGCAGCCACATATCCTTTGTTGGTTCTCCATCTGAAAAAATGCTCCACCTCATGAATTTCATTGCATATCTTTTCCCTGTCTTCGTTAGAAATAGAGAGAATGCTTGCATTGGTGATACAGTCTACATTAATGGTAGCCCTTGTTGTATTGTAAAGTGCATCAAAATCCGTTACCCACCAGGTCGGCATGGCAAACTGGAGGATAAACATTTTCATGCTGTCATTAACGTAAAATGCTTTCAGGCAGCCTTCCAGAACGAAATATTCGTGATTGACGAAATCGCCCTCCGATATTAAGCTTTGTCCTTTTTTTAAAGTAATCAGGTTAAAATGTCCAAGAACATAATCCAGCTGCTCTTCCGTGAGAGATGTGAATTTTGAAATATGATCTTTTAATATTTCTTTAGAATTGATCATGATGTGTAATGAATATTCAAAAATAAGTCTTTTTCGGAATAATTTTAATTTAAAAATGAGGAAGAATGTTCATGCTTGATTTTCAATGAGTCGTGTTCCGGGTCTTACATTTATTTTTCTTATATTTAAGCAAGCGGTAATAAAAAATGTTTTTAACGAAACAGGATTTACTGCGACATATTAATAAAAATTAGAACTATGAGTATATATTTAGCGCCCGTTATTCTCTTCGGGCTTATTATTTTATTCGCTTCGTTTTTTGTTGTTAAGCAGGAAACGGCTGCTATTATAGAACGTTTCGGAAAGTTTCAGGGGGTGAAACATTCAGGGCTTCATCTTAAACTGCCAATCATAGATCAGATCGCCAAAAGACTGAATCTGAGAATTCAGCAGCTGGATGTAATGATTGATACAAAAACATTAGACAACGTTTTCATCAAAATGAAAATTTCCGTTCAGTATCAGGTCATCAGAGAGCAGGTGGGAGATGCATTCTATCGTTTGGAAAATCCTGAAAATCAAATTACCTCTTTTGTATTCGATGTGGTACGTGCTGAGGTTCCGAAATTGAAACTGGATGATGTTTTTGTAAGAAAAGACGATGTGGCAATTGCCGTGAAAAGTGAACTTCAGGAAGCTATGAATAGCTATGGGTATGATATTATCAAAGCTTTGGTCACAGATATTGATCCGGATGAGCAGGTAAAACATGCGATGAACAGAATCAACGCGGCAGAAAGAGAAAAAACAGCTGCAGAATATGAATCTGAAGCACAAAGAATCCGAATTGTAGCCGTGGCAAAAGCAGAAGCAGAATCTAAAAAATTGCAGGGGCAGGGGATTGCTGATCAAAGAAGAGAAATTGCAAAAGGACTTGAAGAGTCTGTAAGAATGCTGAATAATGTAGAAATCAATTCGCACGAAGCGTCAGCGCTTATCGTTGTCACACAGCATTATGATACATTACATTCTATAGGAGCAAGCAACAGAAGCAATCTGGTTCTTCTTCCCAATTCACCTACGGCTGCAAGCAGTATGCTGAATGATCTTGTCGTGGCAATGACGACTGCAAATACGGTAGGAGAGGCTAGTAAAGGCAAATATCCGGATCCACCTCAAAAAGAATCAGGATTTTAGAAAATAGAAATTGAAACCAATTGTAATAAAAAAATCTCCCGAAATTTTCGGGAGATTTTTTATTATTTCTTCGTTTTAGAAACCTGTTCTATCAATGTATATTTGATGGAAGAAGCATCTGCCGGAGGATTAGCGATTTTTTCTGTTTTTACTTTTAAAACATATTCGTAACCCGGCTCATACGTAAATCCTTCGATATTGCTGTAGAAATTAGTCCAGCTTTCAGAAGCATTTTCCTTTACCTGCATACATTTCATACGTCCTGCTCCTGCGGAACAATCTACCGTCTGTGGTCCTACAATAAGTGTTTTTTCGTTGGCCGCCATTGCTGCTTTTTTCGTTTTAGAAACCTGCTTTACCAAGGTGTATTTTATAGAAGATCCGTCAGCTGGAGGATTGGCAATCTTTTCTGTTTTTACTTTTAAAACATATTCATAACCCGGCTCATACGTAAATCCTTCAATATTGCTGTAAAAATTGGTCCAGTTTCCAGATGCATTTTCCTTTACCTGCATACATTTCATAGGAGCTACTCCTGTACAATCTGCTGTTTGTGGTCCTACGATGAACGTTTTTTCATCGCCAGCGGATACACCGGCAGTTGTTGTACATTGCGTCATTGCAAATAATGCTAATGCGGGTGCTGCCCCTTTTAGAATTGTTGCTATACTTTTCATAAACTTGATTTTCCCCATACCTCGCAATTACTATGCCGAAATTGACTTTCCCGAATTTGTAGTACTTCTGCTATTGCTTTTTACTTTTTTAATCATTTAATTTGAATTTATTAATACGCTAGCCAGAAAACAAATACTAAAATACATATGAATAATCAAATGCAAGTTGAAAATTACAGGATTCAAAAACCTGAAATGTGGGCAGGAAATATTGGAGATCAGGAAATAATAGATCTGATCAAAGACTCCGAATTTGCCAAAAGACAGATTGATGAAGGCCGGGATTACTGCTACTTTTTAGATAAAAAATACTATACAAGCAATACGGAAAACAGTGAGTATGTCTGCATGGCATATACCCTGAACGAACCGGGGAATCTGGAGAGAGCTTCTGCTTCTGATGTGATTGTTGAAGAAAATGAAGTCTATCAGATTCATAGGATCAGTGTTTTAAGAGAAGGGGTACTGATAGACAAAATTCCGGATACAAATATTAAAGTTCTTGACAGCGAAAATCAAAGCAGCGGAGGGGTTCTGAGCAGTAATAAAAAGATCAATATTACGATTAAGGATCTCAGGCTGTATGATGTATTGATCTTAGAAGATTCAAGGATTAAAGAATTTACGGACCGCGATTTTCTCAGAAAAGAATTCTCAAAATATGTATGGGTAAGTCCCGATAATTACTGGGCATATGGCAGTTTTAAGTTTACTTTTATCAATGAACGTGAGCAGGCTATTGCATACAAAAAAACATTTTTCAGAGATGAGCAGGGCAATGTTCTGGAACCGGAAATTAATCTTTTGAAAAAAGGAGAGAGGTTTGTGATTGAAGAGCAGAATTATATTAATCCTGTAGATTCCGGGCGTGAGATTTTTCCTTATATAGATTTTGCTACAGACAGCAACTGGAAAGACCTGTCTAATTATATTGTTCCTATTTATGATGAGATTTTTAATGTATCTTCTTTAAAGGATTTTGCTCCGAACCTGATTGAAAAATTAGATGCTATTGCTGATCAGGATGAGAAACTTCAGTTTGCAATAGAATATGTTCAGAACCATGTTTACTATATTTTCAATGCTGATGAAATGAATGGGCATAAGCCACAGGAGCCTTCAGTAACCTATGAAAACAAGCAGGGAGACTGTAAAGCAAAATCCGTTTTGTTAAAAGTAATCCTTGATTATATAGGAGTAGAAGCGTCTGTAGTACTGGTGAATTTCAATACAGATTATTATATCAAATATTATCTGCCTTCCCTTTTAAACTTCAATCATGTTGTGGTAAAAGTAAATTACAAAGGGCAGGAATATTTCATTGATGCGACGATTCGTGATGAATTCGGATTGATAGAAAACAGAGGGTTCATGTTTTTTATGCATTATCTGGAAGTGAAAAAAGACCAGGAGCTGCAGATGAGAAAACCCTATAAATTTCCCTATTTCTGTATTAATGAAAAAATAGATTTCAATGTACAGGGGACTGTAGGAAAATTTATGCTGTCAACTACTTATAAAGGAAACAGGGCCAATGCTATGAGAAGGTATTTTAAAAGTACCAATAAAAGAGAGATTATAGACAGCTGGAACAGCTTCCTTTTCTATGCACTTAATTATTCCAGTGACAGAAACGGTACAGATGTACGAAACGTATTCAAAGATGCCGCTATTGACGTGGTAATTGATGACAAAAGGCTGAATGAGGTTAAGATTCAATATAACGCCATCGTTGATAACCCTTACTATGTCGATCCACAGAAAAACCGTTTCCTGATGTACTTTGACCGGAATGTCGTGAAGGCAAGTGCAAGGGATTTTATGCATGAAGATTTACCGTTCTGGCATAATTTCGACAGTGAGAGATATGAGATTAACCTGCATACGGATCAGAAAATTGATACAGAAGAAAAATATACTATTCAGGAAAGTACCATTGCGAATCCGTACTTTGATTATAAAAGCCGTAAAAAGGTGAGCAAGAATGGAGCAAGCGTATCTATTGAACACCATCCTCTGATCAATACTGAAATTCCGAAAAGTGAGTTTGAAAAATTCAGAACCGACCATCATACCGTTGCAGACAGTAATTTCGGACTGGGAATTGACATTATAGAACCAGGGTTGATGAATAGGCTTAAATTCAGTTTTAAGAAGAAATTTAAATAAAATTCAACTTAAGGTTCAGTTTTTCAGCGGGCGGCGAAGCCGCCCGCTGAAAAACTTTATTCTCATTATTATATTCGTTTACCTCCCCAAAGACCCAAAATCATTTATGGACAAGATATTTTTTCTTGCATCTTTTGCTCTATTTTCTCCTTGCATCAATGCACAGAAATTAACCAAAGAAAATGTTACCGGATTCTGGAAACTGAAAGAAGCTGGATTTTATGAAAATAAAAAGAAAGTGATAAAACAATTCGATAACTGCCGTTTGATGCGGAATTATGCGATTAGAGAAGATGGTTTTGCTGTTTATAATTATGTAGAAGGAAGTACTGGTGATTGCAGCCCATCTGAACCCAGGCTTTCTTTTTGGAGAATTGTCGAAAACAGAATTCAGTTTTATGCAGATGACCAAAATATCCTCGAAGAGGTAGAAGTGACCTTGAATAAAGATAAAACCATGACTTTTTCAACCTATAATCCCACACGGATCAAAGTAGATGGTGATGCTCTTGCTGAAAAAATAGTAAACACTGTTCACTACGATATTCTTGAAAAAAAATACTGATTATAAACAATACACTTTTAGACCTATGAACTATGTAACGATAATATATCTTCTGAATCTTATACTGTATGCAGTTTATTTCTTTGTAAGAACAGGAAGTGAGGTTGCTATGTCCGGCTTAGATTATGCTGTTTCAGGGATTTTATCTCTTTTTTTAGTCTTTGCCGGATATCTGAATGCAAAGAAAGGAATGACCTACAGAACCGTTCTGTGGATGTTTTTTGTAAATGTTTTCCTGTTTATCTGCTCAGGTTTGTTTGATAAGTTTGGAAGTGATTTCAATATTCTGTCTACGGGGAATAGTGACAGTTTTCTTTTTACCCTGGCACTTATTGTTTATAATGGTTATTTGTTTCCTTTAACAGTCATTCTTGAGGGCTCTGGTCTATCATTGGTATTCCCGGTAGTGTTGTCCTTTATTTTGCCTTCATTGGGATATCTGATAGGGAAGAAGCTTTATCCAGGCAAGCAAAATCTCACTGAGTTGTAGCCATTGCGAATCGAAGGTGAGACAATCTCAATAGAAAAGTGGAGGTTGGAAAACGCAAGGGCGCTAAGTTTTTTACAAGCTAAAGATCTTTAAGGCGCAAGGATTTTATCTCTGATAAAATTTTAACAATACCTCTGTCATTGCGAACTGAAGGTGAAGCAATCTTAACATCATTTAAAGACTGGAAGTTAGAAAACACTAAGACGTAAAGTGATATTTAAAAATATACTGTTTTAGGGGCAAAGATTTTATCACCAATAAAATTGAAAACTGCCTGTTTTCTGATCTCTCGCAGATTGAGCAAATTAAGCAGATGCTTGTGAAAAAATCTGTGAAATCTCCACAATCTGCGAGAAAAATAATAACGTATCATTTGCTGAAAATCTTAGATTTTCTTGTGCTTAAAATATACTCAAAGTATGAAGTTCCTACGCCTTTACGTTTCCCAGCACCCAATACTTTTTGTATAAAGGAGAGAAGAAAAAATTAAGGCTGTTCCTGCTTCTGAGGTCGATTACCAGACCCAAAGAATTTCTGTTTACCAATAAGCAATTCAAAAAACAATCTGAAATCTGAAATTAAAGACCATATAGGATATTTAAAAGTAGCCGGATTGTTTCTTTCAATCACAGCATGGCTGAACCAGGCAAAGCCGTAGCCTACAATCGGAATATACCATAGAAACCTTTCCTTTCCGGAACTGATGACATACCATATAACGAAAAATACGAGAAAAGTTCCGATAAAATGAAAAATCCGGGTTCCTGTTTTACTGTGTTCCGTAAGATAAAACTGATAAAACTCTCTGTAGGTTTTGATTCTTTCAGCCATGGTAGTCTAGTTTATTGATTATATTGTAGTTAAAGCAATAATTCTGCCGATTTTGTACTAAGAGATAAAAAAGAAAAAGGCAAAATCGCAAATCAGTCTCTCCATTGGGTTTGACTTTTTTGCCATTTTGCCTTTCGCAGTTGTGCTAATTATTCCTTAGCTATTCCTTAATTCTTTTCCAAGTTTACTGTTTTTGTAGCCATAACAGAAGTAAATGACCATACCAATGAGGAACCACATTCCGAACCAGAACCAGTTTTCATGGCTCATTCCGGTAAGAAGATACAGACATGAGCTTAATCCAACCAATGGAATCAATGATAAGTTCTTGATAAAAGCAACAACACATAAGACCAGGTTGATGATGATAAAGAAGAAAATAGAAGCTCTGAATTCTCCTTCTTTAGGATCTGACCAATTCATCAGATTGTCAAAAAATTCTGGCTGCCATTTATAAAATGCAAGCAATCCACCAATGAAAACAATAGGGAAAATGATTTTACCGTTCACATAAGGAAGGTGAAATCTGCCCTTTATTTTTTCTTTAGCAGGAAGAAGAAGTACCCCTGCACATACCAATACGAATGCGAAAATAGTTCCGATACTCGTAAAGTCAAGGATAAACGTTTTATCGGTAAACAGGATAGGAATACCCACTACAATTCCGGTAACGACAGTTGCATACGACGGTGTTTTATATTTAGGGTGTACCTTTTGAAACCTTGCAGGCATCAATCCGTCACGGCTCATTGCGTACCAGATTCTTGGCTGTCCCATCTGGAAAACCAATAATACGGTAGTGATAGCAACAATCGCAACAAAGGAAACTACAAGCTCCATCCAGGCTACATTGGCATTTGTTTTCTCAAATATAAATGAAAGCGGATCTCCCACACCATCAAATTTCTTGTAATCTACCATTCCTGTTAATACAAGTGTCAATGCAATATAGATCACAGTACACAGTACAAGAGAGATAATCATTCCTTTTGGTAAGGTTTTTTGCGGATCTTTGGTCTCTTCAGAAAGCACACTTAAGGCATCAAACCCAATGTAGGCGAAGAATACTCCGGATACAGCACTCATTACTCCGGCAAAGCCATTCGGCATGAAGGAAGGTGTTCCGGTGGTAGGGCTGATGGGCGTCCAGTTTTCAGTGTTGACATAAGCACAACCTACAAGAATTACCAGTATGATCACCGCCAGCTTTAAAATAACCAGAGAGTTGTTGAAGTTTTTACTTTCTTTTACCCCTACATAACAAAGCCATGTTATCAAACCATTAATCACTAAAGCCGGGATATCTACGATGAATTTCAAGCTTCCAATCAATGGAGCCGTGTTCCATGCATTTAATAATTCTTTATTTTCTGAGCCATATTGAAAAGCTTTTCTTGCTTCTGTATAGCTGCAGGTCAGGTAATCAGGAATATGCATTCCGATACGTCCCAGGAAACTGGTGAAATAATCTGACCAGGAAAAGGCTACATAAATATTCCCGAAAGAATACTCCATAATCAGGGCCCAGCCAATTATCCAGGCGATCAGTTCTCCAAAACTGGCATAAGCATAGGTATAGGCAGAACCTGCGGTTGGAATTCTGCTGGCAAATTCAGCATAGCATAAAGCCGTAAATCCACAGGCAAAACCACAAATCAAATATAGAAGGATAACACCCGGGCCACCTCTGAAAACGGCTTCTCCCAGACTGCTGAAACTCCCAGCTCCAATAATAGCCGCAATACCAAAAAATACGATGTCCCATACGCCTAAGACTCTTAAAAGTCCCGTTGAAGTATCTGTATCTGAATAGATTTTTCTTCTAAAAAGTTGACTCATTCAATAACTATATTTGATTTGAAAAAAAGCAAATGTAATGATTTTTTATTTTGATGTTAACAGTCGTTAAGAACATTTAGTTAAAAATGCTTAAACAAAGGTCTTTAGTCATTATAAACAGGGAGTTCTACATAGCTGTCATTGTACCATTTTATCTCTAAAGGTTCCCCGGAATCCTTTATGGTTTCATCACTTACATCCTTACCCGTCCCATAATTGATCTGCCAGTTAGGACTTTTATTAACGCCCACCAATAATAGCAGCTTACTTCCTTTTTCTATCTTTTTACTCATGAAATAGGAGTTATTGATTGGGATTTGTTCCATTTTATTAGGTTCAAGAAGCTGGCGTTTTTCATTATTCTTCGCATAGCTAGCTCTTACAATATGGGTAGATAATAAAAATGATTTACCATCCGGCTGAATTTGGTACAGATAAGTATCCGTATCAAAATCTTTTTTGTTGATGGAAACATGAAAGGTTCCGGACAGATTTCCACTGATGATCATGTCTTTATCAAGGACTTCACTTTCAAAAGCAACAGAATTGGTTGTTTTTATACTGTCTTTTTTGCTGACTTTGTAGTACGTGTCTTTCTGGTCTCTGTTTTTAAAATCAACAATTTGAGTTGTGAAGCTTTTAGTCTCAGGCTTATTAAATACCGATGATGTATTTTTTTTGTCCTGAAGATAGAATTTCACGGAAGAAGTATGCATTTTGTCAAGATTGGAAACATGCTTCCAGGTATTGGTATTCATCACCTGAAAATTGATTTTGTCTTTTAAAATTTCCGGTTTTTTACCTCCTTTAAGAATATAGTCAAACCATGAAAAAGCAAGATCATCGATGCTTATTCTGGCTGCCGGATCAATAGGATTGCCATTCACATAAGTAAATCCGAAACTTTGTGCCCCTCCATGATTGTAAGGACCTATGACCAGATAATGATTTGCATTTTTGTTGTATTGGTGATGCTGTTTGAAATAATACAGTGCCCCAATCTGATCATCATCGTAATATCCTGTCGTGGTCAGGATAGGAATATTAATTTTGGAAAAATCCTCCTTGTAAGGAACCATTTTTTGCCAATACTGATCATATCCCGGATGATCGAGCCATCGTTGGAATATTTTGCTGGGTTTTCCGCTTATTGTATCTAAAGATCTGAACGATCTACCGCTCTTATACCATTTTGTATTGATAGAATCCCATTTTACGGCGTTGGCAAAATCTTTTTCATCAGTAAATTTGTTATTGGTTACATATTGTATCCACTGCAGCATATAGCTCATGAAGATGTTGTTCTGAGCAGGATAATCAATCCCGATTCCTACTGCAACCTGTGGTACGATAGTTTTTAATGCCGGATGCACTTTTTTTACTGCTGCCCACTGGCTGAAGCCCAGGTAACTTCCGCCGATCATTCCCACCTTTCCGTCAGACCATGGCTGTTTGCTTACCCAGTCTATCACTTCATAGATATCTTCCGACTCATGTTCAAAAGGATTGTTCACATTATTACTGTTCCTTTTGCCACGGGTATTCACAACTGCTCCTACATAATTATAAATAGCAGCTCTTTTTCCAAAGAGTTCATCAAACGAACCTGCATAGATATTATTGGTAAGAATAACGGGAAGTGGGGAAGTATTCCCCTTTTTTCTAACAATGGTAATCGTTAAGGTATTTCCGTTTTTTATCTTAAGATCTTTGGTTTCAATGATGAATCTCTCTTTGTCTTTTGATTCCAGTAATTGTAAAACCTGAGGTTTGATGCTGGTATAGGTCTTATAATTGATATAAGATTTGCATAGCGCAAGGGCTGTTTTGTAATCAATACTGTCTTTGTCTTTTTGCTTATCCAGTACTTTTCTCAACTGTTTTCTGAATTCTGCCACGTCTCCATCAAGAACAAGTTTAAGTCTGGGAGTCAGCTTTTCCGGAAGGCTTTCATATTTTTGAGTAAAGACTTTCTGAAGAGCATTGGAAAAGGAAATATTGTTTTCTTTTTGTGCCATTTTAGCCATACTGTACAATTCAAATCCCACCAATCTATAGCCAGCCATATTGTGATCGGCAAACAGATTTCGGTTTTCGGAAAGAGAGATAATCGATTTTTTATAATCCTGCGTGGCCATCTGCAAACGGAAAAGGTTGTCCATAAGGTCAATATTATTTTCCGGTTTGTACTTTGCAGATTGAAGGAGCGGAATCACTTGCTGAGCGAGTCCCGGAATCTGTTTCTCCAATGTAACAGAGTCTGTTACAGCGGTCTTTGGAAAGTAAAACTTTTGTGCCTGTATCAGGTTTACAAAAATTAATGCTAAAAGTATCTTAAATTTCATGTGATGGTGTGTTTATGGTATGTTTTTAGCTGTTGTTCAGAAAGTATCAAACTTAAATATGTTTTTGATAACTATTTATTAAAATTGTTTACATTTTATCAGACGAAAGTAGTAAATTTTATCATTGAACAGTGAGAAAATTTTCATTGTTGTAAAATCACTATTTATACCCATTAAGTTTGCTAAAACTTGCTTAAACAATAAGTTTTTAATATTTTCGTTAACTTATTTAGACTAATATTCTTATATCAAGAAGAATGAAATCAAAAAAAATACTCTTAGCGGCTGCAGTAATTTATTTCGGAATCTCCGATGCTCAACAGTCCCAATATTTTACCCAGAAAGAAAACTACAGGTTCAATCTAGCCGAAAATCTTTATCAGACCAAAATATACAATGCTTCTCAATACGAATATGCAAGACAATACTTCTACAATCAGAATTTGTCCCGTTCGAAAAAGGAAGCTGCGCAGTTTTTTGATAATGTGATTGGTGTGATTCTTCAGAAAAATCATGCTGAAGAAGGGTTAACAGCTTTCATGAAAGAATACCCGAATTCTGCTTATTTTGCACAGGCTAATCTTCCGTTGGCAGATTACTACTTAGCGAAAAAAGATTTTGAAAAAGCGTTGGAGACTTTGAAAAAAGTAAACCAATACCAACTTTCGAAAGAGGAAAATACACAGTATATACTGAAGCTTGGATATGCAAAATTCATGATGGGTGATTCTAAGGGAGCAACAGATGCCCTGGAAGAAGCCTATAAAACAGCAGATCAGTCCCAAAAGGGAGATATCGCTTATATGCTGGGGCATTTATATTACAGCAACAGACAAAATGATAAAGCTTTCCAGTATTTTGATTCTATAAAGGATCAGGATAAGTTCTCTAAGCTTGTACGTCCTTATTATGTACAGATGTATTATAATGATAAGAACTACGATCAGGCGATTACGGAAGGAACAGCTTTATTGAAAGAAAATATTTCTGATTCTTATAAAGCGGAAGTTCACAAGATCATCGGAGAGAGTTATTTTATGAAAAATGACTATACTTCTGCCTATCCACATTTGAAAGATTATCTGAGTGTACAGCAAAATCCATCTGAAAACGATTTATATGAGATGGGATTTGTAGCGGCACAGTTAAAAAAATATGACGAAGCGGTTTCTTATTACAACCAGCTTCTTAACAGTAGTTCAGCTTTGGCACAGAACGCTTATTATCAGTTAGGAAATGCATACCTGGCAGTAGATAAAAAGCAGGAGGCCCTTTCTGCATTCCGTTCTTCTTACCAGATGGATTATGATGCGAAAGTAAAAAAACTGGCTCATGAGCAGTATGCTAAGCTAAGTTACGATATCGGTAACCCTTTTGAAAGTCCTTCTGCGGTGATCCAAAGTTATATCAACGACAACCAGAACGGAGCCAATGCTTCAGAAATGAGGTCGCTACTGGTGAAATCATATCTGTACTCCGGAAACTATAAAGAAACGCTGAACGCGATTGACAAATTGCAGAGTTCTACTCCTGACATCAACAAGGTGGATCAGGAAGTTTCCTATTTATTAGGGACAGAAGAATTCAACAAAGGAAATTATGATGAGGCTGAGAAATATTTCTTAAGAAGCCTTGGTTTCAATATCAATAAAGAATTCAACAGCAGAGCTTTATATTGGCTGGCTCAGGTATATTACCAGAAAGGAAATTATCCGTCTGCCATTGTTCGATACGAAAAGCTTCTTACTGAAAGCTTCCCTGAAAAACAACAGCTACCTTATGATTTAGGGTATGCTTACTTTAAATCCAAAAAATTTGATCAGGCAGCCACCTACTTCAAACAGTATCTTACCAATCCGAAACCTGAATTTAAAAATGATGCAGAACTTCGTTTGGCAGATATCCATTATGCAAATAATGACCTGAATGAAGCCATTGCTATCTATGATAAAAATGAAGATGCAACGGATTATACTGTCTATCAAAAAGCAATGGCTTTAGGATTTAAAGGAGATACACAGGCGAAGATCACTAACCTTAAAAACCTTTTATCAAAATATCCGGATTCCGAATATTATGATGATGCTCAATATGAAATAGGAACAGCCTATGCTGCTCAGGATGATTTTGCCAATTCGAATGATTATTTCGGAAAAGTGATTAAATCATCATCAGACAAAGACCTGATCGCTAATGCTTCTATTTACAGAGCACAGAACTATATCGATCAGAACCAGAATGACAAAGCGCTTTCTGAGCTGAAATCTTTGGGTGAGCAGTATAAAAATACGGCGTATGCTCAGAAGATCGTTCAGGCAGCAAAACCAATCTTCACGAAAAACGGAGACGTTTCCGGATATGAAGCTTTTGCTAGAAATATCGGTGTGAATGTGGATGCTGCTGAAATTGATGAGATCAACTTATCTACCGGAAAACAATACTTCTCGAAGAAGGATTATAAGAACGCTATTTCTTACTACGAAAAGTACCTGACCCAAAACCCAACAGGGGAAGGATTGTACCAGGCGAAGTATGAATTGGGAGAAAGTTATTATCAGACTAATAATTCAACTAAAGCTTTACTTGTGCTTCAGGAAGTATCTGGAATTCAGAACGATTACCAGGATGATGCACAAACTCGTTTAGCTCAAATATTTATTGCACAAGGGAATACTGCGGAAGCGAAAAAGTATCTTGAAGGCATTAAAAACTCTTCGAATATTGGGGTTAAAAATTATGCGAATGTTGAGTTGATGAAACTGTATGCTGAAGAAAAGAACTTCTCTGAAGCTGAAAAACTAGCCAATGCAGTGATCGCTAATTCTAAAAACTCAGCAGCAGTAATTGAAACGGCGAAAGTCATCAAAGCAAGAAGTTTGATGAACTCAGGAAAAGATAAAGACGCACAGTCTGCTTATGTTTCTCTTGAAAAATCGTCCAACACTTCAGTAGCTGCAGAAGCATTGTATGCGAAAGCATATTATCAGAATAAAGGAAAAGCGTTCAAATCTTCTAATGAGACAATCTTTAAGCTTGCTAATAACTATGCATCAGAAGAGTTCTGGGGAGCAAAAGCCTTGGTATTGATGGCGAAAAACTATATCGGCCTGAAGGATAACTACCAGGCAAGTTATACATGCGACCAGATCATTGCCAACTATAAGGATTTCCCTGAAATCGTTGCAGAAGCTAAAGAAGTTAAAAAACAAATTAAGAAATAATACATGAAGGTTTTTAAAATTGCTATCTATTCTTTTTTAATTTCAGCTTCTCTTTGGAGCTGCATTCCTTCGTACAGTGCATCTCCTAAAGAGTATAACCATGCGAAAGCTGAGTTTCCAAAGCAAAAGGCTTTTGTAGTGAATAAAGAGCTTAAGAAAGAATTTGAGATTTTAAAACATTCTGATATTTATGAAATCGTAGAAGACAGTACCCATGCAGCTAAAATAACGCTGCATCCGATGTTGACGCGTACTCCTCCGTGCGGAAATCCTATGATTGGAAGTATGCTTACAGTCGGATTACTGCCTTCGGGATTTCCGTACGACATTGCTTACAGTTATGATGTAGCTGAGAACAGTACAACGAAAAATTATCAATACAAATTACAAGTTTATCAAAGCCTCTGGCTGTTTAATATATTCAGACTAGGGAGAACTTTTTCAAAACAGTCAGGGAAAGCTTTATTAGGCAGTTATATTGCTTCCAATAAATAAAAAACCCGGTATATATTTTTTTCAAATAAAGAAAATATGAACAAGAAAATTCAAATATTATCCATATTATTTTTAGGGGTTTCGTCGGTGGCGTTTTCCCAGATCAAGGAGGAAAAACTGGTTCTTAACAAAAAAAGAGAACCGGAAGTGAAGAAGATCGAGAAGAAGAAGACTTCTGTGGAAACCATTAAAAATTATCCGCCGGAAGAGAAATCTCAGACTCCCGTGAAATATACGATCACGGATGTTCCTGCCGTTTCTGACTTCAAAACTTCAACGATTCAGGGAGAGGATGTTGCTCCGAAATTTGACGGAACCGCTCAAAACAATTACTTTCAGATTGGAATGGGTAATTATGGGAAAGTCTTAGTGGATGGAAACATATCCAAAACCCTGGAAAATAAATTTGAAGTAGGAGCGGATGTTCATGTACTTTCTACGAATGGTCTTAAAAAAGAGTATGACTGGAAATCCGGGCAGACTTCAGCGACTATTGGAGCTTTCTTAAACTCTTATGGAGAGAAAGGAAAATTCAATATCAATGCTGAATATGGCTTAGACAACTATAATTATTATGGGATTTATGCCATGCAGCCTACCGGTGAACTTGATCTTAAGCAAAAGGTGAATCAGTTTAAAGTAAACGGGTACTATGATTTTTACTCCAATGAAATCTTAAATGATGTAAGGGTAAAATCATCATTCCTGAAAGATCATTTTGATGCTTCGGAAAACCAGGTTTCCATTTTGGCTAACTTCTCCAAGCATGCTGTTGAGTTAGGAAAATCAGGAATCAACCTGAATGCTGACCTTGGAGTAGGATTGGACGCTGTGAAGACTGATTTTGCAATCAGAGATAAAAACTCTTCCAATTTCTTCAATACGAACCTGACTCCAAAAGTGACGTTCAGAAAAGGAGACTCTTATTTGATGTTAGGATCTTCATTCTCTTTCCTGAATGCTAAAAATTCTAACGATCAGCTAGAACAGCAAAAAAATAATAAAGCGTATTGGTTCCCTCAGGCAGAATTCCAGTTTGCGGCTGCTAAAGAATTCAAATTCTATGGTGGGGTAGACGGAGGTCTGAAACTGAATACGTATGGAGATATGCTGCAGGCGAATCCATTCATCCTTTCTGACCAGTTTTTAAAGCCTACAGAGACGAAATATCATTTTTATGTAGGATTGAGAGGGGATATCGATGAAACGCTGAAATATGACTTCTCTGCAGGGTACGGAAAGATGAGAGATATTATGTTCTTTAAGGCTAACGGTCTTTTTGATAATAATTCTGTTAGCCGTTCCGCATACAACTTTGCCAATACCTTCTCTGCAGTCTATGATGACGGAAATGTAAGCGATATCAAAGGAAGTGTACAGTATTTCCCGTTAGAAAACCTGATTTTAGACGGAGAATTAAGATTTACAAAATACGATCTTAAGAATTATGACAATATTTATAACGTTCCTTTATTCAATGCGAGTATCGGGGCAAAATATACAATGCTTGATAAGAAGCTATTGTTAGGATTCAAAGGGATCTTTGCAAGTGACAGAACTACAAACTCTTATGCAATCGAAGGGATGGGAGCTCCGAATGTGATCTTCCAGTCTACGGAGAATACAAACGATAAAGTTGGTGGTTACGCTGATTTAAATCTTTCCGCAGAGTATAAAATTCACAAAAATTTCAGTATTTTCGCACTCGGAAATAATCTTCTGAGCTCAAAATACCAGACGTACAAAGGATATAAAGTCCTGGGTGCACAGATTCTGGGAGGAGTGAAAATTACTTTCTAAAGCTAGAAGTAGGATAGAAGTAAGAAGGCTCAGCGCCCTGCTACCTAAACCCTATGATCTGCTACCTGGAATAGGCTGCATAGTTTAATGGATAGAACTTTGGATTTCGGCTCCAACAGTGAGGGTTCGAATCCTTCTGCGGTCACAAATTGCCCCTTTTTAGGGGCTTTTTTTATGGATTATTATAAACAAGGAGATTCTATCGTATGCTTTACAGAAATAGATGGAAAGCAGGCATTGCTCAGCCAGAAAGCAACCATGGAGAAAGCAGGAATAAAGGACGTGGATAAGATGCATGGGGAAATAAAGAAAGAGAACCCGGTATCGCCCAAACCAGCAGTTCCCCAATAATATACAAGCCTTCTTTTTAAGAGGGCTTTTTGTTATATTTGTGGAAAGCTAAATAATTTATGAGTCAAAAGAGGCCTAAAATAAAGCCTAGTATAAAAAGAGAAGTTCGGCAAAGGTGTGGATTTGGATGCGTGATTTGTGGAAATCCAATATTTGAATATGATCATATATTGGGATGGGCTAATGTAAAAAGACACGTAGCAAACGAAATAACCTTATTATGCGACATGCATCATAAAGAGAAAACAACAAAAAGGCTACCTAATTTCTTAGTAATTGAAGCAAATAAAACACCCTACAATATTAGAGTAGGCAAAACTTTATCTAAGTGTTTGTATTACTATGGTGATAGTGCAAATGTGGTTTTTGGTTCAATGAGATTTACAATGAAAAGAAATGATAATTTTAATTATTTAATTCCTATAACATTTGAAGGCGTATCACCTATAAAAATACGATTTGAAGATCAGATGTGTTTTTTAAATATTGAACTACAGGATCCATTAGGAAACATAGTTCTTAAAATAGTAGACAATGAGTTAGTGTTGAATATTGGGATGTGGGATATAGAATTTGTTGGACAAAAACTAACTTTAAGAGAGAGAGCATATGAGACTTTTATAGTAGTGATTTTTGAAACTCCGAACACCATTAATTTTATAAAAGGGAAAGTATTTATTAATGGGAAAGCTTTTTATGTTCATCCTAAAAACGGCCTCCAGTTACCAGGTGGTTTCTTGATGTCTAATGTAACAATAACGGGTGCAAATGGTATTATCGATGGTAGTTAAAAAGCAGGTTATAACATTTAGAAAAACAGCCCCTTAATTGGGGCTTTATTATTTCTTAAAAGTTAATTCTTTTCCTTTAAGTGCGAAGAAGGCATTCTGAAATTGATGCACAAATTCAATTTCCAATTCATTATCAGAATCTCCTAATTTGATTATCCAGCCTTTTGATGGTCTACAAGTAAAATCCAGATGAGAAATCCCACTGTCTAATGTGTATACAAATTGGCTTGCAAATTCATCATTTGGATCATATTTTTGACCTTCAAACCCCATGCTAGACTCAAAGCCAAACTTTAGCAACCATTTCTCAGTTAAAGGAATAGGTATACAAGCATCTGGACGAAGGTCATTAATAAGTACTATGTCTCCAAGATCATGAATATGATATACATATTCTATGTTTTCATCCTTTTTGTCCAATATATAATTTCCTATGCGTAATTCGTTTGTTTCCATAATCCAAATTTAGAATATTTCTATTTGTTTTAAAGAACTTCAGATTCCTCTTTCTTAGTACGCTTAGGCTGCTAC
The DNA here is from genome assembly GCF_002899945.2 of Chryseobacterium viscerum. GTDB lineage: Bacteria > Bacteroidota > Bacteroidia > Flavobacteriales > Weeksellaceae > Chryseobacterium > Chryseobacterium viscerum. Next base: position 120,136 of record NZ_PPEG02000005.1, read on the forward strand.
TGACATTCAAGTCCATTCTTAGGTGATACGCTGGTGATGAGAACCCTAAGAGAGTTCCATCTATTCTCTGTATTGGAGTATTAATATATGCTAATAGATTGCGTAGTTAGAATATACCTTTGAAGAGTTGTTAATAAATACTATGAAACAAAAGATGAAAATACTTATAATAGCTTAATAATCAAATTATAAAATACATAAAAACTATATTATGAAATTTTCAAGTGATTTAGTCATTTATGATTTAGAAGGAAGTTGCAAAACTTTTGGAAAAAATAAAATAAGTGAAACTAATATAATAGAAATAGGTGCTGTAAAATTAGACAGGAAAACTTTTGAAATAAAAAGCGAATTCTCAATTTTAATAAAACCGAAACATTTTCCAATTCTACCTGAAATTACGGACATTACAAACATTACAAATGAAATGGTTGAAAATGAAAAGTATTTTGATGAAGCAATTCTCCTGTTTTTAGATTGGTACGGAGAAAAAAACAAATCAACTTTAGCGGGTTGGGGATTGTACTATGACTTACCTCTTTTGAGGAAAGAATTTACGGAATTTGGATTTGATTATAATCAATACTTTGTTGGCGGAGGTTTTGACATCAGAGCATTGGGTGTCTATTGGCTGGCCAAAAAAAACATCTCTACCTCTGGAATTTCATTAGAAAGACTTTTAGAAAAAATGAATATAAAAGAAGATTTTACATTTCATAGGGCATTAGACGATGCAAAAGCAACAGCATTAATATTACAACAAATTCTTAATGAAAAATAATTGTTTGCTATTAAATGAATAATCAATTCCAGCAATTTTTAATCAATTTTAAATAAAAGTTGTTCGGAAACTTTCCCTTCTGCGGTCATAAAGCTCTTTTTTTAGGAGCATTTTTATGCTTTACACCCCTTTTTTATACCCTGAAATACAATTATTGATGGTAAAAAAATTAAAAAAAACTTAAAATTTCATTCTTTACTTTTTAATTTTTTCTTCCTGTCATTGCTTTTTGCGATGGCTAAATCACAAAATTGTGAAAAAAGTAGATTAAACGAGTTGTTTTTAAGATGCATTAATTGTTTAATAACGATTATTTGTCTTTTAGGTGATGCAATCGGGAACTTCCTCAATTTGTTTAAGTTATATTCAGATGGTGAATCGTTTTCACTACTATGTTAACCTATTTTTATAATTAAACACCAATGTAAAGATAGTACAACATGCATGGTTACAGGGTTCAATACTATTATGATTACAACTAAAATTTCTCCCACCTAGTGGTGAGTAATTTTTTTGTAATGCGGGAAACCCTCTTGTATGCTATTTAATATTTTATACCTTTGACCCGTTCTCATGAATAAAAAGAAAGAAACATGAGAACGAAGTTGAAAAAAATTAACCAAAAAGACTAAAAAACTAATTAATCTATAATACAGACATCTTCTTTATTTTACTATTAATTGTAATTGGAAATTTGGTTATTTCTATTCATTAATTTTAACAAAAAAATTTAATTTAACCATGAAAAAAACGTTATTTGTACTTTCTGCTCTTTTTTTATTATCTTGTAATGGGAATGATGACATGTTAAGCAATTCTCCAGAAGACAAAAATATAGAAAGCAGTGCGAAAGCAAATATGTTCACAGCAGGAACAAAAATTGGAAATGATATCGAGTTGAAAAATATTACTGATATCGCACCAATAAAAAGTGAATCACCTAATTATGACTTTAAATTTACTAAGCAGCTAGATTTTGGTGGTAATAAAAAGAAAACAAGTGTTTTGACCGGAGTAGATAATGCAGGTAAAATATATTACTCAACACAGAATGATGGTGTTGTTGATTTTATTGTTCAACCTGTAGCAGAAGGTGATTATTCAGATGTTTTATATTTAGATGGAGATGGAAATAAAATGTTCAGACTTAAATTAGCTGTTAATGCTACTAAAACTGGAGTAGATATCGTATTTTTAGAGTCATATACGAATGTGGATGCTGCAGTTGCACGTCAGAAGTGGAGTCAATGTTTTTCAGCTAGCGCAGGTTCTGCTCTAGGAGTAAGTGGAGCAGTTGTTTCTGGCTTTACAGGTCCTTGGGGAGTAGCTGGTTGGTATGCAGGTATTGCAGCATATTGTGCATTAGTATAATAATTATAAACGATAAGTTATGAAAAAAGGAAATTTAATAGTATTCATTACATTTTTTATTTTGGGATTATCTATTTTCTATTTTTTAGGAGATAGCAATATTAATGGATCTAGCCAATATAATATATATATACTAATCTTTGCATTAGTTGCTTTAGTCCCTTTAGTTAAATTCTTAATTCCAGCAACTAAGAAAATGGGTATTGGAACTCCTTATTTTTTTTCTAATTTATTCAAAAGTATTTTTTCTAAAAAATAAAAAAATACTATTATAATATTAAAAAAGAAGGCGCTGAAAATTTTCAGCGCTTTTTTATATCCAAGATTTTAAAGCTTTCAAACCCTATATTAGAATCGTTGATGATTTGAAAAATAATTAGGATAAAGTTCGCATTTTAAAATTGTTATACTCTATTAAGACCCGCAAGTTTACTCGAACCCTCTTCAAAAGTGTTCGGAAAATGCACCGCTGAGGTCACAATATAAAATAATCAACCTGCTGTTTTACAGTGGGTTGGTTGTTTTGTATGTGCTTAAAGTTTTGGTTAAGATAAATGTTGAATTGAAATGATTTTAGAGACTTCAATTGATCTTTATAATAGCAATAAATAATTTACCAATTCATTCTGTAATCACTATCACAATATAAATAAGTACCAAACATTACACAGCATTCATTTTTATGTTTAATGGCAAGTTATTATTCCAGGAACCACATTTCAAATAAGCTTCCTTTTTCTAAGGGTCTGTAATTTAAATACCCTTTGTGTGCTTCGATAATGCTTTTGCTGAGCGTTAAACCTATTCCGGAGCCGCTAGCCCTGGTTGTAAAAAACGGAAGGAAAATTTTATCTTTAATTTCGTTTGAAACTCCGATTCCATTGTCTTCAACGCTTAGAACGATTCTTTTATTAAGAATTTTAATCTCTGTTTTGATGATCTTTTCAGAATTGTCTGCAACAGCATAGATGGCATTTATATAAAGATTTATTAAGCATCTTTCGATCATTTTTTGATCTGCTGAAATCGTTTGATCTTCTAATGAATTGATGATCGTAATATTGTTTTTTTCAAATTCAGGTTTTAGAAAATTAAGTGCAGATTTTACAATTTGAGTTAAAGAAATGGTTTTAAAAACGGGTTTTGGTAATTCGGCAACTTGTCGGTAATCGTCTACGAAATTCAGTAATTGTTTTGATTTTGAACTAATGATCGTTAAGCTTTCCTTCATTTCTTGTTGATCTTCTTTTTCAATAACATCTTGATTGGCAATGTATTCCAAATTCTGAATTAAACTGTTGACCGGCGTCAGCGTATTGAGAAGTTCATGAGAAATTACCTTCATCAGATTGTTCCATGCGTGCTTTTCTTTCTGTTCGATAATTTTTTGAACAGATTCCAGACTGATGATACAGAAACGATTTTTAACATTCTGTACTTTTTTTGTTCTCAAAGAATACGACTGTTTGACATTCTCATTGATTGAAATATCAAAGAATTCCTGTGAGTTTTCGTAATTCGCGTGTTCTATGATCTTGTAAAAATTGGGCGTTTTAGATTCATATAATTCCCATGAATTGTATTTCGGAATTTGTAGGATTTCCAAAAAAACGGGATTTACATAAAACACTTCCCATTTATTATTTTTTTCGGAAAGAATCATCAATCCAATTTCCAATTGACTCAAAATTTCTTCATACAGAAGTTTATAGGAAGAGTGTGAAAGGTGTTCTTCTTTGCTTTGGTAATAAAGTTTTACGGCATTGTCAAACAAACTGTTTTCCTCTGTTTTTGGAAAAAGAGAAAAGTCTTTTTTCTCAATTGCCAACAATATTTTTTCAGTTTTCTGAATAAATGATAAGGCTGAAAATTGGGCTAGAATAATACACGCAATAGCAATGATCGTAAATAAACCGAAATTAATCCACTTATTTTGTGAATAAAAATCAAATGCAAAAATCCCGCTAACGACTGCCAGCAAGATGAAAACTAACCAGATAAATTGCTGTTTTTTCATTTACAATTCAAATTTTTCCATTCTTCGGTAAAGTGCGGCTCTGGATAATCCCAGATCTTCGGCGGCGAGAGAAATATTTCCTCTGTGCTTTTTCAACGCTTTTTTGATGAGAATTTCTTCCATTTCCTCGATATTCAGGTTGATTATCGGGTTGTCAGTTTCTTCATCCTGTGGCATTAGTAATTTAAGGTTTTTATCGTTAGAAAGAATTAAGCTTCTTTCAATGCAATGATCCAATTCACGGATATTTCCCGGCCATGAATAATTTACCAATTCCTCAAGTAATGTTTCGTTAAGGGAAAGCTCTGTTTTATGATATTTTTGCTTGTATTTTTCCAAGAAATAGTTTCCCAGAGTTGGAATATCTTCCAATCTATCTCTAAGATTAGGGATCTGCAGTTCTACAGTGTTGATTCTGTAATAAAGATCTTTCCTAAAACGGTTTTCGGACACCGCTTTTTTGAGATTTTCGTTAGTCGCAAAAATAAATCTTATGTCTAATAATCGTTCTTTATTTTCACCAAGTCTTGATAATTTTCGATTTTGGATAAGACTTAATAATTTGGTCTGAAGGTGGGAGGGAAGATTTCCTATTTCATCCAGAAATACGGTTCCGTTTTGGGCATTTTCGATCTTTCCGGAGTAATCTTGATTGGCATCGGTAAAAGCTCCTTTTTTGTAACCGAATAATTCCGCTTCAAAAAGATTTTCCGAAAGACTTCCCAAATCAATGTGTACAAAAGGTTGATTTTTTCTTTCTGACAATTCGTGAATATGTTCCGCCAAAACATACTTTCCGGTTCCATTTTCTCCTAAAAGCAGAACATTAGCATCAGTGGCCGCAACTTTTGTAATTTGATCCATCACGGCCTGCATTGCTGCAGATTTTGTATCCAACTGATATTGATTGGTTTTGATGCTTACATTTTCCCACTGATTCAGTTTTTTATTCTTTCGTGAAATATCAACTGCCAGATTGACGGAAGCATATAATTTTTCATTATTCCAGGGTTTTAAAATAAAATCTGATGCCCCATTTTTAAGAGCTTCAACAGCCAATTCTACTTCACCATATGCTGTCATGAGAATGATAGGCAGTTGAGGTTCTAAAGTTCTGATTTCCTGCATCCAATACAGTCCGTCTCGTCCGTTTTCAAATCCTTTTCGGAAATTCATATCCAAAAGAACGGCATCGATTTGCTGTTCGGCCAAAAACTTCAGAATATTCTTCGGCTGGCTGAGACAGCTGACCTCTGTGAAAAATTTCTTGAGCCAGACTCTTGCCGAAAATAAAATATCCTCGTCATCATCAACAATTAAAATATGAGCTTCTTTTTTTCGCATTTTTGAATGTAAATTAAGGCTTTGATTAGGATCACTCTGACAATTTTATCAGTTAACTAATAACTATTTATCAATTATAATTTATTATTTATAATTATCGTGTCCGTTTTCGCACAAAAAGTGTCCGATAATGAACAGTTCTGAAATGAATAAAATTATTTTTGTTCACGTTTTCAGACTCTTACGAGATTATAAATCTCTGGTATTTGATTTGTCTAATATATTGTAAGTAAATTAGTTATCTCAAATATGGATACGAAAATAGTAAAAAAGAAGTCTAAATTAAAATTAATATTAATCATCGTTGCTTCTGCGCTGACAGTTTCGGTTTTTGGTTGGTATTTTCTGAATCAGAAAAAAACGTATAATGTGAAGTCAGAAGATATTCAAGTGGATGAAGTGACAGTAGGAAGATTTGAAGATATGTTGATGGTAACCGCACAGACCCAGTCTTTAAATTCATCATTAGTCAACGTTTTGGAAGGCGGTGCCGTAAAAGAAATCTTTGCAGAAGACGGACAGATGGTAACCAAAGGCCAGCCACTTGCACGAGTTTACAATCCGAATACAGAATTCAATTATCTGAATCAGGAGACGGGAATTATGCAACAGATCAGCCAGATGAGAAGTACGCTTTTGGAACTTAAAAACCAGGAATTCAATCAGGATAAGGAGTTGCTTCAAGCTCAGAACGATTACAATACGGCATTGCAAGCTTTCAATCTTCAGAAAAGGCTGTATGACGCGGAAATCGGAAAGAAAACGGATTATGATATGAGTCTTCAGAATTTAAACTATCAGAAACAGAGAAAAGGAATTGTGGAAAAAGGGGCTTCCAGTGAAAAAGCTTCCAGAAATTCTCAATTCTCAGCGATCAATAATTCTATTAATCAAATGGAGAAAAGTTTAAATATTCTTCGTTCCAACAAAAACAATTTCCTTATTATGTCGCCTGTTTCAGGAAGATTGTCATCGTTCAATATTACGCTTGGGCAGAATCTTACAAGTGGCGAAAGTATAGGAAAAGTAGATTTAATGGGCGGGTACAAACTCATTGCAAAAGTGGATGAATATTACATCAATAAACTCCAAAACGGAATTAAAGGAAGTCTGGAAAGCAATGCAAAACAGTTTGAAGTTATTATTACAAAAATTCTTCCGGAAGTGAAAGAAGGACAGTTTTCTGTAGAACTAACTTTCATTGATGTAAAACCTGAAAACCTGAAAATAGGAATGACCTTCGGAGTAAAATTAAAATTATCTGCTGATACCCAAAGTATGATGATACCGAAAGGAAATTTTCACAAAGACACCAACGGAAAATGGATTTTTGTTCTGAAAGGTAACAAAGCTGAAAAGCGAAACATCAGTCTGGGAAGAGAAAATCCTCTTTATTATGAAGTTGTTTCCGGATTGAAACAAGGCGAAAAAGTGATAAGCTCTGATTATGCTGAGATAAAAAAATATGAAATACTTGACATTCAAAAATAAAATGGAAGGTTTCATTGAAAAAATCCTGACGAATAAAAAAATACCAAACACGAGAAATCAAAAAAACAACATTTAAAAAATTAATAAAATGATAAATATTCAAAACATTTCAAAAGTTTATAAAACCGAAGATGTTCAAACCAATGCTTTAAATAACGTAAGTTTAAGCATAAAAGAAGGTGAATTTGTAGCAATAATGGGACCTTCAGGTTGTGGGAAATCAACTTTTCTTAATATTTTGGGATTGCTGGACAGTGCTTCATCAGGTTCTTATAAGTTTGGTGAAACTGAAACTATTAATTTAAATGAAAGAAAAAAATCTGACATCAGAAAGAAAAATATTGGTTTCATTTTTCAGAATTTTAATTTGATCGATGAACTTACAGTCTACGAAAATATTGAACTTCCATTAATATACAACGGGGTTTCGGCTTCTGAAAGAAAAAGACAAGTGGAGGAGATTATGGACAAGATCAACATCGCTCACAGAGCAAAACACTATCCACAACAGCTTTCAGGAGGTCAGCAACAAAGAGCTGCCGTTGCAAGAGCATTGGTAACGAAGCCAAAACTGATTCTTGCCGATGAACCCACAGGAAATCTTGACAGCTCTAACGGAAACGAAGTCATGAATCTGTTGGCAGAACTGCATAGAGAAGGCTCTACCATTGCAATGGTAACGCACTCTTCTTACGATGCCGGTTATGCTTCGAAAATTGTGAATATGAAAGATGGCGAGATTTTTTCAGAAGAGCATTCTTCCCAGAGAAAAGATGTTTTCGAAAAAGCAGATGCTAAGAATTTTGGATAATAAAATTCTGTAAAAAATACATTCATTCATCCTTATTTTTCAAAAATTACAGAGAGCGGTTTAGCGCTGTTTCTCTGTAATTTATCACCATTTATTACCTCAATTATGATAAACAATTGGCTCAAAATTGCCTTCGTCAATTATAAAAAGAATTGGCTCTCAACCCTCATCAATTTATTTGGATTGACGATCGGGCTAACCGGATTTATGCTCATCCTGATGCATTGGAATGACGAAGAATCCTTCGAAAAATGGAATCCCAAGAAAGACCAGATCTACTATTTCCAAACGTATCATAAGTCGGAAAATTCTTATGGAAATAATATTTCTATTCCGATGGCTAGACGTGCGAAAGAAGTAATTCCGGGTGTTGAAGATTACGTTCTATTCAATGGTTCCGGAATTGGTGTGAAGATGACCACAAAGGTTAAAACCGTTTTCCAGAAAGATGGAATGACGAGTACAGAAAGTTTTTTCAAATTCTTTCCTTTCAAATTGGTTGCCGGAAGTTATAAAGATGCCTTGAAAGGCGAAAGTGTAATTGCGCTTTCCACAGATGCTGCCAAAAACCTCTTTGGGAAAATAAATGCTGCAGGAGAAAGTGTAAAATTTGATAACAAAAATTATGTAGTGACTGCAGTTTATGAGCTACCGAAAGAAAATAGCCAGATTAAGCCCGAATTTATCATTAATCCTGTAGAACAGATCAAAAGTGATGAAAAAAATTGGGGGAACTTCAATTACGGAGCATTTTTTATGTTGAAAAAAGGAACAGATCCTAAGTTTGTACAGCAAAAATTTATAAAGGATATTTTTGAATATCGTGCAAGTCTGGATAAAGATGCTGCAGGAATGACTATTCAGCAATATCTTGATTTGTACGGACCTACGGATAGCTTATTGACACGATTGGATGAAATAAAACTTCATACAAAGACATCTTGGTTCGGAAATCCGGATTTTAAAACTTTAATGATTCTTTTCACACTTTCCGTTTTGATTGTTGTGTTATCAGCTATTAATTTCATCAATCTAAAAACGGCGCAAGCTTCTCAAAGAGCAAAAGAAATAGGGGTTAGAAAAGCAATTGGAAGTACAAGATCCAACCTTGTTCTGCAGTTTTTGATGGAGACATTTGTGATCTGCATCGCGTCATATTTGCTTTCATTGGCTTTAACGGAGCTTCTTTTACCAAGCTTCAACAAGTTTTACGACAAAGAAATGAAGATGAACGATTGGCATATTTACTTTTATTCATTTGTGATGGTCATTATGGTGACGCTGATCTCAGGATTGATACCGGCAACCTACCTGGCCAACTTCAAAGCCATAGAAACCTTAAAAGGAAATTTTGCAAGAAGCAAGCATGGCGTTTGGTTGAGAAATGGAATCCTGACCTTACAATTGGTCATCTCTTCATTTTTTATTATTGGCGGATTGATCGTTAATCAACAGGTAAAATACATGATGAATAAAGATTTGGGGTACAGCGGAAAACAGATCGTCATGATCAACTTTAATGAAAGCAATCCAAAACCTTGGCTGAAATATGAAAGACTTAAAACAGAGATGAGAAAGATCCAGGGAGTGACAGATGTTTCTTACGGAGAAGCAATTCCGGGAAGTGGCAGATCAAGCAGTTCCAATGTGGATTTTATGGATAAAAGTATTCAGGGACAGCATGGATCTATGGATTATAATTATCTGAAATTTCTTAATGTTAAACTAAAAAAAGGCCGCTGGCTGGATCCTAATCTTTCATCGGATACGTTAAATAATGTGTTGGTTAATGAAGCTTTTGTAAGAAAATTCGGCTGGAAAGATGAAGATGCTTTAAAGAATGAAATTAAACCGGGATTTGATAACAAAAAGTATAAGATCGTAGGTGTTGTAAAGGATTTCAACATCAGAAGTTTAAGAACGGAAGTAGAACCGATCATATTTTTCCATTACAGAGAAACGGAATGGAAGCGGTTTAATGTCTATAATATTCAGTTGAAAATAGATCAAAATGATATTGATGGTACTGTAAAAAGATTGAAGACCTATTGGCAGAGTAATGTGGAGCCGGGCTATCCTTTCGATTACTATTTTCTGGATAAGAAATTTACTGAAACATTCGTAAAGTATCAAAAACAGCAGACGCTTTTCACCATCTTGAATGCAATGGTTTTAATAGTTGCATTGTTAGGTTTATTCGCTTTGTCATCATTGATGATTGAACAGAAACTGAAGGATGTTGCCATCAGAAAAACACTTGGAGCATCAGACAGAATATTGATTCTTGGGTTAACGAAACAGTTTCTTTGGATTACATTTACTGCCGTTGTTATCAGCATCCCGATCAGTTATTATTTGATTAATGAATGGCTGAAAGACTTCGCTTACAGAATAGATATGCCGGTTTGGCCATTTATTTTCAGTCTTGTTATTTTGCTTTTACTTACGTTTTCTGTGGTAAGCATCAAAGCTTACCAGGCCACAAAAGTGAATCTTGTAAAATATCTGAAATACGAGTAAGCTGTAAATCATAAGCTTTTCTATCAACTATTAATTATCAACTGTCAGTCAATTTATTATGAGAAAATTATTCTTCATATTCATCATCAATCTTTTTCCGGCTCAGCAGGTTTGGACGCTCGACCAATGTCTGGATTATGCAGCCACAAATCATCCGTTGATAAAGCAGGCTACCGTTACTATTCAGAAAAATGAGCATCAGATTTCTGCTGCAAAAGGAATGTTGCTGCCGTCAGCTGAAGCGGGAGTTAATCATAATTACAATTTCGGGTTAGGGATCAATCAGAATAACAACCAAAGAGAAGCGATAAATACGCAATACGACAAAGTGTATGCACAAGCCAATTGGGAACTGATGAACTGGCGAAATTATCTCAATATTTCTTTATCAAAAATTAATAAAGAGAGTTCAACTTACAAAATGAGACAGGCTCAAAATGAAGTAAAACTGAATGTTATCCAAATGTTTTTCAAATATCAGAACAGCAAAAGCTGGCTGGATGTTCTGGAAACCCAAATCTCAGGAATCGAAGATCAGATCAAGCGCACCGAGAAAGAAGTTGAAATTGGAAACCGACCAAAAAGCGATGTATACGACATTAAAGCAAACCTAGGAACTTTACAGGAACAGTGGGTTTCTGCAAAGAATGCCCGGGATCTTTCTAAAATAAATTTATTGAATGCGCTGGCTATCACAAACGATTCTTTAGATTTTAAAATGACTGAAGAAAATCTGTCCGATTTTAACTTTAATGATCCCGAATTTCTAAAAACTCTTTTGGAGAAAAACCCTGCTTATAAAACAGTGATCACAGAAATAAATGCTGCCGAAAAGAATATCAGCATTGCAAGATCTGCCTATCTGCCTACGCTTAACGGTTCTTATAACTGGTCGAGTTTTTACAGTAAGGTCTTGGGGGAATCTGCAGATCCTTTTTCAGATCAGTTTAAAAGAAATAAGAGTCAGCAGGTTTCATTCGGACTTTCGGTTCCGATATTTAATAAACTGCAAGTGAAAAACAACGTTGAAATTGCAAAACTGAATGTTATTCATTATAATTACGAGAAAGAAATTGTCATTAATAATCTTACACAAAGTATCAATTCCATCAAAACACAATTCCAGAATTCTGAGGAAAAATACACTTTGCTGAAATCGAATTTTGAAAATCAGAAACTATCTTTCCAAAAATCAGAAGAAAAATACAAAGAAGGATTGATGGATGCGTATACGTTTTTTGTGGTGAGAAATAACTGGCTTCAGGCAAATTATAATCTGATCAACAGTAAAAACGAAGTTATGCAGCAAACGGAATTATTAAAAGTACTTCAGTTTGATTATTGATTGGTCAAAATTTATTCTCTAATTTGGTAATAGGTGAAAATTGAGAGATTAGGAAATGATCATTGTATTTAATTTATTGAATACTAAAAGGAATATTAATAACTACCTCAGAAAGTCAGATACTTTTTGGGGTAGTTTATTTTTAAGATGAGTAGCTCTATTTATTCTCTTTTTTAAGTATAAATCCATAAATTACACAACTTTCTACGATTCTAAAACGAAATAAATGCAAAATTTAAAGTTAATAACTTCCATTCTTGGACTATGTTCAGCCATGATGTTTTCCCAGAATTATAAAACTTCCTCAACAACATTGGAAGGGAAAGAATTTCCGAAAGTTAACGCAGAAAGGCAAGCTCAGTTTAAAGTTTATTTTCCGGATGCAAAATCTGTTGTTTTAGAGGGGGGAGATGGGATGCAAAATTTAAAATCAGTTACCGCTAAAGATGAAGAGGGCTTTTGGAATATCTCTACTCCTCCAATGGAAATTGGATTTCATTATTATTGGTTCAATGTGGATGGCAAACGCACAAATGATCCCAATACAGAACTTTATTTTGGTTATGGTCAGCCTACAAGCGGAATTGAAATTCCTTCAGGTGAAGATTTTTTCTTCAGGAAAAATGTAAAGCACGGAAAAATTGTTGATGACAGTTTACATTCAGAAATAACCAAAGGAAAAAGAAATTTCAAAGTATATCTTCCTCCCAATTACGGAACTGAAAAATTTCCGGTTTTATACCTTTATCACGGAACTGGTGAAGATATTACAGGTTGGGAAAAACAAGGATATATCAAAAACATTCTTGACAATCTTTTTGCTGAAAAAAAGGCGAAAGAAATGATTGTCTTGATGGATTACGGGGTTGCCCTGAACCCGGAAGAAGAAAAAACACCGGACAATTATCCAAGAACTGTTCTTTCAACTAAAAACCTTGAAAAGATCGTCATGAAGGAATTGATTCCCTACATTGAAAAAAAATATAAAACTAATGGCAAAAGAGCAATTGCAGGCCTTTCTCGCGGGAGTTATCAGGCAATGTTGATCGGCGCAAACAATCCGGAGCTATTTTCAGCAATCGGATCTTTCAGTCCTGTTATTTATGAAGGGACAGACAGTCAGCCTTTTAAAGAACTCCCTATCAGTAATTTATTAAAATCACAACAAAAACCTTTTTTCTTCATCGGAATTGGTGAAAAAGAGGACGCGAGATTTCTTGAGTATAATCAAGCGATTATCACTTATTTTAATCAAAATGGATACCTGTATTCTCAATACAAATCTCCCCAAACATACCACGAATGGCTGACTTGGAGAAGATGCCTTTATCAGTTTGTGCAAAAGATCTTTAGATAATTTGAGGGGAGTTGTAAGAATATCATTGCCAAATCTATATGACCTATTGTCATTCTATATGGAGGATCTTTATTTAAAATTTCATAAGATAATACGGATTGGGAAAGATAATTTTTGATCTTCACTAAACATCTATTTTCAATTATATTTTTAGCTATAAAACAATACTAAAAATCTCACATAAAACAGATCGGTTATTGATCTGTTTTATGTGAGATTTTATTTATATAGCCTTCATATTAAGTCTTGTATCAGCAACTTTTGTTAAAAGAGCATCACATTTTTTTTCTTCATCCAGTGTGGCCAGGAAATTTTTAAGACAGAAATTCTCTTTTAAAACTTTGGCATATGCTGCTAATGTCCCATAAGTGGCGATTTCATAATGTTCTACTTTCTGAGCTGCTGCTATAATACCTGCATCCCTTACAGACCCTGCTTCTGTTTCTTCCATGATGCTCTTGCCTTCATCCAGCAGTCCTTGCATAGCATCACATTTCTTGGCTTGCGGCTTTCTTTTGAGGGATTTAAAACATTCCTCCAGTCTTTTTACATGAATTTCAGTTTCCATTAAATGACCTTCTATTGCAGTCTTAAGCTTTTTATCTGTAGCATTTTTTTGCATTTTAGGTAATGCTTTCACAAGAGCTTTTTCAGCCCAATAAATGTCTTTTAGTGAATCCTCAAATAAGTCTTTCAGTTCCTTGGCTGCATTTTTTTTAGCTGGTGTTTTTGTTGATTTTCGCGTGCTTGTTTTTTTTGTGGTGGTTTTGTTTGCCATAATAATATATTTAGTGATTAAAGTTAAGATGTACAATTTTAAGACCGTTTTGACGAGTACATCATCTTAGAGCTTTTTCATTATTATGATCTGGCTCATAAAGAAATAACCTTGTTTTACATATATTAGAGAAATCATTACCAGACAACATTGCATTTCTTTTTACAGTTTCAGTTTTGAAATATTGTTTTGTACAAAATCCCCCTTTAATTATGAAAAAGAACCTTTTTGACCAGTTTTCGGACTGGGCTGTATGTTTTACAGGAAGTGCAGGTGCATTTGTTGGAGCAAGTTTGATGGTGGCCGTCTGGGCAGCTACCGGTCCTATATTTAAATTTTCAGAAGTTTGGCAGATGGTCATCAATACTGGAACTACTATCATTACCTTTCTTATGGTATTTCTCATTCAGAAAGCACAGAATAAAGACTCAAAAGCTATTCAGATTAAACTCAATGAACTTATTGCAAGCCATGAGAGTGCAAGTAATCAGCTAGTTGATATAGAAGATCTGACCGAAGATGAACTTGACCAGCTACATAAATTCTACGAAAAATTAGGAAAATTTCCTGGCGGTAAAAATAAATCAGCTCGGAAAAGTGATGATCAACCCAGAACAGATCGCTATAAATAATAAGGTTCATAGAAATGAATCTCTTAATAAAAGATACAAATCTAGAATATCAAGGATAGTGGTATTCAGATCATTCCTATTATCCATTAATTTCTACCACAACAAAAAGTATTGATATGAAAAGCAAAAAAAATCAAAATGAAAAGCTTAATCAATTGGAGTCATTAAGTACATCCAATGATGATGAGAAGCTGACCACCAATCAGGGCCTGAAAATTAATAATAATCAGGATTCTCTGAAATCAGAAGAAAGAGGTCCCACATTACTGGAAGACTTTATTCTCAGAGAAAAGATTACCCATTTTGACCATGAAAGAATTCCTGAGAGAATTGTTCATGCACGGGGATCAGGAGCTCATGGTATTTTCAAGCTTCATAAAAGCATAGAAAAATATACAAAGGCTGGATTTTTAACAGAGATTGGAAAAGAAACCCCTGTTTTTGTGAGATTCTCAACCGTTGCAGGAAGCAAGGGAAGTACAGATCTTGCAAGAGATGTGAGAGGATTTGCCGTTAAATTCTATACCGATGAAGGAAATTATGATCTGGTAGGTAATAATATTCCTGTATTTTTTATTCAGGATGCCATGAAGTTTCCGGATCTGGTTCATGCTGTAAAGCCTGAGCCGGATAACGAGATTCCACAGGCAGCTTCTGCCCACGATACATTCTGGGATTTTATATCATTAATGCCCGAAAGTATGCATATGATTATGTGGACAATGAGTGACCGTGCTATTCCACGGAGTCTTAGGATGATGGAAGGTTTTGGCGTTCACTCATTCAAATTTATTAATAATGAAGGAGCTGTTCATTTTGTGAAATTCCATTTTAAGCCTAAGCTTGGAATTCATTCCGTAGCATGGGAGGAAGCACAGAAAATATCGGGTATTGATCCTGATTTTCACAAAAGAGACCTTTGGGAAGCCATTGAAAACGGAAACTTTCCTGAGTGGGATTTCGGAGTACAGATTATTCCCGAGGAAGATGAAAATGATTTTGACTTTGATCTGCTGGACCCTACCAAGCTTGTTCCGGAGGAATTGGTTCCTGTAGAAATTATAGGAACGATGACCCTGAATAAAAACCCTGAGAATTTCTTTGCAGAAACGGAACAGGTTGCCTTTCATCCGGGACATCTTGTTCCGGGTATTGATTTCAGTAATGACCCTTTACTTCAGGGTAGGTTGTTTTCCTACACAGACACGCAATTGTCCAGATTAGGATCACCTAATTTTCATGAGATTCCTATTAATCGCTCTGTCAATACCGTTCATAACAATCAGCGCGACGGTCATATGAGACAGCAGATTGTCAAGGGAAAGGTAAGCTATGAACCCAATTCTATTGGCGGAGGTTGTCCTTACCAAGCCATGATGAAAGAGGGAGGTTTTGCATCACACCAGGAAAGGATTTCCGGAACTAAAATAAGAGCCAGAAGTAAAAGTTTTGTAGATCATTATTCACAGGCTAAATTATTTTACAATAGCCAGTCAGAGCCTGAAAAGAAGCACATTCAGAAAGCGTTGATTTTTGAACTCTCCAAGGTCACTATTCCTGAAATCAGAGAAAGGGTAATAGGACAGCTGGGATATATCAATATGGATCTTGCTGAAAAAGTAGCTGCTCAACTGGGGGTGAAAGTGAAAAAATTGGATCAGCCTAATCAAAGTATTCCGGCAGATGTAAACCCTGACACCTTACAGAGTAAAGTCCATGAACCCAAACCAGATGTATCGGAAGCTCTCAGCATGCAAAACACCGTTAAAGATACCATACAAAGTAGGGTAATTGGATTTATTTTAGCTAATGGATTTGATGCAGGCCCTGTAGATGCCCTAAAAAATAAATTGGAAAGTCTTAATGCGCGGGTGGACTTTATTGCGCCAAGTCTGGCTCCTGTGAAGCCTAAAAACGGAAATCCGATCAGTCCTAAACATACATTGACAAATACGGGAAGTGTATGTTTTGACGCATTGTACATTTGTCCTGGAGAGAATTCTGTGAAAGAACTTTTAAACCCTGAAAATAAGCAGTTAGTGTTAAATTTTATCAATGAAGCTTACAGACATTGTAAAGCAATCTATTTTGGAGATGAAACTGATGAAGTTTATAAAGCCAGCAATATCGGTAATAAGGAGCACGATGATCCTGCGGTGATTGCCAATGCTCATAAGAACGGGGATGAAAAATTTATAAAAGCAGTAGCTGGGCACAGGGTATGGGAATTTGAAAAAGAACGAAACATGTAAAGTATCATCAAATATATTTAGTCTATCAACGGAAGGAAGGTGTGATATATGTAAGAACATTATAAATATATGTAGCATATTGTATTCTAAAGCACCCATCTTTGTATACTGGTATTCAGTCAATCAGGAATATTAAGAGAAAGTTTTTACGACAATTATTGCATACCCTGATATACTTCATAGAATAAATACAAACCGTGAAAAGTACGTGAAATTCGTAGTTATATTCAATTAAATAATGAGCTTATTAAAATCAAAAACAGTAGAACTGTTTTTCAGTATTTTAATTAATAAGGGGATAAGAGGCCACGGCCTCTGTTCCTTTATCTATAAGCCACTCACAGGGATGTAATCGATATGCCATAGCTACCCGATAAAAACCGAATGTCACCCTATAAAGGGAAATAACAGGCAGTGAAACTGTCCCCAGAGGTACAGGGATTTGTGCCCATTAATAATACATAATCAAGGCATGAAAACAATTCATCTTTTTCAGTTTAAAAATTCCATTTCCCGTAAAATTCCGTTTTTTAAGGATGAATGCAGGTTGGATAATCTGAATGATTTAATGACTTATGATTTAATGAATACTGAAAAGGTCACCGAATTTATTATCGATGTTCCTGAAGATTTCATTTTTGAAGATACTCCAAGAAAAGATATTATAATGATGTGCAAAAATGCCCATGATATGATTGAGCATTATTTTGCTACAACAGTGGATGATTACGATGTTATTTAAGATTACCAGCAGCGTAAAATGATTTGTAAAACAGATAAATAGTAAATAATTTATATCATGAAATTCCAGCAAGACTTACTCGACTACATCAGTACTTCACTCGTTACGATAGGAGAGACCGTATCTATAGCAGAAAGTGTAACTTCAGGATTACTGCAGTTGGCTTTTTCGCAGATGCCCAATTCAAGCTTATTTTATAAAGGAGGCATAACTACCTTTACATTACCTGAAAAGCGTAGATTTCTGGATAGCAACTGTATTGAGGAACAGGAAAATGATTTTGAGACCCAGCGCATGGCCGATATCATGGCTGTAAAGGTGGCTTCGTCATTTGGAACAGACTGGGGAATATCATCTACAGGCTATGCAAAATCTGCAAGGAATTCGGGATTTCATGTTTTTTCGTTCTGTTCGTTCAGTTATAAAGGGGAGATCATACTTTCCAAACGGATAGATCTTGATGATAAATCTAAGGCCCTGGATGCTCAGCTGTATTACACCGAGTTCATTCTAGGATGTTTTAAAGGTGCTTTGAATCAAATACTGATCTAAGAAAATTAAATGAATGAGAAACGGTTCATTTTGTCTTAAGAATATGGGTCAGATCTTCCAGATAATCAGTTTGTATTTCCTGTATTTCAAGCAGTTTTTTGTTTTGACTCACAAGAAGATGGTCTATTTTCTCACTCAAAAGCTGTATTTCCAGTTCGGCTTTTAGATTAATCTTATAATCGTGTTCAGCTCTTATCCTGTCTTTTTGTTCCAGCCGGTTTTGGCTCATCATTATAATGGGAGCCTGAATAGCCGCCAGACAAGAAAGAATCAGATTAAGCAGTATAAATGGATAGGGATCAAATGATCTTACTGCTAAAAACCAGATGTTTGCTGCGATCCAGACGAGTATAAATGAAAAAAAAGCAAGGATAAATGTCCAGCTTCCTCCAAAAGAAGCTACCTTATCGGCTAGTTTTTGAGAAAAACTAATCTTGGCTTCTATTTCATCTTGTATATTTTCCGAGAGGATAGAGTTGTTTTTGATCGCATTTATGACATCAAGATCTATACTTTCAAGTTCTCCTTTTTCTTCAACAATTAAAGAAGTGAGATACAGCCTTCTGTAATGGTTAAGCTCTGTAATGGATATATAGTCATCTTGGCTTAGATCCGGAAAATTCTGTTGTATAAGCATAAATATTCCTTCCCTAATGTCTTCACCTTTTATTTGCTCTCCCTCCAGAATCTTTTGCTGGCTAATATGACTCGTTTTCATTGCTAAATGTGTTAACTGGATGACTATTTAATCTCTGAATAAATGATTTCTAATATTGCCATAATCATTTATTCCGGTGACGAAATAATGTTCTATTATTTTTTGAGCTTTTTTGCATGCCTGTAAAAGATCATCTTTGGATGTTTTTTCAAAAATAAAATCATCATGAATCTTAACGACATACTCCGTTACTATTTCAATATTCATCAGACCAAATTCTGTCAGATCATTTTTCAACCTATGTTCTTCCTTAAAAAACGGAATTTTATGGAAGATGGAATTTTTAAACTGAAAGAGGTGTATTATTTTCATCGTACAAATATTTAATAGCTATGGATGGAAGCGAAGGATTATTTAGGAAATTTTTCTTTCATTTTTCCGTTAATCCATCTTTTAAGCATGACGCGCTCTGACGGCAGCTGGTACATACCTCCTGAAAGTATATGTAATAAACTCTCCCAAAGGTTACTCTTTTTACTGAATTCATGACTATAATCTGTCAATATTTTCAAATATTCCTGTTCGTACTCCCTTGCTTCTTTTAAAGTGTAATCTTTCGGGATATCTTTAATGATATCCACTGTAATTTTGTTGAAGATTTTAGGGTTATATCTTTCAATAAAGTCGGATTCAAGTTTACATATGCTTGTAAGCGGAGCGAGTAAAGATAAGATTTCATCGTAAAAATTGCATATAGCCGCTTTCCAGGATAACCTTTCTTCTTCTGGCAGAAGTTGATTAGCCATCTGAATAAGTTTTTCATGATTACCTTCCAGGCCGTTCATATAGATTTTGTTTTGCTGCCAGAATAGAGGAGAATTGATTTTGTTTTTTTGTATAATATTCGCCAGTATATATTCAAACTGGAACCTGATATATTGTATGTTGTCATGAAGATCAACGAGTACAGACTGCCACAGATTATGCTTGCTGAGACCGCAATGCGTACTGAATACCAATCTGGATTTGTTATTGAGGTTCTGTAATTCTCTTAACATTCGGAGAATTTCCTTTGCATCTCTTTCCAAAGTGATATTGGTATTTCTGATGTAGAATAAGGAGACAAACTGAGAATAATAGGCCTTTCGCGAAGTATTCTTTTTACTTCTAAGTCCAAATCTGTTTTTGGGTTTAGGATGTTTATTGAGCTTTTTCATTAGAAAATTATTTTTTTTATCCTTTTTTCGAAAGATTTTTGTTGCATACTAAGGGAAATAAGATATTGTCTTAAGTCCTTGACCGTGATATCTTTCTCTGTAAAAGAAAAGAATAATGGGGTTTCATCTAGCAGCTCATACAGTTCAGGAAATTTTTTCTGAATTTCAAGCGTTTTTTTAAATATCCTTTTTGTTAAAATGGATACAGTGTGTACTTTATTCATAGCCGCTTTTTATTATGGTTACTATCATTTTAAAGCGTTTATTTCCTTTTATGGAATGAGGTTGATGGGCCGGAATGACAATACATTCACCTTCTTCCATAAAATAAGAGGCTCCATCTATGATGATCTCAGCCTTACCTTCAATAATCTGTATAGCAGTATCAAAAGGAGATATTTTCTCTGGAAGACCCTGTTCATCATCAAAAGACAGGATATTGATCGTACCTGTTAATTTTCCCAGTATCGTTCTGCTGACCATAGAATTTGAAATATATTCTACAATCTGGCTGATAACATATACTTTGGATTTCTCAATTTCTTTATGATTCATCACGGTTTGTTTAAGAGTAAAGTGTCATTGTATGGTAAATAAAAGGGATGGAACTGCCTGACTTTCCATCCCATTTTCAGTTAGAACCTTTTTTTAATCGATTTTCACTGCATTCGCAAAAAGTTTATGAAAAATTAATTTCTTTTAAAATGGTAAGAACCTCTTCACGGTTTTTTCTTAGTCTGTTTCCAATTCTTTCAAGCATTTCCTTTTCTTTACCTTCTTCAAGCTTCAGATCGTAATCTGTCAATGTTGAAAATTTTTCTTTTAGATGTTTTGACTGCACATTCCAGTCTCCCGGAATTTTGAAAAATTTGTCACCTTTGTTGTGGTTTGTGTCCATAATGTGAAGTTTAGTGTAACTTAATTGCTACTCTACAAAGTTGATTGTTTTATAATCTATTGTATTACAGATTGCTTTTTTAATGTTGTACATATCACACCTTTGTCAATTTTTTCAGATGTGTATCGCTGCTGAAACAGAGTGCCCCCTGTAAGAAGAAGAAAATGTTCCTATTATAATGATAATAAGTGATTGATAATTTGTACCTTAGTACATTATTACGTTGAACTCCCAATTTGGAGGATTTAAGTTCCTGCCTATTACTTCTTTTTCAGTAGTTAAAATTTCTGATATAGTATCTCTGAAGCACTTCTGACCGTTCATATATCCTGTTTTTAAAATAGAAATATAAACCTGTTGATTTTCTCAAAAGCTACAGTTCATCCTTATAAAAAATAATTACTGATTATATGAATACAAAAAAATATTTATGGATGTGGACATTCTTAGTGCCCATTCTGGCGTGGGTTTTTTATTTTGGAAACCCTGTTTTTGCTTCCGTTTATTATTCTGTGATTCTTACTTTATTTCTAATGGGAAGTGTTCTTGCAGCAGTGTATCACTCTGAAGTTATTGCCCATCGTCTTGGTGAGCCTTTCGGAACTTTACTTCTGGCATTTGCCATTACGGTAATAGAGGTTGGGTTGATTATTTCCATTATGTTAGGAGCTAAAGGTGTAGAAACGATCACCCTTGCCAGAGATACGGTCTTTGCAGCAGTGATGATCATCCTTACAGGGATCATCGGAGGTTGTATTGTGATAGGCTCTTTAAGATATAGAGAACAGAGCTTTACATTGCAGGGAGTAAGTACTGCACTCATTACCCTTACCTCTGTTATTATTTTTGTGCTGATCCTGCCCAATTATACAATAAGTCATCAGGGGGGCGAATATACCTGGTTTCAGCTTCTTTTTATAGCCTTGATTTCTTTAGGGCTTTACCTCGGCTTTACCATGATTCAGACGCTTAGGCACCGAAGCTTTTTCATTTCTCCACAAAATAAGCTATCCGAAAACCAATCGGTACAGAATAGTCACGAAATGATTTCCCGAAAGCAATTGTATATCAGTTGTATATTGTTAATCTTATGCCTGGGAATAGTGGTTTTATTGGCAAAGCTCCTTTCGAAAGATGTTGAACATATTGTGATTTCAGCGGGTGCTCCAAAGTCTCTGGTGGGTATCATTATTGCTGGTATTGTTCTTCTTCCGGAAGGGATGGCAGCATTCAGAGCGGCAAAAAGTGATGAGATCCAAACCTCATTAAACCTTGCTTTTGGTTCTGCTTTGGCAAGTATCGGACTCAGCATTCCTGCCATTGCTATTATATCTGTAATGACTGGAATACGAATGACATTAGGAATAGATATTAAATCAACGATACTTTTGGGGCTGACGCTTTTTATTATTACCGTTTCACTGGCAACAGGCAGAACCAATATCATGCAGGGAATTGTTCTGATCGCTATATTTTTAATCTACCTTTTCATTACAATAGTACCATAAATTATTAGGTTGTTATTTAGGAAAACAAAGCCTTGCCATGAGATAGCTGACTGTGGATTCCGCTCCCTGATTGAGATTAACATTTTTCTCTTCAAGACCATCATAACATCCGCCCGTTACAGGATTGTAAATGATCTGATGTAAATGATTCTTTCCTAAAAACCAATTAAAAGCATTCCTCATCATCTGTAAATATTCTTCATCTTTAAAAACCCTATAGAATGTAGATAAGGCCAGTATGGTATAGGCAACATCAATAGGCTGCTCACCGCCAACTGATTCAGGACCTTTAACCATCTCTTTCTGAAGCCATCCTTTGTTGGAAATTACTTTGATCTCTCCCTTAATAAATATTTTAGAAAGAAGAAACCGGAAAGATTCATGGGCAATTTGCTTATACACTTCGTCTTTGGTTGTAATCCATGCACACAATAAAGCCTCAGGGAGTAAACTGTTTCCATAGGTCAGATAGCTTTCAAACCAATGCCACTCTCTGTGTTTTTCATGCTGATACATTTTTACCAACCGATTGGCCAGCTTTTTCAATAATGGAATATTGTTTTCAGAGTTTTGATAATGTAATCCCTTGATGATAAAGCCCATTGCTCGAGTAGAATGTATTTTCTCAAGCACTGGAAGACTTTTTTCAATCACAGACTCTGCTTCATCAGAAAACTGTTGAGGTAAGATTTCCTTTATTGAAAGAAGATATCCAAGTGCCCAGATAGCTCTTCCGTTGGAGTCTTCAAGATTGGTCTCCTCATTCTGCGGTGTAAATTCCTTGTGTTGATTTATATAATTGAGGAAACTTCCGTCAGTCTGCTGGCAAAACTTGATGACATTCAGGTACGTTGAGATCAGTTCAAGGTCAGATTCATCTTTGCTCATCTTATAATGTCTGCAGGCTGCAATCATAGCACGGGCATTATCGTCCAAAGTATACCCGGAATCTATATCAGGCTTGTTGATCTTAGAAAACTGGATCATTCCAAAATCTGTTGTCATATTTTTGATATGGCTAAGATTGATGATGGGGAATGTATAATGTAAGGCCATCTTATCTTTGCTGTATTGCTGAAATAACATAGCGTGTGAAATAGAAGAATTCTCCCAGGCTGTCGGAGCCATTTTTTCTAAACTTTTTGATCGTAATCTTTCCTGTACAGCTTCATTTTTCAATAAAGTATTCACGGCAGCAGCCAGCTGTTCCGGAGCTTCAAAATCAATAATAATTCCCAGGTCTTCATTCAATACTTCTAAAGCATGCGGAATTGGAGTAGAAACAATGGGACATCCACAACTGATAGCATAGGAAAAAGTGCCGCTTACTGCCTGATTTCTGTCTTTTGAAGTGAAAAGATAGATATTGGTAAGCTGAAGATAATCTAACAACTCTTCCAGAGGGAGATATTGGTTGATAAAGTGAGTATGTTTTTCTAAATGGAGTCTCTTGATCGTTTTCTGCAAAGAATCACGATATTCTTCGCCTTCATGCTTAATGATGCTTGGATGCGTTTTTCCGATAATCAGAAACATCACATCCGGGTTTTGGGTGATGATTTCAGGCAGTGCTTCTAAAGAGGTTTCAATATTTTTCCCGGAACCCAATAAGCCAAATGTTGAAAGTATCTTTTTATCTTTAAATCCATATTTCGCTTTCAGTGAAGCTTTGTCGATAAATGGTAATAAATGGGTCCCATGCGGTATCACTTTAATTTTATCAGATGGAATATCATAATCATTTGAAAGGATATTTGCAGAAATACCGGTCATCACAATAATATATTTAGAAAAACGACTTATGTCTTGTACCTTTTCTTTTAACTTGTAATCTGGTTTTGGCAGAATGGTGTGAAAAGTAACGATGATGTCTTTTTCTAAATTTTGGAGAAAAAGTGGTAATCCGTTTTTGGTTTCGTTGAAAAATCCAAATTCATGCTGCAGCATAACCAGTTGAATATTATCATTTTTATTGATTTTATCCGCCAGTTCCAAATAAGAAATTGCATCGGATGTATTCAGGCGATATTCAGTATTTTCGTCATAATGATAGTTTTCATCCTCCGTTTCCATTGGGCAGATGATTATTTTGAACGATTCTCTGAATTTTATCTGAAGAGATTTTATCAAATCCTGACAATACGTTGCAATACCGCACACCTTAGGAGGAAAAGTACTTATGAAGATAATCTCTGGTTTATAATTAATTGTGTTTTTTTTACTTTGGACAGATCTTCTTTTTGTCTTTTCCTCCACGTTTGGGTTTATATTTTTATTCATGTTGATATCTATTTTAAAGTCTGATATTCCGTACAATCTATTATACGCTGTACTGTAGTAATTCTTTCAATAATTCTGTGATATTTAAAGAAACAACAGCAATTCTTTCATCCGCGGCCCCGTAATAAATACGGAGTGTATCTCCTTCTACGATAGCTCCGGTCGGAAAGCAGACATTATTGACTTCTCCTTTCTTTTCCCATTGCTGTTCGGGTTTGAATAGAGGGTAGGGAAGTCTTGAGATTTCTTTTTCAGGGTTATCAAGGTCCAATAAAGCAGCACAAGCATTGTAAACATATCCGTCAATGGTATTATGTACCCCATGATAGATCAAAAGCCATCCATGCTCAGTTTCTATGGGAGGACATCCTCCACCGATATAGCTTATCTCATGCTCATGCTGAGGTGATAAGAGGATATGATCTTCAAAATGAAGGAAATAATCTTTCCAGAAACTAGGATTAAGATCTTCAATATTTTCTATACCTGCAATTTGGATATCAGGTCTTATGCGATGAAGAAAATAAAGCTTCCCTTTGATTCTTCTTGGGAAAAAGATCACATTTTTATCCCATATGAAGAGATCCTTATTCTTTTCCTGAATAGGCGAGAATGTATTGGCGTTTTCGTATTTTCCTGCTATTGCCGCTTGGGATTCTATTAAAAGTTTAAACTTTTTATAGGGAATCTTTGGAACAATAATTCCCAGTTTTTGCCAAGATGTAAAATCCTTGGATATTGCGAGTGCTCCCAATGCATTGATTCCGTCGTAACAGGTATAGGTAAGATAAAATAAATGATCTATTTTTACAATTCTTGGATCTTCAACACCATGTTTCTCGTATTCAAACTCAGGAATGATAACCGGATTGCTCAAACGAGTTTCTATCGTCTTATAATCTGACAATATACAGTATCCGATACTGGAGAAATTATTCTTTGCAACAGCCCTGTAAAATAAATGTATTTTTCCGTTTTCCTGAATAACTGCGGGATTTAAAACACCTTCACTTTCAAAAGCTAATTCGGTTTTTCTAAGTATAATCCCTTCTTTTTTCAGAGTTACCATCTAGTTACCGGTATTTCGGGCTTCGTTTTCCCTGTCTTTTCGTTTGTTCATCTTATCTTCTCGTTTCTCTTTCAGGGATTTTACAGCTGGAGTTTTGTCTGATTTCTTTTTTCCGTCTTTTTCTTTTGACATTATGAAATATTTTTGTTCCCTGTAAATTTCAACCATTAAAAAAGGAAAGCGTTGTAATAGTCTTTGAATTTGTTATATAAATCATAGATATTCCGGATTTAATAGACTAACTTTGAGTAAATTACTGTTAATGAAGTAATTGGTAAGGATAATGAAGTTGTACATAAAATATATGGTAAGCTTGCGCTGCAAAATGGTTGTCCATCAGGAACTGGAAAGACTGGGCATTAAAAATGCTGTTGTCGATCTGGGGACTGTAGTTCTATTGGATGATATTAGCCCCAAACAAAGACAAATACTGAAAGAAAACCTGCTTAAAACAGGACTTGAGGTATTAGATGATAAAAAAAGTATCCTGATAGAAAAGATAAAAAATGTTGTCATAGAAATGATACACTATTCAGATGCACTTCCAAAAGAAAATTTCTCAGATTACATAAGTGAAAAGCTAGGATACGATTATACCTACCTGGCAAATACCTTTTCTGAAGTGAAAGGAATGACCCTGCAACATTTTATCATTATTAATAAAGTAGAAAAGGTAAAAGAATTACTGCTATATGATGAGCTCAATCTTACAGAAATCTCTTATAAACTAAACTACAGCAGTGTTGCCCACCTTTCTAATCAGTTTAAAAAAATAACAGGTCTTTCCCCCTCATTTTACAAGCAATTGAAGCAAAAACGCTTTGGAAATCTGGAAGACTTGTAAGGAGATGTAGAAGAGGTAGGAGGAGATCAAGAAAGAAAAATCCGGTCCCGGCAAAAATAGTAGCTTCCCAATAATACACAAGCCTTCTTTTTCAGAGGGCATTTTTTTATATTTGTGAAAAGACTATCCTATGAAGAACTTTAATTTTAGAGATGCAATACAAATAATTGTAGATGAAATAATTGATGCTGACAAAAGATCTAATTTACTTCATAAAGCATCGAATATAAATGAGTCAGGCGCTGAAGTTGAGACGTTGATTAGATCAAAACTAAGCCTATTCCTTCCAGAAAGATATATGGTTAAACAAGGCCAGATTATTGACGAAATGGGAAATGTGAGTAACCAATATGACATCATAATATTCGATAGATTAAACACTCCTAAGTTTTTTGAATCAAGAAATGGCACTGTTTATTATCCAATAGAATCTGTTTTAGCTATAGGTGAAATAAAAAAAACATTAAAACAGGAACATACATCTAAATTTGCTGAAAATATTTTCCATTATAGAAATGTAATGAAAAGAAAATTGGTAGAAAATACTTTTTATGGTATTTCGGCAGTTGATGCAGACATGAGAGATGTATTGATGTTTGACATAAGACAGAAATACAAGAATCCTTTATTTACATTTATTTTTGCAATTAATGGAGATCTCATGAAAACTAATGTAGGAGAACCTATTGATCTCTTTTGTAATGATCTCTTAATTCTTAATGATGGCTATAGAATGCACGGTTCTATTATTGATGGAAAGTTTAAACATTTAGTTGCTGACGATCATATAAAGATAAATGAGATTGTTGATTACAGAAGTTCTCCAGTTGATGTTTTAGCTTTATTTTTAAATAGATTAATGATGCATTTAAATAGATGTCACGTAGATCCATTCACAATATCCAATTATATTTCAAAGGGTGAAGAGTTTAAAATAGAAAACGAAAAGGTCAAGGTATATGATGTATCCAATTATCGAACAATGGAAGAGAAAATGAAAAACACCCTGTAATAAGGGTGTTATGCTAAGTAAGCTCTTTTTCTTTAAGTGAGAAGAAAGAATTCAGAAATTAGTGTACATATTTTATTTTCAACTCATCATCATAATCTATTTTTGACTGAAGTTATGAATACTCAAAAAAACCTCCTGCAGCCCTTATTTCACCTTAAATAGAGGGCTGGCAGTCAGTTTTTTAGGAATGATAAATTCCTGGGATGAAATTAAAAAAAAGGGAAATTATGTTAAAAACCAGAAGGTTTATTTAATGTTTGTGCATTACCAGTGGTACCTCCCAGATCTTTAGTATCATCATTAATATTTTGTTTTGTAATCAGGTATTTATAAGCCATTAAATACAAACTCACTTTAAAATTATTATAAGTGCCATCCGGGTTTGAATACTTCTGTAATGTACTGTTTATAAAGTTGGCTTTGATATGCCAGGTTCCGTTGCTTCTAAAAGTATTGACATTAGGGGAGCCCTGCTTATTATCATTGATACCGTTGGCACCGTAATCAAGAGCAACTTGTGTAGAGCCATTATTAAGCTGGAATGAATAGTTATGAACGACAACCAAAAATTTGGAAGCATCTATTTTGGTATCATAATCTGTGACTCCTGTTGAAGGAACTCCTGAAAGGGTAAGCTTGATATAATTGAACAAGCCACTGCTTTCAAGAGTTGGATCATAGAGGTCCATTGTGTTTTGGGAAGTGGCAAGAAAATGTCCTCCTGTTTTGTCTGGCTCACCGGGATTCCTTAGGTATAAAGAATGGGTATAGCTTGAACCGTTTACATCCAGTGTTTCCGTAGGGGTTGATGTATTAATTCCTATTTTTGTATTTTGAGCATTGATGAATAATCCTAAAAAGAAGATGATCATGCTGTAAATTTTTCTTTTCATAATCGGTTATTGAAGTCCTATTGGGGTATTTGTTGAAACTCCTGTAAATGAGTTGTTTACAGTTCCGGTATACGTTCCCCAGTCTTTAACTAATGCTTTTTCATACACACAAAGAGTCAATGACCAGCTTCCGTTCTGGGCTGAGGTTGTACCTGCGCCCTTAAAACTCAGGTTAATGGCATTATACACTTTTCCGGCGCTTGTTACAGAAGTTACTTCTGTAGAATAGGCACCAAATGATTTGATACTGGTGGTTGTATTGACAGCCGGTATAGCATCTGTAAAGACCGCACCAGTGACCGCAACGATATATTTATCCTTTTCCAGTCCAGTGTTCAAATTGACAACATCAGTCTGGCTGACATTTTTGAGAATGATATTATAGGTATTAACAGGAGCTACATTTCGAAGCGAAATATCAAGAAGTTTTACCTTTCCTATTGGTGTGGTGTCCTTTGAACGCGTAAGAAGATAATAATTGCCTGTTGCATATGAATTGACAGTATCAATTACATAGGATTCTATCAGCGTTCCTCCTGTAACATCAAGAGTCCCTTGCGGGTTTTTTGTGTTTATTCCAACCTGTGCGTTGAGGCTGAAATAAGTAGATACTGCAAATAAAAGGGTGGTTATTTTTTTCATACGATTTTAATTATTGGATTAAAGGGGCAAGTGCAGCACCTGTTCCGGAAGTGTTCACGGTTTGTGCAGAAGTGATTTCCTTAGTGTATGCTCTGTCAAAAACCAGTAAATTGAGTGTCCAGACACCATTGGGAAGAGCATCATCCGTTGAGAAACCTACATAATCTGCCCTAAGCTTCCATGTCCCATTGGAGCTGTAAGCAAAAATTTCAGGGATAGGAGTAATCCAGTTTGAATAAGAGGTAAATACGGGCTGTGTAAACCCATGAGAGGCAATGACAACCAAAAACTTAGTTGAATTAATTTTGGTATCATATTCATCTACCCAATCCTTGTCTTCGCTGTTACAGGTAATTTTATACTGGATAAGGTTAATTGGCGCAGGAGTAGTGGGCACAAAAGAATCATTATAAGAAGTAATTTTGTTCTGTGGAGCCGGAGATTTGATTAAAAAAGAATAATTTTCATCTGCTCCCAGTTTTTCAATGGGATCTTTTAAGGTCATCCCTGATGTTTTCATGGTTCCGTTTACTGTCAGTTCCTTTTCAGGAGTAGCTGTATTGATCCCAACATTTCCAGTGCTTTGCGCGCACATAGAAATACTAGCACTGATTAAGAGTACTGTTGAAATAATTTTAGTCATTAATTTTGTGTTTAAATATTTTTTATCCTTAGTGTGAAATGAGATTTCAGAATTTAAACCTCATAATTGTTTTTCCATTTTGTGATGGTATTTCTGCTCAGCTTAAAATGTAGAGACAGCTGGGTATTGTTGAGGTTATGCTTTTTCTGATATTCTAGTATCTTTACAATAGAGTAGTCGTCATAGGAACGAAGCTTTTGATTGTCCGAAGAGACCTCATGACATCCAAAAATCCTTTGATTAAGCTGAATAATATCCAAAACATTAAGCTCTCCTTTAGATAATATTGATTGGCAGTCATCGATCTTCTCTGGAAATTTTCTGATAAGAATATCCGAATAGATCTTTTTATAGTAGGGCTGAGTTATTTTTTGTTTTTCTCTATCCATTTGTACAAAGTAGTTTTGGGAATATTATATTCAGTAATGATCTGACTTTTCGTTTTTTCTCCTTTTTCAAGTAATTCCAGCATAAAGTTGATCACCTCTTTCGTGTAAATATTTTTACGGAATTGAGGCATTTGAGAGCTTTCGTTATCTCTTTTTATTTTCGTTTCTGCTGATACCGGAGAGTATAGAATCAAATACTGAGAATAAAACCGGAAAAAATCATATTCCAGAATTTTGCTCCATTTTAAAAGAATTCCGGAATCAAGACTTTTGGAGTTATACATCTTTAAAATATCATTTTCATGACAATTGAAAAACTTACAAAGTCGAGCCATTTCTATTTTACATTCCACAGCCCGCTTGTGGACCATAAAGCCTATATTTATATCTTTAAAATTCATGGGTTTACATTGTATTAGGAATTGAAAGGGCTATACAGAGTCATACTAATGTATCATCAATACATTAATAAGGGTTTTGTAGAAAATCAAATCGGGAAATTAGGAAAACAGTCTGTATAGCCGCTATGCTAAAAAAATCATCATTCGTGTTTAACAGATTACATATTCTGGTCTATTTTGAATAGAATGCCATCTGCTCTTATATTTTTATCAAAATTTGTGTTTTTAAGTATATTTGAAAATCAATTTCATTTTCTTTCTTTTTCATTACATGCTTTTTTTTCGGTTATAGTTGTGTTTCTATTGCATTAACAGTGTATTTTATACAATTTCTCCTTATATAAAGAATTATATATTAAGAAATTGTAAATTAATTAAAAATTCCTATTACTTTGAATGTAATCATATATTGTTAAATTTGTAACTTACTTTAGCAAAATTAAAGAATATAAACAATCAGAAATTTTGAACTTCAATGTAATTTTGAATTTCATTGGTGTAATTTAAGTTTTTGATATTCAGTATTTTGTGTAAGCTTTTTTTGAAAAACATTAAGATGATAACTGATAGAGAATTTATTGATGGATCTGTAGATGCACTAAAAAGGAAATTAATCTCCCAATATGTGTATTTGATGTCTGGAATACTGCTGGGATATTCTTTGGTATTTTATTTTGTTATTAATGATTCATTTTTCGGAATATGTACATTTGTATATGCCATTCTTATGTTTTATACTTTTATGATCATTCGTAAGGCGTATAACATAAAACTTCTCGTTCATCTTTACATGACTTACGCTCCTATTTTTGCAGGTTTTGTCATGCTGGATTTTTGGAAATATTCTGCTGCTACGGCGATGTGGCTCTTACCCGTCCCCCTTGGAGCCCATATTTTTCTTGGAAAAAAATACATCTACATCTATTCTATCTACACCTTTCTCATCATCATTGCCGTCAGTATTTTGACCAAACTATATGATTTTAATTACTTTAAGCTTGAAAATGTTAAAATAATTGTGATCTCGGATACGTTTGTAGGATTGGTGAATCTTGCTGTGATTAGTATTTTAATTTATTATAATGAGAAAATAAGAAAAGCCGAAATAGAAGAACATATTTTCAAGCAGGTAAAGCTTTCCCGGGAAAATAACTTGAATAATGAAAAAGATAATCCACTTGAAGATGCAGGCTTTATTTCATCGGTAGAACCTATTGAAAAAGACAGAACCATTTTGTCTGAAAATGAAAATATAGAAAAATATTTGGCCCTTTTTAATGATGTAAAAATGATTGTAGAAGAAAAAGGGTACTTTAAAAATGTAGATTTTACGATTTCAGAATTATCTAACATTTTGAAATCTAATAATTTGTATATTTCTAAATCGATTAAGGTAAATGGCTTTTCAAACTTTAATCACTACCTGAATATCTGCAGAATTGATAATGTAAAGAAGCTGCTTTATGAAAATGATATCAGTAAAGTTACCCTGATGTATATTTATACAGAATCCGGGTTTTCAAATCAGTCGACTTTTAACAGGGTTTTTAAACAAATTGAGGGGATCACTCCTTCTGAATATATAACGACTATCAAAAACGAGAGAAACGATAATCTGGCCCATCAATAATCGTTTTCCAGCATTCAATTCATTCATTTTAAGAAATTGATATTTAAAATATAAAAAAGGCCGGCACCTGAATGCCGACCTTACTGTTAAATATTACTGTTAATATGTCTTTATTTCCAAAAACTCCACTTTAAACCGTCAAATACAGCAATGGTTTTACTTACCGTATCATAGCATAAAGTACCTGCTACAGGACTTTTTGTATTGGCTACGGGATTATTTACTTTTGGTAATACCAAAGCTTTATTCGTTGATTCCAGGACAAGAACTCCTTGTGCAGGAGAACTGGCTGCCCCTATAATGACTCCGCCTCCGGCTTCTGCAGAAGCATTGGGCATTGTTCCTGTAAGGGTTCCTGCATCAGACAGAGGAACCCAAACATCATTTTCACGCATTTTCACTGTAATATCAGTTTTATCCAGAAGAAATGTTCCGTTGGAAGCTGCCGAACCAGTTGGAAGGGCTTCCACGATAGGAAGGATAATTCCTGTGTTGGATAAAGGAAAATCAAGTATAGCATCTCCATCTACAGAAGCTTTGCCCATGCCAACCTGTGCCTTTATAACAAAGAAACTGAAAAGAACGGCTGTTATTATGATTATTTTTTTCATTTTGATTGGTTTTTGTATTATTATTCATTACAGCTTCTTACCACACAATGCCAGGAAGTTCCATTGTAAAGCTTCATACACTTGTCTGTTGTATCATAAATCAGCATACCTTCTACCGGATTTACAATAGCTGAGCTTTGAGTACGTGTGATCACAAATCCTTTGGTTTTTGATTCCAGTGCAACTGCGCCATTAGGAATGTTTTCCGGCCATCCGTTCTGTTTGGTCTGGATTGTAATCCCAATTTTTGTAATCGTATCGGCAGGAGAGGTATTCGGGTCTTTCGTACAGGAAGTACACGCAAGGATTTTTAACAGGTTGGAACCTACGGAATTGGCTGCCCCGCACTGAGACTGAGGATCTACAGAAACAGTAGCCTGATTGTTGAGGTATTTGCTTCCGTTAGTATCTGTATAAGCCATTGTAGCAGAGTTATTGGTGTTGACCTTAAATTTAACTACCGCGGTTTGTCCAGGTGCTATGCTCATTCCTGAGATATAAAGGAGTCCTCCTGTGAAGCTGGCTGTTCCATTAGCTGTAAAATTATTCTGAACCAAAGATCCGGCTACATAAGATTGAGCAGCATCAAGGTTATCCATGAATTCAACACTGGTAATAGGGTTTGCATCATTATTAGTGATATTAACTGTGTATTCCAGCTCTGTTGAAGAAGTCCCAAAACATCTGTTGACCGATTTTGTTACTGTTGGTTTTGTAATGACAGTGCTTGCTGTAAAAGTAATGCTGGTATCCTGGTATCCTGAAGCACCGCTGTCATCATCACTTCTGTAAGGGGTAGGATTGTTGATTCCTCCGTTTACCGTATAATTGAAATAAGTAGCATACGTGCCGGCACCGGAAGGTTTTACTTTGATATAAAGGTAAGAGTTTCCTGAAGGCACTGTAAGATTATTCAATGAGAAGTTCTGTCCCGAATAAGCAGGTGTTTCCGTTCCAAGTCCTACATAGCTGTCTGCCACATACTGTAATCCTGATGGCAAAACATTGCTGATGTTAATAGCTTTAGAGATACAATTGTTATTTTTAATATTGAGCTTTAATGTGGCCTCCTCACACGTTGGCAGCTGGCTTTCAATATAAGATGCAATAACATTTACGTTATCCGCATTGGGTTCAATAGGGTTGACACATACAAATGACATATCACTGATATAAAGAAAATCTACCTTGCTGAATACCTGATCTCTGTTGATGGTCCATTCTATTACAATTTTTTCAACCGGTTTTTCAAAATCCACATTCACCGTTGCATAATCGAGAAAATCTAAAAATGGTTCCGTTCCGATCGCTGTACCCGTTGAATTGTCAATGGTGTATCTTCTCAGTAAAGCGTTAAGCTCAGGGGTAGAATTGTAGGCATAATTAAGTTTTGGAGTCACCTGAGTGGTTCCGCAGTAACCAATTATTTTTACCATAGCAGCTTGTCCGGCAAGTTTAGTGATACCCGCAACCTGGAAGCTTGTTTTAGCAGCTTTACTTCCGTTGATATCTTTTAGATTTACGGTATAAGATACCTTACCTGCAGCCCCATTCAGATCATCATATCTTGATAGCTGAGTCCATGTACCAAACATTCTAGGGAAAAAAGTAGGGATCCATTCCACACCTGACGGATAAGTAACGCTGATGTCAGCAGATAATGCACCGCTGGCAGGCGTTGCTCCAGTTAAGGGAACGTTGCTTAACGTATTATTATTCATTCCCGTTGTTCCCCCGTTAAACCATGCCTGAGCATTCTGCAACGTCTGCTTTCCTCCATTACAGGTCTGGCAGGCAATAGGACCTACTTTACCCACTACAGTAAAATACTGTCCGTTTTTGAAATTGTAATAGAATACTGCTTTTCCTCCGCTTACACTTACAGCAGGCATAAAAGCGGTGTTGGTTGTAAATCCGCTGTCATCAGCAACATATAAAGCGATTTCACTGTTGATATTGTAAGAAGATAAATCAACCTGAAAATAAGCAGCATCTGCAGTGCCGGTTTCCTGTACCAGCCAGGTTTTGTTGATTCTTTCAGTGCCGCTTTCCAAAGCCGGGCAGCTCACCGGAGTTGTACCTGTATTGATATTATTATCACCAAACATCATGAATCCTTTGTCAGCCAATGAAGTTCTGGTGACTGTAGAGTTGGGTGAGGTGAAATCATTCACCGTTGATGCAGTAAGGATACTGTTGTCATTAATACTGTGGGAAATTTTTTGATCCAGAGTACCAAAAATATCTCTTCCAATACCAAAAATATTATTATTAAATGCTGTATTCGTAGAAGAGTTCCAGACCACAGCAGCGTCAGAATTAATATAGTTTTGAGGCTGTACTAATGTGATACCATACTTTATGGCAAAATAAGAATCTACTTTATCTCTGTCCTGAGTAGATAAGCTCACATTATAATAGGCAATTTCGGGTGTTCTTCCTGCGAAGCCATATACACCACCACCAATCTGAAGATTAGGATAAAGACTCCCGTCACTGATAGCTCCTGAAAATGTAGTGAAATTTCCATTATAGCCTACCTGTTTATTATTACCACTCACTATTGAGCTTGCCTGTGCTCCAAGTAAAATCATTTTATTTAAAACCGGAGAAACGGAAGTATTCTGTACATTAGGTACAGCTGCATCCACATAATGCAGGGTTACATAATCTCCTATCGGGCTAAATGTATTATCAATACCCAAACCAAAACTGTGCGCGGCTCCATTTGTAGGAATATTGGCGAATCTGAAAATATGGTTATAGATACCATTGGTATTTCCGGATTTTGCCCCTACCGCAAAAGTAGTATGTAATCTGCCTAAAACAGTTTGATCTACAACCCCTGTAAAATGTATAGCATCTGTAGCATTGAAGGTATAAAAAGGGTTGTAATTACTATTGGCATCACCACCGGTTAGTAAAACAGTTCCAGCCTCGCTTTGGTTCACGGTAAACCCACTGGCTCTGTCTGTCCAATTGGTTAAAGTAGCCGTAACACCTGCATCGTACCAATATTTCAGGCCAGTGGTAACTCCTCCCGGAGCCTGTACAAGCGCTGCCAAAGTAAAAAACTGTCCGTTGGTGAGCGAGACATCAGCATAATTATATACAACTCCGTTGATGGTTTGCGTGTTGGCTGACATATCGGTCACGGTATTCCCGGTTGCAAAAGTAGGATCTAAGTTATTCTGAACCAATTTTAAATTACTTAATCCTTGTGGCCACATCACTCGTACTGTTCCTACAGAACCTGTGTTCTGAACCTTCCAGACAGAGCTAAAAAGATAATTAACTCCTGAAATGCTTGAGATTGGAACTGTTGGTGCTTTTGCTAATCCGTTATCTCCAATGACAAGAGATTGCAGGTTGATTAATGTACCGGTGTTGGCTGTATTGGTATTGGCCATACCCGTTAATCCAATTAAAATCTGCTGTCCCGGATTGATGCTCATGGATTGCTTTTGATTCAGTGCAGAATTATCATCCCGTGCAATACCTGTGATATTGTTGTTATAACCGCTATTTGTAGGTATATGCCAATACACTGTTCCGTTAGAAGCAACATAATCACCGGATTTTGTAATTCCGTATTTCAATGCAAGATAGCTTTCTATTTGAGGACGTTCCGTTCCTTTATTTGTATTATAAACTACAATTTCTGCAATATCAGCATTAGCAAAATTATTAGTTCCCTGAGCGCCTACCCAGAAATTTTGTGTGCTAGGACTAGCAGTAGCCGTACTATTGTTATTTCCAAATGTAAAATTCTTAAGTTGTCCGTTAAGATATACATTCGCTGAATTGGAGGTTCCGTCCATTGATTGTAGACGGACTTCATTTGTAGTTGGAGTGGAGGTAATCATGCTTCGGTTAGTGATAAGCATACCTCCGTCAGAATTTCCTCCAACATTCCACGTTCCACCAAAACCGTTAGAGTGGGAATACAGGGGTAGGAAAGTAGTCCCTAATTTTCTATACACAATGTATTGTGATGTCTCATAAGGGGCAGCTGCAGTAGTTGTTGCAGTTAACGGAACATTAGGAGCTGCCAGGCGGTCATTTGTACCATCAAATCTTAATGACGGATTGAAATTAATCTGGCTTGTGTTGTAAGCTGGCGTAGTACCTGCTGCTCCTTGCTGGGCAAGATTATAAGTTGTTGAAGGAACGCTATTGTTCCATTGAGTTACAGTTCCTGCAGAAGAAGTTATTCCTGCATCGGCTTTATACCATAGTTGAGGGATAATTCCGCCCGGACTTTGGGCTTTTGTGAGCATGAATATATTCGCTATCAGGAATATACTCATTAATATATTGTGTTTTTTCACCTTGATTTTTTTAAAATTAAATACTAATACATTCTTCTTTTAAATGCATTCAGAAGGTGGAGGGCGGGTTTTATATTGGAATAAATAATAGTCTTTAAAAAAGACAAAACTATTGTTGATGATCTTATTATCATCAGTATTGAGATATTCGTGAGAAATTTTAAGCGTTTTATTTTCAATTGAATACTTCAGGGAGCTATGAACGGTAACAGATGCTGAAATGGCATTTCCTTTTTGGTAGATAGAAAAGAAATTGTCTGGAGTAGATGTTACAAATTGGACGGTTTCAGCTTTACGCTCAATTTTTATAATTTCTTTGGAAGGCTTTATTATTGCTTCCTTTTTTATTTTTTTGGAAAGGAATTTGTTTTTTTTGTTATTAAATGAGAACCCCTTCACTCCCTTTAAAACTTGTTTTTTGGCTACAGTGTTCCCTTCAAAATTCCTTAACCTGTTCTTCTGCACTACTCCTGAATCGGTAATATATAATGTTGCATTTTCAAGTACTGTAATTTGGGTACCTTCTTTATAATAAAAACTCTGAGCGTTGAGTGTTGGAATCATTAAAAAAACAAACAACAGCATCCAAACCCCTTTATAAAAGGGTAAAATGGATTTAAGCTGTTGTTGTAGGGATTTCATTAATGTGCGTGTTTGTTTAAGAGACAAAATTTGTCTCCATAATTTCTGATTCAAAATAGTTTTGAGCCAGGGTAAAAAATGAGGGATTAAGGTTTTTCTTACCTATAGATGTATAATCATACACCTTATTTTATAATAATAGTAGGTTTTGCTATTCAATGCTTAGTTTAAAAAAGCTTAATGGAATATTAGTTTTAAAGAAAATAGAAAATAAGAATAAAGTGTTTTTTAAGTTTTTAGTCAATAAAATAATTTTCTAAATTTTATTTAATATGTGTTATATGTATATTGGAAATTTATTCTAAAATATATTCAATATTGTGTTTTATTTTCTTTTGTAAAATTAATGTATTCTCTATTGACAAAATAGATTTTACCAATAGCTTTAAGTCATATTATTAATTTCATTTATAATATGTATTGTGTTTGTTTTTAAAGGTTTATATAAGTTAAATTGAAAAATTTGTATAATGATTGATGCAGTTTTTGGGTTTTGAAAAAATGTAAGCGTTAAATGTTGAAATTATACTTTATAATATTTCAGTTTTATCTTTTTTATTGATAGTCGGCTTAAAAGGTTTAGGTTAAAAATATTTATGGAAATAGGAGAAACTAATTAATAAATTTTACAATGCCAAGAGAGAGTATTCATTATAAAAATCCTTTCCTATCATAAAAAAATCTTCCCTGCCAAAGCAAGGAAGACTTATTAACCAGAAAATCATCTAAGACTATTTCCGGTACTAACTACAACACAACATCTATCTTTACATTGATATTACCACGGGTAGCTTTTGAATAGGGGCATGTTGCATGGGCTGTTTCCACAACCTTTCTGGCTTCATCCATTGGCAGCCCCGGTAAATGGATCTGTAAATGGGCCTGCAGGAAAAATCCTTCGTCATTGGTAGCCAGATCTATGGAAGTGTTGACCGCCAGATCTGGAGGAAGAACAACGCCGGTTTTAGATGCCCCTAAATGCATGGCTCCAATAAAACATGCCGACCATCCCGCTGCCAATAACTGTTCCGGATTGGTACCGGTTCCTTTCGTGCCGGGGGATGTCAGTTCTATGTTGAGTTTACCATCATTGCTTTTTGCTTCCCCATTTCTTCCCCCGGTTACGACAACATTCCCAGAATATATTACTTTGCTAATATTTATTACGGTTGTATTTTCTACTTCTTGAATTCTGTTTGATTCCATATTTTTATTATTGAGTTAGATTGAACAATATGACTGTTAAAGCTTTTTTCTTAGATCTTTGAATGCTGCTCTAAGCTCTTCTGTAAAGACCAGTGGCTGTTCCCATGCAGCAAAGTGTCCTCCTTTTGATGCCTTATGATAATAGTATAATGTAGGATAGGCACTTTTTGACCAGCTTTCCGGAGCTTGGTAGATCTCATGAGGAAATACTGAAATGGCTACAGGAACCTTTATATCTTTTGTTTTTTGTGCTTCAGAGCTGAAGTTGTTCTTATTATTTTCCCAATAGAAACGTGAAGAAGATGCACCGGTATTGGTAAGCCAATACAGGGTAATATCATCCAGAATCTTATCACGGCCTATTACATTCTCAGGGTGAAGGTTGCTTTCACTCCATTCCGCGATCTTTTCGTAAAGAAATGCTGCTAAAGCACCTGGTGAATCAGAAAGTAAATAACCCGTAGTCTGTGGGCGTGTTACCATCATTCCTCCATACGCTGCATTTCGTCCAAAGAAAGTACTCATTGCGTTATAAGCCTGCAGTTCCGAAGCAGAAAGTCCGGCTGGCGCTGGATCACCGGCATTGATAGGTTTTACCAGATCGGAGGGAATAGTGGCGGGCATAGTAAGATGGATACCCAGGAGACCTGAAGGAGCCTGTTTGGCCAATGCATCAGATATTACAGAGCCGTGGTCACCACCTTCGGAAACATATTTTTTGTAGCCAAGTCTTTTCATCAGCACATCCCAGGCTTTGGCAACGCGATCAGGATTCCAGCCCAATTCCGTGGGGATTTCTGAAAAACCATACCCCGGAATAGCTGGTATGATGACATCAAATGCATCACTTGCTTTTCCCCCATACTTTATGGGATCAGTCAGCGGACCGATAGCATCGATGAACTCTAGCGGAGAACCTGGCCAGCCATGGGTAAGGATGACAGGCATGGCGTTGGATTCTTTTGAACGCACATGGATAAACTGAATATCAATACCGTCAATCTTTGTTACAAATTGGGGAAGAGCATTGAGTTTATTTTCTACTTTTCGCCAATCATATCCGTTGCCCCAATAAGTAATCAGTTCTTTTAACTGTGCGAGTTGAATTCCCTGGGAAGCATCTTTTACGGTTTCTTTATCCGGGAATCTGGTTTCAGAGATTCGTTTTTTCAGTTCGTCCAGCTGAGATTGCGGGATGTTGATATGAAAAGCGCGGATACTGGAATCAGATTTTGATGATAAGGAAGTCTCCTTGTTATTTTGCGCTTTGGAAATAGCAGGAGTACTTAGAGTAAAAGTGGCTGCTAACAGGATGGTGGAAATTGTTGTTTTCATTGTTTTTGTTGTATTAGATTTAGATTTGTTTTTCTTTTTTGATGAGACAAAATTATGCTCTGAGAAGTGCCTGGGAAACAGGTAATTTGTTCAAGTAGTCATATTTCGTATCGAAATAGACATTCCAGATGGTGAACAGGAAAATGATAGGGGATATAAGGATGAATCAGGTGAAAAAGAAATACTAAGGAAAGCCGTTCATTTCTCATTTTTTTTGTAGTTTCGTTGTGCTGCCTATCACATTATATAAGCTTTTATGAAACGAAATTTTATCAATCAGGAAGAACTTTCTGATAAATTCTGGAATATTGAATATTCAGGAACTACACAAAAAATAGCATTCGGGAAAACCGGAACCAAAGGACGTGAAACCAGTAAAGAATTTGCCGACGAAAAAGAATGCATTCGGGAATCTGAAAAACTCATCAGCCAAAAGATAAAAAAAGGATATACCGAGATTCAGGAGAACGAAGAGGTTCCTCAGAAAAAAGAACTTTCAGAAAATGAAAAAGCAGATATTTATTTCTGGGAAGCGATCGAAAAATCCAATACCTATAAAAAAGCCCATTGGAGCGAATATGATATGGATGAACACCTGGAAAATCTAACAGCCAATCTTGCTAAATTTGGAAAAGAAAGGCTTATACTTTTTGAAAAGACGCTTCAGGAAAAATTGAACGAACTGTATACCGCCGAAATTGCTGAACTTTCCTTTATCCTTGAAGGTGATTTCAAGTCAGAAAACGGAACCTATGTCTTTGATGGCTTCCTTTCTGATGACGGATTTATTTATTTCCGCTGCTGGCTGCTCCTTAAAGGAAAAGAATTTTTTGAAGACATTACAAAAGATATCCAGTCATTTGTAAGTGGAAAATACAGCTTTAATATCGGTGATTGCTGGGGGGAGGGACTTCTGTATGTCTCAGATGAAGCTTACTCCGAAAATCATGATAACGATGATGAGTCAGAAATAAGAGATGCGGTGGATGAGCGGTATCCTGATAATCATTATGACAGTATGGACCGCCAGATGAACAGAGAGCCAAAAGAAGGGGCCGATCTCCAGAAGATGTATCCGAAATTGGTAAAAGAGATCTGTGAATTGAGAAAATAAAAAACTTCTTAAAAAAAGATAAAATAAGCTCCGTTTTATACAAAAACGGAGCTTATTTTATGATCGTATTTCTTTGAAAGACTATCCGTGAGCTTCTACAGATACATCATTCCATTCTTCCCAAAGTTTTAATCGCTGTTCATAATTGTGCTTTACAAATGGAAGAGCTACTTTTCCAAGCAATAAACGCAATGGTGGGTTTTCCGTTTCTACCAATTTTATAAGGGCCGGTGCTGTAGCATCTACACTTCCAAAAGAGGTTTCAGATTCTGCAAAGGCTTTTTTAACGCCATCATATGCCGGATTACTTTGGGTGTTAATTCCTGTATGCCAGATATTGGAGGCATAGCCGTTAGGTTCTACCAAAGTCACGTGAATTCCAAATTCTTTCACTTCCGTAGCTAAAGTTTCACTTAATCCTTCAAGAGCGAACTTAGAAGCATTATAAAGTCCCATAGTGGGTAATGTTGCCAATCCTAAAATGGAAGAAACCTGAATGATATGACCACTTTTCTGATCTCTCATGATAGGAAGAACAGCCTGTGTAAGCCATAGCGTTCCAAAGAAATTGGTTTCAAACTGAGCTCTGGCTTCCTGCTCATTCGTTTCCTCTACAGCCCCTGTTAAGGCATATCCTGCATTGTTGATTAAGATATCAATGCTGCCAAAGTGCTGATGTACTTTCTGAACCACAGTTAAAGATTCTTCCCGTTTGTCGACATCTAATGTTAAAGCCAATACAGAATCTCCATATTTATCTTTTAAATCAGTAAGGGTTTCTACGTTTCTGGCAGTTGCTGCTACGTTGTAACCTTTTGCTAAAAAGGCTTCTGCCCAAGCTTTTCCAAAACCTTTTGATGCTCCTGTAATTAAAACTGTTTTTGACATTGTTTTGTTTTTTATTAATTGTTATGAGTATACTTTTTATAAAGTTTAATTTTATTATCATATGACCGATCGGTCATTTTTAGGGTAAAAAAAATTACATGCTATTTTCTTCAATCATTTTTTTAAGACTATTGCCAACAACCTCCATTCTCTCATTATTGCCAGACACTCTGGACATTAAATGACCTCCTTCAAGCATCGCAAAAAGAACGGTAGCAAAATCTGCCGGATTCCAGTCTGCTTTGAACTCTTTATTGGCAATTCCCTTTTCAATAATACCAGAAAGTAAATCCTGGCCTTGTTTAATGGCACGGTTCACTTTTTCTTTAACGATAGGATTGGTGTCATCGGCCTCTGTTCCAAAATTTAATAAAGGGCACCCTCCAACAACCGGTGGATGATTGGGATCACTGAAGAAATCGATATAAGCCAATAATTGCTCTTTGGAAGTTTTATGTCCGCTCAAAGTCCTTTGAAGCTTGTCGCTTAAGATTTTCATGTTATGTTCAACGGCTGCACAGGCAAGAACTTCCTTATTTTCAAAATGAACATACATACTGCCTTTAGACAATTTGGTTGCCTCCATAATATCACTCATAGAAGTAGCTGCAATCCCTTTTGTATTAAAAATTGGAGCGGCTTGTTCTATAATGAACTGTCTGGTTTCTTCCCCTTTTGCCATGATGAATCATAATTAGGGTACAAATATATGACCGATTGGTCATAAAAACAAAATATTTTTCAACTTTTTTAATGTAGATGTTGTAAGTTATATATAATCAATAAGTTAATTTTATTTTAGTGATTTGATTAAGCCTAATGGAATATCACTCAGCAGGAAGAAATTTTAGGAATTTCACCCACATTATCTATTGTAAACCCTTCTTAAAAAGCTTTCTTTTATGATTGATTCCCTAATCTTTAAGGGCAAGCATAATAGGATTTAAAGCTGCGAAGTAGGCTTCAGGCTGATAAATAATTTTAAAAGAAAAAGAATATGCACAGAAAAGATAAGAAGCCTCAATTAAATTTTTAAATTTACCTGAAATTAATGCAATGGCAAACGATAAACTGAATGTTCGGACACTCCGCGAGCTCTATCAGCAGCTGGATCTTCCTATTGATTATCTGGAGAAGGAATCTGGCTTTACCATTCATTATTTGGAAGAAACGTTTAAAGATTTACCCTTCCGTTCAGAACCTTTCCGTCCGAATTACTTCAGCTTTTTGTTTATAAAAAATGCTTTTGGACATTATACGATTGATGACCAACGGTTTGAGGTGACCCCAGATACCGTATATTTTACTAACCCCGGAAACTACCGGATTTTCGAATGGGAAAAACTGGAGCATACGTGCCTTATAACTTTTGGAGAAAGCTTTTTGAAAGAATATGTGCATGATGATGTCTATCGGGATTTCTCTTTCCTTCTGTCAGAAGTTGTATCTCCACGTGTTTTGACGCAGCAGCAATTCGGCCAGATAGAAGAACTATATACATTGATACACAAAGAGTATAAAGGACATTCTTTATATAAAAATAAGATTATCGGAGCTCTTGTGATTGCCTTGCTGTTAAAGATCAAAGAATACTTTTTCCAGGATTATGATCCTATTTATGAAGGGAATCGCAGTTCACAGATCGTTAAAACTTTCAAACTGAATGTTGAAAAACATTTCAGAGATCTGATCAACGGAAAAACCAATGTTCAGCTAAGAGTTCAGGACTATGCTGATCTGCAGACCTTGCATGTCAATTATCTGTCAAGTGTTATCAGCAGTAAAACAGGAAAAACAATCAGTTCATGGATTGCTGACAAAGCGACTACTGAAGCCAAAGTAATGCTTCAGAATGAGGAACTCAGCATCAAAGAGATTGCAGCCCGTTTAGGCTTTCTCGAAACCCCTCATTTCAGCAATTACTTCAAAAAACAGACTTCAATAAGTCCTGCCGAATACAGAAAACAGTATTTTGGCAACCAATCTTAGATATTTGCAACACCTGCTATCATTCTTGTACGTTCTCAGGGGGCGTAATGTGCCAACTTTGTCCTATCAAAATTAACATTGATACAACAAAGTAATATGAGCACATTAAACAACAAAGTGATCCTTGTGACCGGAGCGTCAAGAGGAATCGGAGCTGAAGTAGCACAACAACTTGCTTCAGCAGGAGCAAAAATCATCGTCAACTATGCAGGCGGAAAAGACTCTGCAGAAAACGTTGTAGCCTCAATAAAAGCCAATGGAGGAGAGGCCATTGCCTTACAGGCGGATGTAAGCAATCCGGAGGCTGTACAACAATTATTTGATCAGGCGATCAGCCATTATGGGAAACTGGATGTTCTCGTAAACAATGCCGGTATTATGATTACCAAGCTGATCAAAGATACTACTGATGAAGACTTTTCACGCCAATTCGACATTAATGTAAAAGGGACATTCAATACCTTAAGAGAGGCCGCTACCAAGCTGGCCGACAATGGAAGCATCATTAACTTTTCATCTTCTACGACAAGACTGATGATGCCTTCTTATGGAACTTATGTCGCAACCAAAGCAGCTGTAGAACAATTGACCCGCGTATTTGCAAAAGAAGTGGGGGGAAGAGGAATCAACGTCAATGCAATCCTTCCCGGACC
This sequence comes from Chryseobacterium viscerum, assembly GCF_002899945.2. Classification (GTDB taxonomy): domain Bacteria; phylum Bacteroidota; class Bacteroidia; order Flavobacteriales; family Weeksellaceae; genus Chryseobacterium; species Chryseobacterium viscerum. The sequence continues at coordinate 164,982 of NZ_PPEG02000005.1, forward strand.
TACCAATACAGAACTTTTTACTACCGGTAAATCACAGGAGGTGATTGACAGGCTGGCTTCCTTAAATGCATTTAACCGTTTGGGAGAGCCCACTGATATTGCTAAAATCGTAGTTTTCCTTGCCGGGGATGATGCGAAATGGATCAGTGGACAAGCCATTGGAGTGAACGGTGCTATGGCATAATACATCATTAATCGTATATATTATGAAAACTTTACCAATTGCCGCAGCATTCGGTCTTTTCGGGGCCATTGCCGTCACCGTTTCTTTTTCACAGCAGTGGCCCACCTGGGTGATGTTCATAGCCTGGGTAAGTTTCTATATTTTCGGTAAAAAGTGGCAAAGCTCTCTTTGGGCCTTCTTACAGATTGTACTGGGAATGGGGATGGCGATACTGATACAAGTGACCGCCGGATTTTTGGAACAATTTATCGGAGCATTGGGATTTCCGTTGTCTGTATTCTTTTACATAGGATCATTAGCTTACTTCGCAGGAACTAAAAAGCTGAATAACATACCCGCATGGTTTTTAGGGTTAATTATTCTATTCGGAGTTCATCCGTCACTGGAACCACTCCCTATATTAAAATTACTGATCCCCATCATTTCAGGGTTTTTATTTGCCTGGCTGAATAATAAGGTCGTTGAAAAGATCCATGAAAGACAATTACCGGAATCATCCGCTCAATAACAACTATTTATATCATTATTATTTAATTTAAAAATCAAAAACAATGAATTCATTACAAAATAAAGTAGCCATTATTACAGGCTCAGGAAGAGGTTTAGGAAAAGCTATTGCAGAACGTTATGCCGCTTTGGGTGCAGATATCGTGTTAAATTATTCACGGGATAAAGCTTCTGCCGATGAGGTGGAAAGTAACATCAAAGCGATGGGAGGGAACGTAATTTCTGTACAGGCAGATGTAAGCAAAGTAGCTGAGATCAGATATCTTTTTGATGAAGCCAGAAAAGCATTCGGGAAAATAGACATTGTCGTTGCCAATGCGGGTATTGAAATGGTAGAAACTCCTGTAACAGAGTTCACGGAAGAACAGTTTGACAGATTGTTTTCAATCAATACCAAAGGTGCTTATTTTACGATGCAGCAGGCCGCTCTGAATATAGAAGATAACGGACGTATTATCTATGTGGCATCAAGTACTACCGCTTTTCCCGTTCAGGGCATGGCGGTATATGGCGGCAGTAAAACGACACCGAGATATCTGGTGGATGTGCTGTCAAAAGAAATAGGACACCGTGGAGTAACGGTGAATACTATTATCCCTTTCGCTGTAGATCATTCAGGAATCTTTGCGGAAGAAGGAAGCTATCCCGAATTAAGAAAATCATTAATTGATAGCTGCCCGATGGGTAGACTGGCAGAAGTAGAAGATGTCGCCAATATTGCGGAATTTTTTGCAAGTGATCTTTCTTCGTTTGTGAATGGACAGCATTTACTGGTGAACGGAGGTGCTAATCAATAAAATGATGCCATGAATATCTTTAAATCATTAAGCTTTATATTGATCATGACCTGCAGCCTGCATGCTTGCGGACAGCAAAATCAGCATCATCACAGAAAAATAAAGAATATGGATACTTCAAAAATTAAAAATACGGCCGTAAAACAAGCTGTTGAAGCTTTTCAAGCGAGTGATATCAAAAAATGGACTTCTTTTTTTGCTAAAGATGCCCTATTACTGGACGATGGGAAGCCGCGAAATCTGAAAGAATTTTCTACCCATGCCATTACTATTGAAAACTTTGTAAACATAGATAAGGTAGAGGATGATGGAAATTCTGTATATGGAGCATTCCACAGTGATGAATATGGAGATTTTAAAGCGTATTTTAAATTTCATTTTAATAAAGAAGGAAAAATAAGTAAGCTTGAAATAGGACAGGCAGATTATTAAAACTTAATAAGGAGCTCTTTTTCAATATATTGTTTGAGAGCTTCTTTTTTTATTGAATGAAATTTGAAAAAAATAATTTTTTTTAACACAGAGGCAAAGGCTTATTCTTTAATAATATATGCCTCGAAGTCTACCTTACATTGAGATAATCTAAAACTGAAATCCTGAAATGATATACTTTTCATTTGTGATATAAATGGATTATAACTTTTTTTAATCCTACATTTGCTATGGTAAAAGGAGCTATGAAGAAACTGGAGATTAAAAAGAATATTCAGAAACAGGAAGATAAAAATCTGTCTTTCCGGGTTTTTGATTTGAATAAAGATCATTTGGATCAATATGCAAAACCTCATAAAAAAGACCATTTTTGTATTTTTATTGTAGAACAGGGAAAACTTCAGGTTTGTATTGAAGATAAAATTCATTGGATAAAAACTGGAAAAATTTCTGTGATATTTCCGGAACAGGTGCATTTTGTTGCAGGTTCCAGCGAAGATCTCATTGGGAAGATTATTCTGTTTGAAGAAATACTGTTTTGTTCTGATATTTTGAAAAATGAACTGAGTACCTATAATGTCAATCTTTCTACACACCTCAATTGCACGGTGCTTTCACATGAGGACTTTGAACAAAGTTTACACAACATTTCAATCATTAAAGAGATTTACGAACAGCCAACACTGATCAAGAAAGAACAGGCCAGATTTTATATTAAAATTGTTCTTTTGGGACTTATTGAATCTATTCACGGACTGCATCCCGTTTTGCATGAAAAAACAGCAGACCAACCCATGTATGTAAAATTTAAAAAGCTGTTGAACGAGCATTACAAACAATACCGAACTGTTCAGTATTATGCAGAAAAATTGGCCATTACCACCAAAAAATTAAACTCTATTACCAAAAAGCATTGTGGAGAGACAGCTATTCAGGCTATACATAACCGTATTTTAACGGAAATTAAACGCCAGCTGATGTTTTCAGATCTTTCTCATAAGGAAATTGCTTTCGATCTTGGTTTTAATTCCCCATCTGCCCTCAATAAATTTGTAAAAGCAAAACTCAAAGAAACTCCCACCGAACTTCAGCAGGAACTGGCGCAAATGTATAACGTGTAGTCCCGTTTGTATAACAGGGTTTGTGAAGGCTTGTCTAATTTTGTATCATTAAAATCAGATAAGAAAAATGAGCAAATTATTTATTGCAGGCGAAGTCTTCCATGGTGCGGGAAGTCTTGATGAATTAAAAAATATCAAAGGGAAAAAAGCCGTTATTGTAACAGGAGGAAGTTCCATGAGAAAAAGCGGAACCCTTGATAAAGCTATCGCTTACCTTAATGAAGCAGGAATCGAAACACAGATTTTCGAAGGAGTAGAGGAAGACCCTTCATCGGCAACATGCCTGAAAGGTGCAGAAATAATGAATACTTTTCAACCTGATTGGATTATCGGGCTAGGGGGATGTTCTGCAATTGATGCTGCAAAAATCATGTGGGTATTTTACGAATATCCCGAGGTAGAATTTGATGCTTTGATTAAACCTTTCACAGTTCCGGTTTTGAGAAATAAAGCTAAGTTTATTGCCATTCCTTCTACCAGTGGTACAGGAACTGAAACTACAGGATTAGCAGTGATTACTGATAGAGAGAAAGGAGTAAAATATCCTGTTGTTTCTTACGAACTGACACCGGATATTGCTATTATTGATGGAGAAATTTGTGCTTCAATGCCAGCCCATGTAACCTCCAATACAGGTCTTGATGCATTGACACATTGTGTAGAGGCTTATGTTTCAAATATTGATAACAATATCGCAGATGCTTTGTCCAAAGGTGGTTTAGAGATTGTTTTTGATAACCTTAAAGAAGCAGTAGAAAATCCCAATAATATCCAGGCTCGCCAGAATATGCATGATGCATCATTTATGGCTGGTTTAGCCTTCAACAATGCATGGCTGGGTATTGTTCACTCTCTTTCTCATCAGGTAGGAGCATTGTATGGAATTCCTCATGGAGCTTCAAATGCGATTTTCCTTCCGAATGTAATCCGTTATAATGCTATGACTACAGAACGTTATCCTGATCTGGCAAGAGTAATAGGCAAAGAAACTACCGAAGAATTGGCTCAGGCTATTGAGACTTTACGTTCTGAAGTCAACAATCAATCAGCGATTAAAGATTTCGGAATCTCAAGGGAAGATTGGGATAAAAATCTTGATTATATCGCAGCCAATGCTTTAGCAGACCCTTGTACAGGTTTCAACCCGAGAGTGCCTGTTTTGGAGGAGTTGAAAGCGATTTACAATGCCTGCTATGAAGGTGTGGTATATGCAGAAGAAGTTGTTGCAGGCTAGTCTTTTGTAATCAGGTCATATTATGATACCATAAAAAAGAGAACTCAGATGAGTTCTCTTTTTGCAATTATTTAACCATAATCTTAATGCTTTCCCTGAGATCGTTTTCATAAAGAATACTGATCATGTAAGCGCCTTTAGCATACGTTGAAAAATCTAATTTTATATCATAAGCATGAAGGTTTTTCCAGTCGAAAAGCTTTCTTTGAGCCATATCATAAACAATAATGTCTTTCATTTTCTCTTTACTTTTGAGGTAACAGAAATCTTTCACAGGATTAGGGTAAAATATAAGCTCAGGCTGTACATTAATATCCGTAGTTCCCAGAGAACCAATAGTAATTGTTTTACTGAAAGTTTCTGCACAGGAATTTTTGCTGACAGTAAGTGAGACCGTATAGTTTCCCGGAGAGGTATATTGATGAACCGGATTCAATGTCGAATCGGTGGTGCCATCTCCAAAGTTCCATGATATAGAAGTATAATTTGCTGAATGATTGGTAAAATTTACAGTTGTTCCATTGATTCCAGCTATAAAATCCGAATGAAGATGAAATGAATTACTGTTCCATTGCGCAGGATTATTAAAAAAAACAAGATCCGCAATATTCTGAAAATTTTCAGCAGTGTTTTGAGGCAGTCCGTTATAAAAAGGAGATGGAAAGACATGATCCTGGAAAATCGCAGAATACATTGAAGCCGCTACAAGATAACTTCCTTTAGGCCCCGGATGAATGTCATTATAAGATCCGTGAAGAGCCAGATCCTGAAAAGAACTGTAGTAATGTCTTGCAGATTCTCCGGCAGGTACCATTTCCACCTGCATAAGATTAGACATCTTTGTAATGGAATCCTTAATTTTCTGCTGAAAAGCAAAATACGTGTTGTATTCATTCGCAGATGGTACTCCATACGGAATTTCATAAAGAAATATTTTTGAACAAGGACTGTATTTTCGAATAGAATCTCTGATTTTACGGCCACGTTCAGCTGTTACTGAAACAGGGTAGGAATGACCCGCAGATTCGCCAGTGCCGGGCTGCATAATAACATATTTATAGTTTTTAGATCTTATCTTTTGAAACAATGAAGGATCATTTACATGATTCACAAATCCGGTTCCTCCGGGAGTATGTGTTGTTACAGACAGGTTTTTCCCCTTTGAAGCCGCTATATTTTTGAAAATTTCCGGCATGTCATTAAAATATGTTACACTGTTTCCGATAAACAGGACCTCATCGGACTGACAGAATGATAAGACTGAAAAACCAGTACATATCAGAAAAAGTAGTTTTTTTATCATATAGTATTTTTTTAATTGTTATTTTAATAAAAGCACCTGCAGGAAACCCAATCTATACTGCAGGTACAAGATTAAAAATTTTTAAATGAAAATGTATTTACTTTGTTAGAAATTTTTTTTGATTTACTATGAGTTATTGATTGGGCTGTATTATTTTAAAAAATGTTGAGAAAAAGTACCTGCAGGCATCATGAATAACCTACAGTATTAACTATTTCTTGATTAATTTCGTATTGTAAGTATTCTTATCATCCCTTACAGTGATCACATACATTCCTTTAATCAATGAAGCAACATTGATTCTCTGGCCGTCCAGTTTTCCTTCCTGAACAAGTCTTCCGTCTGCACTGTAGATTTTGTAATCAGCTTTGCCTTTCAGGTTTTTTACTTCTACAAATGTATCTGCAGGATTTGGATAGATTTCAAGATCAGAAGATGACTGAACAGATTCCTTAACACCAAGTGCAGCATTGATCTTTACAGAGAAATCCCATACTGAACCACTCGAGTAAACACCACCTCCATTCACATTTACGAAAGGACTTGCACAAGCATCAGCTGAAGAATTGAAAAAACCACTGGCTATTCTCATTCTTAAAGTTTTATCACCATTATAGGCAGCAGCCGGAACAGCAAAGGCAAAGCTGCCTTGATGTCTTTCGTTAGCACCAGGAATTACTCCGTTAATACCTATTCTTTCTGAATTTTCAAATACTCCGTTTCTGTTGTAGTCAATCCACACCTGCACCCAATCCTGATATGCTCCTCCTGCGCGGTTGGCATAAACAATATAGTTCAGATTATACTGGGCACCCTGAGTAAGCTGAATCAGCTTTGTAGGATCTTCCGAATAGTCTTTGTAAGCATGCTGAACAGTAGTATTGTTACCTGCTAAATCCACATTAGCCAAAGTTACTCTCAAAATTCCGCTGAAATTTTCAGAATTGAGCGTATTTCCTCCCGTTGTCATCACACAATAGTCATATCCTGTGCGTAATCCTTTAGTTTTAAAATTATAAGCAGGAGAGAATTCTCCGGCAACATTATTAATCACTGATGCAACACGAACTTCATAAGGAGTTTCATCCTCAAGATTATTCAGGAATACTGAATTAATTGGGCTTACAGCATTGGACCAGTTTGTTGTTCCCACTTTTCTGTAATTCACAGAATAGGTTGCTCCAGGTAGATGATTCCATGAAACAGTTGCTGATGTTTTTAAGATATCATTTTCAAACGCAGCAAGTCCCGTTGGCGGATTATTTAAAGAAGTAGGAGCAGTTCCGACAGCAAGAGTAGGAGAAACTGCATAAAATATATTTCCGACCGCAGAAATTCTCAGCTTAATGTTTCCCTGTAGTGCAGCAGGCATCTGTATTTCAAAGCTACCATCATTAGGTGTTGAGGCTGCCAGTTCCGTCCATGCCGATCCATTATTTAGATCAGCTGTATATTCAATCTTTACATTGGCAACGTTATAGGGGGCCAGGTTTGTATTGGCTACATCCCAGGAAATCGTATTGGAAGCATTATTATACAGAGTAGAAGAAGCGTTTAGTCCTTTAAATTTGAAGGGTCCGTCATTTCCAACCGTAACCGTATTTTCAGCAGAAATAGTTAATGGGTGATTCGCATTATTATCACGCACCGATACAGCATAATGTAAGACTCTAGGGATATATGAAACTGTCTCCCAGGTGTCTTTGTTGGTTAATTTACCACCCATTACAATAGGCAGACTTGGAAAATATCTTCTTCCGGTGACCACTGCAGGAAAAGAGCGGGTAAGAGATCCTTCAGGATTGAAGCCCCAGCCGCTATCTCCTGATATTGAACTGGTTGAGCCCACACTGTCATACTGCTCCCAGTTATAAGTCAACTGATCTCCGTTGGCGTCAACTGCATTGGCATCCAGGTAATACGCTGTTCCTTTAGGAATATGATAAGAAATAAGCGGAGTGATGGCAGGAGCATTATTGGCAATGTTTTCAGCTGCACCGCATCCGACTTTACCTTCTAGGTTGGTAAGGATTTGATTGATTGATGAATAATGGAAATAGGCATCACTGTTCATCTGAACATTATTGGCAGTGATTCCCGCATATCCCATAATTGTTGTACCTCCTCCAGGTTCTACATTAACATCCGAGCTTTCCGTAACCGTAGAAAATGTATGGTTGCCCCCAAGCTGATGTCCCATCTCATGGGCTACATAATCAATATCAAATGTATCTCCCACAGGATTCTGATTTTGGGTAAATGCAGAACCTTTACCTAATGGTTCTGCTGCTGTTGGATCGGTACATATACAGCCTATACAGCCTGCATTTCCATTTCCTCCAGCCGCATTAAAGACGTGTCCGATATCATAATTAGCATTACCTACCTGGGCAGTTAAGGTTTGTTGAAGCTGCCCATTCAAATCATTAGTGTAAGGGTCATTTGCTGCGTTAGCATAAATGATATTGGGAAGATTCTGTATAGTAAGATGAATGGCAAATTCTTTTTCAAAAACACCATTCACACGGGTCATGGTATTATTCATCTGGGCAAGTGCACCTGCAACACCTCCAAAAAGCGTTGTATACTCGCCAGTTGCAGACAAAGCCAGCCTATAAGTTCTGTACATTGATGCAGCAGGTCTTCCGGTAATATTGATTCCGGCAAGTTTGTTTTTCCCGGATTTTTTTAAAGATTTAATATCCAGTTCCTTTTTCCCTTCCATGCTACAACTAAAGCCATGTTCAGAATCTGTTCTTTCTGTTTTATAGAATACTCCATAGGTTTTTTTATCCGTTGTAATGGGTTCTATAAACTGGAAAATACCATCTTTGATAATCATAGACTGAATTTCTGTAGGCGATGTACTGAATCTTACATATTTGGACGGATCATCAATTCCAATCCCTACATAAGATCCTAATCCATATTTTTCTGCCATAGATTTTTCCATGACAGGATTGCTGTATACGGCAAACTTTTCTATGGTCCCCTCCGCAGTGGGAAGCTGTATTGTCACAGCTTGCGCATTAGCCCCGGTTTCTTCAGCATTTTTTAATAACTGTATCAATGCATTAATATCAGTTTTGTAAGCAAATTTGATTTTAACCTCTCTTCTGATGTCTGATGTTTTCTGTGAAGCAGGTTCCCATCTTTGGGCATTGGAAAGACAGAAGCCTGATATCAAAAATAATGATAATAGAGTTTTTCTCATTTTAAAAATTTAGGTATTTAATAATGGTATTTGAAGAATGAATATAAAATTCGAGTAGTCAAAAGTAATTGCTAATTTTGTAATTCAAACGATGTTTGATTGGGGTTTTGTTATGTGTAGTATGTAATACGTATGTATTTTAGGTGATATTGCGATAATGCGGTTATTAATATTATATTTATATTTTAGTGGAATTATGGTAAAAAGACTAATTGTTTTACTTTTTTTGATTTCTTCCTTTTTGTACTCACAGCATACAGAGGAAGAGCTAAAGAATGTCCTTTTTGATGTAGATTATTCTAAAGCCGGACCTAAAGAAATAGAAAAAATTGACAGTCTTATTCAGGTATGTAAAAAAAGTTCCTATAATACCTGTACTGCATTAGGGTATCTTAAGATTGCCAATATCTATGATAAACTTAATGATACGAAAAAGTCTTTCTATTATATCAGTAAAATAGAGAAAGAAAATCTCATCAATTCTAATACAGACTTTGAAGTCATCTTCTACCTCCATTTGCAGAAGTCTTTTTTATACCAGAAATTGGGAGAGAGAGTAGCTTCTTTTAAGCAGTTGGATGAGATTTATGATGACACAATGAAAACGGATAATGCTTATTTTATTTATTTGATTAATAGACAATATGCCAGTAAATATGATGAATTAAAAAAAAAGGATCTCGCATTAAAGTATAACAAAACAGCTTATAAATATTCAAAAATTTACAGAGAGAATAAAGGCAGGCGTTATAGGATAGACAAAAATAGGTTGAGTAACAGTTATAAGACATCAGCCTATCTTGGAGGCATATATACTGATCTTAATAAATTGGATTCAGCAAAGATCTATATTGACGAAGCTATTCAGAATGAAAAAAAGGTAGATGATATTGGGATACAGTATATTACGGCTTTCTATGCCGGAAGATATTTTAAAGCCGTTAAAAATGTTTCGCAGGCTCAGCATTATTTATGGATCTCAAAAAATATTGCTAAGAATTATTATAAAAGCGAAAATTATCAAATAGCTGTTGCTGATGAGCTTAAAGCTTTATACGAGAGCCTGGGACAAAAGGACAGTATTGGTTACTATTCTAAATGGCTGCTGGATATAGAGTCTTCAAGCAGTGAGCAATACCAGACTTTGAATGATACGGTTGATAAACAGAACGAACTGGAAACCAGCAAAAGAAAAAAAGAAACGAAAAGTCTCTTTTTTATATTGTCAGTCAGTGTTGCTGTATGTATTCTTTTCATTTTTCTTTTCCTGTATTACTATAGAAAACACAAAAGCAAAAATCTGGATAAGATGGATGTACCTCATCAGTCACCTGTTCAGGAGAGTGTTTTTAAGGAAGTCATACAGCTTGCCAAAGAAAATAATCCTGAATTTTTAACACGTTTCAATGAGTACTGTCCGCGTTTTTCTGAAGAACTCCTTAAGGTTTCCCCTTTAAAAATATCAGAAATACGGTTCTGTGCTTATATATACCTCAATTTTTCTACCAAAGAAATTGCGGATTATACATTTACTTCAGTGCGAACTGTACAGACAAGGAAATATAATTTAAGAAAAAAACTGAATATTCCTCCTGATACGGATATCTATGTATGGTTTTCCAAATTATTGAAATAACAATTGTCAATAAAAAACAGAGGCTATCTCATTCATGAAATAGCCTCTGTGCAAATGTGAAAAAGTATAATGTGTTTTGAACTTTCAAAGTTTTAAAAAAAACTGCAGGAAAATAACACAAACCTGCAGATAGAAGATATCCTAAATATTAAAAACTATTTTATGATTCTGAAAAAATGTTATTTTTTAATTGCTTTAATCGTTTTTGTAGTTCCGTCCATCATTTTTAAAGTAATCAGGTATAATCCTGATTTTAAATCATTCAGATACAACTGAGATGACGGTTTTTCAATTGTTTTAACTTGTTTTCCCAATGCATCAATAACAACAATTGATTTGATTTTTGAGATGTCTGAAATATGGAGAATATCACTGAACGGATTAGGATATACTGTGATATTATTTTTGTTGTTCACAATCTCATGGGTAGATAATGCTGTATTATCATATGCAGAAACCTGAAATTCTCCATTGTCTGTTGAAGATCCGTATTTCCAAACACTTATATATAACGTATTTCCGGGAGTCTGACCTGTTAATGAAATCAATGGTAAAGAGTTTGGACTGCTGTAAACGTCACAGGCAATTTCTGTCAGGGCACCACATGCTCCATTATAAACTGAAATTACCGGAGCATTGAATGAAGAGCCTGAAACCTCCTGAGCTTCTACGGTTAAGTTTCCGCTTGCCGGAACAACTACTTTAAACCAAACATTTTCAGTAGCATCCGGATTACATGAAGGAAGATTACCATCTGTAGTAGAGTTTGAATTTGAGGAAGTGACTGCTCCTGAAGCAAAATCTGTTCCTACTGTCAGCGATGTCGCTCCTGTACATTTATTATTGGCAGGAGGGGAAATTTCATAGGCAGACACCTGAAACTCTCCGTTATCTGTATTTGAGCTACGCTTCCAAACGCCTATATATAATGTGGTGCCAGGAGCCTGATCGGTTAAGTTGATTTTTGAAAAAGAACCTTCTCCACCATCATCATCACAAGCAATTTCTGTTAAAGAATTACAATCTCCACTATAAATGCTAATAACAGAATCACTAAATACAGAATTTGAAGCCGATTGGGTTTCTACAGCTAAGTTTCCACTAGCCGGAACAACTACTTTAAACCAAACATTTTCCACTGAATCCGGGCTGCAAGAAGGAAGATTACCATCTGTAGTAGCACCCAGATTAGAAGATGTAACTGCTCCTGAAGCGAAATCTGTTCCCAATGTCAGCAATGCTGCTCCTGCACAATTATTATTGATAAGGGGAGTAGCTTCGTAGGCAGAAATCTGGAATTCACCATTCTCTGTGCTTAAACTACGTTTCCAAACACTTATATATAAGGTAGCTCCGGGAGTTTGCCGGTTAAATTGAGCCTTGAAAAAGAACCATCTCCACTCTCCTCATCACAAGCAATTTCTGTTAAAGAATTACAGTCTCCTGTATAAGCAGTAAGCACGGAGGCATCAAATGAAGAGTTTGTCGATGATTTGGTTTCAATAGTCAATTTTCCGCTTGCGGGAACAACTACTTTAAACCATGTATTTTCAATGGCATCCACACTACACGAAGGAGGATTGCCATCTGTAGTAGCTCCCAGATTAGAGGATGTGATGGCCCCTGAGGTAAAATCTGTTCCCAATGTAAGAGAGACCGCACCTGTACAATTATCATTAGCAGGAGGAGAAACTTCATATGCAGAAACCTGAAATTCACCATTTTCTGTACTTGAACTATATTTCCAAACACCCACATATAAAGTTGTTCCGGGAGTCTGACCAGTTACGCTGATTTTTGAAAATAAATCTTCTCCACTATCATCATCACAAGCAATTTCCGTTAAAGAACTACAGTCTCCATTATAAATACTAATAACAGAATCATCAAACGGAGAATTTGAAGCTGATTTGGATTCTATGGTTAAGTTTCCGCTTGCCGGAACAACCACTTTAAACCAAACATTTTCAACTGCGTCAGCATTACAAGAAGGAAGATTACCATCTGTAGTAGCACCAGTATTATTGGAAGTGACTGCTCCCGATACAAAATTTGTTCCCACGGTAATTGGAGTAGCTCCAGTACAGTTATCATTCTGTGCTTTTACAAATACTGCAGTGAACAAAAACAAATAAGGTAGTAATTTTTTCATAAAATTTATGTGGTATATATTGAATTAAGATGTTATTAATTTTCTATTGTAGAGTTAAATAGTGAAATGATTTTCGGTCAAAAGTAATTGTTAATTGTATAATTTAAATAGCGTTTAATTGTTATATTTATCTATTGTGTATGTAATACGTATGTGTTTTGTCTTTTTATGAATTATTATAGTATTAATATTGCATTGAATAGTATGTGGTAATAATGATAAAAAATCTAAGTTTTCTGCTTTTTTTAATTTCTTCACTTTTTTATGCACAACAAACTGAAGAAGAGCTGAAGAATATTCTTTTTGATATTGAATTTTGTACCTCAGGTTCAAAAGAAATAGAGAAAATTGAAAATATTATAACGATTTGCCGATTGAATTCCTATCAGGATTGTATTGCATTGGGATATCTTAAGATTGCCAATATTTACAATAAAAACAATGATATTAAAAAAGCATTTTATTATATCGAAAAAGTAGAGAAAGAAAACCTGATCAGTGAAGAAACAGATTTTGAAGTTGTCTTGTATCTCCATCTTTTAAAATCACTGCTTTATTATAATTTAGGAGAAAGGGTTACTGCACTACGGCAGGTGGATGAAATTTATGAAAAGACTGTGGAGCAAAAAAATGCTTACTATACCTATCTGATCAATTGGCAGTATGCAGGTTTCTATAATGAAATGAATAAGAGTGAAAAAGCATTGGAGAAAATTAAAATTGCCTATAAATATTCTAAAATATACCGAGAAAATAAAAATAATCAATACAAAACACATAAGACCAAAGTAGCCTGGAGCTATATGACGACTCCTTATTTAGCTGCGGTATATGTTGATCTGGGGAAACCGGATTCAGCAAAAATATATGTAAAGGAGTCTCTTGTTAATCTTCAAAAAATAAATGATAAAGGCTTGTTGTTTTTTACTTCGTTTCATGCAGCTAAATATTATAAAGCAATAAAAGACTTTAAAAATGTAAAGTACTACCTGTGGATCTGTAAAAAAATTGCGAATAATTATTTTAAGGATGAATACCATCAGAAATCTGTGGCCAATGAGCTTAAGAATCTGTATGAAGAAATGAAAGACAAAGACAGTGCGGATTGCTATGCGAATGCACTATTGAATATTCAAACTGCCAAAGAACAGCAAAGTTATGATTTAAATGATAGTATAGATAAAAAAAATGATCTTGAAAGTAGGAATGAGAAGAGATTGACAGAAAAACTTATATTGATATTATTGAGCAGTATTGTAATTTGTATTTTTTTCATATTCCTTTTTTTATATTACTATAGAAAATATAAAAGCAGAAATCTGGATAAAATTGATATACCTCATCAGTCACCGGTACAGGAGTGTATTTTTAATGAGGTTATACAGCTTGCCAAAGAAAATAATTCGGAATTCTTAACTCGTTTCAGCGAATACTGTCCGCGTTTTTCCGAAGAACTGCTTAAGATTTCTCCTTTAAAAATTTCAGAAATAAGGTTCTGTGCCTATATTTATCTGAACTTTTCTACAAAAGATATTGCCGGATATACCCACACTTCAATAAGGACTGTTCAGACCAAGAAATACAATCTGCGAAAAAAAATGAATATTCCCGGTGATATGGATATCTACGTATGGTTTTCTAAATTATTGAAATAGTTCTACCAGTGAAAACCGATCATTAATTTCTTAGAGGAGAAATATGCATGAATTTTTGACCATTAAATGGTCTGAAGAATGTAAAATTACCTTAAAAATAAGAGAAATTGAATTTATAAGACTCTATCTTCAGGGATTAAAAATAGAAGAAATTGCAGAACAATTGTTTGTGTCACCTGGTACAGTGAAGTTTCACGGGAGCAAATTGTTTGAAAGAATTGGAGTGAAAAATATTATAGAAGCAATATCCTACGTAATCACAAATAATTTGATTTAAACTTTCCTTTGTAACCATTTTTCAGGCCGCAAGTGCTGGAAAATAAAATATTCTTCTCCGGGTTACTCTCAGTATTTAAGATATTGAAAACGGTATGTTTTTAGCGCAATACCATTTTTGAGAATTGCCCCTCTAAAAAATTATAGAGGGATAATAATTCAGAACAGCTTAATTAAGCTGATAATTGGCGATCACTAAACTCAGGATAAAGTGAACATAGTTTTCTTCTACGTCTTTTCTGTTGATCAATCTGTTTTTGTACTCATAAGAATTCAGGTCTCTGGATAATCTTTGATACGTTTCAAAATCATCACCTTTTATCTTTACTCTTACATTACCATCTCTTCTGTTGACAATTACGTTATCTAAAGTTCTGACTTTAAATAAAACTTCACATAATGTTGGACGAGCCCTCATTGACCCGATATATCTTTCAACTATATTAATCTTGAACGAATCAAATATGACGGTATTAAAAACAATTTTAGAATTTGGCTCCTGAGTGTTGAGTTCAAGTTTATAGTGCATTACTTTTAAATTTTCGCAAATATAAGTTTAATTATGCCAAAAAACAGACTGTTTTAATAGATCATTCCCATAATAATGATTGAATTTTATTCTTCTGAAGGAAAAGTATATGAAAATGTGAATATTAGTAGCTTATAAATGAGGGTGAAACAGAGGTAGAATGAATTTTTTCTTTTCTTTTATTTTTTTCCTTATTCGCATTTACGTAATTTTATTGTCTGTATAACAAAATACATATAATACCAATATAATGGATAGATATAGTTATGGAATGGTTGGCCTTGGAGTAATGGGGCGGAATCTTCTTTATAATATCGCTGACAACGGGTTCTCAATCGCAGGATTCGACCTAGATCAGGAGAAAGTTAAAGAATTAGAAGAGGGAGCTGCTTCTGAAATGAAAGTAAAAGGTACAGGCTCTTTAGAAGATTTTGTATCAGCATTAGAGACCCCAAGGAAAATTATTCTTATGGTTCCTGCAGGAAAGCCTGTAGATGCAGTCCTGGAAAATATTACCCCGCTTTTGGATGAAGGTGATATCGTGATTGACGCAGGAAATTCTTACTTCGAAGATACCAACAGACGTGTTGCCGATCTGGCATCAAAAAAGCTGCACTTTATGGGAATGGGAGTATCCGGAGGTGAGAAAGGAGCCAGAACAGGTCCCAGTATCATGCCCGGAGGTGATCTGGAAGCTTTCAAACTTCTGAAACCCATGCTTGAAGCGATTGCTGCAAAAGTAGACAACGAAGCATGTACAGCCTATATGGGGAAAGGATCTGCAGGGAACTATGTGAAAATGGTACACAACGGTATTGAATATGCCATCATGCAGCTTATCAGTGAAGCTTATGATCTTCTTAAAAGAGGAGCAGGCTTAAATAACGATCAGCTCTATCAGGTTTTTAAAGAATGGAATAACGGTGAAATGAACTCTTTCCTGATTGAGATCACCAGAGATATTTTCACACAAAAAGATACATTGACAGACCAATATCTTGTTGATCAGATTTTAGATAAAGCAGGAGCAAAAGGAACCGGAAAATGGACTTCTGAGCAAGCTATGGAAATCGGAGTTTCTATTCCTACGATTGATATTGCGGTAACTTCAAGAATTTTATCAGCATATAAAGAAGAGAGAGTTCAGGCTTCCAAAATATACGCTGAAAAAGAAATAACAAAACCGGAAGATATAGAATTGTTTATTAAGGAAGTAGGAGATGCTCTTTTCCTTTCTACATTGATCAGCTATGCACAAGGATTATCTTTATTGGTAAAAGCATCTGGAGAATACGGTTTTGAAATTCCATTGAAAGATGTGGTAAAAATCTGGAGAGGAGGATGTATTATCCGTTCGGTATTATTGGAAAAATTCTATTCTGCCTATACACAAAACCCTAATCTGTCTAATATTCTTCTTGACCACGATATTTCTGAACTTGTAAAATCAAAAATTAAAGCCCTGAGAAAAACAGCAAGTTATGCTGCTGCCAATGGAATTTCAAGCTTAGGAATTCAAACCACTTTGGGATATTTTGATGCTTACACTACAGAATCACTACCAGTGAATCTGATTCAGGCTCAGCGTGATTATTTCGGAGCTCATACTTATCAACGTATTGATAGAGAAGGAGTTTTCCATACATCTTGGCAAACTGCAAACCAATAAAATTCGGAGAAAATGAATCAAAATAGAGTCTTGCAGCCAACAAATATTGTTATTTTTGGTGCTACAGGAGATCTGGCAAAAAGAAAACTTTTTCCGGCATTTTATAACTTATATATCGACGGTAGAATGCCCAAAGGCTTCAATATTATTGCTTTGGGAAGGGCAGAGAATACCGATGAGAATTTCAGAAACTACGTCAAAGAAAATCTTGAGAGTTTCTCCAGAAAGAAAGTGACTTCTGAAGATTGGGCTGGTTTTCAGGCTCATATTACTTACTTCCAGCATCAATTGGATGAGGAGAATTCTTATAAGTCTCTTCAGCAGAAATTACAGGATTTTGATGCCGTTTACGGAACAAGAGCCAATAGATTGTTTTACCTATCAATCGGACCTAATTTCATTTCAACGATTTCCAACCATATCAAAAGTACATCATTAGCTTCTGATCCGAAAAGAGACCGTATTATTATCGAGAAACCTTTTGGTCATAATAAACAGTCGGCGATTGAGCTTAACAGTCTTTTGGCAAAAACATTTGAAGAAGAACAAATCTATCGTATCGACCATTATTTAGGAAAAGAAACGGTACAGAATATCCTGGCTTTTAGATTCGGGAACTCTATTTTTGAACCATTATGGGATCATAAATATATAGAATCTGTACAGATTACTGTGGCGGAGGAAGTAGGGGTTGAGACAAGGGGAGCTTTCTACGAACAGACAGGAGCTTTGAGGGATATGATTCAGAATCACCTGTTACAGATCCTGTGTATGGTAGCTATGGAACCACCGGCATCATTGCAGTCAGGTGAGATCAGAGATCGTAAAGTTGATGTTCTGAAATGTATTCGCAGAATCTCTTCGGATCAGGTTGATCATTATGCAGTACGCGGCCAGTATGCGAAAAGCATCGTAAACGGAGCGGAAGTAAAAGGATACCGCCAGGAAACCGGAATTGCAGAAGATTCCAATACAGAAACTTTTGCGGCCATAAAATTCTATCTGGATAATGAAAGGTGGCAGGATGTTCCTTTCTATGTTCGTACCGGAAAGAAAATGAAAGAAAAGCACTCTTATATTACCATTCAGTTTAAACCGCTTCCTCATTCAACATTTTCGGATAGTCCGCACCATTTGTCAGCTAACAGGTTGATTATTAACATTCAGCCGGCAATGGATATCAGATTGCAGTTCATGACAAAAAAACCGGGCTTGACATTAGATTTGAAACCAGCAGAAATGATTTTTGATAATTTTGCCTGCCAGGATGATACTCCGGAAGCTTATGAAACCCTTTTACAGGATGCTCTTTTAGGAGATCTTACTCTATTTATGCGTTCTGATCAGGTGGAAGAGGCGTGGGATGTTGTCACAACAATACAGGAAGCCTGGGAAAACAATAAAGATTTATCTTTCCCCAATTATAAAGCGGGAAGCTGGGGTCCGGAAGATAGTAATGCCTTGGTTGAAAGACAAGGACACAGCTGGGTATAATATAAAAATTTAAACAGAAAAAAATGAATATTACAGTATTTGACGACTTGGAAAAACTGTACACAAAGGCAGCAGATACTTTTGTTGACCTTTCAAAAAAATCTATTCAGAAAAATGACCGTTTTGTGGTGGCGCTAAGTGGAGGTTCTTCTCCCAAAGCCATTTTCAAGCTATTGGCGACCCAAAAGTATGCTGAACAGATTGAATGGAATAAAGTCTACTTCTTTTGGGTCGACGAGCGATGGGTTCCTTTAAATGACGATAAAAGCAACTTCCGAATGACGGATGAGGCGCTTCTCAGTCTGGTACCTGTTGATAAAGCTCATGTTTTTCCTATGTATGCTGAAGGAATAACTCCTGAGGATTATGCAACTTCATACGAACAGCAGATAAGAAATGTTCTTGGTGATGAAGGTGTTTTTGACTTTATCCTTTTAGGAATGGGAGATGATGGTCATACAGCATCTTTATTCCCTGGTGAAGCCGTTTTGGAGGAAAAAGAAAAATGGGTATCTGCCTATTATCTGAAACCTCAGGAAATGTTCAGAATCACTCTGACTGCACCGTTGATCAATAAAGCAGAAAACATTCTGGTTATCGCATTTGGTGAATCCAAAAAACATGCATTGAATGAAGTGTTAAACGGGGAATACAATCCCGCATTATATCCACTGCAGCTCATTGACAGAAAGCAAGGATTTGAGTTTTTTACAGACGAAAAAGCAAAAGGGTAATCGCCTTTACTCTTTAAAAATAAAAACCCTTACAAATCTGTAAGGGTTTTTTATATAAGATGATATTACTTTTTAAAGATTATTTTGTCGGCCATTTCCATATATCCTGTATCTGAGGTGTCTTCAAGAGTGATCTTGGGTTTCAGGCCTTCTCCTACTTTATCATATTCTTTTTTATCCCGGTCAATCGTATTGCCTATAGTCAGTGCGATAAAAGCTCCGTCCGAAAGTTTGTATTCCTGATTTCCGGATGTTAATCCCTGGGTTTTCTCCCCAATAATTGTTGCATTTTTCTGTCCTACAAAAGCAATCGCACAGAATTCTCCGGAGCTTGCCGTTTTTTTATTGACCATTACAACAATAGGCTGGGTGATGGGTTTGGGTGCTTTTTTGACGGTAAACTGGTGGGTAACTGTTTTTCCTTCCGAGAACTTTCCGTCTTTATAATTGAAAAAAAAGCGGCTTCCTGTAGCATCTATAGTTCCTATTACATCGCTCTGATTCAGCATAGGAGCTATGGATGCGAGCATGGGATAAAGCATTCCGCCATAGTTGTCTCTGAGATCAAGGATCCAGCCTTTAGGATTTTGAAGGGCCAATTCTTCAATTTTTGTATAAAATGTATTTACAAATTCGTCCCATTCTTTGAAATTATAACAGGCGATAGGGGGAACTTTAATATAGGCAATCTTTCCGCTCGTTATTTTTGATTCAATAACAGGAAACTCCTGACCGGTGGCTCTGTATCCAAGAACATAAGCCTTAACCAATTCTGGAGGATAGAAATTGGAATGAGCGTCTTTCAGGGCGTTTAGTGCATCTTTGATGATGGGATAGGTAGACTTGATGTTCTTCAGGTCCTTTGCTTTGCGGCGGCTGTCAGAATATAAAGAATCCCATTTAACACGGTTTTTATTCACAGATTTAGCCTTCATAATATCAAGAGCTTTCACTACATAGTTCTGGATACTGTCTGTTTGTGCATGAAGGGGTTGTCCGATTGAAATAAGAAAAACTACAATTATAAAACACAATTTGTTCATTGTTATCAATTAAGTGGGGTAAAAGTAGTATTTTTTCCTATGTAATGATGTATTAATCTTAAAGTTATCAGAATATGGATGAATAAGTAAACAGTAGTTTTAGTATCCATCAATAAAAATTCCACAACGTCCCAATATCAGGACCTCATGGAATTTTTAAATGTTTGGTAATGTATAAAAGAATATCTCAGTTATTCCAACACGGAACCATCAGTATATACCACTTTCTGTACGTCAAAATCAAAAATTAAATCTTCAAATTTTGCAGACGCTATTTTTTTATCATCATTGGAGAATTGGTTATAATCGAAAGCAGCATCGCCTTTAAAAGTAGTATTTGCCGCAATTCTGTCATCTGTAAAATCCATGCTGTAAGAATCTCCGATCTGTTCCCCCAAAGCATTAAAAATCTTAAAACTGATCTTCGCCGCTTTTATCTCTTTGGATGATTTGTTCTGGAGAGCATATTTGAATAGATTGTAATCCTCCAATCTTCCGGCATCAAAGTTACTTGGGACATATTCTTTGGCAAAAATAGTGACGGTAACAGCATTTTTCATTTTCTGCTTTCTTTCCTCAGCTTCCTTTTTTGCTTTTTCTGCTAAAGCATCCTCTTCAGCTTTGAATTTTTTGGCTTCATCCAGGATATTCTGATACGTCTTGTTTTCCAATGATTCGCCTTTTAATTTAGCTCTTATCAGCCATCCTGCAAATAATCCTGCCTCCTTCTCATTCCATTTTTTGCTTTCACCGATTTCTTTAAGATCCTCAGTTATTGTCGCTTCATTATATTTTTTACTGGTAGGATTTGAGCAGGCAGTTAAAAATATCAAACTGGCTACTATTACAATTTTTTTCATGATTTTCTTCTCTGATTATTAGGTTTTACAATATTAATGACCTCTATAATTTAAAAACAGCATCATTAGAGATCTAATGATACTGCCGCATTTAATGTTTTTACCTTAGTTGCTTGTGTTCGAAATTTTCATTTTTTCCAACTCAAATAGTGCTTCTATATAAAATGGTTATTAGTTTGAAGCAAATATACAAATTAAGACACTATGTAGTGTCTAAAAATGAAAAAAAATGAAAAAAAATTTCAATTAGTGTTTCGTCCCATCGATAAAAGTCAATGTTAGAAGGTATTTAAAGCAGATTTCAGAATTAAAAAAAAATAGATTTAATTCAAAAAAAATGAAATGTAGAGGTGTTCATTGACTATAAATCCGAAAAAAAGCTTTTCAGAAATAAAAACAGCACCATTACCTTGATAATGATGCTGCTTGAGTAATGTTTTACCTCAGTCATTGAATGTTGAAACATTTTGAACTGAGGGAACTAACGATACAATTTGAACTCTCTTAATCATGCAACTTCAATCGTAACTTTAAATAAAAATGGTTATTAGTTTTTGCAAATATATAAATTTAGACACTAAAAAGTGTCTAAAAACGAAAAAAATTTCATAAACTTGTAGAATTGAAAGTTTACCATGGAAAGAAAGTCAGTAGCAGGAAGTATCCGGAACAAAGAACGCAGTATAAAAAAATTTTTAGATGCCGTGGGAAAGATACTTCGAACAAAAGGGTATACTGGATTGAAGGTGAATGATATTGCTGCTACAGCCGGGGTAGATAAGAAAATGATCTATACTTATTTTGGAGGGATGGATGGCTTGATAGATGAATACATCCGATCACAGGATTATTGGAGTAAAGTAACTATCGAAGAAATTGAAAAAATAAAACCCAAATTAGATGATGGAGGCAAATCATTTATGGAAAATATGCTGCTTTCCCAGTTTGATTATGTGTACGAAAACAAAGAAGCTCAAAAATTACTTTTATGGCGCTTATCTGAGCCCCGAAAATCATTGAAAAAACTGACCGATACACAGGAAGAAAACGGTGAATATATTTTTAAACTCCTGATGGATTCCCACTTCAAAGAAAATGCAGAAGATGTGCGTTCTATTATGGCTATCATGGTTTCAGGGCTTTATTATCTGAATATGTATGCTGCTATAAACGGTAGTATTTTCTGTGGAATAGACGTCAACAGCTCTAAAGGAAGGGATAAAATCAAAAAAGCGATTTCTTTTTTATTAGACCATACATATGAAAACCTGTAATGTTCAGGCTAATAGGAATGGAGATCGTAAAGAAGGAAAGTTTTTAGGGTAAAAAAAACAAACCATTAGAAATCTAATGGCTTGTTATGGGTTGTGTTTCTACCTTAGTTGTTTCGTGTTCGAAATTGTCTTAAAGTAAGGGAACATAATAATACAATTTAAATTGTTTATTTTTTCAACCTGAATAGTGTTTTAATATATAGATGGTCTTAGTTTCTACAAATATATATAAATAAGACACTATAAAGTGTCCAAAATGACATTTTTTTTAAATTTATATTTAAATCATTGATTTTCAGCATTAATATTTTTAATATCGAAAGTAAAACCTCTTTATATCGGGTAATAATTCCCCATTTACATCCCCAAAAACAACATAATGAGGTCTTTTTAAGTCTTGAAATATCAATTTCATTCACAAAAAAGCACATGTTGCTTACAATATCCTTTTAAAAGATTTATTTACTTTCTTCAAAAAATAAAAAAACGGCATCGCTATAGAAAATGATGCCGTTGGGTTCTGTTGTTACCTCAGTTGTTAATGTTCGAAATATTTTAAACTGAGGGAACTAACGGTACAATCTGAACTCTCTTAATCATGCAACTTCAATCATCACTTTATATAAAATGGTTATTAGTTTGTGCAAATATATACAATTGGATGTAATTAGACACTGCTTGGTGTCTAAAATGATAAAAAAAATTCTTAAACTTGTATGATAGAAACTTGAATTATGGAAAGAAAGTCAGCATCGGGGAGTATTAGGAATAAAGAACGCAGTAAAAAGAAGTTTTTAGATGCCGTTGGGAAAATTCTGAAGACGAAAGGATATGCAGGTTTGAAAATCAATGATATTGCTGCGACAGCTGGGGTAGATAAAAAGATGATCTATACATATTTTGGCGGAATGGATGGCCTAATGGACGAATATCTCCGTACACAAGATTTTTGGGTGAAAGCAACAAGTGAAGAAGTTGAAAAAATGAAGCCGAACCTTGAAGACGGAGGAAGACAGTTTATTGAGCATATGCTGCTGTCACAATTTGATTATGTGTACACTAATAAAGAAGCTCAGAAATTATTATTGTGGACGATATCTGAACCCCGAAAATCATTAAAAAAACTGATCGATACTCAGGAAGAAAACGGCGAATATATTTTTAAATTATTGATGGAATCCCGTTTCAAAGAAAATATGGAAGTGTATCGTTCTATTATGGCCATTATGGTTTCAGGGCTTTATTATCTGAATATGTTTGCTTCCCTGAATGGCAGTATTTTTTGCGGAATAGATGTCAACACGCCAGAAGGACGTGCTAATATTAAAAAAGCAATATCTTTTATGGTAGATCAAACGTATGAGGGATTGTAATATTTGGAAAGGTATTATGCTGTAAGAAAATAAAAAGAGGCAGTCATCTGCCCCTTAGTTTGTATCATTGATGAGTAATTGACGAACAATTGTTGACGAATAATCACTCATTTCATTTATTATTTTAATAGGATATCATTTATTTTAGCCAGTAGGTTTTGTCTCATTTTTGAATTTCTTTGATTGAGAAGAATGATGAAACCCCAGTTTTTAGCTCTGTTGTAGCATATAATTGAAGACTGTCCCATAGAATCTCCGGATTTTAAATAAAGGGTGTCACCGTCATCTGTAGAAATACTTACCCCTAGTCCCATTTCTCTTTTTTCATCTTTATAGAAGATCTTTTCTGTAAGGATGGCAGCTTTACCGATGGTTGTTTCCTTATTGAGAATCCCTTTTAAATAGAGAAGCATATCAGAAGCGTTGGATTTTACCAATCCGGCAGGAGCTGTAATGTTCCATTTGAAGAACTCCTGAATACCGCCCTCAGGATTATGCCCCACAGTTCTGTTTTTTACATCAAAATCTTTAGTGAAGGTAGTATTCATCTGTAAAGGTTTTATTATTTTCATTCTGATGATTTCATCGTAGCTCTTGCCATATACTTTTTCTACTATTTGTCCCAGCAGGGTATATCCAATAGTAGAGTAGCGGTACTTGCCATAATCGGTAAGTTCACTGCAATTATTGATAATATCGGCTAATGTTTTCTGAGTTACGCTACTGACAGGTTGTTGTGGATTAAGCTCTACGAGTTTTCCAAAATCAACATCCGGTAAGCCAGACTGATGAGAAGCCAGATCTGAAATTTTTATTTTATTTCTAAGGTTTTTATGGAGAACATAGTCTTTGGGAAGATAATTGTCTATATAATCATCCAATTTTATTTTATGGTCAAGAGCAGCTTGTGCAATTAAATTAGACGTTAAAATTTTAGTAATGGATGCAATTTCGAATAAGGAATTTTTATCAATTTTAGCAGACGTTTCTGCATTCAGATTACCATAGGCGGTAAAGTATTTCTCGTTATTTTTGATCAGACCAACGCTGATTCCTACGTCAGGATTTTTTTGAAAATTATCCTTTATTAATGAATCTATCTTTTGGTTTATATTCTGTCCAAAAGTAAAAGTGCTTAATAATAGCACGGCTAAAAAGTTGAATGAAGTTTTCATTGTATCGTTATTGATGGTTAAACATTATTATGATACAAATGTGAGAAAGAAGCCTATCCTATGCGACCGAGTACATGCAATCGGGCGGATTTGATCAGAAAAATGAGTTCGGATACTTTGAAAAAAAAGTACGAGTAATTACAACGTATTGTTTTGTAATGTTTTACGATAGGTGGTCGGGGTGTTTCCAGTATGTTTTTTAAAAGCAGTATTAAAAGAAGATTTTGAATTAAAACCCACTTCATACAAGATTTCAAGAATCGTTACCTTAGTTTTTGTAGCATCTTTTAAAATATCCATAGCATATTCTATACGATAGGTATTCACGAAATCATAAAAATGCTGTCCCAGCTTATGATTGATCAAAACAGACAATTCACGGGTAGGAATTCCAATATGATCAGAAATATTCTGGATTGTGATAGAAGGATCCAGAAACGGTTTTTCTGCGGCCATATAATTCTTTAATTTAGACAGCTCCTCATTGTATTCTTTTTCCTGTACCGCTTCAGGCTCGTTCTTTTCTTCCTCTAAAACAATATCGGAGACAAGCTTTAATTTTGAATTAATGCTTCTGAATAAACCGGGATTGTTGAGTGCTTTGAATAAATACCAGCAAACAATAAACAGCTGGGCGACCTGAATGCCAATTTTTATCAGCTCAGAGAGGTATGGATAATCTGAAAATTTTAAAATGTTTTTTAAAAGCACCGTTAAATAAATAACAGCCAGTACACTGGTAAACTGGAACAGCCAGCTATAGGAATTGATGCTTGTACCGGAGTAATTCTCGAGATATAGTTTTTTTGCCTTTCTCAAAAGTATAAAAACGGCAGTAAAATAGGTAAATGCCTGTATATGAAAAAGAATATGATTGAACTGGAGTTCTATCATATGCTGACGATTCATAATGAAATCAATTTTAGAAGCCGTATCCACTGAATAAAAACGGGGGATCAAAGCGATGTTTGCGGCTAAAAAAGGAAGCAGGTGTAAAAGATATTTAGGTTTAAATTTAAAATCAGAATAACAAACTGATACGACATACAGATAAAAAACGGGAATCTGTAGAAAGGCAAGCGTATTTCTGAACATTCCAAGATTGGAAGGAACATCACTTATTAAACTCAATAAAGGTTCACTGGTGTCTATTGCAGTGATGATGAGAAAAAACGCCAAAAGATAATTGCTCGTTTTATGCTTTGTTTTGACTGTAATGAGAAAAAATGCAAGAAAAAATGAAACGAACAGAGAGATCACTGTCACAATAATTAATAAATTACTCTTATCCATTTTTTATTTTTTTGTTCATAGTTGGGTAGTCTTTTTTGTTTGTATCTGATCTTTCCGAGGCTAAAATGGGCCTTGAAATCCAAAATCAAACTCTGCAAATATAAAAATTAGATTGAAGTAATCTATTTTTTTTTACTACCCGTTCAAACCGTAGTGCTAATGCTATAAACGATCTGAAATCAACAGGCAGTAAATCATGGTTTTATGTTATTTTTTGATATGGGGAAAATGGTATTTGTAAAGGTAAATAATCCTATACGAAGAGGTTTTTCACACAAATAGGAGACCACAAAGGCCTCCTATTTTTTATTCCGGATATTGATGCAGTTAGATACCACAAATTTTTTCAATATTACCCTTTATGATAAGGACATCCCGAAGCAGCATGAGAAGTTCCGGCAGGAGCAAAGAACTGATCTTCTATTACTTTTCTCTGGTCTTCAGGAATATCTTTCAGCTTACGAAGCGTATTTACCTGGATATGAGGCCAGCTTGTAGTACCTCCGTCGTTTCCGAAATCAAATTCGAAAAATACAATTTGCTCGTATTGAAGCTGAAGAATTTCTTTTCCGTCTTCAATTACCGTTTCAATCCACATATCCATATCCACTTCAACAGTAGGAACAAAACGATTCACAAAAGGAACGTTTAAAACTCCTCCCTGCGCTCCGGTTTTCATTTTGGATGACATCTTAACGTGAACGTAATTGCTCACTTCCTGACCTCTTAATGTATCTCTAAGCCTTAGATCCGGTCTTACAGAATAAGGATATAAATCGTCTGCCAATATTCTCTGGGTATAAATTTTGTTTGAACCCGGATCATTTTTATCATTTAAAGTCTCATGTACCCAGTCCGGTGCAGGCTTATCAAGATCAATGATATCGTCAGGTGTTACTCCCGCGTTACCCATCGTGCGTGAAATGGCGAGATGGTTAGTGTCCCATGCTTCTTTACCATAAGGGAATTTAGGGGAACCGTCAATTAAATAAATGGTGTCACCTTCAGAATTTCTTTGAGCAGCAATATCTCCCAGTAAAGTAATGGTACTTCCATGAGGAATGACACCACTTCGCGAAATAGAGTAGTCCGGAATAAAATAAGGACCATCAACTCCTGCTCCCGGCTTTATTTCCTGTGCCGGAATAATCTCATAATAAGGCTGTCCCGGTTCCAGCTGGCTCAGAAGGATATACTTTTTTTCTTCCCCGTCTGGTGTTACCCTTACCAAAGGTTCATCTCTGTATTCCCCTGTATATCCATACTTTTCAGCATCTTCTGTTGAAAAAGCATGAATACCACGGTCTCTTTTAATAGATTCCTTCGTTGCAGCATGATTGTAGACATCACTCAGCCATAGATACATCCCGTTTTCTTCATGAATAGGGGTGTACTTTAAAGCGTCTTGTCCTTCTACAGTATTCACACTTTTGATACTTTGCTCGTATTTAACAGCTCCGCAGAAAAGCTCACTTGCACCACCACGGTTACGAACTCCACCGGGAACGATAGAAAATGTTAGCTTCTCAATATATTCTTCACTGTCAAAAGCAAATTTACCGGGAATGGTACCGGAATTGGTACCAGGAGAAGGCATAATGGTAGTATGCACTCCGCTCGCTAATGAAGGTTTGGTAATGTCTTTATTGTAATTTACATTATAACTTACCCAGGTTCCGTCAAGTGCTTCAAGAATTCCATAGTCTACACTATCTTCTATTGCCTGCAGATTTTCTTCTCTAAACGGTCTTACCGGATCATCGATAAGAAGTTTTGAATATCCGTCCATTAATTCTGCCAAAGATTCCTGGTTCTGACCTGGCATTTTACGGAATAACTGTTCACCTCCCGCTTCGGGACTTTCTTTTTTTCTTTTAAGCATGATGTATCGTTTTTTTTAGGGTTATAAATTGATGTATTCGAAAGTAGGACCTGCATTAGTCTGAGAATCCAATGGTTGTTTCATCAGACCTACTGCCTGCTCTTTCAGGGCATACATGTACATAATGGATTTTTCCAGTTCTCTTTGATTTCCTTCCACAGCACTTTGAATAGCATCTAATAAACGCTTATAGGTTTTATTAAACTCAACGCCCTGGGCATATAGTTCTTTGTTCTCTTTATAGTCTGCCAGCTTAGGATTAGGTTTCATCGGATATGCCTGATTCCAGTCTACAGGTAAATCTTTTCCTGTGGGTGGCGTAGTGACAGGCATCATGCCGTTTTCATCCATAAAGGGTTCGTAGTTTCCTCCAAGATAAAAATGCTCATGGAAAACTTCTTTAAATCTGAAATAATGAGCCAACTCCACACCTTCTTCAAACTGTGACGGGTCCACATCGAAAATAGAATCGTCAGCTCCTTCACCTTGTCCTTTGATTTCCTGGAAAACGGCAATTACTCCAGCCAGAGCTTCTACAAAGTGTAGCTTCCCGCCGCTTCCGTAATATTGCTCAGGGCGGATCTGCTTTGTAGAGTCTCCTGTGAAAATTCCTCCTGTATTGAGTTCCTCGAAATTCTTAGGAAGGCTTCCATGTTCTTTGTAATAAGCACTGATTTGGAAAACGACAATATAGAAGAATAAGATATCATAATATTCACCGATGGTATGTACGTCTTCCATAATAAAACCTTTCATGTTTTCAAGAGTCCAGAAATTGTTCTCCGATACTGCAGCTCTTTGAGAATAGAAGGCTGAAGAATCAGTTTCATGATCATATTTAGGAGCTTTTACCAAAGGATTGCTTGGGCTTTCTATAGCGATAAATGTTGCAATGCTGTTTGAGGAGAAGGTTTCCAGCCCAACATAGAAATTAACATTCATAGGTAATTTCATAGGATAGGTAGGGTAGTTCTTCTGCTGGTTGACAGAGGGTTGGATGTCGATGGCGTTCAGGACATTACAAACCATAATCAGGTGAAGCATTTCTTCCACCGCAACACTTCTGATAATCTGGGAAGCCAGAGCATTGGTTCCATCCTTTATTGAATACAAAGCAGTAAGATAAGGAGGAATGGTAGAGTGTTCGATAAGAATTGCTGTCTGTAAAAGGTCCTGTAAAACCGGGCGGTAATCCACATCGGCTAAGCCTTTTTTTACTTCTGAAATTCCTGAACCTGATTGAGATTCCAGATAAGCATTAAATTCCTTAATCTGATCATTGAGCAAAAGGCTTGTCATCATTTTGCTGTGATGTTTTACTCCTTCAACCCAATCTTCTTTGCTGAGCGTTGAATCAAACAATAAAGTAGGCAATGAAATAGGCTCTGCTACGACAGCACTTCTGCCTGCCAGATTGGATCCTTTTAATAATGTTTCCTGTGGTTGTTCTGTTTTATTGATAAGTCTTTGTCTCATGTTTTTATTTTTTAAGTTGAATTTCAAGATCAGCAAGGATAGATTCTACCGAACGGATTGTGAATGCTGATAATGTTAAAGTAGGATTTGAAGTTCCCAGTGTTGTCATATTTCCTGCTCCTACGATATATAAATTAGAATGGTCCCAGGCTTTGCAATAGCTGTTGGTTACAGAATCTTCTGCTGTAGAACCCATTCTGTGAGTTCCTACAATATGGCCTGCACCGTTGTAAGAATATCTTTTTCCATTGTAGATCACAGAGTTTTTGTCTTCCACAGTATATTTTGTAAAATCCTCAATCCCTAATCTTTTGAACATTTGGTCCGAAGCACTTTTTGCCTGTTCCATAGATCTCTTCTCGTAGTCAGTCAGCTCATAATGAATAACAGGACGTGGAATACCAAGAACATCCAGATATTGATCATTAATAGTTACTCTGTTATTAGGGTTTGGCAGCTGCTCGATCTCAAAATGGAACAAAACCTGCTTTGAAAGCCTGTTGGTAAGTTTTTCTCTTAATTCTGCTCCAAAACGTTTGTCTTTGATAAAGTAGGCCACATCAGAACCTGGAGAAAATGCAGGCCAGCCCCAGCCCCAATTGTCAAGCGGAGAGATCCACGCTGAAAATTCACCTCTGAAATTTCCGTCACGGAAAGACGAAATATTCGTGGTAGAACCAGGACCTCTGTACGGATATACCGGTTCTGGGAAAAGTCCCCACGTAAGCATTACCATATGATCCATCAGGTTTCTTCCTACCTGGTCACTGCTGTTAGCAGCCGTTTTTACAACATTGTTAACGGTATATTTGGAGTTCAATAAAATTTTTGGATTTTCAAAAGCATTGGCTGCCAGAATTACGATAGAGTCTGAAGTGTCAATAGCTTCTTCAACAAAATCAGTTTTCTCCCTTGAAGTATATCTTCTCAGATGAACTTTGGAAATTTTATCTTGATTATCCTGATCCACACTTAATTTATAAACCACACTCTGAGCCTGAATCTGCATGTATGGATTGCGCTTAAGGTTTTCATTCTCATTAACTTTATATAAAGCTTTTTTCAATGTTTTTAAAGCATTGTATTTTGCCTGAACCGGACAGATCGGAACACAGGATGCATTTCCTTCGCAGCGTTCTCCCATATAAGGATTCCATACAGAACCAAGAGCTTTGTATTCTTCCTTTTCTGAGCTGTCTAAAACAAGTTTGTATCCCGTTTCTTTAGGTTCAGCTTTGATGATCTTTGTTTTTCCGTATTTGGGATTCGGAATAGAATTTCTTCCCTGTGGAGATGGTACCATCAATAACGGAATTTCTCCTGAGCTTAGCGCTACACTTGTCCCTTTAAGACCCTCAATGATCTTGTGATCCATATAACTCTGAGGAATTTCTTCCATCGGGAACACATAATCTCCGTAATATTCTTCCATATTCTCAGAAATAGGATATTCCTGTCTTGAAACATCTCCGGAAACCCCTATTTCAAACTCTGCCATTTCATAATAAGGCCTTAGTTCTTCATAGTCTATAGGCCAGTTAATGGGTGTTTTTTCTTTCGAATCCGGCTTATCTATTGTAATTCCGTATTTCTCTGTAAGTTTGAAATCGTTCGGAAGCATCCTTGGAGTAGTTCCCAGCCAGTGAAGGGTAGTCCCTCCGCCCACTCTGATGGCATCACTGGCAAACGGCATTGGCCCAAACTGAACCAGATATCCTTTCTTATCAGGAAATGGGGGGATAATATGCTCCATATCGAGTACATTCGGAGAAGGGGCCTGTTTTAAATTCGGATAAGGAGAATTGGGAACTTTGGCTTCTTCCATATAAAAAGTACGCATATACTCATTATATGTAGTCATTGAAGACACAGAATCCAGCTCCAGACCGGCTTCTAATCCAGCTTCGTACATCAGGATTGATATTTCGCGGATGTTGTCAGATTTTCCTGCATCTGCACGGTGGATCATTTTTCCTTTGGTTACATCAAATACGTGGTCGGTCAGCAGTTTTGCAATAAGAGATCCTGCGATCCCTGTTCCTACGATGATGACATCTTTTTTATGGTTGATCTTATTCATGAGTTGTTGTTACAGGTTTAATATTCCATGATTTGTAGCCAGGCTGTTTTGCTCCGGGTGGATGAGAATGCATCAGGTTCCAGACAAGGCCTTCTTTGTAAGAAAGATCATTGATATACGCTCCTTCCCAGGTTCCCAGATACCACATTGTAATGACTTTCCCAGCAATATCATTCATCCCTGGTTTTGCTATAATTTCGGATTGAATGGCTTTTTTTAACTGATCTTTATCGGAAGAGCTTTCAAGAATATTTTTAGAAACAGTAAGAAATTCTACAAAAGTAGCAGCATCTAAGCTTTTGAGAACGTAAGTGTAATAGGTTTCTGCCAAGCCAGTAGACTGTAATTCGTTGACCGTAAATCCGGCAAGCGCTTCCGAGATAGACATAAACACGTCGAAATAGTAATCGTCGACGTTGAGGATTTTGTTAATAATGTTCATTTCGTTAAAAATTTGGGTTAGATATCTTCAACTCCTTTTAACAGGAGATGTTCATGCTGATTGATCTACAGCTGCCGGATTTTTCAGATACCATCTCTTTTTTCAGAAATGAATGCATGTCTTTCAAGCGATCCATAGTTATCAATTTTTGTTACATCGAAATTAATCAGATCCTGTTAGATAAGATTCAGTATTTCTACGTAATTTATAGTAGTTATTGTTTGTGAATTTTTACATAATCCCTTATACGAAAGGGTTTGTGGAAGTTTTGTTTTCACCTAGTTTAGAATTAATTTAAATAATGTGGTAGGATATGTTGGATTTACTGATGTATTGATTCCCAATATTTTGTTATCTGATTCATCATGTAAGTACTGAACTTATTAACAATATTTATTTGGGCTTTCTAAAAATATGTAGGCTTTTTAAATTATTAAACTTTGCATTATTAAAAAACACAGATGAGAAAAGCACTATTTTTATTCACTACTTTAGTAACATCAGTCATATTTGGGCAAAATGTAGGGATAGGAACACCCAATCCTGACCCTTCGGCTATTTTGGATCTAACAGCTTCCAACAAAGGATTTTTGCCTCCTAGGATAAACCTTAATTCTACTACAGATATTGTAACCATTCCCAATCCGGCCACGGGGCTTTTTGTTTTTAACACTGGAGCTGGAAGTTTAACAACTAAAGGTTATTATTATTGGGATGGAGCAAAATGGACGAGATTAAGCATTGCTGATGGGGGTGGAAATTTCCAGGTGGGAGAAGAAAGAGGTTATCGGTTTGTAGTAACAGGGACATTTCAAAATTCTGCAGGAAATACCAATAAAAATCAAATGACAGGAAGAGCAGCTTCCCAAACAGGGGTAATTCAGAGAAAAGCTCTGTCTGAATTTGTGAATGTTGCTGAGCTTCCTTTTTTTGAGGGAATAAGAATTGATGTTTTAGCTGGTGAGGATACTGTTTTAAGACCAAGATTTTTTAACACAACCAATTCTAATATTACTATATCTTATGCAACATTGTCTACAAGCAACCCATTACAGAATTCTCCCAATATGACCATTCTTCCTAATTATTACAGTACAAGAATTGATGGTGATGATTGGCTATACACAAGCAATGAATATATGGAACAGGATCTTGTAGAAATACTTTTTCCTGATGGTAAGTATTACAGAATGTCCATTGTAGCCTATTCCACAAATGCAGCTTTTAACACGGCCGCATCTAATACTATTATTGGAATTTCTTTGAAAAGAATTATTTAATAATACTACTTATTGAAAGTGAAATAATTTTAATATAATCATGTTTAGTAAACAGATGCTTGTCATTGACAAGCATCTGTTGTATTTATGGATTACACATTCTTTGAAGTATGATTAATTAAGGTGTAACGAAAGTATAGTTTTAAGTGTCTAATAGATAGATGCAAGCCGCTGATTAAATAATTACCAAAGAAAAATCAATTAATTCTGACCATGAAAAAACTTACTTTAACCATACTATGTCTGATCTCTTTTGCCTTATCTGCACAACGACTGAAGGATAAAAAAGAAACCGCTTCTCATTTGTCCAAAAATCTAAAAGAACAGTCAATACATCAATCTGTTCAGCTCGAAACAGACAGGATATTTAATAAGTTGGTTACTATCAGAAGAGATTTTCATGAAAATCCGGAACTGGCAGGCAAGGAAGTGCAAACTCAGGAAAAGATTAAACAGTATCTGCTTGATTTAGGATTGGAAGTTCAAACGGATGTTTATGGATATGGTGTTGTAGGAATTCTGAAAGGGGATAAGGAAGGAAAAAAAATAGCATGGAGATCGGATATGGATGCATTACCCAATGATTATCCGGATCCGGAGACATTCAAATCGAAAGTAAAAGGTGTTCAGCATGGTTGTGGCCACGATATTCATATGGCAGTTGGACTAGGAATTGCTGAAGTTCTTGCCAAAAATAAAAAGTCATTAAAAGGAACTGTTTATTTCATATTTCAGCCTGAAGAGGAAACTTTCAAAGGCGCAAAAGAAATGTTGAATAACGGGTTGCTTTCCAGAATACATCCTGAAGAAATTTATGGATTGCATGTAACTGCAATACCGGCTGGACAGCTCATGGTGAAACCTAATGAAATGTTTGCCTATCAAAAGAGAATAAGGATTCAGTTGAAAAATGAATTGTCAGAAGAACAGACAAATGAATTAACAAAAAAAATCAGCAATTCTTTATTTCGTGCTTCTTCCGGAAGTAAGCCATGGGAAATACATTCTATGGTTGATCCTAAAATCGGGCTGACAAATCCGAATACTATTTTCAAAGATTATCTTTTCATAGACGGAAAATTTGCCACTTATTCTAAAAATAATGAATCTTTTCTTGAAAACTATCTATATGAGACGAATTTATCTAATGTAGATAAGATAATTCCAGAAGTTCAAAAGATTATCGAGGATAATGGTTACAAAAACCAACTTCTCTCTGTTTCATTCACGCAGGGAAATCCAACTGTTATCAATAATGAAAAATTAACCCGTTCAGCAACAGAAATCCTTCAGAATATGTTTGGGAAAAATACAGTTGCTATAGCTTATGGGCAGGTTCCGTTTTTTAATGATGACTTTGCTTATTTTCAACAAAAAATACCGGGAGTTTACTTCTTTCTTGGTGGTTCTAATGTTGAAAAAGGAGTGATTGCAATGAATCATTCTCCTAATTTTCAGGTGGACGAGGAAAGCATCAGAACCGGAGTGAAATGCTTTTCATCATTAATTATAGAGCGTCTTAATAGCAACTAACCTTTTATTGTAATACGATCTATTTAAACAAAACTTCTGGTAAAGAAGCTTACTTTATATAAAAAATGCTGTTCTCAAAAAGAACAGCATTTTTAATTTTTTACTCTACAACAATACTTTCAATGCCTTTTTGCAATGCTGTGTCCTGAATAACCGGAACAGAAAGCCCTTCTGCACGGACAACAGAAATATCCGTCATTCCCATAAATCCTAAAGTTTGTTTTAAATAAGGAACTACAAAATCATAAGCCTGCCTTTCGCCTTCAGAATAAACACCGCCACTTGAAAAAGCAAGATATACTTTCTTGTTTTTCACCAGACCTTCAGGACCGTTTTCACTGTAACTGAAAGTTTGTCCTGCTCTTGCAATATGATCAAGCCATGACTTCAGTGTAGAAGTGATGCTGAAGTTATAAAGCGGAGCTTCAATAATGATAATATCAGCCTCATGAAGCTCAGCAATTACCATATCAGAGAGCTTTACAGTTTCCAATTGCTCAGAAGTACGGTTTTCAGCCGGGGTGAAGAATGCATTGATATGGGCTTCTTCCAAATGAGGAAAAAGAGGATTGGTCAAATCACGTTTTTTGAAAATACTGTCAGGGTATTTTGCGGTAATTTTTTCTACAACAGCATTTCCCAGTTTTTTGCTGACTGATGATTCGCTTCTTGGGCTTGAGATAATATGAAGTACTTGTTTCATTTTTTTATTTTTTAAAATTGATATTTCAAAATTATCTATATTTACTAATAAAAAGATAGTAGTTACCAAAAGGTTAGTAATAACATTTAGGTTAGTAACAATAGAAAAAAATAGAATGGAAGAAGAAAAAATAGTGTATTCACGGCCACAATGCAGCACTCATCTGTCTGCAACTGAGGATGCTTTATACGTTCTTGGCGGGAGATGGACGATCCGGGTCATGATTGCTATTTTAGGCGGACATACGCGGTTCAATGAATTACAGCGGACCATCAATGGAATTTCAGCACGAGTGTTATCCAGCGAATTAAAAAAACTGGAGGTCAACCATTTGGTGGAAAGAACAGTTCTCAGCGATCATAAGCCCGTTTTGGTAGAATATATTCCTACAGAATACAGTGAATCACTGAAAGATGTGATTGCTGCCCTGGCTGATTGGGGGGTAAAACATAAAAAGAAAATTACAGCCTGATAACACAATAGAAGAGTAGGTGGGTGCCATGAAATACTGTGTCTTTTGCTGTATTTTATGAGTTGCACCATTCATTATGCTTTTAATCAATTAATAATGATAAGATGATCATATGCGAAGACTTATTATTTTCCTGGGGAGCCAGTCTGGAAAAATATGAAGCTGGAGATGCTATTTTTCAGGAAGGAACTGCGGCAAAATATTATTTTCAGATAAAGTATGGTACTGCAAAACTGAATACTTTTTTAGAAGATGGAAAAGAATTTGTTCACGGGCTTCCCTTTGATGGTCATTGCATAGGTGAGAGTTACTTATTTACAGACCATCATTATGCAGTCAATGCGATTGCAGTTACCAGCTGTGAAGTGATTAAGATTTCTAAAACCAAATTCCTGCCGCTATTATTGGAAAACCCTGCATTAATGCTGGAGATCAATAAATATACAGCCGACAGAATGCATTTCCGGTATTTAATTTCCAGTTTTCTGGCCATTTCGGATCCCATTATAAAACTTAGGAAGCTTTTTGATCATATTAAAAGCTATTTCGGTTTTGAAGAAGCTTACTCATTCCTGATTCCCTATACCAGACAGCAAATAGCTACTCTTACCGGTCTTCGGGTAGAAACGGTGATCAGATATGTCAAAAAAATGGAGGAACAGAAACTTGTTAAAATTGAAAGCTCTAAAATTTATTATTAGTTTTCAGTGATTTATTTTAAGATCAGTACAGGCTGATGGGTATTTTGGTAAATTCCTTCAGAAATACTTCTGCTGGCCAGATAATACAAAAAGCTGTGCTCGCCTGGTAATGCAATAATAAGATCGGCAGCATTGGAGGTGGCGAAAGTCAGAATACCATTAATAACATCTTTATCATAAGAATAATGAATACTGCTCGGAATTTCCGTTAAATGTTCGCGGATATAGTCTTCCAGCTCCCTTTTTTTATCCTCATCCTCTTTTTCACTGGTCTTGATATTTAAAAACAACAACCGGACATCTTGTTTGTGAATAACAGATTTATGATGAAATAATCTTTGTAATCTTTTGATTCCCTTTATATCACAAGGAATAAATATATTTTTAATAGGAGTGTAGTGATAGCTGTTGGGAACAATTAAGGTCTTTACAGGGCTGGTTCTTGCAATGCTTATAATATTATCAGAAACAAAGCTTTCATTGGAAGAGGTTGGGTCGTCACTCCCAAGAATAATCAGTTCTACAGACGGTTCGTTCTTTAAAAGCTCATTGATGCTTCTGGTAAGAGCCCAGTCACTTAGTACTCTGGAAACCTTGAGGTCAGGGTGTTTTTCTGTAATAATACTGCTTAACTGGTCAAATAATAATTCTGTTCTTTGAAGCAGATTATTCAGACTTTCTTCATTCACAAAGGAATGCCCTTCTGCAATATGCAGATAATCAAACTCAGATTCTCCCGCTGTTTTTAGTAAGATGATGTTTTGATATTCATAGGTTTTTGCCCAGTCTGCGGCAACTCTTACTGCATTTTCCGTAGTTGATGTAAAATCAATGGGTACAAGGATTGTTCTCATAATATATCATTTTTTGATCCTGATTCTTCCAGATTTACTGTCATTTTTTTTACTAGCAGAAGAGCTTTGCTGATCTCTTCTTCATCAATATCTCCAGCCGCTTTTTTATAAAGGTCCAATGCCCACGGATAAACAGTTTCTACAATCTGTTTCCCTTTCACAGTTAAAAAGATCTGCTTATTCCTCCGGTCGTTTTTATATGCTATCCGTTCTACCAGATCCCGCTTTACAAGGCTGTTGATAAGATAAGTGATGCTTGATTTGTCTTTGCTTACTTTACTCCCTATTTCCTGCTGATTGATGCCATTATTGCGTGAAAGTAATCCCAGAATCTCAATAAGTTCAAAAGAAAGATCCGGATCATATTCATTAATGGTGGTCTGAATCTTCTGTCGAAGGCGGCTTTTCATTTCACTCATGGCCAGGCCTAGCTCCAGAGCCAGTTCCGAAATATTATTCTGTTGTACAGGCATACTTTTACAATATATTAGAGCAGGATAAGATACATATCGAAAAGATTTTATCGCATATCTTATCCTAACAAATATACGTAAAATTAGTTTTAATTAAAACTAATTGGGTCGTTAGATTATTATAATTTTTAATAGTTAAATGATGAATCTGAAAATTATTATTTAGATAACATTGGGTTCATTTTTGTTTATGGGGTAAATCCTACTTTGGCCGCAGAAAAAACAAAACAATTTTAACTCAAAAACTTATGAATCAAATGTTTTCAATAGTCCGGATTTTTTCGGTACTATGTCTTCTTACCCTTTTATCGTGTAGATCAGATCAGTTTCAGCCAGATGAAACCCTGTCTAATACACAGGAAAATGCCATGAGAAGTGCTTTTCCGAATATTAAAGTATTATCTTACAATACATTTTTGTTGAAAGAACTCGCCGTGTCTGGTATGACACAATGGTCTCAGCAGGCGAGAGCACAGAAAATTGGTGAAGCTTCCTTTTTGAGAAACTATGATGTTCTGATGCTTCAGGAGTGCTTTGACAATGCAGCTTCCGATAAACTGCGTGAAAAACTTCTTCCCAGTTTTCCTTATCAGACTCCTATAGTAGGACGAACAAAAGATGGTTGGAATAACACTTTCGGCCATTGGCGTGAGATCATCTCCGGCGGATTCGAAGACGGAGGAGTAATGATTGCCAGTAAATATCCTATAGAAAGAATGGATCAGTTTATCTTTCCGGCAGGATGTTCTTATGATGGATACTGTCTGAAAGGTTTTGCTTACGCCCGAATATTAAAAGAAGGGAAACGTATCCACTTTATTGCAGTTCATGCACAGTCTACACAGCCATCTTGCAATGGAAAAGAGGTGGAAATCCGTAAACAGCAGTTGGGAATGATGAAATCATTTGTTGACCGATTGAATATTCCTGAAGATGAAATGGTAATCTATGGTGGAGATTTCAATATTATAAAAGATACTCCCGAATATTCCAGTATGCTGCAAACCCTTAATGTAAATGCACCTACATACAAAGGATTAAAATATTCATGGGATACAAAAACCAATATAATGGCTTCCTATCATTACCCCTATCCGGAAAATAAACGAGAATATCTTGATTATATTTTGGTTTCCAATGATCATCTTGTACCTCCAACTTGGCAAAATATTGTATTTGATCCTGTATCTTCAAATCTTATGACTTATACGAATATAGCTGGAATTAAATATCATTGGACAGAATACTCAGATCATTATCCTGTAGAAGGGAATGTCTATTCGGATCAGAAAACGCCTACAAAAAGTTTAAAATTCAGAAAATACGACCGTATTTCGCTAAAATCTGTATCCACGGGAAAATACATCAGTACAAATCTATCAACACCTAATGACTGGCTGACTGTTACTTCTGTACTGCCAAGTGATGCAAGAACCTGGTTTAATATTGTGAATATCGGAGATTCTGACAATTATTTTGATCTGAAAGAAGGATATGTAAGAGTAGAGAGCAGTGAAAGGCTCAACCATTTCTGGTATTGGTATTCTTCAGGCAGTGGAAGTTATTATTTTTATCCAAAATATGGAAAGACTACTTACAACCTAAGAATTCAGATTGTAAAGAAAAAGGCAGGGAATTTTTCAAAAAGTATTGAAAATGGGGATATTGTCGCTTTCAAGGATACGACAGGAGTTGGAAATACATATTATCTGCAGGTCTATAATAAATCAGGAACAGATTGGATCTATCTGAATGGAACCAGTTTAACTCCTGATGTGCAATTTGAAGTAAATATGAACAATACGGTTGCAGAACCTTTTTAGAATTACTCATTTATCTATATAACAAGCGGCTGCCTTTTGGCAGTCGCTTTTCAAATATAAAGATCAGGAAAAAATCACATTATTAGACCGCTAAAGATGAAGGGCTCTGTCATCCGATTATTCCTTGAAGGTATCAAATAAAAAAAGCAGAGACTAATTCTCTGCTTTTTCTTTTTTAACGGCTTGATTCATAATAAGGATAATCCCCAATAGGAAACAGGCGATGATCAGATAACGCCAGGAAAGGTCTTTTTGATCAGTTACCGTTCCGCTCACTGAAATGATAAAACTTGTTATTGAAGTAATCACATACACCAATCCTCCCATCAGTCCGCCGGCAGTTCCTGCATTTTTAGGAAAGTAAAGCATACTTGTCGTAAAAAATGAGGTAAATAAAATTCCGGAACAGATATGAATGAAAAAAGCAAAAGGAATCATAATGAAAAGACTTTGTGCGTAATAACTGGTGATGATCAAACCTGCAATCAGGATCAGCTGCAGAAGGATAGGCTGTAAGATTCTTGGTTTAAAATCAAGAGTCAGTCTGCGTTTTCCGATAAATCCGCCGATCATCCAGGAAAAACCTAAAATCAAGGTACAATATCCAATGACTACCGGAGTAAAATGAAAGGTATTTTCAATAATAAAAGGTCCGGTAATATTAAACAACATCACAATAGAGTAGCTTAATCCCAAAATGAAAATTCCAAGCATGAAAATTCTGTTCTTAAGCATCATTTTGTAAAGGCTGATATTCTCTGACAGATCCAGTTTCTTTTTCTGAGGAAGACTTTCGCCACTGAAGAACCATTCGAAGAGGAAAAGAAGTCCGGCGTACGCAGCAAGAAAATAAAAATTAGCATGCCAGTTAAAAAGTTTTTCAAGATAGCCCCCTAAGAAAGGCGCCAGAATGGGTCCGCACGACCATACAATCGTAAAATAACTCAGATAATGTTTCACTTTCTCCGAATCATAAAGATCTACAAAAATAGCACGGGTTGCCACTACAAGAACAGAAACAGCCGCTCCCTGAAGAATACGAAGCAGACAGATCAGTAAAATACTGTTGGTCATGGTAATTAAAATACTGGTCAGAATCAATAGGAACAACGCTATCAATTTGGGACGATAACGGCCGATACTGTCCAGAATCCCTCCTACAAATAACTGTGAAATTCCGTAGCTCAGAAGATATGAAGTTAAAGTGATCTGGATATCTTTTTCTGAAACCATCATTTCTTTAGCCATAGAAGGGAATGATGGTAAATAAATATCCGTGACAAACCCGGAAAGCGGAATTGACACGAAAGCCATAATAGTAATTAATCTGATTCTTTTTTCAGATGCATCTTTCAACATATTCAGTCATTTTTTACCATGCAAAAATAGCTCAAGAAATATAAATATGGATTTTAAAAGACAAAGTAAAAATTACAAAAATCAAATATTAAGATAAATTCTTAAATTTTAAGGGTGAAGTCTGGGCATGCTTTTTAAAGAAATTATTAAAATGGGCCGGCTGGTCAAAGCCTAAAGTGTAGCCTATCTGAGCAATATCCCAATTGGTATACTTCAGCAGGTTTTTAGACTCTTCAAACATCTTTTCCTTAATGATCTGTGTTGTAGTAAGATTGGTGACAGATTTTACGGAAGAATTCAAATGATTGACATGCACATTGAGATGATCGGCAAAGTCGGAAGGACTTTTTAACGCGAGTGGATAAGCAGGAGAATCCAAAGGAAACTGTTTATTGAGCAATTCGTCAAATAGCTTATAGAGTCGTACGTTCCCGGGGAGCTCATTGGGATTGATATCTTCTAAACGGTTTTCCAGTGCCAGATGCATAACAGATGCCAGATTGCTTTTGATACTGCTGCAACGGAAAGGGTAGGAAGAATTATTCATCCTGTAGATTTGATCAAAATAAAGAGTAGCCAGCTCGGTCTGTTCGTCCGTCAGAAAAACAACCGGTTTGCTCCATTCCTTGAACATCGAAGTTTTTTTAAACAGGTTAAATTCTGAATTTCCATTAAAAAACTCCTGATTGAAAAGGCAGAAATACCCTTCCTGAAAATCACTCTCACATTCCCAGGAATACGGGATACTTGGAGAAGGGAAAAATAGAGCCGGACGGTCAATATACAACTGATGCGTACCATAATGAATGGTGCCCTTTCCTATGATAAAACTTATTTTATAATAATCACGGCGGTTATAGGGACTCTTGAAGCTGCAATATCTCCGCATCGAAATATTGAAATGGGACTTGCCTGTTTCAAACTCCTCCGAATCAAACATTTTGACCTCGTTTTTACGGATACGTCTGTAATAGTCTTCTATAGTTTCCA
This sequence comes from Chryseobacterium viscerum, assembly GCF_002899945.2. Lineage (GTDB taxonomy): Bacteria > Bacteroidota > Bacteroidia > Flavobacteriales > Weeksellaceae > Chryseobacterium > Chryseobacterium viscerum. The sequence continues at coordinate 207,005 of NZ_PPEG02000005.1, forward strand.
GTTGATCACTCATAAGTAAAAATTATAAAAATCAAAGATAAACAAACTCGTGTTCACTTACATTAATTTTAAGTGAAATAATAAAAATGAGAATTATAGCTTACTTCAATAATATCAATATTAAAAAGGGTCTTACTTATTATAAAATATACAGAAACATCCGTGTAAACCTGAGAAATCTGTAGTTGAAAATCTAATTTTTATTAATCTCCAATTCTAAAATATGCGATGGAAGCTGAAAAGGACCCGCCTTTGAACTGACTGTAGACATAAAACCAGATTCTTTTAAAAACTCCTGAAGCGGATCGTGATCCAGCATATTGATCCAGATAATATCTGTAAAACTCACAGCCGATCTGCATTTCTTCCAAAGCGACAGCCTTACCTCCGCTGAATCAAATTCTGAAGGAATGACAAAACTGATTTCTGTAGCCCTTTTTCCATCAGGTATTCCGGGATGCAGAGAACCACTTTTTATAATACTGTACCCGATGGGTTTCTGATCAGCATAGGTCATAATGAGCTGGTTAGAAAGATTGTTCAGTTCATTGATCATCTTTCTTGGATCTATTTCATGGTGAATGTATTTTTTAATGTCCTCTTCACTTACAAACTCCTTGTGCAATGTATAAATTGAAGAATCCATAATGGTTATAAGATCAGAAATTCCCTCTTCAGAACCTACCTTAAATTTTGAAATGATATCCATGGGGCTTTTTTTTTATTCAAAATTATAAGTTTAATCCTTTCAAAAGGGATACAGTTCGCTAAAATATAACCAGTACAGAAAGGTATTTTTGTAAATTTGTTCAGTACAGTTGTTGTGTTATGATGAAACCTTATAAGTATGAAGTTTTTACGAAAGTAATAGAGGAGCAGATCCGCAACGGAATCCTACAAAAAAATGAAAGACTTCCCTCTGTTCGGGAGATTAAAGAAAAATACAGGCTGAGTAAAAGCTCAGTACAAAATGGATTTGAATATCTTATGATCAAAGGGTTGATCAGGAGCAATCCTCGGTCTGGTTATTTTGTTACAGAAATTCAGGAAGAAAATATTCCGGAGGCGAAGACAACGCTGCCTGCGGTTGTGAGGGATGAGGTGTTTATGAAAAATATGATGCTGACTTCCAAAAGAACTTCAGAATTCAGTTCTTTCAATACAGCGGTTCCGGGAGATTTGCTCATTCCGCAGAAGCTTGTCCTGAGAACTATGCAGGAAGTGATTCGTGAAAAAGGAGCAGCCTTGCTCAGATATTATCCTTCCAACGGGTTGGAAGCATTAAGGAAACATATTGCAAAACAAATGGGAGCTTACGGCGGCACCATCAATCCTGATGAAATCATTATTACAGATGGCGCTTTGCAGGCACTCACAATCGCTTTAAAATCGGTCACTAAAGCTGGGGATGTGGTGGCTGTTGATAGTCCGTGTGTGTTTTCTGTGCTGGAGGTGATTGCCCATCTGGACCTGAAAGTGCTGGAGGTTCCTATACATTATAGAAGTGGTTTTGATACGGAATACCTGCGGAAAGTCTGTGAAGAAAATGATATCCGGGCTCTTGTCACTACTCCGAACTATCATAACCCTACAGGAATGATGATGAGTGATGAAATGAAAAAAGAAATCATTAGTATTGCAGAATTCCATCAGCTATGTGTCATTGAGAATGATATGTATTCTGATCTTTATTTTGGGGAACAAAGACCACGCAGTATAAAAAGCTTTGATAAAAATGGGGTAGTAATGACCTATTCCTCATTTTCAAAAACATTAGCGCCTGGAATTCGGTTAGGATGGCTGTATGCAGGAGATTTTTATGCAAAATCAGAAAGAGCAAGATTTGCTTTGGGACGCTCTGTTTCTCCTATTTATCAAGAACTGGTTCTGAAGCTCCTGCAGGGGAGCAGCTATGAAAGGCATCTGCGCTCATTCCGGAAAAAGCTAAGCCAGCAGGCAGTTCAGGTATTGGACGCTTTAAGAAATTCTTTTCCTGAAGATTCCTATTTTCACAGACCTCAGGGTGGATACAGTATTTGGGGACAACTTCCAGCAAATATAGATAAGGAAAGATTCTATCAGTATTGTGAGAAACATCAGATTTTATTTACTCCCGGAGATACCTTTTCTTTTACGGATAAATACCACTATCATTTCCGGATTGTTTTTGCAGAACGAATTACTTCTGAAAGCATTATTTTATTGGAAAATGCGGGACGAAAAGCAAAGGAACTATTGTTGTAAACCCATAAGAATAATGAAGTTAGTAAGAACGGGTAAGAAATCAGATGAATTTTAAATGAATGATTGACTTATTTTTCTTCAATTCTTACAGGTTTTTAATTGATTCTTAATGGGTTAAAATGGATTCTGTTTTCAGATTGAAATTGGTATCCGATTTCCTGCCATCATTTGATTTTATTTTAAAAATTAAATTGAATTGAAGAAAGACTCAAAAAAAATAATCAAAACCACTATTTTTTTTCAACACAATTAGGCTGGAATCACCATAAAACCTATATTTGCAGCCTAAATTTTTAAATAAATGAAAGAACTAATTGAAAAAATTAACGCAGAATTTGAGGCGTTCACAACTGAGGCAAACCAACAAGCGGAAAAAGGAAACAAAGCAGCTGGTACAAGAGCTCGTAAAGCAGCTTTAGAACTAAGCAAATTGTTCAAAGATTTCAGAAAAGTTTCTGTAGAAGAAGCTAAGAAATAATTTACCTTTAGCCGGCTTTTGAAGCCGGTTTTTTTATCCCCTGCCGAATCTGAAATAGGGCGAAATTTTTTAAATTGTACTTTTTAAGATCAGTATCTGGGATAATATACCTTTAAAAGAGGTAAAAAAGGGAACAACATTGCTTTCCGAAGAAGAACAGTTATTTCTTAAAGGAAAATAAGAACTCGACTTCAGAAAAATACATAAAGACTGTCTTATTGATGGTCTTTTTTTATGGATTATAGTTATTCTTTGATTTTTGTTCTTTAATAGGGATGAAAAAGTTAATAATATCTATGAAAAGGCTCTTTTTTAGGCTCAATCTTTCACCATCTCCCTAATTTCTTTTATCTTTAAACCAATCAATATATATTATGAGGATAAATAGATTTTTTGCAGTGCCTGTCGTAGTGCTGGCTGCTCAGTTTTCCTGGGCTCAGGTAAAGGTTGACCCCAAAGAAAGGTTAAACCCTATCGTAAAAAGTTTTGTAGATGAAGTAAATAATAATTCCCAGTTGGAAAATCTTGCCTACGAGCTGTTGGACGGTATTGGTCCCCGTCTTGTAGGAACTCCTGAAATGCTTGCCGCAAACGAGTGGAGTGCAGGTAAACTTCGTTCATGGGGAGTAGATGCCAATCTTCAGCAATTCGGAACATGGAAGGGATGGCAGAGAGGTACCACTCATGTTGATATGACTTATCCACGGATGAAATCTCTATCTGCAACGCAGCTTGCGTGGAGCCCGGCTACTAAAAAAGCGATTGAAGCAGAAGTAATTATTCTTCCTAAAGTATCTTCAAAAGCTGAGTTTGAGCAATGGCTTCCTTCTGTAAAAGGAAAAATAGTGCTGATGGCACAATATCAGAAAATAGGACGTTCTGATGAGCAGATCAAAGAATTTGCTACTCCGGAACTGTATGAAAAGCTTAAAGCAGAAAAAGATCAGGCTGCTAAAGATTTCACAGCTTATGTAAAGAACATCGGATATGATAATAACAGTCTTCCGGATGCTCTGGAAAAAGCAGGAGCGGCAGGAATTGCTATTTCAAACTGGACTGGAATCATGGGGGCAAACAGAATATTCGGAGCAAAAACAACCAAAATTCCTATGGTTGATATTGATGTAGAAGATTATGGAATGCTTTACAGAATGGCAGAAAAAGGAGCTCAGCCTAAAATCAAAATTGATGCCCAGTCAAAAATACTTCCTGAAGCCAAAAGTTTTAATACAATCGGGATGATCAAAGGGAAAGAAAAGCCTGATGAATATGTCATTCTATCCGCTCACCTGGATTCGTGGGACGGAGCTCAGGGAGCTACAGATAACGGAACCGGTACAATTACCATGCTGGAAACCATGAGGATTCTTAAAAAATATTATCCTAATAACAAGAGAACTATCGTGATCGGACTTTGGGGAAGTGAAGAGCAGGGATTGAATGGTTCCAGAGGCTTTGTTGCAGATAATCCTCAGATTATAAAAGGAGTACAGGCTGCTTTTAACCAGGATAACGGGACAGGACGCGTTGTGAATATCAGCGGTCAGGGATTTGTAAAAGCGTATGATTATGTTGGGAAGTGGCTTGATGGCGTTCCAAAAGCGGTAAAAAGCCATATTAAAACTGATTTCCCAGGAATGCCGGGGGGCGGTGGTTCTGACCACGCTTCATTTGTAGCAGCAGGAGTACCCGGAATTTCTTTAGGTTCGCTGAACTGGGGGTATTTCGGATATACATGGCATACGACAAAAGATACCTATGACAAAATCGTTTTCGATGAGGTGAAAAATAATGTGATTCTAACGGCTGCATTAGCATATATGGCGTCTGAAGATCCAGAATTCAGCAACAGAGAAAAAAGAGTAATGCCTCAGGACGAGAAAGGAGATACGGTAAAATGGCCGGAACTAAAAGAGCCTAGAAGGAGCTCTAAGGATTATAAATAAAATTCTATTCTAAGAGTAGGGTTAAATAGTATAAAAAAGGCTGCCTAAAGGGCAGCCTTTTTAGATTCCTGCTGAAGCAGTTCTCTTATTTCTTTTATCTTATTTTCTTTCACAATATGGGTTTTACAGATCTTATTATTCAAATGCATGCTGAAGTTCATTTGAGTGCCTTGTGTTTCCCAGGTATGACTGGGAGGAGGCGTGTAATCTGTTAAAATCGGGCAAAAGTTGGCCAGGCACAAAATATTTCTTAACAATGATTTTATAAAACCTGGCTGATTTCCATGATCATCAAGGATTTTAAGCTTAAAAATTTTCTTGCCTAAAGTGGTTCCAAAATACCATTCACAAAATGTTCCCGATATAATCACACAAGGAATGGAAAGGACGATACCTAAAAAGACAGGCAGATGAAATATGAATACGAATATCATGAAAAACGGAATCATATCAATCACTTTGGAAAAAAGGCGTTCCGTTTCATTTCCTTTATGAGTAGGAACGTAAGGCAACTCATATTCGAATTCGTTATAGATCCTGTTTCCCAATTCATCAAAATGTCGGGTAGGTCTGTGAATAATTCTCTTTTCTTTAAGCTCAGATATCTTCATTATTGTATAGTATCAGAAACAGAGTTTCTTAAATCTGAAAATGTAAGAATAGATGGTTCATAAAGAGAATTGTTTAGTTTACCAAAACCATATTTACAGAAAATAAAAGGTAATCTATTGGAACCTGCGGAATCATAATCAGTCTGGGTATCTCCAATATATACAGAATCCTCTGTGGATAATTGGTTTCTTTCCATCAGAAGCTGTATGTTTTCAGATTTCGGCTTTTGGGTTCTTCCGTGAGATTCAAAATCTACAAACAGGTTGTTGAATTGATAATACTCTAAAAACGATTCAATATACCCATCCTGACAATTGCTTACGATAAAAAGTGAATGAGTAGTAGCAAGGCTTTTCAACGTTTCTTCTACCCCTTCATATAAAATTCCGCCCTGTATGCGAAGGACTTTATTCTCTTCGGCTACAATTTCAGAAAGAAGTTCCTGGGCCTGCAGATCAGAAATGCCGGGAATCATATCTTTCATAATATCATGAGCCAATAATCCCATGTATTGATCCATATCTTCGGGTTTCAATTCTCTTTGGATCAGCTGATGTTTGACCAATACCTGATTCCATATTTTGATGATGGTTGCTCTTGGGTCCCATAATGTACCATCCAGGTCAAAAATTAAGTTCTTTGTACTCAAAACAAATATTTTGTGGTTTATACTTTACAATACAATCATTAAATTACAAAATCATACTCAGCTGTACTCTTTTTCTGGCTTCATCTACTTCTGTTACCTTTACGCGGACATGCTGGTGAAGTTTTACCACTTCATTGACGTCAGAGACAAATCCATCTTTCAGCTGGGAAATATGAACCAGTCCGCTTTCTTTTATTCCAAGATCTACAAAACATCCGAAAGCTGTAATATTATTGACAATTCCCGGAAGAATCATGCCTGCTTTTAAGTCTTTAATGCTTTTAACATTAGGGTCAAACTCAAATACTTTAGCTGCTTTTCTTGGATCCAGACCCGGCTTTTCAAGCTCCTTTAAAATATCTTTTATTCCTAAGATCCCGATTTCACCTGTGATATAGCTTTCCGGTTTTACCAGAGCTATTTTTTCTTTGTTAGCGATAAGTTCATCGGTTTTAATTCCTAAGTCTTTGGCTATTTTTTCTACAATTCCATACGCTTCAGGGTGTACAGCAGAGTTATCCAACGGATTTTTAGCATTCGTAATTCTTACAAAAGCGGCTGCTTGCTGGAATGCTTTCTCTCCGAGTCTTGGAACTTTCTTAAGCTGCTTTCTGTCTTCAAATGCTCCGTTTTCAGCACGGTAATTGACAATGTTTTCAGCCATTTTCTCTCCGATTCCTGAAACGTAGCTTAAAAGAGACTTACTTGCGGTATTTAAATTAATTCCCACAGAGTTTACGCACTTCATCACCGTAGAATCCAGTTCATTTTTCAGTTGAGTCTGATCTACATCATGCTGATACTGTCCAACACCAATAGATTTCGGATCAATTTTCACCAATTCTGCCAATGGATCAGAAAGTCTTCTTCCAATGGAAACAGCACCACGCACTGTGACATCATACGTAGGAAACTCATCTCTTGCAATTTTACTTGCAGAATAAACCGAGGCTCCTGCTTCTGAAACTACAAAAACCTGCAAAGGCTTATCAAAAGCAATCTTTTTAATGAAAAATTCAGTTTCACGGCTAGCCGTTCCGTTACCAATAGAAATCGCTTCAATATTGTAAGCATTGACCATAGAACGGATCTTTTTCATAGCCATTCCGCTTTCATTCTGCGGAGCGTGAGGGTAGAGGGTTTCATTGTGTAATAAGTCTCCTTTTTCATCCAGACATACCACTTTACATCCGCTTCTGTATCCGGGATCAATAGCCAGGATTCTTTTCTGTCCTAATGGGGGAGCCAGAAGGAGTTGGCTTAAATTTCCGGAAAATATCTCAATGGCCTTTTGATCTGCTTTTTCTTTGGCTTCCTGTAGTGCTTCGTTCGAAATAGCGGGTTCTAAAAGTCTTTTATAACTGTCTTTTATAGCGAGTGCTATCTGGTCCGAACTTTCATTATTAGATTTGATAATAGCCTTTTCAATAAAATCAATGGCTTCTTCTTTATCTATTCCTATGTTCGTTTTTACAAATCCTTCCGTTTCAGCTCTTAACATGGCGAGAAGTCTGTGAGAAGGGGTCCTGCTAAGGCTTTCTTCCCATTCAAAATATTGAGAGAATTTTTGGGCATCTTCTTCATCTTTTTTAGCTTTTACTACTTTGGATGTAACAACTGCCTTACGCTGAAAGAGTCTGCGGAGATTCTTACGGACATACATATTTTCATTGATCCACTCTGCCATGATGTCTCTGGCACCCTGAAGCGCTTCTTCCTCGGAGGCAACCTCATTGTTCAGATACTTTGAAGCGAGAAACAGAATGTCGTTATTTTTCTGACTCATAATGATCCTGGCTAAAGGCTCAAGTCCTTTTTCTTTGGCAGCATCAGCTTTGGTCTTCTTACGTTTTTTGAAAGGCAGATATAGATCTTCCAGCTCCTGAATATCAAAGCTGTCTTCAATTCTTTGCTGAAGCTCGGGAGTGAGAGCATTCTGTTCTTCTATAGATTTTAAGATAGATTCTTTTCTCTTGACAATGTCTTCAAACTGCTTGCTGATTTTTGAGATCTGTTCGATCTGTACTTCATCAAGATTTCCGGTTTTATCTTTTCGGTAACGGGAAATAAAAGGAATAGTGCAGTCTTCTGCCAATAATTGTAAAGTATTGTTGATGCTCTTTTCAGAAATATTGAGCTGTTTTTGTATAAATTCTACGGTCGTCATTGTTCTGTTTTCGGATAGCTAAAATAGGGTTTTTAAAAAGAAAAAAGGCGAGTTACCCCGCCTTGAATGTTTTCACAACGGAATAACCCTTATTGTGAATTGCTTTTCAAAATTATTATTACAAATATAGAAGAAAAAATCTTGATCATAATTATGGAAATCCGTAATTCGAATGATTTTTTTATTTCTATTTTTATGTAGTATCAAAAATTAGAATGATGGTCAAAAATATACTTGGATTAGACTTGGGAACGAACTCTATTGGGTGGGCATTGATAAAACAAGATTTTGAAAATAAGTATGGCGAAATTCTTGGGATGGGAAGCCGGATAATCCCAATGTCGCAGGATATTTTAGGCGAATTCGGAAAAGGAAATTCTGTTTCACAAACTTCTGGAAGAACTGATTACAGAGGAGTGAGAAGACTGCGTGAAAGATTTTTATTGCGAAGAGAAAGACTTCATAGAGTTTTAAACGTTTTGAACTTCCTTCCAGAGCATTATGCTTCGCAGATTGATTTTGTGAAACGATTCGGAAAATTCAAAGTTGAAACCGAACCAAAACTTGCTTGGAAAAATATTGAAGGACAATTTTCATTTCTATTTCAAACCTCTTTCAACGAGATGCTTGAAGATTTCAAGGCAAATGAACAGGATTTAAAAGTTCCATACGACTGGACAATCTATTATCTCCGTAAAAAAGCACTTTCTCAAAAAATAGAAAAAGAAGAACTGGCCTGGATTCTTTTGAATTTTAATCAAAAACGTGGATATTATCAATTGCGCGGTGAAGATATTGAGGAAGAAAAAGATAAAGCTTTTGTAAAGTTAAAAGTAGATAAGGTTGTTGATTCTGGAGAAAGTGTCAAAGGAAAAACTCTTTATGATGTGTATTTTGAAAATGGTTGGAAATATGAAAAGCAAATTGTAAAAACTGAAGATTGGATCAGGCGCACGAAAGAATTTATTGTTACAGAATCTATTTTAAAAAATGGAGATATAAAAAGAACTTTTAAAACTGTAGATTCAGAGAAAGATTGGATTGCAATAAAAACTAAAACTGAACAGGAGATAGACAGATCCCACAAAACCGTTGGAGTATACATTTACGAAACTCTTCTTAAAGATCCTAAACAGAAAATCAAAGGAAAACTGGTTCGTACCATAGAAAGAAAGTTTTATAAAGAAGAGCTTAGACAGATTTTAGAAAAGCAGAAAGAATTTCACTATGAATTGCAAAGTGATGATTTCTACAACGATTGCATTCGGGAGTTATATAAGAATAATGAAGCACATCAATTCACTTTGAGCAAAAAAGATTTCGTTCATCTTTTTATGGAGGATATTATTTTTTATCAAAGACCTTTGAGAAGTCAAAAATCGTCTATTTCAAATTGTACTTTGGAGTTTAGAAAATACAAAGATGAAAATGGAGTTGAATACACTCAATATTTAAAAGCCATTCCGAAATCCAATCCGTATTATCAGGAATTCCGAATCTGGCAATGGATTTTTAATCTGAATATATATAAAAAGGATAATGATGATAATGTTACGAAAGAATTTTTAAACACTACTAAAGATGTTGAAGATCTGTTTGAGTTTTTAAATAACAGAAAAGAAGTTGATCAAAAAGCTTTACTCAAATATTTTAAATTAAATGAGAAAACGCATCGTTGGAATTACGTTGAAGACAAAAAATATCCTTGTAATGAAACGAAAACAATGATTTATGAAAGATTGAAAAAGGTGGAAAATATTTCTTATGACTTTTTGACTAGAGAAATCGAACAGAAAACCTGGCACATCATCTATTCCGTAAATGACAAAACAGAATATGAAAAAGCATTAAGATCTTTTGCAGGAAAAAATAATCTTGATGAAAATTCTTTCTTTGAAGCATTTAAAAAGTTTCCTCCTTTTAAAAGTGAATACGGTTCCTTTTCAGAAAAAGCCATTAAGAAATTGTTGCCTTTAATGAGACTAGGAAAATATTGGAATTACGAAAATATCAATGAGCATTCAAAAGATAGGATTCAGAAAATTATTACCGGCGAATTTGATGAAAATATCAAAGATAAAGTGAGAGAAAAAGCAATTCATCTTACGGCTGAAAATGATTTCCAGGGTTTACAATTATGGTTGGCCCAATACATTGTTTACGGAAGACATTCAGAAGCATCAATGATTGGAAAATGGAATTCCGCAGATGATTTAGAGGAATTCCTAAAAGAATTTAAACAACATTCACTTCGCAACCCAATTGTAGAACAGGTAATTATAGAAACGCTTCGTGTGGTAAAAGATATCTGGTTGAAATACGGAAACGGAGCTAAAGATTTCTTCAATGAAATTCATATTGAGTTAGGAAGAGAAATGAAACAAACAAAAGATGAAAGAGCAGATGCCACAAAAAGAATAACGGAAAATGAAAATACCAATCTTCGCATCAAAGCTTTATTGGCCGAAATGATGAATGACCATTCTGTTGAAAATGTTCGTCCTTATTCTCCGATGCAGCAAGAGATTTTGAAAATTTATGAAGATGGAATTTTAAAATCAGACATCGAAATTGACGATGATATTCTCAAAATAAGCAAAACAGCGCAACCTTCGTTATCTGATTTAAAGAGATACAAACTTTGGTTGGAACAGAAGTATAAATCGCCTTATACAGGACAGATCATTCCATTAAATAAATTATTTACAACGGAATATGAAATTGAACATATCATTCCACAAAGCCGATATTTTGATGACAGTTTTAGCAATAAAATTATTTGCGAATCGGCGGTTAATAAACTAAAGGATAATTATATCGGTTTAGGATTTATTAAACATTTTGGAGGAACGATCGTTGAATGTGGTTTTGGAAAAAGTGTAAAAGTTTTTGAAGCCGGAGAATATGTAGATTTCGTTAAAAAGCATTATGCCAATAATAGAGGGAAAAGGAATAAGCTACTTTTAGAAGATATTCCAGAAGAAATGATTCAGCGTCAGCTTAATGATACACGTCACATCAGTAAATATATTTCAAGGGTTCTTTCCAATATTGTGAGAGTAGAAGATGGTACAGATGAAGGAGTAAATTCCAAAAATGTTGTGCCTGGAAATGGGAAAATAACATCCCAATTAAAACAAGATTGGGGTCTGAATGATGTTTGGAATGAATTGATCTTGCCACGTTTTGAAAGGATGAATCAATTGACCAATTCAACTGATTTTACTACCTGGAATGAAAATTATCAGAAATTTTTACCAACGGTTCCGATAGAATTCTCAAAGGGGTTTTCAAAAAAAAGAATAGATCATCGCCATCATGCTTTAGATGCGCTAGTAATTGCTTGTGCTACTAAAGATCATGTAAATTTACTCAATAATCAGTCGGCTAAATCAGACACGAAACGATATGATTTGAAAAAGAAACTGATGAAATTTGAAAAATCAGTGTATAATCATTCCCAAACTAATGAAAGAATAGAAAGGGAAGTACCGAAACATTTTTTGAAGCCTTGGGAAAACTTTACTGTTGAAGTTAAAAATAATTTAGAGAAAATCATTGTAAGCTTTAAACAAAATCTTCGTGTAATTAATAAAGCTACAAATCATTATGAAAAATATGTTGAAAAATATGATGTGAAGGTGAAAGAAAAAGTAGAGCAGACTGGTACGAATTGGGCAATAAGAAAGCCTATGCATAAAGAAACTGTTTCCGGAAAAATTGATTTGCCTTGGGTAAAAGTTCCGAAAGGAAAAATCTTAACCGCAACCAGAAAAAGTCTGGATACATCTTTTGATTTAAAATCAATTGCTTCAATTACTGATACCGGGATTCAGAAAATTCTTAAAAATTATCTGGAATTTAAAGGAAGTTTAGAACTTGCATTTTCGCCTGAAGGAATTGAAGACATGAATAAAAATATCGAAAAATATAACGATGGAAAACCTCACCAACCTATCAGTAAGGTTAGGGTTTTTGAATTAGGAAGTAAATTTCAGGTTGGCCAAACCGGAAATAAAAAAGATAAATATGTAGAAGCAGCTAAAGGAACTAATTTATTTTTTGCGGTTTATGAGGATAAAAATGGAAAGAGAAGTTACGAAACTATTCCATTGAATGAAGTTATTGAAAGACAAAAACAAGGATTATCTGTTGTTGATTTAAAAGGTACAAATGATTTTTTCCTCTGCCCGAATGATTTAGTATATATTCCCTCAGGGGATGAAATTGAAAGTGGAAGCAATATTGAATTTAAAAATTTGACAAAAGAGCAAAATGAAAAAATTTATAAGGTTGTAAGTTTTTCGGGAAGCCAGATATTTTTTTTAAGACATGATATTGCTATATCAGTTGTTAATAAAGGAGAGTTTTCAACATTAAATAAAATGGAACGGGCAATTGATGGATCAATGGTAAAAGAAAGTTGTATCAAGCTGAAAATAGACCGTTTAGGAAAAGTTTTAAAAGCATAAATAATATATATTAAAAATAACATTGAAAAAGATCTTAAAAAGTTCACTAATGAATAATTTTTATCAAAAAATTTAAACCAATGATCACCCGTTCCATCTACATCGGCAATCCCGCTTATCTTAAACTTAAAGATGAGCAAATGTATATTTTAGAACCTTCCACTAAAGAAATGAAAGGTAAAGTTCCGGTGGAAGATTTGGGGTTGCTGATGTTGGATCATTTTCAGATTACGATTTCACATCAGTTAATTCAAAAAATGATGGGAAATAATGTGGTGGTGGTAAGTTGTGATAATCATCATTTACCGCACGGAATTATGCTTCCACTGTATGGACATACTGAGCACTCAGATCGAATTAAAGACCAATTAGAAGCCAGTGAACCCCTCAAAAAACAACTTTGGAAACAAACTGTCGAATGTAAAATTGAAAACCAAAAAGAAGTTTTAAAACGGTTAGGGAATTATCATGAACCAATGACAGGTTATCAGAATAATGTGAAAAGCGGTGATATGACCAATATGGAAGGTATTGCTGCACAACATTACTGGAAGTACCTTATTAGTCTGGATTTTCTGAGGCAACGTTTTGGAGATTCGCCCAATCAGTTTTTTAATTTCGGATATTCAGTTCTAAGAAGCATTGTTGCAAGAGCAATCGTAGAGACCGGATTACTTCCTGTTCTCGGAATTTTCCATAAAAATAAATACAACCCTTACTGTCTGGCCGATGACCTGATGGAACCTTATCGCCCTTTTGTTGATTTATTAGTCATGCAATGGCTGACCGTCAATCCTGAAACTGAAGAATTAACTAAAGAATTTAAAGCTTTCATTTTACAGATTGCAACCAAAGATGTAAAAATAGATGATAAAACCAGACCATTGTTGGTTTCAGTAAAAACAACCGCCACATCACTGTATAAATGTTATACGGGGGAAAAACGCCTGATCTCTTATCCTGAACTGATATGAATGCCGGAAGGTTTAATGCATACCGAATTATGTGGGTTTTAGTATTATATGATTTACCGACAGAAACTAAAGCCAATATGAAAGATGCCAACCGCTTTCGTAAATCTTTACTTGATGATGGTTTCACATTATTTCAGTTTTCAATGTATGTAAGACATTGTCCAAGTCGTGAAAATGCTGAGGTTCATATTAAAAGAGTGAAGTTGATGCTTCCAAAAGCAGGTAAAGTTGCCATTATGTGCATCACTGACAAGCAGTTTGGTGATATTGAAATATTCTTTGCCAGAAATAAAGAAGAGCCACCTCCAACCTTTCAACAGCTTGAATTATTCTAAATTTTTAAATCCTAAAAGCAAAAACAATCTGCTGATTTTCAGTAGATTGTTTTTTGAGGCTGTGACTAATCACGAAGATAATAATTTTTGAAAGCAATTCACAACTAAAAGCAAGAAATATGATATCCTTGTTCTGCTGTGACTAATCACGAAGATAATAATTTTTGAAAGCAATTCACAACTCAACAGTGTTATCAACAATAATATCAGTGCTGTGACTAATCACGAAGATAATAATTTTTGAAAGCAATTCACAACAGAATCATTAAAAGTTACTTTAGGCTTGAAGCTGTGACTAATCACGAAGATAATAATTTTTGAAAGCAATTCACAACTATCCTGAATGGACTAAAAAGTATTATAAAGCTGTGACTAATCACGAAGATAATAATTTTTGAAAGCAATTCACAACTAACTTTATCAATGACTACTTTCCATTTAAGCTGTGACTAATCACGAAGATAATAATTTTTGAAAGCAATTCACAACAACATCTTTCAACATCTCATTAATCAAAGAGCTGTGACTAATCACGAAGATAATAATTTTTGAAAGCAATTCACAACCTTCTGATCTGTTTTAGGTTTTCACCAAGAGCTGTGACTAATCACGAAGATAATAATTTTTGAAAGCAATTCACAACGTAAATGATGATATTTCATTGTTGAGAGTAGCTGTGACTAATCACGAAGATAATAATTTTTGAAAGCAATTCACAACAATATTCAGATATGGTAAACAATATAAAAAGCTGTGACTAATCACGAAGATAATAATTTTTGAAAGCAATTCACAACTCAGTACCCCGGGTATAAGTTGCCACCGGCGCTGTGACTAATCACGAAGATAATAATTTTTGAAAGCAATTCACAACTAGTCTTTAGGTAAATAAATATATTCATCAGCTGTGACTAATCACGAAGATAATAATTTTTGAAAGCAATTCACAACGATGACTACACACGAAAAAGCCCTTAAGATGCTGTGACTAATCACGAAGATAATAATTTTTGAAAGCAATTCACAACGATCATAAGGGTCTGATATTTCCATTGTCAGCTGTGACTAATCACGAAGATAATAATTTTTGAAAGCAATTCACAACTCTACACTACTAACTCTATGTTTCGCATTCGCTGTGACTAATCACGAAGATAATAATTTTTGAAAGCAATTCACAACAACATAAAAACATAACTACATGACAATCAGGCTGTGACTAATCACGAAGATAATAATTTTTGAAAGCAATTCACAACTGTATTAATTACCAGATCACTTTTGAAGTCGCTGTGACTAATCACGAAGATAATAATTTTTGAAAGCAATTCACAACTCATTGGAGTCCTTCCAATTCTCCAACCTCGCTGTGACTAATCACGAAGATAATAATTTTTGAAAGCAATTCACAACAGAGAATGTGATATCGAATATAATTTTTCTGCTGTGACTAATCACGAAGATAATAATTTTTGAAAGCAATTCACAACCAGCAATAGCATCTGAATTATCCCGGTAATGCTGTGACTAATCACGAAGATAATAATTTTTGAAAGCAATTCACAACGGCACTGGATATGTGTCATTAAAATAATAAGCTGTGACTAATCACGAAGATAATAATTTTTGAAAGCAATTCACAACTAACTAAAAAACATCCGTTGATATTCCGTCGCTGTGACTAATCACGAAGATAATAATTTTTGAAAGCAATTCACAACACAATGAAGACATTAAAACTAATTTTAGCGGCTGTGACTAATCACGAAGATAATAATTTTTGAAAGCAATTCACAACTTCAAAGATTAAATAGCAAAGATCCAATTTGCTGTGACTAATCACGAAGATAATAATTTTTGAAAGCAATTCACAACGAATAGTGAAAGAACACCATTGTTTGTGTAGCTGTGACTAATCACGAAGATAATAATTTTTGAAAGCAATTCACAACAGGTATGATAAGTATCTCCATAAATTAGTTGCTGTGATTAATCACGAAGATAGTGATTTATTCTTTACCAAAATTATACTGTTATTTTTGATGCTTAATAAATAAAAAAAGCCTGATTATAACAAAATGCAATCAGGCTGTATAATAACTTGAAATTAATTAAGGCAGTACTTCATTATAATAAAGCGGAGTATCATTGGTTTTATCATATCCTATTATAATTACTTTATACTTCTTCGCATCATCATTGTTGTAAAACTGTACTTTTGATGACTCATCAGGCAGCGCTTCAAGAAAGGAATTCCAATAAAGAACACTTCGTGTATCCTGTGCAACGCCTTTAAATTTTTCATTTTCATAAGAAGGAGCTTCAAATGGAGTTTCTTTATCATATCCGGTTAATGTAATCTGTCTTAATTTTGATGGTAGGCTTTTGTCTATAGTATTTCCTGAAGAGATTCCTCTTTTAGTATAAATTGCTACAGCTCCCAAACCTCCTGCAAAATATCCTCTTATTACTTTTACCATTGCGATTTCTGATGTGGATATATTCTCAAGGTGGCCAGCATCAACCCGCATTTCATCAACATATAAATTTACTGTTTGACCTTTCAAGGTAGGAGCGCCTCGTTCAGGAACCCTTATTCCCATACCTATTCTTTGTATCCAGCGCAGCATATCACCTACAACAATATTTGGTGAATCATTGATGAAATCATAAATTTTTTCATCAATTCCTCTGAATAATGGGCTGCTCAGCTCTTCATTTAATTTTTTTGTCTTATTCTTGACTTCTCCCTTCAATTTTATTTCTTCAATATTGGTGATGTTCTCACTGATAACTTTTTGGGCATTGAGTGCTGTAAGCGATCGGCTGACTTCATCAGAAGGTTTATCATCTGCAGGACGTTGAACCAATTTATAAGAGGATGATGGCAGATTCTTTTTATAAGGAATAAAACTAAACGTTGGCTGGAAGTAAACAGAATAATTATTATTAATATCCTTGGGCTCAGAATTTAATTGATAAAAGAATTTCATGGAGTCTTCAAAAACCAGATTATTCAAGGTCAGGAAACCATTGTTATCAGATTTGATCTGAGACATTCTGGATCCGGGTTCCGAACCGAAAATTAAATTTATTTCAGTATTAGGAGCTGGTTTCCCCTGAATATTTACTTTTCCTTTATAAGAAAGATAACTTTCCGGCTGATATTTGATCATCGGGTAGTTTCCTGTCATGATGGATTTCCATTCGAAGCGTTTCCATTTTTCTGAAATCAGCAATGCATCCAGTGCGTCTGTATTGCGGGTTTTCGTAAAATATTGGGCAGGATTGGTGATGGATGAGGTAATATCTCCGGTTAGCCATAAAGAACTCAATAAACTCTGATCTTCTTCGGTACTCTTTGTATTGGCATCAAGCACCAAAACAGTATAATTGGAAAAATTGGCATCTCTGGGAATGTTAAATGAGTTTTTTTCACGAGGTGCATCTCGTAATGAAAGAGATTGCAGTGTTGGTTGTTTGAACTGCAATACCTGAGGCTGAACAAAAGAAAGTCTGTTGGAAACAACATTCTCCTTATCATCAAAAATAGTAAGCTGCAAAATTCCACTGACAAGTTGGTTATTGGAAATTGAATATTGAGTCTCGTTATTGATTTTGCTGATTTTCGCTTTGTAAACAAGTTGATTATTAATTGTTCCAAGAACAGTATAATACTGAGATTCCTGAGCCGGATTTTTGGACTTTAAAGTATACTTTACGTTGTCTTTATCACTTATCACCTGTAGATTTATCCCTGATGAAAACACTTCAGGCAGCATGATGTTTTGCTTTTGTCCGTTTTTATCCTGGACAATCACTTGGTATTTCTTTCCGCTTTTTGGAGTGATGCTGAATAGTCCGATATTTTGGTCAAACCCTTTGAATGTTATGATTTTTGTATCAGGATTATCAGAATCTACGACATATCCTTCCCAGTCAGAAGGTGCTGTTCCGTTGGATTGTAGTCGTACCGCTACTTTTGTAGTGATTCCGTCTATAAAACTTCCACTTTCCGGATATACAGATACAGTCCATGGAGTAGGGTTGGCTATTAATTTTTCCGGTGATGAGGGATTATAAACAGCAATAGGTTTTATAAGTTGAAAATCTTCATTGAAATTAGCCATCCAACCCGTATAAGCCCTGATATAATAAACGTCTTCTTTCAAAGAAGCGGGAAGAGCAATGTTTCCGCTTCCTTCTCCATTAATTAATGGGACTAATTTTTTACTGATCTGATTTTTGCTGCTGTCATACAACTCTATAAATAAGGTAGTAGAAATAGCAGATGTAGTGTAACCATCAAATACAAAAGACTTGAACCACAGGTTTTCCCCCGCGATATAATTACTTTTGTCCAGTAATATATGTATTTTTTCCTGAGGATATTTCTGTTCAAATGTTTTAAGAGCTTCTTCAGCCTTTGTTTGCGCATTAAGACAATAGATCGTACTTACTGCTAATAGTGTTATTAGTTTTTTTGTCATATTCCATTAAAATTTGCGTTTTTCTTACGAAGCGCCAAAAATACATTTTTATTGTGATGTGCAATAATGAAAATATAAAACAATGAGGATGATATAAAGATTTGAGTTTAGACAAATCATAGGAGGAAGTTTATGGTTTCCTGTATTGAATAATTTAATGATTTTATATATTTACACCAGTAAAGCTAAATAACTTTAAATTCAACACACATAATGAAAAACAAATTTGTATGAACAAAGGGTATCACAAATAGAATTTAAATTTTCTGACGGAAAAGGTGAGATTTATATTCAGCATCCAAATTTTCCTCAAATTATAAGTGAGGCATGATCAATAAATGAAATTAAAAAATAAAATAAATTCCAGTTACCAATAATTCTATGAAAGAATAAAATGTAAATATTTATTTCTCAGAAGAAGTTATTTCAATTACCAAGCACAAAAAAATCATTTCTTGATATATTTTAAGACAGTAACTGGACGTTTCTGAATATTTTCTTTATTATTTTCAATAAATTTAAAATCATATGAAAAAAATAGCAATTGTAATTTCAGGGTGTTTTTTAGTTTCATGCACAGTTAATAAAAGCAATTTTAAGGAAGAGTTAACAGTACAAAATTACAAGGATAGAACTTTTCAGAAGTGTCTGTTAAAAGGGTATGAAAATAAAGAGTTGGTAAATAAAATATACAGTATTGATAAAACACTCTATAACCCCATTGCAATAGCTTTGTTTGATGATGGGATAGATGTTTTTTTAACTTTCAAGATAAGCAAAATGAAGAAAGATTCATTAGGGTCTATCGGCAAGATTTCTGAAGCAAAAGCAGGAAAATCTGTATTTGGAAATTGTTTGTATGTTTATAAAAGTAAAGAGCTGGATAAGTTTGCTACCAAGCAAATTAACAAATATAAAAAAGTCAAAGATTTAGACTCATTAATTCTTTCAAAAAACCCATCTTTTTAGTTATTGAAATAGCAATATGGCTTAATCACCAATTAAATAATTTAAAAACCCATCCTGGTCTTTATGAATATAATCTTAAGTGATTAAAAACTAATTTTTAAATTTCTATTTACTGTGATTTTGTATTTAAATATTTACTTATTTATGTTCTCTTAATATCAAAACTAATAACATGAGAACAATATTTACATTATTGATTTGCTGTTCTTTTTTAGCATCTTGCTATCAAAGAGAGCCTGAAGAACCTAAAATATGCAAATGTAGGGTACAAGAGTATGAACGCGTTGTTCTATTAAAAAATGAACATGATGGCAGCTATACAGATTACTCCGATACAGGATGGATTGCCAAAGGAGATCTTCAGGAAGATAATGCTGCAGATTGCTTTAGAAATGAAACGGTAAAGAACCAGGAATTCTCCAGCAGTTATGACTCGCAGTATAGAAGAGAGGTGTCTCGTAAATGGGTTTACAATTGCAAATAATATAGAATTTTGTATTTCTTGATGTATGATAAGGTGCTTCCAAATAGGTTTTTCTATTTTTGTACCCGAAAACAACAAAATTCAAACAAACTTTTTAAACAGTTCAATATGAAAAAAATTAGCGTAATTGCATTAGTAGGAGTAGGATTGCTTTTAGCATCATGTGATAAACAAAAATCTGCAGATTCAGCAGCTACGGCTCAGGAGCAAACAGTAGCTGAGAGCAAAGGTGAAGTATTAGCAGTAGATGCAGCAGCTTCAGTAGTAAACTGGAAAGCATTTCACAAAGGAGGTATGGCTCCACGTTGGGGAACACTTACTGTAAAATCAGGAGATATCAGTGTTGAAGGAGGTCAGGTTTCTGCTGGAAACTTTGTGATTGATATGAACTCTATCAAAGTAGATCCGGCTTCAGTAACAGAAAAAGATAAAAAACCTGCAGATCTTGAAGCTCACCTGAAAAATCCTGATTTCTTTGATGTAGCGAAAAACCCTACTTCAGATTTCAAAATCACAAGTGTTTCAGATTTGAAAGAAGCACCAAAAGATGCAGTAGCAGGAGCTAATAAAACAGTAAGCGGAAATCTTACATTATCAGGAAAAACAATGAATGTTACTTTCCCTGCTAAAGTAGATGTAACAGAAAACTCAGCAGCTGTTCAGGCTAAATTTACAGTAAACAGAGCAGACTGGGGAATCAAATTCGGTACTTCTGAAGCAGACCCTGCAGAATGGATGATCAGCAAAGATATCGAGATTGCTATCGATGTAAAAGCTAAAAAATAAGTTATTCAAATGGTAATAACTACTGAGCTGTCTTGATAAAGGCAGCTCATTTTATTTTCGGTTTTTCTTTATTTAATACGATAAAAGAAATCAATTCCAAATCCCCGAATTCTGAATTCTCACACAATATTCACTTCCAAGGTACAAAGGATTACCATGTTTTTCAGACCAGAATCCATCCAGCACATCTTTACTCAAGCAACGGTATACCGCAACTCCTTTATAAATGTTATGATCTTCCCCTTCATAGTTGAAGTTGATCACCAAAATATGGTCTTTATAAAACCCTGTGCCATGTTGCAGATGATCACCAATAAGCCATTGGGCAATAATTCGGTTGTTTTCATCAATGGACAAGGTTAATATGCCGTGATAAGAAGCCTGTGAAGACTCTTCCTGATTGCTTCCTTCGATAGAATAACTTCCTGCAAGATCCTGTACTGTCATTGATTTGTTTTTATGAATGGCAAATGTAAAAAAATCTTGTTCGGATAGCACTACAAATATTTTCCTTGTTTTGGATTAAATTTTTGAAATTTTCCCATATATAAATTAAACTTTACTTTTGCTGCAAAATAATTTTAAAATGCTTCCTTTCCTGTTCATAACTAACCTATTTACGTTTGGAGTCTTCGGCTTTGATAAATGGCAAGCCAAAAAACAACAGTGGCGAATTTCCGAGAATACTCTTTTGGGGCTTTCTCTTATAGGGGTTGTAGGGGCAGCCTCCGGAATGATTATTTTCAATCATAAAGTTTCAAAAAAATCATTTCTTGTAAAATTTTTCATTGTGGTTTTAATTAATCTGGTTCTTTTTTACCGATTGATAAGGCATTGATATAAAAAATGTTACATTGTTTTCGTTAAATGTTAAATATGGTAATAAAATAGTTGTTGTTGTGATTTTTTTATATTTTTATCATGCTAATAACAAATAAACAAAACAACATGAAAAATCTCAAAAAAATTTCCAGAATTGAAATGAAATCAGTTCATGGAGGAATTGTTAAGGGAATGGTAAGATGTAAAGATGCCGATACATGTGCCGTAAGATGGGGGTGGGGAACCGGATTCTCCAGTAACTGTGGTGAGTTTGACATTATATGTGGAGAACCGCCTGCAGTAGATCCATGTGATGTACAAATCTGTATATAAATAGAATAAAGGGTGTTTTTTTAACACTCTTTTTTATAATCTTGTAAATAAGTTATTTAAACAAAATATTAAATATTTCGATAAGTAAATATTTTTTCATTAAAAATCACTACTTTTGCACCCGTAAAAATCTTTTATGCAAAACATTAGAAATATTGCGATTATCGCACACGTTGACCACGGAAAGACGACTTTGGTTGACAAGATCATTCACGCTACCAATATTTTCAGAGAAAATCAGGAAAGTGGGGAGTTAATTATGGATAACAACGATCTTGAAAGAGAAAGAGGGATCACAATCTTATCCAAGAATATTTCTGTTACTTATAAAGACACAAAAATTAACGTAATTGATACTCCTGGTCACGCCGATTTTGGTGGAGAAGTAGAGAGAGTATTGAAAATGGCTGATGGGGTTATTTTGTTAGTGGATGCGTTCGAAGGACCAATGCCACAAACAAGATTCGTACTACAGAAAGCATTGGAATTAGGATTGAGACCATTAGTGGTGATCAATAAAGTAGATAAACCAAACTGTCGTCCTGACGAAGTTCATGATAAGGTATTTGATTTGTTCTTCAACCTTGAAGCTACAGAAGAGCAGTTGGATTTCCCTACATTCTATGGATCTTCAAAACAAGGATGGTTCAACACTTCATTAGAACAAACTGAAGATATTATGCCGTTATTAGACGGGATCTTACAGTATGTTCCTGAACCTAAAATAACTGAAGGGAATCTTCAGATGCAGATTACTTCATTAGATTTCTCTTCTTTCTTAGGAAGAATTGCAATCGGAAAAGTAACAAGAGGAGAGCTTAAAGAATCTCAGTGGATCGGTCTTGCTCAGGCAGATGGAAAAGTGGTAAAAGGAAAAGTAAAAGAATTATACGTTTTCGAAGGTTTAGGAAAGAAAAAAGTAACTGAAGTACAAGCAGGAGATATCTGTGCTGTAGTAGGTTTTGATGCTTTCCAGATCGGAGATTCTTTCGTAGATCTTGAAAACCCTGAACCATTGGAAAGAACTGCAATTGATGAGCCTACATTGAACATGACGTTCTCAATTAACAATTCACCTTTCTTCGGTAAAGACGGTAAATATGTTACTTCAAATCACCTGAAAGAAAGACTATACAAAGAATTAGAGAAAAACTTAGCATTAAGAGTTCAACAGACTGATGATGCAAACACTTTCTTAGTTTTTGGTAGAGGTATTCTTCACTTGTCAGTTTTAATTGAAACAATGAGAAGAGAAGGGTATGAAATGACAATTGGTCAGCCACAGGTTATCTTAAGAGAAATCGACGGAGAAAAATGTGAGCCTTATGAATCTTTAGTTGTTGACGTTCCTGAAGAATTTGCTTCAAGAGTAATCGACTTGGCAACTCAGAGAAAAGGTGACCTTCACATTATGGAAACTAAAGGTGAAATGCAGCACATGGAATTCGAAATTCCTTCAAGAGGTTTGATCGGATTGCGTTCTCAAATGTTGACAGCTACTGCAGGTGAAGCTATTATGGCACACCGTTTCACAGAATACAAGCCTTTCAAAGGTGCTATTCCTGGAAGAAGTAATGGGGTATTGATCAGCAAAACTCAAGGTCCAGCTACAGAATATTCTATCGCTAAATTACAGGATAGAGGTAAGTTCTATGTTGATCCGGGTGAGGAGATCTATGCAGGTATGGTTATCGGTGAGCAAAATAAGCCAGGTGACTTAGTTGTAAACATCGTTGAAGCAAAACAGTTGAATAACATGAGAGCTTCAGGAAAAGATAAAGATACAGGTGTTGCACCAAAAATCTTATTCTCTCTTGAAGAATGTATGGAATATATCCAGGCTGATGAAGCAATCGAGGTTACTCCAAACTTTATCAGAATGAGAAAGAAATTACTTTCTGAAGAAGAAAGAAAAAGAGTAGAAAGATCTGCAAAAGCATAATAAAAATCTTATACATAAAATCAAAGCCTCGATTTTCGAGGCTTTTTCTATATAAACCCATTAAAATGCTTATTTTGGCATAATAATCTCTGAGAGATAAAAAATAAATTTTAAAGTAGTTTTGTGACTATGAGAATGAATAAATTAAAACTTATCGTTTTATTGGGCTTTTTTGCATCGTACACTAGTTCATGTTCTGTTCAGAACAATGTTGTAAAAACACCCTCCACGAAGAATCCGACAAAACCAGCCAACAATACAACCCCACCAAAAGTAAATCCTGTCGCTGTAAAACCTACAACAGGAACTCCAGCCTCAGCTGAGGATAATTTCAGAACCACTCTTCCGGAAATCAAAAGAGAATTCCGTGGAGCCTGGATCGCGAGTGTCGCCAATATCAACTGGCCCTCAAGAAATGATCTTACGGTGGATCAGCAGAAAGCAGAAGCAATCAGCATGCTTGATATGTTGAAAGATAATAATTTCAATGCTGCTATTTTTCAGATCAGACCTTCCGCAGATGCACTCTATACAAGTAATATCGAACCGTGGTCTTATTTTCTGACAGGAGAAACAGGAACCGCACCTTCTCCGAACTATGACCCGCTTCAGTTCTGGATAGAAGAAGCCCACAAAAGAGGGTTGGAGCTGCATGTCTGGTTAAACCCTTATCGCGCCCATCATACCAATGGAGGATCTGTGAATAGACTTTCAATGGCCAATAAACTATCCGATATTGTTGTAAGATTAAAGAACGGAATGTATTGGTTTGATCCGGCCAATCCGAAAACTCAGGGTCATGTTTCTAATGTCGTAAAGGATATTGTAAAAAGATACGATATTGATGCCATTCACTTTGATGATTATTTCTATCCCTACGCAACCTATAATAAAGGAGCCGATTTCCCTGATAATGCAACCTGGAATGCTTACGTAAGCAGTGGTGGCAACTTATCCAGAGCAGACTGGAGAAGAGATAATGTGAATAAATTTGTAGAAAGAATCTATAAAGAAATTCATGCAGAAAAAAATAATGTAAGATTTGGGATCAGCCCGTTCGGAATATGGAAACCAGGATATCCCGCGGGAGTTGTTGGATCTTCACAATATGACGAGTTGTATGCAGATGCCAAACTATGGTTAAATAAAGGCTGGGTAGATTACTTTTCACCACAACTTTACTGGCCTATCGATTCTAAAGGACAGAGTTTTGGAGCACTTTTAAACTGGTGGAAGTCTGAAAATACAATGAACCGACACCTATGGCCGGGATTGAATACCGTTGAGATCAGAGTATCAGATCGCCCGACAGAGATCAAAAACCAGATTGAGATTTCCCGAAATATCCTGAAAAATGATGCCGGAGAAATTCATTGGAGTATTGCTGGACTTACCAAAAATCCGAACATGCTTCCTACCTTGAAAAACGGACCATACAATGAAAAAGCAGTAGTGCCAAAATCTCCATGGATAAAAACGGCTCCATTGCAGACCCCAACATTATTTGTTGCAGATAACGGAAGCTTTGCACAAACAAGCTGGAGCACAAAGAATGCTGCTGATGTTTTTCTGTGGGCCCTTTTCACCCAATACAACGGAGTATGGCAAACAGAAATTATAACACTGGATACCCTTTCAAAAGATATTCCTAAATTTAAAGACGGTAAAAAACTGAATGCAGTTGCCATTAAAGCCATTGATAGATTAGGAAATGAAAGTGATTATACAGCGAAAAAGATCAAGTAGTCTCTTATGATATAAGCATAAAAAATAGAATTTGTAGCCCTACAAAATCCATAATCAATATTTGTCATGGCGAACCATTAGGTGAAGCAATTTCAATCATAACAATAAAATCCAGTCCTGAAAAGAACTGGGTTTTTATTTTAGAATAACTATAAATTATCAATTTAAAATACTGAAAATCAGTGTGGTTTTTAAGTGTTCTGTCTGTTTTTGTTTAAAATAATAACTGTATCGGAACTATTTTTGCATCATTACTCCATAATCACCAAAATATAAATTTATGAATACTAAAAGACTTTCCACAAAAATGGAAAAAGCACTTAGTGACCAGATGAATAAGGAAATTCATGCATCACACATTTTTTTATCTTACGGAATTTGGGCCGATGATAAAGGCTATCAGGGAATCGCCAATTTCCTTTACCGCCATTCTCAGGAAGAAAGAAACCATTCGATCAAATTCATGGAATATATTTTAAACCGGGGCGGAAAACCAAAAGTAAACGCTATTCCAGCTCCTCCGGCTGACCCTAAAACTCTTACAGCATGTTTCGATGGTGTTTTTAAACATGAAGTTGATAATACAACATCCATCTATAAAATTGTAGATCTTTCTATGGAAGAAAAAGACTGGGCAACCTGGAATTTTATGCAGTGGTTTGTACAGGAACAGATTGAAGAAGAAACATTAGCACAGAATTTAATTGATAAATTGAAAATTGCAGGTGGTGACAGAGCTACAGACGAATCTTTATTTACTTTAGATAAAACTTTACAGGAAGCACCCAATGATGTTCCGCTGGCTCAGAATGCTACCGGAACCAATCCATAAGTTAGCCGGTAAACCAATACCTTTTACAATCTGTCAGAATACTGACAGATTTTTTTATTATGAAACTCCCTCAAAAATCACTATCTTTGCACACTCGTAATTCAAGGTTCGGAGTTCAATGTTTAACGTTGCAGATACCTTGGGTTGCTTCTAAACCTTAAACTTTGAATTTTACAATATGAAATGTGGAATCGTAGGCTTACCGAATGTAGGTAAATCAACTCTTTTTAACTGTCTGAGCAACGCAAAAGCTCAATCAGCAAACTATCCTTTCTGTACCATTGAACCGAACCTTGGAACGGTTTCTGTGCCAGACCAAAGATTGTTTGAACTGGAGAAAATCGTAAAACCTGAGAAAGTTTTACCCGCTGTAGTTGAGATTGTTGATATTGCTGGTCTTGTAAAAGGAGCCAGTAAAGGAGAAGGATTGGGAAACCAGTTCTTAGCTAATATTCGTGAGTGCGAAGCGATCATTCATGTTTTAAGATGTTTTGATAATGGAAATATCATTCACGTTGAAGGTTCAGTAGACCCTTTAAGAGATAAAGAAATTATTGATATTGAGCTTCAATTGAAAGACCTTGAAACAGTAGGAAAAGCAGTTGAAAAAGCTAAGAAATTTATTAAGTCAGGGAAGAAAGAAGACCTTCTTACTTACGAAATACTTCAGAATTTACAGAAATTCCTTGAAGATGGTAAGAATGCAAGAGAATTTGCTACTGATGATTTCGCAAAATCAATTATCGCAGAGGTTCAGTTGCTAACCAACAAGCCGGTACTTTACGTTTGTAATGTAGATGAAAATTCTATCAAAAACGGAAATGATTGGATTGGTAAGATTGAAGAAATGGCGAAAGGTGAAGGTGCTGAAGTAGTCGTATTGGCTGCACAGATCGAAGCTGACATCAATGAGCTTGAAACATTTGAGGAAAGAGAAATCTTCCTTGAAGAATTAGGTCTTACAGAGCCGGGAGTAAACCGTTTGATCAGAAAAGCGTATGATCTTTTAAAACTTCAGACTTATTTTACTGCTGGAGTGAAAGAAGTAAGAGCTTGGACTATCGGACAAGGATGGACAGCTCCACAGGCTGCAGGAGTAATCCACACAGACTTCGAAAAAGGATTTATCCGTGCAGAAGTAATCAAGTATAATGATTATATCAATTTCGGTTCTGAAGTAAAAGTAAAAGAAGCCGGAAAACTTTCTGTAGAAGGTAAAGAATATATTGTACAGGATGGAGACATCATGCACTTTAGATTCAATGTATAAGAAAATATTAAAGTTCGTTTATAATAAAAAACGTTTCCATGAATTTGGGAGCGTTTTTTGCTTTTAGTGATGAATTCAAGTATAAGGATTTTAAGAAAGACAGTTTAGAAAATGAAAATCTTTACCCTGAATATATAGAACGTAGAGTAAGACTGATAAAAGATGCCTCCTATTTAATATTTCATTTTGGGAATTTTTCTGGCGTATTGCTATGCAACAGGTTGGCTTGATAAGTCGGATGGTAAAAAAAGATTTTCAGTAGCTGAAGATGGTAAATTTATACCAGAAGACAAGAATAAACAAACAGCTTATACAAGAGTCACAGATGTTGGAAGAACATATATTTCCAAATTATTTAAGGATAAGAAAAATCCTGAAAAATTTGATATTTATATATTGAGTAAAGGGCAGGAACTGTCTCATTCGTTACAATATAAAGATGGAAAATGGGGGCTGCCTAACGAGGATTAGCTTGGCTTTTATTTTTTAAACATATTATATAAAAAATGCTTCTTTTTTGAGAAGCATTTGTATTTATTGGATTGGAGGTTCTAAATCTGGCCAGCATGGTGGCTCTACGCAATTAAAAGATTTTTTTGTACATGTATTGGAGGTAGGCATACATACTTCACTTACTCCCGGGCGACATTGTTTTTCATAACATGACGGGTGAATTTGGGCACATCCACCACCACTGTGAGTACATATCATTACTCCGCCTGAGATAGTTTTTAACTGCTTTTTGGTAAGTTTTTTTCCCTTATTTAAACTTTGTTCTTTCATTGTTTTTTGAATTTCAAATGGTTTAGTTTTTTGTTGTACATAAAAAATCTGTAAAAGAAAGCACTTTCGAATATACGAAAGTGCTTGTCCTATGTTATATTATTAAATTTCAATACCAGGCTGACATTGTAGCTCTGCACAGGCAAAAGAAATTCTTTTACAAGTCAGATCAGGGAGCAGACACATTTCTTTTCCACCAGTAATGACTCTTAATTGTTTTTTATTCAATTTTTTTCCGTGGTTTAAATCTTGATTTTTCATAATGTTTGATTTTGGGTTTAGTTATTTATTCTGTAAATCTTAAGGCTGTGGTCTGCAAATTTTTTGAGCGCAACCAACTGAAATCTTAGTACAGTTTCTTACATCATCAGGTGGATATGTTTCACAAGGAAATTCTGTACATAGAATTGGCTCCATACAATCTAACATACCTCCCTTAATCGTTTTTAATTCTTTTTTGTTTAATTTTTTCCCGATTTGACTGATTTGATTTTTCATTAGTTTGATTTTTAATGGGTTAGTTGTAACGAAAGTAATGAAAATAATTGAAGTATATCACCATGTTTAGAAAAAATATGTAACTATTTAACTAATTAATTATAATATTAACAATTGAGCTTATGTTGAATTAGTAAATCCGTTGGACTTTTCAACACAATAAGAATGGACTTTTCAACACATTGATTCAGTGTTTTATTTTGGAAATTTGCCTTACTAATACTTCAGAAAGATGGAAAATAAAGAAACGGTTTTGGTAACAGGAGGTTCAGGTTTTATAGCCTGCTATTGTATGATTGCTCTGCTTAATAATGGGTATAAAGTAAGAGCTTCCCTTCGTTACCTTAATAAGTCGGAATTGGTAAAACA
The DNA here is from genome assembly GCF_002899945.2 of Chryseobacterium viscerum. Classification (GTDB taxonomy): domain Bacteria; phylum Bacteroidota; class Bacteroidia; order Flavobacteriales; family Weeksellaceae; genus Chryseobacterium; species Chryseobacterium viscerum. The sequence continues at coordinate 236,206 of NZ_PPEG02000005.1, forward strand.
AATGTTGAAAGAAGGAGGAATCAAGTCTTTTGAAAACTTAACTTTTGCGGAAGCAGATTTAGAAAATGAATTAAGTTGGGAAAAAGCTATTGAAGGCTGTCAATACGTTATTCATACGGCTTCACCCACTTCTCATACCGATGCAAAAACAGAAGATGATTTTGTGATTCCGGCTAAAAACGGAGTGCTTTTTGTGTTGAGAGCAGCCCAAAAAGCAGGGGTAAAAAGAGTCGTGCTGACTTCAGCCTTTGGTGCTGTGAGTTACGGTACATTGAAAAATACGCCCTATACGGAAGAAGATTGGACGGTACTCAATGATACAGTAGCGCCTTATCAGCGTTCTAAAACCATTTCAGAAAGAGCTGCCTGGGATTTTATCCAAAATGAAGGAAATGGGATGGAACTAGCTGTAGTGAATCCCACGACTGTGATGGGACCGGTGTTATCAAATGATTATGCGCATTCTATTCAGATTATAAAACAAATGCTCAATGGAGAAATGAAAGGCTGCCCTAAACTGATTACAGGTTTTGTAGACGTACGGGATGTTGCAGATCTTCATCTTAAAGCATTACGTATGCCTGAAGCCAATGGTCAGCGCTTTATTGCTGTAGCAGGAGAAGCACTTTCTATGCTGGAAGTGGCAGCGGTTCTCAGAAGGAATTTAGGGAAAGTTGCAGATAAGGCTCCTACAAAAGAATTGTCTAATTGGATCATTCGATTGTTTGCTGTTTTTAATCCAAAATTAAAAATGATTGTTCCTCACCTGGGATTGGTAAAAAGAGCCAGTAGTGAAAAAGCAAAAAAATTATTAGGATGGAAGCCAAGAAAAGCGGAAGAAGCTATATTGGCTGCCGCAGAAAGTTTAATTAAATTTAATCAGATTTAAAAATGAAAGTCATTAGTAAGGTAATGTGGGCAAGACTAAAAGGAAGAACTGAAAACGCTTTGCTTAAACTTCCTTTTAAAGCAGTATATAATTTCCGTCCCGGATTCATGAGGCCCGTAAAAGGTCAGAAAAATGTTCGTTTTATTTACCGTATTTTTGATACACTTTCACCATTATGGTACTTGGCTTTCCCCAATTGGATCTGCAGGATGAATGAAGTAGGATTAGCTATGATTCACTGTGTTTCCAAAGGATATCCCCAATCTGTCTTGGAAGTGAAAGACATTAAAATATCAGGCCGATGAAAACATTCTTAAAACTGCTTAAAAGAACTATAATTGCTTTATTGTGTCTCATTCTGATAATGATCTTTATAGGTTGGTTTTATATGAAGAAGCCGCAATTTGGAGCATTACCCGAAGGAGAAAGATTAGAACAGGTCAAAAAATCACCCCATTATAAAGAAGGGAAATTCAGGAATCTGGAAGAAAAACCGACGATTACTGAAGGATACAGCATGCTAGGTGAAATATGGAGATCTCTGGCCAAAGAATATCCTCATACAGAACCCATTGATGCCATACCTTCCATAAAAACGGATCTGAAATCAATTCCTGCAAACGAAAATGCGATCGTATGGTTCGGACACTCTTCTTTCTTTTTACAGCTGGATGGAGTTAAAATTTTGGTAGATCCTGTTTTCAGTGGTAAGGCATCACCATTACCATGGGGAGTAACAGCTTACAAAGGAAGCGATATCTATACAACAGATGATATGCCAGAGATCGATTATATGCTGCTTTCACATGATCATTACGACCATCTGGATTATGAAACGGTACAAGCTTTACAACCCAAAGTAAAACATGTGGTTTGTGGACTGGGAGCAGGCGCACATTATGAAAGATGGGGCTATACAAAACAGCAGATTATTGAAAAAGATTGGGGTGATAAAGTACAGGTAAAGCCTGATTTTGCCATTTTTACTGAAAGTACTCATCATGACGGAGGGAGAGGCTTTAAAAGTTCACAAGCTTTATGGCTCTCATTTTTTATCCAGTCACCCGCTATGAATGTTTATTACAGTGGAGATGGAGGCTATAGCGGCCGTTTTAAGAAGATTGCTGAAAAATACCCTTCCATCGACTGGGCTATCATGGAATGCGGACAATACAATAAAGCATGGCAGTCGGTGCATGAGCTTCCTGAAGAAGTAGCGCTGGCAGCCACAGAATTGAAAGCAAAAAATATGCTTCCCGTTCACCATTCCAAATTTACACTGGCAAGACATCCATGGAATGAGCCTTTAGAGCGTATTTCAGCACTCTCACAGTCAAAATCTTACCGCTTTGCCACCCCTATGATTGGTGAAAAGGTAAAGCTGAATGACAGCACACAACAATTTAAGCAATGGTGGAAAAATATAAAATAATGCACAATGAAAATAACTGAGATAAAGTCCTGTTTTGTTGGTCCTACAATTTCGCCGGAACAATTTATAGCTGAACATTTCTTTTTATTTCTGGCAAAAGGAACTATGAACGGTTATGATGGCAATAAACATTATGTGCTAAAGCCTGGTGACAGTTGCATTGTACGTAAAAACCATCTGGCCCGTTATAATAAGCAGAAATATAATAACGAATTTGAAAAAGTCATTTTTATTTTTGATGAACCATTTTTAATAGACTTTCATAAAAAGCACAGCATGTCTTTTCAGAATCATCAGTCAAAAGATGCTTTTATTCCTATAAAAAAAGACACTTTGATTAATAGTTTTTTGCTTTCATTAGAACCTTATTACACAGATTCCGGGCAGATAAACAATGCTTTTTCAGACGTAAAGAGAGAAGAATTATTACTCATCCTATTGGAGCTGCATCCGGAATTGTCCGATATACTCTTTGATTTTGGCGTTCCGGGAAGATTAGACCTTGAAGAATTTATGCAGAAAAATTATAAGTTTAATGTTAATTTAGAAAGCTTCGCCTATCTTACAGGACGCAGCTTATCTGCTTTTAAAAGAGATTTTAAGAAAATATTTGATGAAACACCCAACCGCTGGTTAATCAAAAGACGCTTACAGGAAGCAAAATTTCTGATTGAAGAAAAAAAACAAAGACCCTCAGACATTTATATTGACCTTGGATTTGAAGATCTATCACACTTTTCATTTGCATTTAAAAAAGAATTTGGAGTGTTGGCAAGTAATCTTTAATACATTCAAAGCTGACTGTTTCATAAGTTTGTATATTTGAATTTTACAAATCATCTGCGATGGAAAAAATAGCACATACTTCACTCGAAGACTTTTATAAAGAGATGGCCGCCAAATTAGGCAAAGATCTGGAAAGTATTTTTCCAAAGGGACTTCATAAAGATATTGGGCACTTTAATGTATTTGATATTGCCCAGACGATTGAAAAGGTAAAAACAACTTCCGAAATGCCTTATAACAGAAGGAAATACTATAAGATAAGCTTTATAAGAGGGAGAAACAGAGCAGAATATGCAGACAAAGTAATTTCAATCAAGCAAAACGCCTTATTATTTGCTACTCCTAAAGTTCCCTATCATTGGGTGCCTGAAGATCCGGACCAGTCAGGAAGTTTCTGTGTGTTTACAGAAGACTTTTTCATTAAAGATAAATCCTACTATAACCTCGAAGATCTCCCTATTTTTCAGCCTGGCGGAGTACCTGTCTTTGAAATTGATAATGAACTTGCAGAAGAGATTGAAAACCTTTTTAAAAAAATAAAAAAAGAGATTGATTCAGACTATGTTTTTAAATATGATCTGATCAGAAACTATGTTCTGGAACTGATTCACTATGGGCAGAAACTACAGCCGGCATCTAAGATATCGGCTTCAAATGATGCTTCCATGAGGGTTGTTTCTTTATTTATAGAGCTGTTGGAAAGACAGTTTCCTATTGAATCCTGGGAACAGAGATTACAGTTGAAAACGGCAAAAGATTATGCAGACAGACTCGCTGTGCATGTCAATTATCTGAATAAAAGATTAAAAGAAAGTACCGGAAAAACCACGACGGAATTTATTTCTGACCGTATTACTCAGGAAGCCAAAATCTTGTTAAAACAGACGAGATGGAACGTCTCGGAAATATCCTATGCTCTAGGTTTTGAAGAAATAGCCCATTTTTCCAATTTCTTTAAAAGAAAAACCACGTTTACCCCATTAGAATTTCGTTCCTGATTTGAATTTTGCAAATTTCAGATTGATTCAAGCAAACACTTCACTCTGAAAATACCCCAACTTTGTACCATCAAAATAATCAAAATACAATGAACACAAAAACAAATATCGCACTGGTGACCGGAGGAAGCCGTGGATTGGGAAAAAACTCAGCGCTTAAGATTGCTCAAAAAGGACTTGATGTTATCATTACGTACAGAAGCAACAAAGAAGAAGCGGAGGTTGTTGTTAATGAAATTAAATCAATGGGAAGGAGTGCTGCCGCCTTTCAACTGGATACCAAAGACATGAAAAGCTTTGATGCTTTTGTGAAAAATGTTACGGATCACTTACAGGAAAATACAGGAAGCACGCATATCGACTATCTTGTCAATAATGCAGGAACAGCTTTGTATTCACCGATTACAGAAGTGACAGAAGAACAGCTGGATGATGTGGTGGATATCCATTTCAAGGGAGTCTTTTTCCTGACTCAGAAATTATTGCCATTTATCAATGATGGAGGAGGAATTATTAATGTGTCTTCAGGACTGGCAAGGTTTGCAACACCCGGATCTTCTATTTATGGATCAATAAAGGCTGGTGTAGAAATGCTTACGAAATATATGGCCAAAGAATTAGGATCAAGAAAGATCAAAGCAAACGTAGTTGCTCCGGGCGCTATTGAAACAGATTTTGGGGGTGGAAGAGTGAGAGACAATGAAGAGATCAATGCAATGGTAGCAGGGGCTACAGCTCTTGGAAGAGTAGGTCTTCCTGATGATATCGGTGGAGTAGTAGCTTTCCTGTGTACGGAAGATGCCAGATGGATCAATGGGCAGAGAATTGAAGTTTCAGGAGGAATGTTTTTATAAGACTTGATGTTCTGAGATTAATCTTAATTACAATACAATCGGCTGGCTCATTTTTGAGCCAGCCGATTGTATTATTTACTGTTTCTTGATGAAGAGTAGACTTTTGATGCTCATTCAATCTACGCATCTGGTTCAAGAGGTTCCGGTAGCTGGCATTCCGCTTCTCTACAACCAGGGCCGATATATACACAATATCCCGAAGAATTGGTACATCTTACATTCCCAAAACCTCCATTGACTGTATTTAATTCCTTCCTTGTTAATTTTTTTCTTTTGATCTCTTTTTTCATGGTTTTATTATTTAATAAGTTGATTATTATAAATATATGAAAAATTACAATATATAAATCACTTATTAAAGAGAAAAGTCATTTATTGTTTCAGCCCATAATAAATAAAAATCTGCAAGAGAATAAAATATACAATATCCTTTGAAAGATAGATTTCCCGCTGCATTCTTAAAAAAGAGTACAGTTGAGACATACACATCATTTTAGGAAAGTACAATTTTATCGAAGATAAAATCTTCGCACCTTAAAATATCTGGCTTATAAAAATTTCTTTACGTCTTAGCGTTTACCAACAAAACCATAAAAATCACGATTAAACACGCGATAAATTCTCAATAGCCCTTTCTAAGGTTTCCTGCTTCTTGGCAAAGCACAATCTGATCACATTTTCATTCAGTTTATTTTTATAAAACGAAGAGAAAGGAACACTCGCAACTTTATGATTAATAGTAAGTTCTGAGGCAAAGTCAAAATCATTTTTATCCGATATCTTGCCATATTTTACAGCCTGAAAATACGTTCCTTCACAATCCAGAAGTTCAAAAGAAGTTCCTTCAAGACCTTTTCTCAGGAAATCTCTTTTTTCCTGGAAAAACTGATTCAGGTGGGTATAATGCTCTTCATTCTTCATATATTCTGCCAATGCAAGCTGAATAGGAGTATTTACACAAAAAACATTGAACTGATGTACCTTTCTGAATTCGTCCGTTAGGATTTTAGGAGCAGCACAATAGCCAACCTTCCAACCGGTAACGTGGAAAAGTTTCCCGAATGAGGCAACAAGAAAACTTCTTTCTTTAAGCTCAGGATATTTACAGATGCTTAGATGCTGTTTTCCATCAAAAACAATATTTTCATACACTTCATCACTTAAAATAAGAATGGAAGTTCCTTTTACCAGTTGAATAAGCTCCTGGATATCATTTTCTTTAAGGATTTTCCCCGATGGGTTGTTGGGATTATTAAGAATGATCATTCGGGTTTTGTCGCTGACAAGATTTTTTACAGCAGCCCAATCGATTTCATACTCCGGAGCTTTCATTTCAAAACGTTTTACAATCCCTCCGAAAAGCTCTACAGTAGGTTCATAACAATCATAAGCAGGTTCAAAAATAATCACTTCATCATCTTTCTTGATAAAAGAAGCAATAGCGGTGAAAATAGCCTGAGTTCCGCCTGCTGTAACGGTTATCTCAGAATCAGGATGGTAGACTGCTTGGTGGCTGTTCTCAATTTTTCTTGCAATTTCTTCCTTTAGACCGATCATTCCTCCCAGTGGAGCATATTGATTGAAGCCTTTTTTAATAAAATGATCTACATAATTCAGCAATTCCGGATCAGGCATAAAGTCCGGAAAGCCCTGAGACAGATTGATCGCCTCATTTTCATTGGCAAGTTGAGTCATCTGACTGAAAATGGTCGTTCCTACATTGGAAAGTTTTGATAAAGGAAGTTGTATCATAAAAACAGTTTTGTTGATCGAATTTAATGAAATATTTAAAACAGTCTGAACATTATGAGAATAAAATATTGGTTGGGAGCGAAAAAATAAAATTTCTATAAGATGCAATAGGTAACGAAAATTTTGAGAGTTAAAAATAGACTCTGATTACTTTTGTACTGTGAACAAATTTGATTGGGTTAAAACTCTATGACTGCTCTCTTGACAAAACGATAAAAGTTAGGAAAAAATGATTTTTAAAATTCGGATAATTTTGGACAATTTTGTACTTTTGTATGTTTGCTGAAATCATATATGTCACAAGAAATAAATCCAACCTACTCCGAAGATAATATCAGAACCCTCGATTGGCAGGAACACATCCGTCTGCGCCCCGGTATGTACATCGGGAAGCTCGGTGATGGTTCTTCCGCTGATGATGGTATTTATATCCTGCTAAAAGAAATCCTGGACAACTCTATTGATGAGTTTAGAATGAGATCCGGGAAAAGAATTGAAATAAAGCTGGACGACGGCAAAGTTACTATCCGTGACTTTGGACGTGGAATCCCGTTGGGAAAAGTCGTAGATGCTGTTTCCAAAATGAATACCGGTGGTAAGTACGACAGTAAAGCGTTTAAAAAATCTGTAGGATTGAACGGGGTCGGTAGCAAAGCGGTGAATGCTCTTTCAGACTACTTCAGAGTGCGTTCTTTCCGTGACGGAAAAATGAAAGCGGCTGAATTCTCCCGTGGAGTGATCACTGAAAACTTTGAAGAAAAAGAAACTTCAGACAGAAATGGTACTGAAATCTCCTTTGTTCCTGATGGAGATATCTTCCTGCACTTCAAATACAGAAAAGAGTATATCGAAAGAATGCTCCGCAATTATGCCTATCTGAATCCGGGACTTAAAATTCTTTTCAACGGAGAAACGTATTATTCTGAAAACGGTCTTAAAGACTTGTTGGAAGAAGAATTGGAGAGTGATATCCTTTATCCGATCATTCATTTAAAGGATGAAGATATTGAGGTCGCGATTACCCATTCTGACAAATCACAGACAGAAACCTACTTCTCATTCGTTAACGGACAGAATACCACCCAAGGGGGAACACACCTTAATGCATTCCGTGAAGCGTATGTAAAAACGATTCGTGAGTTCTTCAATAAAAGTTTTGATGCTTCCGATATCAGGAAGTCTATCATCGCAGCCATCTCGATCAATGTAGAAGAACCGATTTTCGAATCCCAGACCAAAACAAAATTAGGATCTAATGATATAGGACCGAATGGACCTACGGTAAGAATATTTATCATAGATTTCCTTAAAAGTAAACTGGATAATTTCCTACATAAGAATCCAGATATTGTAGAAGCGATCCAAAGAAAGATATTGATTTCCGAGAGAGAAAGAAAAGAGCTTTCCGGAATCCAGAAACTGGCGAGAGAAAGAGCAAAGAAAGTTTCTCTTCACAATAAAAAACTTCGTGACTGCAGACAGCACTATAATGATCAGAAAGCCGAGAGAAAAGGAGATTCTCAGATCTTCATTACCGAAGGGGATTCTGCATCAGGATCTATCACAAAATCCAGAGATGTAGAAACACAGGCTGTATTCTCGCTCAAAGGTAAACCACTGAACTGCTATGGTCTTACCAAGAAAGTGGTATATGAAAATGAGGAATTTAACCTTCTTCAGGCGGCTTTGAATATTGAAGAAAGCCTAGAAGATCTTAGATATAATCAGGTAATCATTGCTACCGATGCCGATGTCGATGGGATGCACATCCGTTTGCTGATGATTACGTTCTTTCTGCAGTTCTTCCCGGATCTGATAAAAAACGGACACCTTTATATCCTTCAGACTCCGTTATTCAGAGTGAGAAATAAAAAAGAAACAAGATATTGCTATACAGAAGCTGAAAGAGTAAAAGCATTGAATGAGCTGGGGAAAAATCCTGAAATCACACGATTTAAAGGATTAGGAGAGATTTCTCCGGACGAATTCAAGCACTTCATCGGTAAAGATATCAGATTAGAACCTGTGGTAATAGGAAAAGACCAGACTATAGAACAACTTCTGGAGTTTTATATGGGGAAAAATACTCCGGACAGACAGGTTTTTATTCTTGAAAACCTAGTGGTGGAGGATGATACTGATATTGATAAAAAAGTAATTCCGGATGAAGTAGGAAATTAAAAAAGCTTAAAAATCAAAAAAATGGTCGTTAAAAGCCATAGAGAGACTGAAAAAACACAGGTTTGGATGAAGTAGGAAATTATAAAACTTACACACCAAAAAAATCAAAATGAGACTAAGTAACCGTAATAAAGTATCAGTTTATAACTCTTTGAGTACCCTGCTTTTGATGATGACGATGTTTGGATTAATCGTATTTGCAGCCAATAAATACAGATTTAATGCATTGGGTAAAGAAAGTTATTTATTGGTTATTGTTCCCGTTCTGCTGCTGATTATCTTTTATATTTGCGGACGACAAATTTTTGAATATGACAGCGATGGAGAAGCGCTTAACTTTAAAAACAGGAATATTATTCCTTTTTTAGACAAGCCTCTTCACGATGAATTTCCGAAATATAAGTTGATAAAATATGATGTGGTTCGTATTTTCTTTGTCAAAAGATTATACGTTACAGTTTCAAGTAAGAATAATGGTTCTACCATACTTAAGTACCAGATTTCTTATTTGACAAAAAAAGAAGTAAACGATTTAAAAATCTCTCTGAATAAAGTAGTGAAAGCTAATAAAGAGAAAAAAGATTAACAAAACAGATGACGACAGAAGAATATTCGCATGAGGGTGAAAGCTTAAAGAAAGTTTCCGGTTTATACAAAGACTGGTTCCTGGACTATGCTTCCTATGTAATTTTGGATAGAGCTATCCCTTCGGTGTATGACGGTTTAAAACCCGTTCAGCGAAGAATCATGCACTCTATGCGGGAACTGGAAGATGGCCGTTATAATAAAGTGGCCAATATTGTGGGAAATACAATGAAGTATCACCCCCATGGAGATGCTTCCATTACTGATGCTATGGTGCAAGTCGGGCAGAAAGAATTACTGATAGATACCCAGGGAAACTGGGGAAATATCTATACAGGAGACTCTGCTGCTGCTGCAAGATATATCGAAGCAAGGCTGACTCCTTTTGCCCTGGAAGTAGTTTTTAATCCTAAAACTACAGAATGGACAAAGTCTTATGACGGAAGAAATAATGAACCTATCGATCTACCGGTAAAATTTCCTTTGCTTCTTACACAGGGAGTAGAAGGTATTGGGGTAGGGCTTTCCACTAAAATACTTCCCCATAATTTCAATGAGCTTATCAATGCATCTGTAGCACATCTGAAAGGAAAGAATTTCGAAGTGTATCCGGACTTTTTAACAGCCGGTTATCTGGATGTTTCCGAATATAATGACGGCCACAGAGGAGGAAAAGTAAGAGCAAGAGCAAGAATTACCCAGACAGATAAACATACATTGGTTATTTCTGAGCTTCCTTACTCAAAAACAACAACCGATCTTATTGACTCTATTTTGAAGGCCAATGAGAAAGGAAAGATCAAGATCAAAAAGATTGAGGATAATACTTCAGATAAGGTAGAAATCCTGATCCATATTCATAATGATGTTTCACCGGATAAGACCATTGATGCTCTGTATGCATTCACGGACTGTCAGGTGACAATCTCTCCGAATGCCTGCGTGATCGTAGGTGACAAACCCATGTTCATGAATGTTTCTGACATTCTGAAAATGAATACGGAGCATACGGTGTCATTGCTGAAGAAAGAACTTGAAATTGAACTTCACGAACTTCAGGAAAGCTGGCATTTCTCTTCATTAGAAAGAATTTTCATAGAAAACAGGATCTATCACGATATTGAAGAGGTAGAAACCTGGGAAGATGTCATAAAAACAATCGATGCAGGATTAAAACCTCATACCAAGCATCTTTTAAGAGCTGTTACAGAAGAAGATATTTTAAAGCTTACAGAGATCAGAATCAAGAGAATTTCAAGATTCGATTTAGATAAATTTAAAGAAAATATCGCAGCATTGGAAGGTAAAATAGAGCAGGTGAAACACCATCTTGCCAATCTGATTGCCTATGCCATTGATTATTATTTGAATATTCAGAAAAAATACGGAAAAGACAAGCAGAGAAAAACAGAGCTTAGAATCTTTGATACGATTGATGCTACAAAAGTAGCCGTAGCCAATGAAAAATTCTATGTGAATTTTGAAGAAGGCTTTATCGGAACATCACTTAAAAAAGACCAGTATCTGTTTGACTGTTCTGATATTGATGATATCATTATTTTCAGAAAAGACGGTAGCATGAAGGTGGTAAAAGTAGAAGCTAAAACTTTTGTCGGAAAAGATATTCTGCATGTTGCCATATGGAAGAAAAATGATAAGAGAACAGTCTATAATATGATCTACCGCGAAGGCAGGGAAGGTCCTTATTATATGAAGCGTTTCTCCGTAACAGGAGTTACCCGAAATACAGACTATCCGCTGGCATCAGACAAAAAAGGTTCAGAAACACTTTATTTTTCGGCCAATCCTAATGGAGAAGCAGAAACAGTGACTGTTCTTTTAAAACCAAACCCTAGAATCAGGAAGAATAAAATGGAGATCAGTTTTTCTGACCTTGCCATCAAAGGACGTGATTCCAAAGGAAATCTGGTGACAAAATATGCAGTAAAGAAAGTAGATATGAAAGAAGAAGGAGTTTCTACTCTGGCACCTAGAAAGATCTGGTTTGATGATACGGTAAGAAGATTGAATGCAGATGTAAGAGGAACGTTACTGGGAAGCTTCAAAGGAGATGACAGAATTCTGACGATCAATACCAACGGAGAAGTAAAGCTGGTATCTTTTGACTTGGGTAACCGTTTTGATGACGAATATCTGATCCTGGAAAAATGGAGACCTGCGCAGCCGATTACCTGTATTTATTATGATGGAGAGAAAGATATTTACTTTATCAAGAGATTCTTACTGGAAAACACCGTAAACGTACAGACTTTCATGCCGTCTGAACACCCTAAATCATTCATTGAAAACATTATCGTTGCCAATGATGCAACCGCTGAAATTATTTTTGCGAAAGATAAAGGAAAAGACCGTGACTCTGAAACCATAAATATCGACGAATTTATAACCGTAAAAGGAATAAAAGCAATCGGTAACCAGTTTACGAAATTTAAAGTAAAGGCAATCAATATTACCATTCCTGAACCGGTAGAAGAGGAGCCTGAAGTGTACGAAGATCGGGAACCAACCGGAGATATGGATGAAGATGGAGGAATTATAGGGGACCTGTTCAACGGTGACGGGAATAATGAAAATGAATAGACCATAGATGTCTGTTCAGGTATAACATAAAAAATATAAGATGAGTATAGTCGTTTTAATTATCATTGCAATCACATGTATCTTTAGTTACATGGGGCTCAATAATACAGCATTATTTGAAAAATATAAATTCAATGTCGGAGCGATTACGAACCGTAAAGAATATATAAGGCTTATCAGTTCTGCATTTTTGCATGCAGACTTTATGCATTTATTCTTTAATATGCTTTCTCTGTATTTTTTCCAGGGAGTCGTTGTTAACTTCTTTGGTGAAGTAGGGTTTTTGATTCTCTATTTTGGATCAATGATTCTGGGGAATTTATTCAGCTTACAGATTTATAAAAAACAACCCTGGTATTCTGCTATCGGAGCATCAGGAGCCGTTTCAGGAATCATTTTTGCGTCCATTGCGATGGCTCCGAATGAGATCAGTGTCAACTTTTTACCGGGATGGTTATTTGGAACTATCTATTTCGGATACTCTGTATACATGATGCTGAATCCTAAGCAATGGGATAACCTGGGGCATGCAGCTCACCTTGGAGGGGCATTTTTCGGACTTGTTTATTCTATTGCAATGCATCCGCAGCTAGCCATGAGTAATATCCTTTTCTTAGGAATCATGTCACTTCCCTTAATTTATTTAGGATATGAAATATTTGTAAGGAAACGAATAGGATAAAAGACTATTTTTAATTAAAATATCAAAACCAATGAACACATCAGAGTTAAACAGTTTCATCGTGATACTTATCTATGGTTCATTGGTTTTGCTTTCTCTACTAAAGCTGGCCAATCCTTTAAGGGTGAACCGAAAAGCCAATTTCTGGTTTGGAATATTTCTTTTTCTATGGTCTACCTTCTGGCTGGATGAGGTTTTATTTCTGATCACAGGCTCAACCGTGGAATTCCATTCTCTGTTTTTTGTGAGATGTATTCAGTTTTTTACCCCTATTGTTTTTTATTTCAGTGTCCTGTTTTATACCAATCCCGCTTTTACTTTTAAAACTAAAGACTTCAAGTTTTTATTACTGCCTGCAGCTTTCGTTCTGTGCCTTATATTGGTAAGATGGGGATATGAAACTCCGTTTGAATATCTGAGTGTTATTTTGATCCTGATTCAAGCCTTATTTTATACAGGTCTTTCTTATATTACCATCAGAAAACACCAGCGGAAGATCCAGCAGTTTTCGTCCAATACAGAAGGAATTAATCTGAATTGGCTGGAATATATTATCCTGGTCCTTCTTATTGTCAATATTATCTATGTGATTTATAATCTGTTCTATGACCCAAAATCACTGAATTTCTTTATCAATACCGTTTTCCTTTTCGTTATTTATTGTGTAGGATATTATTCTCTGAAGCAGAAGGAAATTTATCCTTTAGAAGAAAAACAAATAGAGGAGCTGATCTCTATGAATGAAGATTCAGATCCTGAAGAAGTAAAAAGAAAACTGATTTCTGATGATGAATTATTAAAAATTAAATCTTCGCTTGAAAACATCATGGAAACCCAGAAACCTTACCTTGAAAGCGAATTGAATCTTATCAAACTTGCAGAAATCCTGTCGGTTTCTACCCATCATCTTTCTTACGTTATCAATACAGGTTTTGGAAAGAATTTCTTCCAATATGTGAATGAATTCAGGGTAGATTATGCTAAACAACTTCTGAAAGAACCCAACAGTAAATTATCCATTCTGGGAATTGCCTATGAATCAGGATTCAATTCCAAAACCTCTTTTAATACAACTTTTAAAAAAGTAACCGGACAAACCCCTTCTGAGTTCAAAAAATAAGTTCCGGTTTATAAAGTTTTACTTTTTAATTTTTATAAATGATTGATTTTTAACGAATTGATTGTTTTGTTTTTCTTATTTAAAAATTAGTTCGTTCAGATAATCTGGAACATTCAAACCGGTCTATCCCTGTAGCTTTGTACCGTAAAATTTAAACTTATGGATACCAAAGAATCATATGCCGTCGTTACAGGAGCAAGCCAGGGACTTGGTAAAGCATTCGCCGAAAATCTGGCAAAGAAAAATATCAATGTTGTTCTTGTAAGCCTTCCGAATCAGAATCTGAAAGAACTTTCTCAGGAACTGGAAGAACAACATCATATAAAAGCCCCTTATTACGAAACAGATCTTTCCGTTAATGAGAACGTCATGAAACTCACAGAATGGATCAACCACTCCTTTGATATTCATATCCTGATCAATAACGCCGGGCTTGGCGGGACTAAGAAATTTACAGAAGCCTCTTCGGATTATATCAATACCATTCTGCAGGTGAATGTAGCTGCAACTTCACTCATCACCCACCAGCTTCTTCCGAACCTTTTAAGACAGCCCAAAGCTTATATTTTAAATGTTTCAAGCATGGCAGCCTTTTCTCCGATAGGTTTTAAAACGGTATATCCTGCGACCAAAACCTTTATCCATTCATTTTCAAGAGGACTGCATGAAGAATTGAAAGATACTAATGTTTTTGTAAGCGTTGTAAATCCCGGCGCTATGAAAACCAATGTGGATGTCTGTAAAAGAATTGAAAAACAAGGTTTTATAGGAAGATTAACCCTTTTGAATCCTGATAAAGTAGCTTCCTACTGCATTCGTCAATTATTCAAAAAAGATTCCGTAATTATGGTGAATCCAATCAGCTGGCTTGTGATGAAAATTTTACCGATATGGATCAAACTTCCGTTGATGACCCAGGCTATAAAAAGAGAAATTGAAGCATGAAAAAAATTTGTGTAACCGGAGCTACAGGTCTTCTGGGAACTAATGTTATTATAAAATTACTACAAAATGGTTATTCTGTTATTGCTCTGGTGCGCAAGAAAAGCACATGGCTGGGCGAAGAAAACGAGAATCTGAAGCTGGTGGAAGCAGATCTTTCATCCGATCTTTCATCATTGCTTATAGATATTGATTGTATCATCCATATTGCGGCAGAAACACGGCAAGATCTCATCAGGTATGATGAATATAGGAAAGTAAATTATGAGGCTGTTGTGAACCTGTTTACTCAAGCAGAATCAATGAAGGTGAAAAAGTTTTTGTTGGTGAGTACAGCCAATACTTTAGGATATGGGAATACAGCATTCTGGGGGAGTGAAAAAGCACCCCAGCTTTATCCTTTTACCCGTTCATTATATGCTCAAAGCAAACGGGAAGCCGAAGACTATCTTTTAAGTAGCCGTAAAAATACAGAAGTCATCATTGTAAATCCCACTTTTATGATCGGAGCTTATGATAGCAAGCCGAGTTCCGGGAAAATTATCTTTTGGGCCTGGAAAAAGAAACTGGTTTTCTATCCAAAAGGAGGAAAGAACTTTGTGCATGTAGAAGATGCTGCCCACGGAATAGTGAATGCTATTGAAAAGGGGAGAAATGCTGAAAAATATCTTTTAGCCAATGAAAACTTAAGTTATAAAGACTTTTTTAAGAAAATAAACAGGATTACACACCAAAAACCGATAATGCTACCCATTCCGAATACGGTTTTGAACTTCCTTGGATTGATTGGTGACGGGCTGAGAAAATTAAACATAAAAACAAACCTCAGTAGCTCCAATATGAAAGCCCTGCAGATTTGTAACTATTATAACAATCAGAAATCGGTAGAGGAGCTTGGGATCCGGTATCAACCTGTCAATAAAGCTATAGAAGAGGCCATCCAATATTTTACTAAAAATAATAAACAGTGATTTTCACTCTGTCAATAATAAAAAAGCCAGCTTTTTGACTGCTGGCTTTATAAAATTATGTTGTTATTTTCTGAGTTACGTTTTTATTAGAAATCACACAGGCTTTGCTGCAGTTATTTGAACTTGAAATATTTACCTGTATCAACCCTGGCATTGATCTGTATTCTTCTGTATTATAAGGAGCTTCAGTACCATTTCTTCCGCCACCCTTGATGTCATATTGTATTTGGGCAATTCCTGTAAATCCAATTGCCGGCTTGAAAGAAAGCTTTCCTGTAGTAGAAGTATACGTCCATGTACCCTGAGTGTTGGTATAGACCCCTCCTGTTATATTCGGAATCACCGCACCATTCATATCCAGAAAACGGAATGAATTAAAATCAATGTTATTATAAGAAATCGTTGGCGGGTTTTGTCCACCTGCTGAAGTATAGGCTGCATCATTAAGCAAAGGGAAATAATTAGATTTTATTCCCGGGCATCCTGCAAAAAGATCGTCCGTTACTTCTGCTGCATAAGGTCTTGTAACCCCTAAGTTCTTTAATAAGTGGATATTTTTAGCAGCTCCGGTAGAAGCCGCAAAACCAATTCTGAAAGTAGAAGGAGGCGAAGTATCCAAGGTTCTTACCGTACTGTTGGATATTGTAGTCTCAGTATATTTCAGAGAAGTTGGATAATAATAACTATCAATGACTGTTTCTTTCACATTCCCGTGCTGTATTTCCAGAGTTACATTGTAACCGCCGGAAGGATTGGGAATCAATGTGATATATGCTTTTCGGAATCTGACGTCATTTTCGTTCTGAGGAATCGTAGTTCCGCCACTTTCAATGCTGAATTGCTGTAGATTTGTATTTTGAATGCCAACGTACTTTCCGGTTTGAGTATTCAGATAAGCAGATCGGTTGTTACTGGAAGCTGCAGCATTGGTCGCTGTACTGTAAAGTAATGGATAACCATTGTATCCTGCCGGCTCAGCGGACGATAGATATTGATTTCCGCGTTTACCTCTTAAGCTGACATTACTTCGTCCGCCAGCTAATGATACCCCAAAAATTCCGTTTCTAACCCTTTCTCCCTGATTAAATGCTGTTTTGAAATTTCCGAATTCATCCAGACCTATTCCCAGATAAGCACCTCTTAGTCCTTCTCGGGATTCCCCTCCACGTACAAAACTATAGCCTAGTCCTCCTCCAAAGTATCCGAGATTAAGTTGGTCTTTAGGAATAGAACCATCTACCAGGAATATAGAAATACCATCTCCTCCGTTAGTCTCTCCACCATAAATTGCAAATTCAAATTCAAACTTAATTCCCTGGTCACTGTTGAATATCTTATCAGCGAGGATAACCCCTCCCGAAATATTATTCACACTTCGGGTCAGTCGCAATCCATCTGTCGTAAAAGTAGCATCATTCTGAATACCGCTAGTGGATACTTTGTAAGCTTCCTGAGGCTGTAATCCTTGTGTAAAGTTGACAAAATACGGGTAGCCGGTTCCTTGCTGATTCTGTGCCTGAATATTTTTGGTGAAAATAAACAATGAAGAAACAAGCAAAAATCTTTTGCCCCATATTATTCGAGTACTTTTTATCATAACTCAATTATTTAACTACAAAAACAATATTAATAAATGAACAATCTGTCGCTGCAGCTTTTACATCATACGTCATTACCCCGTCATCAGAAATAGAAATATTACTGAATACATTAGGATCAGCATCTGTTACATAGTAGTAAAGATCTTTGCTTGACGGGAAAAAAGGAATTGATGCAGGTGCGCTGGTGCTCTTTGCTTTTGGAGATCCAAACTGAGTTTTATACAATGTATACAAATCTTTAGTTCGGCCATTGGCGCTGGTGGAAGTATCAAAAGAAACACTAGGCATGTAAAACATCTTTACAGCATTATTACTGATGCATAGCCAATCAGGCTTGGTAGGGCTTCCAATATTCTGGCTTAAACATTTCTTATCAGTATCATAGATAAGAAGAGAGTTGGCCGGATTAGAGATAGCGTCTCTTTTGGCAGTAGTAAGTCTTGGGATCAGCATCCCTTTATTTTGACTAGAAACATCCAAAATGGCGCTTCCATCAGGTGTTGGTGTGTTGATCCCAACCTGTGCGAAAGAAAATGTACTTATTAAAACGATTGGTAGAAATAACTTTTTAATCATGATGTTCTTAATAATTTTTAATCTGTGTATGTTTTTTTGAAGGCATTTTTTCAGCCTGGTCGATTCCATAAAAGGAATAAGTATCACAAACACTTCATTTGAATAATGAATTGTGTCTATAGAATGCCATGAGGAGATCTTTGGATTCCTAAAAGCCAATAACAGATATAACATGATGCCTCATAGAGCACATTCTATGTCTTATCTGAAATAGTCGGAAAAGTAAATTGAATTATGTAGCCGTATAAGCTCTTAAATAAGTAAGATTCATATTCCCTCGTGTTTTTTGCAAATATACAAAGAAATATTCAGACGTTTGTATTTATAGAATTAATTCTAAATTTCTCTTAATAATTAACATATTTTGGTTTAAATTTTTACATAGTTTGTAAATCAATAAGATTGTTTTTATTATGTAAATCTTTGTATTGTATTAAGAAATCTTAAAAAATAGAGTAGGTTGAGGTTCTGATATTTGAAAATGAAGAAAAATTTCACCTTTTTTTATTATAAATAATTGAAAAAGAGTCTATTTTGAAAAATTATTCAACGCATCTTCCAGAGTGTTTACAAAATTGACGTGTTTTGTTTTGTTGCTTTCAAAAATAAAATCCTTCAGACTTTTACTTTCATATTTGTCAAAATCACCTACAATAGTCAGGCCGATGCGATAGTTTGAAAACTTTTGAAGAATATCTCCTGCCATTTTCGTTTTTAAGTCAAAGAATTCAGGGGAGATATTTTTTTCGTGAAGAATTAATGTATCAAAACCCTGATAATAGATATTTCCCATAAGGCCAAGACCATCCGCAGCAGATTGGATGATTATATCATCGGAAATTATTTCCGCAATTTTTGTATTGTTGATTTCATGTGATTGAATAATCATCTTTATTCGAGTGTTTTTTTGATGTCATGTAAGAAATTATCTAAAGCAAATGCATCTCCCTGATTGGTAAGTACTATAATACAGGTGTTATGTTGTAAATCTCTCCAGAATAAAGCTTTAAAACCGTTCAGACCTCCTGTATGCATTGCCGTTTTTTCTCCATTTTTATTCTCTATAAACCATGCAAATCCATAATTTGACACTTGTCCATTGGATAATTGGGAAGGAGTGTACATGACAGCCGTATTTTCCTTATTGATTAAAGTATGATTTCTTAAAGCCTGATCAAATGTATAAAGATCTTCAGGAGTAGAGTAAAGCCCACCGTCACCCGTAGTCAGGATCGAATAATCATCAGGTTTCTTCTGTTTATTATATCCCAATGCCTTATTCTGTATAACCGTAGAAGACTCATACACATAGGTGTGAGTCATTTTTAAAGGAGTGAAGATGTGCTCATTGAGAAAATCTTTATAAGATTTTCCGGAGACCTTTTCGATAATCTGGGAAAGGATTATATATCCGCTGTTGCTGTATTTAAACTGACTGTCAGGAATAAAATCTAGCTTTTTAAGACTAAAAAGCCAATCAATTACCTCCTGATTAGTCAATCCCTTTTTTGAAAATAGATTTTCATAGTCACTTATTCCGGATGTATGATGCAAAAGCTGTCTGATACTGATGTTTTTAGCATATTCAGGAAGCTCAATGAATTGAGAAGCTTTATCATCAAATTTTAATAATCCTTGCTGCTGTAATATCATAATCGCTGCAGCCGTGAAAGGTTTGCTTAGAGAAGCTATATAAAAAGAAGTGTTTTTATCTGTTTTCAGTCCTTTTTCAAGAGTACGGAAGCCCAGAGCTGTATCACATACAATCTTGCCGTTTTTCACGATAAGAACAGAACCGTTGAATTCTCCCTTATTGTAGTATTCATCTACAACATGCTGAGCATTTTGTTTACAGGATGTAAGCTGCAAAATCAGGAAAATACCGAAAACGATATTCCATATCAAAGTTTTCATAGGTTAGGTGTATGGAAGTAAAATTACTTATTTTCTTCCATAAATAAACCTATCATTTTCAGATAAATCCTTCAATAATTGAGCGTTAGAAAAATAATGATACAGTTCCAGGGTTTCAGGACCTAATTTTTGATTGATTTCCAAAAATAAAAATCCGTCCTTGTTCAGATGCATTTTAGCATCTGCAGCTATTTTCCTGTAAAAAATCAAAGCATCTGCAGTAGGGGAAAAAAGGGCCATTTTAGGCTCAAACTCTTTCACGGAATCTGCAATGTCAACCTCTTCCTCAATTCCTATATACGGAGGATTTGAAATAATGATATCATAATTTTCAATCAGTTCAAAATTCAGATAATCCGCATGAATGAATTTGACTTCCAGTTGATGATACGCTGCATTTTTTTTGGCGGTTTCCAATGCTTTTTCAGAAAAATCTATGGATGAAACTTCTGCTTCAGGGAAATATTTTTTTAAAACCAAAGGAATAATTCCGCTTCCGGTTCCTATGTCCAAAATCTTTACATCTTGAAATTTAAATGGTGAACCTTGAATTTCCCTGATGGCCATCTCCAGCAGTTCTTCTGTTTCAGGGCGGGGAATCAGTACATTTTCATCTACAAAAAACTTCATCCCGTAGAATTCAGTTTCGCCCAGGATTTGCTGGTAAGGCTTCCCGGTTTTAAGTTCGGAAACCAGATGACAAAGTTTTTCTTCATCATCGATCAAAAGTTCCTGCTCAGAAAACCTTCTCTGATGAAAGCTGTCAAAACCTACAATCTGATGTATCAATAATGAGGATAAGAAAGCACTTTCCGACTCAGTATAAAGCTCGGAAAGGGCAGTTTTGAAATATTTTTTGAATGCTGATATTGTCATTTATCTTGTAAAAACCAGTTTTGTATCCGTAGACTTCTCTTCATCAATTCTATACCCTTCATAGTTGAACGCTTTTACGTCTTCCAGACTTTTGGCATTGGTTTCAGCACAGAACCTTACCACAAGTCCTCTTGCATGCTTGGTGTATACAACAATGGTTTTCAGTTTTCCTTCTTTTAATTCATAGAAATCAAAATCGATCACTGTATGGTTCAGTTTTTTTCTGTCGATTACTTTTCCGTATTCATTGCTGGCAAGGTGAAGCAGGATTTCTCCTTTTTTCATCTCAGAATTCAATTGGTCAGTGATTTTTTCTCTCCAGAATTCATACAGGTTTTTGTACTCCTCAAACTTGAAGGGGCGCCCCATTTCCAGTCTGTAAAGCATCACTTTATCAGATGGCTTCAAAAGACCGTAAAGACCGGAAAGCATTCTGTAGTTTTTCTGCAGATAGTCTACTGCATTTTTATCCAGAGTTTTGGCATCCAGCCCTCTGTAAACTTCCCCTGTAAAAGCAAACATAGCCGGAGCAGATTCTTTTGCAGTAGGTTTGGATTTCCATTTTTGATTTCTTTCCCAGTTTTCATCAGCCAGTTTAGGCGATATTTCCATCAGTTCGGAAAGATATTTTGGGGATTTTTCTTTTAAATAAGAATGTATGAATGCTGCATCTTCAATGAATTTCGGAGTAGTGGATTTCAACAGCTCTGTTGAGTTTTCTACGTTCATTAATTTTGCAGGAGATGTTATAATTTTCATAATGTTAAAATGCAGATAAATGTTTAATGTCAATAAAATTCATGGCCATCAGAGAGATAAAGTCAATCATAAAATGACAAATGATCAAAATTTTAATGTTTGAATAAAGTTTATAAAACATAGCAAAAACGACTCCAATAAAGAAAGGAATGACTACCTGGCCTATGGTTCCGTAAGTACTGTGCAGAATTCCAAATAGAATGGCTGAAACAAAAATACCCAGAAGTGGACTGTTATAAAGTTTTTCAATTCTTGGCTGTATGTACCCCCGCATTAGAAACTCTTCTACAGCACCTGCTGTAAAGCATGTAAAAATAATTAAAAAATAATCATTTTTAAAAATGGAAGTAAGCTCAAAAAGTTTTTCACTTATTTTTTCCTGAACCAAAAGCTGGATCATTACATTCAGAAGTGCTCCACCAATGCTGCAGATAAAATATAAGTACAGAATAGTCTTTATATAAAATACGGCAGGATATTTTTTTTCTTCTCTGAGTAAAAAAGTGCTTTTTTCGATAAAAAGACTGTACAGAAATACAATGAGAAAAACTCCCCATATTGCAACTCTACTGAGGAAAAAGTTGTCTTTTGTGATCCCTCTTGTCCCTGTGATCATCGTAACGACAGGAAAAATATAAAGCATCACAGCAGCCAACAGCACAAAAGTGAGTAAAATTCCTACAGAATATTTCCCATTAAGACTCATAATCCAATACCCCTAAACTTTGAACTTTATATTTTGAATTAAATAATTCCTTTTCCCTGACGGATAACTTCCGGTTCTCCTGAAGTAAGATCCACAATTGTGGAAGCAATATTATCTCCATATCCTGAATCAATGACAATATCCACCAAATGGTCATATTTTTCGGCAATAAGTTCCGGATCAGTAGAGTATTCAATGATTTCATCATCATCTCTGATGGAAGTGGAAGCAATAGGGTGCCCTAGTTTTTCAACGATAAGCTGTGGGATCGGGTGATCAGGAACACGGATACCAATTGTTTTATGTCCTTTATAGGCTAAAGGTAAACTTTTGTTGGCTTCAAGAATGAAGGTAAACGGTCCCGGAAGATGACTTTTCAGAAATCTGAAAATCGAAGTATCAATAGGTCTTGTAAAGTCGGAAAGGTGGCTGAGATCATTACATATAATTGAGAATTTTGACTTCTCAAGCTTTATTTTTTTGAGCTGCGCCAGTTTTTCCATGGCTTTTATATCAAAAATATTACAGCCTAAGGCATATATCGTATCCGAAGGATAGATGATAAGTCCGCCATTTTTTAAAGTTTTAATAACCTCATTCACAAGATTTTCCTGCGGGTTGTCGGGGTAGATTTTTAATATTTTTGCCATTAAACAAAGATACAAATAATAAAATAGTTTTCATGAAAGTCCTTTATTTAAAAGAAAAATTAGGATTTGTAAAAAATATTCGTACCTTTGCAATCCAATATCGCGGGATGGAGCAGTAGGTAGCTCGTCGGGCTCATAACCCGAAGGTCATCGGTTCGAGTCCGGTTCCCGCTACTAAGAAAGTGTTTTCGGTAAACACTCTAAAAATACACCGCGGGATGGAGCAGTAGGTAGCTCGTCGGGCTCATAACCCGAAGGTCATCGGTTCGAGTCCGGTTCCCGCTACTAAGATAAGTGCTTTCGGTAAGCACTCTAAAAATACACCGCGGGATGGAGCAGTAGGTAGCTCGTCGGGCTCATAACCCGAAGGTCATCGGTTCGAGTCCGGTTCCCGCTACTAAGTAAGTGTTTTCGGTAAACACTCTAAAAATATACCGCGGGATGGAGCAGTAGGTAGCTCGTCGGGCTCATAACCCGAAGGTCATCGGTTCGAGTCCGGTTCCCGCTACTAAACGAGAGAAGCAATATACTATTGCTTCTCTTTTTTGTTAAATAAGATTCTAAATTTTGGAAGATTTTAATTATACTATTTTATATAATTATAAAAAATGATCTTAAAGGATAGTTTTTTGTAGCGTCTTTAATTCAGTTTGTTGTATTTCTATTAAAGGCAAAGAGATATCACATTGTTTCAGAGTTATTTTTGTACAAAAATACTGTGCGGAATAAGAATGTCATCTCCTTCTCTACCATATTGCGGTACAATAAATCCTTTAGGTTCATATCGGTTGGTACCGGAATTATAATACCAATTTGCACAGCCGCTTATCTGTAATTTAATGTGATAAATATGGTTATATGCCACTTCCTGAAACTCTCCGAAATCGGGAAGAGATTGATGGAGATCGTCCAACTCCTGGCCATATGCGTCGTGTAATCTCATGGCTTCTGTGCATGCTTCCTGATAAGATAGTTTATACTGGTGACTTAGAATAAAGATGATGTTCAGACTTTCAGTTTCTATTTCAAGTTCTTTTTTCAAGGAGGCAAAATCATTCTGAATTACAATAATCAGGGAAAGCAATTCTCTGCAACGTTGTACAATAGGATGATTGTAAATATGAACAGGCAGTACAGAATTGGTAGCAGGATCTATCAAATCACCATATGGCCACATACCGATTGAATATTTCCGAAAGCTAAGATAATGTGGAAGTAAGGGATAGACTCTGGTTTCAGATTGTTTGAAAGGGATCTCTTCCGCCATTCCATACATGATAAATTCATAGAAATTCATAGAAACACGATCTATCCAGAATTGAGGCATTCCATTTATAATCCATTCTTTTCTTGCCTGGGCCATTTGTCGCAAAATTCCGATTTCGTCAGGACGCGGCTCATCACCCATCATGACTTCATACACTCGATCAGCCATTATTTTTAATTCTTTTGCAGGTGTCAGCCCAAAATAGTCATCGAAAATCGTGATATAGATCATTAGTCTGGCACAGGGGCGCATCCGTTCTATGCTATCTATTTAACATAATATATTTATATTTCACAGAACTTTGATATTTTATTTTGTAGATCCGATATGTTAATGGTAATAGTCAATTAAAAGGAGGAACATGTTGAATAATAGTATGAAACTGAGGATATCTCCACTTATTTTAAATAATTTTTGCTTTTTTTTCTCCTTTTTTGATTGCAGAAACCTTCAGAAAATTGAAACTTTAAAAAAATAGGTGAAAATTGAAAAACAATTATGTGGATTTAATTGGCTCATTTATAAAACATTAGAATGATGTTTTATTGAAAAATGAAGAATAAGACACTTCAGATTAATAGTAATAGGGGTACATAGCAGATATACAATATAAATCCTTAATAAAAAATCTCGAGGTTGTAACGTTTTAGTCCTCTGATATTATTCAGAAGAGATTATTTTTCCATCTTTTATATTCTTCTCTCATGCAATGTCCACAAGGACGATAATTGTTTTGCAATGCTTCTTTTTCATCTGTGAAGAAAACCCTGTTTTCCTTTTTCATTCGTTTCCCTGATCGGCAGTTGAGTAATCCATAGATTTTTAGCTTTTTATTGCCTCCAAAACGAACTTCTCCGCTGTGAACTTTACTTCTCAGGCTCTCGGATGATATTTGAGAATGCTGGAACATTATGATTAAAGTTTATCCTTGAAGGGTTAAAGGTGTTGATAGAAACAATTCAGGTTTGTTATATGACTAGCTTATTGCATCATGGAAGATAATTCCTAACGCATAACGGCTGCCTTCTTTTACTTCACTTACTCCATGTTTCATATTGACTCTATAGTAGCCTTTGGTTCCTTTTTCAGGCTTAAACTGAGTCGTGAAAATGAGGGCATCCCCCTTTTTAGGTTGTAAGACAATAGCTTTTGACTGCGCTCTTGGAATCTGCTGGGTAAGAACAAATTCTCCTCCTGTGAAATCCTGATTAGGCTCACTGAGCATTAGTACGATTTGGATAGGGAAGTACAGGTCACCATATAAGTCCTGATGCAACGTATTGAACCCTTTTTCTTTATATTTTAAAACCAAAACAGTAGCTTTATGCTGACCGTTCGCATGACATTGTTGTAAAAACGCCTGATGATCTGATGGAAATTGGATATCAATATGCAAAGCTTTGAACCATGAATTGGCTATAGGAGCCAGATATGGATATATATTTGTTCGTACAGTCTGGATGATTTCAGGCAAGGGATAGTTAAAATATTTATATTCACCCAGGCCAAAACGATGCCGGGCCATGACAACCGTTTTGCGGTAAAGGGCAGTATTATCATAATTTGACTTTATGAGTTCGCATTCTTCATCTGATAATAGATTGGGGATGATGGCATACCCGTTTTCATGCATCATTTCTGTAATGTGCTGCCAGTCTGTGTTTTTAATTGTCTGGATGATGTCTTTCATTGGTTTGATTTTATACGGCAAAAATCCGAAGTTGTTCAGATTGATAAAATCCAAAACATGCGGTATTTACATTTTGTGAGTTGAAGATCTCTCGGTTTCCGCTTCTGGACTATGGATATAAGATTAATCTGGATGATAAGACTGGTCCTCTTTAAGGCTACTTTTGCCCTGTTAATCAAAATAAATAACGATGAATTACATTATTAAAAAGGCAAGTCTTGAGGATCTTAATGAAACGGCAGAACTATTTGATCTTTACCGTGTTTTTTATAGGCAGGAATCTAATATTGAAAAAGGAAAGGCTTTTCTGAAAGAACGATTTTTAAACAGTGAATCAGATATTTTTCTTGTCATAGCCGATGGAAAAGCTGTAGGATTTGTACAGCTTTACAAATTATTTCATTATACCAAACTAGAAAAGCAATGGCTGTTAAGTGATTTGTTTGTTCACCCCGATTATAGAGGAAAAGGGCTTTCTGTAGCGTTAATTGACCGCAGCAAGCAATGGTGTGAAGAAACAGGAGCATGTGGACTAATGCTTGAAACAGAAAAGACAAATGATATTGGAAATACATTGTATCCGCGTTGTGGATTCGAATATGATGGGCTGCACAACTATTACCATTGGTGGAAATAGATTAACAATATTTCAGCCCTAAATATTGTCATGATAACTAAATAAGCACCTGAAAAAACGGGTGCTTATTTAGTTTCTATGTTAAAAAGTAGTATTAGTTCTACAATTCCAAACACTTAATTCTACATGCATTTCCTATCATTAGTGGCGTATAGTTCTATTTTTGTAATGCTCTTACAGATCATGGGTAGGACAGTTGATCTGTAGAGTGTATGCAAAAAAATCTCTGCCTCATTTTCTACTTTTTCCCCAAGAGTTTTATGATTAGTACCACAAAACTGCTTTTTCCGGCGGAGATTTTTTGCTTTAAATAAAAAAGAGAACCGCTATTTGCAGTTCTCTTTTTTTATGTGGTAAGGATTGGTTTATATTATTGAGCCAGCTGAGAATAAGGAGTCAATTTGTTATCATCAGACATGGTCTGTCCTAAAAACTCTCTTTTCTGATCGGCTTTCATTCTTCCTGCAGCATCATTGGCATTGAAATAAGCTTCACTTAGTTTTGTAGCAATATCAGCAGGTTTAAAATCAAATTTTGTATCTCCTTCAACTCCTAAGTATCCGTTCTTTCTTGTAAGATTAGAAATATAGTTGTTGTAATTGATGAATGTATTTCTCAGATACTGTGTGTGGTATTCCATACATTTTTTAGACTTTTTAGAAGAATTGTTCAGAATACAGTTTTTCATATTGTTTCTGTATAAGAACCATTCAGATTCTAAAATGCCATATTCTTTACCTAAAGCAATTTTACCGTTGTTGACAATATTATTATCCCCTTCTTTCGTAGAAATAGTCTGAAGATGCTGGATAACTAATGGAACGGTAGCTTCGATTTTTGATTTTGTATCTTTTAGCATGCTAAGATCGGCAGCCGGAGAACCCTTTTTTTGTGCTGTAGTAACATTGAAAATAAGCAGTAGTAGTACAATCAATAAATTATATCTTTTCATGAGAAATTTTTAAAGCACTAAAATAAATATAATTTCCCAGTTAAAACAAATACATTTTAATATTATTTAATAAAATTTAACAAATTTATAATAGATGATATTCATTGTTGTATAAATGATGTGATTAGGGTCTTTATTGAAGTGATTTTTATAATTGAATTTATAAATGAAAAGCAATTTCACCTATTTAAAATATTCTTTTTCTAAAAATATCACTCTATACCTTTCACCAGGATCGGTTAGGGATTGTAGTAAAACAATAATAACAGGTAAAAAAAATCCACTACTATCATTTCGAAAGTAGTGGATTTTTAATTGACGGATCAATTTATTTAAAATAATGAGTAATCTTATCACTTTCAGGAACTACTTTAGAATCAAAATGTTCCAATAGTTTTCCTTCCGGGCTGATCAGAAATTTGTTGAAGTTCCAGCTTATCGCTGCATCCAGTACTCCATTTTGAGACTTATGGGTCAGGTAGTCAAATACAGGCGTTATTTTTGAACCTTTCACGTTCACAGAAGTGGTAAGTGGAAAAGTTACCCCATAGTTTTTTTCACAAAAAGACTTGATTTCAACATTGTCATGAAATTCCTGGTCCGCGAAATTGTCAGAAGGGAAACCAATCACAACCAGCTTATCTCCATAATCTTTATACAGCTGCTCCAATCCTTTGTACTGAGGAGTATATCCACATTTGGATGCTGTATTGACGATAAGGATGTATTTTCCTTTGTAATCAGAGAAATTGATTTTTCCTCCGTCAATGGATTCAATCTTAAAATCATAAATTGATTTTGCAGGTTTTGGACCTGTAGAATCATCTGATTTGATAAATGATGAAAGGCTTATAATTCCTATAAGTACCATTCCGATAAAAAGTATTTTTTTCATTTGAAAAAAGATTTTAATATTAATTTATAAAACTTAGATTATTTATTTAAGAGCATTGTTTGATCTGCAGCAAATACTTTGCCTTCTTCATCTTTAAAAATTTTTCCTTCATTTTCCATTTTTTTCAGCACTCTGCTTACTACTTCTCTTGAAGTTCCCAACCCACCTGCTATTTCTCTGTGTTTAATCTTCACAGGCTGATTCCCTGCCAGGGTTACTTTTCTTTTAATATAATTCAAAACCCGGGTATCCAAATGATGAAACATGGCCTCGTTAATCATATCCATTACCGCAGAAAACCTTCTTTCATATTCGTGAAAAAACATTTTGTTAATGGCCGGAAATGCAACCAGCCATCTGTTCATTACAGATAACGGAACCAATAATACTTCAGAATCCTCTTCCGCAGTAGCATATACCTTACTTATATTGTTATTAAAAATAGATGAAAAGGTCATCAGGCAGTTTTCATTATCTCCAATATGATAATAAGTAAGCTCACGTCCATCATTAAGTGAATAGACTTTAATGGCTCCTTTTATTAAAAATAAAACATATTTCACCCGGTCTCCTTCCCGGATAATCTCCTGTCTGGCCTCTATGGTATCATATACAGCATGAGTCCTGATCTCTTCCAGAAAGCTTTCACCCAAAAAGCCAAATTTACGGTTAATAAACTCGCTTACGATATTATTTTTTTGATCCATTTTATATTTTTAATAAGACAAAACATTACCTTTCTCCGATTATAATCAGAGAGTCGTTTTACTATATATTTTTGTAAGGGTTGCTGTCTCTTTTATCGCTCTTCAAGCCATTGAAGAAATCGGGAAGCTTTATCTTTCGTGACGAGTGGCTTTTCAGGAGTAGTGATCTTCAAACTGACAAGAAGCTTGCGGGAAAAATAATGTTCCACTTCCACAATTGATGTGAAATTGATCAGATATTGTCTGTTGATCCTAAAGAACTGAATTCCTGAAACCAGCTGTCCCACCTCATCCAGAGACTGTGGTATTGAATACTCTTTCTGATCGAAAGTTACCAGTACCGTACTTCCGAACTGACTATAAAAACAGGCAATTCTGTCGATAGGAATATTATTGTATTTATTATTGGAAAACACCAGGAAATTGGTCTTGCCTCTACCGGTAGTCAGATTAGCCAGTATATCTTCCAGTTTCCGGTCCGGTGAAGGGGAGTGCTGAAAGAAATTTTTAAGGTTGTTGATCTTTTCAAAAGCCGACTGAATATCTTTTTTCTCAAAAGGTTTTAATATATAATCTACTCCGTTGCTTTTAAATGCTTCTATGGCATATTCATCAAATGCAGTACAGAAAACAACCGGAACTTTTATACTGACCTGGCTGAATATCTCAAAACAGTTTCCATCTGCCAGCTGGATGTCCATAAATATAATATCCGGAGTTTCATTTTCTGAAAGATATTCCACCGCCATGGCAACACTCTCAATGTATTGTACTACAGTAGCATCCGGCTGTACCGCAACAATCATCCGACCCAAAGCCTTTGCGGTTTTTATCTCATCTTCTATTACTAAAACTTTCATCTACTATTGGTAATTTGACTGTGAAATTAATATCATTTTGCAGTATAGTCAGTTCTTTTTCAGCAAAGTGTTTGTAACGTTCTCTGATATTTTCAATTCCTATGCCTGCGGAATCCTGCGGAATATTCTTGGGCTGAAAATTGTTTTCAATAACAATATATCCTTCATCACTGTATAACTTTATGATTAATGGATGTGCCATTGATACAATATTATGCTTGATACAGTTCTCACACAACAGCTGCAGGGTAAATGGAGGGATATAAGAATTTAATATCTCTTCCTGAATGTCTATTTTAAACTCAATACCATCTTCAAACCTTGAAGTCAGGAGAAAGATATACGCATCCAGTATGGCGAGTTCTTTTTTTAAAGGAATAAGATCCAGCTTTCTGTTATCTAAAGTAAAACGGTAGAAATCAGCGAGCCTGACAACAAAATCTCCTGAATTATCATCTTTTATATCAATCATAGACTTCAACGTATTGAGGCTGTTGAACAAAAAATGCGGATTAATCTGTTGCTTCAACAGTTCATATTGAGCATGGAGGTTATCGGTTCTGATCTGCTCAAGCTCAAACTTGATCTGCTGAGAATTATAAGTCTGATACAAAAGATACAAAAACATATAAATAGTCAGATTAATCAGTATTCCCCTGAATTCGTACATCAATACCATGGTATTGAATCCATATTTTGGAAAGATAATATGATGAATGAGCACTATTGCCGCCATCACTACAATCCCTATGGACAGACTGATCACAAGCTTTTTATTGAAAAAACGGGTCGATATATTCTGGATAGAAAACTTGGGCAGACTATAAATATTAAAATACCATACAAACAAGGAGAATAGAAATGAGATAGAAAAATCGATCATCAGTTCTCCCAATGTAATATGGATACGGAGTATTTTAGGTACCGAAGCCAGAATCCCCATAAAAAGAGAGCTGAAGAGGATGATTCTCGGATCAATCCTGAATACCTTTCTTCCGTTTGTGTTTATATATTTAGCATAGATCATAAATAAAAATCAGGCAGTTAAGCAATAACAAATATACAAAAGCTAAATAACGGCATGGCAGCACGTCCGTTATTTAGCACAGAGATTTCTATAAAAACAAAAAATTAAGGCATAGCTGCTGCCATATTCTTCACAGGAACAGGCCAGATACCGCCGGGAGCAGGGAAGGAAATCCCTTTATTGGATCCCATTACCATATTATCCTGACCAAAGCGGTAAAGCGGCCATCCTTTATAAGTAAGCTGTTTTCTTCCAAATACCGTAATCGATCCGAAAAGTGATTTATCCAAACCGGACGGAACCACTATTTTATCCGTTTCATAAATAGGCCATACTCCATTATTCGAAAAATCAGAGGCTGTAAAATTGTTTTTATTCTGCTTGTCATTTTTAAAGGTGTATAACGTCACCCCTTTAGCATCCGTAAAGTATAATGTCTTTCCTGTGCCCTCTGTATAAGTTGAGGTATAGTTTTTTCCGTCATGTCCTACAAGCTGGGCATTGGTAAGCATGATGGTATAATCTGGTTTTGCTACAAACCATACGCCTCCGATATTTTCACCTCCGGTTTTTCCTGCATCTTCTTTTACATTGGTTCCGTTCACCAAAGGAGCATAGTAATAAAGAGGTCTTCCTTTATAGGTCACCTGCTTTTTCCCGGAACCCGTTGTTATTGTTGTAAAATCAGAAAGTTCCAATCCTGATCCCAGTTTTTCAGCAGAAAGATGATCTATATTGAAGATGGGCCATACCGGTTCACACCCTCCTGTACAGTTATTGGTAGCGGTGGCATCATTAGCAAAAGAATAAAGAGTATGTCCTTCTTTATCCGTGAGAACACTTCCAAGGCTGGCATCATTCCTCAATTGAACCTCCTTCACCGCAGGATCAGAACTTTCATCCTGATTATCCTTTGAACAGGCAACAGAAGTAAAAAGCAGTAACGCCGCTGAGATGCATCCCGTTACTATGCTTGAACTGAATTTAACTTTTTCCATTTTTAATAGTTTTAATGAATATTATTTTTTTATATGTGATTCTTAAGGCATGATCGAAGGTTTCATACTGAGGATGGTATGGATTCTGTCTGTTCCGCTGGCATCTACTTTTTTAAGGTCTTTCCCTTCATATCTTTGGTAGCTGATTTCTGAATGATCCGAAAAAGGCTGTCTGCTTTTAATAACTTCTACAGATAACAGATGATCCGGGATCTTTGCCCCATACCAATAAGGATCTTTCTTCTGTGACCAGGTAATCAGGGTTAATATTCTTTCTGTATGTTCCTCTTTTCCGGCATTCCCTTTCAATTCATCTATAGTGGGAACATTACCATAAAGAGTTGCCATAGTCTGCTTTTTATGATTAATAGAAGAGGTTACCACTTTTAGATTCATGGCATTAAAATCAAAACTTTCAGGAAGTGAGGCGTTTTCATTCACTGCTTCGTATTCTTTTTTAGAACTGCAGCTCACAATAAGCATACCCATCATTAAATAAACAATCAGGTTCTTCATAGTTTAATGGTTAATAGGGGAGGTAAATACAAAATCATTATCTTTCATAGGTAGATGGCAGCTGATGCATTCGCTGGTAAAATCTGCTGTTTTTCCGTAAGGTTCTAGCTTGGGAGATAAAAATCTTGCCCATTCCCATCCTTTTGTGGAAGCGAATTTTTTAGAGTCCTTAATCATATATTCAACCTGTTTGAAAGCTCCGGTAATAACATTGCCATCACTGTCAATAATCTGTTCCCATGCTACTTTCGCCAATATGGTTCCGTCAGGCCAGGGATTTGTTTTATGTTCTTTCGCTGCTTTTATGGCAATATCATTTCCGAATATAATACGCATTGTCCCATTATCGAATCTCTCAGTAGAGCTTATTGGTTTCCAGTTTTTATAATCAGGGATATAGCTGATGCCGTTCAGAGCAGTTGGTAATGAAAGGCTGGGTGCTGTAGCATGCATTGCTTTCACTTGCAGATATTGTTTGTTATAAGCAGAGACTTTTGCTGTATCAGGCTTTTGTTTAGGAGCGAGTGAATTCACATATTTTTTTAGGATGTTGATGTCATTTTCAGAAAGTTTAGCTTCCGGGTGAAGCAGTTCATAACTTTTGAGTGGCATCGCTTTCAGGTTAATCTGATTAAAAGCTTCCCAAAGTTTTGCATTTTGTGCCGGAGGGGCTAGTTTGTCCCACTCAGAAAAGTTCAGGCCTTTTTTTCCTTCTTTAATATGATCTGCTACCAGCCAGTAAGCCGGAGCAATCTGATCAAACCACTTCAGGTCTGTCTGGTTAGAATGACAATCGAAACAGGAACGCTGCAAGATGGCCCTTACATCACTGGGAACATGAATCTCACCGGTTATTGGTTTTTGTGTCATTTCAGGTCTGTAAAATTGTATCCCTATAAAAACAATCAGTACAATGAGCAGTATATTTTTTGTTTTTATTTTTTTTACAAAACGGTTCATATCTGTCTATTTTTATTCAAATTTCGCGACTTTACAGGGGATATTTTCTTAGAAATTTGATCAATCGGGCAAATTTTACTTTGAATCTGACAATTGTGATTATGAATTTTTTTTAGCTTAAAAAATAAGCACAGAAAATATTTTCATGATATTATTAATGAGTTTTTGTAATACGATCTTACAGTGATCATCCTTGTCAAGGTTTTAAACCTTGACAAGGATATGAGTCTAAAAACATATTTCTTAAATGAACTAAGCCTTTACTATTATATTAATTAAGGTCTTGAAGTAATCTGAGACTTTTTATTATAAAATAACAACCCCATTGAATCGTTTTCTATACAATAAACAGGAAATAATTTCATTCATTAAAAATTTAATAAATTTTAACTATTTATATGTTGTTGATTTCCAATTAATTATGTTTTATGATTGTTTATCACTAAAAAAATAGTTGTTTGATTCAATTTTATTTCTACATTTGTATAACTAATTTCTTAGTGATATAGAATGGGATACTTTATATCACGATAATGATAAAATGAACAGGATATGAAAATTCAGACTTTAACAAAAGCAGAAGAACAGGTAATGCAGTATGTATGGAAAATAGAAAGAGGCTTCCTAAAGGATGTTCTTGATCTTTTTCCGGAACCCAAGCCGCATACCAATACGGTTTCTACCATTTTAAAAGTATTGAAAGACAAAGAGTTTGTAGACTTTCATGTTCATGGAAGACAACATGAGTATTTTCCGCTTGTTTCAAAAGAACAATACTCCGGGAAAACCATGAAAAGTCTTGTGAAAAACTATTTTAAGGGATCCTATAAAAGTGCCGTTTCGTTTCTGGTAGAAAAAAATGAAATGACCGTGGAAGATCTTGAGATGTTATTGGATGAACTCAAAAAGAAAGATTAATACTATGGAAGCAATACTTTTATACTTTGGGAAAACTATTTTATGTTCGGGTGTAACGTTTTTGTATTATCAGTTGTCTTTAAAAGACAAGACATTCCATCATTATAACAGATTTTATCTGTTGGCAGCGATTGTGATATCACTGTTATTACCGCTCATCAGAGTAGACGATTTTACGATAGAGGTAAATAATGATATGTACATGCTTCTTGACAAGATTCAGAATTTTAACACAGAAAAAAACATAGACAATGGTAACCTTTATTTTAACATTATTTTTTCAGCTCTGGGACTGGTTTCTCTCTATTTTTTAGGGAAACTTATCTATGGGATTTTCAAAATCCAGCAGTTTAAAAAACAGTTTCAGAAAGAAAGTTTTGACGGGATCAATTTTTACCGTACAGACCTTACCGAAGCTCCATTTTCGTACTTTAAAAATCTTTTCTGGAAGAATGCGATCACCCTGCATTCTGATATCGGGAAGCAGATTTTAAAGCATGAGATGGTACATATTGAACAGAAACACTCCTTTGATAAGATTTTTATCGAGATTATTACATCTGTTTTCTGGTTCAACCCGTTCTTTCATATTATCAAAAAAGAAATTAGTTTAATCCACGAGTACCTGGCTGATAAAAAAGCCGTAAAACAATCGGACACCAAAGCATTTGCGCAGATGCTTTTAGCAAGCCACTTTTCCGGAACACAGTTGCCTGCCGCCAGTCCGTTTCTAAGTTCAAACCTTAAAAAAAGACTTAAGATGTTACAAAAACCAAAAACCAAGTTCGGATATGCGCGAAGAATTTTTGCATTACCGGTTTTATTTTCAGTAGCGTTTGCTTATCTGGTAAATGCTAAAAACAGAGAAATTGAAGAAACAAACCTTTCTATAAAAAAAGTCGTTTCAGAAATCAAGAAAGATACCGTAAGACCTGAAAAATCTGGACAGGAAAAAATTACAGAACTTAAACCTACATCACAGGAAGATCAAACAAAATTGGCTGAACTTGATAAAAAGATGAAGGAAAAGGAGAAGGAGCTAAAGGGTCTGGATCCTGAAAGTGATGCCTTCGATAAAAAAATTGAGGAAATAAGTGCCTTGGCATCTGAGATAGGAGATATTGCAGCAAACGCTGAAGTTAATGAATATTTCAATTCTGCTGAATGGAAGAATCAGATGAAGGAGCTTGAAAATATGGATCCTCTTGATAAAAAAGAACTTCGTAAAATTGAAAGAGCGGCAAGAAAAGCAGCAAGAGCAGCAGCCAGAATAGAAAAAATGCCAGTTCCGCCTGCTCCTCCCAAAGAACCTAAAGAACCGAAAATAACGTATTTCAAAACCAATAAAACGGTCTACTATAAAGACCTAAGCCCTAAAGAAAAAGAAGAAGTCAATAAAGCACTGACAGAAGCTAAAAAAGCGATGAAAGAAGCAGCTAAAGCCAGAGTAGAAGGAGAGAAAGCGAGAATAGAGGGTGAAAAAGCAAGAGCCGAAGGCGCTATAGCCCGTGCAGAAGGTGACAGAGCGAGAGCAGAAGGAGAGCGCATTAGAAAAGAGAATGTAATCATCAGGATTGATGGAGACAAAATAAGAAGAGAAGCTGAAAAAGCCCGCGCAGAAGCCGAGAAAAGATCAATCAGCTTTAAGGATGGAGCTTTTATTAAAGTTGCTAGCGGTTCACCTGATGTTATCGTGATGAATGCTGATTTTATCAAAAAAGACAGCAACGGAAACATTGCGATGAATGGGGTGAAAAAGTTCAAAATCAGCGGTAGTGATGACGTAAAATACAAGTATTATATTGACGGGAGAGAAGTTTCTAAAGATGATATCAATTCATTAGATACAAGCAATATATCGAGAGTCAATGTCAATACTCAGAAGAAAGGAGACCTTAAACAGGGAGAAGTAAGAATCGAGACAAAGAAATAAAGTTCCATCAGGCTTTGTCAATATCAGATTGGCAAAGCCTTTTTTAAAAAAATACATTATGAAAATTAAAATTCTATTTTTTATGTTGTTGGGAGTACTTGCCAGTGCTCAGGTCAACAGATTCTTTTATGACTATAAGTATATCTCTGACTCTACGAATAAAGCAGAAGTGAAAAGCGATGTTATGTTTTTGGATATTGATAAAAATGGATCCAAATATTACAGCCGTGAAAAGTTTGTTGCAGATTCAACAATGAAAGCAGATATTGCTAAGCAGATGAAAGGAGGATTCGGAGGCAGTATTAATATCAAAAGAAATATAAAGCCAGGAACAATTTCTTCAAGTGTGATCAAAAAGTATCCGGATTATAGTGTTTCATTCTCTGAAAATATTGGGAATACTGCCTATAAAATGCCGGAAGATCAAAAACCAGAATGGAAAATTCTTCCTGAAAAGCAGAAGATCGGAGAGTACAATACTCAGAAAGCAACCACAAATTACGGAGGAAGAAGCTGGACAGCATGGTTTTCTACAGACATACCATTTCAGGATGGTCCTTATAAATTCTATGGTCTGCCAGGCCTTATTGTTAAAATTGAGGATAAAACAGGCTCTCATATCATGACTCTAATGGGTAACAAGAAAACGGAAACTGCATCTGAAGAGGATGTTCAAATACCAGGTCTTACTACAATAGGTTTAGGAGGTAAAGAAATAGAGATCAGCAAAAAGCAGTTTAAGAAAGCCTGGAAAGATTATCTGATTGACCCTACAAAAGATATGAAGCAGACGATGAGTACTCTTCCTGCAGGAGCGGTTGTCAATATGAGAAACCAGGATGGGAAAAGTATTGATATGAATGAAATGTATAGAAACATTGAAAAGAGAGCAAAAGAAGAGCGACTAAAAAATAACAATAAAATAGAACCGGAATTATATAAATAATAAGCCGTTTCTATTGGATTAAAATACCGCAAGATTAGTACTAATCTTGCGGTATTTTTTTCTATTATGTATCTTTAATCCCAGAACTTACAATTCCAGATTATGACAGAAAAGGAAAAATGTGCAGCCGGACTTTTGTACAATGCCAATTATGATAAAGAACTGATTCAGGAACGTATTGCCTGCAAAGATTTGTGCCAGGAATATAATGGACTGAAAAATTCTGATACAGAAAACAGATACGATCTACTCAAAAAAATACTTGGAAGTATCAAAGAAAACATCTGCATAGAACCCAGCTTCTGGTGTGATTACGGATATAATATTAAAGTAGGCGAGAACTTCTATGCCAATCATAATCTTATCATTTTAGACTGTGCCGGCGTAGAGTTTGGAGATAACGTGTTTATTGGCCCCAATTGCAGCTTTTATACAGCAGGCCATCCACTGGATGCAAAACAGAGAAACGAAGGCCTGGAGTATGCACATCCGATCAAAGTTGGAGATAACGTGTGGCTGGGGGGGAATGTCGTAGTACTTCCCGGAGTTTCTATTGGAAATAATTCTGTGATTGGTGCAGGAAGTGTAGTAACGAAAGATATCCCGGACAATGTAGTGGCAGTGGGAAACCCCTGTAAAATTGTTAAAAATATAAAAGAAGAAAACTAAAACTATATCAAAAACTAACCATGAAAAAAATTATCATCTTATTTGAACTGGACATGTTGAAATAACATTCCAATACATCATACAATGTCTGAAAACACAATTTCAGACATTTTTTATTGTAAAATTTTCTCCCAGAGTTCTCTGTGGAATTTTATCATATTGCTGTATACATTTGGATTTTCTCCCATTCTTACAATAATAAGATTCTTGCCGGGAACAATATCGAGGATTTGCCCGTTTTTACCCAAGGCACAAAACATATCTTTAGGAGCACCCGGAACCAGTGACTGATTGAACGACTTTTCAAATCCGGGAACCCTTGTTTCTCCTTTTCCGTTAAGCCACCAAAGGTAACCATAGGAAGGGTTGAGGTCCTGTGAAGTATTGGTCATTTGCTGAAAATAGCTGTCGTTCTTGTAATAGATCTTTTCATTCAGTTTTCCTTTGTTTAAAACAAGTTTTCCGAATTGTAAAAAGCTCTTTGCAGTACTTGAAAATACAAGCCCGTTCTCATAAGGAATCCATTTTCCTGAAATACCCGAACCTGAAAGCTTTTCAGAAGTATACTCATCCATGCTTTTATGACTTGCCTTTTCAATCACTTTTGCCAGTTGGGAATAGGCTGAAGTATCGTAATACCAAAAACTCCCAGCCGGATTTTTAAAAACAAAGCAGTTTCCATATTCACAAACCTGATCTTGAGAATAGTCAAGTCCGGAAGTCATGGTCAGAAGATTTCTGATGGTAATTTTATCTTCAGCACTTTTATCCATTCCGGTCCATTTTCCCAGGTATTTTGATACCAGATCATTGATGTTGAGCAAATTTTCCTGTTGAGCAATTCCGATAAGAACGGCGGTCAGGGATTTTCCGGCAGAAGCCCAATACCAATTGGAATCTGCGTCGAAAGACTGTTTGTCAATGATCTTTGTTCCAAAATATTTTTCATTAATGATTTTTCCATTCTGAAAAATGATGAAAGCCCGGCTCTTGTTTTCAAGATTAAACTGATTAAGCTGTTCCAGTTTTTCCTTTGAAAAAATGATGTCTTGAGAGAACCCGAAAACAAAAGAAAGTAGGGTGAACAGAATGATATTTTTTTTCATGGCTCTTTTTGTTTTTGGATTCAGATAATGTAAAGTAGTTAAATCAAAAAAATCCCGAAACAAAGTTCCGGGATTTTTATATCTGAATAAGAGTCAGTTATTATGCTAATTTCTGAGAATCTGCAATAAACTGAGCCAAACCACTGTCTGTTAATGGGTGCTTCAATAAGCTCAAGATCGGAGGAAGTGGAGATGTAATTACATCAGCTCCGATTTTAGCGCAATCGATGATGTGCATAGAATGACGGATAGAAGCTGCTAAGATCTCAGTTTCGAACATATAGTTATCGAAAATCAATCTGATTTCTTCGATAAGGTTCAGACCGTCTGTAGAAATATCATCTAATCTTCCTAAGAATGGAGAAACATAATTAGCTCCTGCTTTAGCTGCTAAAAGAGCCTGCCCAGCAGAGAAGATTAATGTACAGTTCGTTTTGATTCCTTTATCAGAAAAATATTTTAAAGCTTTGATACCGTCTTTGATCATAGGGATCTTTACAACGATATTTGGGTGAATAGCGGCCAATTCGTCTCCTTCTTTAATCATTTCTTCATACGTTGTAGAAAGAACTTCAGCAGAAATATCTCCATCTACAAGCTCGCAGATCGTTTTATAATGGTTTTTGATTGCTTCAGCCCCCTGAATACCTTCTTTTGCCATTAATGAAGGATTGGTGGTTACACCATCTAAAATTCCAAGGTCTCTTGCTTCCTTGATTTGCTCTAAATTAGCTGTGTCAATAAAAAATTTCATTTTGATAAATAGATTTATTGATACAAAGATAGGGAATTAATTGGGTTCTGAAGTATGAATTTTGAGTTACGAGGTTCGTGGTTTTGGAGTAAATAGGTTTGAGTGTAGAAGAGTTTGAGAGTTTTGGAGCAAAGGGGGGGAGTGTTTGAGGATGAGAGCGTCTTAGAGAATGAAAAAATAATTTTATGCTGATTTTAAATCAAATAGTTATTTTAGCTTCTAGCTTTTAAATTTGTTATCCATGAAAGACAACAGCTTCACCGCCACATTAGACATCATAGGAATTAACCCTTTTGTATTTGTTCCGGAAGAGATTTTGGACAGGATTTTTGAAGAATCAAGGAAAAATAAAAGCCCGATTCCCGTAAAAGGAACTGTAAATGAAAAGGAATTTACACAAAACCTAATGAAATATCTGGGTGAATGGAGGTTGTATATTAATCTGACGATGTTGAAAAATTCTCCGAAGAGAATCGGAGAAGTTATAGACGTTGTATTGGAATATGATGATTCCGACAGAAGTATTGCTATTCATCCCCAATTGGAAAAGTCAATCAGAGGAAGTGCTTTAGCAGCGAAAAACTTCGAAAACCTGATTCCATCAAGAAGACATGAGCTGATTCGATACATCAATAATCTAAAAA
Organism: Chryseobacterium viscerum; assembly: GCF_002899945.2. GTDB lineage: Bacteria > Bacteroidota > Bacteroidia > Flavobacteriales > Weeksellaceae > Chryseobacterium > Chryseobacterium viscerum. The sequence continues at coordinate 276,560 of NZ_PPEG02000005.1, forward strand.
CAGAAGCGAGTATCCAGCGGAATATTGAGAAAATAATGAAGCATCTGCATGGGGAAACCGATTTTTATGGAAAGAGGATTGAGTAGGTGGAAAGAATTAAGAACCAAGATGCAAGAGCCAAGAGCCAAGATGCAAGAATCAAGAGTCAAGAACCAAGATGTTGCATGTCATATTTTTATAATAAAAAAGACCGGAAATTTTTCCGGTCTTTTTTTTATGAATTTAAAGCTTTGCTAAGCTTTACAGCATCTTGATTAGTTGGGTCATACTGTATTGACTTGGCGATATGCTCTTTCGCTTTATTAGGATCAGTTTGCTGTTCTGAAAAGGCAAGATAGAAATAAGCATAGGCAAGATTCTTTTTACTTTGCTCCACTTCTTCAGGTTTTACAGTCGCAATGTACTTTTCATAGGCAATTTTTGCATTGGCATCATCTTTTGAAGCCTGATACACATAGGCCTGGCTGTAATAAGAAGGTGCCCAGTCTGGTAATAAAACGGATATTTTCTTCCAGGTATCAATGGCATTGGTCCAGTCTGATGCTTCCTGATAGGCATTAGCCAATTTTGCTAATGATTCTGCATCCTTTGGATTGGCCTCAATTTGTTTTTTAAGACCTTCAATCGTTGGGTTGGCCGATTGACTCGTTGAAGCCGATGTTTCCGGCTGAGTCGTTTGTGCATTTACAAGACTTACACTTCCTGCTAATATTAAACCTAAGAATAGGTTTCTGCTATTAATTTTACTCATTTTCATAATCTTATATTTTAAATTCATAATCTAAAATTCAATAATAATTCCACAAAAGCATAAATTTTAGAGGCTTTAAGATTTTTTAGAAAATATTAACGGGATTGAGGTTTTTTTTAGATTAATTTTTGATTCGTTACTGTTTGAGGTTATCTTTGTGATTCACTTTTTTAATAATAAATATAATTTCGTGGTATGAACATCATATTAGCCTCAACATCCACAATTTTTGGTGGAGAATATCTGGAATATTTAAGAGAAGAATTAATCCAACTATATAAAGGAATTGACGAAATTGTGTTTATCCCTTTTGCAAGACCAGGGGGAATTTCCCACGACGACTATACTGCAAAAGCACGTTCTTTCTTTGAAACCATCAATATAAAAGTAATAGGACTTCATGAATTTGAAGATAAAATAGAAGGCCTACACCAGGCAAAAGGGTACTTTACCGGAGGTGGAAATACTTTTTTATTGGTTAAAACATTACACGAAGAAGGTCTGATGTCTGTATTAAAAGAAAATGTATTGAACGGGAAAGCATATCTTGGATGTAGTGCTGGAAGCAATATCGGAGGACAGAATATGAAAACTACCAACGATATGCCGATTGTATATCCGCCAAGTTTTGAGTGTATGGGATTGGTCCCTTTCAATATCAACCCTCATTACCTTGATCCTAATCCGGATTTGAAACACAATGGAGAAACCAGAGAAACCCGTATTCAGGAGTTTCTTACTCAGAATGATATCAAGGTCGTAGGACTTAGAGAAGGAAACTGGATCAGAAGAACAGATCATTCAATTACTGTAGAGGGAAGCGAACTGACCAGGATTTTTGAAAAAGGGAAGGAGCCTTACGAAATAGAGAGTGGAAGCTCATTATCATGAAACAGGAAGATATTGACCGGTTTGTAGAACATAATCTTAAAAATTTTTCTGTAAACAGTACCGGATGGAACGATATCATCAAACAAATGCTGTTTGAATTTGCCATAGGAGGCTGGAATCTTGAAAAAGATGTTTTCGGAAAAGAAAAATTCGGTGAACTGCGCTGTTATACCTATTCTGAGAATCCAGAACTGAATGCAGTTATCAAAGATATTACTTCAAAATATACAGATCTATCTGTAAAAACCTGTGAGATCTGTGGAAGTGAAGGTAAAAAAAGAGGGGTGGATTCCTGGGAGACTACTTTGTGTCTGAACCATTATCTGGATCGAAAATCAATTATTGATATTGATGATGACCAGAATATTAAAGTAGGGAAAAAGGTAATTCTTAATATTAAGGATATTGCTAAAGCGGAAATTGATTATGATCTTCAACGATTGCATTTATTTAAAAATAAAAAAGCTGATCATCAGACTCAAGCGAATAGCTTTTCCTGGCAGGAGCCCAACTATTATCTGCTTTTGAGAAAAGTTCCACTACATTTATTTCCTGAAGATCAGGAGAAACGGATTTCAGAATTATTTCAAAATTTGCAATATTGTGAGATATGCGGTCATAAAGCGGTTCATCAAAAAAGCTGTCTACGCTGTCACCAGGAGCATTGGAGTGATTCAGGATATTTTATAGAAGATTACGGCGAAAAATCTAATTATATAAAATCCTGCCAGCTGGATATTTTTACAGACGAGGATGATTATGAGAAATACTTTAAATATGACCGGTCATTCGAGAAATCTCCCGACCATCAGATCCTTTTCAGTCATCATGACCTCCGTGAATATGAAAAAATACATTTTTAGCTATCTTTGAGTAAAAATGGGCGAGAGCTGCTCCAACCTTTAAAGTTTCATGATAAGCAGAATCGCCAAACATAAATGAAGTTAAGAACCAAACAATAATGCAATGAAAAAAATACTTGCTGTTCTCACACTTTCTGTACAGATGGTTGCTGCGCAGAATATGGCCCAGAAATTAGATAAAGTAACTAAAGATCTTATGGATTCTTCGGGGGCAGTTTCTTCGAGTTTATCATTTTATGTTTCAGATGAAAACGGCAACTTTATATACGAATATCAGGGAAGCAAAGGACTCTCCACAGCTTCTACCCAGAAAATTTTTACCGCTGCTGCTGCTTTGGAAACGTTAGGAAAGAATTATACTTATACAACAACTTCCAGCTATTCCGGGAATATATCAGGAGGAACGCTTAGCGGAAACCTGTTCATTAGTTCCAATGGAGATCCTACATTGGGAAGCTGGAGATATGATGCTTATAAACCTGAAAATTTTAAAAAGAAGCTGATGGATGCCATTAAAAATTCAGGGATTACAAAAATATCCGGGGATCTGGTCATTGATGATTCTTATTTTGACCATCAAACCATTCCGGGTGGCTGGCCATGGGATGACCTTGGAAATTACTATGGAGCCGGTGTATGGGGAATCAACTGGAAAGAAAACCAGTTTGACATCAATATTAACGGAACAGATTTTAAAAACTTTTCTTATCCTTTAGAAGGCGTACAATGGCTGAATGATCTGAAAACGGGCGGAAGTTCAGATCAGAGTCTGATTTTCACTGCTCCCCATTCAAATGTTGCATTGATCAACGGAATGCTTCCGGCGGGAAAAACGGTAATGGTTTCCGGTTCTACCCCTAATCCTCCTTTACAGCTGGCAGCAGAAGTAAAACAATGGCTGAAAGAATCAGGAATTGAACTTTCAGGAAAAGCTGTTACCAATTCACAACTTGAAATAGAAGGAAAAAAAGCCTTAGAAGCTCCGAAAAATACGATTATTCTGACGTACCAATCTCCAACGCTGGATAAAATGGTGTACTGGTTTCTGAGAAAAAGTGTTAACCTGTATGGAGAAACATTTATTAAAACCCTGGGGAAAGAGAAAAAGGGAAATCCAAGTTTCAAAAGCGGAGTGGCCTATCTGAAAGAGTTCTGGAAATCAAAAGGAATCAATCCTAATATGATCAATTTTGCTGACGGAAGCGGACTTTCCCCACAGAATTATGTAGCGGCAAAAGCAGAAGTGCAGGCTCTTTTATATGCTAAAAAGCAATCATGGTTTGAAGCATACTACGATGGATTCCCGGCTCAGGACAATGGAATGAAAATGAAAAGCGGAACCATGAGAGATACCAAATCTTTTGCAGGATACCATACTGCAAAAGATGGTAAAAAATATGTATTTTCGATTATTATCAACAACTATCAGGGAAGTGGAAGCGCAGAGCTGCAGAAAATCCTGAATGTTTTAAAATAAAATACCTTTGAGAAAATCCATACTCACCAGGCTGAATAACTGGATCATTTTTGTTGTTATGACTACTTTGGTTATTGCCATTGTAGCGGCTTCAACATCGCTTATTAATTTTCTCAGAAAAGAGGAGATCAAAAGGATAAGCCTTCTTTCTAAAGCGATAAGAATACAGCAGGAAGTAAAAACTCCGGATACTGATGTTCTGGATCTGCTGCCGGATATCCTTAATATCAACAATACCATTCCGTTCATTGTAACAGATAAATATAAAAATCCGATTCTTGATCTTGGATACTACCGGAATATTCCTGAAAGTACCATAAAAGATCCTGAAAAGCTTCAGGACGTAATCCTGAAGATGGAGAAGAATTATGATCCTATTGAAATAAAAGTACCCGATGGAAATAATCAGTTTGTGTACTATGATAATTCGCGTATGCTTAATAATCTTCAGTATTCGCCTTATATTTTAGGACTGTTTATTCTGCTGTATTTTGGTTTTTCGTTTTGGTTTTTCAGGACCATCAAAAAGACAGATGAAGGTTATCTTTGGGCAGGTCTTGCTAAAGAAACAGCCCATCAGATCGGAACTCCTTTATCTTCCATGATTGGCTGGATAGAAATAATGAAGCTGGATGATCCGAATTCGGAGGGGGTGCATGAGATTGAAAAAGATATTGAAAGGCTTAGAACCATCTCTGAGAGATTCTCAAAAATAGGTTCTGTTCCTGAGTTGAATGATAGAAATTTCAATAAAACAATTCAGGAGAATTATGATTATTTAAAGACCAGAATTTCCAGGAAAATCAACTTTACGCTGAATCTTCCTACTTATACCGTCCTGGTTCCTCACAATAAAATTTTAATGAGCTGGGTGATTGAAAACCTGGTAAAAAATGCTGTAGATGCCATGAAAGGTGAAGGCGCTATTACCATGTCAATTTTTGAAAGAAACAAAAATATTCTGGTCGAAGTAAAGGATAACGGAAGCGGAATGACAAAGCAGCAGGCAAGAAATGCTTTCAATCCCGGATATTCTACCAAAAAAAGAGGTTGGGGATTGGGATTGTCATTAGCAAGAAGAGTAATTCATGAGTATCATAACGGCGATATCAAGATCTCCCAGACCGAAGTAGGAAAGGGAAGTACCTTTAGGATAACAATAAGGAAAGGAGAGGATATTTAATTGCAAATTAGTTTTACAAACAATAAACCTTATAGGTTTTTAAAACCTATAAGGTTTAAATATATTAAGAATACAAGATCAACTTGAAGAAAAAGAAAAGCGGGGAAATTTTCCCCGCTTTTCTCTTTATTTCTTACCTGTAAGCCACTGTGTCTGTAGTTTCAGTTCTTCCGGAGTTGGATTCGCCTTAAATGAAGGTGTTTCCAATATCATTTTATCCAGAATAGCCTTTCCTTTCAGGTTCATTTTCTCTTTCTTACCGGCATTATCTCTTAAAATCGTTACCGTAACGTCTTGTCCGTCTTTGATGGTTCTTGTATAAGCAATAAAGTCCTGTACTTTTTTGATGTCTACTGTTTTTCCATCTATAGCAAGTACCTGGTCAGTAATTTTAAATCCTATACTTTTTGCAAATGGAGATAGGGCAGAATGGTCGTCAAAAGCAAATGCATTGTTCTTCTCATCAAAACCTGTCTGGTTCGGGTCTTTGATAAACCAGAAAACGGGCTGGCTTTCCTGCTTTTTGATATCTATGCCTACCATGCTTAGGTATTTTGCATAAGGAGTTGGCTGGTTTCCTGCAATATATTGATTATAAAAATCTTTCACCTGAGGATATCCGGTTACCGTTACCAATTCATCAATCAGTTTATCATCTTTGAAAGGTTTGTTTTCTCCAAATCTTTGAGACAATTTTCTGATCATATCACGATATCCCATTTCTCCATTAGAAAGCTTTCTAAGCTCAATATCAAGACACATTGCCAAAAGAGCTCCTTTCTCATAAACGTTTCTGTATTGGTCCTTATAAGGTTCCACCAATACGTTCTTACTCATTACCGTAAACGGCATCGTATCATCGTAGCTCTTGGAATTAGCAATTTTTTCTGCCATTCTTTGAAGGAACTGATCTTTATTGATCAAACCTTCCTGAATCTGGAATAGATTGGCAAAATATTCTGTACCCCCTTCATACATCCATAAGTGCTGAGACATTTTAGGATCTGCATAGTCGAAATAGTGGATCTCTTCAGAGTGGGTCTTCAGAGGATTTACAGTGTGGAAAAACTCGTGAGAAACTACGTCTGTAATGGTATTGTCAATAGCCTCTTTCGGCATTACTTCCGGAAGCACTACGCTTGTAGATTCATGGTGTTCCAGAGCTCCGAAACCTTTTACTCTAGGTCCGTCACCACCGGAAAGATAAAGCATGATTGCATACTTTTTATTGGTATTCATATCCCCCAGGAATTTCTTCTGAGCGACAACCATTTTTTCCAGATTTTCTTTGAAGTCTGCTGCTTTGTATTTTCCTGTTGGAGAATATACACCCAGTACAAGATCCATTCCTCCAGCATTGAAGGTAATATAATCCGGTTTTGTGTACATTAACGGAGAATCGGTTACCTTAGCATAGTTGGCCAGGGTATAGGTATCTGTAGATTCCGATTTATCCTGATCTACCAAAGCTGTTGTTCCGTAGAAGTCAGTTGGTTTCTGAATTACCAGCTGATAAGGAACATCCTGCATATTTTCAATATATCCGATAAACCCATGGGTATTGATCATATATATTTTTCCTGCTTCAATGTCAGTTCCTGACGGAGAAAATACCGCTTTGTGCTTTGAAGTATCATTTTCTTCATCAAAGCTGTCATTCACAAGATAAGAGATTTTGGAAAGACCCTGAGCATTTTTCAATGAATAGGTATTATCATTTACTTTGGTATAAGTAAGTTCTTTTCCTTTATTATCGTAAAATTTGATCCCTTCGATGAATCTTCCATAGTCGTCTATAGAATAAGTACCGGGAACCGTTTTGGGGAAATGAAATTTGATATCCCCGGATTTCATTTTCGGAAAATCCATGGTAACGGCTACTTTATCATCTTTTACATTGACAAGATCAATGGTTGTTTTTATAGACTGAGCATTTGCTAAAAAAGAAGCAAAAATACCTAGACTAAGTACTGTTTTTCTCATTAGGTTTACATTAATAGTTAAATAGTTGCTTTTTTTGTCACTTTGTTACGGAAGAAGTATTAAACTTTTCTTAAAATTTTAAACTTAAAAAGCAAAAAGGCAAATTTGCTTGATTCGCGAATTTGCCTTTTTCTTTATGTAGTGCTATAAAAATTAATATAATAATTGGGGTTAAACTCAACAGGAGTATTCTTTTTAAGCTTTACGGTCTGCCAGTTTTCTGTAGGATTGATAGTCTGGTCACCGTTAATGATGATAGGTAATTTCAGGTTTTTTACTACATCTGTATATCGGAACTTTAACGTATCACCATTTTGAGTATACTCAAGGGTTGGGATTTTTATTGTTCTCAGATACTGATCAAAAACGGTTGAGAAATCAATTCCTGATTTTGATGAAATATATTTTTCGATCTGTTGGGTGGTAACGGTCTGATGGTAAAAATCTTGGTTGAGTCCTCTCAGAATCTGTCTGAATTTTTCATCATTATTGATCACCTGTCTTATCGTGTGAAGCATATTGGCTCCCTTTGGATACATATCTCCACTGCCCTCATTTCTTACTCCATACTGTCCAATAATTGGGATGTCGTTATCAATAGTATTTCTAATTCCTATTATATAAGTTTCTGCCGATTTTTTATCCAGATATTTTTCTGTGAAAAGAGCTTCAGAATACATGGTGAAACTTTCATGAATCCACATATCGGCCTGATCTTTTGCCGTAATATTATTAGCAAACCACTCGTGGCCACTTTCATGAATGATGATATAGTCCCACTTCATCCCAACTCCCGTTCCGGAAAGATCTTTTCCACGATAGCCATTCTGATAGCCGTTTCCGTAGGCAACATTACTTTGATGTTCCATTCCTAAGTAGGGTGAATCAACCAGTTTATAAGAATCTTCATAGAAAGGATAAGGTCCGAACCAGTACTCAAAAGCAGAAAGCATAGGCTTTACCTGCTGAAACTGTTTCTTTGCTTTATCCAGATTATAGTCAAGTACCCAGTAATCCAAATCAAGTTTACCTTTTTCTCCTTCATAAGTATCCTTGAAATTCACATACTTACCAATATTGGGAATAATAGAGTAGGCATTGATCGGGTTTTTTACTTCCCATGTGTATGTCGTTTTATTCCCCTCTGTCTTTTGGTTGGTAAGTCTTCCGTTTCCAACCCCTACAAGATTGCTGGGAGTAATGATGTTCATAACGATGCCATTGTCAGGTTCGTCACTCCAGATATCCTTTGTAGGAAGCCAGATTGAAGCACCTATTCCTTCATCAGCAACGCTCATCCATGGGTTTCCGTTTCTATCTTTAGTGAAAACCCAGCCTCCATCCCATGGAGCATTTTTAGCAATGGTAGGTTTTCCGGAATAAAGAACGTTGATAGTATATTTTTCTCCTTTTTTGAATTTTTTATTGGCTGTAATTAAAATAAAGTCTCCATCTTGCTTGTAATTTGTGATAGGAAAGCTTGCTTCTATGTTATCCGCTTTCATCGGCTGCTGAAGGTCAATCTGGAAAACAGGATTGGTGACATCTTTGATGATCTCAAAGCTGATTGTATTATTTCCTTTAACGCTTTTTTGTTCAAAATCAGGCTCTACAGAAAGATCATATTTTTTGACATCCCAGAAATTCCTGAATTCAGTATTGGAACCTTTTAAAATATCCTGCTTGGTGAAAGTCTTACCTTTCTCAAAGAACTGCCCGAAGACAATCCCAGATGCAAATAAGAGGGTATATGATAATTTTTTCATTACAATTTTATTAATACTTTTCAAAAGTATAAAATTAAATTAATAGGCAGATGCCGGAACTCAAATTAAATATAAGTTTTTGGAAGGCATCAAAAAGCCCGGTCATTGCCGGGCTTAGGTATAAGTTATAATTTTTTTAGTTATTTCTGTACTACCGGAAGATTTCCGTTGTTTTTCTGTGCTTTCTTATAGGTGACTGTACACATCATAATACTGAATTCATATAGGACAAGCAGTGGTAATGCAGCCATTATCATACTTAAAACATCTGCCGGAGTAATGATTGCAGCAACTACCATAATCAAAACAATAGCATGACGACGATAGGTTTTCATAAATTGAGGCGTCAGAATTCCGATGCTGGTAAGGAAATAGATAAGAATAGGGAACAGGAAAATAATTCCCATACCTAAAACCACCTGCAAAAATAGAGTCGTATAATCACTTAAGTCATACAGCGGAACGATAATGTCTGAGATTTTAAAAATAACCCCAAAATTAACCGCAAACGGAAGGATTAAAAAATACCCGCATAATACTCCGGTCATGAAAAGCATCCATACCGAGTTGATGATATAAATAGAATTTTTTCTCTCTTTGGGATGTAAAGCCGGGCCGATAAAACGCCATAACTCCCATACAATATATGGAAATGCAGCCACCATTCCTCCAAAAATAGAAACTGCCATCATCACATTGAACTGCTGATACAATCTCTGTACACGCACAGGGAACTCTTTTGGAAGGTGAATACTATCTTTCCCCAAAATCATTCTTGAAAAATGATTAACAATTCTGAATGTAGGGAAATCATTTCTGGTAGGTCCAAAAAAGATGTGGTCCATAATCCAGTTGATATTAAAGCCCACTACAAATGCCGCAATTATGATAGCAATAATCGAACGGACCAGGTGTCCTCTTAATTCTCCAATGTGCCCAAGAAAGGACATGTCTTTTTTATTGTCCATATAGTAGAATCTGTCAAAATGCCAGCCCTGTGGCAAGCAGTTTAAGTGTGCGAAATTATGAAATAATAATCAGTATTTAGAATTTATTGTCAATGATTTTGTTCAAGTTTATGTTACAGACAGTTGACGTATTCTTAAAGATACTTTTGGATACAAAATCTTGCAGCCCAAAATGATTATTTTAGGCTGCAAGCTATTTTTTATCTCTAATTCTGGGGCTTATTTTTCCAACATTTCCAATACTTTATCTGCTACGGAACCTCCTGATTGAGGGTTTTGTCCTGTAACAAGTCTTCCATCAGAAACAGCAAAAGGAATAAAATCCTGATCTGCTTTTACATAATGTGCCCCCTTACTTTTCAATACGTCTTCTGTTAGATAAGGCATGTGGTCGGCCAATTCTGCAGCAATTTCCTCTGAGTTTGAAAAACCAGTAAGTGTTTTTCCATTAATCAGATGTTCTCCATTGGAAAGCTTTATATTAAAAAGTCCTACAGCTCCGTGGCATACTGAGGATACAATTCCTCCATCTTCATAAATACTGCGGGCAATTTCCTGTAATTCCTTATTGTCAGGGAAATCCCATACAACCCCATGACCTCCTGTATAATAAATAACCCCATAATCTTTAGGGTTGATCTCTTCTGGCTTTAAAGTATTAGCCATTTTTTCTCTGAAAATATTATCACCATAGTATTTCCAGTCTACAGGTTGTACAAACATTTGTAGTGAAATAGGATCTAATGGTGTATAGCCGCCTTTTGGACTTACAAAATCAATCTCATAGTCTTTCTCATGTAACTTTTCATAAAAATGAACAGCTTCACCCAGCCAAAGGCCTGTTGCTCTTTCCATATTAGGATATTTTTCCACACTTGTTACTACAATTAATGCTTTCTTTTTCATTGGTATTTATTATTAAAAATTATAATACAAAGATTGGACTTTTAAACTTATCCTTATAAGGACATACCTCAAAAAAAAGATGTGACCTAGGTCACATCTTAAGAATATAGTCTGCTTAATGTCTCTCTGGAAACTCCCAGATAGCTTGCAATAAGCTGCTTGGGGATATGGTCTATAAAACCTGGATATTGTTGTATAAAATCTTCATAACGTTCTTTTGCAGACTTACTCAGCAATGAAAGAATTCTCTGCTGTAGGGCTACATACCCGAAATTTGACTTTATCCTGAAAAAATGTTCCATTGCTGGCATTTTTGAACAAAGAATATTTAAATCTTCATAAGATACTGCATACACTTCAGAATCTTCAATGCATTCCACTGCCAGTGATGAGGTTTCCTGCTTAAAAAAGCCGGCAAAATCTGAAATCCACCAGTTGGGTGCTGCGAACTGAAGAATGTGTTCTTTTCCTGTATTATCTATAGTACTGCTTTTAAGAACGCCTTTCTCTATAAGAAAAATTTCATGCACAGGTTGATGTTCCTGTATCAGAAATTGTCTTTTCCGGAACCTCTTTTTTGTGAAAAACTTTTGTATAACCTCAAAATCATCATCTGTAAGGTCCACGATTTCCCGGATATGTGCATGTAGAAAATGGCTCATATCATCAGTATTAATTTATTCCTTCATCCAGTAGCTTATGCAGATCAATGATTCCGAAATACGTTCCGTTTTCCGTTACAATCAGCTGGCCGATATTATTTTCTTTCAGAACTTTCATGGCTTCTTTGGCAAGAGCTTCCTTTTCAATCGTTCTTGGATGGGAAGACATAATATCTTTAGCCAAAACTTTATTGATGTCTTCTCCTTTCATCAGCATTCTTCTCAAATCTCCATCTGTGATGACCCCGATGATCTGATCTCCATTGGTTACCACTGTGATTCCGTGGCTTGAAGCACTGATCGAGATGATGACATCCCTTATCGAAGCATCTTCTGCAACCTGAGGCTTTTGAGAAGAAAGGAACTGTTCTACGGTAGAGGTCAGGTTTTTTCCTAAGCTTCCTCCCGGATGGAATTTGGCAAAATCATTGGCCTTGAAATTATTCAGTTCCATTAAAGCAACAGCCAAAGCATCTCCCAATGCCATCTGAATTGTGGTAGAGCTGGTAGGAGCCAGTTTATTTGGGCACGCTTCAACATCCACATGAGTATCTAAGATAACTTCAGAGAATTCAGCCAGTTTGCTGGTTTTATTTCCGGTCATTCCGATCAAAGCTGAAGAATAACCTTTTAAATAAGGAACCAGATTGGCGATTTCGGGAGAATTTCCAGAATTGGAAATACATAGGACAACATCCTGCTTCTGAATAACCCCAAGATCCCCATGGATTGCTTCTGAAGCATGCAAAAATTGAGAAGGAGTACCTGTTGAATTCAATGTAGCTACAATTTTGTTACCTACATGGGCAGATTTTCCTATTCCTACTACGATGAGCTTTCCTTTTGCTGAATGGATGATTTCTACTGCCTGGGCAAATTGATCGTCAATTCTATTTTTTAATTTTTCGAGCTCAGAAATCTCTATCTCTAAAGTGCTTTTTGCAATTGATATAATGTTGGTTCTATCCATTTTACGATAATAAGGTATACAAAAAAGTTCTTAAAAAACGTTATATTTTAAAAAGAATATTTAATATAAATTTTATTTTTATAAATTCGTTCGCTTTTATTTTAAGCAGAATTTTTATAACTTTGGGTGAGTTGCAAATTTAGCAATAGAAAATTAGATGAGCGCAAAAAAAGCCAATTTATCAGGCGAATTGAAAAAGTATTTTGGGTTTTCTACATTTAAGGGCCAGCAGGAACAAATTATAGAGAACCTATTGAATGGGAAGGATATATTTGTTTTAATGCCTACAGGAGGTGGAAAATCATTATGTTATCAACTTCCGGCACTGATTTCGGAAGGCACAGCAATAGTTGTTTCGCCCTTAATAGCGTTGATGAAAAATCAGGTAGATGCAGTGAACGGCCTTTCATCTGAAGACGGGGTAGCACATGTATTGAATTCATCATTGAACAAAACGCAGACCAAACAGGTTTTTGACGATATCAAAAGCGGCAAAACCAAACTTCTGTATGTAGCTCCTGAATCATTGATTAAAGATGATTACCTGGAATTTTTGAAAGATGTGAAAATTTCTTTCTTTGCTATTGATGAAGCCCACTGTATTTCAGAGTGGGGACATGATTTCAGACCAGAATACAGAAATCTGAAACAGATTATAGACAAAATTGCCAATGTACCAGTGATTGCTTTGACAGCTACTGCCACTCCTAAGGTTCAGGATGATATCCAGAAAACGTTGGGAATGACGAATGCATTGGTATTTAAGGAAAGTTTCAATCGTCCTAATCTATATTATGAAGTATGTCCGAAAATCAACGTAGACAGGGAAATTGTTAAATTTATCAATCAGCATAAAGGGAAATCAGGGATTGTATATTGCCTGAGCCGAAGAAAAGTTGAAGAATTTGCCCAGCTTCTGCAGGTAAACGGCATCAATGCACTTCCTTACCACGCCGGTCTTGATCAGAAAGTCAGGGTGACCAATCAGGATAAGTTTCTGATGGAGGACGTGGACGTAATTGTGGCAACCATTGCCTTTGGGATGGGAATTGATAAACCGGATGTCCGTTTTGTGATCCACTACGATTTTCCAAAATCACTGGAAAGCTACTATCAGGAAACCGGAAGGGCAGGAAGAGATGGTGGTGAAGGCCATTGTCTGGCATTCTACGATCCGAAAGATATTGAGAAATTAGAAAAATTCCTGGCACAAAAACCTGTTTCTGAAAGAGAAATCGGATTACAACTTTTGAATGAAGTGGTAGGCTATGCCGAAACTTCTATGAGCAGAAGACAATATATTCTGTATTATTTTGGAGAAACTTTTGATCCGGTAAAAGGAGATGGAGCCAATATGTGTGACAACTCTTCCAATCCGCCAAAATTAAAGGATGCAACTGCTGACTTGAAAAAAGCGCTTGAACTGATCAATGATACAGGAGAAAAATTCAAATCCAAAGATCTGATTTCTGTCATCGTAGGAAAAGAAACTGCAGTGACGAAGTCTTACAAACTAGAGCAAACTTCTCATTTTGGTTTTGGAAAAGATGAAAAAGATAATTATTGGAAAACAATCCTTAGACAAGCTACTGTTCAGAACTTTTTACAGAAAGATATCGAAACCTATGGTGTTTTAAAGCTTACAGAAAAAGCAAAAACTGTTCTGAATGGAAAATCTAAAGATCTCTTTTTAATTGCTGAAGACAAAGAATTTGATCTTACGCAGGCAAAAGCGGAGAGCGATCAGATACAGCAGCAAGCCGGGGGAGGTTTGGATCAAAAACTTTTTAACTTGTTAAAGGAACTTAGAAAGAAAGTAGCCAAGAAACATGGGATTCCACCGTATACTGTATTTATGGATCCTAGTTTGGAGGATATGACGGTTCAATATCCGATTACAGTAGATGAGATCACTAAAATTTATGGAGTAGGAGAAGGAAAAGCCAAAAAGTACGGTAAAGAATTTGCGGATTACATCAAAACATATGTAGAAGATAATAATATAGAACGTACTCAGGATATGGTATTGAAGCAGGTGGCCAACAAATCGAGCCATAAAGTTTTCATTATACAGAGTACCGATAAAAAGATCGACCTTGAAGATATAGCAAGAGCTAAAAACCTTTCTATGGATGAGCTTCTGAAAGAAATGGAAAGAATTGTCTATCAGGGAACCAAACTGAATATCGACTATTATATTGAAGATAATTTTGACGAAGATATCGTAGACGGCTTCATGGAATTTATGAACGAATCTGAAAGTGACAGCATGAAAGTATTGCTGGACGAGTTTGGGGATGAATTGTCTGATGAGGAAGTGAGGATGCTGAGAATAAAGTTTATCAGTGACGTAGCGAATTAAACATTTCATTATAATAAAAAATGCATTAAGCCCTTCGATTGAAGGGCTTAATGCATTTTTGTCCGTTTGTTATGTTGAGAATGAATACAAAATAAATTCCGATTTTAAAGCTTAGTTAATTTCTGTTAATAAGTATCAATATACACTGGCTCCACTTTAAAAATAACCAAACTTTTTACTAACTTTACAGTGATGAAAAAGATATCTGTCATATTTATTCTGCCGGACTTAGAAACCGGGGGAGCAGAAAGAATTGTTACTACTATAGCGAATCATCTCTCCAGAGATCGGTTTGAACCCAAGATTTTGCTGTTACGTAAACAAGGCGGATATCTGGATTTTCTAAAAAAAGACGTTGAAATTATCGACATCAATACGGAAAGAATAAGGCATTCATTAAAGCCGATTTTAGGAGAAATATACAGAAGAAAACCCGATATTGTATTCTCCGGTTTTGGGGAAGTAAATGCTTATTTGTCCCTATTTATAAAGCTTTTTCCAAGAACAAAATTCATTGCCCGCGAAACCAATGTGGTGACGCAGCATGTCACCCGGAAAGAAATTAAATTTTTCTATAATTTTTACAATAACTATCAGAGAATCATTGCTCAAAGTGATGATATGATGAATGATCTTGTTGATAATTTTAATATTAAAAAGAAAAGAATTGTTAAGATCAATAATCCTGTAGACTTTGATTTCATTGAAGATAAAATGGCATTATCCTTAAAGCCTGAATGCTTCAAATACAACTATAAGAACGTCGTAGCAATTGGTAATTTATCATCCAGAAAAGGATTTGATAACCTGTTGAAAGTTTTTTCAAGACTGAAAAATGAAAATATTATGCTTCATATTTTAGGCGATGGAAAAGACAAAGACCTTCTGCTTCAGACGAAAGAAATTTTGGGACTAAAAAAAGTCATCTTCCACGGAAGACAGGAAAATCCTTATCAATACCTGAAATATGCAGATTTATTTGTCCTTTCTTCAAGGTATGAAGGATTTCCAAATGTCCTTCTGGAAGCAGGCGCATGTGGTATTTATTCTCTGGCCAATAACTGTCCGGGCGGGATTAATGAGATTATCCAGCACAATATAAACGGCGAAGTTTCAAATATTGAAAACTATGATGGTTTTGCCCAGCAGATTGTAAGAGTGCTACACAGCAATTACAATCGGGATGCTATAAAAAACTCGATTAAATCCAGGTTTTCGAAGAATATTATATTAGACAAATATGAGCAGGTTTTGCTGGATTTAATGAAGTAGTATTGCCCTATTATTTGTCTTATGGGGTTTTATTTTCTTAGATTTGGACCCGTATAAAATAAATGTCAATGAATAAAATTCCCAAAATAGGATGTTCTTGTGAAAAACCAGATTCCAATTATACAGAATATAGAAGTTCAGAACTGGGTATAGATCATACTAACGGAAGATATGGAGAAGTAACCATTCAACAGTGTAAGTTGTGTCAAAGAATATGGATTCGTTATTTTGTTGAATATGAAAGTTTTTCAAAATCAGGAAGATGGTACAAAGGAATTGTTTCGAAAAAAGATCGTTTACAGATAACCCCGGAAAATGCAGTGGAATATTTGGAAAACCTTGAATGGTATGTGTACGGAGGGTCATTTTTTGAAAGCACGGGTGAATTTGGGCAAGGAAAATTGAATTTGTAATAGTTGATGCTGATTTAATAAGAAAAACAGTAAAATTAAATATCATATCAATGAAACCATTTATAACTGCTATTTTGATACTGAACTCTGTTGTAATAGTAGCTCAGCAGAAGACGATCTCCAGAAAAGAATTATTAAAAACGACTATTGATCAGACCATTACATCTGCAGAAATTCAGGAAATAACAATGGCGGCAGGTCAGGGAGCTCCCGAACATCTGCACCCTTGTCCCGTTTTAGGAATGATAAAATCAGGAGAAGCTGTTTTTCAGATAGAAGGACAACAGAAAGTGGTACTTCATGAAGGTGATGCTTTTTATGAGCCCAAAAATGTAAAAATTCTTCATTTTGATAATGCCTCAGCCGAAAAGCCACTTGTCTTCACCGCAATTTATCTGAAAGAGGGGAATGAAGAAAATATCAAGTTCATAAAATAATACTTTTCATAAAACTAAAGCATATAATTATCATTTTTAAAATTGATAAAACTCACTTTGGTGCTTGGTAATTTATATGTAAATTTGTGAGAATTAAGATAGATAATAATAAACAAATTCATACAATAACATGAGTCAATTCGATGTTACCGTAATAGGTTCTGGTCCCGGTGGTTATGTTGCTGCAATCCGTGCAGCACAGTTAGGTTTCAAAACAGCAATTATTGAAAAATATTCAACTTTAGGCGGAACTTGTCTTAACGTTGGATGTATTCCGTCAAAAGCACTTCTTGACAGCTCTGAACATTTCGAAAATGCAAAACACAATTTTGCAGGTCATGGAATTATCATCAATGAGCCGCAAGCAGATATCGCAAGAATGATTGCGAGAAAAAATGAAGTAGTAGAGCAGACTACAAAAGGAATCAACTTTTTGATGGACAAAAACAAAATTACTGTTTTTGAAGGTCTTGGAAGTTTTGAATCTGCTACTCAGATTAAAGTGACTAAAAATGATGGTTCTACTGAAACCATTGATTCTAAATATACAATCATTGCAACAGGTTCTAAACCTTCATCTTTACCTTTCATCACTTTAGATAAAGAAAGAGTGATCACTTCTACGGAAGCTTTAAATTTAAAAGAAATTCCTAAGCATTTAGTAGTAATCGGTGGTGGAGTAATCGGTCTTGAATTAGGTTCAGTTTATTTGAGACTTGGAGCTCAGGTTACTGTTGTTGAGTTTATGGATAAAATCATCCCTACAATGGATGGAGCTTTAAGCAAAGAATTGACTAAAGTTCTGAAGAAACAAGGTATGAAATTCATGCTTTCTACAGCAGTTTCTGCAGTGGAAAGAAATGGAGATACAGTAAAAGTAACTGCAAAAGACAAAAAAGGAGAAGAAGTAGTAGTAGAAGGAGACTACTGTTTGGTTTCTGTAGGTAGAAAACCTTATACAGACGGTCTTGGACTGGAGAAAGCAGGTGTAGAACTTGACGAAAGAGGAAGAGTAAAAACAAATGATCATTTACAGACCAATGTTGCAAACATTTATGCAATTGGTGATGTAATTAAAGGAGCAATGTTGGCTCACAAAGCTGAAGAAGAAGGAGTTTTCGTTGCTGAAACTTTGGCTGGACAAAAACCTCACATCAATTATAATTTAATTCCTGGAGTGGTTTACACGTGGCCAGAAGTTGCTGGAGTTGGTAAAACTGAAGAGCAATTGAAAGAAGAAGGGATAGCTTACAAAGTTGGGTCTTTCCCAATGAGAGCTTTAGGAAGAAGCCGTGCAAGTGGCGATATCGACGGTTTGGTGAAAATCATCGCTGACGAAAAAACGGATGAAGTTCTTGGTTTCCACATGATTGGAGCAAGAGCTGCAGATTTAGTTGCTGAAGGTGTAATTGCTATGGAATTCCGTGCAAGTGCTGAAGATATCGCAAGAAGTTCTCACGCTCACCCAACGTATGCAGAAGCAATTAAAGAAGCTGCATTGGATGCTACGGGAAAAAGACCAATCCATATGTAATATCTGATTAAAGATTTAATCATTTAAAATATTTAAAAATAAAAGGCTGTTTCTTTTGAGACAGCCTTTTTTGCGCCATTTATGGCATGAAAATGGAGATAGATTTTGAAAATTTCATAGATGAAAAAGATTTTTATCAGTTGGATGCTTTTGGCAGGGATCAGCTCATTTGCCCAGGAAGCAGGAAAAGCAGGAGAATTATTAAAGAATGAAGCTTCTACCACAGAAATGAGAGTTTCTAAAAGCCCGGATGAAAAAAATAGAACTTTTGATCAGTCAAGATCAGGAAATACTCCGATTCCTCAGAGAAACAGAAATGAAAACAGAATAAAAAACCCTAATTATCAATGGAACAGAAATTACGGGTATGCCGAAGTTTTTCTGAGAATTCCTGAACAGGGATTTTTTACAGTTGAGGTTGGTGATCAGATGATGGCAAACGGCTCCGGAAAATACAGATTCTTTGATCTGTCTTCAGGAAGAATGCCTATCTCCATCTACGAGAATGGTTTTCTGATCTACAGAACCACTTTGATGCTTCGTAATAACAACAGAATGGTACTCGATTTCTTCACCAATGAAGGTTTGTATCTTCTGGATTCTTATCCTGTTCAGGGCCAGTATGGCTTTAATGACTGGAATGATGTATGGAATAATCCGTACGGAAATCAGTCAGGAGACTGGTCTCATCAGGGAAATGTAATGGATAATAATTCTTTCCGTCAGTTTTTTGATATGCTGATGAGGAATGAGAAGTTTGACGATGGGAAGGTTGCCATGATCAATCAGCAGATGCGGACTTCTATGTTCACTTCCGCACAGATCAGGGATCTTGTAAAAGCGATCAGTTTTGATGATAAAAAGCTGGCATTAGCAAAATCAATGTACCGAAGTTGTGTTGATAAAAACAAATATTTTATGGTCTATGATGCCTTTGATTTTGAAAGCAGCAAACGGGAACTGATGGATTATATTTCTAAATTATAGTATTGAATAGGAACGGGCTTTTAGCCCGTTTTATTTTTTTACATAAGTTTCATTTTGTCATAAAACTTTGAATATTTCGGTGTAATGTTGAATTGTATTCCAAAAGTTACTCCTTTAAAATACTTTTCTTTATGAATAGGGAAAGCGTATCCTGTATTGAGAAAGATGGCATTAAATATCGAAAATCCTATTCTTGGTTCCAATGAATACGGATTACCTGATACTCCAAATAATAGTCCGGCGCGGATAAAATTAATATTCACCTCCGGAATGAATTTGTCCGTCTGATTGACACGGGTGTAAAGTAAGGAAGGTCCCAAAATAATAGATCCATCATAGCTTTCGCCAAATCTGTATTCTAATCCTGCCTGCAGAACGTTTCTTCCTGTGTATCGGTAAGAAATATTGAGTGCCGTTTTCTCAAGCAACTGAGCGTTTGAAAAGATAACCGAAAAGAGCAGAGGTAAGATGAAATACTTTTTCATGATTATTTTTTTGTTCAAATGTAAGGGTTTTACGGTCTTTATGAAAAATGAAAATAATTCTTTAAAAGAATTATAACGGCATTAACTAGGTTGGCATCTTCAAATTTCCGTACCTTTGTCAGCTAATTTTATCATCAATGCAACTCGGAAAAACTCAAACTTTAACAATTTCAGAAAAAATTAATTCAGGATGGTTCCTTGCGGACGAATCCGGTGAAAGAGCTTTTCTGCCTAAAATTTTCATTCAGAATGAAAAAGAAATAGGCGAGGAGGTTGAAGTTTTTGTATATCAGGATGATGATAAATTGAAGGCAACTACTGAAATTCCATTGGCGGAAGTAGGAGAATTTGCAGTAATGAGCTGCGTACAAAGTCTTCCAAGCGGAGCATTTATGGATTGGGGAATCATTAAAGATTTATTTATCCCTTACAAACAGCAGAAAACCAAAATTATAGAAGGAAAAAGGTATCTGGTTTATTTGTATGTAGATGAAGATATGGAGCTGATCACAGGAACTACAAAATTCAAGAGAAATCCACAGTACGACGATCTTGAGTTCAAAAAAGGAGATAAAGTAGACCTGATCATGATGAATGAAAGTGAGCTGGGCTGGAACGTTATCATCAATAAACAGTACATTGGTTTGATATACGCTTCAGATGTTTTCAAAAAGCTATATCCGTTATCGGAAGAAAGCGGGTATATCAAAACCATACGTGAGGACGGAAAAATAGATATTTCCTTACAGCCGGAAGGGTTTGAAAATATTGACGAGTTCAAGCAGAAAATCCTGAACAAGCTGGAAGAAAATTATGGACTTCTGTATGTTTCAGATAAATCTTCTCCTGAGGATATTCAGGCCGAACTTCAGATGAGTAAGAAAAACTTCAAAAAGGCGATCGGCGGACTATATAGAGATAAGGTGATCGATATTTTGGAAGATAAGATCAAATTATTATAAAATAAAAAACGAGCAGAAATTTCTGCTCGTTTTTTTGTTACTCTCTGTTTTTGATCAGAAGCCATCCGTTGTAGATTCTTCCATCAGATACTTTTATAGTGTACCAGTAATTTCCTGTAGAGATGGGTTGAGATTCATATTTTCCGTCCCATTGGAAAGGTTTCTTTTTAATGACTTCTTTATAGATGATAGCCCCTTTCCTGTCATATAAATATACTTCTGTTCCAGGATAGTTTTCCAGTCCGGCTATTCTCCATGTATCATTAATTCCGTCGCCGTTAGGACTTATTGCATTAGGAATATTGAATATTGAGAAGTTTTTCTGTCCGATAATACATCCGGATTTTGTTCTTACATATACGGTATATTCTCCCATATTTAAATTGGTGAAAATATTAGAATCCTGCCATGTGAAATTATTTAAAGAGAATTCGTAGTTTCCACTCTGAGAAAGAATAACAGTTGCTGTATTATTGGTAATATTCACAGAAACAATATGGGCTAAAACAGAATAGCTTACCTGAGTAGAACTTGTACTTTCACATCCGAAAATATTGGTTACTTTCACAGTATAAGTTCCCGGAGTAGATACGGTAATGGTTTGAGTGGTTGCTCCGGTATTCCATTCATAAGATTTGAATCCAGGTCCTGCATCCAGAATCACCGATTTTCCTTCACAGAAATCAAGTTGAGCAGGAAGCTGAACAAAGGGTTTTGGATTAAGGGTAAGATTGAGTCTGACAACTTTAAAACATCCGTCCGGAGTTGCTACTTTAACGTGGAGAAGGGTTGTTCCTACATTTAACACATACGCTGAAGGATTGGCAATAGGATTTCCTGCCGTATCCGTATAGGTAAAAATATAACCGCCAGGATTGTTAATAATACCCGCTTCATAAGAATGAAGATTGACTACCATTGAAGTGGCTGTAGTAGTATTGCACTGTACCTGTGTAACATCTTTAGCGGGAACATTATCTGTAGATAGAGTCACGGTTATAGCCAGTTTCTCAGATTCACAGTTGTTTAATGTCTGAGTTACATAATAGGTTTGCCCATTTACAAGAGGAGTTGTCATAGGTATCACAGCTCCGGCTGCATTATAAAATATCAGTGAATTTCCAGCTACAACCAGCTTATCCAAAGTAGGATTGGCAGAAGCACAGAAATCCTTATTTGTATTGGCTGTTGGCTTAGGAGTACTATTTACTGTGACCTGAATAGCTGTTTTATTACTTTCACAACCATTAATAGTCTGAGAGGCATAATAGGCTTGTCCATTAACAAGAGAAGTAGTCGCCGGTAAAATATTTCCTGCTGCATCATACCATTTTATATTCTGACCGGTGATCTGGAGGTCAGAAACTTTTGGGTTGCTGGTAGCACAGAAAGTTTGTGTGATATTTGTACTTGTTGGAATAGTAGGAGATGTTACAACTATATTTTGATTCTGAGTCGCTGTATTTCCATTCCCATCATTGTAAGTCCAATGAATAATATAGTTTCCGGGGATTGAATAAGATAAAGGATCTGTTGTTGTTGCAGTAATTGTTCCGGCACAGTTATCTGTAGCAGTAGGAGCGGTCGTAATTGCTGTATGACAGTCTCCTGTAATATCTGCTAGAGTAGCAATATTCGGAACCGGAGCGATATTGTCATCCACAACAACGTTTACAGTAAAAGTACCGTCGCAGGCTCCTGATCCTGAAACCTGACATGTATAGGTGCCTGCATGAGCTATTGTTGCATTAGGGATAGTTGGGTTTTGCTGGTTAGAAGTGAAACCATTTGGACCCGTCCAGTTGTATGTTGTTCCTCCGTTAGCATTAAGTTGGATTGTATGGTTAGGGCATACGGGAGAGTTAGACGTAACAACTGCTGATGAAGTACAATCCTGAAATTTAGCAATGAAAATATCATTTCCGCCTCCAGGTGACTGTTGAAATGTACCGGTTGTTGCAATACCAGATGTATTTCCACCAGACATTCCCGTCAGATAAATTGCTCCATCATTATCTTTTGTAACTTCACCTTGCTGTGTAGCTCCGTTTCCTGTATAATAAGTACCCCATTCTTTTACATCATTTGGACTGTATTTAATTAAAAATGTAGCATTATACATTGCAGGCATACCCATATATGCTCCGGGAGTAGATATGTCAGGTTGCCCACTTGAATGTAATCCTGTAAAAAAAACGTTTCCGGAAGTGTCGGGATATGCCAATAATTGAAAAGAACCTGTAAAATCGAAATAGCTTTTTGTAATAGCATGAGTGGCTAAGTTTACACGCCATATTCCTGGTTGTCCCATGGGAAAAGCAGTCGTAGTATATCTCCCTGGAATAATCAAAGTATTATTTACAATTCCTGCCTTCCATATTTGTTCTGAGCCAGTGTTCCCATAATAGCTTGATTTGAGAATGTTATTTCCTAATTTTGAGATTCTGAGATATATTCCGTCTGATTCACCTCCTTTTAAAGGCTGAAAAGCATTCACCATAGGAATGGTTGAAGACTGTGTTGCCCCAATTATTTCAAGATTATCGTTCGAGGAGAGAATCTGAAAAATAGAAGTAGAGCCATCGCTTCGTCCAAAATACGTTGCCCAGTCAACATTACCGGTTGTTGAATTTAAAGATGCTAAAATACCATCTGTATATCCGATAGGCGTTGACTTTGCGGGTTGCATTGCATTGACAGTAGGAAAGTCGGGGCTAAAGGAATCCCCACCAATATATACATGATTTTGATTATAAGAAACAGTATTAAGTTTGCTTTGCCTGCTTGAAACAAATTCTTTTTGAAAAACGAAACTCCCGTTATTATTAAATTTTACTACAACAATATTTTCATTGTATTGCCCTCTTTGAACGGTTCCACCAGCATAAATATTAAAGCTTTCATCAAAATCGACATCAGTAAATACATCAGTCATTCCAAAACCATAATAGGTTCCCCAAAGTTTTTGTCCATTTTTTGTCAGCTTCATCAGGAACGCATCAAGAGCGCCGACCACGTTTTGCTGATAGGTGCCGGATGTCGCAAAATTAGTAGTACTATTGGTTGTACCATATAAGTATCCTGTACTTTGAGAATCTGTTTTGATTCTCCCGTAGTCATCTCCATATCCTCCTGCATAGCTTCCCCATATCCTTGTAGGTACAGGATCTACGATAATCGTTTTATCAGAAGTATTCAACGGAGCATTAAATCCAAAAGTCTGATCGCCAAGATCTTTAAAAGAAACATCAATGCTTGTTTTTGTATTTCCAGTAATCCAGCTGTTAGGAATATTTTCATAGATTTCTCCAAAACGTACATTCATGGTTAGTTTTCCCTCTTTGATCAGAGTAGGAGCCCCATTAAATTTCATTTTAATATCTGAAACTTTTCCCCCAGGATTGATGATGAAATTATATTCTATAGGTTTTATTGGGTCGTTGGGTTTGAAGAAAACCAGATCTATATGAGGGTATATATTCTTGTAACGGATTTTTTGATACCGGTAAACGTTGGCTACTCCTTTTGGATGATTGGGCAGGTTGTAATAATTGTCATAATCAGAAGATTTTCCTTCTGATAAAATGGCTGCTTTTTTATTAGAATCTACAAGCTCAATATCTATCCTGTGTATCAGCTTTTCATAAATATATTCATCAATATTATAATGGCTGGGGCTTGGAACTGTGTTTTCTGTCTTTTTTGAAAAATTAGGATTTACCGTTTTCTTGGTTTCATAAATATCATAAGAAAAACCATTAGAACGAAGCTGTACATTCAGACCATTAGAATGGAAAAGATATTTGACATCTTTATTTTCTTTCCCGTCCTGATCAATAATCTGGCCTTTGTTTTCATAGAAATAATAGGAGTTGTTGTCAGAAATCTTTTTTTGTGAAAGTAGAAGTATGATGCTCAAAACTGAGAACAGCGAAAGAATTTTCTTCATCAGGTTATTAATTTTTGCGGCAAAGATATAAAAATACACTTCTCGTTAAACATTAACTAATCACAATCTTAAATTCAAAAATATGACGCATATCATAACATGAGTGTTTAATTTTTTTGTTTAACAATTTTGTCAAAAATAAAATTTAGTATAAATTTGCACAAATTTGTTTAACAAAAATGTCAAATCAAGCAAAAAAAGACCAAACACAGGAATTGATCAAAGAGACAGCGAAGAATTTGTTCTTTGTGAAAGGAAAATTTGATGCTACTACGCAGGAGATTGCAGATGAAGCAGGGGTGAACAGGACCCTTATTAATTACTATTTCCGTTCAAGAGATAAGCTTATCCAGATCATCTTTGACGATGCGCAGAGAGTAGAGCAGGAAAAATCGAAGATCATTCAGAATTCTGATCTGCCTTTTAAAGAAAAGATCGGCAAATTCATAGAAAGCAGCCTTTCTACAAGTCTTCAGTATCCGTATCTGGAAACGTATATCGTATCACAGATCAATAAAGGGACCTGCCATCACAGAGAAATTGAAGAAGATATCCTGAACGAGATGTATAGTGATATCGAAAAAGAAATGGAATTGGGAAATATTGAGAAAATGGCTCCGGTTCAGTTTATTCTGAATATGGTGTCGTTGTTGGTGTTCCCAAGTGCCATAAGACCATTATTTATGGAGAATTTGTTAATTAATGATGAAGAATATGATAAGATAATTTCTGAGCGAAAACAGATTATTATCAATATGTTGTTCAAAAACTAAAAAAACTAAAGTATTTCTCACAATGATTCGTCATTTAGAAATAAATAATGACCGAAAGAAAATTAAATAAAAAATAAACGAAGTATAAAATTATGAATAGAAAACGTATAACTGCTACAAAGCTAAAGATTGGTATAGCTTCAGCATTTATGATTTTCGGCTGTTCATTGGTGTCTGCCCAGCAGCAAGTTTCTCTGCAGGAAGCAATTAAACAGGCGCTTCAGAATAAAGCAGAAGCCAAAAAAGCTGCTTTACAGGTAAGAAAAGCCGAATATAAGATTGATGAGGCCAGAGCCGGTGCTCTTCCACAGATCACTGCGACGGCGGGCTTAACCTATAACCCGATTATTCAGGAATCTTTACTGGAATTTGGAGGAGAGAAAATCAGAGCTCAGTTTGGGCAGCCGTGGGGCTCCACAGCTTCCGTACAACTTCAGCAGGCGATTTTTGACCAAAGGGTATTTACAGGACTTAAAGCTGCCAAATCAACAAGAGAGTTTTATGTACTGAATGCTCAATTAACCAATGAACAGATTATTGAAAATGTAGCAACAGCTTATTATCAGGTGTTTGTACAGGAGGAAAATCTTAAAACGGTAACTGCCAGCTATGCCAACACTGAAAAAGTAAGAAATGTTATTAAGAGCTTAGTTGATAACGGTTTGGCAAAATCAATCGATTTAGACAGAACAAATGTTCAGCTTACGAATATTGGTTCCAATAAGCAGACTTTAATCAACTCTGTTGAGCTTTCAAAAAATGCGCTGAAGTTTTATATGGGAATCCCTATTGCTACAGACATCGAGCTTGAAGAAAAAGAGATCCAGCCAAAGCCTGAGCTCATTGCAAGCAACGTAAATCTTAATGATCGTACAGAGATCAAAGTTCTAAATAAAAACAGAGAACTTTTGGTTTTCAATAAAAAAGCAACCGAAGCTTATCTTTATCCATCAGTAAATCTTACTGCAAACTACGGATGGGGAGCAAACGGAGCAAAATTCCCGTTGACAAACGGTCTTAGTAAGGGAGTTCTTTGGAGCGATTATTCAGCAATTGGTTTGAATGTAAATATTCCTATTTTCACGGGAGGAGCTACAAAAGCGAAGATCAATCAGGCAGAAATCGATATTCAGGATCTTGATGTTGATATTGAAAACACTCAATTGAGCTTAAGTTTAGATTATAAAAATGCAATCACCAATATGGAAAATGCATTGATTAATATCGAAAGCATGAAAGATAATGTGGGATTGGCAGAAAGAGTTCAGAAGAACACTCAGGCAAACTATCAATATGGTTTAGCAACTCTTACAGAAGTGCTGGATTCTGAAAATGCTATGACACAGGCAAAACAGAACTATTCTAATGCATTGCTAGATTACAAACAGGCAGAGATCAAGCTGATAAAAGCTAAGGGTGAACTAAACACACTACAAAACTTATAATAAACTAAAATGAAAAAAACTTTAATATATATCATCGTAGCAGCTGTACTTGTAGGTTTAGCAGCTTATAAGATTGCCGGTAACAAAGAAAAGCAGAATAAGGAAGTAAAAGAGGTTGCCAAGCAGGTAGATAAAATCAACGTTAATATTGTAACCGTTACAAGAGAAAATATTGATACAGACTACTCAGCCAACGGAACTTTTCTTCCAAAACAGGAAATGAACCAGTCTTCTGAAATCGCAGGACGTATTGTAAATGTTTTGGTTAAAGAAGGTTCAAGAGTATCAGCAGGTCAGGTATTAGCAACTATAAAAAGAGATGCTATCGAAGTTGATGTTAGTCAGGCTCAAAACAACTTACAGAATGCAATCATTGACAACCAACGTTATGAAAATGCATACAAAACAGGTGGAGTTACAAAACAACAGGTTGATAATTCAAGATTACAGCTGAAAAATATGCAGGCTGCCGTTAAAGCTCAGGGAGTAAGAGTAAATGATACAAGTATCCGTGCAGGAATCAGTGGTACGATCAATAAAAAAATGGTTGAGCCTGGAACAGTAGTTTCTATAGGAACTTCCATGTTTGAAATCGTTAATATCAACAGCCTTAAACTTTCTGTATTGGTAGACGAAAGCCAGATTGGCAGAATTGCACTTGGTCAGGAAGTTCCAATTAATGTGAATGTGTTACCGGAAGATTCTTTCAGTGGTAGAATTACATTCATTGCTCCTAAAAGTGATGCTACTTTAAATTTCCCGGTTGAAATTGAGGTTCAGAATAGAGGAAACCTAAAAGCAGGGATGTATGCAACGGCTACATTTAAAACCAATCATGGTGCTGAAACCCAAAATATGTTGACTGTTCCTGCACAAGCTTTTGTAAACGGAGTAAGTTCAGGTCAGTTATTTATTGTAAACAATGGTACTGCTAAATTAATTAAGGTTCAGACCGGAAAAGTATACGGCGACAAAGTTCAGATCTTAAGCGGACTGAATGGAGGCGAGCAGGTAGTTACCAGCGGACAGATTAACCTTGATAATGGTTCGAAAATCAATATCGTAAAGTAAGCAGAAGATGAAGTTAGCAGAAATATCCATTAAAAGGCCATCGCTGGTTATCGTATTATTTACGATACTTACGCTGGGTGGTTTATTAAGTTACTCCATGATGGGGTATGAGTTGATTCCAAAGTTTGAAACCAATATGGTAACCATTTCTACGGTATATCCGGGAGCTTCACCTGCTGAGGTGGAAACTTCGGTAACCCGAAAAATTGAAGATGCTGTTGGTTCTTTGGAAAACGTGAAAAAAGTAGAATCTTCATCTTACGAAAGTTTATCGGTTATCATGGTGCAGCTGAATACAGGTGCCGATGTAAACTATGCCTTGAATGATGCACAGAGAAAAGTAAATGCTATTTTGGCAGATCTTCCCGATGATGCAGATCCTCCTTCCTTGCAAAAGTTCTCATTGGATGATCTCCCGATTATGACTTTGAGTATTTCCAGTGATAAACTGAATAATAAAGATCTTTATGACCTTTTAGATAAAAAAATAGAGCCTATCTTTTCCCGTGTAAACGGTGTTGCTCAGGTAGACCTTGTAGGGGGCCAGGAAAGAGAAATTCAGGTAAGTTTGGATGAAAAGAAAATGCAGGGATACGGTCTTGCCATTGCAGATGTACAGCAGGCAATTCTTTCTTCCAATCTGGATTTCCCGACGGGAGCTTTGAAAACGAGGACTTCAAGATCTACGATCAGACTTTCTGGAAAGTATAAAAATGTTGCGGAGATGAATAACCTTGTCGTTTCCAATAAAAATGGAGCTCAGGTTCGTTTATCTGATATTGCAACTGTTTTCGATACACAGAAAGATGTGGAGAAAGTGGCAAGATATAACCAGAATTCAACGATTTTACTTCAGGTTAAAAAACAATCTGATGCCAATGCGGTTTCAGTTTCAGAATTAATTAAGAAAACAATCGCTGATGTTCAGACCAATTATAAAACCCAGGGGATTAAAATAAATATTGTAGATGATACAACAGACTTTACGCTTGAAGCTGCAGACCATGTAATTTTCGATTTATTCTTAGCGATTATCCTGGTAGCAGTAGTAATGTTATTGTTCCTTCATAACATCAGAAATGCATTTATCGTAATGGTTTCTATTCCGATGTCATTGATTGCAACGGTGATTGGAATGTATCTGATGGGGTATACCTTAAACCTGATGAGTTTACTGGGACTTTCATTAGTTGTTGGTATTCTTGTGGATGATGCGATTGTAGTTTTGGAGAACGTTTATCGTCACATGGAGATGGGGAAAAGCAGAATTCGTGCGGCATACGATGGTGCTTCGGAAATTGGATTTACCGTAACGGCGATTACATTGGTAATTGTGGTGGTATTCTTACCGATTGCAATGAGTTCAGGATTGGTTGCTGATATCCTGGCACAGTTCTGTGTTACCGTAGTTATTGCGACAATGTTCTCGTTATTGGCGTCATTTACGATTATTCCTTGGCTATCTTCAAGATATGGTAAATTGGTACACCTTTCAGGTAAAAACCCTTTTGAGAAGTTTATTCTTTGGTTCGAAAAGCAATTGGAAAAATTCACACACTGGATTACAGGAATTCTGGAATGGTGTTTGAAAACGACATTAAGAAGAGTAATGACGGTTATTATAACATTTATTATTTTGATCTCTTCATTTATGTTGGTTGCATTTGGATTTATCGGAGGTGAATTCTTCCCTAAAATGGATAGAGGACAATTCCTTGTTCAGATGGAATTACCAAAAGATGCTTCTGTAGAAAAAACCAATCAGGTTACTCTTGCTGTTGAAAAATATCTGAGAGAAGACAAAGATGTTGTAGATATGATCACAACAGTTGGTCAGCAGTCGTCAGGTTTTGGTGGGGCACAGGCTACATTGTATCAATCAGAAATTCAGGTAATTTTAGTAGATAAATCTGAGCGTAATGAAAGCACAGATATCAAGTCTGCAAGAATCAAGAGAGCTTTAGAAGAAAAATTCACAGGAGTTGAATTTAAAACGGCACCGATTGGATTAATGGGAGCAGATAATGCACCTATTGAGATGGTAGTGACAGCTCAGGATAACGAAACAGCAAATAAAGAGGCCAACAGAATTCTTGAGTTACTTAAAAAAGTTCCTGGTTCTGTAGATGCCGAATTATCAACTGATGCCGGAAGTCCTGAAGTGCAGGTGAATATCGACAGAGATAAAATGGCTTCTTTAGGCTTAAACCTTTCTAGTGTAGGACAAACAATGCAGACTGCATTTAACGGAAATACAGACGGAAAATTCAGAGCTGGAGAATATGAATATGATATTAATATCCGTTTTGGAGATGCGAACAGAAAGTCTATTGAAGATGTAAGAAATCTTATGTTTACCAATCCTAAAGGAGAACAGGTAAGATTGAGCCAGTTTGCAGAAGTAAAAATGGGTTCAGGACCAAGTTTGTTGGAACGTAGAGATAAAGCACCTTCTGTAAAGGTAAAATCTAAAGTAGTAGGTCGTCCTGTAGGGGATGTTGCCAACGAATGGGCTGCTCAATTTATGGACAACGAAAAGACCAAACCGGCAGGAGTAAGCTATATCTGGAGTGGTGATATGGAAAACCAGACCGAAGGTTTCGGTACTTTAGGGATTGCATTGATGGCTGCTATTGTATTGGTTTATTTGGTAATGGTTTCATTATATGACTCATTTGTATATCCGTTCGTGGTATTATTTTCCATCCCTCTGGCATTGATCGGGGTAATGGTTATTCTTGCCATCACCGGAAATTCATTAAACATATTTACGATGCTGGGGATGATCATGTTGATTGGTTTGGTCGCGAAGAACGCCATTATGATTGTCGACTTTGCGAATATGAGAAAAGAAGCTGGTGCAAGTACGCATGATGCTTTGATTCAGGCAAACCACGCACGTCTTCGTCCGATCCTTATGACCACTATCGCGATGATCTTCGGTATGATCCCGATTGCAATTGCAAAAGGTGCCGGAGCAGAAATGAACAACGGATTAGCTTGGGTAATTATCGGTGGTTTGACATCATCTTTATTCCTGACTCTAATTATTGTACCGGTAGTTTATTCATTATTTGACTCTATCTTAAGAAGAATGGGTAAACATGAAAAAGTGGATTATGAAGCTGAAATGAAAGCTGATTATGAGCATAGAGAGCTAAGTGAAGATGGATTCACTTCGAAGCATGTAGAATAATATAACAACCTTTAATTAACCGAAAGCACCTCAGATTTTCTGAGGTGCTTTTTTATATCTGTGTTTTTATCAATTGGATTGCTTACTTCTGGTTGTGACGCCAATGGATAAATTTCTGGGTTGATTGTGGATCACTTTTGAACCAGAGATCCATATCCTTTAAAAGTTCTCCCTTTTCTTTGGAGATGATTATATTGTTTTTCAGAAGCAGCTCCTTATATTCTTTCTGGGTTTCTGCTTTTGCCTTTGCGGTTTTGGAGTAGACAAAAAAGAACACACCAAAGCTGATGATAAGCATTGCGAAAGAAGAAATCCATACATAGAAACTCAAGCGTGGAACCTGTAATCGAGAATTAAGACGCTTTATATTTTCTTCAGTCTTTGTTTTGTAAAAAGAATTTAAATGGCTTAAATCAGGTTCTATGTGCATCGTTTTAAGCTCTGTAATTTTATACTCAAGCTGTGTTATCGCTTGCTCAATCTCTATTGCGATTTTCTCTTCTCTTTGAATGTTGGAATTTATTTTCTCAGCATGGGAAGACATAATTTTTACTAATTCCTGGTAGGTGTATTCTGTCATTTGTAATTTTTTTAATAATAATTTATTCGGGTAATAAAATCTTTTTATGAATTATATTTTATAAACATTCAAGTATTCACGAATTTTTATTGAATATGTTTTTAATCCAAGTAAATGATAGATTTTCAGTTGTTTAACATAATAAAATAATTCCCTATTAGTTTGAATTATTTGATACTTTTAATTCAAATTTAAAACTAATTATCAACTATTTAAAAAAAACAATTATGAAAAAAACAATTTTATTAAGTACAATATTAATAGCAGGTGTAGTAAGTGCATTTCCTTTCAGAACTTCTTGTGGACAGATTGTAATGGTAAATGGAGCAACAGGCTCTTTGGCACATATTGAAAATATTTGCGAATCAATTAACTTCGCTGTTTGTGGGACGTATGCTAATGTAATTTTATACACCCATTAATTATTAACAAACCAAGAATCCATAATTAATTTGTGGATTCTTTCCCTTTTAAATTATGAAAAAGCTTATTATATTTTTTATTCTTTTGTCTGTAAAATTGATTTCTCAAACAAGTTTCAATGTTGTTTATGAAGCAGATTATAAATTACAGTATAAAATGCTTAATGTTCAAAATGCAAAGCTTGAAGAGGCTGCATTTGCATTATTAATAAATGAAAAAGAATCTTACTTCAAAAATATGAATAAATATGTCGGAGATTCTTTACGATACGAAAAGAGGCTTGATGAAAATAGTAGTAATGGCAAATACTTTACTCCTTTTCGTGAAAATATTGGTACAACAAATGGAAAAATCTATGTTACCGCTCCTATTTCAAATAAAAATTTCAAATATGAGGAAAACAATGATATAGATTGGAAATTAATAAATGAATATAAGACGATTGGAAGGTATAAAGTTCAAAAAGCAACATCAAAAAAATATGGTAGAAATTGGATAGCTTGGTTTGCTAAAGATATTCCTTTTCCATTTGGTCCGTATAAATTCAACAAATTACCTGGATTAATTGTAGAGGTATATGATGATAATAATGAGTATCATTACACTTTATATAAGTTTGGTAAAAGAAAGTATGTGTGTAAATCTGCAAATATGAATACAGATGCCAAGTTTGTGGAGAAATCCAAAATATTTGATTACCAGCGTAAGGAAATAGCTGACCAAAATCAGTTTAACGAAGTTATTGAGGATAAAGAAACGTTGAATATGTTGAGAAAAAAATCTTCTGAAAGAGCAAAACAATATAATCCTATCGAATTAAGTATATACTGAAAATACCTTTTTTAAGATATCCCACTTATAAAAAAAGCTTCCAGAATACACTGAAAGCTCTTATATATTGTAATAAAAAAAATTAGTCTGCCATTGCTTCTCCGGACTTTCTATACACGAAATTTCCGTAGATATGTCTTCTTGCAAAACGGCTTGGTGAATCAGCGTTGACCATTTTGATGTAGGTATTTCTTGGAACTCCAATATACTCATACATGTTTCCATTCAAATGCTGAACAGTCAAAATCGATTTTTCAAGGTAAAAATCCTGAATGTTAGATTTTGTAGTCGTTTCTGTGTATTCTTCTTTATATTTTTCCTGTGTTTCGGTATTAATGCTCACCAAAAAATGGTAGGCTTCAATCACAGACTTGCTTTTTTCTTCAGCTTCAATTTTTCCAGCTTCATCATTTATGAATTTATCAGGATGTGTATCTTTCATCACATTTCTGTAAATTGTTTTCAATTCTCTTAAAGTAACATTTTTATCTACCCCAAGAAGTGTTCTGTGCTCACCAATTTTTTTCATATCTCTAATCCTTATTTTCGGGGTGCAAAATTAAGGATTTTAATTTGATAAACCATAACTTATTCATTATTAATTTATTTAGCACGTTATAAGATGAAAATATAATTATGATTATAGACCTGTGAAATTTGTACAATTAACTTTTACAATGAGTTAAACTGCGAGTACAGGTTTTTATTCAATTTAAAATAAATAAAACCGTTCTTAAAATCAATTACAGTATTGAATCTTTTTAAAAACTGATTTCCAAAAAATCCCGCCATTTTTTCTGTAGAATCAATTCCTTCTGTGGAGCCGGAAAGGGTAATCGGCAGGTTATAAAGATATTTCTGTGCGAATTTTATAGCGGGGCAAAGGACAACAGGCATTTCATACACAGAGCCATCTGAACCCTGAGCAGTAGCTTTTCCTATAGTTTTCATGGTTTTGGATAAAGCATTGTTTTTTGCAAAAGGAGAAGCTATAGTAAGTGCATCATCCGCACCGCTGTCGAGCCCGAAGAGCCCGGAATATTCTTTACCATTCACAATAATACTGCTTTCTACAGAAGGGTAGTTATCCACCATATGAAGTTTCATTTTCTCATATTCTGCCAGGTCAATGGAAAAATTACTTTCTTCATAAAACCGGATTTCGTTTTTATGGTAATCAACTTCAATGATTTTTCCCTTCATCAGATCTGTTCCGAAAACTCCGTCAAAATTGGCAGAATCATAGGGAATAAGAGTAAATTGAATATCATTTTTCTGGATATTTCCAAACTGTACGGTATTGTGGCTGCTGTATTCCACGATATTTACACCGTTTGACCCCTTGTTTTCAGATTTACCATCAATTTTCAGCGGTACTTTTTTCTTTGAGTTGATATTGATCACAGAACCGTCAGCACCCGTATCGAACAGGAACTTAATGCTGTCGGTTTTATTCACTTTACAATACACATACATGGAATTGTTTTCCAGCGAAAAAGGAATGACTGTTGGTGATTTTTGAGCAGATATTGCGGTACAAAATAGCGATGTCAGAAAAATAAGAATGAGTTTCATGTAAATGGTTTTTAGATGGGCGAAAATAAATGGAATTATCGCTTTCCCAAAGAAATAACAGACCATTAACCCTCCTTTAACCGTTCCTTAACTGTTCTCAATTGCATTATCCCACAACTTCTTTTCATAAAAAAACAGTATCCATTCCGGATACTGTCATTATATTTTTAAGAATTAAATCTTTTAATCTTCTAATCTTCTAATCAACCCTACGGCTCATCACAAGTTCTCTTCAGTTTTGTAAAGATCTTATCAAAATCCTTGTAAGAAGTTTCTTCATCATTACGCTTTTGTCTGAAGCTGCTGTTGGCACAGTTATGAAAACCCAGACCAATCATATCGATCAAAGCATAATCTTCCTTTTGCGGGTCACTCATTTTGGTATTGAATCTTGACATTACCCCCTGTGGATCAGAATTATTTTTGCTTTTAAGCTCAATATAGTTTTTCCAGGCAGCAAACATCTTTTCTCTGTCAGGAGAAGATATAGCGTCAATCTGCTCTCTGCAGGTATTATAATATTTACTGTTTTTAAGGGTGAAAGGATCAGAATACGCGATAATTTCTTCTTTATTCAGCTGGTATTCGTTTTCAAATGATTCCATGACTTCCTCCTGAAGCTTTTTCCATCTTGGAAGATCAATTATTTTAAGGCTGTACAATTCCTTTTTCTTTTCCTCATACTGCTTTTCAAGATCCTGTAAATAAGTTTCTCTGTTTTGACGGATTTCTTCGAGCTGGGAAAGTTTAAAAACAGGTCGGGTATCAAATACAACTCCATTGAATTGGTATAAAAGCTTATTGACTCCGTCTATTTCTTCTTTATTATATTTAGCCGAGTCAAAATACCCTTGATTGTCACAATTAAAAGTCTGATAGCTGTAAGGGGTCAGATTGTTTGCTTTAGCAGGAGTTTTTTGCCCCCATATAGTAATGGATAAGGCCAAAGCAAGCCCAATCATCATTTTTTTCATGCACATAACTTGTTGAAAGAATCCGAATTTTCTGAATTTCTATGCAAAATTAAGGCTTTAAATTCGAAATCTAAAGGATTAAATAGATTTTTTCAATTGATTTTGCAAATTTTATATAGATTTTATACCATTATTCTAAAATTATACAAATTGAAGAAAATAGAATACTAAAAAAAGGGTGAAGAAAACGGAGATTAGGGTAGTTTTTTACTTAGTAATAGTTACTTACCTCAATGAGATTCTGATCCGGATCGCGGAAATAAACCGATTTTATTTTTCCTACAGCTCCGGTTCTGTCTACAATTCCTTCAATGATATCCACATTTTTCTGCTTCAGTTCCTCCATCACATCATCAATGTGGGTGTGAGCAATGAAACAAAGATCCGCAGAACCACAGGTCGGGCTTTCTGCTTTGGGCTCAAATTCATGTCCTTTCTGATGCAGATTGATTTTTTGATTTCCGAAAATCAGAGCTTTTCTGTTGTCTCCAAAAGTGACCTCTTCAAATCCCATTATGTTAGTATAAAATTCAATGGTTTTATCAATGTTGGCCACTGTTAATACAAGATGGTCCAGATTCTTTATTTCCATAATTTACCTTTTATTTTTATTCATAAATATCGATCAAAAGTAAGTTTATTTATAAGCCTGGCATTACTATTGTTGATTGTTTTTTTGGATTTAAAATAATAGATTTACACGAATTAACACAAAACTATGATATATTATTTTTTTCTTTTATGTATTATCGCTGTTTTTGGAGGGATCGCTTATCTGATGATGCGTTTTTTCAGTAGATGGACCCGGAATAATAAATATGAAGAGCTTTTTAATACCTTACTATTTATCGGATCATTTTTTCTGGTATCATTTCTCAGTCTCTATATTTTCTTTTCCACTGTTGATTTTTCCAGGTAAGACTACACTTTTTCTGAGAATTAAATAAGCAATGAAAAGGTTTATAAAAAGGGCTGCCCAGACATTCAAACCATAAAAAAGCTGATAATCATGGTGCTCTTCATTATAAAACAGATTTTTAACGATTCTGAAAGTAATGGCTGTGGTAGTTACTGCATAACTTAGAAACATATAAGTTCTATGCCTGCTGACATTTTGTTTTTTGATAGAAAGTACGGCAGCAACGGTGAAAAAAGCCCAAAGGATATCCTGTATCAGAAATCCTGTAATTCCGATAAGTCCTCCGTTTGAAAAAATTCCCAGTACAAAACATGCCGGAACATTGATGATAAGAATGTTGTAAACATATATTCTACCAATGATTCTATGAAGTTTTCTGTTTTCAACCAAAAAACGATTCGAAAACTGGGTCAGACCAGCCAAAAGGCAAAGTGTGATTGAAAAGATATGAATGTAGAAAAAAGCCATCCAGTACGGATTGCCTACTACCTGCTGCTTAAAAGCAAGAAAGCCAATATTTTTGTCAAGAGAGGTGTACTGCGAAATAGTTTTCAGCATTAGAATACTGAAAATGAAAATTGAAAATAAACCGGTTACCTTAATGATTTTTATTCCTAAAGACTTCATCTTTTCTGATTAAAAGTATTGAATATCTAGTCTTTCAAAACTTCCCTGATCTGATTTTCAAGATCTTCCATATTTTCAAATTTTCTCAGTTCCAGAGTTTTCCCGATGCTTCTCAGTTCTGTAATAATATCAAGAATCAGTTCTAAAGGTTCTGCTTCATACCCAAACAGATTATTGTCAAAATTGGTTCCCACGATGAGCCCGTCACTGTTCATTCCTAAGCACCAGTTTTCCAGGAATTCGTTCAAGGGAATAGAAGAAGCCTCATACTGATTCCATTCGTTTTCTATACACGATTTTGCTCTTGCAGCATCTGACCAGAAACAAATGATCTGTACGGGTTCACCGTCTTCATACTCTATTTCGCTGGAGTAGGAGGTCGCATATCCTTTTTCATCCTTTAAAGCATACACTATTCCTGTCTCACTGATTTTTTTGATAAAGTCTTTATGGCGGTTCTGAACCGTAATATGGTCTTGAAGCATTATTTTTAATTATAAATGATTAGTTATGAATGATGAATTGGCTGTTGTATTGTTGAATGCTAAGTGTTATATTATATTTTATGAAATTTCACTGCTGTTGATATGAATAATTTGGGGATTTTGACCATCTGAATCTCTTTTAGATCTACCGTAAAGTCCTATTTCAAGATCATTTGGGGATTCATTGTCCAGTTCGGAAGGATGTACATACGTATACATACCATATCCATGCCCGGACACCAACCATCCTTCAGTAAGGGTTAAATGAATTACATTGAAATCACCGGCAGGACCTCCGGCAGAAACCGGCCCGAATTCTTTCATTAATTGTAATGCTTCCTCTTTTACATTTTCGATAGTACTGATGTCATCAAAAATAATATAAGTGCCATTTTCAAAAAGAACCCAATCCTGAAATTTGGGGTTAATGGCAAGCTTCACATGTTCAATCATCTGTTAATAGTTTAAAATAAGAGTTATAAGTTAATAATTTTATTTAAATATGCAGTGTTCAAGTATTAATTATCATCGATCCATCATCATTGATATCTTATTCCTACAATATCCCTTTGATGCGTAAGTGCTGCAAAAGCATAATTGTTTTAGCATCCTTGATCTCTCCGGTGTCAATCATGCTAAGACTTTGCTCAAAAGGTAATTCCAGAACTTCTATATTTTCTCCTTCTTCTTCCAATCCGCCACCATCATTAATTTTCATTTCATGAGAATATTCTGCAATAAAGAAATAGAGTATTTCTGTCACAGATCCGGGTGACATATAGGCCTCAAATATTTTTTCAACTTTGGAAATTTTATACCCGGTTTCTTCTTCTGTTTCTCTTTTTATGCAGTTTTCCGGATTATCATTGTCCAAAAGTCCTGCACAGGCTTCAATAAGCATTCCCGTAGAGTTTCCGTTGATGTAAGTAGGCAGTCGGAATTGTCTGGTTAAGATCACTGTCTTGGAAGTTTTGTTGTAAAGAAGAATAACAGCACCATTTCCACGGTCATACGCTTCTCTGCTCTGGGTTTCTGTGGTTCCGTCTTTTTTTGAAACGGAATACGTAACTTTATTTAAAGTATACCAATTATCTGAAAGAATTTCTGTGTTTAATAAGGTTATATTAGGATTTTTCATTAGAAATAAATAGGGTGATTTTTTTTAATTGAATATGATGTTCTATTGTACGGTTACTTTTTCAATAAATCTTTTAAAGCCTCAGTAAGATCCGGAAATTTAAAATGAAATCCTGCATCCTGAATTTTCTTTGAGGAAGCTCTTGAACCTTCTAATATAGCGGTAGCCAGTTCTCCAAATATCAGTTTTAAAACAAAACCCGGAATATTAGGCATAAATAAAGGCTTTTCAAGTACTTTTGCGATTTTTTCTGTCAGATCCCGATTGGTAGCATGTTGTGGAGAAACCGCATTATAAGCGCCTTCTGCCGCTGGGGTTTTTAGAGC
Organism: Chryseobacterium viscerum; assembly: GCF_002899945.2. GTDB lineage: Bacteria > Bacteroidota > Bacteroidia > Flavobacteriales > Weeksellaceae > Chryseobacterium > Chryseobacterium viscerum. Next base: position 315,744 of record NZ_PPEG02000005.1, read on the forward strand.
AAATTCATAGATAGAGCAGATGTCCTCAATATGAATCCACGGCATATACTGTTTGCCGCTTCCTAAGGGTGAGCCAATATAATATTGAATAGGAGGAATCATTTTCTTTAAAGCTCCGTCTTTCTCGGAAAGTACGACAGCAGTCCGTATTTTGACAACTCTTTCAGCCAGATGTTGTTCCTTAAATTCATCAGCTGCTTTTTCCCATAGAACGACCACTTCACTTAAGAAATCATTGCCCCGCGGATCGGTTTCAGTATAAATTTTTTCTGAAGTTTCTGTACCGTAAAAATTGATTCCTGAAGCTGAAATAAAAGATTTGAGCTTTATATTTTTTTTCCTTAAAGTAGTTCTGAGTAACTCCGCTGAATCTACTCTGCTGGAAATCAGTTCTCTTTTTCTTTCCGTTGTCCAGCGTTTTTCTGAAATATTGGCACCCGCAAGATGGATAATATGAGAAACATGATCTAAGGCAGACTCATCCATACTTCCTTTTCTGATGTCCCATTCATAGTCATAATCATGCTTCTTTTTTCGGGTCAGAAACCTGATTTCGTATTCCTTACCTATTTTTTTTGCCAGTTCTTTGGCGATCATGCCACTGGCTCCGGTGATCAGAACAACTTCTTTCATAATATTCTATTTAAGGTGTGTAAGGTTTTATGCCTGGTTTTTTACAATCAGCACAAAGTCTTCTTCCAGAAGTTTATAGCCGTAATCATAAATAAACTTGTATTCAGAACCGTTTTTATAAACTTTCAGGTTGGTGAAATAATCAAAATCAAAACCCAAGCCATCCAGTCTGGCTCTCGTAACTTTTGTTTTACCATCGGTATTGATTTCCATAAGGATGCGGTAGTTTTTGCGGAGTTTGTTGTTCACATTCCGCATCAGATTGCTAGAATCTTTATTCTGCTTATTGTTGTAGGCATTCCGGCAGGCATCGTTGCAGAATTTTTTATCTGACCTTCCGATTATTTTCTCGCCACATTCCAGACAATTCATTGTTTATTTTTTTATTTTGTGAGCATGGGTGTGTCTTTTCTTCAGCAGCTTTTTAAACATGCTGTGAGTAGGATAGCTTCTGTTGGGCGTAATATTATTAAAAAATAAGGCTACAATGAGAAGAATAATACATCCTGAAAGAACAGGAGAGATGACATACCAATATCCTAATTCCGGAATTTTTCCCGTAGAACTTACTGCAATCAGAGCGGTAGCACCACCTGGCGGGTGCAGAGTTTTTGTATACTGCATCAATACAATGGAAAAAGCCACTGCCAAAGGAGCCGAAAGCCAGATGATATCTGGGATGAATTTATAGACTGTAACCCCCACTAATGCTGACAGAACATGCCCGCCTATAAGATTTCTGGGCTGTGCCAGCGGACTCTGAATGGCTCCATATATAAGAACACTTGAAGCTCCAAAAGAACCAATCAGAAATATATTCTCTGTTTCCATTAATGAATGAGATTGGATAAAGGCGATGATCCCAATCCCAAAAAATGCACCCAGAAATGACCAGAAATGCTCTTTGTAATCTACAAGCGTTTCTTTATAGATCACATATTTGGAAACTCTGAACGTTCTTTTTATCGTCTTCTTCATTTAGTCTTCTTTATTTTTTATAATTGATTTTCTACAAAATGCATTCGCTTTTTTCGAAAGTAGAACAAAGATACAGAATTATCCGTTTGTAAATGGATAGAGATCAGAAGGGAATGATAATGATCAGAAAAATAAAGAAGACAATCTTTACAATAATCTTGATGAAAAAAATTACTGACTCATTTTAATTTGATAAATAGCCAGGGTTCCAGATGTTACCGGAGTTTTATTATCCTGAAGATAATTTCCCGCTTTGAAATAAACATATTCCGATTTCCAGCTGTCTCCCAATGTGAAGGTGGTGTTTTTTTGATTAATTTTCACTTGTACATTTAAACCGTCCTGCTGGATATTATACTCAAAAATCTGTCCCAAAGGAATATTTTTTAGAAGGGTAACACGTTCTTCCTTACCGTTAACTTCCTTTTTGAAGCCGGCCTGAATTTCCCCATTATTCCACCATAGTTTTACGGCTTCTGTACCTTTAGAACTTCCATGGATCTGCCCAATGATAATTTTTCCGGATGATGGTTGCTGCCAAACAGACATTTTCACCTGTAAGCTGTGCTTGTTTTCAAAATGCCATTCTTTGATCTGGCGTAATTCTGTTCTGGGATAATGAGAGCCTTTGGTTGCCTGCCCATACGAAGAGCAAAAGAAACGGATGCTTTTGTCCTGAGGAAAGTAATAGAAATTCTCTGAAGAAAAATTGGATACATCAGGACCTTTTATAATGACAATAGAATTATTTTTAGGAAGAGGTAACTGGAGATCAAAACCTCTTAAATCAAATTGGTTTTGAGGAACTTTAGCATAAGAGCTTTTCTGTGCTGGAAAGAAAACAGGGCACAGTAAAAACAACATATATTTTACCATAGTTTTACTAGAATTTTTCATACAAAGTAAATTATATCGAAATAATCTACACGAATTTAGATGTTTTTCTTACATAAGGTTCTACCTATATCATTAATAAAATATTAAAAAGTACTTTATCCGTTTTCTGTAAAAAAGAAAGTCAGAGTAGAAGATGTTCCGCTCTGACTTCAATATTTTCTTTTTGCATATCAGGCATTTTTAAGAATTTGTAAAAAATAAATTAAATAGGGAAAATCCTTTGTAATGCATCTATTTCTAAATGTTTTTTAAATGAGAAAAATATTTTAGGAGACGGGTTTTCATCGTTAAATTTTTTCATTTTAAAATAATAATTAATCTCTATAATCTTATACATCCTGTTTTATATAGAATTCTTTTTATTTTATTTTCCGTTTTCAAACGACTACAAACGGATTTAAATAGTTTATAACCGACTGTGATTTGATAACGTCGCAATCTTTGCAACAGAGATTTGAGAAAAACAGTGAACGTCTCTTATCTGAATTACTAATATTTAAAATCTAAAAGTTATGTCACTAAGAAACAAAGTAACATTAATTGGTTACACAGGTAAAGAAGTTGAAATGGTAAACTTCGACAATGGAAATGTAAAAGCAAGTGTATCCTTAGCAACCAGTGATCACTACACGAATGCTAAAGGAGAAAAAGTAGAAGAAACACAATGGCACAATCTTATCGCATTCGGGAAAACAGCAGAAATTTTTGAAAAATATGTTTCCAAAGGAAAAGAAATTGCCATAGAAGGAAAGCTTACCTACAGATCATATGATGATAAAGATGGGGTGAAGCGGTATATCACAGAAATTCGTGTAGATGAGATCCTATTATTAGGAGGGAAATAATTCTAAAAATACAAATGATGAAAGTAAAAATTTTTAAAATCAGGCTTCCTGAAGAATTTCTCTACAAAGATCAGGGAATGCTGGATAGTTTTCTGGAAGCCCATGAGATTATAAAAGTGGAAACAGCTTTTGTAAGCGAAGAACGGTATTGGTCGGTAATATTGTATTTTGAAGATGTAAAACTGATAAAAAATACGGTAAAAGAACCAAAACCAGTTAAATATTCTGCAGAAAACGACTTTTTGAATGCTGATGAAGAAAAAATCCTGGATGCCCTGAAGCTTTGGAGATCAGAAAAAGCCCGCGAACAGAATCTTCCGACTTATTTCATTGCGAGTAATAAAGAACTGGTGTCTGTAGCGAAGTACAAACCTGCTAAAAGAGAAGAATTGCTTGAGATTAAAGGATTCGGAAAACATAAGATTGAAAATTATGGTGAAGAAATTCTTGAGATTCTTGAAAGCATTTGATTTTTCAGAATAAATAATCATCTTACAACAAAAGCTGTAGCAAATAAATTCTGCAGCTTTTGCTGTTGTGTAAATTTCATTTAGAATATTTTATAAATTCCTACTAAATATAATATATTGTAATAAATCCTATTATCAAAAAATAACGTTATTTTTAGCTTCTAAACAAAAATAACCATGAAAAAACTATTTTTTGCATTTTGCATACTTATTTTAAGTGGCGTCACTCAAGTAGCAATGGCCCAATCAAAAAACACAGAGACCAAAGCTTCTATGTTAAAGGGATTGCGCAGCAAAATTGCTAAAGGAATGATCGAAGACGGTACTTCTAAAGAAAAGTCTGAAAAATTCGCGGATTGTCTTACAAAAGAATTGGGTGAAAAGTTAACGTTGGAAGAGCTTAAAATATTCTATAAGCTTAATAACGTAAAATCTGGACAAGCACCTCCAAAAGAACTTGTGAAGCAGGCTGAAAAGATGGGAATAAATGAGAAAATGAAAACCCTTGGAAAAGATTGCGGATCTATCCTTCAATAGTCATACAATCAAACAGCCTATATTATCAAAAGAAGTAAAGATTATTTCTTCAGCTTCATAATGCTGTGTGAAATTCCTTTCAATTCCTTACTTTTGCATCTATCAAAATGACATACAACAAATGAAGCCAAGTTTAGCAAAAGGGACGAGAGATTTTACAGCACAGGAAGTTTCCAGAAGAAAATATATTATCAATATTTTACAGAATAATTTTGAATTATTCGGATTTCAGCCATTGGAAACACCAAGCTTTGAAAATCTTTCTACATTGACGGGAAAATACGGAGAAGAAGGTGACCGTTTGATCTTTAAGATTTTAAATTCGGGAGATTATACTTCTGAAGTCAATCAGGAAGACTGGGATAATAAAAACCATCAGAAGCTTACTTCTCAAATTTCAGAGAAAGCTCTTCGATATGATCTTACAGTACCCTTTGCAAGATTTGTGGCTATGAATCATGGAAAGTTGACATTTCCATTCAAACGTTCTCAGATTCAGCCTGTATGGAGAGCTGATAAACCGCAGAAGGGAAGATACAGAGAGTTTTATCAGTGTGATGCAGATGTTGTAGGAAGTGAGAGTTTATTGCAGGAAGTAGAGCTGGTTCAGTTGTATCTGAAATCTTTTGCAGATTTGAAAGTTCCGGTAACCATTCATATGAACAACAGAAAGATTCTTTCCGGATTGGCAGAATATGCAGGAATCACAGATAAACTAATTAGCTTCACGGTAGCATTAGATAAACTGGATAAGATCGGAAAAGAAGGAGTTGTAAAAGAACTACTTGCAAGAGAAATTGCTCAGGAATCTATTGATAAACTGGATTTCCTATTCAGTCAGTCTAACGATGCATTGGAAAACCTTCTTCAGCTGAAAGAAAAGTTTGCAGGAAATGAAATCGGTCTGAAAGGAGTAGAAGAACTTGAATATGTTCTTACACAGTCTCTGAACCTTGGTGTGGATATGCAAAACCTTGTATTCAATATTACCTTGGCAAGAGGACTGGATTATTATACAGGAGCTATCTTTGAAGTGAAGGCAGATGAAGTTGCTATGGGATCCATCGGTGGTGGAGGTAGATATGATAATCTTACAGAGGTTTTTGGAGTGAAAAACATTCCGGGAATAGGAATTTCATTCGGATTAGACAGAATTTATCTGGTCATGGAAGAATTGAATCTTTTCCCTGAAGAAGCATCTTCTAAAATAGAATATCTGTTTGCTAATTCTGGAGGTGAGGAAACGACAGAAGCTTTGAAATTGATCATGCAGCTAAGAGCAAAAGGAATCTCAGCTGAATTATATCCTGAAAATGCCAAAATCAATAAGCAATTTACCTACGCAGAAAAGAAAGGAATAAAGAAAGTGGTTTTCCTGGGTGAAGAAGAACTTAAAAATAACACCGTTACTTTTAAAGATCTTGAAGCTGGAGAAAAGAAAACGGTTTCTTTAGAAGAATTCTTAGGGCAATAATACGTTACACATATTAAAAAATAAATCAACCACAGAAGTAATTTTGTGGTTGATTTATTTGATGGATGCTAAGATTTAAATATTTTTGATCTTTAAAATCGGTTTAGAATTTGTAATTTGGATCGATATTATTAAAACAGAGTTAAAAATAAGCTCTGTATTCACTAAAAAAACTTTTAAACATAAAAACCAAATGAACACTATTTGCGCATTGTGTGGAACACCACTTACAGCAACAGATATGCTCGTAGGGAAAAATAAACTTGCAGACGGCGGTTATCTATGTGCCGGATGCTTTACGAAAGCAGTTAATATCAACAGAGACCTCATCAATAATCTGGATCAGTTTTATTTTGCAGAAATTACAGGAATGATTTTGAAAAGCAAAATTGATTCAGGGCAGAGCCAGGGAACATCTCAATATACGGCTGGCAGTCATTATGAATATGATGCCCCTACCAGACTGGATGAAATCAAAGATCAGATTGTAGCTCTTAACGCAAGACTAAGCGTTCTGGCGAATGAAGAGGTTAAAGAATTGCCTACTGTTTTGGACAGAGATGAAAGACTGTTGGCCATTGCGGAAGGCATAGACCTTCAAAGCAATAGAGAAGGAATTATATTTTCAACCCAGAAAAGAGTTGCCTTTATTGATAAAAAATTTCTGGGAGGAGTTGTTAAGAATGAATTTCAAATTCAGGATATTTCTTCTATTGATCATATTGAGAACCTTTTGTATTCAATACTGAAAATCAATACCTATGGAGGTTCTACACAGTTTAAACTGCATAATAAAAATGACGGAAGAGCATTTTCAAATGTCAAAAGTAAAAGCATGAACTATTCCGAAAACGAGTTCAGACCGGATCCAAGCCCATTACATGCATTTTCTCAAACAATTCCGGATTTGGTGCAGGAAAACGTATATAGTACGAATAAGGAAGATTCGGGAACTATCCTTGAACAACTGGAAAAATTAGGTAAGCTCAGAGAAAGTGGAATCTTGACAGATTCAGAGTTCGCAGAACAAAAGAAAAAACTTTTGGATAAATTATAAAAGAAGAAGAAATGAGTAATAATTGTGCATTGTGTAAAGCAGAATTAACATCTATGGATACGCTCTTGGGAGCTAATAAGCTTTCAGACGGCAATGTTTTATGCAATAAGTGTTTGAACAAAACAAGCAATATCAATGAAGAATTGCTGTACAATCTTAATAAATTCAGCATTGATGATATTCATAAAATGCTAAATGCTGAAATAGCAGAGCCCGTTCAGACATTGGCAACTCCAGAACAAAATCTGCCTGCAGCTATAGATTCAGGATCTCGTCAAATTTCAAAAGAGATTTACAAAAGGAGACAGCAGAAAATAAAATATGAACTTGAAAAGCTGAATGCCAACCTTTCTATATTTACCAAAGGAGAAATCAAAGAACTTCCCTTTCTGATTTCAGAAGATGAACAAATAACAGCAATTACAGATGCCCAGTTTGTCAATACACTGGCTGCAGGAATACTGGTGGCGACTTCCAAAAGAATGATCTCTGTTTCAAAAGCAATGTTTGGAGCAGCAACGATCAATGATTATTCTAATGAAGCCATCAAAAGTGTAAGTTTTGTAACGGATCCGAGATCTCCCATCATTAAATTACATCTTGATGAAAGAATCGTAGAGTTTGAATGTTTTATGGATAAAGATGATGCAGAAAACTTCTACGATAAGATAAAATCAATTTATAATGCTCCTCAGGAATCATCTTCAAAACAAATTAATAATACTGTAAATAAAGGCGCTTCATCAGAAGAGATTTTCAACCAGCTTGAAAAATTAGGAAAACTGAGAGAAAACGGAATCTTAACGGATGCCGAATTTGCTGAACAGAAAAAGAAATTATTGGAGCAATTAAAATAAATTTCTAATATCAAATCATGAAGGATAAAGTATCGGCAGAAATAGTAGAAAGTTGGCTTAAGGGATGGTGCTTATCAAGAGAAGTATCTTTTCCTGTTCAATATAAATCCGGATTCAAAGTGATTGTAGGAGATGAAAAACAAAAAGAACGTTTTGTTTTTCCTGAACTTAATGACGATTTTTTCCAACTTGCCCATTCAATTGATACGCCTTGGGTTTATCTGAAAGTATCTACTTCCCCTGATGAATTGATGGGAAAAATTCCTGAAAGATGGCAATTACAGCCCCAGGGATATATGATGACTTGCTTTCAGCCGATGACATTCCCCGAAATCAGTCTTGCAGAAGGATATCACTTAGAATTTTCTGAGTACAATACCACTTTTGTGGTCAGAATTGTAGCTGAGAATGATGAGCAGGCTTCTATAGGCCGTGTTTCTTTGATAGATGATGTTGCTGTTTATGATAGGATTGTTACCGAAATAAATCATCAAAGGAAAGGACTGGCATCTTTTTTATTGAAAGAACTGGAGAAAATAGCTTTATCAAAAGGGTTTTCTAATAATCTTTTGGTCGCTACAGAAGAAGGAAAGCTATTATATGAAAATTTAGGCTGGGAAATATACGCTTTGCATTCCTCAATTGTAATTCCTTGGGAAGAAAAATAAAATATTTAAAAATTTGATTTATGAAAAAAAAATATATACTTCTTTTTACCATAGCATTTCTCAATAGCAATGCTCAGATGATACCACCACCCGCGCCACCCGCTCAACAGGTAGAAGAGTTGAAACCTTCAGATAATATAAAGCTATATGATATCAATGAAATTCCGGATAAAATTTTTGCATGGAATGTTAAAGGACTTGATATAAATTGTGGGCCTAATTTTACAATAATCCCTGGGAAAATAGGAAACCTGAAAGCATTAGAGGGATTTTCATTAAAAGGAGGAGATGTAGCCAAATTACCTAAAGAATTTGGAAACCTTAGAAACTTAAAGTATCTATCTATTAATTCTAATAAGTTTACAGAGATTCAACCCGAAATTCTAAAAATAATAAATTTAGAATTTTTAGATTTTCAAAGCTATAAATTGGACAGTTTTCCTAGTGACCTTGGAAATTTGATTAACTTAAAGCATTTAACAATATCTAAAAGACTTTTTTTTGGAGGGGCAATTACTAATGATAACCAAGTGTTTAAAGAATTGGTTTTACCAGCTTCAATAGGTAAACTCAATAAACTTGAGAAGTTAAATCTTCCATCCAATAGGTTAAAAAAATTACCTGTTGAAATAGGTAATCTTGAAAATTTAAAGGAGCTTGATGTATCAAATAATTTATTGGAAAATCTTCCTTCTTCTGTCTCAAAGCTTAAAAACTTGGAATCTATTTTATTAACAACTAACAGTTTTAAAATTTTTCCTAAAGAATTATATGAAATACCTAATTTGGAAAATATAGACTTGAGTAGGAATAATATTACCTTAATTTCTCCAGGAATACAGAAATTAAAAAAAATAAGGTATTTAAATCTGGCCAATTGTAAACTTTCACAGCAATCATTGTCGGAGATTTATAAATTAGAGAGCTTGGTGACTTTACAACTTGAAGATAATCAGTTAGAGGACATTCCACCAGGAATAGATAAACTGAAAAACTTGGAAGTCCTAACGATCTGGGGAAATAATATCTCTCCGGAAAATATTATAAAAATAAAGAAGATACTGCCTCGTACTTCAGTTGTGGAGAAAAAGCCTTATCAGTAAATATTTTTCAAGAATAAATAAAAAATCCTGGAATCCAAAAATATCACCACATTTGAGGTCAGATTTCTACTTTGTAGATGGATTTTAAAAAGAAATAGTAATTTAGACCCATAAACTAAAACTATGAGTGAAAAATCAAGACTTGACGAAATAAGAGAAGAACTTGAAAAGCTGGATATCAGTCCTACCATATTTGCCAGAAAAGAGATCCGTGAATTGCCTGATATCATCTCAAAAGAGGAAAAAATTGTCTATCTCGTTGAGGGCAGAAATAAAATAAACAATCATCATATCATTTTAGTAGCCACAGACAGAAGAGTGATCTTTGTGGATAAAGAATTCATGTATGGATTGAAGGTAGAAGACTTTTCTTACAGTAAAATCAGTTCAATACAGTATGAAACTTCATTATTGCTGGCTTCTATAGATATTCAGGTTACAGATGACATCGTGGAAATTGATGGAGTAGGAAAGTATCATGCAGAACTTTTTTGTGAAAAGGTAAGACATTTCATGTCCCGTCCTGAAGAATACACTCAGCAAAAATCTGAACCCAGTGTTTTGGACCAGCTGGAACAATTGGGAAGATTAAAAGAAAGCGGAGTTTTGAGTGAAGAAGAATTCAATGATCAGAAGAAAAAATTAATGGAGAAGTTATGATAAAAGAAGTAGTTTTTAGAGCATTAAACTGGAGATGGTATTTTACCTCTTTCATCGCCTTGTTTGTTGGAATTATCTGTTGGCTGCTTATTCTCATTTTGCCAATCAGTAGTTTTACATGGAATTTTTTCTCTGCTGTACCATTTTTAATCGCTTTTATAAGCTTTGTCTTGGGGATTTCGAGAATGTTCAAAAAAGATGAATTTAAAAATGGTCTCTGGCAATGTCTTCTTAGCTTTATGATGTTCTTTGTCATTGGTGGCCTATTTGCTTTTTGTCCGCCCAAAAGCCCTTATAAAGCTTACAACAATGATATCAAGAATCCAAAGAATGCAAAGTTTTCAATGCCTTTAAAACTGTTTTCAGACGAGAAAGAACTTGTTGAGGTTACGCAGCCCGATGTACTTATTTATGATTACTTACAGCCGGGATCTTATAAATACGATGTTTTCCTGAATAAAATAGAAAAAGGGAAGGTGTATTTAAAAGTGTATGATTTCAATACGAACAGGATTCTTTCTGAAAAAGAAATAAAAAAACAATCCATGAGAAATGTCTTTAATCCCAATGATGAGCTGAAAGAGTTTTCGAGTGATGAGAAGGATTTTACAGTGAAAGAAGGAGATTGGGGCGATTATTATGGAAGCAGGGTTGAAGTATGGTTTCAGCCGGAGGATTCTAATCAGCCTGAAAGAAAATTAATAGAAAAAAATTATATTATTCAGGGAAACTAAAACTATTTTAAACTTAAACCATGGAAAATTACTTAGAAATAAACAAAAAATCGTGGAATGCTAAAGTAGAACCGCATTTGAAGTCGGATTTCTACTTTGTAGATGAATTTTTAAAGGGAAGAACCTCACTGAATTCAATAGAACTGGAACTTCTGGGAGATGTAAAAGGAAAGACTATTCTGCATTTGCAGTGCCATTTCGGGCAGGATTCTATTTCACTGTCAAGAATGGGTGCAAAAGTTACCGGGATTGATCTTTCTGACAAAGCGGTTGATACAGCCAGAGACCTTGCACAAAAGTGTGGAACTGATACAGAATTTATCTGTTCGGATGTATATGAACTGCCGAATGTTCTGGATCAGAAATTTGATATCGTGTATACAAGCTATGGTACAATAGGCTGGCTTCCAGATCTTGAAAAATGGGCAGGCGTTATCAATCACTTCCTAAAACCCGGAGGACAGTTTATCATGGCAGAATTTCATCCTGTCGTTTGGATGTTTGATGATGACTTTACAAAAGTTACCTACAACTATTTTAATGAAAAACCGATTGTAGAAACTTATGAAGGAACTTACGCAGATCAGTCTGCAGCTATTGTACAGGAATATGTAATGTGGAATCACTCTTTATCAGAAGTTCTTGACAACCTGATTAAAAAAGATTTGCAACTGAATGCTGTCCAGGAGTTCGACTGGTCGCCCTATCCATGTTTCAGACATGTAGAGGAAGTTGAAAAGGGAAAATGGAGAATTCCACAGTTCGGAAATAAAATACCTCTTGTGTATGCATTAGTAGCACAGAAAAAATAAAAATTTAAAATAAGGTGTTTTTTAACCATTAAGTTTTGATAAGTCTTTAAGAAAATTAAGATGGGTTCCTAACTGTAGTGGTTTAATTAAACTAAAAAGTCATCGTAGTGCTATTACGATGACTTTTTCTATATATGAATGTTAAAAAAAACTGCTCTTTGTTGGTTAGCTGATAGAATCTTCAGCCTTTGTTTTTACTTCGTCCACTTTATCCTGAACTTGGGAAGCAACATCATTGGCTTTGCTTTTAAGATCATTTCCCCATTTGTTAAGATTATCTTTTGCTGTATTAAGTTTATCCTTAACAGCTTGTTGATCTTCAGGGCTTGAGTTCTTATATTTCCAATAAGCTAATGCACCTAAACCTAGTAGAGCTAATAATCCTTTTGTTTTGTTTCCCATGATTTCTATTTTTTTATGTATTAATATTAAAATTTGTTATTACTATTAATGTAAAATACGTGCCAAAAAAATAAATACAATTATAAAAAAATGTTAAATTTAAGAGAAGACTTTGAAATTTTTGCCGTCAAAACTAGCAAAGACCATAGTAGGATAGGAATCCTGATGGTATATATTTCCATCCTTATCAATAGCGATGGCACCTGCAAATCCGTCAATGGTTTTAAGCTCCTCAAAGGTCTTGCTGAAAGCCTGTTCAAGGCTCATTCCATCTGTGACTCTTGTTACGATTTTTGTAGCTGTAGCGTTGCTGACAATATCTTCTCCTACACCAGTACAGCTTACAGCACAGAATGCGTTGGCATAATTTCCTGCCACGGTGGCAGAATCTGAAATCCTTCCGGGAATTTCAAAACCTTTTCCTCCTGTAGAAGTAGCAACGGCAAGTTTTCCGTCATGATCTATTGCTACGCAGCCAACAGTACCTTTTCCGCCGTTTTTAAGCTTAGCTTCATACTCTTTTCTTCTTTGAGGGATTTCCGTGGAGAAATTTTCAAAACCATGTTCATTAGCATAATTCTTCGCGCCTTGTCCACCTAAAACTCTATCATCTTCACTGATCAGATCTTTAGCAACAAAAATAGGATTCTTTACATCCTGAATATTGATCACTCCGCTTAGCTTCTGAGTGTCTCCATTCATAATCGCAGCACTCATGCGGATAACGCCGTCACTTTGAATCTGAGAGCCTATTCCGGCATTGTACAATGGATTGTCTTCCAACAGTGAAACAGCATAAGCCACCGTATCGAAAGCGGAATGAGTTTCAAGATAATCAAAAGCTTTTTGTGCTATTTCTTTTAAAGATTCCTGCTTTGCAGTTTTTACTTCATGGCTTTGGTCACTTTCAGAGAAAAAACCGCCGTGGATAATGATTTTCATAGTAGATATAAGTTTCGTATTCCGGAGTTCCGTATTTATGATAGTCAATAATACGAATCCCGGTTATTAATACAAAGAAAAGATAAGGATTTTATTACTATCCAGCATTAATGAGAGTTCCGAGTTCCGTGATTTCGAGTTTTATAGTATTTTCAAAACCCGGCACCCCGAATCTCAAGATCTCGCATCTCAAAACCCCGCACCCCATACTATTTATCCTGTGGTATTGGATTAAACTGAGAGTTCTCAATAGTTAATGTCTTTGTGGTAAGATCATAATGATCGTTCATCGACATCACATGTACCGTTAAATTATCAATAGAGATTGGCTCTCCAAGGTTGATATTGGTAAGATTGGTATCCTTGATAAATCTTCCGTCTACCAAGATAACAAGACCTGAACCTACAGCTGTCATTACATCATTGTGAATGAAAAGTCCTGTATCTTCTCCAAGCCCGATTCCCAATGTTCTAGGATTGTTAACTACTGCCTGAAAAAGACGCCCGATTCTGCCTCGCTGTACAAAATGCGTATCAATAATTACATTATCTATAAGACCCAATCCCTGGGTTGTTTTGATTTCTCCTTTTAAAAGGGCTTCAGAGCTGCTTCCCTGGTAGATCATATTTTCAGAAGCTGCCGCAGCACCTGCCGAAGTTCCTGAATAAATAAAATCCTGTTCCTGATATTTTAATAAAATGGTATCATGAAATCTCGTCCCTCCCAGAATAGAAGTCAGTCTCAGCTGATCTCCTCCGGTGAACATCATTACATCTGCAGCATTGGCTCTTGCCACCATCGCATCAGAATTGGCCTCTTCACGGTTGTGGATGTCAAGGACATTTACATTTTTAGCACCGAGAAATTCAAATGCTTTTTTATATTCAGAGCCTACGATCTGAGGAATTTGAGAAGCGGTGGTAACGATTTCAATGACAGAATCTTCTTTATTTTTTGATTCGTTGATGATCTTTCGTAAGATCCCACGCTCAAAAAAATTAAGATTCTTTTCTATATTCTGATCATAATCGGTTTCAGCAAAACTTCCTTTGTTTACAGCTCCTCCAATAACTATTAATTTTCCAACAGGTTTCATCATGGTACAAAATTAAAAAATAATTAACATTCTTTCGCGAATTTTGTGCCATCTTTAGTTGATTTTTAATGATTTAGAAATATTAATAGAAATTAATATTTTTTTAATAAATCTTTAATTTACCTATGGTTTCATTTAGGCTTTTACATTATCTTTGGCTATGAAAGGAGTTATTGTTAACTGTTAAAATGCCAATAGACTATGAAAATCGAAAAGATTCAGGCACTACGTGGTCCTAACATCTGGAGCATCAGAAGAAAGAAGCTGATACAGATGAGGTTGGACTTAGAAGAAATGGAGGATTATCCTACCAATAAAATAGAAGGTTTCCGCGAAAGGATTGAAAAATTAATTCCTTCATTGATTACCCATCGATGCTCGGAAGGAGTAGAGGGAGGCTTTTTCCATAGAGTGGAAACAGGAACCTGGATGGGGCATGTCATTGAGCATATTGCTTTGGAAATACAAACCCTTGCAGGAATGGATGTGGGGTTTGGAAGAACCCGTGAAACAAAAACTCCGGGAGTGTATAATGTGGTATTCAATTATATTGAAGAAAATGCCGGGATTTATGCCGCGGAAGAATCCGTGAAAATTGCAGGAGCTATTATAGAAGGGAAAGAGTATGATATGCATGCATGCATTCACCGATTAAAAGAGATCAGAGAACGTGTCCGCCTGGGACCATCTACAGGAAGTATTGTGGAGGAAGCTGCTTCCAGAAAAATCCCATGGATCAGGCTAGGAACAAATTCCCTGGTACAATTAGGGTATGGGGTAAATCAACAGAGATTTCAAGCTACTATTACCGGAAAGACAAGTTCTATTGCTGTGGATATCGCATGTAATAAAGAACTGACCAAAAGAATGCTTCATGATGCAGCGATTCCGGTTCCGATTGGAGATTTGATAGTTGATGAAGAAGGTTTGAATGCTGTAATCCGGAAAATAGAATATCCCATTGTTTTGAAACCTTTGGATGGAAATCACGGGAAAGGGTCATCCATTAATGTGAATGATTGGGAAGCTGCTAAAATAGGTCTGGAACATGCTCAGAAATATTCCAGAAAAGTAATAGTTGAGAAATACATCACAGGCTATGATTTCCGTATACTGGTCATCAATAATAAAATGGTGGCAGCGGCAAGAAGAGTTCCTGCCCATGTTGTAGGAGATGGTGAGCTTAATCTTCATCAGCTTATTGAAAAAGAAAATAAAGACCCAAGAAGAGGGTATGGTCATGAAAATGTCCTTACCGAAATTGAGGTAGATAAAGATACATTGGAGCTGCTTGAGAAGCTGCACTACACACTGGAAACGATTCCTCAGAGAGGAGAAGTGGTTTATCTGAAATCAACAGCCAATCTTTCAACGGGGGGAACATCCATTGATGTAACAGATATGGTACACCCGGAAAATATCACCATGGCTGAAAGGGTCTCCAAAATTATCGGTCTGGATGTCTGTGGTATTGATGTGATGGCAGAGAATCTTACACAACCCCTGAAAGAGAGTGGTGGAGCGATCATAGAAGTGAACGCAGCACCGGGATTCAGAATGCACCTGGCTCCAAGCGAAGGATTACCAAGAAATGTAGCGGCTCCGGTAGTGGATATGCTTTACCCGCAAGGAAAACCCTTTACCATTCCAATCATTGCGGTGACAGGAACTAATGGTAAAACTACTACTACAAGGCTTATTTCACATATTGTAAAAAGCAACGGCTATAGAGTAGGATTCACGACTTCAGATGGGATCTATATCCAAAATACGATGCTGACAAAAGGGGATACTACAGGGCCTATTTCTGCAGAATTTATTTTAAAAGACCCTACGGTAGAATTTGCGGTTCTGGAAACTGCCAGAGGAGGTATTTTACGTTCCGGACTTGGTTTTTCACAATGTGATATCGGAGTTCTTACCAACATTGAAGAAGATCATTTGGGAATGAATGATATTCACAATTTAAAAGATCTTACCAAAGTAAAAAGGGTCGTGCTGGATAGCGTAAAGAAAAGCGGCTGGAGTGTGCTGAATGCAGACAGCGAATATTCTATGAGGATCATCAATGATCTTGATTCTAATGTTGCGATCTTCAGTATGGATGAAAATAATCCTCATATCATAAAATTTGCAAAAGAAGGAAAAATCACATGTGTATATGAAGAAGGTTTTGTCACCATTAAAAAAGGAGACTGGAAGATCAGAATAGGAAAAGCCAAAGATTTCCCGATTACAATGGAAGGGAAGGCAAAATTCATGATTGAAAATGTCCTGGCGGCCAGCTTGGCGAGCTACCTTTATGGTTTTGGAATCGAAGATATTTCCAATTCTCTGAGAACCTTTATCCCAAGTGCTCAGCTTACTCCGGGAAGACTGAATGTTTTTAAATTCAAAAACTTTAAAGTTCTGATCGACTTTGCTCATAATCCTTCAGGATACGAAGCCATTGAAGATTATCTTAAAAATGTAGAGTCTACGAAGAAAATCGGTATTATTTCCGGTGTTGGAGACAGAAGAGACAGCGATATCAGAGAATGCGGAAAGATAGCAGGAAGAATGTTTGATCATATCATCATCCGAAACGAAAAACATCTTCGTGGAAGAACCGAAGAGGAAATCAATGGATTGATTATTGAAGGAATGCAGTCTGCAGGAAAAGATGTAAGCTATGAGATTATCCCAAAAGAAATAGAGGCATTAAAACATGCTATGGGAATGGCAGAAGAAGGAACGTTTATTACAGCGCTGAGTGATGTCATCTCTAATGCAATTGATCTGGTACAGGAATATCAGGCAAGAGAATTATTGGAAGACGATAAAAACGTGTAAATAAATCTTTATAAACTTATTAAAATTGCAATACGGAACCAATAAAACGTATTGCAATTTTTTTTGCTCCTGGAACATGGTAGATGATTGGAAGATAGTTTTCTAATAGTTGAATATCAATTGTAAACACATTTAATTTTTTTTAAAGTGAAAAAATAAAAATTATTAACTTGCCATACGATCGGTTTTTATGAAAAAGGCACTATTTATTTTCTTTCTTTATATTTCTATACAGTCTTATTCTCAAAACTATACTCCGGAAAAGCTGGATAGTATTACGAGTATCTATAAGAATAAAGGAGAGTATAAGAAGGTCTTTCAATACAATATAGCCGCACTTCAGTATTATAAAAAACATGATAACCCCGAGGGAGAGGCTTTAGCTAATATTAATATTGCCAATGCCCTTTCTACATTTGATGAGCACCAGAAAAGTCTGCATTATCTGGAGGAAGCGAAAGAACAGCTTAAATTGGTTAATAATAATGGACTGAATGCCAGATTGTGTAATGAAATTGCAAGGAACTATGCTTTTTTAGGCCTTTATAACCAAGCTAATATTCAGCTGAATAAATCTATAGAATATCTTAAACATGCCCCTGATACAAAAGAGAACAGAAATTCTTTATTTTTTGTTTATATCTGGAAGTGGTCCAATTTTGAGGATTTAAAGCTCCCGGATTCCATTAACGCCATGCGGGAAAAAGGATTAAAAGATTTTCCTAACGAACCTAAGATTTATGTAAGAATTGCAGAACAGTTTTTATCCAGAAAACAACATCTTGATTCTGTGGAATATTACCTGAATAAGGCTTCTGTACTAGCCGTAGAAAATAGCAGCTCACTCCATGCTTACGGAGCTATTGCAACAAGACGTGGAAATCTGTACACACTGAAAAAAGATTATCCAAAGGCACTCGAGTATTATCAGGAATCTTTACCCATTTATCTGAAAATAAATCGTGGTGCAGATATTATAGATACTTATAAAAAGATCTATCAAACTTATCTGGCTTTACATGATATTCCAAAAGCAAATGAATATCTGGTGAAATATACCCAACTCAATGACAGCATCCAATCCGGAGAAAGAAAAGCCGTTGCTTCGGTCGTTAATAATCTTGCCATTGAACAGGAGAAAGAGAGAAATAATCTCTACATCATTATTGTTGCTATTGCTGGTATTGCTATTGTATCTATTGCCGCAATATTTATGATTCGGAAACGGAATAAAAAAAGGGATCAGCTGCTTGAAGAACAGAAGAAACTCATCGGCGAAAAAATAATTGAAACGGATCAACTGAAAAAGAAAGTAGATACTTCCATTAATGAATTGTCTAAAATGGCTACGTCCAATAACCCTTTTTTCATAAGCAAGTTTAAAGAAGTGTATCCGGAATTTCATAAAAAACTGACTTCAAACTATCCTGAGCTTACCAATCATGATATAAAATTTATCGCTTATGTAAGGCTTAATCTGACCAATAAAGAAATTGGCCAATGCGGAAATGTAACAGTAAGAGCGGTGGAAACCAAGAAATACAGACTTAAAAAGAAACTCGAATTACCCGCTGATATGGACTTAGGAACCTGGGTTTTAGGATTATAATTTAAATAAAAATGTCTCAGGTATTTCTGAGACATTTCATTGTGATTGATTATAATTTTTCAGACTTTTCTAAATAAGATAAGAGTTTATAAGCAATAGTAATCCTTTCAGAATTGGGATAGTTTTTATTGGCAAGAATTACGACACCAATTTTTTTCGAAGGAACATACATTACATAAGCTCCAAAACCGTTTGTAGCCCCTGTTTTATTAATCAATACACCTGTTGTCGGTTTCTGATGAGGAAGAATTTCCTTCACGGGGTTGGGCTTAAAGGCCATATCCGCTGAATTTCCTTTTTGAAGCTGTTCCAGTGTTACCGGATAATTATATTGCTCCCAGATAAGATCCTGTGTCATTTCTGAGGTGTTAAAGTAGCCGGTATGAGTATTCATTATTGCGGCAGATAATTTACGGTCAATGTTCCCCATTCCCATGTTGGCATCCACAAACGTAATCATATCCTGTGTACATGATTTCACGCCATAAGCTTCGTCTGCCAAAACTCCTGGGTTTACGCGGATCGGTTCATCATTTTTACTATAACCGAATGCATATTGGCTCATATTTTCAGCGGGTACTTCATAAAATGTATTATTTAACCCAATTTTAGCAAAGACATTTTCAGTCATTGCTTTTGTGAAAGGTTGGTTCATCGTTTTCCCTGCAATAACCCCTAGCAGGCCAATGCTTGGATTGGTGTACATCCTTTGAGTACCTGCAGGATAATCAGGCTTCCATGTTTGATAATAATGAATGAGTTGTTCATTGTTAGTGATCTCCTCAGGCAGTTGCAGTGTAAATCCTCCTGCAGTATGTGTTCCCAGATTATAAAGCTTTATTTGGTCAAATGCTGT
The DNA here is from genome assembly GCF_002899945.2 of Chryseobacterium viscerum. Taxonomy (GTDB): domain Bacteria; phylum Bacteroidota; class Bacteroidia; order Flavobacteriales; family Weeksellaceae; genus Chryseobacterium; species Chryseobacterium viscerum. Next base: position 335,207 of record NZ_PPEG02000005.1, read on the forward strand.
ATTTTTCAGTTCAGGCATGTATTTGCTCACCGGGTCAGATAAGTTAAGCGTTCCATTAATTTGTGATAAACTGGCTAAGGTAGCTGTGAAAGTTTTGCTTACAGAACCCAGTTCAAATAACGTTTTATTGGTAACTTCTATCTGGTCTGCTTTTGAAGCCAATCCGTAATTGAAAAAAGTATGTTTTCCATCTATCGTTATGGCGATACTTAACCCCGGAATTTTATTTTTCTCCATCACAGGTTTTACCAAAGCATCTACATAATTATTAAGATCTGATCCATTCTCTTTCTTGGGATTGTTACAGCTTGACAAAAAAGATAAGCATAATACCGCAGCAGATATGTTTTTTAAACTTCGCATAATTTTAAGATTTTATTATTGAATTTTTTACTATTATTTACAATGAGAAATTTTCGAAAACTTTAAGCGAAAGTAAAAGAAATTTGGTGATGTTGCTGTACTACAATTGTACTACAATGATTTAAGTTGTTTAAAATCAAAAGAATGCGTTTTGTCTGGTAGAGCTTTTGAAATGTGAACAAATCAGTATGAATAGATTTTTCGGTGGGATTTTAATAAAATAGATAGGGAGATTCCTTAAAGATAATAAAGAGCTATAACAATAAAACCTCCGAAATATCGGAGGTTTTATTTTATGAGTTTTCCCAAATTGTCTTTATTTTCTGCATTTTTACAAGATAAAAATACAGCGGAATAAGCTCTAATCTAAGGGTGAAATTAATATTAGGAACAGTAAATGGGATGATCGCCATCATGATTAAGCAAATAGCAATGCCTATGATCGCATCAACTATTGCTGCCTGTACCGCCCATTTTTGCTCAAACCAAAGTCCATAGGCAACAATACCTTTGTAGATAAACAAGCTACAGATCAAAAGGCCCGTCATTGAATAAGAATGATTGGCATTTATTCCATATAATGATAAGTCAGTATGGGATAAAAAAGGGCCAGCCATCAACAAAATAACAGCTAGTGCTCCTCCAATTAAAAAGATCCACAAGAAAATTTTAATCCATACAGGCAATAAATTTCTTCTTCTTGTAAAATTGTTTGGGGTGTCAAATTCTTCAAAAGGTGTAGACCTTTCTTCCATGTGTATATTAGTTTTTAAAGTTATTTTATCCAAAAAATGCATTTGAGCTTCCGATCCAGATGGCATCTTTTTTATTGAAATCTACATTTACCATTGCAGCTTTGGTCATTCTTCCCAAATTTTCCAATAGGATAGGACGTTCATCATTTTCCCGCCAAATGTACAATAAACGGATTTCTGCTTTTGAAAACTCTCCATTGATATCTTCAAAAATAGGTGCGTAATGTACTTTTCTCTGTAAAATATAATTTTCCTTATCCTGAATAGAATCGGTAATTTCCTTTGTAGGATTTAAATCAACACCGCTTCCTGCGAAGGAGAATAGTGGTTTCAAGACAAAATCTTCAAGATTTTCGTTGTTGGGAAACTCATGCAAAAAGTAACTCTTTGGAACAAACTGATGCTGTAGCAATGGCAAAAGGAACTTTGAGATTTTAAAGAACCAGTTGGGATGAGTGACCCATTTTACATCAACTTCTTCACGGAAATCAAATTCTGTAACGAGATCAGGAATGTTGTCCAGTTCATCAAATATGACACGGTTGTAAATTCTCTTAATTTCCGTTAGTTTTCCATTATTTTCATAGTACAGTTTCTTGCCTTCTTTTTTTACTTTTGTCAGACATACTGTTTTGATTCCTAATAATTTCTCGGTCAGAGCAAAATCAATGGCTGTTTTCTGTCTTTCCGGGAAGATTTCAAGCAAGATGACATTTTCAGGATTTTCTTCCCCAACAATGAGTTCCTTCAAATAATTTTTGAAGGTTTCATGAGGCATAGGATTTTTGATTTCTGAAATAAAAGGATAGACTTCACAATATGTTTCTTCATATACTTTCTGGAAAGCATATAGAGAAGGAAATGCCTGAAGCTCTATCAGCTGAGGTTCTATTTCGCCGTTTTCATTTTTGCAGATTCCAAAATCTATGGTAAAAAAATGAGGCTGATTGGTATCATTGGGAACTCTGCAATTGTCAGGAATGGCTTTCTGAAGTGTTTCTGCAGGAAGCGCTTTAATCTGGCTGATAATGCTTTCACTGGCTTCAATAAGTTGACTTTCAAATTTTTTAGTCAAAAAAATAGGGCTTTCTGAAACTCTGAAAGTAGGTTCTATGCTTCCTTTTTCTGCCAGTATATTTTTTAATTGACTGTACTTTTCTTGTGAAAACTCCTGGTTAAATTGTTTTCTGTATTTTGGGATCATATTTTTTCTTTGTGATGTTAAAAAATCGAGCATTTCTACCCGATTTGATTTTTATCACAAAAGGCACAAAAGTTTTTTAGAATATAAAAGTTTTAAATACACTTTTTATAAATAGGCTTATTTAATTTGAAAATCAAAAATTTTCAAAAAAGCTTAAGTGTTGTTCTCAGCATTCTTTATGATTGCTTATTATACTTAAGTATTCACTTCTCTTTTGTGACTTTTGTGGTTGATGTTGATTTAACCTTTTAAACCAAAGATTCAGCTTCTTTCAAAATGTTTTTTTTTGCAAACTGAAGGAATCTCGGAAGGATTTGATTTCTGGTCAGGATAATTTTATCTTCATCATCTATTCTGTCCATGGTCTCAAGATATTTTTCCATTCCGAAATTTTCAATCATCGCTTCTCTGTTTTTTTCATCTTTAAGATTTTCAATCAAAGATTCAGGATTAGCTTCGGGGTGAAACTGTGTGCCAAAAATTTCATTAGAGAAACGAACTGCCATTACCGCTCTTTCCAGATTGATATGAGGACGGAATTTTTCAATCGCCATCACGGTCATTCCCAGTTCTTCTAAACGGTCATGATCCGGCTCAATAAACTGGTAGGCTCTGGAGTCTACAGCATAAAAAGGATCTTTAAGATTTTTGAATAAAAATTCTTGCTTCCCTTCCTCCGACTTATGAACAGGCATTACTCCAAAAGAATAAGATTTTCTTTTGCAGATATTACCCAGTTGCCAGTGAATACTTGCCAGCTGAAATGAATGGCAGATAAGGAAAAGGTATTTTTTATCTTCACTGTGTTTATTGTGTTCAAAAACAGCATCTAAAAAATGAGCAAATCGGTCTTCCCAAGGCAACCCTTCACGGTGTGGATCTCCCGGTCCGCCTGAAGAAATAAAAATATCAAAGTCTCCAATTTCCGGCATTTCATCTTTAAATCTCACATCAAATGTCTTGATGACAATATTTTCTTCAGAGTTCTGCTGAAATGCTTCAGAAATTTCTTTAATGTTTCTAAAGCCTTGATTCACATGATTGTTGTTCATGTCCAGCAGAGCAATTCGAATATCTTTCATTACATCATATTTTTTGTAAAGTTACCAAAAATATTATGAAGCATTTTCACCATGTGTTATGCCATACTCTGTTTCAGATATCATATAATCAACGACTTTCTTTAGATCACCAGTCTCCTTAAAGATTTGGAGCTGTCTGTCTGCACCCGTTCCGTTTTCCAGGATTTTCCAGGCATATTCAACTTCATGACGGCATCCTAACTCGTCTACCACATCATCAATAAACTCTAAAAGTTCTTTTAACAAATGAGGATAAGGTACAGATTCTTCTTTTCCGAAATCGATCAGATGAGCTTCGATACCACTTTTGGAAGCACGCCATTTATTTTCGTTCAGCAACAGCCTTCTGTAGCTTCTGAAGCTAAGGTTTTGCTGGTGAAGTTTATAGATTTTAGCAACTAAACACTGCATGATTGCTGCAAGGCATACGGTTTCATCAATCCTTAACGGCATATCGCAGATTCTGAATTCAATCGTAGGGTAGAAAGGGTGTACACGTAAATCCCACCAGATTTTCTTAGCATTGTCTATGGTTCCTGTTTTTATAAGAAGGTCAACATAGCTGTCGAATTCCCCCAGAGAGTTAAAATAACTTGGAATACCGGTTCTCGGGAATTTCACGAAAATTTCCTGTCTGTAAGATTTAAAGCCGGTGTATCTTCCGATCCAGAATGGTGAATTCGTAGAAAGGGCATACACGTGAGGAAGGAAATAACGCATTACATTCTGAATTCTCACGCCTTCTTCACGGTTCGGAATTCCGATGTGAACATGCAGTCCGAAAATAAGATTTTCACGGGCTACATCTCCCATATCATCTACGATTTTGATGTATCTTTCTCCCTGAGTGATATTGTTTTCCGACCAGTGAGAAAATGGATGGGTGCCTCCTCCGGAAACACGCAGTCCCTGTTCATGGGCGATATTGATGAGATGTCGCCTTAAATTTGTTAATTCTGCTCGGGCTTCCTGAATATTCTGGCAGATCCCGGTTTCCATTTCAATCATAGATTCGTGCATTTCGTGCTTTAAATTTTCACTTAAAACCGCTTTGCCACCTTCAATGATTTTTGAAACATGAGAAACCAGATCTCTGCTTTCTACATCGATGATCTGATATTCTTCTTCAATTCCAATAGTAAACTGATGCATTCTTCTTGTGTTTTTTGTTTTTTTAATATTATTTTATGGAATCTTTCACGAAAGTTCCCCAAGTAATATTGGGTTTCCCCGGAAAATATTCTTTGGCTTTTTCGATAGCTAGTTTTGCAGCATGTTCAATGATCCACGCAAAATTTTCTTCTCCTACAGAATTTTTGTCTGCATCCGGAGCCGGATTACAAAAATCGATCGCATAAGGAATGCCATCTCTTACAGCAAATTCTACCGTATTGAAATCATATCCCAAAGCTTCATTCATGGTAATCGTATAATCATGAATAGTCTTCAATAATTTTTTGAGCTCTTCACCCTGTGTCTGATGGGTGGTAGCGTATCGTAAATGAGGCGCATTTCTAGGCTCGTAAGGCATGATGTGAACATATTTCCTGCCCAGACAGTAAACCCTGTAATAATCATCAAAGACAATTTCTTCCTGTACCATCATGACCAACTGCTCTGTTTCTCCTAATTTGTTCCAAAGATCATCAGGATTCTCAACTCTGTAAACACTTTTCCAGCCTCCGCCATCATGAGGTTTCATATAAGCAGGAAAACCTACATAATTGAAAATATATTCCCAGTCATGCGGAAATTTCAGGTTTCTAAATGAAGTTTCCGAAGTATTCTCAGGTCTTTCGTGCGAAGGAAGCAAAACCGTCTTAGGAAGTGGAATTCCCAGTTTGGACATCAGTGCATTGTTGAAAAATTTCTCATCAGCACTCCACCAGAAAGGATTGTTGATAACGTAAGTACCGTTGAGTGCTGCATTTTTAAGATAAGCTCTGTAAAAGGGAACGTCCTGTGAAATTCTGTCGATGATTACTGCATAGCCATAATCTGCACCCTGTTCTAATTTATCAATATGAACGGGTTCAGCTATAATATCTCCGCCTCCCAATTCATTTACTTTGTCTATAAATGCCCAGGGAAATGTGTCTTCCATACCGAAAAGAATTCCTACTTTTTTTGTCATAATTTTTGTTTTTTAAGGTGAGTGTATATTTTTTTCTATTTGTCTTTTTTATTGTTTTTAAGAGAAAAAGGCTCCTATGAAGGTAGGGAAAACCATTCTCCACAAAGGCCAGTCGTGGCCGATCCATTTTCTTTCATCATACCAGAAGTCTATGCCTTTTATCCTTAAGATCTCAGCCATTTCAACATTTTTTTCTTTACAGATGTCCTGATCAGAGGTACTTAATACAATGTGCATGTGTTTGTACTTCCATGCTTCATCATTTCTTATAAACTCTCTTGGGCAGTTGAAATATACCAGCTCATCAGAATAGCCATCCATGAAGTTTCTTATGCTGAATGCCCCTGAAAGGCAAAAAAGATGAGAAACTACATCAGGAAATCTAAAAGCAAAGTTCGCAGCGTGATATCCACCGAAACTGGCTCCGGCAACCGCTACACGATGGGTCTTATGAAGTTTCTGAATGTAGGGTACAAATTCTTTGATCAGGAATTGTACATATCGTTCATAGTTTCTTATTCTTTGCTGAGGAGATATATTGTCATCATAAAAGCTCCATTTGTCGATGGTCTGTACATTGTAAAGTTTTACTTTTCCTTGTTCTATAAACCAGTTGATGCTTCCGTTCAGATGAAAATCATGGTTCTGGGTATATTGTCCCTGAGAAGTAGGAAACATGATGATAGGATGACCGTAATGCCCGGTCACCTCTACCTGGAGACTTGTTCCCAATATATTTGAATAATATTCTGTATGTTCTATGTGAGGCATTTTTCCTTATTTAGTTTTACTATTGTGTTTTATATTAAATTGATAAATTCTATTCCTCCAGGCTGATCTTTTTCTAAAACATCCAGTACAAGGGCACCTAGTTTTGGATGTTTCAGGATTATATATTCTTTAAAAATCCATTTTGAGCCCAGTGTATTGGCATTATGAGAGTCAATGATCTGATAATATACTTTGTTATGTCATTTTCTAGGACTTATGTTTTCTAAGTTACGTTTTAGAATGGATTCTCCTGGAAGATTATATATTATGAATTCAATAACATTTTTGATGTCAATATTGGACTTCATGATCTAGGAAGTAAGCTTGTTGCTTTTGGGAGGTAGAATGTTCAGCATGTCCGCATGAATCATTTCTGCGGCAGAATCCAGCCTGTCCTGTATAATGGAGGCATCACTGGATTTGTAAACAATCCCAACATGATAATCTATCGGAAGGAATTTCACGACTTCCTCACATTCAAAATTGCTGTAATCGGGCTCTTTATCCTTAATCAGGGCAACAATCAGCCCGGAATAATATCCTGTAGGAGGTGAGATACTGTAATGATTACCTCTCAAAAGAGCATCTTCAATTTTAGCCCATTCTCTCCAGATATTAATTCCGCTTGAAGCCTCCACCAAATCAGGAATGTGAGCACCGCCAACTCTTGATGATGTTTCAAGGAAGTACCATTTTCCGTCTTCTTTTCCGCGGATAAATTCTGTATGGGTAGCACCATTGATAAGTCCAAAATTGGAAAGGACTTTGGCGTTAATTTCTTCCAGCGCTTTAAATTCTTCAGAGTACCTTCCCAGAGTCTTGGAACGAAATACACCTCCTTCATGCGAAACCTGCATGGGCGGAGCCAGATATTTTGAAGCAGAAGTAAATACAATCTCTTTATTGAAAGTAAGGCTGTCTACATGGTAAACATCTCCTGGTTTAAAACTTTCCAGTAAAAAAAGATGACGTTCTTCCCCAAGAATATCTAATGCTTCATGCAGCTGTTCTTGGGTCGTTATTTTCTTAATTCCTGATGCCGAAGCTTCCGATCTGGGTTTCAGTACCCATGGTGCAGGAACGAGGTCTGTAAATTCATTGACTTCATTTTCATTGAATACAGCTGTAAATTCAGGAACACTGATCCCGGAATCTTTAGCTTTTTGCCGCATCGCCAGTTTATCTCTGAAATAGCGGTGAGTCGTTTGTCCCATTCCAGGAATACGGAATGTTTCTCTGATTAATGCTGCTTTCTCTACATCATAATCATCCAATGCCACTACAGCATCTACTTTTCTGGTTTTCATGAGATGGGAAAATCCCTGAATCAGATGTTCCAGATTCCATACGGACGGTTTGAGTTCGGGCATATAAAACACCTCTTCAATGGCATGCCATGGCCAGTTTTTTTCTTTAAGGTTTTCTGAAGTTACCAGGATGATTTTATTGCCGAGATTCTTCATTTCGTCCATAAAATCGTAGCCTTTGTAATAGCACGAAATACACACAATAGTTTTCTTCTCCATATAATGTTTTTTAATATTTAGTGAATTTTCAAAAATAAAAGCGTTTGTTTATTATTTTATTAATAGTAAAAAATGCAATATCGTGTGTTTTTGAAAATTCACTAATCAATTATACAGAGATTTTTTGTAAAAAACTAATTTTTAGTGATAATTTTCGATTAAATCCACGAGCAATTGAACTCCAAAACCGGTAGCCGCTTTTTCCTTGGCATAGCCTACGCTTCCGAAGGCTACTCCAGCAATATCAAGATGGGCCCAATTAGGATGATTTTCAATGAATTGTTCCAAAAATTTTGCAGCAATGATACAGTCTCCGATAGGCTTCAGGGAGATGTTTTTCATATCAGCTACATCAGACTTAAAGTCATCTTTCCATACATCCCATAAAGGCAGATTCCAGAGCCTTTGGTTGGTTTGATCTCCGGTTCTTATAAGCGTGTTTTTCAATTCTTCATTATTGGAGAACATGGCGGCACAAGTGTCTCCGAACATTCGTACTGAGCTTCCTGTTAAAGTAGCCAGATCAATCATGAGATCGGTCTTATAGTTTTTAGAAAGATAAGACAATCCGTCGGCAAGAATCAGTCGGCCTTCAGCATCGGTATCAATGATTTCAATAGTCTTTCCGTTATAAGCTTTGATAACATCACTTGGGATCAGTGCTTTTTCGGAAATGGCGTTGTCTGTGATAGGAAGAACAGCTACAATATTGACAGGAAGTTCCATTTCAGCAGCATAGATTAATGCTCCCAGAACAGCTGTTGCTCCCCCCATATCAGATTTCATATAATGCAGGTTGGTTGAATCTTTCAATGATATACCACCTGTGTCAAAAAGGACACATTTTCCGACCAGTCCGAAAGTTTTGGCATTTTTAACCGTAGTTTTATATTCTAAAATAGTGAAGGCTGCATCATAGGCACTTCCCTGGTTAACGGCAATGTAAGCGCCCAGTCCAAGTTCCTCACATTTTTTTCTGTTGAAGACCGTATATTTTAATTCATGTTTTTTAGCCAGATTTTTTAGATAAGCACTGAAAATATCCGGTTTTTTAAGATTAGCAGGCTTGTTAAGCCAGTCCTGGCAAGCGGTTTGCCCATTAATTAAGGCTTCTGTTTTCTGGCTGATATGGTCTAATTTCTTTTGGCTTAAATTCTCAAAATGCAATTCAAATTTTGTGTTCCAGAAAGCATGTGTTTTTTCAAAAGGGTAGTTGTACGTTCCAGCCAATAGACCTTTGACCAATTCTTCAAATTGTTTTTCATTCATGAAATCTGCCAGTGCCAGTGTAGGAACAGCCTGCAGTTTTTCTTTCTGTGTCTGTGAGAATTTGGCAGCAACCTGCTGGATTTCGAAGTTTTGTAATGTCGATTTTCCTAATCCGATGAAATAGGTAATTCCTTCTTCATGAGCATTGATGAAAACTTCATACTTCTTTCCCGTGAAAAAAGTAGAAATATTTTTATTGAAATTTTTACTGGTTTTAGTCCATTCTTCCTCTGTGAATACATGGAAAACCTGGGTGTAATTTTTGTTTTTTTTATTAATTAGTTTCATAAATTGATATTATTTTTTTTCTAAGATCGTACGCAATCACCAATTTCATATGCCTGAATTTTGCTCAGTGATTTTGTATCCTTAGTTTTTAATGCTTTGTTGTTGTGGTTTCACTTCTACAGGGTTTTCTGTATTATCATAAAACAGCCATTCAATAGCTCTTGGGAATTCCTGTGACCAGTAAAATTCATTATGGGTACCTTCAGGATTGATATTGGTTTTAAATTCAAAATCAAAAAGCTTTTTCTCTTCCCATCTTTTCAGATATTCTTCAAAAATATGAATCCTTTTGACCATCTTAGAGCCTTCCTGACCGCCACCATAGAGATATATTTTTGTTTTAAAAGGAACCCGGAAGTTCATCATGGGGAAATTGTTATTTGGTTCTACCCAAAGTGAAGGGGAGAAGATCAATAATTTGGAATATACTTCAGGGTAAAGGAATCCGCTGTAGATGCTGATTAGTGCACCTAATGAGCTTCCTCCGATTCCGGTATTGTCGCGGTCTTTTTTGGTTCTGTAGTTTTCATCCACAAAAGGCTTTAAAGTATCTGCGATAAAGCGGATGTATTTTTTACCCTCAGAACCGTTGGCAACATGATCGTTATCGAAAATATATTCTTTGATTCTTTCTTCACTGCCATGCTCTATCGCGATGATGATAAGATCACCACGGCCGTATTCTGCAAGGATAGATAGTTTTTTGTCAATTTCCCAGTTCCCGAACCCACTTCCTTCATTAAACAAATTCTGCGCATCCTGAAGATACAGCACCGGATAACGCTTATCAGTAGTATGATAGTCGTAAGGAAGCAGTGCCCATACTTTACGATAACGGTCGAGCTGCGGGATATAGAATTGTTCGGAAATTACCTCTGCGGTGGGAAAATATTCTTCTTTGAACGGTCCCCAGTTCAACCTCCATTTTTTTATAGTATCAGTCGCTTTACCTGCTGATTTTTTTACTTTCCGGTTGGGGGTGATATTGCCATATTGATCCAGTTCCCCATTCTCCCAGCCTCCTCTTGTGAATTTGTATTCAATGTCTTCAGGAAGGAGCTGATCCTCGATTTCGATAAAATAATGAAGAGAATCCTCTTGTTTAAGCTGAAAATTGTAGTCCTTAGGGTTCCAATTGTTGAAATTTCCGGTGATAAATACCGGCCTGTCATCTTTTTCTTCTGTATAAAGTTCAAACCTCATCGTATGTGTTTAATAAAAATAGTGATGCTAAATTTATAAAAAAAGATTGTTTTGAAATCATAAAAATGTGAGCTAAAAAATGATATATTTGATAGAAAGACAAAACACGAAATGATATTGATAATTATTTGATGAATAATTAATCGCTGTTGTCAGTATTTTTCGTAGTTTCAAGGAAATTATAAATATAAACTGATATTGATGAATTCTGTTAAAACCTACACGCTTTTCACCGATCATGATGTGTATCTTTTCAAAGAAGGTAGACATTATAAGCTGTATGGTAAATTTGGAGCACATTCTGCAGAAAAAGATGGCGTGAAGGGCGTGTACTTTTCAGTGTGGGCACCTAATGCAAAGAAAGTTTCCGTGATTGGAAATTTTAATAACTGGAATCATAAAGATCATATTTTGTTTCCAAGATGGGACGAATCAGGAATCTGGGAAGGATTTATTGAAGGATTAACCTGGGGAACATTATACAAATATGCTATAGAAACACCAAGAGGAGAGATCCTGGAGAAAAGTGACCCTTATGCATCAAGCTGGGAACAGAACATCCAGGCGGCTTCATTGGTTTCCACAACCTGGTATGAATGGAGTGATCAGGAATGGATGGATAACCGCTGGAAAAAAAATACGCTGGAAGCTCCTCTATCTGTATATGAACTTCATCTGGCTTCGTGGGTAAGGGAAGGAGATTATCCCGATCGTTTTCTGAATTACCGGGGTATTGCTGAAAAACTGGTTCCTTATATCAAAGAAATGGGTTTTACTCATGTAGAATTTATGCCGGTGATGGAATATCCGTATGACCCAAGCTGGGGATATCAGATTACGGGCTTTTATGCAGCGACTTCACGTTTCGGTTCACCTCAGGATCTGATGTTTCTCATTGAAGAACTTCATAAAAATGAAATAGGAGTTATCCTGGACTGGGTTCCATCACATTTTCCGGGAGATGCTAATGGTCTTCACCGTTTTGATGGGTCATACCTCTATGAACATGAAGATCCGAGAAAAGGGTTTCATCCCGATTGGAAATCACATATTTTCAATTACGGAAGAAATGAAGTGAAATCTTTTCTGATTTCAAATGCGATGTTCTGGCTGGACCGCTATCATGTTGACGGATTGCGTGTAGATGCCGTAACTTCTATGCTTCACCTGGATTATTCACGAAATGAAGGTGAATGGGAACCTAATATCTATGGAGATAATGTAAATCTGGAAGCGAAAGCCTTTTTACAGGAATTCAACACAGCGGTTTATAAGGAATTTGGAGACTCTATTATGACGATTGCTGAGGAAAGTTCAGATTTCCCCATGCTTACAAAACCCGTTCATGATGGTGGAGTAGGTTTTGGAATGAAATGGATGATGGGATGGATGCATGATACTTTGGATTATTTTAAAGAAGATTTTGATAATCGAAAGTTCCATCACCACAAGCTGACATTCGCTTCTATGTACATGTATAATGAAAATTATATGATGCCTTTGTCACATGATGAAGTCGTACACGGAAAAGCAAGTCTTATTTATAAAATGAAAGGGGACGAATGGCAGAAATTTGCCAATCTGCGTACCTTATATGTATACATGTACACCCACCCCGGGGCCAAACTGCTTTTTATGGGTGACGAATTCGGGCAGACCAGCGAATGGAACTTTACAAAGAGTCTCGACTGGCATTTGCTGAAATACCCTGTTCATAAAGGAATGCAGGAAATCGTCAAAGAACTTAATCATTTGTACACATCAGAAACAGCATTGTATGAAAATCAGTTTGACAAGCACGGTTTTGAATGGGTGGAGGCAGATGATATGGAGAACTCAGTGTATGTATATCTCAGAAAAGGCAAAAAAAGAGATGATATGATGATGGTAGCTCTGAATCTGGCTCCAAAAGTACTGGATTATAAAATTGGGATTCCTGCAGGGACTCACTGGGAAGTTGTTTTGAGTTCCGATGATGAAAAATACTGCGGAAGCGGGGTAGAGCCTGAAATAGTGGAAGAAAAACATGAAGAATGGAGAGGGCATCAGAAATCAATGACTGTAAGGCTTCCTCCATTGTCAGGTATTATTTTGAAACAAAAGAAAGATAAAAAGTATAAATTACACAGAATTAAACACAAAAGATAAAGGATGGTTATTTATCATTTAAGCACAGAATGTTATCCTGTAGCTAAAGTAGGAGGTCTTGCGGATGTAGTCGGAGCACTGCCGAAATATCAGAATAAAATAAAAGGAATAGATGCCAAGGTCGTGATGCCATGGTACAATAAACCCTTTGTTTATGAACATGAATTTGATCTGGTTTTTGATGGGTTTATTCATCAGGGACCTGATAATATGTTGAAGGTTCAGGTTATGAAAGAAAAAACAAATGTTCTGGGATTTGAATTATACATGGTGAAAATTCCCGGATTATTAGATAGAGACAATCCTTATGGATACAAGGATGAAAGTTTCCAGTTTCTTGCTTTTCAACATGGGGTATTGCATTGGTTGTGTGCCATGGAAATCCGTCCCGATGTACTGCACTGCCATGATTATCATACCGGATTGGTTCCTTTTATGGTAGAAAACTGTGCGGAATTTGAATTCTTAAAAGGAGTAAAAACGATAGGCACCATCCACAACGGCGAATATCAGGGAATGATGAGCTGGAATATGGCGAATTATATGCCTTCTTTTGATTCTTACAAATGGGGACAAATGGACTGGAATGGGTTTATGAATCCATTGGCAAGCATGATCAAATGTGCTGATGCCTTTACTACCGTCTCCGAAGGATACCTGGAAGAACTTTTTATAAGCTTCCGAGGACTGGAAAGTCTCGTTCGTCAGGAATTCGGGAAAGCATACGGTATCATCAACGGTATTGATGCAGAAGTCTGGAATCCTGAAACTGATCCGATGCTGGATTTTAATTTTAACAGTAAAAATGCAGTCGCTCAGAAGAAAAAAAATAAAGAAAAACTCTGTAAGGAATATGGTCTGAAACCTGAACTTCCTCTTTTTGCCTTTATCGGGAGATTTGCCACAGAAAAAGGAGCAGATTTGCTGCCGGATGTAGTATGGAGAAGCATCAAACAAAGTTATGGAGCTTTAAATATTATGATTCTAGGTTCAGGAAACACCTACATTGAAAATAAGCTGAAAGAATACGACTATACCTACACCAATTTTGCCCTGGATTTGGGATATAAAGAACATCTTTCTCATAAGATATACGCCTCGGCAGATTTTCTTCTGATGCCTTCCAGAGTTGAGCCTTGCGGACTGAATCAAATGTATTCCATGAGATACGGAACCGTTCCTGTAGTAAGATATACGGGCGGCCTTAGAGATACCGTAGAAGATATTTCAACCGGTGGAGCAGGACTAAATTTTACGTATCCGGGTGTAGATGATGTTGTACATGCGATGAACAGGGCAATGGCAATTTATAATCAAAAAGGAGTGATGAAAGAACTTATTCATGCCAACATGAATTTTGATTTTGCATGGGAGAAATCTGCAGAAAAATACATAGCTTTATATAATAGCTAATATGACCAAGTTTTTTTCCTTTTTATTCATAGTAATCATAATCTCTTCCTGTAAAAAGGAAGACGATGGACTTCGGAATGGTTATTTCTGGCTATACGGATCCGGTCTTAAAGATAGCTATGGCGAAGAGGCTGCCAATGGTATTTCTGAAAAGTGGAAAATAAAAACCGTTCATACAGGTGAGTGTATTATTAATGATGAATTGGAAAAAAAAATAAACAGAGCTAACAAAAAAACATGGGCCGCTATTACCAGGAAATATGGGACGGGCTGGGAAGCAAAATATCATAAGGATATAGAAGATTTTGCCTTCAAAAGTGCAGATGTAATGGATGTTTTGATTGTCAATACATTATTCAGGAGTATGCTGAGAGATCACAATATTCCCATTGATAATGTGGATAAAGAAGTTAAAGAACTTAATGATCAGGGACAATATGAAGTTGTAGTAGTTAATCCGAATCTGAAATATGAAAATAAAGAATGCTTTAAAGTAGCAGTAAACACTAAGAATAGAACAGTAAACTTAATAAAATAAAAAAACGCAAGATATTTATGAATCGAAATGTAATCTCCATTGTTTTAGGAGGAGGCAGAGGGACAAGGCTATTCCCGCTAACGTATTCCAGATCAAAACCTGCTGTACCTATTGCAGGAAAATACAGACTGGTAGATATTCCTATTTCAAACTGTCTGAATTCGGGATTGAATAAGATTTTGGTTTTAACGCAGTTTAATTCTGCGTCCCTCAATTCACATATCAAGAATTCTTACCACTTTGATATTTTTAGTAAAGGTTTTGTCGATATTCTGGCAGCCGAACAGAATGTAGAAAATGAAAGCTGGTATCAAGGGACGGCAGATGCTGTACGCCAGTCTATGAAACACCTGGAAAAATATGATTATGACTATATCCTGATTCTTTCAGGAGATCAGCTGTATCAGATGGATTTCAGAGAAATGCTCGATTTTCATATCGAAAATGGGGGTGATCTTACCATTGCAACAATTCCTGTGAATGCAAAAGATGCCACTGGTTTTGGGATCTTAAAATCGGATGATGAAGGAAATATTACTTCTTTCTATGAAAAGCCCGATTATGATATGCTGGAAGGGCTGAAATCTGAAGTTTCAGAAGAAAATAAACGAGCCGGAAAAGAATATCTGGCTTCTATGGGAATCTATATTTTTACCAGGAGTATCCTTAAAAAGATGTTTGATGAAGGTGCAGGTGATGACTTTGGAAAAGATATTATTCCAAGTTCTATTGGGAAATATAAGACCTTGAGCTATCAGTATGAAGGCTACTGGACAGATATTGGAACCATAGAATCTTTTTACGAAGCGAATCTTGACCTTTGTTTGGATCTGCCGCAGTTTAATCTTTTCTCTTCTTCTCCTATCTATACCAGAGCAAGGATGCTTCCTCCATCAAAAATCAACGGATCTTATGTGAGTAAGGCGGTTTTTGGAGACGGATGTATCATCATGGCTGATAAAATTGAAAATTCGGTGATCGGGAACAGAACGAGAATTGATAAAGGAAGTACCATTGTGAATTCCTACGTCATGGGCGCCGATTTTTACCAGAATACCACAGAAATTGTGCTGAACGACAGAAGTGGCCGCCCTAATATGGGGATCGGAAAATATTGTTATATAGAAAAAGCAATCCTTGATAAAAACTGTTATATTGGTGACAATGTGAAGATTATTGGAGGAAAACATATCCCGGATGGAGATTATGGAACCTATTCGGTACAGGACGGGATTGTGGTCGTGAAAAAAGGAGCTGTAGTGGCGCCGGGAACCCATATAGGGTAAGAGAAAGGAAGATGGATGCTGGAAGATAGAAGTTATTAAGGACGAAGGATGACCAGAGATTTTATCATATAAAATTCCTGTTTATTGGGTAAGGTCGAAAATTTTAATCAAAAATAATTAGTAATTATCTGCCGAATAGTAACCTCCAGCTTCCCTCACCCAGCTTCCAGCCATAAACTAGGTTAATTATTGTTAAACATAAAATCAGAGTGATCAGCATATTGGTCACTTTTTTTATTTGTATTACTTTTGTGCGATGCGTATTTTTAAGATATTAACTTTTATCATTGTTCTGTTGGGGGGAGCTTATGCTGCTTCCATGTACTATTTTGTGGAGGAAAGCAAAAATTTCACGATTGAAAAAGAGATCGATTATCCTGTGGATAAAGTTTTTGCTCAGTTTAACAATCTTCAGAACTTCACAAGATGGAACAACTTTTTTACCAGTTCACAATCTATAGATATCGATTACTATACGCCTTATGAAGGACAGGGAAGTGCCATCAGCTATGTGGATCCTAAAAATGATAGCGATGGGGAAATGTTCATCAGATATGAGAATCTTAACAAGACGCTGAAATATCAGCTTTTTCAGGATGAAAATGAAAATCCAACACTGGTTGACGTTAAATTTAAGCCTGTTTCTGCAGAAAAAACAAAAATAATCTGGTACGTCCATACCCCTAAACTATCTGTTTGGAGAAGGGTAGAGAACTTCTGGACGGAAGACCGCTTTGCTGAAAATATAGACAAGAGCATGGCAAATCTTAAAAACTCTTTAGGAAATAAAGTAGAAAAAGATAACCAGATGGCAGCCATCAAGTATGACAGTCTGATGGTGGAAAAAGAAGAAGATAAGCAGTTGTTGGGGATCAATGTGAGTACATCCAACAAAAAAGATGCTCTTTACAAAAATATCGTGATGAATTATAACAAAGTTTATAATTTCGTGACGATGGACCTTGGTAAAAAAGATGATGAATTCGGATATCCGATCCTGATTACTGATGCGGATAATTACAAAGACAAGGAGGTTTCTTATTTCCTCGGAATTCCACTTTCTAAGAAAATTGGAGTATCTGATAATAATTTCAATTTTAGGTCCGTAAATCCGTCTCAAAATTACGTGATTTACTATAAAGGCAACTATGAGGGACGAATTCGGGCAATCCAGCAGTTGATTCAGAAAGCCAAAAAAGACGAGATGCGCTTCAATGAGATTCGTCAGACCTTTATTGAACGTCCGATGGAAGGACAGGATACGAATGTTAAGATCTCATTATCAGTATATAAGTAAATTTCCTTTAATTATTTTTTTCTTAAGTTTTTTTAACGGTTTGAGACTGTTCTAACTCGGTTTTTTTTATTAAATTTGAAGATTAATTCTACAAATAAATTTTAATAAATAGATAAACTGTAATAATGGACAGATTTTCATTCCTAAACGCAGCTCATTCTCAGTTAATTGAGGATTTATACCAACAATACTTAAAATTCCCGGACTCTCTAGAACCATCATGGAAAGCCTTCTTTCAAGGCTTCGATTTTGCTTTAGAGAACTATGGAGATGACGATAGCATTCAATTTATCCAGGCTTCGGCCAATGCTGCCCCGGCAGTACAACAGATTTCTCAGGCGGTATCAAATGGAGAAGTTCCTGAGCACATCAAAAAAGAATTTAAAGTAGTAAACCTTATTGAGGCTTACAGAACAAGAGGACACCTTTTTACAAAAACTAACCCAGTTAGAGAAAGAAGACACTACACACCTACTTTAGACATCGAAAACTTCGGTCTTTCTAAAGAAGACTTAAATACAAAATTCAACTGTGCTGTTGAAACAGGAATGAAAGAACCTGCTACTTTGGCAGATTTGATCAAGCACCTTGAAAGCATCTACTGTGATTCTATCGGAGTAGAATATATGCATATCAACAATGTTGAAGAAAAAGATTTTATCAAGAGATGGCTTCAGGTAAACGAAAACCACCCGAATCTTTCTGCGAATGAAAAAACAGAAATCTTATTAAAATTAAACCAGGCTGTTGCCTTTGAAAATTATCTTCATACAAAATTTGTAGGTCAGAAAAGATTCTCATTAGAAGGAGGAGAAACATTAATCCCGGCTTTAGATCAATTGATCTCAAGATCTTCTCAGTTAGGAGTAGATGAAGTGGTATTAGGAATGGCTCACAGAGGAAGACTGAATGTACTGACGAATATTTTCGGAAAATCTTACAAGCAGATTTTCTCAGAATTTGAAGGTAAAGAATTCGAAGAAGATGTATTCTCAGGTGACGTTAAATATCACTTAGGATCTTCTAAAAAGATCAAAACAGCTTCAGGAGAAGAAGTTTGTATCAACCTTACTCCAAACCCGTCTCACCTTGAAACGGTTGCTGCTCTGGTAGAAGGTATCTGCCGTGCAAAAGTAGATGATAAATACAAAGATTATTCTAAAGTATTGCCAATCATTATCCACGGAGATGGAGCTATTGCCGGACAAGGTATTGCTTATGAAGTGGCTCAGATGATGACATTGGAAGGATACAGAACAGGAGGTACAGTTCATATCGTTGTAAATAACCAGGTTTCATTTACAACAAACTATATGGATGCAAGATCTTCAACATATTGTACAGACATCGCAAAAGTTACAGAATCTCCTGTAATGCACGTGAATGCTGACGATGCTGAAGCGGTTGTTCACGCTATTCACTTTGCTGCTGATTTCAGAGCAAAATTCGGAAAAGATGTTTATATCGACCTTTTAGGATATAGAAAATACGGACATAACGAAGGGGATGAGCCAAGGTTCACTCAGCCTAACTTATATAAATCTATCTCAAAACACCCGAATCCAAGAGAAATTTATAAAGATAAATTACTTAAAGACAGCGTTACTTCCAATGATGTAATTGCTAAAATGGAAACAGAATTCAAAGCACTTTTAGATAAAGACTTTGATGCTTCAAAAGAAATTGAGAAGAACGTAATGGATTTGTTCATGTCTGAAGACTGGACAAACTATCCAATTGGAAAAAGAGGTGCTGTTCAATTGCCGGTTGATACAAAATATGATATCGCAAAACTGAAAGAATTGGCGCTTAAAATGTCAACACTTCCTGTAGATAAGAAATTCATCAATAAAATTACAAGACTTTTCGAAAACCGTATCAAAGCTATTGAAGGTAATTCATTAGACTGGGCGTTAGGAGAGTGGTTAGCTTATGCAACACTCCTTGTAGAAGGTCACAACGTAAGAATCTCCGGAGAAGATGTTGAAAGAGGTACATTCTCTCACAGACATGCTGTTGTAAAAACTGAAGATACAGAAGAAGAATATATCCCATTAAGACACGTATCAGAAAGCAGATTTGATGTATTCAACTCTCACCTTTCAGAATACGGTGTTCTAGGTTTCGACTATGGATATGCAATGGCTTCTCCTAATACATTAACAATCTGGGAAGCTCAGTTCGGAGATTTCGTGAACGGTGCTCAAATCATCGTTGACCAATATTTAGCGGCTGCGGAAGAAAAATGGAAACTTCAGAACGGATTGATCATGTTATTGCCTCACGGTTCAGAAGGACAAGGTGCTGAGCACTCTTCAGCAAGATTGGAGAGATTCCTTACCCTTTGTGCTAATGAAAACATGGTGGTAGCCAATATTACTTCACCTGCCAACTACTTCCACTTATTGAGAAGACAGTTGAAATGGGGATTCAGAAAACCATTGATCGTAATGAGCCCTAAATCTTTATTGAGACACCCTAAAGTGGTTTCTCCGCTTGAAGATTTTGCAACCGGTTCATTCCAGCCAATCTTAGACGATCCTACTGCAGATCCTAAAAAAGTAGAAAAAGTAGTTCTTTGCTCAGGTAAATTATACTTCGAATTATTAGCGAAGAAAGAAGAACTTAATTGTGAAAATATTGCATTAGTAAGATTCGAGCAGTTATATCCACTTCAGGCAGATGCTATTGAAGCGATCTTCAACAAATACGAAAACAGAAAACAATTGGTGTGGGCTCAGGAAGAACCTGAAAACATGGGCGCTTGGTCTTATATCCTGAGAAACTTCAGAGATACAGGTATTCAGGTAGTAGCTCCGGTACCAAGCGGTGCGCCAGCTCCAGGTAGTCACAAAATGTTTGAGAAAAATCAAAATGCCGTGATCAACAGAGTTTTCGACAGAGATGATGCTCCGGCAAAAAGACCTGTTACAGCTTAATTTAAATAATATTCCATTAAAAAATAAAAAATACTCGATATGTCAGTTTTAGAAATGAAAGTTCCTTCACCGGGCGAATCAATTACAGAAGTTGAAATTGCAACTTGGTTAGTAAAAGATGGTGATTATGTAGAAAAAGATCAACCTATCGCCGAAGTGGATTCAGATAAAGCAACTCTTGAATTGCCTGCAGAACAAAGTGGTGTTATCACTTTAAAAGCAGAAGAAGGTGAGGTAGTACAGGTAGGTCAGGTAGTTTGTTTAATTGATATGGATGCTGCAAGACCAGAAGGTGCTGCACCTGCTGCTGAAGCTCCAAAACAGGAAGAAGCTCCGAAAGCTGCTGAGCCTGCTAAACAAGAAGCTCCAAAACCAGCTGCTCCGGTAGCTGCACCACAAACTTATGCAACAGGAGCTCCATCTCCGGCTGCAAAGAAAATCCTTGATGAAAAAGGAATGAATGCTGGTCAGGTTTCAGGAACAGGAAGAGACGGAAGAATTACTAAAACTGATGCTGAATTAGCAGCTGTTCCTGCATTAGGAGGAACTCCTTCTACAGCAACAGGGGCAAGAACTACCACTACGACTAAACTTTCAGTTTTAAGAAGAAAAATCGCTCAAAGACTAGTTTCTGTAAAGAACGAAACAGCAATGTTGACGACTTTCAACGAAGTGGATATGTCTGAAATCTTCAGATTAAGAAAACTATATAAGGAAGAATTTGCTCAGAAACACGGAGTGGGACTTGGTTTCATGTCTTTCTTTACAAAAGCTGTTACAAGAGCATTACAAATGTATCCGGATGTAAATGCATCTATCGACGGAGACTTTAAAATAAACTATGACTTCTGTGATATTTCAATTGCAGTTTCAGGTCCTAAAGGATTGATGGTTCCTGTATTGAGAAATGCAGAAAACATGTCTTTCAGCGGAGTTGAAGCAAACATCAAAGATCTTGCTACAAAAGTAAGAGACGGTAAAATTACTGTTGACGAAATGACTGGTGGTACGTTTACGATTACAAATGGTGGTACTTTCGGATCTATGTTGTCTACACCAATTATCAACCCTCCACAATCTGCAATCTTAGGAATGCACAACATCATCCAGAGACCAGTTGCGGTTGACGGGCAGGTAGTAATCAGACCAATGATGTACGTAGCAATGTCTTATGACCACAGAATTATCGACGGAAAAGAGTCTGTAGGATTCCTTGTAGCGGTAAAAGAAGGTATCGACAATCCTGTTGAAATATTAATGGGAGGTGACGAAAGAAAAGGCCTTGGATTATAAGTTTTAATAAATTTTTAACATAAATATATAATCTCGCCTCAAAAAGGCGAGATTTTTGTATTTATTAAGAAAATGCTACAATGATGTTTTCAAAAATGACTTCCAATATCAAAGTTTCAGTAATACCTGAATATGATAGTAAAAACAGTTATCCATCCGAAAACCGTTACGTTTTTAAATACAATATCACGATAGAAAATGACGGAAGCTTTCCTATCAAAGTATTGAAAAGAAAATGGTTAATTTTTGACGTAGGATTTGGATACACAGAGATTATAGGTGATGGCGTAATCGGCCTTACTCCTGAAATAGGAATAGGTGAAAATTTCGCTTACTTCTCCAATGTAATGCTTCGTTCCGGAGTAGGAAATATGAGCGGAAAATACCTGGTTAAAAACCTGGAAACACAGGAGACTTTTGAGATTGATATTCCAAAATTCAATCTATTGTCTGAAGTGTTGAGTAATTAATGATTAATAAATTGCAGATTAAGAACCCGGGTTCTTATTAAAGCTTTTTAATTTTCGCTTTCATATAATCGTTTACTTCATCATTACTGGTGAGAAACAATTTCTCAAAAGCCAGTAGAGAGATCTTTGCACATACTTCAGCATCAGCTCCCGCTCTGTGGTGGGTAAAATCAATTTTGTGATATTCTGCCAATGGTTTTAAGCCGTATTTCGGAAGGTAATTCCATGATTTTTTCGCAAGCTGTATGCTGCACAGATAGTTCAGATTGGGGGTAAACATCCCATAATGCTGAAGACATCCTCTTAAAACAGAAGCATCAAAACCCGCATTATGAGCAATCATAAGGCTTCCATACATCATTTCCTGAGCTTCATACCATACTTCATCAAAGGTAGGTGCATCTTTTACATCTTCAGGATGAATCCCATGCACTGCAATATTGAATCTACTGAAATAAGGAAAGCTCGGAGGTTTGATCAGCCAGGTTTTAGTTTCCACAATTTTAGAATCCTGTACCACACAAATACCCATCTCACAAGCTGAACTTTTCTCGTGAGTGGCTGTTTCAAAATCTATTGCACAGAAATCCATTGTTTTAAAGGTATAAATTATAAATTGATTGCTGGTTACTAGTTATAAGCTTTCTAGTTTAGAATTTAATGTTTTAAGTTCAAAGTTGATGAAAGGTATATTTCTCTCGTAACAGTTCCCAGTCCTTAGTATTACAGATATTGGTATTTCCTAATCCCTAATCCCTGCAACCCATTACCTTACTCCTTGCCACCTTTTATCTTCTATCTTCCTCCCAAAAAATGTCTAAAAATCAACCATTTCGATTGATAGAACTGCTTCTTTTGATTTTTCTGACGCAGCTTCCATGTTCCCGGAAGTTGTCTGTAGAATCCGAAGTGAGCCCTTACCACGGCCCACAGGTGTGGGAAACCATGTTTTAATCCAAAATAAATCCCAGCAACACCATCCAGACATAATCTGAAAAAAATGAGCCAGATCAATTGAGGAAAGGGGAGATTCTTTAGCATCATAGAAAGGTTATTTCTGATGTTGAGATAGGTCTTTTGTGCACTCTGCTTGTTGAGCGTTCCACCCCCTACATGATATACGCTGGATTTTCCGGTATAATAAATCTTTTTTCCAGCATTGATGAGCCTCCAGCACAAGTCAATTTCTTCCTGATGGGCAAAAAATCGTGCATCGAAACCATTTTGCTCCCAGAAGTCTTTTGAACGGATGAATAAACAGCATCCTGATGCCCAGAAGATCTCAGTTTCGTCATTATATTGCCCTTTATCTTCTTCCAGATCGTCAAAAACCCTTCCTCTGCAATAAGGATATCCAAGATTGTCAATCAAACCACCGGCTGCTCCGGCAAATTCGAAAGAATTTCTATGATGATAAGATAAGATTTTAGGCTGCACTGCAGAAACTGCAGGATTCTTTTCTAATACTTCCAGAGCCGGTTCTATCCAGTTCTCTGTAACCTCTACATCAGAATTGAGAAGACAGTAGTATTCATTTTTGATTGATCGTAATCCTTCATTATAACCGCCTGCAAACCCGTAGTTTTTATCATTTTTAATAATGCGTACTGTAGGGAAATTTTTTTGTAAAAAATCTATAGAATCGTCTGTAGAAAGATTGTCAATAACATAAATATCCGCATTCTGGGAAAATTGAACTACACCCGGAAGAAATTTTTCAAGCCAATCTCTGCCGTTCCAGTTTAAGATGGCAACTGCCAGTTTTTTCTGCATTTCAATCTAATTTTTTTCAGAATCAAAATTTTTGATAGAGTCCTGATATTTCCATTTTCTGTGTGACCAAAGATAGTTGTCCGGATTTTTATGCAGTGTGTTTTCCAATAATTTATGAAACTTTCTCACGACTTCATTTTCCGTGAATTTTTCGCCATCCGGGTATATTCTGTGATAATTAACTTGATAATAACCTCGTTTCACCTTCTTCATCTCACAATAGATAATAAAAAGATCCATTCTTGTAGCGAGTTTATCGTATCCTATAAAAGCGGGAGTTCGTTGGTTCAAGAATTCTAATCCATAAGTAACATGAGCGTGGTGAGGAGTTTGGTCAGCAACAAACATATAGGCTGATTCACCATTGTTTTTAGATCGAAAAATATTCATAATTACTTCATTGGCTTCCAATGCTTCATTTCCGAATTTGTTTCGGACCTTCTTCATCTGGTTCTCCCAAAAGTCATTATTCACCTTTCTGTATACAGGGTGACAGTGAGCCTGAGGAACAATCTTTGCCAATGCATTGATCCATTCCCAATTGAACACATGTCCTGCCAGCAGGATAATATTTTTACCTTCCTTCTTAGCGTCATGAAACAACTCCTGATTGATATGCTGCATTCTCACTCGGGCCTCTGTTTCAGAAATACTGAAGGACTTTATAGTTTCTACCAGATAATCTGAAAAATTAAGGTAGAATTTTTTTCGTATCTCTTTGATCTCTTCTTCAGATTTCTCCGGAAATGAGTTTCTCAGGTTCTGAGTAATGACCTCCTTTCTATATCCTACGAGATAATAATTTAGGAAAAAGATGACGTCCGAAAAAATATACAATATTTTAAGCGGAAGCTTAGAGATCAGATATAATATTTTGATTAGGAAATTCATAAAACAGGCAAATTTAGTGATAATAAAATTATGGTTCTATTTTTGCAGAGGGATATATATTATTTTTTTTACTTTTAATGTTATGAAAAAATTGACAATATTGGCTTTCGTGGGATTAAGTACTCTGGCTTTTTCACAGGATGTAAAGAATTCACCAGATAAAGGAAAGCAAAAAACGGCGCTTATCGTACCGACTGGGCAGGCAGAATTGGATGCTAAGAAAAAAGCGGCTGAAGAAAAAGCTAAGCTTCCTAAACCGTATGATCCAAAAGCAGATGCTCAGGCAGATATAAATAAAGTAATTGCTCAGGCTAAGAAGGAAGGTAAGAATGTAATGATCCAGGCTGGTGGAAACTGGTGTATCTGGTGTCTTCGTTTTAATAATTTTGTACAGAATACCCCTGAACTGAAGGAAATAGCAGATAAAAATTATGTATACTATCACCTGAACTATTCTCCTGAGAATAAGAATGAAAAAGTTTTTGCTCAATATATCAATATTAAAGAACAACAATTTTATCCTTTCTTCATCATTTTAGATAAAGAGGGTAAAAAGATTCATGTTCAGCAGAGTGAGGTTTTGGAAGAAGGAAAAGGATATAGTAAAGAAAAAGTAAAAGAATTTCTGGAAAAAGGAAAAGTCCTATAAAAGAAAAACCTTTCTAAAAATAGAAAGGTTTTTTTGTTTTTTATCGTATTAAGCACAATTTTCTACGCGGATTGCACCTCTTCCATTGGCATCATAACAAGCAGCCCCGCCTGAATATTGGATGCATGAAGTGCAAGAGCTTATATATACCATACCTCCATCTGAACAAGATGAAGCACATGATAGTCCTCCTGATAGTTTACTTAATTTTTCTCTTGATAATTTTTTTAAATTTTTCATGGGTTATAAATTTAGTTTAGGCTGTAAATATATTATTTTTTTTAATTAAAATCCCCTATTAGAGATAAATTAAAGCAATTTTTTAATCCAGCTTAGTTTCTTTTCAGAATAAGGCGGATATTTGATGTTGGGTTCACCCCAGGTCGCTTTTTCGAGAATGGCTTTTTGATGGGAAAAGGCTTCAAAACCATATTTCCCGTGATAATTTCCTATTCCTGAACTTCCCACCCCTCCAAATGGCAGATTATCATTGCTTAAATGCATAATAGTATCGTTAATACAGCCCCCTCCGAAAGATAATTTCCGGGTAAACATCTCTTTTTCTTCAGAATGATTCGTAAAAAGATAAGCGGCTAGAGGTTTTTCAAGTTCCAGAATAGAATTCAGTGCAGCATTATAATTCTGAAAACTGATAACGGGCAGGAGCGGACCGAAAATTTCTTCCTGCATGATCTCATCATTCCAATCTACATGATTTAGAATTGTGGGTTCTATGTACAGCTTTTCTTCATTGAAGCTCCCTCCGGAATAGATTTTTTCTTTATCAATAAGGCGTATAAGACGCTGAAAATTCCTTTGATTAATGATTCTTGTATATTGTTCAGAATCGGGATCATATCTGAATTCTTTGATGTATTTCCTAAGCATTTCCAGAAACTGCTCCTGAATAGTTTCCTCTACCAGCAGATAATCGGGAGCTACACAGGTTTGTCCGGCATTGAGAAACTTTCCCCATACAATTCTTTTGGCAGCCATTTCGAGATTGGCATTTTTGGTAACGATTGCAGGAGACTTTCCGCCCAATTCAAGGACTACGGGAGTAAGATGCTCTGCAGCAGCTTTGTAAACGATCTTTCCTACTTTTGTACTTCCGGTGAAGAATATTTTATCAAATTTTAATTGTAGAAGAGCCGTAGTTTCATCAATGCCGCCTTCATATACATATAGATATTCAGATGGAAAATTTTCATTGATGATGGATGCCATAGCTTTCATTGTATTTTCAGCGATTTCACTGGGCTTAAGAATACAGCAGTTTCCAGCTGCCATGGCTGCAATAAGAGGAGAAAGTGATAACTGATAAGGATAATTCCAAGCTCCGATAACTAATGTACAACCCAAAGGATCAGCATGAATTTTACTGCTTCCTAGTTGATTGGGAAGATTGGTACTTACTTTTTTAGGTTTTGAAAGGGATTTTAAATGCTTGAGATAATAATTAATATCATTCAGAATAAAGGATAATTCTGTCGTGAAAGTATCGAATTTTGATTTTCCAAAATCCTTGTTAATGGCTTCGTACAGCATATTCTCATTAGAAATAATAAGACTTTTAAGCTTTTCAAGATACATTTTCCGGAAAGTAAGACTTTTGGTTTGCTGGGTGGCAAAAAAATCTCGTTGCTTCAGTAGGATACTTTCAATTTCCATGGGTAAGCTTTTGTTTTAAACGAAGTAATCTGTGCAATATTGCTATCGGGAAAGAGGAACAATAAACCGGCCAAAGTGGTTATAGATGATGAAAGAAGTAACTCCTGATCGTTTGAAGATAGGTCGTTATTTGAATAAAAAATTATTAAATGTATGTGGTGGTCGGAGAAACTTTAATTATTATATACGTCTTACTGCTTTCTTTCTTTTACATGATATTCCTTACGGCGATCTTTACAGGATGATAAAGCAGTAGACCAATTGCCGTAACAAGTGCCAGCCAGAACAGTCCTGTGAAAATTTCCATATTAGAAAGAAGGATAGACTGAGCCATTATTTTAGCTTTAAAAGCGCCCGCTGTCATAGATAGCGATTCGTTGACCGGAAGTTTTGAAATATTGGATCCGAAAAGCTGGCTCCATTGACTGTAAAAAACGGGATTGGTATCGATGAGATTAGAACTCAGCGTATCAGAATGTTTTAAGGTTAAAAACAACATCAGGTTCTGCATCAAAGCATATCCGATGGCTGTTGTCCAGAAACGGGTTGTAGTTCCTAAAGCTGTAGCATTGGCAACATATTCTTCCGGTGTAGCTGAAATTAAAAAGAAAACCAACGGAGTAAATAATAGTCCCTGAGCGACACCCTGTAAAAATAAAGGCGGACAAATGGTGGAAAGGGTAGTGTCAGGGTAAAAAGTGTAGGTAAACCATGCACAATCAATAGCCAGTAAAAGAAATCCTGTAAAGAAAACAATTCTCGAAGAAACCCCGCGAACCAGACAGATTCCCGATAATAATACCCCTAAAAGAGTTCCTGCAACATTCCAATACTGGATGTTCACAATATAATCCCATGGCCATTTCCATACGGTTGCCATGATGCTGTATACATTATTAAGCCCTGAGCGGATCAGATAAAAAATGAAAAACAGAATCATTCCTGCGATCACATTTTTTGAACTGAAAACTTCAAAGTGAAACAGTGGTCTTTTGGAGTTTCTCTGCTTAAGCATGAATAATCCCCCGGAAAGAAGGAATACAAATAAGCACATGATAATAGTATCAGACTCAAACCACATGAGTCTTTTACCATAAATAATGGCGTATCCACCAGCCTGCAGGCATGCCCAAAGTAAAAACCAGCTGGTAATATCCAATTGGTATAAAGGTTTTTTAGGGAAAAATCTGTTTTTGTTGAATAAGGCAATACCAATGATGAGTACAAATACATGAAAATAGAGCATCATCAGGATCATATGCTGGAAATCGTAATTTTCAATGCTTGATTTCAACAGAGAAGTGGTGATTGTACCTCCGGTCAGCATGATCGTATACATAAAGAGATAGGCTACAACTTTAGCATGTCTTGTTTTTAATTCGGCAATAATCAGGGGAAGAAAAATAGCCCCTTCCAATAACCCAAAAATACCTTCTAAGAAGCGAATCACCAGAATAACATGATAATCATGGGTAACTGATAAAACATAAAGAATGATCACTGAAACAGAGGCCATCAGTAGTACATAATATTTTACGCTGAAATAAGCCATAAACCGCTGTAAAACTAAAAGGGTAACCACAAATGTCCCGTACATCAAAATCATTAAGTATTGGATGTCGTCTGAATCTACATCCATAAAAGAAGACGTGAAGGCGCTATTGGAATGCAAAAGCGACAACAACATCAGGTGGGGAAACAATGCCAATATAAGCAAAGGCAGTTTCAGCCATTGTGGTACCCATTTATGATAAACTGTATTGTGTTGCATAATTTTTGGAAAGCACTAAGCTTAGAAAAAGAAATGGCACATTGCTATTGAGCCAGATTTAAAAAAGCGAAAAGACAAAAGGGATGAAAGTGTAAAAGGTAAAATGACAAATATGCTCAAGAAAAAATTCGCAGATCTGTTATATTGCCCTTTTGCCTTTTCGCTAAAAAAATAATTTAATTTGAAAGTCTGAAATATGTCGATTGGAAGGTAATTTTGCACTCTAAAACTCTAAAACTCTAAAACTCTAAAACTCTAAAACTCTAAAACTCTAAAACTCTAAAACTCTAAAACTCTAAAACTCTAAAACTCTAAAACCCATAAACCCTCCCACACTCAAACTCATATCTTCTTCGCACTCACCAGAACATTCATTCCGGAAAGCAGTTTTTCGTTGTCTTTATTGTTGTCAAGAATAATTTTCACAGGGAATCTCTGTTCTATTTTTACAAAGTTTCCGGTTGCATTATCCGGTTTTACCAAAGAAAACTGTGATCCTGATGCAGGAGAGATGGAAAGTATTTTTCCTTTAAATTCAACATCGGGATAGGCATCTGCAGTGATGATTACTTCCTGCTTCTGATCAATCTGTCCAAGCTGTGTTTCTTTATAATTGGCGATGATCCATTTTTCTTTGCTGACGATCTGTACCAGGGCTTGTCCTTCTTTGATCAATTGCCCTTCCTGAATGGTCTTTTTCCCAACCCATCCATCATACGGAGCGGTAATCACGGTATAAGAAAGATAAAGCTTCGCATTGTTCAGGCTGGCAGAACTCTGCTGAATCTGGCTTTTAACGGGAGCCACTTTAGTCTGCTGTTCATTGGCTCCGGCTCTTACTGAGTTTTTCTGCTGTTCCAGTGCCAGAAGATTAGTTTTTGACTGGTCATAAGACGCTTTTATATTTTCAAATTCCTGTTCTGTTGCTGCCCCTTCAGCCAGTAGATTTTTATATCTTTTATAATCTTGCTCAGTTCGCCAGATATCAATTTTAGCAGAAGCAATTTTAGCATCGATGATCTTAGTATCACTTTCTTTGGTGTTTACACCGCTTTCAATAGTACTTATGGTTGCCGCATTAGCATGAAGGTTGGCTTCTGCCATATTCACCTGATTCACAAACTCTCTGTTGTCTATGACGATTAAAGTGTCACCTTTACGCACAAACTGATTTTCATTAAACTTTATTGTTTTAATAAACCCAGAAACCTTACTGGATACCGGAGTAATATACTGTTCAATCTGTGCATCATTGGTCGTAACATTTTTTCTCGAAAAAAGATAAAAGCTGACCATACCCGTTATTCCACTGATGATCAGGATCCAGGCCAGTAAAGTAATGGACTTGTTGATTCTTTTTTCCTTTTGTGTCAATTGTTTCTGTGCCATAGTTTTTATAAGTTCCCAATCGTATATTGGAGTTGGTAATATTTAAGTTGTCTGTTGATTTTTATAGAAATAAGATTAGATTCAGCCTCCAGATAAGTATTGTCAGCATCTATCAATTCAGTGATAAGACTTAGCTTATTGGCGTATTTTGTTCTTACAATACGATAATTCTCTTTAGCCTGGGTAATAGCTTCTTCGGCAATTTTTACTTTCTGATCTGTTTCTTCAAACTTTTTGTAAGCTTCATACACATTGTGTCTGATCTTCTCTTCGTTTTCCTCTATCTGAAGCTTGGCAAGATCAATATTTTCCCTTGCTTCCTGCATTTTGTATTTATTTTTATACAGATTTTCGATAGGATAGGTAAGATTCACACCCACCATTCCCAGACGATAAGCATAGGGTTCAGGAGGAAAGAACATCATATTGGGATACTTTAAAAAATATTCTCCACCCGCTGTAATTTTGGGTAAATAATTCGCTCTGGTAATTTTTTGATCCAATTCCTTTAATGAAAGATTTTTGTGAGTGATATCAACAGATTCATTTTTGTGTAAAGCTGTTTCCGTCAATTCGTTGATATAAGGTATTGAAGCATTATCCGAGATCAGATCTTCTGTGTTGACATGCATTTCCTGGCTTTCCGGAAGTGAAAGAATCGTTTTAAGCTTATGCTCTGCAATCTGAATATCATTATTCAGTTCTGTCCAGCTCATCGTGTGATTGGAAAGCTGTAAAGAAGTTCTTAACACTTCATTTACCGTTACAACTCCATTGGCTTTAAGTGCTTTTACCTGTTTGATGTTTACAGAATCTTCTTTCATCTTATCATTGATCAGACTTTGCTGTTCTTTTAAATGATGGATTTGTAGAAAAGCAGTAATAATTTCCATGGTAAGCTGTCTCTCATCCAAATGGGTTTTTAAAGATGAAATTTCAGTGTCAATGGCAGCCTTCTTTTCCGTATTCTTTATTTTTCCACCCATATACACCGGAATGGATGCAGATAATGTAAAATCATACATACCATTGATCACATCGTATTTTGTTGCTTTGTTGAATACGCCATTCTCATGTTGAAAAAGGTTCGTTACCTGATTGTAGCTTGTATGGAATTCAATGTCCGGAAGTTTTTCCATTTTAAGATCTTTCTCTTTGGTAACGGACATTTCCTGTTTTAGATGGCTTATCTGTATGTTTTTGTTGTTTTTCAGACCTATTTCTACAGCTTGCTGTAAGCCGAGGTGTTGGTAGTCTATCATCTGTGAATGTAAAAAACTGCTCAATAATAAGCACAACGCAATATACAGATGTCTGTATGCGTTAAATGTGATATTCATAAATTAATTAAATGATTTT
The DNA here is from genome assembly GCF_002899945.2 of Chryseobacterium viscerum. GTDB lineage: Bacteria > Bacteroidota > Bacteroidia > Flavobacteriales > Weeksellaceae > Chryseobacterium > Chryseobacterium viscerum. The sequence continues at coordinate 366,689 of NZ_PPEG02000005.1, forward strand.
TGCTAAAATGATTTTGATGCAGCAAATTTACGACAACAAGTATCGGACCCTATTTGTGAAAACAGAAAAAGATTTGCTCATTTACGCCAGTTTAAAAATTCTTCTTATCTTTATTTCATGAATGACAGTCATTTTAAAATAGTAGAAGAGGATGATACAGAATTTTACGTTTACCATGTTCTTACAGGAAATGTAACAACAGAGGTTCATTATCACAGTTCTGCACAATTGGTGTATGCAGAAGGCGGTATCGTGCATGTTTTTACAGATCAGAAACATTGGTACCTTCCGGCAAGATGCTTTATGTGGATTCCTGCAGGAACCCCTCACTATATTTTTTCTACCAGCCCAAAAGTTGATTTATATAATTTTTATTTTAAAAAAGAAGAAAATGAAAGTGGCTTTTTTGATGAAATTAATATTTATTCTGTTAATGAGTTACTTCGGGAGATGATTTTATATACTAAAGAGTGGGATGGGAAAATCACAAAAAATGAGAGTTCTAAATATTTTTTCCTCAAAGCACTTAAAGGAGTTTTACAGCAAAAAGAACACAGACACCTGGCATTTCCAATACAGCATCCTTTTCCAAAAGATGAGACCTTATTAAAGATTGCAAGATACATTCACGCTAACCTTGAAAAGCCTCTTACCATCGAATCTACGGCCAAAGAATTCGGATTGAGTACAAGAACCCTTTCCAGGAAATTTAAAGAGATTCTGGGGATGAATTACGTTCGTTTTCTAAGATCATTAAGAATCACCCGCTCTCTTGAGCTGATGCTGGAAGGAAAATATAACATGTATGAAATTGCAATGATGGTGGGGTACAACAGCCTCTCTTCTTTTAGTAATATTTTCAAAAAAGTAATCGGTATTGCCCCTACAGAATATCAGCAGAAACTGAGAGGAGATAAGTAGTGAGTAGGAGCGTTTGAGGCTTGAGATTCGGGTTACGGGGTACGTGTTACGTGGTAACGGGGTTTTATAATACGGGATAAACTTTTCTTGCCTTTTCTTATGTGAAGGTTGTGAAAAAGGCAATTTAACGAGTAATAGCAGTTAAGATTTCCTACATTCCCCTTCCCTGAAGGGGTGGATTTTTGCATAGCAAAAAGACGGGGTAGTCATATATACATAATCTTTTCTTAACTACATATAAAAAAACCACTTCAATACAATTGAAGTGGTTTATATTATGAGAAAATCTCAGTTGCTTAAATTAAGCTTCTTCAGATTTAACTTCTTCTTTTTTAGCAGCTGGAGCAGCTACAACTGGAGCGTCAGATACGATTTCGAATTCGAAGTTGTACTCAACGTTTCTGTGTAATCTGATGTTTGCAGTTACTTTACCAGTTCTCTTAATAGAGTTTCCTGGGATTTTGATATATTTCTTCTCTACAGAAACTCCAGACTTAGCAAGAGCAGCAGAAAGATCTGCATTGTTGATAGATCCGAATAATTTGTCACCAGAACCTACTTTTGCAGGAATAGTAATAGAAGTTTTCTTCAATTGATCTACTACAGCGTTAGCAGCAGCGATTGATTTAGCTTCTTCTTCTTTTCTAGCTTCCAAAGTAGCTTCTAGAGCAGCTTTGTTTTTAGGTGTAGCTAAAAGTGCAATACCTTGAGGAAGTAAGAAGTTTCTTGCATAACCTGGCTTTACACTTACTGTATCAAACTCAAGTCCTAAGTTTTCTACGTCTTGTTTTAGGATGATATCCATTGTTGTTGTCCTTTTTTTAGATTTTAGAGGGGTCTAAAATCAAGTTAGAATTAATTATTTATTCAGCAACAAAAGAAGAGATTGCTCTCTTCTCTTATTTATTTTTGTCTTATTTCAATAAGTCAGCTACGTAAGGTAGTAAAGAAAGGTGTCTTGCTCTTTTGATAGCAGCAGAAACTTTTCTTTGGTATTTTAAAGAAGTTCCAGTGTATCTTCTTGGTAAGATTTTACCTTGCTCGTTTACAAATTGTAATAAGAAATCAGCATCTTTGTAATCAACGTGCTTAATTCCGTATTTTTTGAATCTACAATATTTCTTTTCAGATTTTGTATTGATATCAAGTGGAGTAAGAAACTTTACTTCTGATTCTCCTCCTGCAGAGGCTTGTTTAGCCATTTCATCTATTGCCATGTCTTGTCTTTTTTAAAAAATAGGGTTAATAATTAAGCTTTAGCTGCTTTTACTTTAGTTCTTCTAGTTACAGCGTACTCAATAGCATGCTTGTCAAGTTTTGTAGTAAGGTAACGGATTACTCTCTCGTCACGCTTAAATGCCAATTCTAGATCAGCTACTACAGTACCTTCACCTTTAAATTCGATTAAAGTATAGAACCCGTTCTTTTTTAATTGGATCGGATAAGCTAATTTTTTTAATCCCCAGTTTTCTTTAGCAACGATTTCGCAGTTCTTTTCTTTGATAAGATCTACATACTTGTTTACTGCTTCCTCTACCTGTGACTCAGATAGAACGGGAGTTAAAATGAAAACAGTTTCGTAATTGTTCATAATGTTAAATGAATTTGTTAATTATTTCGAGGTGCAAAATTAGACAATATATTTCTTATATACAAGAGTATTGGTGAAATAGTTGAGCAATATTGACAATACTTATTCTCTTTTAATAACAATTTTTGATCTCTGGCTATTCTTTGGCTCTGATTTCAGCCAGGAAATTTGCTTTCAATACATCATATAAAGAATGTCTGCTTACCAGAATAGAGGCAATAGAAGAAACCATACCTGCCAGCATCAGATGAAAAATCAGAGAATGCCTGTCGGTCATTTCCAGAACAATAATGGCTGAAGTGAATGGAGCCCGGGTGATTCCTGTGAGAAAAGCGACCATTCCGGCGAGGACCACTACATTGGTTTCGTTGGGTGTCAAATGAATAAGACCTGAAATAACAGAGCCTATACTTGCTCCCGCACTAAGAGCAGGGGCAAAAATTCCGCCCGCACCCCCGGAAGTGAAAGAAAGGGCAGGGCCAAGCATTCTTAGAATCGGAACATACCAGTCTTCGTGCTTATCTTTGGTAAAAAGAACACGCTCCATAATCTCTTTACCTGAGCCAAGAATTTCCCTGTTGATGAAATACGCTATAGAAGCAATAATTAAAGCACAAATGATCAGGAATACCACATTCGCTTTATCCGTTTTCAGTTTTTTCTTCTTCCAGCTATTGATTTTAAGCATAACAACCGAAAGCTGGCTGGCCAAAATACCAGCTGTGGCTGCAACGAGCACGATCGGAAACATCACCATCAAAGAAACATCATTGGTCTTCGGATATCCCAGATATAAATAAGATCCGGCTAGGGTTTGCGCTGTGAGACCAGCTATAATGACTGCGGTAAATAAAGCTGTTTTGAAATAATTGATATGGGTTTTTGACAGTTCCTCAACTGCGAAAACAATTCCTCCCAACGGAGTGTTGAAGGCTGCCGCAAGCCCGGCTGCCGCTCCTGTCATAATCATGTTTTTCTTGGAAATCTTCGGCCACCATTCAGGAAGATATTCATTCACTTTTCTGAACACTGAGCCTGCAATCTGAATCGTAGGTCCTTCACGTCCTACAGCACCTCCTCCGATAACCAAAATGACAGAGGACAGGATTTTGAAAAAGATAATCTTAATGCTTAGTAGACTTCTGATCTTACGGTGTTCCTTGGGGTTGGCAAGTTCTACAGCGGCCATCACCTGCGGAATACCACTTCCTTTAGCATTTGGGGCAAATTCTTTTACCAGCCACCAGGAAAGTACAAATCCAACGGGAGCGATAATAAAAATCATCCACGCATGCCAGTCAAAAATGAAATTCATAAGATGCTCTCCCCAGGCAAATACCTGCGCATACATAACGGCAAAAAAGCCTGTAATGACAGATCCTATCCAAAAAGGAATAGCCTGAAGCAGATTATTCTTCAGTTGTTCATTCCGGATATTATCGAAGGATTTTTTGAGGGATCTTCTAATGAGGATTAAAAATTTCAGCATTTGCAGGTTTTGAGGGATGAAATTACGGTAAAATTTGGAAATTATATTTCGTTTAAAAACTTTGAGATGATTTCTGCATTTCCAGTCGTCAATATTTCGGGTAAGCCAAAACTTAAAATACTATTTCTCACTTCAAGTTTAAAATTTTCATTAGGAAAGCTTTTGATAATTTCTTTTCTCTTTTGAGTTAAAAAATTCATGGTTTTAAATTGGTCATTTCCCACTACATAAAAATCTTTAAACTCACTGTCTTTAAAATTGACATTGAAACTGCTGAAAATTCCTGCAACTTTATCCATTAATTTCTTTTTATTGAGAGAAATATATCCAAAATTTTCACCTAATTCTTTTAATCCCCAAAGTTGAATGGTGTCATATTTACGTCCCAAATGTCCTCCTCGGGAAGTCATCCCAACTTTACTGACAATAAATAGATAGAAAGAACTTAGGGTTTTGCCTTTTACTAAATAGCAGATTTGTGGGATAAATAGCGGATACATGTCATGAGAACTGAATTGTTCATAAGGAGATTCTTTAATATCAATCACTGAAATATCATATGACTCAGAAAGCTGATCAAAAACCTCAATAATTAATTTTTCATCTTCCTCGGTGAAATCAAAAAATCTTGTCATGTCATTTTTTCTGTAATCAAGATCCATTTTTATCAAATATTATTTGTTTTAAATTTAATGCTAATAACTTAAACTTCCAAGAAAGTCTTTATCCTGTAAAATGAATTTATTAAATTATTGATTTAATAGTTTTGTTAAACTTTGTTTGAATTATTCTTAGTTTTAAAAATCAAATAGTATGAATTTTAAATAAAATAAATAATGTTTAAATCAAATAAAAAATCCCGACTTTTGTCAGGACTTTATTGAGTAAGATTATGTGATTTTTAATTATTTTTTCTGAGCGAGAAGAGCTTCTATTTTAGTGATCATAGTAGAACCATTTGTATTTTGTGGATCCAGTTCAAGAGATTTTTTATAATTTTTTAATGCCAAAGGATAGTTTTTAGCATTGAAATAACCTTCTCCCAGGCTGTCATAAGCACCTCCGGATTGTGGATGTTCCTTTACATTTAATTCAAAAACTCTAACAGCGTCATCCACTCTTGAACCTCTCATTAAAATATACCCAATATTATTCAATGTCCCGTCAAAATCCCATTTTGGATTCTTCGCCTTAATAGAATAGTAGTTTTTTTCTGCGTTTGGATTGTTGGCTTTGGCAAATCCGGCAATAATGGATTCTTCAGCAATAGAGTAGGCATCTGTAAGCTTTTTATCAATAATGGATGCAACATGATTGACAATATGATATTGTGCCGGGAAAAAATTATATCCATTTGACATCATAATAATGGCCATGTTATTCTGTGGGAACACTCTGTAAGCGCTTACATTTCCACCAGAAAAGCCATAAGAAGGAATATTGTTTGCTTTGCTGATCTCCCAGCCGTAGGCAAAAGAATCTTTTTTGTTTCCATAATCAAACGGTTTCCACATCATTTCTTTTGTGTTTTGATTCAGGAAATCGTTTTTGCTGAGATGGCTGCTCCATTGTAAAAAAGCGGGAAGGGTAATGGCCAATCCATTTCCGGAATGTGATCTTACGCCGTTGTCAAATGGCGTTTTCTCATATTGTTTTGTTTCATTGTTGTAGTTGTATTTCTGAACTCTGTTGGGAATCTGCTCAAGAGAATTTGATGAGAAATAGACCTGGTTTTTTACATCAGAAAATTGATTGTTTATAATAAAATCATCGAAAGACTTCCCTGTAATCTTTTCTATGATCATGGTAAGCAGCATGTAATTCGTTTGATTGTATCTGAATTCATTTCCTGTTTTAAAATCCATTTTTTCTTTGGAAAGACGTTCAATAACCTTTGCATTGGAATCATTAACCGAAATATCCTCAAAAGCAATAAAATTTGGAATTCCGGAAGAATGCGTCAGCAGGTTTTTTACTTTTACATCCTGCCATTCTTTGGGTAGATTTTCAACGTACTTTGATACATTATCTTCCAAAGATAATTTTCCCTGCTCAATCAGTTGAAAAATACCGACATTGGCGGTTAATTTTGAAGTAGAGTATATCCTAAACATCGAACTGGGGCTTACTTTTTTGAGGTCTTCCAGATTTTCCGTTCCGTAATATTGCTCGAAAATTACTTTGCCGTCTTTTATAATTCCAAGAGCCAGTCCCGGGATTTTATTGTTCTTCATTGCTTCTTTCACATAGCTGTCAATCAATTTAGACTGATTGGTTTGCTGCGAAAAAGTGGCCGTGGAAATATGTAATGCAAATGCTGCTAAAAGAATTTGTTTCATGTGTGGATAATTCGGGTTTATGGTTCTTATATAAGACAATTGAATGACACCCACTGTTACATTGTTTGTAAGTTATTTGTATAAAATGTTCAGTTTTTTCCAATAAAAAAACCTTCGAGTTAATCGAAGGTTTAGTATGTAAAATCGGCAAAATTACTTATTGCTGATTAGTCATTACTTATATTTCTGTGTTCAGATCCCAGTTTTGAAGGTAGTCGTGAACGTGCTTCAGCATCATTCCTCCTAAAGATCCGTCTACTACTCTGTGGTCATAAGAGTGAGACATAAACATTAGGTTTCTGATTGCGATTACATCTCCGTCAGCTGTTTCAAGAACTGCAGGCTTCTTAACGATAGCTCCGATGGCTAAGATAGCTACCTGAGGCTGAGGAATGATCGGCGTTCCCATAAGGTTTCCGAAGCTTCCTACGTTAGAAATTGTATACGTTGCTCCCTGAGTATCTTCAGGTCTTAATTTTTTGTTTCTTGCTCTGTAAGCCAGGTCGTTGATTGCTTTTGCAAGACCTGAAAGAGATAGCTGATCTGCATTTTTGATAACAGGAACAATAAGGTTTCCGTCTGGAAGGGCAGTCGCCATACCGATGTTGATGTTTTTCTTTTTGATGATATTCTCACCATTGATAGAAACATTGATCATTGGGAAATCCTGGATTGCTTTCACTACCGCTTTTACGAAAATTGGCATGAACGTAAGTTTTTCACCTTCACGTTTTTCGAAAACTGCTTTATTTTTATTTCTCCATTTTACAACGTTGGTAACGTCTGTTTCGATGAAAGAAGTCACGTGTGGAGCAATTTGTTTTGCTTTTACCATGTTCTCAGCGATGATTTTTCTCATTCTGTCCATTGGAATGATCTCATCACCTGCACTTACCGGGATAGTCGCTGCCGGAGCAGTTGCCGTTGGTTTTGGAGTTGAAGCTGCTTGTACAGGAGCTGCCTGCTGAACCGGCTGGCTTCCTCTGTTAGCAACATAAGCTAATATATCTTCTTTTGTAATTCTTCCTTCCAAACCGCTTCCTTTGATGGATTTCAGTTCAGTTTCAGAAATGTTTTCCTGTTGTGCAATAGATTTTACAAGTGGAGATAAATAAAGGTCTCCTGAGAATTCTACATTTGAAGCAGCGGCTGTTTGTAGAGGCTCTTCAATTGCTTTTAAAGTGTTAGCATCCGGAGTAGCTGCCGGAGTTTCAGTGGCTGCTTCTTCTGAAGCTGAACCTTCTCCTTCAATTTCTAAAATAGCAATGGCTTCACCTACTTTTGCAACTTCATCTTTTTGCTTTAAAATCTTTACTATTTTCCCCGAAACTGGTGTCGGAACGTCTGAATCTACTTTATCTGTTGCAATTTCTACTATGGAGTCATCCTCCTTTACGCTATCACCTTCATTGAATAACCAAGTGATAATTGTCGCTTCCATAACACCTTCTCCCATGGAAGGAAGCAATAATTTGTATTCTGCCATTTTTGATTTTTAGATTTTGACAAATATATAAAAAAAATCGGTTTTTTTATGAAATATATAATCTTAGCTGAATTCGATGTAGATATTTTCACCTACATTCAATCCAAACAGGCTTTTAGCTCCATTTTTCTTACTTCCTTTATAGATCGTAAGCTCCAATAATTGACTGTCATTGAAGATTGCAGCCGACTGCCCGTGGAATTCAGTCTCTCTTTCCCAGTCTGAAACAACTTCTGTATGGCTGGAAAATATCCTTGAAAGGCTCAGATTTCTGAATTTTATCGTGAAACTGCTGTAGCCTTTACTGATATTCTCGAAAAAGTCTTTGTTGATATTTGAGATTATATTTCCGAAATTATCAATGTAGGAAACATCACCAATAATCATCCCTTCCGATTCATTATAAACCGGTCTTGCGAACATCAGCTGTTTTGCCGAATGTATTTTTCTTCCGATCACTTCCGGAAGTCCGCCATTGGCAAGATGTACCGCCGCGGGAACAAAAATGTCTGTAGATGTAAAGTTGATAACGTCATCAAAACGGTTGTTCAGTGTAAGCTCATAGATCGCTTCCGGCTTAATATCGAAAAATACAAGGCTCAAAAGTCCGTTGTCGGCCGCCAGAAAGTAAGATCCGTCGGCTTTATAAATGAGATTTTTTCTTGATTTGTTGTAAAAACTGTCTACGGAAAGGATGTGAATGGTTCCTTTCGGGAAATATTTATAAGCATTTCTTACAATATACGAAGTCTGTATAAGGTTGAATGCCTGGATGTCGTGGGTTATATCAATAATATTAACCTCAGGGTTTAGAGACAGAATTTTGCCTTTCACAGCGGCAACTCTGTAATCTAAATTTCCGAAATCCGAAGTAAGGGTAATAATTGACATGAGCAATTTATAGAATAGTGTAGTATTGCAAAGTTATTTAAAATAAAAAGAAAGCCCGAAAGATTGTTGAAAAGAATTTGATATAAATTTGAAAAAAAGCTTTAATTTTAAAATCTAATAAATAAAAATACTGCATGTTTGAATTAACATATGATTTGGAAGATATCGACAAGAAAGTCTTCTATGGAGTTAATAACCAATATTTCAACTTATTAAAATCAAGCTTTCCAACCATTAAAATTACAGGAAGAGATCATGTTATCTTTGCAATGGGAAATCAGGAAGCTTTAGACATACTGAAGCAAAAACTGAACGACATTGTCTCATTTATCTCTAAAAACAATTCAATAGAGCTGAAAGACGTTGAAAATATATTGAATATTAAAGATGAAAACGAGAAACAACTGATCTTTGACCAGGATATTATTGTAAAAGGGGTCAACGGAAAAGTCATTAAGGCTAAGACGACCAATCTTAAAAAGCTGGTAAAGGAAACGGAGAAAAAGGACATGGTATTTGCCATAGGTCCTGCAGGAACCGGAAAAACATATACCAGTGTAGCTTTGGCGGCAAGAGCATTGAGAGATAAGGAAGTAAAAAGAATTGTCCTGACAAGACCGGCTGTAGAAGCAGGGGAGAGTCTGGGATTCCTGCCGGGTGACCTTAAAGAAAAGCTGGATCCGTATTTGCAGCCTTTATATGACGCACTTCGTGATATGATTCCTCATGAGAAACTGGAGGGATTCATGGAGAAAAAAGTGATTGAGGTGGCTCCTTTGGCCTTTATGAGAGGACGTACCCTTGATGATGCTTTTGTGATTCTTGATGAAGCACAGAACACCACTCATGCGCAGATGAAGATGTTCCTTACCAGAATGGGGATGAACGCCAAGTTCATTATTACAGGAGATCCAAGCCAGATTGACCTTCCAAAAAATCAACAGTCAGGGCTGAAAGAGGCTATGAGAATTTTAAGTGGAGTAAAGGAGATTGGGTTTGTACATCTTACAGAAGAGGATGTAGTAAGACACCCTGTGGTAAGAAAAATTATCCTTGCCTATAATGATGAAGATAAAAGAGTGAGAAACGAGTAGTTCCGAATGAGTAAAAGTCTCTGTTAACCTTTCATTAACCTTTTATTATTTTATTAAAATTTGTTAATTTGAAAAAAATAATTAGATTTGCAGTCCTTAAATGTAAAAAACTAATTTAAACATGAAAAAACTTTTACTTGTTGCAGTCGTTGCTGTTATGGGAATCTCTGCAAACGCACAAGAATTTCGATTTGGTCCTAAAGCTGGATACTCTTACTCTACAGTTAAATTAAAAGGTGACGGACAGTCTGAAACTTCAGATCCTGTACATACTTTTTATGTTGGTGGTATTGCTGAATACAAATTGAGCGATAAATTTGCTCTTCAGGGAGAACTTTTATACTCACCACTTGGAGGAAAAGTAAACGTAGCTGAAGCTGATCCTGACAATCCAACTACTTTTTTAAATGTAAAGGCAAAGCAGACGTATCATACTTTATTGATTCCTATTTCTGCTAAATATTTCATCACTGAAGGGTTATCGGTTTCTGCAGGAGCAAGCTTCGGATTGATTCTTTCTGCTAAACAAAAGCTTACAGCTGATTTCGGATTCGGAATTCCAGGACTTGAGATTAATGCAGATGATGAAAGAGATATCAAAGATCAAATGAATACTTTGAATATCGCTCCTTTCCTTGGTGCTGAATATGCTTTGGAAAATGGATTGTTTTTTGATGCAAGATATAACCTTGGAATTTCTAACCTTGCAAAACATCCAGATGGGAACGAAAAAGCGACTAACAGCTTTGCACAAATTGGTGTAGGTTTCAAATTCGGAGGAAACTAATTCTGAAATTTTAAGATCAGATTATACTATAAAGCAGGACAATTTTGTCCTGCTTTCTTTTTGTAGCTTATATATAGCGATACGATATTGTATCAGATTTTTTTATATATAATGAGCCTACAGCGATTAGAAAAGACGAAATTATTCCTCAATAATAAACATTTGTTTAAATTTTAAGAGATAATAACTTAAAAATTAATATTTTAGGTTAATTAATTTTGGTGTTTTGTAGAATTCATGTGGGTTTAGAAAAAAAAGTAAAATATAAAAAAGTAAACATATCTGTCTCTTGTTGATAAAATGGAGTTTTTTTATTCATAATATTGTGAAAAACCCAAAGGTCTCTCCCGAATAGGATTTATTCTTACAAAACCCTGAATTTTAACAATGATATTAATCACATTAACAAATTTTAATATTCGTGGTAGCCACTGTAAATTTGCCCTCAGAAAGTATTAAAATTTTTTAAAATGAAAAAAATATTATTAGCGGGTGCTGTTGCACTTTTTGGTTTATCAAACGCTCAAATTGCTAAAGGAACTACATATTTATCTGGATCTGTTGGTTATTCTCAAGTAGAATCTAACAACGGAAACATTAAAAAAGAAAACTTCAACGTATTACCTACAGTTGGATATTTCGTAAACACTAACTTAGCAGTTGGATTAGGAATTGGTTACCAAACTGAAAAGAACACTACCACTACTACTGCAACTTTAGGAAACACTACAATTGTAAACGAGAACGTTACTAAAACTCCAGCTTTTGTTGTTGCTCCATTCGTAAGAAAATACTGGACTTTGTCTGACAAATTATATTTCTTCGGACAATTAGCAGTACCAATGCAGTTTGGAAAAACTGAAACTGAAACTAGCTCTGTAGCTACAACAGGAAATACAGTTGTTTCAAACTCTACTTCAACTGAAGCTAAGTACACTAAAATCGGTGTTACTGTGAAGCCAGGTTTAGATTATTTCTTAAACAAGAACTGGTCTATCGAAGCTACTATCGGTGAGTTCGGTTATAGCAACTACAAGCCAAAAGATGGTGATGCTACAAACAACTATAACTTCGGATTGAATTTATCTTCAGTAACTTTCGGAGTTAAATATGTATTTGCAAAGTAATAAACAAAGCATATAGCAAGAAAGCCCTGAGTTAACCCTTAGGGCTTTTTTTTAATAAAAAAACTAATATAATAATCATGAAAAGAATCGTATTGATGGGCGCTGTTGCGCTTTTCGGTTTATCAAATGCGCAGATTGCAAAAGGAACGTCCTATCTTTCAGGACAGGTAGGATATTATCACAGCGAAAAGAATGAATTCGGAACTGAGAGAAAGAATGATGTGATCAGAATCCTTCCTACAGCTGGTTATTTCGTTAATAATAACTTAGCGCTGGGACTTGGTATAGGGTATAAAAGCGCCGTTACAAAACACAGTGTAGGCGGTGGTTTTTTAAGTAATGTAATGGATATAAAAGAAACAGATAATGCATTTGTAGTAGCTCCGTTCGTGAGAAAATACTGGACTTTATCTGATAAACTATATATTTTCGGCCAACTACAGGTTCCATTGGAATTTGGTCAGGAAAAGCTGGATTCAAACAGCGATATTTTAATGGGAGATCCATTGCTTGCTCCTTCATCTTCAAGAAAAAATAACTATACTAATATTGGGGTAAATATCAAGCCAGGTTTGGATTATTTCGTAAGCAAAAACTGGTCAATTGAAGCTACAATAGGGGAGTTTGGATACAATACTTACAAAAGAGATATTGACGGAGCTAGAAGAGCCGATGACTATAAATTCGGTATCAGCTTAACTTCAGTAACTTTTGGAGTGAAATATGTATTTGCAAAATAATAAATAATAAATGAGTCCTGAGATTTATCTTAGGACTTTTTAGTGTAAAACTATTGATCATAATAATCATGAAAAAAATCTTATTAGCATCTGCAATTGCTTTATTTGCAGGATTAAATGCACAAACTACATTTGGCGTAAAAGCGGGTTACGCGCTATCAAAATTGAATTCTAATGAAGGTGATTTTGAATTTGGGGGAATTGAAGGAAGTTTAAAATCCAAATCAGGGTTTTATATCGGAGGTTTGGTTGAACATAAATTCAACAACAAATTTGCGATTCAGGGAGAGGTAGAATACGCTAACCTTGGTGGAAAAGCAGAAGTTTCATTACCCGGTATTACCGTAACAGAAAAGATGAACCTGAACAGAATTGTAATTCCTGTATCCGCAAGATATTATGCAACGCCGGAATTGGGGATTTATGCAGGTCCATATGTGAGTTTTAAGACCAATAACAAAGTGAAATTTGAAATGAGCGGTCCGAATGCAGGGATGACAAATCCTGCAGGAATAGCAGAAGGAGAGCGTTATGTAGAAAGATATCTGAACGATACGCTAAAATCTACGGATTTCGGGTTGTTCTTTGGTGCAGATTATAATGTATACAAGGGGTTATTTGTAGATGCCCGCTATAGCTTTGGTCTTACCAATATGATCAAAAATCCTGTAGATGGTGAGAAATTAAAAATGAATTTCTTTCAGCTAGGAGTAGGATACAAGTTTAAATAAACACGTATTTCTATAAAAATAAAAAACTCTCAGAAATTCTGAGAGTTTTTTTATGACTGATTTTGTCTTTTTTATTTTCCACCCATACCAGGCATATTCGGCATTTTGCTCATCATCTGCATCATCTGCTTTCCTTGAGGTCCCTGCATCATCTTCATCATTTTACCCATCTGTTCGAATTGTTTCATCAATTGATTTACATCTTCGATTTTTCTTCCGGCACCTTTAGCAATTCTTCCTTTTCTCTGAGTATTGATAATAGAAGGTCTTCTTCTTTCTTCAGGAGTCATAGAATAGATAATCGCTTCGATGTGTTTGAATGCATCATCGCTGATTTCCACATCTTTGATTGCTTTTCCAACCCCAGGAATCATTCCCATCAAATCCTTCATGTTACCCATCTTCTTGATTTGGTTGATCTGCTTAAGGAAATCATCAAACCCGAACTCATTTTTAGCGATTTTTTTGTGAAGTTTTTTAGCTTCTTCTTCATCAAACTGCTCCTGAGCTCTTTCTACTAAGGAAACAACGTCTCCCATTCCCAGGATTCTGTCTGCCATCCTTTCCGGGTAGAAAAGGTCTAAAGCTTCCATTTTCTCCCCTGTAGAGATAAATTTGATCGGCTTTTCAACAACAGAACGGATTGTCAGTGCAGCACCCCCTCTTGTATCACCATCTAATTTCGTTAAAACAACCCCGTCAAAATTCAATGCATCGTTGAATGCTTTTGCCGTATTTACAGCATCCTGACCTGTCATAGAGTCAACTACGAAAAGAGTCTCCTGTGGCTTGATGAAATAATGTACAGATTTGATCTCGTTCATCATCTGCTCATCAATCGCCAAACGACCCGCAGTATCCACGATTACTACATCATGATTGTTGGCTTTTGCAAAATTGATTGCATTTTCAGCAATGGTAGAAGGATTAGTAGAGCCCTCTTCAGTAAAAACAGGAACATTAATCTGTCCTCCCAATACTTTCAGCTGATCAATTGCAGCAGGACGATAAACGTCACAGGCTACTAATAAAGGCTTTTTATTTCTTTTTGTTTGTAAATAATGAGCAAGCTTTCCTGAGAAAGTAGTCTTACCAGATCCCTGAAGACCTGCAATAAGGATTACAGATGGTTTTCCAGAAAGGTTGATCCCTTCCTGAGAACCTCCCATAAGCTCCACAAGTTCATCATGAACGATTTTTGTCATCAGCTGTCCCGGAGTAAGGGAAGTAAGAACGTTCTCTCCTAATGCTTTATCCTGAACTCTTTTGGTAAGATCTTTTGCAACTTTATAGTTAACGTCGGCATCTACCAATGCTCTACGGATCTCCTTTACGGTTTCCGCTACATTGATTTCTGTAATTTTTCCTCTACCGGAAATATTGTGTAATGCCTTGTCTAATTTATCCTGTAAACTATTAAACATATTGATTGTAAATTATAGGTTTGCAAAAATAAGGAATTTTTAGCATATCTAAAGTGTCCGGCACGTAATATTATATATATAAGAAAAAATGATATATATCAAATCATATCATAATACGATAGAAAAAGTCTATTTTTGCGATCAATTAAAATTTAGAATGAAAATCAATCCTAATATTCTTGTTGTCATTTTATTCTTTCTGACGTTTTTGGTGCATTTTTCCCTTTGGAAATTTGTTTTTCATCTGGATGAAATTATAATCATTAAATTTTATCTTTTTCTAAGCGTCATGTTTATGATGATGGTTACTCTTATTATTTTAATTAATAGAGTAGCCCCGCAATTTTTAGGATTGTCTGTTATTGGTTTGATCCTTTTAAAATTTGGTTTAATGTACCTAATCAGAAAAAAACTGAACTTTGAAGTCATTCCAGGCTATAAATTTCATTTCATCATCCCGTATTTTATCCTGACAGCAATGCTTACCTACTATGCGATCAAGCTGATTAATCATGATAAAAAACAGTAAAATAATTTATTGAAAATAGAAAAAATATCATATTTTTGCACAACGAAAAAAACCTATCAATGTTTAAGAAATTCGCAGTTTTATTCTACAGTATTTTTGTATTAAACTTAGTGTCTGCACAGCACGGTGAGGCTCCTGCTGGGGCAGCTCCTGCTCAGGAGCTTTCAGAGAAAGACAAAGTAAGCAAAGAAAACAAAGAGTTCATCGATCATCACTTGTTGGATGCGCATGATTTCACATTGATGGTTGATAAAGAAGGTCACCACATCGGTTTCCCTCTTCCTGTTATTGTATATGATAACGGTTTTCACGCTTTCATGAGTAACAAAGAAGGGTTTATGCACGGAGAACCTACTGAAGTAGATGGTTCTTTTTATGTACTGCACCATGAGAAAATCTATAAGACTGATGCTGCTGGGACTATAACTCTTGATGATCACGGTCACCCAACTAACGTAAAGCCATTAGATCTTTCTATTACAAAAAGTGTACTGATGATTTTATTGGTATCAATCTTTATGTTAGTGTTATTCGGTGGAATGGCTAAATCTTATAAGAAATCAGTTGTTCCTACAGGTGCAGCAAGATTTTTAGAGCCACTAATTGTTTTTGTAAGAGACGAAGTTGCAATCCCAAATATCGGACATAAGTATAAGAGATTTATGGGTTATTTATTAACTGTATTCTTCTTTATTCTTTTCCTTAACGTTTTAGGATTAATGCCTTTCGGAATCAATGTTACAGGTAATATTACAATGACATTCTTCCTGGCTATCCTTACGTATTTGATTACAACATTCTCAGCGAATAAAGATTACTGGAAACACATCTTCTGGATGCCGGGAGTTCCTGTTCCAATGAAACTGATCATGCTTCCTATCGAATTATTAGGAACAATCACGAAGCCATTCGCATTGATGATCCGTCTTTTTGCAAACATGACTGCAGGTCACATCGTAGTAATGAGTTTGATCGGATTGATCTACGTATTCAAGAATTTTATCGCAGGTGTTGCATTCCCATTCCTTACATTGGTAATTTATTTACTAGAAGTATTGGTGGCATTCCTACAGGCTTATATCTTTACAATGTTATCAGCTTTGTTTATCGGAATGGCAGTACAAGAGCACGAGCACGAACATCATGCTGCTCACTAATTGAAAGAGTTAATTAAAGTAAAACAAATTTTTTAAAATTATATATTATGGAAATCCCTAAAATTGTAGGTGCTGGTATCGTAGTACTAGGTGTAGGTATCGGTCTTGGTAAAATCGGAGCTGCTGCTCTTGAAGCTATCGCTAGACAACCTGAGCAATCTGGAAAAATCCAAACAGCTATGCTTATCGCAGCTGCACTTGTAGAAGGTGTTGCGTTTGCTGCTCTATTCGCAGTAAACTAATTAAAATCAGACCATTATCTGTAACGGTTGGTTGCAGATAATGGTTCTTTAAAAAAGTAATAATTATTTATACATTTATATAATGGAATTAATTCATCAGTTTTCATCAGGATTATTTATTATCCAGTCTGTTATTTTTCTAGCATTATTATTCTTGTTAGGTAAATTCGCTTGGAAACCTATTTTAACGTCTATCAATGACAGAGAAACATCTATTGTTGACGCTCTTAACCAAGCTAAATTAGCTAGAAAAGAAATGGAAACTTTAAAAGAGGATAACGAAAGAATCATTCGTGAAGCAAAAATCGAAAGAGATGCTATCCTTAAAGAAGCTAGAGAGATTAAAGACAGAATCGTAGGGGAAGCTAAAGATGTTGCTAAAGCTGAAGGAGACAAAATGATCGAAGCTGCTAAACAGACTATCAACGCTGAGAAAAATGCTGCCATGGCAGACATCAAAACTCAAATTGGTACTTTATCTGTAAACATTGCTGAGTCTATCTTGAAACAAAAGCTGGATAACAACGAAGCTCAAAACGAATTAGTTCAAAATTATTTAAACAAATCAAACCTTAACTAAGAATGCTTACATCTAAAGTAGCTAAAAGATACGCACAAGGTTTACTTGACTTCACCAACGAATCAGGTCAAACGGCTACTGTATTTTCTGAAATGAAAGATGTAGCAAAGATCATGAAAGAGTCTGCGGACTTAAATAAATTTTTCATGACTCCTTACATCGATTCAAAAAAGAAGATAGAAGTAGCAAACGAAATTTTCAAAGGTTTATCTGTTTCTTCCCAAAATCTGATCAGATTGGTGATTAAACACGGACGTGAAAACCAATTGAAAAATATCGCTCAGGAATTTATCAATAAAGTAGAAGACCTTAGTGGTATACAAAGAGTAACGCTTACTACAGCAACTCCGCTTTCAAAAGAAAATCTTGACCAGATTTTAAGATCTACCAATCTTGTAAATGCTGATTCAAACTTCGATTTGAAAGTAATTGTAAAGCCTGAAATTCTTGGAGGATATGTTCTGAGAGTAGGTGACCAGCAGGTAGATGCGTCTGTGAAGACAAAACTTAACCAAGTTAAAAAAGATTTCCAATTAAATTAAGAAAAACAACCATACAATGGCAGAAATAAATCCGGCAGAAGTATCTGCGATCTTAAAACAGCAATTGGCCAACTTCGATACTCAATCCAACGTTGAGGAAGTAGGTACAGTTTTAACCATCGGTGATGGTATTGCTCGTGTATACGGGTTAGAAAACGTACAATACGGAGAGTTGGTGAAATTTTCTAGTGATGTAGAAGGTATTGTACTTAACCTTGAAGAAGACAACGTAGGTGTTGCTTTACTTGGTGAAAGTAAATTAGTAAAAGAAGGTGATACAGTAAGAAGAACAAACAGAATCTCTTCTATCAAAGTAGGAGAAGGAATGTTAGGAAGAGTAGTAGATACTCTTGGTAACCCTATCGATGGTAAAGGTCCTATTACTGGGGATTTATACGAAATGCCATTGGAAAGAAAGGCTCCTGGAGTTATCTTCAGACAGCCGGTAACTGAGCCTTTACAGTCAGGTATCGTTGCAATTGATGCGATGATTCCAGTAGGAAGAGGTCAGAGAGAGCTTATCATTGGTGACAGACAGACAGGTAAAACTACTGTTGCGATTGATACGATCATCAACCAAAGAGAATTTTTTGATGCAGGTAACCCTGTATATTGTATATATGTTGCGATCGGTCAGAAAGCTTCTACTGTAGCACAAATCGTTAAAACGCTTTCTGATAAAGGAGCTTTAGCATATACTGTAATCGTTGCGGCTAACGCATCAGATCCAGTTCCAATGCAGGTATATTCTGCAATGGCAGGAGCATCTATCGGGGAGTTCTTCAGAGACACTGGTAGACCAGCGCTTATCGTTTATGATGATTTATCTAAACAAGCTGTTGCTTACCGTGAGCTTTCTCTACTATTGAGAAGACCACCGGGCCGTGAAGCTTACCCTGGAGACGTTTTCTATCTTCACTCAAGACTATTGGAAAGAGCTGCAAAAGTAATCGCTGATGATAACATTGCTAAGCAAATGAACGATTTGCCAGAGTCTCTTAAGCCAATCGTGAAAGGAGGTGGTTCATTAACTGCTCTTCCAATCATTGAAACTCAGGCTGGTGACGTTTCTGCATATATCCCTACAAACGTAATCTCTATTACAGACGGACAGATCTTCTTGGAGTCTGATCTATTCAACTCAGGGGTTCGTCCAGCGATCAACGTTGGTATCTCTGTATCGAGAGTAGGAGGTAATGCTCAGATCAAATCAATGAAAAAAGTTTCTGGTACTCTTAAATTAGACCAGGCTCAATATAAAGAACTAGAAGCGTTCGCGAAATTCGGTTCTGATCTTGATGCTTCTACTTTAGCAGTAATCTCTAAAGGAGAAAGAAACGTAGAAATCCTTAAGCAGCCGGTAAATGCACCACTTCCTGTAGACAGTCAGGTAGCGATCGTATATGCTGGAACAGAAAACTTAATGAGAAACGTTCCTTTGAACAAAATTAAAGAATTCCAACACGAGTATATCGAGTTCCTAAGATCTAAGCACCCTGATACAATGGCTGCAATTAAGTCTGGAAAAATCGATAACGATATTACAGGTGTTCTTAAGCAGGCTGCTAACGATTTAGCTTCTAAATACAACTAAAAAAATAAATGTTTAAGGTTTAAAATATAACGTTTTAAGCCTTAAACTTTAGACCATAAACTTTGAACCCAAATTAATGGCAAACTTAAAAGAAATACGAGGAAGAATTACGTCAATTTCATCTACGATGCAGATTACCCGTGCTATGAAAATGGTTTCCGCTGCGAAACTTAAAAAAGCACAGGACGCAATCGTAATGCTAAGACCATATTCTGAAAAATTACAGGAGCTTATCCAGAATGTAAATTCTAGCTCAGATCCTGATCAGATTTCTGTATATGCTCAGAAAAGAGAGGTTAAAAGAATACTTTTCATCGCTGTTACTTCAAACAGAGGTCTTGCAGGAGCTTTTAACTCTTCAATTGTAAAAGAGCTTAACCTTCAGTTTCAGAACAATTCTCAATACGAGGTTGAAGTTCTTCCTGTAGGTAAAAAAGCATTTGATGCTGTAAGAAGAAGCCGTTCGGTATATGCTAATGGAAGTTCTGTTTATGATAATCTGAACTTTGATGCCGTTGCTCATATCACTGAAGGAGTAATGACAAGTTTCAGAGAAGGTAAATTTGACGAAGTATATGTTATCTACAATAAATTCGTTAATGCAGCGACTCAGGAAGTAACAACAGAACAACTTCTTCCGATCCTGATGCCTGAAAATGCAGAGCCACAGGTGGAAACAGATTACATCTTTGAACCTAACAGAGCTGAGATTCTGGATAACTTGATTCCAAAGTCTATCAAAACTCAGGTTTTCAAATCAATCCTAGATTCAGTAGCATCTGAGCACGGAGCGAGAATGACAGCAATGCACAAAGCTACAGACAATGCAGAAGCTTTGAGAAATGATCTTAAGATCTTCTATAACAAAGCAAGACAGGCTGCAATTACCAACGAAATCTTGGAAATTGTTTCCGGAGCAGAAGCTTTGAAAAATTCATAAAGAATTATTTTAACATACAATTAAAGCACCGATACATTCGGTGCTTTTTTATTTACATAAGGCTAAAACCGCTGTTTACCACCCAAAAGTTCTCTTTTTACGGAGAAATGAAAGTTGCCCTTCAGATATTTTTTTATTGGAAAATAGCCATATCCTATCCCTTCATATTTTTCTTTCAAAAAATACTCAATTGAAATAATCTATCCCGATTCAGGTTATTTTTATTTTGCATATCTTTGTAGCTAATAAAATTTATACAACTTCTAAATGGACTCGGACATAGTCAGGCTTTTGCTGGCCTTATTTCTTGTTTTACTAAATGGCTTTTTCGTAGCCGCAGAATTTTCAATTGTTAAAGTTCGTTACTCACAAATTCAGTTAAAAGCCGCAGAAGGCAATTCTATGGCTAAACAGGCAGAGCATATCATCAAACATCTTGATGAATATCTTTCCGCCACGCAATTAGGAATTACATTGGCATCACTTGCCCTTGGATGGGTAGGGGAAAGTGCCCTGCATCATATTGTTGAAAATATTTTCGTGTCTTTGAGCATTGAATTGACTCAGACAACGATTACTACAATTTCGGTAGTGACAAGTTTTGTATTGATTACCATTATGCATATTGTATTTGGTGAGCTTATTCCAAAATCAATCGCGATCAGAAAATCTGAAGCAACCACTATGGCAACTGCGGTTCCATTGAGGGTTTTTTACACGGTTTTTAAACCATTTATCTGGTTGATGAACTCGATGTCAAATGGTTTCCTTAGATTGGTTAAAATTCACCCGGCTTCCGAGCAGGAAATCCACTCTACTGAGGAACTTCAGCTTTTGGTAAAACAAAGTGCTGATAGCGGAGAAATTGAGGAAGAAAACTATGAGATCATCAAAAATGCATTTGATTTTACAGATCACTCTGCTAAACAGATCATGGTTCCAAGACAAAATATTACTTCCATCGATTTTGAAGAAGATGTCAATGACATTATCAACAAGATTATGGATAGTGGATATTCGCGTATTCCTGTATATATTGATTCTATTGACAATATCATTGGTATTTTCTATACAAAAGAAATCATCAGAGAATTTGTTAAAAGAAAAGGAGAGCTGGATCATGAAGATCTTAAAGATCTGATGCGTGATGCGTTTTTCGTAGTAGAAAGTAAAAAAGTCTCAGACTTACTGAAAACATTCCAGCTTAAAAAACAACATATCGCTGTCGTTATAGATGAGTTTGGAGGAACTGAAGGGATTATCACATTAGAAGATATTCTGGAAGAACTGGTAGGAGAAATTCAGGATGAAGAAGACGATGAAGAAAAGATCGTTGATAAAATAGCGGACAATACCTATTGGGTACAGGCTACACAGCCTTTGGACGAAATCAACGAATTCCTGCCAAAAAGACTACCTCTTTCCGAAGAAAGCGAATATAATTCATTAGCCGGATTCATTCTTTATGAGCTGGAAGAGATCCCGGAAGAAAACCAGGAGTTTGATCTTGAGGATTATCACTTCAAAATTCTGAAAATGAATAATAAGAGTGTAGAGCTTGTAGAGCTGATCTATCAGGAACCTAATGCTATAGATCATTTAGCAGATAAAATTGGAGAAGTTTAAAACCGTTAGGATGAATTTTTATAATAGCATAAAAGATTACGAAAACCCAAAACGTCAGTATGAAGAAGAAGTCCTCGTTATGGACGATACAGATGAAGTCTATAAACTCGTACTGCATAACGATGATATTCATACATTTGATTATGTAATAGACTGCCTGATCGAAATCTGTAAACATTCTTTGGAACAGGCCGAGCAATGTACGATCCTTGTTCACTACAAAGGTAAATGTACCGTAAAAACAGGCTCAATGGATGTTTTGAAACCCATGCATGACAAATTAATTTCGCGCGAATTAACAAGCGAAATCGTATAAAATAAAAAACCGACAAATTAATTGTCGGTTTTTTTTATTAAATCCGGAGATGACAATCAAGTAATAGCAATACATCACAAAGAGTAATGGCCTTTCAGGAAATCTTTTAATCTTTAAATGCTTTAATCTTTTAATTTCTCAATATTCTTACATTGTCATATTTTATCTAAAATAGTATATTTGTACCAACTATAAAGAAACAAAAAAGAATGCTTGTAATAGGAATTGCCGGTGGTACTGGATCCGGCAAAACTACAGTTGTTGATAAGATACTTCAGCAGCTTGATATTGAGGGAATGAATATCCTCTCTCAGGATAATTATTATCACGACAACCAAGGTCTGACACTGACAGAAAGAGAGGCTCTGAATTATGACCATCCGAAGTCTATAGATTTTGAATTATTGATAAAACATGTGAAAGCTTTAAAGAATAACGAGCCTATTGAACAGCCGATTTATAGCTTTGTCACTCATTCCAGAACAGGAGATCATGTCACTGTAGAACCTAAAAACGTATTGGTAGTAGAAGGAATTCTGGTATTGACCAATAAAGAACTACTGAAAGAGTTTGACCTGAAAGTATTCGTTCATGCAGACTCTGATGAAAGGCTGATCAGGAGGATCAGAAGAGATACCCAGGAAAGGGGAAGAGATCTGAGTGAGGTACTACACCGTTATCAGACTACTTTGAAACCAATGCACCAGGAATTTATCGAGCCATCTAAAAATGATGCCGATCTTATTATCCCTAATATGAAACAGAATTCCGTAGCGATTGATTTTTTAACTACTGTTATTAAAAATTCGTTGAAAAAACATTAAAAAAATGGAAGAAAACAACCTTATCAAAGACATTCAGCCGAAATCTGAAACATTCAAACTTATCCAGAAATATGTTTTGAATAAGTATACCATTACGATCTGTCTGTTTTTGGTATGGATGGTTTTTTTCGATAAAACCTCATTTCTTGTTATTAACGAACTGAATGGTGAGATTCACAAGTATGAAGAGCAGCTGGACTATTATAAAAAAGAATATGATAAGAACGATGCTTTTTATAAAAAACTGATGAACAACAAGTCAGAGAAAGAAAAATACGCAAGAGAAAATTATTTTATGAAGAAACCGAATGAAGAAATCTTCATTTTGGTGGTAGACAGCACAAAGGTGCCTAAAAAATAATAGAAGTCGAATAAAATAGGTCAATGGTGAATAATCAACTCGCTTTGCTTGTTAATTTTCAATGTAATGGAAATTCACTTGTGGAGCCAACTTCATCATAGCCAATTCATAAAAAATAAAACTAATGTCAAATACAGATATCCTTTCAAACTGGGAGAGTTTAGTCAAAAAACAACTTAAAACAGAGGACATTTATCCCATTTTAGAAAAACAGAATCTAGAAGGAATAGAGGTGAAGCCTTTTTACACAGAAGTTCAGAAACCTTTGGTAAACCTGCCTAGAGTTGAGGAAAGCACCCATTTGGTAGCAAGATACCATGAAAGTTTGGAAGATGAAGTATTTGCATTTATTTTGGATCAGAATGTAGAAAATCTTGATCAGAAAGCTATTTTTGTCAATAATAAAGACCTTGCAGGACACATCAGTCCCAAAGAGGAGGACCAATATTTTTCTTTGATCGATGTTTTTAATGAAAAAGAAGGAAACATTGATGATCAGCTGGCAAAAGAATTACTGGCAAAAGATTTTAAAAGAAATATTTGTGTAGATATTTCACTGCATCAGAATGCAGGAGCAGCTATTTATCAGCAGCTTGGTATTGCTTTAGCCAAAGCTAAGGAACTGGTGGAAGTATATGGAGCCGAAATTTTAAATAAACTAATCTTCAGAATAGCAGTAGGTGGCAGTTATTTCTTTGAAATGGCAAAACTGAGAGCTTTTAAAATACTTTTCAACCAACTTTCCAAGGAATATGGGATGGATGAAATCCCTTACATCTTTGCAGAAACTTCGCAGAGAAATAAAGCCATTGCTGATAATGAAAACAACCTTATCCGTTCTACCTTAGAGCTTGCTTCGGCAATGATAGGAGGAGCAGATGCTGTTTTTACCAATAACTACCTTGTAGCCAGAAGTACTGATAACTCAGAAGAGATCTCTTTCAAACAACAGATTGTGCTGGCTTATGAAAGTATTATCAATGTATTTGAAGATGCCTCTAATGGAAGTTACTATATCGAAGACATTACTCAGCAGATTGCAGAAAAGTCATGGACGCTATTCATTGAAATTGAAGAAGCAGGAGGGTATCTTGAACTTATAAAGAAGGGAGTTGTACAGAAAAAGATCTATGATCATGCTGTTGAAGAGCAGCAATGGATTGAAGAAGTGAAAATAAAGCTGATAGGAGTGAATTTATACCCTAAATTAGACGTTAAAAAGTCTATTGCAGATCTTTACAACGAAAAAGAGATAAAAGCAGTACGTTGGGCTGAAATGTTTGAATAAAACATTAATCATACTATGAAAAAAGGTTTTCTAATTTTCTTTTTATTGTTTTTTGGAGTATGTTTTTCTCAAACTGAGAAAGATCTATACGGAAAATGGATTGGAACAGATGCTGGTAGTCACGGATCATTTACATTTTTTTCCGATGGTTTTGTAAAAGTAGAACTTGATGGACTGAATATTGACGGTAGAAATCATATAATTTCTGACGGACCCAATAAAGGTAAAGTTGCTCATGTAAAATATACTACGGATTTTTCAAAAAAAATTGTCAAATTTAATTTGATTGCATCATACAATGATTTCAATAATAAACTTGAAGAAAGTAAATTTTTGAGTGGACTTATTAAATTTGTTAATGAGAATGAATTTCTATTATTCTTAGACTTTGAAAATAAAAACCCGACAGATATTGATCCTACGTCCCCAAATGTGTTGACGTTGTATAAAGATAACAACTTATAGTTTTTGGTAATGAAAGAAAAACTGATTGATTTATTTGAATACACCTATCATTTCAACCGTGAAATGATTAAAGTTATTTCTGAAAATAAAGAAGCTTTGGATGAGAAGACAATCAGTCTCATTAATCATACAATAAATGCACAACAGATCTGGAATGCAAGAATATTGGGCGAAATAACTTTTGAAGTCTGGCAGATCAATCTTTTTGAATCCCTTGATGAAATCAACCATGGAAACTTTCTTAAAAGCATTGATATTATAAATAATCTTGATCTGGAGAAAAGAATAGAATATCAGAATTCAAGAGGGGCGAAGTTCGATAACAGTATTTTTGAAATGCTTTTTCACGCGGTCAATCATTCTACTTATCACAGAGGACAGATCAATACTTTGTTGAAGCAGAATGGTATAACCCCGCTATTGACTGATTATATTTTTTATAAAAGATAATTTTTCAGCATACTATCTATCATTTACAATCTGGGAAAAATCTGTGGTTAAAATACTAAACAAAGACGTTCAACATTATATCAATGCAAATCTGAATACAGATTTACATGCATTATTACTGAAAAAATCCCCATTTCCAGAAGTTTCCATGCAGGAAATTGTACAGCAGATCAAAGGAAAACAGGTAGCAGAAAGAAAATTTCCTTTTCTTTTGAAAGAAGGCATTGTTTTTCCGCCACAGTTGAATCTTGAACAGGCTTCATCAGAAAAAACAGCCCTGTACAAATCCGGAATTTTGAAAGGAAGGAAATTCATTGATCTGACAAGCGGTTTTGGTATAGATGCTTATTATCTTTCTCAAAATTTTGAGGATATTACTCTGGTAGAGCAAAATACGGAGCTTTTAGAGATTGTTGAAAATAACTGGAATACTTTAGGCCGTCAGGCGAGATTTATCAACCGTAAACTGGAAGACTTCCTGAACGAGAATCAGGAACATTTTGACATTATTTACCTTGATCCGGCCAGAAGAGACCAGCATAAAAATAAAGTTTTTCTTTTGGAAGACTTATCTCCTGATATTCTTGAAATTCATAAAAAGTTACTTTCTATCTCCAATCAGGTGGTTATTAAGCTTTCCCCACTCATTGACCTTAAATATCTTGTTTCAGTGTTGCCTGGTATTTCAAGGATTGAGATCATTGCTTTGAAAAATGATGTAAAGGAAGTCGTTGTTTTCTTATCTAATGAAAATAAGAACGGAATTATATGCAACTGTGTGAACCTTGAGAGTGGTGAATCTGCTTTTACCTTTACATTTGGAGAAGAGGAAACTGCAGAATCTGAGTATTCGGAACCTGAAAAGTACATTTATATTCCCAATAACGCTATTTTGAAGGCGGGTGTCTTTAATTTGATTTCAGAAAAATTTGGATTAAAAAAACTTCACCCAAACAGCCATTTTTATACTTCCAACGAAAAGAAAGAGGAATTTCCAGGGAGGTTTTTCGAGATTGAATCAGTTGATTCTAAGCAGATTAAGAAGAAAAGCCAGTTCAATGTCATTTCAAAAAATTATCCTTTAAAACCTGAAGAAATCAAAAAGAAATACGGGTTGAAAGACGGGGGAGAGCACTACCTTATTTTTACACAATCCAAAAAAGGGAAAATTATTTTAAAATCAGTATAAAAATGTTGCTGAAAAATATAGGATTTCTTAATTTTGGGCAATCAAAAATATAAGCATGAAATCGCTCGCTGTTTAAATAACCGGAACAGACTACAATAAGGCGATTTTATATGACTTTAAAAAAAAATAAATTTTGCATATGAAAAAATTGATTATATGTTTAGCTATTGCAACTGTAGCTGTAAGCTGTAAAAAAGTATCTGCTGGTGGGAATAAGAACACTCTAAAACTAGAAGAAGGAGTAGAAAGATATTCTGATGACGCACAAGGAGGAGAAGCTCACGGACACGGTCATGAGGCTGCTGCTGCCGCTGAAGGACACAAAGAAGAAGCTGCAAAACCTGAGGCTCACAAAACAGACAGTACTGCTGCTGCAAAACCTGCTGAAGCAGAAAAAGCTCCTAAAGCTGAACACTAATTAGTCGTATAAGATATACAAGTGCCCTGTTTCTGCAGGGCATTTTTTTATGAAAAAGATGGCTATAGGGCTCATTAGCATAAGGTTCAGAAAATACTGCCTTTTTGCTTGGTCCTGCCAGGCATTTTTTTTAATTTTAACAAAATAAAATTTTACAATGCAAGAGACATTAAATTACATTAACGAAAACAAACAGCGTTTCGTGGATGAATTATTTGAGTTATTGAGAATTCCTTCTATTTCTGCAGATCCTGCGTATAAAGATGACGTTTTAAAATGTGCAGATGTAGTGGCAGCATACCTTAAAGATGCAGGCGCTGACAATGTTGAAATTTGCCAGACAAAAGGGTATCCAATTGTTTTCGGAGAAAAGATTTTAGATAAAAGCTTACCTACAGTATTGGTATATGGACATTATGATGTTCAGCCGGCGGATCCATTGGAACTATGGACAAAACCACCTTTTGAGCCTTATATTGAGAAAACTGAACTTCACCCTGAAGGAGCAATTTTTGCCAGAGGTTCTGCTGACGACAAAGGACAGTTCTTTATGCATTTGAAGGCTTTCGAAGCTATGATGAAAACCAATGCTCTTCCTTGTAATGTTAAATTTATCCTGGAAGGAGAAGAAGAAGTAGGATCTGTAAGCTTAGGAGAATGGGTAAATGAAAATAAAGAGAAATTAGCTTGTGACTGTATCTTAATTTCCGATACTCATATTTACAGTAACGAACAACCGACTGTTACCACAGGATTAAGAGGTTTAAGTTATGTAGAAGTAGAAGTGGAAGGTCCAAACAGAGATTTGCACTCAGGTCTTTACGGAGGAGCAGTTCCAAACCCTATTCACGTTCTTTCAAGAATGATCGCTAATCTGATTGATGAAAACGGTCATATTACCATTGATGGGTTCTATGATAATGTAGATACGGTTTCAGATGCGGAAAGAGCTGATATGAACAAATTGAAAGATAATCCAGAGGAATTCAAAAAATCAATCGGATTAAGCAATATTGAAGGAGAGAAAGGATATACAACCTTAGAAAGAACCTCTATCCGTCCTACTTTAGACTGCAACGGAATCTGGGGTGGTTATACAGGAGAAGGAGCGAAGACGGTAATTCCTTCAAAAGCATTTGCTAAAATTTCTATGCGTTTAGTGCCTTACCAGACTCCTCAGGAGATCACGGAAAAATTCACGAAATATTTTGAAAAAATTGCTCCGGATACAGTAAAAATTAAAGTAACGCCTCACCACGGGGGAATGCCTTACGTTTTACCAACGGATACTAAAGAATTTGCCGCAGCAAAACAAGCCATGGAATCTGCATTCGGAAAAGAAGTTCTTCCTTACAGAGGAGGAGGAAGTATTCCGATTACAGCCATGTTTGAGCAGGTTTTAGGAGCTAAATCTGTATTGATGGGATTTGGGTTGGATTCTGATGCGATTCACTCTCCAAATGAGCATTATGGATTATTTAATTTCTATAAGGGAATTGAAAGTATTCCATTGTTTTTTGAAAATTATTCAAAGTAATTCAATAAAAATAAAATATGGTAAGGTGTTTCTGCAAAGAAATGCCTTATTTTTTTTGCTTTTTTGAATCATATAATAGGTTTTCAAGTAGCTTTTTTCAGGAATTTGAAAATTAAATCCCTGAAAATAAAACGGTTATTTTTTATTTGCAATAAGTTATTTCACCATTCATGGAAAGTTTATATTTTTAATACAAAACTTGATTTACTATGAAAAAATACTACTCAATTGCATTTATGATTTGTTCAGTGTGCATTTTCGCCCAACAAACTGTATCTTTTGAATCTAATGAAGGATTCGGCGTTGGAAATATCAACGGACAAGCAGGGTGGATCAGTACTCCTACAGGAGGAATGCCGCAAAATGTGACCAATCAGATCATCACTCTAGATAAAGCCAGTGATGGAAGCAGCTCCCTGAGAATTGTCAAAGAAAATGTCTACGGAACCCAGTCTGAACCTATCATCGGAGGTTTTTATAATTTATCGGCACCTCTTGCTTTCAATAACTTCTCGGTATCATTTGATATTAATATCTCGCAGCTTAACGGCTCTGATTTTGGTTTTCAGGGCGTGAGCAATATTGATGATCAGTATGTTGTAAGATTGGATTTTGATAAAATAGGACTGATGAAAATTCTGAATACCGTTTCCGGCATACAGGATTTGATTTCTATCCCTTCAAGCTGGCTGCCAAATACCTGGTACAGGTTTAAGGTCGTAGGAACTGCCACGGATGTTAGGTATTACGTTAATGATAGTTTAATTTATACAGGATTGCCTGCTGCTTCGCTCAATATCAATCAACTGCGTTTTGTACACAATAATGCATTAGGATCTGCTTATATTGATAATATTAAAGTAAATAGCGAACTACAGGTAATGGGAGTTAAAGATTCTAAGATAAATGCTAAAGAAATATCTCTTTATCCTAATCCTGCAACTGATTTTATACAGATTAATTCTGTCCGCAAAGTGAAAAGTGTAGAGATGTATGATGCTTCCGCAGGGCTTGTGAAGACTCAAATAAGCAACAACAGAATAGATGTAAGAGGTTTATCAGCAGGCACATATTTCGTAAATATAAAAACAGAAGGAAGAAATTTTACAGAAAAAGTGATTATTAAGTAAATTATTTTAGTGATCTGAAAATAGGTCTGTTTTTTAGTGTATTGTTTTATTTATAGATGGTTTTTTGGAAATGTAACTTTTCTATAGGTTTAATATCTTTATTTATTTTGCTTAAAATATATTATGTTAATTCGATATAATATGTAAAATATTAACCTATTTGGCTTTTTTAATTAAAAAATATATATTTACTCAAAACAAATAAATATCATGAAGAAGCTTTACATTTTCGCAATTTCGTTGATTTCAATATCATCATTTGCTCAGCAGACTATTTCTTTTGAAGCCAGTGAGGGATTTATAGCAGGTAATATCAATGGGCAGCAGGGTTGGATGTCTACCAGTGATGGGGAAGTACCGCCGACATATATAACAAGCCAGTTGGTATCAACTGAAATGGCAACTCAGGGTTCAAATAGTTTTAAAATAACACCAGATCCACTTTTTGGTCCACAGCAGGATCCTGTAATAGGTGGTTTTTACACCTTTACGGCACCATTAACGTATAATAGCTTTACACAATCATTTGATGTAAGACTTACCCAAAAAAATACATCAACTTCAGATTTTGTATTTAGAACAGTGAGTACGGCAGGAGCAGGAAGTATTGTTACCTATATCGATTTTTCTTATGATGGGAGAATTTTAGTGGTGACTGCAGGTTCAGGGACCTTAGTAGATACCACTCACACCTGGAATGCGAATACATGGTATAGAGTTAAAGTGGTTTCGACAGCTACCGGAATTCAGTATTACCTGAATGATACTCTTATCTATACAGGACAGCCTTATAGTAACAGTAATATTAACAGGATGGATTTTGTACACGATAATTATGGAGGTTCTGCCTATATCGATAATATCAAAATCAATAATGAAGCAGCATTATCTACAAAAGATGCGGTTAAAAATGATGTGAAACTATCCATTTATCCAAACCCGGCAACTGAATTTATAAAAATCACAACTCCTAACAAGATAAAACATGTTGAAGTATATGACATGTCAGGAAAAAGAGTAGATGTAACATTGAATGGTGACCATGTAAATGTAAGAAACTTATCTTCCGGAGCCTATTTACTGAATATAGAAACAGACGGAAGAAACTTTACAGAGAAATTTATTAAAAAATAATTCCTGATAAATCTTAGTATCAGCAAAACGCTCCAATTGGAGCGTTTTTGTTATTTTAGAGAATTAAAATTTTGAAGCATATGTCAGAAAATAAAACAGCTTATATAACAGGAGGAACCAAAGGTATTGGTTTCGGGATTGCTAAAATTTTACTTGAAAATGGAATCTCAGTAGCATTTTCAGGAAGAAAAAGAGAAGATGTCATGAAGGCGGAAGAAGAGCTTAAACAATATTCAGAAAATGTTTTGGGAATTGTTTCTGATGTAAGAAGCCTGGAAAGCGAGCAGGAAGCCGTAAAATATACCGTAGAAAAATTCGGAAGACTGGATTATATCATTGCTAATGCAGGATTGGGTATTTTTAAACCCGTAGATGAACTGACTGCAGAAGAATGGAATGATATGATAGAAACCAACCTGACGGGTGTTTTTTATACCTTAAAAGCCTCTGTAGAAGAATTAAAAAAGACCGAAGGCTATTATATCACCATCTCAAGTCTGGCGGGTGCCAACTTCTTTGAAAACGGAACCGGCTATAATGCTTCGAAATTCGGAGTGGTAGGTTTCACACAGGCAGCCATGATCGATTTAAGAAAATACAATATTAAGTCCACGGTGATTATGCCGGGTTCTGTAGCCA
Source organism: Chryseobacterium viscerum (assembly GCF_002899945.2). Classification (GTDB taxonomy): domain Bacteria; phylum Bacteroidota; class Bacteroidia; order Flavobacteriales; family Weeksellaceae; genus Chryseobacterium; species Chryseobacterium viscerum. Next base: position 398,270 of record NZ_PPEG02000005.1, read on the forward strand.
CTCATTTTAATGGAAATATTCCGTCAGAAAAAGACAGTTGGAAGATTCAGCCGGAAGATATGGGGAATCTTATATTGGACATTTTAAAGATGAATCCACGAGTTTTGCCAAGTAAAATAGAGTTTAGGGCAACAAAACCAGCTAAGTAACTACATCTAATGTATTGAATAATAATTTAATAAGTATTATGCATGCATAATATATTTTTTATTTATATTAGCAAAAATTAATTCAAACAAAATCTCTGCATAAACTGTCATGATTTTATGCATTAAAGGGAAAAAATAAAATAGTACACATGAAAATATTAGTTTGTATTAGTAGTGTTCCGGATACTACTTCCAAAATTAACTTTACAGCAGATAAGTCTGCTTTCGACAAAAACGGAATTCAGTGGGTAATCAATCCGTTAGATGAATTTGCGTTGACAAAAGCGGTTAAACTTCAGGAATCTCAGGGAGCAACAGTAACAGTAATCAACGTAGGGGATGCTGCTACAGAACCTGTGATCAGAAAAGCTTTAGCAATTGGTGCTAACGATGCTGTAAGAGTAAATCTTGATCCAAAAGATAGCTATTCTACAGCAAAAGAAATTGCAGCTGTAGCTCAAAATGGAGGATATGATCTTATCCTTTGCGGAAAAGAATCAATCGACTATAACGGAGGTTCTGTTCCGGGAATGGTGGCTCAGCTATTGAACCAGCCTTTCGTAAACGCTTCAGTAGGATTAGACGTCAACGGAAGCGAAGCTACTGCAGTAAGAGAAATTGAAGGAGGAAAAGAAACTATTTCTGTAAAATTACCAGCAATTATTGCAGGTCAGAAAGGATTAGTAGATGAAAAAGACCTTATCATCCCGAATATGAGAGGAATTATGTCTGCAAGAACAAAACCTCTACAGGTAGTAGAGCCTACTTCTTCAGAAGTAAAAGTTCAGGGAGTATCTTATGACAGCGTGCCTGCAAGAGCAGCGGTGAAAATGGTTTCTCCTGACAATCTGGATGAATTGGTAAGATTACTTCACGAGGAAGCTAAAGTAATCTAATCATTGATTCTTTAAATTTTTCAGTCTTTTAATTTTTAAATTTAAAAAAATGGCAGTATTCGTATACGCAGAAAATATAAACGGAGTTTACAAAAAAGCAGCTTTCGAAGCAGTTTCTTACGCTAAAGCTGTTGCTGATAAAGCAGGAGATACCGTTACGGCAATCTCTGTAAACCCAACAGATTCTTCAGATTTATTATATAAATATGGAGCATCAAACGTTATCAATATCAAAGACGAAGGTCTTAAAAATTTCTCAGCAAAAGCATTCGCACAGGCTGTAAATGAAGTGGTAGACGGAAACATCATCGTTTTCCCTCATACAACTGATGCTTCTTCAATCGCTCCAATGCTTGCTGTAATGAAGAATTATTCTTTAATCACTAATGTGTTAGAAGCTCCAGAAAGCCTTTCACCTTTCCAGGTAAAGAGAAGAGCATTCTCTGGAAAAGGATTCATGCATGCAAAAGCTGAAGGAAACGGAGTAATCGTTACGGTTTCTCAAAATGCTTTCGGTGTTAAAGAAAATGCAGTATCAGGTTCAGAAGAAGTGAAAAACTTATCAGTAGCCAATGAGGATACTAAAGTGATTTCTCATGAGCAGAGTTCAGGTAAATTAGACCTTAAAGAAGCTGAAGTTGTTGTTTCTGCTGGTAGAGGATTGAAAGGACCTGAAAACTGGGGGATGATCGAAGATTTAGCAAACGTTTTAGGAGCTGCTACAGCATGTTCTAAGCCAGTTTCTGATATCGGATGGAGACCTCACACAGAGCACGTAGGGCAAACAGGTAAAGCAATTTCACCGAATCTTTACATCGCTGTAGGGATTTCAGGGGCAATTCAGCACCTTGCTGGAGTAAACTCTTCAAAAACGATCGTAGTAATCAATAGCGATGCTGAAGCACCATTCTTCAAATCTGCTGATTACGGAGTAGTAGGAGATGCTTTCCAGATTATTCCTGCATTAACAGAGAAAATTAAAGCAATAAAAGGATAAGAGTCAATTGTAAATAGTCACCTACTTTGCGTGTCAATTTTTAATGATTCACCTGTAAAGTAATTCATTATTGACCATTTACAATTCTTTACTATACCAATAAAAGCTCGGCTTTCCGGGCTTTTATTTTTGCGTAAAAAAGTGAAATCACAATAAAAAATTAATCTATATTTGTAGCTATGGATTATAAGCAGCTAATTATTCGCGGAATATCGTACAGCCAGACACAATCAGGGGCTTACGCATTGTTATTGGAGCATGAAGAAACACACATAAAATTACCTGTTGTTATAGGAAATTTCGAAGCCCAATCCATCTCTTTAGGATTGGAAAAAGATATCCATCCGCCGCGTCCTCTTACTCATGATTTATTTACAAAATTTATAGTTTCTGCCAATTATGAATTGGTATCTGTTGTTATTTATCAGATTGTAGACGGAGTATTCTTTTCAAATATCAACTTTAAGAATAAAGCAAACGAAGAAGAATTGATCCTTGATGCCAGAACTTCTGATGCCGTTGCAATGGCTGTAAGATTTGATGCACCTATATTTACCACTCAGCAGGTCCTGAATGAGGCCGGGATTCTATTGGAACTGGAAGATGTTTCAAAAGAAGAACAACCTTTCTCAGAAACTGTACAGACAGAAGATAACTTAACCTCTCTTTCTATGGAGGAACTTCAGAAATTATTAGAAGATGCCGTGAAAGAAGAAGATTATGATACTGCCCTTGAAATTCAGGAAGAAATCAAGAGGAGGAAAAAGAAAATTGACTAAAGAGATACTTTTTATATAAATTATGAATTTAAAATTACGACTGACCATCCTCAGTTTTCTCCAGTTTTTTGTTTGGGGAGCTTGGCTGATTACGATGGCAAACTTTTGGTTTGGCACAAAACATTGGGAAGGAACTCAGTTTGGAGCTGTTTTCGGAACAATGGGAATTGCTTCCATTTTTATGCCTACCATTACTGGGATTATCGCTGACCGCTGGATCAATGCGGAGCGCATATTTTCAGTATTACACATTCTGTATGGGGTTACTCTTTTCATATTACCTCATTCCACAGATCCGAATTCTTTCTTTTCGGTAATGCTTCTGGCAATGTGTTTTTATATGCCTACGATAGCACTTGCCAACTCAATTTCTTATACAATCCTGAAAAATAATAATCTGGATGTCGTAAAAGACTTTCCACCGATTCGTGTATGGGGAACTATTGGTTTTATTGTTGCCATGTGGATTACAAACCTTAGTGGAAACAAAGCTACAGAAGGACAATTTTATATTGGAGGAGCAATCGCGATATTCTTAGGAATTTATGCTCTTACATTACCAAAATGTCCGCCACAAAAGCTTATTGATAAAAATTCACCATTATCCGAACAATTAGGATTGAATGCATTCAAGCTTTTTGGAAACTATAAAATGGCATTGTTCTTTCTGTTTTCAATGCTTTTGGGAGCTGCACTTCAGCTTACGAATGCATACGGAGACGTTTTCTTAAGTGAATTTGCTCATTTTCCAAAATACGCAGATTCGTTTGTAGTACAGAGATCTACCATTATCATGTCCATTTCTCAGGTTTCAGAAACCTTGTTTATTTTGGCAATTCCTTTCTTTCTGAAGAAATTCGGAATCAAAAAAGTAATGCTGATGTCGATGCTGGCATGGGTTCTAAGATTCGGATTCTTTGCTTATGGTGTTCCGGATGGATTCGGGCTTTCACTGATCATTCTTTCATGTATTGTATACGGAATGGCTTTTGATTTCTTTAATATCTCAGGATCACTTTTCGTAGAAACAACGACTGATAAAAAAATACGTTCTTCGGCTCAAGGGTTATTTATGATGATGACCAATGGTTTTGGAGCTGTTTTTGGAAGTTATATTGCAGGATGGGCAATAGATAAGTTCTTTACACACAAGTTTACGACGGCTTCAGACCTGTCTACTTATCTGGAAACTACCCCTGATAATCCTACTTTCCTGGAAATTTTGAAAAGTAGTTTCAATGCAGCTGTTAATTCAGACGGAACCCTTTCTTCTGTGGTGATGGTAAAAGACTGGCAGCAGATATGGCTTTCTTTCGCAATCTATTCGCTAGTATTAGCAATATTCTTTGCTTTATTGTTTAAACATAAGCACAATCCGGAAGATGTTTCATCAGTAAAACATTAATCGAAACTTACATTTATTAAGATATTAAATTGCATTTTTGAAAAAAAATGCAATTTTTTTTATTTTCAGGCAACCTTTTACAAAATATGCTGTCTTATAGATAGAAACAGATCCATGAAGAACATCGAAGAGAATTTTTTATTGGCTAAAAAACAGGACCGGAGAGGGCAAAAAGCTCTTTACGAGATGTTTTCTCCTAAAATGCTGGCCATTGCAAATTCTTATGTCAATAATCTTCATGATGCGGAAGATATCCTACTGAATGCCTTTATGAAATGCTTTACCAAGCTTGATGAATGCAGAGACTGGAAAAGCTTTCCGTTCTGGCTTAGAAAAATTATAGTGAATGATTCTATCTCCTTCCTCCGGAAAAACAAAAATATCCTCTATGCTGATGTGGAAATTGCAGATGATTATAGCGAAGATGAGAATGAATATCCGGAAGAACTCAATATTGAAGAAATATTTTCTCAGATGCCGGTAGGATATAGACTGATTTTTAACCTCTATGTCTTTGAAGAGAAAAAGCACAGTGAGATTGCTGAAATTCTCAATATTTCTGAAGGAACAAGCAAAAGCCAGTTGAGCAAAGCAAAAAAATGGCTTGCTGAATTTTTAAAAGCAAAAGAAAATGAAAAAAGAACTCCTGAAACAGTTAAGATCTGATTACGAAGAGCTTGAAATAAAGCCTTCTGCAGATCTTTGGAGCAGAATAGATCAAATGGGTCTGGAAATAGAAAAGAGTCCTGCTATGAGCCCTAAAAAGGCTTTCCAGTGGTGGAAATATGCTGCAGTATTGATTCTATTGTTTTCAGTAGGGGTATTGCTTTATTTTAACGAAAATCATCCTGTCAATACCATCCATTCAACAGCTCATACAAAACCGGCAAAAAAGAACATTGAAAAACTTTTTCCACAAAATTCGGATATTCATGTAGCGGAGAACATAAAAACGGAAAACAATACGAGTCAGAAAAGGGTAGAAGAGAATGTAAGCCTTCCTCAAACTTATCAACAGGAAGAAATTGTACAAAAAGAAAGATTCAGCAGCAGCAAAGAAGAACAGATTATAGTTTCTGATTATGAGATCAAAGCTCCTGTATTAGACAGAAATATCGATCTAGTACCCGATAAAGCTTCTTTAGCAGAAAAGAAAAAAATGGAATACATCAAGGCTGATGAACTTCTGCAGGGCAGAGAATTTCAAAAAAAGCGGGAAGAAAATAAAACCGACATCAGAAAGTTCGGAACCCTGGATATGACGAAAATTAAGGTTAAAAGTCCAAACTCGCTTAAGATCTTTGGAGTAACAGTCTTTTCTGATTCACTGGAAAGTAAATAAACAATCATTTTTTTATCTCAAAAAAACTGCCCCAAAATAGGGACAGATATCGAATATTGTCTTAAAATTAATAGAAATATGAAAACAAAACTAATATTGATGGGTGCTGTTATGGCTTTTAGCTATGGGCTTGCTCAGGAATCTCCTGAGAATAATCTCAGTATCTATTCCAAAAAAATTGACAGTATTGTCATGACTGAAAAAGGCAAAATGAGTATCGAGCTGGATCAGATTGACAAGAGTTTCAAAGCAAAGAAAATCACATCCGATGAAAAGCAAAAGCAACGTACTATAGTCGCTTCAAAATATGAGCAGATTATTAATGAAAAAATAGATTCCCAGAAACAGGATCTTGAGACGGCAACCAAAGAACTGGTGAAAGATGCCGTTTTTAAATCTGATGATACCTTAAAGAATGGAAGAAATCAATTATGGCTGGGACTGAACGGGTTTAACATGAAACTCAACGAGAAGAAAAAAAGAAACAATCCCAAAAACTATTTACAGACATTTGAGCTCTCTGTAAGTATGGGAGGAGCGGGATTAACCTCAAAGAATGAGCCTTTTGGCTTTTACAATAAGAATTCCGATATTAAAAACAGTGTTATAAATTCCTGGCAGCTGACCCTTTGGTATGGCAATCAGATAGGAAGTTATACCAGCCCTTTTTTCTACCGTTTCGGATTGGGAGTGAGATCAGACCAGCTTACGCCAAAATATGGGCAGGCATTTAAACAGGATAAATACAATATATTCGTTGATGATTTTGACCGGGGAAATCTTAAAAAAAGTATTCTTTACAATACCTATATCACGGTTCCTGTAGATCTGAAATTTGTTTTAAATCCTAAATATAAAGAATATGAAGGCGTAAAATACCTGGATAACAACCAAAACCAGTTATCTCTTATTCTGGGCGTTTATGGAGGCGTTAAAGTAGGAAGTATAAATTATTCTAAGTATTCCAATGAGTTTTCCGATAGAATTGTTGAAAGAGAAAAAGTGATGCATGGGGTAAATGATTTTGTTTTCGGAGGGAAAATCGGAATCAGTTATGCAGGGTTCAATCTGTTTGTGCAGAAAGACTTTACTCCCGCTTTCAATGACAATGCTTTGCTGAAGAAAAAATATGGACTTCAGATCGGAATAGAAATAGCAAATGTTAATTTTTAATTTATCAATAAATGAATTATTTCTTTAATTAATAGATAAAAATAGTAAGATTTTTTTATGACTAACGAACGTTTGTGCATGGAAATCCTATTTTTAAAACACACTCTTTAAAAGTGTGTTTTTTTTTGTATTTTGGCACTTTAGTAAATATGAAAAATATTCAGTTATTAGGATTACTGTTAGTGATTATAGGCAGTTTTTTACCTTTAGTACATGTACCCATCATTGGGAACTGGAACTATTGGAAACTCGATCATTATCTGGCTATTGCATGCTGGATCTTTGCTGCATGTGCCGTTTTTGGAATTGTCAATAACAGTGCAAAAATCGTGAGATTTTTTGGTGTTCTGCTGATCCTTTTATTCGCATTTACCTTATTCGCAGTGAAGATGCAGTCTTTACAATACTTCAGCTTTTTACCTTTCAAATCCTGGCAGGAAACCTTTGCAGGAGTTGTTAAATTAAAATGGGGTTGGGCTGTAGAATTTTTAGGCGCTTTTCTAATGGTTTTTGCAGGAGGAAATAAAAAAGTAAATAACCGCACACAAATATAAAAATGAAGTTCTTAAAGATATTTTCAGCAGGAATTTTGTTGATGAGTGCCACACAGGTTTATGCTCAGTCAACAGACCAGAAAAAACCGGATAATCCGGCTAAATGTACCAATATAAAAGAAGGTAAATTTGTAAGACCCAATTACCCGGAAGCAATATGGTATATGACCATTAAAGACAATGTTCAGACCGAATATTTCAATAATGGAAAAGACTTTATCAAATCAACATTGGTTTTTGTGGATGATTGCAACTACAAAGCAATCGTTATGGAGAAATCCGATAAAAATGATCCTGCACAAATTGGTGATGTCTTCAATAATAAAATAGTAGCGACTCAAGATAATCTTTTGAAAGTCAATACTAAAATTGAAGGAACACAATTCGATATGGTCTATGTAAAAGTAAAATAAATTCAAATTATAAAAATGGAGCGCTTGTTCCGTTTTAGCTAAAAATAAAAATTATATACATGAAAGAAGTATTCATCGTTTCCGCAGTAAGAACACCTATGGGAAGTTTTATGGGAAGCTTATCAACAGTTCCAGCTACAAAACTGGGAGCAGCTGCTGTAAAAGGAGCATTAGATAAAATCGGTTTAGATCCTAATGCTGTTCAGGAAATCTATATGGGAAATGTTCTTCAGGCAGGAGCAGGTCAGGCGCCGGCTCGTCAGGTTGCTTTAGGAGCAGGTCTTTCAATCAATACACCTTCTACTACAGTAAATAAAGTTTGTGCTTCAGGAATGAAGGCTGTAACAATGGCTGCTCAGGCAATCAAAGCTGGAGATGCAGAAGTAATTGTTGCAGGAGGTATGGAAAACATGTCTTTAGTTCCTCATTATTACAATGCAAGAGTTGCTACAAAATTAGGCGATATCAAAATGCTTGATGGAATGGTGCTGGACGGTCTTACAGACGTATACAACAAAGTACATATGGGAGTTTGCGCAGAAAAATGTGCAGTAGACTATAATATTACAAGAGAAGATCAGGATAACTTCGCTGTAGAATCTTACAAAAGATCAGCAAAAGCTTGGAGCGAAGGTAAATTCAACGAAGAAATTGTACCGGTTTCTATTCCTCAAAGAAAAGGAGAGCCTGTAATCTTTGCTGAAGATGAAGAGTACAAAGCCGTAAACTTCGACAGAATTTCAACACTTCCAACAGTATTCAAAAAAGAAGAAGGTACCGTAACAGCAGCTAATGCATCTACTTTAAATGATGGAGCTTCTGCATTGATCCTTGTTTCAAAAGAAAAAATGGAAGAATTAGGATTAAAGCCTTTGGCAAAAATCGTTTCTTATGCTGATGCAGCTCATGAGCCTGAAAACTTTACAACTGCTCCGGCGAAAGCGTTACCTATCGCTCTTAAAAAAGCAGGATTAGAGGTTTCAGATATCGATTTCTTCGAATTCAATGAAGCTTTCTCAGTAGTAGGATTGGCAAACAATAAAATCTTAGGATTAGATGCTGCTAAAGTAAACGTAAACGGAGGAGCGGTAGCTTTGGGACACCCACTGGGAAGCTCAGGTTCAAGAATCATCGTTACATTGATCAACGTATTGAAGCAGAATAACGCAAAATACGGTGCTGCAGCTATCTGTAATGGCGGTGGCGGAGCTTCTGCTATCGTGATTGAGAACATATAATATTCTGTTTTATAATATATTACCATTAAGGAATCGATAATTTTTTTAAAAACTTATCCATTTCTTAATGGTTTTTCTATTTTTGTGCTACTAATATTTATTTGAAATGTCTGAAACTGAGAATCGACACCCTAAAAACATAAAGAATAATCCGAAGATTATGAAAGCCTGGGCCGTATATGACTGGGCAAACTCCGTTTATTCCCTTGTTATTACCTCTACTATTTTTCCGATCTATTATTCTATCCTTACCACGGCTTACGAGAAGAAAGAGTATATCGCGGAAACAAAATCATGGATTGATGTTCCCGTAAGGCATATGATCAAGATTTTTGGGAAAGAATATCAGCCGGATGCGGTATATGGATATTCACTTACCATATCATTCTTTGTTGTTGTATTATTGTCACCATTTTTATCTTCTTTAGCAGATACGATCGGAAACAAAAAATCTTTCCTACAGTTTTTCTGTTATCTAGGGGCAACATCATGTATGGGATTGGCCATGTTTACGGGGATGCATAATGTATTTCTGGGGCTCTTATTCAGTATTACAGCCAGTGTCGGATTCTGGGGGAGTTTGGTGTTTTATAACTCGTTCCTTCCCGATATTGCCACACCGGACAGGCAGGATGCGCTTTCAGCAAAAGGATATGTTTACGGATATATTGGTTCTGTAGTGTTAGTCGTACTCTGTTTGGTTCTTATTCAGGTTTTTGCGAAAGGAGCGGCTCAGCAGTTATTATTTACACGAATAAGTTTCCTACTGACAGGTGCCTGGTGGTTCGGGTTCTCCCAATATACATTCAAGCATCTTCCTCAATTTGGAGATGTGAAAGAGAAACTGCCTAAAGATCTTGTATTACTGAACTATAAAAACATTTTCAAAAAGCATGAAGAGCAGGGAGGTTTTTTTGAGGTATTTAAAGACAACCTGAGCTTCTATAAAGATATTGCAAAAGAAAGTTTCCATGAGCTCTTTAAAGTAGGAGGAGAACTTTTCAAAGATAAAAACCTGAAATTCTTCCTGTCAAGTTTCTTCTTTTACAGTGTAGGGATGCAGACGATTTTCCTTATGGCAACCTTATTTGGAAAGAGTGAGATCAACCTGGCTCAGGATAAACTTATCGGAACCCTTTTGGTGATCCAGATTGAAGCGATCATTGGAGCCGTTATTTTCTCAAGATTATCCAAAAGAATTGGTAACAAAAATGTTATTTCAATTGCGATCATCCTATGGATTGTAGCTTGTCTCTGGGCTTTTTTCCTGAACAAAGAAAATCCAACCGTAGAATACCAGTTTTATGGAGTAGCTGCAGTGGTAGGTTTGGTAATGGGAGGGCTTCAGGCGATGTCAAGATCTACGTATTCAAAACTGCTTCCGGAAAACTCGATGGAAAATACAACGTACTTCAGTTTCTATGATGTATTGGAGAAAATCGCCATTATCATCGGAACATTTATCTTTGCAACGTTGATTGAACATTTCAACAATATGCGTATCGCAGCATTGTCAATGACCATATTCTTCGCTGCAGGATTAGTTTTAATCAGATTCCTGAAAGTCAAAATGAGGACGGACAGAGAAACTTTATAAAAATTAAAAAGACGTTATTTTTAACGTCTTTTTTTTATTTTAACGAATAAAAAACACTCATACAGCTGTTTGATTTAATTTATTTATAGAGTTGTTACAAATATTAGAATGTAACAGTTATTTTTCACTATGTGTTGATTTTTTTTGTTTATTTGTAAAAACAACAAAATTATCAAAATAATGAAAAAGTTTCTATTAATTTGCTTTTTACAATGTTTTGCTCTGGGTTTTTCTCAGAAATTAAAGCTTATCGCAGAAAAAGTTTCGGAATATCATAATTCTAAAGCTGAGTTTAAAAGCTATGATTTATTTGAACTCAATAAAACGGCTGATCAATTAGCTGAATACAAAAAGGCAGCAACAGATATCACTGTTATGTCTCTGAAGTCTGCAGAATTGAAAAGATTAATCAAAGAAAAACCTGACTTTCTTGAAATCTCTTTTCCCTTTGATGGAGGCAGGCAGATCACTATTGAAATGTACAGGCATCAGATCTTAACCAGCGATTTTAAAGTCGTTACAGACAAAGGCAAAACAGTAGAGTATACACCAGGAGTTTACTATCAGGGAATTGTAAAAGGAGATAATGCTTCTATTGTAGCTTTTAGCTTTTTTAATAATGATATTGTAGGAGTTGCTTCTACACCCGAATTGGGAAATATAGTGGTAGGAAAAGCTAAAAATTCTGAAGATTTTGTAAGTTATTCAGATTCTAAATTAACAGGTTCTAATCCATTTGCCTGTGAGGTAGACGGATTGAAAGAGAACAAGACCCAAAGACCTGTTTTTAATCCTAACAATACCAGTAAGAAAAAAACGGATAATTGTGTAAGAATATACTATGAAGCAGGCTTCGGTCCTTATACCCAGAATGGAAGCAATACTACGACAACGACCAATTGGGTAACTGCTATGCATAATAATGTTTCAACATTGTATGCCAACGAGAATATTAATGTAGCTTTAAGCGGCGTTTTTGTTTGGACAACTACTGATCCTTATACAGGGTCACCAAGTGCAATTCTGAGCCAATTTAGAACCACCAGAACTACTTTTAATGGAGACTTAGCACAGTTATTAAGAAATCCTGCAACAACAAGTATTGCTTATGTTAATTCATTATGTACCAATTATAGGTATTCTTATTGTGGCGTAAACTTCACCTATCAGAATGTTCCAACGTATTCTTGGAATATAGAGGCGATGACCCATGAACTTGGTCATAATTTAGGTTCACCACATACTCATGCTTGCTTTTGGAACGGAAATAATACGGCTATTGATGGGTGTGGACCTGCATCAGGAAATAATGAAGGATGTAGTGCGGCACTTCCTCCTGCCGGTGGAGGAACTATTATGAGTTATTGTCATTTGGTAAGCAGTGTAGGGATTAGCTTTGCTAATGGTTTTGGTGTACAGCCAGGAACATTGATCAAAAACACGATTGATTCAAAAGGATGTCTTGGGACTAATTGTACAACATCATGCCCTGCATCGATCACGAATTTTAATATTAACAATATCACACAGACCTCTGCAAATGCTGCTTTTACAGATGCTGCCTCAACGGCATGGAAGTATAAATTAGCGACAACTAACGGAACGGTAATATCTTCTGGAAATGCAAATACACCATCCTTTAATTTTACAAATCTTCAGCCCGCTACTTATTACAGACTAAGTGTAGGGACAGATTGCAGTGGCCCCAATGCCTTCCAGCTGTCACAGCTATTTTTGACTGATGGAGCATGGTGTGATGGAGCTCAATTTACCGATACAGGAGGTTCAGCAGGTCAATATAAAGATAATGAAGAATTGGTAAAAACATTTTACCCTACTTCCGGTTCCTCTATGACCATGACATTTACCACATTCGATCTTGAACAAGGTTATGATTTTATGTATGTATACAATGGCCCTTCTACGGCTTCACCATTATTCTCCAATGGGAATAATCTAAGTGGAAGTACCGTTCCCGGTCCATTTACATCAACTGATCCTTCAGGGGCAATAACGGTAAGATTTATTTCAGATGGAGGTGTTACAGGAAATGGCTGGAATGTGAATTTCTCCTGCAATGTCTTGGCAGTAGAAGACGTCAATATAAAAAATAATGCAGTCAATATTTATCCGAATCCTGCCAAAAATATGATAACCCTCTCTTCAAAAGAAAGACTAAAAGGCTATAAAATATATGATGAAGCGGGAAGACTGGTCATTTCTGATTCTTCTTTAAAAGGAAATAAACAGGAAATAGATCTTTCCTCAATTCAGACAGGAAACTATGTGATCACCATAGAAACAGAGAAGCAAAACATCAACAAAAAATTAATCAAAGAGTAATTTTAAATAAATTTATTGTAAAAGCCTGAGAATATCAGGCTTTTTTCTTATCTTTAATAGGTGAAAGAGTGAAGTAAGCTCAAATAACTCATATTTCGGTCTGAGTTTTGCTTATATTCAGCCGAATAATTTTTAACTTTGCAAAAAGATTTATTGTCAATATGACCAACCCTCTATTTTATGCAAAAATAATTCTGTTTGGAGAATATGGAATGATTGAAGATTCCCAGGGGCTTGTAGTACCCTACAGCTTCTATAAGGGAACCCTGAAATTTTCCGATCTGAGTTCTGAATTTGAACTTACTTCCAACAGACATCTGCAGAAATACTCTGAATTTCTTACAGCGCTTGATCTTTCCGACGATTTTAAGTTGGATATTAAGAGCTTCAAAAATGATATTTCAAAAGGACTTTTCTTTGATTCCAATATTCCTCAGGGATATGGAGTGGGAAGTTCGGGAGCTTTGGTAGCTGCTATTTTTGAAAAATATTCAATCAGTAAGCTGAATCCTGAGAATATCTCAAAAGATAATCTTAAAAAATTAAAAGCTGTTTTCGGCGAAATGGAAAGCTATTTCCACGGTAAAAGTTCAGGGATGGATCCACTGATCTGTTATATGAACCTGCCGATCCTTATCGAAAATAAAGAAAACTTAGATAGGGTAGACATTCCGGAAGGAGAAGAAGGAAGAGGAGCTATTTTTCTGATCGACTCTGGGATTACAGGAGAGACAGGACCAATGATTCAGATTTTCTTTGAAAAAATGAAAACAGAAGGTTTCCGTAAAACGCTGAAAGAAGAGTTCATCCGTTACAATAATGCATGTATAGACTCTTTCCTTAAAAAAGATATGAATCCTTTCTTCAGAAACCTGAAAAAACTTTCTCACTGGGCCTATGAACATTTCCGTCCTATGATTCCTGAAAGTATTTTTAAGATCTGGAAAAAAGGGCTGGATTCTAACGCTTATTATCTAAAACTCTGCGGAAGTGGCGGAGGCGGCTATATCTTAGGATTTACCAAAGACTATGCAAAAGCAGAAAAAATGCTTGAAGGCTTCCAAAAAGAAGTGATTTACAGATTTTAAATAAGCTGGAATGAATTCTGAAAAAGAAACTTTCCAATCTAAAAACGATCTCTCAAAATCTCTATTTTACAGATTTTCACAATTCGTGGGCTTTCTGCTCGGAGCACGATTTTTTGTAGCGGCTCTGTTGACATTTGCCCTTTATGTTTCTACTTTTTTCCTGTTCAATCAGGATGAATCTTTCGGAAAATTCGTATTCGATTTCAAAGTACACGGGATTATTTTCTGTACCGTTCTTACCATTCTTGCGGGTGGCATCATCAATCAGTTTTATGATCTGGAGAAAGACCATATTGTAAAACCTTTCAGAACAAGGGTTCAGAGCTTTATCAAACAGAAATACTTCCTATATGCTTATCTGGTGCTCAGTGCTATTTCTTTAGGAGTAGCATGGATGATTTCCCATAACGTCTTTGTTTTTTTTGTAGTCTATCAGTTTTTTATGTGGTTTTACAGCCATAAACTGAGCAGAATACTCATTGTAAACAACCTTACCTTTGTCAGTTTAACCCTATATCCGTTCTTTGGAATGATGGTATACTACGAAACCTTTTCCAAAAAGGTATTCCTGATGGCTGTTTTTCTTTTCCTTATCTTGCTATGTATTGATATTGTGAAAGATACCCTTACCAGAAGTGTAGACAAAACGTTCGGATACATCACCATTCCTAATTATTTTAAAAGCAGAAACACAAAAATTATCCTGACTTCTTTACTGATAGTTACCATGGCAGTTTCTATGAAAATCATCACTAAAACTGGTGTTACCGGATTTATGGCTTATTATTTTGCCGGAGGACTTTTTATCATGATACTGTGTATCTACCTTCTTATCAATGCTTCAAGAAGAAGTAACTTCTTTACATTGAACGTGTTGCGATTTTGGGTGTTTGTAGGAATTATTGCGATGCTTTTAAACGGAATAGAGCATAAATTATAAAAAAATTCTTTAAATAAACTGAGGTTATTATTACCTTTGCATAACTAAATTTAATAAATAGGAATGCCCATTTTTAACGATACTAAAGTTGCATTTGCAGACAAGTCTGATGCACAATTGAGAAAGGCTTACTGGATGTTTAAAATGATTGAACAGCCCGCTCTTACAAGCCTTGGAACATCTGTCCTGAATTTTACAGTACACAACAACTTTCCTTTCGTTACCGGAATTGTAAAAAATACTTTATTTGCACAGTTCTGTGGCGGTGAAACCCGTGAAGAAAGTATGAAAGTGGTGAAGCAGCTGTTCAAGAGAGGAGTTGGAAGTATTTTCGATTACTCTATTGAAGGGAAAGAAGATGAAGAAACTTTTGATGCGGTCTGCAAAGAGATTAAGGATATCATAAGATTCTCAGTAGGAAACCCGGCGATTCCTTTTATTGTATTTAAACCTACAGCGTTCGGAAGAATTGATCTTTATGAAGCAGTGGGAAAAGGGGCAGAGCTTACGACCAGTCAGAAAGAAGAATGGGAAAGAGTCGTGAAAAGATTTGATGAAGTATGTCGTCTTTGCCACGAAAATGATAAAAAAGTAATGGTAGATGCCGAAGAAACCTGGATGCAGGATGCAGCAGACCACCTTTGCGAAGAGATGATGGAAAAATATAACCAGCAAAAGCCTATCGTTTGGAATACCATTCAGATGTACAGAACTGGCAGACTGGAATATATGGAAGCGAATCTTCAGAGAGCAAGAGAGAAAAACTACTTCATCGGTTACAAGATTGTTCGTGGTGCTTATATGGAAAAAGAAAGAGCCAGAGCAGCAGAAAAAGGATATGCAGATCCTATCCAGCCCACTAAAGATGCTTCAGATAAAAACTACAATGCAGGAATCGACTTTGTGATGGATCATTTGGATAAGGTTTCAGCTTTCTTTGGAACCCATAACGAAATATCTTCAGAGCTGATTATGGATAAGATGAAAGCAAAATCTCTTGAAAGCGGGAACCCGCATGTTTATTTTGGGCAGCTTTATGGGATGAGTGATAATATTACCTTCTATTTATCAAATAAAGGCTATAATGTGGCCAAATATCTTCCCTACGGACCTGTAAAGGATGTTGTTCCGTATCTGACGAGAAGAGCCAGAGAAAACACTTCTGTAGCCGGACAAACCGGAAGAGAGCTTGGATTGATCAAAAAAGAACTTGAAAGAAGACAAAAATAATAGTATTGTTCTGTATAAAACGATCAGACCCGCAATTTTGCGGGTCTTTTTTATTGAAGTTAACGCTATTAAATCCATCGTAATTCCTGAGTTTTCAGGCTTGGAGGCCTTATCTCAAATTAGTAATAATCAATATAATTATCTATTGCATTAATTATATGTTAAAATAATCCAATTTTTATTGTTGATTTGATTTTAAATTTTTATATTTGATAGAGTCATAAAAACAAATGTATGAAAATGCTTTCCTTTACCTTTATAATTCTGTCATATGACAGGATCTTACCAGTACAATAAACACCAGTATTACCCTTATCAATAACCGAAATTGTAAAATACATAAGATGGGACCAGATGATCATTATAAGATAAAAATTCCATACGCTGGATATCCCATCAATATTTTAAAAATAAAATAAAGCAATAGCTTTAGTTTTCTTCTTCAAATATTTTTTAACCTGATCAATTTTCCTTGATCAGGTTTTTTTAAGGTTCAAAACTTTCGAATTTTCCGTTTTCGTAGAACAAAACAATACGCTTTATTTTACCTTGTTGATTACCAAGTAGTTGTCCTAAAATATGATCGCCAGAATTTTCTAATCGCTGAGAATCGGATATTTTTTCAGGAGCTTTATCTTGGGTCGGTATAAACGATTCTCCAGAGCCCGATTTTGGGGCTTCCGGTTCTGCTTCATCACTTCCGAATTCATCATCATCGTTCATCATGGTAAACAAGTCGGGGAGAGGAGTTGTTTTTATTTTTTCCTCATCAGTATGCTCTTCCTGAATTTCTGTTTCGGGCAGTTGAGATTTCAACATCTCACCCTCGCCAGTAACCAACCAATCCCAAAGAAGTTCCGGGAAACGGGATTTTATTTTTATGATAAACTCAAGAGACGGTTTGTTTCTTCCCGAAGTAATATGTGAAATAGATGAACGCTGTACATCTATTTCATCAGCAAACTCTGAAGGGGTAAGATTGGAGTACTCTATAATTTTGGAAATTCTTTCATTTAAACTCATAAAAATAAGCCTTTAATTATTTTACAAATGTAACTTATATAATTTACAAATGCAAAATACAAATGTAAATAATTAAAATTATTGTCTGTATACATTTGTAACATGGTAATAATGTATTTTAAATCAATAGATTGTAACTAAATTACAATTGTATTAAATAACTATACTCATTCGCTATACAATTCATCAGGCTATATTATGATGCATATTATTTTACCTCAATACTAGTTTAATAATGTAAATCGATGCTTTTTAGAAGGTTATTTTGTCCTTTAAACCCATTAAAATTGATTGTTTACATTATTAATCAATAAAACTCCATCTCCAGGACAATAAACCTGATAAATACCTTTTAAAGACATATAATAAGCATTTATAGGCTGTTACAAAGGTAAATTACTGATGTAAATACCTTATATGAGCCCTTATTATGCTTCATTTGAGAGAAATGTTATTTCTATTAAACAACTTTTTTATTGCAAGCTAAAATGCTTAAAAAAACTTAATCTGAATTAAAATTTTCTGCTAAATTTTTGATTTTAGAATGTTTTACATTTGTATAAGCTTGTAAATTACTGAGTTTTCCACATTTTATATGTTTAATAAAATAACCCTCAAATGGCTTAAAACAGGTATTTTTCCACTTCAAGTGATGTTATAAATACGATTGATATAAACATTATAACTTGCTGACTTTTAATATTTTAAATATATTGAATTATATTATTCGCAATCCACAATTTTATCAACAGACAAATTGTCTTTCCGTGTTGTTTAATGCTATTACAAATGTTAATAGTATTTCTAAGTTTAAAAATAAGCAAATTTAATCCTTGTAAACAGTTTTCAAAATAGATGTCAAATGTAAATTACCAGATTTTACTAATATTTACAAATGTTAATTTAAGTTTTTGCCCAAAAATCGTTAAATTTGATTTTTGTAAACTATTCCTAAAAATGAATTTTGAACAGATCTATTCTCAAACCCCCGATTTCTCAAATCGCTATATTTTCCCTAAAAAATTATTTTCTTACCTACAGACCAATCTCAGCGATTATATTAAAGAGGTCGGAACATCTTATTTAGATAAGCCCATTTATCAGTTAAGCATCGGAACCGGAAACATTCAGATACTGGCCTGGTCACAAATGCACGGAAATGAATCCAATGCGACTCATGCCATGCTTGATCTTTTAATAAGCCTTGATAAAGCTCCCGAAATGAAAGAGGATCTTTTCAGTAAAATAAAACTGGATTTTATATTCATGCTCAACCCGGACGGATCTGAAAGATGGACAAGACTGAATGCAGCCGATATTGACCTTAACAGGGATTTTCATAATGAAGCAAGTAAAGAGATTAAGTTTCTTAAAAATGCAGCGGCTTCAAAGAAGTATGATTATGCATTAAACCTCCATGAGCAGAGAACCATTTTCACAACAGATGGTATTCATCCTGCTACACTTTCTTTTTTGGCTCCTTCCGAAAATGTAGAACGTACCGTTACTGAAAACAGGAAAAAATGTATGGCAGTGATCGGAAGTGTGTACAACCATTTAAAGGAGATGATCCCTAATCAGATCGGAAGATATTCTGATGAATTTTACCCGACTTCTACAGGAGATAACTTTATCAAAGCAGGAATGCCGACCATTTTATTTGAAGGAGGCCACTTTGTAGATGACTACACCAGAAAAGAAACCCGAAAATATTATACAATAGCTCTTTATTATGCATTGAAAGCGATCAGTGAGCTTAACTCTGATATTACAGGTTGGGAAACGTATCTTGAAATTCCTGAAAATCAGGAAACCCATTATGATCTTATTTACAGAAATGTAAAATTGAATACAGATCATGAATGTATTTTGGATATAGCAGTTCAATACAGAGAGATCAAAGAAGAGGGGAAAGATGAAATTTCTTTTATTCCTTTTGTAATGGAAGCCGGAGACGTTAAAAAAAGAAAAGGCTGGCTGGAAATAGACTGTACCGGAAAGAAATTTATTTCTGCTACTAAATATCCGAAACTGGATTCTGTAGTAGATTTTAAAATTGAAGACTAAAAATATGATGAAACATTTTCTGACATTAATTTTGTTCATGAGTATGGGACTGCCTTTACTGGCGCAAAATCAATCAACAATTCCATATAAAGCCAATGACAGTGTAATGGTAACCACAATACTCCGTCATTTGCAGGAAAATCCTGTAGATTCTATCCAGGCGAGAGTGATGAAGCAAAAATTTTATCAGAAGCTCAACAAAAGCCATGCACGGATTGTATCCTGGAACGTAGTGATGGGAATAGGGCAGATTATTACATTAAGATTTAAACCTGAATATACAAGAGAAGTTAATCAGGTATTCGAAAGTGGAGCCTGGGGCGGATTCAAAACAGAGTTTTATCCCTCCTATGATTTCCTGCCTATCTATCCGGTGATGCTTGAAAAAGAAAAGAAAATGAGTAAATAGAAAATGAAATAATATAGTCTCATAAAACAAAATTCGGCAGTCCTTCAGGACTGCCGAATTTTTATTTTTATATCTGATTTCCGAATCTGGAAAGGTTAATAAAATTCATATTCAATAGGAATGGGCTTTAGCCCATTTAACTTCAATAAACATTCATTCGGCTTTAGCCAAAACCTAACCTTAGAAATATAGGATTCAGAGTTTATACAATGATTAAAGCTTAGTTTACTACTTTAATTCCGTTTGCTACAAACCTGATTTCTTCTTTCGGCTGGGTAATCGCATCGATTTCAGCTTGAGGTTTTTTAGCATCTTCAGCATAATGTTTCTGCTCATTTACAGAAGTTACTTTTCTCTCAGCAGTTCCATCCAATACAACAGTTTTACCTTTTAAAGCTGTAGGCACAAAGAATGCATAGTCTTTCATTTTTACAAAAAACTTAGAGTTGTCTTCTGTCTGAATAGTCAGCCAACATCCTTTTTTGTCACAGACATCAGTTACTTTTCCTTTAACGGCTACGCCTTCAACCTTTTTGTTATCTTTTTTAAGCTGTTTATTCAATTTATCTACTGTGATCGCTTTAGATTCAACGGATGAAGTTACCTGATCTCCATAAGTGTCACCTACCAAAGCTTTTCCTTCTGGTGGACCAGACTGGGCAAATGCAAATGTAGAAGCAGTTAAAGTGGCAGCAAGTAATATAACTTTAAATTTCATGTTTAATATTTTTTCCAAAAATACTAATTAAAATTGAATCATAACAGAATAAAGAATGACAAAAAACAGGTGTTTTGAGGAATTTTCAATAAAATTCAAAATCAAAGACAGATTTGATTATATTTGACCCCTATACTTGACTATGCAGAAAAAACTGAAATTATGGGACGCCATCATGCTGGTGATGGGGTCTATGATCGGAAGCGGAATTTTTATTGTAAGCGCTGATATGATGCGGAATCTGGGGTCCGGATTCTGGCTGATTGTAGTGTGGGTGATCACAGGAGTGATGACAGTAGCAGCAGCAATAAGCTATGGAGAACTCTCCGCCCTGTTTCCGAAAGCCGGAGGACAATATACCTATCTGAAAGAAATCTTCGGAAAAAAGATGGGATTCCTTTATGGCTGGGGCCTTTTTACAGTAATACAAACCGGAACTATTGCTGCAGTAGCAATGGCTTTTGGTAAATTTACAGCCTATCTTATCCCTTCACTTAACGATGCTGCTCCTATCTTTCAAAGTGGTGAATTTAAAATCACCTGGATCCAGATTCTGGCCATTGGAGTTATTGTTTTACTTACTTATATTAATACCAGAGGAGTAGAAAGCGGAAAAATTCTTCAGAATGTCTTTACCGGTTCCAAAATTATTGCATTATTAGGCTTAATTGCCGCTGGTTTTATTCTGGTTGATATTTCTCATTTATCAGAAAACTTTAGCTGGGGATCAGACTCCTTTAGTAATCTTAAAAAAGATTTGAGTGGTAATTTCCTTAAAGAAGGCTGGGAACCCATTGGAGGCATGACTCTGTTGGGAGGAATTGCAGCGGCAATGGTAGGTTCTGTTTTCAGTTCTGTTGCCTGGGAAAGTGTGACATTTGTTTCCGGTGAAATTGACAATCCTAAAAAAAATGTAGTAAAATCGATGATCTACGGTACTTCTGCTGTAATGATTCTGTATATCGCAGTGAACTACATATACCTAAATGCATTGGATAGAGATGGAATTGCATTTGCAACCAATGACAGGGTAGCAGTAGCGGCTTCACAGAATATTTTTGGAAGTGCAGGAACCATTATCATCGCTTTATTGGTAATGATTTCCACTTTTGGATGTAATAACGGATTGATTCTGGCGGGAGCAAGAGTTTTTCAGACCATGGCCAAAGACGGAATGTTCTTTAAGTCAGCGGTAAAAAACAATAAAAATGAAGTTCCGGAAAACGCTTTATGGATGCAGGGAGTTTGGGCTTCAATTTTGTGTCTGAGCGGACAGTACGGAAACTTACTGGATATGATATCCTTTGTGATTGTTCTGTTCTATATGATTACGGTTTTTGGCGTTATTTATTTGAGAATGAAACAGCCTGATCTGGAAAGGCCCTATAAGACATGGTTGTATCCGGTGACTCCTATTATTTATCTGATTATAGGATCTTGTTTCTGTATCTTATTGTTAATTTATAAACAACAATATACGTGGCCAGGCTTTGTATTGGTATTATTGGGGCTTCCTGTATACTATTTCATCAACAGGAAAAAGGCAGATCATTAAACTAAAATACAGGATATAAAACATACAAAATATTCAGGGCTTTCAATTCAGTTTGAAGGCCCTGCTTTTTGAACAATATTTTAAAGTATTGTAATAATTATTGGGTGAAAATGTGTACTTTGGTAGTTCGTTTTTAAATAAACAGGACCATGAAGTAAAAACAATAAGCTATGGATACACCAAATTACAGAATGCCTTTCGTACCGTCTACTTTAATGACCGAAGGCGGAAGTATCGATACCTGCGATATGGGGGAAAGTATTGCCCACAATATTATGCTGCTGATCACTACCAAAAAAGGGGAGAACAGATACGATGAAAACTATGGAAACGATGTTTGGAACCTTGAATTCGATAATGGAGTAACAAGTGCCATTTGGGAAAATGTTTTCGTCAAAAGCCTCAGAAGACAGATTCAGGAATATGAACCACGAATCGTAAACCCACAGATTGACGCACATATACAATTTGTAGAGCACAGCTACGATACTAAAGAACACACCGAAATTAAAAAGAAAGTAAGAATTGCTATCAATGCAAAAATGGAAGAAACAGGAGAACGTTTCAGTTTTTCAACAGAACTGTTTCTAAGCCCGATGTCTATTGATTAATATTTTTAACAGCGAAAGAAAATTATGAATTTAGATCAGAATATTTATTCCAAAGAATCTGTAAAAGCAAGAATGCTGCAGAATGCCACTAAAGTATGGGGACTCAGAAGTCCGCAGTCTTTAGATCCTTTTGTGAAACTATTGATAGACGCATTCAGTACAGAAGTTTTTAAAGCGAATAATGAAATACAAACGGTGAATGCCCGTATATTGGAAAAACTGGCAAAACTTCTTACACCGTCCATTTATACACATCCTATCCCTGCTCATTCTGTGGCTTTCACACAGCCTTATGATTCTTCTGAAGTTTTATTGGAGCACACAGAATTCTTTTTCCGTAAACAGATGACTTCCACGGTAAAATCAGAATCAGATAAGCAGTTGAATATTCCTTTTACTCCGGTAGGAAATGTAAGAATCAATAAAGTTCACACATCTATTATGTTTGTAGGAAATACCTGCTACAGTATTGATGACCGATTTAATAAAATTCCGATTGCCAGATTTCAGGGAAGACCTGAAGATTACAGGAAAATAACAATAGGAGTAGATGTCAGCAAATATATCAGTGAAAACTTTCCAAAATACCTGAGTATATTCTGCTCCAATCCGGCTTTTGAACACCTTGATTTTGTGTATAAATTATTGCCATATATCACGGTGACCAGCAATGGAAATCCTTTATTTGTAAGAGAAGGATTAAGCTATCTTTCAGAAAGTCATAATGATGGCTATGAACAGATGTTCAAAGAGCAGTCTATCAGAAATAAGGTGATTGAAGATATTAAAAGTATTTACCGTCATAAATTTATTGAAGTAACAGGAATTTCTCAAAGTCTGTTCTCAGAACCTGGACAGCTGCCTCAGAATCTTGACTTTTTATCAGAAAAAGAAGAAATTACAAAGTTCCTCGATAATAAAAAATATTTGTGGCTTACTTTTGAATTTCCACCACAGTTTTCAGCGGAAATCCTTGATAACTTTTCCTTTGTACTAAATGCTTTCCCGATCTACAACAGAGGTTGGAAAAAAACAGAATACAGCCTTGACATCATGGGGAATAACATTCCTTTGGTAACAGACGAAGGAGAACACTTCCTGTATGTAGATGAAGTACAGGATGGTGACGGAAGAAAATACACTGAAATACCTTTCACCCCGGCCGATGACCTTAAAAAAGGATTGTATACCGTAAGAAAAGGAGGAATGGAACGCTTCACCAGCAGAAATGCCGTTGATATGATTGCTAACGTTCTGGAACTGACGAGAGATGAAATTGCAGCATTTTCCCTTTTAAACAGAGATAATGTAAAAGGAGTTCTCAGTGAAATGTCCGATAAGATGAAATCCATGGTGCAGAAAGTAAATAATGCCAAAAGGAATATCAGACAGGAACTGAACTATGTGATTATGGAGCCGGTAGAAAAAACCGATCACACTTACGCCTCTTTCTGGGTAACACACTGTACTTTGGCCAATCATATGCGCCCGGGAACTGAACTTTCCAACCAGTTGAAATCACAAACAGTTATATTGCTTACCGAAACATTGGGTGGAGCTGAAGAGCAGAAAGGAACAGACAGTATTCAGGCATATAAATATGCTTTAACGACCAGGGATAAAATCATTTCCTTGGAAGATGTTAAAAACTATTGCCGAATGATTCTGAAAGATGAGGTAAGAGAAGTAAGGGTAAGGAGAGGAACAATGATCAGCAATAAACCTAAAGAAGGTTTTGTAAGAACCGTTGAGGTAGAAATCATTCCTCAGAACTATTCTTTCTATGGAAGGGCCTATTGGGAAAACATGGCAAACATCATTAGAAATCAAATTATTTCTAAAGCCATTGACGGAATTGAATATATTGTAAGAATAAACAACGAAGACATTGATTTTCAAGACATGTAAAGCTCTTGTAAATAAATGAGTAACCGTTTCAAATATAAAATGCCGTACCATTACGGCATTTTTACTATGTCATGATGAGGATCAAAATCACAATGACAAAATTTTCATCCCTGAAAAAACAACCCTACAAAGAATTAATTGAATGAAAAAAATATCACTCTTAATACTGCTTCTTCTTTTCGGTCTTCCATTAAAAAGTCAGACCATTAAGGATTTAAGAAATAAAATCAATGAAATAATTTCTACAAAAAAGACAACTGTCGGGATATCCTTAAAAGGAATAGAAGATAAAGATACCCTCAGTATCAATGGAAATAAAGAAACGCCGATGATGAGTGTTTTTAAATTCCATATTGCACTTGCTGTTTTACATCAGGTAGATAAAGGAAAGCTGAAGCTAGATCAAAAATTTTTTATTAAAAAAGAAGCTTTACTCCCTGAAACCTGGAGCCCGATGAGAGATGAATATCCTCAAGGAAATATCTACCTCACTTTAGATCAGCTGTTAAGATTTACCGTTTCCCACAGTGATAACAACGGCTGTGACATCTTGTTGAATATCATTGGTGGAACAGAGGTTGTTCAGAAATTTATCAATCAGCAGGGGATCAAAGATTTTACCATAAAACTGAATGAGCAGGAAATGTCGTCCTTTGATAAATGCTATATTAATACAACAACCCCTCTGGCAACCACAGAACTCTTAGAAAAATTCTATAAAGGAAAAATTCTGAAGAAAGAAACCACAAAATATTTGTACCAGGTAATGGTAGAAACCTCAAGAGGACTTACTTGGATGAAGGCAGGTTTGCCTATAGGTACAGAATTAGCCCATCGTACCGGAATTTCCGGGAGAAATGAAAATAATCTACGCGCTGCTATGAATGATGTAGGAATCATAAAACTTCCCAATGGGAAACATGTTATCCTATCTGTTTATTTGAAAAATATCAATGAAGAAATGGCTGATACCGAAAAAATCATTGCAGACATCAGCCGTGTAGTCTGGGAATATTATACACAGAAATGATATTTTTGTTAAACGTGAATAAAGATGTATTTATGAATAGGAACGGGCTTTAGGCCGTTTGATAAAAAGAATATATTCATACGGCTTTAGCCAAAACTCACTGATCAACAATGTAAATATTATTCCCGTAAAATTTCAAGCGATCTAGGGTTTAATACTTTTAAAACCTTTATCCATACCCTACAAGCCCAAAGAATTTTTTATGAAACTTTTATCCTTTTTATATTCAAAAAAATTCTATAAAATTTCGTATTTTTGCACGTTGTGATTTTCAGGCAAAATTACTCCAAATTATGAGCAAATCAACAGAATATATAGAAGTTTACGGAGCACGTGAACACAACCTGAAAAATATTAATGTAAAAATTCCACGTAATGAATTGGTCGTTATCACCGGGCTTTCAGGAAGTGGAAAATCTTCATTGGCTTTTGACACTATTTTTGCAGAAGGCCAGCGTCGTTATATCGAGACCTTCTCTGCCTATGCACGTCAGTTTTTAGGGGGATTGGAACGTCCTGATGTCGATAAAATTGAAGGACTTTCACCGGTTATTGCCATCGAGCAGAAGACGACCAATAAAAACCCTCGTTCTACGGTGGGAACGGTTACAGAACTGTACGACTTTCTGCGTCTTTTGTATGCGAGAGTTTCAGATGCCTACTCTTTGTCTACAGGACAAAAGTTGGTAAGCTATACAGAAGATCAGATCCTTGAAACGATCAAAGGAAATTATAAAAAAGAAAAGATTATGCTTTTGGCGCCCGTAGTGCGTTCCAGAAAAGGACATTATCATGAACTCTTTGTACAGATGGCCAAAAAAGGCTACGGACAGGCAAGAATTGATGGTGCGCTGCAGGATATTGAATATGATTTAAAGCTTGACCGTTACAAAACCCACGATATCGATATTGTGATCGACCGTTGGATTATCGGGGAAAATGCTTCAGAAAGCAGAATGGAAAAATCATTGCGTACGGCAATGGAAATGGGAGAGGGAATTATTGGAATTCAGAAACTGGGAGCTACAGAGATCGAATACTTTTCCAAAAACCTGATGGATGCAGAAACAGGACATTCCTTGGCCTTGCCGGAACCCAATACTTTCTCATTCAACTCACCGAAAGGAAGCTGCCCGAACTGTAAAGGACTGGGAATGATCAAAAAGATCAATACCGATTACTTTATTGATAATCCAAAACTATCTATCAATCAGGGTGGATTGCTACCGTTGGAAGATATCAAGTCTAACAAATGGATTCTTGCACAGATCAAAAATATTCTTGAGATCTTTGGATTGGGATTAACAACGTCATTGAAAGATATTCCTGAAGAAGCATTGGATTATATCTACAACGGATGCCACAAAGAATTCAATAAAGACCTTAAATATGCAGGTATTACCAAGAAAATAAAGATTGGTTTTGACGGATTGATTGCTTTCATGGAAGAAATTATCGATGAAAGAGAATCTTATGAAGCGATTTTGCTGGAAAGACACTTCACTACAGAAGAAATCTGTCCGGAATGTCATGGAACCCGCCTTCAGCCTTCAAGTTTAAGCTTTAAAATAGATGGAAAAAATATTGCTGAGGTCAATGCTTTAAGCTTATCTGATTTAAAAGAATGGTTAGCTGACGTTAAAGATAAATTCTCAGAAAAAAATAAAATCATTGCTCACGAGATCCTAAAAGAAATTGAAACCAGACTTCAGTTTTTACTGGATGTAGGTTTGGATTATCTGAGCTTGAGCAGAAGTTCAAAAACTCTTTCAGGAGGGGAGTCCCAGCGAATACGACTGGCTACACAGATCGGTTCTCAGTTGGTGAATGTATTGTATATCCTAGATGAACCAAGTATAGGACTTCATCAGAGAGATAACGAAAGGCTGATTCATTCCCTGAAAAACCTTAGAGACATCGGAAACTCCGTATTGGTGGTGGAACATGATAAAGATATGATTATGGAAGCCGATGAGGTACTGGATATTGGTCCAAAAGCTGGTAAATTCGGTGGTGAGATCCTTTGGCAGGGAAAACCAAAAGACTTATTGAAAGCAGATACCATTACCGCTCAGTATATTAACGGAAAAAGAAAAATAGAAATTCCTGCAGAAAGAAGAGCTGGAAACGGTAAAAATATTGTTTTAAAAGGCGCTACAGGAAATAATCTTAAAAATGTAACCCTGGATGTTCCTCTTGGAAAATTGGTAGTCGTAACCGGAATTTCAGGAAGTGGAAAATCTTCTCTGATTAATGGAACGTTATATCCGATCCTTAACAAACACTTCTACAGAGCAGTTCAGGAGCCTTTACCGTACAAAAAAATCGAAGGGTTAGATAATATTGATAAAATTGTAGATGTAGATCAAACCCCGATCGGGAGAACACCACGTTCTAACCCGGCCACCTATACCGGAATGTTTACCGATATCAGAAACCTTTTTGCCGAACTGCCGGAAAGTAAAATCCGTGGTTATAAGCCGGGAAGATTCTCTTTCAACGTAAAAGGCGGAAGATGCGAAACCTGCCAGGGTGGAGGATTGAAAGTCATTGAAATGAATTTCCTTCCGGATGTATACGTACACTGCGAAACCTGCAACGGGAAACGTTTCAACAGAGAAACCCTGGAAGTTCGTTACAAAGGAAAATCAATCTCTGACGTATTGGATATGACGATTGATGAAGCAGTAGATTTCTTCCAGCCCATTCCTAAGATTTTTGCGAAAGTAAAAACATTACAGGATGTAGGACTGGGATATATTACCCTGGGACAGCAGTCAACGACACTTTCAGGAGGAGAAGCCCAGCGTATCAAGTTAGCAACTGAACTTTCAAAAAGACAGACAGGAAATACCCTTTATATCCTTGATGAACCCACTACAGGATTGCATTTTGAAGATGTAAAAATCCTAATGGATGCCATAAACCAATTGGTGGAACTTGGAAACTCATTCATTATCATAGAACATAATATGGATGTAATCAAATTAGCCGATCACGTTATAGATGTTGGTCCGGAAGGAGGAAAATATGGAGGAGAAATTATTGCTAAAGGAACTCCTGAAGAAATTGTGAAGTCTAAGAAGAGCTTGACAGGGAAGTTCTTGAAGAGGGAATTGGAATAAAATTGTATAAATATATTACGGAAAACCACAATTTTCATTGTGGTTTTTTTATTTACTTTTGGGGAAAACAATAATACATGAGCTTTAAACTTTTGGCGATTAGGCCTATGAAAGGTTGTAATCCGAAATTTCTTAAAAATTTAGAAGAAGAAAGAATATATAAATTTTATAATGATTATATCTTTCAAGATGCTAAGGGAAATGAAATAACTGATTTTTCCCAAGTAATTCAAGTATCAAATATAAAATATGAATCAACAACTCCAATAAATTTATATGGTGATAAAATTAATATTTCTGCAATAGTTGGTAAAAATGGAAGTGGAAAGAGTGCTTTAGTCGAATTATTTATAGCTAGTATAAATCAGCTTTCTTATTCTTTACTGAAAGATGAAGAAAAAAAACAATTAAAAACTTCTGCATCTTTAAAAAAAATTGACAACGATGAAAATGGAAAAAATATACGTTGTCAAATTTTTTATGAATTTAAAAACGAATATTATTATTTATGTGTAAATGATATAAAATTTAACTTATACAAACTCTCTAATAGAGTAGAATTTAAGTTAGATGACTTTTTTTATTCAATGATTACCAATTACTCATTATATGCATTTAATTCTTTGACTATTGGTGATTGGATTGATGAACTATTTCATAAGAATGATTCATATCAAATTCCTATTGTTATTAATCCTAAAAGAGAACATAGAGAAAATGGTTTATCTGGAATAATTGACATCAATAATGAACAATTTTTACTTCAGCAAAGGCTTTTAGTAAATATTCTAAAGCCAGTAATCAATGAGAACTTTTCTCTTCGAAAAATGGGTGATAATGGGATTGCTAGAAAACTAGAGATAAAAGATATAAAAGAGAAACAATTTAAAGTAGTTGATACTTCACCTTCTCAATTCATAACAACTCAAGATACACCTTATAGTACAAAAATTCGATTACTTAGAAATGATAGCTATGGAATATTATTAAATGAGCAAATAATTATTAATCCATTAGAAATTTTAGAAAAAACAAAAGATAGGTTTAACATTCAGGAAATGAGAGTTCCTAATCAAGAGCAATTTGATACTTATATAATATACAAAATAATAAATATTTGTCATAAATATGAGTCTTATAGGAAATTTTCAGTTGATCAAGATTCTAATAATAAGCCTGTTAAGTGTATTAAAATTTTAGATTTTTTAGATTATATAGAAAAGTACCCAAGTCATATTCTATATAAATTAAAACAAACAATTAACTATATAAAATACTATTTTGATATTTGGCAAGCTTATGATTTAAGTTTACCAATTAATATTGAAGATTTATCTGAAAAATTGAATGTTTTTTCGACCGAGAATAATATTCCTTTAATTGAAATTCTTCCTCCTCCAGTTTTTGAAACTAATATATTAATTGAAAGTGCAGATAAAAATGATTTAATTGAATTTGATAATTTAAGCTCTGGGGAGCAACAATTGATACATTCAATTAGTTCTGTAATTTATCATTTGAATAATATAAATTCGGTTAAAAAAGATGAAATAGTTAAATATCAATATGTAAATATAGTGTTTGATGAGATTGAGCTTTATTTTCATCCTGAATTTCAAAAAAGATTTATAAATAATGTTTTACATCAAATAAATAATGTTAAGTTAGATGATATCTTAGGAATTAATTTGCTTTTTAT
The DNA here is from genome assembly GCF_002899945.2 of Chryseobacterium viscerum. GTDB lineage: Bacteria > Bacteroidota > Bacteroidia > Flavobacteriales > Weeksellaceae > Chryseobacterium > Chryseobacterium viscerum. The sequence continues at coordinate 428,559 of NZ_PPEG02000005.1, forward strand.
AACCCATTCTCCTTTTATTCTTTCAGATATTCCTAGACAAAATGTTTTGTTTTTGGAAGTTAATGATAAAGGTAAGTCAAAACCACAAGATTTTACTAAAATGAATACTTTCGGAGCTAATATTCATGATCTTTTGGCAGATAGTTTTTTTATTGGTGATGGCTTGATTGGTGATTTTGCCAAAGAAAAAATAAATAGAACAATACAGTGGCTAAATGAATTACGTGTTTTAAAAGAAAATATAACTACGAATGAAAGTAGTAATTTTCCGACAGAAGCTGAAAAAGACTATCATAAAAATTTAATAGAATTAATTGATGAGCCTTATATGAAATACAAGTTACAAGAAATGTATTATGAATATTTTCCTAATGAATATAATATTGAAAAAGAAAAGGAACAAATAAAAAGAAGAGCGATTGAGCTTGGGTTTAAAATTGAATAAAATGTTATATATACCTCACCCATCTGATAAAACTTTGACAGAATACTATGATAAAGTTAAAGGCCAAATTAAAAATAATATTACAGATTCTGATTTAAAAGATGATATAAAATTATTTTTAAATAATAACTTGAAAAATATTATAAAATCAAAGCCTGAACAACTAAAAAATTGGAATGATACTTTTTTTAGTAATTATTTTAATAAATTGGAAATGAAGTATTTTAATATTTATTCAGCCTATGTAAATGCAAATAATAGAACGGCATTCCAAATATTACTGTGTAAATACTTTGATGCTAGAATAAAGCCTATAAAAAAAATTTTTGATTACAAAAATATATTAAGTAACTCAAGTTATAAAAGTTATTGGCTTTCAAAAGAAATTGATACTAATACTTGTGTCTATTGTAATAGATTGTATGCTAATACAATAGAGGTAGGTAGTGGTTCTAATAGTGAAAAAAGAATAGCAAGACCAACTTTTGATCATTGGTTTTCTCAAAGTAAACATCCTATTTTGGCATTAAGTTTTTATAATTTAATTCCAAGCTGTTCTGTTTGTAACTCTTCAATTAAAGGAGTTTTAGAGTTTGATAGAAGTACTCATTTACATCCATATGAAGAAGATAAGAGGAACGCTTTTTATTTTTCGTATGACTATAAAACATTTAATGATAGTCAAGTTATAATAAAAAACTTTGATAAATTGAATGATAAGGTTAAAAAGACAATAAATGATTTTAAATTAGTTGAAGTTTACAATTCTCATTCAGATAAAGAATTAAAAGACTTATTAGAATTACGTTTGAAGTATTCTAAAAATTATATTGATACACTTGTAAACAAGACATTTAAAGGGATTGCTAATGAAGCGGAAGTTTACAGAATGATTTTTGGGATTGAAATTTCAGAAGAGTATTACCATAAAAGACCTTTTAGTAAGTTTAAAAAAGATATTATTGATAAATTATTATCAATTGATTATATAAAAAAAGATTAAGCTTTTTAAGCAACTAAAATTCCAATATTAAATTTTCAATTATTTTTAAAATTTATAACACTGTAAATCAATTAATTATATTTTAATGTTAACTCAATGTTAACTCAATGTGAAATTAATATGAATTATTTTTAATAACTTTGGGTAAGAGATACAAAATAAGGTTAGTATAATATTTAAAACCAGTTAGTTATGAAAAATAGAATTCAAATATTGTTCGCTTCACTTTTCGTTTGCGGAATTGCTGCCGTTTTGAACACTGCCAAAGCCCAAACAACAGATCATAATACCATTGAGCCTATTCAACTGAGTAAAAGTGAGACTTTCAGTGATATAAGAAATAAATTGGAAGCTAATTTTGATCTTACGAATCCTGATTATAAGCAGGGAACCGTAAACTCAGTAGTGAAATTTGATATTGCCAAGAACGGCAAAATTATAAATGTTCATTCTACAGGGGACTGCAAAACAGTAAGTAAAGAAATTGAAATGGTGTTGAGCGACCTTGACTATAGAGTAGATCAAAAAAAACTGACTGATAATATGGTTGCCTACACTTATGTAATGCCTGTGACAGTGGAGATCCATAGCAGATAATAGGTATTCATATTATTCAATTAAATGTGAATAATGAAAACTTATACGATTAAATTGTAAGAAAGAATAATCAGATCTGTTTTAATTTTGCCCTACCATAAAATTAAAACAATATGAAAAATCTTAAGAAACTGGCTAAGTCAGATTTGAAGTCCTTGTACGGAGGAGAACCAAAAAAATACTGTACGTTTTGCGAATGGGCAAATAAAGTAATTTGCAGCGATGTTCCAATCGTTCAGTGTCCGTAAAAAAAATCAAGCCGCTTTTATAAGCGGCTTTTCTGTTATTTTGTACTTTGAACAAATTCTGTTAATCTTGTTTTAAGATAACTAGAATTTCCTATTGTATCAAAAGTGATATTATCTATTCTCCATCCTTTCTCTGTATTGATCAGGTGTACCGTATCCATCCATGTTTCTTTCGGTGACGACATATTATACTCAAATTCTACCTGTGCATCGGCAGTTTGAGCCTGTATCTCAACAGATTTAATTTTATAAGCTGTAAATCCTTCATACAAGCTGGAGAACATAGCCCCTTCAAAAATTAATGGCTTCTCATCAGGGTGATCACTGTTTTTCACCTTTTCAATATCTGCTTTTGATGCAAGAATAGCATTTTCTAATGTTTCCTTTAAATCCTTTGAAAATAGATCCTCCGGAATTGGTTTATTGTAAACGGCTTCATTAGACTTGCCATACTTTGTGTAAAGTTCATTCACTTTCATGCGCACAGCATTGTCAGAAGACGTATCTGTTGCAGGCTTTTTCTTTTCACAAGCCACAAAAAACAGAAGGATACCCAGATAGAAAAATAATTGTTTTTTCATTTTTAAGTTATGATTTTATGAAGATAGTCAAATCTCATACCAATAGAAATACAATGTATTTTACCTTTAGATACCATAAATTCTCAATAATTAATTGTCAGTCAGTAACCAATCAACTCGGGTAAATACATTTTCCGCTGACACATCAATACAATAACAAAAAATCAATACATTTGAGTAGATATAAAAATTGTGGATCCTATACTTAACGTTGCAGTTCGTTCTCTCTGCGTTTACCTTTTCATGGTAATTGCGATTCGTTTATTTGGTAAAAATCAGCTCTCTCAGCTCAATGCTGGAGACGTTGTATTATTACTGTTGATTTCAAATGCTGTGCAGAATGCAATGGTAGGCCCCGATACATCACTGCAGGGCGGTATTATTGCGGCACTTGTTTTGTTTGTTGCTAATTTTATTTTAAAAAGACTGATGTTTTCAAGCCGCTCTTTTCAGACTTTTATGGAAGATGAGCCCATCATTCTTATCAGAGATGGAGTGGCAGATCAGGCTGCTCTGAACCGGGTAAAGATTACTGAAAGTGAACTGGAAGAAGCCATAAGAGAACATGGGATTGAAAAGATCAGCAATGTAAAACTGTCTGTTCTGGAGGTTGACGGCAACATCAGTGTGGTTTCTGAAGACGAGAAAAGCAAGCAGACCCATTATGCGAGAATCAAAAGAAAAATGAAAAGAAAATACCATTAAATACGATGAATTACGAATTAAGAGAAATGCTTCCCGGTGACGAAGCCAGAGTGCTGGAGATTTTCCGTCAGGGAATAGAGGGTGGAATTGCCACTTTGGAAACAGAAGTTCCTTCAGCTGAAGCCTGGAGTATGGAATATTTCAACGACTGCCGATGGGTTTTGGAAAATGAAAATAATGAAGTGGTGGGATGGTGTGCCTTAAAACCTGTGAGCAAAAGAGAGTGTTTTAAAGGAGTTGCAGAAGTAAGCATTTATTTTGACAAAGAATACCAAGGCAAGGGATTGGGTTCTGTGTTGCTTAAAAAGATAATTTTGGACAGCGAGGATCACGGATTCTGGACATTACAGACCAATCTCTTCTCCGAAAATGAAATGGCAATCAAATCTCATGAGAAAAATGGTTTCAGAACCGTAGGAGTCCGCAAAAAAATCGGAAAACTCAATGGTGAATGGAAAGATCTTATCATGATGGAAAAGAGAAGTGAAGTCATTTAAAAAATTATAAATGATGAATGATGAATGATGGATTTGTTTGATAAGCACACTGTTCTCCATAACAAATTCACTATTGACTTGCGAAGCAAAATTAATCACTGACAATAAAAGGCTGTATCTTCAAACTTTTAACTTTTGGCATTACCATTGTAATATTACATAAAGTTGAAAAAGTAGAAATAATGAAAAATATAACTAAAATTACCGGAGCGCTTATAGTAATATTTATGCTTTCATCTTGCGTAGTTCATGATAATGGAAACAGTGCTAAAACACTTCCTCCCGGACAGGCTAAAAAAATATATGGCGGAAGCGCAAAAGATTATGCTCCTGGGCAGGTGAAAAAAAGAAGCAGCTATTAACAGAACCGGAACTAAAATAAAAATTAGGAGCTGGTTTTAATATACATTGGCTAAATTTCCATTCTTTTGGCATTAATATTGAGATATTTTACTATCGAAATTGAAAAAGTGGAAATAATGAAAAGTATGTTTAAAATTGCTGGGGTAGGTATCGTTCTGCTAATGCTGTCATCGTGCGTGGTGAGTGAGCCTTATGGAAGAAGAATGCCACCCGGACATGCAAAAAGGTATTATGGGGGAAGTGCAAGATATTATGCACCTGGCCATGTAAAGAAAGTATATATTTATGAAGATCGCGGTCATCATCACAGAGGCCGGGGTCATGGACACCACAGATAAAAAATAAAGCACTGAATTTTTCAGTGCTTTATTTTTTTATAATCTCGTTTTCTTCGGATTTAGGAAAGTATTGAAGATCATAACTTCCTGTCCAAATTTTTTATCAATGATTTCAGAAATGTTTAAAAGTTCACTTTTAATGAAATCTTCCCTCAGTCCATCATTATCAAATATTAATAAAAGATTGTAATTCTTACCATCTTCAATAAAATCACTGTGTACCTCAGAAAGGATATATTTGTCTACATCCATCAGGTTTTCTGTCATTAAAACCAGTGTTTCATCAATATAATTTTCCCATTCTTCTAGGTTATCTTTCGTACAGTGGAAAGTTATACTTAATACGCTCATATTTTTATGAATTTTTAAGATTTTTTGGATAAATTCTACAGCAAAAATCGGCATTTTTTTCGTAAATTAGCCCGTTAATAAAAATCGGAAATAAATAATTTTCAGACTTACAGCTAAAGGTCTGACTATCATTATAATAAAATTTGTTTATGCAAAAAGAAGGAGAAAGACTGATTCCTATCAACATTGTTGATGAAATGAAGTCGTCTTACATCGATTATTCGATGTCCGTTATCGTTTCAAGAGCGTTACCGGATGTAAGAGACGGCTTGAAACCTGTTCATAGAAGAGTACTTTATGGTATGTATGGACTAGGGGTGTTTTCTAATAGAAAATATTTAAAATCTGCGAGAATTGTTGGGGATGTTTTGGGTAAATATCACCCGCACGGAGATTCCTCTGTTTATGATGCAATGGTAAGGATGGCCCAGAACTGGAGCTTACGTTATCCTCAGGTAGACGGGCAGGGTAACTTCGGTTCAATGGATGGTGACCCGCCTGCAGCAATGCGTTATACTGAAGCAAGATTGAAAAAAATCTCTGATGAGATTCTTTCAGACCTAGACAAAGAAACGGTAGATTTCCAGAATAACTTTGACGACAGTTTACAGGAACCAACAGTAATGCCTACTAAAGTTCCGAACCTTTTGGTAAACGGTACTTCAGGTATTGCAGTAGGGATGGCAACCAATATGGCGCCACACAACTTGTCAGAATCTATAGATGCAATCTGCGCTTATATCGATAATAGAGAAATTACGATCGATGAATTGATGCAGCATATTATTGCTCCTGATTTCCCTACAGGGGGGATCATCTATGGATATGATGGGGTAAGAGATGCATTCCATACAGGAAGAGGGAGAGTTGTTTTAAGAGCTAAAGTTAACTTTGACGAAATCGGAAACAGAAACGCTATTATCGTTACTGAAATCCCTTACCAGGTGAACAAAGCTGAAATGATTGCCAGAACAGCAGAACTTGTTAAAGATGAGAAAATCCCTGGTATCTACGAGATCAGAGATGAATCGGACAGAAATGGACTTCGCGTTGTATACGAATTGAAAAATGATGCCATTCCAAATGTTGTTCTTAACCTATTATATAAATATACAGCACTTCAGACATCTTTCAGTGTGAACAATATTGCATTGGTACACGGAAGACCAGAGCAGCTGAACCTTAAAGATATCATTCATCACTTTGTAGAGCACAGACATGAGGTCATCGTAAGAAGAACGAAGTATGAGCTTAAAAAAGCAAAAGAAAGAGCGCATATCCTTGAAGGGTTCATGAAGGTGATCGGAACGCAGGATTCTTTAGATAGAGCAATTTCTATTATCCGTCACAGTGCAAATCCTCAGGCTGCAAAAGAAGGCTTAATTGAGGCATTTGAACTTTCTGACATCCAGGCTCAGGCGATTCTTGATCTTAGATTGGCTCGTTTGACAGGAATGGAGCTTGATAAGATCCGTGATGAATACGATGCAATCATGAGTGAGATTGCCAACTTGGAAGATATCTTAGCGAATGAGCCAAGAAGATTCCAGATCATCAAAGAAGAATTGGTCGAAATCAAAGAAAAATACGGAGACGAAAGAAGAACTGAAATTGATTATTCAGGAGGAGAAATGTCTATCGAAGATATTATCCCGAACGAATCTGTAGTTCTTACAATCTCTCACGCAGGATATGTAAAGAGAACTTCACTTTCAGAATATAAAGTCCAAAGTAGAGGTGGTGTAGGAAATAAAGCGGCAACAACAAGAGATTCTGATTTCCTTGAATATATTGTTTCTGCAACCAACCACCAGTATATGCTATTCTTTACAGAAAAAGGAAGATGTTACTGGTTAAGAGTATTTGAAATTCCTGAAGGCTCCAGAACAGCAAAAGGAAGAGCAGTACAAAACCTTATCAACATAGAACCTGATGATAAGATTAAAGCATATATCAGAACCAACAACCTGAAGGATTCAGAATATGTAAATCAAATGAGTGTGGTGATGGTTACCAAAAATGGTACAATCAAGAAAACTTCATTAGAAGCATATTCAAGACCAAGAGTAAATGGTGTAAATGCAATTGAAATCAGAGATAATGACCAGTTATTAGGAGCTTACCTTACCAATGGAACATCTCAGATCATGATCGCTACTAAAAATGGTAAATGTATCCGTTTCCCTGAAGAAAAAGTAAGAGAAGTAGGTAGAGGATCTATCGGGGTAAGAGGTATTGCGATGGAAGACAATGACGAAGCTATTGGTATGATTGTTGTGAACGATGTGGAGAACGAAACAGTACTTGTAGTATCTGAAAAAGGATACGGAAAGAGAACTGCAGTAGAAGACTACAGAATTACCAACAGAGGAGGAAAAGGAGTTATTACCCTGAACATTACCGAAAAAACAGGAAATCTTATTGCAATTCAAAATGTAACAGACGAAGACGGATTGATGATTATCAACAAATCCGGTGTTGCCATCAGAATGGGAATGGACGAAATGAGAGTAATGGGTAGAAATACTCAGGGAGTAAAAATGATCAATCTTAAGAAAAATGACGAAATTGCAGCTATTGCAAAAGTAGCAATGGATAAAGATGTAGAGGAAGATTCTGAAGAGATTGAAGGAGCTGAAGAAACAGAAGAAGGAATAGGATCGCTATTTGATAACCAGGAAAACAATGAGGAACCTCAGGCTGAAAATGAAAATCAGACAGAGGGAAATGAGAATGATTCTGAAGAATAAATTGTACAATTAATATAAAATAGTTATTATGAAGAAACTAATTTTAGGAATGGCTATCGTAGCGTCAGCTTTTGCTTTCGGACAGAAAAAAGATGCCGCTGCTTTGAATGCCCAGCTTCAAGAAGCTAATAAGGTTGCTATGGATGCATACAATGCAAAAAACTATGCAGCTGCAGCACCTAAGTTTATAGAAGTTTATGACTTATTGAAGTCTAGTGGTCAGGACAATAAAATATATATGTATTATGCAGGACTGAGTCATGCGTTAGCTAACAACAGTGATCAATCCATCAAAATATATACAGACCTTGTTAATTCTGGATTTACAGGAGTAGAAACTACTTATACTGCAAAAGAAAAGAAAACCGGTAATGTAATACCTTTGGATAAAGCGACTTGGGAGCTTATGAAGAAGAACGCTGATTATTCTGATTTCAAAACAGAACAGTCAAAAAGTATAGAACCGGATTTATATGAAACTTTGGCTTCATTACTTCTTAATGCAAAGAAAGGGCCTGAAGCTCTTGCTGTTATCGAAAAAGGATTGGTTAAATTCCCGAACAGTGCTAAACTTAAAGAAGCGCAGACTACAGCATATCTTCAGTCAGGAAACACAGATAAATTTGTTTCAGGATTGAAAGAACAGTTGGCTAAGAATCCAAATGATCCAACAAACTGGTATAACCTTGGAGTAATGCAGGCTAAAAATCCAGCTACTGCGAATGATGCTATAGCATCTTTCAAAAAAGCAATCGAGCTTAAGCCTGATTTTTCTGATGCATATCAAAACTTAGTGTATACTACTATTGGTGATGATTCTAAAGTAGTAGGAGAGATCAATGCATTGAGAAAAGACAAGCCGGATGAAGCTTCCAAATTGATCGACGCAAGAAGAGAAAGATTTGGTAAAGCATTACCATATGCTGAAGGATGGTACAAAGCAAATCCAAAGAGCATTGATGCGGTTTCTGCATTAAAAGAAATTTATGTAGTAACTAAAAACATTGAAAAAGTTAAAGAAATGAAAGCTAAAGAAGCTGAACTAAGCGCAGCTGCAAAGTAATCATTGATAACTCAATAATAAAAAGCCGGAACATGTACTGTTTCGGCTTTTATTTTTTTACGCAAAATATCCTCTGAAACTACCTTTTTACCCAATATCTATACCCTAAAATTAGCCATTCGAAATTTCTCTTCCTTATTGAAATGATGGGTGAATTTCACCTTTAGAATTTCTCTGTAATTCCGTATCTTTGAGAAAAATTTTTATAAGATGATCGAGTGGAAAACCGCCAAGGAATACGAAGATATTACCTATAAAAAATCTAACGGAGTAGCAAGAATTGCTTTCAACAGACCGGAAGTACGCAACGCTTTCAGACCCAAAACAACTTCAGAATTATACGATGCTTTTTACGATGCCTATGAAGATCCTTCAATAGGAGTGGTATTGCTTTCAGGAGAAGGTCCAAGCCCCAAAGATGGTGGATGGGCATTTTGTAGTGGTGGAGACCAGAAAGCAAGAGGACACCAGGGATATGTAGGAGAAGACGGAAGACACCGTTTGAATATTCTTGAAGTTCAGCGTCTTATCCGTTTCATGCCGAAAGTGGTTATTGCAGTTGTTCCGGGATGGGCAGTTGGTGGAGGACACTCTCTTCATGTTGTATGTGACTTGACTTTAGCAAGTGAAGAACATGCTATTTTTAAGCAGACAGATGCTGACGTTACAAGTTTCGATGGAGGGTACGGTTCCGCTTATCTTGCTAAAATGGTAGGTCAGAAAAAAGCCCGTGAAATCTTCTTTTTAGGAAGAAACTATTCCGCTAAAGAAGCTTACGAAATGGGAATGGTAAACAAAGTGGTTCCTCATGCAGAATTAGAAGATACAGCATACGAATGGGCTCAGGAAATATTGGCTAAATCTCCAACTTCTATCAGAATGCTGAAGTTTGCCATGAACCTTACAGACGATGGTATGGTAGGGCAGCAGGTTTTCGCAGGGGAAGCAACGCGTTTGGCATATATGACGGAAGAAGCTCAGGAAGGAAGAAACGCATTCCTTGAAAAAAGAAAGCCCAACTTCGGAGAAGATCAATGGATATCTTAAAAAAGAAATTAGAGGTTAGAAGCTAGATATTAGACAGAATGGTCTTACTAACTTCTAACTTCTACTATCTAACATCTAAAATAATATGACTGATTGGATAAAAGCCGCAAGGCTAAGAACTTTACCGCTTTCACTAAGCGGAATTATTATGGGAGCTTTCATTGCAAAATGGAGATTGTACGGAGAAGGAGGAATCTGGGATTGGAAGATTTTTGCGCTCGCCCTTTTGGTGACACTTCTATACCAGATTTTATCAAATTATGCCAATGATTACGGTGACGGAGTAAAAGGTACCGATGCCAAAAGAATCAATGAAGCTGAAGCAAGAGCGGTAGCATCAGGAAAAATTACAGCAAAACAAATGAAAAATGCCGTGATTCTCTTCTCAGCCTTATCTTTCATTGCTACCATTGCTTTATTGTATGTTGCTTTCATTCCAAACTATATGAATGAATTCTATATCTTCATAGGATTAGGAGTGGCATGTATTCTGGCAGCTATTGGATATACGGTAGGTAAAAAACCTTATGGATACATGGGATTGGGAGATATCTTCGTATTTATCTTCTTTGGACTTGTTTCTGTATGTGGAAGCTATTTTCTGTTTACAAAAACTTTCAGCTGGGATATGTTATTACCCGGAACAGCAGTAGGCATGATGAGTATGGCTGTCCTGAACCTTAACAATATGAGAGATATTGAAAGCGATAAATTATCAGGAAAAAATAGCTTTGCATTGAGAATTGGATTCAGAAATGCAATGATCTATGAAATGGTTCTGTTACAGCTTCCCTTATTACTGATCCTTGTATTTCTAGGAATAAATGGATTCATGCAGGAACAAAATTATTATGTGTTTATCGTAATGATCCTGTTGATCCCATTATCTAAATTAAGAAGAAAGATTTTATCGGTGAAAGAACCGAAAGAATTAGATCAGTATTTAAAGCAGGTAGGGATCCTGACGTTTGTGATGGCAATCCTTACAGCAGCCGGACTGAATTTATTTAACTAAATCTAAAATATTACACCATGAGTTCTACGATCTATGTTGAAGCTCAAATGCTTATCAGAAAACCGATTGAAGATGTTTTTGAAGCATTTATCAATCCTGAAGTAACCACTAATTTCTGGTTTACAAAATCTACCGGGAAATTAGAGGAAGGTAATACCGTTACCTGGGAATGGGAAATGTACGGAGTAAAAAACGTTGTAAAAGTTCATCAGATTATTCCCAACCAGCTTATCAAAACAGAATGGGGAGAGCCTTCGACAAACGTAGATTATGAATTCAAAACCATGGAGAAAGGAACTCTTGTTGTGATTAAAAGCTACGGATTCAGCCAGACTGGCGAAGATCTGCTAAAAGTAATTAACGACAATACAGGTGGTTTTACGACCGTTTTAGACGGTTGCAAAGTCTATCTGGAACATGGGATTAATCTCAGACTGATTGAGGATAAATTCCCATCGAAATAATAAATTAAAGAAAACACAGATGGCACGAATGCTTTCACAAATGTCACGACTCTCATTGTGCTATTTGTGAAATTATTTGAGTCATTTGTGTTTAATAATAATTGAAACTAAATTTAAAATGAAAATACAATTCTTAGGGCAAAATTGTTTCTTGTTTACGTACAAAGACAAGACTATTTTGAGTGACCCTTTCTACAATTACAAAAAAGCGGAATCAGGGTTTGATATTTCCGCGCAAAAAATCGATTATATTCTGCTGACTCACGCACATGGTGATCATATTGCAGATGTAGGAGAAGTATTGCAGCATTATCCGGAAGCTACCATCATTGGAGTTCCTGAAGTATGCGCGTATTTCACACAGGCTAAAAATAGAGACGATGTAAACTTAGGAGGGTCGGCAAAAATCGACGATCTTAAAATTTCCATGGTTCCGGCTCACCATACAAGTTCTTTCCCGGATGGAAGCTATGGAGGCGTTCCTGTAGGATATATTTTCAGATTACCTGAAGGTAAGAATATTTATTTGGCAGGAGATACAGGAGTAATGGCAGATATGGAGCTTTTTCCAAGGCTATACGGAAACCTGGACCTTTCTATACTTCCCATCGGAAGTCACTACACAATGTGTCCTAGAAAAGCTTCTTTTGCAGCAGCAGAGCTGTTGAAAACACCGAAAGTAATCGGATGTCACTTTGATACTTTCCCTGCCATTGAAATTAATCACGAAAGTGCATTAAAGCATTTTGCAGATAAAAATGTAGAACTTGTTTTACCAAAACTAGGCGAGACGTTCGAATTTTAATCAATAAAGGGATAGGAAGTAATCTGAAAATTAGAAAAATGAAAATGATGCGTAAGGTATTAAAAACAAAAAAAGATAATTATCAAATTACCTCTCTTCTCACTTTAAACCAAAAAAAAATGGCAAGCTACCTAAATCACACCGCTACGACCAATTACCTTTGCTGTGTTCCCACCCTGGAGGATTCTCAGGAGCTGGTTGTTTAGGACTTGCCGTTGCAAAGGTAGGAATATTTTATAAACTTCAAAACTTTATTAGAAAAAATTAGTCGAAAAAATGCAGTGGTAAAGCTAAACCCTTGACATTTAGAGAGAAAATTTTTCAACTTTTTTCTAAAAATTTAAACATGACGAAAAGTCCATCAACACTAGGAATTATACTTTTTATCGCTACAATGATCGTTTTCTTTGTAGTGTATACATTTTTTTCAGGAATCAATTATTTTGATATCTCTTTGAAAGCCAATGCTTTTGTACTGCCTCTTTTGTATGCAGGTACTGCTTTTTGGTCTGTAAAATCACATTGGAATAACCACAGAGTGGTAAAATTCAAAGATGCTTTCAAAAGAGCATTTGTTCCGATGTTTGTCGGAGGAATTCTTTCCATCTTCAGTATTTATGCTTTTTTAAACTTTGTAGACCCTGCTGCTAAAAAGCTCTTGAACTACCAATATGTTCAAAGGCAAAAATCAGAATTGGATACAGAATATACTTCTGCAAGAAAAATTATGAAGCATCAGAAAGATATTGATGAGCTGGATCAGAAGTACAAAGAAAGATTACAAAGCTTCACTCCTGAGGCGGTTAAGGGAAAAGATATGCTTACCGCGAGCCATTTTTCAGGATATTTTGCAGCAATTCTTATATTTTACGTAGTTTTGTCGGTGTTTTTCGGAGCATTTTTCAGAACAAGAACGATACATCAGCCCGAAGAAACAAATCAAGAATAATTTTTATTAAAATTAAATGAATTTATCTATAGTTATTCCGTTACTGAACGAAGAAGACTCTCTGGAAGAGCTTTTTTCAAGAATTGATAAAGTATGCACAACCAGCAATTTATCTTATGAAATCTGGTTTGTAGACGATGGTAGTACGGATTTGTCGTGGAGCATTATTGAGAATATGAAAGTACAGCATCCTCAGATCCACGCTATTAAATTTTCCAGAAATTATGGAAAATCACAGGCGCTTCATGCGGCTTTTGAAAGAACAAACGGTGATGTTGTCATTACCATGGATGCCGATTTACAGGATTTCCCTGAAGAAATTCCGGAACTGTATAATATGGTGATTCATGATAATTATGATATCGTTTCCGGTTGGAAGAAGAAGCGTTTTGACAATGTAATGACGAAAAATATTCCGTCAAAACTATTCAATGCCGCAGCGAGAAAAGTTTCAGGAGTTTATCTTCATGATTTCAACTGTGGTTTGAAAGCTTACAAAAGACAGGTTGTAAAATCTGTTGATGTATACGGAGATATGCACCGTTATATTCCGGTATTGGCTGCCAATGCAGGTTTCAGAAGAATTACTGAAAAAGAAGTACAGCACCAGGCAAGACCTTACGGAACTTCAAAATTTGGAACCGAAAGATTTGTCAGAGGATTTCTGGACTTGATAACCCTTTGGTTTGTAAGTCGTTTCGGAGGAAGACCAATGCATTTCTTCGGAGCAGTAGGAACCTTAATGTTTATTGTCGGTTTTCTTTCAGCACTTTGGTTAGGTATTTCCAAACTGATTGATGTTGCCAGAGGAGTATACGGACATTTAATAACCAATAATCCTTGGTTTTATATCGCCTTAACAATGATGATCATGGGAAGTCTTCTGTTTGTAGCAGGATTCTTAGGAGAAATGATCATCAGAACAAACCGCGAGCACAAGAATTATAATATTGATGAAGTGATATAAAAATTAGATTGATATTCAGGTGAAAAACACTGTAATTCAGTTTGTTAATGAAGATGTCTAGCCGATATATGACCATTCCCATCCTTTAGAGGGGTGGCAAAAATTCAAAGAATTTTTGACGGGGTGGTATTAAAAATAATCATTTCAATTCCAATAAATAAAAAGCACTCTGTCAGCAGAGTGCTTTTTTGTATTCTTGAACATATCAGATAAAAAGAAATAGTCTTTTCCTGAAAAGCCAAAAATTGAAAATTATCAGGTATTTTATTGTCAAAAGACAAAGATTTTTAGAAATTTTAATCCTATTTTTGTTCAACATAATATTGAAAGTTCTGTGAAAGACGTGAAAAAAAATTTCTAAGAATTTCAATAAATATCGTTGCAATTGTAATAAAGAATATTTAAAATTAATATGAAAAAAGTTTTATACACATTGATGCTGGTGGCAGTAGTTTCCTGTGGAAAAGTTTCTCCAAAAGGAAATATTGAAAAGAAAGATGTGGATGTATCAGAATTCGTAAACCTTGATCTGGAAGGGAAATTTCGTGTTTTCTATGCCAGAGGTCCTAAGAATTTTGTTGAAATAGAAACCTATCCCAATGTGGCAAGCAATCTGGATGTTGATGTAAAAGACAAAACACTTTTTATTAAAGAAAAAAGAGGAACAAAGGGAGTTGATTTCTATAATGTGACCATTTATTCAAAATATAACCTGGAAAAAGTAGCCGTTGCAGACTCTGTAGAAGTGAATATTTCTAGCGAAATTAAAACCGATAATTTCAGACTTACGATGAAAAATAATGCAAGTTTCATGGGGTCTGTCAACACAAGAAGGGCAGAACTGGAAATGCACAACAGAAGCCGGGCCAACTTCCTGGGGCTGTCCAAAGATGCTGTTATAAAAATCTCAGATACAGCAAGTTTAATCGCTCCTTACTGGAAAATTACCAACCTGAATATCGATTCTAAAAACGGGAATTATGCAGAGGTAAATGTAAAAGATTCTTTGAAAGGACATGTTCAGAACACTGCAAAATTTATCTATTATAACGATCCAATCAGAGCGTTCAAAATTGATAAGACAACGAAAGTTGAGAATAAAAAGCTAGATTAAAAAATATTTAGACTAAGAACTTTAGGAACTATAAAAAAGAACAACATACAAATATGAATACACTAGAAAAAGCGAAACTTTGGTTAAGTGATACCTTCGATAAAGAAACGAGAGATGCTGTACAGGCATTAATCGACAGCAATTCCCCAGATCTGGAAGATTCTTTCTACAGAGAGCTGGAATTCGGGACAGGAGGAATGCGTGGAATAATGGGAGTAGGAACCAACCGTTTAAATAAATATACATTAGGACAGGCTACACAAGGATTGGCAAACTATATGCTGCAGCAGTTCAAAGGAGAAGAGATCAAAGTGGCTATTGCTTATGATGTTCGTCACAACTCAAAAGAATTTGGGAAACTGGTAGCGGATGTTTTGACAGCCAATGGAATCAAAGTATTGCTTTTCAAAGATCACAGACCAACTCCGGAATTGTCTTTCACAGTTCGTGATAAAAAATGTAACGGAGGAATTGTATTAACGGCTTCTCACAACCCGCCGGAATATAACGGTTATAAAGTATATTGGAATGACGGGGCACAAATTGTTCCGCCTAATGATGAAGCGATTATCAATGAAGTATATTCTGTAAAATTTGAAGAAATTAAATTCAATGGAAATGATGATCTGATCGAATGGATCGGAGAGGAGCAGGACGATGTTTATATCGATGCTTGTCTTGAAAACTCTACGTATCAGAATGTTGGAAAAGAAAATTTAAATATTGTTTTCACCTCTATCCATGGAACAACCTATACTACCATTCCGAAAGCGTTGGAAAAAGCAGGGTTCAAAAAAGTAGATCTTGTAAGAGAGCAGATGATCCCAAGCGGAAATTTCCCAACGGTAGACTCTCCAAATCCTGAAGAGCCTGCAGCATTGGAAATGGCAATGGATCTGGCAAGAATTACCAATGCCGATATCGTGATCGGAACAGACCCGGATGGGGACAGATTGGGTATTGCGGTAAGAAATCTTGATGGCGAAATGCAGCTCTTAAACGGTAACCAAACCAATACCATCCTTACTTATTACATTCTGAACGAATGGAGAAAGCAGGGAAGAATTACAGGAAAAGAATTTATCGGTTCTACGATCGTAACTTCAGATATTTTCTTTGATATTGCACAGAAATTCGGCGTAGAATGTAAAGCAGGTCTTACCGGATTCAAATGGATTGGAAAAATGATCCGTGAAGCAGAAGGAACACAGAAATTTGTGTGCGGTGGTGAGGAAAGTTTTGGATTTATGACCGGAGATTTTGTTCGTGATAAAGACTCTTGTGGAAGTATCCTTTTAGCTTGCGAAATTGCAGCTTGGTGCAAAGCCAATGGAAGAACAATGTATCAGTATATGATCGAGATCTATGAAGACCTTGGAATGTATTATGAAGGATTGATAAACATTGTAAGAAAAGGAAAAGAAGGTGCTGAAGAAATTCAGGAAATGATGAAAAACTTCCGTGAGAATCCACCAAAAGAATTGGCAGGTTCATTAGTAGAAGAAGTGAAGGATTTCAAAGAACAGACAAGTCTTACCATTTCTACAAACGAGAAAAAAGTAATGAATGATATTCCGAAGTCTAACGTATTGATCTATTACACACAAGATGGAACGAAAGTATGTGTAAGACCTTCAGGAACAGAGCCAAAAATTAAGTTTTATGTTTCTGTAAAGGATTCTATTACTTCAGAAGCCGATTTCAGAGATAAATTAAAATCATTGGAAGCTAAAATCGGAGCTGTTAAAACAGATTTGAAACTGGACTAACTCTCTGAAAACAACAGATGATCAAAAAAATAATAGCAGTTTGCTTGCTATCTGCAGCTGTAGTTTCCTGTAAAAAGGAAGCTGCAGTTTCGGAAGTAAAACCGGTAAACGATTCGATTGCTCAAACAGAATCCAAAGAAGATCTGTACAAGCCCATAGACACAGCTTGTTCATCCACCAACAAAACGGAGGATTATGTCACATCTCTTCAATGGTACCGTACCAAAATCGACAAAGAGATGGCTGGAAACAGTCCGGAACAGAACGACAAGGTATATGAAGACTATATAAAAATAAGAAGTAAGTATACAGAATGTCTGATGAATCTGCATAGCAATGTTTTGGATAAATATGTGAATTATTATAATTATGATAAGGACCAATACAATCTTCCGGATAACGTTAAAAAAATAGCTTCAGAACTGAAAAAAGCAGGTCTTGAATTTAGGGAAGTAGGGGAAGGAATGACCGAAATATGGACCATTCCGGGATATTATTCTTCTATTTTTAAAAATAAAGTGACTCCGGATTATGAAGCCTATATTTCAAAGACGGACAAAGAAAGTGAAAGCAATTATGCAGCAGATGCAGGATTGATAATTTCCTGGGAACAGCTGGGAGACAGGCTTATGTTCTGGGAAAATTTTATGAATACATATCCTAAGAGCAAGCTGATAAAAACAGTAAAACAGGATTATAACTACTACTTGTCCGATTATCTTTTAGGAATGGATAATACACCCACCTACGAAAGAGAGCAGGACAATGGAACCGGAAAACTAAACGATGAAAACAGAGCGGAATTCAACAGGATAATCAAGAAATATCCGAATTCCAATACCGCAAAAAAAGCAAAAGAAGTAATCTCCCTTTTTGACGCACAAACGCCGGTAGATCAAATAGATGAGAGAATTAATGGAGAGCGATAATAATAGTAAATTTTAAATAAGAAAAAAGTGAAAGTTTCAAAATTAGCAGCGAACCTGATCGGTTCTGAAATTGTAAAAATTGGTAACGAAGTAAATGATCTAAAAGCAAAGGGAGCAGAAATTGCCAATCTTACTATTGGTGATCTGAATTCTAATATCTATCCTATTCCGGCATTGCTGAAGGAAGAGATTCAGAAAGCATATCAAAATAATCTGACGAACTATCCTCCTGCAAACGGACTTTTATCTTTAAGAAAAGAAGTTTCCAAAGACCTTAAAAAAAGATGGAACCTGGAGTATTCTCCTGAAGATATCCTGATCACTGCAGGATCAAGACCATTGATCTATGCTGTATACAAAACCATCGTAGACGAAGGAGATAAAGTGATATATCCTACACCATCATGGAATAACAATCACTATGCTTACCTTACTTCAGCCAACGCTGTAGAAGTAAAAACAAAACCAGAAACCAATTTCCTTCCCACTGCAGATGATTTGAGACCTCATTTAGATGGAGCAGTTCTGTTAGCATTATGTTCACCATTGAACCCTACAGGAACAATGTTTACAAAAGAACAGCTTTCAGAAATCTGCGAACTGGTAATCGCTGAAAACAAAAAAAGAGGAGAAGATGAAAAGCCGTTATACCTTATGTATGACCAGATCTATTCTAACCTTACTTTCGGTGCTGAGCATGTAGATCCCGTATCACTTTTCCCTGAATTGAGAGACTATACGATCTATATCGATGGTATTTCTAAGTGCCTTGCTGCAACAGGAGTACGTGTAGGTTGGGGATTTGGTCCTGCTCATATCCTTGATAAAATGAAGGCACTTCTTACCCACGTTGGGGCTTGGGCACCAAAACCAGAACAGGAAGCAACGGCTAAGTTCTATGAAAATCCAGAAAATGTAGATATTTTCGTTGACGATTTTAAAGCTAAACTTGAAGAAAGCTTAAAAGTTCTTCACAACGGAGTTCAGGATTTAAGAGGAAAAGGACTTTCGGTAGACAGTATTGAGCCGATGGGAGCACTTTATCTTACCATCAAATTAGACTATATCGGAAAAACAAAACCAGATGGAGGAGTGATTGAAAACTCTTCGGATCTTGTATTCTACCTGATCAATGAAGCAGGAGTGGCTCTAGTACCATTCTCAGCCTTCGGAGAAGACAAATCTGAACCTTGGTTCCGTGCTTCTGTAGGTGGATTGGCGGTTGATGAGATCAAAGTAATGCTTCCGAAACTGGAAAGCGCTTTGAACAATTTAAAGTAATCTTTACATAAAAATAAAATAAATGCTTCGACTCTGTTCGGCATGACATTGTTAAAACAAACGCTGTGTCACGCTGAGCAGAGTTGAAGCTTTTTTTGATTCAATTATCATCACGAAAACTAAATGCTCCAAAAGGCCTTTACAACAATGATATAAATATAATAACAGTATCCACTTAGAGTTTTTTTTAATTTAATGACGTTCTAAACCAAGTTTAAACACTCTTGAAAAAATCTTTTTTTTAACCTTACGGATTACCATAAATGAAAATAAATCATTATTTATAGCTGTTTAAAAGCAAATCATATCGAGCGATTTAACATAAAAAATAAATCCTTTATCGTTTGATTTATTTTTATATTTTTAAGTCGATTTTTTAAATTAATAAATAATCATTAAAAAAAACAAGTATGAAAAAAATGATTTTATTAGCAACAATTTGTGTTGCAGGATTAGTAAGCGCAAAGAGTGCCGAAGTTAAAACAGAAACTAAAGAAGTAAAGGTTACTTCTGCTGCAATTTTTTACTATCATCCAATTACCCTTACATCGTCTTGTGGATATACACAAACTGTTGAAGTCGGTCCAAACGATGCACCTGATTGTTTTTTGACCGACTTGCAGCAAATGGAGGATGAATGTTCTGCTCCTTTTACTAACCCTATTATGGCAGGAATGTGGTAATTGAATAAACTAAACCTTAGGATGCGTAAATACTTTTTAATAATATTACTACTTTCTTTTACTTGTTTGTTTTCCCAAGAAAAAAGTAATAAGTCTATTTCAGAACTCGAAGTTCAATATGAATATTCTTTTGTTAGGGACACAACAGACACGGACCCAAATCATCGGTTTAAAGAGCTTATGCTTTTAGATTTTAATTCCAAGTCTTCGATATTTTTTAGTCAACAATATGCAGCTGCAAGAGAAGCGGTAAAGAAAGCAACTGTTGCTGCTCAAACATCAAGTAACGTTGAAATTAAAGCTGCTGAACTACCAAAATATAAAGTGGGATATTCTGTATATAGGGAAGATTCTAAAATTTATTTTACATCTAATATAAATCGTGACTTCTTTACATTTGAAAACACTTATTTGAATTGGGATACTAACTATAAAGACGTAAAAACTATTCTTGGATATAAGTGTAATAAGGCTACTACAAAATTCGGTAATAGAGTTTTTACAGCTTGGTACACTAAAGATATTCCAATTTCTGAAGGACCATATAGATTTAAAGGTCTGACTGGTTTAATTTTAGAAGTTAGCGATCAAAATAAATATCATTCATTTAAAGCGGTTGGAATTGTAAAAAAAGCTGTTGAAATTGAACCTTTACAGAAAGGAATTCCGGTAACAAAGGAACAGTATATTAAAAAGAGAGAAGAATTTAAAAATAATCCGTATCCACAAAGTAAAACTCTTACAAAGGAAAGAAGAGATCAAATGATTGAAGCTTTTAAAAAAGATAATAATTCAATCGAAAACTAAAATGCGGAGCTGTCCTTTTGGACAGCTTCATTCTTTTATATAGTAAAATCAATCAGCTTTATTTTAGTCATTTTTTATCAGTCCCACTTCCAGGATTTTACCCTTATTACATGCCGGATAGAGTTGTATTACGGTTTAAAATTAAAAGACAATGTAGGAAGTATTTTAACCCAAGAAAGAATAAAACGGTATTCTGATAAACCCCCAAAAATTGATACATTTGATTTTGACTCTCCAGCTGTAGGCGAGATGGAATAGGAGGTGCTATACTTTCTGTTATTGTATGGATTATATTTTCTATTGTATTGATATTCCTTTTATATTTTCTTGGACTATTCTTTTGGTCATCCGTCTTATTTTTGGCAGCTATGTTGTATTGGATTTTTTTCCGGGCTTTGAGATTGGTATTTAAAAACTCAGGAAAATGTAAAGGAAACATAGTAAAAAGCCTTGGATTCGGATTTTTATATTCTTCATTATATGTTTTTTGGATCTATGGAATTATTCTTTTGATCAAGTATGTTAACTAAATAACACCTCAGATTACAGTATTTCATGTAAAAAAATTAAATAAATATTAAAAATTAAATAAATATTTTGTTCTAAACTCAGCTAGGAACTAACTTTGGGCTTTTACACACACCTAAATATAATAAAGTCGAAAATTACACGATGAAAAAACTGAGATTTCTACTCTTACCAGTTTCAATACTGGTATGCTCACAAGAGGTTGATACACTGAAGGTAAAAGAACCACCAAAGGAAGTTGATTTACCAAAAGTACAGACCTACACCTTAAAAGACGGTTCTGTCAGAACTTACCCCAAGCCCAAATTATTTGATTTTGTAACCAAATTACCCAGAAACTTTATCAATACAAATAAAGATTTCGTAGCCAAAGATCATGCTTATTACCTGGGAGGAGCCGTTGCAAGTACCTTGATTCTTCTGCCATTTGACCAAAAACTAATTGATAATTCAAGAGAGTTGGGAGAAAGATGGGGAATGGATAAGGATAATAACTACAACAAAGTGGCTGGCGTCTTTAAAATTCCTAAAGATATCGGATCCACCCTATACCTGATTGGTAATGGTTCCACACTAGTCTTGCTGGGAATTGGTTTTGGAACCTATGGTTTGATCAAAAATGATTATAGAGCACAAGCTACAGCCAGTGGCTTAATGGAGAGTTTAATTCTTTCCGGAGTTTTCACTCAAACTATTAAAAGAATTACCGGAAGAGAAAGTCCTTTTATTGCAGAGATCAACGGTAATAAAGGAGGAGCCTGGAATCCCTTTCCAAGTTTTTCAGAATTTGGGAAGAATACCTCAAATTATGATGCCATGCCATCCGGACACTTAACAACATTTATGGCAGGTATCACGGTGATTGCAGACAATTACCCGGATGCAGTATGGATAAAACCGGTGGGATATACATTAGCCGGAGCTTTATGCTTTCAGATGATGCAAAGTAAAGTTCACTGGGCCTCAGATTACCCATTAGCCTTATTAATGGGGTATTTTATTGGTAAAACCATATCAAAAAGCAGATATACTTCATCAGAAGGGACGATAGGGAAAACAAAATATAATCTCAACTTTACAGCATCCCGCCAATGGGAATATAATATGGTAGGGGTAAAACTCTCTTTCTAAACTGCTGAAATCTCTGTTTTGTAGAGTAAATAAGATACTTTTCACTACATTTGATCTCAATATGAAAGAATCATTACAGCTTTTGTAAAGACTGGGATGAAACCTATTGAATTAAAGAGAATTACTTAATATTTTTATTGAATGAAAATAATCGCTGTTATTCCTGCACGTTACGAAGCAAGCCGTTTTCCGGGAAAACTAATGCAGATTTTAGGAGAAAAAACCGTTATCACCACCACTTATCAGAATGTTGTAGAAACAGGACTGTTTGATGAGGTTTTTGTGGCAACAGACTCAGAAATTATTTTTGATGAAATCGTAAAAAACGGTGGAAAAGCCGTAATGACAGGACAGCATGAGACAGGAAGCGACCGTATTGCTGAAGCAGTACAGAATATAGACTGCGATATCGTGATCAATGTTCAGGGAGATGAGCCTTTCCTTAAGCTGGAACCTTTACATCAACTGATTGAAGTTTTTAAACATGATGAGCAGCAAGAAATTTCCTTAGCTTCTTTAAAAATACAGCTGCATGAAAAAGAAGAGATTGAAAACCCTAATAATGTAAAAGTGATT
The DNA here is from genome assembly GCF_002899945.2 of Chryseobacterium viscerum. Lineage (GTDB taxonomy): Bacteria > Bacteroidota > Bacteroidia > Flavobacteriales > Weeksellaceae > Chryseobacterium > Chryseobacterium viscerum. Next base: position 451,565 of record NZ_PPEG02000005.1, read on the forward strand.
ACTGATAACAATGGTTTTGCTCTTTATTTCAGCCGTTCTGCAATTCCTTTTCATAGAGAAGTTTCCTATGATGTAAGCTATTTTAAACATATTGGAGTCTATGCTTTCAGAAAAGAAGCACTGCTGCAGTTTTCAAAATTGGAAATGAAACCGTTGGAAATTTCCGAAAAAATAGAATGCATCCGCTACCTTGAATATGGAATGAAAATCAAAATGATAGAAACCAATTTCATAGGAGTAGGCATCGATACACCCGAAGATCTTGAAAAAGCCAGAAAGTTGATTTAAAAGAATGCTGAAGGTCAAAAAGCCAATTCGCTGATTGGGCCTTTCACCTTTTTTGCAATTTTACATAAATCCCCCTATATTTGAATTTATAAATAAAATTAATGAAGAAGTTACTATTAGTATTTGGACTGATATTTTCGCACTTGACATTCGCGCAGACCGCAAAGGAGATTATAGACAAAAACATTGAATTATCCGGAGGGTTAACCAATTGGAAATTGTTGAATTCTGTTCTGCTTCAGGGAAAAGTGGTATTGGGAATCAAAGATGAATATCCAATAAGAATTTTTCAGCAGCGTCCAAATCTTACCAAAACATTGATTACTACCGGTGGAAAAGAAAATGCAATTGAAGGTTTTGACGGAACCAAAGGGTATGCAATGAACTATGCCGCCAATAAACTTCAGGTATATCCTGAATATGTGCCGGAAAGCTTTGACAATGACTTCATAGACTGGGAAAATAAAGGGTTTGATGCCAAATACCTTGGAAAAGAAAAAGTAGGAGAGATCTACTGCCATAAAGTAGAACTTACCAAGAATGTCAATAAGAATATGTATTATTTTGATACAAAAACTTATATGCTGATAAAAGAAGTGAAAAAAGAAGAAACGCTGGTGTATTCCGATTTTAAAAAAGTAGGAAACTTTACAATGCCTTTCAGAATTGAATCTTCAAGTACAAAAAAAGACGGAGACTATGTGATGTTGCTAAACAGAGTAGACATCAACAAAGTTTTCCCGGCTAATATTTTTAAGTTTTAGTTCAACTGCAGCCTGGCTGTACAAAACGATAAAAAATGAAGAAAATTTTTTTACTGCTGCTTTCTTCTATCGCATTCCTGCAAAGCTGCACCAATCAAAAAAGTGAAATTTCTAAAGCCAAAACCAACGAACTTATGGGAAAAACAATATATGACTTCAACGTAGAAAGTCTTGACGGTAAAGAAATCAATTTTGCTGATTTCAAAGGAAAAAAAATCTTGATTGTCAATACCGCTTCAGAATGTGGATTTACATCCCAGTATGCAGATCTTGAGAAAGTATATGAGGAACATAAAGATAAATTGGTCGTAGTAGGTTTCCCTGCCAATAATTTTGGAGGACAAGAACCTGGAACCAACACTGAAATTGGAGCTTTCTGTCAGAAAAACTACGGAGTGACATTCCCTTTGGCAGCTAAAGTTTCTGTAAAAGGAGATGATACAGCACCGATTTTTAAATATTTAACAGAACAGGAATTAAATGGAGTAAAGAATACAACCATTCTTTGGAACTTCACCAAATTCCTGGTTGATGAAAACGGAAAGCTGATCGATTCTTTTGTAAGTACTACAAAGCCTACGGATGAGGCAATTACAAAATATCTGAAATAAAGATAAAAAAGTATATTTTTACAAGTGGGTGTTTACATCCACTTTTTTTGTTTTTAAAACCCATAAATGATTCTTTATGAAAAAAATAATTTTTACCCTTTGCGTCCTGGCTTCCTTTATGTTAGGGTTTGCTTTTAAAGCCGTCACAGGAAATAAATCGGACGAAACGAAAAGAGTAACCGGTATTGGCGGAATCTTTTTCAAATGTAAAGATCCTAAAAAAATGAGAGAATGGTACGGAAGCCATCTAGGCCTTAATACCAACGAATATGGAGCTGTTTTTGAATGGTATCAGGGAGCTGATAATTCTAAAAAAGGATTTAGCCAATGGAGTCCTTTCAGTGAAAAAACAAAATACTTCCAGCCTTCTGAAAAAGATTTTATGATCAATTATCGGGTGGAAAACCTTGAAAAACTAGTTGAACAACTAAAAAAAGAAGAGGTAACCATTGTTGACAAGATCGAGACTTATGAATACGGGAAATTCGTCCATATTATGGATATTGAAGGAAACAAAATAGAACTTTGGGAACCTAACGATATCGAATATGAAAAATTAGGGCAAAAGATAAACAGTAAAACCACGAAGTAATTTGTTAATAGGTAGCAGGATTTAGGGTTTAGGGAAATTAATAAGAAGGTTTTCCAAACCACATTCATTACCCCGAACCCCGTAACTCGAATCTTTTCACTATTCATTGGTCTTCTCAGCAAAACAAAAGATATTGCCTAGTTTTATACTGGAGTAGCCATTGCTTTTTATTTTTGAAGATTTAATCATTGCTTTTGCCAGAATATCGGTTGGCAGAGGTTTTTGGCTTTCCAGGAGCCCAAGTTTATTAGCAAATTTTATAATACGGCTTCCCAATACTTCCCCGGTTCTTTCCGAATTATTCCTTTCGAGCATTCCTGGTTTGAAAATGGTTATTTTATTGAAATGCAGCTGCTTTACAGCTTCTTCCAGTTCGCCTTTCATTTTGGAATAGAAAATTTTTGATTGTGGGTTCGCTCCATAGGCAGATACCAGGATATAATCTTCCACATCATTTTCTTTGGCGGCCTTTGCAAATTCATATTGATAATTGAAATCTACTTTCTTCTGAGCATCCTTGCTCCCGGCATCCTTTAAAGTAGTTCCCAGACAAGAAAAAGCAACATCTCCCTTCACCATATCTTTCCATTCATCGGGCTTTTCAAAATTCACGATATGAATGTTTAGCTTATCGTTTTGAATATCAACGGGTTTTCTGACGAAAATATCCACTTCATCAAACTCTTTGTCATTCAATAGCTGATTGACCAAATCTTTTCCCGTAGCGCCTGTAGCACCTATTACCAAAGCTTTCATAATAATTGTGATTTTGTGAGATTATTTCTTTCTTAAATTTACTAAATTTGAATTAAAGATTGAAAAATTATATCAAATATCATTTACAATCATTCTTAATTATTGATCACTCATTACTTATAATTTACATGGATGCCAACGAAATTTTAGATTACTGTCTTGCCAAAAAAGGAGTTACAGAAAGTTTTCCTTTTGATAATGAAACACTTGTAATGAAAGTGGACACAAAAATGTTTCTATTAATGGGGCTTGAAAGACAGCCTTTAGCGGTTAATGTAAAAACAGATCCTGAATGGAGCGCAGAGCTTCGTGAGCAATATCCGCAGATCACAGGTGCCTATCATATGAATAAAACCCATTGGAATTCTGTAACAGTAGACGGATTGAAGAGAGATTTGATCTTTAAACTTATTGACCAGTCCTATGATCTGGTTTTCAAATCCCTTACAAAAAAGGCTCAGAATGAAGTGAATTCTTTATAAAATATAAAAAAGATTGAGGTACGGAATTTGTTATCTAATATCAGTGAAATATAGATTCAACATAAATAAAATAGAGAACAAATGAGAAACCACCTTTTATTATTCATGGCAGCCGGTACATTGATGTTGTCAAGCTGTACCAAAACAGAGAAGAAAAATACAGCTGAAAACGCAGCTCCTGTTGCTTCAACTTCTGAAACGGCTTCAGAAAACATTAAACTAGAATTTTCAGGAACGGATAATTTTACAATTAAAAATCCAAAATTGAAAGTAAGTTTGTACGGAATGGATGAAAAGCTAGCAGATGCTCCTGCCACATTGATTACAGAAAAAGAATACGAGCAGAAATCTGTACCATTTACGATAGACCTGCCCGTACCTAAAGATGCTGAAAGCAAGATCAATCCAAAACCTGCAGGACCTGCAAAATACTATGTGACAATAAGCTGGGACTCTGATGGAAATGGAAAAGCGGATGAAAAAGGAGATATATTTATTGACTACGACAAGCAGTTTCCGAATGTGAAACTGAGTAGTGAACCTCAGAAACTCTACTTAAAAGTATTGAAATAAAATAAAAAGGCTATTCGGTGATGAATAGCCTTTATTTATTTTAAAAATTGAATTCTTTTGTTATTTCTTTATCCTCGTCAAGCCTTTCAATCAGCTTTTCAAGCCCTTCAAATTTGATTTCGTCATGAAGAAAGTCTCTGAAACTTACGGTAATCTTTTCATCATAGATATCATCATCAAAATCAAGGATATAAACTTCCACAGTGAGTTTTTCTCCGTTTACCGTAGGGTTGGTCCCAATACTTAGCATTCCTTTATATTGGTTGCCTTTCACGAATACTTCTACAATATAAGCTCCTTTTTTAGGGAGAAGTTTTATAGATTCAGTATCAATATTGGCTGTTGGATATCCGATTGTTCTTCCAATCTTCTTACCATGAACTACCGTTCCGGAAACAGAGTAGGAGTACCCCAGCATTTCGTTGGCATCTATAATATTCCCTGTTAAAAGGGCATTGCGCACTTTCGTAGAACTGATATTATTTTCGTGAATATTAATCGCTTCCATCTGCTCAACCTCAAAATCAAGTTCTTTGGATAATTTCTGAAGAAGCTCAAAATTTCCGCTTTTGTTTTTTCCGAAAGAATGGTCGTATCCTATAATAAGGTATTTTACATTCAGCTTATCAATTAAAATCTGACGTACAAACTCTTCTCCGGTTAAATTTCTGAATTCCTCGTCAAATTCCTTCAGGAACAAATTATCAACGCCATATTTCTCAACCAGCTGTTTCTTTTCTTCCAATATATTCAGAAGTTTTAAATCTTCATTGGGATTAAAAACAAACCTTGGATGCGGCCAAAACGTAAGAATAGCAGTTTCCAGATTGTTTTCTGTACCTACTTTAGTCAGTTCATCGATAATACTCTTGTGCCCGAGATGTACCCCGTCAAACATGCCCAAAGATAATGCTAAAGGCTTGTGTGAAGAATAATCTGTAAAATTCTTGAAAACTTTCAAAACGGAAAAATTTGATTGCAAATATAGAAATAATGTGCCAATCTATCAATATAACAAGAGACTAATCCCTGTAAGCTTAGAATTGCTATACCGATATGCTGTTATATAGGTATATTCTTAAATTTAACTATTATCAAAAGCATGATAAAAATCTTTTTTTTACCAATTGCAGGTTTATGAAGAATCATTATATTTGCACCAAGAAAAAATTTAGCAATGGCAAACCAAATTAAAGGTAAAATTTCTCAAATTATTGGTCCGGTAATCGACGTTGTCTTCAGAGATGTGGAAGCTGTTCCAACAATCTATGACGCGTTAGAAATTACAAAAGAAAACGGTGAAAAAGTAATCTTAGAAGTAGAACAACATATTGGCGAAGATACAGTAAGATGTATCGCAATGGACGCTACTGACGGTCTTAAAAGAGGGCAGGACGTAATTGGATATGGAAATCCTATTATGATGCCAATCGGTGATGCCGTAAACGGAAGATTATTCAACGTTGTTGGTGATGCTATCGACGGACTTCAAAATATTTCTAAGGAAGGTGGTCTTCCAATTCACAGACCAGCTCCAAAATTTGATCAACTTTCAACTTCTGCAGAAGTTTTATTTACAGGTATTAAAGTAATCGACTTAGTTGAGCCTTACGCAAAAGGAGGTAAAATTGGTTTGTTCGGTGGTGCTGGTGTAGGTAAAACAGTATTGATCCAGGAGTTGATTAACAATATTGCAAAAGGACACGGAGGACTTTCTGTATTCGCCGGAGTAGGTGAAAGAACGAGAGAAGGAAATGACCTTTTGAGAGAGATGTTGGAATCAGGTATTATCAAGTATGGTGATGATTTCATGCACTCTATGGAAAACGGAGGTTGGGATCTTTCTAAAGTAGACTTAGAAGTTATGAAAGAATCTAAGGCTGCATTCGTTTTCGGACAGATGAACGAGCCGCCAGGTGCAAGAGCTAGAGTAGCACTTTCTGGTCTTACATTAGCTGAGTACTATAGAGATGGTGGAGAAAGCGGACAAGGTAGAGATGTACTTTTCTTCGTAGACAACATCTTCCGTTTTACACAGGCTGGTTCTGAGGTATCTGCACTTCTTGGTCGTATGCCATCAGCGGTAGGTTATCAACCAACTCTTGCTTCTGAAATGGGTGCGATGCAGGAAAGAATTACTTCAACTAAAAATGGTTCAATTACTTCAGTACAAGCGGTATACGTACCTGCGGATGACTTAACTGACCCGGCTCCTGCAACTACATTTGCTCACTTGGATGCAACTACGGTACTTGACAGAAAGATTGCTTCATTAGGTATCTATCCAGCGGTAGATCCATTAGCTTCTACTTCAAGAATCTTGTCTCCAGAAGTTATCGGTCACGAACACTACAACTGTGCTCAAAAAGTAAAAGAAATCCTTCAAAGATACAAAGCGCTTCAGGATATCATCGCAATCCTTGGTATGGAAGAACTTTCTGAAGAAGATAAATCAGTTGTTTACCGTGCAAGAAAAGTTCAGAGATTCTTATCTCAGCCTTTCCACGTAGCAGAGCAGTTTACAGGTATCCCAGGATCATTAGTTGATATCAAAGATACAATCAAAGGATTCAACATGATTATGGATGGTGAATTAGACCACTTACCAGAAGCAGCTTTCAACTTGAAAGGAACTATCGAAGAAGCTATCGAAGCAGGACAAAAAATGTTAGCTGAAAACGCTTAATAAATTAGACATAAAGATAGCAGATACTAGACATGAGACTTTTAAGTTGTCTGAAATCTGAAATCTGAAATCTTCAAATCTAAATTAAAATGAATATAAAAATTTTAACACCAGAATATGTAGTTTTTGAAGGAGAAGTAGATTCAGTATTATTGCCTGGAAAAAATGGTGAATTTCACATCATGAAAAACCACGCAGGAATCGTTTCTTCTTTGATCGGAGGTGATGTAAAGCTTTTTGCTAATTCTATTGATGAAGCTTTTGCTAAAAACTTTACCAAAGAAACTGGAAAGGACTCTGTTTTTGCTTATGCTATCAAAAGCGGTGTTGTAGAATTTAATCATAATAAAGGAATTATCCTTTGTGAATAATTAAATGAAAAGCTAAATATATTTTCAAGAAAGTGTAACTTTGTGTTACACTTTTTTTATTGTTGTAAAAGTCTGATTGGATGAAGAAAAGCATAATCATATTCTTTACAGTTCTGGGTATTTTCCTTCATGCTCAGAATTTCAAAACCAAGAGAGGGATAATCAATTTAGACGGTATTCCGGTTGCCAAACTGTCCAATAAGTCCAACGAATATACGTTTATGGATCTTAAGGAAACACCGCTGTATACGATAAAATTCATTGATAAAAGTATCGTTGATTCAGTGCGCGACAGCTATATCATGATCAACAGGATATACAACAGGGATAAAACCATTGAACTTGATTATTCATCACCTTCTGCATTTTCCGGAGAAGAAAAATCGGCTGTCTTTACTTCTATTAAAGATCTTAAAATAATTGATAACAAAGGGATTAATGTCAAAAATCTTGATGAGCTTTTTTCAAATGTACCCAAAAGAAAACTGGATACTAAAACTAAAGAAGCATATGTCATAAGAAAGAAAATAGACAAACTGAATATTGAGGTCAATAAAGTGGGAGAGATCCTTAGCAATGGTGTTCCGGTAGGTTATTTTACCAATTTACCGGTAAGTTTCGGTTCAGAGGACACGATTATGGATAAAACACCTATAGATATTGAAATTTACGATGCTAAAAGCAAACTTATCGGAAGATATATCACGACCACAAAACAACTGAAAACTGCTGGTGGAAAGTCTTTTGTCATTTATAAGGAAATGTCCGGGAGAGCCTCTATTTTAAAGTATCCTACTTATAAAGCACTGGCTGAGCGTATGGCTATTATGGATCCTAATTTTATTAAAATACAGGAAAAAGTATCTGTAGGTCCCGTATCAAAAGAGACTCAAAATTAATTATTTATCAGAAAGAAACATACTTTTTATATCAATAGGAACGGGCTTTAGCCCGTTTTTTTATTAAAGATCAAATAATTTTATCTGGCTTTAGCCAAAACTTATTGAAATCTCATTAGTATTTACAACCACCCCGTCAAAAATCCTTTGAATTTTCGCCACCCCTCCAGAGGAGGGGAATATTTTGCCGTTTTATTTATGGTAGTTATAAATTTGGATTTGATCTGTTCGGAATGAAAAAATAGAACCCTTTATTCTTTCAAATCAAAATCTGCGTAATCCGCAAAATTCGCGAGAGATTATCATTCAATCGAAACAGGTTTTATTCATACAGAAAACTAACAATTCACAGAAAATCGTCTCTTTTAAAAATCCCTGAGAAAAAAGCGAAAAATTTTATAGGCTCAAAATCACTCCATTTTCCTTCAATTGCTGCATCGGTTTTGAGAACCAGAATAGCTCAAAATCTTCAAAACTTTCTTCAAATTGAGTCTTAAGTTGCTGAATAGTAGGTTTTTTTAAATTTTCAATCGAATTCTCTTCCAACACTGTTACCAGCCATTCTGCCTTTTCCTGCTCCAGTTCTACCTTAACAATATTGGTTTTTAAGTGGAATGTAAGAAGCGTATACGTACCAGAATATTTCTTTTTATTTTTTACGTGATTCTCAGCGATTACATTTTTGGTTAGAAAGACTACTTTTGAGTTGGCTTTCAGAGTAAACTGCGCATCTTCCAAAAGACAGTCATGAATGTAATCCGGATGAATGGTCGTCCTCGGAATTTTAAAGTCGAACCACTCTTGAAGTGAAAGTTCAAAATTCACTCCATGCATATAATTGAATAAAGATTTTTTTAATCCGAAGCTGAACTTGTTGTGATCGATTCCGGTTTTATCTTTAAAATCTATGTCGTTATTGGCAAACAGTATTTCCTGCTTTACCGGAACAATTCCAAAATCCTCAGGATTCATCCCAACGGGTGAATGAGCAGTCATTGCAAACTGGTGCCAAAAACCACTTTGAAGAATTCCCATCTCAAACATCTGACGAATCATTTCCAGGGAATCAACTGTTTCCTGAACAGTTTGAGTAGGGTAGCCATACATGAGATAAGCATGAACCATAATTCCGGCTTCTGTAAAATTTCTGGTTACATTGGCAACCTGCTCTACAGAAACTCCTTTGTCAATTAATTTCAACAATCGGTCACTGGCCACTTCAAGTCCTCCGGAAACAGCAACACATCCCGAAAGTTTCAGGAGATAGCATAAGTCGCGGGTGAAGCTTTTTTCAAAACGAATATTCGTCCACCAGGTTACCACCAGATTTCTTCGGAGAATTTCAAGGGCTACCTCTCTCATCAAAGCTGGCGGTGCAGCTTCATCCACAAAATGGAATCCTGTTTCACCCGTTGTCCTGATCAATTCTTCAATTCGGTCTACCAGAATTTTAGCAGAAATAGGTTCATAGATTTTGATATAGTCTAAAGAAATATCACAGAAGGTACATTTTCCCCAATAGCATCCATGGGCCATTGTTAGTTTGTTCCATCGTCCGTCACTCCATAAACTGTGCATCGGATTGGCAATTTCGATAACGGAAATATATTGATCCAGTTTTAAATCGGTATAATCCGGAGTACCGACTTCAGACTGTTTGTAATCATGTCGTTTAGAATTGTTCTTATAAACCACTTCTTGATTTTCAACAAGAAAAGTTCTTTTAAACTCACCTTCCGCAATTGAAATTTCCAGATTTTGATAAAGGAGTTCCAAAGGAATTTCTCCATCGTCTAAGGTAATAAAATCAAAAAATTCAAATACTCTAGGGTCTTTAACTTCTCTTAATTCTGTATTGGGAAAACCACCTCCCATAGCAATTTTTATGTGAGGATAATGTTTTTTGATCCATTGGGCGCATTTGAAACTGGAATAAAGATTACCAGGAAAAGGGACTGAGAAGCAAACCAGTTTGGGCTGGATATTCTCTATTTTTTCACGAAGAATTTTTAAAGTAAATGCATCGATAAATGTGGGATCACCAGATAATTTTGAATATAATTCATCAAAAGAATTGGCACTTTTTCCGAGACGTTCTGCATATCTGCTGAAACCAAAATCGGCATCAACATTTTCTACAATATAATCTGATATATCTTCTAAATATAAGGTTGCAAGATGCTTAGCTTTATCCTGAAGCCCCATATTTCCAAAAGCAAATTCCATATCATCCAACTGGTTGAAACGGGAAGCTTCGGGAAGAAAATTCATGCTGCAGATCTGTCTTGCCAGTGTAGGTGTTTTACCCTGTAAAAAAGGAATAACCTGATCTATGGTTTTTAAATATTCTTCTCTCAGCGCATAGATTCTCTGAGAATTTTCTGAGATATTCTGAAGATCAATTTCTTTACTGAAAACCTTCTGAATTCCATCCTTTGAAAATAACTCCAAAATAACATCAATCCCCAAATCAACCTGATAGCTTGAAATATTTTTGGTATTTAAAAATCCTTTAATATAAGCTGTTGCAGGATAAGGGGTATTAAGTTGGGTAAAAGGCGGAGTAATAAGAAGCAGGTCTTTCAACAGAAATTTTTTGCAAAGTTATTCTAAAGTTTTTTTAGAAAAAAATTTTTTCTCCTGATTATAAACAGTGAAGAAAAGTCTTCTGAATTCTGTTATATGAAAACGGGTTTCTATCCAATAGAATGCCTCCACTTAATCATTCCATAGCAATACAATCTCAAAATAAATCTGTCGGTTTAATAAACAACGCATCAGGAGTATTACTCTTAATAAAGTTTAAAAAAGAATCTTCATCAAAATATCCGTCTTCATCAAGGATTGCAGGATTTAGCAACCCACTTTCGCTTGGTTTTTCGAAGCTGATATTTTCAATGAATTTCCCGGTTTTTCCCATGATTTCATTATGAAAACTGATCAGATACCGAGAATATATATTACCTTCTGCCACAGTATAATGTCCGTTTTCTGCAATAAGGGAGCTCATAATACTTCCTCCAATATAGGTTTCGTTATCGTTGCCCGATGCCCCGAATAATACTTTGCAGGTAACATTCCCCGCACAGTAAAGTGAACCATTGACGATAATATTCTCTGCTTGTATATTCCCTGTAGCGATAAGAACAATATAGTCTTCAACAAAGAGTTTTTCGGATAAGTGAATATCTTCTTCTATAAGAATAATTTTATATCCTTCTCCCTCTTGGGTAATCAGTTCAAGAGAACGATCGCTTTCGTTTTCTATGAGGACAATTTCAGGGGTGTCATTTTCATTATTGATGTGAAGAGAAGCTTCTTTTATTTTTTCTGCGGTTTCATCATCCAGCATTTCAAGAAATTCGGCAAGGCTTTCTTCGTCTAAAGAACTTTCATTAAAGAAATTACTTTCCAGCATTTCATGAGTGATGGTATAGAGGTTCTCTGATTTCTCCCTGATTTTATTATATAATTGTTTTTTGGTAAGTTTTTGTAGTTCCTTCATCTGTTTTATGATAAATACAATGGTCTGCTATAGGGGGGAACTCCTATAAACAAACAGATGCAATATAATCAGATAAATTTTCTTACACCAGAAAGCCGAATTTATTTTTGAAAATTTTTCCAACAAATGGAATCGTTTTTTCTGTTCAGCCACGGCATTCATGACTCTAGATATTCGTAAAATAAACAAAATCAATTCAATATAATTAAGAAAAAGGAGTGATGGGACGGTCGATATTATGATAGAAAGACTAGTATTAATAACTAGTGATAACAGGAAAAAGCCAAATATCTGCTCAAAATGGTAGGCTAGAAGACTATTTTTTGAGGTAAGGCCTTTACTTTTAACGTACACAATGATCCATTTAATGATGGTAACATGGGTTTCTATGAATGGTTTCAAAAAATTCTTTGGAAAAGCGTTAGATATAGATAGGTTCTTTTAAATTTCGTAAGTTGATCTTATTTGTATCATTAAATATTCTAGTAAAATAAGTTCCGGTATTTTTTAATATATTGTCTCAATATTTTTTAACTCAATATAAAAATTACACCCATTCACAATGTCAGACGAAACAGCTCCGCTTATCGAATATTTTAAAAGCTATATTCCGCTTTCAAAGAAAGAAATTGAAGTATTGAATGAAAGGTTCATTGAAAGAAGGATCAAACGGAAGCAGTTTATCCTGCAGGAAAACGAAGTGTGTCAGTATTATACATTCGTTGTTTCCGGCTGTTTAAAAATGTACAATATAGATGGCAGTGGAGAAGAACATAATCTCCAGTTTGCGGCAGAAAATGACTGGATTGTAGATATAGACAGCTTTCATAATAAAAATCCCAGCAAACTGTATATTGTTGCCCTGGAAACTTCTGTAGTACTGCAGATTGAAAAAAATGACCTTTGGTATCTTTATACTTATTATCCCAAATTTGACAGGAACTTCAGAGTGATCATTGAACAAAAATTCATTGAGCTCCAAAATAGAGTGCTTCAAAATATAAGCGCTACCGGAGATGAGAAATATGAATTTTTTATCAGGCAGTATCCGCAGCTGGCGAATCGTCTTCCCAATACACAGATTGCTTCTTATCTCGGAATTACCCCACAATTCCTGAGTAAAATCCGACAGAAAAGAATTAAAAGCTGATTATATCTCCTTTTAATATTAAACTAGTTTCATCATTGGCCTTACCAAATGTCAAGGCTATTTCTTAAACTTGTTTGTCTTTTTTTGAATGTCTTTCCTCCTAATTTTGACATAGATAAATAATAAAAATCAAAAGAAATGGAAACATTAAAAAAAGTAGCCGTTATCGGTCTTGGAAACATTGGGAAAGCAATAGCTGGAGATTTGATCAAGAATAACCAACAGGTGATTGTAGCATCAAGAAATAATGAGGAATCAGATAATTTTGCCAAGCAGTCCGGAGGTTTAGCTCAAAATATGAATATTGATGCAGCCATTAATACTGCTGATATTATTATACCGGCAATATGGTTTGGTGCCTTTAAAGACTTCTTTAATGAGTATGGAAATATTCTGAAAGACAAAATTATTGTTGACGTCTCAAATCCTATTGCTCCGGATGGAAATGGAGGATTCAAAAAAATCATTGGAGAAAGAGAATCTGCAGGAGAGCTCAATAAAGCGATTCTTCCTCAGGGAGCTCAATTGGTAAAAGCATTTGGAACACTGGGAGCGGGAAGTCTTGCCGGAGCTTCCAATGGAAATCCTGAAAAAGCAGTATTGTTTTATGCTTCCGATGATACATCCATTGATAAGGATATTGAGAAAGTGATTGAAAAAGCAGGATTTGATCCTTTAAAAGTAGGAGGGATTGATCAGTCAATTCGTATTGAAGTTTTTGGAGATCTGCATGAATTTGGAGCGCTTGGAAAAACGGTGAACCTTTCTGAAGCTAAGTCAAAGCTTTAAAAAAAATAGATGAAAAACATTCTTATCATCATCCAGATATTGTTAATACTAACATCCTGTTCAAAAAAACAAAATTCAACACTTAAAACATCTGATTACAAAAATATGGAAACAACAGTAAAAAAAGATATAGAGGAATTACTTAATAGCTATCAGAATGCATTGAATGCCTCATCTACTGAGCAAGCCATTTCTTTATATAGTGAAACAGGTATTTTCATGCCGTTAGGCGGTCCCACATCTCAAGGCAAAGAACAGCTTAAAGAATCTTATGACTTTGTATTTAAAACTCTTAAGTTGAATATAAAGTTTGAAATTGAGGAAATCACGATCATCAATGAAAATTATGCCATAGCACGTACTATGTCAAGAGGAAAACAATTGCTCTATGCAGATAACAAAACCACGCCGGAAGAAAATCGTGAATTGTTTGTATTGGAGAAAGATAATTCAAAATGGAAAATTGCGCGATATATGTTCAATAAGGTAAAGTAACCTTTATAAAGTTACACAAAAAGCCGGACTCAGTAAGAAGTTCGGCTTTTGTATTGTTGATATCAGTCAATGAATAGAAATTCTAAGCATGACGTATTTTCTTTTGATCTCCAATGACATTAAGAATAACTCCAAAAAGGATCAAAGTGATTCCTATCAACAGGTTCGTTGTAAACTTTTCATGAAATAGCAATACACTTACCATTACCGCAACTACTGGTTCTAGAGCTCCTAAAATGGCCACTGGTGTAGAACCAATATGTTTAATGGCATATACCAGACATAAACTTGAGATAACTGTAGTAAGAAATGCAAAAACAAGAAAGTTCAGAAAGATAGATATGGAAGGAATAGCAAATGATTCATGACCCATCAATGCCTTAGTCATAAAAAAAAGGGAAGTAAAAAGCATGGAAAAAAAAGTAAGCTTAAATCCCGATACCTTTAAGTTTGCCTTGTTCACAATGACCATATAAAGTGCATAAAAGAGAGAACTCAGCATCACGATTCCTAAACCTGCGAAATTAATTTCCAACCCGTTTCCTTTTAAGCATAAAACAATGACCCCAGCAAAAGCAAACAATAATGAAACTACAGATAATCTGGAAAGTTTTTCCTTATAAAAGAAAAACATAATCAAAGCGACAATGACCGGATAGATAAACAACACGGTGGAAGCAATTCCTGGGGTAAGGAAATCATATCCTAAAAATAGGAACTCTGAAGAAAGGGCATAGCAGATTCCCAGAATAGCTAATATTAAAGCTTCTTTCTTGTTGAGCCTGAAATTTTGTCTGGAATACATCAGATAACCGCCCACCATTAAGGCAGAAAAGAAAAACCTGTAAAACAGGGTTATGTCCATAGAAAAGTGCGCCTGTTTGATAGGCAGAATAAAAATAGGAATCAGGCCGTATGAAACAGCCGACAGAATTCCTAGCATGTAACCTCTAAGTTTCATTTATTTTTATGGTTATTTAAACAAAAAAGCCACTGAGTCAATCAGTGGCTTTTTTTATTTTTTATGATTAAATTGGTTTAAAACTTAATCCTTGTTCCTGCAGTAATTTTTGCTCCTGATCTTTATAGTAGCCACCTACTAGTTTATCATGAATAGCTTCAAACGCGGCCAGAGTTTCATTGATCTCTGCATCCGTATGAGAAGCGGTAGGAATTAATCTTAAAAGAATCATTCCCTTTGGAATGACCGGATATACCACAACTGATGTGAAGATACCGTAATTCTCTCTTAAGTCTTTCACCAATAGAGTAGCTTCTACCGGAGTTCCCTGCATCATTACCGGAGTTACACAAGTATTAGTGTCTCCAATATTAAAGCCTCTTTCTGTAAGTCCGTTTTGTAGTTTGTAAACATTCTCCCAAAGTTTAGCTTTGATCTCAGGTTTTGATCTCAATAGCTCCAATCTTTTCAATCCTCCGATAACCATTGGCATCGTAAGAGATTTTGCGAAGATTTGTGATCTTAGGTTGAATTTCAGATATCTGATGATTTCTTTGTCACCAGCAAGGAATGCTCCAAAACCAGCCATTGATTTAGCAAAAGTAGAGAAATATACATCGATCTGATCATTACAGTCCTGCTCTTCACCCACACCGGCACCTGTTGTCCCAAGGGTTCCGAAACCATGTGCATCATCTACCAATAGTCTGAACTGGTATTTTGATTTAAGATCGCAGATTTCTTTGATTTTTCCCTGCTGGCCTCTCATTCCGAAAACACCTTCTGTAATCACAAGAATACCTCCTCCTGTTTCTTCAGCTACCTTAGTCGCTCTCTGAAGGTTTTTCTCAAGACTTGCCATATCATTGTGCCTGTAGGTAAATCTTTTACCAGAATGAAGTCTTACTCCATCCACGATGCAGGCATGAGAATCCATATCATAAACAATAACGTCATTTCTGCTTACCAAAGCATCTATGGTAGAAACCATTCCCTGGTAACCGAAATTCAATAAATATGCTGATTCCTTTTTTACGAAGTCTGCCAGTTCTCTTTCCAATTGAAGGTGCTGATCTGTTTCCCCAGACATTGCTCTCGCTCCCATTGGATAGAACATTCCGTATTCTGCAGCCGCTTTTGCATCTGCTTCTATTACTTCAGGATGATTACACAATCCTAAATAGTCATTGGCACTCCAGAAAATTACTTCTCTACCCTGAAATTGCATTCTAGGGCCAATAGGTCCCTCTAATCTTGGGAAAATAAAATAGCCTTCACCATAATCTGCAAATTGTCCAAGTGGTCCTGGATTTTCTTTTATTCTTTCAAAAATATCCAACATTGTATCGTAATTTTTAAGTAAAAAGCCTTTTTTGTAGAACACGCAAAAGGCTTTATTTATATTGTGATTTTATTTGTTCTTATTTGATAAACTCCGTTTTGAAAACTTCGTCATAATTGTGAACACAGTTGTTAACAAATCCCTGTTCGGCCATCCATTGATCACTGTATACTTTAGTGATGTATCTGGAACCGTGGTCAGGATAGATTAAAACAACCAGGTCATTCTCTGTAAGCTCATGAGATTTTGCATACTGCATTAATCCCTGTGTTACAGCTCCGGTAGTATAGCCACCCATGATCGCTTCTTTCAAAGCAATTTCGCGGGTTCGGTATGCTGACATTTCATCATTTACCCTTACAAATTCATCTACCTTGTCAAAAAGCAGGGCAGCAGGGATGAGGTTCTTACCCATTCCTTCAATCTGATAAGGATGTACATCTTCTTTATGGATTTCTCCTGTTTCGTGAAAGCTTTTTAGGATAGAGCCATCTGCATCTACTCCGATGATCTTGATATCCGGATTTTTCTCTTTCAAAAACTTAGCAGAACCCGACAGTGTACCTCCAGTTCCGGTGCAGGCAAAAAGGTGAGTGATCTTACCTTCCGTCTGTTCCCAGATCTCAGGACCTGTAGTCTGATAGTGGGCATCAATATTAAGCTCGTTAAAATATTGATTGATGTAAATAGAATTAGGAGTTTCCTGAGCGATTCTTTTAGCTACTTCATAATATGATCTTGGATCATCCGCCGGAACATTGGCCGGGCATATATACACCACAGCACCCAATGCTTTCAGATAAGCAATTTTTTCTGGTTTTGTTTTATCACTTACTGCAAGAATACATTTATATCCCTTAATAATACATACCATCGCAATAGAAAACCCGGTATTCCCGGAAGTAGTTTCTACAACTACAGAATCTTCTTTTAAAAGGCCTTTTTTCTCTGCGTTTTCTATAATATGAAGTGCGATTCGGTCTTTGGTGGAATGTCCAGGATTATATGATTCTAACTTGGCATAAACGGTTGCTGGAATATCTTTTGTAACAGTATTTAGCTTCACCATAGGAGTATGTCCTATTAGGCCAAGAATATTATCGTAAACATTACTCATTATTTGTTATTTTCAATAAAAATCTGACTGCAAAAATACAAAAAAATAAATAATTACTAAACTTTTGTTTGATTTCTAGGGCATAGTTTTGTAAAACTTATTTTCGTATTTACAGTTTTGACAGGTCTATATTCGCAAATACTACGCCAAAATTTTTAAATTTTGTTAAAACCCGCATAAAATAAGATAAAAGCCTTATTTTCGCATAATTGATTTAATACTATGAAAAATTGGACTTTTAGGCAATGGAACACCGTTTCAGGATGGGTGATTTTCGTCATTGCGTTTTTCACGTACTTGTCCACCATAGAACCCAATTTCAGTTTTTGGGATTGTGGCGAGTACATTTCTTCTGCAGTAAAACTTGAAGTAACGCACGCTCCCGGAGCTGCTTTATTCCAGATAGTGGGTGCCGTGGCAGCCATTTTTGCATTAGGGAAAGGCGAAAATTATTCTATCGTGATCAACGCGATGTCTGCATTGTTCAGTGCGCTGACTATTTTATTTTTGTTTTGGACGATCACCCACTTTGTGAGAAGACTTCTGAACAAAGATTTTGATGAAATTACGAAACATCAGGAAATCTCTATTTTATTTGCCGGAGCGGTAGGAGCACTTTGCTTTACGTTCTCAGATACATTCTGGTTCTCGGCAGTAGAGGGAGAGGTTTACTCCATGGCTTCCATGTTTATCGCGCTTTTGGTCTGGTTAATCACCAAATGGGAGAATGAATATCAGGCGGGAGACAGTGAAAGATGGATTATTCTTATTTTCTTTGTTTTAGGACTTTCTGTGGGAGTGCATATGATGTGTATGCTGGCTATCCCTGCAGTATGTCTGGTATATTATGCAAGAAATTATAAGTTTACCTGGAAAAATTTTATCTGGGCAAACCTTATTACACTGGGAATTTTGATTATTGTTTTCAAAATTATCTTCCCTTTAATTATGACCATGTTCGGAAGACTTGAAATTTTCTTCGTGAATGGTCTTGGACTTCCTTTCCACTCTGGGACAATTGTAGCTTTTATTTTGATGGTAGCGATCTGCTATTTCTTAATCAAATATGCAAGAAAAGCAAAGAGAAAAATCTACCAGACGGCTGCATTATCTGTGGTTTTCATGATGATCGGATTCTCTTGCTGGATGGTTATTCCAATCAGAGCCAATGCTAATCCGCCGATGAACCTTAATGATCCGGATACAGCAATTGGGATGTTGGATTATTATAACAGAGAGCAGTACGGTGACTGGCCAACGATCTACGGACAGAATTACACGGCATTCCTTGATGCTAACGGAATTGAGAAGAATGAGGACGGAAGCTTTAAAACTCAAAAGACCGGTGAGATCTACGAAAAAGATGAAAAAACCGGAACATATAGAAAAACCGGAGACCGTTTTAATTATGTATTCAACAAGTCTCAGGTAAGTTTAATGCCAAGAATGTTTAATGAGGATAAGGATGTAATGGCTAACTATATTTCAATGTATGGTGCTCCGGATTTTACATTCAATTATGCTAATGAAGATGTGGCAGACAATCCACAGGCTAAGCAGATCTTTGATGAATTGAGAGGGAAATATGAAGATAAGTCGATTACAGCTTCAGATTATCTGAAAGTAAAACCTTATAACCTGATCAACGTTCAGAAGCCGTCATTGCTTCAGAATATGGATTATTTTATTTCTTTCCAGAACGGATACTACTTTGTAAGATATCTGATGTGGAACTATGTTGGAAGACAGAATGACCTTGAAGGAAACATGGAAAGCACAAAAGGAAACTGGATTTCCGGTATTCCTTTTATCGATAATGTAAACGTAGGAAATCAGGATAAAATGCCTGCTAAATTTAAGAATGAAAGTACAGTAACATTCTTCTTCCTTCCATTAATTTTAGGTTTGATTGGATTCTTTTTCCAATTGAACAGAGACTTCGGAAGATTCTATGCGCTGTTATCATTATTTATTCTAACAAGTGTTGGTATTGTTTTCTATACAGGAGTGAAACCTTTCGAACCTAGAGAAAGAGATTATGCAATGGTAGGTTCATTCTATGCATTTGCGATCTGGATCGGTATGGGAGCCGGAGCTATTTTATGGTTCCTGCAGTCTAAAATAAAATCAAACGGAGCTAATATTGCTTTAGGAGTTGTTTTATTAGGAGTACCATTAATGATGGGCTTCCAGAACTATAATGTTCATGACAGAAGCAACAGATATACAGCGTACGATTATGCGTATTCAGTTTTAAAATCATTACCGAAAAACGATATCCTTTTCGTGTACGGAGATAATGATACTTACCCGGTTTGGGCGATCCAGGAAACAGAACAATTCAGAGATGATGTGAAGGTAGTTAACTTTACTCTTGCTTCAACTCCCTGGAATCTTGATCAGGTAAAAAGAAGAACTTACAATGCTATGGGAATCCCTAGCCAGTTGACACACGAAGATTACAGAGATGGTGTAAACGATCAGATCTATATGATGAAGAAAGAAGATTGGGAAGGTGTTTTCTCTATGTTGAAAGAACAGGGAGCTCCGGAAACACAATTCCAGTCGTTCAGAAAGTATCTTACTCAGGATTCTTTAACGCTAAAACAAGCTATTGAATTCATTAAATTCAAATCTCCAGAAAAAGACGAATTGTTGAAAATGTATTTCGGAGAAGAGAAGTTTGAAAAATACAATATCCTTCCGGTAAACAAATTCATTCTTCCTGTAAATAAAGAAAATGCTTTAAAAGCAGGAATCATCAACAAAGAAGATCTTCCAAATGTTGCTAATCAGATTATGATTACTTACAAAGGGAATACATTGTATAAGAATAACCTGATTCTGATGGATCTTTTGGCCAATTTCGACTGGAAGCGTCCAATCAATTTCTCATCAGGAGGTATCTATGACAGTGAAAATATTTTCTATCTGAACGACTATCTTCAGTTTGACGGATTCAGTTACAGATTAATTCCTATCCAAACGCCTCCGACAGCTGATGGAGATATGGGTAGAGTAGATGCCAATTCTCTTTATAATGTAGTGAAAAACTTCAGATGGGGGAACTTCAAAAACTTAAATGCTCACTTTGATGAAACGGCTACTTCCAATATCATCAGCTACAGAATGTCAGCGAGCAGAGCTGCATCAGCACTTGCATTGAGCGGACAGAAAGCTAAAGCATTGGAAATTCTGGATCTTGCAGCTAAAGAAATTCCTGCTGAGAAATACAACGACCCTCGTTCATTAAGCTCCATTGTATCAGGATACATCATCGCAGGTCAGGAGCAGAAAGGTCTTCAGCTTGCTGAGGTTCTTAAAAAAGGAATCTTTGAGGAATATGATTATTATCTAAGCCTTTCCAAAGCAGACCAAAGCTACCTGAGAAGACAAATGAGAACAAAACCGATGGAATATTCTCTTGTTGTAGCTGCAGTAACGGATGCTTACACGAAGATCGGTCAGAAAGAAAAAGGATATGCTTATCTGGTAAAATCCATAGAGCCAATTGATAAAAAGTTCAATGTATTTATCAAAGATCTTCAGGAAATGGGCAAAGATAAAGCCATGAAAGAATCAGAAAATGTTCAGCAGATCACACCATTCTATCAGTATTTATTTGATGTCATGGAACCTTATGATTCTACTTATTCAAAAGAAAAAGAAAATCAGATAACCACTGCGATTATCAAAGCAACAAAATAAAATACTTTAAAACGGGACTTCGGTCCCGTTTTTTTATTATTGGGAATCCTGAATATTAAGGTTATATTTGTGAAGTTAAAAATACATAATGGCTGAAACAAAAAATAGCAGGTTCCCAATCTATGCTGTAATTGCTACAGTTGCTTTTAAGCTTCTTTTTTTATTGACACATTATATTCAGGAGGATGCATTTATTACCTGGAGAGTGGCCCAGAATCTATTGGATTATGGGGTAATTGGTTTCAATGGAGACACCAAAATTTCTGCGTCTACCACTCATCTGTATGTTTTTGTGTCTTACCTTTTCAATCTTGTTTTTGGAAAGGAAAATTTTATTGAACCTCTTTTGATTTTCAATTCCATTCTGTTTACAATAGGAACTTTACTGCTTTCTCATTTGGTTCTTAAAAACCCATGGCATAAAGCGATTTTTATATTTTTGGTGGGTATTTTACCGCCAGCCATTAAAATTTCAATTCTCGGAATGGAGTACGGAATCCTGTTTTTCCTGGAAATGGCGCTCCTGTACTACGGGTTCCATAAAGGAAAGAAATGGGTAGTAACCTTTCTTCCGGTTTTAATCATGTTTACAAGGATTGATACTGTGATATTCCTGGGAATTGTATTTCTTGTAGATCTATTCTGGAACAAAAAAATAAG
Source organism: Chryseobacterium viscerum (assembly GCF_002899945.2). Lineage (GTDB taxonomy): Bacteria > Bacteroidota > Bacteroidia > Flavobacteriales > Weeksellaceae > Chryseobacterium > Chryseobacterium viscerum. Next base: position 473,314 of record NZ_PPEG02000005.1, read on the forward strand.
ATGGAATTATATTTTTGGCGGAATTCTGGGCGTTTTGTTAACGGTTGCTTTCAACTGGTTTTACTTTGGTGAGCTGGTGAATAATACCATTACCGCAAAAAAACTGCTTTACAGTGAAAACTTCACCATCCAGCAGCATATCGGGTATTTCTTTAAAAGTTTTGGAAACTTCTGGGGAATGCTGAAAGTTCCGGGAGATTTCAATCCTCTGACGATTGTAGTATTGATTTTCGAATTGGTTTGCTTCATTTATCTGATCAGACAAAGAGAAAAGAGAAACTATTTTTTATGGATGATCTTTATCTTTGGATGGGCAAAACAGATTATTTTTCTTTCTCAGAAAAGCCTGTTCGACTGGTATTACTGGGTACCACAGCTGCTACTTTTCGTTCCTATTCTTATTTTTATATTGGAGCAGAAAGAGAGGAGAAACCTATGGCTGTCATTACTGGTTATATTCTATATTTTCCCTATGCTTATTTTCCAGACTGTTCACTGTATTGCAACAGGAAACGGAGAATGGAACTACCGTAGAACGATTGGAACATTTTTAAACCAATATGAGAAAGACAAAAATCAGTGGATCTTACTGGAACCGGCTGGGTATGTTCCTTATTTTTCAGGATTAAAAACAATTGATGAGGTTGGATTGGTAGACAAGCAAATTCAGGAAGAAATTAAAAAGGACAAAGTGAATTACTGGATCAATACGGTGAAAACAAGAAAACCGAAATATCTACTTTCCTACCAAAATATCTATGAAGGAAATAATGCCAATTCTTTGTATTACCAAACCCATTACAAGCTTTTAAAGGAATTCAGAGTGAAAGACCACCTGAAAAGTGACAATAAGATTTTAGAAAAAATATATAATCTGAAACCTTCCGGAACAGACTATAATTTGTACATTAGGGTTGATTAAAGGATTGAAAATCGCAGAGAGTTCAGAAACAAGGGTCAAATAACTCTAATACTCTCAAACCCTCAAACTTAAAACCTGCAACCTAATATCTAAAAACTAAGACCTAAAAAAAATGAAATACTGTGCTTTTCTCCGCGGTGTCAACGTAAAAGGAACCAATATGAAAATGGCTGATGTCTGCCAGGTTTTTAAAGATGCCGGAATGAAAGATGTGAGTTCAATATTAGCTTCAGGAAATATTGTTTTTTCTTCAGATAAAAATGCAGAAGATTTAAAAACAGTTCTGGAAAAAGCTATGTCAGAGCATTTTTATTATGAAGCTTTTCTGTTTGTAAAATCTCAGGAAGAGACAGCGGTTTTCTGGAATGGTATTCCTTTTGAAAAGAACAAAAATCTCCATATTTATAGTTTTGTCGGAATGCCAGGCGTGGAGAAAGTTCTGATGGAGGAGTTTCAAAAAGCTGCCCAGGCAGAAAACGAAAAGGCAGAAATTATCAATGGTATATTTTACTGGCAGGTCCCGAAAGGCAATACCTTAGATTCTACTTTTGGAAAGGTATTAGGCAAAAAAAGTCTTAAAGATCAGTTTACCAGCAGGAATGTAAATACGTTTGAGAAGATTCTGAAGAAATTCTAAATAAATCATCGCAATGCTTCGACGGGCTCAGCATGACACCGTTATAAATTAACTTTTAATGTAGTATGAACCCGATGTTTTTTGGATAAATCATCAGCTATTATAACCTCCACTTTAATATAACAGATAGTATTAGAGCTGTCATGCTGAGCCTGTGGAAGCATTTACCAATTTAATAACCAGAGATTCCAAAGTCTTTTGATTACTACACTAATATTATTATAATCTTCACTTTAATATAACAGATAGTATTAGAGTTGTCCTGCTAAGCCTGTCGAAGCATCTACCAATTTAATAACCAGAGATTCCAAAGTCTTTTGATTACTACACTGATATTATTATAACCTTCACTTTAATATAACAGATAGTATTAGGGTTGTCATGCTGAGCCTGTCGAAGCATCTATCAATTTTATAATCGGAAATTAATGAATCAAAGGCTCAAAGACTATGCAATCATAGCCTGTTAAAGCAATCAAATAATTTCCATTTGTGAAACTTTCTCAGTATTTTTACTGAACTTTTTAATTACAACAAAATGATTCAGTATTTAGATAATATTTCGCACAAAGATTCAAAGAACTTTTTCCTTATTGCCGGACCTTGTATTATTGAAGGAGAAGATATGGCATTGAGAATTGCTGAAAAAGTAATCAGCCTTACAGATAAATACAATATTCCTTATATTTTCAAAGGGAGTTTCAAAAAGGCCAACAGAAGCCGTGTAGACTCTTTCACAACCATTGGTGAAGAGAAATCTCTTGAAATCCTTAGAAAAGTAGGAGAGACGTTCAATATTCCGACAACTACAGATATTCATGAGAATGAGCATGCAGCATTAGCAGCTCAATATGTGGATGTTCTTCAGATTCCTGCATTCCTTGTACGTCAGACCGATTTATTGATCGCTGCCGCTAAAACAGGAAAATGTGTTACCCTGAAAAAAGGTCAGTTTCTTTCCCCGGAAGCGATGAAGTTTGCCGTTCAGAAAGTGACAGATTCTGATAACCAGAAAGTAGCCATTATTGAAAGAGGAAATTCTTTCGGATATACAGACCTGATCGTAGATTACAGAGGAATTCCTACCATGAGAGAATATGCTCCTGTTATTCTGGATGTTACACACTCTCTACAGCAGCCTAACCAAAATTCAGGAGTTACAGGGGGAAGACCAGACCTTATTGAAACTGTTGCCAAAGCAGGAATTGCAGTAGGCGCAGATGGTATTTTCATCGAAACACACCCTACACCGGAAACGGCTTTATCTGATGGTGCCAACATGTTAAGATTAGATTTATTAGAAGATTTGTTACAAAAATTGACAAGAATTAGAGAATCAATTTTGTAATTGTTAAAAAAACATTAATTTTAGAAATTCTAAAACATTTCTTTTGAAAAAACTAGTTTTACCGCTAAGCCTTATGGTCCCTATGCTGATTTTCTCCCAACAAAGAAAAAAGGATACGGCGACCACTAGAGTGACCGATATAGAGGAAGTTGTCTTCCAGAAAAAAATAACAGGAAGAACCAATGACCTTACCAATGTGAGAATTTCAGCAAAAGAAGCGAAATCAGTAGCTTCTATTAATGGTGGGATTGAAGGATTGCTTAAGACGCTTCCTTCCGTAAACTCCAATACCGAGCTGTCTTCCCAATATATGGTTCGTGGTGGAAACTATGATGAAAACCTTATCTACATCAATGATATTGAGATCTACAGACCTTTCCTGATCAGAAACTCTCAACAGGAGGGGATGAGTATCATCAATCCGGATATGGTATCTGCAGTGAATTTCTCAGCAGGAGGATTTGAAGCCAAGTATGGTGATAAAATGTCTTCTGCTCTAAATATCTATTACCGTGAACCTGAAAAATTTGAACTTTCAGGAGAGGCAAGTTTAATTGGAGGCAGACTGACAACTGGTTTGGCTTCAAAAAATAAAAAATTTACTGCCTTATTTTCCGGAAGATACAGAAATACCAATCTGGTTCTTAATACCTTAAAGGAAGATACAGATTTTAATCCAACGTATTGGGATTTCCAGTCTTATCTGAATTATCATGTTAATGATAAACTCTCCATGTCATTTATTGGGTACTATTCTAAGAATGACTATGAGATGATTCCTAAGGCAAAAAGCGTTACTTTCGGAAGCCTTCAGCAGCCTATTACTGTAAATATAGGCTATGCAGGTAAAGAAAATGACCAGTATAAAAATATGATGGGGACATTCTCCATGAACTATAAGCCGACAGACAAATGGAAGCTTACCTTGGATGCCTTTGCTTATCAGAACAGAGAAAGAGAATATTATACCATACAGTCGGCTTACGAACTGCAGACCTTTGATCCTGTTACACAGCAGCCTGTGACATCTTTCGATGTGGGTGGGCAGATAGAGCATGCAAGAAACGATTTGTTTGTAAGAACATACGGAACACAGTTCAGAGCGAAATTCTCTCCCAATGTAAATACTGATATTGAGGTTGGATTCAAATATGAGAAAGAAAACCTTAAGGATTTTACCAATGAGTGGAAACTTGTAGATTCTGCCGGATACAGCATTCCAAGACCGGAAGTGATTGATCCGAGAACCGGGACTACAGGAGATCTGAAGCTTGCTTATTATATTGCCGGACAAAACAATATTGAGCCAACAAGACTTTCCGCATATGCACAGTATTCTCAGAAATTCTATTGGGGAGCCAGTAAAGTATTTGTAAATGCTGGAGTACGTGTTGCCAACTGGAGTTTCAATAAAGAAACCATATTCTCTCCAAGAGTTCAGTTTGCGATAAAGCCTGACTGGGATAGCGATATGTTGTTCAAGATTTCCGGAGGAATCTATTATCAGTCTCCTTTCTATAAAGAGATCAAAGATTTAGATGGTAATTTTAACTCTAATATAAAGTCACAGCGCTCTATTCAGGTGATTCTTGCCAACGATTATGAGTTCCAGATGTATGACAGACCCTTTAAGCTGACTACAGAACTGTACTATAAAAAAATGGACAACCTGATTCCGTATTATATGGATAACGTGAGGATCCGTTATTCCGGGCAGAATAATTCTAAAGGATATGCGTATGGTATTGATACCAGATTATTTGGAGAATTTGTTCCCGGTGTAGATTCATGGTTGTCTGCGAGTTATGCCAGAGTGTACGAAAATATTGACGGGAGGGGTGATATCCCGAGACCTACAGATCAGAGGCTGAGGTTTGCCATGTTCTATCAGGATTATATGCCGAGCTTCCCATCTATGCGTGTCAATCTTACTTTAGTATATGCAATGGGATTACCAACAGGAGCCCCTGTAATGTTCAACAGTAATGGACAGCCTGATTTTAATGCAGCTTATAATTATCAACAGACTCTTCCTTCTTACAAAAGAGTAGATTTAGGATTAACAAAAGTATTTATCGATCCGAAAGAGAAAAATAAGAGATCCGGTTTCTGGGGTAATTTTGAGGAACTGACATTAGGGGTCCAGGTTTTCAATGCATTTAATATCAACAATACGGTAGCCAACCAATGGATTACAGATTACAACAGTAATTACATGTATCCGGTTCCAGTACGTCTTACAGGACGTTTCTTTAATGTAAAACTGGAGTTCAGACTATAGAATTGAAAGTAAGCAAAGGTTTTCATAAAAATCTGCCTAATTTGCTTAATCTGCGAGATAAAATAATACAATAGAAAGCTTCCGGAAAATTCGGAAGCTTTTTATTTTCCTGAATTTTATAACAACATTACCAAATTTTATAACAATGCTGTCATAGATATTTTTAAATTTGTCCTATCAATGAAAAAGATTCTTGCCATATTGTTTTCTATTTTCTACTTCGGTTTTTCTTCCGGAGCGGCTTTTAGCATTCATTATTGCATGAAAGAACTTGTTTCTGTGAGCCAGAAAACAAGTGATATCTGTGCTAAATGCGGCGTTAAAGAGAAAAAGGGATGCTGCAAAACAGAGATCAAAATAGTAAAAGTAGATGATTCCCAGAAGTCTGATTTCCTGAAAATTGATTTTTTAAGTCAGATTTCAGAAATTCCGGTGAACCATCAGTTTGCTGTTGTTGATAAGTCTTTTTCGGCCACCAAGTTTACTCAAATCCAGATCAATGCACCGCCTGGATATCAGCCGGTACCGATCTACATCAATCATTGTAACTTTAGAATTTAGAATCCGTCAGTCGTTTCTGGTATCATCAATTGTATACTGTTGCGAACGGCATGTCCTGATGCATTTTCTGATGCATTACCCATTCTTTATTAAAAAACTTAATTCTAAAATTTAAAACAATGAAAAAATATATCATTACAGCAGCTTTCTCTTTATTTTCAATTATTTCACTATCAGCACAATCTAAAAAGGATGCTCAGGTTTCTAAACTGTATCAGAACTATATCGCGATCAAATCGGCTTTAGCTTCAGATGATGCTGACAAAACTTCAAAAGCAGCAACAGAATTTATTAAAACAGCGTCTGTTATCGATTACAAAGTAGTTTCTGAGGGCAATCTTAACGTTCTTAGAAAAGATGCTTCTGTTATTTCTGAAGCAAGAAATGTTGCCGCACAGAGAGAAACGTTTTTAAATCTTTCGGACAATATGATTGCTTTGACTAAGCAGTTTAAACTTTCTGAGAAACCAGTCTACGTTCAATATTGTCCAATGGCAGATGGAAGTTGGTTAAGCGATGAAAAACAGATTGCTAATCCATATTACGGGAAGTCTATGCTTACTTGTGGAAGTGTAAAGTCGGAAATTAAATAATTACCGTATTATTCTTTAAAATAATAAGTTGCATAGTTTAATGTATAATTAACTTTAAGCTGTGCAACTTCTAAAAAGTTCGAAATATTATGAAAAAGCTGATAATGTTTCTGGTACTTTTGTTCTCTGTATTTACTTTCGCTCAAACTACAAAAACATTTTATACCTGTCCGATGCACCCTGAAGTGGTGTCCTCTAAACCTGGAGACTGCCCGAAATGCGGAATGACTCTAGAGGGGAAAACTGTTGCCTTAAAACCGGAAGCGAAATCTATATCTAACCCAGAGACGAAGACAAAACTCTCAGAAACAAAAATAAATAAGGATAAAAGTGAGAAAAAAGAAGCTGAAAATCCGAAAGAAGAAAAATCTGTTTTAAAAAGAAATTCCGAAAACGGAAGAATTACCTTCGGAGGAAAAAAAGTTCGCTATGACCTGTATGTAAAAGATACCATTGTCAATTTTACAGGGAAAAACAGGAGAGCGATAGCGATTAACGGTAAACTTCAGGCTCCGACTTTATATTTTACGGAAGGAGATACAGCTGAAATTTACCTGCACAATATGCTGAAGGAAAAAACAGGGCTGCACTGGCACGGAGTAATTCTTCCGAATGAACAAGACGGAGTTCCGTTCCTTACCACAAAACCGGTAATGCCGGGAGAAACCCACTTATACAAATTCAGAGTTTCCCAAAACGGAACGTATTGGTATCATTCCCATGAAGCACTTCAGGAACAGATTGGAATGAATGGGATTCTGGTTTTCAAAAAAAGAGAAGGCGAGCCTAAAACAGAATATAACGCTGAGATTCCTGTATTGCTGGGAGATTGGAGTGATGATGACCCGATGCAGATTGCCAGAAGGCTTCACATGGCCAATACAGACTGGTATGCTGTAAAGAAAAATGCCGTACAAAGTTATTGGGAAGCCATTAAGTCTGGAAACTTCGGGACAAAAGCCCTGAATGAATGGAAAAGGATGGAAGCCATGGATGTGAGTGATGTCTATTATGACAAATTTTTGATAAACGGTGCTTCCAGTTCAGATTATTCCAATTTAAAACCTGGGGATAAAGTAAGATTAAGAGTGGCAAATGGAGGTTCCTCCACTTATTTCTGGCTGAATTATGGAGGTGGAAAGATCAAAGTAGTAGGAAATGACGGGAATGATGTGGTTCCGGTAGAAGTTGACCGTTTGATTGTTGGAGTTTCCGAAACCTATGATATTGAAGTTACTATTCCTGAAAATAAAAGCTTTGAATTCCGAGCGACTTCAGAAGACAGAATAGGACATGCCTCCCTTTGGCTGGATTCCGGAGAGAAGGTAGAAGCTCCCAATCTTCCAAGATTAATGCTTTTTGAAGGAATGAAAATGATGAACGGAATGATGGAGATGAGCGGGAATATGAAGCCAATGAATATGACGATGGGAAATCAGATGATGGACATGAACGAAGTAATGTACCCGGAATTATCTGAAAACCAAAGAAAAACTACGGCAAAGCACATCAATGAGATGATGGGAGTAAAAACAAAAGATGATAAAAGTGAAGACCATTCTCAACATTCCGGAATGGATATGAAAGAGGAAAAAACGATCAAGAGATTGTCTTACAATATTTTAAAGTCTCCTGAGAAAACAATTCTTCCAACAGACAGTATTCGAGAAATGAAGTTTACGCTGGAAGGAAATATGAACCATTATCTGTGGACACTGGATAATAAAACCGTAACAGAAACAGATAAAATTCTGATCAAAAAAGGAGAAGTTCTTAGAATTAAAATGTATAATAATTCGATGATGCGCCACCCGATGCACCTTCACGGTCATGATTTCAGATTAATCAATTCAAAAGGAGAGTATTCACCATTGAAAAACGTAGTGGATATCATGCCTATGGAAACGGTAACAATAGAATTTGCAGCCAACCAGGATGGTGACTGGTTTTTTCACTGTCATATTTTATACCATATGATGGCGGGAATGGGAAGAATCTTCAGTTATGAAAACTCTAAACCCAATCCACAGCTTCCGAACAGAAAACTGGCCTGGAAAAACTTTATACAGGATAATAAAATGACCAGTTCTATGGCCATGCTGGATGTAGCAAGCAATAAGATTCATGCAGAAACCATGACGATGTTCGGACCAAGATGGGCCAACCTGAATGAGTTTCATTCCAACTGGAATTTTGATCACTTTGAAGGAAGTGCAAAAGTAGGACGATTCTTAGGGAAATTCCAATGGGCGCTTCCTTATGCAGGAATCAGAGTTCAGAAAAATCATGAAATCATGGAAAGACAAATGGCTGAAGATATGGGAACGGATTTTCATGGTAAAAAGACCTGGTTTGGACAACAGAAAGCGTCAAAAAACAAATTAGCTTTTATGGTCGGGATGCAGTATGTATTACCCATGTTGATTACCGCTGATGCAAGTGTCGACCAAAACGGAAAAGTACTATTAGAGCTGAGCAGAGAAGATATTCCTCTTTCCAGAAGGTTGAGAGGAAACTTCAGTGTAAACTCCGATGGCGAATTTTCTACCGGAATACGATATATCGTTCAGAAATGGTTTTCGCTTTCCGGAAATTATGATAATGAAATGGGCTGGGGTGCAGGTGTTACTTTAACGTATTAATTAAAACTAAATTGTATTAAAAAACGTCTCATTGATGAGGCGTTTTTTTATGCTATAGTAATGTTAGTATCTATTTAATATTTTATTATAATTGAGTAATAATAATCATTCAGAATAATTTTTTATCTAGCGTATATATATACTAAATATATATATATATATATATATATATATAGTATATATGTAATGTTGTTTTTTTGTATTTTTATGAAAATTTTTAAATACAAATAAAAAAAAATGGAAAAACAATTTTTAATATGTTCTTTGCTGGTTTCATCATTGGCATATTCCCAGGTTGGGATTAATACTCCCGCCCCCACAAATACTTTAGATGTTAATGGGACTGCAAGAGTCAGAACTGTTAATCAAGGTGTAGGAACAGCTGAAATATATCCTCTTTATGTAGATAATACAGGTGTTGTTGTGAAATCCTCAACTTCACCGACTAATGGAGGTATAAGATCGAATACTGCCAGCGTAGCAAGCGGTGGCACAGGAACATTGCTTGGAAGTATATCCAACGGTGTTTACAAGGCTTTTATTGTAACGGGTAATGGTTGTGCACTTTCTGCTTCAGCAGAATTTCTTGTTAATATCAGTTCATTTAATAATTATTATGGTCTTAATGGTCAGGGAGGGTTTGTTACTCTTGATACTAATAATCGTCCAACTTTCACACAGACAGTTGCTACTAGTGTTGGTGTAACCTGGTCAGGTGTACCAGGATGTGCAGATGGAGGTAATGCTACATCTTTTAATTATACGTTGACAATGCCTGCGGCAAATACAATAAATGTAGTAAATAATTCAAACGTAACAAGAAATTATACCATAACGCTTACAAGAGTAAATTAATGAGTGTAGATAGGAAAAATTACTATCTAAATACACAATCGGAGCCTGATTTCCAGGCTCCGATTGTGTATTGCTCATATTAAAATTATTACCCTGAAAAAGGTTATTTTATTGATGCAGAAAGCTTTATTTAGAAGCTCCTGCAGTCTTTTCAGTTTTTGCAGGAGTATAAGTTACTTTTGAAATATCAACAGTCATTTCTTTCAAACGTTTTGCTACATTTTCAGGCATTTCTTTTTGGTATCTTCCTCCAATTACTTCTGAAAGGAATTTCTCCGTTTCAGCATACATCGCCATGCTGTTCACTGGTTTACGGAATCCGTGGCCTTCATCATCGGCAAGGATATAATTAACCTTTTTACCTTTATCACGAAGAGCAATCACAATCTGATCTGCTTCAGCCTGTTTTACCCTTGGATCATTAGCGCCCTGAACGATCAGCAAAGGTTTGTTGATTTTATCTACGCTAAATAACGGGCTTGCATCATGCATGCGTTTTTTACCTTCTTCAGTTTTAGGATCACCTACCATACCATATAGGAAGGCACGTGCAGCTTCCCAGTAAGCAGGAACAGAATCCAATAGAGTAAACAGGTTGCTTGGTCCTACGATATCTACACCGGCAGCATATATATCAGGCGTGAACGCTAACCCTGCCAGGGTTGCATATCCACCATAGCTTCCTCCCATGATAACGACTTTGTTTTTGTCTGCAATCCCTTGATCAATAAGGTATTTTACGCCCCATGTAATATCATCCTGCATCAGTTTCCCCCACTGAAGATCTCCGCCATTCTGGAACTTTTTACCATATCCGCCACTTGCTCTGAAGTTGGGCTGTAATACGGCATATCCTCTGTTGGCTAAAAACTGTACTGTTGAGTTGTATCCCCAGTAATCTCTTGGACCTTTTGGACCTCCGTGAACCAGAACCACTACAGGAACATTTTTTCCGGTTGATCCCACAGGTAATGTCAAGTATGCCGGAATTTCAAGTCCGTCACTGCTTTTATAAGTAATTGGCGTCATAGCAGCCAGATACTTTTCAACTTTTTTCAATTCTGTTCTTGGAGTATACTGAAAAATAAGCTGTTTGGTTTTTGCATCAAAGAAATACGCTTCGGACGCATATTTATCACCTCCAACACCAACTAAGAATTTAGAATAATCATTGGTTGAGCTTGAAAAATTAACTTCTCTTCCCGGGAATTTACTTTGCAGAAATTTATAATTGGCTTCCCATGTTTTATCTTTCCAGTAGTACTCTGTTTTATCTCCGGTGTAAGAGGTATAGATCATTTTTCTGGTATTTCTGTCCAGGGACAGCCCTCCAAAATCTACTTTATCTTTGGGATCGCTTTCTATTTTTGTGATCTGCTTGGTTTTTGGGTCCATCAGGAACAATGTAGATTTGTCAAGATTCCCTTTGTTGGTTACCAGGTAGAATTTAGAATTATCTTCATTCCAGTTGGAGATATAAGCACTTTCCGTTACCAAAGTCTCATAAATAGGGGTAAGTTTATCTCCTTCTTTATAAAAAAACTGAGTAGTCCCTTTATCATCCGTTTTGGACAGCACTCTTAATTTTTCATCCCAGTCAAACTCATAACTTGTGATACGGTCTGTATTTTCAAAAATCTTTTTCAGCTCGCCTGTAGAAATTTTCAATGAATATAAATCATGCCACGCTTTATCACGATTATTCAGTCCAATCATCAGTAAGTCAGGATTTTTTCTGCTTACCATGTAGATTTGGGCAGTTACATCTTTAAGAGGTGTTATATTTCTAGACTCAGGAACTCCACTCGTTACTTTTGCCATGGGATCTACTGCAAAAATATTCATATTTTCATCCCCATTGCCATCTTTTACATAAAGAATATATTTCCCGTCTTCTGACCAGAAATATCCGCTCATCGGTCGTTTACTGTCTGTTAATGGACGGGCTTTTTCAAAAGGTTCATCAATTTTTTTTACCCATATATTCATGATGCCTCCGTATTCTTTTGTAAAGGAGATCCATTTTCCATCCGGGCTCAGCTGTCCACCGGCAATTTCCGGGTTTCCAAAGAATAAACCTCTGTCCAGTACCGGGACCTCTTGTGCTCGTGCTGTATGAACTCCTATGAATAAGAGCAATACATAAAAGATTTTTTTCATGTTTTTTTTGATTTAGTTGTTATTAATACATTGAATATAATTTTTTACATTTTATCTTTTCTTAAAAACGTAATCTCTACATTTCCAGTTCTATAATCTTTTTAGCCATTTTTTGATTCATAGTTTCCGGAATTAAGCCCATCAGGAAATTACGCAGAGAATTTCCTCTTTCCCATTGAGAAACCTTTCCGATAGTCCGGCTTGTATTGACAATATAATCTACTTTTTTTCGTCTGATGCTTTGAAACGTTTTAAAAATGGTATTGAAATCCTGACTCTTTTCCAGCAGTTTTCCAATAATATAAGCGTCTTCAATAGCCTGGCAGGCACCTTGCCCCATATTGGGAGTTGTTGCATGGGCGGCATCTCCGATCAGGCATAGGTTTTCAGAATACCATTGGGGAATAGGAGCGAGGTCGGAAATTGTATTACAAATAATATTTTCGCTTGCTGTAGCTTCAATAAGTTGTAAAACTAAAGGATCAAAATCATTAAAAATATCCGCGATTTCAACAGATCTCCCGAAACTTTTCTCGTTGACACAAGCGTACCAATACACTTTTTTGTCAGAAATTTTCACAAATCCAAAACGTTTTCCCTTTCCCCACATTTCAAAAGCTTCCTGATGATGTTTTTCAGGCAGATCGAAATCCAGCAGACCACGCCAGCATTTCTGCCCCGAATTCCTGATCGTTCCGGTTTTTAAAATCTGATTCCGGATAGGGGATTTTATACCATCGGCTCCAAAAACGATCTGACTTTCAATATGATTTCCGTTTTCAAAATCCAGAATATAGTTCTCTCTCTTTTCTATTTTTTGTAATGAATGATTGAGCTGAATGGCATCAGGAGATAGGTTTTCAGCCAGAATTCTCTGAAGCTCTGCCCGGTGAATGGCAACATTGCAGGAGTTGTACTGCGCTTCCAGTTCCAGAATTTCCGTTTTGGAGATAGGTTGTAAAGATTCATTGGCGATAACAATTCTGTGAACTTTATTTCCTGCATTTTCAATCTTCTCTTTTAAACCCAATTGATCAAAAACCTGCATCGCATTGATCGCCATCATGATTCCGGCTCCTACAGGTTTTATTTCTGGAGCAGCTTCATAGATCATGAAATCATACTGATGCTGTTTCAGTATATTTCCGAGGGTAAGCCCTCCGATTCCGGCTCCGATGATTGAAATGGTGTTCATAAAGATTTGGGTTTTGTTGTCCGCTGTAAGACGCTGAAATTTTGATATTTGATACAATTTCACTCTATTATTTTAATTTATAACGTTAAAATATAGCTTTCCGATACCTTTTTAAAGCCATATTTACTAAAAAAGTTATGAGCTCCATGATTGTTGACTCCACTTTCCAGCAAGATAAAACTGATATTCCAGCTTTTGGACTCCAGAAGGGCTTCCTCCAAAAGTTTGCTTCCAAGAGATTGACCTCTTATAGACTGGTTCAAAAGCATATCCTCTAAAATCGCATACTTTTTAAAAGGACTGTTGATTACATTGAAAACAAGCATCCCTACAATATCCCCGTTTTCATTTTCTGCAATTAAAATATTCAATTTTGAAGCCTCATTATAGTCATAATCGTTCATAAGCTGCTCTGTGAATACAGCTCTGACATCAGGATTCCAATGATTAGAATCTAGAGCTCTTCCATACATGATTTCACTATGGGAGATGTAAGAATCTGTTTTATGGGTAATAAAAAAGTCTACCAGCTCTGCTACGCGTGTTTTGTCCGTAAGCCATTTTGTAGTATATTCCATGAGGTGTAATGTATTTATTTTAATTTTTTCAGTTCTTCCAGCAGGGTATTCTGCTTATTAATGAATTGTGTGAGGCTATCCGTTTTCAAAGGATGAGCACCCTGGTATTTTTCAATTTCCGGAAGAGTTTTTCTGATTTTGAATACGACATAATGATCACGAATAGCCGCATTATTTTTTCTGATTTTATCAATTAAATCTTTAATGGTCTGTGTTTTTAGGTTATACCGATCAGAACTAGCCTTAATCTCTTGCTCAATCTGCTTTTTAGTGAGAGAATCAGTTACTGAATTTGACAGGGCCACAGCATCATTATAATAAGTTTCTGATTTGCCGATTACATTATCATATTCGGCAATCGTCTCTTCAGTTTCTTTATTAATAGCCTCTATTTTTTGGTCGAGCTCCTGTAAAGCTTTATTGTTTTTTAACAGTTCATCATATATTTCATGAACAAGATTTCCATAAGATCGGGTATTTTTCTTAATAGAACTGGAAATTGAAGATTCTGCGTTGTCAACAGCATTTTCTACGGCTGCATGTTTTTTGGTAGAATTTTCCTTGCAAGAAAGTACAGATAATGCAAGGGCAGAGGCGAAAAGTATTTTTTTCATAGGTGTTTGTTTTTTAATATTTTTTCTCAACAGGAGGAATCACATCTCCCGGGCTTATTGTATACAACAGATGGGGATAAACGAAATCCAATGATCTGTTTTCCTGACCTCTGAGCTTAAAAAAATCTGATTCCTGTTCTTTATCAGCTAATGTCAATACTTCTCCGGAAGAAAAATAAGGTTTTTCATTATTAAACTGAATAGATGTTTTCGATTTTCGGAAGGTAATTCCCAGCCATTTATTATCATTAACAGTCTTTTTTTGATCAGGGGTTGAATTCAGGATAATCTTATGTTGAAATTTTTTATTGGTTTCCACAGAAAATAAAACAACAGAGTTATGATGTAAAATAATTTCAAATTCTTCATCTGTTATTTTATCTTTCACTATAAGCTTTCTCAACTCAAAATCTTCTAATTCGTCCGGCTGCTCATAACATGAAAAAAGTCCTATAAAAGAATTATTTTCTAGGTCTAAAGCCTGGTCAGAATGAAAACTCATCTTGGAGTAGGTGGAATCATAAACTTCAATTAACGCATTGTCAAAATACTGTACAGGTATTTCTGTATTTTCAGATAAAAGAGTCGCATTAATTTGTTCAACAAGTTTCTCATGAATTTCCGAAAATGCAGCTGCCGGAATATGATATCGGGTAGTGGTTCTTACAATTGAGATATACTTATCTTCTACTTTTACCAGATGATTTCCAAGCCTTCCTTTTCCTGTTGACTCAAAATCAACAGAATGGAATAAATTCATAAACATATTGCTGTCTAAGGGAAGCTGTATTTTTTGAAACTCAGTTCTATTCATTCTTTCTATTAAAATATAGGTTTTTCATAATCTCCTGAGTTCATACTGAAATGAACTTTGCCATATTCTACCATGTTTTCAGTACTGTTTTCTTCGTAATAAGAACTTCTTAGCTCTTCACGAAGTTCCGGGGTCATCTCTTCAAGCTTAATATAGTGGCCATTTTCTTTTATGTAGGTCTGATTATTGGTATGCATCGCTTCCACATTAGAGCAACGAACTACATATCCCATTCTTATCGGGATTTGGTTAACACCCAAAACTGAAGGTCTGATTTCATGAGTATACAGCCTGTTAGTAGAAAGTGGAATAAAAAATGCAGAATTTGGGTATAAAGTTACAGTGAATTCTTTTTCCAGTGAATCATCCTCAACTGTTTTTTTTAGCCTAAAATGAAGTTTTGTTAAAGCACTTGTCTGTTTATAACACCAGTCGAACCTGTCAGTAGCTGATGGCTTTAATTGTTCTATATTTGATTGATCATAAAACGTACAAAATGCAATAAGCCCTTCTTTAGGCATATCTTTGGTCTTGTCGGAATGGGCTTTGATTTTGGCTTTTACTTCCTTGTCAGAATCAGTTGTTTTCTGTTTATTTTCATAAATCTGTACAAGAGCATGATTCATGTCTGTTCTATACTCAAATGTATCCTGTACACATTCATTCAAAAGATTGATAATCTGAGTATCTACATCGCAGAAATTATCAGTAGGGCCTGTTAAATTGCTTGAACATCGTAAAAGGTTGTAATGAAAAGCTTCTTTTCCTTCCTCAGTAATTTCTTTGGTCACTTTACTCAGATAAATTCCTTTTCTGAAAGCTTTAGTTTCTTTGTTAGATTCTGTTAATTCTTGAAAGTCGTGTTGAGATTTAATGGTATCAAAACTGTAGTCATCACCAAAGAGTTTTCTGTAATAAACTCCGGCATTGCTGATAATAATAGGAACTTCTCCTAAACTTACTGTTTTTAAAAGGTTCTCAGGATAATTTTCATAATTCACCGAAAGCTCTTTTATAACGGATAAATACAAAGTATTTTCTTCAAGGCTCTTGAGATCCCCGCAAATATAGATTTTTTTACTACTTACATTTTTACTGTTTATATCAGAAAATCTATTGACAACCGATCCGCAAAAATGATCAATTAAATATTGAAGTTCCGGATTGATATCTTTATCATGCTGCAAAACAACAAGAATATTTTTGTCATGAGTAATTTTATTTTCAAATGGTAGAATAGTCATGTTTTTTTAATAAGGTATTATAGGGTATTAGTTGAAAATATTTTTAGGTTTGTTACAAAAACATATGAATAGAGTTTAGATTATTCAACCCTTTATCCCCAGCTTTTAAATTTGTCATGCATTATTTCTGCAATCTCGTTTACTCTTTTCTGAGCTATCTCATTATCTTGTCTGTATTCCATAGGTATCTTGTCATAGTCCATAACTTCATCGTTAGACAGAAATCCTTTTAAATGGTTTAATACTCTAAATATAATATGGTCCATACGCCAGCAAATAGAAGGCTCAATGTTTTGCATTTCATCAGTTTCTATTCCTTTCGTTTCACCGCCGACCCAGAGACTTCTATCAAAAACGAAAGTAATGTCCTTATAATTTGACTCAGATTTGTCATATTCAGGATTACCGAATAGTATTTTCCATCTTGGGATATCTGCTGCGAAGCGCATACTGCAAAATATGGGCTGGAATAATCTTTTGCTTGTATCTACATCAGAAATGCTTTTTGGAGGCTCGGTGTAAAAATGGTCAAAAACCTCAATAAGATGACCTAGGTTGGGTTTAATAAATTCAATATAACGGGCAATAACAAATCCATTTTCATTCGATTGGCTGATAGAAGGAATATAAAACAGATCACCTGGTTTGGGCTTCATTAATGACTTCATTATACAATATTTTAATAGTATTATCTGGATATTTATAAAAAAAACGGAGCCTGAAAACAGACTCCGCCTATAAAGTTTTTTACGCTAAAAATTATTTACCTAGATAAGATTTAAGGATCTTGCTTCTGGTATTGTGTTTTAGTCTCTTAATTGCTTTTTCTTTGATCTGACGAACTCTCTCTCTTGTAAGATCGAAAGTCTCACCAATTTCTTCTAAAGTCATTGGGTGTTTTCCGTTCAGTCCGAAGTATAATCTTACCAAATCAGCCTCTCTCGGCGTCAAAGTATTCAATGCTCTTTCGATCTCGATTTGTAGAGATTCAAGCATCAGATCTTTATCTGGACTTGGAGATTCTCCTGAACGCAATACATCATAAAGATTAGAATCTTCACCTTCTACTAAAGGCGCATCCATAGACAGGTGTCTTCCGGAGTTTTTCATTGATTCTTTAATATCTTCCTCACTCATGTCAAGAACTTCAGCCAATTCTTCCGGAGAAGGTGGTCTTTCATTTTCCTGCTCAAGGTGAGCGTATGCTTTATTGATTTTGTTGATAGAACCAATTTTGTTCAATGGTAGTCTTACAATTCTTGACTGCTCAGCCAATGCCTGTAAAATTGATTGACGGATCCACCATACTGCATAAGAGATAAATTTGAAACCTCTAGTTTCATCGTACCTTTTTGCCGCTTTCATGAGTCCTAAGTTACCTTCATTGATCAAATCGGGTAAAGAAAGACCTTGATTTTGGTATTGCTTAGATACAGAAACTACGAAACGAAGGTTGGCTTTGATTAATTTCTCCAGTGCGGCTCTATCGCCAGCACGTATTTTTTGTGCCAATTCTACTTCTTCGTCCGCAGTGATCAGTTCCACTTTACCAATTTCCTGCAAATACTTGTCTAATGAAGCAGTTTCCCTGTTGGTAACCTGCTTAGTGATTTTTAATTGTCTCATTTATTTTATCCTCAAAAAAAGAGTTACTATAATATATACGTATGAAAAGGTAAAAAGGTTACACGAGGTAGAATCTTTTTTGTATAATGTACACCATAAAATGTGTTAATGTTTTTATAAGACTTTTTAATTATTTGATAATAAGCGTGTTGGTGTTATTTTTTATTGAAGGTTAAAATGTTTTTTAATGATAAAAGAATTAATATTGGCGATACTTTGTTATAGATGAGATCAAGTATTTATAATGACGAGACTTTAAAACTCATATTTTAAACAAAAAAAACGAAACCGAAGTCCCGTTTTTATTTTATATTATTTTAAAATAATTTTCAACTAAAAAAGTTCGTTTAAAACTTTTGCCAGTCTCAACCCTCCGTATAGAAGCTGTCTTTCCATCGTATCATTGAACTTATACTGGTAGTCGTAAGATAGTTTAGAATCGTTAGGAGTCTGTGCATAGATTTTGTTGGCGATTTTATGAGAATCATATAACCAATCTTCTAATGTCCCGGACTGGATCTGTGCTACTTCTTCTTTAGATTTAATGTCTAAAAGCTTAGAGTATTCCGTGTAGCTGTATTTTTGAGAGTCTACTAATTTTCCATCCCAAACTGAGTGTAAATTGGTTTTTTCCCCGAAATAAGTAACATTGATCTTGTTTCCACCCAAATCTTCAGCTCTTCCTACGTGTAGAGGCTGTGCCAGGTCTCCCATAATATGAATAAGGAAGATTAAAGCAATTTTTCTGTCTTTTTCAGACGTGTTTTTGTCTTTAATCTGGCTAGACAGTGTGTTTACCTGTGTATAAAGGCTTGGTCCTGCCTGTGCTTTTAAGTTTTGTTCAAAAGCTTTAAAGTCAGTCTGTGGATCAATGTTTACATAATGCCACGATGAAGCCTGCTTCCATGCACCTGTTGTATCAGATTTGATAAAATCCGGCCAGTTTGCCCAGTAAGCCAGACGCTCTCTTCCCATCATCTTTTTAATTTCTCTTCTCGCCTTGCGGGAAAGATGGTTTTCTGCAATGTCTGCAATAACCCTGTGTCCCGTTAATCCCCACGCATAAGAATAAAGTGAAGAGGCCATGAATGCTAAAATCAGAATTTTAGAATAAATACTTTTCATTTTGAATAATAATTTTCAGTCTGCAAAGATACGGTCCGCTTTCGGAATGAGCACGCATTATCCTGAATTTATTCTATAAGATGATGTTAATAAAAATTAATCTAAATAAAAGAGGTAATTACCCTAGGTTTGAAAGGTTGTTTTTTGAAAAATATAGAAAGAAAAACAGATGTATACTATAAGGATAGGGAAGAATGGAGAGAAAAGTACAGTAAGATAGTAAGCCTCTGAAATATCCATGTGGTTTAAACATTGAAGTATAAACATCTGATCCTGAACAAGGAATTTTATTTTTAAAAAACAAGCAAATCTTGTATTTACCGTATTTTTACGGAATTTGTTAGAATTTATTCTATCTAATGTTAATAAATTACTATTTTTAGGATAAAATTATTGTAAAAATATTTTTTCAAACTTATGAGATATATTATCTTTACAAGTCATAATCAGAGGAAACACTATGTATGAGAATAATATTGTAGATATGCATTACAATAAGCTGCAGACAGATTTTAAAGCTGAAGCTGTGGCGGTTAACCTATTGAAGTACCACCGTGCGGTAAGCAATATATTCATCGAGCGTGTCGGAGTGAATGACCGTGCTTATCTGAAGGACATAAAAAGTATCTCAAGCAGTTATTTAGGATTTGATGAGGAAGTATTTACCATAGAGAGTTATAGGGAAGGCATTTATGACTACCTTCCGGAAGGATTGTTCCATCCGCCGTCTCTTGGAGCTTCCAGAAAGAATGTAGATACTGTGGTAAGGGAAATCCGGAAACAGAAAAGGGTAGAAGATGACGCCCGTAAGTTTTTCCGTCCTTTTGAACTGGAAGTCTTTTTTACGGAGATCAGCGCTTTGCTTAAGGAGTCTGAATTTGATATGGCAAGCAATACAGATTCTTTACTGGAAACGGTAAGTGAGCTTTGGCCTCTGGTAAAAATGCTGGATAAGCAGAGTGCGTATGTCTTCATGCATATTTTACCTTTTTTCCATCAGATCAGAGGAGATAAAAAATGGTTTGAAAGATGTATGACCGCTTTTCTGCAGGTGCCGGTAAACGTAAGTTTTTCACCCAATATTATCGATCAGATTGAGAAAAATAATGATTCGATGTTATTGGGAAATTCAAGATTAGGGGTAACCTATATCCCAAGTGGTCCGCATATGGACGGGCAACGAAACTGGGTGGTAAACATTGGTCCGATTCCTTATGAAGATATGAAGAAGTATATTCCGGGAAGTCCGTTCAGAAATGTGCTTCAGGCATTATATGATTATTTTCTTCCGGTAACCGTGGATGTGGAAGAGAATTTTGTCACAGAAAAAGAGGAATACTCATTCAGCCTTGAGGATGATGAAAGAAACGCCAGCCGCCTTGGATACTCTACCTTCCTCTAATTTATTTTATTATATTTACAACTACCAACAAAGTATAAATTCGAAAAGAAAAAAATGGAAATTTCTTCAGTAAAAGGTATTTTTCTAAGGTATATCTTAATGCCTTTAATCGCAATTATTATGATGGTTATACTCGGTGTAATCAGGAGAAATAAGCCTGCGATCAAAATTAAAGTAATTATTGTATACGTACTTCTGTGCAGTTTATGTCTGGCGATCCCGGGCGTATTTGGATTTGCCGGAAATCTTTTTAATCCGTACTGGTATCTTATAGCACAGGTTATTTATCTTATTTTTGGGATTATTCATGTGAATTTATTACACAAATATTTCAAAAAACACATCGAATCTCTTTCAATGAGCATTCTGTTTGAATCTATACTTTCTTTGACGTGTATTGTATTAGGCGGGTATCTTTTCACTCTGATCTTTAACTGGATGAGCAAAGGAACAGGATATTCAGTAATGGCAGCAACAAGTATGGTGATCTTTGTGGTTCCTATGGTATTTTATTACTGTTATATCCAGTTTATCAGTATTCCATTTGATATTTATAAAACATGGAGGTATTCTCCGGATCAGAAACTGCCAGATTTTGAAGGAGCAGATTTTGACAGATTAATGGTATTGAATGTTGAACTAAGCAAAAAATTAGAAGACACCAACCGTTTCAGAATTAAAGCTAAAACACTTCCGACTGGAGTTACTTTCGGAGATTGGTTTTACAGAGTGGTGGATGATTACAACCACAAAAATCCAGGATCTGTTATTCATCTTTCTGACGAAGGAAATGAGCCTTATTACTGGATCTTTTACACTAAAAAATCATTTTTCAGTTTCAGAAAATATATAGATTTCGACCACGACATTACTTCAAACAGCATTTCTGAAAATGAAGTGGTGATTTGTAAGAGAGTTATTCAGCATGAAGAGGAGGGAGTCGCAAAAAAATCATAAACACAAAATTTAAAAAGTATTAACATGATACAACCTATTAAACATTTTGCAATCAATTGGGTGGATGGGATGAAAGTTTCCCAGAGACACCTTAATGATCAGGATAATTTCTTAATTGATACCATCAGAGATTCCAATTCCCTTGGAATTACTACATATAACTACGGGCTTCTGCCTATTTCCACTGAATTTACAGACCGTACCATTTTTGACGTTCACAATACAGCAACCAACGATGTGCAGCTGGTCATTAAGCGTTGTAGCGCTGTTACTATGGCAGGGTATCGTATTGAGTTGACGGACAGAAGAATCAGCGTAAAATCATTGGCGAAATCCATGAACGAAGAGCAGGCAGACGGTGAATATTATATTTTAATCTCTGTAAACCCTTTTGACAAAGTACCTTTTGGGGATATTGATCCTGAAGAAATTCCGCCGCGTCACCCAAGCGCGCAGCCGAATCATCATATTGAACTTCTACCTGTCACTTCTTTGAACAGCAGCTACTCAGGAGGAAATTATCTTATCATCGGTAAAGTAGATTTAAAAGGAAATATTGCTCAGGTAGATTCCAACTTTATTCCGCCTTGTGCTTCCGTTCAGAGTCATCCAGCTTTAGTAGAGTATTACAGCAACTTTGCAAAATCTATCGGAAATCTTCAGCAGTATGCTTTTAAAATTATTCAGAAAGCATCTCATAAAAACCAGAATACAGCGCTGGCACAAAACGTTAAGTTCTTGTGTACGACCATGGTAAATACCTTTGGAGATATGTATTTTCAGTTCAGGAATGTTACTCCTTGGCAGCCACCTGTATTTTTGATTGAGTCTTTTGCGAGACTAGCTCTTCATTTATACAACTCAACACAGCTTCTTGTTCCGGCTGAGCTGGAAGAAATGCTGAACTATAGCCTGGAGTGGAGCGAAATTGCTCCTCATACTTTATTGAACCAGCTTTCTATTGTAGCAGAGACCAATTATGATCATCATAACTGTGGTGAACCATTGCTTTACATTCAACAGATGTTGAGAAGCCTTGAAACGATTTTCTCTAAATTGAGCGAACTTGATTACATCGGTCAGAGAAAAGAAAACATTATCGTTAACGAGCAGGAAGTTTCAACGAACACGAATCCAAAAAGAGGTTGGAGTGTTTTAGATTAATAGCATTGAAATAAATACAAGTCCCGGATGAAAATTCGGGATTTTTTATTAATCGCAACAAACAACTTTTAAAGTACATTTGCTTTATAGATTTATAGAAAATGAATTTAGATTTAATAAGACAAGACACCCCGGGGTGTTCGGATAAGATATTCTTAAACAGTGCAGGATCTTCATTAATGCCTAAAATTGTGGTAGACACTATTGTAAACTATTTATATGAAGAACAACAGGTTGGAGGCTATACCACAGCCGATAGAAACTCGGAACAGATCCATCAGTTTTATAAAGAAGCTGCAAAGCTGATCAATGCCCAATCTTCCAATATTGCTTTTATGAGCAGTTCTACGGATGGGTATGCAAAAGCTTTGTCCAGTATCGATTTTAAAAAGGGTGACTCTATCATTACAACCAATGACGATTATGTTTCCAATCAGATTGCTTTTATTTCTTTACAGAAAAGATATCATATTGACATTGTCAGAGTTGCCAATCTGCCGGATCATGAGCTGGATCTTGAAGATATGGAAAGACTGATTAAGAAACACAACCCAAAGTTAATTGCAGTAACTCATATTCCTACCAGTTCCGGTTTGATTCAAAATGTAGAAGGAGTAGGAAAACTTTGCAGGCAATACAACATTCTGTATCTGGTGGATGCCTGCCAGTCTGTAGGTCAGATGGTAGTGGATGTGGCGGAAATCAACTGTGATTTCTTAACCGCAACAGGAAGAAAGTTTATGAGAGGACCAAGAGGAACAGGGTTTTTATATGTTTCAGAAAGAGTCTTAGAAAATGATTTAGCTCCTTTGTTTCTGGATAATAATGGAGCCGTCTGGACAGCATTTGACAACTACCAGTTAGACAATACCGCCAAAAGGTTTGAACTTTTTGAAAGACCTAATGCTGCATGGCTTGGATTTAAAGAAGCTTTGAAGTACGCCAACACAATTGGAATGATGCATATCCAAAATTATAACAGGGAACTGGCAGAAAAGTTGAGAATAAACCTGCAGAATAGCGGTTTCAGGGTTTTGGATAAAGGAAATAGATTAGGCAGTATTGTTACTTTTTGTCAACAGGATAATAAGATTGAACAAATTCATAAAGTCCTGAAGGAGAATAATGTATTCTTCACGGTCAGTAATAAAAGCAATGCATTAATTGATTTTACCTCAAAAAATGTAGATCAGGCGATCCGCTTATCACCTCATTATTTCAATACCATGGAAGAAATTGAAAAAGTATCGCGGCTTTTGGAAAATATTCATCGTTAAAAATAACGTCTTAAATGATTATAAAAAGCCCCGGCAGATGCCGGGGCTTTTCAATTTTATTTTTTGTTCAGAAGATCAAGAGTATGTTCTACATGCCCGCCGCCTTTCCATTCATCATGTCCCGGAATAATCAGGGTAGCCTGGGAATACTTAGACTTCAGTTTCTCCATCGTTTTTGGCCATTGTGCAACATTAGCTTCTCCCGTATAGCCCAGATCTACTGCTGCTTTGCTTTTTACAAGACATCCGCCATCTAATATTTTATATTTTGGAAACCATACCACTACATTATCAGCAGTATGCCCTTCACCAAGAAAATCTACGGTAAATTCTTCTCCACCAATACGGTAAGGTTTTCCGGTTTTTATAAGTTCTGTAGACGTAGCTTTTCCATCTTTCTTTAGCAGTTCATTGGTTTTTGCTGTAGCATAGGTTTTAATTCCTTTTTTATTATAAAAGCTTAAATCTCCGGCTCTGTCTTCGTGAGAGTGAGTGGCAAATACCGCAATGACAGGAAGGTTATGGCGCTTTTGGATCGTGTCCAGCAGACTTTGGTATTGAGTTTTCTGCCATGGAACATCAAATAAAACCACTCCTTTTTTAGTAACAAGATACACTGCATTGGTAGAATATTCCTTCCCTCCGAATACGCCAAAAGTTTTGTAAATATAGAAGTTGGGTTTAATCTGGGGTTCAATAACGAAATCTCTTACCTGAGCATTTGCAAAAGGGCTTAACAACATCGAAATAATAAAAAACGGAATGCTTTTTTTCATAATTTTTTTAAGTACTGATTAAATATTTGTATTTGTCAGAAAAGACAATGGCTATAGAAAGTTTTGCAAACCTAATAAAATTAAATTGTCAATTATTTTATGAAAGAGAGTTTAACCGTTTTTTAACAATTAGCCAGAAGCGAAAGATCAATTTAAAATTAATAACGCAACTTTGTTGCAATAATTATTTTTTTCATTACTTTTGATTTTTATTAATAACCATTTTTCAAAGTGTAAAAGAACTTAATAAAAATCTTAATGTATATGAAATTAAAATTAATGCTGTCAGTATTTCTTATTTTTCTTATTTCGATGATAAATGCTCAGGATAAAGAAGTTGTGGGTAAGATACTTTTTGAAAATGGAGCCAGTCCGGAAGCTGAAATAATACTCAAAGAAACTTCGGCAAAAATAATGGTCAATAAAAATGGTGATTATAAAATCAAAAATCTCACTCCTGGAAATTATCGACTTTTGGTGAAAGCTAAAGGATATGAAGACGCTGAACAAGGAATCTCTGTTGAGAAAAAAACAACGGTGATTCCTGATATCTTTCTCGCTCGAAGCAGCAGCAGAATTGATGAAATTACAATAACGGGTGTTTCAAAAGAAACTTTAATTAAAGAAAATCCTGTTGCAATCCTCAGTATTTCTTCCAAACAGATCGAAAGGGCTGTCGCTACAAATATTATCAGTGCATTGGTGAAATCTGCTCCGGGATTAAGCGTTGTAGAAACTGGCCCGAATATTTCAAAGCCTTTTATCCGAGGGTTAGGTTATAATAGAGTGTTGACTCTTTATGATGGTATACGTCAGGAAGGCCAGCAGTGGGGAGATGAACATGGTATAGAAGTAGCTCCCTATATCATTGATCATGCAGAAGTAATAAAAGGACCTGCCAGTTTAATGTTTGGCTCTGATGCATTGGCTGGAGTCGTGAGCCTTTTTCCCTATATGCCTGTTCAGAATGATGGTCTTGTGCATGGAAAAATAATCGGAGAATATCAGGGTAATAATAACCTTATCGGAAACGGGATGTTATTGGGCTATAAAAAGAACTCTTTTATAGCCTCGTTAAATGCTTCTTACAGAATGGCAAAAAATTACAGAAATGCTATAGATGGCAGAGTATATAATACCAATTTTGAAGAAAAAAACTTTTCTTTTCTCTTAGGGTACAAAACAACCAGTAGCTTTTCAAAAATTAATTTCACATTATACGACAATCTGCAGGGAATCCCGGATGGGAGCCGTGATCCGCGCACCGGAAAATTTACCTATCAGACTGGAGAAGGTGATGATGACGATGCAGAAAAAAGACCTGTTGTTTCAGAGAAAGACCTTAATTCATACACTCTTTCTCCTTTGCATCAGAGAATTCAGCATTATAGACTTTATGCGCAGCACAGTCAGCAGATTGGAAAAGGAGATCTGGATGTTCATTTTGCCTTACAACAAAATATTCGTAGGGAATACAATCACCCAACTGTACCCTCACAGCCAGGGATGTATGTACGGCTTAATACCCTAAACTATGGGGTCCGTTATAATTTTCCCAAGTTTTCATCCATTGAAATCTCTGCTGGCGCTAACGGAATGATTCAAAATAATAAAAATAAATCAGCCACAGATTTTCCTATTCCCGATTACGATTTGAATGAAGGAGGTCTTTACACATATATCAAATGGAAATATAAAAAATTCAACATCAGTGGGGGAGCACGTTATGATATCCGAAACATCAGTTGGGATAACTTCTACATCCAGAGTAACCCAATAACCCAGTTTGAAGAACAGGCTGCTCAGGCATCTTCCACGACCAGACTTGGATTTGCATCCTATAACAAAACGTTCGGAGGTTTATCAGCCAGCATAGGATCTGCTTTTCAATTGACAAAACAGATCAGTTTAAAAGCTAATATAGGAAGAAGCTACAGAGCACCCAATATAACAGAGATTGGTTCGAACGGATTGGATCCCGGAGCTCATATTATTTATAAAGGTAACAGAGATTTTAATCCTGAGTTTTCATTGCAGGAAGATCTTGGAATCAGTACAAGGTTCAAAGATTTCTCGGCAGATGTAAGCTGGTTCAACAATAATATTCAGAATTATATTTATTTGTCATTACTTGTAGATGCACAGGGAAATCCTCTCGTAGATACGCAGGGAAATAAAACCTATCAATACCAGCAGGCTTCTGCTCAGCTTTATGGAATGGAAGCATGGCTGTCATTACACCCCGAAAAATGGAAAGGATTTAATTTTGAAACCAGTTTATCCCTTATTTACGGGTTCAACCGCGATAAAAAATTTAAAAATAAAGAAACCCAGGGAGAATATCTTCCTTTGATTTCTCCGTTAAAGTTGTCCGGGAACCTATCCCAGAAAATACGAGTGAGGTCAAAACTAGTTTCATCAATTACTCCCACAGCAGAAGTGGAGTTCTCAGGAATGCAGAACAGATATTTGGGATTGGATAATACAGAAACGGCAACGAATGATTATACCTTATTTAATATTGGGACATCCGTTGAATTTCATTATTCTGAAAATCATTCTGCCGTCTTGCAGCTTCAGGTCAATAATGTATTTGATCGTGCCTATCAGTCACATCTTAGCCGGCTAAAATATTTGGGAAATATTTATAACATGGGAAGAAATATCTCTTTAAAGCTTATCGTTCCTTTCTAAATATAGAATATAAAAAAGGTGACCGAAGTTTTTGCGGTCACCTTTTTGTATAATATCATTGCAATCGATTACTTTTTAACCAATATTTTTTCAGTGGCTTTTTTGCTTAAAATTTCTGTTTTACCATCAATTTCTATAGCCATCGATTTATCAAAACTTTCAATTTTAATGATCTTTACTTTGGTGTTGAGAAGAAGCTTTCTGTCATTAAGGTAAGTCAGGAAAGCATCATCAGAAAGAGTAACTGAAGCAAAAGTTACATTTTCACCAGCTTCGCAACTGCTTAGTCTTTGAAGATCCTGTGAAATTATGTTTCCGTCTTTATCAGGAATAGGCTCTCCATGAGGATCAAATTTAGGATAATCCAATATTTCATCCATCTTATCAAAGAAAATTTGAGAATGTACGTGCTCTAGCTGTTCTGCAATCTCATGAACGTTTTCCCAGCCAAAATTCATTTTTTTTACCAGGAACATTTCGGTAAGTCTGTGCTTGCGAACGACAAGAGCTGCCTCCCGTTTTCCGTTCTCAGTAACGATTAAAGGCTTGTAGGTTTCATAAATGACCCACTTCTTTTCTGCAAATTTCTTCATCATGTTATTGACACTCGGCATTTTTACATTTAAAAATTTGCTGAGCTCATTAATCGTAACCTTTCCTTCATTGTCAACTAAGTGAAACAAAGCTTTCAGGTAATTTTCTTCTGTTAGGGTTGTTTTCAAAATGTTAGATGATTTTCAGTACAAAACTAACAAAATAATATTAAACCTATTGTGCTTATGAATCAAAATGATCAGGAAAAATTTTTAATAAAAAAATAGGATTATGAGTAAATTAACATGAATAAAATTAAAATTGGTTATAAATAAGGGTGTTACATCTAAGTTTATATGTTTTTGATATTTTTATTTATTCTGTTTTTAATGAATATTATTTTAAATGGTTGAAAATATTTATATTTTTTTAATAGTATTCTTAATTAAAGTGTATGTTTTTTATTTTTAAAGGATTTATTGCTTAATTACTTATCTTAACTCTCAAAAAATTATAGCAATGAAATTAAAAATTACTTTTCTTTCACTCTGTGCATCTTTTTTTATGAATGCGCAGATATTAAACCCCATTGTGTCAAATAGTGATGATCTTCCCGGAACAACCTTTAAGCTTAATATTGATGATTTTAAAAGAAATGTTAATACCAATAGAAAAAAATCTGAAAAGATTAGCAGTCAATCTATTGTTTTAACACTTATTGATGGTACTAAAAAAGAATTTATTGTTTCTGAAAATAATCTTTTAAACAGGAAACTTGATCATATTGTTACTTTTGACGGATATTCAAAAGACAGAAAAGAAAAGATAAAACTTACCCTGGTTGGAAATGAGATCTCTGCAATGGTAAAATCCGGTACAGGATATTATATTATAGAACCTTATAAAACTAAAAAAGGAGAATATCGTATTTATAACTCTTTTGAAATGTTTGGTGAGAAATTTATATGCGGAACTGATGAAAATGACTTTAAAGAAAGTCTGGAGGCCGTAGCCAAAGGGCTAAACGTTCAGAAGTCGGCGACAGGATTTCCTTATGGAAGCTCATTGAAAACTTTCAGAATGGCAGTGGCAACGACAGGTGAATTTACAACTGCTTTAGGAAATCAGGATGCTGCTCTTGGAGAATTGGTCGCTATGATGAATCTGATCAATCAGATATATGAATCAGAATTATCCATTTCTTTTACATTAATTGATAAAACAACCAATAAAACCCTGATTTTTACCGATGGAACCACGGATCCTTTTACAGTAGACCCATCTTTTGCTTCAGCAGCTAATTCACAATCTGGGTTTGACATTATGAATACGAACGGAACGCTGCCATACGCAGATTACGATATTGGTCATACCTTTAACATTATGCCGGGAGCGGGAGGAAGTGCCCAAGGACAGGCAGGTCCTCGTCCGTGTACGGCATCCCTTAAAGCAAGAGCCTGGAGCCAATGGACGCTCTCTATGCCAAAATCTTTGTCTGCTAACCTGATCGTTCATGAAATGGGGCATCAGTTTGGAGCCGGACATACTTATAATGCGATAGGAGGAACTCCTTCAAGCCCTACATTCTGTACTTCCGGATGGAACTCTGCTGCAGCTACAGAGCCAGGTTCGGGATCTACTATTATGGCTTATAAAAATAACTGTACCACTCCTAATGATCAAACGAACACAGGAAATAACGGTTTGAATTATTTCCATGCTAAAAGTATTGATCAGATTTTAAATACACTTGCAGTATCTTCTACCTGCTATACTACTGTAGCGGTAAATAATACACCACCTTCTGCCAATCCAGGGAATACCGCGATAAGCATTCCAAAAAATACTCCTTTTAAACTGAAAGGAATAGCTAGTGATGCCGAAGATACAAACCTTTCCTATACCTGGGATCAGGTAGACGTTGCTACGGCTAATGATAAAGGGGCTTTTGGAAGTACGATTAACGGAAGTGGCGGATACTCTGCAGTAAATAGCACTACAGCACCATTGTTCAGATCTGAGCAGAGTACAACGACTACAGAACGATATTTTCCAAAAATGAAATTTGTTCTGAATAACCAGAATAATCCTCCTGTTAATGAAGCAGAAGCGCTTCCTTTGGTAGCAAGAACAATGAAAATGAGATTTACGGTAAGAGACAACAGTGTGATTTCTGGTGGGGCAGATTCTGATCAGGTGGTAGTGACGGTAACCAACCAAGGACCTTTAGCGGTAACATATCCTAATTCCAATGTAACAGTGAATGCTGAAACAAACATCAATGTAACATGGGATGTAAACCAGACCAACGTTCTAAAGAATACTGTAAATGTCCTTCTTTCTACGGACGGAGGAGATACTTTCCCTTATGTACTTGCTTCCAATGTTCCTAATAATGGAACAGCTGCTGTAACTTTGCCATTTGTTCCTTATACAAGTAAAGCAAGAATTAAGGTGACTGCAGTGATCAATGATTATGCAGAATTTTTCGATGTTTCTGATACTAATTTTATTATCAGCTCAAACTGTAATGCCTTCCAAACCATTATGGTAGAAAACCCGAAGGTGATCACAGCAATACAGGGAAGCTCACAATCTAATCTTAATCTGGTACCACAAACACCATCTAATGATACCTATAATTCTAAAACATTGACTTTTGATGCTGCGAATATGGTTTCAAATAGCTGGTATATATTTAATCAGGCACAAACAGCTCCTTATCTGTTGAATTCAAGCTCAAGTATGCTGCCTTTAAAATTCAAAGCAACGGAAACCGGAAGTTATACATTAAGCTATCCTTCTCCAAGTGGAGTAGCTATTACTCTATATAAAGGAACTCAGACGGGTACTGCTAATTTCCTGACTTCGAATGCGGTGTATTCCGGAACTGGTACCAGCTTTACTTATTACAGAACATTCACTGTAAATCTGGAAAAGGGTGCAGAGTATTTCATGACTTCAAGAAACCTGAGCAGTACTCCTGCAGGATCAAGTGTTGTGCTTAGCATTAATGGACCTGGGCAATTCTATGATACTGTAAGTGTACCTGCGGGCGTTAGTTTCACTTATGCAGCTATTAATACAGCAACCAATACAATCATTGCTACAAGTTCAACAGGTAACTTTACAACTTTACCAATAGGAACATATACGGTACAGGGTATTTCGTTTACCGGAGCAGAAAGTGCCTTAGTTAATAAAACGATTGCTGAACTTAATCAGGCTAAAGTTTGTTACCAATTAAGCAGAAACAATATTACTTTAAATATTACTTCTGTATTAAGTACCAAAGAGCTTTCCAAAAAGACTATTGGTCTGGTTCCGAATCCGGTAAAAGATTTTCTTCAGGTATACAGTGACGAGAAGATCACTCATTATGAAATTTATGATATCTCAGGAAGATTAATGGAGAGTAATACGTTGAATAATTTAGTAATTAACTTTACTAAATTTGAAACCGGTGTTTATATGTTAAAATTATTGAATAATAAAACACTGATTCATCAATCAAAAGTTATCAAAAAATAATCGATACTATATATTTAAAGGGAGCTATATCATTATAGCTCCTTTTTTGTATAGAATTTGTATAAGTATCAATATAATACCATTCAGATGAAAAACATTATATTATTTCTGCTTTTTACATTGTTCTGTAATGTATCGGGGCAATCCCGAAGCTTTACATTTAATTTTAATCCTAAAAAATTTATAAAGGAAAATAAACTGAATAAGGGAGGAGGAAAAGAGATTATTTTTAATTTATATGATATCAATGGTAAGGAGACAAAATATATAACGACAGATAGAACATCCGATGCATTGAGAAAAGAGAAAATATACAGTTTTAAAGGGAAATCCGAAGATGGCACAAAGCTTATTACTTTGACTATCGCCTCCGGCAATCTGACAGGAGCTTATATGGAGAATGGAATATCTTATTTTATTGAGCCGCTGGAAAAAAAATGTAAAAAGAAATATAAAATATATATGAATCCCGAAAAAGGGTTCCAGGTTGGGCAGCCTAATGATGTTGTCAAATAAACTCAATATGTACAGACATTGAATTTTTAAAAATATTTAGCTTTTTCATAGGACCAATTTTCTTTTATTTTTTAATTTTACTCTATGAAATTTTCATTCAAAAACGATTATTCTGAAGGATGCCACCCGAATATCTTACAGGCTCTTTTACAGTATAATTTTGAACAGCAGGCTGGCTATGGAGAAGATGAGTATTCATTAAGCGCTAAAACATTAATTAAAGAAAAAATCAACAATCCGGATTCGGAAGTCTTTTTAGTTTCAGGAGGAACGCAGGCCAACTTAATTGTTATTTCTGCGATCTTAAAACCTTATCAGTGTGTTATTTCTGCCGCTCCCGGACATATTCTGAATAATGAGACCGGAGCTATTGAAGCTACAGGTCATAAAGTACTGAGCATTGAAACAGCAGACGGGAAAATAAGACCATCAGATATTATCCCGGTTTTAGAAGGACATAGTAATGTACCGCATCAGGTAATGCCTAAACTGGTGTATATTTCCAATTCTACAGAGCTTGGAACAATCTATCAGGCAAAAGAACTGGAAGAGCTTTCAGCATTTTGTAAGCAGAATAAACTGTATCTGTTTATGGATGGAGCAAGGCTGGGGCATGGTCTGACAGCGGAAATCAGTGATCTTACGTTAGAAAAAGTAGCTGCTCTTACCGATATTTTCTATCTTGGAGGAACCAAAAACGGAGCTTTAATAGGAGAGGCAATCGTGATTAATAATCCTGTTCTTCAGGAAGATTTTGCTTTTAATATCAAACAGAAAGGAGCATTACTGGCAAAAGGAAGACTGTTGGGAATTCAGTTTTTGGAATTGATGAAAGATGATCTGTACTTTGATCTGGCAAGACATGCCAATCAGCAGGCCATGAAAATTAAGAAGGCTTTACAGAAAAAAGGAGCTGCATTTCTTTCCGATACGTATACCAACCAGATTTTTCCTATCCTGAATAACCATCTTATTGAGGTGTTATCCGAAAATTTTGAATTTTATGTCTGGAAGAAAATAGATGAAGATTCTTCAGCCATTCGTCTTATTACTTCATGGAGTACGGGAGATGAAGCTGTAAATCGTTTTATTGAAATTATTGAACAGAATTAGCATAAAAAAACAGCCTTGAAATAAGGCTGTTTTTGTTTATAATGGATTATTTTAAAGCTTTGTTGACTGCTTTACAATCTGCAGTACTCAGCTTTTGACCGTCTTTATAGCTTACCTTTTTGTCGTCAGCATATTTAGACTGTCCATCTTCTTCTTTATGATCACCAATTCCTTCCGTTAACGTATTATCTTTCTGAAGGAAGTAAATATCTGCTTTGCTTTTTTTGCCTTCAGAAGTGAATTCATAAGTCAGCTTCAGGGTATCTCCAGATTTGAATCCGGTTACATCTCCTTTTGAGCTGTCTTTTTCACTGTTTTTATAAGATAATTTTCCGGTGATTGTTCCTAAGTTGTCATCAATAGAAACCAAAACACTGTCTTTTCCTGTAGTTCCGATATAACAGAACGATTTTGGTCCAAGAGTATCTATTACAGGCTCGGCAACAGCAATGGTGTCTGCTTCTACTTTGGGAGCCGGAGTTTCAGTTTTCTTATTACAGTTGATTAAAAAAGCTGATACAGCGCCCAATAAGATTAATTTTTTCATATCCTTAATTGTTAGAATCAAATTTCTAATCTGCTAAAATAACAATTGTATTTGTATATTGAAAGTAACATACGAAGAGATAATGATTTTATGATGAAAATTAATATTTAAGAAAAGAAATTTTAAGAAGAAATATTAATTGATCCTTATTTTTCTATCACAGTACTCTGTTCCTATAATATTATAATCCTGATCTCTGGTTATAAATTTTTGTATTAGATTAATTATGATAGAATAGCGGTCAGTGTTTTTAAATTGTGTAAGCTTCAGATCTTTTATGTCAAAATTTCCGCGTAATTGATAGACTAATTCACTATAATTATCTAAAGTTAAGATATTTAAGTTAAAGCCGTAAAAATCAGTGCTATATGAATAAAGGAATTTTTTGTCTTGTGAAATTATAGGCTTACTCACAAAAGAATAAAATAAGCTGTCCTTTGCATTATACATGAGATAACCACTGATTTCAAACCCGGAATATTTAAAAAAATAAAAGTCGTCTATTATAGAAATAAGTTTAAATTTTCCTAAGGTAGTATATCGGTCTTCGGGAATTTGGTCTCTTTGATCTTCGTCACAAAAAAAATACTCTGTATATTTTTTTGTTGTTATTTTTAAACACTTGCCATCATATATTTCCGGGAATTTATTTTGAAATAGCTTAAGATTATCCTGATTATTATCTTCTATATTAATTATTTCGGTAATCGTTTCAGAGAAACTATCAAACAGTTTTTCTGTAAAAGATATATTAAATTGGCCATAAGCATCTATACTTTGATGAACATCGTTACATTTTTGTGTATAGAATGCTGTAGATAGAAGTGTAGATATAAAAATAAATGTTTTTTTCATACCCAAAATTGTTAAAATTAAATTTTGAATTCTAAAAATAGCAATACTATTTATATATTAAAAATATTGGCGATAAATAAGTACTATTTTAATGCTCATTAAAAATGATAAATGCTTTTAGGCACGAAAAATGATTTACCTTTTAAAATTGATTTTAATGAAAAAGATTACCAAAGTGCTAGGGTTGGGATTACTTATTTTAGGGTTACAATTTGTGACGGCACAGGCTCCTCAAAATTATATTTATACTTCGTCGGGAGACCTTCATGATATTGAAAAGATGATTACGAGGAAAGATATTGGAGGAGTACAGATTGTCTATAACTGGAGGGCTTTGGAAACATCAAAAGATGTGTATGATTTTTCTGTTATTGAGAAAGATCTGGATTATTTAACTTCCGTAAACAGAAAACTATTTATCCAGCTTCAGGACCGGTTTTTTGAGCCACAGGCAAGATATATTCCTGATTATGTTTTGAATGATAAAGAGTATGCGGGAGGATTGGTTCCTCAATATGATAATCCGGGTGAGAATAAACCTGTTGGAAGCGGCTGGGTGACTCAGCAATGGAATCCCGCTGTCCGTGAAAGATTTCAGAAGTTGATAGGAGAGCTGGCAAAGAAATTTGATGGAAAGATTCAGGGGATTAATCTTCCGGAAACATCAATAGATATAGAAATGAAAGCAGATAAAACAGGTTTTAGCTGTGATCGTTATTTTCAGGCTGAATTGGAAAATCTAAAATTTGCGAGAAGTGCTTTCCATGATTCTTACGTCTTACAATATGTTAATTTTTTTCCTTGTGAATGGGATAATGATCACCAGTATATGTCCAGGCTGTTTGATTTTGCATATAAAAATAATATAGGGCTGGGAGGGCCTGATATTGTTCCGAATAAAAAAGCGCAGATGAAAAACTCTTATCCTTTTTTTAATCAATACAAAGGAAAGCTGCCTTTAGTTGCTATGGCGGTTCAGGAGCCAACTCTTACGTATAAAAATCCTAAAACTAAAAAACCTTTTACCAAAAAAGAGTTTGTAGAGTATGCGGAAAATTATCTTGGTGTGAAAATTATATTCTGGAGCGTGGAATCTCCCTGGCTGAAAGGTTCCTAATTGTACTGGAAATGAGGTGGGGGTTAACCACAAAAGTCACAAAAGATTTTAACACTTTAGTTATTTTAAGTTTCTTACTTTGTGTATATGAAGTACACCTAAGCTTTGAAAATCCTTGATTTTCTTCTACTAAAGTGAACTTATTTACACAGGAGGATATTACACTTTCTAAAGTGTACTAAAGTGTTTTAAAATTACAATGTTTAGATTTCTATTTTAACCACAAAAGTTACAAAAGATTTTTAACACTTTAGTTATTTTAAGTTTCCTAATTTGTGGATGTAAAGTACACCTAAGTTTTTGAAAACCTCTGATTTTCTACTGAAGTGAACTTATTTATGCAGGAGGATATTATACTTTCTAAAGTGTACTAAAGTGTTTTAAAATTGCAATGTTTAGATTCTATTTTAACCACAAAAGTCACAAAAGATTTTTAACACTTTAGTTATTTTAAGTTTCCTACTTTGTGTATATGAAGTACACCTAAGTTTTTAAAAATCTTTGATTTTCTACTAAAGTGAACTTATTTATGCAGGAGGATATTACACTTTCTAAAGTGTACTAAAGTGTTTTAAATTATAATGTTTAGATTCTATTTTAACCACAAAAGTCACAAAAGTTTTAAACACTTTAGTTATTTAAAGTTTCCTACTTTGTGGATGTAAAGTACACCTAAGCTTTGAAAATCCTTGATTTTCTTTGCACACTTACACCCTAATACTCTCAAACTCTCAAACCCTAATCTACACTTTCAAACTTCCCCGAAATCCTCTCGCTGCATAATAAGAATCTGCACCGTTGTGATACGTAAATACGGTGTTGTATCTTCTGTCACAGAAAAGGGCGCCTCCAAGTTCCCGAATTTGCTGAGGTGTCTTGATCCAGCTTGAGGTTTTAAGATCAAATTTTCCCAGTTCCTGAAGGTGGCGGTATTGTTCTTCCGTCAAAAGCTCGATGCCCATTTCAGAAGCGGTATCAATGACATTGCTTTCAGGTTTGTTGGCTTTTCTGGAATCCCACGCCTGATAATCATAGCAGAGACTTCGGCGTTTTGGGCTTTCTGGCGAACAGTCAATTAAGGAGTATTCGTCTGTTTTTTTATTGTAATCTACAACGTCGGGTTCGCCTTCTGTAGTTTCCATTTCGTTTAAAGACCATAATTTTTCCGGGCTGGCTTCCAGTTTTTGCTGGATTTTCTCCCATTTCAGGTCTTTATGACGGTTCATATTTTTCTCAAAACGGGCTTTTAGTGTTTTTAAAAGTTCGTTGATTTGTTCCTGGGTTAGTTTCTTTTTCATATCAAATTTTGTTTTACAGTTTGTTGTGTTGTGTTGTGTTGTGTTGTTGGAAATCGTAAAAGCGCAAGTTTCGCTGATGAGGTTTTGTTTAAGGCACAAGGATTTTACTTGTGATAAAATTTCTGACTCTTTATCTTTAAAATTGTTCTGAAATTATTATATTGGGGTTTAGCGTTTTAGAGAGATGTTAGGTTTTGTGATTTTTAATATTAAAATTATTAATCAATAATAGTGACTTTTCTGTCGGCAGGTCTGAAATACCAGGAAATAATAACCAGGGCCAATAATAATACTGCCGGAAAAGTTCTGCCAGCCGGGTCGCCAACAATAAGATGTGAGATTACAGCTCCTGACATGACAAAGAAAAAGCCGGCATAGGCCAATTCTTTTAATAGGGGTCGCTTAGGAATAAGTATGGCAATGACACCCAGAATTTTCCATATTCCAATGATGGTCATCAGGTAAGCAGGATAGCCTAAGTTGGTAAAATTGGCCAGTTCATCTTTATTTTGCATCAGTTGGACCATGGCCGTGGAAACCATTCCCAGGGCCATCCATACGGTAAATATCCAGTAAATAATCTTCGTTCTTTTTTGTGATTGTTGTGGTGTGTTCATGATCTGTTTTTTTTATAGTTAGTCGTTTAATCCTATTCCGTCCATTATTTGTGGAATGCATTTTTCAATGCGGGCTTCACGGGTTTTGGACTGTTTTGCGGAGGAAAATTGGAGCAGATAGGCTCTTTGTCTTCCCGGAGTTAATGCTTTGAAAGCTTCCTGCAGTGCCGGATTCTGATCCAGTTTACTTTGAAACTCTTCAGCTATTTCAAACTCTTTTGTTTTCTTCAATTCAACTTTAGCGCCTGATTCTTCAATTTCAACAGCTTGAAACATATAAGATCGAAGAACTTTCTCCAGATCATTAATTTGTTGTACATCGGTAAAACGAACCTGTCTTGCAGCCTGTACATTTTCAGATTGCTGAATCAAAATCTGATCAGGATCTTTCATCAAAGCTCCTTTAAAGAAGAGAATTGCACAATATTCTTTAAAACCGTGGATCAGGAAAATATTTTTCCCTTCATAGGTATAGCAGGGGCATCCCCATTTTAAATCTTCTACAAGGTCGGTGCTTAAGGCAATTGTTCTTAATTTTTCAAATTCTTTTTGCCATTGCTTGGCATCATTAAAGAAAAAATCAACTTTTGTATTCATGTGTTTTGGGTTTGAGGGTTTCTTGAGTATTAGAGTTGGAGAGTTTGAGGGTATTAGGGCATTAGGGTATTAGGGTATTAGGATGGGAGAGTTGTGAATATTGGGTTTTTGGAATGAGATTATCTCTATGATAGACAACCTGAAACCTACTATCTGCTACCTGCCACCTATTATTTCCTGTAAACGATTGTGTGCAATATTAATACCCTGTGCAAAAGGCATTTTCAGATGCTGGTCTCTGAAATCTACCGATTTATATACGGTTTGAATGGTAATTTTGCTTGTTGTATCTGTTAATTTTTCAAATTCTAAAAACTCTATCTGAACAGGAAATGGAGTGTTTTCCATTTGAAAAGTTCTTATAATTTTCTCATTCTGAACAATGTCGTGAATAGTTCCATTGGCACTGAAAACCACATCACCCTGAGGGTTTGATGTTTCGAAGCGGTAACTTCCGTGCTGTTTGTTTTCGAATTTGGTGACTTTGGTTCCCATCCATTGCTCGAAAAGTTCAGCTTCTGTATAGGCTTTGAAAAGGAGTTCTACGGGAAGATCAAATTCTCTGGTAATGAAAATTTCCTGTTTTCCGTCTTCAGCGTGGATTTTTGTTTTGAGTTCCATATTTTGAGTTTTCTTGAGTTGGAGAGTTTTAGAGTAGGAGGGTTTGAGGGTTTTAGAGTGGGAGAAAATTGATACTATTTGAAGTCTATGATCTATTCGTCTCTCATCTTTTATCTCTTTTTACCCTTTTTTCAAGTTTTGATACGCTTTCATTACACTTTCCAGCTTGTTGAACTTTTCGTCCCACATTTTGCGGAATGGTTCTATAAAATCGGCTATTTCTTTCATTTTATTGGGATTGAGGTGATAGATAATTTCGCGGCCGTTTTGTTCAGATCTTAGCAGTTCACACTCGGTGAGGATCTGGAGATGCTTTGAAACGGTAGGTCTTGCCGTATCAAAATTGGAGGCGATGGCTCCCGCTGTCATCGACTGTGCCGCCACCAAAATTAATATAGATCGTCTCGTAGGATCTGCAATCGCCTGAAAAACATCTCTTCTTAAATTCATCGTGTAGTTATTTGACTACAAATATATGTGTAGTTATTTAGCTACGCAAATATTTTATATAAAATTTTTGATTTTAATAAAAAAAGCTCAAAAATGTAGGGAATACACTTTTGAGCTCTGTAATTTTGAATTTTTGAATAAGAAGTACGCTTAAGATCTTACTTCCAGATCTTCAACTATATGGATGGCTTCCTGCAGATAGAGATCTTTTTTCAGATTTTTAACCCATAATTCCGATTTATTTTTGAATGCTGCATCATTTTTCTCTCTTTCAATATCCTTGGGATATAGGGTGAATTGAAGACCGCTTTCTAATGTTTGCAAAACTTTGAATTTATCATCCTGAGCTTTTCTCTCCTTCATCAGGTCGCTGTATTTTTGCATGCTCAGAGGCACTGTTTTTTCTTTACCCAGATTTTCTCTCCATTGGGCGTATTCAAGTAATAATTTATAATTATCGTTTTTAGCAATTCTCTCTGTACCTACTTTCTGCAAAGCCTGAATATTGAGAAAGTTTCGTTTGGTGAAGCTTGTTCCCGGTATTTTATCCCAAGCTAATGCATAGTCATCATATTTTTCACCTATGTCTGCGTAAGAAAAGACATCTTTCATCTGGATATCTGAGCTTACTCCTTTTCTCTGTGTAGATTCTCCGGTGATTCTATAATATTTCTGAATAGTTAGTTTTATGGAACCAAAGTCTTCCTGAGTATTGAGAAACCTGTTCAAATCTACAAACACCTGAACGGTTCCTTTTCCATATGATACAGGAGATCCCATGATAACTGCTCTTCCATAATCCTGCATTACGCCGGATAAAATTTCTGCCGCAGAAGCAGATAATTCATTTTGTAGAATCACAAGTGGGCCGTTCCAGATGGGGGCTTCATTTTTATTTTTTAAGGTGGTAATCTTTCCATTTCCATCCTTCACCTGCACATAAGGACCTGCATCCATGAAAAGACCCATAATATCTCCAACTTCCGTTAAAGACCCTCCGGAGTTGCCTCTAAGATCAAGAACAATTCCCTGGATATTTTGCTCCTTAAGTTTGATGATTTCTTTTTTAATATCGTCAGATGCATTTCTGCCATCTTTATCTTCAAAATCAGCATTGAATTTTGGTAAATTGATCAATCCGTATTTTTTATCGGATGCATTTACGATTATACTTTTGGCAAAAGTATCTTCAAGAGTTATTTCTTCCCGAAGCATGGTTACATCCTGAACGGTACCGTCTTTTTTCTCTACCGTTAAAGTAATTGGCGATCCTTTTTCACCTCTGATTAATCGTATGGCTTCGCTGGAAAGCATATCAGCAACATTTACAGGATCTGTATTGGGGTTAGATTTTATTTTTAAAATTTTATCTCCCTCCGTCAGTTGCTTGGTCTTCCATGCCGGAGCTCCAATGGATAATGTACCGATAAAGAGGTTTCCTTTCTTTTCCTGGATTAGTGCACCTATTCCGATTATTTTTCCTTTGAAGTCAGTATCAAAATCTTCTTTGCCCTGCGGTGAATAATAGTTTGTATGCGGATCAAAAATATGAGTATAGGCATTCATATATACCGTAAACCAATCCATTTTTTTTCTTTTCTTGAATCGGATAAACTTTTCTTCCAGAAGATCTTTAACATTTTCTGTCGCTTTTTTTACCTTTTCATCCTGGCTCAGTACTTCGGGCTTACTGCTGTTTTCTTTATTATCAGAATCTGCCTTCTTTTTTTCTTCGCTTTTCCTGTTCATGGATTCTATTTCCTGCAGAATATTGTATTTCACATATTTCCTCCATTCATTATACTGCTGCTGTTTGTTGGCCGATGCATTTTTCAGCTTAGGTTCCAAAGTCAGTATTTCATCTTCTTCCAGATTGATCGGCTTACTGAAAATATCTTTGGTCATTTTATCAATTTCATCAATCCTTTGATACAATTTATCGACTGTCAGTTTATAAAAAGTCAAATCTCCGGTATTCAGATAATCATCCAATTTGGTTTCATATTTACGAAACTCATCCATATCAGATTGGAGGAAATATATTTTTGTAGGATCTATAGATTCAAAATACTGTTTATACACTTCTTTTGAATACGCATCATTAATAGGTTTTGGGCTGTAATGCAGATAAGACAAAATATTCTTTGTATTGACCATGATGATCTGCATCTTTTCTTCTTCATTGCTGGGAGGACGAAAACCGAACACACAAAATGTAAGCGGAAGAAGAAGTAAAAAACGAACGGTTTTAAAATTTTTCAACATATATATGATTGTGCTTTTAATTGAAAATTATACTTGTTTTGTTACTGTTAATTGATCTATTTTCAATGTATTCATTAAAAATAGTAGTAAACAAGAGTTTTCAATATGCTTTTATAAAATCACGTGAATGTATGAAAAATATTGATAATAAGTAGTTGTGGAGTAGGATTTTAAGATAAGTTTATGGTTTGAAGGAGTAGGCTTTTTAACATTATTGTATATTTAATTTTGTTTCAATTAAATTTTAACGGCTTCTGTAAGATTTATTTTTTTTTAAGAAGGTAACTAAGTGAAGTATGGTTATTGTCACTATTATGAATAATATCTTCAATGCAATGTAGAAACCAGATTGTTCTGGAAAGGGGAGTAGATTATGAAGGATAAAATTTTTTAATTGTTGCACGCAGATTTAGGAGATTGCGCAGATTTTTTTAAGTATAATATCTGCGATATCTGTTTGATCAGCGAGAGATTTTTTTTAACCATTAAGGGTACTTAAGGTTTTAAGTGAAGTTAAGACTCAAATAAATTTGAGTTAAGCGTTATGCTTCTTGAATATCTTTAGATCTTCTCTTAATTATTCTTAACAACTTATCTATTCTTAATGGTTCAAATATTTTATTAGAATTTTTAAACGCAAAGCTTTAAGATAAAGGCTTTTATATTTTTAAATAGGCTAAGGATGGACAAGTGAACTTGCCTAAGAAGCGGATGATAATCTCTCGCAGATTTAGGAGATTGCGCAGATAGAGTAAACATAAGAATCTGCGGTATCTGCCTGATCCGCGAGAGATTTTTTCTAAACCATTAAGGGTTCTTAAGGTTTTAAGTAAAGTTAAGGTTCAAATAAATTTGAATGAAGCATTCTGCTTTATGAATATCTTCAGATATTCTCTT
Organism: Chryseobacterium viscerum; assembly: GCF_002899945.2. Lineage (GTDB taxonomy): Bacteria > Bacteroidota > Bacteroidia > Flavobacteriales > Weeksellaceae > Chryseobacterium > Chryseobacterium viscerum. The sequence continues at coordinate 515,736 of NZ_PPEG02000005.1, forward strand.
AATTATTCTTAACAACTTCATCTGTTCTTAATGGTTTAAGAATTTGAATATGGTTAATTTTGCGCAGATTTTATTTATTTTATAAAAATTCCGATATATTTTCCACTGTATTGTACTACAGAAGTCTTAATCTTTTTCTTATTACAAAAATCCTGATAGGCAGAATTGTCGCCAATATCATCACTGATAAATACTGCACCAGATTTCAATCTTTTATAGATTTGATGATAAGCCCACATTCTTCCATAGTAACTTTTGTCAGAATCATAGTGGAAAACATCAAAAAAGGATACTTTTTTAAAGATTTTAGGCAAAGATTCTCTATCTGCAAAACGAAATAACTTCCAAAACTTTTTGAGGCTTTCAGGAACAATATAACCTACATAGCGATCACCATCCTGAGCAAGATAAGGCATATCTGAGCTATATAGCGTGCCATTTCTTTTTTTAATTGAAAGTAGTATGGCTAAAGAAGACCATCCATAAGCCACTCCTGTTTCAAGAACATTTTGTGCTTTGGTAAATTCACAAGCATAATAAATAAGCTCCAGGGCACCAGGGCCGCCCATTGTAATAGGGCATTCTTTTTCTTTTAAGTTTGCTTTTTCCAGAGTATCAGCATATACTTCTCTGAAATGATCAGTATCCATAGAGAAAAGCCTGGAAACCGCTTCTTTTTGAGATACTGCTATGGAGGCAGCCCAGGTATTTGTTTTTGCTTTTCCTTTGAACGGGCTTCTTCTGTTTATTGTATTTTTAATAATTTTTCTGCCCAGTTCAGGATAAAGAGCAGGTCTTTTAAGATAAGCTACAAATGTTTTAAGAACTGTTGACATATCATTGATTGTATTAAAGTTACAAGACAAATGTATTTTTTTTTAAACCATATTGCATTGAGACAATATTAATTTTGAAATCAAATTTGTTTATAATCTTTTAATAATATGTAAGCTAATTAATCAATAATAATTGTTATTTTTTAATTTAAATGTAAATTTTTAAAAATATGATTTTCTTTCTTTCAGTGAGCTAAGGATGGGTACGTAAATTTGCCTGATGGAGCAGAGATTGATCTCTCGTAGATTTTGGATTACACCGTTTTTTAGAATATAATCATCTGCGATATCATCCTGATTCGCGTGAAATTATTTTTTACCATTAAGGATTCTTAAGATTTTAAGTGAAGTTAAGACTCAAATAAACTTGAGTTAAGCGTATGTTTCAAGAATGTCTGTAGATATTCTTAATTGCTTATCTATTCTTAATGGTTTAAATTTTTATTATACAAGTATCTGTTTTTTATCTGCTTAAGATTGCATTCGCCTCTTAAGATGTAAGGAGGAGTTTTTGTTGTTTTGTCTACAAAAATGTCTGTCCAAAAATATATGGATTACAGCCATAAAAACGGCGAAACTTTTCTGCTTTTTCACTGGGGTAGGTATTGGTTTTTTATTAACACACTAAAGAGTGTGTTGTTTAATGACTGCAAATGTATAAATAATTTTGTATAAACAAAAAGATAAATTAGATGAAATTATTTTCAATTGTCTGTTGCTGTCAATACGTTGTATAGCTTTATAAATGAAAACCCCTGGTTATGATAAGCAAGATAAAAAGGACACTATTTACTGTATCTTATTCATAGGGAATGCCTGTCTGGCCATTTTTCCGTTCATCATCCCGGAGATTTCAGCAAATAAAGAATCTTTGCGGATCTTTTTGTAAGTAATTCTTTGGGGAAAGTCATTTTCTTGATTCTCAAATATAAGTGAGTTGGGCTTAGACATAGAAGTTGAGACAAAATCAACAGGCTGTTCATTATGCTGACCTTTGACAGATACTATGTAATGCAGTTTTTTATCTTTTTCTACCAAGCGTACAGATTCAAAAAGGATGGTGTCTTTTTGTTTCAGATAATAGCTTTTTGCCTGAAGTTCAGTGTCACTTTTCCGGGTCCAGGTTTCGTAGAGGCTTCCTTTGGAGGTTTTGGTTTCCCAGGTGCCGAGAAGCCATTCAATTTTTTTAATTTCACTTTGTTGTTGTTGTGTCCAGCTGGTTGCAATGGATAGACCGATTATTGCAAGGATTAATTTTGTTTTCATTGCCTAATTATTTTATTTCAGCAAAGTTCAAAATAAAAGGTGCTTTAAAATTGTAAAAATGCGACATCAGGAATCTTCTCTGTAGAATAAAAGAGACATCTGCAGGGTATCTCCGTAAAATTCTTTGGGGGTAAACCCTGTAAATTCCTTGAAATCTTTGATAAAATGGGCCTGGTCGTAATATTCAGATTCGTAGGCGAGCGCTGTAAGACTGGCATATTCTTTATTCAGAAGATGTTTGATTGTCGTTTGAAGCCGAATGGTTTTTGAAAGCTGTTTCGGACTCAATCCAATGGCTGAAGAAAACTTACGTTCCAGTTGTCTTCTATTAATATTTGTTTGTTTTGAAAGTTCATTGACTGATATTTTTCCATCGACATTCAAAAGTAAATCTACAGTAGATTGTACAATTCTGTCAATGGTTTCTGTATTAAGTCTTTCTAGTAGAAACGTTTCTACAATGTTTATTTTTTCCTGTACTGTTGTAGCTTTCAATACATTTTCTTCCAATTCAGCTCCCTGTATTCCAAAGAGTTTTTCCAGCGGAATAGCCTGGTCATCCATTTCTTTAATAGGAATTGTGGCAAATGGAATGAATCCATCATGATGAAAACGAACAGAGAAAATACCGGTAATACCTGTGGGCTCTATTTTCAAGGGTTCAGTCAACTGTCCAAAAACACAGCTTCTGGGTTGTAGAACAGGTTTTCCATCAATATATTGATTATAAAGATCACCATAATGAATGATCATTTCCATGCAGCCATCCGGAACAATGATTTGTACCTGCGGAACAGCTTCTCTGGGGCTGTCCAGAGTCCAGTAGCATTTTATGATAGAAGCCAGATCCGGTTGTGGTGGGAAGGTTTGATAATCCATTGTACTCAATATTCTAATCTTATAAAATTATTAAATTAAAAGTGAAATTACTTTAAACAGGCTATTGAAATATATTGACAATGGTAGCACTCACGAAATTACCCTTATCTTTGTACATCCAATGTTTCTAAACATTAATCAATATTATCATAGATGAAATTTTTACTAGACCTTTTATTCCGTGTTTTTCAGCTTTTTACAGAACCTTATTTCTTAATATTTCTTGCGGTAGTTATTATAACCCTGTTGAAAAGAAAAAATAAGCGTAAAAATCTAAGGATAGGAATCTGTATATGGGCCGTTTTGATGATTATCTTTATAGGAAATGGTTTCTTAGGTAAGCTAACCTCCGGATATCTGCAGAAAAGTTATGTTAATACTTCTAATGCTAAAAATACAGCTTCTCAGAGCGCTGTTATTGTAGTATTGGGTGGCGGGGTTGTAAATTTTGACAATACAGAAAAACTACATACCATGTCTTATTCAAGAATTGTCACCGCTTATCAATTGTATCATGAATACAAGAAAAATAATCAACCTTGTACAATATTAATTTCCGGAAAAGGAAGAGGGCATACAAGTGAAGCTGAAGTATTCAGTGAAAATTTTAAAAAGATGGGGGTGCCAGATTCTGATATTATTAAGGAAGATAAAAGTATGAATACCTATGAAAACGCAAAATATTCCAGCAAAATAGTAAAGCAAATGGCCCCTTCCAGTGTGTATCTGGTGACTTCCGGTTTTCATATGAAGAGATCTGTTTCTCTGTTTCAGACCTTTGGATTAAAACCCATTCCACAGGCATCAGATTTTATAGATACCGAAATAACGATATTTCCGAACAGCTATAATGCAGCATTTACATTTGTGATGCTAAAAGAGGTACTGGGAATATGGCAGGTACAGCTGTATAACAGTTTGGGAATGAATAAATAGCATTCTAAAGTTTATTTTAAAATGCTTTAGCTCACTCAGGAAAGTACAGCTTAAGTGTTCAGAAACTGTTGTAATTAAAGTGAAAATTTGTAAACCATGTCAAGGTTCAAAACCTTGACATGGTTTGATTGTCATTCCGAAAGAATCCAAACATCGTATTATTTTAAAACACTTTAGTACATTTTAGAATGTGTATTATCCATAAGTTCACTTTAGAAGAAAATCAAAGATTTTCAAAGCTTAGGTGTACTTCATATACACAAAGTAGGAAACTTAAAATAACTAAAGTGTTCAAAACTTTTGTGACTAAAATAGAATCTAGACATTGTAATTTTAAAACACTTTAGTACACTTTAGAAAGTTTTAATATCCTCCTGTATAGTAAGTTCACCTAAGAGAAAAATCAAAGATTTTTAAACAACTTTAGTGTACTTTATATACGCAAAGCAGGAACTTAATAAACTTAAGTGTTCAAAACTTTTGTGACTTTTAACTTCGTTGAATCTTCGATTTGTGGTTTAAAAGATGTCATCTTTTGGTATGGTTTAAATAAAACTGTTTAACAGCTTTAGGTATTATTTTACTTTCTTCAGTGAAATAAGTGTCTGCAAAATTACAGAAGCAATAATGAACGTCAATCCTATATAAAATGGAAATCCTACTTCTTTGCTTTCTCCAAAAAACAGAAAAGCTATAATAATGGCATAAACAGGTTCCAGATTGAAGGTTAGGTTCACAGTGAATGCTGGAATTTTCTTCAAAACCTCTGCAAAAGCCACATATAACCCAACTGTACAAAAAAGAGCCAAAATGCTCAAATAAGCCGTGTTTTTCAAGTCAGGTACTATGCTATCTGCCGGGAAAATAACGAGGTATATGGGCAAAAGTGCTCCGAGGCCTAAAGTGCCGCCAATCATCTGGTAAAAGTTGATCACCTTGGTGTCAAAGTGTCTTACCAAACGGTTATTATAAATGGTGTAGAGCGCTCCTAAAGCAGAAGAAATAACACCTAGCATAATTCCCAGCTGGTAAGAGGCATCGAAATGGAAGATCAGACTGATCCCCAACAAAGTTAATGTGCTGAGAAGCAACTCTGAGATTTTAAATTTCTCTCTGTCGATCAAAGGTTTAAATACAGCCGTAAAAAAACTGGTGAGACAATAGCAGACTACACCGATTGAGATATTGGAGTATTTGATGCTGGCGTAGAAAAAAAGCCAGTGCATAGTGATAAGCAGCCCAGCTTTCATTATACGGATTTTTTCCTGTGTAGAAAGTCTATAAGGAATTCTCAGCAATTTTAAAATAAAGAATAAAATAATAGAGGAGAAGAGGAGTCTGTACCAGACCAGTAAGCCTTCATTAAGGGTGATTAATTTTCCGAACACACCTGTGAATCCAGCCAATACCACGGCCAGATGTAATACTACATATGATTTTTTCATTGAGAATGAACTGTAAAGATTTGAATTAATATTTTTTTGTCAGAATCTGAAGCATAATAATTCCGGCCATTATATTTTTAATGGCATAAGAACGCTTCAAATTAATTTGAAAATATTAAGGTGCCGGAGGAGGCAGACAGTTCGCGCGGTTCATATTTATTTGTTGAAGTTCAAATATAGGGAAAATATTTTCCAGGTTACATATTAAAAACATTAAACTTATGACCATCTGGATCGGCAAAAACAAAACCATAATAGTGGTCTCCAAAACTTTCCGGTTCTGAAATAATTTTTCCGCCAGCTTTTTCAACTTCTTGGGCCCATGCATCTACCTGATCTTTAGTATCGGCTGATAGGGTAAAAACTATTTCGTTTGCTTTCTCTGTGTCACAGAATTGTATCTGCTTCAGGTTAGATTCTATGATATGTTTTAAGAAGAAATGAATAATAAAATCCTTTTCCCCGAAAAAGAAGCTTACCAGTTGGTCCGAAGTATGCGGGCCGTTCGGTTTAAATCCTAATTCAGTATAAAATTTGTGCGTACGTTCCAGGTTGGCTACAGCCAGATTGGACCAGATCATTGTAGGTTTCATATTATTTTTTTTTGGATTAGGATAAAGGTATTATGTTTCATCATCATAAAAGTTGTCGTGTGACAAGATTTTGTACTTTTATAGATCATGAAATAGCCACTTTATAAGGTTTATAATAGCAACTATTTAACATAATATTAGAGGTGAAGGCAGGGAAAATATCAACTAAAAGATTATAGGAAATATTTTATTAGGTTGATTTTAAGTGATTTAAATTATTAATTTAACATAATGTATACTGAAATAATAGAAAAACTGAACGTATTAGGCGGAAATACAGAAGGTGTAAGCGCCGAAAAAAGCTTTGCAGAGAACTGGAAGAGTCTGAAATTCAGCAATTATTTATACGATAAGGAATGGGATGTTTATGGAATAGACCAATTCTACGAAAGTAACAAGAATTTGTATATCAGCAATAAAGACACTTTTTATCAAGATTTGCTGGAGCATTATTTTTCAAATCATGAACAGTTTTATGGACAGGATTTTTATAAAGACTGGTTGTTTTTACCGTTTAGGGAAGATTCAAAAGATTTTGGCGAGCTAGATGGGTTTGTAGAGGAAAATGAAATCAGAGAAACTGTACAAGGAACAGAAATGGAATTTATCTGTATATTTTTTTCGTACGGATATCCGGATCATTATTTTGTATGCCTTACAGATCCTGACCAAAATAATCCAACAGTATACAGTACAGACCATGAAAATTATTTTGAGGAAATAGAAAATAAAGGAAACCTGGAAACTTTTCTGGATAAGTATATGACCAAAGAAGAGTTCTTAGAAGTCGTTAAAGAATATCTGGAAGAAAAATTTGGAAAATAATGGATTCTGAGTAGGTTAATGCTCTATTTTAATAAAATAATAAAAGTCCTATAATTTATATTATGTTAAATTGAATATTGTGTTCATTTTTCAAAAGACGTCATTCTCATTTGGCTAGCCCTCTTATCTATTATAATTTTAATCATAACCAATTATCACTCAAATAGTACTTCAGTTTAGCTAACTTCTATTTAATTATTTTACGCAATTCAATTTCTAAATCCTTCTTATCCTTTTCGTTGTACAATTCAGAAGTTGCTAATGAGTTGGTGAATTCTTTGATCGTTTCAGAGTAATCCTGTTTTAATTGGATCTTAGCCTTTATAATATTTAAATAAGCCTCTGAAAAGTTTGGATAAGAATCTGTCAATATTTTCCAAGCTTGAATGGCTTTGTCATATTGTTTTTCATTATAAAAGTACCAACCTTTTCCATTTAAAATACCCAGTGAAAAATTGAGTTTTACGCCGTAATTGGACTGTATTTCTTTATCCAATGATGATTTAATACTTAAGTCTGTTTGTTTATTTGAAATATATTTTGCCTGAATTGCAGACCACTCTTCAAATATTTCATAAAGAGCTGTATTAATAAGTAAGCCTGGCGTTGCATTATGATCTGCATTTTTAAACCTATACCCTTTTATATCTAAAAATGGATTGTGAATATTCTTAGTGACTGAATCCATCTTAACGAAGTCTTCAGGATAATCGTTTCCAATTCCATAGCGATAATACTTTTTTATAGGAAAAGAACGCTTATTTAATTGACTTATTGAATCTGTTAGGTCAACATTTTCCTGAGTAAAAAACGGGCTCATAGAAATAATTCCATTCAAATCAGCTATTCTTGAATTAAATAGAGATGTTGTGAAATATCCATATCTTGAATGACCAATCAACAACCTAAAAGCAGAAGCTTTATAATCTCTTTCAGCAAGGGGAATTAACTGTTCAAAAATAAATTTTTCATTCTCAAGGGCAAGTCCGTTTGGGTCAGAAATTTTGTACTGTGTTTCAAGATAGCGATATCTTTGTTCCGATTCAACACTTATTATGATAGAGGAAGGAATTTGTTCATTACTCGTTAAATAGTCAATTGTATTGAGGATATAATTATTACTCCTTTTATTTTGTTTATCGAATACAATAATTAATGGGAATTTGTTCTTAGACTTCTTTTGCCATTCTATGGGAACCATTACAGAAATTTTTTTATCAAATCCCAGACTTGTTGACTTTATTATGGTGTCTTTTAGTATTTTATATCTTTCGTAATTCTGGGCAAGCAATGAAGACGTTGCGGAAGTGAAAATTAAAAGAAATAGTAAATACTTTCTTATCATGGCATATTAGTTAGGACTCAAATTTATGGATTGTGCTGATAAAATTTGTAATAATGCTAATGTTTTTTTCGATTTTACCCATAAAAAGCTCCAAAATCCGTAGACTTTGGAGCTGATTTTATAAGTAGCCTTTCAGCTGATCTGTTATTTCTTGATTATTTTAGTGAAAATATGATTTCCTTTTAACAGATAATTCCCTGATGGATAACCAGTAAGATCAATACTATTTTTCCCTTTATTTAAAGTCATATTTTTAATGATTTTACCCGTGATATCGTATACATAAACATTTTCGTTTTCAGTAGACTCCACAGTTATCACTCCTGTTGTTGGATTGGGATAAGCCGGAGTTGTTATTTTTTTTGAAGTTTCTACTGTTGATAAAAAACAACCGGAATTATAGGAATCTCCAATAATTGTAAAACCTTTATTAACCAATTGAGCTCTTGCCATAATGGCTTGTGGTGTAGAATAAACGAGTCCCGTTGCATCAATGTTTCCAGATGTAATGGTTGAGTTTGCCCATGCAGGATTATTATTCAGAGCAATTAGAAAATTACTGTAATTCGTACATGATAACCCTGAGTTTTTAAATCCAAAAGACATTGAATTCCCTGCAAAGTTTTGAAGCTTGATATTCCAGGTAGAAATATCCTGGTCAAAAAGTAAAGCACCATTAAACATATTAAATCCGGCAAAAGAACTGACCTTACTTACATCCCAGTTTCCAATGGGTTGATTGAATGATACAGCATTTTCAAACATATACTCAAAACTCGTTACTTTACTTGTATTCCAGTTATTAAGTGGTTGGTTAAAGGCTGCAGCATTAGAAAATACATATCTAAGATTAGTAGCATTTTTTGTATTCCATGAATTTAATGGCTGATTAAAAGCTACAGCATCCTTGAACATTACAGAGAAGTTGGTTCCAGCTGCTGTATTCCAGCCAGAAATATTTTGATTAAAAGCAGCTGCAAAAGAAAACATTCCACTAAAATCTGTTACATTCGCTGTATTCCAGGTTCCGATATTTTGATTAAAAAGCTTTGCTCTGCTAAACATGCCATTCATATTGGTAATTGTACTTGTATTCCAATTAGAAAATGAGTTATTTCCAGCCAAAGACGAACAATTAAAGAACATTTGTGATAGATTGTTTATTTGTGTCAGATTGGGGGTATCTGAAGCTGTTACGTTAAGATTTGGACAACCTGCAAATGCTGTATTAAATTGCTGAAGCCAAATAATATCTCCCCATTGGCTAATTTCAGTAAGTTCAAGATTTGCATTAGGATTTATATAGTCTGGGCTGGCTCTAAATCCATAAAATAATCCACTGCCATTTGATACTTTCAATTTATAGGTGGCTTGGAGAGGATTTGTATTTAAAGATGTCCCAAAAGAAATCGTAATCGGACTGCTGCTGTTAGAGGTTACAGAATTCATAAGTCCACTATGCTGAGGATAGCCTACTTCTTCCCAGCTAATGGTGTAGCTTGTTCCAGTGCCGCCAAAAGTTATTGAATTATCAATGGTGCCATTTACATTAGGTTTCCACAAAGTAATAAATTCAGTCTGCGCATAGGAAATGAAAAATAAAAAGAGAAAAATGATTATTAATTGTTTTTTGTACATACTTTAAAAAGAGTTTTAAGGTTAAAATTTGATTTACTAAGACAATAAATTTCCCGGGATTCTTTATCTTATTTCTACTATAAAGATAGAGACGCACAGCGACAGAACTTGTCGTATTAAAACAAATAACCTCTTTTTTTTAAGTTTTTTTTTGATTAATTTTTATAAAAATAAGCTTGGTAAAAACCACCCGAAATGATGATTGTACTCTTTAAGAACCTTTGGATAAAATCGATCAAATGCTCTTTTCTTTTAGAGGATCTTCCCTATTCTGTGGTGAGAATTTTCTTTAATAATAAAATAGCTTCCTCCAGCTCTTTCTCATTCATTGAAGCAAAGCCAAATCGAAAAGCATTTTCTTTCTCACAGATTCGTTTGATTTGTAATTGTGAACTCATTTTCAATGTATTAATGTTGTATGGATGTTTTAATTGTATCCAGACTGAAAGACCACCATCTGGTAAAGAAAAAGATGCGTAAGGTCTTAGATGATGATGCAAAAGTGTATTCAGATAATCTCTCCGTTGATGGTAACATTTTTTTGTTTTCTTCAGGTGCCTTCCTAAATCTCCATTTCTAATCAGTTCAGCCAACGCATTTTGCATATATCCGTCACCACCAATATCAATCACTTTTCGTAAAGTGAGAGCCTCCTGGATAAAATTTTTAGGAGCCACCATAAAGCCAATACGAATGGAAGAACCTATTATTTTTGAAAAGGAACCAATATAGATGATGTTCCCTTTATGGGCTCCACTTGCCAAAGGTAAATAAGGCGAGGAGGAATAATGATAATCATAATCGTAATCATCCTCAATGACTGCAAACGAATACCGGTTTGAAAGCTCCAATACCTTCATTCTTCTTTCCACGCTCAATGTTACCGTTGTAGGATAATGATGATGAGGAATGATATATAAGGCTGCTACCTTGTTCCTTTTACATATATTTTCGAGAGCATTGATGTCTAATCCGTTTTCATCTACAGGAATTTCCACAACAGAGGCTTTTGTCTTTTCAAATGCACTGTTGGCAATAGGATATCCTGGTTTTCCTAAAATAATAGTGTCTCCTTCCTGTAAAAGCAATTGAGCTGATAAATAAATACTCATTTGTGCACCATGGGTAATCAATACATTATCAGCAGAAATATTCAATCCTCTTGTCACAGATAAGTATCTGGACAGCTCTTCTCTTAATTTTAATGTCCCTTGACTTATCCCGACCACTGCATTTTTAATTGTAAAATTTTTCGAGGTATAGCCGCGGTAAATTTTCAACAATTCATCTATAGGAGAAAGGCGAATATCAGGATGCCCATCATCAATAAGTATTTCAGGAGCCGCAATGAGTTCCTGCTGAGACGGATCTTTCTTGGATGTGTGAAGTGGAAGGTTGAAATTATTTTCATACGATACAGATGAATCCTGAGCATTCCATTTTTGTGGTTTTAGATTGGGAATATGTTCAGATACCCTGACTTGTTTCCGTGGAATAATTGATATCCAATCCTGGGCATTGAGCTCCTCATACGCAGCTGTCACAGTCTTGCGGTGTACACCCAGTATTTTTGCGAGTTCTCTGGTGCTGGGAAGAGGCATTCCAGTGTTTAAATTTCCATTTTGTATAGCATTAATAATAGATATCGCGATCTGTCTGTAGACAGGAAGCTTTTTTTCTTTGTCGATACTGATGATATGTTCAAACGGAAACATTCTGGACTACTTTATATGTTCGATCTGGAGTACAAATGTAGTCCAAATTAAATATAATTTTGTCCTGTAAATCAAAATAGTTTTTGAGAAATAAATTTTTAATTGAAAGTAAAATATGATAACCGTAATATTTGAAGTGGTCCCTAAAGAAGGGAAAAAGGATGAATATTTAGATATAGCAAAGCCCCTAAGATCAGAGCTGGAAGAGATTCCCGGGTTTATTTCCATCGAACGATTTCAAAGTCTTGTGGATCCTAAAAAGATCCTCTCCCTCTCTTTTTGGGAAAATGAAGAAAGTATAAAAGAATGGCGCAACAGAACCACGCACAGGAATGCACAGCAGGCAGGACGAAACTCTGTGTTTGAAGATTACAAATTACGGGTAGCTTCAGTAATACGAAATTATGGAATGTCTGAAAGACAGGAAGCTCCATCAGACCATATTTTCTAAAATAATAATAATTAAAAAAGATAAAAAATGATTACCTATCAAATTGAAGAAAAAATCGGAATAGAAGAATTTACACATGTCCTGATAAATTCTACATTAGGAGAAAGGCGTCCGATAAACGAACCGGAAAGAATAATGGGAATGCTGCAACATGCAAACCTTATCGCAACAGCACGTGACAATGGAAAATTGATCGGAGTATCTAGATCATTAACTGATTTTGCATTTTGCACTTATCTTTCAGATTTGGCAGTTGATGAGAATTACCAAAAGAAAGGAATTGGAAAAGAATTGATCCGGTTGACAAAAGAGCATACTCCACAAGCTACACTGATTCTATTAGCAGCACCAAAAGCTGAGGGTTACTATCCTAAAATCGGTATGAAACAATGGGAACAATGTTATCTAATAAACAATATAGAAGATTTGAAATAATGAAATACCAATAATAAGAAGAAGACATGTGTATAAAATGCATGTCTTCTTTCAGGTATAATAATAGGGTTTATATTGTGATTTTAACCCCTACTGAAATATTAATTCCAGGAAGCGGACTTAGAAATTTTAATTGAGAGTTTTGAAGCCTCGCCTCAGAATTCAGTAGATTATTTCCTATAATATAATATTCCAGATCACCGATACCTAAACTGCTGTCTTTATATGCTAAACGGACATTCAGTAATGAAAATGCTGGCATAGGAAGCTCAGGATTAATATTTTTCCCTAAATATTTTTGTTTTAAATAATGATCTAAACTTAGATTCAGGCTGAAGTTCTGTATATTGCCTTCCAGATTGAACCCAAAACGGCTTGTAGGCATATTGGGCATATAATCCCCATCGCTCCATTTTCTTATCGAGCTGTCGGCTACACTTATATTTCTCACCAGATCATAATATCCACCTATCTCCCACTTCCCTATTTTCCCCAGATCTGCTTTATAAGCTGCTTCTGCTTCAATTCCGTTGATTTCTGTATCATCAGAACGCCATTCTTTGACAAGGAAAACTTCCCTGGAAAGCCCCGTGTGGGCAAGATAAATGTAATTTTTATAAGACGTATGGTACCAGTTGGCTGATACTCTGAAGTTCTTTAGGTTTAAGCCCCCTCCTATTTCAACCGTATTTGCGGTTTCCTTATCCAGCCTGTCATCACCATTTTCTTCTGTTAGAATAGCAAAATGATTGTTTCCTGAGTACAGTTCGTTCACTTCCGGAGCTCTTTCGGAATGATTGTATTGTACTTTCAGATAGCCTTTTTTGAAGATATTCCATTGAGCAGCACTATGGAATTGGTGAAGGGTAAAGTCTCTATCACTAAGTTTTCCGCCGGAAAGTCCACGACTTCTGACATATTTATTATCTGCTTCTGCCCTGCGTTGTACGTGATCGTTTCTATAGCCAAGATCCAGTTGAATGATATTAAAATCAAGATGTTGCATCGTAAATACTCCGATTTCCCGGCTTATAGTATTGGGCAGATATCTCTGGGCCCCACTTCCTTCCATATCTCTGTATTGCACTTCAAAACCTGTGGTTCCGGTCAGGAATTTTAATTTCTGCTGTGCAATTTCCAAACGTCCATTGTGTTGGTTCACAGCAAACTGATTGGCTCTGAAGCGGTCAAGAAGTTCTGCATTTTTGGAGAATACTCCCATATAATTTAGCTTGATACTGGAAATTGGGGAATGGGTAAATCTGTAACCTGTTTCAAACATCGCTTTATGGGATAAACTTCTTATATTGATGGGAAGGTACTCTATTTTTTGCTGTGGCTTTCCATGAGTATGTGTGGGGATTTTGGGCATTGCATACCCCGGGACTCCAAAATAGGAATAAGAGTTTTGATAAGCTCCACCTGCATAAAATGATTTCCCTATATAGCTTGTTCCGACATAAAATGAATTGCTTTCCGAATGACTGTTGGGGATTACTCCGTCTTTTGTCTCTACATAATCCCTGATTCCGTTTACTTCACTTTTATAACGGTCTTTTGACGGATCCTGGCCGGGAACGTACAAGTCATTTTTTGGATTGGGATAATTTTTACCGTCAACAGGATTATAATAGGTAGAACTGAAGGTATAAAGATCATCTTCTGACAGTTCATAGTCTATCATATGATCTTTAGCAAACTGACTGATGAATGGGAAAAGACTTTTGTTCAATACCCTTCTGGAATCCACATCTATCTGACATAGTGACTGTAAAATACTGTTGAAACCTACCAATGCCGGATCATAACACCTGTCGTCTTTAGATTTTCCAGGAATTGTGACCCTATCCTGTTTGTGATTGCTTCCTCCTACAGCCCACACCCAGTTTTTAGCAATGATTCCCCGGGCTGAAAATGCCTGTTTCTGTCCACTGTTGCTTCCTCCCTCAAGAAGTCCTCTTACATTTAGCTTTTTATCCGGTAACTGTCTGGCGATATAATCGGTTTCAATATCAATAGCGCCTCCAATAGCCTTTCCCCCATATAAAACTGATGCAGAATTCTTGTAAACAGTAATGTTTTGAACACTGTTCATCTCTATATCCGTATTAAAATCGGGGCTTATTCCGGAAAGATCATTCACTGCCGTTCCATTTTCCAGTATTTTTACCCGGTTTCCACTCAGACTTCTGATCACAGGAGTTCCGGAATTGGGACCATATCCCGAATTTTGTATCCCGGGAATTTTACTCAATGTTTCTCCTAATGTATTGGATTGAATAAAATCCAGCTTTTTTCTTGAAATGTTTACAGAACTGTAATTGGTTTTCCCCTGTATCTGGATAGATTCGATGTCTTTTACGGTTTTTTTTCCAGAACTGAGTTTCTGCGCCTTCAGAATGGATGAGGAATACATCAACGTGCTTCCCATCAAAAAATAAACGGTCTTTTTCATGTGCATATACTTTAATGATCCGGCAAAGCTAGATAATTAAATTTATTAATGCAACAATGTTGCTTTATTGGTTTTATTTAAAAACCTACTATATCAAGGTAAAATATTGAATTACAGTGCTGTGCTTTTGATTTTCAGACTCTAGGTTTTCTGTAAAAACATAAAAAAACCGCTCTAGAAAGAGCGGTTTTTTAAACCAATGCTTATGTATATCAATCTTTGTCGTCTGGTTTGTAAAGTTTTAAACTTATATTATTTCGGATATTTTATAGCCTCCGATACCTCTATTGGGTTGTTGTATTGTTTCAAACGAGATTGGATTGTTTTTGTCATTTCCCTGAAATCAGGCTTTACCTCTTTACCTTTTTCATCTATAAATTTTGCTTGCACATTTTGTGATTTCATTTCTCTTAAAGGGTCATTGTAATAATCTAAAAATACTTTTTGTAACTGCTTTTGTGGAATAGTAAGGGCTTCTTTATACATATTCTCAAAATCTAAAGTATCAGATCTTTTCTTTATTGAATATAGGCTAAACTTATAAGAACCAGTAGAATCTTCCATCTGAACAATTAATCCCGGTAAATTTCTGAATATATACGGCCCTGCCTGAATGGGCACATCCTGAGTGTACCAAGCCTCCCAAGTCCTTCCTTTGTATGTTACAATAGCTTTTCTACATAAGTAAGTATCTATTTTTTTTGTTTCGGATTTTAGCTCCCAATTTAGTTTTACCAATTCTTTTATTTTGTAGACATCACTAATAAAAAAATAATATTTAAAACTTACATTTTCCTCATAATTAATCACTGAAAAACTATGATCTCCTATAGCCGGCTCTTTAGATCCTGTACTTCTAAGTGAATCCACTTGGTGTTGTTTTTCAGCCAAAAATTTAGATTTACCTCCCTGAACAAAAAGGATCATATTTTTATGGGTTGTCTCGGAACTTAAGGAATCTTCTTTATAAGTAAGTTGATAATCAATCCGAAAATTTTGGGCATAAAAATGAGAAGACAAAAAGATGAGTATTAAACTTTTTAAAACTTTATAATGCATAATAAATAGAGATTTATTATTTAATTTTTGATCTTTTAATTAAATTCTGTGGTGTAAGGATTATAATTGCAGTCCACTGTATATCCGGTTTTACCTTTCACCGGAATATAAGCTGTTGTGCAGCAAAACCTGAATTCACAAACATTACACGGTTCAATTTCCTCTCTTTTAATATTCCATAATTTTGATAATTTTTTTACAGTGTTTGTTCTTATTTTTTCAAAATCATCCAAAATATTTCCGTAGCTGTTTTTATCTGAAAAATTATATTTTATATTTCCATTCCCATCAATAAATATAGTCTTAAACA
This sequence comes from Chryseobacterium viscerum, assembly GCF_002899945.2. Taxonomy (GTDB): domain Bacteria; phylum Bacteroidota; class Bacteroidia; order Flavobacteriales; family Weeksellaceae; genus Chryseobacterium; species Chryseobacterium viscerum. The sequence continues at coordinate 531,924 of NZ_PPEG02000005.1, forward strand.
ATGCTAAATTATAATTTTTTGCCACATTATAGGCATTAATACCTATGGCGATATCGTACAGATTGAATCGTGTTAAAAATAATTTAGAATCATCACAGGTGATATAATTTTTAATAATATCATTATTTTTTAGAGATCGTTTTTTTGGAGAATTAAATATGGTAATAGAGGTGATCCGTTTATTTTCATACACTTTCTTATTTATTTTTTGGTATGGAAAAGACAGTGATATATTAGATACCCTGGAATATTCCAAAAATGATAATACTTTCATTAATTGTTCCATACCATTATCATTATCAATATGAAGGTGCAACCTTTTAACCCCTAGTTGTTGAATGTTTTTCGAAAATGTATCTATATTATCATAAATATGTTGTGATAATATAACCGTTGTAAAAAGGATTTCGGAGGTATCTTCATTGTTGCTTATATCAAATAAATCGGGAAAAGATGAGTTGCTGGAATAAAAAATAAATTCTTTCTTTTCTAAAAAAGTCAAATATTCTTTTGCCGTTTTATGTCCTTGATATTCTTCCAAAACATCACTTACTTTTCTTCCCCTGATATCTTCTACAAAATCTATTAAGGTATTGGGTATGAATTCTATAGTTTCTCTTTGGATATCATATATAGTACTTCTTTCAAAACCTTTTACCAAAATACAACAAGAAAAGAAGTGAATATATTTGTCTTTATTGTTCTGTATATAAATTGATCCCATCTTTGTATATTCTTAAACAGTGTATTTCTGATTGATGAATAGATGTCGTGATTTGTCTACTCAGATTATTTCTTCTTGCCTTTCTGGTATTGGGAAAAGGAAAGATATTTGAAAAAACAACAGGAAAGAATTCCTTCTTATGTTTTAATTCTTTTATTAAACTTTTTTTCATGTATTCATAGTTTTGAGACAATGAGCGACTTCATAATGAAGATTATAATTACAAGGCAATGAAGTCATTCTAAACTGACCGGAAGGATTCACTTCCAAAAAATAATATTCGCCGTCATCGGCTTTTATCATGTCTACAGAACCTGTATTCAATCCTATTTTTTTCATCAAAGCAGATATTTTTTCATCTACAGAATCAGGAAGACTATAAGACACATATCTATTAGGACTCTCGTAGTTGACTTGTCTGTAATCTGTTTTTGTTTGAGCATCATTTTGAGAAAATATAGCCATACTGTAATTCTTTCCGTTCAGATGGAAAATCCTAAGCTCATATTCTTTGTTGATCATTTCCTGAAATAAACTTGGAAAGAAATTTTTATAGCTTTTGATTTTTTTCTCGCTTAATTGAGTGGTGAAAAAAAAGAAAGCTTTATCATCAATTCCAATGACCGATCCTTCATTGATCGATTTACTGATATAAGGCTGGTCGTAGTTTAAATTATCTGAATTGTTCGTTATATACGTTTTAGGAATTTTAATGCCTATTTCATGTGCGGCCATTAAAGTTCCTATTTTAGTCATTGACTCTAGCTTCTGATAATGATTAAGCCATTTTTTATCCTTTAAAAATTCAAAAAAGATATTTAATGTTGATATATATTCTGATTCCAGATAATTTAATAGTTCTATATTTTTTTCTGTTTTTATATTTTCTTTATACCTGTTAAAGAAACCGAATTTCCTAAACCAAACACATTTGACTTCTGACATGTCCACTTTTCCAAAAAAATTATTCTCTACAATCAGTTTAGGGTGTGGCTGTAATTCAACATACATTTTTGTTTTTCCGGTAAATAAATCTAAGTCGTTGATTCTTATGTGCTTTTCACCAAGAATAGACAGATGTTCCATTACCCAATTCGTATCATCATCATTGGGAGTAGATAAAATTAAAATCATGTTATAATAATTTGAAAAACGATTGGGGAAGTAAATGAGATGAATTGAGATGGGTTTATTTGAAAAGACCCTTCCCTATGGATTACAAAAAAAGACAAAAAAAGTCACCTCAATACATTTGAGGTGACCATTTTTAGCTTGTTACTACTTACGATCCCAAGATGAATCATCAGCTGTACCACCATTATAAATAAGGGTAATACATTTTGCCATTTCAGCATCTAGAACAGCTTGGTTTTGTAATCCTGCATAAACAGTTTTTAAATCACCCAATTTTTTACCTTTTAAGGATTCTAGGGATTTTTTAGAATTTTGATTTTCTTTTTTCATGGTTAAAATGTTAAAGATTAGATTTCAAATGTATATAAAAAAATATACTAACTCTAACAAAGTGTGATCTTTTTTATTATGTTAAATCCTTTTGTATAAGGGATTTGAGCGATAATTCAAAAATAAGTGATCTTTTTTATCAATACTTAAATTAATGTTTTAGACACTAAAAAGTGTGTTATCATAGGGGTTAAAGACCCTATATGATCATGTGAAAAATACTTCATTTTACAGATTAATTTTATATTAGTAAAAGCTAATAATGAGATAAAAAAATTTTCATGAACAAAATATTTCTTCCATTTTTATTGTTTTCTTTAGTAATAAATGCTCAGAATTTTAAATGTAAATCCGCACACATTGGAAAATTTCAGGTAGATAATGGCGAATATGGAATTACAGTCATTGAAAGAAACAGTACATCCCAGATTGAAACAAACGAAAAAATGGGGTATAAAGCACGGTATGACATCAGCTGGATTAATGATTGTCAGTATCAATTAAAAAACCGAAAAGTCATAAAAGGCAAATCTCATGAAGGAAGTACTCCTGATGACGTATTAATGGCTACAATCCTAAAAGTTGTGAATGAAAAGGTCTTCTTACGACTTAGTTCGAATTTTTCTGATGAAGTAATGGAATGTGAGATGATTAAAATTAAATAATCCAGATCAAAAATCATGATGGCGATACAGGTTGTTCGTTTAATATTGTTTAAAAAATTGATTTTCTTCTGAGCTAATCTTTATACTGGCCATTGTAGTAAAAAATACGGATCTTATTTTTTAGTTAGAAATACGGTGTTTTTTCATTTCTTATTCTTCTAAATTTATCAAAATATTAAAAAAATAAATTGATTATGAAAAAAAGTAATGAAAGGATACATGGTTATAATGCCATCTATTACAACAATGCAGCACCCAGGTTTCACTCTTTTGATTTGGTGAATAAGCGACCGACAAATTTTATCAACAGGCAGGTAAGCATTACATCAGGTGAAAATGGAATTCTGGACCATCAAGGGCATATTGTGCCTCAAAATATGCTTGATCTTATCGTAGATCCCTTGATAAAGGAGATGGGGAAATGTACAGATGAAGATGCAGTAAAGAATTTTATAAATGCACAAAAGAATACTTATCCATGGTTACAGCTTGTTTATGATTATGGAAAGCAAATTAGTGATCGTACTCCCATGTTTGATTTTGATGAAAATGATCCTGAAGAGAAGCTGCGGGGCTTTTTTTCGATCGTAATATGGAATCCGGTTAATATCTGCCGGGCACCGGAAGATAGCAGGAGAAACAATTATCCCGTTGATAAAATTGATGATCAGGTTGCAACTTATCTGAGTAAGCATACGGCAGAACAAGGAGTACATGCAGCATGGCTTTTGAGCTTGCAAACACTTATAGCTAATAAGGATAATAAGAAGACCCTAAACGATTATATCAATGAATGCTGTAAGACACTTTCAGAACAAGAGAAATCAGGGTTTGGTTATTATTCATTTCCCTGGAAAAAAGACAGTAAAGGAGTCCTGTTTCCAGATAATTAATTCAATGAAAAAAAGTATTAACTATAACTTTACATAAAATACCCGAAAAAATTCAGGGTATTTTTTTATGAAAACATTCTCATGCTTTTTTATAGAGTCCACCTCTATTTTTCCCAAAAGTTTAATAATCCATTACAGTCTGTTGCAATTAGGTTGAAACTGCTTGGAATTTCGTCCCATTTGCTCCAATACGTTACCAGACGTGTGCCCGCAGGAGTTTTGTCGAGCTGTTCTTTTACATACTCGGAATAAGCAAAATATAAATCTTTGTCCGGAACTATGGTATTATCAATGAGAGATAATGTATCTATATTTTCGTAAAAAGAATTAAAAAAATAGAATGCATCGTAGTTGGAAAAAGAGATTTCATTGATATTGGAATGTATAAATTCTACATTCGTAATTTTATGTTTGTCTGCAATTTTTTTTGATATTTTGGTAAGAGATGCTCTTTGCTCGACCCCAAAAAACATTCCTTTTGTAGAAGCGGCACCCACCAGACAAAATTTTCCGACACCAGAGCCAATATCCAATATCTTACTATTGGGTTTTTCAGCAAGATACTCAGCAGCCATTTTTGCTACGGCAATTGGGGTCCAGTGCTGGCCTGCCAGTTCTTTGATGTGTACGGGATATAGGTTATTAAAGGTACTGTCTTTAACATCAATATTTAATTTGATATCATTAAAAATCATGCGATAAGGTGTATATATTCTTCATTAGTAGAAACTTCATTGGTGTCAATCCAAAAATTATACAATCCCATGAAACCTATTGTATAGAATTCAAAAAGAATTATAATGGGCAAAGTTACTCTGAAAATATTACAAAGCCTTGATATCTAAGAATATTTCAGAATAACTTATGGTATATACACTACAGATGCTTCACTCGAGATTTTATATAAGCGCTTATTCTGCTTTGTCTTTCTTCATAAAAGCTACAGCATCTACTTCTATCAGCATATTATCAAGTGCTAATTTTGGAACCGGGATTAAGGTACTTGCCGGAAATTGATGCCCCTTCCATACTTTATGAATTTCTTCAGACCATATTGTAAGCTTTTCCTGGTTATGATCTACAATCAGAATGGTAATTTTCAGGACGTCTTTCACTTCTAATCCATATTCAGCCAGTACAGTTTTTAAGTTCTGCAGTGAGATTTTAACCTGGGTTCTGAAATCTTCAGACAGATGATGATTCAATCCTTCACCTCCGCTTTGTCCGGATATGAATACATACTTTCCTTCAGATTCGGCAGGTGCTGCGGAATGAGAAAAAGCATAAGGTGTCGGATCAAAAAGAGTTTTTGGATTTTTGTATTTGATTGTATTCATATTGGTTTGCTGAGTGTTGCTGGTTGTGTTTTGTGAAAATGCCAGAAACCCCATACAGAGCGCCGGCAAACTTAATACTATAGATTTCATTGTATTTCTCTTAAAATTATTAAAGCAAATGTAGACTGCTAAATTGTAAGATCCCTTTACATATGTTGATCGTATTTATTTTTAAGAAAAGTAAATTTGCAGATTTTCATCGCATGTACTACCTGTGCATAAAAATACCGCTCTGAAAAGAGCGGTAGAATTTTTTTTAATGTCGAAACTTACTGATTAGCAAGTAGAACCACACTCAAGTAATTTGATGTGGATTACACCATTCACAACACATTGTGTTTGGCATAAAGCGTTAGTTACAATAGTACCTACACCACCTACTACTCCACCTACTGTAGAACCTACACCGCCAACAACACCGCCAACGACTGTTCCTACACCTCCTACTACACCACCGATAACACCACCTAGTCCACCTAGTAGTCCACCGATTGGATCTAGTAATCCGTTACCTGAAATAGTTTTTAATTCGTTTCTGTCCAATTTTTTTAAGTTTTTCATAACTATAATTTTATATGATTATTACATCACGAATATATGAATAATAAATGCATGATTGCAAGTTTTTTTTGAATAAATTAATTAAATATTTATATAATTTAATATTTCATTAATATAAAGTATTTTTAATGAAAATATCATTTTTATTTATATCTGATTGATTTTCTAAATGTTAAAAATAATAACTCAATTTGTGAAATTTGGAGTTATTATTTATGTATCATATTCTATTTATTTATGATTATTATTTAAATCTTATGATATGCTCTTTATTTACCCCAAAACGAGATTTTTGTACCCTGAAAATTGATTGTGTGAAGCCCTTGAATTCCCTTTTTTTGAAAAATGGGAACAATGAAGTTAAATTTCTTTACTTATGATGGTAAAACCTGTCATAGTTATTGATAACGAATTCAAATTTTGTATTTTTGCTGACATACTTTTATCAATGTCAATTTTTTCAAATAATATACGCTTTTTAAGAGCCAAGAGAAAGCTCTCTCAACAGAATGTAGCTGATGAACTGATGATCTCAAGAGTCCGCTATTCCAAATACGAGAATGGGATATCAGAACCACCTATCGAACTGCTGGTGAAAATCTCCAAATATTTTCATGTAAGCATTGATCTTATGCTGTCGGTAGATATTCAGAAATACCCGATGGATGATATGCTGAAACTTCCGGATAACAGAATCGTTCTTCCTGTGGCTGTAGATACTCATGGGAATGATACCATAGAAATTATTCCTCAAAAAGCTTCCATGGGATATCTTGAGGGGTACAGTGATGTGGATTATATTGAGAGCCTGCAGCGTATTGCCCTTCCCTTTCTGAATAATGGGAAATATAGAGCTTTCCCTGCAGATGGAGACTCTATGCCTCCATTCAGAAACGGTTCTTATATTGTAGGAAAATATGTAGAAGGAATCAACGAACTAAAACCGGGTAAAACCTATGTTTTTGTAACCCTGAATGATGGTATTACTTATAAACGTTTTAAGGAAACAAAAGAAAATACAATTTCTGTAAGCGCTGATAACTCTTTCTATGAGCCTTATGATATTCCTTTTGAAGAAGTGGTGGAAATCTGGCAATATGCTTCAGGAATTTTCCCGGAAGACTTTGAGCCTGGTGATTATGAAAGCTATAACTTTAAAGAAATGTTCCGTGAACTGAGACAGGATATCAAAGATCTTGACAAAAAGGTTTCCGGACGACGACGTAAGCAGTCTTAATATTGATATAAATCTTACTTATATAATAAAAAGTACCGTATCTGATGATATGGTACTTTAAGTATGAGATTATGATTCAAGAATCTCGATTAATTCTTTTTCTTCAATTTGTACTGCAAAATCCGTTACAGATCTACCTTATTGATCTTTAAGATTTATATGCAGAATTTCCTGTTAATATATGATACCCCTTATGTTTTAATCCATACGGATAATACAATGGGCTCTATTCCTGCTCTATTTTTAATGTAGCTTCTGCAATAGCTTTTTATTCTATCAACTCAAAGTCACAGACTTTGCGTAGAACGGCTAAAAATAAAAATGTATGCTAGTTTCATATAATAAAGCCAATTCAAACATTCTATTGATTTTATCTGAGCTATTAGAACTTTTTTTTAATTTATTCAATGAATTATGTATAGAATCTAAATTTGTAATATGCTCATCTTCAAACTCATCAATATTACTATTTGATATTTTATTAATTAGAATAAAGACTCCACTATTCCATAATTCCTTAAATTCATCATTTGTTATACTTAATTCTACAATCTGCTCTGGGCTTGCTGTATCGTAATCCAGCGCAATTTCAGCTTCTTTATTTTTTGGAACAATAATTTTTTTTGACATGTTTAATCAATATTATTAAAATGAATTGCTTTCGCTCAAGTACTTTCATATAAAATATTTCCAGTAGCTTGTCAAAGCTTTTTAATTAATCCAAATTGAACTTGAGTCTTTTCTATTAATCAGTATAATTTTCTTTGTTTTGTGAAAAATACACAACTGGCAATATCAATAGTATTAAAATTTTCATGTTTTGAATTTTAATTTATTTATCCATTACTTTTAGTTTTTCCCAAAAGTTTTTGACTGTTTTTTTAATTTGGTCTTCATCTTTTTGCTTCTGATTGACACAATTATTAAAACTGAACAAAATTATAGGTATAAGTATTAGTTTAAATATTTTCATTATTGTGGAATATTTCTAAGATTTTTTTCAATTTGTTTTTGTTTATCGTTTAGCATTTTTTTTATTTGATCTTGGGTTGGACGAATAGGTAATTTATTTGCTTTTAAAATAGTATTACCATTTTGAATAATCGATGAATTTGGCATTAAACCTTTAGTAGATAACGTACCATCATAAACATAGTTTATAACATCATTTCTTGTTTGTCTATTCATTTTAATACCACTATTATCAACAAGACCTATTGCCTGCCCCATGAATTTTGCATTTCCTTCAACCAGATTGATATCTTTCGCTGCTTTTACATGGTCATCTGTACTTTTTAGCAGCAGGTATATCCATAGCCATAAAAGCATTGTTCATCAATTCCTTTACACCATCTGCTACAGTAGCCAATTTTTCTTTAGCTTCAGCTAATTTATTTGAACCTGTTGTTTCAACTCCTTGTTCTCCCATACTCTCTGTTTCCGCATTTTCCATTGTTGCGCCTTCAGGTTTCGCTCCATTATAGTTATAAGAATTTAGCTTCAATCCTGTTTCCCCGGAACTTATTCTTGGTACTGTGGGATTATATCCATTTGTTGATAAACCAATATCTGCGGCTGTGAAAGATGGCCTTCCAAAACTGTCTCTCTGTGAAGCCGGAGCTTGTTTTACAATCATTTCATTTCCACGAATAGCAAAATATCCTGAATTATTTCTAAGTAATTCTAATCCTTCTAATTCAATACCCATTCCTATCATATTTTCCTGAAATGCATATGTGCTATTATGAGGAAACTTCTCCGCCAAAGGATCAATCCCAAAAAATCTACCCATAGTCGGATCATAATTTCTCCATCTGTAAGAGACCCATCCTGTTTCCATCTGCTTTTCTTGTTCCTGAGAAAAATATGCATAGTTTGGAGATATTGAAAGAGAAGTACTCAGATCCCATCCAAACTCCAAATCGAAAGGATAAAAATGAGTCGTTCTGTCTATCTTCAGGTTACCGGAAGCATGCCTGTCTGATGTTCCCTATCTGATCGGTATAATTGTAAGTATATTCTTTTTCTATAAAAACAGGCAACCATTTAGATTACCTGTTTTTAAATTATTTTATTTATAATTTTCTTTGTCAAAGCCCATTAATAATGGAAACCAACATTTTTGAAACATAATAAACTTTAACTACAATTAACTTTTATTATCAATAGTTGTAGTGATAAAATAAAACATTAAAATCCCTACTATAAGCATTAATATAGGAACAACATAAACATTTATATTAATATATTGATAATCATAAGAAGCATCTTTCAAAAGCTTTCCAATCAACTGCATTATAGGAGCAATAATTAAAAAAATTATAGTCCATATTTTTAATATTAATTTAACTTTCACATATCTCACAAAAATCAATATCAATAAAAATATTTGTATGATTATTGGAATTATTATGAAATAATCATGACTTATAAAAAGCATATAAGTATTATACACTAAAAGTATAGCAAATAATAATATTAGCGTATAGTAAAAAATGATAGAATTAAATTCAGCTTTTTTCATAATTATTTTTTATAGTTTTTTCGTCAACTACTTTTTCCGCAGACTTTGATACAACAGTTGCTGTTCCTAGATGATTTACATACAGGTAAAATACTTACTTCCAAAAAATTTAAAAATTTTAATTAAAAAAATATGACTGTGTTAAAAACAAATAATTTCTATTCTATTATTATTTCTGCGTTTAAATTCATTTTTTCCTACACAAAATATAGGGTATTTATCCCCACAATTCTCTACTTCAATCATGTTGCTATTGAGATTAGCCAAATTTAACTTTTTACTTAGATTATCACTTAAACTTTTGGTATAGGACATAGTTCCTCTTGAAGCACCTCCAAAAATGTGTATTCTAATTTTAAATTTTTTATCGTTATTTCCTTTAAGAAAGGTAAATAGTTGATTTATTTCAGTCTCATCAATAAATCTACCATCTCTATGTTTAAACATATTTAATAGTATAATATCATTTGATTCAACTTCTTTAGGGTATCTAAATTTTAAATTTTGAGACCAACAGTTTATAGAAATAAAAAATAGGAATAAGACTAAAAATTTATTTATGTAGATAAGGAATCGCATTTGTATGTTGTTTAGTTACTTTATTAGGATTAATGATTCTTGGGGAATTATACTTATGATCTTCACCACTTGTTCCAAATAATGTAAATCCCCATTTTACTGTAAATGAAGCTTTACCATTGATAATCATAGAAGACTGTGCATCCCATTTTACTGCCGAAGATGAGTTTTTATCAACTTTCTGTCCAAAATATTCTCTTTGAGGAGTATCATGGAGTGTATTAAGCTTTGGTACATCAAAATATTCAGGTTTTGTAAAGTCTTTTGATCCCTGAACAAGACCTTCGCCGTCTAATCTCTCATCTAAAACTCCAGGCACAGAACTCATTTCACTTCCATTATAATCGGGAGTATTGGATATATAAGTTTGAAACCATCCAGAGCTTGAACTCTTATTTTTTGGTATAAAAGTCATAGTGATTTCTGGAGCTATAAGACCATCTTCACTACTATTTTCTACCCAACTATTCATTTTTGGCGATCCAGATCCGTTAGTAAGATTATAAGTACTAGAATCGTTTTTATCACTTACATAAGAAAAGTTTTTTTCTTTGCCTTTATAATTCTTATTAAATTCTTTTTGGCTATTAGTATTATTATCCCAAAAGACATCCCCTGTTTTTTATCCTTAATCCATCCCAAACCTTCTCTTCCATCCGGATCAATAAATCTAATCGGATTATTAAAAGCATAATTATAAGGACTATATCTCGTCATTTTCTCTGCCAATGGATCAATAACACCCCATCTTCCAATATCAGGCATATAAAATCTTGCTCCATAATCATACATTCCACTTTCCTGAAGTTCCTTACCATTGTACTTGTAATTCTTATAACTAGCATTTCCAGTTTTCAGATGGTTCATCCCAAATGGGTAATAATCATTAGCATCTGTGATTTCAAGAGCTCCTGCGCTGTCTTTGACAAAACTCACACGGATATTTCCAAGGTCGTGTTTATATTGATAAAAATAATAGTTTTTAATAATGAAAGAGCAAAAACCAGTACAATTGCAGTGGTTTATTTTTATCTACCGGCACGAGCGAGACGCTCGCCTTTACTTTGTACTTGTCAAAAGGGAGTAAATTTATTAAAAGAAAGCAGGGGTGAACTTGGACGCTCGCTAAGTAAGACTCTTCTGGCGCATTAGTCCTCTGCTTCCTT
>NZ_PPEG02000050.1 GCF_002899945.2 Chryseobacterium viscerum
CTTCTTATATGAGTTTTGGGGTAAAAGCGGATGGGGCAAACGTAGGTTGGTTATCCAGCAGTGGAGAAGCAAGTCTGGCAAAAACAGCTGTTACCGTAGGTAATGAAGGATTTAGTTTCTTAAGCGCACCTTCTCAACAGATAGCAATAGATTCACCGGTTTCAATGAATGAAATAATGAGAATTACTAATAATGGAAATGTTGGACTGGGAAGAACAGAACCTAAAGAAAAATTGGATGTTTTTGGTAACATTTTGACGGGATCTGATGATTCTGTGATGGGTATCAATGCCTTTGCTATACGTTATGTGAAGGGATCATTGAATAATTGGGGATCTTTACGAAGCTCATCGTCTTCTTATATGAGTTTTGGGGTAAAAGCGGATGGGGCAAACGTAGGTTGGTTATCCAGCAGTGGAGAAGCAAGTCTGGCAAAAACAGCTGTTACCG
>NZ_PPEG02000051.1 GCF_002899945.2 Chryseobacterium viscerum
GATGAGTGTACGCCAGGCCACTGCTCCACCGCGATGAAATTCGGTAATCGAGCGATGCACTGGCGGTGAATGGCACCTGGTCTTCTATCCGATTTTCAGGTCCGGGACGATCCCTGACCCGGGAGTGTTTCCCGTTGGCGTTGCCTCGCAGCTCGATATCCGGCCCTCTGCGGAACAGACGTGCCAGCTGCATCCTGCCATCCATTTCGATTCCCCAGGCCATGGCGCGGGTACCCTTGCCCGGTGTCGATACCCAGCGCCCGTCACGTAGTAACGTTTCATTGCGGATCGTGGCGTCGATGCGGCGCAAGTAGCCGCCGACGCTCCCTTGTGTACCGTCACGGCCGTGGATTTCCCAGGCCGCATCCAGACCCCACGACAGTTCCGGACGCAGCGCTGGATTGCCGATCTCGTCGGGGTTCAGTGGGCGGTTGTTGGTGGATGTGTACG
>NZ_PPEG02000052.1 GCF_002899945.2 Chryseobacterium viscerum
TTTTAAATCCAATAAAAACCTAATAAACAGAAAGCGGACTAAAGTCCGCTTTTATTGAATTTATATAATCTGTTAGAATATTTCCTGCTATTTCAGCTTCACTTCCCTATCAATTCCTATCTCATCAAGAAAAATCTCATCATGAGAAATCACCAGTAAAGTTCCGTGATAATCTTTACTAGAGTTGGTCAAAATCTCCACATTTTGTAAATCCAGATTGTTCGTTGGCTCATCCAAAATAATTAGATCCGGAGCTTTATTGCTTATTGACAAACCACGCAGAAGTAATCTTAATCGTTCTCCACCACTCAAAAATTCACATTTTTTGTCCCATGTTTCTTTACCAAACAAAAATCTGGATAACAAAGTTTTTACTTCCGATTCTTGTAACGCACTGTCATTAAAAGTCTTAACAAACTCATAAACCGTTAATTCAGGATTAATCAAGG
>NZ_PPEG02000053.1 GCF_002899945.2 Chryseobacterium viscerum
GACTACTCGGGTATCTAATCCTGTTCGCTCCCCACGCTTTCGCTCCTCAGCGTCAGTAACGGCCCAGAGACCTGCCTTCGCCATTGGTGTTCTTCCTGATATCTACACATTCCACCGTTACACCGGGAATTCCAGTCTCCCCTACCGCACTCAAGCCCGCCCGTACCCGGCGCGGATCCACCGTTAAGCGATGGACTTTCACACCGGACGCGACGAACCGCCTACGAGCCCTTTACGCCCAATAATTCCGGATAACGCTTGCCCCCTACGTATTACCGCGGCTGCTGGCACGTAGTTAGCCGGTGCTTATTCAACGGGTAAACTCACTCTCGCTTGCTCCCCGATAAAAGAGGTTTACAACCCGAAGGCCTCCATCCCTCACGCGGCGTCGCTGCATCAGGCTTGCGCCCATTGTGCAATATTCCCCACTGCTGCCGCCCGTAGG
>NZ_PPEG02000054.1 GCF_002899945.2 Chryseobacterium viscerum
ACGCGGATGCGATGGCGCAGGCCCTGGCCGCTGCGGCGCTACAGGGGCGAGTCGAGATCCTGCAGGAGGTGGCCGGTGGCGCTTAGAGCAACCTCACTGCCTTTCGCCGAGCAGAACCAGTTCTTCCGGCGCAAGCTCAATCTACCGACCAACGCCTGGACGGACATCTACACCCGCGAGCATGACTATGCTGTCGTCGTCGCCGGCGCCAACCGCGACGACCTGGTGCAGGACTTCCGTCAGGCAGTGGAGAAGGCAATAGCCGATGGCACTACGCTGGAGGAGTTCCGCCGTGACTTCGACCGTATCGTCGCCAAGTACGGCTGGAGCTACCGGGGCGGGCGCAACTGGCGCAGTCGAGTGATCTACGAGACCAACATGCGCAGCAGCTACATGGCCGGTCGCCTGGAGCAGCTCATGGCTGTGCGCGAGGAACGTCCTTAC
>NZ_PPEG02000055.1 GCF_002899945.2 Chryseobacterium viscerum
CACCGTAGCGGAAGCCTTCGCTGGGCATCATCCCTTCCTGCCCCAGCAGGTAGGCGGACACTCCCAGTTCGCCGCTGTCGGCGTCGATCATCGCCACCACCTTCCAGAACTCCAGCGGCACCTGCACGCCCTGGTAGAGCGGATCGTCGTCGCGGAACACCGGGCCGGTGAACACCGAGATGCGGAAGCCCTCGCTCCTGGCGTTCTGCAGCACGTAGTCCTCCAGCGACAGCCAGCTGCGCTGGTTGAGCTGCGCCACCTGGGGCACCGCGTTGGTGTAGACGAAGGTGGCGTCCTCAGCCTGCCGGGCGACGGCATCGCTGTCGCCCCAGCCGGGATCCTCGCGACGCACCATGTGGCCCTTGTCGAACGAAGCCGGGCCGTAGAAGTCCTTGTGTCCGACCTGCGCGGCCGCCTCGATGCGCGGGTCGAAGCCCCAGGAA
>NZ_PPEG02000056.1 GCF_002899945.2 Chryseobacterium viscerum
GACTACACGGGTATCTAATCCTGTTTGCTCCCCACGCTTTCGAGCCTCAACGTCAGTTACAGTCCAGTAAGCCGCCTTCGCCACTGGTGTTCCTCCTAATATCTACGCATTTCACCGCTACACTAGGAATTCCACTTACCTCTCCTGCACTCTAGTCCTACAGTTTCCAAAGCAGTCCCGGGGTTAAGCCCCGGGCTTTCACTTCAGACTTGCAAAACCGTCTACGCTCCCTTTACACCCAGTAAATCCGGATAACGCTTGCCCCCTACGTATTACCGCGGCTGCTGGCACGTAGTTAGCCGGGGCTTCTTAGTCAGGTACCGTCATTTTCTTTCCTGCTGATAGAGCTTTACATACCGAAATACTTCTTCACTCACGCGGCGTTGCTGCATCAGGGTTTCCCCCATTGTGCAATATTCCCCACTGCTGCCCCCCGTAGG
>NZ_PPEG02000057.1 GCF_002899945.2 Chryseobacterium viscerum
AACCTGCTCGGCGCTCAGCGTGGCGAGTTTGTCAGCGGGATAACGGGCGAACTCCAGTTGCTCGTCGCCGTCGAGATCGATGACCACCGATTGCAGGACGCGCTTCTCGCCACGATGGATGGCACTGACCACACCGGCGCCGGGTGCGGTATAGCTGACGGAGGGATTCTTCTTGTCGGTGAACAGCGCCTGCCCCAGCTTCACCCGGTCGCCTACCTGCACCGCCATGGTCGGCTTCATGCCGTGGTAGTCGAAACCGATCAACGCCACGCTGCGTACCGGGCGTGCTGCCTCGATGCGCTGTTCGGGGGCGCCGCTGATGGGCAGGTCCAGGCCACGTTTTATCTTGATCATGTCTAGTGCCTAGTGGTCGTGGACAGAAAAGACGAGGCCCAAGTCAGAAAATGACCATCATCGCGCGCAACGTACTGA
>NZ_PPEG02000058.1 GCF_002899945.2 Chryseobacterium viscerum
ATGCTACTAGTGCTGTTGGTTCCGCTACCGCTAAAACCATTAATATCACATCAGCTGGGTATTATTATTTTGACGGGGGTATCTGGCAGCGGTTTGCTTTAGGTTCGGGATATACAGGTTCCGGTTCCATTACGTTGAATGGGAGCAGTTTTGAGCGTGCAGCCTTGACGGGAGATATTACTTCTGGAGCTAATTCGAATACCACGACGATATCGGATAATGCAGTCACCTCTGCAAAGATTCTGGATGGGAGCA
>NZ_PPEG02000059.1 GCF_002899945.2 Chryseobacterium viscerum
GATTACAACAGTAATCATCCGCATAAATCGTTAAATGGACTTAGTCCTTGGCTGTATGCTAAAGAAGTTTTAGTGTATTAGAGTGTATTTTATATTTATTAACTGTTTGAAAAAGGGAAAGTCTTCATGTGAACGAAAAGAACTGGCAGAGGGGGTTATTAGCGAAACAGGAATCAGTGTTCATAGGGCTTGCAAGATCGTCTGCATGAGCCGCAGTATGTATTATTATGGGCATAAAAAAGACGACCAACCCG
>NZ_PPEG02000006.1 GCF_002899945.2 Chryseobacterium viscerum
TCAGTGGGGCAAAGATAGAAACTTAACATACACCACGCAACTTTATTTAACATAAATTTTACCTTTTATTAATATTTAAACCTAAAACACTGGTAGGCAGAGAGAAAAATTTTAAACATTTGTTTGGGAGAATGTGTGTGTATGAGGGTTGGAGGGTTGGAGCGTGTTTTGGGAGGGGATTGAGGATAAATCTATAATGAGTAATGAGTAATGAGTAATGAGTAATGAGTAATGAGTAATGGAAGGTATACCTATATATAATAGCAGAAGCTTTTTTGAAAACAACTATTCTTTATTTAAGTTGGGGCTAAAGCCAACAAGGAGGTTTTATTTTTATTAAACGAGCTCCCTTCGACTAAGCTCAGGATTATAGCCCGTTCCTATTGAATTTTTATTGTCTGGAGGATTATATGGAGAGGATCATGATTATTCGTTGACAGGATCATTCAACTACAGATTGCACGGATTTGCACAGAGGATGATCGATATAATATAGATAAGAGAGAAAGCTGATGATACAGAATACATCTATTGACAACCTAAAACCTGGAATTGTAATCTCAAAACTAAAAACACGGAACGAGAAACCCGAAAATCTAATTCATCATTCATCATTTATAATTCCCTCCCCTAGCCCTGATAAGAATGGTTACCCCACAGCTTGCGTTGGAGAGTGGGTGGGTTGAAGGGGCGGAGTGCGCTGGTGCGAGGAGTAAAAATGGATAGCAGGAAAAAGCTCCTAAATAAAAATCATATATTATATATAGTATGAAAAAAATGTGTTTACCTATCTTAATCCCCTTCAATAATGGTTATTCCTTTCTGATGATTCACCTTTTCAACTATAATAATAGATGTAATAGTCATAAAAACAGGTGAACATTTTTTTTGATTCATTACATTTGTACTGCATTCCGGATTCTAAGGAATGAAATGTGTTTTATATATGACAGACAGAAAATATAAAGAAACGGTACATACTGATAAAAACCACAACGAATATATTACAGTAACCCACGACGAAAATAACGTCAGAATCTATACTTTGAAAAATGGCTTAAAGGTTTTCCTTGCTCAAAATTTTGATGCTCCGAGAATACAGACCTTTATTCCGGTAAGAACGGGAAGTAATAATGATCCTGCTGATAATACAGGGTTGGCCCACTATCTCGAACACATGATGTTTAAGGGGACTTCTCAGCTGGGGACTCAAAACTGGGAAAAGGAAAAAGAACTTATTGACCAGATCTCGGGACTATATGAAGAGCATAAAGCTGAACAGGATCCTGAAAAGAAAAAGGAAATCTATAAAAAGATAGACGAAGTTTCTCAGGAAGCCAGCCAATATGCCATTGCCAATGAATATGACAAGGCTATTTCTTCTTTGGGAGCCAGTGGTACCAATGCTCATACCTGGTTTGATGAGACGGTTTATAAAAATAATATTCCGAACAACGAGCTTGAAAAATGGCTGAAAATAGAGAAAGAAAGATTCTCCGAAATTGTACTCCGTCTTTTCCATACAGAGCTGGAATCTGTATATGAGGAGTTCAACAGGGCTCAGGATAATGATACAAGACTTGTGAATTATGAATTGATGGATGCTCTTTTCCCTACCCATGCTAATGGGCAGCAAACAACACTGGGAAGGCCTGAGCATTTGAAAAATCCTTCCATGAAGGCTATTCATAAGTATTTTGATGAATATTATGTTCCTAATAATTATGCCATCGTCATGGTTGGGGATCTTGATTTTGAAGAGACTATTCAATTAATTGATCAGTATTTCGGGACCTTACCTTATAAAGAGCTTCCTAAAAAGACACCGGTTACTGAACAACCTATTACAGAAGTTGTAACCAGAACGGTAAAAAGCCCTACTACTCCACGGACTCAGCTGGCATGGAGAACAGATAGCTATGGAACAAGAGAAGCTATGCTGGCAGATATCGTTGCCAACATTCTTAGCAACAGAGGGGAAGCCGGATTACTGGATCTTCACATCAATCAGACGCAAAAAATGCTTTGGGGGCAGGCCTTTTCTGTAGGTTTAAAGGAATACGGCTATTTCTCCATCGTTGCGGTTCCCAAAGAAACCCAAACTCTGGAGGAGGCAAAAGACCTGGTACTGGAAGAAATTGAACTGATCAAGAAAGGTGAGTTTCCGGACTGGATGCTGCCAGCTATTATCAATGATTTTAAACTGCAGAGAATGAAAGCTCTTGAAACAACGGAAGGACTGGCCACCAATCTTTACGACACTTATATAAAAGGCAGAACCTGGGAACAGGAATTGAATGAAATGGATGAGTATGCTGCTTTTACGAAGGAAGAAGTAGTCAGCTTTGCTAATGATTTTTTCAAGGAAAACTATGTTGTCATCAATAAAGAAAAAGGAGTTAACGACAGGCTGATCAGAGTTGAAAATCCGGGTATCACTCCTATTAAAATTAACCGTGACAGCCAGTCTGAGTTTTTACAGAAAATTTTATCTGAGAAAACTGAAGATATAAAGCCTGAATTCATCAATTATGAGAAAAAGATTATCACTGACGATGTGAAAGGAAAGAAGCTGAGCTTTGTTACCAATAAATATAATGATATAGCACAGCTGCATTTTATCTTTCCTTTTGGAAGTGACAATGACAGAGATCTGGCAATTTCAACTCAACTGCTTCAATATTTAGGAACAGATACTCTTTCGCCCGAAGATTTAAAAAACGAATTTTTCAAAATCGGGATCAGTAATGATTTCAAGACCACGCATGATCAGCTGATCATCACATTGAGCGGGCTGGAAGAGAATATAGAAAAAGGAATTGCTCTTCTGCAACACTGGATGCATGATGTGAAACCTGATCAGGAAATCTATAATCAGTTTGTAGGAACTGTTTTGGAAAACCGCCAGGCCATAAAGAAGGATAAAAACCGTATCATAACAGCTCTTAACAATTATACAAAACTGGGCAGCAACTCCCGTTTTACGGATATTATTTCGAAAGAAGAGCTTGAAAGCAGCAATTCTGAAGTATTCACCGACCGAATGAAAAAGCTTTTCAAATATCCTTATCAGGTATTTTTCTATGGCAGAAATTTTGAACACTTCAAAGGATATATCGGTCAGTATATAAAAACTGAAAGTCTTCAGATAGCGGAAGCCAAACAATATCCGGAACCTGCAACGGGAGGAAATGTCAATTTCATCAACTATGATATGGTTCAGATGGAAATGAGCAAAATCGGAAAAGGAAATCTGGTGAACCCGCATCAGTTTGGAAAGGTCAATGTCTTCAATGAATATTTTGGAAGAGGATTATCTTCCATTGTTTTTCAGGAGATCCGAGAAAGTAAAAGTCTCGCCTACTCTGCCTACGTTTCTTACGCAGCCAACTCTGAACTGAATCATCCTGACTATGTGACCACTTATATCGGAACACAGCCGGACAAATTGATGATTGCTGTAGATACTCTGAATGAACTTATGGAAGAACTTCCTGAAGTGACAATCCAGTTCGAGAATGCGAAAAATGCGGCTCTGAAACAGATTGCCTCAACAAGAGTTACCCGAAATAATATATTTTTCAATACTTTGAGGTTGAAGAGGCTGAATATTTATCATGATTTCAGAAAGGATATCTATGAACAGATTCAGAATTTGAAATTTGAGGATATTAAGCATTTCTATCAGACAGAAGTCAAATCCATACATTTTAATACAGCCATTATCGGTAAAAAAGAAAACCTCGATATGGAAGCTGTTCAAAAAATGGGAACATTTAAAGAAGTAAGTCTGAAAGATATTTTCGGACATTAAGAATAAAAAACCGCTCAACATTGCTGTCGAGCGGTTTTTTTTATTTTATCGTAATTCCCTTACGTCATCATACAATCCCCATCTCCATCCTGATAATCCGGGTTAAAATCTGTGGGAAGCAATTCTAACAACTGTTGGTGAAACAGATATTCTCTTTTAAAATTACGTTCGTAGATGTAAGAAAATTCTTTTGACTGCTGTATCGCTTCGTTCAGTTTGGTCTGATAGCAGGTAAAGCCTTTCACTTTATTTTTAATCATGAAATATTTTAAAAACCGAACGACCTCATCTAATTCAGAATCTGAAAAAAGGTAAGGAATTTTAAGATATCCATCGCGGAGTTGCAGCAGCAAACAAGCTTTGAGCTTATTATTCTGATCGAAAATCTTCACCAAAAAATACTTAAATGTGTCAGCAAAACTTGAAAAGAGATATTTCTCATTTTTCTTGCCTTCCAACACCCATGGATTGTCTATAAAAACATTGATTTCTTCAGCACTGCGCTTGCCTGAAAATTTTGACAGAAAATCTGCACTTTCCTTGTCAATCCGGTCAAGAATTTCATAATTGAAGTCCGGTTTCGGTGTCGATAAGTTCTTTATTGAGATCAACCCGTTGGCAGCAGTATCCAGGATTTGAAAAAGTGGTTTTAAGGATTGGGTTGCTGGTTTTTTTTCAGGAATCATCTTAGCAGCATCGGTTCTGAAGTAATACCTCTTCCCTTCTTTAGGAAAGACATATTCAAAAACACCCATAATATTATAAAGAGCCTCTGCTTCTTTGGTAAATTCTGTAATGGCAATTCTCCCTTCATACTCTTCAAAAACCTTTTTCAGCAATGCTTTTGCGGGTCTTTTTTTTCTGTATTCAGGGTTTACATATAAAGTGCTTAACCACGTGTAACGGATTTCTTTTCCATCAATGATGAAACTATCCGGGAAACATCCTACATACCCAATCAATTTTTCTTCAAAAAAAGCCAGAATAAGCAAAGTGTCTTCGTCTGATGCTTTGGGATTTCTAATGTGAGACAGCGCACGATGCTTGGTAATCGGAAGAAAATCATATTGCTGAAAAGCTCCGGAGGATATAAAATCTTCCAGTTCTTTTCTGTTGAATGTTTTCAGCGCCATCATTCTCTTATAATCGTGTTTTTATTGATCAGTTTTTTCAGTCGGAAGTAAGCTATCTCTTTTTTCAGGATCTGTTTTCCGCTCTCTCCCATTTCCATTGGTATTCTTTGGAAGTTTCTACTCACACTGTCCAGTTTTACGCCTGCACATCCAAAACTGCAATAGATTTCTTCATTTTTAAAGAGTTCATCAAAGAAATCTTTCTGTACTTCAAAATCGGTAAACGGAAATGCAAAGCTTTCATAGAGAAAGCCATTTTCTTTTAAATAAGCAAAAGTCTTATCCGTTGTTTCTATCTGTTCTTTCAAAGATAAATCTCCGTATTTCGGGTGATCCCAGCTGTGCGAAGAGATTCCGAAACCTTTTCGGGTAAGTTCTTTTAATTCTTCGGTGCTTAAGTAGGGTTTATATTTTTTTGAATACGCTTTAAAATCTACCTCAAGTTTTTCAGCAAGCCAGTCCAAAGTATTTTTTTCCTGATAATTGATTGCTAAAATTTTCTTTTGTAAAAAGCGTCTGTCTAAATTTTTAAGCGATAAAACAAAATAAATTTCCGGATCTATGGTTTTCTTTCTCTCGGCAGCATCTGCAAGAAGGCTGGCCTTGCACCTGAACATCATATCTTTATTGTCTATGAAAGCCGGATTTACAAAATTGCAGGCATAGATTCCCTTTCGTTCCAAAATGGGAGCCGCAATATCATAAAACTCTCTGAAACCATCATCAAAAGTCAGCAGGGCAATCTTTTTCTTAGGTTTAAAGTTTCCGGACATAAATCCTTTGAACTCCTGCCAGTCTACAAACTGAAAGTTCTTTGCCATATGATCCAGATCGTCTTCAAACTGTTTTGTAGTCTTATAACGGATCACATGTTTTATATGCGGAAGTTCTTTGTCTGAGATACTGTGATAAAGAGGCAGACAGTAATCCAGCGGAAAAGATTTCCCCATATTATCTGATTCAAAGGCTGCCAAAGCATTGATGATCCTGTCTTTCATCTTATTTAAAATAAAAAAGAATCTATTCAAAACTCAATTCAAATAGATTCTTAAAGGTATAACTTTTATAAATTATTTTATCACCTTCATTTCATCAACAAGCCACTTTGAGTCAGCGAACTTCTCGATGATGAAAAGGATATATTTTGTATCTACCATGATGTTTCTGCTGAAACGCGGGTCATAGTTGATGTCACTCATCGTTCCCTCCCACTGTCTGTCAAAATTCAATCCGACAAGGTTTCCGTTGGCATCAAGCGCAGGGCTTCCAGAGTTTCCTCCTGTAGTATGGTTGGTTGCGGTGAATCCTACAGGAACGTCACCCGTTTTATCTTTATAGTTTCCGAAATCTTTTTTGTTGTAAAGGTCAATCAGTTTCTTTGGAACATCGAATTCATAATCTCCAGGAACGTATTTTTCCATTACTCCTGCAAGGTGAGTCTGGTAACCATAAGAAACGGCATCTCTAGGAGTAGAACCTTTTACTTTACCATACGTTACACGAAGCGTAGAGTTAGCATCCGGGAAGAATTTTCTGTCTTTATCCGTCTGCATCTGCTGAGCCATGAACTTTTTCTGTAAAGCATCAATTTTTGCCTGCATTGAAGTATACTGAGGATCTGCAGCTTTCATATACGTTTCTTTCATAGAAACATACAACTGATAAATAGGATCTTTCTTTAACGTTTTGATTAATTTATCCTGATTAGAAAACGCTTTATCAATATCAGTAGTCAATGCTGCTCCATTTACAGCCGTTCTTCCTGTGATGATAGAGTTTTTAGACATCTCTTCTATTACAGGCATATTCGGACTTTCATCTTTATACTTGTTGAATCCGGCAGGTAAAAATTGCGGTGCTGTTTTATTAACATACAAAGCCAATAGTTTTGCTGTTACTTTAGCATCAAGTTCAGCGCTGTAATCTTTATAGAAAGAGGTTAATTTTGTTTTTAACTTTGATACTTCCTTTTCATCCATTCTCCCTGCTTCCACAGAGGCAACAAAGTCATAATAATCACCAGCAAGCTTCAATGTTTCAGCATTTCTGATCACTTCTGTATAATAAGCATTGTTTAATGCATAAGGAGCCTGGTCGTTGTACAATTTGTTCAACTGATCCAAAGTCGTTTTAATCTCTGGGTTTTTAGCCACCAAAGAACCTTCATACATTACTTTTTTCTCAACAGCATTGGATTTTTTCAATCCTTCTACCTCACCGATCCATTTTTTCCAATAGTTTGCTACTGAAGCAAATTTTGAAGCATATTTGATACGTGTTTCATTATCAACACGCATTTTTTCGTCTAATGTTTTCAAAGCAACATCACGTACAGCAATTCTTGCAGGATCAATATCCTTCATGATTTTCTCTACGCCTATTGCAGGAAGATATTCTGTGGTTTTTCCCGGAAATCCGAATACAAAAGTAAAATCGTTTTCGTTTTTATCTTTTATAGAAACCGGTAAATAGTGTTTTGGAACGTAAGGTACGTTGTCTTTTGAGTATTCTGCAGGTTTATTGCTCTTGTCTGCATAAATTCTGAACATAGAGAAATCTCCGGTATGTCTAGGCCAAACCCAGTTGTCCGTATCACTTCCGAATTTTCCAATGCTTTGAGGCGGAGCTCCTACCAGACGGATGTCTTTATACGTTTCGATCGTGTAAGCATAGTATTTGTTTCCATAATACATAGGCTTTACCAGAATCGACTGGTAAGATTCAATTTTCTGAGCATTTTTATAAACCTCAATATTGTTGTTGATCTTTTTAGTAAGTTCCGGCTCTGTAAGGTTATCCGTACCTTCTAAAATCTGATCGGTAGCTTCTTTTATATCTACAATAAAATCTACTTTTACTCCCGGATTAGGAAGTTCTCCTTCTGTATTTTTTGCCCAGAATCCATTTGAAAGGAGGTCATTCTGAACCGTAGAATGTGCCTGAATCTGACCGAAACCACAGTGGTGATTGGTTAAAAGCAACCCTTTAGGCGAAATAATCTCTGCAGTACATCCGCCATTAAACTGTACTACCGCATCCTTTATACTTGGTTTCTGGGTATTGAAAATATCTTTTGCAGAAATCTTCATTCCCAAATCCTTCATTTCCTTTTCATTCAGCTCTGTAGGAATCCACATTCCGCCATATTGTTGTGCAAATGCCATTGCAGCAGGCAAAAGAAATACAGATAAAAGTATCTTTTTTGTCATAATCAAAATTTTGCCCGAATTTACGAAGAAAAATAAGAATAGCCTTTATAAAACGGGCGGAAAAGTTGTTAAGAAGTGGTTTTTGTAAAATGGGTTGATGATTGGGTTAAAAGTAGAAATTCATGATAAAAATGTAGAAATCTGAATCAGGAGCTATCTAACGTACAACTATCAATCAGCAGCTTTACCCTTTGGACATATCTAAAACTCTCCTCCTATGGCTCAGTTTTTGTTCATTGGAGGTAACTTTATTATTAAAAACATATTTAAATCAATTATTATGATGAAAAGCAAAGTACTCATGCTAGGAATTGCATCCACTCTATTCCTTACTTCATGTTCTAAAAAAGAAACCACTGAAACAAACGGTACTACAGATTCTGCAACAGCGATTCAACCTGCTGCTACAGACAGTATCACAAAAGCAACGCCTACAGCAGCTGGTGATACTTCGGAAAATGCATTGGACTGGGCTGGTACTTATGAAGCGACTGTTCCATGTGCTGACTGCCCGGGAATCAAGACCTCTCTAACATTGAACAATGATAAAACATTCAGCATTACTGAGGAATATCTCGACAAAAATTCAAAGACTCAGGATAAAGGATCTTTTGCATGGGATACTACAGGAAGCATGATTACTTTAAAAGGAAAATCTGTAAATTATAAATATAAGGTTGGTGAAAATATTTTGTTCCAGCTGGATATGGAAGGAAAAGAGATTGATGGTCCCAACAAAGATCTTTATATCTTCAAGAAAAAATAAAGGCTCAGGCCTTTATTTTTTTGTTTTTAGATCATTAAAATTGATACCCCTTAATTTTAGGATCATCTACCAACCGTTTGGTTAATTCTTCATGATGGCTATTTTTGCCTGTAACTCTCCAGATAACGGTAAAACCATCTTGTGAATACTGCTGTCTGATCATCAGATAGGTTAAACGATTTTCTTTAAAGATATTCTCACAATATTTAATGTCCCCTGAGCTGCTCACTGCTATTCTGTATTCTCTTACTTTATTATAATTATCAATAAAACTCTGAAGATAAGTTAAGGCACTTAGAATAATCAGAACCAAAGCAGTTCCCAACATTGCAATATAAACGTATCCGGAACCTACCGCCATTCCGATGGAAGCTGTTGCCCAAATGGTGGTTGCAGTGGTAATTCCTTCAATTTTATTATCTCCTTTGAAAATAACACCTGCACCGAGAAATCCAATTCCGGTAATGATATTGGCAGCAAGACGGTCCGGATTGGCAACGCCTATTTTTATGGAAAGAATAGTAAACAGACAGGCTCCGAAGCAGACGAGAATAAAAGTTCTGAGACCCGCAGATTTATTACGGTATTCACGTTCAGCACCAATGAACAGTCCTAAAATAACAGAAATAAGGATAAGCAGTAATTCATTTTTGACAGCGTAATGGTCCTGAAGAAAATCCATAATTTTTAATTTAAACCTAGAATAAATTTACAATAAAATACGATCGAGAAACTATTTTTGCTGCGGAGATTTTGTGCTTTCATCTCAGAAAATTTATTTCACAAAAAAACTTTTGTAATTTTACATTTTAATAGTTACAATTCTCTCATATAAAAGAGTTACAAAAGAGAATCAACAAAAAGATTGTAATAAGAACCCTCCTATGAAAAGCCTTATTTTTGCATTATTTACGGTATTATCCGGAATGACATTTTTACATGCCCAAAAAGTATTTAATGAAAATTATTCTTTTAAAAGTAGTGGATCAACCGTTGCTTTTGTGCCGATTATCAACAATTTTAAAGATAACGACGATATTACAAAGAAAATTTTAAGGGATACTCTTCAATTAAAATTTAATGATGTAGCTGTTTTGCGGGCTAATATGGATACAAAGGTGATGGATATTTTAAAGAAAGTCGCTGAAAAAGATTATAAATCCAAAGAAGTAAAAATGTTTCCCAATCTTACATCTGTAATAAGTACTGAGGAAATGAATTATATTAAAGAAAAATTCGGCAGTGCGGATTTATTGCTACTTCCGGTTGTTTTCAATGTCAACCAATCTATGGGAATGACTTTTGGGAATTCACTATTCCGGCTATATGACCTTAATAATGGCGATTTTATTCAGCAGTTTTCAGAAAAAATCAATGTTAATATAGGAGATGATGCCGGTTTTGCAATAATGACCGGTATGCTTATCAGCGGTGAAAAATATCACTTGCTAAAAAATATCAAAAAATAATACTTATATAAAATTATGGATAAAGAAATTTCACACTTCTGGTTAGGGTATTTTAAAAATGAAGAAGACTTTTATAGTTTCGTAGAGGAGGATGAAAATTATTATATAGAAGAGGAAAGCGAAGATCAGTATGTTTCCAAATTTGCAGAATCTCAGAACATCAAATGGTTTGATGACGACTTTATAGAGTATGGTTTTGAGGATGAAAGACTTGGACTTTATGACAAGTTTGCAGAATATTCTTACGCTGACCAATGGCTTCCGATCCTGGAACAAAAACTGAATGAACTAAGTCTGGATACTCCAGTGAATGCCATTATTTTTGCAACCAGATTTGCTATTCCTAATCCGGTTTCTACAGAAAACGATGATTTTTCTCTGCATTATGTAGGTCAAATAGAATATGACGTTTAATACCTAGAGATAGATACAATAAAAAACTTCCGCCCAAAAGACGGAAGTTTTTTATTGTATCATTAAGGTATGATGTAGTATTTATTAATGCGCTTCTAGCCAGTTATCTCCTACTCCAATCTCTACCAATAGCGGAACCTGTGTTTTTAAGGCATTTTCCATTTCAGTTCTGATTAGTTTTGAAGCGGCTTCAATCTCATCCGTTGGAGATTCAAATATCAATTCGTCATGTACCTGAAGCAGCATTTTTGTTTTCAGCTGTTGTTCAACGAGTTCCCTGTCTATTTTAATCATGGCAAGCTTTACAACATCTGCAGCACTTCCCTGAACGGGTGCATTGACAGCATTTCTTTCTGCGTGGCCTCTTACTACAAAATTGTTGGAATTGATGTCTTTCAGATGACGTTTTCTGCCTAAAATAGTTTCCACATAGCCCATCTGACGTGCTTTACTCACCTGCTCTGCCATGTATGCTTTCAGTTTTGGATACGTTTCAAAGTAAGCTTCAATCATTTGCTTGGCTTCTGTACGGGATAATCCGGTTTGTTCTGCTAATGCAAAAGCACCTTGTCCGTAGATGATCCCAAAGTTGACGGTTTTAGCCTGACTTCTCTGGGTTTTCGAAACTTCTTCCAAAGGAATTTTAAAGAGTTTTGCGGCTGTAGAAGCGTGAATATCCTCTCCATCCTGGAAAGCTTTGATCATATTATCCTCTCCAGAAATTTCAGCAATTAAACGAAGTTCAATCTGTGAATAATCGGCAGAGATAATTTTCTTTCCTTCTCCAGAAACAAAAGCGCCACGAATCTGCTGTCCTCTCACAGTACGGATCGGAATATTCTGCAGGTTCGGATTGACACTTGCCAAACGTCCTGTAGCAGCCGTCGTCTGCGAGAAATTGGTATGTACTCTGTTGTCTTCCTTATCAATCTGTGAAGGCAAAGCATCTACATAGGTAGATTTTAATTTCTGATAGGTTCTGTATTCCAGAATATGTTTGATGATCTCATGTTTTGAGGACAATTTCTGCAGAACATCTTCTGAAGTTGCATATTGCCCTGTCTTTGTTTTTTTAGCTTTTGGATCCAGCTGCATTTTTTCAAACAGAATTTCTCCTAACTGTTTAGGTGAATTCATATTGAATTCTTCTTCTGAAAGTTCAAAAATCGTAGCTTCTAATTGCTTCAGATCATTTTCAAGGTCAATACTTTCCTGTGCCAGCCATTTTTCATCCAGAGAAATCCCTTCCAGTTCCATTTTTGCCAGTACTTCCATCAGCGGCATTTCAATATTGTAGAAAAGCTCTTCCAGATTTTCTTTTTTCAGCTGTGGCGCGAAAAGTTCATAGAGTTGGAAAGTTACGTCTGCATCTTCTGCCGCATAATCGGTCTGTGTTCTCAGATCTGCATCTCTGAAGCTGCCTTGTTTCTTACCTTTCTTTCCAATAATGGTTTCAATAGATACAGGCTTATAGTTCAGGTATACTTCCGAAAGATAATCCATCCCATGTCTTCCATCCGGATTCAGCAGGTAGTGGGCAATCATGGTATCAAACATAGCCCCTTTAACGGTGATGTCGTACTGTTTTAAAACTTTATAATCATATTTCAGATTGTGAGCAATTTTCAGCAGGTCTTCTTTTTCAAAAAACGGTCTGAAAATCTCCAATGTCTGCAAAACTTCTTCTCTGTTTTCAGAGAGAGGAATATAGTAGGCAAGTCCTTTTTTATAAGAGAAACTCATTCCCACCAATTCTGCTTCCAGTTCGTTTAGTGAAGTTGTTTCTGTATCAAAGCAAACTACTTTTTGCTGTAAAAGATTATCAACCAGCTTCTTTTGGGCCTTAGGATTATCTATAAACTGATACAGGTGATCGTTCTGTTCAATGTTTGATTTTGTAGAAGTAGCCTGTTCCAGCTCTTCAAAATTGGCAAAAAGATCCAGCTGCATGGCCTGTCCTTTCACTTCTGCTCCAGTAGGAGTCTGCTTCACTTCTACTTCGCTAGCAACAACTGTTTCAGCAGGTGCAGAAGCAAAAGCTCTGTAAAGGTTTTCGTACAGTCTTCTGAATTCTATTTCATCAAAGACTTCTTTTACTTTTTCAAAATCCGGAGTTTCAAGATCGTATTGCTCCTGGTGAAACTCTACGGGTACATCACAGATAATAGTAGCTAATTTTTTAGACAAAATACCGCGCTCTGCAGAGGCCTCCACTTTTTCTTTTAGCTTTCCTTTCAGCTTATCGGTATTGGCCAATAAAGTTTCGATGTTTCCGAATTCTTTTAGGAATTTCATAGCGGTTTTCTCCCCTACTCCTTCCAGTCCTGGAATATTATCCACCGCATCTCCCATCATGGCAAGGAAATCAATTACCTGCTTAGGGTCTTCAATTTCATATTTTGCCTTTACTTCTTCAACTCCAAGAATTTCGATATCGCCTCCTTTTAATCCTGGCTTATAAATTTTAATTTTATCGGTCACCAGCTGTGCGAAATCTTTATCCGGTGTTACCATGAAAGTGGTATACCCTTCTTTTTCGGCTTTACACGCTATAGTACCTATGACATCATCAGCCTCATATCCTTCTACTCCCAGAATCGGAATATGCATGGCTTCCAGAATTCTGTGGATGTATGGAACAGCAATTTTGATCGCTTCAGGAGTCTCGCTTCTGTTGGCTTTGTACTCTGAAAAATCAACAGTTCTTACACTCGCCTGCCCTACATCAAAAACAACTGCCAGGTGGGAAGGTTTTTCTCTTCTGATCAATTCGATCAAAGAATTTGTAAAACCAAAGATGGCAGAAGCATCCAGTCCTTTGCTGGTGAGTCTCGGATTCCTGATTAATGCGTAATATCCTCTGAAAATCATCGCATAGGCATCGATGAGAAACAGCCTTTTATCTTGTGTTGCGTCCATATTTTGAATAATGAACAAATATATGAAAATAGGAGTAAAAGTTGGTAGTACAGGACAAGGGTTTCGGGGTATTGAGTTTCGGAATGAAGGTTACGAGGCTTGAGATCGTGAATAGTGAATTCACTTCGCTCGTCAATTCTTTGTATTAACAATCATTCACTTTCTAACAGTCATGGTTTTCGAAATTTATCTGCTCCATTTTGCTTCGATATTTTTCCATTTCTTTGCTGCTTATTGTCACTTTCTTCAGCTGTACCGGAAGTTGTTTTTTGCCGTCAGGACCTATCCATGTTCCATTCATCATGTCGCCTTCTTTTTTTATAATCATCAATCCGGTGAAGTGTTCTTCTACCATTGCAAACTGTTTTTGAGCCCCTTCTGTAACATTAAGTTCTAACCAATTGCTAACGTTATCATACTTGTACATTGCGTTGTAATAAACACCACTTCCACAGTCACTGTCTACGGACTGAAAAAATAATGTGATCGCCATTTTCCCATTAACAGTTCCCTTGTATAAAGTAGAAGAGTTTTGTGCCTGTAAGGAAATAAAAGTCATTGTAAAAGCAAGAATAAATAGAATTTGTCTGAACATGTTTGTTAGTTTTTAATAGATGGTTCTTTATTATTGATAAAAAACAAACAGCATACCAATGGTATACTGTTCCTTTTTTCTTTAAGCTGTGATGGATTATTTACCTCCTGAAGAAGGCCATAGTCCAGCGTACTGAGAAGTACCGTAGTCAATAGTTTCTGCACTGATTACGAAGCTGATCAGCATACTGTTGCTGTCTACTGCATCGAAATCTACTTCGTGCTGAATTACATATCCGTTCTCCCAGTTCAAAGTGATCAATGTTCCTTCTTCGTGAGATTTGTTGAATGTAATTTCTCCTTTTGTTGGCTTGTATTTACCGTTTAACAAGCTTTCAAGGATGTCAGATTTTTCAGTAGCTTCTACTGTTACTTTGATCAATGCGTTAGAAGGGTCTGATGCTACACGTCCTGATACATCTGTAGATCTGGATACGCTGTAGTTCATTTTTAATAATTTTTGCCCTTCTCCTCCGTTGAATTTTAAAATTCCTCTTGAATTTCTTTCTGCCATGATTGTAAATTTTAGTCGTTAGTAATAAATTGTTATTCGATAATTATATAGCAAAGATAACCTCCTTACTTTTGAAAAAAAAGCTTTTGAACAGAAATCTGAAAAAGTGTAGTAGTTCTACGATTTCATGTCGTAATTCTACGACAATTGGATTAAGACAAAAACATAACTCATTATAATCAAATACATTAACTACAATTAAAAATCAAAAATACAACATATAATATCACACTAACAAGAGAGATATTTTGTTAAAAAACGTCTTTTTATGAGGTGAAAAATCTCTCCCGATGATCTTCAAATTATACAAATTGAAAACCAAAAATAAAACTCTGATGGGTTGTTATTTTTTATAATTCTGCATAAAAAAACAGAACAGTATACTCGGATGAGTGTACTGTTCTGTACCAATTTTATTTTTACTAAGATGATGAATAGGCTTAATTACCTGCTGAAGGCCATAGTCCAGCGTACTGAGAAGTACCATAGTCAATGGTTTCTGCACTGATTACGAAGCTGATCAGCATACTGTTGCTGTCTATTGCATCGAAGTCTACTTCGTGCTGGATCACGTATCCGTTCTGCCAGTTCAAAGTGATCAATGTTCCTTCTTCATGAGACTTATTAAAAGTAATTTCTCCTTGTGTAGGCTTGTATTTACCGTTTAGCAAGCTTTCAAGGATGTCAGATTTTTCAGTAGCTTCTACTGTTACTTTGATAAGAGCGTTAGAAGGATCTGATGCTACACGTCCTGATACGTCTGTAGATCGGGATACGCTGTAATTCATTTTTAACAGCTTCTGTCCTTCTCCATTATTGAATTTTAAGATTCCTCTTGAATTTCTTTCTGCCATGATTGTAAATTTTGATCGTTAATAATATTTTGTGATTCGGTGATTGTTTAGCAAATATAGAGGCTCTTTTCTGCTAAAAAAAACTTTTAAATATAAATCTGAAAAATTGTAGTAGTTCTACGATTTCTTGTCGTAATTCTACGACAATAGATTTAACAAACCTACTCAAAACGTTATGAATAAATGATTTTTACTCACGAAAAAATAAAAATAAAAAACAACTATTTACCACATGAGTGAGAAATATTAAGATTTTTTTTAAGAATAATTACCATTTCTTAACAAAGAAAGTTACAGATAAAAATCACTTTTCACATTCATAAGCTGAGATCAGAATCCCTGTACTGTAATTTTTCACTTGCATGCTTAATCAATAAAATCTTGTCAGTAAGTAAGGCCATGATGTACATCATGGCCTTATTATTTGTATTACAGTTTTTGATCATTAGGAAATTAATCTCCAAGTCTGTAAACTAGTACCTGAGTTGATTTTTGGATCAGCTCCATTCCAGCTCCTTTACAATTACCTGATTGACCTCTACCCAAAGCTATTTGCCAGTTTTGATTTCCCGTTATTGTAGTTGCATAGGTCATTGTTGATCCGTGATTAGAAACCCCTCCCTCGATATGAGCTCCAGTGCTGTGAACCCTTGTAGTAGTCCCATTAATAGGAAAATCAACAAAATATGAGCTGATATTACATCCCGGAGCATCATGCTTTGCTTCATAAACAAATGCAATCTGATAGATTCCTTTAGGAAATTTAATTGTATTT
Source organism: Chryseobacterium viscerum (assembly GCF_002899945.2). GTDB lineage: Bacteria > Bacteroidota > Bacteroidia > Flavobacteriales > Weeksellaceae > Chryseobacterium > Chryseobacterium viscerum. The sequence goes on from NZ_PPEG02000006.1 coordinate 16,462, forward strand.
GTGGAAGTATTATAAGTTAATCCAGGAATTGAATTTTTTACCATAGACATTGGTACGACCTGTGATTCTCCAGGGTTAAATGCCTGCAAAAAGTTAGTTTGCAAATTTTCTAAACGGAAAATAGCCGGGGCTGGAATAGACAAATCATCTAATCTGCTTGCATTCTTTACCACACCGTTGGTATCAACTACTAAGAGTCCATCTGTAGTAGTATCGCCTGCAGTAAGTCCTTGCAAACGCAAAGGATTTGTTCCATTGATATGAAGTTTGTTGGATGGTGCAGTAGTTCCTATTCCCATATTTCCTGCAGAAGTAACAGCTACATCATTAGCCTGTTGTGCTACAGAGGGCACTCCGGTTTTCGGATTATCTTTAGCTGCATCAATGTTAAAAACTCCTTGTGGATTAGGTGTATGAACACCAATTTGAGAAAATGTTTTAATACAGAACATCATTACAAGAATTACAAAATATTTTTTTTTCATAGTAAAAGTTTTTAAAATTAAAATAAGAAACTATTGCAGTTCCTTAATCAGCAGTAAACCTAAGTCAAATGAAAAAACATCAAATGAAAACCACATCCATCATAGGTATTACATCTATATAAAAACTGATTCTATGAATAAAAAATTGCACAAATCTATATCACACAGTCTTCAAATTCTTCAAAAAAATCCTATAGATTTTACATTTTTTACACCAATGTCATACTTATGTCACATATTAAAAAATTAAAGATATGTGCCTAATACTAAAAAAAATACACTCAAGACATATCAATACACCATTTATATCACATCTACTTCACATGGGTGTATTGTGCACTTAATTATGAATTGTAAATATTTACTCTAAAAATCAAAAATGGAAAAGTAAACTTAGAATTAATCGAGTAAAGTAATATTTTACAAAAAAAAACAATCAGTCAAAAAACTGATTGTTAGTATTATTTTTATCTGACCGTATATTACTGCTGCGTATTTCTTCCTTCTTTTATGGAACGAACCAATATTTTATTTTTTCTTAGCAGAAAATCAGGCATCAGATCCACCGGAAGATAAAAAGGACTTTCTCCTTTTTTCTGCAGCTCTTCTACAATACCTGGGTTCCAGACAAGGATTTTATCCATATCCACATTCAGTTCATCAGCAACTACTTTCAGGCTGAAACCTGCATTGATCTCCGTTTCTGAAAGTGCAGCATCGGTTACTTTTCGGTTTCCATCCTCAAAGAAAACTTTATTGATTCTCGAGGAGTTGTAGTTGCTCAATACACTCTGAAGTTCTCCGGTAGCATAGCATGCGTTCAGGTATTTCTTCACATGATTAATGGTTTCTCCCGGAAGATATTTGGAGAACTCATGGTATTGAGAGGAACCGGCAGCCTGCATCGCTTTGGCAATATTTCCTTCACCACAGTTATAAGCAGCCACAACGGTAACCCAATTGTTATATTTTTTATAAAGGTTGCTTAAAGAAATAGCCGCCGTTTTGGTACTTTTATAGAGATCGGTACGTCCCTGCTCTGTAAGCCCATATTGGTTGGCATGTGCTGTCATCAGCTGCCAAACCCCTACTGCTCCTGCTCCGGACGTGATATTTCTGTTAAAATGAGACTCTATCAGGGCGAGATTTCTCAAATGCTTGGGAAGCCCCTTCTGAAGAAGTAACTGTTCAATAAATTCTACAAGATCTTTATTTGCATTGATGATTCCTTTGTACTTTTTTACACTGCTTTCCGAGGTATCGGAAGCGGCAAGAAACTGTCCGTTTACCAAGATAACGGATCCTAATAATAGAAAACCTGTAAAGATATTTCTGACAATTGTTTTCATTTTAATTTTATTTATAAGCAAAAAGGTAAAAAAACGGATGTGCAAATTCGCCTTTTTGCTTCATCATTTAATCTACTTTCCAGCTTAGCTTTTCTTCTTCATTATTCCAGTCCACATGAATGGTTTGTCCGGATTTCACTTCTTCTCTTACAATCATTTTAGAGATCGGTCTGGCCAGCTGTGCCCGAATAACTCCGGAAATCTGTCTTGCTCCGTATTTGCTGCTAAATCCTCCCAGTGCAAGGTTTCTTACAGCATCTTCGGTGATTGTTAAAGCAATTCCCAATCTCGTTAATGAAGTATGAAGTGATTTCAACTGAATATTAAAGATTCTTTCTGCAATTGATTCTGTGATCGGTGCAAAAGGAATAATCTCTGTAATTCTTGCCAGAAATTCAGGTCTGAATCGTCCTGAATTTGACATGATCTGCATGAGTGATGATGATCCCGGGATTTTACCTTCTTCAAACTGTTTTACAATTTCTTCACTTCCGATATTGGAGGTGAATAGGATCAATGCATTGCTGAAATCTCCTTCTTTTCCTAATTTATCATGAACTTTTCCTTCATCCATAATCTGAAGGAATACATCAAAAACAGAATGGTGGGCTTTTTCAATTTCGTCAAACAAAACAACGGTGTAAGGCTGTTGTCTGATCTTATTTACAAGCATACCTCCTTCTTCGTATCCTACATATCCCGGAGGCGCTCCATATAATAATGCTGCGGAATGTTCTTCTTTAAATTCTGACATATCAAAACGCACCATTGCCTTTTCATCGTTGAAAAGTAATTCTGCCATTGATTTTGCCAGCTCTGTTTTACCGGTTCCGGTAGGTCCCAGAAGGAAGAAAGATCCGATAGGCTGCCCTGGTTTATTCAATCCGCTTCGGTTTTCAACGATAGCATCAGAAAGGATTTTTAGTGCATGATCCTGCCCTACAACTCTGTTCAGGAGAAGAGATTCCATATTCAGGAGTTTTTCTTTTTCCTGAGCCTGAATCTTCCCGATTGGGATATTTGTTTTAGCAGCCATTACAGCGGCCAATTCCAGTCTGTCTACTTTTTCTCTTTTCTTCGCAGCATGCTGTATAAGCTCTGCATAGGTATCTTCAATAATTTTCTGAATCTGATCTACTGGCATAGAGTTGTCTATCGACGGCTGTTCGCTCAAGGAACCCCAAAGAATTGGGCTTATTTTATCTCTCAGCAGGTTATACGTCCAGATGAGTTCATCAGCTTTATCTTTGTTGTCTGCATATTCTTCTTCTAATATGGCATCATAGCTTACTTTCCAGCTATCCAATTCTTTTTCAGAAAGCTCATCAAGCATTTTGATAGCAGCCATTGTTCTGTCTAACAAGTCGATTGCAGCATCCGGTAATTTTTTACCTTTTGCATATCTTTTCGCCAGACGTACACATTCCGGAATAGCTGTTTTTTCCACTTCAATACCGTGGTGTTTTTTGTATCCTTCAAGAAGGACATCAATCATTTTCACACAGGTCTTCTCATCCGGCTCATGAACGGTTAAAACCTCAAAACGGCGGTTGAAAGCCTGTTCCGGCTCTATAATTTTTCTATATTCTTCCTGAGTTGTAGCCCCAATTACGGTAATCTCACCTCTGGCAAGCTCAGGTTTAAGAAGGTTGGCAACGTTTCCGATGCTTCCTTTCGGGTCTAAAAGGGTATGGATTTCATCAATGAAGAGAATAGCTTTTTCAATTTTCTTACATTCATTGATTACTTTTTTCAGGCGGTCTTCAATTTCGCCTTTATAAGAGGTTCCGGCTAATAATGCTCCGGTGTCCAGTTCCAAAAGAGTACCGTTTTTAAGCATTTCAGGGACATTTCCTTTGATAATTTCAGTAGCAAAACCTTCAACCAATGCAGTCTTTCCCACACCAGGTTCTCCAATGATAATCACGTTTGGTTTGCTTCTTCGGCAAAGGATTTCTACCAGCATTCTGAGTTCTTTATCCCTACCGATAATATTTTCAACCTCTCCTTTTCTCGCCTGTGCGGTTCTGTCTACACAATAGCTTTTAATGGAAGGAAAAGAAGAATCTGAATAGTCTGAACCATTTGAAAATAGGGAAGAGAAATTTCCATCTTCTGAGACCGTAAACGGTGTATCTTTTCTATATAGATTGAATATCTCATGTTCTCGCAATGGAAGCGATTTCAGCTGCTGAAGTGAGAATACAATCTGTGGTTTTACGATTGCTGTCAGAATACATATTGGAGTAATCTCATCCAATCCTAATTTTAAACGGATATCGTCAGCTTCTTCTACAAGGGTATCTACCGCATCATCCTGTCCTACTTCATCAGGAAGATGGTTGGTTTTGGGATATTCTTCAATGCGGACATCTGCCCATTCATAGAAATAACCTGGATCTTTATCTATACTTTTCAGGAATTCATTCAGCCCGATATCTTTATGCATTAAAGCCTGCAGGATATGCGGGCCACCATAAGTTCCATTATAATTTTCCTTCGCTATCGACTGAGCAATGTGAAATAGCTGTTTTACTGTTTCGTTGGTTACTAGTACTCCCATTTATAATTTTCTTATATTAATATATTTGCGTTCTGTTTTAATGTGCTTCAGATTTGATGGTATTGATGTGTATTTTTCATCCCTGATTAACAGAGAATCAAAAAACGTTCTTTTGTCTAGCTAAAATTAAATATTTTATTCTAAACGATATAAAGATAGTTAATTCTTCACTCAGAGAAGTAACAACCGTATTTTTTTCTTTTCCAGGATGATCCCGGTATTATAATATCCTGACAAATTCTTCTCCTGAACCCTGTTTTTATTTACATATTCAAAAAATATAATAACATCAGACTGATCCACTGAAGTCCTATGTAGATATAAAATATCATCGCTGAGGGTTCTGCCAGTTCATATAATTTTTCAATAAGTGTGGTTTTAATGATATCGGAAAAGTCTGCATTTTCTGCTCCCAGATTCAATTCATCAAACTTTATTTTATTTAAGGCATAGCCTAAGATGCGCTTGAGAATTTTATTTTCTGAACTGTTTTTAAATTCATTCAACAGTTTCACTTTAGCAATGGCAAAATCTGCACTGGTTCTGATAACCGTGGGCTGTTTTGCTTTAAATACATTGATGATTTTATCTATAAAAGGAACAACAATCGTCTTTGAATGATCCTGCAACAGTTTACTGATCACCACAGACATCGCATATTTTGTGGCAAAAACAATTGTAAAAAACGGAGCAATGATCATCAGCAAATAAAAAATAGATGCAGAAACCGGTTTGGCCTTAATTGTTGTTATTAAAAATGCAAGAACTCCTGTATGCCCCAATCCCGGCCCTAAACGGTCTGATAAAATATAAATCCCCAATACAAAGGTGATGAGTGTTGATAGGATTCCTATTGCATAGATTTTCAATATACTGAAGATGAATACTGCGGATAATTTGGAAAAGTATTTCAGGTGATCAGTGATTTTGTTCATTATTGTTTTTTCGGTTATTATAGTTTTTTGCTGCGCATTCAAGTCAAAAAAGACCGCCTTAAATAGGGACAGTCTTTTTCTTATGAATGTTGATAATGTGTATAAATTCTAGCTGGATGGCCAAAGTCCTGCATATTGAGAAGTACCATAGTCAATGGTTTCAGCACTGATTACGAAGCTGATCAGCATACTGTTGCTGTCTACTGCATCAAACTCAACCTGGTGCTGGATAACATATCCGTTCTGCCAGTTCAAAGTAATCAATTTTCCTTCTTCATGAGATTTATTAAAAGTAATTTCTCCCACTGTAGGCTTGTACTTACCATTTAACAGGCTTTCAAGGATATCAGATTTTTCTGTTGCTTCTACGGTTACTTTGATAAGAGCGTTAGAAGGATCTGATGCTACACGTCCTGATACGTCTGTAGATCGGGATACGCTGTAGTTCATTTTTAACAGCTTTTGTCCTTCACCATTGTTGAATTTTAAGATTCCTCTTGAATTGCTTTCGGCCATGATTAGTAAATTTTAATCGTTAGTAATATTTTGTGATTCAGTGATTGTGTAGCAAATATAGAGGCTCTTTTCCTCTAAAAAAAACTTTTCAATATAAATCTGAGAAATTGTAGTAGTTCTACTACTTATTGTCGTAATTCTACGATAATAGATTTACATATGTTTTTATAACACCCATGAATAAAGCATTTTACGGTATATCCCATTTTTAAGATAAAAATAAATTTTACACATGAAAGAGAAATAATCAGAGGATTCAGGGGGTAAAGTTTGCGATCATCGTTTCTAATTTCATCTTCACAGCACAAAAAAAGCAGAAGTAGATACTTCTGCTTTTGATATGATAAAATGAATTTCTTAATGCTTAGTATATTCCGGTTGTTCTCTCGGAATTCTTGTCGGTGTAAAATACTCATTAAGCCAGTAAAAAGTCTGCCCGTTTTGCTGGATCTTTACAGCAGGGTTATTTCTGTTGGCAAGCATTCTGTCTGCCAGATTTTTATAATGTTGGAAATAATTTCTTACTGTTTCATTAGGAACAATTTTCGATTTCTTCCAGCCTTTCAGCTTATACTTAGCCATCAGCTCTTCATCAGAAAGGTCAAAACCTGTACTCATACCAATAGCATAAGACATTGGCAGCTCATAAAGATCTCCTTTATCCAGGAATTTGATGGTTGGATTGTACTTCTTCAGCAGCTTTACATACTCTTTCACTGCTCTCGCCTGATTAAAGTCTGCACGGTCTGCCTGAGTATTTCTGTATACTTCAGTATAAAAAGTTTTTAAGTTATCATACTCAGATTCAGAAATAAGAATTCCTTTTTCTATTCCCGGTGTAAAGTCTTTCAGATCTTTTGGAATATATCCTTTTACAAGGAATGGACTTCCGTAGTTGATCAGCTGTGCTGCAATTCCTGCAGAAACCGGATTGGTAAGTCCTGGATACAGGTATTTATATTTTAAATCAACATCTGTTCTTCCTGCTCCTACTGATGAATGGAAATATTCATTAAGCGACTTATCAACAGTCTGATTGTCTAAAGTAACCTGTGAAATAAGGCTGTCAACAGATTTTTTCAGGAATCCTGGAGTCGTGATATCTCCTTTTTTAGGGAAAATAACAAATCCCTGAGACATACTCTGCTTAGGATAAGCTAGAGAGAAGAATCCGGCATCACCTTCCACAAGGCTGAAATTATTCTTGGTAAGAACATCATACTGGTTGATGATCTTTTGTTTTTTAAGTTCAGCAATATTTTTGGCCGTATTGGTAACCACATTTTCTGCCATCAATACGAAATCATTATAGTTATCTGATGATCTCGCATTGGTCTGGAACATGATCAACCTTGCCTGAGCCTGAGTCAGTGAGCTGATTACACTGTACATATTCCCGCTTTGGTTCGCAGAGGTCCCTACAGTCACTACAATATTGGTTTCATCAGAAACGTTAGAAAGAAGGTTTCCGGCTGCTGTAAGAGCTTCTCCTACCGGCTGATACCCATTATTGCTTGCGCAGTTCATTTCATTCGTTTTCTGATCAATAAACGTGGAGATCTTACTGTAGTCTGTACTAAGATTTGATACAGAAATATTCTCCCCACAAGGGTTATTTTTGTATAAAACCACCCCGTATTTAACATTATTAAAATAAGATGGCTTTTCGAATCTAAGCTGTAGATCCTGCAGTAATGATTTTACAATAGGGGCATAAGGTGCATTTCCTGCACTTACATCCAACGCAAAGACAATATTGATATTTTTATCTCTTTCTGTAATCTCTCTGTAACGGTCAAAATAAATAGGTTCACCCAGAACATTGGATACAAAGTTCTTGCTGTAATCTAAAATATTGGTGAAGTATTTTGTTTTGGAATCCAGGGTTGGAGCTTCTTCTAATGGTAAGCTTACAGGGAAAATATTTTCCAGGGGCCTTCTTTTGTTCACATCTGTAAGAAGAATCGCCGTTTTGTTTTCGGCGTCTGATGCAGATCCTCCAGGATATCCTTCATGAATTCCCAAGGCAGAATCGTTGATCCCTGTTGTATTTTTAAGTTTAATCGCAGAACGTTCTCCCCAGGTAGAGATGACATTGGAACTCACCCATCCGTAAAGGCCTTTCCCGATGCTATCTATATCTATTGAAGGTTTTTTACCTACTAAAAATCGCTTGTTATTTTCAGCTTGTTTGTAGACATATACAATTTGTCCGTTTGGAATTTTCACCTTGGCTGCTTCAATAAGACTTGGTGAATTGAACACCATAATGGAGTCATTTTTATAATACCTTTCAGCATTCTTGATGACTTCGCTGTTACTTGGCACTACTGCTACTCTTACAGGATATCCTGTTTTTTCGCTCTTTAAAGCATTGTTCCAAAGAAGAAGGTCAGATTCCGGAATCCAGCCATATGTTTTGATTGATTTTGACGAAACTTTTTTCATTAAAGCATCCGGAACATATTCCGCTACCTTTACCATTCCGTCTCTATGTTTTAAAACCATTAATGGCTCAAGGAATTTCACTTCTTTGTAAGACTTCTCGTCATCTTTATCCAAATAAGCCGTATTTCTTGATCTGTCTGAAATAACAATCCATGGAACTGACTTTTTAGGATAACCGTTAACGACAGGGGAAGCATCCACCTGCCCGTACTGTGACGGCTCTGGGGTTTTCTTTGACGGTAACTTTACCTGGCAACTCGTCAATAATACTGATAACCCTATATAATATGCTGCTAGAGGAAATTTATTTTTCATCCTATTTTATCTTTTAATGATTGGCGCATCCGTAATATCGGACGATATTATTTGCTTTGGTTGATTTCTACTTTAGTTACACACTCCTGCTTATCATCCAGATTTACTTTTACCGTCTGGATAACCGTGTTTTTATCAAACTGAAGGCCTGCACAATACATGTAGAAGTTATTCACTTTACTGTCATTTACCTTTACTACTGTATTTTCATTGTTACACAGGTAGGTTTTCAAAAGATAATTATAATGCATATTGAAGCTGTTTCCATTGGCGATCTGCTGCAGGTGATACTTGAAATCATTATCTACTTTTGCATAAGAGTCTTCTACAGATACTTCATCTTCTGCAAGAGCATCATAAGCCGGAAGAATTTTGATACGGTGATAGATAGGCTCCTGGGTTTCTTCAGTGTACAGAGTTACCAGATAATCTCCAGGTTTTTTATAAGAATAGATCGTAAATTTATCCTTGGCATCTGTATTTCCTGATTCTCCGAATTTCCATGCAAACTGCTTGGCGTCAGAAACGGCCCGAAAAGTTACGTTCTCATTTTGCATAGCCTGAGTGACAGCTTCGATAGTTGTCGTCGATTTTGCGCTATCTTTAGGCTTCTGAACGCTTCTTGCGCCTACCATTACAGGGAAGGATTTCGTATACTTATTGTCAACGATCAAGCTCACCTGATAATATCCCGGTTTATTATAGAAGTGAATTCCACTGTTTTTATCTGAAGTTGTCCCATCTCCGAAATTCCATCTTTTGGTTTTTGCAAACTGGGTTTTATCTTCGAATAAAAGGGTGTCTCCTACCGCCAGTGAAGACGGATAAACCACTCCAACAATATCATCGGCTGAATGGATTACTTTTTTCTGCAGCCACAGAACAACCAATGCTGCGATGAGCAAAGTTGCAATAACACCGATAATAATGTTCTTCTTGTTCTTTTGAAAATAATTCATAGTTAATAATTGTGATGTGTTTTATGTGTAGTTCCTAGTATGTATTGCTTATTGTATTCTTGCTTTCAGATCCTGCTCACGCTGATAAAGCTTATTCTGCTTATCTTTAAATCCAATTCTGCATTCATCTACCTGTTTCTGGAAAATTTTGATGTCTTCCGAGGTTGTTGAAATGACTTTTTTGTCATCAAAATACATTTTATAGAATTTGGCAATCTGAGGGTAGGCATCTTTTCGGATATCAACAACGTCGGTACCATTGAAATAGCTGTTAAGGTCATTGACCCCTAATTGAATATTATTTTCCACAAAAGGCTGTGGTCCGTCATTGGTCAGTTTTGTTATCATGGTATAAGTACTGTCCATGATTGGCAGAACAACTTTTTGGTGTTGTTCAAATTCAGCTTTCTGCTCAAGATTCTGAATACCTCTTACATCTTCGTCTGAGAAGGGAGATACAAATCCTTTCAAAAAGATCACTCCCAAAAATAACATCGCTGTCACAAGCATCAGTATTAAATAAAAAAACTGATAATGCCTTTCTTTCTTAGATAGTGTGATTTGTCCTTGCATATCTTTTCTTTTTATCTTCTTCTTTTACTTCCAGTGAAATTTCTCGTAGGGTCTTTTCTAAGCTCATTATTGGTCACTTTTATTTTACCCATACATTCATCGAGATCTCTTAAAACGGTTTTCTTCTGATACTCCACTTCAATGATCTTGGCTTTCAAAGTCATCATCGGTACAATCTGCTTCATCAGTACAGCATAATGCTTAAAGCTCTGTGCACTGTCTTTACCCATAATATTTTTAGCATCCCTCACATTATCCATAATACTGGTTCTGAGGAATACATCATTCTCCACCTTATTGATATTAAGCTGGTTCATTTTGTCGTAAATATCATCAATGTGATCTCTCAGTACGTCACTTCGAAGCATCAGTTCTTTATACGCTTCAGCTTCCCGGCTGATCCCTTCCCGCTGTATATCATAACTCTTAAAAAAGAGAAATAAGCAAGCAAAAGTTACAACCGACAAAGCGACAAAAGACAGTATAAACTTCCAAATGCCTATTCTGACGTCAGATTTGTTTAATTTTTTTTCCCTGTTAGAAGACATAATTTGCGATTTGTTTGGCCTGTGAAAGTATAAAAAAAAAATTTTATGCACAATACGTAATTTCCCCAAGCCTGTTTCGTGAAAACCCTGATTAACTTAATATTAATTTCCTCTTTGATAAGTTTTTCATACATTAGACCTCTAAAATTTTAAATATCATTTGCCAAATCGATATTAAGAATGAGCAAAATATTATCTAATACCGTACGTTTTTCCATCGCTGACAGTGATTTTTATTTTAAAAAAATAATGATCAAAACACTGATGGAAAATCCTTTCTATATGCTTCTGAATGATTGTAATAATGGACATGAGCTGGTAAACAGAATCTACAGAAGACAGGAGGATGTGTTCATTATTGAACTTTTTATGCCGGTATTAAGCGGGATTGAAGCAATCAAATACATCAGAAAAAACAATTCGGAAACTCCTATTATCACTTACTCCGGTACTTATCAGGAAGATATGGCCGAAATTCTTTCGAAGATTCCTAATATCTATTACTGTCAGAAAAAAAGCACCATCATCAAGGACATTATCAAAGGAGGCATTGCTTCTGAAGATTTTGACTACCAAGCCTATTCCAAAGAATGGGAGCAGCAACCCCTTGCTGTACAGGAATATATGGACAGGCAGAAAAAAGGACAGGAGGAACTTTCTCCGGCTGAAATACAGCTGATGAGATTCTGCTATGAGGGATTCAGTAATAAAGAAATAGCAGAAAAACTTAACCTGAGCACCAGGACTATTGATACCTATATCAACCGGCTTACAGAAAAGCTGGGACTGAAAACCAAGCTTCATCTTATCCGTTTCTGTGTGGAAAATGGATATTACAATTCCAGTTTATAAAAAATTCTGATTTCAGATTCAAAATTTTAAATTCCGGATATCGGATGAGGCAGATTATTTTTCTCAAGCGCTGCATTTAAGAAAAAAATCCCCCTCAATACCTATTATTAAGCCATTTATTAAATTTTATTCATCAAAATTCTGTACCTTTATACCGCTATATTATTTTATTATTAAATTAACTTAGCCCTGCATTAATATGGTGTATACATTCAAAGCGCAAGTATTTGAATAAAAATATTTTGTCACTAATTTGCTAGTATTCAATTTTTTTAACTAAATTTGCACACCTAAAATTTAAAATTAAAATAAGGAAATGACAAAGGCAGAATTGGTAAACACCATCTCAAATAAGTTGGGAACAGAAAAGAATGAAACACAGAAAGTTGTAGAAGCTTTTATGCAGGAGATCAGAACTTCTATGTATAATGGGGATAACGTTTATCTAAGAGGTTTTGGATCTTTTATCATTAAAACAAGAGCTGCTAAAACAGGAAGAAATATTTCTAAGAACACTGCAATTGAGATTCCTGCTCATAACATTCCTGCTTTCAAACCTTCAAAATCTTTTGTAGAGAAAGTAAAAACTAAAGTTGCAGTAAAATAAGAACATTAACTGAATATTAACTAGTTACTAAAAAATTAAAATTATGCCAAGCGGAAAGAAAAGAAAAAGACACAAGGTTGCGACTCACAAAAGAAAGAAAAGAAGAAGAGCAAACAGACATAAGAAAAAATAATCTCCTTTTCTCGAGATTTACAATATAATAATATAGTTGGTGAATTTAAATTTAAAAAGTTCACTGACTATATTTTTGTTTGCAACTATATAAGATTCTTCGGATGATGGAAGGTTTCAAATATTATTTTAATAAACATATAATGGTTTTCATTCAAAATCCTTATATTTAATAGATGAATTAATCTAGAAAAAAACATCCAATCCCTATAATCTTAACAATTTTATCTTATTAAAAAATGAAGAAAGAACTAATAGTTTCGCATGAAGATGATCTTACAAAGATTGCACTGCTGGAAGACGGAAGACTATGTGAACTTCATGAGCAAGAAGACAAAAGCGATTTTATAGTTGGAGATCTGTTTATAGGAAAAGTAAAAAAACTTGCGCCCAATCTGAATGCAGCATTCGTCAATATAGGATATGACAAGGATGCATTTCTGCACTATCAGGATTTGGGACCTCAGTATCTTACATACAGAAAGTTTTTGAAAGATACTATTTCTAAAAAACAAAGCACTTCGAGCTTAAAAAATTTCGAGATACAACCCGAAATAGACAAAAACGGAACAATAGATAAAGTAATTGCCAAGGACGATCTGGTCCTGTTACAAATTACGAAAGAACCAATTTCTACAAAAGGTCCTAGAATCTCTACCCAGATTTCATTGACAGGACGTTTTCTGGTTTTAATTCCTTTTGACAATAAAGTTTCTATATCCAAAAAGATCAGAAGCTTTGAGGAAAAAGAAAGACTGAGAACCCTAATTGACAGCATCAAACCTGAGGGATTCGGCGTTATTATCAGAACTGTAGCAGAAGGAAAAAAAGTAGCCGACCTTCACAATGACATGAATCAACTGGTTCAGAAATGGGAAAGCACTTTTAAAAACATCCAGAAAAATAAAGTTCCGTCTAAAGTTTTAAGCGAAGAAGACAAAGCTTCAGCTATTTTAAGAGACAATTTTAATCAGGATTTCGTGAGTATCATCTGCGACGATGAACAAATGGTAAGCGAAATGACAAATTACGTAGAAGTAATTGCCCCTGAAAAGAAAAACATTGTCCAGTTTTATGATTCCCATATTCCTCTTCTGGAATATTACAATGTTGAAAAACAGCTTAAACAGAGCTTTGGAAAACACGTTAACATTCCAAGTTCTAAAGGCGCTTATCTTGTTATTGAACACACAGAAGCACTTCACGTCGTTGACGTCAACTCCGGGAACAATATTACCACCGGAACCGCTGTCAACAAAGAGCATGCACTGAAAGTGAACAAAATGGCCGCTACTGAGATCGCACGACAGCTTCGCCTCCGCGATATGGGAGGGATCATCGTTATCGATTTTATAGATATGCCAAACTCTGATCACAGAAGAGATCTCTACGAGCACTTGAAAGAGGAAATGAATCGCGACAAAGCTCGCCACAAAATACTTCCTCCTAGTAAATTTGGTTTGATCCAGATCACCAGACAAAGAAACCGTCCGGAAAAACAGATCGAAACCAAAGAAGAAAACCCGAACAAAGACGGAGAAATTGTTGCTCCAATTGTCATCGTGGAAAGAATGGGTGAAACCTTAAGAAACATTCTGCAGAAAGAAAAAGGAAAAGTCTACCTGCATGTACACCCATTTGTGGAAGCCTACCTTACCAAAGGCATCAAAAGTATCCAAATGAAATGGTTTATCAAATACAAAAAATGGGTAACCATCGTTCCAAGGGATTCTTTTAAATATTTAGAATACAAGATCTACAATTCCAAAAAAGAAGAATTGATAGAATTTTCTAATTAAGACAAAATTCAAACCTCCGAATAATCGGAGGTTTTTTTATTATACTTGCCAATAACAAAGAAAACAAGACAGCTCCTACGGTAACTTTTATATCAAAATTAACGACCACCGGAACTATTGACATTACTTTCCAAAATGGTACTTTAATACATAAAAAGCTCTTTAAAAAGTAAAACTCATTTCTTTTCAAAAGTATTTACCTAATTTTAGTAAATACTTTTTTTATTTATCATGAGCAGAGAACATCACTACAAAACGATCATTCAATGGACAGGAAACAAGGGAACCGGAACAAGTGGCTATAGAGACTACGAAAGGAGTCACGTAATTTCAACAGAGAATAAAACCGTAATTGACGGTTCTTCAGATCCCGCATTCCGTGGCGATAAAACGAAGCATAACCCGGAAGATCTGTTTTTATCTTCTCTTTCTGCCTGCCATATGCTTTGGTATCTTCATTTCTGTTCTGAAGCCGGTATTATTGTAACCGACTATACTGATGAAGCAACAGGTATCATGACAGAAACAGCAAGTGGAAGCGGGCATTTTACAGAAGTAACTTTACATCCTACTGTAACTGTTGCAGAAGCATCAATGATGGAAAAAGCAGAGCAGCTTCATCATAAAGCCAACGAATATTGTTTCATTGCCAATTCGGTTAATTTTCCGGTAAAGCATATCCCCGTTATGTTAGTTAAATAAATTAATAGTCAAAAATTACATCTAAAACAATGATGGATAGTGTATTTTAACAACAATAACTCTAAAAAACTCCACAAAAAGAGAATTATTTAATAAAAAATCAATAATAATAACGTTTTACCATCAATAAAAACACAATAAATTCAAAATATTTATCAATTTTATTCAAAATGTAAAGTTTTTTTCCTATTTTTATATAAACAAAACAAACCATGATGAAACCAAGATTGACCATTTTTGATGAACCCATGCTCTATACTGAGGGATTATCAAGACTGCTTACCCAAAGCAAAATTTTCAGCACAATTGACACTTGTAATTCTTTAGAAACCCTCTCCAAAAATTTAAAAAAAGATCCTCCGGAAATGCTTGTGATGAGCTCCAATATGCTAATGCTTACGGAAATCTGCAAGCTGGTAGAAAGTATTATCTCTGAACATAAAAGCACTAAGATCACCATCATTGGCAACTCATATGATATGATCGATATCCGGAAACTTTTCAACAAAGGGATTAAGGGTTATCTGGACAAAAACTGTACGTATGATGAGTTTCTGAAATCCATTAATGTTTTGCTTCTTAATGAGATCTACATTTGCGACCATGCGAAAGAAAGAATGATCAATTTCATCAGCAGTGAACAGGAAAAACCCAATCCCCACATCAAAGAACCGCTTACCCGCCGCGAAATGGAAATCCTTAAACTTATATGTGACGGAAACAGCAGTAAAGATATATCTGAAAAACTTTTTATCAGCATCAACACGGTAGAAACACACCGAAAAAGAATTCTTTTGAAACTCAATGCGAAAAACTCAGTCGGAATTGTAAAATATGCTCTTGAAAACCATATTATTGACTGAAAATCTTCCATGAACCACTCAAAAAAATTCCAAACTTTACAGTCTGGAATTTTTTTATGCCTGAATTCGGTCTTATGAATCAGACAGGCAGTTCATTATTAAACTTATTTTAAGGCTGGAAGTGAGGCAAAGAGATCAGAAACCGAGGAATGAAAAAAGCGTATGTTACTTTTGTCCTTATGTTTTATCTGCAAACAACTCAAATTTCTAATCTCAAGCTCACATCCTGGAACTTTAAACCTTAAAACCTGGACTTTATAGTAGTAATAATCATCTTTTATTTGAAAAGCCCATCAATCAAATGTCAATAAAAATGATAAACAACATTAAACATTAAACCTTGAATTTTTGAACCTTATTCATAATCCGGCATTTCTCCATTGCTGAAAAGTGAAGCACGGGTAAGATCTGTCAAACTGCTCGTAAGGTCAATTACCATCACATTTCTCTGAGAAATATTGTCATTGGAGGTATTCATAAAAATGACCTGTGCATTATTCGGTGAGAACCTTGGATCAAGATCATTGGTACCCATCACTTTTTCGCTTTCAGAAGAAATATCACTTACGACATCGGTAACCAGATTATAAATGAAGATATGCGAATCGAGCTGGCGATAGTTTCCGCTTCCATCCACATATCCTGAAACATCACGGGTAAACAGGAGAAGCTGTCCATCTACAGAAAAATTCAGCCCACCACTCGCTCCTACAGAGCCGGACAATACCGTTTTAATGATATTTCCTGTGGTATCTATCACATAAATTTTTGTGTTATAACCATTGTAATCATTGGTTTTCAAAGCAATTTTACTTCCGTCATAGCTCCAGTCACATTCGGAGATCAAACTTCCGTCCGGAGTAGTATAAACCAGGCTCAGGCCGCTTCCGTCTTTATTAATCCTGTACAGCTTATTAAAATTCGAATAAATAAGCTCCTTACCATTCGTACTCCAGGCAAAATCCATCTCATAGTTATTAAAACCGGCTACAGGCACCGTGGTTACTTTAAAAGGATTGGAACCATCCGGATTGGCAGTATAAATATGAGTGCTTCCACCTTCTGTACGGAGAAATGCTATGAGACCTGCATTATTATTTTTACGGGGCCGCCAGCTGTTGTAGGAAGAATTGGTAAACTGGAAGTTATTTCCCTGATCGTTACTGGATATGATAACAAAATTTCCATTTTGTTTTTGGGTATAATGATATCGGTTGGAAGGAACCGTGTTGGTCGTAAATTTACTGATAGAGCTTAAAACTGGCTGGTGAATGCCGTCCGAAACAGACACCTGCCAGAAGTAACTTACACCAAACTTCAGATTTGAAAGCGTATAATGATTCGCTTTCAAATCATTAACCTGAATCACATTAGTGTCAAGATTATTTTTAATTGTCAAACTGTATTTTAAGACATCCGCTGTATCGGGATCTGTAGCGCTCCAGGTTAATTCGACGCTCAAAGGTTGATTGACTGCATTATCTATCGGACTTAACAACTGTGGTGTAGCGGGAGGAGAATTCAATGATGTATCATCATCCATCTCAAAAACTACCGTTACTACCTGATTTTGGTTTTGTATATTGACTGATTGAAAGCTTGTGATATATCCTGAAAGTTCTGCTTTCAAAGAATAATTTCCCACAGGCATGGCTGCGATTTCAAATGAACCGTCTGTACCACTGAATACTGTCTGTGTCGTAGGATTGGTAAAGATTTTCACATTAGGAATCGGCACATTACTGCCTCTTTTTACGACTTTTCCTTTTAACATTCCTGTTTGAGCCTGTTCTACAAGGTCTTCATTGCATGAAAACAGACAAAAAGCAAAGATGAATATGCTGAGTATTTTAATTATAGTTTTCATAATTCGTGTTTTTATTTGTTTCCGAAGTAAAAGTTGATTCCTATACCAAAGCGTAAAGCCTGATCTTTTCTTTTCCCGTTAACCAGGCCTTCCCAATTGTCTTTGAAACCCAGGTCATATTGAGCGGAAGCTCTCAGTGAAACATTCTGGCTGATCATATATTCCAGCCCGCCACCAACCTGTGCTTTATATTGAGGTTTGTATTTTGAATACATCGCTCCTGCCCCACCGTATATGTATGGGCTAAATCTGTATTTTGGGAAAAGTAAATATTCCAGATTCACTTCAGGACCGTAATAATTTCTTTTCACAATATTTGAATTTTCCAGCGTAAAATAATTACCGTTCACTTCTACATTCAGGTAAGGAGTAAGGAAATATTTGAATCCTACTTTGCCTCCAATGTTCATTTTAGGGTCTACATAATCGTCTCGGACTTTCTGCCCTTCAACATTGGCAAATACGGAAAATTTCTGTCTGTAATTATCTGGAAATCTTCCACCGACTACTCTTCCGTTATTTTGTTCCTGTTCACTATTATATTCGTTAATTAATGCCTGATATGGCCCATTAGCATCCACAGCTTTTCCCCATATTTTATCTCTTATCCCTTCTACGATAAGAGATTTCACAGCTTTTTCAATAGCTTCGGTTACGGCAAGCTGAACGGGCTCATTCTGAGTGAGACCTACCTC
Source organism: Chryseobacterium viscerum (assembly GCF_002899945.2). GTDB lineage: Bacteria > Bacteroidota > Bacteroidia > Flavobacteriales > Weeksellaceae > Chryseobacterium > Chryseobacterium viscerum. Next base: position 34,670 of record NZ_PPEG02000006.1, read on the forward strand.
AGCTTCCAGGAGTCTTTCCGTATCAATATATCTGAAAAAACTTCCGTTTACGCTGGTTGAAAGTATTGTTTTGGAGGTATAAACAGTCTTAAGAATCTCCCCGTTAAGCGTAGAAACAGCACGAAGGTAAATCGTAATTCTGTCCTGGCGATACTGTGTGGAAGCTCCGATACCGAAATACCTTGCTCCAAGTCCTCCAGTCAGAATATTGCTGTCGTAAGAAATGACACCGCCTTCAAGAAGAATTCCGGCGTACAAAAGAGGGGGAAGTGACTGGCTGTTTTTGTCTGCATCCTTTATATACTCCTGTCGTGTGGAGCGGATGATTTGTCTTTCATTGAGAAGATTGGCAATATTCTCCCTTTCGATAGGGATAAACCAATGACTGTCTTCTAATGCTTTGATGAGGATGGTAGTGGTTCCCTGAGGAACTGCCGTACTCCAGTTGTTTCCGTTTTCGGAAGGCTTATACTGGCCGGTCTGGTCTCGGAATTTGTAGACTCCTATTACAATCTTCTCTTTGGGAAGTGGGAGGTTTTTCAATTCTGCGGTAGAAGAGGTGACCTCTCCCATCGTTGGTTTTTCGGGATCCGAAGGTAAACCAAATATTGAACTACAAGCCTGCAGAATGCATAGCAGGAAACTACAGAAAAAGATTCTGGTGTAAGTGTAGGTTGTCATGGTAAGTTATTTTTAGTTATTTCCTATTTTGGGATTACGATCTCGGACTGATCGCCATTGCTGGTATCCAAAATATTGATTAAAAGTCCCTGATTAGTATTGGTAATTTGTAAATAAAGCGATCCAAAAAGATAATTTCCGGGCTTTATATTTCCATCACCAAACTGTTCATCAAACAGTTTTCTTGAAAGTTCACTGAGGATCTGTCTGTTGAGACTCTGGGTAAAACTGTCAAGAGAGTTTACACGATCCAGCAAGTTGCTGTAATCATTTTTTTCATCAAATTGATTTTGTGCATTAGCAGAGCTTAAAAGCCACTGATAATTAAACGTATCTCCTCCAAAAGCCGGATTTACCGGTTTATAGACGAGCTGCTGAGATTTTCCGTAGAAAATACCCGCAATAAAGGTCAAAATAATGATAAAGGTTTTCATGGCGGACATTTTTAGTAAATGAATTCATTTTTAATAAGGTTTTTCTTTGCGTTAAATTCTTTGATATATTTTAAGCTGTAAGTCAGCTGTTCTTTTAAATAATCTTCTGCAGGATTGGTCATAAAACTGTAAATAATTTTATCCTCAATCTGAATATTGATCTGGCCGCTTGTCCCGCGGAGGGGAAGTTCTGTAATGGTAACGGCACTGCTGCTTTTATCCGGCAGCTGGCTATACTGCATATAAAACAGATCATAAAAGTCTTTCCCAACCTTTGTTTTGGTTTCATCAATGGTAAGCCCTCTCAGTTCATAGGCAGCATCTTCTTCTATTTTGGCTGTTTTCTTTTTAAAAAGATCGCTGTTAAGCTCCAAACTGTCTTTCGCTACCAATTTCTGGGTTTCTTCATCTCTGATATAAAGGAAAGCTTTCAAGGCATCTTTTGAATCAAGATTTACGCTGATCTCTGACAGTACTTTGACTTCATTGGGATTAACCGAAAATTTACCACTCTGCTGATTGTTCGAAAGGTTTCCTCCGTTTCCTTTTTTAATAGAAACCAAAAGATAATTCAGTTCCTTGTAAACGGCAGTATTGTTCATTACAACGGCTTTCAATATAATTTGGTTTTCAAGGAGACTGCTCTCTATCCTTGCATTTACTTTTTTATCCTCCTGCCCATAAGCCCATACAGACAGGAAGGTAAAAAAAGTGCTCAGGATTAGGGAATATAAAATTTTCATCATCGGTGTTTTAATAATTTCTCATGAAAACTGTTTTATTATCTCCCTTTACATTGATCTGAATTCCATCCGAAATACTGTTGCTTCCTGTAACATCAATAATATTATTGTTCCCTTGTGCAGTAACGGCGGCTTTTGTTTCTTTATCTGTAAATGAGTTGATAAAATAGAGGGTATTGAAATCTCCCAGCTGTTTTACTACAATATTTGTATGGGCGTTAAGAGAAAGCTCGGCATTGTTATAATCTCCTATCTGAATGATATTGGAACCGTAAGAACTCTGATCCATCTGCTGCCTGGCTATAAGATTTAAGATTGTATTACTGTTGACCTTATCCCAGTCTATTTCCTGTGCCTGCAATCGCAGTAGCGCGAAAAGAGTAATAGCACTCCATTTTAAAGTAGACATGGCCTATTTTTGTATTATACATTCATGCAAACCGGAGAAAAGTGAAGGTAAAAAAGGAGAAACCCTGTAGTTTCTCCCTTACAATTTCTAAGATTTACAGTATGTGTTAAAGGGCTTAATTGGACTGATTTACAATCATTGAGTTTCCGTTACCCATCTGAGTTCCTAAATGGATATGAGAATCTCCACTTTGAGTTACCCAGGTAAAGTTACCGTTACCCATTTGAAGGTCAATAGCTGTGTTAGAATCTCCTACCTGGAACTGATAAAGTTGGTTGGCATTACCGGCTTGTATTCCCACAGAGGTATTATCATCTCCTACCTGAAGAGAAGCAGCAATATTTCCATTACCCACTTGTGCGTGAGTAGCACTGTTATCATTACCATCCTGGTATTGAACAAGAACGTTATTGGCTCCTACCTGAACTCCGGTAGCGTCATTTCTTCTTCCCAACTGAATCTGATATGCATCATTACCACTACCTAACTGAATAGCTGAAGCATCATTTCTTCTTCCGTCCTGATATTGGAAGACAGAGTTACCTAATCCAATCTGTACTGAAGAAGCATCGTTTCTTCTTCCGATCTGAATTTGATCTGTAGAATTAAGTATTCCAAGCTGCCATGTTGAAGCAGAGTTTCTGTTTCCCATCTGGCTCACATCATTTGTATTTCCGATACCCACCTGATCCACATCTATAGAGTTTCTGTTTCCGATACTTTGCGCAGTGTTGACATTTAAAATTCCAACCTGATCAATGTCTGCAGTATTACGATTCCCTGTTTGTGTTAAAGAATTGATGTTCAAAAGACCAGTCTGGTCTACAGTAGCAACATTTAAGTTTCCTGTTTGGGTAGTCACATCAATATTAAATTGAGCGAACCCGAAACTCATGGCGAATAGTGTAAGTACACCTGTAAGTAAATTTTTCATCTTAGTAAAAATTAATTGGTTAATAGTAAGGCAAAGGTAGCTTCTCCATCAAAGTGAAAAACCACCATCAAAGTGTAAATTTCAAAAGTCATTGTTTACGGGTGTAAGGGTCACCATTTTCCGTTGTAAGAAAATCATTGTTTTCAGTGAGAGGAAAACACCAACTTCATTTTCAGCTCTAAAAGTAAGTCAGTTCATAGTGAATATTGAGGTTGTGTTGACGGTTATTCTCACTCACTGTTCCCAATTTCCCATCAGCCCTGAAACATCACAGTTCAGGGTTTTACACACTTTACCATTATCAGCTCTTCAAAATTCACTTTCAAAATAAAATTGACTATTGCTATTAAAATTCAGGTTTAAAGTTTAAGATGTAACGTTCTTTATTCTTTGCTCATTACTCATCATTCATTTGCGAAACAAAATCGATCACAAAACATCTTTTCATACTAATATTTGCATAGGTTAATTAATGTTAAGGCCCTTATTTCTTCAAGATATATTGCTAAATTTGAGCTATGGAAAATTTTGGAAAAGATTTATTGAGAAAAATAAAAAGCGTGGAACTTCCCGGTGAACACGCCCATGGAGTCTTCTCTCCCCCCTCCCGTCCCGTTTTTACTTATGATGAAGTATTGGCAAAAAACCCAAAATTTGCAGCAGTCAATATCGTACTATATCTGAAAGACAACGAGTGGTATTTTCCATTGATTCAAAGAACGATTAATGAGCATGACAGACACAGCGGACAGATATCGCTGCCTGGAGGAAAACGTGAGGAAATGGATAGAGATTTTGCTGAAACTGCAGTAAGAGAAACTTCTGAAGAAATTGGGATTGATAAACATTATGTAAGGATTATCAGAGAAATGTCTCCTATTTATATTCCGCCAAGCAATTTTTATGTATATCCCTATATTTCTTATACTAAAAAGAATCCTACTTTCATTCTACAGCATAGAGAAGTTGTTGAAATAATAGAATTCCCCATCACGTCCTTCTTAAACCTGTCGGATACCCCCGAAATGATGGACCTTCCTAATGCAAGCGGACATGAAGTACCGGTCATTAATTTCAACGGATATATTATCTGGGGAGCTACAGCGATGATATTAAGTGAATTCAGCCAGTTGCTGAAAAAAATGTAACTTTGCACTACCGTGTTTAATTGAGAGATGGCGAAGAAAAATATTTTCACCGATGCATTCGGAACCCCTTATTTTTTGAAAAGGTTTATTATTTTTATTTTAGGAGTTGTATCATACAGAAGATTCAACGGCTTTAATAAGTTAAAAATAACCGGGACAGAACACCTTGTGGATCTTCCGGACTCTAACGTACTTTTTGTATCCAACCATCAGACCTATTTTGCAGATGTGGCAGCCATGTACCATGCTTTCTGTGCTGTAAACAATGGATACTTGAACACGATCAAAAATCCGATCTATCTCTTGAATCCAAAGATTGATTTTTACTATGTTGCAGCTGAAGAAACCATGAATAAAGGAATTCTTCCCAAAATATTCAAAGTTGCAGGCGCTGTAACGGTAAAAAGAACATGGAGAGCAGAAGGGAAAAATGTCAACAGAATGGTAGACATGAGTGAGGTAGACAATATTATGAAGGCATTAGACAATGGCTGGGTAGCTACTTTCCCTCAAGGAACTACTTCCGCTTTTGCACAGGGACGAAGAGGAACAGCCAAATTGGTAAAAAATCAGCGTCCTATTGTTATTCCTATTAAAATAAACGGATTCAGAAGAGCTTTTGATAAAAAAGGACTCCGCGTAAAGGTAACCGGTGTAAAACCTACGATGGAATTCAAAGCTCCTTTGGATATCGATTATGATAACGAAAAAGCACCGGAAATTTTATTGAAAATCATGACTGCCATTGAGCAGACAGAGGATTTCAACCTATTACACAGTTATGATGAAGAACTTAAAGCTAAAAAATTAGAACAAAAGGACTCAAATAATTAAAGTAAAGAAAAAAATTATGAACAAAATACTTGGAATCTTATTTGCAATCATAGTATTAGTTTCATGCAACAGCCAAAAGGTATATTCGGATTTTGATATCAGCTATTCGAAAAGCGGCGGCTTTGCTCCTATTTATGAAAATCTGCTTATAAAAGGTAATAATGTACATTATTCTTTTGAAAGCCAGGGAAAGAAACATAAGCAGGATTTTAAAATTTCCGATGAAGATTTAAAAAAACTGGATCAGGTTCTTTCTCAGAATAATTTCAGAAGAATACAGGAAGACCGTAAAAAATTGTACGACAATATTTCAACTTCCATCAACATCAAGAAAGGTCCTAATGAAGGCAGTAAATCGGATGCCAGTATGATCATTGCAAACTACCAGACCAATTGGAACAATATTCTTGAAGCTTTCCAGCAGATCATTAATACTAATGTTAAAAAACAGTAAATACAATTGAAAACCCACTTCATTGCTATTGGCGGAAGCGCCATGCATAATCTTGCGATCGCATTAAAAGACAAAGGATATCAGGTGACAGGTTCTGATGACGCTATTTTTGAACCTTCAAAATCCCGATTAGAAAAGAAAGGAATTCTACCTCAGGAAATGGGCTGGTTCCCGGAAAAAATCACTCCGGATATTGATGCTGTCATTCTTGGGATGCATGCACATCAGGATAATCCTGAGCTGGCAAGAGCAAAAGAACTGGGACTCAAAATATATTCTTATCCGGAATTTTTGTACGAGCAGTCTAAAAATAAAACCCGAGTTGTCATTGCCGGTTCCCATGGTAAAACAACCATTACCTCAATGATTCTTCACGTTTTGAATTTCCACCAGAAAGAGGTGGATTTCATGGTGGGAGCTCAGCTTGAAGGTTTCGACTGCATGGTAAAGCTGACACAGGACAATGACTTCATGGTATTGGAAGGGGATGAATATCTTTCTTCTCCCATCGATCTGCGTTCAAAGTTTTTACTATATCAACCCAATATCGCTTTAATGAGTGGTATTGCATGGGATCATATCAATGTTTTCAAAACATTTGATGATTATATTGATCAGTTCAGAAAATTTGTAGCAAGCATTACAGCAGGTGGAGTTCTGGTGTACAATGAAGAAGATGCTGAAGTGGTGAAAGTAGTGGAAAATGCTGAAAACTATTTCAGAAAAATTCCTTACAAAACGCCTGAATACGAAATCAATAACGGTAAAGTCTATTTAAAAACCGAAATGGGAGATGTTCCGCTTTCTGTTTTTGGAGCACACAACCTGTTGAATCTAGAAGGAGCAAGACATATCTGCCGACAGCTCGGCATTATGGATGAAGATTTCTATGAGGCTATTATGAGTTTCAAAGGAGCATCCAAACGTCTTGAAAAAGTAGAAAGAGAGGATAAAGGAACACTTTATAAAGATTTTGCCCATGCACCAAGTAAGGTGAAGGCTGCTGTAAAAGCATTTGCAGAGCAGTTTAAAAATGATAAAAAATATGGATTTCTGGAACTTCACACGTATTCCAGCTTAAATCCGGCTTTCCTTGAGCAATATGACCACGCAATGGATGGTCTGGAAGAGGCTGTAGTTTTCTATTCTGAAGATGCGTTAAAGATCAAGAGAATGGAGCCTATCTCTCCTGAATTTATCAAAGAAAAATTCAAAAATGAAAAGCTAAGGGTTTTCACAAATGCTGAAGATCTTCATGCCTACTGGAATACATTGGATAAAACGGATGGTGTTTATTTAATGATGAGTTCCGGGAATTTCGGGGGTCTTGATTTAACAAAATAATGATCATCTATACAGAGATCGTTTAAAAATTCTCAACATACTAAAAACTCCTTTCAACTGAAAGGAGTTTTTTATTTTTCAAACAAACAAATCATTACAATAACCAAAATATGATTTATTTATTTCATGATAAATCAATTATTAATAAAAAATATTCATAAATAAACAAATACAAATATAAATTTAATTTTAACACAAGATTATAATGCTTTAACAATCAATATATTACATTTATTATTGTAAAATATTTTTATATATTTGGTACGCAAAAAAACATAAAAATGAAAAAAGCGATCTTGTTTATTATTTTACCTTTTGCTGCAAATGCTCAAGTTGGGATCGGAACTAATATTCCGACAAAAACTCTTGATGTCAACGGAGAATTACGTATCCGTACTTTACCTATAGGGGTGGCTGCCGATGATATACTCTCTACTGATGCCTCTGGAAATGTAAGAAAGATTGCCAGAACCGACCTTAGTGGCGGATCATCATCCGGATTCAATAATTCCATACTAGGATATGATCCTAAACCAGTCGCTACGAGACCTCAACCACCAGGCGCAGTACCGGGAGGAGGTACAGCCACTGAACTAGGCTGCAAGAAATGGGCAGGAAATAATCATACCTATTGTGCCTATCAGCTTTCACAGGCTATTAACTGGTTCAACGCATACAACTTTGGGAAGCAAATGGGCGGATACCTTGTTACCATGCCTAATGACGCTGAGAGAACGTGGGTGAATACCAATATCGTAGCTTCCGGAACAGGCTATAACTTAGCCAACAATGTATGGATTGGCTTTAATAAAATTCAGAGACCGGGAAATCCGGATCAGCTCCAGTGGATTACAGGGGAAGAATTCAGAATCAACTGGTCTACCAACCCTGCCACTACAGAAAATTGGTTTAATCCCGGAGAGCCTAACAATTCTGGAGGAGTGGAAGGAGCCACCCACATATTTGCAGGCAGTGCAAATGCTGAGAGAAGATGGAATGATTTGAATGGTTCACTGACTACGAATTCAAGTATTTCTATGAACCAGCTTATTATTGAGTTTAATGAATAATAATCGCACCTATGAAAAAATCAATTTTACTATTCATTATATTCCCTTATCTCGCAAGTGCCCAGGTTGGCATAAATACAACTGCTCCTTCAAAAACACTTGACATCAATGGAGAGCTACGAACCCGTACTTTACCCCAAGGTAATGCAGCTGATGATATACTCTCTGCCGATACCAATGGAAATGTAAGAAAGATTGCCAGAACTGACCTTAGTGGTGGAACAGCATCCGGATTCAATAATTCTATATTAGGATATGATCCTAAACCGGTAGCAACAAGACCTCAGCCACCGGGTTCAGTACCGGGAGGTGGTACTGCTACTGAAATCGGCTGCAAAAAATGGACAGGAAACAACCATACCTATTGTGCGTATCAGCTTTCACAGGGAATCAACTGGTTCAATGCATACAGCTTTGGAAAGCAAATGGGAGGGTATCTTGTTACCATGCCTAATGATGCTGAAAGGGTCTGGGTTGCAACCAATATTGTAGCTTCCGGAACAGGTTATAACTTAGCCAACAATATATGGATCGGCTTTAATAAAATTCAAAGACCCGGTAATCCGGACAGACTTCAATGGATCACGGGAGAAGAGTTCAGAATGAACTGGTCTACCAATCCTGCCACCACAGAAAACTGGTTTGCAACAGGAGAACCTAATAATTCCGGCGGAACAGAAGGATCTACTCATATTTATAATACTGCAGGAAACACGGAAAGGAGATGGAATGACTTAAGCGGAGCAACCACTACTTTTACCGGCTCAGCAATGAACCAGCTTATCATTGAATTCAGTGAATAAAAAATAAAAAAAGCTTCAGAATATATTCTGAAGCTTTTTGGTGAAAATATAAGTATTGTGTTTTAATAAGTTATAAGTTTTTTGATTATTTTATCCAATACTGAATAATACGGCCTTCATAATTACCTGATTTAAGATTTAAATTATGTGGTCTCCAGTTTGCCCAGCCGTTATTACAGAAGCTTGCCCCTCCATAATCATCCGTACTGTTTGAACAGGTTCCAATATGATGGTTAAGCTGGCTTTCGTTATTCATATATAATCCAAAAAGATCATTCAGATAATATTTATTGAAAGTATAAGTCTGCCCACCCGGATAGGTATAAGTCAGATTATTGGCAGGTGTATTGTTGGATGCATATCCATTTCCTCCAAAAATTCCGGTGAAGAAACTAGCCTGACTGTACAGCCCTGGTATATTCAATTGAAAGTCAACACCATTTAATTTATATAAAGTAACCCCTGTAACAGGTTTCCCAAAATCAAATCCGAATATTTTTCCTTTGGTTGTATTTCCATAGGTAGTATAGTTCCCCGTTGCCAGGTTACCGTCCGTAACAATTGCGTTCAAATAATTATTTTTTACCCAGTTATCATTTATAGGAGCAACTGTAGAGCTTTCTATATCAGATACAGTAGTACCTATCTGCCCTTTTTCTTTGATTGAAAAACGATATTCTTTTGAAGTGGAAGTACTATTGCCTATATTACTCACAGCTGCCGCCGGTAAAGAAAATGCATATTCATTAAAGATCCCGGTTTCTGTAGTTACTGCGTTTCTGGCTGCCTGAGTAGCCCATGACTCATTCTGTGTTTGTTCTACTACCAAAATCTGTCTTTCGGAAAGAGATTTAATTAAGGTCCAGCCGCCATTAGACATATCACAATAGGTTTTATAGGGGTTAGAGCTTGCATCCTTCACCCAATAGTAGCCGTCTGTTGTTTTTCCGGCACTAAAAATTTCAAGGCATCGGTTGGCAGGGTTGGCAAAGGTTCCTACTGTGGTCCCAAAAGTAACATTAAAAGTACATACCTGAGGATTTGCACCATTGGTGGTAAAAGAATAGGAATAAGTCCCGGCCCCGGCTGGAATTCCTACTCCATGCAGCGTAAAGCTGGTATTAGCTACAGTAATATTTTCAGTTGTTGTAAAACTTACACCGTTATTAGTGGAGGTAGTAATATTAACAGTTCCTGCAGTATTTACATTAGAAAGAGGAATACTCACTGTATTGGTATTATAATCAAGCTGTACCGGACTGTTATAGATTCCTGAGACAGAAGATCCTGAGCAGTTAATACCATAACTTACCTGAGAGCTTAGGACGTTTACCGTTTTAGAAGTACATGTGGTATCTGTAATTCCTTCATATGAAAAAGAAAGGGTATCTGTTTGCGGGCCTGTAACAGGTGTACCTACCCCATTGAGATTGATAACATATGTTCCTGCCCCGGGAAATACTCCTGATTTTTCGAAATAATATCCATTGGGTGTTTTGGCGAGAATATTATAAGTACCACCAATGGTTACTGTAACTGATACTGACACGTAATTATTATTATTTAATGGTGTTCCCTGTGTATAGCTTCCATATACTTTAACTGAATTACAATCTGTTGTATAGGCAGCTTTCTGACCGTTCCCACACAAGCTTATCCACGCTGTGTTTCCAGCATTATAATAATTATAACATTTCTGATCTGTATTATAAATAATAAGACCGTCTTCTGTTGCAGCCGCACCAATAGCATCTCTTTGTGCGGTTGTAAGAAGTGGAAAAAGAATTCCGGTATTATTATTTTTAGACATTACATGAAGGGCTGCTTTCGGATTAGGAGTTACTGTATTTATACCTACCTGAGACAACAATCGCAATGAGATTAAAAAGATAAGAAGAGAATAGAGTTTTCTGTGTTTTTTCATTTATTTGAAGATTATTAAAATATTAGAACATCAATTGTAGTATATTTTACACTGGGTTTATGTATCCTGCAATGGAATACTTTATATGAAAACTTAAATTCTACTAAAAAATATCACCTGAATATTTTTACTAATTTTATGCAGCTTTAGTATTTTTATTAATTTTACAGCGTCAAATAATCATAGAAATTTTATAGGTCTTTATTTATTTGATTACAACCTCAGTAAACAATCAATTTGTACTTGCTGCAAATCTAGAGGTTTGAATAAATCAGGTAAACAGAAAATCAGTCAAAATTCAATATCAACTGAATAAAAGATAAGATATTGTTTAAAAGACATTTAAATAAAATATTTTTGAAAATTATTTGGAAAACACTTTTTAATGGAAAATTTTTATTTAGAAAATATTGAAAGTCTTAAAAAAAGATTTATTCAGCAGTACAATATTCTGACCTATTGTATACTCATTATACTCATTTTTGTTTTTCAGTTCTATATTTATATCCCCAGGATGTCGCATTACCTTTTAGGCGGACTTATTTTCCTGATTTACAGTAATTTTCTGATAAAAAATAGATATACTGCCAACCAGATCATAAGAGCATACATGATTATTGCACCAGCCTATCATTTTTATATTATGCTTACTTTTTGGAATAACTCAATCAGTTTATTTGCAACCTTATTTCCGCTTCCCCTTGCCGCTTATGTATTCTTTTCAAAAAAATCAGCGGTCAGGTATTTATTGTATATGCTGGGGAATATTTTGGCGTGTTACATCACCTTAACTGTGTTTGACATACATTTTCCTAAATACGCTCACAACGAGGTTATTTTTTCGGATATTCTCAACTTCATATATACTTTTTCGGTCATCATTTTGCTATTTATTTATCATGACAAGCTTAATAAATTCCAGATCCTTACCGGTAGCAAAACTGAGCTGGATTTCAATGTCCAATCAATAGATCAACATTCAGAATTTCAGGACACGGACAAATCAGTAAAAAAAGAAAGTACAATAGATCAGAAGACCGTTAATGAGGTATTTGAAAAACTCAACTATATTATGAGTACAAAAGAACTATTCAAGGATCCAAAGCTTAACATTTCAATGCTGAGTATCCAGTTGAATATGAATTATAATTATCTTTCCAAAATCATACGAAATAAAGGATATCAGAATTTCAGTGCTTACCTGAATGAATATAGAATTAACTATGTAAAAAAGCTTATATCCGAAACTGATCTTCAAAAAATCACTCTGATGTATATCTACACTGAGGCTGGATTTTCAAACCAAACTACCTTCAACAGGGTATTTAAACAAATAGAAGATATTACCCCTTCAGAATATATCCACAAGAAATTTCCTTCTCAGGATATTCAATAGCCAATTGATATTTAATCTATACAGCAAAAAACAATACAATATTTCATTGGTATAATGAATTACAAGATTATTCCTTAAAAAAATAAAGATTATTTTTAGTTTTTATATTCTTATCTTAATTTTCTATTATTGGTCAGCTCAATACTTTTTATGGAGCCTACCGGTGAAATTTTTATCGTTTTACTTCCTTTAGCCAGATAAATATAATACATACTGTTGGATCCTATCAGATGAACCAGTTCAGACTTTTCATCGTTATAATTTAATGTATAATCATATTTAAGTCTGTTTTCCTTTATTCTTTTGGTTAATGTCATCCCTTCACCCCATCCTATTCCTACGAAGAAAGACAAAAGCATCATAGCCAGAAATCTTACAAACATATTGGTAAAGTGATTTTCAATAGCCTCTTTACTCATGCTTTCATGCTCTTTGAGAGATGCCATTTTTAGTGCCCACTTTTTATTTTTACTACTTTGCTTTGATAAATAAGATGGAAAGGCAAACGAAGACGCCACTATAATCATGAGAGCGATCAATATGGCAGGATGAGACGCCAACGTAGCAATGGGACTGATCAGGATATCCATTATGGTGGAGTATTTTAGAATATTAATGCCTAGCTGGTAGTAGAAGACACTTTCCTTTAATATTCCCATCACGACAAGAAAAAGATATCCGAACGGAAGTGATCTTTGAATTCCTTCTGAAAATTTCATGTATATTTTCTCTGGTTTTAGTTTTAATATTTAATCAAATGAATATTCCTGAAAGATTTTAACAAAAAACCAACTTTCCGGTACATCAAATGATTCTTATCCACGAAAATATAAAATTATCCTCAATTTGAAAGCATATCGATCTATCTTTCACATTCTCTGATCAGTTTCGTCAAGATTTCCTCTGTAGAAAGTTCACTATATTGATGAATAGACTGTCCTATCCAAATTCCTACAAATTCAGGATTCTGCAGAGATTTTGCTGCTTTGCGTAAGGCGTTGGTTAGCTTGTTCTGATAAGGGTATGGTAAAATGTATTCTGAGTGCTCAACAAGGTCTATAAATTTGTTTCTCACTCCTCTGGCATACCTTCCGGAGAAACTTTTCGTTAACATAATTTCATCTTCTTGTACCCTTTTAAGCCGTTCTTTTTCAAAAGGCTGCAAGGCACTTTCCTGGGAAGCCAACAAAAGATTACCCACCTGGAATCCTTGTGCTCCCAAATCTTTCACAGCCTGTAAGGTTTTTGCTCCATAAATTCCACCAGCATAGATCAAAGGTACTTTTACATGATCATAAACTTGTGATAACAAAGACAACCCTCCGATCTGCGGAATATTTTCAGCTTCGAAACTTCCTCTGTGGCCACCTGCTTCTATCCCTTGAACACAGATGATATCAATACCGGATTTTTCAAGAAGTAAAGCTTCTTTTACAGAGGTACAGGTTCCGATAAGAATGACCCCGTTTTCTTTTAATTTTTGAATACTCTGATCATCAAGATTCCCAAACGTAAAGCTTATAATCTTGCAGTCTTCCTCAATAATGGCATCCACCTGCTCATGATAGCCGTTTATGCTGAGGTCCTCAAGATCCGGAAGGCTTACATCAATATGATTCTCTTGGGCAAGCTGCCCGATAAAGCGTTTGGTCCTAACAAATTTTTCTTTTAAAGCCTCTGTTACTTCAGGAATGTGATGTACAAAAATATTCGCGGCAAAAGGTTTGTCTGTAAGTTTCTTCGTTTCCCTGATAAGCTCTATAGATTGATCTGTTGACAGATCTGCCAGTGCCAGCGATCCCAGACAATCTGCTTTTGCAGCTGCGGCCACCATCTGTACCGTACTCACTCCAAACATCGGAGCCTGAATCACAGGATATTTTACCCCTAATCTTTTACTGATTGTATCCGGCCAAAACATAAGAATTATTTTTATTAAAATGTACGAAGAATGAAGCAATGCCTATTATTAAATAATATGATATTGCTCACAATTTATCGTTTAAGGTTCTTGAAAAGTGGTGAAAAACAAACTTATCTAGCTTTCCTGAGCTCTTTGTAGTACAACTTTGATTCTGCATCAAGTTTTTCTGTGGCATAAGAAAATGTGACTGCAGGCATTGTTTTCGCGTAAGTAGTAAGAAAACTTTCTAATTTATTTTGGTCTTTTTTCCCAGCTTCTCTTACCCAGCTTCCTACCGCTTTATTCACGAGTTCGTTGGGATCATTCACAAGTATTTCTGCAATAGCAAAAGTGTCATGTACATCATTTTCCCTGATAAATGCATGAGTGCTTACAATAGCTGTTCTTCTTTCCCACGGACTATCGGACTGGGCAAGCTGGTATAAAACATCCCTGGGTTTATCTATAAGATATTCTCCGATAATATAACGGGCTGCTCTGTCCACAAAATCCCAGTTATTCAATCGGTCGTGGCGGTTCAGATACAAATCATACAGCTGTTTCTTTTGATCTTCAGACGTCTTTTTACTTCTAGCCTGGAAATCCATAATACTCACCGCTCCCATTCTTACTTCATAAAAATCACTATCAAGAAGTTGATTGATCTCTTCCAAAGACATCGCAGAAAACTCCTTAGCCGTAGTAAAAACATCTCCGAATTTCACTCCGAAGCTTTTGGTAACACCATCGTTTCCCTTGAAAAATTTCTCCACTTTATCGATCTCTTTTTCATTCTTAAATAAGGCGAGTGTTTCTATGAATTCTTTTGCAGTCATGGGTAGTATCTATTTAAAATCCCACAGACTTCACAATACCTCAGATTCTTGATCTGTACATTCATGAAAGCTGTGGGAGCAATTTTATTTTAAATTTTTAAAACTAAATATCTGCTACAGAATTTAGCATTTTCTGTTCCCATTCCGGATCTTTAGGATCAAAGAATAATCTTTTTCCTGTATCTAAAGAACGAACAACATTCATTTCATCTTCTGTCAGTTCAAAATCAAATACATTAAAGTTTTCTTCAATTCTTGATGGTGTCACCGATTTTGGAATGACCACAAATCCTTCCTGCAGGTGCCATCTTAAGATTATCTGAGCAACTGTTTTACCATATTTCTCTGCGATCGCTTTCAGATCTGCATTGCTTAAAAGATTGGCATTTCCATTTCCTAGCGGGCTCCACGGCTGCGTTACGATATTATTTTCTCTGTCATAGACCTGTAATTCTTTTTGCTGGAATACAGGGTGCAGCTCGATCTGGTTGATTACAGGCAAAACAGTAGAATTGGCTTTCAATTCCTCCAGCTTTTCAATGGTAAAATTACATACCCCTATTGCTTTGATCTTTCCTTCCTGATAGAGTTCTTCCAAAGCTTTCCATGTTCCCAGGAAGTCTCCATACGGCCAGTGGACAAGATACATATCAAGATAATCCATCTGTAATCTGTCTAATGTTCTCTGGAAAGCGCTTTTTGTCTTTTCATATCCATGATCCTGAACCCATACTTTTGAGGTGATAAACAAGGTATCTCTGTCTACTCCACTATTTTTTACCGCAGTACCCACTGCTGTTTCATTTTGATAAATAGCTGCCGTATCAATCATTCTATATCCTGTCTGAATCGCTTTGATTACCGCATTCTCGCATTCTTTCAAGTCTTCCATCTGCCATACTCCAAAGCCTAAAGCTGGAATATCTACTCCGTTATTTAAAGTTACCACAGGCTGTCCTGTATAGGTTTTCTTTTGCATAAGTCTTTATTTTAGTTATTAATATAAAGTGATAAACAAATTTGCGACAAAAAATTGAAAATTCTGCTTACCAATTTTACTGTTTCTGTTAAAAAATTGTTATTTGATAGGCGATTAATAATCTATGAAAATTTGTTTCGTTAAACTACCCCGTCTTTTTGCTTTGCAAAAATCCACCCCTTCAGAGAAGGAGAATGAATACTCAACAAAATACCTCTACTCCCACTTCTAACTTCTAACTTCTAATGTATGCTCCAACTGGTATCCCATCGCTATTTTCATTATTTTTGTTTAAATTTTAAAAATCATGTCACAAAATATCAGACTGGCTGCTGCAGAGGATTATCCGAGAATTATGGAAATCTGGGAATCGGCTGTAAAAGCAACTCACGATTTTCTTACAGAGGAGGATTTCAATCATTTCAAGGAAGCTATTCCGAGGGATTATCTTCCCAATCTGGAAGTCTATTTAATTATTGAAAATGATGAAGCGAAAGGTTTTGCTTCCGTAGCGGAAGGTAATCTGGAAATGCTTTTCATTCATAATGACACCCGTGGAAAAGGCTATGGAAAAACACTTTATCAGTTTATGAAAGAACAAACAGGTCTTACCAAGGTAGATGTCAACGAGCAAAATCCACAGGCAATCGGGTTCTATGAAAAAATGGGTTTCAAAAAAGTGGGAAGATCAGAAAAAGATGGCTCAGGAAAGGATTATCCACTTATTCATATGAGCTTGTAAATGGAAAATTTTGCTTTTAAGAAATTAAATTCTGATGTAGAAATACCTTATCATTTACTACTGCTGGCCGATGAAACCAAAGAAGCGATTGATCAATATATTTTCAAATCCGACCTCTATCTTTTACATGACGGGACCGAAAACATTGCGGTGATGGCATTGTACAAAAACAGTGATACAGAACTGGAAATTAAAAATGTGGCAGTGATTGAAAGCTACAGAAATAAAGGAATCGGAAGTATCCTGATGAATAAAGCCAAAGAAATTGCGAAAGAAAATCATTATAAAACACTGACTGTTGGAACGTCGGATACCGGCTTCCAACAGATCAGATTTTATGAGAAAAACGGTTTCATCAAACAAGGAATTCTGAAAGATTTCTTTATCGAAAATTATCCATTTCCTATCTATGAAAACGGTTTGCAGATGCGGGATATGATCTTACTTGCCCATCACCTTGCGGAATAGCCCTTTGATATGTTCTATTTCCGTTTGGTAATTGGTATTTTTTCTACATCCGAAATAAAGTGTGTTTTCAAGCTTTTTCTTTCCTTCCCAGATCAGCTTCACATCACCACTTTCGATTTCATTTTTACACAAAAAGTCCGGGATAACCGCTAATCCGGTTCCGCCTTTCAGACAACGGATGATTGAATTGAGGTTAGGAACGATATAATTAGGGCGGAAATTAGGTTTATGACCGAAATTCAAGGTCCAGAATTGGAAAAGGTGTTCCATATCTCCGGTTGTTCCGTACCATTTTTCATTTTTCAACCATTCCTCAATCTGCTCGGCATCTTTTGTTTTCAACACTTTATTGAAGGCTGCTTTATCGACATCTTTTCCCCCTACCAGAATAATCTGCTCAGAAGAGAATGCTTCATGTTCTATATTGGGTGAAGATCCTTTTTTCGGTGTAATGATAAGGTCCAGAATTCCTTTATCCAGCTGATCAAGCATTTCAGGATATTCTCCAAAACTGATAATCAGGTTAAACGGTAATGAAGAAACATATTGCTCCAGCGTTGTCTGGAACGTCTCAAAACACATCCCCACACTAATGGTTGGAGTATGCTTCTCTGTGGATTTCTGAAAATTCTTCTCTACATCCTCCAGTTTGGTAAGAGGCTCAGCTACTGCATTGAATAATACTTTTCCACGCTCTGTCGGAAGCATTTTTCTTCCGGTTCTGTCGAACAATTTATATCCTACATAAGCTTCTAATGAACTTAAGTGCAGGCTTACTCCCGGCTGGGATATGAATAAAGCGTCCGCAGCGCCCGTCAATGTCCCGGTTTTATAGATCGCCTTGAAAGTACGATACCATTCTAAATTGACCATGACTTAATTATTAATATTATAATGCAAAATTACAAAATAATTATAATACTGATATCATTTTTAAAACATATCAATTCGTTGATAATTTTAATGTACTATTTTTTTGTTTTTAGTAAGGTCGGAAAACTTGAGCCTGAAAGAGGGAAGCCACAACTTCCCTCTTATGTCTGCAAGACTCTTCATTTTCATTACCTGAATTCCAATTATTTTACGATCTGAATAATCGTATTCTGAAATTTTTCTGGTTCGTCTTTATGAATCTGGTGGCTCGACTTTTCAAATAAAAATAAGTCTTTCTTAGGTGCTTTTACTTTTTGAAAATATTCAGTGGTAACTCTGGTAGAAGTTTGGACATCGTTTTTACCAACAAAAAAATAAATAGGGCATTCTACTTTCTTTAAAGTCTTTGGAAGGTCAATATTCATAACTTCGTTCCATGCAGGAGACCATGTTTTTGACCACTGCAGAAACCCTTTCTTGAAATCGTCACCTGTCACATACTTCTTACCATCTTTATAAAAAAGCCATTTTCTTAAATAAAATAAGTCTTCATCAACTTTGAAAGGAATATGTACACTTGCCAATTCTTTACTGGCAACAGGATCTTCTTTAAAATAATCTTTTAAAATTCCAAGCAGCTCTTTCTCACTCACCAATTGGCTGACAACTGGGTTTACTGCAAAATAGGCGTGTAAAAGTTCGGGATGATTTCTAACAATATAAAAACCTAAAGCATTTCCCCAAGAGCTTCCCAATAGATATATTTTTTCCTGTTTTAATTCTTTTCTAAGAAAATTAATAACCTGATAAGTATCTTTTCCCATAAGCTCCACTGAAGGCTGAACGGGAGAAGGATTCAGTTCAAGAGTTTTTCCGGCATCTCTCTGATCCCATTGAACAATGGTAAATTTATCTTTCAGGAGATTCGTAAAAGAGTCTGCATTTTTCCGCATTGAACTTCCCGGGCCACCTGATAAAAATAAAAGTATTGGCTTACTGGCGTCATCTGTTTTAATATCTATGGCTTGTTTTATCCCACCAATTTCAGGGGTAAGAAGGGTATCTATTTTTACTTTCTGTAATTGTGCTAAACTCAATACGGATAATAGTAAAAAAATAAAAAGAACTGCTTTTTTCATGATTTCTAAATTTTAATTTGACTTGAATAATCTATTGCAAATATCTTTCAGAGAATCTTCAAAAAAGTATCAATAAAAATAGTCGAACTGATTTTAATAAATAAATGAGTTCGACCATTTACACATAAAGGTACGAGTAATTACAAAACACTACAAATCAATTATTTAAAATTAAAACATAGGTTTAACTAGTCTATTTTCAATGCAATATGAAAAGACGATTTTGAATTAAAATTTGTTGCAGAGGGATGCGAAAACAAACAAGCGGAAAAACACGGTCCTAAAAAGGAAGAAAATATTCTATTTATTGTTTTACTGATATCTTTTTATTGCTTAAAAAATGAGCATAATAATTAGGAATCCCACTTTTCTCTATCCCGAGTAAAGTTTGTTCGAGTGGATAGGTTATCTGTACAATTTCCGGGGTAATATTTTCCTCATCCAGAGTTAAAATAAGATAAGAAGCCAAACGGTTGTCTTCTTTGGACCTGCCTACAGAACCTGCATTCACAGCCCATCCATTATTTTCAAAATGTTTTACAAATGATAAATGGGTATGCCCCATTACAATGACATCAGATTGAGATTCTTTCAGCATGTCGGAAAAAACCTCATCGTTTTCAGATTCATACATATAAGTATCATTGCTGGTAAGACTGGAATGTACAAGTTGGATATTCCAGTGCCTATTCCCTATCTTATAGTTTAATTTCAAATGAAAAGGGAGTGCTGATAAAAACCTTTTGTTTTCTTCTGTAATATGCTTTTTGGAATGATCAATGGCAATAAACCTGACTTCTGTTTCTTCTTCTGAGTGTTTAGATAAAGGAATAACAGGAATATCAAAAGCAATTCTTTCATCATGATTTCCCATCAAACAAGGGATATTTAAGCTTCTCATCTTTTCAATCACTTCATTTCCCCAGGGAGCAAAATCTACTAAATCCCCCAGACAGAATTTCTGACGAATCCCTCTTTCCTCTATATCCTTCAACACCGAATCCAGCGCAGGAAGATTCCCATGCACATCACTAAAAACTGCAATCTGTATCATATTCACTCTATTTGTCACAACAAATTTACAAGAGAGCCCTGACAACAGGATCAAAAAGCAGTATGACATTTCACATGATTGGTAAAATTTAAATTATCATTATTATGATAGTTACGTATAATTTATATTATTTTTATTATACAAAGATCCATCCTAACTTTGCAGAGTAAAATTTAAACAATCATAAAAAAATGAAAAAAGTATTAATCATCAACGGAGGACAGAATTTCGGACATTCCGGAGGAAAATATAATCAAACGATTGCAGAAAATACAGTAGCCGTTCTTAAAGAATTTGATAATGTAGAAGTAAAGATAACCAATGTAAGCGAAAACTATGATAAGAATGAAGAAGTACAGAAGTTTGTCTGGGCAGATTATATCATTTACCATACTCCGATCTGGTGGTTCCAGCTTCCGAATGGATTGAAAAAATATATCGATGAAGTGTTCACAGCAGGTCATGCCAAAGGAATTTATATGAGCGACGGAAGAAATGCCGAGAATCCTGAAATCAACTATGGAACAGGTGGAATGCTTGGCGGCAGAAAATATATGCTGACGACAAGCTGGAATGCTCCTGCAACAGCCTTCACTTTACCTGGAGAGTTCTTCAGTGAAAAAAGTGTGGACGATGGACCATTATTTGGTTTCCATAGAATGAATGCTTTTGTTTCTTTAGAAAAAATGGAAAGCTTTCACTTCCATGATGTAGAGAAAAATGCAAATATAGAGCGTGACATGAAGCTTTATAGAGAGCATGTAAGAAACGTATTTGAAAAAGAATTGAAACCAGAATTGGTATCATGAAAAAAGTACTGATAACAGGTATTACCGGCTATATTGGCGGAACTATCGCAAAAAAACTCCTTGACAGGAATTATGAAGTAACAGGACTGGTTCGTAATGAAACTCACGCAGAGGAACTGGAATCATTAGGCATCAAAACTATTGTGGGGAATATCCATGATGAAGATCTTATAAAAACAGCTGTTTCTGATGTAGATGCTGTCATCCATAATGCGGATTCAGCTGATGATGCCTATACAGCAGATAACTTTATCAAAGCATTGGAAGGAAGTCATAAAACTTTTATATTCACTTCAGGTTCAGCTATTTTTGGAGGAAAGGAGAATGGTAAAAAAAGTGACTTTATCTTCAGAGAAGATTTTCCTTTGCAGCCAAGATTGGAAATGGCATCCAGGGTATTGATCAACAATTACGTCCTGCAATCGGCAAACAAAGGGATAAGAAGTGTCGTTATTGTTCCTACAATGGTTTACGGAGAAGGTCTGGGAATAAAAAAAGACAGTATTCAGATTCCGGCTCTTATCAATTTTTCTAAGGAAAAAGGACATGGTGTCTATTTTGGTGAAGGTGAGAATATCTGGTCTAACTTACATATTGAAGACCTCGCAGAACTGTATGTACTTGCCTTGGAAAAAGCAAAAGGAAGCTCTATCTATTATGCTGAAAATGGTTCGTCTTCCTTAAAAAACATTGCAGAGAACATCAGCAAAAAGTATAGCTTAAAGCCAGCAAAGTCATTAAGCATTCAAGATGCTGTTAATAAATTTGGTCCTGCAGGAGGCTATTTCGGCTTTGCATCTAATAGCAGATGCAGCTCAGATAAAGCCAAAGCAGAACTGGATTGGAAACCTATCTATAACTCAATTGAAAATTTTATTTAATTATGAAAATTCACCTTACAGCCATTATAAAAGCCAAAGAAGAACACCAGTCAGAAGTATTGGAAGTTCTTCAGAATATGGTAAAAGAAACAAGAAAGGAAGAAGCATGCGAGCTTTATAATCTTCATCAGGGAATTGAAGACAAAAACGAATTTGTTTTCTACGAGATTTGGAAAAGCGCGGAAGGATTGGCTCAGCACAATCAGCAGCCTTACATCCAGGCATTCGGAGTTTTGGTAGATGAAAAGCTTCAGGAAAAACCACAGATTTATACCACCAATATCATTTAAGATGAAAAAATTAGCGTTTTTAATGCTGGCTATCTTCACGATAGGATTCATGCAGGCACAAACCAAAAAATCAAAAAATATGAAAAAGAAAATCTTATTCGTCGTAACCAGCCATGATAAAAAAGGGAGCACTGGTGAAGATACAGGATATTATTTGGGCGAAGTTTCTCACCCATGGGAAGTTCTTCACCAAGCAGGATATAAAATTGACTTTGTAAGCCCAAAAGGAGGAACTCCTCCGGTAGATGGATTTGATTTGAAAGATCCTGTCAACAAGGAGTTCTGGGAAAACAAAGAGTATAAGAACAAGATTGATCATTCTATGACACCCTCGCAGGTGAATCCAAAAGAGTATTCAACCATCTTTTATGCCGGAGGACACGGAGCTATGTGGGATTTTGCGGATAATACGGAACTGGCAGATATCGCTTCAAAAATTTATGAAAATGGAGGTATTGTAGCAGGGGTATGTCATGGTCCGGCAGGTTTGGTGAATATCAAACTGAATAACGGAAAATATCTTGTAGACGGAAAGAAAATCAATGCTTTTACCAATGAAGAGGAATCTGAAGTAAAATTGACAAATGTTGTTCCTTTCTTATTGGAAGATAAACTGAAAGAAAGAGGGGCAAAATTTGAAAAATCGGGGCTTTGGCAGAATCATGTTGTTGCAGATCAGAGAGTGATCACAGGTCAGAATCCACAGTCTGCAAAAAGTGTTGGAGAAGCAATTTTAAAAGAATTAAAGAAATAACAGTCAATTTTTAACCACAAAAGTCACAACAGTTTTTCAGATACTTAAGTTATTAAAAGTGTCATTGAAACTGCGAGAATTCCCCTCCTCCGGAGGGGTGGCAGAAATTCAAAGAATTTTTGACGGGGTGGTAAATAAAAACAATCAATTTTAAAACAAACAAAATGGAATATAGAAAATTAGGAAACACTGATTTGGAATTATCAACCATCACACACGGAGCTTTTGCTATCGGAGGAAATATGTGGGGAGGTAATGAAAAACAGGACTCTATCAACTCTATTCACGCATCATTGGATCATGGAGTAACTTCTATCGACACGGCACCTTTCTATGGTTTCGGATTGAGTGAGGAAATGATCGGGGAAGCCATTAAAGGAAAAGACCGTTCAAAAATTCAGCTTTTAACAAAATTCGGGCTGGTATGGGACGGAAGCAACAACGGAAAAGGAGAGTTTTTCTTTGATGCTGAAGACGAAGGAAAAACGATTCCGGTATATAAAGTAGCTTCTAAGGAAAACATCATCAAAGAAGTTGAAGAAAGTTTAAAAAGATTAGGAACGGATTATATTGACCTTTTACAGCTTCACTGGCCAGACAGTACAACTCCTATCTGCGAAACAATGGAAGCAATGGAATTATTGATCCAGCAAGGAAAAATCCGTACCGCAGGAGTAAGTAATTACAGTGTAGCCCAGATGGAAGAAGCCAACAGAACCTTAAAGCTTGCCAGCAACCAGGTTTCTTACAGTATGCTGAATAGAGCCATTGAAAACGATCTTGTTCCTTATTCTTTGGAAAACAATTCAGGAATTATTGTGTACAGCCCGATGGAAAGAGGTCTTTTGACCGGTAAATATTTCAAGGAAACTCAATTAAAAGATAACGATCACAGAAACGGATATTTCTCACAGTTTGACTTGAACAAAGTAAAAACTTTCTTAGAAAAAATTGAACCTATTGCACAGGAAAAAGGAGCCAGCCTTTCTCAACTGGTTTTAAGATGGACTACGCTGCAGCCGGCAATTACAGTCGTATTGGCAGGAGCAAGAAATGCACAGCAAGCCATCGAAAACGCAAAAGCAATGTCTATTGACCTTTCACAGGAAGAATTGAACTTCATCAATTCAGCGTTGAGCGAAATTTAATATAAACGCTGGAAGAAGGAGGATGGAAGTACTATCAGACTTCATAAACCTCCCTCTCCCCTCTTCCAGCCTCCTTTCCCTAAACCTCAAACATCATAGAAAATGAAAAAGAATCTGATCAAAATGTTCGGATTGGTAACCTTATTGACCCTAAACAGCATTACATTAAAGGGGCAAACGCTTGTCAATCCGGAAGATCAATCATGGTATCCTTCTGCTTACGGAGCACAGGACGAAATCGGAGCGGCCAATCTATTGACTCCGGAAGTTGTAAAACAGGCTTTAGGACTGGTAAAACAAGGTAAAACGCTAGCACTTGCTGTTCCAATTGATAAAAACCTTCCGGCTTTCAGACACAGAAGCTTCAATCTATACAACATTCAACCTGGGGAACAGGGAGGAAAAAGCATAGGCCCGAATAAATTCACCTTCAATGATGAATTGGTCAATGGATGGACCGGAGTGGGAACACAACTGAACGGTATCGGGCACATTGGTATTGACAACACTTACTACAACGGAAATAAAGCAGCAGATTTTGTAACCGTAGAAGGCGTGAAAAAGCTGGGTGTTGAAAAAGTACCGCCATTCGTTACCCGCGGTGTAGTCCTTGATATGACTGCTCATTATGGAAAATCAATTGTACCCGGAGGAACAGAATTTACTGTAGAAGACATCAAATCCGTTTTAAAGAAACAGAACCTTACGCTAAGAAAAGGAGATGTCATTCTTTTCAATACGGGATGGCTTGAATTGATCGGTAAAGACAACAAACAGTTTCTGGAAACAGAACCGGGAATAGGAATGGAAGCAGCAAAATGGCTTGCCGATCAGGGAATCGTTGCTTTTGGTGGAGACACCTGGGCTTCTGAAGTATATCCCAATCCGAAAACCAAAGAAGAATTTCCAATCAATCAATTTATGCTCGCTAAAAAAGGGATTTATAATCTGGAGCTGATTGACAGCCGTCCTTTGGTGAAGCAAAAAGTCTGGGAATTTTTATTCGTACTGGGACAACCTCTGTATGTAGGATCTACCCAGGTGAATGTGAATCCTGTTGCAATTTATTAATTTAAATACTACAGTATGAGGTTGTTTAAACTTTTATATTCATTATTTTAACCACAAAAGACACAAAAGTTTTAAACATTTAAGTTTTTTCAGAATCAGGCCTTATGCGTAATAAGTACACCTAAGTTTTGTAAAAAACTTTAATTTTCATCTTGTGTGAACTTTTCTGCGGTATCATTTTAAACTTACTTAAGTGAACTCAAGTGTATTAAAATGAAACCTTTGTGACTTTTGTGGTTTGGTAAAATTCAAACAACTTTTATATCCGAGAAACGGAGAGACAATGTAATTCCGGTTTAAAAAATAAAATTAACCTTTAGATTTATTTTTAGAATTAATACCCAAACCGCGTTACACTGTCACTTTGCATCTTGCATCAAAACGGCCTTTCAAAAATTTGAAAGGCCGTTTCTTAAAATAAAGTAAACATCCGCAGATGATGCAGTCTTCATCAACTTCCATCCTCCATCACCCATCTTCCTGGCTTCACTATTTTCCAACCGGAAGATGAGTACTCACTGCAATTCTGTTCCATGCATTGATCGTTACAATAGCCATAATAATCTGTGCAATCTGGTTATCATCAAAAAACGACTTTGCTTTTTGATACGTTTCTTCAGTTAATCCTTTGTCGCTTATCAATGTAATTTCCTCTGTCATCGCCAAAAGCACCTGCTCTTCTTCTGTAAAGAATTCTTTTGCTTCTGTCCATCCGTTTAGAATGAAAATTCTTTGAGGAGTTTCCCCATATTTGATGGCATCTTTTGTATGCATATCAAGACAAAAAGCACATTTATTGATTTGTGAAGCTCTGATCTTAATCAGTTCCTTCTGAATGTGTGTCAATGAAATTGTTTGTAGGTATCCTTCCAATCCAAGCATCGCTTTATACGCTGCTGAGTCTACTGTTGCAATATTTAATCTTGCGCTCATTATATTATTATTTTTTGGTTAATTGATCTATACTTAAAGAATATTGTTGTTGAACTGCCAATAAAAGAGCCGCAGCACTTGCCACCCAAACAGAATAGTTTAGTGGGGCTTTTGGTCCTGATGCAATGGTCATGGATATGGCAAAAATCAACAGCAGAATACTGCTTCCGTAAGCCGCAATTTTAGTTTTAAATCCTACTATCAGCATCAGAGGAAAAAGGATTTCTAAAAAGGTAGCGGCATATGCTGAAAATGTACTCAAAGCTTCCGGCAGAAAAAACGTCAGCTGTCTTGTATATTCTTCAAAACTGGCCATGTTTCCCCATGATGAGTTTTCTTTGCTCCATAACCCGAACCGGTCTGCCACTGCAGAAAGCATGGTTACCCCAAGAGCAAGTCTTAAAAATAGCTGCGGAAATTGATTTTTTGTATCTGTCATTGTATTGGCTTTTAATAACATGACAAATTTCCGCTTTCTGATCCGTAAAAATCTTAAACTGGTTTAAGAACGTAATTTTGCCCTGATTTCACTCAGATATTCTGGCGTAAAACCTAAAAAGGAAGCAATTAAGTATTGCGGAATTCTTTGGATAAACCAAGGATACAACGTACTGAAATGTACATAATATTCTTCTTTTGTCATCTCATAAATATAACGGATTCTTTTTTCCGCAGCAGCATATGCTGTTTGGTATACCATTCTGAAATAACGTTCCATAATGGGATGCTTTTCCAATAGAAGTTCCTGAGACTGAAAATCAATGGTCAAAATTTTAGAATTTTCTACAGACTGAATATTAAAGCCTGACTTCATCTGTTTTTCAAAAGCAAAAGTATCTGACATCCACCAGTTTTCTATAGCAAATTCCGTGGTTTGTTCTACTCCTTTTTCATTGACGAAAAACTTTCTCAGACATCCTTCCAAAACAAAATATTTCAACTTACAAACATCACCCTCAAGCATCAGGTTTTCTTTCTTTTTCACTTTTAAAACCTGAAAAAAAGAAATGATCGAAGTAAATTCCTCGTCATTGACCGTAATGAATTTATCTAAATGTGTTTTGAAAGCTTCCATTGTAAAATTTAGTAACCAAACTTAACTTTATTTTTTTAGTTTTACAATGAGAAAATATTGAATCATGGAAATCATTGCTAAAATTCTGATCGCAGTCGTTGCACTGGAACATATTTATATTCTTTGGATGGAAATGTTTGCATGGGAAACTAAAGGAAAAGAAGTTTTCAAAGCTGCTCTTCCTGCAGAAATGTTTAAACCCACCAAAGGATTAGCCGCCAACCAGGGCCTTTACAATGGTTTTCTGGCTGCAGGATTGATCTGGTCATTTCTGATTAAAGATCCGCAATGGCAAACGAATGTAGCACTCTTCTTTTTAGGATGTGTAGCTGTAGCAGGAATCTATGGAGCAATTTCAGCGACTAAAAAAATATTTTTCGTTCAGGCTTTGCCCGCTATCCTGGCCATTATTGCCGTTTTATTGAAGTAATTTCATTGTCCTTATTTTTAAAGATCTTCTTAAAAATATTTACATGATCAATACCCTCTTATCTTTTATGATAAGGGAAAAATTACTATGAATATCTCCTCCCATCATCAGACTTAAAACCAGCTTCTTACGTCCCAAAAAATCCATTTAATATAAAATTCGTAAATTTGCATCGTCATAAAAGATTGATACACAGTTTTTTTTATATTGACCTGCATTGTGATGAAATGCAGAAATTCAAGTTGTTCAGTACACATATCCGTAATTACTTCATCAGTAATTTAATTGTAGAATCGATGTAAAAGATTAAGTTCTTTTTACATGATACACTCTTTTTCTAGAGTATAATCTATTGAAATATTTAAAATAAACATAAGGCTTAGATGCTTTGTGGCTTTATTTTTTTGTAAAAAGCTTCTATCATGATAAGAAGCTTAGTAGATTATTTTATGCTATCGTCATCACCAGAACAACAATGTAAAATGGGGTATAATGAATTGGTGTACAATTTTTTATACCATTAATTAAAAAAAATCTGAATATGGAAAAAAATGAAAACAGTAGAAAAGTAAAACTTAAAGTTGAAGATCTGACTATTATTTTTGGTAAAAACAAAGAGAAAGCACAGGAACTTTTAGACAAAGGTTTTTCCAAAAAGGAAATTCTTGAAAAAACAGGCTGCACCATAGGAATCAACAAAGCAAGTTTTGAAATCTATGAAGGTGAATTCTTTGTCATCATGGGGTTGTCGGGAAGTGGAAAATCCACTTTGCTGCGCTGTCTTAACAGGCTGAATGAGCCCACTTCAGGAAAAGTATACATCAATGACGATGATATTACCAGTAAAAACAATAAAGAACTTCTGGAAGTAAGAAGAACGGAAATGAGTATGGTGTTTCAAAAATTTGGATTGCTGCCCCACCATACTATTTTAGACAATGCCGGTTTCGGACTGGAAATCAGAGGAGAAGACAAAGCTTCCCGTAATGAAAAAGCACAGAAAGCACTGGACATTGTAGGATTGAATGGTTTCGAAAATCAGTATCCTTCCCAACTTTCAGGAGGAATGCAGCAGAGAGTAGGATTGGCAAGAGCTTTGGCCAACGATCCTGAAGTCCTGCTGATGGATGAAGCTTTCTCCGCACTGGATCCTTTGATAAAATCTGAAATGCAGGATCAAATGCTTGAGCTGCAAAATACATTGCAAAAAACCATTGTCTTCATTACCCATGATCTGGACGAGGCCATTAAAATTGGTGACCGTATCGTTATTATGAAAGATGGTGTCATAGAGCAAATAGGAACAGCAGAAGATATTTTGACTAATCCTGCAAGCGACTATGTAAAAGCATTTGTAGAAAAAGTGGATCGTAAAACAATTATCACCGCCAGATCTTTGATGTTCGACAAAGCTACGGTGGTACGTTTCAGAAAAGATGGTCCTGAAGGAGCTTTAAGAAAAATGAGAGCAACAGGATTGGAAAACTTACCTGTCGTAGATTTTCAAAATAAATTTCTTGGGTTTGTGACCCTTAATGATGTCGTTCGAATCGCAAAAAAGAAAGAACCTACAGTAGAATCAATTATCAACAGCAACGTTCCTTCAGTCTATCCGGAAGTTACTGTAGAAGAAATGCTACCGTTAATTTCAGGAAATAAATCGGCTATTGCCGTGGTAGACGAAAACAATAAATTTTTAGGTCTTATCACCCAATTATCTCTCATCATAGAAGCTACTAAGTTTAACGAAGAAGAGATCATTGAATTAAAAGAAATCGCAAACAATCAATAAGATGAATAAAACTATAGATATAGGTCAATATGTAGAAACTGCAATCAATTGGCTCACAGAAAATGGAAAACCTGTATTTGATGTCATAAAACATGTGGGAAACTCTTCTATTATGGGAATTGAATGGGTTTTGGTACATACTCCCTTTTATGTTATCATTCTCTTTTTTACGCTGCTGGCATTATGGAAAGCAGGAAAAGGCATCGCTGTTGTCACGGCAGCCGGGCTGAGTTTAATATTTTTAATGGGATTATGGAAAGAAACCATGGAAACTTTGGCCCTTATTTTTGTAGCAACTATTACGGCCCTTATTATTTCTATCCCTCTGGGAATTTGGGCTGCGAAAAGTAAAATAGCCGCAAAAATTATCCGCCCTTTACTGGATTTAATGCAGACAATGCCTGCATTTGTCTATCTGATTCCAGCTGTATTGTTTTTCAGTATCGGTAAAGTACCCGGTGCTTTTGCAACCATCATTTTTGCAATGCCGCCTGCGGTACGATTAACAACATTGGGAATTGAAGCCGTTCCGAAAGATATCGTAGAAGCAGCCAGAGCTTTTGGAGCTACCAACCGCCAGATTCTGTTTAAAGTAGAACTTCCCTTAGCTATGAAAACAATTTTAACAGGGATCAATCAAACCATACTATTATCCCTATCCATGGTTGTTATTGCAGGAATGATTGCTGCGGGTGGTCTAGGTGAAAAAGTATTGGAAGGAATTAATAATCTGGATATCGGATTAGGATTTGAAAGTGGTTTATCCGTTGTGATTTTAGCCATTATCCTTGACCGGATTACCCAGGGATTTGTAAAGAAAAAACAATAAGATGAAACAATTAAAATATCTATTTTTCCCCTTTTTAATAGTGGTATTGGCTGCATTAAATTCGTGTGAAAATATAAAAAGCTCTAAATATATTACCATAGGAATGGTAGATGGCTGGGCGGAAGATGTTGCGATGACCCACGTTGCTAAAGCCATTTTGGACCAGCAGGGATATCATGTTATTATTCAAAAAGCCTCTACAGATATGATTCTGGCTTCGATGAATAATGAAGATACAGACCTTTTCATGGGAGTCTGGCTGCCTTACACCCACGCTAAAAAACTCGCTAAGTTTCCGGGATTAGTTCATCTTGGAACCAATTACAACAACGGCCGTATAGGATTGGTCGTTCCGGAATACGTTCCGGTGCATTCCATTGAAGAACTTAATCAACATCAGGAGCAATTCGATCATAGAATCATTGGAATTGAGAAAGGAGCCGGATTAACAACCGGAACGGATAAAGCCATTATTGATTATAAACTGGATTATAAACAGATCAACTCTTCTACCATTGCCATGATCACCGAGTTACAGAATGCCATACAACGCAAACAATGGATTGTGGTAACAGGATGGCAGCCCCACTGGATGTTTGGCAAAATGAAGCTTAAATTTCTTGACGATCCCAAAAAGATCTTTGGTGAAGCAGAACAGATTAAAACCTATTCCAGAAAAAGCTTTGGTAAAGACCATCCGGATGTAGCCAAATTCTTTTCCAAAGTCCATTTTGATGATGAAACGATGTCTGATCTTTTAATGAAAATGGAACAGAGTAAAAATAAAGAAGCCACCGCTAAGGAATGGGTAGAAAACCATTCTGATCTGGTCAAATTATGGCTAGATAAAAATTAATATAACGATACAATTTGGTATTACTTAAAATCCTCAACTTTCCATGAGTCTGAGGATTTTTTCATCAACATAGATTATTTGATCTTTTCTCTATGAAGCAATATTTATTAGTAATCGCAAAGGCGCAAAGAAATTTAATAACATACTGCTTTAAGGCGCAAGAAAATCAAATATTTTCAGCAAGTTTGTTTCAGTTAAATTCAACAGAACTAAATTTTATCAAAGATAGAATCCTTGCGCCTTAAGACATATTTAAAGGAAAATTCTTGCGTCTTTGCGTTTTCCAATATCTCATAACGATCCCATTGATTCTTTAATTTTTTCCCGATGGATTATTCCCCAATTGACTAATGTTTCTGTTACAGGAAATACAGATTTCCCATATTCTGTCACCGCATACGTTACCGTAATAGGTTTCGTATCCTGAATGGTTCTTGTGATCAGGAGATTGGTTTCCAGTTCTTTTAATTCTTTGCTCAGCATTTTAGCAGAAATCCCCTCAATACTGCGTTCCAGTTTTTTAAAATGAATCATCTGATCTGGTCTGTTCGTCAGATATCGTAAAATCATCAGTTTCCATTTTCCTCCCAATACATCCAGACTGTCACGCATTGCGAACAATTCTTCTGTACAGTTTGCTTCTCTTTCGATGCCGTTTTCTATGATTTTTGCCATAATAGTTTCATGAAGGTAACTAGTTACCATTAGTTAACTAGTAGCAAATATAAACTATTCCCTCTTTACATTTGTGTATCAAATTAAACGTATGAAATCGCATGATTTCTAAAATATAAATATCTACGTATGAAAGCAGTTATTTTAAATAAAAACGGAAAACTGGAAGATGGTTTTGCCGAGCAGCCCCAGCCCAAAGGCAATGAAGTTTTAATCCAGATCAAAGCAAGCGGTTTCAATCCTATCGATTACCAGATGCTTGAAAACGAACTCGAAAGAAAACTGATCAGTTCCCCGATATTGGGAAGAGAATCATCGGGAATCATAGTTGGCAAAGGTCCTGAAGTGACACAATTTAATATTGGTGACGAAGTCTATTGTGGCAGCGGTTCTATGGGAAGTAATGGGACTTATGCAGAATATATAACTGTCCCTGAATCTATTGTTTCGTTGAAACCAAAGAATATTTCTTTTGAACAGGCAGCTTCCATTCCTTCGGTAGGACTTACTTCTTTTCAGATCTTTAACCGTTTGAAACTAAATCCCGAAAATACCATTCTTGTAACAGGTGCAACCGGAGGAGTTGGTTCATTTTTGATCAAACTTTTATTAGCTCATAATATCCGGCAGATCACAGCAACTGTTGGCAGTGAAGAAAACAGACAGGTTCTTCTCAATATGGGGCTAAAAGATTATCAGATCATCAATTACAGAGAAGAAAATCTTATTGAAAACATTTTAAAAGCCAATAATAATCAACCTTTCGAGTTTGGGATTGATCTGGTAGGAAATTATATGTCAGAAGTGACTGCAGAAGTTTTAAAGATCAATGGAACCTATGTAGATGTAACTGCTTTAGTCACCAAAGATGCACATGAAACCCTTTTCAACAAAGGAAGCCTGATTATGAATATCTCCAATTACACTTATGGAATGATCAAAAAATATGAGTATTACAAAAACAGCTTACTTGAAATAAAAAGTCTCATCGAAACCGGAACTATTACGCCACCTCAGCATAAGATAATAGGAAATCTTTCTTTGGAAACCGTTCTGCAGGCACATTCTATTTTAAAAAACAATCAGACCCAAGGCCATAAACTCATCATGAAACATTAATCTATGAACAAAATACCAAGACGAATCGTAACAGGAATTAAAGACGGAAAATCTATCATTATAGAAGACCAGCAGGTAGAAAATGCAGTGGAACATTTTCCGGGATTGATCATTTCAGATGTGTGGAATACGCAGACAATGCCGGCAAGCTTAGATATTGAGACCAGAATTCCCAATACAGGATTCCCACAGACTCCTAAAAATGGCACCTATTTTCGGTATGTAGTTGTTCCTCCCGATAAAGACTTAGGGGTTGAATGGAAGAAAAATGAGCCTCACCCCATGATGCATCAAACTCCGACACTGGATTATATCATTATCCTGTCCGGCGAACTCTACCTCATCATGGAAGAAGGAGAAACACTTCTGAAACCTGGAGATATTGTCATTCAAAGAGGGACTAATCATGCGTGGAGCAACCGCTCTGATGAACCTTGCATTCAGCTGGCGGTGTTGATCGATGCAGAGATTTAAATTAAAATTTATTTTGTTGGAAAACGCAAAGGCGCAAAGAAGAATAAATGATATGTTGTTTTTAAGACGCAAGAAAATCAACGATTTCCAGCAAGAAATGATCTATAAAGTATTAGAAATGTACAATTTTATCGCAGATAAAATCCTTGCGACTTAAAAACGGATAAAAAAAGAAAAACTTTGCGCCTTCGCGTTTTCCAACAAAACTTAGAAACATTAAAAAAACTCACGCATATTTTACATAAACATCTGCGTAATCTGTGCAATCTGCCGGAAATAAAATATAAACAGTATTCAACTTTATCGCAGAGAAAATCCTTGCGACTTAAAAAGGATTAAGGAACGATAAAACTTTGCGCCTTTGCGTTTTTCCAACAATTACAAAGCAGAAATTTCCAACAGTTTCTGCTTCATTTTTTCAGGCGTCATCTGCCCTTCCTGATAATAGACCAAATTCTGATGCTTATCCAGGAATACCCATAACGGATACACAGGCTGATTTTTATTTTTAGACAAAGCCAGCGCCAACTCATGAATTCCTGAATTTCCATTCTGCAGATATTCAAATTCCTGATTCTGGAAATGAATTTTCTCCTTTGTTTTTTCTGCCTCGAAATTGACAAAATAAAAATGATCGTTTAATATATTCACCAGCTCTTTATCTTTACTCATACGGAAAGACTCAATCTTACACACCGCACACCAATCGGTATAAAGATGGATGACAACCGGCCTCGGATTTTCTTTCTGCAAAACATCCAGGTCAGAAAAAGTGCCTGTCTTCATCTGAGACAGATAAAAACAGGGCACTAACATTAAAAATAAAGCTATTTTTTTCATCATAAGGTATATTTTACCCCCAGAAATCCTCTGATACGCTGCATAGGAGCATAGCCGTATGCAGTATCAAATGTATAATGGTTGGGATTGTTGATAGGGTCATCAATATGTTTATTAAATGGGTCAAACGGTCTCATCAAAGGGTCTTTAGGAGTAAAATTGAATAAATTTTTCACTCCGCAATACACCTCAAATCCTGATTTGAAACTCTTGGACACCTGAATATTGGCCAAAGAATAGAATGGTGAATATTCCGGGCGGTAGTCATTCACTAAAACAGGAAGTCGCATCGGTCCGTAAAACTGTCCGGTAAAATCTACCGTCAGGTTGTTCGGAAATTTATAGGTCAGGTTATATGTTCCACTCCACTTTGGAGCATGCAATTGCTGTGTTTTCTGATTTTCATTATCAAATTTTTGATAGACATCCAGATAAGTCACTCCCAGATTCACACTCAGAGGAAACTGAAAACTAAAATCCACATTCAATGAAGCTCCTCTCGAAATTCCATATCCATGCAGGTTGTCATAAATAATTTTAGTAGGATCAGAATCAAAATCACCTACAATTTTATTACTGAAATAGGTATAAAATGCAGAAGCATCAAGATTCACCATTCGGTTTCCTACAGGAATTTTCCAGATATAATTTAGATTTCCGTTGACAGACCGTTCTGGTTTCAGGTCTGATTTTACAACCACTTCCCGGGAACCTGTCAATGCTGCATGATCTTCTGTAAATAAATTAACAACTCGGAATCCTGTTCCGAAGTTGAAACGCAGCGTGTGATATGGGTTTGGGGAAAACTTCCATGCGAATCTCGGAGAATGAATAGAATGATGTACTTTATCATAATCATATCTGTATCCTAGCAACAAAGTGTTTTTTTCATTGATTTCCCATTGATCCTGGATAAAAGCTCCCCAGATCGGAGACTTCATCGGTGCATTTGTGATCCCGTCTGGCGCTAAAGTTCCCGGCGTATTATCATCATAAAATGTTCTTTTAAAAGTAAGTCCGGCCGTGATATCGTGTTTTCCGAAACTTCTGTCCCAATAAGTCTGAACAAAAGCTACTTTTTGTGTGGCATTGAAAGGATTGGTTCCGTAAAACGAATTCTGGTCATGGTAATTGTAAGAAAACTGGGTCACGATATGTTCTTTCATAGGCCACTCGTACAATCCGAAAACCTCTGCCCTGTTCGTATAAATACTTTCTCCGTAGACCTGATCACTACCACGGAAAGATTTGTTCCATTGCATTTCTCCCCCAAAACGATCTTCATACAGGTATCTTAAAGCGAAACTCGCCTGTCGGTTTTCTTTTCTTTTAAAATTCCATTTGTTGAAGACAGAAATTCTACTTTGCAAAGTAGCATCCGTAAAATTATCTTTATTCTGATCTATTCTTTCTTGAAAGCTGAAATAATTTAAACTTAATAATGAAGCAGCATTCTTTCCTACATTGAATTTGGTTGAAAGATCCACATTATTTTCAAACCAACCGGTTGTCATCAGATCAACACTCAGCTTGGGAGCTGTCAGTGCATTTTTGGTGATAATATTGATGACTCCCCCCATTGCTTCAGAACCGTAAATGGAAGATGCAGGACCTTTTACCACTTCTATTCTATCCACCAGACTATTCGGAATTCCGCTCAGTCCATATACTGTGGAAAGGGAACTTACAATCGGCATTCCATCAATAAGGATCATGGTGTATGGTCCTTCCAATCCGTTGATATGAATATCTCCTGTATTGCACACAGAGCAATTCAGCTGAGGCTTTACTCCATTTACCATCGCAATAGCCTCAAAAATGCTTGGTGTCGGGTTTTTCTGAAAAAATTTCTGACTGTAGATCTCAACCGCTACCGGGCTTTTTGATCTGCTCATCGGTTTTATGGTTCCCGTAACCACTACATCCTCTATGGTACTCGTCTTGATTTCTCTTTTGGTAACTTTTGCAGAATCAATGCTTTTGTTCTGCTGTAAACTTAAGCTGTCTGTCTCCTGGGCAAAACAATATGATGATAAAAAAGTAATAGAAAATAATATTCGCTTCATGAAATTAAAATTGTTAGACAAATCTAACAATTATTTTTTAATTACAAAACTTTATGGGAAAAATATTGATTGAGCCAATTCATGAAAAATGATTAAATTTGAGAAACTACATATGAAAGTAAAATGAGATATCATCTAGCGGGAAATATCCCACCAAAAAGACATACGATCTTTAAGTCTCCAGAAGATAAATTTTACTATGAACAGCTCTTCGGTACAGAAGGCTTCCATGGTATTTCTTCTCTGTTATATCATATCCACCGCCCTACACAGATCAAATCTATCGGTGAGCCGAAAGATGTTACTCCCAAAATAGCTGTGGAAAAAAACATCGCCCCAAGAATGTTCAAAGGGATGAATGTTACTCCTGAAGATGATTTCATGGACAGCCGAAAAATCCTTTTGATGAACAATGATCTGAAAATGGGTTTGGCAAAGCCAAGAAAATCAATGGATTATTTCTACAAAAATGCGGAATGTGATGAGCTCTTATATGTTCACCAGGGAACAGGAATTTTAAAAACATTTGTAGGAGATCTTGATTTTGTAGCCGGAGATTATCTTATTATTCCAAGAGGAACAATCTACCAGGTAGAGCTAAAGTCTGATGATACTGTATTTTTTGTATTGGAAAGCCACTCGCCTATTTATACTCCGAAAAGATACAGAAATGAATTCGGGCAGCTTTTGGAGCATTCTCCATTCTGCGAAAGAGATATGATTGCTCCTGCTTTTAAAGAACCTATTGACGAAAAAGGAGAATTCTTAATCAAAGTAAAAAAAGAAAACCAACTTACGGATTTTATCTATGCAACACATCCGTTTGATGTAGTAGGCTGGGATGGATATTTTTATCCGTATAAATTCAATATTAAAAACTTCGAGCCTATTACAGGACGAATCCACCAACCGCCACCGGTGCATCAGAATTTTGAAGGACACAATTTCGTAGTGTGTTCATTCTGTGCAAGAATGTATGACTATCATCCGCAGGCTATTCCGGCACCTTATAATCACTCTAATATTGATTCTGATGAGGTATTATTCTATACAGAAGGGGACTTCATGAGCCGTAATCACATTGACCTGATGGACTTCACCCTTCACCCAGGCGGAATTGTACACGGACCTCACCCAGGAGCGATGGAAAGAAGTATCGGTAAAAAATTCACAGAAGAATATGCGGTAATGGTAGATCCATTCCGTCCATTAAAAATCACCGAAGAAGCTTTAAAAGTGGAAGATCCTTCTTATAAAACTTCATGGCTGGAATAATTTATTCTTAGAACAAAAACAGTTTTACCCTTTTGATATCAACCACAAAAGATTAAACACTTAAGCTTTATAAAGTGAATTCTATTTGCTTCAAAAGAGCACTAAAGATTTTCTTCTAATGTGTACTTTATATGATACTATTGAACACTTTCTTAAGTGAACTAAAGTGTTTAAATATAAATCTTTGTGACTTTTGTGATGAAAAGTTCTAATAGATATATTTAAAAGTAAAAAAGTCTATCAGGTTCATACCAAAAAGTATTACTGAATACATACAAAAGACGCTTTAAATCCTTTATTTAAAGCGTCTTTTTTCGTAAATTTGTAAGGTATGGTTAACATATTTGACCATCATTATTTTTCATAACGCATCCTAAGTAATGGTGGTTTAAAACAAAATCAATATTACATGTTAGAAAGAATCAGATTAGAAAGTTTACACCAAAAAGTAACTACGGCAGAAAATGCTGTAAAAATCATTAAAGACGGTATGACCATAGGGTCCAGCGGCTTTACAAAAGCAGGTGACAGTAAGGCTATCTTGCCGGCACTCGCTGAAAGAGGAAAAACAGAAGACCTTAAAGTCACTTTGATGACCGGAGCTTCACTCGGCCATGGTACCGACGGAAAACTGGCCGAAGCTAATGTTTTAAAGAAAAGAATGCCCTTCCAGGTAGATCCTATCCTAAGGAACAAGATCAACAGCGGGGAAATTCTCTTCATCGACCAGCATTTAAGTGAAAGTGCCGAACTTCTTCACACTAAAAATCTTCAGAGCATTGACGTAGCGATTATCGAAGCTGCCTATATTGAAAGAGACGGAAGCATTGTTCCTACCACTTCTGTGGGAAACTCAGTGACATTTGCTGCTTTGGCTAAAAAAGTGATTATCGAGATCAATACAGAAGTTCCTGAAGAAGTCTACGGAATCCACGATATTTACCAGGCAGAAGATTATCCTTACAGAAATGTTATTCCAATTGTAGCCCCATGGAACAAAATCGGGAGAAAAAGTATTCCTGTTGATCCCGATAAAATTGAAGCCATTGTTTTTACCAACCTTAAAGACAGTCCTGCCGATATTGCAGAACCGGACGAAAAAACAACCGCTATTGCCAAACACCTTCTTGGTTTCTTTGAAAATGAAGTGCTTTTAGGACGACTTACAGATCGATTGCTTCCGCTTCAGGCAGGTATCGGTAAAGTAGCGAATGCGGTGCTTACAGGATTCAAGGACAGTAACTTTTATGACCTGACGATGTTTTCAGAAGTTCTTCAGGACAGTACTTTTGATCTGATAGATTCAGGTAAATTAAGTTTTGCCTCTGCTTCATCCATTACTGTTTCCAAGGAATGCTATGAGAGAGTCCTGGGAAATCTTTCAAAATATAAAGACAAGTTCGTTTTAAGACCTCAGAATATTTCCAATACTCCGGGACTGATCAGAAGATTAGGGGTAATAGCCATCAACACTGCGATTGAATTCGATATCTATGGAAACGTAAACTCTACCCATATCGGAGGTACAAAAATCATGAACGGAATTGGAGGTTCCGGAGACTTTGCAAGAAATGCTTATTTAAGTATTTTTGTTACCCAAGCTGCTTCAAAAGGCAACAATATCTCCCATGTCCTTCCAATGGTTTCCCACACTGATCATACAGAACATGATGTTGATATTCTTGTGACAGATGTTGGATTGGCAGATTTAAGAGGATTGGCACCAAGAGAAAGAGCACAGAAAATCATTGATAACTGTGTTCACCCTGATTATAAGGAAGAATTACAATCCTACTTTGACAGAGCTTGCGAAAAAGGAGGTCATACCCCTCATTTATTACAAGAGGCATTCAGCTGGCATCTGAGATTCTCCGAAACAGGAAGCATGAAACAAAAGACAACAGTTGAAATTTCCAATTAATCTGGGATTCGATTTAAGCAAATTTTAAAAATAATTGACCGTCATTTAATTTTCTCAAATTGAATGACGGTTTTTTTGAAAAGAAACCATTACTTTAAAATAAATCATATATATCGGAATTAATTTTTAAATTTAAAAGATTTAAAAAGCGTAATCCGAAAAGCTATATGAGTAGGAAAAACTAATACAATAAATTATTTATGAAAAATCTTAAAAAAATGAAGAGAAACGAGTTAAAAAATGTAAAAGGAGGAGATAATCCTACACGCGTCGTTTGTGTTCAACTTATGAATCAATTTGTAGAAGTGTTTCCTGAAGATTTTTGCTATAATCCACAAAATTCGGGTCATACGGTATGCGTATGTAAAAGACTTTATGGTCTATAAAAAATATTATCATTAACGTGAGGTTGATATAAGCAAAGTTTAAAAATAATTGACCGTCATTTACTTTATTTAAGTTGAATGACGGTTTTTTTTTGGAAGAAACAATATGCGATCAGACTTCTCAAAATATTCACCATAAAATTGTTTGCGCATCTGTGTTGGCATCTTCTACCTAACAGTGATTTTTCCAAACTCAGCTCATTAAGAATTCCATAACAACACGATAAATAAAGAACTGAATGCTAAGATATTTAGTCCTTTATTTTTAGATTTATCCAAATCTACTCCACATGACAAAAGTCTTTTTATTATAGTTAAGATATTTGGAATCGGTGTTATTATAAATATTATCTTTGAAAGAAGAGAGGTATTTTATGAACAATATAAATACTCTGAGCACCCTTAAAAAGAACAAAATATGAATAATTACATCAGCGCAGAAGAAGCAATATATACCATAAAAAGTGGAAACCGTGTCTTTTTTCACGGCAGTGCATGTACTCCCAATTACCTGATTGATGAGCTGGCAAGACAGTCTAATCGTTTGCAAAATGTAGAAATGGTTTCCATTACCCAACAGGGCAATGTAGAAATTGCAAAACCGGAATACAAAGACAGTTTTTTCATCAATTCTTTATTTGTTTCCACTCCTGTGCGTGATGCAGTAAACTCCGACAGAGGAGACTTTGTACCTGTTTTCTTAAGTGAAATTCCTATTTTATTCAGAAAGAATATTCTGCCTCTGGACGTAGCAATTATTACGGTTTCCCCTCCTGACAGACATGGTTTCTGTACATTGGGAACTTCTGTAGATATCGCAAGAGCAGCTGTGGATACTGCAAAGATTATTGTTGCCATTGTGAATCCCAGAATGCCCAGAACACATGGAGATGGTATGATCCATATCAGCAGAATTCATAAACTGGTTTGGCATGAGGAAGAGCTTCCAACAGTAGATTATGGTTCAAAAGTAGGTGCTGAAGAAATGCTTGTAGGAAAAAATGTGGCAGAGCTTATTGAAGATAGATCTACCCTTCAGATGGGCATCGGGACCATTCCTGATGCGGTTTTGAAATGTCTTACCAATCACAAAGACCTGGGAATTCATACAGAGATGTTGAGTGACGGCGTTATTGACCTGATTCAGGATGATGTGATCAACAATAAATATAAAGGGTACAACGATAATAAAACCATTACAAGTTTCTGTTTTGGAACCAGAAAACTCTATGATTATGTGGATGACAACACTGTAT
Source organism: Chryseobacterium viscerum (assembly GCF_002899945.2). Lineage (GTDB taxonomy): Bacteria > Bacteroidota > Bacteroidia > Flavobacteriales > Weeksellaceae > Chryseobacterium > Chryseobacterium viscerum. The sequence goes on from NZ_PPEG02000006.1 coordinate 75,718, forward strand.
TTGCCTTCAGGGATGTAAGTGAGGTCAATTTCCCGATCAATATCATGAGAAACAAAAAAATGGTAGCTATCAATTCTGCCATTGAAATAGACCTTACGGGACAGGTTTGTGCTGATTCTATCGGAACGATGCAGTACAGCGGAATCGGAGGACAAATGGACTTTATGCGTGGTGCAGCTTTAAGTGATGACGGAAAACCTATCATAGCCATTACCGCAAGAACGAAAAAAGGAATTTCAAGAATTGTTCCTTTCCTTAAGCAGGGAGCAGGCGTAGTCACAACCAGAGGTCATATTCATTATGTTGTGACCGAATACGGAACGGCTTATCTCTATGGAAAGAATCTTCGACAGAGGGCACAGGAGCTCATTAGCATTGCCCATCCGGACGATAGAGAAATGTTGGAGAGAGCCGCCTTTGAAAGATTTAAACACTGATAATCAAAACATAAAAATTTTTAAGTTACTTTTACGTCTGAAACGGTAAAACATATTTTGAACCGGCATCCGTAAAATCATAAAAAAGCGCTAATATTTTGGCAGTATTTTTGATAAAACTCTTTCAAAAACAAGGAAATTGAAAACTATATATAATTCGATACGAGAAGAAGTTGTAAAGCATTCTAAGGTAAGGAATTCTGTTTTGGGGAATGTGAATGAATGGAAAAGAAGCCATTATATTATTCTTTCCGAAATTATTAAAGATGAACTCTCTGAGGCTGAGGAACTGAAAGGAGGGAAAAAATTTGAAATTGGAAATACCATTTCCCATGTGACTCTTCAGCGATTTTTTGAAAACGATTACCAGGATAAAACACATAATGATCTCAGGTTTTTAAAAACTCTGGATAAGATCTGTATTTTCTTAGGATACAAGGATCTTAATGATTATATCCTTTCTATAAGATACAAGAAACAAAACGTTGAAGAAACTGATAATCAATCCTATCTTACACAGATGGTTTATGATTACTGTGCAACTGCTTTTGAGTTCTGCAAACAGTTTCCCAATCATAATACCAAGCTTTTTAAAGACCTGGTTTTTGATGACTCTCCATTCTTGGAAAGGGTTTCTCAGTTCAGCAAAGAATTGTGTGATAAAGATTTTCATCTGGTTACCAAAAACAACAGATCCAATTATGAAGTTTTTGACATTCAGATTGTTACTGATGAGCCAGACAAAAAAATACTCGAATCTCAGGAGTTCTGGAATCTCCTTTTCAAAGTAGGAGAAACCGGAGAAGAACATTTTGTAAACCAACTGAGTACACAAATATACTTCATCAGAAAAGTAGACAATACCTGGAAGATATGGGATAACTATAATCCTGATGCCGGTATGCTCAACAGGAAAATTGAAACAGTCTAAAAATAAAAAGCCGTAGAGAATCTCTACGGCTTTCATGTTTCGAAACATTTTTTCTCACTTGTATTTTGTATTACAAATGTAGGAAGACGATTTTAAACTTAAGAAACTTAAATATACTTAAGTAAACTCTTCTTTAACGTTATGTTAAATATATTCAATGAATACAGGGGAATATTTTCGCCATATCTAAGAATTTTGTAATTTGCATACCAATAAAATAAAAGTAAAAGAGAAAATATGTCAACACTTACATTTGCCGAGAAAATTGCTCAAGCAGAAAATTTCTTACCGATCAACGGTACAGATTACATTGAGTTTTATGTAGGAAATGCAAAACAGGCTGCCCATTATTACAAAACCGCTTTCGGTTTTCAGTCTGTAGCTTATGCCGGTCCTGAAACAGGAGTAAGAGACCGTGCATCTTATGTGCTTCAACAGGGAAAAATCAGATTGGTATTAACTACCGGATTAAATTCTGATTCTCCTATCAGTGAGCACGTAAAAAAACATGGTGACGGAGTAAAAATTTTGGCACTTTGGGTAGATGACGCTTATGCAGCTTTCGAAGAAACAACTAAAAGAGGCGGAAAACCTTATTTAGAGCCTGTAACGTTAACTGATGAGCATGGTGAGGTAAGAATGTCGGGAATCTATACGTATGGAGAAACCATTCACATGTTTGTTGAAAGAAAAAATTATAACGGACCTTTTATGCCTGGGTATGAAAAGTGGGAAAGTGATTATAAGCCTGAAGAAGCAGGTTTATTATACGTAGACCACTGTGTAGGAAATGTGGACTGGAACAGAATGGTTCCAACAGTTGAATGGTATGAAAAAGTAATGGGATTTGTGAATATTCTTTCTTTTGATGACAAGCAGATCAATACAGAATATTCTGCGTTGATGTCTAAAGTAATGTCAAACGGAAACGGATTTGCAAAATTCCCTATCAATGAGCCTGCAGAAGGTAAAAAGAAATCTCAGGTAGAAGAATATCTTGATTTCTATGAAGGTGAAGGTGTACAGCACATCGCTGTGGCTACGAAAGACATTATCCACACGGTAACTGAACTGAAAAAACGTGGTGTAGAGTTCCTTTCTGCTCCGCCAGAAGCCTATTACGATATGGTTCCTGAAAGAGTAGGTCATATTGATGAAGATCTTAAAAAACTTCAGAACTTAGGTATACTTATTGATCATGATGAAGAAGGGTACTTACTACAGATCTTTACTAAGCCTGTAGAAGACCGCCCTACTCTATTCTTCGAGATTATTGAAAGACATGGTGCACAGAGTTTTGGTGCCGGAAATTTCAAAGCTTTATTCGAAGCATTGGAGAGAGAGCAAGAAAGAAGAGGTAATCTTTAATTTTACGTTAAAAATATAAGTTTTGTCAGAATACCGTATTCTGGCAAAACTTTTTTATAAAACACAGTATATGAGAAAATTTTTAATCGGGACTCTTTTTCTGGGAACATTAGGGCTTAAAGCTCAATATGGATCTTTGAATGAAATCCTAAACCGACTTGAACAAAGAAAAGGCATCAATCAGCATCTTGAAAATGTAAATGTTGACAACAAAAAGTTCGTTTTCATCAAAGATGAAGCCGATCATACAGAACGGGACTTTATTATTATCAAAGGGAATAATGCCACTTATGTAGAAGTTTTCGATGATAAAGCTACAGGAGAAAGCAGTTCCAATGTTTTTACCGGTGATATTATCAGGAAAAAAAATATTATTTCTTTAAGAGCAAACATGCTTGAAAACAAAAAAATCCCAATGCCTGTTACCAAAACTCTATTATTGACCCAGCAGGACAATATTCTGTACCTCATCGATGTCAATACCAGAGATCGATGGATTGATGAAGCATCTTACTCAAAAAAAGCAAAATAAATATTCTGAGGAAATCTCTCAGCGTGATCTTTAAATCTAACTAAAATCTAAACTTATGAAATCATTTGTAGACTATTCCTCAAATTCGGATTTTTCCATCCACAATATTCCTTTCGGAGTCGCAGTTTTTAACAAAGAATATATCGGATGTTGTACAAGAATCGGAGATCAGATAATTGATCTTGCTACTTTGTACGATCTTGGGTATTTCGAAGATATTGAAGGATTAGACGACAATGTTTTTGAAGCCTATACCATCAACGAATTTATCGAACTGGGTAAACCTGTTACCAATGCCATCCGTACTAAAATTCAGACTTTATTACAGGAAGGCTCCACTTTATCAAAAGATCAGAAAACGATTGAAGAAGCTTTCTACGACCTGGATAAAGTAAAAATGATCATGCCTCTTCACATCCCGAATTACACTGACTTTTACAGCAGCATCGAACATGCTACCAACGTAGGAAAAATGTTCCGTGATCCTGAAAATGCTTTATTACCCAACTGGAAACATTTACCGGTAGGTTACCACGGAAGAGCATCCTCTATCGTAGTTTCAGGTACAGAAATCAACCGTCCAAAAGGTCAGATGAAGCCTGCAGATGCAGACAAGCCTGTTTTCGGACCATGTAAACAACTTGATTTCGAATTGGAAATGGCTTTTGTCATCAACAAAAACACGGAGATGGGAGAAAGTATTTCTACAAAAGAAGCAGAAGATGCTATTTTCGGAATGGTCGTTTTCAATGACTGGTCTGCAAGAGATATTCAATCATGGGAATATGTTCCACTAGGGCCATTCCTTGCGAAAAACTTCGGTTCTTCTATTTCTCCATGGGTAGTTACTCTTGAAGCTTTAGAACCATTCAGAACAGCTTCTCCAACTCAGGATCCTGAAGTTTTGGACTATTTAAAATTTGACGGTGATAAAAACTACGATATCAACCTTGAAGTATATATTCAGCCTGAAAATGGAGACCAAAACCTAATCTCTGAGAGCAACTACAAACACATGTACTGGAATATGACCCAGCAATTGGCTCACCACACCGTAAACGGATGTAATGTGGAAGTGGGCGACCTGTATGCAAGTGGTACCATTTCAGGAAGCGATCCAAAATCTTTCGGTTCTATGCTTGAACTGACATGGAGAGGACAAAATCCTTTATCATTAAGCAACGGTGAAGAAAGAAAATTCATTGAAGATAACGATACTGTTACCATGAAAGCATGGGCTGAAAAAGATGGTATGAGAGTAGGCTTCGGTGAAGTTTCCGGTAAAATTATTCCAACACTTTAATAACTATTTAAACACTTTAGTTTTTAAGTTAAAAATTATGATAAAATCAAGTTCACTTTAGTTTTTGAAAATCTACGATTTTCATTTTTTCCTTCGTTATGATTACTCAAAAAATAATTAATGATCTGTCTTATAAAGTTGTTGGAGCTTGTATTGAGGTCCATAAATTAGCAGGTCCTGGATTATATGAAGAAGTTTATCATCAATGTTTGGAAAAAGAATTTAAATTATTAGGTTTAAAATATCAAAGTGAACTTGAAATACCATTTTTCTATAAAGGAAGCTATATAGATTGTAAATTAAAATGTGACTTTTTGATTGAAGATTTGATTGTTTTAGAAATAAAATCAGTTGTTGAAATTCATCAGATTCATAAAGCACAAACTATGAATTACATGAATCTATTAAAGCGACCTCGCTCAATTTTAGTTAATTTCAATGTTACCAACCTTTATCACGAAGGCTGTGAGTTCTTTGCTTCTAAACTATTTAAAGAACTTCCCAAAGAATGAAAATCGTAGATTTTCAAACTTAAGTGCTCTTCAATAAGGCATTGTCATAAATAACTAAAAATAACTTAAGTGTTAAAAGCAAAAATATGAAAACAGTAATCCCCTCCGAGATAACCTCCGTACAATTGCAGACGATTATGCAGACGGCAGTTTCACCACGCCCGATTGCTTTGGCTTCTACAGTGGATAAAGATGGTACGATCAACTTATCTCCGTTCAGTTTTTTTAATATGTTCAGTACGGTTCCTCCGATCTTGATTTTTTCACCATCAAGGAGAGTACGTGATAATACAACGAAACATACGCTTGGAAATGTTCTTGAAGTACCGGAAGTCGTTATTGGAACAGTGAATTTTCCAATTGTACAGCAGATTTCTTTAGCTTCTACAGAATATGAAACCGGAGTGAATGAGTTTATCAAATCTGGATTGACAATGAAAGAGGCAGATCTTGTACAACCTAAACTGATTGAAGAATGCCCCGTAAACTTTGAATGTAAAGTTTTAGAGGTAAAATCGTTGGGAGATCAGGGAGGTGCCGGAAATCTTGTGATCTGTGAAGTTCAGAAAATCCACATCAGAGAAGAATATCTGAATGAAGCAGGAAATCTGGATCAGAAAAAACTGGATATGGTGGCCCGCTTAGGCAGCAATTGGTATTCCAGAAGCAACGAAAACAGCCTTTTTGAAGTTCCAAAACCTTTGGTAACAAAAGGAATTGGCTTTGATTTGCTGCCGGATTCTATTAAGTACAGCAAAGTGTTTACTGGAAATGATCTTGGGATGCTTGCCAATACAGAAATATTACCTGCGGGTGACTTCCATGCTGATGAAAATATTCATGCTGATGCCCAGAAATTACTTCTGGAAAGCAAAGTTGAAGAAGCTTGGGTTTTACTCACTATCCAATAAAAAAAGCGGTCTGAAATTTCAGGCCGCTTTTTTTTATATGGGGAGCTGGATGCCAGAGGCTGGGAGTCTATAAAGTCTTCTGAATAACGATTTCCCCAATTAATAATCTTTTGGAAAAAAGTTCTATTTTGATTTCAATAGATATGGAACACCGTTACTAGCTTCCAGCTTCCCTACTTATATTTTACTTCGCTTTCAATGATTCTGAAACAGTAATTTTTCCTTTTTCAGCAAAGTCTGTTGCTTTACCATTTTTATCAATGGAAACATTCAGGTTGTCATTTTTAGCGTCATAGTAAATGCTTGTAGCATATCCTGGACAATCGTGCTGCTTACATCCTGTCAGCTTATAAATTTCGTTTTCAGAAGTCACAGGACTTTCCACATTGAAATTCTTTACCATTTCATCATATTGGGTTCCTACTAACTTTTTCAGCCTTTCTGTGATGCTTTTGTCTTCAAAGAATTTAATATCATGGGGATACTTTCCTACATTTTTAGTAATAATATTAGCTGCTCCTGAGGCAGCAGAAGGAGATGCAACAGAATCGTTTTTTGGGGTTGATACAGAATCTTTGGGCAAAGTTGTGGCCAAAGTATCTGTGCTTACAGAAGATTCTGTTTTTGCTTCTTTTTTACATGAAACAACACATAATGACAGCGCGAATGCGCCTGCAATAATTTTTTTCATAATTATACTGATAGGGTGATTAATTTATAATAACGTAATTTCAAACGTTTTATTTCAATTTTTTATTTATAAAATCAATACACTTCTCGGTGACAGTATTCAAATCTTGTGGTAAAACGGTTTCTACCCATGGTTCTTTGGCACCAAACGTATGGTTGGCATTTTCAATCAGAAACAGTTCAGAATTGGGGTGAAGGATATGAAGATGTTCAGCCTGTTTCACCTCTACTGCTTCATCCTCTGTTCCATGAATAATCAGCATATGAGCTTTGGCCATTTCTGTAGCCCGCTCTACATCAAAACGATGAATATTGTTCTCATAATCTTCATAAAACTGATAGTAGTGAGGCATTTCCTGTTTGGTACGCCCGTTCAGCGCATAATATACCCCGTTATTTTTCCAGTTTTCGAACGCTTCTCTCTTTGGAAAACGGTCCAAAGTATCTACACTGGCCAATGTGATCAAACCATTGATTCTTTCGTCTTCAAAAGTTTTAACAATCGAAATACCTCCTCCTCTGCTGTGTCCGATCAAAATAATTTTTTCATCATCAACATGCGGATCTCTGCTAAAATGATCAATAACAACGCCCAGATCGGAAAGTTCCTTAGAATAATTATTATAGCCAAAAGCCTCAAGATCAGCAAAATCCATCGGATTATCCGTTGTTGTTCCGTTATGTGAAAAGTTAAACTTAACGAAGAAAAAACCTGCTTCGCCAAACTTTTTGGCCATCAGATCCCAGGCTCCCCAATCTTTATAACCTTTATATCCATGAACAAATATTACGAGTGGAAGCTTTTCTTCAGTGTCTGTATAAAAAATATCAGCAAGAAAACCTTTTGTTTCTTTATTTTCTAAATATATATTCTTTTCATTAATTACATTCATAAAACAAATGGGGCTTATTTAATAGTATGTACACTTATATCATGTATTCAAATTGAAATTTATGAAAAAAAACCTGTTTTTCAATGTTAATTCCCAGTTTCTTTTTATCTAAAGTCAAGCTGAAGTTTATAAAAATAGCCTTATTTTTGTTTCATGCAGAATTTAAGAACTGTAACCGTGATGCGTTACATTCTGCCCCTGAGAGAAGGAGGATCTCTTCCCGCTCTGGCAGAAGCTGATGATGATTTCAAATATGTATTAAAATTCCGTGGTGCAGGCCATGGGGTAAAAATGCTGATCTCCGAACTCTTAGGCGGAAAAATTACAGAAGCATTAGGACTTAAGATTCCTGAACTTGTTTTTGTCAATCTTGATGCCGATTTCGGAAGAACGGAAGCTGATGAAGAAATACAGGATCTTCTGAAATCTTCCGAAGGACTGAATCTTGGGTTACATTATCTTTCCGGTTCTATCACCTATGACCCTGGAGTAAATGTCGATCCGCTTCTGGCCTCAAAAATAGTGTGGCTGGATGCTTTCATTACCAATATTGACCGTACTTTTAAAAATACAAACATGCTGATGTGGCACAAAGAACTTTGGATCATCGATAATGGTGCTTCGTTCTATTTCCACCATTCATGGCAGAATTTTGATACCGCGGCAAAAACGCCTTTCAAATATGTGAAAGACCACGTACTTCTTCCAAAAGCAAAAATGCTTGACGAAGCAGACAAATTTGGCCACGAGGTACTGAATGACACCTTTTTCAGAGAACTTGTCAATATGATTCCTGAAGACTGGTTACATTGGAATGATGCCGATGAAACGCCTGATGAAATCCGTGAGATCTATTTTCAGTTTATGAAAACCAGATTAGAAAATTCTCAAATCTTTGTAAACGAAGCGAAAAATGCAAGAGGATAAAATATATGAATATGCGGTAATACGCCTGGTACCTAAAGTTGAAAGAGAAGAATTTTTCAATATCGGATTGGTGATGTTTTCCAAAAAGGAAAAATTCATCAAAGCGGAATTCTATTTATGTCCGGATAAATTCAAACTGATGCATAGCAAGCTGGATTATGATGATGTTTTCTATAATCTGGAAAGCTTTCAGAAGATTGCCAGTGGAGATAAAAACGGTGGTCCTATTGCTCTCCTTGACATCCCGGAACGATTCCGCTGGCTGACGGCTGTAAGAAGTGCTGTTGTACAGACATCAAGACCTCATCCCGGAAAATCCAAGGATCTGAATACTACTTTTGGTAAGCTTTTTGAGGAATTAGTAAAATAACGAATCCTAAAAAATTTATTATGAATTTACCGACCAACAACATATCAAACTACAGGTTTTTCGCAAACCTGTTTTTTGTTTTATTTTTAAGCCTTTCCAGTTCATTTTTTTCTCAAAACTTTTCACAAGTACCCAACCCTGCACCTTCTGTAAAAAGTACATTACTTCCCGAAATAGCCAATCTGTCTGAAGATATCATATATAAAACCAATAGGAAAGGAAATCCTGTTAAACTGGACGTTTTTACACCCAAAAACATTTCAGCCAGCCAGCAGCTTCCTGTGTTGATCTATGTACATGGAGGCGGATGGGTAGAAGGTGATAAAATAATCCATTCGGATAATTATGTTGAAAGTACCATTGCAAAACTGATGGCAAAACAGTATGCTGTAATCAGTATCAATTATACTCTTCTGAATGACAGTACTCATTTTCCGTTACCTTTGGAAGACACTAAAGATGCCATAAGATGGGTAAGAAAGAATGCAGAAAAATACCATTTCGATGGTAATAATATCGGGCTTTTCGGAGCTTCGGCAGGAGCTCACCTTTCTTTGCTTGCGGCCTATACTCCGGATAATACTTTTATTGGAAACCCGGAACTTTCATCTTATTCTGCCAAAGTAAATTATGTGATTGATCATTATGGACCTGCTGATCTGAACAAGTTATTTCATACCAAACTTGGAACAATTCCCGTAGCCTTGATTGGGCTGATGTCGAAAAAAATCGTCAGTTTACAGCAAAATCTGGTGAAGGGACTTTCCGGCTACGATGTCAGAAAAGATCAGGACAGAGCGATTAATTATTTAGAAACCATATCTCCCGTTAATTTTGTTTCAGGAGGTGTCCCCACCTTAATTGTTCAGGGAAATAACGATAAAATTGTCCCTTTAAGCCAATCTAAAAAGCTTCACAGAAAACTCAACAGGGCAAAAATTCAGAATTCTTTAATCATCGTTGATGGCGGAGTACATGGTTTTGGTACTACTGATAAAGTTTATCTGGATCAACTTACAGATCAGATGGTAGATTTCATTCTTTCACAGAAGAAATAATATACATCAAGCTATTTAAAATAAAATCAACTCATTAAAATCCAATATAATAAATAAAAGAACAACAACAAATTTGCTAGATTGATATACATATTGATATTTTTTACTTGAGAATTAATTACCTTGGCTATTGTTTAAACTATTTATAACAAAAATGCTAATAATTTAATTATTCATTAATAAAAATAAGTGATATGGAATATTTAAATAATATCAATGCTCTTACCCTCATATTTGCTTCAGTTCTTATTTTTGCCATAGCGTACCGATTCTATGGTATTTTTATCGCTAATAAAGTTCTCAGGCTGAATGACCAGAATGTAACCCCTGCTGTAGAGTTTGCAGATGGTAAAGATTATGTAGCCACCAATAAAAATGTACTTTTCGGACATCATTTTGCAGCTATTGCTGCTGCCGGACCGTTAGTGGGTCCCGTTCTCGCAGCACAGTTTGGATATCTTCCCGGTGCATTATGGATTCTGATCGGTTGTGTATTGGGAGGCGGGGTGCATGACATGGTTGTACTCTTTGCATCTGTGAGACACAAAGGACAGAGTCTTGCGACTATTGCTTCGAAAGAAATCGGAAAAGCAACAGGAACGGTAGCCGGTTTTGCGATTCTTTTCATTCTAATTCTTACGCTAGCGGGTTTATCTTTGGCTTGTATCAATGCGATGCATGAAGCCTCATGGTCTCTTTTTACGGTAGTGATTACCATGCCCATTGCCATCATTATGGGACTGATAATGCGTTATAAAAAGAACAGTGTTTTGTTTGCAAGTATTTTAGGCGGTATACTTTTGATTGCCGGAATCATTGGAGGTCACACTCTGATGCAGAATCCTACCATGAATAATCTATTTTCCTGGGATATTAAAACGATTTCTATCGCGATTCCTCTGTATGGTTTTATTGCTTCTGTATTACCTGTTTGGTTGCTTTTAGTTCCCAGAGATTATCTTTCTACCTATTTAAAGATAGGAACGATTATCATGCTGGCTATTGGGGTAATTGTCATTCATCCAACAATACAGATGCCGGCTATTACAGAATTTGTAAATGGTGGAGGCCCTATTATTGGAGGTCCGGTACTTCCTTTTATTTTCATTGTGATTGCCTGTGGAGCGATTTCCGGATTCCACGCTGTGATTGCGACAGGAACGACTCCGAAAATGCTTACCAAGGAAAGAGAAATTCTTTTCGTAGGATATGGAGCAATGCTTGTAGAAGGTTTTGTAGCTTTGATGGCACTTATTGCAGCCTGTACATTGATGCCGGGTGATTATTTTGCGATCAATACGCCTAAGGAAGCCTATGATTCTTTTCTTGCGACACACCCTTCTCTGCATGGGGTAGACATCGATTATTATTCACAAAAAATAGGCATTGACCTGTATGGCAGAACCGGAGGGGCGGTTTCTCTGGCGGTAGGAATGGCTCATATCTTCAATAAAATTCCGTACATGGATCAACTGACTGCGTATTGGTATAATTTTGCGATTATGTTTGAAGCGGTATTTATTCTTACTGCCATTGATGCAGGAACAAGGGTTGGACGTTTCTTTTTACAGGAAATGCTGGGCTCTGTGGTTCCAAAATTTAATGATAAAAACTGGATTCCCGGAATTATTATCAGCAGTCTTCTTTTCACTTTTGCCTGGGGATATCTCGTGTACACCGGAAATGTAAACAGTATCTGGCCGTTATTCGGGATCAGTAATCAGCTATTGGCTGCCTGTGGACTTATCGTCTGTACAACGATGCTGATAAGGATGAACAGGGGAAGATATGCTTTATGCTCGGCTGTTCCCGGAGTTTTTATGGCTATCATTACTTTCTGGGCAGGTTATATTCAGGTGACCGCTATCTATATTCCAAAAGGACAATATTTACTGGCGGCATTAGCGGCAACAGCAATGATTCTTATGCTTATTGTATTTATAGGAGCCTTCAGGAAATGGTATCAACTTCTTCGGATCAACACAACGGAGATTGATCATTATGGTGAACCGGTGAAAGAACTGGTGGAAAGATAACATTCATCTTATCATAAAGAAAAAACAGTTCAGAAATTCTGAACTGTTTTTTTATAGCATTATCTTTTGTTTTATTTAAAAATTGAAATTAAGTCTTGCAAAAACATATCTTCCATTTTGACCAAACTGTGAAGTGGAACGTGAATAGATGAACTGGTCATTATTCGTAGAAGCAGCAAGATTTTTCGTTGGATAAATATCAAATAAGTTATTTACACCCAAAGTCAATCCTACGTTTTTCGTAAACTGATAGGCAGCAGACAGGTCGGTAATAATCTTATCTCCGATCTGTTGGTGCTCATTAAAATCAATGATACCGTCTCCATTTACATCAATAATATCAGCCCCTGTCACTTTTCCAAAATAAGTGTTTCTCAGATAGAAAGTAGCGCTTTTCCATGTAAGAGTATGGGAAAGACTGGCTTTCACTCTTGGCACTGCTTCTTCCAGATATACTCTTGATTTTTCTGAGAAATATACTTTCTCAAGCTGTGGTGATTGTAAAAGTCCTGCAGAATGGATATCTCCTACCTGCTTGGTTTTATTAAGGTTAATGGCAAAGCTATTATCCAGCTTAAATCCTGAAAATCTTGCATTATGAGAGATGACAACATCCAACCCTTTTGTTTCTGTATCGATTGCATTGGTAAAGAACTGTGCAGCATTGATTCCTAATTGATCATAAGCTTCCTGTGCTTTCTGAGGAACACTTGCTCTTAAAAACTGATCGGTAAGGATAACACGGTTATCAATTCTTGTGAAATATCCATCGGCTGTGAAGCTAAGTCCTACTGAAGGAACTTTGTAGGTAAATCCTACACTCGCAGATTTGGAAGTTTCCTGCTTCAGTTTTGGCATATCCAATAACCCGGCAAGTTGAGAATCATTGCTGAAAGTTCCTACTTCCAACAGTTGATTATTCGTGAATAATGTAGATGTTACATTATAATAAATCTGGTGGATAGATGGTGCTCTGAATCCTGTAGAACCCGCAAATCTCACATTGAAATTAGGGGCTACTTTAATTCTTGAAGCTAATTTATAATTGAATGTAGAACCGAAATCAGAATAATTTTCATATCTCGCTGCAGCATCTACCAATAACCAGTTTGTGAAATTGAATTCAACATCTGCATAAGCTGCCACCGACTGTCTATTTTTATCCACAGCATTCTCAGGCTTGAATCCGTTAAATACCTGCGATCCTCCCGGAAGCGCTGCCCCGAAGAAATCCGTAGGCCTTACAGAATTTCCGTTCCATATATTTCCGGAAGCATCATACGTTGCATAAGAAGCTTCTTCGCCCTGAGTAATTTTAAAATTTTCATAACGATGTTCTGCCCCAAAAGCGACATTAATTCCTTCCCATACATCATATTTTTTTGAGAAGTCTAAATTGATGGTATTTTGAGAAAATCGTAATCCACCCGCATTAAACTCTCTTGGTGAAGCAAAACGTAAGGAGGTGTTTCCTGTATTCTGAATATTATAAGTAAATGAATTCTGCCCATAGGTGTTACTGAAATCAATATTCCAGCCCTCCCATTTTCCTTTGATTCCGGCAGCCAATGAGATATCCTGAATATCTGTTCCAATCTGTGGAAGATAACCGTTTGGATATAATCCTGTAAAAGTTCTGCTTTCTCTGGGTCTCCTGTAAAATCCTCCGGAAGTACCATGCCTTAAGCTGTATCCTCCAAAAGTGTAGACTTTCCAGTTGTCATTGATTGGCAGCTCGGCATTCACAAAAAGCTGGTGGTTATTCAGCTTAGACTGCCCTACCTGCATATTAAAATCCTTTCTGTCCTGTCCTCTGTAAGCCAGTTCCTGGTCTGTGATATAATTAAGCTGATCTGTTGTAAAAGCCCCTGATTTCAGGACGTTTTGCAGTCCGGAAATAGTATTGGCACCCTGGATAGCATTTTGCAAGTCCTGAGAAAAATAGTTTACATTCTGAGCATACTGATGAATGTAATTAACAAGCTGCTGTGAATTGGGTGTACTATTTATATTCGTAAAAAGTGAAGAAAGATTCACCCCATCATTTAAAGCACGCTGTTCGATCGCATTGTAAGCATTATAAATCGGTGAATTTTCAGTTCCTGCTCTGGAAGTAGGATTTCTGAACTGTGAAGACCAGGTAATATTAAAGAAACCGCCTTTAGTTCCGATTTTATTCCCATAGTTCAGATCCAGCTGAATATTCTGACCGTCGAAATCTCCGGTATGGTCATTGGCTGTTGGTGTCAGGTTTCCCCCATAGCTGATCTGTCCTGCCAGTTTTCCTGTATCTCTTTTCAGATCGAGATTGATCACTCCGGCAATGGCATCAGATCCATATTGTGCGGAAGCTCCATCTCTTAATACTTCAATTCTGTTTAATGCAAAGGACGGAATGGCATTCAGGTCGGTTCCTACCGTTCCTCTTCCCGGTGTTCCGTTGACATTCACCAATGCGGAAGTATGTCTTCTTTTTCCGTTAACTAAAACCAAAACCTGATCCGGTCCCAGCCCTCTCAGCTGTGCGGGATCCAAGTGGTCTGTTCCATCTGAATTGGTCTGAATAGTGGATGTGAAAGAAGGCGCCACAGCATTCAGTATTTGTCCTATATTGGTTTGTGGAAGAATCAGTGAAGATTCTTTTACGTTGAATACATCTACAGGAACCGGGCTGTCTGTTTTAGATCTCGCTCCGGCTCTTGACCCCAATACGACTACTTCTTCTACATTATTGGTCTTTATACTGTCTTTATTTGTTTTTATGCTGTCTTTTTCCTGCCCGTAAGTAAAAACACCGAGGAAAAATAAAACAGAGGCCGAAAGAATAGTTTTCTTATTTGTCATAGTTTAGAATTTGATTGAACATTTATGTTTTTACAGGGTGCAAATGTAAAATATATTTATTAGTCTACAAAATAGATAGACTTTGTTTTTATAAAAAATGGTTATCGTTTCTTTCTATCTCACATTTAGAATTAAGATAATTTAAAAAATTTTCAATAAAAAAACGGATCCAAAAATTGAATCCGTTTTCTTTATATTGTATTATTCTGAAATTAAATCTTGGTCAGTTTAGCATATTTCAGGATCAGATTTTTCTCTCCTTCATGGATAAAAATAACCTTCGCTTTGATATTCTGAGGATCTGTTCCATCCAGAAAACTCACTTCTCCAATTCCGAAACGGTCATGTCTCACTTTATCTCCCACTTCAATATCCTGGGACGAAGCTCCGCTTGGATTGATAATTTTTGCAGTGCTTACTGGCTTCAGTTTTCTTACTTCCTGTCCTGGTTTTGAAGCATCTCCTTTATCTATTGTCTTTTTCTCAACCTTTTTAAAAGATTTCATTTCAGAAGGATGTTCATCAAAAATATTAGATTTCACTCCTGCATTATTGATAAATCTTTTTTCCAAAACCGGATTAAGGAATTCAATGTATTCATCATCAATTTCACTTAAGAATCTTGAAGGCTCCGCATCCGTGATTTTCCCCCATTGGAAACGGGAAACAGCATATGAGAAAAACACCTGTTTTTCAGCTCTCGTCAATGCTACATAAAATAGTCTTCTCTCCTCTTCCAGATCTTCTCTGGTTGCAGAACTCATAAAACTTGGGAAAAGGTTTTCTTCAAGTCCTACCAAATGGACTACCGGAAATTCCAATCCTTTTGAAAGGTGAATCGTCATCAATGAAACCATATCATCTTCCAGATTCTTATCCTGGGTATCTGCAGAAAGCGCAATATTTTCAAGGAAGCTGGAAAGGCTTGGGTCTCCATCTTCCAGCTGTATCTGCTCCTCAATGAATCCCTGCATAGAGTTCATCAATTCCTGAACGTTTTCTACTCTGGAAATTCCTTCCGGAGTCTGATCATCTTTCAAGAATTTGATTAGACCACTTCGTTTTGCCACTTCCATAGCAACACTGTAAGCCGTCTCTGTTTTCAGCAATACCTGGAAAGCCTTTATCATGGACCAAAAGTCATTCAGCTTGTTTAAAACTCCGTTATTCAAGCCTAATTGCGGTGAATACATCGGAAGATTATCCAGGACTTTTGAAACCGCAATATTGTGAGCATCTGCAAAAACGATCAGCTTGTTCTGTGTGGTCTCTCCAATTCCTCTTGTAGGATAATTGATAATCCTCATCAACGCTTCAGAATCATTTTCATTGATCAGAAGACGCAGATATCCAATAAGGTCTTTCACCTCCTTTCTTTGGTAGAAAGAAAGTCCTCCATAGACTTTGTATGGAATATTTTTACGTCTCAGCGCATCTTCAAATGCACGGGTCTGAGAATTGGTTCTGTATAAAATAGCAAAATCGCTGTACTTCCTCTGGTCCCGGTTACGAAGTTCCCAGATATTTCCAGCCACGAAATTCGCTTCATCAGCATCGGAAAGAGATCTGTATATTTTGATCTTATCTCCTTCTTCATTATCACTGAACACGTTTTTCTTAAACTGCTGCAAGTTTTTTGCAATCACAACATTCGCAGCATTTACGATATTCTGTGTAGAACGGTAATTCTGCTCCAGCGACACCGTTTTAGCATCCGTATAATCTTTTTTAAAGTTTAAGATATTGTAGATATTCGCACCACGGAAGGAATAGATGGACTGTGCATCATCTCCCACCACACAGATATTTTCAAATTTTGAAGCCAGAGCTTTTACAATAAGATACTGTGAGTGGTTTGTATCCTGGTACTCATCTACCATGATGTATCTGAATCTATCCTGATATTTTGCCAGCACTTCCGGAAAACGAGTAAGCAACTCATTGGTTTTCAACAACAGGTCATCAAAATCCATAGATCCGTTTCTGAAACACTGATCAACATATCGCTGGTAAATCTGACCGATGAATTTCATATTCGCCTTTTCATCAGCTTCCATCAGTTCAGGATTATTGAAATAGGCCTTTACCGTAATCAGGTTGTTTTTGTAATTTGAAATTCTTGCCTGAACTTTCTTTGGTTTATAAAGATCTGCATCAATATTCATATCCTTCAGCACTTTTCTGATCACGTTCAGGGAATCCTGCTGATCATAAATGGTAAAATTGGAAGGATATCCAAGATAATGCGCCTCGATTCTTAAAATTCTTGCAAAAACAGAGTGAAAAGTTCCCATCCAAAGGCTCCTTGCATTGCTGTCGCCTACTACTTTTGCGATACGGTCTTTCATTTCACGTGCCGCTTTATTGGTAAAGGTAAGAGCCAGGATATTGAAAGGGTCTATTCCATTATGTATTAAATGGGCAATACGCATGGTAAGTACACGCGTTTTCCCGGAACCAGCTCCCGCAAGCACCATCAAAGGTCCTTGTAAAGAAGTAACGGCTTCATATTGTGATTCATTGAGTCCTTTCAAATAATCCATACAGCAAAAAAATTTTGGGAACACAAAATTAATGTATTCAGAGGAGAATTCAAACTTTCATATAGAAGTTAGATTATTAGAGGTTAGAATTTAGAGACTGGCAGAGCATTGGCTTGAAAAAAGGGTTTGTCGTTGAATTGGTGAAATAAAGAAGGCGTAAGAAAATATATTTTTTATAGATGGGTTCTAATTTTCGACTTCTTACAATATATTTTATAAAGATCTGTAACAATTAATTCACTTTTCACACTAATTGGTAAACAATTTCTAAATTTTATGAAAAAGCGACTTCTTTCTGCTGCTGCCGTAGCTTTCTTCGGGCTAATGCTGAATGCACAGCAAATCAAATTCGAAGAATATGACCTTCCCAATGGTCTTCACGTAATTCTTCATCAGGATAATTCTGCACCGGTTGTCACGACGGGGGTAATGTACCACGTAGGTGCAAAAGATGAAGTAAAAGGCAGAACAGGTTTTGCTCACTTCTTTGAACACCTTTTATTCGAAGGAACTCCTAATATTAAAAGAGGAGACTGGTTCAAAATCGTTTCTTCAAACGGGGGTGAGAACAACGCCAACACGACCAATGACAGAACGTATTACTACGAAACATTCCCTTCCAACAACGAACAGCTTGGCCTTTGGATGGAAGCGGAAAGAATGCGTCACGCAGTTATCAACCAAATTGGAGTGGATACACAGAGAGAGGTTGTAAAAGAAGAAAAAAGATTGAGAATGGATAACCAGCCTTATGGAAATCTTTTCACAACGATTCAGAAAAACTTATTTACCAATCACCCATACAACTGGCCAACAATTGGTTCTATGGAAGATTTAAATTCTGCTAAACTAGAAGAATTCCAGGCGTTCTACAAAAAGTATTACGTTCCGAATAATGCGACTTTGGTAGTGGCGGGAGACATCAAGCCTGAGCAGACTAAAAAATGGATTGAAACATATTACGGAGGAATTCCAAAAGGAACAATTTACCCGAAAGATTTCCCGAAAGAAACTCCTATTACTCAGGAAAAAGAAGTTACTGCTACTGACCCGAACATTCAGCTTCCAGCTTATATCTTTGCTTACAGAACCCCTGCTAACAAAGAAAAGGATGCTTATGTTTTAGATATGCTTTCTTCTTATTTAAGTAATGGTAAATCTTCAGTTTTATATAAAAAATTAGTTGACCAGGAAAAGAAAGCGCTTCAGGTAGGAGCCTTCAATCAGGGTCTTGAAGATTACAGTATTTTCGCATTCTATGCGATTCCGATGGGACAGACTACAAAACAGATTTTACAGGCTGACATTGATGCTGAAATCAAAAAAGTACAGACGACTTTGATTTCTGAAGAAGATTATCAAAAGCTTCAAAACCAGTACGAAAACCAATTTGTAAACGCCAACTCTAGTATTCAGGGAATTGCTGCTTCATTGGCAACCAATCATGTATTGATGGGTAACACGAATTTGATCAATAAAGAAATCGACATTTACAGAGCTGTCACAAGACAGGATCTTCAAAATGCGGCTAAAAAGTATCTTAATTCTAACCAAAGAATAATCATTAATTACGTACCTGAAAAAAAGTAATCATTTCAACTTCTCAGGTTAAATTATGATTATTTAAAATTAAATTTTTACAAATGAAAAAGCAATTAACATATATAGCTGCAGCGTTTTTCTTTACAGGAATGGTTTCAGCACAAAAAATAGATCTTAATGCAATGCCGAAACCGGGACCTACTCCTGCGATCAACATTGCCAAGCCAAAAACTTTCCAGCTAAGCAACGGTCTTACAGTAATGGTTGTGGAAAACAACAAACTGCCAAGAGTAAGCGCAAGTCTTTCTATGGACAGACCTCCGTACAATGAAGGAAGCGTAACCGGAGTAAGCCAAATCATGGCTGAACAGTTCGAAAACGGAACAACAAACATCAGCAAAGATGACTTCAACAAAAAAGTAGATTATCTTGGTGCTAATCTTAATTTCTCTTCTAATGGTGCTTCTGCCAACTCACTTTCAAAATATTTCCCTGAAGTATTAGGTTTGATGGCTGATGCGATCATTAATCCTAAATTCTCTGCTGAAGAAATTCAAAACTCTAAAGAAAGAGCTGTAGAAGGATTAAAATCTGAAGAGAAAAATGCATCTTCTATTGCTGGAAGAGTTTCTTCTGCTTTGATGTATGGAAAAAATACATCAAGAGGTGAATTTGAAACAGTTGAATCCATCAACAAAATTCAGCTCGCTGACGTACAAAATACGTATAAAAAATACTACGCTCCGGATAATGCTTACTTAGTAATCGTTGGAGACGTAAAATTTGATCAGGTAAAATCTTTGATCGAGAAATCTTTCAATGGTTGGAAAAAAGCCAATACTCCTGTCGCACAATTAGAGCCAGCTTCTAATGTTGCTAAAACAGAGATCAACGTAGTGGATGTTCCTTCTGCAGTACAGTCTGTTGTTTCATTAAACAACCTGAACAACCTGAAGATGAAGGATGCCAACTATTTCCCTGCAACAATCGCTAACTACATTCTTGGTGGTGGTGGTGAAGCAAGGCTTTTCATGAACCTTCGTGAGAAGAACGGATTTACTTACGGTGCATATTCCAGTATGGTTGCCAGCAAGTATTCTCCACAGTTCTCTGCAAGTGCAAGTGTAAGAAATGAAGTTACAGACAAAGCTGTTAAAGAATTCATGAATGAACTTAACGCTATTTCTACTGTAAAGCCAGAAGAGTTGGAAAATGCTAAAGCTAAACTGAAAGGATCTTTCATTATGTCTTTGGAGCAGCCAGCTACTATCGCAAGATTTGCTTTAAACCAAAAAGTTCAGGACTTACCTGCTGACTTCTATACCAATTACTTAAAATCTATTGATAAAGTAACTGCTGCAGATGTATCAAATGCTGTAAAAACTACAATTTTACCAAACCAAAGCAGAATTTTCATCGCTGGTAAAGCGGCTGATATTTCTGAAGGATTGGAGAAACTTGGGTATCCTGTAAAATATTTCGATAAGGAAGCCAATCCGGTAACTAAACCTGCTGCACAGAAAGTAGATGCAAGTGTTACCATTGGATCTGTTGCTGACAAATACATCAACGCGATCGGGGGTCTTGCTGCTGTTCAGAAAGTAACTTCTATCACGACAGATGCCACTACAAAAATCCAGGGTATGGATATGACGATGAAACTGATCCAGGCTAAAGGAGGAAAAATGGCAATGGATATGAAAATGATGGGAAATACCGTACAAAAAATCATTTTTGATGGGAAAGACGGATACATGGAAGCTCAGGGACAAAAAATGCCTCTGAATGAAAAACAGAAAGCTGAAATGTCAGATCCGGAACTTTTCCCTGAACTTACTTTTGCTAAAAGTACAGAATACAAACTGGCAGGAATCGAAAAGTATAATAACGAAGACTCTTACGTAGTAAAAGGAACTAAAGACACTTACTATTACAGTGTAAAAACGGGCCTTAAGACAGGTGAAGTGAAAGCTGGAGAAGGTGGATCTATCCCTACAAGCTATGCAGATTACAAAGATGTCTCAGGAGTGAAACTTCCGTTTACCATCATTCAGAATATGGGCGGAATGGATATCAACCTTACTGTAAAATCTTACCTGATCAATCAGGCTAAAGATTCAGATTTCAAATAGGAACCTCTTATTTTTATAGAAAAAACGGCAACAATTGTTGCCGTTTCTATTTTTATCAACATTTGGCGACATCTTTCTTTGTCATTCAGTAAAAAAAGATTAAATTTGCCCATTCAAAAAGATATCAAATTAATGGATACTATATTTACACTATTGATGGTTCTTGTTATGGTTGCCAGTGTTTTATTGGTAATTATCGTTATGGCACAAAATCCAAAAGGAGGAGGCCTTTCCAGTACATTCGGAGGTGCATCATCTGCACAGTTTGGAGTACAAAGAACCAATGATTTCATGGAAAAAGCAACATGGACTCTAGGCGCAACTATCATCGTTCTTATCCTTTTGAGCGTTGTTATTACAGGTAAGCCGTCTCAGGTAGCCCCTAATCAGCCAGCGAAGAAAGAAGCTCCTGCAAAACAGTCTGCTCCTGCTTCTTCTACAACAACTCCGGCTAAAGCTCCTGTGGCACCGGCAAAATAAGAAGAATACAATCTTACATAAAACAAAAGCAACTCAAAATTGAGTTGCTTTTTTATTTTAACCTGATCTTTTCTATCTGATGCCGAAGCTTCAATCCTGCTTTTAAAAATGAATACTGCACGGGCTTCGATTCTTTATAATATTTATCAATAAAGATCTGCATAGCGCCGTAGAATCTCTTGAGATATACTTCATCTTTGATCGTGCTTTCTCCCTTGTGATGAAGAATGGAAACTTTTCCATAATAGAAATTCTTATACCCGTTTCTTAAAAAGGTATAGCAAAGATCAATATCTTCTCCATACATAAAGTAAGCTTCATCCAGACCTCCTATTTTTTCGTAAACCTCTCTTTTAGCCAATAAAAATGCTCCTGTGATCACGTCTATTTCATCAACAGCATCTTCTTCAATATCATTTCTGTAATAGGTTTTTGAATTGTTCTTTTTAAAATTGGTAAACAGCTTTTCAAAAGAATTAAACATATCCGGTACCGAGCGTTTACTTTCAGGCAGAAAATGCCCTTCTGCATCATGCATTCTTACACCCAGACATCCGAAAGAAGGCTGAGAGTCTGCAAAGTCCAGAAGTTCTTTCATATAAAACCCTTCTAATTCCGTATCAGGATTCAAAAGCAGTATATATTCTCCTTTTGCAGCTTGAACCGCCTGGTTATTCGCTTTTGAAAACCCACCGTTCGTTTCAGAAGATATAAAATGTACACTTGGAAACTCGGGAATAAGGTTTCCCCATGAACCGTCTGTAGAAGCATTATCAATAACAATCACTTCATATTCTATCTCCTGTATATACTTCTGAAGAGACAAGAGACAGCTTCTGAGCAATCGGGTAACATTATAATTAACAATAATAACGGACAGCTTCATATTAATCCTTTTCGTTGTATGGCAGCCTGTTGATAATAGATCTTCCTAAAGAAATTTCATCCGCATACTCCAATTCATCCCCTACTGAAATTCCTCTTGCAATGCTTGAAAAATTCACATTGAAGCTCTTAAATTTCTTGTAAATATAATAAGCGGTAGTATCCCCTTCCATGGTGGCACTCAATGCAAAAATAAATTCCTTCACCTTACCGTCATTCAGTTTCTTTTCAATACTTGGAATATTCAGCTGGCTGGGTCCTACCCCTTCCATTGGAGAGATTTTCCCGCCAAGGATCAGATATTTTCCTGTATATTTCCCTGTATTTTCAATAGCAATTACATCCCGTACATCTTCAACAATACAGATCAATTCACCATTTCTCTTTTCATTACTGCATATTTCACAGATATCAAAATCTGAAAAATTATGACATTCTTTACAATATTTTATTTCGTTGACAAGATTAATCACGGAGTTTCCAAGACTTACGGCTCTGGAATTGGGCTGCTTCAACAAATGTAATGCTAATCTCAAAGCTGTTTTTCTTCCAATCCCAGGCAATCCCGAAATCTCATCTACCGCCTTTGCCAACACTTTACTTGGGTAATCCATAGGTACAAAAATAAGGATTAAAGTTGAGGAAATGAGTATGAGAAGAGATGATAAATTGTATGAATCACCTGTGAATCGTCAATTCGTTTCACTTATGAAAATTTATTCTAGGGAGATCTATTTACTATTGATTTTGCGCAGCGAAAATTGATTCCTGATTATCGATCAACATCCGGCTCCAGAATGTCCCAAAACGATATTTTAAATTTTCCCAATACCCATAAACTCTAAAAAAACCTTTATATTTGCGGCTTAAATTAATATGAAAAAAAACTAACATGGTACTTAACAATCTTAACTATCCTCTGGATTTCAAATTCAAAATCACTACTTTAGCAAGTGACTTCAACATTACTGACAAAAACGGGAATTATGTAGCGTATGTTCGTCAGAAAATGTTCAAGTTGAAAGAAGATGTTATCGTTTTCAATGATGAGAGCAAGTCTAAAGAACTTTTCAGAATCAGAGCAAATAAATGGATTGATTTCAATGCATCCTATTCTTTGAATGACATTGTTGACAATAAAAACTTCGGTAGATTGGCAAGAAAAGGAATGCGTTCTATCTGGAAAGCAAGTTACGATATTCTGGATGCCAAAGACCAGCCAAAGTTTAAAGTTCAGGAAGACAGTGCCTGGGTAAGATTCTGGGACAGTTTTGTAGGAGAACTTCCTATCATCGGAATGTTCACTGGCTATTTCCTTAATCCTTCTTATACAGTAACAGGTATTGATGGAAAAGCTTATTTTAAACTGAAAAAAATGCCTTCATTCTTTGGAAGAAGATTTCAGCTGGACAGATTGATTGATATTGATGACGAGGAGGAAAGCCTGGTAATCCTTTCTTTATTAATGATGACACTTCTTGAAAGAGCAAGAGGTTAAAAAATAACAAAACCACAAACACATGAAATATTTAATCATTTTATTTTCCGCATTTCTATTGGTAGCCTGTAAAAAGGAAAAAGAAACCGTTTCAGGTTCTGCCCCTGCTGATTCTTTACATATTGCTAAAGATTCTGCTTCAATTGGATCTTCATCAGGAAATATTCTGGTGGGAACCATTCCTTTTCCGAAAGAAATTAAAGAATGTTCTTGCTATTTTGCTGTAAGCAAAGCTGATTTTGAAAATGAAAGATACATCTATGCAGATGATGCCGGCAAAACAGCCTACATGATGCTGGATGGCAAAAGACTGGCTATGAATCTTATTTCATCAAGTGATATGGAAGTAGATGAATTACTGACCAAAGAAATAGAAAATGATGATTATAAGATCTCTGTAAAAGGTAAAAAAGTAAAAGGCGAAGAAGCTTTACTGTTTGAAGGTACTTTGACTATTGAAAAGCCGGATGGCACTACTTTCACTACCCCGATTTATGGAGAGTGTGGATGTTAATAAGAGCGAAATCTCAAAAAGATAAAAAGGCAGATTAACAAAAATTTGTTGTTTTATTTTTTTGCCTTCAAATACATACAAAAATGCTTCTGTATCCTACGGAAGCATTTTTTATTTCGTAAATTTGAGAAAAATAAAATTCAATGGAATTATCTAATATAGAACCGCAGATAATCTGGAAAAATTTTTCAAAGTTAAATGCTGTTCCAAGACCTTCAAAAAAAGAGGAAAAAGTAATTGCTTTCATCAAAGGATTTGGTGAAGATTTAGGACTGGAAACTACGGTAGATGAAGTAGGAAATGTCATTATTAAGAAACCTGCCACTGCAGGAATGGAAAACCGTAAATCTATCGTGCTTCAATCGCACCTTGATATGGTTTGCCAGAAAAACAACGATGTGAATTTTGATTTTGAAACAGAAGGAATCAAAATGGAAATTGATGGTGACTGGGTAAAGGCAAAAGGAACTACTTTAGGGGCTGACAATGGCTTAGGAGTGGCTACAATCATGTCTATCCTTGAAAGCTCAGATATCCCTCATCCTGCATTGGAAGCTCTTTTCACAATTGATGAAGAGACAGGAATGACGGGTGCTTTAGGATTAAAACCAGGTCAATTGGAAGGACAAATTCTATTGAATCTTGATACGGAAGAAGACGACGAGATCGATATCGGTTGTGCAGGAGGAGTTGATGTAACGATTACTCAAAATTATCCAACTGAAGCATCAAAAGGACAAATTGTAAAGATCACCGTAAAAGGTCTTCAGGGAGGACATTCCGGAATGGATATTCACAAAGGTTTCGGAAACTCCAATGTTATTTTGGGAAGACTTCTTTATAAAGGGTTGGAGAAACAAAATATAGAATTGATCTCAATCGACAGCGGTGGATTGAGAAATGCAATTCCAAGAGAAGGTGCTGCGATTATTTCAGTAAGAAATGCGCAGGAATTTATGGAAGAAGCAACCGCTCTTAAAAAGGATATTTTGGAAGAATTTGCTTCTGTAGAACCGGGACTTCAGATCAATATTGAGAACTCTACATCTTCTGACAAAGCTACTTCTGAAGCAGATTCCAAAAAGATCATCCTTACTTTAAAATCTCTTCACAACGGAGTATACAGAATGAGCCCGGATGTGGCAGATCTTGTAGAAGCTTCTAACAACGTAGCAAGAGTAGAACTAAAGGGTGGAGAACTTAAGATTTTAAATCTTACGAGATCATCTGTAGATTCTTCTAAATATTCAGTAGCGGAGCAATTGAAATCTGTAGCAGAACTGGCTGGAATGAATGTTGAATTCAGCGGTTCATATCCAGGATGGAAACCAAAACCAGGTTCAGAGATTGTACAATTGATGGAGAAGCTTTACACTGAGAAGTTCAATGAAAAACCTCATGTAGTAGCTTGTCACGCAGGTCTTGAGTGCGGTATCATCGGTGCCAACTATCCAGAAATGGAAATGGTAAGCTTTGGACCAACCATCAGAGGAGCACACTCACCTGATGAAAAAGCCAATATTCCTTCAGCACAAAAATTCTGGAGCTTCCTGAAAGATATTTTAGCGAATATTCCTCAGAAATAAACACATTAAAAGTTATGATTGGAACCTGGAAAGGAAAATATAAATACAGCGTCAGGCAAAGCTCTGAGTTATATGATAAGGAAATTGAATTCTTATTAAAAATAACAGAGTTTGATGGTGAAAATTTTATAGGAACAGTACAGGATAATGATCATAACTATGGAACCAGGGGGATAGGAACCATCAAAGGAAAGATTAATGATAAAAACATAGAATTCATTAAGCAAATGCCTATAAAAACAACAGTGTCTATGAACGGGAAAAGGATAGAAAATGAATATGAGAAACATAAACCCATCTATTATACTGGCATATCAAATCTTAAAAACTCTTATTCCGGACATTGGAAATTTAAAGGAGCTGATTTCATCAACAGATTATTTCATCTTCTTTTTGCAGTGAAAGGTACCTGGGAAATAACCAAAATAGAATAAACTAATATTAAATATCCAAAGTCTTATGATTTTGGATATTTTTAGTTTTTAATCTAAATATTTTTATTTAATTATAAAGGTGCTTCGACAGGCTCAGCATGACGCTGTTAAAAATTCATCTCTAAAAAAAACAGTTAGTATTAGAGATGTCATGCTGAGCCTGTCGAAGCATCTAAACAAAAGAATAAAAACAAATCATATACTATGAAAAGTATCACCGTATTCTGCGGCTCAAGTTTCGGCTCGCATGACATTTACAAAGAACAGGCATTCCTGCTGGGACAAACCTTAGCAAAACAAGATATACAACTCGTTTATGGCGGTTCGGAAACCGGCTTAATGGGAACAGTAGCCAATGGGGCTTTAAGTGAAAATGGTAAGGTAATCGGAGTCCTGCCCCAGTTTTTACAAACCAAAGAAATTGCCCACAAAAATCTGACAGAGCTCATCATCGTGGAAACCATGCATGAAAGAAAAACCAAAATGAATGAACTCTGTGATGGAATCATCGTACTACCAGGCGGTTATGGAACACTGGAAGAACTCTTCGAGATGATCACCTGGGCACAGCTCGGGCTTCACAAAAAACCGATCGGAATTTTGAATATTGATGGTTTTTATGATGATCTGATCAAATTGATTCAAACCATGGTGGATAAAGAATTCTTAAAGCAGGTCAACAAAGATATGCTCCTAGTGAGCGATACTATTGAAGATCTGTTGGAAAAGATGAGAAACTATCAAGCTCCTACAGTTTGGAAAGTGATTTCTAAGGAAGAAATTTAAGTTTTATAATCTTTCACATGAATAACTACAACGTTAATAAAGAAATGCTTGGAGTTGCCACAGTATTTGTAACTATACTCGTTATTGTTCCTGCTCTTTCTTCTTATTTTATGGAAGATTGTAAGACTGCGATGGAAAGAGTCAAGAAGCAAAAATGTAAAATTAGAGTCGAAAGTATTGAAGGTATAAAATCTCTTAAATTAAAGGGAACTATTCCTGAAAGCAATCAGCCTTGTGAATGTTATGACAACGGTCAATGGTGGATTTCCTATAAAGATGAAATAGAACCGGGAGATTACTTTATAAAGAATGAAGGTGAAAGTTACTTAGAAATCATTAAAGAAGACACTCTAATCAGACACGAGTATATATGTTCTCAGAAATAAATATAAAAACAAAACCCGTCCGAAAATTCGGGCGGGTTTCTTATTAAGATTAAAAAATATTTTCTAAGGATAAGGAGCAATTGCCACTTCGAGCCCTTCCATGGCATCGGCAATATGTAACTGGCATCCCAATCTGCTGTTCTCTTTCACATGGAAAGCTTCAGCAAGCATTGCATCTTCTTCATCTCCCATTGTTTCCAAACCGGGATCATTAATTACATATACCTGGCATGAAGCACACATCGCCATTCCTCCGCATACACCAATAGTACCTTCTTCTGCCAATTCATAAGCACGGATAATTTCCATTAGATTCATGGACATATCCGTAGGAGCTACGACATCGTGGGTTACACCTTCTCTGTCGGTGATTTTAATATTAACATCTGACATAATTCTGCAAAACTAGTCAATTTTTTTCACAACTGCCTTCTCTGCTTCTTTACGGCTTCCGTCAAATCCGTCTACACCACTTACGGTTGTATATTTTAGAACGAATTTTTTACCTGGATTTAATCTGTTGTACACACTTTGACACATTAAAGTAGCTTCGTGGAAACCACAAAGGATCAACTTCAATTTTCCAGGATATGTATTGATATCTCCAATGGCGTAGATTCCGTCAATGTTTGTCTGATAATCAAGAGCATTGTTTACAACAATTGCATTTTTCTCGATATTCAATCCCCAGTTTCCGATCTCACCCAATTTTGGAGTCAACCCGAATAAAGGAATAAAATAATCTGTTTCAATATCGTAAGCGTCCTGTCCATCAACCTGTACGGTAATCGCTTCAACCTTTCCGTCACCTTTAACACCAGTAACTTCAGCAGGAGTGATTAATTTAATTTTTCCCTGGTTTTTCAGATCCTGAACTTTCTCTACAGAATCCAAAGCTCCACGGAACTCATTTCTTCTGTGAATCAATGTCACTTCACTCGCAACATTGGAAAGGAAAACACTCCAGTCCAAAGCAGAATCTCCACCTCCGGCGATTACTACTTTTTTGTTTCTGAAATGCTCAGGCTCTTTAACGAAATATTCAAGACCTTTTTCTTCATAATCAGCAAGATTGTCGAAAGCAGGTTTTCTAGGCTCAAATGTCCCTAATCCACCCGCGATTGCAATTGCTTTACATCTGTGAACAGTTCCTTTATTAGTGATCACTTCAAACCACTCATCATCTACCTTTGTATAAGAAACAGCGGTCTCACCTAAAGTAAATCCAGGTTGAAACTGCTTGATCTGCTCCATCAAATTATCCACCAATTCTCCAGCGTTTACTGAAGGATACCCTGGAATATCGAAAATAGGTTTTTTAGGATAAAGTTCTGCCAACTGCCCTCCCGGCTGTGGAAGCGCATCAATAATATGACACTTCATTTTTAGTAAACCAGCTTCAAAAACTGCAAAAAGTCCTGTAGGCCCCGCACCTATGATCAATATATCAGTGGTTATCATAATCTTTAAGATAATTTAATTATACATGTAGCTGCAAATTTACTAATTTTAATGCGAAGCATATTTAATTGATTCTAAATAAAAACCTGAGATTTGTCAAATATCTATCAATTAAGATTTTAAATTTGGCAACGTTTTTGTAAATGTCTTGTTATGAAGAAAATTTTAAACCTTTTTGCAGTACTTATATTCTTTTTAGGTTCGGCCCAGATTGATAACATCGCAGACGGCGAATCTATCACTCTTAGAATTCACTACGGTTTCCTTAATGCAGGAACTGCGAACCTTACCACAAAGCAAACGAACTACAAAGGGGTACCCCATCTCTATGTAAAAGGGACAGGGCAGACTACGGGTGCTGTAAAAGCATTCTTCAAAGTGGAAGATTTATATGAAAGCTTTATCAATACACAGACAGGTTTACCAAGCTTTTATGTCAGAAATGTACGTGAAGGAAGCTACCGCCAGCATTTTGAAACGGTTTTCAATCACGATAATAATACTTTGATTTTAACGGATAAAAAGACGCCTGCCAATGGGTCTAAGGTTTTAAAATCTGTAAAAGGTGTTCAGGATATGCTTTCCTGTTTTTACTATTTAAGAAGTAAAAGCCCGGATGAATTGAAAGTGGGAACCATCATCAATATGAATGTATGGATTGATGACGAGATGTTTCCTTTTCAGTTAAAAGTAACAGGAACAGAAAATTTAAATACAAAATTCGGTACCATCAATTGCTTAAAGATTATTCCATCCGTAAAAAGCGGAAGAGTATTTAAAGAAAAAGAAGGGGTAACGATGTGGGTTTCCAACGATGCCAATCACCTTCCTATGCTATTGAAAGCTGAACTGGCAGTAGGTTCATTGAAAGCAAGTATTGATGATTATAAAAATGTAAAATATCCTTTAAAATTTAGCAAATAAAGAATCATTATTTTTTTTTTAAATATAGAGCCTGTAAATAATTTTACAGGCTTTTTTATGTTCAATGTAATAGAATGTTAATATTGATTGTCTTAATGATAGAGGCAGACAAAAGAGCTGCAGCATGTCAATACTTCGTTTCGACAGCAGTTGATTCAAAGTATGGGCATAAGAAACAGACACGTGTAAATTTTTCAATAAAGATCAGTTTTTAGTTACGTTTTGTTTCTTAGGTCAGTAATTAAAAACAAAAACCTCCGGAGCTCCGGAGGTTTGATTTTTTATAGTGTTTTGAATTGTTCCAGTGTTCTGATATCATTTTCGAAGAACATTCTGATGTCACTCATCTGGTAAAGAAGCATCGTGATTCTTTCAATTCCCATTCCGAATGCATATCCTGAATATTTCTCAGAATCGATATTCACATTTTTCAGTACGGCAGGATCTACCATTCCACATCCCATGATCTCCAGCCATCCTGTTCCTTTCGTAATTCTGTAATCTGTTTCAGAGTTTAATCCCCAATACACATCAATTTCAGCACTTGGCTCAGTGAATGGGAAGAATGAAGGTCTCATTCTGATTTTAGATTTTCCGAAAAGCTCAGTGGTAAAGAACTGAATCGTTTGCTTTAAGTCTGCAAAGCTTACATTCTCATCAATATATAATCCCTCAATCTGGTGGAAAATACAGTGAGAACGTGAAGAGATCGCTTCATTTCTGAAAACTCTTCCCGGAGATAAAATCCTGATTGGCGGCTGATTTTCTTCCATATAACGAGTCTGTACGGAAGAAGTATGCGTTCTTAAAAGAATATCCGGATTCTGCTCAATAAAGAACGTATCCTGCATATCTCTTGCCGGGTGATATTCCGGAAGGTTAAGCGCCGTAAAGTTATGCCAGTCATCTTCAATCTCAGGACCGTCTGCTACTGCAAAGCCAATTGATTTGAAGATTTCGATAATTCTGTTTTTAACAAGATTGATCGGGTGTCTTGAGCCCAGATCCAATGGAAAAGCAGGTCTTGTAAGATCTTCTTTTTCTACCACAACAGAAGTTTCAGAAGAGCTTTTCAAGTCTTCCAATTTTACAGCAACTGCTTGTTTTAAAGTATTGATCTTCTGTCCGAAATCTTTCTTCTGGTCGTTAGGAACTTCTTTTAATGTTTCGTAAAAATCATTCAGAACCCCTTTTTTACCGTTGTACTTAATTCGGAAGTTTTCGATATCTTCCTTAGAGCTAGCATTGAAGCCATTTACTTCGATCAGTAGTTCTTCTATCTTTTCTATCATTATTTTACCCTTTCAAAATGTTTTGCAAAAATACGACTTTTAAGTTTAAAAATAAGTCCGTTATAAAAAAATCTGCCTCTTTTTCGGGAGGCAGACTTCAATCACTTATTTCACTTAAATAAAAAAATTATTTCTTTTCTAAAGCTTTAACGCTGATCTGAAGAGTTACCTCATCTTTAATTACACCGTTTTCAGCAGGAGCCTGGAACTTCACCCCAAACTCTTCTCTCTTGATATCTTTCGGTTCAGTAGCTACACTCACCTCTCCATCCTTCACAGAAACATTAGCCTTAAACTGAACTGGTTTTGTAATTCCTTTAATGGTTAAATTACCTTCTAAAAGAGTATTATAATCTCCTTCCGTAGCCGGAGTTACTTTTGTAATTTCATAAGAAGCTGTCGGGAATTTTTCAACTTCAAAGAAATCACCACTCTTCAGGTGACCATTTAATTTTCCTAAATCTTCCGGGCTGTCTTTCAAGTCCACAGAAGTTAATGAATTCATATCAGCAACGAACTTTCCGCTTTCCAGTTTTCCGTCTTTCACCGTCACATCTCCACTTTCAAACTTGATTGTTCCAAAATGGCTCGTATTTTCAGATTT
Source organism: Chryseobacterium viscerum (assembly GCF_002899945.2). GTDB lineage: Bacteria > Bacteroidota > Bacteroidia > Flavobacteriales > Weeksellaceae > Chryseobacterium > Chryseobacterium viscerum. Next base: position 107,597 of record NZ_PPEG02000006.1, read on the forward strand.
AAATACTTTATATCCCTTCCATTCAACCTTACTGTTTAACGTATCCAAAGTGAACTGGCTACCTTCTTTGGTAGTTGTCACCTCATTACTTTCACTGGTAAGCGGTTTATCTTTTTTACAAGAAACCATTACAGCAGCAATAAATAACGCAGGAATCGCTAACGAAAACAGTTTTTTTCTCATTTTTGATTTATTTTTATTAGTTCCGCTAATATAATAAAAAAAATTATGTTTTCATAAAAACCTTACATTTGTAATATGCTATTAGAAATAAACAATTTATTTTTCTCTCACACCAAAGAAAATCCCCTGTTTCAGAACCTTAACCTAAGGTTTGAAGAAAACAGAATTATAGCACTTGCGGGAGAAAGCGGATGCGGAAAATCTACTCTTCTCAACCTTATTTATGGTCTTCTTGATTGGGAAAGCGGAGAAATTATTTTTAACGGAACACGACTTTTGGGACCGAAAGGAAACCTCGTTCCCGGAGAAGCAGAAATGAAATTCGTAGCACAGAATTTTGATCTTATGCCTTACGCTACCGTTGCCGAAAATGTAGGGAAGTTTATTTCGAATATCAATTTAAAACAAAAAAAAGAAACCGTAGCGGAACTTCTTGAGGTAGTAGGACTTCAGGAATTCGCCAATGTACTTCCCAAATATTTAAGCGGCGGGCAACAGCAAAGAGTGGCCATTGCCAGAGCCCTGTCTGTACTTCCAAAACTTCTGATTTTAGATGAACCTTTCAGCAATCTGGATTTTCCGAGAAAAATTGAACTCAGAGAACGTCTTTTCAGATATGTAAAGCAGCATGGCGTTTCTTTAATCATCTCTACTCACGAACTTAAGGATATTATGCCATGGCTGGATCAGATCGTTATTTTACAGGACGGAAGACTGATTCAAAATGACAGTCCGGAAGAAACTTACAAACGTCCTTACAACTCTTATGTTGCAAAATTATTCGGAGAAGTAAATATCTTCAGCGAAACTGAAGCTGAAGATTTCCAGCTTTCAAAATTCTCCTATTACCCTAAAGAAATAAAAATCACCGAAACCGGTCTCGAAGCAGAAGTCCTTGAAAGCCGATTTGCAGGAAACTATTATTGGAATAAAATTAAAGCAAGGAATAAAGAAATAGTGGTTTATACTGATGAAAAATTAGAGGGATTGATTACTATTTCTTTTATATAAAGCGAAAGACAAATTTGCTTACCAGATGAGTCTTTATTTACGATTTTACTTTTCAGTATACATCATATAAGATCTACATTTTCTTATACTTACCCATAAAAAAAGTACAAACATAAGAATCAGTTATAAAACTTTTTCTTACATTTGTACCTCCAAAGCATAAGGAAATTTTTGGTTATTTCTCTTTCTGCCTTCCAGACGGACATTAGCAATCTTGCAATTAAGTCTTATGAAAGATTACACTGTCCAATTTTTTCCTTTTCTTATTTTTATGGCATAAAAAAACAACGTTTTCTTATGCTTTCTTTACAAACTCTGACTTAAGAGCCATTGCTCCGAAACCATCAATTTTGCAATCAATATTATGATCACTTCCTGGTCTTAAACGGATATTCTTTACTTTAGTACCCGCCTTTACAGGTTTTGGCGCTCCTTTTACAGGAAGGTCTTTTACTACCACTACAGAATCTCCATCCTGAAGTTCGTTTCCGTTTGAATCCAATATTTTTCCTTCGCTGGCTGCCTCAGAAACGACCTCCTCAGGGTTCCATTCGTGGAAACACTGGGAACAGACCATCATATTATCGCTCGGATAGGTAAACTCGGAGCTGCATTTCGGACAAAGTACTGTATCACTCATATTTTTAATTTTTGCAAAGGTAGAGCTTTTTAGAGGTTGAAGTCAAGAGATAAAGCTCAGTATAATAGATAATAAGCATATATTAATATAACACAATATAGTGAATTAATGTAAATTAAATAAACTTGCTACAAAGAAAATAAAGTATAGTAATGAACAGTGTATATTTTGTTAGCAAATATTTTTCATTAAGCAAAAACATAAGTTTATTTGTTCTAAAGGGAAAGGCTATTGTCAACAAATAAAAAATATAAATATTCGGAAAATATTTACAAATTCAGCATTAAAATGTATTTCTACACTCAAAAAATCAAAAAACAGATTGACTTTACATCAATAATACTAGATCAGATCGCATTACTCCCCCACTCTAAACTCTTACAATTCCCAAACTCATCAACTCAATCTTCAACTCTCAATTAAAAGTCGTATTTTTGCAGATTCAAACAGCGAAGCAAATTTATGGAACTTATTCACAGAAACTTGGCAATCGGAATTCACGATGCCCTACAGGAGACATTTTTTGAGAAAAACAAATATGCCGATAAAGTTATTGAAAGACTTTTGAAAGCAAACAGAAAATGGGGAAGCCAGGACAGAGCTGTTGTTTCTGAAATTTTTTACAATATTATCCGTTGGAAAAAACGCCTTGAATACTATATGGGTGAAGGGGTGAAACCTAACAATATCTACAAACTCATCATCGCCTATTTGCTTTGGAGCAAAACCAATTATAAAAAATTTGAAGAATTTGACGGAATCAAAATCGCCGATATTCTTACAAAGCTTAAAAAGAATAGTGTTCCTACAAAAGCAATAGAACATTCTATCCCTGAATGGCTGGCTGAAACTCTTGAAAAAGAATTGGGGGCTAACTGGGAAAGAGAAATGCTTGCTCTGAACGAGCAGGCTCCTACGGTTTTAAGAGCGAACTCATTAAGAACAACTCCTAAGGAACTTATTTCGGATCTTTCTGATGAGGGAGTCGTAGCTTTTCCTATTAAAAATTATCCTGATGCTGTTCAGCTGGAAGAAAAGAAAAACGTTTTCCTTACTACAGCTTTCAAAGAAGGATTATTTGAAGTTCAGGATGCCTCTTCTCAGAAGATCGGTTATTTCCTTGATGTACAAGAAGGCCAGAGAGTGGTGGATGCGTGTGCAGGTGCAGGAGGAAAAACACTTCACTTGGCAGCAATCATGAAAAACAAAGGTCAGATCATAGCATTAGACATCTTTGAGTGGAAATTAGCTGAATTGAAGCGTCGTGCAAAAAGAGCAGGTGCTCACAATATTGAAACCCGTATGATTTCTGACAACAAAGTCATCAAACGTCTTCACGAAAAAGTAGACAGACTTTTGATCGATGCACCATGTTCAGGTCTTGGAGTTTTAAAAAGAAACCCGGACAGTAAATGGAAAATTGATCAGGACTTTATTGACAGAATTAAAAAAGAACAGCAACAAATTCTTCAGGACTATTCTAAAATGCTAAAAAAAGGAGGAAAAATGGTATACGCAACGTGTTCTATCCTTCCTTCTGAAAACAATATGCAGGTAGAAGAATTCATCAAAAGCAATCCTGGATTCAAAATGGTTAAAGATGAAAAAGTAATGCCTAGCCAAGGGTATGACGGATTCTATATGGCTTTGATTGAGAGAGTTTCTTAATCTGAACCAATGAAATATATAAAACTACTCTATTTTTTGGAGTAGTTTTTTTTGTTTTAAAGATTTTCCAAAAAAATGTAACAATTTTTGTAACATTTCCACTACATTGTCTACTAACTGTATAGATTAAAACCGTATGATGCTGTGGAAAGTTTATAATAACTTTGCAGTAAACTCATTTATTTATGCATACAAGAATTGTTTTCAACTTTCTAGCTGTTTTTTTATACTGTCTGTTTTCTGCACAGACCTACGAAATTCAGTATACCAGTTCATATAACGGAAAAACAACTGCTGACCAGCCCTCCACCATAGTTTGGGTTAATGAGAAAGAAAATTTCATCCTCAACAGTACAATCAAAGAACAAAAAAGCAACTTTCCTTATGAAATCACTAAGGTTGAAAAGCCATTAAACACAATTGTTTCGTATGCTTTTTTAAAACCAGAATCCATTATTTCAACATCGGATGCCGAGTCTGTAGGAAAACAGGATTTTGAACTCACCAATGAAACAAAAAAAATCTTAGGATACAACTGTAAAAAAGCCGTTACAAAGGTTAATTCAAATACCATTGAAGTCTGGTATACAAATGACCTGAAGCTGAAAGGCGGACCTTCTGTTTTGGGACAGAATTTAGGGCTGGTTCTGGAAGTTGAGCGAAATAAAAACTCTTTAGTTACAGCCAGTTCCATTAAGAAAATTAAAAATACAGGAATTGAAAATATCCTGAAAGGAAATATACAAACTACCGATCAGCTGGGGTACAAAGACCTTCTTTGGAAAAGCAGATTCATCACCCTGAACGTTTTTGAAAATGAAATGATCAATTTCTCTGACGCCTCCAAATCCGACGACCAGATCAGGAGATATGCTAATGGTACCATTATTCTTAAAAAGATAAAATTTCCTGCTATTACAGAAGGTGAAAACATTTTTGTAGAACTGAAACAACAGTCGAACGGAGATGCCTATGACAGAACCGGAACTGTATTTTTTATTCCACAGGATAAAGAAAAGTCTTTTTTTGATGGATTGGAAAAAGGAGCAAAAACACTTCCCGTCTACGAAAACGGAAATGGAAAGCAGTATTACGGAATAACGACTACAGATGTCTACAGTCCTGCTATGGAAATGATGCGATTCTTTACCCCTTTTGGAATCCAGAAGTTCAATCATATTCAGCTTAAAGGAAAAACCTGGCAGACGATCAGCCCTTACCGAGAGGATATCACAGAGCTGAAACCTGCATTATCAGGAAAAGAGCTTTGGGTGGGTACATTCATTGGCAATTATGATAAAGGAGGACACAAAGTAAGTCTTGATATTACCATTCACAAGAGTGATCAGAATATTTATAAAAATAATATCGCCATCCCTTTATTTAATACTTTAAATATTATGGAAATGGCTGGGCAGGACTATTCTACGATGTTTAATCAGGATAAAGGACTGCTTGTTAGTTTCACTCTAAATAAAGATCTGAAAAATGCGCAGCTAAGATATACCACTACCGGACATGGAGGCTGGGAAAACGGAGATGAATTCGTTCCAAAAGCCAATTCTATTTTTGTTGATGAAAAACCGGTATTTTCATTTGTACCATGGAGAACAGACTGCGGATCATATCGTCTTTATAACCCTGCTTCGGGAAATTTCCCGGACGGGCTTTCTTCATCAGACCTCAGCAGATCAAACTGGTGCCCGGGAACGGTTACCAATCCTAATTTCATTCCTCTTGGAGATTTGAAAGCGGGAAAACATACAATTCAGGTAAAAATTCCACAGGGTCCTACAGAAGGAACAAGTTTCAGCTCATGGAATGTTTCGGGAACGTTACTGGGAGTCCAATAAAAACAAAACCTTCTTGCATGAGAATTGCAAGAAGGTAAAAACACAAATGATGAAAAAAAATTATTTCGAGCCACAAAGTAAGGGTTAAAATTCATATAATAAATTACCATAGATTAATAAATATGTCATTTTTATTTCGTATGATATTGCATGAATTTTAGCCAACTAAAAAAAATTAATCAAACACCTGTTAATTTCAATAAATAGTTAAAATTTTTAACTTAAAAACATAAATTGATTAAAAAAATTCGTTTTTAAATATTTTTTATTGTTATTCATAAACATCACCTTTACATTTGTTCCATAAATAATAAAAATTATGTGTGGAATTGTATGTTTATTCGACGCCCAGCAAAAAACTGAAGTATTAAGACCTCAGATTTTAGAAATGTCAAAAAAAATCCGTCACAGAGGACCGGATTGGAGTGGAGTTTTTCAGGACGAAAAAGTAATTTTCTCTCATGAAAGACTTGCCATTGTAGATCCTACCTCTGGAAAACAGCCTTTATTTACAAAAGACGGGAAAGTAGTATTAGCGGTCAACGGCGAAATCTACAACCATAGAGAATTAAAAGAAGAATTTCCTGATTATGAGTTTCAGACCCAGTCTGACTGTGAGGTTATTCTGGCTCTTTATAGAAAATACGGAAAAGATTTCGTTGAAAAACTGAACGGGATCTTCGCATTCGCATTATATGATACTGAGAATGATGTTTATCTTATCGCCCGTGATCATATGGGAATCTGCCCTCTATATCAGGGGTGGGACAAAAACGGAAACTATTATGTAGCTTCCGAATTGAAAGCTCTTGAAGGGGTATGTAAAAAAATAGACACCTTCCTACCGGGACATTTTGTTTACAGCAAAGACGGTGCTGATCTTCAGCAATGGTACACCAGAGACTGGGATAGTTTTGATCAGGTAAAAGAAAACGAAACAGATATCGCAAAGTTGAGAAAAGGTCTTGAGGATGCCGTTCACAGACAATTGATGAGTGATGTGCCTTATGGAGTACTTCTTTCAGGTGGTTTAGATTCTTCGGTGATTTCAGCGATTACTGCAAAATATGCCCGTCAGAGAATTGAAAGCGGAGATACACAGGAAGCATGGTATCCAAGACTTCACAGTTTTGCTGTAGGACTTGTAGGTTCTCCCGATCTGGCAGCGGCTCAAAAAGCAGCAAAACATATAGGATCTGTTCATCATGAAGTCAACTTTACGGTTCAGGAAGGACTGGATGCCATACGCGATGTCATCTATCACCTTGAAACATATGACGTGACCACGATCAGAGCATCCACCCCGATGTATCTTCTGGCAAGAGTGATCAAATCTATGGGAATCAAAATGGTGCTTTCGGGAGAAGGTTCTGATGAATTGTTCGGTGGATATCTATATTTCCATAAAGCTCCCAATGCAAGAGAATTCCATGATGAAACGGTAAGAAAACTGGGTAAACTTCACCTGTACGACTGCTTAAGAGCCAACAAGGCATTGATGAGCTGGGGTATTGAAGGCAGAGTTCCTTTCCTTGATAAAGAATTTATGGATATTGCGATGACTCTTAACCCACAAGATAAAATGATCAATACTGCTGAAGGAAAAATTGAAAAATGGGTATTGAGAAAAGCTTTTGAAGATATGCTTCCAGATTCTATTGTATGGAGACAAAAAGAACAATTTTCAGATGGTGTAGGCTATTCATGGATCGATACCTTAAAAGAAGTTGCTGAAAAAGAAGTAACGGACGAAATGATGGCTAACGCAAGATTCAGATTCCCGCTAAACACTCCTCAGAACAAAGAAGAATACCGATACAGAACTATTTTTGAAGAACATTTCCCAAGTGAAACCGCTGCCGCTACTGTGCCATCTGTGCCATCTGTAGCCTGCTCCACTCCTATCGCTCTGGAATGGGATGAAGCTTTCAAAAAAATGAATGACCCAAGCGGAAGAGCCGTGAAGGTACATGAAACGTCATACGAGTAGAGAATAGATTAGCCAATTATGAATCGTCAATTCGTTGCATTTGTAAATTTTCATCGTGTAAAATAATTCACAATTCACTTTACATGGCAACAACTGCCTATTGAGAATCAGGCACAACGGCTAACTCCCTCAGTTATAATTTATCAATCCTGTAGCAATACAGGATTTTTTCTTGAATTAACGATAATAATATAGCATAATTTAACTGACAATCCAAAATAATATCTAATAAATAATTATATTTGGAAAACGAAAATATCAATTATAAAAAAATGAGAAGAAACCTTACTGTTTTATTTGCTTTATTAGCCATAAGTTTTGCTTTTGGACAGGGAAAATATGGCAAATATCTGAATTCAAAAAAGCTTGCTTTAGCTTATAAGAGTGTGAAAGATGCAGATAAAGATGACTACTATCAACAATTCTACTGGCTTGTAAAAGCAGAGCAGCTGAAAACGTATCCTCACCTTAAAGATATAAAACCAATCGTTTTATATGAGTTTGTAAAATATGTAAACCCTCAGAATCCAACCAAAAAATTGGACGGTAGAGCCAAAGAACTAAGGGCTACAGCAGAATTATCATTAAATCAATATTTTAAAAATAAAAAATTTGAAAACAATTCTGTTTTAATGTACAACCTTGAAACGTATGTAGATCCTTCAAAAGGTCAGTATTATACAAAGGTAGATCCTGAAAAAATCAAGGAGCTTGTACCGAAAGAACTATTTGCTTTCAACTCTGTCAACAGAAATGTTGGGGAAGAAAAAACATATTACCTTTGGATCGATAAGAAAAAAGACGATCTAAACATTGTAGATATCATTCCTAACGAAAAAGAAGATAAAGCTTTCTACGCTAGACTGAAACAATATCTTCCAAGCTATAAGTTTTCAAAATATGTTCCTTCTGTAAAAAAAGGAAACAAATCTGACAAAACGGATATCGATTATTATTACATCATGCCGTTTGAACAAAACACTGATAACATTGAATATAAAACAAAGGATTTCAAAACTTTCATCTTAAGCCAGTATAGAAAAGCCGGTGACGAATGGAAAGGAGTAGAAAAACCTAGAAAATAAATCAAAAAGTCCTGTGAAATCTCGCAGGACTTTTTTAATTTTATATGGATTTCCTGATCTAAAGATCAAACCGCTTAAAGCAAGCAATTTCTTCACATAAAAATAAGTCTGGAAGTTTTTTGACTGCCCAGCCTATACCCAATGACAGAAGTAAGCACACAAAAGACATCCATAAAGAAAATACTTCCCCTGATTCTCGCTACTGCTATTTTCATGCAGATGCTGGATTCCACAATTCTTAATACTTCCCTGCCTTCTATTGCAAAAGACCTGAAAGAATCTCCGCTCAATATGCAGAACGCCATTATCAGCTATGTTCTGACCTTAGCGGTTTTTATGCCTGCAAGCGGATTTCTTGCAGACCGGTTCGGGACAAAAAAAATATTCATCTTTTCATTGATATTGTTCAGCTTAGGTTCTCTGTTTTGTTCCTTGTCTCAAAATCTTACCCACCTGGTTATTTCAAGGGTTATCCAGGGAGTTGGAGGAAGTTTGATGACCCCTGTCGGAAAGCTGGCACTGATCAAAACGTTTGATAAAAGCGAATTGCTCAAGGCCATGAATTTTGCTATTATCCCAGCTCTTATTGGTCCCGTACTGGGTCCATTAGTCGGAGGTTATATGGTAGATTATCTTTCCTGGCACTGGATATTTTTGATTAATATTCCTATTGGCATTTTGGGAATTATTTTGGGGTTAAAATTTATGCCCAATTATAAATCTGACGATGTAGATTTTGATTTAAAAGGCTTTTTAATTTTTGCAGCCGCCTCTCTCCTGCTTTCCATTTCGTTGGAACTTTTTGGAGATATGCAGAATATTTCCCCCGTTTTACTTGTATTTATCATGGGCTTCCTGTTCCTGTACTATTATTATAAACATGCGAAAAGAGGAGGAAATCCTATATTTCCATTAAATCTGTTTCAGGTAAGAACTTTCCGTGTAGGTATTGTAGGAAATCTTGCCACCAGATTAGGCATCAGCTCTGTTCCGCTACTCCTTCCACTCATGATTCAGATTGCGTACAAACAATCTGCCGTAACTTCAGGCTGGATCATTGCTCCCATGGCTTTAACAGCTATCTTCGGGAAATCATCTGTTATTAAAATTTTAGATAAATATGGCTATCGTCAGACTTTAATGGTAAATACGTTCATTATTGGTACCCTGATCTGTCTGCTCGCTATTCCTGATATACACACTTCTTTATATTGGTTTGTGCCAATTATCGCTGTACTAGGTTTTTTCAACTCTATCCAATTTACCTCTATGAACACTATTTCTATTGCCGACCTCCGGAATTTCCAGACGAGCAGTGGAAACTCATTAATTTCGGTGAATCAACAGCTGGCCATCGGATTTGGAATAGCATTCGGGTTGATTGTTTTAAAACTATTTGAAAATACAGACCTGATCAAAGGTGAAATTCACAATGCATTCCGGTACACATTTCTCACCGTAGGAATATTGACGATTATATCTGGGTTTGTTTTCAGAAGACTCCATATTTCGGATGGAAAAAACATGAAGTCGAAGGAAGAATAGTCCGGTAAAATCACAATTCCGAACATCTGCCTTTTCACTCTTCATCCTACCTACGAACTTATCACAGATCAATGCTTTTCGTTGATAACTATGATATTTTTGCTTATATAAAAAATCAACAATGTGATGGCAACTAAAAAAGTAGAAATCGTAGTATCTCCACGACCTGCACATTTTGTAGGCGATGGTTTCAGGGTTCATAATTTTATTCCGGGAGTGCCTGGTTTAGAAATGAAAAGAATGGATCCGTTCATTATGCTGGATTACAATTCGAAATTTCATTTCAATGGATCAGAAATACCAAGAGGTGTGGGAGTTCATCCACACAGAGGTTTTGAAACAGTAACCATAGCTTATAGCGGAAAAGTAGAACACCATGACAGTGCCGGTGGCGGTGGCGTTATCGGAGAGGGTGATGTTCAATGGATGACTGCAGCAAAAGGTGTTCTTCATAAAGAGTATCATGAAACAGAATGGGCAAAAGAAGGAGGAATTTTTCAGATGGTTCAGCTTTGGGTGAATCTTCCGGCAAAAGATAAAATGAGCTGTCCAAAATATCAGGCTATTGAAAACTCTGCAATGGAAAGAGTCGATTTAGGGGAGAATGGTTTTATAGAAGTAATTGCCGGAGAGTATAGCGGTCATAAAGGTCCTGCTTCTACTTTCACTCCACTTCATATGATGAATGCAAAGCTTAAAGCAGGAGGAAAAGCCGAATTTAATTTTCCATCTCACTTCAATACTGCCGCTTTGGTTATTGAAGGAGGTATCATCGTCAACGGCGAGGAAAATGTGAAAACTGATCATTTGGCACTGTTTAAAAATGAGGGCGAAATTTTCACCATAGAAGCAAAAGAAGATTCTATTATTTTGATCATCAGCGGTGAGCCTATCAACGAACCCATCTTTCCTCATGGCCCTTTTGTAATGAATTCCAGAGAAGAAATCATGCAGGCCTTCGAAGATTTCAATACCGGAAAATTTGGATATCTGGAAGATTAAAAGATTTAAATTTATCTTAATCATTGATTATTCCTTTTTTTATTAACTTTATATGATGGCAAACCTTATAGGTTTTAGAAACCTATAAGGTTTAACTGTCATAATGAGCAAATCCTGTTAAAAAAACAGAACGCTCTTAATACAAAATACATGAAAGCAGAATTTGAAAATATTCCTCTTGTAAAAGCGGAAAAAAGATTTGAAATAGAATTCAACGGGCATTACGCATTCATCGATTATCGTGAGACTACCCACCAGATTGCTTTGGTACACACAGAAGCAGAGCCTGAATTGGCAGGAACCGGTGCAGCCGCTGCCGTAGTTGAGAAAACACTGAATTATATTGAAGAAAGTGGAAAAAAGCTTCTTCCATTCTGTCCTTACGTTTTTGCTTTTATCAAGAAGCATCCTGAATGGAAACGTATCGTGGATGAGAAATTTGAAGGATATGACAAACTTTAACCCTTCAGCAAAACCACCTATTTATTTAATAACATTTTAAAAAGTATCACATCATCATGTCAAATATCGGACTTATCATTGAAGAAAAAGCAGCAGATATCGGAAACTTTCTGGTAGGAAGGCTTCTTCCTTTCCGTGAAAAAAGAGCTGTTGGACCATTCGTTTTTATTGATCATATGGGCCCTTCGGAATTAAAGGATTATCAAAACCTTGATGTTCCGCCTCATCCGCATATCGGTTTATCTACGTTAACGTATCTGTTGGAGGGTTCTATTTTCCACAGAGACAGTATCGGAAGTGCTCTTGAAATAAAACCGGGTGCTGTGAACTGGATGACAGCCGGAAAAGGCGTTGTACATTCAGAAAGAACGCCTGAATATTTAAGACACAGTGATAAAAGACTTCACGGATTCCAGATTTGGGTAGGACTTCCGAAGCATCTTGAACAATCGGAGCCTACATTTCATCATAGTGAAGCGGATGATATTCCGGTTTGGGAAGAAGATGGCATTCAGTATAAATTAATTGCCGGTGAAGCATTTGGCAGAACATCTCCGGTTCCTGTACACAGCAAGCTATTTTTCATTGAGATCAAAACAAAAGACGCTAAGAAAATAAGCATTGGAAAAGATCTTTACGGAGAAGCTGCCATGTATGTGCTGGACGGAACCGTTACCACAGACGGAAACTCATATGGTTCAAAACAGCTGATGGTTGCTAAAGACACCAAGCTTTGTGAATTTGATATGAGCGAAAACGGAACAGTTTATCTTTTTGGGGGTGAACCATTTGATGAGGAACGTTTTATATTCTGGAATTTCGTTAACTCAGATAAAGAAAAGCTCGACCAGGCTAAAGTAAACTGGAATGATCAGAATCATGATGCTTTTCCTTTGGTTCCGGGTGACGAAAAAGAATATGTTCCGCTTCCTAAGGCTATTTTAAACAGAAAATAAATTCAGTTCAGATCATGAAAATATTAGCATTTGCCGGAAGTACTTCTTCCACTTCTATCAACAGGGAACTGGTAAAATTTGTTCTGAAAGATTTTCAGGATGAAGAAATCAATCTGATCGACCTCAACGATTTCACAATGCCTGTTTTCTCCGTAGATCTTGAAAAGAAAGGTTTTCCGGATGAAGCCCATCGGTTTTTAAAAGTTATTGAGGAGTGTGATGTGATCATCTGCTCTCTTGCGGAGCACAACCGTTCTTATAGCGCTGCTTTTAAAAATGTTTTTGACTGGTCTTCAAGGATTAATGTAAAAGTATTTCAGAATAAACCTATGCTTCTGATGAGCACGTCTCCCGGAGGTTATGGCGGCGGAAATGTAATGAATACAGCCAAAACATTTTTCCCACAGTTTGCAGCAGATATCAAGGATACTTTTTCATTACCAAAGTTTTATGAAAATTTTGATATGGAAAGCGGAGTGATCAATCCGGATATTCTGAAGGATCTGAAAGATAAAATACAAAACTTTAAAAATCAGATTACAACGAATGAATAAAGGAAGATTAGAGGCATTCAGCGACGGTGTCCTCGCTATTATTATCACCATCATGGTACTTGAACTAAAAGTACCTGAGGGATATAGCTGGACAAGTCTCAAACCTCTCCTTCCCAAGTTCCTGGCTTATATTTTCAGTTTTATTTATGTAGGAATCTACTGGAACAATCATCATCATTTGTTTCAGACGGTAAAGAAAGTAAATGGCAGTATTCTTTGGGCCAATCTTCACCTTTTGTTTTGGCTTTCCCTGATGCCTGTTGCCACAGAATGGATCGGCACTACAAGTTTTGCCAAAAACCCAGTAGCAGTTTATGGTATCGGGCTCATTATGGCAGCGATTGCTTACACCATTCTGGAGCATGTCATCATCAAATGCGAGGGTGAAGATTCAAAGCTGAAAGAGGCCATTCACTCGAAATACAAAGAATATATCTCTATTATATTTTATGTCCTCGGGATCGCTACTTCATTTTTTTATCCTTATATTGCCATAGGTTTTTATTATCTCGTGGCTCTCATATGGCTGATTCCGGACAGAAGAATCGAAAAAACATTAAAAGAAAATTGATATGGAAACACACGAATATCCCAATGGTAACATTACTGTCATCTGGCAGCCTGAAAAGTGTATCCACTCTGCTATATGCGTAAAAACACTTCCAAAAGTCTACAATCCTAAAGAAAGACCTTGGATAAAAGCAGAAAATGCAACTCCGGAAGAACTTAAAAAACAGGTAGACTTATGCCCTTCAGGTGCATTAAGTTATAAATTCAATACAGAAAAATAATGGCGGTAACAGTAAAAGCAAGTTTAGGAAAAACAAAATACTATACAGAAGTAACAGCGGGCGAAAATACGATCATCACTGATGAACCGATTGATAAAGGCGGACAGAATAAAGGTTTTAATCCTATGGAAATTCTGGCTACATCACTGGCAAGCTGTACAGCTGCTACGCTGAGAATGTACATTGAAAGAAAGGAATGGGATGTAGAAAACATCAATGTGGAAGTAGAACTTGAAAATTATCCCTTAACAAAAAGAGCTGTTTTCAAAAGAGATATCACCTTTGAAGGTGTTCTGGATGAGGAGCAGCTGAAAAGACTGCATACCATTGCTGATGCCTGCCCTGTTCATAAAATATTAACTAACGACATAGAAATACTAACTAAATTCTCATAACATGATCGAAGTAAAACAAAACAACGACGAAAAACACGGAAGTTTTGAAGCTTTCATAGATGGAAGACGCGCAGGAATGATGACCTATACCTGGGCAGGAGAAGAAAGATTTATTATAGACCACACGGAGGTGGAAGAATCCTACAACGGAAAAGGTGTAGGTAAGGAAATGCTTCTGGCAGCAGTAGATTTTGCCAGGAAAAACGGGAAAAAGATTATTCCCCTCTGTCCTTTCGCTAAAGCAAGTTTTCAGAAAAGTGAGGAACTTCAGGATGTATTAGTGAATTAGTCACTGTTTCCACCCTTACCATACAAACCTTTCAGAGTATTTCTGGAAGGTTTTTTATTTTTAATTTTTTAAACAAAATCTATATCCAGAGCACTTATCAAAATAAACTGTAAAGCAAATTAACGGTTCATCATTCACTATAAAACTGACAGCTTTGTAAATTCGCAATTCACGACTGATCTTTTTTATATATTTGCTAAAATTTAAAAATCAAGCATGAATCCAGGAACTATCCTTTTGCTATTTGTTTTCATTTATTTTATCGGCCTTTTGGTGATATCTTATTTCACTAGCAGGAACTCTGATAACCAGTCGTTTTTTATCGGTAATAAAAAGAGTAAATGGTGGCTCGTTGCATTCGGGATGATAGGAACCAGCTTAAGCGGGGTTACTTTTATTTCAGTTCCGGGAACTGTAGGTAAAATGACCGGCTCCGAATATATTTACGGAGGTTTTGAATACTATATGATGGTCATTGGGTTCTTCATTGGGTATTTTATTGTTGCAGCCGTACTGCTTCCCCTCTATTATAAGATGAATCTGACTTCCATTTATACCTATTTAGGTAGAAGATTCAATGTGGAGGCACATAAAATAGGCTCTATATTTTTTATTATCTCAAGAGCCATTGGTGCTACAGCAAGATTATATCTGGTGGTAAATGTTTTACAGATCTTCTTACTGCAGGGTCTGGGAGTGCCTTTCTGGGTGACTTCTCTTATTCTTTTGCTGATGGTCCTTCTGTATACTTTTGAAGGCGGTGTAAAGACTATTGTTATTACCGATACTCTGCAGACTTCTTTTATGATTATCAGTCTTGTAGCATGTATCGTTTTTATTTTATCAAACCTGAATTTATCTTTTGGTGAAGCGTATACGATTCTGGAACAGAAAAATTATACTCATTTCATTAATTTTGACCCTAATTCCAAAACTTTTTTCCTGAAAACCATTTTGGGAGGGATTTTTATTACGATTGCCATGACTGGACTGGATCAGGAAATGATGCAGAAAAACATTTCTGTAGACAATCTTAAGAATTCAAAGAAAAACATGCTGACCTTTGCAGGAACTCTTCTTTTGGTAAATCTTGCCTTCTTATTCCTTGGAGGATTACTTTATCTTTTTGCGATCCAGCACGGCGCTGAATATGGAACTCTGAACTCTGAAACGATAACTAATATTTTTGGATTTAAAGATTCAGCAGGAAATATTAAAAATATAATGGGAGACGACCTTTTCCCTGCTTTATCACTTCAGGGATATTTCCCAATGGCTATTTCCGTTATTTTCATTATCGGATTGATTTCAGCATTGTTCCCTTCAGCAGACGGGGCATTAACGGCTGTAACAAGCTCCTATTGTGTAGATTTATTAAACCTTAATGAAGATAAAACCAAAACTGAAAAAGAGAAAAAACGCCTTCGTATGAAAGTGCATTTAATTTTCACAGTAGTTTTCTTCATCCTGATTATGGTCTTCAAAGCATTGAATGACAAGTCTATTGTTTATCTGATCATGGAAATTGCAGGGTATACGTATGGACCGCTTTTGGGACTTTTTGCTTTTGGAATTTTCACCAAGTTTCAGATTTCCAGAAAATACTCTATTCTTGCGGTTACTCTTTTAGCTCCTGTATTGACTTATTTCATCAATCTGGCGGTTACAACTTATACTGATTACAGAATTGGGGTAGAACTGATTGTCCTTAACGGGCTTCTGACCTTTATTGGTTTATGGCTGGTGAAAAACAAACAATATTTAAAAGTTGTTTAATCTTTATACAAAATAAAAAAGGCTGTTTTCAATAGAAGACAGCCTTTTTTTTATTTAATGATGGATTATTTATTCTTTAATCCACTTGATTGTTTTCTCTAAATTCTTAGATTTAACCTTGATCAGATAATCTCCTTTTATCAGTTGAGATAGGTCAAAAGTACCTACTTTATCATGGTTCAATTTGTTATTTGCCTGGTTGAATACTAATCTTCCGCTTACATCATACACTGTAATATCATACACTTCATTTGAGTTGGTAAATTTGATATTCAGAAGTCCTTTACTTGGATTAGGATATACTACGAATACATCTTGATTAGCAGCTGCTTCACTCACACCCAACGTCTGAGTAATGGTAAAGTTAATAGGGTTAATGTTGTAGAAAACATTCGTCTCTGCTGCTACCATAATTCTTGCTTGTGTAGTAGTCACATTAGGAATGGTAATCGTTTGAGAACCGTCATTCGGAGTGGAAGCTAAGATCACGGTAGGATACGTAAGCCCTCCATCTGTTGAAAGGTAGATATTTACAGTAGCAGCATTCACAGGAAATGCTGTTGTATTTGCTACATCCCATGTTATCGTCTGAGTAGAATTACCTGCCCAGCTTACCGCTGTAGTAGGTGCTGTTACAATAAAAGGTCCGGAATTTCCATCAACAGTAATAATGGCATCATCATTGGATACTCCAGCACAGCCTGCATTATTATCTCTTACAGTTAGTCTGAATTCCATTGTTCTGGCATAAGATGGTAAAATTTCTCCTTTGCTTACTGTATTATTGATTACATCTGTAATTTTAGGGAAATATCTGTAAGGAACCGTTACAGGAACAAATGATCTGAATATAGCAGCATTTAATGTTGGTACGTTCCAGTCACTTGCCGGGCCTACATCATTCTGTTCCCATGAGTACGTAAGTGGATTGTTGTCTATATCTGAAGCCGATCCTTCTAATCTAAAAGGTGTACTCTTAGGTATGGTATAATCACCTCCTGCATTTACTGTAGGAGCAAAATTGTTAGAAGGAATCGTCACCTGACATGTTGTAGACTGAACTTTCGTCGTAATAGACTGGTATGATTTGGTATGGAAAGTAGGTATACTGTTGGCTGCTAAGTTATTAACACTTCCACAAATCCCTGCATAGGCCATAATTGTAATACCGCTTCCTGGTTCTACAGCATTGGCTGCACTACGGTTTCCTCCTCCACAGCTTCCTGTTGTTGCATTAAATGTATGTGGACCTCCAAACTGATGCCCTACTTCATGGGCTACATAATCAATATCGTAAGGATCTCCCACAGGATTCGGTGAACCAGTGATCCCTCTTCCTTTATTTCCATTGTTACAGATTACTCCTAATCCGGCTAATCCACCACCACCGGTACTGAAAGTATGTCCGATGTCATAATTGGCATTTCCTATAAGTAAATCAATCTGAGTCTGACTTTCGTTAATTAATGTACCCGCAGAATTATTTCCATTAAATGGATCTGTAGCAGCATTGGTAAAGACTACATTGGCTTCATTATCCACTAATACCAATCTTGAAGCTACTTCCTGCTCATACACTCCATTCACTCTGTTCACAGAAGTTACAATTGCTGAAAGCGTTTGTGCAACAGTAGGCGTAGCTGTACCGGTTGCCGCTACTGCATATTCTCCTGTACAGGCTACTGCAAACCTAAAAACTCTAATTTGAGTTCCTACGCTTGGAGCTGTGGTTTTTTGAGCGTTTTTTTTTCCCAGTGGAGTATCATCTTCATCTTGTACTCCGCAAGACCTTGGAGTTTTATCAATTAAGTCACTTTTTTTATAAATGATATAATTGTTAATATCCAGTTTTGCATAAGGATCGATATAAGTATCTCCAGCTACCACGGATTTTATCTGTGCATGGAATCCCAGCTCGGTAAAATCAAGTTTTATAGTAGCGTATTTATCATCCATTCCCTGTCCTGTAAAAGTAACAATTTGAGGGAATTGGCTGGCCAGTCCTGGAGCCATTACGGAAGATTTCCAGATTCTGAACTTTGCTTTTGTACCATCAGGCATTGGTAGTACAATAATAGGTGCGTTATCTTTACGATCACTGTCTTTCAGTTCCGGAACAGAATTAAAATAGCTTTTCATTCCAGCCACATCCAAGGTATACGTCAATGACTTTTCCGGTTGTACTGTTCTCTTTTTAGGATCTGCTTTAATGGATCTTTCACTGATGACTGTAAAGAAGTCCTGTGCTTTCCCTGAGGAAATGGATATGACGAATATCCCCAAATAAAATAATTGTTTAATTTTCATATATAATGGTATGTAATTTTTATTAATCCAAACAATAAGACCAAAAACTAAATAATAGTTAGTTAAAGATCAATAATTCAAATAAGCTAGAATTATAAAATTAGTTAAATTAATCCAATTATCACATATGAAAATTCAAAAAAAAGTAATATTCAATTGCAAAAAAACAACAATCAAGCTACCACAAAGCATTCAACTTAATAAGTAAATTTTTGATTTTTCTCTTTATCAAAATAACTGATTTTATAGACTTTAGCATTTTAATTATCTTTGAAACGGATAATATAAGTCCATTAGAATAAAAAAAACATAAATTAAAATAACAAAACGATTAAATATTCCGGTTATTTCAATCTGGAAGACAGCCAAGCGGGAACCTTATTAAGCTTTAAGTTTGTTACTAATATCGTTACTGAAATTTCCGTTTACCTTAACGAAGGCTGTTAAAAGCGGAAAAATATTCAAATTAGTCAAAATTTAGATTTTTATATCTGGATTTTTGCATTTCCATAAGCCGGTAAAAAATTGTAAATTCGCATGTAAATAAATCAGATATAATGAGTAAAAGTATTGAAGAGTTAAAAACTCTTACTACGCAGATCAGAAGAGACATTTTAAGAATGGTTCATGCTGTAAATTCTGGTCACCCAGGTGGAAGTTTAGGTTGTACAGAATTCTTCACAGCCCTTTACGGAAAAGTAATGAATTACACTTTGCCTTTTACAATGGAGGGTAAAAATGAAGATCATTTCTATCTATCAAACGGACACATTTCTCCGGTATTCTATTCTACTTTAGCTAGATTTGGTTTTTTCCCGGTACAGGAATTAAGTACTTTCAGAAAATTAGACTCAAGATTGCAAGGTCACCCTACAACTCATGAAGGTCTTCCGGGAATCAGAGTGGCTTCAGGGTCATTAGGACAAGGTCTTTCTGTGGCTTTAGGTGTAGCTCAGGCTAAGAAATTAGATGGAGACAACTCTTTGGTATATACTCTACATGGAGACGGGGAATTGCAGGAAGGTCAGAATTGGGAAGCTTTCATGTATGCTTCTGCTAAGAAGGTGGATAACATCATTTCTACAATTGACTATAACGGACAACAAATTGATGGAAGCACAGACAATGTCCTTTCATTAGGAAATCTTCGTGCAAAACTGGAAGCTTTTGGATGGACTGTTTTGGAAGAGAAAAATGGAAACGATCTTGAAGCGGTAATTGGTATTCTTGAGAGAGCAAAAACTGAAACTGGAAAAGAAAAGCCGGTTGTTATTCTTCTTCATACAGAAATGGGTTACGGAGTTGATTATATGATGGGTTCTCATGCTTGGCATGGTAAAGCTCCTAATGATGAGCAACTGGACACAGCATTCAAGCAATTGTACCTAGAAGCTCCGGCTGATTATTAATTATAAATGATCAATTATTAATGGTAAATGATGATCACAGAACTTTATAATATTGTTGATCAGCTTTCATTTATCAGTTATCAAAAACTTTAGTAAAATGAAATATACATATACAGAAAAAAAAGATACACGTTCAGGATTCGGAGCAGGATTAGCTGAACTTGCAGATAAAAACCCTAATGTTGTAGCACTTTGTGCAGACCTTATTGGTTCTTTGAAAATGGAGAAATTCATTGAAAAAGCTCCGGAAAGATTCTTTCAGGTAGGGATCGCTGAAGCGAATATGATTGGTCTTGCTGCAGGTCTTAGCATCACAGGGAAAATTCCTTTTACAGGAACTTTTGCTAACTTCTCTACTTCAAGAGTGTATGACCAAATTCGTCAATCTGTTGCATATTCTAATAAAAATGTAAAAATCTGTGCATCTCACGCAGGTCTTACCTTAGGAGAAGATGGTGCTACCCACCAGGTTCTTGAAGATATCGGGATGATGAAAATGCTTCCTGGAATGACGGTAATCAATACTTGTGACTACAACCAGACAAAAGCTGCTACATTGGCGATTGCTGACCATGAAGGTCCTGTATATTTAAGATTCGGAAGACCGGTAGTTCCTGTTTTCATCCCTGAAGATATGCCTTTCGAAATCGGAAAAGGAATCATGCTTCAAGAAGGTACTGATGTAACGATTGTTGCAACAGGACACCTTGTATGGGAATCTCTTCTGGCTGCTGATGAGCTTGAGAAAGAAGGTATTTCTTGTGAAGTAATCAACATTCACACGATCAAGCCTTTGGATGAAGAGATCATTTTAAAATCTGTTGAAAAAACAGGTAAAATTGTAACGGCTGAGGAGCACAACTACCTTGGTGGTTTAGGAGAATCTATTGCGGGTATGCTTGCAAGAAAAAGACCTACAAGACAAGAATTCGTAGCGGTAAATGATACTTTCGGAGAGTCTGCAACCCCTGCTGAATTGATGAAAAAGTATAAAATAGATGCTGCTGCAGTGAAAGAAGCTGTAAAGAAAATTTTAGCTTAAGATAAGTTATTTTATATAGACAAAACGCGGCGGTTTCTTCGAAACCGCCGCGTTTTTTTATTGTAGAAAGTTGATTGAGTTGCGTATATAACCACCCCATCAAAAATTCTTTGAATTTTCGCCACCCCTCCAAAGGATGGGAATGGTAATACTTATAGTCGTCATTTGAGCTTCAACCCTACTTTTCTTTACTAATTTTTATTATTCTTGCTGATTCATAGGAATTCCTACAGCGATCAGAACAGGAGATAAGATTTCCTGTATGTACTCATCTTCTCTTCTGCCGGAAGCTTTGGAACCGGAAAAATAGTTGCTGATTCTATAGTTTTTTACAAACTGATTTCTCTTTTTCCCGATGGAATAATAATACGTTCCTCTTTCATCATTCACAAAATAGATCATTTCATCAAAGTTCATGAGTTTTTTGGAAATTAACAGTTTTCTGTAAATACACTTCTCAGATTTATCAAATACATATTTCACAGGAACTCTGAAAATCAGATCAAACAGGAAGTAAATCATGTAAATTGCCCATATTACCAACGCAATATTAAACTGGTCTCTGGACATTTTATCCATAAAATAATAAATAATTACTGGAAGGGCAATCACCCCCAAGGCAAGCCACCACAACAAAGTACGCAGGAAATTGTAATTGGGCATAAAGCTTATTTCACTTCCGTTTTCTTCAAATTTATAACGGTCTGTTACGTTCATTGTCTGCTCCGTTGATGTTCATAATATCTTCTGTTTCGTTTACCATTTTCTGTATTCCTTTTTGGGTAATAGCCTGTCCTATTGTAAGTTTCTTCTCTTTACCCTCTACTTCAAAATAAATAGACAGCATTACATTGGTGGTAATAAAACCCATGTATTTTGTTGCCAGTACATGAAAATTTCTGAAATTCTCTATCGGATAGGTTCTTGCCGGAACAAAAATGGTGTGTTTTCCTGTAATGGTCATTCGGTCCATATCAATGATGAATTTCTTGGTGAAAAAATTAATCAAAATAAGCACTACCACTGCAATAAGAACATAGCTAAGAGTTCTTACACTATTAAAAAGTAATCCTGCTACGATCAGAAAGAAAATACAAAGCACCATTACAAATACGGGCTGATTTTTAAAGATATATTGGTTTCCTTCTTGTTTGTAAAATTTGTAATTGTTCATAATTAATATAATTGTTGTTGATAATTTGTTTTGGGGTGTACTGTTATAAAAATAGGTTTATCAAAGATTCCATCTATTCAAAACGCTGGGCAATTTCATCTTCATTAAGGGTTTTGAGAGTATTCAGATCTGTTCTGAAGTAGGTATCGTGAATGGAAAAATAGGCATCCATTTGTATGTTGGTTTGTTCCGATGCTTTTTTCCAGCATGTAAAAAACCACTGTTCAAACAGTCGGTATTTTTCATCATTATATTCATCCAGAATTTCATCAAAATCATCCTCTTCATAATCATCCTGAAAATCTGAAGCTTTCTGCCATATTTCTTCTGGAATCAATGCAGTCCACTTTTCATCATCATTCTTGTTTTTTTTTGCTGGCAGGGAGATTGTTTCTGTTGTGAGTTTACCTCTACTGTCAACACCCCAGAAGATGATATTCAGATATTCAAATTCATATTCAAAATAAAAAGCTTTGATATCGGATTGAGTATTGCCGTTAAGGTAATTAATTCCTTTACCTTCCAACAAGTGAATCAAATCTTCAGTAAGCGGGATACTAATTCCATTCAGATAGTGTTCAAGTTCAATATTAAGTTTCTTAAGGTCTTCCATAACTCTATTCATTTAAGAATTTAATATTATCTCTCAATTTCCCTTCCTACCCATTTCTCAAGCTCTGAAAACATGTCATCGATAGTCAGAACTTTCAGATCCGGATGATTTTTTAACCATTGGGCATGAAGCTCTGTTAAGTTTTCCTCAAGGCTGTAAAATGAATCATTTTTCAAGATATCTCTTGTGGGATTGGAACCAAAATATTCGTTTTCCAAAAACGTTTCCAATTCCACCTTATTCAAGCCCTCTACCTTTGAGGACTGTTCCAGAAAAAGATCCAAATGTTTTTGAGCTCCTATTTTCTTTAAACCACCTTCAATGATCTTGTTAAGTTCTGTCGACCATCCGGAGTTCCATACAAACTGAGAAAAGTTTCCGTTTTTATACTGACTGATGTAATAATCAACATAGTAACTGGTAATTGAATCTTCATGCATATTCTCTTCTTCTATTCCTTCTTCGTCTAAGAGGCTTACTACAGAAATATTGGAGCGGATTATATCATAAGGATCGCTGCTTTTATAAGAGGCTTCTGAGACAATTATTTTATCGGTCTTCATATGTATATATTTAAAGTGTTTTTTTAATTCCTCATTCTTTTAATTGCCCCAGGTAGCCATCCAGTCCAGATATTCACTTTTGTATTCGTTATCATTGAGTCTGATGATAATATCCTGCAGATCTTTTGTCTCAAACTCATACTCTGAAACCGTAAATATCAGGAATACCTCTTTGCCAGTGATTTGTGTAAAAAAGTTTTCATTTTTAAGTTTCTCCAACACTTCGATGCATGTAGAATAAAGTGTAGCCTGAAAACCTTCAAACCACTGATCATCCTCGTCATGTTTATCCAATTCTGTCCTCAATTGAGTACAGATTTCATTGAATTCTTTATCGGCTCCTTTCATTTCATAGATCCATTCTGCCGGTTCATATTTATAATAAAGAACGTCATCTTCATCTGCCGTTTCCATTACTTTCATTGTATTGGCAGCAGGACATACCGTCATTGCTCCCTCATCACTGTACAATGCAAAGCTGTACATCCCCTCAGCTCCATGTTTTTCATACACTTCTAAAAAAGCCTTCTTAGCAGCATTTTCTATCTGCTGTTTCAAAATTTCAAAATTCATACTTCATTTCTTTTTTAAAATGGGCGGTAAAATTACCTTTATCCTGCCAAATCAACGCATTATATTTTTTAGATGTCTAGCCAGTTTCATGATTATGAATAACTTATTTTAGAATTTTATAATCATCAGACTTGCAATTTCTTCGATCAATCCTCAAAAATGTTATTATGGTCAAGAATATATTCTGCTTCTCTGAGAATATTTTTTTTCATTGATATTCTGTTATATCATTTCTCAATCTAGTGATATTTCCGGGAAAATTTGTTTTTATAAGCGTTCATATTTGTTTCATGATAAGAATTATCAATGATTTTCTGAGTCCAAAATCTTCATTTCGATGACGATTACCCGAACCTTTTTTGTTAAATACTTTTCATTTTTGCAAAAGAATCCATAGAAATACAAAATTTCCTCACAAAAAAGGTACTAGAACATTGATTTTCAACACTCCTTCAACTTATTGTACAATAGAATATATTCCCGTGCAACATGTTATAATGATCTGATATTTTCTTTACATGATCAGACTTCACTTTATACTTTTCCAAATTTCAGATATTTCACCAATTCTACCTATAATCCAGTTCTAAATATGCATGTGTGCATAGAATAAAAAACAAATGAATTGCACATTTTATCCCACCGACGTGATCTAAATATTTATAGTTTTACTCCAATCAACGTTGACGAAATACATTCTCCATTTTTAAATTGTATGTGTACAGTGCATGATAAATAGAAGAATGATCCACCCCAATGTCAGGGATTATATGACACAAATGATTTCATACAACAACAAAAATTACCAACATGAAAAAATTAAATGGAATGAAGAGAGACTTCTCTTCTTTAGAAAACAAAAAATTAGCAAATACAAGAAGTATTATTGGTGGAGGAGCAACAAATGAAAAGTCGACCTGCGAGACCGGACCTAATGGTCAGCCAGGTAATACTGGTGACACTGTTATTTGCGTTGATGGAAAGCAAGTAGCCGTACTAACTATCGATTAAATATGACAGGAGGGGAAACTCCCCTCCTTTTTCAAAAAACCGGAATATAAATTTCAACAATGAATGGAAAAATAAATTTCATATTACTTATTGTGTTATTCTTCTTTTCCTGTAAAAGCAAAAAACTGAATTATATTGAATACTATAATAAAGTCTATGCTATTGATAGTACACTTAAAATAAATAAAGATACTCTTGCAACAATCAAACAATATAAAAAGTTGTTTAAAAAGTATCCTCCGTCACAAAATGAAAGAATAGAAGAATATGAAAACTACATTAAATATGCTGACCGCTATAATAAAAACTTCGGAGGGCATAGAAGTTTGGATAAATTAATAGCACAAGTTGCTCCATACTGGAAATATAAAAGAGAAGATGTGTGTTTTTTTAAACTTTATAAAAAATATGGGATTGATAGTATAACAGTAGAACGGAAAGTTAATCAATGGAAAAAGGAGTTAAATAAAACATTGATTGATTCTTTCACTATTGCATTTGAAAGAGATCAATATAATGAACGAAGTGGACCAATAGTTGAAATCAACGATAGAAAAAATGCCAATCTCCTCTTATGGACGTTTAAAAATTATGGTTTCCCATCAAAGCAAAAAATTGGACTGACAGGCAACAATAACAGATTTATGCCAATGGGTGTACTGCTCAATCATATGGGAGGGTCACAGAATTATAAGTATTTTGAGGTTAAGCTATTGGAATATGTAAAGTCAGGGGAATGTACCCCCAGAGAATACATTGAGATGGTGGATAAACATCAATATATTAACCATTTTGAAACTATTTACGGGATATTCATTCATTATTCTACACCTAATTTTAGTACATCAGATTCGGCACGCATAAACAAAAGCCGTAGAGCAGTAGGATTTCCAAGCCTAAAACAATCTTCAAAGATTACCAAAGATTTTCAACAGAAAATAAAGCAATAACATATCTCTACAATTATTCTACACATAAAAAACACTTATGATACTTATAATCTCCCAGAAAAATGAAACGGCAACTATAGAAGTAATCAGACATTTGATGGCCATGAAAAAGAAGTTTATTCGGATTCATGAAGATGAAGTATTTGAGATAAAAACTATAAAAAAAAGAATTTTGCTTGAAAGCAGCCGCAATAGATTTTTTATTGATGAAATTGAAAGTGTTTGGTATAGGAGGGGCGGATTAAATTTCAATCGTTTGAAATACCATAATCATTCAATTCTTCTTAATATGAATGAAACTCAATATTGGCTTGAAGACTATATACAACAAACTCTCGAATCCAAAAAGCATATCAATAAGGAAAGTACCTCACATGTCAACAAGCTTGTTGTACTTGATAAAGCTAGAGAATTGGGTTTTGACATCCCTGACTATTTTTTGGCAGAAAATACGAACCAGGTCGAACTTAATAAAACCATTATAAAAACAATCACTGGAAATGTAACTTTAGATGAAATAAAAAAAGACTTCAGTGGGTTTATGTATACAACTGTAGTTGAAGAACATGAAAATGATGATTTTTTCATCACTTTTTTTCAAGAAAAAATTGAAAAAGACTTTGAAATAAGAACATTTTATTTGAATGGTAATTGCTGGTCTATGGCAATTTTTTCACAGAATGATGAACAAACGAAAACAGATTTTAGAAAATACAACAAAAAAAAGCCAAACAGAAATGTACCATATGCTCTTCCCCAATATATAGAAGAGAAAATTGGATTATTAATGAAGTCTTTAGATATCAATTGTGGTTCTTTAGACTTTATAAAGATGGGAGAGAAATATTATTTCCTGGAAATAAATCCAATTGGTCAGTTTTCAAGCTTATCCCACACTTGTAACTATTCATTAGAACAAAAATTGGCCGAATATTTATGAAAAGATTATATAAAGAAAAAAGTAAACTTCCACTAACTTTCAAATATCTTGATATTTTTAAAACTAAGAATACAAGTAAATTAAATAGTAATTCCTTATACTATTTGAGCTCGGACAAATTTCAGACAGCAAATTATCCTAGAGAAAAGCCACTTAAATCACTAACCCGATTATTATGAAATATTTTATAGTTAAAAGAATCATAGAGAGAAATAATCCTATTGAGCTCAATCAAAAAGTTGAATACAGATAATTATGTAAAAAATGAATAAATTAAGTTTAATTATTGTATTACTAACCTCATTCTGTTTCGGACAAAAAATGAGGTTTATTTATGAAGTGAATTATCGGTTAAATCATCAAATATCTGATGAATTTACCACAAAAACAATGATTTTAGATTTTGTAGATAAAGAATCTGTCTTCAGAGAAAATATGGATCGGAAATCAGATTCATTGAAAATAAATAATCGCTCACCAATGCTTTCTTCAGGCTTTGAAAATCAATTTTATATAAAGAAAGATCTTTCAAAAAATAAAATATCAAAATTAATCACAAATGGGCAATTCTGCTATCTTCTCCCTATTGAAGAAACCATAAAATGGGAAATATCTTCAGAAAAGAAAAAAATTGGAATATATAATTCTCAAAAAGCCGTGACTACCTACGGAAATAGAGAATGGACAGCATGGTTTTCTAATGATATCCCTATTAATGACGGTCCTTATATTTTTAACAATTTACCTGGATTGATTATTTCTATAACAGACAGCAGTGGAGATTATAAATTCGACCTAATACAAATTAAAAAATCCGCCAACTTATTTAATGCCAGAGAAAAAGCAATAGTCATTGATTGGAATAAATATGATCAATTAGCAAAATCATATTATGAAAACCCCAATGCTGAAATGGAACAAAAAATCAGAAATGCAAAAAAGGTCATCATACAAGATGCTCACGGAAATGTTATTGATTTTGATATTAGGCAAATGAATAAAGACGAGCAAGAAAATATCAGAAAAAACAATAATCCTATTGAACTCAATCATAAAATCGAATATCATAAACTTTAAAATAATATAGATTCTCCAAGAAAGCAATTAATCTCTACTTAATTAACTTATGAACTATTTTAATCTATTCAGCAACATCCTGATCACCAAAGGAGCAACCCGGATACTCATCTCAGATCTGCAGAGAAATGCCTCAGAATTGTATCCATTGGAGCTGTATGAGCTTATAGCAGAGCTGAAAACTCATTCTATTGAAGATATCCTGGAAGATTACGATACAGAATCCGGAGAAATTGTTCAGGAATATATCAATCTCCTGCTGGAAAAAGAATATGGATTTGTTACTGAAAACGATTGGGACAGAAACTTTCCTCCCTTTTCTTATGATTACCATGACCCCAGTATCATTACAGATCTTTTTGTAGAAATGGAAGACATTGAGTTACTGAAAAAAATAAAACCGTCTATAGAAAACTTTGGAAGTAAGCATTTGGTTATTTACAGTATAAAACCATTAACAACAAAGGAGTTTATAGAAATTGATGATCTCTTTAAAAACTCAGTGTTATCAGGGATAGAAATATTTTCTCCCTTCCATCAGGAAACAAACCTATCTTTTATACAGGTTCTTCAAAAAAATACAGTCAGAATATACAGCCTCATTTTCTACAATTGTTCGAAATCTCCTTTCAAAGCTAAAGATGAATATAGATTCTCACTTCATTTTCTTGAAGATGATCTGAAACTATCTGCCTGTGGAAAAGTGGAACTGAAATATTTCAATACCAACCTTCCAAAAGTGCTGGAAGCAATGAACCACAATTCCTGCCTGTATAAAAAGATAGGCATTGACAGAAACGGTAATATCAAAAACTGTCCGCTGATGATTGAAAGTTTTGGAAATATCCATAATCACAGCCTTGAAGAAGCAATAACTCAACCGGATTTCAAAAAATATTGGGACCTCACCAAAGACAATATAGAAATCTGCAAAGACTGTGAGTTCCGGTATGTCTGCACAGACTGCAGGGCGTATACCGAAAATGCCGTTAAAAACAAAAAAGGAGCAGATGTATCAAAACCTTTAAAATGCGGCTACAATCCCTATGTAGGAAGATGGGAAAACTGGACAAAGAATCCTTTAAAGCAAAAAATTTTCCATTCGCTGGAACTCAGATAATATTTTTTCTATCCTGTGTTTACAAACCGCTTTTAAATTAAATTTTAAAGCGGTTTGTTATCTTATTCTAATTAGATCTTATTTGAAAAATTTCCATTTCGGGATAATGGCAAGCATTCCGAATCCTGTAAACAGGAAAAGATTGGTAACATCTGTATACAAAAATGTAGACAGATAGTAATTGTGCATAAAGAAGTGCATCACTAGTAAAGCCGGGAACATAAAGATCCCCACTTTTCTGTAGAAAAACATCAGTACCAGCCCCAGCATCATCAGTACATCAATTGAAAAAATAACGTAGAAATACCACCTCGGAATCTGCAGGTATTCATGCTGCAAATATTCATCCACATCAATTCCCAGGCCCATTATGGTAAACAACATCAAAGCTGCAAATGCCAGAACAAATCCCCATCCTTTCTTCGGATCTTCGTCAAAATAACTGTATTCTTCCATACCTACAAAAATAAAGAACTTATGAGAGATTTCATAAGTTCTTTTATAATTATTCGTTTAAAATTTGACTTACACAGAGATAGCGTTGATCAGTCTGTTTTTGTCACTTAAGAATTCTTCCATAGAAATCATACTTTCAGTTCTCATTACGTCCTGAATGTCATCTATCTGGTAAATAATTCTTTTAGCATCATCCGTATTCTTAGCTCTTACTTTACAGAAAATATTATATTTTCCGGAAATAACGCTAGCCTCAATTACGTTTGGTAAAGTTGACAATTCTTTCAATACTTCCTGAGTACGGTTTGATTTTGTCAAAAGGATACCTATGAAAGCTGTAAAGTGGTAATCTAATTTACCATAATCGATATTAAGAGATGATCCCAAAATAATACCTGCATCTTCCATCTTTTTCACTCTTACGTGAATTGTTCCAGCAGAAACGTCCATCTGCTTTGCAATTTCAGTAAAAGGCATTCTTGTGTTTTCTACTAAGAAATCAAGAATCTTCTTGTCTATTTCGTCCAGTTGATAGTTCATATTAGTTAAATTACAATTTCTTTAAAAAATCTATGTATTTTTTGCAAATTTACGAAAAATAATTTAACTAAAAAATATATATCAAATATTAACAATAATTAACACAGATGATAAAAATCATTAAAATATTCTAATTATTTAGCATTCGATTTTATAGAATCTGTTTTTATTTCACCTTTTGCATCTGAGGTTTTTTTGTCTTTTTTCTTCTTTTTAAACAAAGAATTGAAGCTTTTACTCCACACGACCCCTCCTCCATAGGCTTGGTTAGCAGAACCGTTTGTACTCACCATTCCGATGTTTGTAGGCTTGGAATAAGCACGTATAACCAGCGTACCGTCATTCTTTTTAGACAAATCATACTCTACAGATCCTTCTGTAGACAAATAATTGTTTTGTGCACCATCTGTTTTCGATAATGGGATCCCCAAACCGGTTTTTATATTTACTCTTGGAGAAAGAGCTACACTCAATCCGGCATTTGCTCTGTCACCAAAATTTGAATTCTGGTCCCCTTTTACATAGTTCAGGTCAATCTGAAATTCGTTACTCATGGTATTAAGTACAGATCCCAGCTGTTTCAGTAGCATATTATATCCGGAAGATTCCGCTACATTTCCTACATTCACATCCACCCCGCCGGAGTTTGATACGTTGAACGTACTTAATAGAAGGACAGAACCAAACTGAAGGACTTTCTCCCCTTCCTGGCTCATTTTCGCCGCAAGAGTTTCCCTTACCTGACTGGATACATCCATAGCGGTTACATTAAGATCAATATGAGGGTCTACCAACGACTGGGTAATATGGGCCTGAAGCAAGATACTGATCGGCTGCAGTTTCCCCATGCTTAGATATTCTCCGGCATTGGAAACCATCCTCATATAGTTGGCATTAATATCTAACGCGGGTTTCATGGCATCACCATCCCATCTGATACTACTGTTCCTTTCTATCTGGAAGGTTTTATTAAGAATGGCTTTAGAAACAAAGGTTCCGTTATCTACTTTATAGGTACCGCTCATCGCGATATTCCCCTGCCTGTTCATGTGGAACCTCAGCGGGTCCGCTGATCCTTTTACGGTAATATTTCCAACATCATCACCCACCAGTACATTTACAGTGGTTCCTTTATCCACAGCCAGATTGAAATCGATATTCATATTGGCTCCCGTTTTTTTCTTTTCTTCCAGCGTAATCAGACCGTCTTTTCCTTCTTTCAGGAATCTCAGCATTTTGAATTCCTCAACATTGGAAGTGGAACTGGAATTAAAGGTAAAGGTACTTCCGTTAAGTGCCTTCATATTAGGAGTGGTGATACTCAATCCCGAAACAGGTCCGTCCACGTAGAGATCTCCCTGCCCGTAGACTCTTCCCCAGAACAGGTCAAAATCTTTTTGTGAGGTATTCAGCATCAGAAGGTTATCGGCTCTCATTACGAGAGATACCCCCATTGAAGAAAGGGTTTCAAACTGGATCGCCCCGGAAATATTCCCTTTGGAATTGCTTCTTCCGTCATGCACCTCAATATTGTTGAGAATGGCAAGACCTTTCGTCAGCTGAATCACCGTGTCATCAAACGCGTAATCTACTCCCGTGAATAACAATTTTAATCCAAAATCTTTTAAAGCAATATCCCCACTGTAATCCAGATTGCTAAGTTTCCCATTGATTTTAAGATCTCCTGTAGCTTTACCTCGAATGTTTCCAAAAATAGTCTGTACAAACTGTTGTGTAAATGACAGGTCAAAATCACGCATTTCTGCAGTAAGATCAATGATCGGCGAAGAAGTATTATTGTTGACAGTTCCTGTCAGATTAAGGCTGTTATTTCCAAGTACTCCCGCAGAGTGTACTTTTACATCAATATCATACACATTCAGAGAGAATCCATTGGTGGCAGAAATAGAGATATCCCCCATATCATTGCCATTCATCTTAATATCATCAATGGTAAGATCTACCAGTGGCTGCAGTGTGCTTTTATCCATTTTGATTTTCACACTTCCGTTGGCAAGACCCTTTATATCCATGGTATTTCCTCCGGACTGCATTTCAAGAAGCTTCTCCACAGAAAAATCGTTGATATCAGCATCTACGTAGAAATCTTTTGCAGATTTAAACTGTGCTTCTTTAATAAACAAAGCACTTTTATCAGAATAAACCCTCAGGTTTCTAATATCAAAATCTCCAGTTTCTCTTCTATATGTAATGGAATGATTCAGTTCCGGACTGGTATCAATAGCCCAGGTAACTTCATTGAATTTTACTTCAGTAGGTTCAAACCTGAATACATAATCTCCTGCTGCATCCGTAGACTGATCTACATTGATGGCATATTCTTTAAGCTTTTCATTCAATTCATCATCAGGGCTTCCGTGTTTAAATACGGTCGCTAAATGAAGGGTATTTCCGTTTTCATTATTTCCTTTAAGCTCAAAATCTTTGATTACGTTTTTGTTGTAAACCACTCTGTTGATCTTGGCATACAACTGCTGGTTAAGGTCTGCTGTGTTAATTCTAACTTTAACGCTATCAACCATAGCACTATCTCTGTTGAGATTCTTGCGGTCATTCACTTTATAATCAGGATTGGAAGCTGCCAGCGCTTTATCAGCATCGGTAATTTCCTCTTCCTTCGTCATGATATATTTCAAAGAAGCAGCATCCAGATTCAGAATCAGGTTATTTGAATTTCCGTCATACTCTCCTTCCACCAATGCTCCGTTCGGCAATTTCAGGTCAGGTAAAAAGTAATTCACCAATCCTTGCTGAACATCAAACTTCAAAGCAAAATTCTGCCCATGGTATAATTTTCTCGGTGGCGGTCCTACCAAAATTCGTCCTACCCCGTTTTCTACCATTCCGACAAGATCTGCCAGGCTATATCTTCCGGATATTTTACCCGTAGCTGCTCCCGGTGCATCTACATCAATCACACGTCCTCCTGCTTCTACAAATGTTTTCAATTTAGCATTCGGAATATTATATTTTTGAGTAGCCGTAGCAAAGTGAAGATTATTGGCGTCGACATCTAAAGTAAGATCGTTTATGGAAGACATCGCCATCTTCCCATCAACCTGACCGCTCACCACCTGACTACCAGGCTTATTGGTAAAATAGTTCATGTTCAGGTAAGTAACGTCTGCATTCACATCCATTGCCACTCTTGAAGTACTGAAATCTATCAATCCTTTGATCGTAGCTTTTGCCTGCTCATCATTGACGGTGATAAGTCCGTTGTATTTTTTATGATCCAATAATCCGTCCAGATAGAGATTATTGATCGTTTTATTCATAATTTCAATACTCGCAATCTGAGATTTGGTTGTCAGACGCATTGTATTCACATCAAAGCTCTGTCCGTTCAGATCAAATTTACCGGAAATTAAGCCTACTGTTTTATTTTTTGTAATGACAGAGGTATTAAGATCTTTCACATCAAGATATCCTGAATATTTAGGCATCGCAGTACTATAGCCTGTCAATGTCAGCTTAGAAATTTTAGCCTGCCCGATTCCTGTCATCAAGTTTCCGTTATCCACATAGATCTG
Source organism: Chryseobacterium viscerum (assembly GCF_002899945.2). GTDB lineage: Bacteria > Bacteroidota > Bacteroidia > Flavobacteriales > Weeksellaceae > Chryseobacterium > Chryseobacterium viscerum. The sequence continues at coordinate 141,126 of NZ_PPEG02000006.1, forward strand.
ATCCGGATTTACTTTTGCCGTTCCGTTGTACTTTAACTTTCCGAAATCATCTGCAAAGTTCTTCATCTTTTTAGAGATAAAGGAAGGCATCATTGCTTTTAAATCTTTATACGTAAAATCTGTAGAAAGGTCTTTCGTTTCAATGGCAAAATGTCCTTTCAGCAGATTATCAACCTTCATTGTTTTGGTTGCAATATTGACATCAGGGTTTCTGATCAGAAAGTTTTCCAGGTGGAATTTATTCAAAGGACCCGTCATCGTTCCCGAAAGATTAAACGGTTTTATATTATCCCAGTTCGTCACAAAATAACTGATATCGTAACCGCTTACCTGGCTTCCCTGCTGAATATTCATATCCCATCGAACCCTGTCAGCAAAGTCTGACCATGAACCGTCATGAAGATTAAATTTAATATTCCCCTGAAGCAAAGTATGATCTGTATTCAGGGTAAGATCTTTTAACGATAAAAATTGTTTCGTTAAAGACAATTCTGTGGAAAAGGTATCTACAATATGAGATTTCCCCCATCTTGAAGTGACAAATGACATGTTATTGATCAAGGCTGAAACATTCGGGCCGTTGACCTTAACATTGGGTGCTTTTAAATTGAATTTAGTTGCCGTAAGCCATTTCCCTTCTTCTCCGGGAGAGTTTTCATTAACAATAGAAACTTTAGAATCAATGATCTGTATTCTGGAATTCAGCTGAAAAGGAGGTTTTTTAGGATCTCTTTTTTTCCCATCATCAAAGAGTTCTGTAAATCTTACAAAGTTGGAGATACTGTCACCTTTATAGGTAATAACTTTTACATCAGCATTTACAAGGGTAAGAGAATTGAAACTTAGAGAATTACTTTTTCCGGAGATGGCATTTACTGCAAGAGATATCCAGTCCGAATCTGCACGGAATTCACGCGCTGTAATAAAATCAAATCCTTTATAATCTTTTACTTTTAAGCCTTTTATGGTTACATCACCAAAGTAGTTTACATCTACACTTTCTGTGGAAAAACCTGATTTAAAGTCTTTGTTTACGATCTGAAGAGCCTGATCTGCTGCCCATTGTTTTGTGACCGGAAGATTGATGACAACAAGTACTCCTCCAACAAGAACAATCCCCAGCCAAAAGAGAATCAAAAGGAGTTTTGCCCACCATGTATAGCTGGTAACATCCTTCACCGCCTGCTTCCCAAACTCTTCAGCTGTTTCCACAGGATGATGTATGGCATCTGAAGCTAGCTCAGATGCTTCTTTCACTGTCTCCCGAACCTTTCCTTCTACATTTTCGACAGTTTTTTGTACCTGATCCCCTAGGTTTTCAGCTACTGATTTTTTATTCTTATTCTCGTTATTATTCTCTAACTTTGCCATTATTATGAGCGACTCTATAATTTTAGGTATTGAATCGTCCTGTGACGACACCTCAGCAGCTATCATCAAGGGAAATTCTATTCTTTCAAACATTGCCGCGAATCAGGCCATCCACAAAGAATATGGAGGTGTTGTTCCTGAATTAGCTTCACGGGCCCATCAGCAAAATATTATCCCCGTTGTTGAAAAATCTTTTTCTAAAGCAAATATACAACAAAATGCTATCTCTGCTATAGGATTTACACGTGGACCTGGACTTTTAGGATCTCTTCTTGTAGGAACATCATTTGCTAAGTCTTTGGCTATGAGCCTTAATGTTCCATTGATTGAAGTAAATCACCTTCAGGCACACATTTTAGCCCATTTCATCGAAGATGCAAATCCTGTGCCGCCTACCTTTCCTTTCTTATGTCTTACCGTAAGCGGAGGGCATACCATGATTGTATTGGTAAAAGACTATTTTGACATGGAAATCATCGGGAAAACCATTGATGATGCCGCCGGAGAAGCTTTTGATAAGATCGGAAAGATTTTTGATCTCGACTACCCTGCCGGACCTATTATTGACAGATTAGCCAAAGAAGGAAATCCTGACGCTTTTACATTCAATAAGCCAAAGCTGGAAAACTATGATTATTCTTTCAGCGGAATAAAAACTTCAGTATTGTATTTCATTCAGAAAGAAGTTAGAAAAAATCCGGATTTCATCAAGGAAAATTTAAGTGATCTCTGTGCTTCTGTACAAAGGACTATTATCGAAATTCTGATGAATAAACTTGAGAAAGCAGCCAAAGATCTTCATGTGAACCAAGTTGCTATTGCAGGTGGTGTTTCTGCCAATTCTGCACTAAGAAAAACAATGGAAGATAACAAAGAAAAGCTAGGCTGGGATATCTACATTCCCAAATTCGAATATACTACAGATAATGCTGCGATGATCGCCATGGTAGCGAAACTGAAATTCGAGAGAGGAGAGTTTACCGATTTGAGAACTTCAGCAACAGCAAAATATGATTTATGAAAATACTCTTAGAAGAAAAAGTACTGGGAACGCAGTCTAAAAAAAATTCAAAATATTACTGGGTATTAGAAACCATTACAGGAAAAAATGATAGCCAGGAAAATTCTTTAGATTATTTTCCATCCAATTCTGAAAAAGGATACATTCAGGATATAAAAGAAGAGATTTTAAAATCAATAAATTCTGAACATCTTTTTAGTTTTCCTTACACTCCCAAAGAAGGAGATTATTTGTCTATTAAAAATAATTTGAGAAAGCAGGAATACTTAAATCTGATTTTTATTAATAATAATTGGATTGAAGAAATATTTATGTGTTCTTATCGGGACTGTGATACAGACATCTATACAACCATCAAAACAGGAGTTGCATTTTTAACCCAGGATATATGAAATTATTTTACGGAGAAATAGCAGATCAAAAAGTGATCATCAACGATGAAGAGCAGCTGCATATCATAAAAGTTCTTCGGATGAGAGATGATGAAGATATTCATGTGACAGATGGAAAAGGAAAACTGGCTGCCGGAAAACTCTTTATAGAAGGTAAAAAAGCGGGTATTGAAGTTTCTGAGATCAAAGAAAACCTGCCGGAATTCAATCCAAAGCTTCATATTGCTATTGCTCCGACCAAAAATATTGACAGAATCGAGTTTTTTGTAGAAAAGGCTGTCGAGATGGGTATTTCTGAGATCAGTATTATCATCACTGAAAAAACGGAACGTAAGAACATCAATATTGATAAGATCAGAAAACAGGCTATTGCCGCATCCAAGCAAAGTTTGAGATTTCATTTTCCTGTGATCAATGATGCTGTAAAGCTGACAGACTTCCTAAAAAACATTGATCCGGAACATACTTTTGTGGCGCACTGTCATGAAAATCTGGAAAGAATTGATCTTAAAAATATTCCTCAACTGGAACAGCTTACTTTTTTAATAGGGCCTGAAGGTGATTTTTCTGAAAAGGAAATTGCATTTCTGGCAGAAAATAAAGTAAAAGCGGTATCTCTCGGAAATCAAAGACTGAGAACAGAAACTGCCGGAGTTTTCGTAGCAGCATGGAATTATTACAATATGATATAGATATTAAATCAAAAAAATAGTTTTCGAGCTATTGACAACAATAATAAAGGAGGCTGCTAACCTCCTTTTTTTATTTATTTCCAATCAATATTATTTTCTCTCAGATATTTTTCAAAAATCTGCTGTCCGCTTCTGATGGAATTGACCGTCCAAAGGATTTTCATTCTCAAAAGTTTCTCTTCATCCAATTTATACTCAATACCAGATTTTATAAGCTTTTGTTTCAATTCATACATACAGATGGAAGCCGCCACAGACACATTAAAACTTCTCGTAAAGCCATACATCGGAATTGCCAGTGTTTCATCAGCAAAATCCAGAATTTCCTGAGATACACCTTCCATTTCAGTTCCGAAAACCAAAGCAATAGGTTCTGTGATCTCATATTCGGGCAGCATTTTAGCATTATTTTCCAAAGAAACTACCACTATTTTGTACCCTCTGTCTTTAATATTCTGAAAGGATTCCATATTTCGGGGAAGCTTTTCAACCTCAACCCAGGTATCTGCCCCTTTTGTGACCCGAAGATTGGGTTCAAAGCTGTATTCTTCCTGCAAAGCCACTACTTTATGAAAACCACAAGCCTCCACAGAACGTACAATAGCTGCGGCATTTCTAAACTGGTAAACATCTTCTACAACCGGAAGCACAAAATCTGAACTTTCCTGGGAGAAATGTTCAATTTTCGCCAGTCTTTCTTCTGTTAAAAACTGTTTTAAATATTCAAAAGTAGGTGCTAAATCACTCATCTGCATTTAGTTATTTTTTTCAATAGCCTAATGTAACATCTACGATTATCATCCTATTATCATAAAATTTTACCGTAAGCGTTTCATTCATTTTCAAATCTTTGCAAATTAACGTAATTTTGGGCTATGAACCCTAATCGGGCTCCAATTCTTAATTAAAAATAGTACATGAAGCGAAAAGTCCTGCTCATCTATACCGGTGGAACCATCGGGATGGAAAAAGATTATGAAACCGGAAGTCTCCGTGCCTTTGATTTTGGTAATATATTTGAAAAGATGCCTGAAATGAGACTCATGGAATGTGAAGTCTTTGTTCATCCTTTCGAAACACCGCTTGATTCTTCGGATATGGGGCCTGAAGAATGGAGAGTTATCGCCAACTATATTCATAAAAATTATGATGACTACGACGGTTTCCTGATTCTTCACGGAACAGACACCATGTCTTATACAGCATCGGCATTAAGTTTCATGCTAAAAGGATTAAGAAAACCCGTGATTATGACCGGATCTCAGCTTCCCATTGGTGACCTGAGAACGGATGCCAAAGAAAACCTTCTGACCAGTCTTTATTATGCCAGCCTTTATGAAAATGATGAAGCAGTCATTCAGGAAGTTGCCATTTACTTTGAGTATAAATTATTAAGAGGGAACAGAACCCTGAAATATTCTGCTGAGTATTTTGACGCCTATTCAAGTCCGAATTATCCTATATTGGGACAGTCCGGAGTGCATTTGAATATTATCAAAGACAGCTTATTCCGTTGTGATCCTGAAGTAGAATTTCATGTTGACGAACATATTTCAGAAGATATTTTATTCTGGAGAATCTTTCCGGGTATGCATCTGAGCCATTTCAAAGAGATCCCAAAAATGAAGGTTCTTATTCTTCAGGTTTTTGGTTCCGGAACGATTTTCAGCAGTGCAAAAACGCAGGAAACACTTCAGGAAATCAGAAACAACGGAACTGAAATCGTGGTGGTAAGCCAGTGTATTTCAGGAGGTATCTCGTTCGGAAAATATGAAAACAGCAATATTTTCTCCAGAATTGGTGCCATCAGCGGAAGAGATATGACTGCGGAGACAGCGATCACCAAAGCAATGCACCTTATTGATAACCCTAGCTACTCCGGAAGCTTTGCCGATAATTTCACCAGAAGCCTTTGTGGAGAAATTACGGATTAAATTGCAAGAATAATTTGGATATTAAAGAAAATAGACTATTTTTGCAATCTCAAAAAGAGAGGTGTCCGAGTGGTTGAAGGAGCTACCCTGGAAAGGTAGTATGCGGGTAACTGTATCGAGGGTTCGAATCCCTTCCTCTCTGCAAAGAAAACTAAAGCCTGTGCTAACATTAGCACAGGCTTATTTTTTTGGTAAAACTCTTTACTTTTTTATCATTTTTTGATGGCAGATCTCTACCCATTTACAAAAGGGTTACCCGTTCTTCTTTAATAGGTATTTATACCCAACTCAATAATTGGTCATTTGTACTATACAATATCTGTTTCGTTCTTTGTTACTTTGAAATATAAAATAACCACAAAAACCAACTTAACATGACATCTACAAGTGTAAACGCAAATTCCTCAGGCAATGTGCAACTTGGAAACGGAGCACAGTTCTGGGTATATCTTTCTCCTCAAAACGAAACATCCAAGATGATTTCTACATGGAGAGTTACATTCTCACAGGGAAACTGGAGTGATTCCATTTCAAGTGAAAATCCTACCAAGCAAATTCACACCCCTAATCTTTCAGGGATCTTTGATATTAAGGTAGAATTATTAAGTGCATCTACCGGTACATGGCGCCAGATTCCGCCACAGGCCGGAAGTTATAATGAAATAGGCTGCAACTCCAATTGTGCCTCTATGGTAGGGATCGTTGCTGATAGCACAAAACCTCCTATCGGAGCGATCAATGCTCATTTTTGGACCACATGGGATGCTATGTGTAAAACAGGAAAAAACTAAACTAAAAATCACAGTCCACAGTTCCATAAATCAGATTTGCCACAGTATTTACTATTGTGGCAATTTGATGTTAAATAACAAAATTTCACCTATCCCATTTTTCACTACATTAGCTTATTAAAATATGATTTGATCAATATGTATAAACTACGGACAGCCTTCCCTTTGCTGTTATTTTTAGCTGTTTTTCTAGTTCCCCAGCTTACAAAAGCCAGTGCTTACTGGATGGAAATTCATGGATCGGGAAAATTAAAAGATCCTGTAAAAATTCAGGTCTGCTATGGCTTTATTAATGATCTTAGTGAGCGCCATCGTACTACCGGACCGGAATTTCATGAGATTAAGAATTTCAAATTTTATATTCTTAACATCAAAGGAGAAAAGTCAAAGCTTGAATTACAAATGGTGGGAGATCATTGGGAAGGAACTTTCACTCCTGATAAAGAGGGAAGCTACCGGATTTTAGGAATGAATGATCAGCTGCCTGTGCTGCTGCGTTCTAAAAACCCTCAGGAAAATGTACGTCCTATCGATTTTATGTGTGGTGATTACCATGTTGGACAGCATTCCAATATGGGATCCCCTACCCAGTTTATGGATATTATTCTTCAGGAAAAAAATGGTGTTTACACGGTTTATCCATATCGGAATATGAAACCCGTAGAAAAGGGAACTCCAATCAGAATATTCAACCCTGAAAACTGGGAAAAGAATATTTCAATTGATGAAAATAATCAAGCCGTTTTTAAACCGACTCTTCCGGGACTGTATGTAATCAGGCAAGACTGGCAAGACAATACTCCAGGAACATTCCAGGGAAACACCTATGGAAAAATACGGTATCGTAATAATTATTGCCTCTGGATCAACTGATCTTCTTTAAATCGGCAAAATAAAAATCCCGGACGTATGATCCGGGATTTTCAATGATTATCATCTTATTTAAAACTTTAAAGAAACACTTCCAAGAAAACGTGATGGAGCCTGAGGTGTCAAACGTACAGACCACGCTTTTTCATTGGTAATATTATCGAATTTCAATCCTACTCTATATTTTGGCTGATCATAGAATATGCCCAAATCAAACATTTTATAAGATGGAATAATGACTTTGGCCGTTTGTGTATTGGTTTGATAAGAAGATGATCCCATATTTCCACCACCACCTATTCCAAGGCCTTTCAATTTACCTTCAGAAATCCTGTAACTGATCCAAAAATTATACATATTAGCAGGTCCTGACAATGCAGGTCTTAAACCATTAACGGAAGGATTGGCATTGGTATATTTACTGTCATTATAAGCATATCCTGCTACAATATTCAATCCATCAAACGGATTGGCTGTAATTTCAGCTTCTATTCCTTTGCTTAGCTGTGTTCCATCTTGTATTGAATAGTTGATATCATCAGGATTGGTTCTTAAAATATTATCTACACGGATGTTATAATAGCTTAATGTTCCTACCAATCTGTGGTTGAAAATATCTGCTTTCACTCCAAATTCCAACTGATTGGCATACTCCGGTCTGAATGTATTTCCATTAATATCTACTCCGCTTACATTATTAAAACCATTCATATAATTTCCAAACAAGGAAAGTTTATTCTTTAATACTTCGTAAACAATTCCCATCTTAGGTGAAAGAGCCGTCTGCCCATAAGGTCCCGATTGGGTTCCACTATTGCTCAGTCCTCCTTTGATCTCCCCTGTTGTGATATCATATACTCCTTTAAACTGAAACCGATCTACCCTCAAACTGGCCATTACCATAAGCTGGTCGGTAATATTGAATACATCCGATACATACGCAGCATATGTATTATCACTATTATTTTCTTTTCTGAAAGCAGACGTTGTGGTAAGGGCATCAATTATATTTTGATTGACTCTAAAATCTGCTGAAGGATGAACAAAGTTGAATACTTTGGTGTTGGTATGATAACGGTCAAAATGATTTGAATTGTTATAATAATCCAATCCTACAACCATTCTGTTTCTGAAACGTCCGATATGGAAATCCCCAATAAAATTCTGCTGGATATTGGTTGCAATAAACGAAGTTGTACCAACCATCACCTGAGCACTTGCTGTAGAGTCTGTTTTCCCATTAATTGCAGAAATATACCCATTGATTGTAGATCTTGCTCGGGATAATATAGTCTGTGAGGTCCAGTTTTCAGAAACTTTATAATTCAATTGAGCAAAGATGTTCATCATCTGTGTTTCATACGCCAGATCATCACCCAGGAATTTTTTATAGTACGGAAACTTCATATCCGCAATAGACTGGGTTTTATTGCTTCCTGTATAAGGATTAAAACGAACAACGGATGTTCCCTTGGCCTGGTTAAATTCCACATCCAGAAGAAGCGACATACGATCATTGATCTGATAAGAAAAACTAGGAGCAATGGCTAAAGAATTGGTAAATCCGAGGTCCTGAAAACTCTTTTCAAACGTTCCTGCAGCGTTAAGACGGAAAAGAGCTGTTCTGTCTTTGTTTACGGGAGTATTCACATCCACTGTCAACCGGTTATAACTCCAGCTTCCTCCTACATAGCCTACTTCGCCACCAAATTTATTATAAGGTTTTTTCGTTACTCTATTGTATACACCACCATAGCTGCTGGCTACACTTTTCCCAAACAAGGTCGCCGACGGTCCTTTAATAGCTTCTATACGTTCAAGGTTCACAGGATCAATTACTGAAAATGCAGCTCCCGCTACACCGTTTCGTGCGTTGGGTTCTGTTTCGAATCCTCTTGAACGAAATGTTACTCTTCCCTGATTGGCAATCATAGGAACTCCAGCCCCTGGTACATTTTTGGAAATACTTCCAAGATCTACCGCCACCTGTTCTTGAAATAATTCTTTGGTAACCGTGTTGTAGACTTGTGGATTTTCTAAATTTTTCAACGGCAGTCTTGCTACAAATCCGCTTTCCTTTTTGGAAAACCTATTTGTATTTTTCATTATGACAACCTCCTGTATCGCCTGAATATTTTCTTTTGTCAGCTGATAGTCGAGCTTTATGTCTTCACCCGCTTTCACTTCAACAGAAAGACGGACTTCTTTGCTTCCAAGAATCTGGAATTTTAAAGTGTATGTTCCCGCGTTAAGGTTTGCAAAATGATAATTCCCATCATCATCTGTCAGGGTCTGGCGTTCTGTTTCCAACAATGAAACTGATATTGCTCTCAGAGGCTGCCCATCTACCATATTCACCTTTCCGGTTATGCCTCCCTGTAAATCCTGAGCATACAGAGTTGTAAAACTGAGCAAAGAGAATAAGAAGATTAAAAATCGTTTAAGCGATTGTATTTTGTGATGGGTTGCAATATCATTCCGTGTGGTAATTCCAGAATGAGTCATATGCCCCAATGAGGGCACACATTCATTAGATTGTATCATTTTCCAGCCTTATTTAAAATAATTATAAATAAAAGTGCAAAATAAAGAAATAGCAAATTCTCCTACAATATTAATTTGAACTATTCTAAATAAATTTTAAATCCTATTGAGCTTGTGCTTAAGTGAATGCCTGGAGATAATAAGTAAACCAAGTAGTGAGAGAGGTTCTTGCTTTAACTTATTTATAGAAGCACCGCTTTATATGAGTTGTTAACAAGTTATCAACATATTATCCACAATTTATTTTATTCCTAATTCTATCCTAAATCAGGTCTTTATTTTGTCTTGTTTTTAAACACTATTAAAAGATTTTGAATAAACATTCTATGAACAAAGCTTCTAAATTTGGCAGAATAAAGTATTCTTTCTGCGTATCGATGATATTTTTATCTATTCTATGGTTTCGCAGTCATTGTAAATCAATCATAAAGCAGTTATCTACACTATTGAGCATGAAGAAAATTTTTGCAGGTTTATTTTTATTGGGATGCATAGGAACATACATCAAGGCACAGATCAGTCCCCCGGGATTGGGAGATGCCCATAATGCATTCTGGGGTGCTTTCGGAGTGAAGCAACAGTTGGATTCTTTAGGTAAGAAACAGGCTTTAAGCTATGTTGCCATCGGAAGAAAAAGCAGTCCGGATAACCATAATTTATTTTCAAAGCAAGCTATCATTGTTTTAAATCACGAGGTTTATCATTCCTTTGCTCCTCATCAACAATACAGCTATGCGATCAGCTACCGCAGGCAGCCTCAGTATGAAAGCACGGCTCCTTATGAGAAAGAAAGTACAGAACAGGAATTCAGGATATACGGAAGATATGCCTATACTTTTGACCTTGGGCAACAATGGAAACTGAAAAATACGGTGCGACAGGAATTCAGGAAGTTTTTTGATGCAGACTTTCATAAAGTAGAGGAAGATTTTCAACTTCGAACCCGTATCAAAAGTCAATTGACTTACAATTTATCCCCTAAAAACAATCAGAAACTGGCATTGAGTGCTGAAGCTCTGTTTTCTATAAGTCATCTCAATGAACCGAATTCTGAGTGGAGTTCATTTGGATATCGTGAAATGCGTATTGCGGCTTATTATATGTTCACAATCCCCAATTCTCCTTTTACAGTAGATATAGGATATATGGATGATCTTATCAGAGGCAGCAAAAGTATTCATCATGGAGGTGTACATTACCTGGCAGCTGATGTGGTATGGAATATTCCTTATAAAAAAAGATAATCTATAAAGGACATATAGTATAACATAAACAAAATCCCAATCATCGCTGACTGGGATTTGTTTGAAAAACATAAGTTTTTCCGCAATATAATTAAGTATGAATGTTTGGTGTAAAATCTTAATTGCACAAGGTCAGAAACTGGCGGCTCATCTGTACTTTGAATTTCGCCTCTGATCTTGAACTGGCATAAATAGTATGTTTAAAAGCGTGCACATTTTTCAGCTTCTGATCTATGAATTCAGCAATCTGCACAATGGAGAAGAGAAAATCTCTATATACCGCCATATTAACCGTCTGGCCATAGTATGGAAGATAAGCCTTCAAAAAGGGAATTGCCTTCTGATGTCTATTGTAGCTGATACAAAACCCTACCCCTTCTACCGATGTGATGATAGTATAGTTATTGATATAGTCCAGAATATTTTTACTGCTATCCAGGGTATTGGCATTTTTGGAACAAAACTTATTGATTTTATCGAGAATATGCTGGGCATATTCCATCATCGAAATATTTTTAAATTCAAATACCTGATGAATCCCATTGGCTGGCGAAGTTCCGTTTTCACAATCAATACAAAAAGAAATTCCGATTTTCTCATGGTAAGGAAAAAAGCAGTCTTTAACTTCTATGGAAGCATCCTGCTTTAACCTGTCTTCTGCAAAATTGTAATAGACATAGGGGCTGTAAAGTTCAGCCAGCGCTTTCAGATAATCTGTTTCGCTGGTGTTATGATATTCTTCAAACCATTTTTCAAGGTTATCGTAATAATTACTTTCAAAGTCGTTAAAGTTTAAGTAAAATGGCAATTCCATAGCTCTGTAATTTTGATATGACAAAGCTATACTCGTAATGCGACAAAACTTGACGTAATATATTTTTTGTGGAAAGTTTTAGAGAGAGAATTAAGATGTAAGAACCAAGAGCCAAGAATCAAGATGCCAAGCAACGGTCAATTTTACTTTGTAAAATCAGTTGTCAATAGGCTACTAAATACAAATTTTAAAATAACGAATTGATGATTTATCATCACGAATCTTGAAACATCTAAAACATTATCATCCTCAAATATTACTTGTCATAATTTTTCATTATATATTCAAAATAATGAATCATTTTCAGGTAGTTTTCAATGCTGAGATATTCGTTGGTACTGTGAATGCTCTGCTGCTCTGCACTGTTGATCTTGATGGGCATAAATCGGTATACGTTTTTGCTCACAATCTCATATTTACCGGCATCTGTCCCTGCCATTGTTAGATATGGAGTGACAATCGCTCCAGGGTGAATTTCCTTCACTCCGGCTTCAATTAATTTAAAAGCCTTTGTATTGGTTGGAGAAATTGCAGAAGCTTCTCTTGTATTGTCAATTTCTTCTACCTCAACATCAAAGCCTTCAGTCGCTTTGGCAATATGATCTCTTACATCTTTCACCGAATTTCCGGGAAGCAGTCTGAAATTAACGACAAATTCCACTTCAGGAGAAAGTACATTGGTACCATCACTTCCTTTCATCATGGTGAGAGCGGTTGTTGTTCTTACTAGGGCATTGGTCGTATTGTTTTTGGTAAGCTGGGAAATCAGTACAGGCTTTAACAGCCATTGATTCGCCAGTGCCATTCTTGTCGTGAAGGGCATTTCACCTCCAATATTATTAAAAAACTCTTTAATGAGTGGAGTGATTACAGGTTTCATCTGATGATCTTCCAGACGCTGCATAATAACGGCCGCTTTTCCAATAGCGCTTTCCATAGGAGGCATAGAAGAATGTCCGCCAAGTCCTTTGACTTTTATTTTTGCGGAAAGAAATCCTTTTTCAGCACATCCCACAACAGCAACATCTGTATCTATTCCCGCTACATTTCCCTTTCTCATAATCAGTCCTCCTTCGTCATAAACGGCATCGAACTTCAGACCTTTTTTCTTAAAATAATCGGCAATCTGAATTGCTCCTTTTTGTCCGCCCACTTCTTCATCAAAACCGAAAGCCAGATAAATATCACGCTGGGGAATCTGTTTGTTTTTGATCATAGAATTCATAGATTCCATTAAGGAAAAAAGCATTCCTTTCATGTCTATCGCTCCTCTTCCATAGATCCTTCCATTGGCAACCGCTCCTGAAAAAGGGGCATATTCCCAATCTTCTGATACTTTTGCAACAGGATCCAGCGGCTTGTCATCCGGACGGAATATGTTTTCTTCATTATTTTTGATATCGGCATCTCCCGGAGGAACAACATCCATATGGGAAAGGAATAGAATGGGTTCCAGAGACGGATTGCTTCCTTTAAGTCTGAACACCAACCCATATTGGTTCACTTCAACATTTTCTGTATTCTGATAAACTAAAGGATAAGATGTTTTTAAATAGGTTTTGAACTGATCAAACGGTGCATAATTGAATTCACCCAAACTTCCGGTAGAAACAGTAGGAATTTTTATTCCGCCCGAAAATCTCATTACGGCAGAATCATTTTTCACAGGTTTCCACCCCTCACCTGCTCCGATATTATTTTTCTTAAATGGATAGGTGTAGGTTTTGATCAATACTACAGCAGCCAGAATAATAACGATTCCCAAAAGGAGTAAAAGAACTTTTTTCATAGCAGTTAAGTTTTTGTGAAGTGGTTTGATCCTATAAATATAGCAAAGTATTTGGTCTTTAACAATTCACTTTGAACTTTCATCTGTAAAATACTTTAAGAGTTTATAACGGATAAAACTATATGAACCTGTCCCCATGATGAAAATAAGATCGTCATTAGGACAAAAAATAGTATGAAGAATATTCTGCACATCATTTCCAGCGCGAGGGGAAGTCTATCCTACAGTAGGGGTCTCAGTTCGGCTATCGTTGACAAAATTTTACAACAAAACAGGAATTATCAAGTCACTGTACGGCATCTGGTGAAGGATATACCACCTTATGCAAATGAAGAGTCAATTTATGAGTTTTATAAACATCCTGGATTGTATGATGAAAAAAGTAAACTGCTTCTTTCATATGCCAATACGATTGTAGATGAAGTACGTGAGGCTGACATTATTGTCATTGGAACTCCTATGTTTAATCTGGGAATCTCAACCCCTTTGAAAGCATGGCTAGATCAGCTGATCCGGGCGGGAGTTACGTATGTTTTTGATGAACATTGGAATCGTGTGGGACAGTTTAAAGATAAAAAAGTGTATCTCGCTGTTGCTTCCGGCGGAAGAAGTGCTGAAGATGCTCCGGATTATATTTCTGCTTATCTCAAAGATGTTTTCAGAAGTTATACCGGAATTACGGATGTAGAAACGTATCGTGTAGAAGGGACTATGGAAAATGGTTTCAATCCAGATTATGCATCAGTTCTGAAAGACTTTTGATTATAGATACGACTGTTTTAAAATTTTATTTTTAACGCAAATTTTTTAATTGTGAATATTGAATAAAAGGAAGCAAAGATGGAATCAACAAGTTGATTGGATGAAGTTTTGAAATTAAAAAAATAACTTTTTTTAACGCAAAGACGCAAAGTTTTAATCCTGATATATTTTTTAAGGCGCAAGAAAATCAAAGATTTTCAGCAAGGAAATTAAGATAAAATTCTTGTGCCTTAAAAAACTTTTATTGTCATACCTATCTTGGTGGTTTATTCTGCATACAATGAACGATATTTCATTTTTCTAATTCAGGATTTCGTTCATTTGGGTTAAAATGATCGGTTTTCCGTCGGTCACTACAATGGTATGTTCGTGTTGAGCCATATACCCGCCTTTGTTTCCTACCATTGTCCAGCCATCTTTTAATTCTACAGCGATATTGGAATCGGTAGAAATAAAAGTTTCAATAGCCACGACAGAGTTTTTCTTAAAACGTCTGGAATCATAACGGTTTCTGTAGTTCAGCAATTCATCAGGCTGCTCGTGTAAGCTTCTGCCTACTCCATGCCCGGCAAGATTCTTAATGACTTTAAGACCTCTTTTCTTCGCTTCTGTTTCCATTAAATGTCCTATGTCTGCGATTTTCACTCCACCTTTTATGTTGCTGATCGCTTTTCTCAAAATATCTTTTGATGCCTCCACAAGATTTTGATGTCCATGAATATCTTTTCCAATAACAAAAGAACCTCCATTATCCGCCCAATATCCATCCAGCTCTGCAGAAACATCAATATTGATTAGATCTCCTTCTTTCAAAATCCTCTGATCTGTCGGAATACCGTGGCAGAATTCATTATCCACGCTGATACACGTCCAGCCAGGGAATCCATACGTCAGATAAGGAGCCGATTTTGCCCCGAAATCTTCTAGAATTTTAGCGCCATACTCATCAAGATCTTTTGTGGTCATACCCGGTTCAGCATAATCCATCATCTTCTTCAGAGTATAGGCAACGGCTTCACTTACTTTTTGCATTCCGATCATTTGATCTTCGTTGGTGATTGACATATTTGTTTGATTATTGTTGATTATTGTTGATTATTGTTGATTATTGTTGATTATTGTTGATTATTACAAAGTTAGGAAATTAAAATATTCCGATACGACCTGTTTTCATTACTCCGAAAATACATTTACTACCCCCTTCACCAACCCCTTCTACAAGCGGCTATAGGGACTTTTGAAACGGGCTAAAGGTGGTTCCTAAGGGGCTGGCCCACTTTGATAAGGGGTTACAGGCACTTATTGAACGGGTTAGAGACCGATGACTAAGGGTCTTTAGGCTGTTCTGAACTGGTTCTAGCCATTTGGGTAAGGGGCTGGAGAGGCTTGTTATAGTGGCTGGAGACTGTTTATAGAGTGGTTAGCGGGACTTTGATAGCCGGGTAAGAAGCTTTCTTAAAATAACAATTTAAGCCACTATAGTTACAATGATTTTCCATTAGCTGAAAGTCAAGAGACTTTGCATAACAGGTACTTTTATCAAAGCTTCCAAACTTAAAGACATTACTACACTTTAGTTCTGCTTTATATATGAAAGCAGAACACTATATTATATAAAACAAAACCCACCGCAATTGTGGTGGGTTATTTTTATCTACTCAAAGTCTCAGACTTTGCGCAGCAGGGCGCCTGCATTATTTATGGGCAAAAAAAGAGTATAAAAAACACTCCTAAAGCAATGGTTTTATTTATTGACACGAGTGAGACGCTCGCACTAGTGGGACTTTGCTCAGTGTTTTTTTATTCTATAATCTTTTTATAACAATTCTCCCCATCATGGTAGCCAAAGCAAAGTACAATATTCTTATCTTTTTTCTCAAAAAAAGTAGTATAGGTCATATCAGTATCATTCACATCTTCTGGAAAGGCAATTAAATCTTTATCAAAATTTAAATAAAAATCATTAAACTCTATTGTGTTACCTTCTAATTTGTATTTCGAATTGTAATTCAACAATTTCTTCCCTTTTATATTGTAAATTACTCTGTTATAAACCCCATCCTTGTTAATCGTTAAAGTGTCGTATGTATTCTTGTATGATATGGGTGAATATTTTCCATATATATCTTCATTACTAATATTTTGGCAAGAAAATAAAAAAGGTAATAAAATTAAACTTATACTTTTTTTCATATTTATTAAATTTAAGTTGTTCGATTTAAAATCTAGGTCTTGTTAGTATGGTGGTGTTATAGCTTGTTTAAAAACGTTCTTTAAGGTTGGGTTAATTACTTTTTTTTGAATTTCGGAATTGCTTTCAGTCCATATATAAGTCTGATATGTATTTCCAAAGCTTTTTAACTTTCCTTCGGTTCTTTCAAAATTATTTACTGGTAATCTATAAAACAATGACTCTTGTGACTTAGAATCAGTCATTAAAAAAAGTGTTTCATCTCCTAATTTATACCAAGACACATTTGATCTTCCCCACATTTGCTCATTCCAATCAAAATTTGCTGTGATGGGGTTAGCTTGAAGATAATCCATTTTAACAACTCCTTTTGAATCTTTTGAATTTAGTGCTTTCTGTCTTGCTAAAGAAGAATATGGAGACGATGGCTTATCTAGAGAAGCAAAAGGTCCATCATTAGAATCATTAAAATCACTAAATAGACTGCGAGCAGGTATCTCTATAATGCTAGATATAGCATTTTCTCTAGAAAAAGAGAGTAAAAACCACTGCAAAAGCAGTGGTTTTTACTCTTATTCACGGACACGAGCGAGACGCTCGTTACAGCGGGGAAGTTTTGTACACGGAAAGCAATTTATGCATTAACAAATTTTACTTTTATAAGTTTGTGAAAAAACACCCAAAATAAAATTGCACTTATAATAACATTATAAATCCCATTCCATAAATCCAATTGAGAAGCGAAATATGTATATAAACAATATTCAATACTTAAGATAATGATATTTATTAAAATGAAATATGGATATTTTCTTATTTTAAAGGAATAATATAAAGGAACTAAAAAAAGAATACAAACTATAACCGGAAAAAATAAAAACATCCATAAGTAGTAAAACAAATCAGCTACATCCCTAATACCTGGACTGATAAGATAAAAATTATCATTTTTAAACATCATAAAGATGTAGAATATTAAATATTTTACCAATATGTAAAATAATATATTTAAAAAATTAGCTTTGAACATATTAATTTCTTTTATAAAACTTAGATGGATAATTAGATGTATCAGTTTTAGGTACAGGTATTCCCCTCGGGGTTGATTGTATTCCTTTAACTGGTGGTATGGCATGCGATTTCATAAATGATGGCTGGTTATACTGCATAGCTACAGTCCCTTGAACATATAAAGTTGCAGAAGGAAAAATGTTGGTATATGCGTCAATAGATAAATTACCATTATTTTTATTATAATTAATATTTAATTTTTGAGCTACATCCACTATTTTTAAACCCATTGCATTTATTGCAAAATGTTCTTGCCAAGGAACACTTGCATGCTGTTCAAAGTTTACATTAATACCAGTTGACGTGGTTTTCATATTAAATACATTATTACTTCCTCCTTCACCTGGATAATAATCTCTCGCCGTACCAATAGGGGTCCAGCCAATTTCTATCGATGACCTTCCAACCAAACTAATCAATTCTCCTTTAGAGTTTTCTCTACCTGTTAGGATTATAGTACTTGTTAATTTATCTCCTGGAGCTTTACTATTGGGACCATCCCATAACTTTTCATCAATATAACTATTAAATGTCATACCTATTTCCTTACCTAAGTAAATTTCATCAATTTTTGTTGAATAATAATCATTTGCATTTTTATCCCAATAGATAGATCCATCTTTTCTCATAACCCAATCATATTTTCCAAAAGGCGAAGAACCTAAACCTGTAAAGTAATTACCTGATGAAGTTTCAGAACTTACTGACATAGTCTCCCTGTAAGATCTAAAAGCTTCTTGTGCTGCTTCTCCAGAATAACTTACTGCAAAATTTCCATCTGGATCGATGATCATTCCAGGGCTATTTAATGCATAATTGTATGGGCTTAGAGAACTAAACTTTTCAGCCATTGCATCCACAACACCCCATCTTCCCAGATCAGGCATATACATCCTTGCACCGTAATCATACATTCCTGTTTCCTGCAATTCTTTCCCGTTATATTTATAACTATAGAAACTTCCAAAATTAGAGGTACTTAGCATTTCTGAAATATGATTAAGACCAAAAGGATAATAATTATTGGTATCAATAATTTCAGGGGTACCCTCACTTCCTTTCGCAAAAGTTACTCTGGTATTTCCCAAGTGATCTCTGTATTGGTAAATATAGCGGTTTTCTGTGAAACTATAAAAGCCTTCTGCAGTGGCTACAAAATCTAATTTCCATTCCGGAGTACCTGGAAATAGGGGATTCAGGATTCCTTTGTAAGCCTGTTGTTCAAAAGCATTTCCTGTACGACAGGTAATACAGGGTCCACCACCTTCAACATAAGAATACTGAAAACCATCCAGATAATCTGTAATTCTAGTTGATGACTTAATCATTCTGTTTCCGGGACTAAAATGGGTCTTCCTAAGTTTGGCTCCATCTGCCCTATAAAGGTAGCTGATATTGGCTTCTGAAGTTTGTCCAAAAATAGTATTCTGCTGAACCAAATATTCATTAGAAAGATTAAGATAATTGTACTTAATGGATTTTATTCCTTTATCCAGCATATCTTTCATATTTCCGTTCAGATCATAAGAAATGGTATTATTCCCACCTTCATATCCAGTGTCATTTAAAGCGTTCTCTACAACTTTGACCAGACGGTTTCCTGTATATTCATACATCAAGTCATCTACCTGGGTTGCGGTGGTTCCAGTAACAGGGAAAGCATTCCTTTTTAATGTTTTAATATTCCCATTCACATCATAGGTAAGATGCTCATTATAATTATTATTAAATGGGGCTGTATCGTTAGGTTCGGAATACACCGCATCCTTTAACCTGCCTAACCCATCATAAACATAATTATATCGCTTTAATACATCTTCCGATGCATTTTTCCAGTCTATCTCTGCTATATTTCCATTAAACCTTCCGGGGGCTATATTCGGATTAACAGGATTATTGTATTTCAATTCATATCCAAATAGTTTTCCATTAAGATTAGCAGGGTCATTAATTTTGGTTAGACTCCCTCTGATATTGTAGGTATAATCAATACTTTGAAGTGGCTGAGCAATAGTAGTCCCACCCAACTTTTTGTTTTTTATCTGGGATAGTTCATTGTATTCATTTTGCACCAAGATCTCTTCTGGGTTAGTGTCTACCTGATGTTTATGAATCAATAATCTGTTTTGTCCATCATAAGTGAATGTTTGGGTAATCACTTTTTCAGTATCTGATGCCAATCTTTTATGATATACCTTACTTTGCTTTGTAACTCCTGCGAAATCAAGTTCAGACTCTGTTTTGGTATATCCGCCAAGATGGTTATTGGTGTAAGATCCTATGATTCTTCCTTTTTCATCATAATAGGTAAAAGCTTTTGTCCAGTTATCATCTTCTATATTTTTTATATAGGAAGCTACAGGAAGACTTACCGTATTTTTAGCGGTTGTACTTTGCCCCAATTGTTTCAATACTTTCTGCCCGGCAATAAAATTCGGTACTTCTGCCCCAGTAGGATAGGAGGGATAAGTATCATAATAATTTACAGACAGCATCGTTACCCAATTAATATTGGGATAAGTGCCGTTCGGATCATAAAAAACATCTAACCCCTGCCTGTTAAAAAAAACAAAATCAGTACGTTTTACATTATTATCTATAAATCCATCAGCTATTGCCTGTTCTATATTTCGATCTCCACCAGTTGAAATCCCAGTAAAACCTATTCTCCCAAACTTATCATATTTGGTATACATCCATTGCCCTTTCTCTCTTAAATTGATATCTTGTGTTGCCACAATTCTATCTTGTCTATCATATACAAAGTACTCCAAACCTTTTCCCGGCAATCTTTTCTCAGCCAGTCGATTTTTACTGTCATATACATACTGATAACAAAGATTATTTAGCGAAGTTGGATCCAGAACAGCTATTGAAGCCAAAGGAGGGACCACGTATGCAAGCTGCTTGTAATCATTATAGACATAATAGGTATCTGCATTTTTGGACGCATCTATGGCTTTTCTTACCAATACTGTCTGCCCGGAACCATCTTTAAATTCTATAGTCTTATTTTCATCTTCATCGGTAACAGTATTTTTTATCAGCTGCCCGGGAAGATATTCTGATGCAGGTAAAAGTTCATTAGTGTAGACTTTCAATGTAGGACTCCATGTAGTCACCACTTCATATTTTTTGACATGATCCTCAATATTATTCACATCATAACCAAAAACAACAGGTTTCGTATTCCAATCATTTCCAACCTGTTTCTGTTGTAAAACCCTCTGTAATGGTGATTTTTCAAGAATTTTCTCTGAATAAATCTTTTCGTTTCCATAAGTTGTCGGATAAACACCCAGTGGTCCGGAATAATAACTCCCTGAGCCTGTGGAAAGCTGAGGGACCGGAAGATATTTCTTAACCTGTCTTCCAAACTCATCATATTCGAGATGAGTAACAACATCTTTTCCTGATGGGGTGGCTTGAACATTAACAATCTGTTTAGGTCTTCCTAACAAATCAAAATATTGTACTGTATATGCTTTTTTTGTACAATCATCGTTAAGACAATCTATAGTAGATATATAGTTTTCAGTTGATGTTTGTGCTTCAGACAGACCAGCACACAAGAAACTGAATATTAGTAATAGTTTTTTCATCTTATTTAAGATATTAGAAATTAAAAGTTAGAATGTTGAACTTTGCTTTAAAGTATTCATAACTTATAATCAATGTTTGTAATTGTACTCGTATTTCTTCAATAACTTGCCATCCTCCTGCTGTATTTTTTCCAGTCTTCCAGCCGAATCATATTGATAAACAGCACGGATTCCTGTCGGAGGGGTCATTATTTTCATTCTTGCTAAAGAATCATATAAATACGTAGTAATCTGATAGCTGCTAAGGTTAGTATTATTTCTAAAGTCATCAAGAGCATTTTGAAAATTCTGTTCTGAATTGCCCGTTATTTCAGATATCAATATAATTCCTGCCACATACTGAGCAATCTGATCATAAGCAGCTCCTTCTACCTTAGCAATCGGCTGTGTTTTGTTATATCCCCACACTATGGAAACAGGAATTCCTTCTTTGGTTGTATATTGTTCTAGATTTCCTTTTATATCATAACGGTTGAAAGTTACTTCAGATGCCAGTATATTCTGCGAATCATAGGAAACTGCAGAAGATGGATATTTATTTCCGGCATTGTCATATTTAGTTTCTGATCTTGCCATTATTTTTCCTGTATCAGAAATATTTTTCTTAATAATAGAAGTTGTTTCTAAAGGAATTCCAGTCATATTAGCACTAATAAGCTTTTGGTTGTTTTTATCCTGGGCATATTGATATGTAGTCTCTTTTATGCTTCCATCAAATGAAGTTGATCTCTCCAGATTAGGCTTATTATTATGGTTATTTCTGAATACCTCATTCTTAGTTTCCATAACACCGGAATCAAAATAATTTTTAGAAGTTACTTTACTGTCTTTTATCCAGGTTGTTTTTATATAAAAGTTTGAGCCTACATAACTTGGAGCAACCAGATATTTAGGAGTATTATACTCAACAATTGTATAATCAAACACATCTTCAGATACTTTTTGATTTAAAGAGTTATACACTTCTTTTTTATCAATTAGCCCTCCACGGGTAAGATTATAGTTTGGCCAAATTCTATTAATATTATCAAAATCATAAGCATCAGGAGCTTTAAAATAATATTTGGTATACCCTATATTGCTTCCTTGGGATACCTTTACATTTTTATAAATAAAAGCAGGATTGGCTAATTCTAAATTATCAAGAACTCCCCCCTCTACCAAATATTTGGAGTCTCCGGAATTATCAAATTTATTATAATCATATTCTTCGATTCTCGCAGGAGTTATATTATAGAAACCCATAATATTATCAGGTAAATTATTAAAATATTTAATATTCTTAATTCTTGGAATTCCTTTTATAGCAGAATGCTGCATCATTTCAAAATTATATAGAATAGTTCCTCCTGTAGGTAATGTTATTTTATTTAAAAAAGTATATGTATTGTATAATTTACCATTAACATAACCATGAATATTATAATACGGAGTTTCATAACTAAATCCTCCATAATCAAAAGTATATTTTTCAATTGTTTTTCCATTGGAATCTATCTGGCTAAATGATTTTAAAATCCTATAGGCTATCGAAGTATTTTCCCAGGAATTAGGATAATAACCATCATAAGAATAATCAAATATATATTTTTTTATAAAATTATTATTTGCAGTTTTAAGAACCACATTATTGATTGCAAAAATATCATTGCCTTTTCTAAGCGATTCATTCTTGTCATAATTAATTTCTACAATCCCATATCCTTTTGTTTCGATACGAACTAGCTTATTGGTTTCAGTTTCAACAATTGGCATATTTGTACCAAGAGCATATTTAAAGTCCCTTAAATAAGTGTATTTTACCAACTCTTGCCCATTTTCATCAAGGATGGAAGAGAGATAGAAAGCACTTCTGTATTTTTTTTCTGTATAAATATCTCCCACCGCAGGATCAGGATGATACCAAACAAAAACATTCATAAGTCCTATATCATAGTCTTTAAATACATATTTAATCCCGGTTTCACTTGTTATGGTAAAAGAATCTAAAATAAGAGTTGCCTGATTATTGTTACGGTTGTATTCAATTTTAGAGGTAAAGGGCGTAAGCTTTACCATTTCAAAGGTATTATGCAATGTATCTCTTACAAATCTGAATTTTCCAGACTCTCCAGGAATATTAAAATTATAAATATCATCAAATTCGTTTTTCTGATAAGCATGAAAGTTAGAGTCATCAAAAGATTCATCAAAATCCTCAAAAATCTCTCTGGAAATAGAGCCTCCTGATAAAAATGCCCATCCTTTTCCTACTTCACTTGTTAAATCTTTAGCAGAAGTATTAGCCGCATGGTAACTAAGACCTAAATTGACACTGACAGATTTATTTGCCGTTTCCAGACTAATTAATGGATAGGAAATCTCAGGGATCCCTGTTTGTATAGAAACAGGTACTGTATTGTAAGTAGACAATCCTGCAATGGAAGGAGTTGGTCTTATAACCGCATCATTTTGGCTTTGCCCGTTATATAAAGCATAGTATAAAAAAAATACCAGCCATAAAAATGTTTTCTTCATAGTCCTCAGTTTATTTCTTAATCAGTTTTGCATTTGCGGTTTTATTCGTATCCGTTTTTATCGTCACCAGATAAGCTCCCTGAACAAAAGCTTGGGTATTGATCTTGGTTACTCTGTTCTTGGTTTTTATATTTTGCAGCTGTCTCCCACTCATGTCATACAATAGAATATCAGCCTCTTTAAAATCAAAACCGATTTCTATATAAGCATACTCTGAAACAGGATTTGGATAGATTTTGATATCGTATTTTTCGATTAACTGATCAACCTGCTTGTCTCCCAATTTCACAATCTTCCAGTTCTCTTTTCCCAATTCTTCGGCACTGGTTCCTGCCAGAATAATGGAGCCATCTCTATTCAATTTTAAATCAGAAAGTCTTTCTTCCTTCTTTCTGGATTCTCCGGTGATATGCTTTCTCCACTGTTCATTGCCATTCTGATCCAAGTACAGCATCCAGAAGGTTTCGTCATCGGTTTCTATTCTTCCTTCTGCCTGAGTGTAACCTCCCAATAATATTCCTTTGGAAGATTTATCATCTGCAGAATGAAGGACACTCATACTCATTAAAATATCACGATTCTTGAAGTTGTAGGATTTCTGCCATTGTTCTTCCCCTCTTTCGTTTAAAGAAACTAACCAAAGGTCTGTTCCTTCTTCAATGCCTACGGTTTTGTTTCCTGATCTTTCTGATCTGGATTCTCCACCAATGATGAAACCACTTGAAGTTAAAGCCAGAGTTCTGATATGGTCATCTCCTTTACCACCAAAGTTCTTTTCCCATTCTACTTTTCCGTTCTTGTCTAATTTGACAATCCAGTAGTCGCCTTCACCGAAGTTATCAGTTTGTTTTGAGGTTGCAGATAGCAGGTTGCGGGATGCAGGGTTCGTGGCAGTAGTTTCACGGGTTTTAGCTTCAGATCCCGAAACACGAACCTCGGAACTTCTGGAGTAGATTCCCAATAAGGCTCCGCCGTCCTTTGTTGGAATCATTTTCTCTACTTCATCTAAGCCCTTTCCCCCTAAAATTAATTGTGAAAGTTCTTTTCCATCCTTATCCAGTCTCGTAATCAAGACGTCTTTGGAACCGTAACCTTTGGCAGCATTCTGTACATTTCCGGCAACAAAGAATCCTAAATCGGTCGTTTGAATCACAGCTCTGGCTTCTTCATCAGAAGAACTTCCAAAGGTTTTCTGCCATAGTTCATCTCCGAATTCATTAATTCTGATCAGCCAGATGTCTGATCCTCCTTTGGAATCCTCTTTTTTATCCAATCCTTTTCCTGAATAGGAGGTTCCGGCTAAGAGAAATCCACCATCCTGCGTGGTAACTGTGGCTGATAAATAATCATGATTGGATCCGGAGAAGTATTTTTCCCAGACTTCATTTCCTTGCTGGTTGAGTTTTACCAAATGGAAATCATAACCATTGTTTTGCTTACTTCCTGAAGTCTGCTGTTTATTGCTTTGAATAGAGCTTCCAGTAATAAGATACTGCTGGTCGATGGTTGTGGTGACCTGGCTTAGAAAATCCTGAGTAGAGGATTTGATGTCTTTCTGCCATACCACTTCCTGGGCAGAGATGCCCAAGACCGTGCATAAAGTGAATGCACCGATATAGAATTTTTTCATTCTCTCGTTGTTGTTTTCTGAGTTAGTAATTAGTTTATTAAAACTGCGCGAATTTAATATTTTTTAAGACATTGAAAAATATGTTTATATCATTTAACATTAACCATACTATTCATAACTGAATATCAATTACAAAAAATATAGATATGTATTTTTCTCATGCAAAATTATCTCTACACAGCGACAAGAACTGTCGTATAAAAATAAAAAAGGGCCAATCCTAAAAGAATTGACCCTAAAACATTAACTGTTTATTGATTGAATTATGATATTTTTATTTCCAGCCGCCGCCTAAACTTTTATAGATATCGACGACTGTACTAAGCTGTTTCTGTTTTGCTTCAATAAGCTCCATTTTAGCATCCAGCGCATCTCTCTGGTTCAAAAGAACTTCAAGATAATCTGCTCTTGAATTACGGAACAATTGATTGGCAATATCAATAGATTGATCCAGTGCTTTGGTTTCCTGTGATTTCAATTGATAATACTGATCTATGTTTTTAACCTTTGACATGAGATTCGCAACATCCAGATAAGCATTCAAAATCGTTTTATCGTATTCGTATAATGCCTGAATCTGTTTTGCATCTGCAGTCTGGAAATTGGCTTTTATCGCACTTTTATTAATCAGTGGTCCTGCCAGCTCCCCTGCCAGATTATAAGCAATGGATTCCGGTAACTTAACAAGATAAGATGGTTTGAAAGCCTCCAACCCTAATGTTGCAGAAATTTCCAAAGAAGGGTAAAATTCTTTTCTTGCCGCTTCCACATCCAGCTTTGAAGCCTTTAATTCCAGCTCTGCCTGCTTGATATCAGGACGGTTTGCCAGTAACTGCGATGGAATTCCCGTATACACTGTCGGAGGAATGGTAGACATAAAGTTTTCCTTTGCTCTCACAATTGGCTGTGGATATCTTCCCAGCAAAGCATTGATTTCGTTTTCCTTCTCAGTGATTTGCTGGCGGATCGTATATTCTGCAGCTTTGGATTTCGCCAATTCTGCTTCAAATTTCTTTACAGCCAGCTCCGTTGCAGCAGCAGCTTCCTTCTGAATTTTAGAAATTTCTAATGCTCTTTGCTGAAGCTTGATATACTGTTGTATGATATCCAATTGGTTATCAAGAGCCAACAATTCGTAATAATTGTCTGCCACTTCTTCAATAAGATTAGACAATACAAAGTTTTTACCTTCTACTGTAGAAAGATAATGGGCTACTGCAGATTCTTTTTCAGTTCTGAGTTTTTTCCAGATATCAATTTCCCAGCTTGCATTTAACCCTGCTTCAAAATTTCCCAGCGGATCCGGCATTTCCTTTCCGGGTTCTATTTCCGTAGTGGCATCACCGGCTCCTTCGCTTGTATAACGGCCTGCTTTTTTCAGCCCCGCACCTATTCCTGCGGAAACGGTTGGAGTAAGTCTACCTTTTTTAGCTAAAACACCACTTTTGGCAATTTGAATCTCCTGAAGAGTGATGAGGAGTTCCTGATTATTTTTTAAAGCTGTTTCAATCAGGGTTACCAGGTTTGGGTCAGTAAAGAACTGTCTCCAGGGAGTCGTTCCGCTATTGTTGTTAGCATCCTGCTGTTCTTCCTGATTAAAGTTCTGAGGAATATTTTCTTTTACCTCGTCTTTTATGACAGTCGCCATCGGCGCCTTACAACTTGCAAGAACAAGTGATAAGGCAATGGCTGTGATTATATTTTTAGTCTTCGAATTTTCCATCATGTTCATAAGGTTCAGTTTGTTCTGTTAAAGGATTCTCTTCTTCATATTTTGCCAGTCTGGATTTGTCTGCAATGGTTCCGAAGATGTAATACAATCCTGGGATAATCATCAATCCGAAAATAGTTCCGATCAACATCCCTCCTGCTGCTGCAGTACCAATCGTTCTGTTACCAATTGCTCCCGGTCCTGTTGCGATTACCAATGGAATCAATCCGGCAACGAATGCAAATGATGTCATTAGAATCGGACGGAAACGAATAACGGCTCCTTCAATAGCAGCTTTTGCTACAGGAATTCCTTCTTCGGCTTTCTTCTGTACGGCAAACTCTACAATTAATACGGCATTCTTACCTAAAAGTCCAATTAGCATGACCATGGCCACCTGTGCATAAATGTTATTCTCCAATCCTAAAAGTTTTAAGCATAAGAATGCTCCGAAAATACCTACCGGAAGAGATAAAATTACCGGAAGCGGAAGGATGAAACTTTCATATTGTGCAGAAAGGATCAGATAAACGAATCCTAAACACACCAGGAAGATAAATACCGCTTCATTTCCACGGCTTACTTCATCTTTGGAAATACCCGCCCAGTCGATCCCAAAACCTCTCGGAAGGGTTTTATCAGCCACTTCCTGAATAGCCTTAATTGCCTGTCCACTACTGTATCCAGGTGCCGGAGTTCCACTCACCTCTGCAGAGTTATACATATTGTGTCTGGTAATCTCAGATAATCCATATACTTTCTCCAGTCTCATGAAGTCTGAGTAAGGAACCATCTGATCTTTATCATTTTTAACATACAGCTTCAGTAGATCTGTTGGCAAGGCACGATATTGTGGTCCTGCCTGAACAATTACCTTATACGGCCTGTCGAAACGGATGAAACTCGTCTCATAGTTGGACCCGATCAGCGTAGATAAGTTATCCATCGCTTTTTCAATGGTCACTCCTTTTTGTTCTGCAAGATCATTATCAATCTTAAGCATATATTGCGGGAAACTCGCCGAATAGAATGTAAATGCAGATCCCAGTTCCGGGCGCTTCTTAAGCTCCTTCACAAAATCATTACTCACCTGCTCCATTTTATGATAATCTCCACTTCCTGCTTTATCCAGCAAACGAAGTTCAAAACCTCCTGCAGCTCCATATCCCGGAACGGAAGGCGGTTGGAAGAATTCAATATTGGCACCCGGAATATTTTTGGCTTTTTCTTCCAGCTTTTCAATGATTTCTGCCGCAGATTCTTTACGTTCTTCCCAGCTTTTAAGGTTGATCAAACATGTTCCTGAGTTGGATCCTGTCCCTTCGGTCAAGATCTCATATCCTGCAAGAGAAGAAACAGACTGCACGCCATCAATATCTTCAGATTCCCTCAGAAGTTCTTTGGCAATCTGATTGGTTCTTTCTAATGTAGATCCCGGTGGAGTCTGAATAATCGCATAGATCATCCCCTGATCCTCTGCCGGAATAAATCCTGTAGGCAAAGAGTTACTCAGGAAGAATGTACAGGCACAAAATGCTAACAATAACGGCAATGTTATTGTCTTTTTTGTCACTGTTTTATTCAGCATCTTCTCATATCTTCCTGCTCCTTTTGTAAATACGTTATTGAATTTATCAAGGAAAACAGTAATCGGAGTTTTCTTTTTGGCTTTTCCGTGGTTATTTCTTAAGATCAACGCACACAATGCAGGTGTCAAAGTAAGTGCCACAACCCCTGATAAAATAATAGATGAAGCCATTGTGATAGAGAACTGACGGTAAAATACCCCTACCGGACCAGACATAAATGCAATCGGAATAAATACGGATGCCATTACCAGCGTAATTGCGATAATTGCTCCACTGATCTCATGCATTGCCTCTTCAGTCGCTTTCAATGGGGAAAGATGCTTCTCTTCCATCTTGGCATGAACGGCTTCAATCACTACAATCGCGTCATCTACCACTACCCCGATCGCCATTACCAAGGCAAAGAGGGAAATCATATTCAGGGTAATTCCAAAGGCTGACATGACCGCAAATGTTCCTACCAAAGAAACCGGAACGGCCAAGGCTGGAATCAAAGTTGAACGCCAGTCTCCAAGGAATAAGAATACCACGATGGCAACCAAAATGAAGGCCTCAAATAAAGTATGGATTACTTTTTCCATGGAAGCATCCAGGAATCTTGAAACGTCATAACTGATGTCATAATGCATTCCTTTAGGGAAGTTATTTTTTTCAAGATCCTTCATCAATGCTTTTACGTTTTTGATAACGTCACTTGCATTGGATCCATAGGATTGTTTTACGGTAATCGCTGCGGAAGGCTTCCCATTCAATGTAGAATAAATATCATACATGGAACTACCGAATTCTATATCCGCTACATCTTTTAATCTTACCGATTCTCCATCGGGTTTTGCTTTTAAAATGATATTTCCGTAATCTTTTTCGTTGTTGAAACGACCTGAATATTTTAAGATGTATTCAAATGACTGAGAGCGCTTTCCGGAGCTTTCTCCCGTTTTACCCGGAGATGCTTCCAAACTTTGCTCATTCAGAGATTCCATTACTTCATCAGCTGAAATATTATAAGCCGTTAATCTATCCGGTTTAAGCCAGATACGCATTGCATATTCACGGGTTCCCAGGATATCGGCAAAACCAACACCTCCTACTCTTCTCAATTCAGACATTACGTTGATATCTGCATAGTTGAAAAGGAATTTCTGGTCAGCTTTAGGATCATCACTATACAAGTTGATGTACATCAACATATTGGGTTCCTCACGGGTGATCTTTACCCCTTCACGTACTACAAGAGGTGGCAGCTTATTCACTACTGAAGATACACGGTTTTGAACGTTTACTGCAGCTACGTTAGGATCTGTCCCCAGATCAAATACAAGCTGGATGGAAGCTTCTCCATCATTTCCAGCATCCGAGGTCATATATTTCATACCCGGAACTCCATTTAGCCCCCTTTCCAAAGGGATCACTACGGATTTAATCAACAATTCGTTGTTAGCTCCTGGATATTCTGCGGTAATATTTACTTTAGGCGGAGAAATGGATGGGAACTGCGTCACAGGTAGTTTTACCAATGACAGGACTCCCATAAATACAATAATCAGTGAGATTACTATAGACAGAACTGGTCTGCGAATGAATTTTTTAAACATACTACTTCACTTTAGAGACCACTACTCTGCTTTTAATTTCAATGACTGAAGAACTTTCTTAGGATCCTGGAATTTTGTTTTCACCTTCTGGTCATCCTTCACTTTCTGTACTCCTTCCAGAAGGATCTGATCTCCTTTTGATATTCCTGAACCTATTACATACAGATCTGGAAGCTCATAAGCCACTTTAATGTTTCGGGATTTTGCCACTCCGTTTTTATCGATGACGAATACATATTTCTGATCCTGAATTTCATAAGTCGCTTTCTGTGGAATGATCAGTGCATTATGAACAGGCATTGTCATCTGGATCTTCCCTGTTTCTCCATTTCTCAGAAGCTTATCAGGATTTGGAAACTTCGCTCTGAAAGCAATATTTCCTGTTTCGTTATCAAATTCTCCTTCGATAGTTTGAATTTCTCCTTTCTGCGAGTACATTTCTCCGTTTGCTGTGATCAAAGACACCTGATTACTGCCTCTGTCTGCAGCATGCGTCTGATAACTTAAATACTCAGGTTCAGAAACGTTGAAATACGTATAGATACTTGTGTTATCTGATAACGAAGTCAACAAATCACCTTCATCTACAAGACTTCCCAGTTTCAAAGGGATTCTATTGATAATACCCGAGAACGGTGCTTTGATATCCGTAAAAGAAAGGTGGATCTGAGCGAGTTTCATTTCTGCATTGGCAGCATCCAGTTTTGCTTTTGCCATGGCTTTCTCATTCTTGGAAACGATATTGTTTCCTGCCAGCGTACTTGCATTTTTAAGTTCGATAGAAGCTTGTTCTACCTCTGCTTTTGCTTTTAATAATTCTGCCTGATACAGTTTAGGCATAATTCGGAACAAGGTCTGTCCTGCCTGTACATATTGTCCTTCATCTACAAAGATTTTTTCCAGGAAACCTTTTTCCTGAGCCCGAACTTCAATGTTTTTTACAGATTGAATCTGGGCTACGTATTCTTTGTTGATTACAGTATCCATTACTACAGGGGATGTCACCGGAAAGATGGTAACTTCTTCTTTTTCTTCTTTTTTCTTATTGCAGCCAACCGCCAACAGAAGGGCACTCAGCGCAATTCCCGAAGCAACTCTTTTTATCATAATTCTAGAGCTTATATAAATCGTTAATGTTTTGAATAGAAATAAAACGGTAATAAAAGGGGGTACGATGTAATGATTACCAACATATACAACGCAAAGTATATCCACCTGGAATCAGGCAGAAAATGAATAGATCGATAAAATTTTAAATTCTGATAGAACGGATAAGAATAAATCTTTTGGCAGTAAGGCCAAAGACAAAACCGTGAATATCTGATTGGAATCGTTTGTAGCTTTTTAATCCAAAAATATAAACAAGACTAAAAACTCCTGCGAAAACAACAACAGCCTGCCATATATCAGACAGTTGGAAATCATTCTCGGCAAGTTCTAAAGTAGAATTATCTACATTGTCGGACATTTGTTGAACAGAAAGTTTTTCAAAAGTCTGATTCAAACGGTTAGCTTTTTTGGGTAAATGATGAGAAACATGACCGTTATAGTCATTTCGAAGAGTTTTAACGTCGAGTCTACTTTCTACTACAAAGAGCAGAAAAAGACCGGTTAAAAAGTATACTATAAAGTTTCTCATTTTGAAGTTGCAAATGTACACCCAGATTATGACATTATCATCATGGATTAACAAAATTTAACTATCCTTTAAAATACCTGAATATAAAAACCTGATAAATATTAAATATTTCCTTTATTCAAGCATAATCTGAACAATTCTGACATCTCATCTGTGCAAGTTTCAGTTTTCAAAAACTAAGCCATTTTTGTTGATTTAAGGAAATTTTAATTTTAAATCTGTTGCGTTTTTGAACATTTTAAAAGCAAAAAACCTCTATTGCAAAGCCCTTTTTTGTCTGAATTAAAATAACTTAACCTAACTTTTATCATGATTTCATATAATTAATATTAACTTATTGTTTGTCTCTCTTTTTTGAATTACTTTTGCCGAAAATTAACACAAAAACTAAATGAAAAATGAAAAAAAATTACAATATCTTACTGAAAATAAGACGCTTAAAAACCCTTTACTAGCCTCTATTTCCTTGATTTTTCTACAATAATTATTATTTCCCGTATCCTAAAAAAATGATTCAAAAAACAGTGAGATAAATCCACTTTGATTTATATTTCCTGTTAGTTTATGAAAAATTAACACATATTTATTAAAAATATTTGTAAATTTATAAGGTATTAACACCACAATTCATGAAACACTTTAAAATCACTTATCACTATGAAAAAATTATTACTACCAATCCTTTTTGGATTGACCGTTCTTTCCCTAACAGCGTGTAAGCATCCCGGAAAAGAAGCTGAAACGATTGCCACTGCTACACCCGAAAATACAGACAATATTTCCAAAGATGTGTAT
Organism: Chryseobacterium viscerum; assembly: GCF_002899945.2. Classification (GTDB taxonomy): domain Bacteria; phylum Bacteroidota; class Bacteroidia; order Flavobacteriales; family Weeksellaceae; genus Chryseobacterium; species Chryseobacterium viscerum. The sequence continues at coordinate 173,690 of NZ_PPEG02000006.1, forward strand.
GTTGACAGCTATGGAGAAAAGATAGAAGTCACGATCAACAGCACTAAAAATACAGCAACAATACATTTAAACGGTAAAACTTTTGATCTTAAAAAAAGTGATGCTTTACCTGAGTATACTGCCTCCAATGAAGAGTACCAATACTCTGATATTAAAGGTAATATAACTTTTTTGAAAAAGAATGTAGATATGGTTCTTTTCCATCTTAAACAGGCAAAAAAAGAGTCCGGCCCAACTAAAATGGCATCGTATTAGCATAGGGATTAGCATTCATCTAAAGAAAACATTATGAAAAATTTATATTACTATTTATCAGCCCTTATTATCGCAGCATTTTTAGTTGTTTCTTGTAAAACACAAAATGCAGAAAAAACAACTAACGATATTACAGGAAAAACTTGGAAACTTACAGAGCTTAACGGGAAACCTATTGAACTAAAGAATCCTAAAAACAATCCTTATTTCAAGCTTGATATGAAAGAGATGAGATATCAGGGACATGCAGGATGCAACGGATTGGGAGGAACTTTTGAGATCAAGCCTGATATCATGAGAATTAAATTCAATCAGGGAATGTCTACAATGATGGCTTGTGAAGATTTGGATATTGAAAACCAGTTTACAAAAGCAATTCTTGCAGCAGATAACTATTCTGTGAATGGAAATACTCTTACTTTAAATAAGGCAAGAATGGCTCCTTTAGCCAAATTTGTTCTTCAATAATATTATTTCACTTCAATAAAAATACAAAGACGCCTCATTTACAAGGCGTCTTTTTTATGTCGTTTTATCAACTATTTTTTATTGTATTTTATATAACAGATTAAAAGGCTTGTATTCACCAAAACGGCAAATGAGTTTGATAAAATAATAGGCAGCTCATCTTTTTCAAAACCATACCATACCCATAATGAAAGCCCTGAAATAAGGACTAAAAGCATAAGTAAAGAAATATCTTCCACATTCTTTTCTCTGATTACTTTTACAAGCTGTGGGATCATAGAAACAGAAGTAAGAACTCCGGCAATTATACCTAATATATTTTCATTCATAGACGTACGCTTTGGATCTGTACACTAAGGTACACTATTTAAATCTGTTCAATGAGACTTCTTCATGCAGTGGAATATCTTCTTCAATAAAACGGAATAAATCTCTTGAAAAATAGCATCCATTGAGGATTCCACGAGCTCCTAGCCCATTAAAAACATACAGATTACTGAATGTTTCATGCCTGCCAATAATCGGTCTTCGGTCCTTTACCGTAGGGCGGAAGCCAAAATGTACTTCTTCCACTTCAAAATCGTAGGGATAAAATTCAGAAAGTCCCTTCACCAATTGTGCAACCGCTGATTCATCGATATGATGATGAAGCTGCTCTCTGTCGTAAGTTCCACCATAAAAATAAAGCCCGGTTCCGGTTGGAAATAAAAAGTGTTTCTTTTTGATGGTTATATTTTCAGGAATCGGTTGGGAAAGTTTCACTTTTATATGATGCCCTTTATTAGGAACCACTGCTATTTCTGAAAAGTATGGATTGTCTTTCACTCTCATTCCTTCACAAAAAATAATATTTTTGAATGTAAAATCTTTGTAGGTCGATTCGGAAGGGTTCAATCTTGTATAATCGAATTTTTCTTTTACCCAATGATCATTTTTTTCAAAATAATTGAATAAACCACTGAAAAACCCATTAACCTTAAGCCTGGCAGATTGATTCACCTTTCCGGTCTGAAAATCGTTTTTTACCACCTCTAAACGATCAAAATTTTCGTCAAGAAAAGCAGATAATTCTTCATTGCCTGATTTTTTCAACCATAAGTTCTGCTCATTCTCATCATGAAAGATTCTGTGAATGGAAGCATTGATCAGATAATTTTCTCCTGTATAGGATTCTATTTCTTTAAGGCTGTCCTTAAGAAAATCTATTTGTTCCTGTGCTTTCCAGAATGTTGTGAACTTCTTTAGAACAACAGGATTGATAATTCCTGCTGAAACCTGGGAAGCACTTTTTCTTTCTTCAGAAAAGACCACGAAAGACTTTTTATTTTTAATGAGCTGATGAGCCAGAAAAAGCCCTGCATACCCGTCTCCTACAATAATATAATCTACATTTTTCATATGAGAAATTTCATTTATTTAAAGGTCATATGCAATCGCCTATATCATTGATTATTGATTAGCAATAAACAAAGGGCGATTTCATAATAAAAAAAACCTGAGTAAAAATACTCAGGTTTTCTATAAATATCAAGTGAAATCTAGTAATTCCACATATCATTTTCCATGTCAAGAATCTGTGCCTTGATTCTGTCACTTTCTTCCAGTTGCTCATCAGCATTTTTAGGAATATAGTCCTTAATAGTACCATCTCCTAAACCAGCTGAAGACTTATAAATGATAGAAGAGAATCTTCTTGCATTGATAACATCATCGAAAGATAGATCAGCAGACGAATTTTTTCTGTTGAAGACAAAATTGTTTGCTAAAACATCACGAGCGCTTGGATAATAAATCCAGAACAGGTCAATAAGCTCATCATTACTTGCAATAGGCTTACCATCTGGACCAATAACTCCTTGTACTGCAGGATCTGGTCCCATTGCAGCAATACCAAGAGGTCTGTATTTCATTTGTCCGTCTCTCTTATCAATAAACCACATACCCATGATCTTAAGAACTTTTACTTTATCAGTAGTTGTCTTAAATACGTCAGTATATTGTTTTTTCTCTGCTTCTGTAAGCTGTCTTCCTGAGTTTAAGATATCAATAGCAGCATCATTGATGATTACTTTTTCTAATCTTTTCTGAATTCCTTCCGGAGAAAGTTTTACGGTAAAGTTTTCATCATCATATACCTGCTCGATCTTACCAGTTAAAGCTGCATCCAGCAATAATTGGTACAAAGATCTTGTAGGAGTAGCAAGAAGACCATCTGGATTGTCATAGTAGAATGGCTGGTTGATCTTATCATTCATATCGATGATCTCCCATACAAACATACTTTTAAGGATATCCTTGTCTTCTACAAAACCATACTCAAGAGGCTTTACTGTTTTATCTACAATAGTATCACCAACTTTTTGTTTATTTTCCGCTCTCATCTGTCTGAACTCTTCCGGAGAAGCTGCGTTCAGAATAGTCTGGGAAAAAGCAAATCCCGAAACTAATACTAAAAGGGTGCTAATATATTTTTTCATAATAAATTACAATTTTAGTCCTATGGAATGTTAATAATTATAGGAGTAATGTTTTTAATAACCTGTCCATCTAAACCTTGAGCAGTAACTTTAATATCAAAGATAGAAACTACATCTCCGGATCTAAGGTTCTTCACTAATCCAGCAGCGTCATTCAATGAATTTCCATGAACTAACAGCGCTGCTCTACCTGGTACTCTCACCATAAATTGCGTTACAGTAAATGAAACCGGGAAGTCGAAGTCAGGAATTGCTGCCTGTACCGTTTGGTTCTGGATAGAAGTTGCCGGCATAGATACTATACTACTTCCTCTGATCTGACCTTGTGGTGGTGGTACATTTTTAATTCTGTATTCAAATACCTGAGATACTGATTTTCCGTAAGGATCTGTTCCTGATAATGTTAACTTAACTGTATTACCCGAAGTTGGTTTTATACTCCATTTTCCTGGGCCTGTGCTTTTCACAGATGCACCCGGAGCAGATAATGAAAGCTTAGAATTGTCAGCCCCTAAGATTGATCCTGAAACAGGGTTCTCAAGTCCTCTATACATTACATTCATTTTATCTGCAGAAAGTAATAATCCTTTTTCAAGTTTTACTTCTCTAGGTCCTGCAATTACATTATACGTATGCGTCCAAGGGAAAGATTGTGGCTTACCTGTAGCATCTGTCAATGTAATAGTACCTCCTAATTTATGTTCACCAATTCCAGAACCTGAAATTTGTGTAATACCTTTACCGTTTTCTACTCTGCTTACTCCAGAGATACTGATCTTATTGCTATTAGAATAAGTACCCAGCATTACTTTTACTTCTGCCTGTTTTCCTGCCTGGATATCTACCGGACCAGAAACAATAGGCTCATAGCTTGAGAATTTAATATTCGCATCTACTTTTTCCTGAAGTAATAGTGCCAATGCATCAGACTGTACGTTTCTGGCATCATTTTGGATAATCTCCAAGTTAGATATTGCAGCAATTAACGGCTGATGATAAAATTTATTTTGGAACCAAGTCTTTTCGTTTGGAGAAGTTCCCTTAGGATATTCTGCAATAAGAGACTTGTTAGCTCTTTCAACTAAATCTTTAAGCTGAGCATTATTTCCAAAAGTAGCATTGATATAGTTTCTTACGTCATCAATTTTAGCTTTTAGATCTAATGCATTCTTTGATGGAGAATTTTCATCTCCTTCTTTAAAGAAATATTCAGTAGTTGCTTCGTTATTGTTAAGTGCAGCAAAGTTCTCACTTACATCAATATCTTTTCCTGTTTTAGGATCCTTATCATGAAACTCAGATTGTTTTTTCAACAGATCTTTGATATCCTGAGAAGATTTTACCAATACATCAATCTTAGATTTGAGTACTTTGTACTGAGCCCAAGGCTGTGCGTAAGTATCAGGAACCTGCTGAGCTTTAGCTTCCAGCGTTCTTTCAAATATCTTTTCGTTCTTTTTTTCTGTTAAAGTTCTGGTTTCATTCAATGCTCTGGTAGAGTCATAGTATGATCTGATGATTTCTGCATCAATATTTAGGGCCATCATCGCGATGAACACCAAATACATCAGGTTGATCATCTTCTGACGAGGGGTCTGTTTTCCTTGTGCCATTCTCTTTTCTTTGTTTTTTGATTAAGTAGTTAAATTTAGAAATGGTTTAGGAATTAAGACTTCATAGCAGTTAGCATACCACCATAAACTCTATTTAAATTATTAAGATTAGAAGTTAAACCTTGTAGTTCTTGATTGAATTTCTCAGACTGCTCTGCAGATTTCTGCATGTCAGCTACATATTTATTAGCAAACTCAGATTGTTTTTTACCGCTTTCCAATTGCATTGTATAAAGAGCATTCATACTTTCCATATGCTGAGCTGCTTTATTTAATTGGTCATTATATTTATGAGTAGAAGCAGAAACATCAACAGTTTGGTTGATCTGATCTACAGAGTTTGAAAATTTATCAATTCCTGTTCTTAATCTTTCAAATAATTGAACATCTAATCTAGCATCTTCAAGCATTTTGTCCAATTTAGTAGAAAGAGAGTTTTCTAATTCAGCAAATTGAGCTGCAGCATTATTATTTCTAGAAGAAACATTAGAGTGTAAAGGATTTGGGTTAGCATGTTTATCTAATAACTCAGGGTAAACATTTTCCCAAGCATAAGACTCTTCAGATTTTGGAGGGTCAAATGCAAAAATGATAAAGATAATAGCCTCAGTAATAAGCCCTACAGTAAGAGCGATATTACCATTAATTGGTCCCAAGGTAATGTGAGTAATTTTAAGCCAAGCTCCAAGAATTACAATTGCAGCACCGAATGAATAAAAGAAATTCATCCAAGCATCTTTAGTCTTAAACATATTGAGTTAGTTTTTTTAATGTTAAATAAAATTGTTATTGAAAAATTGTCTGATTAATTTCTGTTAACTCTTCTTGGCTTAACAGCTGCTTCAGGAATATCCTGTACAGTTCTGAATCCGATATAGCTTCTTGCGGAATCTTTTCTTTCCCAATCTCTAGCACCTGTCATTAGGGCATATCCTATATCTTTCCAAGATCCACCTCTTACCGATTTCTTCGTATCCTTTTTATCTTTAGTAGAAGGATTTAATGTAGAAGAGAATCCAGCTGAAGAGTTGTTAAATGAAGATAATGTCCACTCAGAAACGTTTCCAGCCATATCAAATAACCCAAACCCATTTTTCTTAAATTTCTTAACTGGAGCTGTATATGTATAAGTACCTTTTTTCTCGTCTTCCATGTAGTTACCTCTCTTCGGTTTGAAGTTAGCAAGGTAACAACCTCTGTCATCCATTAAATATGGACCACCCCAAGGGTAAGTAGCATTTTGCATTCCACCTCTTGCAGCATATTCCCATTCTGTTTCTGTTGGAAGACGGAACATTAATGGTTTTTGTTTTTTTCTTTTTAAACTTTCGTTATAATCAGATTTCAATTTAGATCTGAAGTTACAATAAGCTCTTGCCTGATCCCAAGTTACTCCAACTACAGGATAGTCTTTGTAAGCTTTGTGCCAGAAATACTGTTCAAACAAAGGCTCATTGTAAGCAAAGTGGAAATCTTTTACCCAAACGGTAGTATCAGGATAGATCGCGATACTTTCGCTTTTCAGATAATTAGCTCCTCTTTCGTTATCAGCAACTGCAGCATCCATATCTCCCCAACGGTAAGTATATTTAAGCTTGCTTACATCTAAAATTCTTTCGTTTCCAATTCTGGAAGAAGAAGGTAGATACAGAGATTCTAAAACTTCTGCGTATTCTACATCCGGGTATTTTGTTGTGCTCCAATGCAAAGGAATTTTCCAATCCAATCTTTTGCTGGCATCATAACTTCCGTCTTCTCGGCCCCCCTGGCCTTCCATATATTCTTGATAAGGTGTTAAGTTTTCTTCTTTTTTAGCAAGATATGCATAATCCCCTATGCTCGCTCCTTTACGTCCGCCTTCATCACCACCTTCTCCGGCAGCTTCAGCTAGTAAAGTTCTCGCAATAGAGTCTCTTACATAATTGATAAATACTCTGTACTCCGAGTTGGTAGTTTCTGCTTCATCCATGAAGAAAGAAGAAACAGTAACAGTCTTCAATGCTGACTTTTCAGGAGTATTTGTTGGATCCTGGTCTGCTAAACCAGCAACAAATGAACCTGCTGGAATTGCGACCATTCCGTATGGTCTTTCCGCAACAAATGATTTAGTTTTTTCTCTTGGTATCAATTCTCCTTTTGTTCCTGGCTTCCCTACAGAAGAGCTGCCACCACCTGAACAAGATACCGATGCTACCGACGCAGACAATAATAAAAGAAATATCCTTTTCATGTTAATTTTTATAATTAAGCCGTAAATATATAATTTTTTTAAGAAACTTTTAAGATTTTTTTTAAAATAACGGAGGAAATCTAAATTTATTTTATTTACAACAACTTTTTACTCTACGGTTACAGATTTTGCAAGGTTTCTCGGTTGGTCTACGTTGGCTCCTCTATATACTGCAATGTAATAAGCAAGCAGTTGCAGAGGTACGGAAGCAACAATAGGAGAGAAACATTCTGAAGTTTCAGGGATTTCAATAACATAATCTGCCATTTCACTCACCTGACGGTCTCCTTTATTCACTACAGCGATAATTTTTCCTTTTCTCGCTTTAATTTCCTGAACATTACTTACAATCTTATCATAGTGACCTTTTTTAGGCGCTATAATTACAATTGGCATGTTTTCATCGATCAGGGCAATTGGACCGTGCTTCATTTCTGCAGCCGGGTATCCTTCTGCATGGATGTAAGAAATTTCTTTTAGTTTTAATGCTCCCTCTAAGGCAGCAGGATAATTGTATCCTCTTCCTAAATAAAGGAAGTTGGTCGCTTTTATAAAATCTTTTGCAATATCCTGAGTCAGCTCATGGGTCGTATTCAACACTTCTTCAATTTTCTTAGGAAGAGCATCAAGCTCAGCAATTAAGCTCATAAATTCAGCATTTCCTAAGTTTCCGTTGTGTTTTCCTAATTTAAATGCAATTAAAGTAAGAATAGTAAGCTGTGCTGTAAATGCTTTTGTAGAAGCTACGCCAATTTCAGGGCCAGCGTGTGTATATGAACCTGCATCCGTAATTCTTGCAATGGAAGAATCTACAACATTACATATACCATATATAAATGCACCTTTTTCTTTTGCCAGCTTCAAAGCAGCCATTGTATCAGCTGTTTCTCCAGACTGAGAAATTGCAATCACCACATCTTTATCTGTAATGATAGGGTTTCTGTATCTGAATTCTGATGCATACTCTACTTCAACAGGAATTCTTGCGTATTCTTCAATAAGGTATTCTCCGATAAGACCGGCATGCCATGAAGTTCCACAAGCAATGATGATAATTCTGTTAGCGTTTTTGAATCTCTCAAGGTGATCCCAGATCCCAGCCATTTTGATTACTCCTTCATCAACAAGAAGTCTACCTCTCATTGTATCGTGTACAGATTTAGGCTGTTCAAAGATCTCTTTAAGCATAAAATGCTCATATCCACCTTTTTCAATTTGTTCAAGGCTCATTTTAAGCTCCTGAATTTCCGGCTCAATTTTAGAGTTATCATTGATGGTTCTGATATCTACTCCATTTTCAAGAGAGATCGTTGCCATATGTCCTTCTTCAAGATAAATAGCTTCTTTCGTAAATTCTACGAAAGGTGAAGCATCAGATGCAATAAAATATTCTTTATCTCCGATTCCTATGGCAAGAGGAGAACCTAATCTTCCTACTACCAATATCCCAGGATAATCTTCATGAAGTACAGTAATTGCGTATGCTCCATATACTTCATTCAACGCATATCTTACAGCGGTAGGGAAATCTATTTCTGGATTAAGATCCATAAAATATTGAATAAGGTTTACCAAAACTTCAGTGTCTGTTTCCGACTTGAAGGTAAATCCTTTTTCAGTAAGCATTGTTTTAATAGTATCATAGTTTTCGATAATACCATTATGTACAATTGCTATTTTTCCGTTGTTTGACAAATGCGGGTGGGAGTTTCTGTCACTTGGAACTCCATGGGTAGCCCAACGGGTATGCCCCATTCCAATTTTATACTTCCCTTTTAATTCTTTCGAAATATTCACCAAATCCTCAACCTTACCTTTTGTTTTTTCAACTTCCAGTTTATTATCTGGACCTTCTAAAACAATCCCGGCACTGTCATACCCTCTATATTCCAATCTTCTAAGACCATTGATTACAATTTCGTAAGCGTCTTGAAAACCTGTATATCCTACTATTCCGCACATATTATTTTGTCTAGTGTTTTTTTATTGTATTCTATTTTTTTGTAGCGTAAGTCACTTTCAGCTGGACTCTGTTCGCATTCGTTTTATCGGATGAACCTGTAAGAATCATTCTATTCATATCAAATGCTCTTGTCGTATTACGAACTCCTAAAAGGTTTCCTGTAGCATTTGCAGCAAATGTTCCGGCACTGATCCAAAGTGGTTTATTAGTTACCGGCTGTTCAACTCCATCAATTGTTTCTTTTTTCCCTTCAACAAGATCCTTGATTGTTTTTGTCACTACAAAATCGTAATAACCTTTACTCTCATTATAACTATATAAACCAAGCCCAGCTAACAAATCTGATGTAAAAGCTAGTTTTGAGAAATCAACAGTACCATCAGCCTTCATTGGATTCACTGCAAATCTGCGGTCTTCCGTTGAATTGGTATTTTTCCAGCTTGCCGGATCTAAATATACTCTGATCTTAGCACTTAGAATTCCTGCTTTGTCTTTGTTATAGATGTCTCTAAGAGCTGCAATGGTAGCATCAGGAATTTTCACTACTGCAGAAGGACCTCCCATTCCCTGAATGTAAAGTTTCGCGTCTCCAATATCAGTATTAATTGATGCCAATGCGTTTGCTGAAGGAGTTCCACCTCTATTGTATTCATACTGCCCGATATGAGCATTAATACCTCCTACATTGAAAGCAAGTGTTGTTTGCGGTCTTGTAGTTGTTCCGTTATCTACTTTATCATATTTATAATACATGATAAGCTGCAAGTCATTAGGAGAGAACTGGTAAAGGTATTTATCAGTTTCATCCACAGAAATTCTTATCCCTTTAAAATATCTGATAAAGTTAGAAGCATCCTGAAGTTCAGGTTTTCCTTTTTTATCAAGAATATGAGTTTGGAAAAAGTCTGTATTGCTCAGTTTCATTCTGTATCCAAGGTTCCCTGTAAATACAACAGAATTATCAGATTTTTTGGTAATAGATACAGAGCTTATGTTTCCGTTAAATACTCCTGAACCTAACAGTTCACCAGTACTTACACTCACATTGGAACGTTTAAAAATATCGTTGTTTGAATCTAGGAACGTAGTAACTTCATGTACATTGATTTTCATTGATTTTGAAGCCCCTCCTATTTTACCGTATTTACGAACAGGATATGTTTTCTTCTCGATCGAAACTGCTGTAGCCACTCCATCTACCGGGAAATCGCTTTTATCGAATGTATTAGTCTTTAATGAATCACTTTCAAAGAAATAAGTATTGGAAATCGTATTGGCTGGAGGTCTTACTACCAAAACAACAGAATCTACCTTTGGATTGGTACCATTAAAGTCAAAATTATCTACCGGCATTCTTAGCTGAGTAATGTAAGAAGCTTTCTGCATTCCAAAGTTACCTTCTGTAAAAGCACCAAGCACACCCACTGTAAGGGCACCACCACTTTCATTTAATCCGTTGATCAATCTGGCAGCATCACTTCTGATAGAATCATTATTATTGTAGTTGTATGCAACAACGTCATATGAAATTTCATTCCCTTGTGCTGCATCATTATTGAATAACTGTTCTCCAAGAGAATCCGGATCAGGTTCGCAGTTATAAAGGATTGTACTTCCGAAAATCGCCAGTAAAAGTACGGCGAATGTCTTTTTAAGATTATGAGTCATTAAAAATGTGTTTTTAATAAAGTTGATTTATAGAATCTATATCCAGATATTCCGACTTTTGGATAGTGGTTTCGTTGAAAGCCTTATCCAGGTCTTCATCCAGAAACTCGTCACCTTTCACAACGGCATCTACATAGTTCATACTTTCGATAACGAAGCTTTTAATCGTTGGGTTATCTAACGCTTTTAATCCTGAAATATTATCGAACTTTAGTTTTTCGTCGATCTTTTTATCCAGGTCAGCATCTTTCTCATTGTAAAGAGAAAGTACAATTTTTGCGTCTTTGAAATAAGTATCTGATTCGTAGTAAGTTTTAAGATAAATTGGAACAAAAGAGGACATCCATCCGTTCAAATGAATAACATCTGGTACCCAGTTTAGCTTCTTGATGGTTTCAATAACCCCTCTGGCAAAGAAAATAGCTCTTTCGTCATTATCATCGAAAGGGTTTCCTTCATCGTCGAAATAATATTGCTTTCTTTTGAAGTATTCTTCATTATCAATAAAGTAAACCTGAAGTCTTTCCCCCGGAAGAGACGCTACTTTAATGATCAGAGGCTGATCCAGATCGTTGATGATGATATTCATCCCTGAAAGACGGATTACCTCATGAAGCTGGAACTTTCTCTCACTTATTTGTCCAAATCTTGGCATAAAAACTCTTACATCATTGCCTTCATTGTGCATCTTAAGTGCCATTTTGTTTACCACTGCAGCCATATTAGTATCTTCCTGATATGGATACATCTCTGTAGTAATGTACAGTATTTTTTGATTCGGCATAAACTTTCTATCTAATTTTTGTAAAAATGCTTTAATGTGCAAAATTACAAAAAAACATCCAACATTATTTTAATTAACATTTTTTTACGAAAATTCCCTTTTCCAAATTATTAAAACTGCATATTATTATGCGATATTTTTACTATTTTTGAAATAGCATTAAAATAAACTATGGAAGTTATAAAAAACAGGAAAGTCCTTCAGGATTTCATTGAAAGACAGAAAGAAATGGGAAAAAGAATTGGCTTTGCTCCTACTATGGGCGCTTTACATAAAGGCCATCTTTCTCTGTATGAAGAGGCAAGAAAAGAAAATGACCTTGTTATTTCTTCAATTTTTGTAAATCCAACCCAGTTCAACAATCCTGAAGATCTTGAAAAGTACCCAAGAGATATCAACAGAGACATTCTGATTCTTCAGAATTCAGGTCTTGTAGATGCTGTTTATATCCCTGAAGTTACAGATATTTACCCTGAAAAAGCTGAAAGCCAGCGTTATGATTTTGATGGATTGGAAAATGAAATGGAAGGGAAATCAAGACCAGGACATTTTGATGGAGTAGGAACCGTCGTAGAGGAACTTTTCAGACAAATAAAGCCTGATAATGCTTACTTTGGAGAAAAAGATTTCCAGCAGCTTGCTATTATTAAAAAAATGGTAGAAAAAAAGCACATTCCTGTTAAAATAATGGGAGTTCCCATTTACAGAGCAGAAAACGGATTGGCATTAAGCTCAAGAAACCAAAGGCTTCATGAAGATCGAAAAGAAGCTTCTAAAGTGATTTATGAGACGTTAAAAAAAGTAAACGACTGGTTCAGAACCGTTACGATACCTGAAATCAAAGAAAGAGTTGCTGATATTTTTGACAACCAGCAAGGAATGAAACTAGAATATTTTCTGATTGCTGACGAAAACACATTACAGGAAACAGATTTCTTCTACAAGGACAGAAATTTCAGAGCTTTTATTGTAGTGGTTGTAGACGGAGTGAGACTTATTGATAATATGCATTTAGATTAAAATATAAAGGAAAAATCAAAAGATTATTCTTTTAATACAATAAAAAAAAAGCAGCTCTGATCACATATCTGATCAGAGTTTTTTATTTTTCATCCCTTAAAGTAAAGATTAAAACGGAGATATCGGCTTAATGCTGAGTATAATTTTATTTAAATACAAAAGAATGCATGTACAGTTTGATGAATGCAAAAAATCAAAGGCCTCCTGAGGGAAGCCTTTGAAACACCAAATCACAAAATATTAATATGAAAAAAATTTACTTTTCAGTAAACTTGTGACCCGGCTGGGATTCGAACCCAGGACCCATACATTAAAAGTGTATTGCTCTACCAGCTGAGCTACCGAGTCGGCCACAATTAAAATGAAATAAATTTCAATATTAATTATAAAATTTTCTTTGCAGTGCCTGCGACTGGACTCGAACCAGCACATCCTTAGGAAACCACCCCCTCAAGATGGCGTGTCTACCAATTTCACCACGCAGGCAATAAAATTACAAAATTTAGTAATTTTTATTGCTAGTGACCCGGCTGGGATTCGAACCCAGGACCCATACATTAAAAGTGTATTGCTCTACCAGCTGAGCTACCGAGTCGGTCACCTATTTAACAAGTTTTCATTAGAGTAATGTCCCTTGTTTTAAGTGGTGCAAAGATATGACTTTTTTCTTTATCTCAAAACTTTTTCGCAAATTTGTTTAAAAAAAATTCATGGTAATTTCATTGATCGGATACATGGGAAGTGGCAAATCTCACATTTCCAAAATATTAAGCGAAAAAATCAATTTTAAACTCATTGATCTGGATAAAGAGATTTCCAGAAGAAATAAATTAACCATTCCTGAAATATTTGAAAAGAAGGGGGAAATTTACTTTAGAAAGCTGGAAAGAGAGGCCCTGGAAGAGATATTGGCATCGGAAGAAAATTTAGTTTTAAGTCTAGGTGGGGGAACTCCTGTTTATTATAACAACATGGAGATCATCAATCATAATTCTAAAAGTATTTTTCTAAGAACTTCTGTAGGTACATTGGTTGAAAGACTTTCAAAACAGAAGGAAAAAAGGCCGCTAATTGCTAATATTTCTGATGAAGACCTTCCGGAATTCATCGCTAAGCACTTATTTGAAAGAAATCAATTTTACAGTAAGGCTCAGTTTAGCATAGGAACGGATTCCAGGGAACCGGAAGATATTGTTAACGAAATAGTAGAAAAGCTCTATCTCTAGAGCTTTTCTATTTTTATTTTAATCTTCCTTTTCATCCCCATTATTGGTTTCTCCAAAGAAATCATCCCAATCTGTAAAATCAGAAGCAATATCATTTCCTACATAGTCGTCCATTTCTCTTCGATCTTTCTTGGTAGGTCTTCCCTCACCTTTGTTTCTGTAATAGTCTTGGGACATTTTACGAATTTTCAGCAGTTCGTACTGTTCCTTATCGGTCACATCCTGGATATGAAGCGGTACTAATTTGGCTCCAATTCTACTTTTAGGTATCTGAATGACCTTTATTTTATAGTCAATTTGATTCTTACGGATTTTAATAGTATCTCCTTCTTTTACCTCCTTAGATGACTTTACGGCAGACGTTCCTATAGAAACTCTATTCTTTTTAATCTCCTCTGCTGCAATATTTCTCGTCTTATAAAAACGAATGCTCCATAAAAATTTATCTATTCTCATAATTTTTTATACTTTTGCCGTTATATTATTTGTAAAGTAATTAAAGTTTTTTGAAATGAAAAAAATATTTTTATATATCCTTGCAGGATCTTTGTGTTTTTCTGCTTGTAAAAAAGATGATGATGTATCAAGCTATGTAGAGCCGGAAGACATTACAACACAAAACACATATGATGATCAAGCCATTAAGAAGTTCATGAATGAGAACTATCTCGATGCACAGGGAAATATAAAAGCTTTTAGTTCTACGGATACTTCAGATGATAATGAAAAGAAATTATCTGACTTAGATTATAAAACACTTCCTTCAGGAACTATTTATATCATTAGAAACGGAGCTCAGCCTTCACCAGCTGATGAACAAGCTATTGGCAGCACAGATATTATTAAAGTAATGATGAAAGCTACCACGTATTTGGCGATCAATACAGACGGACAGTCTTTATTTACTGCTGCTACAGATTTCATGAATACAGTAAACGGAACCGGAATTCCTGCAATTGATCCTAAATATTATTATACATCTCCAAATGATCCATTAATCAAAAATGCAACTACTGATGCTGCAAAACAGCAAAGTTATTACATGATTGAAGGGTTCAGTGAAGCGATGCAGAAGTTTAAAGCATTTAATAACTATCCTAGTGAAACGCCTTATAACTTACAGGGAGTAATTATTGTTCCTTCAAGAGCTGCTTTTGCAAGAGATCCTTATTTCCCTTACAATTATCCAGGGTACAGCCAGGTGATCTCATTGAGAAATAAAACTTTTGTTTTCAACTTCCAGGTGTACAACGGAGCTACAAGACCATAAGGAATAAAGAAAAATTCAGATAAAATAATAAATAACCCCCGCAATACTTATTGCGGGGGTTATTTATATCTCTATTGTGGCTAAAACTAAGGCCTTGCCTTTTGCTTTACATTTCCTAAAATATCCGGGAAGTAAAGGTCTGCAAGGTGGTCAAATTCATCTCCTCTCATAAACATGGTAGCATCTACTTCTTCATAAGAGCTTCTTCCAGCAGCTGCAATCAGTTCATTACATGTGTGAAGTGTATTTTTATGGAAGTGATATACTCTTTCTGCTTTATCCGTGACATCAAGCCCTTTAATAAGCATTTTATCCTGTGTAGCAACTCCTGTAGGACAGTTGTTGGTATTACATCTCAACGCCTGAATACATCCCAAAGAGAACATAAATCCTCTGGCATTGTTACACATATCAGCTCCCATTGAAATGGCTCTCAGAATATCAAGGCTGGTAAGAACTTTCCCGCTGGCAATGACTCTTAATTTACTTCTTACGTTGTAATTATTAAGTGTTCTGTTAACGAATATCAAAGCGGGTTCCAATGGCATTCCTACTCCATCTGAAAATTCCGGTGGTGCTGCTCCTGTTCCCCCTTCTGCTCCGTCTATGGTAATAAAGTCTGGATAAATTTTCAGTACATTCATTTGTACACAGATATCTTCAAACTCTTTGGTATCTCCGATACAAAGCTTAAAGCCTACCGGTTTTCCTCCTGAAAGTTCTCTCAAATGCTGTACGAACCTCAACAGTCCTGCTGCATCAGAAAATGAAGTGTGTGATGGTGGTGAAATAACAGTCATACCCGGTGTTACGTGACGAATTGCTGCAATTTCCGGAGTATTTTTCACGCCCGGAAGTACTCCTCCATGTCCTGGCTTTGCTCCTTGTGATAATTTGATCTCAACCATTTTCACATTAGGAAGTGTAGCGTATTTTTTGAAAAGTTCAGGGTTGAATTTCCCTTCCTCATCACGGCATCCGAAATATCCTGTTCCTATCTGCCAGCATAAGTCACCTCCTTCCATATGATGGGGTGAAACTCCTCCTTCTCCTGTGTTGTGATAGAAATTTCCTTTTTTTGCACCTCTGTTCAGGGAAATCTGAGCTCTGTCACTCAATGCTCCGAAACTCATTGCTGAGATATTAAACAATGAGGCATGATAAGGCTGTGTACACTGCTCTCCTCCTACCCAGACTCTTGGAAGTTCTTCTGAAGGAGATTTTGCATAAATAGAATGCTTAATTCCTTCATATTTTCTGTGATTAACCTCCAGCTGTGTACCAAAAGCCACAGTATCACTTAAGTTTTTGGAACGTCTGTATACTGCAGAACGCTGATTTCTTGGAAATGGTTTCCCGTCTGTTTCCCTCTCAATAAAGTATTGCTGCATTTCAGGTGAAATGCTTTCGAAAAAATATCTGAGATACCCCAATACAGGAAAGTTCCTCAAAATAGCATGTTTCGATTGGTAAGCATTGTAAACACCCAATGCATAGATGGCGGATAACAGCGTTGGTATCCAATAATGCGTTCTGATCAGCAGTGCTATAATCCATGTAGCAACTACTAATACAATTCCCCAAGATAAAAACTTATCTCTCATGAATGTAGTATTTAAAGTTTAAAAATAAATTTAGTGGAAATTTTGCAAAGAGCCTATGCTTTTGCTAAAAAATTTTGGTAGGAAGATTGCACTGAAACCGTGCCATCTGACAGGATTTTTTCTAAATTTAGAAATTCGATTTGATTAACGAATGCTGGGTCAAAGTCTTTCTGGACTCTCACATAATTTTCTGTGAAGCCAAACATTTTCCCGTCTTTATTTTCATGCTCCCAAAGAACAGGAAGCGTTTTCCCAAGTTGTGTCTGATAAAATGCCATTTTCTTCTTTTCAGAAAGAATTCTCAGCATTTTATTACGTTTTTTTCTTTCAGGTATCGGAACTACTCCTTCCATAGCAGCAGCTTCCGTATTTTCTCTTTCAGAATACGTAAATACATGAAGATAGGTAATAGGAAGTCCATTAAGGAAATTATACGTTTCCATAAACTTCTCCTCCGTTTCTCCCGGGAATCCTACAATAACGTCTACACCAATAGCCGCATCAGGCATTACCTCGCGGATTTTATTGACTCTGTCATTATATAATTTGGTAAGATAACGACGTTTCATCTTTTTCAAGAGGTCATCGCATCCCGACTGTAACGGAATGTGAAAATGCGGAACAAAACTTTTGCTTTTGGAAACCAGTTCAATGCTTTCGTCTTTCAAAAGATTAGGCTCAATAGAGGAAATACGGATTCTTTCAATACCATCCACTCTATCCAATTCTGAAATAAGATCAAGAAACGTGTGCTCATGTCTTTTATTTCCGAATTCACCTTTACCGTAATCTCCGATATTTACCCCTGTAAGAACAATTTCTTTGATATCTTTTGCTGCAATTTCTGCTGCATTTCTAAGAACATTCTCAATAGTATCTGAACGTGAAATTCCTCTGGCTAATGGAATCGTACAGTAGGTACATTTATAGTCACATCCATCCTGTACTTTAAGGAAAGCCCTGGTTCTGTCACCAATAGAATAACTTCCGATAAAGAAGTCTGTCTCTTCAATTTCACATGAATGAACGACACCTTCACTCTCAGATTTCTCCAAATCGTCAAGGTAGCTCAGAATATTGAATTTTTCTTTCGCCCCTAAAACAAGGTCAACGCCTTCAATCTGTGAAATTTCTTCAGGTTTCAGCTGTGCATAGCATCCAACAATGACTACCAGCCCTTCCGGATTGGCTTTCATTGCTCTTCTTACGTGAAGTTTACATTCACGGTCTGCATTTTCTGTCACAGAACATGTATTGATAACATACACATTCGCTTTTTCATCAAAGCTTACCTTATCATAACCTGCATCTGTTAATTGACGGGCAATAGTAGATGTTTCTGCAAAGTTTAGTTTGCAGCCAAGGGTATGGAACGCGGCAGTTCTGTGAAAAGTAGACATTTGTTACTCCTGAATTTTATGGGTGCAAAGATAGTAATTTTAATAAGAACGCAAGATCGATTCAATCTATTGTTTATATTCGTCCCTTACTTCGGGGCTGTTTTGAAAGCAGACGGGTGATGAATTGGATTCCGGTTGACTATTGGAAATTTTGCTTTTCATTTCAGTATTAAACTCTTGAGAGCGGTTTTTTGCAATAGATAATGTACTCCAATCTTCGTTTTTCATCATCTTAGCAATATAAACAACCTGTCCAATATGATAGGGGTAATGAGCCAACTGTCGGAAAACAGCATCAGTAACAGAATGTGCCTCTCCTCTTATATAAATTGTTGAATAGATATTTTCATCATTTATTTGATTCAAAGCCTCAAAAAGACATTTCCAGCCTCTTTCCCAGTAATCAAGAACCTCATCCTTTGTCTTAAAAGTATTGACAAATTCTTCATCACGATTACGCCAGGATTTCTCACCGTCTTCTGTCAGGAAGTTTGTCCATCTTGAAAGCATGTTTCCTGCAAGATGTTTTACAATGATGGCAATAGAATTACTTTCTTCGTTGTACTGCCAAAACATCTGCTCATTTGTCAACTGGTCAAATGTTTTATCACCAAGCGATTTATAATATTCGAATCGTTTTACAAACAGGTCTTTCATACTTTCTATTTTGATCCCTAATTTAATAAGTTTTAAAAATAAAAACCACTTCATTGAAGTGGTTTTATCTATGTATTATATATTTTATTATTCTCTGTTTTTCACCAATACCCAACCTGTAAATTTGATTGCGGTATTCTTTTTATCATTTTCATTCCATGTGATAGAATACCAATAGGTTCCGGTAGGTACTACTCTTCCGCCCTGAGTACCATCCCATTTATAGCCATTTGATTTGTCTGCCTGGAAGATTTTATTTCCATATCGGTCAAAAACATTCATAATCAGGTTTTGTTTTCTTGCTAACGCAGAATAATCTATCACATCATTCATTCCATCTGCATTAGGGGTAATTACGTTGACCAGATTAGGGACAACAATTCCTATCTCTATTGGGTCACAATCGTAAGCATCTTTTACAAATACTTTATGATCTCCTCTTGGAAGATTGTTGAAAACATTGGAATCCTGCCAAATAATATTATCCATTGAATATTTATAAGCTGGGGTTCCTCCTATTACCGATATTGTAACCGCATTATTGGAAATATCAATACCGGAAACAACAGGCTGGTCAGAAGGCAGTACTTTTACAGTTTGTGTGGTAATACATTCACCGGTTTTAAGTTTTACCCAATACACTCCGATTCCTGCTTTAATAGTTCGGGTGGTTGCCCCGGTACTCCATTCATAGCTTTTAAAACCTGCTCCCGCATCCAGCGTGGTCTGATCTTCTGCACAAATGGTTACATCTTTCAGAGTATCAGAATATACCGGTGCAATAACAACTAAAGTAATTCTGGCTACCGTATAGCATCCCTGAGCATTAGAAACTCTTACGTATACAAATCCATTAGGAGCAATATAATTAGTAGGGGTCAGAATCTCATTGGTTTGACTGACAGCATCTGTCAACGAAGGATAGTATTTTTTTGTCGGATTTGTCTGACCCGTTACTGAAGCATTCACAAGATTGAAAGAAGCAGTAGATGGATTGGACTCTATGAAACATGATCTCAGGGTGACCTCATTCACGACCACTACCGGATAGAATTTCAAGGTAATCTGAGCAACGGCAGTACAGCCAAATTCTGATATGATTTTTACATAAATAATCCCTTCTGCAGAGACAAACGCCATAGGAGTGGTAATTTCATTGATCCCGGCGTTGAGATCTGCCATCGTATGATAATATTTTTTAGTAACATTTGGATTGTTAATAACATCTGCTGTCGTTAAGTCAAACAAAGCCGTTCCTGCATTATTATTGTTACACTGAGTCAATGTTACATTTGTACCTGTAATAGAACCGTCCTTGAATTTAAATTTTCCGACCTGTTTACACTTATTAAGTGGATTAGTTGCGTTCGTGGGATCGGTATAATTGATACTGTAATAGTAAACAGTAGTTGTATTTACCGTTATGGGAACTGTAATAGGATTATTTCCTGTTAAGGCATCGTTCTGAGTAAGATGATAGCTTACATTAAAGTTTTGATTTCCGTTAAGAATTCCAATGGACAGCGTAGAAAAATCAAATAAAGCTGTAGGAGAACATATTACAACTTCTCTTGGGTCTGCAGGGTTGGCAGCAGGAATCCCAGGAGGATTAAACGGCTGGGGTTGGATATTCGGATCTGTAAACGGAGAAGCCAGTGTTGCTGTTCCTCCCCATGTCAAAGAAAATGGAGCCGTGGTAGAACTGGTTGCACTCACCCAGTTATCAATGAATAAATAATAGGTTTGTCCCGGTAAAACATCCAGGTATTTACAGTAAGGTGTAAGAGAACCTCCGGCAGCACTCAGAAGGGTGCTTGTCATATTCAATCCTGTAGCAGGACCTGGGCCAATAACAGTTGCAGCATTACAACGTATTGGTGATCCCAAACTTCCGCAGGTTACATTAGGACCAAAAATAGCCCAATCGTAATCGGCATCAGGGTTATTCGGAACAAGATCAAAAGTAAGTGTACCTCCGGTAGCAATCGTAATTTTATACCAAATTGAGTTGTGCTCTCCAGTAAAATCTATACAGCTTCCTGAATTGACAAGCTCTTTTATGTTACCATACCCTGTAGGACTATAGGTGATATTTGAATTTCCGCAGACAGACAATGCAGTGGCACAATCCGCTTGAGCATAGAAAGTATGAGAGATGCACAGAAGTATGAAAAGTAAAAGTTTTCTCATATATTAATGTTTTTATGGTTACATTGGTGGGACATCATATTGATAGTCAATGTACATCAAATATACCTATATTTTAATTACAAACAATAAAATCCGAATAATTTTAAATTATTTCAAATTAAATCATTAAACAATTAAACATATAACAACAATAACATCATTTTATACTCGTAATATTCCCACAAAGATTTTCGAGATGGAATATTTTATGGAAAGGACTTTTCACTTCTTTCAAATGCTCTTTATCCTGAATAAAAGTATATCTGGAAGCAATAGAATTCATATCTGAAACAATCACCAGCCAGCATTCATCCACTGAGGTGTCGTAGTAGGGAAATTTTTCGTTCTTTTTTTCTATGAGTTCCAGAATCTTTTCTGAGCAGAGTTCATCAAAAAGATTCATATTGTATTCATGGGTGATAAAAACATTTCTCCGGTGAAAGGATTTCCTTATACTTTTTACACAGCCTACTCCTTTATTCCGCTTGATACTTTTATAGATACTGATGATATTATCCTGCTGTACTTCCAGGTTATCAAATTTAGTTTCCGGATAGAATTCTAAAAAATAAACACCACGATATTTCGTAGTGTCTTCTTGTTCTAATAATATTTCTGCTTGACGAAACATCTTATTCAAAGTACTTTCTACTTTTTTCATTTCCAGATGATTGATCACTTCAGTCAGCTCTATTCCAATTTTTTTGTCGTTTAATTTTGCGATAAAGTCTGGACTCTCGCAGGTAAGGTTTTCAAATTTAACTTCGGGGAAATGATGCATAAAAGAGTTCAGAAGAAGGATCTCTGACTTCTTTCTATATTTTTCACGATCATGAAGCAGAGATTCGTCTATAGTACGGTGATACTTCTCCATGGGCTTTTTTTTCAAATGCCGATTCAGATAGTATAAACTCAGATTCTTGATCAGATCTTCCTCAGAAAATGTCTTTTTCATGTGTGATTTTTTTATTTAATTAAGAACACATGCTGCCTTTGGCTTTCACCACTAAAAGTTTTTGATAATCAAAATTTTACACTCTTAAAGGTAAGTAAAAAAAGCATTCAATGCTTCATTTTAAAATTAATTTATCTATTAATTAATGTAAAGTTTATTTTCATAATTAATACCTTTGGCTTTTTAAACACAAACACACATTTATGGATTTTAGGAATTTCAGAATACCCTACAACATCAATCCTCAATATTCAAAAAAAACCGCTTATTTCTCGATGGAATTTGCTCTTGAGCAGGTTCTGAAAATATATTCGGGAGGACTTGGCTTTTTGGCAGGATCTCATATGAGAAGTGCCTATAATCTTAAGCAGGATCTTATCGGAATCGGTATCCTATGGAAATTTGGTTATTATGACCAGGCAAGAAATCATGACCAGACTTTACAGCCGGTATGGACAAGAAAAATGTACAGCTTTCTTGAAGACACCGGAATAAAATTTCAAATCGAAATTCACAGTGCTCCTGTCTGGGTAAAAGTATGGTACCTTGATCCTGAAATTTTCAATACGGCGCCTATGTTTTTTCTTTCAACAGACGTTCCGGAAAATGATCATGTTTCCAAAACAATCTGCCACAAATTATATGACGCGAATGAGTCTACAAAACTGGCACAATATATTTTATTAGGAAAAGGAGGTGCAAAATTACTGGATGAAATGAATACTGAAAGGGATGTTTATCATCTTAATGAAGCTCATGGACTTCCCGCAGCGTTCTATCTGTTAAAAAAATATAACGGAGACCTCAATAAGGTTAAAGAAAAATTGGTTTTTACCACTCATACTCCTGAAGAAGCAGGTAACGAAAAGCACAGTTTCAGATTATGTTATGATATGTCCTATTTCTCAGGCTACAGCATGGAAGAAGTAAAAAATATTGAAGGTACCAACGATGACCGCTTCAATCATTCTCTTTGTGCATTAAAAATGGCAAGAATCGCCAATGGGGTTTCCCAGCTTCATGGTGTCGTTTCCCGGGCAATGTGGAGTAAATATCCGGGAATCTGCGAAATCACATCCATCACTAATGCCCAGGAATTTAAATATTGGTCGGATAAACCTTTATACAACGCAAAAGATGAAAATGATGCAACGGTTTTTGATTACCGCAAAAAGCATTTAAAGAAAAAACTATTCAGCATTGTAGCGGACCAAACAGGAAATTTGTTTAATCCCAATATTTTCACCATTGTCTGGGCCAGAAGATTTGCAGGCTATAAAAGAGCCGATCTTCTTTTGCATGATAAAGAAAGATTCTACAGGCTTTTGAATAATCCAAAATATCCCGTACAAATCATTTGGGCTGGAAAACCTTATCCAATGGACTATTCGGCTATTTCTACCTTCAATACATTGGTGGAAGAAAGTAAAAACCACAAAAGTATAGCCGTCCTTACTGGCTATGAACTCTCTTTAAGTAAATCTTTAAAACAGGGGTCTGATCTATGGCTTAACAATCCCAGGGTTCCGAGAGAAGCGTCTGGTACTTCCGGTATGACTGCAGCCATGAACGGGTCTATCAATTTATCCACAGATGATGGATGGATTCCGGAATTTGCCAAACATGGGGAAAACTCTTTCGTAGTTCCAAAAGCTGATTATCATAATATGAGCATCTACGAACAGGACAATTATGATTTAAACAAATTATATGAAATTCTGGAAAACGAAATTCTTCCGATGTATTACGACAATCCAGATCAGTGGAGAAAGATCCAGCACAACGCAATGGACGATGTGAAAGATCATTTTAATAGTGACAGGATGGCGGATGAATATTATAGAATACTTTATAATGAAGCGAAATAGTAATTTTGCTTTCTATAAAAAATGCCTGGAAAAAATTTCCGGGCATTTTTTATAAGTTTATTTACTTTTTTTCTTTGCAGGTACTTTTAGCCCTTCTTCTCTCGCTTCAGAAATACCAATGGCGATGGCTTGTTTTCTATCGGTCACTTTCTGTCCGGAAGAAGATTTCAGTTTCCCTTCCTTGAATTCGTGCATTACTTTTCCTACTTTGTCCTGAGCTTTTTCTGAATATTTAGTCTTGCTCATGATGAGATTTTTTTAAGATTTTGGCAGGGATACCCCTAATTCATAAACGCAGGCGTGCTTCAAATATTTTGAACGCTCTCTCGATGTTACCGACTCAAAATGATCATTCTTGATTACAATGATCGGATCTTCTATATTTTCAATTTCAAAATTGGCAAAATACCGCTCATCCGGGCTGGTTTTATCATTTTTAGCCTTTATTTTCTGCAGTTCATCTGCATATTTTCTGAATCCGGGATCTGAGGAATGGATAAACTTGTATTCATCACCTGCATATACATAATAATGAATTTTTTTCTCAACTAAACCTCCTTCATTTGTAATTTCGGGATTATCATTTCCATCTCTAAATACTACTTCCACCAATGTACCTCCTTTCTTCTGAGCACATTCTTCGGCATCATTAAAACTTGAAAAACCTGTATACACAATCTGGTCTTTCAATACGTAACGGTTTAGTTTCTGGTTGTATGCATTTGTTTCCATAATTATTATTGAATTTGATTTATAATTATTACATATTCAATTTTTTTGCCAAATTGCCTTTTTTAAAAAAATTCATTACTGAATATTTTTTATTACTTTAGAGACGAAAAACTAAAAATATTTACCATGAAAAATCTCAAAAAAATCTCAAGATTACAATTAAAGGAAGTACACGGAGGTGTTTTACCCGGAATGAGAAGATGTGTAGACGAAGTTACATGTAAGCTAAGAACCTGGTGGATTGGAGGAGGATTAGATTCTCCCTGCACTGCTACGTACCCTTTCTGCGCGCCTGAAGGATATTACCCTCCAGAAACCGGAGATCCGGGAACGATGCATGAAGCTTAATGACCATACAGAATCAGGACTTGAAGTCCTGATTTTTATTTTATATGGTTATATAAGTAAGAATTATTAAATTTGGAAGCATTAAAATTAGAAATGAAAAAACTCCTCTTAACTCTTATTGTTGCAGCTGTATTCCAAAGTGTATCAGCACAGGAAATCACTTTAGATAAAATATATTCAGGATATTACCGTGGAAAAGGGATCGCAGGGATCACTTCCATGAAAAACGGTGAAAATTATCTTGTCATCGAATCATCGGGAATTGCAAAATATTCTTACAAAACTTCTCAGAAAGAGGGAAATCTTGTGGACGGAAGATTTGAAAGCTATATTTTTTCTGATGATGAATCTAAAATCCTTTTACAGACAGGCAGCCAGCCTATCTACAGACATTCTTTTCTTGGGAAGTTTGATGTAAAAGATTTAAAATCCGGAAAAGTAATCAGCCTGAACGATGGTAAAACAGTTCAGGAACCAACGTTTTCACCAGATGCAACGAAAGTGGCGTTCATTTCTGACAACAATTTATTCTATCAGGACCTTTCCTCAGGAAAAATCACCCAGATTACTACTGATGGTAAAAAGAATTCTATTCTGAATGGTTTGGCAGATTGGGTATATGAAGAGGAATTCGGACATGCAAGACAATATGAGTGGACCAAAAATTCTGATGCCATCGTATTTGTAAAATCTGATGAAAGCCAGGTTCCGGAAATCTATATTCCGATCTACGGAAAAAGCCTTTATCCAGCTGAAATGCGTTATAAATATCCAAAAGCGGGTGAGAAAAACGCTGTAGTTTCTGCACAGTTGTACCGTCTTGAGAATGGGAAAACAACACCGCTGAATTTAGGTTCTTTCAAAAATTATTACATCCCGAATGTATTCCAGACAGCAAAAGCTGATGAAATTGTTTTAATTACTTCTGAGAGAATTCAGAATGCTTCAGATATTTTAAAAGTAAATACAAAAACAGGAGCGGTTCAGAAATTATTCACCGAAACGGATGATAAGTGGATCGATACCGATAGCCCAACTCTTGAATTCCTTGAAGATGATTCTTTCCTTTGGGCTTCTGAAAGAGACGGAAACCGCCACCTTTACTGGTATGACAAAGATGGTAAGCTTAAAAAGCAAATCACAAAAGGCAACTGGGAGGTAACTGACTATTATGGATTCAACCCAAAATCTAAAGAAATTTACGTTCAGACTACTGAAAAAGGAAGTATCAATAAAGTCGTTTCCAAAGTAAATATTGAAAGCGGAAAAGCTCAGCTGATCTCCAATGCGGAAGGGAATAATTCTGCTAACTTCAGCAAAAACTATAATTATTTTATTGAAACCTCTTCTACTGCATCAAAGCCTTACACTTATGTTTTAAAAGACGGTAACGGAAAAGTGGTAAAAGAACTTCAAAACAACAACGATCAGTTACAGAAATTAAAAACGGATAATTTTGCTGAAAAAGAATTCATCACGATTCCCAATGCTGTAGGCGATCAAATGAATGCGTGGATCATGAAGCCTAAAAACTTTGATCCTAATAAAAAATACCCTCTGTTTATGTTCCAATATTCAGGACCGGGATCTCAGCAGGTTGCAAACTCATGGGATAACGGAAATGCAATGTGGTTCAATCATCTTGTACAAAAAGGATATATCGTAGCTTGTGTAGACGGACGTGGAACCGGGTATAAAGGAGCTAAATACAAGAAAGTAACCTATATGAACCTAGGAAAATATGAGATTGAAGATCAGATCACTGCAGCAAAATGGCTTGGAAACCAGACTTATATTGATAAAAGCAGAATCGGAATGTTCGGATGGAGCTTCGGTGGTTATATGACCAGTTTAGCAATGACTAAAGGTGCTGATGTTTTCAAAGTGGGAATTGCTGTAGCACCGGTAACCAACTGGAGATATTATGACTCTGTATATACGGAAAGATTTATGAGAACACCTCAGGAAAACCCTGATGGATATGATAAAAACTCTCCTACAGAATACGCCAATCTGTTGAAAGGAAAATTCTTATTGATCCACGGAACGGCTGATGACAACGTTCACTTCCAGAACTCTATGGAGTTTTCTGAAGCTTTGATTCAAAACAAAAAACAGTTTGATTTCATGGCTTATCCGGATAAAAACCACGGAATTTATGGTGGACAGACAAGACCGCAATTGTATCAGAAAATGACGGATTTCATCCTGAATAATTTATAATTATTTCCAAACCATTAAATTAAGTTGAGTAGTCATTCTAATGTTTTAAGGCTTTAAAAAAGTCTTCTTACTATTTTTAACAGCTTAATAGATCTTAATGATTTAAGAAAAATAAAAGTTTTAAACTAAAAACCTCTCCATTAGATGGAGAGGTTTTTTTATTTATTTCATTAATCGTTTAGGCAAGTATTATTTATTTTATCAATTAAAATTAAAAACTTATTTTTGGGAAATTTGAAAATTGAATATATGAAGACTAAACATCCTAAAGGGCTGCCCTTTCTCTTTTTTACAGAAATGTGGGAGCGTTTCGGGTACTACCTGATTCTTGGAATCTTTGTTCTGTATGTTATTGAGCCTACCGGAATGAAAGGAGGGCTTGGGCTGCCAGACAAAACTGCTGATGACATTTTCGGAACCTATATTGCATTAACTTACCTGACTCCATTCATTGGTGGATTCCTTGCAGACAGAGTTTTGGGATATATTAAATCTATTTATATTGGAGGCTTCTTAATGGCTGCCGGGTATATAGGAATGGGAGTTTTCAAGGATTTACCTTTATTTTATTCTTCTTTAGCTTTAATTATCATTGGAAACGGTTTCTTTAAGCCTACCATTTCCACACTTTTAGGAAATCTTTATTCTGAAGAACCTTATAAAGCCAATAAAGACTCCGGGTATAATATTTTCTATATGGGAATCAATATCGGAGCATTTATCTGTAACATTATTGCGGCTTTCATGCGTAACAAGTTCGGTTGGGGTGAGGCTTTCATCACTGCCGGAGTCGGAATGCTTATTGGTATGGTTATTTTTACGATCGGAAGAAAGCACTACATTCATGCTGCACAGATGAAACCTGTACAGGAAGGAGATACAAAGCTTTCAGAAATTATGCTAAAAGTATTTATTCCGGCTATAGTTGCCGGTGCAATAGGCTGGTTTATTCCTAACAATATCTTCGGAAGTGACAGTACGGATGCCTTTATTTTCGCATGCGTGCCTGTAATTTACTTTTATGCCTCTCTTTACTTTAAAGCTAAACCTGACGAAAAAGCACCTATCGGAGCATTACTTTCTGTATTCCTGATCAGTATGTTCTTCTGGGCTGTTTTCAAGCAGAACGGGACAGCTTTAACGAGATGGGCGAATTATTATACGGACAGAAGTGTTCCTGCCTCTCTTGAAAAACCATTGGAAGGAATCTATATGGTGGAAGGGAAAAGTTATGAGAACAAAGAAACTCCTGTTTATGACAATCAGTTCCGTTCTCAAAAGGATGACAAAGGAGAAACGAAAAAGGAAACAGGAAAAGATGTTTACTTTAAAAACATTTCGCCTGAACAACGTGCCGCTCTTGAGAAAAATCCAGAGAGCAAAGTATACCTATACAATACGGAATTATTTCAGTCTATCAATCCGTTCTGGGTTATTGCCCTGACCCCAGTTATCGTTGGATTCTGGGCATTATTGAGAAGAAAAGGAAAAGAGCCACTGACTCCTACAAAAATTGTCTTAGGACTTTTCATCTCAGGACTTTCCTGTCTGGTGATGGTTTTAGCTGTCATGGCTGGAGATAATGGAGCTGTAAAAGTTTCCCCTCTATGGCTGGTAGCCAGTTACGGTGTCATTACCATCGGTGAATTATGTCTGTCTCCAATGGGACTTTCCTTTGTATCAAAACTGTCTCCTGCGAGGATTACAGCATTGATGATGGGAGGGTTTTTCCTGGCCAACTCTGTTGGTAATAAGCTTTCAGGAATCTTAGCAAGTACGTGGTACAACTACGAAAACAAGACCAATTATTTCCTTGTGAATTTTGCTTTGTTAATATTTGCTACACTTTTAGGTCTTTCTATGTTAAAAAGACTGAACAAAATCATGAAGGAAAAAGGGCATTAATCCTTGATATTATAACGATTAGCAAGCTGCGGAAGTCCTCCGCAGCTTTTTTATTTAAAAATAAAATTAAAACCTTGCCAAAAACCTAAAATAAACTATATTTGTCAGTCTTAACAAAAATTAACAATAGAAATGGATAATATTGAAGCATTGAGTCCGAAACCGGATGAATTTGTAGAGAGCAAGAATTCCAGGCATCCTAAAGGATTATGGGTTCTTTTCGGAACAGAAATGTGGGAGCGTTTCAACTTTTATGGAATGAGAGCTCTTTTGACGCTCTTCATGGTAAATTCCTTATTAATAAAAGAAGCTGATGCAGCGATCATCTATGGTGGATTTCTAGCTTTATGTTATTTAACACCTCTTTTAGGAGGATTTATTGCTGATAAATATATCGGAAACAGATTTGCCATTATCATTGGTGGATCTTTAATGGCTATTGGTCAGTTTCTATTATTCATCAGTGCTTCTACCTTCTCCACAGATTTGGGGAGTTCCAAAATGATTATGTGGCTGGCGTTATTCGTTATTATTTTTGGTAACGGATTCTTCAAACCGAATATTTCTTCAATGGTAGGAAGTCTTTATCCAAAACAGGAAAAGTCTAAACTGGATTCTGCTTTCACCATTTTCTATATGGGGATCAACATCGGAGCATTCCTAGGTCAGTTTATCTGCCCATATGTAGGAGATGTAAAAGATGCTACAACAGGAGTAAGAGATATTTTTGCTTTCAAATGGGGATTCTTAGCCGCTTCTATTGCAATGGTAATCGGAACAATAACATTCTTTATCCTTAAAAACAAATATGTAGTAACTCCGGAAGGAAGACCTATCGGAGGATTGCCTAAAAACAATACAAGTGAAGACTTTGAAGAAGGAGAAACGCAAACGGCTAAATTCTCAGGACAGTCTTTAGGGATCACTGGAGGGATATTTATCATTTTATTCTTTGCTTTCAGATATCTTCTTGTAGGAGAATTTGGATTTAAAGCAGTAGAAATGGGCCAGCTAATCAAAGGAATTATTTATCCTTTCATCTATGCAGCGGGTATTTCTTTAGCATTCCTGATTATGTCTTCTGCTGAAAACAAGATTGAGAAACAAAGAATCTGGGTAATCTATATCGTATCGTTCTTTATTATTTTCTTCTGGGCTGCATTCGAGCAGGCAGGTTCTTCTTTAACATTTATAGCTGATAACCAGACAGACAGAAATATTTTTGGATGGAATATGCCTCCTTCAATGGTTCAGATCTTTAACGGAATTTTCGTAGTTCTATTAGCGGTTCCTTTCAGTTTATGTTGGGATAAGCTAAGAGCAAAAGGAAAAGAACCAGTATCTCCATTCAAACAAGCGATGGGATTAGCATTAATTGCTCTTTCTTACTTCATCATTGCGCACAATGTAAAAGATCTTGGAAACTCGGGCCTATTAGCGATCAAATGGTTAATGCTTTTATACTTCATCCAGACTTGTGGTGAGCTTTGTCTTTCTCCAATTGGATTATCATTAGTAGGTAAGCTGGCTCCAAAAAGATTTGCTTCATTATTGTATGGTGTTTTCTTTATCTCTAATGCTGCCGGATATGCTTTGGCAGGTTCATTAGGAGCACTTATCCCTGCAACAGGTGATAAATTCAAAAAAGCTCAAGAAATAGGAGTTAACCTTCAGGATGTTTTAGATAAAAAAGTAACTCTAACCGCTGATCAGGTAGCTGCTTTTGATAAAGCTCAACTTCCTTTACACAACCCTACTTTTGTAGGATTTGAGATTCATAACTTATTCGAATTCTTCATGGTATTCGTAGTACTTTGTGGTATTGCTTCTGTGATTTTAGGTTTAATTTCACCTATCTTAAAGAAAATGATGCACGGTGTAAACTAACTGCATTAACAAAATATGAATAAAACCTCTGCTAAGTCGGAGGTTTTTTTTATTTTCGTATGATGGAAATTTCCGAAGATTCTTTATTTCAATCCGTAAAGGAAATTATTAGACAGTCGCGCGAAAAAGTTTTTCGAATAGCGAATTCTACGCTACTGCTTACTTACTGGCAGATTGGAAAACTTATTGTGAAAGATGAACAAGAGGGAAAAGGAGTTGGTTATATGAACCTATCCAGTATGCGAAAGTTTTACACAGCATTCCCAATTGTTGACATATTATCTCAACAATTGAGCTGGCCCTATTATGGATTCCTTTTACCCAATATCGTAAAAAAACAATTTATTTGCCAGCAAATATCTGCTGTACCTCCCCAAAGAAGAAAAATTAAAACAAATTATTGATCAGGACAGAATCCGTTTTGAACTGGATCAGAAAAATAAACCCCCTAATTAAAACAATCATATATCATTATGAGCTTAACTCTAGAAGAAATACAAAACTTTAAAGGAAAGTATCCTAAACAGCTTTGGACCTTATTTACCGTTGAAATGTGGGAACGTTTCTGTTTCTACGGAATGCGTGGTGTTCTTACAATTTTTATGGTAGACCAGTTGGGTCTACTGGAAGACAAAGCGAACCTACAGTATGGAGCTATCCAGGCTTTCATTTATGCTTTTACCTTTATAGGAGGTATTTTTGCCGATAAAATCTTAGGGTTTAAAAAATCTTTGGTCTTTGGAGGGATTATCATGGCAATTGGAAATCTTATTATTGCCCTTTCTCCTCATGACTTCTTTTATTTTGGTATTACCTGCTCTATTATCGGGACAGGATTCTTCAAACCCAACATTTCTTCAATGGTAGGAGAACTTTATAAAGAAGACGACCCAAGAAGAGATGCCGGATACGGACTTTTCTATGCTGGAATTAATATTGGAGGACTTTTAGGAGGAGCTCTTTGTGTGTATCTTGGAAAATATTATTCATGGTCATGGTGTTTTCTCGCAGCAGCAGTAGTGATGGTTTTAGGGTTGATTACCTTTTTTGTTACTAAAAAATCATTGGGACCTATTGGCGATTCACCGTTAAAGGTTCTTCCGCAATCTAAAAGGACTTTACGTGAAGTTTTGGTATATATTGGAGCTTTGATAAGTATGCCTCTTATTTTTATAATGGTCAAAAATACTGAGTTTACTGATTACTTTATGTATTTAATTGGTATTGCAGCCGTAGGATATTTTGTCATAGAAACAATAAAGCAGACCTCTTCTTATCAAAAGAAACTTATTGCGGCCTTTGTATTTATTTTCATGTACTTCCTATTTAATTCTATTTATGAACAAAGTGGTGGTTCATTATCTCTATTTGCAAAAGATAATCTTGTGCACAATATGTTAGGAATAAGTATGGACCCTAATGTTATTAATAACAGCGCCAACTCTTTCTTTATTATTATTTTCAGTCCTCTTATTGGTCTCGCCTGGGTAGGTTTAAACAAAAAGAAGCTTGAGCCTAATACCATTAACAAATTTGGAATTGGATTTCTATTTCTTGCAGCTGGATTCTTTTTATTTTACAGCTTAAGATATTTTGCAGGTGAAGATGGCAAATCATCTCTTAATCTGTTTACGTTCACCTGGCTCGTGATAACTTTCGGGGAACTGTGTCTGGGACCTATCGGGATGTCTATCATTACGAAACTATCTCCTAAAAAAATGTTTGGTATGATGATGGGACTTTGGTTTTTAGCAAGTGCATTCGGACAGTTTGCTGCAGGTAAAATTGGAGCTAGCTTATCTGAATCCAATACAGGAAATACCAACATGAGTAAACTTCTTGCCTATACCGATGGATATAAAACATTGGGTATCTATGCACTAATAGCCGGTGTGGTATTAATTTTGCTATCTTCATTCGTGAAAAAATTAATGCAGGAGGTAAAATAAAAATAAGTAATTATGCTTATTTTTACATAAATATCACAATATGAAGAAAATTTTAAGCATAGTTCTCTTATTACTATTGAATTTCAGTTTTGCCCAGATAAAGTGGATGACCATTGAAGAAGCTTTAAAAGCTCAAAAAGAAAATCCAAAAAAAATATTGATTGACTTTTATGCAGACTGGTGTGCCCCCTGCAAAATCATGGACAAAAAAACTTATGGACATCCTGTAATTGCTCAGATTTTAAATGAGAATTACTATCCTGTAAAATTCAATGCAGAAGAAAAAAAGAATGTTGAAATTTTCGGAAGAACATTTTCCAATCCTGATACTGAACATAAAAAAGGAAAAAATTCCCTGCATGAATTTACTCAATATATGAATGTAGGAGCAGTCCCAAGTACAGTATTTCTGGATGAGCATGGTGATCCTATCACTATTCTTCAGGGAGAATTGTCAGCCAAAGAACTTGAACCCTATCTGGAACTGATTTCTAAGGATTTATTTAAAAAAATCCGTACCAGAGAACAGTGGGAAGATTACCAGAAAAAATTCAAATCTAAGATCAAAGATTAATCCGAACCCCGGTTCAGATTTTTAAAGTATATCATGAAGGCTTCCATTTTTTTGGAAGTCTTTTTTATTGCTGCTCACTTTAAATACAGTGTTTTCCCTTTACAAATTCAATAGAAATCCTCTAATGAATTTTTTGACAAATTCCAATCTTTGTTCAAGAGTTAAGAAGCACTCTAGTATAATATTTAACTAAAAAACAAAGACATCATGAAAAATTCAAACATCCTGAAATTAGTTCTATTGATTTTAATGTATCAATATTCAACCGCTCAAAAAATAGAAAAAGCAACTGTTATCAGCCCTCCTAAAACAGTGATGCTATCCAAAAACAAACGGACCGACATGGCCATTGCAAAATATACGGGAGGCAATATGATATTTTCAATTCCTAAAGAAACATTTCAAAAAGCAGTACAGGAAGCTATAAAAGAGATGAATCCCAATATTACGGTGGATGATATTAAAATTGCAAAATCCAATATTGAAACCTATTATTTAGGAATCGTAACTCATAACAATTCCAAGGAAACAGCCACAATATTCCTGCCATTGGGTAATATAGGTAATTCACCTGATTATTTTTTTGTTCCCGGACCTGGGCATGTAGTTACCTGTATTAATATTACAGGATGTCCCTATAATTGTAGAATTGTAAAATATGGTTATCAAAACCAGTATACAGGCTGTAATTGTGGCGGCTTTGATCCCGGTGAACTTCCTGCAAATGGAAATACATCTACTTTAAGCTGTAATTTCAAGATCAACAAGGTCATTTTAGAAAAAGAACTGTGTATGGCTATTAAAATAAAAATAAACGCTTTTCAAGAATAATGATTCTCCCAAAACAGCGTTCTTTTCAACAAAAAAACCTCTTAAAAAAAATTTAAGAGGTTTTTATTTGTTCTAAGTTTTAACGATATTCGCACTGTAAAATTATTATCTGGAACTTAATACCTCAATAGAATACGTCAAAGGCATCGGTCCTGAAAGAGCCAAACTCATCAAAAGTGTGTTAGGCTTATCTACTGTAGAAGATATGCTCAACTTCTATCCTATCCGCTATCTGGATAAAAGCAAGATTTATAAGATATCTCAGCTTCAGGAAGAAAGCAGCCAGGAAATACAACTGAAGGGAAGAATTACTCAGGTACAGGAAATCCAGACTGGTAAGACTAAAAGATTGTCTGCAAAATTCAATGACGACACCGGCAGTATGGATCTGGTATGGTTTCAGTATTCAAAATGGCTGAAAGAACAGCTTCCTATCAACAAAGAGGTTTATATTTTTGGAAAGATCAATGTTTTCAACCGTCAGTTTTCTATGCCGCACCCGGAAATAGAAGCAGAAGAAAGTAAAGAAGGTGATACACGGCTTAAACCCATATATCCAAGTTCTGAAAAACTGACCAAAAGAGGTTTGAATCAACGGTTTTTTCAAAATGCCTTACGAAATATCTGCAAAGAGATCCCGAATCTTATTGAAGAAAATTTCCCGGAATACCTGATGAAAACCTTTACATTCATGTCAAGACAGCACACTTTTCTGAATATTCATTTTCCGAAGGATATGGAACATTTTGACAAGGCTGATTTCAGATTAAAATTTGAAGAATCATTCTTTTTTCAGTTGGGATATGGCTTAAAAAAACTTCATCATAAGACTCAGTCTTTTGGTAACCCATTTCCTATTATAGGGGATCATTTCAATGATTTTTATGAGAATTATCTTCCTTTTGAGCTTACCAATGCTCAGAAAAGAGTTTTAAAGGAAATCCGTATGGATATGAAAAGGCCGATTCAGATGAACAGGCTTTTGCAGGGAGATGTAGGTTCCGGAAAAACGATGGTAGCGCTGCTCACTATGCTTATCGCCATGGACAACGGCTTTCAGAGCTGTCTGATGGCTCCCACAGAAATTCTTGCCCAACAGCATTATAACGGAATCAAAGAACTGCTAGAAAAGACAGGGATCAATATCCGCATTCTGACGGGTTCATCTAAAGCAGCAGAGAGAAGAATTATACATGAAGAGCTTGAAAACGGTACCCTTTCTATTTTAGTAGGAACCCATGCTGTTTTAGAAGATAAGGTTAAATTTAAAAACCTTGGACTCGCCATCATTGATGAGCAGCATAGATTTGGAGTTGCTCAACGGGCTAAGCTTTGGGCAAAAAATAAAATTCCTCCTCATATTTTGGTAATGACTGCTACTCCTATCCCAAGGACCCTGGCAATGAGTTTTTATTCTGATCTGGATGTTTCCGTCATTGATGAAATGCCGGTGGGAAGAAAACCAATCATAACCGCTCACAGACGTGAAAAGGACAGAGTATATGTTTACAACTTCTGTAAAGATGAAATAAAAAAAGGACGACAGGTCTATTTTGTATACCCACTCATTGAAGAATCTGAAACGTTGGATTATAAAAATCTGATGGAGGGGCTGGAACACGTCATGGAATATTTTTCAGAATACAACGTAACCATGCTTCACGGAAAAATGAAGCCGGATGAAAAAGATGCTGCAATGGCTTATTTTGCTTCCGGAAAAGCCGAAATTATGGTCGCAACTACAGTGATTGAAGTTGGGGTAAATGTTCCCAATGCTTCTGTAATGGTGATTGAAAGTTCTGAAAGATTCGGGCTTTCGCAGCTTCATCAGCTGAGAGGGCGTGTGGGAAGAGGTGCTGAGCAGAGCTACTGCATTCTGATGACTTCGGATAAATTGTCTAAGGAAAGCAGAACCCGTATCAAAACAATGACTGAAACAAATGATGGTTTTAAGATTTCTGAAGTAGATATGCAGCTTCGCGGTCCCGGAGATATTCTGGGTACACAGCAAAGTGGTGTGGTAGATTTTAAGAGACTTGATCTCATTAATGATTCGGCGATCATTAAAACAACAAAAAATACGGTAGAAAAAATCCTGGAAGCTGATCCTATGCTTTCCAGACCAGACAATCTGATTATCAAAAACTATTATATCAGATACTACAAAGGAAAAAATAAGTGGAGTAAAATATCATAAAAAAACCGCAGAAAAAATTTCCTGCGGCCCCCTTATAAAACTGTTATTTAGAAGAAATTACTTTTGGTCTGTCTATAAAAAATTTATTTTAATAGTCTTGGCTTAATATTTTGTGATGTGGTGTGAAAATATTTATATAAAATATATTATTTGAATAAGGTAAGGCCGCAACTATTAAAATAAATTTATAAAAAAACAAAATGAATTATTTTTTTCCAACTTGCTTATTATAAAAACTAACTGTGTTTAAGTGGAGATGAGGGAATGAAACGAATAAAAAATATCTCCAACTACTTTAAGTTTTCATGATTGTACCGTTTTGTTTAAAGATCTTCTGTGCTTTAAAATTGGAAAATTAGTATAATTCATTTTGTTAACTAACATCGTGATTTATATAATTTTGTTTTTTAGAAACAATTATTTCTCATTCATGAGTATCTTT
Organism: Chryseobacterium viscerum; assembly: GCF_002899945.2. GTDB lineage: Bacteria > Bacteroidota > Bacteroidia > Flavobacteriales > Weeksellaceae > Chryseobacterium > Chryseobacterium viscerum. The sequence continues at coordinate 210,426 of NZ_PPEG02000006.1, forward strand.
TTTCTATATAATGAAATTTGTGTCTGAGTTTACTTTTACAAATGTCAGAATATTAATTCGGATGCCTTTTATATTATTTTAATTATTAGTTATAAAATTTTCACTTATTTGTGAATAGTATGCATCAAATATGATTTACATTCTTTTAATATTGAATTAATAAATCCTTTATACATCATACTTTCAAAATAAAATTATCTTTATTCAATCCTGAAGTATGATACTGCCAATTGATGGTAATAATATCTGTAAGAGCTTTTTTAAACCTTTCAAAACACTCTGGTTTTTTCATATAAATATTGGCTCCTTTTACAAAAATATCTTCAATTTCATCTTCTGAAATCGGTTCAGAAAAAATGGCCGTTACCATATTGTTGAATTTCACATTTGAATCAATTTCCTCAAGACATTCCATACATTCTTTTCCGGGAATTGTATATTCTATGAAAACAAGCTCGGGAATTACAGCATCTTCATTATTCAGATATTTCATAAGATCTTTTCCGTTGCTGAAGCATTGAACTTTTATAGAGATTTTCAACTCTTTCAAAATATTTTTAAAAAAAATCAAAGTGCTTTCATCGTTATCTGCTACTATTACGTTCAGAAATTCTTTATTCATACTGCATTTTAGGGTTTATTGCCGTGCTTTGGGCTCTTCTTCGTCTTCCAATAATCTTTTGAAACTGAGAGGGAGTGATTCCTGTTGTATTTTTAAATTGGGTACTCAAATGTGCCACACTCGAATAGTTGAGTTTATGGGCAATTTCTGTAAGGCTTTGCTTATTTCTTATGATGAGAGCTTTCGCATGCTCTATCTTTTGCAGAATAATAAAATTCTCTATAGAGGTATAAGCAACTTCCGAAAATAGATTGGAAAGATAGCCATAGCTGTGATTCAGTTTCTCAGAAATGTATATTGATGCTTTTACCGGTATGATCTCATTAGAAAAGACAAGTTCCACAATAGCATCTTTTATTTTTTGTACCAGAGCGGTTTTTTGACTTTCTATGATCTCAATACCGTATTCTTCAAGATTTTGCTTAAAAAGATTGTGTTGTTCTTGTGTAAGGGGCTCATAGAATTCTACCTCACCGAAGTTCAGCAACCTGTACTTCAGTCCGTGTTCTTTAAGTTTCTCGTCCAATACCTTTTTGCAAAGGGCATTGAAATCAAATTTAACATACATTTTCATCCTAGTATATATAAGCCTTTTAATTTTAGTAAATATAATAATTTATTTCAATTAAATGTGAAATAGGTGTAGATTTTTTTATTTTGACGTATATACGCAAAAACTCCTGTATTATTGAATACAGGAATTTAAACACTAAGGATGAAAAAAATATACTGATAAAAAGCTGAGTCAGCTCAAAACCAAGCATATGAATGTATTGTTATAAGTGATTTGGTTCTGAAGCAAAGATGATTCAAAAAAAGAAGTCACTTGTTATAGAATTACAGGATAAAGTTACAAAATTTTAAGTCAATTATAAGTGAATTAGAAATTCCATCAGGTAATCATCCATCACATATCCGTTCCCAATATCAAAAACACCTTCATCATAAACCCTGTATCCTTGGGACTCGTAGAAGTTTCTGGCAGAATTGAATTTATTGACATTCAAAACAATTCTATGGTTTCCGTTTTCAGAAACTTTTTCATTTAGAAACTGAAGTGCTTTTTTACCAAATCCTTTGCCTTTACTTTCCGGGACAAGATAAATACGGTGAAGCTTGGTGGTATTCTCTTCATAATTATGCTCGTAACCGATAAATCCCTCATACTTATCACTGTTTTCATCCTGAATCATATAATAATGGTAATGAGGATTTTGAAAATGAGTTAGAATTTCGGTTTCAGAATACATTTCAAAAAGCATATACTCCATCTGCTCTTTGGAAAGAATATCTGCATAAGCATTTTCCCATGATCTGCGTGCCAGATCCTGGATTAGCTGAATATCGACTGCTGTTGCCTGTCTTAATTTCATGATTTATTATATTATGATGATTAAAAAAAGTGAAAAGCCTAAACTTTTCACCTTTTATATTTTCAATAATGCATTGTTGAATTTTAAAGCAATATCAAAATTCATTTTTCTCAATCCATTATGAGATGGTTGCCATTTCAGCTTTAATTTTTGCGTAAAGACCTTCTGAAGCAGCTACTAAAGGAAGTCTCAAATAGTTTTTGATGATTCCTTTTTCAGTCAAAATTACCTTAATACCGCAAGGATTCCCTTCTGCAAAAATTAAACGGGTAATATCAACCAGTTTATTGTGAATTTCATAAGCCTCTTTCACTTTACCATCGAAAGCTAATTGTACCATGGTAGAGAATTCTTTAGGATATGCCTGCCCAATTACAGAGATTACCCCATTTCCTCCGGCCAGCGTTACTGGTAATGTATACTCATCATCTCCGGAAACCAAAGAAAACCCTTCAGGCTTCTTTCTCAGAATATCAAAATACTGTAAAATATTGGGTGCAGCTTCCTTAATCATAAATAAATTAGGAAATTCCTTTGCAAGACGAAGAGTCGTATCTGCGTCTACATTCTGCCCGGTTCTGGAAGGAACATTATAAATAATAATATTCTTCCCTGTGGAAGCTAAAGCTTTATAGTGCTGGTAAAGACCTTCCTGATTGGGTTTATTGTAGTATGGAGATACTGAAAGTACGGCTTCAAATGCAGAAAGATCTGCTTCTTCGATCTGTTTCTTGACGTCAAGAGTATCGTTTCCGCCAATTCCCAAAACCAAAGGAAGACGTTTATTATTCACCTTAATGATATGCTCAATTACCTGTTTCTTTTCCTCTGCAGAAAGCGTTGCGGCTTCTGCCGTTGTTCCCAATACAACCAAATAATTGGTTCCGTTTTCGATATTGTATTCAACCAGTTTTGTTAAACTATCGAAATCAACGGATAAATCTTCATTAAAGGGCGTTACCAACGCAACACCTACTCCTTTTAAAATGCTCATCTGTTAGAATTATTTTTGTCAAATTTAATAATTTACAGTAAGAATTTGTAATAAATAATAATGTTTTATTATACATATAGTTATATTTGCATATACTAAAAGAGATTATGAAAAATAAATTCTTGTTACTGGGAATTACTCTGGTGTCCCTTACAGCATGCAAAACGGCTTCTGTGCCGCAGCTTGTGAATGTAAAGACTCAGAAAAATATTTCTATTAATAATGAGCTAAAAAATGATGAGGAGTTTGTAAAATTTATTGAACCTTATAAGCAGAAACTGGATAAAGAAATGAACCAGAAGATCTCTCATACCAATGTAGATCTTACCAAGCAGGGTGATAACAGCAATCTGGGCAATCTTTTAGCAGACTATACATTTGAAGGAGGTAATGAATGGATAAAAACTCATCTTACACAAAACGTAGATGCTGCATTGATCAATATAGGAGGAATCCGTACTACCATTGGGAAGGGAGATATTTTACTTAAAAATGTATTTGAAGTAATGCCATTCGAAAATGAGGTGGTTATTGTGAAAATGAAAGGAGCAGATTTACAGGGCCTTTTTGAGTATTATGCGAAAACGCAGGTCAATAATCCTGTTTCTAATTTATACATTGAAACAAAGAATGGACAGATCATTAAATCCTTAATCAACGGCAAAACAGTAGATCCGGCTAAAGACTACTATATTGCCACTTCAGACTATCTTGCATTAGGAGGAGACAATATGAAGTTCTTTGCAAAAGGAGAATCTATTGCAACAGGAATTAAAATGAGAGATTTATTTATCGATTATTTTAAGAAAACTCCTGAAGTGGTAGCTAACACGGATGTTCGTTTAAATTTTATCGGGAAGAAATAATGGATAGAAAAAGTTTTTTAAAAGCAATAGGAGGCGGATCTTTGGCAATGGCTTTAGCTCCCAATATGATGATGGCGGAAGAGTTAAAAATTCTTGACTTAAAATCTGCAAATAAACTGACTATCCTTCATACCAATGACCAGCACAGCAGAATAGAGCCTTTTGATGAAAGCTATACAAGAAATCCTAATCAGGGAGGTTTTGCAAGAAGAGCCAGCTTAGTTCAGCAAATCAGAAATCAGGAAAGCAATGTACTGCTTCTTGATTCCGGAGATATTTTTCAGGGAACTCCTTATTTTAATTTCTTTGGAGGAGAACTGGAGTTCAAACTAATGTCCATGATGAAATATGATGCCTCTACCATGGGAAATCATGATTTTGACAATGGCCTTGATGGATTTTTAAAGGTACTTCCTCATGCGAAGTTTCCTTTTATCTGTTCCAATTATGATTTTAAAAATACAATTCTCGACGGGAAAACCTCTCCTTACCAGATATTCAACAAGAATGGAATCAAAGTAGGGATTTTTGGAGTGGGTATTCAGCTGGATGGCCTGGTAGGTAAAAAACAGTATGGAGAAACCGTTTATTCCAATCCTATTGATGTTGCACAGCATTATTCAAATTTCCTGAAAAATGATCAGAAATGTGATCTGGTGATTTGTCTTTCCCACATCGGTTACGATTATAAAGATGAACCGAATAAAATAAGTGATAAAATTTTAGCGGCCAGTACAGAAAATATTGACATTATCCTGGGAGGCCATACTCATACATTCTTACCGGAGCCTCAATCCTATACCAACAGAAAGGGCAAAAATGTCCTAGTGAATCAAGTGGGATGGGCAGGTCTTCTTTTAGGTAGAATAGATTTTTATTTTGATACAAACAAAAACATACAGCATATTTCCTGGAATAATCAGGTAATAGACAGCAGCATAACCGCATAATATGAAAAAACTCTCAATAATTTCTCTTGGTATTTTAGCATCCCTGCAGTTTACAAAAGCGCAGGTCATTTCATCGAAAAAATGGGCAGATCTATTTTCCTATAACAATGTCTTAGCAATGAAAGAAGACAATGGGAAAATCATTGCCGCTACAGAAAACGGAATATTCTATTATACAATATCAACAGGGGAAATTACGAAGTTGTCCAAAGCCAATGGACTGCACAATATTGGAATAACAGCTTTCGATTATAATCCGCAGACTAAGATAGGACTTGTGGGTTATGAAAACGGTTCTATGGATGTCATTACTCCGCAGGAAATCAAATATATTGTTGATATTCCTATTGCTACAGGCTATAATGGAAATAAAAAAATCAACCATATTTCCATAACCGGAAATCAGGCTGTCATATCTGCAGGCTATGGACTTTCCATATTTAATCTGAACAATAAAGAATTTGGAGATTCTGCATTTTTCCTGAATGGTGGGGTTTATGAAGCAAGTAATGAAGCTACCATATTCGGAAACAAAGTATATTCTGTAACCAATACAGGGTTGAAAAGCCATCAAATGAATACTACTTTTCCGGTGTATTCAACATGGACAACTGAAGTTCCGGGAGCTTTCAAACACATAGATTCAGAATCTGAATTAGTTTATTCTAATGCTACAGCAGCATATATTTATAACAATGGTACTCCTACACAGCTTCCCACAAGCTTTGGAAACATCCGCGATGTAGTTATTACCTCGAATAGTATTGTTGTTACCGATAACAGAGTTTACACTTATGGTATAAACGGAGTAGCACAAAATGCGGTAAGCCTTGGTGAAGAGTGTAATACAGCACTAACAGCTGGTGGAAAAATCTTTGGTGGAACTGTATTATCCGGGATAAAGGATGAGGGCAATACCACTTTTAAACCATCAGGACCCTACCTCAATTTTGCCTATACTATTAATCTTTTTGATAATAATCAGATGCTTGTTTCTACCGGGGCACGACTAGATAACTATAATTTCCCTACTAATAATCCTAAAAAACCTGGCTTTTACTATTTCAATGGTACAGAATGGGTCTATCCTTCTTTCTTTGTTAATAATCCAAAACAAATCAATGTATTAGATGCTATTATAAGTCCTTACAACAATAATGAGGTGCTATTCACCAATTATACCATGTTTGATAATGGAGTATATAGAATGAAATACAATGCCACAAGCAAAGATTTTGAGCTGGTAAAATATTATAATCTTGGTGCACAGCCTTACTACAGACGTCCTGTAGGTTTTGCTACAGATACCCAGAACAACCTTTTTGTTTCTTTTGGATTTAATGATGGAAACCCTTCTATGGGAATCTATGATAAAGCAGCTGATGATTTTATCATCAAGAAAATTGTTCTTGCCAGTGATGGTATACAAAAAACTGTTTTCCACGAAAATATGTTATGGACTCCACTCCCGAGGTCTAATAACTTCTGGGTGTATGACTATAAAAATGCAACCAACCTTTCTGATGATACAGATTATATTTTGGGTACTTCTAATGGGTTTAGTAGTTCAGGAGGAATATTATCAGTAGCATTTGACAAGTCCGGAGACGCATGGATTGGTACAGATGGAGGCTTAAGAATAATGCCGAATGCAGCATCTGAAATAAAAAGTTCACAGCCTAAAGTAGAACCTATAGTCATAGAGCAAAATGGTCTTGGGGAAGAGCTTTTCAGAGATTCAGCTATTCTACAGATTGCTGTAGATGCTGGAGATTACAAGTGGGTATCTATTGATGGTGGTGGTGTATATTACCTATCTTCTGATGGTCAGAGAACAATAAAACATTTCACTAAAGAAAATTCTCCACTTCCTACAAACAGTGTTACCGATATAAAAGTTGACAAAAAAACAGGTAAGGTATATTTTGTAACATATAATGGTATTGTAACCTACCAGGGAGATGTTGCAGATGTAACTTCTAATTTTGGAGATGTTATGGTTTATCCTAACCCTGTTGTATATTCTAATTTTAAAGGAAAAGTTACGATAAAAGGCCTTGCAGAAAAAACCAATATAAGAATCGTAGATGCAGCAGGAAATGTAGTACACTCTGCAGTAGCCAGAGGAGGTTATTATGAATGGGATCTGAACAATCAGAAGGGAACAAGAGTAGCTTCAGGAATTTACTTTGTATTGATGACCAATGAAGACGGATCAGACAAAGCTACAGCCAAAATAGGAGTGGTTAATTAATGAATTCACAAAACGGTTTTTTACTTTCATTTATAAAATATGGAGAAAATGATGCTGTACTGCATTGTTTTACAGAGGAAGAGGGTTTTCAAAGCTATTTTCTAAAAGGAATTTATTCTAAAAAGAACAAAAAGAAAGCCCTGCTGCAACCGCTGAGCCAGCTTAGTTTTTCTATAAATCCGGCTAGGGGAAATGGCATACCATCTGTTTCAAAGTTTGAACTGGTAAAAAACAATGACATTTATACGGATATAAAGGTCAATACTGTTATTTTCTTTATCTCAGATTTTTTGAGCCATATCCTTAAACATGAAAATAAAAATATTCCCATCTATTTCAGTATTGATCATTTGATCAATGAATTAACCAACAAAAATTATCAGGCACATCTGCTCTTTTTATTGGCTTTTTTAAAAATCCAGGGAGTTGCACCATTGCTGAGTGATGGACATTTTTTAGATCCGGAAACCGGAACTTTCTCCTTAGTCATCAGCCATCAGCTGTTCAGTGAAGAAATTTCCACGCTATGGAAAGAAGCCCTTTGCGCAGAAGACTTTTATGCCACAAAAATACACCCTACATTGAGAAAGGATTTTCTTGACAGCCTTTTAGTGTATTATCATTATCATATCACAGACTTCAAAACTCCGCCCTCATTGGAGATAATACAACAGATATTTGAGTAGTTCAGAAAGCCGGTTTACCAATCAACAAAACTTTTTTTATGACTCTTTTGTTTTTTCAACATCATCCGGCATTTCAGTTTCAGATTCTGCAATTTCTTTTTTAGAGAATCTCGGCTGCAGGATCTTGGCAATGAGCCCCGTCCATCCTGTCTGATGGGAAGCTCCTACTCCACAGCCGTTATCCCCGTGAAAATATTCATAGAACAAGATATAGTCTTTAAAGTCAGGATCTGTTTGAAATCTTTCATACTGCCCATGAACGGGGCGTTTTCCATTTTCATCCTTTAAAAAAATCTTTGCAAGCCTTCCGTTCAAAGAATCGGCAATCTGATCCAGATTTGAATAGTTTCCACTTCCTGTAGGGTATTCCACCAAAAAATCAGGACTGTAGTAGAAGAAAAACCGCTGAAGACTGTCGATAATCAAAAAATTAATAGGAAACCATATCGGACCTCGCCAGTTACTATTACCTCCAAACAGTCCGCTGTCACTCTCTGCCGGGGTATATTTCACTCTGTAATCCGTTTCGTTCAATGTTAAAGTATAGGGTTTGTTCTCATATTCTTTGGATAAGGCTCTTACTCCATAATCACTTAAAAATTCGCCCGGGTTCAACATTCTGCTCAGCAATCTTTTCAAACGATGTCCCCGAAGCAAAGATAAAAGGTGTTTGGAATCCTGCCCCTTAACTTCCCATCTTGAAACCAAAGAAGCCAGCTCAGGTTTATTATCCAATACCCACTTCATTCTTTTTTTAAAATTGGGGAGATTTTCAATCATTTCATCATCAATAACCTCAACGGCAAACATCGGGATAAGCCCTACAATAGTCCTTAATTTCAAATACATATGAGTTCCGTCGCTGGAAGCTATCGCATCATAAAAAAACTCGTCTTCTTCATCCCAAAGACTAAAGTTTTCATCTCCCATATTATCCAATGAATGGGCAATCGACAGAAAATGTTCAAAAAACTTCGTGGCCATTTCTTCGTACACATTATTGTAAAGTGCCAGCTCCAATGCAATCCGCATCATATTCAGGGCAAACATAGCCATCCAGCTTGTCCCATCCGACTGTTCCAGCTGTTCTCCGTTTGGTAAAACAGAATTCCGGTCAAAAACACCAATATTATCAAGACCTAAAAAGCCTCCTTCAAAAATATTGTTACCATTGAGGTCCTTTTTATTAACCCACCATGTGAAGTTCATCAGTAGCTTCTGAAAAGCACTTTCCAGAAATTCCAGGTCTGGTTTGTCTTTTAAATATTCATCAATTTTAAAGACTCTGAAAACAGCCCATGCGTGTACAGGTGGATTGACATCACTAAAATCCCATTCGTAAGCAGGAAGCTGCCCGTTGGGATGCATATACCATTCAAAAAGGAAAAGTTTCAGTTGATGTTTTGCAAAATCCGGATCAATCAATGAAAAACTGATGGTATGAAATGCCAGATCCCAGGTTGCATACCAAGGATATTCCCACTTATCAGGCATGGAAATAATATGTTCATTATTAAGGTGCTTCCAGCCGTAGTTTCTTATTTTTTCCCTGGATTTGGGAGGTACTATTTCGGCAGGATCGCCTTTCAGCCATTTTTCAACATTGTAATGATAAAACATTTTATTCCAAAGCATTCCTGCAAAAGCTTGTCTCTGGACCAGTCTTTCATCTTCTGAAGAAATTCCTTTCTGGATTTCAGTATAAAATTCGTCTGCTTCTTTCTTCCTTTGTTCAAAAAGAATATCAAAATCACCAAAGGGTTCTCTTAAGTCTTTATCTGACAATCTGAATTCAAATGTTTTGGATTCCTTTCCTTTAAAATCTTCATCAATAAAAAAAGAAGCCTTGGTTCCAATATTCTGGGGATTTACAGACTGAGAATTTCCAGTCATTACAAAATTATTGATCCCGTCTTTGCAGTATTTTGATTCATTGGAAGAATGATAGAGCCTTTCATTATTGGTTTCATTATTACAAAACAGAGTCTTTAAAGATTGTTTTGCATATACATTTTTAATGTCTATATCCTGATGATTCACTTTAATGTGGTCTGCATCTTCTGCATACAATTGAGGCTTATAGTCATCATATCCCCAATTCCAGGTATTTCTGAACCAGATCATCGGCAATATGACAAGGGACGCTTCTTTTTCAGATTTGTTGGTAATTGTTACCTTAACTAAAATATCATTTTGGCTTTCTTTTGCGTATTCAATAAAGATGTCAAAGTATTCATTGGTATCAAAAATCCCGGTATCAATCAATTCATATTCCGGTTCCTCTTTGTCTCTTTCTGCATTTGTTTTTAAAAGATCTTCGTAAGGGAAAGCATTTTGAGGATATTTGTACAGCATTTTCATGTAAGAATGCGTGGGGGTAGAATCCAGGTAATAAAAATATTCCTTTACATCTTCACCGTGATTTCCCTGGCCGTTAGTCAGTCCAAAGAAACGTTCTTTTACCATTTTATCCTTCTTATTCCAGAATCCCACAGAGAATACAAGCTTCTGAAGGTCATCACAGATTCCGCATATGCCTTCTTCACCCCAACGGTATGTTTTGGCTTCTGCTGTATCATGATTGGTATAATTCCAGGCATCTCCGTTTTCACTGTAGTCTTCACGAACAAGCCCCCACTCACGGTTGCTTACGTAAGGGCCCCACTTTTTCCATGAAATATCTGAAATTCTCTGTTTTTCTGACATATACGATAATTATAAGTAATGAGTAATAAGCAATGGATGATATTCTGTCTCGTTGTAAAAGTGTTCACATACCGATGACAATAGTCCAAAAACTTTGAACTTTGAACATTAAATCTTAGACCTTGAACTTTACCCTCCCGTAGAAAAGCTCTCAAACGTAGTCATCCCACCATCAACGAAAATGCTGGTTCCTGTAATATAGTCAGCAAGATCACTGGCCAGAAATACAGCCAAATTCCCGATATCCTGCGGTTGTCCGATTCTGTTATAAGGAATTAAGGTAAGAAGTGAATTGAGGGCTGCCTGGGTATTCCACGCATTTTGGTTAATAGGAGTCTGAATAGCCCCCGGACAAATAGAGTTGACACGGATTTTATCTGCACCATATTCCTGAGCAAGAGTCTGCATCAGCATTCTGACCGCTCCTTTACTCGCCGCATAATTGGCATGCCCAGCCCATGGAATAATTTCATGTACCGAACTGATGTGGATAATTTTTCCACAAGCAATAGAACGTGAAGGATCTATTCCCCGGCGTAGAAATTCTTTAATGGCTTCTCTGGCGCAAAGAAACTGCCCCGTCAGATTGACACCGATAACGGCATTCCATTGGTCTAAAGTCATTTTGGTAAATTTTGCATCTTTCTGAATCCCTGCATTATTCACAAGGATATCTACAGTCTGATACTCTGAAACAACATCCTGAAACATTTTGACTACCTGATCTTCCTTGGAAACATCACATTGATAGGTCATTCCTTTTCCTCCGGCATCCGTGATTTCTTTCAAAACAGCTTTGGCTTCTTCTGTAGACCTTTCCGATGAATGATTGACGATGACTGTTGCCCCTGCTTCAGCTAATGATTTTGCAATTCCCGAACCTATTCCGCTGGAAGCTCCTGTGACCACAGCCACCTGATTTTGAAGTGATATTTCCATGTTTTATAATTTGATGTTACTCAAAGTTATGGAAAGATATCAGCAGATGAAAAATTATAATTTTAAAATTTTATTAAAGTTTTTTGTACATCAGATATTGAGGGCCGCTTCTTCCCATTCTTGTTTTACCGTCATAGATATATCCGGACTTAAGATAAATATGGTAAGCAGAATCATTTTTCTGGTTTACGGCAAGTACAATTTCGTTGCAGGAATTGAAATGATCCTTCACAAAATCACTCACTTTCATCATAGCAGATTTTCCTATTCCTTTCCCCTGCATCTGAGGATTCACAGATAAGGAACGTACTAAGACAGAGTTTTCATTATCTGTCAGTTCAAATTTATCTTTTCCAAAATCCAGTACAAAAAAACCAACAGGAAGATCATTTTCAAATATAGTCACCGGAAATGCATCTTCGTCATCCCGTTCACTGATGCTTTGTAAAGCTTGCTGAGCTGTTGCAGTAAACTTCATCTGATTTTCATCCAAAACATAGCTGACCCCGGAAAGGTCTTCTTTTTTAAAGAATTCTAAATGTATCATAATTCTAGTGATGGTAAATATCTTCATACATTACCCCTGCACGGATTTCCACGGGAAGTTTATTTTCCTCCGGAACAATGGGACAATTGTAATCGTAAGCGTTATAAGCACAAAAAGGATGATAGGATTGATTAAAATCCAGCACAATAGTGTTTCCTTTCGGTATTTTAAGATCCATATATTTTCCTCCTCCATACGTTTCTTTTTCATTGGTAGCATCGCGGAACGGCAGGAAAAGATAGTCTTTGTATTTTTCCTGCTTGATCAAAGCCAGACTTTGATATAAAGTGACAGTGTAAGCTTTCCCGTCTAATGTAAATGTTGCTTTTCCGTATTCCTGATAAGATTTTGTTTTCCCTGAAGAAGTGGGAAGCTCAAAAGGCTTGGTATCTTCTGATTTAACAAAATTCGCAGTTACTCTGTATTTCGTATCAAAAGGAAAAAAAGGATGTCCTTTAAAGTTTTTAAAATTATCTCTCCTTAATGGAGTTTCTTTTGGATTGCGATATTCCGCATTAAGTTCCTTCTGAAATTTCTGTACTTCTTTCTCTTCCTTTGAAACCTTTTTTTGAGAAAAAGCCCATAACGGAAGAAGTAAAAAGAGTACTATATATTTTTTCATACGTATAAAATTATAAGTAAAACTATGAATTTTCGTAACAACAAAAGTTAAAATTGTAATAAAAAAAGATAATCTGTAATAAATAAAACAAGCGTCTCTGGCTGTAGCATACTTTTTGAGAAACAAAGTTCATGGACAGGAAAAAATTCATTAAGACAAGTGCATTGATGATATCAGGTTTTTATTTTCTTCAATCCGAATTATTTCATGCTGCAGAAAGAAGAAATAGTAGGGTACAAGAAAATACTGATGTTCCGATTGTAATCATTGGCAGCGGATATGGAGGAGCTGTATCTGCCTTACGTCTTTGTGAAGCCGGAAAAAAGGTCGTGATGCTTGAAATGGGTCTTAACTGGGAAAAAGCAGGAATCCCGTTTTCTAATCTTCTGAAACCCGGAAAAAGTTCTGCATGGCTGAAAAAGAAAAGTATTGCTCCTTTCATGAATATTTTTTCTTTAACTCCTTTTACCGGAACATTGGATCGTCTGAGTTTTGATCACATTAATATCTGGGTAGGAAGAGGGGTCGGCGGTGGTTCGCTGGTGAACGGAGGAATGGCTGTAACCCCGAAAGAGAGCTATTTCAAAGAAGTTTTCCCTGACCTTGATGCTGAAAAATTTTACAGTCATTACTTTCCTCTGGTAAGGGAAGAACTGAAAGTAAATGTCATTGATGAACAGTTTTTAAAAGACTGTCCTTATTATAAGTTCACACGGGTAGGTGAAGAAGAGGCTCATAAGGCCGGTTTTAAAACCATCAGAGTTCCGAATGTATATGATTTTAAATATATGGAAAAAGAGTTCCGGAATGAAGTTCCACGCTCAGCGCTCAATACTGAAGTTATCTATGGGAACAATTACGGGAAAAACAGTTTAGATAAAACCTATCTGAGAAAAGCACTGGAAACCGGAAATTTGGAAATTCTTGATCTTCACCGTGTACAAATGATCCAGCTTAATGATGATAAAAGCTATACATTAAATGTCCAGCAGATCGATACTTCAGGCGCTTTGGCTGCCGATAAAGTTTTCCACTGTAAAAAGCTGATTCTTTCTGCAGGAACTATGGGAACTTTACAGCTTTTGCTTCAGTCTAATGCTGAGAATGGCTTCCCTGTTCATGAAAAGATCGGGAAAAACTGGGGAAACAACGGAAATTTTATGACCGGCAGAAACTGGGTGCAACCTTTATCTGGCGGTACGGGGGCTAAGCAATCTACTATTCCGGTAGGCGGAATTGACAACTGGGATGATCCGGAACATCCGTTTTTCACGGAAATTGCCCCTTTACCGATGGGAATGGATGTCGCTACCGCTTTATACCTACTGATCAACAGAGTGGATAAAAAAGGGGAAGTTGCCTACAATAAATCCAGCCAATCCCTGACCTTGAATTGGGATGAAAGCAATACGGCCAAAATGAAAGAAAACGCTCAATATTTCATACGGAAAATGAATAAAGCCAATGGCGGCACCAGAAGTCATTTGCTTTTCAATAATGGTTTTGGGGCAGATATCTGTTATCATCCGCTTGGAGGATGTGTCCTGGGTGAAGCTACCAATGAGTATGGAAAGCTAAAAGATCATGAGAATCTGTATGTATTGGATGGATCCTTAATTCCAGGAACAATTGGTGTCAATCCGTTTGTTACGATTACTGCCATCGCAGAATATTGTATGGAGAACCTCATCGGCCAGAATGAATTTGTCTAAAATTAAGATATAGATTGTATTTCGGTAAGGTAATTTCTGATATCAGCTTCCAGCTTTGCCGGATAGGTACAATTAAGTTTCTCTGCCAAAGAACTTCCTAATTCATGTACCAGATCGGCATAACTAAACAAAGCTTTCCAGTTCTCATCAATATCACTTCCGGAGAAAGTGGCTTCAATTCTATTCCATAAATCTGAGGGCAGATATTTTTTGAAAAGTCTTCCGTGTTTGTTCGTTGTTATATGATTCCAGTTATGATGGCTGGCGATATACCATTCTATCAAAGGAACAAGATAGTCTGTTCGTAAAACATTTTCAGACATAAATTTGGCATAAAAAATATCTCCACGCTTAAGACATTTTGCCACATAGGTGGTATCCCACCAGAAATCATTCATCAGCTGTTGAAACTTTTTGTCCGTTGGTTTCTGAATCATGATGGACTGGTACGTTGGGGGCTTCAGATTTTTAGTCAGATTATCTTTATCTATTAAAACTTTATAGCCTACATCCCAATCTTCAGGAAGGGTTTTTTCATTCACTTCTCCAATAAAGTCTGATACCTGATACAGCTTAAAATCAACTTTCACATGGTCTTTATACAAAACCATTTTCATAGCATGCTTTCCCTCAAAAACATGGTCATCTTCCTCAATCATAGAAATGGGATCACCAAAAAGCTGAATCCATTCATTCCCGGATTCATAAGATGTTCTGTTTTCAAATACAAGCTCTATATCAAGATCACTTAAATCGTCTACAGGAGCATAAGGGTTTACCAATGAACTTGTAAGGAGCGCAGCACGGATATCAGGATTGTTTTCAGCCCAATGAATAATCTGTTCCAGCTTTTCTTCCCTTACTTTCATATTAATAAGATTCTGATATTTTCACACGATAAACGTCTGAAGAATTTCTTTTGATGGATTCTACAAAAAAGCCTCCTTCCTCAGGAATAACCTCTTTTAAGTCAAAACTTTTACAGTCTCTCGGAAGCCCTGAAAATATTAGGGTAAACCAAAAGTCTTTCATAAAAGGAACTGGTGTCCAATACGGAGAGATGGATATATTTTCCGCATGAATCATCTTACTTCTATGCTCAGACTGCTTGTCAAAAAGATAGGTTGAATGCCAGATCCTGATCAGATTTCCTAAAAACGGAGATGCCGGGAAACAGCAATGTACAATAACCTGCCTCTCCTCTTCTATTTTCGTCTGAAGAGATTCCAGGATTTCCTTTGCAATAACAGGCTTTACAATTATTTCTTCCACCTTTTTATCAATAATAAATAATGAACAATGAGTAAACTATCGTACTCATTGTTCATTACTGATGTTAATATTCTAATTCTAATTTTTCTTTTGTATAATTTCTCACTTCATCGGTCAATTCAGGGTTTCCTGCTAATCTTTGTCCATATGAAGGAATCATTTCAAGCAGTTTTCCTTTCCATTCCCCATTAAGTTTTTCCGGGAAGCATTTTTCCAGAACATTCAGCATTGCATATACTGCTGTGGATGCCCCTGGTGAAGCTCCTAATAGAGAAGCAATAGTCCCGGTCTTGTTTACCACGACTTCAGTTCCGAATTCCAGCTTTCCTCCTTCTTTTTCATCTTTTTTAATGATCTGAACTCTCTGTCCTGCCACTTTCAATTCCCAATCTTCTTCCTTCGCATCTTTGATGAATTCTCTCAAATGCTGCATTCTCTGAGATTTTGTCATGGCCACCTGCTGAATCAGATATTTCGTCAGAGGGATATTATGCCACCATGCACCAAAAAGTGATTTTAAGTTTTTCGTGTTGACACTTTCAGGAAGATCAAGGTAACTTCCTTCTCTTAGGAATTTGGTGGAGAATCCTGCAAAAGGTCCAAAAAGAAGGGCTTTTTCGCCATCAATGATCCTAAGATCAAGGTGTGGAACAGACATCGGAGGTGCATCTACCGTAGCCTGTGTATATACTTTAGCCTGGTGTTTTTCTACCAGCTCCTGATTATGGCTTACCAGCCACTGTCCTGAAACCGGGAAACCTCCATAGCCTTCACTTTCTTTAATATCTGAACTGTCTAACAGCGGAAGTGCATATCCTCCTGCACCGATAAATACAAAATCAGCCACCACTTCCTGTTTGTGGCTGTGGATTCTGTCTTTGATCTTCATTTCCCATTGGCCATTTTCTCTAGGATTCACATCCTTTACTTCATGGTATAAGAAAACCTCTACATTGGAATCTTCCAGAAGGTGTCTTCCCATTTTTCTTGTCAGTGTTCCAAAGTTTACGTCTGTCCCCATATCCATCTTCGTTGCCGCCATTACTTCAGATTGATTTCTTTTACTCATCACCAGAGGAATCCATTCTCTCAGTTTCTCGTGGTCTGTTGAAAATTCCATTCCTGAAAAAAGAACAGAATCTGCCATTTTATCGTGGCGTTTTCTAAGATATTCAGCATCTTTTTCTCCAAATACCAGGCTCATATGCGGGCAGGAATTGATAAATTCTTTAGGTTCCTGGATATATCCTTTGGTAAGTAGATAAGCCCAGAACTGTTTTGAGATTTCAAATTGTTCCGCAATGCTTTCTGCCTTGGAGATATCAATAGACCCGTCTGGTTTTTCGGGGGTATAATTTAGCTCACAAAAAGCAGAGTGCCCTGTTCCGGCGTTGTTCCATGCTGCTGTACTTTCTTTGGCAAATCTTCCTAACCTTTCGAAGATGGCAATTTCAAGATTTGGATCAAATTCATGAAGCAGTGTTGCTAAAGTGGCGCTCATGATTCCGCCGCCTATCAGTACAACGTCATATTTAGGTTTCGGTGTTCTGCTTGTAAGCGATTGTGACATAACTTTTAAATTTTACTTCAAATTTCGGGAAAAGTTTTAAAAACCGGAACGCGTTTAACGATTTTAACATGTTATTTTTTGTTCTGAAAATACTTCTTAAGTACACAACCCAAAACCATGGAAAATTTCAATAAAGAATCATTGAAATGATTAATAACAGTAAGATTCTCATTAAAAAAATATTAAAATTTCATTTTTTTTAATTCACTAATTAGTAAATAATTAATTCACTTTTCACTGTTAAAATTTCATAAAATTTTAAGTTTATTTAAGTTCACAGCAATAAATACCGCAACCATAAACTTTTACGGTATTATAATTTATCAATAATAAGTGATTAACAATTACACATGATATAAATAAAGTCACCTTTTATTGACAAATACTTAATTTAATCGATGTAAATCTATATGCAAGCCATAAAACAATCATATTTTTTATGTACCTTTCAATTAAATTAATACATATTCTGATAAGTATTTAATTTAAATTTATTTCATAAACATACTAAAGATGAAAATTATTCTCTTCTTGGGTACATTGTTTGCAACCGCGACATTTGCCCAAAGCGGAAGTGTAGGAATCAACACGTCCACCCCAGATCCCAGTGCTATTCTGCACATTGAAAACTTTAGCGGAACTCCAGCCATTGCAACTGCAACTATTTCAGGAGGAGCAGTTACCGGTATTACCATCAACAACGGAGGTAGTGGCTATACCTCAGCGCCTACGGTCAACTTTTATGGAGGAGGACCTGTTGTAAACGGAGGCTCCAAAGCACGTGCTACGGCTACTCTTTCAGGAGGAGTCATTACGGGCATTACGATCAACAACGGAGGAAGTGGTTATACAGTAGCGCCTACAGTAGTCGTTTCAGGCGGCAATAAAGGAATGCTCTTTCCCAATCTGAATCTTGCCAATCTAAGCAGCACAACCACTCCAGTTGCCTCTCCTGCCAATGGACTTATTGGATTTAATGGCGGAACTAACAGCAATAACAAGGCCCTGCATGTTTTCAATGGTACGACCAACTCCTGGCAGAGTACAATTGATGCTCAAAATACACCGAAGATAGCTTACCTTGATTTTACAGGTTCTTTATCTGCGTTGGATAATGCAGTGGCAGGTGCCAGCACCCAGCTTTTGGTAAATAATCCAGCTGTTTCCGGGGTATCAAACATCAGTGGATTTAAAGTACTTCCGAACACTTCAGGAGGATACTCTTTGATCCTTCCACAGGGAAATTATTTGGTAGAGGTGAATCTGAATCTAAACTCACCTCAGGAAGTCCCTGCAGGGGTAAACAGCACTGCTCCACTTTCAGGAAGTACTTATTATCTGATGGGATATTTTATTGATTTCATCAACGATAGCTATAATAATACAACGAATGTCTTTACAGGAGGAAGTGCCACCAGAAAAGAGGTTCCTATTGTTTCAAAAGTAAGTACCAACCACCTGGCTACATGGTCTTTTTATTATACTGTTCCTAGTAATGCCAATGCGAATATCATAGGAGGACTAAGGTTAAATCTGGGAAGAATGCAAAACAGCACATTCTACGATCTTGTGAATGTAATCCCAGCCGGATCTTATATTAAAATATCTCAGCTTTAAAACAATGAATATGAAAAAAAGTTATATCCTGCTATTATTGATCATAGCACAGACCATATATGCACAGGTTGCTATCGGAAAATCCACAGTTACTAATTCTGCTGTCCTGGATGTATCCTCATCAACCAATAAGGGAGTTCTTCTTCCAAGAGTGGATATTGTAGATGTACTGAGCAACACATCACCGATAAACAGCCCAACAGAAGGACTTGTTGTATATAATAAAGGAAATTCTATCAGTCCTGGTGTTTACATCTGGAAAAATAATATGTGGACCCTATTGTCAGACACTTATAATCTGGTAAGCTATATGATGCTTCAGCGTACCACTGATTATCCTGTATTAGGCGGCTTAGCCAATGGTACTTACAAAAATTTCAATGATGCGGCATTTACTGTTGTGTCCAATGATATTGGAGCTTTATATAATACTTCTACAGGTGTGATTACTCTTCCCGGAAACAGCGGTTATCTGATGAATGTATGTCTGAATATCAGAACAGCTCTTGAAAGTGCAACAGGCGGAATCGGAGGAACTCAGGTTCATCTGCATCAGTATCTGGTAAAACTTATAGATCCTGTGAGTGGAAGTCAGTATGGTAAAACAATCAGCATCAATGCACAATCTATTGCCAACAATAAAACGCACACACTGAATATGAGTTTTTCGTTTGTAACGACTTCGGCATCCCCTATCCTTCTAGTACCTGCCATTGCTCATGATGATGGGGGAACTTATCAGAATGGAGCCGGAGGAACAGCTCCAAATAATGGAGAGATCATTATTACCAATGCGAAATTTGACATTCAAAGATCAGCACTTAACCAATAATTAAAACACAATGAAAACATATATATATACTGTCTGTATACTATTATTCAGCGCTTATACGAATGCACAAGTTGGTATCAACACAACCACTCCCAATACAAGCAGTGTTCTGGACATCAATTCTTCGAACAAAGGGGTTCTTTTTCCACAATATGACCTTATTGTTCTTAACAGTACTTCCACTCCTGTAGCTAATCCGGCAGACGGACTTATGATCTATAATAGTGGAGGCGCTTCCACGTACCCGAAAGGATATTACGTATGGGTAAGGAATCAATGGCAGCGTACCCTTATTGCAGGAAGTGAGCCTCAGAATATGTCTCTGCTTATAGGTCCTGGAGTACTGATTCCCGGAGGGAGTACCAATAATACACTCACCAATTTTGCTGTAACATCTAATAAAATTACTGGTGCATCACTTGCCGCGGATAATTCTACGATTACATTACCAGCAGGGAACTATATTGTTCGTTATTCTGTAGACTCAGGAAGCGGAACCTTCGTTAGCGGAACAAACACCCAGTATCTTGGACAAAATTTTACCTGTACAAGGTCTTATCTGATTAATGCCAGCACCAGCGCAACGATTACTGAAACCAACAGAATCTGTCTTTTATCAAGTTCTTTTACCTTCTTTCAGGGAACTTACTTTTTAACACTGGCTGCTCCAACAACCATTCGTCAGAAATTTGAATTTGATTCTCCTGGAAATGGCTATACTGCCAACAATCTTAATATCAGATCCTCATTATCATTGGTGATTACTAAGATGGGTCAATAAAAAAAGCTCAAGCATTAGAAATGCTTAAGCTTAATAATTTATATTCAGACAGGGCTTTAATTACAAGGCTCTGTTTTTTTTAATTCAATTTTGCAGTCAGTTTTTTAAACTGTTTTTCAGCATTTTTACCTTCATAAAGGATTGCATATACTGCATCTATAATGGGTAGTTTAAGATTTTTCTGTTTTGCTGTTTTATAAATAGAATCTGCAGCATAATATCCTTCAGCCACCATATTCATAGACTGAATTGCTGACTTCACGGTATATCCTTTTCCGATAAGGTTCCCAAGGTTTCTGTTTCTTGAGAAAAGTGAATAAGCCGTTACCAAAAGGTCACCCAGATAAGCACTTTCATTCACATCTCTAGGTGCTTCATAGATGGCTTCCAGAAAGGTTTCCATTTCACGGATCGCATTGGAAACAAAAACAGCCGTAAAGTTATCTCCATAACCTAATCCGCTTGCGATTCCCGCCCCAATTGCAAAAATATTTTTAAGAATAGCACTGTATTCATTCCCTAAGATATCTTTACTTGTTTGTACTTTGATAAAGTCTGAACTGAAAATACCTTCCAGCTTTTCGGCAGTTTCATCTTCTACCGTAGCAATGGTAAGATAAGAAAGTCTTTCCATAGCAACCTCTTCTGCATGACAAGGTCCGGCAATAACCGCCTGATTTCTGAAACCAATTTTAAATTCATCGCGCAGATAATGGGCAACTACATCATTTACTTTAGGAATAATCCCTTTAATTGCAGAAATAAAAATTTTATCTGAATATTCACAAGTCATTTTATCCAGCGTATCAGACAGGTAGATAGATGGTGTTGCCAAAACAACAACATCGCAGGCAGAAACCAGTTCATTGATATCTGTTGTCAGTTTCAAGCTCTTGAGATTAAAATGAGCAGCGGTAAGATAAGTCGGATTGTGTCCACGAAGTTCAATGGCTCCTTTTACAAATTCACTTCTTACACACCAGTGTACGACTTTGCAGTTTTCAACAAGCATTTTTACGATTGCGGTTGCAAAACTTCCGCTCCCTACAACTCCTACAGAAATATCCTTTTTATTCTTTTTTGGATTCGAAGATTCTGAAATAATTTTCTTTTTAGCCATAATTGGAATGTGAACTGCAAAGATATTAAAACAATGACGTAACGGAGGCTTTGAAACTATGATAAAAGCCATTTTTTGAAAAAATTAACACTTCAACACAATTAAATAGCTAATTAACCGTTAAATACAGAAAAAAGTGAATTTTAATTAAAAATAACCAGCAAAGATTATTTTTAATTAAATTTGCAGCTTCAAAACCGTTTTAAATTTACTAAGAGAAGAAATATGAAAAAATTTCTAAGCAGCAAGAAGAACGTAAACATTCTCCTGGGAGGACTTTTACTAGTAGTTTTTGCACAGGGTGTCTTCATTGCGAAGCTCTTTTCTGAAAGAGACGACAAAACCTACGAAGTCAATCTTGTAAAAATAAACACTGAAAAAGACAGTGTAGATTATCTAAAAATGAAAACTGATCTTACTCTCGTAGATCAGACAGTTGCTCAACTCAACTCCTTCCTGAAGTCCAAAGACATTACCAACGAAAAACTGATGATGCTCGACCAGGACAGTATTTCAAATTCTATTTATCTTTCCAAACAGGCAAACCGCTACAGCCAATATCTGATGGATCTTCAGAAAAAACTGATGCAGGTTCCATTAGGTATGCCTACAGACGGATATATTTCCTCAAACTTCGGAGTGAGAAAAAATCCGATTCCGTTCAAAACTGTTTTCGCTTCGGTAAAGAAGAGTGCGGCAGCGGAAGCGAAACCAGCAGTTGCTGCAGCTTCAAAACCTGAAGTAAAAGCTGAACCTGTTGAGAAGATCATAGAACTTACAGACAGCTATGGAAATAAGAGAGAAGTAAAAGTGATGGTGACTCCAAAAGCCGCTCCTGTGGCAGCTGCCTCTACTCCTGCCACTACAAAAATGGCTGCAGGAACTGCAACAACCAAAACTGAAGTTGCTAAAAAAAATAATCCACCTGCTGAAGCGGATCAGATGCAATTCCACAAAGGGCTGGACATTGCTGTTGCCTATGGTTCTGATGTAAGAGCTGCGGCTGCCGGAACAATTATTTTTTCCGGACAGAAAGGGGGCTATGGAAACTGCGTGATTGTTTCTCACGGAAACGGATTGGCTACGCTCTACGGACACTTATCACAGCTTGTATCTAAAGTAAATGATAAAGTAAAAGTAGGTCAGGTGATTGCTAAATCCGGAAACTCAGGACGTTCTACAGGTCCTCATCTTCATTATGAAGTACACAAAAACAATACTCCGATTAATCCGAAATTGTTTATGAATCTATAAAACAAAAGGCTGTTCGCATTGAACAGCCTTTTTATTTTGAATCACTCTCAAGCTCCGAAGAGTTGATAGGTATTTATTTTATGGAAACTCAATATTCAACATTTTTTTTGTTTTTCTGTCGAATGCCATATTGATAAAAGGGAAAAGCTGATCTCTTTGGCCTACTTCTCTCATGACCACTATATCCCCTAAGTTGGAATCCTTTATAAACTCAAACCCCTGAAACTGTATTCTTTTTATTGCCCCCATTTTAGAATCCATTTCAGAAAGCTTTTCATTTGCAAATTTTTCATCAGGTTTAAATTTAGGATCAAACATTTCAAAAATTCCGTTGTAGTTTTTATTAATCAGAAATGAATTGACCTTTTCAACTTCCGGATATATCTCTTTTACTTCCTGCAATTCTTTTTGGGTAAAAGATTTTGCAAAACTGGCACCATCAGATAAAAGTAATTTTGTTTTAATCACATCATAGTTTCCCGGTTTCTGATTCTGAAAAACGATAAAGGCAATATTGGCAGCATTCGATATCGCTCTCTGAGGCTGGTTATTGATCAGCTTGCTGTCTTTAATCTCCACCTCAAAAAAATCACTACTTTTTCCGTTCAAAGTCTGCACTCCTTTCATCGTTTGGACATAGCCACCATAGAACTTCTGAATTTCGTCGACAGATTTTTTATCTTCCGGAGTTGTGGCCAGTTTCCCGCAGCTGAACAAGAATAGTAACAGTAAAAAAGGTAAGAATTTAATTAATTTCATTGATTATTAATTGGTTTTAAATTTTCATCTAAAGGTTCATAGCTTGGTATATGTATACATTTTCAACGAAAAGCACTTTCCAAACTCTATAGTCAAATATAACAAAAAAGCACATGTAAATTTCACATGTGCTTTTCATTTTTGCTATTATTTTAAAACCTTGAGAGTTCCTTTTAGATGGGTAAATGTGCCGTCGCGACCTGCAATATTTGAGTAAATAATATTTTTATTATAATCCTGTATATGGGTTACATTCGAACCAAGGTGAGGCTCATGCCAATATACCATAAAAACATTCTTTGCTACTTCTACAGCGGTATATTCTACAGTATCTGTGCTGTTTTTTGAATTTCCGGCTGTCCCTTTAAAGGTCATTGTTTTGTTATCTTTAAAATCAAGAATGAATTTTACGGCTCCAAAATCTACTTCAACTTGATGCCCGATGGCAGGATATGGCGATTTTAAATCCCAATCCATTTCTTTAAGGAAAACCTTTACTCCCATTTCCAGTTCTTCTTTTCCGTGTAGATTAGGATATTTTTTGACCATAAAATCTACAATAGCAGGTAAAGTTTTATTTTCAGTCACCGCTTGTTTATAGTTTTCCAGATAGCTTTTCACAAAATCAAGTGATTGTGGTGAGGTAGACAATTCTGCAAAATGGGAAGCAATCACCTGATTGGGGTTCAATGCTTTCATGGCATCAATCTGTCCGATCCATTGATCAATCGCTTTTACACTCTGTGTATCTGCCATCCAAAGATGGGATCCTACTGAAACTGAAATCCCGCCTGCAATGGTTTTAATAGATGGGATCCAAAGAAAACTGTGCGCCGGATCTTCAGGGTTTTGTCTGATCTCAATTTTGTTTCCTTCAAGATCAGGAATAGAAGAAGCGGCTTCAGGAATGATGATCTCTGATGGGGCATCCGCTTTTAATTGTGGTTTCCACACTCCCATTTTCTCATCTTTCGAAGCTGAAATCAGATAAGCTGTCTGAGCCGTTGAGATAATCTTTACATTTGGGAAAGCTTTTTTGATCACATCTAACCCGAAATAGAAATCAGGATCGCTGTGAGAAATAAAAACTGTTTTCAGGTTTTTTCCTGTCGCTTTTATTTCTTTCACAAGCTGTTCTGCATATTGTTTCTGAAACTGGGCATCAACGAGTATGGCATCTTTATCTCCATAAATAATGGTGGAAGTGATCGGAAAAATAGCTTTGGTTCCCGGATTATACACTTTCACTTTGAGGTTTCCTGCAAATATGCTGATAAAGCTCAGCAGCGTCAATATCGACAATAATTTCTTTTGTATCATTTCTGTTTTTTTTTATGATTAGTATGATTAATAAGCTGCTGTAAAACGTTCACGGATGTGGTTGTTCTGTTCCAATTCATCTACCAAAACTACCGCTACATCTTCTACAGACAGACGGCTTCTCCCGTTTTCATCAAACACCGGAGTTTCTAATGAAGTTCTGTATTTCCCTGTTCTTTCCCCTATATTGGCCTGGTTCATTTCTATAGCAGGGCTGAAGAATGTCCAATCCAAAGTATTATTTTCTTTGATTTTGTTTAAATAATCTCTCGCTGCTGTTGCCCCTGGTTTGTAGGCTTCCGGGAAATCTGGAGTATCTACGATCTGTACATTATCCGGAGTATAAAGACTTCCTGCTCCTCCTACTACGATCAATCTTTTTACGCCTGCCGCTTCTACTGCTTTTTGAATATTCTCAGAACCATTCAAAAAATCGTTGTAAAGATTAGGATTCGTCCATCCTGCATTGAAGGTACTGATTACTGCATCGCTTCCTTTTAATGCTTCAGCCAATTCATTTACATTGTTTACATCAATGCTCTTTGCCGTTACATTTTCCTTTGTGTCTACTTTTGATGCATCTCTTACCAATGCTTCTACCGCATATCCCCTGTCTGCTAATTCTGATACTACGTGTGTTCCTACAAATCCGGTTGCTCCGATTACTGCTACTTTTTTCATAATGTTTTATTTTTAATTAAATTGTAATAAATTTTGTTACAGTTAGGGTTAAAAAAATTTTATTCGAACTGGTCAGCGAATTCCTGCAATGACTTGTCTCCTAAAAAGTTTACCACCAAACGATCTGTTTCTTCAAATAATGTATTTAAATGAACGTTAATTTCCTTTCCAACACTACACGCCGGATTGGGATTCTGATTTTTCTTTCCGAGTACTTCAGTATTTTTTACCGCTTTATAGATCTCAGAAATTGTAATCATATCAGCATTCTTTGCAATCTGGCTGCCTCCTTCTTTTCCCTGTCTGCTGATAATCAGACCTGCTTCTTTCAATACGCTGATCTCCTTTCGGACAATCACCGGATTTACATTGATACTACCGGCTACCCATTCGGAAGTAAGCCACTCCTGAGGGCTCTTTGCCAATAATGTCATTATATGTACTGCCGTAGCAAATCTTGTATTGTTCATTGTAAT
Organism: Chryseobacterium viscerum; assembly: GCF_002899945.2. Lineage (GTDB taxonomy): Bacteria > Bacteroidota > Bacteroidia > Flavobacteriales > Weeksellaceae > Chryseobacterium > Chryseobacterium viscerum. The sequence continues at coordinate 236,379 of NZ_PPEG02000006.1, forward strand.
TACTTGGCAAAGATACACATTTTTTAAATGTAACAAAATTTATTACAGTTATTTTTTTCTTAGAGAATTAATTTATCCAGATCAAGCAACAAATAATTGATATTCTGATTGATAGTACGTGTTGCTGACTGCATCTGATTGAGCATAGCAGCGCGGTTATGAAGATCATCTGCCCTGTAAAAGCCTCCGTCACTGAAAATAACAGACTTATCTGCGACTTCTTTTACATCATCAAACTGATAATGAAGCCATCTCGATTTCATATTTCCAATAATGGAATGTTCTTCCCTGTTGGAAAACTTTTTCTCAGTATACATATACCAGATAAAAGGTGGAAAGTTCGGAGATTCTAATTTTTCTTTCCAGATATCCCTTAAAAGATTTCTCTGATGGATAAACTCAACTTTTTTCCCTTTGGGATTAAGAGTTGCCAAACCAAACCCAGCTCCCAAAATACCTCCTCCGATACCTATTGCATTATCCCAACCGTCACTTTTAACGATCCCTCCTGCTATGGAAGAAGCTGCTCCGGCAATGATTGAATATAAAATCAGTTTATTATTTCTTGATGAATTCAGATTATCCACATAGTTTCCAATCTGCGCAACTCTTTCTCCCTCACAATCGAACTCTGCTGCTACGGCATCCAGCTCTGTTAAAGCAATGGTGATTCTGCTGTTGATTTTCGTCTTCAGCTGCAATATTTTCACCTGTGACGTCAGCGAAGAATCTTTTTTAAGTTCAGTGATCTTGTGAACATCCTCCAGATTGTTCAACGCATTTAAAATTAAAATGCTCTGATCGCTAAACATCTCTTTAAGATCTTTATTCGCTATTAAAATAGAATCCGAATTATAAGATGGAAGTTTATTGTTGTAATTATACTTAAAAGGAGCCTTACAGTAGCTGTCTTTTAGGGTAAGAATATTCTGCTGGATAGCCTGATTCTTTTTGGAAACACAGGATACCAGTAAGCCCACCACAGCGAAAAGGTAAAAGAGTTTTTTCATTCAGTCATATTTTTGTGTTAGCAGGATCTATTGCAGAACAGATCTCCCTATTTTACAATTGATCTATACGAAGATAGTACAAATAAAAAAATTTACCTGAAATCAGGTAAATTTTTAATCTATTTTTAAGAAGGATTATTTAATATCCAGCAATTCAACTTCGAAAACAAGCGTACTGTTTGGTCCGATCTCTTTGCTAATTTCCTGATCTCCATACGCTAAATGCGGAGGAATAATCAGTCTCCATTTGCTTCCAACAGGCATCAGCTGAAGAGCTTCTGTCCAACCTGAAATCACTCTGTTTAAAGGGAAAGATGCAGGAGTTCCTCTTTTTACAGAGCTGTCGAATACTTTACCGGAAATAGTCGTTCCGTGATAGTGGCATTTTACAGTAGACTTAGGTCCTGGTTTCTGCCCATCCCCTTCTGTAATGATTTCATATTGTAAGCCGCTAGGTAACTGCACAACGCTTTCTCTCTTACCATACTCTACCATATATTCTTTACCATCATTCAGGTTTTTCTCTGCCAGTTCTTTTTTACGTTTAAATAACATATCTGCTACTCCCATATTATAATTTTTTTACAAAGATAAGATTTGTTGCCGGAAGTAAGAAGCGAGAATTATTAAACATTAAAAATCAACAACTTAAAAAGATTATTAATCAAAATAAGGCACCCATATTTGTATACTTTTCGTGATTCAAAGTCTCTTTATCAACAAAATTCAAATAATTGTAATACTTGCTTAACACAGATTCCGAAACTTGGCGTTATAATTGAATTTTAAAAACTAAATGCCAAATCCATTAAAATATAATAAGAAGTTTGATGAACTAAATGAGGAGGAAAAAAAACTTCTGGAGATCAATAAAAAAACAATAGCGGATTTTGTTGAGCAATCCTCTTCTATAAGTGACGTCAATTATGCTACCCGGAATGCTCATGCAAAAACGTATGCGGTAGCGAAGGGTGCCTTCTGGATTGAACCGGATATCCCTGAATCATTACAGCCTTTTTTTGATAATGAAAAATTCGACCTGACCATAAGATTTTCTAATGCTCAGCTGAAAATTAAAAATTCTAAAAAAGATATTCCGGCCTACGGATTTGCAGTGCAGATCAGGGATGAAAACAGTGTATTACTTGCCAATTACCCTTTGGTGAATTTTCCTTTATTTCCGGTAAATTCGATTTCTACTTTCCTAAAACTGTTTACAGCAATCAACCGGCTTTATATGAAACAATGGAGAAGTTTGTTTCCGATGTTTATTCAGCTGGTCAAAATGATTCCAGCTCTTTGTACAGTTGATTTTATCCGTCATAGTATACAACTGATGGGCAAAAGGAATGATTTTATCCTGTCGTTCGATTACTATTCTGTAGGCGCTTATCGTCTGGGAGATCAGGTGATAAAAATAAAACTATGTCCAAAGTCTGTAGATAAAAATACAGGCAGAAAGCAAAATATAAAGGATTCGTTAAAAGATTATCTTCAGACCCATGACTTTGAAGCAGATGTGATGATACAGATTTGTTATGACCTGAAAGATCAGCCGATCAATAAACTGAATGTAGAATGGAAAAATTCTCCTTTTATTAAGATTGGCGAGGTTAGAATTAATAAAGATTCGCTCCTGGATTCACGCAACTGTACCAATGAACTTCTTTCATTCAATCCTTTTGAAAGTAAAATCTTTTTCCAGCCTGTAGGAAAAATACAAAAACTGCGTGATGAAGCTTACAAAGTATCTGTGCAGACGAGGAGAAAGATTAATAAGCTGCTGCATGGGAAAAACGGCTAGCATAAAGATAAATTATAGTTATAAATTTTTGAATACAGGGCAACAAAAAGTTGTTGGATATAGCCCGATCAAATAAAAAAGGAACAGTGCTTAGACCGTTCCTTTTCTAATATTTATTAAATTATTACTTTTCAGTTTTAATTAATTTTCTTGTGATTATAGTGCCTTTGGCATCTTCTACTTTAACCCAATATATACCTTCTGATAAGGATTGTACATTAATGCTATTACTATCAGCATAGGAACCGACTAATCTTCCTTCTTCACTATAGATTTTTACTGTTTTAATTCCTGATAGATTTTGGATTTTAAATAACTTTCCTGTAGGATTTGGATACAATATTATTTCTTCATTTCTTTTACTATTTTCTCCTACTTGCAATGTCATAGTTGTAGGACATGAAATGGCTGTAGGTATGATTTTTTCAATATTGGTACCATTTCCAAGCTGGCCTGCGCTATTATCTCCCCAGGACCAAAGTGAACCATCCGTTTTTAGGGCTAGTGTATGATTATAACCCCCAACTACACTTTTCCAATTACTATCTGTACCTATTTGTATAGGGGTCATTTTAGTAAGATATGTACCATCACCTAATTGTGCTGTCATGTTATCTCCCCAGGCCCAAAGTGTTCCGTTATTTTTTATGCCTAGAGAATGATTCACTCCGGCGATGACACTTTTCCAATCAGACGCAGTTCCTATTGGGGTAGGTACAATTTTGTCTGTACTCGTACCATCACCTAATTTTCCACTGTTATTGTATCCCCAGGCCCAAATTGTACCGTCTGCTTTTAATGCAAGAGTATGATTAGCTCCAACTGATATGCTTTTCCAGTTCGTATCTGTTCCTATCTGAACGGGAGCTTTTTTCCCAATTATAGTACCATCTCCCAATTGTCCTGTAGCATTAAAACCCCAAGCCCAAAGTGTTCCATCTGTTTTAAGTGCAATACTGTGAAATGCTCCAACTGCAACAGATTTCCAATTGATATCTGTTCCTATTTGAATATAATTATTTTGGTCCGTCAACGTTCCATCACCTAACTGCCCAAAAGTATTATTTCCCTTAGCCCAAAGCGTTCCATCTGTTCGTATAGTTAAAATATGCACCCCTGGAGCCACACTCTTTAAATTTGCAGCACTCCCGATCTCTATAGGACTGGTTATATTTTCATTGGTTGTACTCACGAGTATTCCCATAAAATTACTTCCCCATCCCCAGAGCGAATCATCAGATTTTATAGCCAGAACATAATCTTCTGCAGGAGTTGATATGATACTTTTCCAGTTAGCATTTCCAATCTGAACCGGGCTTGTTTTATAAACATTGGTTCCATCACCCAATTGTCCATACCAATTACTTCCCCAAGTCCAGAGAGTTCCGTCATTTTTTAAGCCGACAGAATTCCATCTTCCTGTAGAGATTTCTTTCCAACATTGGGAAAAAGCCAGAAAAGGCATAAGTAAAAAAAGTAAGAATACTTTTTCGATTGATCGATTTTTTCTCATTTGTATTTAAGTTTTATATCCAAATCCTCCTTCTAGCGAAAGAAAAATTCAGATGATTATTAGTTTATATATAGAATTATTAACCTAATTTTTTGGTAAATATAAAACAAGAAAATGAATTTTCATCATAAAAAAAGACTGTTACAATGACAGTCTTTTTTTACTTTTTATTTAAATTTTCGGTCTTCTTCTTTTATAGCCAGATCATTGATGCTTGCATATCTTTTCGCCATCAGTCCGTTTTCATCAAACTCCCAGTTCTCATTTCCATACGCTCTGAACCAATTGCCATCTTTTGTCTGATATTCGTACTCAAAACGAACAGCAATTCGGTTATCGGTATGTGCCCAATATTCTTTTTTAAGCTTATAATTGAATTCTTTCGCCCATTTTTTCTGGAGAAATACTACAATATTTTCCCTTCCATTCACGAAAGTATCCCTGTTTCTCCATTCGCTGTCGATCGTGTAAGCTTTAGAAACCTTTTCGGGATCCTGACTGTTCCAGGCATCTTCTGCCAATTGAATTTTTTCAATTGCCGTTTCAAGGGTGAAAGGTGGAATTGGGTGTTTTTGTTCCATAGCTTATTGTATTAAATTGGTGGCTATTGTCTTTGATTTTTCAATCAGTTCATTGGATTTGAAAAGCTGGCTTTCTATAATACTGCTCTCAAAAAGCATATAAATATGATCAGAAAGAGTATCATCATTCAGTATTTCTAAAAAATAGTTTCTGAGATCTGTTTTATGGGATTGGATAACCTTTAGGATTTTAATATTATCCATCGGTATTTCCGACAAGATGTTTAGAAAACTGCATCCCCTGAAGTTTTCTTTTTCATTCATATACACAAGGAAATCGAAAGCTTTCGTAGTTTTAGACCTTATCTCTTTTCCCTGCGATACAAAATTGTTAAGCTCCTTAAACCAATACTCATGTCTTACTTTCAGAAATTCTACACACAAGTCTTCCTTAGATTTAAAATGCTGATAGAAACTTGCTCTGGCCACTTCTGCTTCAGAAATAATCTGGTTGATTCCGGTAGAATTATAGCCTTGTCTGGCGAACAATTGAAAGGTGGTTTCTATTATTCTTTCTCGTGGAGATTTCATATTGCTTTTCTTTTACTGAGCAAATGTATGAAAAAAAATAATGAACAGACTAGTCTGTCTGTTTTGATTTTAAAATAATAATTTTGGAAAACGCAAAGGCGCAAAAATTCTTATAAAAATAATGTGGTAAGGCGCAAGGATTTTATCTCCGATAAAATTTAATACTGTCTTGATAAAGTCGATAATAAAAAGGCAACCATGCTAAAAATTTTTGATTTTCTTGCGTCTTAAAGCAGCATAATGTTGATAACTTTTGCGTCTTTGCGATTTCCAATAAAAAAAATATTAGGTCATAAAAAAGCCTCCAGAATAACATTCCAGAGGCTTTTTATATATTTTAAATATTTTGTTTTCTTACAATTCTTCTTTTTTCTCTTCTTCTTTTTCAGGGAAGATGATGGATAAAAGAACAGAGATAACCAATACTCCTCCTACGATTCCCAACGAAACCGGAGATGTAATATGAATCCAAGGGGCAATAAGCATTTTTACCCCGATGAAGGATAAAATAATGGCCAATCCATAAGGAAGTTTGCTGAACATATGGATAAAGTTCGCCAACAGGAAGTATAATGATCTCAATCCTAAAATAGCGAAGATATTCGATGTATAAAGGATGAATGGGTCATTTGAAATCGCAAAGATCGCCGGAATAGAGTCTACTGCAAAAAGAACGTCTGTAAACTCAATAACCCCAACCACTACTAAAAGCGGTGTTGCCATTTTGATCCCGTTTTGAACAGTAAAGAATTTATCACCATCATAATTATCGGAAACTTTCCAGAAACTCTTGATCAATCTTGCTCCTGCTGTATTGCTGTAATCTTCGTCATCATCATCACCTCCATCGCCCCAGGATTTGATCCCAGCATACACAAGGAACAGACCGAAAAGAGCCATTACTATATTGATCTGTACTGCTTTTCCGAAAATATTCATTTCAGGAAGATACGTCAGGTTAATCAATCCTACTCCTGCAAAAATAAATATTGCTCTGAAGATCAATGCTCCAATAATACCCCAGAAAAGAACTTTATGGTGAAGGAATTTCGGTACTTTAAAGAATCCGAAAACCAGAATAAATACAAATAAGTTATCTACCGAAAGGGCCTTTTCAATCCAATAAGCAGCCTGGTACTGTGTAAATTTCTCCACAGCCACCGCATGACTTTCAGGCGATCCGTCTGTATTGAATACCCAATACACCACTCCTGAAAATATCATGGAAAGTGAGATCCATACGATAGACCAGATGGTAGCTTCTTTGGAAGAGACTTCATGACTTTTTTTATTAAATACCCCTAAGTCCAGGAGCAGCATGATAACAACTGTTATCGCGAATCCCCACACCAGACCTGGGTGCAGTTCTAAAATACTTTGATGTTTATCCACTTGAGTTATGTTATTATATGATAAAAGCAATAGATGTACAGAGTACAAATATTGCTATTTTATTTATCTTTTGATTGTCAATTGATTATAGGTAATTCATCTGTACTGTCTGAATCGTCTGCTCCAGCTTTCTATCTGCTGTAGGATCTCCGACGGCATTGAATTTCCATTCCCCATTTCTCTTATAGAAAACTCCCATTACCATAGCAACATGTCCGTTGAAAGAAGCATCATTTGCAACATCATATTTTGCAAAGACCTCTCTTACATTAGTAGGTGATCCTTCATAAATACGGATAGAAGCAAAAGGAATCGTCCCGAAATCCTGACCTTTGTAGCTGTTCAGTACCATTGCCACATGTTCTACATTGGGCTCCAGCTGGCTGAAATCAACAGTGATTACTTCATTATCCAATCCGTCATCTCCGTCTACATCTCCGGTAAGGTCATCTCCACTGTGTTTTACAGATCCATTTTTGGATTTAAGATTTCCAAAATAGATTACTTCCGTAACATTTTTGTTTGAATCATATAAAATACAGCTTCCATCTAAGTCTACTGCTTCTTTTTTGGTTCCGAAAAATCCTTTCTTTTCGATTGCTCCCCAGTTGATTCCTACACAAGCTTGGGAAAGCTCAGCTCCATTTTCTTTTTTAAGGTTGATTCTCTGACCTTTTTGTAAGTTGATAGCCATCTTTTTATGTTTAGTTGTTATTTACTTTTTGCAAAGGCTAAGCTGCCAATTTGTGATTATACTTTTTGCAATTTTACCTTCTAGTTATTATTCAAATTCAAATTAAGCATTGCGCGCAGAATATTCGTTTCTTCATCGAAATCAAATATTTTGCTCATAATATCTATATTTTCCAGGTTTCTAATATAGTCTTTCAAAACGGCTTCCACTTCGGCTGGTAACGTACGTTTTCTTTCGTTCATACTATGCTCCAGCACATCATTTTTAGTTCTCAGCTGATCGATAATGGAACTCTGGTTAGACTGATTTTCAGAAATATCCAGCTTATCCAATTCTTTGTCGAAAAGATACAATTTCTTTTCGTCTACACTGAAAATAAAATAATCGTCAGACTGAAAGACTCTGAAGAGTTCATAATCGCGGTTCCCAATAAGGTAACCGCAAACAAAACGGACTTTAAATCCTTGTATATTCAATCTCCCTAACAGTTTTCTTTCAATGGCGTAGTCTTTATACTGATAGGCAGGAAAAGAACCGGACTGCAAAAGAGATTCATCGGCTTCCGTTCTGTAAAATTCCTGAGCATATTTTTTATGAAAATACAGAACATTCTCCCAATTGGCAGTAAAAATATCTTCTGTAAGATCTTTGTACAAAGTTTTCAGATGTTGGGAAAATACACCGCTGTACATTTTCCTGTCGGTCTGAAAGCTGTCTACCCGTCTTTCTTCAAAACCTGAAATATATTTATTGTTGATGTTAATTTCATTAATGACAGCCAGCATATCATTTTCCTTTTGCCTTTTTATCTTCGTCAAAAGTTCTATGAGACTGTCGGTATACTGCAGGTGGAAAAGTTCCAGTTTATTATAATCTAAAGCCGTATTTTCCTGGAACAGATTGTGGATAATATCGGTTTTGATGTAAATCGATATTATGTCAATATGTTCAAAAAAATTCGCGAGAAGCTTAAGTTTTGTTAATCTTCTTTTGCTTTGCGACAATATGGTTGCTGCATCATCCCCCACCTTGGTATCCTATAAATTAACCTCTGACATTCGCTTTAAGCTCATGCTCCAATGTCTGAAGATCCTGATCCAGTTTTCGTCTGTTATCGGCTCCCTGTTTCTGGATTTGTTTCACTTCATTCAATGTATTGATAAGCATTGACGTTGTTTCTCTCAATGTTTCTACTGACACGATAGTTTGCTCGTTCGCTCTGGCAACATTCACTGAATTCTGGCCAAGACGCTCTGCATTCTTTCTTAGAATCTCTTCTGTAGTAGAAGACACTTTCTGCTGAATTTCAATATTCTGCTGCTGTCTGTACATCGCGACAGCAAGGGAAAGCTGGTTTTTCCATACAGGAAGCGTAGTGGTAAGAATCGTCTGTGCTTTTTCAGCAATAGAAACGTTGTTATTCTGTACCAGTCTGATCTGTGGAAGCGACTGCATCATAATCACACGCACCACTTTAAGATCAGCCATTCTTCTGTCTAGCCTTGCGATGAAATCTCTCTTATCTGCAATCTGGTAATCCTGAAAATTCTGAGGACTGGCTTCCATTTGAGTAAGCTCAACGGCTGCTCTTTCCATTCTGATATTTCCTGCAATCACAAGACTTTCAATCTGCTTGATAGAATTCACATTACTTTCAAAAATAGTCTGAAGAACAGCATTATCTTTTGTAGAAGTAATGATTCCTGCATTTACTTTATAAGAGATCTGCTCAATATTATTGATGATCTTGTCATATTTTGTAAATAAGTTTTCCACCTGAGTGATCACCTTTTTCATGAAAGGTAATTTGCTCAGGAAGCTTTTCACTTTATTTCCGTTAAGCTCTTCTACATCTACATAGTTAAGCTCTACTAAAAGGTCATTGATAAGCCCGCCTACTTCTCCTGAGTTTGATCTTCTTACATTTCCTAAGAAGCTGTCACTCTGGTTTGTTAACGTTTTCTGAAGCTCTGCCCCGAAATTCACAATCGAACCTGGGTTGGCTTCATCAATAGAGTTCGCAAGAACTTCATATTTCTGGCGTTCTTCTGACTGCATCTGAGTCAGATTTACATTTCCTTCTCTGTCCACAAGAACTGCCGGCGCTGCATTTTGTACAGGCTGAGCTGGAGTTGGGGGAACCATTGGAGTAGGTTCAAATGTTTTAAGAGGTTCTATTGATCCTAGTGGATCTATGGGTTGATTTTCCTGATTGTCCATGATTAATTTTGATAAATTGATACAAATTTGTCAAGGCCGTCTCTCTGTCCTGCACCTACAGCCTCAAATTTCCATTCTCCGTTTCTGTTGTAGATTCTTCCGAATTCTACTGCCGTTTCGATTGAGAAATCTTCATCTAGTTCATATTTTAAGATCTCTTCATTGGTATCTGTGTTGAAAATTCTGATGAAAGAATTTCTTACCTGTCCAAAGTTTTGTTTTCTCGCATCTGCATCGTGAATCGTTACCACTACTGTAATTTCTTTGATGGCATCGTCAATTTTCGTAAGATCAATTTTGATCTGCTCATCATCACCTGTTCCTTCTCCTGTAAGATTATCACCCGTGTGAATCACAGATTTGTCCGGAGACTCAAGGTTGTTATAGAAAATAAAGTGGTTATCTGAAACTAATTTTTTGTCGTCACCCAGCAAAAATAAAGATGCATCAAGGTCGAAAGCAGTTCCTGTAGATGTATTATTGATATCCCATCCTAAACCTACAGTAAATTTAGGTGCGTTAATATTTTCTCTTTGTCCTTTTTGTAAGTTAATAGCCATAATATAATTCCGTTTGTGTTAAAGTATTGATGTTATTTTCGTATTCTTTTATTAAATGATAATTGTTGCTGATGGCCAGCTCCAAAAGTAGGTCCATCTGTTCTTTTTTTACTTTAGACGTAAGATAATCAAAATTACTTGAATCCAGGCCTAAAATATATTTCACAATCCTTGTATTGAACTGAAAACTGTCTTTATTCATCACTTCTGCAACGTGTTTTACATTTTGTACTGCATAATAATTAAAAAAGTTTTCGATCTTAGGATCAAGGTCAAAATTCATCAGTTCTGCGTAATACAGGAACATAAAGTCTGCTTCCACGCTATATTCATCCAGAATCCTGTTGACTGTATATTCATGACTTCCCGTGATTTTTATATCGTCTATAAAAATACAAAGTTTTCCTCTTAAAAAATCTTTATCTATATAATAAGTATCATTGGCAATCAGATTTTTACGATCTTCAAAATTAAGATTGCCATAATCTGTTATATACGTGTGATTTCTATTGATTTTGGATAAAACACTTGATTTTTTTCCTTTTTGAAACATATAGAAATCCAAATACTTCTTAAAGTAAAAGCATAAAAAATTGGAAGCCGTAGGAATAGCCATATACGGGCTTGGAAGCACTACAATCTCTTTATCAGTCTGTAAAAGTGCTTCGTTTTCGGAAATAAATCCGTCGAATAATTCTTTTGCAAATTTTTCAGCATACGACTTATCGCCATACTTGAAATAGCTGTATTCTGCAGGTGAGAAGCTAAATTCATCTGCCGAATGAATGTGGTGTAAGCTGTATCTTGTATTCATGTTTATTTTTAGTGTTTAAGTAAATGTGCACTGAAACCGAAGTTTTTTGCCCCTTGATAGTCGGCTACCGGATTGTCTCCGATATGCAAAATCTGATGTAATGGCAAATCCTGGTCTTTGATCCTATTCTTCACTTCCTGAAAAATAAGCGGGTTCGGTTTGGAACAGTTGATTTCATCAGAATAAATATGAAAATCAATATACTGATCCAGGTTTTCATGAATCAGAAATTTTCTCATGGTCTTTCCCTTGATAAATCCTGTGTTGCTTAAAATATTAATGGTCTTTCCCTGGTTTTTGATATCTTCAAAAAAATCATGAATATTTTCAAAAATCACAACCGGTCTGTATTCCAGAAATAAGTCTTCACTCTTTACATAAAACTCATTGAGTTTTTCTTTATTCAACTCTTTTACATCTACATTCAAAGAACCAAGAATCATCAGATAGATCTCAAATGTATCTATATTCCCTCCTGTTACCTCATTAATGGTATTACAAAGATCATCGTAATACTTTACGGTTTTCGTAACCTCCTCTATGGGTTTATCTACATTGAAAAACGAGGAGAACAGCTCAACTCTTTTTGCTTTAAATTCAGGATGAGATTTGATTAAGGTGAGCCACAGGTCAAAAGAAAAATGACAGTGGTTATGGATGTCGATATCTGTTTTCAATAGGTTTTAAGTTAAAAGTTTTATTTAGCTTTCTTGAAAAAGATTTAATTTTTTTTAATCATCAACAAGTGTTTAAATACTATTCTTCCCAAAGATAAAATTTTTATCATAAATGCATTACGTTCGTTCTGTGTTTTAAGATATTTTTATGAAAATTGACGAATTTCACAGACTCTCAGAAGATGATTGATGAACCGTTTAATTTCCGTTCACAAAAAATAGTTGCAAAAATTCTTTGGAAATCAAAAAAAAATTATAATTTCGCAACCGATTAACAATCAACAATGTCAACAAAAATGATAAATATTATAACTTTAAGCAATCCTGTCAGAGCTGTGTTCTTTGGCAGCACTGAATATTTATCTGAATAGTTCTATAGATCTTTTATACCCAAAAATATATTGAAGACCTATCTATTCGGATAGGTCTTTTTTGCTGCCCTATTTTCAGACTTTAACAATTCAAACAACTTCTGTTATTTGTTAAGATCTCTGAAAATTTTTCTCAACTCAAAATACAAAAAATGTTTTACCGGTTTTATCAAGCTGGGGTGTATTTTGTGTTCATTATTTTCAGAACCTTTTCAAAATACAGATCTAAAAATCAACAATTTAAATCAAACAAAATGAAATATAACACACGAAATATAGGGATCATAGCACATGTAGATGCAGGAAAAACAACGTTATCGGAAAGACTTCTGTATTACACGGGACTCATTCATAAAATCGGTAATGTAGATGATGGAAATACCACCATGGACAAGGATATCCAGGAAAGAAGCCGAGGGATTACCATTTCTTCAGCTGCTGTTTCAACGCAATGGAAAAAAGATCATAAAGTGTATAATATCAACATTATTGATACTCCCGGACACATTGATTTCGCAGTGGAAGTAGAACGTTCTCTAAGGGTTCTGGACAGTGTTGTCGCAGTTTTCTGTGCTTCATCCGGTGTGCAACCGCAAACTGAAAATGTGTGGTACCAGGCTGAAAAACATGGCACTTCCAAAATATGTTTCATCAATAAAATGGACAGAATTGGGGCAGATTTCTTTGCGGTTCTCCATGAGATAAAAACCAAGCTGAATGCTGTTCCTCTTGCTCTTCAGATTCCGATGGGCGCTGAAGTACATTTTGAAGGAGTCATTGATCTTATCAAAATGAAAGCATTATACTGGACCGATGAAACCGGGGAAACCATTGTTGAAAAGGAGATTCCGGCGGTATTCCGTACTGAAGCTGATGAATATAGAATGAAGTTACTGGAAACTCTGGCAGAATATGATGAGACTTTCTTTGACATTTTTATGGATACCGAAAATACAGTCACCGTTGAAATGATCGTAGAAGCTATGCAAAGGGTCTGCAGATCCGGAGCAGCAGTTCCTGTTCTCTGTGGTTCTGCCTTTAAGAATAAGGGAATCCAACCTCTCCTTGATGCTGTGGTAACTTATCTTCCAGCTCCGGATCAGCTTGCTGACCTGCAGGGAAAAGATACTCAGACAGAAGAAGCAGTCATACTGGAAAGAAATGAAGCGGCTTCTTTTTCGGGGCTTGTTTTCAAAGTCGTGATTGATAAACATATGGGAAGACTGGCCATGCTTCGTGTCTATTCCGGAAAGATAAAATCCGGCGATACAATACTGAATGTAAGAACGGGTGATAGTTTTAGGATTTCGAGAATTTTACAGATGCAGTCGGATAAAACATTATCAATGGATGAAGCTAAAGCGGGAGACATTGTTGCTTTAACGGGAATAAAGGATGCTAAAACCGGAGATTCTTTATCTTCTCCAGACAAGCCGATATTACTGGAAGCGATTACGATCCCAACCCCTGTTATCAGGGTTGCTATTGAGCCGAAAACGAATGGTGATGAGAAGTCTTTTGGTTTGGTACTGGCTAAAATTCAGGAGGAGGATCCTTCTTTAGTTGTTGAGAGAGACAAACAGACCGGAGAGACTTTATTAAGTGGACTGGGAGAGCTTCATCTTGAGGTTACGTTGGAAAAAATCCGTCTGAATCATGGTATTGAAATCAATCAGGGAAGACCTAAAGTTTCTTACCGCGAGATCTTAACGGGGACTACAATCCATAGAGAAAAGCTTTCCAAACAAAACGGAGGAAGCGGTCAGTTCGCTGATATCAGTTTTGAAATCGGACCAAGGAATGACAATGAATATGGACTGGAATTTGTCAATGTAATCAAAGGAGGTGTTATTCCAACTGAATTTATTCCTTCTGTTGAAAAAGGATTCAGAGAAGCTATGGAGCAAGGTCCATTAAAAGGATATCCTCTGGAAAACATGAAGATTACCCTTCTGGATGGTTCTTTCCATGCTCAGGATTCTGCTGCATTTGATTTTGAAATTGCTGCCAGAGAGGGATTCAAAGCTGCTGCCAGAGGATGTAGTCCAAAATTGATGGAGCCTGTCATGCAGATAGAGATTCAAAGTATTGAGGAATACACGGGGGCTGTCACTGCGGATATCAACAGAAGAAGAGGAATCATCACTTCTATTGATGAAAGATCAGGAAGAAAGATTTTTGCAGCGGAAGTTCCGTTAGCTTCAACTTTCGGGTATATTTCCGATCTGAGAACGCTGACAAGCGGGCGAGCTTCCATCAGCATGAAATTGTCGCACTATGCTTTAGTGCCTGATTTTATCGCGAATACATTAATAACCTAAACAAGCAAGGACTGTAGATTTATCTTACAGTCCTTGTCTTGTTATTTATATTTTTTAATTGATAATTGATAATTGAAACAAAATTCAATTTTGATTTCTTTATTTTTCCGGAATTACCTTATAAGTAGGGTCTTCTTCAATATTAATTTCAACTACCGCTTCAGCATTTTTCAATATTTTTCGGCAGTCCTCGCTGAGATGTCGTAAGTGTAGTGTTTTATTTTGTTCTTTATATCGTTTCGATAACTTGTCTAAGGCATCTATTGCACTCATATCCACAATACGGCTTTCTTTAAAATCAACAACCACCTGATCCGGATCGTTCGCAGGATCAAATTTATCTGTAAATGCTGTCGCTGAACCAAAAAACAGAGGTCCATATATTTCGTAATGCTTCACTCCATTCTCATCAATATGTTTTCTTGCTCTGATTCTTTTAGCATTATCCCATGCAAAAACCAATGCTGAGATGATAACCCCAACCAAAACCGCCAGCGCCAGGTTATGTAAAATAACGGTAATCAATGCTACCGTAACTCCAACAAAAATATCGGACTTCGGCATTTTATTAACAATCCTGATTGACACCCACTGAAATGTACTGATGGCTACCATCATCATTACTCCTACCAAAGCCGCCATAGGAATTTTCTCTATCACAGGAGCTCCAAAAAGAATAATGATCAAAATCAGCAGAGAAGCTATAATCCCCGAAAGTCTCGCTCTGGAGCCTGCATTAAGGTTTACCAGTGTTTGTGCTACCATTGCACAGCCCCCCATTCCACCAAAGAAACCATTGGTAATATTCGCCAATCCCTGAGCTACAGATTCTTTATTGGTGTTTCCTTTGGTATTGGTAATTTCATCTACCATTGATAAAGTAAGAAGAGATTCTATAAGACCTACTCCTGCCATAATTAAGGCATATGGAAATATTATCTGTAGGGTTTCCAGAGAAAAGGGAACCTTTGGAATGTGGAAACTGGGAAGGTTTCCACTGATATGAGCGATGTCTGCTACCGTTTTTGTTGGAATATTAAATCCAAGAGCTATGGCGAAGACCACAATAATCGCTACTAAAGAGGCCGGGACTATTTTTGTTATTTTTGGGAAAAAGTAGACTACGGCGATTGTCAGGGCTGTTAAACCAGCCATTATATATAAAGACATTCCCTGCAGCCAGCTTACAGCTCCACTGTTGTCTGTAATTTTGAACTGTTCGATCTGTGCCATAAAAATAATAATGGCCAATCCGTTCAGGAATCCGTACATAACGGGCTGTGGAATCAATCTTACAAATTTCCCCAGTTTAAAGATTCCCACCAACATCTGAAGTATTCCGGCTAATGCTACTGTGGCAAAAAGATATTCTATTCCGTGAGACTGTATCAAAGCAATCAAGACCACGATGGTTGCTCCTGCCCCACCGGAAACCATTCCCGGGCGTCCTCCCAAAACAGCTGTTACCAATCCCATCATAAAAGCGGCATAAAGCCCTGTGAGCGGAGACAAACCGGCAAGAATCGCAAATGAAAGAGATTCAGGAATCATTGTCATGGCTACTGTAAAGCCAGCCAGCAGTTCATTTTTGTAATTGATTTTCTTCGAAAAGTCAAATAAGCTTATGGTATTCTTCATTGATTGGCAAAGGTATGGACTGTCCCGATGGTATACAATTTTTTCTTTTTATCATTTTTTATGGGTAAGCTTTTCCCTTTAAATAATTCACACATTAAATCTTATAATATGTTAATTTTAATTAAAATCAATAGATAAAGCATGATTTTTATATTTCCGGTTGTTTTTACTTCTTATTTTTGTTTACATTTGAAAGCGAATAAGCAATTATTTGGTACTAATTAAAAATTCAACGCGGGAAAAGCTGTTTATCAATCTATCTACAGCTTTAACTCATAGAATTATATAAAAATCTTAATAGGTTATATATTATTTCACACAAATGGCAGGAAAAAGAAGTTTGAAAGAGAAGAAGAAGAATCCATTGAAAATAAAGAATATATCCCAAGTACATTAAGGTGCTCCCTACTCACCTTTTTTAAAGTTATTTGGTAAGTCACAAATCCGTTTTTTAAGGTTAAAAATCTTATTAAACGCATTTGCCTATTCTTAAATCATAATTTCTATTTTTTATCAATTTCAAATTAAAGTGAATTATTTTCCACTCTATACAATAATATATATTGCCTATTATCGTTTTTTTAATACATAAGTTAAAACAAAAGAATAATATTCAATAAACAATGTTATATAAAGAAATCCATATTGGAAAGTTTATTAAGGAGAGGGTTGATGAAAGTGAAATAACAATAGAGAGAATCTGCAAATTTTTAGGCAAAGACGAAGGAACTATCGAAATGATGTATGTCAGCAGATCGATGGATACAGATCTTCTTCTAAGATGGAGCAAATTATTAGAATATGATTTCTTCAGGCTCTACAGCTCACATTTGATTTTATATGCACCCCCTTCTGCCATCAACAAAAACCAGCAGAAGTCTGAAAAAACGCCTTATTTCAGGAAAAACATTTACACCCAGGAAATCAAAGACTTTATTATGAAAAGAATTCTTTCCGGTGAGATGACGCAAAGCGAAGTCATTAAAGAATATTCTATTCCGAAAAGTACTCTTCACAGATGGCTTCAGAAGAGTGATAATGCCAACGGATAAACAGATAAAGACATGCGCCCCAATTACAAAAAAATCTATCAGGATATGCTCAGAATAGAACATCCTGAAAAGCTGAAGGATCCGAAAATCAAAGAACTTCTTGAGAAGCTCCATAGCAGTGAGGATGTTCTTAAGTTTAATGATAAACTTTTCAAACAATCCAGTGAAAACCAAAAGCTAAAAACCTATGACAGGCAGACTATGCTGAAATTGCTGCAATATCAGAAAAAGCATGGTCATTCTACCAGTTATATGTCGAGAAAATATAAAATAAGCAGAACGACTCTTGCCAAATGGAAGATGATGTTTGAGGGAGAGCTGGAAGAGACCATGAAAAATGCCGGTAAATAATCTACCGGCATTTTTATAAAGGTAATAATAAGGAAAAAAACGGGCTTCCGTTTGCCGGAGTCGAACCGGATAGCCTTGCCGGAGTGACCGACTTCGCTATTCCTCCCATAATTGTGTTACGATGAATTTTTTCCTAACGACACTTCATAATATGAATATAAAGAAGCTGAAAATGGGAAGAAGGAAGGTATTAAAGTCTGAAAATCATCTGACTTTATAGAAAATTATGATACAAAGATCCTTCCAACGTCCCAATTTCAGCTTCTCGTTGTATGAAAACAAGGCGACAGGCGAATAATGTAGTCGTGCTCTAACCAACTGAGCTACTCTTCCTATATCAATCGTGTTTTTTTACTGTGGAAGAGACGGGATTCGAACCCGTGACCCCGTCGTGATGAGCGAAGTAACATTTTTCTACGGCACTTGTTTATTTTTTTTTAAATAAAAAGAGGCAAGATTCGAAAAGACTTATACAAGATCACTTCCGTGACCTTCTGGAGTCGAACCAAATTAAACCGAAGTAGGCCTTTTCTACGGCACTCTTTTGTACAATCAAGGTAAAATTCTCAGAATCTTCCGTGCATTTGCTCTACCTGCTGAGCTACTTCTCCTTTTCGAGGGAAAAGGCAGGATTCGAACCTGCGACCCAATGTTTATTCAATCTCGAAGTATGATTCTAAAACGACACTTGATTTTAATTATTCATAGTTATTAGTTTTCTTTTTACAAAATTACATAGCTACTGCGCAATCTATTTACGTAATATAATTTTTATTTACATATTTATTCGTTTTGCCTTGAAGCAAAAGAACCAAAAATTCAAGACCTGGAAACTCCAGCTAAAAATAACCCACACTCTCTAAAAATTCTAAAACTTGCGCGAATGTTATATTAGTTCTTCGTTTCAATTTCTGTGTCGCGCTTCAAACAATAGAATTTTCTTAACGTTCGTATAGCTTATTTTCTTAACGCCTCCATTTCCTATGTCACATTTCCATAGTTCTCGTCGCTGGAAATTTCGACTTCTATTTTTATTTTTCCATTGATGTGATTTTAATAAAAGAGGCTAGATTCAAAAAGGTTTTTACAAGATTACTTTCGTAATCTGTTTTGGAGTTGAACCAAATTATTCCGAAGTAAACCTTCTCTACGGCACTCTTTTATATGATCAGGGTAAAAATGGCGGAATCTTTCTGTCTCATCTGCTCCACCTGCTGAGCTACATTCCGTTTACAACAAGAATGACAGGAATCGAACCTGTGACCTGATGGCTAATTCGAAGTATGATTCCAAAACGACACCTGATTTTAATTTTTCCATTGGGTTCTTCTGTACTTCTTCCAGTTTCGCTGGAACTTTGTATACTTGGCGTTCACCACTTCAAAACCGTGTGGAAAACAGCGCGAACAACCCATTTCATCCCCGTACAAGATTCTGGAAATCTGTATACCGGAAATTTTCATTGGAAAGTCAATTAATCCATATTCATTGGATCCGAATTTTTGTCTTACCGCTTTAATTTTTTTCATAAGTATTGAGTATTAACCTCAATACAATGCTTCTTTTAGATCTGGTTTATAGTTATTCATGGTTATTAATTTTATTCTTTGCAAACTTATATGGCTACTGCGCATTCTTTTTACGCGGTTTGTTTTATTTTAAAAATAATGACGAGATCAATTCAAACAGTTTAAAAATCCCTAAAACCGGAATTAAAATAATGAATCCGACTAATAAAAAAAATCCAATTTTGCTTATAATATTTGTGTCATTTTCTGAATAGTTTCCTTTTTCTCTTGTTTTAGCTTTAAAAACAGGAATATGTTTTGTGGTTTTGAGACTATGCTGCTCAAGTTCACTGATTACTTTAATGGCGTACTCGCTAAGCAAGCCTTTATCTCCTCTGAAAATAATATCTTTTAAAATTGCATTTCCCGAATTGCTTAAAGACTTTCTGTAAATCTCCACAGCATTTTCCATTTCATTATTTTCTGGTGTGGATAGAATCCAGAATTTACCTGCTTCATCAAGGAATCCTGCGTCAAAATAAATTTGTCCTAACTTTTTTCTTAGAGAAATATCATTGGGAAACTGATTGATCATGTTTCTTAACCTGTCGCATGCTTTTTTCTTTCTTCCTTCTTTAATATCTTCTTCAATTCTGTACAATAAATCTCCCATCTTTTTATTTCTATTTTAAAAACCAAGTAACAATGTATAAGAGTTTTTGATTCTGGTCAAATTAAAAGTTTGATGATGGAACTCTTATGTAACGAGATTGGTTTGTTCATTTTGGAATCGAAGAACCCCTTTCTTATGGCACTGATTTTTATTTACAGTGCAAAACTACATTGTATGTACGCAATCTTTTTACGTAGATTATTTTTATTTAAATTTTGTTCGTTTTGCCTTGAAGCAAAAGAACCAAAAGTTCAAGACCTGGAAACTACGGCTAAAAATAACCTACCTCTCTAAAAATTCTAAAACTTGCGCGAATGTAATAGTACTTCTTCGTTACACTTTCTGTGTCGCGCTTCAAACAATAGAATTTTCTTAACGTTCGCATAGCTTATTTTCTTAACACCTCCATTTCCTAGGTCATTTTCAAATTCCGGCTAATTGCTGTGAAACCTTCTCCGGATATTTATAATTCATCATTTTTAAAATGGATAATATTCTGTTCTTAAAATTGATTTGATGCCGGATTACTTTTTCCAACTCAGCTTTGAGTTCGGATTCATCTACTTTTGCAACAATTTCTATATTTTCAATATCTTCTATATTTGATTCTGTATATTCTGAGAAACAGACTTTCCCATTTTCTGTTTTGTACAACACCCACGGATGTCCTATCCAGATATCCCTCCATTCTGAAGATGGATTTTTAAAAATACTTTTCCAATCTTCAATATTACTTATATCACCACAACAATTAGGTTGTATCAATATTTCATTTTCCATTTTTAATACAATTCCACCGTCAAAAGGCATGACGAAAACATCTTCTTCAGATTCCTCTGATTCCATGTCTTCAATTTTAGCTTCAACAATCATCTTCAGAGTTTCATCATCAATAGTTTCGATATCTACTAAATAAGACTCTTTCTCAATAGTTTCAAAATTAAAATTCAGTCGAGAAACAACTTCTTTCCATTTTATAAACCATTCTTTATAATTGGGATAGTCATCAATTTCCGGTAATCCGACTTCTTCTTTGAAATGTCGTAACGGGTTCATTTCAATTGTATTAATCAGTTTCATAGTATATAGTTTAATTTACTAGCCCGATTGCAACGGCATGCTTTTTTCGTTCTACCTTCTTTAATATCTTCTTCAATTCTGTACAATAAATCTCCCATATCCAATTCTTTATTTCTCTTATTATTATCTTGAAATTTTATATTATCATTAATCTATTTTAAATGTAGATTTCCAAACAAAAATATCATAAAAGCTGGAAGCATTGAGTTTGCTAATCTTGTCCAGAATTTCTTTCAATCTTTCTCGTTGCTTTGTTTTCAATTCAGTTTTGGATAAATTAACTTCACAATATTCCTGTACAAAGCTTCTAAAATCAGAAGCTGTTACAGAGCGAAACATTTTTTCCAAGACCTGCATTCTAACGGTTAACAATAATTCATCATCCCAATCCTTTTGCTCTTTTTGAATGTACTTTGTATCATAACTTTCGAATTGAAGTGGAGAGAAACTTGTACACCAATCACCCCATTGGTCTTTATCAAAATTCCCTGTAAAGATCTCCATGGTATTTCCCTCAACTGTAATAACTGAATTCATATTGATATGATCTGCTTTTATAGCATTTATCCATTCTTCAGCATTAAGTATCCTTACTCCATGAATATTTACTACGAAAAGATCTCCCGCATGATCGAAACATGTTGAATTCTTAAACTTAAATTGGAAAGATTGAACCTCAGTTTGTATAACATCTGCAAACACAGGATATTTATTGATAATTTTCATAGGTTTCTACTTATTTAAAAGCAGTGCCTTTTACAGCACTACTTTATGTATCATTTCTACAGCTGATTTTTTATCTTCCAATGCATTCAATACATTGAAAATTTTGTCTGACCAACCGGCAATAAGGTGTACATCATCTTTCCTAATATCAAGCGGCTGTGTACCATAACCCGCCAGGTCAAAAATATACAGTTTTGCATAAGGAGCGATAGCTTTGTATCTTTTCCATACGTCTTCAAAGGAGTTTCTGTTTCCTGTGCTATCCCACATCTGAGTATCGGTAAACAGCATTACTTTATCTACTTTTTCTCCTCTTTTGATCAGATCTTCGATGACCAGATAACCATTGGTAGAATATCCTACTTCACCTTCTCTTTTGTAGAATGCATCCACATTTCTAAGAATACCATTTTTAGGCATTGGAACCCTTAGCCAGCGGTCACCGAAGATACCTGTCACCACGTTTTTACACTGTGACTGCAGGATCATCGACATCAGCAAACCGATGTCATACAGCAATATTTTACTTTTGCTGGAAACCGCTTTCTGCATAGAACCTGACACGTCCGCGGCGATCACTACTGAAGTGTCAACACCAAAGCCTTTTATATTTTTGGCACTCACCACTACAGCATCTTCCAATGCTTCCAATACTGAGGACAAATAAGGAGAATCTATGGTTTTCAATTCTCTGTAAGCCGCCAGAAATCGGAATGGAAGTTGTTTTGAGCCGGATACCGCTCTTTCATCAGAAAGATATCGGCAAACTTTGTTTATTGCTTCAGATGATACTCCAGCTTCAAGAATATTCCTTAAGTTTCTCATGGTTGCCATATAACCCAATTTGTTGCTGAAGATCAGTTCTTCCCATTTGTTTTTGAAGGCCAGTTTTCTTTCTGCATCATCTGCAAATTTCGTTTGACCTAGAACAGAAAGCTCAACTTCCCAGGTATAAGGCGTTTCCAGTGTATTGTTAGCAATTTTGTTGAAAACTGCCTGCTGGTTTTCGTCTTTAGCTTTTGGGTGAACCAGAAATAATACATCTTTTAAAGTTACATCTGCTTTCCTGTTGTATTTCGCAAACTGATATTCATCAAATTTGTTGAATGATTTTACCAGACCTTTCTGAATCTGCTTTGACAACTTATTAAGCTTTTTAGTATCTGTTCTCTTATTGGCAAGCTGGTAATAGGCAAGCAATTCTGTGATTTCGTCTGCTCTTTGAACGATTCCATCTACTGTTTTGCTCACCAGATCTGTACCGGAAGCCTGTTTTGCCAATTCGGTTGTCAAAACCAATGGAATGGAACGCAAGTACATATCTTTCCTTGCATACACCGCCAGTTTTGCCACAAATTCAGGGTCATTTTTTTTAATCAGAGACTGAATTCTTTCCAACCTATCATTTCCTTTTTCATAGTTGGCATCTGACAGTCCTGTTGTAACAACAGCACTATACAATTCTTCTGCAGGTGTCATCGCATATGCTTTTGCACCTTCGTAGTTCTGTACTACTTTATTTTCTTTTTTTAAAAAATTAAATTTCATGGTTACTGTTTTTTTTGTTAAACATGGAGAAGGATTGATACTTCCTCTCTGATTTCTTATGCAAAGTAAAAACAGTATTACGCAGTCTTTTTACGTAGTGTTATTTTCTTTGATTTTTTTAAAATTTTTATTTTTGAAATATGATTAAAAGGATATTTATATTGAATAACTCTCGCAGATTTTGCAGGATTACACAGATTGTAAGTTTTGGCTGAAGCCGGCGGAATAAAGTCATAATTTATTAGGCGGGCTAAAGCCCACCCCTATTGAATTAACATTGAAAACAATTATTGCTATTTAACAACTATCTAATATCTAATATCTAATATCTAATATCTAATTATAAAATCCTTCTATCATTCATTTTCATTAAAGGAATCGTCTCCAACAGATATTTCAGTAAAGGTTTTCTAGCTTTGTATCATTAAAATTAGAGCTATGATTAAAGGATTATATGAAACTCATGTACAGGTAAGTGATTTGGAAAATGGAATTCAGTTTTATACGGAAGTATTAGGATTGAAACTGGCCCATAGAGATGAAACCAGACCTATTGCTTTTTTATGGGTTGGAGAGGGTAAAGAATTTATGCTGGGGTTATGGGAGCAGAAGGAGAATCTTCAGACCAGACATTTTGCCTTTTCAAGCAGTAAGGAAGATATTTTGAATTACTCAGTAGAATATTTAGAAAATAAAGATTTAAAACCTTATAATTTCCTAAAAAACGGCAGTGTTGAGCCTATGGTATTTGCATGGATGCCGGCATTGGCTATTTATTTTAATGATCCGGATGGAAACCAGCTTGAGTTTATTTCTATTCTGGAGGGTGAAAGTAAACCGGAATTGGGGGTTCTTAGTTATGAAGAATGGCTGAAGCAGACAAAAAATTAATAAACAAAAATTTATTAAATGTTATACAATGCAAAGGTGCAGGAAAATCAAAATTTTAAGGAGATTAAGGATGAGTTCTTCTTATAAAAACTAATTTTTGCACCTTCGCGATTGTTAACAAAATAATATAATAAGCATCAGCAGTTTTTAACTGTTTACCAGTTTTTTCACAGCCAGCACATGTTTACAAGGACCTCTTTCACCTTGATATTTACTAAACCATTCACAGGTACAACGTTCTTTTTCTTCTTCAATGATGACCGTATGATGCACACCGGTTCCTTCTACTCTGGCTTCTGTTCTTTCCTTATTGTTGTTTAAAATTTCTAATTTTCCCGCTTCTATCAGCTTTTCAGCATTTTTTATACGGGGATTTAATCCAATAATACGGTTTAATTTAAAAGGAAGTCTTCGGTAGAAAAATTCATTATCATCAAGGTCGTAACCTAATAATCCCATTGCGGCAAGTCTTCCTGTAATATTTTCAGCCTTATTGAAGCTGATATTCTCTTCCAGAGCAAGCATAGCCGGGTTAAAAGATTGGTTGGCATAGGCGTATTTGTCCAAAGCATCAATCCACTCATCTGAAACTTCAGAAACTAAACTGTCCAGTAGAGCGCCTTCTCCTGAGAAACCTCTCCAGCATTCTCTTGACAAAGAAAAGCTGAATCTGATATTCCCCATATAAAGCTGCCAGGTAGTAGACTGCATATTAGCATGTGGAAAAACCTGCATAGAATCAATATATGGAAGCAAAGGCTCCAACAGACGAAGCCTGTGAAGCCCTCCAATACAAACGGCATCAGCAGATGTTACCGGAGAAAAGATTGGCTTATTTCCTCTCACAATAAGGTAATAATCAGACTTTACTACTCCTTTCGGCATTCCACGAAATAGCTGTTGTGTCTGAATTCTGTTAAAAGTATGGCGTTTTTCGGATTCTGATAAATAAACCTGAACCGTTCCCAGACCTTTGATCCATTTTACAGGCAGAGGAACTTTTCTTTCTATTATTTTTTTTTCTTCCTGATAGAGCCCAACTTCTTTTTCACCTACGGAAAGCATAATCTTTTCATTCGGTCGGATACTTCCCAATGCAGTTATCATCGGTTGGTTAAAATCCACATTCGTTGTTCCGTTTTCCAGGAATTCCCCATCAAGACCATCAGGCAGGACGTCCAGCCTTGCGTAAACTCCTGCGCAATGAGAAAAACCTTCAAAGCGCAACCTTCCATTTCCGGCAGTCACAATCGGATCTTTAAGAAGTGCCATCTGAAAAGGAGACAGGTTAAAGCTGGATTTCACAATATTGGAAAGCGTGATCAGACATCTCGCTAAAATAAAGGGCTGTCCTACATTTCCCCAAAAAAAGCACGAAACGCCAGTGTCTTTCTGTATCTCACTATATTTAGCGAGAAACAGTTCTTCCATGGCATCTCTCCTAGCCAGGGAGGATTTCCCTGAATAGTTATAAATAAGCGTATCTTCCATAATTTATTTCTTGAGAAGAAGATTGCAGATTTTTTTCAGACTCGAGTTTTCTTTCCAGATGTCTAATTTTTCTTTGACCTCTTTATGGGCTTCTGACTGGTTCAAAGCCAATACTTCATGATAAATTTCCAGAATTTTCTTCAGATTGGTAACGGGGGTATCCATTTGAAGCAATATATTGAAAATCAATTCCTCGAGGGCAATATTATGATTTTTGCTGACATTCAGCATATGATGTTGTATAAGGTCTGTAAATCTTTTTACCGGTGCCCATTCTAACTTTTCGTGCAAGCCGATTACTCTTCCTAACCACGCATTGTCCATCATATGATAAGAAACATGTTCCAGCCACATTTCTGCAGCTGTCCCACGGATGGTCTTATCACTGTCCAGGAAAATAGTTCCTAAGAAGAGATATCCTATTTCATCCAATGGCTTTTTGATCTTATAAAGTGCATTCGCGGTATTCAAAACCAGACTTCTTTCATAGACCTCCGCAATTCCGGAATAGAAAAGGCAGTATTTAATGACTTTTGCCAAGGCATTTGCAGGCGTATTTGGAAAACAAAGCATCAGTGCGGGAATTTCTGAAAGCTCTTTCTGCTCCGCAACAAAATACTCCATGAACAGAGGTTCTTTTCTTTTTTCAAGATGATATTTTGGAATAGTAATATTCAGTTCTACAGGGTAGTATGAGTTTTTCTTACTATCAATAGTCTTCCACTTGTAAGCACCTGAAAAGAATTCCACAGGAATATCATCATATCCAAAACCTCTGAATTCTTCAAAAACAGTTTCCGGAGAACGGGTAATTCCAGCGGTCATCCACCATGAAGGGTGTTCAAATTTCCCTTCCGGTTTAGCATTTTTGCCAAAGAAGAAAAGTAATAATTCCCTGTATTCACCTTTTAATCTTTTTTCAACTTCCACTATAGCTTTTGAGGTGTCGTCTAAAGCACAACGCTGCAGTGCCAGCTGAATATCCAGGTGATGGGGTTCAGTATTATTATTCTGATAATTTTCCAATCTTTCTACCAAAGTGACAGGGGAGACCCAGCACGGAGCATGGGTGATTGGAAACAACAAAGGAGTCTTATCTCCCGATGCTATTTTTTGGAAGGCATAGGCAGCAAGCTCTTTAAACGCCTGTCTGGCAGGGCAATCTGCTCCGATATTCTCTATCGGACCCAATTTTTTCTGATAATTTGAATAGGATTCTCTTCCTGCTTCCTCTTCTTCTGTTTTCTGATATATTTTTTCCAGGTTCTTAAGCTGAATCGGATATTTTTCCAGCAAGCTCAAGCCATAATTGATAATAGCGTTGCATAATAAAACATTCAGATAGGGAACTTCCCATTTCGCAATCGTTTTACAGGCTTTTAAAAATACAGGTTCTATCAATTTCACAGATTCGGCATCTACATCACCGGCAAATTGGATAAATCCTGTCAAAGCAATATCACAATGATAGCTATAGGGATCATCCATTGCCAAAGGAAGATAAAACATCAGGTCTTCAAAGTTTTGAAGGATCTTTACGGCATTTTCGTCTGCTGTAAGAGACAATTTCTCTGAGTCTATTGCTTCCAGCTCTTGCTGTCTCTCTTCTATATATTTTGCCAAAAGAGGACGTACATTAGTCAGTATATTATCTGAATAATGAGAAAGCGCCTCCATCATATTTTCAGAAGCCGGAATATATTTCAGGATAATCTTTGCTGTTTTCGATTGTATACCGTCATCTTTACTTACAAATGCTGTACTTAAAGCCATTCCCAACATTTCAGGATCCATTTTCTTTCGCTGAAATATTCTTTCTGTAAGAACCAAACTGGAAACGACCACCGTTTTCACTTCTGAACTCAGCAGATTCGGAAGATAATGTGAAAATTCATCATTCTTAAAATCAGGACTGCCCACTATTTTCTTCAAATGTGACAATATGGTATTCACCGCTTTTGACTGCGAGGAAGATAGTCCTGCAAGCAATTCATCCTGTAATTCAGAAAGCTCTTCGTCACTTGGTTTTAATGCTGTAAATGCATCCATAAACCATCCCGTAACATTTTTATTAAAGTTTCTATTGGAAGCCAGAAGGCATTCTCTTAAAAATCTTTTTCTTTCAATTTTTTTATCTGCAATCAGCCTTTGAACGATAGGAAACCATTCTTTACGGAAGGGTAAAGATTTGGAAGGGTATTCACATAGATACCAAAAGTGGGTATTAAGTGTTTCAGGATGATCGTCAAGGTCAGACGGATAGTTACTTAGGTGATGTCCCAGCAATTCCGGTTTAGGTTCTACATATCCTTTTTCCGTCCATCCCAGAATATCCTTATAATTGAAGGCTGTAAATTCTGCTTCTACAGATTCATTGATAAATTCTGAAAACCATTCCGGGCATCCCCACTCCAGTATCTGTTCGGTTTGTTCTGCATTACGGAAAAGACTCCAGTAGTTTTTACCGAAATTCTTTTTATCCATACAGACAAATGAAGCGATATCTATAATCGAATGCTGATTCACAGATCCTGCCGTATGGTAGGAATTTTTAGTCATTACAATCTTACTGATCTCACGGTCCATTTTCTTTATAGACGGTACCAGTATTTTCCTTTCTTCAGTACTAAGCTCTTTTAGGAAGGGGATGATCTCATGTATTTTTTCCTCATTAAGGATCTCATAAAGTCTTTCTTTCATGTGCTTTTAATTTGATAATATAGTTTTCAGGTTATTTTCTTTTTTCCATTCTATAAGCAGTCCAAGAACTGTGTTGTCCGCTTTGGACTGATTTTGATTTAACAGCTCATGATCAGGCTCGAGGAGCCTTTTAAGATTAAAAACCGACTTCTCAACAGCTGATAGAATGGGCATCAGCAGCTTTTTGAAACCAGGGTTATTACTGACAATCAAATTGATAAGATTCCAAAGACCATCTGTACTCTTTACGGATATCCATTGAAAACTAATCTTTTTATCGATTATTGTTTCCAGGTTCTGTATCTTAAAATCATAGGAAACTACCTTGCTTATTATGACTTCAAAAGCCGTACCACAGAGGGTTTTGTATTTATTAAACAGTATTGAAAACAGAAATAAATAATGTACCGATTGAAAAGATATATTCGTTTTCATCCAGACATTTATATTTTTTATATCATATTGACAATCAATGTTTAATACTGTTTTTTTATGTTTTTTTGCAAAAACAAGGTCTGAAAAATACGGTACTCTATATAAAATCCGGATCAGGTTATCATGATAAACACCTTGATAAAAATTGAATAAATAGTATAAAAAATAAGTATTTTCAGGAACGTCTTTATGGTTTCCAAACTTCCCTATCCATACCGGAACGCAGGTTTCAGGGAGTGGGTCGACAACATCAGCCGGTATTGAATAATATCCGGATCGTCGTCTTTTGTACTCATTTCCCGCTTTGTATCCAACCAAAGCAGCCCACACAGAGATCGTATTGCAGTCCCCTTTTTTATTAGTCTGTTTTTTTAAAAGAGCAACAACTTCTTTTTTATCTTTTGGTGTAAGCTTTTTAAGAAAAGGAACAATCTCCTTTGTTTTATAGTTTAAATATTTTGCCATAAAACCTCCATCAATAAGCATAAATTCATTCTTATCAGCTAAAATAAAAAAAAATGACTGACAGACAGTAAATTATCCCTTAAAAGTGAATTTTTTAACAAAATATTAAGTTAATAAAACCACCACTACCACTATCATCAGTACCACAAAAACAATTCCCTGTTTAAAGATATATTAGCAAAAAAGTGGATTCAGGCTCGGTATTTTACTTTTTATTCTTTTTCTACCTTATCAATTTTCAGATTTCAGCTGCTTTAAAATATCATCTTTTTACCATACCGATACGTTAATTTTAATTAAAATATTAAAATCAAGATTGTAATCCATTAAAATCTAAATATTTGCAACATAATAGCACTTGATAACTCAACTCTTTTTCAATGATAAGAACAGAATTATTATTTCTTGCCGTCATCATTCCTAATAATAAAAAGACTGCCTCATTACTTTGAGACAGTCTCCATTTTTAAAATGACCTGTTGTTATTTCAGATTATTTAATAATTTTTCAGGCACCAATGCAGGATTTTTGCAATGTTTTTTGCATCATCCACTCCTCTGTGGTGTGTTCCTTCCAGGGTAAAGCCTAATTCACCCAAAGCCCTGTTCATCCCAACACTTTTCCTGATGGTAGGATGAATTTCGCCAAATAATGTCTTTACATTGATATGGTCATCACTCATAGGATAATCTGTGTAGAATCTTCTTGCCTGATCCTGAAGCATATTCAGGTCGTAGTTTCCGTAGCTGGCCCACGTCAGTTCTTCTGAATCGTATTCTGCTCTCAGGATATCAAATGCATCATCCAGCATGATTCCTTCGCTATCCAGCATATTTTGGGTAAGCGTAGTAAGCTCTGTACAAAACGGGCTTACTTTTGAATATTGGGGCTTTACTAAAATCCCTTCATTTTTAGAGATCTTACCGGTTTTTACATTCATGATGCATACACCGATCTCGATGATCTCGCTTTCCTGGCCTCTTGGCGGTCGGTTATCCCAACATGTCGCTTCCAGGTCTACTATTAATATATTTTCTGTTGTTTTCACTTGTTTAAAATTTAATTGTTAAAGGGAGGAAGAGGGAAGTTTTCACAGAGTCTAATTTGCTTCCAGCCTCCAGCTTCTGTCTTCCAGCCTCATTACTATTTACAGAATCTTAGTTAAAATTCTGGCTGTATTGTAAGCATCGTCTGCTCCGCTGTGGTGAGTGCCTTCAAAATCCATATTCAGATGACTCAGGGCTCTTTTAAGACCTATTTGTTTGTGCAAGTTGAAATGTCTTTTAAATTCATGCATCACATTCATATAGTTTTCTGAAAAAGGATTCGTTATACCAAGCCAATCACACTGTTCTATGATCTGCTCTCCATCGAAGTTTCCGTATCCTGCCCATGTTAGGGGTTTGGAATGGTATTCATTTTTGATTATTTCACAGGCTTCTTCGAAATAAATTCCTTTTTCTTCTATCAGCTTTGGAGTAATTCCTGTCAGTTTTGTGCAGAATCTGTTGATATCTGAACGTTCAGGAATGACATAAATGCTTTGTTTTTGGGAAATTGCTTTTGATGTTACATTTAATTTGCAAATTCCTATTTCTATAATATCGACTTTCTGCCCAATGGGAATTCTGTCGTTTTCCCAGCACGTAGCTTCCAGATCGATAATTATGATCTCATTGGTTGTTTTCATGATTTTTTTAGAAATGAGAAGCTAGAGGTTAGAAGTTATTTATGTTTCTACTTCTCCTACCCTTCAGCTTCCTTTCCGTTGTTAATTGTTAATTTCTAGGAGCAAATGGAGGCGTCCATTTTTTCCTCTTCATCAATTCTTTGACTTCCTCGTAGGAAACCGGATAAAAATTGTGGCAGTCTACCCCAACGTCAAAACTCAGAGCCATCTCATCATCCGGCAATGTTCCGTGTGAATGTCCGTATAACTGCCATACACCGCGGTGCGAGCCATTCCAGGTACGCATGGCGTAATGGAAAAGAATGATTTTCTGTTTTCCGTTACTTTGGTCCGGTTCATCAATTTTCAGTTCGTGATAATCTCTGATGGAAGCAAACCGCTTGGGATAAGTTAAAGCCGCTCCTTCATGATTGCCTTTGATCAGGTGGATATCACCATTTAATCTGTCTAAAATTTCTTTCGTAAAATCAGGTTTTCCCAGACTCATATCTCCTAAATGATAGACAGTATCACCGGGTTGAATTTTCTCGTTCCATCTTTTAATGAGTTCTTCATTCATATGGTCGAGAGATTCAAAGGGTCTTTCGGAAAATTTTATAATATTTTCGTGACCAAAATGATGGTCTGCTGTAAAAAATATATTGGGTTTCATTTTTTTAATTATTTTTTAAACTATAACATTCTCAATATCATCTGAATACAGACTAAAAGTCTGCGAACATAGTTCACAATTGGAGTTAAGAATCTCTAAGTTCCTTAAACAGATTCTTCCTTCAAGATTCGACGTAGTCAATGACAAATTCAGTATGTGATTTCTATAGTTTTTGGTTTAAATATTTTTAATTAATTCTTGCGAAATGCTTGATAAAAAGCTGTTTCAATTTCTTCCTGATCGCTCTCCGTGTATCTTCTTGAAAAGTGAATCGGTATTGCTTCTTTCACCTGGCACTCATTCATAATTTTTCCTGATGCAGAAGCAAAACTGTGATAATTGATCTTTGCAAATTCCTGGTCTGTATCTTTATAAAATGTTTCGATATATACCAGATCAGCTTCTCCAAACACGTTTTTTATTTGTTTGTAATTGTTTTCGTCTACTGCATGATCCATGATAACCCCAAGTTTATACCCTGCATTGCGGGTCAACAGATGAAACAGATCAGCTGCTTTGTACTTGGTTTGCTCAATTTCGATTTCTTTATCAACATCATTATTTTCAAAAGCGGTCTTCATCTCACTGATCCATTTTCCTTTTCTAAAGCCGGAAGCCTCTTCATTAAAGGTGACCGAATCTTTTTCTTTAAACAGATAAGCAATAGAATCTGTTTTGTGATCAAGAATGGCAAAATCAACATGGACGTATTCATCTTCAAACAGGAAATCCTGTGTTCTGATCAATTCAAGGTTCCAGTGTGGCGGACGAAGGGTGTAGACATTAATTTCTTCTTTTGAAACAATCTCCCGGATTTCATACTCAATCGCGTTTTCCGCAATCAGATTCCAGGTGTAAGATTTCAACCTTGCCTCAACCTGTTGATGAATATTTTTTGGTCCGCAGATCACCACTTTTTCTCCACTTCCGATCTGATGTCTGAAAATTCCATCGAAATTTGAAAAATGATCAATATGGGTATGACTGATGAATACTGCTGATATAGACTGTACTTCTTTTACCGTCAATAAACTTGCTTCACCACAATCACACAAATAGTGCTTTCCTGAGTTAGGAACTTTGATCAATATACTGATGTCTTCTTTTAAAAGACTTTTTATTTCTGCTTGTAACATTGTTTTTTCTTTTTTTAAACCACCCTGTCAAAAGTTTTTGAATTTCCGCCACCCTTCCAAAGGAGAGGAATTCTCACACTTTCATTTGTTATATTTCTAAGTGCTTTCTATTTTTCTGACAGTAATGACTGCGTTTTTATACATAAAAAAGTTTCGGTAAAAATTACCGAAACTATACTTTAAGAGTCATCAACTCTTCTTTTATAAAATCAATGACTAAAGAATTCAACTTTTTGTTGATCCTTTTCTGCTCTTCTTTTTCAATAGTAGTGAAAGCTGCCGGAAAGTCTTTTTGGAAATCCTCTAAAATATCCTGTGAAAAAAGACCAATCACCTTACCCATGATTTTAGGTTCGAATTCGCCAATTTTGCTTACCACATTATTCAATCTGTTGGCAGTAGCATATTTTTGTATTTCTTCCCAGATTTCCTGAGCTTTTTCACCGAAATAGATCTGTTTCTGAACAGTTTTACCTTCTTTTCTAACCATTTTGGATTTTTCGACCCATTTTTCATTCTTATTTTTCAGAATGATTCTTGCACCGTTTCCAAAGTATTGGGTTTTCAAGGTTTTTACAATAGTACCTTCACAAATGTTATCTTCCAATTCAGGAAGTCCCAGCCAAGCCGGAATTTTTGAATTGAAAACATTGGGGAATCTCAAAGCTTCTTCCAAAGTTCCCTGGAACAAGATTTTAGCATAGAAAAATCCTGTCTCCTGAAAAATCTGATTGACCACTTCTGTACCCAAATAGGTAATCCCATTCAGTTTAATATCGAAAGCGTAAAATTCGTTGTGAGGAGTATATTCAATACCTTTCTGTACCTTCACAGCATCTTTTACCGGTTCCACTTCTTTATGTTTGTAACCGCCACCGAACAATTCACCGTAGATTACCACAGTTTCAACATCCGGATAGATGGTTTTCACTTTTTGAAACACTTCTATTACATTTTTTCTGTAGCGTTCCAACATCTGATGTGCATTGAAAAATTTCTCATCTTTTTCGATGAAAGCAGTTCTCTTCGCTATTTTAATTTCCTTTCCATCGGTAAAGAAAGAGAAATTAGCCCCGTGAACTTTTTCCTGTACAATGAAAACCTCATCCCCAAAGCCCTGCATCCTGATCTGTTCGATCACGCGGGCCTGGTAAGCATTTTCTATAGTGTTATATGTTTTGAAAATCATTTTGTTTTAGTTTTTAATCGTTTCTAAAATTTTTTAAAAGGCTTAGAATGTTTTCCTTTCCTACCGGGTTCATAGAGTGGGAATAGAATTTTGGAAGGTCCAAATAATTATCCATACAATATTCTATAAGCCATTTAGCGCAGTCGTATCCTGTCTTTTCAACATATTCCTGAGAATCCTGTTTCAAATAATGTTCATCTGCAAGGTCATGGTCGAAAGAAATCATTTCCGGAAGTCCTTTTTCCAAAATCCTGTTGACAAACTGTTCGTAATTCCGAACGATATGCCAGTCGCTTCTGAGGAAAATATCCTGTTTAGTATAATAATAAGCTTCAATAGGATATCTTATATCATCCAGAAATAATAATCTTTTTGTCTTTTCCATGATTTAACTTTTTATAAATTCTTTAAGCTTCCAGCTCCTTACATCCCTCTTCCTGCTTTATTATACCATCATATCAGCACAATTGGAACTTGCGAAGGCAAAAGGTTTTGCTTTAAACACATATCCCATTCCCAGAATGTATCCCATTGCATCTTTTAATGCTACATTGGATTTAAAATCCGGGTCAGTATTAATGTCTGCGTGTACCTCCATTTCCACCCCATAAGTATCCAACACAGAGCAGATAGCGTATGCAATTTCTACGGATTTGTTGACCTCATTCAGCATTCGCTCTTTGATACTGATACTCTGTATTGCTCTTTCTTTTCTGATAAAGGTAAACGCTCCTT
Organism: Chryseobacterium viscerum; assembly: GCF_002899945.2. Lineage (GTDB taxonomy): Bacteria > Bacteroidota > Bacteroidia > Flavobacteriales > Weeksellaceae > Chryseobacterium > Chryseobacterium viscerum. Next base: position 270,827 of record NZ_PPEG02000006.1, read on the forward strand.
TTCCTTCACGAATAAATACCACTGCCGTAGCATAATTGATGGCATCTCCATATACATGAGAGTCTGATCCCACACATACTTTCAGACGGTGTCCGTCTGCCTGTTCGCGAATGATGGCTTCTTCTACCAGCTGTGTGATAGAGTGTTGGAAAATTTTTCCGTTCATATTCTGCCATGTTTGTTGTTGCGTTTCCATTTTTTCTACATGTTTTAAATTTATAAATGATTGTTGATAATTAATAAACGATAACGAGTCGTTAATTTCTATTTTTTGCACTCCGAACTGGACTCGAACCAATACCATCAGTTTTGGAGACTGAGATGCTGCCATTACACTATCAGAGTAAATGCTGTTAATTCATTAGGACTCGAACCTAAACTACAAGAATCAAAATCTTGTGTGCTGCCTATTACACTATGAATCAAGGTTTAAATTTATGAGTAATAAGTAATTGATCATGAGTAATGCCAGAAACGAGTCAGGTATCAATGATTACTCATTGCTCATTACTTATCATTCATATTTTTGTGGAACAGACAGGAATTGAACCTGTACCTTTAGTTTTTCAGACTAACGTGCAGACCTTCTACACCACTCTTCCGATTATAATTGATCAATGATGATTAATAATTGATCAATTACTCAGCAATCATTGATCATTAATCAATTATCATTCATTAGTTGGTACGGGAAGAGGGATTCGAACCCCCAAAAGCTTGATCCTAAATCAAGAGTGTCTACCATTCCACCATTCCCGCAGGTTTTTTTATAAGTAATTAGTAATTTTTTATGCTGTTTAATTACTCATCATCCATGCTTATTACTCATATTTTGTACCTCTCCCCAGATTCGAACTGGGACTTTACGGGGTTTAAAGCCGTTTTCTCTGCCAATTGGAATAGAGAGGCGTAATTTATTAGTAATGAGTAATATGAAAATCTATGGTTATTACTCATTATTCCTTACTTATTGCTCATATTATATCTAGGTTTGAGAAAGCTCTGTCTGTTTATAAACTATGCTTGCTAGTGTTTGTAAAGATCTTCTGCGCTTGACAAACCTTTCTCATTTCCTAATTATATTTTATTTTAAAAAAAGGAAAAGGCTGTCTTTATTTTTATTGATTAAAGATCTTCTGCTCTTGACAGTCCTTTTTTCTTTTCTTCTTTTTTTGTGAATGGTAACTGGCCAATTTTTTTTAAAAATCTGAACTTTCATGGTATTAATATCAATTCAATATTGACCAGCTATTCACATCCAGTACTCTATAAGGGAATCGAACCCTTATTTTCTGCTCGAAAGGCAGGCGTCCTCACCGTTAGACGAATAGAGCTTTAATCCACTGACCAGGAATCGAACCTGAACAACAAGAGTACATTTCCTGCATGCTGCCATTACATTATCAGTGGTTGGGTGGAAGTAGTAGGATTCGAACCTACTCAGCTATGAAGCAACAGATTTACAGTCTGCCCCGACTCTCCAACTTCGGCGTACTTCCGGATTTCATGAGTAATTAACAATGGTTAATCAATAATTTCTCATTTTCATTTTAAAAAGAAAAGGCCTGTCTGTATTGAATGTTTGACTAAAGATCTTCTGCGCTCGACAGCCTTTTTCTTTTCTTAATAAAGGATATTTCATAAGAGTAATCATCACTCTTTCATTGAGATGGTTATGGGATTCAAACCCACTCAGTTTACACAACGGTTTTGCAGACCGCCCCGACTCTTCCACTTCGGCGAACCATCAGATTTAAAAAATAAAGTTTGCTCTGATTTTATTTGATGTAAGAACTTCTGCGCTTGGCAAACTTTATTTTTACCTAAAATTTTATAAATGATATTCTTCATTCTAACTGTTCTTTGGAGAGACCAGAAAAAGCTTGTCTGTACTTTTGTGTTTGGTGTAAAGATCTTCTGCTCTTGACAAACTTTTACTTTTTCTCCTAAAACAATTAACAATTAGTTACCTGCGATTTTGGAAAGACTTGAACTTTCAACTTCCGGTTTAACAGACCGGTGCTCTAACCAATTGAGCTACAAAATCATTGTAATTCCGGAAGGACTCGAACCTTCAACCTTCGGTGTATCAGACCGATACTCTAACCACTTGAGCTACGAAATCATTTGTATTCCATAAGGGGATCGAACCCTTGTCGTTCGGTAGAAAGCCGAATGCACTTGCCACTATGCTAATGGAACAAATTGTCTGGAAAGCAAGATTCGAACTTGCGACCTCCCGCGTCCAAGACGGGTAAACAACCACCGTTATCTTTCCAGCTTTGAGGCTCACTTCTGTTTCTTTTCCGGGAGACAGCCGGATTGGAAATTTTCTATGAACCTTTTTGTGATCCCGAGAGGATTCGAACCTCTAACCCTGGGTTTAGAAAACCCATGCTCTATCCAGTTGAGCTACGGAACCGCTTGGTAATCCCAGAAAGATTTGAACTTTCAACTCCCGGTTTAAAAGACCGGTGCTCTAACCACTTGAGCTATGAGATTTTATATTTTGGGTATCTCCGGGGATCGAACCCTGTTCTCCGGTTCCACAGACCGGCGCTTTACCAAATAAGCTAAAGAAACCATAAAAAAAACGCCTCTTTTCGGGAGGCGCTTCATATATTTTAACGTAAAAGATCATTAGCTGACCCACGTATATAAGCACCTTTCATCCACAATTTCACTATCAAAAATACACAGAACTCCTGTCGGCTCTTGTCCGAATAGTCTTGAATACTGATTGAATATGTTGTGTAACTGTTTCATTTTATTTTTGTTTGTTTCTAAATTATTTTTAATTGAATCCTGAAAACCTGTTGCTTTCAATTTTCGGTTGCAAAGTAAATATGAATTTTTGGAATCCGCAAATAAATTTTCAAATTAAATTGTTGATAATCAACCTATTATACTTTCGTTTTAGAGTAGGGAATTTCTGCCCGCAATATTCTGCAGATATCTTAATTACCTAAATGATTGTCTCTCATTGGGTTGCTTATCACTCTATTTTATCGTATTAAAGTTTCATTGTTAATTAAAAATTTTCATGTTTATAGTTATTTTTTTTCATTCTAAATAATTTCTGACCTAAAAAACAAAAAACGTCTCGATTTTTCGAGACGTTTCTGTTGTATTTTGATTAATTTTTTACAAGTTTATAGTAAATAATTTCCAAAGTCAGCACATTTCGCCTCATTCCATATCACCTCATCATACCCTAATAACCCTTTATTAGAAGGACTTTCGAATAGTTCTGCATTGATATGTGCTCTTTGTATTGTCATAATTTTCTGGGGCAAAGATAAATATTTTTTGATATTATTTTATAATTTTCACAAGCTCGGGAAGGTTTTGGATACGCAAAAGCGCAAAATGATATCAAAAAACTCTTATAATCTGCAAGGATTTTATCTGCGATAAAATTGAACACTTTCTATTTTTAGGTCTCTCGCAGATTATTCAGATTGAGCAGATGTTTATGTAAGAATCTGATTAATGTCTTTAATCTGTAAAACGTTTTTAATCTTTATTTGCTGAAAATCTTCGATTTTCTTGCGTCTTAAAAATTATACATAAAACTTAGAAAACCTTTGCGTCTTTGCGATTTTCCAACAAAACAGAATTACTGTGTTATCTTAAACGCAAAGTTTTAATTTGATAGTTTTTTATTTTAAGAGAGCTAAGGGGAATCAATTACCATTGATTGGATGAAGCTGGTGTTATATTTTCCCTAATAAAAAGTTCACCATTTTTCTTGTTTTAATTTCTGAACATTTTATTTCTTCCTGTTTTGAATCTGGAAATGTCTTTCAGAATCACCTCATCATTGGGATTAAAAAATTTCAATTCATTCACAATTTCTGAGCGGGTAGCTACTTTTTCAGCAATGATTTCATAGGCTATATTTCGTGTTGCAGCATGTAATTTCGGGTCTTTTTTGAACTCATGCTTCATCGCTTCAAGGTAAGTGATCTTTTTGTGAGCCGGAGTTTTTTGATATAAATACTGTATTTCAGATTCCAGTTTTTTAACATCAAAGATATTGGCAAAGTAGTTATTCAAGCAGTTGAATGCATCTTTGTCTTCTTCCCATCCTTTCAGCAATACTTTTTGAGCATCTTCTGTTTTTTCCATTTTTTTACGAAATATCAAAGAAGCTTTTACCATCTGATTATTGGTCACATAATCATCTGCAACGATCTGATAATAAGTATGGGCATTTTTAAGATCGTTGATTTCTTTATAGAGATCTCCTACTTTTTCTTTCTGCTCCATTTCTTTGTAGAGGTCAATTGCTTTTTTGTATTGCTTTGCTTTTTCATAACAAATTGCAGCATCGGATTTATTGTTCAGCTTTTTAAGATAGACTACGGCTGCTTCATTGTAGAACCCTCCATTTTCCAGTGTCTTTGCACCTCTGTAGTTATCCTGCAGCAGATTCATGTAAACTCTTGCTGCTTTTTTATAATTATTTTCAGCAATATATTTTTCGGCAAGTTCTTCGTATTTGCTACGGATCCTGTCAAAAAGGGAATTTTCCAGGTAGAAATTGCTGCTTCCACTCCCTTTTCTTCCTGATGAATTTCTGTTGTTTTGTTCTTTATCTTTTAAAGAAGTGATCACAATAAGGATAATAAAGGCGGCTATTAAAAAGACAACCAATGTCCCGATGACACTCCAGAAACTCTCATGGAAAAGCTGGGCAACGATTCCGATGACCTTAAATAGGGCCAACAGCATGAATGCAGCTATAAATTTGTCTATAAATTTCTGTTTATTCATCATCATCGGAGTTTAAAATGGTTTTATCATCTCTGAAAAGACGATACAAAAGTAGCATCACACAAATCACAAGAACCCACACAAACCAGTTGTATCCAAACATTTCTACCAACGGATAGAACAGATAAATCAGCATAGCTACCAGGATTGCTATTAAAATAAATTTCACCCAGGCAGGTACATTATCGCCACCAAGGTTTAATGATTTATTTTTAAATAGAAACAAATACAATCCTACTCCGGCAATCATCAGGATTACCATATACATAATGTCTGAAACCGGGGCCTTTTTTTCCAATGGAGTTCCTTCTGAGCCCATTCCTTTAACCTTTGATTGATCAATGGATGCGGAAGAAGGATCTACGATATCCAGTGTACCGTAAAGTTTTCCTAGTGAGTCAGCCATCAAAGCCTTTCTTTTCTTCAGAAGAAATTTTACGACGTCCCCATTTACAGGTTTCCCTCTGGTATACTGCTTCAGGGAATCTGAAATTGTACGTTCCAGCTTCTCGGTTTTTCCTTCTATATGCTTTGTGATTTTTTTGGTGTAAATGGTTTTAAGAGAATCCCGGCTTTGCTTTTCTTTATTCACAAGCTTTTCGATGTCTCTTCCTATTTCTCCTACTTCTCTGCCACCCGCTTTTTTATAATCTTCTTTGGCTTCCTTTGTTTTAGTTTCAATAATTCCGGCATTAAGAAGTTCTTTGGATAATCCTTTTCTCGTCTGATGATATATGGAATCGATCTTAAAATCAATTTCCGAGATTCCGGACTGAAAAGCAATCATATCAGAAGGTGCTTTTACAGCATCCTTTACAATTTTCCCTGAAGAAGTACCATTTTCGTCCTGTTCGGGGTTCTTTTGATCTGAAGGTAATGCAATCTTTAAGACTATAGCTGCAATAATAACTGCCCAGAATATTCTGCGGAAATTTTTTGTTCCTGCACTCTCGATTTTACCCTTGGAACCTCCACCAAATAATCCTTCCAGCCAGGTGAATTTTCCAAAGCCATCTCCTCTTGAAGTTCCCATGACATCCAGAGAAACGCCCAATTCTACTGCTCTTTCAGGATATTTTTCAATGTATTTTAAATATTTTTCTATTTCTTTTTTATTCCCGGCCATTACTTTTTTAAGGTCAAACGGCAGGTTGTTCATCCATTCTTCTTCCGTTTGCTTTGGCTGTAATGCTTCCATCACTTTTTCGTCATCTATTTCAACGGTATAGCTTTCAATTTTTTGAGGAATTGAAACTCCATTCAGAGGTTTTCTGATATTCTCATCTATAATACCAGGTTCCTGAATCAATGAGATCCAGTCGATTTCTTCAGTTAGTTTTACCAGTCCGAATTCGGGATGCATAATCAGAAAATGAGAATCAAGCTGTACCCAGTCTTCCGGATTTATTTTAGGATAAAAAGTAGTGTTTTCAGGGATGAAAAGCTTGTTATCTACACACTGGAAGTAAGCATTCCTGCCTATTTCCTGCGGGGCATTGTCATTAAAAACAAGGAAACAACCGTACAGTACATTGGGACTGTTGGTCGGAATGGCATAAGATTTTACCTGGCTTAAATCAATCCCAAGCATTTCCATTTCCTGAAGCCATACCACGGGTGAAGAGCCTCTGATCAAAAGCCCCTTTTTGGGATAGTTATTTTTCGGGAAAGGTTTTATTCTAAGCTCCATAATCCAAAATCTGTTCTATAAACGGTTTCAAAAACCTGTCGCACATATCATCTATTGTTCTTACTTTCAGCAGAGCATGTTCCGGGAGATAATATTCTGAGCCTCCAAATTCAGTATAGGTTGCCAAAGAGAGAAATCCATTAGCCGTGGAAGGAATAAAAAACTCTTCAATACTCTTGTTGCTGCTTCGGAAAGTCAGCATTCCCCGTGAGTCTGCAATAATCTCGCTCCCATCGGGAAATGTAAATTTATTTTTATGCTGTTCGGCAAAAATTTTAATATCATATCTATTTTTAGAAAAATTCAGGGTGCTTTCTGAGGTACAGTATAATTCATTTCCGGAAATGACCAGATTTTCATATTGATTGATTCCTATTTTATTGAAATTATTAATGATTCTCAACCCACTACCGTTCAGTTTGGCGACTTCGGCTTCGGCTTTTATATTATTTTTTTCAAATTCTTTATCTTTTTCAGTAATAGGTTCTATAGAGATACTTCCATCAATATTTATTTTATAATGAGCAGGATTAAACTCCTCATGCAGGTAAAAACTTCGCCCAAAATAAATCAGCTGGCAGTGTCCAGGAATATTCATCCCGGTAAGGTTCTGCTCAGAGTATTCCTTTGTATTAAGATTAAGCTTTGATATTAATTTTTGATCAGCCTGATACTGGCACAGAATAAAATGCTGCTGCCTATTTTTTGCCAACGCAAACTGTCCTTTGGGTTTTATGGAAATGTTATCGAATAATACTTCACAGCCATGAAATGTTTTATAGTAATCATAAGAGTGTCTGTCGTAATAATTATCAGAAAGATAGGTTTTCAGCAATTGCTTTTTTGAACTCAGGATAAAGAATTCCCCCTCGTATAAAAACTGTGCAATCTTATTAATCGGTGTTGGGAATAAGACCGGATAATTTTGCGGAAGATCCGTTTTCTTCCCATTGAAGTTATGAATGGATTGTCTTTGTTGTGGAGGATTAGCCCACAGTTCCTGCAATGGAAGTTTTATTTTCTGAATATGTTTTCTGGCTCCTTTGTGATGTTTATAAAAATTTAGCTCACCATCTGAACTGGTAGTGACCAAAAACTTAAGCCGGTCTCTGTTCTGATGGACTACCCGCTGAACTTTTTCATCCTCCATGTTCTCCTGATGGGTAATAAAGAAAACTTCAATATCTTTTTCGGCATGTTCCTGATTAAAAAAATGTTCCAACGCTTCCGAAACTTCGAGAACCGGGCTCACCTGATTAAGGTTTTCAACGACTTCTTCCACCTTGTTGAGGGTAATCGGAACACCTGCCAGTCCTAAAGCAAAAACTTTACATTCAGAATGGGCCTTCGGATGTTTGATGACGGCAATAGCAGAAGCAAAAGCCAATACTTTTGGCGTCCCCCAGTTTCTAAGGGAAGTATCAATCAGGATAATTCTTTCAAAAACATTTTCTTCAGGCGGAATTTCTCTTTGAATGTAAAGAGCTTCATTATTGGCCACACGATTCATAAAAACATCATCTTCATTGGCAAATTCGGATAGAAGCATTCTGTGAAAGTCACCTTTGTTAGCCATATCAGATATCCCTCCAATAGGCTGTTCTCCGGGAGAAAGATGACGCATCGGAATTTTCAGTCCGCTCCATATTCTTTTGATCAGACTTCCTACCTGAAATGTTTTAGGCTCTTCAATCAATTCTTTGATAAAGTCTTTATTGGTATCCGCCGTTGCTTCTTCTTCTACCACTTCATCATCCAACTCCGGCTCATCAACCAGGCCTTTCATAGCATCAATGATAGATTGCGCAGTAGGAAATTTTTCGTTCAGATCCAAAGCACTTAAATCTTTGTTTAAGGCTAATGAACCGGTATCTTGCTGTTCTGCACAAGAAGCCAGTTCGTGCGGTCTTTTATAATAGATTCTTATATGAGCTTCAGCATTTACTGAAGATATTCTGTTGTGCCCATTTTTGAATAAGGTCTGCAGAAGTACAATTCTGTTTTGTTTCTGCTTGTAAACGTTGGGAAGTAATCGTATTTTTTCAAGAAATTCAATTTGTTTTTCCACATTGAATTCGAAATCCTCTCCACTGTAAAACTCAGCGGTACGTCTTAACGGACCGGCAAAATCTACATATCCGTCCTGCATCGCATACAGCATCATAAGCAATGCTCCGAATGGAGGCCATCCCTGCGGCTGAAGTTCTTTAAGGATCTCCATCACATAAGGCCTGTAAGCAATCGCTCCCACTCCCGGAACCGAGAGGAGATTGTTTTCGTGATAACCGGAATCACCGGGAACATCTTCATCAGTTTTCCATTCCCAGAAGTAATTTTCATAGGACTGGAAATAGGCCTTTAATTCCATTCTCTTGATTTTTCTGTAAGACGAAATGAGCTTACTGACAACGGGCGGAAATCTGTTTCTTTTATTAAAAGGTAGTTTCCATTTTCATCCCAAAGCAACCATCCTTCCGACTCTTTATTATATTTCTGCTGTAGCAGTGTACTTACATTTTTAAATTCAAAATCCAGACCTGCCGGCAGTAAATGTCTGTCTTTTGTCCAATAGGTCTTTCCGGGAAAGCTCAATAATGGAACACCCATAAACAGGGCTTTATCTCCCAAAACAGTCCATTTTATTTTTTCAAGTTTAAACCTGGGTAATGCTGTGATACTTTCCTTAATATCAGCAATACTGCTCAGTAAAGCAACTACAGGCTGTTCTTCGTTACTTTCTTTTAACCTTACCTGAACCTGTTCCTGAATTCCAAAATAGTTTTGATTCGAAGGCGGAAAAGTAAGCTGCAATGCCTTGTCTATAGATATCCAAAGCAATGCTGTTCTCATTTTTTTACTCGGAACCAAAGCCTCTTTCCTGAACAAAAGACCATCCCTAAGCTCATACAGAATAAAGTCCGGTAATTGTTGTATTTCCGGTGCTGCTGCCTGCTCATCGGTAAAACCTCTCAGCCAGATTATCTCTTCTTCCACTGCAATCTGAATGTTTTTCCAGTCTCTGATGGAGCCCAGAAAATCTTCATTGGGACGGGGAAGTTCTGCCCAAAATTCTTTTAAACGCTTTGAAGGATCTTCTGCCATAAGCTTTCAATTTCTTGCTGGATATATTGCTTCTGTTCCGGATTTCTGATCCAGTCACAACGGGTCTGCAGGTATCTCAGTTTATCTTTTATTACATTCTGTTCTTCAAAACTCAGCATTCCACCATTCCATTTTTCCACAAGAATTGTCACATCTTTCATGACTTCTTCAGGATTGGGTGTTTTGTTGTGCATAGCCTGTGGATGGGAATCCGGATGGTCATCTTTCTCGATGGTCCTGTTGATAATTCCTTCCAGAATTTCAATCTGCTCTTCTGTATCCCAGATATGTTTCAAGACCCAAAGATCGGAAAGTACCGCTTCTTTTCTTCCGCAGATCAGGGCACTGGCAGCAATCAGGTTTTGAAGTTTCACGGCTCTACGGTCTGAAATGGCAATACCTGTATTTCGAAGATTGATGATCGTATTCAGGTAGACTTCATAAATGGGTTTAAGGTCTATTGTTCTACAAAGGTTCTGAAGCTGTCTGATCTCATCGGCATGAATTTCCGGAATTTCCGTTTCTTCTTCATTCTCCAGTTTTCTTCCTGCTAAAAGGACCTGTTGTAATAACTCAGGATTTACGTAATCTACATTGATTCTTACCAGAAAACGGTCAAATAATGCATTCAACGCTTCGTCTTCCGGAAGAACGTTACTTGCTCCTACAAACATCAGTGCCGGCAAGTGCTTTGTTTCTTTTCCTCTTTTAAAAATTTTCTCGTTGAGGGCCATCAGAAGTGAATTCAAGATGGCAGAATTGGCATTGAAGATCTCATCCAGGAAAACCATGGAAGCTTCGGGCATCATTCCTTCCGTATTGGTGAGAAGTTCTCCTTCTTTCAGTTTTCTGATATCAAAAGGCCCGAATATCTCGTTCGGTTCTGTAAAACGGGTTAATAAATATTCGAAATTTTTGCCGTCTTTTACTGTTTTTGCCAGCGTTCTTACAATTGCTGATTTTGCGGTACCCGGAGGTCCGTACAAAAAGGCATTTTCTCTTGCCAAAAGGCAGATTCCCAGCAGATCTACGACATCATTTTTACCTACAAAAGTATCTTTTACGTAGTTAAGAACTGTATTGAGTTGATTTATATTCTGATTCATTGATTTAAAAAATTAAAATTTCCACTTTAACTGTTATCTTCGGTTATCGTTTTTAGTTCTCGCCAGAATGCGTCTTTGTGTATTCCGAATTCGGCTATTATTAGTTTATTGATAAACGGAATTTCCGCCAGTTTATAATCCTTTTTTTCAACAATTCTTTCCAGATATAGTTTTCTGTAAGTATTGTCTTTTAATTCTTCCTGCCAGTTCACATTTTTAAGATCAAGATCATACCCTATTCCCGAATAGTGAAACTGCATCAGAATATCTTCCAGCATGGCAATCAAAGGATCTTCAGAATCGACAGCGTTTAAAGCCACAATAATCTGCGGTAAAAACCTGAGTGATAAATCTGCGGATAAAATAGAAGAAATATCACGGACTCCTTTAAATCCGGGAATAAGATTTTCAATATTTTTTTCAGTATTTTCTCTGATCAGATAAAACTGGGCACTATGATAGAGAATTTTTGCAGCCCATACGGCTGTTTCTTTGTTACAAGTCAGTTGATCGGATAGAAACTCCAGTCTTTCTTTTTCAAATTCTGTTTCAAAATAATCTCCTGCTTCCGCCTCTTCCTGGGGGGAAATTTTCTGTAAGCTTGAAAAAAGAGTAATACATTCTTCCTTACGAAGTAAAAAGATCGTGTCTAAAAACGGTGACTTGGTTTCCATGATCTAACAAAAATAAAATTATTTCGTTGAGAATAAAATTTTTGTGGAGAAGATTCATGTTAAATATGGATTCTTTACGGTAATTATAAGGTTGGAAAAACGCAAAGGCGCAAAGAGAATAAGCATGATGTTTTTTTTAAGGCGCTAGAAAATCAAAGATTTTCAGCGAGGTTACGTTTTAAAATTTAAACCTTATAGGTTTTAAAAACCTATAAGGTTTGAGATTGCGTATTCATTACTATAAAGATTGCTTCGTCGCTATCGCTCCTCGCGATGACTTACTGTGATACGATTTCAATGATATTATTTTCCGGGTCAAGGATTACGCTTTCGTAATAGCCGTCTCCTGTTGTACGAGGTTCTCCGGCAACTGTGTACCCATCTTTTCTCAATATCTCTGTAAGTTCATTTACTTTCTCTTTACTGTCTACTGAAAATGCAAGATGAATGATTCCGTACTGCTGGGATTCGTAAGAGTTTTCGGTTTCTTTGATGTTTGGTCTGGTCATTATTTCAAGACGGCAGCCCTTATCAAAGCTTAGAAAGTAAGATTGAAAGTTTTTGACAGGATTATGGTATTTTTCATTGGAAACGGCTCCGAAATACTTCTGATAAAATGCTTTGGATTTTTCAAGGTCTTTAACCCAAATGGCAATATGCTCAATTTTCATTTTTAAAATTTTAAATATTTTACTTCTGCAAAAGTAGCCTGACTGCCTTCATGATACCTGCTCCACATTATTCTTTTATGGTTCTGTATTTACCAGATTTAATTTTTGATTTATACAAAAGACAATACCTAAAATTTTATTTAAAACATTTATTAGTAATATCTTATACATTCTGTTGATCAGAGATGGCTTCATTGTTTCCATTTTCGTAATGACAGAAACAAACTAAAAGTTATTATCTTTGTGCCATTCAAAAAAACATTATGAGTATTCACATCAGTGCAAAAAAAGGAGAAATTGCTAAAGTAGTATTGCAGCCGGGGGATCCGCTTCGTGCACAGTATATTGCTGAGAATTATTTAGAAAATGCTAAACTGGTAAGCAAAACCAGAGGTATTCTTTATTATACAGGTCTTTATAAAGGAAAAGAGATCACAGTAGGTGCCAGTGGAATGGGCTTTCCAAGCATCGGGATCTATTCTTTTGAGCTATTTACAGAGTATGAAGTAGATACGATCATCAGAATCGGGACTTGTGGTGCTTACAATACTGATCTTAAACTTTTTGATATTTTAAATATTGAAAAAGCTGCCAGCGAAAGTACTTACGCCAAATATGCATGGGGAATTGAAGAAGAAATTCTTCCTCATCAGGGGAATATCTTTACTACCATCAATGAAACGGCTAAAGATTTATCATTAAACGCTAAGGCAATCAACATCCACAGTAGTGATATTTTCTACAGAAAAGATCCTGCCACTCCTGAAATTGCTACAAAATACAACTGTCCTGCAGTAGAAATGGAAGCATTCGGTTTATTTGCGAATGCTCAGCATTTAGGAAAAAATGCAGCTACTATTCTTACGGTAACGGATATTATCCCTACACACGAAAAAATCTCTGCTGACGAAAGAGAAAAAGCTTTGAATCCAATGATGGAACTGGCTTTGGAATCGGCAATAAAGAGTTTGTAAGAGCAAGAGACAATTTTGTTTATAAAAAAAGAGCTTTACTTCATCAGTAGAGCTCTTTTTTATAGTCTGAAAAAATTTCTGGCCGTTTCTGTGGTCTCGTCTGCGACTTCGGAAATGCTGATCTTCTTCAGATGGGCAATTGTTTGTGCTACATACGGTAAAAAGGAAGGTTCATTCCGCCTGTTCTGCATCCTGGACATATTTTTCGGAAGCATAAAAGGGGCATCTGTTTCAATCATCATTCGGTCAAGAGGGACATATTTTATAACGTCTTCGAGATGCTTAAATCTTTTCTCATCACTGATCGCTCCGGTAAATCCCAAATACAATCCTTTATCCAAATATGTCTTTGCTTCATCCAATGTTCCGGTAAAGCAGTGTACAACAGCTTCGGGTAATTGGGAAAGGTATTCATCTGTGATGTCATTAAACCTTTTAAATGCTGATCTTTCATGAAGAAAAAGTGGTTTATTGACTTCTATAGCCAGTTCCAGCTGAGCTTTATAACATTTTTCCTGTATGGGTCTTGGAGAAAAATCCCGGTCGAAATCCAGTCCGCACTCACCTACTGAAATCACATGATCCTGTTTCAACAATTTCCTGAGTTCACCGATACTTTCCCCGTTAAAAGATTTGGCATCATGAGGGTGAATTCCCGCTGTTGAAAATAAAATTTCCGGATATTCTTCTGCAATCTCAGCAGATTCTTTGCTTCCTTTTACGCTGGTTCCTGTGAGAATCATATGTTCTACCCCCTGGTCCAAAGCGCGGTTGATAATTTCGTCGTGTTCATTATAGAACTGTTTATTGGTCAGATTAATACCAATATCAATGTATGTATTCATTTTGTTTTTTATTATAATTAATTGTTGTTTTTAGTTTAAAAAATAGAAACAGGCTGGGTTTGAACCAGCGACTTTCCTTTGAGTGGAATGTTTTTCCGGTTAAACTACTGTTTCCAATTTATATTATGATTTTATTATTTCTTCAATCATTGTTTTTAATTGTGGTATTGCTGATGTACTGCTTTCCCGAATTGAGTAAAGCGTTTTGCTTCCTTTCAGAATATAATCAAAATAGGTATCACTTTCAGGATTGATGAGCACAATCCATTTGGCCCGTATTTTTACTGTTTCCACAATATTGACAGGCAATGCTGTAGATCCTGAAGTTCCGATAATAAACAAAATATCCGTATGATCAGCAATGTCATAAGCGGTATCAAAATAATAATATTTTTCGTTATAGCTTTCATCAAACCATAAAGTATGTGGTCGTAACCAACTTCCGCATTTTTTACATTTCAAACCGTCAATATCTTCTGGTGTAAGATCTTCGGTATATTCTTTCCGTTTTACATTTTCAGGAAAATCAATAGGTGTACTGCATTCTTTCGAGCACCGTACTTTCTGTTTATTTCCATGGATCTCATAGACTTTTTGTGTTCCAGCCCTTTGATGGAGACCGTCTACATTCTGGGTTATAAGCTTAAATCTGTCTCCCAAAAGATGTTCTATTTCTGTCAGCGCTAAATGTCCCTTATTCGGTTGTGCTTCTGCAATAAGTTTCCTCCAGAAAAGGTTATACTGCCAGACTTCTTCCGTTTCCTGTCTGAAATACTTTAACGTTCCAAACTCTTCCGGACGGTGATATTTTGTTCTTTTAATCCAGATTCCATCGATGGAACGATATGTTGGAAGTCCACTTTCAGCAGAAATTCCGGCTCCGGTAAGGAATGTGATATATCCTTTTTTCTCTTTGATTATTGTATGTAAAATTGATTGTAATTCTTCCATGATTTTTAGTTTAAAAAAATAGAAACAGGCTGGGTTTGAACCAGCGACTTTCCTTTGAGTGGAATGTTTTTCCAGTTAAACTACTGTTTCCAATTTATGTTTCTGCTCTCAGGAGATTAAAATATTCTGAGGCGGTTAAAGGTCGGATTTCTCCGGCTGGAGTCATTTTTTCCTTCAATTCACAGATCAATAGATCTCCCTGTCTTTTTAGATTTTTGATATGCGGGATCAGATTACTATGTATTCTGAAAGTAGATGCAATAGCCGTCAAAGCGTCATCTTTATATTCCTGCTCTATCCACAGCCAATGTTCCTTTTTTGTGGAAGGACACCAGCATTTCACAGCATAAGAATGTTTCATTCTATCTCCCCATATAAAAATTCCGAGTTTATTGTTTTCAACTTCATGAACTTCATAACGGTTCACTTTCTTGGTTAAGTTTTCGTTTCCGTTTTCATCATATTCCACGTAAGAAACTTCTATTTCCCTTTCATTGATCTTTTTAGCTTCCAATTTTTCCATCAGATTTCCTACACCATAATAGCTGAAGCAGAAAAGTTTGAAATTTCTATCTGTGGTATTAAAGAATTCCTCATATTTCATCGGCTTCACTTCATCCCAAAGACTTTCAATTTTATCTAAGATCTGCGTAAAAAACGGAGTATCGAAATGTTCCCACTGTCTTTCATACTCACGGGTCTCAAAATTCTGAAAACTGCTGTGTCTTAATTTTAGGATTGCAACCAATTTTCTCAAAGGATAGCTCTTTTCCTGAAGAACATAAGGGAAAAACATCCGTGAAACAATGAAATGATCTTTCGTAAGATAGATGTTATTATTTATTTTAAAATAAATATTCTTTGCCAGCTGTTCAAAACCGGGATTTGTACCATACAAATAATTATTAATACATTTCAAAGCCGGAAACTGAAACCCCTGCAACCTTGAATCTCCCCATTGTCCGAGATACTCCAATGATTTAAAATTCACATTCCGGCTCTCCTGATACATAAGCTGAACTTTTCCGTTAATTTTTTGAAGATGTTCAAAACTATCGGTTTCATGGATAATCAGATCACCCACCTCAGCAATGTTAGGAGCAACCGCATTATAAGTATTGAAAACACCTTTCACATATTGAAGAGCATTCAGGTAGCACTTTTCAGAACCATTATATTGGAAATTTCCATTGATATCAGTCAAAACAGGAAATACGGCTCCGCTCCCGCCATTGAGTATAATATTTCCAGATTTCTCAAGTGCCGGGAAAGTGACATAAGAACCATTTTCCAGATGAATACTTCCGCTGGTTTCCTGAAGTTCTGGAAATAAAATACTTGTATTTTCAAATTTCAAGTTACCGATCAACTTCTTCAACACTGGAAAATAATGGGTAAATTTGTGTCCGATCTGGTATTCACATCTGAATTTAAGAGAACCATGAACAAATTCCAGATTTGGGAATGATATATTTTCACCTACCACACTTATTTTACCGCGGATTTCCCGGTGAGGAATTACAATATTATTTCCAAGGATCTTAATATCAAAAATACCGTCTTTCAGAAGCACATCTGCCTGAAACTGGTAATTGATAGGAATAGCATCTCTCGTTTTCAGCAATTTACCATTCTTAGCATTGACTGTAGCATTTTTCACTGAAATATAACCCCCGATTATTTCCAGGTTTTTAAAAGCAGCATCAACGATGCATTTGAAATGGCCGCTTACTTTTTTAAGCTGATCCAGCTGGGTATAGCAATGCATTTTAAAATGACCTTCCACCGTTTCAAGTTGTGGAATTTTACAATTATCTGCATCAATAGAAAGATTTCCGTTGATATGTTTCAGTTCCGGAAAACGGCAGCCTTCACCACGCAAAAGCAGGTTTCCTTTTATTTCGGTACAGTGAAACGTCATGTTTTTGGCATACACTTCTATCTGGGTATGGTCGTCAAAAACAGCCTCCGTAAAGTCTTCTTCGGAGAATATTTTATATCGTTTTGTAGTATCAGTCGTATGCATTTTCTATTATTTGTGTTATCGGGTTATATTCCTGTTGGATATACTTTACAAAGCAACCGCTTTCTATACGGAGCATTCTATGTTCATTATGGGTGATAAAAGCATCTTTTGCAATCAGAAATGTTTCTGTAGTTCCGTTTTTAGAATAGATGTAATAGTCTTCCGCTTTCAACATGTGCTGGTTGCTTGTTTTTTCAAGACAGTATTCTTTATAATCCTTTGTATGTTCTGCCAGATTTTCAATTCTGTTCAGGTAGTTTCTGTTTGTTTTTCTTTCTCTTACTGTTGAAAAGTATTTTGGGATATCCTGTTCTTTCGTCACCATTACATTTTCGAAAGATTCCTGTTTCCATTCCGTCGAAATCATTTCCAGTTCTTTCACCACTTCTGTTTTAGAAATTCTTGGTTTCGGCGTTCTTTCCATAGGTTTTCTTTCCTGCCACTGCATGGGTACGGGAACTTTTATTTCATCAATGATGTTTAAAAAAATCAATAAATCTTTAAGCATGGTATTATAATTTTAAATGAAAGCCAAAGAGACCGGGATCGAACCGGCAACCTATCCTCCGTGGATATGCTTTTCCAGATTAAGCTACTGCTCTGACTTTCTGATTAGGGAGATAAGCACGATTCGAACGTGCATCGATTCCGGGCAGGGCATCGTTTTTCCGTTAAACTATTATCTCCGTTATTTACTTTGGGAGTCCAACAGGATTTAAACCTGCAGCTCGTCCGTGTTGAGGATGTATTCTTCTTCTTTTGAACTATCTACTCCTGTGAAACGGGCGGGAATTGAACCCGCAGCCTCTGACTTGGAAGGTCAGCGCTCTTCCTGTTGAGCTACCGTTTCAATGGTTGGGAGATAAGCAGGATTCGAACCTGCAACTCATTTTAGCAAAATGTATTTTTCCATTTATTACTATTATCTCCGTCTGGATATTACCAGGTGTGAACTTTATAATTTTTCAATAAAACTCCACTGAAGTAATTTCCTTTTATTCCTTCTATCACAGGATGCAGAGTTCTGGCGGCTCCATCCACTGAATCCAGTGGCGGAATATATCCCATCTCAAACTGTTTTTTTCTCAAACTTTCTTTAGCTCCTGTAGAAATCCACCCCACATCTACCGCACTCATATAGATCTGATCATTTTCAAATTCTTTTGCAGAAGTGAGTGTCATCATATTCAGAGCTGCCTTTGTCATATTGGTATGCGGGTGAAAAACCGTTTTATTTTCATAGCTGAAAATTCCTTCTGATGAAGTTACATTGATGATAAATTTTTCTTTAAACGCTGAGTTTTTCATCAATGGCTTCAGTTCTTTGATCAGGAAATAAGGCGCTATATGATTGATGAGGTTTACCTCTACCAGTTCATACATAGAAACCTCTTCCAAAGTAGAATTCCAGCTTGTTTTTTCTCTGTTATCCACAGGTTGTCCAAAACGGGTAAGTGCCACCTGAGTTTCTTCATTGTGTGCATATTCCAATTTCGCTGTTTCGTTGGAAATTTCTGTCTGGTTCGGGATCAGGGTCGGTATATTCTTAAATTCTACTCGTTTTTCCTTTTCACGTTTTATTATCGGCAGATAGTATTCATCAGGATATTTTATTGTCTGAGCTGCATTATTGATCAGAATATCCAGCGTATCAAAATTGAATCTATAAAAGTTGATAAAATCCTGAATCGCCTTCAGATTTCTCAGATCCAAACCATAGATCCAGAGTCTGTCTTTCCAGTTTTCATAATCTGCCTCCTGCTGCATCAGTTCCATCGCCAATGCCGGAAAACGGGTTGTCAAAACCAAATTAGCTCCGTTTCTCAACACCTTCAATGCTGTGGCAAAACCTACCTTCACTCTTCCTCCTGTCAGGATTACATTTCTTCCTGTAAGATCTGTCGTTTCAAAACGTTTCTCATAGTTTTCTGCAGCGCAGACAGGGCATAATCTGGAATAGAAAGAGTGCGCATACTGATAACTCTGGTTACAGCAGTAGCAGTTTTTGGGAATCTGAAGTTTTGTAAGTTGTACTTCTTCTTTTTCATTATCATAATAAACAGAAACTCCCGCCAATGCTTTCTGCATCAAGACAGAATTGGAATTTACAGCCAAATCATGAGACTTCATCTCTGAATAATTTTCATGACGGCTTTGTCTTTTGGCGCTTTTATGAATTTTCGTAATCAGTCCTGAAAATGTTTTGTTATCAGGATTCAGGAACGGATCTTCCTTCAAGGCATCAAGAACCTTGAGACATATTTCCCATTCTTCGGTTGAAAACTTTTGGTCTGATGTATTCATAGCTTCTGTTTTATATCTGCAAAACTAGAAGCATAGTACGCAATCATTTTACGTAGTATAAAAAAGGATAAAAAAATGCAAATTTTGTTGATTTGAGCTAATAGAATAACTGATAAAAAGCTAAAAAGTATCTTTTTAAGTTTAAAAAAATCGGCTTGATCTGTCTTATTTGCGAGCGTTTTTATTTTCCCGCAGGTTTCACAGATAACACAGATGTTTGTGTTTTATTTATTCGTTGATAAATTTTTCCAGAAAGCCGATCAGTTTTGTTCCTCCATGGCTCCAGCGGATGCCATGACCATCTTTTTCCCGGACTTCAAAAACCAGTTCGTGTTTGTAATGAAAGAAAACATTCCACCAGGTTTTATGATCAATGATATCATGGATTTTCGCCATTACTTTCTCTTGTTTCTGTTGATTGTTTCCTTTGATTTCACCCCAGAAATCATCATTCATTCTTCCAATATGCTTTTCCCAGGCTCTTTGTGCAATGGTAATTTCGCTATTGAAAGGTTTCTGGCAGGCCTCAATCAGCATGGTTTTCAAAGGAGGAATCGCGTTCTCATCACGGATGCTTGCAGAGGTCAATCTTTGTCCTAAGATGTTCAACCAGTGTTCAAACGGAATGTTTTCCAGTAATTTTGTTTTAACCTTATCTGAATCGTTGTTCTCAAGGATCAGAATAAATTTTTCAAAGCTTTCCTGCCTGTCAACTTGTATTTCTTCGTTAAAATAAGGTAAATCCAGTTCTAAAGAATGGTTTTTAAATCTATCTATATTTTTTTCCAGATTTAGCAGATGTTCTTCAGCTAAAATAGCTTTGTACTGGTCTTTCCATGTTTGAGAAAACAGAGGAATATAGGGTTCAAACACGTTCATATTTTATACCATTTTAATCAGATTAACAGGAAGATCTTCTTCTCTGATCAAATAGCCGATCAGATTAAACCATTCTTTGCAGTGATCCAAAATCCAGGCATCTGAGGAAACGATGAGTTCCGAACTTTCTGCCAGAAATTTATCGGGATTGTATTGCAGATCACCTTCCCAGTTGAGCTGATGTTGTTCGGCAAATTCAAGGATAATCTGCTTGATTCTTCCACTGTTGGACACCGGCTTGTCAAAGATCCATACAAGTTTCTCAATTTGATTTTTCTGATGAAAAGAAGCGACTAATTCTACGGCTCTTAAGGTTTGATTCACTCTTTTATACGTTCCATGAACTCCGGAAAGATCACGGATACAACCGTCCAATCCTTCAAAAACATAAGCTTTGGAAAGCAGACTTTCCAGCAGGATTAAAACATTAAAACCATCGAGATAAACTGTCTTTTCCTTTAAATCTGAGGCTTTCAAATGTTTCAATTGCCTGTTTTGAATCTGAATATCAGATGCGGATGCTCCCCGTAAAGCCTGTATCTGACGGGTTTTTAGTCTGTATCTGTTTCCTACAAGTTCTGAAGCCGCTTTTTCCGGGTATTCTCTGGTCAGCAAATACTGCATATCTTCAACAGCCAGCTTCAGTTTGCTGATCTGCTTCTCTGAACCAAACAGGGTATCATCGCCAGTGTTTTTTCCACGGTTTCTGTTATTCATACTCAAAAATAGAATTTTTGGGGAATTTTTATGGCAAGAAAAAAGTTTTTATCATGGAATGTTGAGAAACCACCCCTCCAAAGGAAGGGAATGGAGCACACTCGACAGTAATATTTGTTAATACTATTGATATTCTTATATGAAATATCATTTCTTTCATTCTAATTTAGGATCTGTTATGTTTTCTACAACAAAAGAGATATTCTATACAACGTTTTGATATTTATTCGGAATAAGTTTGCAAAGACTTAAAAAATACTTTTATGAATACACTGAAAAAATTATGTTATCTGTCTGCAGCCGTGCTGTTATCAGCATCTTTTGTTTCATGTTCAAGTGATGACAATGAAATCATTATCGAACAGCAGACTCCCTCACAGGTACTGTCTTCTACTCCATGGGAAACTACTGGAGCTAAGGATAAAAATGGAAATAATGTTGCTCTTACTGATGCCAGCGTAGCCGGATATGTGGGATTTGCTTATTTTAAGGGAGATGGAAAGTTTGCCATTTACAACCTTACTGATGTATTGAGATCGATGGGAACCTGGTCTGTGGATGCACAGGGAAAAACCAGAACGATTGCGGCATTGAACCCAGATGGTACCACCATTTTCACCCGTGATGTTGAAATTCTTGTTTTAAACAGAAATGAATTCACCTACAGAATACGTCCTAACTCCAGCGACCCGTCTATTTACTATGACATCATCCATACCAGAACGTCTCACGCAGAGCCGACAAATGGCCAGCTTACATTGGCTTCTACTCCATGGGAAACCACGGGTGCTAAGGATAAAAGCGGAAACAATGTACCTTTAGCTGATGCCAGTGTAGCCGGATATGTAGGCTATTCTTACTTTAAAGCTAACGGAACTTTTAAAATTTTCGGTTTAAACGATGTTTTGAGATCTGAAGGGATGTGGTCTATTTCTCCTGACGGGAAAAAGAGAACGCTTACCACGCCTACTTTTACCCGTGTTGTAGATATTCTTACCCTGAACGAGACTACATTCACTTACAGAATTACTCCAGATGCTGCCAATCCGGCCGTATTTTACGATATCATTCATACAAAGGTCAACCATAAGGAACCTTCGTAGTGATTATTTTTTTGATATGAAGGAAAAACCTGCCCAGTGATGGGCAGGTTTTTATTTTTTTTAATTAAACGAATGAAGAACGTGCTAATTGTAATTCATTAAATATATTCCTCCCACCATTTTTTCCAGGTTACCGTCCCCAGCTGGTCCAAATCTACCTTTTCGCCAATCATAGGAAGGGTAATGGGTATATTGTTTTCTTCTGCATTTTTTGAGGCAAGCTCTAAAGGTTCATACCAGATGTGCTGTGCCAGTTTGAATTTTGAGTTGTGAACAGGAATGAAATTTTTGGCTTTCAGTTCTTTTATTTCCGAGATCAACTGATCCGGCAAGGTATGAATGTAAGGCCACATTTCGTTATATTGTCCGGTCTCCATTACTGCTAAATCAAACGGTCCGTATTTTTCTCCAATTTCTGTAAAATGATTTCCGTAGCCGCTGTCTCCACCCAGAAACAGATTTTTTGTAGGTGTTTTCAACACAAAGGAAGTCCAGAGGGAGATATTACGGTTCAGTAATCTTCCGGAAAAGTGCCGTGCAGGAGTAAGTGTTATTCTGAAACCTTCTGCAATGTCTATGCTTTCCCACCAGTTTTTTTCAATGATTTTATCAAAACTCCAGCCCCAGTATTCAAAGTGCTGGCCGGTTCCTAATCCACAAATAACTTTTCCAACTTTATCTTTTAATTCCTGAACGGTTTTATAATCGAGATGATCCCAATGATCATGTGAAATAAGCAGGAAGTCTATGTCCGGCATATGCTCCGGCTTGTAATAATCGGCTCCCTGGAAAGCTTTTATAGAGCCTGGCATAGGGGAAGCATTTCCACTGAAAACAGGGTCTATCAGAAATTTCTTGCCATCCACCTGTATGAAATAGGAACTGTGCCCAAACCATACCAAAACATTTTCTTCAGGCGGAAGGTTCCTAAGGTCTGTCACCACAAATGGGAGAGCCGTGCGGGGTGATGTATTTTCTACTTTACACAGGGTTTGGAGAAGTACTTTGGTCATACTTTCTCCTTCTAATAAAGACGGTGTTGTCAATATATTCTGAAATTTCCCATTGAGATAGTTGGGAAGTGTACTGAAATATTCTTTTCTTTTTTCATCGGGAAACTGCCCGAGCTGTCTTGCTAAATTTTTCATTCCCTTAATTTTTACATTCTGAGTCTTTCTTCTTCCAGGTCCAGCCTTGTTAAATAATGTCTAATATATTCTTCGTCAATATTCGGATTACGTCTGTTTTCTTCCCGAAGCCAAATTCTTTGCTGTTCGATCGTTTCAAAATAGATTTGTTTAGCTTCTTCAGACATCTCATGAGTAGAGTCTTCTTTATCTTCCTGCTCCCAGCGGTCCATCAGTTTGCTAAAATATTCATTTTCGCTTCTTCTTTCTTTATAATTTTCATCCAGATACCTGAAGGATACCCGGCGCATTTCTCTTCTCAGGAAATATTCAGATTCTTCTTCGGACATTCCTGCTCCGGAATCGGATAAATTGAGCTTTTTGATCAATGCAGGCAGTGTCAATCCCTGAATAATCAAAGTGGTAAGAATCACGATGAAGGTAATAAAAAGAATAAGATCACGGTGCGGAAAAGGCTGCCCATTTTCCATTACGATGGGAATAGACAATGCTGCTGCTAATGAAACTACCCCCCGCATTCCTGTCCAGCCCATCAGTAATGGAGCTTTCATTCCCGGATCTCTATCTGCAACATTAATGAAATTTCGCATGATGAGTGTAACGAAAACCGCACCAAAACCAGACAATAACCGGACAATAACCAGTACTACTGTTATCAATAATCCGTAGCCAACGGCATCGGATAAACTTATCCCTTCTTTTCTCAATCCCACCATAATTTCCGGCAGATCCAGCCCGATCAGCAAGAACACAATTCCGTTGATCAGAAATACAAAGCTTTCCCATACATTGGAGCCTCTTAATCTGGATTGTGAGGTTTTAAAAATCTGATGTCTTCTAACGGAAAGAAACAATCCGCCGCTTACCACGGCCAATACCCCCGAAGAGTGCACTTCTTCAGCGGCAATATACATCACATAGGGAGCAACAAGACTGAGTATTGCATCCATATTGACATCGGTAGGGAATATTTTCCCAATTTCAAGGAAGATAAAAGCAAGTATAATCCCTATTCCCAATCCGCCGAATACCATCCATCCAAAACTTACCGCCGCATCCTGCCATATAAACTGTCCCGTAGCCACGGCAACCATTGCAAACCTAAAAATGATCAGTGAGGAAGCATCATTGAATAAACTTTCTCCTTCCAAAACCGTAGATACATTTTTGGGAACTTTCACAAATTTCAAAATCGCTCCGGCGCTTACAGCATCCGGGGGTGATACAATTCCTCCCAACACAAAGCCTAATGCCAGTGAAAATCCGGGAATGTATGAATTGGCTACAAAAGCTACGGATATTGCCGTAAGGAAAACAACAATAAAGGCAAAACTGGTAATAATGCGCCTCAGTTTCCAAATTTCTTTCCAGGAGACGGCAAAGGCAGCTTCGTATAAAAGCGGAGGCAGGAAGATGATAAAAATAAGTTCGGGATCAATTTTCAACACCGGCAGTCCGGGGATAAAACTGATAAGAAGTCCGGCAATAACCAGAATGATTGGGTATGCTACTTTTAAACGATTAGCCAGCATAATAGCACCAATGATTACCAGGACTAATCCTAAGTAATAAATAAAATTTTCCACCATTGTTTTTTTATTAATTTTTTAAACCAAGTCTCTATTCTTTGATAACAAAAGTTTAAAAGAAAAATAAATATAAGATTTTGAGATGTGAAAATACAATTGATTTGGAAAAAAATTTAAATCCGTTCTATTTCAAATTTTATAAAAATAAATGTGATCCTTAGAAATCATGCAACCAGCCAAAGCATAATAATTCCTAATACGAAACAGCATAGTATCATTATAGCAAGAGTCTCTGCTAGAAATTTCCAATATTTTTTGTGATCGAATGTAAAATCAACAGGGTTGATATAGTAGACATCATAAACCAAAGGATCTATCCGCAAGTCTGGTCTGAAATACACAATTCCCTGAATATACCTTCGCCTTAAAGCTTTTAAATTTCCAATAAACGAACTGTAACCTGCGTCCATTCCATTAAAATCTACTTCTGCTACCGAGCCATTGTCATTTACTTTCAATATATAGGTTTTGTGCCTTGGACTGACACTCACATCATATTCATCAGAAAAGGAATATTTTTTCAGATTACTGTAAAGAATTTTATCTATTGTTCCATTGGCTATTTCGTAATGAATTCCCTGATCATCAACGACTATCTTTCTGACCACTCTTTTTCTGATTTTCTTCTGATATAGAATAAAACGGTATATGCCAAAAGCAAGAGCCGGATAATACAGTATCGAAACTATAGTAAATAATACAACTTTATTACTGAGCACAATGGGCAATCCTACTATCAAAAGAAACGCTGCCACCAATAAAAGGATCCCGGAAATCCTGGTCAGCCAGGTCATGAACCTCCATGTTTTAGAAACTAACGGTAAAAAATCTTTTCTTACATCCTCTCGCATCTGTTCAAGATACAAAAAAAGTCAATAATATAAAAGAGCCACAGTGGCACACCATGACTCTTTTTACTTAATTGAAAATAAGATATGATTGAATTGAAACTATGAGATCGTATATGTTTTTTCTGTTGTGGTATTATAGGTATCAGAGATGATATTGTCTACAAACCTCCACTCTGCTACAGAACTGCCGGAAGTAAATTTTACATGCAGGTATCCTCTTTTATAGAGATTCGCATACTCAAGGTCATCAATCAGCAATGAGAATGCCTGAGCCAGTTCTATTGCTTTTGCAGGGTCTGAAGTTATTCCGAGATACCCTTCCAACCCCGGAGAAGAAACGGAACTGCAAGCTAATTCGGTTCCAATGAATTTCCCCTGTGCATCGGTAAGTTTTCCTAGCCATGCGTTGTGGGTATCTCCAGCCAATACCACTACATTTTTTCCTACAAGAACGGAATACAGCTGTTCTCTTTCCATGAAATATCCATCCCAGGCATCCAAATTATAGGGTAAAGTAGTTGTGATTCTGGCGATTTCCTGCGGAGTCAATGTAGGATCCTGCTGCTTGTATCTTGTTTTGATAATAATCAGTTGTGTGATAGTATTTTGAAGAGCCTGCATCGTGGCTGGCTGTGCGCTTCCGTGTTGTTTTATTTCTGCAAGAATCTGGTTCAAAAGCATCAAAAGTTCGGCAGGAACCATCATTTTAGTCATTAAAATCTGTTGTCCCAGTACTTTCCATTTTGCTGTATCGCCATTGATCTGAGAACCCAGCCATGACATCTGCTCGCTTCCTATCAGTTTTCTGCTGGTGCTTAAGAAATCTGTTTTAAACTGTACCTGATTAAAGTTTCCTGCATTATCCACATAATCGGAATATTCCATCTGTTTATCTCTTGCAATCACTCTTGTATCCATCATATAAAGAGATACGATATTTCCGAAGTTGAAACTTCTGTAAATTCTCATATCCTTCCCAGTTTTAAGGGGAATATATTCACTGTATGCCTGGAAAGCAGCCATCTTTCTGGCTTGAAAATCACCTTCATTGGGCTGATGGTTTTCTGCTCCGGATTTATAGGTATCATTGGCAAATTCATGATCGTCCCAAACACAAATGAACGGCTTTTTTTGATGAAGAAGCTGAAGATTTTTATCTCCCGGTATTGTCTGTATCGTTCTCTGTAATCGCTGAGATTAAGGATTTCCTTTGCCGGCTGATGTGCTCTTCCTAATTGATTGGTATAAGGATTTGTTCCGTATTGCCCGGGTGCATATTCATAGATATAGTCTCCAAGGTGTACAACAACATCTGCTTCAGATTTTGCAATCGCTCCATATACATTAAAAAGGCCTGCAGGGAAGTTGGAGCAGGATACTACCGCCATTTTCACCTCGTTTACCGCATCTGATTTTGAAGGTAAAGTAAGGGTTTCCCCTGTTACACTCACTTCTTTGGTTTTGTTATTATAGAATCTGTAGTAATATTTTGTATTGGAAGAGATATTCTGTACATCTACAGCTACCGTAAAATCATTCACTGCTGTGGCATTTGTCTGACCTCTTCTTACGACTTCTGAAAAGTTGCTGTTCTTGCTTATTTCCCAGGTAATTTCCGCATCAGTTCCTTTAGAATATCTGGTCCAGATAATGATTCCTGTTGCGCTGGGATCAAAACTTGCCACTCCGGATTCAAAACCTCCATTTTTAAGATCATCGGGAGCATTTCCATTTTCTGTAAAATCGTCACTGCAACTTTCAATTAAGGGTGCAATGAAAATTCCTCCGGCTGCCAATAGTGAATTTTTAAGAAATCTTCTTCTGTTGAATTGGTTATTGTTTTCCATCATTACTTTTTCTGCAAAGCAACGGGATATGGGGAAGAAGGGTGTTAACTGTGTTTTAAATATCTTTTATGCTTTTTTAAACAAATGTTTAATGTTATGCATAAGAAATTCAACAATATACCCCATAGCATTTAGCAATGATTATACAGAAAAGGAAACCAAAAATGGTTTCCTTTTTTCGATAAGTTTCCTATAAGAAACGTTGTTTTTTCATCAAATATATTATTTAGGACTCCTAACTTTATGTTACTCTCCCAATTCCAGCTGGTTTCTAACCAAATTAAAGTATTCTCCTTTTTTTGATACTAACTCCTGATGATTACCCTGCTCTACTACTGCCCCTTTTTTCAAAACGATAATATTATCTGCACTCTTCACTGTAGATAGACGATGGGCAATAATAACAACGGTTCTCCCTTTAAAAAACTCTTGTAAGTTATCATGTATAATTTTTTCATTTTCTGCATCTAAGGCAGAAGTGGCTTCATCAAAGAAAATGAAATCCGGGTTTTTATATACGGCTCTTGCAATAAGAATACGTTGTTTCTGTCCGCCGCTTAAGTCATCTCCGGCAGCCCCTATTTTAGTATCAAATCCCAGTGGCCGACTTTGAATCATTTCGTATATATTGGCTAGTTTGCAGGCATGAATCAAGAGTTCTTCGTCTGCCTCTCCCTGCATCGCAATATTTTCTCTTATTGTTCCGCTAAAAATGTAAGAATCCTGAAGAACAACTCCACAATTGCCTCTCCACCAATCATGATTTATATTGAATAATTCTTCTCCTCCTATATTGAGTTCTCCATCTGAACAGGGATAAAACCCTAACAGCAGTTTTGATAAAGTTGTTTTTCCACTTCCGCTTTCGCCAACAATGGCAATAACTTTTCCGTTGGGGATTTTAAAATTAATGTCTTTTAAAACATGGGGCTGATGTCCTCCCGGATATTTGAACCATACATTATTTAAACTGATATCCTGACTTAGCAGGGCGTTATCTCCCTCTTTTAAATTCAGGTTTTCATCATTTTGCTGTAAAATTTCCTGAACTCTTTTATAAACCAGGCTTGAATCCTGAAATGAACGAAAAAATGATACCAGGTTTTCTATTGGAGCGGAGGCTATCCCAATGATATATCCTATACTCAGCATTTCTCCAACGGTCATCTTCCCAAGTGAAACCCAATAAATACAAAAAAAAGTACTTGAAAATATGAATAACTGCTTAATAACGCTGGTGACATTGGTTTGATAAATGTCCAGAATGAGGCTTTTTACTTTAGTCTTGTATATTTTTTTCTGTAATTCTTCCCATTTTGATATTTTTGAAATATGGGCATTACTAATTTTAACCGAAACCATCCCGGTAATCATCTCCACCAGATGATTTTTATTTTCTGAATTTAGTTTAAAAGCATAATAATCTATAATCCTCCTTTTATTATGAAATAAGTAAATCCACAGCGTTGAAAAAAGGGCAATACCGATAAACCCCATTGCGATATACTGATTGTATATTAAAAGCCTTATGACTAAGACAACCAGCAAAAACACCGATAAAACATTAGACAGCAGCTGTCGGGTCAGTAATTGTTCAATCTTCGACTGCTCCTCTATTTTTTGCAATAAATCAGTATATAATCTGTTTTCAAAAAAAGAAATAGGCAGTCTAACGGTTTTTTGCAGCAAATCGTTCAGCATTTTAATGCTGACCTGTGAACTAAAATGTACTCCTACAAAATTTTGAAGAATATTTATCAGTATTTGTCCACCATACAAAAGCATTTGAAATCCAAAAATTCCAATAATGATTTTTCCTTCTTTTGACTTGGTTCCTTCATCGAACATTTTTTGAATCAACTGAGGAAAAATGTAGGAAATAACTGAACTGATGGTGATCAAAAAAAGAAGAAGCCCTATTTTAAAGTTCTGTTTTTCTAAAACAGAGCGAATATAGTTTTTAAAGATTTTTAAATCTTTTTCTTCAAAAGGCGGTGTAAATTCAACAAATTCTTCTGTTGGTATTAATTGTAAACCAATCCCTTCATTATCAGCTGATGAAATCCAGAGCTTAACAAATTCTTCTTTTCTCAGCTTTAATCTCCCATATTTGGGGTCTGAGATGTAATAAAAATCATTTTTGATTTTATATAATACAACAAAATGCTCCTGCTCCCAATGTAATACGCAAGGTAAATGAACATCTTCATTTAAGGTAGATAAAAGGACCTTAAAAGGGGTTGTATGGAAATACAGCTTTTTACCCGCATCATTGATATCTGCCAAAGTAACGCCAGAACGGGTTACTTCGGTAAGATTTCTCAGGTATACCAAGTCACAATTTTTGCCGTAATATTTTAAAATAATCTTCAGGCAAACCGGACCGCAATCCATCTGTTCTATTTGGGAGTAAAAAGGAAATTTGTTGAACACAATAATAAGTTAGATTGTTATGCCTAGTGTTTTTAGTTTCTTAGTAAATTCTTCATCATTTACTAATTCCTGGTTATTGGTAATGGATACTTTATCTAAATAATTTTCTATTACAATTTTTACTAATTTTTGCGGAGAGCTTTTGATATCAGAAAAGTTTTCATTCAGGAAATCCAGAAAATCTTCATCTTCAATTTTTGCTATACAGCGCATTGCTATCAATAAATTTTCATGTTCACCAGAGAATTCATTCTGTTGTATCAGCTCATTGAAAATTTGTTGGAATATCAGTCTTGTCTTCTTCTCATCCTGTAATGATTTAAGAATAGCGATATAAGAGTTGTTGATGATATGTTTTAATATTCCCTGTTTATCTATGAGCGGCAGGGTTTCAGCAATGTTTTTATAACGTTCATTCTCATGTTTGTTAAACATAAAAAAAGCTATTATCCTCAAAACCTCAGCCTTATACAGTTCCTCATTCTTTGTACGGGCAAAAACTCTGATCTTATTGAGTGACTGCTCACCAATAATTATGGAAAAATAAGGAAACGCATTGCTTTGAATTAAAGCACTATCAATGGCACGATTAATATTTTCTTCTGCCAATTCAAAATCATTTTCCACATAGTTTTTATAGGCAAGCAAAGCATAGTCTAAACTTATCATACCATGATAAATAGGATCTATGAAGTAATTCCTCATGCTTTGCATTTTTGTAAAATGATAGTTCCCTAGGGTGATATTCCCTACACGAAAAGCAGAAAGTGATTTTTCAGATAAGTTCATATAGTAAAACAATCCTGCCTGAACATCTTCCGGAATATCTTTTCTAAATTCTTCAATCAGATTTTCAAAAATATGTCTAGGCTTTTTTACCTCATATTCTCTAAATTCTACCGTTTTTATTTTCTCTAAAATTATTGTTTCCATACATCATTTATTAAGCAAGCACAGCTTGTTCATTAATATATCTCTGAAGAAGAATTCTGTCATCAATATTAAATTTGAAGGAAGGACACGCCGGGATATTATCATACCAGTTTTTCGGACATGCACCACCGCATAACGGAAGAAACTTGCAGCTTTTGCACCATGAGTTATTATCCGGGATTTCATTAAACCAGTTTCTCATGACAGTGTTTTTAGTGTCTACATCTTTATCTTTCACGATATTTCCGGCATAAAACTCAGAGTTATCATATTTTGGAGTGTACGGAATCTCCCAGCATGTAGAGATATTTCCAAAAGCATCGAACACTTCTGAAGTCTGGCTTACTACCATACATGGCTTGGTAACTCTTTCAGGAATGATCTGGGTTTTAAACTTTGCTTTTGACTGTAAAAGTTTCATATAAACTTCGATTTCCAGCTCTGCAAATTCTTCTTTTGAAACTCCCTTAATGGTCGCTTTATTATCTCCCCAGTCGTGAATAGGTGCTAGATAGAAACTTACATGTTCTAATATCCCTTCAGCATCTAAATAATCAATAAAATCTATTACATTATAACTGTTTTCTTTATCTACATTACATCTTATATTGAAGGCTGCTTCTTTTTGATATAATTCAGAATTAACAATTTCTTTAATATTTTTAATGATGATATCAAAGCTGTTAGAACCATTTTTCAGATATCTTCTTTTATCATGGAATTCCTGAGTTCCATCAACAGTAATCTGATATTCTGTAACTCTATAATTGTTTACTAGTTTTTCAAAAAGAGAGTATTTAAGGCTTAAAGCATTTGTAATAATTCTTGAAGAATATTTTAAGTTTTTTTCAGCACATAGACTGATCAAACGGGTCGATAAATTAGAAATAGCTGACAAACCTGTTAACGGCTCTCCCCCATACCAAGTGATACTCAAATGCTCCAGATCGCTTGATAAACTCTCCATTTTTGTGATGATTCTATCATAGGTAAGATCGATAACTTCTTTTGACATACTTTTGTTTGTATGCAGCTGTCCACAGTAATGACATCCTAGCTGACAGTTTCCAGAGGGCTGAATGACATAAGAAAGTGTTTTTAAATCCTGATGATCAACAGACATAATGTTATCTGATAATATCTCCTTCAATTCGTCTTCAAACTCAGGAACATAAAATTCATTTTTGATCAGGTTGATGAAAATCTCTTCAGGAATTGCAGTGGTCTCAAGATTACATATTTTTTCATATAACCCTTTTTTCACTTCAATGGATGTTCCGGAACGAGTAGAAAAAAGAATGATGTGATCATTTAAAATCTCCTCGTTTTCTATAGTATGGATATATCTTGATAATTTGTATTTCATAATTTTTTTATTTTAACATTAAATAGAGTAGCACGAATGCTACTCTACTTTTTACTTTAGTTGTAACTCCAACATTCATTACCACTACAAGTCTGAGTACCTCCAAATCCCCAGCAGTCATTTTGGCTTGTGCAGCTTGCTACCAGTTCTAAAGGAAGTTTACCTCCTTTGATTGTCTTTACTGAATTTTCGCTCATTCCCTGTAGCTTATTTTCAGTGATCTTTTTAGACAATTCATACAATTTTTTGTTTTTCATCACAATAAATCTTAGGTTAAAATTTTTCTTGTAAAGTTTTAATTCCACACAAGATTTTGCAGAACATCATTTTCTAGAATCAGAGTCTACTAGTTATAACTCCAGCAGCTGTTACCACTGCAAGTAGCTGTACCTCCAAATCCCCAACATCCGTTTTGGCTTGTACAGTCAGCTACAAGTTCTAAAGGCAGCTTTCCTCCTTTGATTGTCTTTACTGAATTTTCGCTCATTCCTTGTAGCTTGTTTTCAGTAACTTTTTTAGACAATTCAAACAATTTTTTGTTTTTCATGACAATAAATTTTCATGGTTAATAATCCCCCGATCAGTTTCAATTCCACACGGGGTTATACAGAACTTGATTTTTTATGAAAAGCTCCAGAAGTGGGAGTCTGTATGCAAATCTGGTCTGCACTCACTATAGGTACACTGACTACAATGGTTAGCGAGTAAGCCTCCGATAATCAGTGCAAAACCATGTTTTTGCATTTTTTCATATTATCATTTGTGTTTGTTTAAAATCTTTTCAGGCTTTTATTTTTCAATAGAAATAAGCTTTTTTATGTTTATTACGAATCTTATCTCTACTAAAAGCTATCAACCCTATAGATTATAATTTTAAAGGAATTAGTCTTCTTTCATATAATACCAACAGTCGTTCTTCGAACAATTATTAGCGGTGCTTCCATATCCCCAGCATTCATTCTCACGACTGCATTCACCAGTTAATACTTCCAGAGATCGCTTTCCACCTGTAATAGTCTTTATTGAATGTTCACCAGCTCCCAGCAACTTGTTTTCAGTGATCTTTTTGGATAACTCGTGTAGTTTTTTATTTCTCATATCAATAAGTTTTCTGATTATTAGTTTTTTTGAACAGCTTCCATCAGCGAAAAGAGCTTACCCTATTTTATGAATACGACCAGCACTCATTTGCTGAACAGATCAGGGGGCCACACAGGAGACCACAATCAGTACTTTCAAAACACAGATCTTTACTACCGCCCTTTCCCGCATATATAGTGAGGAATTCATATTTTTCTAATTTTTTGATCTTGCCCTGTGTTATTTTTTTTGATAATTCCTCTAGTTTTTTGTTTTTCATATCAATAAGTTTTATGATTATTAGTTTTTTTGAATAACTTCAATTCCCAAAAGGACCTACAGAATTTTACGAATACATCCAGCAGTCGTTCCCTGAGCAAACCAACGGACCGCAAAACGTACGACAATCCGGACTGTCAATGTAATCTATAATGCTCTTCTTTCCCGCATATATAGTGAGGACTTCATATTTCTGTAATTTTTTGATCTTGCCCTGAGTTATCTTTTTGGATAATTCCTCAAGCTTTTTGTTTTTCATGATTATTAGTTTTTATCCTTAGGTGTTATCAGTTTTCTGTAAAAATTGTAGAATTACAATCGGGGATTTTCATTTTGGGTTCTTCCCTTGTCTATATCTCCGGTATTAACCTTTTTTACTTTGTTGTTTCCAAATGTTTTGGATATGCTGAGTGATATGGATCTTAAATTGGATTGTGACAGCGTTTCAATATATCCGTCATTATTATATAATGTATTACGGGAGTTTGAAAGATTCAACAAGTCTTTTATAGAAAGCTTGAATTTGAAATCTTTATAATTCTTCGAAACTTCAATCAGGTTATTAATAAAATATCCGTTCTTCTTATTAACAAGCGTATATGGAGAGGTATAGCCAAAGTTGTAGCTTATGTTCCAGCCTTTATTCCATAGATTGTTTCCACTGATTGTAACGGAAGAGTTATTATACCATGAGCTAGGATGAACATCATAAATATCTGCGTTATTGATATAATACATCCCGGTTGAGAGGTTGAACATCCATTTGTTTTCAAATAATGGTTTGTTGTAATTCACTCCCATATAAAGACGCTTTACCGTACCCTCAAAGTTTTTGGGTTTTGTAATAGAAATATTACCTACTGTCTCTGTATAAGGAAGAATAGGATTTTTTACAATTCCAAAATTACTTACAAACACCCATGTTCTTTTGATGCTGTAACTGGCATTGAACAAATACATCTTTGCCACATTCAAATCCGGATTTCCTGTTTCCCACCAGGTTTCATTATTTTTATAGATAAATGGGTTCAAGTCATCCACATAAGGTCTCCATAATGCGGTTCTGTATCCCAGGGAAACTCTGTTATTCTTATTAATAGTATAGGACAGGTTGATACTCGGTACAATATTGTTGTAACTTCTCGAGAAATTCTCACTGACTGTATTTTGTTTTGCGTTGATGTTTGTATTTTCATAACGCAGTCCTAAGTTTACATCCAACGCTGAAAACAGTTTTTTCTTAACATTAGTATACAATGCGTTGATGTTCTCATGATAAGTGAAATTATTAGAAAACATTGTATTCAAAGTACCGTCTGCGTTGTAATAGGCATAAGGGTTATCCGTAGAAAGCCAATTCAGCTTACCTCCCGCCTCAAGACTAAGTTTTAATTTTTCGAAAGTTTTGGAATAATCTACTCTTACAGTATAATTGTCCTTCTGGTAATCATTATATATTACATTAGAATACGGATTCGTCAAATTGAAAAACTCTGTCGTATTATCTCTGTGATGCGTATAATAATCAAAGTTGACATCCAGCCTTTTGGATTTTTTATCATCACTAAAACTGTAATAAACATTTCCTCCAAAAAGATTCAACTTATCATTCTGTGTATTTACCGTTCTGTTCTCAAAAATTCCCCCTGTATTATCATAGTATGTATTTCTGTTCTCCAGGGAAGCCTCAGGTGTTTTGTGGTAATATTCTAAAATACCTCCTATGCTGCTTTTCTCATTAAGCTCATAATCAAAACCTGTATTTCCTCCAAAGTTGGTTTCTTTGATAAGGGTATTCCCGATAATCTGATTTCGGCTGAATTTTGAACTGTAGTTATCTATGGTGTTTCTTTGCAGATCATTATTATTTTCAAAAAACAACATGGTATTATTTGAAAATCTGTTTTTATGATAATTTAAAGCAATATTGGCCTGCTGGCTATTTTTTCTATTCTGTTTGTCTGTAACAGTAAAACTTCCTTTCAGTCCATCGGTTTCCAGCTTCTTCAGCTTTAGATTGATAATCATTGCATCTTCCAGATCGTATTTTGAAGACGGATTAGTAATCAGTTCTATTTTTACCAGATTAGATGCCGGCATAGCATTAAGATACTGCATCAAATCTTTTCCCTTAAGAATTGATTTTCTATCATTGATATAAACAGATGCATTAGTTCCTAAAAGAGTTATTTTATTATCATCTACTTTTAACAATGGAGTTTGAGAAAGTACTTCGGATATGTGATTTCCTACAACTAAGTCACTGTTTTCAACATTAAAAATAAAACGGTCATCTTTTTGTTCAAAAAAAGGTTTCTTTCCATTTACTTTTATTTCTGCAATTTGTTTTTCTATGACTTTATTAATAGAGTCTTTCTTCTCTTGAGAGAAACCCAACAAAGGAAGCAGAACACCTACACATATCAATATTTTCCTCATTTACTTTGAATATTTCTGATGCAAACATCATAATTCTGGAAAATCTTTACAAGATTAGCAATCCAAGATTGATAAATCCCGGCATATCCGTTTACTAAAATTTACAAATTCACGATTCACAAGACCAATCATAAAATTGATTTACAACAAGTTATCTATTCATCGTGAAAATCCATCGATATTTCATAAATTTGCAGGCTATTTAGAAATATGAAGAAGATTCATTTGATTGTATTCACGGTTTTGCCTGTTTTATTCTTTTCCCAGAGTATAAAAGGATTGATTATTCCGGACTCATTAAAGAATAAAAGCTATAAGTATATTGATGATGCTTACAATAAAGTATTTCAAATTGATAATGATAAAGCAGAGCTTTTAGCCAACTATATTTTATTAAAAGGAAAGAAGGAGAATAATAAAGAAGTCATCTTTGAAGGGTACTATAATATCGCTCGTGTAAAAAATCTAAAAAATGAAAACGGACATCCATTTGCGGATTCACTCATCACAGCATCAAAGAATATTAATAATTACGATTACCCCGCCAAATCTCATATTTTAAAAGGTATTCTATTCAATAATGAAGGGAAATATAAAGAAGCTTTAGATGAATATACGATTGCTATCAACCTTAATAAGACGGAAAACAAAGAACAGTTTTATTATATAAACAAGCTTATTGCAATCCTAAAAACAGCCACAGAAGAGTACCAGGAAGCCTTACCTCTTTTCTTAAAATACTATGATTATGAAAAGAATAAAATAAAAACGACCAACCTGGAGGCAAAAAATTATATTTCTTCTATTTTTTCCTTAGCCAATGTATATATCAGGTGTAAGGATTATAAAAAAAGTATTCAGTTTGCAGATTTGGGTTTAGCAGAATGTAAAAAATACAATAATTACTCTAATTATAGTTATCTGCTCATGATAAAAGGGATAAGTCTCTTTTATCTAAAGGATTTTACGGCATCTTATACCATTCTATCAGAAGTTGAAAAAGGGCTGATCAATAATAAAGACTATACCAACCTGGGGGTTTTGTACTATTATCTTGGGAAAATAAAATATGCAGTCCATCGAGAAGATGAAGCTATAGAATTCTTTAAAAAGGCAGATTCAATTTCTTTTACTTTCAACAGCTTTGAGCCCACAAAAAGAGATGGATATGAAATTCTCATCGACTTTTACAAAAAGAAAGGCGACTTAAAGAATCAATTAAAATACATTGATAATCTGATCCATAGCGACAGTGTGATTGCTGTAAACCGCAAAAATCTTTCAAAGGAGATTCTGAAAAAGTATGATACTCCTATACTTATGAAAGAAAAAGTAAGTGTAATTGAAAAGCTGAACAATCAAAACACCTGGCTAATAACGGCCTTGTTATTCATTACTCTACTTTTCATATTCATCATCAGGAAAAACAGAAAGAAAATAAAAGAATACGAAAAACTGGCAAAAGTATTATCAGAGAGGCCGCTGATTGTTCCTACCGTTCAGGAGGAAATTAAGGTTGAAAGTGAGGTCATTCCCCCTGCAGTTATTGAAAAGAAAGAAAAAGCTCCTAAGAGTGATCTCTCCTCAAATCCAAAATTTAAAATACTTATTGATAAAATAGAACAATTTGAAAAGACGAATAGTTTTCTCAATAAAAATATTACTTTAGATTCTCTTTCAAAAGATTTTGACACCAACAGAGATTATCTTTCTAAGCTCGTTAATGAACTAAAAGGTAAAAACTTTTCACAATATCTGAATGAACTTAGAATCAATTATATCGTTGAAGAATTAAAATCTAACGAGAAAATAAGAAAGCATACCATTGCAGCCATCGCTGACGATATAGGATACAATAACGCAGAATCTTTCACGAATGCGTTCAAAAAAATAACGGGTACTCTCCCTTCTTATTATATAAAAGCACTTCATTAGAAGATAAACCAAAGCTTTATATATCAATACATTACAATTTAATTTTATCGAAATTTATCAATTCAGGTATATATTTATTCTTTATTTACAAGAATAAAACTTCATTTGCATCTCAAATTATTTAGAAATCTTAAAATTACTTAACTCGTGAAAAAAATTAAAAAAACCGAAAAAAAATTATCGTTAAACAAACTTCAAATGTCTAAAATAAAAGGAGGATCAAGCTCTACTGCACGCGGGATCATGCTTATGAATGGAGACAATGATACTGTTGTAGACAAAACACTAAATGACACCATCGATATTACAGTACAAAACTAATAACCGTTTTAACATTTTATCAGTAATTTTGAAAAAAATTACTGATTTTTTATTTTTATGAAGTACATACTCACCCTATCATTTCTTTTATCATTCAATAGTATTTTTTCTCAAAGAATAGGTATTAAACAATTTAATGAATACAGCATTGAGAAGATGGAGCCTTTAATGTCTTATTTAAATTCTGAAATACAAAAAAAATATAAAGAAAAAGACAAGTCAATAAAGTATGACAATCTTTTTAGGGTAAGTATGTCCGGACAAAACTACGATGTTGCCTTAAGCCAGCTAGATTCAGTACGAAATGTTTACAGGAAAAGTAATCCTAAGATTGCTTACGCAATGGGGACACAGTATGAGATCTACATAAACACTTCTAAAAATAAAACGTCTAAAGATTTTCAGGAAAAGTATAAGGAAGAATTCTTAAAAAAATATGAAAGCTTGCCTGCAAAATCACAGATAATACTTCCCCGTTATTTTAATGTGGATCTAGAAAAAACTAAAAAAGACATTGTCGCTTCTCTTAAAAACGATTTTGAAAATAAAGACAGTGTAGATTTAAAAAAGGCTTTATTGCTGTGCAGAAACTATAATTCATATATAGCAGGTCAAACATTTGGGCTGGCAAAAAAATATTTAAAAGAGCTCGACTCCAAGAACTTCGAAGTAAAGGACAGCTTATTGATCAATAACGAAATAAGTATACGAGTTGTTTTAAACAAAAAAATCACCCATCCTGAATCTACCATTTTAGTCAATAGCATTTATCCTGATACAGACGATGTAAATGATCAAAAAGAACAGGCAAACTATGGCTATCATTCTGTCTATATATATCCCAGAGGGAAATATGTAAGCAATTCTCCAATAGAACCTTTTGAGCATGAAGCAGAAGACATTAATAAAGTTATTGATTGGGTAATAAAACAACCCTGGAGCAATGGTAAAGTTGGAATGATTGGAGGCAGCTATCTGGGATTCAGTCAATGGGCAGCGGCTAAAAATATTCATCCAGCCTTAAAAACAATTATACCACAAGCCTCAGTGGGAATTGGTACAATAGACTTTCCCATGAATAATAACATCTTTGCTTCATACTGCCTTCGCTGGATAAATTATGTCACCAATAATAAAATGCTGGATTCAGGCTTTACAAATGAAGATCAATGGAATTCTACCTTTAAAAAATGGTATGAAAAGGGGGATGCATTTAACAGCTTAGATGCTATTTCAGGTAAAAAAAATGAAATCTTTCAACGTTGGTTAAAGCATCCATCATTTGACAGTTATTGGCAAAAAATGATTCCTTATAAGGACGAATATGCTAACATCAATATCCCGATTTTAACGATTACAGGTTACTATGATTCCGATCAG
Source organism: Chryseobacterium viscerum (assembly GCF_002899945.2). Taxonomy (GTDB): domain Bacteria; phylum Bacteroidota; class Bacteroidia; order Flavobacteriales; family Weeksellaceae; genus Chryseobacterium; species Chryseobacterium viscerum. The sequence continues at coordinate 310,249 of NZ_PPEG02000006.1, forward strand.
CTTGGCGCTTTATATTATCTAAGAAATCATTACAAATACAACAAAAATGCCGATCATTACATGGTGATTGGACCTTATGATCATTCTGGAGCTCAAGGTTATATTAAAAATAATTTAAGAGGATATACGATTGATTCTGCAGCCAATGTCGATATCGGAAACATTACTATGGAATGGTTTGATTATATTCTGAAAGGCAAATCAAAACCGTCTTTCCTTAAGGATAAAATTAATTATCAGGTGATGGGAACCAATGAGTGGAAAAGTACTGCTCACATTGATGATTTCGACAAAAACAAATTAAAATTCTATATCAGAAACCGTAATACACTTTCTTTAGAAAAAGAAGCCGATAAAAATTTCACATCGCTTAAGGTAGATTTAAAAGACCGTTCTGATGCGAATGAGCTTATTAAACTGAAAGACAATGTATTAGACAACACCATTGATCATTCAAATGCGGTTACATTTTCATCAAGCCCATTTGAAAAGCCTGTTGAGTTTACAGGAAACTTCATAGGCAATTTGAAATTTTCTGTTAATAAGAAAGATGTTGATTTATACATGAAATTGTATGAACAAAACACAGAGGGCAAATATTTTTTACTATCCACCTATTATGGAAGAGCGAGTTATGCTAAAAATGCAGAAAAAAGAGAACTTCTGCGTGAAAACAAAGAAACTGCCATTACCGTTACCAACAATGAATTTGTGAGCAAAAAAATAGAAAAAGGAAGTAAATTGATCTTAGTATTAGGAGTTATAAAAAGCCCATACATGCAGATCAATTATGGAACCGGAAAAGATGTTAGCGAAGAAACCATTAAGGATGCTGCCGATCCTTTGGAGATCAAGTTTTACAACAACAGTTTTATAGAAATCCCTATTTCCCTTAATTAATGCCACGTTTTCCTTTTCAGTTCTTCGACCGCTTTGTTGTCAGATCTCCGCTTTTTTCTTACAAAGAATTTCAAAATAATTTGTCTGAGAAAAGCCCTATTAATGAAAATCTAGAAAAATATTTTAAGAATACTATTTTCAGAGAAGCTATCTACTTAGCTTCTCTTTCTTTGTATGAAGAGATAGAGAAATTTTCAGATCATCATTCTCCAAACGAAAAAATAAAAAACTCTTTACTAAAATACTATAACCGTGCGAGCACCCGCTGTACACCATTTGGTTTATTCTCAGGAATAAGTACAGGAAGCTTTGAAAAAGAAACTCAATTTCCTGTATTTTCAGAGAACACAAAAACAAGAGATACAAAGCTGGATATGCACTTTTTAGTCGCTCTATCTGAACATCTGCTTTCGCTCCCCCATATCATAAATAATCTTTTATTTTTCCCTAATAATAGCATCCATCAACTTGGAAATAAAATTCGTTATGTAGAATATGAAAATAAAGATGGGAAAAGAGATTATATCATTTCTTCCGCTCCACTTTCCGAAGAATTAGAACAGATATTAACCTTTTCGGAAGCAGGTAAAACCATTGACCAGCTTTCCTCTATTCTTGTCAATGAAGACATTTCTTTCGGAGATGCAAAGGAATTCATTGATGAACTTATCGAAAATCAGGTTTTAATAAGTGAACTGAATCCAACGGTTTCAGGGGATGATTTTTTAGAATTGATCATTTCCAGTCTCAACAGAATAGGTGCCCATAAGGAAAAAGAAATTTTAATAGTCATTAAAAATAAGATGAATGAACTTGATCTAAATTTTGGAAATACTTCAAAAATATATTCTGAAATTGAAGATCAAATCAAAAGATTACACTTAAAATATGAAAAAAAGTATCTTTTTCAGACAGACCTTTATTTTGATGATGAAATAAATTTATCTTATCAATGGAAAAAAGAACTGAAGAAAGGAATCTCTTTTTTGAACAAAATTACCGTTCCCTATAAAGAAACAGCGTTAGAAAAATTTAAAAAAGCATTTCAAGAGAGATTTGAAAATGAAGAAGTTGCTCTTTCCTATGCTTTAGATCCTGAAATTGGGATTGGCTATTTACAAAACATTCCGGCCAAAGGTGTTCATCCCTATATTGAAGACTTAATCTTACCCTACCCTAATCGGAAAAAGGAAATTCAGTTTAAACTTAATCCGACACAGGTTATCCTTAATCAGAAATTACAAAAGGCTTTTTGGAATAAAGATGCTGTCATTCATTTATATGATGATGATTTTAATGATTTTGAAGAAGATTGGAATCACTTGCCCGATACCTTATCAGTAATGGCTGAAATCGTTTCTGAAAATCAACAAGAAAAAATATCTATTAAATCCGTCAATGGAAATGCGGGAAAATTATTAGGGAGATTCTGCTCAGAAAAAGCATCCGTAAAAGATGTAGTGAAAAATATCGCTGAAAAGGAACAAGAGCTCAATCCAGACAAAATTTTAGCAGAAATTCTACACTTACCTGAATCCAGAATTGGAAATGTCATCAGAAGACCTTCATTAAGAGAATATGAAATCCCTTATTTGTCTAATTCAGTTTTAGAAAAAGAAAATCAGATTTTGATAGAGGATTTATACCTTTCAATAAAGAATGGCAGGTTATTTTTAAGATCAAAACGGCACAATAAGGAAGTCGTTCCTCACTTAACGAATGCTCATAATTATTCTAATGACTCTTTACCGGTGTATCATTTTTTGAGTGATTATAATAATCAGAATGTAAGGCCATATTTGTCTCTTGACTGGGGCGATTTAGCTAAAATCTATGATTTCTTACCCAGACTTGAATATCAAAATATCATTCTTTCTAAAGCACGATGGAAAATTGATTCGGAACAGATTCATTATTTTGACACAATGATTCAATCTGATGCAAAGGATCTTCTATTTCAAAAGGTTGGAGAATGGAGAAAATTAAAACAAATTCCACAATGGATACGATGGGTAAAGGGAGATAGGACTCTGGCTGTTAATCTAGAAAACTATGATTTAATGCGAATGTTTTTTTCATCGGTAAAAAATGAAAAAGAAATTTTTATTGAAGAATTTCTGTCCAATGACCAATCTGATCATGTACATCAGTTCATTTTCCCTCTTTATAAAGATCTATAAATAAGATGGTAACGAGAAAATTTCACCCAGGAAGCGAGTGGCTTTATTTTAAGCTTTACACCGGAGTCAAAACTTCAGATATTATTTTACAAGAAGTTTTAGAACCATTCGTTGAACAATTACAACATCAGAATCTCATTAGAAAATGGTTTTTTATACGATATAATGATCCTAAATCTCATTTACGGGTAAGGCTACACATTAACAATCAAAATGACTACGGCAGCATTTTAGAAAGGATCAATTCATTATTTAAGGAGTATCTGGAATCAGGGGAAGTCTCTGCTGTCATCATAGAAACTTACTCCAGAGAACTTGAACGCTACGGTGACAATACCATAGAATATGCGGAAGAATTTTTTTTTAAAAGCAGCGAATTGATTTTGAATTTTTTGGAATATAATGACGAAGAAAAAATGATGGTTTCTCTGTTTTATATTGATCATCTTTTAACAGCATTACCCCTTTCTGCTGAAGAGAAAACAGAATGTATAAAGAATTTTGAAAAGGCATTCAAAAAAGAATTCAACGCAGATAAAAACTTAAATAATCAGTTAAAGAAAAAGTATAATGAGTTTTATCCTGGATACGTTGAGTTTATGATCTCCGAAGAATATGAAAGCATAAGAGATCTAATACAAAATAATATTTTAGAAATTAAACCAAAGCTTGAAAAAATTCTAGAATTAAAAAACGATAATTCATTAAAAATTCCGATAGAAGATCTCTTCCAGAGCATTTTCCACATGCATATTAATAGACTATTTGTTTCTAATCAGAGATTATTCGAAATGGTAATCTATGATCATTTATACCGTTTTTATAGAGTAAATAAAGTTCATCCTATAAAAATAAACGATTAAGGAAAAACTTGGTCTATCAATTTATTCATGACAAATGATAATTTGAATCCTTGCACTACAATAAAAAAAAGACACTCACATTTCTGTAAGTGTCTGATTTTATGTGGTCCCACCTGGACTACATGCTTGTATTTCTAATAAATAGATTATCAATTATATACAAAAATAAAATTTATAACAGTGGACACTATAGAGTACACTTTTAATAAATCTATCCCTTTTTGTTTCAACAAATTTACTTATTTTGTAAGAGACAACAAAATCATTCTATTGAAAAAGCTTATTACCATTTTTAGCTTCACTAAGTTATTTCATGAAGCATATCGACAAAACTCACCACTTGACAATTTCTTAATACAGTTACAGGAATTAATCAATATTGATATAACAGAGCTTATAGAAGCTAACAAAGCTAGAGCAAGTGAAAAGGCTAATGCATGGCAGGAAGAAGCCTATCGTAATTTTGAAAGAATAGGTAAAATAGGAATTGAGCATTCTAATGAGTTAAATTTGGACATTGAACCCAATACACTATGGGATTGTAATTTTATGAGGGCTCTTAGAACATTTAATGAAAGAAATTTTTATGTTGCTAGTTGCTTATCCAATAAAAAAACTTTGGAAGATAACGACAATCTAATAAAATCCGAAATCAGATTAATGGTTTTTAAAAATGTTTCGTTGATATTACCTTCTGATAGACCAGTTGAAGAGTCAACCAATCATATTGATTTACCCATTGATAGTAATAAATCAAAATTTAGCCCAAAAATTCAGGAAAAATATTTGGATAGATTTATCAACTCTATTGTAATACACACTCTTGATAATAAATCAAAAGATAATTTGATACAACTTTTAAAGGGAGCTCATATTAAAGAACCTATAGAATTTTCATGTGCTGCTAATTCTGTTATCTATTTTTTCAGACAAATGCATGAAGAAGGAAAAATATTAACCCCAAAATCTATATCAGGGAAATTCATACAACAACATTTTATGTTTAAATGGAGGGGCAAGTTTGATTTTCCAAAAGATGACAGTATTAAAAATTACCTTACACGAAAAGAACCTTCTTCGGTTTCACATAAAATTATTTTAGTCGAGTAAATACTAAAGTTTGTTAATTTTTATAACTCATACATAACACCACAATAACACTGTATTGATGGTGTCATAAAAATGTGTGTATACTTGCACTGTAATTACGATACAGCAATAGCTATTTGCAAGTTTAACAATAAAAACATTATACAATTATGAACTTTAAGAATGAAGAACTTCTTACACTAGATGACTTAGAAAAGATTTTAAAAAAAGGAAGAACTATGATATGGCAATATCGAAAAGAGGGCAAACTTATTCCTTACGGAATGTGTGGAAAAAGTCCACTATTTAGAATGGAAGATGTGGAATTTTTTTTAACAGAATCACTAAAAATCAATTAACCATTAACAAATGCATAGAAGTGCTGTAGTTAACTAAAATAGCAACAAAGCAGTAGCTATTTACAAAACATTAACTAATAAAATAAATAAGACAATGAAATTCGACAACAATCAACTACTAACTCTTGATGATTTAGAAGACATCTTAAAAAAAGGAAGAACTATGCTTTATCAATACAAAAAGATAAACAAGCTCACCTCATCTGACATGTGCCCATTATTCACAAAGGGAGATATATTAAATTTTTTTGTACAAATAGTACTAAAAACCAATCCAAATGAAAAAGAACATTGATAACATTAAATTGAGAGTGTCCGAAAAGAATTCAGTATTAGGTAACTCCATTCAGAGGTATTTCAACTGGACTAACAAAGATGGAATGAAAGTCTTTAGGATTGAAAAACAGACTGTATTATTAATGGAGCCATGACTCCCATCAATTAAAGTACAACATCAAAACCCACTTTTGTGGAGTTCCTTTATTGGTTTCCAGTATGAGAAAATCCATTTTTAATGGTAATTCTTCTCTACTTCCTAATAATTGGAAATCAATATTTTACCCAAATTTAGGTTAACAAAAAAGACATAGTGAAGCACTTTGTACAGCCAATGCTATGTCTTTTTTTCTTAACAAACTCTTAAAAGAATTACAAAACCCTTAAAATGATGTTTTCACATCATTAGAAACACTATGCACAAAATGAAATTACTAATACCACAAAATATTAAACAAAAAGTATGTGAACTTTCCAAGCTGGAACACCCTTTTAAATTCAAAGTTGATATGGCTTTGTACCTCCTAAATCTAATCATTTTTAGCTATTTTGGAAAGGATTTTCAAGATGGGGACTACCTTAGTCTTTCCTCAAGGATTCTGGAAAAGAATGCAGGAAAAGGCTATAACAAGCACCTTGACCTATTTGTAAAAAAGGAAATTATAGACAAACTCTTCTACTCCACCCATGAAACAAAGGGGCATTGCAACCTTTTCAAGCTCAATGAAAAGTGGCATGATTTCGAGACACCTGAAATCCACATAGTTACAAGTACAAAGATAAAAAAAACCCTAAAAGCCAGAGTTTTCTCATCTGCAAAACAAAAATATCATCACTTATGGAAATGGTACAATGATAAAAAATTCACTTTTGATGCCACAGGAGCAAGGCAAGAACTGCAAAACACGGAGTTTTCAAAATCAAGACTTTGGATGGAAAACACTATTTTCAACCTTGAACAGGGCTATAAATGGTTTGTTTGCCACAGCAAGGACAAAAGACTGCATACCAACCTAACCAACATGAATAGGGAGTTGAGAAAATATCTAAAATACGATGGACATAGCCTCCAAAACATTGATATTAACAACTCCCAAATTTTCTTTCTATTAGTATTATTACATAAGATTAAGAATAGAAAACTACAAGATACAGAAACAGAGTCTAGTATTATCTTAGAACTATCCTCTGTAAGCCTCTGTAATAAGGAGTTTCAGAGTTTTCATGATTTGGTAGTATCAGGCACGTTTTACAAAGTTTTAGGTGAACGATTGATGAAAGAAAAAGGATTGAGGGACTACTATATCAAAATGGAATATGATTATAAAAGTAAGAAAGTTAACTATGTCAGGTTTGATAACCCAAAGGACTTAATGAAGCCTATTGCTTTTGAGATTTTATTTTCAAAAAACAACCACTATACCCCCGAGAAAAAATGGTTTAGAGAACAGTTTCCAACCATTTACAAAGTGATAGAAACCATCAAATCCAAAAACCATAATACCCTAGCCCTCCTACTTCAAAACCTCGAAGCAGAAGCTATTTTGGACATTACAGTCACCAAGATAAAGGAGTTTAATAAAAACATTCCTATTTATACTATTCATGACTCTATTCTGACAATTCCAGAACATACCAATGAAGTCAAAAGGATTATGATTGAAAGTATTTTTGATTTTACTGGTTTGAAGCCTTCTGTTTCTATTGAATAAACCTTTTAGAACTAAAGGGTCAATTTCTCAGGAATTTTACCGTTGCTGGATTCCAGCATTAAGTAATCCTCATAAAATTGAGGATTAATCATTCTGAAAGAACACAAAGAGTTATTTTACAAGAAATAGAATTAAACATTCAGTTTGATTTAATACCTTTGTCCTACTTCAACGAAAAAAAGAGAAAACTTTTGCAATTGTAATACGAATCGGCAAAATTCAAATTTGACACAAAATGCAAACAGTTTAGCTCCTTGCCATATAATGGTGAGGGCTTTCCTGTTATGTGTCAAAGCTTTGCCGAGCTTGTATTACTAACACGGATAAGTGCCTCACTTTTTTTGTTGTTTATATCTCAGATTATGAACAATAAAATTCAATTTATATGAAACATTTATTTCTTATAGCTTTAGTAGCTATTTCTTTCGTTAACTGTTCTGGCAACGATGACACCACAACACCACAACAAAACAATCCTGTAACAACTCAATATTTTCACCCTCCTGCATGGATTCAAGGCAGTTGGAAAATTTCTAATACATCAACAACTTATTTCAAGTTTACTAATGATGATTTTATTTTAGTTAGTCCTTACACTAGCTATAAAGCTGTTTTAGAGCAAACAGCCAGTACAGGGCAACCAGCTAAGGTAGTAGAACAGACTTCTGACTATTACTATGAGTTTACAATAACAGCAGGAGCTTCTTCAGGTCAATATAAATTCAAGAAAATCAGTGATACAAAGATTCAATGGGTTGGTAGTACTCCTTTCTTTTTAGATAAAGAATAACCGTTAACAAAACGAACATGAAACGAAAATTTTTATTTACAGCTTGCTTATTGGGTGTACTTTATACTGGAAATGCTCAGAGTAACACCAGCCAAAACGGAGATGTTGACCCTTTTGCTTCCTATGAAGACAAAACCCCATCATGGAAAGGTGAAAAAGTTGATGTAGACAAGTATTATGACATTCAGCCCGATGGCTCATATATCAGGAAAGACATTGACAAAAAGAAACAAAATACCAATACTGATAATACAACGGTTCTTATTATTGTTATCTTATTTGTTGGGATTGGTATAATTGGAGCAATTGTAACCAGTCAGAGAAAACCAAACAATTATGACAGGAACTAGATTTTATGACAAAATCCATAACTGGCTACTTCCAATGCCAGAACAGCAATGTGATGTATTTCCTCCTGTAAACTATCATTATTATACACCATTTCAAAAACTCATTTTGGATTATTTGGCTTGGAATGGGATTGATAAAAAGGGAAATATAACGAGTAACAAGGTTTATCCAACCCGTAACGAAATTCAGGAAAATCGAACACTACTGAGGAAATGTGGCTTTACAACTGGTGATATTGAGAAACTTGTAGTTTATGAGTTTCTGGAAATGAAAAGAAATATACCTGATTTAGATTCAGAAATGTTTATCCCTATTTTTGAAGATAACTACCACAATCTAAAACTTGTCAAATTCGCTACTTTAGAGGCTCAAAAATCGAACGAAAACACAAGGGAATACTACGACAACATTAAAGGATTTTTAATAGAAATTCAAGGCTATTTAGGGGTCGAATATTTAAGAACCAGAATTGAGTGTGATTTTACTGACATCAGAAATTGGAAAAATACTGCCAGAGTAGAGGAATTTGTAACTCCTTTTGCAAAGGTAGGTTTAAATTGTAGCAAATCAGCCAAATTCAATATTAATTATTTTATAAACCCTCATCTTAAAGAACTTATAGGAGAATCACTGGGTGATACTCTGGAAAAAAGATTTGATGAGTTTACTAACGGTGAATTGAAAGATTTTATAATGATGATTCCACTGAACAGGAGATATGACAGGTATTTTGAGGAGTTGTTGAGATTTACCAGAACACACCCAAACTATAAAGCTGTTATTACAAATAAAAATTCTTTATAAATCGAAAGACAAGCTTAGACCCTTTACAGTGTTTTTTTAAATAGAAATTTCCTCGTTTTGAGAGGAAATTTTTATTATATACATTAGTGTAATCACAAAAGGCTAATGATACACATGTCAATAAATTGATTTCCAGCACTTTATTAAATCCAAAAGGCAGATTGAATTTTTTATCTATTTTTCATGTAAATTAGTTTTACTAATTTCTAAATAAAAACAGACATGAAAACAATTGATTACTTTAACGTACTTTGCTCAATAATTACAATTTTAATTATGCTTTATCCCTACAGACAAGGCATCAAACTAAAGTCAAGAGAAATTTATAATAGTCGTAGTTACAAAATAATTAACAATTATATTGCACTACTCTGTTCAACTTCATTAATTGTTTATTGCCTCATGATGGCTATGCTTTGCTGGGCTTTAAAATTCAAGTGTTCGGAATTAGGTTTTTATATTTGCATTGCCGGAACTATCCCTGTAATTGTATTTTCACTTTATTTCTATAAAGCTACACATGAAGTGGTACCACCAGAACAATCAACACTCAATAATGAGTGATAGTATATTTATCTTTTACACTTAGATTTGATACACAATTAATCTTTAAAATACTATTATTGGTAAAGAAAAGAGTAGATTAAAACCTACTCTTTAATTATATAATTTTAAGACTTTCCATATATTCTTTCTCGTTCTCCACCCGAAATTGTCCATTCATTATAACTTAATTCTGATGGTTGAAACTCTATTCCTGTACATCCTGCATCCTCAATTTCATTTTTCAAAGTCTCTGAAACAAGATATTGAATACCACCTTCAACATTTTTTAATGCAAGAAAGTTTACAGCTCCTTCAATTATCTTAATCTTTTTTATTTTCATGTTATTAGGCCAGCCTTTTACTTCTATTGATTTTAATTGCATTAAAAAATCTTCGTAATTATTGACCGTTAATTTTTGTTTTTCATCAAAAAGACCATCCATCAAATAAAAATCACAGTTTACAAAATCTAAAAACTCAAATCCTGCTTTATTAACATATAATACATAATAATCACTTATAAAATTATTGTTATGAATTATTGGAGCTTCAAAATATTGTACATCAGGATTTGCATGTAATTCAATAATAGACTTTAATTTACCACTTACTAAAAGTTTTCTTGTAAATCCTATTCCAGATGTAGAAATCAAGTCTGTCAACTTTGATTTTGCTCGTAAAATTGCATTTGATGTTATAGGTATAAAATCAAGTTTATTTAACTCCTGATGCTCAATAAATTTTGGTTCACTCCAAATATCACAATTATGCTTTGCATCGTTTGTTTGTGGAAAAGACCCAACAATTTTTAAATTTAAACTTTCTTGAATTATATAGTATTTCATTCTAAAATATAAGTTGATTAATTGGTGTATTAGGGTTGTTTTTAATTGCTGTTCTTACTCTCTCAATCACTTTAATAACTTCGTCATATACTTGATTTGGTGGTAAATTTGATGGAATAGCATTTAAATATTGCTGAATCCTAATCGTATATTTAGAGTGACTTCCATTATGTACAGCATTAGTTAAGGGAATACCATTAAGAACTTCATTAAGGTGAAAAGCATTAGATGAAAGAGCTGCTTTTTGAATAGCTGGATTATCATATACTTCCCAAGGGATAATATGATGAGCCTGCCTCAAATCACCTTTTAACATTCCCAATACTTTTCTTAATTGAGCCCTGTTTCCGAAAGTTACGACATTATCAGCTCTTCTCAAAAACTTTAGTGTAGTTTTTGCACCATTTGCTAAATGTACAGTTCTTACTGCAAATTTAGAAGCACTTGCTCCCCAACCAGCTAAAGGAATTGCAGATGCATAACTCAATGCAGCATTTACCTTATCTCCGTTCATCGTATATATTACACCGTTTGTAATATCACAAACTTCACCTATTAGTGGAACAGTCCCTCCAATATCTAAAAGTAACTGAATTGTGTCTCTTGTAGCCTCCCAAAGACATTTTGCCATACTCCAGTCTGGGTAAAGTTTTCTTAATGCCGAATAATTAGCAATGGTTAGTTTAGTTTTTTCATTGATGAAGGCTTGAGGAACAATAATAATGGAAGGGCAACATTGAGTAAGAACAGTTTCCATTTGTGCCTCAGTCATATTATCAATATCTGCATTGGCAGTAAATGAAACAAATGCTTCGTTGGTCTCTTTTACATTTTCCTCGTCATAGGGAGAGTTTTCAATCTCTAGGTTGATAGCTAGATAATCTTGAATCTCTGATACTGAAAGTTGAGAAAGTTTATTGTGAAAATCTAATGTATAACCGTCAAGGAAAAACTTTTTAAACTGGGCTGGAGTTATAGTACTTGGCAGATTAGCCTGTAAACACAGTGTAATAAAATTTTGTGATTCTATACTTCCTCCGTTTAAATCAAAAAAAGCTTTGAAAGTATCATAAAACTCAGTATTTGCTGTATCATAAAGAACAGTTTTTAAATCTACTGGAAGTTTTTTAGCATAAAAAAAGAATCTACTAAGAGTTGGAATTGTTGGAGTATTTGTACCACCTCCTAAGCCTGTAGTGGGTCCAATATCACCTCCTCCTGGTGCACCATCAATTCCCAGACTTGTATCTGCTGTACAAACTAATGCTACCACTGTGATGTGTTGAGCTGAGTAACCTCCTTCACTTTTCCAGTTGCACTCTCCCCATCTAGTTTCATTACCTGAATGATGGTCTCCTGTATAACAAGAGAAGTACATATCTACACTTTTATAAGAACAAGATTCAGCAACTCCCATACTTCTATTAGAAATCACTCCTCCATAAGTTCCTTTTGCAAGTTCAATAGCAGTAGCTCTACCAGCTGTTTTCACTCCTTTTCCTGCAAGCAGGTCAAGTTTTTCCTGTTGTGTAAAATTGTATGTTACTAAAAGCTCTTTATAGCTTCCGTCAGGTAAAGAAGATAACACTAGATTTTCTAAAGGTGCATTTTCAGATGTATTTTCTCGAACCAAATTAAATGTGTAAGTGTGGAAAGTAGGTCCAGATTCAATGTAAGTTACATTGTCTGTGTCAATGGAGACACCGTTTGCATAATCAACGGTCTTACCTGATGCATTAGTTTTGAGTTCTTGTAAATTGTTTTGTACTTTTTGTAATTCAGTTTTAAGAACTAATTTGTGTTTACTTTGTTCTAAACGAATTGTTTTAGATGTTGGTCTGAATTGATTGCTGTTGTTGTGAGTTTCTTGCTCTGTTAAGAGTTCATTCCTACAAGAACATAACAAGACCATGATGGTTACTAGGGAAAGTAACCTCGAAATAAATTTTTTTTTCATTTGAGTGTAAATTAAAATTATTGTGTTTGTACGAAATAGAAGTGTTTCATCTTCTATAGTAGAAGTATATACATTCCTATTAATTAAGTGAGCTGGCTCTAATAAGAGCTGAGATTCTTCTTAAGTTTTTTCCATAGTATGTGTTTATTTAAATTGATGAGTGGCAATATTACCAAAAATTAAGGGTTAACCATATAGGTGTTTTCCCCATATTTTAAATTTCTTTTACAAAGATATATAGGGGTAACGACAAAACGTGTCGTATTAAAACTCATTTAAAGTTATTATTAAAACATATGGTTGGAACTCTGGTTGTATCCAGAATGTGAAAAACACATTTTTAAATTATTCATTATTAAATCTTTTATTTATTGCATTCACATGCTTCTCAAATAGGAAGGTAAACCAATCTTTTATTGACTTCACTTATTAGTCTGTTGGCTTCCTCTTTTATATTCCTCAACTACTCTTTATAGACACCTTCCGGAATCAGAACATAATCCAAATTGTCAGTATTAAATGAGGGTAATTGATTGTAAGCATCATAATAAGATTGTGTCCCTACTTTTCCTGAAAATGATGACAGGTTATAATAAAAATCTTCTAGGTTTTATTGTCTGTAATAGTTCTCCTACTTATTTCTTAGTTCGTGTTCCTGAGCAACTTTACTAAAATCCTATTCCATCATTTTTGCATTCTGTTGCTGAATCTGTGAAATCCTTTGACTGCCATAATTTGGATTTGAAAAGTTACCCAGACTACTTGGAGTAGAGGCTTGGGAAGTGGGAATTTGCCCCAATCCATAAATACTTATACACAGCAAAGGCAAAAACTGTAGTTTTTTCATCATAGAAATAATTTTTTGTGTGAATGAGGGTTTACAAGTTTACAAAATTTCATTGAATTGTGTATTACAATATAAATTTTAGACTAAATTTATATAAGCTTGCATCTATTATAAGCTTGCACAAATGTAAAAGAAGAACACGACAAAAGTTGTCGTGTTACAAATTGTTTTAAAGTTTATTTTCATAAAATTATTGTAGAGTTTATTTTTGACCTTTGACAATACTTAACTCCAAATATAATTCTGCAAATCATTACTATCCAAAACTTTAACCGAAAAGCTTTCAGCATAAAGCCTAAAATAATCCATATACCTTCTTTCAATATCATAAATCTCTGGTAATTCTGCTACCACCTTATAAACATAGCCTTCACCATTACTCTCCATCAAATCTATATTTAAAGAATATCCTATTTCCGACATTTTATGAACAAACTCCATAAAATCACTATCATTTCTTGCTAATACATACTTAGTATCAATAAACACAAATACCTTAGACTTTTTCTCTAATGAATTACTTTTAACTTCTTCAAAAACAGATTCTTCTAACTCTATATTAACATACTTTTGAATTATATCAAGAAAATTGAATGGCTGATATGAATAATAAACTTGTCCCGTTTCTTTCAAAAATTCCTTTCTTAGCTCTGGTCTTGGAGCTATTATATTTTTGTTTTTATCTTGCAACCACCAATCTTCTTTATTATCATCGGTAATAAAAATACAAGGCTTATTTTCTGTTTTTGATTTTTCTAATATATCAGTCCAAATAATATAATCACCATATTTTTGTACTTCAATAGGTTTATCATCATCCTTATATCCTGGAGGAATTTTATCTCTATATCTGCTTTTTCCTAAACTGAAAATTTTCTCATAGTTATAAAATTCATCACCAGTATTTTGAAAGATTGAGTTTATTCTATATAGAATTTTATCTTCCTTTTTAAGACCATTATAATCTTCTTCTTTTTTCTTTAGTTCTTGAATGATAGTATCAAACAAAGATAGATTTTCATTACTTAAAAATGGATTTCTATTTTTGTTCTCAAATTCCTGCTTTATATTCGTAATTTTATCTATCATTTCTTTATACGAATTTTTTTGAGCACTAATTTCATTTAATCTATTCGTGTAAAACTCATTACCAATTTGGTAGGGTAAATAAATTCTATCCTTTAATTTCTCTAAAATTTCAAAAAATTGATTTGTAGTATTTTCTGAATATCTATAAAAATTAATTAAAACATTAGTATCCAAAACAAAATAAGCCTCTTGAAAAACACTACTAAATTCTTCATCTTTTAAAGGCAGGTAATGGCTAAATTTTTCTATCATTTTGTATTAGTATTATATTTTTCCCAAAATTCTTTTACCTTATTTTCAAATAAATTCAATGAGCCTAAGCTATTAACATCATTAATTATATTATTAATATCTTTTTTAGTTTCACTAGTATTCAGGGTCAAACACTCAGCATTACAATTTACTATCAACAGCCATAATAAATAGAATTTATTAAAAGTTCGGATATTTTCAGAAGAAATTAAGTTATCTAATTCTTCACTTAATTCTCTTTTATCAACATCCAGAATTTTATTCAATGTTTCTAAGAATGTATTTTCAAAGAAATCTACTTGACTTACCAGTTTTTCTATACTATCATGCTTCTCCAATAAATTAGTAATATTGCTTTTAGGATTAATTCTAACTTGAATCTTGTCCCCAGATAGAAATATTTCTAAGAAGTTAGATATGCCTTTGTAGGTTTTTGTAGACTCTTGATATTTATGATATAAATAACAGAAACTAGCTATAAGCCCCTCATTATCCATTCTCTTGTTATTCTTCCGTAAATAAAACCACTTTTCATTTTTATGGGAAACTTCTTTAATTCTATCAATAATCTTTCTATCAATATATGAATTCCACATCTCAAAAGTGTTCTCTTTAATTGGGAATGGTTTTGAATTTAATCTTAAAAATAAATCTATCGGTTCAAAATATTTATTGTCTTTTTCCTTAATTTCAATTATCCACAAATCAAAATCATATATTTTGTCTTGCTCATGTTTCGGAAGGTCAGCAAATCTTTTTTTGTCATAATCTTTTAAAATTCCATTTTTAAGATTCAGAGAAAATAAATTCTTTTTTGATTCAACTAAATTTCCTTTTTCGTTTGCATACTTTTTACCCATAAATCCTAAGATTGACAAAAGTCGCTGCTGCCCATCAATTACTTCAGAAACTCCATCATTTCTTTTAAACACAAATATCGGTGGAAGTTTAATACCTAATAATATACTTTCTATAATAGATGAGGATTTTACCTGATTAATTACTTCTTCTCTTTGATAAGGAGGTCTAATTAAAAATCTGTTGCTCTTCATTTGCTGAATAACATCTTCAATTGTTATTGATGTTGCATCTGGTTTATTCAGTCTCAAAGATTCAAATTTCTCAAGTGTATTAGTGTTAATTTTTACTCTACTATTATCTATATTTTTATTTTCTTCTTTGAACTTATTATTATTTTTAAGATAATCAGTAAAGTTTATATTATATAAATCAGTGAAAAAAGTAGCTATTGTACTATATCTAGTAATTATTTCTGATGCAAAAGAATGTCTCTCTGTTTTAAAATCCTCTATATTTATTCTTATAAAATTAACAGCTTTATTAAGATTTTCCTTTTTAGATAAATCTAAAACAAAGTTGATGTTTGGATATTCTCTTTGTGCAATACTGATAGCCCAATATAAGCACTCAAATATAAGTCTGTTGGTTATTACATTATTTTTCTTTAATAAGATTTTAACTTGCTCTAGATAGTTTAGTTTATTAGTGAAATCACTAAAAACCTCTTCACAATCCACTTCATTTTCTTCATAATGAAATTCATAGAACTTATTTAAAACTTTGTCTTTTTTGTTTGAATAATAATTTATAGGTATATAACTAATTACCAAAAGCTTTCTGATTTCTTTTAGTATAACCTCAATACTTGAATTATCATAATAAAAAATATCTTTTATCGTGTCATAAAGCTTTCTATTGTTTTCGATATTCTTTTTGAAATAAGAATTCAACTCATTTTCTAAAAACTTGGCTTTATCAATCTCCGTAGATTTCAGTGGTGTAATACCTGTATTATAACGTTTAAATATTTCCCTTTTAACTACTTCTTGTAAGTCAACATTGCTTTCATCAATAAAACTAAATTCAATCAGCCTTAATTTAGTATCCCAGAAAGCATTTCTAATTTCAGGGTCTAAATCTTGGAATTTCTTATTTTTTAAGTCTTCAAATATATAAAGACCTGTTTGGGTCAACTTTTGTTTACTGTCAACTTTAACAAAGTTATAAATTGTCTCATATCTTTGTCTACCATCAATAACTTCAATGTAGTCATGTGTTTTAAAAAAAATTAAAGGAGGAATTTCTGTTCCTAAAATAATACTTTCAATGAAATAGGTGGCTTTTTCATTGTCCCATACATAATTTCTTTGGTACGACGGTTTATAATTTGTCTTTTCAAGTCTTCTTTGGTTACTGAACATGGTTTCAATTCCCATCACTTTAGGCTCTATCTTAATTTTCTTGAAAAGATTCTGAATATCCATATTTTATAGTTTTTTCAAATGTATTAAAAATTTATATGATGTTCGTGATAGTAATATATGCAAAGAGACATAATTATGACAATTCATTTCTACATCTTAAATCAATTGGCAACTATAATATTTTTTTTATATTGTATTAAACTGATTGTAAGTTGCTATAAAAAAATTATAAGAATTTTGATTTAGTCAGAATGTGAAAACCTCATTTATATACCGTTCCAGTAGTTATATAGATAGCATCCCCCCCTCCACCTTCATTTTTGTTGCACCCCCTCCGAAAAATTTAAAGTTTAATACCTGCCTCTAATATACGGATAGAGCTAAAAAGTTTTCAAGATTTATTTTAATCAACAAAAAAGCCCTTCTTAAAACTAAAGAAAGGCTTTTAACTTTAATGTCACTAAAGGTTATTTTATAGAATCAATCCCAAGCTTTATTCAATTTCTCAACCGAATCATTATCAGCAAACTGTACATAATTTTGAAAAACACCAAAGTCCTCATGTCCAGTAATTTGCATGATTTCAAGGGGTTGTAAACCTTTGTTAAGACATCCAATAATAAAGTACCTTCTGCCATAATGAAAGGTAATCCATTCGTATAAAGGTTTCGTAATTGCAATTATTTCTCCTTTATAATCTTTCTCATAAATAAGAAATTCATTGTTTACCTCAGCTTTTATAAGGATTTTTGTTAGATGCTTATTGCTCGTCTGGTTGGTATATCCTTTACCTACTCTGTAAAGGTTATTAAATTCCTTAATATAGGAAACGGCTTTACTTGACATTGCAATTATATCAGGTCTGTTCTTTTTAGTGTTTTTGAAATGATATTTACCTTCCTTTATGCTTTTATAATCTATATTTAAAACGTCTGAATGTCTTAATCCTGTTAGACAACTAATGCAAAATAATCTACGGGTTATGTCTAAATGAGTATTACTACTAAGGTCAAGATTAAATACTTTTTCAAAATCCTTTTCTATAAAATCTACGAACTGCCCCTTTTCATGCTCTCTTTCTAAGGTTTCATAAATTTTATTGGTATGGTACTTTCTACTATACATGAATTTTAAAAAAGCCTTTATGTTTTTAATTTGTTTAGACCTTGTATTTGTTTTCTGCTTACAGGTCATTTGTAAGTAAGTTTTAAAACCATCAAAAAACCTCTCGTCTAAATCATCAAATAATAAATCTTTTTTGCCAATGATAGACGAGTAAGATTTTAAATGATTTCTAACAGTTGTATAAGCCTTTACGGTTTGAAATTTAAGCACACCCTTTTTTATTTCTAAAAACTTTTCAAATGCTTTATCAACTGTCAAATCAGTTTCAGAGTTTTCAAATTTCCCAGCTAGATAAGTCCTAACCTCATCAAAAAATTTGGTTGCCTTCGATTTATCATTCTCCACAAAGCTCTTTGTGTACAAATCCAGTATTTTAGACTCTATCGTATTTAGTATTTTATTAAAGTTTAATGCATTAGGGGCATTTGCTTTAATTCTCTGGTTGTTTCCATTCCAGTATTTAGGAGTGATTTGTAAGGTGGTGGAAAATTTGGGTCTTTTTCCATTCAGGCTGATTGTAACTAGAACTAATGAATCTTTTATTGATTTCGGCTCTTTTAGGTAAAAGTTAATTTTCATAGTATTTACGTTTAGGGGACACTTTAATTTACATTGGGGACACTAAAGGGGACACTATTTCATGAATATAATTGAACAATCCTGAAAGTAAATATACAAAAAAAATCCTCGTATTACTTATGAATACAAGGATTTTACGTTTAACTGTGTTCAGTTGATTTTAACTGTTTTCCAGTCTCTGTGGTCCCACCTGGGCTCGAACCAGGGACCACCTGATTATGAGTCAGGTGCTCTAACCAACTGAGCTATAGGACCTCAAAACTTGGTTAAATTTTGTGTTTGCAAAAATAGCAAAATTTCTTTTACTACAAAATTTTTTATCGCTTTTCTTGGCAAAGTTCTACCAGCACACCGTTTGTAGATTTCGGGTGTAGGAAGACAACTAATTTGTTATCAGCACCTTCTTTCGGTTCTTCGGAGATAAACTGAAATCCTTCTTTTTTCAATCTTTTCACTTCTTCCAGGATATTTTCAACCCCAAATGCCAGATGATGGATGCCTTCGCCCTTTTTATCGATAAATTTTGAGATCGGACTTTCAGGATTACTGGCTTCCAACAGCTCAATTTTACTTTCTCCGGTTTCATAAAAAGACGTTACCACGCCTTCTCTTTCTACAGTTTCTTTTTTATAGGATTCTTTTCCTAATAACTTGGCAAAAAGTTCATCAGAAACGCCTAAAGACTTTACGGCAATACCAATATGTTCTAGCTTCATAAATACTAATAAATATAATTAAATCGTAAATTTGATACTGCAGTCGAATTTCAAAGTATCAATTCAAACAAAAGTACTAAATTTGCAGAAATTATGGAAAGTAACAGACAAAGAAAAGTAGCACAGATCATTCAGGAAGACTTCGCAGAACTTTTCCGCAAACAGGCTTCAGACAGCAAACAGAGCATATTGGTATCTGTTTCAGACGTAAAAGTAACTGCCGACTTAGGAATCGCTAAAATTTATTTAAGCATTTTCCCTCAGGAGTTCCGTAGCGCTGTGATGAAGGAGATTGAAGAAAACAAACCTCAATACAGAAACTTCATTGGCCAGAAAATGGCAAAACAGGTACGTATTATTCCACAGCTTAACTTTTATCTGGATACAGCTCTTGATGATGTTGAAAAACTGGAAAGAGAATTAAGAGGCGAAGGCGACAATCCTGTTTTATAGATCTTGAAGAATATTGCATTTTACATAGCATCCAGATACCTTTTGGCTAAAAAAGGCAGTACTGCCGTTACGTTCATTACGTGGCTGGCTGTAGGTGCCATGACGGTTGCTGTGGCTGCAATGTTCGTCATTATTTCCGTTTTTTCCGGATTGGAAGAACTGAACAAAGATCTTATTTCCAATCTCCATGCAGATCTGACTTTAAAAAGTTCTGCAGGGAAAACTATTAAAAACCTGGAACAGGTTAATTCGGTTTTAAAAAGCAATAAAGAAGTAAGCAGCTTCTCCCGGGTTATTGAAGAAAAAGTGTATATCAGCTTCAATGGGAAAGGAGATATTGCCTATTTAAGAGGGGTAGATTCTGCTTATGTGAAAGTAAACCCAATCAATAAAGATGTTTTCTACGGAACATATCCCAGCTTCAAATATTCTAATGAAGTCTTGATGGAAAACAGCCTGGACAACAGACTTTCTATTCCTGTAGATTCTTCCAATCATTATGCAACGGTCTTTATGCCCAAACCGGGAACAGGGATCATCAATAAGGAAGAAGACATCTATAATAAAAGAGATATTTCGGTAACAGGTGTTTTCCCTGGAAAAGATCAACTGGATAACTACATCATCTCTCCTATTGAACTTACCGAGGAATTGCTAAGCCTGCCCAAAAAATCGGCTTACCAAATCGTTATTAAATTAAAAAATCCAGAGAATGCAGATGCTATAAAACAAAACCTGCTTTCTTCTCTGGGAAAAAATATTGAGATCAAAACCAAGGAAGAAGAAAATGCCGCTTTCTGGAAAATGATCAACACTGAAAAACTTTTTATCTACCTGATTTTTGCACTGGTTATTTTCATTACGACCTTCAATCTTGCAGGAGCGATCATCATCCTTCAGCTTGATAAAAAAGAACAGGCAAAATCATTAATATCACTTGGCTTCCCTTTAAGCCATCTAAGAATGACCTATTTCTACACCGGAATACTTATTGTGATTTCCGGAGTAATTACCGGATTGATCCTGGGAACAGCACTTTGCTATTTCCAGCTGTATACAGAGTTCTTCAGAGCCAATGAAGTTCTTCCATTCCCGGTAAAAATTGTAGGAAAAAATTATCTTATCGTAGCACTTACAGCTTCCATCTTTGGAATCACTATTTCATGGTTCTTTTCAAAAATAAGTAGAGAATATCTTACTAAAAGCTAATATCATAGGATTATGATATTACATTAAATTAATATATCTCGTTTTCATTTTTTTGTACCTTTACGCCCCAATTTAAAAAAATGAAACGAATTTTATCTTTTTTTCTATTAAGTGTTATATTTATCAACACTTCAGCACAAGCCCCTGCAGGATACTACAATGCTGCTAACGGGCTGACTGGCCCAGCTCTTAAAACTGCATTAAAGAACATTATTACAGCTGGACATCAGGATCATGGATATGGAGGCTTATGGACAGGTTACCTTACTACGGATCGTGATTATTTCTACGAAAATGATGGTACCATTCTAGACATCTATTCTGAAAAACCTAATGGTCCGGATCCATATAATTATACCCCTATTACCAATCAGTGTGGGAATTACTCAGGCGAAGGAAGTTGCTACAACAGAGAACACATCATTCCTCAAAGCTTATTTAATGAAGCATCTCCAATGGTTTCAGACATCAATTTTATCCGTGCAACAGATGGAAAAGTCAATGGAATGAGATCAGATTACCCATTTGGAGTCGTAAACAGTGTTTCATTTCAATCTCAAAATGGTTCTAAACTAGGGACTTCAGCTTCTTTGGGATATTCAGGTACTGTATTTGAACCTATCGATGCATTTAAAGGAGATGTTGCCAGAATGATCCTTTATTTTGTAACAAGATATGAAGAAAAACTTCAAGGCTTCTCTTCAGGTGGAATGCTTGGAAACGTAGCATTTCCAGGGTTACAACCGTGGGCACTAAACCAATATCTGGCATGGAACACCATGGATCCTGTATCTCCGGAAGAAATTGCGAGAAATAATGCATCTTTTACATATCAGGGTAACCGAAATCCTTTTATCGACAATCCTAATTATGCTAATTTGATCTGGACGAACATCCCTCCTGATACAGAAGCTCCTACTGCCGCAACCAATTTAGTTGCCAGCAATCCTACTTCAAATACCATGGGTCTTACGTGGACAGCTGCAACCGACAATATTGGGGTAACAGCTTATGACGTATATGCAAATGGAGTATTAAAATCCACCGTTTCCGGTATATCAACATCTACTACAGTAACAGGATTATCTCCACTTACAACATACAATTTCTATTTAATTGCTAAAGATGCGTTTGGAAATACTTCACCACAAAGTAACATCGCAGCAGGAACTACTCTTGACGGACCTGCCGGAGGAGGAAGCTGTGGAACTGAAGACTTCTCAAATATACCAACTTCTACAAATCCTGCTTATGCTACAAGAGTCTGGACCAATAATAGCATAACATGGACCGCAGTTGACTCAAGAGTTGATGAGACGATCAATGGTAAAGCAATTACATTAAGAATTGGAAACTTAACCAGTTCTGCTCTTACAGGAGGAATCCAGAACTTAACAGTAACAACTGCATTAAAGTATGGAAGCGGAGCCGGTGTTCTAAATGTAGAAATAAACGGAAATCTAGTAGGTACCATTCCTTATAGCGGAACAGCTAATGCAACAACGACAACAACCATTCCTAATATCAATGTAAGCGGAAATGTAGTGATCAAAATTACGAATCCAATTACAAGTCAAAATGCACAAAGAGTTGCCATAGATGATCTGAGCTGGACATGTTTTAATACTTTAGCAACTGCTGAAACTAAAAAAGACAAATCCCAGTTCACAATCTACCCTAACCCGGTAAGAAATAATGAATTATTTGTAAAAGGAGAAAACCTTAACAAAGTTTCAAAAGCGGACATCTACGATCTTTCAGGAAAATTAATTGAAACAATCATTAATCCTTTCAAAAACACAAACAAAATCAACCTTAAAGGATTAACGAAAGGAACTTATATCCTAAAAACAGATAACTTCTCTACTAAATTTATTGTAGATTAATTATTAAAAAATATTTCAAACCAAAGGCCGGATTTATCCGGTCTTTTTTTTATTTTTGATCTATGGATTCCAATAAAAAATTAGGATTGATAGGAAGAAATATTTCCTATTCTTTTTCTAAAAAATTCTTCGAAAATAAGTTCCAAAAGCTCATGCTGAAGAACTTCTCCTACGATATTTTTGATCTGAATGAAATCAATGAAGTGGAAAACCTTTTTTCTTCTCCGGAGCTCTTAGGATTCAATGTTACCATTCCTTATAAAGAAAAAATAATTGATTATCTTGACGAATTAAGTGATGAAGCTGAGAAAATAGGGGCTGTCAACTGTGTTCTTATTCAGAATGGCAAAAAGACTGGCTATAATACGGATGCTTTCGGCTTTGAAAAAACGCTTCTCTTACACAAAAAGCCTTCACAGGACAAAGCACTGATCTTAGGAAATGGAGGCGCAGCAAAAGCTGTAAAATATGCGTTAGACAAGCATAACATTCCTTCTGTGACGGTTTCAAGAAGTACAGAAATCAACTTTGAAAATCTTGATAAAGAAACTGTTGCTGAATACAAAATAATCATTCAATGTACACCTGTAGGTACTTTTCCAAATGTTAAAGACTGTCTGTCTTTCCCTTTTGACGGCCTTTCTTCGGAACACCTGGTGATCGATCTGATCTACAATCCCAATTACACCCAATTCATCATCAATGCCTCTGAAAAAGGAGCAAAAACTGTCAACGGATATTATATGCTTGAACAGCAAGCAGAAAAAGCTTGGGAAATTTGGAATTTTCAAAAAAAATAACATAAATTAGTGCTTTAATTGGCCTTAAAGCTATATTTAAAGGATATTAACGCCACTCACATAAAAGATTTGCTATGACTACAGAAAACAATCTTTCTGAAAACGAAGAAAAGAAAAATCCTAACGAAGTATCTCAGGACACATCAGAAAACACAGTTTCTCATGATGCAATCCCACATGAAGATGAAGCAGAGCACCTGGAAGAACATGAAGAGGTGGAAATTTCCCTTACTGATGCTTTAAAGGAAATGGAAAAAATCATCAACACTCCTAATGCCGGTGAGAATTTTAAGAGATTCAACCAGTTAAAGGAAAAAGCAAGTCATTACATCCATGATGAAGTGGAGGATAAAAAGCATGAATACGCAGAAGCCGGAAATGCTCCTGAAAACTTCAGTTATGAGCACCCTTCTCAGACTAAATATTCCGCATTGGTTAATATTTTCAGAGAAAAGCATGACGACTTCCAGAAAGGACAGGAAGAAGAGCAAAAGAAAAACCTTGAGCACCGTCAAAGCATTATCGAGAGACTTAAAAATTTATATACCAGTTCTGAACCAGGAATTAATCTTTTTAAATCCATTCGTGAGATCAAAGAAGACTGGTCAAGAGCCGGACAGGTTGCAAAGTCTGAATTTAA
This sequence comes from Chryseobacterium viscerum, assembly GCF_002899945.2. Classification (GTDB taxonomy): domain Bacteria; phylum Bacteroidota; class Bacteroidia; order Flavobacteriales; family Weeksellaceae; genus Chryseobacterium; species Chryseobacterium viscerum. Next base: position 334,742 of record NZ_PPEG02000006.1, read on the forward strand.
AATTCTCAACAACAATTATTTCCACCACCTGAATCAATTTTATCAGATGCTGGATCTGAATAAAGAATTTTTGGAGCAGGAATACAGCCATAACCTTGAAAAAAGAGAGCATATCATTGCCCGCGCCAAAGAATTGGAGAATGAACCCGTGATTCAGAAGGCTTTAAATGAGCTTCAATATCTTCATAAACTTTGGAAAGAAGAGGCTGAACCAGTTTCAGAAGAATTCCGTGAGAAAACATGGGAAGAATTCAAAGAAATTTCCAATAAAATTCACGAAAGAAAGTCTGAACTTTCTGCTTCTATTGAAAAAGAGCAGACTGTGAATCTTGAAAAGAAAAATGAGATCATTGCTGAAATAAAGAAACTTTCTGAACCATCAGAGACTCCTAATCACAATTATTGGCAAAATTCCATTAAGAGAGTTGAAGATCTTCGTTCAGAATTCTTAAAAACAGGAAGTGTTCCAAGAAAACTTTCCAACCAAAACTGGAATGATTTTAAAACAACACTAAGAGCTTTCAATACAACGAAAAACAACTATTATAAATCGTTGAAAGGATCTCAGCAGGCTAATCTTGAAGAGAAGTTAAAATTGATCCAGACTGCACAGGATAATATGAATAACGAAGAATGGGATATCTCAGTTCCGTTATTCAAAAAACTACAGGAAGACTGGAAGAAAATCGGGCACGTTCCAAAGAGCATGACCAATAAAATCTGGGATGAATTCCGTGATGCATGTAACGCATTTTTCAACAATTACAGAGAGAAAAGTAATACTTCTACCGACAATTGGAAAGAGAATTATAAAAACAAAAAAATTCTTCTTGATGAATTGAAAATGGTTTCCAATGAAGAAGGCAGCATCGAAAAAATTGAGCAGATCAAAACTTCATGGAATAATATCGGTAAAGTTCCGAGAGATAAAATTTCAATCAACTCTGAATTCAATAAGACTTTAAGAGAGAAATTGAAAATAAACAAAATCAATGAACTTGAACTGAAAGAAGAAGGCTTATCTGAAAACCAGCTTACTGACAAAGCAAGAAAGATCAAAAATCAAATTTCAGATCTTGAAGGTGAAATCGTAAAACTGGAAAACAACCTCTCTTTCTTCAACAAACCATCAAGAGAAAACCCTCTTTTAAGAGATACTTACAATACTATTGATGAGAAGAAAGCTCATCTGGAAACATTAAAACAGAATCTCCACAGCATTATCAGCGGAGATTAACAGATAACAAAATAAATAAAGGCGGAGCAAAGCAATTTGTCTTCGCTTTTTCTTTTTATACAATATGAACAACGACGAACTTTATATCAAAAGATGTATCGAACTGGCACAGAAAGCCCTGGGTAACACCTACCCTAACCCTCTTGTAGGAAGTGTGATTGTACACAACGGGGAAATCATAGGTGAAGGATACCATCATAAAGCAGGAGAAAATCATGCTGAAATAAATGCGATCAATTCGGTTAAAAATAAAGAACTGATCCCGGAATCAACGATCTATGTATCTCTGGAGCCCTGTGCTCATTATGGAAAAACACCACCCTGCGCTTTAAGAATCAAAGAACTAGGATTTAAAAAAGTTGTTATTGGTGCCATGGATTCCCATGATAAAGTCAATGGCAAGGGAAAGAAAATCATTCAGGAAGCAGGAATTGAAGCTATTTCAGGAATTCTTGAAAAGGAATGTATTGAACTTAATAAGAGGTTTTTCACGTATCATGAAAAGAAAAGACCTTATATCATTTTAAAATGGGCAGAATCAGGTGATGGCTTTTTGGATAAAGATTTTAAACCGACTGCTATTTCCAATACACTGGTCAATCAGTTCGTTCATCAATTGAGAGCTGACGAACATGCTATTTTAGTAGGAACCCAGACTGCATTGCATGACAATCCAAGTCTTACAGTAAGAAATGCTGAAGGGACAAATCCTGTCAGAATTCTGATTGACTTTGATTTAAAAGTTCCGGAAACCTTCAACATTTACAATAACGAAGCAAGAACACTGGTTTTAAATTCTGTGAAAGAGAGTACTGAAGGGCATCTTCAATTCATAAAAATCAACAAAGATCATTTTCTTCCGGATCTTATGGAAGCGTTGTATAAAGAACAAATACAGTCTGTCATTATTGAAGGCGGCAGTTTTACATTACAGCAATTTATCAATGCTAACCTTTGGGACGAAGCTATTGTCATTAAAAATAAAAGTCTGATACTGGAAAACGGAACAAAAGCCCCGGAATTTGATCATACAGCGTCCAAAACTGAAGATTTCAGGGATAATACGATTTCTTTCTTTAGACAAAAATAAAACCTTTTTATCACCCTTAAATGAAATAATTTATTTACATTAGTTTTACAAAAAAATTACTATGAAAAATCTAAAGAAAGTTTCAAGACAAGAGTTGAAAAAAGTATCTGGAGGAAATGCTCCTCAATGCTGTTCTTATTACCCTCCTTCATTACAATATTGCTGTGCAACTCCTTCCAGTATGAGTTGCCCACCAGCTTGGGTAGACGGAACATTCCCATGTTAGTATTATAAAATGGAACAAATTAACCAAACAAAAATATGATCATGAAAAATGTAAAAAAAGTATCCAGAGCTAATATGAAAACCATTCAAGGAGGTGTTTTTGTAACATGTACATTGCCTAATGGGCAGCCTACGAGATGCAGAGATTACTGCCCTGCAGATTTTTGCGGTCCTACAAGCTATATGTGTCTGATTCCAATGGATCTGTGTGGAGATCAAATGTAAGAGTGCAATTTCACTTTCAAAATACATAAGCCGTCAAGATTTGACGGCTTAATTTATGATTATAGTGCAGAATACTAAAGCATTTAATATTTTTGCATAAACAAAGCAGGAACTCCAATGACGTTTGAATACAAAACCATAGAAAAACCCATAGAAGATATTCTTTTAAAAGAAAAAGGAAGCAAGTTCATCGGATTTGCTTACCCCGTGAATAATGAAAAAGAGCTAAAAGCAGCTTTAGAGAAGGTCAGGGAAGAACATCCTAAAGCCACCCACCACTGCTATGCTTTCAGAATGGGATTAAATGGTGAAAACTATCGTGCTAATGATGACGGAGAACCTTCCGGAAGTGCAGGTCTGCCTATTTACAATCAGTTATTGGCGAATGAAATTACAAACGTTCTTGTGATTGTAGTCCGCTATTATGGAGGAACTAAACTTGGTGTTTCAGGATTGGTAAAAGCTTATAAAGAATCTGCAAAGATTACATTGGAAGAAGCCAATATTATGACCCGGGAACTGGAAACAGAAGTGGAGATTCAGTTTAATTTCAATCAACAGAATACAATCTTCACCCTGCTTTCAAAATTTGATGCCAAAGTTTTGAATTTTGATGCCAACGAGAACTGTATCCTCACGGCTTCACTGAAACTGGCCCAAAAAGAAAACATCTCGGAAAAATTATCCGAGATGCAATATGTTTCATTTGAATTTAATGATTAATCCCTTCTTCCACCAAGAAGTAAAGACCCCCAGTAAAGAAGCTGTGCCAGAGAGCCAAGAGCTGCTACAACATAAGTTCTTGCGGCCCATTTCAAACTATCCTGTACCCCAACAAATTCTTCTGCAGTTACAGTTCCTGTATCTTTAAGCCATTTCATCGCTCTGTTACTAGCATCGTATTCCACAGGTAACGTTACAAAAGCAAAAAGTGTTGTCATCGCAAACATTGCTACTCCAATTGCCAGAACCGTAGTATTTCCGTTTGGGTTTTCAATACTTCTTGACGCTGCCATTACCGCGATACCCGCTATAAGGACAAACTGCATCAGATTGGAACTTATATTAACGATAGGAACCAGTTTTGAACGTAAGTTCAACATAGAATATCCTACGGAGTGCTGCACGGCGTGTCCGCATTCATGGGCTGCTACTGCAGCTGCTGCGGCATTTCTCTGCATATAAACCCCTTCAGAGAGGTTTACTGTTTTATCTGCCGGATTATAGTGGTCCGTCAACTGCCCGGGAACAGATATTACCTGAACATCATTAATCCCGCTATCTCTCAACATTTTTTCCGCTACTTCTTTCCCCGAAAGGCCATTTCGAAGGTGTACATTGGAATAATATTCAAATTTCGATTTCAATCGGGATGAAACCCACCAGCTCACCAACATTGAAATACCAATAATGATATAATAACCCACCATTTTATTTAGATTTTGTGTTTAATTTTTATCCATAATCAAATAAAAACTGTGCCAAAGTATAAGATTTTATTATTTATATTTGTGACTAAATTACCATCAAAAGTTATGTCTAAGGTTTCAATTATTGAAGTAAAAACAGCTGATCAACTCAAGCAATTCGTAAAATTTCCGATGGATTTGTACAAAAACAACCCGTACTATGTCCCATCTTTTATAAAAGACGAAATGAAAATCTGGGATGCAAAAGAAAACCCTGCCTTACAATATTCAGAATCTAAGCAGTTTCTGGCGACAAAAGACGGTAAAGTAGTGGGTAGAATCGCTGTAATCATAAATCATAAAGAAGAGAAAGAATTAGGAAACAAAAAAGTACGTTTTGGCTGGATAGACTTCATTGATGATGCTGAAGTTTCCAAAGCTTTAATTCAAACCGCTATAGATTATGCCAATGAACACCATATCGACATGATTGAAGGGCCTATGGGCTTCACCAACCTTGATAAAGCAGGTATGCTGACAATGGGATTTGATAAACTGGCAACAATGATTGGAATCTACAATCATGCTTATTATCCCAAACACCTTGAAAACCTTGGATTAACCAAAGAAAAAGAATGGGTAGAATATGAAATGAATTTCCCGAAAATACTTCCAGAAAAGGTGGAGAAATTCAGTGGCCTGATTGCTCAGAAATACAAACTTAAAGTTCTTAAATTCAAGTCAAAAGAAGAAATCCTTCCTTATGTAGAACCTATGTTTAAGCTTTTAGATGAAACTTATAAACATCTTTCTACGTATACTCCCATTTCAGAAGAACAGATCAAAACATACAGAGAAAAATACTTTCCTTTTATCAATAAAAACTATGTAATCTGTGTAGTGGATGAAAATCAACAGTTGGTTTCTTTTGCTATCACAATGCCTTCTTATTCCAAGGCTCTTCAGAAATCAAAAGGGAAATTATTCCCATTGGGATGGTGGCACTTTTTACAAGCCGGGAAAAAGAATGATCGTGCCAATTTCTATCTTATCGGAATTCATCCGGAATACCAGAGACGTGGCGTAACGGCTATTATTTTCAAGGAGATTTTTGTGCGGTTTACCAGCATGGGAATTGATTTCGCTGAGACCAATCCCGAATTGGAAGAAAACAAAAGCGTGCAGGTACTTTGGCAGGATTACAACCCTGTAAATCATAAACGAAGAAGAACATATTCTTTAATGATAGGCAATACAAAATAAGCCTTCCATACCTACTTCATACGAGCTGGTGTCTTAAGAAATCTAACCCTCAATACATCACTCGTTATTCATAGTCACCATTTTCCTCTGATTTTCGTAAATTCACAGTATGAAACCACAACTCATTATTTTCGCTGTTTTGATCGCCGGATTTATTTGTTATAACATCTTTTTCCAGTTAAAAGATGACAGAATGAATACCATCATCAATATTGCTTTTGCCAGTATTCTTTTCGGATACATCTCATTTATGGCCTATACCCTTTTGAAAAAAATGAAAAAATAAACCGAAAGCCTACAATAATCAACCCTTCAAGACCCTTGAATACTTACGAGAAAGGGAAAGTAGTACTATTTTAAAAGTACATGATGGGGGGTATCTTTTGGGAGTGACTACAAAAAAAGGGGGAAAAACACATCATAAAAACAATCATAAAAAGCTAATTTTTATTGATTCTAAATTACCGATTTAACTCATTTTCACCCGACTTTTAAGCTGATAAATTTCATGCTTTCTTGTTTATTCGCTAAATTTGCAAATTGAGATAATAATGCAAAAATGAATTTACCTGAAAGTTATATTCCAATCCTTATCCAGGCTGGTGTAGCAGTAGGATTTGTAGCGGTTTCTTTGCTTGGGGCACATTTCTTGGGGCCACAACAGAAAAAAGGAGACTCTGTAAAAAACCAAAGCTGGGAATGCGGGATTCCTGTAGAAGGAAATGCTAGAACACCGTTTTCTATCAAATACTTCCTGACAGCGGTATTGTTCGTACTATTCGATATTGAAATCGTATTCTTTTATCCTTATGCGGTAAACTTCAGAGAATTCGGCATGGAAGGCTTCCTTGCCGTACTTACATTCGTTGCGATCTTCTTCGTAGCGTTTTTCTATGTTTGGAAACGCGGTGCGCTGGATTGGGATAAGTAGGATAATTAAAAATCAAAAATTATAAATTTTAGATCGGATTTTAAACATAGAAAATGATGTTTTAATCTACAATCTGAAATTTAAAATCTAAAATCTAAGAGATGTCAGATAAAAAACCAGTAATAAGAACAGATGCACCTGCTCCCGAAGGCTATGAAGGAGAAGGGTTTTTCGCAACAAAACTGAGCAGTGTAATCGGGATGGCTAGAAAGTTTTCACTTTGGCCATTGCCATTTGCAACCTCTTGTTGTGGTATCGAGTTTATGGCTACCCTGAACCCCACTTATGATGCTTCAAGATTTGGTATGGAAAGAAACTCTTTCTCTCCAAGACAAGCAGATATGCTGATGGTTTGTGGAACTATATCAAAGAAATTGGGACCAGTCCTGAAAGAAGTTTACACTCAGATGGCTGAGCCAAAATGGGTAGTCGCAGTTGGAGCTTGTGCTTCCAGCGGTGGTATTTTTGATACATATTCTGTACTTCAGGGAATTGATAAAATTATTCCGGTAGATGTGTATGTTCCTGGATGTCCTCCAAGACCTGAGCAGATTATTGAAGGAGTAATGCAGGTACAGGCTCTTGCAGAGAGTGAAAGTATCAGAAGAAGAGACATGCCTGAATATCAGAAATTATTAGATTCTTACAACATAAGCAACTAAACGGAGATGACAAACGAATTTGTATTAGAAGCAATCACAAGAGAATTTCCGGAATCTGTCATTTCAAGCTCAGAACCTTATGATATGCTAACGGTTGAAGTGAAGAAAGAAGATATTAAGAAAATCATTCACTATCTTAAAGATTCATCTTTGGAATTTAATTTCCTTACGGATATTTGTGGTATTCATTATCCTGAATTCCCGGACAAGGAAATTGGTGTTGTATACCATTTGCATAATATGATGGCCAATTTCAGATTACGTCTGAAAATCTTCATGTCCAGAGAAAATATAGAGGTGGATTCTCTTACAGAATTATATGCGGGAGCTAACTGGATGGAAAGAGAAACGTATGATTTCTATGGGATTAAGTTTAAAGGACACCCGGATCTTAGACCTATCTTGAATATGGAAGATCTTGGATACCACCCAATGTTGAAAGAATATCGCCTTGAAGATGGTACCAGAACCGACAAGGATGATAATATGTTCGGAAGATAAAAAATAATGCAATAAGCCATAAGTAGTAAGCATTAAGCTTAAAGCCTATAGCCTATAGCCTAAAGCATTTAAATTATGAAAGATAACTCATTATCTAATATACTAAACCAGTACGAAAGTAAGGAACAAATTGACGGACAATTGTATACCCTCAATTTAGGACCTACCCACCCTGCTACTCACGGGATTTTCCAAAACATCTTAACGATGGATGGAGAGAGAATCCTTCATGCTGAACAGACGGTAGGATATATCCACAGAGCATTTGAGAAAATTTCTGAAAGAAGAAACTATTCTCAGATCACTACCCTTACTGACCGTATGAATTACTGTTCTGCACCGATCAATAACCTGGGTTGGCACATGACAGTGGAGAAGCTGATCGGAGTTAAAGTTCCAAAACGTGTAGACTATATGCGTGTTATCCTTATGGAACTTGCCAGAATTGGTGATCACCTGATTTGTAACGGGGTAACCGGAATGGACTCAGGAGCCATTACAGGTCTTACTTACATGTTCATCGAAAGAGAACGTATTTATGATATGTATGAGCAGATTTGTGGGGCAAGGATGACAACCAATATGGGAAGAATCGGAGGATTTGAAAGAGATTTCACGCCTAAGTTCCATGAGTTACTGAAAGATTTCTTAAAAACCTTCCCTGCAAGATTTAAGGAATTCGGTACCTTATTAGAAAGAAACAGAATTTTCATGGACAGAACCATCGGTACAGGAGCAATCTCTGCCGAAAGAGCTTTAAGCTATGGTTTCACAGGTCCAAACCTACGTGCAGCAGGAGTAGATTACGATGTAAGAGTTGCACAGCCTTATTCATCATACGAAGATTTCGACTTTATTATTCCTGTAGGAACTTCAGGAGATACTTACGACCGTTTCATGGTTCGTCAACAGGAAATCTGGGAATCCCTTAAAATCATCAACCAAGCATACGATAACCTTCCGGAAGGACCATTCCATGCGGATGTTCCTGATTTCTATTTACCTGAAAAGGCAGATGTTTACAGTAAAATGGAAGCATTGATCTACCACTTCAAAATTGTAATGGGAGAAACAGATGTACCGAAAGGAGAAGTTTACCATGCTGTAGAAGGTGGAAACGGAGAATTAGGATTCTATCTTGTGAGTGACGGAGGAAGAAGCCCTTACAGACTTCACTTCAGAAGACCATGCTTCATCTACTATCAGGCATACCCTGAAATGATTACAGGTTCTGTAATTTCAGATGCCATTGTAACGATGTGTAGTATGAATATTATTGCGGGAGAATTAGACGCATAACTGGAATTATAAATTTTGAATTATAAATTATAAATTGATTTTAGACCGTTATTCTTTTAGAATTTAAAATCTAAAATCTAAAATTTCAAAAATGAGCGAAACAATAGCTTTTAAACCGGAAAGTTTAGCACAGGTACATAAAATTATCGCAAGATATCCTGAAGGAAGACAAAAATCTGCTCTTCTTCCTGTACTTCACTTAGCACAGAAAGAATTCGGAGGTTGGTTAGATGTTCCTGTGATGGATTATGTTGCCGGACTATTAAGTATCCAGCCGATCGAAGTATATGAAGTGGCTACTTTCTATACGATGTTTAATATGAAGCCGGTGGGTAAATATGTTTTGGAAGTTTGCAGAACAGGACCTTGTATGGTTTGTGGAAGCGAAAAAATTCTGGACCATATCAGAACCAAACTGAATATTAAAGATGGAGAAACTACTGAAGACGGTATGTTCACATTAAAGCCTGCTGAATGTCTTGGAGCATGCGGATATGCACCAATGCTGCAGCTAGGAAAATTCTTTCATGAAAATTTAACGATAGAAAAAGTAGATGAAATCCTTGATCTTTGCAGACAGGGACAAGTTGCTTTAGACTAAAATAATTTTAAATCCCAAATGTTGAATTTCGGATTTAAGCTTAGTTAATTTTTTAAATAATTACAAAAAAGCTAGAAGCCAAAAGCCCATAGCTAAAAGCATAATAAACAATGAGTAAAAAACTTTTACTTAAAGACGCACATATAGAAGGTATTCGCTACTTTGAAACATACCGTAAACAGGGAGGTTACACTGCAGCTGAAAAAGCCTTGAAGATGACTCCTGACGAAATTCTTGAAGAAGTAAAAGCTTCAGGACTAAGAGGTCGTGGTGGAGCAGGATTCCCAACAGGGATGAAATGGAGCTTTTTGGCAAAACCAGAAGGTGTACCAAGACACTTGGTCGTAAATGCAGACGAATCTGAACCGGGAACTTTCAAAGACAGATATTTGATGGAATTTCTTCCTCATTTATTGATTGAAGGAATGCTTATCTCATCTTTTACTTTAGGTTCTAATGTTTCTTATATCTATATCCGTGGAGAATATTCATGGATTCCGGATATCTTAGAAGAAGCAATTGAAGAAGCTAAAGCAGCAGGATTTTTAGGTAAAAATATCTTAGGAACAGGTTACGATTTGGAAATCTATGTTCAGAGAGGTGGTGGAGCATATATCTGTGGTGAAGAAACTGCATTGCTTGAATCCCTTGAAGGAAAAAGAGGAAATCCAAGATTAAAACCGCCATTCCCGGCTGTAAAAGGACTTTGGGAAAGACCAACAGTGGTAAACAACGTTGAGTCTATTGCGGCAATCGTTCCAATCATTGATATTACAGGTGCTGAATATGCAAAAATCGGGGTGGGAAGATCTACAGGTACGAAATTGATTTCTGCTTGTGGAAACATCAACAAACCGGGTGTATATGAAATCGATATGACCATCACTGTAGAAGAATTTATCTACTCTGATGAATATTGTGGCGGTATTAAAGACGGAAAAAAATTAAAGGCTTGTATTCCTGGAGGAAGTTCAGTTCCGATTGTTCCAGCTAATTTATTGTTGAGAACCGTGAACGGAGAGCCAAGATATATGAACTATGAATCATTGGCAGATGGTGGTTTTGCTACCGGAACGATGATGGGTTCAGGAGGTTTCATCGTTTTGGATGAAGATCAGTGTATCGTAGAACATACCATGACATTGGCGAGATTTTATCACCATGAAAGTTGTGGACAGTGTACCCCTTGCCGTGAAGGAACGGGATGGATGCACAAGATTTTGAAGAAAATCGAGAAAGGAGAAGGAAAAATGGAAGATATCGATCTACTTTGGGATATCCAGAGAAAAATCGAAGGAAATACCATTTGTCCATTGGGTGATGCAGCGGCTTGGCCAGTTGCAGCAGCAATTCGTCACTTCAGAGATGAATTTGAGTGGCATGTAAAAAACCCAGAGTTGTCTCAGACTCAAAATTATGGATTGGCACATTATGCAGATCCTATCCCCGCTGTTGAAAAAAATGCTTAGTTAAAATGAAGAAGTTATTAGTTGTTGGTTTAATGATGTCGAATTTTGTGTTTGCACAGAATAAGAAAACAGATACTGCAAACTATAATAGATCCGTTGAAGAGGATTTATCATATGTAGCGAGTGAGAAACAGCAGATTAAAGCTGAAAAAAAGGAAAAGCCTAATCCATTAAGCAAGAAAGGTCAGGTTTTCGTATTTTATGGATGGAACAGAGCGGCTTATAGTAATTCTGACATCCACTTTACTGGAAACGGATACGATTTTCAATTGAATAATGTAACAGCACAGGACAGGCCTACAAAATTTGGAATCGTTTATTTTGATCCAAGTTGGTTTACTGTAACGCAGTATAATTTCAGAATAGGATATTTTATTAAAGATAACTTAGCCATTGTTTTAGGGATTGACCACATGAAATATGTGATGGATCAAAATCAAACGGTTAACTTTAATGGACATATTTCAGATCCTGAATATGCAGGAATGGTACAAAACGGACAGGTAAACCTGGCAGATGAGAAGTTCCTTACTTTTGAACATACAGACGGATTAAATTATGAAAATTTAGGTCTTGAGAAATACAAAAATCTTATTCATAAGAAAAATATAGATTTAGTATGGTCTTACGGAGCCGGGATCGGGTTTATGTTTCCGAAAAGTAATGTAAAACTTTTTGGAAATGAAAGAAGTGACCGTTTTCATGTTGCAGGGATGGGAACCGATATCAGATCCAGTCTTAACTTAGTTTTCTGGAAAAACTGGATGCTTAGAGTAGAAGGAAAAGCTGGTTATATTAATATGTGGGATATTAAAACTACATTAAATAACAAACCTGATAAAGCCCGCCAGGATTTTGTTTTCGGACAAGTTCTAGCAGGAATTGGATATACATTTAATACTAAGAAATATAAATAACAAAGCCTATTGCTTAACGCATAAAGCTTAAAGCATACGATATGAGCGAAGAAGTTAAAAAATTCAAAATAACGATAGACGGACAGACTACTGAAGTTTTGCCTGGTACTTCTATTTTGGAAGCTGCAAGACAAATCGGTGGTAAATCTGTACCTCCTGCTATGTGCTACTACAGCAAATTGGAGACCAGTGGAGGAAGATGTAGAACTTGTCTTGTAGAAGTTTCTAAAGGATCTGAAGCTGATCCGCGTCCTATGCCAAAATTAGTTGCCAGCTGCAGAACTAATGTAATGGACGGTATGGAGGTAAAAAACCTTAGTTCTGAGAAAGCTCAGGAAGGAAGAAAAGCCGTTACCGAGTTCTTATTGGTAAATCACCCGCTGGACTGCCCTGTTTGTGATCAGGCTGGAGAATGTCATCTTCAGGATCTGGGTTATGAGCACGGAAATCTTCAGACAAGAACTGAATTTGAAAGAAATACTTACGAAGCTGATGATCTTGGACCGAACATCAAATTGAATATGAACCGTTGTATTCTTTGTGCAAGATGTGTATTGACAGCTAATCAACTTACAGAAACAAGAGAACACGGTATTCTTTTCAGAGGAGACCACGCGGAAATTTCTACTTATTTAAATAAAGCTTTAGATAATGACTTCATCGGAAACGTTATTGACGTGTGTCCTGTAGGAGCATTAACAGACAGAACAGCACGTTTTACAAGCAGAGTTTGGTTCACAAAACCGATGAATGCTACTTGTAAATGTGATAAGTGTTCTGGAAAAGCTGTAGTATGGATGAAAGGAGATGAAGTGGTAAGAGTAACTGCTAGAAAAGACCAGTGGGGTGAAGTAGAAGAATTCATCTGTGATACATGCCGTTTCGAAAGAAAAGAATTATCAGACTGGAACATCGAAGGTCCTAGACATATCGACAGACACTCTGTAATTTCATTGAACCACTATGAAAAGCCTAAAGATGAGCTAAGAGTTTTAGACAATCCGATGGCTAAAGAAATCAGTGAAAAAGACGAAAAATAATTTTAATAAGATTTCAGATTTTAGATATTAGATGACAGACTTTCTTCATTCTAATATCTAACTTCTAATATCTAACATCTATAAAAATAAAAATGGATTTACTTACATTTAAACTTATACTTGTACTAGCACTTTTCCTGCTATCGTTAACGATTGCAGCCTACTCTACTTGGGCAGAAAGAAAAGTTGCCTCTATCATGCAGGATAGAATTGGTCCTAACAGAGCTGGACCTTTCGGATTGCTGCAGCCTCTTGCTGATGGTGGAAAGTTTTTCTTCAAAGAAGACTTTACGCCGGCCAATGCAGAAAGATTCCTATTCGTATTAGGACCTGCTTTGGTAATGTTTATTTCATTGATTACAGGAGCTGTTATTCCTTGGGGTAAAAGTTTAAATATCGCAGGTACTTCTTTTGATCTTCAGGTTGCTAACATTGACGTTGGTGTACTTTTCATCATCGGAATGGCTTCCATCGGGGTTTACGGAATTATGATTGGAGGTTGGGCTTCGAACAACAAATATTCATTACTAGGTGCTATCCGTGCTTCTTCTCAGATGATTTCTTATGAATTGGCAATGGGATTAGCACTTCTTTCTATCATTATGATGTCTGGAAGTTTAGATTTAAAAGAAATCACCGAAAGTCAGACGACTGGAAAATTATGGGGAGTGATTCCTTGGGTTTCCGGGATGAACTGGAATATTTTCTACCAGCCGATCGCTTTCCTTGTTTTCTTTGTAGCTGCTTTAGCAGAAACCAACAGACACCCTTTCGATTTACCTGAGTGTGAATCTGAATTGGTAACAGGATACTCTACAGAATACTCTTCCATGAAATTAGGTTTATATATGTTCGGGGAATACGTGAACATGTTTATCTCTAATGCTTTCATGGTCGTTCTTTTCTTTGGAGGGTATAACTATCCTGGTATTGAATGGGTAACTCAGAACTGGGGCGAAAACGCTGCAGGGATCTTGAGTGTTGTAGCATTCTTAACGAAGACTGTAATCGGAATTTTGATCTTCATGTGGATCAGATGGACGCTTCCAAGATTCAGATACGATCAGTTAATGCATTTGGGATGGAAAACATTAATTCCAATGGCATTGGTAAACCTATTAATTACAGGAGCTGTAATTTTAGCATTTGCAAACTAAGAAAATTTGAAAATGAGCTGATTTGAAAATTTGATAATGAAATCAAAGCTTTATCTTTAGCCTATCATATTCAATCATCAATATTAAATAATTAAGATAACAGACAAGATTAGTCTAAAATCTGGTGTCTAACATCTAATATCTATAATTAAATGAAACTTACAAACAGATCAAAAGTTGTTTCCAATAAAGAAATGACCCTTGCTGAAAAAATCTACCTGCCTGCGATCTTTACAGGGATGGGGATTACATTTAAGCATGCTGTAAGAACCGTGATAAAGGGTGCTCCCGCAGTATATTCGTATCCGGAAGTACAGAAACAGAGAACGACCATCTGGAGAGGCCAGCACGTTTTGAAAAGAGACGAAGAAGGCAGAGAAAGATGTACAGCTTGTGGACTTTGTGCGGTAGCTTGTCCTGCAGAAGCCATTACGATGACTGCTGCTGAAAGAACTAAAGAGGAAAAAGGTCTTTACAGAGAAGAAAAATACGCTTCAGTATATGAAATCAATATGCTAAGATGTATTTTCTGCGGAATGTGTGAAGAAGCTTGTCCTAAATCTGCGATCTATCTTACTGATAGATTGGTAGATGTAGAAACCAACAGAGGTTCTTTCATTTACGGAAAAGATAAATTAGTTGAAAAAATAAATGAAAGGATTGATATCACGACAAGACAATCCGAGAAACAAAAAAATGCGGTAAAATAATGGATCAGATTTTATTTTTCTTGGTGGCGTTTTTAGCAGTGGCAAGTGCGGTTTACTTCGTATTTGCAAGAAATCCTTTATATGCTATTCTGTCATTAATTGTTACGATGTTTTCAATTGCAGGAATGTACATTCTTTTGAATGCACAGTTCTTGGCAATTATCCAGATTATAGTGTACGCAGGTGCCATCATGGTACTTTTCCTTTACATCTTAATGATGCTTAACCTTAATAAAGGAGACGAAAGTAAGAAGAACAATACTTTAAAATTTGTTGGAGTTTTTACTGCAGGTATTCTTTTAGTAGGAGTATTAGGTGTTTTCAGAGGAGTACAAGACAACCATATTGTAGTTGAAAATGTAGACAGAGGTGTTGGTCTTACGAAAAATCTGGGTAGACTTTTGTTTAATGAATATGTTTTACCGTTTGAGCTTGCTTCCATCCTAATTCTGGCAGGTATTGTAGGCGCGGTATTAATCGGTAAAAAAGATTTATAAAATTATGGGAGAAGTAAATACTTTTATACAAAGCGTCCCTTTGGAATACTTCATCATTCTTTCATCAGTATTGTTCTGTCTGGGAGTAATGGGAGTATTGCTTAGAAAAAATGCTATTGTGATTCTGGGCTGTGTAGAGCTTATGCTGAATTCTGTAAACCTTTTATTGGCAGCTTTTTCAGCGTACAAAGGCAACGGCGACGGACAACTTTTAGTTTTCTTCATTATGGTGGTAGCAGCTGCTGAAGTAGCGGTAGGTCTGGCAATTATTGCGATGCTATATAGAAACACCCGTTCTGTAGATGTGAGTATATTTAATAAATTAAGAGGATAGGAATGGAGAATCTAGTATATGCAATAGTACTCTTACCACTTTTAGGGTTTCTTATTAACGGTTTATTCGGGAAAAATCTTCCAAAAATATTGGTGGGATCTTTGGCTACAGCAATGGTTTTCGGATCTTTCTGTATCGCTGTAAGTCTTTTTATGAATTTCAATTCTGAA
Source organism: Chryseobacterium viscerum (assembly GCF_002899945.2). GTDB lineage: Bacteria > Bacteroidota > Bacteroidia > Flavobacteriales > Weeksellaceae > Chryseobacterium > Chryseobacterium viscerum. Next base: position 350,479 of record NZ_PPEG02000006.1, read on the forward strand.
AGCCAGCCTGTAATCGTAAAAGCTTTTGAATGGTTTAGAGTAAATGGTATTCAAATCAATTTTGGATTCCAGATCGATCAGCTTTCTTTAATGATGGTGATGATCATTACGGGTATCGGTTCACTGATCCACTTATACTCTATCGGATATATGAGTCATGATAAAGGGTTCTATAAGTTCTTTACTTATCTGAATCTTTTCATCTTCTCTATGTTACTTTTAGTGATGGGAAGCAACTACCTAATCTTATTCATTGGATGGGAAGGGGTAGGTCTTTGTTCTTACCTGTTGATCGGATTCTGGTATACTAACGAAGAATACGGTAAAGCAGCAAGAAAAGCTTTCATCATGAACAGAATTGGTGACCTTGCTTTGTTGATCGGTATCTTTATGATTGCCTCTCAGACAAACGCTGTAGATTATCTTTCTGTAGCAGAAAATGCTTCAAAATTTGAATTAGACGGAACAGTGATCATCTTTATCACAGCGAGTTTATTCATCGGTGCTACCGGTAAATCTGCTCAGGTTCCTTTATATACATGGTTACCGGATGCGATGGCCGGGCCTACTCCTGTATCAGCGTTGATCCACGCGGCAACGATGGTTACTGCAGGGATCTATTTGGTAGTAAGATCAAACTTCTTATTTACTTTAGCACCTACAGTACAGGGAGGAATTTTACTGATAGGATTCCTGACTGCTGCTTTAGCAGGATTCTATGCACTTCGTCAGAACGACATCAAAAAAGTATTGGCATACTCTACAGTTTCACAACTTGGATTTATGTTCATTGCCTTAGGTCTTGGAGCATATACAACAGCCATGTTCCACGTAATGACACATGCATTCTTCAAGGCTTTATTATTCTTGGGTGCAGGTTCAGTAATCCATGCAATGAGCAACGAACAGGATATGCGTTTCATGGGAGGTCTTAAGAAATATATTCCTCTTACCCACGCTACATTCCTGATCGGAACATTAGCCATCTCAGGGTTCCCTTTATTATCAGGGATGATCTCTAAAGACGAAATTTTAGTAGCAGCTTTCGCTAAAAATCCAATCTATTGGGTAATCTTGTTTGTATTAGCGGCAATGACTGCAACCTATATGTTCAGACTATACTATCTGACATTCCATGGAGAATTCAGAGGTACTGAAGAACAAAAACACCACTTACACGAAAGTCCATCAAATATGACATTACCATTGATCGTATTGGCTATTCTTTCTGTAATCGGAGGTTTTATCAACCTGCCACACTTCATCGGGCACGGGCACTATGCCAAACTGATGGAATGGTTAAAGCCTGTTCTTACGGAACAAAGCTACAGCCAGATGGAAGCTACTCTTTCCGGAGTACCTTTCAATACTGAAATGATCTTATTAGCAGCTACAGTGCTTATGTTCTTTACCGTATGGTTCATCGTTAGAAATACTTATGTAAGTAAGAAAAAGATGGCTATCGCAGAAGAGAACTACACCGGATGGGAAAAGCTTTCTGCTAAGAAATTATATATTGACGAACTTTACAACGCATTGATTGTAAAAACTGTTGAAGGATTAGGACGCGGAGGAAAAATGTTTGATAAGGGTATCTTAGACCGTTTTGTAAACTTTGTAGGTGATGGTGCTGAAGACAGCGGTAAAGCTATGAAGCGTGTACAGAACGGAAATGTAGAGACATATATCCTTATCATGTCTTTAGCGGTGGGAATTATATTAATTGTTAACTTTTTATTACAATAATAATGTCTTGTTTATTATTAACATTATTACTATTACCCCTAGTAGGTTCGGGATTAGTTTTTGCATGGAAGAGTAATTCCAGCAAATATTTGGCGCTTGGAATTGCATTGATACAAATGCTTGTAACATTCTATATACTTTCGGATTTCGATTTTACTCCGACAGTAGACAGTGTATTGCAGCATGAGATCAATTATCCATGGTCACAATTTATGAAGAGCTCTCTTCACTTCGGTATCGATGGAATGAGCATGCTTCTTTTATTATTGACCAATATTCTGGCTCCAATCATTATTTTATCTTCTTTCAATGAAAGTGTAAACTACAGAAATACATTCTACGGATTGATTCTGTTGATGCAGTTTGGTCTTATAGGAGTGTTCACTTCTTTAGACGGATTGTTGTTCTACATTTTCTGGGAAGTAACATTGATTCCAATTTGGTTTATCGCCGGACTTTGGGGACAAGAAAATAAAAGGTTTGAATTCACTACGAAATTCTTCGTATATACATTCGTTGGATCTTTATTTATGTTAATCGGATTGATCTATGTGTACAACCACTCTGCATCATTCGCTTTAACGGATCTATACAATGCACAACTGAACGAAACACAGCAGACTGTGGTATTCTGGTTTATCTTCTTTGCATTTGCAGTGAAATTACCTGTATTCCCTTTCCATACCTGGCAGCCTGATACCTATACCTACTCTCCTACTCAAGGATCGATGTTGTTATCCGGGATCATGCTTAAGATGGCAATCTATGGTGTAATGCGTTATTTACTACCCATCACTCCTATTCCGATTGCGGGAATTTCAGGACAGATCGTGATCATCCTTGCTATCGTAGGAATTGTTCACGGAGCTTTGATTGCTATTATCCAGACGGATATGAAGAGAATCATTGCTTATTCATCTTTCTCTCACGTAGGACTGATGGTAGCTGGGATCTTCGCTTCTGCAGTAGTTACTCTTAGAGGAACTTTCAATGTAGAAGGAGCAGAAGGAGCTTTGGTACAAACTTTCGCTCACGGGATCAACGTTGTAGGATTATTCTACTGTTGTGATATTTTATACAAGAGATTTAAATCAAGAGACATCAGACAAATGGGTGGTTTAGCTAAAGTAGCTCCTAAATTTGCTGTATTGTTCTTGATCATTATATTAGGTTCAATGGGAGTTCCATTAACTAATGGATTCATCGGGGAATTTATTCTATTAAAGTCTGTATATGATTTTAACGGAACAGCAGCAGTAATTGCTGGTCTTACGATAATTCTTTGTGCGGTGTATTTATTGAGATTCTACGGAAAAGCAATGTTCGGAGAAGGAGATGCAGCCGTTTTAAGCACAGCAAAAGATTTATCCGGTGTAGAATTTTCTGTATTGGCAAGTTTAGCGGTTTTTGTGATTTTACTTGGTATTTTCCCACAACCGATAATCGACATGGTGGGTAGTTCGGTGAAGTTTATCTACACAGCAATGGCTAATTAAGAATTTAAAGATTTAAAAATTAAAAAATTAAGAGATTTAGAAGCGTAAAAGAAGAGGGACAGGAGACTATTGATTCTGGAACTTGAAACCTTAAACGTTGAACTTTAAACTTCTGATCTCACATCTCAAATCTATATTATGAGTGTTTTAATTATTGTTTTCCTAACGGCAGTTATTGCGTTATTTTCAGGAGTTTTCGAACAAGGAAAATTCGCAAGATACATTGGGATTTTAGGATTAATCATCGCATTGTACGTAAGTTTTATGCCTGAATGTGCGTTCTTCGACCATTACAAGCATATGTATGAGTACAGTGACAATACGGCGTTATTCACTAAAATTTCCATCGTAACAACATTATTATTATTCTTCCTGGGAGGTTTTGCATTCAGCAACCACAGAAGCCACCAGTCAGAATTATATGCATTGATGCTATTTGCATTATGTGGAGGGATTATCCTTTTCGGATACCAGAATCTGGTAACGATGTTCCTGGGTATTGAAATCCTTTCTATTCCATTATATGTAATGGCTGGAGCTAACAAAACTGATCTGAGATCAAATGAAGCTTCTATCAAATATTTCCTAATGGGTGCATTTGCAACAGGTTTCTTACTGTTTGGGATTGCGTTCATCTACGGAAGTGCTGGAAGTTTTGATCTTTATAAGATCCATGATTTCGGAGTAGCCAACTCAGGGAATGTAATGTTCATCTTAGGAGTATTACTGATTCTTTGTGCATTGGCATTCAAAGTAGCTTTAGCACCTTTCCACATGTGGAGTCCTGATGTATATGCAGGTTCTCCATCATTGATTACCGCTTTCATGGCAAGTGTGGTAAAGATCTCTGGATTCTTTGCGCTCTTCAGATTGATGACTCTTGGTTTCGCCGGAGTTACTCATGAATGGATCAATGTTTTAGGCGTATTCTTAATCATTACCTTATTATTGGCAAACGTTATGGGTCTTGCTCAGACGAATGCAAAAAGAATGTTAGCTTACTCTTCAGTTTCTCACGCAGGATATATCGGATTGGTATTCTTTGGAATGACAAGCCTTTCTACCTATAACCTTGCCTTTTACTTATTTGCCTATTCTTTATCTACAGTAGGAGTTTTTATGTGTCTGATCTGGGTAGAGAAATTAAAAAGAGAAACATCTTTTGGAGCATTCAAAGGATTGGCAAAAACTGAACCTTTATTAGCAACAGCATCAGCGATCTCTATGCTTTCAATGGCGGGAGTTCCTTTAACAGCTGGGTTTATGGGGAAATTTGCTTTATTCTCCCAAGCGATGAACGGTGCTGCTTTCTTAGTACTGGTAGCCGTATTAGGTTCTGCCCTATCTATCGCTTACTATTTAAGACTGATCATTTCAATGTTCTTCTTTAAAGAATCTACATTCAAGTCATCAGAAAAAGTAACGCTTACTTACAACATTGTTGCGGTAGTTATCATTGCAGCAATTATCATTCTGGGAATCTTCCCTGACCTTTTTGCAAGAATGTTCGGATTGTAAGATCTGAACTTTAAGATAATAAAAAGCACAACTTTCCAGTTGTGCTTTTTTATTGTAAACAGGGGGTCATATATGGATAAAAACAAAAGCTTATATTTGAAAAAACAAAACCACGAAACTCCGCATATATTTAACTTTTGTCTCTGTTAAATTTGTACACCACCCTCTTTTAATTGAATATGAAAAACATTTTCTACCTCATATTTTTTACGCTGCTATCCATCTCTTGCCACTCTCAAAATAGTAAAGATTATAATTTCGGGTTTGAATCAAAAACAGGAAATAATCTATTACCTGATGGCTGGTTCAGCTGGGGAAACAACAAGGTAAAAATAGAATCAACCCAATCTCATTCAGGGAAAAAATCGGTAAGTCTTCAATCTGATACGGCAGACCGTACAGGAGGCATTGCCTATATTCTTATCAACAGTTACCGGGGAAAAGAAATAACAATGGAAGGTTATATAAAAACAGAAAATGTGGAAAATTCCGCAGGCTTGTTTATAACTTTTGAAGATCAACAGGAAATTCAAATTGAATCAAAAGATATCAAAACCGAAAACCTCAACGGAACTACAGATTGGAAAAAATACACGATTACCGTTAATATACCTGAAGCCTCCAATAAAATTATGATGGGTGGATTTTTGAAAGGAAAAGAAAAAGTCTTGTTTGATCAATTTAAACTTTATATAGACGGAAAAAATATTGAAGAACTTTCACCTCAAGACTTATCCCAATCTCCCGATGAATTCTTTCTCGATTCTCAATTCAGGATGAACGGACTCAATAAAAAACAAATCGATAACCTATATCAGCTGGGAAAAACGTGGGGATATCTGAAGTATCACAGCCCGGAAAATTCAAAAGGAAATCTCAATTGGGATTATGAGCTATTCCGTTTTTTACCCAATATAAATTCTAAAAACTTTGATTACTTATTATACAGCTGGTGCAAATCTTTCAGTACTGCCCTAAAAACAGATATCAAAGAAAATTATTATATTGATTGGGTTCCCAATGAAGGAAATCCGATATTTAAAAATGAAGAATCCTATCTACGGATGAAATGGGACGATGACGGGATGAAACTTCTTGCATTATTCCGTTACTGGAATAGCATCAATTATTTTTTCCCTTATAAAGACCTCATAGGAAAAAACTGGGATCTCGTTTTGAAAGATTACATTCCGAAAATAGTTCATACCGATGATGAACTCAGTTACAAACTGGTATTACTGGAACTTACTAAAGAGATCAATGATACCCATGCCGGCATTTACGATTTCGGAAGTATTATTGATGAATTTTACGGCATCAATGAAGCCCCTTTGAAAACCCGATTTATCGGTGATCAGCTGGTCATCACAGACATCAGTAAACAAAATACAGCGTCGGGATTTGCCGTCGGAGATATTATAACAGAGATCAATCATAAAAAAGTAAATGATCTTCTGGCTGAAAAAGCAAAATATATACCTGCTTCCAACAAAGCAGCGCTTCTCAGAGATATCAGCAGTATCATTCTCAAAACAAATGAAAATGATATCGTCATAACCCTACAACACAATAATGGAAAATTGTCGGATATCAGTTTACAAACAATTCCCGGTCAGGATCTAATCCTGGAAAAAAGTATTCCGACACACAAAGAATTGGATCATAATATCGGGTATATCTATCCTGCTGTCATCACAAAAGAGGAAATTCATACGGTGATGAAAAAATTCATGAATAAAAAAGGAATTATCATTGATCTCCGATGTTATCCTAAAGAGTTTTCAACCTCCATCCTTTCTGATTATTTTTTTCCTACCTCCAAAGAATTTGCTCAATTTAAAACAACATCATTACAACATCCCGGAAAATTTGAGGTGAGTGGAAATGCAAAAATTGGGAAAACAAACCGTAATTATTACAAAGGTAAAGTAGCCATTCTAGTGGATGAAACGACGCAAAGCGCTTCAGAATTCATTGTGATGGCCTTACGCACAGTTCCCCAATCTGTCGTGATAGGTTCTCAAACAGCAGGTGCAGACGGAGATGTTTCCAAAATACTTCTTCCTGGCGGAGTAAGCACTTCAATAAGTGGACTAGGAGTATATTACCCCAATGGAAAAGGAACCCAAAGAACAGGTATTTCTATTGATATTCAGGTCAAACAGAACTTACAATCCATACGAAATGGTGAGGATCCTCTAATTGAAAAAGCAATAGAATTTATTAATCAATAACCCAGTAATCTGTCTTTCCAAAAAACAGCAAAGAATTACAAAATACATTGCAATCTTTTTGAAAGTATCTGTAAATTATGTACAATAAAATAAAATTTCCATCCTACCCATATTCTGCTTTTTTCATAACTTTACTCTAAATTTCAGCTCTTGGCTAATCTCTACAAAAAAGACTCTCCTTTTCAGGTTTATATATCATTCAAAAAATATTTGGATGTTCTGGAGCATATCCGATATAACGATAGATTGGAATATAGAGTCAATTATGCAGAATCCCTGATCGAGAGTACCAAAAATTTTAAAGAGCTTCGGGAAGGATTCGAGGATACGGCTCTTCTCGAAAAATATGAAGACCTCATCCGATTGCTGCTTGCCGATCTTTTCCCAACCGGTCTTACCAAAAATGAGATCAAAGCGGCAAGTATTCCTCTTTCTAACATCACATTCAATTATACCGAAAGGTTTAAGGATATTCTTAAAGATGCCGGAAAAGACTTCGAAATAGAACTCAGAAATATTTCAGATAATGAATTTTATGTGTTCTGCTGTTGTCTGATTCTTCAGAGCTATTTCAAAAAAGATATTAAAAGCACGATTCCGTTTTATTATGATATCCCCAACAAACAGGGAATCATGAAACATTATAAGATTACCGTCAACTCAGACTTTACGGAAATCACTCCCACAGAAGATGCCAAGATCCCATCTGATGATATTTTGGAGATGCTTCTGGAAAACCTGGATGATTTTAAATTGTGGAAAAAATATTTCCCTTCTCAATCATGGATATTGAAAGGATTCACCATCATTTCACTGGTAGACTGCACCTCTGAAGTTGCACTTTCTGACCTGAAATCAAGCATGATCGAGATTGATCCTGAAGATTTGAATCCTAATGAAAACCTGACTGAAATTTTCAAATCCTATTTTGATGTCCCGGAACTCAGCTTTGGGCTTATGACCTTCAACAAAAAAGAACAGAAGCTTGATAAACTTCCTATTTACGACAGTCTTCTTACCAATCATATTCTTGATTTCTGGATCAACACTTTTGATGAAGAGACCCGTAAGAATACGTTTAATAATTTAAATCATAATTCAAAACCAGTAGTTGTTTCCAATGTAAACAAACTCGATGAAAATGTAAAACAGCTTCCTTCCTTTAGTATTTTAAAGGACAATAACGTCAACAGCTTCATGGTAATTCCTATCATGAAAGATGGAGAGCTCCTTGCAATCATGGAGTTTACCTCTCCTATTGCCGGAAGTTTCAATGGGTTAAAACTTAAAAAACTGGAATTTTTCACGGATATGGTTCTTTTCTCTCTGAACAGATTCTACTTTGAGAAAAACTACCAGATAGAAGCCATTATCCAACGTGAATATACTACGATCCATGACAGTGTAGTCTGGAAGTTCAGAAATGAAGCTGAAAAATACTTCACGGCATCACTTGGAAAAAAAATATACACCTTAAAACAGATTTCATTTAAAACCCTTACTCCGCTATTTGGTGTTTCGGATATTCGTTCTTCTTCGGAAAAGCGATATAACCTGATGCTGCAGGACCTCAATCAGCAGATTGAATGGCTTAACGAGATTTTTCTACTCACCAATTCCGATTCGGAAAAATTCCTGCTGGCACTGGATATTTTCGAAAATGAACTGAATAATGAGATCAAAGCTGATACAGAACAACGCTTCCAGAGATTATTAAGGGAAGAAATTCATCCTTTTCTACAGGGAAAACTTGAAGTAAGGACTTCCAGAGAAATAAAGGCAAAGATCAAAGATTATTTTTCACATATCTTTGCTCCAACAGACCTGTTTTACAACCATCGAAAAAAGCTGGATGACTCTATTACTCTGGTCAATAGAAAGCTTGCTGATATGCTGGATGAAAGCCAGGTAAAAGCGCAGGAAATTTTCCCCCATTACTATGAAAGATTTAAGTCTGATGGTGTGGAACATAACCTGTATATTGGTCCAACGATTGCTCCCGAGCTTCACTATAACTCAAAAATTGTTCACAAACTGAGATATTGGCAGCTGAAGACCATCTGTAAAATGGAGCTCGACTTCCAGTCTTTCAAAAAAGATCTTCCTATACAGCTGGATATTGCCTCGCTGATTTTTGTGTATAATGAAAAAATAGACATCCGTTTCAGAATGGATGAAAAACGCTTCGATGTAGACGGAGCCTACAATTCTTATTACGAGATCATCAAAAAGCGGCTGGATAAAGCCCATGTCAAAGATTCTTCGGAACGTATCACCGCTCCCGGAAAAATTACCATCGTCTATTTCGGAATGGAAAACCAAAAGGAATACCTGGACTACATCTCTAAGCTCCAGAAAAAAGACGTCTTACAGCATGATGTGGAGTTTCTGAAGGTAGAAGATCTTCAGGGAATTACGGGATTGCTGGCGCTGAGGGTGTCATTGGTATAAAAATTAAATCGCAGTATGTTCTGCGATTTCTATCTTATTACTTAATAATATTCAATTTTTCGAATCCACTTATACAAATCCTTCCCATCTACATTTTTGACCACTTCTGTCCAGTTTTTTTGCTTATCAAACTTATATTTAAAGTTTACTACTGTTGGTACTATTTCTTTATTCCCTTTTCCTGTTTTATCTAAATAAAACAATTTGGTTATGTAGTTTCCTCTAAATTCAAATCTTATGTCATTCCAGATATTATCATTGTAATATATTGTTTCTCTTTGTAACTTTTGATCTTTAGTGTAAGTATAAACAGTCGAGATGATTCTTCCACCATCAATATCTTCTTTTTTTACTTTTTTCCCATTCTCAAATATAATGAATGAAGATATTTTTCCGTTTTTGAAACTCGTTTGTTTTATTAAATTTCCTAGCTCATCATATTCGTACTTAAGATGCGCACCCAAAGATGTTTTCTTGTTGGGATAGTCACTTTTATAATCAAAAAATTTTTCTTCAATTACTTTATATTGATTATTATAAATCTTTACATTGCTTAATTTTTTATGGAAAATAGAATCTTGATCTCGGATATAAGCACTATCATTCATCTTTTTCCAAATATCATTTGTAATTACAAAAAGACTATCTGTTCTTGTTAAAATATCAAATTTTGAAACAAATAAAGGTTTGGAAAGTTCAAAATTACCTCCATATTTTTCTGCAGTATTTTCACGGTTGTAATAATACTCTCCAAATTTTGGAGTTTTACTATCTTTTTCATAAAAATAATTATGAGAGGTTTCGGAATACTTATTTTTAGATTTTTTAATAACTAATCTGTTTAAATGATCATACGCATACGTATAATCATCAACAATTTCTCCTGATTTATAATACCATGTTTCTTTTACGATGTTCCGATTTCTATCATAATATGTTTCGTTGTTTATATATCTGCAAAAATATGTTTCAAACCATGTATCTCTCATACTTTTCCTTAAATTATTGGGAGTCATTTTTGTTGCATGGCCATACTCATTATCACCATTCATAAAAGTATATGGACCTGCATTATTTAGAAAAATAACTGATTCTTTCACAAACTTGGGTTTTCCCAAAATTGAATCTTTGATAATTTGAGAAGGAGAAAAAGCAGCAAAAAATAGTAAAAGAAAAAATAAATATTTCATAATAGGTTTTTGGAAACAAAACCATCAAGATTGGAGGTTTTGTTTATTGTTTTGTTAATACAATTTCTTTCGGTAATGGCTGAGGAATTTCAGTATTATAATAAGGACAATCTACGGTTACAACCTCATTACGATAGAAATATTTCCAATCCAGTTTTGTTTTACTAGAATCCATAAAATTGATATTAATTGTACCAGAAGTATGACATAAATCCGGGTCACTATAAATGAGAGAATACTTATCATCTATTTTTTTAAAACCTCCTCCATATATTTTAGCTTTATCATCAGCCAAATTTGTATTGTCAAATAAAATATTTCCGTTATTATCTATTACTTTAAATTTTACGATTAAATAATCTCTATAATATTTAAATACATTATCATATTGATTAGTAATCTTTTTAAAAGTTAGAAAAATGGTTTTATTATTCCAAGTCCCTTTCCAAATTCCCACATAATCTTTAAACTCATTATTGGTGTCTTTTTCATAAGCATTTTCAGGAATATCTGTAAATGTTCTCAATGGATAAATCTGTGCCATGCAAGAAACAGAGATATTAAGTAGTATAATTAAGAATATATTTTTCATATAATAATTTAATTGTTTTATGGGCAAGGTATTAATTTTACAGGATTGTCTTTTCCATCATACTCTAATCTACTCGTATTACCGGTAGTTTTGTCAGACTTGTATATTTCTAATCCGATAATATTTACTTGTTCTTTCAAAAATTGTGCAAATACTTTTTCTACATTTTCCTGAGTTAATTCATCAGCAGTATATAACTTTGAATACTGTTTATCATACCATGTTTGCCAACTTTCTAATTGGCCATAAGTAATGGCAAAATTACCATCTCCTGAATATTTTAGAATATAGTTTCCCTGTGAGGTTATTACCATTGCATACGTATCCAACATATTTCCTGTTAATTTAGCATTTGTAACACAACTGGTTAAAAAAGTGGTAATATCATATGGGGAAAATATTTTTACTACTCCATCCAAATTTAAATGAACATGCATAAATCCAAAATACTTATTTCCGTCCGGTAATTTTACATTTCCATTAGGAGTATTAAGCATCTGCTCATAGGAAACTGTTCCATACGCTGCAGCAAAACCTGTCTCTTGTTCTTTGTCGAACATTTCTTTTTTATCCAATTCAGTAACTTTAGCTTTGAAATCTGCATTTTGATTTTGAGTTTTCAACCTTCCACAGGGTGTATTTCTCGGATGTATAAAGTTAGGTATTGTAGGCGTACCATTATTATTTCCACCTGGTCCTCCAAAAGGTCCACCACCGCCACCAGTTCCATCATCTCCCAATGCTGTAGAAGCTGGGAGCACTTTACATCTATGAATAACTACAGTCACCATTTTTGAAGGCTGGTCTGCTTTACAAGGACCTCCTTGTGATTGGGAAGCTTCTCCATTGAAGTGTTGACCTTCACTACAGGAAGTAAAATAAGATTCTTCTATCCATTGACACGAAATATCAGATTTGTTTACTAATCCTCCCCCATTGTAGGTCCCTGGGTTTAACTCTTCTACATTGAGTTTCCCTTTTGTATCAACAGAACCATCATTCATCAGGATTTGTTTTTCCTGTGATGTAAAATCATAAGTAATTAAGAGCTCTTTGTAAGTACCATCCGGAAGAATACTCAGAACAAGGTTTTCCAAAGGTGCATTTTCAGGTTCATTGTCCCTTGTTATATGAAAAGTATAACTGTGAACATTAGGGCCTCGTTCTATATAGATCACATCATCTGTATTCACAGAAACTCCGTTGCTGTATTTCACAGCTTTTCCTGAAGCATAAGCTTCGCGGGTTTTCAGTTTCTCATTGACTTTTTTTAGCTCAGGAATAAGGTTGATTTTGTGCTTGCTTTCTTCTAAAGAAATCCTTTTGTAAGTATATCGGAAAGCATTGTAGTCATTTTCCTGCTGATCGGGGAGATAATCATTCCTGCAGGACCATAAAGTGGCAAATAAGGCTATCAATAAAGACAACCTGAGACTCATTTTTTTTCTCATGTGTTTTTAATTTTTGTGTGCCTAAATATATAAATTTTTCACAAACGTAGAAATTAAAAGCAGGCAAATTTGCTCACTCTTAATTAATTACAAAATCCGAACTTTAATCTGTGAAAGATTTGGATTTCATAAGATTGTATAAAATTGGAAAAAGAGTCCAAGGATTGCGTCTGTAAAAATAGCTTGTCTTTATGGTAGATGTAGAAAGTTCACAGATGACAAGGATATAAAGAGGGGGTTCAATACATCTGTTCTCAGCCTTATGAGAATTAGTGATGTTCTTGAAATTTCAATAAGCGATTTTTTGAAAGATATAGAAAGGCTCTAGTCTATAAAATAAGTATCCGGTTTCTTCAATTCTCCCTGAGGAATTGCTGCCTGTTCAAAAATAGAAAATTCTATGGTACGGCAAATGCTGTTCAGGGCAAGATCATTTTCTTCCTCACCAAAAGGTTCACCAATCTCCTGGATAATGGCATCGAGGGCAATAAAGGTATAGCTTATCAACAGAACGATCAAAGGCATCATCCATCCTAAAGAATCTACCAATCCAAAGGGAAGCCAGAAACAATACAGATATACGGTGCGATGCAGCAAAACACTGTAAGCAAACGGCAACGGAGTATTGTAAATTCTCTCACATCCCCCGGAAATATTAGAAAACTGATTCAACTGATGATCCATAGAGGTCATCACGATGGTATCTATATTTCCTTTTTTATTCTGCTCGTTGAGCCAGTCGGCAATAAACCCCAGAATAATACTTGGAATAAACTTTTTATCCTTTACTTGCGCCAGTTGTTCCGGAGAAAGCAGTCTCTCAAGATGCTCTGTACCGGTTTTATCTCTCAATTGAAAGTTCAGCGACCAGGAAAATGCCGAGATCAGCTTAATGATTTTCTGTTTTTCTTCTTTGGATTCGGGAGAAGAGTCGTTTACTAATGATAAAATCTGCCTTGTCAAAGACCTGGTTTCAATCACAAGTGACCCCCAAAGTTTTCTGCCTTCCCAGAAACGGTCATAGCTCGCAGAATTACAGAATCCCATAAAAATGGCAAGTGCCAATCCTATCAGCGTAAAAATGGTAGGATTAAGATGCACTTTATAATCAAAGATTCTCCCTTTAAAAAAATAGATAGCCAAAGAAAATAGCGTAATCATAGTGAGCTGAACTACAATTTTCTTCAACACAGATCCTCTCCATATAAATAGCATTTTCAGCCAATTCGTTCGCTGTCTGACTATCATTTGTGTATATTTATTTTAAATTAAAGACTAAGGAATGCGATCCCAAAAGACAGAACGGAAATAATAATCCCGGCCATAAAGATCTTATAGGTAATGGATAAAAGCTTGTATTTCCTGTCAAGAACTTTTCCCAGATAGTATAAATCTTTTACCATAGAATCATAAATATAATCTCTGTCTTTGATCAGGTCTTTCATCGCATTGTGATAATCATCAAACAACATCTGCTGAAAGTTTCCGAAGAACAGCAGGTTTACTTTTCTATTCGCAATATCCTGATTGGTAAACGTAGTTTTTGTCACATTCGGCTTGGTAGACAAGATCGCAAATATAATCGTCAGTACGCTTGACAAGAGCAATATGAAACTTGGAAGAATCAAATGTGAATTTTTAGGAGCATCCAGCTTCGGAACCAGTACAGAAAGACAAACCGAAATAATAATCGCATTTACTGATAAAAGAATATTGGCTTTACTATCTGCAATATCGCTCAGTCTCGTATGATTGTTAAGGGTTACTCTGAATAAAGTATCTACACTTCTGTCTGATTTTTCTTTTTCCTTTTTTCCCTCTGAAACCTCCTTCTTACTCTCTTTTTTATCTTCTTCTTTTTCCAGCTTCTTTTCGATCTTTTTAATGTTCTTCTTTTTCAGGGGTTCCCAGTTTTCTTTGGCATAATCTGTATAAAAAGTATGCTTATTCTTTAGCATATCAAGATTACCGGCATTCCATTCTTCATTGGAAAAACATCTTACATTGGTCAATTCCCATTCTTTTCTCAAAGCATCGGAAATATCACTGTAATCATGACCTGCAAAATGACTGAAATCGGCATCTTTTACAATTTTTTCCAGTAAATTCTGAGGTTCATACTGTATTTTCGTAGCCAGAATCAGTTTTTCAACATCTGCAATATAGCTTTCCGGATAATTTTCCTGATGTAAAAAGGCTTTCATAACCTCTACGCTCCTTTCCTCGTGGTTCAGAGCACATTCTATATACCCGGTATCATGAAACCATAATGCGACGAGTACCTTCTCCTGATCCTCTTCAGAGACAGGAGTATTTTTCATGATTTCCTCTGCCTTATTGACTGTATAGGCAGTATGGATAAAATTATGATAAAAATATACTGAAGATAACTTATCTTTGAATAAGATTTCAACATAATTTTTAGCTTTGTGTAGAATGCTCATTCCTGAATTTTTGTTAATGTAAATTTATGAATTTATCCTTTAAAACTCATCTAAAAAATACTTCTATTGTTCTTCGAACAGTAATGTCCGCAGGAGCCCTTTATTCCTGTGCTACCTATAACGTGCAAAAGGGCAAAAACTTATTTGAAGTAAAAGATTCTGAAATAAAATCTGAAAATGATTTTAAAGTTTTTCTGATTGGAGATGCTGGAAATGCAGATGAACCTCAGGCACAAAAGACTCTGAATTTACTAAAAAGTAAGCTGGACTCTGCCGACAGCAACTCTATGCTGATCTTTCTGGGAGATAATATCTATCCTAACGGGATGCCCAAAGAAACCGATAAAGAGTATGCTTCAGCTAAAGAAAAACTGGAAAATCAGCTTGCCATCACTAAAAACTTCAAAGGGAAAACATTAGTAATTCCCGGAAATCACGACTGGTACAACGGGCTGGAAGGATTGAATACCCAGGAAGGGCTGGTAAAAAAATATCTGGACGATAAAAAGGCATTCCTCCCTAAAAACGGATGCCCAATTGACGATATCAACCTATCCAAAGACATCAAGCTTATCGCTATTGATTCGGAATGGGTGATTGCCAACTGGGACAATTATCCGGGGATCAACAAAAACTGTAATATCAAAACCCGCGAGGATTTCTTTACCGAATTTAAAGATCTTATCATTAAAAATCAGGGTAAAAAAATCATTGTAGCTTTACACCATCCTATTATCAGCAGTGGAACGCATGCAGGCTTTAATTCTGCGAAATCTCATCTTTTCCCTTTAAAAAGTAAGGTTCCAGTTCCTGTAGTTGCAAGTGTCATCAATATAGTAAGGAGTTCCTCCGGAGCGAGTCCTGAAGATATTAATAACCAACATTATGCAGATCTGGCGAACAGACTGAAAAGTATCGTCCAGGATAAAGAAAACATTATTTTCGTTTCCGGACATGATCATAATCTTCAATATCACGAAGATGGAAACTTCAGACAGATCATCAGTGGTGCAGGCTCTAAAACAGATCCTTCTACCATTGTCGAAAAAACGGACTTCTCTTATGGGGGAAGCGGTTTTGCGGTTTTAAATTTCAGAAAAAATGAAAGTACGGATGTTGAGTATTTTTCAACAAAAGACGCACAGCTTAAAAAACTGACTCATATTTCAGTCATTTCCAAACCGGATGCATTTGTTAATAATTTTCCAAATTCTTTTCCGGCGACCTTCTCTTCAACCATTTATCCGGTACAGCTTACCGAAAAAAGGAAGTTTTATCGCTGGCTTTGGGGAGACCATTACAGAAGATATTATGGAATTCCGATTGAAGCTCCAACGGCCAACCTTTCAGAATTGAACGGAGGATATATTCCTTTCAGAGAAGGAGGAGGAAACCAATCCAACAGTTTACGATTAAAATCAACAGACGGACAGGAGTTTGTGATGCGCGGTGTGAAAAAAAGTGCCATTCGTTTCCTTAATAATATGGCTTTCCAAAAAAGTACATTAGGAGAAGAGCTTGCAGATACTTTCCCTGAAAAATTCCTGCTTGATTTTTATACGACCAACCATCCTTTTACTCCATTTACCATTGGGAATATGTCAGAAAAACTGAATATTCTGCACAGTAATCCCAAATTGTATTATATCCCAAAACAACATGCTTTGGGAAGATATAACGAGAACTATGGAGATGAAATGTACATGATTGAAGAACGTTTTTCTTCTGATCCTAAAACATTGGCCTATCTTGACAATGCAAAAGATATCGTTTCTACAGATGATGTATTGAAAAACCTCAACAAAAGCAATAAATATTCTGTTGACAGAGAATCTTACATCAGAGCAAGATTATTTGATATGCTTATCGGTGACTGGGACAGACACTCGGATCAGTGGAAATGGGCAGAATATGAAGTGGGCGACAAAGTTGTCTATAAACCTATTCCTAAAGACAGGGATCAGGCCTTCAGTAGATATGACGGGGCTGCATTTAAAGTGATTATGAATGTTCCGGCCATCCGCCATATGAAAACCTTTACAGAAGACATCAGCAGTGTAAAATGGCTGGCTATGGAACCCTATCCTATGGATTTGGTTTTCTTAAAAGGTGCTGACCAGCAAGAGTGGGAAACGCAGGCAAAATATATCCAGGAGCATCTTACCGATGCGGATATTGATGATGCTTTCCATAATCTTCCGAAAGAAGTACAGGATGATACCATCGCTGAAATCCAGCGAAAACTGAAAATAAGAAAGACAAAACTCCAGAGCTATGCGACTCAGTATTATGATGTATTGCAGAAAAAAGTGCCTCTGGCAGGTACTGTAAGTCCTGATAAATTTGTCATCACCAAAAACGGACATTCCGTTCTTGTACAGCAATACAAACTGGGTAAGAATAAGGATAAGAATGAGCTTGTTTTTGAAAAGACCTATCACGATTCAAAAACAAAAGAACTGTGGATCTACGGATTGGAAGATGATGATATCTATGAAGTAAACGGAACCGGAAGTCCTAAAATGACGATCAGACTGATCGGTGGATATAATCATGATACGTATACTATTGGTGATGGAAGAAAAGTAAAGATTTATGATTTTAAATCTCAGAAGAATACTTATAATGCCAGCAATGCAACCAAAAATATTACTGACGACTACGACATCAACAGTTATAATTATAAGCATCCGAAATACAATTCATTTGCCGGTTATCCAAATTTAGACTACAACCCCGATGATGGTGTTATTGTAGGAGTTTTGGCTAATTATACCGTTAATAATTTTATCCGCGATCCTTTTACTCAAAGACACAGCTTAAAAGCTAATTTTTATACAGCTACAGCAGGATTCAGTCTTACGTATAAAGGAGTGTTCAAAAAAGCAATCTCAGGATGGGATATCAATCTGGATGCATTTTATACGACACCAAGGTTTTCTCAAAACTTCTTTGGGCTTTCCAATGAAAGTGAGTACGACAAAGAAGATACGGAAAGAGAATACAACAGAGCCAGAATTTCTAAGTTCAACTTTGCTCCTTCCATCTCTCAGAAGAGCTGGATGAATCTCAGTCATCAGTTTCAGCTGACTTTTGAGGATAATAAAGTACAGAAAAAAGCAGATCGATTCATCAACCAGTCACCAGACGTAAGACCGGGGGTATTTAACAGCCAGCAGTTTGTAGGAGCTAATTATACTTTTGGCTATAAAAATGCTGATAATGTAGCCTTCCCTACTCTTGGGCTGGAATTCATGGTTAATGCCGACTGGAAAGCAACTCTTTCCGATTTTAATAAAAATTTCGTGACTGTAAAAGGAAAGCTTGCTGTTGATCATAGAATTGATAAAAAAGGAAAATTTGTATTTGCAAACTCCAGCAACGTCATGTGGATCAATAATAATAATTTTGAATTTTATCAGGCCGCAACCATTGGTGGTAATAACGGTATGAGGGCTTTCAGAAACGAAAGATTCTCCGGAAGATCATACTTTATCAATAACTCTGAAATTCGATGGGATTTCGGAAGGGTAAGAAATAATATTGCTCCGGCAAACATGGGAATCCTTATTGGATATGATATCGGTCGTGTATGGAATGACGGTGAAAATTCCAGAAAATGGCATCAATCGGCTGGGGCTGGGGTTTGGCTGAGTATCGTAGAAATGGTGTCTGCAAGGCTGAATTATTTCTATGGTTCAGATGGCGGAAGGGTTTCTGCAGGGGTAGGAATGAAATTTTAAATCCTATCGTGAAATAAGAAAATAAGTCTAATTTCTTCAGATCAAAATACCATTTAAAAACAATCACAAAATACTGATAAACAAAAAATTAAATCAACAAAAATTGTATATCTAAAAAAATATCAATTTAAATTAAATTTAATAATTCTAATTTTCAGCTCACATTTTTCATCAATAAAACAAATATGGCCTTTATCTAAAGGCCATATTTTCAGCTATATAGTCAAAACCTATAAATAGCACAATATGTTTATTAATTCTTTAAAAAACAGACATTTTAAAAACATTTTATATTTGTCCCAACTAAACAAAAAAACCAACAATTGAATGAAAAACAAGCTATTATATATGGTGTTACTAGTCATGTCCATAGGTCTGAATGCACAGATAGGGATAAAGACTTCTACACCACAAAATACTTTACATGTCAACGGTTCCCTTCAGGTAGTAAAAGACCTGAATGTGGGTGGCGATGATAGGACAAGGGGAAATTCAGGAAACAAAGGAGAGTTTTTAATGTCAAACGGGACAGGAAATACTCCAGTTTGGAAAACTATTGAATCTGAAAACTTCTTAAAGGTAGTGTATGTTGGAAATAAAACGGATATCAATCCAGCAAGTGGAAGTTACACAGGCACTCACTCTACTCCTGTCAACACTCATGAAAGTTATTCACAAACCTATATCTTTAATGTAAGCAATAAGATTGACACTGCTTATTTGACTTATAACTCTACAACAGGTCTTTTCACGGTCGTAAAACCTGGGTTTTATAATATTGTTCCCTATGCTACCTATGACCTTAATCTGAATCCTTCAGGACAGACTGCAGGAACAGCTAATTCTTACATTCAGAAAGTTTCTCCAACCGTCACAACGCTTGCCGGTATCTCTACAGGACATGGAGAACGCACTACGGGATTGAATCATAATCTTTCATCCATCAATTTCTTCAATACCGGGGAGACGTTCAGAATACGCTGCCGTTATACCCAGAATTTCCGATTATCCAGCGGCAATATTCACATATCATATCTTACGCCGTAATAAACATTTCAATCACTTCAATTACATTCATATATTTAAAAAATCCACAGAGTAAATCTGTGGATTTTGTATTTAGTATATTTATGGGTAGGGAAAGTATAATAATACCTGTCCGTTTGTATCATATTTGTAACTCCATTGACTACTTGAATGCCCTGGCGGGTACGTCATATTGCCATTAGCAGGGTTCGGTAGATATTGACTAATCGTTTCTTTTGCTCTGAAATTATTGGTAGATAAACTTTTTTCGTAAAAATCATCATTGATCAAATACAGTTTTTTGAATGGATTTGCAGCATTATCAAAATCAGAATAGGTAGTCGTCGTTATTTTATTATCTACACCTCCCGTTTTTTCTAACACTTCACTCTTAATAAGATTTTTTTTGCTATCAAAATAATAGGATGTATAAAGTTCCCAACCTCCGTTTTTTTGATAGGTTACTATTTTATCTTGATCATATGTATAGCTTTTTGATGTCTCCAAGTAGGAAGGATAGCCGGCGGTATTGTTCACATACTTTTCAGCTTTTATGGGTCTGTTATTTTCCATTAAATAGATGACCGTTCCATAAGTGACAAATCCCTCTGGTCCGAAATGATCCACTTGCACTTTATTACTAGTATATGTCAGCTGGGTAAGTACATTAGAATTGAAAAAACCACCAATACCTGTAGAATAATAATATTTTCCAAGCATACTTTTTAAGCGATTATTTTCATAGGTAAACTGGTAATACTTTTCAGGACTAGGCATCGTAGAAAAACGATAATCCATCTCAAAAATATACCCTTTATCAGGTTCTAACTCCGCTTGCGTACGCTCTATTGCATCATCATTGGTACTGCACGAAAATAAACTTAGTGCCAATAAAATATAGAATAAATTCTTCATATCCATCTAATCAGCCGCAAAAATAGGGATAAGCTATTTAAAAAGAAAATGTATACACATTTCCACCCTCTTCTTTCCCTTTCTCATCAGCGATCATTACTGTTTTATCATCAAGAAAAACAATGGCTTCCTTCTGAGAATTATGGTGTAAAGGAATTTTCTGAATTTTTGCAGCACTGAAATTATCGGCAGTAAATCCGGTAAGAACATGTACATTTTTATGCGTCAGTAAAACAATTTTATCTTTCGTACTATTGATAGTTGCTGATGTAATCGCTGCATCATTATAGCCGCCTTCAAGTTTTAAGGTTCCTATTAACTTTGCTTCAAAATTTCCTTCTTTATTAGGCACCTGGAATACCAGAAAAGTACCATCAAAACCTTTGCTTCTGTTTTTGGTGAATAAGTAAAAGTTTCCATTCATTTCTACAAAAGCTTCACAGTCATACAACAGGTTTGATTTTTTAGGTGGAAACTCCGTCTGTCCCTGATAATGGAATTTTGTAGTCTGAACAACTTTTGTAACTGTTTGTTTACTATCTTTCAAATCTGTTTTTAAAATGGCAAGGTCCTGTCTGTCATTATCATTATTCCCGAAATCTCCGATATAAACATTTCCTTCAGAATCAGATATAATATCTTCCCAATCTGTATTTTCAGCATTTTCTACCGGTATTTTTGCCAGCATCTCTCCTTTATCGTTCAGTCCGTATATTGCATTTTTATTCCCCCTATCTTCTATCATCCAAATAGTCTTCTTATCTTTTGACAAAGTAATTCCGGAAACTTCCTTCAACTTTTTGGGTAAGGAAAACTGTATTTTTAGTTCGTCCCCATTAGTAGGGGAATTCTGAGCTTTTGGATTGCAGCTCAATAAAAACAAAGCAGGTAGAATAAGCAAGCGTAACATATTTTTTTATTTTTTTTAACTGAACATAAGAAGCATTAATTGTTCCAATCAGGACTTACGAAAGTTTTTTTGCCTTTTCCCAAAGGACATCCATTTCTTCCAAAGACATATCTGCAAGCTTTAAATCCTCTTCCTCAGCAAGTCCTTCCATCTTTTGAAATCTTGAAATAAACTTTAGATTGGTTCTCTCCAAAGCAGAATCCGGATTGATTCCTGAAATTCTTGCATAATTGATCAGCGAGAAAAACACATCACCCAATTCCAGCTCTTTCTTATCAAGATCGGTCTCCGCATGAAACTCCTGAATTTCTTCATCTACTTTTTTCCAGGCATCTTCCGCATCGTGAAATTCAAAGCCTATTCCTTTCACTTTATCCTGAATTCTGTAAGCTTTTACAAGACTCGGCAAACTTTTGGGAACTCCTCCTAAGATCGATTTATTACCTTCTTTTAGTTTTAATTTCTCCCAGTTCTGTTTCACCTCTTCCTCATCTTTCACGACAGTATCTCCGTAGATGTGAGGGTGGCGGAAGATCAGCTTTTCATTAAGAGAATTGATAACATCTGCAATGTCAAAACTTTCTTTTTCTGAACCGATTTTAGCATAAAAAACCAAGTGAAGAAGGACATCACCCAGCTCTTTCTTTATTTCATGTAAATCGTCCTGCAAAATAGCATCTGAAAGCTCATAGGTTTCTTCAAGGGTAAGATGGCGCAGTGACTGCAGGGTCTGTTTCTGGTCCCACGGGCATTTTTCACGCAGATCATCCATAATGTCCAGTAATCTGCTAAAGGCCTCTAGTTTCTCTTGTTTCGTATTCATAAGTAATGGGAAATTCAATCTTATACAAATGTAAGGGATATTTTGGGTCTGTGGTAGAGGTTGAGAGTGAAAGTTGGGAGTTTCAGAGTGTGGGATGCAAGATACGGGATACGGGTTTGATGAGATACGAGGTGCGGGGGTTGATGTTTAAAGATACAGACGAAATTTGAACTTAGCAGAAAATTCCCCAATCCCTGCACCCTAATATTTGCCACCTAATCCCTGCTCCCTTCTACCTAATAGAAAAACAAAAAGCCTTGTCCGGAACTTCCAGACAAGGCTTTATATTTTTAATTCAAATTGAATGAATTATCCTTGTTTTCTGTGTGTACTTTTAGGAGCTGATTTTGCAGCTGAAGTAGCTTTCACTTTCGGAGCAGCTGGTTTGTCTGCTTTAGGAGCAGCTTTCTTAGCTTCTTTTTCAATGCTTACTTCTTCAGCAGGCTCTCCGTCCAACGTTTCAGGCTCTGCTTTTACAAAGCTATCAGGAGTGATATATCCAGCTTTATGAAGGATATTGTACCATTGAGCCAGTTTCTTAATATCAGAAGAATATACTCTTTCTGTATCATAGTTTGGAAGAGATACCAACATAAAGTCTTTCAACTCTGCATCAGAAGATTTGTGAGAGATCGTTTCCTTATAGTCGTTGTTTTTAGCAATATTTTCAAATACTTCAAACAAAGGAACTTCTTTCTCAAATGTAAACATGGCAATATTGTCCAATAAACTTACCTGGCTTGAGTTTCCAATGCTTACTTTTTTCTTGTTGGTAACATCTTCAATGATGAATCCGTTTCTTAATTGAGAAACTAATTTGAAAAGTCCTGGTTTTCCAGAAATTGAAATTATTTTTTCTAACAGCATAATTTTATTTTTTGTAAATTCTGCAATCAGCACTAGCTTTTTGCTTTATATTATTTTTTAATCCTTGTTTAAATTATTTTGGAAATCTCATTTTGTAACCGATGCTTACTTCGCCTTGAGAGATTTTTGTCAGCTTACCTTTTACCAGTTTTTTCTTCAAAGCACTCAGGTGGTCGGTAAACAGAACGCCTTCAATATGGTCATATTCATGTTGAATTACGCGGGCTCTAATATCGGAAAAAGTTTCTGTATGTTTCACAAAATTTTCGTCATAATATTCGATAACGATTGTCCCTTTTCTTTTCACATCTTCTCTTACATCCGGAATAGAAAGACAACCTTCATTGAACTTCCATTCTTCCCCTGATTCTTCAAGAATCTGTGCATTGATGAACACTTTTCTGAAGTCTGCCAACTCATCTTTAATATCTTCATAATCCTCATCATCTGCAAGAGGCGTTACATCTATTACAAACAGACGGAGATCCAAACCGATCTGAGGCGCTGCAAGACCTATGCCATTTGCGCTGTACATCGTTTCGAACATGTTATCTATCAATTCCTGTAATTCGGGATAGTCTTTGTCTATATCTTTTCCCACTTTTCTCAAAACAGGATCCCCAAAAGCTCTTATCGGTAAAATCATCTTAATCTTTGTTCTAAAAAATTCTGCAATATGATCGTTGCACTTACTTTATCTATTAATCCTTTTTCCTGCCTCTTTTTTTTGCTTTTTCCACTTTGGGAAATAAAAAACGAAGCCATTTTGGATGTAAATCTTTCATCAAAACGGTGAACCGCAATATCCGAAAATTCTTTTTTAAATTCTTCTATGAATTTTAAAATATCAGTTTCTACTTCTGAAACGTTTCCTTTCAAATCTATGGGAAGCCCAACTACTACTTCATCTACCTTGTTTTCATTGAAATATTTTTTCAAAAATTCCATTAAAGAACGGTTCTCTACAGTCTCCAGCCCACTGGCTATAATCTGCATATCATCTGTTGCAGCGATGCCACAACGAGCCTTTCCGTAATCTATTGCAAGGATTTGTCCCATAAGTCTGCAAATTTAGTAAAATTTACTGATTTTATTCATAACGCAGTTTTTTTATATAAATCATGTTTTATTCCATTATTTTTTTTATAATTTTAATCTTCCAAAAAACAATTATATGAAGAAACTCATCCTCGTAAGACATGCAAAAAGCGACTGGCCGGAGGAAACAGAGGACTTTGACAGACCTTTAGCAGACAAAGGTTTGGAGGATGCTATGCACATGTCCAGATTCCTGAAAAGCAATAATATTTCCATTGATCATTTTGTGTCCAGCCCCGCGGTACGTGCACTGAATACCTGTAAAATTTTTAATCAAGCCTATCAGCTGAACTGTTCTACTGATGAAAAATTGTATAATCCTTCGGAAAGAAGCTTTGAATCTGTAATTTATGATCTGGATGACAACCTGAATTCGGTTGCTTTCTTCTCTCACAACAATGGAATTTCCAATTTTGCCAATTCCATCTCTGAAGATATTTTCCATTTTCCCACCTGTGGAGTGGCCGGTTTTGAAGTAGACTGTGAATCCTGGTCCGAATTTGATGGCGCCAAAAAGAAACTGCTATTCTTTTATGAGCCTGGGAAAATATAACTTTACTTCCTTATTTTTTTATGTCACAATCATTATCCTTCTTTTCTCGTGTCAGAAACAGAAGAAGACTTATTATGAATCAAAAGATTCTTTGAAAATTAATACAAAGCTTACTTTAATAAACCAGGATCTTAATCTTTTACAGTAAACCATCATTTCTTTTACATGCTTCATATTCCCCTCCTCTGGAGGGGTGGCAAAAAATTTATTTTTTGACGGGGTGGTTAAGTTTCGGCTAAAGCCATTATCCCTGTAAACATGAAAAAAAACGGGCTAAAGCACGTTCCTATTGAATTCTATCAGTTCTAATTTTCAATCATTATTAAAATGAGTGGTATTTGTGAATAAATTAACTGCATTTGTGGTTAACAAACAAAAAAGAACGGACTAAAGCCCGTTCCCATTGAATATTATTCTACGATTTTATCTTTTATTTTCTCTTCAAATCCAGATCATCAAAATCAAAACTGAAATCTGTCACATCAGAAATTGCTTTCAGCTTTGCAGACTCTGCTTTTCCGTTTTCATCATAGCTGAAAATAATGTAAGCATCTGCATCATAGCTTCTGTCATCCCATTTGATAATGAAAGAATTGTTAGAATATGGCAGCAATTCTCCTTTTAATCTAGGAGAGTTTTTACATGAAATTCTATACGTATTTCCCTGTTGTGCAATTTCTACATCCCCAAACCAAACATCATTGTATATTCCTGTAAACTGTTCTGCTTTTGGCTGAAGAGATTTTTCTTTTTTAAATGCTTCAGATTTTGCAAAAGCATCTTTCTTTTGTTTGTCGAATTCAGTCTCCATTTTAGACATTCTGTCACCATATGTTTTCAGCCAGTTTCTGTCTGCTACTCCAAGGTAAGAATCTTTCACGGTATTGGTAATAGTATTGAAAGCCGCCCCAGACTGTTGATTCGTCAATACAACAATTCCCAGTTTCATATCCGGAATTAAAGTAAACTGTGTAACCGTTCCGATCAGTCCTCCCGTATGCTGTACCTGCTTGTGCCCTTTAACATCGCTTAGGAACCATCCTAAACCATATCCATAAAAACTTGTATCATATGGATTCTTCGCCGCTACCCTATCTGGAATCTGCAGGCTCCAAAGCTGTTGAACATTTTTATCTGAAACCAGTTTTTTGCCATCTTTTGTAGTAAAATTATTTAAAAGACATTCTGCCCAGATCGTCATATCTTTAATGTTACTCATAATTCCACCTGCAGCATTGGCTGTTTCGTTCCAGTCGTGGGGAACAGCAATTGCTTTTCCATCTACAGGAGCATGCGCATCAATTTTGTTGACTGTTGCTTTTGCTCTGTTGTAGCTTCCAAAGCTTGAAGTCATTCCTACTGGTTTCATAATTCTCTGTTCAATAAATTCTGCCCAGCTTAATCCTGAAACTCTGTGAATCACTTCTCCGGCAACAATAAACATAACATTGTTATAATCTAATTTTGTTCTGAACGGGTTTTCCGGTTTTAGGTATCGTACATTACGAACAATATCATTAACCGTTAAGTTTCCTCCTTCCGGAAAAAACATAAGATCTCCCTGCCCAAGACCCAATCCGGCTCTGTGTGTGATAAGATCTTTTATCGTTACATTTTGGGAAACATACGGATCATACATTTGAAACTCAGGAATATATTTTGAAACTTTATCATCCCAGTTCAGTTTTCCTTCATCTGCTAAGATTGCTAATGCCGTACATGTAAAACCTTTAGAATTGGAAGCAATCCCCACCAGTGTATTGTCATCCATAGGCTGTTTGGAGGTAAGAGAACGTACTCCAAAACCTTTGGAATAGATCATTTTACCATCTTTTACAATTCCTACGGACATTCCTGGTACATCAAAGGTTTTCAGGGTGTTTTGGATCAGTTCATCCATCTTTTTTTCTTCAACCTGCGCATTGGCTAATCCTACGGTCAAGAGAAAAATGAAAAAAGAAAATTTCTGTTTCATTGTTTATTTTAATTTTCTCAAATTTACTAAATATTAAGCGACGCTCATTTTAGCAGTGCTAAAACTTTACTTATTTTACCGATAAATCAGTTGTATTCATGAAAAAGCCTATTTGTATCTGTATTTTCTCTCTTTTCGCAGTCAGTGGTATCAAAGCCCAGGACAGAACTTCCAATCCTTTGCTTCTACAAACCTGGAATCTCAGTAAAATGGACACTTATATCTATACGTATGAAAAGCAGGATGGCTTTGAAGCAAGAAGAGAAGGGATCAGGTTTCAGAAAAATGGAAAAATCACGGGAAATCTGATTAAATCTACCTTAAGATATGATACTTTGGAGGAGCCTGTTAACAAAAAAAGTGAAAAGCCAGACCGTTACATCGGAAGCTGGAGAAAAGCTTCAGATTCTACTGTGACTTTAGTATTTCCTTCCAATACCAATATGACCGGTACTTTTGTGATTTCAAAGCTTACAGAAAATCAACTGAAATTAAAAAAGGTTTTTAGTGAAGCTATAGAAAAGAAACTGGACTCTATCAGGAAAACAAAAAATATTACTGACTAAGATCCCGACTCAGTTTATGAAAGCTTGTTTATATTTGCAGTCTTAAAAAAATAGTAAAAATGGCAGTAAACAGATTATTGGCTTTCTTCTTATTGATGATAAGTTGTAATTTATATTTTTCTCAGGACGTCACCATCAAAGATGATAAAGTTTTGCTGGATGGAAAACAGATCCTGAAAGCTGAAAAGATCAATGTAGCCCAATATTCATTTTTTTCCATGAAAGATGACGAGGAAGTTCTTCTTTACCGATATATGGACAATGAAACGCCAAGATATGTAAGTGATGATTATTTTATTCTGAACTTTCTAACCGAAAAAACAAAAGTAGAATCTACTGATATAGCCAAAATTGCCAATTTTATGAATTCCAAAAAAGGAATGGAAAAGCTGATAAAATGGTTATTGAAAGAAAGAGTGATCAATCATGATGGAGAAATTAATCCTGACCGTGTAGCGGTATTCAAAGATAAGTACCACGAAAATATTACTGAAAGAACCCTTAGATAATGACAAAAATCCTTCTCCTTTCCGATTCCCACTCTTATATTGATGACCGGATCTTAGAATATGCTTCTCAGGCTGATGAAGTCTGGCACTGTGGAGATTTCGGAAGTCTAGAGGTGATTGAACAACTGGAAAAGATAAAACCTCTAAGAGGAGTTTATGGAAACATAGATAACGCTCAAATCCAGGCTGAATTTCCGGAAGTGAACCGTTTTTTTTGTGAAAATCTGGAAGTGTTGATGATTCATATCGGAGGTTATCCCGGAAAATACACTCCACTCACCAAGAAAGAAATAGCCGAGAAAGCTCCGAAATTATTTATTTCAGGGCATTCACACATTTTGAAAGCGATGTATGATCAGAAGAACAGCCTGCTGCACCTTAACCCCGGAGCTTGTGGAAAACAGGGATGGCATAAGGTAAGAACAATGATGCGCTTTGTGGTGGACGGTGAAGAGATCAAAGATCTTGAAATTATAGAACTTGGACCGAGAGTGTGATGAGTGAGAGCGTACGAGGGTTTGAGGATAAAGGAGTTTGTTTTCAATACATTTTACTTTTTACCTTTGCACAATAATAGATTCAGACAAGTCATAAAAAATTATGAAGATTGGCGATAAGGTTTCGGTGGTAGATGAAAATCTAAGCGGAGTTGTAACTTCCGTGAAGGGAAATATTGTAGTTTTTAAAGACGAATATGGCTTCACCCACCAGTATGCAAAAGAAAAATTAGTGCCGAAAGATGCTGATCTTTATGAAAATATCAGAGTGGTGAAAAAACCTGAGCCCAAAAAGGTTATTTCTAAAAAACATCAGAAAAATCATTTGGTTTTAGACCTGCATTTTCATAATTTGGTAAAGAATCCAAATGACTATGACAGCTTTGAAAGATTGTTTATTCAAAAGGAAAAACTGATTGAAGTAATTCAGTTTTGCAGGAAAAATAACCTGAAAAGACTGGAAATTATTCATGGCATAGGTGACGGGACTTTGCAGAGGATGGTTCGCGATGTATTGGAAAGCCAGGTCAATATTGATTTTTATAATAAGGAAATACTTCACCATCAATCGGGTGCGGTAATGGTAGAATTTCACTAAATTTGCAGGAATTGAAATATGAACGTACTTAATTTACTTTTTACCAAAGACGGATTGATCTACCAGATTGCTAAAAACAAAAACATTCTGGAGGAAAAGTCTTATTTCGTTACTGAAGAGACACCAGCCAATCTTATTGAGCAAAAGCTGGACGAAGTTCTTATTAAGCAGCGCTATGACGAAATCCATATCATTTCGGCATTTAATCATTTTACGTTGATGCCGGAAGGTTTTTCCGAGCATGATGCAGGATTTGATCTGATTGCCTTCAATGCTCCTACTGACAGAGAGAAAGAAGAACTGATGCTTTCTATCAACAAAAAATTCAACATTCAGTTTTATTATACTTTCCCGAAAAACTATTATAAGAAAATAAAGGAGTTGGCAATACCTGTCCATTTCAATTTCTCCGGAGAAAAGTTTCTAAGTTCGATCAATAATAAAACCAATAAGGAAATCCACATTAACCTTTATCATAACCAATGTGAGTTTTTTGCCATTGACAATAAAAAGATCATTCTTTATAATAATCTGGATGTGAACTCAGAAGTAGATTTTCTTTACTTCATCATGTTTACATTAAGCAAAATAGGCTTCGGGATCAATGAAACCAGCTTTTATGCTTATGGAGAAACTACGGAAAATGAAACATTTATTTCCGAACTTCAGAAATTTGTTAAGAACCTTAAAATCGTTTTTGACAATATTCCAAACAAGAATTTTATACTT
Source organism: Chryseobacterium viscerum (assembly GCF_002899945.2). Lineage (GTDB taxonomy): Bacteria > Bacteroidota > Bacteroidia > Flavobacteriales > Weeksellaceae > Chryseobacterium > Chryseobacterium viscerum. Next base: position 380,410 of record NZ_PPEG02000006.1, read on the forward strand.
AATTAGGTTGCAGACAGCAGGTAACAATGATTAGAACATAATCACCTGCCACCTATGATCTATTACCTAAAACCTAAACAACAATATGTTCAGAATAATATCAGGAAAATGGAAAGCTAAAAAAATTGCAGCTCCTAAAAACTTTGACGTTAGGCCTACAACTGATTTTGCTAAAGAAGCTTTATTCAGTATCCTGGAAAATAAATATGACATGCAGTCTATTGCTGTCCTTGATCTTTTTGCAGGAATTGGCTCTATTACCTTCGAATTCGGTTCCAGAGGCTGCCAGAGTGTAACTTCCGTAGAAATGAATCCGAAACACACCTCTTTTATCAATTCTACCGCTTCTGAACTTGGTATGTCACTTCAGATCAACGTACAAAGAGATGATGTGTTTGACTGGCTTAAAAAATTCAGAAATAAAAAATCATTTGAGATTGTCTTCTCCGATGCTCCTTTTGAAATGGAAGAGAAAAAGTACTATGAACTGATTTCTCTTGTTTTAAACAATAAATATTTAAAAGAAAACGGAGTTCTTATTGTAGAGCATCAAAGCCGTATGAAAATGGAACATCCCAATTTAGTAGATACCCGAAAATACGGAAACGTGAGTTTCAGTTTTTTTGAACCTAATAAAGAAAATAATCAGGAACTTTAATTCCTGATTATTTTTTTTGAGATAGCAGGAGCTTCTATCCCCCATTTCGTAATCGCTTCCAAAACAGGAAGTAGTGTTTTTCCAAAATCTGTCAATTCATATTCAACAACCAAAGGAGGTTTTTCTGTAAAAACTTTCCTGTCTACAATTCCATCTTCTTCTAATTGTTTTAGTTGTAAGCTTAACGTTCTTTCCGTAATGGTAGGAATAGACTTCCTTATTTCATTGTATCTTTTTGCCCCATCAATTAAGTGGTGTAAAATTACCGCTTTCCACTTACCGCCTATGAACCTCATGGTGACACTGGTACAGCAAGGGTAGGATTTATTATCTACTGTATACATTTATACTATCATTTTTTACCGTTATTGCAAAGTTAGTAAACTTAAATTACTTTTGTAACTATAAAAATGATAGTATAAAATTATGAATTTTTTAGACAAAATGAAAAACAGGTATACTGTAAAAAAGTATAACCCACAGGGAAAAGTCAGTGAGGAACAAATTACAGCTTTAAAAGAGATTTTAAACCTCAGTCCTTCATCTATTAACAGCCAGCCATGGAATTTTATTTTTGTGAATGATCCGGAACTAAAGAAGCAGCTGGCAGACAAATCTTATTTTAATAAAGAAAAAATTCTGGACAGCAGTCATTTAATTGTTTTCCAGGCCCTTAAAAATCCGGAAGATTTTGAAAAACAGATTGAAGGAGTACTTCCTGAAGGATCTGTGGCCTATTACAATAATTTTGTAAAGCCAAAAGGAGAAACCGAAATAAAATCCTGGCTAAAACATCAGGTATACTTATCGTTGGGTGTCTTACTTTCTGCCTGTGCTGATATGGAAATAGATTCTACTCCAATGGAAGGAATTCAACCTGAAGAATATGATGCTATTCTGAATAATGAAAAATATGAAACTCTTTTTGCTGTAACTATTGGTGAAAGAGATGAAGCAGATTCCAATCAGCCGAAGTTCAATCCAAAGACAAGATTGAAAGCTGAAAAGGTAATTTTGGAAGCATAATTATTAATCTGCGAGAAACTATAGTTAAAAACAATAAAAAAGCTGTTTCATCTGAAACAGCTTTTTTATTTATAATACTTTTAATTCTAAATCGATTGTTTTTCCGAAGAACTTCTTGGAGATCTTTTCAAAGTTTTTGGTAAGATCTGAAAGGTAGAAATGATAATTCGGTTTGGGATTATTATCATTTAAAAGATGATATTTATCCAGGATAATATTCAGATGATTGGCTACAATATTCGGGGAATCAATCACACGGACTCTATTTCCGTAATACTGTTTGATCTCATCAATCAAAAGAGGATAATGGGTACATCCCAGAATGAGCGTTTCAATATTTTTTAATTTGCTATTACTTAAATAATTATAAATAATAGCATGGGTAATCGGATGGTTTTTAAATCCTTCTTCAATAGCAGGAACAAGCAATGGTGTTGCCAGTTCATCCACTTTGATCCATTTATTATGCTTTCGGATACTCTTTTTATACAGTCCGGAATTCACCGTAGCTTTGGTCGCAATAACCCCTACATTATTGTGGATTTCGTAAGATACCTTTTCAGCAACAGGATTGATAACGTCTATCACTGGAACTTTTCCTGCAACGGATTGCATTACTTCATTCAAAGCATTAGCAGTCGCCGTATTACAGGCAATTACAATCGCTTTACAGTTCTGCGCCAGCAGAAAATTGGTAATTTTTGTAGAATATTCAATAATAGCTTCCTTGGATTTTTCTCCGTAAGGAAGGTGTTTTGTATCTCCAAAATAGATCAGGTCTTCGTTAGGAAGAAGCCTTTTGATTTCTTTGGCAACGGTAAGACCTCCCACCCCACTATCGAAAATACCGATAGGCTGGCTTGGTGAAAGATGTGAATAATCTTGTTTTTTAGTTTTCAAATGACCCGAAATTTTATACAAAAATAGTGAATTTTATGGCATATTGTACACCTGTAAGCATTATACAATAAACAAATCAGAAGCAATTCCGTCAGCCATAAACCAATGCTTTTCAGGAATTTTTAAATGGTCATTTTCAATGATTAAAATACCTTCTTCTATTTTAGATTTGATTTCTCTCTGAAAGTGCTCCAGCATCCTCTCTGAAAACTTGTCTTTTAAACTGATAAGATCGACTCCCCAAATGGTACGCAGACCAATCATAATCATTTCGTTGAACTGATCTTCCTGGGAAAGAAGTTCTTCTTCTTTGGCCAGCAGTTTATCATTAAGCTTTTTGATATATTGTTGGTTATTGGCTACATTCCAGCTTCTGACATCAAACCCGTTATAAGAGTGTGCCGAAGGTCCTATCCCCAAATATTCCTGATATTTCCAATAAGAAGAATTGTGACGGGAATAAAATCCGGGTTTTGCAAAATTTGACACTTCATAATGTTCAAAACCATTATCTTTTAAAAAGTCTGATAAGTAGTAAAACTCTCTGTTTTGCTCTTCTTCTTTGGGACTTTTTACTTTTCCTTTTGAAATCCAGTTTTCCAAAGCTGTTTTGGGTTCTACCGTCAAAGCATATGAAGAAATATGCGGAACTTCCAGCGCTATTGTTTTATGTAAATTTTCTTTCCAGATCTCCAGGTTGGAAGTAGGAGAACCGTAGATCAGATCAATACTCAGATTTTCAAATCCAAAGTCCTGAGCACGTTTGATAGAACTCTCCGCCTCTGATGCATTGTGAGCTCTATTCATTAATTTCAAATCCTCTTCAAAAAAACTTTGAGTACCAATAGACAGTCTGTTCACAGGAGTTCCGGCTAATTGTTTTAAAAAACTTTTATCCAGATCATCGGGATTGGCTTCCAGCGTGATTTCTATATCTTTTTCAAAACTGAAATGTCGTAAAACTTCATCTATTAAAGAACTGATCTCATCCACTGAAAGAATAGACGGAGTTCCCCCTCCAAAATATAAGGATTTCAGGTTTCTGTTCTGTAACTCATCTTTTCTCAGTAATATTTCAGTTTTCATCGCACGAAGCATCTCATCCTTGAAATTCAGGGATGTTGAAAAATGAAAATTACAATAACTGCATTTTTGTTTACAGAACGGAATGTGAATATATATCATAAAAAAAGCTCTGAAATTTTTCAGAGCTCAAATTTATTTAAATTAAATTGATTAGTATCTAAATCCTCTAACATTAATAAAGTTGTCAAAGTTATAACCCAGACCAATCATGAAGCTGTTTCCACCATAGCTCTGGATATCAGATAATCCAAGGTTATAAGTAGCTCCGATCATGAATTTGTTGAATCTTACTTTTACAATGGGAGAGATACTCAGGTTCTGATTATCAAATCTGTTCTGAACCGTTCTGTAGCTTACCCCGAAAGAGAATGCGTTGATCTCGTTAGAGAACGTCGCCATAAGGTTCCAGTCGATCATTCTCGTTGAGTTTGTATTAAGGTTGATCAATGCTGATGGTGCTAGTGTAATGTTATCAGCAATGTTCCAGTTATATCCTAAGTTTAAGAAGAATTTAATTGGAGAAGGCTCGTAGTTGTTTACGATAGAAGCATCATTACTCAATGCAATATCATTTACGGAAACACCCCCGAATAGACCTCTATAGGTAGCAGCCAAACCAAAGTTGGCATACACCATAAAGATATTACTTTCTTCACCTCTCAATAATGGGTCACCTCCTTCTTCAGTATTGATTTTTGAATAATCAAAATTCATGTTATAGAAGTTAACACTTGTACCGAAAGAGAACTGGTCTTTTCTGTCTCCCTCGCTGCTCAGCGGAATAAAATATGAAGCACCAGCCGTGATACCACCAGCAGAAATAGGCCCGTTACTGTCTCTAAACACGGAAATACCAGCACCTACTCTATCAAAGATATTCGCATTAATCCCAATAGACTGAACATTCGGAGAATTACTAAATTTTGAAAATTGTTGTTGATAATTGGCGTTGAGCTGTACGTAATCTGTTTTTCCGTATTGAGCTGGGTTGAACAGGAACTCACCATCCAGAAGATATTGCTGATAGTATGGTAGTGATTCTTGTGCTTTGTATGCATTTGACAAAAGAGCTAAACATACGATAGCATATAGTTTTCTCATAACAAATCTTGATTTCAATTCAACAAATATAAAAAAATTCTCAATATATTTTTAGTTTTCCAAATAATTTCTCCATTTTTTTACAGCATCCGCCATATCTTTGGGCATTGGGCTCTCAAAATATAATTCCTTTTTAGTCGTTGGGTGTATAAATCCGAGGGTATGGGCATGAAGGGCATGTCTTGGCAAAATCTCAAAAACATTTTTAATAAATTGCTTGTATTTGGGAAGATTGACTCCTCTCAAAGGGGTATGCCCCTCATATCTTTCATCATTAAACAAAGTATGGCCTACATGTCTGAAATGCGCCCTGATCTGATGGGTTCTTCCCGTCTCAAGTTTACATTCCACCCAAGTCATGTATTTGAACCTTTCAAGGACCTTATAGTGGGTCACTGCGTGTTTTCCATGGCTGCCATCTTCATAGACAGACATCTGCATCCTGTTTTTAGGATGTCTTCCGATATGTCCCTTGATAGTGCCTTCCTCATCCTGAAGATTGCCCCAGACAAAAGCCCAATACAATCTTTTCGTAGTCCTGTTAAAGAATTGTTTCGCCAGAAAGCTCAATGCATACTCATTCTTGGCAATTACCAGCAGTCCTGAGGTATCCTTATCAATTCTGTGAACAAGTCCTACTCTGTCCAGATCAGACTTCTGACCATTCTTTTCAAAGTGATATGCCAGCGCATTCACCAGCGTTCCGTCCCAGTTTCCGAATCCCGGGTGTACCACCATTCCAGGCTCCTTATCCACTACAACAAGGTCGTCATCTTCATAGATGATATTCACTGGGATATCCTGCGGAGTAATGACATTCTCCCTTGGAGGGTGGGTAAGCAATACTGAGATCTGATCTCCTGGCTTCACGCGGTAATTCTGTTTTACCGGAGCTCCGTTTACAATAACATTTCCGGCTCTGCAGGTTTGTGAAATTTTATTCCTTGAAGAATTCTGTCTGTGTATTAAAAGGAACTTATCAATTCTTAATGGCTCCTGTTTGTTGTCAACAGTGATATTAAGATGTTCATACAATCCTTTATTTTCCTCGTCAATATCGATGTTTTCAATACTGTTGGAATCTAATAATTCTTCATCTAAAAAATCTTCGTTATCTTCTGACATTCTTTTATATTTTTTACAGAAAAGGCCTCAACATTTTATAGTTGAAGCCTGTATTTTTGATATTAATCTGATCTTATTCTACGACTACCTTCTTAGCTTTCGGCTTTTGAGCAGGTTGTTGTGTAGTTGTGGAAGCAGCTGGTTTGGCTGTACTTCCTGTGGTATGATTACCGTTTCCCACAGCCGTTTTAGGTTTTTCCGTTGCGGAAACAACAGGTTTAGAAGTTGTCGTCTGAGTCTTAGGAGTCTCAGTTTTCGGAACCTCCGGTTTTGGAATTTCTTTTTTAGGTGCCGGAGCAGGTACTATGGGAGCTTCATAGCTTGGTTCGTTATGAACTTCTTCATATCGTACCGGAGGCAGTGATGTATCTACTTTCATACGATAGATAGAATTCAGCTGCTCTACTTTTGCTCTTAGCTCTGCCGGAGTTTTCTTACTTGCCCAAAGGTCAATCTGCATTCCCTGGTCACGAACATCTCCTGAACCAGGATCCTGATAATAAATAATATCAGATTCGTCTTTGCTACCATCTTCATGTTCTACCAATCCAACTTCAAACATACTTTTTGCAATAACTACTCTTGCTTCTTTTACAGAAAGTCCTACCACATTAGGAATAGAAATATTTCTCATAGGACCAGAACCTACCACTACATCGATTACAGAGAATCTTGGTAAACGTGCACCTGGATTTACAGCATTTCCTTTATATAAAATACGTAAAAGTGCATCTTTCTGGATACTTGGTTCATAAATGGTATCTCCAATCTTAAGACCTACCTGATCTAATCTCTGGAATGCCAGCCCTGAATATTTATTGATAACATCTGGAACAGCAATCTGAGCCCAAGTTCTAGGATTCACTCTAAGACGTACCGTTCTTCCATCCTTTACACGGGAACCCGGTGCAGGATAGATCTGAAGAACCTGGAATGGTCTGTATTTAGGATCATACTTAGCACTATCTACGTCATACTCCAATCCTGTATCGTCCAATATTTTAACAGCATCATGAATAGATTTATTAACAACATTGGGAACAGGTATTTCCTGACCGTGATTTGTATGGTATTCCAACCAGCGAAATGTGAGCCATATCAACCCTACAAAAATGCCGATGGCTATTACTAAATTCAGTAAAACTTTCCAATTGAAAAGTGATTTAAGCATACTTAAAAATACTTTAATTATAACCGCAAATATAGCTAATAATTTTAGAATGGACTTTTTATTTAACACAATTCATTTTTGATGGTAAAATTTGCCAATTTCCCATATTGCATTACAGAAAATGATTAAATTTGCCTTAATTGATACTATATGGTTATGAACAAAAAAAGTGTTGCCGTAGTAATGGGAGGCTATTCTGATGAATATGTCGTTTCTTTAAAAAGCGGACAATTGATTTATGATTCTTTAGACAGAAATCTCTATGACGTATATAAAGTAGTAGTCCTTAAAGATGAATGGTATTTTTTAGGAGAAAATGATAAAAAATACGAGATCAACAGAGGTGATTTTTCTGTAACTTTAGATAATGGAGAAACCTTAAAATTTGATGCCTGCTTCAATATCATCCATGGAACTCCTGGTGAGAACGGGATTCTTCAGGCATACTGGGATGCGATTGGTCAAAAATATACAGGTTGTGATTTTTACCAGAGCGCTCTTACTTTCAATAAAAAAGATACACTTGCCGTATTATCAAAGTACGGAATACCTTCCGCGAAAAGCATTTATTTAAGAAAGGGTGAAGACATCAATGTGGATGAGATCGTATCAGAATTAAATCTTCCTGTATTTGTAAAACCCAACCAATCCGGATCTTCTCTGGGAATTTCTAAAGTAAAAGAAAAATCTGAACTGATTGCCGCTACTGAAATTGCATTCAAGGAAGATGATGAAATCCTGATTGAAAGTTTCCTGGATGGTATGGAAGTTTCCGTAGGAGTTATCGATTTTAAAGGAGAAACTATCGTTCTGGGAATTACAGAAATTGTTCCTACCAATGAGTTTTTCGATTATGAAGCAAAATATGAAGGGGCTTCTGAAGAAATTACCCCAGCAAGAATCGACGAAGAAACCACAAAAAGAGTAGAAGAAATTTCTAAAAGAGCCTACAACTCACTAGGAATGAGCGGTTTTTCAAGAAGTGAATTCATTCTGATGGACGGAATTCCTTATATGCTTGAAATGAATACCAATCCGGGATTCTCTCCTGCAAGTATTCTTCCACAACAGGCAAGACATTATGGAATTTCCATTATGGATCTTTGTGGAAATGAAGTTGAAAAAGCTTTAAATAAAAGAAAATAGATAACTGAAGTAAGAAATTATAACTCGTACAACATGAAAATTGCTGTTTTCCCTGGGTCATTTGACCCTATTACACTAGGACATTACGACATTATAGAAAGAGCGGCACCGCTATTTGATAAATTAATTATCGCCATTGGACAGAATTCTCAGAAGAAATATATGTTTCCTCTTGAAAAAAGAATGGAATTTATCCAGAATTCCGTAGCAGAATTCCCCAATGTGGAAGTAGATTCATTCGAAGGCTTAACGGTAGATTACTGTTTTGAAAAAAATGCTCAATACATTATCAGAGGATTGAGAAACCCTGCCGATTTTGAATTTGAAAAAGCGATTGCTCATACCAACAGAACTTTAGCCCACAAAAAACTGGAAACGGTATTCTTACTGACCTCTTCAGGAAAATCTTTTATCAGCAGCAGTATCGTAAGGGAAATCATCACCCACGGCGGCGAATATGAACTGATGGTTCCGGATTCGGTAAGAGTGGAGAAATAAACAAAACAATAATTGATAAGCGATAAATGATAATTGATATAATGGCCAAGAATTTGCTTAAGCAAAAAATCATTCATCAATTATCATTTACCATTTATAATAGATATGCACGAACAGTTCAATTTTGCTATAGAAGTCCTGGGGACCATTGCCTTTTCCATGTCGGGAAGTTTTGCAGCCATGCAAAAACGGCTTGATCCGTTTGGGGTACTTATTATTGCATTTGTAACTTCTGTGGGAGGAGGAACTGTAAGAGATCTATTGCTTGATATCCCGGTATTCTGGATGCATGATCTTCTGATGTGTGCCCTGATCCTGGTGACCAGCATTTTTTCCATGGTATTCAAATCTCTTGAAAAGAATTTTAAAGTCACCTTATTTATCTTCGACAGCTTTGGTCTTGGATTATTTACGATTATTGGGGTTCAGAAAGGACTGAATGCAGGAATCCATCCTATGATTTGTATTGCATTAGGAACTATAACAGGTTGTTTCGGAGGTATTATCCGGGATATATTACTCAACAGAATTCCATTGATTTTTAGAAAGGAAATTTATGCTACAGCATGTATATTAGGAGGTTCAGCATTTTTATTGATGACCAGATATACTACACTTTCCTATACTTTTATACAAATATTCACTATTATACTGATTGTGGCGATTCGAACATTTGCTGTAAAATACCATTGGCAGATGCCTAAATTTTATGGTTATGATCAGAATTCGGAAATGTAGCTTCGTGAAAAAAACACTTTTTATTATTTTATCATTTTCTTTATTCTCCTGCAAGCATGAGAGTAAATTTGATTTGAATAAAGACCTTTATCATTTTTCAGAAAAGATGGAAAACGGAGATACGGTCAAAATAATAACTGATCTTTCAGCCTGTATGTTCTTTGCATTTGAAACATATACTTTTACCAAACAGAATGACACTCTATTTCTTGAGAAATATTCTGAAGCAGCATCTTATGATAAAAAAACTCAAACATTACCTAAAAGAATCTACAAAGTAAAAGCAAGCGATCCTCTGTCTTTTGAAAATTATCTTAAATTCCTGAATAAAAAAGATAAACCGCATGAGAAAGGAGATTTCCCTTTGGTTACTGTAACCTATAAAAAGCAAAGTCGTAAATTTTATGATGATGGACTCCGAGATAAATTTATGAAGCATGATAGTTTGTTTCTCGTAAAGGAAAACATTTACCCAAAAGATACTTTTTTTAAACAGGAAGCACCGCCATCACCTCCAACAATAAAAAACAAAAAGTCCTGAAAAATTCAGGACTTTTACTTTTATATAGATATCGGAGATTCTTAGAATCTTCCTCTCTGTCTCATATTAGGATTATGCATGTGCTTCTGCATAGTTGGCATTTTCAACTGATCTTTCATCATTTTGATTTGATCGGTCATCATTCCTGCACTGTCTAATCTTTTTGCTTCTTCCAGTAACTTCTGCCCTTCCTGTTTTCTTCCTTTAGAAATAGCTGCCGCTGCAAGATTTAAAGTAGCCATTGCTCTGTCATGCTTCATATTCAAACCATATTCCAATGCTTTTTTCATAAAAGGTTCTACTTTTGCAGGGTGATCCTGAGCTTGAGTAAGTCCTAATAAATAGTGGAAATATCCGTATTGAGTCTTGTGAAGTTGTCCTTTATAATCTGTTATTTTGGTTAGCCATTCACCAGCTTTCTCCATATTTTGTTTTCTCAATTGCCAGAATGCCAAAAGAATATATTCATTTTTAAAGAATAATAAGATCGGAAATGCAGCCAAAAGAAAAACAACAATACCCCATCCGATATTTCTTGTGAAAATCATCAAACAAAGTCCCGCAAGGATAAGAAGTGCTGCTATTACAATTTTTATGTATTTATTCATTATTAAATTTTAGAAGTGCAAAGATAAAAAATTTACAGGTTAGAAGCTAGAGGTTAGAGGTGAGAATTCTGTAATTACTCACTCTTGATTTTTTCAAAGGTCTGGAAACAGAAATCATAAGTATTTTTCTCATCCTTCTCATGGCAGATTTCGGCAGTTTTTTTCCAGATCTTTTCATTTATTTTCGGGAAAAATGTGTCTGCTTTAAGGTCTGCTTTCACTAAAGTAACCTCAAGTCTGTCTACCAAATCCATTGTCTGCTCATAAATGTTTCCACCACCAATAACGAAGACTTCTTCATCAATTTTTTTAGCAAATTTCAATGCTTCTTTGATGCTTCCCACGATAAGGATTCCTTCTTCAAACCAGTTCTTCTTTCTTGACACAACAATATTGGTACGGTTCGGAAGGGGCTTTCCAATACTTTCGTATGTTTTTCTTCCCATAATGATGGGATGTCCTGAAGTTATATCTTTAAAATGTTTTAGATCTTTAGGAAGATGCCAAAGTAATTGATTTTCAAAACCAATTTCATTTTTCTCTCCCATTGCCACCACTATTGTTGTCATTCAAATAATTTTTTACAAAATTAGCACATAATTTGTATATTTGGTTAGCACAAAAAATTTAAAAAAAATAAACTATGAAAAATAAAGGATGTTTGGGTGCCGGAACGATTGGTATTGCCCTCCTTATTATTGTTGCTGTTCTATTCTTCTGGGGAAAAAGCGGATATAACAGCTTTGTCGACAAAGAACAGAGTGTCAACGCAAAATGGTCTAATGTAGAGACTGTATATCAAAAAAGGGCAAACCTTATTCCTAACCTGGAAAGAACGGTAAAATCCTATTCAAAATTTGAGCAGGAAACTTTAACTCAAGTTGTGGAGGCACGTTCCAAAGCTACTTCTATCAACATTGATCCTAGTAATATGACTGAAGCTGACCTTGCTAAATTCCAGGCTGCTCAGGGAGAATTATCAGGAGCTTTGAGCCGATTGATGGCTGTAGTGGAGGCTTATCCTAACTTAAAAGCAGACCAGCAGTATATCAACTTCCAAAGAGAATACACTGCTATTGAAAACAGTATCAGAACTGAAACTGTTTATTATAATGATGCTGCAAAGGATTACAACACTTCCATCAAGACTTTCCCGAATAATATTTTGGCGAATTTCACCAACTTTAAAGAAAAACCTTATTTCAAAGCTGAAGCAGGTGCTCAAAAAGCCCCTGAAGTATTCAAATAATAATGGGTAATTTCCTAACAAATCAACAGATCGCTTCCCTTGTGGAAGCGATTCAGTCTGCGGAAGATCATTCTACGGGAGAGATCAGGGTGCATATTGATTCCAATACAGAAAATCGTGATGCCAAGACGGCATTTGACGTTTTCAAAAAACTCGATATGGATAAAACTGCTGACAGGAATGCTGTTCTTTTTCATGTCAATTTTGAAAAAAAATACCTGACCATCATCGGAGATATCGGAATCCATGAAAAGGTAAGACAGTCTTACTGGGATCATCTGCACGACTATATCACTGCGGAATTTGCCAAAGGAAATTATCATAAGGCGCTGAAAAGTGCCATCCTGGAAACAGGACTTGAACTCAAAAAATATTTTCCTGTAGAAGGAGAAAATCCAAACCAACTGTCAAATGAAATTACGTTCTCTTAAAATAGTATTTTCATTTGTATTGCTATGCTTTTACACTTTTGTATCAGCACAATACACCATTCCCGAAAAACCCGCAGTTCTTTACCCTGTCTTTGATGAAGCCGGTTTGCTTTCTCAACAGGAAAAAGATGCTCTTAATAATAAGCTGATCAAATTTGCAGATTCTACCTCAACAGAAATTGAAGTAGTGATCATCCGCTCCACCAAAGGAGAAGATGTCAACTTTCTGGCAACCATGTTCGGTGAGAAATGGAAGATCGGAAAAAAAGGCGTGGATAACGGAGTGGTTTTCCTTGTTGCCACAGAAGACAGAACGATGTCTATCCAGCAGGGACGTGCCGTAGAACAATATCTTACCGCTTCAGTAGCAGGACAGATCTTAGATTATATTGTTACCCCAAACTTCAAGAAAGGACTTTGGTATGACGGCATCAATGGCGGAACCTCAGCCATTATGGAGGCTGTTGAAGGGAAATTCAAACCTGTTGCAACGACAGCTCCTTCCGGCAACGGAAGCGCTTTTAAAGTCCTGATTATTGCTTTTGTTATTTTCATCATTATTGCCATACTTTTTGGTAACAGAGGCGGTGGCCGTGGTGGAAATAATGACGACGATGATGACGTCATTATCACCAGAAAAGGACGCAGAAACTATCCTGGCGGATTCTTCCCATTCCCTGGCAGTTTTGGCGGCGGTGGCGGTGGCTTTGGCGGCGGAAGCTCCGGCGGCGGAGGTGGCGGATTTGGAGGTTTCGGCGGCGGCGGAAGCTTTGGAGGCGGTGGTGCTTCCGGAGGTTGGTAAATCAGTAAATCACTTTTAGAATATATAAACAGATCAGGTCATCACGGCCTGATTTTTTTATTTAAAAACCTAAAATAGCATGTTTTTTTTAGCTTTTCTTAATGATAAATTGATCTTTACGTATTGAAAAATTAATAAAACCTCACAAAAGCCACCTTTTATTCAATATTTTTTTATTATATTTACTGAAAACAGGATTATGAAGAAGACGCTGGTAGTATTTGCACACCCTTATCTGGAGCACTCCAATTCGAATGTAGAGCTCATCAATTTCTACGTTCGCCACCAGCATTATACCTTAAGAGATCTTTACGAAGAATATCCTGATTTTCATATTGCCGCTTTCAGAGAAAGAAAACGTCTTAAAAACTATGACCGCTTTGTTTTTCAGTTTCCCTTGATATGGTTTGGAATGCCTCCTCTTCTCAGATTATGGATCGATGAAGTTTTCGACAGAGACTGGCTAAAAGAGGGTGAGCACAATCCCCTGGAAGGAAAAGAGGTTTATATCCTCGTCACCACCGGCGGAAAAGAAAGATCTTTCACAAAAACCGGCACCTATCAATATACGATTGATGAACTGATCAGCGGACTAATTGTTTCTCTAAAAGTTTTCAAAGCAGACATCAAGCGCATCAAAATCGTATACGAAGCCAATAAACTGTCTAAAAAAGAAATTATTCTACATAAAAAGGAATTTACAGAACTACTCAATCAATAGCCTATGGAATCCAGCTTAGCGATGAACACATTAATTTTTCTGGGGGTAGCCATTATCATGGTTCCATTAGCCAGAAAATTAGGGTTGAGTTCTGTGATCGGTTATATTTTAGGAGGAATCATCATAGGACCTTATGTACTTCGGCTTACAGGAAATAATGTAAATGATATTATGCATGCCAGTGAGTTTGGGGTCATTATGCTTTTATTTCTGGTAGGCCTGGAACTGGAACCCCGGAAATTCTGGGAAATGCGAAAGAAGATAATGGGTCTGGGACTGTCCCAGATGGCACTCACTATTTTGTTACTTTTCTTAGTCTTCACAAGTGTAGGCTGGAGAGTAGATAAGGCAATTACGATTGCGATGTGTTTTGCTTTATCTTCTACAGCAATTGTTCTGCAAACCTTACAGGAAAAGAATAATCTTAAAACAACAGCCGGGGAAGCTTCATTTTCTACACTATTGTTTCAGGATATCTCGGTGATTCCTATTTTGGCAATACTCCCTATTGTAGCAAACTATAAAGCCAAGCATCACGATAATGAAATTCAGATTCTGATCCAAAAACTTCCGGAATGGCTTCAGGCCGGAACAGTAATTTTAGGAGTAGTCCTGCTTATTTTATTAGGTAGATATGTCTTTGTTCCTTTCTTGCGATATGTTTCAAAATCGGGAATGACAGAGCTATTGACGGCTTCTTCCCTATTTCTGGTTATTGGTGTTTCTGAGCTGATGATTGTTATTGGCCTTTCTCCGGCATTAGGAGCTTTCCTTGCAGGAGTAATGCTGGCCAACAGTGAATTTCGTCATGAATTGGAAGCTCAAATTGATCCTTTCAAAGGGCTTTTATTAGCTGTGTTTTTCGTTAGTGTAGGATCAACAATCAATTTTAATATTATTCAGAAAGATCCACTCTTTATTTTCAGTACTGTTTTTGCGGTGCTGGCAGTAAAGTTTATGGTTTTATATACCATCGGAAAGTTTTTCAGGATAGAAACTTCTCAAAGTCTTTTTTATGCATTTGCTCTTTCTCAGGTGGGAGAATTTGCATTCGTACTGCTTAACTATGCATCGGATCTTTATCTGCTGGGACCTGAGATGAATGCACAGATGATGGCGGTTACAGCAATTACCATGTGTATCACTCCCATTCTTCTTATTATCAATGATAAGTTTATCACGCCGAAATTCATCAAAGAAATTCCTGAAGAAGAGAATGATTTTAATATTCTTGACAACGATATTATTCAAAAGAAGATCATCATTGTAGGTTTCGGGCACTTTGGAAGTACGGTGGGACGTCTTTTAAAAGCCAGTAAAATATCGGCTACTGTCTTGGACCGCGACTCTGATCGTGTAAAACTGCTCAGAAGCTATGGTTTTAAAGTATATTATGGCGATGCCACAAGAATTCCTATTTTAAGGGCTGCAGGAATTGAAGATGCTGAGATCTTGGTTTTATGTCTGGATGATCCGGATGATAATAAATTCATCGCAGAACTGGTTCGTGAACATTATCCTGAAGTGAAAATTTTTGTACGGGCTAAAAATAGGATTGATGCCTATGAATATCTTAACAGTGGAGTCAATCATATTTACCGTGAAACTTTAGGAACAGCTGTTGATATGGCTGTTGACGTGCTTCATGAAACAGGGATGAGAAAATATGCAGCAAGACGTCTCGGACAAAGATTTATGGCTATTGATAAGGCATCGATCAGGAAGCTGGCAAAAATGAAGGAAAATGATGATGATATTACCTTATTCACCACAAAAGAAATCCTCCAGCGAGAGGAGGACTTATTAGCGTACGATAATCTTAATTTTGATAATAAAAATTGGGAAGGCTCCTCATCCACCGATGGAGAAGATGAGGACGAATCCCAGGATTGATTTATTGGATGTTTACACTTCCACCACTGCTTTCTTCTTTGCTCACATTCTTAAGTTCTCCTTTTTTAGAAATATCCACACTTCCGCCAGATGAAGCACCAGCCTTCACACTGGAAACAGCACTTATCTGAACACTTGCCCCACTGGAAGCGTCTGCTTCTACATCATCAGCAATAACACCTTTCGCTGAAACACTACTGCCTGAAGAAGCACTGATGTCCACCTTTTTTGCTTTTCCGGAAATATCAAGAGTAGATCCTGATGAAGATTCAATATCAAGGTTTACAGCCCAAATTTTACCGTTGAAACTGCTGCTGCTGCTTATGTTGATATCCATATCATTCGCTTCCAGATCTCCGGAAATACTTCCTGCACTTGATACTTCAAGATCTGTTTTCTCCTGAGTAAATTTATCTTTTATGATAATTCTCGCTGCTGAATCGGCAAGAAGTTTATTAAAATCTTTTGTGTAAATTCTGGCCGTTACTTTACTAATATTCATCACTCTGATTCCAGGTTTATAATGAATATGAAGTCTTCCGCCCTCATTGTCTACAAGAATTTCATTGATGATACTTTGAGGGGCAGAAATCACCACTTTTTCTGTTTCCGATTTTATGATTTCTGCTTCTATGGCTTGAGAAATCTGAATTTCATCAAAATCTCCGTTAAATTCTTTATGCTGTATCGGGCCGCTTTCTTTGCTTACTACTTTCTCTACCCAATTACTCGTGTCTCCATTTCTATCTCTGTTTCTGTTCTCATGCTTGTCATTACATGAGGCCAATGCCGCTAAGGCTGAAAAAATAAATAAAGTCCTTGTTTTCATGCTTATTTCTTTTGTTAATTATTTTTGTTGATTTCTTTACTTAAATAACAACTAATTTATAAAAAATATTACATTACAATTAAAAATACTATAATAGTATGCTATACAGGTTTTCAAAATGGCAGTATCCGTCCCCCAGCATTCTCTTATTCATCTAAAAACACCTACTGAACGGGTTTAATAAATACATTTTCCAAAATAGATTCTATGATACAAGTTTTTAATATCTTTATGCTTTAATAACAACTATATTTATGAAGAATATTTCATCGGTATTATTAATTTCTGCCTTGGCGTTCAATCAATCTTGTACTACAATGAAACAGACCGATATTCAACAGGAGCTTCCTGCACCTGATTCCTCTTTATCTTCAAATCCTTTTATGAAGAAAAGCAAGCTTCAGTACGAAGCTCCGGAATTTGATAAAATCAAAAATGAGCACTTCAAACCTGCTTTTAACTATGGTTTAAAGCTGCATGAAGCTGAGATTATAAAAATTGCCAACAATCCGGCTTCTCCAACTTTTGAAAATACAATTGTTGCATTGGAAAAAAGTGGTGAAATATTGAGAAGAGCACAAATTGTATTCTCCAATCTTACAAGCGCAAATACCAATCCTACTTTACAGGCTTTGGATGAAGAATATGCCCCTATTTTTGCGGCACATTCTGATAAATTGTACCTGAATGAAAATCTTTATAAAAGAATACAATCCATCAAAGAAGACGGTCTTGATCCTGAAAGCAAAAGACTGGTACAATATTATAAACAAAACTTTGAAATTGCAGGAGCTAATCTTTCTGCAGCTGACAAAGAAAAATTAAAGCAACTCAACCAGGAGCTGGCCTCTCTTTCTACTCAATATTCTAATAAATTATTGGAAGCAAGAAAGCAAGGCGGAGTATTTTTCTCCGATGCAAAAGAACTGGACGGACTTTCTGCTGATGAAATTGCAGCCGCTGCGGCTGATGCCAAAACAGCAGGACAGCCTGGAAAATACCTTCTGGCTTTACAGAATACTACACAACAGCCTCTTTTACAAAACTTAAAAAACAGAGCTACCAGAGAGAAGCTATTCAAAGCTTCATGGACAAGAGCTGAAAAAGGTGATGCTACTGATACAAGATCAACGATCGAAAAACTGGCTAAACTGAGACTGAGTAAAGCTCAGATTTTAGGAAAGAAAAACTTCGCAGAATGGAAACTTCAGGATCAGATGGCAAAAACACCTGAAGCAGCTACCAATCTGATGAATCAAATTGCTACTCCGGCCGTGGAAACAGCCAGACGTGAGGCAAAAGACATCCAGGATCTTATCGATCAGCAAAAAGGAGGGTTCAAAGTAGAACCTTGGGACTGGAATTTCTATGCTGAACAGGTAAGAAAAGCTAAGTTTGATCTTGACGAAAGTGAAATAAAGCCCTATTTTGAAATCACAACGGTTCTTGAAAAAGGAGTTTTCTTCGCTGCTGAAAAATTCTACGGACTGACATTCAAAAAGAGAACAGATCTTCCTGTTTACCATCCTGATGTAGTAACGTATGAAGTTTTCGATCATGATGGAAAATCTATCGCGATATATTACCTGGATTTCTATACAAGAGATTCTAAAAACGGTGGTGCATGGATGAGTAATTTTGTTGAGCAGTCTTATTTATTAGGAACAAAGCCTGTCATTGTTAACTGCTACAACTATCAGAAACCTGCTCCTGGAAAACCTTCATTAATCAGTTATGATGATGTTTCAACCATCTTCCATGAATTTGGACACTCTATTCACGGAATGTTTGCCAGCCAGAAATACCCTTCACTTTCAGGAACAAATGTACCAAGAGACTTTGTAGAATTCCCGTCTCAGATCAATGAGCACTGGGCTTTAGATCCTGTTGTTCTGAAGAACTACGCGGTTCATTATGAAACAAAGCAGCCTATTCCACAGACATTAGTAGAAAAAATTAAAAAAGCTTCTACATTCAATCAGGGATATATGACTACAGAATTGGTTTCTGCTGCTGAATTGGATATGGATTGGCATACCGTAAGCAACGACAGTCAGTTTATTCCAGTTTTAGACTTTGAAAAGCAATCTTTAGCCAGCCATGGATTCAATCTGGCAACAGTTCCACCAAGATACCATACTCCTTATTTTGCACACATCTGGGGAGGTGGATATTCAGCAGGATATTATGCTTATTTATGGTCTGAAACATTGGATAACGATGCATGGGAATGGATTAGTAAGAATGGCGGATTAACCAGAGAAAATGGTGACCGTTTCAGAAAATATATTCTTTCTGTAGGAAACTCTGTAGACTTGAATCAAGCATTCAGAGACTTTACAGGACATGATCCGGATATCAAACCTTTATTAAGAAACAGAGGTTTTATTAAATAAATCAATAGGAAGCATTCTTTTAAGAGTGCTTCTTTTTTTGTTTTGGCTAAAGCCGATGGATATTTCTTTGTTTATTTTTTAACGGGCTAAAGCCCGTTCCTATTGAATTTCATTATTTTTGCAGTTCACATTTTAAAATATAATATATGGACTGTCCCTGCTGTTCAGGAAAATCCTACGAAGACTGCTGCAAACCTTATCATACTGGAGAAAAGCATGCTCCCACCGCTGAAGCTTTGATGCGCTCAAGGTTTTCTGCTTTTGCGATTCCGAATGGTGACTACCTGATGGAAACCACACTTCCGGGAAAAAGAAAATACCACAATACAAAAGATCTTCAGGAATGGGGAGAAATCAACCAATGGACAAAACTGGAAATCATCCGAACTCCTACTTTAAATCATGTAGAGTTTAAAGCTTATTATACAGACGAGGATGGTCATTCGCAGCTCCATCATGAACTTTCACTTTTCCAAAAAATGCATGAACGCTGGTATTATGTTTCAGGGGAATTTTTAGATTAGAACTCCTCCCGAAGAGAGGAATACCAAGCATTCAATAACTATTGTAACCTTATAAATAAGAATACCCCACAGAATTGATCTGTGGGGTATTCTTTATCTTTTATCTAAAAAATGTCCAAAAAATCGGACATTTTTATTTTTTAGTGAGCTTCATTTCCGTCAACTCCATGAGCATGTCCATGTGACAATTCCTCTTCAGTTGCTGGACGAGTATTTAAAATTTCTACCTGGAAATCTAAAACTTTCCCTGCCATTGGATGGTTAAGGTCTGCTACTACAACTTCAGGAGTCACTTCTACTACAAATGCCTGGAAATTGTTCCCTTCATTATCAGATAAAGGTAAAATAGCTCCAATAGGTGGAGTTCCTGATTCTTTAAACATATCAATTGGCAATTGTGCGATAGCATCAGGCTGTCTGTCACCATAAGCTTCTTCAGGCTGAATTGTAAAATCTGCTTTATCACCAGCTTTTAAGCCCAGGATATTTTGTTCAAATTTTGGAATCATCATTCCCATACCGTACAAAAATGTAAGCGGATTTTCTGTTGTTGTCTCTTCTACAAGAATCTTACTTCCATCTGGTTCGATAGTGTGAAGTATGTACTTTACAGCTACAACATGATTGTTTTCAATTGTCATATTTCTTATTTTTTTCGTGCGCTTTTTCACGATTAATTTTACAAATATACTATTTTTTGAAATGATTGTTCGAAGGAGAAAATCAAATGAAAAATCTAAAAGTGAGATCCTGCTTTCTATTTTCTGCCCTTAGTTTCGTCACGCTTTTTCTGTCTCAGCATAAAGAGGTAAAGACTTTCTACTTTTGTTCTGGCCCAGGGTGTTTTCCGTAAAAATTTCAGGGAAGAAGTGATGCTCGGGTTGTCTGTAAAACATTTGATATTGATCTGCTCGCCCAATTTTTCAAATCCTTCGTAGTATTCTACCAATTCTTCAAGAATAGCATCAAGCCTTTTTCCGTGTAAAGGATCTTTTGATTTTTCTTCCATAACACAGCAAAATTAAAACATTTTATCAGACTTAACGACTAAAATTGTTTAAACTCTCAATCTTTAGTATTTTTGAAGAAGCTATTGCTTACCAATAAAAATCATTCGTTACAAACCAATATGAGCAAAAACAACGAAGCCAACAGGAAAAAAAATAAAAAGAAAATTGATCAGAAAAAACGGAAAATGCAAGATGCGGAAACAGAAAGGAAAGCGCGTTTAAAACAAATTCTGGAAGATTTCAAAGTAAAAGAAACTGATAATCAAGAATGAAAATCGTTCATTACTCAATCTATTTACGTTAAACAATGATAAACTTTTTATGAAAATTCTGCACACCGCCGACTGGCATTTGGGAAAAAGACTGGACCGCTTTTCACGACTGGAAGAGCAAATTCTGGTAATGGAAGAGATCATAGGCATTGCTGATGAAGAGCATGCAGATCTTATCCTTGTTGCCGGTGATCTTTTTGACAATTTTAATCCGAGTGTAGAAGCCGTTGAGCTTTTTTATAAGACATTGAAACGTCTATCTTTGAATGGGAAGCGTCCTGTAATTGCAATTTCAGGAAATCACGACTCTCCCAATCTGATCGATGCTCCGGATCCTCTGGCCCGGGAATGTGGGATTATTTTAATAGGCCATCCTAAAGCTGAAGTGAAGCCCTTCAGTACTGAATATTTCAGTATTTCAAATTCTAAAGAAGGTTTTGTGGAACTGAAAATTGAAGGGATAGATTTCCCTGTAAGAATTCTACACACTCCTTTCGCGAATGAGATCCGTTTAAAAGAATATTTTGGGGAAAATAAAGAGGAGGAAATCAACAAAGTCCTTTCACAAACATGGAAAGACCTTGCTGATCAGTTTTGTGATGATTCCGGGGTGAATCTTCTGACCGCTCATTTGTATATGAATAAAAGAGGAGCGGAAGTTTTGGAAGAACCTGAAGGAGAAAAACCTATTAAAATTGGAAATGCAGACCTTATTTTTTCGGATACTATTCCTGAGCAGATTCAATATACGGCATTGGGGCACCTCCACGGTTTTCAGAATATCGGGACAAAGGAAAAGCCAGTTATTTATTCATCTTCTCCCCTATGCTACAGTTTCAGTGAAGCCGGACAGACAAAATATGTGTCCATTATTGATGCAGAACCTGGAAAGCCAGTTAATTATGAAAAAAAGGCTTTAAAAAACGGAAGAGCTTTAGTCCGAAAAACATTTACTTCTATAGAAGATACCGTTCAGTGGCTGAGTGAAAATCCCTATACATTTATTGAACTTACGCTGGAAAGTGAGACTTTTCTAACGGCTGATGAAAGAAGATTAATCTATCAGTCTCATAACGGAATTGTTCACCTCATCCCAAAAGTCAAAAATAAAGAGCTAGCTGAAAATCTAAGCCAGGACATCAATTTAAGTCAGGATATTGACATATTATTCAAGGATTATTTTAAATCTAAAAACGGCGGACAGGAAGCCAATGAAGAACTGATGAATTTGTTTAACGAAATTTTAAATGCATAAGCCATGATCCCTGTTCAATTAACTATCGAAGGACTTTATTCCTACCAGGAACGCCAAACGATTGATTTCAGAAACCTTACCGAAGCTGGATTGTTTGGTATTTTCGGGGCGGTGGGTTCTGGAAAATCATCGGTTCTTGAAGCCATTTCGTTTGCTTTATATGGAGAAACGGAACGTCTGAACATGCGTGATAAAAGGGCTTACAATATGATGAATTTAAAATCAAACAGTTCTTATATCGAGTTTGATTTTGTGAATTATGAGAATAAGCTTTTCCGTGCTGCCCGTGATTTTAAAAGAAATCTGAAAAAATTCGAGGAAGTAAAACCTAATGCGGTTACTTTTTATGAGAATATCAACGGCAAGTGGATTCCTTTGGATCACTCGAATGCAGAGACGATCATTGGTTTAAGCTACTCCAACTTCAAAAGAACCATCATTATTCCGCAGGGACAGTTCAAAGAATTCCTTGAATTGGGTGCTGCAGAAAGAACGAATATGATGAAGGAGATTTTTAGCCTTCAAAAATTCGATCTTCAGAACAATGTTTCTGCACTTAATGTAAAAAACAGGTCTGAGCTGGATCAACTTGAAGGGCAGCTAAAAGGTTTTGAAGAAATCAATGAGGAGAAAATCCAGATTCAGAAAGAACAGCTGACAGAGGAACAGAAAAAACTCTCTGAATCGAATGAAAAACTGGAAAGGGTTTCCTATACCTATCAACAACTGAAAAACTTAAAAAGCGATTTTGAAAGTTTACAGCAGAATAAGGAAAAATTCAGCAAGCTCTCTGAAGAAAAACCTCAGATGGATGCTCTGGAAGCACAGACTGAATTATACGACCATACTTTCAGGCTTTTCAACCCGTTGATTATTGAGAAGAATAAGCTTTCAAAAGAAATTACCGATAAACGGAACGAAAGAGAACAGCAGATCAAAAGCCTGCAGGAGACTGAGAAGGCTTTCAATACAATCAAAGAACAACTCACAGTACTTGAACCACAATTTAAAGCTTTAGAGCAATCCAGAATTCAGGAAAACGATTTGAGTCTCATCATCCAGATTCTGAAGTTTTCTGAAGAAATCAAAGTTCTGAATGAAAGAACTCAAAAGGGTTCTGAAAAAGTAAAAGAAGTAAATCTTAATAAAGAGAAAATTCAAAAGAAGATTGATGAACTTTCTGCACAAATTAAAACCTTAAAGGAGCAAAAATTGGATTCCGCTTTGCTTTCTGAAGTGGGAAATTGGTTTATTCAACAAAAAAACTTAAAAAAATCACAGCAGGAACAAGCTGAAAAAATTGAGAAACATCTAAAACAGATTGGAGAAATTGCAGAGGAATTAAAACCTTTTGCCTATCAGGAAAATTATAAGGAAGATTTCAAAACCAGAAAAGAAGCCTTAGAAACAAAGAAAAAGGAGCTTTCCCAGAAACTGGATCATCTCAAAATTCAAAAAGAACTTTCCCGTTTCGCCAGTGAACTTCATGATGGTGAAAACTGTCCTCTTTGTGGATCCAAGGAACATCCTCATATTGTAGAATTCAATGATGTGAATATTGAGCTGCAGGAGATTCAGGAGAAAATAACTTCTGTAGAACAGGAAATTTCCGTTATTCAAAAGCAGGAAGCAGAAATTGACAAAATTCTGGACCGCAAGAAAATCTTTGAGGAACAGCTTCTTTCGGAACAGAAAATTCTCCTTCAGATTCAGAAAGAGATTGAAAATCATATCCTGAATTTCACATGGAAACAATTCGCTTCGGATCAGGAGGAAGAGTTTGAGAAAAAACGTACCAACTCGTTTACGTTAGAAAAAAAGATTGAAGAAACGGAGCGCAATATAGGCCAGGAAAGGGAAACTCTTGAAAAAGAAACCCAATTGTTAGAAAAATATAAAAGTGCACTGGAAAATTTCAGGCTGGAAGAGGTTTCTAAACAGGAACAGATCAATATCAGCCGTTCTGCTCTTAAGATTCTGGATTGGAATCTATATGTTCAAAAAGCGATCATAGAAGTTGAAGAAAACTACAAAAAACTAGTATTCTCCAACAAAGAAACTGAAGAAAATTACCAAAAAGCACTGGAGCAGGAAAAAATTCTTTCTCCAAAACTGGCAGAACAAAAAGCGATTGTCAGCCAATCGGAGAAACAGATTACAGAACTTGAAAAAGAAATTTCCGGGAATGAAGAGGCGATTATTAAAGCCTTGGCAGATCAAAACTTCACAGAGTTCAAAGAGGTTGAGAATATTTTACTTCAGGAAATTGATATTCAACTCGTAAGAACCAAAATCCAGAATTTCAAAGTTGATTTCGAAGCTTTAAAGAAATTCATCGGCGAGCTGGAATTAAAACTGAAAGGACTTTCATTTGACAATGAGCAGTTCTCTCAGGCTGAACAACGGTTCAATGAAGCGCAAAGTGAGCAGAAACAAATCAGTGATTCTGTAGTCACGAAGAACGCAGAAATAGACCGGTTGGAAAAAGAGTTTGTGAAAAAAGAAGGGCTTCTGAAAGAATTGACAAAGCTTCAGAAGCGTTCTGAAAATTTAAAGATTATGATGAACCTGTTTAAGGGAGCAGGTTTTGTGCAATATGTCTCGTCTATTTATCTGAGACAGCTTTGTGATCATGCGAATGTTCGTTTCCATCGGATGACCAGAAACCAACTGAGTCTGCAGCTTAATGAAAATAACGACTTTGAGATCATCGATTACCTCAACGAAGGAAAAAGCAGAAGTGTAAAGACCCTGTCCGGCGGGCAAGCGTTCCAGGTTTCTTTAAGCCTTGCTCTGGCATTGGCAGAAAGTGTTCAGGCCAACGCAAAAGCCGATAAAAACTTCTTCTTTATTGATGAAGGATTCGGAACTCAGGATACGGAATCGGTGAATATTGTATTTGAAACGCTTACCAATCTGATGAAAGAAAACAGGATTGTAGGGATTATTTCGCATGTTGAAGAACTGAAAGAGAAAATCCCTACAGCTCTCAACATTATTAAAGACGAGGAAAGAGGAAGTCTCATTGAGATTGTGTAATTAATCTAAAAACCTCAAAAGAGATTAAACTAAGGCTGGCTTGAAAACTTACGCATGAAGAATCAATACAGCCTTCACAGATTTGTTCAGGATCTCATCTACAGTACTTCCGGAAAACAATCGGTAAATAATATTGTGATTGTGTTTTACCAAACATAAAATATCTGTTTTATTGGTTTCTATGAAATCAATAATTCCGCTTGAAGGTTTATCATCCTCTACGTAGTGAAAAGTGATCTCCACAGAAGAAAGCTGGTCTTTTAATTTCTTTTCTCCATTTTCTATGGCTCTTGCAGCTGTATCTTTGTCCGAAATATGGAGTACTTCGAGCTTCTTCGGATCGGAAACTTTAAGGAGTTGGTTCAATGCTTTTATATCCCTTACGGATAGTTTTGTGGTTTTGTAATCAGTAGCCAGCGTGATAACAGGTGTTGGATGAAGTATGCTTTCTGCAGGAACTATTAATGTAGGAATCCGCATTTTGCTAATGGCTAAACTGGCATTGCTTCCTATAATTCCCTTAATGCCCGTAGCTCCCGTCATTCCCATTACTAAAAACGACACATCATTATATTCTATGTATTTCGTAATAACATTTCTCAAAAAGCCAACATCACAAACGGTTTTTACCGGAATGTCTTTATATTCGTCATTATTACAAAAAGTTTCGGTCCATTCTTTCAGAGCGGATCTTTTTCTTGCATAGTAATCTTCAATAAAAATGGCGTTGTATGTACTATTGTTAATTCCTTCCGTGGGATGAATAGCATTCAGTACTGTTACTTTCATCTTTAAAGTTTTGGCGAGGGACAGCGCATATAACAGCGCATTACCTGCGTTGTTGGAAAAGTCTGAGGCAACTAATATTTGTTTCATTTTTTTCGGTTTTAATAATAATCACTGAATTAAAAATCTGCCACTAAATAAACAGATGGAAACATATAAATAACAGTAAAGATAATACAATAGAAACCGGTAAAGTAAGTACCCAGGCAAGACCGATGCTTTTTAATGTAGCCGGATTAAGGTTACTTTTACCACCGGAAGCGACCATAGAACCTGCTATACCACTTGACAAAACGTGCGTGGTACTTACCGGCAATCCAAGAAATGTACTGATACCGATAGTAGATGCGGCAACAATTTCGCTGGATGCACCCTGAGCATAGTTCAAATGTTCATTTCCTATTTTTTCCCCAATGGTTACTGCTATTCTTTTCCAGCCTATCATAGTTCCCAGCCCCAGAGAGACGGAGATAATGATAATTACCCAGAGAGGAGCAAATTCTGTTAACTTTTTAAGTTCAGAAATCTGGCTGGTAAGTATTGCCCTGTTGGATTCGTCAATAGCTATGGCTTTATTTTCGTTCAGCTTTTTTAGAGAATCAATAAGGTTATCTACCTCTTTTCTGAATTTGTAAGTCGCTGCTTTGTCCTTTTCATTCTTATGTATCAGATTTTCTTTTACATTTTCAATAGCAAGATTAAGGGTCTTAAATTCAGCTTTATTTTGAATATTTTGGACAGCTGCTGCTTGTAATGTATGTTCCGTTGTATTCAGGATAGAAACAATCTTATCATTAGGAATATCATGATTAATTGCAAATTGGGCAGGCATAAAAGCGATCAGGATCAGCATAAAAAGCCCTACTCCCTTTTGTCCGTCATTACTACCATGAAAGAAGCTTACCAACGTACAGGTTGTTATTAAAATAGCTCTGATCACAAAAGGAGGTTTATCATTGGCACCCGTCGGAATATGAAAAAGTGCTTTATAGCGGATTACATATTTAAAGAACCACATCAGCAGCACAGCTAAACAAAATCCTACGATAGGGGATAAAATAAGTGACATCCCAATTTCTTCCGCTTTATGCCAGTTCACCCCGCCTCCATAATACCAGGTAAATCCTAAGCCGGCACCAATCAAAGCACCAATCAGGGTATGAGAGCTGGAGCACGGTATTCCAAAGTACCAGGTTCCCAGATTCCAGATGATTGATGCCAGTAGAACAGCAAGAACCAAAGAGGCTCCCACAGCAACTGGCAGCGTTACGAGTGTATCCATCGGAACCAGTTTTAAGATTCCCATAGCAACGGCAATTCCTCCTGTAAAAACTCCCAGAAAATTCCAGAAGCCTGACCATGGAATTGCAATAACAGGTTTAAGAGCTTTGGTATAAATTACGGTAGCCACGGCATTGGCAGTGTCGTGAAAACCGTTTACAAACTCAAAAGCCACAACAGCTATCAGACACAGGATGAAAATAATGACAAGCCCTGTACTGAGATCCGGATCCACCGAAAAAAATAGGATATTGTTTAAAAGCATGGTTTTTTGTTTAGATTTTGAAATGGCTGGATCAACAGAACATCCAGAGTGTTGAGAAATGAAACCATCGGAAAGGTATAATGGGGAGGATATCCTGAATAGTAATAGACTTTGGAACATCCAAACGACCTGCTTAGTGAAGTAGAAGTAGGAGGAAACTGTTCGTTACCAGTATAATACAGATTTTGTATCATGTGGATCATAGACAGGTCAATCATTAATAGCTATCGCTTTGTTTCATCACTGTAAAGAAATGAAGTTTAAAAGATTACGATGTTAATAAATGATTAACAGTTTATTATATTTAAAAAATAGGATTCTCAGCAATATAAAACAGAATAAAAAAAGGAGACCTTTTCCGGTCTCCTTGTCATATCTATAAACGACTGTTACAGTCCTTTTATAATGGGTTTTACTTCTTTCCCAAATAATTCAATAGATTTCATCATCACTTCATGAGCAGGATCTCCCACATCCATATGCCCGATAAATCTTGTAATTCCGAAAATCTCTTTCATGTAAGCAATTTTATCTGCTACTTCTGCCGGACTGCCGATAAATAATGCTCCATCTTTATTTCTTCCTCCGTCATACTGCATTTTGGTGTAAGGAGCCCATCCTCTGGAAGCCCCTATCCTATCCATCTGAGATTTATAATTATGGAAATATCCATCTACTACTTTTTGATCATCACTCACAAAAGTATGTGAATGAACAGCAATTTGCATTTTTGAAACATCATGACCCGCTTTTTGGTATTCCTGTTTATAGAATTCGATCAAATTTCTAAACTGAATCGGCATTCCTCCAATAATAGCAACCACCAAAGGCATTCCAAGCTGTGCTGCACTTAAAACAGACTGCGGAGTTCCTCCAACAGCTCTCCAGATTGAAAGCTTTCCATCATTTTTTGCTCTTGGATATACCGTTTGATTTTCCATCGGCGCACGAAGTTTTCCTGACCAGCTTACATTTTCTTCAGAATTAATTTTCAATAATAATTCTAATTTTTCGTCAAATAACTGTTCATAATCATTCAATGAATACCCATACAACGGAAATGATTCTATGAAACTTCCACGTCCCACGAATATTTCTGCTCTTCCGTCTGAAATCAAATCCAGTGTTGAGAAATCTTCATATACTTTTACCGGCTCCGAAGAACTCAAAACAGTCACTCCGCTGGCCAGTTTTATATTTTTTGTAATACTCGCTGCCGCTGCCAAAACGATCTCCGGAGAAGAAACAGCATAATCCGGACGGTGATGCTCTCCCATAGCGAAAACATCAATTCCTACCTCATCCATCAATTTTACCTGATCCAATATCTCACGGATCTTAATTCCTGCATCTCTATATTTTCCGGTTGACTGGTCTAAAGCCAAATCACCGAACATTCCTATTCCTAATTCCATATTGTTGTTTTTAGTAATACAAAATTACCACTATGAAAGATCAAAAACATTGATGTTTGTTAAGATCGGAAGTACGGTTGGAGACAAAACGTTGTTTTTGTTGGAAAACGCAAAGGCGCAAGGATTTTCTATCTTCATTCTGCTTTAAGGCGCAAGAAAATCGAAGATTTTCAGCAAGCATGAATTCATACAGTATTAGAACTTTATCACAGGTTTTCATAACATCTGCGTAATCTGCAAAATCAGCGTGAGATAAAATAAATTACACCGTATAAAATTTTATCGCAGATAAAATCTTTGCGCCTTACAACATGAACCCTATCAAAAACTTGCGCCTTTGCGTTTTCCAACATTCTTACTTCTTATTCAACAGAAACAAAAAATCCAGCCTAAAACTAGACTGGATTGTAAATTATTTCTTCAGATACAAATCAAAATAATCTGTTATTTTCTGCATCAGGTGAACTCTGTCTTTTCCTATTACATTATGCGGATGCCCCGGATACGTAAAGTAATCTAACTGAACTCCGTTATCAACAGCAGACTTGATGAATTTTATAGAATGCTGCCATACTACTACATCATCCTGCGCCCCGTGGATCATCAATAGTTTTCCTTTCAGGTTCTGAACTTTATCCAAAAGATTAGCCGTTGCATATCCTTGTGGATTTTCCTGTGGAGTATCCATATATCTTTCTCCATACATGATCTCATACATACTCCAGTCGATTACCGGCCCTCCTGCTACTCCTACTTTGAATACATCTGGTTTACGAAGCATAAAACTTGTCGTCATAAATCCTCCAAAGCTCCATCCATGAATTCCCATTTTGTCTCCATTTACATAAGGAAGAGACTTTAGGTATTCTACCCCTTTCATCTGGTCATTCATTTCTGTAGTTCCCAGGTTTCTGAATACAGCCTGCTCGAACTTCAATCCACGGTTAGAAGAACCTCTTCCGTCCATGGTAAAAATAATGTACCCATTCTGAGCCATATATTCGTACCAAAGGTTTCCTGAAGCCGGGAAAGTATTGGTAATTAGCTGTAAGTGCGGTCCGTTATACAAATAAACAATCGTTGGATATTTTTTATTCGGATCAAAGTTTGTTGGAAGAATGATTTTTCCATACAAAGGAGTTCCGTCATCTGCTTTTAATTCTACGTTTTTAATTTCCGGTCTCTGATAATTTTTTAATGGATTTTCAGAAGTAAGGATATTCGTAGATTTTAAATTGGCAGTATTGATAATGTCGGCAACTCTCGGTGAATTGGCATTGCTGTAAGCATCATACAGGTAATTTCCGTCGCTGCTCAATGTTCCAATATGCATTCCTTCTGCACTGTCCAATCTCTGCATTTTGAAATTAGTCCAGTTGATTCTATATAAATGTCTCTCTAGAGGAGTTTCTTTTGTTGAAGTAAAATAGATTTCCTTTTTCTTTTCGTTGAATCCTAAAATATCAGTTACCAGCCAGTCTCCTTTTGTAATCTGTGCTATCAATCCTTTTTCAAGACTGTAGTGGAACAAGTGATTGTATCCTGTTCTCTGGCTCTGCCAGATAAAGTCTGTGTTAGAATTCGGGAAGAAAGTAAGCGGATGTTGTGGTTCTACATATTTGCTGTCTGTTTCTTCAAATAACGTTTTCACCAATTCTCCGGTAGCAGCATCATACTGGTTCATTTTCATATGATTCTGACCTCTGTTCAGAACGCCTACGAAGATATACTTTGAATCTGGGCTCCATGTAACAGCCGTCAGATATTGATCTTTTTCACCCTCCACTTTTAAGAAAGTAGTAGCTTGGGTTTTAATATTGAAGACCCCTAATATCACCTGGTGAGAAGTCTGACCAGCCATTGGGTATTTGATATTGTGATTTACAGCAGGCGTTACAGACCAATCGATGATCGGGTAATCTGCTACCATGCTCTGATCCATTTTATAGAAAGCTACACTCTCAGAGTTCGGTGCGGGGAAAATTCCGGTATCAATTCCGAATTCATTTCTGTGAACAGCCTGTCCGCTGATGATATTTTCATTAGCTTCGTTGGTTACAGCAATGGTTTTCCCGTTTCTGCTTACAAATAAATTATTCTTTGCTGTGAAGGCAAACGTCTGACCATCACCAAACATTTTTACGTTTGCAGCATCCTGATCCATTGCAGCTGTACTTTTTACTTTCCAATCGTTTCCTGATTTTTCAATCCATGACATTTTACCACCTGTAGTAAAATACCCATTGGAATTTCCTGTAAATTTAATTGGTGGAACAGCTTTCAGCTTATCATTGGAAAGATTTCTGTTCAGTTGGCTCAACGAGATCAGGGTATCCTGCTTGTTGGTTTTCAAATCTGTAATCAGATAACCTCCTTTCACTGCCTGGATATAAGATTTTCCGTCTGCAGCCCATGAAAATTGGGAAATATTTTTCACGGCAAGGTTGGTTCTCATTCCATTTACAGCCTCCGCCATGGTAAACTTCTGGGTCTGGGCAAATGCTGAACTGCCTAAAACCAGCATCAATAAAGAAAATTTATGTAATTTCATTGTATAAAATTGAATCCATCAAAAATAAGAAATAAAAATCATTCGTTAAGAAATGTTAAATTAAAACATTCATAAAATGGAATTCATGCACTAAAAGAAATTATTCCTTAACTTAATAGTAGAATTTTTAAAGGTGAACATTAAATGAGTCAATCGTGAATTCTCAACCCGCTTTGCTGGTCAATTTTTTATATTCCAAAAGACACTGGTCATTTACTTGCGAAGCAAAATTGACAATTGACATCAATAAAATTAATTCAACATTTAAAAATAAAAAATCGATGATTTTAAGTGTAAACTGCATTTCTTATCCTATATCAATGACTTGTATATATTTTCTGTCCTAAATTTGCCTCATTAATAACAAACAAAAAATACAAAATACAATGGCTACAAAATGGATCTTAGACCCAACGCATAGTGAAATTACTTTCAAAGTAAAACACATGATGATCTCTAACGTAAAAGGAAGCTTCAGAACTTTCACTGCTGAAATTGAATCTGAAGACGAATTCTTTGCCAATGCAAAAACTACCGCTACTATCCAAACGGATTCTGTGTTCACAAACAATACAGACAGAGATAACCACTTAAAGTCTGCTGAGTTCTTCAATGCTGAAGTACATCCTACGATTACTTTTGAATCTCAGGCATTAAATAATTCTATTGTTGGAAATCTTACCATCAACGGAATTACAAAACCTGTAGATCTTGATGTAGACTTTGGAGGAATCAATGTAGACCCATGGGGAAACACAAAAGCAGGTTTCTCTTTTGAAGGAAAAATCAGCAGAAAAGATTTTGGATTAAACTGGAATGCAGCTCTTGAAGCAGGAGGTGTAATGGTAAGTGATGATGTAAAAGTAGCTGGTGAATTACAGTTTGTAAAACAAGCATAGTTAATAACATACATTATAAAAGGTTCAGGGATTTGTCTAAAAGCCTTGAACCTTTTATTTTTTTATAATCTTCAATATTTATGAACCTCAACGATCTTCAAAACATAAGCGACAGTTTTAAAAACACTCAGAGAATGCCTGTTTTATTTCTTGGACATGGTTCGCCGATGAATGCCATTGAAGAGAATCAATTTGTACAGGGTTTCCGAAAAGCTGCCTCAGAAATTCCCAAACCTAATGCAATTCTTTGTATTTCTGCTCATTGGTATACAGATGGAACTTTTGTAACGGCTATGGATATGCCGAAAACCATCCATGATTTTTATGGTTTTCCAAAAGCATTATTTGATGTGCAGTATCCTGCTCCGGGAAGTCCGGAACTCGCCAAAGAAACTGCGGAACTACTTCTACCTATCGATGTGGAAGAAGACCACAACTGGGGACTGGATCATGGGGCATGGTCGGTCATCAGACATATGTATCCGGATGCTGATATTCCGGTAATTCAGCTGAGTATTGACCATACAAAACCACCTCAATATCATTATGAGCTTGCCAAAAGACTGAATAAGCTTCGTGAAAAGGGCATTCTGATTATCGGAAGCGGAAATATTGTTCACAATCTTCGTCTCATCGACTGGAAAAATATAAATACAGTGGGAGCCGGCTGGGATTGGGCAATTGAAGCCCGGGAGAAAACCAACAACTGGCTTCTTGACGGTAATTTTCAGAATATTATTGATTATCAGAAGCAGGGAACTTTCTTACAGTATGCCATTCCTACTCCTGATCATTATCTTCCTTTGCTCTATACTTTAGGGCTGAAAGATCAGTCTGAAGAACTTACTTTATTCAATGATGAACTTATCGGTGGATCATTGAGTATGACGAGTGTAAGGATTGGATAAATTCTTCTTTCATTATCACTAAAAGTTTAGTAATATTGTTTGCCATGAAAACAATATTACTATTTTTTTTGCTTGCCTCTTCTGTTTTTTCCGCTCAGATGGTAAAGGGGACTGTAGTAGATGATACCGGTCACAGAATAGACAATGTCAATATTTATCTTGATGGAACTAAAACGGGTACTATTTCAAAAGAAGACGGAAGTTTTACATTAAATCTTTCTACCCAAAAATACGGGAATCTTGTTTTTCAAAAAGAAGATTACGAGACTTTTACCATCGGATTACCGGATGTTATTAATAAGACTTTAAAAGTAGTATTGACCAAAACCAATGCTATTGAAGAAATAAGACTGGTTCCTTACACTCCTGAAGCTTACCAGAATTATATCAATTATTTCCTGGATACTTTTATAGGTAACAATCGTGAAGACGTGAAAATAAAGAATCAAAGGTCTTTAAAGTTTTCCTATGATAAAAAGAATAAACTTCTGAAAGTAAAGGCTCCCAACACTTTAATCATTGAGAATAAAAATCTTGGCTATGAAATCAGTTACAATCTGATCAGCTTTTCTGCCGACTTCAACTCTAAAATGGTTAATTATACCGGCACAAGTTTTTTTAAAGAATCAAAAAATACAGATAAGGTGAAACTTAACCGTATGAATGCCTATGAAGGCAGCCTTCTCCACTTTTTCAGAAGCATTTATGATCATAAAATTGTTGAAGCAGGATTTATTGTCAATCAGGTGGTAAGAATTCCCAACCCAAAATATCCTTCTGAAGAGGAACTGAATACTTTAAAGAATTATCTGGAACTCGTATACAAACCTGATTTTAATACCATTCCTGAAAACATAAGAGAAATTGCCAGCAGAAAAAATGCTCAGAGCCAATACATGATGGCTATTGTAAAAACAAAGATTCCTGACTTGGATTATGTTAAAAGATCAGACGGACAGGTTTTTCTTAAATTTAAAGATATTCTTCAGGTCAATTATCCCAAGTATTATTACGAGCTTAAAGGAAAAGAATTTGTGAAAAGAGCGAACCGGAATATATTATCTTCATTTTTACATTCTGATGGAGAATCGTTTGAAGTTTCAAAAGAAGGAAACATCACAACTCCGGATCAACTCATCAATGAAGGTGATTTCTCCAAAAATAAAATTGAAAACATGCTTCCTCTTGATTATCAATTAGGAGATTAAATATTTTAGAATAAAAAAGGAAATATCTCAGCTGAGGTATTTCCTTTTCCTTTTTATAATCGTCTGTTATTATTTATTGTACCGCTTTTAAAACATTGATGTTTCCGTAGCCATAGCTTGAATTTACATTGGGATAGTAAGTGGCAGACTGTCTCATTTTATTAAGCACCTGCTCTCTTGTCCATGATGGATTTTTAGCCCAAACCAAAGCTGCAATTCCTGCCGTAGCTGCTGTAGCCACTGAAGAACCTCCTACATAATCCGCCTGACCATTGTAATAACTTAATACAGGAACGGTATTTCCTGAAGGTCTCTCCATCTGGAAGGTAAAGTCGATCTGACTTCCGGAGTGGCAAACATCACATTTTTGATTGGATGTATTTTCTTTCACCCCAGTTATCGCCTGAGTTTCCGACATGGATGCAGGGAAAATTACCCCAACAAAATTGGTGAAGCTTGTAGAAGTTCCTCCGGCACAGAAAATCAGTTTTCCTTTAGAATAAGCATATTTAACCCCATCTTCAATTTTCCCGACAGAAAAAATATGGCCCATTGACATTGAAATGATCTTCACACTGGTATTGTTACCCAATTCTGTGAAAGCCGTTTTTACAGCAGTCTGCTCACTGGAAGTTTCCAGGACAACATTTTCTGCGGCTCTGTAGGCGATCAGGTTAGCATTATAAGCTACTCCTACAGGTAACCCTGCATTATTTCTTGGAGCAGTCATCACAGAAGCCATTTTTGTTCCGTGCCCACACTGATCTCCGGATCCGTCTGAATTATACACTCCAAGTTTACTGATCGTTCTTCCTGAAGAAGCCCCATTATTAAAGCTTCCTCCCAATAAAGTCTGCTCAGGGGAAACTCCTGTGTCAATAAGCCCGATGGTAACACCTGCCCCTGTACTGTAGCTCCAGGCATCAGGAATATTGTGCTTGGCGAAAGCCCATGGAATTTTTGCACTTGGCGTTGTAGAAGTGTAATCTGCTGTATTTAATGTTGATGATGAAAAACCACATCCTGATGAACCACTGCCAGAAGATTTTGCAGCTGATTGAACCTCAAATTCAAAATAATGATAGTCTGCCGGCTCTACGTATCGGATGTTTTTCATTTGTCGAAGAGCGGTAATGGTTTCTTCATTTTCAATTACCACATCCATCTGATTAAGATATTGGTCTGAAAGAAGAAGGAAATTTCTTTCATCCTTTCCTTCATACTTTTTGATAACAGAAAGGACTTCTTTTTCCATATCACTGCTGTTTGGAGATTTACTTCTGTCAAAATCATCTTTAGAAGCTCCAAAACCGATAGATACCATTTTGTTTCCACGGAAAATAGCACTCCACACAAAATGATCGGATTCATTCTTCCAGTTGAAAGTACCGTCTGTTTTAATAGCCTGATTGATCCTTTCATTGATCTGTTTTGCAGTCAGCGGATCTTTCTGAGCCATTTCTGTTTTTACATTTTCGTTCTGAAGTTCTTCTCTGGAACACGAATTTAAAGCAAAAAATATTGCCAGGAGGAATACAGTTTTTTTCATATGTTATTATTTTGGTTGGAGCCACAATATAACACTTTCATGGGAATTAAAAACTTAAAAAAAATGAATTTACCATTACATGAATATTAAATTAAAATACTTTTTCGTAACAGACACTTTGCTCAACGCCAATGTATTGTCCATAATTGGGAATCCTGTAAAATCCGTTTTTTTCATATATTGAGATGGCACTTTTCAAATCCTGGGAAGTTTCCAATACTGCTTTTTTGAAATTCAATTCTGCTGCCCAGTTTTCCAATTCTTTTACAATGGCTGAGCCCAGTCCTTTTTTTCTGAATTCCGGATCGGTAAACATTCTTTTTATTTCTACCGTATCTTCTGAAAAGGGTTTGAATGCTCCACAAGCTGCCGGGATATCATCTACATAAGCTACGACACAGTTTTTGATGGTATCAATGGTATTAAATTGAGCAAAGAAATCATCATTTTCACCATTATGTTCGGATAAAGTAGCATCAAGGGATTTTACGAGATTTTGAAAATCTGTATTGGTGGAATCTGTTCTGAGGATGTGCATGTTTGTTTGATTAAAAGATTTAAAAATTTAATGATTCAAAGATTTACAGGAAATAAAAAAGCTCCCTTTCGGAAGCTTTACTTTATTTTGAGATTAGTTGACAACAAATTTTCTTTCGTTGATCAACTCTGCAATGGCAAGCATATCCTTACCGATCAATCTGTCATCTTCAAGCTTAGCAACCTTAGAACGAAGAATATTGAAGTTTTCTTCAATCACCTTAGAGCATTTCGCAGGTCTTCTGAATTCAAGTCCCTGAGCGGCAAACATCAACTCAACAGAGAGAATATTCACAAGATTTCCAAGAACCTGGTTGAATTTTCTTCCTGAAATACTTCCCATAGAAACATGGTCTTCCTGACCTAAACTTGTAGGAATAGAATCTGCTGATGCCGGGAAACATAATGTTTTATTCTCTGTAACCAAAGCAGCTGAAGTATACTGAGGAATCATAAATCCTGAGTTTAATCCTGAGCTTTCCGTCAATAATCTTGGAAGTCCATATTTTCCTTCTAATAATAAATAACTTCTTCTGTCGGAAATATTTCCTAATTCTGCAGCAGCGAGTGTAGCATAGTCTAAAGGCAAAGCCATCAGCTGTCCGTGGAAATTCCCTCCTGAAATAGATTCTTCAGCACTTAATACAATCGGGTTGTCTGTTACGGAATTCAGTTCTGTTTCTGCCATACCTTTAAGGTGTTCAAAAGCATTTCTGCTGGCTCCATGAACCTGAGGTACACATCTCATAGAATAAGGATCCTGAACTCTCTCACAATCTTCATGAGCTTTCATATTTTCTGATCCTTTTAAGAATTTAAGCATTCTTGCTGCCACTTTTTTACTTCCTTCAAAAGGCCTGATTTCGTGAAGCTCTTTTTTGAAAGGGCTTTCAGAACCTCTATAGGCTTCAAGACTCATTGCGGCGGTCATATCTGCAAGATCCAATAAGTATTCAAACTTTTCAAGTCCTTTGATCGCATGAGCCAGAATAAATTGTGTTCCATTGATCAATCCCAATCCTTCTTTAGGTCCTAAAACAAGGGGTTCAAGGTCATGTTTTTTCAGAACTTCCATGGTTTCAGAAACCTGATCTCCTTCCCAAACCTCTCCTAAACCAAGTAATGGTAATACCAAATGGGCCAGCGGAGCAAGGTCTCCCGAAGCTCCCACAGATCCCTGTTCAGGAACTACCGGAATGATATCTTTTTCAAGCATCAGGATCATTCTTTCAATTACTTCCAGAGAAACTCCTGAAAATCCTTTTGAAAGGGCATGAACTTTAGCAATCATCATGATCTTGGAAAACTCTTTATCAATAGGCTTTCCAACTCCTACTGCGTGAGAAATAATCAGATTGTATTGTAACTGTGCAGTTTCGTCAGCCGATATTTTGGTATCACACAATGGTCCGAATCCGGTATTGATTCCATATACACATCTATCGGACTCTACTATTTGCTGTACATTTTTCTGAGATTTTAAAATTTGTTCTTTTGCAGCTTTGTTCAGCTTCGCTTTATTTGGCTTTTTACAGATTTCCAGAACATCATGGAAAGTAAAAACATCTACTCCGTATATCATTTCTAAAAAATTTTCTTAAAATTACGCATTTAACAATAATTGGAAAAGCTAAATTTCAATCTTCTATATTTTTATAAAAAGAAGTGATTTAATTTACTATTTTTAGCCCCGAAAATTAAAAACAATACTACATGAGACTGAAAACTCTACTCCTTGCTTTATGTGTAGCAAGCACAACCGCTTTCGCACAGAAAGTAAAATATTCTAAGGAGGACATCAAAAAAATGGAAACTTACCTTTTCAATGAAGGTTTTAATACTCCATCTCCTAAGAAAACATCTACGATCATCTTAAAAGACGGAACTACCTACAAAGGTTTCTGTAATAAGATCGAAACTAAAAAAGGACAGATCTACGAAGTAGCAATTAAAGACAGTATCACAAAAAAGAATGCTACTTTCACTGCTGATCAGATCAATGAGATGTATGTTTACCCAAGCAATGCGGAAAAAATTGCAAAGGTGGCAAAATACATGGGGAATATCAGAAACTTCGGAACTAAGAAGCTGACGAAAAACACCAATAATGACAGAATTTATTTTGTAAACCAGACTGTTTCTTTAAAGAACAAAAAGGATGACAAAGAATTCCTGATGCAGGTTATCAATCCGGGATTTGATGATATTATTTCAGTATATCACGATCCCAGAGCTAAAGAAACCGGAGGCTTTTCTGTAATGGGTTCTCCACAGCTTGGAGGCGGGGTTATCAAATCTTATTATGTAAAGAAAGGCAACAAAGTGATGTGGCTGCATAAAGATGATTTTGAAGACAATTATGATTTCCTTTTTGGAGATAATCAGGAGTTTATGAAACAATACCCTAAAAACTCTGTAGAATGGGATTATTTCAGTTTTCTTGTGAGTGAATATACGGCAATGACAAACGGATAAAATACTTCCAACAATAAAATAAAACCTGCGGACTCATCTGCAGGTTTTTCTTTTTTTAAATAGGGAAAGTTTCCTTAATTTTGTTATATGAATCCTTCTTTAGAACTGCAGCTTAAAACGTTACCATCAGAACCCGGCGTTTATCGTTATTATGATAAAAATGAACAGCTTTTGTATGTTGGTAAAGCCAAAAATCTAAAAAAAAGGGTTCTCTCCTATTTCAATAAAAACCTTCCCGGATACAGGATCAAGATAATGGTCGGTAAAATCCAGAGGCTGGAAACGACGATTGTAAACAGCGAGTATGATGCACTTTTATTGGAAAATAATCTGATCAAGGAACATCAGCCCTTTTATAATGTCATGCTGAAGGATGACAAAACTTATCCGTGGATCTGCATCAAAAATGAAGATTTCCCAAGAATTTTTCTGACCAGAAATGTAATCAAAGACGGATCGGAATATTATGGTCCCTATGCAAAAGTGCGACCTGCAAAGATATTGCTGGAAACCATCAAGCATATCTATAAGCTAAGAACTTGTAATCTGAATCTATCTCCTTCCAAAATAGCGGAAGGAAAATATAAAGTCTGTCTGGAATATCATATCAAAAACTGTGAAGGACCATGTGAGGATCTTGAAAGTAAAGAAGAATATGACGAAAAGATAGATGCCATCCGTGGAATTGTCAAAGGAGATTTCCGAAAAGCTAAGGATTATCTGGTGAATCAGATGATGAAACTGGCTTCTAATCTTCAGTTTGAAGAAGCTCAAATCATCAAAGAAAGACTGGACATTCTTGAAGATTATCAGGCTAAAAACACAGTGGTAAACCCTAATATTGATGATGTAGATGTTTTCGGAATGACCAGTGATGAAACGGCAGCTTATGTCAATTTCTTTAAAATCAGGAATGGGAATATCATCCAGAGTTTTACGACAGAGATCAAAAAAATTCTTGAAGAAACGGATGAAGATATTATGGAAGAGGCATTGATAGAGATCCGTCAGAAGTTTTCTTCTGATTCTAAAGAGGTTCTTTTACCTTTCCATCTGTCGGTAGAAATTCCCAATGTGAAACTGATTGTTCCTAAAGTAGGCGATAAAAAAAGAATTGTAGAGCTTTCTGAGAAGAATGCAAAAGAATACCGTTTGGAGAAACTGAAACAGGTTCAGATCATAGATCCTGAAAGGCATACCAACAGAATCATGGCCGAAATGCAGAAACTTCTGAGAATGCCTGTAGAGCCAAGACATATTGAAGGTTTCGATAACTCAAATATTCAGGGAACCAATCCTGTATCTGCGTGTGTTGTTTTCAAAGATGGAAAACCGAGTAAAGCAGATTACAGAATTTTTCATCCTAAAACAGTGGAAGGTCCTAACGATTTTGCAACCATGGAAGAGGTGATCTACCGCCGTTACAAAAGAATGCTTGATGAGGGAGAAAGTCTTCCACAGCTGATTCTGATAGATGGAGGAAAAGGACAGCTGTCTTCTGCAGTGAAGAGCCTGAGATTATTGGGACTTTACGGAAAAATTACCATTGTAGGGATCGCCAAAAGACTGGAAGAGATTTTCTTCCCGGAAGATCCTATCCCTTTATATCTGGATAAAAAATCCGAAACATTGAAAATCCTTCAGCGTGTACGTGATGAAGCTCACCGATTTGGGGTAAAGCATCACAGAACAAGAAGGAAAAATTCTACCATAAAATCTGAACTGGAAGAAATTCCTGGTGTGGGGGAGAAAACTATTGAGTTGCTTCTATCTAAACTAAAGTCTGTAAAACGCATCAAAGAGGCCAATATGGAAACTCTGGAAGAGATTCTAGGGAAAAGTAAGGCTAAAGTGATTTGGGAGTTTTTTAATGCTAATTAATACCCTGGCATAGTACTACGATTCAATTTTCACAAATAAAATGGAGTTTTTTCATAAAAATTCTTATGTATCACATATTGAATCAACACAAAATGAAAATCATCGATACCGCCAATACTAAAAGAAAACAACAACAAGAAGTACGATAAAATAAATATTTTACTAAATAATAGTATTATTGATATTTTTTTAATAAATTAGTAGTATCAACTAATAACGATAATATTATGAAAATTTTTCTCATTTTATAAAACTTTTCACATTTTCATTTACCGTTATGGAGTATGAATCTATAGGGTAACTATTATTTGTAGAAAACCACATAACCAATTTCCTCTTTTCAAAGCTTAGAAAAAATGAAAAACACATCAGCATATATACGATAAAAGGCTCTTTTTTTCAAGAGCCTTTTATATTTATTATTGCGTTATTTTAAGATTATTTAGCTACAAAAACTTCTTTGGAGAATCTTCCGTCAGCCTGTGGAATATCGATCACCATGTTTCCATTTTCGAAATATCCTATAGTAGTATTTCCATCAGCCAGTTTTACCATAAAAACAGAACTCTTAGAAGTTGCTTTAAAAACGGCAAACGGAACAGAACTGCCAGACTTAGCTAATATAAACTGATTAGGATCAATCTGGATTTTCTGAAGATCCATTTTCCCGTTCGAGTAGTTACTTGCTTCTGGAGTTGCAGAAGATGCTACAGGTTCAGGAGATGAATTCTGAGCATTATTATTAGATGCGGGTAACATAGCAACAGGGTTAGAAACCGGCACTTGTATTAAAGCTTCTCTTATTGCATCCTGTAATCCTTCATCAAATTCTTTGATTTTTGAGCCTCCCTTAGACTCTAAAATCATATTATTATTACAATCTTTAAACTGTACGATTACTTTATTTTTGAATAAACTTTTATCATTAATGACATCAGCATTAATGACATTACAGTAATTCATTTTAGCTTCTGAAGGCCAGTTATCTTTAATTACCGGAAGTACTATATATTTTTTCCCTTTTAAAGCTTTAATAAAAAAGTCTTTCAGGCCATAATCTTCCTTAAATGTTTCAAATTTTTCAGGAACTGCAATATATTTGGAGTTTGAAACCTTTTGTGCAAAAATCATTGTTGAGCATATTGCTAACAAGAACATCGATACCTTTTTCATTTTTATTATTTTAATCATTTCTGAATGCGCCCATATCCAGTTTCAATGAGAAGAAATTGGAATAGAAATTAGATCCGCCTATCCCTGAATTGGTAATTGCATAATCCAGTGTAAGCCCTCTGTATCTGATCCCAAGACCTGCACTTGGCTGAAAAGAAACTTTTCTCCTAAGATCTTCTATATCTGTAATAGACTGGAACCTGTTGATCCCTAATCTTACAAAAATCATTTTCTGATACCCTAGTTCAGCTCCTGCATAGGGACTGATGCTGGCAAAGTCTGTCGAAATCAATGAAGCGGTTTTAGCAAAGTCTACATTCAAACCTGCTTCCGGTAATACATACACGCTGCTGTTGATCTCAAATAGCTTACTGGCACCTACGTTCAGCTTAGGCATTGTAAGTTCCATTTTATCTTTCGGTGCCGGGTTAAATTCTTCCCCGTTTACAACCGTTGATAATTCTTTTTGATTCACACTCCAGAAGTTTACGGTAGTGGTGATATCTCTCACCATCCCCCCGAATTTCCAGCCGTTATCTGCTTTATAAATGGCTCCTACATCAAAACCAAAACCGTAGCCATTGGCAAATTTACCTACATTTCTATAGACAATTTTGGCATTCACCCCCACATCCAGTTTTGGATTTCCTCCTGGCCTGAAAGCATAAGAAAGTATCGCTGCATAATCAGATTGAGAAAATTTGGTGATTTTATCATAATCAATATTCCCTTCGGTATCAATTAACTGGGTGGTATTTAAAATATTGTCAACCCCAAGCCTTACCACTGAAACACCGAATACCCCTTCTTCAAGTACTTTTGCATAAGCCAAATAATCATATTTTGCGATAGACTCAAAGTATTCTGCGTGCATGGCTGCTCCCTGCCA
Organism: Chryseobacterium viscerum; assembly: GCF_002899945.2. GTDB lineage: Bacteria > Bacteroidota > Bacteroidia > Flavobacteriales > Weeksellaceae > Chryseobacterium > Chryseobacterium viscerum. Next base: position 423,246 of record NZ_PPEG02000006.1, read on the forward strand.
GTCTCTTTCAACTGACATCAAACCTGCAGGGTTCCACATAGGAGAATATACATCATCCTGATTGGTGATTACTGCCCCTCCCATTGCAAGACCTCTTGCTCCGGCTCCGATATTTAAGAATTCATTGGAGTATTTCCTGATAATCTGAGATTGAGACAGCCCAAACAGCAGTGAAAATGCAAGTAAAAAATATTTTTTCATCATATAAATTTGATGCTTAGTTTAAGTTTTTAGTTTTTTTGGCTTTAATTAATCCATTTACAATGATTGCCAGTATCATAACTCCTGAAGCAATATAAAATATAGGGCTCATATGTTCTGATTCCCCAAAGATAAAAAAAGCTAGTATAATTCCGTAAACAGGTTCTAAATTAACTGTTAAAATTAATGTAAAAGGTGATATATACTTCATTAAGTTCACCGATTCCAGCATTGGAAAAGCAGTAAAAACACTGGCTAACAAGCATATTAACGCCAGATCTCTATAGTTTATTTCATTCATCTGAAAAATTTGCCCCGAAAGCAAATAGAATACCATTAAAATGAACCAACCACAGAAAATTTCATAAAAGATAATATTCCCGGAACTCGTTTTACCAAACATTTTCCCGTTGAATACAGAAAAGATAGTTCCAAAAACCGCACACAGAATGCCATAGATGATCCCTTCCTTAAAATGAAATTCTGTTTTAAAGATCAGTAATATACAGGCAACGATAACTGTACCCATTACCACTTCGGATACATCAATCTTCCTTTTGAAGATAATAGGCTCCAGAATCGAAGCAAAAAGTGTAGATAATGAAAGACAGCTCAATGCAATAGAAACATTGGAAACTTTAATAGAGTAAAAAAAACAATACCAATGGAGCGCCATTGCAAGACCTATTGCAGCCAGCTGAAAAAATATTTTTTTCGAAACCTTTATACTCTCCTTTTTAAAAACTCTGATGAATACAAAAAGAAAAATAGCAGCAAACAACATTCTGTAAAATACAAGAATTTGAGCATTGGCCTGAATCAATTTCCCCAAGATTGCAGTGAATCCCCATAAAAATACTATTAAGTGCAATCTGAAAAGTGCCAATTTATGCATAACCTATCTCCTTTTAATTTTAACCCTGCAAATTTACAAATCACATTCCCAAATATTGATAAAAAGATAAGTTTAATGTAAAAAATGTTAACAAAAATCAAAATAGATAGGGAGCTATAAAAAAACCCTGAAAATTTGTTAAACTTTCAGGGCCTTCAAATAATAAACTATTAAAAAAATAAACTAGGAACTTAGAGTATTTTGCAGAGAATATTACCTCTGCTACTCTACTGTAAAGTTAGAAAAAATATAAACTATTTAAAAATATTTTTTAGTTAAAAATTTCACAATTTACTAGAAACCAAACTATTAAACACTTGTTTTACTTCCAATTTATATTCCTCATAAAAATAGTATCTTTAAGCGTAAAAAATTGAAAATTTTATGGACATCGAATTCAATAAACGAGAAGATCAGAACAGATTAAAATTATCTGAAATAAATCGCTTACTCACTGAGATCAAAAAGGGAGGTGGTGAGAAGAGGCTTCAAAAGCTTCGTGATGAAGGAAAAATGACTGCAAGAGAAAGAATAGATTATCTTCTCGATAAAGATTCAGATTCTATAGAAGTAGGAGCATTTGCTGGCTACGAAATGTATAAAGAGCACGGAGGCTGCCCTAGCGGAGGAGTTGTAGTAGTTATAGGCTACGTTTCCGGAAGACAATGTATTGTTGTTGCTAATGATGCTTCAGTAAAAGCAGGCGCTTGGTTTCCTATCACAGGAAAGAAAAACCTGAGAGCACAGGAAATTTCTATGGAAAATAAACTTCCGATCATTTATCTGGTAGACTCCGCGGGTGTTTATCTTCCGATGCAGGATGAGATATTTCCTGATAAAGAACATTTTGGAAGAATCTTCAGAAATAATGCTAAGATGAGTTCTATGGGAATCATCCAGATTTCTGCCGTTATGGGGAGTTGTGTAGCGGGAGGTGCTTATCTTCCCATCATGAGTGATGAAGCTATGATTGTAGATAAAACGGGTTCAATTTTCCTTGCCGGAAGCTATCTTGTAAAAGCAGCTATCGGAGAAAGTATAGATAATGAAACACTGGGTGGAGCTACCACTCACTGCTCTATTTCAGGAGTTACCGATTATAAAGCCAAAGATGATAAAGATGCTTTGAATAGAATCAAAAACATCATGAAATCTATTGGAAGTACAGAAAAAGCTGGTTTTGACAGAATAGAAAGCTTCCAACCAAAGGAAAATCCTGAAAATATCTTCGGAATTATGCCTGTTTCCAGAGCTGAGCAGTATGATACTTATGAAATTATTAAATGTATTGTGGATAACTCCGAATACGAAGAATATAAATCAGATTATGGGAAAAGTATTATCTGTGCAACAGCCAGAGTGGATGGATGGTCTGTAGGAATTGTAGCCAATCAGAGAAAACTGGTAAAAAGCGGTAAAGGAGAAATGCAGTTTGGAGGAGTTATTTACTCTGATTCGGCAGATAAGGCGACCCGATTCATTGCTAACTGTAATCAAAGAAAAATACCTTTAATCTTCTTACAGGATGTTACCGGATTCATGGTAGGTTCAAAATCAGAACATGGCGGAATCATCAAAGACGGAGCCAAAATGGTAAATGCAGTTGCCAATTCTGTAGTTCCTAAATTTACCATCATTACAGGTAATTCTTATGGAGCAGGAAATTATGCAATGTGTGGTAAAGCTTATGACCCGAGATTAATTGTTGCTTGGCCTTGGGCAGATTTAGCTGTAATGGGGGGAGCACAGGCTGCAAAAGTATTGGCTCAAATTCAGGAATCAACGTTGAAAAAACAAGGAAAAGAAATTTCCGAAGAAGAGCACAACGAAATTCTGGATACAATTTCAAAAAAATATCAGAAGCAGACTGAAGCAACCTACGCTGCATCAAGATTATGGACCGATGCCATCATCAATCCAGCAGATACAAGAAAATGGATTTCTATGGGAATTGAAGCTGCTAATAACGCTCCAATTACTGAGAAATTCAATTTAGGAGTAATACAGGTATGATCTTAAATTCATAAATAAAAAAAAAGCACGGCTACCTCAGTTTGAGGCAGCCGTGTTTTTATGTATACTCTTAAATAATAAGAATATTACTTCCCGTATTCTTCTTTACAAAATTCTATAGGACCGCCAAGCTTCATGCAACATTGATAATAGCTCATACAAATGCCATTAGGCCATCCAGGAGGATAGCAGATTCTAAATTGCGGATCATCTGGACATGTAGGTCCTCCGCTTCCCTTAAGTGATTTTAAACTCTCTCTTGAAATCTTTACTCGATTTTTCATAGCTATTTAGTTTTTGATCGTTCCTACTCTATTGTAGCTTTTCGGATTACGCTTTTTCTAAAATACTATTTTTTCCACACTTAGTGAAATTTAATAAAAATTATTACTTCGCGTTTTCTTGAAGCTTTTGAGAAATATTCATAGGAGTAATAATAAGGAAATAGTTTCATTGAACAGCTCGTGCTATTTCAGGAGCTTGGTCCCGCTATCCATTCTTACTCCTCACGCCAGCGCGCACCTACACTCAAACCCTACCCACTCTCCAACCCAAGCTGCGGGGTAACCATTACTATCGGGGCTAAAAGGAAGAAAATTATGAATTATAAGTTATGAATTATGAGATCCGAGGTTCGGGTTCGCGTTTCGAGATCCGAGGTTCGGGGTTCGGGATGCGATTGATCAGCTTTGATTATTCTTCATTTATGATATTCAATAGGCGCGGGCTATAATCCTGAGCTTAGTCGAAGGGAGCCCGTTCTGGTCAAAAACTCTATTTCTATCTGGCTTTAGCCAAAACTTATCATTGGGATAATCCTAACTGAAGAAAATAAATTAATAATAATAATAATAATAATGATGCTCAATTAAAGATTGAAAAGATAGGTCACCAGGAATGAGGAATGAGCTGGAAAACAGAAGATAATAGAAGGATTGGATGTAGAGATGGATATCTCAAGTATATTATAGAGGTTGGGTGGTGTATGTATACAACAAAAAAGTCCTTTATCGTATGATAAAGGACTTTTTAAAAATAAAATAAAAACTGGCGGCGGCCTACTCTCCCGCGTTAGCAGTACCATCGGCGCTGGTGGGCTTAACTTCTGTGTTCGGAAT
>NZ_PPEG02000060.1 GCF_002899945.2 Chryseobacterium viscerum
AGAGGTGACTGCATTATCCGATATCGTCGTGGTATTCGAATTAGCTCCAGAAGTAATATCTCCCGTCAAGGCTGCACGCTCAAAACTGCTCCCATTCAACGTAATAGAACCGGAACCTGTATATCCCGAACCTAAAGCAAACCGCTGCCAGATACCCCCGTCAAAATAATAATACCCAGCTGATGTGATATTAATGGTTTTAGCGGTAGCGGAACCAACAGCACTAGTAGCAT
>NZ_PPEG02000007.1 GCF_002899945.2 Chryseobacterium viscerum
AATTGCCACTGAGTAAGAGTTAAGTCTGTTGGATACATCAATTTTTTTGTTTTGCAGCTCTAAATTGACATTTTTAAGCCAATGAGTAACCCTTACTCTTTTTTTATACCGTTTTTAAACAGGCTCTAATAGTTTTCTTGCATAAGATTTTAATGAAGTCTATGAAAAACAAAAAAGACTCACAAAGATTGTGAGCCTTTAAGTGGTTATGGCAGGATCATTATCGAACATTTTTAGGGCTAAGGTGATGCCTTAGTCTGCTTAATTGCTTGATTTTTTTCTTACTATTTAATTTCAATTCAATTTTTCAGATCAAAGCTTGATATTGTATGAAAAGCATCTGCTTCTTTATTTTTTTCTCCTTGAAAAGTATCATAATTAACTACTAATAATTTCCCTTTATAGATAATAGTTTCACAAGGATTATCCAGTTTTCCATCGGAACCGTCTGCATTGTCATTTTCCCAAATCAGCGAAATTGTATTAGTATCTAAGTTAAGCTGATGTACACTGTTGTTCTCATAATTGGCGATAAAAATCGAATTTCTTTTTTCGTCATAAAAAAAACCGTCACAGCATTTTAACTGATCTGAATCGAAAACTATTGTATTCGATTTTACTTTTCCGTCTTTGTCAAATTCTAGTTTATTAATAACGCCATCTCCAAAATTTCCAGCGTATAAATTTCCTTTTTTATCAAAAGCAATCCCGTCAATTCCTATCGTGTTTTTCGTAACTTCTGGTTTTAAAGTAAAAGTTGCAATGATATAATTTTTCTTATTGGCTGTATCTAAAGTGATATTTTTAGAATTTAATTGTTTCATTGTAAAGCTGTAAATTCCGCTTCCTCTTCTGTTTTTAAATAATGCATCCGTTATATAAACCCGGTTTTTATACCATCTTACGGCTTCTCCGAAATTAAATCCCTCAACCAAAACTTCAGCATTTACAGGTTTTCCGTCTTTTACATTAATCCGAATCAATCTTGAAAAATTTTCATTCCCTGTAAAAAATTGATTATCCATTACATATAAATTTCCATCGGGACCAAATTCCATTCCCATTGGATGTACTTTTTTAGTAATAGGATGCAAAGGAAGCTGATCGAACCAAATGACGGGTTTGTCATTTTTATCAAAAGTTAGAATTCTGCTTCCATACTGATCAAATGTAGTTGGATTTGTGATCGATAAAAATAGATTGCCTTTTTTATCTAAAGCCATTCCGTCTGGCGTTTGGCAGGTTTCTCCCAAATCAGCAAACAAGGTTGGCTGTATGAGTTTAGAAGTCTTGCTGTATACTATTTCTTGTTTGGTCTCTTGCGAAAACAGGTTTAAGGTAGTCATTAGAAACAGAATACCAATTGCATTTTTAATTACTTTTTTCATTTCGTTTAGTTGGTTTAATCATTTCCCGTTAAAAGTTTTTTATATTACTTAACAGTGCTGTCGGTAGAATAATAAGTGTGATCATTTTGTTATTTTAAGCGAATATAATCACGTCATTATGATCCTGTTTTGAGCACAGTTAAAGAACCTGTTTAAGCATTCAAATAATTGATTTTTAAACTTTATTGAATTCGTATGCTGAAATGCAGTTTTTAGAAGCTAAAACAGACTATTCAGATTAATTGACGAACTTTATTTCTATATTTTGTTACTTTGCCGTCAATTAAGATATATAATGAATTTTATCAAGAGAATTGACTTAAAAAGGGCTGCGCTTCATTGCTTATACTGGATTTTCTTTTTGCTGTTTTTTTTCTCAAATAAATCTGATAATGAAGATTCTTATGCATTCATTTTTATTTATTCCTGTAAAATTTTAGCACAAGCCGCTGTTGCTTACGGTTTGATATACTGGATTATTCCGGAAACATTAAATAAAAAAAGATATTTATTTTTCATAATTTCTGCCTTAGGCTGGCTTTATATTGTTTTTGCTCTTTTAATAATTTTAAAATTTTATTATCTAGAACCCAGATTTCCAACTTTCTTTGATGACTGGATTGGACATACAATGACGGTTCGTGAACGTCTTACTTCGGGCAAATTGATATTAAAAGAGTTTTCTTTTATCACATATCCCGTTATTATTTTAGGATTTATAAGTTTTAATCGCAAACAACAGCGCCTTTTAAAATTGGAAGAAGAAAAAAGGTCAATAGAATTAAGGGTGCTGAAAAACCAGCTGAACCCTCATTTCTTGTTCAATACTTTAAATAATCTATATACTTTAACCCTAAAAAAAGATGATAAGGCACCTGAGGTAATTGCTAAATTATCTGAGATTTTAGACTTTGTTTTATATCGCTGCAATGAAGATTATGTTTCTGTAGAAAAAGAAATTATACTGATTGATAATTATATTGCTTTGGAAAAATTACGTTATGATGAAAACCGATTGGATATTTTATTTACGAAAGATATTCAGGAAACTAATAAAATTTCGCCTTTGATTGTGCTGACTTTTATCGAAAATGCTTTTAAGCATGGTGTAGTTAATGAAACTGAAAAAGCAACAATCAGGCTGAATTTAGAAAGCAAAAAAGGACAAATTATTTTTAGTATTGAGAACACGAAACCTCAAAATGGATTTTCCCAAATTTCAGACAAATCTAAAATTGGCTTAGAAAACGTCCGGAAACAATTGGATTTATTATATCCAAAAAAACATCAATTGGAAATTGAAGAAACGCAGATGTCTTATACCGTGAAGCTTTGTCTGAAAAATTAAAACGGGAAAGAATTATAATACTGCCAACAGACCATTTAAAACGATTAAATTAGCTTTTAGAATTCCAAACTACTTATCTCAAATGAAACATAGATGTATTATTGTTGACGACGAACCTTTGGCAAGAGAATTAATTGCTTCTCATTTGGCGAATTTTGAAAGTTTTGAGTTAGTAGATTCTTTTGAAAATGCATTGAGAGCATATTCCTTTTTAGAGCATCATTCTGTCGATTTAATCTTTTTAGATATTGAAATGCCACTACTGAAAGGAAATGATTTCTTGAAAAAATTAAAAAATCCGCCTAAAGTAATTTTTACAACAGCTTACAGAGAATATGCAATTGAAGGGTATGAGCTTAATGTGATCGATTATCTTTTGAAGCCCATTACTTTTGACCGTTTTTTTGTTTCAATAGAAAAGTTTAAACAGTTTCAAACTCCAAAGAAAGAAGTTAATGCGGGATCTGAAAGTCATATTTTTGTAACAAGCGGCAATAGGCACATTAAAATTATTTTTGATGAGATTATGTATATCGAAAGCCTGAAAGATTACATAACTATTCATTTGGAAAGTGGAAAATCACATCATATAAAACAGAATATTTCGGTTTTTGAAAAATTATTGAATTCTGAATTTATTCGAATTCATCGTTCTTTTATTATTCACACAAAAAAAATGACTGCTTATACCAAGAACGAAATTGAAATAAACTCTATAGAAATTCCCATTGGAAGCAGTTACAAAGAAAACTGGCAGAATTATTTGGAAAAAATTATTTCAAAATAAATAATAATTCAGTCCTTAGCTTTTGAAGTAAAAATTTTATTTTGTGAAATACTAATTATAATATTTCATATTGACAATTGGTTTATAATGATTTGTTAAAAACAAGTAGCCGGTTAGACTTTTTTGATAAAATCCGACATCTTGTAATGCTTAATTGCTTTTTGTTTCAGAGGGTTTGTACTCCATTCTTCCCATTCACCAGTGTAAGGATTGTAGCCACATTTTAAAGGTTTGGAAGTATCTAATCCTTGCCTATTAGTATGAGTTTGTTCAGTATAAGCTCTACAATCAGTACAGATATAACGAAATTCACAATCTTTGCAGACTTCTATACTATCTTTAGTTAAGTTCCAATATCTCTTAAATTCAGGATGACTTAGAGCATTTTCTAATGTTGTATCTCTTATGTTTCCGAAATTTTGATGCATTGAAGGACAGTTTTTAATGTTACCTTCTATATCTACTGCTATTTTTTTGTGAAGGCAGGAATTATGCTGCTTTGCTTCAAGATAAAAGTTACGATTAAGATTGATATTTTTTAAATTAATCAATCCACAACTTAAAGGGATATTAATTTTATTTTTAATGATATTTAGATGGACGTGGTCTAAAATTTGAAAATCTTGTTCATTCGATGAATGCAATATAAAATGAAGAAATTTATTTGAAATTTTGTAGTGATTCTCATTGATAAATGTAACCAATTTTAAGTCATAATTTACAACAACTGATACTTCGTTAATACTGGAATCATTAAACAAATATAAGTTAGAAATTACTTTTATTATATCATTTAATTCCAGTTCTGAAAATCTGATTTGTAGATATTTAATTTTCAAATCACAAATCTGTTGTATTAGCACATCATTTAAGGCACCAGAATTGTTGACATCTAAAATCAAATAGTCAACATGAGAAGGAGTTTCTTTAAATTCTGATGTATTCTTAAAAGTTGATAATTCTTTCTTAGAATTTAGAATAACCCCTAATTTATTATCTATGATGAAATTAAGGTACTCTTCTAAAGTTTGTAAACTCTCATTATCTAGTTGTTTTTTTAATACAGAATAGTTTTGATGTTCATTTGATAGTAAATCAAAAAAAGCAATCGGAATGAATTGTAAAAATCCAGTACTTGCATCTAAAATAATAGAATTTTTAGCACCTCTAGTAATTTTAACTGAATCAAATAGTTTTAAAAACATACTTAATACAAAAGGGAATAATGTTTTTGTGCACGAAAAATTTTTGTTTTTCTACTTTTTTTATCTTTATTTTCGGAATATTTAACCTGAGATATACTGTTACTTTTCTTCCATTCTTGTAGACAATATTCCATTCCTTTTAGATGTAATTCTTTTTTTTCTTTCATAATAAATCTGCTATATATTTTTCAATCTGATAGTTTCCATAATAACTGACTTGGTGAAATTGCCCTAATGGATTCACTTCTAAAAAATAGTAATCTTCATCAGACTTTAATAAGTCAATCGTTCCACACTTTAAGTTCAGCTTCTTTGCTAATTTTAAAATTTTCCTTTTCTGTTCTAATGGAAGCACAAGAGGAAGGTACTTTTTCTCTATCTCTTTTATGTTCCTGATATCAACATTGCCTGAAAAATCAAATGTAGCAATTGCCCAAATCTGCTTTTCAAAAAAAAATGCCCTTATTTCATAAAGACAATCAATCTTTCTTTGGATTAATGAAGGTATAATACTTTCTTTTTTATCATGAGTATTATTTAGGTCTATTTCATATGTGTAATTCAGATACAAGTCATTTTCAACGACAATAGGCTTCATTTCAGAGACTGCTTTTGTAATATAGGTCTGAGAAATGTCAATCTGTTCCAAGTCATTCAATTCTGATAAAATATAGGTGTCAGGGATTTTTAAACCTAAAGATTTTGCTAAAAGTAAAACTTCTAATTTATTAACTTCTTTGGTAAGGAGGTTTCCAAATATACTAACTCCATTTACCTTGAAATAATAATAGATAAACTCCGATATAGACTTAAGTTCCGAATTATAAAAATCAACTAAATTACTATCTATTTCCCCTGTTATTGTATCGTAATAGATCCCTCCATTTCTATAGAATACTGAACTGAAGTCCTCTAATTTATACTCAATGGCCCCAATAGAAATTTTGAAAATATCTTTTTTGAAATCAAAAAACACGTTTGTAATATATTGATTCTCATTAAGTCTTACAAAATCTTTATTTTGATAAGACAACCAAGTACAAATCTCATCGGTCATAGTATCATTATCCACACTAATGAGTAGTATCATCTAACTTAATTAAGTACTTTTTAAACAACTCAGCATCATTATTATTATTAAACTTAAAACCTTCTATAGTAATACTCGTGAAAATATAATCTTTATTACTTAAAAAGAATATATTTTTACGAGTCTCCTCTTCAGTTGATGTCAGACCTATTAATTTTCTTTTTCTATTAATCTCTTTTATTTTAGTATTTACTTCTGCAGCTCTCTTTTCTGGTAAGATTGCTTCGGATATATAACAACAATCTGTTTTCTCATTATTAACAGTAAATTGATAAATTTTAAAAAATGAATAATCCTTTGTCCCATTATTTAAATCAAATAATTGCCCTGCGATGTCAGGTCTTATCTTTCCTTCATTCAAAGCCCTTAATATTTCCTTAGAGAAATTAACTTTCTGACTGCTGTAGTGATTATTAGCTAATTGATGCCAAATAATGTAATAAAATTTTTGATAAAACATATTGTCTGCTGAAGCCAGTCCAATATTGTACTCATTAGGAAACCCTTTTTTTTGAATTAATCTAAGTAAGTTTGTGGATGTAATACTATCACTTTTTGTAAGATCTTTTTTATACGCTTCATAGTTTCCTCCTGACAATTTTCTGTAATATTGGTCAATGTCATACAGTGAATCTAAGGTTTTTTTATATTGCAAATCAACCTTGTTTTCACAAGATTTTATTTTATATTTCTCGTTATTTTTAAAGTTTTCAGATAAAAAATTAATATCAAACTCCTTTCCTAAACATTTTAATGAATGGTAATCATAATAAGCATTTTCAAAGTCTTTTACTCTTAAAGCCACATTCATACTATTTTGTAAATCTTTAGCATATGGGTACTTGAATTCTTTAAAAGCTTCTTTATAGAGATTATTTGCACTTACTAAATCATTAATAATAATTTTATTTTCAGCTTCATTTATTAGCTCAAAATATTTAATAAGATACTGATTTTTTATCTCAAAATCTTGAGCACTTATTGTTAAATTGACTATTATAGACAGAAATACTAATATACTTTTCATTGATATTTGTAATTGTAAAATGAGAAGCAATTACGCTTCTCATTTTTTTCTTTTTTAAGGGTTACAAGATTTATTTATTTGGTATGTTCCATTATACCCCATACCTCCGTTATGGAAATCCAAATCACTTGTATAACCTGTACACACGCATGCACCTCCGGGACCTGAAGGCAGTTCAACTTCTCCACCTCCCGTAACTGTTGGTTCAACTCCAAGTGCAAAACTTGGTAAAGTAGGGCCCCCTCCTAAAACTGTTGATAATTTCTCGTTTTGAAGTTGAAAAATTCCTAATTTTTGTAATGATTTTGTTTTCATCAAATAAATTTAAAATGTTAATAATCATTTGCTATATTCATTGTGTATTGATCTATTTGGCAACGAATATTATGGCAAATAAATACATTTATTAAAACAGAATCAAACTTTATTGGATTTTTTAATAATTTTAATTTTTATAATTATTTAATGTATTCATATAAAATTATTATAAAAGCTAACATTTTATATAAAAATGAATATTATCAATATTTTAGCAATTAATTAGTTTTTTTTAATTTAAGTTTTAAATGCTTGTCTTTTTTATTTCGAAACTCATATTGTGTAAAAAAATCTATTTAATCCAGAATGTTTAGAATTGATTTCAGGGTAGGCTTATATATCTTAAGAAAAGTAGTGTGCGTTTTTTAAGATCCACGATTGATAATAATATTCAAAATAGGAAATACCAAGTGCTTATTAAATTTATCAGGAAGATGATATGATGGAAATTTTGGTATTGACCAGAATATAAAACTTCATTTGAATAGTTGAGTCCAAAAATAGAGAATAGAAATTCTATTTTCCAAAATATCCCAATATAGAAAAATCTACAATCAGAATATTCAAAAAATCGGTCGCAATGCCTCAGCAGAATCGCTCAATGCAAAAATAAAAAACTTTAGATTACCGCTTCGCAGAGTAAGAGATCGAACGTTTTTCATATTCATAATATCAAAACTTTTTTGCGTAGTTCACAAGGTTTGATATTAATCCATAGATCATAAAATTCAGCTATATAAAAACAAAAAAGACTCACAAAAATTGTGAGTCTTTAAGTGAGCGCGAAAGGATTCGAACCTTTGACCGTCTGCTTAGAAGGCAGATGCTCTATCCAGCTGAGCTACGCACCCATTGAGTAGTTTTGAGAAAACTACTAAAACAGTCGGGGCGGCAGGATTCGAACCTGCGACCTCCTGGTCCCAAACCAGGCGCGATGACCGGACTACGCTACGCCCCGAATATATAAGTGAGCGGAGGGTAAGGGATTCGAACCCTTGCGACACTTTCGCGTCGACAGTTTAGCAAACTGCTCCATTAACCACTCTGGCAACCCTCCTTTTTGTTTATTTTTTAATGATCGTTGTTCCGTTATTGCGAGTGCAAATATAGAATAGATTTCTTTATTTACCAAATAAAATTCAAGAAAAATTTGTGTATTTTTGAAGTAATAAATCATCCAAAAACCAAACTGATGCGTAAAACATTATATATCATCGGATTAAGCACTTTTGTTTTTTCATGTACTTCTCAACAAAATGTAAAAAAAAATACTTACAAACCGAAAACCCCGGTAACACAGGCGAAACCGACTGTTCAGACAACAGCTCCGGTTGCTCCAAAACCAAAAGTTGTCTCTGATCATGGAGTAGATTTTTTTACTACTAATATAGCAGACCCAACAAAAAATGATAATACGGCAAGTTATGGTTCTATTGTATCTGCAAAACCAGCCGGATATAAAGTAGTGAAGACTTATTTTCCTGCGGTTGCCCAAAACTTCAGACAGCGTTATTTAATATTACATTATACAGCACTTCTGGACGATAAGTCGATTAGCGTTCTTACCCAGCAGGCAGTGAGTGCCCATTATCTGGTAAATAATACCGGAGATAACGAGATTTATCAACTGGTAGACGAAAACAAACGCGCATACCATGCAGGAGTAAGCGCCTGGAGAAATGACAAGAATCTTAACGATACCTCTATCGGGATTGAAATTGTAAATATGGGTTATACCACAGATGCTACGGGAAAAAGAACCTTTGCTCCTTTCAGTGATGAGCAGGTGAAAAAAGTAGCAGCATTGGTTAAAGATATTGTGACAAGATATCAGATTCAGGCAACCAATGTATTGGCTCATTCAGATATTGCTCCTACAAGAAAACAGGATCCTGGGCCAATGTTCCCATGGAAAAAGCTGTATGACGAGTACCAGGTTGGAATGTGGTATGATGAGGCAGCCAAGCAAACTTATCTTGAGCCGGCACAAGCTGATATTACGGCCAGATATAATGATTCCAGCTTTATTTTCCTTATTCAGACCGGATTGCAGAAATTCGGATATGGGTTGGATCTTAGTGGAAAATGGGATGATGCTACTAAGAAAACCATTGAAGCATTCCAGTACCATTTCCGTCCACAGAATTATGATGGAATCATGGATGCCGAAACATGGGCAATACTGCAAGCTTTAAATCAAAAATATCCAGTAAAATAATTCAAATTAAAGCGCATCGGTTAGATGCGTTTTTGCTATCTTTAAACGATCAAAAACAGTAAAATATCTGTAATGGAAAATTTCAGAAAAGAAAGTGATCTATTAGGCGAACTGAATGTGCCTTTAGATGCTTATTATGGGGTTCAGACACAAAGAGCTATCGACAATTTTAAAATTTCAGGACAACTTTTGTCTTCGTATCCGGACTTCATAAAAGGGCTGGCTTTTGTAAAGAAAGCAGCAGCAAAAACCAATTATGAACTAGGACTTTTAGACGAAAACCTGTATTTCAAAATAGCAGAAGCGTGTGATGAAATTGTAGAAGGGAAATATCACGACCAGTTTCCGGTAGATATGATCCAAGGTGGGGCAGGAACTTCCATCAACATGAATGCGAATGAAGTGATTGCAAACATCGTGTTGGAAAAATTAGGTAAAAATAAAGGAGAATACGAATTCTGTTCACCGAATGACCATATCAACCTTTCCCAGTCAACCAACGATGCTTATCCTACCGCTATCAAAATGGGATTGCTGCAGATGAACATCGGTTTGGTAGAAAAGCTTGAGAAAATTATCGCAGCTTTCCGTGCAAAAGGAGAGGAGTTTCATGATGTTATCAAAATGGGACGTACACAGCTTCAGGATGCAGTACCCATGACATTGGGACAGGAATTTGAAGCCTATGCAGCTACTTTAGAAGAAGATATTTCTAAGCTGAATAACAATGCAGACCTTTTCGTAGAAGTGAATATGGGAGCAACAGCGATCGGAACAGGATTAAATGCTCCGGTGGGATATGCTGTTCTTTGTGCTAAAAATTTAGCTCAGATTACAGGATTTCCGATTGTTTCAGCTCCGAACTTAGTAGAAGCTACGCCAGATACGGGGTCGTATGTAATTTACTCTTCAGCAACGAAACGTCTTGCCGTGAAATTATCAAAAATCTGTAATGATTTAAGATTGCTTTCATCAGGTCCAAGAGCGGGTCTTTTTGAAATCAACCTTCCGCCAATGCAGCCAGGATCTTCTATTATGCCGGGTAAAGTAAATCCGGTGATTCCTGAAGTGGTAAACCAGGTTTGTTTCAAAGTATTCGGGAACGATCTTACGGTGACTTTTGCAGCAGAAGCTGGACAATTACAGCTTAACGTAATGGAGCCGGTACTTTCTCATGCGATCATGGAAAATATCAACTTCCTTTGCAATGCTTTGGATACTCTTCGTGAGAAATGTGTGGTAGGTATTACGGCTAATAAAGAAATTTGCCTTAATATGGTAAAACACAGCATTGGTATTGTGACAGCATTGAATCCTTATATCGGATACAAACAGTCCACACAAATTGCTAAAGAAGCATTGGAAACAGGAAAAAGTGTATACAACCTTGTTCTTGAAAAAGGAATTCTTTCCCAGGAAAAACTGGACGAAATCCTTGATCCTAAAAATATGCTGAAACCGCATAACAAATAAATTCTTTAAACGATCAATGATCAATGATAATTGGTGTCTTAAAAAGCTTCTTATCATTGATCTTTAATCATTAATTACTTATAATTCACGTGAGGTTTTTAATCATAATTCCTGCCCATAACGAAGAAGACAACCTCTCCTTTACTCTCGATTCTTTACAACAGCAAAGCAGCAAAGATTTTAGAGTAGTGGTAGTGAATGACGGTTCTACAGACAAAACGGCTGAAATTATCAGGAAATATACAGAAACTGATTCCCGTTTTGAAACCGTTACCCTTCAAGAATCTGAACATCAGCCCGGATCTAAAGTCGTTCATGCTTTTAAAAGTGGACTGAAGACTCAATCTATGGATGAATTTGATATCATCTGTAAATTTGATGCCGATATCATTCTTCCGGAAAACTACCTGACAGCAATAGAAAATGCCTTTGCAGGGAATCCCAGATACGGATTGGTAGGAGGACTTTTGTATGTAGAAAAAGACGGAAACTGGGTCTATGAAGGGAATTCCAATAAGCATCATGTAAGAGGTCCTATGAAAGCTTATCGGAAAGAATGTTTCATTCATATTGGAGGCTTAAGAGAGACACTGGGTTGGGATAATATAGATTCTATACTATTGGAAAACTTAGGATGGAAAGAAGTTGTTCTTTCGGAACTCCAGGTGAAACTGATTAAAGTAAAAGGAACTGATTACACAATACGGCCTGCAGATTACTATGGCAGGTACTTTTATTTCTTAGGACTCAACAGGTTTCTCGCTTATATAGCTTCTTCAAAGGAAGCGATGAAAAGCAAATCTGCCGGTTTTTTCTTTGATATTATTAAGTCTTATGAAAACTGCAGATCAAAGAAATTGGAACTGAAAATTACGAAAGAAGAACAAAAAGCTGTTAACGATCAACGTTGGAGAATGTTGAAGAAGAAATGGCTGAAGATGTAGAAGGTAAATTATTTTGTTCGTTGACCATATGTATCAATACGAATGGGCTTTAGCCCATTTAACAAAAAAATAAAAACTCAATTGGCTTTAGCCCAAACTTATACAATAGAAACTTAATTACCATTTAACCATTGAAAAAAATAGCGTACATAGAAATAGACACCCACGCAGAAATTGCTCAGGCTTTCATGGATATTATGAAGGGATCTCAGGATTTTGAGGTAGACTATTATTTTTCAAAAAAAATCAAAGATCAGATCAATCATAGCAATAAAGCTATATTCTTATCGGACAGCTCTATGATTTTGGATCAGTTAAGGGGAAAAGGGTATGATTTAGTTGTTATAGGGACTGTACATCGTTATTTTAATACCTTTTTAGCTATAACAAAAAAGTACAATACAGCAATTATTACACATAATCTCAATTTTACAAAAGCCTCAAAATTAGATCTGATGAAAAGTGTCTTCAAAGGAGATGTTATTTTCAGGTTAAAATTGTGGATGAAAGAAGGATTATTCTACAAAACTAAAGTGTATCAGACCTCCAGATCTCTTTTCGTACTGGATGAAGCACTGATTTCGGAGAGACATCGGTTTTTACCTCTGTTTTATACAAGAGATTTTGATAAAACTAAAAACGAGGATCTGGTGATTGTCATTCCTGGAGGAGTTTCTCAGAATAGAAGAGATTATGCTTATATTTTTGAAACCCTTCAGAATCTGAAAACAGATAAACGTTGTCAGTTTATATTTCTGGGAAAAGCTAACGGACATGAGTTAAAACGACTTGAACAGTTATCTGAAAAGCTGCCTGAAAATATCGAGATTACGTATTTTTCCGAAAGAGTTTCTTCTGAAGACTTTGAAAAATGGATGAAGAAAGCGGATATTCTATGGTGTCCTATTCAGCAGGAAACAGAGTTTTTCAGCATGAAAGAAACGTATGGACTCACTAAAATGACCGGAAATCTTGGTGATGCCGTAGCGTATGGGAAATTGGCTGTTTTTCCTAGGAATTACCCGTCAAAACTTGATTTTATCATTCCTGAAAAAGGAAATATTCTTGATCAATTAACAGCACTTTCAGAGGCTCCATTTGACTTTTATAAAACGTATAGCAAGAAAGAAGTTCAGAAAAAGCTGGAACAGTTTTTAAACGGCTTAATGTAACTATTTGATTCCTGATTTCTACAGAAGAGTAGTATTCTCTGCTTTCTTACTTCAATTTATTTGATCTTAAAGACACTTTTAATAAATTTCATATTCAGATAGTCTTCAACCGGGAAAATCTTGGTGAAATAATTTCCAATATAGATCAGTAACAGAACTACAGCAGGTTTATAAATAAGATTGAGCAGATTGCTGCTGAAATTAGGAAGAACGATGGCTACAGTAATGGCTAAAGTACAGATGATAGAAACAAAAATCATTTCAATGCTCAAAGGTGAAACCTTAAATACAATATAATTGAAAACAATTTTCACGACGTTGTAAATAGTAAGAGAAATAGCTGTAGATAGCGCAATTCCAATCAGTTTCAAATCTGTATTTTTAATGAAATAATAATTCAGTCCGATAGTCAGTCCGGCCAGCAAAAGCATGACCAGGATATTGAATCTATAATATTTTGAAAGAGAGATAATGTTTCCATTAAATCCGGTTGCCAGGTCTATTAATACGGCAGAACCCCAGATCCAGACTACGGGTTCATATTCTCTGAGCATGGTTCCGTTCTTTGGCATAAATTGTGTCAGGTAAGGGAATCCAACCATGATGCAGGAGAATAAAACGGCTCCAAGAAAATACAGCGTTAAAGACGTTTTTTTATGAAATCTGTCCAATTCTACCATATCCCCATCTGCAAGAGTTTTGTTGATGATAGGTGCAGAAATATTAAACAATCCAAGCTGTGGAATAGAGATCAATGAAATCAAGGCGTATAAAACTGAGTAGATTCCTACTTCTTCCATACCCATAAATTCTCCGATCATAAAGCTGTTGATCGCCAGATAATTTCCAAAAGTTCCCAGAAATCCGAAGAAACTGTAATTGAAAAACTCTTTCCAGAAATTATTTTTCTTAAAATAATCCGTACTGAAATCCAGCTGGATCTTTTCAAGTTTGTTCGTGTAATAAATATAGCCCAAAAGCATCAATAAGAATATTCCAAAAAAGAAAGCGAATGCAATGTTCTGTGATGTCACAGCAGTCATATGCTGCGATAAAGCAAAGAAAAAGAGGCAGAAAGCTCCCAGGTTGGCTATTTTCGGAAATAGATTGTCGAAAATATTGGAAACAACAATTCTTTTATAATTGGAAGTGTATTTATTGAAAATGGTACAAAATGAAAGAATTAAAATCAACGGAAGAATCATTTCCTTGATCTTCCATGCTTCCGAATGCCTGAATTTCGGGTAAAAATAGGGGAGTATAAAAAATACAACCGTGAAAATAAGAAAGTTGATAAAAACAGTCAGCAGCGATAATGACAGCATATTCTGTTTTTTACCGTCTTTTTCTACGGTATGAAAAAATTTCACGTTGGAATAGGAAATTCCCAGTACTACAAAAGGAACCAGCATCTCTGCAGTCGGAAGAATGTAGCGCAGCTTTCCATAAAATTCAAAATCATTCGGAAATATGAATATTGCGGAAACGGTGCCCAGCAAAAACCCAATATAACCGATAATGGAATATTTGAAGCCTTGTCTCGCTACTATACTCATAAAGTCGTTTTAAATGTTTTTAGGTATAAAAATAATATTGTTGATGTACTGAGTTTTATTTTTTTCGTCGTTTGTATTTTGTGTTATAATATCTTCGGTAAGATTCTCCAGCATAAAGCTGTTTCTGTTCAGATATTTGGCTTCATATCCCCAGTTCATCACTTCAGATATTTCGTTCCATATGGGTGTTTGGTGGTGTCTTTGTTCCATCTCGACCATTAAAGTAGGCTTGAACTGTCTGATGGTTTCTTTTGCTCCGAGAAGTGTTTTTATTTCGTTTCCTTCAACGTCTATTTTAATGAAATCAAGCCTGTTGAAATGTTCCAGTGCAGCCCACTCATCAAGTTTGATCACTTTCACTTTCTCTGTATAACTTTTTTCTTCTCCTTTTTCCTTGTAAGAAGTATTTAAAGTTCCACGGGAAGCAATCGTTTTTCCGTTAATAATGGGTACTTTGAACTCTGCAATTCTGTTTTCGTCAGAAAGAGCCAGAGGAAAGATGCGCATTGCCGGGAAAAGCCTTTTCAATCGTCGGTAAAGCTTTTTATTGGGTTCAAAACCATAAATATGCTCATGATCCAGCGTGTTTTCAAGCTGGTAAAGGAAAGTTCCTACATTCGCACCAATGTCCAATATCACAGCATTTTTAGGAAGGTATTCTTTGATCCATACCAATTCCGGTTCTACATTACGTTCCGAAAAATTATTTTTACTAAGATTATTTAAACTTTTAAAATATCTTTTTTTGTAGAAATTCGGACTTATGTATTGTAGTTTTTCAGCGAGTTTTTGGTATAAAGACATCGTAAGTTTTTTGGCGAACAGCAAAGGTAAGGAAAAATGTAAAACTTTTCTTAAAAAATGTTAATTATAATAATCTGATTTTCAGGAGTTATGCTTTGTGCCTGTTTTTGTAATCAACTAAACTCTAATGTATTTAAATTTGTCACAGAGACATCTCAGTGCTTTAGACATAGCCAATACTCACAATAATTGTAAAAATAGCTTTGCCCTTGATCTGAAAGACTTGATATACCAATTTTCACTAATTCTCTGATGAGACAACAGATCAAAGAAAGGGCGTATTCAGGAAATCATTGAAAGGTTTCATGAGTTTGAAAACTTTTGTCATGTTTTTCACCGCATTTTTATCGAGTACTTCTTGGTCTTTCAAAGAATAGACTACAATAAAATTCTTAAGCTTCAGATATTCACCCATTGGATCTTCCTTTTCAAAGCCCTGAGGAACTTTCTTCAGTTTGTCATCCTGGTCCACTTCCGGAAAATGTTTTTTGAAATCTTTGTTGTTGAGAATTTTAAGAAAATCGTCTCCGTACAATGAAATTTCCTTACGTACTTCTTTCAAAACAGAAGATTCGGGCATATAGATTCCTCCTGCTAAAAATGATTTTCCAGGTTCCATGTGGAGATAATAACCTCCTTTCTGATTTCCTTTTCCCATTCCAAGAGAAGCTCCGAAGTTAGTCTTATAAGGAGATTTGTCTTTTGAAAACCGGGTATCTCTGTAAATTCTGAATAATGCCTTTTTGCTGTCAATCTTAGCAAGTTCTTCGTCAAAACCGGACATCTCCTTAATCAGCTCATCCAGAAATGAAACAATATTTTGCTGAGATTCTGTGTACAGGTTTTTATTTTCATTAAACCATTCGCGGTTATTATTTTTATTTAATTTTTTTAAAAAATCAAATGTTTTCGAAGAAACGATTGCAGACATATTGTGTTAAGTGTTTTTTTATTGTTGTTAAGTGATACTCAAAATGGCTTCTCAACCCCGGATCCCGTAACCCGAATCCCGAAACTCAAATCAAAATTTCAAAGTCTCGAATCTCGTAACCCGGATCCCGCAACCCAAATGTAAAAAAAACTATTCATATCTCAATGCCTCGATAGGATCAAGTTTTGATGCTTTCAATGCAGGATAATATCCGAAAAACACTCCAGTAACAGCACAGACAATGAATGAAACAATAATCGAAGATTCCGTAATAAAAGTAGGCCAGGAGAGGAAGAAAGTAACCAATTCTGAAGACAGGATTCCTAATAGTACTCCAAGAATTCCGCCGGTGATACTGATAAGCACGGCTTCAATAAGAAACTGGTACAGAATATCTTTTCCTCTTGCACCAATAGACATTCTCAGCCCGATTTCTTTCGTCCGTTCTGTAACGGATACGTACATGATATTCATAATTCCAATTCCTCCTACAATCAGAGAAATTCCGGCAATAGCTGATAAAAGTACGGTCAGAAGCTGGCTGGTTGAGCTCATGGTAGAGATAAGCTCCGCCTGAGTTCTTACGCTGAAGTCGTCATTGCTTCCATCAGCAGGCAGTTTATGCTGTTTTCTTAAAATCTCCGAAACCTGATCTGTAGCCTGCTGCGACGTGTTTTCATTCGTAGAAGCTGCATACATGGTCTGAACATAAGTAATTCCTAAAAATCTTCTCTGAACGGTATTGAATGGAGCAATGATCACATCATCCTGATCCTGTCCAAATGCATTAGACCCTTTTGAAGCCAGAATTCCAATGATTTTCATAGGAACTTTATTGAACCTGATGATACTCCCCACCGCATCTTCGCCGTTAGGAAATAAATTATTGTAAACCGTTTGTCCCAAGAGACAGACTTTGTTGGAAGAAGTAACATCCTTTTTGGTAAAAAGATTGCCCTCGGCAATACTCCAGTCTCTGATGCTGAAATATTCTTCATTCACGCCTTGCAATTGAGTAGGCCAGTTGTTGGGTCCGTTGATAGACTGCCCGTTGGTCTGTACAGCGGGAGATACATAAGAAACATCAGGTGCTCCTTTTGAAATGGCATCTGCATCCTGGGGTTTCAAGGTCTGTAGTCCCGAAGCACCAATTCTGGCACCTCCGGAAACATTTACATTGCTGGATGGACGAATGGTAATCATATTTGATCCCATGGATGAAAGCTGATCACTGATGCTTTTTTTTGAGCCCTCTCCAATCGCGGTCATCGCAATCACTGAAGCCACACCGATAATGATGCCAAGCATGGTTAAAAATGCACGAAGCTTATTTCTTAAAAGAGCTTTCCAGGCAATTCTGAAGAGGTTTGAAATGTTCATTGCAGTAGTTTTTTTGGTTTACATGATCAGTAATCATCATTTACCGGAAGATTTTCCAGGGCTTCTTTGGCAGACTTTATATGATCATTTTTTATATCCTTAATGACTTTTCCATCCTGCAGAGTAACTGTTCTGCTGCTGAAAGTAGCAATGTCAGGTTCATGGGTTACAAAAACAATGGTTCGTCCCTGATGGTGAAGATCCTGCATGAGAGTCATGATTTCATAAGAGGTTCTGGTATCCAGATTTCCCGTGGCTTCATCTGCAAGAATCATGACAGGTTCATTCACCAAAGCTCTGGCAATAGCGACTCTTTGCTGTTGTCCTCCGGACATTTGATTCGGAAGATGATCAATCCTGCTCTCTAGTTTTACAGCTGTTAAAGCCTGTATAGCTCTTTTGTGGCGTTCTTCTGTAGAAATTTTTGAGTTGTAGAGAAGCGGAAGCTCTACATTTTCTTTTGCGGTCGTTCTGGGAAGAAGATTGTAAGCCTGAAACACAAAACCGATTTTTTGATTTCGGAGAACAGCCAGCTCATCACGATCCAAATTTTTGATATTAATACCATCCAGAATATAGTCTCCACCTGAGGGTTTATCTAAACACCCAATAATATTGAGCAGGGTAGATTTTCCGGAACCGCTGCTTCCCATAATGGTTACGAATTCACCTCTTTCTACCGTAAATGTCACCCCTTTCAGTGCGTGAACAATTTCTTCACCCATTCTGAATTCTCTTTTCAGATCGATGATCTCCAGAATTTTTTCTGCCATGACTTTTGTTTTAGGTTTGCTAGTTGTTGATTGACGGTTTTATAAAAAGAATTTAAAATCTAAGATTTATAATTTTTTTATCTCGGTCCGCCACCGCCGCCACCGCTGTTTTTGTTATTTCCGCCACCTCTTCTTTGAGGCATGAATGGACTTTTAGTCTGTCCTCCGGAAGATTTTTTTGACAAAATTTTATAGCCGGTAATGATATTTTCATTTTTATCCAATCCCGAAACAACCTGTATTTCGGTATCATTATCCATTCCGGTTTTTATTTTTTTACGGGAAATAGTGCTGTCCTTTGCAATGATCCAAACCGCTGCTTCATTTTTCTTTTCGGCTCCCTTGTCTTGTTTTTTCCATTGTCCTTTTTCATGTTTTTTACCATCGGCAAATGGAGTATTTACTTTGTATTTTTTGATGATCAGACTGTCTGGTCTAAAGCTGGTGGCCGCCACAGGAATTTTCATAATATTGTCTAAAACCTGGGTGTAGATTGTAATATTTGCTGTCATTCCCGGTTTCAACTTTAGGCTGGAATTATCAGCGTTGATGATGGTGGTGTAATTGACCACATTTGATGAAACAGTAGGATGGAGGCGTACTTCAGAAACCTGACCGTCAAATGTTTCATCCGGAAAAGCATCCACCGTAAATGTCGCTTTCTGACCTACTTTTACATTTCCGATATCGGCTTCATCTACGGAGGCACGTACCCGCATTTTGGTGAGATCCTTAGCAATACTGAACAGGGTAGGCGTACTGAAGCTGGATGCAACCGTTTGTCCTTCACTTACATTCCTGTTGAGTACAGTTCCGTCTATCGGAGAATAAATATAGGTAAGAGAAAGGTTTTTATTGGCCGTAGAAAGCTGAGCCGTTACAGTGCCCACCTGTGCTTTTGCAATATTGTATTGGTTGGTGGCATTGTCAAAATCTGCTTTGCTGATAGCCCCGACTTTGTAAAGCTGAGATTGCCTGTTGATATTGATTTCATTGTAAGCAAGATTACTCTTTGCATTCTGTAAATTAGCCTGGTACTGTTCTGACTGAAATTTAAGAAGATCCGGGTCTAAAGTTGCCAGTAATTCTCCCTTTTTCACGGTAGAATTGAAATCCACATAAATATTTTTGATGATTCCTGACACCTGAGTACCTACAGCAACTGTATCTACAGGCTGTATCGTTCCGGTAGCGGTGATGGAATTTGAAATTTCTCCCATCTCAGGTTTTACTGTTTCCAGCTGGATTTTTATTTCTTTTTCTCTGATGAAGAAAAACCAGACTGCACCCATTGCAATGATGCCGCCCACAACCCAGTACAACCATTTTTTATTCTTTGTTTTCATAGCTTACTTTAGATTTATAGGGTTACCTGCGTAAAATTCGTAGATCTGTTGATTGAGAACTGCAGTGTATTTGGCCTGCAGATAATTCTGAATGGATTGTATATAAAGCAATCTCTGCTGCTGAAGCTGTACGTAATCAATACTTCCGAGCTTCATCTGGGCATTGACGATGTCATAACTTTGTTTGCTTATATCCATCTGTTTGGAGGCAGAATCATATTGTGACAGCGCATTCTGAAGGTTGATGAAAGATTGTTCTATCTGTTGATTGAGAACTGTTTTGGTATTCTGTAAATCAAGATTGGCCTGTTCAATGGCAATTTTTGATTTTTCAATCTGTGTTTTATAGATTCTGTTGTTGTAGATCGGAATTCCAAGGCTTAAACCGATGGGCATATAAAAGTTATTTCCAAGTTGATTAAAATAATTTCCGTTTCCATTAGAATAATTGGTTGAGATGTTTCCTACCAGATTCAATGTGGGTTGGATGGAAGCTTTAGTCATTTTCAGATTCGTATTGGAATTTTCTACATTCAGTTCACTATATTTTACTTCGGGACGTTGGCTTTGCGCTAAGTTTTGAACGTCTTGTAATGATTTTAACTGATCATCTACAATGATGCTGTCGGGTTTTACAATTTGAAAATCATAATTCGAAGGCAGCTGCAGGATTTGTTTTAAATTGACCGTATTGGTTCTTAAATTGTTTTGAGCAGAGGTCAGATTGTACTGATCCTGGGCGACCTGTGACTGAATTTGAAGATAATTTAATTTTGAAAGACTTCCGGCTTTATAGAGCTGATCTCCTTGTTTTAATTGAGTTTGTGTCGTTTTGAGAACATTTTCAAGAGAAATAATATTTTCCTGATTCATCAGAATATTCAGGTAAGCCTGAGTGATATTCAGGATAATATTGTTCTCTGATTCCTGTACGGACAGATCAGCCATCTGCACCAGAAGATTTTTTGATACCTCATTATTTTTAATGTAACTTGCATGATAAAGGGTCATGGAAGAATTGGCTCCTATATTTTGAGATTGAGCACCGGTCATATGAAGACCATCACTTCCATTGAGGGCAAATAATCCCTGTGAAACGGTTCCGCTGAGGTTGGGGTATTTTGCATCTTTTGCCTGAAGGAGATCCTGCTGGGCAGAAGTTTTTGAAAGCCTTAAAGAATTGATAGGAATATTATTCTCCTTTGCATATTCAATACAATTTTCCAGGGTCCAGGAGGATGGATAATTGGGTTTTTGGGCAAATATTTCAAGGGCTATGCATGAGAATATCAAAAAGAAAAATTTGCTTTTCATGGCTTTATTTTTGAAAATTCATAAATAACAAAGAAAAAATCAATCCAATTTAATAAAAAAAAACAATGTTTAACAAGTTTTTAACTTTAGGCTTCTTTTTTTGGATTTAATTTTCCAAAAATTAAAAATATATTAAAAGATTCTGAATTTAAGTTTACATATTTCAAACTTTATTCAAAAACAAGTCAAATATTTATTGTATCTTTGCAAAAATTTTAAAATAGTTAATGAATTTATTTACGGAAACCAATTTAAGTCCTGATATCCTTAAGGCAATTGGCGAACTGGGCTACGAAAGCCCAACAGAAATCCAAAAACAGACTATCCCTTTTATTCTTTCAGATATTCGCGATTTGATCGCACTTGCGCAGACAGGGACAGGCAAAACAGCAGCGTTTTCGCTTCCGATTTTGGATATGATTGACGATACGAGTCGCAAAATCCAATTATTGGTGCTTTGTCCGACACGGGAATTATGTCTTCAGATTTCGAAGGACATAAAGAATTACTCTAAGTACATGAAAGACATCAAAACTACTGCGGTTTATGGTGGAAGTAGTATTGTAGATCAGATGAGATCTTTGAAGGACAAACCACAGATTATTGTGGGAACTCCTGGTAGAGTAATAGATCTTATCAACAGAAAAGCATTAGACTTTTCTGCGATTCATTGGTTAGTATTAGACGAAGCTGATGAAATGCTTTCAATGGGATTCAAAGACGAATTGGAAACCATTCTAAGAGAAACACCGGAAACTAAACAAACTTTCTTATTCTCTGCAACGATGAATAAAGAAGTGGAAAGAATTTCCAAAAATTACCTTACAAAGCCACACCGTATTTCAGTAGGTTCTATCAACGAAGTGAAGAAGAACATTACTCACGAATACTATGTAGTAGGGTACCGCCAGAAAAAAGAGGCGTTGAAGAGATTGATCGATGCGAATCCTAATCAGTATTCTATTATCTTCTGTAGAACGAGAATGGAAACTCAGGAGGTAGCAGATTTCTTGATGCAGAACGGTTATGCCGCTGATGCTCTTCATGGTGACCTTTCTCAGGCACAGAGAGATACCGTAATGAAGAAGTTCAGATTGAAAAACATTGATATTCTTGTAGCGACAGACGTTGCAGCAAGAGGATTGGATGTAAACTCTCTGACTCACGTTATTCACTTCTCTTTACCTGATGATCCTGAAGTATTTGTTCACAGAAGTGGTAGAACAGGTAGAGCTGGAAAAGATGGTATTTCTATGTCTTTAATCAAGCCTGAAGAAAGCAGAAAATTGAAGCAGATAAAATCTGCAACAAAAATTGAAATTCACGAAAAATTCATTCCTACAGGTGAAGATATTATCAAAGCTCAGGTAGGAGGTGTATTCGAAAAATTATTGACGGAGCACGAAGATCTTTTCGAATTTGATGATAGCTTGATCCCAGATTTGAGCAATTTTACAAAAGAAGAATTGGTACACCAGTTGTTACAATTCCAATTGAAAGATCTTGCTTTATACTACAAAGACAAGCACGATCTTACTGAGCAGAAATTGAGCAGCAGAGACGACGATTACTCAAGAAGAGACCGTGGACGTGATAGAGATAGCAGAGACCGAGACAGAGGTCGTGATAGAGACAGAGGAGATCGCGGAAGAGACAGAGATCGTAGCAGCAAGCCAAGAAGAAAAGATGAAAACATGGTAAGATTCTTTTTCAATCTTGGAAAGAAAGATCATTTGAAGAAGCTTGACGTTTTAGATATTATCAATAAAGCAACTGATGATGGAAAAAGCAAAAGAAGAGCAGAAATCGGTGATATCGAAATCTTAGAGAAATTCTCTTTCTTCGAAGTTGAAAAGTCTTTTAAAGATAATGTTTTGAGCAATATTCAATCCATGAAGTTCAAAGGAAAAGATATGAGAGCTGAAGTAGCAAACTAATCTTTTTTATACTATACAAAACCGGCATTAATGCCGGTTTTTTCATTTGATAATCAGTAGGTAAGCGAATGTTAACAAAACTTAATGTTATATAGTTTCACGTGCAATCCTTTTTTAGGAAATTTGCACTCGAATTATAAATACTAAAAAATGGGAATTGGTAATATTTTCCACGCTTTTCAACCCAAAGATAAAATCTTCTTTGTACTTTTCGAAAAAGTAACTGAAAATCTAGTTGCAATGTCAGAAGACTTCAACGCAGGAATCAAGGATTTCGATCTTAATGACGACTCAATGTTGAAGAAAATGAGCGACTTCGAACACAAGAATGATGAACTTACTCACGAAATTTTCGTAGAATTAGGGAAAAACTTCATTACACCTTTTGACCGTGAGGACATCCACACATTGGCAACAGGATTGGATGATATCGCTGATTATATCTACGCTTCCACAAAATATATTTTCCTGTACAAATCACCTGAACTGAAGGCTTATTCAGACTTCTCTTTATTGATCCACAAAGCATGTCTTGAAATTCAGAATGCAATGAAAAACCTTAAAGGGTTCAAAAACATGGAGCAGGTGAAAGAAGCTTGTATTAAAGTGAACTCTATTGAGAATATTGCTGACGATTTGCTTTCCAATTCAATGGTAGAATTATTTGAAACCAATGATGCGATTAACATCATTAAAGTTTCATCTGTATTGAACTATCTTGAAATTGTAACTGACAAAGCAGAAGATGTTGCCAATACAATTGAGAACATCATGATTAAATACGCATAATACATAGCAAAAAATGGAATTTCCGATTTTACTTATAGTTATTATTGCGTTGGCTCTGATCTTCGATTATATCAATGGTTTCCATGATGCGGCCAACTCAATTGCAACTATAGTTTCTACAAAAGTTTTAACTCCATTCCAGGCTGTACTTTGGGCGGCGCTTTGGAATTTTGCAGCATTCTTTATTGCTGCTTATATTATTGGAGAATTCAAAATTGGTAATACAATTGCCAAAACCGTTAATGAGAATTTTATCACGCTTGAAGTTATATTTTCAGGTCTTATAGCTGCCATTGCATGGAACCTTTTGACATGGTGGTTCGGGATCCCTTCATCATCATCACATACGCTGATTGGAGGTTTCTTAGGAGCTGCTCTTATGCATGCTTTCATGATGGATTATAATGCTGTAGCTGCAGCGCAGCCAGAGCTTGGGATGTGGGAAACCATTAAAGAAGCTTTCAGCCAGGTAACTCATCAGGGGGTTGTAAAGTTTGATAAAGTTATTCCTATCTTCCTGTTCATTTTCATGGCACCGATCATAGGGATGATTATCTCCATCATTATTACATTGATTATTGTACACCTTTATAAAAAATCAAATCCACACAAAGCAGACAAATCTTTCAAAAGATTGCAGTTGGTTTCATCAGCACTGTTTAGTTTAGGACATGGTTTGAATGATGCTCAGAAAGTAATGGGA
Organism: Chryseobacterium viscerum; assembly: GCF_002899945.2. GTDB lineage: Bacteria > Bacteroidota > Bacteroidia > Flavobacteriales > Weeksellaceae > Chryseobacterium > Chryseobacterium viscerum. The sequence goes on from NZ_PPEG02000007.1 coordinate 24,504, forward strand.
ATCATTGGAGCAGCGGTAATTTATTATCACGTTAATATGCTTCAGGATGCACAGTATTTGAATATTCCTTCTGCAGGACGTTTTGATTATTTTGCTCAGCATTATATTTGGGTTCCTTTAGTTTCATTTATCGCTATTGCTTTAGGGACAATGAGTGGTGGTTGGAAGATTATCAAAACAATGGGTACCAAGATTACGAAAGTAACTTCATTAGAAGGTGTAAGTGCAGAAACTGCAGGGGCTATTACCCTATTCATCACAGACCACTTTGGTATTCCTGTATCTACGACCCATACAATCACGGGTTCTATCATCGGGGTAGGATTAACGAAGAGAATTTCAGCAGTAAGATGGGGGATTACAGTAAGCCTTCTTTGGGCTTGGGTATTAACAATTCCAATTTCTGCAATAGTAGCAGCAATTACCTATCTTGTGGTAACATTCCTTTTTTAAAAAACAAATCATATAATTATATAAACTTTGTCCATTTGGGCAAAGTTTTTTATTTTATAAAGCCTTGAAAAATCGTATTTTTGTTCAAATTATAAGATTTTATGGAATTTTTAGACAGATACCAGCAGATTGTTGCAGATGCCATCACTAAATATACTTTTAAAGATAAGCCTTCGGAGTTGTATGACCCGATGAATTATATTATTTCCCATGGTGGAAAACGTCTTCGTCCTATTATGGTGCTGATGGCATGTGAGATGTTCGGTGGAGATCTTAAGCAGGCAATCAAGCCATCATTGGCTATCGAGTTTTTCCATAACTTTACGCTGATCCATGATGATATTATGGATGAAGCTCCCTTAAGAAGAAATAAGCCTACCATTCATACTTTACATGGTCTGAATGTAGGAATTCTTTCCGGAGACGGACTGATGCTTAAAGCTTATAAATTTTTTGAAGATCTTGAACCTGAAATCTTCAAAGCATGTATCAGAATTTTTACCCATACAGGACTTCTACTATGTGAAGGACAGCAGTATGATATCAATTTTGAGACTCAGAAAGATGTTACTTTCGACGATTATATCAGAATGATTACTTATAAAACAGGAGTTCTGAGTGCTTCTTCATTTGAGATCGGAGCTTTGATTGCAAAAGCTGATTTTAAAGATGCTAAAGCCATTTTCAACTTTGGAAAGCACATCGGAATTGCATTCCAGATCATGGATGATTATCTTGATGTATTTGGGGATCAGGCGCAGTTTGGAAAAAAACATGCCGGAGATATCTACGAAAACAAAAAAACCGTTCTGTATCTGCTGGCAAGAGAACATGCTACTGATGAAGAAAGAAAAGAACTGGATTACTGGTATTCTAAAAAGACTGAAAACGTTGATAAGGTCTATGGAGTAGAAAAGATCTTCAGAAGAACGAAAGTAGATGATAAAGCTTTACGTTTGATTGAAAAACATAATGAAATCGGGCAAAGCTATCTTCAGAAAATAGATGTTCCGGAAGAAAAGAAAAAACCTTTTATCGAACTGGCAAATTATTTGTTGAGAAGAGAAAGTTAATATAGGGAGCGGATGGTAGGTGGCAGGTAGCAGCAATTTACCTGCAACCTATTTCCCGCAGCCTAATACCTATACAATGAAATTCAGAACAGAAGTTGATATTCCGGCGTCAGAAAAGAAGATTGAGATTGAAGATAAAATATTTTCAATAGGTTCATGTTTTGCCTCTGAAATGACTGATCTATTGCAAGACGGACAGCTTCAGACCCTCAATAATCCTTTTGGGACGATTTTTAATCCTTTTTCCATCAATAACGCAGTAAATAGATTACATGATTCTGCGTTTTATGCAGAAGAGGAACTGATCATCTACAATGAAGAATACATTTCTTTGGATCATCACACTAGTTTTGATACCCGGTATATTCATCAGACCTTAGATAAAATAAATGGTGATATTGAAGCTGGAAATGCTTTTCTTCAGGAAGCAGACTGGATTATCATTACGTACGGTTCTTCATTTATCTATGAGTTTCTGCCCAAGAATAAACTCGTTGCCAACTGCCACAAAATTCCGCAGAAATTCTTTGAAAAAAGACTGCTTTCCCATCAGGAATTGACAAGCTCAATCTATCAGACGATTCTGGATCTTAAAGATATTTGTAAAGAAGGAGTACAGATCCTTTTTACCGTTTCACCAGTAAGGCATACCAAAGACGGAATGGTTGAAAATCAGTTAAGTAAATCCAAACTGATCACGGCTATTCATGAGTCTATTTCCATGTTTGAAGACTGTCATTATCTGCCTGTTTATGAGATATTAATGGATGATCTCCGGGATTATCGTTTTTATAAAGAAGACATGATTCACCCAAGCACTCAGGCCGTTAGTTATATTTTTGAGAAATTTGGGAATGCTTACTTTTCAGTAGATACCCAGAATTTTATCAAAGAAAACTTCAAGATCATGAAGGCTCTGGAGCATAAAACCAGTGATAAGAAAGATCCAAAGTTCATCGAATTCAGAGAAAAACTGGATCAAAGGATTGAAAACCAGCGTAAAAAGGTAAAACATAAAATATTTTAAATGCTTGATTTCACTAGAATTGATTATCTGAAAGACGGAAATGAAAGACAGAGAAGAGCCTACGAAGTCCTGACAAAATATAATGTTTTTGAAAAATTAAGTAATTATTCTCCTGTTTTGGCTGGAACAATTCCTATTGAAATTGATATTGAAGGAAGTGATCTGGATATTATTTGTGAGGTGGCTTTAAGATTTGAAGAAGATTTTTTAGATGAAATAATGTTCAGCAAGCTTATTCCTTACGATGTTGAAACGAAAGTTGAATATCCGATCATAAACGGTGAAAAATGCATTACATTAAACTTCATGCTGGAAGGTTTTCCCATCGAGATTTTTGGACAAAATAGGCCTACAATACGGCAAAACGCATATCTTCATATGGTTGCTGAATACAAAATATTACAAGAAAAAGGAGAAGAATTTAAACAGAAAATAATAGAACTTAAAAAACAGGGAATAAAGACAGAACCCGCTTTCGGAATGTTGCTGGGACTTGAAAATCCTTACGAAGATCTATTGAAATTTTAAATAAAATGATTGATACACATACACATCTATACGCAGAAGAATTTGATGAAGATAGAAAAGAAGCTATTCAGAGAGCTTTAGATAAAGGAATTACAGAATTTTATCTTCCTGCCATCGACTCTGAATCTCATGAGAAAATGCTTCAGCTGGAAACTGATTATCCGGGACAGATTTTTTCAATGATGGGATTACATCCTTGTTATGTAAAACCGGAATCATGGGAAAAGGAGCTTGAGATCGTAAAAAATTATCTTGATCAGAGAAATTTTCCTGCAATAGGGGAGATCGGAATCGACCTGTATTGGGATAAAACAACGTTGGATATTCAGGTGAAAGCTTTTGAACAGCAGATTGACTGGGCGATAGAAAAAGACCTTCCGATCGTGATTCATACAAGAGAAAGTTTTGATGAGACATTCGAGGTCTTAGAAAGAAAAAAACATCCAAAGCTGAGAGGAATCTTCCATTGTTTTTCAGGAAATCTGGAACAGGCGCAACACGCTATCGACCTTAATTTCATTTTAGGAATCGGTGGAGTAGTGACCTTTAAAAACGGGAAAATAGATCAGTTCCTGAATGAAATTCCGTTGGATAAAATTGTTCTGGAAACAGATTCACCTTATCTGGCTCCGGTTCCTCACAGAGGAAAAAGAAACGAAAGCTCTTATCTTGATCTCGTAGCCGGAAAACTGGTAGATATTTATGGAAAAGACTTTTCTGAGATAGACCGTATCACAACGGACAATGCAAAGAATGTTTTTAAATAATAAAAGTTTTAAACTTTAAGACAAATAAAAATCCCTTTTCAGTTTTTGAAAAGGGATTTTTATTTATTTTTTTCTTGTGAAATTCTTATTCTTAGGCTTTTTTAACCCCGTTGAAGATGTTGAAGCAGATGGCTTCTTACGGTTGTTATTGGGCCTTGAATTGCTGCTGTTGGATGTTCTTGGTCTATCTCCACCCTGAGCAGGTTTATTATTGGAATCCCTTTTCTGGGCAACCAGATTGTCCGTGTGGAAAGGGTGTTCTTTGATGACAGAAATTTTCTTTCCAATCAGTTTTTCCGTATTCTTTAGATTCAAAAGATCAAGCCCGTCTACAAAAGATATGGAATTACCTTCAGCTCCGGCTCTACCTGTTCTTCCGATTCTGTGTACATAGGTCTCAGAAACATCAGAAAGTTCAAAATTGATCACGAACTTCAATTCATCAATGTCAATTCCTCGTGCTGCAATATCTGTGGCAACAAGAATTCTTGTTTTTCCGGATTTAAAGTTGTTCAAAGCATTTTGTCTCGCATTCTGAGATTTGTTACCGTGAATGGCTTCAGCAGAAATATTGTCTTTCTGAAGTTTTCTGGCAATTTTATCAGCACCATGTTTCGTTCTTGAAAATACAAGTACCGAGTCTGAAATATCATTTTCAAGAATGTGGGTCAATAAATCCAGCTTATTTTCTTTTTCAACAAAATAAACCGATTGTTTGATCGTATCTGCGGTAGAAGAAACAGGAGTAACCTCTACTTTTACTGGATTATTAAGGATAGAATTGGCCAGTTTCTGAATTTCTACCGGCATTGTTGCCGAGAAAAATAAAGTCTGTCTTCTTTGTGGTAAAAGTTTGATGATTCTTTTTACATCATGTACAAATCCCATATCAAGCATTCTGTCTGCTTCATCTAGAACAAAGATTTCAAGATTTTTCAAACTGATGATTCCCTGAGCGATAAAGTCAAGAAGTCTTCCTGGTGTTGCTACCAGAATATCAATTCCTTTTCTTAGAGCAGCTTCCTGATTTCCCTGCTTTACTCCTCCAAAGATAACGAGTTGTTTTAATGGAAGATATTTACCGTAAGCATTAATGTTTTCCTCAATCTGAATCGCCAATTCTCTGGTAGGCGTAAGGATTAATGCTTTTATATGTTTATTGGGAATTTTATTTTTGGATAAATTCTGTAGAATAGGAATAGAAAAAGCAGCAGTCTTTCCTGTTCCCGTTTGTGCACACCCTAAAAAGTCTCTGCCTTCTAAGATATCGGGAATAGATCTTTCCTGGATAGGAGTAGGAGTCGTGTATCCCTGCTCCTGGATTGCTTTTGCAATAGGTTCTATTAAGTTTAAGTCTGTAAAATTCAAATGAATTATTTTAAAATTTTAAATAAAAATTCCTTCAGTCTGAAAGAATTACATTTTGCAAAGGTAGTTTAAAAAAAATAAAAATTTTATTCCTCTTTTTAAGGCTTGTTTATCATAAAAAAATAATTCCCCCGGAAGAAGGAATTATTGCACAAAAATAATCTAAATATTTTTAAATGGCCTATTGTATCTTAGTCCATTCCTGATTCTTTCTCAGATCCTCAAAAAAATGATAGACTTCCGAAAGCTTTTCACTTCCGCGTTTTCCATAATCTTCCACATTTTTTGAAGTGCCGTCTGCAAAATTGATTCTTAAGTAAGAAGTGGGAAGATCTGTAATGTTTTTTGTTCCGTATTTGTCATTTAGACTTTTCACATTCAAGCCATCCAGCAAGCTGATCAGTTTATTATAATCTTTTTCTTTGATAGTGCCTTTAAAAGTTCCTTCACGTGGCTTTGAGAACTCATCTTTTGAAGGTTTATCATTAAAATTAAAGTGTTCTGCTTCAAAAACCGCAGTTCTGTCCGGATTGATGGTCATTTTAAAAACCGGGCAGAATCCAAAGCAGGGACTCGCTTGATACTCAATTTTAGTATATTTTGAATTTACTTTTTGAGAAGTTGTACAAGATGTTAAAAATACAAATGCACAAATGGCTAGCAAATATTTCATAGTTTTTTTCAATTTGAAAGGGTGTCCCAATAATTGTTCCAAAAGATAAAATCTTCTTTTGTTTTTATGTTAAATATAAAATGACAAATCTGTTTAAATTTTTATTTGAACCATTAAGATTAGATGAAGATGTAAAGGGCATTAAGAATAAGCTTCGCTTTAAGCTTAAAAATCAGAATGATTTATCTTACTATACTTTATTTCTTAATGGTTTAAAATATTGAATGGTAGAAAAATACGGGTAGTTTTATAAAGAAAAACAGCCTCAGAAAAACCTGAGGCTGTTTTTTATGATGCAGTTACATTTTTTGTGAAATATAACTGATGAATCAATGTGTATTTCTATCCGTGCAATTGTTTCCAGATAGCATCCTTAAGCTCCATAAGGCCTTCTCCGGTAACTCCTGAGAAGAATAAAGGCTGCTTGTTTTCCGGGAATTCTGCTGCGATTTCCTTTTTAAGCTCATCATCCAAAAGATCGGATTTTGAAACGGAAACAATGAAATCTTTATCCAAAAGTTCAGGATTGTACTCCTTCAGCTCATTTTCCAGAATTTTAAATTCGTTGAAATGATCTTCAGAATCAGAAGGAATCAAAAATAACAGAATAGAGTTTCTTTCAATATGTCTAAGGAATCTGTGCCCTAAACCTTTTCCTTCCGCTGCTCCTTCAATGATCCCGGGAATATCAGCCATTACAAAAGATTTGTAATTTCTGTAATCCACGATTCCAAGGTTAGGAGTCAGGGTTGTAAAGGCATAATTAGCAATTTTTGGTTTTGCTGCAGAGACAGAAGCTAAAAGTGTAGATTTTCCTGCATTGGGAAACCCAACAAGTCCTACATCCGCCAAAATTTTAAGCTCGAAAACAACATAGCCTTCTTCGCCATCCATTCCGGGTTGAGCATATCTTGGAGTTTGATTGGTAGAGGATTTGAAATGTTCGTTTCCTTTTCCTCCTTTTCCCCCTTGCATCAAAATAATTTCCTGCTTATCCTCAAGGATTTCTCCGATAATTTCACCTTCTTCATTTTTAGCGATACTCCCAATAGGAACATCGATATAAATATCAGAACCGTCAGCTCCGGTCAGCTGGTTTTTTGCTCCGTTTTCACCACGTTCAGCTTTTATGTGACGGGTATATCGAAGTGGAAGTAAAGTCCATTCCTGAGCATTTCCTCTCATGATGACGTGTCCGCCACGACCACCGTCACCTCCGTCAGGGCCTCCTTTAGGAATATACTTTTCACGGCGAAGGTGGGCAGAACCAGCACCTCCGTGTCCGCTTTTACAATGGATTTTTACGTAATCTACAAAGTTAGACATATAGTTTGTGTTGCGAGCTGCAAGCTGGGGGATAAAATTTGAATCCCGTAACCTGAATCTCGATTATTTAATTTTCTCTACTTCAGCGAAAAGCTTTTGGGAAATCTCATTAATTTCACCTACGCCATTTACTTCTACATATTTCCCCTGCTGCTTATAAAGCTCGGCTACTTCCGCTGTTTTAGTATAATATTCTTTTATTCTGTTTTCGATGATCTCTACATTGCTGTCGTCTGATCTTCCGCTGGTTTCACCTCTTTTCAGAAGTCTTTCAACCAAAATTGTGTCCTCTACTACCAATGAAAGACAGATATCGATCTTATCATTCAGTACTTCTTTAACGATATTTTCCAAAGCTTCTGTCTGAGCAGTCGTTCTTGGATATCCATCAAAAATAAAACCGTTGGTATCGGTAGGCTTTTTGATCTCATCGATCAGCATATCTGTTGTTACCTGATCCGGAACCAATTCTCCCTTATCGATGTATGACTTAGCCAGTTTTCCAAGTTCAGTGTCATTTTTCATATTGTATCTGAAAAGATCACCTGTTGAAACCTGTTTTAAATTGAATTTCTCGATTAGATTTTGAGCTTGTGTTCCTTTTCCACTTCCTGGAGGGCCGAACAGAACAATGTTTATCATAATTTTGATACGCTTGGACAATTGGCATTTTGCTTCCAGCTCATGGCTTTTGGCGGTTGCTTTTTGCTTTCAGCTTTTTTAAGTTATTATTAAATTTATTTCTTTATATAATTCAAGCTAAAAGCTATCAGCTAATAGCCAACAGCACTTAATGGTTGATTTGTCCGTCTTCCAACTGATATAAATTGGGAAGGTTTCTTCCTAATTCATCATAATCAAGTCCGTATCCAAGTACAAATTTATTGGGTATTTCTTTCCCGATATAATCCAGTTTGAAATCTTTCTTGTAAATCTCAGGTTTCAATAGGAAACTTGCCAGTTTTACAGATTTAGGACGTTGTGTTTCTTTAAAATATTTGAAAAGACTCTCAACGGTGTTTCCTGTATCTACAATATCTTCTACAAGAATGATGTGACGGTCTCTCACATCCTTAGTCAATTCCATTTTCTGGTAAACGATCCCTGTAGATTCAGTTCCTACATAAGAACTCATTTGAATAAAGGCAATTTCGCATTCCCCTGGGTAATATTTTAAAAGATCTGAGAAGAACATAACAACCCCATTTAAAACACCAATGAAAACAGGAACTTCATCCTTGTAATCTTCATAAATTCTTAACGCTGTCTCTTTTACAATTTCCTGAATTTCGGTATCCGTTAAATAAGGAACGAAATTTTTGTCGTGAACTCTAATGCTATCCATAAAATTTTTAGTAGGAGGCAAAGTTACGGATTTTTGAATTTTGAATAAAATCTTTTTGTGTTTAATCCTTGATTTGTGCTATCTTTGTTCTTTCAAAACCCAAAAATACAGACATGTAGGATATAATTTCTTTCAGATTTGATCAAACGATAACCATGGTGTTATTGGTGTTTAACCATTATTAAGAAAGAAATCATGATTTTACTGCAAAATATGTCCTTTGGGTTTCCGGGAGGAAATCTTCTATTGAATCATATCAATTTAACAATACAATCTCACACCAAATCGGCTTTGGTGGGAAGCAACGGCATGGGAAAATCTACCTTGCTGAAAATTATTGCGAACGAAATACAGCCTCTAAGCGGAGATATGAACGTTAGTGGTGATATTTTTTATGTTCCTCAAATGTTTGGAAACTGTAATCATCTTACCGTTGCCGAATGCCTGAAAATAGATCAAAAGTTGTACGCGCTCCAAAAAATTACCAACGGAGAGGTAGATGAAATTTATTTTGAAACTCTCAATGACGATTGGGACATTGAAGAACGATGTCAGCACGCATTGGAGCATTGGGGGCTTGGCAATATTGAATTAACCCAGAAACTGGAAGGCTTGAGTGGCGGCCAGAAGACCAAGGTTTTTCTAGCGGGAATTCAGATCTGCCAGCCAGATATCATCATATTGGATGAACCGACCAATCATCTGGATCTTGAAGGAAGAAAGTTATTATACAATATTATTGATAAAACAGATTCAATTGTTGTTATTGTAAGCCATGACAGAACTTTGCTCAATCTTGTTGATACCATATTTGAGTTAAGCAATCAGGGAATTGCAACTTATGGGGGAAACTATGATTTCTATGCAGAACAAAAAGAAGTAGAGGTGGAAGCTTTAAACAATGATATCCACGCGAAAGAGCGGGCACTGAAAAAAGCAAAAGAGAAAGAACGAGAGACTTTGGAACGCAAGCAGAAACTGGATGCAAAAGGAAAGCAAAAGCAAGAAAAATCCGGAGTAGCGAGAATTATGATGAATACTCTTCGGAACAATGCTGAAAAAAATACATCAAAATTGAAAAGCGTTCATGCAGAAAGAATCAGTGGAATCTCCGGAGATTTGAGAGATCTGCGCTCCACGGTAAAGAATTCTGACCAGATGAAAGTGAATTTTAATGATTCCAGTCTGCATTCAGGAAAGATTCTGATTGCGGCTGAGCATATTAATTTCAGTTATGGAAAAGAAGGGCTTTGGAAAGAAAACCTCGATCTTGAGATCCGAAGCGGAGACAGAATCTTGATCAAAGGTTCAAACGGTTCAGGAAAGACCACTCTGATAAAGCTTCTGCTGGGAAATGCTGAGCCTTCCGAAGGAAAAATAACCAGATCAGCATTCAACAGTATATATATCGATCAGGAATATTCTCTGATTGATAATGACTCAACCCTCTATGATTTTGCCCAGACTTTTAATGATAGTGGATGGCAGGAGTCTGAAGTGAAAACATTATTGTCCAGATTTTTGTTTGGGAAAGATACCTGGGACAAGAAATGTGGTGCACTGAGTGGCGGAGAACGTTTGCGGTTACTTCTCTGTGGGCTTTCAATCAGCAATAAAGCTCCCGATATGATTATTCTCGATGAACCAACCAATAATTTAGATCTTCAAAACGTAGAAATTCTCACCAATTCCATCAAAGATTATCATGGAACTTTATTGGTGATTTCCCACGATGAAGTTTTTCTGGAAGAGATTGGAGTTGATAAGAAATTGATACTTGATTGATTATTACATTTCCCGCAGATGATTGTGTGTAATATACTTAAATAGGTTCTCTTGTCTTGTTCTTTTCGCGGATTGATTGTATTAATGGGCAATATATTCAATAGGGGCGGGCTTTAGCCCGTCTTCAATATCAAAACAATTCCATTGGCTTTAGCCAAAACTTATCATAAAAAAACCTGGAAATTGATTTCCAGGTTTCTATTTTCTATGAATTAAAATATTATTTCTTCGTTTTCTTAATCGCATCAAGGTATATCTTCTTGATACTGTTTTTCTCTTCTTTCTGGCTAATGTCTTCAAGAAGAGAAAGTAGAGTTGTATTATGCTTTGTTTTCAATTTCAAAATTTCACCCAATGCAAATGCAGCACTCCAGCGTACCACAGTTCCTTCATGTTTTGTATTGTCCAATAGGCTGGTAATGGCCTGATCCAGATTTTCAGCGAACAAATGAGCGGTATTGCCTATCACTTTGGCACTTTCCCATTTTATTCTGGGTGCTTTTTCAGTAAGGGTTTTAGTGACAAAAGAAAATACGGCTTCATCCGCAAGATTGGGATTTTGTTTGGTAGCATATTCCAATGCTTCTATGCAGGCTGCTTTTACAGGATCTTTTGATTTTTCGGAAAAAGCGATAAGCTCATCCGTCGGTAGAGAAGTATCAATAATCCATTTGCTGATGATGTCAACCTTCTCTTTTGATTTTACAGTCTTGTCTTTGATAAGCTCTTCTAAGGTCATGGTGATTGTTTTTTGTTTTTTTTCAGTGTTCTAAAATAACAATTCCTTTTGAAAACACTAGCCGTTGCGGGTAAAAGCAGAAAGCTTTCGAACATGGTTCATGAAGCAATCCCTATTTCACCTGTAAATTTCCCTGTTTTATTGTATCAAGGATAATATCCATTTTTTGATGGAGTTCATAATCGCCTGAGATTTCAACCAAAGGGGTGTTTATAGAAGACAGCCATTCAAGATGAGCCTTTAAAGTTCTGTTGGCAATGCCGGTATTGTGGTCATAATCGTTAGCCCAATCCATAAACTCCTGGAATTTTTTGGATCTTTCCGGATCATTGATGATTTCATCTCCATATCTTTCCAATTCTCTGTTTTTCAATCTTTCCATTCTTATTTTTGGAGTAAGGTAGAGGAATATAATCAGATCGAATGCAGGAAATACATTTTTACCCCAATGAATGATTGAACCGCCGAAAATCCAGTTTTCAGCAGTATGAAGCGTATCCGAAACAATGGCATTCCTTATTTCTGGATGTTGTCTTTCTGTAAAAGGAATTTGGGTTTTAAGTCAGAAAAAATCATCACTGTCAAAATATTCAAGATTGAGTTCCTCAGACAAAGCTTTTCCTAAAGTGGTCACCCCGGAACCGGAAGCTCCGAAAATATGTATTTTCATGGTTTTTAAGTGTATTAAATCAGCGAAATCTGCAAAATTTGCGAGAGATTCTTCTATTTTGAAATCCAGTCATAAATTTCCTTCAACACTTTTCCCCGTATTTCCTCATTCAGAATCTCATGACGCATCTCCGGATAGATCTTTACCTCTACATTTTGAAAGCCGTCAGCTTTTAAATTATCCACTGTATGCATTACTCCTTTTCCAAAATCACCGATCGGATCATTCTGCCCGCTTACAAAAAGGAAGGGGAAAGATTGGGAAATAGAAGAAGCCCACTTTCTTGCCGTAGCCCTTTTATAAATGGTAAATAAAGTGTAAAAAGCATTGTGGGTAAACGGAATTCCACACCATTCATCCTGCTCAAAAGCTTTTCTGTTTTTAGGATTTACACTGAGCCAGCTGGTATCACTGAAATCTTTATCTTTTTTAAAATGTTTGTTATTGACGCTTGTAAAAACTGAATTCAAGAAAGTACGATGACGAGGCGCAATGGCATTGGTTAATGATAAATACGCTCTTAACAAATCTATTCCCGGTAAAGGGCCGCCGGTTCCTGTAATGATGGCTCCTGTAAACTTACTGCTTGCCTTTTGAAGAAGACAACGGGTAATAAAAGATCCCATAGAATGTCCCAAAATAAAATGGGGAACTTCCGGATACTGCTCTGCAAGATGATCAGCCATCATTTCTGCATCTGCGACAAGTCTTTCGTCCGGTTTTTCAAGCTGGAAGAAACCAATATCCTTTTTCTCTTTCACAGATTTTCCATGTCCCAAGTGATCATACGTCAATACAGCAATCCCATGAGCTGCAAAATATTCTGCAATTTCTGCATATCTTCCGCTGTGCTCCTGCATGCCGTGAACCATTAACAAGGTAGCTTTTGCCGTTTCGGGCGAAAACAGAGTGTAATAAAGTTGTGATTCTCTGTTTACTTTTGATGGTAGATATGTTGATGTTTGGGATATTGGCATGATAAATTGGTTTTTTTGTATTATTTTATCTCAATGTCAGGAAGTTTGAAATTTCCAACAATTTCAATTAATTGAGAAGAGTTGGCTTTTAAATTATTAAAGAAATCATCCATATTTTTCTCGTATCCTCTTTCACTTACTGCAAAAAGAAGAACTCCTTTATTTTTGCTATTATTAATAAGTTTATAACGGTAAATATTCCTTTCAGCAATCAGTATTTCCTTGCCGTCCTTTGAGTTTTCACTAATAAGAAAATCCAAAATATATTCTCCATTATTTTCAAGAACCTGATAATTAACAACAGGGTTAGTTTTTTTTGCTTCCTGAAGTTCTCCTATTTTTTGATCAATAATATCTTTAAGAGTGAAATTACCTTTTACAAACTCAATTAAAACCATACTGCTGTATTGGTTGATGTTTTCTTTTGGACTTAAATATTCCTGCTTGAAATAGTTTTCATTGGGATGAGAGCTCCAGGCTAAATTATATTCCTTTTGATTCAAATTAATAGGTCCGGGTACATTTAGATAATCATTTACTTTATTTTGTGCTTTTATATAAAACAGAGGAACCATTAAAAGTAGAATCAGAATTTTAAATTTCATTTCGAATAATTTTTAGAGTAAATATAATCCATTTTATATAGGTGTGAAAGTAAAAACATCAGGAATAAAGTCATATTCAACCTCATGATTTTCACCCCAACCCAAAAATAAAATCCTCCTCAAATTTGCCCACCCAATTTTTTAAAAGTAATTTTGCACGAATCTAAAAACAAAAGTAAAATATGTCAACTTATGTAGTTGTAGGTCTTCAGTACGGAGATGAAGGCAAAGGAAAAATCACGGATGTTTTATCGGCTAAATCGGACTATGTAGTACGTTTCCAGGGTGGAGACAACGCTGGTCACACGGTTTATGTGGGTGAAGAAAAATTCGTTTTGCACCTTCTTCCTTCAGGAGTTCTTCAATGCAAAGGGAAATGTATCATTGCGAACGGAGTAGTGGTAAACCCTAAGTCTTTTATTAGAGAAGTTGGTCAGATCGAGAGCAAAGGCTTGAGAACAGATCATATCTTTATCAGCAGAAGAGCGCATGTTATCATGCCTTACCACATCCTTTTGGATACTTACCGTGAAGAGGAGCACGGAGGCACTCAGATCGGAACTACCAAAAAAGGAATCGGACCTTGTTATGAAGATAAAATCGCAAGAGTTGGAATCAGAATGGTAGACCTTTTAAATCCTGAGATTTTAAGAGACAAAATCGAGAAAAACTTAAAAGTTAAGAATTCTCTTTTTGAAAAATATTACGGAAAGCCAACATTAGACGTTGAAGAAATCTACAACGAATATTTAGAAATCGGAAAACAGCTTCAGGACAGAATCGTTGATACTGAATTAGAGTTGAACGAAGCGATCAGAGATGGTAAAAACGTTTTATTCGAAGGAGCACAAGCTTTAATGCTTGATATTGACTTTGGAACTTATCCGTACGTAACTTCATCTTCTCCATCTACAGGAGGAGTTTGTTCAGGAGCTGGTGTTCCACCAACTTCACTTCAGAACTTAATCGGAGTGGCGAAAGCATATTGTACAAGAGTAGGAAACGGACCTTTCCCATCTGAATTAGATAACGAACTGGGTGAGAAAATCAGACAGATCGGTGGTGAATTCGGAGCGACTACAGGAAGACCAAGAAGAACAGGTTGGTTAGACCTTGTTTCTTTAAAGCATGCTTGTATGATCAACGGGATCAACAACCTTGTAATCACTAAGCTTGACGTTCTTACAGGAATTGAAAACCTTAAAATCGTTACTCATTACAAAACTGAAGATGGAAAAATTATTGATTATTTCACTTCATCTACAGAAAAACTATACAACTACGAGTCTATCTACCAGGAGTTACCAGGTTGGAACGAAGATATTACAAAAGCAAGAAGCTATGATGAACTTCCTGACAATGCTCAGAAATACATCGAGTTTATTGAGAAATACTTAGGAATCAATGTATACTTAGTTTCTGTAGGTCCTGAAAGAAGTCAGAACATCATCAGAAAAGAATTATTCTAATATTCTTAGATTATAAATAATAGAGAGATCATCATTTGATGGTCTCTTTTTTTGTTTAAAAATTAATGAGACTTGATAAAATAACTTTTAGTTTCTTTTATCTGGTTTATCAATCCTTGTCAAGGTTTTAAACCTTGACAAGGATTACATTTAAGTATATCTACTAAGCTCCTGTTCTGCTATTTGTATATTTATTCTTATTTATTTTCATGAAAAATACTACCGTTTTCTTGTGTAGATTTTCTATTTGAAAATGTTAAAATTTAAACATTATCATAAAATTTTCTAATATTATGTTGTTTTGATAAAATTCTGGCAGATGTTTTGATATTACAACATTGCTTATCGATAAGAACTAATCAAACTAATAATCAAAATTTTTAACAGTTTAAATAGTAGTAGTGATGAAACAACATAATCAAAACCAGGAATTTCGTTTTAACGAGGTTCTCTTTGAGCACCGCAATAAAGAATATGGTGCCTATGCGTTAAGAAACGAATCAGATAGAATATTAACCAAAGCCCTTTTTATAGGAGCAAGTTTAATGGCCGCAGTATCCATTACACCGTTTGTGATTTCTGCATTGAAACCTGTAGAAGCCCCTACAGGAACCATATATAATCTTCCGCATGTAATTGAGATTCAGGATGTAGAAAAGCCGAAAGACCAGCCAGTACAAATTGTAAAACCAACGCCGCCAGCGCCTGCTGTAAAAGCATATGATGACAGATTACCAGAGCCTAAGGCAATTGTCACCAATGAAAAGCAAGTTGAGGATAAAACGAATGCAGTAGCAAGCACACAAACATCGGAAGGTAAAGAAATAACAAATACGACCTATATTCCGATTGTTCCACGTGTTATTGGAGGTGATGGTCCATCTACTGTAAAGGTTGATCCGGTCGTTGAAAAAACAGATCCTACAATCATTGATAAAGACCCTAGTGTTGAAGCTAGTTTTTCAGGAGGAATAGACTCCTTCAGAAATAAAGTAATGAACAACTTCGATGGTTCAGGATTTGAATCAGAAGAGGTTGTAAAAACGACAGTTACCTTTATTGTAGAAATGGACGGAACAATTTCAGGGGTAAAAGCTAATGGAACCAACGCCGACTTTAACAGTGAGGCCATGAGAACAATCAAAAACATCTCAAGCAAAGGAAAATGGATTCCTGCCAAAAACAAAAAAGGAGAATTCGTAAGAAGTTATTTCAAATTTCCAATCTCAATGAAGTTTGATAATTAATACGGAAAAACAAATTTAGAATAGTTATCCACAAAGAATTTTTTTTGTGGATAATTTTTTTTATCGTTAAATTGCTTATTAACAATATTTTAACTCAATTTTGATTTTCTCCACTCACCGAGAGCAAAGAAAAAAGTGTATTTTTGAAACTTAAAGTTCTAATAATGGCAAAAATCATAGGTATTGCTAATCAAAAAGGAGGTGTTGGTAAAACAACCACCGCCGTAAATTTGGCAGCAGCATTAGGAGTATTGGAGAAAAAAATATTGATCATTGATGCTGATCCTCAGGCGAATGCTACATCCGGTCTGGGGGTGGAAGATGTTCAGTATTCTACATATAATCTACTGGAGCACAGTGCGGATACAAGAGTTTGTATCAAAAGAACTGCCACTCCAAACCTTGATATTATTCCGTCACACATCGATTTGGTGGCTGCGGAAATTGAGTTGGTAGATAAGGAGGACCGTGAATATATGCTGAAAAAAGCACTGGCGAGCGTAAGAGACGATTATGACTATATCATCATCGACTGTGCGCCGAGTTTAGGTCTTATTACCGTAAATGCTCTTACTGCAGCAGATTCTGTAATCATTCCGATCCAGTGTGAATATTTTGCATTAGAAGGACTTGGGAAACTTTTGAACACCGTGAAAAATGTTCAGAAGATCCACAATAAAGACCTGGGAATAGAAGGTCTTCTTTTAACGATGTATGATAGCCGTTTAAGACTGTCAAACCAGGTAGTGGAAGAAGTAAACCTGCATTTCCCGGAAATGGTTTTTGAAACCATTATCAGCAGAAACGTAAGGTTGAGTGAAGCACCAAGTTTTGGAGAAAGTATCCTGAATTATGATGCCGAAAGTAAAGGAGCTGTTCAGTATATTCAGTTAGCTGAAGAAGTTCTTTTGAGAAATGAAAACTTAATAAAGAACTAAATTAATAATAAATGGCCAATAAGTGAATGCTAGTCATCGCTTATCAAACATCATTTATCAATTATATCTATGAAGGACAAAAAAAGAGCTATGGGACGCGGCTTGGGCGCCATTTTAAGTGCAGAATCTAAAGCAACTGTCAATTCAGCTACTGATGAAGGAGCAGATAAGTTTGTAGGAAACATTGTAGAAGTTGCGCTTGAAGATATCTATCCGAACCCGACGCAGCCGAGAACTTATTTTGATGAAAAAGCATTAAACGAACTCGCGCAGTCGATCAAAAACCTGGGAGTAATCCAGCCGATTACCCTGAGAAAAGACGGAGAAAGATTTGAAATCATTTCCGGGGAAAGACGTTACAGAGCAACTAAAATTGCCGGGTTAACGACTATTCCTGCCTATATCCGTTTAGTAAATGATCAGGAGCTTCTTGAGATGGCTCTTGTTGAAAACATCCAGAGAGAAGATCTTGATGCCATCGAAATTGCTTTGACTTATCATAGACTTTTGGAAGAGATCGGTCTTACTCAGGAAAACCTGAGCCAGAGAGTAGGAAAGGATAGAAGTACCATCACCAACTCCATCAGATTATTAAGACTAAACCCGGATATTCAGAATGCCATCAGAAGTGGTGAGATTTCTGCAGGACACGGTAGAGCCATTATCAGTCTTGAAAGTGAAGAAGATCAGCAGGTTTTATTTGATCTTATCATCAAAGAAAAATTAAATGTTCGTCAGTCAGAGCAGGCAGCTGCCGCATTGAAGAACCCAAAGTCTCCCGCCGCAAAAAAAGCCAATGTGGAGCTTTCCAATAACTATAAAAAAGCCCAGAAGACCATCGCAGATATCCTGGATATAAAAGTGGAGATCAAAGCTTCTGGAAATGGTAAAAAAGGTAAAATTGTTCTGGACTTCAAAAACGAAGAAGAGCTGGAATATATTCTATCCCATATTAAATAAATGAAGAAAATATTTTTCACATTTTTCTTGTGTATTGCTGTACTGGCTTACTCACAAGTAAAACCTATTGATACCGTTCGGATGCAGACTCTTCCGAAAGAAGAACCTCGTGTGGTAAAGCCAGGAAAAACAGAAGCAAAGATCATTGAAGATCTTGAAAAAGCAAATGGTCCGACAGTAAAAACCATAAAACTGAATCCTACCAGAGCAGGATTGTATTCTGCCGTTTTTCCAGGATTGGGACAGTTTTATAATAAAAAATACTGGAAGATTCCCATTGTTTGGGGAGCAGTAGGAGCAGGAGTTGGTATTGCGGTCTGGAATGACAATCAATATCGAAAATACCGCGAATATTATATAGCAAAACTGAACGGAACGCCTAATGAATTTGTAGACAGTCACCCGTTTTTAGATAAAAAAGCTTTGGGGAATGCTCAGGACAGGGCCAAAAGACAAAGAGATTATGCGATTGCTATTACAGGATTGATCTATATCCTGAATATTGTAGATGCAGTAGTAGATGCACATCTTTATGAAAGCCGTCATGACCCGGATCTGGTTTTTAAACCATCAGTTATTCAGGATCAATATGGGTATAGCGCTCCAAAAACAGGCTTCAGTTTAAGTTACAGATTTTAAAATACAATATACCTGCAGAAAGGTCTTAGGATTGAATGCAGTAGTAAAAAATAAAAAGATCATATGAAAATAGCATTAGTTGGTTACGGTAAAATGGGTAAGATCATTGATGAGATCGCGCAGAAGAGAGGTCATGAAGTAGTTGCCCGTCTGAAGGAAACCCCAACTGCTGAAAATCTTAATAATCCGGATGTTGTGATTGAATTCTCATTACCGGAAGTGGCATTTGAAAACATAAAAGCTTGTCTTGAAAATAAAATTCCGGTGATCTGCGGAACGACAGGCTGGCTGGATCAAAAAGCTGAAATAGAAAAACTGGCTGTAGAAAATGGTACAGCTTTCCTATACGGTTCCAACTTTAGTTTAGGAGTGAATTTATTTTTTGCTTTAAACGAAAAATTGGCTGGTCTGATGAAAAATGTAGATGAATACTCTTGTCAGTTAGAAGAAATTCACCACATCCATAAAAAAGATGCTCCAAGTGGAACAGCTATTTCTATCGCAGAAGGAATCATCCAAAACAACCCGAAATTCGATGCCTGGAAGCTGGAAGAAACAGAAGGCAAGCAGCTGGGAATTTTTGCGGTACGTGAAGATGAAGTACCGGGAACCCACAGCGTATATTATAGAAGCGAAGTAGACGAAATCGAAATCAAGCATACCGCTTTCAACAGAAACGGTTTTGCACTGGGTGCTGTAGTAGCCGCAGAATGGATTAAAGATAAAAAAGGAAACTTCGCAATGAAAGACGTTTTGGGGCTTTAATTTGTAACAAATTCTGTAAATTGCAGACAAATAAACAGAAAATGATGAATAGTGAATAGTAAATAGCGGATGGCTGTTATCATTTATTACTCATCATTTTATCATTTATATCATAAGAATAGGCACAAAAATTTATGAATTATTTTTTAACTTATACAGTATATGTCCTCATATTATCCGTATTAATGGGGCTTTCATCTTGGAAACTGTTCAAGAAAATGGGCTATAGCCCTTTATTTGCTTTTATCCCTTTCTATAACTATTTCATCATTCTGAAAGAAACAAAACATCCGAAATGGTGGGCAATCCTATCTTATCTTCCGATTGTAGGGCCAATCATGATGTCTGTTTTCCACCTTTACTTAGTGAAAAAGTTTGGAAAGACACTTTTCAAAGATCAGATTCTTACCGTGATTTTGCCGTTTATTTATATGGCGGTGATCAACTATTCTAAAGATGTAGAGTTAGAAGATGAAAATGCAAACGACCTGTTTCTTACAGACGAAGAGAAGAACGACAAAAAGAAAGATACATTCGTGGGTTCTATTACCTTTGCGGTAGTATTTGCAACCATCATTCACGTTTTTGTAACACAGCCTTTCGGGATTCCTACAGGATCTATGGAAAGAACATTATTGGTGGGAGACTTCCTTTTTGTAAACAAATGGAGCTATGGATACAGACTTCCAATGCGTCCGGTAGCAATACCTTTCCTTCAGGGAACGATTATGGATACAGGACAAAAGGGAAATCCTAAAGATGATCCGAAATCTTATGTAGATGGAATTAAACTCCCTTATACAAGAATCTTACAATTCGATAAGCCGCAGAAAAATGATGTGGTAGTTTTCAACTATCCTCGAGATTCTGTGCATACAGCGATTGACAGAAAAGATCCTTATGTAAAAAGATGTGTAGCTACAGCAGGCGATACTTTTGAAATGAGAGCCGGAAGACTTTTCGTTAACGGAAAACCGGAAACTGTTTTAGGAGATCAGGAAGTACAACATGCGTATGTTGTAAATACTAAGGAACAATTAGATATTCCTACGTTATATAAAGGTTATGGTTTTTTACCTGTAACTGAGGAACAAACAAATAGTGGGTTTAAATATACTTTCCAAGGGCTAACTGACAAAATTGCTAAAGATATTAAAGAATTGCCAAGTGTAATTGATATGCAGGAAAGCATTTTGTCTAAAGGAATGGCTGCAATCCAATATAAAGTGAATGCTGATAAAACAGCATATACAAAAAGTATAGATACTACACAATCTATATTTCCAGTTAATAAAGCTTGGAATCCTGATTGGTACGGACCTGTCAGAATTCCTAAAAAAGGAGATGTTGTAGCGATCAATCAGGAGACATTTCCAATGTATCAATGGATTATTTCTGAATATGAGCACAATAGCTTGGAGAAAAAGAATGGAAAGATCTTCATTAATGGCAAAGAAGCGAATCAGTATACCATTCAGCAGGATTATTATATGATGATTGGGGACAACAGAGATGCTTCATTAGATGCAAGATTCTTTGGTTTCGTTCCTGAAGAAAATATTGTAGGAAAACCTATGTTTACATGGATGAGTCTTCAGGGTGCTTTCTCAGATAGCAGTTCTACTTACCAGGCGCCATTTAAAGTTCGTTGGGACAGAATGTTCAAAGCAACCAATACAGGAGAAGCTAATAAAACCTCTTACTGGTGGATTGCAGCGATGATCCTGATCTTATTCTTTGGATGGGAGTATTTCGAGAAATTGTTCAGAAAGAAAAAAACTGAAGACAACTAATAAAAAAATTAAACTTAAAATAGAATGAAGTATTTGAAAAAATACTTCATTTTTGCATTATGAATATGAAGAATGTATTATTGCCGGCATTTTATATGCCCCCGATTTCATGGTTTTCAGTGTTTGTGAACCCTGAGAATAATATTGTATTTGAACAGTTTGAAAGCTTTCCAAAACAGACCTATAGAAGCAGAACCAATATATATGGAGCTAATGGAAAATTATCATTAATCATTCCCATCGCTCATAACGGAAAAAGAGAATTTAAAGACATTGAAATCTCTTACCGTGAAGACTGGAGAGCTCTTCATTGGAAATCGATCAAAACAGCCTATCAAAGTTCTCCTTATTTCGAATATTATGAAGATAAGCTCAGAAAAATATTTGAGCTTAATGAAAAGTTTCTTCTTGATTTTAACCTTAAAGGGATAGAAGTTATCCAACAGATACTAAAAACAGAAAAGGCACAGTCTTTGAATGAAGAATATATCAAAAACCCTGAAGAAATCAATTTCAGAGAAAAGTTTTCGGCAAAGGTTCCTTCAGAATTTCAAATGGAAGAATATTACCAGACATTTTCGGATAAATTCGGGTTTTTGGAAGACTTGTCGATTCTTGACCTTATTTGTAATAAAGGCCCGGAATCACTCATGTATTTAAAAAATATAAAACAATCATATTAGCATACAATCACTATTCAAGAAAGTTTCAGCATACAGCAGATGAAGGTGGTGATTGACATATTGCTTTAAAAAATTAAATATCAACATATGAAAAAGGTATTATTAGCTGCAGTTTTTTTAGCAGGTTTTAGTTTCTCTTTTGCACAGGAATCTAAAGCTAAAAGTATTGATCCTAGCGAAGACAAAGATCTGATGACATGGTATCATAAAGATTTTGCGACTTCAAAAGTATATGGTGTAAATACGGCAAATGCCTATAAATATTTAGAATCTAAAGGACTGAAGCCTAAAACCGTGGTCGTTGGAGTTTTAGACAGTGGAGTACAGGTAGATCACCCCGGATTGGTAAAAAACCTATGGTCAAATCCTAACGAAGTTCCTGGCAACGGTAAAGATGATGACGGAAACGGATATATTGATGATGTACACGGATGGAACTTCATAGGAGGTAAAAACGGTGATATTGATATTGATAATATGGAGGTGACAAGAGTCGTAGCCAAATACAAGCCCATTTTCGAAGGAGATGATTCTGCAAAGAACAAAGCCAACCAGGCTAAGATGAAGGAGGATTTTGATATGTATATGAAAGCCAAAGAGATGTTCAATAAAAAAAGCATCGAGGCAAAACAAAGTTTTCAGACATATTCTATGCTGAACGAGCTGATTCCTAATATGGTAAAATTATTAGGAGGTAAGCCTGTAACTGGTGAAACCATTTCAGCAATTAAAGCGCCTACAGATCAGAAAGATGCTATTGCATTGGATTTCTTAGGTCAGATTTCCCAAAGTCCGGAATTCAAAGGAAAATCATCTGCTGAGTTTGAGAAAAAGATGAAAGAGGAGATGAAGGAGGCTATAGATCATTTTGCTCCGGCAGCAAAACAATACGACCTTTCATATGATCCGAGAAAAGAAATAGTAGGGGATAACTACGATGATTATTCTGAAAAAAGTTATGGGAACAATCATTATGAAGGAGCAGATGCAGAACACGGAACTCACGTAGCAGGAATTATTGCAGGACTTCCACAAGGAAAAGAAGTTCAGTACGGGGTTGCTTCCAAAGTGGCTAAAATCATGTCTGTAAGAACAGTTCCTAATGGAGATGAAAGAGATAAAGACGTTGCCAATGCAATCAGATATGCAGTAGATAACGGTGCGAAAGTTTTAAATATGAGCTTCGGGAAACCTGTTTCTCCCGGTAAGAATGTAGTTTGGGATGCTTTTAAATATGCTGAAGATAAAGGCGTTCTTTTAGTAAAAGCTGCAGGTAACGAAAATGAAGATGTAGCAGAACACTTGGCCTATCCTACCAACTTTAAAAATGTTACGGATGAAAAACCATTTGTAAGCAACGTTCTTGTGGTAGGAGCAAGCACCAATAAAAACAGTGCTTTGAGAGCCGATTTTTCTAACTTCAACAAAAAAATGGTCAATGTTTTCGCTCCGGGAGAAGAAATCTATTCTACCGTTCCGAAAAACGAATATAAATATCTTCAGGGAACTTCTATGGCATCACCAGTGGTAGCCGGAGGAGCTGCTGTTTTATTAGCGTATATGCCAGATCTGAAACCTTATCAGATCATTGAAGCGCTTGTGAAAAGCAGCAATCCTAGCACAGCAAATGGATTTGCAGATGAATCTCAGGCAGGTGGAGTTATCGACCTGAAAAAAGCGGCAGAGTATGCTTATACCAATTTCTACAAAGGAAAGCCGGCAGGCACTGCCAAGCCTTCGAAATCCGTAAAAAAGGCCGTTAAAAAATAATTTATCTCCCTGTGTTTAAGGAGAAGTCATAAAAAGTCCGAATTTTTTTCGGACTTTTTATTTTTTATTTTAAATTTTGGCACGGTTTTTTGTAACTTTATAGTAACAAAATAATAAACAACAAAATGAAAAAGTTACTACTTGCAGGGATGTTGGGAACATCACTTTTTGCAGTGTCGTGTTCCTCTGTTAACAAAGCAGCTACATCTCAAAATCAAAGAGCTGATTTCCTTAAAATGAAAGGAGATTGGCAGATTGTGAGCATAGATTACGAAAAAGGGTATAAAATCAAACCTTTTGACGAAGGTGCAGATGCACAGTGCTTCGTAGGAAGCCACTGGAGATTGATTCCTAACAACTGGACAGGAGCGTATACTTTGAACGGAGGTGGAGATTGCCCGGCAATTACACAGCCCATCAAGTTTGAAATAAAAGACGGTAACACGTTTATGTTTAAAAAAATTGCAGGAGGTACGAAAGCAAAACAAAATACTGTAGGATATAGCCTTACCCTGATTAATCAGACAACAGATCAGTTTTCACTTCAGCAAGATGTTCCTTTTGAAGGAGGTAATGTAAAAGTAGTTTACAACTTCCAGAGAGCAGGAATGAAATAATATATCAACATAAAAGATCAAAAAAAATGAAATTTACAAAAACATACGTAGGAGCCCTTTTCTTGTCATCAGCATTATTATTGACAAGTTGTGAGGCGGTTCAGAATTCAAATCACCAACAAAGAGGTACAGCTGTAGGAGTTGCTTCAGGAGCTGTTCTTGGAGGGATCTTAGGAAACAATGTAGGAAGAGGAGGAAACGGAGCTATTGGTGCTGTATTAGGAGGTATTATCGGTGGTGTTGCAGGTAACGTTATCGGTAACAAAATGGATAAGCAGGCTAGAGATATTAAAGAAACTTTACCAGGAGCACAGGTAGAAAGAGTAGGTGATGGTATTAAAGTGACCATGAATGAAAGTATTGTAAACTTTGCTTTCGACTCTTCAAACCTTACTTCCGTTGCTCAGACTAACCTTGACAAATTAGCTACAGTATTGGTAAATAACGCAGATACCAATATCAATATCTACGGGTATACAGACAGCGTAGGTAAAGATGCTTACAATATGGCGCTTTCTCAAAGAAGAGCAGATGCTGTAAAAGCTTATTTAGTAGGAAAAGGAATTGCATCTAGCAGAATGTTCTCAAAAGGAGAAGGTAAAAATATGCCGGTTGCTAGCAATGATACTGATGAAGGAAGAGCTAAAAACAGAAGAGTTGAGTTTGCCATTACTGCAAATGAAAAAATGATTAATGAAGCCAAACAAGGGCAATAGTTAATTTAATATATAAATATTTTCGTAAAAGACCGCCCCGGCGGTTTTTTTTGTATTTTTATGCTATAAATTTTATTTATTATTTTTGTACTTGAAATAACATAAATGAAGAAATATTTAAAGCTGCTCCGTGTGGAGCAATGGGTGAAAAACCTTTTTGTATTTGTCCCTCTATTCTTTTCGGGTAATATTACCAACATAGATCTGCTTCTCAAGAGCATTTTCGCATTTGTTATCTTTTCGCTTGCGGCAAGTGTTGTGTATATTCTGAATGATTATAATGATATAGAAGCAGATAGAAAGCATCCTGAAAAAAGAAGAAGACCGTTGGCGAGTGGAGCTATTTCAAAATCAAAAGCTATAGGAATTCTTTTGGGACTTGTCATTGCAGATATTGCTCTTGTATTTTTTACAAAGATCTATTTTCATGAGCTGCTTTGGAAGTTTGCGACCATCATAGGATTTTATGTAGTGATGAATCTTGCCTATACCTTCAGACTCAAGCATGTCCCCATCATTGATATTTTCATTATTGCCATAGGGTTTGTACTGCGTGTACTGGCTGGAGGGTATATTACCGGAATCAGTATTTCACAATGGGCAATCCTGTTAACGTTCGTGTTGGCATTAGTACTGGCTATCGGGAAAAGAAGAGGAGAGCTTATCAATGCGCAGGTTTCAGGAAAAACAAGACGGGCACTGGATGGATATAACGTTCAGTTTGCAGATATTGCATTATCCATTTCTATTACGCTGGCTATTGTGTGTTATCTGATGTTTACCCTGTCTCCGGAAGTTCAGGAAAGATTCCATGAGAGAGTTTTTTATACGGTGATTTTCGTAGTCTTTGCCTTGTTGAGGTATCTTCAGCAGACATTGGTTTACAACAGAACGGAATCTCCTACAAAAATTGTGTACAGAGACCGATACATACAGGTTACCCTATTACTTTGGGTAGCTGCATTTTTAATTCAAATTTATTTTAAGAAATGAAGCCTAATTTCACACAGAAAGTTACAAACTGGGGAAATTTCCCGGTAGTAGAGAAAGAAATGAGATCTGAGGACAGTTTCAAAAAAATAAAAGAATTTGTACTCAATCACAACG
Source organism: Chryseobacterium viscerum (assembly GCF_002899945.2). Lineage (GTDB taxonomy): Bacteria > Bacteroidota > Bacteroidia > Flavobacteriales > Weeksellaceae > Chryseobacterium > Chryseobacterium viscerum. Next base: position 50,544 of record NZ_PPEG02000007.1, read on the forward strand.
AAATTATTGCAAGAGGGAACGGAAGATGCTATGGAGATGCTTCGTTGGGAGAATCTATATTTTCAACAAAAAAATTAAATAAATTCATCAATTTTGACCGTTTAAACGGAGTGATAGAATGTGAATCCGGGGTACTGCTTTCAGATGTTCTGGAAATTGCAGTTCCACAGGGATACTTTCTGTATGTTACTCCAGGGACAAAATTTATATCAGTAGGAGGGGCTATCGCTTCTGATGTTCATGGAAAAAATCATCATGCAGAAGGTTGTTTTTCAGAATATGTGATTGAATTTAAGCTCATGACCGAGAAAGGGGAGATTATTACCTGTTCCAGAGAAGAAAATATTGAGAAGTTTTGGGCTACTATCGGTGGTATGGGACTTACTGGAATTATTCTTACAGCGAAGTTTAAGCTTAAAAATATAGAATCCGCTTATATTCGTCAGGAAAGCATTAAAGCGGAAAATCTGGATGAAATTTTTAAACTGTTTGAAGAAAGTGAAAGCTGGACCTACACGGTTGCCTGGATCGATTGTCTTCAGAAAGGAAAAGATATCGGAAGAAGTATTCTGATGAGAGGGGAGCATGCTTTTCAACATGAGCTTCCCCAGAATTTTGCAAAAACTCCTTTAAGATTAAAGAAAAAATTACAGCCTACAGTTCCTTTTTATTTTCCGGGATTTGTATTGAATGCACTTACCGTGAAAATTTTTAACTGGCTGTACTATAAAAAGCAATCTAAAAAAGAAGTGAAAAACTTCATTGATTACGAAACGTTTTTCTATCCTCTGGATGCCATTAATGACTGGAATAAGATCTATGGAAAATCCGGTTTTATACAATATCAGATGGTAATTCCTAAAGAAGCAGGAAAAGAAGGGATGAAAAGAATCCTTGAAACGATCGCCAATAGTGGAAACGGATCATTCTTAGCGGTTTTAAAACTCTTTGGAAAGGACAATCCTCAGGCGTATAATTCATTCCCTGTAGAAGGATATACATTGGCCCTGGATTTTAAGGTCAATTCAAAACTGAAAAAACTGGTAGACCAGCTTGATAGCATTGTTCAGGAATTCGGAGGGAGAATTTATCTTACCAAAGACAGCATGAGCAGATCATCATTGACCAATTATCTGAAAAATATTCAAAATCCTAAATTTGTGTCTTTACAGCACAAAAGAATCATAAACAACAATTCATAATGATAGTTCTGGGAAGCACATCTGAAGTGGCACAGGCTTTTGTGGAAAAAGCACTTCAGGAAGGAGAAAAATTTGAAAAGATCTATCTTTTTACCTCAAATAAAGAAACTACAGAACGATTTGCAAGGCATATTGATGTGAAGTTTCTGCAACAGGCGGAAGTCATCGAACTGGACCTGACAAAAGAAATAGATTACAATAGATTTGATAATATCAATTCAAATGTATTATTTTGTGCCGTAGGATATTTGGGCGAAGGAACAGAAGAAGGGTTGTATGATAACAGAAATACAGAACGTATCATAGATATCAATTACTCAAAACTGGTTCCGGTGATGAATTATTTTGCCCATAAATTTGAAAACAGAAGATCAGGAACGATTATCGGGCTTTCTTCAGTGGCAGGGGATAGGGGAAGACAGAGTAATTTCATCTACGGAAGTGCAAAAGCTGCTTTTACAGCTTATTTGAGTGGTTTGAGAAACTATCTTTTTGATAAAAAAGTACATGTTCTTACGATAAAACCAGGGTTTATGGCGACCAAGATGACAGAAGGTCTGCCTTTAAATCCAAAACTGACGGCAACACCGAAACAAGCAGCGGCCTGTATTTATAAAGCCTTCAAAAAGGAAAAAAATGTGGCATATGTTTTGCCGGTTTGGAGTATTATCATGATGATTATCAGGAATATCCCTGAGTTTATATTCAAAAAATTAAAGCTTTAAGAAAAATGAGAAAATTGTATTGTTTTGATTTTGACGGAACCCTGACGTATAAAGATACTATGTTTATGTATCTTAAATTCTACGATTCTACAAAATACCGGATACAATTTTTAAGACACGTACCGCTCTTTATTCTGTTGAAGCTGAAACTCGCCGAAACAGAAAAAGTGAAAAAAAGCTTTATCGGTTCTATTTTGAAAGGCCAGACTCAGGAAAAGATCGAATTGAAGTCTAAACAATTTTTTGAGCAGCATTATCCTAAAATTGTGAGGGAAAATGCATTAGACTTTATAAAAAATATCGATAGGAATAATATACAGAGTTTATTGGTGACCGCTTCATTGGATATCTGGGTAAAACCTTTTGCCGAAGAACTGAAAATGGAGCTTGTTTCTACACGGGCAGAGTTTAAGAACGGAGTTTTCACAGGAAATTTTGTAGGAAAAAACTGCAACGGGAAAGAAAAACTGGTACGAATTAAAGAAGAAATCAACGATTCTAAGTACGATAAAATTATTGCTTTTGGAGATACTTCAGGAGATCGCCCAATGTTGAAGTGGGCAAATGAGGGACATTACCAATTTTTTCATTAATTTTGGGAGATAAAATTGTAGAAAATGAAAAGCTTGTTAATTGCATCTGCACTCACTTTTATGAGTTGTGCAAGCACATCATCTCAAAAATCCCCTGATATGCAGGAAAATACAGAACTTATTGTTTCCCAGTCACAGGGAGGTACAGAAAAGGCAGGCTTTAGAATCATTAAAGAAGAAAAAGATTTTCGCAATACCATCAAAGGAAGTTTTGGCATTATAGGGACAGGAGATGATGGATCTTATGTCAAGTACCCGCAATTTCCTAAAGATAAGAAGGTTGTTCTCTACAATTTAGGTGGTTTCAGATCAGGAAGTCACAGCATCTCAGAAATCAAAGGGATCTCTGTGAAAAATAACATTCTGTATGTAGAAGTTCCGGCTGGAGAACCTTCCGGTGGAATGGAAATTCAGGTGCTTTCCAACCCATGGTTTATTTTCACTGTTCCTGCAGACTACCAATTCACCTCCGTAGAATTAAAATATTCAAAATAATAATGGATAAAATATATTTAGATAATGCCGCAACCACACCGCTTGCAGAAGAAGTTATAGATGCAATGGTTGGCACTATGAAGATGAATTTCGGAAACCCGTCTTCAACACACAGCTTTGGCCAGGAAGCAAAAATCCTTATTGAAAATGTGAGAAGACAGGTTGCAGACTATCTTCATGTAAGTCCTGCAGAAATCATTTTCACTTCCTGTGGAACAGAATCCAACAATATGATCATCAAATCCTCGGTAGAACACCTTGGTGTAGAAAGAATCATAAGCTCTCCTTTGGAACATAAATGTGTTTCTGAAAGTATTCTGGATATGAAAAGCAGAAAAGGGGTAGAAGTAAGCTACATCCGCCCTAATGAAAAAGGAGATATTGACCTGAATAAATTAGAAGAGCTGTTAAAGGCTTCAGATAAAAAAACATTGGTAAGCTTAATGCATGCCAACAACGAAATTGGAAACCTTATTAACCTTAAAGAAGTTGCCCAGCTTTGCAAAGAGCATCATGTACTTTTCCACTCAGATACAGTACAGACGATGGCTCATATGAACCTTAATTTCTCTGATATTCCTGTAGATTTCGCTTCCTGTAGTGCCCACAAGTTTCATGGGCCGAAAGGAGCTGGTTTTGCGTTTATCAGAAAGGCAACAGGTCTGAAAGGGATTATCACCGGAGGACCTCAGGAAAGAAGCCTTAGAGCCGGAACAGAAAATGTTGCCGGTATCGTAGGATTAGGTAAAGCCTTAGAACTTTCTTTGAGCCATATGGCGGAATATACAAACCATATGCAGGATATCAAAGATTATGCGATTGAAAGACTTTCTGCCGAAATTGAAGGGGTTAAATTCAACGGGAGAAGTGCTGAAAAGGAAAATAGTCTTTATACGGTTTTAAGCGCATTATTACCTTATAAAAATCCATTAATCGGACTTCAGCTGGACATGAAAGGAATTGCAATTTCTCAGGGGAGTGCGTGCTCATCAGGAGCTTCAAAACCTTCTATGGTCATGATGATGGTACTTTCTGAGGACGAAATGGATCACTGTACGCCGTTACGTATCTCTTTCAGCCATATGACGACCAAAGCAGAGATCGATACATTAGTAAGTGCATTGAAAGAAATTTCAAGCGATTACACTATAGAAAAAACTAATGTTGAGCATAGATAGTCTTATGCTCTAAAAATCGTAATTTTGAACATCCAATAGAGGATAAAAAAGAAAAATAATATTAATTAAAATAAAAGAAACAAAATGGCTTTAGAAATTACAGACAGCTCATTTCAGGATATGGTTTTAAAATCAGATAAACCAGTATTAGTAGACTTCTGGGCAGTATGGTGTGGACCTTGCAGAACTTTAGGACCAATCATCGAAGAAGTAGCATCAGACTTTGAAGGGAAAGCAGTAGTTGGGAAAGTAGATGTAGACAACAACCAGGAAATCTCTATGCAGTATGGGATCAGAAATATTCCTACAGTTCTTATTTTTAAGAATGGAGAAGTAGTAGACAAATTAGTAGGTGTGGCTCCAAAAGAGGTAATCGCTGAAAAATTAAGCGCTCACTTATAAAAAATAAAGTTTGATAATGAATGCCTTCCATGATTGGGAGGCATTTTTTTTGAAAATAATTTGCAGGTACCGAAAAAAGGTGTAATTTTGCAACCACGAAAAAGAAAGGAAGTTCTTTACAAATTAGATCCGGTAGTTCAGTTGGTTAGAATGCCGCCCTGTCACGGCGGAGGTCGCGGGTTCGAGTCCCGTCCGGATCGCAAAAGTTTTCAATTTACTTTTAAAAAAAAATTAGATCCGGTAGTTCAGCTGGTTAGAATGCCGCCCTGTCACGGCGGAGGTCGCGGGTTCGAGTCCCGTCCGGATCGCAGAAGTTTTATCAATTTCTTTTTAAAAAAATTGATCCGGTAGTTCAGCTGGTTAGAATGCCGCCCTGTCACGGCGGAGGTCGCGGGTTCGAGTCCCGTCCGGATCGCAGAAGTTTTATCAATTTCTTTTAAAAAAATTGATCCGGTAGTTCAGCTGGTTAGAATGCCGCCCTGTCACGGCGGAGGTCGCGGGTTCGAGTCCCGTCCGGATCGCAAAAAGTCTTCTAGAAATAGGAGACTTTTTTTTTGTTTATAAGATTCTTGATAAAAGATGAAAGACTCTAGATTCACCTGATTATTACAGTGCTGAATATTTTGCAGTCTATCATCTGTTCAACATAAAAAAAGGCCGGAAGAAATTCCGGCCATCATTGGTATTAAGCAATGTTTTTATAATTACTTTTTAATAATTTTTACAATCGTTTCAGAGTTGTTAATTCTTACCAGATAAGCTCCGGTCAACAATGAAGTAACATCTGTCTGTTTATTGATAAACTTACCTTCTTTCATAAGCTGTCCAGACATGTTATAAATCTGATAATAGTAGTCCTTATCGTCTTTTGCTTCAATATATAAGATATCTTTTACAGGATTAGGATATAAAACAAGCTTATCATCTTTTACCTTTTCCTCGATAGCTACTTTACTGAAAGCAGTTCTGGCTTGAATTCCTGTATTGGGTGTTACAGGAATCCCTGGAAGTGGACCTCTAGGAATACCGTTATCCTCTTGTTTTACACATCTGCAGCTTAGAGATGCAAAAGGATCTATATCGGTATTTTTCACATTATTTCTACTATAAATGTCAAAATACATGTAAGTAGATCTTCCTGTCATTTCACCATTTAGATTCGCATACCATACTCCTCCTGATGCACCAACAGCGGTACTTAGGGCAGCTGCATACATTACACTTCTGCTGCCTCTGCTAACGGCTTTTGGATAATTCCCGATGTTATACAAACTGTTAGTAAATGAATAACCTACTGTTTTCCCCCAAAAACTTGGTGCAGTTACACTGTAGATAGGGGTTCCATAATAGCCAGCTTCTGTACCGTCAATAGTTCTAAGAGCTTCAGGATTACTTTTAAGACTCCATGGAGACGTTTTTGTTGTTCCTTTACCAAGAACCTCAGGAATTCTCCACCCATTAGGACAAGGGTCAAATACCGATTTTTTACCACCGATTCCCCATCTTTCGTCATATAAACTATGGTATTGAGTATCAAACAACCAGTCTGAAGCAAGAGTATAATGAGGGGTATTATCGCCACGATACGGATACGCACTAGCGGGCATCATTAGCTTTAATGGATTGGCAACTGAATATCCAAGAATTTTTTCTATTCTCACATCTATTTTATCAGTTGCAGTAATGCTGCTCTTATAGGTATTATAATTCACGATATTACTTGAATTATAATTCGCTTCTGTAAAGGCTGAATAGGTTACAACCCCGTTATTATTGGTTCCTAAGAATACATTGTATTTAGAACCGTTTATATTATTGAATATAGGCAGAGGGTCTTTTCTTCCCCATTGATAATGTAATCCCTGCGAACTGTTGAGCTGGTTTACCTGTGCAGGTACAGTTGGGTTATATGGGCTTGGCATAGCCTCCGCAGCTCCTAAGTTTCTATCCATGATGGTTGTTTTCATGATAGTTCCATATGGAGTATAGTTTACATAATTATCAGTTGTGATAGGAGTGTCATTTACGTGAGTAAAAGAATTGACAGAATTATTGGTTACCCAAATATGCCAGCTCCAATATACAGGATTACTGATGGAACCATTATGTAATGTAACTACAGCATTTCCAGACTGATTGGCATTCACTTTCACGTTGATATTAGCATCTTTGGAAGCTGTATTATCCAGTGTTAATTGTGTTACCAAAGCAGGGTTATCTGTCCAAAGTATATTCGCTTTTAAATCATTAAAGCTTGTCGTATTCAGAATCTGAGTATTCCCTAAATAATTACTTTGTACAGAAAAAGCTTTACTTACGGGTACTGAAATTACCTGATCAGCAGTAGATTTTGTAACCATATAAGTATTAGGGTTATCTAATCCTGTTTTATAGGTTTCAGTTTCAGTAAAGAAAGTCGTTTCAAAATTATAGTTATTTTTTACAAATAACGGGTCTTTGATACATCTGCATGCATTGGCATTATTGGTGGAATAATCATCAGAAGGTTTATAGCTATACAAACCATATACATTAGGATAATTAGCAGCATCTGGTCGATAGTTATTGAGGATCTGATCTGCAGCCGGAATTAATCTTAATGCACTGGCTACTGATGAATAATCTCCAAAAGTAGTCATCGTTGCAGTCCATAGATAGGTTTCAAGCTGGTCTGTAAAAGTTGCTTTAGTGTGATATCTGCCATCTGTAGCAGCTCCTCTTCCTATCCATCCTGTTCCAGGGAAGATACCGATATTGTTGCCTCCTACATTTGTCATATCAAAACCAGACTGAGGGTATATTTTTATACCGGCCAGATAAGGTTTCAAATTAGATAAACCTGGTGGAATATTAGATTGAACACCGTTCAAAGCTGACAATGGACTATTTACTTTAGCTCCGAAAGGACTAAAATCCATTCTTACATTTTTTGTTGATGAGGCTACCAATACAGAAGGTAATCTCCATCCGTTAGGACAAGGGTCATAAGAAGATTTATTTCTATAAGGCTGCGGAACTGAAATATCAGCTGCCTGCACTCCCTGGGAGTTATCTGACCATAAGTTAACTTTACTCAACTCATTGGTTTGTAATCCCGGCACCTGTCCAAACCAGTTGTAATAGTAAGGAAGACCACTTGCATTACCATATATGGAAGGTGTAACGGTATTATCATCATTTACATAAATTAAACTTAATGGATTTTTAACCGATGCTCTGATATTATCCGTTATGTTAGCTGCTGATTTATTGACAAACAGTCTCAGCTCATTGAAATTTTTATAATCATTAAAAGGGCTGTTGGTAAATCTCAATCTCGGTACTGCATCATCATAAATTACCTTTCCTATGCTTCCGGTTACCTGATAAAAACTGGCATCAGTATATGTTAACGAAGGAAAAGGATCTTTTCTTCCCCATTGGTATAAAAGTCCTCCGTTTTTGTGCCAGCCATTTCCATTAAGAGTACTTCCGATGGCACCAAGGTTTCTGTCCATCCATCCCCATTCAGAATTAGGGATAGTTTCTACAGTTCCGTCACTCAATTGTCTCTTTACATCATCATAGCTTTTGTAGGTAGAGCCATTTGTTGGGTCATCTGTTACCCAAACATGCCATGACCAGAAAACTTCTCCATTTACTTTATAAGCAATTACGGCATTTCCTTTTTTTACTTTGTTTACAGGAACTTTTATTTTTGCATTTTCACCTGAACCTATAATATCCAAAGTATAGCTTTCTTTAGACTTTATCAATCCCATGTTATCTTCCCACAATACATCAGCTGTTATGGTTCCGGAAGGCACGTCGATCCCCTTTATATAATTCCCATTGTGCCACATTTCATAGGCTTTTTTTACAGGAATATAAAGTCCGTCTACATTATTGCCATCGTTATCCTTACCCGTGAAAATATAACTGTTAGGAGCTTTAGTCCAGTCTGCTATTGTATTATCAGGCAGCGCTCCTGCATTAATTACAAAACAGTTGTTTGAACAATCAGGTGAATCAAATGCTGTTGAGTTTCCAAAAATACCAACGTATTTTATGAATTTTTTGATTTCAGCTTCTACTTCCGGAAGTGGTCTCATGGGTCCGTTCCAGTCAGCACGTACTTTTCTGTTTCTGATGGCTCCAATACCATATAAAGAAGCTTTAGGAGTGTTGCTCAGAAAGAAATTTTCAGATCCGGGACCTCTCTGTTTGTTATACAAAGGAGGGTAACCAAAATCATTCACTGTATTATAATTGCTTAATGCATTGACAGTGATATACTGTCCGGTAGATTTGTATACCCTGAAACCTGTTATTTTGCTTACAACAATAACTACGGGCTCTTGATCCGAAATAATTTCGGTCAGTTTCTCGTTGATGTAATTGTAAAGGTTGTAATACCTGTTAACTAAAGCATTAGGGTTTGTAAAATCCAAATATCCTCTACCCCAGGGCTCTCCGCCCTCCTCAGGAGGTAAAAACCAGTTACTGAAGTTAATAAAGAAGCCCGAACTTGAAAACTTACCTGCAAATACATAAACAGGATCATGATAAGAAAACTCAAAAGGGCTTGTGTCACTGCCCTGGTAGATAAATTTCTGTGAGCTGGCAATCGTACCGAGATTATCAGGATTTTCAATGTTGATGACAGGTGCATTAGGATTCGTGTTATCCAACGTACCGTTTGCATTGACTGATAAAACAATATCATCCAGTTTCTTCGTCAAATGCTGTGACTTCACCCTGTCTTTTACGCCGGAAACACTTCCGTTAGGATTAAACAATACAGTACCATTCTTTTTCGGGGTGAATAATATTGTATATTCATTTTCATCCAGTTCGCAGGCACTAGCTGAATAATCTCCCAACTTATAATGACTTACCGCTTTATTCCATGTTATACCGGTGAAATTATTGGTTTCAGAGCTTAACTCAACTTTCAAATTATAGGTACCGCTGCTCGCAGAGGCAGGCAATTCAAAAGTGGCATTAAGGTTTTCATTATACACATTGGCGGCATATAATGTTTTGCACCATGCACTGATCCATTCTCCCAGAGCATTCTGATATTTTACTGAAATCAAAACATCACTGGTAGTAACAGGTTTGCTGAGCTGGCCGCTCATGACAACCGCTCCTTTTTGATTGAGGTTTTGTGAAATTACAATCAGAGGGTCCAGATCAAAATTATAGGTCGTTATAGGAATGTAACTCCCCAGAATAATGGGGGCATTGCGAAAATGCCAATCCGTGTCGCCTCGTGGAGAAGCATAAACGGATGCCGCTGAGCATAATACAGCCCAGATTGATAAGAAAGTTTTTTTTCTCATACGCATGTTTTTTTAGGTTATTATTCGATTCTATTTAATGAATAGCTTGTATTCACATTTTACAGTTGAAGTGTCCCAATCATAGAAATGGGAAGAAATACAATACAGCAGATATACTTTTGTTAAACAATAACTATTTGTTTGTCAGTGTTTTAATTTTCATGAGAGGTCTTCAGAACTGAACACCCATTACGACTGCTCATTTTTTGTTGATGAAATCGAAATTACAAGATGAAAATTTGGATCATCATTGTAAGCTGCCACCAGAATGTAACTTTCCAATTAAGTATGTCTATTGTAAGGATACCAGTTCGTGTTGTTCTATGAAGAAAGAGTGGCTGATGTAATAGAAAATAGTACAGCCCAGATTGGGAATAAAGGTCTTTTTTTTCATGTTTGTGTTTTTAGGTATTAGTTTTTATAAAAATAATAGATAATCAACTTTTGCAATTATACCAACTTACAATCAGGACAATTATGAAGAAATATCATAAAATAAATATTATATTAATAAGAATTTTCTATTGATTTTTTTATGCTTTTTGCAATGTTTCTTATCAAATATGGGTGTAAAGTTGTATTAATTGGTTAATAACCATTATGTTTGCAAATATACGATATTAAAAAAAACACACAATGAGTCAAAAAAATATGACTAACCCAAACTCGATAGAGAGTGAGGAGATATGTCCTGCAAAAAAACTTTTGAAAGTGCTTTCGGGTAAGCTAAGACCAGAAATATTTAGTCTGGCAGCTAAATCAACTTTACGTTTTAGTACGCTGTTACGGGAAATAGAAGGTGCCAATAAACAATCATTATCCATTGCATTGAAAGAATTGGAGGAAATGGATTTACTGGAAAGGGTTGTCATCAAACAGAAACCTTTACACATAGAATATTATCTTACTCAAAAAGGAAAATTATTGATTCCTATTTTCCAGCAATTGGAGGGGCTGGCATAAAAAAAAATTAAGATACTTGCTTATAAAATAGAGCTATTAAAATCAAAAAGCCGGTTCTCAACAGAACCGGCTTACTATTTATTTACACGAAGAGTTTAAAGGATTATTAAGATAATCTTTCTGCTGAGGCGGCTGTACAAAGTAAGGTGTTCCATAGGTGTTTCCAGGACGGAAAAAATCGGTGGAAATAACCTGTGCACCACTGCTGAATGCTGCTTTTGCTCTCGTAAAATCATTGGTTTTAGCTTCATACGTTTCAATATCAGATCTGGTTCTGACCATAAAACCTTGTTTCACGAGATCCTGTATCTCTTTCTGCCTTACGATGGCATTGTCTCTTAGGATAAATCCGGCGAAAGAATCATCGGGCTCACTGTTCAGGAACATTATTCTCTCTTGTAATGAACCCTCTATCAGATAAGGATTGTTTTTAGAAGACAATGTTCCGGCACTACCGGGAAGCAGCATAAAAATAAATTTCCCTTTGCTGTCATTCAATTTGGGCCAGTTATTATGTGTTACTGCTTCTTTCAGTGTTTTGTAATTCCCCTGAACTTCTTTTGGGGTGATAATTTTATCTTTTCCAAGGTATTTTACAATCTCTCCGTCCAGGTCATCATATGCTTTTTTATCAAAAGGCAATACTTTCGTACTGTTTTCAAGAATCGGGAAACCTGAATCTTTTGCTTCGATCATCATAAAAACCGGAGTATGTCCGGGATGTTGATCAGACCATGTTTTAAGAGCTGTAAGCGCATCTTTTAAAGTAGGATAATGAGTTCTGAAATCGATATCTGCCATATGCAGGACTTTGAAACCTGGCTGATCCAGTCCTTTCGTATTAAAAGGTGCCAGATCAGTTACTCCTTTTGCTTTTAATATGTCATAGGTTGCAGGATGAGTGAACCTGCCGCCTTCCGGATCATAATAAACATCTATTTCCAGTCCTCGGAGATTGGCATTGAGCTGTTCTGTAAAGTCGGGATGATTGTAGTTCAGGCCTTCCTTCAGATCCATTCCGTATGGATGGTATTCTTTAAATTTGGCTTTCTGGTCTTCAGACATCATGCTGCTGTATTTCTGCATCATTCCGTTGATGATCGGGGTCACAAGATCCAGCACTTTAGGATCTGCCGGCTGGGCATATGAATTATGAGTTCCCACAATCTGCAGTTGATTGATCCTTACATTCTGGCATTTATCCTGTGCCTGTACCAGTGCTGTCATACACAATGCAGCTCCATATATATACTTTTTCATATGAATAAAAACGTTTGATTAAAAATTGAAGTTGAATCCCAGCTGTCCGCGTATTCCTGAGTAAGAAATATTTTCTACACGGTCTTTTGTTCCCATATAATAGCGGTTGGGCTCATTAAGAATATTGTTAAGCTCTATAAACAGGCGGACTTTCTTTGTAATGCTGTAAGAAGTAGAAAGATCCATGGTAAAGTTTTTATCAAAATACTGATAATGATCTGCCCCTGCTGCCGCTCTGATTTCACTTACATACTTTCCTTTATAATTCCCGGCAAGGCGCACCATCAATTTGCTGGTTTCATAAAAAAGGATCGTATTGAAAATATGCTTTGCCTGATTGGGAATGGTGGTAGTAATTGTTCCTGTCTGTTTGCCGTTTTCGTACACTGGCATATCCATTTTAGAAGAGATATAGGTATAGTTTCCTTCAAAACCGATGTTTTTCAAAAATCCCGGAAGATTTTCAAAACGTTTGGAGATTCCGAATTCAAACCCGAAGAGCTTAGCACCTTCCAGATTTTTTGGGGCTGTAAACGTATACGTTCTTCCTGCAAGATCTACCACCGATTGATCTTTGTAAATAAGATTCGTAATATCTTTATAGAATACTCCGGCTGTTATCAGATCCAGTTTTCCGAAGTAGTTCTCAAACATAAGGTCAAAATTGTTTGAAAATGTAGGATCAAGTTTGGTATTTCCCTGAGTAATGGTATTGGTAATATCATTCACAATGGTTCCGGGGTTAAGGTCGTTGAAATCCGGTCTTGCAAAAGAGCAGGTATAAGCAAGTCTCAGGATACGGTCACTGCTGATATTCCATTTCATATTGAACATCGGAAGCACTACATTGTAGGTTTTTGTATCCTTAATATCTTCTGTTTTATTGTCTTTATCAGAGACTACTTTTTTGCCCCAGAAAGTAACGTCATTATACTCATTTCTGAAACCTCCCAATACCTGAAGCTGGTCTGAAATTTTCCACGTTCCCATTAGGTAAGTGGCCCATACGTTTTCAGTACCTCTATAGGAACTTGTAATATTAGAATTGCTGTCTTTACTGCTCACCTGCATCAGCCCTAGACTGTTTTGTGTACCGGGATTGTACATCTGGTCGATCTGAGCGTTGGTAATCTGATCGATGATCACAGCATTATAAGGATTGTCCAAAGGATTCATGAAACCTCCTTTGTAGGGGAAACCTTCACGCTCAAGCTGGCTTAAATAGGTTACCGGAGATCCTGGAATTCCCAATGATGATTTAGGCATCCAAACCAATATGGAGCTGTCAACTATTTTATTCTTGTTGTTGTATTTTGTTCCGAATTTAATCTCAAAATTATCCGCTGCTTTGTATTTGATATCAACCTGTCCTCTAAGATCCGTTTCACTGTTATGATTCTGGCTTAGGATAATCTGATTCAATTTGAGTTTATCTGCCGCTATTGCCTGCTGATTATACGGAAGGGTATATCTTCCGGTATCACCAGTACCGTCCGGAGCATCTATTGCCATATATTTTCTTCCGTCAGCAGATAAATTTCCATAGGTCATAGGCTGTACGAAATTAATGATAGGATAGCCCCTTTGATCCTTTTCAAGATTATCCGGAGAATTGAACTTAAACTCAGAACGCGCTTTGGATAATGACCAACCCACCTGCATACGCTGTCCTACCTGATGATTACCACCCAGCTGCATAGAATACAGATCTGTAAGATAATCTGCATGACGGGCCTGCAGCATGACATTTTTACTGTCAAAATTAAAATAGGTCTCCCTTACCGACTGTCCATCTTTATATTGGCTGTATAGCGCTTTTGCATATAGCTTATTCCTGCTGTCTATCTCATAATCCAATCCCAAATTGAATCCCAGCGTTCTCCGGTTTGCGAGATAATCACGAAGCTGAAGCTGATTGATCGAATAAGAGGCTGTTTTATCTTTCAGTCCATAGTTGTAAATATTCCTCATCTGATCAATAGCGGTAGAGCGCTCCCAGATCACTGCTGAGGTAATGAATTTCAGCTTATCAGTAATTTTATTTCCGTAGACGATAGATGTGTTGTAACTGGGAGATTTTGACATATTAACGTATCCTGTAGCCATACTTACAGCCAAAGTCTCCTTATTGGGAGAGGTTTTCGTGATAAAATCCACATTTCCTCCAATGGCATCTCCATCAAGATCTGGAGTCAGGGCTTTGGACAAACGGACATTCTGAATAAGTTCTGAAGGAAAGATATCCATCTGAACTCCACGGTTGGCATTATCACCACTGGCACTCGGCATCCTGTTGCCATTCAGAGTAGAAGAGGTCCATTGTATAGGGGTTCCTCTTACGGCTACAAAACGTCCTTCACCCATATCTCTTTCAATAGATACACCCTGCATACGCTGTACAGCATCAGCAGCATTACGGTCCGGCAGTTTTCCGATGGCATCTGCAGAAAGTACTTCTGTGATTGTATTGGAGTTTTTCTTCATGGTAATTGCCCTGGCCTGTGATGCTTTATACATACTGGTAACGACTACCTCCTGAAGGTTGTTTTCTTTAAACTTAGCTCCAAATCTAATTAATCCAAGATCTACTTCCTTTCTATCCGTAATCGTAAAAGGAATATAAACATTGTCATATCCTTTGTATTCTACAACAAGCTTATAACTTCCGTCATAAACATTATTAAGAACAAAAGAACCATCGGTATCGGAAGTTACCTTCTGTCCGCTGTTTTCAATATAAACCAGGGCATTGGGAAGATTTCCCTGACTGTCCACTACAGTTCCGTGTATGGTGGTTTGAGCAAAGGCCAGAGGCCCAAGAAGAAAAAATGCTGCTCTTGTTAAAAAAAGTCTTTCTCGTGACATCCTTATAAAGTTTGGTGCAAAGATGTCAGCTCCTTCAAAAGTTTTGGTTCATTTAAATTTTATGCAACTGTATCTGTTGAGTTTGAAGTGAACTGTATTGAAAATCAGCAAGTTGCTAATATTAAATAATTGTAACTAATGAACAAGCTGAGAGGGAAGGCAGTCGAATTCCTTCTTAAAATATTTATAAAAAGTAGATTTGGATTTAAAACCACATTGAAACGCAAGATCCGTTACACTGGCGGAAGGATCTTCCGATAAGATCTGCTTAAAGTGTTGTATCCGGTTTCTGTTGGTATATTCGTGGAAATTGGAATGAAGATGTTTGTTAAAAGTGATGCTTAAATCCGCTTTGCTTATTTTCAGATGACCGGAGAGCTGATCCAATGTAAACTCCTCATCCAGATAGACATTGCTTTTCTGATAGAAAGAGGTGATGGCATTTTGTACAGCATCAAAATCTATTTTTGAAAGGTCTTTATATTGATATGTTTCTTTTGGAGTAGAAAAAAGAGCTGGAGTTTGCGGTTGCTGGAGTTTGTGCTGGTACGTTAAAATATAAACGTACAAAATCCACCCGAATTGGAAAAGAAATAGAAGGCTGTAGATCTTCTGATAGATCAAAGTATTCCAACCCAATTGGTAGACCGTCCAGAAAACTATAACCCCCATCAATACATAGCAAACCAGATAACGGAAATTACCGGCTACTGGATGGGTAATGTTTTTGTGGTATTTGGTCAGTAAGTAAATACATAAAACCAGACATGCAATCCAATAATACGTGTAATAAACGAAGTAGGATTTATAAGTTCTGATCGCCAGATCTGCCCAGGAAAGGTCGAGCATCTTTGCAGAAAGAGCAATGGCATGATGAATAACAACCAACGTTAACGGAGCAATCAGGTATTTGAGCTTGTCTCTCCACCTGGCATGAATCAAATACGTTGTAATATATAAGAAAATAAGTCCTTTAAAAACGCGGAGGCTTCCCGGAATTTCATACAGAACAGATTCGTAACCGAATTTTTGAATGATGAAATATTCATATCCCATATCCAGTGTGACCACTCCGATATACAATAGTAACATATTCAGTACAGATTCCCTGTTTTTGATAAGAGAAATGAGTAAAGTAAGGGTGATAAGTGCCTGTAGTACAACTACCATAATGATGTATAACATGATAACTGATATTTTGCCAAAATTATAGATAATATGGGCATAGCATCTTTAACAAATTATTAAATATCAGTTCAGAAAAATAGAGGAGTAATTAATATGTAAATTTTAATAAGTTTTTCCGGGATTTTCCGGTTTTGTATATTGAACGGATATTCCTATTTTAGCTAATAAGCACCAATCGAATGTCCAAAAGAAAATTTATTTTATTCTCAATACTTAAAACCTGGCTGATTTCTACAATAATCTCCATAGTGCTTTTGATTTTATTTTTAAATGCAACCAAAGAAGTAAGAGATGAGCCGAGGAATTGTGATATGAGCGGTCTTGCTTATGTTTTTATAGTTTTCTGGATATTACTCCTGAGCGTACCCTCTTTAAGCAGTCTGCTTTCTCTTTTAAAATTATTCCTTGGGAAAATTAAAACCCTATTGTGCTGGTTTCTGCTGCCCGCAATAGCTTCTGTTTTTTCCTTTTTTTCAATTACAGATGGAAAAGTAGATGGTGAAGAAATAGTGGTTTTCCTGATTATGAATCTGCCCTGGCTGACTTTTTGGATTTTTTACTATTACAGATTGAATACTCGTTTCAATATAACTGACTAATGATATGACTTCCATGAAAAAACAATTTCAAAACTGGACGCTTTTCTTTATTGCAGGAATCATTGCTATAATTGTAGGATTGATTACGTCTATTGTCCTCATTACAGGAAACTCTGCAGCCGATGGATTATTCGGAATGTACTTACTGTTCGGCTTAGTTCCGGTGTTGCTGGTGATTATCATAGATAGAATCCTCGTATGGAAGTTCGGGAATAAGAATGTCAATAAAGTTCAGTTTTCAATACTGCTTTTAATCGTGTTTTTATGGATTGTAAGATTTGTATTAAACCTGTTTATATAAATTGGTCGTTATGAAAAACCTTTTTTTATTCTGTATTATAATGGTTTCTGTGATGATCTCTGCACAGCCGTTTACCCTGAAATCAGTAGGAGAAGCGAAAGAGTTTACGCTTACTCTTTATTACGGATCAGAAGGGAAGGGAGCTTTCGTGCAATATTCAGGGAAGAAAGACATCATTCCTTTGCAGATAAAAAGCTTTAAAGTTGATAAAGACGGGAGAAGTGATGGACAGCCGGATATCTATTATTATATCTGGAATGAAATGATTGGTGGAAAGGTAAATGGAGTATACAGGTTTGAGATAATGAATCATACTGCTTCGAACATTAGCTATACAAGAGGAAAAGATAACAGAAAGTTTAAGCTTGAAATGGTTGAAGATGAGAAATATGATGGAAGTGACAAATATCTGCTTCACGGTGCTGTGCTTGCCTTTAATCATTTTTATAACAATCATTTCACCATTCATTATCCTGATGGTAAAAAAACAGCTATAGAGCTCCCGTCTCCGGATACCCCTTCATTTGCCAGACAGAGCACTGTAGCAGATTATAACTTTGACGGGTATGAGGATATTGCATTTTCTGTTCCTGATGAAGGAATGGGCGTTTACAGAATATTTGATATTTACCTGTATAATCCGGGAAGCAAACGCTTTGAAAAGCTTAAAGAGCCGGATTATTCACGTTCAAGTTGTTCCTGTCTCTGTGATGTGGCTGTAGAAAAAGAGAAGAAGCTTTTAACAACAGGATGCAGAGGGGGAGCAAGATGGCATCAGGATATCTACCGCTTTGGTAAAAAGGGAACTTTGGAATGGGTGGCCACCAAAAAACAGACGGAAGAATAATTTTACCTGTAAAAGTCCTGAAACCTCCTAGTGGCTGTAATATTTATAAAATCAATCACATACAACCTCTCAATTATAATGATAAAGCATCCGTTTTTTTACGGTATTTTTAAGAATGGCTTTTATGATTCAATTTTAGGTCTGATATTTGTACTGGGTAGCCAAACTAGATGGCCAATTTATTTATGAAAAACATATCTGTGAAAAAGTCCTTTATCTATGCATGTTTATGTGCTGTTTTCCTTGTTTCCTGTAAAAAAGAAATAGAGAAAATAAGCGATACTTTTAAAGATACAGTTTCTGCTTCGGAAACACCGGAGGCAGAAAAAGATTCTATAAAGAAAGATTCTGTTCCTGTAGTGAAGAAAGAATCTATTCCGCCTGCCATGCAGGAGAATGGCTTTTATAATGCATTTGTTCTTCCAAAAGATAAAAAGATGCGGGATTCTGTGTATGCAGAATTCAGCAAGAAATTCAGTGTGGGAGAGCGTACAGCTATTTTAGCTTTAAACAGACTCGATTCTAAAAGTAAATGGAATTCCGATACATTGGTAGTTCCTGCGAAAATAGATACCACATTAATGGCTTATTCACCATTTCCAATGCAATTGGATGTCCTAAGCGGGGTGAAAAAGTTTGTTATCTTCTCATATCCTATACAGGCTTTTGCAGTATATTCCAATGGAAGTCTTGTGAAATGGGGACCTACCAGTATGGGTAAAAAAGCGGCTCAGACAACAAGAGGACTTACTTTTGCGAACTGGAAAAAGCAATTGGCAATTTCTACCGTGAGCAGCGAATGGAAACTTCCTTATAATTTTAATATTCACAATATTGGAGGAATCGGATGGCATGAATATACCCTTCCGGGATATCCTGCGTCACACTCATGTCTGCGACTATTAAGGAAAGATGCCCAATGGCTGTATTCCTACGCAGATACCTGGATTCTGAATCCGGGGGGAGCGACTACCAAAGCCAAAGGTACGGCAGTAATGGTATTCGGGGATTATAATTGGGGCGGAAGAAAACCATGGCGAAAACTTTTGGAAGATCCGAATGCCAACAATATCTCCGTTGAAGAGCTTACGAAACTTCTGGAACCGGATGTTCCCAAAATGCTGAAAGAACAAAGCAACAGAGAAAAAGTAGCAGATTCTATCAAAGCTGCAAGAGCGATGGCGACACCAGTTCAGAATGAAAAACCTGTAGAATCACAATCTAATTAATTTTCTTTTCAAACTGCAGAGTAGATTCTTCAGCAAACCTTCTCAGCTTAATCATTTCATCTTTACCCTTATGCTGCCCGAATCTTGCAGCAATATAAGTAAGAAGAATAAAAAATAGCATCACAAAAGAAGCGCTCAGTGCCCAAGGGTATTCAGCGCTTTTTATTTGCTTTTCTACGTAATACATGGTGAAAAAGGTCATCCAGAGAATAGAAAAGGAAAAATAAAGGAACATGAAGAAGGTCCACACTGCAGAACTGGGACCAAATACTCCGCGTATTGCCGTATGCTCATCTTCCATTTCTATCCGTAAAGCAAGACGAGGCTTCCAGTAATTATCGTATTCTGTTTTCACCCAGATTGTTGCGACTTCCTTATTGATATTCCCGGAAAATTCATTTTTATGATCTTCCATATATTTTTTCAAACTTTCAGCATACTCTTCTTTTGTAAGATGAGTAAACATTTTAAATCTGGGTCTTGTTCTTATTCTGTCTAAGGTGCTTTCTTCAGTATTCATATTGTTATTCTTGATAAGGAATTGGGTCTTCCAGTGCGAAACTCAACGTCAGTTTTTGATTTTTTCTTTGAATAATCATGTTGATATTTCGGCCTTCATTAGATTTCATCAATTCTACTATTTTTTCCAGAGTCATATTTGAAGTTTGCTCACCATTGATGCTTAGAATCCTGTCATCCTTTTGCAGGCCTGCTACATCAGCGGGAGAATCTTTTCTTACTCCGGCAATGGAAAATATAGGTTTTAAACTGAACTTATACTGGAAAGAGTCTTTATAAACCTCCGTGGCTACCATGGTAGATTTTTGGGTCTCAATTTTCAACTTGTCTTCCTGCCATTCCAGCCCGTCCTGTTTGAAGTCCAGTCCGCTCATATTAAAATGAAAAGGATCGTCAAAATATTTGTTTTTCCTCAAATACAGCTTTTTGTTAGGGTAATCAAAAACTACGGTAAACCTCCGCATAATTTCACTTCCCACAGAACCCTTTCTGCTTTCCACCAATTTGACATGCTGAATAGAAAATTCATCCGGCATAGCGGTAAGGGGCTTTTCAAATTTAAAGCTTCCAAGATAGAAATTATGAATCCGGCTTCTTTTGCCATAGATATCTCCATTGAAACCACGCCCAAGAAAATCATCAATATTGGGTCTGTTGTAAACGAAATCTTTAATAAGAGTAGGAAAGAGCCAGATAGCATCACTGTTGCCGAGATCTATCAGCAGTTTTGAATCTTTCTTTTCATTCGTCATTTCTACACCGGCATACAGATAAGGTTTATCTTTTTCAATGGTCACTGGAAATTCTTCAAACCGTTTGATTTTCTTTTTGATAAGATCAGAGTTTTCATAGACCGTTATTTTCTTTGAGGCATAATCGATGTAAATAGGATGGTCTTTGAAAAAATGATATCCGATTACTCCATTTACGGGAATTCCTACGTGAGGAGAAATATTAAATTCTTCATCAATAATGATATAGAGAGACATGGAAGTATTGACAATTTCATTTCCTATTTTTCCCAAATTGCGGTCAGATTTTAAGCCATCGATGCTTAAGCTTCCTCCAAGACCGGAAAATTTAACTTTTTCAACACTGCTTAGTTTGAGTTCCTTATTTTCCAAACTGAAAAGAATGGTTTCTGATACTCCTGTGTCAAGCAGAAAGGTAAGCTCTGCACCGTTGACATTAATAGGAATAAAGATAAGGTTGTTGATAAGCTGAAAAGGAATAACCGCTTTTTTAGTATTAATCAACTCAAAAGAATTCTGGGCATTTACAAAAATGCTTAGAAATAATCCCAGTAAAAGCAATTTAAATTTCATTTACTGAATTTACTGAATTTATCTGTATAATAACAAAAAAACATTCCAAAAGCTGGAATGTTTATACAAACTACAATGAAGTAGTATTATTTGTTGAATTTATTTTAAATTGGAGTCTGCTTATTTGGAGAAAAATTCCATCAGATCCATATAATTCTTTTGATTGACACCATGTCCGCTCATATATTCTCTGAAAGTAAAATAACAGCTAAGGTCATAAAGAAGCTCTGCCGCTTTTCTTCCCCATTCAAGTGGGATCACAGCATCATCAGTACCATGAGAAATGAAGAAACGAAGTCCTTCCAGTTTCTTTTTATCTTTTACAATACCATCCAGAATTTTATCTTCAGGATAACTGCTTAGACAGGCAACATAATTGAAAAGTTCAGGATGTTTCAAAGCTAAAGCATAACACAGTATTCCTCCCTGGCTGAAGCCGCAAAGATGAGCCTTACTTTCCGTTAGTCCATAATGGTTGATGATCTTTAATATACTTTCCAGTGATGCATGCAAAGATTCCTTCGCCTGGGGAACATCAATAAAGTTTTCTGGATCGTTGAAGTTAATATCATACCAGGAGTATCCTTCAAACTGAGTATCACGCGGAGCTCTGAAACTTACAATGATCCAGTCATTAGGAAGAGTTTCCCTGAAACTGAAAAGATCCTGCTCATTACTGCCATAGCCATGAAGCATAAAAAGAATAGGGGTGCTGGGTGTAATCGTTTCCGGTTCTCTTACTAGATAATCTAAATTCATGCAGCAAATATACTTAAATTACCTTCAAAATTTTAACTTTTATTATTCATACAACGAACTTCATCAGTATAATGCTGTATGTTTAAGGATTGATTCTTTGAAGTGTATTTTTGAATTTTGTGAGTGCTTTTCCTTTTTATTGATTTGATATTATTTGCAATTTTTTGTTGGAAAATTTTCATAAAAGTTATTTTTATATTAATAAAAAACTTATATTTGAAACATTAAAAAATCTATTTGGAGAAATGAAGCAATTTTACAATTCAAAAAGTTTACTTAGACTTTCTTTTTTATTCGTTTTATTATTTTCTGTAATTACCGTTGTGAATTCTTGTAAAAAGGACGACGACGAGGAATTTAAGGATCATGTGGTTCAATTCGAAGTGAAGACAACTGCCGGAGGAAATATTATAAGTGTTGTAACACAGGTTGGTACAGCGCAAAATACTATATACAATACTCCGCTATCACCTGTAACTTCGCCTTGGACAAGTGGAGAATTCTTTGTGAATTCCAGCCAGGCACAGCTGAATCTTGATGCCAACGCGTCACTGCCGGATGATAACTCCGAATTGACTATCAATCTTTACATAGATGGAGAAGTAGCAAGAACTGTGAAGAAAAAAGGTAAAGGAGTACAGGTTGCTTCTATCGATTACAGTTTCTTAGAACCATAAATTATTTTAATATTTATATATAAAAACCGCTCTTGAAGCGGTTTTTTTTATTTTTCAATCGATATCTGCATAACACAGTTGATCAATTTTTTCAAATTTTTACAGTGGTTATTACAGTCGGAAAATTTAAAAACAGTTCTTCAGCAATTGAAGCTTTCTCAAATAAACCTTGAAGTTCTCTTCCTAGCCCAGTTGTATTGGGATAAAATGAAAAAAGACTGCACGAGACAGTCTTTTTATAATGATAAAATATTTTTAAACTTATTGAACCTTTACAATAAAGTAGCTTTTCTTACCTTTTTGCAGCAATAAAAACTTACCGTCGATAAGATCCGTTTCATTGGCTGTAAAAGTATCATTTACTTTTTGTTTGTTCACAGAGATTGAATTTCCTTTGATTTCTCTTTGTGCTTCGCTCTTAGATTTTAAGAACCCTGATTTTTCAGAAAGAAGATCAACAATATTTACTGCTAAAACATCCGTTCTTACAATTTCTTTTTGGGGAACTCCGTCAAAAACTTCAAGGAAAGTTTCCTCATCAAGGCTTACAAGATCTTCTGCTGTAGAACGTCCGAAAAGAATTTCAGAAGCTTTCAGTGCTTTTTCATATTCTTCTTTTCCGTGTACCCAAACTGTTACCTCTTCTGCAAGCTTCTTTTGTAGTTTTCTTTCGTGTGGCGCTGTTTTGTGCTCTGCAATCAATGCTTCAATTTCTTCTTTCCCTAAGAAAGTGTAGAACTTGATGAATCTTTCAGCATCATCATCAGTAGCATTCAGCCAGAACTGGTAGAATTTGTAAGGAGATGTTTTCTTTTTATCCAGCCAGTAGTTTTCCCCGCTTTCAGACTTTCCGAATTTGGAACCGTCAGCTTTTGTGATCAAAGGAACCGTTAATGCAAAAGCTTCACCCTGAGCTTTTCTACGGATCAATTCTGTTCCTGTAGTGATATTTCCCCACTGGTCAGAACCTCCCATCTGTAGCTTTACATTGTTATTTTGGTATAAGTGAAGAAAATCATATCCCTGAATTAACTGATAGGTAAATTCTGTAAAACTCATTCCGTCAACACCTGCGTCTCCGGAAAGTCTCTTCTTTACAGAATCTTTAGCCATCATATAATTGACAGTGATATTCTTCCCGACATTCTTCGCAAAATCAAGGAAAGAAATGTTCTTCATCCAGTCATAGTTGTTCACCAACTCAGCTTTGTTAGGCTCATTTCCATCAAAATTTAAGAATTTTGAAAGCTGGTTCTTTAAACAATCAACATAGTGTAGAAGAGTTTCCTCATCCAGAAGATTTCTTTCAGACGATTTCCCGGATGGATCTCCGATCATTCCTGTAGCACCTCCTACTAAAGCAATCGGTTTGTGCCCGTGCTGTTGGAAGTGAGCTAGAATCTTAATCTGGATAAGACTTCCGATATGTAAAGAATCGGCAGTAGGATCAAAACCAATATATGCAGTAGTTACCTCTTTATTCAGTTGTTCATCGGTTCCTGGCATCATATCGGCAAACAGACCACGCCATTTAAGTTCTTCTATAAAGGAATTCATTGATTTTTAACTTTAAAATTTTAAGTTGCAAAGATAGTAAATTCAGAAAGATTAAGGGTAAAAAAGCGAAAGGACGATAGGGCAGGAATGTAAAATAAGAATATCCTAAAAACTTTCCAGCCGGTCACTTTGAAAATAGAATGGCGGAACCTTTTTATCCCTTTGCTTTTTCACCCCAAATAATCTATATTTGTTATTAATGAACGACGAACAGCTATTCCTGCTCATACAGAAGGCCAAGGATAAAGACCAGAAGGCCCAGACTAAACTCATTAATGTTTTTTGGGTGGACGTTTTCTCTTTTGTGATGAAAAAGGTGAGAGAT
Organism: Chryseobacterium viscerum; assembly: GCF_002899945.2. GTDB lineage: Bacteria > Bacteroidota > Bacteroidia > Flavobacteriales > Weeksellaceae > Chryseobacterium > Chryseobacterium viscerum. The sequence goes on from NZ_PPEG02000007.1 coordinate 74,877, forward strand.
GAAAATGATGCCGATGAAATCACCGTGAATGTTTTTTCAAAAGTATTGTCGAAGCTGGATATGTTCGATCCTCATTTTCAGTTTAAAACCTGGGTACTTACCATTGCCCAGAATACAGTAATCGATTTCTGGAGAAAGAAGAACCGCGACAATGAAGATGCCGTTGAAAACTTAGATGAGGTTAAAAATCAATATGCAAAATCTCCTGAAGAACTTCTGATTTCTCAAGAAGAACAAAAGAAAATCATCAAAACCATAGAATCCCTGGATGCCAATTATCAGGACATCATCAAATTGAGATTTTTTGAAGAAAAAAGCATCAAAGAAATTGCTGAAGAGTTGGGAATCTCCGTTGCCAATACCAAAGTACGGGTAATGCGTGCAAAAAAAGTCTTAGCCGAACTCTTGAAGAATAACGAGTTTGATGATAATTAAACGCCAGATAAATCAATGGTATTCAATAGAAATGGGCTTTAGCCCGTTTACTGAAAATTCAAATTCAAAATTGGCTTCAGCCAAAACTTAAATTTCAAAGGCATTAATTAGTAATAAACCTCCTCCTTTGTTTTTGGAAGTATGATTTTTCGTTGCTTCTCCTGATTCCTGTTTTGAAGATTGATCTTTAATCCTTTCTGAATATAAGTTTCCTTTAAAGATTTTCCATACTCAGCTGTATTTTCTACTTCTTTTGTATAGTTCAGTTGTCCTGTAGAAAGATTAAAGTCTATATCTTTCCAGTAATCTCCGGGTCTTCCAGAAGAGGTGGAAGTTCCTATTAATTCAAAATGTCCGTTCTGAAATCTATACTTATCTGTAACATCCCATTTCCAGCTGCTTCCTCCGGCTTGGATAATGGTGAGGATCCCTTTTTCAATTCCAGTGCTTTGATAAGGATCACCCATCATACCTCCAGCACTGCTTTCCATAACTGCGTTTCTTGATTTTTCCAGGATAATCCATTTTCCGTTCACTTTTTTCAAAATTTGAATTTCACGGATTTTTCCCAGTTCACCCTCATCTTTTGTCGTGTATATCATTACTTTTTCAGGAATTTTATCCCCATCAAGATCTCCATCTAGCGTTTCGAGGATAGTAGAACCTGCTGGCTGAAATTGTTTTTGAGCCAGGCAGAATATTCCAGATGCTCCCAATAAAAGGCAGAATGTTTTTCTCATAATGATATTTTGAAGATCTAAATATACAAATGAAATTTTGAATTATTAGTTTCATCAATATTTCCGGTTGATGGTTTCCATTAAAAAATCCTTAACTTTGAACTTCAATTTTAGAAATGGAAAATTTAGTTCAAGACACTACCGTTCAAAAACCAAAATGGATCCGTGTAAAACTTCCTACCGGAAAGAATTACAGAGAGCTGAGAACTTTGGTTGATAAATATAAATTAAATACCATTTGCCAAAGCGGAAGCTGCCCAAACATGGGAGAATGCTGGGGTGAAGGTACAGCCACTTTCATGATTTTAGGAAATATCTGTACAAGAAGTTGTGGATTCTGTGGCGTAAAAACAGGAAAACCGCTGGATGTAAACTGGGATGAACCTGAAAAAGTAGCAAGATCAATCAAATTAATGAAGATCAAACATGCCGTTCTTACTTCTGTAGACCGTGATGATCTGAAAGATATGGGATCTATTCTTTGGGGAGAAACAGTAAATGCTGTAAGAAGAATTTCTCCGGGAACAACCATGGAAACTCTGATTCCGGATTTCCAGGGACTTACAAAACATCTAGACAGATTAGTAGACGTAGCTCCGGAAGTGATTTCTCATAACATGGAAACCGTAAAACGTTTGACAAGAGAAGTAAGAATCCAGGCTAAATATGAAAGAAGTCTTGAAGTTTTGAGATATCTGAAAGAAGCAGGACAGAGAAGAACAAAAACTGGAGTAATGCTGGGATTGGGTGAAACCAAAGATGAAGTTTTCCAAACCATCGAAGATATCAGAAACGCTAACGTAGATGTTATTACTATGGGACAATACTTACAGCCGACTAAAAAACATCTTCCTGTAAAAAAATTCATCACGCCAGAAGAGTTTGATGAGTTTGGAGATTTCGCAAGAAGTTTAGGGTTCAGACACGTTGAAAGTTCACCTCTTGTAAGAAGTTCTTACCACGCAGAAAAACATATTCATTAAAATACAGACCGTTCAGAAATGAACGGTTTTTTGTTTTTTTAGGGATTAGGTAGCAGGTTGCAGGGATTAGGTGTTAGGAATGAAGACCTCCAGTTGTCATGAATGCCGGCTATCATTCCCCTCTTTTGGAGGGGTGGCAAAAATTCAAAGAATTTTTGACGGGGTGGTTATAAAGTATTACAAGATACATTACACATCAATAGAAGTGGACTTCAGTCCGCTTATTATATAATTAAATAAGCGCTGCATATTTTGTACACACTACAAATTGATCCTATTTATTGCAAGCCGTTTCCTTAGTAATTACCCCAATCCGTCCATTGACTTCAATAGGTCTGAAATGTTTTTTCTTGAATTCGGAAGGAGTTTCTCCCGTATGCTGTTTGAATAATTTATTAAAATAAGAAAGGCTCTCAAAACCCACCTGAAAACAAACCTCTGTCACAGAATAATCTTTCAGCAGGAATATTTTAGCCTGATTGATCCTGTAATTATTTACAAAATCGGTGAAGGTCATATTGGTCTGCTTTTTAAAATAACGGCAGAAAGCAGGAGTACTCAGACTCACAACTTTTGCCACTTCATTCACATTAGGCTTTTGGTCATAGTTTTGGTGAATATAGTCGTAGATGGTTCCCATTCTGATTTTATCATTCAAAAACCATTTAATCCGGGTATCTTCTTTATTGAGTTCTTTTACTTCGGTTGAATCGGCGAGGATCTGTAGAATATCAATCAGTCCCATTAAAGATTCAAAGGAGTTTTTGTCTTTAATCACCTGAAGTTTTTCAACCACTGTATTTTTGGTTTCTCCTGAAAATGACAATCCAAGATAGGAACGTTCCAAAAGAGCTTTAATATTCTCAAATTCCGGAACAGGAAGAATAATATCCTGGAGAAAATTTTCCCGCATCTGCAGCACCAGCTGTTTACATTCGGTCTGAATACCATAATCAAAATTAAGATGAGGTACATTAGACCCAATCAATAAAAGATCACTGTCTGTAAAGCCGGAAATGTTTTTCCCAACGTGCCGGATTCCATTCACTGCTTCTACATATACCAGCTCAATTTCCGGATGATAATGCCAGAAAAAACAGTTTTTCAATGAAGGAGCAAATAGCTTGAATGATTTCCCCTTTTCAAATTCAATAATTTCTTTCTGGATTTTCATTTTGTTCTGATTTGATTGTTTCTGAATATAAAATTAAATAAAAAGGTTAATATGGAGCAAATTTTTATCATTCAAAGAGGTGTGAAATTCAAACTTTCTTTCGATTTTTGCACTTTCAATTTGAGATGCTCATACACTCTTATATTGAAAGAAATTAATTCAGAAAAAAGATTTAGATACAATGAAGATTGATAAAAGAATAATACCACTAGCCATCGGTGGTTTGGGAATAGGAACTACGGAATTTACCGTAATGGGACTGTTGCCGGATATTGCAAAAACGTTACAGATCACGATCCCGCAGGCAGGACATTTAATTTCTGCGTATGCGATGGGAGTAGTTATCGGAGCACCTATCCTGATTGGATACTCTGTAAAATTCCCCCCGAAAAAAGTTTTGATGGCTTTTATGATCCTTTTTACCCTATTTAACGGCCTTTCTGCTATTGCTCCGGGATACAACAGTATGTTGGCGATAAGATTCCTGTCCGGGCTTCCTCACGGAGCTTTCTTTGGAGTGGGAACGGTGGTAGCCTCAAGAATGGCGGGAAAAGGAAAAGAAGCATTTTATATATCCATGATGTTTACCGGGCTTACGGTCGCCAACCTTGCTATGGTTCCTCTGGTCACTTATATTGGCCATACTTTCCACTGGAGGTTCTACTTTGCTATTGTAGCGGTCATCGGTCTCTTCGCTATTTTATTTTTAAAACTGTGGCTTCCTGCAATGGAATCCAACCAAAATACCCACTTCATGGAAGAATTGAAGTTCCTTAAAAATAAACAGTCGTGGCTGGTACTTGCTATTACGGCGATCGGGTTTGGAGGACTTTTCACATGGTTGAGCTATATTACCCCTTTAATGACGGTGGTTGCTGGAATTAAAAGCAGCCAGATGGCATACGTTATGGTTCTTGCCGGAGCCGGAATGGTAGTTGGTAATCTGGTTGGAGGTATTGTTTCAGACAAATTGGGACCTGAAAAAACCTGTGCTCTGCTGATTTTCCTGATGATGATTTCTTTGGGAGGAGTTTTCTTCCTGGCAGAACATCAGAATATTGCTCTTATACTGACATTTATGTGTGGTGCTTTATCCATGTCGATTGCATCACCCATCAACATTATGATGATGAAAGCTGCTCCAAAAAGCGAAATGATGGCCGCCGCTTTTATGCAGGCAGGTTTTAATATTGCCAACGCTATGGGAGCTTTCCTGGGAGGAATTCCTTTAGAATACGGGTATTCATTCAAATATCCATCATTGGTAGGAGTGGGGATGACCTTTATAGGAGTGATTGTAAGTGTAAGGTATATCTATCTGTATGGCTCGGGAGCTCAGAAAGAGCAAGAAGTTACTGCAGAATGTGTGTCATGTGACAAATAAGAAAGTTGACATTCTTTAAAATAAAAAAAGAGCCTGTTTTCAATGGAAAACAGGTTCTTTTGTATCAAATAAATGTTATGCCTCTACTTCATCTCCGTTTTTGCACCAGTAGAGGGCATTGTATAAGTTTTCTTTCGGGAAAGATTTAAATTCTCCCGGCATCAGAACACTGAAAATACTGGTAAAATTACGTATACCTTCTTTATCCGTAACAATGGCTGACCGATTCCAATTGGTAAGGTTTTTTAATCCTAACAGCAAATCTTCAAGCCATGCGCCCATGGTAAAATTATCCAGATCGGTATCCAAATACAATAAATAATTCAGCTCACCAAACTGCTCTACCTTCTCTTTTACGCGCGGAATTACCAGTTTTTCAAAATCCTCTTTCGTTACTTCTCCCGTTGCATTGAATGCCGCAACATTCTCCGGGGCTTCTGGAATAATTGTTATCATAATGAATATTTTTTGGTGGTTTGATTTTAAAAACTAACAATAACTACACCATAATTTGATGGGAAATTGTTAAAAAAGGTATAAATATTGTTGTTTTTAGTGTAAAATATTAATATGAATCTCAAATCGAATGAACCTTTTTGGCTTTTAAAAAATGGATTAATGAAATCCTATCCATCTCTAAAATCAAATGAAGAATGTGAAGTTCTTATTGTAGGAGGCGGTATCACAGGGAGTCTTATTGCCCATCAGATGATAGAAGACGGCTATGATACGATTCTTATTGATAAACGGGAACTTTGCAACGGAAGTACCTCTGCTACGACTTCAATGCTGCAATATGAAATAGATGTTCCTCTCTATGAACTGATAGGAAAAATAGGTAAAAAGGGTGCCGTTCTAAGTTATAAAGCGTGCAGTGATGCCATTGACCTGATAGAAAAGCTTTCAAAACTGATCAAATCGGATGCGGGTTTCAAACGAAAGAAGTCCTTGTATTTTGCTTCAAAAAAGAAAGATGTTGATTGGCTGAAGAAAGAATATAAAGCGAGAAAAGAAAACGGATTTGAAGTGCAATGGCTGGAATCAGACAAGATTTTGGAACAGTTTGAATTTGAGAATACATATGGCGGTATTTTGTCAAAACAAGGGGCTAGTATTGATGCTTTTCAGTTTGCTCATGAACTTTTTATGCATAATGTAAGAAAAGGATTGAAGATCTTTGATAAGACCGAAATGGTAAAAGTGGAGGAGCATAAAGGGTTTAATCTGGTGACGGTAGACAGCGGATTTCAGATCAAAGCAAAAAAGATCATTTACTGCATTGGCTATGAAAGTAAAAACCTGCTGAAAGAACACTTCGTTAATCTGAAAAGTACCTATGCGGTTGTTTCTGAAATAGACAAAGACAAGTTTAAAAATATCAGCAGTACATTGGTTTGGAATACCGATGATCCTTATCTCTACATGCGGACTACCGATGACGGAAGGATTCTTATCGGAGGAGGAGACGAAGATTTTTATGACGCTGAAAAAAGGGACGCCCTCCTCAATAAAAAAGAAAAAGAGATCCTTAAAAATCTAAAGAAAATAAAACCTGATTATCCCTTTTATACAGATTTTGTCTGGGCAGGAACTTTTGGAGAAACCAAAGATGGACTTCCCTATATTGGTGCCCATGAAAAATTCAAAAATTCCTATTTTGTATTAGGTTTTGGAGGAAACGGGATTACTTTTTCAGCAACAGGGATGGAGATGGCTTCTCTGTTTATGAAGAACAAAAAACATCCGTTGTCAAGGTATTTTAAATTTGGGAGATAGTACTCGGGCTTTTAACCGCAAAAGGCTCAAATGTTTTTAAACACTTAAGTTATTTTAAGATACTGCTAAATGTTTAAGAAGTGCACTTAAGTTTTTGAAAATCTTTGATTTTCAGCCTATATGTAAAACTACTTGGATTTCTGCGGAATGATAAACTATCTGGATACCATCATTCCAATTGTGTCATTCCGTAGGAATTCTGTTTACATTATTTGTAAGAATATAATAGAGAGATACTTTGGCAAATAGTTTAATAGAAAGGGCTTAATTCCCCTCCTCTGGAGGGGTGGCGAAAATTCAAAGAATTTTTGACGGGGTGGTTTTACACATTATCCAGCATAAAAAAAGCGGGCCTCAACCCGCTTTACAACTACAAACTATACCCATTCTTTTTAGCCAGTTCAACAATAGAACTTTCAATGGCTTTTCCCAAATCATCAGAATCATGAGTTCCCCTTTTCTTCATTTCTCCGTCAATATAGGTCTGGCGCTTTTTAGAAAGCTCCTCAATTTCTTTCTGAATTTTATCACGGGCTGCCGATTTTACAGCAATCGTTTTTTGAATCTCTTCCTTACTTTTTCCTTTCAGTTCGGCAGGAAGTTCACTTTGTTTTACATTCGCAATAAATCCGGCATCCTTTTCAGCTTTATCCACCAGATCCCAGTGATCATTTTTGTAAGCATTCTTTTTAGATTTGGCAACAGCTCTTTCTACCAGGTTGGATGCTGACTGTGATTCTGCATTTTTATCCTGTGTAATCTGCTTAAGTCTGTAATCCGAGCCATGACTTCCATAATACATGTACGTGTCATTCAATTTTGCATTGCATTCGGAAATTCTGATATCGTAAGGCGTTTCAATATAGATTACTTTCCTGTCACTGTCGATATTGAAATATTTTCCACCTCCTAATGATGCTCCATTTTGCCATGAAGTCTGAATGCCTTCCTTGCGGCTTCCGCAGAAAATGGTGTTGGTATAGATATTTTTACCTTTTGCTTTTGAAACAACATCTTTATAATTTATTTTTCCCTGATCAAATGCTTCATTCCCTGCAATATAAATCAGTTTCATGCTTTTGTCGTTGCCATCCCAGTTCAGGTTGGCAGAAGCATCACGAATAACAGCTCCGCAATATTCATTGCCGCCATTAGTTCTTAAGGCGAATAGTTTTTCGGAAATAAGATCAAGATCCTGAGTAAGAGGAGCAACCTGACGGATGTAATTTTCATCACGGATTCCATCGTTTCCATATTCATACAGGGCAATTTCAATCTGGGGGGCCTTTCCGTTATATTTTAGGGTGGTCAAAGTATTCACAATATTCCAGAGTCTGGATTTTGCCTGATCAATCAGCCCGTCCATACTATTGGAAGTATCCAGTAAAAGAGCGACCTGAATTTTATTGTCCTTTAAGGTAGAGCTTGCCGGAATCATTGTTATTTTTTGTCCCGGTAAATGACTTTCAACATTACTTTTTATAGAGCGGTTGTCCGGAATAGTACCGGAGCTTAAAAAAGCGGTACCCGTTGCAAGTGCTAAGATTTTTAAGGTTGTCATATTGTTGTTTTTTATTGGTTATCTGCTGTAATATTGAATCTGCATCTCTTTCGGATACTTTACTTCATAGGAGAATGTAATCTTCTCTGTACTTCCTGAGCCGATGTTCTTGTGCCAAAGGATGCTGCCTGTTTTATCATCAAGGCTTCCATCACCAAGGTTCAGCGTTTTTACCAGGATCTTAGAATTTTCGCTGATCGGAAGCTGATCAAGAACCTCCAGTTCAATACTTTCTTTTGTATTATTTCTGATGCTGATCTGATACGACTCCGTTTCCCATTTGTTGGAATTCATTGCCTTTTGAGACGTTTTATCTTCAAGCTTGATTCTTTTTACCGTAATTCTTTCATCTACTCCAAGAGAAATCGGGAATTCGTCTTTCACATAATTGCTGGTAATATTGGTTTTTCCGATATAATTATCCTCAAAATAAATATTAGCTTCTCCATTGATAAGGTTGAGGTTCTGCCAGTTCTTTACAAAAGCCATCAGGAATACCTGATTATTAAGTTTTGGAACCGTGTGGTATTTGTAAGTGGCATCAATTTGTTTTTTATCCAGGATTACATACTGTTCCTTTTCCTGGCTTACAATGGTCTGGTTGTAATTCAGCTCATAGATCACATTCATCTGGCTGTCAGAAACTGAAGCTACAGGAATCTGACTTGGTTTTGCGGCGATGTCTTCTCTCATCTGATAGGCATTTGCAGCTGAAACCTCCTTTTTAGATTTATAGCCGGCTACTTCCATCTGGGAATTGTATGGCGTATATTCAGCTACATACAGCGGAGATAGAATAGGTCTGTCCTGATTGTATGACGGTCTGTAAGTTGAAACAAACAACTTTACATTTTTCCAGTCCTGTCCGGTTTTCTGATAAATTTTACCTTTATAAACCATTTCAAGAGGTTTTTTCACAGACTGAGCCCGCAAGTCGTAGGAAGGAACCCATCCGGCATCGGAAACGATGTAGCTTACCCCAAGATTCAGATTCGTTTCACTGTCTGCAAGAATTTCAAGCAAAAGTTCTCTGCGGTTGGTATTTTTATGAGTTTGCTCTTCAGCAGACTGGTTGTTGAGCTTTGCAATGCTTTCATCCAGAACCGTTTTCTGCTCATCAAGGAGAAATACCTGATTATCGATTTCCAGCATTCGTTTTCTATAAAACTCAGTAAGTTTAATAAGCTGTTCCTGTGGAGTAGATTTATCGTTGGTAGACACTTTCAAATTATCATTAATGATGCGCTGTTCCCCTGTCAGGTTTTTGATCTGAATATTCAGAAGGCTGACTTGTCTTTGAAGTTTTTTGGTCTCTGTTTCAAGTTTCTTTTCATTATCTGACAATTCATCATTTTTCAAAAAATTATTTTGAGGAGTAATGGAAAGAAGTGTTGTATTTTTTTCAAGATTGATTTTGTACGTATTCTCGTCCAGATTATTGGGGAGATTGACGATTCTTATTGTATTTCTGCCTTTTTGAAGGCTTACATTGGTAGTTCCAAAAACTTTAGCTCCCTGTAGAAATACGGTGGCTTGTTTTACTTCAATTTCTTTTTTGATTTCCTGTGCTTTGATAAAGGAAACTGAAAATGTAATTAATATTAAAAGATAACGTTTCATCGTTTATTATTTTAAATTTCTAAAGTAAAATTATCCCTATTTAAGGCTGGAAATTGGGAAACTTGGTGAAGTGGTGGTTTGACTTGGTGGGTTTGTCACAGGTAAAAAATAAAAAACAGCTCCCAAAGGAACTGTCTTGTTAAATCTGTTATTTTTAAAGGATTTCGTATCGTGTTTTGATGCTGTATTTCAGCTTGATGTTTTCAATATTATCAAAAGAATAATCTACCGGGGCATCAGCCATTTCCAATTGTACACTGTTCATTCTGCCTTTATAAGCGGCTGGCATGATCATATCGCTGGTGTAGTCTTCTATTTCTACAATTTCAAGGACACTTCCTGTCTTTTTACCCATACTTTCCAATAAGTAATCTGCTTTTTCTTTAGCGGCTTTCAAAGCGTTGATCTTCACTGCTTTTCTGAAATCTGCAATTTTAGTACTTTTTACCTCTGCGATGTTCAGACTGGTTACCCATTTTTGGTTCAAATCTTCAAAAATTTTACTAAGACTTGATTTTGTACTGGCCTTAAACTGATAGTTCTTTGAAAACTTAGCCGTTTTAGAATAGATATTCTGGTACATCGACTTGAACTTGATATCCTCATTCTTTACTCCGGCATTCTTTAAGGTTTCAAATAACTTCTTCTCATTATCTGCCAGATCATTTTTGTTGTCTGCTTTTATTCCGACACTGAAGATAATTTCATCCGGTTCTACTTCCATTTCGGCAACGCCTGTTACTTCAATTGCGTTCTTCTTTACTTCCTGAGCATTTACAAAGCTTCCAAGAGTTAAAATTCCGATTAATAAAAAATGTTTCAATTTCATAATTTCCTGTTTTTGATTTTAAATTCTGATGTAAAATTACGCACATCAGATACTGGAAATTGGGAGACTTGGTGAAATGGAGCTTTCACTTGGTGAGCCTGTGGAAAAAGAAAAGTTGTTCCGAAAAATGTTATTTTGAACCATTAAGATCCTTAAGTTATTTAGATTATGAAGAGAGGCTTCATTGATATATAACAGAATCAAGCGGCCTAATTTTACTTGAATTCTTGAATTCTTCAATTTCTTAACGTTTTGTTTTCTCTTTATTTTTCTTCAGATCATATTTTACACTGAGGTTCATGATATATTGTATGCCCACTTCAGGATCAGCATTATTGATCACTTTATCAAAACCGGTATAATCTGTACCGTCATAATAAAAAGTCCTTGATTTCCTTTCTTCCTTTTTGACATATCTGCTGTCATAGCCATAGGTAACATTGGCACTTTCAAAAGCCACATAATTCTGATATTGGTTTTTAGGAAAAGCATACGTGAAACCTGAAGTCGCAATAGGGTTTCCGATAATTTCCTTTTTAAATAAGCTAAAGTAATTTTCCTTCTTTTTATCAAAAACAGCATACGCTTCCTTAAGAAGGTTTTCCTGGATTTTATCAATATCATTGTTGATATAATCTACTTTAATAACATCATAAATCTGGAAATCTGAAGCCTCGGAGATTAGTTTTTCAATCATAGCGTGTTTGTTTACCGTAATAATGATGTTTTTCTTGGTTTCAAAACCATCCATTTTCTGAGTAGCAACCTGTGCCTCTTTATTGATATTGTAATCATAGATTTTAGTTTGTGATATAAAATCCACAAAAATATCATCGCTTTTGATTCCCATTGAGGATATCCTTTTTATAAAACCATTAATCCTCTTGTTGATATTTTCGATGGCAATTTTGGGAGTGGGAGCCTCTTCATTCAAGCCCAGCGTAAGCTTGTAACGGTCTGCAGTTTTGTTCATCAATACTTTTACACTCACAATCAATGTAGAATCATTGCTGAAATAACTGTTGGTGTTGTTATATTCAAGTAGCTTCTGAGGAGGGGAATAATCGTAATTATTTTTGTCTTTGTAGATTTGGTTCCCTCCGACCTGTGCTTTTGAAAAGGGTAAGAATGAAACAATGATGAAGAATAAAAATGTAAATGTTAGTTTTTTCATGATTTTTAAATTTTAATTATGACGCAAACTTAATCTTAGGGTCACATTATCAATGGGTAAACTTGGTGGAAGGGGAATTTCACTTGGTGAATAGTTTTTGAGTACACTATATATATGTATATCTTTGTTTTATGAAAATGCTTAAACTCTTTACAATCTTTTTATTGGTGCTCCTGGGAAATATAATACGTTCCCAAACCACGAATAATAGCAGTGCTGCTGTGGAAGAAGTTCAGGTAGAAACAAAGAAGCTGAAAAAAGCAATTGATACTAAGAATGAATCCGCCCAGGCCGATTCTTATTATAGTATTGGCGAAACATTTTTCAGTGGCGGGAATTTTCCCAAAAGTGAAGAATATTACACAAAAGCTAAAAATCTGTATGAAAAACTGAATGACAAGCCTAATATTGAAAAAGCAACCCGAAGATTGGCTCAGTCACAGGAAAAACAGAACAAAATAACACCCGCCATCAGTAACTACAGCAGGGTAGCGCAAATGGGATACAGTGAAAAAAGTAAGGCGGTCAATTCTAATGACGTTACGAGACTTTCTTCTCCCACACCAGAGCTTAGGGCTGAAGCAATTCAGAATAATATCAATCTGAGTAAAAAAGAAAATGAACAAGGCGATCTTGCCGAAAGCTACAGTCAATTGGCTGATGTCAATCTAAGGCAGAAAGATGTTTCCAGTGCCGAAGAAAACCTGAATACAGCCTATAAAATTTCTAAAAAAGAAGCACCTCAACAAGCATTAGCCATCAATCAAAAGCTGGCTGATCTTTACGTTGAGAACAAAAATTATGATAAAGCTATTGAAGCTAAAAAAAAGGTTCTGAAAGAAGATTTTGTAAAAGACAATTCACAGGAAAAAGTCAATCAGATTCAGGAACTGGCAGATATTTATATTAAAAAAAATGATCCGAAAGAAGCGGTGGGTTTGTTGAGAAATGCCTACGGAATTGCTTTAGACAAAGGACATACGCTGGAAGCTCAGAGAAGTGTAAAAAAACTGGACAGTCTTTATGCAATTTCAGGAAATATTGATGCTTCAGTTCAGCTATACAGAGATTTTCTGGGAAAACTTCCGAATCTCGTTTCCAAAGACAGAAGTCTGATCGATAATAAAATTCTGGAAGATACCGAACAACGAATTTCACAGCTGGAAAAAGAAAAGGAGCTGAAGGATGAGCTTATCAGAAAAAAGGATGTCTTCAATTATAGCTTGGTTGGAGCTCTCATTCTGCTGACCGGATTGATTACTTTTATTTTCAGAACCCTGAAGAAAGTTCAGACGAAAAATAAGAAAATTGCTCTTCAGTCGCTTCGCAGGGAGATGAATCCGCATTTTATCTTTAACAGTTTGAATAGTGTCAATCACTTTATCGCGACCAATAACGAACTGGAAGCCAATCAGTATCTGACGAAATTCTCAAAACTGATGCGTGGGGTGATGGAAAATTCTACAGAGGATTTTATTCCTTTCCAGCAGGAGCTTGATCTTCTTCAAAACTATTTGGCTCTGGAAAAGACCCGTTTTGCGGATAAATTCGATTATGAAATTGAAGTAGATGAAGATCTCAATATGCAGAATCTGCAAATTCCGGGAATGCTGATACAGCCTTTTTTGGAAAATGCAATCTGGCACGGACTCCGCTACAGAACAGAAAAAGGACTTTTAAAATTAAGCTTTGAAAAGAATGGATCTGATCTGAAAATTCTCATCGAAGACAACGGAATAGGAATCGAAGAAAGTAAAAAGCAGAAAACCCAGCATCAAAAGACCAGAGAAGGTAGAGGAATGAAGAATACCCTGGAAAGAATTCAGCTGCTCAACGATTTGTACAAAAAAGATATTACCTGCTCTGTAAAAGATAAAGAAAATACCAACGGAGTTTTGGTTACTATAAAAATTAAAATGCATTAACCTTAGTTCTGGTTAATGCATTTCATTTATTTAATATACTTTTTCTTCAATGCTGAAAAGTTGGTTTTAATCTCCTCCAGTTCATAATGAGCAGGAATGACTTCAGCTCCTGAGCGGTTGATAAAACCATAAGTTCCCGTTATATTTTTTACCAGCGCCAGATCTTCTGCATATTCACCAAACGTATTAATCTTTGAATACACTGGCTGCACGATAACTTTCCCGCTTTTATCCGAAATGCCATAGGTTCTGGAATTGGTTTTTGTCAGTCTCCAGTTTTTATTGATCTTGCTGATATCCTCTCTCTCCGACATTTTTATTTGTGAAAAAGAAAGACTGAAAATAGTCATACAGATTAGGATAAGAAATTTTGATTTCATGTTGTTTTTGTTGGGTTTAAATGATTATAGTTTTTAGTAAAGCCTAAATTAATAAAAAATAGCACTTATTGAATCAGCCATTAATTTTATCAAAGTCCTGTAAACACCAAAAAAATTACTTTTCTAATATCTTTTATCTTCTACCTGCCACCTTAGAATATGCCTGGAGCTGGAAAAAGTATAACCTTTAGAGAAACGTGGATCTGCTAAGATTGTAGGGTTGGCTAAATATTCCTAATTTGCACCTGAAACCTATTGTTTGCCACCTAATATCTAACCTGAATGAAAATAAAAGCTGTCATTGTAGATGATGAACTTATAGCAAGAGAAGTTTTACGAAGCTATCTTACCAAATACTGCCCTCAGGTGGAGATTCTTGGTGAAGCTGAAAACATTAAAGATGCCGTTCCGTTAATTGCCGAAATGCAGCCTCAATTGGTTTTTCTGGATGTAGAAATGCCTTTTGGAAACGCTTTTGATGTTCTGGAAGCAACCAAAGATTTTTCCTATGAAACCATTTTCATTACTGCATTTTCACAATACTCTTTACAGGCTTTAAATAAATCAGCAAGTTATTATATTTTAAAACCTATTGATATTCAGGAACTGATTCTGGCAGTCAACAAAGTAGCAGAAAGTCTTGAGAAAAAAGATGAGCTCAACCGGAATAAAATTCTCCTTGAAAACCTGAAATTAAAACCCGAAAAACAGCAGCTTATTCTTCCTACTTTACAGGGATTCGATGTGGTGAAGACTGAAGATATTGTAAGACTTCAGGCTGATGGAAACTTTACCCAGGTGTATCTTACCGATGGTTCAAAGAAAATGGTTTGCCGTTTTCTGAAACACTTTGATGATCTTTTGGAAAACCCTTTTGTAAGAGTTCACCGCTCCCATATTATCAATACAGGTTTTGTAAAATCCTATCATAAAAGCGGAACGGTAATGTTGTCTGACGACACGGAAATTGAGGTTTCAGGAAGTTTTAAGGATAATTTCCTGAAGGTTTTTTCATAGAATTTATTGTTCCTTAACAGCTTAAAGGCATTATTTTTGACGTTTTCACTCTAATCACACAAATATTCCAGTCATGAAAACCATTCATAAAATTATCCTTCCCGTTTCGTTGGGAGCATTAGGTCTTATCATTTTCAATTCATATTCTGTGAGAATTCCCAGAGGGGCCTCAGCTGTAAAGAATTTTGATCGTAAAAAATATCTTGGCAGATGGTATGAGATGGCCCGTTTCGATTACAGATTCGAAAAAAATATGGATAATGTCACTGCAGAATATTCAGAAAATCCTGATGGAACCATTCAGGTTAAAAATAAAGGCTACGATTATAGTAAAAAAGTATGGAATGAATCTATCGGTGAAGCAAAATTTGTAAAAGATCCTACAGAAGCCCGCCTGAAAGTTTCATTTTTTAAACCTATCTGGGCCGGTTATAATGTCATTGATATTGATGAAGACTATCAATATGCTTTGGTGGCAGGAAGCAGCTTAAAATATCTTTGGATTCTGTCCAGAACCACTACCATTCCTGAAAGTATCCGTCAGCGTTTCATTCAGAAAGCAAGAAAAATCGGTTATAATACCGATGAACTGATCTGGGTAAAGCATAATCAATAAAAAAGTTAAAGGGCAGAATCACAGAAAAGCTGATAGAGGCTTCTATGATTTTGCCCTTTTGTTCTTTAGTTTTTAATATACTCTTTCCATTCCTCAAAACGATGATCAATTACCTGTTTCATCAGATCATAGTTTTCATAGGTATCTTCTATGTGATAGAAAGTTTCATACTGATAGTCGTTTTCTTCTGCTTTAGCATCAAAAATATTAACGTAATCATCAGCAAATGAACTGGATCTGTTTCCGAAATCGGTATCATCTGCATAGTAATCCTTTGCAAAAAGATTTCCAAGCTCATTCAGATCATATTCAGAGAATTTTCCGTCACATGAATCCATAATGAATTCTGCACCAGTGATTTCTCTTCTTTTTAATTTTTCAATTTCTTCTTCGTTATCTTCTTTCAGTTCATCAGAAATCATATTGTTGTGAATGCACCAGTTCAGGAACATTCCTGTATGGGTTGCTCCGTTTTTCTGAGGAAGTCCTTCTGGAAAATCACCACCATAATGCCATGAAGCATCATCATATTTAGACATAATTCGTATTGTAGTTTTAGATAATTTCGGCAAAAATAGAAAAAATCAATTTATATTGCCGCGGCCACAGAAATTTACGTCATTTGCAGAGAATTTTTTTCAACAAAAAAACATATGGAAAAAGCTGTTCTGATTACTATCGGGGATGAAATCCTTTCCGGAAACACGGTAGATACTAATTCTAATTTTATTGCTGCTGAACTTAAAAATATAGGAATCAAAGTGACTCAGATTCTTACGATCTCAGATGAAATTGAAACTATTAAAAATACACTGAGTACTGCTTTTGAAGGTGGAGACTTAGTCATTACAACAGGAGGATTGGGACCTACAAGGGATGATAAAACCAAAAAAGCCCTGGCAGAGTTTTTCAATGATGAAATTGCCCTGGATGAGGTCACTTTCAATCACCTTAAAGGTTATATGGAAAGAAGGGGACGAGCCGATATTCTGGAAAGAAATAAGGAACAGGCTTTTGTTCCTACCAAATCCATCGTTTTTCAGAATCATTACGGAACGGCACCCTGTATGATGATGGAGCTTGATGGAAAGCTGTGTTACAGCCTTCCAGGTGTTCCTTACGAGGTAAAACCGCTTATCAAAGATCAGATTATTCCTTATTTACAGCAAAGATTCAAACTTCATTATATTCATACCAGAATTGTTTCTGTAGTGGGAATTCCTGAGAGTATTCTTGCAGACACCATTGAAGACTGGGAACTGGCACTTCCGAAAAATATTGCTTTGTCTTATCTTCCGGTGGGAACCCGTGTAAAGCTTCGTCTGACAGCTTCCGGCGATCATGAAGAAGAGCTGAAAAAGATAACAGAAGAGGAAATCCAAAAACTGCTTCCTTTGGTAGAAGGCCATGTGATCGCTGTATCTGAAGATAAAATTGAAAATATTCTGGCAGAAATGCTTACCGAAAGAAAATTAACGATTTCTACTGCAGAAAGCTGTACAGGAGGGGAGCTGGCAAAAATGATCACTTCAGTTTCCGGCAGTTCAAGATATTTCCTTGGCGGAATAGTGCCGTATGCTACCGAGAGAAAGATTAAAATTTTAAATGTTTCCAGAGAAACCGTAGATCAGTTTACCGTAGTAAGCGAGCAGGTGGCTCAGGAAATGGCAAAAGGATGCCAGGAATTGTTTGAAACTCATATTTCCCTTTCTACGACAGGTGTTGCCGGTCCTGGAAAAGGAGAGGATGGTAACGATATTGGAACAGTTTATTATACCATAAGAATTAATGACGAGGAGATAACCTCCAAATTATACATGCCCCATCTGGAAAGAGTAGATTTTATGAATTTTGTTTCCCAAAAGGTGATTCAGGATTTGGTAAGCCTTCTTATCGACAGATAAATACAATTCATACTTTTTAATTTTTTTTTAATTAATTTTAGTATAGTTTTTCACACTTTTTGAGCGCCCTTCAATAAATTTCAAAAATCGTGGAAAATTCCAAACAGATTTTTCAGACCAACAGCAAGAAACGTTGGAAAAGTGTACAATGGGGAAGCCGTGTTTTTATTTTTATAGGAATACTGCTTTTGCTTGCTTTAGGTCTGATGATGACCCTGGACAGAAGTCCTAAAATTCCTTTTAAAGAAGATTATAAAGCTGTCATTACAGCCAACAAACCTTACCTTCAGGAGAATAAAATTTCCAAAGAATATAAAGGGTTCAGAAGCTTTATTTCTGAAAAAACAATCCATACTAGCCTTGATAAAATTGAGAAAGCGAGAGCGGAAAGATATAAAAATCAGAACAGAAACTGGGCTCAGTTTCCGGGAGGAATCCGGTCTGCTTTTTATGTAGCATGGGATCCTCAGTCGCTGATGTCTCTGAAAAGAAATATCAGACACATCAATCTGGTTTTTCCTGAATGGTTTTTTCTTGATCCTAAAACAGGAGATCTGAAAACCAATGTAGACCCTGAAGGATACAAAGTGATCAAAAGAACCGGAATTGCCGCCATGCCAATGCTGAGTAATAACTCTGACCGGGAATTCCGTTCGGAAGGGCTGGTAAAAGTTCTTAACGATCCGCAGAAAAGAACCCATCTGATTCAAAAGATCACCCAGCAATGTAAAAAATACCACTTCAAAGGAATAAATATTGACTTTGAAGATATGAACCTGAATTCTGATGAAAATCTGATTGCCTTTATGAAAGAACTTTCAGAGACATTCAAGCAGAATCAGCTGTTGGTGACAATGGATATTATGACAGATAATGATGATTACAATATCCCAAGATTGAATCCTTATGTAGATTACTTTGTGCTGATGGCTTATGATGAATATTCCGCAGGAAGTGATGCTGGTCCGGTTTCTTCCCAAAAATGGATAGAAGCACAGACAGGTAAAATCGTAAAACAAATCTCTCCTCAAAAAATTATTCTTGGGCTGGGGGCTTATGGGTACGATTGGAGCTCCAATAAAGATGACAATACTTCGGTTACCTACATGCAGGCAATTACAAAAGCGAGTGCAAGTAAAGCCGTAATTGACTTTAATGACAATACTTTTAATTTAAATTATTCCTACACCGATTCTAAAAATCTCACCCACACGGTCTTTTTCAATGATGCCGCTTCTATTTTTAATACGATGCGTTTCTCATCAGAATATCCATTGGCAGGAACTGCACTCTGGAGACTGGGAAGTGAAGACAGCAGAGTCTGGAATTTCTATGATAAAGACCTTACAGGGGCAGGCCTTTCCAAATTGAATTTAAAAACCCTGGAAAATGTAAAAGGGCAGACCATGGTGGATTATATCGGAGACGGAGAAGTACTGGATGTTCTGAATACTCCCCATGATGGAAAAATTGCACTGGAAATTGATCCAAAAGAGAAAATTATCACAGATGAAAATTACATCACCTATCCAAGTTCTTATGAAGTAAAAAAATACGGAAGTGCCCCTCAGAAAGAACTCGTCCTCACTTTTGATGACGGCCCGGATGAAACCTACACTCCGCAGGTACTGGATATTTTATCCAAATATCATGTTCCGGCAGCATTCTTTCTGGTAGGATTAAATGCAGAAAAAAACCTTCCGCTTGTTAAAAGAATCTACCGGGAAGGACACGAGATCGGAAATCACACCTTTACGCATGAAAATGTAGCAAAAGTAAGTCCGCAAAGAGCTTTGCTGGAAATGAAACTGACAAGACTGCTGATCGAATGTATCACAGGCCACAGCACCATTCTGTTCAGAGCGCCTTATAATGCAGACTCAGAACCTACCACTTCAGAAGAGATCATTCCGGTAGCACTGGCAAGACAGCAAAACTATCTGGATATCGGGGAAAATATAGACCCTGAAGACTGGCAGCCGGGAATAAAAGCAGATGAAATTGTAAAACGTGTAATGGCCGGAATTAAACATGAGAGAGGAAATATTATTCTCCTTCATGATGCAGGCGGTGATACCAGAGAAGAAACGGTGAAAGCTTTAAAAATCCTTATTCCGACTCTTCAGAAACAAGGATACCATTTCACGAACCTGACCAATATTCTGCACAAAAGCAGAAGCGAACTGATGCCTGAAGTTCCCAAAACAAAGTCTTACTACATCATGCAGCTTAACCTTGTGTTAGCTACAGCAATCTATGGAATAAGTCATTTTCTGGTTGCTTTATTTACCATTTTCATTGTATTAGGGTTGATCAGACTATTGCTGATGGCGTACTGGGCTTTTAAAGAAAGAAAAAAAGAGAAAAAACTAGGACAATTTCCAGTGCTGGAATCTTATCCGAAAGTTTCCATTATTGTGCCTGCTTATAATGAAGAAGTGAATATTATTTCTTCGTTACAGAATTTACTGAAACAGACCTATCCGAATTTTAACATTATTATGGTAGATGACGGAAGCAAAGATTCAACGTATGAAAAAGCATTGGAGGCGTTCCCGAATCATCCGAAGCTGAAAATTTTCACCAAAAGAAATGGGGGTAAGGCAACCGCCTTAAACTTTGGAATCTCGGAAACAGATGCTGAATATGTAGTGTGTATTGATGCTGATACCAAACTTGAGCAGGATGCTGTAAAATATTTGATTGCAAGATTTTTAAATGCAGATCCGGAAGAAAAAATTGCTGCCGTAGCAGGAAATGTGAAAGTGGGAAACAGAGTCAATTGGCTCACCAAATGGCAGGCTATAGAATACACGACAAGTCAGAATTTTGACAGGCTGGCCTATGCCCATATTAATGCCATTACAGTGATTCCAGGAGCTATTGGAGCATTTAAGAAATCTGTGATCATTGAGGCTGGAGGATATTCATCAGATACTTTAGCAGAAGATTGTGATATTACTGTGAAAATTTTAAAAGCAGGATATACAGTTGCCAATGAAAACAGAGCAGTTGCAGTTACCGAAGCTCCGGAAACCGCGAACCAGTTTTTGAAACAGCGTTTCCGTTGGACCTATGGAATTATGCAGATGTTCTGGAAACAGAGACAGACTTTCCTTAACCCCAAATATAAAGGATTAGGACTTTGGGCAATGCCGAATATTTTATTATTCCAATATATTATTCCATTTTTCTCGCCGCTGGCAGATGTGATTATGTTTTTGGGAATTCTATCCGGAAACGGAGACAAAATATTCACCTATTATCTGATTTTCCTCTTGGTGGATGCTTCATTAGCTTTAATTGCATTCATGATGCAGCGGGAGAAATTAATCAATCTGTTGTATATTATTCCGCAGAGATTTGGGTATAGATGGCTGATGTATATTGTGTTATTTAAAAGTTTAAGAAAGGCATTGAAAGGCGAAATGCAGTCCTGGGGATTTCTGAAAAGAACCGGAAATGTAAAAGAGATAGCCACTTCTTAAGAAGTTGGGAAGCTGAGTGGAGGAAGCTGGAAGTTATGAAAATCACACCATAACTTCCAGCCTCAATCTTCCATCTTCCATCTTTTATAAATTCTTATCATGCTATGACGTTATTTGTTTAAATTTGTTTTCTTGAAACGTAACAAATACAAAATAAATCATACATATTCTAAAAATTGTTATCATAATGAAAAAAATAACGCTTTCTTTGTTTTTAATAGCAGGGATCTGTACTCAAACTACCATGAGCGCACAAGCTAAAGCTGCTAAAGTAGCAGTGAACAACACAGACAAAGGTTTAGACCTTAGCTTGATGGACACTTCGGTGCGTCCTCAGGATGATTTCTACAACTATGTGAGTGGAA
Source organism: Chryseobacterium viscerum (assembly GCF_002899945.2). Taxonomy (GTDB): domain Bacteria; phylum Bacteroidota; class Bacteroidia; order Flavobacteriales; family Weeksellaceae; genus Chryseobacterium; species Chryseobacterium viscerum. The sequence goes on from NZ_PPEG02000007.1 coordinate 96,248, forward strand.
CTTGGATGAAAACAGCCAAAATTCCATCGGATAAACCAACTTGGGGAAGCTTCAACAAACTAGCTGACGATACGGATAACAATTCCATGACGATCCTGAACTCTCTTTTGAAAGATAAATTTGCTGATGGAAGTGAGGGGAAAAAGATCCAGGATCTGTATGCTACTTACATGAACATGGAGAAGAGAAATGCTGACGGAATAAAGCCTATCCAGGAAAATCTGAATAAAATTGATGCTATAAAAAGCCTGACTGATCTTCAAAACTATCTTACTTCTGTAACAAAAGAAGGTGAAAACGTTTTTTACGGATGGGGAGTGGATGCAGACCTTAAAGATTCTAAAATGAATGCCGTTTACTTAGGAAACGCTTCTTTAGGTTTAGGAAGAGATTACTATCAGAAAGTAAACGAAAAAAATACAGAAGCTATTGCTGAATATCAGAAATATGTAGCTTCAATGCTAAAAGAATTAGGATACAAAAATGCTGATGAAGCAGCAAAAGGTATCGTTAATTACGAAAAGAGCATCGCAAATACTTACCTTACCAACGAACAGAGCCGTGATAATACGCTTCAGTATAATCCAAAGACGATGGCTGAACTTTCTGCTCTGGTAAAAAATGTTGACCTTCCAGGTTACCTTAAAAAAGTAGGAGTAAATTCTGACAAAGTAATTATCAGTGAATTAGGATTCTATAAGAACTTCGATAAATTAGTAAATGCTCAGAATCTTCCTGTGATTAAAGATTATCTGAAATTCCATATGATCCACGGAAGTGCTTCTTACTTAAGTGAAAACTTAGGAAATATGAAGTTTGCTTTCTATGGTAAATATCTTAGAGGACAACAAGAACAAAGAGCACTTAACAAGAGAGGTTACGAATTGATTAACGGTTCTTTGGGTGAAGCTTTTGGAAAATTATATGTTGAGAAATACTTCCCTGCACAAGCAAAAGCTCAGATGGTAGAATTGATCGACTATTTAAAGAAAAGTTTCGCAGTTCATATCAACAACTTAGCTTGGATGTCTGCAACGACTAAAGAAAAAGCAATGCAGAAACTGAATAAGTTCACTGTAAAAGTTGCTTATCCAGACAAATGGAAAGACTATTCAAAATTAAATATTGTTTCTGAGGCTAAGGGAGGAAACCTGTATCAGAACCTTCAGAACATTGGTGAATGGCAGTACAACAAAGACTTAGCTAAAATTGGTAAGGCAGTTGATAAAACAGAATGGGGAATGACTCCACAGACTGTTAATGCTTACTATAACCCGGTAAACAACGAGATTGTATTCCCTGCTGCTATCCTTCAGCCGCCATTCTTCAATCCTAACGCTGATGCTGCGGTGAATTTCGGAGGTATCGGTGCTGTTATCGGTCACGAAATGAGCCATGGATTTGATGATTCAGGAGCACAATTTGATGCTGATGGTAACTTAGTAGACTGGTGGACTCCTGCAGATAAAGCCAATTTTGAAAAAGCAACAAAAGCTCTTGCTTCTCAGTATGACAAATACGAGCCGGTAAAAGGAACTTTTGTAAACGGAACTTTCACAAACGGTGAAAACATCGCTGACTTAGGAGGTGTAAACATCGCTTATGATGCCCTACAGATGTATTTAAAAGACAAAGGAAATCCAGGGAAAATCAGTGGATTCTCTCAGGATCAGAGATTCTTCTTAAGCTGGGCTACAGTTTGGAGAACATTGTCAAGTGAGAAATATATGGTGAATCAAGTGAAAACAGATCCGCACTCTCCTGGATATTTCAGAAGTTTCGGTCCGTTGATCAACGTTGATGCCTTCTACAAAGCATTTGATGTGAAAAAAGGAGACAAACTATACAAAACTCCAGAAGAAAGAATTAAAATCTGGTAAAAATAACAACCGCTCAGCAATGGGCGGTTTTGTTTTTTTAGGTAGCAGGTAATAGGTGGCAGGTAAAAGGATATAGAGATTGGGGATTGGAAGACATTCTTTGTAATAATGGTTTCCATCATTCCCTTTCTCTGGAGGGGTGGCAAAAATTCAAAGAATTTTTGCCAGGGTGGTCTTCCCATAAATCTCAATCTCGTATATATTTCCAAAATATACCCTGTAAACTTTAAACTTTTACTCTTAAATCATCAATTTCCCACTCCATATATTAATTATCATTCATTACATATCATTAAAGTTTGTATATTTGATACGTTTGTGTAAAATCAAAAATTATTTTTAATGAAAAAGCTAAATATTGGAATACTTGCCCTTTCGGGTATTGTATTTCTCAATTCGTGTGGTGCAGCAAAGACTGCAGGGACAGAGAATAAAACAGAAGCTACGGCTAAAGTTACTGAACCGATAAAAGAAGAAGCAAAAGAGGAGGGGATCAATTTATCATATATGGATACAAGTGTCCGTCCGCAGGATGACTTTTTTAGCTATGTGAATGGAAATTGGGTGAAAACTACTCAGATCCCTTCTGATAAAGCAAACTGGGGATCTTTCAATGCTTTGAGAGAAAATGTGGATGATGCTTCATTAGATATATTGAATAAAATCCTTACAGAAACCTATCCAGCTGGATCAGAAGGACAGAAAATCCAGAATCTGTATGCCTCTTTTATGGATACCAATAAAAGAAATGCAGAAGGTCTGGCTCCTATCAAAGCTGATCTTGCCAAAGTAGATGCTATTAAAAGTCTTAGTGACCTTCAGAAATACCTTTTGGAAGCGACAAGATTGGGCGACAATTCTTTCTATGGATGGAGAGTGGGTGCTGATATGAAGAACTCCAATATGAATGCGGTATATCTTGGTGGACCGGATCTTGGTTTGGGAAGAGACTATTATCAAAAAGTAAATGAAGCCAATACTAAAACACTGGCAGAATATCAAACCTACGTTGGGAAGCTATTTGGCGTGTTAGGATATAAAAACGCTACTCAGTCTGCACAGAATGTGGTAGACTTTGAAAAACAACTTGCCAATTACTTATTAACTCTTGAGCAGAACAGAGATGCTAATTTAAGATACAATCCTAAAAACGTATCAGAATTATCAGGTCTGGTTAAAAATGTAGACCTTGCAAAATATCTTAAGGATGCAGGAGTAAATACAGACAGAGTGATCATTGGCGAACTGAAGTATTACCAGAATATGGATCAGTTTGTAACACAGAAAAACCTTCCTTTACTGAAAGATTATCTGAAGTACCATATCATCAATGGAAATGCGAGCAATTTAGATGAAAAATTAGAGCAGATCAGATTTGATTTCTATGCTAAATACTTGCAGGGACAAAAAGAACAGCGTCCAATGGACAAGAGAGGACTTACCCTTGTCAATGGTGTTCTGGGAGAAGCTTTTGGTAAACTATATGTAGACAAATATTTCACTCCTGAAGCTAAAAAGCAGATGGAAACTTATATTGATTACCTTTTAAAATCATTCAAAACCCATATCGCGAATATGGACTGGATGTCCCCTGAAACTAAAGTAAAAGCTCAGGAAAAACTATCCAAGTTTACAGTGAAAATTGCTTATCCTGATAAGTGGAAAGACTATACTCAATTGAAAGTAGAATCTCCAAAACAAGGAGCAACACTATATTCTAATCTTCAGAATGTATCCGCTTGGCAATATCAGAGAAGTTTAGACAAAGTAGGAAAGCCTGTTGACAAAACAGAATGGGGAATGTCTCCACAAACTGTAAATGCTTACTACAGCGGATCAAACAACGAAATTGTATTCCCTGCAGCTATTCTTCAGCCTCCTTTCTATAACCCTAAAGCTGATGCAGCAGTGAACTTCGGAGGTATTGGTGCCGTTATCGGTCACGAGATTTCTCACGGATTTGACGACAGTGGTTCCCGTTTCGATGGTGATGGTAACCTGAACAACTGGTGGACGGATGCAGACCGTAAAAACTTTGATGCAAAAGTTGGTCAGCTGGCCGCTCAGTACAGTGATTATGAACCTGTAAAAGGAAGCTTTGTAAACGGTAAATTTACAAGTGGAGAAAATATTGGTGACTTAGGTGGAGTAGCTGTTGCTTATGATGCTCTTCAGATGTATTTAAAAGATAAAGGAAACCCAGGCAAGATCAGTGGATTTACTCAGGATCAGAGATTCTTTATGAGCTGGGCAACGGTTTGGAGAACAAAAGCTACCGATCAGTATATGATCAATCAGGTGAAAACTGACCCGCACTCTCCGGGAATGTTCAGAGCCTTTGGACCGTTGGTCAATCAGGATTCATTCATCAAAGCATTTGATATCAAACAAGGAGATAAATTGTATAAAGCTCCTCAGGACAGAATAAAAATCTGGTAATTTTACCATAAAAATTGTTAGAAAAGAAAGAATCCGTCTCACGTTAAGTTGAGGCGGATTCTCTTTTTTAATATTCTTTCTTATAATTCCGGAGAACAAACTTGATTCCGGTTTCTATAATATCTCCCATGGATGTACAATACTTGAAATTGACATCGTAGGTGAGTTTTTGTAAAGCGGTCTTTAGTTCTATAACATTGGCCTCCGGCGCGATATTGTCTTTTTTCATAATAGAAATGAGTTCATCAAATCTGTTTTGGCTGCTGGTCACTCTTTTTACGATTTGTGAACGTACTTCCTTACGGTATTGTTCTATAGAGCTGGGCTTCAGTTTTTCCAGCACCATATTCACCATTTGACTGTTTTCTTTGAAATACTGTGGAAGATACACTTTCAGATTTCCCTCATAAGTTTGCTGGTCAAAATCGATGGGACGAATTCTGTAAATAACCTGGTCGAAATCATGTATGGGAATCACAACATAATTATAGGAGCGCATGTCACCAAGAAGCCCAATGAGACACCGCTCATTGAATTTTACAAATTCCTTGGAAATCTGTGCCTTTTCCAATTCATTACAATTGAATAGATGTTTCTGAATAAAAACATCGCCGGGAATTCCTAAAATATGCTCCTCAATCAACGTGTTCTTATACACCAGAAAGTTAATTCGGTTGGGAGAAAGCAGATCTTCAAGCTCCAGCCCGAATATCCGGGAAGCATCCGCCTGTTTAATATAAAAATAAGTATAATTATCGTTAAGTATATTTCTCACCCGAACCCGAAAAGGTTTAGAGTTTCCAAACGTACAAAAGTCGATCGTATCTACTTTCAGATAAGGGAGAGTAGCGATATCCCCATCAGAATGAAGGAGGGTATAAATCTTATTTAAATTAGCCTCTATTTCTTTAAACTCATATTCAGAATATAATACACCAAGCCACAAAGTATCTTTGCCCTCTTTATCCATAATATTTATACTGTCGCTAAACCTGAGAAGGTCTTCATACAGGAATCTAATCTTGGTCGTTCTGTTGTATTTTTCCAAATATTGCTGTAATGCTTCTGAAACTGGAAATATGGGTTTTCTAAACGCTATTTTTACATCTTTCATGACACGGTTCACTTTGTTTAAATATAAAGAATATTTTTTTGTAATGTCTGAGGAATTCCTATTTTAATATCCATTACATACTTTTGGATAAGAGTAAAGCGAGCAAAAATTTTATTTATTTTTTTCTTGAATTTTTTTATTTATTTTTTCATAGCTTAGTGATATCGTAATATCGTGATTTTATGTTGAATAAATGTAAATAGAATGAGCTAATTCAAGAAAAATCTTAGTAAAATTTTGTATGTTACAGTTTTTTTTTAAATTTAAACACTGGATTGGTAATTTATTTGATTCATCTGTAAATTACTCAAAGACAGACCCAAACCAAATTAATAAATCTCAAAATAACAATAATATGGCAATGTTTAATTATGGTGTTGGCGGAAACGAAGTAAAAGTAGACGCTAATGAAGCTATTCAGGAAATTCAGGAAAATAAGTCACTGATAGTAAGCCAGCTTACAACAGACGAGTCTTATACTCCTGAAATCGTAACAGGATTAAAAACAGTGGAAGACGTTTTCAAACATTTCCAGCCTTCAGTATCGGTACAACACGAAACGGAAGACGGGGGAATGGTAGAAGAAGAATTCCGATTTCAAAACCTTGGAGACTTTACCCCTAAAAGCCTTACTCAGAAGTCAGATTACCTGCAGCTGCTGAGTGTAGAGCAGGAGCAGTACAATAAAATAGTACGTCAGCTGAAAACAAACAAAATTCTACGCAATATGCTGGAGAACGATCAGACAAGAGCGGCGTTCATAGAAGTATTGAAAGAAGTGGGACAAGAACTTGAAAAATAACTAAAGACTTACATTAAATCATGGATAGCAAATTACAGGCACAAGAAAGTCAGCAGCAGGGGCAGCAGCAACATGCAGGACAGCCGAAAGGCAACCCGCTTGCAGAACTCAATAAAATGGGAGGATTTGGCTTTGTTGAATCCGTCGTAGACGGTATTGCCAATATGAACCCAACAAGAAAGGCAAGAAAAGAAATCTTCCTGAATGACAGCAATAAAGCAGACGAAAGAAAAGAACTTCTTCAGAAGATCAATCTTTGGGTAAGCCTTTTAGAAGGTAGTGAATCAGCAGATAAAATGGCTGAAACGTGCAAAACCAAAGCACAACAAGCCGATCAGAACTTAAAAACAAACTTAAAAAGTACACTGGATGCCGTTCGTATGTTGGAAACCAACTACAGAACAGTAGCGCAATTCTATAAAAATACAGAATTGGATAAAGTGGATAACGTAAGCATCGTAAATGCAAGCCTTGAACAGGTTTCCGACCTGGATAACCCTTTGTTCATCGATGCCATCTCAGAAGAATTCAAAAATTACTACGACCGTCTTGACCTTAGAGATAACTACTCAATCCTTGCAATACCAGGATATTTAGGATCCAATAAAGTCATCGAGAAATGGGCAAAAATCTGTAACGAAAACAAAGTAATGATGGTTACAGACTTCGCCAATCTTGATAAGCCGGATGACGTGGTAGACTTATTCCACTCTGCAAACCTTACAGGTGGTGAACTTCACAGAAGTAATGTTATTATGACGTGTAACTGGCTGGTAGGACGTGGTAAAGCTGAAGAAGTAGGAGAAGAAGAAAATGTAGAACTTCCACCTTCCACTTCATTAGCAGGAAAAATTCACAAAACCCTGATGTCTCAGGTAGCAGCAGGTAAAAAACATGGAAATATCAACGAAGTAGACGCTGTAAAATTCGAATTGAAGAAAAGTGAAATTTCTCAGTTGGAAAAAATGGGTCTGGTACCAATGGTCAACGAGTACGGAAAAATTATGGCCTTCTCTGCGAAGACATTATTTACAGGAGACAATATCGGTCTTCAGACGTATTCCGTAGTTCGTGTATTCGACTATGTAACCAAAGTATTACTGGACTTCCTGAACAGAAGAGCTTTCGAAAACTGGAATGCTAAAAACGAAGACGATTTGAGAAGACAGATCGTAACGTTCCTTGACAATATCAAAGGACCGGACAAATTGATCGAAAAATTCAAAATTGTTCGTTTCGAGCAGGATAGAGTAAACAAAGACAGAGTATGGCTTGATATTCGTATGACCCCTTATTTCCCTACAAAAAGTTTCGTTATTAAATTGGACGGACACAAAGGAGATGATGGTAACGAATGGGATGCAGAATATGCTCAGGAGTAAAATAAACTTACCTTAAATAACAAAAACCGATGCAATTTTACATCGGTTTTTTTTCAACCAACACCTAATTTAATATGAATAAAAAACTTATCATTGGTTTACCAGCCATAGTGATGACACTTTTGATAAGCTGTGAAAAAAAATACCAAAGTCCCGGACATTATGAAAATGACCTTTTTGCAGACGAACGTCAGGAGGGAAAGGCATACATCATGAATGAATCTGAATGCTTTGATGGCAGTGAACTGGTTATTGCAAGTTCAACCGTAAAACTGGCAGACAGCTCCAAAGGCCGTGGAAAATCATTCTTTCTTTATAAAGTAAAGTCAGGAAAAGTATTAAAAACGGTAAGAGACTCTACTGTAGATACTCCATTCATGTTTTTATCTCCTTATAAATTGAAGATAAAAAATACTGATTCTATATATGTTTACCTGAAAAAACTGGAAGGATACCGTTTTATAGCCAAAGACAGAAACCTGAAATATCAATGGTTAAAGGCTGCTCCCGTATATTCTGTGAAAGCTGGTAAATAAATTTTATCTTTGCAAGTGCTATATAAAGTGAACGTTTACGGAAACGGTTCAAAAAGCAATTAAAAAGCAAAAACAAAATTTTTTGGAGAAGGATAACCGAAGTTCAGATTTTCTGCATATTGGCAGTAAAATCCTTGAATGGTATAAAAATAATGCAAGAGACCTGCCTTTCAGACAGACAAAAGATCCGTATAAGATCTGGATCTGTGAAATTGTATTTCAGCAGACAAGGATCAATCAGGGATTGAATCATTATAATAATTTCATTAAAAGATTTCCGGATGTAAAAACATTGGCAGAAGCAGAAGAAAATGAAGTTTTGCTGTATTGGAAAGGATTGGGGTACTATTCCAGAGCCATCAATATTCATAAAGCTGCCCAGCAGATCATGAATGACTATCATGGAATATTTCCAGATCAGTACGAAGAAATTCTAAAATTAAAAGGAGTCGGGAAATATACCGCTGCAGCCGTTTCAAGTATCTGTTTCGGGGGGAGAATGCCTGCTGTTGACGGGAATTTCTACCGTGTTTTAAGCCGTCTTTTTGCCGATGATTTTGATATTTCGAATTCAAAAGCATTTACTTACTTTTCTGAGCTGGCCGCTTTGGTGATGCCGGAAAATGTCGGAGATTTTAATCAGGCGATGATGGATATAGGCTCAGAGATTTGCAAGCCTAAAAATCCACTTTGTGGAGAATGTCCAATCAATGAAGACTGCCTGGCATTTTCTATACAGAAAATTTCAGATTACCCAGTAAAAACGAAAAAAGTAAAAGCTGAAGACCTCGCTCTGACCTATTATTTTGTCCACAGAAATGGACAATTTCTGATCCGCCAGAGAAAAGAAGACTTCATCTGGAAAAAATTATTTGAATTTCCTGATGCCATTTCTTCGAATATGGAAACATTCATTACAGGTTCAAAAACGATTGCCCATAAGCTGACTCATAAGAATTTAAGCATTGAAATATTTAATGTTGAGGTTATTTCTGAGAAGATATGGAATGATTTTATCGCTGAAAATCAATACCTGATTACCGATGTTGAGGGTTCTCATGAAAAATCGTTTCCGAAGCCTTTGGAAAATTACATTCAAAACTCTCTGAAAGACTGAAATTTGTCTTCCGAAATCTGAAATCTAATTTGTACTTTTGCAAAATGATTAAAAAAGTCATTTTTATTTTTGTATCACTGCTTTTAATTTCATGCGGAAAAGACACTACTCCGAAACCTTATGGAGAACTGCGTCTTGAGTATCCGGCACCGAAATATCAAAAGTTTGAAAACGACTGTGCCTATATCTTTGAATATTCGGAGTTTGCTTCTATTGCACCCGCAAAAAAACCTTGCTGGTTCTATTTGAATTATCCTAAAATGAAGGCCAAGCTTTTCGTTACCTATTACCCGATACAGAATGACTTTGCAGATCATATCAAGGAAGCTGAAAAAATGGTATATGAGCATACCATCAAAGCCAGTTCTATAGACACAAAATCCTTCGAATACCCTGAAAAGAAAGTATACGGGAACTTCTATGAGCTGAAAGGGCAGAGTGCTTCCAATCTTCAGTTTTACATTACAGACAGTACGAAACACTTCGTTACTGCTTACTTATACTTTAATACGAGACCGAAACCGGACTCTCTTGCTCCTGCAGTGAACTATATCAAAAATGATATGAAGCACCTGCTGGACTCTTTTGAATGGAAAAAATAATTACTTTTAATATACATTGAAAAATATATGAAACTTTTAGTTGTAGGAAGTGTTGCATTTGATGCAATTGAAACACCATTTGGTAAAACGGACAAAATTTTAGGAGGTGCAGCCACTTATATCGGAATCACTTCATCAATTTTAGGCGTTAAATCCGGAATTGTTTCTGTAGTAGGAGGAGACTTTCCACAAGAACATCTTGATATGTTCACAGACAGAGATGTAAACATCGAAGGAATTGAAATCGTAAAAGAAGGAAAAACATTCTTCTGGTCTGGAAAATACCATAATGATCTGAACACAAGAGATACTTTGGTTACAGAAGTAAACGTGTTGGAGAATTTTGATCCAAAAATCCCGGATTCAATGCAGGATGCCGAAATTTTGTTACTTGGAAACCTACACCCTGGAGTTCAGTTATCAGTACTTGAAAAAATGAACAACCGTCCTAAGCTTGTGATCCTTGATACGATGAACTTCTGGATGGATTCTGCATGGGATATCTTAATGGATATGATTGCGAAAACAGACGTAATTACCATCAATGATGAAGAAGCAAGACAGCTTTCAGGAGAGTATTCTTTAGTAAAAGCTGCTAAAAAGATCCACACAATGGGACCTGAATATGTGATCATCAAAAAAGGAGAGCACGGAGCGTTACTTTTCCATGACAATAAAGTATTTGCTATTCCGGCGCTTCCATTGGAAGATGTTTTCGACCCGACTGGAGCTGGAGATACATTTGCAGGAGGTTTTGCAGCTTATCTTGCTAAAAAAGAGAAAATTGATTTCGAAACCATGAAGTCTGCTCTTATCGTAGGATCTGCAATGGCTTCATTCACGGTAGAGAAATTCGGAACAGAAAGAATAGAAGAAGTAAGCGAGGCGGATATGTTCAGCAGATTGAGACAATTCAAAGAATTGACGACATTTGATATCGAACTGCAGTAAATAAGTCTTTTTAAGAAATATTTATAATAAAAAATTGAGTGAAATTCGTTAAGAATTCTAAATTTGCAACTTGTTAAAATAGTAAAATGACAAATAAACTAAAAATCACTTTTCTTCTTGGGATTTTCATCATGATATTCTCTTCAAGCATGATGCATGCCCAGCTAAAACAAGGAGATTTGGTGGATGGTATTGCCGCTGTTATCGGGGATGAGATTGTTTTGGAATCTGATGTGAACGAGCAGATGAATTATGGTAAACAGCAGGGGGCTTCAAACACAGACAAATGTGAGTTCCTGGAAAACCTTATCAGCAATAAGCTTCTTGTATATGAAGCAAAAAAAGATACCTTAATTGAAAACCGTTCTGCAGCAATCAAAGAACAGGCTAATGCAAAATACCGTCAGTTGCTTTCTCAATTTCCGGATGAAAAAACATTGCTTGCCGCTTATAAGTTCAGAAATGGTTATGAAATGAAGAACGCTATCGAAAAGATAGACACAGACCAGTATTATGGACAGGCAAAATACCAGAGAGTTACTGATAAAGCTGACGTAACACCCAATGAGGTAACTGACTTCTACAATATGTATAAAACACAGTTGCCACAGATAAAAGATGAAGTTACTTTGGCTCAGATTATGATCTATCCTACATTAACGGAAGCTCATAAGCAGGACCTTATCAACAGATTGAAAAAGATCAAGCAGGATATTGCTGGAGGTGAAACTTTTGAAAGCCAGGCGAGAATCTATTCTGAAGATGAAGGATCGGCAGCTAATGGAGGTTTGTATAAAAACATTAACAAAGGGCAGATGGTTAAGCCATTCGAAGCTGCAGCGTTAAACCTTCAGGAAAATGAAATTTCAGATCCTATTGAATCTGAATTCGGATTCCATATTATCCAGTTGTTGAAAAGATCAGGTAAAGTATATGATGCAAGACATATCTTACTAAAAGCAACCCCTACTGATGATGAGATCAAAACAGCAAAAGCGAAATTAGACAGTATCAGAGGTCTTATTGCGAATGGTAAGATTACATTTAAAGATGCTGCTTTTAAATTTTCAGATGATAAAAGAACAAAATTCAATGCAGGGATTATTCCTGGTGCTGATGGTTCTGATAAAATCGAAAGAGAAAGTATCCCGGGAACAATCAGTTACGAATTAGCAGGTTTGAACAAAGGAGATATTACCACTGCTTTTGAAGATGAAGAAAACAAGAGAAAGCAGATCAAGATCATCAAAATTGATGATGTAATTCCTTCTCACCAGATTACTCTGGAAACAGACTTCAGCAGAATCAAGCAGATGGCGCTGAATAAAAAGAAAAATGAAATGGTTGAAAAGTTTGTTAACTCTAAGTTACCGACAACTTTTATTTCAATTGACGGACGTTACGATAGCTGTAACTTTAAGTCGAACTGGAAGAAACAATCCATGAAAAAATAATAAAAAAGCCTTCAGAACTTCTGAAGGCTTTTTTTATTGATATATTTAGGACTTCAAAAAATACGGTATCGGCTAAAACTTATTATCTGAAGGAAGTATTTAATATATTTACAAAAATTAAGAGTATGGACTCTACTTTTTACCTTAAAAAATTTCATTCGGCAGCCACCGAAATTCCTGAGAAAATACTTAGCAATAACGGATTGAAATTGTCTGTAGAGATCGTTTTGGAATCTGTTGCACTTAAGGTTTATAATCCGGAATGGTCTGGAAATCCTCAGTCGCCTTTAGATGCTGAGGGACGCATTTTCTTTTCAGTTTGGATCAACGATAAGACTATCAGTGAAAGGAAAATATATTACAATATCCATGCTCTGAAGCTAAGAAGGTTGAAAGGCTATACAATAACCAGCAGAAATTTTGCCCAGGATTTTAGGAATGAATTTTTAAAATACCAGAAGGAATGGCCTAATGTGAGTGTAAATTATGGCCCATTAACATTAATGGAAGGCTGGGTGGCGCTAAAAGAAGATCATATCGAAAAAGATATACAGGAACTGGCTCAACGGTTTTTGAAAATAAGCCCTATTATTGACAATGTTTTGAAGCAATATAAAAAATAATGATATTAGGTTTTTCTATATATTTTTAGACAATAGAAGGTTCTGATAATCGTTGTTTTTAGTATTTTTACATATGAGCAATTTTATAGATTTCAACGCTGCAAAAAAGCTTCATGATATGGAGGCTGCACAAAATAGAATTTCACATCTTTTCAATATTAAATATCCAATTATCCAGGCAGGTATGATCTGGCATTCAGGATGGAGACTGGCTTCTGCGGTTTCCAACTGTGGTGGTTTAGGGATAATCGGGGCTGGAAGTATGTACCCTGACATTCTAAGAGAAAACATCCAAAAATGCAAACAGGCTACAGATAAGCCTTTTGGAGTGAATGTACCGATGCTGTATCCTAATCTTGAAGAGATTATTCAAATCATTCTGGAAGAAGGTGTAAAGATTGTATTTACCTCTGCAGGTAACCCCAAAACCTATACAGAAACCCTTAAGAAAGAAGGAATAACAGTCGCTCACGTAGTTTCTTCTACCAAATTTGCTATAAAATGTGAGGATGCAGGAGTAGATGCTATCGTAGCGGAAGGTTTCGAAGCAGGAGGACACAACGGAAGAGATGAAACAACTACTTTCTGTCTTATTCCGAATGTAAAGAAACATATTTCTAAGCCGTTAATTGCTGCAGGAGGAATTGCTTTAGGTTCACAGATAAAAGCGGCTATGATTCTTGGTGCAGACGGTGTACAAATCGGGTCCCGTTTTGCTGCCACTACAGAAGCAAGTGCCCATGAAAACTGGAAAAAGAAAATCACAGAATTACAGGAGGGAGATACCCATCTTACCCTGAAAGAATTGGCACCTGTAAGGATGGTTAAAAATAAATTCTTCAATGAACTGGAAGATATCTACCAGAACGGAAGAAATAAAGAAGCTTTGAACACTTCATTGGGAAGAGCCAGAGCAAAACGTGGAATGTTTGAAGGAGATATGGAAGATGGAGAACTGGAAATAGGCCAGGTTTCTGCCCTGATTGATAAAGTTCTTCCGGTGGAAGCAGTGTTCAATCAACTTTTAAAGGAGTTTGAAGAGACGAAAATGCCTACTTTTTAAATATAATTGTACTCAATGGAAGGAAGAATAGTTGATGTAAAGGGTAAAAAATTATATATAGAACACCATAATCCGTTTGAAGACAGACCTACTATTGTTTTTCTGCATGATTCATTAGGTTCAGTACAGCTTTGGAGAGACTTTCCAGTCAAATTATCTGATACTGCGGAATGCAATATCCTTGCCTATGACCGTTTAGGTTATGGAAAATCATATCCAATGTCTACTCATGAAAGACCGGTAAATTATATGGAACTGGAAGCAGATCTGTTGAATGATTTATTGATTGAAATGAATATTGATAATGCCATTCTGTTTGGACACAGTGATGGAGGAACAATCGCTTTAATCACCGCTGCAAAATATCCGGAAAAAGTGAAAGCAGTTATTTGTGAAGCGGGTCATATTTTTGTGGAAGATGTAACTTTAAAAGGAGTTTACGATGCATGGGAAGCCTACAAAACAACAAACCTTCCTGAACGTTTACAAAAGTATCACGGTGATAAAGTAGAAATGCTTTTCAGAGCATGGACGGAAACCTGGACACGTGAAGACTACAAAACCTGGAATATTGAATATCTGCTGAAAGATATCACAGCTCCATTACTATTTATTCAAGGAGAAACTGATGAATATGGTACGCTGGATCAGGTTGAAAAAACAATTTCGCAGGTGAGTGGAAGTGCTGAGAAATATATTATTCCCGGTATCGGACATACTCCACATAAAGAAGTTCCTGAGGTGGTACTGAAAAAGACCACAGAATTTGTAAAAAATTATTTTTAATATAAAATATGGATAAATACGTTTTTTATAGGCGTATTTATTTTTTTTATGTAAATTATTAATATTTAGTAATTTAAATGTATATTGATCTTCACCAAATCAAAATACGGTTTATGAAATATCTTGTGTTTTTTCTTCTTCTTTTTACTCAGGTTGTCTTGGGACAGAATAAGAGGTTTATGTATCAATACACCTACATTCCGGATTCTACCAATACAGAAACTATTAAAGACCTTATGTTTTTGGATACAGCCAACAACAGATCTTTGTTTTATAGCCGCATGAAGTTTACTGAAGATTCTACTTCAATTGCAGAAGCCGAAAAAAAGAACTTTTATATTCCAAATGCTACCATCTTATACAGAGTGGAGAAAATGAATGGCAAAACCTTCTTTCTGACGAATGATTATGGCTTAGGGAAAATAAAGGTTGAGGATAATAGAAAAATCACCTGGAAAATAGAATCTGAAAAGCAAAAGATTGGAGAATACAGTGCTCAGAAAGCAACTACAGATTTTGGAGGGAGAAAATGGACAGCCTGGTTTACCACAGATATACCAATACAGGATGGTCCTTACAAATTTTCCGGACTACCAGGGCTGATTGTAAAGATAGAAGATGCTACGAAGAATCACATCTATGAGCTGATTGGAATTAAAAACTTACCAAAAGAAATACCGTTTCCTAATTTAAATTCCAGAGCTAACGAGTTGGCTTTAACTCAACAAAAATTTGAAGAGTCCTTTATCAAATACAGAAAAGATCCTGCTGCTGCAATAAAACAGCTTTATATAGAAGGTAAAATACCTGATCAGCAGGATGGTTCAGGACGTTTGCGTACAGGAGCAGAAGTTGTTCGGGAAGTAGAACAGCAGACTAAAGAAAGAGTAAAAAAGGACAATAATATAATTGAAATTAGCCTGCTAAAATCAGTAAAATAGAACTTTTCATTACAGCAACCGAAGTTCAGCCGCAATATTTTCCTTTGCCTGAGCCTCATATTTATCTTTAAAATAATCTGTTTTAAAGATGCTTTCAAGTTCCAGAAAATGATTGAGTACTTTTTTTCGTCCCGGCTTATAAAGGAAATCAGGGTAAATAGAATATTCTTTCCTTATATTCTGAGTGTATTCTAAATAGGTTTTAAAATCTTTACCCAATACAGAAAGGTCAGCATCTAAAAGATAATTGGTGTCCCCATGATCAGATCGTTGATGAGCTTTTGTGGCAAGAATCTGCTCATAAATTATTGAAATTTTGTCTTTATTGACATGAAGTTCAGCAAGCCTTTTTTCAGCAGTAACGGCACTTTTCTCCTCGTTGGACTTGGAAGTTGCATCATAAATAATGTCATGATAAAATACTGAAAAGGAAATCACTGTAAAATCAGAGAGGTTCACTTTCACCTCTTCAAGTTCCCGAAACATGTTTTCAAGATGAAGAAGATTGTGATAATGCCTGCCTTTTTCAGAATATCTGGTTACAATCTCGTTCCACAGATTATTCATTAACTGCTGATCTTTTGTAAAAGGAGAACAAAGCTGTTCAAATTGATTTTTCAGATGCATAGAAATAAAGAGATAAAAAAAAGGAACTTTTAAAAAGTTCCCTGATTTGCTTCCAGAACAGCCTTCAGATCAGCCCAGCCGCCGCCATTATAACCGTCCTTTAATCCTTGAGAGGTAAGATACTCCAATGCTTTTCCGCTTCTGTTTCCACTTCTGCAGAATAAGATGACAGGTTTTTCAACAGAAAGAATTTCGTCTTGTCTATCTTCCACCTCACCTAAAGGAATATTCTTAGCACCATCTATATTACCGTCCATTTCAAGCTCCATTGGCTCACGAACGTCGATCAATTCATAGTTTCCGGATTGTATTACTTCTATTAAAGACATAGTTGTTTGTTTTAAACATTAAATTAGAAACGAAATTACGCAATTTTTTTTTGAAAAAAATCCTAATTAAAACATAAATTTTCGGAAACCCAATAGTATGGAGGGTGAAGAAGAGATTGATAACTGAATCAGAAGATTGATAAAATAATCTTAATTTTGCATTGTGAAATTTATGAATGCCGGCGCTGAAAAATATTCTCAACTGATAAAATCCAAGGCAAAAAGTTTTGGGTTCCAGAGTTGTGGCATTTCCAAAACAGATTTTCTCGAGGAAGATGCTCCCCATCTTGAAAAATGGCTGAAGAATAATTATAACGGCGAAATGAAGTACATGGAAAATCATTTTGACAAAAGACTTGATCCCAGGCTTTTGGTGGAGGGCTCCAAGTCTGTTATTTCACTTTCTTATAATTACTTTCCCGAAGAAAAAATTTCAATATTAGAGAATTATAAGATCTCAAAATATGCCTATGCAGAAGATTACCATGAAGTAATCAAAGAGATACTCCGTGAGATGGTAGCTGAGCTACAGGAAGAAATAGGAGAATTTGGATTTCGTGTTTTTGTAGACTCTGCACCGGTTATGGAAAGAAGCTGGGCCCGGAAATCCGGGCTGGGCTGGGTAGGAAAAAATGCCAACCTGATTACCAGACAAAATGGATCTTTTTATTTTCTTGCCGAAATTATCTGTGACCTTGAGCTCATACCGGATCATGCGACTACAGATCATTGCGGAACATGCAGGAAATGTATTGATGCCTGTCCTACAGATGCTATTGTTTCTGAAAAAATTATTGACGGGAGTCGTTGTATTTCTTATGCAACCATAGAACTGAAAGAAGAGATTCCGGATTATTTTAAAGATAAAATGGAAGACTGGATGTTCGGTTGTGATATCTGCCAGGACGTATGTCCCTGGAACCGTTTCTCAGCACCCAATAAACAAAGCCGTTTCAAGCCCAATGAAAGTTTGAAGAACTTCAAAAAAGGAGAATGGAAAGAACTTACCCAGGAAATTTTCTCTGAGATCTTCAGAAAATCTCCCGTAAAACGTACCAAATTTGCAGGGCTGAAGAGAAATATTGAGTTTCTGCAAAGGTCTTCTGATTGATTTTTCCCTGAACTTTCGGTGACAATTCCCCCTTTGGAATTTTTTGAAGTTCCAAACCAGAGCTGATAGTCGACCATTCCTTAAATTTTATGCTTTAAGGAAGTAAAGATTTACAACAGTAAATTTCTTGAAAAACTTTTCCTATAAAGAAAAATTGATTCTCAGGAGATCAGAATCTCACCGAAAATCAACGTTTTTTTTGTACTCTTTTAGGAGCTGTTTTTACTCTTACTTTAAATCTTTTTTGGGATTTGATATTTTTACGCATATTTGTGAATATTTCGTAACTAAATATAGCCTTTTTTTCGATTAAAACAAATACTTTTACGGAAAATTATAGATTAAATTTTATTAAAACATGACTGTGAAAACGATATTATTGTATCTCCTGAAAGTGATAGGAATTATTTTGGGAATTGTAGTTATTTATGTAATCCTGGGGCTTCTTATTCCCTATATTCCGGTTTCGGCTAAAGATGATGGAGAGAAGAAAGAAATTCCAATCTATATTTATACCAACGGAGTACATACCGACATCGTAATGCCCGTGAAAAACGATTTGCAGGACTGGAGTCAGAAAATTCCATTTGCCAATATAAAATCCAAAAAGACAGATTATCAATATATCGGAATAGGATGGGGCGACAAAGGTTTTTATCTTGATACTCCGACGTGGGCTGACCTGAAATTTTCAACAGCCGTGAAAGCTGCATTCTGGCTAAGCGATTCTGCCATGCACTGTACTTATTATAATACGATGAAAGAAGGTGATGACTGTAAAATGATCATGATCAGCAGAAACCAGTATCAGAATTTAGTAAAATTTGTAGAAGATAAATTTGACAGAGACCAAAACGGAAACTTTATGCTGATCCCTACAAATGCTGTATACAGTGATAATGATGCCTTTTACGATGCTAAAGGAACCTACAGCTTTCTTTACACTTGCAATACATGGTCAAATAATGCTTTAAAAGCTGCCGGACAAAAAGCTGCACTTTGGACTCCTACTGATTTCGGAATTTTTCAGCACTATAAATAAGAATGAAGAAAATAGGCCTTTTGTTTATCGTTTTTTGGATTTGTTCCTGCTCTCAGGAGAAAAAAGACAATATAAGAAACATCATTGAGCCTGCCATCGTTGCAGAAAAGAAACCTGAAGTAGAGCTTTCCAAGCTGAAAATAAAAGCGGAAGAAGCCTTGAAGTTCTGTACTTCAAAGAATCTTAACCGTGACTTTTGTATTCTGATTGATATGAGCCTTCATTCCGGAATTAAGCGTTTTTTTGTTTGGGATTTTAAAAATAATAAGATATCAAAAGAATATCTCGTAGGACATGGTTGTGGCTCCAATTCCTGGAGTAAAGATAATTCTAAAGCAAATCCGGGATTCAGTAACGAAGATGGAAGCCACCTTTCATCTCTGGGAAAATATAAATTGGAAGGAAGAGGGTATAGTGACTGGGGAATCAATATAAAATACCTGATGCACGGCCTTGAAGAAACCAACAGCAATGCGTTAAAAAGATTTATTGTCTTTCATTCCTGGAATATGATGAGTGATACTGAAGTATTTCCCAAAGGTTCACCCGAAGGCTGGGGATGTCCTACCGTTTCCAATAATGCAATGAAAGAAATTGATCCGATGATTCAGAAGTCCGGAAAACCTGTACTGATGTGGATCTATAATTAAATCTTTGTCATACATTTGTTTCATAATCATTATATAAATTGATTTCATCCTATGAAACATACGCTTTTCCGTGAACAGCAGCTCAACTGTGATATAGAAACCGCCTGGAAATTCTTTTCTTCAGCCAATAACCTTTCTGAAATTACTCCGAAAGACATGGGCTTTATTGTATTGACGGAAATGGAAGATGATGAAATTTATGAAGGAATGATCATCGATTATTACGTTTCTCCCTTATTCGGAATTAAAATGAAATGGCAGACTGAGATTATCCACGTTGACTTTCAGAAAAGTTTCATCGATTTCCAGAAAAAAGGCCCGTACAAATTGTGGAATCATCATCATGAATTTATTCCCAACGAAGAAGGTGTTCTGATGAGAGATACGATAGATTATGAACTTCCAATGGGATTTTTAGGCGAAATTGCACATCGCGTTTTCATCAGAAAAAAACTGGAACATATCTTCGATTACCGTTTCAGAGTCCTCAGTAGGTTGTTTTAATAATTCAATAGAAACGGTCTTTAGCCCGTTTAAAAACGATAACCAAAATTCTATTGGCTTTAGCCAAAACTTTTAACGATTCTAGTTAGATACCTTCGGGATAACAGAATGCATCAATAGACTTCGCATTCTCTTTGTCATTCCGGAGGAATCCAAATGCCAATGGGTAGAATTATTCATCCATTCTTTAAGTTTTTTTAACAGTTCAACGGCCTGAATTCCCAGTAAAAATCGCTATTTTTGCAGGATTATCGTTTTTTACTGAAAAACTAATGTGTTCTGATTGACATGGCAGGTCTGAGGTCATTTTTCTTATTTTATATTATACTGGTTTTTACCCTTTTCAATTCGAATTGGGCAGAAAAATCGCTGCATAATATTCCTCATATTCCTCCTGTAAATAACATTCATGTTCTGGATGTTTACGAAGAAGCAGACATGAATACGCATGCGTTGCCTTCTGTTTCCAAAATTGTAAAACAATTAGCCAGAAAAAGCGAAAATTCAACTTCGGATTTTTCAGGGATTTTAAAAGTGATCCCGAAAATTACTCTTCCGAAGATTGCTCTATCTACTATTTGCGGAGTTAAGTCCTTTCTCCATCTCCTCCAGTTGTACTAAGTTTAAGTTTCTGAAAACCAAATCATTTTAACGGAAATCTTATAACTTAAACATTTATAAATGTATTTTAAAAACGTAATAATTTGCATTCTTGCAACATTATTCGCTGTGTCATGCAGTAAAGACAAGGAAAAAAACAGTCCAAAAGAAAAAGAAGTTCCCGTACTGGAAATCAAAGAAAAAGATACATTGGTGAGCAACCAGTTTGTCACCGATATCCAGGCTAAAAAGAATGTTGAAATGCGATCCAGAATCGGAGGCATTATACAGCATATTTATGTGAACGAGGGACAATTTGTACATCAGGGGCAGGCTTTATTTAAAATCAATGACGCCGAGCTGCAGATGGAACTTTTGAAGGCAAATGCGGCATTAAAGCAGACCGAAGCAGACGTACGTATTGCAGAAGTAGAACTGAAGCAGATTCAGAGTCTTCATGCTAAAAAATTTGTAGCCAATAATGAACTGGAACTGGTGAAGGCAAAGCTGTCTTCGGCGAAAGCAAAACATGCCTTTGCTGATGCCGAAAAACAAACCGTCCTCCAGAAAATAAACTTTACGAGAATTACAGCACCTTTTGATGGGGTCATTGACGTGATTCCTCTTAAGGACGGAAGTTTAGTGGAAAATGGAACGCTATTGACTACACTGTCTCAATTGAACGAAGTCTATGCCTACTTCTCGATTCCTGAAAATTTATATTTTGAGCTTTTGGCTGATGATAAGATTGGCAGTCATCAAAAGATCGAACTTACGCTGCCTAACGGAGTCAATTATCAGTTCAACGGAGCTTTAAAAACCGCCGAAGGGGAAATCGACAGGACGACAGGTTCTATTCGTTATAAAGTGCTTTTCCCGAATCCGGACCGTCTGATCAAGCACGGTACTTCCGGGAAGCTTATTATTTCCGAACATCAGGCTAATGCGATCCTTATTCCACAAAAATCGACTTTCTCTATCCAGGATAAGACCTACGCTTTTACAGTGGATAAGCAGAATAAAGTGAAAATGACCAACATTAAGATCGGAGCCACACTGAGAGATTCTTATATCGTGGAAAGCGGTCTTAAAAAAGGGGATTTAATCATTTATGAAGGAACTCAGTCTTTAAAGGATGGTGATATTATCAAAATCAAAAAGAAGTATTAACCTTTCATAATCTTTAAATCAATTTACTATGGTAGAAATGTTTATAAGACGAAAGGTTCTTTCGTTGGTTATTTCCATATTATTTGTTCTGCTGGGAATTATGGCGCTGCTGAAGATGCCCATTACGCAGTTTCCGGATATCGTACCGCCGTCAGTAACCGTTACGGCAAAATATACCGGTGCCAATGCTGAAGTATCTGCCAATGCTGTAGCCCTTCCTCTGGAACGCGCCATCAATGGTGTGCCTGGGATGACGTATATGTCTACAGTAACATCGAATGACGGTCTTACCCTTATTCAGGTTTTCTTTGAAGTAGGAGTAGATCCTGATGTAGCAGCGGTAAACGTTCAGAACAGAGTGACAACAATCCTTGATGAGCTTCCCGAAGAGGTAATCAGGGCCGGAGTTACCACTGAAAAAGAGGTAAACAGCATGCTGATGTACCTGAACATCACGAGTACAGATCCGAGCCAGGATGAGCAGTTCATCTATAACTTTACAGATATTAATGTCCTTCAGGAGCTAAAACGTATTGATGGAGTAGGACGTGCTGAGATCATGGGCCAGAAAGAGTACTCGATGAGAGTATGGCTGGATCCGCAGAAAATGGCGGCTTACAATATTTCGGCAGATGAAGTGATTGCTTCGCTGCAAAAACAGAATATTTCGGCAGCACCCGGAAAAGTAGGAGAAACATCCGGAAAAACTTCCAGCCAGCTTCAATATGTAATCAAATATAAAGGGAAGTTTTTTGAGCCTAAGCAATACGAGGAAATTCCCATCAGATCTGATGTTGACGGAACGATCTTAAAACTGAAGGATATTGCTAAAGTAGAATTCGGAGCAATGAACTACGGAATGGTTTCCAAAACAGACGGAAGACCTTCTGCATCCATCATGATGAAGCAGCGCCCCGGTTCCAATGCTTCTGAAGTAATTGAAAGCGTAAAAGCAAAAATGGACGAATTGAAAGTCACTTCCTTCCCTCCCGGAATGGAGTACAATATGGCTTATGATGTCTCCCGATTCCTGGATGCTTCCATCAGTGCAGTGCTCACTACCCTTATTGAAGCCTTTATTCTGGTAGGAATCGTAGTGTTTATCTTCCTTCAGGACTGGCGCTCCACATTGATTCCTGTACTGGCAGTTCCGGTAGCATTGGTAGGAACGTTTGCTTTCATGAATATGCTGGATTTCTCAGTAAACCTTCTGACTCTTTTTGCCCTGGTTCTCGCCATCGGAATTGTCGTCGATAATGCGATTGTCGTCGTTGAAGCCGTCCATGTTAAAATGGAAGAAGGCATGAATGCAATGGATGCAACCATCACTGCCACTAAAGAAATTGCAGGAGCGGTAGTGGCTATTACCATCGTAATGTCTGCCGTATTTATTCCTGTAGCGTTTCTTGATGGCCCGGTGGGAGTATTCTACCGTCAGTTTTCATTAACGCTGGCCATCAGTATTGTAATTTCAGGAGTGAATGCATTGACGCTTACTCCGGCGCTTTGTGCGATTATTTTAAAACCTCATAATCATCAGAAGAAGAAAACAATCATCGACAGGGCTTTCCAGAGTTTCAATACAGGATTTGAAAGACTGACTAATGGGTATGTAGGTATTTTATCAAAATTTGCGACAAGAACTACGGTTACTTTTGGGCTGTTGTTTTTATTTGTCGGACTTACTTTTGTGACCAGTAAATTCCTGCCAACAGGGTTTATTCCAATGGAAGACCAGGGAATGGTGTATGTAAGTGTAACCACTCCACAGGGGGCAACGGTAGAAAGAACAGAGAAAGTGCTGGATGAAGTGACAGGTATTGCGAAGAAAATTAAAGGAGTAGAAAACGTGACCACGCTGGCCGGCTACAGCATTGTAACGGAAATCGCAGGTTCATCTTATGGAATGGCAATGATCAACCTTAAAGACTGGAAAGAAAGAGATATTTCAGTGAACGATCTGATTGCAGACCTTTCAGAAAAAACAAAAAGTATTGCAGATGCCCAGATTGAGATCTTTGCACCGCCAACGGTTCCCGGATTTGGAAATACCAGTGGTTTTGAACTGCGTTTATTGGACAGAACCGGAGGAACCATCGAGAATACAGATAAAATCACCAAGAATTTTGTTAAAAAACTGAATGAGGCTCCTGAGCTGCAGAACAGTTTTACCAGTTTTGATGCTACTTTCCCGCAGTATATGATCAATGTAGATTACGATATGGCAGCGAAGAAAGGAGTCTCGGTAGACAACGCAATGTCTACATTACAGACCATGCTGGGATCGTATTATGCCACCAATTTTATTCGTTTCAGTCAGATGTATAAAGTGATGGTACAGGCAAGCCCTGAGCACAGAGATACCCCTGAAAGTATTCTGAATTTATATTTAAAGAATGACAAAGGGGAAATGGTTCCGTTTTCAACATTCATCACCATTGAAAAAGTGTACGGACCTGAAGTACTGACGAGGTACAATATGTATATGTCTGCCATGATCAACGGAGAACCTGCTGACGGTTACAGTTCCGGAGATGCTATTGCAGCTGTAGAGCGTGTAGCCAAAGAGATCCTTCCGAGAGGATTCGATATTGAATGGTCGGGGATGACCAGAGAAGAGATTTTATCAGGAAATCAGACCGTTTATATCTTCCTGATCTGTCTTCTATTCGTGTATCTTTTATTAGCAGCACAATACGAGAGTTTCCTTCTTCCGATGCCTGTATTATTAAGCCTTCCGATGGGAATTTTCGGTTCTTATATCGCACTGGTGCTGGCAGGGCTGGATAATAATATTTATGCACAGGTGGCATTGGTCATGTTGATTGGTCTTCTCGCCAAAAATGCTATTCTGATTGTAGAATTTGCGGTGGCAAGAAACAAACAGGGATTTGATATCATTTCGTCAGCGATTGAAGGAGCAAGACAGCGTCTTCGACCGATTCTGATGACCTCTTTCGCATTCGTAGCAGGACTTATTCCGTTGTGTATTGCATCAGGAGCTGGTGCAATTGGTAACCGTTCTATTGGTACAGCTGCTGCAGGAGGAATGCTGATTGGGACTATCTTCGGATTAGTTGTGATTCCGGGACTGTATATATTCTTTGCAAAACTTGAAAATAAGAAGAAAAATGAAAAGATTAAATCATAGATATATAGTGTATGGGATTGCATCGCTGAGCCTTGTTTCATGTGCTGTTCCCAAGGTAACAGCGTTGAAAAAAGCTCAGGAATTCCCTGATGAAATCATCAAAACGGATAAAAATAAAAACCTGGATGAATTCCAGCAGATCAATCTGAAGGCATATTTTACAGACCCACATCTGCTAGAACTTTTTGATAAAGTGGTTCAGGCTAATCCGGATTTCCAGATTGCACAGCAGAGAGTAGAAATTGCCAACAGTTTCCTTCAAAGATCAAAAATGGATTTGCTGCCTTCCCTTGAAGTAGGAGTAGAAACTTCAGGTAACCGATACGGTAAATATACGATGGAAGGTGTTGGGAACTATGATACCAATCTTTCACCTAATATTACAGAAAACCAGAAAATCAACAGAGATTTTACGCCTAATTACTGGCTGGGAGCAAGAAGCAGCTGGGAAATTGACGCCTGGGGCAAACTGAAAAATAAAAAGATAGCTGCCCAGAAGAAATTTCTGGCTTCAACAGAAGGGCTGAGATTATTACAGGTAGAGCTTTTCACGGATATTGCAAACCTGTATTATCAGTTGGTAGCCTTAGACAATCGTCTTGCTATTTATCAGAAGAATTATAAGCTTCAGCAAAGAGCTTTTGAGATTGTTCTGGCGCAACGCGAAGTGGGAAAAGCTACGGAATTGGCAGTACAGCAGTTCAAGGCTCAAAATAACAACTGGCTCGCAGAGATTGAGCACATAAGAGTGGAAATCGTTACGGTAGAACAGGCGATCACTACACTCACAGGAAGCTACGGTGGGGATGTGAAACGCGGGAAGCTACTGATGCCTACTAATATGGAAGTTCTAAATAAAACCATTAATGTAGAAAATGTGATACACTCCAGACCGGATGTAGCCGCAAATTATTATGTGTTGGAAGCTTCTCAGGCTGATGCAAAGGCTGCAAGAGCTGCTTTTTATCCTAAAATTGACCTTGGTGCCGGCTTTGGAATGAATTCTTTTTCTATAGAAACATTCTTCAAACCAAGTTCACTGGCAGGGCAGTTGTTGGGAGGATTAATGGTTCCTGTTTTCAATAAAGGACAGCTGAAATATGAATTTAAGGTAGCAAGCACGGAACAGGAGATTGCTTTTTTAAATTATCAGAAAAGTATTACAACTGCTTTTAACGAACTTCAGTCTATTTTGAAACAGACGAAGATCTATGAACGTGTTTTGAAACTGAAATCAGAAGAAGTAGGTTTTCTTGACCGCGGGGTGGAGGTTTCCAATGATCTGTATCTGACAGGATACGCCAATTATTTTGAGCTGATCAACTCTCAAAAGAGCAAACTTACTGCTGAATTGGATCTATTACAGTTCCAGCATCAGAATACCAGAAATAACGTCCTTCTGTTTAAAGCACTGGGAGGGAAACTGGATTAATTTTTTTTTACTTTTTTTTACGATGAAAGAAGCTGTCTTTTTAGATGGCTTCTTTTATTTTACCTCTTACATGGTAATCAGGTTCTGTATCTTTTAGGAATGGGTAAGGTATATCAACAAAAAAGAGACTGCCTTTTGGACAGTCTCTTTCTATGTTTCTTAAAATAAACCTGCTTGATAAGCAGAATCATTTAGATGTAAATATTATTTAACAATCTGGATTTCAACAGCTGAAAATCCTTTAGGAGACTTCTCTTTTTCGAAAGATACTTTGTTTCCTTTTTTTACCGGTTCCACACAGTTGTTGTTGTGGAAGAAGATATTTTCTTTGCTATTGTCTTCAGTGATGAAGCCATACCCTTTTTCACTAAGGAAAGTAACAATTCCAGTTTTTCTTGGATCTTCCTCAATAATAGGAGCTGCCCCCAATTGAATATCATCAAGGTTTACTTCCTGTCTTTGTTCAGGTGGAGTAGAAGTTAATCTTCCGAATTCATCTACATACATGAAGACATCCTCCGCTCCTTTGTTGTTGTTCGTCTTACGATCTTCGCGTCTTAGCGCCTTTTCTTTTTGCTTTTGAATTTTTTTCTTGAAATTTTCCTTTTTAGAAAAAGAATCTGCCATAAATTATTTTTAGTATTTAGTTTCTATAAATTAATTGGTTCAATCTGGTCCGTTGTAGACCTTATAAAGCCTGCCGATGTTTCCTGTTTTGGAGTTTTCCAATCATACAGAGCTTACAATTCCGACAAGTATTTGTTCTTAATAGAAAAATAAAAGTTAAAAATATGACTGCTCAGAAAGCAAAGACTGAATAAAAATATTCAGGTCGTTACAGAAAACAAAGTGATGACTTAGTTAATAATGTACAAATATACAACAATAAAATGAATAATCAGGTTTTAAATGATTGATTATCAGAAATGGTTTTGTAGTACGTTTTACGCTCTGAGCGTAAGACCATAAAAAAAATGGAGCCAGCGTATAAAAAAATCCCCAGAAACCTGAGGATTATAAAAAAATATATTAAAAATGAAGTGGTGGTGCGTGATACGGGGGGAAGGTATCAAATGTTATGCCTAAAATTGAGGTGTGATTGGGAATTATATCCTTGTGTTTAATAAAAAAGAAATATCTTAAGCCGTATCTGTTTGGTAAATAGTCCTCTATTGAAAAAATACTGTTTACTTAAAAATATAAATGTTTTTTGTTTCAATTTATAGATGTGAAGTAAAAATAAGGTCCCTATCTATTTTTGATTTTAATGGAATTCCCGAAAATTTCACCATGTTGAGATGATTTTTATTATCCATCTTTGTCTCATAAACATTTAAAAATAAGAAGAATGTCAACACAAAATGTAAAAGGAAAAGTAGTTTTGATCGCCGGAGGAGGTAAAAATCTGGGAGGATTATTAAGCAGAGGTTTTGCTGCAAAAGGAGCAAAACTGGCAATACATTATAACAGCGAAAGCTCTAAGGCAGAAAGTGAAAAAACACTTGCTGAGGTACAGGCATTAGGTGCAGAAGCATTTTTGTTTCAGGGAGACCTTACCAAAGTAGATAATATCACGAAGTTCTTTGATGAAACAATTTCCCGTTTCGGAGGCGTGGATATTGCCATCAATACAGTAGGAATGGTATTGAAAAAGCCATTTGCAGAGACTACAGAAGAAGAATATGACACGATGTTCAATGTCAATTCAAAATCTGCTTACTTCTTTTTGCAGGAAGCTGGTAAAAAACTGAATGATCAAGGGAAAATTTGTACGATTGTTACTTCATTGCTGGCAGCCTATACCGGCTTATATTCCACTTACGCAGGAGCCAAAGCTCCGGTAGAGCATTTTACAAGAGCTGCTTCCAAAGAATTTGGAGCAAGAGGAATTTCTGTGACTGCAGTAGCGCCAGGCCCAATGGATACCCCTTTCTTCTATGGTCAGGAAAGTGCTGATGCAGTAGCTTATCATAAATCAGCATCAGCATTGGGTGGGCTTACAAATATCAAAGATATTGCTCCGCTGATAGAATTCCTGGTAACAGACGGATGGTGGATTACAGGGCAGACGATCTTTGCCAATGGAGGATATACAACCAGATAATATATTGAAAGATATAGTAAAAAGAAACTCACTGAAAATAGCTTTCAGTGAGTTTTTTATTTTTAAATGGATAAGAAAATTAAGTGGTTTTAACCTTTCTTTTTTCCAATATACTCTTGATAATAAAGAATAATCCAAGAAGAACAAAAGGAATGCTGAGAAGCTGGCCCATATTCAGGCTCATTCCGTGTTCGAATTCTACCTGATCTACTTTGATGAATTCAATCAGGATTCTCATGATGAAGATTAATAAAATACTAATACCGAAATAAAACCCTCTTCCGATTTTGAAAATATTTTTCTTATAAATAAAGTAAATAATGAAGAAGATAACAGCATAAGAAATGGCTTCATAGAGTTGTGCAGGATGTCTCGGAAGATCATCCACCTGACGAAATACAAATGCCCATGGAACATCTGTAGGAATTCCTATAATTTCAGAATTCATAAGGTTCGCCAGCCTGATAAAAGTACCAGCCAAAGGAAGTACAATGGCTATCGCATCCAATACCGTCATGAACGGGATAGAAAATTTTCTCGCATACAAGAGAAGCATAATGACCAATCCGATACCACCACCGTGGCTGGCAAGTCCTGCAAAACCGGTAAAATGATAGATTCCATCTGCTCCTTTCTGAATGGGTAAAAATATCTCAATCGGATGCTGGGAGTAATAATCGAAATCATAAAAAAGACAATGCCCCAACCTGGCTCCCACCAGAATTCCTATAAGCGCATAGGAGAACAAAGCCTCGTGTGCCTGCGAACTAAGCCCTTCTTTTTTATAAATTCTTTTTAAAATATTTAATGATAAAACAAGTCCGGCAAGGAAAAGCAAGCCGTAATATTTTATAGGAAGTCCTAAAATATTGACGATTTCGGGATTAACGTCCCAGTTGATATATAATAAATTCATTGCTGCAAAGATAAGAAAATAGGATTTTCTGAACAGGATGGTACAACCGAAGGATTTTGTTGTTTGATTTATAGTGTGTTGTGAATGTTTTCTTGTTTTTTCTCGTAGTGAAATATAAACTAAGTAGAAGCCCTGTAAATCAATTCTGCATCCATCAGAATAGCTTGGCTTGAGGCTGTACTGTTTTTGATTTTGTCCAATGCCAGTTTTGCAGCTTCTTCACCCATTTTTTCCAATGGCTGCTGTACGCTGGTCAGCTGAGGATATACCATAGATGACAACTCGGTTCCCGAAAAGCTGGCTATAGCTACTTCCTCAGGTATTCTTACTTTTTGTTCAAGAAGAAAATTCATCGCTCCCATGGCTAGGGTATCACTAAAAGCAAAAATACTGTCAAACTCTATATTCTTATTTAATAGCTGCTTAACTGCTTTTTTTCCATGTTCGAAAGTCATTCCATCCGTGTGAATAATCAGATTTTCGTCAAAAATATTGTACTTCATGAGAATACGCTTATAACCGTTTACTCTTTCTACAGCATTTCGGATCGTGGAAGGCCCCATAATGTGGACAATTCTTTTTCTTCCTGTCTTGATCAAGTATTCCACCATCAATGAAGCTTTAATAGAATCATCAATAATTACCTTCGATACATCAAGAGACTTGTGAGGAATTCTGTCAAAGAATATTAAAGGAGTTCCTTGGTCCATAATGTTTTGATAAAGATCATTATTGTGGGTTTCATGACAGAGATTAATAATAATGGCATCCACATTAAATTCTTCCATAAGCTGAAGGTTTTTCCTTTCTATAAGAGGGTCTTCATCAGATTGGGTGATAATAATACGGTACCCGAGGGGGTACAGAATATTCTGAATTCCTTTCAAAACACTCGAGGAAAAAGGAGTAATCATTTCCGGTACCACAAACCCTATTGTCCGGGATTGTCCGGATTGTAAATTCAAAGCTGTAAGGTTCGGTTTATAGCCCAATTTTTCCGCAGCATCCAATACCCTTTTTCTTGTTTCTTCATTCACATTTTTATCATGAAGCAGCGCTCTGGAGATGGTAGAGGTAGATAATGACAAAAATTTGGACAGATCTTTAATCGTAATACGTCTCATCAGCCTTGTTTTTTGGCTAAAAATAATAAAAAAATAGTCAATTGGGAACGTTCCCTGATTTTTGGGAACGTTCCCAATTTGAATTTTGTAAAAAAAGTATCCTGTTAATCATTTGTTAATATAGTTTTAACGAATTGGTTAATATGATAACAATTTTATGTTTATGAGTATGATTTATTACAATTATGATGTATCGAAAATCCGCACAGGAATTTTACACATCGGAGTAGGGAACTTTCACAGAGCTCACCAGCAGTTTTATACCAATATGCTGCTCAATGAAGAAGGGCAGGGAGATTGGGGAATTTGTGGAGTATGTCTGCTGCCGTCAGATGAAAAAATCGTAAAGAATTTAAGAGCTCAGAATCTTCAATATTCTCTTACTGTTTGCGGCAGAAATGGAAAAGATGAGGTTTATAAAATAGGTTCTTTAAAGGAGCTGATCTGGGGAATAGAAGATCCGGAGGCTGTAATCGCAAAAATAGCAGACCCTTCTATTAAAATCATCACATTGACAATTACAGAAGGAGGTTATAATCTTGATAAAGAGACCGGAGAATTTATATTGGGTGATGAAAAAATCCAGCATGATCTGAAGAATCCTTCCCACCCCGAAACTGTTTTTGGTTTTGTTGCAGAAGGATTGCGCCAGAGAAAAACACAAAGTGGAGCTGCATTGACTCTCCTTTCATGTGATAATCTTCAGCATAACGGAAATACAGCAAAAAGAGCTTTTACGTCATTTATAGAAGCGCAGGATGCAGAACTGGCAGCATGGGTAAAGGAAAATATAACCTTCCCAAATAGTATGGTAGATCGTATTACACCCGCAACAACTCCGGAAGATATTGAAAGGTTAAATAAGTTGAATGGAACAGATGATCGAGCTCCTGTATATTGTGAAGACTTTACACAGTGGGTGATAGAAGACAACTTTGTCGCAGGACGACCGGCATGGGAAAAGGTAGGCGTAGAATTCACGAATGATGTAACCGCATTTGAAAATATGAAACTAAGCCTGCTGAATGCTTCCCATACACTATTATCGTATCCGGCATTTTTAATGGGCTATCGTAAAGTAGATCAGGCGATGGAAGATGAAAATCTTGTAAAATTCATCAGAGATTTTATGGATACAGACATTACGCCTTTTGTTCCTGCCCCAGAAAATACAGACCTGGAAAAATATAAACAAACGCTGATCGAAAGATTTGCCAATCACAGTGTAAGTGATCAGGTAAGCCGTTTGTGCTTCGATGGGATTTCAAAATTTCCGGTATATATTATTCCTAATCTTGACAACATGATAAAAGGAGCGAAAGATCTTACCAGACCAGCTTTTCTTATCGCTTCCTACAGACATTATCTTAAATATAAAACAGATGATCAGGGAAATACTTTTGAAACAGCAGAACCCTGGATTACAGAGACCGACAAGAAGCTTATTGCCAGTGAAAATCCACAGGACTTCCTGGAATTGTCAGCTTTTAAAGGAGTTCAGTTAAAAACCTCTGAACAGTTCATAAAATTATACAACAGTTTTGTAGAAGACATAAAAAACTCAGGAACCGCCTCGGTTTTACAATCAATCATAAAATAACTAGGCCATGCAGATCAATCCAGGTATAACCTCTTCAGACAATAATACAAACAATCCTATACTGCCGTTTGCAATCATTACGTTTATCTATTTTATTGTAGGTTTTCTGACTACAGTGAATGAACAGCTGCAGGCACCTCTGAAATTTACTTTTCTGAGCCATGCAGGCAGTCTTAAAAACACATTTACTACTTTGATTTCCTTTTTCTTCTTTTTAGGATATCTTCTGAATGGAACACTGGGAAGCAGATGGGTAAATGCCTTTGGATATAAAAATGCCATTTTACGCGGGCTTTTCTTTATGATTTCCGGTCTTTTCATGTATCTGTGTTCATCATGGGTTGGGGATCATTATCCCGATCTGAAATTCAGTGTAAAAGATGCCGTTATTCCTGTTGGATTTATCGTTTTTGTTATCGGTTCTTATTTAATGGGGACCTCAGCAGCCATCATTCAGGTGGTTGTAAATCCTTATGCAGCTTCATACGAACTGAAAGGGACACAGCCGGTACAGCGCCTCAATATTCTGACAGCGATCAATTCTATAGGAACTACTTCTGCACCTTTTTTTGTCACGGTGGTCATGTTCAGCGGAATTTCCATTGAAAACATAGAAATCAGACAGTTGCTGCTTCCGCTTTCTGTACTCATCATCTGTATACTTACCGTGATGATCATTACTAAAAAACTCAACCTTCCTGATCTTGCTCATACACGGGTTGTAGGAGAGGAAAAGCTAGACAGGAGCGTCTGGTCATTCAGGCATTTTGCATTAGGAGTGGTGGCTATCTTTTTTTATGTAGGAACCGAAGTTGCCATAGGCGCTAATATTAATCTGTATGCTTTTGAATTGGTAGATTCTGGTCATCCTATTACATTTTTCGGAAAAACAGATATCATTGTAGGAGGAATGGATCTGGGAATTCATGCCCTATTATCTACCCTGTATTGGGGAGGTTTTCTTGTAGGAAGAGCAGTATCCAGTTTCTTCAGTAATATTTCTGCAAGAAATCAGTTGATAACCACCACAATACTGGCCACAGTGCTTGCGGTAACTTCTATGGTTACTCAAAATCTATGGTTTCTTGTAGCAATCGGTCTCCTGCATTCATCCATGTGGAGCTGTATTTACACGCTTTCCATCAAAGGATTGAACAAGTACACTTCAAAAGCATCCGGTATTTTTATTTCTGCCGTATTTGGCGGAGCGGTATTTACCCTTATTCAGGGAGGTTTAGCAGATATTTTAGGCTCATGGAGATGGACGTGGTGGCTTACGGTAATTTGTGAATTACTGATGTTGACTTACGCGTTGTTTGGATCGCGTATAAGAGAAAAAGACCTCATTCACTAATCATATATTTTTCTTTTAATCAATGTAACTATCCTGTAGACTATTGCTGGATACAGGATGCTTACTGCCTTAAAAACACTTGAATCATGTTAAAAAACTACTTATTGCTTTTTTCCTCCTTTATAGGAACTTGTTTAGGTGCGCAGGAACTGCATTCTGCGTTACAGCTTCGAAACAGCCATTTGTGGCGAGGAATTGAAGTCTCTGCAGGATTTATTTATACCGGAGATGTACATCTTGATTATAAGAACTTTTATGTCGGATTCTGGGCGGGTGGCAATTTTGATGGCTCCTATAAAGAATTCAATAATTATGTAGGATACAAAAACAAGCATCTTACACTGGAATTATGGGATATTTATAACTTTTCACCCGGTGCGACCTATAACAATAAGGAATTTTTTAACTATTCAGCGAAAGAAACCGGGCGTTTTTGGGATCTAAGATCTTACTATACCATAAGCGATACATTTCCTTTGGTGCTCAGTTGGAATACGGTGGTTTTCGGAAGAGACAGAAACAGCGAAAATACAGGAAATAAATATTCGTCATTTGTTTCGGGAGAATATCCAGTGTACAAAAAGAATGATCTTGAAGTAAGAGGAAGAATAGGCTATGCTTTTGCATTAGACAGCCATGGTGAAAAGAATAATTTCTTTGCTAAAGAATCAGGGTTCAATGAAATAAGCCTTATCATTTCAAAAAGCTTTATCATTCAAGGCTATAAAATTCCCATCGGGATTTGGGGAATGTGGAATCCGGTCAATAATAATGCATTTCTTCAGTTCTCTGTGCAGGCTTATTCATTCTGAAGCAAGGAAATTCAAAATACTAAACCTTTTAAAAACTCAATACATTTAATTACTTTTATATAATGGAACATAAAAAAAATAAAGCAGTCTGTTTCGGTGAAGTTCTTTGGGATATTTTTCCGGGAGAGCAGCGAAGAATGGGAGGTGCCCCTTTTAATGTAGCTTATCACCTTTCCAAAATGGGGGTAGAGGTCAATATGATAAGCAGTGTTGGTGATGATCAGCTTGGGCATGACCTTTTAGATAAAATGAACAACTGGAATATTCCTGCAGATCTTGTTCAGGTCAATACGGAGTATCCCACCAGTACAGTAATTGCTACAGTGGATGAAAATAACGATGCTCATTATGATATTGTGGAAGGGGTAGCATGGGATTTTATTGAAACAACCTTGAAAAACCAAGAGATCCTCAAAACAACAGATGCTTTCGTATTCGGAACATTGGCAGCCCGAAATGAAAAATCCAGAAACACATTATTCCAATTGCTTGAACTCAGCGATTATAATGTTTTTGATATCAACCTCAGAGAACCGTATTATGAGGTCGGAATGATAAAGGATTTACTCCACAAAACACATCTTGCCAAATTCAATAAAGCAGAAATGCGCATGATGCTGGATTTTTTAGGAAAAGACTATACCACCGAAGAAGACAGCATAAAATATCTGCAGGATAAGTTTGATCTTAAGGAAATTATGGTCTCAAAAGGAAGTAAAGGTGCCTTATATGCTCAGGGCGATGATTTTTATCTGTATCCTACCATACCAGTTACAGTAAAAGATACGGTGGGGAGCGGAGATTCATTCTTAGCAGGATTTCTTTCCAAAAAATTAGAAAAAGGAAGCACAGTTCATGAAATGATGACTCAGGCAGTTTCTCTCGGAGCATTTATTACCTCACAGGAAGGAGC
Source organism: Chryseobacterium viscerum (assembly GCF_002899945.2). Classification (GTDB taxonomy): domain Bacteria; phylum Bacteroidota; class Bacteroidia; order Flavobacteriales; family Weeksellaceae; genus Chryseobacterium; species Chryseobacterium viscerum. The sequence continues at coordinate 131,377 of NZ_PPEG02000007.1, forward strand.
ATGCCCTGAATATTCATTAGAAGATTTTATCAGATTCAAAAACGAATATCCTGTATCGGCTATAAGCTAAAGCGGTAAAAACACCATTAATTTAAAATGATTCTTGATGAAACATTTGGTAACTTTAGCCTATTACCAAAACAAAAGTTATGCATCATCAGCTGGAGAAACATTATGTAAACAGGATAGGCTGGCTTCGGGCGGCTGTACTGGGCGCGAATGACGGGTTATTGTCTACCACAAGTATTGTTATCGGGGTTGCTGCGGCAGCTCCGGAACGTCACATCATTATTCTTGCCGCACTGGCGGGTATGATTGCCGGAGCAATGTCTATGGCAGCGGGTGAATATGTTTCTGTAAGCTCACAGGAAGACACCGAGAAAGCAGATCTGCTTCGTGAAAAATATGAGCTTGAACAAATGCCGGAAATAGAGCTTAAGGAACTTGCTAAAGTGTATGAGAATCGGGGCTGTACCAAAGAAACTGCTATGCAGGTGGCTATTGAACTTACAGAATATGATGCATTGGGAGCTCATGCCCGTGATGAATTGGGAATTAACGAAATCACACAGGCGAAACCTTTACAGGCGGCAATGGCTTCGTTCGGTTCATTTGCAGTGGGCGCATTATTGCCGTTTACTGTTTCTCTTTTAGCTCCTATTAAACAGATGGTGTACTTTCAATATGGATTTTCAATCATATTTTTAATGCTTTTAGGAGCTGTTTCTGCCAAAGCGGGAGGTTCCAGTATTAAAATAGCGGTGTTAAGAATTTGTTTCTGGGGCACTATTGCCATGGGAATTACAGCTCTTGTAGGGCGTGTTTTTGGAGTGAATTTAGCCTAAAAATTGTAACCGTATTCTTGTGAATAAAATCATCTCCTTGTTTGAAAAACAGGGAGTTTTTTCTCTATTGTAATAGCTCGGTTTTTTGCTTTGTAAATGGTAATGTTTTGATTTACAGCTTGTATTTAGCCTAACAAGTGTTAGTCGTAAAAGTACTACACTTTTTCAGATTTATGCTTGAATTTTATTTTGTTATGATGAATACTTCTAAATTTGGTGATATAACAAACATCAAATCATAAATATTTAACGATTAAAATTTACCATCATGGCAGAAAGAAATTCAAGAGGAATCTTAAAATTCAACAACGGCGAAGGACAAAAGCTGTTAAAATTGAACTACAGCGTATCAAGAGCTACAGACGTATCAGGACGTGTAGCATCAGATCCTTCCAATGCACTTCTTAAGATTACAGTAGAAGCTACTGAAAAATCTGACATCCTTGAAAGTTTATTGAACGGAAAATACAAACCTACAGTAGGAGAGGTAACTTTCAATAAATCTCACGAAGAAGGTACTTTAACGACATTGAAATGGACAAACGGGTATGTCATCCAGCATGAAGTAGATTTCGATGCTGTAGATGAAAACAGTATGTACATCAGTTTTGTGATAAGTGCAGAACAGATCGAGCTTGGAAATTCATCTTATGACGGAGCTTGGCCTGGATCTCAGGGATAAAATCCTTTAACATTCACCCCTATAAAAACAGAATGGTACATCCGTCATAAGGATCGCTATTCTGTTTTTTCGTCAGTGATTGTTTCCTATAATTAAGAAATGATGATTACACTAAGATTAAAAAATAAAGCTGATCATGTGAATTTTATATTGTAAAAAATTGATAACTTTATAGGAAAGGCATTTATTTTTAGATTTTTTTCAAAATAAAACGATCACCAAACACTCTACATAATATGAATAAAAACATTTCGAATTCCGAGAAGATTTCGGAGAATCATATTCCTGGAATCAACCGTGTGGTGAAACTGGATATTGTGATTGAAGGCAAGATGATAAAGCACTTCAAACATTTCCGTTTACAGCAAAGCGTAAAGAAACACCATAATTTTGAACTTACATTAGCCCATGATACTCTAGACGGGGTACAAAATCATGATCTGGAAGAGGCTCAGCAGTTTTTAGGAAAACGATTAACTGTTGTTTTTAAATATAAAAACGTGGAAGGAAGCCCGGAAAGAACTTTTGTAGGAGTCATTACTAAAGTAGGATTCAGCCAGGAAAATCATAATCTTGGAAATATTGTACTGAAAGGATACAGTCCTACTATTTTATTGGATGCTGCACTACATACTCAAAGTTTTGGCGGTGATAAACCGGTCAATATGGGCATCATTGCTGAAGAGGTTATCAAACAGGGAATAGAAAGCAGTAAGTTTGATGTAAAGGTGAATGCAAAAGCATCTTCCCAGATTCTCTACAGCGCCCAGTATAATGAGACCCACTACAATTACCTCTGCAGAATGGCAGAAGCCTATGGCGAGCAGTTTTACTATGACGGTGAAATACTTCACTTCGGGAATATGCCCCCTCAGAATAAATCTCTAGAACTAATATACGGAAGCAATGTTTCTGATGTGAGTGTAGAACTGAAAGCAGTACACATCAAACCCCATTTTTATGGATATAACAGCAGCTCCAATACGAAACTGATTTCCGGGGATACCCCTATAAAACATGTTGGCAACCTTGCCCAAACCGCTTATAAAAATAATGAAGGAATATTCAAAACACCTTCGTTACAGGTAGCTCCTATGAAAGCAGCAACCGATATGGATGTAGTCATTTCCCAAACGAGTACTGCCGGCAGCAAGGCTGTAGAGGTTTTTACGGTTTCCGGAGGAACTACTATTCCGTTTTTATATCCCGGATGTGTTGCAGATATCAATATGCGAAGAACCGATACCAATAAAACCGCTTATTTCACCAAGCTGATGATGACGGAAGTAATTCATGAAGTGGATACTCTGGGACGTTACACAGGAAGATTTGAGGCTATTGCTTCAGACACGGGATATATTCCAACCCCTGATTTTACCATGCCCATTGCGCAGCCACAGATCGCCACAGTAATTTCTAATACTGATCCGCTGGGGCAGGGCAGGATTACCGTAAGATTCGACTGGCAGCTGCATGATACAACCAATTTTATCAGAATGATGTCCCCGGATGCGGGAGGTACAGATCAAATCACTCAAAACAGAGGCTATGTAGCAATACCAGAGGTGGGAGATCAGGTGATGGTAGGTTTTGTTCACCACCATCCGGACCGTCCTTTCGTAATGGGAGGAATGTTTCATGGAGAGACTGCTTTGGGAGGCGGGGTAGATAACCATTTGAAATCAATACAAACCAGAAGCGGAATCCGAATTTTAATGAATGATACCGAAGGAAGTGTAAACATTATAGATCCAAGTGGGAACAATTATTTTATGGATGGAAAAGGAAACATTACCGTTACTGCTCCTAAGAATATGACCTTTAATGTAGGAGAAGATCTCGCGATCAATGTAGGAAAGGATATGAAAACAAGTGTCGGGAATGATAATGCCATTAATATTATCAATGATCATAAGTTTTCCTCAAAAAACTATAAGCAGACAGTCAACGAAAATAAAACGATCAATGTGACAGGTGATCTTAAAGAAACCACTTCGACAACTACTCATAAAGCGAAAAACGGAGATATTTTACTGCAGAGTTCAGGGGTAGCCAAAATGCTGGGTAAAATAGATGCTAAAGTGAACAAAGGATAAGGATGCTGAAAAAATCGTTGATTTCCCTTTTTTTTATCTTTATTAGTGGTGTAGGAGTAATGATCCGTAATTTTTTTAAGGTTGTAAGATATTAATAATGAATAAAATAATAAAATACCTGTTAAGCTTTTTATTTTTCACCCAGATCTCGTGTCAGGAAAAGAAAGAACATCAAAAAACTAAAACTATGACAAAATATGAATGGACTGAAGGAACTTCTGCCCCCTTAGGATATCCCATGGAAGTATACAAAGGAGGAATAGAATGTGAAGGCGGAGAATGGGTAGGACTAAATTTTGGGATAGTACCTGGAAATCATGGTTGGGGATCCATTAATAATGGCATGAGTAACGGTTTCAAAAGCTTGCCAAAGCGGTTAGATTTTATCTGGATGTCTTATATGGAAAATCAGTTTTACCAGATAGATACCGATATTGATACCGAGATGATAAGAAAATATTTTAGCAAAGGATTTGAAATAAAAGGAGCAAGCGGAAAAGGACAACATTTAAACTACGATGTTATTGCTGTAGGTATGGCACCCGGAGGAGTGGTCGTTGTTTGGGTGGCAGGAATTGGTTGGCAAAAAGAAATAGGGAGATATCAGGGTAAAAAAGTAACCATTCCGGAATCTGAAATTGCTAAGCTCGACAGCCATGAAAACCGATTTTGGCGCAAAGATTATTTGGAAATGGTACACTCAAGAGAACAGATTATTCCAAAAAAGATACAGGAAGAAAACAAAGGAAAGCCTATACCATTGGGTTTATGGGATGTTTATAGAACAAGGTTTAGTTGGAAAGCTGTTTTTGAACTTCCGGAAAATTCAAAATTAAACCCGCTAAGAGATGTTGGGATTACTATGATAAATGGTGAAAAAGAACAATTTGATGCTGCAAAAAATCCTTTGTCAGAGTATGACTTTAGAACAATCCCTGGTTCAATCTCAATGTCAGTAGTAGATAAAGATAATAATAGATACGGAGCAGCATGTAATTTGGACGAAAAATCCAGCTTTGATGCTTTTAACAGTGTTTTTGGAGATAATCCCAAAAGTACCAAAGCAGAATTAGTCATAAAAGTGAATGAGGCGTTTAGCTTTTTTACAGTAAAGCTAAAAGGGGAAAATGGGAAAGAAGCTTTTATTAAGACAGATACATTAGAAATATTTAAGTCGAAAAAGAAAAATTAAGAGAAGCCTCAAATTTAGGATTATGGGAAAAACATTTGTGTACAATACTGGAAATTATGCACCTCCTATTGACGAACTTCATTTGGAGGTAGGTGTTTTCTTTGACGGAACTTTGAATAATCTTAAAAATACTGAGCTCCGCCAAAAATATAAGGATGGCAAAAACAAAATTGAAAGCACGGATTCTGAAGAGGAAATTTTACGAAAAGAAAAAGCGATAGAAGATACGACTGAAAAACAGGAAGAAGCGTATGATGATTTAGATGATAAAAAAAAACCAGATGCCGGTTCCGAATATGAGCAGTATCTTAAAGGGATTCACAGGAGCCGCTTAGATAGAATGGGGGTTGATAATAGTTTTAGCAACGACTTTACCAATGTTGCCCGATTGTATAAATGTTGTGAACAGACTAATTATGCTATTTATATAGAAGGTATTGGGACGCTGGATAACCGTAGAGATGTAGATGACGGCTTCCAATATGGATCTGGTATCACAGGGGTAAGAGGAAAAGTAAGAAAAGGATGTGAAAAGCTGGCGGATAGAATTAAAGTAATAATCAGAGATGGTTTAAATGCGGATAAACAATTTACAAAAATATATATAGATACTTTCGGATTCAGCCGTGGAGCAGCCGCTGCAAGGAATTTTGCTTACGAAATCAATGGTAAAAAAAGAACAGTAGATGTTGAGATAAAAAAATCCAGAAAGATAGTAGGATATACTCAGATGGATTCTTCTGAAGGACCAATTACGATCCCCCAATATGGAGATATGTGGATAGATAAGGATAAAATAGAGGTAGATCCTAATTATCTTGTTGATGGAAAGCTTCCGAAATTCGGTTTTCTGGGATATTATCTTTTAAGTAAAGATGTAGTGACCAAAGAAGAATTGGAAGAGCTAGAGCTGTATGTTCGTTTTATTGGGGCGTATGATACCGTATCTTCTTATGAAGAATATGGTGATATGGGAGGATTGAGACGTGTGGGATGGGAAGGAATGAAGCATTCTACGTTAGGATCTAGTTACAATTTTGGAGATGATGTCGAACAGTTACAGTTGCTGAATCCTGGACCTTATTCCAGAGCAGTTCATTTTACAGCAGGCAATGAACATCGGGAAAATTTCTCATTAACCAGCTTTCCGGGCAGTATTGAAAAAGAATTTCCGGGAGTACATTGTGATATCGGCGGAGCTTATGAAAACGGAAAAGAAACAGTAGATGAAATAGAAACGTCTAATCATAAACCGGTATGGTTCTTAAACAAGCGCAGACAGCAATTGATTGATGAACATTGGTATAATAAGGACCAAATTGAAATTAACAATAGTTTCCTCAATGTTATTACGATGGGAAGTGTATACCGTAAAATTACCGGAATCCGTTTCCTGAGGAAAGAATACAGCTATATTCCGCTCCATTTCATGGAAGAACAAGGTAAAAACCATTATGACCATCAGATGATTGCAAAAACAGAAATAAGTTATTCTATAGAACACGACCAATATCTGCCTTCAGCAAAAGATCTTTTGCACCATTATGTCTTTGAAGATGGTAAAAAATGGAATTTCAAAACAGATGAGGTCGTTGAAAAAGAAAAACAGGAAAGAGCAAGAGAAAGATTAGAAAATCCAGAACCGGTACAAGCGCCCATACCTGATGAAGTGATTGATAAAGACGGTAATAAAATTAAAACAAAAACGCTACAGGAAGTTGTGGTTACCGCCTATCATCCTCAGACCTTATTGAGAATTATGCGTAACAAATATCTTCATTGGTCGGCAAACAGAGACTGGATGGGAATGGATCCCAATAGTAATTATGAAAGAATAGTATATCCCCTGAAATAATGTTTACGCTACTTGAAAATCTTCATCAGAAAATATATAGGCTTGAAACCATTGTAAAGGAGCAAAGAAACCCGGTTTATGCTATTACAAAAAGCTATACCCGGCAGATTGAAGTGTATTATCTTGGTAAAACTAAAGAAGATCATCAATTTCAGATTCTGGTGGTTGAGTTCGACTTTTCGGATCAAGATACTGCCATGGGAAAATTTATAAAAAAAATCAGTTACCTGTTTGATGAACTGGAATGCAGGGTTGATAACGAAGGGAATATTACCGCAGTAGATAATCTGCTTTTCCTACGGTTAAGATGGGGTAAAATTCAATCAGAGTTATCAAAAACGCATAAAGGGGAAGCTATAGATAATTATTTCAATCAGATCGGCAGTATATTAGAAGATGAAGCAAAGCTGATTGATTTTTTGACAGAGTATAATATGTTCGGTTTGCTCTTCAATGGTTTGCTAGAGTCATTCGATACCAAAAGAAAAAGAATATCTCCGGACGGATTTACAGAAATTATGACTCCTGAAAAGGATGAGGAGAAAATGATTTTAAAAGTTTCTGCCCAAAATCTGGAACAATCAGAAATTGATGATTTCAAAGGAATATTTATCTGCAAAGGAAACCAATATGAAGAAGGTTTTATAGAAATAAAGAAACAGAATTTTCATTTAAAACATTCATTATTATGGATAGGTTAAATAACGAAGGAGAAGAAAATGCTCCGGAAACTCAAACTCAAAATACGACACAGGATACTGACAAAATGAAGGCTGATAATAAGCAGAAGATGGAGGAGAAGCGTGCGGAAAATGAGGAAAAAGATAAAGCAGAAGATGGGTTAAAAGTTGTCATAGATACTGCAACTCTGGAATGTACATTATGTACTGTTCCCCAGGGGATTATGAAAGTAAATTATGATACTCCAACGATACAGGAAAAGAAAACCGCAACTGTAAAAGAAAGGGGACCGAAAAGTTTAATTTTCACAGGAAACTGTAAAAAGAGTCCACAAATGGCAGCACCATGTGCTTCTGTTATGAATGTAAGAGACTGGCAGGATGTAGGTACCTATCTTTCTCAGGAACAATTTATATTGTTACAGAAAAGTACCATTCCATGTACTTATGGAGGTGTAGATATTAAAATTATCGATAGCGGACAAATTCATCAGCCGGAAACCGTTGATGCCGCCGGAGCTCCCATCCCTGAATCAAAAGAAAAGATAAATGGCTATTTTTATAATTATAATGGAAGTTTTGAAGGAAATGTAAAAGGGCAGAAAAAAGGAAATGAAAATGATGTATATGCCTGCGAAGGAAAGGGGGCGGAAGAAGATATTTACAAAAGTCCTAAAAAGCTAAATATTGTACACAGTGATTTTCAGAAAGTATGTAATATTATTAAACATGAAGGTCTTTCATCAGAAAAAGAAGAATATTTATATATAGCACATACAAATTATAACGAAGCAAAGAGAGTTGGAAAAACAATGTTCCAGTTATTAAACTCCAGTTATTCCAGTGTGGATGCTAAGGATAAGGTTGAGATGAAAACTTCAGAAAAAGATACCATTTCTTTATATTCCAGAGCGGGGGCAATTGATGCTCTCTTAAGAGACGTGGATGAGGTTAAAAATGATCCTACCGATAATGCAACACAATGGGATGGCGAAGATTTTCTTGCCTGGGGTATTGATACTGACTTAAAACCTGATAGTACCACAAAATACGGTCATAATAAGTTTGATGAGTATGATTATATAAAAATAAGTAAAAGCCTGTATGATTCGTTTGAAAGTAAAATAACTGGAAGAAGAGGATCAACTTTAGCTTATAACTCAGTTCATGAAGAAGGTTGTGATAAAGGGACACATACACACAAAACGGTAAAAGGGAAAAATAAAGCAATTTATTCTCTCCCAAATGATGATTTTGCAAAAAAAGACTATTGGACAACAGGTGATTTTTATTATAAAAATGGAACAAAGAGATCCTTTGGTCTGGAAGCAACCCGAGTTGCCGGATATACTATATTTTGGAAAAAAGTAAAAGTTTAATTAATGAGAAAATTAGCATATATATTATTCATTTTGGCAGTGTTTCATACAAATGCCTGTGCACAAGCGCCTAAATCATATATTATCACTCATATTGTTAATAAAACTATTGATAAGGGAGAATATGTTGATGATAAAAGAATTGATAAAAAAGATAAGATAAGTACAAATAACCTTATTTATATATTCAGTCCAAAAAAAGACAGTATTGCTTTTTACAGATTTACCGACTCGCAGGTATCAGAAAAGAAAGTGCCGGATGTATATACCTTAAGGAAAAACGAAAATGCTCTTTTGTTAACCTCTAAAAACGAGAGTTATACAAACAAGCTTAAAATTGCTTTTAATGAAAAAGATAAAACAATTTTAGTGGGAGACAAGGATGTATTTTATTTAAATGGACCTTATTTTAGCTATTTGCAGAAAAACGTTAATGAGTATTTAAACATTCCAGATCTTATTGATTTTTTGGAAGACTTCTTGCCGGGATATAATCTTGGTGATTTAAAATATATCTCTTCATATGAAAAGTATAAACATAAAGACTTTAAAATACTAAAAGGCTATATGGAGTCCTATAGAACCCAGGCAAGTGATTATCTGGACAAATGGAATCTGAAATTTTTATATGATGATAAAGGAATACCAAAATATGTTGTAAAAGAATCTATGGAAGGAGATCAGGAACTGGAGAAAAAAATGATACCATCCAATAAAGGATTTTTGAAATATACGCAACATACCAATATTGAAAGCAGGCTTATCACTGACAGTGAAATTTTTATAGATCCAAACAAAAATGTATATGATGAAAAAGTAACTTCAGTTCAGGTAGGATTAGGAAAAGAAACCCGATATGAAACTAAGCAGGTCTCTTATAAAAGTTTTCCAACGAATGTCTTTACGCTAAATTCAACGAGTATTTCTAAAATTATTTCATCAAAATAAATTATTTCTAGAAGATGTTTAACAGAAAAAATGATAAAATACCTATTCAATATATTATTTATTTTTTTGTTTAGCCTATCTTCATATGCTCAAAAGGTCTCTATATTAAAGGATTCGGTCTGTATTTCTAAAGAATGTTTTGAGTTGCAGGAATTAAAAATAGACACTAAGAATACCGGAATTTATAAGAAAATTCAGAAAAGCTATGACCTTTTTAATGGTACTTCTTTCGACAGTCCGGAGAAAAGATTGAATGCAAAAAAAGATACTTTAAAAAACTTAATTTCAACAAACTCATTACGGGATCATCAATTCGGATTTGAAAAATATAAGATTTTTTTGAATAAAAATGGATTGCTGAACATATCAGTACACATTCAGTCGTATGGTTCTTCATGGGAAGATACAATCTATTATTTCTTTGATGAAAAGAATGATACAGAAGTTGGAGAAAACTTATTCATAAACAAAAAGATACTTCTGCAGCTGTGTCGCAAAAAAAATAAAGAAAATAATGACATGTCCTTTCCGATAAAAAATCTCAGTCAATACAAAATAGATACAGGGGCAACAGGGAATATAACAGGCATAGACTTTATTTTTTATGATCAGAAAAATAGAACCAATAGCGGTTATCCTGGATATTCAGTTTCTTTCAAATGGAAAGAAATTGAGAAATTTATTGCACCACAGTATAGGAAGAGATTGATACAATAATAAGATTATATGTTTATCAAAAAAAATAAAGCAACCTATCCGCTGATTTTCATATTAATGGGTATTGTTACTAACGCTCAGGAAGTTAAGATTTGGAATAAAGCTTTAAATAAAAATATTATACTTCATCAAAAAGTAAGTGAGGATAGTGTTTATTTATCCATAGATAGAAGAGAAAATAAATGGTTGGGTAAGAATATACATGTAAAAACTGTTAATTACTGGAACAATGCTCCGATAGAAGTTACTGCTGACTGTTGTAAGAAGAATCTCTTGATTATCAAAAGGACTTTTTTAGGAAATAATATTGTTGGAGACAGACTTTATTTTAAGAAAAATAAAGATAAATATTATTTTAAAGATCTTAAAGAGTTTGAACAAAAAACAGAATAAGAGAGAATTATTGATTGGAAATCATCTATTGTACAAATGAAAAAGTAAAATTGTTTCTATATTATTCATTTAGTAGAAAAAGGAGTCTATAAAATTAAACTCAAAAAGACTATAAAGCCTTTTAATACTGCTTTCTTTTAAAATTCAAACTAAATGCGAAAAATATTCTTTTAAAAGTGTATTTTACATCACAAATTCAAGTAAATGAAGAATGTTCTTATAGTGTTTTTTGTGATGGCTATTCATGCGACAATTTACGGCCAAAAAGATAACTATACCTATTTTATGAAGACCTGGAATTTCATAAAATATTATCATCCTGATGTTGCTGGCGGCAAAAAAGATGCTGACAGTCTGTTTTTGGAAACTGTTGGGAAAATGAATGAAAAAACAAATGAAAATTCAATCATTACTCTTTTGTCAGGAAATCTGAATAATAAGTTTTCTAGCACTCCAGTTACTGATAATCCGAAAGATGTATTCTCGGTCAATCAAAACTTCAAATGGTATCAGAAAAATAAAAACATCAGCCCGGAAAATAGGACATTACTGAATGATATCTACCATCATAGGTTCATTGCTGAGATTGAAAAGAAAGATAAAATAGCTGATTCTAAAACAAACGAATTCAAAAAAGATGAAAATCTACCATTTGCATATCGCTTGCTGGCATTGGCAAAGCTACAGGGAGTTATTGATTATTTGTATCCCCACAAGTATCTGATGGATAAAAATGCTGAATCCTATTTCTCGGATTTGGTGGATCAGACCGTTCGTTGTACTTCAAGAAAAGACTTTGAGATTATTCTGGCAAAAGTAGTTTCTAAAATGGAAGACACCCATTCTTTCAGATTTTATGATCAGCTGAATTATAAAAATGCAATTTTCCACAGATTATATTTTCCCCCTTTCGACTATGTGATCATGAATGATCATATATTGATTACCCATATTCTTTTACCAGAAATCTGTTCCAAAGCGAATATCCATGTGGGAGATAGAATAACGAAGGTCAATGGTAAAAGCATCCGTGAGATTATTAAAGAAAAGAGAGAACTATTTTCCACGTCCAACCCTGAAACGTTTTTGTATCTGATTTCGGATTTTCAGAAAAATCTGATCTGGCCTGATGATCTGGCTCGTAAAAACTTAGAGGTACAGTCAAAGGATAATAAAACCCATCTTGCAGACACAGAATTTGTTAATTTTTCAGATAAACAACAGCTAGCCATCGTGACGGAATATATCCAGAATAAAGTCCGTTTGCAGCAGCAGTATAAAATAGAGCATAAAGATATTGCCTACTTTAAAATCCATGATGTTTTTGCTTTCATCAATAATATTCCTGATGATAAGCTGGATGAGCATATGGATTCTATTTTCAAAGAAGCATCATCGAAAAAGGCTATGGTCTTTGATATGAGAGGATATCCGGACTGGGGTGGTTTTGTATTTCATTCTGTATACAAGTATTTCTCCCCTGTGGAAAACCGTTTTGGAAAATACTATAAACCCAATCCAAAAAATATTGGAACGTATATTCCCATCAGTTATGAAGGAGGTGGAACTTACTATCCTGATTTTAAAAATAAAACCATCCATCCTTATAAAGGAAAAGTTTTTATAATCGTCAATCCAGAAACCCTTAGCATGAGTGAGTGGAATACAATGAATCTTCAGAATATTTTTCCTCAGGCCCAAACGATTGGCCAAAGAACAGCAGGAGCAGACGGTGATATCAAAACGATAAAACTTCCCGGAGGCTATGATCTTGAATTTACCGGCAATGGTATTTTCTATTACGATGGTTCTCAAACCCAAAAAGTAGGAGTAAGAATCAATGAATATATAAACTATTCTGATGATGATATTATTCAGAAGCGGGATCTTGAGCTCGGGAGAGTTTTGAAAGGACTTGACTAAAGAGATGAATAAGAAGTAAATTTTATTTTGTCCATGTAAAAGGATATTTCTATTTACACAGATTATTTATATAAAGAAATAAGAACACTTACAAAGCGCAAGTGTTCTTACTTTTTTATTTGTGTTGATAGAATTTGCCTGGTAAGAGGTAAAAGGGAACTTTTTTACCTGTTTTATTGAGTTTGAATGATTAATCAATACGAACTACATTAATTGTAAAAGGGGCTAAAATATTCGTTGAATTTGGTGTTGACCCGAAAGATAAGGCTTGAAATGAAAGAGCCTGGCCTGCATTCATTTTTACTAAAGTAGAATTAATACAGGTAACGAATGATGCCGCTCCGGTGGCTTCAGGTAAAGTAACTTTGGTATTGGTAAATGACTGCTGAACTCCGTCCAAACTGATCTGAGCATATCCTAAATAGCCGTCTCCACCATCTTCCGATGATGCTCTTTGAGGATAATTAATGCTAAAATCAACTTTATACAATCCCGTAGAAGATGCTATGAAAGTATTTCCCATCATCTCACTAAGATTGTCAAAATTTTTAGATGAAGGGACCGTATTGGTAAAAGTATTGTTTAATGTAATCGACACGGTTCCGGTACCTCTTGCAGCACTGATGGTCGTTGAGTTTTGTAATTGTACAACGCCGGTACCGTTTATTGTTAAACTTCCTGCAGTTCCTGAAGATCCCTGCAGCCCTTCAAGTCTTATAGGGTTGATAGCATTGATATGAAGTTTATTGGTTGCAGCGGAAGTCCCGATTCCAATATTTCCTGATATAGGATTGATTCTCATTCTTTCGACTAAACCTCCACCCACAGAGTTTCCAATATAGAAATGCTCTTCTGAGCCATTGGTGAGTGTTGCCCCTGTACGGACAGATCCTACGGCCCAATTGGCTCCTCCCGAAGAAGGCCCGTTATTCGTAAAACCAAGTAAGGAATAGTTTCCTGTAGCCAAAGGAGAAGTGTTTCTTAAAGCTACAATTCCGTATTGGTTTGTTCCGGCTGTAGCATCAATCAGATTATATCGGTTCAAACTTGGGAGAGTAGAAACTACGTGAAATTTTGTCTGAGGGGCAGCAGTTCCTATCCCTATTCTGTCATTGGCCCCATCCACAGAAAACGTAGATCCGCCAACTGAAAAACCGTTAGTAGCCGTCGTAGTGAATGCCAGAGAATGGGCATCTTGTGTCACCACTCTGTTTCCTGAAAGACTCCCGTCTATATTATAAAGGTTCATCGAAAAGGGAACCCATTGGAATCCGGTAAAATAGTAATATCCAATATTATGAATACTGCCAACCTCTGCTACACTTGGGGGTGGGGGGACACCGATAGGATCAGTGATGTCTGTGATATAAACGAAGGCTCCTGTTTGTGCAATTCCGTAAGTTCCCGGATCCTTATCTGCTAACTGTTGTTTAGAAATTCTGGGAGGCAGAATACCATCTTTCATGCTTGTATTTGTAGATCCGGTAACATCTAAAGTGGCCTGTGGATTAGGTGTATTAATCCCTACCTGTGCATGTACAATCACTGTTATGCTTGATAATGCGATCAGGGAATAAAATTGTTTGATTTTCATGTCGCTGGTTATTTAGTTTTTAGTTTTCTTGTAATTGTTTTTAATTGGATTGTGTTTTTAGAAAAAGTATTTCAGTAAGTGTCTGTAAATCAAGGGTACAAATTTATTCTAATTTTGAAATTTATACGATACGTAGAAATACTGCATTTTTATACAATAATATCTACAGAAGTAAAAAGGTGAATAGAGTAGGATAAGAGAAGTTTTTGAGTTTTCCGTTTATGATGGCCAGCTGGTAAATTTGAGGAGACAGAATGTTGAATGTCATTATTTTACCTGAACTTTTGTAAAGGTGTAGCTAGTTTCATTGATTCTGTCAAAACAAGGGTACATTCGTATTGTAAAATAGTCACTTCCTTAGACTTCTCGTTTCTTCAAAACGCTTGTCATTCGTTGCTTCTTTGTTCAAAATTCACCTTAAACTAATTTTTGACTTAGAAATTAGTACGGTTTTCCATAATGTAAAGTAAAGATTTCTTTAGTATATTTAGCATTTGTATAAATAAACTATAACCAACATATGAAAACTGATAAAATCAATAACCAATTCATAATTGGTTATAATACTAGTCTAAGTAATTCTATCAACAGCCTAATTTACTTGTAATATGATAGTTAAATTTTTACAAGCGGGAAACGGAGATTCTATAATTCTATCTTTCAATGATGCCAATCAAAATCGTAATATTATAATAGATAGTGGTGTTAGTGCTACATATTATAATCCTTCGTCAAATACTTTTGGTCCACTAAAGGATGAAATTGACAGAATAAAACAAAATAATGAATTTATTGATTTATTAATTTTAACTCATATAGATAATGACCATATATGTGGGTTTCTTACATGGTTTGAAAATGATAAAAGTGCATTTAAGCTTATAAAAAAAATATGGTTTAATTACAGTAATCTTATAGCTGAGCATTTTGAAAAACCAGAAAATGAGGATTTGCAAGTCAAATTAAATATCTTTAACTCTGCTCAGACAGGTATAAAAGAGGCTATTGTTTTTGAAAAATATTTAGAAAAATTTGAATTGTTAAATAAAAATGTAATCATTGAAAAACAAAAATTTGAAGAGAACAATTTAAAAATTGAAATTTTATCCCCTACCGAAACACAATTAGAAAAACTTTTAAGAGAGTACAGGAAAACAGATTCTTCAGGTAAAACCAAAGGGAAAAGAAAAGATTGGGATATAGATCTTAAAGATTTTATCAAAGAGGAGGAAGAAAAAACGTTTAAATTTAAGGAGGATGATAAAGTGAAAAATGGAAGTTCAATATCATTTATATTAACCTATAATTCATTGAAAATGTTATTTCTTGCAGATTCACATCCAAGTGGAGTAATAAAGGAATTAAGACGATTAGGTTATAGCGAAGATAGCCCATTAAATGTTAACCTGATGAAAATTTCACATCATGGGAGCAAGGCTAATACAAATAAAGAGCTTTTACAAATTGTAAAAACAAATGATTATATATTGAGTACAGATAGTTCTGGTAATTATCATCCTAATAAAAGGACTATTGCACGGATTATAAATTCAAATCGAGATGCTATTTTTCATTTTAATTATGAGCATGTCAGAAATGAAATATTTACGAAAAATGATAGAAAAGACTTTAATATTGTTGCTAAAGTAACGAATGAATTAAAATATGAACATGAAGCTTGAAGAGATAAAGTTGTACAATGTTAAGGTTCACTATGGAAGTGGGTGTTTATTTCAAACACCTAATACACAAGAATGTACATATATCTTAACATCAAAGCATTTATTTGAAGGTGTTGATTTTGAGGAAGATGGTAGTGAATATGAATATCGTGAAGAAGATGGAACTGAAATTTCTATTAAAAGATTAGTAGAAAATGATAATATTTGGGAAGAAGATGAGATTCCATTTACTCTCATAAGAGGAGAAACTTATTTTCCACATAAAGAAGCAGATGCAGTAATATTAAAATTAGAACTAAAATTAATTGGATATGATAATTTAAATATCTGTACTAATTTTGATAAAATTAACGATTACTCTCTTTATGGCTATCCTATGCAATTTGAAACATTAGATATAGGTAGTCAAGACACGTCGTATAAAATTTTGGAAAAGGATCTTCCTGCTAACTATTTAATGGGTGCACAACTGGTTAATAAGACACTCGAAAAAATACAAATTGAAGGAATGTCTGGTGGAGCAATTATAACAGTTGAAGATGATTATGCTAATATTATTGGAATACAAAGTCAAATGAAGCATCCACGTTGGGCAAATGGAAAAATTTACTTTGTTCCAATTCGATACTTTAATGAAATTATTGAATACGAAGAATATTCTGGTAAGTTATCCAAGCTAAGTCCTTCCTTTTTTGAAAATTTTGATTTTTTAAGAGACGATTCTTTTGCACTAGACGTTGATTTTATTGATGAAAATAAAATAGCATTTACAAAGCAGCATTTAAGAAATAAAGCTTTAGAAGTAGTTAAATCTGATATAACTCCGATTGCAATTAAAGAATTATTTAGGTGTAATTTTTTAATTGATGAATCTGAAAATGATTGTTTGAATTCAAAAAATATATGGTTAGGTTGGTTAGAGTTTTTGACTATAATTAATATCGTTAAACAAGAAAATATTTCATTACAACAGTTAGAAGATATATTTAAAAGTATCAGATTAAAGTATACTCATGTTCAAGATTGTACGACATTATTTCAAAGTGGCTTATCAAAATCTGATTATTTAGGGCTAAAAGAGGGCGGTAAGGTTGTGATAGATTCCAAGAACCCACCTAAAAGAGTATTTAATATTTTACCTGGGAAAATGGTAGATATTGTTAGGGCATATGATAAAAAAGGATTTAGGACAGATAGAGGAATTGATCCATTAAAATCTTTTGGATTTGTGCATTTAAATTATTTTAAAGAAATATTAATTAATAAAATGGATGAATATGCTAATCTTACTGAAATCGAATTATTTGAAAATTTAAAACAGCAATATGATGAATTACTTAAATGAAAATTTTGAGCTAGAATTTCCTCACATTTCCTACAAATACAAGGAGATTACTTTTGGAGGTATCATTCCTTGTTTTTTTATAAATATTTCAGAGGAAAATTTACAAAAAGATTGGCAAGCAATAACAAGTTTTATAGCTTTAAATTATCAATCTGAACTTTCTAATGAATTTAGTGTCTGGAACATTTATATATTTTTTTTGTTAGAAAAAGAAATAGAGGATAGCTTGAAATATTTAATTGAAAATGATACTTTTTCATGTCGAAAAATTGTAATATCACCATGTCAGAATATAGAAGAAATCATTAATGAGCATATTAAGAATTCTGATCTTACTGTTAACAAAGATGAACCATTCCAAAATGTGGAATTTGAACGTAATGATTTGTTATGGGATGCCTTAAGTGAGATCGGAGATAAAAAAAGAAAGACAAAAGAACATTCTTTAAGTTTAGATAAAATAATAATAACTCTAAGAGGATAAATATGAGATTTAAAAGAATAGAGATATCCGGTTTTAGAATATATGATGACCCCAAAGATGCTACTTTTAATTTAACAAATGAATCTGGTGACCCAGTCGGTTTTGTATCATTATATGCGCCAAATGGTTTTGGTAAGACGTCATTTTATGATGCTGTTGAATATGGTATGACAAAATCAATAAATAGATTTTTTATCCGGAATAAGGAAATAGAAAAGCTTGCAAGCTTTCAACGGTTGCAAAATGAAATGCCATTGTTGAGAAATACTAAATCACCAGATGAACGTGAAACATTTATAAAAATACTTACTGATAAAGATGATAATCCAAGAGTAACAAAATTTGAAAAGCATGGAAATCAGATATATGATTTAAACTTTAAAAACCCTATTGAAGATACTTTTCAAAAAGTTATTTTATCTCAAGAATGGATATCAGCATTTTTAACAGAGCAAGATGGAGAATTTCGTTATCAGAAATTTATGGAAACTCCAGAGTTGTCTTCAATAAATTACTATTATAATAACTTAAAGTTACTACACTCTGAACTAAAAGCAAGAATATCCAATGAGGAGAAAATTGTAGACACAAATATTCAATATATACAAAAGCTTCAAAGTAATGATATTTTAAAAGTTGTTAATGGGCAAATTCAAAAGATAAGAGAATTGAATTCAGGCACATTACTTCAAATGCTGTATTCTGGATCACCCCAAGAAGAGATTAAAGAATTAAAGGATATAATTGTAAATGAAATCGCATTGATTAATAATGAAGAAGACCTAAGAGAAGAGCTTGAAGAAATATCGATTGCAAAAAATGGAAATGAAAAGATTATAGGGCTGAAAAATTATTTTTCTCTTTTAAATACTTATAAAAATAATCACGAAGAAGAAGTTGCTATAGAAGATTGGTTAAAAGTGTTTGATAGCTTAGATAAATTAAAAAATCAGTTTGATAATAACAATTCTAAATTAAATGAATTTATTGAACGAAGAAGTGAATTAGGTAAAGTTATATTTAACTATTTTTTATACGAAAAAAGTAAAGAATCTCTAGAAGGAAAGCAGAAGGAGAAAAATAAAAATAATATTCAAAAAACTAAATTGTTAGAAGAAATATCTATTCTGAATCGCAAGAAAGAAGAGCTAAATAGTCAAATAAAAGTTTCTTCAACAACGCTAAATGAGCTAATCAAAGAAAAAGGTCAACTTCCTCAATTAAAGCAGGATTTAAAAGATCTTTCCGAAAAAATTGATCTTTCTGAAAAAGAATATATTTCTATATCAAATCAACTTGAAGAAAAGAAAATTTTATACAATTCTTATAAAGAGGATATTATTTTAATTGAGAAGATCACTGATAATTTTATTAATGATATATATCCTTCTATTTCTGATGATGAAAAACTTCAGACATTACTTGAAGAGTTAATTTTAGACAAAAGAACTTTGTCTGATAAAAAAAGATTATTAAATGATATAAATATTAAAATAAATGAACAAAGTCATTTAAATCAATCAATTACAGATCTAATAAGTTTGGGCTTAGACATCCTAAATAGTAAAGAAAGTCAAAATTGTCCTTTATGTGATAGTGCTTTTGATTCTTATAATATTCTAGTAAGTAAAATATCACAAAATAGGATTCTTGATGATACTTTGAAAAACTTATTTTCATTAAGGAATGAATGTGAGAAAAGTATCATTCTATTAAATAATTTAATAGAAAGCAAGAGAGACAATGTAAGAATGAGTTATGAAAAAAAGTTAAATTTTTTTAAAAATGATTCAAAAACTATTGAAGATATTATTTTTAAAATAGAAAAAGAAGAAAGAAATATTTTAAGTAATATAAAAAATGATAAGGAAAAGAAAGAAGCTATAGAATTAAAATTTAAAAATGAGCCTCTCCAAATTTATGAAAATAACCTTAATCTTGATATTGTTATTCATTCACATAAAAATAAGGCTTTATTAGATGAATTAGATGAAAATCAAATTGATATTAATAAAAATAAAGAACAGCAAGAGTTTGTTGATTCTATAACATTATTAATTGATGATGAAATAGCTCAAATAGAGAATGATGACAAACATAAATTTGTTGTCAATTATTTTAACATAGAATTTCCAGGGAAAAGTGTATTGTTTTCCGATTTAGAAGAAAGAAATATTTCGCTATCGACAAATATTGAAGAATTAAGAGATATACAAGAGAAACTTAATTTAGAAATAACTTCTAATGGAAATAATGTTAAATCTCTAAACAAAGAGCAATTAATCTTTAACTTGAAAAAATTGAAAGAATTTGCTCTTGAAAATAATTTCAAACTTGATAACTACTTGAATTTTTTAAGAGAAAAAGTAGGGGGAATTTCTTCTATTATAACTGAAGATATTCTTACTTTAATTCTTGATAACAGAACTTTGCAACTAAATGAAAGTATTAATAATGTTAAAAAACTGAAGGATGAGTATGAAAAATTAACTAGTTATAGTGATAATATCTGGCCATTCTTGTTATCTGAAAACTCTAAGAAAAAAGTAGAAAAAGCTCTTGGAGAAATAAAATTTTTAACTGAAATTGTTGAACCACAAATACTATATGAAAGAGATAAAGCTAGAATATTTTTGCAAGGAAGTATTGAGAGTTTTTTTCATGAAAATTTGATTAATGATCTATATAAAAAAATAGACCCTCATCCAGATTTTAAATCAATCGAGTTTAAGGCTAATTTTGATACCGATAATCCTCGATTAGATGTTTTTGTTCGCAATGTTAAGGATGAAAGTGTACTGATTC
Source organism: Chryseobacterium viscerum (assembly GCF_002899945.2). Classification (GTDB taxonomy): domain Bacteria; phylum Bacteroidota; class Bacteroidia; order Flavobacteriales; family Weeksellaceae; genus Chryseobacterium; species Chryseobacterium viscerum. The sequence goes on from NZ_PPEG02000007.1 coordinate 151,997, forward strand.
CTAATTTATATTTTAGCACAGCTCAGATCAATATTTTAAGTTTGAGTATATTCCTAGCTTCAGCTTTAAATTCGAAAGATTATGAATGTATTTTTATTGATGATCCAATTCAATCAATGGACAGTATTAATATGTTGTCTACAATCGATCTTTTGAGAAGTATAGTTGTTAATTATAAAAAACAAGTTATACTTTCAACCCATGATGAGAATTTCCATGATCTACTGAAGAAAAAGATGCCTGTGGATTTATTTAATTCAAAATTTTTAGAATTGGAAACGTTTGGTAAGGTAAAATAATTTAGTGGCTAATATGATTTTGTATAAGAGCATTTAATACACTATTTAAATACATGATTTGCATCTTTTATTTTATGGAATGGAAATAATATAAGTTTTTATTAATTTTATCCCTATATAAAAAATTATAAACAATGATAAACTATTTAGTTTTTGACACGGATGAAAAAAAACTGATTTTTGCTGCGTTGAAATTACGAGAAAAAATAATAAGTGGAGATAGAGATTTTGAAACTTATTTATATAATATTCAAGAAGAAGTGAGCAAAGAAAATGTTTTTCTTTCCAGATCACAATTAGATTCTATTCAAAATTATTTAGGAAGTCTTTTAGACTATAAGGATGAGTATGATCAAGCTGCGGTTATTGATTTAGAAAATAAAATTGATGCAATTACAGAACTTCCATAATTATGATTCTTAATAAACAACATATGTAAATTGTTGTTAATCAATATTTTACGAAGTAATTCAAGAGCTTCGCATTTTTATTTCATTATTTTTTGAAAAAGCAGATATGATGAAATAGTTATAGAATCCATTAATATCTTCGAATATAAATTTTTGTACTCAGATACTTATCAGCTTTAATTGTTTTTAGTATATTCGATTTTTTTCTGGTGTATCTATCACAATAAATTTTCATTTGGATATTACTAAGAATTCAGCAGTTCTATTCTTTTAATTTTGACGAAGCTTCATAAATTATTTGACTTATTAACTTTAGCTCATCAACATTAAAGTTTTTCTTCGTTCCATGAAAATAATTATTTCTTGCATTACTTAATTTAATAGTTGAAATAGTTTTTGAAACATCTATTTTAAAATAGTCAAGAAAAAGTGCAGTTAGAAAAAAAGGTAAGGAAGCATCAAAAGAGCTGTATTCTTTCCTGTATTCTCCATTTTTTCTGAATTTATTTCCATCAAGTTCATATTTATACATAACGACTTCTTCAGCGCCGATCTTATAACTATAATCTTCATATTTTAAATAATATTTTTTTAAAAGTTCGAAAAAATTATAAAAAGATAAGAAAGCTATGTCGATTGTAACGGGATTCTCAAGAGCTATTAGTATTAAAGCTGATATACACACTGTTAATTGAATTTTGAGGTTTTTAATTAACAATTCGTATTCAAAATTATCGAAAGTATCAACTTCACAAAGTGATATGGATATTTTATTACATAATAATACAATATTTTTTATAAATGCTTTTTCTGATGCTTTTTCAATACTTTCTATAAACTTTTCAACTGAATCCAAAGATGTTTCCCTGTTTATAATATTTTCTGGAGAGTTCTTGATTATAAAATAGTTTGCTCCAGCAAGTTGTAATTTTTGGAAATTCCAAACTTTATTTGAAGCTGTAAATATGAGAACTTGTATCCCCAAATTAATTTCTTTTATTTGCTTAAGTATCTTAAATCCAGAAAGATCCTCTGGAGTTTTATCTTTTTCAAAATCTTCTTTAAAAAGTCGCAAATCCAAAATTACGATATCAGGATCAAAAGTTTCTATTTCTGATCTTATGTATGATTCTGAGAGAGAAAATTCCTTATCATTAAAATCATATTCAAGAGTTTTAAACTGATAGGATGATTTATTTTTAAATATGTATTCAAAAATTTTATTCCATCCTTTATTCCATTCATCATCAATATATAGTATTTTTCCTCCTCCTTTAAAATTGAGATTAATAGAGGATGCTTCAAATGAAACAGGGTGCTTTAGTGCAAGATATTTGTAATACAATAAACCTTCTATATTTTGTCTAATATTTGAAAAAGATTCGTCAAATTGATCTAATTGTAAAGCTTGTGACCATTTAAGTAAACTCCATTCATTTGCTATCGCATGATGTGAATTATTTTCAGCATAGGGTTTAATTCTCATTTTAAGTATAAATTCATCTACTTTTTTTAATGATCTTAGCTTATTTTCATTAAAAAGTTTAATGTATTTGCTAAAATCCTTGGGATTATCTTCCATTAGATAGATACCTTCAGTAAATAATATTTCTGATAATTCTCCCGTAAGTCCAAGAAATTGACAGGATTCCTGACTGATAAGAACAATTGGGATATAACTTTTTTCCTTTAAGCTCAGAGTCATTCTTATGTGACAAGCTAAACGGATACCGTAATATTCCATAAAGTTTTCAGTTAAGCCAACTTTAATAAAAATTATATTACTACCATTAATTTTATTGCCTAAATCTTTGTTTATAATTTGATCGTGAATATAGAAATCTACGTCTGTAATATCAGAATCAATATTAAATACAAATTGCTCATCTTGATTAAAGTACTCTTCAGAGTTTAAAGCAGTATTTTGACTATGAATTATTAGTTTATTCATATTGATTCATATATTAAATTTTCTAAAGCTATTTTGAACTGCAGTATTTGTTCTTCATTAATTTCTGAAAACTCATTTTTGTCTAACCAATCTAAATTAAAATCACTAATTTGATTTTTTGGAATATTTAAATCTTTTATTCTTTTAATTGTTTTTAATTGTAAACGTAAATTTAGATTTTCATTGATTAAAAGTAATTGATTTGTTTTCCATCTTAATCCATATTGAAGAATTAATAAATTTGTATTATTATATTGACTTGAATTATCACAAAACATCTTTAAATTGATAGAATATAAATTTCTTGAGTTGATATGTAAGTATGGAAATGCTGAGTCATTATAAAAACTAGAAGATATCCCTCCTGAGAAGAAAACAAGTGGTATTTTATTTTTAGTGCAATAAGTTTTAATAATTTCTCGTTGAAAGATTGTCACGGCTGATCTATGAAATATTAAGCAGGAAAACGATTCAAGCTTATTTGTGATTTCTTTATCCAAATCTACTTTTAAATCAGATAATTCTGACTCTGTAATCACATGTATATTTGGAATTGATTTTATTTCGAAATCTATGAATTGATCCATTCTTCCAATTCGATCTTCTACTAATGCAATCATCTCTAGTTATTTATAAAACTTAAATACGTGTTTAAACCCCTTCACGTCATCTATTTTTTCATAAGGTAAAGTATCTTCATTGGAGTGTAAAAAATTTATCCGAGTAGGGCCCTCTTTAAATTCTGATTCCACACTCCATTCACAAAGATTTAATAAGTGCATTTTTATTGTTCCAAAATCTCCACTTTGCAAACTTAGTTTTTTATCCTTGTAAGATTTTCCTTTAGCAGTAGAATTGTGATGCATAATTTCTAGAATGTAGCTATCGGATTTTTCTTTTATAACATAACTTACAATCTTATGCTCGGGTCTTTTCTGAATATTTTCAAAAACTAATGTTAATGCTTTACTAAAATAATCTACATCTGTAAAGAAGTTTGTATTTTCTAAATCTTTCGCCTCTTTTATTTCGAAACCATTTAAATGCATGTCATGTTTTTCTAGAAGGAGGTTTAGTAATATTGAATTTTCATCCCTAATTTCTATTTCATTTTTAAAAATATCAATTACCTGCTTAAATTTTTGAATTGTTTGATTACCAGTATTGGTCTTTAAAATAAATTGTGCATTTTTTGGTAAGATACAATTTTCAGGTTTTATAATATTATTCTCCATTTCTTTTAAAAGTTCCGGTGAACTCCATCCAAATTTAATTCGATGAATACCCCAACCTTTTTCAGCAACCTTTTCATTAAAAAGAAAAGAAAATATTTTCGCATGTAACTCCTTCTTAAGCATTTTCAATTGTTCACTCGCAGGATAAAATTCACTGCGTGCTTTCTTAATAAAATCAGCTAAATCTTTGAAAATATCTTCATTTTGCCCCGAATCCCAATTATGTGTTGAATATTTTAGTGCGCTATTGTTTAAAGTAAATTTATTTAATATTTTAACAACCTCTTTCGGTGTGTGTATGATTGGTAGTATATAAACTTTATCATTTTCTGTAGTCGGTAAAATTTTAGATAAAATTATCCTTTCAGATTGTTCTTGTAAAACTTTCTTTTCTGATGAGTTTAATAAGTCAAACCGATTACTTAATTTTATATATGTAGAATTATCGGACCCTTTAATCATTTTTAGATAATTCAATTTTCCTCTTAAAATAATATAGAGATCAGGTATGTTATCTTTTGGATTAATTTTATTTTTTAAGTATGGATTAATAAAAAATTTAGAAGCATATTCGTATCCATGCTTTTCCCATATATATAACCAATGTCTAATCTGTTTAACATATTTACTATGAACATTCGGCTTAACATTTACAACCAAACCTGTTACTTCTTGTCGGTAGCCTCTTTTTTGTAAATGTGTTTTTGAATCTTTAATGTCAAATCTTTCTGATTTAATAATTCTTTTTATTTCAGTTAGAAACTCTCCATTATTGTGATAAACATTATGGTCAGAACTAAAAGTAATATCATCAGCATATCTTGTATAACGTAATGAAAATCTTTTTGCCACTGCCGATAGATAAAAATCCAACTTTTGACAAATAATATTAATCAATGTAGGAGAGGTAGGAGCACCTTGTGGAACAACATTTTTTATAACTTTTTCCCACTTATTATTAATTGCGTCGAATCGCTCAACTTCCATTTCATGGCAACATAAAGATGCAATGATATTAGCAATTTCTAAATTTCCGTTTTGCTCATTTAAGTTGAATGGTGGAACCTTTAATCTACCCCAAATTCTGGCTTGATCAATACTTGAAAAAAAGTCTTTTAAATCAAGATTAAAGACATAATTTTTTCCTGAATGCACAATTCCGTTGTCAACTATGGATTTGCCAATTACAAATCCAGTTGCTGCAGGATTTACCTCATAAATACTTTGAAAAATTACATTTATACATTTTTGTATAGCTTTTAAGCCTGGTGCCGGAGAATGTATTATTCTATCCTCACCTGATTTCTTTTTGATTATAAATTTAGTATACCTATTTTGTTTACTTTTTGTATTAATATAGTAGTTTAAATTCTTAATTTCAAAAGCATGAATTTTTTCTCCATAAATCTTTCCTTTTACAAAATTAAGTAATGATAAAAAATCATTTTTACTTTTCATTTTATGAAAAGTTGTATTTATATGATTTATTGTAGCCTGATCTAGTTTCATTGATTGAAAATGTTCCGAAGCCCGCTGTATTTTCTTTGTTTATGAAATCATTTCAAGAAAAATCATAACATAAATTAAATATAAAATATATAAAAAATAGTAATAGTCAAAAATCGTAAAGAGAAATAACTATCTAACTTTTAGCCCCAAAGTTACTTTGGGACTGCCAACCGAATACAGCAGGCGAAATCAAAATCTTAAGCGGTCTTCTGGAACAGATGCAAATTAATAAAATTAATTTATAATGAATATTTATTTTTTGAGATTAGTCTAAAATTTTATATATATATATACGCAATTTATATGATCTTAAATGTAGGTGATAATTTCAATTCGAATACTAAATCATTAATTTGGTTATTACTTCATGTATAAACTAGCCACCCTTTTGACCATCCTAAAAAGAAAAACCTCTGAAAATCAAATGATTTCAGAGGCTTTTTGTACCCAGGACCGGGATCGAACCGGTACTCCTAAGAACTGGTGTTTGAGACCAGCGCGTCTACCAATTCCGCCACCTGGGCTTGATGTTGAATCCAAACGTGATGTTTGTTTCAAATTGGTGTGCAAATATATAAACTTTTTTCAATGTTCAAAAGCTTTTTGAAGAATTTTTTTTAAAAATTTAGTTCCAAACCATCGTAGGCAAGGTGCATTCCGGAAGGAAGCTCCTTATCTTCAACATCATGCAACCCTAAATGATGGCTGATGTGAGTAAGGAATAATTGCTTAGGTTTTAGTTCCTCAAACAGCCTGATCACATCCGGAAGGATAAAATGGGCAGGGTGAGGATCAAATTTCCTGATGCAGTTTAATATCAGAACATCCAGATTCTTCAGTTTTTCCTTTTCCGTTTCTGAAATAAAGCCGGCATCTGTGATGTAAGCAAGGTTTTTAAACTTATATCCGAAAACGGTAATTTTATAATGAATTACCTCCACAGGAGTGATTTCTGTATTCAGAACCTGAAACGGTTTGTTTTCAATTTCATGAAGCTCAAAAGCTGGCGCTCCGGGATATCTTACATCAGCAAAGGCGTAAGGAAATCGGTTTTTTATTTCATGAGCAACTCTTGAATAGCAGTAGAGTGGAACATCTTTTCCACTTTTAAAAATTAATGGACGCATGTCATCCAAGCCGATCACATGATCATTATGTTCATGAGTAATCAACGCAATATCTACGTTATGTTCGTGGTTGGTAAGCATTTGCTGTCTGAAATCCGGACCACAGTCGATCAGTATTTTTTTATTTTCTTCCGTAGTTATCATCACGGAAGAGCGCAAACGTTTGTCTTTTGGATTTTCGGAAGTACACACTTCACATGTACAGCCTATAACGGGTACACCCTGAGAAGTACCAGTTCCTAAAAATTTCAACTTCATTTTCTTTTGAGGTTGGTTTAATTTTGGTAAATTTACGAAAAATTTCACGTCCTAATGTATCAGAAACTAACTCCTAAACAAAAAGCATTAACAATTAATCTAGATCCTGCTATTTATGGTACTTTCGCAGAAATTGGAGCAGGGCAGGAGACTGTTCGCCACTTTTTTAGAGCAGGGGGAGCTTCCGGTACGATTGCAAAGGCAATGTCTGCCTATGACAAGGATTTTAGTGATGCCATCTACGGAAAAGAAGTAAAAAACAGGTACGTTACCCAAAACAGACTTCGCAAAATGCTTCGATATGAAGTCGCTTTGATTGAAGAGAGAATTTCCAGAGATAATAATCCTGATAGAAAATTCTTTTCTTACGCGAATACGGTAACCACCATCAATTTTGACAAAACTGTAAAAGGCCACGGCTGGGTAGGAATTCGTTTTCAGACCAAAGAAAATGAAGATTACAATGAGATTGTGATCCACGTAAAATTCAAAGAAAATGATGCTACTCTTCAACAGGAAACTTTAGGAAACCTTGGGGTAAACCTTATTTTCGGGGCTTTCAATTACTTTGACAATCCAAGAACTTTAGTAGAATCTCTATACGACGATATTGCAAAAGACAACCTTGAAATTGATATGATAGACTTCAGCGGACCTGCTTTTGCCTATGTTGATAACAGATTGATGTCCCTTCAATTGGTGAAAAATGGAATGACCGATGCGGTGATCTTCAATTCAGAGGGGAATAATATGCTTCCGGCAGATGTTTTGTACAAGAAAAATATTTTCGCGGTAAGAGGAAGTTTCAGACCAGTAACGAAAGTAAATATTGATATGCTTAAAAACGGTATGGATATGTTTTTCAAAGATGCAATCTGTACCCATGAAGAAACAGAAGTCCTTATCGAAATCACGATTTCCAATCTGAGAGCAGACGGAGACATTGATGAAAGGGATTTCCTGGATAGAGTAGATATTTTGGGTAAGTTGGGATATACAGTTATTATTTCAAATTTCTCTGAATACTACAGACTGATCGATTATTTCGCTTCTTACACAAGTGGAGATATCGGAGTTGCAATGGGTGTAAATAACCTATTGATGGTGTTTGACGAGAAATATTATAAAAACATGTCAGGAGGAATTCTTGAAGCATTCGGGAAGTTTTTCAGAAACGGAATGAGAGTGTATTTGTATCCTTATAAAGATCCTGAAACGCACCAATTATTGGACTCTTCAAACCTGAAAGTAGAAGAAAATCTGAAAGAATTATACAAATATTTCAAACACAACAATCGTATTGTAGATATTACGAACTATAATCCGGAGTTCCTGGAAATTTACTCCAGAGAAATACTGAGAAAAATAGCATGTTGTGTGAAAGGCTGGGAAAGCCAGGTTCCGGAAGGAGTTGCAGAAATGATCAAAGAGCGCGGAATGTTTGGATATAAAGAAGAACTTTCGTTAAAACAATTCTCTTAAAAAATATATACAATGTCAGAATTAAAGAAAAGACTTTCCTCAATTCTTGAAAGTCCTAAGCATAATACAGAAGAAAAACTTGAAAAAGTATGCCACCTTTTGGACCAAGAGATTTCTTACTTCAACTGGACAGGTTTCTATTTCAAAAATGGAGATAAAGAGGAGCTGATCTTAGGGCCTTATGTAGGAGCTCCTACCGATCATACCATTATTCCTTACGGAAAAGGAATTTGCGGTCAGGTTGCGGTTTCCAATGAAACATTCGTAGTTCCTGATGTGCATGAAGAAAGCAACTACTTAAGCTGTTCAATCGATACGAAAGCAGAAATAGTGGTTCCTATTTTTAAAGACGGAATAAATATTGGTCAAATTGATATCGATTCTCATACAGTTGACCCATTCACCAGCGAAGATCGTGAATTGCTGGAATGGCTTTGTAAGGAAGTTTCCAAGATTTTGTAATTGAATTTCAATACGAATATAATATAGACTCCGGCTTTTATAGTCGGAGTTTTTTTAGAGTATTGAAGCAGAATGTTGAGTTAGAAATTTCCAGCCTTACCCCTTCATAGATTATGAATAATAAGTTGTAATAACAAACATAATTAAAGGCTCGTTTCCTGTATTTTCAATAGAATGATAGCCTATGGAATTGATGGCTGTAATATCCCCTTTCTGAAGAATTTTCTTTCGTATTGGTCCTTCAGTTCCGGTTCTTTCACGATATTCTCCGGTTCCATGCATGACGACGTACAATTCTTGCTCATTTCTTTGATTGTGCGTGTGAAATCCGGATTCATCACCTTTATTCAATAAAACCATATACGCAGCCAGACGGTTATTAGCCAGTTCCTTCTGATCAAACATCTGTATCATATATACGGTTCCGTTTCCGCCATACATATTTTCACGTCTATCTATTTGTGTTATGGTCCGTTCATTCTTTTCAAACGCCATTACATAAAGGTGAATATATTTTGAGACTTCTTGTATAACGTGATCAAACTCTGCTCCCTCAGATAGTATAACCGTATCAGCCATGTGTATTAAATATTTAATGGATAAATAGTACAGATCAATGTACCAGAAATTTTACTATACAAAATTAACGATTTTTGTGACAGAGACGCTATATAATGGCAGCATTTACCATTCCATAGAATTTAAGCGATTCTTATTTGTGATTTGAAACCGAAGATTTTCAAAAACGTAAATGTATTTTTCAAGCATTGAGAAGCAACTTGAATATAATTAGGTTGTTATAAGCTTTTGTGTCTAAAAATCAGAACTGCATACGGTGTACTTCTGCCAGCAATTCTTTAAAGTAGTTCTCACATTTCGCAATATGCGTTCCATACCAGGAAAATGCCTCACCATCTACGATCATGATGTTTTTGTCAGGATAGGAAGCCTGCAGTTCTTCAATATGTTTTTCTTTAAATGGGAAGGGTTCGGAAGAAAGCATAATTACATCGGCATCCGCCAGATCTTCAGTGGTAATTTGAGGATAACGGGTTTTATCTTTAAAAATATTCTCGAAACCAATTTCTGACAAAATCTTATGAATAAAGGTATCTGAGCCAATTGTCATATAAGGGTTGTTCCAGATAAGATAAGCCGCTTTAATAGGCGTATCCAGTTTTGCCTGATTCAGGATATCATAAATTTTGAGATTGAAAAGTTGTGCTCTGTCTTCCTTTCCGAGAAGTTTTCCGAGATTTTTAAGCAGATAATAATTGTCTTCAATCGTTTCCACATTGGTTACCATTACCTTAAATTCATCCATTAAAGCTTCCACCTGATCTTTTACATTTTCTTCCTTATTGGCAAGAATAAGATCCGGTTGCAGTGCTTTGATTTTCTCGATATTGATGTTTTTGGTCCCACCGATTACAGGTACATTTTTTATTTTATCCTGAGGATGAATACAGAATTTTGTTCTCCCGATGACTTCATTTTCAGTAAGTCCAAGGTCAAATAATGCCTCAGTAATAGAGGGTACAAGTGAAACGATTTTCATATTGGCATGTTAGATGATGCCTAAAATTACAAAAGTTTTCCCGTTAAGAAAAGTCCGGCTACAGAAAAGTAAATGATAAGTCCCGTAACGTCTACAAGAGTGGCTACAAAAGGAGCAGATGAAGTAGCAGGGTCTAGTTTTAATTTCTTTAAGATAAATGGAACCATTGATCCTGAAAGAGTTCCCCAGAGTACGATCAATACTAAAGAAACGGCTACACTTAGTCCTACATAAACCCAGTGAGCACCGTAACTGAAGAAGCCTGCCTCATGCCAGACCATGATTCTTAAGAAACCGATAATTCCCAAAATTCCTCCTAAAAACAATCCGGTGAAGATTTCTTTTTTCATGACATACCACCAGTCTTTTAAACCGATTTCTTGAAGTGCCATTGCTCTAATAATAAGTGTTGCGGCCTGTGAACCTGAGTTTCCACCACTGGAAATAATTAATGGAACAAATAGTGCCAGCACCACTGCTTTTTGGATTTCGTCTTCGAAATATCCCATGGCTGATGCGGTGAGCATTTCGGAAAAGAATAATATAATCAGCCACATTCCTCTCTTCTTTACCATTTCGATAAGAGAAGTCTGGGTATACGGTAAATCTAAGGCTTCAAGACCCCCGAATTTCTGAATGTCTTCGGTGTTTTGCTGTTCAATCTGGTCAAGGATATCATCAATAGTTACAATCCCTACAAGAACTCCCGATTCCGTAATAATAGGAAGCGCTGAACGGTCATATTTTTCAAAATAAGTAACGGCATCTTCTTTGGAAGTCATCGTGGTGATCGCCACAAAATGGTTGTCCATAAGATCGGACACTAAAGTATCTTCTTCGGCCAAGAGTAAACTTCCTACAGCTAAATCATCAATCAGACGGTTTCTTTCATCCACCACATACAGATAGTTCATGGTTTCCACTCTTTTTCCTACCTTTTTGATTTGCTGAAGACATCTTTTTACCGTCCATTCCTTACGGATCTGGATATAATAAGGCGTCATCAGACGGGCAATAGAATCAGAGTTGTAGCCAAGAAGCTTTAAAGCAATTCTTCTTTCCTGCGGATTAAGATGATTGATGGAATACTTGATAAGCTCATCCGGAAAATCCTCAAAAAGAGCAGTCCTGTCATCCGGAGTCATTGCATTCAGAATTTCAGAAACTTCATCGCTTCCAATACTTCTGATGGTATCTTCCTGGAAATCAGGATCAAGGTGTGAAAAAACTTCTGCTTTGTACTCTTTCGGAACCTTCAGGAACGCGAGCAGCCTCTCGTCAGCATGAAGTTCGCTGAGAGTTTCGGCAATATCGGCAGGGTTAAAGATAAGTTCGTCTCTAGAATTCAAAACGTGAAATTTTTGGATATGCAAAAATAATTCAAATTTTTAAGACTAAGCCATAAACTGGGAAATTTAAGGATTAATTAAAGTTTAGTCCTTCAGTATAAGGCCAAAAAAACACCCACCGAAGCGGATGTTCAAAAAATTAAATTTTAAAATTCCAATATACTTTTAAATGGGTTCACATTCTGAAGTAGGAATGAATACACAGACGTTATTGGTGCAGCATAGATATGGACCGCAATCTGCATTGCTGCCGCATTTCTTTATTCCGCCCCCGTTAATTCCTTTTTGTTCCTGTCTGTTTAGCTTTTTAAGATTTGAGTTTCTCATAATGATCAATATATTAAGATTATGGTTCTATCATACAATCATGATCAATACATTCTCCGTTACAGCAATATCCAACGGAGCAAGGTCTTGTTATGCTGCATCTGAATGGTCTCATACCTCCATTAATTTGTTTGGCAGATTCTCTGCTGAGTTTCTTTAAATGTTTCATATAATTTAGATTTAATGTTGAACTAAAATAATAAATATTTCTATATTACTCATCGTTTGGTGAAAATATTTTACTTTAAATTGATGTTTTATTTAAAAATTAAATAAAAAACACCTATTAGAAATAGGTGTCTGTAATAATCCATATATTATTCCAAAGGACAAGGATTTAAAACGCATATGTTATGGCAGCATGATCCGCCCGGACATTGGTAATGTTCTGTACATTTTTTGAAAGGCCCACTGCCTTTGATTTCCTTTTGCGCTTGTCTACTGATTTTTTTTAGATTTTTCATGTGATTTTATTTTATAGTTGAGTGTTAAGTTTATTCAAGACAGATAAATGGTGAACAAATCCCATTACAGCACCATCCTACAGAACATGGATTGATATCACTGCATCTTTCAAAAGATCCGCCGTTAATTTGCTTTGCTTTTTCTCTACTGAGTTTCTTTAGATTTTTCATATGATTTAGTTTTAATGGTACACTAAAATAGTAAAAAATATTTAATAATTCCTTATTTGGTGAAAATATTTAACTATCAGTCAGTTGTTTATAGCGTTTTTTAATGCAAAAAGCACCTGTTTATAAATAAAACAAGCGCTCAAATATTTAACATGAAAATTGTTGTAATTCAGGTAATGGATCATTTGCACATACTCTATGAGAATATGATCCGCCCGGATATTCTAAAGAATTGATATTTTTGAAAACGAATGATACTTCTTCTCAGCCTCTTTAAATTAGAATTCTTCTAACGAGATAAATTTAATTATGAAACTAAGCTAATAAAAGCTTTTACATTATCAATTAATGGGTATATATTCTACAGGAAGTAGTCTATGAATGAATTATGAATTAACCTGGTATGTTCATCGCAAAATTCACGATTCATTTGCGAAGTAAAATTGACCATTGGTAATCAAAGGTCCTATATTCCAACTTTAAAATTAAAGCTCAGCTTCTGTTGGCTTCAGTTTTCTCAGTTTTTTAATGATTCCTTTTATAGCTCCTTCAGTTCCTATTTTAACAGAATTTACTGTAGATCCCAGTAAACGCATATTTTTTCTATAGGTATCATGATCTGTTTCAGTCACAAGATTTCCGTCAGCACCAAAAAGTTTCATGCTGACCACTACCTGATTGGAGAAAACGTATTTTCCAAAACCTACTTTGAAGTATCTTACTTTGGAAACAATAGCAAAATCTGCATCGTTATTGAGGCAGTAATCTACAATGGTCTGTTTGTCTATGCTGTCAAAGGGAACCTGAACTTCTGCCCGGAGCATTTTATTTCTTCTGCTGCTGAAATTATCAGTAATAACATCAAAGAATGCCGTGTTGGTAGGATCTTTTATCTCGTCAACATCAGGTTCTACCTCGGGATTAAAGTAGAGAACTTTTTTTATTTTATCATCAGCAGATTTCTGAGCTTTTACCGAAGTAACGCCGATCAATAGAAAACTAGCAATTGCTGTAAAGAATATAATTTTTTTCATTTGTAATTCGAATGCAAAATTACTGCCTTTTCGTTGGATAGCATATAATTTATTAAGAAATTTTTAACATTTTTTTCTATCAATTTTGATTTATGAAATCAATAATGTTTGCAGAATCAAAAAATAGTCGTAATTTTGCACCCGTTACATAATAATCATTAAACAATATTGGAATGTACTTAACAACAGACAAAAAGCAGGAAATTTTCGCAAAACACGGAAAATCTGCACAAGACACAGGAAGTGCTGAAGGACAAATCGCTCTTTTCACTTTCAGAATCAATCACTTATCTCAACACCTAAAGGCTAACCGTCACGATTTCAACACAGAGAGATCTCTAGTGAAATTGGTAGGTAAGAGAAAAAGTTTATTAGATTACCTTAAAAACAAGGATATCGCAAGATATAGAGCAATTATTGCTGAACTAGGTTTAAGAAAATAATCTATAAAGATTTTCAAAATAAAAAGCAACTTCGAAAGAGGTTGCTTTTTTGTTTTTGCAGTATTGGGAATTTTTAACCACAAAAGGAACAAAAGTTTTTTTAGAAACAACTAAACACTTGAGAAGAGCACTTAAGTTCTTAAAAGTCTTTGATTTTCATGTGATAATAAAAGAATAGTATTGATGGGAATTACAATTGTGACAATACTCGAACTGAAGGAGCGAAAATTCCCCTCTTCCGGAGGGGTGGCGAAAATTCAAAGAATTTTTGACGGGGTGGTTTTAACATCCTGCAATTATAACTTCTCCACCTTCTTCCCAATCTTCCCCAAATGCGTATTCTGAAAACTATCCGGATATTTCAATCCATAGCCTAATATTCTGTCAAAAGCAGAATGAGAAAATAATATTGCTCCAACCATTTGTAAATAGGGTAGAGACAAGGCTGTTCCGGCAAGATAAACGAGAATAGCTACTCCAAAATGATGGAAGACATTATAGGAAACAGCCCCAATTTTATTATTGACCGTATATCCCAACATGGAAATGTCAGGAGCCAGAAAAAGTCCTGCAAACCACCACCATGAATATTCTGTTTGGGCAAAAGCATATATTCCTAACAATAGAAATGCTGCGTATTCAAGCTTTAATTGTGTTTTCATTGTAATTGTGCTGGTCTATCCTTATTTTAATAGAAAGTTACATTATAAGATCGAAAAAAAGCGGAATATTTTGAGATATTCCGCTTTGTATATTTTAACCTAATATATTTTAATGTCCTGATTTGGCTTCCGTGCTTTCCACATGACCGAGATATTTGGTACAGTAAGCACCAAAGATCAGAATCACCAGATAACAGAATACAGGAATGATAAATGAATGCTGTACTCCAAACTGGTCCGCAAGATATCCCTGGAAAATAGGAACGATAGCCCCTCCTAAAATCGCCATTACCACTAAGGAAGATCCCTGGCTGGTATATTTCCCCAGTCCTGAAATCGCTAATGTATAAATATTCGAGAACATAATTGAGTTGAAAATTCCGATTCCCAGAATACTGTACATAGCCAGTTCACCTTGATTTACCATAGCAGAAATCAATAATACAACATTGACAGCTGCAAAGATTGACAGCGTTCTCGCCGGAGCCGATTTACCAATGAAAAAGGCAATGAAATTAAGAACAATGAATACAAGGAAAAAGCTGATCTGAGAAAAGGTAAGATTCACAATACTGAAGATCACAAGAAAAACAGCTCCCGCTGCACCCAGCATATAAAGAGCCTTTTTACTCTGGCTTAAAGATTGGTTTAAAGAGATTGCTCCAAGAAAACGGCCGATCATGGCCCCACCCCAGTAAAGAGAAAGATAATTCTTACTGATGATTTCATTAAAGCCCATAATCTGGGGCTGCTCAAGGAAACTGATGATAAAACTTCCCACAGCAACTTCTCCACCTACATAGCAGAACATCGCAAATACTCCAAATTTCAGATGGCTGAACTCAAGAGCTCCCCAGCCTTTTACCACTTCCTCTTCACCCATCTGGAATGAAGGAAGCTTCACTCTGGAAATCAATAAAGCGACCAATAAAAGAATACCTGCAAAAATTAAGTAAGGAATTCTTGTCGCTACTGCACTGAATGATCCGTCCGGAGAAGAGAAGAATTCAAAAATAAGATGTCCTCCCAACACTGGAGCAATGGTTGTTCCGAATGCATTGAACGCCTGGGTCATATTCAATCGGCTGGATGCGGATTCTTCACTTCCCAGCAATGAAACATAGGCATTGGCTGTAATCTGCAGTACCGTAAAGCCGAGTCCTAAAATAAATAAAGCCCCCAAAAACAAAGGATAATAAGAAAAAGTAGCTGCCGGGTAAAATAAGACACAGCCAAAAGCGGCAAGGAAAATTCCGAACAGGATTCCTTTTTTATACCCTAATTTATTGATGGGATCTCCTTTCGTAATGGAAATCATAAAATAAATCAGAGATCCGATAAAGTAAGCTCCGAAAAAGCAGAACTGTACCAGCATGGACTCGAAAAAGGTAAGATTGAAAAGTTGCTTCAGATAGGGGATCAGGATGTCATTCATACAGGTGATGAATCCCCACATAAAAAAAAGCAGGGTGATGGTAATCAACGGAACCGTATAATTCCTGCTTTGCGGTTGTACTTCTTTATTAGTCATAAACATTTATTTATCTGTATAAGGATAGGTCCTTAACTTTTTTCCTACAGCATTGTAATTGGTGAAGTAGGGCAAATATAGGAATCCGCCTATATTTTTGCAATAATTTTAATCGTTTTTATAATGAAATGGATATCTTTTTTCTAATCAGATTGTTATTTTCACTTTTTGAGACAATAATACAAAAACAACAGGATTTTTCCATGCATTATTTTTAAAAAAATACTTTTTTATTTTCATGAATAATGAATAAGTTGAGATTACTGATACACATTTTTGAATCTTTCATCAATTGATAGCCAATTTTTTGTATTTTCAGAGCCTATTAATGCAATTGAAAAATTTAATATATCATTATTATATAGTACCTTTGCACACGAAATTTAAAGAGTTTAAATATTAATTCATACTCAATACGGAGTATTAAGAAGACAAATTTATGAGTATACCTCAAGCGTTTACAGAGCTGATTACTCTTGCTGATGGCAGAGAAATCACTATTGAAACAGGGAAGTTGGCCAAGCAGGCTGATGGATCTGTGGTAGTAAAAATGGGTGGAACAATGCTTTTAGCAACTGTTGTAGCCAATAAAGAAGCAAATCCTGGTGTAGATTTTTTACCATTAACAGTAGATTATAGAGAAAAATTCTATGCAGGTGGAAGAATTCCTGGAAACTTCTTCCGTAGAGAAGCAAGACCTTCAGATCAGGAAATTTTAACAATGAGATTAGTAGACAGAGTATTACGTCCACTTTTCCCTGAAGATTTCCACGCTGAAGTACAGGTAATGATTTCTTTAATTTCTTATGACGGAGAAACGATTCCTGATGATTTAGCAGGTTTAGCAGCTTCTGCAGCTATTGCAATTACTGATATCCCTTTCAATGGACCAATGTCTGAGGTAAGAGTAGTAAGATTTGACGGACAACTTTCTGTTAACCCTAGCTACGAAGAATTGAAAAATTCTGAATTAGATATTATGGTTGGAGCTACTAAAGATTCAATCGTAATGGTAGAAGGAGAGATGAAGGAGATTTCTGAGCAGGAAATGTTAGAAGCGATCATCTTTGGTCATGCTGAAATTAAAAAGCAGATTGAAGCTCAGGAGAGATTAGCAGAAAAAGTAGGTAAGGCTTTCCCAAAAAGAGAGTACTCTCACGAAAACCACGACGAAGAAATTCGTGCAAAAGTTTGGAAAGAGACTTACGATAAAGTATATGAAGTAGCAAGAACTCCTTCTGGTAAAGAAGAGAGAGGAGAAAAATTCAAAGCACTTCGTGAAGAATTTTTAGCTCAATATGCTGAAGATGCAGAAGAATTGGAAAGAGTAACTCCTTTCGTAAAAGTATATTATCATGATGTAGAGAAAGAAGCGATGCGTCAGATGATCCTTGAAGACAATATCCGTCTTGACGGTCGTGATCCTCAGACGATCCGTCCGATCTGGTCAGAAATTGACTACCTTCCGGGAGCTCACGGTTCTGCAGTGTTTACAAGAGGTGAAACTCAGTCTTTAACAGCAGTAACTTTAGGTTCTGTGAAAGATGCAAACATGGTAGACAGCGTTATTTCTCAACACGACGAAAAATTCTTCTTACATTATAACTTCCCTCCTTTCTCAACGGGTGAAGCAAGACCTTTAAGAGGTACTTCAAGAAGAGAAGTAGGACACGGGAACCTTGCTCAAAGAGCATTACAGGCAGTTATTCCTGAAGAGAACCCATATACGATCAGAATTGTTTCTGATATCCTAGAATCAAACGGTTCGTCTTCAATGGCAACAGTTTGTGCAGGAACATTAGCATTAATGGATGCTGGGGTAAAGATTACAAAACCTGTTTCCGGTATTGCAATGGGATTGATCACGGATACAAAATCTGGAAAATTCACTGTACTTTCTGATATCTTAGGAGATGAAGATCACCTTGGAGATATGGACTTTAAAGTAACAGGTACTGCAGATGGTATCACTGCTTGTCAGATGGATATCAAAATTCAGGGTCTTTCTATGGATATCATGGAAAAAGCTTTGATGCAGGCTAGAGACGGAAGATTACACATCTTAAATAAAATCACTGAAACTATTTCTGAACCAAGAGCAGATGTGAAACCTCACGCTCCTAAAATGGTCGTAATGGAGATCTCTAAAGACTTCATTGGTGCTGTAATCGGACCTGGAGGAAAAATCATTCAGCAGATGCAGAAAGATACAGATACAGTGATTGCTATTGAAGAAGTAGGAGAGATCGGACGTATCGAGATTGCAGGAAAAGACAGAGAGAAAATCAATGCTGCTGTTGCAAAAATTAACGAGATTACTTTCGTACCGGTTGTAGGCGAAGTTTACAACGGAAAAGTTGTGAAAGTAATGGATTTCGGTGCTTTTGTTGCTATTGCTAAAGGTACAGAAGGACTTCTTCACATTTCTGAAATTGAGTGGGCTCGTCTTGACAAAGTTCCATATGCAGAAGGTGACGAAGTAGAAGTGAAGTTCATGGGTTACGATGACCGTAAGAAAATGAAACTTTCTCGTAAAGTTCTTTTACCAAGACCTGCAAGACCAGAAGGACAAAATAGACCAGAAGGACAAGGAAGACCAGAAGGTCAAAGAAGACCGGAAGGACAAGGAAGACCTGAGGGACAGAGAAGACCAGAAGGACAAAGAAGACCAGAAGGAGAAAAACCACAAGGAGAAAACCAAGTGGAAAACGAAACGCCTTCTAACGAAGCTTAATAAGATTCATTCATAAACATAAAAAATCCCTCAATTTGAGGGATTTTTGCTTTTTAGGTCATAAAGTTGGAGAACGCAAAGGTACAAAGGAATTTAAATATTATATTGAGTAAGATTTTCAGCAAGAGATTAAAATAAACTAGTTATGCGGTACTCAATTTTATCGAAGATAAAATCCTTGCGACTTAAATCCAACATTTTATTCCTCTTTCTTCGCGCCTTTGCGGTTCCAACTTCTTCCCGCTAGCTTCCGATTCTCTGCTTAAGATCCTCAGCACCTCCCGTTTTTCTGGGCTGCCCGTTTTTAGAAGAACCAAAATTATAAGTATAGGAGATGGTGGCGACACGCGAATCTCTTTTTACCGCAAAGTTTTCTATATAATCATTATAAACAGTCTGGCCTTTGATGTTGCTGGTAAAGAAAATATCTGTGAAAGAGAGCTTCAGTACACTGTTGTTCTTAAATTTCTTCTGTGCACCAATATTCAAATACCAGTTAGGGCTCACATTCAGATAGGCATAGACCTCTCTGGCCTTATAATTTCCGGTAAGTTCAGCGGAGAACCCATTTCCTAGTTTAAAGGAATTAATACTATTGATGCTATAGGTAAAATTCCCTTGGTTATTGATCTGGGTTCCGGAAACATTTCCAGTGTATGAACCATAGTAGAAATTAGCTCTGTTGTTCATCTCCCACCATGGGGTAACCTTTACCGGAGCGATCAGGTTTAGCCCAAAATAAGAAGCAGAACTTAGGTTTTCAATCGTCTGTACCGTTACAATCTGTCCGTTTTCTATGACAGGTTTTAAGATGTCTGTAATGTTATCAGAAGTCTTGCTGTAGCTTAATGTGGCGAAATATTTATTACTAAGACTGTACGTCAATTCATAATTCATCGTGATCTGTGGATTCAGGTCTGGGTTTCCGGCCTTCAGCGTGGTAGGATCAAGATAGAACTTAAAAGGATTCAGCTGATTGTAGCTTGGTCTTGTAATCCTTCTGCTGAAATTGACTTCCAGGTTACTTTTATCTGTAAGATCATAGGAAAAAACAGCACTGGGGAATAGCTGGGTATAATTTCTTTTGTTGACCTGGTTGGTTGTAATCTGGGTGCCTTTGACGTTCGTGTTTTCAAGTCTCAACCCTGCATTAGCTTTAAATTTCTCCCATTTTTTAGAGACATTTCCGTAGACTGCATTGATGTTTTCTTCGTAAATAAAATGATTGGTTTTAGAAAGATCGGGAATGGAAACTCCTGAGCTTGCATTGAAGAATTTCAGATCATTGTCCGTCTTTACAAAACTCGTTTTAACACCGCTTTCCAGCTTCCAGTCGTTCTTTAAGTTTTTTGTCAGATCAGACTTTAAAGAATAAATATTCAATTTTCCATCCATATCCCCTTTGATGATATCAAGATTGTTCATTCCGCTGGCTATTTCATGAGTACTGGTATCAAAACTTTGTAAAGAAGAATTCGTGTAATTGATATAGTCAAAATCGGTTGATATTTCAGAACCTAAAGAATCTATCGTGTATTTATGATTAAGATTAAATGAAAGATTGGTCCAGCGGTCATTTGATCTGTTGATGGTTGTGAAAGAGCTTTCAGGAAGACGATTGCTGCCCAGGGTCACGTTAGAATTATCTCCGTTAATATTGAACTTGTTTGAAACCAGTCCTACAGAAAAACCAAGCACATTTTTATCATTCAGATAATAATCCATTCCTGCTTTGGCAAGATGGCTGTTGAATTTGAATTTCAAATAATTATCCTGTACATATGCTTTTTTGAAATTGTTGGCTTCATAGAAATTTCTATCCAGTACCAGACCGTTGTAAGCTTCCCTGTACGCAAAGCTGTAATTTCCAAAAATATTGACTTTTTTATTCCTGTGGTTAATGCTGAAACTATTGTTGTTTTTCACATATTTACCCGTACCCAGGGAGGTTGAAATACTTCCATTGGTTCCCTTTCTCTGTTCCTTTTTTAGTTTGATATTGATAATGGCAGATCCCGATGCATCATATTTGGAAGACGGATTCGTTATGAATTCTATCTTTTCAATGGTAGAGGATGGTATTCCTTTAAGATAATTGGCAAGATCAGATCCGGTCATAGGCGTGTTTTTACCATCAATCTGAACCAGAAGATTTCCCTTTCCACGGAGGCTGATATTGTCGTTGTTGTCTATATTGACTCCCGGAGCTTTCTCCAGTACTTCAAACGCAGAATTTCCAGTGCTGGCAATACTGTTTTCAACATTCATGATCATTTTTCCGTCCTGCCTTTCAATGAGAGGCTTGGTTTTCGTGATCGTTACCCCTTCAATAGATTTTACATTCAGGTCAATAGAAGACAGAACAGTGTTTTTTGCTAACACAATGTTTTCAGAATGGTAGACTTCAGAACCGTTTTTATTGATCTTTAATTGATAAGTTCCTTCTTTTAAATCGTTGAAATTGAACTTGCCATTGTTATCAGCAATTTCTGTTTTGATCAATTTCTGATGGGTATCGAAGAGATTGATCTCCATCTGCTCTGCTTTGCCGGAATTGATGTTTCCAGACAATGAAAAACTTTGCGGGGTCTGTGCAGAAAGCATACTGCTGAAAAAGATCAACAGCCAGACAAAAATAAATGTAAATATTCTGATCATCGTATTTTATTTTTTAGGATTAAGACAGTTTTCTGAAATTTTCAGTAAAGCAGAATACATGACTTCCATTTCATCCTTACCAACCCCCTTCAAAGCCATTTTACGGTTCTTCTCCACAATGTTCTGAACCTCTTTGATCACCTTTACTCCGGAATCTGTTACTTCCAGATTGGTTTTCCTGCGGTCTTCAGAATGAATATGTCTTGTGATGTATTCTGATTTTACCATTAAATCAATAATTCTGGTGACAGAAGCATTGTCCTTGAAAACAAGATCACCAATTTCATTCTGAGTAATGCCCGGGTTTTCCAGAATCGCTTTGATGATAAGCCACTGATCGATCGTAATCGTAAAACCATGCGCTTTCAGCTGGCGCTGGGCATAGTTTCTATAAGCTCGGATCGCTTTGTCTATATTGTAGAATATTATTGAATTTAACTTTTCCATATTTTCAGATTTAAAATGATGTATCAATTATTGATATATCAACTAATTAGTGAATCATCATTTTATTTTGTTACAACTCCTGAAAAATATTTTCAAAAAAAATTAAATACCGCTGATCTATTCCATTTATTTTGCCCTTACAGAAGGGTTTGGGGGGCTATTAATAACAGTTATATTGTCTATGGTTTTAAACAATCTGTCAATCTCTTTTCTGGCCGAAGCATCAGGAGCAGCTTTGTAAAACTCATTCATCAGATCTAATGAAGTAGGTTTCTTTGGGTATTGATTATTGTTGAGAAAGCTTTTTAATGCTGTATTGAGTCTGCTTTCACCCATCACATGACTCAATTGTACCATGGCCATTGCTCCTTTTGAATAAGAAATATGAGGGGCATCTCCGGTCGCTTTATAGATCGGAACATTTTCGGACAAACCTTTTTCATTGTCGTAGATCTGCTGATGCACTTTGATTCTCTCTATCATTTTTTCTCTGCCGTGCATCTGTTTGTAAAGCATCATTTCCGTATACATAGCCAGCGTTTCGGTAAGCATTACAGAACCTTCCCGGTCATCAGAGTTGATCTGGCTGTTTCCCCACCAAAGGTGTGAAAGCTCATGTCCTGCCAATTCATTGATGACATCCTGCTTCTTATCCGCCAGTATATTGGCATGGAAAATCATATCTTCAGGCATAAAGATGGCAGAAGGATAGGCAGTGGCAGCAAAACCTTTGGTAAAAGAAGAGATCTCTGCAAAATTGATCGTTTTAAAAGGATACTTCCCGAAATTCTGCTGACAATAATCTAGAGTAAGTTTGGCATTTTCAAGAAGATGATCAACGTTTTCATGGTGCTTTTGATGATAAAAGATATTGATGGTAATTCCTTTATAATTAATACTTTTTAACTCATATTTTGCTGATGAAACGGCAAACCGGAAAGGAATCTGATCTGCTTTATATTCAAAATAATGACGGCCGGATGATGACCATTTTTTTATTAAATCTCCCGTTCCTATGGCTGTCTGGCTCTTTTCAGTGGAAATAATCATACTCAGATTGATAAAATCCTTTTTTGAAACTTCAGGAGCTTCCGGTTTCTTCAGTTCTGTAAGTTTTCCAAGCTTGAATTGGCTTCGCTGTTTTTCATCCTGAATTTCATAATCCTTTTGGTAGCCTATGGTAGGATAATATCTGCTGATCCTCATAAAAGATCCGTCTGCGATAATGGCATTAAAAGATTGATGACCGTTTACTGCGAACCATTGATAAGACAATGTGAAATTAAGGGAAGCCGTTTTACCAGGCAGGAGAGGCTGTTTTAATGAAACTTCCGTGATGTTTTGATGAATTTTTGTCGTTTCAGTACCTGATGTCATTACAGCAGATTCCAGTTTTAAATCATCATTAAAATTGATCAAAACTTTGTTGATGGATTGGTCTGTTTGATTTTTAAGGGTGTATTTTCCAACAATCCGATAAGCGTTTTCCGAAGGATAAAGTTTAATTTCTGTGGTAACGTCAGAAATATCAGGTTGTGGAAGAGCTTCATATTTCCGGTAGTTCTTTTCATATTCTACAGAACTTAAAATAGCCTGCTCTTTATCTTTAGGAACATACCCTTTCATAAACAATACGCCGGCAAAGATTCCTGAAATCAATAGAATTATACTGAAGCAAGATGCAATTACAGAGACTTTTTTAATTTTTATAATACTGTTAAATACCCACAAAATACTGATGATACCCGCTCCGAAGAGAAGTCTTTGGGCAAAAGCTTTTTCATAGATTCCATAGCCATTAAAATCACTGTAAGTTCCTTTAAAATCAGAAAATATTCTGAAAAGAGGATAGGAAATCAATTTCCCGGAAACCGGACCTGATAATACAAACACTGCGAGAATGGCAACTCCAAGGGCAATGAATTTATGAGGAATTCGGTCATTAATCAAAAGGATCAATCCTGAAAATAAGATCAAAGGGAAAGTATTGAAAAAGAAAACACCGAGATACGCATTCCAATCGATATGAAAATACTGATAAGCCGCCTGAAAAATAATGCCCTGAATAATTAAAATTCCGGTAAAGAAAAACAACAGAAAACTGATCGAAATAAAATGCCCGGTTAACCGGTTTTTAGAGAAAAAAGTGCTGTTTTCAATCAGGAAAAATCCAGAAGATTGGCTTCTCCAATAGACATCGTTCAGAAAATAAGCTGAAATAAGTAATCCAAGAAGATGAAAGTTTTCTGAGATCGTTGCAGCCATAAGCCCTGAACCTGCATACTTCTGTGGAAGACGGATTCCCTTTTCAATTTCGGCATACATTTCCATTCCGACACAAAATAATAAAAGGATGGAAACGGCAGGAACAGCAACGCTCTTGAACAGGTATGTAAGGTCAGTTTTTGTAAAAGAGAGTACAGACCGGAAAGAGTTCAACCGATTAAAGCTAGGGATAACTGTGGAGTATTCTGAGGCATTTGTTTCAGAGAGCGTATGAACGTTTGACAATGTTTTTACTTTCTTTCCGGAGGTATTAGAAAAAGAAAATAATCTGAGTGAAAGGAAAAGAATTCCCACTGATATAAAGAAAAACAGAAGCCTGTTGAACAACAGATATCCTGTAAAAGGAACCATCTGAATATTTTTCTGATGCGAACTAAGATCACGAGCCTGCATGAAATAAGCAGATAGTCCAAAAGGATCAATGAAAGCTGAAAATTGCTGTGTTTCCAATGACTGAGGCAGACTTCCCGCCATAAAAGGGGAGTTGGAAAACAGTAAAATAATCATATAGAGCACATACAGAAGCAGCCCGCCCACTACAACCAGCAGTTTTCTTTTTACAATAACAGCAATGAGAAATAGAAAACTGCATACAAAAAAACTGTTGATAAAACCGAAAAGCAATAATGGGTAGAGGTAATGGATGATATGAAAAGCTTCCTGCATTTCAGTTCCGGTACGCATCATCTGACCTATGAGAAATCCAGCCATTAATAACGAAAAACTTATAAATGTCTGAAGAAAATAAGCGATAAATTTCCCTTTCAGATAAGTGGATTTTGAAAATGGAAATGAAAATAGAATGCTGTCAAATTTTGAATCATGATCTTTAAACAACAGCTGTAAGGCATACACAGTGGCAAAAAAAATCACGGCAAGACTCAGCATTCCGGTCATAAAACCGATGGTATAGGGTGAGTTTAAATAAATTCCTTCTCCTATCGAAAGATTAAACTGATTCCCGCAAAAAATACCGATCCCTACTAAAAGTAAGGCCACAAGATAGGTGAGCCAGTGCTGGGTGCTGCGTCTGGCTTCGAATAAAAATAGAGTGTTCATGATTAAGGTTTTTGGGTGAGTGTATGGAAGTAAACGTGTTCCAGTAAAGGCGTTACGGAACTAAAGTCCTTTGGAGATTCTTCAGAAAATATGGTAATGTGAAGTTCTCTTTCGAGAAGTTGTCTGCTGATGATTTCATAGCTGGAGTGATAGTTTTCCAGTTCATTTTTATCAATAGGTTTTGACCAGATTCTGTTTTCCAGTTCAGCAATCAGTTTTCCGGGATTTCCTTTTCTGAGAATCTGCCCATGATTCATTACCGCCATTTCTGAACAGAGATTTCGGACATCTTCAACGAGATGGGTAGAAAGGATGACGATAACATCCTGGCTGATGTCGTTGAGCAGCGTATTGAAGCGGTTGCGTTCCTCCGGATCCAATCCTGCGGTAGGTTCATCCACAATGATGATTTTAGGATCTCCCAATAATGCCTGGGCAACCCCAAAACGCTGCTTCATCCCCCCTGAAAAAGTATGAACTTCTTTTTTAGCGAAATCAGAAAGGTTGACCTTTTCCAGCAGGCTCAGAATTTGATTTTTACGCTTGCTTTTATCGGTAATGCCTTTCAATACAGCAATATGTTCCAATAGATCATAGGCTGACACTTTCGGATATACGCCGAAATCCTGAGGGAGAAATCCCAGATTCTGCTTGATATAATCGGGATTTTTAATAATATCCACTTCATTGAAAAGCAGTGTTCCTGACGTGGGTTTCTGAAGTCCTACAATGGTTTTCATCAGAGACGATTTTCCGGCTCCGTTGGGCCCAAGCAGCCCGAACATTCCGTTTTTAATGTCCAGTGAAATGTCTTTAATAGCCTGGAAACCATTTTTGTAGGTGAGGCTAAGGTTGTTAATGGATAATGTATTCATAGTGTTGTGTTTAGGGAATAGAAAGACAGGCGGCCTTTCGGCAGCTGATGATTTAGAAGTTAGAAATTAGAGGTTAGAAGTTAGTGGCTGGAAGCTGGAGGCTAGAAGTTAGAAGTGAAATTTTACACTCCCACTCTAAAACACTCTTACGCTCAAACTCTCTCACTCACACCACCAACTACTCTTTAAATTCAAGAATATCTCCCGGCTGGCATTCCAGGATTTTGCAGATGGCTTCCAGAGTATCAAAACGAACTCCTTTGGCTTTTCCTGTTTTAAGGATAGAGAGGTTGACGGGGGTGATACCTAGTTTTTCGGCCAATTCTTTACTCTGCATTTTTCGTTTGGCAAGCATCACATCTAAGTTGACTATAATTGGCATTTTAAATAAATAGGTCTTGTTCGTTTTGCAAATGTAGTCCTTGCTTAAAGATATTCGCAAGAAACAAACAGAAAATTCCAAGCATAAAGTGAATAAACACCAGTCCCCATATCATACTTTCTACTTCCACAGAGAAACTCGCGATAATCACTAATGGAAGCGGGATGAAAATATTATACAGGTAAAATCTCTTAAGCTGAATGATATTTTCCTGAGTAAACAGTTTCTGCTGGAAAAATACTTTGAAAACCCTGGCAGACAGCCAGAAAAAGATTCCATAAGTAATAAGCACCAACATAAAAGAAAAGATCATATAGGGATAATTGTTTTCGATATTCAGAAACGGCTGCTCCGTAAAAGGATAATTGATGTGAAGGAACTTTTCTCCTTTATAAGGCGTAATCGAAAATCCGGTGATAAGACAGAACAGAGAATATACAAAAGTGATCAGATATCCGGCCGAAAGTAAGGAGCAGATATAAAATAAAATCCTTGAAATAATTTTGGTCTGGTTCATGGCATGAATAATAATTGATATTGCAAATGTATAATTAATTATCGTAAAACAATAATTAATTTAAATAAAATTTTATTTTTCAAAATAAGAATCTATCAATTAAATGGAAGAAATAGTGTGATTATCACCTTTTTTAATTAATTTTAATAACAAAAAAGTTAATCGATTTATCTTTTTAATTAATACTCGAGCTTAAAGATTAACAAAGGTTTTCTTATTGATAGCCCTTCGACAGGCTCAGGGTGACAACTCGAATACCAATCGAAATTTTTAAGCGTTGTCAGGCTGAGCCTGTCGAAGCTATTATTGCTAAATGGGATAGGTCAAAAAAAATTGAAATCATGGCTTACAGCACTGAACTTGCCGACCGGGTACGTGAACGGCTTTCAATAGTAGAAAATATTGAGGTTGAAGAGAAGAAAATGTTCAGCGGACTGTCTTTTTTGGTAAACGGAAAGATGTGTATCAACATCAGTCATGATAATCTGATGTGCCGTTATGATCCTGAACTGGAAGATGAGGTTTCGGAGAAAAAGGGATTTCTGCCGATGATCATGAAAGGGAAGCAGCTTACAGGATATTGCTATGTAGAACCCATTGGTTTTAAAAAAGCTGATGATTTTGAATACTGGATCAAAATCTGCCTGGATTATAATCCGATGGCAAAGGTGTCGAAGAGGTGAGTTGCTGGGTTTGAGAGTGAGAGGGTTTGAGGTTTTTAGAGTGGGAGAGTGGAACGAGTGAAGGGGGGTGAGAGTCAGAGAGTGGAAGTGCTGGAATTGATCAATACTGCCACTCATAACTCATCATTTATAATTCATCATTATTGTACAGTTTTTCCCTTATCTCAATCAGGATTTTTGTTGTTTTTTCTAAATCCGGAGCATCAGGAAGATTTGACTTGGAATAATGATTTTCTATAGATTGTATCAGGTTTTCTGCCTTTTCCATAACACTTTCATAAGACTGGTTGCCTGCTTTGATATCTAACAGTTCGTCGCGGTTTTCTACGCGTATCGTCAGTGAATTGGTTTTAAAAATCTGTTCACAGGACTGCAGCAGCCGGATGGTATGCATCATATTTTTGCTGTCGTAATTTTGTCCGTGGGTCTGATTGACGTTATAGCGGTCTTCATTGCGCTCAGCAACCCATTTCCAGTATTCCCTGTAATCTTTACAGTAAACAGAGTAGGCATCCAGATTGCAAAACAGATAAGCAGTCGGTTTTTCATCTTTGGGAACAGAGGATACGGAAACCTGATTAGCTTCTTCATTTTGAATAATACCTTTATATCCCAATGTTCCCGATTCATCATAAAATAAAGCATACATTCCCTTGGTATGATCAATACCCACCAATCCGCATTTTTCCTGTAAAAGACCATTTCCCCCGCCAGTGGAAGGGAATTCATGCAGCCATTTTTTCAAGGGTACAGAACCCTGCCCATCAAGAATAAAACAGAAATCCAGGATCGATTTTCTTTCTTTATCGATAGGATTTAAGATCTTTTTGTTGAGTCCTTTTGCCTTTTTAATCTGCGATACAGCATAACCTGCAAAGGTATCTTTACATAATTTTGACAGGAAATCTTCAGGTTTCAGTAAATCCATCAACGGGTGTTTGTATTGAATACAATCCTCAGGACTTGCCAGAATTTCCAGAATATTAGGGTTGTTTTTCTGCAACAGTTCTACAAACCTCCCGATTTCATAATATGTAATGTCATTCGTTTCATTGGAAATCTGCGGAATATAGTTCAGTCCAAAGAAATCTTCCTTCGGTAGATAATACACCCCACGGATATCCGTATCAGAATTCTCCGTTGCCAGCCCAAAAGCCCGGCTTCCGGAAATGGCTTCGAAAAGGAGGAGGTTTTTATTTTTTAGGTCTTGGATGGTCATTTTAGAATCCATATTTTTCTTCACGTTTTTTGAATGCAATTTCTCCTCCTTCTAAAATATCTTTAATATGTTCTCTAATACTCATATTAGGAAGTAAGCTTTTTATATTTTCATTTAACGGTTTAATGTCTTCTAAAGCTCCATTTATATAATCAAATTGATAAGGGCAATCAGAATTATCCCTGTCGCTTTGCCCTTTTTGGCTTGCGACTATTATATTTTCTGCATCAGCATTTACAGCAATATTAGCATTATGAGTTACTAATATAATTTGTCTTTCGGTTTTCTTTTTTTTGAGATACTTAACTAAATCATCTGAAATAGACCTATTATCAAGGTTGTCTTCTGGTTGATCTATTAAAATTGGAGATGGTGATTCGCTTAATCCAATGATAATCATTAATATTACAAAACTTGCTTTTCCTGTAGACATGCTTCCTATTTTATCACCTTTATATGTTACTTCCCAGTAATCATAAAAGTAATCATCTAATAAAATATCTATAGCATATTCTTTTGAAAAACTACTGCGTAGTTTATAGCTTCCATTATCAATGGATTCAAAAATTGATTGAATGTCATTTATGAAATTTTTTAGAGGATATGAGGAAGTAGCCTTTAGATTCTTATCAAAAATATTCCAATCATCATATGATTTTGATTTTCCGTGACTAATATCCCACATTGATTTTTCTAGTTTTGGAAAATTAAATTTTACTTTTCCTTTTATTTCTAAATTTTCCTCTTTAAATGATTCAGTTCTGGGCTTTAAAAGATTAATAACGTCTTCATATTCTAAATAGGTTTCTTTGTAGAGTTTAAATATCTGTTTTTTAATCTTTAACAAATCTTTTCTTTTTTGCTCTATATTTTTTTCATCTTCAATAATACTATTTAGTTTTTGTGATTCAGTTTTATTTGAATCTTCATATAATTTTATTTGTTTTTCGGTCTCCTCATTTTGTTTGTATGGTTTTAACTCATCTTCTTTTTTTATTTTTTCAGTTTTTATAAATTTCAATTGATTTTGAAATATATGATTTTCTCTATCAATATTATTATCATAAATTTCTATAGAAGATAATATAGTTTTTAACTCTTCATATTGCTTAATAAAATCTATTTTGATTTGAGGTGTTTTGATCTCCAAATTCTCTATATCTTCTACTAAAGTTTTTAAAGTACTAATACTATTTCTATTGAACTCTTTGATAGCTAATTTATCATTTTGTAAGTCTGATTCATCTTTTTCTATTTTTTCAAGCTCCTTTTGCTTTATCTGATAAGATTCAATTTGTTCTTTGTCTAATCCTGTTTTTTCTTTTAATTCTAAAATTTTCCCCTCATTATGTTTAAGTACTTTCTCTATATCTTCTTTATTTCCTTTGCCTCCAAGATTAACAATTAACATGTCTATTGTTTCTTTAGTTTCAAAGTAACTCCTTATTAAAGTTTTTCTAGTTTCATCATTTTTTTTAACGCGAGCAATAAAAATATCATCATACATCGCTCTAAATTCTTCTTTTTCTACTATAAGATTTCTTATAAGTTTATTAAGAGATTCTCCCTTTTTATAATATTCTGGTTCTGCTAATTTTATTAAATAATTTTGTGGAATATAAATGACCTCAGAGAGAATACTATTTCCGTTATAATCAAATCTAGTTTGTGAAATATTTGGAACTTTAGTTTTTATTTCAAAATTATAATTTTGATCTGGTTCTAGATTTGCATCACTTTTTATTCTAAAATTGAATTCATTTTCTTTTCCTTCTTCTATAAATATTTTTCCTAGTTTTTCAGTATTAAGGAGTGTTCTAGCTATATTATATAATAAAATAGACTTTCCAGAAGATTTTCCTCCTATTATTACATTCAGATTTTTATTGAAATAAATTGGTTTAGGAGTGAATTTTTGGAATTTAAAATAACTATATTTTCTACCTTCAACGATGAAAGTAATATTACCAATACTTTCTTCTTTAAACTTATCTTCAACCTCAAGATTAAGAAAATCAGAGTTTTGTTTTTTCTCTTCTTCGCTTAGTAAATTAGAATCAATTGATTCCTGAATTTTAAGAATTATATTTTCTAAGTTTGAAATCTCAATTTCCTTTTTCTCATCTTTGTTTCTCCAGAAATGTTTGATATAACTACTGAATTTTACCTGATCAATAATTAGTTGGTCTAATTTATTAGAATCAGGCTCCTCTTTTTGAATTTTAACTCTTTCTGTCGGTTCATAAATAATTTGTTTTAATCCTTCAAAAGTCGGTTGAGCTTTAATCCAAAGATTTTGTTTAATAATATAATCAGTAATTTTATGATTATCGGAACAAATTATTAAAGGTATATGCTTATTAATTTTTTTGATTAAATAAGGAATTACTTTACTTTCATATCCTTCACAATCAGCTTCTTTTCCCATCTCAAAAATATCAATTGCTTTTGCAATATCTTCTTTTTGAGCTATTCCATGTGGTAAACTATGAGTGATATTTTCAATTCCATTTGTTTTTTTCCCGGCATGAATGGTTAAGATTCCTCCTAATTCTTTAATTAAGTTGGCTGTTTCAAGTATATTACAATAGACTTCATTGTAGGCTTTTCCTTCTCCTTGAATTCTTGAAATATTTGTTCTACTTTCTATTTGTTTCCAAATAAATTCTAAATTACAATCTTCACCAAAAATGGCTATAAAGTGTATTGGTTCTTCTCCTCTTGAGTCGGATAGAAATTCTATTCCCGGGAATATGCTTATGTTTTTTTCTGAACCAAGTTTTTGTAGTTCAATAATTCTTTTTGTGTCAATGATATGATGGTCAGTAATTGCAACAACAGCCAGATCATTTTTTTTAAATTCTTCTATAATTTCTGAATTTGTAATGGATTTATCTTTATAGTCATACGATGCGGGTGTATGTAAATGCAAATCCCATTTTCTCCACTCTGAACCTCTGTTAATTGTCATAATTTTTAGTTTTTTCTAATATATTAATTTCTATTTAATTAAGCAGTTCCCCCAACAAACAAATATATTTCCAATCCATAAAAAAAGACTACGGCTTCCCGTAATCTCTAACATTTCTCCAATATCTCCCTAAAAACCTTCTCCATCTCACCTTTATCCGCTTTTCCTCCTAATAAACTCTTCGATTTTTCCTCATTTTCAGCGACTGTTTTTTCAAGAAAATCAAACAGTTCCCAATCGTTCGGATGGTAGTAAGATTCTCCTTTAGTCGCTTTTAAGGCAACAAGGTCTTCTATTTTCCGTCTGGTGGTATCATCTGTTAAAACAAGCAAGTCACTGAACAAGACAGGCGGTACCGTTCCTTTCTCT
Source organism: Chryseobacterium viscerum (assembly GCF_002899945.2). GTDB lineage: Bacteria > Bacteroidota > Bacteroidia > Flavobacteriales > Weeksellaceae > Chryseobacterium > Chryseobacterium viscerum. Next base: position 184,469 of record NZ_PPEG02000007.1, read on the forward strand.
ATGATCCATTTTCCTGTAAGGGTGGTTCGGAGGCAATAAAAATAACTTTTTAATTTTACTTCATCACTTCTGCACGCTTCCAGATATTTCTTGCTTATGCTCAAATAATGATAGGAAACCGCGACTGGGGAAAAACAGGCATCGGCCAAAGGTCTGAAGAGTTCTACAAACTTTTCATCTACTTTATAAACGATAGGAGAATAGAACCAGCTCAGCAAGGCAGCATTCGACTTCAGCAAAAGATGAAAAGTCTTTCGCAGATCCCAACCCGAACCATCCAGATCATCTTCTGTCATAAATTCTATGGTTTCATCCTTCTCCCAGGGAGAAAGATACCAGTCCTTTTCATGACGGTATATAAAACGTATATCATAATCACTGTCAGGAGACGCAAAACCCCAGGCTCTGCTTCCTGATTCTACGGCAAGAAGAACTTCTACGCCCCGCGTAGCCTCAACTTCTTTTATTTTTTCTAGTATTTTTGGTGTCATTATTTGTTATTTATAATGCAAAGTAAGTGATGGTGTACGCAATGTACTTACGTAGTTGTTTTGAGTGACGAGATTCGTGGAATGGGTTTTAGGGTAATAGAGTTTGAGAGTTGTGGGATTCGAGATTCGAGATTCGGGGTGAGAGGGTGGCTTATAACTTCCAGCCTCCATCTTCCAGCTTATAAAAACTACAAACAAACAATACAAAATAATCCCTATTTCACTAATATTGCACTTCTTTAACAAAACTATATTTGACATCCATGTTATCATCAGAACTACAGCATAAAATTGATTTTAAAACAAAACCATTAGGTGCATTAGGACATCTTGAACATATTGCCCACAAAATCGGACTGGTTCAGAAAACCACTTCTCCCCAGTTATTGAATCCTCATATGGTGGTTTTCGCTGCCGATCACGGGATTGCTGCCGCAGGCGTAAGTGCCTATCCTCAGGAAGTAACCTATCAGATGGTGATGAATTTCTTAGGTGGAGGTGCTGCGATCAATGTTTTTTGCAGACAGCATGGTATTAAGATTAACATTGTAGATGCCGGAGTCAATTTTGATTTTCCGGAAGGACTAAATCTGGTAAATAAAAAAGTCCGAAAATCCAGCCGTAATATTCTGGAAGAACCAGCCATGACTCCTGAAGAATATCAGCAGGCGCTTAAAAATGGAAAGGCTGTGGTTACTGATATTGTGGAAAAAGGATGTAATATCATTGGTTTCGGTGAAATGGGGATCGGGAATACTTCTGCTTCTTCTCTGATGATGAGTAAACTTTTTGATATCCCGATTATAAACTGTATCGGACGAGGAACCGGACTCAATGACCATCAGCTGCAGAATAAGATCAGTATATTAACAGAAGCTATAGAAAAATATCCGGCTGCCATGACTGAGGATGAAATTGCGCAAACTTTTGGTGGATTAGAAATTGCCCAAATGATTGGAGCAATAGAAGAAGCTTACCATCATAACATGCTGATCATGGTGGATGGATTTATTGCCACAGTAGCTGTAGCGACAGTCTGGAAAAAGAATCCTGAGATTCTGAACAACTGTATCTTCTGTCATGTAAGCAATGAAAATGCCCACCCTCAACTGTTAGGGCTGATGAGAGAGAATGCTATTTTAAACCTCAATCTTCGTCTTGGTGAAGGAACAGGCTGTGCATTGGCATATCCGATTATTCAAAGTGCTGTTAATTTTCTGAATGAAATGTCAAGCTTTGAAGATGCTCATATTTCAAATAAATCATCTTAGCTTTAGAAAATAATAAAGGGGCAGTAAAGCCCCTTTTATCTTAAAATAAATACTATTAATAAGTATGTGCAACATCTTTACCTGTAAACATCATTCTTACAGGTTTATTTTGAATAGCATCTTCATTCAATTTATATGAATTAAATATCTGCATGGTAGGAATATACCTGTATAAACCATCATCTACCAAATATAGTTTTCCAGTATTGGTGTTTCGTACCAGTTGGGTTCCTGAAGTGATGTCAGCCCCTCTTTCTCCTGTGTAATCTTCTATATTTACTTTATAGAGCAAATAAGCTTTGCCCTGAACAGCAAACAGATTATTGATCACTGCAAAGGATTCGATACGTCTCAGGGTACTTTCAAATACGATGTACAAAGCTCCCGTTGCATTATCCTGGAAAAACTGCCCGTCACGAACTCGATACGCTTTAGGCTCAGAATCTTTTAAGTAGAAAGCAATTCCTTCATAAGAATAGCCGTCTTTTCCATCTCCCAGTTCATTCTTATCTCTGGTATAGAAGTGGGTCTTTTTATCAGAATTAAAATACCTGTAAATCGGAAAGCTTCCCGGTTCATCACCATTATAGCTGGTACCCAGATCTTTTTTCTCCCAGTAACTTTGCCCACTCAATTCATTAGGATTAGTCGTTAATACCAGATCATTAGTTCCGGTGTGAAACCATCTTGAAATTACCGGGCCGGGCCCATCTGCAGAACCTAATAATCTCTCCTGAAAATAATAGCTCAGTCCAGGATAGGATTTAGGAAGTTCGGATGGTAAAGGTGAGGTATTGTACAGATGCTTTTTAGTAAGATCACTGTAGAAACCGTAAATAGGATTAGTTAAATAAAATGATTTGGACCAGATTCCTGCGGGAGGTGGAGTAGGTGTATCCGGATTATCTCTGAAGCCTCCTTTTGCTAATTTGTTAGCAGAAGATTCGTTAAGAGTTTGCGACTCATTTAAAGTTTCCAGTTCATCACCGGGAGCCGAACAGCTTACTATGGATAGAAGACACAATCCAACGAAATACGCTTTTTTCATTTGTTTTTTTTCATGGTTATTATGGTGCAAAACTAAAAATACTCCGGAAATAAAAGGGATGAACTTCGAATGATAAGATTCATGTTTCTCATTTTTTTAATTGATCTCTTTACCATTGTTAAAAGCTTTCCTAATTTTACGGGAATTGGTTAAACCAGTTTTATATTTAAAAAGAACGTATGAAAGTCCTCAAGAATGAAATGATCTATTTTGCCACAGCACTCATGTTCTTCACAAGAATTCCGGTTCCGTTTACCGTTCCTTATTCTAGTGAGATCATGAATAAATCTCAAAAATACTTTGCCTGGGTCGGGCTCTTGGTAGGATTGATCAATGCCGTGATTCTTTATCTTTCAACATTGCTTTTTAATCTTGAAATAGGAATCGTTTTAATGATGATTTCCAGTGTTTTATTGACCGGAGCATTTCATGAAGATGGTTTTACAGATATGTGCGACAGTTTCGGAGGGGGATATGGGAAAGAGAAAATTCTCACCATCATGAAAGACAGCCGGGTAGGAGCGTACGGAACTATTGGGATTATCCTGCTTTTTGCGTTAAAATTTTACAGTATTCAGGCGTTGGGAATGGCTGATCCCGTGGGAGTTTTACTCATTGTTATTCTAGGGCATACCGTAAGCCGCTTTATTTCGGGAACAATGATTTATACTCATCAATATGTTACGGATATTGATGTCAGCAAATCGAAACCTTTAGCCAATAAACCATTGGACGGAATGGCTTTAATAGTAGGATTTATCAGTGTTTTACTTGCTTTTTACCTGATCCCGGACTGGCATTTGATTTTTGCATTTGCCCTGGCATATCTTGGGAAAGTGTATATGGGGTGGTATTTTAAAAAGCATATCGGAGGCTATACCGGAGATTGTCTGGGGTCTGTTCAGCAGGTTTGTGAAGTTTTGTTTTACTTAGGAACAATGATCGTATGGAAATTCATCTGATTCGTCATACCGCTGTAGAAAATCCTGAAAACCTGTGTTATGGTTTTGCAGAAATACCATTACGGAAGGAGTATGCGCAGGATTTTAAAGAAATAAATTTGAATAACGACTATGACTTTATTGTTTCAAGCCCTTCACAACGCTGCCATTTTTTAGCAGATTATTTTAGGCTTAATTATATAATAGATGAAAGAATTCGCGAAATGAATTTCGGGAACTGGGAACTGCAAAAATGGACTGATATTTCGGAAGAAGAAATCAATCCGTGGTACAAAGATTTTCTCAATGTAAAAGCTTCTGGAGGTGAAAATCTACTTGAAATGCAGGTCCGTGTCCTCAGTTTCTGGAAGGAACTCACTCAGAAAAAAGATATCAAAAAAGTGCTGGTCATCACCCATGCCGGAGTCATTCGTCTGATCCTTCAGGCTGTACTTCAGTTTCCACTGGAGAATATGTTTACGATTCAGATCGATTATGGAAAGAAAGTTATCATTGATATAAATGAAGATATTTTTTCTGTTAAAAAGGTGAATGTATAATACTGACCAACATCCCAACTGAAGACGGGAAAATTCCCCTCCTCTGGAGGGGTGGCGAAAATTCAAAGAATTTTTGACGGGGTGGTTCTCAACGTTTCTTTATTCTCCTCTATACCCAGCTCCATCCACAAAAAAACGCCACCCGATACAATCAGATGACGTGATAGGATTTATTTAAAAATCCTGATAAAACTATCTTTTTCAAGGCTTTCCAGTGAGAAATCAAAATCAGCTTCCGCTTTTTTTGTTGTAATCTCTGCTCCAAGCTCTTTGATAAGCTCATTGAAAGACATTGCTTCGTACCATTGCTGATACAAGGCACTGGTTGCCATGATGGATACCTCATTATTTCCTGAAACTTGAGAATGTCCCGCTCCGAAATTCAACAGTACGAAACATTGCTTTCCGTCCTTTGGTAACAGCATTCCCAGAATCATTTGTTTCTGAACCGAGTTACATCTGGCTTCAGCAAAGAGATTGTTAGGATTCATCATATAGTCGTAGGAAATGTTATCTCCTTTTCCGATGACGATTTTATATCCACAATTCGTATCACCACTGAAAACGTTATTCATGACAAGTGTTGGCGTACTCAGCCCTTTATTGGCGTAAAGATATTCAACAGCACCGTTGGGAGCAGAAGTCATATCTCCGGAATACATCAATTGTCCTTCCCCATGATTATAAGCGGCATTCCAACCTATTTTTCCGGCAATATTCAATCCTGAAAGGTCAAGGTCTCGGGCACCCCACTGATCTTCCCAATAAATACCCACAGCTAGTCTATCACCATAAAAACGCGTTCCGGTAGGAATATTTCCCACAAACATTTTTTCAGAAGTTGGCAATGCAAATTCTACATTCTCCGGGAAATAGAATTTCTTTCCGGAAAGGCTCTCATATTTCAGTTTCAAAAAGTCCAGAATGAAATCATAATTAAATTGATTCACGTAAGTTTCCTTACCTTTTTTAGTCCATGATTTTCCATTTCTGACTCTGTAAACAAAAGTATCCTGACCATACATTCTTGAATGACATGCTGACAATGCTTTGAATAATGCAAACGGTGTCGCATTTTCCAGCCAATGCCAATCGCTGTTTTCCAGCAATGTATTGGTAGCATCATTCAATGGGTTTGAAATGAATGGCTTATGGTGTATTTTAGACAGCTTGGATATTTTATTGACCACTTTTGGAGCTCTGTTTTTATAGGCAAGGAATAAAGGCTTAAATCTGTTAAAAATTTCTGCCAGTTTTTCCAGTCCAAAGCTTTCAAACAGATATGTTGGATTAAATTTACTTTGCTTGATTACATTAATTAAATCATCATTTTTAATGAGAAGCGTTGTATTCGTTGTTTTATAAATGACATAACGGAAAAACTCAACGGGATTTTCAGGATAGATGTCATATAAGTCGGCTATTTTTATGATCGCTTCTTTATTTTTGATGTTTTCTTTTCCCGTAAAATCATAGTCCAGTTCTGTATGCAAAATAGAAAGCAGATCATCAATAGTTTCTTCTTTCAAAGCAATTCCGGATCTTAAAAGAGAAAGGCATTTTTCCTGCATTTCTTCTACAGTATAGGCTTTGACTACTTTAAAGATCAGTTTCATGTTTGGAACATTCAAAACTTCTTCAGGAATATAAATTTCGTTCTGAAAATTACTTCCGTATGTTGAAATATAATGTTCGATCTGTTCAAAAAACAATTCTATTCTGGAAGTATTTTTTATTTTCTCCCAGGATTTATGAAAGGTTTTATTCAAATCATTTCCATTCAGTTTTTCCTTTGCATAATAAGAGATGATCTCTTTTTTTGCCCAAACTGCATCAGGCTCAATGATAAAACCATTATCAGAAATAAGTGGCTTTTCATCAGATTTTCTAGCCAGTACAGCATTGAATAATTGTAGTGTTTTCATTGTTTTAAGTTTAAAAAATAAGTGAGGAGTAGATTCATTAAAAGTGAAGAGTATAGGAACTCCTTTTACCTATAGTTTATAAAAAGCGGGGAGTATTTTTCCAAAAAATATAGGAACTCCCTTTGCCTTATAATTTGTAAAAAGGCGGAAAGTAATTCTGAATTATAGGAACTTTCTTTGCCTTCAATTTTTTTATCTTATGAAAATGACGAATACGTGAATATAAGCATTTTCGTTATTTTGAGGAGCAGACAGGACTCGAACCTGTGACCCACAATCTTGGCGATTTATAGGAACTTTAGTTGCCTGCAGCGAAAAGTAATTTGTTGCTCTACCATCTGAGCTACTGCCCCTGCCGTTATGAAAAAAGTTTTCATGAACCCTACAGGCTTTTACACCTGTAAGGCTTGGTTATTAGTTTTTATCAACCTATAAGGTTTGCATAGTAAGCAAGTTTTAAATATTAAAAATTATGCTTTTCTGAATTTCTTCTTTTTCTTCCATGGTGCGTTCTTCTGCACGTCTCCAGCCATAATACATCCATAAGGCATCACTTCATCCAGAACTTCGCAAAGTCCGTACTCCTCAATCTGTGCTCTTACATTCTTCGCACTTTTATAGGCGCTGGGAAGTTCAGAAATATCAACTTCATTGGAGTAGAAACGGATATCCAATCCTTCTGTTTCCTCATTGAAGATTTCTTCAGTCGTTTTATGAGCCAAAGATCTTTTATGCTGGCTTCTGCTGAAGTTTCTTCCGGCTCCATGCGGTGCGAAACCTAGGTTTCTTTCATTTGTTTTTCCCTGAACGATCAATACCGGTTCTGCCATATTCAACGGGATCAGTCTTGGTCCCGTGATATCAGGCATGAATTTATCATCCAGCGGAGTAGCTCCTTTTGCATGGTAGAACAGATCTCCATCTTTGAAAACGAAGTTATGCTCATTCCAATATCTATCTTTCTTCTCCATTTCCAGTTTGTTCAAAACTGCATCATGAAGGGAAGTATGGTTTTCTTTTGTCCATTGTCTGATCAGCTGTAGCGCTTCCCAATAGGATTGTCCTTCTTCGGTATCATAAGGAATCCAGGCGTTTTCTCTCAATGTTTCAGGGGATATTTCCTGTCTGAAACGGTTGGCAACCTTCATTCCTTTATCATATAATGCAGCTCCCGGTGCTCTGGAACCGTGATGTGTGACCATCATGGTATTTCCTGTATTTTTGGAAATTCCCACGAAAAGGAAGTGGTTTCCGTCTCCCTGAGTTCCCATATGAGAACGGGCAATGCTGATCAGTTTTTCATCATTTAAGAATTCATTTTCTCTGAAAGCATCCATCAGTTCCTGGGACATTGGCATTTGTTCTCCTCTTGGTCTTCCTCCATATCCAAAATGTGTTATAGAATGAGCTGCATCTAAGACATCTTTAGGATTTGTTTTTCCAAAATCTGTCAACATCACAGAACAGCAGATATCAGCGCTATGAAATCCTGGGTGAATGGCATTTTTGGCAACCACCACACCACCTACCGGGATTTGACCTTCAGGACCTGTAGGGCAGGCATCAGGCATTAAAGCTCCGTCAATCAGTGTAGGAGTTTTCATCAGGACTTTCATGGTTCTGATTACTTTTTCTACATTATCACTTTCACTTTCGTGTTCTGCACGGATGTTGATCATAAAATCTTTAGCCGTTTCATGAAGCGGAATAATGTCCGGCTGCTTGAACTGTACAAGATATTCTGCGATCTGATGTTCATCCAGATTATTCTCATTGATATAGCTAATAGCATCTTTAAACCATTTTGCTGGTCTATATCCTAATTCGATTAAATGATTACCATTAAATTCCATTTTGTTTCATTTTGATAGTGCAAAGTAAATGCGTTATTGCGCAACTATTTTGCGTAGATAAAGAAATTTTAATTATTTTTACAAAAAGTTTAATTAAAAAGGCGAAAAGGCAGATCTGCAAATTGGCCAAACCAATATATAATTTAAAAAAAACAAGGCTCATGGTATTATTAGAACAACTAAAACATTTCCCGGAAACGATACAGTTTAATGATGTTATTGCTCACATTGATGAAAATTATGAATTTACTCCTACTGCTTTTCAGAATGGAGATACTACGAACCAGGCGGGACAGAATAACGGTTCGTGTAAAGTTTTCAGCTTCGCCAGCATTCAGGATCTGACAAAAGAAGAAACACTTTGTCTTTTTGGAGAATTCTATAGAGAAGATGTGTTGAAAAATCCGGAGGGAACTGATCACCAGAATATCCGAAACTTTATAAAATTTGGCTGGGAGGGCATTACTTTTGACGAAAATGCGCTGAAAGAGAAATAGTTTTTTAGAAAAGATCAAAAGGCGAATTGCTTAATACAAACACCCAATCATTAAACACTAAGGTATGTCATCCAATAAAAACGCTCTGATCAGATATAAAACATTAGATAAATGTCTTAAAAATAAATATAGAAAATATACGCTGGAAGATCTGATCGATGAATGTTCAGAAGCATTATTTGAATTCGAAGGAAAAGAATCTTATGTAAGTAAGCGGACCGTTCAGCTTGATTTGCAAAATATGCGGAGTGAAAAATTTGGGTATGAAGCTCCTATTGAAGTGTACGAAAGAAAATATTACCGTTACAGTGATGCTGACTACAGTATTCATAATATCTCTGTTAATGAAAGTGACCTGAAGGCGATGAACAATGCGGTTCAGATTTTAAAACAATTCAAAGACTTTTCTATGTTTAAGGAAATGAACGGGGTCATTCAGAAGCTGGAAGACTCTATTCACGCAACAAGCCAGAAGTCTATCATTCATCTGGATAAAAATGAACAACTGAAAGGACTGGAACATATTGATATCCTGTATGAAAGTATCTTGAATAAAAAAGGATTGAAGATTCTCTATAAAAGTTTTACGGCAAGGGAATCCAATATTTTTACTGTTCATCCGCAGCTGTTGAAAGAATTCAACAACCGTTGGTTTTTGATCTGTCTCTATAAGCAGAAAATGTATAATCTGGCGTTGGACAGGATGGAAAGTATTGAAGTAGATGAAAAACTTCAATATATTGACAAAGATCTGGATGGTGATGATTATTTTAAAGATATTGTGGGAGTTACGGTTTCAGAAGGAATTACTCCCAGAAATGTCATCTTTTGGGTGGATGCAGGCAATGCTCCCTATGTTAAAACAAAGCCGCTGCATAAAAGCCAGGAAATTATAAAGGAAGATCATGATGGAACTCTGTTTAAAATATGTGTTCAGATCAATTTCGAACTGGAAAGGCTCTTGCTGGGATTTGGAGATTCTCTGATTGTTCATAGACCCCAAAAATTAAGATTGAAGATGGATGAAAAATTCAAAGCCGGAAGTCATAATTATCAGAATCTGATTGTTCCTGATGAGAATTAAGATTGCTTAAGGTATTTATTGATAGTGGGTTGTGTAAAATAATTTGTTCTTTCGTTTTATCTTGGCTTGAAAATTGTATTTATATAGCAACAATACCACACTATGAAATCAAGAATATTTAAAGCATTAATAGCAATCCTAGCCCCTATAGCAATAGAATATATTGTTAAAAAAATATCTGAGAAACTTGATAAAAAAGAAGATCAGAAAGATCAAAAGCCAAAGCAAATTACGGCTTAAACGTAATAGTAGTTAAAATTTAAAATTATTGAAAAAGAGACTGTCATGAGTATGCACAGTCTCTTTTTTGTTGATTGATTTTGAGGGGAAGTTATTTTGACCACCCCGTCAAAAATTCTTTGAATTTTTGCCACCCCTCCGAGGGAGGGGAATTTTTACGTCTCCAGTTGGGATATTGGTCAGAATTGTAATCTTTATTACCACTTGAAAATCGAAGATTTTCAAAAACTCAAGTGTTCTTCTCAAGCATTTAGTAGTTTCTTAAAATAACTTAAGTGTTCAAATAACCTTCGCGACTTTTACGGATTTCTCTACACAAAATCATAAATTCCGTCTTTCCAGCCCAATACTTTGGACGAATCCGCTTTAAGCCAGTTTTTCAGGATCGTAGCATAGACCTTTCTGAAATCTTCCTTGTAGATAAGATCTCCTTCATTGAGATTTTGCAAATCCGGGAGCGCGTTCAAAAGGCCTTTCTTTTTAAGATTTCCGCCGATAAAAAACATTTGGTTGGCCGTTCCGTGATCCGTTCCATTGCTGGCATTCTGGGCAACGCGGCGTCCGAATTCTGAAAATGTCATGAGCAGGATGTTTTTGAACAGTCCATTACTTTTCATATCGGCTACAAATGATTTTACCGCTTCATTGATATCATCAAATAATTTTTTCTGTCTTTCATTTTGATTGACATGGGTATCAAAACTCCCGATCGAAAGGTAATACACTTGGGTGTTGATGTCAGATTTTATTAAAGAAGCTACCGTTTTAAAATCTTTCCCTAACTGAGAATTAGGATAAGTCTGTTCTGTTTTTTTGGCTTTGCTTTTTTCAAAAATATAATCGGCATTATTGATCGTGGAACCTAAAGTCTGATAAAGATAAGACACCGTTTCATCATCGTGGTGATGGTCATAGAGAGACTTAAAATATTTTTCCTGACTGGTCTGATAAAGTCTTTTAGGATCTTTAAAGGCGAAAGCTTTATTGTGATCTCCTTTTAAGGCCAAACTCAGCATATCATCCACTTCTAAGGCCTGAGTAGGATGGTCACATCGGTAGCATTCTTCATCCAGAAAACGGCCAAGCCAGCCTGTTTCCAAAAACTGATCACTTCTGCTTGCCGACTGCCAGATATCCATGCTGCGGAAATGCGACTTGTCCGGATTGGGATACCCCACATTGTTCATCACAGAAAGTTCCCCATTATCAAAAAGCTCTTTAAAATAGGAGAGAGAAGGATTGATCCCCGCTTCATCAGTCAATGCCATTGAATCTTGAATGGCCAGCGTTTTCCTTTCCCTGAAATAAATGTCATTTTTGGATGGAACAATGGTATTCAAACCATCATTTCCTCCCGTAAACTGAAGCACTACCAGGATATTCTGATTAGGATTCAGGGCCTCATCCAAGGTCATCGCTTTTAAGAAATTAGGCATCAGCATAGAAGCAGTAGCCAGTGAACTTATTTTTAGGAATTCTCTTCTTTTGATTAACATAATTTTGTTTTTAGGGTAAAGGTGACTGATAGGTGATAGGTTGCGGGTTGCAGGACTTGTCTATATTTTTACTACTGTTTGTTTTTATAAAAATTTTATAGCAGCAAATAATAAATAAATGGTGCTAAGTTATACTGCGACCGTTATTACCCGCTACCTGCAACCTAAAATCTTCTCCCTACATTAACTGGTATTCCGGAGTAGACATCAGGTTGATTACATTCATTTTTATGCTTTTGTCTGAAAAATTCTTCACAGAGCTCATATCTAGACTTTGAGTATTCTGCAGAAGATAATCTTCACAGTTTTTATTAGCGAAAAGCTTTTCAATACGGCCCCAGTCGATCGTGATATTCGGATTTTTAAAGCTTTTATTTAAAGCTGTTTCCCGGGATTTCATTCCCATATCAATATCATCATCCTGTCGAGGGCTGTATTCTAAAGGCCGGAGGCCGGACCAGATCTGTGGCACCTGAAGTCTCAGCATCAAGGTAGAGCTGTCAATCCACGATTTTCCGTTGGGCCACCCTGCTACATTGGGGGGATAAAGGAGCATCTGTCCTAATAATTTCTGATAAACGATGAGGTTTTCAGGATTCTGAATCTGCATAGGAAGTATCCGCATGATACCCGCCATTAGCTCCACAGGAGATTTTATCCGGTTACCTATATTTTTTTGATCATAAAACCATGTGCTCGAAAAGATCTCAGTCATCAGCTTTTTGATATCATATCCGGAATTGTAAAAATTCGCACTGAGTTTATTAACGATATCCTGATCGATCTTTTCATTGACAAAGAACTTATATATCTTGGTGGTAATAAACTGTGCTGTTGTTTTCTGTTCCAGAATAATATTTAAAACATCATTTCCATCGAAGTTGCCTGTTTTTCCTAGAAAAGTTTTAGCCCCTTCATCGTGGAGGTTTTTTCTTTCTTTAAAATTTCCTTCCTTATCATAGCTCCATCCTGTAAAGGCTCTGGCACCTTCTCTCACGTCTTTTTCCGTATAGTTGCCTCTTCCCATGGTAAACAGTTCCATGACTTCGCGGGCGAAATTTTCATTAGGATGATCTTTTTTGTTCTGTTGATTATTCAGAAAATTAAGCATGGCCGGCGACTGGCTTACTTCAAAAAGCAGGTCTTTGAAATTTCCCAGTGCATTTTTCCGGATAGTATTTAAAAGCTGTTTGTTGAACTTTGGATTTACCACTCTTGAGGCAAAATGCCCATGCCAGAAAAACGCTATCTTTTCCCTCATCTGTTCCTTGCTGTTAACTATTTTATCCAGAAAGTTGAGGTTAAGTTCATTATTTTGCTCCCTGTTGATTCGCTGCATTTCTTTTTTCTTTTCTGCAGGAGCAGTACTGTTCATATAATCTGCGGCAGAATCCGGATCCGGAGTGCTATAAGTAATCTCAGTAAAGTTATCCTCTTTAAATAACTCATTCATCAACGTTTTAATGTTCTTATTCTTCAGATCATCAATTTGATTAACTCCAAGACCGAAACCTGCCCGCCAAAGAAGATGTTTATTTTTTAATAATGAATCAGCCATGAGAATTTATTTTTTTGATGTATTTACAGGATAAAGGTTAAAAGTAATAACGGGTTAAGAATTGTTAATATTGTTGAGAGGGCTGGGGGCTGGAGGAATGAGGCTGGGAGTTATTATGTTGTAGAAAAGAGGATTAAGTTTTATAATAGTATATTACTTCCATCTCCCTGCTTCCTTTCTTCCTTAATTCACTTTTCGATATCATTTTTTGATAATTTTTTGTTAAACAAACATTTAAATTTTGTTAAAAAATAAGATATTGATATTCATTGTTTTATGGTTTGTTTGAGTGTTAAAATCAATGAATTAACCTTGCTTGGCACGATTTTTACATCCTCTTGTTTAGTAAAATTTAAAAATTAGAGTTATGAAAATGTTTAAACAAGCAATATTGCTGGCTGGAGTTTTAACAGCAGGTATAGCAAGCGCCCAAAGTTCTCAAATGAATAATATGATTAAAGTAGGTGCAAATGTTGGTTTAGCAGTTCCCTCAGATAATCTTTCTGCTGCAGTAGGAGTAGATGTTGCTTACCAGAACCTGATTACACCAGGATTTGGATTAGGTATCGCAACAGGATATACTCACTATTTCGGAAAAGAGAACAACGGGTATAAGAACAATGATGTAGGAGTAGTTCCTGTAGCAGCTTTAATCAGAATTTATCCAAAACAAACAGGTTTCTATTTCGGAACAGATTTAGGATATGGTTTCCTGGTTGGAGATAAAACAGTTGCATCAAACACCAATGTTGAAAGAGCAAACGGAGGTTTCTACATCAAGCCGGAGATTGGATACCACAACAGAGACTGGAATTTCTTCGTACAATACCAAAAGGTTTTTGTAGGAACAAAAGGAGATTTGCCAGGTCAGGACTATAATGTGGGGAATATCGGAGTAGGATTCGGTTACAATATTCCATTAGGAAAGTAGTTAGATTTAATATATAAACAATTATTAACCAAAACCTTTTCACGAAAGTGGAAAGGTTTTTTTGTTCTGTGCAGGATTTACAAAAACAATTATTATATTTGGTAAAATTAGAGGTTATGATTCTGAATCCAAAATTTCCACTTTATTTACCAGGAGTAGAGAACAGTAATAATGATAATGTTTCTATCATTGGAGCAAGTCTTCGTGAAGATATAACGATCTTAGGATATTTTGTTTCCGGAAACGGAGGTCTTGAGATACAAGTACAAAATACCTATGCAACTAAAGAATATGCTGCTTTTTCAGATATTTTAAAGAAGTTTATCCAGGATAATCAACTGCAAAATGTAAAACGTCTGGGAATGGCTGTGCCAGGTCCTGTACTTTACGGGAAAAGTAGTCCTGTAAGGTTGGGATGGAATTTAGATGTTGAAGAATATGCCCGTGATTTCGGGTTTGAAAAAGTAGACATGCTGAACGATCTTGAAGCTTCTGCTTACGGAATGGCTCTTCTTGAAGATAACGATCTTGAAGCGATCTATACCAGCGGACATCTTGAAAGAGGAAACGTAGCAGTTCTTGCTCCCGGAAACGGACTGGGGGAGGCTGGATATTTCTTTGATGGAAAATACCTGAGACCTTTCGCAACTGAAGGAGGTCACTCAGAATTTTCACCAAGAACCAACGTAGAAGTTGAGTTTTACCAGTTCTTAAATAATATCTATGGTATTGTAAGCTGGGAAAATGTACTTTCCAAGTCTGGATTATTCAATATTTATAGATTCTTAAGAGATGTGAAAAGACACCCTGAACCAGAATGGCTGAGCGAGCGTCTTGCACAGGGTAATTTCGTAGAAGAACTATATAAAGCAGCAGTAGAGGAGAATGTCCTTATTTGCAAAATTGCTTTGGATACCTTCCTTGAGTTTTTGGCAAGAGAAGCAAACAACTTAACATTAAAGCTTAAAGCTACCGGAGGATTACTGATTGCCGGAGATATTCCACAAACCATAAGAGAATACATTGATAAAGCTAAATTCTATGAGAAATTCAAGATCAGTGATAAAATGGAGGAGATGCTTAGAAGTACTCCCATCTATCTGGTCAAGCAAAATCATACAGCATTAAATGGTATAGCGCTTTATACCGCTTACTATCAAGAATAAACAGAGCTCCGAAGAAATTCGGAGTTTTTTTATGAGATGATATTATTCATGAAAATAATAAAATTTATTGATATACATCAATGAAATCTATTGAATAAGATACCTACATTTGTATTATTAAATAAGTAAATAACTCTATTCAATGAAAAAAATATTTTTATTAGCAGTTTTAGCTGGTGGTCTAGCTTTCGGACAGTCAAAAAAAGTAGTAGCGTCTGATGTACACTGGTGGGGATACAAAGTAGCAAAATCTGAGGCTAGCTCTCACGACGGTACTGTAAAAGTAAAGTCTGGAGATATGGTAATGAAAGGAAACCAATTAGTAGGCGGTAGCTTCGTTTTGGATATGACTTCTATCAGCTCTACTGACCTTACAGGAGAATATCAGCAAAAACTAAACGGGCACCTTAAGAACGGTGACTTCTTTGAAGTTGAAAAATTCCCTACAGCAAGTTTCAAAATTACAGGAGTAAAGAAAAACAACGATAAAGTGTACAACTCTCTTGTAACAGGAAACCTTACTGTAAAAGGAAAAACAAACCCAGTTTCTTTCCCTGCTAAGATTTCTTACAGCAAAGGAGTAGTAAGTTTAGTATCAAACAAATTCTCTTTCGACAGACAAAAATTTGATGTAGCTTACAAGTCTACAATGCAGGATGTTTTTGTGAAAGATGATATTGAAATGCTTGTAAAAGTAACTGCTCAATAAATTAATCAAAAAAAGATTGTTAAAAGTGTAGAAGTTCTACACTTTTTTTTATTTTTGTTGAATTGTAAATAAAAAAGAATGAAAAGATTACTATTGTTTGCTATGGTGTGTGCAGGCATATCATTTGTTTCTGCCCAAAAGAAATTTGATAAAGTTTCAAAAGTGACTTCATCAGAGATCAGATGGTGGGGGTATAAGGTGGTAAAAACCGAAGCATCTTCCCACTCAGGAACAGTAAAGCTGAAAAGCGGAAAATTCAACTTTGATCATACTGTTCTGGTAGACGGAGAGTTTGTGATAGATATGAGAAGTATGATGGCTGGAGATGTTTCCGATGAGGATCAGATCAAGCTTACTAATGATCTGAAAAGCACAAACTTCTTTGAAGTAAAAAAATTCCCTATTGCCAAATTCCATTTGACTAAAATTATTCCTTTAGCAAACAGTGAATACAATTCTACAGTCTATGGTGACCTTACCCTTAAAGGAGTGAGAAAGACGATTTCTTTCCCTGCGAATGTATACGTTACCCAGTTTACAACATCTATTGAATCTGCGAAGTTTTCTCTAAACAGAAGAGACTTTAAAGTATTCTATCAGTCTTCATTGAAAGATTATTTCATTAAGAATGAAATGGATATTCAGTTCAAAGTTACCACAGAAATGCTGGATAATGAGAATAGAGTTCCGAAGAAGAAAAAATAAGATTGAATATATTATCAATATAGAAAAGAGCAGTTCTCATGAGCTGCTTTTTTTATGACTTTATTCGATAAGATTTGTGGCAGCCATTCCCGTATTCCTGTATTTTTTATAAATTAGTAGTATGAAAATTTATATCGTAAGCGGTCTGGGAGCAGACTTTAAAGTCCTTGAAAGAATAACTTTTCCCAAACACTGTGAATTGATTTTTATAGATTGGCTTATTCCCGAAAAAAATGAGCCTTTTGATGCCTATGTTAAAAGAATGGCAGAGAAAGTAGACGACTCAGAGCCGTTCTGCTTGCTGGGATACTCTTTTGGAGGAATTATCGTGCAGGAGATCAATCAGCTGAAACCTGCTGAGAAAGTAGTGATTCTGGGAAGTATAAAATCTGACAAAGAAAAATCCAAATTCATAAAAACAGGTGAGGTAACCAAAATTCCAAGAATATTGCCTGTAGGCTTATTCAATGATAAAGCCGCGAATGTATATGCTGTTATCCGAAAGCTTTTTGATCCTAAAAATCCGAAGCTTATGCAATATTTTAAAGTAAAAGATCCTTATTACCTGAAATGGTCCGTAGAAAAAGTCTCCGAATGGAAGTTTGAAGAAAATCCCAATGTAATTCAGATCTTAGGAGATAAAGATATTGTTTTCCCAATCCGTTATTCCAATCCGGATTATGTCGTTAAGGGAGGAACCCATCTTTTTCCTGCGACCAAATCTAAAGAAGTTACTAAAATATTGAATGAAGTATTTTGTGAAAAAGAATAATATTATTTAATAAATAGTTTTTTTTACAGGGGTGTTGTTAAAAAAAATATGTTTTTATGGAATTTATATTTAAATTTGATAGGGTTAAATATAAATTTTATGAAAATAGGATTAAAATGGATCGTTTCATTCTCTGTGATTACACTTGTTGCATTCGGAGGTTTATTCTGGAATCCGGCAGCAGATATTCCTGATACACGCGAGTTTTTAAGCGAAGATAAAATTGTAGGGGCAGATGTCGCATGGATTTTGGCCGCTGCGGGGCTTGTCCTGTTGATGACGCCGGGGCTATCCTTTTTTTATGGAGGAATGGTAGGTCGGAAAAATGTGATTTCTACGATGTTGCAAAGCTTTATTGCTTTAGGAGTAATTTCTATTGTCTGGGTAGTCGTAGGATTTTCTTTATCTTTTGGAGAACCTCTGGGAATTACAATTGATGGGCAGCATTACGGAATTATTGGAAATCCATTAAGTTACCCCTTCTTTAGCGGCGTTGGAAATCTGCCCCATAAAATGATGGCGCCAACTATTCCCTTTATCCTGTTTGCCCTTTTTCAAATGAAATTTGCAGTAATTACACCTGCTATTATTACGGGATCTTTTGCGGAAAGGGTTCGTTTTATTTCTTATCTTTTATTCATTGTCCTTTTCAGTATTTGTATTTATACACCGCTTTGTCATATGGTATGGCATCCTGATGGTCTTTTGAACAAATATTTTGGAGTAAAAGATTTCGCAGGTGGAACCGTCGTACATATGAGTGCAGGTTTTGCAGCACTTGCAGGAGCTTTGGTGGTAGGAAACAGGAAAAATCCGCATCATGAGCCTTCCAATATTCCCTATGTGCTTCTGGGAACTGGAATGTTATGGTTTGGATGGTTCGGATTCAATGCAGGATCGGCATTGAGTGCTTCTGCTTCTGCAGCTACAGCTTTCGGAACCACTACCATTGCCTCCGCTTCAGCGATGCTGACTTGGATTTTTTTCGACAGGATCAATGGAAGAAGTGTATCTGCATTGGGAGCTTGTATTGGAGCTGTTGTAGGACTGGTGGCCATTACTCCCGGATGTGGCTTTGTAAGTATTCAGGAAAGTCTTTTTATAGGATTTATCACGGCGATAGTTTCAAATGTGATGGTCAACTGGAAAGCTTTAAAGAAGATCGATGATACTTTAGATGTTTTTGCCTGTCATGGAGTGGGAGGGATTATGGGAATGATTCTTACCGCCATTTTTGCCCATGGTGAAAAAGCTAGCCTGCTTCATGGAGGTTTTGAGGTTTTTCTTCACCACATGGCTGCATTAATTTTGGTTTCTGCTTTCACCTTTTTGGGTTCGTTGCTTTTGTATAAAATTACAGACTCTATGATTACATTACGCGTTTCTGAAGAGTCTGAAAATAAAGGGCTGGATCTTTCTCAGCATGAGGAAAGTTTCAATTGATAAAAAACAGGGCATGTTGATGATTCAATGCCCTGAGAAACTTTTAAAGTTTAAAAGATCTTTTATGATCTTAATGAATAGAATGAATCGCTTCAAAGATTTTATTTTTTGAATTTTCAAAAACTTCACCTCCAAACTCTTCATTATCTAAAGAATGAATGGTGACATCTTTTACACCCATGATCCCGAAAATATGTTTCAGATAAGTTGTTTGAAAATTGATATGGCCATTCTTTTCATTTTCTCCGTATCCGGTATCACCCCGTGTTGAGAGGATAAAGAGTTTTTTATTTTCAAGGAGACCTACATAATCGCCATCCGGAACACCGGATCTGAATTTCCAGGTTTCATTGATCCGCATCACCTGATCAATATAAGCTTTCAATCCGGAAGGAATAGACCAGTTGTACATGGGAGTTCCGATCACATATACGTCATGTTCCTTAAGTTCCTGTATCAGTTCATTGCTAAGTTGTAAAGGCTTTTGGTTTTCCTCAGTCCTGTCTGTAGGTTTTTTGAACGCTCCTGCAATCCAGGATTCATCAATATTGGGGATGTTGTCTGTTCCGGCTTCTCTGTAAGTAAAGGTGTCAAGAGGATATTGAGTTTTCCAGTTTTCAACGAAAAGCTGGGTCAATTTTCTGCTGTAAGATCTTTCACTTCTTACACTGGCATTAATAATCAATATTTTCATTTGCTAAGAATTTATAACAGCAAAATTCCTGATTATTTGTTCCTGAAAAATTGATCTAGTTCAAGAGGATTTATTTTTTTTACGAATTCGGCTGATAAATTCTGCGGAGACTCCCAGGTAGGAAGCAATCAAATACTGAGGAACTCTGGAGGAAATATCGGGATAAGTTTCCAGAAAATCATAATACTTTTGTTCCGCTTTCAGCATATGATTAAATACAACTCTTTTTTCAAGGGTTCCAAGATAACCTTCCAGAATAATTCTGAAGTATTTTTCCAGGGATGGAATTTCCTTCAGTATTTTTTGAAAAGACAGATGGCTAATCTGTAAAAGCTTTGTTTTTTCTACGGCTTGTATATTATAAATGGAAGGCTTTTGTTTTGAAAAACTGGCAATATCTGTTGCCCACCAATGGTCAATGGCTAGAAAGAGAATTTCTTCATTTCCGTTTTCCTCATTAATACAAAAAGCTTTTAAAACTCCCGAAATGATATAACTGTCATGACGGCATACTTCTCCGTTTCTTAATAGAAATTCACCTTTTTCCAATGTTTTTTCTGTCCAGAAATTTTTAAAGGCAGCTATTTCTTCCGGACTTAATTGGACATGTTGCAGAATACTCTTAATTAATGTTTCCATTTAAAAAAATGATTAAAAAGAACCGTGTAATGATAGATCTGATTAAAACTCATACCATCAGCTCATCTACAAAAATACTTATTTTATAGGCTGTCAAACCAAATAAATCTAAGGTTTTGCTATGCTTTTATTAGGATTTATCATGTATCTTTGTTATTGAGGAAAATGACGAATTATTTATGGAATCAATATCGGTTTTTGAAATTATTAAAGTAGGAATAGGCCCGTCCAGTTCGCATACGATGGGACCTTGGAATGCTGCAGCAGCATTTATCAGGATTATAAAAAGAGAAAGATCAATAGAAGAAGTTAAAGAGGTTTTTCTTGAATTTTTTGGCTCACTCGCAAAAACGGGAATCGGGCACGGAACTGATATTGCAGGAATGCTCGGTTTGAACGGGGAAGATTTTAAGACGATCAATACTTCAAAAATTGACGAAAAAATAGACTACATCAAAAATACTCAAACCCTTAATCTGGGAGGGGAGAAAATCATTCCATTTGTTTACGGACATCACTTGATTTTAAATATGAAAAAGAGCCTTGATTTTCATCCGAACGGAATGATCTTCAGAGCTGTTTTTGAAGACGGAACAGAGCTTGTTCAGGACTTTTATTCTGTAGGAGGTGGTTTCATTGCCAGCCAGGAAAAAAACTCTATCCAAAAGCAGTGTGTACGTACATTGTATCCTTGTCATAAAGCTTCGGATATTGCAAAATATTGTGAGAAACTGGGATTTGATAAAATTTCAGACTTAATTTTCATGAATGAAGAAAGCTGGAGAACTCAGGAGGAAACGAGACAAGAAGCACTTTACATCTGGCAGCAAATCAAAGAATGCATCTACAAAGGTGTTAATAAAGAAGGAATTCTTCCAGGAGGACTGAATGTTACCCGAAGAGCTGCGGGAATCAACAGAAAATTGTTAGGAGACAAAATTTATAAAAATAAAGATGAATGGTTCCAGCAGGTAGTTGATGCCGAAGAAAATTTCACGAACATCAACAAATGGATTGCCTGTTTCGCATTGGCTGTGAATGAAGAAAATGCAAGTTTCGGAAGAATTATTACCGCACCTACCAACGGGGCGAGTGGGGTGATTCCAGCTGTATTGATGTATGCTCAGGCGTTTACACCATTTACCAATGAAGATGATATTGTGAGATTCTTGCTTGTTGCAGGGGAAATTGGGACATTATTTAAGAAAAATGCAACCATTTCTGCAGCAATGGGAGGTTGTCAGGCTGAGATCGGAGTTTCTTCTGCCATGGCTGCAGCCGGGCTTACAGAAATTCTGGGAGGAAGTGTAGGACAGGTATTGATGGCGGCAGAAATTGCAATGGAACATCACCTTGGATTGACATGTGACCCGATTAAAGGACTGGTGCAGATTCCATGTATTGAAAGAAATACAATGGGAGCGATGAAAGCGATTACAGCAGCCAATATTGCACTGGAAAGTGATCCTGCTAAGGCAAAAGTAACATTAGATGAGGTGATCCAGACGATGTGGGAAACCGCTCAGGCGATGAGTGACCGTTTCAAAGAAACTTCCGAAGGTGGACTGGCTATTGCGGTAAACGTTCCGGAATGTTAACAAAGAAATTTATTATAAAAAATATAAAATCCTTAGATCATAGGTCTAAGGATTTTTTTTATGAATGATGTGATCTGAAAATTACTTTTTATTAAACAGATATTTCTTATCTCGTTGTATAAGTTCAAGTTGTCCTTTTTCAGGAATGAAAGTGATTTTCAAACCAGCTTGGTCAAACTTAAACTGATTTTTATCTACATATTCTAAAGCAAATTCCGGCTGCCCTGTTCCCTGAGCAAACAGAGTTTCGTTTTTGATAAATATCTTTAATCCTAAAGGAATATCTTTAGAAGTATAGTCTCCCGGAAATTTTTCCAACTCGGAAACAGGAGCTTTAATTGTATTAAAGGTAGGATATGAATAATCTCTGTCATATATAAAATTCAGAATGGCAACAAACATACTGTTGTGTGGGAAGTTTTCACCATTGATGCTCATCGCAAAAGATAACTGATCAGTTGGTTCATAAGATACCGTTGAATGTGTTCCTGCAGTATCTCCACCATGTCCGTATGCTACAATATTGTAAAAAGGCATCTTCATAATTCCGGAGCCGAAAGTTTTTTCATTCTTATCTGAAATCATCGTTGTCAAGGTTTCTTTTTTTATGAATTGGCCATTAAATAATGCATTGGTGAAGATGTTAAGATCTTCCGTCGTAGAAACAATATCTCCTAATCCGATACAGTTATGAAAGTTGAAATCTTTCACTTCAGTCCAGTTTCCTGCCTCTTGGTGATAAGATTTAAAAACATTTTCAGGATTATCAATGACCGAAAAGGTATGGTTCATTTTTGCTTTTTCCAGGATGTTTTCTTTTAAGATCTCATTATAAGGTTTGTTATGTAGCTTCTCCAAAATTCTGCTTAATAAAAAATATGCTGAATTGGAGTACCGTGTTTTTTCCCCGGGCTGGAAAAGGACTCCTTCTTTTTTTATAGCATTAATAATCGCTTTATCACCTACAGGTTTTTCGAAAAGCCAGTTATGAATGGATTTTCCTACATAATCTCCCAGTCCACTGGTGTGATTGAGCATATTCTTTAGGGTAATATTTTTGGAATTGGGAATATCAGGATAGAATTTTTCCAGTTTATCAGTTAAAGATAATTTTCCTTTTTCTATAAGCTGATAGAGCATGACAGCAGTGATCAGTTTGCTCACAGATCCTATCTGGTATTGGGTGTTTTTATCATACGTAATATTTTTCAGCTGCTGCTGGCCAAAATTTCTATGATAGATTTCTGAACCATTCCTGAATATGGAGACACTGCCTATTCCCTGATTATTCTGAACCATATAATCCAGAAAATCATCTATTTTCTTTGTGTTGATAGCCTTTCCATTGAGGTAAGGAACATCCTGACTTTTTTGAACATCCCTGAACAGATTTAAAGGGAGCGTTTTTCCATTTTGGATAAAGTTTCCTTCAAAATGGTCTGTTTTATAAACTCCTTTATAGCTGGCATTTATTTCTTGTATCTCAAAATTCAGTTCATCGTTACTGAACTGGGTCTTATCAACGATAAAATCCCGGGTACTTTGTTTTGGACTGTTAAGAAAAGAGCTGTATCCTTCTTTTTCTTTTTTAATTTTGAAAATGATAGGAAGCTTCATGTTTTGGATATCCAGTTCACCGTTCCATATGCCTTCAATTTGGGCGTGACAAAGGTGTGCCAGAAAGACCAGCACTAGTAATAATTTGATTTTCATGGTACTTTAAATAAAATTAGACATTATAATCTGGCAGGCTAAAGTAGTAACAAGCGATACTACTGCAAAAAGAACAATATGCTGCCATTTTTTGATATTGGTTGCGGTTTTAAAGCCATTATAATAAATGACAATGCTGTAAATTAAAACAAGAATACTGAACATAGCCACAGCCATCATAATGCTGATATCAAGTATAGGAATTGATTCAGTAGGATGCCTGGTATAGCTTATCATTGTTTTTTGCGCGTTCTCTATAAAAGGAATCTTGTTTATAGGCTGCAAAATAGCTAGAACAAGCTGTGAAAGTAAAACGGCATTGACAATATCGATAAGCCTTGTTCTGTTATTTAAGATTTTACCCAATATAAAAAGAATAATAATTGCAGAAGCAAAACTTGCCGTGGTTATAATGGCTGCAGTTTGAAGAGAAATGTCTTTTACATTATCTATTTTATATATACTGGTGTAAGTAGTTTCCGTCCAATATCCAATTGCAATAGAAACCACTATTGTGAAGATTCCTACCAACAGGAGTAATTTTTCGTCAAATTTTTCAAACGGGTTGAAGATGGTTTTCCAGTTCATAAGATTGAGTTTTACAGATTGGTTTTCAGTTGATCGATCTTAGTAATGAGGTCATCCATTTTATTTCTCATGGTAGGATAGGATAGGCCTGCCTGTTTCGCCATTTCTTTGATACTTCCGCTAGACAGGAAAAAATTGAGAACAAAATCTTGTTCTTCGCGGTTTAGTTTAAGGAGTACCGGAAGTTTATAATCACCGCTTACTTCTGTCTTGCAGCTAGGACATTTCATCTGGCTTACGTTAAGCGTATTGTCACAACTTGGACAGACTATGGGTAGTTTCATGGATTATATTTTTTACGAAAGTAATGTTTTTTTTAATAAAGTTAAAATGTTTTTTAATTTTGTTAAAATTTAATTGATGAAAGTGAATAAAAGTAAGTGCTGAAAGCTGGAAATACTATTAATAAAAATAATGGTATATAAAACATAAAACCCTTAGTCAGTAATGTCTAAGGGTTTCTTAATAAAATAAAAGTAAAAGCTGTCGGGCTTTTAGTGTCGTATATAGGTTGTTACCTTAAAATTCCTCTGATTCTATTGGCGTTGGTAATCAGTTCTTCAAGGTATTCATAGTTTTCTTTTTCGAGTGCAGACTTGAATTTTCTGAGCTGGGTGATATGTTCATTCAGAACATCCAGGACATTTTCTTTGTTCTGCTTAAAAATGGGAACCCACATTTCAGGATGTGACTTGGCAAGACGAACCGTACTTGAAAAACCGGAACTGGCAAGCTGAAAAATGGTTTCTTCTTCACGTTCTTTTTCCAACACCGTATTGGCAAGAGCGTACGAGGTAATATGGGAAATATGGGAAATATAAGCCGTATGGATATCATGATCTTCAGCGTCCATGTAGATCATATGCATGTCAAGAGCATCCACTACTTTTTCAACAGTGTTCAGCGCATCCTCTGCAGATTCTTCCTTATTGCATATAACGCCTGCTTTTCCTGCAAAACTCTCTGCAATGGCAGATTTTGGACCGCTGTTTTCTGTTCCCCACATCGGGTGGAAGGCTACAAATCTCGATCGTTTCGGGTGGTCTTTTACAGCTTTTACAATTCCTGCTTTTGTAGAGCCCGCATCCATTACCGTTTGATGGTCAGACACAAGATCCAAAACACCTGGAAGTAGTTTTCTGGCTGCATCTACAGGAATGGCAAGGATAATCAGATCCGAATTTTTGATTCCCTGCTCCAGATCTGCTTCAGCATCAATTATCTTGAGATCTAAGGCATCATTGATGTGCTGTGTATTGTTATCGATTCCGTAAATGAAGCTGGCGATATTTCTCTCCCTTAATTTCAAGGCCATCGAACCTCCGATTAATCCTACTCCAATAATACTTATTTTCATCTTTTTAAATTTTTTTAAATAAAAAAACCTCGTCCTAGGACGAGGTTTTAAATTATATTCATAAGAATCCCTATCCCAGATCTGAGTTAAAAATTCTATAATAATATGTTCCGTTGTTAAAATTCACTTAGCAAAGGTAAAAATATTTTTTAAACGAAACGAAATTTCTTATCTAAATTATAAAGTTGTTTAAACTTTTATTTTTCTTCCTATATAAAGAGCTTACTTTATTATTTGCCTCTTTTATTAAAAAAAGCAAAAGCATAATTTAGCTGAACTGCTATGATAGCGCCAATTCCTAAATATGGATTGATAAAGCATAATAAAGCCCCAATCAAATATGCGAGTTGAGCAACTATGATTCTTCTTTTAATGGCTTTTGAGACTTCATTTTTTGCTTCATCAGTAATGAAATCTTTTCTTTCAGCATAATTCCAGTTAATATATAGGGTAAGACCCAAAAGGAAAATATTCAGCCAATAAAGTCCAATGGCGAACTTATGATCTATATAATCTCCCAGGAATGCTGTAGTAAAAGGCAAAACTGAAATGAACAAAAGAAAAAGCAAAGTGATCCAACTCAAGTTTCTATCACTTTCTTTGATGTGCTCAAATTGGGCCGATTGTCCCAGCCAAAATATACCTGCAGTCATAAAACTTAGAAAATAGACTAGAAATTTTGGCATCAGCGTTAGGAATGCTGTGGCAAGCTCTGCTTCATTCCCTCCTATTTCCGGCACTTTGATTTCCAATACCAGAAGTGTCATTGCAACTCCGAATACGGCATCGCTGATTGCAATTAACCGGCCGGTATCTTTTCCTGCAATTTTATTGTAATTATTTGTTTTCATTAGATCTCGTTAGATTTAAGTTAATAAAAGGTCCAATATTCAATTCTGTTTCGTGGTGTCTGTGTTCTTCTAACGCAGCTGTAATTCCGAAGGTAATTTTTGAATTATATTTTGCTCCCAATTTGAAAGTTTGCAAGCTGAACTGATGTCCATCTTTATAACTTATTGCTGTTCGAAATTCCGCGCTTGTAAATAATCTCCATTTCTCGGATAATTTAGGAAGGTAGTTTCCAATGACTAATAGTTGAGCATCAGGATCTTTAGTGACCGCACTTGTCAGGTTAGCATATACCAGAAACTCTTCATTCTCAATAAAATATTGCAGCCCTAATCTTACACTGAAAGGATATGAAGAAGAAGCGTAGGTTCCCGCTGTCAGACCCAGGTTTTTGGCAAAATTATAAGAGACCGTATTGAAATTTGTAAAAGCAGGATGTTCGGTTTTATAATCATGAAGGAACATTTCGGTCCTTGAAAATACAGTCCACTTATTATGATCGTCAATAGGACTCAAAAAGAAAAATTCTGCTGTCTGTCCTTTGCTTCCTGAGAATGCATCTATATAGATTTGGGATTGAGCATCTAAATTATAGAATGAGAAAATGAAGAAACAAGTAAATAAAATCTTTTTCATTATGTTTTTTTTTAAAAATTAGCTTGATTAATATCTAAAGGATCGAATTTTGCATCAGCATTCTGGTGAAATTTGAAGAAAACTTTAAACGTTCTCAGCGTCCTGCCCTAAAATATCCGGAAATCTTTTTCCCGGAATTTTGAACTTCATCCATCGTAATAAATTTTTCCGGGCCTAAAGCTTTTGCAAAGAGAGACTTAAAATCTCCTTTGTTGCTGTCATCTGTCATTACAGGGTTTTCCGTAAAATAGGAGTACCACTGTTGACCTCCTGATGGTAATACTTTTATAGTAGCTTTAACTTCAGGATTTGTAATTTTTTTCTGTGTTTGTTTTTTCTGATGATTGTTTTTGTGTGTTTTGTTTAGAGGTGATAAGAGAATAATTAAGTAATAAGAGTACACTTAATTTATTTTTCATTCTAAAATGTTTTTGAATGGCTTCTTTTAATGGATATTGGAAATAAATAATTACCAGATTTAGCAATAGAAAACGTAATGTTTTTGAGTAGCCGGAAATTTTGCCAAATGTTCTTT
Source organism: Chryseobacterium viscerum (assembly GCF_002899945.2). Lineage (GTDB taxonomy): Bacteria > Bacteroidota > Bacteroidia > Flavobacteriales > Weeksellaceae > Chryseobacterium > Chryseobacterium viscerum. The sequence goes on from NZ_PPEG02000007.1 coordinate 211,768, forward strand.
TGCCATTCTTACCAGATAATGATTGTTCCACCACAGCGAAGGATCAAAGGCAATATAATTGTCAAGCATTTCAGGGGGTCGGAAAAAGGTTTCCATTACAAAAACCTTGATGCAGATTCATCAATAATGCTTTTTTCCTCTGCAGTTCTATATCGTTGATTGATTTCAGGGAAAAGGTCTTCTTTAATAAATGCTCTGAATTTTCCGAATCCTAGACTACCGCAGCAATTTCTTTATCTTTTGCAGCCTCTATAAATTCTACCAAATCTCTTCTTCTTGGTGTTTTCTCTATACCAACAAGAAGGAAAGGCCTATTTTTTTGCCTTATAAGTTCTGCCAAAATAGTTGCGATATATGGAAATTTCCTTTTATTCCACCATTTGCTATATATAACAGGCAGTGGATCCGAATCTTTTTTATAGCCTTTTGGTGTTCAGACATTAATCTTCCTTAGTTCTCGAACTTGTTTAGACTGCATGATAAAAGTTTCGTATTCGGGGGATAGGATCGTTTGGCTGTGATTCGTTTGAACAGCTTGTGAGGAATAGGGGTCCTGTCAATAAAAAGTAATAGATTTTTCTCATAAATTTTGTATTTGTGTTTTTTTGTGAATCAACTTTTGCCGTTTCCCACTTTTCCTGGTGTAGAAAAATAGAGTGAGAACAAAATGTAACTTCCTGAGAAATTGACTACTGAGATTCAATTCAAATATAATAAATTATTGCACTTTGTTATCATCTATTTTATTTTTTTTGAATCCCCTTGAAATTGATGAATGTATGCAGAGTGATTTCAGCTATGTTTTTTCTCCAAGAATGTCGTGCCGACTCTAAGCTAGGGTTTTGTAAGTGCAATTTCGATTATGTCGTACATTATTTTTTACTTCAGAAAAACCCGGACAAAATTTTACAAGATTTAAGACGTTTATATGCACTTGAATACCGTTAAATGAAAAACTTGATTTATAAAGAGCAAAGTTTTAAAAAATAACCCTGTTTACACTTATTTGCGTAAATAAGTGTAAACAGGGTTTATATAGAGATACCATTAATCGGCGCTGTGGATAATGGTTCTTTTCACGTTTTCGCCCTTTTGTTCAAGCTTTAAAGTTGTTACTCCACCCGCGAAAAGAAACTCGATTTCAATGGTGTTAGCCGAAACTTTATAGCTAATAGCATCCAGACCATCCTGGTTGATTTCTTTTTCAACGCTTTGTTTTGGTAATTCTGCCAATAGAAGTTCAGATTTTTCTAATTCCTTTGCCTTGATGGTTTTCTCATACACCTGCACCATTGTTGATTTTGGGAATAGGCATTCCTGTTCACTACCGTATTCAACTGTTTTTTCTGTACACTCCTTCAGGGTGGGTATTTCTTTACTGTCGGTATTTGTATTTTCTACTACAGCAGCTTTTGCAGCCGGACTGTCTATTTTAGGTGTTGCAGCTTCTGTTTTTGTTTCTCTTGTTGTCTCTTTGGTCTCATTTTTACAACCTGTTACAGCTAACAGCGTCATAGCGATAAAGCTTATCTTTTTCATTAATAAGAGGTTATTTATTTTTTTGTAAATCTTCTGATGATGAGTATTTCAAGAATACTGAAAATACCGAATTTTCAGCATTGGTTAGGTGCTAATGTATTGAGCTGACTTATTATTGAATATTCGCTTTGATAATAGTAAGCCTTTCCTCTACTTCATTGATCCTTTTGATCCAGAAGTTGATTCCTTCCTGATTGGTCACGGTTTCTTTAAAGGCGTTGCGGTTGACAGTCAACAAATAGCCACCACTTTTTTGATAATCCTGTTCGCGTTCTTTTTTAGTTTCAGGCTCTATACGGTATCTCCAGAATACAAGAGAATGCATGTATTCTGAACGGATTTTTTCAAGATAGCAGATAATAGCCTTTCGGTCCTGCGGTATATATCCCGGTCCGGAGCATCCACAGGAATGAAAAGTGATTCCGACTGTGTACAGATCCCGGATATGAGCCCATTGCTTATCGTCATTTTTTGAAGGCGATTTGAAATCGAGTCCCATATTGGCCATCAGGTTGCCACATTCGGGGCATTTGGCTTCTACGGAGACCTGAGCATCCCGGTCCACATCTTTTAAATGACGTCGTTTGAAAGTTTTCTGGCAGTTAAAACAGGCATAATGTCCTTTGTAAACCATCATGGAATATCGGCACATACTAAAATCTTATTCTTTGGTTATAAGTTATTTTTATTTGTTTTTTTCCTCTTCATTAAAGTTGATTCCCATAAGGCTGCTGGCGCTTCTTGGATCGTAGACCGACCATACATTTCCCCAGGGAAATTTGAAGGTGCAGCTTGGGTAAGGGTTTTTCTTTTTTTGGGTTGGAGACATTTCCAGAATCTGAGAAAGAAAGGTATTATTCCGGTAGAAAACCTTCATTTCTTTTTCCTCTGTCCATTCATTCCAGTCTTTTGCATCACCATTTTCCCATGTGTTCATATGAATGATGTCCAGCTGATCTTCGAAAAAGCACAGACTGAAAGATATCTGGTATCTCTGTATTTCTATGCTCTTAAAATAATACCAAAAATACCCGGTTTTTGCATCCCACATATGATGATACTTTTCTTTATGAAAATCAGATTGCTTCAACTGATCAAATTTCATTCCCTTATAGAGCCGGGTAGTAAAGACTTCCAGTTCTATAACTCCATTTTCACTGTTAATCAGCATGTCCCAAAAAATTGAAGCTATAAATATACCCGTTTTTTCTTTACAGACAACGAATAATATTTACAGCTTCTAGTAGAAATAGAAATATCGGTGTGTTATTGTGCTATGGATTTGATATAATCAATGTTGATGGGATATCAGAAAGCCATAGACTTTTTGTATCGATGAGGTTTTTCCAGCTTTTGCTGCTGATAAGCATCAGATCCTGAGAATTCAGAAACTCCTTTTCAATCTTTTTCTCATTGTACAATGTGATATGATTAGGAGCTACCTGCTCTATACTTCTGATCAGTTCTTTCACCTCAATATTGTTTCGGATCTGTCCTGCAGCATCCAGAATAATAACCTGGGAATTGTTGTTATTGATAAGTCTTTTGGCATATTCCAGAAGATAGAAATCACTTAGATTAAAAATGGGTACAAATATTTTGTCTGCCGTTTTAAATTCTTTATCAACAAGGATTCCGACAGGAATGGTCGCTTTATCCAAAACCTGAAGGGTAAGATCATCGTAAGGAGAGTTGTTGAAAATATTTCCTTTTCCTTTTACGGTGTTCAGTAATTTTTCAGGATTAATGATTTTGGTTGTAAATCCTAATAATCTGCCCAATAAACTTCCTTCGTACATTGATTTTCCCAGCATGATAAGAAGAAGATCATAATTTCCTTTATTGGTAATATTGGTGAGGTCACTTTCAACATCGGTAGAAGCCTTGAAAAGTGTTGTCACTTCAAGCTGAAGCTCGTGGGAGGTTTCAATGACATTTTTAAACTGCTCTTTTTCAAAGTTTTCTATATCGAAGGCGTGAAGTTCATCAACAGGAGCAATATTCATTGCTGTTACACTTTTGTTCCCGTTCATTTTATGGGTAAAATTATCTGCAAGTTTCAATAGCTTACTTCCTGCTTTTGCAGTTTCAAAAGATAGAAGAACCCTGTATTTTGTATCGTCATCTTCCTGTTCATCTTCTTCAATCATTGATTTTTTTCCTTTGAAAAGATAATTGATAAAATCCAGACATGGCCCCGTCATAAACGTTGTAAATAAAGCCATGATAACAAGCATTGCGAAAAGTTCCGGACCTAATACTCCTAAATCATACCCGATATTCAGTACGATAAGTTCTGTAAGGCCCCTGGTATTCATTAAAGCACCTATTGTGAGACTGTCTTTCCAGCTTATTTTCAAAAACCTTGCGGTGAGGGCGCTTCCTACAAATTTTCCTGTAACGGCTGTCAAAATGATCAATCCTCCAATTTTCCAAAGGTGAGGATCATTCAATAATCCGATCTGGGTTCTTAACCCTGTAAATACAAAGAAAAGCGGCAATAGTAAAACCAAGGCAACATCTTCTATTTTTTCTATGAAAAGATTCCTGAATTTAACGTTTTCCGGCATAATTGCTCCGGCCATAAATGCTCCGAAAAGAGCGTGGATACCGATTACCTCTGTTGCATAAGAAGAGATGATAAGGATTAAGAAAAATACAGCAACCAATGATTTGCTGATAAACCCTTTTCCTTTTTGCGATTCGGCAATTCTATTGAGGAATGGTCTTACTGCTTTTATCATAATGAACACATACAGAATAGCCATTAAGATAACGAATACTGATCCTGAAAAAGATCCGGCTTTTACCACAGCAATTACTGCTGCCAGAATACACCATGCGGTAATATCATCAGCGGCGGCACAGGTAATAACGACGGTTCCTATTTTTGTTTTGTGAAGATTTCTTTCCTGAACAATTCTTGCGAGAACCGGAAAGGCGGTAATACTCATTGCAATCGCTATAAATAAGGCAAATGAACTAAACTGAATGCCTTCCGGGGCAAATTCTTTATAAATGAAATAAGAAAGTCCTACCCCTAATGCAAAAGGAAAAATTATACTTGCATGACTGATCACTACGGCATCGTGTGCCTTTTTTCTCAGAACACTCAGGTCAAGTTCCATTCCGACAATGTACATGAAGAGAATCAGACCGATCTGGCTTAAAAACTGTAGATTGGGAAGGGATTCTTTCGGAAAGATAAAGGCAGAAAGCTCAGGGAAATATAATCCGAAAAGTGATGGCCCCAAAACAATACCGGCGATCATTTCACCTATTACGGAAGGTTGTTTCAGTTTTGTACAAATCCATCCGAAAAGTTTTGCGACAAGGATGATGGTTACAATCTGAGTAAGAAGAAGTGCTAAAGGGTGATGAAGGTTTGCCAGAAAAGAATCTGCAAAATTGTCCCACATCGTAGCTCCCGTAGCTTTGCTAGGAGTGATATTTTCTCCGATTTCCAGTGTTTTGCCCTGGATAAAGAACCAGTACATGACGCAAGAAAAGAATGCAATGGTACTGATGTAAAAGATAATATTTTTGTATTTCCCCAAATTCATGATTCCAATATTTTATGCAAAGTTGATAAGAATATATTAAGATTAAAATACTATTGTTTTTAAATGTAATGAATGTTCTAAAAAATGTAATCAAATCTATTTAAATGAATAGCCAAGTCCAACTCCCACTTTCCAACTGCCATTCTGATCAGCTGTTTTAGAATTGTAATAGGCAGGAATCTGAAAGGCTATCTTTTTATAAACCATGGTGAGGCCTGCTCCCAACGTGGGCATAATAGGGCTGTTTTTGGTCCCGGTTGAGTGGTCTTCTTTAATTCTCAATGAAGGAAGCATTCCCAGTATAAATTTAACATTTTTATGAGTAAGACTCACATTAGGACCTGTAAAGTTGATAAAGGCACCATGATCTACATATCCGACCACTGCTATCCCGTCAAAAAACGACATCTTAACTTTTGAAGAGGTTTCCTGAGAAAAACACAGACCGAATATGAGAAGTCCTGCAGCATAGAAAAAGTTTTTCATTATAAAATCAATTAATTCTATGCAAAATTAAACAGATTGAATACTGAAAAAGGGGAGTTGTAATGAAGCGTGGATATTCTGTAACGAAACCCGAAAGATTTGAAGAAGGTCTATTTTCCGAATAGCTCCATCAGAGAATTTTTGTAGGCATCTCCAATCTGAAGCTTCAAAAAATTATGATCCTCCGTAGGAATCGTGGTGATAATTTCGTTGGTTGAAAATACCTTAATGGAAGACAGAGCAATGATCTCTTTTTTGTTGACCTGTGCAAAATCTTTGGTTGGAAGCATTTCCAGAAGGTTTTTAAAATTCAGGTTTTTTAAAACAATTGTGGTTCCATCACTCAGGATGATATCTTTATCCCTGCTGTCTATCTCAGAGGTTTTGATATAAGAAATCTGTTCTGTGAATATGACTGTTTTTCCGATATTGGTATTCCATTCGATAAAAGCTTTTTTAGGAGTGTCTTCCACCAGTTCTTTAGCTTTTTCAAAGGCTTGAATCAACCTTTCTTTTTTAATAGGTTTTCTTACGTAATCTACCACATTCAGGTCGAAAGCTTCAGCGGCATATTCCTTATAAGCCGTGGTAAAGATTATTTTTTTTGAGCCTGAAATAATCTCAGCTACCTGAAGTCCCGTCATTCCGGGCATTTCAATATCCAGAATACACAGATTACAGTCGATGTTGTCTATTTCGTTCAGGAAAATTTTAGGATCATTAAATGCCTTTACGACTTCTACATTGTCGATCTGCTCGCATAGAAGTTTTAAATAACTGATGGCCAGTAATTCATCATCCAGAATAACGCATTTTATCATAGAATTCTCCTAAATTGATTTTTAATTCCGCTGTAAAGACTCCGTTTTTCGAACTTTTTTCCAGCTGGTAATAAGTACTGTAGATCATTTTAAGTCTTTGATCAAAAGACTGGCTTCCAAAACCGCTTTTCTCCTTTTCCAGAATATTTTTTAAAGAAGCTTTATTGCTTACTTTCATGGTGAAAATACCATCTTCAAGCTCCATATAAATGGAAATGAAAGAATCCTGAGCTAGGAAATCTGTATGTTTGAAGGCATTTTCAATAAGATCCACAGAGATCAGCGGAGCAAATACCTTTTCTTCATAGAGAGAGTCAGACTTGTTGATCCTGGATTTGATTCTGAAATCGAAAAGGGGATTGATTTTAATTTTATTAATCTCAATAAGGCTTAAAGCAAAATTAAGCTCCTCTTTAGGGCTCACATACTTATTATTGCTTTCATATAAAATATAATCCAGCACATTTGCCAGTTTATCCAGAGACATATACGTCTGATAGGCATGAGACTGAACCGAATTGAGAATGTTTTTAAACAAATGCGGATTCAGCTTTGTACCGATATGTTCCAAACGGACTTCGTTCAGACGCTGCTCAATAAGTTTATTGGTTTCCGATAATTTGGTGTTTTTCTGATTCAGCTTCTGATTCTGGCTGAAGAGATAAATACTTACGGTAAGAAACAGGAAAATGGCAAAAACTCCGACGAATATCAGATAATCATGAATCATGTAGTAATTGCCACCCATAGAATCTTGGTTATTAAAAACTATTTAAGTTTCTTAAGACCGTTTACCGTTACTTCTTCTTCACATTTTTCAAAAGAGACCTCGTAAGAAGGATTTTTTTCAGGATAGGTCAAAATATAGTTTGGACACGGTTTTTTCTGTGCCTGGCTGCGGTCAAAATCTACTTTTCCGTTGGTAATGATGCTGTCTTTTACAAATTTCTCATCAATCTTGTAGGTAGTCATTGCGCTTTTAACCTCTTCAGAATATTTGAATTCCTTGGAGAGGGTTTCAGCAATAACACGGCTGTTGGGTAAATAACCACTGCAGCTTGCCCCTTTTTTGTTTAAAATAAAAAATACGAGCAAAAGCCCAGGCAAAAAGCCTATTACGAAGAATTTCAGTTTTTTCATTAGAAAATTAAAAGATTGATATCATGGTACGTAAGTCCGAAACGGTCGCAGATGATCTTTTTGGTATGTCTTCCTTTATACATATATAAACTCTGCTTCATTTCGTTTTTGCGGATCAGCATATTTTCAAAGCCGCCCTCTTCATCATAATTTAAAATATAGGAAAGGAAGAAATTCGAGATTGCCTTGGTAGTAGTTCTCGGCATTCTTGAGGTAAGGTTCGGAAGTCCGCAGTGGATGACACCATGCTTGATGATATAAGGATCTTCCATAGTGGTCAGCTCTGAAGTTTCAATAACTTTACCATTATCTATGGTGATATCGATGATCACACTGCCTTTTTTCATTTTCATGACCATATCTTCAGTAACGATAGGGGTCATATTCAATCTTGGAAGTGCTCCTATGACAACGTCAGCACGTCTTAAACTTTTGCTGAGTTCTTTAGGATCAATGATGGAAGTCGGGACACGGCTGTCAACAATCGTATGAAGTCTTCTCAGCTTCGACAATGAGTTGTCGAAAACCTTTACACTGGCTCCCAGACCTATGGCTGCTTTCGTGGCGAATTCACCTACAATCCCAGCTCCAAGAATCACTACCTCAGCAGGTCTTACTCCTGTGATCCCTCCGAGCATTAAGCCGTTTGATAAGGCTAATAATTCTGAAGCATATAAAATAGAAACAGTTCCTGCAATTTCACCTACTAATCTTACCAAAGCCAGCTGTTTGTATTCATCAACGATGAATTCGAAAGCAATGGCGTTTATTTTTTTCTCAGCAAGCTTTAAGAAATAGTCCTTGTCTCTTAAGTTGATCTGAAGTGCCGAAACCAGATAAGTATTCGGTTTCATATACTCTATTTCGTCTTCCGTAGGAGGGTTAACCTTAAGGATAAGATCCTGCCCGAAAGCTTCTTTTGGATCAGTGGTGATCTTCGCTCCAGATTCAGAGTATTGTAAATCTGTAAAAAAAGAACCTTGTCCGGCCCCAGCTTCAATAATGATCTCATGGCCGTGCTCTACCAACACCTGTACGGCGTCAGGAGTAATGCAGGTTCTCCTTTCGTTGAGACAGGTTTCTTTAGGAATTCCAATACTGAATTGTTTTCCTTTTTTTATCACCTCCAATTTTTCCTCTTTCGGCATCAATTCTTCTTCTGTGAAAGGAGTAAAAATATTTGTACTCATCCTTAAATTAAATTATGTCTTACAGATTGTTATTTACACTCAATTAATGAGCAAAGATACATAATATTTAATCGAATGAAACTTCTCTGTTTTCACCCGTATTCACAATACTCATTGTGTGGTAGTTGAGCCCGTAAAGTTCCTCTTCATAGACTTCCGGCCACTCGATGATACACAGAAAAGAGTTGTCCAGATATTCTTCAATTCCGATATCATAGACTTCTTCAATGTTTTTTAAGCGGTAAAGATCAAAGTGATACACTTTTCCTTTTTCTGTATTGTATTCATTAACAATAGAGTAAGTAGGAGAGTTGACTTCATCCTTGCTGCCCATATTTTTAAGCAAAAATTGGGTGAACGTAGTTTTCCCGGCTCCCAGATTTCCTTTTAATAAAAAAATATTATGTTTTAATTGAGGAATGATGCTGTCAACAACTTCCTGCCAGTCTTCAATTGTATTGATTGTATAATTCATTATTTCTTTAAATTTTTAGAATATAAGTTGTAAAAATATTCTGTCCTGTTTTTTGCTCTTTCAGGATTTCTGTAACGATTGTTTTTAATTGGATTTTCGTATAAAGCTAATATTTCAGCTATCTCTATTGGCTGTAAGTCTTTAACTTCTTTATTAAATAATGATTTGGACAAATTTTCAATCCCTTTTCTATTTTCTAAAAAGTCAAAATTACGGAAATTAAAATTTAAGCAATCTTTCTGGCTGTAAGAATGTTCGATATATCTTGCTATAAGAAATTGATCAAAAGAAGATTTATTTTGATATTCTAATCTAGGAAAAATATTATAGGCCATCTGATTACAAGGACATTCTTTTCTTTGAGAATTAGGATTCATGATAGCATTTCCTAGAAAAATCCAAGAATTTTGGAATAAAGAGTTGGGATAAACAATATTATAAGAGGTATTGAAATTTTCTGGTAGTTTATTACTGCTTCTAACACACCATGTAATAAATCTTTTATCGGTTGTATTTAAAATATATCTGCCACCTAATTCTACATATAAGACAAATAAAAAGACAACAAGAATTATAAATAACAAGATTTTTTTTAGATACTTCATAAGACAAATTATTGTTCAAAAATAATCAATGAATGTGATTTATAAATAAAATGTTAGCATAATCAAAAATTTAACCTCTACCTTCTAATATCTAAAATTTCTATAAAAATTACTTAATTTTACAGCATGATTTCTAAGCAGACCATTGATAAAATATTCTCCACGATCCGCGTTGAAGAGATTGTGGGTGAATATGTGCAGTTGAAAAGAGCAGGGTCTAACTTTAAAGGACTCAGTCCTTTTCATGAAGAAAAGTCTCCCAGTTTTGTCGTTTCACCAAGCAAACAGATCTGGAAGGATTTTTCAACAGGAAAAGGAGGAACAGCAATCTCTTTCCTTATGGAGATTGAAAATTTTACTTATCCTGAAGCGCTTCGCCACGCTGCCAAGAAGTATGGTATTGAAGTAGAAGAAGATCTGCGTGAAATTTCTGAGGAAGCAAAAAATGCCCAGACAGAAAAAGATATTTTATATAAGATCCACGAAGTAGCGAATACCTATTTCCAGGAGATCTTGTGGGATGATAAAGAAGGCAGAAGCATAGGGCTTTCTTATTTTAAAGAGAGAGAACTTAAGGATGATATTATCAATAAATTCCAGCTGGGGTATTCTCCTGAAAAAAAGAATGCTTTTACTGCTTATGCTCTGGAAAAAGGATATACCAAAGAAATTCTTGAGAAATCAGGACTTTCTATTTTCCCGGAAAACACACCGGGAGGAGTAGACCGTTTCAGGGATAGAGTGATCTTTCCGATTCACAGTTTTTCAGGGAGAGTTTTAGGTTTTGGAGCCAGGATTCTTAAGAGTAATGTCAAAACAGCAAAATATCTCAATTCGCCGGAAACGGAGATTTACCATAAATCCAATGTCCTTTATGGATTAAACCAGAGTAAGCAGTCCATTTCAAGGAAGAATGTCTGTCTTTTGGTGGAAGGATATATGGACGTGATCTCTCTTCATATGTCCGGAATTGAAAATGTAGTGGCCAGTTCGGGAACTTCTTTGACTACCGAGCAGATCAAACTGATTAAAAGGCTTACGGAAAATGTAACCATTCTTTTTGATGGTGATAATGCCGGTATTAAAGCCAGCTTCCGAAGTATAGACATGCTTTTGACTGAAGGAATGAATATCCGTGTATTGCTTTTCCCTGATGGAGATGACCCGGATTCTTTCGCCAGAAAACATCCTCAGGAATACGTTGAAAAGTATATCGAAAATGAAGCGATGGACTTCATCGACTTTAAAGCGGAAATCCTGTTGAGAGATGTAGGAAATGATCCTATTAAAAAGGCTGAAGCAATAAGGGATATCGTGAAATCGGTTTCTTTTGTACAGAATGCACTGAAAAGGGAAGTCTACCTTAAGGAAGTATCCAATAAATTCGGACTTTCTGAGCAGAGTCTTTTCAATGAGCTAGGGGTTCAGAAGCAGATCACACAGAATCAGACTCACCATGTGCAGCAGCAACAGAAGGAAAATGTTGCTCCTAAGATGGAGATTGTTCCTTTGGATAAGGAAAAAGAAGATCCTTTTTTGTTCGATGTATTGTTTATGGAGAATAAACTTGTTGAACACATGCTGGCATTTGGGGATATTGTTCTGAAGCGTAGAAATGAACAGGGTGAAGAATATCAGATTACAGTAATTGAGGAAATTCTTCATCATTTTGAAGAAGAGCAGTATGCATTTTTAGTCAAAGGAAATGAAATCATTATCACTCAAGTGAGGGAAGGAATCCAGAAAGACGAGCTCAGAAGTGGAAACTTTTTTGTATCTTTTATGGATGAAGAGATCACTACAAAGGTTGTAGATGCTTTGATTCCGTTGGATGATCTTGAAAACTGGGCTTCCAGAAATATCTATCCACCCAATTACGGAGATAAAGTGGCAGATCAGATCCAGGGAGATGTTTTATTGCACAAATACAGATATATTGATTATTTAATCACAGAAACGGCAAAAGAACTGGATCAGTACAGCAGTACGGATGAAGGAAAATATTATGAACTGATAAAAAAAATCACCTTACTGAAACAGGCTTCAATGCGATTGAGTAATATTATTGAATATTCACCTATCAAAGGGATTTATGTAGATCGAAAGAGATAGTTTAAAGTCAGTTTTTTTTTGATATTCTGTGACAAAAAGTCCTATAAAATTTTAGGAATAAATATTGTAATTTAAACTTCAGGAATATTTAAAAATAATACATAATAAAAATATGGACATTAAAAAAGAATTCAGAGATTTCTCTGTAAAGCACTTAGGAAACAACGGTTTGGTTACCGATCAGTATATGGGAATGTATGGCCCAACGAATCTTACACCGTACATCATGGAAGAAAGAAGATTAAACGTTGCTCAGATGGACGTTTTCTCCCGTTTGATGATGGACAGAATTATCTTCCTGGGAACAGGTATTGATGATCAGGTAGCAAACATCGTTACGGCACAGCTTTTATTCTTAGAAAGTGCAGACCCATCAAAAGATATTCAGATCTATATCAACTCCCCTGGTGGAAGTGTATATGCTGGTTTAGGTATTTATGATACGATGCAGATCATCAAGCCAGATGTAGCGACAATCTGTACAGGTATGGCTGCTTCTATGGGAGCTGTATTATTGGTTGCCGGAGAAAAAGGAAAACGTTCTGCGCTTAAGCACTCAAGAGTAATGATTCACCAGCCTTCAGGAGGTGCTCAGGGAGTAGCTTCAGATATGGAGATCAACTTGAGAGAGATGCTGAAATTGAAGCAGGAGCTTTATGAAATCATCGGTCACCACTCAGGACAAACTTACGAGTGGGTAGAGAAATCTTCTGACAGAGATTACTGGATGACTTCTGAAGAAGCTAAAGGTTATGGAATGGTAGATGAGGTTCTACAAAGATCTACAGAGAAAAAATAATTGATTGTAAAATCATAAGAAACCGCACCAATCTGGTGCGGTTTTTTGTTGGATTTATAACTTGATGACTTATTTTATTACTAGATGCTTTGATTTCTGCGGAATGACAAACTTTGTGGTCTTTGAAAACTAGCATAAATAGTTGATTATCAGATATAAATACGCATTGTTTTAATCATTGAAATAATATAAATAATTAAAAATAAAGTACTTATATCGGTTTTTTAACACATGAAAAATAAAAAATCGGAAGAAAAAAAACTTCCGACTATGACTACCCAATAGGTGCTTTTATTTTATTCAGATGGTTTATCTTCCCATTCATACTTTTGCTCTACAGAAAACCTTTGATTTGTAGTCACTTTGGCTTTATAGTTTTTTGGCAAAGCATCAGTAACCTTAGCAAAAATTTTATTCATATGAGCTTCTTTTGCTGCAACATAATCCTTTAAACTAATTTTTTCCTTTTTTAAAAATTGAGGTTTAAAAGCAATAGTTGTTTTATCATTTACGTCTACCGACTCAGCTTTCCATATATCATAATCTTTATTATCTACTCTAATATCAAGAATTAATCCGGGAAGCCCATAAAATTTGAACGGCCCCGCAGAGTAGGGCAAATCTTTAGTAAAATAAGCTGTTACCTTTGAGCCTCTAAACATTGTTGTTGCTTTTTGACATTTGTAGCCAGCTATTGTTTTGGTTTCTTTTTCGTCAATATTCCATTTTAGTTGTGGAACTTTGTCATAAATAAAAAATTCTCTACTATCTACATTAGAAGTGAAAAAGAAGTTTTTTTCCGCTTCATTGTTTTTATCTAAATCAGAAACAAAGTATTGTTTTGCTGGTTTCTTACCATTATCTAAATTAACACCCAAAGTCCAAGAGTCTGTTAATTTATTATTAATTATAATTGAATCTTGGATTGACAACACTTGATTATTTTTTATATACAAGTCTTCGTGTGTTGTTGTGAAAGAGGATAATACTCTTAGATATTTTACATGGACTTGTTGAGCGAAATAAAACCCACAAATTAAAATTGAGGATAATAAAAGTATCTTTTTCATAAATTATCTTTTTAAAATCAGAACCCTTTCAACATCTGCTGAAAGGGTTAGAAGCATTAAATCAACTTAATTAGCTTAGCCAGAAACCAGCTGCCCATAAAGCTACTTTAACTCCAGTTTGGAAGTTTTGGCAACTCTGTAAATCGGGTTGATCTGATGTTATTGTTTCTTGTCCTACTACTTGGCCACCAGACCAATAAGTAACAACAACACCACACTCTTGATATGCAACAGTTTTTTGCACGGTTGTAGCTTCAGTGCTTTCAACAGTTTTGATCACTTTTCCAGTGTCATTGCCTTTAGCGTTAACAAGTCCAGCTACACCAAAGGCAGCTAATAAAATTACTTTTTTCATAATAATCTGTTTTTTAATGTTAGTTATTGTTTTTAAAAACTCATTTCAAAAATATTAAAATAAATTAAACGACAAAGGATTATTTTTTTATGTTAAGTTACTTTGTTCTAGTTACTTTTGTATATTTAAAAATAAAGATTGTAACTTTATTATGGAAATCCGTATTGTAATTAAGAAAGATTTTTTCACGAGTATTTCAATGGCATTGAAATAAAAAAACATCCATCAGGATGCTTTTATTGTATCTTTGTATTATTCAAAAATTAAGACGTTTGGAATTCGCGATTATGCATACAAAGCAGTAAGAAAAAAAGATAGATTTTTCTCATGATATAATTTAATTAAAGTTTTATTCCCGAAACTTATCTCCAGAGGAAAACAATTCTTTCTCTGAATCCCGTATCTTAAGGCAGGTCTCCTGGCTCACATCTTACAGCTCCCTTCCCGGATTTTCAGATCCAGTGGATATTTTGTGCGATAAGTTTAAACAGTTTACAGTTGCGGGTAGAGCCCAAGATTTGAATGTTATTCTCACTTGATTCCCTATTAATGAACATCGTTCAGCCTTAAAAAACGCTGCAAATATATCATATAAATAGGCGAGTCCGTTTTGTGAATTATCTTTTTTTAGGTATTCTTAAAAAGTTGATTTCCATATTAATTAATGATTGGGTTGAATCATTAGTGTTTTATTTTAAAATTCATTATTTTTCTGTTTATATTCAATTCATTTTAAGGTTCTATTGTTAAAACACAATTATCATTATATTCAAGATCAGTTTATAATCAATTTATACTTTCGCAGCCATAAAAGTGAATATGAAAAAATTACTATTGTCTGTTGTAGTGCTGGCAGTATTAGCTTCATGTAAAAGTGATGATGATACCTCAATGATTAATCAGGATATTAATTATTCCAAACTCCCTCAGGAGTTTCCATTTACCAAATTGGCTACGATAAACGGAGTAGATGTTATCAATGGTGGATTTGGCTCCGGAGCTGCGGCTCACCCTACGAGAAAAGGTGAATTTTATGTCATTACAGACAGGGGACCCAACACGGATTTCCAGAATGGGAAAAAATTCTTAACCCCTAACTTTACGCCTACCATTATGCATTTTAAAATCAATGCTGATGGAAATGTAGAGGTGATCAAATATATTAAGCTTAAAAATCCATCAGGACAGCCTATTACAGGGTTACCAAACCCTGTAGGAATGGGAAGTACAGGAGAAATAGCCTACGATGCTTCCGGAAATGTTCTGGGTACGGATACATATGGCCTGGACAGTGAAAGTATTGTTGCTGCGGCTGACGGTACATTCTGGGTTTCTGATGAATATGGTCCGCATATCGTGCATTACAGCGCAGATGGAGTGGAAATGGAAAGAATAAGCCCGATAGGTGTAAATACAGGAACAAGAAAATTACCTGCTGTTTTGGCCAAAAGAAGGGCTAACAGAGGTATGGAAGGACTTGCTATGACCCCGGACGGAAGAACATTGGTAGGAACAATACAGTCGATGATGTATGTACCGAGCAAAGCATTGGCAACCAATACTAGCTTAACAAGAATTGTCACATTTGATACTGTTACAGGGCAGACCAAGCAGTTTTTATACAAACAGGATGGAGGCGCTTCTGACTCGGTTTGTGATATTACAGCATTAAGTAACAATGAATTCTTAGTAATCGAAAGAGATGGAAATTTCGGATCTCAGGGAGGGCTTAAAAAGGTATACAGAATCAATCTGAGCAATGCCAGCGATGTAAACGGAGCTGATATCAATGCTGTAGACGGGATGAAAGTGAACGGAAAAGCTTTAGAACAGTGCTCATGGGATGAGATAACGAATGCAGGCATAAAGACTGTCACCAAAACATTAGCAGTGGATCTGGTTGCAAAATTGGGTTATGAACATGATAAATTTGAGGGAATTGTTTATTTAGGAAACAATAAACTGGCTGTTTTCAATGATGATGACTTTGGAGTAGTAGACGATGGAAATGGAAACCCCAAAGCTAAAATTCTTCCTAAAACAGGGAAGGTAGACAAAGGAACGATGTATGTAGTCGATATTCAATAATTAGATTTTTTTAATAAAACGGCGGCATCGAAGATGCCGCCGTTTTTATCTATGAATTAGGAATAAGCTTTAGCCGAAACCTACTATTTTCAATATTAATTAAAACCTTCAATAATCTTAGAGAAATCCTCCAATTTCAAAGCAGCACCTCCAATCAGACCTCCGTCGATGTCAGGCTGAGAGAAAATTTCTTTTGCATTATCAGGCTTTACAGACCCTCCATAAAGGATAGATACTTCGTCAGCAACTTCCTGTCCATATTTTGAAGCAATAATGTTTCTGATGTGAGCATGGATTTCCTGAGCCTGCTCCGGACTTGCTGTTTCTCCTGTTCCAATAGCCCAAACCGGTTCGTAAGCGATCACTACTTTTTTGATCTCCTCAGCAGAAAGCGTGAAAAGAGCAACTTCAGTTTGATTTTTTACGACTTCAAGGTGTTGACCTGCTTTTCTTTGGTCAAGAGTTTCTCCGTTACAATAAACAGGAATTAGACCTTTATCAAGAGCTAATTTGATTTTTCTGTTACAGTGAGAATCTGTTTCTCCGTGGTACTGTCTTCTTTCAGAATGTCCGATCAATGATCCGGTTGCATCAATAGACTCTAACATATCTGCAGAAATTTCCCCTGTGTAAGCACCGCTTTCATGCTCGCTCATATCCTGAGAGAATACGCCGATTTCATCCTTTTCAAAGATGTCTTTCGCCATCATTAAATATAAAGACGGTGGAGCGATCCAAACCTCACAGTTGGTAGCATTGTTGTTTTTATAGCTTAGTAACTGAATCATCAATTGTTGTGCATCAATTACATTTTTGTTCATTTTCCAGTTTCCTGCAACTATTTTTCTTCTCATAAGATTTAAATATAGATTTATTTATTTTTAATTTTTTCTCTAATGAATCTGCGTTATCTGCAAAATCAGCGAGACTCTTTTTTTATTCTCGCAGATTTGTTTGATTTAGCAGATTAATTTAACCTAATTACGTATTATAAGTTGTTTACAACTCTCTTAATATTGTCTAAAATATTAGAAGTATTAAAATTTATAAGCAGTCCCAATTTTCTATCAGATAATTTTAAATAAGTATATAATTGTTTATAATGAACGTTATCTAACTCTTTTATTGACTTTAGTTCTAAAATAACTTTATCTTCTACTAAAATGTCAATTTTAAAATTAATATCAAATTTTTTATTGTCATAATATACCGGAAGTACTACTTCAGATTTTACATTTAAACCATTTTCTTCTAGTTCGTAAATCAGTATTTTTTGATATACGGATTCAAGTAAACCAGGGCCTAACTGATTATATACATTGAAAACACATTTACGAACGATGTATGAAATTTCATTTTCTGTCATTATATAAATCTGCGTTATCTGCAAAATCAGCGAGATTTCCTACTTAGTAATTCCTTCCAGTTTAAACATAAATGCATACACCAAAGCAATATCCTTCAGATAGTCAAATCTTCCGGAAGCGCCACCATGACCGTATGCCATATCCGTTTTTAATAATAATACATTTTTATCCGTTTTCATATCCCTAAGTTTGGCTACCCACTTAGCAGGCTCAAAATATTGCACCTGAGAATCGTGGAGACCTGTTGTTACCAATAGATTAGGGTAGCTTTTCTTCTCTATATTTTCATATGGAGAATAAGATTTCATGTAGAAATAAGCTTCCTTGTTATTTGGATTTCCCCATTCGTCATACTCATTGGTAGTCAGTGGAATACTGGTATCCAACATGGTGTTCACAACGTCTACGAATGGTACCTGTGAAATGATTCCGTTCCAAAGACTCGGGCTCATATTGGCTACTGCTCCCATTAGAAGACCTCCGGCACTCCCTCCCTGAGCATACAGATGTTTTGGAGAAGTATATTTTTCTTTCACCAGATATTCTCCGGAATCAACGAAGTCGGTAAATGTATTTTTCTTTTTCATCATTTTTCCGTCTTCATACCATTGTCTTCCCATTTCCTGACCTCCGCGGATATGAGTAATAGCATAGGCGAAACCTCTGTCCAAAAGACTCAGCCTGTTGCTGTTGAAAGTAGCATCCATCGAGCTTCCGTAAGAACCGTAAGCATAGAGTAGAAGCGGGCTGTTTCCGTCTTTTTTAAATCCTTTTTTATAAACAATGGAAATCGGAATTTTCGTCCCGTCTTTTGCTGTGGCAAAAAGCCTTTCTGTAGTATAATTGTCTTTATTATAGCCACCCAGAACTTCCTGTTGTTTTAAAAGAGTTCTTTTACCTGTTTTTAAATCCTGCTCATACTGAGAATTTGGAGTAATCATAGAAGTGTATCCAAAACGGAAATTATCCGTGTTGTATTCAGGATTGTCCAGTGAAGAAACAGTATAGGCAGCTTCGTCAAATTTCAGAAACTCCTTTTTTCCAGTTTTTCTGTCATAGATGACCAGTTGGGAAAGTCCGTTCTGCCTTTCGCTGAAAACCAGATAATTTTTAAAGGAAGTTATCCCTTGCATCAAAACATCTTTTCTGTGAGGAATAAAATCTTTCCAGTTTTCAACCCCTGTTTTATCTAAAGGAGTTTCTACAATTTTAAAATTGAGAGCATCTTTATTGGTTCTGATCAGAAATTTATCTTCTAATGGCGTAATGCTATACAGCACATTCTTCATTCTGGGTTGGAAAACATTGAATGTCCCATCAGGCTGATCAGCGTTCAGATATCTTGTTTCTGATGAAGTGGTAGACCCTGAGTGGATCAGAACAAATTTTTCATTCTTAGATTTATAGACGGAAATAAAGTTGGTTTTATCTTTCTCTTCATACACCGTTACATCTTTACTGGAATCTGTTCCCAGCGTATGCTTTTTGATCTTTTCAGATAAAAGGGTCGTAGGATTATTTTCCGTATAGAAAATGGTTTTATTATCATTGGCCCATGTTGCAGAACCTCCTGTATTTTTTATTTCCAGATCTGTAACTTTTCCTGTACCAAGATCTTTTAAAAATAACTTATACTGTCTTCTGGAAACATCATCCACACCAAATACCATCTTTGTATTATCAGGACTGATACTGAAACCTGAAGCGGCATAATAGGAATGACCTTCAGCCATCTTATCTACATCCATAAGAATTTCTTCCGGAGCGGTAAGACTGCCCTTTTTTCTACAGTACTTAAAGTATTGTTTTCCTGCTTCTGTACGGCTGTAATAGTAATATCCATTCCTAAAAACAGGCACAGACTCATCTTTCTCCTTGATTCTGGCTTTCATTTCCTGGAAAAGCTTTTCTCTGAAAGGTTCTGTATCCTTCATCATGCCCTCCCAATAGGTGTTTTCGGCCTTTAAATAATCAACAACCTTGGTAGAATCTTTTCCTTTTTTAAAATAATCAATCATCCAGTAATAGGGATCATTGACCTTATCACCATGTATTTCCCTGATATGCTCCTGTTTGTCTGCAACAGGCGTCTTCATATCCGGAAATTTCTGAGATTGAAATGTTGATGCACTCATTACTAATAGTCCTAGATAAATTTTTTTCATGGTATTTTGTTTTGGATCAGAGTTGATGCTATAATCCCCAAAGGTTTTTCAGCAAAACGTAGAATGTGTGCTCTTCTTCGGTTACTTTGTTGTCTGCTTTGATCAGTGATTTTGCAAACTGAACAAATTTTACACGCTCATCTGCTGTAGAATCTTCATGGAAACATCTTGCATGGAACTCAAAATGGTCTTTCCATTCCTCAGGCTGCAAAAGAGCCAGTGTTTCAAGTTCATTGTCAAGATTCATTCTGAACGGAAATTCATCCGCCATATATTGCTGCACCAGCATTCCTTCTTCAGGAGCAAACTCTCCGTCTACAGAAGAAAGTATCATTAATAAGTGATAGCCAGCGATTGATTTATTTGATTTTTGCATGTGTTGTGGTATGTTTAAGTTTAGTGTTTAAATTTGATAATTGATAATTGATAATTGATAATTGATAATTGATAATTGATCTACAATTATTTCTCATAGAGACTTCTTTTCTTCTATCATTTATAATTAGTTAACGTAGTCTTTTGCAGGTTGTTTGTCTACAATTTTTCCTTTTTCAAGGATCAATACAAACGGGTTGCTTCTCGCTATTGTTTTGATGGCAGTTCCGTCCATTAGTACATTCTTGATTGTTTTAAAAGTATTGGGCTCTGTAGAAACTCCATAGATAAGAGCTCCTTTCTGAGCATTTACCTTCGCTTCCACTTTCTGAAGCAGATCAGCAGGGATCTCTTTGGGGTGGTAAGAGAAAACCAAAACAGCTTTTGGAGCATTAATGATCTCATTAGTAACCTCCATTCCCGTAGGATCTTCAATCTTCAGTTTTACAATTTCAGATTTATAACCTTCTTTGATCAATACAGATTCGTTTTTCCCATCCTCAATTTTCCATGGAGAACCTTCTGCCCAGTATTCTGTTTTTTTGATATAATCATCCTGATTTACTTTTACAACGGCTCCCGTTTTCTGATTTTTCAGAGAGTAGAAAGTCTTGTATTCAGAAGGGTTCTTCTCGATTTTTACTTTTTCACTTTTAATATCTGTACCAATTTTATAATCACGGAAATCAATGATCGGTTCATGCATAATTCCTTGTGCCATAACGTAAATCATGCCCAGAGAAAACACACCTAAAAGAATATATTTAAAAGTGTTGGAAGGCTCTTTCTGAGTAACGGCATACTCATCTTTTTTACGGAATTCTTTTCTATACATGATGAATAGAATAATCAGTCCTACAAGAAGGACAACATCCTTAATGAAACTTTGCCAAGGCGTAAATTTGATCGCATCCCCAAAACATCCACAGTCTGTTACGACATTGAAATAAGCGGAATAAAAGGTAAGGAATCCAAAGAAAATACAAAGGGCAATTAATATGGATAAGGTAAATTTAAGCTTTAATTTAAGCAGCAGCATAAATCCTAAGAAAAGCTCCAGTACCACTACTATAACTGAAAATAGCAGTGCAAACTTTTCTAAAAATGGCATATTAAAAACAGGAGGAGCAAAATATTCTTCCATTTTGAAAGAAAAACCTACAAGATCCACGGCTTTCACAAAGCCTGAAAGGATAAAAATAACAGCGATAATAAAGCGTAATAAACCTTTGAGCATATTAAATATTTTTGGGTTCGAATTGATTTTCTTTTTCCGAGAATTTGATCAGGCAGAAGACAGCATAGTTCAGCATATCGAAATAGTTCGCGTCAAGCCCTTCAGAGACGATAGTTTTTCCCTGGTTGTCCTCAATCTGTTTTGTTCTTAATACTTTTTGATAAATAAGATCCGTAATCGAAGAGATTCTCATATCTCTCCATGCCTCACCATAATCATGGTTTTTTCTTTCCATTAAAGCCTTCGCTTCATGGGCGTATTGGTCATACAGACCTAAAATTTCTTCTTTATTTTCATTGAAGTCATTGGAAAGACCTTTCTCAAGCTGAATAAGTCCAATGATAGAGTAGTTCACAATGGCAATAAATTCATCTTCCTCACTCTCATCTACCATTTTTTTATCAGTCATCTGAAGCGTACGAATCCTGTTGACTTTGATGTAAATCTGGTCTGTAATGGAACTCGGTCTTAGTACCCTCCATGCAGCCCCGTAATCCTGTAGTTTTTTACCGAAAAGATCACGACACTGACTGATAACTTTCTCGAACTGTACTGATGTTTTTAGCATAAAATTTCTTAATCTTCCAAATATACGAATTCGGTTTTAGATTTTTGAATTTGAAGAGCTGAGTTTGTGAGTCAGAGGGTTTGAGGGTGGGTGAGTTTGAGTGTTTCGGATTCGTGATGCAGGGGTTGGGTTTCGAGTTGTTGGGTTTTAGAGTTGGAGAGTAAGAGGGTTTTAGGGGTAGAGAGTGTTTGAGGTAAGAGTTTCAAGATTCGATTTACCGAGTTTTGGGATTTGAGAGTGTGCATGTAGTTTCCAACCTCCAGCTTCTAGCTTCCAGCCTATAATTTCTAATTTCTTCTCATTAAAAACACATAAATCACTAATTTTGCACTACAAAATTATTTATCAACTATCATTTATTAATTCTCATCCCCCTGTAATAAACTCCCATGCTTTCCAACCCTCCAACGATCCAACGCTCCAACGCTCCAACCTATTCAATCAACTGCAACGGCCGATTGGTACAACTAGACACTCCAAAGATCATGGGAATCCTGAATCTGACCCCGGATTCTTTCTCTGACGGAGGGAAATTCAATAATGAAAAATCAGCTTTGTCACATGCCGAAAAACTCTTGAAAGAAGGAGCTGAAATACTGGATATTGGACCTCAGTCTACACGTCCTAATGCAGAATTTTTGAGTGCTGAAGAAGAAATCGACAGGATCGGAAATCTCATTTCTCTGATCAAAAAAGAATTTCCGGAAGCCCTGATTTCCCTTGATACTTTTTATGCGGAAACAGTGAGATTTGGATTTAATGAAGGAATAGATCTGATCAATGATATTTCAGGAGGGCAGTATGATGCAGAAATGTTTGATACAGCTGCCGAAACGAAGCTTCCGTACATCCTGATGCATGTAAATCCTTCTTACCAAACCATGCACGATAAAATAAAATTCGAAGATATAACGCTGGATGTGAACCAATATTTTTCCAAAAAAACGAAAGAACTTCTAGAAAAAGGCGTGAATGATATCATCCTTGATCCCGGTTTTGGTTTCGGAAAAACAGTAGAAGACCAAATGAAAATGATCCACGAAGTTGAATATCTCGGATTGGGAAAATTTCCTCTTTTAATAGGCATTTCCAGGAAGTCATTTATCTATAAACCACTTGGGAAATCGCCTCTGGATATCAATGAAGAAACTCAGAAACTTCATATGAAAGTGTTGGAGCAGGGCGCAAAAATTTTAAGGGTTCATGATGTGGCTGAAGCAAAGGAAACGCTTACCCATTTTTTACGAAAAAAATAAAAAGTGTGAAAAAAACTTGTGAGTATTTAAAAAGTTTATACATTTGCAGTATGAATTTTACGAATCAGAAAAATATTATTGTCATTTCTATTATTGCTGTTGTCATTAACAACAGTAGGGAAACGGCATTTTAAATAGATTTTAATTTAAATTATATATAGGCCGTTTCATATTTGAAACGGCTTTTTTTTGTTTTAATTTTTTATAGTACAAGAGTATGTATCAGTTATTATCAGTAATTATTATCGTCATTATTATTCCCTTGCGTCTGTGAGAAGGAAACTATATGACTGTACATATATGGAGCCCTCTCACAGCGTGAGAGGGCTTTTTTTATTCCCTTTTTTAATTTTTTAAACTTCTATAACATGTATTACAACGACGACACGGTCATCTATTTTGATGGAAAATTTTTGAAGGCAAAGGAAGCCGGAACAGATCTTTATGGGCAATCCCTTCACTACGGTTACTCTGTTTTTGAAGGAATCAAATCCTACAGTACAGATCAGGGAACCCAAATTTTCAAAGCAAAAGAACACTACGAAAGACTGAAAAGATCAGCAGAACTGATGCATATTCCCTTTGATTATTCCGCAGAGCAGCTTACAGAATTGACGTATGAACTTCTGGAACGTAACGGATTTACAGATGCTTATATCCGTCCGTTGGTCACATGTTCTCCCAATATGTCACTTTCAAAAGGACAAAAATCTTACCTGTCGCTTCTTGCCTGGGAATGGAACAACGGATACCTGGCAGATAAAATGAAAATCATGACTTCCCCTTTTCAGCGCCCGAATCCTAAAGCTTTTAAGGTTGAAGCCAAAGTAGGTGGACATTATGTGAATTCGATCCTTGCCTGTCAGGATGCCAAAGACAAAGGCTATGATGAAGCATTGGTTTTGGATGAGAACGGAAATGTTGCCGAGAGCTCTGGTGCCAATGTTTTCTACGAAAAAGATGGAGTCCTATTCACGCCGGGCAAAGGAAGCATCCTTCCGGGAATTACAAGACAGACGGTTTTTGAAATCTGTGAGGAGCTTGATATTCCGGTTAAAGAATCCTTTTTCAAACCTGAAGAAATGAGAGGAGCAGATGCCGGTTTTTTCTGTGGTACCGCTGCAGAAATTGTTGCGCTGGATTCGCTCGATGATGTCCCTTTTACCAGAGACTGGGAAGATACAGCAAGTGGGAGAGTACAGCGGGCTTATTTGAAAAGGGTAAGAGTTCTGTCATTGTAAATTTTTAGAATTTAAATATCTAATTATCAAATAAATACATCTGTTTTTTAAATGATTGGATATTGTAGTTTTTAGGAAATTTAGAAATGAAAGAAATATTACAAGCTGTAGTTTTGGCTGAAAATTAAATAAAAAAAATCGCTTTAAGCAGATGAGAAGAAAAGAAAATGAAGAATAATATGCTAAATAAATATTCAAAAACGTTCACACAAAACAGTGAACAGCCCGCTGCCAAAGCAATGTTGTACGGGATAGGTTTTACAGAAGAAGATATGCACAAGGCTCAGATCGGGATTGCCAGCATGGGATACGATGGAAATACCTGTAATATGCACCTCAACGATCTTGCCAGGGAGGTAAAAAAAGGAACCTGGAATAATGGGTTGGCCGGATTGATTTTCAATACCATTGGTGTAAGTGACGGAATGAGCAACGGAACAGATGGGATGCGCTATTCACTGGTAAGCCGAGATGTAATTGCAGACAGTATTGAAGCCATCTGCGGAGCACAATACTACGACGGATTGATCGCATTACCGGGCTGTGACAAAAATATGCCGGGAACTATTATCGCAATGGGAAGGTTAGACAGACCCTCTATCATGGTGTATGGAGGAACTATTGCTCCCGGTTGTTATAAAGGAGAACAGCTCAATATCGTTTCGGCTTTCGAAGCTTTAGGGCAAAAAATTGCCGGTGAAATCACAGAAGAAGACTTTGATGGGGTGATAAAAAATTCTTGCCCGGGAGCAGGAGCATGTGGAGGAATGTACACGGCAAATACTATGGCATCTGCGATAGAGGCATTAGGAATGAGCCTTCCATATTCCTCTTCCAATCCTGCTTTAAGCCAGGAAAAACAAAACGAATGTCATGAAGCCGGAAAATATATTAAAATATTATTGGAAAAAGACATTAAGCCTTCTGATATCATGACCAGGAAAGCTTTTGAAAATGCCCTTCGTATGATTGTTATTTTGGGAGGAAGTACCAATGCGGTTTTACATTTTATAGCCATGGCAAAAAGTGTCGGAGTGCCTCTCACCCAGGATGATTTTCAGAAGATGAGCGATTGTACGCCTGTATTGGCCGATCTTAAACCAAGCGGGAAATACCTGATGCAGGATTTGTATGAGCACGGAGGAATACCGTCGGTAATGAAATATTTGCTGGAAGAAGGTTTACTTCATGGAGACTGCCTTACCGTTACCGGAAAAACACTCGCTGAGAATCTTAAAGATGTTCCGAATCTGGATTTTAATACACAGAAAATCATAAGACCTCTGTCAGCACCCATAAAAGCTACCGGACACCTGAGAATATTGTATGGAAACCTTGCTGAAAAAGGAAGCGTGGCAAAAATTACAGGAAAAGAAGGAGAACGTTTTGTGGGAAAAGCCCGTGTATTTGATGGAGAAAAAAATCTGATCAGAGGAATTCAGGATGGAACCGTACAGCATGGTGATGTCATCGTCATTCGTCATGAAGGTCCCAAAGGAGCTCCCGGAATGCCGGAAATGCTGAAACCTACCAGTGCTTTGATTGGAGCAGGTCTGGGGAAAAGTGTTGCCTTGATTACAGATGGAAGATTTAGTGGCGGAACCCATGGTTTTGTAGTAGGACATATTACTCCGGAAGCTCACGAAGGAGGATTGATCGCCTTTGTAAACGATAATGACCTGATTGAAATAGATGCCGTAAACAACACCATACAGCTCAAAGTTTCAGAAGAAGAAATTGAAAGAAGAAAGGAAGGGTGGCAAAAACCCCCTCTTAAAGTACAGAAAGGACTGCTTTTTAAATATGCATTAACGGTATCATCAGCGGCAGAAGGCTGCGTAACGGACGAAATCACTCAATAAAAGTATATGGAAAACCTGAATTTATCAACAGAAATACAACTTACCGGAAGCCGGATCATTTTGGAGGCATTTCTTCAGGAAGGAGTAAAAACCGTTTTCGGATATCCGGGGGGAGCTATTATTCCAATTTATGATGCCCTTTACGACTACAAGGAATCATTGGAACATATTCTGGTGCGTCATGAACAGGCTGCGGTACATGCTGCGCAAGGTCTTGCAAGAGTATCTGGAGAAGTAGGGGTTGTATTGGCAACCAGTGGGCCCGGAGCAACCAATCTTGTCACAGGATTAGCAGATGCTCTGTTGGATAATACCCCTTTGGTATGCGTTACAGGACAGGTTTTTGAACACCTTCTCGGAACCGATGCCTTTCAGGAAATAGATGTAATGAACGTCACAAGCCCGGTTACCAAATGGAATTACCAGGTGACTGATGCCAATGAGCTTCCCGAAGTACTGGCAAAAGCATTTTATATTGCAAAATCAGGCCGTCCAGGCCCTGTACTGATTGATGTCACCAAAAATGCCCAGCTGCAGTCTGTTGATTATAAAGGATATTCTCCATGTCAATCATTGAGAAGCTATAAACCGGATCCCAATCTATGTTTTGAAAGTATTGAAAAAGCGGCGGAACTGATCAATAATGCAGAGAAACCATTTATCATAGCAGGACAGGGAATTATGTTGGGGAAAGCTGAAAAAGAATTTTTAGCGTTTGCTGAAAAATCAGGAATCCCGGTGGCATGGACGGTTTTGGGAATGAGTGCTATACCTACCGATCACCCTCAGGCTGTAGGGATGGTAGGAATGCATGGAAATTATGGACCGAATATATTAACCAACGAATGCGATGTTCTGATCGCTGTCGGAATGCGTTTCGATGACCGGGTGACCGGAAGACTGGATCAGTATGCGAAACAGGCAAAGATCATTCACCTGGATATTGATAAAGCAGAGATCAATAAAAATGTAAAAGCCGATGTTCCGATTCTTGGAAACTGCAAACAGACGATTCCTCTTCTTACAGGATGGATTTCAAAAAGAGAGCATCCGGAATGGCATGAAAGATTTAAAAAATGTTATGAAATTGAAAGTATCAACCTGATCAATACGGAGCTTTATCCTGAGGAAGGAGAAATTACAATGGGAGAAGTTATCCGCTACCTGAATGAGATGACAGCAGGAGAAGCAATCATTGTAACAGATGTAGGACAGCATCAGATGGCAACATGCCGCTACTCTATATTTAAGCATTCCCGAACCAATGTCACGAGTGGCGGATTGGGAACCATGGGATTTTGTCTTCCCGCAGCAATCGGAGCATCATATGCAGGGACCAATCGCCCTGTTATAGCGGTTATGGGAGATGGAGGAGCCCAAATGAATATTCAGGAATTGGGAACCATTATGCAGTATCATCCGGAAGTTAAAATTCTAATTCTTAATAACTGCTACCTGGGAATGGTAAGACAGTGGCAGGAACTGTTTCACGAAGAAAGATATTCCTCAGTGGATATTCAAAGTCCTGACTTTGTTCAGGTAGCAAAAGGATATCATATTCCTGGAAACAAAGTTTCTGAGAGAGAAGATTTGAAGTTGGCCCTTCGTGAAATGCTTGATCACAGCGGAGCTTTTCTTCTTGAGGTCATGACAGGAAAAGAACACAATGTATTTCCAATGATTCCTCAAGGGAAAAGTGTTTCAGAGATTGTACTGAATAATAAATTTTAAAGAATAAAAAGATGAAAACAGATCATAAAGAATATACCATTACCGCGTATACAGAAGACTATTTAGGATTGATCAGCCGGATTAATGCTATTTTTTCGAGAAGGAGAATTTCTATGTTGACTTTCAACGTGGGACCTTCCGAAATAGAAAAAGTAAAAAAGTTTGTCATTGTGATCAGAGAAACAGAAGATTCTGTTCAGAAGATCAGCAGGCAAATGGAAAAACAGGTAGACGTTCTGGAGGTACATTATCACAGAACCCCATATCTGACCGCAATAGAATATGCGAGTTAAGCAAAAAATTAAACATCATAATCAGTAATAAATAAAATCAAAAAAAATGGCAAAATTGAATTTTGGAGGAGTAGAGGAGAACGTAGTAACAAGAAACGAATTTCCGTTGGAAAAAGCTCAGGAAGTATTAAAAAATGAAGTTGTAGCAGTAATTGGATATGGAGTACAGGGACCAGGGCAGGCTTTGAATCAGAAAGATAACGGAATTAATGTCATTGTAGGGCAGAGAAAAAACTCCAAATCGTGGGATAAAGCAGTAGCAGACGGATTTGTACCGGGAGAAACGTTATTTGAAATCGAAGAAGCGTTAGAAAAAGGAACTATTATCTGCTATCTTTTGAGTGATGCTGCCCAGATTGAATATTGGCCAAAAGTAAAACAGCATCTTACTGCTGGAAAAGCTTTGTATTTTTCTCATGGTTTCGGAATTACTTTCAGCGAACGTACAGGAATTGTTCCTCCCACCGATGTAGATGTATTTCTGGTAGCGCCAAAAGGTTCAGGAACATCATTGAGAAGAATGTTTCTACAAGACAGAGGTCTGAACAGCAGTTTTGCCGTATATCAGGATGCAACAGGAAAAGCCAGAGAAAGAGTAACGGCAATGGGGATCGCGATAGGAAGCGGATATCTTTTTGAAACAGATTTTAAAAAAGAAGTATACAGTGACCTTGCAGGAGAACGTGGAACATTGATGGGAGCCGTACAGGGAATATTTGCCGCTCAGTATGATGTATTGAGAAAAAACGGACACAGTCCTTCTGAAGCTTTTAATGAAACCGTAGAAGAATTGACCCAGTCATTAATGCCATTGGTCGCAGAAAACGGAATGGACTGGATGTATGCCAACTGCAGTACCACTGCCCAGAGAGGCGCTTTGGATTGGTGGAAACGTTTCAGGGATGCAACTTCTCCTTTATTTGAAGAATTGTATGACAATGTAGCCAAAGGAAATGAAGCACAACGTTCTATCGACAGCAACAGCAAGCCGGATTATCGTGAAAAATTAGAAGTAGAGCTTACTGAATTAAGAGAAAGCGAAATGTGGAAGGCCGGTAAGACGGTACGAAGCCTGAGACCCGAAAACAATTAATAACTATAAAGATGATGAAAGAAGGAATAGCTTCCTCCGTTTTAGAGAATGTCTATAAAGCGGAGGAACGATTAAAAGATGTAGTGGTAAAAACACCTTTGGCTGTCAATAATAATCTGTCAGCTATTTATGAGGCGAATATTAGTTTTAAAAGAGAAGACCTTCAAAGAGTAAGATCCTATAAAATCAGAGGAGCTTACAATAAGATGGCAACCATGTCACAGGAAGAGCTTTCAAAAGGAGTCGTGTGTGCCAGTGCCGGAAATCATGCACAGGGAGTTGCTTTTGCGTGTCATACGATGAAGGTGAAAGGTACTATTTTCATGCCTTTGCCTACCCCCGGACAAAAACTTGAACAGGTGAAAATGTTCGGTGGAGAATATATAGATGTCATTCTGTATGGAGATACATTTGATGCCGCCAAAGATGCCGCGATGAGTTTTTGCAAAGACCATAACAGTGCATTTATTCATCCTTTTGATGATCCCGCGATTATTGAAGGACAGGCAACAACGGCACTGGAAATTTTGGATCAAACGGAAGGTGTTATCGATTATCTTTTTGTTCCGATTGGAGGAGGAGGTCTGGCAGCAGGCATTTGTTCTGTATTTCAACATCTGTCACCACAGACAAAGATTATTGGAGTAGAACCTTCAGCGGCAGCAAGTATGACAAAAGCACTGGAAAAGGGGAGGCCTGTCCTTCTTGAAAAGATAAGCCGGTTTGTAGATGGAGCTGCCGTACAGCAAGTGGGAGATCTCACTTTTGAACGCTGCAAAGATATCCTGTATGATATGGCTACGGTAGAGGAAGGACTTGTTTGCCAAACCATTTTGTCATTGTATAATAAAGATGCTATTGTGGTAGAACCTGCGGGAGCCCTTTCAGTAGCAGCATTGGAAAAGTACAGAGACGAAATTAAAGGTAAAAATGTAGTCTGTATTATCAGCGGAAGCAATAATGATATCACCCGTATGGAGGAAATCAAAGAAAAAGCGTTGCTGTATGCAGGATTGAAACACTATTTCCTGGTGAGATTTCCACAGCGCCCCGGAGCACTGAAAACGTTTGTGATAGATGTGCTGGGACCTGATGATGACATTACCTACTTTGAGTACACCCAAAAAAACTCGAAAGAAAAAGGAATTGCAGTGGTGGGAATTGCTCTCAAACAAAACAAAGATTTTACCCCTTTGATTGATAAAATGAAGCAAAATGATTTTTTTGTCAACTATCTGAATAATGATCCTTCTTTAATGAATCTTCTTATTTAAAAGAATTTAGATTTAAAAAGAGAAATGTTTCTTTTTTTAACAATGTCAAATGACATAAGAAACTGAAGCGTTAATAAAATGAATTCTGTGAACGTTAGAAAAACTCTAGTGTTTGAGTGCGGGACAACATTTGATCCTCAACATAGTGCGTTTCCGCACGAGTTTAGAGTTTTTAGAGAACAGATTTCATTTTTAGCGGAAGTTTCTAAGTCTTGAATTTTTGGTTCTTTTGCTTCAAGGCAAAAGAACTATGATTAATTAAAAATAATTTTTTAAACCATAAAGGATGATTAAGTTTTTAAGAATAATGAAGGAAAATATCTTTCTATATTTAGTAAGCAGAATGCTTCATTCAAATTAATTTGGATCTTAACTTTCCTTACAACCTAAACTCTTCTTAATGGTTCCAAATCATATTCTATATTAAATTATTTCGTTTTCAACTAGATTCTAAAAACACAATGATGAAAAAAGCTTCACACTCTGTGAAGCTTTTTTATTTTTAACAATATCAAATGACATAAGAAATTGAAGCGTTAATAAAATGAATGCTGTGAACGTTAAAAAAACTCTAGTGTTTGAGTGCGGGACAACATTTGATCCTCAACATAATGCGTTTCCGCACGAGTTTAGAGTTTTTAGAGAACAGATTTCATTTTTAGCGGAAGTTTCTAAGTCTTGAATTTTTGGTTCTTTTGCTTCAAGGCAAAAGAACTATAATGAATTAAAAATAATTTTTTAAACCATTAAGGATGATTAATTTTTTAAGAATAATGAAGGAAAATATCTTTCGATATTTAGTAAGTGGAATGCTTCATTCAAATTAATTTGAATCTTAACTTTCCTTAAACACTAAACTCTTCTTAATGGTTCCAAATCATATTCTATAGTAAATTATTTCGTTTTTCAAACAGATTCTAAAAACACAATGATGAAAAAAGCTTCACAATCTGTGAAGCTTTTTTGTTTTTAACAATGTCAACCGACATAAGAAACTGAAGCGTTAAGAAAATGAATTCTGTGAACGTTAGAAAAACTCTGGTGTTTGAGTGCGGGACAACATTTGATCCTAAACATAGTCCGTTTCCGCACGAGTTTAGAGTTTTTAGAGAACAGATTTCATTTTTAGCTGAAGTTTCTAAGTCTTGAATTTTTGATTCTTTTGCTTCAAGGCAAAAGAACTATAATGAATTAAAAATAATTTTTTAAACCATTAAGGATGATTAAGTTTTTAAGAATGATGAAGGAAAATATCTTTCGATATTTATTAAGTGGAATGCTTCATTCAAATTAATTTGAATCTTAACTTTCCTTAAACACTAAATTTTTCTTAATGGTTCGATTCTTTATTCTTATAGTTTATCTTTCCAATGAAAAATTTGAAATTACTTTCGGGCGTTCAGCTTCATTAGCAACTTTCCAGGATGTTCTGTACATCCATTCGGTCATTTTATAAAGCTTTTTGTAGTTGATATTTTCAGATTCATCCTGTGGAGTATGGTACTGATCATGCAGTACACTCGTGAAAAATATAGCAGGAATCCCGATTTTAGCATAAGGAAGATGATCACTTCTAAAATAGAAATACTCAGCATGGCTCGGAGAATCCCAATCTTTCAGGTATTTGAATTTTGTACTCTCATTATTGGCTTCTTCAGCCATTTTTACCAATTCTTCAGAATTTTTATGTGGCGCATTTCCTCCTAATAAAGCCGCTTCATTATTGTCATTTCTTCCGATCATATCACCGTTCAGAACTGCTACAATCTTCTCTTTAGGAACAACAGGGTGGGCTGCATGCCATCGTGAACCCAACAGTCCTCTCTCTTCAGCTCCATGGAAAACAAACAAAATACTTCTTTTTCCCGGCTGTTTCTTATAAGCTCTGGCCATTGCCAACATCGCAACACACGTACTTGCATTATCATCAGCTCCGTTGTAGATCGTGTCATTTTTCACAGGATGTCTGATGCCGTCATGATCCTGGTGTCCACTTAATAAAACATACTCGTTTTTAAGAACCGGATCTGTCCCTTCTATCTTTCCGATGATATTAATGGATGGATATTTGTAAGATTCAGTGATCAGGTTCAGAGAAGCTTTAGGATTGTTTTTTACCCAGCCGGCATTTTCTCTTTTGATCCACAAAACAGGAATATTATTGGTGATTTTCTCTCTTAATCCTTCCACTCCGTAGCTTCCTCTGGTCATTTGAGGGAGTATTTCTACCCAGCTTTGCTCAGAAATATCATCGGTAATGAAAATAATGGCTTTAGCTCCCAGCTCAGAAGCTTTATTGTAATATTTATTCCTTACAAATCCGGGATATCTCCTTACGAAAAGGGTCATATCTTTAGAAATGTTTTTATCAGAAGCATTTACGGCAAGAATCTTCCCTTTGATATTTAATTTTGCAAGATCTTCAGGTTCTGCGTTTCCTGCATACACAATCTCAGCATCTACAGACGCATTTACAGGCTCTGCAACCAGGAAATCTTTCCATATTTTCAGGTTGTTGTCTCCAATTTTCAGACTGCTTTGCGGGATAATTTGATGTCTGTACATATCAAAAAACTGGAAAAAAGTTCCGTTATCGCCGGCAGGTTTCATTCCTGCTTCTTTTGCTTTGTCAGCAAGCCACATAGAAACTTTTAACTCGTCCAGAGTTCCGGCTTCACGACCCCAAAATTGGTCTGCGGCAAGCTGATACATATCGGTACGAAGATCAGATTCTTTGATGGCAGAGACCAAAGGTTTTTTATAATTCTGAGCGTTTCCAAAGGCAAATAAGAAAAGACCCAGCAGAGAAAAAACATAATTTTTATTCATAGGAACTTTAATTGAAGTTAGCTAATTTCTCTGAAAACTGTTTTGAAAATTCCTTTCTGTCTTCTTCCAGCTTTTCCAGGTTAGAAGGCAAAAAATAATTAAAAAGGATCTTGTCTTCATTGTCTAAAAAGATGATTTCCTTTTCATTTCCATCGATCATCTGTGAGAAAATGTCCCACATCGGAGTGTCTTTTAATTTTAATAATTCAAAAAACTGTTCTGCTTTGATTTCGATTTTCTGCATGTTCTTTTTTTATATAGTATCGTTGAATATTTCTGAATTCTGATTCAAAAATAAAGATTTTGTATTTCACTGACGATTAAAACTCGAGAAACTTCAGCTTAAACTGGATGGCAAAATTTTCTTTAAAATGAGGCGTCGCATAATAGCCCACTCTGTAGAATAAGCCCAGATTAAAATAACTGGAAAGGAAATTGTTCCATTCCAATCCGACTTCCTGATACAGGTGATCCAGCTTCCTGAACTTAAACTGGTGGTATTCCGGGTGCTTCATATCCCCGATAGTTCCTCTTAAGACAAAATCAAAACTGGAAACATTGTGTCCAAAACTTTTGAAATACCAAGGCAGTTTGTGAGTGAAATAATAAGCTACAAACTTATCATTATAGTATTTCCCGCCTTCAAGCGTCGCAAATCCAAGGTAAGAAGTAAGGTTAAAATTAAAATCCTTACCTGGAGAAGCCAGTCCGTTCATCGTAAAGTTTTTCCAGATAGGCGCTCCACCCAAGACAACACCTCCATAGAGCCTGAAACCGGTAGTTCCGATAGGCGTCTTAAAATTATGAACAAAAAGGGCGTCAAAACGGGAATAGCTGAAGTCTCCTTCCAGCATTTTGTAGCTCTGTTCATAATTAAAATACAGCTCAGGATATTTCTGATCGATCAGGGATTTTCCCTGTGGAGTCATAATATTGGTAGAATTCGGAGAATATTTTAAGGTAAACAATGTATTGAAGTTCCTGTAGGAAGTTCCTCTGTCTTTGAATTGATAATCAAATTCTGCGGCCTCTGTATTTCTTCGTACAGCGAGGGCGAGGGTAAGACCGTTTGTAACATCATTCAGGTAAGATAATGACATTCCTTTAAAGTGAAAATATTTGTCATTGTTTAGATTATTCCCGAAGTTCATCGTTCTCATTTTGAAATTCCAAAGCTTTCGGTTAAACTCTCCGGATGCTGTTACATCATCGTACACCTCAAATCTGAAAAATGAATTTTTCTCCAGTGTCGTTTTCATATCAAGCCCCATCCCGTATTTCCATTTTCTGTCTTTCACACCATAAGCAAAATAATAGTCCGGTGAAAAATAAGGATTGAAATTTTCATTCAGCTTGGCTTTTAAACCTAATCTGAATCCTTCGTAGGAGTTATAATTGACAATTTCATCTACAGCGATGTCTACAGATCCCATTCTGATCTGCCCGTTCAGCAGTCCTGATAAGATCTGTGCTTTGCTGTCGATTTTATATTTTTTACCTAAACTGTCGATTGTTTTATAGGTATTTTGTTCCCTGTCCGTAAGAGGATCTGTTCTGTATTGATCCAGAGAATGGCCGTCAATGTTTTTTACAGAGAAAGTATAGCCTTTGAAATCTTTGGCATTCTCTTCAATAGGAGCCTCGAAATCAAAATATTTAGAGGTAAGAAATGCATAGGTTCCAAAGCTCTTTTTATCTTTCTTATCATCAGAATGCTGTTTGTCATCCATCGCCATTTTGCCCATTTTAAGCTTGGCTTTTTCGTGAGCAAGAAACCATTTGTTATTGTAAAAAACCCAGGTACTGGTAATGATTCCGTCGTTTTTGCTTTTACTGAAATTTTCAATTTTTTTGACTCCGTAGGTTTCAGTATCTACATAAATGGCACCGTTATACTTTCGCTTTTTGTCTGACTTCTTGTAGTTCACTTCACGGAAACGGATCACAAAGTTTTTTCTTCCGTCCAGTGTCACTGTATCTGAAAGAAAGAATCGGTAAAGCCCTCTGTTTTCCGGCTTCAATTGTTCCGGAACCACATCTCTGTTACTTTGCTGGAGTGCAATCATTTCATAGATAGGCTGCCTCAGACCAGAGATTCTGTTGTCCAGAATATTGATTTTCTCACCATACTTTTTGGAATATAAAAACTCCTGCGCCCTTTCCCAGAGGAAGAGCTTGCTTTTTGAAAATATTTTTCTTGCAGTGATGTTATTCAGTGAGTCTTTTTCCCTTTTTTTCTTGAAAATGTTTAAATCATTAAAATACTGATTAAACTGGGAAAGGCTGTCCTCATCTATATCCAGAGATATTTTTTCGTAGGATTTATAGGAGTAGGATCCTAAGCTTTTCGGGGAATTTTCTTTAAATAGTTTATTTACTTTTTTAAGAATTTCCAATGCTCTGGGATCACTTTTATCTTCAATCACTACAGCTTCAATGTCTGTGGTTTTTGATGTTTTTTTGAGCAGGGAAACTTCCATACTGCTCTCTACGGTAATGCTTTCTTTCTGATAAGTATCGGCGTCAATATCAATGTTTTTGCAGCCCGTTTTGAATTCCAGAACACCTTGTTCATTGGTATATCCAATAAGCGTGTTGTCACAGGATATCTTAGCATTAAAGACAGGTTTTTGAGTGGCGTCATCTACAACCTTAATTTTTGATTGTGAGTACGCCAAAAAGCTGATCAGAAAAAATAATAACAGTAAGCCCCTTTTCATGTATAAAAACTACGTCAAAATTAATGATATTTATTGTTCTGGAAAAGTTTTTAACAGAGTATAACATTGATTTAATCTAATGTTTGTATGTGCTTTTTCCTGAGAAAATTGAATGTCTGATTGTCTCAGATAGTCTTTCTGAATTTCTTGAAGATTTCCAATAAAAAAACTCCTGAACAGATGAGGTTCAGGAATTTTAATTGTTTATTGTAGTTTTTGTGTTTCTGAAAGGTTTTATCGATCATCCAAAGCCTTCATAAATTCAATAATATCATCTATTTCTTTATCGCTAAGCTGTAGCGGAGCATCAGAAAGTGTCTGGTTTTCTACTTTGAATCCAAAAGCTTTTCCACCCCCTTTATTATAAAAATTCATCACCTCTTTTAACGTTTTGTACCCTCCATTGTGCATATAAGGAGTTGTTTTATGAATATTTCTAAGCGTTGGAGTTTTGAAAGAATGCTGTAATGAAGGAACGGTCTCATGAAACTTTCCTCTTCCCAGATCATGGTCAAACGTTTTATTCTCTCCGTTCATGGCCACTCCCAATACTTCCTGTTCTGTTTTCTTGAAATTAGGAGGGACGGTACCATTGAATAAAGGAAGGAAATGGCATATCGCACACTGAGCCTTTCCAACAAAAAGATTGAATCCGCGCTTTTGGCTTTCCGTCATTGCCGACTTATTTCCTCTCATATATTCATCAAAATCTGAATTGAATTTTGCCAGAGAACGGATGTAGCTCGCCAATACATTCTGAAGTTGCCATACTTCCGTTTTTTGAGAATGATAGATCTTTTTAAAAGCTGCCTGATAGTTTTTATCCTGATTGATTTTGGCAAGAATGACATTCAGGTCGCCATGCATTTCTTCTTTGTTGGAGATCACATCTGAGCTCTGTCCTTCCAGATCATCCTTCCGCATATCCCAAAACTGGCCATGCTGATATCCTGCATAGTTGAGAGAAGGTGCATTTCTGGCAAGTTCTGAGTTTTCAAGGGACATTGATTTGGCAAGACCATCAGTAAATGCTTTCTCAGGAATATGACATGTTGCACAGCTTCGGTTGTTACTATTGGACAGTATCTTATCATTAAAAAGCTGATGACCAAGAGCTGCTTTTTCTTCAGAGAATGCATATTCTTTCCCGGGAGTGAAGGCATTGGGATTGAAGGCGTTTTTAGCAAAAAAAGTAGCTGCATTTTTGTTTAAGGCAGTGGTTACCTCAACATCCGGAATTTTCTCCTGATTTTTAAAATCCAGCATCAAAGCAGTGATCTTATTCAGATGATCAGGGATAAAATTGACATAATCAAATGTATTTTTGTCTGTGTTTTTTTTCAGAACTTCAATCGCTGAATTGATTTCTGCAGTAATGTTTTTTAATGCTTTATCTTTCGACCGTTCAGTAGAGATTTGTTCTAATGTTTCTTTAATCCCTTCCAGGGAAGAAGGTATTTCTTGTAAAAAAACTCCCGAAACAGGAGTGTCAAAACCTGAAATTCCTAAGCTGGAAATCCTGAAAGCTTCCTGTCTCAACGCATCAAATACCTGATCTTTACTTACAGTAATTACCTGAAAGTTGGTTGCTATGGTGTTGCTTTTGTTGATAAGCTTATTAAGCATTCTGATCACTTCATCTTTATTCCCTTTATCATAAGGATAAAACATTTCTTCCAAAACCTGCAGTCCTTCCGGTTCTATTTCGGTATGCTCGTCCATTTCTATTTCAGGAAGGGCCGGACCATTGATAAATCTTGCAGAGTGGGGCAGGAAGTATTCTACCGCCCATTCCATTTTTTTGTAAGTTTTTCTGATATCCTGAAATTTCTCCTGAAGAAGTTTTTGCTCAGAATTTTTAGAAACAAGGGCTTTCAGTTCATTGATCTGTTTTTCAAAATCAGCATTGGTTTTGATAATCCTGTTTTTTACAGAACCAAGATCTTCGTACACCGGCTGCTGCTTATCATTTTTACAATAATAGAGCGTAAAAAGTGCTGCCGAACAGTATAACAAAAGGAGTATCGGGTATTTTGAAAGTTTATGCATAGGTATGAAAAAGTATCAACAGAAAATTTCTATTGATACTTTAATTTGATATGAAGGAATTAAAACTATTTTTCTACGTTTCTGATGATTACAATCTGTCCACCTTCTTTGTTGGTGTTGACTCCGGAACCGTCAGGGTTTTTAAATTTATCTAACTGCCAAGTATGAGAGTGAATATTGACCGTAAAGGTATTTGGAATCCCGATGATATCGGAAATATCAACCATTGCCCCGAATTCCCAAGAACCAAACTTCTGAAGATCTCCGGATTGGTTGTAAGCCGTCTGCCATGCAGAATCGTTTCTGTTGTGCTTCATGTTCAACCATGGTTTATATTGTTTTGTAGCAATATTAAGCTGCCAGATGTAAGAATCGTGGTTGGCATTTTTGTAATAAGAATCACCGTCTTCCTGAATGTATACGAAGTTTTCAGTAACACATAAGTTATCAGGATTGATAAGATTGTTTCCTGGATTAGAATCTCCTTCAGCAACAACTTCCAATTTTCCTGTCAGCATATTACTGGAGTTAAGAACAAGCTTATAAACTCTTCCCCACATCGTTAATCCTGCTTTTGGATTCATTCCGTCTGAAGATTCTCCGGTAGCGGTAAAGTAAATTTCTCTTCCTTTTCCTGCTCCTTTTCTGTAATCTACATCTTCTACTCTTGAAAAACGGATCGCGTTATTATCAATGTTTTTCTGGTTAATCTGAGCTCCTGTAAGATTTTTAGCATTAGGAATTTCAACAAACTCTACATCGTAGCTGCTTCCCTTAGTCATATCAGTTTCAGTATAGTTGCTGTTGGTTCTTTTTAAAGAATACAACTTTCCATTATCCAGATCCCCTTGTGTATCGGCTACATACATGATCAACTGTCCTGCTGACTGGTGAGAAGAAGAATAAGACTGATCTTCTCCAATGATGATATAAGATTTTCCATTGGAAACGTCTTTAGGAAGCGGAACGGCATTTTCCATGGAAGCTTTTCCTAAAGCTGG
Organism: Chryseobacterium viscerum; assembly: GCF_002899945.2. Classification (GTDB taxonomy): domain Bacteria; phylum Bacteroidota; class Bacteroidia; order Flavobacteriales; family Weeksellaceae; genus Chryseobacterium; species Chryseobacterium viscerum. The sequence goes on from NZ_PPEG02000007.1 coordinate 251,072, forward strand.
TTTTACTCTTGTTTTATCTGATGCCTGAGATACTGATGCTAATGGATTCAAAGCATGCACCATACTTTCTTCACCTGATTCACCCGCTGTAAGGAAGGCACTGAAACCATGAATTTCTGGCGTTGCCAATGTAGCGGAGCACAATCTTGTCATTCCTCCGGTTCCATTTAAAATATATTCTCCTTTTACAGGCTTAAAAGTTTTATCTAAGTATACTCTTGATACAGACTGTTTGATCTCATGATTGGTAATCATCAGATAGCCGTCAGAGTTAGGATCCTTCATAATTCCCATCCCATCAGGCTGACCTCCGAAAACGAAATCAGGAGATCCTGAAAGAATATCAGAACTGGAAATAAGTGTCGTAATATTTAAATTTTCAAAACCAGGCATTCCAAAAACGAAAGCGGGCTCTTTAGAAAAATTTTCAATCTTTATTTTGTCATTGACAGGAGTATTTCCATCCCCGTTATTGTCATCATTACAGCTTTGAAAAACAATAGCTGCAAGGATCAGGGCTCCAATAGTTTTGCTAATTTTCATAATTATATTTTTTGAATTTCGATTATGGCAAAACTAAAGGTATAGTGTTAACTAAGTTTTAATAAGACAAAACAAATAGTTTAATATTAGATGGTGGTTTGTTACGATAAGATCAATAATTAGAACTTATATAAATAAGGAATGATCTACTTGTATTTTCGCATTTTTTTTCTTTAAACTAAGGTTTGATGATTCAAGTCGTGTATCAAAGTGAGCTAATAAAGCCACAATGTCACTGATGAAACTATTTGAATATTATATAGCTTTCCAAAATTATTTTAATCTCCCGCTGATTTCAGTGATTATGCAGATGCTTGTGGAAAAGCCAGTGTAATCTTTAAGGAGTATAGATATTACACATACGCTTAGTAAGAATCAATGAAGTTGGTTCCCATCTTTGCCTCCTGAAATATAAAATATTGAGATTTAAACTTTGCATTAAAAAATAATTATGATACATGGTAAAAACAAGCCCGGCTGTCTCAGAATTGAGACAGCCGGGCTAAAATTTATAATAGATGTTTCTATTTTAGAGAGTCAAAGCTTTCTGGTAAGCATTTTCAAGACCGTCAAGATTTTTACCGCCAGCCGTTGCGAAGCCAGGGTTTCCACCACCACCACCTTGGATCTCTTTTGCAAGATCTTTTACGATAGCACCAGCCTGGTAATCTGCAGCCAGATCATCAGAAACTCCAACAGTAATCATTGGTTTTCCATCTGCATCAGAAAGAATAATCGTCACTGAAGCAGGGATTTCTTTCTTCAACTGGAATACGATGTCTTTTACAGAACCGGCATCCAAAGAAGTTTTCTTTACCAAAAGTTGCTTGTTGCCTTTCTGCTCATAAGCATTCTTCCATTCACCAATTTCTCCTTTTGCCTTTTCTTTCTTAAGAGCATCTACCTCAGCCTTCAGTGAAGTGTTTTCTTCGATCAGCTTTTCGATAGATCTTACAACATCTTTAGACTTTAACAGCTGAGAAAGTTCAATGATTTGCTTTTCAAGATTATTGAAATATTCCTCAGACTTATCTCCTGAAATAGCTTCAATTCTTCTGATTCCTGCTGCTGCAGAACCTTCAGAAGTGATCTTGAAATGACCGATTTCGCTGGTATTTTTTACGTGAGTTCCCCCGCAAAGTTCTTTTGAACTTCCGAACTGGATCATTCTCACGCTGTCACCATATTTTTCACCAAATAAAGCCATTGCTCCTTTCTCCAGAGCTTCCTGGATCGGAATATTTCTGAATTCCTGTAAAGCAATACTTTCTTTGATTTTTTTGTTTACTTTTTCTTCAATTAATGCTAATTCTTCCTCAGTCATTTTGTTGAAATGAGAGAAGTCGAAACGCAGATAATCAGGACCTACATAAGACCCTTTCTGCTCTACGTGAGTTCCTAAAACCTCTCTTAACGCTTCATGCAGAAGGTGAGTCACAGAGTGGTTAGCCTGAGAATTTTTTCTTTCAGAAGCATTTACTTTAGCATAGAAAAGAGCACCTGCATCTTTAGGGAGATCATTGATCAACGAGATAATCAGTCCATTCTCTTTTTTAGTTTCCAGTACTTCAAAGCTTTCAACAGCATTCTCAAGAATACCTTTGTCTCCAACCTGTCCACCCCCTTCAGGATAGAAAGGAGAGCTGCTTAGGACCACCTGATAAAATTCTCCGTCTTTGTTTTCTACCTTTCTGTATCTTGTAATATACGTTTCAGATTCTGTCTGGTCATATCCTACAAATGTTTCAGGTTTATCTTCAAGATTTACCCAGTCATACACTTTCTGAGCTGAATCTGCCTTTGAACGTTGTTTTTGTTTTGCTAATTCAGCCTCAAAACCTTTTTCATCGATCGTTAAACCTTTTTCTTCAGCGATAATTCTCGTTAAGTCATCAGGGAAACCATAAGTATCATACAATTCGAAAACTTCTTCCGTTGGCAATACTTTTTTACCTTCCGAAATTGTCTGCTGAATTAATTTATCAACTCGGATTAATCCGGTTTCAATTGTTCTTAGGAAAGATTCTTCTTCACTTTTAATAACATCAGTTACCAAAGTTCCCTGTTTTTCCAGCTCAGGGAAGAAAGTTCCCATTTGTTCCTGTAAAACAGCAACCAATTTGTAAAGGAAAGGCTCTTTCATGTCTAAGAATCTGTAAGAATAGGAAATTCCTCTTCTCAAAATTCTTCTGATGACATACCCAGCTCCTCCGTTTGAAGGTAGTTGTCCGTCTGCAATAGCAAAAGAAACCGCTCTGATGTGGTCTACCACAACACGGATGGCAATATCTTTTTCGTCTTCTAAAATTCCTGTATATTTTTTACCTGAAAGTTCTTCAACTTTAGCAATTAAAGGCGTGAAAACGTCTGTATCATAGTTGGAAGATTTCCCTTGAAGCGCCATACAAAGACGTTCGAAGCCCATTCCTGTATCTACATGCTGTGCAGGAAGTTTTTCCAGAGAACCGTCAGCTTTTCTGTTGAATTCCATGAAAACGAGATTCCATACTTCCACAACTTGAGGATGATCGTTGTTCACCAATTCAAGTCCTGAAACTTTAGCTTTTTCTTCCGGAGTTCTCAAATCAACATGGATTTCAGAACAAGGTCCGCAAGGTCCACTTGCTCCCATTTCCCAGAAGTTATCTTTTTTATTTCCGTTGATGATTCTGTCTTCGGAAATTACTGCTTTCCAGTAGTCATAAGCATCCTGATCTCTGTCAAGATTTTCGGAAGCATCACCTTCAAAAATCGTCACATATAAATTATCTTTTGGAATTCCGTATACTTCAGTCAGTAATTCCCAGGCAAAAGCAATAGCCTCTTTTTTGAAGTAATCCCCGAAAGACCAGTTTCCCAGCATTTCAAACATGGTGTGGTGGTAAGTATCTCTACCCACATCATCCAAATCATTATGCTTCCCCGAAACTCTCAGACACTTTTGGGTATCGGCAATTCTAGGGGCGGTAGGAGTTTTGTAGCCAAGGAAAAAATCCTTGAACTGCGTCATTCCGGAGTTGGAAAACATAAGGGTAGGGTCGTCTTTCAGCACAATAGGAGCTGAAGGAACGATTAAGTGCTCCTTACTTTTAAAATAATCTAAAAATTTTTGACGTATCTCTTGTGATGTCATAGTATTGCTTTTGCTTTTTTAAGTATCAAATTTTTGATAAGATGCAAATTTAAGATTTTTAAGCGATTTAATTTCTAAGGTTGGTAATAAATATGCGGGTAACATTTTTTAACGCAAAGGCGCAAAGTTTTTTGAATTATCTCCTGCCTATTTAATGGTGTAATAAAATCAAAGATTTTCAACGGTTATAATCTTATTTATTGTCATTAATATGTTCATAATAAAGGTAATATTGCACTGGTGATCAATATAAAAGAAGGATGCAATTTTATCGAATATAAAATCTTTGCGACTTAAAAACCTTCTTTAGTTGATGTCTTTTTGCGCCCTTGCGTTTTCAAAAAATTAGATTAAAATTAAAATCTTAAAAAGATAGTCTGAATGGGGCCCGGTTTTGATATGGGAGGCAGATCAGAATTTTTTAATTTCTTTTTATGAAACCTTATCGGTTTTCAAAACCTATAACGTTTGTCGTGGCTGTAATCAATAATAATCTTTCTAATCTTGCAATTTTCCGTTTAACTTACTACCTTCGTTGTGATCTGAAATAAGACAAAAAATCCTTTCAATGACAAAAGATGAAGAACTGAAAAGCTGGATAGAACAATATTCCGGACCGCTTTTGAAACGGGCGCTGTATGTACTTTCAAATAAAGAAGATGCACAGGATGTTGTTCAGGAAGTTTTTCTTTCCGCTTACTCGGCCTATGATTCTTTTGAAGGGAAAAGTCAGGCCCTGACGTGGCTGATGGCAATTCTTAACAGAAAAGTGGCAGATTTTTATCGAAAAAAATATAAATCCGAACCCAATATCAGGCTGGACCATTTTTTTGATGAAACCGGATCATGGAAAAATAATGACGTTTTGAATGACTGGAATGTTTCAGGCGAAGGAGATGAACTTTTAGACAGCGCAGATTTTAACAAAACATTGGAGGAATGTATCGAAGAATTGCCCTCCAGATGGAAGATCCTGCTTAAAATGTATTATATAGAAGAAAAAAAAGCTCCGGAAGTAAGTCAGGAATTGAATGTTTCTACGACTAATCTTTGGAAGATTTTGCAAAGAAGCCGGATGCAGCTCAGAGAGTGTCTGGAGTTTAACTGGTTTTCAAAATCATAAGAAACAATGATAAGAAGAATACTACATATCTTATTTTTACCATGCAGTGAAGCTACTTTACTGATGGAAAAAAGGAATGCCCAATCCATTTCTGCCAGAGAAAACCGGATGCTTAGCATGCACCTGATGATCTGCAAATGGTGCAGGATGTACAATGAAAAACTTGCCCTCCTGGATAAAGTTTTTAAAAAGACCTTTTCTGAAAAGGAAATTGAAATTAATGATTCTGAAATTCAGGACTTTAAAAATAAAATGATCGATAAATTAAATTTCTAAGAAAATTTTTGTCAGGATTTTAAAAAGCTTCCGACTATACTTTTGAAAACAATAAAGTATTCATTTAATCTTAAAAAAATGGTCGGAACAGAACAAAAATCTAAACAGAATCAATTATCCCTAATCGGATATTACATTTCACTTTTCGGAGCTGCCCTTATTTTGCTGTGGATTGGTATTTTCAAATTTACCCCTACAGAAGCAGCGGCAATAAAACCTTTGGTAGAAAACCATTTCTTAACTTTTTTCGTATATAAATTGACAAGCGTCCAGACAGTGTCAAATCTTATCGGAGTGATAGAAATTATCATTGCATTACTCCTGATATTTAGTGCGAAATTTGCTGTACTGAAAAAGTATGCAGGAATAGGAATGATTGTAACTTTTCTGGTAACATTAAGCTATTTGTTTACAACACCGGGAATGTGGAAAGTAGTGGATGGAGTTCCTGTAACTGATTTCTTTATTTTAAAAGATCTGATGCTTTTAGGATTTGGATTAATGATCGTTCAAAATAATAAGTAATGAATAAAAAGATAAATATGAAAAATATATTAATTGTACTCGGAATTGTTCTGGGGATAGCAGTATTTGCTGCAGGGTCCGGGCTTTTTACAAAAACAAAGCCCCATGAAGCGGAAGTAAAAAAAGAAAATGAGAAAATTATGGATAATAAAAATGTCAAAGAGATTTATTTTGCAGGAGGATGTTTTTGGGGAACAGAACATTTTTTTCAACAAATTCGTGGAGTTGTAGGAACAGAAGTGGGCTATGCCAACGGGAATACCAATAATCCTACTTATGAAGAAGTGGTAAGTCATACAACAGGTTTTGCGGAAACCGTGAAAGTGAAGTATGATCCTGAGCAGGTAGATCTGAAACTTCTGATTGATCTGTATTTTAAGACCATTGATCCTACCAGTAAAGACCAGCAGGGAAATGACAGAGGGAACCAATATAGAACAGGAATTTATTATACAGACAAAACAGCTGAAGCCGTTGTAAAAGATGAGGTTCAAAAATTAGCAAAAAATTATAATAAGCCCTTATTGGTAGAAACTATTCCGTTGAAGAATTTCTACAAAGCAGAAGATTATCATCAGGATTATCTGGATAAAAATCCAGGAGGGTACTGTCATATTGAACCGGGCCTTTTTGAAATGGCCAAAAAAGCGAACCCGCTTCCAAAGCCAGCCTATCAGAAACAGGATAAAAAAGTTTTAAAAGGAAAACTGACTGCGGAACAATATAATGTCACTCAGGAAAATGGTACGGAAAGACCTTTCCAAAATGAATACTGGAACGAAACCCGCGAAGGAATTTATGTAGATATTACCACAGGAGAACCTTTATTTGTTTCTACAGATAAATTTGAATCCGGTTGTGGATGGCCGAGTTTCTCAAAACCAATTACGAAAAGCTTGATTGATGAAAAACTGGATCGTACCCATGGAATGGATAGGGTAGAAGTGAGAAGCAAAACCGGTGATGCCCACTTAGGACACGTTTTCACAGACGGACCGGAAGATAAAGGAGGACTTCGTTACTGTATCAACAGTGCTTCTTTGAAGTTTGTCCCAAAAGCTGAAATGGAAACAAAAGGATACGGAAAATATCTTCCGTTGTTAGATAAAAAGTAATTTGAAAGGAAGGCTGCCAGATGGCAGCCTTTTTATTTTGAATTAATGATGTATTTGAAATCGTTCTTTAATGCTGAGCATAGAGATATTCAGAAATATAAGAAATCCAAAAATAATGTATGATGCTTTTTTAGAAGCGGTTGTAAACAGATTAAAGATTTTTCCATACTGTGTAGATTGAAAAGTATCTACAATTTCTTCTGGTCCCCGATATACAGTGTCATTACAAAGCAAACATTCATATTCGAGAGGTTTAGGATTGGGGTCAATATAGCTATAAACAGCAAATATATGCCCTGTTTTCTCAAGATCAACTGCATATTGTTCTTGTTGGGCTATTGCCAAATCATTCAAAACTGAGACAAAATCACCATAGGTATTATTTTGATCTAAAATAAATTCAATACCAGACTCTTTCTCATTTCTTTTCTGAAGTTTTTTCAGTTCAGAAACATATAATTTTGAATTTTCTTTGGCTGTACTGGGGTCTATTTTTATTTTTTTGTAATCCCAGTCTCTATAAGTTTCAAAACTTTCAAAAGTACTTTTAATCCCTTCTATTTCTTTGGTAGGAAGTCCTATATCCATCACAGAAACGTTAATATCTTCAAACTTTTTATTTCCATAATACCAGAATAAAACCGGGATAATGACAGCACTGATAAGCCCCGGGAAGTAGTATATTTTTTTCATGCTCATCTTTTTCTTTGGATTTGAAGGTTTTCTTTAATGCTGAACATAGAGATATTTACAAAGAGCAAAAAACCGAAAATAATATAAAAAGTTTGTTGGGGAACATGATTGATAAAACTTTCCGGCTTGATTAAATTCAGGTTTTCTTTTTCTCTGTAGTCGTTACCACCAACTACACATCCATAAACAGAACGAATTTCTTTATCGGGATCTTTATAAAAATGAACAGCAAAAAAATGTCCTGTTTTTTCCATATCAACACAAAATGCATCCTGTTTGGAAATTGTCATAGCATCCATTAGAGCAATGAAATCCTGATAGCTATTGTTATCATCAATGATAAATTCAATTCCGGATTCTTTCTCATTTCTTGCCTGCAGTTTTTTAAGTTCAGAAACATAGAAATTCTGATTTTGAAGAGCAGTGTTAGGCTTAACTATAATTTTCTTGTAATTCCAGTTTCTATAGAATTCAAAAGTATTGTCTAAAGGTATATTAGGTCTAATTTTCGCTGGAAGTCCAAGGTCCATTATGGTATATGGAGGATGAGTTCTCTGGTTTCCATAATACCAGAATAAAACAGGGATCAGTACAGCACTGATCAATCCCGGAACGTAGTATATTTTTTTCATGGATAGGTTTTTAGCAAAACCGAATGAAAATTTTAAGCCAAAAAAAAGTGATTCAATACGAACCACTTTAATTATTTAATCTTTCAATTTTTAAATCTTTAAACCTACCAATCTCTTTTTTTCAAAATCCAATACGATCCGAATATGAAAACGGCAGACCAGACCAAACAGGCGATAAGGCTTTCTGTAGGGTAATGGAACTCATATTTTACGCCCATCATTTTGGCCATATTTAATCTCATCATCGGATTAGGGATAAGGCTGGACATACTTTCCAATGGTAAAAGATGAGTGATGAAAAAATCATTCTGAAGGATCTCATTTCTTTGTGGTCCCTGCATTCCTTTTACTTTGGAGAAAACTTCAACAGCCGTTAAGATTCCTTCACCAATCCAGAACACAAAAAGAGCAAGAAATACAAAAACAGATTTTCTTAATAAAATGGAAAGGAACATTAGGAAACAGAAGAAAGTGAAGAGCTTTACAAGATAATTTCCGATAAAGAAAATCTCAGCAAAAACTTTTGTAGATTCTGTTGTATTGGAATATTGATATCCAAGCAATATGGTGATTCCGAATACAAGTACAGTAGAAACAAGGGTGAAAATACTGATCGTTAAAAGTTTTGACATGATAAATTCTTCTCTGCTCAATCCATCAATTGTATTCTGCTTGAACATTCGGTTGCTGAATTCCTGTGAAATCGAGAAAACAATGATCAATCCAAGGAAAATTTTCAATAAAGCAACAATCCATGTAGTGAAATTCCAGATTTCCGGAAAGTTATAAATCCCTTGTTCCTTCAAATTAATGGTTGCTCCGAAAAGATCAAAATCAACCAATCCGATGAAAAGCAATGCGATAAGAATGGCAAAATATAATATGGTGAAAACCTTGAATGGTCTATAATTCAGGTTTTTGTAGTATTCCAGTTTTAATAATTTTATCATGACTAATTGGTCTTTTTTACAAGTTCAAGGAATTGAGATTCAAGAGATAATTTTTTCTTGGTTAGATGTGAAAGGAAAATTCCTTTTTCAGCAAGCTTCTGATTCATCGCTGAAGCAGAAATTGAAGCATCATCACGGATCTGAGCTTTGATAAGATCACCTTCCTGATTGATGGAAGAGAACCATTGAAGCTCATTCAAGGCATTCAAAAGTAAAGTATTGTTGTCTGCTTTTAATTCGAAAAAACCATTGTTGGAAGTCATTTCATCTACTCTTCCGCAGTAGATAGAATTTCCTTCTTTTAATACAATTACATGACTGCATATTTTTTCAATTTCATCCAGAAGGTGGCTTGCAATAATAATGGTGATCCCTTGTTTTGCAATTTCGCTGATGATTTCTCGGATCTGAATAATTCCTTCAGGATCCAGCCCGTTGGTCGGTTCATCCAGTATCAATACCTCAGGATTGTTCAAAATGGCTGAAGCAATAGCAAGTCGCTGCTTCATTCCCAATGAAAAAGTTTTGAAAGTATCTTTTCTTCTTTCGTACAGATTTACAGTCTTCAAGACTTCGTCAATTCTTGAATAGGGAGTGTTTTTAATTTCCGCAACAATTTTAAGATTGGTTTCTGCACTTAAATAAGGGTAGAAATTAGGCTGTTCGATAATGGCTCCGATTCTTTTTAAAGTGGCGGGGTCAGTACCTTTTTTACCAAACCAGAACCAATCTCCACTGGTAGGATTGATGGTAGAAAGCAGCATCCCGAAAGTTGTGGATTTTCCACTTCCGTTGGGACCCAAAAGTCCATAAACATTTCCTTTTTCGACATCAAAAGAAATATTGTTGACCACAACTCTTTTGAATTTTTTTGTCAAATTCTTTACTGATAAAATCTTTTCCATGTAATTTGTTTTACATAGTAGTAGTCTATATGAATTAGATAATGTTACAGAATTATCATAAATCAATGTTGATTTATTTGTAAATACATTAAATTTGATAGAATTAATCAACAGTTATGAAGCTAATTGAACTGGCAGAGGAATTGAAAGTTTCTGCAGAAGCCATAAAACAATTTATACAGGATTTTGATATTGAGTTGGTAGACTGTATCAGTACCAATTTTGAAGTAAAAGAAGATTTTGAAAAATTTGCCCGCGAAAATATAGCCTTTTTAAAATTATACGAAAAAGACCTGGATAAAAATAAAACGCTGGAACAGATTGCTGAGGTGATCAATCAGCCTAAGGATAAGGTTGAAAAGGTAATCAAAGATAATAATCTGAATATTTTTGATAATGGATTCTTCAAATCATCCATATCAAGTTATGGAATTGATAACAAATTAGGCGGAAACTATAAGTTTGTGTATGATTATTTCGGGAGTAAAACCAGCCTTCAGCAAAGAGATTTTATAGGATACAGAGATCTGTTTTTTTATACATCAGCGGTTTTGGAGCCCTTTCTGAATCCACAGCAGATCAAAGATTGGGGAATCCACAGACCTGCAGGAATTATTCTGTATGGCCCTCCAGGAAGCGGTAAAATATTCTGGGCCAATAAGATTGCTGAGATCATTGGATATCAGTTTAAGGAAGTGAAAAAGCACTATCTGGGAATTTCGTTGGTTGACGGAAATGAAATTAATTTCAGTGATTTCCTGATGAATATGATGAAAGAAAATAAAATGTTGCTTTTTATGGATGATTTCGATGAAATTATGATGCAGCGAAAAGCAGAAACAGATATTGCATCTTGCAACCTTGAAGCGCAGGAACTTATTCTTCATTATATAAGCAAATTTGAAAAAGAAGGCGTTTTAATGGTAGGTTCTGCCAATTCTGTTTCGGAAATTGATGAAGAAATTCTTGCTCCGGGAAGATTTGATGTGATGATTCCTGTCTTTCCTCCCAATGCTTCAGAACGGTCGGAAATTATTTTATATGCGATGACCAGAGGTCTTGAGCAAGATTCTTTACTGTATAAAATCCTTAAAAATAATAAAGCTGATAAAATTCCTTTCTGGCATGAGTCGTCATCAAAAATGAAGGCATTCAGCAATACCATGTTGATAGATTTTACGCAGAGTTTAAAGAAAAGAATTAAAAATCTTTACCAAAAAACCCGAAATGAAAAGCTGAAGATCGATCAGAATCTTTTGAACGGAGCTTTAAGAGATGCCAGGTCTAAGCTTACCGAAGAATATCTTGATCAGGTAGCCCGATTCCTTGCCGATGCCATCATCAATAATTTTGATGATTTTAAGTTTAGAATTCAGGCATTGAAAATTGAACTGGAAACCTATAGGGTTGTTGAAGAACCTCGAAGAGAAATAGGATTTCAGCATAATGGTGAGGAGGATAAAGGGTAAATCGTTCAAAGTTTAGTGTTTTTCAAAAAATTACTTATCACTCATTACTCATGAACAGCATCTGGGAACTGGACACCTTCTACAGAAAAAGAGATATTATCATTATTGGTGCTGGATTTTCGGGGCTATGGACTGCTATATCCATCAAAGAGAAATATCCTGAAAAATCTGTTTTAATTATTGAACGGAATGCCATTCCATTGGGTGCATCAACGAGAAATGCCGGGTTTGCCTGTTTTGGAAGCCTTACAGAAATAATTGCCGATTCTGAGAAGATGGGTTGGGAAAAAACACTGGAGCTTGTTAGAATGAGGTTTGATGGACTTCAGAAAATCAGACATTATTTTAAGAATGATGAAATTGATTTTGAACTTAACGGAGGTTTTGAAATTTTAAATAATGAGAAACCTTTATTCCATATTGATGCTGTCAATAAAAAACTAAAACCTATTACCGGACTGGATAAAACGTATGCTCTTAAACAGAATAAGATAGAGGAATTCGGGCTTGGGAAATCATCATTTCTGATTGAAAACCCCTTTGAAGGAAGCCTGCATTCAGGAAGGCTTTTGCAGAAACTTCTTGAAAAATGTTATGAGCTGAAAGTGGAATTTTTATTCGGAACAGAGGTCGGAAGTATTGAAGAATCAGCGAATGAGATTGAAGTTCATTTTTCTGCTGATCTTTCTGTAAAAGCAGATCAAATGATCTATTGCACCAATGCATTCACATCAAAGTTTCTGGAAAAAGAAAACATCATTCCTGCCCGTGGACAGGTTCTTCTCACAGAACCAATAGAAGGTCTGAAGCTTAAAGGAACCTTTCACTATGATGAAGGATATTATTATTTCAGAAATGTAGGAAACAGAATATTGTTGGGAGGCGGAAGAAATCAGGATTTTGAAACAGAAGAAACGACCGCCTTTGACACTACAGAATACCTGCAAAATCATTTGGAGAACTTTTTAAAAGAGGTCATACTTCCCCATAAAGACTTTACAATAGCACTTCGCTGGTCAGGAATAATGGCGATGGGTTCAGAAAAAACACCCATTGTAAAACAGGTTTCGGAAAGACAGTTTTGTGCCGTAAGACTTTCAGGAATGGGAGTTGCATTAGCTCCAAAGATTGGTGAAATGGTAGCAGAAATGATAAACTAAATTGAGATCTTCATCTAAGATTTTACGAATAAACCGGAATAAAACAGAATGAGCAGTTATAAATATACAGTATGGTTTTCTATATTGACAATTCCTCTTGGTTTTCTTGCAATCCTTGCAGGAGGTGGAGGTCACGGGACTTATTTTCCTTTATTGGCTATCTTTCCGTTTAGTTTACTGGGAACTTTTTTTAATGAAGAAATACCTGTACTTATAGGAATAATACAATTACCTGTTTATGGTTTTTTAATGGATAAATTTGAAACAAAAAAAGCCTTTCCCGTTATTCTTGCAATACATGTTATATGCATTTTTACTGTTTTTATGCTGAGAAGAGACTACTTTTTTAGTTAATTATCTTCCGACCAGTTAGAACCCACAACTCAAATCCGGCAACTCGTAACCCGAACCCCCGAAAACTCAGAATTCAAAATGCTCCACTCTAAAAGAATTCCTTATTTTTGCAAAAAGAAAAATTCGTGATTAACAACGACCATATAAAAGAAGTTCAATCCAGAATTGAAGACTTACACAGATATCTTCAGATTGAAAAAAAGAAGATTGAAATTGCCAATGATGATGAAAAAACTGCAGCCCCTGAGTTTTGGGACAATCCGAAAACGGCTGAAGCATTTCTAAAGCAACTTCGTTCCAAGAAAAAATGGGTGGAAGGCTATGACGAAATTCAGACTCAGTTTGAAGATCTGCAGGTTTTACTTGAGTTCGCCAAAGAAGATCCTGATTCTGAAAAAGAATTGGATGAAACGTTTCCACAATTGGTTGAAAAAATTGAGGATCTGGAATTCAAAAATATGCTTTCCAATGAAGGGGATGAGCTTTCTGCAGTGCTGCAGATCACTGCCGGAGCAGGAGGAACAGAAAGTTGTGACTGGGCAGCTATGCTGATGAGAATGTATACCATGTGGGCAGAAAAACAGGGCTATAAAATCCGTGAACTGAACTTCCAGGAAGGGGAAGTAGCAGGAGTGAAGACCGTAACGCTGGAAATTGAAGGAGAATTTGCTTTTGGATATTTAAGAGGAGAGAACGGAGTACATAGACTGGTACGAATTTCCCCTTTTGACAGTAATGCAAAACGCCATACAAGTTTTGTATCCGTTTACGTTTATCCTTTGGTAGATGATACCATCGAGATCAATATCAATCCTGCAGACATCAGCTTTGAAACCATGAGATCTTCCGGAGCAGGAGGACAGAACGTAAACAAGGTAGAAACCGCGGTACGTCTTCGTCACGCACCTACCGGAATTATCATTGAAAACTCCGAATCCCGTTCTCAGCTTCAGAATAAAGAAAAAGCCATGCAGCTCCTTCGTTCAAGACTATACGAAATGGAATTGGAAGAGCGTTTGAAAGCAAGAAATGAGATAGAAGCCAACAAAATGAAGATCGAGTGGGGAAGCCAGATCAGAAACTACGTCATGCATCCTTACAAATTGGTAAAAGATGTACGTTCGGGGCATGAAACATCAGATGTAGATGCCGTAATGAATGGGAATCTTACTCCATTCTTAAAAGCATTCTTAATGGCTGATGGGACGGCAGTTTCCGATGATGATTTCAACTTATAACAATCATGTTTGAATTTTAGTTAAAATCTTATAATTAATTTTTGTTTCAGACATTTTAGGCTTACTTTTGTTGTTCATCGATATTTATGGAAGATTTCAATAGCTGGAAGGATTTATTAAACCCTGAGTTTTATATTAAAATGGGAGGGTTTTGGCTTATTTTATTCATTGTTTTTGCTGAAACAGGCCTTTTTGTAGGGTTTTTCCTACCTGGAGACTCACTTTTATTCGTTTCCGGGATTTATGCCGTTGAAATTATTAAAGAGACTTTTGGTTCTACAGGAAGCGATTTCTTAGATACCACTATTTTGGCTTCAGGAGTAGCTCTTGCTGCTATTATAGGAAATGAAGTAGGATATTATTTCGGAAGAAAAGCAGGACCTGCTTTATATAAAAGACCAGATTCAATGCTTTTCAAGAAAAAATACCTTTATCAGGCTCACGATTTCTTTGAAAAACATGGGGCATTAGCCATTATTATGGCAAGATTCCTACCTGTTGTGAGAACTTTTACACCCATTGTTGCAGGAATTGTGAGGATGGATAAAAAAGAGTTTTTAAGAGATAATGTTATCGGTGCGGTATTATGGTCATTTATCTTGATTTTTGCAGGACATTATCTTGACAAATTGTTTATGGAGCAGTTTGGAATCAACTTAAAACAAAAACTGGAATACATCATTATTGTAATCGTATTGGTGACTACACTTCCGGTTATCTTCAAGTTTGTTTTTGGAAAAAAAGAAGATCTTTCTAAAAAATATGAAGACCAGGATTTTAAATAAATAAAAATTCAATCAAAAATATAGAGCCGTCTCAGTAGTGAGATGGCTTTTTTTATTGCTTATTGAATGGGCTTTTTCTTTAATGCAAAGATTAAATCTCAATATTTTATATTTCAGGAGGCAAAGATGTGAATCAATGAAATTGATTCTTACTAAGCGTAAGTGTAATATCCATACTTCTTACAGATTACACAGGCTTTTCCACAAACATCTGCTTAATCTGTGAAATCAGCGGGAGATTAAAATAATTTCGGAAAGCTATATAATAACCAAATAGCTTCATCAGTGACACAGTCACTATCCCTTAGCTCTCTTAAGCTAAAACGTTTGATGATCTATCCTTTGCGTTTAATAATAAAAAAAAATCTTATGAAAACTCTATTTTTTAATCCATTCTAGAATGTTAGGATAAATAATGCTGTCTCTTTTTCTTTTACTGAAGAACCTTGGAGCATGTCCTGCGCCTTTCATAAAGACAAATTTGTGAGGAACATTCAGGTGGGTAAGCGCAGAGTCCATGGCTATTCCCTGATGCTGATTAACGAGAAAATCATTGTTTCCCTGAAATAGCAGGGTAGGAACATTCGTGATATTGGCAATAGGACTGGCTTCTTTAAAGGCTTCAGAGATATTTTTTCTTTCAAATTTAGTCCCTACAACCTTTTGAAACGTAGAAGAAGTATATTTTGAATAAAAAGATTTTAGATATTCAGAACTGAAAAAATCGGTAGGTCCACTTAGAGAAATGATTTTTTTGATCTGTTCAGGATGCTGATATCCGTAGAGTAGAGCAAGATGTGCACCGGCACTTTCTCCCAAAAGAATATAATTGTTAGACTGAAGTTCTGCCTTTTCCGATAAAGAATTGAATTTCTCAATGACCAGACCAATATCCTCAAGCTGTTGTTTGTAAGTGATTTTTTTCTTGGTGGAAACCAATCGGTAATTCATGCTGATGCTCGGAATCCTGTTATTAAAAAGCATTTTCTGAACCTGGATCATATGCTCTTTTTTACCGAGAGTCCAAGCTCCGCCATGTACAATAACAACTACAGGAGCATCTTGTGGGTAATCCTTGGGAAGAAAGACATCCATTTTCTGTCTTTTGTGTTCACCATATTTTAAATTGTAAATTTTCTGCTGTCCTCCGGGACCTACCCAAACTCTGAATTTCGTATTGCAGGATTGCAGGAGAAAACCAATGCATCCCATGACGAAAAAATGATACCGGAGAATGAACTTTTTCATTAATTAAATTTACAAAAAAATCTATTGATTATGAAGGATTAAAGTCTTTCTGCTGTCTTTGATGAAAGTCCTTTTTTAATGGTAATAACGTCCTTTTCTCCTTTCTTAAAAATAAAAGAAATCTCGGTGTCATCATCCTGAAGGAAAAATACATCCTCTTTTTCAGCCAGCATTCTTACCTTAGGATCTTTATTGTTCTGAATAAAAAGCTGACCGTTTTCGTACAGAATATGAATAATGCTATCATCAGAAAGCTTATAATCACCCGCATATTTTTTGAGAACATCAGCACTTAGCGTTGTTTCTTTTTTCGGTTGTGGAAGAGTGTAAGGCTGTCCTAAAAGTGCTGCTAAAATAGTATTTCCAGCTTTCTCCAATTTTTTACTTGTGATATTGTTCAAAAGGATAATACAAAGATCATCCTCAGGAAGCATGGCAAAATAACTTGTGGAACCCTCTATATTTCCGCCATGGTTAATGAGTTTTTTTCCATAAAGATCATCAATGAACCAACCATAGCCGTAGCCGCTCAAATAAGGTGTGGTCGCTTTTTTAAACGCTTCTTTGGAAACAATTTTATAATCCCTCAATCCTAAATAATAATTGTACAGGTCTTCAGCGGTACTGTAGATCTGTCCTGCAGGACCGGTTAATGTAGAATTCCAGACTTCTGTTTTTTCCTGTCTTGTTTTTGAAATATAAGAATAAGGAACCGTTTTGTAAGGACTTTTCAGAGCCATGTAGTTAAAGCCGGTATGAGTCATCTTGAGAGGATTTAAGATGATTTTTCTTACAGCATTTTCATAAGAAAGCCCCGTTATTTTTTCAATGATGAGTCCCAGTACAATATACCCCGAATTGGTATACGAAAATTGAGTGCCGGGCTCAAAATCCAGCGGTTCATTCTTAAAAAAAGAAAGTTCTTTATTTTTGGCTATGGCTTTTCCGGTGTGAAGCAGACTGAAATACTCCTTATTTCGTAATACTTCATAAATTCCCGAAGTATGGGTAAGGAGATGTTCTATAGTGATTTCATTTCCTCTTGGATAATCTGCAATAAACTTTGAAATAGGATCTTTAAAAGAAAGTTTTCCTTCTTCACTTAGTTTTACAATGACCAGGGCAGTGAAAGACTTGGTTAAAGAAGCAATCTGATAAATACTTTTATCCTGATTGTGTATATTTTTCTCTGCATTTTGCCAGCCATATGATCTTTCAAAAATATTCTTATTCTGATAATGGATTAAAGCTGTTCCGTTAAATTTATTAATACCCTCAAATGCTTTTATAATACGGTCTATTTCTTCTTTTTTCTTTTCCTGATTAAAGTTGTTGAGACTCGTTGGAGTCTGAGCTTTTAAAGTAAAACAGATTGTACTGAACAGACAAAATAAACATCCTAAAGTTAAAATATGAAATTGACGCATAGTATCAGGTTTTAAAAAACGGGTAAATTAAGCAGATTTTTGTTTATATTGATAATAGATTTTCAGCATAGCGGCTCAAAGAATTATTGTATCTGGGCAAATGTTTTGATATTGCTTTCAAAGCTATAGATAGCGCTTCTTTATCCTCTCCCGCTGAAGAAAGGGATAATGCTAAAAAAGAATCTACTGCATCATTCAATTCATCCGAATAATTGGCTTTCTCTTCTCTTAAAATACGAATGCTCTCTTCTATTTTTCCATTATTCCTTAAGGTACTTGCCAGTTGGATTCTTGCTCTTCTTCTTCGCAACCCGGTGAGTCCCTTATCTAATGCGGATCTGTACAAAGGTTCCGCTTCTTTTTCATGCCCGGTGGAATCAAAAGCACAGGCTCTTTCAAAATCAGCAATCGCTTGCGAATTTGGGCGTAATTCGACATGATTTTTAATTTGCTGAATAAACTCTTCATTGCTTATTATTCCAAGCTTCAGCCAGATACTTTGTAATTGAATTTCCCAGTTTTCGTCCATCGATTAGATTTTAAACAAAGATATAAAATATTGAAAGTGAAGTATTCCTTTATTATTCTCATAATTCTTAAAATTATTGTACTCTTATGAATCAGAAAACGGAATTAAATATTTATTTTTGCTGAACTTAACAAAGATTAAAAAATTATTAAAATATGGCATCAGGCTTTTTTGCAATTTTGGATGATATTGCCGCATTGATGGATGATGTAGCGGTTACGAGTAAGATTGCTACCCAAAAGACAGCAGGTATTTTAGGAGACGACCTGGCTGTAAATGCAGAAAAAGCCACTGGCTTTCTTTCTTCAAGGGAAATTCCGGTTTTATGGGCAATTACAAAAGGTTCTTTTATCAACAAACTGATCATTCTGCCTATCGTTTTTTTACTTAATTGGTTGTATGCTCCGGCTATTAATTATGTATTGATTCTTGGAGGATTCTATCTGGCTTTTGAAGGCGTTGAAAAAGTAATAGAATTCCTTTTTCACCGTGACAAAAAGGGTCATGAAGTTATAGAAGAAATTGAAGAAGACAAAAAAAGTTCTGAACAAATTGAAAAAGAGAAAGTAAAATCGGCAATTACAACTGATTTTATTTTATCAATCGAGATCGTTATTATTGCTTTAGGAACCGTATTGGAAGAAAGCCATCCTTTCATTACGCAGATTTTAGTAACGAGCTTAGTTGCATTTATCGCTACGGTTGGAGTTTATGGAATTGTAGCTTTGATCGTGAGAATGGATGATGCAGGGTTTAAATTAATAAAGAAAAGTAACGATAAAGGTTTTTTCGGGAGGCTTGGACATCTATTAGTGAAGGCTTTACCTATTGTTATTAAAATATTAGGAGTCGTAGGGACAATTGCTTTAATAATGGTTGCTGGTGGAATTTTTCTACATAGGATTGAATTTTTCCATGGCATATTTCCAACCTGGCCAGATGTTTTGAAAGAGCTTACGCTTGGTGTTGTTGGCGGATTGGTAGCGGTTGCCGTATTTACTGTAGGAAAGGGAATCTATTCTTTAGCTACGAAAAAATAAAACAGAATTAGAATTAAATAACCAAAAAAATCCTGTGTTCGAAAGAATGCAGGATTTTTTGTAATGTGCACTGCCAGGAGATTCTTATTCTTTATTAGGTTATGTATTGGTGAACATACTTTTCAGAATAGGAGTTGCTGTTTTTCTTATCATTTTCAGAATATTATTTTTTATCATACAGATGATTGAAAAAATGGTTGATAAGAATATTTTTATTGACTTGGGTTAATTTATTGTAAGCTTATTTTATTTTCAACCCATTTACATAGGCTAATTTAATTGTATTAGCTCCGTGAAATTCAGAAGAATTGAGATCGATTTCATTTTCTGTTTTTAGTTTCTCGTAAAGTTTAAGAATATTCCCTTTATAAGGGCAATTGTTTACAAAATTATTTAGAAAAACTTCAGCAGTATCTTTTTCAGAAAAACATAAAAGGAAGTCTAAAGGAGAAATAGAATTCTCTGACCATTGATTAAACTTTGTTCCATTGTTTTTTAGAAATTCGACAGCAATTTCCTTAGAATTAAAAATTTTGAAAATTGGGAGGATGTATTTTTCTATATTTTCTGTGATTTCAATAATTGATTTTTCATAAGATAATCCTGCTAAATTCCATTCTTTCCAATTATTATACGGAGTTAAATAACCTATCTGATTTCCAAAAATTAATCCCTGAGAATATTCATTTTTAGTTTGCTCTGTCTGCCATTTCTTTAAAATTTTAGAATAGATAGCAATATGAGGAAGGAACTGAACGGATGAAGAATCATTCCTAAAACTGGACTGAAAATAAATCTCAAAATAGATGTCTTTATCAAGGGAAATTTTTTTAAGCCTTTGTCCTTTTTCAAGTGTTTTGAAACCATTGAGTTGAGTGGCAATTTCATTGCAGGCATTTAAAAATATTGTTCTTGTATCCATTTGTTTCTGATAATATTTTGAATAAATCCAATTGAGGAGCAAAAATAAAAAAAATAAAAGAGCAAAAAAAAGAGACTTAAACAAGTCTCTTTTATATATTAATTGAATAAATCTTTCACTTTATCAAAAAAAGTTTTTTCCTTTCCGGATGGTTCTGCAACCATTTCTCCGCTGGACATCTGCTTTTCAAAGAAATCTTTCTGCTCTTTGGTAAGCTTCTGTGGCGTCCATACATTGATGTGGATGAACATATCTCCTTTTCCATAGCTGTCGATACTTGGAAGTCCTTTTCCAGCTAATCTTAGGATCTTTCCGGATTGAGTTCCCGGATCAACGGTGATTTTTACTTTTCCGCCCACAGTAGGAATTTCTTTTTTAGTTCCTAAAGCAGCTTCAGCAAATGAAACATACAGTTCCTGATGTAGATTATCACCCTCTCTTTTGATCGTTTGATCTACTTCTTCTTCAATAATCACCAATAAGTCACCCGGAATTCCGCCAAAAGGAGCATCATTTCCTTTTCCTCTTACATTAAGCTGAATACCATCTCTAGCTCCAGCAGGAATGTTGATGGTGATTTCCTCTTCCTCTTTTATAAGCCCCTGTGCATTGGCTCCTGCAGGAATTTTATCAGCAACCTTTCCGATTCCCTGGCAGGTACCACAAGTAGTTTGTGTCTGCATTTGGCCAAACATCGTGTTCATTACTTTAAGCTGAACACCGGAACCATTACAGGTAGGGCATATTTTTGATGTGGCACCTTCTGCCATCATCATTTTTTTTACTTTAATGGTTTTTTGAGTTCCGTTTACCATTTCCTCAAGGTTCAGCTTGATTCTGATTCTTAAATTAGAACCTTTCACCTGCTGACGGCCACCGCCGCCACCGCCGAATCCTCCGAAACCACCACCGAAAATATCTCCAAACTGGCTGAAAATATCTTCCATGTTCATTCCGCCTCCGAAGCCACCGCCTCCGTAACCGCCGTTTCCACCTACTCCGGCATGACCGAACTGGTCGAATCTGGCACGTTTCTGATCGTCGCTTAGAACTTCGTAAGCTTCAGCAGCTTCTTTAAATTTTTCTTCAGCCTCTTTATCACCGGGATTTTTATCCGGGTGAAATTTGATAGCCATTTTACGGTATGCTTTTTTTATTTCGTCGGCCGATGCAGATTTGCTGATCTCAAGAACCTCGTAATAATCTCTTTTTGACATGACAATTTTATAATTGATTGTTGATAAATGATAAAAGATATTTTAAAGCTAATAAGTGAAATATTCATCCATTATCACTCATCATTTATCATTTATTAATTTTAATTTCCTGTTACTACTTTTGCAAAACGGATTACTTTATCACCTAAAGTGTATCCTGTTTCAATAACATCTACGATTTTTCCCTTCAAATCTTCTGATGGAGCAGGGATCTGAGTAATCGCCTCATGGAAATCAACATTAAAGCTGTCACCAGCCTTTACTTCCATTGTTTGTAAGCCTTTTTCAGTAAGTTTATTTTTGAATTTCTGATAGATCAGTTCTACACCTTGAAGGTCAGCAGGATTTCCGTTTTTAGCGATTTCTTTTAATGCTCTTTCAAAATCATCTAAAACTCCTAACATTGAAACCATCATTTCCTGGTTAGCGTACTGGAAGAATTCCATCTTCTCCTTACTCGTTCTTTTTTTATAGTTTTCGAATTCAGCATATAATCTGATGTAACGGTCTTTTTCTTCTGCCAAAAGTTCTTCTGGAGAAGGAGCAACTGTCACATTGTCCTGAGATGCTGCTTCGTTTTGAACATTGTTTTCTTCCTGATTATTGATGCTTTCTTCGTTAATATCCTTGTTTTCCATAATTCAATATTTATTTACTGATTGTTTCACAAAGAGCCTGCCAAATCTAAAATCAGGACATTAAGGCAGAAAAATAATGAGTAGGTAAGGGGCATTTTGAAACTTAAATAGGTCAATGCGCCCACCCTTGTAAATTAAAGGAGTTTATCGTTTGATTATTGATATTGTGAAACAAAATTGACTATTGACAGCTCTAGGCTATTGTTCTCCTGCAAACGTTTGATATAAGAGATATAGATTCAAAATAATGATAATAATGGAAATAACCCATACACAGATTTTAAGGAATGGCTTATTGACAAATTCACCCATTTTGGCTTTATCATTGGTAAACATCACCAGTGGAACAACCGCAAAACTCAACTGCATAGAAAGAATTACCTGGCTTAAAACCAACAGATCAGTTGTTCCCTTCTCTCCGTAAAGAATAGCAACAATAAGTGCAGGAATTACAGCAATAAGTCTTGTAATAAGTCTTCGCAGCCATGGTTTTAATCTGATATTTAAAAATCCTTCCATTACAATCTGCCCTGCAAGCGTTCCTGTCAATGTTGAATTTTGTCCGGAGGCTAATAGAGCAATTGCAAACGCAATACTTGCCATGGAAGCTCCCAAAATAGGAGTCAACATTTTATAGGCATCATGAATGTCTGCAACATGTTCATTACCCGTTGTATGGAATGTAGCTGCTGCGAGAATAAGTATGGCAGCATTGATGAAAAATGCCAGCATCAGTGAAACGGTACTGTCTAAAGTAGCAAATTTAATTGCCTCCTTTTTCCCTTCAGTATCTCGGGTGTAATCTCTTGTCTGTACAATACTGCTGTGAAGATAAAGGTTGTGGGGCATGACTGTAGCTCCTAAAATCCCAATAGCAATATAAAGCATGGCCGGATTTGTAATGATTTCCTTTTGAGGTACCAATCCTCCCAGAATTTCGTTGAAAGCAGGTTGGGAGATCACAATTTCATAAATGAAACAGGCTAGAATAATGAATATAAGTCCACCTACAATACTTTCAATCCATCGGAAACCTTTGGACTGAAGCAAGAGGATAATTAAGACATCAACTGTTGTGATGACAATTCCCCAGGTCAGCGGAATATGAAATAATAGGTTTAAGGCAATAGCAGAACCAATGACCTCGGCGAGATCACAGGCGGCAATGGCTATTTCACAGAACACCCAAAGAATAAAATTAGTAGTAGGGCTGAAGTGATCCCTACAGGCCTGTGCAAGATCTCTTTCTGCTACAACACCTAGTTTTACAGATAAATGCTGTAAAACCATTGCGAAAATATTGGAGATAAGAATAACTGAAAGTAGGGTATATCCAAATTGAGCTCCCCCAGCAATATCCGTAGCCCAGTTTCCCGGGTCCATATATCCTACCGCAATCATCAGTCCCGGTCCTGCAAACGCAAGATACTTCCTCCAAAAACTTGCATTTTTAGGTACTTTGATAGATGAATAAACCTCTGATAAGGAGTGAGATGTTTTATCTTTTCGCCAGGCGCCTTTTATATTGAAATTCATAAATGTTAGAAATGACTAACAAATTTAATTAAATAAATGTAAACACAAAAATATGGAAAGAAAAAATCCCGGAAATTACTTCCCGGGATCTAATTTTTATTAAGTCTAAAGATTATTTCGCAAATCTGATAGACATTTTTCTGTCAGCAGCTCTTTCAGCATCAGAAGCTTTAGCATCTACTTTAGCAAATTGACTTCCGTAACCGTCTGCAGCAATTACCTGTGCACCAACGCCAGCTTTAGCTAAAGCAGCTTTGATAAATTCAGCTCTTGCTTTTGACAATTTTACGTTAGAAGCTTCGTTTCCTGTTTTATCAGTGTAACCTCCAACTTTGATTTTTGCTTCAGGGAAAGCCTTAAGAATAGCTACTAAGTTATCCAATTGTCCTTGTGAACCAGCTTCCAGTTCCGTAGAGCTTCCCATTTTGAAATTAACGTGATCGAAATCGTACCACTTCTCTTTCAATACTGAATCATCAGCTGCATTCTTATACCCTCCGGATTTTAGGAAAGTAATCATCTGATCTTCCATTCCGCCTTTGTAACCTTTTAACATTACCCCGTTAAGGTCAATGTTTTCATCAGTTTTAGCAGTTGCCGGAGCAGGGGTTACAGTTGCAGATGCTGTATCTGCAGTTGAACCAGCTGTTGCAGAGTCAGACGTCGCTGTTGTAGTCGTTGTCGTCTGTTTTTTCTCACACTGTTTCCATAGGAAATAGGCGGCTGCAATTAATAATAAAAGCGGAAGCAACCATTTCCAGATTGAGCCTCCGCCTTGATTATTATTGTTATTATCATTAAATTGTTCTCTTATTTCTCTTGCTCCTTCCGAAACATTTTCTCTTGCTGTAGCAACACCTTCGGCGATGTTATCTTTAGCAGTAGAAGTAACAGAAGAAACCGTTTCTTTTGCCTGGCCAAACCAATTTTCAGCTCCTAGTCCAAAGGAAGCCAAAGAAAGACCTGCCGGCAGTAAAGAAGAAATAATGCCTTTCTGATCATTCAGTAAGCTGGAAATACCTGAAGCACCCAAATTATTGTCTGCTGCATATTTTCCGACAGTACCTGCTGTCGCTCCAGTCACCAGGCTTAACAAAGAACCTGCAGTGGTGTTGCTGACTCCTGAAAAACTTGCAATAGAATTGACTAATCCACCTACTTTATCTCCAAAAATTGAAGACAACAAAGTAGAAATGATAGGACTGCTAGACGATCCGCCTAATAAATTTCCTAAAATTCCACTTGATGAGGCCTGTGTAATAGCATCCACAACGCCAGGTTTATCTGCATTATTGGCTAATCCACCTACTACAGCAGGTAATAGTCCACCAATTGCTTTAGAAATACCGGATTCACTTTCTCCAAACTGCGATGCAGCTTGTGAAACCAAAGCGGGACCTAATTGCCCTTTAATTAAATCAATGACATTTAAAGACATAATAATAAATTTTTTTGATTAATGTTGAGATAAATTTAAACAAAAATCTGTCCAAATGTCACTTTTTTTTGAATATTTCTTAAAAATTAACTAATTTTTTTAAAATTATTAAATTTTTTAATACGCTTTTGCAAATAACACACGTCTCTTAGATGGTTTTCCAGAGATCAGTGAAATTCCTTCTTCTATATCATCATCTAAAGGAATACATCTGATCGTTGCCTTCGTTTCATCCTTGATCTGTTCTTCTTCTTCAGCCGTACCATCCCAGTGAGCATAGATGAAACCACCTTTCTCTTCCAGCACTTTTTTGAACTCTTCATAAGTATCCACTTTCGTGATATTATTGTCTCTGAATTCAAAAGCTTTATTGTAAATGTCCTGCTGAATAGTTTTTAATAACTCTTCGATGTAAGTATCAAGCCCTTCAATAGAACGAACTTCTTTTGTAAGATTATCTCTTCTGGCGATTTCCACCGATTTGTTTTCCAAATCTCTTGGTCCCATTGCGATTCTTACAGGAACTCCTTTCAATTCGTATTCTGCAAATTTCCAACCCGGTTTGTTCTGAGTGTCATTATCAAATTTCACAGAAATTCCTTTTGCCTTCAGCTTCGCCTGGATATCCAACGCAACCTCACTGATTTGCTCTAACTGCTCTTCTCCTTTAAAGATAGGAACAATCACTACCTGAATTGGCGCTAAAGTAGGAGGTAATACCAATCCGAAATCATCAGAGTGGGTCATGATCAAAGCTCCCATCAAACGCGTTGATGTTCCCCATGATGTAGCCCATGCATGTTCAATCTTTCCTTCTTTGTTGGTGAATTTTACGTCAAATGCTTTTGCGAAATTCTGACCTAAGAAGTGAGATGTTCCTGCTTGTAATGCTTTTCCATCCTGCATCAATGCTTCGATACAGTACGTTTCATCTGCTCCTGCAAATCTTTCAGAAGGTGTTTTTAATCCTTGAACTACCGGTATTGCCATAAAGTTCTCTGCAAAATCTGCATAGACTTTATTCATTTTTTCTGCTTCCTCTACGGCTTCGTTTTTGGTAGCGTGAGCAGTGTGCCCTTCCTGCCATAAGAATTCTGTTGTTCTTAAGAAAAGACGTGTTCTCATTTCCCAACGAACCACATTCGCCCATTGGTTGATCAATATTGGTAAATCTCTGTAAGATTGAATCCAGTTTTTGTATGTATTCCAGATAATAGCTTCTGAAGTAGGACGAACGATAAGTTCTTCTTCAAGTTTTGCATCCGGATCCACAATCAGTTTGGATGGATTGTTCGGATCGGTTTTTAATCTGTAGTGAGTAACAACAGCACATTCTTTTGCAAAACCTTCTGCATTTTTTTCCTCTGCCTCAAACAAGCTCTTGGGCACAAAAAGCGGGAAGTATGCGTTAACGTGACCTGTTTCTTTGAATTTTTTATCCATTTCATCACGCATTTTTTCCCAGATTGCATAGCCATACGGTTTGATTACCATACATCCACGCACGACTGAGCTTTCAGCTAAATCAGCTTTTACAACCAGCTCATTATACCATTTGCTGTAATCTTCGCTTCTTGAGGTTAATTTTGCCATTATTTTTTAAAATTTTTTTAACTTTTGTACATTATTGTTATCTAAAAATAAAAATCTATTTTTGATAGATTTTTCTACCAGTGCTTTGGTACATTTTTGGTACAGATTGCAAATATAATTTAAATTAAAAATTTTTACGTTATCATGAAAAGAAATATACATAAAAATTTGCTTGGTCTGCTAAGATCCAAAGGGATTTTGGCCATATCGGGCGGATTATTACTTGTGTCTTGTGGTGCTCAGATGGGAGGGTATAGCGAGACAGACGGGGTGTATTACGACCCCAATAAGGATACGCTACCTGAAGGAGTTATCATTAATGATAGCGGAAACAGGGTAGGAGAATACTATGACTACTATCAGGATTCTAATGTGATTCAAAATGCACAAACGAATTCCAGAGAACAGCAAAACAGATATAGTGACTGGAGTGGTACCAATCCGAATTGGAACACCAATGCTACAGATTCCGATTGGGGACTTTATTCAGGTTCTCAAACGAACTACTATGATAACTCATGGGGATGGGGATCTCCTTGGGGAATGTATGGTGGCTATAGCCCATATTGGGGCATGAACCGCGGCTGGGGCTGGGGTGGAAGCATGTCCTGGGGTTGGGGCGGATCATTCGGATGGGGCTGGGGAGGCTCTTACGGATGGGGAAACCCATACTGGGGATATGGTGGTTATGGAGGATACTATGATCCATTCTGGGGCGGCTACGGAAACCCTTACTGGGGCTACGGAGGAGGTTACTGGGGTGGTGGCAACTACAACAGACCTGTTTACAGAAGAAGTGGTGTGAGCGGAGGAGGATTCCAGAATACTGGGGTAGCCAACGCTGTATACAGAACAAATACAAATAATTCAGGTTTCAGAAATAGTAATGGAAACGGCGGATTCAGAAACACCAATAATGGAGGTTTCAGAGATTCGAACTCAAGTGGTGGTTTCAGAAACAGCAATGGCGGATTCAGAGACGGTAATTCAGGAGGCTTCAGAAACGGGAATTCCGGAGGTTTCAGAAATACACAGTCTAACGGTGGATTCCGTAATTCTGCACCACAAACAAGACCTAATTACAATTATCAGCAACCACAGCCAAGATATAACAACAATAATAATGGAGGCTTCAGATCTAATGATTCAGGAGGTTTCAGATCTAGCGGTGGTTCCAGTGGAGGAGGCTTCAGAGGCGGTTCTTCAGGCGGTGGCGGCGGAATGAGATCCGGCGGCGGAGGCAGAGGCGGCTTCAGATAATTTTCAAACTAATAAACTATTAAAAAATAATGTTAAAAAAATCTTTAGTATTAATGAGTATTTCTGCTGCATTTTATGCGCAGGCTCAGGATGTTTCTGTAATAAGAAATACTGTAGATGTTTACTCAAGTACTCCTATGGTGGGATCGGCTAAGTTTAATGCAATGGCTGGATCTAATGGTGCGCTAGGTGGTGATGCAAACTCTCTGCTTACCAACCCGGCAGGTTTAGGGGTAGCTATTTCAGGAGAGGTTTCAGGAACTTTATCTATTTTAGGAAATAAAAACAGCAGCTCTTGGGCAGGATCTACTATAGACTATAGCAAAACGAAAGGTGATCTTGGAAATGCAGGAGGGATAATTGCTTTCCCACTGATGACAGAGACTGGATGGAAGTTTATTAATATTGGTATTAATTTTTCCAATCAACAACTTGACAATGTAATTCAGTCGCCAGGTAATAATAATATCGTGTATGCTTTTGATAAAGCGGATATAACGAAAGACGCTGCATTGGCAGGGCACATGTATGAAAGATACGGTAATTTGTCAAAAATGAGTTTTGGGGTAGGAGCGAATTATAATCATAATTTATATCTGGGAGCAGGTTTCAATTTTTTCAATGCTTCAATTGATCAATATGACAACTTGTTTTACAGAAATCTAACCAATAATTCTACAGAAGGATTTAGTAAGCAGGATACTCCATATTCAGAAAGATCTTCAGGTTTTTCTGCTTCATTAGGGGTAATCGGAAAGCTAAGTCCTAATTTCAGAGTGGGAGCGTCTCTTGAAACGCCTACATTCTGGACGATAGACAGAAACTACTATTTCTACAACGACCCTACTTACGGGGACGATATGGGTGCTGAAAACAGAAAGTTTACTTCACCGCTTAAAGCAACTGTGAGTGCTGCATTTGTAGCAAGTAAAAATTTCTCATTGAACGTAGATTATACCCTTGGACTTACAAAGCCTGACTATAAAGTATATGGTGGTGCAGAAAGAGAGTTGAATAGCTTCTTTAAGGATAACTACAAAAATCTTTCAGAAGTAAGAGTAGGAGCTGAGTACAGAGTACAGCAGTTCAGATTGAGAGGAGGTTACTCGTACCAGTCTAGTCCTTTTGATGCGCTTACGATCAGCAGATTTAATGATGCCGGAAGTGTAGGAGATCAGTCTTATAGCAACTTGATATTAAGTGATAGAAATACGCTTTCATTTGGTATCGGATATGATTTCAGATCTTTCTATGTAGATGCATCTTATCAGAATATCTCTTCTAAATATGCCAATCCTTTTATGAGAGGATATATGGGTGATAATTTTGATTCATCTTACTATTCTGCAAATAAAATCTTCGAAAGTGATTCTTACGCAGTAAGTGATGTAAAAAGTAACAGAAACAATTTCTTCCTTACTGTAGGATGGAAATTCTAAGCTTAAAACATTAAGTATATACAACAACAAAAAAGCTCCGAATTTCGGAGCTTTTTTTATTTTTATTTTTATCTTTATTTTTAATGAGAATGAGCAGCAGGATGTTGGTGGAAAAGATGCATCATCAATGCCAGTGAAACTCCTAAAACAACCAGGCCAATCTTCGTCCAGTCGATATTATGATTCTTATTGCTTTCAAAAATGATTACTGAAGAGATGTGAAGGAAAATTCCCCCTACAATAGCCAGAAAATAAGGCTGTAGATCAGGATTGAAATAATTTCCCAATAGCATTCCCATTGGAGAAGCCAAAGCAAATAAGGCTACAATCAGAATAGAAGGATATGATGAAGAACTCTTTGATTCTCCTTTTCTATTGAATAAAAATGCCCCCAGAATAAATGAAATAGGAAGATTGTGAAATACAATTCCCCAAAGATAAGGTGACATCTCATGCGTTTCATTGGCCAAAGGAATCCCTTCAATAAAAGCATGGATAAATAATCCTACCATTAAGGCAGCAGGAAGAATATTGTGCTCACTATGATGGTGAAAGTGTCCGTGTTCAAAACCTTTGGTAAGGGCTTCCAGAATCATCTGCAGAAGAACTCCTCCAATCACAAATATCCCAAGACTATTGCTTCCTGCAGAGGTATAAACCTGCGGGAAAACTTCATTGAGACAGATGGTAATCAAAAAGCCCGCACTTAATATCAATAGGTTTTTGGCTAGCTTTTCTTTTTTACCAAAGTGTTTTCCCAGAAATACTCCTGTTACTACACTTAAAATCAGTAAAAGTACTGTTGTCATTATTTTTTCTTAAATAAATTGATGCATCGTGGAGAATTTTCTTTCTTAAATTCATTCAGCTGATAATCTCCCCAGATTTTTATTCTTTCAAAACCACATTCAGAAGCATAGGCATGAATGGCTTCTAATGGGTGAAGTTTTACTTTTTCAAAGAAATGAAGCGGTTTACCATCTGCTTCAAACTGGATATCTTTGATGATATGTCTCCCTTCAATCTTTTTCAGGATCTTAAAATCAATATCACCACGGGTAATGACCGTTTCAGGAACTAATGTATTTCTTACATACTCCTCGTTCAGGTAATCCAGTACAAAATATCCTCCAGGTTTTAGCACATTGTAAACGGATTGGAATACTTTTTTGTCATCATTTTCATTGTCGAAATATCCAAAACTTGTAAATAAGTTGAATACAGCATCCATAGGATCTGCATCAATTGGATTTCTCATATCATGAACATCAAAAATCAACGTTTGATTTTCATACTGTTTATCAGACTCAATGCTTTGTCTTGAAAGATCCAGTCCCAAAACATCATACCCTAATTTGTTGAGGAAAACAGAGTGTCTTCCCTTTCCGCAGGCAAGATCTATGATTTTCGATTGAGGCGGAAGCTGAAGGTCCGCAGTAAGCTTTGTAATGAAGTTTTCAGCTTCTGTATAGTCTCTGTTGCTATAAAGCAAATGATAATAAGGGGTATCAAACCAAGATTCAAACCATTCCATAATGCAAAAATAACTAAATTTGTGCGGTTAAAAGCAAAGTATTTTACAACATTAAGAGATTGAGAAATTCAATTGGACAATAAGTTACATAGCTAATCTTTTGATTTTAAAAACTTTAAAACTTTTAATTCATACTTATGGATACAGAAAATATAAAAATACAGATAAAGACATTCTTCGGATTGGAGCCTATTCTTGCCGAAGAAATCAAAAAACTGGGTGGAAAAAACGTTGAAATTAAAAACAGAGCAGTAAATTGTGAGGGAGATCTTGGTTTTCTTTATAAAATCAATTATTCTGCGAGAACAGCATTGAAAATCTTAGTGCCAATTCACGAGTTCAAGGCTTTTAATCAACATCAGTTCTATGACAGATTGTTCAAATTTGAATGGGAGAACTTTATGGATGTTAACCAGTCTTTCTCTATTGATGCAACAGTAAACTCTGAAACATTCAAACATTCTCAGTTTGTCACGTTAAAAATGAAGGATGCCATCGTGGATTATTTCCAGGACAAATTCAAAAGACGTCCGAATGTGGAAACCAGAGAACCGGATATAAAATTTCACCTTCATATCGACAGAGAATTGGTGATGATCTCAATGGACTCTTCCGGAGATGCTCTATTCAAAAGAGGGTACCGAAAAGAGCAGGGAGAAGCACCTATCAATGAAGTGTTAGCAAGCGGAATGCTTCAGCTGGCAGGTTGGGATGGAAAAGGAAATTTCCTTGACCCGATGTGTGGTTCCGGAACCTTGTTGATTGAAGCAGCGATGATCGCTATGGATCTTCCGGCTCAGATTTTCAGAAAGAGATTCGGATTCCAGAACTGGAAAAACTATGATGCAGATTTGTTTTCAAAAATTAAAGAATTCAGAATCAACAGAGTAAGACAGTTTGATGGAAAAATCGTAGGATATGATATCGATTCAAGAATGCTGAATGCCGCAAGAATAAATGTAGAAGCAGCAGAAATGGAAGATGTTATTGAGATTAAAAAACAGGATTTCTTTGATTCGAAAAAAGAACTTTTCCCGTTATTAATGGTATTCAATCCACCATACGATGAGAGAATTTCCATCAATGATGATGATTTCTACAAAAAAATCGGAGATACCTTTAAAACCCATTATCCGAATACATTAGCATGGCTAATCTCTTCTGATCTGGAAGCAGTGAAGAAAATCGGACTACGTCCTTCAAGAAAGATCAAACTTTTCAACGGAAAGCTGGAAACGAGATTTTTACAGTACGAAATGTATGAAGGAACGAAGAAAGTACATAAACTGGAAGATAATAAATAGTAAGAAAAAGTGTTAGGAGATTTTCTTGATTTTTTAGATTTCATTTTTAATATATCCAGAATATTTCAGGGTGGTTCTGGATTATCACGCTCAACTCCTGACAGAAAGAGTCTGAATTATGATGAAAAGCCTCAAAAGAAGGAATCAAAAAAATCAAAATATTTCACAGAGAAAGTAAGTGCAATAGCTTTAGTATTGGCTGCATTTTCTTTTTTTATTGTTTTTAAAGATCCTTTACCGGAACAAAACTATACACAAACTTTAGTGGTAGCTTCTTTAATAGGAGTCAGCCTTTCGTTTTTAATGTTTTTTGTCCTGCATGTACTGGAGCTTTATTATTTTAAAACGCTGTTCAAACTGCTTCTGTTCAGCTGTTCAGTGATCGCATTTTTTATTTCTGCGGTAATGTATATTTATTTTAAATCAGGTTTGTTTATATAGCAGACTTCAGTTTTATATCAAAATAAAAATAGGCTGTATTCATTGTGATACAGCCTATGTTATTTTATCGTGCCAGGGAAGGGGCAAAACCATACTGTTTTTTAAAAGCATGTGAAAAATGTGACAAATCTTCAAAACCCACTTCCAGAAAAACATCGGACGGCTTTTTATTCTTTTCGGATAAATGATAATAAGCGAGTTCAAGACGCTTTTGAGTGAGCCAACGCTGTGGTGTCGTTAGGAAAATCCTTCTGAAATCCCGGTTGAAAGTAGATAAGCTCCTTCCGGTAAGATATCCGAACCGCTCCAAAGGCATATTGAACATATAATTCTTTTCCATGAAATTAATCAGATCCACTTTTCCCGGTTCATCAAAATCTGCCAGTATAGCATCTATATTCTGGTCAATTTCTCTTACAATACTGATGGCCTCAGTAATCTTTAAATGAGCAATATTTTCAGGAAAAGGTCCTTCAACCTCAAAATAAGGAATAAGAGAAGCCAGACAGCTGTTCAGAAGTGGATGACTGCTAAAACTGTGAATACAGGATTCTCGCGGAGCCACTTTCTGTGTAAGATCAATAGAAGCATAAAATTGTTTCAGGCGTTCGGTCGTAAGATGCATGACCACCGCTTTATGAGGAAGTCCGTCTTTCGGATAATTGATGATCGTGGCAAGATGATTCCTCGGAATGAGGAAAATATCCCCCGCTTTAAAAACATAGGTTTTATCTGCCTGAATAATTTTCGTTTCTCCAGATATAAACCAGACCAGCATATGGTATTCAAAAACCGTTTCCGTTTTGAACAGTTTGTCGTCATAACTGGAAAGCTTGATATCCGGTGTGAGATATTGTATCTGGAAATCCATTGTCAAAAGTTTTTCATTACAAATGTATTTAAAAAACACTTATTTCGTATCAAAACGGAATCCCAGCATCTCTTCGCTTAGTTTCCACAACCGTTCTGCATTTTTTTTATCGATAGAATAGGGTTGTACCCCACGGATGGTAGCAGGTTCATCAAATCGATGCTCAATGTGACCTTTGTCTATCTCCGCAATATCACAGTTTTCACAATAAACACCACCAATTTCATTAAGCTGAGGACTTACAGAGCACCAGATTGTAGTGGCAGCCCCTTGCTGAAGAGTTTTTAATCGTGCTTCAACCTCCGGTTTTATCGTTCCGTTTTCATCATGCGTTCCAAGCTGTTTAAAAAGTTCAATAGGTTCCTCTCTGCCGAGATCAGTGCCATACACAGAACCCGGATGAAGAGAATACGCTCTGATATTGAATTCTTTTCCTCTTTCATCCAATTCTACCGCAAATAGATTACAGGCTGTTTTTGACTGTCCATAGCCTGCAAGAGTGTCATAGTCTCTTTTCTCAAAATTGGGATCTTCAAAATTAAAAGAGGACATCTGATGTCCATAAGAAGACACAGTAATGACTCTCGCAGCCTGTGATTTTCTCAGAGCCGACCACAGTTTTGATGTAAGGTGAAACTGCCCAAGGTAATTGGTTGCCAGCTGGGATTCAAACCCTCGGCTGTCTCTGCGAAGGGGCACCCACATAATGCCTGCATTATTAATCAGAAGATCCAGACTTCTTCCTGACGAGACAAATTTTTCTGCAAAGGCCTCTATCGATGCCGGATCCATCAGATCCATTTTTTCAAGTTCAAAATTTTCAATTCCTGAAAGATTTTTTCCAGCTTTTTCAATATCTCTTGCGGGAATAATGACATGTGCTCCGGCTGAAGTAAGCGCTTTTGTGGTTTCAAGCCCAATTCCTGCATAACCGCCGGTAATGATAACTGTTTTTCCGGTAAGATCAATTCCTTTAATAACTTCCTGAGCGGTTGAATAGGCATTAAATCCCGATTGAATAGGTTGCTGTAATGTGCTGATAATTGGTTCCATTTTTTTTGTTTTAAATTTCTATAGCAAAATTAGGAGGGATTCCTTGTGTTCATTTTGTTTAAAATGTCAAATTGGTTGGCTCAGAATTTCACAGATAATATGCATTCACTGAGAACAATAAATTTTATCTGAGTTAATTTCTCTGAATAAGCTGTTAAACTGTTTGTAGGTTGTGCTGCGAATAAGTAATTTTGAAAAATTTTCAATTTGAAGCCTACTATTTCCATTGTCGTTGCCATTTACAACCGAAAAGATGAACTTTTTGAGCTGCTGACTTCTCTTACTCAACAGACAGATAAGGAGTTCGAGATGATTATCGTAGATGATGGTTCTCTGATCGATCTGAAACCCACCATCAAGAATTTTGAAGGAATTCTGGATATTAAATATTTCAGAAAAGATAATTCAGGACCTGGATTGACAAGGAATTATGGGGCGGCAAGAGCAGCAAATGAATGGCTGGTATTTGTAGACAGTGATGTCATTGTTGAAGCTGATTATATTGAACATATCAAAAAAGATATTCAGACCATTCCTTGTGATGCATTTGGGGGAGCAGATAAGGCACATAAAGGTTTTAATCTGATGCAGAAAGCTATTTCTTATTCTATGACTTCTGTTTTTACAACCGGAGGAATCAGGGGAAGTAAGAAAGCTGTTTCCAAATTCCAACCCAGAAGCTTCAATATGGGGGTAAAAAAGGCTGTTTTTGAGAAGGTTGGTGGGTTTTCAGAGATGAGGATAGGGGAAGATCCGGATCTGTCTATGACCCTTTGGGAAAACGGTTTTACGACCGCCTTTTTTGATGATATTGCAGTATACCATAAACGCAGGGTAGATTTCGGTAAATTCTCCAAACAGGTCTATCAGTTTGGCTGTGCAAGACCTATTCTTAATCAGAGGCATCCTAATTATGTGAAAATCTCTTTTGCTTTTCCAACTTTGTTTATGTTGGGTTATATAATGGGCTTTCTGGAGTATTTTATCATGGGAAGAGGGATAATCCTTGCTTTTTATGGATTGTACACCTTTTTGGTGCTTTTTCATGCCTTACTGCTGACGAAAAATATCAGTATTGCCGGTATGGCAGTTATTTCCACTTATATTCAAATGTTTTCTTACGGCTACGGGTTCTTGAAATCCTGGATCCTGCTGAATGTTTTCAGAATGAAACCGGAAGATGCTTTTCCGCATCATTATCATAAGAAATAATTGTAAGTTTCGGCTAAAGCAAATTGAAGGATTTCTTTTTAATAAATGGGCTAAAGCCCATTCCTATTGAATTTATAGAATAAAAAAAGGCTGTTTCAAACGAAACAGCCTTTTTACAATAAATTTAGATGATAGAAATGTTTTCATGGTGGTTAAGAACTCCTACTTTCAGCATACATTCTTTCATTTTATGATAAGTTCTTTTAATATCGTGGTCAAGGCCGATGGAGAATCTGATCAATCCGTCGGAAATACCTATGGAAGCGCGTTCCTCCTCTGGAATTTCAGATGAGGTAGATCTCCCTGAGCATGAGAATAAGGTTTTGTAGAACCCTAAGCTTACGGCAAGATAACCCAGGTTTTCTGTCTGCATCATTTCCATCAGTTCATTGGCTTTTTCTGTGGTTCCGGCATCCAGTGTCAATAGTCCTCCATATCCGTACTCTTCATGAAGCATGCTTTTCATTAATTCATGATTTTTATGAGAAGGTAATCCCGGATAAGATACTTTTAAGCCGTCTTTTTCAAATCTTTCGGCAAGATACATAGCGTTGTGGCTATGTTGTTTTATTCTGATATGTAATGTTCTGAGGTTTTTTAAGATACTTGAAGATCTTAAACTATCCATAGTGGGTCCAAGAAGCATACAAGCCCCGGAATTTACATTTTTGGTATCATCGATGAAGGCCTGTGTTGCACAATATACACCTCCTACAGTATCACTGCTTCCGTTGATGAATTTCGTCAGACTGTGAATCACAACATCTGCCCCAAATAATGTTGGAGAGATAGAAAGAGGGGAGAAGGTATTGTCTACAATCAGTTTCAGATCGTGTTTTTTACAAATTTCGGAAAGTTTTCTAAGGTCTGCTACCTCAAGAAGCGGATTGCTCACACTTTCACAGTAAATAACTTTAGTATTGGGTGTTATTGCTTTTTCTATAGATTCAAAATTGTTGATATCAACAAAAGTGGTGGCTACATTAAACTGAGGAAGGAAATTTTTAAGAAAAGCATACGTTCCTCCGTAGATGGTTCTGCTTGATATAATATGGTCTCCACTTTTGCACACCTGCATCAAAACGGAAGTAATAGCTCCCATTCCGGATGCTGTAACGTTGGCAGATTCGGTATTTTCCATCTTGGCAAGAGCCTGTGCCAGATAAAGATTCATCGGGGATGAGTGTCTGGAATACAGGTAGCATCCTTCAGCATTCCCTTCGAAAGTATCAAACATGGTTTTTGCAGAAAGGAACGTATAGGTAGAGCTGTCAGAGATAGAAGGATTCACTCCTCCGAATTCACCAAAATACTGAAGATCCTGGATCTCATTGGCTGCGTTAAAGTTTTCCATAAGTATTGTTTTTATTTTATTGTCCCAATTTGCATTAATTTCCTAATAATTACAATATAAATTTGAATTTATAGAATATAAAACTGTAAAATATTGTTTATTTAGAAAAATTATTTAGTATCTTCGGGATTGTTAAACTTTTACCAAAAAAATATCTATGGAACTTGACGAAACGGATAAGAAACTATTACTTTTTTTACAGGAAGACTGTAAACAAACCACCAAAGAACTGTCCGGCAAACTTGGATTGTCTGTTACAGCAATCTACGAGCGTGTAAAAAAGCTTGAAAATGCCGGAATTATTTCAAAATATGTAGCCTTGCTGGACAAGAGTAAAGTTAAGAAAAATTTTATCGTTCTGTGTCACGTAAAATTAAGCCAGCATAAAAAAGAATTTGTACTGCAGTTTGAAAAAGAAGTAATGGATCTTCAGGAAGTTACAGAATGCTTTCATGTAAGCGGAGATTATGATTATATCCTTAAAATAGGAGTGAAGGATATTGAAGACTATCGCAATTTTATGCTGACGAAACTTACAACGCTTCAGCACATTGCAAGTACGCACAGTTCATTTATGATTTCCGAGGTGAAAAATACGACAGCAATTGTATTGTAGACATTAATCGGTAGACTCAGATTGTTTTTTCGTTAATAAAAAAAGTAACGGTTTCCGGTTGTTGGATAAGCTGTTCAACATATGGCTTCAACGTTTCAGAAGTTAAATCTGTTGTATTGTTGATCTGTAAGCTTCGCAGACTTCCATCTTTCTGTGGAGCGATCAGAATCACGTTGCCATATTTCAGATGGTAAAGTTTCATGTTGACAATAGCAAAATCTTCCTTTTCAAGAGTGGTAAAGGCAGAGAAGTCAATTTTGTTATTGGAAGTTTTTACAAATCCTTGTCCGATCACATCGGGGAAATTTCTCGAAACGATATTCATTTTACTTGAAGTGTATTCTTTATCATCAATAAAATCTGTGAGAACAAGAATGGTGAAAAACACTCTGTCTTTATTCTTAACCTTATGAGAATTTAAAGCTCCCCATTTATTTTCTATAAAGCTTGTATATACAATCCTTTTGCCCTGCAGTTTTAAGCCAAAAAAATTTCCCAGTGTTCCCACTCCTTTAAAACCGTCTTTCTGAATGCTGTCATAGATTGGATAAGGAAAAACACCATACGTAAAAGGACCTGAATCTTTACCCGGGACTTTAAGTTCTTCTTCCACTCTTTTAAAATCCAGATTTTCTTTTTGATTTTGAACTTTCAGTTGTTTTTCTCTTACTTTTTTACTGTTTTCAATAGATTGCGCCGAAGATAGGCTGACAAAGAAGAGTAGGATAAGGGCTAAATAGAATCTCATATTTATTTGTTCGGTTGGCTATTGGTTTTGTTAGTTCTTATTGGTCGCCTTTGGTGATTTTGTCTATGAAATAATGTAGTCTTTTAATATCTGCTCTTCCTTTATTGCTTTCATTTAAGAAACATGTTGTTACAATCACCATTTTCAGATCAGGAATGACGCAGATCAGCTGTCCTCCGTAGCCCGTTGCTACAAAAGCTTGATGTCCATTGGTTTTTCTTCGCCACCAATAATAGCCGTATCCGTTTGCGTTGGGCATTACATCCCATGAATCCAGCTTTACCTGTTCAGATGTTGATTCCTGAATCCATTTTTGAGATACAATCTGTTTGCCGCTAAGTTTTCCGTTGTTAAGGATCATCGTTCCGAATTTCAGCATGTCATTCGGTTTCATAAAAAGCTCCGAGCCTGCAAGATTTCTATCCATTGAATCCGTATCCCATCTGGTGATATTCATTTTTAAAGGTCTAAACAGATTTTCATTGGCAAATTGTTTCAAGCTGGTTTTTACGATTCTTGATAAGGCAGCCCCGAAAAGATGGCTTTCACCACTGTTATAGTTGAATACAGTTCCGGGATATTCTTCAAAAGGTAAATCCAGAACAAATTTTACCGGGTCACCGGAGAAAGACATAGCTGTCGAAATTTTTGAATTTTCAACCCAGTCGAAACCTCCCTGCATGGTCAACAGATTTTTTAGTGTTAATGTATTTCTGATAGAATCATGAAGAACTTTCCCTTCGATATTGGAAATGTTTTTGAATCTGCTTCTTGACATATTGTATTCCGGAAGGATTTTTAAAACCGGAGTATTGAGATTGGGAAGTATGTTTTTATCTTTTGCAATTCCTGCCAAAACAGATACGATACTTTTGGTAACAGATTTTACACTGAAGGTGGTTTCTTTATTGGCTCCGTGAAAATAGTGCTCATACAAAAGTCTGCCGTTTTGGGTAACAATGAAAGAACCCAGGGATGGAATACTGTCATTGATTTCCTTGGTGAATTTGTCTTCAAATTCTTTGGGTAATTCCTTGTTGAAAGCTGCCTGTGATTTTACTTTAGAGCAGAATAGGGTAAGACATAGGATTGTCAAAACCTGCAGTACTTGCTTGGATCTCATTGTTTAAAAAAGAAGGGATAAATGATTAGTTGATAAAAATATACGTTAAATCAAACCAGAATTGAGTGATTTAACGTATACTTTCAATGCCTCTAAATTATGAAAAACAATGAAGTTTTAAAATATATTTTATCGAATATTTTTAATTTTTTTCGAGAGTTCAGACATTCCGTTTTATGGTGTCTTTTTGATCTTTCAACGTATTGAAAACTATACCAAGACTCCGTTTTTAGAAACAATAGGATCCGGAAGATCTGTTTCTCCGCTCATCTGAAGCAAATCAATTTCAATCGTTCTGCAGATAGAAAGCATAGGGACATCAAACATCAATCCTGCAAAGGGGTTTTCAGAATAATCTCCTACCAGTTCCATGATGATATAGATCCATCCGATAATGATACAGAACGGAATAGAGGTCCAGATTCCCCAGTCACCCAGTTTTGCAAACTCATTCACTAATCCCAATGGGAGAAGCATAATAAACAGGATGTTAAAAACAAAAGCCGTACTGGCAAATTGTCTTGGCGAAGGGAATTTTTTGATTCTTTCTGCCTGTCCCTGAAGATTATAGAATTCATTCAAACTGTTTTGCAGCTGAGTTTGATTAAAATCTGTGATGACATCCATGTTTTTGAGCTCATTGATGTCTTTTGCCTGTTGGGCAATAAGATAAGTAGCAAAGTTTTTATAATCATTTTTAAGATCATATTCTTCTTCCGAAAGATATTTGTGCAGGAAAATAGGCGCTCTTCCGTAATCCGGAAATCCTGCTTTGATC
Source organism: Chryseobacterium viscerum (assembly GCF_002899945.2). Lineage (GTDB taxonomy): Bacteria > Bacteroidota > Bacteroidia > Flavobacteriales > Weeksellaceae > Chryseobacterium > Chryseobacterium viscerum. Next base: position 291,294 of record NZ_PPEG02000007.1, read on the forward strand.
AATCTGTTTCTTCTCAGGTTGATATTCCCGAATTTATTATTTTCTGTACTGATATGTTCCCATTCTGTAGGAACAAGAAGCTGTTCACGGAAAGTGTATAGCCATGCAATATGGCGGTAAACAATTCTTCTTTTACGGTCTTCAAGATCAAACACCCCTATTTCTTCATTTTTGGTATCAAAGGCATATACCATGGAAGCAAACGAACGGCTTGAGTTCACAATTCCGCCCCAGATTTTTCTGGCTTCCCAAAGTCTGTCATAGGCCTGGTTGTTTTTAAAACCCACAAGGAATGCTTCTGCTGTACCAATCAGTGCAACAGGAACCCATGGAATTGTCATCCAGTGCCAGTTGAAGAAATAAAAGAAAACAGCAATCAAGGTACACCAGATAGAGATTAGGATAAGATGTACACCGGCCAGATTGAGAACCTGTTTATAATTGACGTATTTGGTTGTGATCATAAAGATGGATGTGTTTTGCGTGTATAGACAAAATAAATACCAAACTGTGATTGATTTTATTTTGTAATGCCTTTCAGATAATGGATAGTTGAGTTTTCTTAGTTTATAATAGTCTAAAATTGAGATTGATAATCTTAAATAAAAGTAGTGAAAAAATTGCACAAAAAAACCTCTAAAAATTTTTAGAGGTTTTATATATATTTTAAACATAAAAGGAAGTTGCAATTTTTTGAAACAAAATTTGCATCATTTCTGTTCTGCTTCCTTAAACTGAAGACAGGCTTTATAGGTAGTTTTTAACGATTGTCATTTCATATAGTAACACTGATTATAATTTTATGGAATGTATGTATTTAATACGATCCAATTATTCCCATCACTTACGATTTCTACAGATTGATTTTGAGTTATTAAATCATAGTTAGATATGCCCTCTATGGTTTGGCTTAGCTGTGTTTGTATACTTACTTTTTTCAAAGTAGTGTTTTTTATAACATAAGTTCTACCCGAAATTCCAATGGCTGTAGGTAAAGTAATGATGATATCTGTTGTCGGGATACATATTATTAAAGAATGATTAATAGTAAGTGTTGTATTGGTTGTAATCTTGGTAACCTTGTTTGCTAAAGAGCCACGTACATCCAGAGTTGAATTAGGAGTCGCTGTATTTACACCCACCTGAGCCTGTATTCCGATGGAAAAAAAGGCTAGTAAAAATGCTATTATTATTTTCATACTAAGTTGTTATTATATTTTTTTCAGAATCTGCCAACCTGCTCCATCGCTTACAATCGTAATCATGTTACTTGGTGTAAGAGTGACAGAGTTTCCTAAATCAATCTTTTCACTGTTAGAAGGCATTATTACTGTGTTTCCTGTTCCTATACTTTTAATAATATATGTCCTTCCTTTAATTCCTTGTGCAGAAGGTAAAGTTATAGTAATGCTTGAGGCAGAATTCGATAAAACAATAGAATGCGTACTATTCAGTGTCGTAGCAGTATTTATGGCATTTACTTTTCTGCTCATGGAGCCATTTACATCAAGCATAGAAGTCGGCTGGGCAATATTTATACCTATAGCTCCACAAGCAATCAGAGAAACGGTAATTGGTAATCTGCTGCTGCTGTCACAATTATTAATAGTTTGAGCGGCATAATAAGTAGTACCCTCAATAAGCGGGGTGGATAAATCCAGTAGTGTACCTCCGGAAGGAGCATCATACCAGGTAATTCCATTTCCTATTGCGGTTAAGTCATCCAGAGTAGAATCTTGGCAGACATTTTGAGCAATACTGCCTGTAGGTGGCACTACACCACAATCAGGATCTGTAGTTGAATAGCAGGAATTTACCACTTCATAATAGGATCCGGCACAATCGGTTTGAAGTCTTTTGATATATAATGCTTTGTTTATAAGTATAAATTTGAGCTGGGCAATATTTGAAGATTCTGAATATACGTTTGCTGAATTATTATTGGTAACATTGGAGGGTGCAGAAGCGCCAAAGTGTTGGTAATTAATTACCTGAATAATATTGTGGATTAAATCAATATTTAAATAGACTTTAGCAGTTGCTGAAGAACAATTGGTGTTAATCGTAAGATTTACAAACACATTATTCTGAGTACTAGCTAAAGTTGTGAAATCTTTAATTAAATAATTATTACTGTCAGTTATCTGGCTGGTTGAAATAGGATTGTTACATGTCGTTGGCTGTTCTGTATCATCTATTGTATTATTGTCTTTATCTAAAGGAGCCCAGCAGGAAGCATTCAATCTAAATATTCCTGATCCACCACAAGTATCGGAATTTTTTTGGATGTAAAGTATATGATTATTGAGGTAATAAGTAACCTGGGCATTAGTCGTTAGTGTACTTGTAACTGAATTTGTTTCATTGCCTGTAACGGTTGATGTATTAGTATCTCCAAAGTGTTTGTAAGTAAGAACATTGATTGTATTGTTATCCAAATTGATAATCGCTTTAAGATTATTTACACTCGTCCCACAGGCGGTATAAGCATTCAAATTTACATAGTATATGCCTGAAGTTGCCCCATTGAAATTAGTAGCAGTTATAGAAGTATTATTGTTTACAGATGCAGATTGAGGTATTGTATTCGTACATTTTTGTATTTCATCAGAGTCACCACCGTCTGCTTTAACATAAGGTTTCCAGCAAGAAGCCTGCAAGCGAATGGTAGCACCCGATCCACAAGCATTTGAGATATGCTTTAAATATAAATTATTGCCCGTAAGTATAAAAGAAATTGTAGCATAAGAATTACTTACACTCGTAACGGTATTCGTATTGTCTCCTGTAACCATAATACTGGCATTACCAAAATGACTATATGAGAGGACTGTTATTTTATTGGCTGCTAAATTTACAATAGCAGTTAATTTAGCGAGTGTACTATAGCAATTGGTACTAACATTTATATTTACTAAAAATTCACCTGCTGCTGCATTACCAAAATTGGTTACCAGTACTTGATTTCCTGGTGTAAAGTTACTGCTTTGCGGGATATTGTTGACGCAATTTGCAGAAACATTCCCATCAGAATTTAGCATTAAGCAACTACTGCTATCATAGTTTACATTTAAGAAGTTGGTAATCGTTTTTGTATTGGATTTATTGTAAATATCCGTTACTGTTAAAGTTACATCTACGCTTCCTGGTGATAAAAATTTTACCTCCGGATTTTGGGAAGATGCACTTGTGCCATTAAGGTAGATAGGAGCTTTGGTAAATGACCAATTCCAGGTAGCTCCAGCTGTTTTTAAAATACTGTAGTCTGCTAATTTTACTCTTTGATTAATACAGACTTCTTTCACATTTGTAGTAGGCTGTGCTATAGGCGTATTATATACTTCGTAAAAGGATGCCTCCTGAATGCCTCGATATCCTGCTATTCTGAGCTTTTCCTGAAAATAGGATGGTCTTATATAAATTCTATCGACTGCTGTTTTAGTCATCAATCCATTTGAAAAATCACTCCAGTCAGCCATGTTATTATTTCTATAATAACATTTTGATGTACCCATACTATTTGAACCACATATGTATATCCCTCCGTTAGTCCCATATTGATGTATCATATCTTTTACCTGAAATTGACTTAAGGTATTAGAGTCTAGATCTATCCAGGTCGTTCCACCATCTATACTTCTAAAAACTCTACGTGAAGTATTTGGGCTAAAAGCAGCATTGCTGCTATATGCTAGAAATAATTCATTAGCATTGGTTTGAGAAATATCAAGATATAAATTTCTTCCATTGGACGTAAAGTCTGCCCCATTAAGTGAGAGGCTGCGTAGATTCCATGTTATTCCACCATCAGTTGTTTTCCATAAACCTGAGGATTGCGTTAAAACATACATAACATTGGCATCACTTCTAGTGGTTTTAATATTCCATACTATAGAACCGAAAGTGTATAAAACTTTTTGAGAAATACCATTATTATCAGATATCATGATGGAATTATCTTTTCCGACATAGATGATATTACTATTCACAACATTTGAAGTTGTATCACTTATTCTCGCTCCATAAAGATAATCTGTATTAGACATTACAAATTCATACGTTTTCGGAACTGAAGTATTATAATTAATATCAGCTTGATAGAATCCGGAATAGATATCCGAATAATAAATGCTGTTTGGTCTGCTAAAAATAGTTTTACCAACAGGAGATTCACCCCCTCCAAGAGCAATAGCTTTTCTGTTACTCCAGTTAGGGTTATATATATGATTACCATTATGATATTGGCCACCCCCCATCTGATCGGTATTAAATCCTACATCAAATCCCCAATAAGCACGTGAAAGGATTCCCTTATTTGTGCTTTTCCAATTAGTAAGAGAGGTAAAATTATCAGAAGAAACACTTACCCCTCCATCTGTAGCTAGAACGACCTCACTGTCTCCCACAAACCTTAGATCTTGTATATCAGGATGAATAGGAAAACTCCCACTATATCCTCCTATAGTTGTGAAATTAAGTCCCCCATCTATTGATTTAAAAAATGTGGTAACTCCTAAAAAAAATATATTTTGATTACTGGGAGAAATTCCAAATACAAAATCATAAAATCCCTGTGAAAATCCAGTAGCATAAACAGATAGAGGAGCAAAATTTTCTCCAGAATCTGTACTTTTTATAAGTTCTACATTAGTATCTGATAGAAAAGCAATGGCTACTAAATTTGGATTATCAGCTGTAGTGCCTAGTAAGTATCCTGATTTTGTAGTAGTTAAGCTGTATGTTGTTGGTTTTAAAATCCAACTGATCCCTGCATCTGTTGATTTATAAAAATCACCAGTATTGGTTATTGCATATGCAATGGTATTACTGTTGGGGGCAAAAGTAACATCATGAAAGGTTTTTCCACTTAATTTCTGAGAAAATGTAGCTCCAGAATCATTAGAAACATACACTCCGTTTGTTGTAGCAGATAAAATTGTATTTCCGTCAGCAGACCATACTATTTCGTTACTGTTAGAGATAACTGGTTTTATAGTCCAGGTTATTCCTCCATCAGTAGTTTGTTTCATCGGAGAACTTCCTATAACAAAAGTATTGGGATTAGTAGGGTGAAATGCAATAGGTCCTCGTGCATCATCTAAAAATGTCCAGTTTTCGCCACCATCTATGGTTTTAAATAAAGCTCCTACCTCCAATGAAGCAATACGAATTAAAGGGTCAGAAGGAGCAATACCAATATTATAAACATTAGCTTGATAGGGGATATTTGTTCCGCTTGAATTAACTGTTTCATCCGAAGAAACTTGTGACCAAATTATATTGGTCGTAGTCTTGCTTGTTGAATTTGATTGGTTAATATGCTTAATATAAGCTTCTTTGGATGGAAGACTAAGGAAACCTTCACTATTAATGAATTCTGAAGGAACACTTCGTAAAAAGTAGAGAGCAAAACGTACAATAGGGATTTCACTAATACTTTCTTCTAACTCATTTTCTTCTTCACGATATTTTTCTTTTCTTTCCTTTTCTTGCTCCTTCTCCTTCTCCTGTTTTTTTATCCATACATCCATATTATCTTGTAACTTAAAGATATTAATGTGATCAGGATTATTATAAAATTGTTTAGCCCAGTTTGGGGTATCAGAGGTTTGTACGGGCAAATCAGAGAAATTAATAAAGTCTTTAATACTCATTGATTTATTTTGCCCATAACAATGAGCAGCAAGTAAAAATAAAAGCAAAAAATAGATGATTCGTTTCATTTGTGATGAATTAAAAGAAGATAATTGCGTTTCAATCTTTTCAAATTGAAAGAGTTATAAACTGATTGAAGTTACAAAAAATTTATTCTCAACAATCTGGAAAGTTTTCGATTTTTGATGGTTATTATTTTTATCCTGATTGGAGGAAAAGGATTATATTCTAAAAGAAAAGACCATACTTGAGTTAATAATACTATCTCACTTACGATCTAAGTGAGATAGTATCGTAAATGTTTTTGTATTTTTTAGTAGCCAGAAATCATAGTCTAAGATCCTGAGACTGTTCCTTTTTCTAAAATTGTATTAAAAGTAAGGGGATTTTCTCCTTAATTTACCATGCGATTACTTGCTAATGTCCCATCATTTGTATAAATATTTAAGAGAAAGAAAGGTGGAAATTAAGGTTTACAGGCAAAAAAATCATTTTATCTATTAAAATTAATAGATTTTACACTTATCGCGCTATATTTTCCGCTTCGTCGAGTGACCCTTATATGTTCTTCATTTCACTTCCTGAACTAGGTTGGCAGACCTTCAGTCTGTATTCAGAATGACAGAGTCATAATAATTAAATATCATGATTCGTGTAAAATCGCATATAATTACCTTAATTTTTTAACAATTCTTGCGGGCTAATCTACTTTGAAGATATTTCCAAAGAATTCATGAATTCTGATGGAGTCATATTTTCAACCTGTTTAAAGGCTTTATTAAAAGTAGATTGATGTTTGAAACCTGCAGATGTATATATATGCATTAACGTATAGCGGGGATAATTGATTTTCATTTCTTCCTTTATATAATTAATGCGGTATGTATTCATGAAGCTTTTAAAATTCATATCCGTATTATATTTAATAGCTCTGGAAATATAAGAGGTGTTTGTATTGCATTGATGAGCAAGGTCTTGCATTCCGAATTCTGAGTTTTTCCAAGGCTTAGAGTTTTCAAAATAATCTAAAATTTGCAGATAAATACTATCATACATCTGAGAATTTTCAATGTAAATTTTTTCCTCTAGAATAAGAGATTCATTTTCAAAAGATTTAACAAGTATTCTATATTTATTCTCTGATATTTTGATGTTGTAATATATTATAAATAGGCCAATGGTGAAAAAAGTGATTAAGATTCTTATATTATTAACATGTACATTTTTATATTTCATCAAATCCGGATAATACCTATTGGGTAGAATAGTAATAAATACTATTAATAATAAAATGACTAATGTCCATATAACAACTGTCCTGAATTTAAATAAATTACAAATTCCAAAAGGAATGAGTAAAAAATATGTACAAGTTTCGGGAGATGCTTTCCAAACCATAAATAAGAAAAAACTTAAAGCTCCAATTTTTATAACCAAATAAGGGGTTACAAAGTGTTTCAAAATACTATACTCTAATTTAAATACTACAGCAGCAGTAACAATGACAATTAAAAAAGCTCCAAAAATGAACTCTGCAATATTAGTATTCCCCTCAAAATATAATGTACCTATGTGTATAGATAAAATAAGAAGAAAAAGAAGATGATAATGGAAAAAGTACATTTTTAAAAGATGATCCATCGAAAATGGATCTATGGGTTTGTTGGAATAAAATAAATTTGGTTTCATACAAATGTGATCTTTAATGGATAATAATATTTTCTAAGACAGAGGGATAAGATATTACTACTAAGATAATAAATATATAGATCAATATAATTAATTAAGTTCATTTATAAAAATACTTATATAATTAATTGTTTATCAGTTGTTTGTTTGTTTTTTGAGCGTTTTTATAAAAGGTATAAATTTATACGAATCAGTTGTTGTAGAAAGTTAAATTTGTATAAAACTTATTTAATATCAATACCATTTATGATGAATAAAAATTTTTATTTTCTTGTTTTTTTATAAGTTTTTTCAGTTTTGGGCAGGTAGGATTAAATACTACTTTTCCAGAGACGACTCTTAATATGAGAAGGAAAAACCATTTGGGGGATGTTGATCCTAAAGTAAGAAACTTTTTTTTAGTGACTAACTGAAAGAAAATAATACCAATATCCTATACCAACAAGTTTATTCTAAATACAGAATTAGAGGCAGCCTTTAAAACACAAATGTTTATAAGTATACTAAGGGAGGAGAGCCTCCCTGGTATATATTCCATTATTTAAAAAAACATAATATGAAACTAATAAGTATAATTTTTATAGTAGGCACTAATATTTGTTTAGGCCAAACCACTATTACAAAATCATTTAATGATCCCTCTGTAGGAGATGTAATAAATAATTATAATATCAATGGAACGGTTGATAATTCAGCAACAGGAATGAATACTACCTTCAATAATTCAGCTTTGACAGCCGGAGCATCTTCGATTACTAATTATGCAACCCCTACAGTCAGTGAAATAGCTGCTTTTCCTGGCTCGAACATTAAAATGAACAATACAGGGAATACCATTTTATACAAATCTACTGCTTCGAAACTTGAAATAACGGGAGCTATTACAGCAGATGCGACCTTAAATTTTTCAGCAGACAATGGTACTTTTATTACCTACCCAGCAAGTTATGGACATTCAGAAACAGATAATGCACGAGGTACATTCAGTTCTTCATCAGGATCAGGACTGTTCAAAGGAACGGTAACCACTACGGCAGATGCCTCAGGTACTTTATTGATAGGGACCAAAACCTATATGAATGTCCTCCGATTAAAGTCTGTACAAAATTTAAACCTATACCAATCTACAGATACCAGTTATCTTTTTTCAATAGGAAATGTAACAAGTACTACGTATCTGTATTATGATAATTTGCATAAGTTTCCCTTATTGAATTCGACACAAGGAAATATTACTATTCCTATTTTAAGTATTAATCAGACAACTAGCAACGCTCAAGCTTTAGATGAGACCTTTTTAGCTGTCAATGAGCAAATAAAAAATGATTTTTTCTATGTTTTTCCTAATCCGGCTGAGGATTTTATAATTATAAATTCTACAAAATCTCGCAATTATACTGCATATAAGATTTATTCTATGGAAGGCAAAATGATAAACTCAGGGAAAATAGAAGAAGGGAAAATTCAAATTTCTTATTTGGTTCCCGGGATGTATGCAATAGAATTTTTGGGGAATAGTTTGGAGACTAAACGAATAAAAATCTTAAAAAAATAACTCAATCTAAATAGTTACTTTATTGGCATCAAGAGGAATTTCAGTTACAGTTATTTGTCCTGGTTCAATGGACACACCTTTCTTCTACGGCCAGGAAACTGATGGTTATATGACAAGATAATATAAATCATTAATAAAACTCCCCCTGAACAGGTTAGAAAAATTCATTGATAACTTTTCTGGTTTTCTAAGTATTTTGAAAAATGGCATATTTCAAAAGAAAAAGCTCTTGAAAAAATACCATTTGCATGAAAGCTGATGCTAGTAAAACTAAAGAAGTGAAATTTAGCCGATCAGCTATGGGGGGGGCAAAATAATGATATGATTAAATAATAATTTCAAAAATAATTAAGGTGAAAAAAGCAAACATTGTATTTGTACACGGTCTTTGGGCTGATGGTTCCGGGTGGAATGCCCTTATCCCAACTCTTTTAGAAGAAGGACATCAAGTAATTTCGGTTCAGAATCCGTTAACAACTATTGAGGATGACGTAATGGCCACGCAAAAAGCATTGGCAAGGCTGGAAGGAGTTACTGTGTTGGTTGGACACTCTTGGGGAGGTGCAGTAATTACTGCTGCCGGTAACGATGAGAAAGTAAAATCATTGGTGTATGTTGCAGCATTAGCACCCGATGAAGGTGAAAATTTGGGAGCATTATCTGAACAATATCCTGCCGAAGCAGCAAAACACCTGCAGATTGCAGATGGCTTGGTATGGATGGGATTGGAAGGCATGCAAAAATACTTTGCAGGAGACCTTCCTGAAAAAGAGACATCATTAATGTATGCAGTACAGGGCCCGGCATCAGTAGCTTTATTTGGAGCTCAGGTCACAAATCCTGCGTGGAAAAATAAAATGAACTGGTATATTGTTGGGAAAAACGATCATACTATCAATCCAGATTTAGAACGTCTTTTTGCAAACAGAATGGGTGCTGCTATTACTGAACTAGAAAGCAGTCATGTACCAATGCTATCACAACCAGAAGCTGTTTTGAGAGTAATCAGAGAAGCTGCTCGTTGGGCAGAGAGTGAATCTTAACTATTTATTGATCTGATAAAGAAGCTCATTATGCTTCGGAAGCGTTTCTTGGGGCAGCCGATGAAAAAGAAAATACAGCACGCTAATGATACAGCCTATTGAATGTATTAAATATAATAGAATTTTGCGAATTATTTTTTAGGATAAGAATTTATTGTAACGTTTCGTTCGCGGAAATATTGATATCATAAACCTGTTTAAACTTATTTACATAAAAAAGTTTAAACAGGTTTATTATTATTGGGTTTGACGAAAAGTGAAATTTTGCACTCATCTCTCTATTATTTACAACACCCACTTTCTAAAACTGATTAGGATGAAAATTCTTAAGCTTTTTATTACAATATTTACCACAATTGGGTTAACGGCTTGCGAACAAACAATAATTCAAAAAATAGAAACTATTCAAAAAAACAAAAAAATTGACTAATAAAATAGTAAAAATAGCTATTGACGCGGCAAAGTGGTGACAGCAAGACATTCACATAATGCTTTTGTTAAGCATTATTCCTGTGCTATTATTCTATTTTTCAAATATTAGGTTGGCGATTCCTTCGAGGATATTTTAGCTTCTAAGCTATTGTAAAACATTTAGATTAAACAAAATATAATGCAGAAGTGGAAATGAGCAAAAAAGGGAACAGGTAAAAATGCTTTTTCCGATGATTAAATAAATTTTACTTACTCACATATTTCTTAAATTATTAATTCTACCAATTAAGCAGATTATAATATAAAAAAGCTCTTATAAGAAATGAAAAAGCAAAAAACATATGATTAAGATAATAAATAATGCAGATCAGTGTAATTAATTAAGTTGATTTATAAAAAAGCTTATTTAATTGGTTGTTTATCAGGTATTTAATTTTTTGTTGAGCGTTTTTATAAAAGGTATAAATTTACAGAAATCAGTTGTGATAGGAAGTTAAATTTGCATAAAAATCATTTAATATTTCAATTAATATCAAACAACAATTATGATGAATAACAATTTCTATTTTCTTATTTTTTTTGTAGGTTTTTTCAGTTCTGCCCAAGTAGGTTTAAATACTACTGCTCCAGAAGCAACTCTTGATATGAGAGGGAAAAACCACTTGGGAGATGTTGATCCTAAAGATGGTATTCTGGTTCCTCGGGTCAATGCTTTAACTGTAAACGGCTCTGTAAATGGGCAATTGGTTTATCTTATTGCAGACTCTGGAGTGTTTAGAAAAGGGTTTCATTATTGGAATGGAACAGCATGGACAGCCGTAACAAAAGATGCAACCAACGATGCATGGGTTGACGATTCTGTGGGTACCGTTGTTAAATTAGGAACCCTTTCAGATGGATCAACGGCACGACCGGCGGGAACAGAATTTAGTGTTAATGATTCTGGAAGAACAAGTATAGGAGCTAACGATTATACGGCTATGCTTACTGTAAATTCGCCCGATACAAATTCGATACTAAAGCTGAAAGGTTTAAGCAATAGCGGAAGTAAAACGGCAGCGTCAATTGACTATAATAAAGCTTATCCTTTATATTCTGATAGTGGAGGCAATATCTATTATGGTTCAAATGTAACTCAGAATAGTAGTACGGCCGCCACATTTGACGGACCTTATACAAGTACACCAACAGCCCAAACACTTGTATCTCTTAATCCTGGTTCTGTAGTGAAGTTTACCGTGTACTCTGGTTTTGCTTTTGGATTACCGGGTGTAGGGGCTACGATATACGGCGAGGTTTTATGGTCTCCGGTCAATAAATTTCAATGCAGATACTTTGGAACCGCTACCGGAGGAGTTTTGACCAATAATCTTTCCATAACAGGTGAAGGGACAGACCTGCTTACTTTTGATTTTGCGACAGGTGTAGATTTTATTCTCGAAAAGACAAGTGCCGGAATTACCTATAGAAATACAAGTATCCCTCCTGATCCTGTTAATATTGGTTTTAGTGTATTTAATAGTTTCAGAACAAGGTAAGAAGCTTCTTTTTTGGTGACTAGAATAAGATAATACCCATATCCTATACCAACAAGTTTATTCTAATACAGAATTAGAGGCAACTTCTAAAAACACAAATGTTTACATATGTATACTAAGGGAGGTTCTCCTCCCTGGTATATATTCCATTATTTAAAAAAACATAAAAATGAAATTAATAAACAATACCTCTCCGAGAGGCAGCCTTCGGGTTGTCTGGTGTATTTGTATCGTTTTATTGACATTTTCCCAAAGTAAGGCCCAAATTTTATTTTCGGAAAGTTTCAATTACACACAGGGTACGCTACTTTCAGGTAATAACTGGCCAGCGTTATCAGGTACAGGAACCAATAATATAATGATTTCTTCTGGAAATCTTTTATATGCGGGATCCGTAGGGAATGGAATAGGTAATAAAATTCCTTTACTCAATAACGGACAGGATGTCTACCGTACATTTACAAGTACTTCAGCTCCTATTTATTCATCTCTTATTGTAAATGTATCTGCAGCCAATACTGCCGGAGATTTCTTTTATTCCATAGGTATAAATGGTGCTCCTGCAACAACAGTAGGAGGTAAGCTTTTTATCAGATCAAATGGTGCCGGCTTTAGTTTCGGCGTTCTCAGAGGAACAGGCGGTACTCCGGTATACGAGTCTGTAATAAGACCGTTTAACACTCCTATTATGGTAGTGTTAAAGTATGAAATCGTGACAGGAACAACAAATGATGCTGTGAAGCTCTATGTAAATCCTTCACTGTCTTCAGAACCAACCGTAGCAGATGTACAATATTCCTCAGCAGTCGGAGCTGATGCAAGCGCTTTTTCAGCCGTAGCTCTTTTACAGGGAACGGCAGCCAATGCTCCAACATTGGAAGTAGATGGTATTGCTGTTGGAAGCTCATGGAACGGTGTAGCCTCCGCAGTTTATGATTTTGGCGATACCCCCGTTACCTATGATTTTACAAAAGATGGAGTTTATGCACCTGCAGGCCATCGCTTTCTCACTGGTTTATCCTTAGGCAGTTCAGCACCAGATCTTGAAATTTCACCACTCAGTGTCGCTTCCGGTTCTGATGATAATGGCAGTAATGGGGATGGAGTAGATGAGGATGCCATTGTGGCATCAGCCAATATCATAAGAGCAGGAGCTCCGTATAGCTTGACACTTCCTGTAAATAATCCTACTTCTGCAGCAAAATATCTTTATGGATGGATAGATTTTAATGATGATGGGAAATTTCAGGTTGAAGAATTGGCCAATGCTGTAGTAACGGTTACAGCAACAGGAAGTACGACCCAGACACTAACCTGGTCTGCAGCTAAGACAGGTACAATAGCCCCCAGTGCAGCCAGACTTTATCTGAGATTAAGACTTTCAGACCGTTCCTTAGCTGATTTTACAACAGCAGCTTCTGGAGGTGCTTTAATTGATGAGCGAAGCGTTGGAAACGGAGCGACAAGTACAACCAATGCTACTGATTTTTCTACTTCCTCAAACGGAGAAGTGGAAGATTATCAGATTACGGTATTACATACCTTTGATTATGGAGATGTACCTTCAAGTTATGAAAATGATAAAGATGGTAATCCTCTTCCAGGCCTGCATGCACCTCTTTCAGGTTTTACTTTAGGGACATTGCTCGATGTTGAAGATAATCCTGCTTCTGTTGCTGCCCCTAATGAGAATAATGCAGGTGGGGATAACGCAGTAGGACAGGTTGATGAAGACGGAATCTCTTCAGTGTCAAGTGTAAGCCGTGGAGTAGCTTATAGTATTGCTGTTCCTGTACATATACCAACGACATTAGCCGGTAATAAATATTTATTCGGTTGGCTGGACCTTAACGGAGATGGGCGCTTTCAGGTTGGAGAGATTGCCACAACAAATACGAATTTAACAGGTGGAAGTTATTTAACCCTTACCTGGACTGCTGCACAAACGGCTGCTATTGTAAGCGGAACCACAAAAATTTATTTACGCCTCAGACTTTCAAATTTAAATTTAACAGACTTTACCACAGCCGCTTCCGGAGGTGCAGTAATCGATGAAAGAAGTATTGGTAACGGGGCTACTACAACCTCTAATGCTGCTAACAACCCAATGGTAGCCTATGGTGAAGTTGAAGACTATCAGCTGCCGGTAGATCTGTATGATTTTGGGGATACACCGGTTTCTTATGAAAGCAATAATGCAAGTGCTTCAGTCCCGGGCAGACAAATTACCAATCCTCTATATTTCATTGGAAGTATAGTAGATAACGAAGCTGCCGCTCAAAACGTACCTTCAGGTAACGATAACAATGGAACCAATGGAGATGGTATAGATGAAGATGGGGTTACTGGTGTTGTGCCTTCAATAACAAAAAGTGCTCCTTTTAGCTTCTCCGTGCCGATAAGAGCAGATTTAGCATCAAATAGTATTGCCTGGATAGATTTTAACAATAACGGAAGATTTGAAGTTTCTGAAGTTGCCTATACTGCATCAACAGGAACAGGAACGGGCTATCAGTCTGTCCCTGTAGGCGCATCTTCAGTCACTTTTTGGTTCAGAGGAGCCCAGACCAATCTGATTCCAGCAGGGATTAATAATTTATATGTAAGAATCAGGCTGACCCAGACTGCAGGTTCAGATAATGCTGCGACTACAGCTGTAGACGAGCGTTCCATTGCAGATGGTGCATCTACCGGAGTGTATACCCTTCCAAGTGTTGGAGAAGTTGAAGATTACCGTTTTGCGGTTGGAAATAGCAATTATGATTTTGGAGATGTTCCTGTAAGCTATGAAATGGACAAAGACGGAACTGTAAATCCAACCAATTTTAAGCCTGCCAGAAATCAGCCAACAACCCTATTACATCTAGGAAATAGTTCTACACTGGAGCCTGCTCCTTTTTCAGTAGGAGCCGGAAATGACAATAACGGAGCTAACGGAGATGGGGTTTCTGATGATGGACTTCAATCCAGTCAGTTGTATATAAGATCCGGAGCTGCAAACACATATCCTGTTGCCGTAAACAATACAACAGGAGCCGCAGCAACTTTATATGCCTGGATAGATCTTAATAATAACGGGAGATTTGAATCTGGAGAATTTGAAACAGTATCTGTTGCTTCAGGAGCTGCTACTGCCAATATTACCTTTACAGCAGCACAGATCAATACGATCTCTTCGGCAGTGGGTAAATTGTATATGAGATTGAGATTGGTACAACCGGAAACAGGAATTACATTAGGTGATTTAACAACTGGTGCCAATAACACTGTTGTAGATGAAAGATCAATTGCAGATGGTTTAAATACAGGATTATATAGCTCTGTATCACAGGGAGAGGTTGAAGATTATCAGCTGACAGTGATTAGAGATTATGGAGATGTACCTGTGAGCTATGAAAATGGATCTCCGGCATCCCAAACAAACAGTATTGCCCCTGAATTATTTATGGGAGCCACTGTGGATTATGAATTAAGTAATGCAGCAGTAGCAGCTGCTGCAGACAATAATGGGTCTAACGGAGACGGATTGGACGAAGATGGAATAGCCCCACAGGTCATTACAAACGGATCTCCGTTTACGATTAAAGTACCTGTAAATACTACTGTCAATGGGACTAAAAATTTATATGCATGGATAGATTTTAACGGCGATGGTATATTTAATGGTAACGAAGCTGCTACCGCAAGTGGAAATGTTACTGCCGGGACTACCAACGAATTTACTTTAACATGGCCGGCCACCGCAACCATTGTGTCTCCATTAGTATTAATAGCAGGGAAAACCTATGTGAGGTTCAGACTTTCCGGAGCAACGATTACTAATACCAATAATGCAGTCCCTGTTTTAATAGATACCCGCAGCACCGGTTTCAGTAGTGCGGCAGGGGAAATAGAAGATTATCAGTTTACAGTAAGCAATTTATATGATTATGGGGATGCACCTGCAGCCTATTCCAGAGCAAGAGACGGAATAACTTCCGTGCCGGCAAGACAGGCTTCATCACCGGTATTAAAACTGGGAAATACTATAGATACTGAAGCTGCTGAGCAGTCTGTAGCTGCCGGAGCCAATAATAACGGGACCAACGGAGATGGAGCAGACGAGGATGGAATACCCTCTGTGATGCCTGTTTATAAAGGAATCGCCTATTATTCACAAGTCAATGTATTCAATAATTCCGGTTCTGCTAAAACACTATATGCCTGGATTGATCTGGATAATGATGGTTATTTTGAAGTTGGAGAAATGTCTTCTCTATCAGTTCCTTCTTCCAATGTAATGCAAACTGTTACTTTACCTTCATGGACCATTGCAGATACAAACACGATTCCTGCCGGGGTAACCCAGGTTTATATGAGATTGCGTATATCTGATGGAGCATTAGCAGATTTTACTGGGGGGCCTCCAGGACTGGTTGTGGATGAAAGGTCCATTGGAGATGGTCTTTCTACCGGGGTGTATGGAACAGCTAACGGAGGTGAAATAGAAGATTATGTTTTACCTGTTGTTACTTCTTATGACTATGGAGATGCTCCGGATACTTATGATACCAGTAGAAATAATATTGTGGCCCCGGCAAGACATACTGCAAGCCAGGGATTATATATAGGGAATAATCCTGCAGATGATGAAAATTCAAAACAGATCATTGCAGGAAATGCATTGGGCGATGACAATAATGGGATTGATGATGAAGATGGTGTGGCTGTAGGGCCTATTTACTCCGGTGGAGGTTCTATTTATTCACTGAGTGTAAAAGTGACTAATAATACCGGAGGTATCAGAACTTTGTATGGTTGGATAGACTTTAATAACAATGGCCGTTTTGAGACCTCTGAGGCGAGAACAGTATCTGTGCTTAACGGGACAGATAATGGCAGCGTAGTCCTCACCTGGCCAGCTGCTTCCACTGTTGTTACAGGAACACCCAGCCAATTGTACATGCGTCTCCGTTTGTCAGAAGGAACACTAAATGACTTTACAACAGGTGCTCCGGGGCTTTTGGTAGATGAGAGAGCTCTTGCTGATGGGGTGAATACAGGAGAATACGCGGTTACACCAGTTATTTATAATGGTGAAATTGAAGATCATACAATACCTGTAACATCAAACCTTGATTATGGAGATGCTCCGCCATCTTTCGAGCAAAACACATCGGGAATGATGCTGCCTGCACGTCATGTTTCTGATGAGAATTTGATTATTGGAAATACGATAGATATAGAACCTGCAGCACAAAGCGTTGCAGCAGGATCAGACAACAACGGAACTAACGGAGATGGTCTTGATGAGGATGGAATAACCACTCCTTTACCTACCTTTGTGCCGGGATCAGAATACAGTGCACAGATCAATGTGACCAATACTCTTACAACAGCAGCTACATTGCATGCCTGGATCGATATGGACGGAAATGGACGGTTTACCTCCAATGAGTATACTTCAGTATCATTACCTGCCAATTCAGGATCCCAGACTGCCAAGCTCTACTGGTACGCGACAATCTACACGGGAGCAGCTTCCAATACCTATATGAGGGTTCGCATTACAAGTGCTTCTCTTACGGACAATGCCGCAACCGTAAATGTGGACGAACGTTCCATCGGTGACGGGTTAAGTACAGGTGTTAATGCTGCCTTTCCTATTAATGGAGAAACAGAAGATTATTATTTACCGGTAGATACTACGGTGGCTGTTGCCCAGCCTTGTGATGATACAGATAACCACTTGGGCCTTATGGATTCTGTGCAGGCTTTATTTCATGCCAGCATTATAAGAGTGGCAACAGGAGGGTATCTTGTATTTGGGAACTCGGCGAATGGAAATGGAATTGCTAATCAAAATACTCCTTCAAAAGTGGAGTCTGGCTCTAACGGATTTTCATTTGTTGGAATGCCGCTCATGGTGACAGGAGTCTCTTATGGCGTGGCTTATCATCAGTATTTCCTTCTTACAACCTCTGGGCTATATGTTTGGGGAGCTGCAAATGGAGTATTTGCTAATGCGACTACCGCTATGACTCAGGTTGCATTGCCGCCAGGTGTAGGGCCCGCCAATGTACAAATGATGGATGCGGGGCGTAATCTTACAACAGGATCTCTTATGGTACTCACTAAATTGGGAGAAGTATGGGTATATTCAAATACGATTGGCAGTGATGTACAGGGAGATGGAAACCAGGCTGCCACAGGGTGGCATCAGGTAATGATCAATTCTTCTACACTATTGACAGGGATGAAAGATGTTCGTAGTTCTGGTGGTGCAGCCATTGCAACAGATGGTAACAATTTCTACACCTGGGGAACCAGTACTTTGTTAGGAGATGGGCAGCCTGCTTCCGACAGAAATTTTGCTGCTATGATGAACGTTCCGGCAGGAATCAGCCTTCCGGTAAAACAGCTAGATGTAAATAATGCCGGGCCAGCGTCGTATTATTTGAGAGACAGCGCCGGAAAAGTATTTGTGATGGGATATAACGGTTCAGGACAATTAGGACTTGGAAATACAACAACAGCTACATCCTGGCTGCCTGTTTCTTATATCAACGAGCAGCCGGATGCCCCCGGAGTTCAGACTGATATTACAAAACCTATTGGAAAAGTTATCTGGATATCTGCCAATAATCATGATACATATTATCCATTATTTTATTTGGTAACTGAGGAGAATAGAGCGTATTCTGCCGGAGATAATAACGGAAATAAAGCTGGACTTCCTTCGCCTACCACAAGGTTTATTCCTACAGCAGCTACGATGGGCGGAGGAGCGCAAATGCTTACTGGTAAGATGAAATATGTAGAAGCCGGAGGGCACATTTCTATCCTGATTAAGGACAGAAATGACAGATATGGCTACACAGGTCATACCGCTGATGGAAGTGACGGATGTGGAGGATGTACGAATAGTCCGTCAGAGTTTACTTTTACAGGCCCTCCTTCTACGGGACCGGTATGTGGTAATACTGCTTTTGATTTTGGAGATTTGGATAACCGTTATAACCCTGGAGATCAGGCCAGTCATCAGATTAAATACAGCCAGGTTGATAATCCATTGAGATTAGGGGCTAATGCTGGGGATAGTGATGATGGGCCTCAATTTACGATAACCGGAAGTGGAAATAATGCCAGCGATGATGATAATGATGGTAAAGGGAGCTTAATTGACGAGGATGCCTTTGTAAGTGGTTCTTTGCCGGTAAAAGCCGCAGGGGTGGCCTATACGTTGAATGTTCCTTTTACCAATAATATGGGAACGACAGCTTATCTATATGGATCTATAGACTGGAATAATAACGGAAGTTTTGAACCGGGAGAAACAATAGTTAAAAGTGTACCGGCTTCTGCTTCTCAACAGACTGTTGCGTTAACATGGGCAGATCCTGGATCAATCCCTGGATGCAATGGAGATTTATTACGCAGTTTTATACGTTTGCGTCTTACAACCAACCAACTTAGTGATGACACAGGAACTCCCGAGGATGAACGCAGCTATTTGAAAGCAGATGATGGAGAAGTAGAGGATTATTATGTAGACTGGACCTGTGGAATATCATCATATTGCTACAAACCGGGAATATTGACAGGCACAGCGCTGGATAGTAAGATGGGTATTACCTCATTAAGCAGAGCAGGCTCAGCAGATTCAGACAATTGGCCAATGGTTCGTAAAGGAGCGTGGCTGGTGCTTGAATCTAAAACGAAAGGCTTTGTTACCAACAGAGTGGCATTTGATGGTTCTGGAAACCCAGTTGGAATACCGGCTGCGAGCTTTGTAGAGGGAATGATGGTATACGATATAACCAATAACTGCCTGAAAGTATATACTTTAACAGATGGAGGGAGTACTTTCAGCTGGCAGTGCTTCAATACACAGGCTTGTCCGGATTAATGTGAATTTTGGGAAAGCAACAGATTTTTTTCTGTTGCTTTTACCTGAAATTTTTATTTAAAAATTCATTCAATAAAAATTAAAATTATGTATTTAAAGATACCGACTTTATTTATGCTATTAATATTTCCATGTTTCATGTATTCCCAACAGCATATCGAAAAGATGATAGATAAAAATCCTGTTTATGCTATTGAAGGAATAGGCTATAATGAGTCAGGAGTGAAAAAGCTCATGAACTTCTCAAAATTAAGTGCCCAGGGAGAGGATAAAGGTGAAATTATGCTGACGAACAATGAAATAGAGGTCACTAAAAATGGTATTTACCGGATTAGCGTATCATCAGAAATTAATAAAAACCCAAAAGACAAGCAACAGCCCATATTCGCTGTACATATTAATGGAAAAGAAGCTTTTGTAGCGAGAAAAGGGAATTTATCGGCAGAGGGGGAATATTATTTTCAGATCCAGCTAAAGAAAGGAGATGTACTGAGCTTCAGTATTGTAGATGAAGCAATCACTGCGATGGAAAAAAACAGCCTTCGTATAAGTTTTACAGACCCTGCTCTGATTACATTTTCGGAACAAGTAGTACAGCACTAGAGAATAGTTCATTAAAAAGAATGGGTATTACTGGTCTGTTTGCTCATTTTCTTGTCAATTAAAATAATAATAGGTTATGAAAACAGTAATTTTTAGTATAGCAGCAATATTATTTACGATCACAATAGAAGCGCAGGTTGCAGTAGGCAAAAATAGTGTCAGCAACCCGTCCACCTCACTGGAATTTGCCGAAACCGAAAACAGAGGGCTGCTTCTTCCCTATATAGAGGATAATAGTGGAATTTCACAAGATGGAACTATGATATTTGATACAACAGATAATAAAGTGAAATATCTTAAAAGCGGAAGCTGGTTTGATTTAAGTGTAGATACAACTGGAAATGCCGATTTATCTGTACAAACAACTAAAACCGAAAAAACCGAAGCGAAGGTAAGTATTGGGACTCTTACTTCCACAGATGGAATTTTGGTTTTAGAGGATAGCAACAAAGCAATGATTCTTCCTAAAGTTGCGAGTCCGCATTTAAACATTATCAATCCTGCTGCAGGAATGATTGTATATGATACTACTGCTCATCAGCTAGCGGTGTATAATGGCAGTGTCTGGTCTTTCTGGAAGCCATAGCGGTAAGAAGATAAATTGATGATAACTTCAATCAGGATTAACATCAGTTCAGATGTGTAAGCCACTATCGTTGAACGTTTGATCTTTTTTATCAAAAAAAAAATATTAAAATAAGCATCAATATATATAAAATATGGATAATAATTTTAAAAATATTCATGTAGGTTCTTTAATTCAGCAAAAGACGATAGAACTTAATATGGATATTGATCGTATTTGCAATTTCTTGAAATGCACTGAGGATGAAGTGGAGAAAATGTTTTTAGAAAAAGATATTGGTACAGATTATTTATTAAAGTGGAGTAAGCTTTTAGAGTATGATTTCTTTAGATTATATACACAGCATCTGATATTATTTTCGCCCGCAACAGGAAGCACTCCAAATAACATTAAACAAGCATCACAGCTCCCAAAATTCAAAAAAAATATTTATACAAAGGAAGTTATTGATTTCATTTTAGAGCTTATCAATTCTGGTGAAAAAACAAGACAACAGGTGATCAGCGAATATAGGATCCCTAAAACGACATTATACAAATGGTTAGTAAAATACGGGAAATAATGAATAAAAATTAAACGATTATGGGTACCACTCCTGATTATAAAAGAATTTATATTGATATGATTAACATGAAATATCAAGACAGAATGAAAGATTGTGAGAACATCTTGAATAAAAGTAATATTTCTTCTATGGATGTTATCGCATTGCAGGAAAGAATATTTGGTAAAAATATTGAATTGAGAGATAAGGAAAATGGAAAGTTTAGAGCGTATGGCGATGATGATATCTGCAAAATATTAAGTTATCAGAAAAAAAATAGAATGAATAATACAGAAATTTCAAACTATTTTAAGGTAAGCAGAAATTCTATTTCAAAATGGAAAAAAAAATTCCCGGAATCTGGTTTTCAATAAAATAATATATCATAGAGTTCAAGCACAATTAATGACAAAAAAAGAGAATTTAGAAAGAATATTTTTTACTCTCAAATTTTCATTAGTGATGGGGCTGAGATTGATGTCAAAGATAGCAGTTCTCTTATGCAGGAAGTACTAAAAACCTGAAAGTTCCCTTTGATTCCCTTTCAAATAATTTCTTGTATCTGCCCATCTCCAATAGGTATTTGAATTTACAAGAATTTTAAAAATCTTATTATCAACTAAAACAAAATGAAATGAAAAAAATAAATTTAATTATTATACTACTATTCTTATTTAATATTAAAGTCTTAGGACAAGTAGGAGTAAATACTCCCTCTCCGGAATCAACTTTTGATATCCGGGCAAAAAATCATACAGGCTCTACTCCAGGTGCAGTCACTGCGCAAGATGGGGTTTTAGTACCAAGAGTTAATGCTTTATCTACCAATGGTAATGTAAATGGACAGTTGGTTTATCTCATTGCCAATGCCGGAGGATTTACCAAAGGATTCCATTATTGGAATGGTACTGCCTGGACACCTCTTGATGCAACGAATGATGCGTGGGCTAATGACAATACGAATACAATGATAAAGCTAGGCACAAAGTCTGATGGCTCTACTGTAAGAGATGCAAATACGGATTTTGTAGCTACCGATGCCGGAAGAATAGGGATGGGAACCAACGATCCAAAGGTGACCGTTCAGATAGAAGGAAAAGTGACAACCCCATCAGTTCCTGATGGATTCACAACTCCCCGATTGACACGAGCCCAGCTTTCGGCAAAAGATGCTGTGTATGGAAGTGACCAAAACGGAACCTTAGTTTTTGTAACAACATTAGACGGAGCAGCGATAAACAAGGTATCGTACGTAACGTCTGTAGGATTGTATTTTTATGATTCACCAACCAGTAAATGGTATAACATCAGATCTTCATCTTCCGGAGTGGTAGAGAGTTTTAAAATCATTACAGGAACGTATACGGCAGCAGCTCCTTATGTTGTACAGCCTGATGATTTTCTTCTTATTTTAAGATACAACACAGCCTCTACGGGGGGGAACAGCGGAGCTAATATTAGCACAACCAGTCCGTATTTAAATAGTACTGCCAATTTACAATTGCCAGATCCTACAACTTGTCCTGGAAGGGTTCTGCAATTTGTGAATGACAGCGATAAAGTAGGGTCAAGTACAGGAGAAAATGTATATACAAATTATGCGATGCACGCTGCGGGCTCAGATCCTAATAGTTATAATTCAAGGAGTAATCTTAACAATTATGAAATTGCAAGTGGGCAAAATTATTCACAATGGAAAATCATCAGTGATGGGACAAGGTGGATAAGCTTACAGGTGGTTATCGTTTAATAAAAGGAAAAATTTAAAGTTAGAAAAAGAACCTCTGTGTAGTTTACACAGAGGTTTTATATATATTTTTTGTCCCGTCCTGAAATAGCGATGCACAAAAAATAGTTGTTATGAAAGAAAGCTTAGAAATACTCTATGCCAAGCGTACCCAGAAAGATTACAGTTTGCGTTTGAAACTTCGAATGGTAAGAGAAATAGAAACGGGAAAATCAGGAATTCGATATCGATAAATATGATATTGAGACTTCAATGAGAAGAAAAATAAGGATCAACCAATTGATGTTTATAATGAGTTCAGACCCCATTTTTCAAATCATTGTCTTACCCGCTTCTTTAGCCCAGTAAACCCCATTCCGTAGGTAACCACTAATAAGGTTCTTCCTTTCTCAGTTTCATCCTTATCAGCTTCGATGATTACTTTCCCTTTTCCAAATGGAAGAATGTAGTAAAATCCATTTTACAGGTTGTTTTTGTTGGTGATTTTCAGGGGTTTAGTTATTTTTTTTTCGTAACTTTAAATTGTTGATTTTCTGAGAACTCTTATTTATTAAAAAGCTAAAGCAAAATAAATGAAAAGAATGGAGAGCATAGAAAGGATATTGAATAGTAGCATTTGTGTGGGATTATACAAATGTAAAGCATTATTGATGTTTTTTTTATTATTACAGAATGTTCTTTACTCTCAAATTTTCATTAATGATGGAGCCGAGATTTATGTCAAAGATAGCAGCTATCTTACGCAGGAAATAATTATAAAACCGGAAAGGGGGAAGGTTTACATTCAAGAGGAAACTCAGTTTAGCAATTTAAAAGAACACATTTCGGGAGAAATTATTTACATAAGCACTTTAAAGAAAAAGAAACCCCCAAAAAAGAGTAAACCTAAAATTACCAACACAAAAGCTAAATTTTCGGATGAAAAAATAGTAGTTAAGAATAAATTTATTCCTATTCCAAAAGGTAATTCAGAATTATTACTGCCTTCTTATCCTTCGAGATATTGTCTTCTTCCCCCTGTTACAAGCCTAAAAAAAATAGAATTTATCATAGGGTGGAAAACAACACTAATTAAACCTCCTTACTGTATAAAAATACTGGGAGGAAGTATTAAAAACCTGGA
Source organism: Chryseobacterium viscerum (assembly GCF_002899945.2). Taxonomy (GTDB): domain Bacteria; phylum Bacteroidota; class Bacteroidia; order Flavobacteriales; family Weeksellaceae; genus Chryseobacterium; species Chryseobacterium viscerum. Next base: position 315,697 of record NZ_PPEG02000007.1, read on the forward strand.
AGTTCCCTTTGATTACTTTCAAATAATTTCTTATATCCGCCCTCCTCCAATAGGTATTTGAATTCACAAGAACTTAAAAAAACTTATTATCAACTAAAATGAAATGAAAAAAATAAATTTTATTATAATACTATTACTCTTACTTAATATTAAAGTCTTAGGACAAGTAGGAGTAAATACTCCCTCTCCAGAATCAACTTTTGATATCCGGGCAAAAAATCATACAGGCTCTACTCCAGGTGCAGTCACTGCGCAAGATGGGGTTTTAGTACCAAGAGTGAATGCTTTATCTACCAATGGTAGTGTAAATGGACAGTTGGTTTATCTCATTGCTGATGCTGGAGGATTTACCAAAGGATTCCATTATTGGAATGGTACTGCCTGGAACCCTCTTGATGCAACGAATGATGCGTGGGCTAATGACAATGCGAATACAATGATAAAGCTAGGCACAAAGTCTGATGGTTCTACTGTAAGAGATGCAAATACGGATTTTGTAGCTACCGATGCTGGACGAGTAGGGATGGGAACTAACGATCCAAAGGTGACTGTTCAGATAGAAGGAAAAGTGACAACCCCATCAGTTCCTGATGGATTCACAACACCCCGATTGACACGAGCCCAGCTTTCGGCAAAAGATGCTGTGTATGGAAGTGACCAAAACGGAACCTTAGTTTTTGTAACAACATTAGACGGAGCAGCGATAAACAAGGTATCGAACGTAACGTCTGTAGGATTGTATTTCTACGATTCACCAACCAGTAAATGGTATAACATCAGATCTTCATCTTCTGGAGTGGTAGAGGGTTTTAAAATCCTTACAGGAACGTATTCGGCAGCAACTCCTTATGTTGTACAGCCTGATGATTTTCTTCTTATATTAAGATACAGCACGACCTCTTCGGGGGGGAATTTATCTGCTAATGTGAGCAATACAAGTCCGTATTTAAATAGTACTGCCAATTTACAATTGCCAGACCCTGTAACCTGTCCTGGAAGGGTTCTGCAATTTGTGAATGACAGTGATAAATTAGGAGCAGGTACATCAGAAGACGTATTTGTAAATTACCCTATGCATTCGGCTGCAGCAGATAGCAATAGTTATAACTCAAGGAGTAGCCTTCTTAATTATCAAATTCAGGCAGGATCCAATTATTCACAATGGAAAATCATCAGTGATGGGACAAGGTGGATAAGCTTACAAGTGATTATCATTTAATAACAGGAAAAATTTAAAGTTAAAAATGGAGCCTCTGTGTAAACTACACAGAGGTTTTTTATATATTGTCCCGTCCTGAAATAGCGATGTACAAAAAACAGCCGCTATGAAAGAAAGCTTAGAAATACTCTATGTCAAGCGTACCCAGAAAGATTACAGCTTGCGTTTGAAACTTCAAATGGTAAGAGATATAGAAACGGAAGAATCAGAAATTCGATATCGATAAATATGATATTGAGACTTCAATGAGAAAGAAAAATATGGATTAATCGATTGGTGTTTATAATGAGTTCAGACCCTATTTTTCAAATCATTATTTAACACGAATTCAAATGCATAAACAGTCGAAATTAAAAATGAAAACTCATAAAACAAAAAACCAGAGCAAATTTATTTTTGCTCTGGTTTAATTAGTTATTTTTATCCTTTAATTTGTATCTCTATTTCAGGACTCGTTATAAAATTAATATTTCAGCATTTCTTCAATCTTACTGCTGAGTTTTTCAGCATTGGGAAGCATTTCTTTTTCCAGTATCAGATTGATCGGTACAGCCGGTACATCCAGTGATCCCATTGTTTCTACAGGAGCATCAAGATATTTGAAGCAGTTTTTAGAAATACGGTGTGCAAAAGCTTCTGCAAAAGAGTTATTAAGCTGTTCTTCTGTAAGAACGATACATTTTCCATGAGCTTTCACTCTTTCGAAAACAAGTTCTTCGTCAAGAGGAATCAATGTTCTTAAGTCGATCACTTCAACTCTTCCATTGAAATTCTTAGCTGCTTCTTTAGCCCAGTAAACTCCCATTCCGTAAGTAACCACTAATAAGGTTCTTCCTTTCTCAGTTTCATCCTTGTCAGCTTCAATGATTACTTTCCCTTTTCCAAACGGAAGAACATAGTCTTCAGCCGGTTCTATGGTTTTAGCATCTTCAGTTCCCGGAACTTTACTCCAGTATAATCCTTTGTGTTCCAGCATCACTACCGGGTTTGGATCGTAATACGCGGCTTTTAATAAACCTTTAAAATCTGCTGCATTACTTGGATAGGCTATTTTGATTCCTTTGATGTTGGCTAAAATACTTTCAACACTTCCACTGTGGTAAGGACCACCACCGCCATAGGCTCCGATTGGAACACGGATGATGTTGCTTACAGGGAATTTTCCGCCACTTAAATAACTTGATTTTGAAATCTCTGTAATTAACTGGTTGATTCCCGGGTAAATATAATCTGCGAATTGAACTTCAACGATTGGTTTTAATCCTACAGCACTCATTCCGGCTGTAGATCCAATGATATACGCCTCCTGAATCGCGGTATTGAATACTCTTTTGCTTCCGAATTTTTTTCCTAACGTTACCGTTTCGCGGAAAACTCCACCAATTCTTTCTCCTACGTCTTGTCCGTAAAGAAGAGCTTCAGGGTGTTTCCACATCAATTCCTGGATCGCATGGATGGCAGCATCTACCATTACAATTTTTTCTCCGTTGGCAGGCTCACGCGTTCCTGTTTCCTCTGTAATTGGAGTAGGAGCGAAAACGTGCTGCATTACGGTTTCAGGCTTCGGATCTTCCGCGTTTTTAGCTTTTTCAAAAGCTTCTTCAGCTTCAAGACGTGCCTTTTTTGTGATTTGCTTTAATAGATCTTCATCAGTACCTGTTTCCAGTAAATGTTTTCTAAGGATTTCTCCCGGATCTTTAGCTCTATGTTTTGATAAATCTTCTTCGTCTCTATAGAATTCTCTTCTTACACCGGAAGTATGATGTCCGATCAGTACCGTTTTTGCGCAGACTACCAAAGGTTTTCTTTCTGTTCTTACAAAGTCCACGGCTTTTTTCATAGCCTCAAAACTTTCCACGAAATCAGTTCCGTCTACTCTCATTCTGCTCAACCCAGTGAATCCAGCTACAAAATCATAAGCGTCACAAGTTCTTGCTTCATCTTTCGTTACGGAAATTCCCCACTCATTATCCTGTACAAGGAAAATAATAGGAAGCTGATGCAAAGCAGCAAACTGTAAAGCTTCACTTACTTCACCCTCGGTAACAGAATTGTCTCCAAGGCTGCATACAACAACAGGATTGTTTTCAAATTCCTGAAGATTAAAATCCTGAATATATTTGATTCCCTGTGCTACTCCTGTAGTAGGAATAGTCTGCATTCCGGTTGCAGAACTCTGGTGAACAATTTTTGGTTTGTTTTCATCTCTGCTGGAAGGGTGGGAGTAGTATGATCTTCCTCCTGAAAAAGGATCATCAGCTTTAGCTAATAATTGAAGCATTAATTGATAAGGTTCAAAACCAATTCCTAAAAGAATGCTTTCGTCTCTATAATAAGGAGAAACCCAGTCTTCTTTTTTGAGCTGATAAGCTGTAGCAAGCTGGATGGCTTCGTGCCCCCTTGAGGTACTGTGAACATATTTACATACATTTCTGTTTTCTTCGTAAATATCAGCCATTGCTTTGGCCAGCATCATATGATTATACGCCTTGAGTAGTATATCTTGAGAAACTTTTTCGTGAAGTGCATTTTCCATAGGAAGCAAATATACATAAAAAAACAAAATACTAACAACTGTTAGTATTTTGTGTAAAATCTTTGTTTATATAGGTTATTCCTTGATCACTTTTTTGGAAATAACATCTTTGTCTGTTTTTACTTCAATGATGTAAATTCCTTTTGTGTAAGCAGATAAATCTACTGGTTCTTTCTCATTATTGATGGTACCGCTTTGCAGTTTTTTACCTGTAAGATCATAAACATTGAAAGTAGACTTTTTAGGTGCTTTTAAAATGTTTGTAACATCTTTCGTAATCGTTGGCGCAATCGCAAGATTATTGAGAGGGTTGGTAACATCTTTGGTTCCCAATAATTCAGTAAATCCTGTTACGATGACAGAATAATTTTGAGGGGCATTTCCGCCTGTATTATTTTTAAGTATCCCTTTATTGGTGATCTCTATTTTATAAGTTCTTCCTGCAACAGGAGCATCTATTATTACCTGTTCTACGTTGTCTACTGTATTGTCTCCTTTTGTAGCTGGAGTCATAGGATTGTTGGCATCCAGCTTCCATGGATAATAAGCGGTGTTTGTTGTAGTATCAGTAATCTTTAGATCCAGATCATTAATCAGCTTAGAACTTCTGTTATTATAAATATTGCTCCATTGATTAGTGAAGTTTGTGAATTCAGGATCAATCCAGGATATTGTCACCTTTAACGGTTCAGATCCAGATGCCTTAACTGTTTTTACATTCGCAACTCCGCTATTTAATACTTCATCATTAAAAATAATACTGTTGTTGGATTTTCCTACAAGAAGTTCAGCTCCTTTTTTGGCGTCAATAAAGCCCCATCCAAATTGTGGATCAGGACCTATGTTACCTGCTTCTTTCGCTGAATGTACCATTAAGGTTTTTGCTGATGCAGCATTTAATAAGCTGCCTCCAAATAGTTGCTTATTCACCTGTGTCCAAAGTCCAATAATACCCGTTACTACTGGGGCAGAATAAGAGGTTCCATCTCCTATGTCGATTTTACTTCCTCCTGTACTGGTATTATCAGTCCATGCACTGGCAACACTTGTCCCCACCGCTGTAATATCCGGTTTGATACCTCCGTCATCTCTTGGTCCTGCACTGCTGTAAACGGAATGGATAACATCAGAAGAAGCTGTATATCTTCCATCGTTAGTTGTTATTCTATCTGCAGCTCCTACTACAATAATATTTTTCCCAAGAGAACCAATCCCTATACAGTCATATCCCTGTGCGCAATTATTAGGAGGCAGAGTATCGGTTGCAGCGAACTCTACCAAATTCCCTGTGTTATCTTTGTAATATTTTTTATAAGTACTTGTGTCAGCACTAGGTCCTTCGCCAAAAGAATTTCCTGCTGATTTTACTATGATATAGGACGGATTGTTGTATACAATCTGGTCATAATCACGGTCGTTTGTGTGATACGTTCCCTGAGCATCAAAAGAGGTATTTGGGCTCGCAAAAGTACCATTCCATACCCATGATGGTTCATTGTTGATCAATTGAGGGTCTGCCCATCCCTGATTACTTCCATAAGAATGGTTGGAAACATTGGGCTGTGCCTTTATGATTTTTTGAAAAACGGTACTTTGTGCAGTTTCACCATCCAAAACAGAAGACCCAAAAGCATAAGCATCTATTGTTGAGTTGGGTGCAATCCCTTTGAAATTAACCTGTCTTGTTGTCCCATTCGTAAATGTTACGGTGTATGGATAATCTTTCGCGCCTATAAAACTGGCAACGGCTGTTGCGTGGTCACCGTAATTGACACTGCTGCTTTCTTTATTGATAATTCTGTTAGGAAGATTGTTAAAGAAGACGTGGCTTGCAAATACTCTTGCTACGCCGGAAGCAGTACTACCATCAAAAATAGTAAACTTAATTCCCTCTCCGTTAAAAGATCCTGTTAAGCCAGTAATATTTCCTCCCTGCAGAAAATCAGAATTGGAATTTTTAATCTGATCCATATCGTGAGCCTGAAAAAAATAAGGCTTATTGTCTGGTAAAAAGCCTGCAAGATTAGTTCTTTGCAGTTCGATCTCTTTTAAAACTTCAGGGGCTCTATTAGAACCATATCGTTTAGATACATAGGCGTCAAACTTTTCGTTGTTGTCTATTCTCTGACGTTCAAATAACCTATTTAATTCTTCATTGTTTTGTGCATTTATTAGCGTAATAGCTAAAGTACTGAGTAAAAGTAATTGTTTCTTCATTTTTAGGTAGTAAATTATTAAAACTATAGTGAATCAAAATTATGCTAAAATTTTAATAATTAGTTAGTTTTAATGAATAAGTCTAATTTTTTAAGGTTATTTTAATTTATGTTTTAATTTGTTAAAATGATTTTTTGAAAATTTCTTATTTTGCTGTTTTTTATAAATATTATTGATTGTTTATATGGCTGCTATAAAGCAATATTTAGAAAAAATGAAGTAACTTTACATTCTCTTTTTTATAAAAAAGTTAGAAAATTATATGTATTTAATTTTTGACACAGAAACAACCGGTTTACCAAAAAATTTCAACGCTCCGCTTTCGGATTCGGATAACTGGCCAAGAATGGTTCAGATCGCATGGCAGTTGCACGACGATGACGGGAAGTTGATTGAAAATCAGGATTATATAATAAAGCCTGAAGGGTATGATATTCCCTTTAACGCGGCAAGAATTCACGGGATTACAACAAAAATTGCAAATGAAGAAGGACGAGACCTTCAGGAGATTCTTGAAGAGTTTTCTAAAGTCCTTGAAAGAACAAGAGTTGTTTCCGGACATAATGTAGAGTTCGACTACAATATTGTAGGGGCAGAATTTTACAGGAAAAACCTGAAGGATAATCTACAGGAAAAACCAAAAGCAGATACGATGATTTTGGGAACCGAATTCTGTCAGCTTGGCGGAGGGCGGGGAGGCCGTTACAAATCTCCGAAACTTGAAGAATTGTACGAAAAATTGTACGGTCATAAGTTCGATGAAGCTCACAACGCTGCTGCCGACGTAAATGCTACGGCCAGTGCCTTCTTTGAAATGATAAGAATAGGGGTGGTTCCTGCTGAAACACTAAAGATCTCAGAAGATCAGCTGGCTTATTTCAAAAGCCTTTATCCAGATCCGATCAAGCCTTTTAATATTGTTATCAGAAGGCAGGTTGCAGATTTTCATAACAAGAAAAAGCAGCAGGATTTTGGAAGTATTGATGAAATTGATTTAGGGAAGTACTTCAATTTTGATAATCACAGTGTTTTTTCTACGCTTACGGCTACTTCAAGCATCAATGATCTGATCAAAAAAGCTACTGATGAAAATTTCCCTGCTGTCGGAATGGTGGATCTTGGGAACATGATGGGAGCTTTCAAGTTCGTTTCAGCGGTGGAAGGAACTAATGGGGACAGAGTAAAAAAGCATAAAGAATATTTAGCAAAAAAACAGGAAGCAGAAGAAAAGGGAGAAGAATTTAATGAAGCAGAGCCTGTTTCAGAACCGTTAATTCCCGTTGTAGGCTGTGAATTTTATATTTCAGAACGTTACGAACAGAAGCAATTTACAAAAGATGACCCCGATAGAAGAACGCAGGTTGTTTTGTTGGCAAAAGATTTTGAAGGGTATAAAAATTTAGCAAAACTTTCAAGTATAGGTTTCCTTAAAGGTTTCTATTTTGGAGTTCCAAGGATCAGTCGTGAATTGATAGCTGAATATAAAGAAGGTTTGATCGCGCTGACTTCAGGAATTCTGGGAGATATTCCCGATGCTATTTTAAATACCGGTGAACAGAAAGGGGAGGAGCTTTTCAAATGGTGGAAAGATACCTTTGAAGATGATTTTTATGTTCAGATTCAAAATCATAAACTGCCTGAAGAAGAGCATTTAAATGATGTTTTACTGCATTTTGCAGATAAATATAATGTTAAAATTTTAGCACAGAACGAAACTTTTTATTCTAATAAAGACGATTCTAATATTCAGGATATTGTAAGCTGCATCAAAGACGGAGAAAAACTGACAACTCCTGTCGGAAAAGGCTTTGGAAAGAGAAGAGGATTAGCTACAGGGGAATATTATATCAAAAATTCTGATGAAATAAAAGAAGCGTTTTTAGCATATCCTGATGCTTTTGATACCTATGAAGAATTCACTGCAAAGTTTAAACCGTATACCTTAAAAAGAGACGTTTTACTTCCTAAATTCGATATTCCTGAGGAGTTTATTCATGCTGAAGACGATATTGACGGAGGAAAACGTGGGGAAATGGCCTATTTGACCCATTTAACTTATGAAGGAGCGAAAAAAAGATATGTAGAAACGGGAATCACAGACGAAATTAAAGAACGTTTAGATTTTGAACTGGAAGTAGTTGCCAACACAGGATATCCCGGTTATTTCCTGATTGTACAGGATTTTTGTAATGAAGCAAGAAAAATGGGAGTTTGGGTTGGTCCCGGCCGTGGTTCTGCTGCAGGTTCAGCCGTAGCTTATTGCACGGGAATTACGAATGTAGATCCTATTAAATATGATTTGCTATTTGAGCGTTTTTTGAATCCGGAAAGGGTTTCCATGCCCGATATTGATATCGATTTTGATGATGAAGGGCGTGATAAAATTATCAAATGGGTAGTTGAAAAATACGGTAAAAACCAGGTAGCACAGATTATTACCTACTCGGTTCTCGGAGGGAAATCTGCGATTAAAGATGCGGGAAGAGTGTTGGACGTTCCGATTCCTGATACCAATAATATTGCGAAACTAATTCCGCCAAGTCCAGGGATGAATATTGCAAAAGCTTTATCTAAATATGATAAACTAAAACCGGAAGAACAAATGCTTGTTGATGAAATGAGATATGTTCTTAACACTCCGGGTGATGCCCGTCATGATGTGCTTGCGAGTGCAAAAAAGATGGAAGGTTGTATCAGAAATACAGGTATTCATGCCTGTGGGGTGATTATTACTCCTGAAGATGTAAGTAACCTGGTTCCTGTAACGATTGCAGCAAAAGATGCCGATATTTTGGTGTCGCAGTTTGACAACTCGGTGGCGGAAAGTGCAGGTCTTTTGAAAATGGACTTTCTGGGGCTGAGAACTTTGACCATCATTAAAGATGCAATAAGGCTTGTAAAGGCAAGATATGGTTTAGATATTGATCCGGACCTTATTCCGCTTGATGATACGAAAACCTATCAGTTATTTAAAGAAGGAAGAACAGTTGGGATTTTCCAGTATGAAAGTCCGGGGATGCAAAAATACATGAGAGAGCTTAAACCAACAGTTTTTGCCGATCTTATTGCCATGAATGCCTTGTACCGTCCAGGTCCGATTAAATATATTCCAAACTTTATCAACAGAAAACACGGAATTGAAGATATTGTTTATGACTTACCGGAGACTGAAGAATACTTAAAAGAAACATACGGGATTACTGTTTACCAGGAACAGGTGATGCTTTTGTCTCAGAAATTGGCCAACTTTACCAAAGGTGAAGCCGATACTTTGAGAAAGGCGATGGGTAAAAAGCAGATCGATGTTCTGAATAAAATGTATCCTAAATTCATTGAAGGAGGTAGAAAAAACAACCTGAACGAGGAAAGATTAGAAAAAATCTGGAACGACTGGAAAGCTTTTGCAGAATATGCCTTCAATAAATCCCACTCAACCTGCTATGCATTTATTGCGTATCAAACAGCTTATTTAAAAGCCAATTATCCTGCGGAATATATGGCGAGTGTAATGAGTAATAACATCAACAATACAGAGGCTATCACCATGTTTATGGAAGATTGTAAAAGTATGGGAGTTGATGTTTTGGGTCCTGATGTGAATGAATCTCAATATAAATTCTCTGTAAATGAGAAAGGACAGATTCGTTTTGGTCTGGGGGCCATTAAAGGGATTGGAGAAGGTCCGAGTGAAGGAATTACACGAGAAAGAGCGAACGGAAGATTTAAAAATATTTATGATTTTTTTGAAAGGATCCTGCCTTCGCAAATGAATAAAAGAGTAGCGGAAAGTTTGGTTTTGGCTGGAGGTTTTGATGAATTGAGTTCTTTCCACAGAGGTCAGTATTTTGATATTGATATGGCTGGAAGAACAAATATAGAAAGACTGATCAGGTACGGACAAAGCTTTCAGGAGAGTAAAAATGAGATGGAACACTCTCTTTTTGCAGACTTTGCTGAAGAAGTTCAGATTGAGCAGCCCAAATTGGCACCTTGCCCGGAATGGCCAAACATGCATAAGCTTAATAAAGAAAAAGAAACCATTGGGTTTTACCTTTCTGCACATCCTTTGGATGAATTTAAATACCAATATCAGTTTATGCAGGGACGGCTTTCTCAAAAGTCAGTTTTAGAAAAAGATGAAGAGGGAAAAACGGTGGCAGACGAAGCCCCGATTCTCGAAAAAGATTCTATTGATGAGGTTGCAGATCTTGTAGAAATTGTTTCTGATGACATTGTTGCCGGTGAAGAGGAAGAGATTATAGAAGAGGTTACAAAAAAAGCTGAACCGAAAGGAGTTTTTCATTTTTTGAATCTTGATGAAGTTGATGCATATAAAGAACAGGCCTTTGCAAATAAACAGGAAGAGCTTTTTGAAGAAAAGAAAAAAGACTGGAAAACCTTGCAGAAAGAAAGAGAAAATGGAGGTGGCGGAAAAGAATATACCGTTGCAGGTTTGATTACGGAGTATGTGGTAAAAGACGGTTTTAGAAGTGGTGAGAAAGTAGCCTTTGTGACGCTTGAAGATTATTCTGGGTCGTACTCATTCAGATTGGGGGATCGTGATTATATGAGGTTGAAGGAAAAGCTGGAGGTTCAGAGGTTTGTTATCTTCAAAATAAAATTTGCTCAGGTGAAAGACGGCAGGGTCTTCGTTAATGTAAACGATGTGATAGAGCTTCAGGAAGCATTTGAGCGATTTGCTAAGAGTATATCTTTGGTGATGGATGTGATGGATGTAAGACCGGAAGATCTGGATTTTTTCAGAACAGTTCTTGATAGGAATAAAGGAAATCAAAAACTGAAATTCTTTATTAAAAATATTGAAGATGATTCTCATATTGAAGTACAGTCTATGAAACATTCGGTAGACTTAACTGGAGATTTGATTAAAGAAATCCAGCTTCTTAATAAATATGAGTTTTATTTAAACTAGAAAAAATGATATAATAACTTAAAGAGTGACTTTTGGTCACTCTTTTTTTGTTTATATATTGTAAATATTGATGAAAAATTTCATATCCTTTTTTATGTTAAATAGAAAAATTTTCTGAAGTCTATTTTTATTGTATAGTATTTTAAATATTTGATTATTAGTTATTTAATGTTTTTTCATCATATTGCGAAATAAATATTAAAACTAAATAAACGTTTGATTTTATTTTGTTTTATACTTGTTTTTGGGTGTTTTTGTTCAATATTTTATGATAATTTCTAATATTTAAATTAATATTTATACATTTACAAACCTAACTTTTTATTATTACTATTTATGAAGAAATTATTACTATCGTGTTTGACAGCGTTCTATTACTGCGTGTCCGCACAGGTTGGTCCACCTCAACTGACCACCCCCAATACAAATAACGGATATGGCTTTGCACAGTCTACTGGTGCTTATACACCGTTATCGGGAAGCCGAACAATATGGCAGTCCGGTGCAACAATAGGAACAGATTTGGTATCAGGAGCTATTCCTCTACCTGGTCTTTTTACTTATAACAATCAGAAGTATAATTCTGTTTATATCAGTAACAATGGTTTTATTACGTTTGGGATTCCTGCTTCCAGCACCACTTATACAGGATTATCTTCCGATATTTCACCCACTACCTATGATGGAGCTTTTGCAGGATTTGCCGTAAATCTTCGTCATGCTAATACTACAACCTCTGAAATTGCCTATGAAACTGTTGGTTCTAAGTTTATTGTGCAATTTACAGATGTGCAGGGTAATTCTGCTTCTGCGGCGCAGCTTCTTAATTTCCAGATTCAATTAGACCTTACAACCAAAACAATTGCTATTGTTTATGGAAACTGTGTTTCGGGAACTGCAACCCTTGCGGGACAGGTAGGGATAAGAGGATCGGAAAGTTCTGATGTTAACAATTTGACAGGAACAAACTGGACTTCTCTTGCTGTAGGAAGCTCAAATAGCTCTACGGCAACCTTAGGAAGTACGAACGGAACAACAGTTCCTGCTTCAGGACTGACATTTACTTACACACCGGGAACATGGCAAATTCCACCTGCCACCTATGCTACATTGCCTTTCACAGAGAACTTCAGTACCTGGGCAGATGGAAATTCAACTTTAGATCTTCCTAATGCCAATTATTGGAGAGCATGGCCAGCCAGAGGAGATAATGCATGGAGACAAAGTGATATTGCAACAACAGGGTTTACTTCTGCTTCAGGATGGACTGGAACGAGTGGATCTTCTACGATTTCTACTCCTGCAGTAACGCCAGCAGCTCGTTTTCACTCCTACAACTGCCAGTATGCTTCAGGATACATGGATTTATATGTCAATCTCTCTTCGGGTTCAGGTACCAGATACTTAAGTTTTGATTATATCAACCCTTCTGGAACCGATGTTTTAAAAATCCAGATATCTACTGATGGCGGGAATACATTTACAGATGTAGGTTCTGCTTTAGGAGTTTCAGCATCATGGACATCTAACTTTATAGATTTAGGGTCATCCAGTCCTAATGCAATTGTAAGATTCTTAGCTAAGGGCGATAACGGAAGTGACGATATCTATGTAGATAATGTTAAAATTTCAGCCATTACAATTCCGGATTGTACCGTAATTACTGCACCAGCTAATGCAGCAACAGGCGTAGCCGTAACACCAAATATCAAATGGAATGCTACAGCAGGAGCGACTTCTTACAAACTGAATCTGGGGACTACACCAGGGGGAACAAATGTGATAAATGGAGTAGACGTAGGAAATGTGCTTACTTATACGCTTCCGGCAGCAAATCAATTGTTATATAATACTACCTATTATGCGACTATACTGCCAGCCAATAGTAACGGAACAGCCAGTGGATGTACGTCGGTCTCATTCACCACTAAAAATATTGGCTGTCCTACTGTAAGTGCACCTGCATCACCTGCAACAGGAGTTTCTTTAACCCCAACAATAACATGGGGGGCTGTAACAGACGCAACAGGATATAAATTGTCGATCGGTACTACAACAGGAGGAACTGATGTCATGAATAATGCTGATTTGGGAAATGTAACAACTTATACACTTCCTAGTCCATTAAACTATGCAACAAAATATTACTATACAGTTAACGCTTATACACCAACAAGTAATTCTGCTTCGTGTACTGAACGTAATTTTACAACGATTTGTGCACCAGAAAACGCTCCAACAAGCTCGCAAAACTTTACCACATTTACTCCATTGTGTTGGTCAGTTGCTAAAGGAGATGTTACAGCTTCATCTACTCTTACATATGGATCAAGCAAATGGGCTACTGAGGCAGGTTTTGCCAATGCAGGAGCTAATGCAGCCGTAAGAATCAACTTATATGGAACCAATACCGGGGATTGGTTGATTTCTCAACCGATTAACCTTGGGGCTACTCCTGGTATGTTTAGAATGAAGTATAAGATGGCCGTTACCAGTTATTTGGCAACCACTTCACAAACGACCTTAGGGACTCATCAGGTTAGAGTTATTGTCTCTACAGATGGTGGTACTACATGGAGTAATGCGAACGTTATAAAAACTTATACGGGAGCAGCAACTTATTCTAATACAGGGCAAACAGAAATAATAAACCTTACTGGATATTCTGGGAATATTAAAATTGCTTTTGTTGCAACAACAAGCTCCAATACTCCAGATATTGACTTCCATATTGACGACTTTGTGGTAGAAGCTATGCCAACATGTCAGGAACCAGCTTCTCCTGTAGTAGCTAATCCTACAGTTTCTACAGCGAATCTATCCTGGACAGCACCAGCGACAACACCAGCTAACGGATACGAGTATTATTACAGTACAAGTAGTACAGTTCCTACTGCTGCTACAACGGCTAGTGGAACAAGCAGTACCACTTCAGCTCCTTTATCCGGACTAGCTTCAAGCACCACTTATTATGTTTGGGTAAGATCCGTATGTAGTTCGAGCGATAAGAGCCCTTGGGTTGGGCCGGCTGTTTTCAATACACTTTGTGGTACAGTGATGGCGCCTTTTGCTCAGAATTTTGATAGTGGAACGGCACCAAGCTGTTGGAATAATGTGAACCCTACAGCAACTACTACCGATGCAACACTTTTCTGGAAATTTGCAGGATCTGCAGACTACGGTGCTAATACTGCCAATAATGGAAGAGCAGCAGGTACCTATGCATGGGTAGATGCAAGTTCACCATATGCAGGAGCCGGTACTGGTACCGTACAATTGATTACTCCTTCTGTGAATTTAACAGGATTGACTTCACCACTTGTTTCTTTTGATTGGTTTAAAAACCATTCTACATCAACTTCAACTACCGTTTCACCTTCTACTTATGATAATAATAAACTTACTGTAGAAGTAAACGATGGAAATGGCTGGGTAGCTATATTTAGTGATGTTACAAACTTAAATCAATGGAGAACAGTTAGTATTCCTTTAGCTGCTTCTTATATAGGAGCAACGATTCAGGTGAGATTTACTGTAGATAAAAATGTAAGCGGTAACGGATACTTCTATGATGACATTCTTTTGGATAATGTTGAAATAAAACAAAATCCTAATTTATCGACTTCTGAAGTTGGTGTGAAAGACAATAAAATTAAGGTATATCCTAATCCTTTTATTGACACATTGACAATTTCTGATGCATCTAAAGTGAAATCTGTTTCCATTCTTGATGTTGCAGGAAGACTTGTGAAGACTATTGAAACTCCGGCTTCAGAACTTCAGTTGAGAGATCTGAAAGAAGGAATGTATTTGGTAGTACTGAATATGAAAGACGGAACTAAACAAACCGTTAAAGCAATTAAAAAGTAAATAATTTTTTAAAAATATGAAAAGAGACTACTCAGCTTGAGTAGTCTCTTTTTTTGTGGTAAAGATTATGTTTTATTTAAAAAAAAGACATATACGTTATTATATACTTATAAAAGTATTTTTTTTGTTAATGATTTTTAGCTAGATTTGAATTACTAATAATATATTATATGAAAAACATTTTACTCGTTGGTTTCTTAATGACCGGCCTTTTTGCCACCGCGCAGACCTATTGCACGCCTGCATTTGCTAGTGGATGTAATGGTGGAGACCAGATAGACTCTTTTACAATTCCGGGTGCCGGATTTGATCACTCGAATACAGGTTGTTCTAATAATGCATATGGAGATTTTACCTCTATGACGATTAACCTGAATGCAGGTTTAAGCTATGGCTTTAGTGTTAAGCATGCATACGAAGATCAAAATGTACGCATCTGGATAGATTTTAATAATGATGGAACTTTTGACGATGTCGCTCCGGAACTTGTAGCATCTGCAAGCAGTACTTTTGTAGGAGGTGCTAATATTACGGCCGGACAGATAACAATCCCTTCTACAGTTACTCCAGGCAGCTATAGAATGAGAGTTGGAGATCGGTTCTCAGGCGATCCCATTCCTTGTAATATTGATGGATATGGAGAAGCTCATGATTATACAGTGGTGATTGGAGCAGTTCCAACCTGTTTCGCTCCAACAGCTATAACGGTGTCTGCTGTTACTTCGAATTCAGCTCAGGTTGCATGGACAGCTCCATCTTCTGCTCCTGGCAGCGGATACGAATATTATTATTCGACCTCTGCTACATATCCTTCTGCTAGTATAGTTCCGTCAGGAACAAGTACTACAGTAAGTACTGGTCTGTCTACTCTTTTACCGGCGACTGCTTATCATGTATGGGTACGCTCTGTATGTAGTACTTCAGATAAGAGTGCATGGTCTCAGGATGCAACATTTATGACCTCTTGTGTGTCTGTGGGGATACCATATACATTGAATTTTGAAAGTGTAACAGTTCCGGATTTGCCGACTTGTACAACAGCAGTTAATGACGGCGCTGGAAATATCTGGGAAACAGGAGATTTAGATGCTCAGGGGTTTACAGGTAACGTTCTTAAGTATTCATATGACTCTTCCAATGATGCCAATACCTGGTTTTTCACCAACGGAATTAATCTTACAGCAGGAACTACCTACAGAATCAAATATAAATATGCAAATGCTGAAGGAACAGTGTATGCTGAAAAGTTAAAAGTAGCGTACGGCACTTCAGCTACAGGTGCAGGGATGACCAACACATTAGCAGATTATCCGAATGTGGTAACCAGTACAGCAACGAGTGCCTTTGTGAACTTTACAGCAGCTACTACAGGGACATATTATTTTGGGTTTCAGGCATACTCTGATGCGAATATGAATGAATTATACGTTGATGATATTAGTATAGATCTAGCACCTGCTTGTAGTGAACCTACAGCATTAGTTGCTTCAAATATTACTGCTGCAGGAGCTACAGTTTCCTGGACCGCGGCTACTCCTGTTCCGGCAAACGGATATGATATTTATTATAGTACGACCAATACAGCGCCTACAGCAACAAGTACTCCTAATTTTACAGGAGTTACAGCGATCACTTATAATATCCCTGGTTTAGCAGCTTCTACTCCTTATTATGTATGGGTGAGATCGGTATGTAGTAGTACGAGCAAAAGTGCATGGAGTGATTATCTTACTTTTACTACTTTATGCTCAAGTACAGGCTTACCTTATACTTTAGATTTTGAGAATGTTTCCACTCCGGAGCTTCCTGGGTGTACGGTGGCTACTAATATGGGAACTGGAAACAACTGGGAAACAATGGACCCTCCTTCCGATAGTCAGGGGTTCTCTACCAATGTATTAAAGTATAAATTTAATTCTTTCAGCTCTGCCGATGCATGGTTCTTTACTCAAGGATTGAGCCTTACAGCAGGAGTGCAGTATACAATTGGCTATACCTATGGAAATAACTCATCAACTTTTGTTGAAAAACTAAAAGTAGCATACGGAACGTCACCGGTTGAGTCAGCGATGACTAATTCTATAGCAGATTATTCTTCAATTGATGATGCTACTGCACATACAATGACGATTACGTTTACAGTTCCTACAACCGGAGTATATTTCTTTGGATTCAATGCATATTCAGATGCAGACCAGTATAATCTGTATCTTGACGATATACATATTACCAATGAAAACCTGGCAACTTCTGAAGTAGCTAAAGCAAAAAATAACATTCAGGTATATCCTAATCCATTTACAGATGTATTGAATATCTCAGATGTTAAAAACGTGAAAAATGTATCGGTAACAGATGTTACAGGAAGATTAGTAAAAACTATTACAAATCCTGAATCTACCATACATTTAAGAGACTTAATGCAGGGTGTTTATTTAGTAACTTTAGAAATGAAAGATGGCTCTAAACAGACTATCAAAGCTATTAAGAAATAATTCATCATTTAAATAAAAAGAGAGAGGCGGGTTATTTATAATCCGTCTTTTATTTAGAGTAGTATTTGTTTTGAAAATTAATGAATAAAAAAAGATGAACGGATTATTTCGTTCATCTTTTTATTGTATGCCATGATCATTATTTATAAGGAACAGGCTGTATCTCTCCTTTGTTCATAAGGTCAAAGACAGTGGGGAAGAACATTACTAATATAAAGTAGACGATGATCATGAGGACTATCAATGCGAAAAGAATGATCACTAAACTATTCGGTCTGTTTTTCTTTTTTGGTTCCATGATTTTGTAATATTTGGTGAATAAATTAAATCTATACCAAATATTAAGCTAATTTCTTGCCACATTTCTTACAATACCTTGCATCATCATCAATGTCATCATTTCCGCAGCGATCACATATGACTTCCAGGTTTTGTCTTTTATTTCTCATTTCTGCGGTAACGATTCCGGTGGGAACTGCAATAATGGAGTAACCGGCCAGCATCAGGATGACAGCAAAAAACTTTCCTAAAGGCGTGATAGGAGATACGTCACCATATCCTACTGTGGTTACTGTGACAACCGCCCAGTAGATCGATTGTGGTATCGTTTCGAACCCCTGTCTTCCGCCTTCTACCATAAACATGAGTGATCCAACAATAACTGAGAAAATAATGAGGAATAAAAGGAAAATATAAATTTTTCTGGAACTGTTCTTCAAAGCCCGAACAATAAGATAGCCGTCATTCATGAAATCCAGCAAGTTGAATATTCTGAAGACTCTTAGCATTCTCAGCATTCTGAAAATCAGGAAATACTTTGTAATAGGAAAGAAAAAACTGAGAAAAAAAGGAACCAGAGCCAGAAAATCAATAATCCCGAAAAAACTGAAAATATAATTCCGTCTGTTTTTTATCACGGCAATTCGCATAGAGTATTCGATGGTGAAGAAAATAGAGATCACCCACTCAAGGATCAGGAATGTATAATGGAACCTTTTATCAAGCTGAGGTACACTTTCCATCATGATGATGGCAGTACTGGCAAGAATTAAAGATAATAATATGATATCAAACAGTTTTCCAAGCCTCGTATCGGAGCGATAAATGATCCGGTAAAGGAATCTTTTCCAAAGACTGTCTTCAGGAATAAGATTATGTTCTCTTTCCATTTACATAAGGTTATTTCACAGGGAAGTTAATAATTTATAAAGCGAAAGGTAAATATATAACTGTTAAAAGGATTTTACAAATATTAAAATTTTCTTTAGAGTTTTAGTAAAATTAATATCTTCGCTGTAACCGTAAAATATAAATTAATGAAGCTAAAAACTGTAATTGCAAAGATAGAAGAGGAAATAAGTATCAGACAGGCAGAAGATTTTGATAATGTAGGACTTTTGTGTGGTGTTTACGATCGTGATGTATCAGGAATTCTGGTTTGTCATGATGCGTTGGAAAATGTTGTAGATGAGGCAATTGAGAGAAACTGCAATCTGATTGTGTGCTTTCATCCTATTATATTTTCCGGATTAAAATCTTTAACAGGGAAAAACTATGTAGAAAGAGCGGTTTTAAAGGCTATTGAAAATAAAGTCGCGATCTATGCCATTCATACCGCGTTTGATAATGATTTCTTTGGGGTAAATCATGGAATTTGCAGTCAATTGGGGCTAAAGAATATGAAAATTCTACAGCCGAAAGAAAATAACTTGAAACAACTGACGGTTTTTGTTCCGAAAGAGTACTCAGAAAAAGTAAAAGAAGCGATGTTCTCTGCAGGAGCAGGAAATATAGGATTTTATGACGAATGCAGCTTTACAGTCAATGGTAACGGAACATTCAGGCCGACAGAAGGTTCCAATCCTTTTTCCGGAAAGCAGAATATTCGTGAAAATGCAGATGAAGATATGATTTCTGTGATTTTTGAAGGCTACAAGCAAGGTCAGATTGTAGGGGCTATGAAGTCTGCACATCCTTATGAGGAAGTTGCCCATCAGGTATACAGTCTGGATAACAAAAACCATCATGCCGGGTTGGGAATGTATGGTGACCTGGAAGAGGAAATGGATGAAAAAGATTTCCTTGGATTTGTAAAGGAAAAGTTTGGTCTTGAGGTGATAAAACATTCTTCTTTTAATCATAAAAAAATCAAAAGAGTAGGGGTTTTGGGAGGTTCAGGAGCCAGCGGAATACGATCTGCAGCAGCCAAAAAATGTGATGCCTATCTTACGGGTGATCTTAAATACCACGACTATTTTTTAGCAGAGTCTAAAATGTTGATTTGTGATATAGGACATTATGAGTCAGAACAATTTGTTGCTCAACAATTATTTGAAATTTTGTCACAAAAATTTAGTACATTTGCAATTTCAAAATCTATTGAAAAAACAAACCCAGTAAATTATTTCATTTAAATATGGCAAAAACCAACGATATTTCAGTTGAAGAAAAATTAAGAGCTTTATACGATTTACAGATCATTGATTCAAGATTGGATGAAATCCGAAATACTAGAGGAGAATTGCCAATTGAAGTTGAAGATCTTGAAATTGAGATTGAAGGTCTTGAAAAGAGAGCTGAAAAATTTCATGCAGACATTAAAGATCAGGACGATCAGATCAAAACAAAGCATGAAGTAATCAACCATGCAAAAACTTTAATTGATAAATACAAGTCTCAACAGGATAATGTAAGAAACAATAAAGAGTTTGAAGCATTAGGAAAAGAAATGGAATTCCAGGATCTGGAAATTCAACTTGCTGAAAAAAGGATTAAAGAATTCGGAGTTAAAATTGCTCACAAAAACGAAACTTTAAGCGAACTTACTTCAAAGATCGACGACTTGAAAAGCCACTTGAAATTCAAGAAAGAAGAGTTGGATGGTTTGATCTCTGAAACTCAGAAAGAAGAAGAATACCTAATTGAGCAGTCTAAAGAATTTGCAGGTAAAATTGATGAGAGATTACTGGCTTCTTACAACAGAATCAGAACTAGCTCTATCAACGGTCTTGCAGTAGTAGGATTAGAAAGAGGAGCTCCAAAAGGATCTTTCTTTACAATTCCTCCTCAGAAGCAGATGGAAATCGCTCAGAGAAAGAAAATCATTATTGACGAGCATTCAGGGAAAATCCTTGTAGATGATGAGTTGGTAATGGAAGAAAACGAAAGAATGAAAATGGTAATTAAATTCTAATTACTGATTTTAAATCATACAAAAGCTGTTTCAGAAATGAGACAGCTTTTTTTATATACTCAATAGTAATGGGCTTTATCCCGTTTGCTTATCAAAAAAAACAAACTCCCATCCTTGCAAATAGCTATAAAAAAACCGCTTCAAAACGAAGCGGTTGTATTTTAGTTATTCACGATGATCATACATCTTATTATACAAAGCAATAAACTTCTCTTTTACCGCTTTTCTTTTCAGTTTTAAAGTTGGGGTAAGCAATCCGCTTTCAATGCTCCAAACCTCAGGAGTAAGTTCAATCTTTTTGATTTTCTCCCAGTTTCCGAGATGTTCGTTGATTCCTTCAATTTCTTTTTCGATTCTTTGCTTCAGTTCAGCGCTTTTTGCAATCTCTTCTGGTGTGGAACCTAAGTTCAGATTGTTTCTCATAGCCCAGCTTTTTGCAAATTCAAAATCAGGTTGTACCAGGGCACATGGCATTTTTTCACCATCACCCACCACCATGATCTGTTCGATGAATTTAGATGCTTTTGCCAAGTTTTCGATAGTCTGAGGGGCAATATATTTTCCACCGGATGTTTTGAACATTTCTTTCTTACGGTCAGTGATCTGTAAAAATCCTTCACTATCGATATGTCCGATATCTCCGGTTTTGAAAAACCCATCTTCTGTAAAAGCTTCTTTGGTCATTTCATCATTTTGGAAATACCCTTTGAATACCGATGGACCTTTTACTGTAATCTCACCATCTTCCTGGATTTTTACCTTTAAATTATCCAATGGAATCCCTACCGTCCCCAATTTCATCTTATCAAAACTGTTCACGGAAATTACGGGGGATGTTTCTGTTAAGCCATAACCTTCCAAAACAGGAATTCCAGCATTCTGAAATATTAAGTTAAGTCTCGTAGACAATGCCGCAGATCCTGAAACCAGCGTTACGATTTCACCGCCTAAACCTTCTCTCCATTTAGAGAATACAAGTTTATCAGCAATGATTTCCTGAAGTCCCGATGGTTTTGAAACGGTTTTCTTTTTACTGATTAAATTTAAAGCCCAGAAGAAGATTTTTGATTTCAGTCCTCCGGCAGAAGATCCCGTATTGTAAATTTTATCATATACTTTTTCTACCAGTCTTGGTACTACGGTCATATAGTGAGGCTTCACTTCTTTTACGTTTTCACCCATTTTTTCGATGCTTTCAGCAAAATAAAGAGAAAAACCATTGTACTGATAAAGGTAGAACAGCATTCTTTCAAAGATATGGCAGATAGGGAGAAAGCTTAAAGCTCTCGCATCCTTATAATCAAACCCTCTTTTCTTTGGAATCCTTGGAACAGATCCCAGGATATTAGAAACAATATTATTATGGGTAAGCATTACTCCTTTAGGTCT
The DNA here is from genome assembly GCF_002899945.2 of Chryseobacterium viscerum. Taxonomy (GTDB): domain Bacteria; phylum Bacteroidota; class Bacteroidia; order Flavobacteriales; family Weeksellaceae; genus Chryseobacterium; species Chryseobacterium viscerum. The sequence goes on from NZ_PPEG02000007.1 coordinate 337,549, forward strand.
TCCGGTAGTTCCGGAAGTATAAATGATAGTTGCCAGATCTTCTGTATTGATCGCATTGGAAAGATCCTCTACTTCAATCTGTGTAGATTCATCTTTACCCAAATCAAGAATTTCTCTCCAGTTGGCTGCTCCGCTGATGTTATCAAAAGTAAAAATCCCTTGTAAACTTGGGATATTATGTTTTACTTTCATGACTTTATTCAACAATTCCTTATCAGAAACAAAACAGTACTGAATTTCGGCATTATTGAAGATAAATTCATAGTCTTCCGGAGAAATACTTGGATAAACCGGTACTGAAACGACTCCGATCTGAGAAATACCAAAGTCCATAATAGCCCATTCCGTACAGGAATTGGTAGTGATCAAAGCAATCTTATCACCCGGTTTTATACCTAGCTTCAGTAGTCCTCTGGATATCTTATTTCCTTCATTAATAAACTCCTGTGTAGAAGTTTTTTTCCATTCGCCTTGATATTTGGTAACAAACATATCCGTTTTAGGAAATTTTTCTAAAGCGTAGTGTGGAATATCGAATAATCTCTTGATCGTCATGATTTTTTAAGCAATTTTTAAAGAATTTTAAATATAAGCATTTTTTTTAATTCAAAAAATTGAATGTTATGAATTCAAGATTATTTAAATGCTTAACATATTAATTTAAAATCCGCGCCGGAAAATAGATTACTTCCTTATGTTCTCTCAACTACTCATTGAGTCCATCCGCTTTTTTGTGAAACCTATTTTTACTCATCAATAGAAAGCTTTATTTTCCTGTTTTTATCAACCCAGCCAGCAAGGAAGAGAATAAGCGCCATGAGAATCACAAAAGATATAAATAAAATTTTGACAGAATCGGGTGGAGGAGGTCCGAATGTATTGGAAAGCGTCACAGCCACAAGCAATACGATCAGTCCCCAGAGTCCCCATTTACCTTTCTTATTCTTCGCAGTGGTTACAGATGTATAGACAAACAGGCCTCCAAAAAAGATAAGAAATTCAATAATAAGAGTAGCAGCAATATGATTCCATAGCCCGAATCCCATTTTATAATTGCTGAATGGGGTAATGGGCAGATCTGTCGTATGAACGATCAAATCAAAAAACCAATGGCTGAGAACACATAAACCAATAACCACAGCGCTCCTGATATCTTTTTTTAGTAAAAAATAGATGAATGCAGCAAGAATACCCCATATAATCCCCATCAAAAGGCTGTGGGTGTATGGAAAGTAAAGAAAATCGTATGCATTCACTTTAGTATATCCAGGAACAACTGCTACTTTTTCTATATTAAAAATGAGCATAAAAGGCCAGAGAATATCTACAAACTGAGTGGCTGCAAATAAGGTAACTAATGAAACCCTTGGCGCTATTTTTTTGGCAGCAAATGATAAACCGAAATGTCCTATAAACATGATTGTATTGTTTTTACGTTTAATAACGGACACAAAGTTAGAATATAGAAGAAGGTATACACTTGATAAAAATCAAGAATTACATAAGCTGTTTTTTTCTGATCCTGCTGAAAGTTTCAGGTGTCATTCCCAATATGGAAGCAATATATTGTAAAGGAACCTGGTTAAATAACTCTTTGTTGCTCTCAAAAAAGGAATTGTATCTCTCCTCTGCAGACATCGATAAATGGCTGAAAATTCTATCCTCCATATAAGTAAGACATTGTATGATGAAATTCCTTTCCAGCTCATTCCATGTCGGAACGATATTGATGATTTTACTATAGTCACTGTGGTTGATGAAATAAATTTCTGTATCGGACAGCGCTTGAATAGTCCAGCGGGATGGATTTTTAAAATAGAAACTTGATAAGTCTGTTCCAAAATATCCCTTGGTCGCAATCCATTGGGTAATTTCCTTATCATCTGTTGTTGTAAAAACTCTCAATAATCCAGATTGAATAAAACATAATTTATCACATCTACTTCCCGCTTTGAGAAAGTTGTCTCCCTTTTTCAAAATCTCTGATTTGAAAAGTGAACTTATCTGATGCAATTGTTCCGGCTGAATAATTTTGAAATGAGATTGGATATAGTGTTCAAGTTCTGTCATCACGCAGGAATTAAAATATTCATATGACCAAAGCTACACATTAAATCAATACTTTATATGCTTTGTGCTTTCAACCCATAGGTTGTTTTTTGTCATATTTGTGCAGTCGGACAATTAATAATGGGCGATTACCAATTCTATTTTCAGATTTCGTTAAAAAGTGTAAATTTACGGCTATCTAATTATTTTTTTTATGGACTTTAATTTATCGGAAGAACAGCTGATGATTCAGCAAGCAGCAAGAGACTTTGCACAGAACGAACTATTACCTGAAGTTATTGAAAGAGACCGTGACCAGAAGTTTCCTGCAGAGCAGGTGAAGAAAATGGGAGAAATGGGACTTTTAGGAATGATGGTAGATCCAAAATACGGCGGTGCAGGTATGGACAGCGTTTCTTACGTGCTGGCAATGGAGGAGATTGCAAAAGTAGATGCTTCTGCAGCTGTTGTAATGTCTGTAAACAACTCTTTGGTTTGTGCCGGTCTTGAAAAATTTGCTTCTGAAGAGCAAAAAGTAAAATATCTTACTCCTCTTGCAAGCGGACAGGTAATCGGAGCGTTTGCTTTATCTGAGCCAGAAGCTGGTTCTGATGCTACTTCTCAGAAAACAACTGCTGAAGACAAAGGAGATTACTATCTTTTAAATGGTATTAAAAACTGGATTACTAATGGTGGAACAGCTACTTATTATATTGTAATTGCTCAGACAGATCCTGAGAAAAAGCACAAAGGGATCAATGCTTTCATCGTTGAAAGAGGATGGGAAGGTTTTGAAATCGGAGCCAAAGAAGACAAATTAGGAATCAGAGGAAGTGATACACACTCTTTGATCTTTAATAATGTAAAAATTCCAAAAGAAAACAGAATCGGTGAAGATGGCTTCGGGTTCAATTTTGCAATGGCTGTATTGAACGGAGGTAGAATTGGTATTGCTTCCCAGGCTTTAGGGATTGCTTCAGGAGCTTACGAAATGGCATTGAAATATGCTAAAACAAGAAAAGCTTTTAAAACTGAAATCATCAACCACCAGGCGATTGCATTCAAATTGGCTGATATGGCTACTCAGATTACTGCAGCAAGAATGTTATGCTTCAAGGCAGCTTGTGAAAAAGATGCTGGAAAAGATATCTCTGAAAGCGGAGCTATGGCAAAACTATATTCTTCTCAGGTAGCAATGGATACTACTATTGAAGCAGTACAGATCCACGGTGGATACGGATACGTGAAAGAATACCACGTAGAAAGATTAATGAGAGATGCAAAAATTACGCAGATCTATGAAGGAACTTCTGAAATTCAGAAAATCGTGATCTCAAGAAGCATCGCAAAATAACATTTTATAAAACACACTATTTATTATGAAAAAATCTTTGTGGATCACCCTTGGGGTTGTACTGCTGTTACTAGGCGTATTTGTCTGGTATAAGTACTATTTTGTTTTCGGAGAAGGAGTAAAATCCGGATACCTGAACTATGCTATGAAAAAAGGCTATGTCTTCAAAACATATGAAGGTAAGCTGATTCAGGAAGGTTTTGGAAGAGGAAAGACAGGAACCATTACCAGCTATGAGTTTGAGTTTTCTGTAGATGACCCTGAAATTTTCAAACAGTTGGAAACCAACAGTGGTAAAACTTTTGACCTGCATTACAAAGAGTACAATGGTGCACTTCCGTGGAGAGGAAACACAAAGTTCGTCGTAGACAAAATAGTGAATATGAAATAAAAACAAATAAGGCTCTCAAATTGAGAGCCTTATTTTACACCAAATCACAAAATATTAATATATGAAATAAAAATTTCCAACTTTACTTTTGAATTTCGCCTGGTTGCGAAAATTCATTTATTTGATAATAAGCTTACCGGATGTCGGGAGTTGATCAACAATTTTATCACCCACTCCAAAATTCCCTTTTAAAATATCTTTCGGGTTTCCACTGATCCAGCTGCTGAGATCAATAGCTTCATATAAGCCATTATTAAATCCGAGAAGAACGATAAGCGTTTCTGTTCCCGTATTTTTGATGTAATGACCTGCTCCCATTGGAACATAGCCCACATCTCCTTTATTAAATTCATCTTTTACAAACTGTCCCTCAGCCAGAAAAACACCCATTTCTGCCTTCCCCTGAATATAATACTGCCATTCGTCAGCATTAGGATGCCAGTGCAGTTCTCTTAATCCTCCCGGTTCTATTTCGAAAATACTTCCGGTAATGGTTTTTGCAATCTCAAATTCCTTCTGGGTAACCACTCTTTGCACCCCGCCTCCAGGAACAACAATCGGCTGCTGAGCTCCCAGTGGATAACGGTGTTTTGAAACCAACGAAATTTCATTTTTTGCAGAAGCCAGTCCGGAACGGATATTCGGAAGCTCGCATTGTGCAAAATAAGCCTCACCCTGATGCAGCTGCTTTACTTCATCCACAGTCAATCCTAGGTTCTGGGCAGCAATTTCTACCGGAACACTCGAGATAAAATCGGTGATGCTAAAGGTATGGTCTTCAGAAAAATCACCGTTGTCAAAAATTAATATAAAATGACAGCTTTTACTGCTGATACATTGCAGCACATGGCCATAACCTCTTGGAAAATACCACACATCTCCTGGATTAAAAATATCAATAAAAACATTTCCCTGCGGATCGATAACGGTGGTCCGCATCTGTCCTTCCAAAACATAGCCCCATTCTGCAGCATTGGCATGCCAGTGAAGTTCACGGATAGCTCCCGGTTCAAGATGCATGCTGACTCCGGCAAGGTTTTGAGAGGCTTTGAATTCTTTTACAGAAACTCCTCTTGTAATTCCACCGGGGCCTAGTCTGGGCTCCTTTTTTTCTAACTCATACTTAAAATTAGGGAGTTCTTTATTCATGAGCCGATGTTTTGATGATTAATATTTTGATAAATTTAAAAATAAGAATTTATCTGAAATTACAAATATTATTAAAAAAATATTAAAAAATCCATCACAAGGATGGATTGATGTTTAGTTGGCGTCGTTGTTAGGGATATTTTTCTTTTTCTTTTTGAAGAAATAATATCCAATACCCGCAATAAGCAATAATGGCCACAATGGAAGGATAAACAGGAAAATGGAAGTGATAACGTCCCAACCTGATTCTATGGCCGCCAATGATTTTCCACCGAAAGTGGTAGGTTCTTTTTCTGTTTCAGTCTTGTCTGCAATGTTGACATTGATGTTACAGATTGTATTATCTGCATAAGTACGCCCTGAAACCTGTATATCTTTCGTGTCAATATCGTTTACATTGCTGCTAATGGCTTCCATTAATCCATCGAAATGCTGGATAGGAACTTTGATGTCAATACTGTATATTTTTTGATTCTCTCCATGAGGGCTGGCAGACTCAATATAAGAAAGATTTTCACTTTTAATATAGCCGTTATTTTTGTTGGCTTCTTCCCGGATGATTTCCTTTACCGTTTCTGCATTGTCTGCTCTTATAACAAGGTATCCTGATTTTACCATTTTATCTTTTGGCATATTCAGTTCATAGCTGTCGTTTTTAGGCTTGTCCTTATAAATGATTTTGGTTTCTTTAATAACCTTGGGAGCCACACTTTTTGCAGCAATCTTTTCAGGCTTTTTTTCTGCGGAATCTTTTTTCTCTATTTTGGATTCCAATTTTGTAGTGGCCATTTTCTCAGATAAAGAATCTACCATTTTTGAAGTATTTTCTATCTTCTGCTGAATATCATTTTTGGTATTTTCAAAATCTTTTATTTTAATATTAGCAGAATCCAAAACTTTGCCTGCTGTTTTGTTGACATTATCAATAGCTTCGGTAGCAACTGTGGCAGCGCTGTCAGCTGTATTGAGAGCTTCACTAATTTTACCTTGTGCAGCTTCTGGTTTCTTACACATAATGAAAGTGCTTGATACAGCAACGAGTAATATGAACTTTTTCATAACATTAATTTTTTTGATGAAGTAAAATTAGAAGGGAAGTTCTTGTAAAGATTGTAAATAGACTGTATTGTGCTGGTAAAATACTAACTGTTATACTTTCAGTGTTTTGTATTTGTTTTACAAAAGATTTACAAAAGGATTTTCACTTGTTTGAAACCCTGAAATTGTTGGAACCCTTTTGTCTTTTCTCCGGATATAAAATTGGAAACCTAAAAATTCTCCTCTTCCGGAGGGGTGGCGGAAATTCAAAGAGCTTTTGACGGGGTGGTTGTAGAAAGTATACCATAAAAAAAATCCGCAGAAAATTTCTACGGATTTATATTTTCAACGACTTCGCCTTTTCGCGATGTTGCCTATTTATTTAATTTTCTCTGAACTCACTGATGAAGTGCAGCTTCACATTCGGGAATTTCTCCTGTGTCATATGAATCGTGAATGATGAGTCTGCAAGAAATACCAATTGATCATATTTATCTCTCGCAAGAAATCTCTGCTTTAATCTTGCAAATTCTTTGAACTCTTCAGATTTCTCATCAGCTTCTACCCAACATGCTTTGTGCATGGATAGAGGTTCATAAGTACATTTTGCACCATATTCATGCTCAAGACGATATTGGATAACTTCGTACTGAAGGGCTCCCACAGTTCCAATGATCTTTCTGTTATTCATTTCAAGGGTAAACAATTGTGCCACTCCCTCATCCATCAGCTGATCGATACCTTTTGCCAACTGCTTAGCCTTTAATGGGTCGCTATTGTTGATATAACGGAAATGTTCCGGAGAGAAGTTAGGTATACCTTTGAAGCTTAGTTTTTCTCCACCTGTAAGGGTATCTCCGATTCTGAAATTTCCTGTATCATGTAAACCAACGATATCACCAGGGAAACTTTCTTCTACCACCTCTTTTTTATCTGCAAAGAATGCGTTAGGAGAAGAGAATTTCATTTTCTTACCTTCTCTTACCAATAAATAGTTTTCGTTTCTTTTGAATGTTCCTGAAACAATCTTTACGAAAGCTAGTCTGTCTCGGTGTTTAGGATCCATATTCGCATGAATTTTGAAAACGAATCCTGTGAAAGTTTCTTCTTCAGGTTTTACCAAACGGCTATCACTTTCTTTGGGTTGTGGCATTGGAGCGATATCGATGAAAGCATTCAATAATTCACGAACTCCAAAGTTATTTAAAGCTGAACCGAAGAATACAGGCTGTAGATCACCTTTCATATAATCCTCACGATTAAATTCAGGGTAAACAGATTGAATCAGATCAAGCTCTTCTCTTAAAGTTGCGGCTGCTTTTTCACCAATCACTTCATCGATGGAAGGATCATTGATATCATCAAACTTAATAGAATCTCCAACTTTCTGTTTTTTCTCTTCCAAGAATAACTGAATGTTGTTTTCCCAGATATTATAAATTCCCTGGAAGTCGCTTCCCATACCAATTGGAAGAGAAAGCGGACAAACCGTTAATCCTAATTTTTGTTCTACCTCATCCAATAGATCGAAGGCATCTTTACCCTCACGGTCTAATTTATTGATGAAAACCAACATCGGAATGTTTCTCATTCTACAAACCTGAACCAATTTTTCAGTTTGTTCCTCAACCCCTTTTGCAACATCGATAACAACAATTACAGAGTCTACAGCAGTTAATGTTCTGTAAGTATCTTCAGCAAAATCTTTGTGACCCGGCGTATCCAGGATATTGATTTTGTGGTCTCTATATTCAAAAGCCAATACGGAAGTTGCTACAGAGATCCCTCTCTGTCTTTCGATTTCCATAAAGTCGGAGGTAGCTCCTTTTTTTATTTTATTGGATTTTACCGCACCCGCTTCCTGAATAGCACCCCCGAAAAGAAGTAACTTTTCTGTAAGAGTTGTTTTTCCGGCATCCGGGTGGGAAATGATCCCGAAGGTCTTTCTTTTTTGTATTTCTTTGATTAAGTCTGACATATCGTATTTTGAAGTTGCAAAAATCGTGATTTTTTGCGAGGTTTTCAAATTTAAATTGCAACAATGCTTATTAGGTGGGAGAGTTTGTAGAAGGAAAGGTTTGAGAGGAGTAGAGATTAGATTTAAATGTAGGGGTGAGAAGAGAGAGATTGTGGGATAAAGCTTTATTATTTATGATTTTAATATCTATTTGGAGTTTTTTTTTAATTGTAAGGAGGATATTTTAGAAAGAGTGTAGATGATTTTAAAAACAGACATTATTTGTTTCAAAAAATGGTTTATACTTGTATAAAACTAGATCCATATTATTTTAAGATGAAATATCTTTAAAAGAAGAGTGGTCTTATGAGGATAACAAGAGTTTAATAAATTATACTCTCCGCTTTAATGATAAAGAGCAGTTTTTATGAAGTTACTTGACTTTTACTGAAACTACAGGAAACGCAGAAAAAATAATAGTGCAAAAATGAATTATAACTACACCTTCACGACCTTAATTTTTTTATGTTTTCTTCTATCATGTTCTTCTAAAAAAAGACCACAGTTTGTATATAGAAATGAAATAAAAACACAAGGAAATCCAGATCAGTTTTTTTATACAAAAAGATTTAGAGACAATGTGTTCTATAAGTGTTTGCAATTTGGTTATGGAAACAGCCTTAATATTAAAATAGGAAAATTAATGAATCAAAAGGACTTGTTTACCCAATATGATGAGCCATTAATTAAAGAAGATTCTTTACAAAATATTTTAGCTAAAAAAATAATTGAAAATCTTCCTCTTCCATATATTCATGTTGAAGATAAAAATTCAATAAAAGGTAAAAATTTTATTATCTCTACCTGTCTTAGCTATTATGAAAGCAGGGATCTTAATTCAATTGCTGAAAAAATGTATAAAGAAAAAGTAAAAGAGGAAAAGAAATTATGGGGAAAAGATTTTAAATAAAATACTTTCAACCTTAGTTTTTCAAACCAAAGAATTTGAAACTAATATAAAAGATAAATCCATCCAAAGTAACCGTTATGAAAATGACGGTTATAACGTCATTAAATAAATAAGAAATTCCTTTTTTAGTTGCCTGTAGCAGTCAAAAAAATTATCTTTGTTTCTAATAAACTTTTACAGAGAAAGGATGGAAAATAGCAAATATCCGAAGTTTACCTTCACATGGATTGGCGGTGTTACTTTGGTGGTTGGATTATTCGTAGGAACAATGGCTGTTTCCCTATTCAGCACTTTTTGGAAAGTTGTTTTCAAGGAAAATATTGAGCTTAAAGATTGGTTTTTAATGGTAGCAAATTCCGTGGGATTCGTTACTGCTATTGCCTTCTTCGATTTCTTTATTGTAAGACGTACCACTCAGAAGAAGCTTAACTTCAATCTTTCATCAGTGAACTTCTCTACCTATCTCCTTATTTTTCCAATGATGACGGGGATGATGTTTATTGCAGAGTTTATTGCTGCCCAGATACCCACTACAGGACCTTTTTTTGGTGATTTTTATGAATATTTTATTCAGTTGATGAGCCAGTTGACCGATAACCCGGTAGTCATGATTATCATGACGGTAATTATGGCTCCGATTTTTGAGGAAATTATATTCCGAGGAATTATCCAGAAAGGATTGGTTAATAAAGGAGTAGAGCCATGGAAGGCGATTCTGTATGCCTCTATTATTTTCGGAGTGGTTCACGGAAATCCCTGGCAGTTTATCAGCGCAGTGATGCTGGGCTGTGTGTTGGGGCTGGTATATCATAAAACAAAGTCTTTATTGATGCCGATATTGCTGCATGCGTTTAATAACTTAACCCTGTCACTATTGGTGCTTTATGGTAAGGATGAAAGTTTTGCAAAGGTTCTTCATGTTTCAGAATGGCTGGTTCTGGCTGTTGGAATTGTACTTTTCTCTTTATTCTATTATCTTTTTATGAAAAAGTATAAAGTACATTATGCTGAAATGTAAGAAACCTGGCTAAAAAAGTAAAATTGAAAATGAATATAGAAATGGAATTATTAGTAGCTACACACAACGAACATAAAAAAGAAGAAATTCAACAGATCCTGGGAAGTGATTGCGTTGTGAAAAGTCTTACCGATTACAATATTCACGAAGAAATTGTAGAAGATGGAGATTCTTTTCATGCGAATGCTTTGATTAAAGCTAAATACTGCTTTGAGAAAACTGGAGTTCCAAGTTTGGGAGATGATAGCGGTCTGGTAGTAGAATCTTTAGATGGAAGACCGGGAATCTTTTCTGCCCGTTATGCCGGAGATCATGATTTTGCTAAAAATATCGAAAAGGTACTGGAAGAAATGCAGGGGATTGAAAACAGAAAAGCTTATTTTGTGACTGTTCTGTGCTACTACGATGATAACGGAGCTCAATATTTTGAAGGAAGAGTACACGGAAACCTTTTGACAGAAAATAAAGGTTATAAAGGGTTCGGGTATGATCCTATTTTTGTTCCTGAAGGATATGAAAGAACCTTTGCTGAAATGAATCCGGAAGATAAAAACAAAATCAGCCACCGTAAGCAGGCATTGGACCTTTTCATGGATTTTTTAAAAGTGACTGATTAAGTTTAAATATCATGGTAAAACACCCATTTAGATTTTCTGTCGTACATTTGTTATAATAAATTATTGATTTGAGTACTTATTTAACAATATTAGGCTTTAACTCCGCTATTCCAACCATCAACACATCACCTACAGCCCAGCTGCTGGAAATGGAAGAAAGACTCTTCCTGATCGATTGTGGAGAGGGTACACAGGTACAGCTGAGAAAAGCAAAAGCAAGATTTTCAAAAATCAATCATATTTTTATTTCCCATCTTCATGGGGATCATTGTTTCGGGCTTCCGGGACTTATTGCCTCTTTCCGCCTTTTAGGAAGAGATGCCCCATTGCATGTCTATGGTCCGAAAGGAATTAAGAAGATGATGGAAACCATTTTTCAGATTACAGAAACCCATCGTGGTTTTGAAGTGGTTTATCATGAACTGGATAAAGACTATTCTGAAAAAATATATGAAGACAACAGAGTAGAAGTATATACTATTCCTTTGGATCACAGGATTTATTGTAACGGTTACCTTTTTAAAGAAAAGCCGAAAGACAGGCATCTTAATATGAAAGAAATTGCCAAGTACAGCGAGATTGAATCCTGTGATTATCATAATATAAAAGCAGGAAAAGACTTTGTACTAAGCGATGGTTATGTTCTTAAGAATGAAATTCTGACCGTTGAGCCCGCTCCGTCGGTATCTTATGCATTTTGTAGTGATACCCGCTATCTTGAAAGTCTTATTCCGATTATTAAGAATGTAACGGTTTTGTATCATGAATCCACATTTTTGCATGATCTGAAGGAAATGGCTGATTATACAGGACATACTACAGCATTAGAGGCGGCAACGATTGCCCAGAAAGCTCAGGTTGGAAAGCTGATTTTAGGACATTTTTCCAATCGATATGGTGATCTGACTGTATTTACTGATGAAGCAAGAAATATATTTCCCAATACATTTTTACCAAAAGCATTGGAAAGTGTAAAGATTTAGAATGAATATGCTGAAATTTGAAGAACTCAGAGATTTTCTCAACGAAAAAGCAGATCAGTACAATGCTCCTGACTTTATTGAAAATGATCCTATACAGATTCCCCATCGTTTTTCCTTAAAACAGGATGTGGAAATTGCAGGATTTCTGGCAGCTACGATATCCTGGGGAAACAGAAAGTCAATTATTAATTCTGCGGATAAGATGCTTGATATTATGGGAAACTCTCCCTACGATTTTGTGATGAATTATTCAGAAAAAGATCTGCAAAGTATTCAGGATAAAAGCATTCACAGAACTTTCAATGGACAGGACTTTTCGTATTTTATCAGACAGTTCAATAGGATTTATAAAGAAAATGAAAGCCTTGAAAGCTTATTTGAAGTAAAAAAATCAGAGAATAATTTTCTCCATGCGATAGAAAGATTCAGAAGTGGATTTCTGGAAACGGAAAAGCACAGAAGTCATAAACATATCAGTTCACCTTACAAAAACTCTTCTGCCAAAAGGATTATTATGTTTCTGAGGTGGATGGTGCGTAAAGATAAAAGAGGGGTAGATTTTGGAATCTGGGAGAATATAGATCAGAAAAATCTTTCTATTCCTTTGGATGTGCATACCGGAAATATATCCAGGAAATTAGGATTGGTTGCCAGAACTCAGAATGACTGGAAAACAGTAGAGGAGCTGGATATTGCCATTAGAAAATTTGATGAAAATGATCCTGCGAAATATGATTTTGCATTGTTTGGATTAGGCGTAACGAAAGAACTGTTGTAACAATATAAAGGATGAAAAAATATAACGAAAAAGCAGAAGTTCTTGAAAAGATAGCTGACAGTATTACGTCTTGGATAGGATCTATTCAGTCCCTGATCGTACATACGTTGCTGTTCCTTACCTCGTTTTTGCTTCCGATGCTGAACATTGTAGATTTTGACAAAATGCTTCTGATTCTTACTACGGTACTTTCTCTGGAAGCTATTTATCTGGCTATTTTTATTCAGATGTCAGTCAATAAAAGTCACGAGAAAATTGATGATATCCAGGAGGATATTGAAGACATTCAGGAAGATATCGAGGAAATAAGTGAGGATATTGAAGAGATCAGTGAAGACATTGAAGAAATCAACGAGGATATAGAAGATATCCAGGAAGACATTGAAGAAATTAGTGAAGATATTGAAGAAATCAACGAGGACGAGGAGGAGGAAGATCATAATGAAAGAGCAAAAAATGTAATTCTGAAAAGTAATGTGACTTCCAATAAAAACGAAATAAAAGGGTTAAAAGATATTATCGCGCAACTGCAGAATGAGATCGATCAATTGAAAAAAGAACAATAAAATAACTGAATTATTTTAACAAAATAAAAACAGATCAATGGTATTGGTCTGTTTTTTTTAGGGGTAATTTCAACTTTAAATAATTTGCGGAAAATGTAATAATAAGAAATAAAAGTTATGAATCTAGATGTTTATTTGTAAAATAGTCATGCTGAAGGCTGATTTAGTATAATTATTTTTGCTACATTTGAACAAATGAAAACAAAATGTTAATCTATAGACTAAAAAACTATTTTTTCCTTTTTTCTTTTTTATTGATTTCTGTTGCTGCATATTCTCAAACGAGACCTGTCAGAAAATCAGAAAAGATAAAACCTTCTACAGCCAGTCTTAGAGCTGGTGCATTTATAGATGTGAATGTTCCTCCTTATACTCCGTCCAACTACACTCCGGAGCAATTGGTGAAGAATATTCTGATCAATGGGGGTACGAATTGTACGACAGCCAATGTAACGAATGTTACCGTATCTCCTAATCATGATGTGACTAATAACAACAGATTTTGGGGATATTTTCATAAAGGAACAACCAGTTTCCCTTTTACGGATGGGATCGTTCTGACTACAGGATATGCTTCAGAAGCTGGTAATAGCTATGTGTCAGCGGTTGGACAACCGGTGGGGACAGGAAGTGATGCAGACCTTGTAACAGCTACCGGAGCTACAGTGAGCTTAACGGATGCCGTATCTCTGGAATTTGATTTCGTCCCGAATTCTAATCAGGTAAAATTTAATTACATATTCGTTTCCGATGAATATACTTCCAACTATCCTTGTACAGGATATTCTGATGCTTTTGCATTATTGTTAAAGAAAGTTGGAGATCCTACTTATACTAATCTTGCCATATTACCAGGAAATGCTGGCCCCGTAAGTGCAACTAATATCGTTCCTGCCGGGAATGGATTCAGCTGTGGGCCTATCAATGCAAATTATTTCGGAGCACTGGCGAATCCGCATTTGGTTATTAATTATTTTGGAAGAACAACTCCTTTAACGGCTGTTGCAGATGTAATTCCTGGGCAGACTTACCATTTCAAAATGGTATTGGCGGATGCAAAGGACCCTTCCCATGACTCTGCAGTATTTCTGGAAGGAGGATCTTTTGATGTGGGGATTAAGATTGTAGATGAAACCGGTGTGGTACTGCCTGGCAGCATCAATATGTGTGATAATACACCCAAACAGCTGAAAGCACAAGTAGCGGCAATTCCGGGAATGACTTATCAATGGTATAAAGATGGAGTAGCCATTCCGGGAGCAACCAGCGCTATTTATATTGCCACCCAACCAGGAGTATATACTGTAAAAGTAATGGTTCCGGGTAATCAATGTCCTAGTGAAGCAACCATCACCATTATTGGAGGAACAAGTCCTACCGTACAGAATGCTGAGCTTAAACTTTGTACAACACCTACGCTCAGTACCTTTAATTTAGAAACAGCAAAACCTCTGATCAGTACTACGCAGGGAGCGGTATTCCGTTTTTATGCCAACCAGGCTGATGCGCAGGCTCAAAATAACAGTTATATTACCAATCTGACCAGTTACACGGGGACAGATGGACAGATACTATACGTACTGGTTTCCAATGGGGCTTTCTGTAGTAAGATTGCAACCTTAACATTAAGAAAAGAAGAAACTCCAACGGCCTTAGTTACGGCTCCGAGATTAAAAATATGTGCTGGTGAATCTGTATTGTTAACAGCTACCGGTGGAGTGACCTATCAATGGAGTGATTCTTCAAGCACTACGGGGGGAATAAGAAATGTAAGCCCTACTCAGACAACTACATATACAGTATATGCCATCGGAGCACAAGGATGTAAATCTTTGCAGCCGGCACGTATTACGATTGAAGTTGTACCGGCTATTGTTTCAAACTTAAAAGGAGGTCATATCTGCCAGGGAGATAAAATTATCCTGGATGCAGGTTCAGGACCTGGATATACCTATCAGTGGAGCTCGGGTGAAACAAGCCAGAGTATTACCGTAGGAACTCCGGGACAGTACTCAGTAATAATCAGCAATGGAGTATGTTCAAAAGAGTTCAAAACACAGGTGATAAAAGCGGTGATTCCTGAAGTAACGAAAGTAGATTATAATGACAAAGGAACTATGATCCTTACCGCTAGTAATCCTAGTAATGGTATATTGGAATATTCAATAGATAACGGGGTTACCTGGCAGTTATCAAATGTATTTAACAATGTTCCTAAAAATAAAGTGATTGCTATCAGAGTGAGAGTTAAATATACAAGCTGTGTAGGTTTCCTTGAATTCTTTACATTCGTTATGAAAAATGTCATTACTCCAAACGGGGATAACCTTAATGATATTATTGATTTCAGTGGAGTGATCAACTATAAAGATTTCAGTGGTCAGGTCTTCGACCGATACGGAAGAGTCGTATTCAAAGCAGAGAAGATGACACCGTATTGGGATGGATATTTCCAGGGTAAGAAACTGCCTACTTCAACCTATTGGTATCAGGTAACCTTTGAAGATCCTGCCAGTAAGGAACTTACTGTGAAAACAGGATGGATATTACTTAAAAATATAGAATAATTTAAACTATAACTGAAAGACTGACTATTTTGTCAGTCTTTTTTTATTATTTTAAAATAAACAGAGTTGATATTCTAATATAAATAAATTTGCGTTAGTAATAATGTAAATTGTGTTAACTTGAATTTCAATCAAAAAAAATAGTATTTTTGTTTAAAATAATATAAAATGTTAAATAGGAGGAGAGGAAATTTATTTTTAGCGTTATTTTTAGCTTTCGTGGGCAACTTTGTTTTGGCTCAAAATAAAGGAAGGGTAGAAATTGCTGGAAAACCTAAAGCTGCTTCTTTAAGAGCGGGTGCTTTTATAGACGTGAATTCACCAAGTTATCCAGAGTCCGGCTATCCTATTACCCAGCTGATAAAAGATGTTCTTATATCAGGAGGTACTTGTACAAATTCCAGCGTAAGTAACGTAACCGTAGCTCCTAATCTACCTGCTACCAACCAGAATAGAAGCTGGGGGTATTTTAACAAATCAAATACCAATTTTCCTTTTAGTAAAGGGATTATACTTTCAACAGGATATGCCAATAAAGCAGGAAATGTTTTTCAGGGAACTCTAAGTGATGATCTTGGAACCGGAGGAGATGTGGATCTGGCAAATGCTTTGGGAATTAGTAATAATAATCTTACCAATGCCACCTCTATAGAATTTGATTTTGTGGCAGCTTCTACCGAAATTACTTTCAGATATTTATTTGCATCAAAAGAATATCAGCAAAATTTTCCATGTACCATCACCGATGGTTTTGCCTTGCTGCTAAAAAAATCAACGGACCCTACTTACACCAATCTTGCAGTGCTTCCTGCAGGAGCAGGAGCAGTAAGTGTTACCAATATTCACCCGCAATATCAAAACTGCGGACCTAAGAATGAAGCGTATTATGGAGGTACAAATACCGCTCAGATCGAAACCAATTTTAATGGACGTACTATCCCTCTGACGGCAAAGGCAACTGTAATTCCAGGAGAAACGTATCACTTTAAAATCGTATTGGCAGACTATCAGGATCCCAACTTTGATTCTGCCGTATTTTTAGAAGCAGGGTCATTCGATATTGGAGTAAAGATCCTTGATCCGGCAGGAGTACAGCTTCCCGGTTCTGTAAATATGTGTGATAATACACCACAAACTTTTACGGCTTCTGTTCAGGGAGCCAACATAACCTATCAGTGGTATTTAGGAACAAATCCGATTGCCGGGGCTACCAATGCAAGTTATACAGCAACCCAACCGGGAGTATATACTGTTAAAGTTTTTATTCAGGGAAATAGCTGTCCGGGAGAGGCTACCATTACAGTAGTAGGCGGGACATCACCTACAGTACAAAATGCTACATTAACGGCCTGTTATGCTGCCGGAAATGCCACATTCAATTTAACATCAGCACAAGCTTCAATAAGTACAACTCCAGGAGCTGTATTTTCATATTATACGACACTGGCAGATGCCAATGCAGGAAATACAAATACAATTCCTACTCCAACAGTTTACCAAAGCGCAGGAGGAACGGTATATGTGAGAGTAGCAAACGGTTTCTGTGCCAAAGTAGCCGAACTTCAGTTGATAAAAGCACCACAAATGACGGTTTCAATAGCCCCTCCGATAGTACTAACCTGTGCTAGTTCTCAGACTACACTGGATGCTTCGGCTTCGGTTTATCCAACAGGTGCTACGTTCAACTGGACAACAACAGGAGGAAATATTGTTTCAGGAGGAACGACTTTAAACCCTGTGATCAATGCCGCGGGAACATATACTTTAACCATAACAAAAATTTATCAGCCCGGAAATCTCAGTTGTACTGCTGTAGGCAATGTAACTGTAACAGGAAATAGTGCTCCGCCAGTTACCGGACTTACCACAAACAAATTGAAAATCTGTAAAGGTGATTCTGCAATACTTACTGCTTCAGGAGGCGCTACTTATAATTGGGGGAATGGACTTTCGGGAACAGGGAATACACAAACTGTATCACCTACCGTTACAACGACTTATACTGTTACAGCGGTAGGGGCTAATGGATGTGTATCTCAAAACCCTGCTACTATAACGATTGAAGTATCAGAACCTTTTACTGCACAGAATGCAATATTGCACAAGTGTTATCAACCAGGATTGACTTATAACCTTACAGAGGCACAGCCTCAGATCACGACTACCGCAGGAGTTACCTTTACCTATTATATAAACCAGGCTGATGCCAATGCTGCTAACGGAAACTTTATTGGAACTCCTACAGCATATACTCCGCCAGCAAACCAGACGATTTATGTATTGGTAAGTAATGGAGGTTGTAGCTATGTGGTGTCTCTTCAATTATTGAGCACCCCTCAAACTACTCTTACGATTGCTGCACCACAAACAATTACCTGTACAACCCCTCAGATTACAATTAATGCTTCAACATCTGTAGTGCCTGCGGGATCTACCATTGCATGGACAACAGCCGGAGGAACTATTGTATCGGGAGGCAATACACTTACTCCTGTTGTAAGCGCAGGGGGTACCTATACTTTAACAGTGACGAATGTATCACAGCCAGGAAATTTAAGCTGTACCTTTACTTCAACAGTAACGGTACAGGAAGATAAAGTAAAACCTGTGGCTGCAGTTGTTTCATCACAACCGCGTATTTGTGTGGGAGAATCTGTAACATTGACTGCTTCAGGAGGTGTAACCTACAACTGGGGTAATGGTCTTACAGGAAACGGAAGCACTCAGGTTGTTTCCCCTACTACCACTACAGTATATACAGTATTTGCTGTTGGAGCTAATGGATGTATATCTGCAACACCGGCAACGGTAACTGTTCAGGTAGGGCCACCTATAGCAGGTCTTACAGCTTCCAAATTAAAAATTTGTGAAGGAGAATCTGTAACATTGACAGCCACCGGAGGAATTACTTATAACTGGATCGGACTTACCGGAAATGGAAATACTCAGGTAGTGACACCTACAATAACAACAGAATATTCAGTATATGCATTGGGAGGAAACGGATGTAGCTCTGTGAACCCAGCTAAAGTTACCATTGAAGTAGTTCCGGCAATCGTTTCTACATTGAAAGATGTATTTGTCTGCGCCGGAGATAAAGGAACTCTTGATGCCGGTTCAGGACCCAATTATACTTACGTATGGAGTACAGGAGCAACCACTCAGACAATAACGACTAGTATTGCGGGAGCTTATTCTGTGATAATCAGCAATGGAGTTTGTTCCAAAACTTTCTCTGCTCAACTGATCAATCCTGATCTGCCACAGTTTACAAATGTGGTGTATGATAATCATATTCTTACTCTTACGGCAAGCAATCCTACAGGAGGAACTTTAGAATATTCAATAGATGGAGGGTTGACATGGCAATCATCAAATGTATTTACAGGTATTTTGAATAATACAACATATTCTCTGATGGTAAGAGTGAAAGGCGCTAAATGTGGTACTTCGCTGGATTATTTCACATTTGTTATCAGTAATGCTATTACCCCTAATATGGATGGTATAAATGATACCATAGATTTTACAGGAATCAGCGGATATAAAGATTTCGCAGCTTCTATCTTCGACAGATACGGAGCGGAAGTATTCAAAGCTGGAAAAGGTGATGCTATATGGAAAGGATCTTTAAAAGGTCTCAATCTTCCTACAGGTACTTATTGGTACAGGGTACAATGGGAAAACCCGGCCAGTAAGAAAATGGAGCAGCGTTCAGGTTGGATTCTTCTAAAGAACAGAAATTAGATATTTTTTTAAAATATAAAATAAACAACAAAATCTTTCAGCAACGGAAGATTTTGTTGTTTTTAAGAATATCTGTTATCGTGTTTTGTGAATTATTTAAAATAGGGGATAAATATGTTAAAACAATTTGTAACAGGATGCTGCCACATTACGTAGCGATTGAACGAATAGGGATTGATTAACAGAAATTTACTGTAAAAGGTTCTTATTTTGTTTTTTTATCGTAAAAAACACAAATATGTATATGAGATATTTAAAAAAAAATTAAATTTGTTGAAACAAAAATATTATGAGAAGACATCTACCGCTTTGTTTATTTTTTTTAGTCATTTCGACTTTTTTATTTTCACAAAACCAGCCACCCAGGAAGCAGGCAAAAGAAATGAGTACAACTCTATCAAGAAGAGCAGGTGCTTTTATTGATGTGAATGCCCCATCATATCCTGAGTCTAGTTTTACTATAGAGAAAATGGTAAAAGATGTATTGATCTCATCCGGGACCAATACCTGTCTGACACCTAATGTAACTAATGTGAAGATTACTCCTAATCATGCCGCAAGTAATGCAGACAGAGCTTGGGGATATTTTCATAAAGCTACAACCAACTTTCCCTTTAAAGATGGGCTTATCCTTTCTACAGGATATGCGAGAAGAGCTGGTAATACCTTCGAAGGCGGGCTTAGTGATGTCAACGGTGGAGGATCAGATGCTGATCTTGCACAAGTTATTGGGGTAGTGGAAAGTAGATTGAATGATGCTGTCCTTTTGGAATTTGATTTCGTTCCTACTACAAGTCAGATTAAATTTAATTATCTGATTGCATCCGAAGAATATACCGGTTCATTCCCGTGTACCTTTGCAGATGCTTTTGCAATCTTGCTTAGACCTACTTCAGGAGGTCCTTATGTGAATATGGCTGTGCTTCCGGGAGGAGCAGGACCAGTAAGTATTACCAATATCCACCCTGCAATATCAGGGAGTTGTGGTGCGGTAAATGAACAGTATTTTGCAGGGTATAACACCGGTAATGTTGAAACGAACTTTAATGGAAGAACAATTCCATTGACGGCTACAGCAACAGTAGTAGCCGGGCAGCAATACCACTTCAAAATGGTAATTGCCGATTACAGTGACCATAGTTATGACTCTGCCGTATTCCTTGAAGGTGGATCTTTCAATATTGGAGTAGACCTTTTAGATCCTGCAGGCACAAAATTACCTTCTGATATCAATGTCTGTGACAACGTACCTCAGGTAATCACTGCTTCAGTAAATGATCCTAACCTTGTCTATCAATGGTATTTTAATGGTGCTCCGGTACCTAATGCCACTACCAATACTATTACGGCTGTACAACCGGGTACGTATACTATTGAAGTAAGCGTTCCAGGAAATCCATGTCCGGGTAAAGCAACCATTCAGATTCACGGAGGAACAACTCCACAGGCTCAGGATGCGACATTGCTACTTTGTACAACACCGGATATTACCACTTTTGATTTAAGTACAATTATGCCGGCGATAAGTCCGACTCCAGGAGCTATCTTCAAATTCTATGCAAACCAGGCTGATGCAGTTGCACAGAATAACAATTATATTCAGACTCCATTAAACTATAATGGAAACGATGGTCAAATCCTTTATGTGGTGGTTTCCAATGGTGGTTTCTGCAGCAAAATGGTTGAACTGAAATTACAGAAAGAAACAACACCAACAGCTAAAGTAAAAGCTTCCAGAATGCAAATCTGCCCGGGAGAATCTGTAACCCTTACCGCTGAAGGAGGAGATACCTATCTTTGGAGCAACTTTATGGGAACAGGCAATATGCAGACGGTTACTTTGTACCAGACTACAACATTTACAGTATACGCGCTTGGACCAAAAGGCTGTAAATCTCTGAATCCGGCAACTATTAGAATCGAAGTTGTTCCGGAAATCACTTCACCATTGAAAGATGTTGAAATGTGTATCGGTGATAAAGTGACTTTAGATGCAGGAGCAGGTACAGGTTATAAATATCTTTGGAGTACAGGAGCTACCACTCAGAAAATTGTTGTAGACCAATGGGGAATTTATACCGTGGAAATTGACAATGGGATCTGTAAGAAAATCTTCGAAGCTAAAGTAATGGGAGCAGCTACTCCTTTTGTTACTGCTTTAAACTATGAAAGCATCAAAAAAACAGTAACGATCACTGCTGAGAACCCTCCGATGAACAATTTACCAAGTACATTGGAATATTCCCTTGATAACGGAATCAGCTGGCAGGCTTCAAATGTGTTTACCAATCTTTTGGATAATACCAACTATACGGTTTTAGTAAGAAGAGTAGGGACACATTGTGTGGGTTCTCTTGAGTTCTTTACACTGCAGATCAATAATATCATTACTCCTAATGAAGACGGAATCAATGATGTATTGGATCTAAAAGCTCTTGGGGGTTTCAAAAACTTTACAGGATCTGTATATGACAGATACGGAGTGGAAATGTTCAGATTCTCAAAAGAAGCTCCTATCTGGGACGGAACCGTAGGAGGGAAGAGACTTCCAACAGCAACATACTGGTATAAGTTTAATTTTGAGTATCCAAAATCAAAAGCTCAGATGAACTGGTCAGGATGGATTATGTTGAAAAACAGAAATTAAAATTGATAATGTAATATAAAAGAAAGCCTTTCAGATTTATTTTGAAAGGCTTTCTGCTTTTTTAAAGAATAAGATCTTTAATCCAATAAAAAAAGCTCCTGATGAGGAGCTTTTATAGGTTTTATTTATTGTCTTTCCAGAGATTGGCGAAGTATATAAAGTCTGCTACACTTAGTTCTTCAGCTCTTTTGTCTAAAAATTCATGTCCTTTTAATGGCTCAGGAATATTTAATATTTTTAAAGCATTAGAAAGCTTTTTTCTTCTTTGATTGAAACCTGCTTTTACAATCTGCTTAAATAAAACTTCATTGCCTGCAAGACCATCTTTTGGATTTCTTGTAAGGCGGATTACCCCGGATTTTACCTTTGGCGGCGGATTGAAGACATTCTCATGTACTGTAAACATGTAGGTTACATCATAATAGGCCTGTATCAGAATAGAAAGAATACCGTAATCTTTAGTTCTCGGTACGGCAGCCGTTCTTTGAGCTACCTCTTTCTGGAACATTCCTACCATTTCAGGGATCAACTCGTAATGATCTACAATTTTAAACAAGATCTGTGAAGAAATGTTATATGGGAAATTTCCAATGATGGCAATCTGATCATCTTTGATAAAACTGAAATCCTGTTTCAGGAAATCTCCTACAAAAGTTTCTTCAGTAACCTTTGTATAATTGTTTTTCAGGTATTCGATAGATTCTGTATCGATTTCTGCAAGATAGATGTTCTGATCTTTTTCAAGAAGATATTTGGTAAGAACTCCCATCCCGGGACCTACTTCCATTATGTTATTATAGTTCTCAAAACTAAGACCTTCTACGATTTTTCTTGCGATATTTTCATCTGTCAGGAAGTGCTGACCAAGATGCTTTTTTGCTTTTACACTCAACGTTTTTTATGATTTTATTAACAGTGATTTTCTTTTTTTCGTCCCAAATTTCGGAAGATTTTTTCTATTTTAGCCAAAAATTTTAATATTAATGGCTAAATCTGTAGATGAATTTAATAAGAAAAGGCTTCGGTCCAGCAATATTACAGTTGTGATAAGTATTGCCTTAGTGTTATTTTTGTTAGGGTTAATGGGGCTTATTTTGATTAATGCCCAGAAATATTCTGACTATATCAAAGAACAATTGGTGGTGAACGCCTACTTTGATGAAAATTATGATGCTAAAGATTCTGTAAAAATTGCAAAACTAGAGGAAGAAACTTTTAAAAAGGTACAGACGTTAGCTCCTGTAAAAAAAGCGACCTATATCTCAAGAAGCATGGCTGCAAAAGAAGCCAAGAAAACGATGGGAATCGACAGTGATGCACTGTTTGAAGAAAATATTTTCCCTTCTTCCATTGAAGTTGCTTTAAAACCAGAATTTGTAGATCCTGCAAAAATTGATGAAGCAATTAAAGAAATCAAATCTGTTCCAGGGATTATTGATGTGAAAAATGACAGCACTTTAATGGTGGATGTTTACAATAACCTGAGCAGAATTTTAAAATGGATCTTAGGATTTTCAGTTCTGTTCCTGATATTGGCGGTTGTTTTGATCAACAACTCTATCCGTCTGAAAATATTCTCGAAGAGATTTATTATTAAAACAATGCAGCTGGTAGGAGCGAAAAGAAGATTTATCCTTAAACCTTTCATTATAGAAGCCGTTATTTTAGGAGCTATTGGTTCTTTAATAGGTCTTCTTGCCTTAGGAGGTGTTTGGTATTATTTCACAAGCCAGATTGGTTCTGCTTTCGTACAGGACAACAACCAGTACTTCTGGTTAGTGATCTTAGTACTTGGAGTAGGAGTTTTTATTTCTGTCTTAAGTACGATTTTCGCTACATGGAGATTCTTAAAATCAAACGTTGACGACTTATACTACTCTTAAAAATGAGCAAAAAAACAAATAAATTTTCCGCTTCAGACTTTGGACATGAAGCAGAAGTCCCACAGGAAAGCACTTTCTATTTTGGGCAGCAGAATTTCAAATGGATGCTGATAGGACTAGCATTCATTGTAGTAGGATTTCTACTGATGATGGGACCGGATGCCAATACGGTAGATGGAAAATTTGACCCAAACTCATGGAATGACGGTATCTTTTCTATCAGAAGAATCAGAATAGCACCTCTATTTGTTGTTATTGGATTTGTAATAGAAGTGTATGCTATCTTAAAAAGAAAATAAATAAATAAAATAATTTTATTTAAGATTAAAAAATTTAAGAATTAAAAGATTCAGTTAAATATTAATCTGAAAATGTATACCCAGTGATACAATTTCATCTATCAAATGATTAATATTTATTTCGGCAATAGCCAGTCTTTTAATTCTTAAATCTTTTAATCTTTTAATTTTTTAAAGGAATATGGATTTAATCAAAGCAATTATTATTGCCATTGTAGAGGGGCTTACAGAATATCTTCCGATTTCTTCTACTGCACACATGGGATTTACGGCTAACCTTATGGGGCTGGAAGAAACAGAATTTTTAAAAATGTTTCAGGTATCTATTCAGTTTGGAGCCATTTTATCTGTGGTAGTAGCATACTGGAAGAAGTTTTTTGACTTAAATAATATTCAGTTCTATTTTAAACTAGCTTTTGCTGTAGTTCCGGCATTGGTATTAGGATATTTATTCGATGATAAAATTGAAGCGATTCTTGGGAATCAGATTGCTATTTCTTCAGTATTGGTTTTAGGAGGTGTTGTCTTGCTATTTGCAGATGATTGGTTTAAAAATCCTAAAATTGATGACGAAAAAGGAATTACCATAAGAAAAGCTGTTACCATTGGTTTCTGGCAATGTCTTGCGATGATGCCGGGAACAAGCCGTAGTGCAGCTTCTATCATTGGAGGGATGACACAGGGGCTTACCAGAAAAGCGGCTGCAGAATTCTCTTTCTTCCTTGCTGTACCTACGATGCTGGCAGTAACTGTATATTCAGTTTTTGTTAAAACCTGGGGAAAAGAAACACCCAATCCGCAGAAAGGATATGAAATGATTATGTCTTCACAGGATCACATCATGATCTTCGTGATTGGTAATGTTGTAGCATTTATCGTAGCACTTATCGCTATTAAGGCATTTATTGGAGTACTTAATAAATATGGATTTAAACCTTGGGGCTGGTACCGTATTTTTGTTGGAGTTGCCCTGTTGATTTATTTTTATTTCTTTAAATAAGAAATTACTCATCTTTATACCCATTCATGACTGCTGAAGAACTGAAATCAGGATACGTTTTTTTATTGGACAAGCCTTTGGACTGGACTTCCTTCCAGGCTGTCAATAAAATGAAATATAAACTTAAAAGGGAGTTTGACCTTCCTAAGAAATTCAAAATAGGACATGCCGGGACCTTAGATCCCAGAGCAACGGGGCTTCTTATTGTCTGCTGTGGAAAATTCACGAAGAAAATTCCTGAAATTCAGGATGCTCCCAAAGAATATTGGACAGAGATCAAGATTGGCGTACAAACCGAATCTTATGACACTGAAAAACCTGAGATTCTTCATCAGGAAATCACTCATATTTCTGAAGAACAGGTAAAAGAAGTCTTGGTAAAATTTGTTGGAGAAATCGAGCAGAAACCACCCATTTATTCAGCCATTAAGATTGATGGTGAAAGAGCTTACAACCTGGCAAGAGCGGGTGAAGAAGTGGAGATGAAGTCCAGAAAAACAACCATTCATTATATCCAGGATGTTAAAATAGATTTTCCTTTGATAAGTTTCTTAGTAGGCTGTTCAAAAGGAACGTATATCAGAAGTCTGGCACATGATATCGGGCAGGAATTGGGAGTAGGTGCCTATCTGACACAACTAAGACGTACAAAAATCGGAGACTATGCTATTGAAGATGCTACAGATCAGTTTTTAAGTAACGACTACAGATTTGAAGGTCTATGAAAATAAAATTATCCTTTTTTTTATTTGTATGTATTTTTTTTAAGACATTTTCTCAAGAAGTAGATACAGGAAAATCAAAAATGGACTTTTATTTAAACCCTTCTCTTAATGTGGGTTTTAATATTAATAAGAAGAATCAGACCAACAATTCGCAGTATATTGAAAATAGATCATCATTAGGAAATCTGACTTATGGTATTACTGCTATAGGAGGTTATAATTTTCTTCCTAACTTTGCACTGGGAACGGGGTTCAAATATAGCTTTATACAGGATAATTATCATTTGATTTATTGGGTTATTCAGCCGAAGATTATTTTCTCTCCCGGGGAAAGACCTTTTTATATAGATATCAATTACGGAAAGCAACTTAATCACTCTGCTATTTCAGATACAGAGTTTTGGGGCGGGAGACTTGGAATGCAGGTTTCTTATTCAAAAAGATTAAGCCAGGAAGGAGGAATTGTTTTTGAATCACACAAACTAAAAGATGGAGCTGATGGTTTTTTTATAGGTTTAAGCTATGGAATTACCATTTTCAGCAATAAAAATTATACCGGCTACGGAAAAGACTAATGGAAAAAACGCGTATCAATAAATATTTATCAGAAGTAGGATACTGTTCAAGAAGAGCGGCAGATAAACTTTTGGAAGAAGGTAGAATTAAAATAAATGGTGAAATTCCTGAGTTGGGAACAAAAGTATCTGACGAAGATCTTGTAGAAGTAGACGGGAAACCCATCAGAGAATCTGAGGAAAAGCCTATATATATAGCCTTTAATAAACCTGTAGGAATCGTTTGTACTACAGATACAAAGCGTGAGAAAAATAATATCGTAGACTATATCAACCACCCGAAAAGAATTTTTCCTATCGGAAGACTGGATAAGCCAAGTGAAGGACTTATTCTTTTGACCAATGATGGAGATATCGTTAATAAAATTTTAAGAGCCCGTAATAATCACGAGAAAGAATATATTGTTCGTGTAGATAAACCAATCAATCCAAGATTCATTGAAAAGATGAGGAATGGAGTTCCTATCCTGGATACGGTGACAAAAAAATGTGAAGTAGAGAAGATTGATGATATGAACTTCAGAATTGTTCTTACTCAGGGACTCAACAGACAGATCCGAAGAATGTGTGAATATCTTGGATATGAAGTAAAAAAACTGAAACGAATCCGTATCATGAACATCAAGCTTGATCTCCCAGTCGGAAAATGGAGAGATATGACAGAAGATGAAATGAATACTTTGAACACTTTGCTTTCTGATTCCAGCAAAACAATAGACTAGCTCGCAGCAGATATTTTAATGGTTTTCTAGTCATAAATTTCAGTATAAACTACTGAAAATGAATCTATAGTTATTTGTTAATTTTTCACACTTAAGTGTAATATATATTATTTTACACTTAAAATGTGTTATATTTATAGTAATAATAACTATAACCTGGAAATCATGAAATTAAAATTTAATACCGCTATTTTATTTGTTACTTTGGTGATATTCACTACTTGTCATGATGATAACCATAATTCGGATCATCCACATGATTCTTCGTTTTACATTGATTACAGAAGCCTAAAAGGATTACCAGACGGAATTGCCGTTATTGAACTCGATCCTGAAGCCCCAAATTTCGGATATATCAGCAGCAGGCTTGAACTGGGTGTTGGCGTGTTGCCACATCATATTTATTATAATCAGAATGCTAAAAAAATGTTCACAACAGCTTTGGGAGGCAGTTATCTCTATGAGATAAAGACAGAAGAAGACGAGGATGGACAGCCAAAATTAATGAATGCAATCCCTATTGATACGGGTGAGAATACAGTGGGTGAGAATTTATTTTTCACCAATGACGGAAGATATTTTATGACCTTTATGGGTGGGGCAGGAGGTCCAAAAGATGGCAGCATAGGTGTTTTTAACGCTAATAATAATCAGCTTATTAAAACAATTAAAGCACCAATTCAAGCTAATCCCAGCCAATTTATAATGTATCCACACGGTATTTCAATTAATGAAGAAAAAGGATTAATGATGGTAACCTCTACCATTCACCCGGATCTTACTACCGGCGTAGGGAATACGTGTACTTTATTAGATCTCAATACTTATGAACTCAAGGAGACCTATCAGGTAGCAGATTCGCCGACAGATATGTCCAGTCCTGTTGAAGTTTTATTACTGCGTGGAAAATTTCCACAATATGCACTTGCTACAACAATGCTTGGAGGAGATATCTGGATTGCTCCATACAATACGGCAACCAAAAAATATGATGCTTTCAGTAAAATTTTTGAAGGAAGCACACAAGGATTGGGCTGGGCACTTGAAATGTATATTGACGATTCAAACAAATTGTATGTGAGTTTTGCAGATCCCGGAAAAGTGCTTGTTTTTGATTTGGGCAATCTTCCCCAACTCAAACTTTTGAAAACATTTAACGCAGATAAAGGGGCACATCATATGGCCTTCTTTAAAACCAAATCAGGAAAAGATGTTGTAGCAGTACAAAATAATTTATTGGATATCCCTAACATCAACTCCGGAACCATCAGTGTAATCGATATCAATACAGGAAAAACATTAGGTACAGTGAATTTACGGGATCGATATGGAATCCTGCCTGAATCTATTGAAGGGACCAACGGCCCAAGCAGCTATATGCATCACTAAAATTTAGAATCCTGCTTCAGATGATAGCTATTCCAATATCATATTTTGGAATAGTTTTTACCGGGGATACATTGGTCCTTCAAAATCCTAAGTAGAGTAGGGTAAGTATTTGAAATTCAGTTTTTTTGTAAGGGATTATTTTATATATAATCTCATTCTTTCTTCATACTCAGGTTTCAATTTTAAAAATTTCCATATTTTTTTATCATCAGGATTACTGATCCGGTAAAATATGATTTTATCTGCAGAGTACTTGAAATAAGGATGATTTTTAAGCCATTCCTCAGGAGCGTCTACTAATGAATATTTTGGAACATCTGAAGTATTCAATGGTGGAGCTATTGAGATCAGTTTTTGAACAAGATCCTGATCAATATTATAAGTGCTTAAAATCTGCTGCTTATTGACAAAACCTCCCAGTTTTTTTCGGAAACCAATGATGGAACCGGCACTTCTTTCATCTAAACCAAATTCTATAAGTTGTCTGAAACTAATCGCATTGAGATCGGTTTTAGAAAAATCTGTTTTTTCCTGCTGTTTTTCCTGAAGCTTGATATAAGGTTTCAGCTCCTGAAATTTCTCTGGAGAAATCACAAAACATTTCTGCAGATCATCCATACTTTTAAAGCTTCCCCTCAAATTCCGGTCACGGTAATTGATGATGGTCAAAGCTTGTTTTTCTGAAAATCCAAGTGTTTTCCAACCTTCTAAATCCAGCTGATTAGGATCAAAAGAATGATATTGAATTTTGGTTTTAACCGAATTATTCTTTGAGTAATTCCTGAAGTTTTCGGGAGTTTTTGCCGGTAGTAAAAGATAAGGTTCTAGTTTACCGTAATTTTCCGGTGAAATGATAAAACATTCTTTAAACTTCTCTTTGCTGATAAAACTTCCCCCTAGATAATTCTTATATTTTAAAATGGCTTCTGCCTGTCTTTCACTGAAGCCCATTTTGAGCCAGTCGCTGGCAGAAAACTGATCAGGATTGAATTTTCCCGAAATAGTAATTTCTTTTTTTTCTACAGTATTAAATTTTTTAGAATTTCCTTTTTCTGTAGCTTCGGGAAGTAATATGAAAGTTTCCAATTCACTAAATTTTTCCTCAGAAATAGCATAACATTTTTTCAATTGTTCTCTTGAAGTGAATTTTCCACCTACGATACTTTTATACTTAAGAATCGTAGCGACTTGCTTTTCTGAAAATCCAAGCGTATGCCATTGCTCTTTATCCAATAGGTTGGGATCGAAATCTGATAGATTGGAAGATACGGAAGAATCAGATATGAATGTAACTTCAGGAAATGGTTCTTTTTCCTTGCTGGTATATTTCTGATAGGCGAATAAAATAGTCAGTATTGTGACCATAAATGCCAATTTCTGGTAATAGTTTTTTCTCATCATAAAGTAAAATTATTAATAAAAATAAAGCATGTCAATAGCTGGTAATGAAATGGTTAAAGATGATATAGAGATTGTTTCTTATTGTTTAAAAGTTGATAGAAATGTTGCTTTTTTCTAATATAATTTCATAATAAGGCTTGAAGTTCTGGTGAATATTTTTTATACGACAAGTTTTGTCGTTGCACAGAGATAATTTTACATCAGAATAAGACATACTTTACTCCATCATAAAGAAGATTTAATTATTAATAGTATGATTTACAGTAAACTGTATTAAAGTGATTTTGATGTCTTAAAAAGTGTTAAATTTGTGCGGTTTTCAATAAACTAATTACAACTCAGAAAACAACAATACAATAATGAAAAAATTCTATATCGGTGCATTTACTTTATGCACGGTCTTAGGCATCTCTGCCCAGGAAGTGGTATGGCAGAAAGATATCAAATCCTCTACTCAGGATTTTCTAAGCCAGGTCACCACAACCATCGACCAGCAGTATCTGATCACGGGAAGCTCTATTCAAAGCAATAAACAACAGACTTCAGGAAGTAAGCAAAACAACGGTTACGATTTCCATTTGGTAAAGCTCAACCAGCAAGGAAATGAGGTCTGGGAAAAATACTTTTCCGGACAAAATCATGATTATTTATCAGCCACAGTTACCACACAGGATGGTGGATTTCTCTTAGCCGGAACCTCTTATTCAGGAAAAGGACTGGATAAAAAAGAGGATTCCAAAGGAGGATCAGACATCTGGCTGATCAGAATCAATGAATTTGGAGATGAACTATGGCAGAAAACATTGGGAAGTTCTTCTGATGAAGAAGCCAGAGCTGTGATTCAAACGACGGATTTAGGATTCTTTGTTGCCGGAAATGTACAGAATGCTGCAAGAGGGTACGGTTCCAAAGACGTTTTGATTACAAGACTGGATAAGGATGGAAAAGAACTTTCGCAATTAATTTTAGGCGGAAAAGGCTTAGATGAAGTCGAAAAAATGATTCCAACAAAGGATGGTGGGGCTTTATTGGGAATCTACTCCAGAAGTTCCGAGGTTCGTGTTTCGGGATCTGAAACTAAAACCCGTGAAACTACTGCCACGAATCCCGCATCCCGCATCGCAAAATCCACGGATAACTTCGGCGAAGGCGACTACTGGATTGTCAAATTAGACAAAAACGGAAAAGTAGAATGGGAAAAGAACTTTGGTGGTAAAGGAGATGATCACATCAGAACTTTGGCTATAACTTCAAATGGCTTCATCATTGGTGGCGAATCCAGATCAGAAAGATCAGGAAACAAAACTGTAGGGATTGAAGAAGGCACAGATCTATGGCTGATTTCTTTAAACGAAAGAGGCGATGAACAATGGCAGAAATCCTACAACTTCAATAATAGAGATATTTTAATGAGTATGAGTGTCCTTCATTCTGCAGATGATAAATCTTCCAAAGGAATATTATTGGGAGGTTATACTCAGGCAGAAGGAAGAATACAAACCGATGATGAAACTTTTTGGATGCTGTACTTAGATCAGAATGGCAATGAACAGTGGAGAAAGCATATCACCGGAGAATCAAGGAAGAAAGAGGAAAGGCTTTCCGATTTGAAACTCAACAGAGATGGTTCAATTGTATTAGCCGGAACCAGTGCAGAAGAATTGGGTAAGGAAAACTGGAAGATTGTTAAACTGGGAGACAAGCAGGTTGATCAATTAATCGAAAAATATGACATCAAAATCTATCCAAACC
Organism: Chryseobacterium viscerum; assembly: GCF_002899945.2. Classification (GTDB taxonomy): domain Bacteria; phylum Bacteroidota; class Bacteroidia; order Flavobacteriales; family Weeksellaceae; genus Chryseobacterium; species Chryseobacterium viscerum. Next base: position 369,126 of record NZ_PPEG02000007.1, read on the forward strand.
CAGTTTCAGATTATGCTTATGTAGAAATCGGTTTTGATTTCAAAGATGCTGATATTCTTTTGTATGATATGAGCGGAAGACAGCTTCAAAGTGTTAAAACAAAGAACAGAGTGACCAAGATCAATACTCAGGCTTTGATTCAGGGAGCGTATCTGGTGGCTATAAAAACGGATACTAATAAAACGGCGAATGCTAAATTGATAAAAAAATAAACTTGATGAAAAAATTATATTTACCCATATTATTAATAATATTAATTGGTTTTTCTTTCCAATTGAAAGGGCAAGACCTCAATTTGAAACCTATCAATATCAAATCACCTGAATCTTACAGTTATGAAAGGATGGGTAATATTCCCATCAATATGAACAGAGGCACTATTGATCTTAATATTCCTTTATTGGATATCAATATTGATGGTTTTAGCAGTTCAATATCTTTAGGTTATGATTCTTCAGGATTTATTCCTACAAAAAAGTCAGGGTTTGCGGGATTGAACTGGTTCATTAACGCTTCTGGTGCTATTACACGTGAAGTAAGAGGGATTCCAGACGATTTTACAACCATTCAATCCGCTTCTCTTAATGGATTTTTATCGGCAATAGCAAATAATAAATCAGCTAATGACATCTATACAAAAAACTTCCAGCTGAGCAGTGGGCTTTCTACTCCTTGGCCGGGAATTTTTAATGGTTCTACTTCTTCAGAACTTGAATCTGACAAGTATAATTTTAATTTCTTAGGTATTTCAGGATATTTTACTTTAAGCAATGATGGCACTCCTTTAATAAGATCTAACGATCCTAACCTCATAGTAGATATCTCCGGGTATTCACAGCAATGGGTTGCTGAACAGACCAATTGCAAACCAGAAATATCATCATTCAAAATTATTGACGGCAATGGTAACAAATATTATTTCGGAGGAAGATACGATAATTTAGAAATTTCGAGTGATTTAGGAAACTATCAGACTAATCAAGGCGCATACACAGGTGATGCTAACTTTACAATTACTTCCTGGTATTTAAATAAAGTGGAACTTAATAATGGGCGTACAATAAAGTACATTTATAATGAGGACGACCCTATTGGCGCAGGCAGTAATTACTGTACGCAAAAAAATGCAATGCCACATTTAACGAATGCAAACAGTTTCAATTTTTCATTTGACCTCAACAGATATTTTTATCAGGAAGCACAAAATACAACAGCGCAATATGATTATTCTTGGGCGGGTTATTCTGTGTCAGGATCTTCACAAAGTAGTACCTGGCAAAGTCCATATATTAGAATCAATCTTACAAAAAAAGCAATGCTGAAGGAGATAAATGTTGATAATCTTTATACTATTTTTTTTACTTATGATACCTACAATGATGACTTGGGTTATAAATCGTATAAACTAAAAAAGATTGAAGAAAAATATCAAAATAATATTACTAAAACCATTGATTTCACTATTAGCTCAAAAGGAAGCTCAAAAAGAAGGTGGCTGCTTACTGCTTTAAAGATCAATAATAAAGACTATGGATTTGAGTATTATAAGGATACTTCTTTTCCAGATGATGCCACAAGAGGGGTAGATTATTGGGGATATTATAATGGAAATTCAGAAGGTAATATGATGATTCCTGATTATAAGTTTTATGCTAATACAGGAGATACCGAAATACTTTCAAATAATAGAAATGTAAATTCTGATTTTAATGATATAGGTTTATTGAAAAAAGTTATCTATCCTACAAAAGGATATACAGAATTTTTTTATGAGCCTAATACATTTTCTTCCAAACTGATGAGAAATTCGGCGACCGCTTTTTTCCCCCAAATAGGTAATGAGGTTGGAATAGCGAGTGGTATGAGAATCCAAAAAATGATAGATAATGCAGATAATATAACACCGGTAGTAAAGACTTATAGATATACGAAGGACCTCAACTCTATTGAATCCAGTGGCATTTTAAAATCACTGTATAGTTTTGTTGACTATATTGAATATAAGCAAAGTGCACCAGGAGGCTACACTCTAAAAAAAGAACTTAAACAGACTGGTTCAAATATAGAGCTTCAGGCATATTCCAGTAGTAATATTGAATATTCCAATGTTTTTGAATATGTTGATGGACAAGTGCAAAAGCAGCATACATTCTCAACTTATAAGACAAATCCAGATATGCTGAATAGCGCCAACTATTTTATACAGATACATACTCCACAATTTAACTATGATCATACACTTCAGGATTATCTTAAAAATAAAGAAACGGATCTTGAAGATCGAAGTTTTGCCAGAGGAAAATTAGTACAGGAAGATTATTATAAAGACAATGCAGTGATCAAAACTGTCAAAATGAATTATGGATTTATTGATAAAGACTACTGTAAGAACTTATCTAAAAATAATATTCTGGCTATAAATTGTAGAAATGTAAACCAAGATTATACTACTAGGGTGAAAAAAATATCAAATGCATGGGAACTGTTTCAAAAAGAATTTGTCAAGCCCTATGCATTGCTTTCCTCCCAGATTGAAGAAAAGAATACTGGTGGAAATCTGATAACTCAGAGTACCCTCACCTATGATGATATTTCATACATGAACAATAATAAAGTAAACACAAGTACTCCGGATGGCAGAACCATTATTTCTGAGAAAAAATTTGCCCAAACATTAAATAATACTAAGCTTATTAATCTAAACATGACGGGAATCCCATTACTGGATACAAATTCTCAGATAATAGGAACTAATACAAAAGTCTTGTCTAAAACAGAAATTGTTTATCCTGTCACTTTGCCTTCTGCCCAGACTGGAAGCCTAGCACTTCCGATATCTGTATTATCTTATGATCTTCAAAATAATAGCTCTTCTACTAATGTAACTTATGACAAATACGATTCTAAGGGTAACCTTTTGCAGTTTACAACAAGGGACGGACTTTCAACAGTAATTATCTGGGGGTATAATCAAACACAGCCCATTGCTAAGATTGAGGGGGCTAAATTGATAGATATCCAGCAGTCACTTATTGATTCAATTGTCAATGCTTCTAATACTGATGCCTCAGCTTCAGTCAATAATGATGAAACATCATTTTTGTCAGTACTAGACTCATTCAGAAACAGTCTGGCTAATTATCAGATTACCACCTATACCTATGACCCTTTAATAGGTGTTCGAAGCATTACTCCGCCATCAGGGATCAGGGAGGTATATCTTTATGACTTAGCTAACAGGCTTAAAGAAATCAGAGAAAACAGTCAAACAGGGAACCTCTTAAAGGAATTTAAATATAATTATAAACAATAAAAACTCAAATTATGAAAAAAGTAATATTCATTGCAGGAACTTTAGCAGCACAATTATCATTCGCACAATTATATACATCTGGGAGTATTGTCAATCAAACGTCTACACCTACATCTAATAATATAGGAATTGGGGTTCATGATCCACATTCCAATCTGGAAGTTGGAGACCAGAACGGAGGGAAAATAACGATTTCGACTGCAGGTTGGAGTGGTACTTCAGCCAGTCCTAAATATCCCATGTTAGAATTTGCAGGGTATTCTAATTCTCCTAAGGCAAGAATAATTGCTACTGAAGAAACGGGGAATATATATGGGTCTAAATTTTCTATTTTAGTTAATGATAATCTCAATGCGACAAGTATGGCTGAAAGACTTTCAATCCTTCATAATGGAAATGTTGGACTGGGAAGAACAGAACCTAAAGAAAAATTGGATGTTTTTGGTAACATTTTGACGGGATCAGGTGATTCTGCGATAGGTATCAATGCCTTTGCTATACGTTATGTGAATGGATCTTTAAATAATTGGGGATCTTTACGAAGCTCATCGTCTTCTTATATGAGTTTTGGGGTAAAAGCGGATGGGGCAAACGTAGGTTGGTTATCCAGCAGTGGAGAAGCAAGTCTGGCAAAAACAGCTGTTACCGTAGGTAATGAAGGATTTAGTTTCTTAAGCGCTCCTTCTCAACAGACAGCAATAGATTCACCGGTTTCAATGAATGAAATAATGAGAATTACTAATAGTGGAAATGCCTTACTACAAGGTAAACTGGAAGCTAAAGAACTGAAAGTAACCTTAACGCCGACAGCTGATTTTGTATTCGAAGAAAACTATGACCTTCCAAAGCTGGAAGAGGTAGCAAAACATATTAAAGAGAAAAAGCACCTTCCTGAAATTGCATCTGCAAAGGTGATGGAGAAAGAAGGGGTAAATGTTGGTGAATTTCAGATTAAACTATTGCAGAAAATAGAAGAGCTTACGCTGTATGTCATTAAGCAGGATAGACAGCTAAAAGATCAGCAGGAAAAAATACAACAATTAGAAACTGAAAATTCAGATTTAAAAAATATCGCTTCAGAAATTAAACAGCTGAAAGAACAGTTTCTTACTATGAAATCTCATGCAACTCATTAATATAGAATGATGTATAAAAGAATATATATAAGCATTGGATTGCTATGGAGCCTCCATCATTATGGGCAGGTTGTTTTAACAGCACCGCCTGCTCCTAATACGGAAGTAGCCGACCCACAAAGTATACGTATGCTTCCGGGATTCAATTTTAGTTCTGCTAATGGAACCTTTCGTGCCTATATCGGAGGATCTACTTCTGGTAATGGAGGTACTTATACTCCCATTAACGTAAATTATTCGTCCAATATTCCGACGACGGAAAACTATATCTATAGCAGACAGTATTTAGTACCGACTACGGTTTCAGACGGATCCCTTCAGCAAATACAGAATGTTCAGTTTTTTGATGGTTTGGGAAGACCTAAGCAGTCTGTGAGCATTAAATCTACACCTACCGGAAAAGATCTGGTAACGCATATTCCTTATGATAATTTTGGAAGACAGGTAGATAGCTGGCTTCCGGTTCCTATGAGCTCATTGAGTGGAAATATCCAGACCAATGTAGAAGGCAGTGCAAATAGCTACTATCAGTCCAATGGGATTAACGATTCTTTTCCTTTTAGCCATAAAACGCTGGAAAACTCTCCGTTAGACAGAGTTTTAAACCAGAAAAATCCGGGTAATGATTGGCAAAATAAACCTATTGTTTTTGTATATGAAGCCAATGCAGCTGGTGAAGTTAAAAAATATACTACGATTACTACCTGGGTAGATGGCGCTACTTCCTCCGAGCTCATTGCATCGGGGACATACGGAGAAGCGCAACTGTATAAAAATACGGTAACAGATGAAGATACTAATAAAACCATAGAATTTAAAAATGGGAGAGGACAAACTCTGTTGGTAAGGAAAGTCATCAGTTCTTCAGAAAATGCAGATACGTATTATGTCTATAATGAATACGACCAGCTGGCATTTGTGATCCCCCCTTTAGCTTCCGCTACGGCAACAGTTTCTGCTTCCGCAATGGAGCATCTTTGTTATCAATATAAATACGATGGTAGAAACAGGCTTGTAGAAAAGAAACTTCCGGGGAAAGGCTTGGAGCAAATAGTTTACAATAAAAAAGATCAGATTATTCTATCCAGAGATACTGTTCTCAAAAATGGGATTGCGAATTTTTCAGCTGACCAGTCATGGATGTTTACCAAATATGACCGTTTCGGAAGAGTAGTGTATACAGGGATTACAAGAGATACGAATCCAAGAAATACGATACAGAATACGATTGATAATCAAACTGCCAATACTTTTGAAACCCGCGGTGGAAGCCTTACGCTGAACGGGGTTAATATTGAATACGGAAACGCTTCTTATCCTACAACTATGGATAAGCTTCTTACGGTTAATTATTATGATACGTATCCTCAGGAAGCTCCAGTAGTGAGTACCGTTTTAGGGCAGGAAGTATTGCCACAGACAACCCAGAATTCCACGGTAAGTACTAAAAGTCTCGCAACGGCTTCTTATGTTAAGAATATCGAAAATGACGGCTGGACAAAATCATATACCTACTATGATAAAAAGGGAAGGACACTCGCTACTCATTCTTTGAATCATCTGGGAGGATATACAAAGACTGAAAGTTTCCTGAAGTTTTCAGGAGTACCAACGTATAGTCTCATTGAGCATAAAAGGTCGGCTAATGATACCAAAGTAAACATCAAGGAAACCTTTGAATATGATCACCAGGAAAGACTGATAAGACATTGGAATCAGGTCAATGGAGGTGCTCAGGAGCTTCTGGCAGAAAACCTTTACAATGATCTGGGACAATTACAGACTAAGAATGTAGGAAATACCACAGGCAGCCCGCTGCAGAGTGTAAAGTATGTCTACAATATAAGAGGCTGGATGACGAAACTTAATGATCCCGCCAATTTGCAGAATAAACTTTTTGCCTACGAGCTGCGTTATAACAACCCAAACAATCAGTTTTCAGGTTCGGCGAGATATAATGGAAACATTTCCCAAATGTCATGGATTACTCAAAATGATGCGGTACTGAGAAATTACTCTTATGAATATGATCCTCTTAACCGCCTTAAAGAAGGACGTTTCTGGGATGCTATGAATTTAGAGAGGGGAGAATATCATGAGCAGCTTACCTATGATCTTAATGGAAATATAAAAAGCCTTTTAAGAAGAGGAAAACAGCTTCCGGGATATACAGCCCCTGAAGTAATGGACAATCTGGAATACCATTATGAAAATGGAGAACAAAGTAATAAGTTATCTTACCTTAGAGAAATTGGAACCGGAAATGCCATCAGTGGATATCCATTAGCATCAGGAAGTACAGGAAGTGCCATTACTTATGATGTCAACGGAAATATGACCACCCAATTGGATAAAGGAATTTCCTCCATTCAATATAATTATCTAAATTTACCAGGAAAAATCACCCAAAACTCCAAAGTAACCGATTATATTTACAGGGCAGACGGAGTGAAGATAAAAAAGGTTTTCGGAACAGAAACAACCGATTATCTGGATGGCTTTCAGTATGTAAATTCTGCATTGAAATTCTTCCCAACGGCAGAAGGATATTTTAATGTTGAAACCGGAAAGTATGTGTATAACTATACGGATCACCTTGGAAATACCAGATTAAGCTACGCTAAGAATGGAGCAGGAACAGAGATCATTGAAGAAAGTAATTATTATCCGTTTGGATTGAAGCATGAGGGGTACAATATATTAACTGGAAATCCAGCTTATAAATATAAGTACAACGGAAAAGAGTTGCAAGAGACGGGGATGTATGATTATGGAGCGAGGTTTTATATGCCTGATATTGGAAAGTTTGGAACACACGACCCTTTAAGCGATGCTACTTTTCAACCATATAATTATGCAAACAACAATCCTATTTTCTTTAATGACCCAACAGGTATGGTGGGAGAGGCATTTGCAAGTGTAGGAGTTACAAAAAATAAGAAAGGAGATTATGAAATAGTAAGTGCAAAAAATGATGGAGATTTTGGGATTTATGTAGCAGATTCAAATGGAAATTATGACATTAAAAAAAGTCAAAGAGTTGGGACTTTAAATAACTCTTTTGACTTCTTATTCACAAATGATGGAACAGGTGACTTTGGTGATGTTGCAACAAGAAAAAATGGATCTAATATTACCCTCAATACTTCTTTAGATTTATCTTCCTTATTAAAAAAATACAGTTATAACACAAATAATGGTGAGGAGAGTTTCCTCAATGACTTGGCGGGTTTAGCTTATAATTCTGCGAATTATGATGGAAAAAAAGGAAAACTAGATCTTAAATCATCACTTGGATTAGATATATACACTCCTGTAATGGTAGGTAAAAATTATACTTCTTTAAGAGCAGCTTCAAATATTTTATTTGGATTTAATATGAGGAAGATTTATGATAAGCATAAAAACAAACCGGATTTTAAACAACAATTTAAAGATGCCAAAGATTTTTATGGTTTTGCAATGAGATATGTTGGCGCATATAACCAATTTCAAAATAATAGACAAAATTTCTTTAACGGTAAAATTTATAATGCTGGCTTTCCATTCTATGGCGAACACACTTACTCAGGAACTAATATATATCGAGGGTATTTTCATAAATTTTCACATTAATATTAAAATTATGATACGAAATTTTATTTTATTTTTTACAGTCCTATTTTTATTAGGCTGTGAAAAAGAAAAACTGTTATCTGCATCTAAACTAACATATAAGAAAATAGAAACAAAGGATTATTTTCTTGAAGGCTATACATACATTAATAATACAAACAAAATATTCCCTAACGAACTTGTTTTAATCGATAAAAACAAAAATGATACTATTTATCATTGTAAGAACTGTTACAGTGATTTTCACATGATTTTAGAAGATACACTATTAATTTATGGAGGAAATAAATTGGATAGTATTATTGATAAAAAAATAATATTAAAAAAAAGACCTGTTCCGCAAGAATATAAATACAATCTTCCTTTTGATGATAAATAGTTTAAATAACGCTGGAAGAGATTTGCTACGGTGATATAAGAATTATAAGTACAACGGAAAGGAGCTACAGGAAAGTGGGATGTATGATTATGGAGCGAGAATGTATATGCCGGACTTAGGTAGATGGGGTACTCAAGATGACCTAAGTGAATTGCAGTTACATTATAGTCCGTATTCTTATGTATTTAACAATCCTATTTTTTTCAATGATCCAACTGGAATGATCGGGGAAAGCTTTGGTAACGGAGAGGATCCTAAGAAAAAAGAGAAAGAAGGTCCTGTTAAAACAATAGAGATTCCAGAAATTATTATTACAAAATATAATGCATTTAAGTCTAAAGCTAATGATGTTTTAATGTTTGTAGCACCGATTATACCTAGTACTAAAGAAGAAATGGCTTGGCATACTGCGAGATATGGGAAATATGGTAACGGAGTATTAAGTGATTTGAAAATTGTAGGAAGTATGATTGTGGATGTTCCTAATCTTTTATCAGAATCATTTAATTCTATTTTAGAAATTGAAGATCCAGAAGAAATTATAGCTGTAACAGCTATCACCTTAGTAAATCTAAAAAAAGGTAAGGTAGGGAATATTGCTAAGATGGGAAATTTTGGTGGCAAATTTATGAAGCTGGCTAAATTGTTTAGATTGAATATAAACAGCCCTACTACAATGAGTATACTGGAAAATCTTGATAAACCAGTCCAAGAATTTATATCCACTTATAGAAAAGGTAGTATAAAAGCAGTTTTCCCTGGAGAACATTTACATAGTACAGTTAAAGAAGTTTTACAAAATAATGATAAAGCTGCAAAAACGGCAAGAAAATTATTAATAGATGGAAGATTTTTAAAATAATGGAAAATAAAGAAACTGAAATAAATGAATTACTTGCTATGCTAAGTAAAGAGTTACCGCATCACTATGAAATCACTGATTTTTGGGATGGTGATCTTACAGCGGTAGGTATTCGTGTGGGAAATAATTTAATATATATTTCAACGTTTGATTATAATAAAACTCACAGGTATAATGTTGTCATTGAAGATTATTATGACATAGGAAAAATCATTGAAGAAGATCAAGAATGTACATATAATGAATTGAAGGAAATCATTAAAAAATTGAAAGAATAAAGTTTTTAACATAACTCACTATGGAACTCAACTGAGGTGAGTATCATACTCGTGTTAATGGAAAATAAAAGCCAATGCAACCGTATTGGCTTTTATTTATAAACAGGCTATAGTAATTATATGGCTCCCTCCATATAATTATCTAAATTTACCAGGAAAAGTTATCCAAAACTCCAAAGTAACCGATTATATTTACAGAGCAGATGGAGTGAAGGTAAAAAAGGTTTTCGGAACAGAAACAACCGATTATCTGGACGGCTTCCAATATACTGATTCAGTATTAAAATTCTTCCCAACAGCAGAAGGGTATTTTAATGTTGAGACCGGAAAGTATGTGTATAATTATACAGACCACCTTGGGAATACAAGACTGAGCTATGCTAAGAATGGAGCAGGAACAGAGATCATTGAAGAAAGTAATTACTATCCGTTTGGATTGAAGCATGAAGGATATAATTTTTTGACAGGAAATCCTGCTTATAAGTATAAGTACCAAGGACAGGAGTTACAGGAGACAGGAATGTATAGTTTTAAATGGCGTGAATATATGCCCGATGTTGGAAGATTTATCCAGATAGATCCATTGAGTGAAAAATTTCCATATAATTCTACATACGCTTTCCAAGAAAATAAATTAGGAATGGGACGGGAATTTGAAGGTCTTGAATTAGTTCCTTTCGAGTTCCTGATGATGTCTAATTCTAATATTCCTACAACTCCATTAACGGAAGCAATGATTAGAGAAGTTCCAATTGAAGGAATTACTTTAGTGGGTAGAGCAACACCACCGCCGCAGATTGGTTTCTGGGAAAAGATTGGAAATGCTATTAGCAAAGGTTGGGATTCAATTACAGGAAGTAACAAAGCAGAGCCTGCCCAAACTATGGATAAGGTTACAGAAAATGCAAAACCTGAAAGTGTTGCTGAACAAGTGAAGCCTGAAGGACAATCTTCTCAATACGATAAGATAGAAAACTCTAGTAGAGGGAAAGAAGGCGTTGCAAACAGGCAGACAGATATTTCCAAAGAAGAATTTGGAAAAAATCTTGAGAAATCGGGGTATGAGAAAACTGAAAAAGGTGGAGGAAAAGTGGCAGAGTATAAAAAAGGCGATCAATCTTACACGATTCGACCAGACAAAGGTGGAAAACCAACTGCAGATTTCCGTAAGAGCCCTGAAAGCAAACAAGCAGATATTAAAATACGTTTAAAACCCGAAACAGGAGGACAATGATAGATTTTATAAGAGATAAAACAGAGTTTGAGCAATTCAAAGCAAGGTTAAACGAACTATTTCCTAATTATACTTCGTTTGAAAATAATGCTTTTAATAATAATTTCAAATACTTTTTGGGCTTTGAGTTTTCTTTTATTTTTCATAAATCTTTTTTTGAAAAAATAAAAGAACTTTTAATTAAAATAGGAAATAAAAATTTAATATTTTATACTATTGATCCTTCTCCTGAAGAGTACTTTTATAAAAATTTTAATGCTTATAGTATATTAAATATTAGTGTAAATAATACGGATGAAGAATTAAGTAAAATTATGATGGATTGTTCCACAGAAGAACTTGCTATAGTTTCCGATGACATTGCTTGGTTTTCTGATTCCAACGATTGGGCAATAATTGGTTCACGAGATTGGGAGATAGCAGTAGTAGGATTTACTTCTTTAGAAACTAAAGAAATTTTTATAAAATCTTTTGGAGAAAGTGCTGATATGTTTACCAGTGTTGGAAAGCAGGCAGAAATTTTAGATGAGATGTTAAACTTCAATAATAATGTAAAAAATGAATATTACAAATTAGCTAAAAATTATATTGATAAGGTTTAATAAATTCCCCCTGCTGGCGCATTCTATGACAAAAAGCAAATAAAAAGTTTAAAATTTAAGATACAAATTTATAAGTATTTACAAATGGTGTATTACGGAATATTACAGCAAATGCTCGGCTTATAATTTTGCATTTCACATTATTTATAATCAGGAGGGAATGTTTTCCTTCCTGTTTTTTTCTTTCATAATAATTCTTTATTTCTGCGTCATGCTTTATCGCGGCTAGTGAAGCCATATGAAGAATTGATTTCATTTTTTTATCTGCAAAATGACTTACTCTACTTTTGCCCCTTAAAGAAGTACCTGAGGAATATTCAAAAGGAACAATACCAGAATAACAAGCAAATTTT
>NZ_PPEG02000008.1 GCF_002899945.2 Chryseobacterium viscerum
TGAAAGAAAAAAACAGGAAGGAAAACATTCCCTCCTGATTATAAATAATGTGAAATGCAAAATTATAAGCCGAGCATTTGCTGTAATATTCCGTAATACACCATTTGTAAATACTTATAAATTTGTAGCTTAAATTTTAAACTTTTTATTTGCTTTTTGTCATAGAATGCGCCAGCGGGGGGGATGAGAAGGTATTGGCAATGGTATTGTCAATTCGTAAAAAGATGCCTAAAATAGGAACCCGAAAACTTTATTTCTTACTTAAAAATGATTTCGAAAAGGAAAACCTTCGTATAGGAAGAGATCAGCTATTTAAGATTTTAAGGGCAAATTATCTTTTAATACCCAGAAGGCACAGTTACTTTAAAACAACAAACTCCAGACATTGGATGAAGAAATACCCCAATATTGTTAAAGAGAAAGAGTTGCAATGTTCAGAAAAAGTCTGGGTTGCAGATATTACTTATCTGAAGACTAAAGATAAAAATTATTATCTTCATTTGATTACCAATGCGTATTCAAAGAAAATTGTAGGATATGAATTGAGTGATAATTTACAAACCAGTTCCACATTAAAAGCATTAAAGCAAGCCATAAATAGCCGGGTATACAGACATTCCTTAATTCATCATTCAGACCGAAGTCTGCAGTATTGCAGTAAAGAATATACAGAAATATTAAAGAAAAGCGACATCCTTATCAGTATGACAGAAAACTCGGATCCTTATGAAAATGCTATAGCAGAGAGAGTAAACGGCATTTTGAAATATGAATTTGGATTGATTGATACTTTTGAAGACTTTAAGAGTCTCTCACAGCAACTTGACCAATCAATTTATTATTACAATAATTTAAGACCTCATTTTTCCCTGAATTATAACATCCCTAGCCAAGTACATATGAAAAACAAAATCAGAATAGGAAAATTCCTACTCTGATTTAAGTATATTTGAAATATTAAACTAGTCAACCTTTTTCAGGACTAGTCAATCTGCGACACGATATAATTGTATGGTAGCAAGGAGGCATTATTTTTTTTTCAATAATGATATTATTATCCATATAATATTAACCAATATAAATAATAAGATAATCCTATATCCTAATATATGGGAAAAACGTCCAATTAGATAGAGAACAATTAAAAAAAATAACACAGCTATTTGTTTTCTAATCATTTTATTTATATTTCAAATTAATTATTACTTATACTAAGATAGTATTCTAAAGAATTTAAGTAATCACTGTTTACGGTTACTATTCTTATTTTGTCATATTCAAATTTTTCCTCTTGGAGATATTCTGCTTTGACACTTAGCATATTAAGAAAAAAAGATTTTTCATTAATATGTTGAATATTTCCTATTATAGAGTAAGAAGAACTTTCTAACGTTAGTTCGACCAATTTCGATTGATTATAATGGTATTTTATAGTATCATAAATCGTATCAAAGGATTTATAACCAATAAAGCTATCGACATTTATTTTATGTTTGAAAATAACCAAGCTAAGTAAATCCTTAGTTTTTTCTATATTTTTTATATATTTTTTATTAATAAAAAATATCCCATCCAACATGTAATCAACTGGATTTGATAAAATTATTAACAATTTCTCATTTTCATATAATTTTACCCCTTTAATTATTTCAGGAAAACGACTAATTTTAATGTTTAATATTTCCATTATTTTCTTCTATATGGCATTTGTTTGGGGTTATCTTTCTTTTCACCTTCCTTATCTCTACTTTTTCTTTCTTGACCTTTTTCATGTGTCCCTTTAGTACTATTTTTTGCACCTTTTTTATGTTCTGCCTCATTTCCCCATTTTAAAGAGCCTCTCCTCTCTATAACGGTTTCTATGTCATCTATTGTTACTGGGTCGTCACTAAGGCTTTCTTTTAGTCGATCATACCAAGCATTATCGCTATACTCTACACCATCTCCCCATATATAGCTATTTCTATCTAAGTCAAATTGACTATTTGAGTCAAGTTCTAATTGTGCTTGATAATCTTCTTCAGAATATTCAGAAGAAGGAATCATTTTCATTACAAAATATCCTCGACGAAACTCTTTTCTATTTTTGGTACTTTCGTTAGCATTAGGATCCTGAACAAACAACCTATTAGGTGTATCATCGCCTGTGTCAACCGTTACTGTTTTTACAGTCTCACCCTTTTTATTTTTAAACAAATACTTATCTTCTCCATCTTCTGCAGAAATAGTATTTTGCATCTTTTCTTGAACAGGGCTAACTTGCATTCCATCAGGATCAGTAAATCTGATTGGGTTATTCACAGTATAACTATAAGGTGAAAACCTACGATATTGTTCCGCCAACGGATCAACTACTCCCCATCTTCCAATATCCGGCATGTAGAATCTTGCTCCATAATCATACATTCCTGTCTCCTGAAGCTCCTTCCCGTTGTACTTATACTGATATACATTCTGCGTTGTCTCTGTATAATTATGTATTAATCCAAAAGGATAATAATTGTTTGTCTCTACAATTTCACCAGGTTTCCAAACATTAAAACATATCGGAGAACTACCATGTCTCGGTCTGTCACAGACTCTTGATAGATATTGCCTTGGTTGTATTATACCATCCTTATTGGTATCAGTATAACTTAATCTTACATTTCCTAAATGGTCTGTAAAATTGTATATATACTGATCCAACAGTGCATCATAATATCCTTCTGTTGTTGGGACAATTCTCAGTATCACCTCAGGGGTTTCATTAGGATCTATTACTCCGTACATTTCTGAAGGTCTGGTAGATTTGTACTGGAATCCATCCAAATAATTCGTTTCTAAATCTCCAAAGAGCTTCTTAACCTTTACTCCATCTGCCCTATAGGTGTATTGGGTGATATTGGTGTTTTGGGTAATCTCTTTAGGTAAATTTAAATAATTATATTGAATTGATGAAATCCCTTTATCAAGATGACTTATCATATTTCCGTTTCCATCTCCGGTATCATTATCATATCCTATTATATTAGGAGTTGATGAGTAAGGATAACCCGATGGGTTCTGCTGCAGCTCAGTAACTTTCACCAACTTGTTCCCTACATAATCATACTTTAGATTATCAATCATTAAAGTAGTATTAGCTCCCGGAAGCAACCCCTCAGTTCTCACAAGATTCAAAATATTTCCATTTACATCATAAGCCAGAAGCTCATTATACTCTTTAGCATAGGGATTCGTATCTTTTTGGTAAAAGCCTGCCGTGAGCCTGTTTAATGGATCATAAGCATATCCATACCTTTTTAAAGGTTCATTATCTTCAGTAAGGGTTTTCCAGGATACTTCAGCAATATTTCCATTGTATTTCGGTTTTACCTTTTGATTAGGATAATCTCCATTAGGAATTTCCAACCCTTCTACTTTGTTATAATTAATCTTATACCCAAACAGATCACTTCCTAAGTTGGCTGGATCATTGATCTGAGTCAGCCACCCTCTGATATTATACTTATAATCTATTTGCTGAAGTGGAGAAGCCGCTGCAATTCCTCCTACCTTTTTAAATTCTAACTGGGAAATTTCATTATACTTGTTTTGAGTCAAGTATTCTACCGGATTGCTGTCAATCTGATGCTTATGAACCAATAATCTGTTCTGATCATCATAATCAAAAGTTTCCGTAATCACTCTTTCCGTATCAGAGTCTAACCGCTTGTGTCTGGTAATGGTTTGTTTTGATAAACCCGCAAAATCAAGCTTGGATTCTGTTCGGGTAAACCCTCCTAAATGATTGATAGAATGGCTTCCAATGGCTTTTCCTTTGTTGTCATAATAAGTATAGTTCTTGGTCCAGTTATCGTCTTCAATATTTTTTACCACGCTCATCAAAGGAAGGCCTTTGGTACTTCTTCCATCAGCAGAAGAGGTATCCGTTAAAACAGTCATATCTGTTGTATTGGCAGGAAGTGCAGGATTGAAATTGTATCCCGGATAGGTGTCATAATAGTTTACAGATAGCAGGCTAACGATAGAGGAACCCTGAGGGTATGCAAAGTCTCTATTTCCATAATATACATCCATTCCCTGGCCGGAAAGACCTACAGTACCCGTTCTGTTAACGTTATTGAATCCAAATGTTTCTGCTTTAGTCTGTTCCTCTGCTCTTGTTCCTCCGGTACTGATTCCTGTATAAGCTACTCTTCCAAGCTCGTCATATTTGGTGAACAGCCATTGTCCTTTTGTATTTAATTCAGCATCCTGAGTTGCCACCAGCTTATCCTGTTTGTCATACACCATAAACTCCCAGCCTTTACCGGGAAGCTTTTTTCCTACCAGTCTATTTCTTCCGTCATAGCGGTATTGATAGGCTAATGCGTCATGCTCAGGTGTTCCCCAACTGGCTAATTGGGACAAAAGCGGAGGAATCACAAAAGCCAACTGATCATATTTATTATAAACGTAATAGGTATCGGCATTTTCTGTAGCGCTGATCACTTTCCTGACCAATACAACCTGACCTCTGCTGTTTTTAAACTCAATCGTTTTATTTTCATCTTCATCAGCCACCGTATTTTTATACAGCTGAAAGTCTCCATAGATTCCATCATTACTGATGGTTGATGTGGTAATTCCGTTGGCAAGGGTTGTGGGAGCTCCAAATTTCCTTACTTTATCACCTGTAGTATTAACGTCATAGCCAAATTTTACAGGTTTTGTATTCCAGTCATTACCCACTTGCTTCTGCTCCAGAACCCTATCTAAAGGGGAGTTTTCAATTATTTTTTCTGTGTAAATCTTTTCCGTACCATACGGAGTACTGCTTACATTACTAAAAGGATCAGAAACAAGGGTTCCATTGGATGTACCACTTTGAGGAATAGGAAGATAGTCTTTTATCTGCCTCCCAAACTGATCATATACAATAGGAACTACTACATCCTTTCCTAGCGGGGATGCTTTTATATTGATTATTTGCTTGGGTCTTCCCAATCCGTCCAGGTACTGAACCGTTTCTGAAGATTTTGTGGCGGAGGCTCCGTTATAATCAAGATACGTTTTGGTCTGAACATAGTTTTCTGTATTGGGAAGCTGGGAAAGCTGGGACTTGGCAGTTCCCATGATAAGGATTCCTATAGGGATTATGATTTTTTTCATCGGTTTAGTTTTTATAATTGTATTTCATTTCCTTCAACACTTTGCCATCCATATTGATCACTTTTTCAAGTCGGCCTGCTGAATCATAGATGTAATTTTCTCTGATTCCGGATGGAGGGGTTATACTGGTTACCCCAATTAATAGGTCGTGGGTATAGGTGATAATTTGAGGAGTTCTTCTTGGAACAGCCTCAATGGCTTTTCTGAAAGTAACCAAATCATTTATTAAAGCAGATTCATTGGCCGGATTGACAGCATCTGCATTGGACGAATTGACGACAGCAGTAATGATGGCTTCAGGAATTTCGCTTAAGGTGATCCCTACGATTTTAGCAATAGGAAGGGTTTTATTATAGCCCCATATAATAACCGTTGAAATACCATCTTTTGTGGCGTATTGCTGAAGATTTCCCTTGGAATCATATTGATCATACGTAACTTCGGTAGAAATAACATTTTGTAAATCAGTAGATACTACAGAGCTTGGAAATAAGTTCAATGGGCTATCATACTTCGTTTCCACATTTGACACCACGACGTTATCCTTTTTGGTGATTGTCTGTAACGGAATCCCTATGATATTGGCGTTGATAAGCCGCTGATCATTTTTCTCATGAGCATAGCTGGAAGTAGTTTCCGAGGTTGTATTATCTGCAAAAGTAGCTTTTTGCTTTATGGGATAATCTCTGGTATTATACGTAATATCTTCAACTGT
Source organism: Chryseobacterium viscerum (assembly GCF_002899945.2). Classification (GTDB taxonomy): domain Bacteria; phylum Bacteroidota; class Bacteroidia; order Flavobacteriales; family Weeksellaceae; genus Chryseobacterium; species Chryseobacterium viscerum. Next base: position 5,852 of record NZ_PPEG02000008.1, read on the forward strand.
TTTTAAAGTCTTCCCGTTAAAATATTCTATAGTCTCAGAATGGGTAGGATTTGCTCTTCCTATAATCTCTTCCACCGGAAGAATGCGCATCATGCTGCTAACATTGGTACGGTTATCACAAAATGCATTTAATCCCTGATCTTGTATACAGCCTGCATAATAATTTTCATAGGAGTTAAAATGACCTGCATACAAATACTCTGAGTAAGGTGAACTGATGTAACTTATATTAAGCCCTGTGAGAATTCTTGAATCATAGATCGTATATTCTGTATCTTTTTTATACAGGCTTACATTCGTATTGTCCTTTTTTTCATCCTTTGTCAATAATCCTCTTTTGTAATCGTAGTTATCTACAGGAAGAAATGGAGGTAGCTCAAAATTGATATAGTGTGAATCAGGATTAGGCTTATCAATAGGTGAAGTGTAAGAATATTCTGTTCTACCTTTATCCGTTTCTGAAACCGTTATATTCTGATATCCTACATCAGAACCCTGCGTTTTCTGAACAGGAAGAAAGCTCTGAGAGGAATAGATTGCAAATTCATTGGCATAAGGGTATTGACAGAATCCTATTGACATCCCTCCACAACCCGAAACGAATTTATTACTATATCCATACTGATAAGTCAATAAAGGTTTGGGAAACACCAGAGCACCACTGCTCTTTCCTGAATCCGCAAATTTGTGATAAGAAAAGGTAACTTTCTTTTGAGCAGTGGCATCATTTGGATTGTCATAATAACTGATCGCATTAATTCTTATACCCCCTCCGTTAAGCCATTGCTTTTGTACAGGATTTTTGGTCTTAAATGAATAATTAACGAGAGCAGTTCCCTGATCATTTGAATTCGTCCATGTAAATTTAATTCTATAAAAATATCCGCCTTCTAAGTTGATTTCTGAATTTGTCCCAATTAAACCATATGACTGTACCAACTCATGATTCAGGTTTAATTTTTCTAAGAATAAAAACCCGATGTTATCGGCATTGCTTAAAATTTCACCGCTTTCCAGCACCAATATTTTATTCTGAAGAATCTTTCCTAAACTGTAAGTAGCAGAATCAAAAAAAGTACTCTGTAATGTAACATTATTCACATCACTATACGTCCAGTTTTCAATATTATCATCAAAATTGGTAATAGGTGCTCCCAAATGATCAGATGAATACGTATTGGTTCTAAAATCGAAAGTCCTTAGACCTCCTGAAGGGAGCTTCATGCTTTTGAGGATATTCACATTGATACAATCCGGTGAAACGTATTTTGCCAAAAGAGGATTAGCATTAGGACGAGGACAGTTAAACCACCCCCATGAATCTATTCCCAGCTTACGATCCTGTGGATTGGATGTATAATCCAATACATAATCATATTCTTTATTGGAAGAAGAATCCAACTTTGTTACTTTGGAGAGTGATAACGTTTTGTTAGGTACATTTACTCCTGCTAGATTATAAGTAAAATAGCTGTAAGATAACTGGTGTGTTTCCAATAGCTTTCCGGATGCATCAAAAACTTTAACCTTATCTAGCTTTTGCAGCTGCTGAGGCAGACCATAGTTTGAATCTTCTCTTCCTTGTAGATAAGTAAAATTAATTTTCCCTTTTCCCGGTATTTCTATTTCTTTTAAACTTCGAACAAATGTATTGTTTGTTATCGTGTTCGTTTCGGAAGAAGCCGGCATCTGGCTATCGAAAGTCGTTGCTACAGGCAAAGTGTTTACATCTTCACTTGCCAACTTATTTCTACTTATATTGGAATGATCAGTATATTGGATTTCAGAAGGAGGATAATACTCCAGCTTTACCAATTCTGTATTGGATGTATTTGCAATTTTACTTAGGTGAAAAGCCGTAGTACTTTCACCAGAATCTTTTAAATTGGTTTGATACGAATCATAATATCCTATTTTATTAGATATACTTGATCTTTGAGTTCTCTCTAATACATCAAAAGTAAAACTATTTCCATATTCATCAAGAATTACAAAAGATGCCACTTCTAATGCGTTATTAGGGTTAGTAGAACCTATGGCAATTTTTAGATTATTTTTATCTAACTTTTTAACATATAAATTATTGTCAGAAGATTTTTTAATGATAAATCGACCGGTATAACCCATAAAATTGTATTGATAAAGGTCGTACTCCGTATCATATCGGCTAAAAAATAAGGCATCAAATAAAAGTCTTTTATACTGATCCGTATGATATACCCCACCTACAGCTAATTCATCCAGATATTTTCTTGTATAATTGGTGTGGGCTCCTGCATAGTTATATTCATCATAAAGAATTCCTACCCTTTGTTCAACGCCTTCAAAATTACGGTCATCCGCACTTCCTCTTATGGTTTTGGTGATGGTTCCTCCCGCAAAAAGACTCCATCCTAATCCTTCTTCTCCGGATTTTTCAAGAGGTTTTGCATTAAGAGGGTGATAATTTAAGGAAACATTCATAGCAATTTTAGAATCACTTGTTGGAATGCCTGCAAGTGGGATCTTAATATCCGGGATTCCTGTATAGTAGCTTACAGGAACTTCTTCAAATTTCATTAAACTATTGGCAGTGGGAGCAGCCGGATAAATTTGTTTGATATTATCCAGCGGACTGCTTGCTGAAGCTGGATTTGAATTTGTAGTCTGTGATTGTAAATACTGCATGAAAAACAATGGCAGTATTAAATATTTTTTTCTCATTGTGTTTTATTTCTTGATTAATTTGGCATTCGCTGTTTTATTGGTATCCGTTTTTATCGTCACCAGATAAGCTCCCTGAATCAAAGTTTGGGTATTGATCTTAGTCACTCTGTTCTTGGTTTTTATACTTTGCAGCTGTCTTCCGCTCATATCATACAATAGAATATCAGCATCCTTGAAATCAAAGCCGATTTCTACGTAAGCATAATCAGAGACTGGGTTTGGATAGATCTTGATATCGTATTTTTCGATCAACTGGTCAACCTGTTTATCACCCAGTTTTACAATCTTCCAGTTCTCTTTTCCCAATTCTTCTGCACTGGTTCCGGCCAAAACAATCGAACCATCTCTGTTGAGTTTTAAATCGGAAAGTCTTTCTTCTTTCTTTCTGGATTCTCCGATGATATGTTTTCTCCATTGTTCATTGCCATTTTGATCCAAGTACAGCATCCAGAAGGTTTCATCATCGGTTTGTATCCTTCCTTCAGCCTGAGTATAACCTCCCAACAATATTCCTTTTGTAAAGTCTTGATTCTTGGATCTTGCATCCTGACTCTGAATTACACTCATTCCCATCAAAATATCACGGTTCTTGAAGTTGTAGGATTTCTGCCACTGCTCATCACCTCTTTCATTTAAAGATATCAACCATAAGTCTGTGCCTTCTTCAATGCCTACGGTTTTGTTTCCTGATCTTTCTGATCTGGATTCGCCACCAATGATGAAACCATTTGAAGTTAAAGCCAGTGTTCTGATATGATCATCCCCTTTCCCACCAAAGTTCTTTTCCCATTCTACTTTTCCGGTTTTATCGAGCTTTACAATCCAGTAGTCGCCTTCGCCGAAGTTATCCGTGGATTTTGCGATGCGGGATACGGGGTTCGTGGCAGTGGTTTCACTGGTTTTAGTTTCAGATCCCGAAACACGAACCTCGGAACTTCTGGAGTAGATTCCCAATAAAGCCCCACCATCTTTTGTTGGAATCATTTTCTCGACTTCGTCTAAGCCTTTTCCTCCTAAAATTAATTGTGAAAGTTCTTTTCCATCCTTATCCAGTCTCGTGATCAAAACGTCTTTGGAACCGTAACCTCTTGCAGTATTCTGTACATTTCCGGCAACAAAGAATCCTAAATCGGTCGATTGAATCACAGCTCTAGATTCTTCATCAGAAGAACTTCCCAACGTTTTCTGCCATAGTTCATCTCCGAATTCATTGATTCTAATCAACCAGATGTCTGATCCTCCTTTGGAATCCTCTTTTTTATCCAGCCCTTTTCCTGAATAGGAGGTTCCGGCTAAGAGAAATCCACCCTCCTGCGTGGTAACTGTAGCTGATAAATAATCATGATTTTGTCCGGAAAAGTATTTTTCCCAGACTTCATTTCCTTGCTGGTTGAGTTTGACCAAATGGAAATCATAGCCATTGTTTTGTTTGCTTCCTGAAGTCTGCTGCTTATTGCTTTGAATAGAGCTTCCAGTAATAAGATACTGCTGGTCGATGGTTGTGGTGACCTGGCTTAGAAAATCCTGAGTAGAGGATTTGATATCTTTCTGCCATACCACTTCCTGGGCAGAGATGCCCAAGACAGTGCATACAGTAAATGCACCGGTATAGAATTTTTTCATTCCTGTGTTGTTGTTTTCTGAGTTAGTAATTAGTTTATTGAACCCGTGTGAATTTAATAGTTTTTGAAATACGAAAATCAACTTAATGCAGTTTGCTGTAAATCATACTATTAATAATTAAATCTTCTTTATGATGGAGTAAAGTCTGCGTTATTCTGATGTAAAATTATCTCTATACAACGACAGAACTTCTCGTATAAAAATCTCACCAGAACTTTAACCCCAATTACGATATTATATCATATAAAAAGCGATTACAAGTAAACAATAAAACCTTTATTTATTATTCCTCTACCTTTCCAGTATAAAAATAAAAAAGTACCGTATCATCAGATACGGTACTTTAAGTATGAATTCGGGTGAATTGAAGCAGTTGATTATGTGTTTTTTTAAGGCCTGACGAATGATCTTTTTTGAAAAGTCCATTTCCGGGGGCATCTCCGGAAATGGACACACCACTTTACATCATCCAAATCACAACTAAACTATGAACAGGGAAGCGATAGTTTGTGCATCGCTACCGCTTAAAACTTCGTCGTACGCTGCAGAACCTGCTGCTGCACCAAATAAAGTTGATGTATTGTAACCTGCCTGGTTTACATTGTCTTCTCCAGCATAAACCGGATTGGTGGCTGAAGGCATGCTTCCCCCATCGGCAAGCTCAATCCATCCTTTATTAGCTCTCATTCTTCTTACCTGTGAAGCGTGTCTTGCTTCAACGGAATGAATCTGTAAGGCAGCCTGAAGCACTACTTTATTGGACATGACGTTTCCGGCCTGTCCTTTATAAGCTCTTACTCCGGTATCTTCAAAAGCCTGAGCAAGAATAAGAAATTGATTATAACTTGTAAAAGGGGTGAAATTTCCGCCTGCTGTAAAATCGAAAGTAGGTTTATTCCCCGGAGTTGTTCCTAAAGAAGTGAGGGTACTTTTCAGGAAGCTGACATGAGCTGATTCATGTTTTGAGATCTGCATAAAGACAGTTCTGTCACCGTTGGGAATCAATCCCGGTGTAGATAATCCTATGCTGTAATATTCATTTTCAAGGTATTCCAGTACCAATGCCAATTGTAAAGCATCTGTCAGCGTACTTTTTAGCGCAGCACTTGTTAATGTTTTTGTAGTTTCTGCTTTGGCAGGAGTAGCCATCAGCGCTCCCAAACCAAGCGGCACCGCTGCTGTAGCTGCTTTTTTTCCGAATAATGACATATTCGTAATGGTTTCCAGCCTTGAAGCTTCTGTTGTGAAAAACTTATCATAAGAAAGTTTATCCAGTAATCTAAGAATATTCATAATGTGAGTTTTTAAGGTGAATGATTAGTTGATCCCTCTTTCTTTCCAGGTAAAAGGTGTTTTGATAAATGCTCCGGCAGCCATTACAATGTCTTTAGGCTCTTTAGCCAGATCAAGTCCGTTAGCATCAATGACATCATCTCCTGAGAAGTCAGCAGATCCGGGATTGATTAGATTTCTGATTGCAGAAGCATGTCTTGCTTCCACTGAAACTATTTTACCGGCAATGACAAGGTAAGCGGGATTGGTAATGTATTTTCCGGCACCATTATAGGCTGCTACCCCAGTATCTTCTAATGCTTTCGCAGTAGCCAGCACCGAGTTTCGGTCATTAAAATTCACATTAGGATATTGGAATTCCAGCTTAGGAAGCACATGATCTGTAGCTCCGCTTATCGCTGCTTTGAAAAAATCCCTGTGTATCACTTCATGATGATAGAGATCTGTAAAAACTTCTTTTTCAATGCTGGAAATTCCTGTGTAAAAATTATTCACCACTTTCGTATAGAAATCTGCTTCCAGCTGCTCAAGGGCGTAGGCATAATTTAAAACTCCTACATCTCCTGTTCCAAGATCATACTTGGATTCTTCTATAATCTGAAAATCATCATTGTCATCACAGCCTATTAAAGTCAGACCTGCGACAGCCAATCCTACTCCACTTAGTTTTAAAAAGTTTCTTCTGCTGGTATCGAGAGTTACTCCCTGATTAGAAACCTGAATTGGTTTTTTCATAATATTAATTTTTTAGTGTTAGGATAAATAAAAGAAAGAAAAACAGCATATTGAAATATGCTGTTTGAAATCTTACAAATTGTTATGGCATTAAAACTGTATCTATTACATGGATAACCCCATTAGATTGGTTCACATCAGCAATGGTTACTTTTGCGCTGTTTCCTTTGGCATCTTTTATATAAAGATCTTTTCCTTTTGTCCAGAAAGTAAGCTCCTCACCCTGTACTGTTTTCATCATGCTTTTTCCGTTTCCTGCTTTTACAGCAGCCCATATATCTTTAGCACTGTATTTTCCAGACAAAACATGATACGTTAATATGGAAGTAAGCATAGCTTTATTTTCCGGTTTTACAAGGTTTTCAACTGTTCCTTTCGGAAGTTTTGCAAAAGCAGCATCTGTAGGTGCCAACACTGTAAAAGGTCCTGCTCCCTGTAATGTTTCTACTAGACCGGCAGCTTTTACAGCAGCGACAAGAGTTTTATGATCCTTGGAGTTGACAGCATTTTCAATGATATTTTTAGAAGGATACATAGGAGCTCCTCCTACCATTACTGTTTTTTCTTTCATCGTTTGTGCAGTTACCTTTCCGCTGAAAGCAAATGATAAAGCTACCATTGCTAAAACTGTGATTTTTGATTGTGTGTTCATTGTGTGATTATTTTTTAATTAATTATATTTAGTTGTGCTTTTAATGTCATTTACGAGGTTGGTTTTGTTTTAGATTGAAAAAAAGCAAAACTTATTTTAAAGTACTATAAATCAGCGTATTATTTTTTACCAGGAACAAATTCAAGACAGACAGAATTCATACAGAAACGTTTTCCTGTGGGTTTTGGGCCATCATCAAAAACATGTCCGAGATGAGAATCACATCTGCCACACAGAACCTCTGTACGTTCCATATGATAAGAAGTATCTTTTCTGTATTTGACACTGTTTTTACGAATAGGCTGATAAAAAGAAGGCCATCCGCAGGTGGTTGCAAATTTGGAAGTTGAAATAAATAGAGCATTTCCACAGACAGCGCAATAATAAGTGCCTTTTTCATCGAACTCATTATATTTCCCGGTAAAAGCCGTTTCTGTGGCTCCTTCTCTGGCAACCTGATAGAGTTCGGGTTTTAAAATTTTTTTCCATTCACTATTGCTTACTTTCAGCGTATTTTCTGCGGTGCGGGAGTAATAGGGATTTTTAATTTTAAAAAGGTTGCTTTGTGCTTTGTAGGTCCCTAAGGATAGTGTAAAGCAAAAGGCAAGTATGGTTTTTGAAACTAATGTTTTCATATTGACTATTTTTTAATTATTTTCTTAAAATCATGTACGAAATAAAAGTTGATGCGGATTTTTTTGGGAATATGTTTTATTTTATTACATTTGGAAAGAAAAATAAACGCTATTAAAACAACCTATTCTGAAGAAGAACTTATCGTTTTACTAAAAGAAAAAAACGAAAATGGTTTTCATTATCTGTATGACCACTATTCTGGTGCGCTGTACGGGATTATTCTTCGAATCGTTCAGTCTAAAGAATATACAGAAGAAATTATTCAGGATGTTTTTGTTAAAATATGGAACTCTATTCATCAGTACGATGCCTCTAAAGGGAGATTTTATACCTGGATGATCAATATTGCAAGGAATACAGCCATCGATTATTTAAAATCGAAAGCATTCCAGAATGAACTTAAAAACCAATCACTTCCCGATTTCGTATATAATACTGCAGAGCTTTCAACAACCAATAATTCTTCCGATTATATCGGATTCAATAATGTACTTGAAGGCCTTGAAGTAGACAAGCAGGAGCTTATAAATCTTGCTTATTATCAGGGATATACCCAACATGAAATATCCGAAAAACTGAAAATACCGCTGGGAACGGTAAAAACGAAAATGCGTAATGCATTGATGAAATTAAAAGATTTGTTAAAAGATTATCAATAAATTGAACACTAAAGAATACATATCATCCGGAATTATAGAATCTTATATTCTAGGCCATGCTTCTCCTGAGGAAGCAGGGATTTTGGAGTGTGTGATGAAGAATAATGCTGAAGTAAAAACGGCTTTTGAAGAAGCACAAAAAACTTTGGAAAGTCTTGCTACAGCACAGGCTATAACACCTCCAAGAGATTTGAAATCTAAGATTTGGAACAAAATTCAACAGGAACAAATTGTTGAAGAAGTATCTCCTATTCTTTCGGCGGATATTACTGAAGCAAAAGATCAGACAGAAATTAGCACAGACAGGCAGAATATTCAGGGAAATACCCATTGGAAAACCTATGCAATAGCGGCTTCCGTATTGTTCCTTGTGAGTGTTGCCGGAAATTTATTCTGGATGAATACTCAATCTGACAATCAAAAGGAAATGTCTCTGCTGGTTGCAGATCAACAGGCTAAGAATCGGGAAATGCAAAAAATGAATCAGAAGCTTGATATGTTCTCCAATCCTGATATGCAGATGGTGATGCTGAAAGGAGTAGAAAAGCATACGGATGCAAAAGCTATGGTTTTCTGGGATAAAAAAACAAAAGAAGTCTATCTGAATGCAGAAAAGCTTCCTAAAGCTCCTACTGGAATGCAGTATCAGCTTTGGGCTATTGAAGATGGAAAACCGGTAAGTGCAGGAATGTACACTGAGGATAAAGACAGTAGGATTGCTTTGGCCAGTATATCAAAAGCTCAGGCTTTTGCAATTACTCTTGAAAAAGAAGGCGGAAGTACAGTACCTACTATGGAAAATATGTTTGTAATGGGTGGAATTTAATTCCACCCATTTTAATTTGTTATAGATCGCAAGACTGTTCAGAACAACTGCAAAGCAATCAGATAGAAGAATTCAATAACAGTCATACCAACAATCCAAAACGGAATCAGTTTGCCCAGAATCAACTGCCGTTTCTTCATAGGAGTCACATTGATTGGCTCAATGGTTCCTATTTCTCTTTTACATTGGTTAATATAAAATAAAGCAGAGTGAATTTTATTCACTCTGCTTCCTCAACCTGTTAAAAATGTAAAATATGAATATGAAAAATATTGTGTCGTTTATATTGGAGATGCCTTCAGCATCAAATCATGCAAATCTGTATTTTTAATAAAGGGTTGTAAAAGTTCATTTCCAGGACCATAGGCTACTACTTCCACATAATCTCCGGAGTGATCCATACTGATCCATCCTACAGAATTTCTGCTTTTCTGTATTTCTGAATAGAGTTTGAAAGGCAGTTTTTTATAATTATACAACCCAGCATCCTCTTTTTCAAGTCCGTTATAAAAGCTCATCAGATGCCTGGCTTCATCATCATTCAGAATAATTTTATTGCCCTCATAAATCCAGTCTTTAATATCTTTCATCGAATACTCTTTTTGAATCTTGTTCAGAATATATTCATTGGTGTATTGATACTCTGAAATGCTGTTAAAATTCTTGGTTGCATCGTTTCCGTAGATGGTTCCCGGATTGGCATTTCCATGATCTGTTGTGATGATTACCAGAGTATTTCCATCTTTTTCTGCAAAATCCATTACCGCTTTTACGGCTTCATCAAATGCCAGCTGATCATGGATGAGTGCGGCTACATCATTAGCATGCGCAGACCAGTCTACTTTTCCACCTTCTACCTGAAGAACAAAACCATTGGGGTGTTCTTTCATCTGATCGATGGCCGTTTTTGCCATTTCGGCAAGAGTGGGTGTGTTTTTGTATTCCGAAAGATGAGCTCTGTCAATACTATAAGGTAAAGCACCTGCATTAAAAATTCCTAAGAGCTTCTCCCCTTTTTTGATTTCTTTCAAGTCATTTTGTGTCTTCAGAACTCTGTATCCTTTTTTACTGTAGACGGAATAAAGGTCTTTTTTGTCTTCTCTTTTTGCAGGATTAAAGAATTCATCTCCACCTCCTAACAAAACATCCAGTTCAAGTTCGGCATACATTTCTGCTATTTGAGGTTCTGCATTTCTTTTGGCTGAATTTATACAGAAACCTGCAGGAGTGGCATGGGTAATGGTTACAGTAGTCACGCAGCCTACTTTTTTCCCTGCTTTTTTATATTTCTGCCATATGGGAAGGTGCTTTTCGCCATTGGCTCCCATGTTCAGAACTCCGTTTTTAACTCTTATTCCACCACCGAAAGCTGAACTCGCCGCCGCAGAATCTGTGACAATAGAGCTGGCTGAGGCTGTATCCATCAGAGCACGGGTCACTTTTTTCTCCTGATACAGATTCATCCAGTTACTTCCTTTTCCCAAAATATTACGGGAATACAAATCTGCCATAGAGAGGGTCCCGAGACTCATCCCGTCACTTACCATAAAGATGATATTCTTTGCTTTTCCGGCATGCGGTTTTTCAATATTCCTCCCAAAACTCCAGAGATCTGATGGTGATAAGGTCAATAACCCTGAAAGTAATGCTGAACCTTTTAGAAATTTTCTTCTGTCCATATTGCTGTAAAAATAATGCTGTAAGGTATGCTATTTAGATTTTTATCGTAACATTGTTGCATTAATTAAAGGTTAATTTTAAATATTCTCTGGAAAAGGATCTTCAAAATCCTGTTTCTTATCAAACTGCTCTTTTTCCTGATCATTAATAAGGCAGCTTTGAAGGTCGGATAACATTTGATCTTTATCCAGGTTCTGACCAATAAATACAAGTTCATTGATTCTGTCCCCCCAATTTTTATCCCATCTGCTTTCAATGAATTTCTGATTTTCTTCAAAAGAAGAATACTGGACTCTCTGATGCATCGGCATACTGCTCCACCAGACACCTGCCTTTTCCAGACGGAAAGAACCTCCTGCCTGAGAAAAATTCAAGGCATCATCGGGTCTCGACGCCAGCCAAAACAAGCCTTTCGCTCTGATGGCCCCTTCCGGATAATGATGAGTAAGATACTGCCATAGTCTAACAGGATGGAAAGGTTTTTTGTCTCTAAATACAAAAGAACTTATGCCATACTCTTCCGTTTCAGGAGTATGATGTTCAGCCTGTAATTCCTTTTGCCAGCCGGCAGAAGACTGTGCTTTATCAAAATCAAAGAGCTGGGTATTTAAGATCTGTTGTGGATTGATCTTCCCAAATTCCGAATGAAGAATAGCAGCATCAGGATTTAATTTCTTTATAGCAGCTGTTAAAAAGCCAAGTGTTTCAACATTGATAAGATCTGTTTTGTTTAAAATAATAACATTGGCAAACTCTATCTGGTCCGTAAGAAGATTGACAATGGTTCTGTAATCTCCCTCCATATCAGTAAGGTCACGATCTGTCAGAAGTTCATTAGACCCAAAATCTTTCATAAAGTTGAAACAATCAACCACCGTAACCATTGTATCTACATAGCTGAAACGGGAAAGATCAATACCGCTTTCTTCATCGATATAAGTAAAGGTTTGGGCAACCGGAATGGGTTCGCTTATTCCGGTACTTTCGATCAGGAGATAATCAAAACGATTTTCGTGAGCGAGACGTTCTACTTCTACCATCAGGTCTTCGCGAAGTGTACAGCAGATGCATCCGTTGCTCATTTCTACCAGCTTTTCTTCTGTTCTTGAAAGTGTATTTTGATTTTCAATAAGGCGCGCATCAATATTGACCTCACTCATGTCATTCACAATTACAGCTACTTTTAAGCCTTGCTTATTATGAAGGATGTGGTTCAGTAATGTGGTCTTGCCAGCTCCCAAAAAACCGCTGAGTACTGTTACAGGTAATTTCTTAGTCATGTATCTTAATGTTTATGATTTTTAAAATTGATGATATGACCTGCAATTAAACCAGCAGCTCCCACATAAATCAGAGGAATATGAATCTCAAATATCAGATCTGTGAGTACAGAGATGAAAATAAGGCTCACAGATATCCAAAATAAAAATTTCAACCAGCGGCTTTCCATTTTTTTAGTTACCCGGAATACAACCACAGCACCTATACAAAGGAAAGCCAGATCGATGTAAGGGTTATGCGATATTCCCAAAGGAACAATCAGTAATAATGGAAAGATAATACAATGAATCTGGCATAAAACAGCAGCGGAGATTCCTACAGCATCAAGAATTTTTGATTTCATAATAGTATGGGATTAATTTTCTTATCGTAACTTTGTTGCAAAAGTATAGATAAAAATTTAAATAACGCAACTTTGTTGCATTAAAATATGAAACAGGTTAGAAACACCCATGCTAAAACTGAGATTTTAAACCTTATTAATGGTTCAGATATAGCGCTTACCCACTCTGATATTCAGAAAAAATTGGGAGATCTCTGCAATAGAGTAACCATTTACAGAGTATTAGAAAGGCTTGAAAATGAAGGGGCTATACACAAGATCGTCAATATTGACGGAGTGGTGAATTTTGCAAAATGCAGTGGAAAATGTACACATGAGCAGCATTTTCACAATCATGTTCATTTCAATTGTAAGGAATGTCATTCTGTAACCTGCATAGAAAATGCGATTCCGGAAATCAGTTTACCTGAGCATTTTATTGCGCAGGAGTATAACTTCATTATCAGCGGAATTTGCCCAAAATGTGCTGATGCCTAGAGATATAAAAAGTAAAAAGGCAAAAAATCAAAGTTGATGATCTGCCTTTTTACTTTTTAGACTCTTGTTATAAAGAAGAGATGTATACTTCTATTTTGGTACCGTCATAATTGAAAGTGCCGTCAGAATTCTTTTTACCTAATACCCATTTCATATCTACGGGTACAGACCATGCAGATCCTAATGAAAATCCATTAACAGATCTTATTTCATTTCCATTTCCTGTGGTAATTGCTGAATGAAAAAAAGTTTTATCGATAAGTCTGTAGAAACCAATCGCTTTTCCTGCAGGAATAGGTGAATATCCGTCCCATTTTTCTCCTGCCGGATAATTAAATAGAGTTAACCATTTTTGTCCGGCTGATTCTGCCAGTTGAGAAGGACTGATCCTGGCTCCGCGCATATACAAAGCATAGGCAACCACATCATGACATACTCCACTGTTATATTTCGAGATATTCTCTGCTCCTGAGAGAACGGCATGAGCAACGGGTGCTCTTTCGGCAAGGGATAGCTGAGCCTTCCTGGCTCCTTCCGGTGTTATAAATGACATATTGTAATATTTTGTTTGGTAGTGTAAAGATACAGCTTTAAAACTTAATCACGATTGTAGGAAAATTACATCTGTTTATTAAGTTTTGCTAAAGCCTTTGTTGTGAACAATAATAAAATAAACGGGCTGAAGCCCGCCTCTATTGATATATAAATCATCTGAAAATTTCACTCTTAATAATTGTACATATTCACTAGGAACGGGCTTTAGCCCGTTTTAATAATAAGAATAAAATCCTATGGATTCAGCCAAAACTTAATACTTGCTAAGTAGTGGTTAAAGCCTTTATTGAAAACAAAAAATAAGCGGACTTTAGCCCGCTTCTATTGATAAGGATGATTAAACATTTATTTAACAATAAAACATGCATTCGTAGCTGAAAAGCTTTCCATCTTTAAAAGTGAAAATAAAGAGTCCTGCATCCCCATTCTGAATCTGATATTCATGTGGGGAAGAAATCCATCGGGCAGAAAGCATATCACCAAAACGGGTTACAAAATTCTTTTCATCATAATTGGAATCCATACGCTCATTTCCCAAAACCAAAGCTTCTCCATTGCTGAAGGACATTTTGTAAATACTCCCGGAAACTTTCCCTTTATATTCTTCAAAAGCAACAATGATATTAGGGTTTTTATAAAAATATTGTGGCTCCCAGCCACATTCCGGCATATTGGGAATATCTTTAGCTTTCTGCATCTCCAGTTGTTTCATCTGTGCATCTGTAATTTTCCCGTCAAAGAGTTGGGTATCCTTCCATATGAAATGCATATTCAGGGCTTTCAGCTTTTTTTCATAAGCTTCTGTTCCAGGTTTTTTTGCAAATTGATCCGCCAAAAGGATTTCAAAGTTGATATCTATTTTGGGATTTTCTACCCCTGCATTTGCATATGATTCTTTCCAATATTGTAAAGCTTGTTTAAGGTTTTTCTCTTCCAGCCATGCAATTTCACGCAATCTTCCAACCTGAGTGAGTTCCTTTTCTTTGTTTTTGCCTTTCACTGCCAGATATTCTTTCAGAACTTTATCGTAAGTAAGTTCACTACCCAGATATTTCATTTGGATATATTCAGGATTTTCGTGGAAATGATCTCCAATATACACCCAGCCATCCTGATATAAAGGAACATAATCTATACAGGCCATCTCATTTAAAGCAGCCCTTCGTGTTGCCGTGCTTTCTGTTGTAGGGGCTTTCCGTACACGAAGTTCAGACACCTGTATATAAAAATGCGGACATTGGTGTCCTTGTGATCCCCGATAAAAATACTGAACCGGTTCTCCGGAAGATTTTTTGCCACGCATGGTCTTTTGCAAAGGCTGGTGGTCTATAAAACCAATATCACCATTACTCACCTGCACTTTATATTGTGTTTGCGTAGAATCTAACAGGTAAACAGGAGCCTCTGTAGAAAATATTCCTAAAAGATCTTTAGTATTTCCATTTTCGCGATAGAGATGTCCCCATTCTGAGGTATAGACCGGATGTGCTCCGGCGCTCTGGGCCTTGATATTGTAAAAGCAGCACTGAATGATTCCGGCTGCCAATAGTATCTTATTCAACATATTGTAATTTGTATTCGCGAAAAATTTCATGTCTTTCGCAGGTGGATTTGTTATTGTTTGTATGGTTATTCCTTCAAAAATACTGAAAAAAGAGAGCTTGTCCTAAAGTTATCGTTATTCAGAATGGGTATAAATTCCATCCTATTCACAAGCTTCCGTTGGGTAACGCAAATAAAAATACTATTTTTATCGGCCAAAAAAGGAAATACTAATTATGCCGACTGATGCTTCTCATAAGCTGATTCCGATGACCACTTTCGTGCTTGAATATTATTCACACGAAGGATATGCCGATCTTCAGATTTTAAATCTGATGAATAACTACGCCAATTTTTTAAAGAAGAATTTGACTCTTGGAATGTTTGTTCCCGTAGACCGTGAAGGAAATGTCCTGAAAGAACCTAAAAATTATGCTGAATGGAAATCTCTTGATCATAATGATGGAAAAAGAGATGATATCGCGGGGTTTGAAGAATACGGCGAATACCAGAAGGCTGAACAGAACTGTATGTTTGAAGGTTTTAAAGTGGATTATAACGGCTATTCAAAAGTGCGTATCATTGCTTCTTATGATCCTTCTATCGAACTGTCTTTTAATAAAAGTGACCTGATCCCTTCAGGATTCAATGATGTAGAATCACTTACTGTTTTTGATGATATCTTTTTAACTTCCAGTGCATTAAGCGCGATTGGTATCAAAAGATAAATTGAATTTCTGCTCCATATACTTATTAACCAATTACTTTGATGTTGATTTCTTCTTAAACTCGGAAGGAGACATTTCTTTATACCCTTTGAAAATTTTATTGAAGTGGCTGGCATCATTAAACCCCAGTTTATCTGCAATTTCAGTGATGTTATAATGACTTTGGAGTAAAAGTTTTTCCGCTGTTTTTATTTTATGCTGCATCATATGCTGCTGTATGGAAAAACCTGTCTGTTTTTTAATGTAAATACTGATATAATTCGGGGAAAGCATAAATTCTCTGGCAAGGTTTTCAATTTTCATTTTATCCGCATCCAAAGCATTCACATTGATATAATATAAGATCCTTTCAATTCTGCTTACATTTTGTGTGATCCAGTTTTTGGTGGTGCTATTGTCCATCGTATTTCGGATCAGAATGGTAATGATGCTTGAAAAAAGATCGGAGGTAATCTCTTTATTATATGTGTTTTTATGGCTGAACTCATACAAAAGAATCCGGGCCAGCTGCAGCAGGTGCTGTCTATCCGTTTTACACTTGATCACTGATTCATAAACAAAAGATTGGTCTTCCATCAAAAGTTGAATAACCTTTTTTAGTTCATTCTTTTTATGAGATAAAAGGTTCTCCCAGATATACTGTTCCGTGAATTTTATATAGATGAAGCGTGTTTTACTTGTAATGGAAAATTCATGCCCATCACTGGGTCTGAGAAGAAAAACATCTCCTTTTTTATAAGGGAAAGTAATATTGTTGAGATGATGTAATCCTTTTCCGTTTTCTATAATAATCAGTTCATAAAAGTTATGATTGTGATACTCTACATCCCAAATTTCTTTTTCGATACTGAAAACATTAAAAGAGTTGAAATTGACGATTCGTTTCATGAAAGAATGGATTTTTACAAATTTACCATTAATTATTACAATATATACGGATAGATTATTGATCAATTTTGTCCTATCAATCCATTACAAATGAAATACATAAAACAATCCGTATTGTTGCTTGCTTCAACAATCGTTCTGATGTCCTTTTCTGATCGTCATGATAAGGATAAAAGACAGAAAAAAACTGAGCATGAAACACAGACTTCAAACAAAAAATACTGGCCTAATGGGGCTCAACTGGTTATTTCTGTCTCTATGCAGTTTGAAACAGGAGGACAGCCTGAGGGTGCTGAGAGTCCTTTCAGTGGAACTCCCCTTCCCAAAGGACAACCCGATCTTCCGGCAGAAAGCTGGTACCGCTATGGAGGAAATGAAGGAATTTACCGGATGCTGGATCTATGGAAAAAATATGATATCAAGGTAACTTCTCATGTGGTAGGAACAGCTGCAGAAAGATATCCTGAAGTGGCCAAAGCTATTGCAAACGGAGGGCATGAGATTGCAGCTCATGGTATTGCCTGGGACAATCAATGGAATAAAAATTACGCAGACGAACTGAATTTCGTGAAGCAAGGTGTAGATGTTGTTGAAAAAATTACTGGACAGAAAGCGGTGGGTTATAATTGCAATTGGCTGAGAAGGGGCCCCAACACCCTTAAAGTGTTACAGGAACTCGGCTTTCTGTATCATATAGATGACTTAAGCCACGATGAACCTTTTGTTACCAAAGTAAAAGGGAAAAATTTTGTCGTCATTCCTTATACCCTTCGCAACAATGATATTGTCAATATTGAAGGGAAACACTGGAGTCCTGATCAGTTTTTGGCACAATTGAAATTTGAGTTTGACCGCCTTTATGAAGAAGGAGCTTCTAAAAGAAGAATGATGAGTATCAGCTTTCATGACAGAATTGGTGGAACACCTGCAATGATGCATGCTATGGAGGAATTCATCAAATATACCAAAGAAAAACAAGGCGTAGTCTTTATGAGAAAAGATGATATTGCCAAAATGGTGATGAATGATCCCAATACTCCTGTTGATAATAGCGAAGAAAAGTATAATAAATAAGAAATTTGGAGGCTATAAAATCTTTTTAAGACCAATATAACTTCCAGCCTGCAACTTCCCACACCCAACCTAAAAATTACCTCTATGAATACAAAAACAGCTTATTTTTTCCTCCGTGTGTCTATGGGAATCAATCTTTTAGGACACGGATTGGTCCGACTGGTGAAACTACAGGATTTTGCATCAGGAATGATGAAAGGTTTTGAAACAAGCTGGCTTCCACAGCCATTGGTACATCTGTTTGGAGTTACACTCCCCTTTTTTGAATTTCTCATCGGATTACTGTTAATGCTTGGTTTTAAAACCCGTATCGCCACTATAGCCGGAGCTTCTTTGATTATCCTGCTGCTTTTTGGATGCAGTACTGTTGAAAACTGGGAAGCAATGGGCATTCAGATGATCTATGCAGGGTTGTTTTATATTCTGATCAGCAGAATGGAGGACAATTATCTGGCATTGGATAAGAAATAAAAGATAATACCAACCCTATCTAGCTCAAAGGCAAGTATAAATATTTTATTATATTTGCCTTAATTCTATGGGGTTTATGGGGAGAAAAAATGGATTATCGCATTATATACAGGTATTTAATATATGTTTAATGCTCATTCATTTGTTGATCCTAAAAACAGAAAACACCAGCTTTTCTACGGCAGAAATAAAGAGCCAATATAGTCTGAAAGAGACATCTCACAAAAAATGCAACAAGATTTTTCTTGAAGAAAATAACAAGACTCCGATCAAGTGCAACAGTAATTATTGTTCCAATTTTTCTCTGTTTTTTACCGCTTCCTTCCACTCTTTTGCATTTGAAAAATTTATGGATCAGAAAATAAGCAATCGCCATTTTCTGTATGATGATCCACCTTATTCTTCATTTTTTAATTCTATCTGGATTCCTCCTAAAATATAATTTCAGATCGTGTTATTTTACCGATCTCTGAAATTTATATAAGCAATCTATTATCTAAACCAGAATTACATGACCAGCTGCTGTTCATGGCTTTGCCGTGGTGATGTAATCAAAAAATGAATTAAAAAAATAATGAAAACAACAATATCAAACCTCGAAAAAAATACTCATACTATCTATATAATATGCAGAATATTAATTGGATTATTCTTTTGTATAGCAGGTTTTAACAAGCTTTTCCATCCTATTTTCCAAGGGTATATGTTCAATACCATCAGTACGATAGGATTTCCTTTTCCTCAGTTTACCGCCAACTTTACCGCTTTTTGTGAATGTATATTTGGCTTATTTTTAATGCTCGGTTTTTGGACAAGAATAAGCTCAGTATTTCTGATCATCATTATCCTTGTCGCGTTATTCACACATGATCTGAGTTCCATTCCAAAAGAACTTATTCCCATCAAATCTGAAACCGGAGTGTATGAAATGGATCCTTTTACATGGCTAAGTTATTTTCTATATCTGCCTCAAACATTATATCTCTTGTTTCTGCTCCTGTTCTTATTTCAGGGGTGTACAGGATTCGGACTTGATACTTTTAGGAAAACAAAATCTAGAAATAGTTAATGATGATAAACAGCTCTCTTTTTGGGAGCTGTTTTTAGTATAGTTTTTAATGGGCAAATGATTAAAGATTTTGAAAGAAAAGGAAAATAAAAGCGCAAAGTTTAATGATTTATCTCTTCATTAAAGTGAGCAAAGGCAGCGACAATGTCGCTGATGAAGCTTAGTGACTATGTATTTGCTTAGAAAGAATCAATATAATTGATTCCTCTCTTTTGCTTCCTTGAAATTTGGAAGTAAAAATTAAAATCTTTGCGTTTAAGATAATGCTGTATTCTTTCTTTTTGTGTTGGAAAGTTGCAAGGTTTTTCTAAATTGTATGCACGATTTTTAAAGTGTAAGAAAATCAGAGATTTTTAATAAAACATGTGTTATAAATTTTCTCGCAGATAAAACAGATTACGCAGATTTTATGTAAATATCTGCGTAATCTGCAAAATTAGCGTGAGATAAAAATAAACGATGCTGTATTCAATTTTATCGCAGATAAAATCCTTGCGCCTTAATATAATCCTTGTTTAATATCATTTTTGCGCCTTTGCGTATCCAAAACATTTTTATTAAAAAAAACGCAAAGTTTTAATGGTTTCAGATTTTTACTAAAAATGAGTAATGATTGTGTCAACAGACTCTATCATTGATTTTTCCCTATGATACCTCAAAATAAAGTAAAACATTAAAATCTTTGCGTTAAAAATATGTATAAAGGCATATAAAAAACGCATAAATCAACGATTTAAGCCTTTTAAAGGTGGCGACAATATCACTGATTAAGCTTTATGCATATGAATACGCTTAGGAAAAATCAATGCAATTGATTCAAGCTTTGCACCCTTAAAATAATAAGAATTTATAAATTAAATCTTTGCGTTAAAAAAATACACTTTTTACGAAACTTGATTATAATTGGTTTATTATGACAAAATTGATTTTGTTATGGTAACAAGACTCATCAGGATCACTACTATTCCTACCACAATAAACATTTTCTTCGTTGGAAGTTTTGAGGTAA
This sequence comes from Chryseobacterium viscerum, assembly GCF_002899945.2. GTDB lineage: Bacteria > Bacteroidota > Bacteroidia > Flavobacteriales > Weeksellaceae > Chryseobacterium > Chryseobacterium viscerum. The sequence continues at coordinate 26,099 of NZ_PPEG02000008.1, forward strand.
GCATTGCCGAAAAAGGAGCCGTAAAAACACCACCCAGCAAAAGCCCTAAAACAATATTCCAGTGATGAATACCGATGGTAAAAATGAAAGTTATGGCACTGGTAATGGTCAGTAAAAACTTGGCAACCGTCGAACTTCCCACTACATAACGGGGAATTCTTCCTTCTTTGATCAGTGTTCCGGTCACCAATGGTCCCCAACCGCCCCCTGCAAAAGAATCAATAAAACCACCTACCAATCCCAATACTCTGAGATTGGTTCTTCGTTTGGTTTTACCTTGCCCTGATTTTTTATCTTTAAATGCATTTTTTAAGATGTTTATGCCTAAATACAGTGTGTAGCAGGCAATAATAGGTTTTACAATATGAGCATATTCTTCGCCATAATGAGACAGCGTTAATGCACCGATAACAGAGCCTACAATAGCCAGCGGGAACAAGATCCACACCATTTTTTTATTGACATTTCCCAGTTTATAATGACTGAAACTTCCGGCTGCCGTAGTAAAAGACTCCGCAGAGTGAATGCTTGCACTCACAACGGGTGGCGGGACATTTAGCAGTAAAAGAATTGTGGTACATATGACTCCATAGCCCATTCCCATAGATCCAGCAACAATTTCTGCCATAAAACCGGCAAAAAGCATCCAGTAAAAGATATGACCGTCTTTATTCAGAAAATACTGAATATCAACAGAAAGATTGAACTGGTACACCACAAGCCCGAATAATCCAAAAAGAAGCAAAACTCCAATAATGGCAAGGTAAATATTAGCTTTTCTCTGAGCGATTTTGGTAATATTGATCAGTTTTTCAATTTCCATATCCGGTTTTGAAGAAGCTTTTCCGTCAGACAGATATTCTGTAGTAATTTTGTTGAGCTCTTTCACTTTATAATTGAAATCTCCGGTGAGCTGATTACGAATATTCTGCATATTGTCCAATACATGATCCATTTCATCTGGAATAACTTCTGTAAAGGTTTCTCTTAATCTTTTAGCAATGGTCGGGGACTTTCCGTTGGTGGAAATGGCAATTTTGAGACTTCCCTTTTTGACAATGGAACCTAAATAAAAATCGCACAGATCCGGCTTATCTGCAATATTGACCAGTACGTTTTTTTTCTGGGCTTTTTCCCTGATTTCCCCAGCAAGTTCAATATCATTTACCGCAATGATGGCAAGATCCGCATCATTAAAATCAAGATCATCATAGGCTCTCTCATGCAGGATTATATTGGAAAACTGACTTTGTAAGGTTTTGACCTCAGGGATAATTTCTTTAGCTACCAGCTTGATGGACGTTTCCGGTGAATTGCCCAGTACAGATTCCAGCTTTTCAAGAGCAACCTTGCCACCACCGATGATCAGCAGTGACAGGTTTTCAAGTTTTAAGAATATGGGGTATAGTGAATTGCTCATCTTGATTACAGTTTTAAGTCATACGTAAAAGCGAGATAATACAGTCCTCCGATTTCAGGACCAGCTGCATACTGGAAATAACGGCGGTTCAGTAAATTGGTTGCCCCAATTTTAATATTCGCACGGATTTCAGGAAGCTTCCATGTAGCCTGCGCATCAATCGTATAATAAGCCGGAATGGCTCCTGATGCTAAAGGACTTTCCCACATAAAGCCACTCTGCCATCTTGCAACAAGCGTAAACCCTATATTTTTAACAATTTCTCTGTTTCCTACACTTACATTCACCATCCATTTTGGGGTGTTGAAAGCGGTAATAAACAGGTCTGAAGAATTGTTGGAAGCAAGATCATTATAAGAAACATTGGTATTGACATTGTAATTTCCTGTAATATTATAACGAACCCCTAAAGACGTTCCGTAGCTTTTGTAAGTATTGTTGCTGTTCGTATAAACCCTGTAACGGTCCTGTTTGCTTCTATCAAGCATTGCAAGAACAGCGGTATTGCTTCCTACCTGGCTGTTTTTTGGAACTGCCACTTCTACCTGTCCAAGAAATCCTTCGTAAATATTGTAATAGAAATCCCAATCCAGCACCAGTTTATTATTGAAAAAAGTAGACTTATATCCTACTTCAAACGAATTGATTTTTTCCGGTTGTAATTTTTGCAGATTGGCTACAGTTAAAAGCTGTTTGTTGTCCTGTGCTGCTTGAGCCTGGGTTTTTCCTCCATCTACATCTGCATTTACTGCTGAAGTGAATTTATCAATGGAAGCTAATGTGTAGGAATTCTCCAGATAACCCAATCCGTCATTTACTTTTGAAAGGCCGCCCACTCTTCTTACATTTCCGTTATTTACGAACGAAAGTGCTTCAAACAAGGATGGAAAACGATATCCATTCTGGAAAGAAGCTCTGAAATTATGTTCTTTAACCGGAGAATAGACCACACTTATTCTCGGATTCAATTTGGCTTCAAATTCCGGGTTCCTATCGATCCGTAAGGCAGCGTTGATTTTTAATTTATCATCAAAGAAAAGCTTGGTAATCTGTGCAAAAACTCCATATTTCTGATAGATAACATCTTTTCCGAAGGTGCCGTTGGCTAAAGGAATGTTTCTTTCATTCACCGGACGGTCGAAATCAACAAAATTGTTTCCATCCGGAGTAATGCTGTACAAACGGTAATCTACACCAGCGAGAAGGTTGAATATTTTCACAAATCTGCTGAAATCGTAGGTAAGTTCGCCCTGATAAAAGCGAGATTTCTGTTCAAGTTTTGCCCCTCCTGTTGCCGGAGCTCCTGCTACTCCTCCATTGGCCGAATCCCAGTTGTTGATTCCGATGATGGTGTTTTTCAACTGTTCGAAGGCTGCAGTTCCCGGTACGACTCTGTTTTTATCTGCCTGTTGGCGAGCAAGAATAAAAGCGTCATTAAGATTAGCTCCTGCATTCAGATTATTCTGAAGAGCCGTTTGGAATATATTTCTCCAGTTGGTATTGGAAAGATTGGTGAGATCAAGATTATCTGCCAAAGGTTTCAGATTATAAGAATCTCCTGTATTTTCTATCGATACATAAGCCCTGAAAGTAAGTTCCTTTCCTGTCAGTTCTATTTTATGGTTCTGAACAGTAGCATTCTGCAAACGGATTTTATTTCCTCTCTGGAAAGTTCCATCCAGTAGACCATAGCGGTATACGTAAGATGTTCTCCACTGATCCCCAAAACGGTAGTATAACCCTGCATCGAACTTAATGTTTTTTACATCCGGACTTACAAGATCTTTTTCCAGATATCCCGTTCTTGAAACGTTGAATGTAGTTGGTTTCCCATTGTAATCCACTTTTACGGCTACACGGTTATTTCTTTCATCACCGTATTTATTCCAAAGGTCTTCAGCCGGATTATTGGCAAGAGCAAAATTAGGATTAGCAGTGATTAATGATCCGGGATTCTGATCGGTCAGATTGTTGGAGATCCAGTCTGTTCCGCTGAAATAAGAGGCATTGACTTTTACCGCAAAGTTTTTATTGATCACTTTTGCAAAACGGATGGCACTTTCTCCGAGAGAACTTATTTTATGATTGACATTGTCTACATGATTCACCCCGCCACGGAAATAAAGGCTTATTCCTTCAGAAGTAAACGGATCTTTGGTCTGTAAACTTGCCAATCCGTTGATGGCATTCATTCCGTACAATGCTGAAGCGGCTCCGGGAGTGACTTCCATAGATTGGATGTCGAGTTCTGTAGGACCTATTGCATTTCCCAATGGTACTCCCAACGTTGCCGATTGTACATCTACTCCGTCTACCAGCTGCATGAATCGGAAATTATTAGGCGAATTGAAACCTCTGGAATTAGGGATTTTCAACGTAAGACTTGATGTTAAAAGCTGTAACCCCTTTACATTTTCCAATGTTTCATAGAATGAGGCTGCAGGACTTTCCCTGATGGTTTTAATATCAATTTTTTCAATGGCTATCGGTGATCTTAATATCTTTTCCGGAACTCTGGATGCTGAGATCACGACATCATCAATAATCGTATTTTGTGGGTTTAACCCTATCGTTATTTTGTTGGAAGGTGAAAGGATCTCAACAGTTTGACCGGTAAAACCATCTTTCTGAATCACCACCCGGAATGGAATGGTAACCCTTGTTCTAAGCTTAAAGTTACCCAGCTGATCCGTTAATGCGGTATCCTGTGTATTTTCGATCTGTACTTTTACAGAGTCGAGACCTTTGCGTGTTCCTGTATTTTTGATGCTTCCGCTAAGCTCTATAAGCTGCTGCTGTGCTTCTGCCAGGTTAAAAAATAGAAATGTGAATGCGATAATGCCTGCTTTAGGTAGAATATTTCTCTGCTTTTTGTTTTTCATTTTTTCTTCATTTTTTAGGTTGAGAATGAAGCTGTCTGAACTTTTTATCTTGATTATTTTTTACCACAAAAGGCACAAAAGTTTTTATTTTGAAACACTTTAGTCTACTTAAGTAAGTTTAAAATGATGCCGCAGAAAAGCTCACATTAGATGAAAATCAAAGATTTTCACAAAACTTAAGTGTACTTATTATGCACAAAGTTTGGCTCTTAAAAAACTTAAGTGTTTATAATCTTTTGTGACTTTTGTAGTTTGATTGAAAAGTTGAAACAGCTTTGATTGTATTGTTACTTGAGAATCAACAACACATACACATTCGTCTGCCTAAAAGAAGAGGTTTAGTTTTTTTGTTTTTTTTCAGATCATAATGAAAATTAGCCATATAATTAATTTAAGGTGTGTAAGTAACGGTATGAAAAATCGCCAAATGTTTCTTCTGTAAGCCTTTTCTGTACATAAATCCCGAAAAGTTCATCCAGAGTGGTAAGAATGTCTTTCTCACCAATATTTTCTTTAAATTTTGTATTCAGTCGCATTCCTAAACGGTCTCCTCCGATGTGAAGATTATATTTGCCATATGCTGTCCCCACAAATCCTATTTCAGCATTGGGAGATCTTCCGCAGCCGTTAGGACAGCCCGTCATACGGATGGTAATATCTTCTTCCAGCAGACCATATTTTTCAAGAATAGGTTCTATTTTGGTCACCAAGGATGGCAGATAACGCTGCGCTTCTGCTAAAGCCAGTGAACACGTGTTCAAAGCCACGCAGGCAACAGAGTTTTTACGCAGGGCACTTGCTCCATTGGTATACTCTGAAATTCCATGTTCTTTTAAAATATGTTCAATTTCAGGTTTATCTTTCTCCTCAATATCAGCCAGAATAAGGTTCTGATTACAGGTAAAACGGAAATTAGCTTTGCCGATTTGTGCGATTTTTAATAACCCTGATTTTAAAGGATATTCTGACGTGTTAAGAATTCTTCCGTGCTCTACAAATACGGTATAAAACCATTTTCCTTCATGATTCTGAACCCAGCCATAGCGGTCTTTTCTCTGTTCAAACTTAAATTCTCTGGCAGGTTCAAAGTTGAATCCTGTTCTTTTTTCTACTTCAGCTCTGTATTGATCAATACCCAATTTATCAATGGTGTATTTTAATCTTGATAATTTTCGGTCGCTTCTGTTTCCGAAGTCTCTTTGAACCGTGATGATTTCGTAGACAGCCTTCAAAACTTTTTCTTCTGTATCTACAAATCCAAGAATAGAAGCAAGACGGGCATAAGTGGCTTCATTTCCATGCGTGGCTCCCAATCCTCCTCCGGCAGCGATATTGTAGCCAACGATTGTATTATTTTCGATAATAGCAATTAAGGCAATATCATTGATAAATACATCTACATCATTATTGGGTGGAACGGCAATTCCTATTTTCAGCTTTCTGGGAAGATATCTGTCCTGATACAATGGATCTTCTTCAGCTTTTCGGTCTACCAGAAGTTCATCATCAATCCAGATGTCGTAATAGGATTTGGTTTTGGGAAGACACATTTCACTGATTTTTCCAGCGAGTTCATAAGCTTCCTTGTGCAAAGGTGATTCCGAAGGATTCGCAGTACAGGTTACATTTCTATTGACATCTCCACAAGCCGCAATAGAATCCAGATGCTGAAGATTGAAACTCTGAATGGTGGGTCTTAAATGAGATTTTAAAATACCATGCAGCTGAATCGTTTGTCTTGTCGTTACTTTAATGGTTCCTGTGGAATGATCTTCAGCAGTTTCATTCAATCCTACCCATTGTTCCGGAGTTAAAAAGCCACCGGGAAGCCTTAATCTGATCATATAAGAATACAGCCATTCCAGTTTTTTGGAGACACGCTCTTCCCTTCGGTCTCTGTCGTCCTGTTGGTACATTCCATGAAATTTGATGACCGTTTGATCATCTTCCCTTATGGCTCCGGTAATCGTATCAGCAAGGCTCTCTTTTAAAGATCCTCTGAGCCCGTTACTGCTGGTTTTAATCCTTTCTACCGGTGAAAGGTTTTCTTTATCGTTGTTCATAACTGTTTCCTTTAATTCTTACGAGTACTTCTTTTTTTAATACACATCTTTAGCATATCTGCCGCTCAGCTCCATATCTTCCAGATAAAGTACAGCGTCTTCTTTGCTGCGCTTTCCTTCATTTTGGATAATTGTGAGAAGCTTTTGTTCTACGTCGTAGGCCATTGGTTCTTTGGCTCCGCATACATACACAGAGGCTCCACCTTCCAGCCAGTAAAATATTTCCTGAGCTTTTTGTTCCAGTCTGTGCTGAACATATACTTTCTCGGCTGTATCTCTTGAAAAAGCAAGGTCTAAATGTGTCAGACTGCCTGTTTTAAGAAAATCCTGAAGTTCGGCCTGATAAAGGAAGTCTGATATGAAGTTTCTGTCTCCGAAGAACAGCCAGTTTCTGCCTTCTGCCCCTGTGGCATCACGTTCCCAAAGGAATGATCTGAAAGGAGCTATTCCCGTTCCCGGTCCAATCATGATGATATCTTTATCTGCTTCCGGCAATTTGAAGTGTCCTGCACCTTGAATATAAAATTCCACCTCTTCTCCTTCTTTGAATTCACTCAGAAAACCACTGCATAATCCGTTGTGTTTCTGATGATCAATAAGGAATTCTGATTTCGCAACCGTAATATGAATTTCCGTATCACCATGGGCTTCCAGAGAGGAAGAAATTGAATACAGACGAGGAGCCTGGGCGGTTAATATCTGTATGATTTCTTCAAATTCATCTGCATTTTTCACGGGATAAATTCTAAGCAGATCAAGAAGGCTTAATCTTACTTCCGGAATGGAATGTCCTGTTATTTTTGCATACTGAGCAACCACAGATTTAAGCAGATAACTGATGTTAAGATGCTTATACAGTAGTTCTTCTACTTTATCTGTAATTTTTGTTGTTTCTATCTGTTTTTGAGGATCAATTCCTGTCAGGGTAATAATTTCATGTACAACTTCTTTCGAGTTGAACGGAATCACTCCCAAAGATGCACCGGGCTGATATGCAAGTGCTTCTTCTGTTTCAATTTCAATGTGATAGGTTTCTTTTTCAGAGGTAATATCGTTCAGATTAATGATGGCTGAAACTTTTCCTTTGTATTTCTTCCTTCCGGTAGAAACCTTTGGAACTGAAACATTTTTTGTACTCTGACCAGCATTTTTATTGACGGTTTCAAATACATGCTCTATCCAATGAGAAGCTTCCTGTTCATAATCAATATCACATTTTTTTAACGGAATGATGCGCTGAGCTCCCAATATTTCGAAACGTGAATCTACATCTTCTCCGGTTTGGCAGAACAGAGGATAACTGCTGTCTCCTAATGCCAGCACTCCAAATTTGAGTCCGCTGAGATTAATTTCATTTTCATAGATATAATCGTAGAATTTTTTGGCAAGAGCTGGTGGTTCGCCTTCTCCCTGAGTACTGATGACTACAAAAAAGAACTCTTCTTTAGCCAAATCTTTGGGTTTGTATTGGGAAAGGTCAGCCAGTTTTACCTGGATACCCTTTTTCTTGATAATTCCGGCAAGTGTTGTTGCTAATTTTTTACTGTTTCCTGTTTCTGTACCATAAGCCAGCGTTATTTTCTTTACGGCATTCTGGACAATAGTATTTGTCTCTTGTGGAGGCAAAACGGCTGTAAATGACGATCCTCCGGCAATACCGGCAAGATACCCGCTAGCCCAGATGGCTTCGTCTCTGGAGAGGTCTCCGGATATTTGTTTTAATACATTTAATTTAGTTTCAGACAGCATATTCAAAGAAATTTTGAGTGGTAGGGATTAGACTTCCGTTTTCTACTGATTTGAAATAAAGACCTTCCTGTTCTGCATTTTCCAACCATGAAAACTCTTCATGGAGATTCACAATTTTGCCGACAACCACCAATGAAGGTGAAGCAAAGCTTTTGTCCCCGAATTTTTCATTAAAATCATCAAATGATGACGTGTACACCTTTTGAAAAGGAGTCGTAGCCTGTTCAATGACTGCAATTTTTTTATCACCTGAAATCTGAAGTGCTTTCAGTTTTTCTACTAGAGGGCTAAGATTTCCTTTAGACATATAAAAAACAAGAGTATCATTGGTTAAAGCAAGCTCTTTCCAGTATTCCTCACTTACGATCTCTGATTTATAATACGTCAGAAAACGAACGGATGTGGAATATCCTCTGGCTGTTAAAGGCATCCCTGAAAATGCCGCAGCTCCTAAAGCGGCTGTAATTCCCGGAATGATTTCGTAGGGAATATGATTCTGTTTTAAAGCCTGCAATTCATCCAGAATATTGGAGAATATGGAAACGTCGCCTCCTTTCAGTCTTACAATGGTTTTGTTCTGAAGGGCATACTCCACCATCAAAGTATTGATATGAGACTGAGGCGTGGAAGCATTTTTGCTGCATTCTTTTCCTACATAGATGATTTCTGTATTTTCATTGACGTAGGTTTCGAGAATTTCCGGACTTACAAGGCGGTCACATAAAATAACGTCCGCATTTGCGATAGCTTTTACTGCTTTTACAGTGATCAGTTCAGGGTTGCCGGGCCCTGCACCGATAAGGTAAACCTTTGGTGATTTTATATTTGTTTTCATTGAAGTAGGTGTTAATTAAGGATTTAGAAGAGTTCTTCTACAGACAGATATCTTTCTCCGGTATCGTAATTGATGGTAAGGATTTTAGCGTTAGGTTGTATTTCCGGTAAATGTTTGGCGATGGCTGCTAAAGCGGCTCCAGTGGAAACTCCAACAAAAAGACCTTCTTTTTTAGCGGCATTAAGGGTATATTCATAAGCTTCTTCCTTGCCTACCGTGATTACTCCGTCCAAAAGGGTAATATCCAGAATGGAAGGAACAAATCCTGCTCCTAATCCTTGTAATGGGTGTGGCGCCGGGCTTCCTCCGCTTAATACAGGAGATAATTCAGGTTCTACGGCAATTACTTTTACGTTAGGATATTTTTCTTTTACCGTTTTTGCTATTCCGGTGATGTGTCCTCCGGTTCCTACTCCTGTAATGATATAATCCAGCCCGTCCGGGAAGTCTTTTAAAATTTCCTGAGCGGTGGTTTCTACGTGTACTTTTACATTGGCGGGATTGTCAAACTGTCTTGGAATCCATGAATTGGGTGTTTCTTCAGCCAATTCACTGGCTTTTTCTATAGCGCCTTTCATTCCTTTTTCTCTTGGAGTCAATACGAATTCAGCACCATATGCTTCCATGATTTTGCGGCGCTCTATACTCATGCTTTCCGGCATGACAAGGATGAGTTTGTATCCTTTTACAGCAGCTACCAAAGCCAGTCCTATTCCCGTATTTCCGCTTGTAGGTTCTATGATGACGCTGTCTTTATTTAATAATCCCTTTGCTTCTGCATCTTCAATCATGGCCAGTGCAATTCTGTCTTTAATGCTTCCGCCAGGATTGCTTTTTTCAAGTTTGATCCAGATTTCATGATCTGAATTGAAGAGTTTATTAATTTTTACGACGGGTGTATTTCCAATCGTTTCTAATGCATTCTGAAACTTCATATCAATATACTTTTTATTTTTGTTTTTTCTTAAATCACAAAGGTTAATGATTCCGGTAATGAGCTATTATCCTTTATTTTTATTTCACTTTTATGATAGACCAGAGAGTTGGCGGGGACATCCTGTGTTACCCACACATTTCCTCCTATGACACTTTCTCTACCTATGGTGGTTTCCCCTCCCAGAATAGTGGCTCCCGAATAGATAATCACATCATCTTCAATATTGGGGTGTCTTTTCTGATGGGCTTTTTCTTTGGAAACATTCAAAGCTCCGAGGGTTACTCCCTGATAGATTTTAACATTGTTCCCGATAACGGTAGTTTCTCCAATCACGATTCCTGTTCCGTGGTCAATGAAAAAAGACTTTCCAATGACCGCTCCCGGATGAATATCAATCCCGGTTTTACTGTGGGCATATTCAGAAATGACACGGGGTAAAATTTTTACTTCCTGAGTCCACAGCTGGTGCGAAATACGGTAGACATAGGTGGCAAAAAAGCCAGGATATGCCAGGTATACTTCTTCCAGAGAATCGGCGGCAGGATCAAATTCCAAAATGGATTTTGCATCCAGAACCAGCTGATTGTATAATTCCGGTAAAGCCTCAAAAAACTGTCTGACCTGTTTTTCAGTAAGGTCTTTATCTCCTGTTACCGTATTGATCTGATCAGAAAGTGTTTCCTGAAGTGCTTCAAAATTTCTTTTCAGCTGGTCTTCAGTATTCTCATTTTGAGGGAGAAAGAGTGTTTCGTACAAATCCTTCACCCACTTTTTGGTCTTTATTTTATCAAAGAATCCATGAATATTATTTTGTTTGGTCTGATGAATTCTTTGTATTAATTGATCGGAAATTGCCATTTTTCTATTGAATTATACAGGCTGCTACCGTTGAATTGGACGTTTCATCTACCAAAATAGCCGAGCCCGTTGTTTTATTATTGGTAAAGCTGTCATACACCAGAGGTTGTGCCGTACGGAGCGTAACTTTTACAATTTCGTTCAGCTTAATTTCGCCATCGGTCTGTTCCCGGATCAGGGTATTGACATTGATCTTATAATCTACCTCTTTTACAACTGCTTTTATAAGTCTGCTGTTTTGCTGCAGAAGGTATTTATTCCCTGGCTGCAGCGGTTTCTGATCAAGCCAGCATAAAAGAACTTCAAGGTCTTTTTCAACGGCAGGAACATCTTCTTCTGTAGCAAAAACATCTCCCCGGCTGATATCTACATCATGGGCAATGTGAATAACGGCTGGCTGGCCTTCAAAAGCTTCTTCTTTTTCAATGCCATTGATCTCAATTTTGGTGATTTCAGTGGTCAGATCTGCTGGAAGAATATGGATTCTGTCTCCTTTTGAAAATTTTCCGCTTAATATTTGTCCGGCATATCCTCTGTAATCATGCAGTTCTTCCGTTTGAGGACGGATTACATACTGAACCTGAAAACGGCTTCCGTTATTTGTTTCTTCATTTAACGTTACTTCTTCAAGATATTCGAGAAGTGAATTTCCTTCGTACCATTCTGTTCTGGACGATTTTGAAACAATATTATCTCCTTTCAATGCTGAGATCGGGAAATAACTGACATCGTTTAATCCCAGATTTTCTGCAATTTTTGAATATTCTGATTTAATGGTTTCAAAAACTTCTTCGGAATAATCTACCATATCCATTTTGTTGATGGCTACAGCTACTTTTTTCAATTGTAATAAAGAAGCGATGATAGAATGTCTTCTGGTCTGTTCAATCACGCCTTTTCTTGCGTCGATCAGAATCACCATCAGGTCAGAATTGGAAGCTCCTGTTATCATGTTACGGGTATACTGCACATGTCCTGGAGCATCAGCAATGATAAATTTTCTTTTTGCGGTTGAAAAATAACGGTAAGCAACATCAATAGTAATTCCCTGCTCTCTTTCCGCACGCAGACCATCCGTTAAAAGGGCAAGGTCTACCCCGTCTTCATTTTTGTTTTTAGAGTGTTTTTCAAGGACTTCCAATTGATCCTGTAAAATACTTTTGCTATCGTAAAGCAGTCTGCCGATAAGGGTACTTTTACCGTCATCTACGCTTCCTGCTGTTATAAATCTTAATATATCCATCCGATTTTTGTTATAAATGATAAGTGATAAATTATGAATGATAATTGATGAAAATACTTGGTGTAATCATTGATCAATTATCTTTTATCATTGATTAAAAGTAACCTCCTTTTTTTCTATCTTCCATTGCGGCTTCTGTTACCCTGTCGTCAATTCTGGTTTCGCCACGTTCTGAAATTCTGGTTGCTACAATTTCTTCGATGACAGCATCTATTGTTATGGCATGAGATTCTACAGCTGCAGTGCATGTCATGTCTCCTACAGTACGGTAACGGATTTTCTTTGTGGTGATGATATCTTCCGGCTCTAGGAAAACGTGTGACGAATTAGCAAGCCATTGACCATTAAAATCTACCACTTCCCTTTCGTGCGAGAAATAGATGGAAGGAAGTGCAATTTTCTCCCTGCGGATATAGTTCCAGATGTCTAGCTCTGTCCAGTTGCTGATCGGGAAAACTCTTACATTTTCTCCTTTATGGATTTTTCCGTTGAAAATATTCCACAACTCTGGGCGCTGAAGTTTGGGTTCCCACTGCCCGAATTCATCACGAACTGAGAATATTCTTTCTTTGGCGCGGGCTTTTTCTTCATCTCTGCGGGCTCCTCCAATGCAGGCATCAAATTCAAATTCTTCAATGGTATCAAGAAGAGTGTAGGTTTGCAGCCAGTTTCTACTTGGAAATTTACCTTTAGCCTCAGTCAATTTTTTACTTCTAATAGTGTCTTCCACTTTTCTGACCGCCAGATTGACATCCAACTGCTTTACCAACTGATCTCGGAAATCCAATACTTCCGGAAAATTGTGCCCGGTATCTACATGAACAAATGTGAATGGGATTTTTCCGTGAAAGAATGCTTTTCGTGCCAGATGAGCCAGTACAATACTGTCTTTTCCTCCGCTGAATAATAAGGCAGGACGTTCAAACTGGCCTGCAACTTCTCTTAATATGTAAATAGATTCGGCTTCTAACTGATCTAAATAGTTTAACTGATGTATTGACATTTTTTTCTTTTTTTATTGATGAATATGCAGACCGCATTCTTTTTTGTTGGCATCTTCCCACCACCATCGGCCGGCTCTGAAATCTTCCCCTTCTTTGATCGCTCTGGTACAGGGCTCGCATCCTATGCTGACAAATCCTTTTTTATGAAGATGATTATAAGGCAAATGATGATCTTTTACATACGCTGTCACCTGTTCAGAAGTCCAGTGAAGGATGGGATGATACTTAATAATTTTGTTATCCGGATCCCATTCCAATTGAGGCATATTCTGTCTGTTGGCAGAATGTTCAGACCTCAGACCGGTAATCCATACTTCATAGCCTTCCAGTGCTTTTCTTAAAGGATGAACCTTTCGAATGGTACAGCATGCTTTCCTCTTCTCTACGGATTGATAAAAAGAATCGGGTCCATTTTCTGTTACAAATTCTCTGAGCTCTTCCATATCCGGATAATAGGCTTTGATTTTCTTTTTAAAGAAAGCTTTTGTGGATGTCCAGGTTTCGTAGGTCTGTTCAAAAAGTCTTCCTGTATCCAGGGTAAATATTTCAATAGGTAAATCTTTTATCAGATGAGTGATGACCTGATCTTCATAGCTGAAGCTGGTTGAAAAGATCACTTTACCCGGGAATTTTTCAGTCAGTATTTCCAGCCCATTGGTTTGAAAAGAAGCTTCAGAAGCCGCTTTCAATAGATTATCGTATTCATTTTCAAGACTGTTTTCCATGTCGAATTGAGATTTTAGTCTTGCAAATATATATAAAATCCTATAACTCCTATCAAAATAGTAGAATTTAAATGAAAAAAAATTATTTGTTGTTGATAAACTTAGTCAGAGTGGCTTCCATCATGCTTGTTCTGGTCTTTTCACGAACGATCATTAATTCTTTTCTCAGATAGCAGACTGCTTCATCTACACAATCATCACAGGCTTCGTAAAAGTTTAAAGATACACAAGGAGTAAGAGCAATAGGTCCATCGAAAATACGGTAAATGTCTGCTAATGAAACATCATCAGGAGATTTTAATAAGTAATAGCCTCCTACTTTGCCCTGCTTACTGTTAACCAGTTTTGCTCTTTTCAGTTCAAGAAGAATTTGTTCCAGAAATTTCTTAGGGATGTTCTCATCTTGTGCAATAATAGAAGTCGCCAGAAAGCCCTGGTTATAATTCCTTGCTAATCTGACCATTGCTTTGAGTGCGTATTTGCAACGTTTCGACATCATAATCTCTGCAAGTTATGATAAATTATCTGATAAATGAAATGTTTTCCGTGAATGGCTTTGATTATGCCTTAACCACAAATCGAAGATTTAACGAAGTTAAAAGTCATAAAAGATGATAAACACTTAAGTTAATCTTAAGTTACAAATAAGCTGCTGAGAAGTTCACTAAAGCTTAAAAATCAAAGATTTTTATGGATACTTTATGCTTAGTTTTGGTAAGAAGAATATATCTGGGTAAATCTGTGGGAGAACTTATTCAATAAGGGATTGCTGGGCTTTTCATTTTTCTTTGGATTTACTATTTTTGTAAAATAAAGTAAGCCAATTCTTTGTCCTCACGAACCAGATTTTCAGTTCTAATGAATCCATTTTTAAGAAGAACTTTTTGTGATCCAATATTATCGAGATCGGTTACCGCTACGATATCTTTATTGTAATTCAATGATAGACAATGGTCTAAAAGCGCTTTGCATACCTCAGTTCCGAGTCCTTTACCCCAGTAATTTTCTCCTAAGGTATACCCTATTTCTATTTGTTCAGGGTTGTCTAGAAAAACTCTGGCAAGGCACATTCCAACAAAATCCTGAGTCTGAGCATTAAATATTCCCCATCTGCTGAATGGACCTTCTTTATAATCTGCTAATGCTTTATCAAACATTTCCTTATATTCTTCAGGAGTCTTGTAAGGAAGATACCGGGTAACGTTTTCATTTTCAAAAAGGGTAGAAAACAACGAAAATTCTTCAGGAGTAAATTCGCGGATGATGATGGTGTCGTTTTTATAATGCATTGGAATTGTTATAACAGAATAAAAGTACATAAATAAATGAAAAAAGCTCATGAAAAAAATAAAAAATTGGGCTTACAATGAAGCCCAATCCACTGCATATGAATACTAAACTATTATTCATATTACTGAGAAAAGTGTTTTGTTATTTAAAAAGTTTTAAACCAGTCTGTAACTGCCTTGAAATAATAATCAGGAGGTTGGTGGCCAAGAAGACTTCCCTGTCCGGAATATTGTCCTCCTTGATATAATGTAAGTTTAACCTGTGAAGTTCCGGGATAGGTTTTAGTTACATCTCCTTGGTTTCCGATTGATTTTGTAGTAAACTGATTAGGATTTCCATTATTTTTTAGAATCCAAAAATCAGCCTGTTCTTTCCCAAAAATTCCATTAGGACTTGTGCTGCCAAAATGATCATCATTCAATCCAAAGAAAACCCAGACTGCTGTATTTCCCAGGTAACCAGGTTCATTAATGAAGTTTCCATTATCTTCAAACCAAAAAGGTCTATTAGAGGCCACTGGAGCAATGGCTCTGAATACTCCTTTCAGAAAATAAGCCGTAACATTAGTCATATCTCCGCCCCATGAATGTCCTGTCGCGAAAATACGATTGTTATCAATTGAATAAGTGTTTTTGATGAGATCTAAAAGTTCTTTGGTAAACTGTATATCATGCATTCCTGCATAGTATTCACCATAATTTCCCAAAGCCCAGCCTTTATCACCATCCCACACATATTTTTGATCGGGATAAACAAAGATGGTATTTTCCATTAATTTCTCCAGTCCAAGATTATTCCAGCCAAGTCCAGCCCAATCATACATTGATTCTCCTGTAGAATCGGTACCCGCAAAGAAAAATACAAGCTTATATTTTTTTGTATTGTCATAATTGGCAGGTACAGAAATGTAATAACTCCTTTTTCCACCGGCTGCAGTTGAAAAAGTATAAGTCTTTTGCCCGCTTCCTAAACCGTTCTTTGAAAAATTTGAAGATGGTAATTTTGGTTCATCTTTGCTGATAACCAAATCCTGATTTTCAACGGAACAGGAATAACAAAAAAGGAAACTGAATAAAAAGGAAATCTTTAAAAGATTAATCCCTAAAAAAGCTGTTGTTTTCATATGTATACTATTTTGTATGGTATTGTTAATTAAATCTTTCAGGATTAGAAATGCTGATATGAACAGTGGGTTTCTCTTCATTAGCAATTTCAGACACTGTTTTTCCAAAAATGGGTCCTAGGCTTAGCGTTTTGATCCTATTTTTTAATGAATTTTTGGGAAGATTTCCCTAAAGAAGTTTCAATATCAATTAAATAAGTTCCGCTTAGGAAGTGTTTAACATCAACCTTATCACCAATAACTTTAGCATTCATTTTTCTTCCAAACATATCATAAACAGAAATTGACTTAATTTTCCCTTTTGTTTTAATATTTAATACATCAGAAGCTGGATTTGGATAGATAGATGTTTCTGAGTTTGTTGTATCAACGTCTGAAGTGGATAATGATGATAATGCACAAGGGGTTGTAATACTGCCATATGGTTGTGTATTATATCCAAACTCAGTTACAGAATAACCTGAACCATTGGCCCCAACAATCAGTTTGAAATAGCCGTTAATATTGTAACCTTCGAATTGGTTTCTAAAACCAACATAAGCGGTTTTACCAGACCAGTTAGTGTATGTAGGGGTGTACACGTCAAGTTGTCCGGGAGTCCCAATTGGGTAACCTATATTATTTGCATTAGTTATAGTGGTGCAGGCCGGAATTAAACTGATATTTCTTGTTCCTGTTTGGCATACTAATCCTTTCCAATAGGTTTCAAATTTTAATTGATTTGCGCCATAGTACCAAGCACCATATCCTGCATCATCACTAAGTTCCGGGTTAATGATAAAATATTTCCAAGGTGCTCCGGAGTTGGTTATTACTGTTGTTACTGTTGGGTTGGCATAGCTTTCCAGAGGAGTCCCTGTAACTATTTTATAGGGATCTTTGTAAGAAAAAGTTAATGCCAAAGCTGTAGTTGATCCTAATGAAGTTACACCTCCTGTTATAGCTGGATTCAGAAACGTAATTGATGAATTCAGGACCTGACTTTTAGGGTGACTGGTTGCAGCACCATTTATGGTAAGCGTAGCAGTAGTAGGGCTTGTAACTGCTATAGTTGCTGTTAGTCCTGCTGGTAATGAAGAAGTGAAATGTGTTCCTGCAGTAAGAGTTGTTCCATTTGATACGGCAAATGTTGCTCCGTTTAGCGTAATCGTTGATGTAGGAGCAGAGGCTACTGTTCCATCTAATGACACCCTACCACTATTGTCTAAGTTCTCTGTAAATGTACTGTTGCTAAGGGTTAGCCTAGGTGGAGTATTAGCAACTCCGGTTGCAGCTAAGTTGGCAGGCTGCCATAAATTCATTCGCGAAGGATGGTTTAATGCTGCTAGCATTCTGTTAACCTGTCCAGTGGTAAACATTTTATAACAACCGGCAGAACCGTTGTATCCCATATAGTTTTCAACGTTTACTTTCTGTCCAAGACAATTGTTACCCGCTGTACATCCTAATCCGGAAGAATTATTTTCTACAGGTGTGTCAGCAACTCCGTCACCATCATTAGTTGGGTTTGCAGTTGAACATGGAACATTAAACGTGTGTTGAAGATTTAACCAATGCCCAAATTCGTGAGTAAATGTATCAGAAAACTCGTTTGAAGCCACTGTTCCTGCAGCATTAAATATATAACGTCCATTATAAACAACTCTGGCTGTATTTACTGAAGTCATGTATGAATCCGGATACCAGGCAACTCCTGATTGATATAAATCTTTATTAGCATATAGGTCATTTTGGATATATACATTCATATACTTTGTATTATCCCAAGCATCGGTGCCAATTTCTGTATCATATCCGCCTCCATTACCATATCCTCCTTTGAAAGGGTGAAATACCACTCCACTTGTTGCTTTTCCGGTTGGATCAATTTTAGCTAATCGAAATTCAATACTTAATGCGCTTCTAATAGATTGGAAGTCAGAATCTACAGTGTTTGAATCAGTGTTGATTCCATTGAAATTTAAGTTGATTTGTTCCAGTAAGTCAACTACTTTTTGGTAATTTACTTTTACATTACTTTGAGATTCTCCATACACATGAAAAACCACAGGGATGATGTAGGTTGGGTTATTGATACTGTTATTCAATGACCTTTTGCCTGAACCCATTTTTTTCATGAAATCTTGAGTGTATTTTTCAAAATTTTCATATTCAGCCTTAGATTCAGGATGCAGTTCAAAATGTTTTTTCATCATTTCATCTGCTTTACACTCATGAGGTCTATTTTCTTGAGCAAAACCTATTATTGGGAAGAGGGAAACAAGTAGTAGTAATTTAAATTTTTTCATGATTTTTGGATTTGTTTGTTAATAAATTATTTAAATAATCAAATTGTTTTGGGCTTAATTTTGTGTGTTATGTGATGTTTTTTAATTAAATCTTTCAGGGTTGAATATCTTTATCTCAACCGTTGGCTTTTCTTCATTTACAATTTCGGAGACTGTTTTCCCGAAAATAGGTCCGAGACTTAATCCCATCATTCCGCCGCCGCCTGCGATAATCAGATTTTTCAATTGGGAAGATTGACCTAAATATGGAAGTCCATCCGGAGCACAGGGCCTGTAGCCAAACCAGATTTCAGATTCTTTGGGCATGTCCACTTGAAAATCGGGTAAATATTTAGGAATGGACTGTATGATCCCTTCTACCCTTTTCCTATTAATTTTGTCATTATGGGAAGCCAGTTCCATGGTTCCGCCAAAACGGATCTGTCCGTTCATAGGAGTTACTGCCACTCTTGCCTCAAGTAATAATGCCGCATGTTCCATTTTGTGTAAAGGATTTATGGGACTATGCATGAATGAGTAGCCTTTTCCGGGCATTAATTGAATTTTAAGACCTGCTTTTTGAGCGAGTTCCGGTAAGAATGAACCTCCTGTCATAACAAATCTGTCTGCGGTAAACTGTTTCCCATTAGCAATAACTGTTTTAATATTATTTCCGGATGTTTCAAAACCTGTTACTTTATGATGGGTATGGAAAATGACGTTGTTATTCTTAAGATAAGAAATCATTTGTTTCATCAGCTTAACCGGATTCATATGACCGTCACATTTATAATTGATCCCTCCGATAACATCCAGCTGAATATTGGGTTCGAGTTCCTGAATTCCTTTTTTATTCAGAATATCCACCGATAATCCCATCTTGATTGCTTTGTGGGCAAGCTCTGTCTCTTCTTCTGCTACTTTTTCTGTTTTATAAAGCATCAGAATGCCATTTTGATTAAGCTCAAAATCAAATTCATCTTTTGCTGCAATGTCATTATAAAGTTGGCTGCTCGCAAGATTAAGATCCCGGATGGCCGCTGCAGAATGATTAACATGTTTCTGATTAGAATGTTTCAAAAACTTTACTCCCCAGGATATCAGATTGGCGTTGAGAGAAGGTTTTACATAAAACGGACTTTTACTGTCAAACATCCAGCGGATTCCCTGTGCAACGACTCCCGGTGCGGCTAATGGGGTAAAATGACTGGGCACAATCATTCCTGCATTGCCATAAGAGCAATTGTTGGTAAGATCGTTTTGTTCAAGAATCTCTACTTGCCATCCTTTCTGTAAAAGGTAATAGGCTGAGCTTAATCCCGCTATTCCTGCACCAATGATGAGTGCTTTTCCTTTATTCTGTGTCATATATTTGTTTACATTACCTGAAATCCCAGCCAATAAGGATCTTCATCATCTATAATAATCTGATTATATCCGGTAATTCTTGCCCACCCTTCTACTGACGGAATAATCGCCGGCCTTCCGTCTAATGCAGCTGCCTCCTCAATTCTCCCGATAAACTGAGAACCGATATAGCTTTCATGGATAAATTCTTCTCCTTTCTTTAATTTTCCCTTAGCATACCATTGAGCCATTCTTGCAGAAGTTCCGGTGCCGCAAGGTGAACGGTCTAAAGCATTTTCACCTACCAGCACTGCATTTCTTCCGCTGGCTTTAGGATCTGTAGGCTTACCGGTCCACTGAATATGGCTTAATCCGGTAATGTGTTCTATTTCAGGATGAACGAATTGATACTTTTCATTGAGTAATTTTCTGATGATCTTTCCATAATGAATAAGCTGGCTGGCCGTAAAATCTGAAATATCTCTGAAGTTTTCCTGAGGATCTATAATGGCATAAAAGTTTCCGCCATACGCTACATCAGCGGTTATTAATCCCAGATCCGGACATTCAATTTCCAGGTTTTCAGCATACAGAAAAGATTTTACATTGGTCAGTTTTACAGATTTTACTTTTTTTCCTTCCTGTACGTAATCTATAAGAATAAGTCCTGCGGGGGTCTCAAGGCGTAATTTTCCTGGAATTTTAGGAATAACAAGACCTTCTTCAATAGCAATGGTAACGGTTCCAATTATTCCGTGGCCGCACATGGGAAGACATCCGCTGGTTTCAATATATAAAACTCCGATATCATTATTCTCATCAATAGCAGGGTACAGAATACTTCCGCTCATCATGTCATGCCCGCGGGGTTCAAACATTAATCCTTTTCGTATCCAATCATATTCTTTCATGAAATGAAGCCGGCGCTCCATCATTGAATTTCCTTTCAAAATAGGAGCACCTCCTGCAACAAGGCGTACAGGACATCCACAGGTATGTGAGTCTATACAAAAAAATGTTCTGTTCATGTTGTCTGTAATTTTAATGATCCTGAATTCATTTTCCCATCTACTATTCTGCTGATTTGCAATGGGTTGTCGTTTTTCAGCTCTTCCGGCAAAAATTCATCCGGCCAGTTTTGGAAAGAAATTGGACGAACAAAGCGTTTGACAGCATCCGGCCCCACAGAAGTAAACCGGGAATCGGTAGTAGAGGGAAATGGCCCGCCATGTTGCATGGCATAGACAACTTCTACCCCTGTAGGCATTCCGTTAAATAATAGTCTTCCGCATTTATCTTTCAGAATATTGATCAGCTTACTATTATCACGAGCATCTTCATCAGTAGCTGCTACTGTAATTGTCAATTGTCCTTTTAGCTGTTCTGCAATTTTCGTTATTTCTTCAGATGTTTCACATGCTACAACAATACCAAATGGTCCAAAAACCTCTTCACTCAGTACAGGATTATTGATAAAGTTCTGGGCATTGGTTTTTATAATTAAAGCACTTCCTTGCCAACCTTCTGCTTCTGTATTGACTTCTGCAATTAATTCAACATCAGGTTGTTTTGCTGCGACATTCTTATGTTTCTCAAAATTTTCAAATATACCTTTGTGAAGCATATTCGAGGGAGCAACGTTCTGAATCTCATCTTTTAATACATTTATAAATCGGTCAAGTGATTTCCCTTTCAATGCAATCAAAACTCCCGGATTTGTACAAAATTGTCCTACTCCTAATGTTAAAGAAGCAATATATCCCTTCGCTAATGTTTCTGCTTTTGTGTCAAGCAGACGCTGAAGGGCAAATACAGGGTTGATACTTCCCATTTCTGCAAATACAGGAATAGGATTCTCACGGCGGTTTGCCATATCAAACAAAGCCTTTCCACCATTGAAAGATCCGGTAAATGCAACCGCCCGAATATCTGAATGTTGGGTCAAATAAGCCCCGATCTCGTAAGAAGTTCCGGTAATATGACTAAAGATCCCTTCAGGCCATCCAAGTGCTGTAACAGCTGTAGTTATCGCATCAGCCATTATTTGAGAAGTCTTAGGGTGTGCCGGATGTGCTTTTATAATTACAGGACAACCAGCTCCGATAGCACTCGCGGTATCCCCTCCAGCTGTAGAAAATGCAAACGGAAAATTGCTCGCCCCAAAAATGACGACAGGTCCAATGCCTACATTGTATTTTCGAAGATCCATTTTTTGCTTTTCGGGCTGAGGAAGATCAATTCTGGGTTCTGTATATATTCCTGTGGCTACAGCTTTCGCATACATTCTCCATTGTCCCACTGTTCTGGCCTTTTCACCAGTAAGTCTTGCTAAGGGTAATGAAGTTTCGGCATGAGCTGTTGTCAAAAGTTCTTCTCCCAAAGCTTCGATCTGATCTGCAACAGCATTCATAAATTCTGCCCGTTCATTGATCGTTGTATTCTTCAGGAACTGAAAAGCTTCAACAGCCAGCTGAATTCTTCTGTCAATATTTTCTGTTGATGTTTCTTCAATCATAGTCATATTTCTGGTATTAATTGAGTATCGGACGCTTAGCTCTGCTTTCTTCAATGATCTTTTGAATTTTTTCTGCTTCCTCTCCATGAAGTTCAAGACGTGGGGCTCTCACATAAGGACTGCTTATTCCTTCTGATGTAGCAGCCAGTTTGATGTACTGAATAAGTTTAGGATGAATGTCCAGCTCCAGCAATGGCATAAACCATCTGTAGATCGCTATTGCTTTGTCATACTCACCTGCTTTAACAGAATTGTACATGGCCATTGTTTCATTAGGAAATGCATCTACAAGACCTGCTACAAGGCCGTCAGCTCCAAGCATAAGTGTTTCCAGACAGATGGTATCTACTCCGCCAAGAATTTTGATCCTTTTCCCGAAACGATTGATCATTCTTGTGACATTAGCCAGATCTCTCGTTGATTCTTTAACCGCTTGAATGGTTGGATACTCAATAAGTTCCTCAAACATTTCAAGGGTTACATAAATTCCGTAATCTACAGGATTGTTGTAAATAAGAATAGGAAGATCAGTAGCAGAGGCTACGGCTTTAAAGTATTCTAAAACTTCACGGCTGTCGGCTTTATAGCGCATAGGAGGAAGAAGCATGAGTCCGTCTGCACCCAATTCTTTTGCTTTCTGAGCAAAGTTTACTGCATTTTTAGTTGTATTTTCAGAAAGATTGAGAATGACAGGAATTCTTCCCTGTGTTATTTTTTTTGCGTATTTCAGCAATTCAAATTTTTCTTCGGTTTCCAAAGCGCTGGCTTCCCCCAATGTTCCTGCAAGGATAATTCCATGAACACCTGCTTTGATCTGGGCTTCTGTATTTTGAGTGAACATTTCAAAATCAATCTCACCATCTTTGGTAAATGGAGTTAATACAGCAGGATAAATACCTTCCCAGTTTAGTTTTGTACTCATATCAAATAATATTTATCCAAAACTAGCAGAATTTCAAAATGACAAATGTTAATATTTTAATAGATATTAACCATATTTTAACAGGTTGTTTTTATTGCTCTATGGTAGCCTCTTTATAGTGTTTAAGGTATTCTTTAGGTGAATATTTCATAATGGACTTGAAAACCCGGTTAAAATTGGTAAGGCTGTTGAACCCACTATTGAAAGCAACAGAAGAAATACTGTACATGCTGCTGGATGTCAAAAGTTTGCAGGCTCTTTGTACACGAAGTTCATTAAGATATTCAATATAAGTAATGCGGGTACGTTTTTTAAAAGAGCGACAAAAAGCCTGAGGAGTCATACAGGCTTCTTTGGCAATAAGGTCGAGGGTAAGTTTAGTTTGGGCAAAATTCTTCTTAATAAAAGTCTGGGCATCTATAATTCTTTGATCATAGTCTGAAATATGATCAGGCAGCTTCTTTTCTGCGGATAAAGGGATATGGAGATGTCTGTTATGCATAAGGTGACTCAAAATCCTGATAAAATCTATGATCTGGTCTACTCCTTCTGTTTTTTGTAATGCTGCAATGTTTTCCCCGATGCTTATTTTTAATTTAGGAGCCACCTGGAAGCCTACTTCTGAATGGGCAATAAAATTTTTAAGTTCTCCGAATTCCGGTAAGTCGAAAAATGCAGCAATCTTTTTATAAGGATCAAAGAAAATAGAGATTGAATGAACCTTTTGTTTTTCATCTTTATTAAAATCACCTCTGAAAACATGAGATTGATTGGCTCCTAGATAGAAGATATCCCCCTCTTCAAAAGTAAAGAGGTTTTGTTCTATAGCTAGTGTCCCATGCCCTTTGATAATCCACATGATCTGGGTTTCCGTATGGCGATGGAAGTAAGGATAGAAATTGGGCATAATGTCTTCCTGGATGCGTATACTTTTGTTGGTGTCAGCAGGAACTGAAAACTGGAGACTCTTCATAGAATCAATATTTTATGAGCTAATGCAGTTAAAAGGTTAAAATATGACCGAATTTAAGCAAAATATGAACACTGAATATCATATTAAAATCCAAACTTTACATTATCTTTATTTTCATGAATAAAGAGCTGTCAATAGTACAAAATCGTAACTTTAAAACTTTAAATTAAAAAGTATTCATAATATGTTTTCAACACAAACCTATCAAGATAGAAGAACAGTATTACAACGTAATGTAGCCAACGGAATTTTATTGTTTTTGGGAAATATAGAGAACCCTGTGAATTTTGAACACAATCCTTATTATTTCCGCCAGGACAGTACCTATTTATATTATTTCGGGATTCAGGAACCCCGTATTGTGGCCATTATTGATATTGATGAGAATAAGACCATTATTTTCGGGGATGAATTAAGTATAGATGATATCGTATGGATGGGCAGACAGGAAACCCTGAAAGAGAAAAGTCTGAAATCCGGTGTACAGGAAACGCGTCCTTATGCAGAACTTTCTCAATATATTGTAAAAGCACAAACTTCTGGTAGAAAGGTACATTATCTTCCTCCTTATCAGTCTTCCAATAAAATTTTGCTGGCGGATCTTCTCGGAATTAAAATTGCTGAATTACAGCCTTCCGTAGAGATGATTAAAGCTATCGTAAAGCAACGTTCCATCAAAGAACCTCAGGAAATTGTACAGATAGAACAGGCGGTAGATGTATCCAATGAAATGCATTTACTGGCGATGCTTGCAGCAAAACCGGGGATGAAAGAATATGAAATTGCCAACGCCATCCAGCATCTTGCTGCCGATAAAGAATGTCAGATGTCTTATCCGCCAATCGTAACGATAAATGGGGGAATTCTTCATAATCATTACCGTCTTAATACGATGAAAGAAGGTGATCTTTTCCTGAACGATTCCGGAGCGGAAACAGCGATGGGATATGCAGGAGATCTTACCAGAACTTTTCCTGTGAGCAAAACTTTTACGACAAAGCAAAAGGAAATGTATGAAGTGGTTCTGAATGCTTTTAATCATGCTCAACAGCTTTTGAAGCCGGGAGTACGATTCAAAGATATTCACTTGAAGGCTGCACAGCATTTGGTAGAAGGACTTATTGACCTTGGACTGATGAAAGGAAATCCTGAAGATGCAGTAAAGAATCATGCTCATACCCTATTTTTCCAGTGTGGACTGGGGCATATGATGGGACTTGATGTACACGATATGGAAGATCTTGGTGAGCAATATATCGGTTACACTGAAGAAGAACCAAAAGACACCAAAACATTCGGGCTTAAATCTTTACGTTTAGGAAAATCTTTGGAATCTGGATTTGTAGTAACTGTTGAGCCAGGTATTTATATGATCCCGGAACTGATTGACATGTGGCAGGCTGAAAATAAAAATGCAGACTTTATTAATTATGATAAAGTCAATGAATACCGAAATTTCGGAGGAATCCGTGTTGAAGATGATTTCCTGATCACATATGACAGTTACAGACTCCTGGGGAATGGATTGATCAAAACAGTTGAAGAAATTGAAAATTACAGAGCTGAGCATTTAGCTTAATCCAAATAATATCTATGAAGAATATCAAAAAACTAACGATCATTGCATTGTATTTCCTGTGTCTGTCGCCATTTGCGGCACAAAAAACACAGTGGACTCCTGATGGCAATGCGTATTATTCATTTACTAAAAAAGGGGTTGAAATTGTAGATGTACTGCATCCCGGAAAAGATCAGACGCTCTTAAGCAGCAGTGAGCTGGTTCCTGCCGGAAGTTCTGAAGCACTGCAGGTACAAAGCTTTCAGGTATCTCCCGATGACAAAAGTTTATTGCTTTTTGCCAATACTAAGAAAGTATGGAGAGACAATACTCGTGGGGATTACTGGATTTTCGATAAAAATACTAAAAAGCTTACCCAGCTTGGAAAAGGCTTACCAGCTTCATCACTGATGTTTGCGAAGTACTCACCAGACGGTAAAAAAGTAGCTTATGTATCTAAGCATAATATTTATGTGGAAGATCTTTCCAACAATCAGCTTACCAAAATTACTACAGACGGCACAGATGGAATGATCAATGGTACTTTTGATTGGGTTTATGAAGAAGAATTCGGAACTCAGGATGGCTTCCGATGGTCTCCCGATGGAAACAAAATCGCTTACTGGAAGCTGGATGCACGAGGAACGAAAAATTTCCTGATGATCAATAATACCGATAGTCTGTATTCATTTACCATTCCGGTAGAATATCCAAAGGTGGGTGAAAATCCTTCCGGATGCAGTATCTGGTTTTATGATCTGGCTTCCAAATCTTCAAAGAAAGCTGATATTGCAGGAGATGAAATGCAAAACTATATCCCAAGAATGGAATGGGTACTGGATTCTAAATCCGTTATTCTGCAGCAACTGAACAGAAAACAGAATCAAAGTAAAATTATCGTAGCAGATGCGGGTTCTGGAAGCAGTAAAACTATTTATACAGAAACAGATGCGGCATGGATTGATATCAAATCCCGCTGGAACGACAATGATCCAAGCGGCTGGGATTGGATTGATAATGGAAAAGAGTTCCTATGGCTTTCTGAAAAAGACGGATGGAGACATATTTATAAAATAGATATGAGCGGTAAAGAAACATTGATTACAAAAGATGCTTTCGATGTGATTAAGCCGGAGTTTTTTGATGTTCAGAACAAGCAGATCTACTTTTTGGCTTCACCGAATAATGCTACCCAGAAATATCTGTACAAAGTAAGCATGAAAGGAGGAAATGCCCAAAAAGTAACGCCTGGAGCCTATACAGGTTCTAATCAGTATACAATATCGCCCAATGGGAAGATCGCGATGTTTACGAATAACAGCATCAATACCATTTCAATAGGCTCTGTAGTTTCGCTTCCTGAGCATAAAGAATTGGTTGCCGCCAAAAGATCAGCAAAAGCAGATCCTGCAAGATCTAAGGCAGAGTTTTTTCAGGTTACGACTCAGGATGGAATTACTCTGGACGGATGGGTAGTAAAGCCTAAAAATTTCGATCCTAATAAAAAATACCCGATTGTTTTCATGGTATATGGAGAACCGGCAACACAAACGGTAACAGACAGTTTTTATACAGGCTGGAACGAATTATATGTCGGAGATATGGCTGAAGACGGCTACTTATATGTTTCCCTTGAAAACCGCGGAACTCCTGCACCAAGAGGCCGTGAATGGAGAAAATCTGTGTACCGAAAAATAGGACAATTGAATATCCGAGATCAGGCAATGGGAGCTAAAGCTTTATTCGCAAAATGGCCGTATGCCGATACTTCAAGAGTTGCCGTATGGGGCTGGAGCGGTGGTGGTTCTTCTACCCTGAACCTTCTGGGACAATATCCTGATATTTACCAGACAGGAATTGCTATTGCCCCAGTTGCCAATCAGTTATTCTATGATAACATCTATCAGGAACGATATATGGGCCTTCCACAGGAGAACAGAGAAGATTTTGTAAACGGGTCTCCACTGGCTTATGCTAAAAATCTAAAAGGAAATCTTTTACTCGTTCACGGAACAGGTGATGACAATGTACATTACCAGAATACTGAGGTTTATATCAATGAACTGGTAAAATACAACAAACAGTTTCAGCTGATGTCTTATCCTAACCGTACCCATTCTATTGATGAAGGAGAAGGAACATCATTGCACCTGGCGACCATGTTCACCAAGTATTTGAAAGAACACTGTCCTCCGGGAGGAAAATAATAATGAAAGTCTCACATAATGTGGGACTTTCTTGTTTCAGGATTAAACAAAAATCCCCCGGATTGTTCCGGGGAATAATAGTGTCAAAAACTGATATTTTTTATAATGATGTAAAGTGATGTTACATTAACAACAACAATGGATATGCCAAATTAATCACTATTTTATGAAATGTGACTTTTTGTGGTACCTTTTTTACCTGATCCTTCAGCTCTTTTATTTTTTACAAGATTATCACTAAATTTGAGTGAATCATTTCTAAAACCATTCATGAAACTACCACGCTCCTATTATTCCAATCAGGATGTTCTTTTTTTAGCTCAGGACCTTTTGGGAAAAGTTCTCTTTACTGAAATCAATGGTGAGATAACAGCCGGAATCATTATAGAAACAGAAGCCTATTTTGGTGTTCAGGATAAAGCTTCCCATGCCTATGGTGGCAGGCGTACAGACCGAACTGAAATCCTGTACAACAGTGGCGGAGTTTCTTATGTGTATCTATGCTATGGAATTCATCATCTTTTCAATATAGTGACTTCTGTGGAAGACGATCCTCACGCTGTTCTGGTAAGAGCTGTTGAACCTTTGATCGGCAAAGAAATCATGGAATTGAGGAGAAATATGCCTGCTTCTAAAGCTGCTATTTCTGCTGGCCCGGGATCTGCTGCCAAAGCATTAGGAATTGACAGGTCATTCAACAAAAAAGATTTAACGGAAAATGAGATCTGGATTGAGGATCATGGTATTTCGTATACTAAGGCTGAAATTGTTACAGGACCTCGTATTGGTGTTGCCTATGCACAGGAACATGCGCTTTTGCCATGGCGTTTTTTTGTGAAAGGAAATAAATATGTGAGTAAGCCCAATAAAGGATAACCATCAGGACTCATGAACAGAATCATAAAACTCTTTATAATAGGTAACCAGACTTTCAAGAGAAAATCCACGGTTCAGGCCGCTGGTATTGGGTAAAACCCACACTTTTGCTCCACAAAAATCCTCATGCTGTTCTCCCCACAGAATTTCTTTCTTTTTAGAAAAAGCTTTGTAAGCAGCTTTACCAAGAAAAGCGATATATTTCGGTTGATATTTTGTTATTTTTAATGTAAAACTTTCAAGAGATTCATCAAATTCCTCCTTAGAAAGCTCATCCGCACGGGAAGTCGCTCTGGCTACAGCAGTCGTCAGTCCATATCCGAAATCCAGAAGAGAAATATCATTCACCGCTTCAATCTCGTAAGGTGTAAACCCTGAAAGATGAAGAACCTTCCAAAAACGGTTGCTCCTGCCCGAAAAATGATGTCCGTCATTGGATGATTTTAAACCGGGATTGATTCCACAAAAAATAACATTGATTTGGGGGGAAATAATGTCTGTCAGCATAATAAAAATGAATTGGCTATATAAGTATTTTCATTGCTTAAAGGTATCAATATTTGTATTATTCTGAGATAGATTTTATATCAAAATAAGATACGTTTCACCTTCTTTAAAATACGTTTTATCTTTGATTTTTGCGGTGTCACTCAGTTTATATTATTGGATATGAACAGATAGCGGTAATTTTGCAACAGTAATTAAGATGTTGTATTCTATTGTAAAGAACTCATTTTTAACTCTATTCTTTCAACAGTAGAAAACATCATTAAAATAAATAATATGAACTGGATTGCATTAATTATTGCAGGAATTTTTGAAATCGGATGGCCTTTAGGGCTTAAACTCTCTCAACAGCCGGAAAATAATAAATGGAGCTGGATCATGTTTTCAGTATTGTGTATGACCATTAGCGGCGGATTTCTCTGGTATGCTCAGAAAAGTATTCCTATCGGAACAGCATATGCAGTCTGGACAGGAATTGGTGCCGTAGGAACTCTATTGGTAGGGATTCTGTTTTTTCAGGACTCTGCAAGTATTTTAAGGTTACTTTCTGCCTTACTGATTGTTGTTGGGATCGTGGGTCTTAAACTATTTTAAAAAAGAAATTGGCTTAAGATTATTGCTAATCATTAAGCCAAATCATTATTCAACATTGAAATAATACACTAACTCTATTTATAATGGCAGACCTTTGGATTGAACGGTTGAGAATTCCCCTCTTTTGGAGGGGTGGCGAAAATTCAAAGAATTTTTGACGGGGTGGTTTTAAACAATTTCATTCCAATCTTAAAGCTCCAGCAGCGGTTTATAAGTCCTGCCTACAGGCAGTTTTTTCCCATTGATCTCGATAACATTGGCCGACTTTACTTCAATTTTTGATTTGGATATGATATATGATTTATGAATGCGGGCAAACATTTTAGGAGGCAACGTTTCCTCCATTTTGCTGATGGGCATTTTGAAAGTAAAAGTTTCTGTCTTTGTATGAATATGAATGTATTCCCTTAAACTTTCGATGTAAAAAATATCCTCTAAAATGATTTTAACCTGCTTTTTACCACTGTTGATAAAAATATAATCACGTTCAGATATTTCCAGTAAAGCATCTTCAGCTTCCATTAAATGCTTGAATCTTTCGATGGCTGTCAGAAAACGGTCATACGGGATAGGTTTCATCAGATAATCAGCAATATCCAGCTCATAGCCTTCTACCGCATACTGATGATAAGCTGTCGTAACGATAACAAATGGAGGATTTTTTATCTTCCTCAGAAAATCAAAACCTTTTACCACTGGAAGATGAAGATCCAGAAACATCAGATCCACATTATGAATGCTCAAAAGACTGCTGGCATATACGGCATCGGAACATTTTCCTACCAGATTCAGTTCCGGATCCCGGGATACAAAGCTCTCCAGAATTTCTGCGGCAATAGGTTCATCTTCTACAATAATGCAGTTGTATTTTTTAGAGGCTGAGTGTATCATGGAAACCTATGGTTAGTTTTACAGTATAGTAGTCATTATGATCTTCTACAAAAAGGGTATGCAAAGGATAAAGGAGTTCAAGCTGTCTGCGGATATTTTTCAGACCTATCTTCGTAGAATGCTCGTGAGGCCTTCCTTCTTTGGAATTTTCTATGAAATACGTAAGGATTTTGTTTCTCAACTGAATATCAATGGTGATAAATGTATCTCCTAAACTTTCGGAAACTCCATGTTTGAAGGCATTTTCTACAAACTGTATCAATATCAGCGGTGAAATTTCCTGAGAAGGATGATCAATATCCTCTTTAAAGTTCACCGTAAGCTGGCGGTGTCGTATTTTCTGGATCTGTATAAAATCTTTGATATTTTCAATATCCTTCGCTATGGAAATAGTTTTCTCTGCCGCTTCATAGATATTATACCGCATTACCTTCGAAAGTTGAAGGATAACATCCGGAGTTTCATCAGCCTTTTTGAGAGCCATTCCGTAGATGTTATTGAGAGTATTGAAAAGAAAATGCGGATTGATCTGCGCTTTGAGCATCGTCAATTCCTGATCCAGCTTTTCCGATTTTAATTGTGAGATCTGTTCTTTTAAAAGATTCTTCTGCCTTGTAATCTCAACCCCGAAAATAAGTCCTACCATAAAAATAAGATCCATAAAAGAATTGAATGCCACATAACCATTGATAAATCCCGATGGCTGCTTACCATCCAAGGTTTCTGTGACGTTATAAATGTAAGGATAAATGATAGTATGGGCTAAAAACCGGTGTCCTAAAACAGCGATTATCACAATAAAAATATAGCAGAGGTATTTTAAAAACTCTTTAAAACGAACTTTTTCATATACATACAGCAAAGCATACGCTAATGGAATTTTAACCAAAAAATACCCCAGCTCCAGAATAAGGGTATTCTGAAGTCTTATTTGCCATTTGAAATCCGGAAACTGATACCTGGACCAATAAAAGTCAAGGTAAACTTCCAGAATATAATACAATATCCAAAAAAGCAAATGAATGCGCAGCTTAGATCTAGGGTCTGATTTCAAGCTTATGATGATTTAATAGCACAAAGTACTGATTGTTCAATCAAATATAGAAATATAAGTCTACGAAATGAAGATAATGATATACAAACTCCCTTTTTAATGGTAAAAATTGAAGTTTTTATAGGAAGTCTAAACGTTCTTTTTATTCAGAAATTTTAAATCAACTTCAGGATACATAAGATTAAAAAAACTGAAGATCAGTAAGATATTGAAATCAATCCCATTAGTTCCTCCCCCTACTACAAACCAGCCGTTCTGCCAGTGTACATAATAGATTCCGAAAGCAAAAATGAGTATATTAAAAATAGCCACTGGTTTGATGCATCTATCGATCCAAATCAATGGAACTGAGAGAAGATGTATCAGTTTCAATGCCCAGGCTATATAAACCCCTGCAGGATAGAATCCTATACTGTCCAGATAGATACGTCCAAAATTATTGACATCTCCACTAAAAATAGAAATCACACTGTGCATCATCAAAATAACCGAAAGTGCCGAACGAAGGAAGAAATTCTTTTTCATAAGACCAAAATTAATGAATGAATAGAAAGCCCCTTTAATTTTGTATATCAACAACTTTGAAACAGATACGAAATTATATTCTTTGTGTATGAACTGCATTTTAATGAAATAGAGCTAATAATAAATAATTTTTAATATTTCATGTTTTGGTGATATAATTGAAATAATTTATTATATTTACAATCATAATAACCATATACATGAAAAATACACGATCATTTTTAATTACAGCTACTCATAGAACTTAAATAGACTATTTTATCAGATACAATGATTTATTCCCTCATGGTCATTGGTCTGTTTTCACAATGATGTTTTCAAATTATTTTGTACACAAGATTCTAATACACAAATACTTCTTTTCAACTAAAAAGAGCAGTAATTTATTTACTGCTCTTTTTAAATATCTATAAGATTTTATCTATTAATTCTGACTTAAACTTTTCTTTAAAAATTCATCCAGATCCTTACTATGAAGGTTTTTGGCAACAATAGTTCCCTGTCCATCGATGATGACATTAAAGGGAAGTTCATCAATCTCGTAAAGTTTAGCAACAGGACTTTTCCAGAATTTTAAATCACTTACCTGTATCCAGTTGATACCGAATCTATTGATGGCTTTCTGCCAGCTTTCTTTATTCTTATCTAAAGAAACCCCCAGAATTTCAAACGTGTTGTTTTTTATCTGCTCTGAATAGGTATCATAAATTGCTTTCAGTTGGGGCTGTTCTTCTACACAGGGAGCGCACCATGTAGCCCAGAAATCGATTAGAACCAGCTTCCCCTTTAACGTTGAAAGTGAAAATAAAACTCCGTCTGCCTTAGTCATTGTAATTTCAGGAGCCTTCTTTCCTATTTCTATTTTAGTTTGAGAAAAAATAGTTCCTGAGAAAATCGTTAAAAATAACACGATAAAACCGGTCTTCATATTAATCATTTGTAGGATAATCTTTGTCTAGCCAATCTGTTTTGATATTTTTCGGA
Source organism: Chryseobacterium viscerum (assembly GCF_002899945.2). Classification (GTDB taxonomy): domain Bacteria; phylum Bacteroidota; class Bacteroidia; order Flavobacteriales; family Weeksellaceae; genus Chryseobacterium; species Chryseobacterium viscerum. The sequence goes on from NZ_PPEG02000008.1 coordinate 59,448, forward strand.
AGATTTAATAGTTTCGCATTTTTGAATCCCATTTCCATCAGCAATGCAAAAGCAGGGCGTATATTAGGACATTTCACGAAAGGACAGCATCCACAATAGATGACAATTTCTTTGTCTTTAGAAACATTTTTAAGATAATTTCTTAGTTTTTCCAGATTTTCAGGCTCGTGGGTAGGCCCGATATCTACAGAACCTTTGATGATGGCTTCAGGTCCTACTGAAATGATGACCACCTCTTTTGTTTTATTTTTTAAAATTCTGGAAGCCAGCAGCGCGGGGTCCATCAGCTGGCTGTCTTTCCATGGATCCTGTTTTTGCTGTGCCTGGCTGAAAAAAGAACAGACAAAACAAGCAATGATAAACAAATACTTCATACTTCTATTTTTCACAAAGATAAAAATGTTTTATTGAGCGATCTGTACTGGATACAGGAAAATTAGGATCCACGGTAGATTTTGTAGAAATCAGAATTTTTTTGGAGTTACATGAATTACATTTGAAGCTCCCGGTTCTATGACAAATTGAGTCCCTCCTTCCCTTTCATTTTCCCTGCCTTGTATGGCTGATCCTGTAACCAGAGTTAATTTCCCCTGAAAAACTGGATGTGGTGGTGATAGTGGAATTTCAATTTCCTCTTCTTCGAGCTGTATAATAATAGATTCTGCGTCAATACGCTGGCGTGTTCCGTCCTTTGCAACAGCGAATGCTTGATATGTATGGGGTGTATTCATTTTTTGTTTTTAAAAGTGTTTATTTAAAACCTTAACAAATATAAAAATACGGTTCTTATTGATCAGGGATAAGAGTTTTTTGTATTTTAGTGGTAAGATTGATGAAAATCCTTTGTTGATCATGGTTTCCGAAAAAAATAATATTGTTTTATGAAAGTGAATTTTCCGGCTCATTGGGTTGAATTTATAAAAGTTTTTACAAAAAAATTTGAAAATGAGATCGTGTATGATATTGTGCGCGTATTTCGAAGCAAAGAAGATGTTCAGGAACGATATGATACGTATCAGTTTGAAGAGTTTCTTCCGGGTTATATTCCTGTTGCTGATGATTCGGGGGGACAGGTTGCTTTAATTTCCAAAAAAGAAAATGATACCAAGGTTTATATAAGCTCCTACGGTGTTTTGCAGGAAGAACTACTGAAAGTATTGGATCGTGATTTAATGCACTGGATGCAGCAAAGGTTTCCATTTGAGAGAAAACAGATTTCACTATCAACCGAAGATCTGGAGAAAAGAGCAATCGAAAATAAGAATCTGTTTCAACGGATTTCTTCCTATCCTGCTATTATACAATTTCTCAAAAAGGCAGTTGCCTCAGAAATTCTCCTATTCCCTGAAAACTACGCAGTGGCAGATCAAATCTATTATTTTCAGGATGGCTATCACTATAATTCCGTTGAAAATAAAGTGCATAGCAGTAATGCTTCCGGTGATTTTAAGCTTGATTGGGTTGTATTGGGAACCAATTATTTTGCAGATCCCTTCTTTATTGATCTAAATGAACATGCTATCGGTTTTCCAGTGTATTTTGCCTATCATGGGCAGGGTTTCTGGGAACCTATAAAAGTGGCTGAAAATTTAATTTCCTTTCAAAAAATGTTAGATGATGTGTATGCTGCAAGATTTGATAAAGAGGCACTGACAGAATATTTCAGTCAGTATGAGGATATTAATAATCCTTTCTGGGGAGAAGTTTGTGAAACCATAGAAAATATGGAAGAAACGGAAGAGGACACTGCGGAAGAGGAAACCACAACATCATACTGGCAGAAGGCCAATTTATACATTACTGATATCGGACCCAATAAAATGAAAATTATTGCTTTGCTGAAAAAAGAACACAAACTGTCTGGATCAGAAGCATTGGAGCGAAGTAAAAGCAATAGAATTCTATTCCGAACAGGATATTACCAATGGTTGCAGCATGATGGCAAAGACCTGGAGGATTTAGGAGCTCAGGTAGAATTTGAAATCTTAGAATAAAAGACCTACAAATGATATGCTATTGATAGTTCTTTTATCTCATTGGAGAACAAATATTTTATACATTTATATCAAAGTATCATTCAATAAAAATACCTGAAAAATGGAAGAAAAATTCCAGCCTGATGCCATTATCATAGGAACCGGACTGGCAGGGCTTACTGCTGCGATGGAAATTACCAATGCAGGAAAAAAAGTACTGCTTTTGGATCAGGAAACGGAGCAGAACATAGGTGGACAGGCTTTCTGGTCTTTTGGAGGCTTATTCCTGATTAATTCTCCGCAACAAAGGAAAGTGGGAATCAAAGATTCTTACGAACTGGCTTTGCAGGACTGGAAAGGGACTGCAGGCTTTGACCGCCCCGAAGATTACTGGCCCCGCCAATGGGCTGAAGCTTACCTGAAATTTGCTGCAGGTGAAAAATATGAATACATTTCTAAACTGGGAATCAAACTGATGTTTATGGTAGGCTGGGCAGAACGAGGTGACGGCTCTGCAACAGGTCATGGAAATTCTGTGCCCCGCTTTCATGTCAGCTGGGGAACTGGTACAGGTGTCGTAAAACCTTTTGTAGAAAAGGCGTACAAAGCTCAGGAAAAAGGATTGCTGCAAATGAAGTTCAGGCACAGAGTGACAGAATTATTGGTGGAAAATGGAAAAATAAAAGGTCTTAAAGGAGATATCCTTGAAAATGACACTCAGGAAAGAGGGGCTCCTACCAACAGAAACGTGATCTCGCAGTTTGAGTACACAGCACCGAATATTATTATAGCTTCCGGAGGTATTGGTGCCAACCATGATCTGGTCAGGAAAAACTGGCCCGAAAGATTGGGAAAAGCACCGGAAAATATGGTGTGCGGAGTGCCTGCCTATGTAGATGGGAAAATGATTGGTATTGCTGAAAATGCAGGGGCTCATATCATTAATCCTGACAGAATGTGGCATTATACGGAAGGTATACAGAACTGGAATCCCATCTGGCCCAAGCACGGAATCCGGATATTGCCGGGACCTTCTTCCTTGTGGTTTGATGCAAAAGGTAAACGTCTGCCCGCTCCTTTTCTTCCCGGATTTGATACGTTGGGTACATTAAAATATATCCAGGATACTGGTTTTTCTTATTCGTGGTTTATCCTGACCCAGAAAATTATCAAAAAGGAATTTGCCCTTTCCGGATCAGAACAGAATCCGGATATTACGAATAAAGACTATGTTCTTTTCCTAAAGAGGATTTTCGGTAAAAAGGCACCAGGACCGGTAGAAGCTTTTAAAGAGCATGGAAAAGACTTTATCGTATCGGATAATCTGGAAGGTTTGGTTAAAAGAATGAATGAATTAACGGGTAATAATCTTTTGGATTATGAAAAGATAAAAGCTCAAATTGAAGCCAGGGACAGAGAATTGAACAATACATTTTCAAAAGACACTCAGGTCAATTATATCCGGAATACCCGGAATTATTTAGGAGATAAACTGGGGCGTGTGGCCTCTCCTCATAAGATTCTCGCTCCTGAAAATGGACCTTTAATTGCGGTACGCCTTAATATTTTAACCCGTAAAACACTGGGCGGAATAAAAACCAATCTCAAAGGACAGGTATTAAGAGATGATGACAGTATCATTGAAGGATTGTATGCGGCCGGAGAAGTGGCTGGTTTTGGCGGTGGCGGAATGCATGGCTACCGGGCATTAGAAGGAACTTTTCTGGGAGGCTGTATTTTTTCAGGAATGAAAGCCGGAAAGTATATTGCCGGACTTCCATAAGATAATTAAGTAAAAATATGAGTAATTATTTTGACCATAAAGTCATTTGGATCACCGGAGCTTCATCAGGTATTGGAGAAGCGTTGGTGAAAGATCTGGCAAAGAACAGCAGTGCAAAAATCATCCTTTCTTCCAGGAAAGATGAACAGCTTCATTCAGTGGCTAAAAAAGCGGGATTGAACTCTGACCGATATGCTGTAATTGCTTTAGACCTGAAGAATTATAAGGAAATGCCGGATATGGCAGCGAAAGCAGCAGAACAGTTCGGAAAGATTGATATCCTGATTAATAATGCAGGGTTATCACAACGCTCTTTGGCTATGGAAACAGATATTGAGGTAGATAAACAGCTGATAGATATTGATTATATCGGAACTGTAGCCCTTACTAAAGCGGTTGTACCGTATATGATCAGAAACAAAGGAGGACAGATTGCAGTTGTATCGAGTCTGATGGGGATATTCGGGGCTCCTATGCGAAGCGGATACGCTGGTGCAAAACATGCACTGCATGGTTTTTTCGATGCGCTCCGGGCAGAATTATTTGATAAGAATATTAAAATCACCATTATTTGCCCAGGGTTTATTCAAACGGATATTTCTGTACATGCCGTTACCGGAGATGGTTCTGTGCAGGGAACAATGGATGATGCCACAATGAATGGAATGCCTGCAGATGTTTTCGCAAAAAAAATGCTATATGCCATTGAAAAGCAGAAAATACAAAAAGCTATAGGCGGTAAAGAAGTGATGGCTGTTTATCTGAAAAGATTTCTTCCCAATCTTCTGGCAAAAATAATCCGTAAAGCGAAAGTGGTTTGATAAAATATAAGATTAAAAAGCACGGTCCAGTCATGAAACGTGCTTTTTAATCAATAAAATAACAGGAGGAAGCTTTTATGGTAATACTAAAAGGTTTTCACCCATCCTATCCCCACGATTTTATTTTGGTAAAATGGCATTACCATGTTGGATGAAAATGTATTTTTACTTTTATTTTTTCCTCTCAGTAAATTGTCTATTCTTGGAAACAGCCAATATGCGAGTTCTGTAGAAAGAATTCCAAAACCGGCTCCTGCAACCACATCTCCCAGCCAGTGCTTGTCATTCAGCATTCTGTATACTCCTGTAAATACGGCAAAAGGATATCCCGAAAGACTCAGCCAGAAATTGGTGTCTTTATATTCCCGGAACATAAACTGCGCTGAGGAAAACGCTGTAGCAGCATGCCCTGAGGGAAAAGATAACGTATTGGAACCGTCAGGCCTTTCTTCCTTCACAAGATATTTTAATGGCATGGTAAACGCTGCTGCAATCAGTTGTGAAGAAGCATAGATAATAGTACGGTCTCTGAGGTTATGTTTCCCTTTTATTCCTACAGCATTCAGCCCATATACCATCACAGCAGGAGCATATTGGGTATAATTATCCAGGTTCATACGGGTAGGCTGATGTTCATTGATTTCAAATCTTGTGGATTGATTAAGCTTCTTCAGATTATTCATCGTTAAACCTGCCACTCCATAAGCAATGAATGCTCCAGGAATGATCAGACTTTTATAATTCAGCGTGTTTTTTTGCCTTCCGGAAGTCATCATACTGTCCTGTACAGGTGTCTGAACTGTTATCGTGTCATTGGTGTTCTGAGCATTGACTTTGCTGGCCAATGAACTCAAAACCATCATATAAATAAGTGTTTTTTGAAAGTGCTTTTTCATCCTAAATCACATTTATAATTTTTCAATTCTGTATTAAAATTTATAGCTGTATCCCAGTCGAACGACCTGAGTTTCATAATAATCATTGCTGGTATAAGCGAATCCATTTCCCTGGATAGATTTTTTTATGACCATTGTATTCAATACATCCGAAGCATTCAAAAACAATTCACCTTTCCCTTTCTGAATGGCTTTTTTCACTCCTACATCCATCGAAAATCTGGATTGTATCTTTCCCTGCGGAATAATATCCGGAGCCAGATAAACAAGGGTAAACTGAGCATCTAATCCTTTTGTAAAATGAAAAATATTATTCATCTTGATATTTCCTGAAATCGCAGTCTGCTGATCTGCAGAGAACGTATTGGGCTCGGGATACAGGTTTTGTACGGTAAATGCATTGATCTGATTGCGGTAAATATTTCCATTCACATTAAAGGAATAGACACCGGATATCTTTTGGTTCCATATGGTTTCGATTCCTGTATTATAGCTTTTTCCTGCATTCTGGAATAAGGCATAAATAAGATTGCTGTTCGGTACAATACTTGAGATTCTGGTGATTGTTCCATTAGCAAAACGATGGTATAATGCAGAATACAGATACCCATTATCCCAATTGTGTTTATATCCAAGTTCAACAGAATTTGTAAACTGGGGCCTTAATGCCGGATTCCCTACTTTAATGATTTCAGCATCATCATACTTTGGGAAAATCCTGATATCTACTTCATTGGGGCGGTCTACCCTTCTGTTGTAAAAGACAGAGAATTTATTGCGGTCATCCAGCTTGTAAGCCAGCCTGAAATTCGGGAAAGGCTGCGTATAATTATATCCATCACTTTGATAAGTAGGATGATTTGGATTGACGTCATATTGAATTCTTACGTATTCCAGCCTGAGTCCCAGTTCTGCTTCCCATTTCTCATTTTCGAAAATGTAGTTTCCATACACCGCAGGAATAAATTCTTTATAATCGGCTTTCCCTCCGGCATAAACATCCAAAACGGAATTGACCCCGGGAATAAAATTCATATTGGTAGGGATGCTTCTGCTTCTCAGCTTAATCCCTGTTTCTATTCTCCCGTATTTCAACGGTTTTACATAATCTACATTGAAATCATAAACCTGTTCGTCAGATAATAATTTAAAAGCATCTGCCCCTGTAGAAGCGGGAAGATAGTTATCATAAAAATATTTTTCATCCTCTCTGTGGAATGTATAATTGAAACCTACATTCAGGACATGCCCGGCATCTTTGAACTTATGCTGATAGGAAGCGGTTCCCATCACGGTTGTTTTCAGTTCGTCTTCCAAAAACTGCCACAGGCGGAGACGCTGGGAGAAATCTCCATTAAAAAAAGGCTGATCTCCTCTATCAATGATCTTTTCACTTCCATACATTCCTGAAAAAGTTATTGTATTTTGTGAATCAATGGTCCAGTCTATTCCGGCTTTGGTGGTAAAGAAATTGGTATTTCTGTTTCTTTTCAGCTGAGAATTAATAACAGTTCCATTATCATAAGTACGCGTTACAAATTCATTCTTGTTAAGTGTTTCAGTATATAGATTATCGGCTTGTAAAAATATATTGACTTTGTTTTTTCTATAATTGATAGATAATGAAGGATTAATCTTTGGTGTCAGCGTATACTGCGGTCTTATCGTGGGAAGATTTTCTTTTCTTACCCAAAGCGAACCTAAGCCCGTGGTAAATCCTGCTTTCCCATTCCATCCGTTCTGTTTATTCTTTTTCATGATAATATTGATGATCCCTGCATTCCCATTGGCATCGTATTTCGATGAAGGATTGTTGATAATTTCAATTCTATCAATTGCAGAAGCAGGAATATTATCCAATCCGGTCTGGCTTCCAAAACCTGTAAGAGCGGTCTGTTTCCCATCAATCAATACCGTTACCTTATCATTTCCCCTTAGCTGTACTTTACCATCCTGTACAGTTATTCCAGGAAGATTTTGCATGCTTTGTAATACGGATCCTCCACTTTGGCTGATGTTGTCTGCTACAGAATATGTTTTTTTGTCTAGCCGGCTGTCAATTTCATTCTTTTTGGAAGCACTAATGGTGATAGCTTCTATCGTAGTCTCACTATCCTGTTTCTGAACGAGTTCAATAGCAGGGATTTCAAGAAACTCAGAAAGGCTTCCGATGAAAACAGGCTGTACTTGTGAATGATATCCCGCAATGGAGGTTTCTAGAAGATAATGATCCGGCTTTATGCCTGTAAGAGAAAATCGTCCTTCTTCATTAGTAATCGTTCCCACTGTAAATGCGCTGTCTTTTTCTTTTTTTAAAATGATGTGGGCATAAGCTAATGCGGTCTTATCTTTATTGGCGACTTTTCCTGATAACGTTACAGAGGTTGTCTGTGCAGAAACTATGGAGGAAATTACCATGCAGGTTGGAAAAAATAACAATTTTGTTCTATTCATTTTACTCATCTTTATTTTCTTAATAATCTTCTTTGGTATAGGTGAATTATTCGTGCTGAAAAGGTAACTCCCTGTTGTGCTTTCTTTGAGAAATAATAATCAACAGAATCATCAATGTGAGGGATATCAGAGATGCATTGAGGGTTCCAAGGTCAAGTCCCCCTTTGGCTAAAGGCTTGGTTAAAAGATCCCCGAAGGTTGCACCAAATGGTCTTGTAAATACAAATGCAATCCAAAACAGGACAACGTGATTGATTTTCGTAAAGTAATGCATCACCACCACAACTAATATAATCAGTCCGGTTACCAAGGCTCCTGTCAGATATCCAAGTCCTAAATTATCGCTCAGAAAATCCCCAAATGCAGTTCCCAGACTATTGGAAAATAGTATAGCGGTCCAATAATAGAATTCTTTATTTCTTTCAAAAATCGGATATACTTCAAGGTTGCCGTACCTTTTGTACCATAAGAACAAGGAAATCAAAAGTCCTGAAAGAAGGATTAGGCTGCCTGCAAAATATCCGGTTTTTAAAGTTCTGTCGATACAATCTGAAATTTCGGTTCCTAATGTAGTTGTTCCTATAATCACCATCCAGTACACCGAGGGAATATATTTTTTCACCTGAAGCTGTATTGTTAGAATGATGATAAAAAATAGCAGGGTAACCAAAATTCCTATGACATATCCCAGATTAAGTGTCATGGATATAAAATCACCAAGCGTTTCTCCTAATGTAGTTGCTACAATTTTCATCAGCCAGAAAAGAAGGGTTACGGCTGCAACTTTATTTGCTGTTCTCATTCTGATTTACTTTTATATTGGATAAAGGATACTGTAGAATTAAAAGTATCTGCAACTGGAGGAAAAAAATCAGTGATTCGGGCAGCAGAATTTTCCCAACAGGAATTGGAATAAACACCGTTTTGTTTCCACAAATAGTGATGATTTGGCAGACAAAGGTCTTTTCCTGCGAATAAAAGGGCAATTTTTAAAATCATTTCTAAATAATATATATACCTCAGTATGTTTTCTATACAAAGGTGCAATCCGATTTAGAAGAAATTTAGAATTGTCTGAAGCAGGATATTTTTTAACTATAAATTAACAGTGAAAATATGTTGATTATTCTCAAATCTGTAACTGATATTCCAATGATGAAACTTACTTATTTCCTGTATAATGGAAAGCCCCAGCCCGCTTCCGCTGGTATCTATTGAAAGTTTTGAAAATCTTTTGAATAGTAAATCTGTTTTCAGTTTTTCCATCCCGGAATTAGAAATTTCAAAGGAAGAACTGTTCAGGTGGATATTGATGGTGCCTCCTGGAGAAGTATGACGAATCGCGTTGAGGATGAGATTATTGATCAGTATTTCAGTGAGAATGCTGTTTCCTCTAACCACTACATTATGGGAGATCTCTTTCTGAACAGAAATATTTTTTTGTTCAATATGTTCCCCGAGAATCTCAATACTTTGATGAAGCATATGATCAAAGGAAATAGTTTCTGAGCTGTCAAACTGGTTATTATCAATTTTAGCAAGAAGCAAAAGATTTTTATTGATGCGGGAACTTCTCGTAAGTGCTCTATTTATATCTTCTGCAATCCGATACTGTTTTTCAGTAAGATCCTGATCCTGAAGCAAAAGATCCAGCTTATTCTTGATAATGGCGAGCGGAGTTTGCAGCTCATGGGAAGCATTTTCTGTAAATTCTTTCTGAGTTTTATAAGTAGAAATATTACGTTCTATCAGCCTGTAAAGAGATTGATTAAGTTCTTCAAATTCAGTAGTATCAGAAATCGGAAATTTCAGTGTATTCTGACTGTTAAGTTTAAAAGTTTTCAGCTGATCCAATGTATCCCTGAACGGTTTCCAGATAGATGAAGAAAGTTTTCTGTTCAAATATAAAAGCCCAACTACAATGACTATAAAGAAAAATATGGTGATCATAGCAATCACAGCGATTGTCTCATGAGATTCTTCAATATTGGTCTGTATCGTAAAAAGATAAGGTTTGTGATGAAGATAAATTACCTTTTTAAGACATCTATAGCGCTCTTTTTTCTGCTCTGATATAAAAGGAAGGTGCTTTTCATACGTATATATCGTATCTCTTTTAATCTGGCTGGAAGAGATTTTCTCAATATTCGTTTCAGGCTGAATATGGTTCCATAGTTCAAGACTTTTTTCCAACGCTTCATCAGACAGCTTTAGTTGATTGAACTCATAAGCTGTTTTCTCAACAATAATCTGATTATGCTCATCCAGCTCACTTTTCCAGATCGTATCCACTACAAAATAATACACAGGAATACTTATCATCAGTACAATAAGTACGTAGATAAGAAAGGGTTTCGTGGTTTTGGTAAGTAGAGGCTTCACAGTAATGATGAATTATAAATGATGAGTTATGAGTTCTTTTTTTTTTGATTTATTTTTTGATGTAATGATAATGCTTCGGATTATTTTTAATATTTATATCTGTAAAGATTAATAATCCTAATAGCAAAACTAAAACTTTTCTCTTTCAGTACATTTTTCTTTTCACTCATAATTTATAATTCATAATTATTTAAACTTCCCACTTATACCCCGTTCCATACACCGTTTTTAGATAATGCCCGCATCCGGCATCATACAGCTTTTTCTTAAGGTTTTTTACGTGTGCATAAACAAAATCATGATTATCAAGCATATCTGCAAAATCTCCGGAAAGATGTTCAGCTAATGTACTTTTGGAAATTACTTTATTTTTGTTGCCGATAAAATAAATTAAGAGATCAAATTCTTTCTTAGTCAGTGAAATGACTTCATCATTTACCGATACTGTTTTTGCCAGCAAATCAATCTGAAGTTCATTTTGCGTTACCACATTAGAGCTGCTGAACTGTTTTCTCCTGATAATAGAATATACCCTCGCCATCAGCTCCGAAAGATGAAAAGGTTTGGTAAGATAATCATCAGCACCCAGTTTCAGCCCTTCAATTTTATCATCAAGCGCATTTTTGGCAGAAATAATAATGACACCGTCCTGTTTCTGCTGTTTTTTTAATTCTTCCAGAATCTTCAGACCATTCCCATCCGGAAGCATAATGTCCAATAAAATGCAATCATATACAAACGTTTCTATTTTGTTCATAGCCTCACCAAACGTACTGGCAGATTCACAGAGATAATGCTCTCCGGACAGATATTCGGAAATACTTTTGGCAAGCTCTGCTTCGTCTTCAACGATTAGAATTTTCATGCGATAAAACTATTATTAAAATTCGAAGAAATTTTGAACTCAAAATAAAAGTTAATCATAATATAGCAAAAAACACTGGAATCACGTTATAAAACATTGATTTACAACTTTAAATAAATATTACCTTTTTTAAGTTTAAGAAAGAATACCCACATTTTGGAAAGCCCTTTTTATGATTTTTTATTATATATTTCATAAATTTACGGTGCTGTATCAATCTGATGATAGTGTAAAATGTTTCGAAGGTGAAAATTCACAACAAAAAAAAATACCTAAGCTTCCTTAAATTTAAAAGAGATTTCCAGAAATACGGATTAGAAAAAGCACGCAGTTATGAGCTCATCCTGCATTGGCTGAATAACAGATTGAGCAGAAATCAATTTCTCGTTCTTTCAGGGATTTTGGTAGGCTGTACTGCAGGTCTTGCCGGAGTTATTCTGAAAACCCTGGTACACAATATTCATTATTTCATTACCAATAAAGTTCATTTTGAATATCAGATACTATTCTATATTGTTTTTCCTTTTTTAGGAATTGTTCTGACCACGATGATTGTTCTGACCTTGTTTAAAGGACAGGACCGTAAAGGTATTGGAGCCATTCTCTATGAGATTGCACAGAATTCCAGTATTGTAGCTTCTGTTAAAATGTATTCGCAGGTGATACAGAGTGCGGTGACTGTAGGCTTGGGAGGTTCTGCCGGACTAGAAAGTCCGATTGCGGTGACAGGAGCGGCTATTGGTTCAAACTATGCACAGACCTACAGATTGAGCTATAAAGAACGTACATTATTGCTGGCTGCTGGTGCTACAGCGGGAATTGCGTCCGCCTTCAACGCTCCCATTGCAGGGATTATGTTTGCGTTTGAAATTCTTTTGACCGGAGTGGTTTTTACAGATTTTATTCCTTTGGTGGTTGCTGCAGTTTGCGGAAGTCTTTTATCAAGGATTTTACTTCAGGAAGATGTTCTTTTCAGATTTTATACAAGAGATCCTTTCAACTATAAAAATGTTCCGTATTATCTTATTTTAGGAATATTTACAGGTTTGTATGCCCGTTACTTTGTGATCATTTCTCAAAAAGTGGAGCATTTTATTAAAGGGCTTCAGCTTTCGAGAATGCGTAAAGCGATGTTCGGAGGTGCGGTACTTTCGCTTTTATGTGTTCTTTTTCCTCCTTTATTCGGAGAAGGATATGAAACCGTAAAAGCCTTTACCAACGGAAATACCTACTCTATTATTGAAAACAGTTTTTTCAGATATTTTGAGATCGGAGACTGGACGATTATTATATTTTTAGTGCTTGTATTGCTTTTAAAAGCATTTGCAACTTCTTTCACCATATTTAGCGGTGGAAACGGAGGTAACTTTGCACCTTCCCTTTTTGCAGGTGGAACTCTGGGCTATCTGTTCGCCCTTATTTGTCAGCATTTAGGCTTTACAGATGTTCCGGTGACCAATCTTGTTTTGGTGGGAATGGCCGGAGCGATGAGCGGTGTTTTGTACGCTCCGCTTACCGCCATATTTCTGATTGCAGAATCTAGCTTTGGATATGATCTGTTTATCCCTCTGATGATTGTTTCTGTGATCTCTTATCTTATTGCAAAATGGTTCTCTCCAATTTCTCCGGAACTGGAATCTTTAGCAGATGAAGGAAAGATATTCACCAATAAGCACGATAAAAACCTTCTTTTTGCTTTAAGAACAGAAGATTTTATTGATAAATATTCGCAGACGATCAATGAAAATGCTTCTGTGACAGAATTATTTGAAATGGTAAAAAATGGTGATAAAAATATTTTTGCCGTTGTAGATGAAAACCGCAAATTAAAAGGAGTCCTTACATTGGATGATATCAGACCTTATCTTTTTAACAAAGAGATTGATACTTCCCAGATGGTAGTTCAGCTGATGAAGGCCCCACCGGCAATACTTCATCGTGAAAATAAGCCATTGGAAATTCTTCAGACTTTTGATGATACCGGAGTATGGAACCTGCCCGTAATCAGTGATAATAATGATTTTATAGGCTTTATTTCAAAATCTTCAATACTCATGAGCTACAGACAGCTATTGAAAGAATATTCTGATTAATAGTAAAAACCGGATATGATAACCGAAAACCTGAATTCCCTTCCTCTGGGGGGGGGCGAAAATTCAAAGAATTTTTGACGGGGTGGTTATCATCGTTGAATCATAAAAAAATCCGTTCAGCAATGAACGGATTTAATTTTAATCTATAATGAAGTCGAAAACTAGTTGCTCGCGTTATTCAGCAGCTCAATATCTTCCTGATCCAAAACAAGTTTAGGAGCATTGAATACCGTTTCAAGCTGTGATGCACTGGTTGCACTTACAATAGGAGCTGTGATCAAAGGATTGGATAGCAGCCATGCCAGAGAAACCGTTCCCTGAGTGGTATTATGCTTTGCACTTACCTTATCCAGCGCTTTCAATACTTCAAGTCCTTTTGGATTTAAATATTTTCTTACTCCTTCCCCTCTCGCACTTTTTGCAAGATCTGCTTCATCACGGTATTTACCTGTTAAGAAACCTGCTGCCAAAGACCAGTATGGAAAAACACTTAAATCAAACTGTTCTGCCAGAGGAGCATATTTTGTTTCAAAGCCTTCTCTTTCCATTAAGTTGTAATGAGGCTGTAAAGCAACATATTTAGGAAGATTATTCTTTTCAGCAGCTTCAAATGATGCTTTTAAACGTTCTGGTGATAAGTTGGAAGCGGCGATATAACGTACTTTTCCAGCTTTAATGATTTCATCATAAGCAGAAAGTGTCTCTTCCACCGGAGTGATATTGTCGTCAAAATGAGTATAATAAATATCAATATGATCCGTCTGAAGTCTTTGCAGGGACTCATCTACCGATTGTAAGATATGTTTTCTGCTGATATCATAACCATGCTCTTTGGTTTCAGAACCCACTTTCGTAGCCAAAACAATATGATCACGATTCGCACGGCTTTTTATCCATTTTCCGATGATTTCTTCAGACTGTCCACCTTTACCATTTACCCACCATGAATACGTATCTGCAGTATCCACAAAATTAAAACCAGCTTCTGCAAAGCGGTCCAGTATATCAAAAGATTGTTTCTCATCCAGCGTCCATCCAAAAACATTTCCCCCGAAATTGATTGGAGCAATCGTTAAATCGGTATTTTTGATCTTTCTTTTTTCCATAAAAATAATTTTACTAAGTGATGTCTAAGGTAAGGAATATTAAGCCCTGAGAATATTCAAAATAGCCATTCACTCCATAGTTATTATAAATAGAAATGCTGATGTTTCCTCAGTTTTTTTGATTATTGTTTTGTTGGAAAAACGCAAAGAAGCAAAGAAATATTACCTGTATTGTGTTATAAAGTGCAAAGATTTTATCTCCGGTAAAATTGAATACAGCATCGTTTATTTTTTATCTCACGCTGATTTTGCAGATTACGCAGATATTTATATTTAATCTGCATAATATGTTGTATCTGCGAGAAAATTTATAACAACATCACTTGCTGAAAATCTTTGATTTTCTCGCGCCTTAAAAAATATATATTGTAATAGAAACCTTGCGTCTTTGCGTTTTTCAAACAAAAAAACATATATATTTCATTTGTAACTAAAAAAATAAAAACAGCCCCATTTGAAAGCTGTTTTTATTATCTATCAATTAAAAAATACGGTTACTTTTCAACCTGAGGAACCTCAATAGCGATAAGCTGAAGTTTGTATTCCTGTAATTGCAGGTTGATGGTTGATAAACCGTTGCTGAAGTATAATGATGCTTTAAAAAGCTCATGATAATATTCTATCCCTTCAAGTATATTTTTCTTGAAAGCATTCCATTTTTTAGTTTGCGAGTGGGTAATCTGTGCTGATGATTCAGCGATTTCTTTTTTAAGATAATCAACATACATTTTCAGTTCGTTGATGAACATATTGGGGCGTTGATTATCAGCAAGAATATTGGTGTTTCCATAAATATGCTTCACCATTTCCGAAAGCGAAACTTCTTTATCAAAAAAAGCAATATTCGGTCCGGGACATATGACAACTCCTTGTTTTTCACCTTTGATCTCAAGATTCTGCTCCATATAGGCAGCATTTACAAGACCTACACACAGACAGGCTTTATCTGTAATTTCGGATTTCCTTTTATCAAATTCTTTCTCTGTGAATGTTTCCCTGTCAGCATACAATTCTTTCAGTTTGATATCCTGATATTTCTTAGAAGCGGTACAGGTGCCTTCCGGAGAGAACTCTTTACTCAATGCCAGAAGTTTTTTGGGGCATGAACTTCCATGTTTCCCCTTAGCCTCTTTTTCATGTTTCAATCTTTCGTTGGAGGTTCCTTTTACTGTATTGAAGGGAACTCCCAGTGGCGAAATATTACTCAGATAAAAATCCTGCTCTTTTGCTTTTACAAGAAGATTCCTGGTTTCGGTGTCTACAGAAGTCGCTTCGGGCACCAGTAAAAACGGTGAGCCCCATCCTACGCTGTCTACATTGTAATTGGCCAATAAAAATTCATGTTCTTCAGAAGTTCCCACTCCACCCTGAACGGTAATTTTCATTTCTAAAGGCTCGGAAACTATAACTTTTCCTTTTTGCTCTAAAGCTGCTGTCATTAAGTTGTGAGCAGATTGTATTAGATCATTTTTTTTCTGCTTAAATTCTTCCATAATGGGCCCGAGAAGCATTCCTTCGGTTGCAAATGCATGTCCCCCGCAATTCAGCCCGGATTCTATTCTATATTCTGAGACCCACAACCCTTTTTTAGCCAGAAAATTCCCTTGGATCATGGCAGAACGGAAGTCACTTACTTTAAGAATGATTTTCTTTTTAATCTTTCCGTTTTCATCAGGGAAAAAGTCTTCAAATTCTTCCATGTAGCTGTACAGACGAGGATTCATTCCTGCAGAAAGAACCATAGAAGACGATAGTTTACTTTTTGCAAATCCGCGCAGTGAAGCATGGGCATCATTATACATCACAGGAAGTTGTTCGTTATTTTGATAATTGTCTTTATCTACTTTCGTCATGATATTGACGTCGATACTTCCAGGTTTTAAGTTGGTTTCAATGAAGTTTTTTATAGAAGAACTCCAGTTATCCGTCTGATTAACCATGTTTTGAAGGCCGGATTTCAGATCTGAAGAATTCGGAAGCATCGCCATAAAGTCCTTTAAAGCCTCCTTGTTTTTACTGATTTCCTGTTTGAAAGATTCAAATTTTTCGTTCACGATATCATCCACCATATCCAGATAGGCAGTAATTCTTTTTGCTCTGTAATCTTCCGTTTTCGTTGAAATTCCCCAATAGTCAAGATTAAACTTTTTGTTGTAAAAGTTTTTCATCTTTTCAAGGATTTCATCATCAATAATAGAGACTACAGAAGAAATTCCATATTGGGCAACACGAATCGGGCTGTCTATTGTATAAGCCAGTCCCATTACCGGAATATGGAAGTTGTGCAAAGGTTTTTTTGTCATAAAGTTTTGATAAAAGTTCTTTTTATTATTCATATAAAAATCCTTTACAACTATTCACTTCTTAAAAATATTATTTTAAAATGAATTATGTATCAAATAGTATTTCTCAATATGTAAAACATGTCAAATGTCATGTTTTTAAGTTTTTTAATGTAAAATAAGAGTGATTCAAATGCTCATTTTGAGAGCGTGAAAAAGTGCGGCTTTGTCGCTGAAGAAGCTTTATCGTAAAACATTGAAGCCGTCTAAACTTCTATCTTGATTGTTTTTAACCACAAATCGAAGATTCAACGAAGTTAAAAGGCACAAAAGTTTAAACACTTAAGCATTTTAGAGCCTAGCTTTATGCATAATAAGTACACTAAAGTTGTTTAAAAATCTTTGATTTTTCTCTTGAGTGAATTTACTTATACAGGAGGATAGTAAAACTTTCTTAAGTAGACTAAAGTGTTTTAAAATTACAATGTCTAGATTCTATTTTAACCACAAAAGTCACAAAAGCTTTTAATACTTTAGTTATTTTAAGTTTCCTACTTTGTGTATATGAAGTACACCTAAGCTTTGAAAATCTTTGATTTTTATCTTAAGTGAACTTATTTATGCAAGAGGATAGTAAAACTTTCTTAAGTGTACTAAAGTGTTTTAAAATTACAATGTCTAGATTCCTATTTTAACTACAAAAGTCACAAAAGATTTTGAACACTTAAGTTTATTAAGTTCCTGCTTTGCGTATAATAAGTACACCTAAGTTTTGTGAAAATCTTTGATTTTCATTTTAGGTGAACTTTTCTTCAGAATAAATCTAACTAAACCTATTTGAGTGGATTAACATGTTTTTAAAATGAAAGTTTTTGTGACTTTTATAGTATACAACAAAAAAGATCAATCTTTCGACTGATCTTTTGATTGTACAATATGTATTTAAAAATTATTGTGCTTTGTTTTTAAGGATCATCAGAAGGCTGTAAGCACCTTTCTGTACAATTTTCTTATCTTTAAAAAAATCAGCTTTTAATACCTCTGTAAACTGGTCATCTGAAATTCCAACCACCACAGGAATCATTTTATAATTGGATTTTCCCAGGTCTTCAAAAACATAGTTTTTGTTTTCAAAAGAAACTATCGCTTCATTGGGAAGTCCCTGTGTATAATGGCTGCAGATATTGACTTCAGCGTTGATGTACATTCCTTTTACAAATTCAGAATGAGGAGAAGATAGTTTGGCTATTGCTGTTGCAGAACCTCCGTTTTCAATGCTCGGAACGACACTGACAATTTTAGCATTCGATTTTACATCCGGCTTCTGATTGTTATACACCAAGATATCTTGTCCCACTTTCACATCATTCACATCATTTTCAAAGATTTTTAATTCTAAAAGCAGTCCGGCTGGATTGATCAGCTCAAATAAAGTATCTGCCGGATTGATATATTGTCCATTATTCACAAGAATTTTGCTTACAAAACCGGTAAACGGAGCATAAATATTGATCTTACTTCTGATATTTCCGGTATGTAAACCTTTGGCATTAATTCCGATGATTCTTAGTTTTTCTTCAAGACCTTTTAAAGTTGCATTCAGGGTAGCATAGTCTGCCTGAGCGGTCTGCATCGTTTTATCACTACTGGCTTTGCTTGTATTAAGATCTTTCTGGCGGTTGAAATTTAGCCTTGCTGCTTCAAGCTGTGCTTTAGTTACCAGATAATCCTGTTGAAGCTGTATAAACTGAGGATCTTCCACTACAGCAAGAACCTGCCCTTTGCTGAAATGACTTCCATTCATCACATGGATAGACTTGATGTGCCCGCCCATAATGCTGGAAACTAAACTAATGTGGGAAGGGGCAATTTCGGCTTTCCCGTTCAGGCGTACCAGCTTTTCCATATTCCTGTTTTGGATGGCGGTTGTAGTAATTCCTACAGACTGAATCTGTTTTTCCGTAAGATGAACCGAATTTTGGTTGTTTTTAGTGAATTTTGTGTTTTCGTAAACTGTTTTTTCTTCCTCTTTTTTCCCTGAACATGAAGATAAAACAAGAAATAGAGAAAGGCTGTATATTGATATGTTTCTGAAGTGCATGACGTTGTTATTTTGAAATTAAGAATTGAAGTTCGGCTCCTATTTGATTCAGTTTTTCCAACTGATCAATATAATCTGCTTTGGTTTTTACGGCCTGATTCACTAGTATTACCCAATTCAGGTAATCAATTTCCCCTACTTCCATCTGTTTCTGGGCTGCTTTTAAGATGATATCAGATTTTGGAAGCTGTTTTTGTTCATAATTTTCAATGATTCGTTGTTGGTTTTTATAATTGCTCAATTGCTGGTTCAATCTGTTTCTAAGTTCAATTTCTTTTCGCTGATATTGATTTTCGCTGATCGCAATTTTTGCCTGTGCAGCCTTTGCCAAAGCTCTTTGCCCTTTCGTAAACAATGGAATTCCAACCCCCACCTGAACCGAATTGAAGCGGTTATTGTTGATGTTTTTCATGCTCTGATTGGTGTATCCTACAAGAAGATCAGGAAGCAGTCTGCTTTTTTCGAGTTGTACTTCGGCCTCTCCTATTTTGATCTGTTGCTGCAGGTATTGAAGCTCAGGATGTTGTTTTACCATTTCCTCGGAAATCTGAAGCCCAATATTCATCGTTGGTTGATTGGCAATGGGCTGGTAAGGAATCTCGGACTGAAGTAATAACTGAAGCTGAAGTTTTGTGATGTTCAGATCATTTTCAAGGGTTTTCAGCTGTACTTTTATCTGTTCTTTTTGAATTTCAGCCGTTGATTCTTCCAGAATATTAGCTTCTCCTTTTTTTAATCTTAAGCCTGCTTTCTCAGCAAAATTATTGTAGAGCTGGCTGATGTATTCCAATACTTTTTTCTTCTCCTGAAGCACCAGTATTCTGTAGAAAACGTCTGTCACTTCTTTGGTAAGCTGTGTTTTTGTCAGATTTTGATTGATGACACTTGCAGACCATTCAACATTCAGCATTTGTTTTCTTTTTGAATATACCGTAGGAAAACTGAACCTTTGTGAGATCCCGAATGAATTGTCGGTTTCTTCTCCCTGGATCTGTCCAAACCCTCCGGTCACTTCCAGCTGTGGAATATCCAGATAACTGGCTTTTAGTTTTTCCTGGTAATCGGATACCAATTTTGAGTTTTTAAGGATACCATTCTGTTGAAATGCTTTTTCCAAAGCCTGGTCGTAAGTAATGTTTTCCTGAGCCTTAAAGCTTCCAAAAGAGATCAGCAGTAAGAAAACAGACAATTTTTTATAGTTACGTTTTTTTGAGAATTTCATTTTATCTTTATTAATATGTTCAAACAGGACGTATAGAATAGGAAGTACAAAGAGGGTTAAAAGTGTAGCGAGCATCAGACCACCGATTACTACCGTTGCCAAAGGTCTCTGTACTTCAGCTCCCGCACCGTTGCTGATCGCCATGGGAAGAAATCCTAAAGAAGCTACAAAAGCTGTCATTAAAACCGGACGAAGCCTTATTTTTGTACCTATCAGTACAATTCTGCTGGTATTGGTTAATCCGTTATTTTTCAATCGGTTAAATTCTGATATCAAAACAATTCCATTAAGTACAGCAACTCCAAATAAAGCGATGAATCCTACCCCGGCACTGATACTAAAAGGCATTCCTCTCAAAGCCAGAAAATAGACGCCTCCTATCGCAGACAATGGAATGGCGGTGTAGATAAGTAAGCTGTGTTTTACAGAACCGAAAGCAAAAAACAATAACAGGAAAATCATGACTAATGAAATAGGCACAGCTAATCCCAGTCTTGCTTTGGCTTCATTTAAGTTTTCAAAAGCACCTCCATAAGAAACTGTATATCCTGGAGACAGTTTCAGGCTTTTGCCTGCTTTTTGCTGAAGCTCTTCCACAATACTCTGCACATCTCTTCCTCTTGCGTTAAACCCTACAATAATCCTTCTTTTGGTATCTTCTCTTTGAATCTGGTTTGGACTGTTTTTCAGTTCCACTTTCGCCAGCTGTGATAATGGGATCTGTTCTCCTGAAGCTGTAGGAACCAAAAGATTCCGGATGCTTGTAATGTCTTTTTTATGCTCATTATCCATTCGGACAACGATATCAAATTTTTTCTCTCCTTCATATAAAGCTCCGGCAGTCTGTCCTGCAAAAGCCATATTGATCACTCTGTTGATATCTGCTACCGAAATATTGTAGCGGGACAATTCTGAACGGTTATAATCAATCACCACCTGTGGCGCTCCAACGACAGGCTCAATATAAAGATCCTGAGCGCCTTTCACGGTATTGATGATACTTCCCATTTTTTTGGCATATGCAGCAAGACTATCCAGATCTTCACCATAAATTTTGCATACCACATCCTGTCTTGCTCCGGTCATCAGTTCATTGAAACGCATCTGTACAGGAAACTGAAAACTGGTTGTTAATCCTGGAATAACGCTTAATGCTTTACTCATTTTGTCAGAAAGCTCCGGAAATGATTTTGCAGAAGTCCATTCTTTTTTAGATTTCAAAACAATGATCATATCTCCGGCATCCATTGGCATTGGCTCCGTAGGAATTTCGGCACTTCCAATCTTCATCACTACCTTTTCTACTTCTGGAAACTGGGTTAAAAGGATATTGGCTGCCTGAGTGGTTGCTTTCTTGGTTTCACTGATATTACTTCCCTGAAGGATTCTCATTTCAACGGCAAAGTCACCTTCCTCCAAAGACGGAATAAATTCTCCTCCCATTCTGGAAAGGGTAAAAACAGCACCAGCAAACAGAATTAATACACTTACAATAATTGTTTTTCTGTATTTAAGGGCTTTCATCAGGAGCTTTTGGTGCCCTGCCTCCACTTTTCCCATTACCTTGTCCGAGATATTTTCTTTTTCTTTTTTCTTTCTGCTCAATACCAGAGAACTCATCATAGGAATGTAAGTCAGAGAAAGAATAAATGCTCCAATCAGGGCAAAAGCAACTGTCTGGGCCATTGGCTTGAACATTTTTCCTTCAATTCCCTGAAGCGTAAAAATCGGAAGATATACAATTAAGATAATGATCTGACCAAAGACTGCACTGCTAACCATTTTGGTTGCAGAACTAGACACCTGCTCATCCATTTCCTTTTTGCTCAAAATATTATCTTTCCCAAAATGTTTTTTGTGGGCAAGCTGATGCAATACGGCTTCAACAATGATAACCGCTCCATCTACAATAAGACCAAAATCAAGAGCTCCAAGACTCATCAGATTTCCTCCTACCCCGAAGATATTCATCATAATAATGGCAAAAAGCATGGCCAATGGAATCACAGAAGCAACCAGCAGCCCCGCTCTTAAATTTCCTAAAAATAAAACCAGAATAAAAACAACAATCAAAGCACCTTCCATCAGGTTTGTTTTTACCGTACTGATCGTATTGTTGACCATTTTAGCGCGGTCAAGGAAAGGTTCAATGACAACACCTTCGGGCAATGATTCCTGAATCTTTTCAAGCCTCTGTTTGATATTTCCAATCACCACATTGGCATTCTCGCCTTTCAGCATCAGTACAATAGCTCCGGAAACTTCTCCCGTATCATTATAAGTCATCGCTCCGTATCGTGTTGCAAAGCCAACCTTCACAGAGGCAACGTCTTTAATATGTACTGGAATACCTTCTTTGGTTTCTGCTACCTGAATGCTTCCGATGTCTTCCGTAGTTCCCAGAAGTCCTTCACTTCGGATAAACAGAACCGTTTCTTTCTTTTCAATATAAGCCCCACCGGTATTTTGGTTATTTTTCTCCAGAGCCGCAAAAACATCGTTGATATTGATATTAAATGCCTGAAGTTTATTAGGATTAATGGCTATTTCATATTGCTTCAATTTCCCTCCAAAACTGCTGACATCAGCCACTCCTTTAGTCCCGAGAAGCTGTCTTCTAACCACCCAATCCTGAATGGTTCTGAGCTCAGTTTCATCATATACATTTTCGTATCCTTTTTTGACCCTCACCACATATTGGAAAATCTCTCCCAAGCCGGTTGAGATAGGTCCCAATTCCGGTTTGCCAATTCCGGCCGGAATATTATCCTGAACAAGCTGTAAACGTTCCTGAACCTGCTGACGGGCCCAATATACATCGGTATTGTCATCAAAAACAACGGTTACTAACGAAAGCCCGAAACGTGAGAAACTCCGAAGCTCAGTAATTCCGCTGATATTGCTGGTAGCCTGCTCAATAGGAAATGTAACAAGACGTTCTATATCTGCTGCACCATAGGAAGGAGCGGTTGTAATAATCTGAACCTGATTATTCGTGATGTCCGGCTGCGCATCAATAGGAAGCTGTGTGGTTTCATAGACTCCCAAAAGGATAAGCCCCGCTGTAAACAGAGCGATGATGAGTTTATTCTTTACAGAAAACTCAATAATTTTATTTAACATGGAAAAAACTATTAATTGATAACCCGGAATGCTTTATAAAAGTTGGATGGCTTGAAGAAGTATCGTACAACCACTTTGCCAGATCATTGATTTACTACCTCTTATTCTCAGTCTTTAAATTCTGATATTCGGAGACAAAGTTTAAATGTTCAAGACAAGGTTTTGTAACTTCCTTAGAGTTTACGCACAGTTATAATGCATTACGAATTAATGGATATGTAACAAGAATTGACTACTTTAAGTAAAAAACGTAAAGTATTAATTTTCAATTTAAAGTCAATTAAGAAAGCCGTGGAGGCTGGAAAATTTGGGAAAGATAATGGTTGGAAAAGTCTTTTTCCTTATAAATACTGTTTTTCTTTGAAACAGTAATTTCTTTAGGTTTTTTTATTTCAAATGTAAGTTCCGGAAGCTGGGCGTGTACTGTCAATACAATTGGAGGATTGATAAAGGGTAGTTTTTGATCAGTATCCCAATCAGAGTCTTGCTTATGGTTATCATAGTGCTCCATTACAAATTCTGAAAGACTTCCGTGATATTCCATATAATGTTCTACAAACATAGGTACCTTCAGTACTTCCCCCGCATTGGTGGTAGCCAGCACATACATCATCGAGCATAATATGGAGAACCATTTTAACATGAATGCAAATATAAGGTTTAAATTTTTCCTGAAAAGGATCTAGTATTAATTTTCTTTTAATTTCTCTAGCTTACATCAGGCTTACAAGCTATTCGCTGGTTAAGAATTTTTAAAAATAATTCCATAGCAGGACTGATCCATTTATTGGAGTGGTGAGCCGTAATCATCGTAATAGTACGCTGAAATGCTTTGATCTTAATTTCTGTAATTTCTCCTCTTTTCAGTTCTTCTTCCACCACAAAATGTGGAAGACAGGCGATCCCAAGATTATTCATTATACTTTTTTTGATGGCTTCTATACTCCAGAGTTCAATGCTTTGTCCGGTTCGGATGTTCTTTTTCTCAAGATAGCCTTCGAAGTATTGCTGATAGACCCCATTCGGATCATTATTGATAATAGAGCATGCTTTTACCTGATCTTTTCTGTCAAAATTCTTTTCCTTTTCTAAAAATGCAGGCGATGCCATGACTCCCACTGTGAAAGAAGAAAGTTCTGTTACCTTGATTTGATCATCATATCCATGTACTTGATAGTGAATTCCCAGATCAATATCATTCCGGATAATCTCTTTCTGGACTTCGTAGCAGTTTCTCACTTTTAATTTAAGTTTTACATCAGGAGCCGTTTCCACAAACTCCTTAAGCACAGGTTGAAGAATATAAGTTAACAAACTGTCAGAAACTGAAATGGTAAGATTTCCTTCTATTTTTCTGTCTTTTGAATTCAATTGTTTGATCTGTTCTATTTCTTCTTCTATTTTTTTGATATGAGGAATCAGCTTCAGAGATTGTTCTGTAGGGAGCATTCTCCTACCTATCTTTTCAAATAACGGAAATTTCACTTCATTTTCAAGCTGTTGAATCTGGTAACTGATAGCAGATAATGAATAATTAAGTTCTTTGGCTGCATCCTGAAAATTACCTTTTTCCACTATCGTTTTGAAGCTTCTGAGCTGATGAATATCCATACTTTAAATTTTTCGAAGTAAAAGTATAAATAATTCCGATTGTTTGAAGTATTTACACTCGTTAATTTTGTCAAAAAAAAATATGTGGTTTTCATTTTTTATTTACAGCGTTTTGACAGCTCTTCTTCCCGGTCCTAATAATATCCTGGCGCTTAACAGCAGTATGAAGTCAGGTTATAAAAATAGTAAGACATTGCTTTTTGGAATTTATTCAGGATTTACAGCAGTAATGATTCTCGCTGCCTTTTTCACGGAATTTATATTGAATTCCTATAGCTTTCTTCTCGATTACCTGAAATATCTGGGAGCTGTTTATCTGCTCTATCTGGCATGGTCTGTGATGTCTGGGAAACCTTCGGAATTGCATGTTGAAAAAGAGGAATCTGTTTCTAAAGCAACGGCAGATTTCTGGAAAGGATTTTTCTTACAGTTCGTGAATGTTAAGATCATTATTTATGGAATAACTGCATTCAGTAGTTTTATTTTCCCACAATTCCAGGAGCTTTGGATCATTCTTATTTTTGCTCTTTTCCTTTCTCTTATCGGAAATTCTGCGACATGGATTTGGGCCATTACCGGAGAAAGACTTCATCTGTTTCTCAATAAACATTACAAAATAATCAATATAGTAATGGGTATCTTATTGTTATACTGTGCTGTAAGCTTGTTCCTGTAATTTTGTAGTATGATCTGTTATTTAAAGTTTGGATTTCAGCCTGCTTAGTGTTTCCTGAGAGATATTGAGGTAGGAAGCCACCATTTTATTAGAAAGCCTTCTTACCACAACAGGATTTTCATCCAGCAGCTGACGGTATTTTTCAAGAGCATCCTGAACAAGGAAAGACATCAGCCTTTTCGTATTGTTAACATAAGCGGTTTCCAGATAGATCCTGTAAAACTTTTCCCATTGCGGAATAATATCCAGAAGATGATAGAAATTTGTATGGGTAATATAATATACTTCTGAATCCTCCACGGCCTGAATAAATTCCTCGGAGGGTTCAGAAGTAATAAAACTGGTGAGTGCTGTTGCAAACTGGTTTTCAAATGCAAAATATCGCGTGGAGTCCTGCCCTTCTTCATTGATGAAAAATATGCGGAGACAGCCATTCACTACAAAAAAAGTTCGTTGGCTCTTTTGTCCATTGGCAAGAAGCATTTCATTCTTTTTTAATGGAATAGCTCTGAAATAGGAAAGAATAGTTTCCAATTCCTTATCTGTTACTGATATTCTATTCTTGATATATGAAGCTAAAAGTTCCTGCATGTAAGCAAAAATAGTGATAAATGGCTTTGCTTACTACTTTTATTCTATAGCAATCTATCTATTTTCTGCTTGTCCGGCTTTCCAGTACGAGCCAATATATAAACCATGAGGATCCCAATCTAAGGTTGTTTTGAAGTAAGTTCTAAGCTCATGCACTGTTCTATATTCTGCCGCGATATAAACATATTCTTTTAGTATTCCTGGAGGAAATGGAACAGATTTTACCGCTTCTGTAAGCTGGCTTCCCTTTTCAGGATGAGGGTTATGAAGCCATTCAACCGAAATATCTGCTGCAGAGCACAGAATAAGTTCATCTTCCTCACCCGCTACCTCCAATACTATTTTTGCTGACACATAAGGCGGAAACTGTTCTGCAATAGCACAAATAACGGGTAACGCTGTTGCATCGCCTGCCAGAAGGTAAAAATCTGCATCAGGAACTAGTGGTTTTGTACTTTCTTTCATTCCTATTTCCAATATATCACCGGTATTGGCTTTTAATGCCCAGGCAGAAGCAGGACCGTTATCACCATGGGCTACAAAATCTATAGTCAATTCTCGTTTTTCAAGATCAATTTTCCTGTTGGTATAGGTTCTTATTAACGGATCACTTCCCTCTTCAGCCGGGATAAAGATTTTATTATTAGACCCTGATTTCACATGGGCTAGCAGCTCAGATTGGTTTTCATCAATCTGAAATATGACCCGGATAAGATGGGGTGTAAGCTCTTTTTTATTTTTAACGGTAAATACTGAACGTATTTTTTTAGTTTCTTTTACAGAAGTTATTATAGAATTTTCCATTTTATTTCTTATTACATAGTAAAACAATCATTGAGATAATGCAGCCTATTCCTCCGAACAGATATACCGATTGATAATCAAACCAGCCGGCAATCAATCCTGCTAACGGTCCGGCCACACATAATGAAAGATCAACAAAAGCGACATAAGCGCCCAATGCAGTTCCTCTCATCTGTGGTTTTACTTTTTGAATTGCGAGAACACCCAAAGCAGGAAAAATCAATGAAAACCCAATGCCTGTCAGCCCACATCCGATGATAGCCAGTGTTTTGGAAGCAGCGGTCCAGATTAATACCTGACCTGCGGCTTCAATGATTAAAGAGATCAATGCAATCTTAAAACCTCCGTATTTATCAGGAAAAGAAGCAAAGAAAACTCGGGTCAGGACATAGCATGCTCCAAAGATGATAAAGGCAAGTGAAGCATCACCCCAATTTTTTTCAGAGAAAAATAAAGCAATAAAAGAGGCAATACATCCAAAAGCCATTGATGAAAAGGCAAGGCTCAACCCTTGTCCGGATACTGCTCCGATGACTTTATAAAAAGGAGTTCTTACGTGATCTTTATCTACAGGAATAGAAGGGAGTTTTGCGGTAGAAAGCCAGCTTACAAGCGGAAGTAAGGCAATAAGGATAAAGGCAGGCAGAATAGTATATTCTTTACTTATCCAGATGCTGATAGGTGCCCCGATGGCAATCCCGGCATACATCGCAATCCCGTTCCAGGTCATTACTTTACCCGAATTGGAATGTCTTACAAGACCTATTCCCCATGTTAAAGCTCCGGTAACCAGAAAGCTTTCCCCAACGCCATGAATAATTCTCGCCACGAACAGCAATGCCAGCGCAAGCAATGGATGAGTCTGAAATAATACGGCCAATACATATATAATTCCGGCAATAACGGCTAGTACCACGCCGGACATCTTACTTTTCTTAGCGCCTTTTGTATCTGTAATTTTCCCTGAATAAGCCCGGGTCAAAAGTGTTGACAGTGATTGCAGACCAATGACAAGCCCTACAATAATACTGTCAAATCCTAAGCTATTCTGAACAAACCTGGGAAGTACTCCCAAGGCAATTCCTATAGTAAGATAAACTCCGAATACCGAAATAATAATCGGAGTGATCGCCTGATAAAAATGAATGGTCTGTCCTTTTGTTAATGTTGTACTCATAAATTTTGTTTAAAATATTCGGGTGCAAATGTCCCTGTACAACACATACAAAACTTTGATCTAGATCAAAAAAGGAATATCATGTCTAGTCAATATCCAAAAGACCATCAGTGAGCTGTTTCCATTGAACTTTTGAAATACCTGTCATTCCTCCGACTGCAATGGCAAGATTTCTCATCGTGTCAAGAAATTGTGCATTGAAATTCGGGGTTTCATTACGTCCGTAGATTGCCGCTTTCAAATGAGCGGGATTTCGGGAGATCATAAAGGTAGAACTTGCTCCAGAGCTATAAAAATGAGCGATATGGCTGCTTTTTTTATTTTCCGGATTGATGGATGGACTGCATATCATGGATATGCTTTCAGAAAAACTATCCTCATAGAAACACATATCTGTAATTTCTACCCAATCATAGCCTTTGGCTTCGGATTCTCCCGGTCCCGGAATATCGATTCTGATAAAATCTCCTTTTTGGGGTTCACGATCTACCGGATCTCCATTGAGATTATAGAGTTTAAATGCTGCAAATGGCTCTCCGCAATAACTTTTCCATTTATTGATTGAGAAAAATCTTTCTTTCAACATCTCAAACTTCAATGGAATCATATCCTGCTTAAATAGTTTTCTGCTTTCAGTGTCATGAAAGCCTCCAAATTTTTGTGTAGGAACTCCCTTGAATGTCTTTGGACTCATTTAATATAGTTTTTGAACAAATTAATACAAAAACCGTACTGAACTTTATGAGTAGACTCACAAAAAAGTTAAACGCTCGTTTATATTAGAGTTTAAAAAGGGTTTGTATTCAATATAATTCACCATTTGGAATTCCTTATTATATTGAAAAAAACAGCACACAATTCATCAGAGCGCGAATTATCTTCGATAGTATATGTTTTGAGGCTGCCAATTTCAGAATCCTAAAGAAATACAAAATCATTTAGAGAATAATTGTTTTTACTTAAAATAAATAATATTTAAAAAAAATGACCTTATAGTGTTTTGGGTAACACAATTTTTGCTTATATTTGTGAATCGAAATAATTTTTTTTCATCATTTGTGTTTTTTTAAGGTCTCCATTCGTGGAGACCTTTTTGTTTTCAATCATCTCATAATTGAATATTAGCTATTGAAGTGGAAAATCTCACAAAATGGGAAATATTCTTTTTTTCAATTCGATCAATTGCTTTTATACAAAGGAATACTTAGTATTTTAATAGGTTGATAATTCCCTTTTTGAGCATTTTTCAACTTGCTCTCTAAGTGCTTTAAACGGCTATTGAATAGTTTTAATAAAATCTGTAGGTCTGAACTGCATTACAGAAAAAAAACTTCTGGTATAAGCCTGCACACTCTTGTACCCTACTTCATAAGCTGTTTCAGAAATTGTTAAATTTCCTGCACTCAAAAACTCCAGACTCTTGATGATACGAAGCATCTGCTGGTATTTGCTTAAAGTAAGCCCCGTTTCTTTTTTGAAGATTCGCTCCAGCGTACGGAAAGACAAGAGGACTGCGTCACTGAGATCTTCCATTTTAATTTCTTTATGGTAATGATTGTGAAGGTGCTCAATCACTTTGGTAAGGCGTTTGTCTTTTGGAAGACTGACATGAATTGTCAGTGAGTGTTCTACAAACCGTGGAAGTTCATTAAACAAGGCTTTCAAAAATATATTTTCATCATGGTCTGCCGTCATCAATTTGGACCATTTTTCTGCGTATTTTATCATTTCTTTTAAAACCGGAGGCACAGAAAATACATTGATCTCATGATAAAAAGGATTTTCTGTACTGACATCAGCAAACATAATCATCAGTTTTATCTTTTCAGAATGGGAATTGGTTTTATGAACAGCATTGGGAGGAATCCACACCGCATGATTTTGTGGAAGAAGATAAATTTTATCCTCAATGGTAATGTACTGGAATCCGCTTTCAACATAGACCAGCTGACCTTTCTGATGGTGATGGAGAACATTATCATGAACCCAGTTTTCTTCAAACCATACAAAGTAAGGCTTCTTTAAGTCGTCTATTTTTATGCTGTCATTGGCATTCATGTCGTTTTGGGTTAAAACTTTGGCAAAATTAAACAAAATTACTGCACTAATTTTGCACAAAAGTTTTTATTATGATGAAGAATGAAGTAAAAAAGAATGCTTCGTATGTTTTATTAATTATAAATGTTCTGATAGTTATATTAATTTCCAGCAATCTTCGTTCACCAATTGTAGCGGTTGCTCCTGTACTCGGAGACATACGAGATGCATTGAAACTGGATAATTTCCAGGTGAGCCTGCTTACCTCTATTCCACTGTTTATGTTTGCGACCTGCTCTGTGCTGGTGAGTAAATTTTCAAATAAGTTTGGAATCAGTAAACTTTTGATGTATTCCTTGATTATTTTAAGTTTCGGATTGTTTCTGCGAATTAGCGGATCTCTTTGGCTGCTATTTTTAGGCTCTATATTCATTGGCCTAGGAATATGCATCGGAAATGTAGTCACTCCGGGATATGTTAAAAATAATTTTCCAAAGCAGATTGGCCTTATGACAGGGATTTTTGCTGTATCAATGAATCTTACTGCAGCTTTGGCTTCCGGTTTTAGTGTAAAAATCGGAGAATGGACAGGATTTGGATGGAAAGGTTCTTTAGGAATCTGGCTGGTGATTGCAGCATTGGGTTTCCTCGTTTTAATGGTGGAATTTATTTTTAATAAAAGAAATCCGAATCAGCCTAAGACAGCACTGAGCACGTCTGATTTTAATATGTTCAAATCTGCCCAGGCATGGAACATCAGTGTTTTTATGGGACTGCAGTCTTTATTTTATTATTGTCTGGTAGCGTGGCTTCCTTCATTTCTTTCAGATTTTCATATGCAGGGTGAAAGCTCCGGCTGGGTGTTCTTTGTGATTCAGATTACGATGATTCCTGTGACCTTCTGCTGCCCTATTATTGCCAGCAAAATGAAAGATCAGAGGCTGATGATTCTTTTTATATGCACTCTGATGTTCGGAAGTACCATGATGTTTGTATTCCTGAAATCCCAATGGATCTATCTGAATGCTGTTATTATAGGAATTTCCAACGGTTTGTCTTTCAGTCTGTCTATCCTGTTCTTTTCTACAAGAACGAAAAGCAGCATCAATGCAGTCAAAATCTCTGGGATGGCGCAGTCTGTAGGCTATCTGATTGCCGCATTTGGACCTCCGTTATTTGGAAAACTTCATGATTGGGATATTTCCTGGAACAGTTCCTTCTATCTATTAAGCTGTGCGGTGTTTCTGATGCTTTATTTTGGATTGAAAGCAGCGAGAAATAAGTGTGTAGAAGATTAAAATTACCGTTTGATACATGATAAAGGGTAGAAATGAATTCTACCCTTTTTTTTGTTTCTGTATTAATTCTTTTTGAATACTCTTTATATTCAAAAATTAAAAATGAAGGTCAACTTCTTCTCCATCATCCAGCACAAAACACCTTTTCTCCAATCCATTTTCACGGATCTTTTCCTTAATATATTTCCGGTCTTCTCTGCAATGGCTTACGGCTTCCAGATGCGTCACCCACACAGTGGATTTTGGAGCGTATTCACAGACTTTGATAATGTCCTCGCTGGTCATAATAATAGGATTTCCCACGGAAAAAGTAGCTGCCCCTCCGGCAGCAATGATATGTTGTGGCTGATGTTGAGCAATTTCCTGGGCAATTTCGTCATACCAAATGGTATCTCCTGCGATATAGACTGATTCATTTTGTGTTTTAAAAACAAAACCATTTACGATTCCCATTTTTTCTCCGATTTCTCCGGTTCCGTGTTGTCCTTTGGTGGTTGATATTTCAATGTTTCTCCATTGAAGTTGACCATTTACTGCCATAATATTTGTAAATCCCTGCTCTGCAATGTGACCTGAGATGACATCTGAACAGATAATCGGAATATTTTTATCAAGCAGTTCGATAGCCTTAGCATCCCAATGATCAGGATGAAGATGGGTTACAGCAACAGCATCTACTTTTTCCAGTTTTTGGTTTAATTCTTCTTTACCAAAAGGTAGATCCGCCAGGGGATTCAGTAATTCGCTGTCTGTCATCGGGATTTTCCCCATAGAACCTTTTTCTCCGAGCATAGGGTCTACGAGGATGGAAACCCCATCAATATTCAATAGCAATGTTGCATTGCGCCATAATTGTAATTTCATTTTGCCTAAGTTTGTACCGCAAAGCTATTGCCCGATGAGGGTAAAACAATCGAAGGTTACCAAAAGGTTAACCACATATATTCAATTGATTTATGAATTTTGAAGAATTTAAAAACTGTGGATTAAGACGAAGCCTGAATATCCTTTCGGGTAAGTGGAAGCCATTGATCCTTCATAACCTTTTTGAAGAAGATCAGGTACGTTTTGTAGAACTGTGGAGGAATATGCCCAGAGTTTCAAAGAAAGTCCTTGCAGAGCAATTGAAACAGCTGGAAGAAGATCTAATTATCGAGCGGATTGAAGTCTATAATTTCCCTCCGGAAGTGTATTATAAATTAACGGAAAAAGGGCAAAAATTGGGACCTATTCTTTCTGAACTTCATTCATGGGGCAATGAGCTGGGATAAAGCAATGGTTTTATAGCTTCTTTGAAAAATATTTTGTTTTTCCTATAATTTCCTATAGTACTGCCCCTTTCTCTTTCCTTTTTTAAAATTTTATTATACATTTGGGAACACAAACAAAAATATATCTATGTAGGGTTACATATATAACCTCAAATTTTTATTAAAAAAACCAAACAATGAAAAAACAATTATTATTTGTGCTTACTCTCGTAGCACAAACTTCTTTTGCACAAATTATTTCCAAAGATCCTATGTTTGCTTCGAACGGGATTTACAATCTTCCAGCAGGAAGTTCTTATCTAGGAGAACTAACAGAAGCAACCAATACTGTATTTTATCAATCCTTTGACTCCAATACTAATCAGTTAATTATCTCTAAGGCGACAAGTTACAATGGCTCTTTGGATTTGGCTTTTGGAGCTAATGGTAAAATTGCATTGAATTACGCATCAGATGCTCTGGTTGGGTTTATAAGGCATAACAATGATAAATTAACCGTACTGTTAAGACGATATGATTCTGCAAATAATATTAATTATTTAGATGTAGTTCGGCTGCTTTCCAATGGACAATTAGATCCTTCGTTTTCAAATGGAGGAATAAAAGCATTAGCCAATTTCTATCAGGACAATTTCAATATAAAGAATAACCTTATAGAACAAGGAAACAAAATTATTGTTTCAGGAACCGGAATAGATACTAATGGATTTTTTGATGGATATACTCATACATTTAGATTAAATTCTGATGGTACATCAGATAATAGCTTTGGGAGTAATGCAGAGCTGTTAACGAATGGAATTCCCCGCATCATTTTAGATAATCAGTTCAATCTTATTTTTTTAGAGCATAATACCATAAAAAAGTATAGTTATGATGGACAGCTTATGACTGGTTTTGGCAACAACGGAGTGGCCGTGTTCAATGGCGTGAATGTTAACGTTATAAAAACGGATTCGAATAATAGAATTATATATGCACAGCTTGCATCATTAAACCCTGCCACCATAGGAAGACTGAATGCTGATGGAACGCCGGATACCACATTCAGCTATAGTGGTACTCTTGGTCTTGAATTTTGGGATATTTATGAAAAAAACAATTCTTATTATATCGCTGGCTATGCTGATCTTAATAATGCACCCGCTTATTATATCGCTAAACTCAATCAAAATGGAGCTATTGATCAGGTATTTGGAGAATATGTAGAAAACGATTCTAATTTACTCTATCACTTTATGCACGCAATCAAAGTTTTTGATAATAATGTAATTGTTTATGGAGAGGGGACTACAAAAGAAATTGTTAAATATCTTTTAAGCGGTACAGCTACATTATCAACAGCAGAAACTCTCAAAAATACTACTGAAATTACCTTTGAAAGTCCTATAAAACAAGAGTTAGTTTATCATTCAAAAGAAAAAATCGACAAAATAGAAATCTATTCAGCTGATGGAAGACTATTAAAAACTGTAAACAAAAATAATTCCGACGTTTCTGAACTTTCTAAAGGAGTTTATTTCGCAAAAGCCATTTTTGGAAATGGAAAAGTTTTCACAAAAAAACTTATTAAGAATTAGTAAATTTACATTTCAAAAACTAATAACAATCCTACAAATGAAAAGAATCATTATTTTGATTTCCTGTGCATTAAGTACATGGACCACTGCACAGATCGCCCCACCCCCAACTATTCAAAGATCTAACACGACATCCCGCGGACTTACCGTCAATTCAAGAAAAGGGACATTAATTGAGAAAAAAATCTCCAATCTGGGCAAGTTTAAAAACCTGAATATTCAAAAAATTGTAACGAAAGATATCTCGGACAGTTCATCAGAATCTCTTCTGGGAATCATGTATGAGTATGAAACATTTGACGAAATATCCAAAAAGACACTCACCGTTGATAAAAATGAATTGGGAAAACTGATTCAGGCACTTCAGACTGTAGAACAGAAAGAAAACGAAAAAACGACTCAGGAAACCAAGTATAAATTTGTGACGATGAGCAATATAGAATTTGGAAGTATTTATCGTGAAAAGCTTTCATCGTGGGTTAATTATATAAAAATTCCTTCCCATTATTTGAATCAGAATTTACTGGAATTCAATAAAGATGAATTGAAAGAATTAATTGGTGTTTTGAAAAAGGCAGAACAGGAACTTTAAAGATACCTGAGCATTAATCTTCTGAACATAAAAACCTTATAGGTTTTAGAAACCTATAAGGTACATTTAAAAAAATTAAAAATAATTATTACCAGAAGGGACCGTTTACTGTTTAAACTGATCCAAAACTTCCATAATATTCTGATATACAAAGTCTAATTCTTCAGATGTAATACAATATGGCGGAACCAGATAGATTACATTTCCCAACGGCCTCATAATAATCCCTCTCTGGAGGAATTCATTGTAAAGCTTCTTCCCTATTTCATTGAAATAAGAAGTACTATTCCCGGTTTTAAAATCGAAAGCTAAAATAGTTCCGATCTGACGAACCTTTTCTACATGAGGATGAAAAGCAAGTGCTTTCACAAACTCTGAATGCTGATGAGTGATGCGGTTGATATTCATTTGAGTTTCGGTTGTAAGTAGTAGTTCCATACTCGCAAGAGCCGCTGTACAGGCCAAAGGATTGGCTGTAAACGAATGCCCGTGAAATAGAGTTTTATAACGGTCATCTGAAAGAAAAGCATTGTAGATTTCATTGGAACAGGTAGTAATTCCCATTGGCATGGTTCCTCCTGTAAGTCCTTTTGAAAAACACATGATGTCCGGTTTCTCCGTAAGATAGTCTGCTGCGAAAAGCTTACCCGTTCTTCCAAATCCTGTAAAAACTTCATCCTGAATCATAAGAACGCCTTCTTCCCTGCAGAATTTCATCAGCTGGCTAAGATCTTCGGCTTTGTACATCAACATTCCGGCAGCACCCTGAACTAAAGGTTCATAGATAAAACAAGCGACTTCATCAGCATATTCTTTAATCTGCGACTGAAGGCTATCCAGATTTTCGGCATTGGGGGTATCAATAAAAACAACTTCAAAAAGCATGCTTTCAAAAGGTCTTGTCCAGAAGCTTTTTCCACTTACAGACATGGCTCCGAAGGTATCTCCGTGATAAGCATTTTTAAAAGCTAAAATCTTCGTTTTCTTTTTATCCTGATTGTATGCATATTGAATACACATTTTTAAAGCAACTTCTACTGCTGTAGAGCCATTATCAGAGTAAAAAACTTTTTCCTGACCATCCGGAAGAAGCTTCAGTAAATTTTCTGAAAGCTTTACAGCCGGTTCATGTGTAAATCCTGCAAAAATAACCTGTTCCAGTGTATTCAACTGTTCAAAAACACGTTGTGCAATGTAAGGATGTGAATGCCCATGCAACGTTACCCACCATGATGAAACGACATCCAGATATTTTTTTCCTTCATTATCATACAGATAAATTCCTTTTCCCTTTACAATAGGAATAATATCGTCAGCTGTTTTCATCTGAGTATAAGGATGCCAGTTGACTGCTTTATCTCTCTTTTGCAGACTGAGTTGTTCTGTTATTGTATTCATATATTGATGTAAAAAGTAATAATGAGTGATGAAATTGGATCTAACAATAATTTAGTTGAATATGTGGTTGTAAATGTTGGATGAATCGCAAAGTCGCAAAGTTTTATTATAGATTGCGAATATTTTAAAGCGCAAGAAAATCAAAGATTTTCAGCAAGTGAGGTGTCATTTCTTTTTAGATTTAGGGGACTTTGCAGATTCTTTTTAATTTCATCTGCTTAATTTCCATAATCTGCGAGAGAATAAAATTTACAATATCTAATTTTATAGGAGATAAAATCCTTGCGCCTTAAAAATTACTTACTACAAAAGCTTTTGCGCCTTTGCGTTTTCCAACTTGTACAGCAGTTTATAAAGATTCAAAAACCAATTTTATAATAAGTGCCATAATAACAGTAATCCAGCTCATCACTCATCATTTATCATTTATCATTCATAATTTTCTAGCAGCATGTTTCTTTTTTCATCATAGGTTTTAATCCTAAGGTCTGCAGCATCTGCATATCTTCAGAAACTCCCGGATTAGGAGTTACCAATAAGGTTTCTCTTTCTCCTGTGAAAATAGAATTAGCTCCAGCCATAAAGCACCAAGCCTGCTCTGTTTCTGACATTTCTATACGTCCGGCACTTAATCTTACCATAGAAGATGGCATTACGATTCTTGCTGTAGCGATCATTCTTACCATTTCCCAGGTATCTACTTTTTCATTATCTTCTAATGGAGTTCCTGCTACTCTGGCTAATGCATTGATAGGAACAGATTCCGGATGTTTTGGCATCGTTGCCAACGTCAGAAGCATTGAAATTCTGTCTCTATGCGTTTCACCCAGTCCGATAATTCCTCCGGAACATACTGTAATCCCTGCATTTCTGACATTGTTGATGGTATTGATTCTGTTATCAAATGTTCTGGTAGAAATGATCTCTTCATAATACTGTTCTGAAGTATCAAGATTATGGTTATAAGCATATAATCCTGCTTCCTGCAACCTTACAGCCTGCTCTTCCGTAAGCATTCCTAAAGTACAGCACACTTCAAGCCCAAGTTCGTTTACTCCTTTTACCATATCAATTACCCTGTCAAAATCACGGTTGTTACGAACTTCTCGCCATGCTGCAGCCATACAGAATCTTGAAGATCCTGAATCTTTTGCTTTTTGAGCGTGTGCAATCACTGTTTCTGTAGGTAGTAAAGCCTGTACTTTAATATTGGTGTGATAACGGGCTGCCTGTCCGCAGTAGGAACAATCCTCCGGGCAACCACCGGTTTTGATGGACAATAATGTAGAAATCTGTACTTCAGAAGGATCATGCCATTCACGATGTACAGTGGCAGCTTTATAGATCAGTTCCATCAGGGGAAGGTGATAAATTTCTTCGATTTCTTCTTTCGTCCAGTTGTTTCTCAATGTTGTTTTTGTATCCATTATCCTATTTTTGTTATTGTTAATTGCTTTGCAACATGTTGTATAGATTCCTTATCCGTAGTGTTGATTTCGGGAATCCTTATAATTTTTGTTTCTTTTTCTATAAAACTGCAGATCACTCTTTCCGTATCTTCGGGGAAATCTCCGTTAAGAATTAAATATTCCAGTTGTAGGTCTCTTTGTTGTAAAGCCATGATTGAGAGCAAGCTATGATTAATGCAGCCCAGATAATTTCTGACTATCAGTGCTGTTGGAAGATTTAATTCTTCAATCAGATCAATCATGAAAGTAGTATCGGAGATCGGTACCATAAGTCCTCCGGCTCCTTCTACAATTAATGGGTTATCAGTTTTGGGTAATTGAAAATCATCCAGATCTATTGTGATGTTTTCTTCCCTCGCAGACTGGTGTGGGGATGCTGCCAGCTGTAAACGGTAAGCTTCCGGATGGCAGGTGGTATGATCAGTCCATGATTCAATTTTATGGCTGTCTGTATGATGTAGGTCACCAGATTGTATGGGCTTCCAATATTCTGCTTTAAAATGTTGAACCAAAACAGCCGAACAAACTGTTTTTCCTATTTCGGTTCCTATTCCTGTTATAAATAATTTCATGGGTTCGGGATTCTGGATTCGTGTTCCGGGGTTTGAAAATTTGTTTCTTTTTTCCTTTTTGCTTATTTATATCTTTGTTTTAAACAAATTCTTTAATAATTCCTGTCAGCCTTACAATTTCCTCTTCAGTATTAAAGCTGTGAAGACATATTCGCAGTCTTTCGCTTCCTGGCTTTACAGTCGGACTGTATATCGCATACGTTAAAAATCCTTCCTCAAGTAAAGTGCCTTGTAATAACTTCAGTTTCTGATTGTCCGGAATTACAATAGCTTGAATCGGACTTGTTTCTGACGACGGAGATTGTAGATTTCTTCTTCTGAAAACTCTAATATTGTCCTGAAGTTTTTGGGACAGTTCCTGATGCTGATCCAAGAATTCATATCCTGTTTTTATACTCATCCACTGAAAATCCTGTGCAGAAGTGGTATAAATAAAAGGGCTTGCAAAATTGATCAGATAAGATTGTATGGTTTCATTACAGAGAATTGCCGCTCCATGGGCTCCAAGAGCTTTTCCATAGGTCACTACTGCCGCTGATACCTGATTCTGTAATTGATATTTTTCAACCAATCCATAGCCAAAAACACCAAAAGCATGAGCTTCATCAACAATCAGATACGCTTTATATTGATCAGCAAGCACAGCTATTTCCTGAATGGGAGCAAAATCACCCTCCATGGAGTATAAACTTTCTATCGCGATATAACAGTGTCCCTGTTGCCTCTTTAAAATATTATCAAGATCCTCGAGGTCATTATGCTTAAATTTTAGTTTTTTAGCATTCGATAACTGACACGCATCATGCACAGACCGATGAATCTGCTCGTCTACAATAACTACATCATGACGGCTCGGAAGCGTAGAAAATAAGGCCAGATTAGCATTATATCCCGACGGAAAAAGCAATGCTGATTCAAACTGATGTTTTTGTGCAATATAATTTTCTACCGAAGTTACAATACTGCTGTTTCCACTGATCAAACGGGAACCCGTGCTTCCTGAAAGCAGCTGAGGGTTATCTGTAACCTTTTGCAACAGTCTATTTTGAAGTTCATTACTTCTGGCGAGACCGAGATAATCATTGGAATAAAAATCAATTCCTTCCTGCCTAGATTTTAAACTTCTTATTATTCCATCCTCTTTTCTTTTGTCAAGAGATTCCTGAAAACGAAAGACATTGCTAAGCATAATTCAACTGAGCTACTTCCTGCGTTATAGCATTAATCCATTGTTCATGCAGTTCTTTTTCAATGGTCAGAATATGATCTGCATGTTGTCTCCAGTCTGGTGAAAACTCATTGAGCTGGTTGATCATTTCTTCCAGATGTCCTTCTTCTTCAAGAATAATAGATTTTACCATGATTTTAGAAGATGTTTCCGTAAGAACCTGCTGGTAAACCGTATAAAGCTCATCGGCACGAACCTCAATAGCGTAGGTTACAAAAAGATAGGCTGCATATTTAATATCTATAGTATTAAGATTGAAAGCTTTCTGAAGATAACGGCAGGCTTTAATATCCAATGAGTGAAGATATTGGCTTGTTGCTATAGGGGCCAGAAGTTCTGTGCTTTCGTAGGTTTTGCAGAGTTCAGGATTTATTTTCCCGATCTGCTTTTTTAAATAATAAGCATGACGGTGTTCTTCAGCAGCATGTTTCAGCTGGATCTGAGAAACTAAAGTTGGATGTTCACATTTTGATATTTTTCTTGCACCGGCATTTTCCATAAAAGAAAGAGTATTCAGCCATTTAGCATGGGTACTTCCTTCCTGTACAATTCTTTTTAACAGATTATGAAATTCCATAGATTTTTATTTTGATGTCAAAAGTAGTATATTGCCGGATGGTTGCGTGGTGCCAGTTTTTATATTATGGATAGTCCGGTTAAGATTCCTTATGAAAGTTTTATAAAAATAGATAGAAAATCAGAGACTTCTATCTATTTACAAATTGCGAATCAGTTGATCAATGCGATTCAGAGAGGAGTTTTGCCTTTCGGAACCAAGCTTCCCGGAACCAGAACTTTCAGTGAAATGCTGGAAATCCATAGAAATACAGCCGTTGCAGTGTATGATGAGCTGTCGGCTCAAGGCTGGACAGAGAGTTTTCCCAATAAAGGAACGTTTGTGATTGGGAAAGATCAGGAAAAACCTGTAAAAGTGAACGATTTTGAGCAGAATAACCTTCAAAACTATCCAATAACGACCGGTTTTTCATTCAAAACATCTAATATCCTGGATAATCCTTTTGAACATTCAGACTGTGAATATGTCTTTAATGATGGGGTGCCGGATATTCGTTTAACCCAAATCGGACAGCATTCCCGGTTTTACAGTTCTATTCTGAAGCGTAAATCCAATCAGAAAGCTTTAGGACATTACAACCATGACGGGAGTGAATTTTTTAAAGAACATTTGTCTGAATATCTGAATCTTTCCCGTGGACTCCCTATTTCCAAGAACAATTTGCTGATTACCCGAAGTACGGAAATGAGTATCTATATTGTTTCCGAAATTCTTCTTTCTGCTGGCGACACCGTATTGGTGGGAGCTCTGAGCTATTTCTCCGTCAATATGATCTTTATGAAAGCGGGAGTTGATATTGTTTCTATTCCCATCGATGAAGAAGGAATTATCGTAGAAAGTGTACGGGAAGCCTGCAAAAAGCAGAAAATACGAATGCTTTACCTCACTCCGCATCACCACTATCCTACTACCGTTGCACTGAGTGCCCAGAGGAGATTTGAGTTACTGGAACTGGCCAATGAATATGGATTCATTATTCTGGAAGACGATTATGATTATGAATTTCATTACGACAAAAGTCCTATTCTTCCGCTGGCTAGCGCCGATACGAATGGGATGGTGATCTATATTGGTTCTTTTGGGAAGTCTTTGGCACCAGGCTTCAGAACAGGATTTATTGTTGCTCCTGAAAATCTGATGATAGAAATGCGGAAGTATCTGGGAATTATCGACCGTCAGGGTGATATTTTGATGGAAAGAGCTCTTGGAGATATGATTGCTGAAGGGGAAATTAACCGTTATCTGAAGAAATCTTTAAAAGTATATCAGGAAAGACGGGATCATTTTGCTTTGTTGCTCGATGAAAATCTGGGTGACCTCATCACCTTTCAAAAACCGTCCGGTGGCCTCGCCATCTGGCTGGAATGGAATATTCCGATCAATCTTATGCAGCTGAGCCGCAATTGTATGAAGGACAATCTTTTCATTCCTAAAACATTGTTGTATCAAAATAAAGGACTTACGGCAATGCGATTGGGGTTTGGAGATTTGAATGTTGAAGAGATGAACAAAGGGATTGAAGTTTTTTCAAAAAATGTGAAGGGATTGGTTGGGTGATTGAATCTCTCGCAGATTTAGAGGATTCTGCAGATTTTTTAATAAATACTTATAAAATTTGTGAAAAATTATATCATATTGCTTGCTGAAAATCTCTGATTTTCTTGCGTCTAAAAAAGTATAGAGATAAAAAAAATTGCGCCTTTGCGATTTCCAAAAAAACTTCAACAAAAAGAGATTACATTAGTTTTAAAACGCAAAGGCGCAAATATGCTGAAAAATAAGTTTTAATAAGGCGCAAGGATTTTATCTGCGATAAAATTGATACTGGATATTTAAAATAAGAAGTTGCCTAATCTTTTATATTGATTATTTTTCATAACAAAAGACACAAAAGTTTTTAGCACTTAAGTTTTTTAGAGCCAAGCTTTATGTATAATAAGTACACTTAAGCGTGGTTAAAATCTTTGATTTTCATCTTATGTGAACTATTCTGCGCATCATTTTAAACTTACTTAAGTGGCTAAAGTGTTTTAAAATAAAAACTTTTGTGACTTTTGTGGTTTTAAAAAGAGTAAAAGCCCCTTTACAGAGGCTTGTATTAATGATCAGGAGGAAAAACGATTTTGTTTTTCTTGTGTTTTGGTTTCTTCTTTTTCTTATTGAGATAGATAATAAAACCGGTAATTGGGAGCGATGCTGCAATGATGGCAGCCAGAAAATAAATAATTCTGGTAGTAAGTCCCAGGATGCTTCCGGTGTGGAGATCATAATTTCTTTCTCTTAATGCGGTTCCATATCCGATATTTTTGTTTTTATAAGACTGAGATTTTAAAACATCTCCTGAATATTGATCAAAATTAAATTGTTCATTACGATATTGTCTGCCGTCATGCGTCAATTCAGCATAATAAGTTCCTTCTTCCGATCTTGGGAAATTGACAAGTGCAGATTTTTTATCTGTCAGTCCTTTTTCCATTCTATTTCCAATTAAATCGAGAATATTTCCACGGTTTGAAAATTCTTCGGAAGGGATTGTACTTTTGGCTTTCTTTTCTGTCGGAGTATTGCCGTTCAGTGTGTTCTTTACCCATTTGTCTACATCTTCGAAGCTCCATATCAATGCGGAATAAGAGATCAGAAGTAAAGGAATCACGGCATAAAAACCCAATACATTATGAGCATCATAGTTGATTCTTTTCCAATTGGCAGATGTTTTAATGAAAAACATTCCTTTCAGCATGGCTTTACTCATTTTACGGGGATACCATATCACAAGCCCCGATAAAAGGATAACAGCAAATATCAATGTGGAATATCCTGTAATAGTTTTTCCTATTTTCTCACCAAGCAGAAGTCTTCTGTGAAGATCCAGAACAATTTCAAAAAAATCTTGTTTTGCATTTTCTACTTCCTGTATTTTTCCGGTATAAGGGTCTACATAAACCCGGTAATAATAAAGATAGGTTCCCCAATAGGTCCACGCTTCATCATCCATCTTCAGCGTACGGAATACATACGTTTTTGAAGGATCAGAAGACATTATGACTCTCTTCATCTTCAATCCTTCAGGTAAAGCCTGTTCTGCTTTTCCGGTAAGCTCGGATAGTGAAAGTTTTTTTCTGCCGATATTTTCAACGAAATATCTGTTGGGATGAACAATATGTTTTAATTCTTCTTCAAAAGCCAGGATACATCCTGTAGCTGCCATAATAACAACTATAAGCCCGGACGTTAGTCCGAGCCATAGGTGTAATTGATATGCAATTTTTCTAAATTTTAACTTCATCCTTAAAACTTAAAGCTAACCTCAGCAACAAAATTACGTGGCATCTGAGCGACTACAACTCCCTGCCCTGCAAAATATTGTACATTACCCAGATTATTCATTTTAAATCCTAATCTGTATCTTTCTTTTTCAAGGGAAATGGAAGCATTCACTAAAGTATAGGCAGGGAATTCAAACTGCCCCGTTTTCACTTTATTTCCGGTAATCTGTTTTCCTACACGGTTTACTCCAAAACCTATTCCCAGTCCTTGAAGTCCTCTAATAGGAAGAATATAGCTGATCCATGAATTGAATACATTCGCAGGACCTGCAGATTCCGGACGGCGCCCTTCTACATCAGCATCTGCTTTTTCGTATCTGCTATGGTTGTAAGAATACCCGGCCATAATATTCAATCCCTGAACAGGATTCATGATGGTCTCGATTTCAATACCTTTACTTCTCTGCGTTCCGTCCTGAACTACAATATTATATTCTTTTCCGTCACGGATAACTCCGCTTCCTCTCTGTATATTGTCCACTAAAATATCATAGTAGCTCACCGTGAAATTAACTTTGTTTCTCCAAAGATTTCCTTTGACCCCTACTTCCCATTGATTCGCCATCTGCGGTTTCATCTCTCCGCTATAGTCTGGCAACTGCTGCGAAACAGGTGCTGTATAACTGAAACCATTCATATAGTTCCCATAGGCAGATAACTGATCTTTAAGGATCTGGTACACGATTCCTACTTTTGGAGACCATGCAGTCTGCTTGAAATCACCAACACGTTTGTTATCACTCATATTAAGTTGCCCTTTACTTTCATAATGATCCATACGCAAACTTATAAGGGTGATCAAACG
The DNA here is from genome assembly GCF_002899945.2 of Chryseobacterium viscerum. Lineage (GTDB taxonomy): Bacteria > Bacteroidota > Bacteroidia > Flavobacteriales > Weeksellaceae > Chryseobacterium > Chryseobacterium viscerum. The sequence continues at coordinate 103,564 of NZ_PPEG02000008.1, forward strand.
ATCGGTAATATAAGTTACGTTTGAAATATAGGCTCCATAAAGGTTCGCTGAAGAGGTATTTCTCACTAAATTGGCTGGAGAGGCTTGAATCTTTTTTAGTGCCAAATCTTTGGATATATTACCATATACACCTGTTACTGGTAATACCACTGGTCCTGTAGGATTTTTACCATCAATGTAATCAAACACCACAATTGGAGAATGGTTATTGTTAATAGACTGGTTTAAATAATCTACCCCAATAAGGACCTTATTTTTAACTTTTCCAATGTTGAATTCTCCATTAAAGTTCTGCTGAACACTTGTAGAAGAAGCTTCAGAATTTTGCCACTGTACATTACGTTCCAGTATGGCATCACTTGTATTTCCTCTGATAAACTGATATTGATATAATCCTTCCGTTTTTCTGAAGTTTCTTGAAAGCAACGTTTGTGAAGTCCATTTATCTGAAATCTTGTAATTAGCCTCAGCTTTTACGTTGATAGATGGCGCTTTCAAAGTCATGTCATTGTTTGAATATGATCTTTTCCAGTCGAAGCCTAGCTCATCCGGGTTGTGAGCGAAATAAGCTCTTGTTCTTGGAAGGAAGATAATCGGAGTATTGGTTCCTTCATAGTTGTAGATCTGAGCTCCTAAGTTAAATTTTAGTTTCTCATTAACCTGATAGCTTATAGTAGGGGCTACAAAGAATGATTTTCTGAATTCAGAATCTCTGAATCCGTTCTGATACTGATAAGCGGCATTTAAACGGAATAACATATTTCTGGATTCTGTAATCGGGCCGTAAACATCAGCCGTTACACGGTTTAGATTATAGCTTCCCATAAGATAAGAAGCTTCTCCTCCGAAATAGTCTTTCGGTTTTTTGGTTACAGCATTGATTAAACCTCCAAAAGAAGTTACAGCACCTCCATACAATGTTCCGGAAGGACCTTTGATCACTTCCAGACGTTCAATATCGGCAGGGTCTATCTCTCCGTTCGTTGTTGCAGGAATACCGTCTACCATCGATACTTTGGTAGGAAAACCTCTAAGGCTGTAATAGAAGCTTCCGTCTCCTGAACCTCTTCCCGGACTTCCCTGCATCTTTACCATACCCGGAACATTTTTCAATACCTCCGAAATATCGTAAGTAAGCTGCTCTTTCATGATCTGCTGGTTGATGCTCGTATAAGCCTGCGGATTTTCAAGAACTTTCAAAGGCATTTTAGCCACTGAAGTACTGTCTCTATCCAAAAATTTATTTCTGCTCACTGCATATACTGTAATTCCCTCAATCACATTATTGTGTAACGGGGCATAGATAGCAGGAATTTCATGGACATCTTTCTGAATGTGGATAGACTCCCTCATCAGTTCGATATCATTTAAAACCACCTGAAGGGTATATTCTCCAGGTGGTACATTTTCAAAGTAATATTCTCCTAAATTATTGGTTTTTGCCTGATAAGACGTGTTGACAAGTCTTAAAATAGCGTTTTTTACTGGTGCCTGTTCAGTCAGCATGATCTTGCCATGAATTCTATCGCCCTGTTGCGCAGAAAGCGAGTTTGAAGATAAAGCAAGACCAAGAAGTAATATAAGGGTTTTAGATGTTTTCATGCTGTAAGTTTTGTAACAGGGGATAGTTTATTTTACCGTTTTGTGATAATGGGAATGATTCTATAAGTTCGGTGCGTACATATTGTGGGTTGATACGCAGTTTATTTTTAATGGTTTCGGTGATGATTTGAGGATCTACATCCTGATTGTCATACAGTACAACGATCTTTTTATCGTTGGCATTCAGACATACAAACGTATTGCCTTGCATTTCATTTTTAAGAATAAATTCTACCTCATCCAGATTGAGACGTATTCCGAAAAGTTTCATAATACGTTTTATTCTTCCTGTGATATAATAAATTCCGTTTTCACCTTTTCTGGCAGTATCTCCTGTATGGAGTACAGAAGGCTGTTCATAAGTGGCCAGATCTTCCAGCTTATTAGCATATCCTCCAAAAATACTGGAGTGTGAAAAGAGAAGTTCATCCGTTTCAGGATGAATTTGGAAGCTTCCGCTATCTACGGGAGTTCCGATAGAAGTTTCTTCTTCCAGCAATCCTTCTGTAGGCAGATAAGCCATTCTTCCTCCTGCTTCTGTCTGACCATATTGAGCAAAGAATTCTTTTTTGAATTCATGACAGTAAGAGAAAATTGTTTTTCTTAGCTCCGCATTGATCACGCCTCCGGTGTGGGTAAAATACCTCAGGCTTGGAGAATCTTTTCTGAAAAACCCTATTCTATTCAGATTTTCATAGAGAAAAGGAACTCCTCCCAGTGTACTGTAACCATATTCTTCTAATTCTTCCCAGAATGCTTTCTGCATAATGTCTTTATCTGTACAGACTATTCTTCTGGCACGCATACAGTTGGTCGTGAAAATAGAGAATCCGTATACGAAGTTGATCGGAACGTTTAAAGGAACCACATCAGATTTCAGAACAGGCATATATTTAAGAATACTTAAAGCATTCTTATAAAGACCTTCATCCGATAATTTGACGAGTTTAGGAACTCCTGTTGTCCCTGAAGTGCTCAGAAGAATCTTGATTTCAGGATGGATGGTAACTTCATTCTTATAATCATCCTTTGCAAAAATTCTGATACTGTCTGAGAATTCTTTTAGGCTGTAACCAGGAATATCTTCTCTTTGTGGATCGAAGATATACTTAGGATGGTATTCTGCTTCGATACGTTCTTTGAACTCCGAATGCAGTTTTTGTCCCAATACCGCAATCGCATGTGCTGTTCCATAAAAATTGAGGAGAACCTCAACACTGGGCAGCTGATTGTCATTGTACAAAAAAAGTAATCCTTTTTCTACAGGGTTTAAGCCTAAAGACCGGTACAGCGTTCCCACCGGTATTGTTTTACCGGTGGAAGCATCTGTAAACTCCAAGTTCTTATTGGCAATTACATTTTCTAAAATTTTCATATGCTTAGTTTTCTACGAGTACATCGTATTTTTTCATTTTTTCCCGAATTTTTCCGACAGTTCCCATCTCCAGAATATCGTTAAAATCAAATTTAATCTGATAAAACTGTTCAAGTGCTTCTACGATAAGAAGGTGGGACATAGAATCCCATTCCGGGATTTCCTGATACGTCAATTTTTCATCTACCAATTCTTTCTTTATGGCGATGGCAGAGGCGATAATTTCATAAAATTCTTCTGTAGTGTTCATTTTAAATTTTTATAGTTTTCCATTTTCCATTTCTAAAAATCATTAGGAATAATACTGCCAATACAATTTCCGAAGAAACGATAGCGGTAAATATTCCTCTCAGTTCCCAATGAAGCCTTACTCCGAGGAGATAAGCCAGAGGAAGCTGAATTACATAAAACATCACGAGGTACAACAGTGTAACCTGCAAGATGTTTCCAGCCGCATTCAAAGCACGGCTGATTACCATTGTGAATCCTAAGAGCAGATAAGCCATAGATACCACATGAATATACTGCACTGCATATCTTGCGACTTCCGGTTCGGTTGTGAAAAATTTCACCACATATTCAGCGGCAATCTGCCAGAATAAAGCTACTATTACCAGATAAGTCATGTTGATGGTTCCTGCTCTCCAGACTGTTTTCTCTGCACGGTCAGGCTCTCCTGCTCCCAGGTTCTGTCCCGTAAGAACTCCAGCCGCATTTCCTATTCCCCAGGCAGGCATCGTAGCTACCGAAGCAATACGCTGGGCAATGATATATCCGGCAAGAGCAGTTGTTCCGAAAGTGGAGATGATCTTCACCATAATCAGCCAGCTGGATGTCGGAATGATATATTGAACCAATCCTCCAAAGGCTATTTTCAGAATTTTCTGCAGTAATGGGATGTCCAGATGAAAAGGAACTCTGATGCTGATGCTGGTTTTCCCGCTTATCAATATAAAAGCCTGGTATAAAACCCCTAACAATCTTGATAAAACGGTAGCATAAGCCAGTCCCATCAATCCGAAAGCAGGAATAAAACCTAGTCCGAAAACAAGGATCACAGCAAATATGATATTGGAAATATGACAGATCCAAAGTGATTTCATGGCAATATCTGCATCACCGGCACCTCTGAAAAGTCCATTTACCGAAAGTCTTAGAATCACAAGTCCTATACTCAGGAAGACCAATCTTGAGAATGATATTCCATCAACTACTGCACTGGCGTTTACTCCAAGGAAATCGACAATTTCTGATGCGAAAACACACGAGATCCCGCCAATAAATAAAGCAAAGAATAAGGCAAGAAGGATAATGTATTGAGCAGTTCTTCCCATTCCTTCTGTATCTTTCTCTCCAGCTCTTCTGGCGATAAGAGTGGCTGCCGCAATACCAAGACCTACTGCTATGGCATAAGCAAAGTTGATGTAGTTATCCGTGATTCCCACAAGACCAAGAACTTTATCTCCTAATTTTGCAATAATCAACAGGTTGACACTCACAAAGACAGACTCCATCACAAGCTCCATCACCATAGGAATGGCCAGACTAAAGATGGAACGGTTGATGCTTCCCGATGTCAGCTCGACTTTTTTTCCAGCTATCGCTCCATAGGCAAAAACCGTCCCTTCTTTTAGTATATGCAGGAATTTCCTCATACTGCTGCTACTGAATTTTTATTGGCAATTTGATACAAAGGATTGGGCAGTGCTCCATCTTTTCTAGGGATGGCAAATGCTTTATTTTCACTGTAGCCATTATTTTTCAGACGCAGACTGTTGATATAAAATCTTTTGAATGCCGGCACGTAAAGGTCATACTTTTCGTATCGTTCCTGAAGATGGGTATTCTCAGCTTTATAATTTTCGATACAGTTGTGAACCAGTTCCCAGAATGTCTCTTCTTTAAAATCAGAATACGTATGCAAGGCATTTGACATATATCTGAAGAATGCATCGAAAACTCCCAGGAGAATAAACAACGGAATATTTTCTTTATTGGAAGACTGGATCAAACCATCTGCAAGATGTGCAGGAAGTTTTTCTCTCGCTTCTACGGTAAGTACAATATCATCTACAAAGTCTTTGATCACAATTCTCTGTGGAACTCCATTTTTCAACACAACCATAATGTTTTCTCCATGTGGAGTTACACATAATGAATGGGTGTAATAGATATGCAATAAAGGAGTAAGATAGGCATCAAGATAGCTTTCAACCCATTCTTTGATACTCATCCCTGCCTTTTCTGCAAATGCCTGAACCAATGGAACTCCATTTTCATCTACATACAGCAGAGAAGCCATAGTTACCATTTGTTCACCCTCTGTCAGATAATTTTCAGCACTTTCTCTCCATAGCGCACCAAGGAATTCATTATATTGATAGGGAACACTGGCAATCGCTCCGTATTGTGGATGCAAATAAGCTATGGAAGCCTCTTCACCTAAGAAAATGGTTCCTTTGTTTTCAAGATACGCATCATCTTTGATTAAGCCTTTTACCCAATCGGTAATAGCCGGAGCAATTTTCATCTGTTTAGGAGACAATCCTCTGATATTTCCGGTGCTCAAAATAGAAACAGCCGTTTTCAGATATCTTTTTTCAGGATGATCTACATTGAATAAAGTACGAATACTTTGCTGCGCGCTGTAGGTATCACTTCCCTCTCCCATTTGGATTAAAAGCCCTGAAGCAATATCTCCGGCAAAATGAATCTGAAGCTTATGCTCCCACTGCCAAGGATGTACAGGGATAAAATGATAATCTTCAACATCTTTACGGGCATTGACCAGCTTTTGTTGAAAATCATGATACAATTCCTCTCCTATTTCAGAACGATAAAACTCTTCTCTGTTGATATGTTCCAAAGATTGGAATGCTGATCTGCTCTTATGGGAAGCCAGCCAGATTACTTTTAGGTTTTCATCCGCTTCAGGAGCAAATGTTTTAAGATCTCTTGGAGAAAAACCAAGTCTGCTTTTGTTCACAATAACCCATGGATGTCCGGTCATATTATGCTCAACAGTTTGATAATCTGAATGGGCAAGGTCTTTTGAAGACATGATCCCTTTAGATAAAATCAATGCATCACAATATAAAGTATGCAGCAATTCTTCTGTATATCTTGCAATGGTATAAGGATCTAAATCAAACACGGACTGCATTTCCAGAAAGAAAGCCGCTACATCTACCGCAGATAGATCTTCCCCGTTTTCTGTCTTTGTAATACTGTCTTTATCAATATGCCAGTAATCCATCATTCTCTCTTGTCCACGGAAGCTGTACACGACATTTTCAAACCCGGTTTCAAGTTTAAAAACAGTAAATCCTTCTTTATTTTCAAACGTTACCGTTGGTTTTAGAAGCTCTTCATGCATGAGTTCTGCAATGGTTTTGGCCATCAGATTTCTGTTAGCCTGCTGCCAGTTTTCCTGGCTTATTGTATTTTTTAAGTTGGTGTTCATTGTATGATTAAATTTTGGCAGTTGGTAAATCAGCATATTTTTCCACATCAAAATCCTGGAAAGCAATCTTCTTTTCGATTTTATAATGTTCTCTTCCAAGAATATCATTGATGATATAAGAATTGCGGTAAGCAGCCATTCCCAGGTCTGTAGAAATATAACTGTGGGTGTGTACTTCTGCATGAAGCACATAAATTTCCCCTCCGTTATGATCTATTGAATAATTTCTATTAACATCAAATAGCCCGCTTGAATCTCTTTTTATTCTTGACTGAATATTCTTCAAGAAGGCAGGCTCATGATAACGATATCCGGTTCCAAGGATGACATAGTCGGCTTCCTGATCATAAGGCACATCCTGCTCCAGTTGTGTAAATTCAAGGTTGATGAAATCAGGATTGCTGTTATCAACAGTATTCAGCTGGCTGTTAGGAATAATTTTAAGATTAGGATCTGCATTATCGATATTAAGATCATAAATAAAATCATAGATATCATTGATCAAATCATAATTGATTCCTTTAAACTGAGCTTGCTGCTTGCTTAAAATACTTTTCCTTGCCGATTCACTTCTGTTGTAAAAATATTCAACGTAATCCGGGGATGTCAGCTCCAGGGTCAGCTTAGAATATTCCATAGGGAAAAATCTGTCCGGACGGGAATACCAGCCCAGCTGAGTTTTTTCATTTCTGCTCTGAAGCAAATCATAGAATACCTCTGCTGCACTTTGACCAGAACCGATGATGGCAATTTTCTTCCCTTCACTTAAAAGTTCCTCCTTTCGGTATAGATAAGAGCTTGTGTGAATGATTCGCGAATCATCTTTAGGAATAAAAGAAGGAATATGAGGTTGTGTTCCTGTTCCTAAAATCAATCTTTCTGTTTTAAAAACAGTAGTTTCTTTGGTTTTTGTATGAACCGTAGTCACCTGATATAAACCCTCTTCATAGGTAATATCTACCACCTGAGTTGAAAAACGACACTGTGGAAGCTGCTCAATGACCCATTGGCAATAGCGGTTGTATTCTTTTCTTGGAATAAAGAAGCTCTCGCGGATAAAAAATTTATACAATCTTCCGGTTTCCTTCAGATAGTTCAGAAGGCTCAAAGGATTGGTAGGATCAGCCATAGATACGCAGTCACATAAAAATGGAGTCTGCAGGGTTACATGGTCAATCATCAATCCCGGATGCCAGTCGAAACCATCTCTTTGGTCTAGAAAAAGAGTCTTCAGTTCCGGAATTGGGTTAGATAATGCGGCAAGTCCCAGATTAAAAGGGCCTATACCTATGCCTATTACATTGTATACGGCTTCGTTAGTCATTTTTTGTGATGTTTGTGGTGATTTGTACCCCTCTATTCTGTGGAAACTTTTCCCAGTACCATTCTCTGTAGCAGAAATTCAGATTGGCCTTTTTATGAGGCATCTCAATTACTTTGTCTACTTTGAACCCTACGTGGGCTTTATTCATCATAGATGCCAGTGAATCTACAGAACCTTCTCCTACCATTTTACCTACCTGAGGCTGTGCAAAAACATAATCTACCATAGATTGTGTAGAGGGAGATACATTTTTCTTTTTAGGATCAGTAGGTGCTATGAATTGGTGTGTTCCGTAATCGGTAGGCAGTACTTCATAGTAATCTCCTACGATATCTCTACATGCCCAGTAAACCTCGATATTACAAGATGGCTCATCATTACCTGCAACGATGTAGCTGTGAGCTTCATCACTTGGAAGCATCAGTCTATAATAGGTTTCCAGCTCATCAATAGGCCAGTTCATCTGCCATATTTTTACAGCATGTTCTCTGTTGAACCATTCATGAAGCATTTCAAGGTCATTGTCAAGATCGATAGGGCGCATACTCATGGTCACATCTTCTTTCTGAAAATATCTTTTAAAGAAAACTTCTGTCCCTTGCGGATGAATCAGCTGATCTGAGAAAAAATGCTTGTGAAGAATATTCGGAACTTTAGCATAAGAAATAGCTGCTGCGCTTACCCCTCCATCTACATCAGAAACGGCCGACTGAAGGTTTGATTTTACGGCCCAGTATCTTTGATTCAGAGCATAATCTGTCAAAAATGATGGTTCAGATTCATGAAGCTGATCAAATTCTCTGTATAGAATATGGATAAGTTTTCTTTCCTTAACCAATCCGGTTTTTCCTATGGAAGAGATCAAAGCACTCAGATTACTTACCAAAAGATGGTGTGAAACGATATCCAGAAGACGCTCATCTCTGATAAAAAGATCTTCAACTTCAGGATAGTCTTTCATCAGGTTTTGATATTTTTCTTTAAAGCTTCCTTTAATCAGATACCCTTGCCCGTCTCTTACACAGATCGATTGCGGCAGAAGCTGATTATCCAGCTGAATAAGAAGATTCTGCTGGTGCACTTCCGGAGCCATCCCTAATTGATTGAATAATCTGTTTAAAGGTGACAATAGAAGGTTTACATATTTTTCAAACCAAATGATGGTTGCTTTCTCAGCATCAAGGCCAAGATGATTGGCAACATTTTTAAAGAAATGTGCTGTAAAATTAAAACCATCTGTAGATTCATCCTGACAAAGTCTTGCCAATAAAAGAACCTTATCATCCGTTGAAAAAGGATTTTCACGGATCAGAATATTCAGGCTTTCTACATTCTTTTCTTTATAATGAACACTTAATGTAGAGGGTTCCATCAACAGTTTAAAATTGGGGAAGCTTTCTTCAAAAGAAGCTTTTTCATGCTGCCACCAAATGGCTGAAGCATATCCTCTGTTAAGATCCTTTAAACTGTTGGTTCTCACAGATCCCGTCATCAAAACATGCAGAGAAAACTTCAGCATCCAGCTGAAATCAGGATTATATAAGGTTCTTATAGAAGATGTTGCATAGAAATCTTCTCCCAAAGGCCCGATATGAATGATTTTACCGGATCCGAGCATTTCGGGATATTCTTCTGTAGACAAAAGATATTGTGCTTCCCAAGGATGGCATGGAACAATATAGAAATCATTTGTGTTTTCAAAATCGTAACTTTCTGGTATTGCCACCCACTTTTCGAATATTTCTTTTGCTGAAATTCCGGGAAGAGATTTTTCAGTGATGCAATCTTTATGAATCAGGAAATAATCCAGTTGGAATCCTTTTCCAAATTCGGGACCATATAAGAACTGCTCAGATTCAGAAAAGCCCATTCTTGATTTGGTAAAAGGATGCAGATTGTGCCCTGCCGGGAGCATCTGTTCAGATTCCAGAAATGAGTAAGTTAAAAGTTGATCATCCTGCAAACATGCCTCTGTAGTCAGTTCCAGATTTTTCAGACTGCTCTGAATTCTTTCTGCAAATTGTTTGAAGCCTTTCTCATTGGTCGTCTCAGAAAACTCCTGATAAACGAGTTCAATCAGTTTTTCAGTATTTACTTCAAAAACGGTCTGATTCTGATGATCAACAGCCCACAAAGTCGGTTCATATTCATGAAAAAGAGTCTCAGAACGATAAGAAACCGGAGCAAATAAAAACAATCCGCTTTTCTTCATCTCAAACCTCATATGCAATGGGTATTCGCTATTCTGAAGAGCTTTTGCTGTAAGAAGATCATATTTTGGAACGCCCTGATAGAATTTTCCATTTCCAAGCTCTCTTAACATTCCGTTGAGGAGAATCCTGAAAGTAATTTCCCGGGATTTTTCTCCTGTTTTATTTTTCTGTATTAAAGTCTTTTCCATGGCTTTTGATTGTCGTAAGAATTTGATGAACGTCTTCAGTTGTTGTGATCGGGTTCAGGAAAGTAAACTTCAGATAGAAGTTTCCATCCACCTTGGTACTTGCTACAAGGATTTCTCCGCTGTAGAAAAGTTTCATCTTGATATATTGGTTCAGGGCATTCAGATCGCTGATTTCCGGTCTTATATATCTGAAAACAAGAACACTTAGATCTGAATCTGAAAGCAATTCAAAATCAGCATCTTCAGTAATCATTGAGGCAACATCTTTTGTAAGATCAATAACGGTATCTGTATATTCTGCCAGCTGTTCTTTACCCATCATTCTTAGGGTAAACCAAAGCTTTAAGGCATCAAACCTACGGGTACTCTGGGTAATCGATTTATTGATCTGTGCCGGGATTTCTTCTTCATCCATTTCTTTAGGATTCAGATAATCTGCATGATGTTTAAGAATCAGCAATTCTTTTTTGTTTTTAACAATGAAAGCACTGCTGCTGATAGGCTGGAAGAAAGATTTGTGGTAATCAATCGTTACAGAGTCTGCTCTTTCGATTCCGCTAAGCAGATTACGATATTTCTCACTCAATAGTAATGCACAGCCATAAGCCGCATCTACATGCATCCAGATATTATAATGTTCTGAAATATTCGCAATATCTTCTAGTGGGTCAACATTTCCGAAGTCTGTAGTTCCTGCTGTTGCTACGATACCAATAGGGATATTGCCTAGCTGCTCTTCCCTTTTGATGTATTTTTTCAAAAGAGAAATATCCATACAGAATCTTTCATCGGTAGGAACTTTCACTATGCTTTTCTCACCCAATCCCATAATGGAAGCATTTTTCAGATTGCTGAAGTGAGATTTGTCTGAAACAAAGATTCTGAAGCGGCTTGCCTCTGGTGGCAGACCATCCATTTTTATATTATGATTGTATCTCTTCTGGGAGAAGCAGTCACGCATCATTACCAGCCCCATTAAGTTACTCTGTGAGCCTCCCGCCGTGAAAACACCATCGCTTTCATTCGTATTATATCCAATCTGATCCGCGGTCCAGTCGATCAGTTTTCTCTCCATAAAAGTTCCTCCAGCACTCTGATCATAAGTATCCTGTGAAGAATTGATAGCACTCACAAGAATTTCTCCTGCCAACGCCGGAATGACAACCGGGCAGTTAAGGTGCGCTACATATTGTGGAAGATGAAAAGCTGTCGCATGTTTTACGTAGATATCATCTACTTCATCTAAAAGTTCGTTATAATTGGAAAGTTTTTGATTAAGGTCTATCTGTTGTACCATTCCTTTCATTTCCTTGGCTTCTATACCGCTGAAAGGTTTGTCATTTCTGTAAAGAAATTCCTTTACGAGGTCTAATGTACTATCGACTGCATTACGATAATGATCGTAATTATCTGGATGAAAAATATTCCCAAAATTCCCCGAATTGTGAGGCAAGGTAGCATTTGAAAGCGCTCCTAGGGATATTATTTTATTGTTCATATAAGTATTTGTAAGGTGATTTTTAAAATCAGTGATTGTTGTTAATTTTCAGATATATGCATTTATATATTTGAAAATCAGGTTTTTAATTTTGTCATTTTTTTTAAGTTTTTGTTTGGTGGTTACTTAATTATTCATAAATTTGAACCGGCTATTGTTATTTAGAATAATTAAAAACAAAGATAAAAATTATTAGTTAACACCAAATTTTTTTTAATGAATTCTACAGAAATTTTAGATAAAGACTGTTTAACAGCGGTAAAACTGCTTCCAACGGTCATAGAAGTCACCCCACAGGAGAGAAGAATGATAAAAGATGCAGCAGAGCATCTTCAGAAAAAATATGACAGTTATGAAAACCGCGACTTTATAAGACATGTTCATCAACTGGCATCCTATTTCTTACCGGAAAGGATATTAAACATAGCGGCTGATTTTGCGAGTGACTTTTCTAAAAATCAGTACGGAGCATTGATCCTCACCGGATTAATGGATATAGATCAGGAGGATATTGGTTCTACTCCTTCTAATTGGCAGTCTGCAGATTATTCAAAATTCAATTTATATGGTTTTGCATGCGCACTTATTCACGGTGCACTTCCTTCAAAGCCTGTACAATATTATTCACAGCGTAAAGGAGGCGGATTGATACATGCCATCATTCCTGATGAAAGAATGAAAGAAACGCAGACGGGATCAGGATCTTCAACAGATTTGTATGTACATACCGAAGATGCTTTTTTGAAACATCAGGCAGACTTTTTAAGTTTTATGTATGTCCGTAATGAAGAGCAGGTTCCTTCTACTCTTTATTCAATCCGCTCTCACGACTCGATTGGTGAGAATTACAGACCTCTTTTCGACCGTATTTATAAAATCCCGAAAGATGCGAATCTTGAAACGGCAGAGAATGAAGAAGAGACATTAGATGCTGTATTGTATGGCAATTACAGTCTTCCTTTTATGAGATTTGATGCCGCTGAACAGCTTTTCAATTCCAGTATCAGACAGACGGACGAAGCTCATCATTCTCTGAATGAGTTCTGGGAAGAAGCCAGACATTTGATTTACTCAGGATTTACGCCACAGGCGGGAGATGTTATTTTGGTTAATAATCATCTTTGTGCACATGGAAGATCAGCTTTCCGTGCAGGCGTAAGAAACATAGATGGTATAGAACAGCCATGCGAGAGAAGAATTATGCTTCGTATGATGAGTAAAGTGAGCCTTATCGATATGAGGGCACATACTCTTACAGAAGATCCGTTCTTTGTGATAGAAGAACATTTGGGTAAAAATTTTCAACATTTTTAATATGCTGACCTGTTAGCATTTTTGAATATCAATCAATCAATTCAAACCCTTTTTAAGCGTTGCTTAAAAAGGGTTTTTGTTTTCCTTTTGAAATTTAAAAGCCATCTTGATCCTTGACAAAGTTTAAAACCTTGTCAAGGATTCCCACATAAAAAAAATTAATAAATTATTCTTTTTCATGAAACATATGCTGTTACCGCACGACAGATATAAATGAAAATTAAAAGATCAAAATTTTCTTTAAAAACTAATCATCATGACAAATTTAATTTCAAAAAAAATAATCAGCCTTCCGCTCGTATTGTTTGCTATCGGTACGTATGCCCAGAATGAAGCCAAAACACTGGATAGCCTTTTTACAGCACTTCATCATCAGAAAAAGTTCAACGGAAATGTACTGGTTGCTGAGAAGGGCAAACCTATCTTCGAAAAGAGCTATGGGATGGCGGATGAAGAAGCAAAGCGCCCACTCAATCTGCAGAGTACTTTTGAACTCGCTTCTGTATCTAAACAGTTTACTGCCATGGGTATTGTTCTTTTGCAGAAAGCTGGAAAGCTGAATTATGACGACAAAATATCCAAATATCTTCCTGAACTGGCTTTTTATGATAAAATCACCGTCAGAAATCTTTTGAATCATACCAGCGGACTTCCCGATTATATGGAGTTATTTGAAAAGAATTGGGATAAAAATAAAATTGCTGTGAATGATGATATCATCAAAGAATTTGCAAAATCTAAACCCGCCCTGGAATTTGAGCCGAATCAACAATTTGAATACAGCAACACAGGATATGCCTTTTTAGCAAGTATTATTGAGAGGGTTTCTAAAAAATCGTTTGGGGAGTTTCTGAACCAGAATATTTTCAAACCATTGGATATGAAGCATACATTGGTGTACAGAAGTCGATATCAGCCGCAGACCATTTCCAATTATGCCCTGGGCTATGAAGCAGACAATTCCGGAAAAAAAGTTCTTTTGGACAGTCATGGAAAACAATATTACTCGTATTATCTGGATGGAATTGTAGGTGATGGTATGGTAAATTCTACCCTTGAAGATCTTCTGAAATGGGACAGAGCTTTGTATACCGACAAACTGGTGAATGAAAATGATAAGAAGCTGATATTTAATGATGTCACTACCACAAACGGAAAGGCAAGCAACTATGGATTCGGATGGTTTGTTAAAAAGACAACCAAGTATGGGAAAATAGCAAATCATTCCGGAGGTTGGGCCGGCTATATAACCTTTATAGAAAGACATCTTGATCATGATAAAACCTTTATTCTGCTTCAGAATAACAGTACTCCTGAGATAAAGATTCCTACTGATGATGTGCGAAAGGTCCTTTATCATGAAAAGCTGGGCGTAGAAAATCTCAAAAAAGCGACCCTAACTACTGATCAATTACAAGCTTATACCGGAGTGTACTCCACTGCTGATTTCCCGATGAAGATAAAAGTATTTGTTCAAAAAGGTACTCTTTACGGGCAGGCAATGGCGGAAGGACAAAATGCATTTGAACTGGCAGCCTATGAACATCATATTTTTAAGTTTGATGATGCAGGCATAAAAATGGCTTTTGACCTTGAAAACCGTAAGATGGATTTCAGCCAGGGAGAAGCTTCAAAATACACCTTTTCGAAAGAGTAATAATCTATACTAAATCTTATAAACAACAAAACCTCATGCGTATACATGAGGTTTTATTGTTTTATATGCGGTTATTATTTAAAGAATCTGTTAAATAGAGCCAGCTGTTCTGATAATGATCTGCTCCAGTATTCTGTAGTATGTCCTCCTAAAGATTCTGTGTAGAGATGCTGAATCTTCATTTCTGTCAACTTTTTATGAAAATTTCTATTCATATTGATCATTTGGGTATCTTCTGTACCACAGTCGAAAATATATTGCTGCCCGGCCCCAGCCATCAGTTTTATTTTGCTGTCTGTAAGAAAATTGGGATTCAAAGATTCCAATGGTCCCAGCACTTTATTTACCATATATTTCTGATAGCCTTCCCCAAACGAATTGAAGTCCAAAGCTCCACATGAACTTCCTACGATGCCGAAAGTCTTGTTATAAGTAACTCCAATATTCGTTGCACCATAGCCTCCCATACTCCATCCTAAAATACCCCGGAACTTTTTCTCAGCTTTCACAGGATAATTTTTATCCATAAAATCTACCAATTCTTTTCCAATAAAGGTTTGATATTGGGAGTCTTTAACGATCGGACTGTCTGCATACCATGAACTGTAGTTTCCATCCGGAAGGACATAGATTGTCTTGTATTCCTGAGCTTTCTGAACCAAATCCGGAATATCCTGCTTAATAATCCGGTCCGGATTGCCACTGAAACCATGAAGAATATAAACCGACGGATAGGTTGTGTTAGGTTGAAGATCTGGTGTAATGATAACCGTTTTGATCTTTTTATTCATTTTTGGACTAAAAATCTCCTGATGAATAATTTTTTGCGCCGATATCTGAATAAACGCAGTGAGTACAAATACAATGTTGATAAGCTTCTTCATGCTGAAAAATGTTTAATTAATAATAATCATAGAATCAATGGTATTCTTACTTTTTAAAACATATTGCGTACCAATGATCTTATGACAGAGCAAAATTGTCACATAAAAAAGAGAAAAGCCTCAACATATGTTGAAGCTTTTGCTAATTTATTTTTCACTTCGGGTTAGGAATATCAGTGTATCTCCTTTTTTATCCGGCTTAGCTGTGTAGGCGTAATCCCCAGATAAGAAGCAATGTGATGCTGTTTTAACCTGCTGTATAATGATTCATTTTCAAGCAATTGTACATAACGCTGTTTGGCGGTTTCGTATTTCAGAGAGACTTCCAAAGGTTCTTTTTTCACCACCCAGTTTTTTTCTAAATAGTGCATGTGAAAAAGCGCCAGATCATGATACTTTTCGAGCAGTTCCCGATACGCTTTTACAGGATATTTTATAACGGAACAGTCTTCAAGTGCAACGATGTTGAAGTCGCTGGGTTCATTTTTAATAATAGAAGCGGTGGAGGCTACAAAGCTGTTTTCTTCAAAGAAAATTTTATAAATATTATTTCCTTGCTCATCCACCGTGTAATATCCAATCAGCCCGGATCGCAGAAAATAATAATATCTTGCCATGGAGCCTGATTTCAGCAGAATATCATTTTTATGGTAGTATTCTTCAGTGCAGATATCCAGTAAAGCTTTAACCGTTTCTTCGGATAACGGATAATATTGGTTGACTTGTTTTACAAACTCTGAAATGTTCATTTTGAAATATTTTGTCTTACTGCATTAAACTTAGCATACCCCCTTCTAATCAAGCATCTTTTTCATCATCAGATCAGTCTGTTCTTCTTCTCCCAGTTTGAAAATATGCTTATCAAATTCAACAAATCCATTTTTCCTGTAAAAATTGAGCGCTCTTAGGTTTTCTTCCCAGACGCCCAGCCACAGATAAGCTTTATTAAGTTGCTGAGCCGTCTCTAAAGCCTGATGATAAAGAAGCTGGCCTACTTTTTTTCCATGATGGCTTTTCTTTACATAAATCCTTTCAATTTCCAGGCTGGTTTCATCCTGAAGTTCGGTCTGTGCCTTCCCGGAGTTCACTTTCAGATAGCCAACAGGATTGTCTTCTTCCCAGGCAATATAGAAAAAGGAATTGGGGTTACTCAACTCCGATTTTATTTTCTCGGTATTGAAACTTTCTTCCAGATACTTTTTCATAGACTCTTCAGTATTATCTTCTGCAAATGTTTCTGAAAAGGTCTGTATTCCTAGGTTTTGTACAATTTCCAGGTCTTCAGAAGAAGCTTTGATGATGATAATTGATGACATAGTATGTATTTATTGTTCTAATGTATTAATAAGATTTTTTATTTCAGGTAAGGTTAATTCTGTTTTTGCGCCTGTTGCTAAAATATTTTTCAAAATTTTAAAATGAGCAGCCTTTAAAGCATCTTCGCTTTTCACTTCCTGATCTGGAATCACTCCTATATGTTCCCAATTTTTTTTGAGTGATTAAAGAGGTTATTTTTCCTATCGGAACAAGCAGTAAAATATGAGCGAAGGGTTGAGCGTAACAATCCAAATAGAAAACAAAATCCTGAAAATTTATTCAGGATTATATTGATGAGAACAGTATTTTCTTGAATGCTTCAGAAGCCAGATGTACCTGTACACTCCAATCGTCTGCCGCATCACTTCCGGCATCATCAGAAATATATTTCAGACATAGGAAGGGAATATTTTCTTTTTGAGCAATCAAAGCCAATGGATAGGCTTCCATATCTACAATATTGTAATCCGTTTCAGAATGGTTCATTTCAAAGCTGTCACCACTTCCGCAGATTCCTTCTTTCAATACGTCCATTTTAAGACCATATTCCAATACAGGCGGCACTCCGGATAGCGGAGTTTCATAAAGTTTGAATCCCAGCCCTCTTACATCCATATCTCTCTGGATGAATTTTGTACAGCAAACGACTTCTCCTTTGTGGAAACCTTTACTTCCGGCAGAACCTAAATTCACGATCAGTTTAGGCTTTCTTGTATGGATTTCTTTGGTTAATTCGATCGCTGCATTTACTTTTCCAATCCCTGTAATCAGTTTATTTTTATCATCAAATACGGTTCCTGCTTCAGAATCTAATGCAAAAACAAAAAGGGTATCATCAATTGAATAATGAGTTTCGTTGTTAATTTTTATCATTGATAAATCAGATTTATACAGCTATTGGTGCTGTATGACAAAGATACAAGACTATATTAAATTAAAAACCCCAAAATAAAACTATTTTGGGGTTTTGATATCTTAAATGCTGCATCCGTCCGCATCGCAGGAAGCTCCGCTGTCGCCGGAAAGATCCTTAAAAGGACTCACTGTTTCTTTATACGTCTGCTGCAGTGCATTTTCAAATACCTCTACAGGCTGTGCTCCGGAAACAGCATATTTACCGTTCAGAACAAAAAATGGAACTCCGGAAACACCATTGTTTCTTGCTTCCTGAATATCCTGATTCACTTCATAATCCAATTGATCTGTTGTAACCGCTTCTCTGGCTTCTTCCGTATCAATTCCTAAACTTTCGGCAAGGGAAACCAAAACTTCCATATCTCCTACATTTTTACCATCAATAAAATGAGCGATAAATAACGCCTCTTCCATCTCATTGGATTTGTTGTGCTTTTTAGCCAAATGAAGCAATTTGTGAGCACTAAAAGTATTAGTGATCAGTGTTTTCCCAAAGTTAAAGTCAATTCCGGCATCTTTTCCCATTTGGGTAACCTGACCAAGCATTTGAGTAGCCTGAGCTTCTGGAACTCCTTTCTTTTCTCTAAAATATTGAATGGTATCCTGAGTCTTTTGTGGATCTAAAGTGGGATCCAGCTGGAAACTCTTCCACTCTATTTCTACTTTATCTTTGAAAGGAAGTTGACTCAAAGCCTGTTCAAAATTATTTTTTCCGATATAACAAAACGGACACATTACGTCCGACCAGATTTCTATTTTCATTGTATTCAATTTTACATCAAATTAATAGTGCAAAGTTACTACAATTTACTCAATGTAACAAAATTTGTTACAGTTTAATTCTGACATGTGGAAAGCACCTGATTTCGTTTCTCAACAACACTTTTCAAAATCATCATCAAAAATGCAAGAAGCCCAAAAACAAAACCTATCCATGGAATATACTGTACTCCTTGTGTCATGATAATCCACCCTCCTATTGTCGTTCCCAGCGTTACCCCCAGATTTCCAAATGATGTGGCAAGGCTGTTGGCAAATTCCAGTGAGTCCGGTGCAGAAAAGATCATATAAGTGGAAGCATTCAAAAAGCTGGGTGAATACAGGAACCCCCAAATTCCAATCACTGCAATGGTTGCGAATAAATTTCCATCAGAAAAATATAAAAGCACAGGCACTAAAATGGTTCCCGAAAGAAAAAAAGCAGTAGTTCTTGCGACGTTCTTATTGAGCATTTTACCGGCTACACCATTCGCAATGATTCCGATACCACCAAAGAGAAGCAGCATATAGCTTACCATTGAAGTATCCATTCCTTTGGCTTTGTTCAGATAATCGGCAAAATAACTGTAGGTAGAAAACCATGCTGTAATCATGAAAAAATTCGTCAGCGTACTCAAAATAAATGGAGGATGCTTCAATATTCTGACCTGATTTCCGTACGATTTTTTCTCTTTCACCGGCATAGATGGAAGAAGAAAATAAATAGTCATTAAAGCAATCAAACTTACAGCGGCTTGTATCATAAATGAATATTCCCAGGACCAAAGCCCAGCCATCCACGTTGCAAAAGGAACTGTAGTTACCATGGCAATAGCGACTCCATTAAAAACAATCCCCATCAACTCATTCTTTTTCCGGTCATCTGCCTGAGATACCGCCACTGACAAAGCAGTTGCAATGTATACAGGCTGCAGGAATGCCGGTAAAATCCTCACCAGCATCAGCAGCCAGAAAGGAGGTGAAAAAGAAGAAACAATTCCTGTAACCAGAAACATAAAAATGGCTGTAAGCATTATCTTTTTACGGTCAATTCCTGACGTAAGTAAAGTCATAAAAGGTCCTGTAAGAGCAATAATTAATGCAAAAGCGCTCAGCAGGTATCCAGCCTTGTCAATACTGATTTTATAATGTTCTGCAATTTGCGGGAGAATTCCGATGACTCCAAATTCTGTTGTAATGACTGCTATAAATCCCAGACATCCTATATATGCGTATTTTTTCATTGTTACTGTTCTCTGTCGGATTCAAAATGGTATGTGACAAAAGCTGCCATTTCATCCACTGCTGATTGTACTTCCTCCAAAAGTTCTCCCATATGCATAAACCCATGAACCATATCTTTGTAAAGGCTTGTTGTAAGCGTAACACCTGCATTTTCCATATTCAGGGAAAGCGTTTTACCATCATCTAAAAGTGGATCATGCTCTGCCAGGATCACTAAAGTAGGCGGCGTTTCTTTAAAATCTTTAATCAACACAGGAATCGCCAAAGGATTATCTTTTTCTTCTTTTGGAAGATACCATTCCCATGCTTCTATTCCGCCTTGCTTATTAAGAACCGGCCCGTTTTCATACGTTTCCCAGGATTTTGAGTTCAACTGATTGTCAGCTGCAGGATAAATCAATACCTGAAACTTGAACTGTTCTCCTATTTGCGTGGAAACGGCTGTTGACAAAGCTCCTCCGGCACTATCTCCTATGATTCCAATTTTATCAGGATCAATTCCTATAGATTCTGCGTTATCGACCACCCATTGTATTCCGTCAATACAGTCATTTAAACCTGCGGGAAAAGGATGTTCAGGAGCAAGACGGTAATCTATAAATATAATCACAGAACCCGTCTTATTGGCAAGTTTACGGACCACAGCATCGTGAGTTTCGTATCCTCCTGCTATAAACCAGCCTCCATGAATATAAATAATAGCTGATGAATTCTCTGTTTTTGCCCCATTAGGACGGTAAATCCGAATAGGAATCTGATGGTTTTCCTGCTGAATATTCAATTCTTCAATCATTGCCACTGATTCTTTCTTACCGTTAAGCTGGAAACACATCGTTTCAAGATATTTGCGGACTCCATCTAAAGAATTTTGTGGATTGAACGGCTGTATTGTTTCTAAATGATTTAAAATCTGTGTTATTTTAGGAGTTAATTGCATTTTGATTTTGATTTAAGTTATTATTATGTCTGCGGAGAACAGTAGCGCTATTGTTCTTTATGGCAGTATATTTTCTGTTTCGATGAACAAAATTAAATCTCAAACCTTACATTTGCATTGTATACAGCTAAATGTATGGTACTAACAAATTTGTAAGTAATGGGTAAAATAAAAGAGAATTCAACGAATAATATCAACCGGCAATATATACAGGGATGTGATTTAAGTTATGCAGTATGCAGAATCGGAGGCCGATGGAAGCTGATTATTTTAAACAAGTTAAAAGACGGAAAATTGCGCTTCAGCGAGCTTAGAAACTCTATTTCAGGAATAACGGAAAGAATGCTTACCCTTCAGCTGAGAGAACTGGAAAAAGAAAGCTTAGTAACGAGAACAGTTCACGCAGAAGTTCCACCAAGGGTAGATTATGAATTGACCGCTATAGCCAGAGAGCTTATTCCCATATGGAAACAGCTTGATGAATGGGGAGGAAGACACAGAGAATTGATGCAGGCACAGGAAGAAGCCGGAGAATTAAAATAAAAAATTTTGGGGGATTTTATCTGCGATAAAATCCCCCAAACTTAAAAGAATCAGAAATGTAAAATAAATTCTGATTTATGCTTTATTGACTCTTTTACAAAACAGAATATGTGCGATCAAAGCCAATACACCAAATACAGTTCCCACAAGGCATACTCCACTCCATTGAGCTTTTTGCCATGCAATAGAAGCCAGCCAGGTTCCCAATGATCCGCCAATGAAATAGGAAACCATATACACCGTATTCAACCTGTTTACAGCATTTGATTTAATCAGAAAATAATTGGTCTGGTTCATAATATGGCTCGATTGTACTCCCAGATCAACAAGAATAACTCCTACAATCAGTCCCCAATAGGTTTCTCCTGCAAAATAGGTAAAGCCCCAGCTTCCTATGACAATCAGTAAAGAATACAATATAATTCGGTTAATATCCAGATACTTTTGAAGTTTTCCCACCTTTGCCGCCGCTAAAGCGCCTACTGCTCCTGCCAACCCAAAGCTTCCTACAACGGAAGATCCCGCATTGAAAGGCGGTTTTTCCATATGGAAAACCAATGTTGTAAACAATGCACACATAGACCCGAATGCCATTGCTCCACGGAATGATGCCAGCTGAAGAATAGGTTGTGTTCTGGCAAGATGGGCAACAGAACGCATCAGCTCTTTGTAGCTCCCTTTAAAATTAGGGGACAGCTCAGGAAGCATTTTATATACAGCCAGCCACACCAGGATCATCAGCCCTGCCGCAATACCAAACATCGCTCTCCATCCCCATACTTCTCCTACAATTCCTCCTACAAAACGGGAAAGAAGAATTCCCAGTAACAATCCAGACATCACCAATCCGATATTGGATGATTTTTCTTTATCTGAAGAAAGTTCTGCTGCAATAGGAACAAAAAGTTGTGGAATAACCGAGGTAGCTCCAATCAATAGACTGGCTGCATACAACATCCATAACTCAGTAGCAAAAGTCATCCATAAGAGCGATCCAAAAACCAGAAACAGGTCTATTAAAATTAATCTCTTTCGGAAAAACTTATCTCCTAATGGAACAATCAGCAACAGTCCCAATGCATACCCTATCTGAGTAAGCACCGATATTTTGCTGGCAGCACTTTCAGAAACCTTAAAATCTTCCGAAATAAGCGCCAACAAGGGCTGGTTATAATAATTGTTGGCCACTACAAGCCCGGAAATAATAGCCATTAGCCAGATGACAGTCCGGGAAATACCTTGGGAAGAATTCTCCTGCATTATGTTACAATTTTATTTGAATCAATAGAAAGTGATCTGACATTTGATCATCATGTAGACTGTCAGATTTTTGAGACCTCAAAGATAATCATTAAAAAAAGAAAATTTCGGTACCCTGACTTTACATTTTTATGAATGATACAGGATTTTTTGATAAATACAATAGTCTCAGTATACTGCTGTATGATTGTTTTTATTGATGATATATATCGATGAAAAACCTTTTGAATATTAGAAATATTAAGGAAATTTGCATCATGAAAATCATTCCGCTCAAAGAAGGCAATTTTTCGGCTAGTAAATCCAAAGACTTCACTCTTTTAACAGAAGAAAATTTTGATAAAATTGGAGGAATCAAAATGTCTGTTCAGCCGTTTCTTATCATTACAGAAAATGATTATATCCTTCTGGATGCAGGGATTGGCTGGAAAGATGAGTCCGGAAAAACGGTGGTTTCAGAAATTCTGGAAAGAGAAAATATCCGTCCTGAACAAATCACAAAACTCTTGTTATCTCACCTTCATAAAGATCATATTGAAGGAGCTGTGAAGCTTACAGAGAGTGGTTTTGAAGCAGCTTTTCCGAATGCACAGATTTATATCCAGAAACGAGAGCTGGATTTTGCGATGGAAAAGAAAGGCAATCCTTCTTTTGATTTTGATATGCTGGAAAAACTGATTCAGCTTCCCAATATTACCTGGATGAGTGAAGATAAAGGACAAATCACGGATGAAATTTTCTATGAAGTGGTGGGTGGCCATACTCCTTTTATGCAGGTTTTTTGGATCAGAGAAAATGAAGAAACCGTTTTTTATGGGGCCGATGATCTTCCCCAGGCTTCTTATCTAAAATATCATTTAGCTTATAAAAGTGATTTCGATGGCAGAAAAGCCATGGAATTACGACTTCAATGGGAAAAAGAAGCCAGAGAAAACAATTGGAAAATTCTTCTTTATCACGATCTGGATAAAGCGATTCTGGAATTATAAATCAAGAAAAAATGGTTTAAATTTCATTAAACCATTTGTAGATATCAAATTCAGAAGCGATGTTGAGTTTTTTTCTGATCCTGTTTTTCCTGTTTTGTATAGCTTTTGGAGTAACAAAGATGCAGGTTGCAATTTCCTTTGTTGTCATATTCAGCTTCAGGTAAATACAAAAGATCAGTTCAGAATTTTTAAGGCTGGGCTGTATAGCAGATAATTTTTTTAAAAAATCGGGATATACCAATCTGAATTTATTCAGTAAACGAGGCGAATTGGCTTTGGCTAGTGCTACTATTTCGTCCTGTACACGAATTTTCTGGTCCAAATCATCCAAGTTAGTTTCAGGTTTTCTATTTTTCATAATATTTTTTCATCTCTACTTATTTTAGATGCACTATATTTTGTGCATCAGGATAAAGTCTTTTTCTCCGATCAATCTGTTTCATGATAATTTAATATCAAAACAAAATGATTTCTATGTATTCATAAATGCAATATAACTTGATGATTTACAACACCTATTTATTTTTAACAAATGGTGAATGTAGAAAATCACATGTATGAATTTCGTTTTAATTTTATATAGACAAAGAAAGAAAAAATGATTAAAATTTTGTTAAAACTGTATACCACATAGATACCACGTTACGCCCTAAACAAAATATCATAACGGCTTTTATCAGCCTGTTTCCAATTATCAGCTTTGCTATTTTAATTATTGTAAATGTAAAGGCTTCCTACGTTTACTTTTTATGATCTCGATCAATGTTTTGGGCTTAATATAAACATAGTTGTGACCAATGAATAGAAATAGATAAGTAAGAATAGTAAAACAGATGAAAAAGGATTCTTTAAAAGAAAAAAAGCCGGATTTATTTTAAATCCGGCTTTCCAATATAATTATTGATTATTTTCTATAAGTTTCAAATCTTTGAGATAGGCATGACAGCCTTCAAAATCGAAATATTTTTCCTTCAAAACTTTTACCTGATAGTTTACAGGAAGATACTTTCCCCACTTAGAAAAGTCGATGATTTGGGGACTGTTTTCTAATAAATCGGTCAGAATTTCATCTATATTCTGACCTATATCAGAACGGGCTAAGGCTGTTTTTAGCTCTTCTGCGGTATGGTCTTCTATTTCAAAGGAGCTGTCTTTA
Source organism: Chryseobacterium viscerum (assembly GCF_002899945.2). Taxonomy (GTDB): domain Bacteria; phylum Bacteroidota; class Bacteroidia; order Flavobacteriales; family Weeksellaceae; genus Chryseobacterium; species Chryseobacterium viscerum. The sequence continues at coordinate 128,203 of NZ_PPEG02000008.1, forward strand.
TCATCCAGTGTACTTTCTATCTTCAACCCATCCAATAGTAATTTTAAGGTTCTGTTGATCTTTGAACTTGTAAAAGAATAGAAAGTCAGCTTTTCGTTATGATCCAATAATGGTCTCTCCTTTTTGAAATCATTGATGGTAAACGAAGAAAATTCACTTCGCAAAAGAAGAATGATTTGCTGGGCAGCCTCGTCCAGAAAGTCGTATTGCTCTTTTGACATAAGAATCTCAAGCATCTTTTCCCTGATCTGATAAGCAGTATCTGCAGCATCTCCAGAAAACTTAGGCTTTTTCCCGTCTTTAGCAGGGAGCACTTCTATTTTTTTCGTTTGATAATCAATATCCTTTATGCTCCATATTTTAGCAGAGAGATAAATATTTTCATTCTCTCTTATCTGTGGGGATAGAGGCAGTTCTCCGATTTTCACTCCGCCGCTGGAAACTTTAAAAAATACAGGCGTATCAAAAAGGCTGTAAAAATCTTTATTGTTTACCACTTCCTCTCCTTCCATTCCAATGATGAGTTCGTGACCTAATTTTTCAAAAAAATCAATACTTGTAAGATATCTGATCACGTCTTCTGTTTCTTCAGTACTGATATTTGAAAATGTTGAATTTCCAGCAATTTCATCTAGAAGCTGAGTCATAGAAACCCCTGAAGACCCCTTCACAATAGACAAAAGCTGATGAACCAACACATCATAAGGTTTTTTGTTTACAGAAACCGGTTCTATGTATTGTTCCTGATAGAGCATCCAGCAGGCCAAAGACTGCAATAAACTCCAAGGTTCTGTAGCATAGAGAAACAGATTGCTCGCTTTCCCCTCTCTTCTCCCGCTTCTTCCTACTCTTTGAATTAAAGAAGCAATACTGTGAGTAGCATCAATCTGTACCACATCATCTACATTTCCAATATCAATTCCAAGTTCCAGCGTTGAAGTACAGGAAATACAGAAGTTCTGTAACGTAGAATTTTTAGCAAAAAACTCAACATATTCACGGACTTCCTTGTCTACAGAAGAGTGATGTGAAAAATAATTCTTGTGACCGCCTACTTTCTCTGAAATCTGCTTCAGTTTCACGGCTACTTCTTCCACTCTTCCGCGGGCATTCGGAAATATTAAAACTTTACGATCTCTGGTCCTGATGTACAGATCTTTTAATAAGGGTAATGGCAGTTCTTCAACAGAGCCTGCAAAATATTTAAATAAGACATTAATCGGCTTGGGAGTAGTGTCTCTGATGACTTTTGTACGGTCCGTATCTCCAAGAAATTCTTTCAGTTCAATGTATTGACTCGCATCACTTACGGTAGCCGAAAGTCCTACAATACTGAATTTCTTGATGTTGATCTTTTGAAGGCGGTTCAGTAAGGACTGCAGATGAGTTCCCCTGTCTGAGCCTAAAAAAGAATGAATTTCATCAATAACAATATATTCCAAAGTAGAAAACAGATGGTGTAGATTATAAGGCTTATTCACAAACATGGCTTCCAGAGACTCCGGAGTGATGAGAACAATACCTTCCGGGCTTTTCAGAAGGCGGTCTTTGGCACCTTTAGAAGCTTCACCATGCCATTTCGTAACAGGAACGTCCAGATATTCACAAAGGCTTTCCACCCGAAGAAACTGGTCGTTGATCAAAGCAATCAGAGGTGAAATATAGAGAACTTTCACACCCGGTTCTTTAAAATTAACCTTGGATAAAATAGGCAGAAAAGCAGCCTCAGTTTTCCCTGAAGCTGTTCTGGATATTAAAATATAATTGTTGTCAGTAGAAATAATCCTTTGGATAGAAGCCTCCTGAATAGGTCTCAGGCTCTCCCATTTTTTATCCCGGATATATTTTCTGATGGGTTCAGAAAGCAGATTGAAGGCTGTCATAGTTCTTCAATACTGTCTAACAGAATAAGATCACTCGGCCTTTCGTCTGCGATTTCAATTTCCCCGAAAAGCCTTCTTTTATCCACTTCCGGATTTTGTCTGATGATATTAAGGATATTCAAAAAGTCTCTGATCACTTCTCTTGGGGTCAGGAATTCTGCAGCACCAGGTTTGTTGAAAATTTCTTCCATAAAAGCAGAAATTTCTTCATCCGTAATATTCAGTTCTGTTTTATAATTAAAATCAAAGATGAGCTTCAGTTTTTTAAGCAGCACAAAAATTTCATTATGATTCAGAGGCATCAGTTTGATCACAGGCTGTGCAAAATCACGAAGCTCAGTGGTTTCAAATTTATTGGATTCTAGTCTTGTTTTTAAAGCCTGATAGCTGAAAAGTCCTCTCCTTTCGTTTTCCAGAAATTCTTTTGTCCCGGCAAAATTGATAAAAAGATTGGCCACTTTCCCCTGGAAACAGTCATTATAAATAGATAAGATTTTTTCATAGTTTTTATCACGGGTAGCCGTAACAGAGATCTTATAGAGATTGATGGCTTCATCCAGATTGATCATAAAACCACTGTAGCCCATGCTTACAAAAAGCTTACAGAAGTTTTTGAGCATGTCATAATAATTAGAGTCATTGATAATCTCCCTGATTCCGAGGTCTTGTCTGGCTTCCGTTTTCGTGCTGTATTCGCCTTTCAGCCACTTCAAAGCATTTCTGCGCAAGAGCTCATCTCCTTTGATATAGCCTTCATAGTATTTTACAATAGCAGACCCGAAATCAAAACCGCCAACTTCTGTAATCTCGTTTACCGTTTTCATAATAGAATTCTGAATCAGACTGAGATACTGATCATTTCGGATGTCTATCAGAGAAATATGGTTTTCCTCTGCTGTTTTTACAATCACCTGCTCAATCCATTTTTCAAGTAAAGTCTGCAAAGCTCCGCCTTCCGGCTTCGTCTGGATCGCAATATTATCCATAATAGCAGAATATAGGATCACGCTTTTCCCGTCATTGGAATAAAGCCTGTTATCGGGTGTAAAATCGGCATTGGCAACCACAAACTTCTGTTTTAAAGCCACAGTATTCAAAAGATGGAGCATAAAAGATTTTCCGCTACCGAAATCTCCGATCCAGAATTTTACAAGACTGAGGCCGTTTTTAACGTCTTCCAGAGAGCTGATAAAAGCATGTATTTCTTCAGATCTTCCTACCGTAATATGTTGTACTCCTATTTTCGGAACGACTCCGCTTATCAGTGAATTGATAATGGAAGTTGCTTCTTTAGGTTTAATATTGTCAATCATTGTTTAAAAGTTTTTGGTAATAATTTGTGTTAATAATAAAATATTCATCTTCTTCCTCGATGAGAATATCATCAAGGGTCTCAAAACAGCATTCATTAATAGAATCTACGGTAGAGCCCATAAACAGGCCTTTTGTTTTGATAAAATCCTGAAGATCTTCCTGAAGTATATTGAAGCTGTGTTTTTCAAATAAGTCAAGGATATCCTTTTGAATATCTGTTAAATGAAGCTCATCACTATATTTGGAAGTTTGAAGTTCCGTAACCTGCTGTGCCATATTTATTGTTAACGCTTTCGGATCAGCTGTTTCTTCCGTTTTTAAGGAAGTAACTTCTTCTTCACTTTCGTCATTCAGAATCTGCCCCAAAATAGTTGCCGTTTCGGAATGCTGTGCCTGGATATTTTTGATGGCTTCATGATCAATCGTGATTTTCTTTCTTTTAGGAAGATAAAGCTGATTGGCTTTTTCAAGGGCTAGATTAAGGTTTCTGCCGGCAATAAATTCATTCAGGATATTTTCAAAATCAGAAATCAGCTCCTCTGTTGGAAATAGATTTTTCTGGATATTTTTGGGGAAATCTCTTTTGTCAAATTTGGGAGAGTTCAGATCCTTTTCCAGATAATGGATATAAAGTCTTAATGCAGAACTTTTATCGTGTTCCGCTACAAATTTTGAAGCTTCAAAAAACAAAGCATCCACAGACGGATTTTTAATATTGACCTCAGAAAGTCTGAAAATTTCTCTTTCAAATGCCAATGGATTGGAATAATCATCCCTGATCAGATCAAATTTTGTCTTCCAGCGGTTGGTGTTATTCTCATTGAGGATAATATTGGTTTTGTAATCGGCATCAAGTATCTGATGGTGATTTTCTGCCAGGAAAACATCAAGCTTTGAAACAATCTTTTTATTGTACTGGTGAAGAATATCCGGATCATTATAATTAAAATCAGTATTGATTTTCCTTTTAATACCATACACTTCACGGACCGTATTTTCACATAATTTCAAAATATGATTGAAAATTTCTGCTTGTACAGACTGATATGTGTAATTGTAATTCAGACTGTCTTTTTTATAGTTATACCGGAGGCAGACAATGATCTCCGAAAGCTCATCAATGACGGTCGGATAGGATTTGTTAACGGGAATACATTTCTGATAAAGGTATTCAATAGACCTCAAGAATTGCTTTATGATCTGTATTTTACAATAGTCAATCTCATTGAAAATATTTCCGGTAAAAGACATTCTATCCAGCATGGCTGACTGGTCTTCAGTAAGACTGAGTTTTCTGCTGTATTTTTTTCCTATTTTCCAGGAATCCGGATCATAAGATCTGTTCTGATTCTCGGGAGAGTTCCCGGAAGCAGATTCAGTTCCAAAATCAATTGGGCTGTCCGATTGTCCGGAAACATCAATAATAAAAGAATCTGTATCGGATGAAAATTGATCGTTCGGCATAATATCATCAGGATTAATACAATTGAGTTATTGGTTAATTAGTTCTTTTGATCGTAAAATCAATTTCCTAATATAGTAATATATTGACTCAAATGTATTGAAGATTTGAAAATATTCTTTACGGTTTCCCGTAATGAAAGAACGAGAATTTATAAGAGTAAATATATTAATAAGCTTACTTACTTTTATTCACTCTTACCCCCTCCAATCCTCAAGCGCTGCAACGATCTGCTATTGATCAAGTTGTTTCTGAAACTCTTCCAGGTATTTTGCAAGATGAAGCCCGTCGGCCAGCCCATGATGCGCTTCAATAGAAACCGGAAGGTATTTTCTCCCCTCACGGATATTAAATCTTCCAAAAGCAATTTTTGGGATCGATTCTGTTGTATTAAAGTCTGTAGGATGTAAAATTGCACTGAACGAGTTCCATGGAATCGTGGTATGTCTTACATGGTCTTTCCCCAGTCTTTCATTCCTTATCCTCAATCCTGAAGTCTCATGTACCCCTTTTATTTCTTCCTGCAAAGCAGCATTAAACGTTTCAAAATCTTCTGAAAAACGGGTAAACGAAAATCCGAAAGTTCCATCCGGTCTTCCGATTGTACTGCCGGCATGCACCGTATCAAACTGTACAACCTGTCCATCTATAATTCTGAGTTTTAATTCGTCAACAGTATTGATCGCTGCCATCGATTTGTGAAAATAATAGGCAAAAAATGAATACCCTTTTTCTTTAGCTGTATCATACGCTTTTGTGCAGTCTACTTCTGTAGTAAATCCAAAATATGGGCTTGCCATACCGGAAAAAAATTCAAAATGCTCCTTTCTGTTCCATTTTTCAAGGTCTACGATCTTCATTGATTTTTATTTTGGTGCAAATTTCTGAAAGTTTCTCCAGTTTTAAAAGTTTCTGATAGAAAATATAATTAAAACTTAACGTTATAAAGTTCCTATTTGGTAGATATTTTGCTTAAAAATAGAGGTATTTTGAAATCTCATTCATTATACCTGATACTAAATTCCTTCTTATTGAAGATATTTACACACTAAAAGACTTAATTCATCATAAAATAGAAAAATATGGCAATAGAAAAAATCGGATTCATCGGATTAGGAAATATGGGACATCCTATGGCCAAAAATCTTGAAAAAGCGGGCTTTCCGCTTTCCGTTTACAACAGATCATCTGAAAAAGCCAAAGATTTTGAAGAAAAATCTACAGTCTGCACCCAAATTAAAGACCTGGTAGAAAACAGTGATATTATATTCACAATGCTCACCAATGACACTGCTGTGAAAGCAGTTTATGAGGAGATTCTGGCTTTGGATATTCAGGGAAAGCTCTTTATAGATATGAGTACCATTTCTCCCGAAGCTTCCAAAGAAACAGCCACATCTTTGAAGATAAAAGAAGCCTCATTTATTGATGCTCCTGTAGCAGGAAGTACGGCACCTGCACAAGAAGGAACATTGATCATTATGGCTGGCGGCGTAGAAGAAAGCATACAGCGTGCTATGCCCTATCTGCTGAAGATGGGAAAATCTGTGAAACATTTGGGTGACAATGGAAAAGGAATTGCGGGAAAACTGTCTATCAATTATTTCTTAGCAACCATTTATCAGGGATTGGCAGAGACCGTTTTACTGGCCGGAAAATTAGGAATTGAACGATCAGATATGCTCGAAATAATCAATGAAAGTGCCAGTGGAAGCGGTGCTACCAAGGTAAAAACACCTATGCTGACTGCAGATCAGTATGCCCCGGCATTTGCGCTTGATCTTATGCTGAAAGATATTCTTCTTGCTAAAAATGCAGGAGCTGATTTTCCTCTGTCTGAAACCCTGATTCAAACTTATCAAAATGCTCATGATAAAGGCTTTGGGCAGGATGATGTCATAGGAATTATTAATTATTTAAAACAAAGCTAAGTATGGAGATCATCAATTGTAAAGGAAACCATTGGTCTGCAAGAAAGGCAGGGCAAATCTATGTGGTAAGTCTCGACAATCATTCCAATATCGTGGAAACTTTAACGGATTTTATTCAGAACCAAAATATTCAGGCTGGAGAAGTGACAGGAATCGGTGCTGTAAGTGAAGCAACACTTCGTTTCTTTAATCCGGCAACCAAAAAATATGTTGATAAAACTTTTAAAGAACAGATGGAAGTCACCAATATTTCCGGAAACATCTCTGAAATAGAGGGCAAGCTTATGCCTCATCTGCACATTACGTTGGGAAGAGAAGATTACACCGCTTTGGCAGGTCATCTTTTGGAAGCAAAAATTCAGGGAGCAGCAGAATTTATTTTTTATCCATTAGAAACCAGAATCGTAAAAATTAAAAACGAAGAAATAGGAATCAATCTTTATGATTTTGAAAAATAAGATTCAGCTTGCTGTTGAAAGTAGTATTTTTGATAAAATATTTATTTAATGTTTGAGGTCCTTCTTTCCCATATTGAGAATAAGGTTGATATTACAGAAGAGCAAAAAAGTCAGCTTCAATCTTTTTTTACTCTTAAAAAGCTTCGTAAAAAACAATATCTGCTTCAGGAAGGAGATATCTGCAAATCTTTGTCTTTTGTAAGCAAAGGCCTTCTGAAGTCTTATTTTCTGGATGAAAAAGGAAATGAGAATATCAATATGTTTGCCTTTGAAGGCTGGTGGATCTCGGACTTCAACAGCTTCATCAATCAGGAAAAATCGGTCCTGAATATTGATGCTATAGAAGAAACCGAAGTCCTGATGATCACTTTAGAAGATTATGAAAAAATGATGCTGGAAATTCCTGTTATGGACCGTTATTTCAGAATTTTATATCAAAACAGCCTCGTTACGAAAGATTACAGACTTATTGTTTCCAACAGCTACACGGCTGAAGAAAAATATCTTCAACTCACTCAGAAGAATCCTGAAATGATCAAAAGAGTTCCCCACAATCTTATTGCCTCTTATCTTGGACTTGCTCCGGAAACCGTGAGCAGGATCCGTAAAAAGAATTCCCTGAATAACACTTGATCCAGATCAACTCAAACGCATGATCCACATCAAGGATAAAAGCCTGTTTCCGTCCATAATTTTGTACAAGAAATTTTACAATACTTATGGAAAATATTGCATTGGTAGTAGGCGCTACCGGAATTACAGGAAGTAACCTTGCCGAAGAATTGATCGCTCAAGGCTGGACCACCTATGGCTTATCCAGAAACCCCAACAACAATACCCCGGGTCTTCGTCCTGTAAAGGCAGATCTTTTGAATGAACAAAGCCTTACTGAAGCACTGGAAGGGATCTCTCCTACCCACATTTACTTTACGACATGGATGCGTAACGATACTGAAGAAGAAAATATCCTTGTCAACAGCAAGCTGGTAAGAAATTTATTAAATGTTTTGTCTCCTAAAAAATCAGTGAAGCATGTGGCTTTGGTTACAGGGCTTAAACATTATTTAGGACCATTTGAGGCTTATGCTAAAGAAGGTATTTTACCTGAAACACCCGTAAGAGAAGAGCATCCAAGGCTTCCGCTTCCCAACTTCTATTATGCACAGGAAGACGAAGTGTACAAAGCTTCCGAAAGAGATGGCTTCACTTGGAGCATTCACAGGCCTCACACCGTTGTTGGATATGCCATTGGAAACCTGATGAATATCGCAACCACATTGGCCGTATATGCGAGCATCTGTAAGGAAACCGGAAGAAAATTCATCTGGCCGGGATCAGAAGCACAATGGAACGGAGTTTCGGATGTAACGGATGCCAGAATATTGGCGGCACAATTGGTGTGGGCTTCTACTACAGAATCCGCAAAGAATCAGGCATTCAATATCACGAATGGAGACGTTTTCCGATGGAAATGGCTATGGATAAGGCTGGCAGACTGGTTCGGTGTAGAAGCGGAAGGCTTCAATGGTACTATAAGATCTCTTGAAAAAGAACTGGAAAACGATCACCATATTTGGTCAGAAATAGCAGAAAAATATAACCTTAAAGAAAGCAATCTTGGTCGTTTGTCGTCAGCATGGCATACCGATCTGGATCTGGGAAGACCTTTGGAAGTGATGTGTGATATGTCTAAAAGCAGAAAATTGGGCTTCACAGCATATATCAGTACAGAAGATTCTTTTACCGATGTTTTTGAAAGATTAAGATCAGAAAATATGATCCCTTAATAATATATAGGAAAACGCAAAGACGTAGGAAAATCATAAATGATTGATAGATTCTCGCAGATGTTGCGGTTAATCAACAAGCTTTTTGAAATATTCAGTGTTCAATTTTATCGGAGATAAAATCCTTGCGACTTACAATCATCACATTGTAAAACCTTTCTTTCGTCTTTGCGTTTCTAATATTTAAGTTATAATATAATTTGTGTTTTTTTATGGTTAAAAGTTATACTTCCGTTGTAGTTACACCAAACTTCTTTTTGAAAGAAGAATAAAAATGGGATAAATTCTCAAAGCCCAGATCAAGATAAATATCTGAAGGCTTTTTATCTCTGTTTTTAATTAAATAATACGCTTCTTTCAATCTTTTCTCTTTCAGCCATTGCTTGGGTGTCATCTCAAATGTTTTATTAAAGTCTCTCTTAAAACCCGAAAGACTACGACCTGTAAGCCGTGCAAAAGCATCTACCGATACATTGAACATAAAGTTCTTATTCATAAACTCCTTAAGATCAATTTTATAAGGCTCAGAAAAATCAAAAAGGAGATTTTTAAGATCAGGATTACTCAGCAAAAGGAGTTCGATGGCTTCTTTCACCTTTAAAGCCGCTAATTTCGGAGGAATTTCCTGTGTTTTATGAATGTAAGGAATAAGAGAAGCAAAATAGCTTTCAAAAAAATCATTGGGCTCAAAAAACAACCGCTGATTTCCTGGAAAATTAGTACTTACAGCGATTCTGTTTTCAGTGGCATACTGTCTCAGTGTTTCATCATCCAATGTGATGGAGATAAACTGATACTTTTCATGAGCTGAAGGATATTTAATCGTTCTGATCAGTTGATTTTTCCTGACCAGGACCACTGTATTTTCTTTGATCACTGTTTTACCCTGTTCATGAAAAGCATGAGTTTCCCCGGATATCTGAAATCCAAGAAAATGGTCCGGAATAAACTCCTCATAGCCTCTATAAGATTCAAAAGCACATGAATAAACCAGTTTGTCGAATATGATTTCAGAAGTGTTTTCCATAGTACAAATATCTGAAATTTAAGCAATAACCTGAGCGCCTGCCCCGGCAATTTCTTTATCCTGCTCAGGAGTTCCGCCTGATGAACCTATAGCACCAATGATCCTACCTTCTGCATTCTTAAGGACAACACCGCCAGCAATCGTCAGAAGTCCATCATTGGAATTCAGCATTCCGTAACCATGAATACCGGTTTCTGAGATGATTCCTCCCATCAGATCACTATCTACTCCGAACATGACTGCTTTTTTTGCTTTTTTAATGGCAAAATCAATCACTCCGTAGACACTGTCCAGTCTTGCCAATGCAACCAGATGTCCTCCAGCATCTACCACGGCGATACTCACAGGAATATTCATAGATAATGCCTTTTCTTTGGCTGCATGTAAGGCTTTTTCGGCAACATTATAATTCAATTCCATAATATTTAGCTTTTTGAGGTCCATGCATCTGCCTGAAGCTGTTTTACAAAATCTTCAGTTTCTTTTGGATGTACATTTCTGAAATGACTCTCATCATCTAAAGCTACATTCACAATCACGTCTGCCATAGACTGTGGATCAAGCTGGTGGGCTAAAGATTCTGCCGCTCCGTCAAAAGCGGATTCCGGAGTGAAGTTAATTTTCGGATCATACCAATGGAAAATAGAATCTACTCCCCTGTCATTAAATCCTGTTCCAAATACACCTGGGTTGCAGGTTGCAATTTTGATATTAAACGGAGCAAGTTCTGTTCTCAATCCTTCAGCGATAGATTCCAATGCATGTTTTGAAGCACAATAAGCAGCCACATACGGAACCGTCCATAAACCTCCCATTGAAGAGGTAAAAACAATTTTACCCTTCTTTTTTTCAACAAACTTTTTGATAAAACCCTGGGCAAGGTTCAATGCACCAAACACATTCACATCAAACATGGAACGGATAATATCAACAGGCTGTTCAGCAATCGGACCACCTTCCATGATTCCGGCATTGCTGATTAAAATATCTATTTCATACTTTTTTAGGATATAATCAATATCTCTTTGGCTGGTTACATCCAGTTTATCCACCGTAAGGTCAATATTCTGTTCTTTAGCTTCACGGATTAAATCACTCATCTGAGGATAGACCTGTGCAGTAGCAATTACTGTATGTCCTTTTCTAGCAAGATCAAAAGCAGCAATTTTTCCGAATCCGCTTGCTGCACCTGTAATTAAAATTGTTTTACTCATTGTATTCTTTTTTTAATGATGGTACAAATTTCAAAGATTTCAAGAAGGTCGATATTGGCTGAACGTTCATTTTTATATTGCTGAAAAGTTCAGATCATGCATTAACAAGAGTTTTTATTTTAATTAAATAGCCTTTTAAATCATAAAAAAATAGAATTATCATTAAATTTGTACCCCTTACAATAAAACTAAAAACCAACGTATGCTTAAAATTAAAGCACTTCTTCTCATTTTTATATCCTCTTCTTCTTTTAGCTTTGCTCAAAACTGTAATTGTGAAAGCAATTATCAATGGGTAAAAAAAACATTCGAGGAAAATGATGCCGGATTTCAATATGTGATCGATAAAAAAGGACTCCCAGCTTATCAGGCCCATAACAATGACTTTCTGAATAAAATAAAAAATGTAAAATCGGATACTGAATGTACTCAGACTATTTATGAATGGCTTAAGTTTTTCCGATCCGGCCATCTCTCCATTTCAAGAATTGAAAAGAATAATCAGCAGGCTCAACCTGCAGCTGATGAAAATCTGAAAACAGAAATGGTAAAAGTAGATCTTGAAAAGTTTAAAAAAGAAGCGGTATCCAAGAAAGATTCTGATATTGAAGGGATTTGGGAAACCGAACCTTATACGATAGGAATTAAAAAATTTGGAGATGTCTATAAAGGCTTTATTATCAAATCGGGAGCTGAAAACTGGAAGCCCTATGAATTAAAACTGACTCTTAATGCTGATAAAACAAAAGGAACGTATTATGTAAGAAACAAATCCGGTCAGGAAATAACCATCATCAGATTTATTGGAAAAAATCATCTTGAAATCAATGATTTTACCTTGAAAAGAATCTCTCCAACATTTGAAAGAGAAGAAGGAATTGAGACTCACTTTGAAGCCACAATGGCAGAAAAACCTTTTTTGAAAGAGATTAACAAAAGCACCCTACTCTTAAGAATTCCGTCCTTCAAGGGTCCTTTTAAAAAAGATATAGACAGCGTTATTACAGCCAATCAGGCGAAAATTGAAAGTACGGAAAACCTTATTATTGATATTAGAAATAACGGTGGCGGAAGTGATAATAGTTTTGCCAAAATTATCCCATACCTCTATACAAATCCTATCAGAAGCATTAGAACACAGTTTTATTCTACAAAACTGAATAACCAAAGAATGCTTGATTTCTATGAGAATTACCAAAAATATGGGATCTCTGCAGATTCCAGAGACTATCTAAAAAAGTCTTATGATAAACTCAGTCAGAATCTTGGTAAATTTGTAAGCCTGCAGGAAGACGGAAGTATGGTGGAGATCAAAAAAATGGATAAAATCCTGCCTTATCCAAAGAATGTAGGAATTATCATCAACAACGGAAACGGCAGTACTGCAGAAGAATTCTTACTGGCAGCCAAACAAAGCAAGAAAGTGAAGCTTTTTGGAATAACCACTGCAGGTGTTTTGGATATCTCCAATATGTATTATGTGATTTCCCCTTGCAACGAATTTAAACTGGGCTATTCCCTATCCAAAAGCTTCCGTATTCCGGATATGGCCATTGACGGAAAAGGAATTCAACCGGATTATTTCATCGACAAAACAATTCCTGATTATCAATGGATTGATTTTGTAAATGATGTCCTGAATGAAAAATAATATACAGAAGCTGTTTCGAATAGAAGCAGCTTTTTTTATGCTTTAAAATCTTCTTGTAATCCTTCCTTTCATTGTTTAAATGCTATAGGATATCAATAGAAATAGTCTTTAGCCCATTTAATCTTTAAAATATTCCATCGGCTTTACCCAAAGCCTAAGATAAAAAAATAAACAGTTTGTTGTAAATTGGTTAAGTTTTTGAAGCTTATTCCACAAAACCTGTCACACCATTGAAATTAATCACATTTACAAAAAAAGGAATTTACTGTCCGCTGGGGAAATTTTATATAGATCCCTGGAGGCCTGTAGATCTGGCGGTTATTACCCATGGCCACGCTGATCATGCCCGTTGGGGAATGAAAAAATACCTTTGCCACCATTTCACGAAACCTATTCTCCATCAAAGAATAGGCATGGATATCGAATGCCAGAGTCTGGAATATGGAGAAATTGTGACCATCAATGGAGTAAAGCTTTCGCTTCATCCTGCCGGACATATTATTGGTTCCGCACAGATCAGGCTTGAATATAAAGGATATGTGACCGTCATTTCAGGGGATTATAAAGTTCAGGATGATGGGTTGAGTACTCCTTTCGAACTGGTAAAATGCAATGAATTTGTTACGGAAAGTACTTTTGGGCTGCCTATTTACAACTGGCTTGAAGTTCCGGATTTAAATAAAAAGCTTCAGAATTGGGTACTGAAGAATAAGGAAAATAATAAAACATCTGTATTCATCGGATATTCTTTAGGAAAGGCCCAGCGTATCATGAAGGCGGTAGAGGGCCTGGGGAAAATATACGTACACTATTCCATCGGAAAACTGAATGAAGCCTTTGAAACAGTAGGAATCAACCTTCCGGACTATACCATTGCAGATTTCAGGGAACGTTCCAAAGAGGTGGAACATGAAATTGTCATTGTTCCTCCGGCTTTACTCGACAGTAATATCATCAAAAAAATTCCTGATCCAGCTACCGCAATATGTTCCGGCTGGATGCAGGTTCGCGGTGCCAGAAGATGGCGCAGTGCAGATGCAGGTTTTGCAATGAGTGACCATGCGGATTGGAAAGGATTATTGCAGACTGTAAAAGCTACAGAAGCAGAACTCGTACATGTAACGCACGGACAGACGGAAGTATTTTCAAAATACCTGAATGAAATAGGAATCAAGGCAGATGTTGTGGAAACCTTATTTGGTGAAGATGAAGAAGAATCTGAAAAAGAAACCATTGAAAATCCGGAATCATGAGACATTTTGCAGACCTTATCAATGCGTTGGAAACCACCAATAAGACCAATGCTAAAATTGATGCTATCATTGATTATCTGGAACGTGCTCCGGATGAAGATAAAGTATGGTTTATTGCTTTGTTTACCGGGAAAAGACCCAAAAGAAACGTCAATACCAATTATATGAAAGAATGGGCTCTGGAAATTACCGGGCTCCCCTTCTGGCTGTTTCAGGAATCTTATTCTTCTGTAGGAGATCTTGGAGAAACACTATCATTGATTCTTCCGCCTCCACAGGAAAAAATAGAACGTACCTTATCAGAATGGATGAATGATATTGTTGGTTTGAAAGGCAAAACAGATTCAGAAAAGAAAGAATTTGTCTTAAACTCATGGAATGGTTTAGATTACACTGAACGTTTGATTTTCAATAAATTAATTGGCGGAAGTTTTCGCATCGGGGTCTCAGATAAAACATTAATCAATGCACTGACCAAATTTTCCGGTCAGGAATCGAGTGCGCTGATGCATAGTCTAATGGGAAAATGGCTGCCTGATGAGGTCTCATTCAAAGAACTTATAGATGCTGAAAATGTGAATCCTGATAATTCAAAACCTTATCCCTTCTGTCTTGCCTATCCTTTGGAAAAAGTACCTGCAGAACTGGGAAATCCTGATGAATGGCTGGTAGAATACAAATGGGATGGAATACGCGGACAGATCATCCGGAGAAACGACGAGGTTTTCATCTGGTCGAGAGGTGAAGAACTGGTCACAGAACAATTTCCAGAAGTCACAGAAGTGGTAAAAGCGATGAAAGGCAACTTTGTCATAGATGGAGAAATACTTGCGGTAAAAGACAGTAAGGTTTTAAATTTTAATGAATTACAAAAAAGATTAAACAGGAAAACTTTAACTAAAAAAATGTTATCGGAAATTCCGATAGAAGTCTTTGCCTATGACTTACTGGAACTTGAAGATCATGATCTGAGAGAAAAACCCATCTCTGCAAGAAGGGCTTTGCTTGAAGAATTATTATTAAATGAAAATCCCCAAAATATAAGCCTTTCCAACAGTCTGGATTTTGAAAAATGGGAAGAACTGGATTCGCTTCGTGAAAATTCAAGAGCTGTAAACAGTGAAGGTTTGATGCTCAAACAAAAAAACTCACCCTATCATTCCGGCCGGAAAAAAGGCGACTGGTGGAAGTGGAAAATCAATCCGTTTACCATTGATGCAGTCCTTATTTATGCCCAGAAAGGAAGTGGCAGACGAAGTGCTTATTATACCGATTATACTTTTGCCGTGAAAAACGGAGATGCTTTGGTGACCATCGCCAAAGCCTATTCCGGATTGACGGATAAGGAAATCATGGAAGTGAGCCGGTTTGTTACCAAAAATGCCATTGAGAAATTTGGACCTGTGAGAACGGTAAAAGCAGAGCTCGTCTTTGAAATTGCTTTTGAAGGCATTGGCTTCAGCAACCGTCATAAAAGTGGTGTTGCGCTCCGTTTTCCAAGAATTGTAAGATGGCGGAAAGATAAAACGGTAGATGAAATTGACAACCTTGAAGAAATCAAAAAATTAATACAATAAAATTGACAGCTTTTGAACATACCGACGGATTGAAGATCATTCAGCAATGGATGACCGATAAAGGTATTGCTCCTTTTAAATTTCAGCTGGAAACCTGGAAGAAATTTGGAAATGGTTACAGCGGAATGGTAGTAGCTCCTACTGGTTTCGGAAAAACTTTTTCTGTATTTTTAGCATTGGTCTCAGACTTCCTGAATCACCCTGAACAATACAAAAAAGGGCTGAAAATGATCTGGATTACCCCATTGCGGTCTTTATCCAAAGATATTGCGAAAGCCATGCAGGAAGCGATTGATGAAATTGGACTTGATTGGGCCGTAGGCGTAAGAAACGGAGATACCGATCCGAAAGTACGACAACAGCAGATAAAGAAAATGCCTGAAATTCTCGTTGTCACTCCCGAAAGTCTTCATCTGCTTTTGGCTCAGAAAAATAATGAAACCTTTTTCAGGGATATGAAATGTGTTGCTGTGGACGAATGGCATGAATTATTAGGTTCAAAGCGCGGTGTCATGGTAGAACTGGGGATTTCCCAGCTTAGAAAATATGTTCCCAAGATAAAAATATGGGGCATTACCGCAACCATTGGAAACCTTGATGAAGCCATGGACGTTCTTATTCCTTATGATATAAAAAAGACAAAAATTACAGCCAGAGAACACAAAAAGATAGATATTATCCCTGTTTTTCCGAACGAGATTGAAATATTACCGTGGGCAGGACATCTTGGAAACAAGCTTGCCGATAAAGTCGTCCCGATTATTCTGGAGTCAAAATCTACAATTGTTTTTACCAATACCAGGAGCCAGAGTGAAATGTGGTATCAGCTTCTGTTGGATGCTTATCCTGATTTTGCAGGTCAGATCGCTATCCATCACAGTTCCATTGATGCCCATTTGAGAATCTGGATTGAAGAAAATTTAAGTTCCGGCAAATTAAAAGCTGTGGTTTCTACCTCATCTCTTGATCTAGGAATTGATTTTAAACCTGTTGATACCATTATTCAAATCGGGTCTGCCAAAGGTGTTGCACGTTTTCTGCAAAGAGCCGGACGTAGCGGGCACTCCCCTTTTGAAACCTCCAGAATTTATTGTGTTCCAACCCATTCTCTGGAACTGATTGAAGTTTCAGCTTTAAAAGAAGCCGTAAAACAGAAAGTTGTTGAGCCTAGAGAACCACAGGTATTATGTTTCGATGTGCTGGTTCAGTTTCTGATGACATTGGCTGTGGGTGATGGTTTTTATCCTGATGAACTGTACGAAAGAATTAAAAAAGTATATGCCTTTCAGGAAATTCTGGATGAAGAATGGAAAAGTATCCTGGAATTTCTTACTATTGGCGGAAGTGTTCTGAAAAGCTATGAAGAATTCCATAAGATCGTCATTATGGAAGACGGGCTTTATAAAGTAACTTCAAGAAAAATTGCCATGCTTCACCGGATGAATATGGGCGTGATTGTAAGTGATGCCATGCTGAAAGTGAAATTTATTTCCGGAGGATATATCGGAATGATTGAAGAATATTTTATTTCAAAACTGAAAAAAGAGGAAAAATTCATTCTGGCGGGCCGTACCCTGGAAGTTGCCATGATCAAAGATATGACGGTCTATGTAAGAGCAGCAAAAGGAAGGGCTTTGGTACCGAGTTACCTGGGAGGAAGACTGCCTTTAAGTTCCAATCTGGGACATTTTTTAAGAGAAAAACTTTCACATGCTTTAAATCCTAAAGCTTCGGAAAAAGAACTTAAATTTCTGCATCCTCTGCTCGCCAATCAGGAAGAAAACTCCCATATCCCAACAGAAAATGAATTTCTGGTGGAAATGATCAAAAATCGTGAAGGATATCATGTTTTTATGTATCCTTTTGAAGGCCGTCTGGTACATGAAGTGATGGCAGCGCTGATTGCCTATCGTATTTCCAAACTGGCGCCTATTTCCTTTTCGATGGCGATGAATGATTACGGATTTGAGCTGTTCAGTGATAAAGAAATTCCTTTGAATGAAGATAATCTGCAGCAGATATTAACCCGAGAAAACCTCATGAATGATGTGATTGCCAGTATCAATTCTGCTGAAATGGCGAGAAGAAAATTCAGGGATATTGCTGTGATTTCAGGAATGGTTATTCAAAACTATGCAGGACAGCAGCGCTCCAACAAATCTTTACAAAGTTCTGCCGGACTTATTTTTAAAGTTCTGGAAGACCACGACTCTAATCATTTTTTAGTAAAACAAGCCTATACGGAAGTCTTTAATATGCAACTTCAGGAACAACGGCTTGTAGAAGCTTTTAAAAGGATTGAAAAGTCTGAAATTATTTTAAAACATTCCCGTTCTTTTACTCCGCTCAGCTTCCCGATTAAAGTAGACAGTCTGAGGCAGACACTTTCGAGTGAAGGGCTGGATGCAAGAATTAAAAGAATGCTGAAATTATCCAATATCACTGATATCTGATAGATCAATCAACATATTTTTCAATGAATTTACCTGTCATTTTAATCTTATTCTTAGCCTAATATTCTAAGTTAATTTTCTTGATAAATTTAAATAATCATCGTACCTTAGAGTATACCTTCTTAGAAGTATAAAATAAAATTTAAATAATGGAAAAGTTGTTCTTAGTCCGTCACGGACAATCACTCTGGAATCTGGAAAACAGATTTACAGGCTGGAAGGATATCGATATAACAGAAGCTGGTATTGAAGAAGCAAGAAAAGCAGGCCTTTCTTTACAAGGAGAAAAAATAGATATAGCTTTCACTTCTGCACTCATCAGAGCACAGCATACCCTCTCTATCATTCTGAATGAAATAGGAAATCCCAATATTCCGGTCGTTATGGATAAAGCATTAAACGAACGTTCTTATGGAAATCTTGAAGGATTAAACAAAGCAGAAACTGCATTGAAATACGGTGATGAACAGGTTCATACCTGGCGCAGATCCTATGACGTGGTTCCTCCCGGAGGAGAAAGTCTTAAAGATACCTACAACAGGGTAATTCCTTATTTTGAAAGTCAGATAAGACCGCTATTAAAGCAGGGAGAAAATGTATTGATCGTTGCTCATGGAAACAGCCTGCGTGCTTTGATTATGTATCTGGAACACCTGTCTCCTGAGGAAATTTTAGAAAGAGAAATTGCAACCGGCATTCCTCTTACTTACGTTTTTGATGAAAAGTTTCATGTAAGCCGGAAGGTCAGCTGATGCAATTAATATAACTCAATAAGTCTATTCAAATTTTCAATTATAAAACGTGTTTATAGCAACCAAAAGCATTTCTATCCAAAACGAAACTTTCATTCTGACCAATCAGCGTGCGGCATTCTGGGAAAGAGAAAAAGCATTGATCCTTTCTGATCTTCACATCGGAAAAACGGCTCATTTCCGTAAAAATGGTATCGCATTAGCGAATCATATTATGAAAAGCGACCTGGAAAGATTATCCGCTCTGATTGAATATTTTCAGCCTGAAAAATTCATTGTGGTTGGAGATCTGCTTCATGCCGGAGACAATTCTGATGTGGACGAATTCTGTACATGGAAAAGCCAATATCCCCATATACAGTTTTATCTTATTGAAGGAAATCATGACCGGATTTCAAAAGCTCTGGAGAAAAAACTATGTTTTAATAACAAAACTGAATATCTTGAAATAGAAAGCATTACCTTTATTCACGATTTTGATTCCGAAAGATCTGGATTTCAGATTACCGGGCATATTCATCCGGGAATTGTCCTGAATTCTGCTGTTAAAAACATAAGGCTTCCCTGCTTTGCTCTCAGCGATAATCAGTTATTGCTCCCAGCCTTCAGTGAATTCACAGGATTGGATACTAAAAACCTGCCTAAGAAAAGTACATTTTTTGTCTTTACCGATGCGGATATTTATGAAATTTAATAACCTAAGGGGTTAATTCGAGTGGATTTTGATATTTGCTGTTTTCCTCCCTTAATTTTTCTCTCTTTTTTAGCATTTCCTGTCCTTTTACGATAGTGGTTCCATAGCTTGCAAATACGGCAGCTGTATTCGCTTCATTATTTCTTTGTGCTTGTTTCAATTTAGATTGTGTTGTTTCTACAGCCCCGGTATATCTGCTTTTCTTGATATTGATTAATCTTCCTTTTAATTGAGAATCAGATACAGATTTTACCAGTTCAAAATCATAATCTCCCTTGTCATCCGTTATTTTTACGATCAAACCGGGTAATCCACTGAATTTCATTGGACCATACGGAAACGGAATTTCAGGGGCATACCATGCTATCCAGTTTCTTCCTTTAAAGGCTACTTCTGCTTTTTTGCAATTAATGGTATTGATTACTTTTATTTCATTCACAAGCTTCCAGTTCTTTATGACTGGCTCTTTATAGGTAAGTAATGCCATGAAAACTGAATCAAAATATTGTATATTTTCATTGGATTGTGCAATGGTAAAGTTAAAATCTGTTTTTGGAATCGCTACTCCTTTTTTCCAACCAAGACTTATACTTCCATCAGAATTATGGGTAGTTGTTCCTGAGTTTGTCATTACAGAATCGCCCTTCAGTGATACAATACTTGCAAAAAATGCATGATTATCCCCTATTTGTAATGAAAATAGCTCTTCATGTCTATTATCAATTCGTGTGTCGAATTTCGCTTTTAGCTGATACGTAAACTCTCCACGCAAAGTATCTTGTTTGGATTGAGCATAAGATAAAACACTATATAATAAAATGAATAATTGAAGTGGTTTTGGGGAATAATGCATAAAGGATATTTTATTATAAAATTATTTTTACGATCTGTTTCAGCTTTGGATCAGTCTTTAAATTTTTTATCATTGTATAATTTTGATCATCAGGAGATAAATATATACAATTAACTTAGACATAAAGAGCATTTTTTATTATGTTAAACGGCTCTATCATTGGGTAAATAAGTCCTATTTATTTTAAATAATTAAAAGAATAGCCATATGGGTTATAGATGCAGTTCACTTGTAGTGAGCAGGAAAATTTTAGTTTCAAACTTTTATTCTTTCCAATACAAAGGTTTTTAAAACAAAATAAAGGCAGATCAAAACCTACCTTTATAAAACCATCTACTTCATCATCACCGTATTGGTTCCTCTTCATTTATATACTATATACCTCTAACATTCTGGTTTTTGCTTTATCCATGTCAAGGTTTAAAATCTTGACATGGATTGATAAGTCAGATAAAACTATTAGTGAAATCTTATTTTTTCTTGCTTAAGCTGATACTGTACATGGTAATCAATACTGTAACCACCAGGAATAAAGCTCCAATCCATGGTGTACTCACCAGTCCCAAAGATGAAGTTACAATCATTCCTCCGGCATAAGATCCTATCGCAATACCAATATTGAATGCTGCAATATTGATCCCTGAAGCGACATCCTCAGTACCGGGAAGTTCTTTTTCTGCAATCTGCACCACCAATAGCTGAAGTCCCGGAACCGAAGCAAATGATAAAGCTCCTAAAAAGAAAAGGGTAACGATACTTAAAACCGGACTGCTTACCGTAAAATAAAATGCTAATAAAACCAATCCCTGTGCTGCAAACATCCATAGAAGAGCTTTCAAAGGATTTTTATTGGCTACCTTTCCACCAATCAGATTTCCCAATGCAATGGCAATTCCATAGATCAACAGGATAAATGTAACGGTAGATTCCTGAAATCCCGTGATTTTCTGTAAGATAGGTGACAGATAAGTAAAAACTACAAACGTTCCTCCATATCCTGTTGCCGTCATCAAAAAAGCAAAAATAAGACGTTTATTTCCCAGAACTTTAAACTGGCTTTTTAAAGAAGCGGACTTCCCGTTTTTCAGATTATTGGGAACCAGTAATAAGCTGGCTGCCAATCCGATGATCCCAAGAATTGAAACGCCAATGAAGGTCGCTCTCCATCCGAAATGCTGCCCGATAAAAGTACCCAGCGGAACTCCTGTTACAATGGCCAGCGTAAGTCCTGCAAACATAATAGAAATAGCGGTTGCTCTTTTTTCTTCAGGAACCAGTGATGCTGCAATGGTAGAACCAATGGAAAAATAGACCCCATGGGCAAAACCTGTTAATATCCTTGCCAAAACAAGTGTTATAAAGCCGGGAGCAATAGATGCCAATCCATTTCCGATAACAAACAGCAGCATAATGGAAACCAAAAGCATTTTACGCGGAATCTTCCCTGTTAAAGCCGTTAAAATCGGAGCTCCGATTGCTACTCCTATGGCATAAAGACTCACCAGCAATCCTGCTGAAGGAATCGTGATTCCAAGATCAGAAGCTACTGTTGGAAGCAGTCCTACAATCACAAATTCTGTAGTCCCAATCGCGAAGGCACTTATTGTGAGTGCCCATAAAGCTGCAGGAAGACCCTTTTTTATAGTCTGTGATGCAGTATTGGTCTGTATTTCTTTTTGAAAATTCATTGTCTTGTATTTTGTTGATATTGACAAGGCAAATTTCCGACGAATTATTGTATTATAAAAATTATTTAAATTGTATCAATGTATCAGAATAATGATAGTTTTATTTTTTGTTTAAATTTTGTTCCTTTGTATTATAAACAGCAGTTTTTATGAAGAAATCCGAAGCAACCCGTCTTACTATTCTCCAGAAAGCCTTTGAATTAATCTATGAGAAAGGCTTTCAGACAACGAGTATTGACGAGATTATTGCAAAAACTCAGGTCACAAAGGGTGCTTTTTATTATCATTTCAAAACTAAAGATGAAATGGGTCTTGCCATTATCACAGAACTTTTGCAAGTTACTTTCAGAAAAACTTTTATTGATACTTTACAAAACGGGCCCAAT
Source organism: Chryseobacterium viscerum (assembly GCF_002899945.2). Classification (GTDB taxonomy): domain Bacteria; phylum Bacteroidota; class Bacteroidia; order Flavobacteriales; family Weeksellaceae; genus Chryseobacterium; species Chryseobacterium viscerum. The sequence continues at coordinate 150,586 of NZ_PPEG02000008.1, forward strand.
CCTCTGGAAAACATCTATCAGGTCTTCTATAATCTTCTCATGGAAAATGATTTTCTAAAGGTTGAATACGGCTGTCCTACTTCTAATTTTGTACAACAGATGGCTCCATGGCATATTGCTTTTACAGAAGCGCTGCACAAACTTTCAAAAGAATGGGAAAATGCTTTCACAGAGTGTATTGAAAAAGGCAAAGAAGCTGGATTGATCAAAAAAGAAGTAAGCGCAAGAGAAGTGAGCGTTTTTGTAATTTCAGGATATTGGGGCGTAAGAAATATGGGTAAACTTGAAAACTCAAAAGAAGTTTATCTTGTTTATTTAAAAGGACTTAAGTCTTATTTCAATACTCTTCAATAATTTTTTTGATTAAAAACATACTAATTAGTATGTTTTTGTTATACCTTTGCTTCATTCGAAAAAACAACCGATGTATCAGACTCTTACTTTTTTGCACTCCCTGACCCGCTGGCTGGTTTTATTAAGCTTACTCTATTCAATTTTCCGTTCTTTTAAAGGATGTTTTTCAGGCAGAAAATTCACCAAAACGGATGATTCAGTACGGCATTGGACCGCTACGATAGCGCATATTCAATTGATCATAGGAATGATATTTTATTTTAAAAGCCCGGTTATTCAATACTTCTGGAAGAATCTGAACGAAGCCAAAGAATCTTTTGAACATCTGTTTTTCGGATTAATCCATATTTCATTGATGATAACGGCTATTATTATCATCACGATCGGCTCTGCTTTAGCCAAACGAAAGGATTCAGATAAAGAAAAATTTAAAACGATGGGAATCTGGTTCTCCATTGCACTGATCATTATTTTCATTGCGATTCCGTGGCCTTTTTCTCCTTTTGCAAACAGACCTTATTTCAGATAATTATGATGGATTTATTTAAAACAAAGATCGGCCGGCTGAGGATTCTGGCTATTTTAGAAGGCATTTCACTGTTGAGCCTAATATGCATTGCTGTTCCCATGAAGTATGGGATGGGAAATCCTTTATTTGTAAGAATATTGGGTCCCGTTCACGGAACATTATTTCTTCTTTTCCTATTCAATACGCTGAGCGTGGGTGTAGAGCAAAACTGGAAGTTCAAAGAAGTGACATGGAAAGTGATCTTAGCCTGTTTTATTCCGTTCGGAACATTTTATATTGATAAAAAAATACTAAGCAAGCTATGAAGAGTTTCCTCATATTCTGCGGTATAGCGCTTATCTTGTATATTTCCTATAAAATTTACCGTTTCCAAACCCTAGATAACGGATTACCTGCCTTAATGAAAAAAGCAGCCGTTATTCTTGATGTAAGAACGGAAAAAGAGTTTGAAACAGGACATATTGAAGGTTCCATAAATATTTCGTTGGGAACCATCAGAGAGCGATACAGAGAACTTGATCCTGAAAAAACATACATCACCGTATGTTCTCATGGACTAAGAAGTGTAAAAGCTGAAAATATTTTAAAAGAAAGGGGCTTCAAACACATCTATAATGGCGGTGCCTGGAGCGATCTGCAGAAAACCATTAACCAATAAATGAATCTCTCCTATAGATTATACTACAGGAGAGATTGTATTTTAAACTGTTTTATCGTCAAGCCAGACCACTTTCTGCTCAGACGAATGTTCCTGCCCTATTATAGCTCCATACAATTCCGGCCTGCGGGCTTTAATATACCTATACCCTCCTGCCTGGGTAAGCTTTTCAGGAGTAATCACAGCAGATTCGAAACTGTCGTCGAAGGAACGGCATTCGGCAATGACATCACCGAAAGGATCAATAATCATGGAACATCCGTTTTTCAATTGGTCATCATCCATACCAATCGGGTTTGAAAAAACAATATAAGCTCCATTATCATAGGCTCTTGATGGTAGCCACTTCATCAGCCAGTCTCTTCCCTTCATCCCATTAAATTCCAACCGTAAAGAGGTTGGATCTGCTTCTCTGTTTTCCCAAAGTTGAGGATCTACAAAACCGGCTCCCGGCCTTGTAGAAGGCGTACACATGGTAACGTGAGGCATGAAAATAATTTCAGCACCAAGAAGTCTGGTAGCCCTCACATTTTCAATAATATTGTTATCATAGCAGATGAGAATACCACATTTCCAGCCCAAAATATCAAACACGCAATACTCATTACCGGGGGTAAGATGGGGATTGATAAAAGGATGCAATTTTCTATATTTTGCCTTCAACCCTGTTTTATCAACACATACATAGGCTTTGAATAGGTTATTATGTTCATCTTTTTCAAACAATCCGGCTAATATGACGATATCATAGCGAGCAGCAATCTCTTGTAGTTTTTGAATACTTTCTCCTTCCGGAATACGCTCTGCAACATCAAGCAGCTGTTCTTTAGAAAGTTTTCGGGCGAAAGTATAGCCTGTAATAGAGCATTCGTGGAAAACAATTACATCAGACCCTTCAGAAGCAGCTTTGCCAGCCAGCTTTTCTATGACAGAGAGGTTATAGGCTTTGTCTCCACTTTTATTTTCAAATTGTGCGGTTGAAATTTTAATATTCATTGATTTTTTTTGACAAAACTAGATCAGATCATCATCAAAAAATTGTATAAAACCGACATGAATAGTTTACAACTCGATGAAATTAACAGCCATTTTATTTTCTGTCTTCAGATATTGTTTGGGAGTAAGTCCGATATTATTTTTAAATTCCCTGATAAGGTGTGACTGGTCAGAATAGCCTGCTTCATAAGAAAGCATCGCCATATTTTTATGATCAACACCTTTATTAATAAGGCTTAAAAAGTAATGAAGGCGTATAATATTTCCATATTTTTTAGGGGTCACTCCCATATGATATTCAAACTTCCTTTCCAGGTGGCGTTCTGAATATCCTGTAAATTTTTCTAAGTCTTTGGATGATACAATACCTTTATTCTGAAGAATATATTTTTGAGTAGCCATCATAATCTGATGATCAATGCTTATTCTTTCTGATAAAAATTCGGTGAAAAAAGCATTCAGATGATTAATAATATTTGAAGGATCAACTTTATTAAAAAGCTTTTCCTGAAAGACTTCGAATCTGTTTTTTAATACATCTTCCACAGAAACAATCTGATTTTGGATCTCTTTTGCTGATGTTTTTAAAAGGATATTCAGAAAATAAGGTTGAAATACAACAGCAATCAAGGAAAATCTGCCTTTTGAAGAAAAATCTTTATATCCGTTTAATGCTCCGTAAAAAAAAGAAAGCGGCATCCGATCCTCAGAAATACCAGAATACAGTTTCATATCTCCGGATAGAATAAGTCCGGAACTTCCATCAGTAAAAAGTCTTAAACTCCTCATACTCTCCCCGGAATTTTCCAGAAAGATATAATGCCTTATAAAAGGAGCCAGATGTTTAGGAGGTGAAATCTGCATTCATCAAATTTACGTAAAACTTATTTCTAGAAAAGAATAACATCTCAATTTATGACATGCAAAAACATATATTTAAATTCTCTTGTAGATTTTGCAAATTAAGCAGATCTATACACAATTATCTGCGCAATCTGTGTGATCTGCGAAAGATAAAATTCTTGCACTTTATATAACATAGAAAACATCCTACGTCTTTGCGATTTCCAAAAAAATAAAACAAATCCATTTCAGGTACCACATTTTATTCCCTTTTGGTCGGGTATTTGAATGTTTTAATGAATAATATTCATCAAATCCTGTTGAATAAATTCATTTAAGCATTAACCAATCACTTAAAATAGTATATTATGTCAACACAAAATCTTACCCATCTCGAAGCGATCAAAAAAATCAAGGAATTGTCAGAAAAAGCCCGAATATGTATGTTCTGTACAGAATTGGAAACTGTTCCTGTGAATTCAAGACCCATGACTCTGCAGGAAACGGATGACAGCGGAAATCTCTGGTTTATCAGCAGTGGAAACAGCAACAAGAATTTTGAAATAAAAGAAGACCGACAAGTACAGCTGTTTTTTATGAATAACAGTGATTCCCAATATCTTTCAGTGTACGGAAAAGCTTCTGTTTATAAAGACAAAGCCACCATAGAAGAAAAATGGTCTCCTCTCGCTAAGGCCTGGTTTGACGGAAAAGATGATCCTAATGTTACCATTATCCGTGTAGAACCCAAGGAAACTTATTATTGGGACACTAAAGCAGGAAAACTGGTGAGTCTGTTTAGCTTCGTTGCATCAGCAATAACAGGCCATAAAACCAATAACTCTGACGGTGTGGAAGGAAATGCTATAATTTAAAAGGTTCAAAATAAACAATAAATTCTCTCGCAGATTTTGCAAACTAAGCAGATCTATACACAATCATCAGCGTTATCTGTATAATCTTCGAAAGATAAAAATAGCCAGCATTTAATTTTATCAAAGATAAAATCCTCGCGCCCTACAACACAAAGTAGATATTATATTTGCGCCGTGGCGTTTTCCAACAATAAAAAACGGCTCAAGAAATTGAGCCGTTTTTACAAGATTAAAAATACTATTTTTTCACATCTTCCATAGATGCTCCAAAATTAATATGAAGAACATTCCCGTTAGGAGTTACTAAAGCAGGCACAGATTGTACACCCGCTTTTTCAGCGTCTTCAATTTTGTTTCTATCATTTCCCAAATGAATGATTTCAACATTTTCAGGACCTACAAGGTTGATAATATCGTGTTCTGCACTGATGCACACAGGACATCCTGCATGATAAAAAATGGATTTTTTCATAAGATTGTATTAATGAGTAAGGGTTTTAATAATATTTTTTAATTCTTCGTTTTCTTTTTCGTGAAGAGGTTTTAAGGGACTTCTCAGATTTCCGCCATCTTCACCCAGAATAGTAAGACCTGCCTTTACAGCTCTCGGCAATCCTTTATTGACAATGAATTTTAAGAGGTCAAACTGCTGGTAGAAAATAGCTTTTGCTTTTTCAAGGTTTCCTTCCTCTACCGCATTATACAGGTTGATATTGAGTTCAGGAATAAGATTCGGGGCTGCTGTACACCACCCTCTCGCTCCGGCAGAAAATGCCGCCAATGCCAAAGGATTTGAACCATTATAGAACGCTACTTCTTCTCCCAATTGTCTTCTCAGAGAATGCATTCTCTGTATATCTCCGGTACTTTCCTTGATCATGGTTACATTAGGAATCTCAAGAAGTCTTTTCAACAGAGCGGGCGACATATCTACTCCACTTGTCGCAGGATTGTTATATGCCATAATGGGAATGGAAATTTTACGGGCCACCGCATCATAATGCGTTACAATCTCATCATCAGTAAGCTTCCAGTAGCTCATCGGAATAATCATAACCGCATCCGCCCCTGCTTTCTCTGCAAACTGAGCATGGTGGATTGTTTTCTCCGTTGTAAGATTGGAAACCCCTACAAGAGTCGGAATTCTTCCATTTACCTGCTGTAAAGTGGCTTCTGTCACTTCTTCTTTTTCTTCATCAGATAAGTAAGGCATTACTCCCGTACTTCCCAATGGAGCAATCCCATGACTTCCGGAAGTGATCAGCCTTTCTACAAGATGTTTGAAAAGGGTAATATTTACTTTTTCATTTTCATCAAAAGGTGTTATGGGATAGGCAATAATCCCTTTGAATGGCACATTTTTCATGTTTTGTGAGTTTAAAAATTTAAAATAATTTTTAGCAAAAGGTGTAAACCATTAAGAGAGATTAAATTGTTAAGACTGTTAAGTAATGGTTTCACATTGAAAAAAAATCATATCCATATCAGTAAAACGATCCCTTAATGGTTTACCTCTCAAATATTAAAGGTCTCTGCCTTCCTCTTCTCTCAAAGCAACCCCTAAGTTTTGCAGTTGAGGAGCATTTTCGCAGGCAATATATTTGGCAGATTCCGTATCACTTAGGTTCTGGTGCTTATGCCATGCCCATGAAGGAATATATACGGCATCTCCGGCTTCCCAATGTACCTTTTCACCTTCTACTTCTGTCCATCCTTTTCCTTCAATGACAAACAATACGGTTTCATAAGTATGACGGTGCTTATTGGTCTGCTGCCCAGGAAGTAGTCCACCGATTGTCATGCTGACATTTTTACTCGGAAGATCTACAAAGAAAACCGGGTGCTTTCTTTCTGTTGAAAACTGATTGTGCTCTCCTGCATTCTCTACATTTTTATGAAGTAAATGGCTTGGCTTTACATACTTTGGTCTTGCAAAAGTTTCGTGAAAATCTTTAGAACTGAATTCTTTCTTGTCCATGATTTTAAAATTATTATGGTTTTGTGCTTTATTGCATGACAAAATTATTCTATATTTGGACTATTAAAATGATTCAGTTTTTATATAAATAGATAGTCCAGATGTTGCGACCTTGGAAATTAGAATTAGAAATTGATAAAAAGCTTGATAAAGCAGTTTATCTACAGATTGCAGATACTATTATCAGCGATATCCGTTCAGGCAGGTTAAAAGCCGGGGATGCCCTTCCCGGAAGCAGGAATCTTGCGCAGACGTTAAAAATCAATAGAAATACCGTTGTGGAAGCCTATCAGGTGCTTATCAATGAAGAATGGGTAATTTCTAAAGAAAGAAAAGGTATTTTCGTATCAGAAAAGCTGCCTGTTTTGCATGAAAGAAATGCTGATCATCTCAATAATACCGGAGAGCAGCATGTATTGTCTACCGGGTTTTTAATCAATTTTGACGATGGTCATCCAGACAGTAAAATTGCACCTGTAACGGAGCTGGCAAGAGCCTACAGACAGATCTTCAGCATCAAGGCAAAGTGGCAGATGATGGGCTATGGAGATGAACATGGTGATATTGAATTTCGAAAAATGATCTCCCAGATGCTCAACCACCAGCGTGGAATGCACATTCATGAAAATGAAATTTCAATTACACGAGGCAGCCAGATGGGAATGTTTCTGACCGCTCAGAGTCTTTTAAGTTCAGGAGACCAAATTATTGTGGAAGATCCCGGATATCAGCCTGCATGGCGTGCCTTTGAATATGCTGGCGCAACCCTCTTACCCGTTCCTGTAGATCAGGAAGGAATCAGTATTGAAGCCATTGAAAAACTGGTGACACAGCATCAGAATATAAAAGCGATCTACATAACTCCTCACAGACAATATCCTACTACGGTTACCCTGAGTCTCTCAAGAAGATTAAGACTGATTGAATTATCAAACCAATACCATATCACGATCATTGAAGATGATTATGATAATGAGTTTCATTTCGGATATCGTCCTATCCTGCCGATTTCAAGCTTTCCAGAACTTCACAATTATGTGTATATCGGGACTTTGAGTAAGGTAGTAGCCCCTGCTTTGAGGATCGGTTATCTGGCGACTAAAAATCAGGAATTACTGAGAAAAATAGGGGATCTGAGAAAAATTATAGATGTACACGGAGACGTGATTATGGAACAGGCTGTTCTTCAGTTGATCAGAGAAGGTGCCGTGAAAAAACATATTAAAAAAGCAACAATACATTATAAAAGCAAACGAGACTTTGTTTTTGAATTGTTGAAAAAACATATGAAAGACATTGCAGATTTTACGCTGCCTGAAGGGGGACTCGCCTTTTGGATGGTTCCCAAAATACAATTGGATTGGGATATAGTAACAGATTTACTGCTGGAAAAAAATATTAAGATCATTCATCCGAAACAATACAGTCAAAATCAAATTAATGGGTTAAGATTGAGTTACGGAGCGCTTTCCGAAGAACAGCTGGAGCAAAGCATTCCTATTATTGCAGAGGTTTTTTCCAGGTTTTTTTAATTATTTTTGAACCACAGATGTACACAGATTTTATGCTTTCTTTAGGATTTCATTGTATCCTTTACACACTTATAATCTGTATACATCTGTGGTTAATATTTGAAATTCTATTTTAGATTTTAATTGAAGTCTACTCTACTTCAAAAATTGCCTGAATCTCCACTGAAGAGCCTACAGGAATGGAGGAAGCCCCCAAAGTAGCTCTGGCATGTTTTCCTTTCTCTCCGAAGACTTCAACGGCCAGATCAGAAGCAACATTCATCAGATCTGCATGTTTGGTATAATCATCTTTGGTATTGAAAATTCCGGTAAGCTGAACACATTGTTTTACTCTGCTTAAATCTCCTCCTACAGCTTCATTCAATACAGAAATAACATTCAGCATGGTCACTTTTGTAGCATCTTTTACCTGTTGCTCATTGACTTCCACACCTAATTTACCGGGATTGAAAATCTTTCCGTCTTTCAAGGCAACCTGATTAATAAATACCAGATTTCCGGAACGGACAAACGGCTGATAATTTCCTGCCGGTTTAGGAACCTGTGGAAGTATAATATTTTTCTGTTTCAATATTTCACTGAAATTCTGATGTTTTTCCACCATAGCTGTCGTTTTTTTAGATCTTGTACCTTGTAATGCCAGCGCTACTTTTGCAAAGTTTTTTCCTTGCAGCTCCGCTATATTTCGTTCCCCTTTTGTAGGTCGGTCAACATCTTTTAAAGAAGCCATACTCGTCACTCCTAAAACAGTATTTCCCTGCGGAATCGCTTTATTCAGCTCTTCAGTTCCTCGAATTCCGTTAGAAACCAAAACCATTCCGTGTACCGCAAGACTATTCCAGAATGCCTGAAGTGCAAGCTCTTTTCCTGCTCCGCTCCCTGCCGACATGAATACCGTCGCCGGAACGCCTTCTAATCCATGATTGGTCCAAATTTGAACCGTTTTGGATAGAAATTCACTCATTCCTGTACTGATGTTTCCGAAATAAACCGGTGACCCAAAAGCAATTCCATCATAATTTGTCAATTCATCTACCGTGGCCACAGGCAGATTCTTCAGATTGGGATTTTGCGATGCTTTGACCAATTTGATATAGGGAACTGCATTGTTTTCGCTTTCAATTCCTTTGGCGATTTCCTTAGCCAGTTCGTAAGTTCCGCCATTATCTGAATGGATAAGAACCAATATTTTAGCTTTATTTTGTGCCATGATGTTGGTGATATTAGATAATAAAATTAAAATAAAAAAAAGACATAGTTTTTTCATTCTGAATAAGATATAGGTTTTATTTGTATTGATATAATTGATAGTACAAAAATACTACTGGCGTTTTTATTAAATTTGCCAAAATATACATACAAAACGACAACATGAAATGTGGACTGATTGAAAAAACGGAAAGCCAATTTGTAGATTCCATCGAAAAAGAAGCTTATGTGTGGTGTGAAAAAAACTGGAAACATGATGATTATGAGCATAAACACAACCGTGCCCAGCTAACTTTTGTGGAAGAAGGATACCAGTATTTTCATATCGACAGGAAAATTTATCTTGTCCCACAGCATCATGTCATCTGGATTCCCTCAGAAAAAGCTCACAAAATCACTTCTGAAGCCCAGACCGTGAATTTGATGGTATTCCTTTTCAAATCTGTCTTTGAAGATGAATTTTATAAGAATGTTCAGGTATTTGCCGTTCCGCCGGTTTTAAAGGAAATGCTGTCGTATGCTTCAAAATGGAACCAATCATTGGATGAAAATGAAGAACAGGATATCTTTTTTAAAGCTATTTTAAAAAGCCTTCCCAATTTCTGCAGAGAAAGCAACGGACTGGAAATTCCTGTTCCCACGGATATAAGACTGATTCCTGTATGTAATGATATCAATTCTAATTTCAGATACAATCTGGATATTGATTCCCTAGCTGAAAAAGCACAAATGTCTGTACGAAGTCTCCAAAGAATTTTTAAAAATGAAACCGGAATTACTTTACAAAAATATCTGCAGCTGACAAGAATTTTAAAAAGCATTGAACTGATTGACACTAAGCAATATACTTTGAGTGAAGTTGCTTATAAAGTAGGATATCAAAGCCTCTCTGCATTTACGTCATCTTACTTCGCGATCATGCAGACCAAGCCAAAACTCAACAAAAATTAAATCTTTAATACCATCAACGTGTAACTGAAAGTGTAGAATTATTTTAAAATTAAAAGCCCGTTGAGCTCACTCTTAAAGCATCCGAGAATAAATTCCGTGTAATACAGCTGAGCGTTTAAGGCCTGGGTTTTGGGGTGCAGTTCCAGTTTTTTATTCAGAATGATCTCCCCTTTATAAGAGAATGAAAAATGGGCAAAAATTTTATGTCCCGAATCCCGGATGGGTGTACAATATCCGGTGGTTGCAATACACCAGTCAGATTCAAAAAGCTTTGCAACATGTAATGCCATTGTTTGGGCAATATTTTCTGATACACAATCACATTCTTCGGCTTCCGGTCTGCTGACCTTTAATAATCTTACTTTTTCCTCTAAAGAATAGGTTGTTATCCCTCCTTTATAGAACAAAGAGGCATTGGGCATCTGTGAAAAGGCCAACTGCAAGCACCCTGAAGTAACACTTTCAGCGATAGAAATAGTTTCATCAGTAGTTAGTAAAGACTGGCTTATATAATCAAGAAGATTTTTTTGAAATTCCATAATAAAATATTTTGAGTGATTGATAAAAAATTAAATAATAGGATCAAAAAGCCACTGAATGTTTAAAAACAGCAGCTTTTATGATTACAATATTTAAATGATGTGAAGGTGTTCGTATTGTTATTAAATCTTTGTCAAAGGCAATTAAATAAGAATTTAGAGTATTATAAAGCTTTCTGTATTCATTTAATCTTCCTTTTTCTCATCGACATTAATGGATGTTTTATTCATCTCTGCAGGTTGCCAATTCGGACTCTCAGCCTTATGAATATCTTTAAGAGCACTTATAAAAAATGGGTAAAGCAAAGAGTTTTTCATCTCGTCCTCCTTTACAGCAGCATGATCTTGTTCCGATTTTATGGCTGTGGAGGCAGTGGTATTAGATTCTGTGGTTTTATCAGCCATAATATGAATTTATATTATTGATTATTACAGCCCATACATGGCATTAGACAGCAATTTTAAAAATGAACAAAGGGTGACTAACTTTATATTTCTCTTATTAAGATCTTAAAAATTGTATTGAAAATTATTATTTCAAATGTAAGTCATAATAATTCACTTTTTTATGATTTGAATCATCAAAACCGATATTAATATAAAATCTTTCGGTCTTTTAAAGTGATATTACCCTCCTTTTCCATCTTCTTTAACGTTCTGATGACCGTTTCTACCCGCAGACCTACAAGATTGGCAATCTGCTGTCTGGTAAAGGCAATATGAAAACACTGATGGCATTCTTCGTCATGATAGCTCTTAAGGTAATCTAATAAGGCTCTCAATCTTTGCTCTGGGTTTTGAGATGCCATACTCTGCATCATTTTCAATTTATAAAAAACTTCCTGAGAAAGACAGGCATTCATTTCCAGAGAAAGATCGTGATTCTGATTGAGCATTTCGAAGAAATTATTTTTGGGAAGTCTTATAATTCTGGCTTCCTCAAGACATACTGCATTGATCGGGTAATCCTGATTGAGAAAAAGCATCGCTTCTCCAAAACTCTGTTTTTTACCTAAAATATTATGAATAAACTCCTTCCCATCCTCATTATAGTTATTAAGCTTTACTTTCCCGTCACCAATCTGAAAATAATAAAGGGCGTGATCTCCTTCTTTAAAAACCATATCCCGTTTTTTCAAATCCCGATCTTCTGCACCAAAGGAATACAGCAGATTTTCATCAATGTTCATGCAGCTTATTGTTTTCATAGTTTTATAAAGATTTAAATAAAAAAATCATAAAATAATATCTGAAATAGGTTTAATATAAAATTTTGCGGTTTTCAATTCTCAAGATTTTATCTTTTTCCATATGTTTGATCGTTCTTATGGCAGTCTCTACGCAAAGCCCTGTAAGACTTGCCATCTGCTGTCTTGTCAGAGGAACCAAAAAAGAGTAAGGAGATAGATCCTTTTGAAAACTTTTAAGATAGTCCATCAATCCTTTCAGTCGTATAGATGGATTTTGTGAGGAAAGGTTCTGCATCATGATAAACTTATAATACAGACGTTCTGAAAGGTAACTGCTCACTTCCATGCATAATTCCGGAGATTCACTCAACAAATTAAAAAAAACAGATTTATGGAGCCTTAGAACACTACACTCTGTAATGGCTTCAGCATTCATAGGGTAAGGTTTTTTTATAAAAAGAATAGATTCTCCACAGCTTTCTCCATCGGATAAAATGTTTTGAATAAATTCTTTTCCTTCCTCATTATAATTGTTCAGTTTCACTTCCCCTTTACTAATCTGGTAATAATAATTGGGGATATCTCCTTCACAGAAAATCATTTCTGAAGGGGTATAATGTCTCGTTTCTGCTCCCGCTGAAATCAAAATATTTTCGTCGATAACCATAATAATTGTTTTTGGCGTTGTTTTCTTCTTATCCTCTTCTTAGTCTTAGTAAAAATATCATTGGGAACTGATTTTGGTATGCATGCAAAAACCACACCTTAATCATTGTTTATAAAGTTAAAAAAAGTTAAAACTATTGACAAATTTGATTGATTTTCGACTTATTAATTATTTATTTACATTAAAACTCAAATTAATTTACATTTTTGATACCACATTTTTACAAATAACAGTTTTAATTATTTGTAATAAAATAAGACAATAAACCCCGTTTCACTGAGTGAAAACGGGGTTTTAAAAGGAATAACAGAAAAAACTGCTATTTTTTTTGTATTTTATGTAGAGGTCCGGATGACATCAATACTTTTTTGAAAGTCTCAAATCCTTATGCCTAGGGATAAAATTAGATATTGTATCTTAATTATTTCGCAAATTTTTTGGTTCCGGCAACACATAAGATCACTCCTACTGTAACTCCCAGCATTCCCATACTTACCGGCTCATGTAAAAAATAAGCTGCCAAAGCAAGACCAAAGAATGGTTGAAGAAGCTGAAGCTGCCCTACTGAAGTAATCCCTCCCTGCGCCAGGCCTTTATACCAGAATATAAAACCAATGAACATGCTGAATAATGAGATATATCCCAATCCGAACCAGCCTTTAGAGCTTACTGCTTCAAGATTTGTGGGAAAATAAATAAAAAATAACGGCAGCATTATAGGTAAAGATAAAACCAGTGCCCATGAAATAACCTGCCATCCGCCTAAAGTCTTTGACAGCTTTGCTCCTTCAGCGTAACCAAGACCACATAAAATAACAGCTAACAACATCAGAATATCGCCGATAGGAGAAGCCGAAATTCCCTGAGAAAAAGCATAGCCAATGACTAAAACACTTCCAATTATAGAAAAGAGCCAAAATATAGGATGCGGTCTTTCTCCTCCACGGAACACGCCAAAAATAGCGGTCGCTAAAGGCAGCATTCCCAAAAATACAATAGAATGAGCAGATGTCAAATATTGTAATGCCAGAGAAGAAAGCAACGGAAATCCTATCACACAGCCAATTGCTACAAGAACTAAGGAAAATATCTGATTCTTTGCAGGGCGCTTCTCTTTATAAATCAGTAAAACAGAAAGAGCCAGTAATCCTGCAATTACTGCCCGTGCAATGGTCACAAATATAGGATCCATCTCCATGACAGCTAATTTTGTAGCAGGCATGGAACCGCTAAAAAGCAGTACTCCTATGAAACCATTTATCCAGCCGCTTACTGCCTGGTCTTTTGAAATTGTATTCGTCATCATTTTAAGAAAGGTTTTAATTGATGGTTCAAAATTAAAAAGGATAATTTGATAAACACAGTCTCAGTTTTGTATATTTGCATGAACACAGTTGAACGTATGAGCAAAGAATTTTTATATACAGAAATTGCAGACGGAATTGCAGGACAGATCAGAAATGGTATTTTAAAAGCCGGAGATAAGCTTCCTTCGGTAAGAATGCTATGTCAGGAACATCAGGTAAGTATGAATACAGCCAAGCGTGTTTTTCTGGAGTTGGAATCTCAGTCTTTAGTGGAATCAAAACCGCAGTCTGGTTATTTTGTAAGCCAGTTGCTCTCTGCAAAACTCCCTTTACCGGAAGTGAGCCGTCCATCATTGATCGCCAATAATGATGAACCGGATGAGCTGATCAGCAAAGTATATGAAAATATGGGTAAAAAAGACCTTACTTTTTTCTCAATTGGTATTCCGTCAGGAGATCTGCTGCCTCAGGCAAAGCTGAAAAAAGAAATTGTAAATGCCATCCGGGAATTAAAAGAAGGAGGCACCGAATACGAAGAACTTCAGGGAAATCTGAAACTCAGGAGAATGATCGCCATACGTTCTTTACAATGGGGCGGAAATTTGAGTGAAAACGATCTGATCACAACCAATGGCGGGATGAATGCTTTATCTTTTTGCTTAATGGCGCTGGGAAAACCTGGTGATACGATTGCGATTGAAAGTCCTTGTTATCCCGGAATTCTACAGTTGGCCAACGGATTGGGCTTAAAAGTACTGGAACTTCCTACCCATCCCACTACCGGAATAGAAATTGAAGCTTTGAAAAAGGTAATTCCCCAAATAAATATGTGTCTGCTTATTCCCAATTTCAACTCTCCTCTGGGAAGCTGTATGCCGGATGAAAACAAAAAGGAAATTGTAAGAATACTTTCTGAAAACAACATTCCATTGATTGAAGATGACGTCTATGGAGATCTTTATTTCGGATCTACCCGTCCAAAATGCTGTAAATCTTTCGATAAAGACGGAAGCGTACTGTATTGCAGTTCTATTTCAAAAACACTGGCACCGGGATATCGTGTGGGATGGATTGCTCCGGGAAGATATAAAGATAAAATCATGAAACTTAAACTCCTGCACTCCACTTCATCTATTTCAATTGTGAATGAAGCAGTTGCCAACTTTCTGAAATCAGGAAAATATGAAAAACACCTCCAGCAGCTTCGCAGAACATTACAGTTCAATTACCAGAACTATGTTCAAACCATTGCAGAATCGTTCCCGGAAGGCACCAAAACCAGCCGTCCGCAGGGAGGGTTATCATTATGGGTAGAGTTTGACAAGAAGATACGAACAACAGAATTATACGATCTGGCCATCAAACAAAATATAAGTATAGCTCCCGGAAGAATGTTTACCTTTCAGGAGCAGTTTGAAAACTGTATGAGGCTTTGTATAGGACTTCCATGGACGGAAAATACACAGACAAAGCTCAGACAGGTCGGAAATCTTGCAAAAAAAATTTATTTGAAATAAGGAGATAGAGGCTGGAAGATGGAAGTTATTGTAGTCTTAATTTATGTCAATTCTTATTGATAATGTAAAGAGCATCTTAATAACTCCCGAAGTTCTTTTGTCTTCACCAGAACTTCAAGCCTCCCTCTTCCATCTTCCGGTCTTTTCTATTTGTTATCCGGAACGAAATTTTTTCTCGCCAGTTCTTTTCTTACACGGCTCAAACTTTCAGGAGTAATCCCCAGATAAGAAGCAATCATCCATTGCGGAACTCTCAAGAGCAAATCCGGATACATTTTGATGAACTTCATATACCTTTCTTCCGCAGTTTCTCCCAGTAATGAATTGATTCTGTTCTGAAGGCTTCTGATATGTTTTTGAAGGAGAAAATCACTTCTTTCAATACTATTGGGGAACTGCTCTACCAATTTGTTGAAGAAATCAGGATGCAGAAACAGCACTTCTGAATCTTCCACCGCTTCTATATAATAAATAGATTTTTCATTGAAATAAAGACTGCTTCGGTCAGAAATCAGCCAACTTTCCGGAGCAAACTGTATAATATGTTCCTTCCCGTTTTTATCAATGGAATACATCTTTATCAGTCCTTTTTCTACAAAGAATATATGACGGCATATCTCACCGTACTGAAGAAGAAACTGATTTTTAGGGATCTTCTTTACTTCATAATGCAGACTACAGGTATTAACGTTCTGAAGCGGAACATTTAAAACTTTGGCTAGATAATTATTTATATTCTTCATGATACAATCTGGCTTAAAGAAATATCCTGGTGTGAAGCGTTATTGACAGGCTTCCCGTTCTCTATAACGATCAGCTGCGGACTTTCATGCCGTACCCCAAGCTCTACCGCTATTTTACTTGAAATAGCCCTGTTGGCCAGCAAATCCAAATAATATAAACTAACCGGCTTATCTGAGTGTTCAACTTCTCTTTCAAAGTTTTTCAGTACAGTCTTGCTGATGAAGCAGCTTGTTGAATGTTTAAATATTGCTATTTTATTCTGAAAAGAATCTTCTATAGCTTTTTTCAGATCTTCTTCAGATTCTATCTTTTTCCAGAACGATTTCTGATCAGGGGTTTCGCTCTTTCCACCGAATATTTTATCAAAAAAACTCATACACTAAATTGTTTTAAATGATGATCAAGATGTTTGTATTCTAAAAATTCCCAGTCTTTTTCAGTCATATTTCCGAATAATCTGTGACGGCTTGGCAGGTTGCTATTGGTACAAGCCTCCCGAAACTCCTCCAGCGTTTTCAGCAGATTGGTTTTTGATTCATCAAAATCACACTCAAAATTAACGATTAGTTTTTGAAAAGTAGGCATGTTTCTGGGAATTCCATTATTGAAGACATACATTTCTACTTTTGTAAAGATTCCTATTGTCTCAAACAGGACATTAATACGGGGAAGGTCTACTTTTTCCAAAGCTACCTGAAGAACTAGGTCACAATGCGTTAGCATTTGGGACACGTCCATTTTCCCCCATGTTCTTTGGGATTTTTCAGATAACTTGGAAATTCTGTTTACAATTTCCTTATAACATATTGGATTATTAAGTTGCTTTCTTACCAACCTTTTTCGTTCTTCAGATTTTCAATATGAGCGAAATGGTGATTACAGTGCCAGACATATAAAGCAAGACTCTCTCTTAAATCATAATTTTTGTTGTGTTCAGGGTGATGAAATGTTCTTTCAAATTGTTTATTTGTAAGACTTTTAAGGAGTACAACCCATCTTTGGTGAGTTCCTTTCAGCATTCTCATAGCCGGCTTTACAGGCATATGAAAGCTGTCCTGAAGCTCTGCCCATTTAGCCTCATCATAAGGTTTTATGGTAGGATTATCTTCCGTAAGAGCCAGTTTGAAACGGATAAAACTATTCATATGGCTGTCTGAAAGATGGTTCACAAGCTGTCTAACAGTCCATCCTCCTTCCCTGTAAGGAGTATCCAGCTGATCATCTGTAAAATGCTCAATGAGGTTTTTTAGTCTGCCGGGAAAATCTTTGATCACTTTGATGTAAGTATCCAACGTGGTGTCACAGATATTCTCAGGAGCTTCAAACGGTCCTATTGGAAACTTTTTTTTCTCTAAATCACTCATTGCTCAAGGTTTTATTTTTTTTAATACTGCCGATTCGTCCGATTATAACTTTTTAGACGATTTGTAAATATCAGCTTGTGTAAATTTATCAAAAATTCAAGAATCTAAGGTGAAGAAAGTATTAATTGTACCGATAACAATTTACAGGGCAGAAAATAATAAAGGCTTCAATCTTTACAACTGAAGCCTTCTATATTTTAAATCAGATATTAATAACCGTGTAAATCAATACCTTCTGTTCTTTGCAGAGTAACTTTTTTACCCATTTTCTTTTGAATAACCCGGAAATGCTGCAATTCATCATCAGTCAGAATGCTAATAGCTGTTCCTTTTTCATTGGCACGCCCTGTTCTACCAATACGGTGAATGTAATCTAAAGGCGAACGCGGCAATTCATAATTGATTACACATGGTAATGATTCGATGTGAATTCCACGGCCTATTAAGTCTGTAGCTACCAAAATCTGAGCTCCATTTACTTTAAATTCTTCCAGGTTATTTCTACGGGCACCCTGTGATTTCTGACTGTGGATGGCTACCGCTTTAATTTTATTCTTTTTAAGCTTTTCTACTAAGTTATCTGCAGATCTTGTAGACGAAACAAAAATCAATGCTTTTTCAACTTTCTTTTCTTTAATCAGATAGCGTAAAAAAGGACCTTTATTTTCCGGAGAAACATGATAAGCCAGCTGTTCGATATTATCAATTTCAACTTCTTCTTTCTTAATTTCAATAATGACAGGATTAATGGACAAACGTTCTTTCATCTCAGAAACCTTATCATTTAAAGTTGCCGAAAATAAAGTGGTTTGTTTTACGACAGGCATCATCGCAAAAAGCTTATTCATTTCTTCACCAAAACCTAGCTGAAACATTTTGTCTGCTTCATCAATCACCAGGTGCTGGATTCCTGAAATACTCAATGCATTATGATCAATGAGGTCTAATAAACGACCGGGAGTTGCGATCAAAACCTCCACCCCAAACATTCCTTTCATCTGTGGGTTAATAGAAACCCCTCCATAAACTGCCATCGTACGAATCTCCCTTTTAAGATTTTCTGTAAAAGCTCTGAAAACTTCATCAATCTGAATGGCCAATTCACGGGTAGGCACCAATATTAAGACCTGAACATTACGGTCTTTTTTAACTTCTGAATTCTGTAATTTTTCTAAAATCGGCATCACAAAACAAGCCGTTTTTCCGGAACCTGTCTGTGCAATACCCATCAGATCTTTCCCCTGCAAAATAACAGGCACCGCCTGCTCCTGTATTGGAAATGGCTTTAAATACCCCAATTTGTTGACAGAACGAATAATATTGTGTGATAATCCTAAAGACTCAAATGACATAAAATACTTATTTACGGCAAAGATAAGCTATTGATATTTGGTTTATGCTTTGAAAAGCTGATCCTCTATCAATAAAGTTCAATTATTTTAATTTCTCGTTCTCTTATCCTGTCTTTACCAGAAATTTATTTTGCCGATTTGTCCGATAATTCAGTTTTGGACAAATTTTTGAAGATTAGTTTTGTAAATTTATCAAAAATTCGAGAATCAAAATATGAAAAAAGCGTTAATAATAGTCGATGTACAGAATGATTTTTGTGAAGGCGGAGCACTTGCAGTCCCTGGATCCACCGAAATTATTCCATATATCAATCTTCTGATGGAGGAAAATGCATATGATCAGGTGGTTTTAACGCAGGACTGGCATCCTGCAGGTCACAAAAGCTTTGCAAGCAGTAATGGAAGAAAGGTAGGAGAAAGTATTATTTTAAATGGTGTTCCTCAGTTTATGTGGCCTGATCACTGTATTCAGGGAACTTTCGGAGCGGAATTCCATAAAGATCTGAACAGAGAGAAGGTAACACACATTATACAAAAAGGTAAAAATATTGAAATTGACAGCTATAGCGGTTTCCAGGACAATAATCACTTTATGAAAACCGGTTTGGATGATTTCTTAAAATATCACGACATCCAATTGGTAGAAATCGTAGGATTAGCATTGGATTATTGCGTTAAATTCACCTCTTTAGATGCTGTAGCCAACGGATATGTTACCTGCCTTCATTTCAACGGGACACGTGCTGTAAAAGTAAAACCAGACAATGCCAGAGATGCTATTTATGATATGATCGAAAAAGGAGTTACTGTTCTTGGATAATCAATATTCAACTCATTTTTAGTACTATACATGTATTGATTAATATACATTCAAAAGCGTAGGGATTTATTTCTGCGCTTTTTCTATAATCAAAACACACGTTTTCCAACAGATTGATGAATTTAGGATAATTCTTTATATTTGAGAAAAACATTTGTAATGAAGAAAGTAATTCTATTCGCTGTAGTCCTTTTTGGAGCGCTCATTAAAGCTCAAGACAAAACAGATTCGCAATTCAAATATCTGGAATATGATATTGAAAAGATCCAAAATCTGTATAGAAATAATAAAGTGACGGTAAAAGAAGTTGTTGAAGCTTATTTTAAACGCATCAATGATATTGATAAAAACGGAATACAATTAAACTCTGTGATCACTACCAATCCGGATGCTATTAAGATTGCTGACTCTTTGGATCATTTGGATTCAAAATTTAAAAATAAACCATTATTTGGAATCCCTGTATTATTGAAAGATAATATAGATACTCATGATAAAATGCCCAATACGGCAGGTTCTCTGGCTTTAAAAAACTCTTTTCCACTACAGGATAGTTATCTCGTTAAAAAACTTAGAGATGCAGGTGCTGTCATCATTGGAAAAACCAATCTTAGTGAATGGGCAAATTTCAGAGGGGAGAAATCCACAAGTGGCTGGAGTGGACTGGGTGGACTTACCAAAAACCCTTATATTCTTAATAGAAATACCTGTGGATCCAGTGCTGGTTCAGGAGCTGCTATCTCCTCCAATCTCGGCATAATAGCAATTGGTACAGAAACTAATGGATCTATCGTTTGCCCCTCCAGTTTCAATGGAATTGTTGGTTTAAAACCTACTGTTGGATTAATTTCCAGACAAGGGATTATTCCCATTTCCAGTTCACAGGATACCCCGGGACCCATGGCAAGAACGGTAAAAGATATTGCCATAAGCCTTGGAACGATGGCAGGTGAGGATAAAAATGATAAGAAGACCATTGGTAATACACCATTTCTACATAAAGATTATACTCAATTCCTTACTCTAACTGGATTGAAAGGAAAAAGATTCGGATATGTAAAAGGAATTACCAAAGGAGCCAATAAAAAGGTGGACGATTTATTTTTACAAACATTAAAAATATTAGAAGCTCAGGGAGCTACAATTGTTGAAATAGAAAAAGATTGGATTTCACCCGAAATTTCAAAAAACTCCTTTGAATTGATGGTCAGTGAATTTAAGGATGATTTGAATGATTATTTAAAATCTTTAGGGAAAAATGCAGCAATAAAAAATATAGATGAGCTAATTGCTTTTAACAAAAACAACAAAGAAGAACTTCAATACTTTGGACAAGAATATTTAGAGATTTCGGCTAAAAGTAATGGGAAGAAAGATAAGAATTATAAAAAGGCAGTTACAATTGCCCAAAAAGGCAGTCAACAAGGAATAGACTCTGTAATAAAAAAATATAATTTAGATGCCATAATAGCCCCTACTACTGCGGAAGCATGGAAAACAGATTTGAAAAATGGTGATAATTATGAAAATTTCTATTCAAGTTCAAGCCCCGCAGCTATTGCCGGATATCCAAGCATTACCTTACCCATGGGGTATATAAATGAATTACCTATTGGTATTTCTTTTTTTGCCGGAAAATGGGAAGAAGGTAAACTGATCAATATGGCCTATACATTTGAACAGATCAACCCACAAAGAAAAGTTCCTCAGTTTTTAAAAGAATAGCAAGTATATTATCAGTTAGAATATATCAAATGCAGTGTTTAACTCTTGATCTTTTATAAGTTGATTAATTGTCAACTTATTTCAGGACGGAACATACAAAACAAAAAAGCGCAGAAAGTTCTGCGCTTTTTTATTCTTTATACTTAAAAGTACTGTTTAAAAGAATAAATGAAATAAGTTAGAAACCTGAATCTGTCATTCATAATTTATAACTCATCATTCATCATTATTCTAAAGCATTTTAAGGTTGTTCACTTCCAGTTCTGTAAGGATTCTCCAGTGTCCTCTCTTGATATTCTTCTTCGTTAATCCTGAAAACATTACTCTGTCTAAAGATTCTACTTCATATCCTAGTCTTTGGAATATTCTTCTGACAACACGGTTCCATCCAATGTGAATCTCAATTCCGATCTCATTTTTAGGCTTCCCTTCAATGTATGAAATCTGATCAACAACGGCAACTCCTTCATCAAGACGGATCCCTTCAGCAATAAGACGTAGATCTTCAGCCGTAAGCTTTTTATCCAGCGTTACATGATAAATCTTTTTAGCATCAAAAGATGGATGCGTAAGTTTTTTAGTCATGTGTCCGTCATTCGTTAACAAAATAACTCCTGTTGTAGAACGGTCCAGTCTTCCAACCGGGAAAAGTCTGTAAGGAGAAGCATTGGCTACAAGATCCATTACAGTTTTTCTTGCTTTATCGTCTTTCGTAGTAGAAATATAGCCTTTCGGCTTATTTAAAAGTACATATACAGGCTTTTCAGGAGTAATATTTTGTCCGTCGAAAACTACTCTGTCTGTTTTCTGTACCTGATATCCCATTTCATTGACAACTTTTCCGTTTACTTCCACCAATCCCTGAGTAATCAGTTCGTCAGCTTCTCTTCTGCTGCAAATCCCGGAATTAGCGATATACTTATTTAGACGGATAGTGTCTTTATGAACGTCTTTTTCGATTTTATTCAATCTCCTTTTCTGTACAAAAGATCTTGTTTTGTCTTCATTTCTTTCATCTCCACTAGAGGGTCTTCTTCCGTATTTCAGGCTGCCTCTTTCATACTTATCTCTGGTATCGAATTCTCTTCCGCCTCTTTTAGGTTTTCCAAAAGATTTTTTCTCATAACCCTCACTTTTGTTCGTGATATAAGGTTTTCTTTCAGATTTTGAACCAGAATCGTCATTCGAGCTTTCTGCACTATCGGTATTTCTTTTGAAAGGTTTCTTTTCAAATCTTGAGTTGGATCCTTGATGTTCTGGGCCTTTTCTTCCTCCTTCTTTAGCAAAAGGTTTCTTGAAAGACTTTGATCCTGAAGAATTTCCAGATCTGGAAGCACGAGAATCATCAGAACTTTTCTTGGTTGAAATTCTTGGTCTCTTTGGTCTGTCTGAATTATTATTATCTCTGCTCATTCTAAAAATTTCTGCAAAGATAGTAATTTAGTTACGAGTTAAAAATTAAGAATCATAACTTTGCAATATAGTTTACATTTTAACTTTACATAAAATCGAAGATGATAACAATATTAAACGATAATTTTTCTCAGCTCAATACGTTTCTCCACGAAAAAACTTTCAGTAAAATTTTCATCCTGGTAGATGAAAACACACATGAATACTGCCTTCCTATTCTTTTAGGAAATATGGAAACAGATCTTGGCTTTGAGATTTTAGAGATTGAAGCGGGTGAGGAAATGAAAAATATCCAGACAGCCAATCAGCTGTGGGAAATTTTGACAGAGATGCAGGCAGACAGAAAAGCATTAGTTATCAACCTTGGAGGTGGTGTGATCACTGATATGGGAGGATTTGTTGCATCTACCTATAAAAGAGGAATACAGTTTATCAATATCCCTACTACCCTTTTATCCATGTGTGATGCTTCTATAGGAGGAAAAACAGGAATTGATCTGATGCACTATAAAAATATGGTGGGAACTTTCGCTTTCCCGGAACAGATCTTTATTTTCCCAAAATTTCTGGAAACATTACCTTTTAAAGAATTAAGAAGTGGGTTCGCTGAAATGCTGAAACACGGATTAATTGCTGATAAAAATCATTGGGATCAGCTGATTCAGATCCGTAAACTGGAAGTTGAAACGGTAGTTCCCCATATTCAAGCTTCTATGAACATTAAACAAACTGTGGTAGATCAGGATTTCCATGAACAAAACATTAGAAAAACCCTGAACTTTGGTCATACAATAGGTCATGCAGTAGAAAGTTTGTGCTTGCAGCAGGGAAATCCTATTCTGCATGGAGAAGCGGTTGCCATGGGAATGATTGCCGAAGCTCATCTTGCTTATCTTGAGAACCTTATTTCTGAAGAAGATTCAAAAGCGATCATTGAGAATATCCAGAGATACTATCCATATCTTGATATCAGCGATTTTAAAGATGAAGATATCACCGCATTATTATTAAATGATAAAAAGAATACAGACCGTAAAATCAACTTTTCCCTGCTTTCAGGAATAGGTTCTTGTAATTATGACCATCAGTGCAGCCAGGAAAACATCATTGAGTCGTTATCTTTTTACCGAAAATTGAATAATGCTTAATTATTTTCTGAACTCCAATATGCTTTAAAAGGTGTTGTTTAACAAAATTGTCAATTTAAACACCTTCTAAACAAATGTTTATTTAAATAAATAAAACACTACAAATCAACCATATACATAAAAAATCACTTAAACACTAAGTGATTTTTTTATTGATTTTACTCATAAAAAAGATTTTTGGCAAGCAATTTGAAAGATACTCTGCGTTCAACTGAAAAGCTGAACAAGTAGTAAAATTTAAAATTAAGAAAGAGTAAAATTTAAAAAATTAAAGTTATGAAAAAGTTAATTTTAGGATTAGCGTTAACTGCAGGAACATTCGCATTCGCTCAACAGACAACAAACACATCTTCTTCTAACCCAGTAACATTTGGGGTAAAAGGTGGGATGAACGTATCTTCACTTTCAAAAGATAGTGGTCTAGACGATCAGAAATCTAAAATAGGATTCAACGCAGGTGTATTTGCAAACATTCCATTAGCAAGTTCATTTAGTGTTCAACCGGAGGTGCAATACTCGCAATACGGTAATAAATCTAATTATACTTTGGCTGGAACAAAATATTCAGCTTCTACTAAATTAGATTATATTACAGTTCCGGTAATGTTCCAGTATAACCTGATCCCTGATCTTTATGTAGAAGCAGGACCAGAATTCGGTTTTATGGTAAGTGCTAAGAACAAGTTCAAAAATGAATCTAATGGACAGTCATCTACTACAGATAACTACAAAGACAATCTAAGCACATTCAACTTTGGTATCGGTCTTGGTGCTGGATATTACTTCACACCGAACTTAGGACTTACTGCAAGATATGTGGCAGGTTTAACAGATGTAGCGAAAAACAGACCTAGCGGATCTGATGCTACAAGAAACAACCTATTCCAGGTAGGTTTAGCTTATAAATTTAAATAAGCTTATCCATTCACTAACAAATTTTATATTCAATAGAAAAGATCAGATTAATTTTTTAATCTGGTCTTTTTTTATGTTAATTTTTTATTGAGTTCATAAAAGGTTAAACATACCTCCCAAAATGTTGATTTTTTCATCTGTTAAAAAAACGATAAATTCTTTATTCATGGGATTCACGGCATGTTGTTTGTTGATTGTCGGATGTTAAACAAGTTAAAAAATAAAACTAATCTATGAAAAAGATTTTTCTAGGCCTGGCTCTTATTGCAGGTACTTTTGCTTTTGCTCAAAGCACATCCACTTCAACTGAAACAACTGCTTCATCAGCACCATCTTCTTCTAAAATCAAATTCGGTTTAAAGGCAGGACTTAATGTATCCAACCTTTCTAATATGGATATGAATTCAAAAGCGGGATTTTATGGTGGTGTTTTTGTGAATATTCCTGTATCAAAGGATTTTTCTATTCAACCGGAAGTATTGTATAGTACTGTAGGAGCAAAAGAAAAAGGGGGTCGTGAGGCAAAACTTAATTTAGAATATGTTTCCATTCCGGTAATGTTTCAATACAAAGCGCTTTCTAACTTTTATGTAGAAGCGGGTCCTCAATTTAGTTTCTTAACGGATGCTAGACTGAAAGACGATGTATCAAGTTTACAGCTTAAAAATGCAACCAGAGGTTTTGATTTTGGAATCGGCTTGGGTGCAGGTTATAATTTCACCAAAAACATTGGTGTAAATGTAAGATATACTGCAGGATTATCTGATATTGTAAACAAAAGTCAAAGATATCACTATGGATATGACCGATCAGGTTCTGTGAAAAACAATGTATTCCAGGTAGGAGTAAATTACAAATTCTAAAGCATTATCAGCTTTTTACGACAAGTTTTTATAATTAAAGTAGATCCGGGCTCATTTTGAGCCCGGATTTTTTATACAAAAGCAAGGATTCCACTTATGTAAATAGCTTTAAAACAATAAGTTAATCACATTCACCAACTTTGGCACACCGTTTGATTCTTAATGAAATGTTAAATAAAACTTAAAAACTATTAAAATATAAAACTTATGAAAAAGTTAATTTTAGGCCTTGCCTTAGTAGCAGGTACTTTTACTTTCGCTCAGAAGACTTCAACTTCTACTGCTTCATCTTCTCCAGTGAGATTCGGAGTAAAAGCAGGTCTTAATGTTTCTAGCATTTCTAACAGTGATTTAAATTCAAAAGCAGGATTTTATGGTGGTGTTTTCGCAAACATTCCAGTAGCACAGGACTTCTCTGTACAGCCTGAAGTATTATACAGTGGTATGGGTGCTAAACTTAAATCTAACAGTGATGTGAAACTTAATATGGATTATATCGCAGTACCAGTAATGTTACAGTACAACTTGATTCCTAACCTATATGTAGAGGCTGGACCTCAATTCGGTTTCCTTATCAGTGCTAAAGGAAAAAGTAACGGTAATTCTGTAGACGTTAAAGATAACTTCAAATCTTTTGATTTCGGAATTGGTCTTGGAGCTGGATATTATTTCACACAAAATATCGGAGTGAATGTAAGATATACCGCTGGATTATCTGATGTTCCTAAAAACAATACTGGTGATGCTTCAAGAAACGGAGTATTCCAGGTAGGTTTAGCTTATAAATTCTAAAAACTGAATTCAGTTTTTAGACAGCAAAACTTTATATTCAATACAAAGCCGGATTAATTTTATCCGGCTTTTTTATTTGACATCTATTTTGGCAAGAAATTTGCGTAGTGAGTAGTGATTGTACTCTATTTCGGAAATCCTCAACTTACGGTTTCTGTTTTTACAATAAAATAAGTATTGATTCTTTTGAACAATCAATTGAATTTCAAAACTGAAATCTAACTATTACCATTATAAACTTTTTCCCGAAAACTACATTAGAGTGCACAGCAGAATACTGAAACGTATTTTGTCTATATAATTAAGATACATTTTGATTTCAATAGAAAAAGTCAGGTTTATTTGTTTAAGTCTGACTTTTTCGCTTACTGCATGATTTTTATCACATTTCCCCTTTGTGGCAGGTGTTTTGTCGCAATGAAGAAAATTAAATTAAAACTTTAAATCATGAAGAAATTTTTTGCAGCACTTGCATTCACAAGTGTTCTTTTTGCAAATGCACAAGAAAAAACTCAGACAGCTTCTCCTTCATCTCCTGTTACATTTGGAGTTAAGGCAGGATTAAATGGTTCAACATTGACCAGAGGAGACGGTTATGAATATGATAACAACGAAAAAATGAAAGTAGGTTTTCATGCAGGAGTATTCGCAAATATTCCGGTTTCAGCGAAATTTAGCATTCAGCCGGAACTTCTTTTCAGCCAACTGGGATCAAAATCAGATTACAACTACAGAACAAGCTCTGGCAATTACAGAAAAACACAGCACTATGATTACAGTACAACACTCAATTATCTTAGTCTTCCTGTAATGGTTCAGTATAATATTCTTCCTCAGCTTTATGTGGAAGCAGGTCCTGAATTTGGTTACTTGCTAGGTGGAAAAACAAAAGGAGACTTAACCACTATCGAGACTACCGGAAATTCAGTAACCATTGACCATACTGAACATGTTTCGAAAAACATTTCAAAAAGTCTCTTTAACCGTTTCAATCTGGGAATAGGTATTGGTGCAGGGTATTACTTTACTCAAAATTTTGCTGTTACAGCAAGATTTACGGCTGGTATTACTGAAGTGTACAAATACAACCAAGAAGAAGATAAGGTAAGAAATAATGCGCTTCAGATTGGGGTAGCTTATAAGTTTAAATAGAGATATTTATTATTTTCAAAATTGATACCGGACTTTTAAGTTCGGTATTTTTTATTTCTCATGTTAAAAACATTCCGGACAACTCATTATTTTTCTAAAAACCGTTTCTGATTTTTAAATTTTCATGATTTCAATTATCCACAATCAAGCTTTTTTACCATTGAGCATTTTTCATAAAATATCACGTTTGGCAACCTATTTATTCATCGAAAAGTGATAAATGATTACAGAAAACGCATTCTGGAAACCGCCTGAAAAGCCTTATCAATAAGCATTTTCCAACTTTGGCAAGCAATTTGCAAAATAATAGGAGTCTAATGATAAATCATACGACACACAAATAGTAAAATTATAAAATAAAATTATGAAGAAGTTATTTTTAGGATTAGCATTAACTGCTGGTACGCTAGCTTTTGCTCAGGAGACAGAAACAAAGACAGAAACGAAAACAGTAAATGCATCACCGCTAAAAAAAGATGTTCAACCTATTAGATTCGGGATTAAAGCAGGGGGAAACTCAGCATACTTCAGCCAACAGAAGTTTGGAATCAATACTCAACAATTAGGTTTCCACGCAGGTGTATTTGTTAATATTCCAATCTCAAAACAATTTAGCTTCCAACCAGAGGTATTGTATAACCAAATGGGAGCAAAAGATGTACTTTATTCTACAGAAACTGATAACGGAGCGACGAATGTAAAAACTAAAGCACAAAGTAGAGTAAACATGAACTATATTTCAGTTCCATTAATGGTTCAAATGAGACCTACTGATAAGTTTTATATTGAAGCAGGACCTGAATTCAGTTATTTCATTAATGGAAAAAACAAAGGTGAAACTACAGTAGCAAGTACTACTGGTGGGGTTACTACAACCACTTCAAGTTCTCACTCTGCAGATATCGACAAAGACATGATCAACCA
Source organism: Chryseobacterium viscerum (assembly GCF_002899945.2). GTDB lineage: Bacteria > Bacteroidota > Bacteroidia > Flavobacteriales > Weeksellaceae > Chryseobacterium > Chryseobacterium viscerum. Next base: position 178,943 of record NZ_PPEG02000008.1, read on the forward strand.
ATTCAACTTTGGTTTAGGTCTTGGTTTAGGGTATGATATCACTTCCAATATCGGGATCAGTGCAAGATATGTAAACAGCTTGACAAAGATCGATAAGAGCAGACCTGCAGCTGAAAATAACAACAGAGTATTTCAGTTAGGTTTGAACTATAAATTTTAATTATAGAACCAATTTTTTAACCCCAAGTACAGCCATCTGTACGCATAAAATAGCCGGAAGAATTTCTTCCGGCTATTTATTATTGTAAGTACAGCTATGTAAATATGTTTACTCAAATATTCTCGGATCATCACTGATTACACCGTCAATTCCCATCTCTTTTAATTCCTGTAATCTCTCTTTTGAGTTGACGGTCCAGGGAATCACTTTCATCCCTAATGCATGGCATTCCTGTATTAATTGGGGAGTAATAAGAGTATGATCAGGACTGTAAATAGTCGGGGTAAAACTCAGGAATTTCATATCTCCGGATACTCCATTCAGATGGTCAGGATACATCTTGAATTTTTCTACAGGAATATTTTTAAAATAAGCCTGCTGCTGCGCCAGTTTTTTATCATCCACTTTCTCTACCAGCAAAGCGGTCATGATTTTAGGATATTGCTTATGAAGGATTTCCAGTGTTCTTGGATCAAAAGACTGAATAATGACCCTATCCTGGATTTTTTTCTCTACGATAATCTTCATCATCAGATCAACAAATTCTTTCGGTTCGGGATGAAATATATGATCTGAGAACGGTCGGGTTTTAGTTTCTATATTATAAAAAGGTAGTGGTCTTTTCAGTTCACGGGCATACGACTCGCACGCATCTATGACGTCTGAAAAGAGGGGTTTTTGAGCCTTCATTTTCTTTTGATCAGGATAATTATTCAATTTCTTTAATCCTACATCAAAAGTTTTAATCTTTGCATAGGGCATCTCATAGATTTTATAATAAAAACCTGAGTCTTTTGGAATATAGGTTCCATCCGGCTTTGTGACCAATTCAGGAGAAAGGAAGGAATCATGAGAAAGAATTACCTCTTTATCTTTGGTGATGGCCAGATCCATTTCCAGCGTTGTGATGTTCATTTTCAGAGCGTTCTTCATGGCCGGGATTGTATTTTCGGGGTAAAGAGATTTTCCACCGCGATGTGCCTGTTTGTCGAAAGACTGTGAAGAATAAAGTTGGGCACATACCAGAAAAATACCCGTCAAAAATACGTTTTTCATATCCTGAAGTTTTAATCTGACAAAATTAAAACTTCGTTGTGTACTGTATAATACAGGAATATTAAGCTTTTGCTACATTTATAAAATAAAAGAGCCAGGGACAGCCCTAGCTCTTTTTGTTTTTATATTTCAATAAAGATATTAATTGAATAATTCTACCTCCTCTCCTTTTTCTACCGGATATTCTTCAGTAAAGCATCCGAAACAGTGATTGGCAGATCCTAAAATAGTTTTCAGGTTATCAATACTTAAAAACTCTAAAGAATCTACTCCCAGATAGTTTTTAAGTTCCTCTGTAGTCATATTCGCAGAGATCAAATCATCTTTAGACGGAGTATCAATTCCCAGATAACATGGAGCAATAATAGGTGGAGAAACACTTCTGAAGTGGATCTCTTTTACGCCTGCATCTTTTAAAATTTTAACCAGTCTCTTTGATGTTGTCCCACGAACAATAGAGTCATCAATGATCACTACTCTCTTATCCTTCATTTCGGAGATGATTGGGTTCAGTTTAAGGTTCACTACCCTTTCTCTCATCTCCTGTGTAGGAACAATGAAACTTCTTCCGATATATCTGTTTTTGATCAAAACAGGACGGAAAGGTATTCCTGAAGCTTTAGAGAAGCCAATTGCAGCCGGAACTCCGGAATCCGGAACTCCAATAACCAAATCGGCATCTACAGGAGCCTGCTCCCAGATCTTCTCCCCTGATTTTTCTCTGATCTCATATACATTGATGTTTTCTAAGGTAGAGTCAGGTCTTGCAAAATAAATGTATTCAAAAGAACATATTCTCTGCTTTCCTTTCGCCTCATCCATCATGTAAGAGTGAAGTTTTCCAGGTTCGTTTTCATTGGTATAAATGATCTCTCCCGGAAGGATATCACGTACATACTGAGCTCCTACTGCATCTAGTGCAACAGACTCTGAAGCAACTACGTAAGACCTTTCGTCGATAGCTCCTAACACCAATGGACGAATTCCGTTGAAGTCTCTGAATGCAAAGAATTTGTTTCTTGTCATCCCAACTACAGAATAAGCTCCTTCGATCTTTTCCATCGTTGCTTTAATCGCTCCACGAAGACCTAAATCAAGGTTTTTCTGGATCAGTCTCAGGATCACTTCAGAATCGGATGTAGCTCTGAAAACAACGCCTTCAGCTTCTAATTCTGTTTTTAGTTCTCTCGCGTTGGTAAGGTTACCATTGTGCGCTATAGAAAGTATAATCTGGTCATATTCGTTTTTCGCGAAAAATGGCTGGAAGTTATATTTCTTTTTATCTCCTGCAGTGGTATAACGGGTATGCCCAATTGCAGAATTTCCCATAAAAGTTTCAGGTTCCTGAATGTCTTTATAAACATCTAAAACCAGTCCCTCGTCTTTCATGTTGGTAATTCTTCCATCTTTTAACACGGAAATACCACAAGCCTCCTGACCTCTGTGCTGTAATGCAAAAAGCCCGAACTGTGAAAGAGAGAAAGTATCCAGATCATTATCCGAATACAATCCGAAGATCCCACATTCTTCATTAGGAGCATCCAATCTTTCCTCTTCCTGAGTTCTGAAAAGATTTCTCCCGTAAGTCTGGGTTTCAAACTGTTTTAAATATTCACTTTTATGAATGTCTAAACTTTTCATTTCTATTTTTTCTAATGATTAGAAGTTAGATATTAGATGTTAGAAATTAGTCTAAGTTAACTTCAATTATAATTTTAAACTTGCTTTTAATGAATAGATCATTTTCTGAATTTCAGCTAAAAGTTCTTTTAAGGGAGCTATTTTTGTTTCAGAAATAAAATTCAAATCAATCAATAACTGAAGCTGTGTTTGTAGTTCATAGGTAGAACCAAACGCAATTCCGAGAAACTGGTAAAATTCATTTTTATTATTTCTTCCGGCTCCTTCTGCAATATTAGACGGTATTGAAACAGCACATCTTCTGATTTGAGATTGTAGTCCGAATTTTTCTTCCACTGGCAATTCAGCTGAGATCACATAAACCTCTTTAACTAAAGCCATTGATTTGTTCCAGACTTTCAAATCTTCTATCCGGTGCGATTTCATACTAATTTCTAATATCTAACTTCTAATTTCTAAAATTATTTTGCAAGTAAGTTCTTCAATCGGTTATAGATCTCAACATAAGCTTCAGTAACTTCTCCTAAGTCTCTTCTGAATCTGTCTTTATCTAATTTTTTCATGGTATCTTTATCCCATAGTCTGCATGTATCAGGAGAAATTTCGTCAGCTAAGATGATTTCTCCGTCTGAAGTTTTACCAAGTTCGATTTTGAAATCTACCAGGATGATATTGATTTTGTCAAACAGGTCGATAAGGATCTCGTTGATGTCTGAAGTTAACTCATACATTTCGTCAAGCTCTTCATACGTAGCAGCACCTAAGAAAACAGCATGGTGATCGTTGATAAGCGGATCTCCCAATTCGTCTTTTTTATAGCAGATATCGAAGATCGTTACCGGAGATTTTATTCCTTCTTCCACTCCTAATCTTTGTGCCATACTTCCTGCAGAGTAATTTCTTACTACCATTTCCAAAGGAATGATAGATACTTTTCTTACCAACTGCTCTCTTTCGTCCAATTGTTTGATGAAATGAGTTTTGATCCCTTTTTCATTTAAATATTCAAAAATAAGGGTTGTAATAGCATTGTTCATTTCCCCTTTCAGATCAACCTGACCTTTCTTTTGAGCATTAAATGCTGTAGCATCGTCTTTGAAACGTACTACTACTTCATCAGGATTATCGGTAGCAAATACCTGTTTTGCTTTCCCCTCGTACAACATTTCTTTCTTTTGACTCATAATTTTACTTTCTAAATTGTAGTTAGATTTATTGATTTATTTTATTATTATTCCTGTTAAGACAGCCAGTCCAAAACTCAGCAGTGTACCAATTAATACATATTCTGTAAGTTTCCTCTGTTTTGCCTGTGCAAGGTCGCTGAACCTGAAAACAGATTTGGCAGCTACCATGAAACCCACGCCTTCCCAGTGATTCACCATGATAAAAGTGAAAACCAGCAGGCGTTCTAAAATTCCGATATATTTTCCGGCACTTGATAAAGATTCGGTTTGAATAGTGTTGGGGCCATCCGGAGCAGGGGTCCAGGATGACAATAATATTTTGATAAAAATAGAAGCAGGTGTTGTCAGAAACAATGCGGCCATGATAAGCTTTAAAAATTCCTGATTTTGTAAAAAGCTGAAGCTGAATTCCTGAAAATAAAAAGAAACTCCTGCAATGACCAGAACATGCAGCACCTGATCAATGAAAAACCATGTTTTTTTAGTTTTTACATTCTGAAAGCTAAGCTTTGCGGCATCTATCATAAAATGAGTAATCCCCACCAAAACTGCCACCCACCAAAGCTGCAGATCCCAAAGGAAAATAAGGCTTAAAGCAGTGTGAATCAGAATATGAAAGTATAAAAACTTACTTTTTAGTTTATAGTTTTCCTTATCTGCAACCCATGAATTTGGCTGAAGTATAAAATCTCCGAGTAGATGTGCCAATATGAGTTTGATAAAGATCATGCCTATAGTTCTGAGATTTTCTTTCTGAAATACTGGTTGGTTTCCACGATGAGCTCATAGTTGGCTCGCTTCAGTCTCTGGCTTACAGAAGACTGTGAAATAGCAAATCTCTTGGCAAGATCTTCCTGCGTAATATCCTGGTTCATGATCATTTCATGAATAATCTCTGATGTAGCCATCGTCCAGTTATCAAAATCTTTGGACGACCATTTCAACAGGATATTAAGATCTCTGTCAACCGGGTCACTGGATGTTTTGATAGCCACGGTGTGACCGTCACTTTTAAGGTCATTCAAAAGCCTGCCGGAATTGACATAGGCGGTACCATTGGATTCAGTGATCTTCTCAGAAGAAAAACTTTCCTCACCAATACCTATGGCCATTCTTACATCTAAATTTTCCTGACTTTTAATAAGAGATTTTACGGCTAGAAAACGCCAGAAAACGTCATCAATATTGCATTTGAACTGAAACTCATCTCCTCTGTAGATTTCCCATGTGAGAGGAGCGCTCCCCCATTTTTCGAGAAGATGTTTTAGTCTGGTAATCCAAACTTCAGTATCCGCATGCTGTGAATTTATAATATCACCGGTAATGACCGCTATCATACTGCAAATATAAGCATAATTACTTATATATAAAAAATATAAGCAGAAACACTTATAGATATTGATTATTAGTGAATCTGCTTATATCGATCATGTAGTAAACATAAGGTTTTTAAGACTTTATATAAAATTGCAAAATTATATAAAAACAAAAAACGGAGAAAATTTTTAAAATTACATTTCCTTTAACTCTACTTTTTTTCATTTTTTTAGTGAGAAGCTATTCCTGCTATCCGCTCATACTCCTCGCTCCGGGCTATCCCAACCCCTTAATCCTCCAACCTTACCGCCGTACTCCGGGGTAACCGCTTCTATCAGGGCTAGGACAGTCATTGCGAGCAAAGCGAAGCAACCTCTTAAATATTTCTACACCATATAAAAATAAACCTCACAGGTTTTAAAAACCTGTGAGGTTTGGCTTATCACAAAAATGATTATTATTTAAATACTGAGAGTCTTTTATTTTTTGATAAACTGATGGGCATTCTCATCAAGCTTTAAGAAATAGATTCCCGTCGGAATTCCTTGCACAGAAATGTTTTTCTTATTTCTGAACGGATCTTTCTCTGTATAAATCACTTTTCCGGAAAGATCTATAATTTGGGCTGTTTTTATTTTTTCCGTTTCTCCTTTTACATAAAGGTTATCATAAACCGGGTTTGGATAGATGGTAAATTCATCATGAGATGCAATCAATTCTGAAGTAGACAGAGTACCCCCCAGATTTTGACAATAATTAGAAGGATAAGAATCCCACTCGCTGATATTAAAGGTATCCGCAGGCTTATTGATTGTACTTTTTCTATACAAAGATACATTGCCGTTATTGTTCGTTGTATATTTTACCCCAATAGCATCTACCGTAACCGTCTTATTATAAGCAAGCTCTACGTAGTTGCCTCCGGTAAATGTCAAAGGATCAGAAGCTGTCACAAACTTTGCCTGATCATTGGTATAACACGACAAAGTAGCTTTTGGATTCAAAATAACAAAAGTTTCATTATTCCCGACCTTCCCTTCCAGTTCATACGTATCTCCACTATAGATGGCTCCTGAGCTGTTATTTTTAAACTGAATATTAATCCTGTAATTATTCAGATTAACTTCATGCCCCGTCTTATTAACGATTTCCAGCGCGTTATTCTTAATGGTATTGTTGCTGTTATTGGTTCCTGATATATACTTTGTAATCATAAGATCCGGAGCATAAGAATCCGAAGCAATCGTAGAAGCTGTAACCGTATTACTGAACGGAGATTCCAGGTATCCTTTATCAAAAGCTTTTACAGTAAAAGTGTAAGTTGTTGACGGGCTCAGGTGATCAATACTTACGGAAGTTCCTTTTGTAACTGTAACAGGCGTTGCCGAACCATTCATATACACTCTGTATCCCAGCACGTCGGTATCGGGAGAAGCAGTCCAGTTCAAATTCACAAAATAAGCATTCTGCTGTGTTGAAACCAGTGATCCTGGAGCTGCCGGAGCAACACTGTCCGGCGTTTCAGACCAAATTATATTAATCCATTCAGGATGATCAATAAATGGGTTTCTGTTTTTTTGTATGGTATAGATAGCATTGTTCCTATCAATTTCTCTTTGCGAAACAGGGTCTGCACTGCTCCATTGCTTGAGCATAGCAATATAAGGAAGATCAACAGCTCTTTCTTCTGTTCCGTCAAGCGGACATTGGTCTGTAGCAGGTGTTATGTTTGCAGATGTGCTATAAGCCGTATTAAACGAACCTAATTTCCCTTCATATCTCACTGCAAAGTATAATAAAGTCCTTGCAATATCACCTTTAAATTCATTAATAGGTTCGTAAACTCTTCCGGTATAAGGGTAATTGGGAATGGCCGCATTAGACATCCTCGAAGTATTGCTGAAAATATAATGATTCGTACTGTTTCCTATTCCATAAGGATAGTTATTCCTTAACTGGTTAATCCTTGCATCAGCCGGAATAATAAAATTCAGATCAGAATACATTGGATAATCACTGATTGATGAACTTGTACTGAACGTACTTTGTGGCATCATATGCTCTCTGTTATACCCTAGTCCTTCTGCACCTGCAGTACTTATTAACTGATCTAATGTATACTCATAAGCATCCGGCCCAGAAGGGATTTCAGAATAGATATCCAGCAGATACTGAGTATTGGAAGCATCATGATCATAATATTTGTCAAGATCAGTCTGGCCATAATACGTTTTAAGATCGTCATAATGCCAATTGACCATTTTTTCCGAAATAATATCGTGAAGTTTAGATTTCAGGGCATACCCCGTCAATCCGGCTGTTCCGTTATAATATCCGGCAGGAGCCTGCGCAGAAAAATAAGAGGAAATTAAAATGATAGGAAGTAGAATTTTTTTCATGCCTTAAAAATTGGGGGACTAAAATAGTGAAATAAAAAACGCAAAATGCAGAATATTTTATTACGAAAGTATTAATTTTTAAAATATAAAAAATTGAAAATTAATAGAATTGCCCTCTAAATATTATGAATGAAATAATTTTTTTTAGCATTCCGCCAATTTGGTTATCTTTGGGAACTAACTATTATTATCATATGAATACAGAGACTATTGACAACATCAAAATGATAGCGGAGACGGCTAGAGAATTTGCGGAAAAGAATATCAGACCGAACATTATGGAATGGGATGAAAGCCAAACATTTCCTAAAGATCTGTTCCACCAATTAGGTGAAATGGGTTTCATGGGGATTGTAGTTCCTGAACAATATGGAGGTTCCGGCTTAGGATATCATGAATATGTTACTATTCTGGACGAAATTTCTCAGGTTGACCCATCTATTGGTCTTTCTGTAGCAGCACACAACTCACTTTGCACCAACCATATCTATGAATTTGGAAATGAAGAGCAGAGACACAAATGGCTTCCTCAGCTAGCTTCTGGAAAAGTAATCGGAGCTTGGGGACTTACAGAGCACAACACAGGTTCAGACTCAGGAGGAATGTCTACTACAGCTGTAAAGGATGGTGATGAGTGGATCATCAGTGGAGCTAAAAACTTTATTACTCACGCTATTTCAGGAGATATTGCCGTAGTAATGACAAGAACAGGAGAAATAGGAGCTAAGAACAACTCTACTGCTTTTGTTTTAGAAAAAGGAATGCCTGGCTTTACTTCCGGAAAAAAAGAAAATAAATTAGGAATGCGTGCTTCCGAAACAGCAGAACTGATTTTCGATAGTGTACGCGTACCAGATTCCCACCGTTTAGGAGAAGTAGGAGAAGGTTTCAAGCAGGCAATGAAAGTGTTGGATGGTGGTAGAATTTCTATCGCTGCACTAAGTTTAGGTACTGCAAGAGGTGCTTATAAAGCTGCTTTGAAATATGCAAAAGAAAGACATCAGTTTGGAAAGCCAATTTCAGATTTCCAGGCTATCAACTTTATGCTGGCAGATATGGCAACAGAAATTGATGCTGCGGAACTTCTTATCCAAAGAGCTTCTACACTGAAAAATGCTAAACAAAAAATGACAAAAGAAGGAGCTATGGCAAAACTATATGCTTCTGAAGCTTGTGTGAGAATTTCCAACAATGCTGTTCAGATTTTTGGAGGATACGGTTACACAAAAGACTTCCCTGTTGAAAAGTTCTACAGAGATTCTAAACTTTGCACCATTGGTGAAGGTACTTCTGAAATCCAGAGACTGGTAATTGGAAGAGATATCACAAGATAATCTTAACTTTTAAAACAAATACAAATGATTAAACAGGCACTTTTAGGTGAATTTCTGCACGAAGCTGAAAACACCAGAAAAATTTTACAGGCAATCCCTGACAGCGCACTAGACTGGAAACCGTCTGAAAAAAACTGGACAACCGGTCAGCTCGCTTCTCATATTGCTGAAGTATACAATTGGTACGAATCCACTTTCAATCAGGATACTTTTGATATGGGTGCGTATAAGTATGACAAAGGAGATATTTCAAAAGCTGAAAATATCTTAGCAAAATTTGAAGAAAATGTTGCCAATGCACAGAAAGTTCTTGAAAACTCTGACGAAAACACTTATTTCAATGAGTGGAAAATGGAAATGAACGGAAATGTACTTTTCCCTCCGTCTCCAAAGATTCAGGTGATAAGAGGCTTTCTTTATAATCATTTGTACCATCACAGAGGAGAACTGGTTGTTTATTTAAGATCAACCGGAAATAAAGTTCCCGGGCTTTATGGCCCCACTGCTGATGATAAAATGTAATTGAAAATATTATATTGAACAAATTAAGAATGACATATGCTGCGGTGTATGTCATTTTTCTTTTAGAGAGAGGCTTTCTCAATTATACTCAATGCATCGCATAATAAATTAGATGAAAAGTCTAAAATATTCTTAAAAAATTTAGTTTTCAATAACATATTTTTTGTTAGCTTTGATATTCCACAATCAAATTTAATATTTAATATGAAAAAACAATTAACGCTGATTGGAATGCTCCTTATTTCGGGTATTTCTTTCGCACAGACTGACCGTCTTTGGTCTGAAGGCTCCAGAAAGGCTTCATCAGAGATTTTTGAAAACAAATCCAGCATCAGCAATCCAAAGGTGTACAACCTGAACATCAACGGATTGAAAAATGTTCTGGCAAAGGCTCCCAAAAGACTTGCAGCAGGCGAAAAATCAGAACTCATCATCTCTTTTCCCAATTCTGAAGGCAGAATGGAAAATTTTAAAGTGAGGGAGAATTCCAATTTTGCCCCCGAGCTGGCAGCAAAATATCCGGATATCAAATCCTACGTAGGAGAAGGTCTGGATGATCCTAACTCTACAGTCTATTTCAGTGTTTCTCCACTCGGACTGTCCTCAATGGAAATTTATGGTGATAAATCTGCCGTATTCATCGAACCTTACACTAAAGATCTTTCCACTTATGTAGTGTACAGAAAATCTGACAAAAAAGATGATCTTAACAAGTTTGAATGTACCGTAGTAGATGCCGCACAGAAAGGAGTTTCCAACTCTGCTCTTGCTGCAAGACCTAATGCAGACGATGCCAAACTGAGAACATTCAGGCTGGCTCTATCCTGTACAGGAGAATACACCTCTTATTTTGGAGGCACAAAAGCTCAGGCTCTGGCCGCAATGAATACTACAATGACTCGTGTAAACGGTGTTTTTGAAAAAGATTTTGCCGCAAGAATGGTTCTGATCGCCAACAATGACGCTGTAATCTATACCAACGCTTCTACAGATCCGTATTCCGCAGCTTCAGGAATGAGCAGCTGGAATTCTCAATTACAAAGCACTCTGACTTCTGTAATTGGTGAAGCCAATTACGACATCGGACACTTGTTCGGAGCTTCAGGAGGTGGAGGAAATGCAGGCTGCATCGGCTGTATCTGTACAAACGGTTCCAAAGGAAGCGGATACACTTCTCCAGCAGATGCTATTCCTTCAGGAGATAATTTTGACATCGACTACGTGGCTCACGAAATGGGACACCAGTTCGGCGGAAACCATACCTTCTCTATGAATAATGAAGGAACAGGTGTTAATATGGAACCGGGATCAGGATCAACAATCATGGGGTATGCAGGAATTACCAGCCAGGATATCCAACCGCATTCTGATGCGTTTTTCCATGCGATAAGCATTCAGCAGATCACCAATAACATTAAAGCTAAAACCTGCTCTGTCAATACCAATACAGGAAATTCTATTCCAACAGCTAGCGCAGGCTTAGACTATACAATTCCAAAAGGAACTCCATTCGTACTGACAGGTACAGGAACGGATGCTGACGGAGATTCTTTAACCTACATCTGGGAACAGATAGACAATGCTTCTTCTTCTCAGACAGGAGCAAGTTCTGCCGCCAGTGCAACAAAAGCTTCAGGACCTAACTTCAGATCATGGGTTCCAACAACATCTCCAGCAAGATATTTCCCAAGAATGGCTTCTGTATTAACGGGAGCAACAACTACAGCGGGTTCTGAAATTACTGTGGAAGCTCTTTCTTCAGTGGCCAGATCATTGAACTTCAGATTCACCGTTCGTGACAACAAAGCGGGAGGTTCTGGAAATAATTCTGATGATGCTGTAATCACTGTGAATTCAACGGCAGGACCATTCCTGGTAACTTCACAAAACTCAGCAACCACTTATGCCGGAGGAAGCTCTCAAACAATTACATGGGATGTAGCCGGAACTACAGCCAATAGTGTCAATACAGCCAATGTAGATATTCTTTGGTCAACAGACAGCGGAAACAACTGGACTACTCTATTAGCAGGAACTCCAAATGATGGTTCGCAGGCTGTTACGATTCCAAATTCTACTACAACGACAGGAAGAATCATGGTAAAAGGATCCAATCACATTTTCTTTGATGTAAATAATGCCAACATCTCTGTAAATGCAGGTTCCGGAACTCCTGACACCGTTGCTCCTACAGCTCCTACCCTTGCTGCTTCAGGAACAACTGCTACTACCACTAACCTTTCATGGTCAGGGGCTACAGACAATGTAGGAGTTACAGGATATGACATCTATCAGGGTGCTTCATTAATCGGATCTTCAGCTTCTACGACGTATACCGTAACAGGACTTACTCCTGCAACAACGTATTCTTTCTCTGTTAAAGCAAAAGATGCAGCAGGAAATGCTTCCGTTTCCAGCAATACAGTAAGCGTTACCACTCTTTCAGGAGGAACTGTTTCATATTGCTCTTCTTCAGCATCCAATACAGCTGATGAAAGAATCGGAAATGTAACATTCGGATCGATTAATAACACTTCTACAGGAACAGCAGGTTATGAAAACTTCACTTCAGTTTCTACCAATGTGACAAGAGGAAGTGCTTACACCATTTCTATCACTCCGGTTTGGACTTCTACAAAGTATAGCGAAGCATATGCTGTTTATATTGATTATAACGGTGATGGCGACTTTACAGACAGCGGAGAATTAGCATGGACAAAAGCAGGTTCTACAACCAGCCCGGTTACAGGATCTATTACCATTCCAGCTACAGCTACTGTGGGATCTACAAGAATGAGAGTGATGATGAAGTACAGCTCAATACCTACTTCATCATGTGAAGCTTTCACTTATGGCCAGGTTGAAGACTATACCCTTAATATCGTTTCTTCAGGAAAAGGAGATCTTCAGAATACAAAAGATCTGATCACAGATATTAAGCTTTATCCAAACCCAGTTAGAGATGTGCTTTATATTTCCAATACAACTTCGGAAGACTACAAGATTTTCGATATGGGTGGAAAACTAATTGACTCAGGAAAACTACAGAGAGGCTCAGTAAATGTAAGTAATCTTATCAAAGGTGCTTATATGCTTCAAATTGGAGAATCATCCAAGAGGTTTATTAAAAACTAAAAACCTTAAAATTAAACGATGTGAAAAACTGCTCTTTAGGGGGCAGTTTTATTTTTTTTGTAGTGTAAAATATTATACATAATGTATTTATTATTGTAATTAATTTCATAAAAACATTTTATTTAAAATAAAATCACCAATATTTAAGTTTTTTGATTTAAATTTATCGCATAACAATATTTTGTTGTGCCGTTTACCCAGATTGTATTTAAGGGAGCTCCAGACCCTATTTTGACGTCTGATGCAGTTGCTTCTTTCGACTCTATTCTGAGATGAATTGATATTTCAACAATGTATTGTCAGAAAAGTGTATTATTCAACCCAATTTCAGTTCTGAAATTTTCTTTTACAGGCTGAAAAATAGCAATACTATTCATACTACTATTTCACTTAAGATTTTTGTAAAGAAAATGATGTTTCAAAAAGGCAGACTCCTTTAATACCCTATTAATTTTAAAATAATTTAAAATTTTATATATGAAACATTTATTTAAGTACCTCTTTTTTTTAGCGATTACTTCGCTCTCGGTTGCCTGTAATTCGGACAGGGATGATCAAGTTGAAACGAATCCGGACGTTACCACCGTATTCTACAAAAATGCTGATGAACTGGCAGCAACCTACGACAACAATAACTCCGTAAGCCAAACTATCAGAAATCAGGCTTACGACCTTTACAAACAAGGTAAATGGAGCGAACTGGAATCTCTATTTAAAGCCAATAATTTAAATGGCGGATGGCCTCCTGCAAACGGCGGATATAACATTGTTGATGAAGTGTCTTTACAAGTTGGACAAAAATTTGACCGTTATAGTGGTGCTGTCGGGAGCTACAATGGAACGGGTGTTCCTACTTTAGGAGGAAGTTTTACAAGTCCTATTATCAACGGATATGTATATACTTTTACCCAAAGAGCTTTAAATCAAGCGGAAGACAAATACGACTTTTATTATGAAATTGATGTAGTGAACAACTCCATGCAGTTCAAAACTCAGACAGCAGATATTATTCCTTGGTTTAATCAGGCAGGAAAAGGAAAACAAACGATGTGGAAAATTCCAATCGACATCAATACAGGATATCAGAAAACATGGAATAAACTGGCACAGGAAGGGTATATAAAAATTACCATTAAGAAAAGTCCTAGCGGAAAATATCCTAACTTAGTAGGCACAGTTATTCAGCCATAAAAAATTCAAATGTATTCAATATCAAAAAAAATAAGCATTATTAAAAAGGCTTCTATTGCAAAAAGCACTTTCATGAATGATGAAGCCCTTCCCTCTGCAACCACCACTTTCACCTGCTGCAGTTGTGGTCATAAAAATACCGTAGAAATAAAACCCTACGAATCAGGATTTGCAATACTTCAGCTATACAACGAAGATCAAGTTTTATCCAAAAGTGAATTGTTAAAACACGGAATGGTCAGCGAAACTTCTCAAAGAATGATGTATTTCGGAGAATTGACAGTCAATGATCAGCCAACGTTATATTTTGGCACCGATTGTTCATCTTGTCATTCGCAATACATTGGTGTATTTAGCTATGGGGAAAAACAACCAGGGTTATCGACCCTAAGTATCTCTGGCTTATGGAAGTATGAATAATTGAAATCATTTATACCGAATACAGAAAAGTCCACAACCTGAAAGTTGTGGACTTTTTCTTAATTTAGCAAACAAACTAATCGTACTCATTCAAAGTACTCTTAACCGTGGAAACACTTCTAAAATGAAAAAAACAATCTTATTCCTTCTTATTCTACTCTCCGAATCAGCATTTTCACAAAAAACACTCGCCACATATCCTGATGGCCAGTTTCCTTACAAAGGAGGTTCCATCCAATTATTCTCAGACATGCAGGACTATTTTCTGAAAAGCGGGTCGAAACCATGTGATAAAAATGAAATCTATTTTATAAGCCTAAAGATTGATGAGAATGGCAAACCTGCTTTGATAAAGAAAAAAAGTGATGAAAGCGTCATAGAAAAAAACAAATGTGCTTTTACTCTTGTGGTCAAATCTTTAGGAAGCCTGAAAAACTGGCAGCCTGCGGAACAAGACGGGAAGACAGTTTCTGCTTATTTTGATTTTCTATTTCAACCGAAAGATTTCTTTGAAAATTACAAATCTGATTATAATATTGCCAAATCATATGAGTCTGCTGCCATTCCCGGCGGAATCAAAGCATTTCGAAAAGACGTCCGTGAAAGCTTAATAAATTATCTGGACTGGGAATCCTACAACCCCAAAGGAACATTTATTATATCCTTTGCAGTAGATACAGATGGAGACATCACAAATGTAGATATTGAACCTAAAATAGAAAATAGTAAAATTCTTCTTGAGGATATAAAATTTGCCCTCAAAAAAATAAAAGGAAAATGGGTTCCTGCAAAAACTAATGGAGTACCAGTGAGATCATGGTTTAGAATGCCTTTTAATTTTAAATCGTCAGATAGAGACTGAGATTCCTGACAGCTTATTCTTTTTACGCTGTACATTTCACATTTTACAAATCCTTTTCTATCTTTGTGGGAAATAAAAAAATTCATGGATAAAATTGATAGTTTGAACCAAGTAGCAGAATTCCATACTACTTTCAAAGCCCCTATTTTAGATACCCCACAAATTCCTTCTCCGGAAAGATGCAATCTGAGAGTAGAACTTTTACAAGAAGAATTAAACGAACTGAAGCAGGCCATTGCAGATAATGATATTGTAGAAATTGCGGATGCATTATGTGATCTTCAATACGTTTTGAGTGGTGCTGTACTGGAATTCGGACTTGGCAACAAATTTGTAGAGTTATTCAACGAAGTTCAGCGTTCTAATATGTCGAAGGCATGTGATAATGAAGAGCAGGCAAAGGAAACTGTTGAATTCTATAAAGAAAAGGAAGTAGAATCTTTTTATGAAAAGTCTGGAGAAAAATTTAACGTTTACAGACAGGCAGATCATAAAGTATTGAAAAACAAATACTACTCTCCTGCTGATTTAAAATCAATTATCGAAAAATAAATATGAAGAAATTTATTACCAATATTGTTGCCTTTTCAAGCTTATTTTTAGCCGTTCAGCAGCTGAGCGCTCAAAAAGTAGTGATGAATCGTGAGGTTGACACCCAGAAAGATGGCAAAATGCTTTTAGGAAATCAATTGAAAGAGCAGTTTTTAAAAGCTCCTTATGCAGATTGGTATGTAAAAGAACATGACGAGTATGTTCTTGACCAAAAGGCAGTCAGTGAATTGAAAAAAGAGAAAATTGGCACTTATGACATCATTGTTTTTATGGGAACATGGTGTGAGGACAGCCACAGAGATTTTCCAAGACTGATGAAAATATTGGAAGCGGTAAATTATCCGGAAAATAAATTAAACATTATTGCCGTAAACCGTAAGAAGGAATCTCCTACCGGGGATGAAAGTCTTTATAATCTTCAGAAAGTTCCTACTATTATCCTGAAAAGATATGGAAAAGAAATTGGGAGAATTATAGAAATGCCTACTACAGGATATATTGAAAGAGATCTGGTTCAGATTCTGAAAAAAAATGATTCATCTGTTATCAAAGAAATTTTTAAATAGATTTTGAGAAATTATAAAACAATTTTGTCTTTTGCAACCGGCGCCGGCGTTGTGATACTGCTGTTTTTCGGTCTTAAATCCTGCCTAAACCTGGGAAATAAAACTGAGAAATCGGATTATTATATCCTGACCAATCAGATTTCCAAGATGAATAAGATGGTGGTAATCGAACAGAATACCTCCAGTATGCAGAAAACGAAGATGGGATTTGAAGTATTTGGCAAGGAGGTATCAAGCAACAGCATTATTACCTATACAAAGACCAATGCGCAGGTTTCTTATGATCTTAACAAAATGAAGATCGAAGTAGATTCCATCAATAAAAAACTTGTTATTACAGAGCTTCCTGATGCAGATATCAGAATCACACCAAGCGTTGAAATCCAGTCTTTAGATGATTCTTTCTTTAACCGAATTGAGGAAAAAGACATTAAGAATGTTACTCAAAAAGCTAAAGAAACCGCAGAAAAATCAATTGACCAGAATCAGCTGAGAAGTGAAGGCCATAAGCAGCTAATGGAAAATCTTAATAACATTTTCGTCCTGGCAAAAGCTTTGAATTACACTATTGAAGATAAGACAGGAAAAATTGGTATCTTAGGTCTCTAAGACTAAATACTAATATCATGAATTCAACAGAAGACAAAAAAGAAAAAGAAGAGACGTTACAGAATCAAGATTTGGAAAACAACCCATCTCCAAAAAAGACAGAGAAAGAAAAAGTTCCAAAATCTTCTACAAACAAATCCGGTAAAACTGGAGGTTAAACAGGATGAGGATCTTAACAATACCTCTCCACAAAAACATGCTTCTGATAAGAAAGAAGATGTTCCAAAGTCACCAACCCAGAAATCAGTAACACGCGGAGGGTGATGTATGCTTTTCCCATTTTGGCAAGCGCTTTGAATGATAATATCAATATTTTTGAAATTAAAAATTTAAAGTCATGAATACAAAAGGAAACACCAACAAAAAAGAATCTGCCAATACCGCAGAAACTAAAAAGCAGAATGAGGATTTCCAGGATATTCCTGCTGCCTCGAAAAAGACCAATCCACCTGAAATTGATAAGGAAGACATTCAAAAAGCTTCAAAAAACAAATCAGGAAAAACGGATAATACAAAAAGATAAAAGAGTTGCCAAAGCTTCTTTATAATTAAAAAACGAAAAGTTCCGCTTCATATGAGGCGGAACTTTTCTTTCTAACTATCTAAATGAACTTTTTGTTTCTATACAATGGTTGATTTTCCGATCTTGATATTTTCAAAATTGTAATACGACTTTTCGGAATATCTGATATGGTCGGCAATAAAGTTTCCCACTTCACTTGTTGAGTAATACTGCTTCGTATTCAGATCTACAGTAACATACTTATTTTCAATAGCATGCTCCACGGACTGCCTTAGTTTGCTGGCTGCAGCCTGTAAATTAAGATGATCCAGCATCATGGCTACACTTAAAATAGAGGCAACAGGATTTGCAATTCCTTTTCCTTTAGCCTGAGGATAAGACCCATGGATAGGCTCAAATAAAGCATTTTTCTCACCCACCGAAGCAGATGGCAGAAGCCCGATAGAACCTCCAATCACACTCGCTTCATCTGAAATAATATCTCCAAACATATTTTCAGTCAAAATAACATCGAAGTGTTTAGGATTAAGGATCAGCTGCATCGCGGCATTATCCACAAACATATAATCAAGTTGTACATCGGGATATTCTGTGGCAATTTCCTGACATGTTTTTCTCCATAATCTTGAAGTATCCAGAACATTAGCCTTATCAATAAGTGTAAGTCTTTTATTTCTTTTCTGCGCTTCCTGAAATGCCATATGCGCAATTGGAATAATATCTTCACGGCTGTATTTACATACGTCATAAGCATACGCTCCTTCAGGATCTGTAAATTTTTCACCAAAATAGATTCCACTTACCAGTTCTCTGAAGATCTGAATATCCGCACCTTCAATAATCTCTCTTTTGAGCGGGCTCTTATCAATTAAAGAACCATACGTTTTCAAAGGACGGATATTGGCAAACAATCCCAGCTCTTTGCGAAGTTTTAGCAACCCTTGTTCAGGTCTTACTTTTGCATCCGGATTATTATCAAAAATCGGATCTCCGATGGCCCCAAAGAGAACAGCATCAGATTCTTTACAGATTTTCAGGGTCTCATCCGGTAAAGGATTTCCTGTTTTGAAAATAGCTTCTGCACCGATTAATCCATAATCAAAATGGAATTTACATTGAAAAGCTTCAGCAATAACATCTAATATTTTAATGCTTTCGCTGATGATTTCCGGGCCGATCCCATCTCCGGGAAGAACCGCGATTTTAAAATAATTGTCGTTCATTTGTTTTTTGTGTCTTTAGTTCAAACTTTGTAATCGCCTGTTTTCTGCTGATTAAAAAATCAATATCGTCATAGCCGTTTAGCAGGCATATTTTCTTATAAGAATCAATCTCAAAGGTTTCAGTAGTATCTTTAAAGCTGATAGACTGCAGCTCTACATCAATCGCAATTTCATTGTCTGGATTTTCATTGATGCCTTCTAAAATTTCTTTTAAAAACTCTTCGGAAACTTTTACAGGAAGAAGTCCGTTATTGAGAGCATTTCCTTTGAAGATATCCGCAAAATAACTGGAAACAATTACTTTAAAACCATAATCCGTTAAAGACCAGGCAGCATGTTCACGACTGCTTCCACAGCCAAAATTATTTCCTGCCACCAGAATCTCACCACTGAATTTTGGATTGTTTAAAACAAAGTCAGGATTCGGTTCACCTGTATGAATATTGAACCTCCAGTCTCTGAACAGATTCTCACCAAACCCTTTTCTGTCTATACTTTTCAGAAACCTTGCCGGAATAATCTGATCTGTATCTATATTTTCTGCTGGCAATGGAACTGCAGTGGATTTTATAATAACTAATTTTTGCATGTATTCTATATTGTTAGACTTTGAACCACAAAAACACAAAAATTTTCTTTTTTACCCTTCAGTTCACTTAAGAAGAGGTAAAAGACTTCACTTTTTATGCAGGTAAATGATAACTTCTTCTTACTTAAGTGTTATCATTTTTTGTGACTTTATGGTTAAAACATATTTTAAAATTCCTTTTTAGTGTACACTTTCAAAAGCGGAAATTTTACCTTCTATCGCTGCTTTTGCTGCGGTAAGCGGACTGGCAAGAATGGTTCTTGCTCCTTGTCCCTGCCTGCCTTCAAAGTTTCTGTTGGAAGTGGATACACAATATTCTCCTTCAGGAATCTTATCATCATTCATTGCCAGACACGCTGAACATCCCGGCTGACGGATCTGAAATCCTGCTTCATTGAATATCTTATCTAATCCTTCTTCATAAATCTGCTTAACAACCTGCTGAGATCCAGGCACTATGAGAGCTTTCACTGCTTCGGACTTACTTTTTCCTTTTATATACTGAGCTGCTGAACGGAAATCTTCTATTCTTGCATTGGTACAGCTTCCTATGAAAACATAGTTAACCTTGATGCCGTTAACTGTCTGACCTGCTTCCAATCCCATATACCGTAATGCCTTCTCTTCAGATTCACTCTGGGGAGCCGGAATTACTTCACGGATAGAAATCCCCATTCCCGGATTTGTTCCATAGGTAATCATCGGATAGATGTCTGCAGCATCAAAGCTGAGCTCTTTATCGAAAATAGCCCCATCATCTGTTTTCAGGGTTCTCCAATACTCTACTTTCTCTTCCCACTCTTCACCTTGCGGAGCGAATTTTTTATCTTTTACATATTCAAAAGTCGTTTCGTCAGGAGCAATCATTCCGCCTCGGGCACCCATTTCAATGCTCATGTTGCATACGGTCATTCTTCCTTCCATCGACATTTCTTCAAATACATTTCCAGCATATTCACAGAAATATCCTGTTCCACCATCTGTTCCTATTTTTGAAATGATATAAAGAATAACATCCTTAGACTGAACATTTTCATTCAAAGTACCCGTCACAGTAATTCTCATTGATTTTGGCTTGTTGAGAAGCAGACACTGGCTGGCAAAAACCTGCGCTACCTGGCTCGTTCCAATCCCAAAAGCAATAGATCCGAATGCTCCATGGGTAGAAGTATGGCTGTCACCGCAAACAATACTCATTCCCGGTTGGGTAATTCCCAGTTCCGGAGCAATGATATGCACGATTCCCTGATATTGGTGCCCCAATCCGAAGAGTTCAATATTGTTTTTCTTACAGTTTTCGGTAAGCTGCTCTACCTGATTTCTTGAAAGATCATCTCTGATAGGCTTCTCCTGATGCAAAGTAGGAACATTATGATCAGCTGTTGCTACAATCTGTTCCGGCCTGAATACTTCCAGGTTTCTGGACTCAAGTTCCGCAAAAGCCTGAGGGCTCGTTACTTCATGGATAAGGTGTTTGTCTATGTAGATAATCTGGGGTCCGTCAGGAATAGTTTCTACTACGTGAGCGTCCCAAACTTTATCAAAAAGTGTCTTTTTATTACTGTCCATTGTTTACTTTATCTTGATTTAAATCAAACCTTACCCTATTTTTCTGCTGAAAGAATCCATCATGATGCTCAGGTCATCGTTATCAATTTCTTTTTTAAGGTCAGCAATTTTCAAAAATTCCTGATATAAATAATCAAGTTCATTCTTCGTAATATCATACCCGATATTTTTAAAGCGGTATGCCAATGCTGAACGTCCGCTTCTTGCAGTAAGAATGATAGAAGATGCATTCACTCCTACTTCAGCAGGATCAATGATTTCATAAGTTTCTCTGTTTTTGATTACTCCATCCTGATGAATTCCCGAGCTGTGCGCAAATGCGTTAGCTCCAACAATAGCTTTATTAGGCTGCACAGACATCCCCATCAGTTCAGATACCATTGTACTCATTTCATTCAACATTCTGGAATTGACATCAGTATGCAGATTTAAATTTTTATGCTGTTTTAAAATCATGACGACTTCTTCTAATGCCGTATTTCCTGCTCTTTCTCCCAATCCGTTGATGGTACATTCAATCTGACGGGCACCATTAATAGCTCCAGCAATAGAATTGGCAGTAGCCAGCCCAAGATCATTGTGACAATGGCATGACAATACTGCTTTTTCAATTCCTTTTACGTTTTCTCGCAGGTATTTTATTTTCTGTCCATACTCTTCTGGAAGACAATATCCTGTGGTATCGGGAATATTCAACACTGTAGCTCCAGCTTTAATTACAGCTTCACATACCTGTGCCAGGTAATCATTATCTGTTCTTCCGGCATCTTCAGCATAAAACTCTACATCTTCCACATAGCTTTTTGCGTATCGAACTGCATCTGCTGCTCTCTCAATGATATCTTCTCTTGTTGAATTGAATTTATATCTGATATGGGAATCAGAAGTTCCGATTCCGGTGTGTATTCTTGGTCTTTTGGCGAATTTCAATGCTTCTGCAGCGACATCAATATCTTTTTTATTTGCTCTTGTCAATCCACATACTTTTGCATTTTTCACCAGTTTTGAAATTTCAGAAACAGATTCAAAATCTCCAGGACTGGAAATCGGAAACCCTGCTTCAATGATATCAATCCCCAGCCCATCCAGCCTTTCAGCAATAATCAGTTTTTGTTCCGTGTTGAGTTTACATCCCGGCACCTGCTCCCCATCTCTTAGTGTTGTATCAAAAATTTCAATTTTATCGGAATTCATAAGTGAAGTTTTTTACTTAATTTTGGTTCAAAACTACAGCTTGCAATATTTTTTGATTTTCACTTTTTGTGAAAACTACAATATTCAACTGTTGAAAAAATGATCGTATTCATTTATTAGTCAGTATTTTAATTTATAAAAATTTACAATGGCAGAATTGCAGAAAGATTTTTTGTTTGTATTGGTAAAGTCATTGACCACCTCAGAAAAACGACAGTTTAAGTTATATGTAAACCGTCTCGGAATTAACGTAGATGCCAAATTTCTCCTGTTATTTTCCGAAATAGACAAGATGAAGGAATATGATGAAAGTGTAATTATTGAGAAAAAAATTTCTACAAAGCAGCAACTTTCCAATCTTAAAGCCCATCTTTACAAACAGGTTCTGGTAAGTCTCCGGATGAACCCAAGCCATCAGAATTATAGAATTCAGCTCCGGGAACAGTTGGATTTTGCCAATATCCTCTATCAAAAAGGACTTTATAAGCAGGCTTTAAAAATATTGGATAAAACCAAGCAGTCTGCCCTCGAACTGGATGAAAAAAGTATTGCTTCCGAAATCATAGATCTTGAAAAAGTGATTGAATCACAGTTTATTACACGAAGTATTGAAGGACGCGCTGAAGAGCTCATCAAACAATCCCAGGAAATAAGCAAACAGAACCGATATACCACAAAATTATCTAATCTTTCACTGAAATTATACAGTGAAATGCTCACCCATGGCTATGTAAAAAATGATACAGGCCGACAGGAAGTGATGGATGTTTTCAATGCTCAGATTAAAAATATAAGCCCGGAAAAACTGAACTTTACTGAAAAGCTTTGGTATTACAAGGCTCATGTCTGGAAAAACCAGCTTTTACAGGATTATAAGTATACATTGAAATATGCTTATCAATGGGTAGATCTTTTTCATAAGAAGCCTGAAATGATCTTCAGTCATCCGGTTTGGTACATCAAAGGCAATACGTATCTGCTGAAAATTCTGTTTCTGTATGGAAATATTGACATTCTGGAAGAACATTTTGCCAACTTTAATAAGATGGTAAATGCTGAAAATTTTGCCCAGAATGAAAATCTGCAATCTCTTATTTTCCTTACCCACTACAATACACTGATGAATATTCACTTTGTAAAAGGCGAATTTTTCACGGGAACCAAGCTTATTCCTGAAGTGGAATTAAAAATGGAAAAACTCAGAGAAAGAATTGACGAACACCACTTTATGATTCTCTACCTTAAAATGGCAGCGATGTTTTTCGGCAGTAAAATGTTTGAAAAATCAATTGAGTATTCTATGAGGGTGATAGAGTCAAAAGGAAATGTACAGGAAGATCTGTTGTTTCATACCCGCATTTTGATTTTAATGGCGAAGTATGAGTCCGGAAATGATGAGGATTATGATGAATTTATTGCCTCTACATTGAAGTTTGCAAAAAAGATGAAAAAACCGGAAGACTTCCATTTTGAAAGCATTCAGTTTTTTAAGAATCTTAATAATCAGGTGTTGAATCAAAGACAGAAAGCCTTTGAAAGTTTTGATAAAAAGCTGGAAGAATTTTCTAATAATGAATATTACAGACGGTCATTATTTTATATTGATATTCATGGATGGATCAAATCTAAAGTCCAGAATGTAGATGTAATTGAAATCATCAAACAGAAAGTAAAGTATAAAAGAAAGCATTAAATAAAAACACATAAATCACTGTTTTAAAAGCAATTAAAATAGTTTATTTAATGTAAAATTAAACATTTAAAACAGTCAATTTATTTAAAAAATAATCTCTCGCCGATTGAGCAAACTAAGCAGATCTTTTTATGTACATCTGCGAAATCAGCTGAATCTGCGAGAGAATACAATCGTGTTCAATGCTGTTTTTATTTATACATATTCTCTATAAACCTAAGAGCATTTTTATGACTGATCTTTTCTACCAGTTCGGATGAGAAGCGTTTTTCAATTTCTTTATTGATTGCATTGAACGCAGACGCGTCATCATATCCTTCAAAGAAAAAAGGATAGCGGGATTTATCAGGATGGTTTTTGCAAAAGAAAAAATCGGCACCATAAGCAATAGTATCTTCCGCTCCTAAATCAAGACCGTACTGAATATGTTCATATAACATTTCGGGATTTTTCTCATCAATACAGTTGCGGATAAAATTGAGCCCTATTAATCCTTTCCTTTTAATAACTTCTTTTGCCAGCTCATCAGGAAGGTTTCTTTTTTTGTCATGTACTTGTCTATAATTAGAATGACTTGCCAAAATAGGAATCTTGTAGTTTCTTTGATCTATATAATTAAGAATTCCATAGGCAAGCTGATCACTGGTATGCGCCAGATCAATAGCGATATTCTTTTCTGAAATATAATCTAGAAGAACTTTTCCGTCATCTTTCAGTCCCACATCAGAATTGTTTCCTCCTCCAAAACGGTTTTCAGTATGATGGGTTATTCCCAGGTAAAGAACTCGCTGTGTTTTTTCAATGATATCTTCCAGGTTTTTAAAACCAGATTCCAGGGTATCACTTTCGCCACAAAAGCCGGATGCATTTTCAATAGAAGCAATAACCCCTACTTTATTTGTGTTCTCAGGATTCTTATAGTTTTCACCATCCAATAAGAAAAAACTTTCATTTTGCAGGAGATCTGAAAATATTTCACTCTGTTTTGCTCCATAAACAGTGCTATTGTCTCCTGTTGCCGAATATATGGCCATAACCTGAAGTTTTACATTTCCTTCTTTTAAATAAGGAAGTGAACAGCCAAGCTCTTTGTCATCAATTAATGAGCCCGGTTCTAATAAATAGCATAATAAATCGCAGTGCAAATCAACATTTATAGTATTCATATTGAAGTGTAATTTGTTTGTTTTTAAAGCGTTTCAAAAAAGAAAATGAGTCATAATAGCAAGGAAATACAGATCAGAAAATTCTGAAGTATTTTTATGCGACAAGCTGAATCTGGAGTTCAATAAGACAAAAACACCCCTGTTTTTCTTTTTTAATATTAATTTCTCGTTCTAAATATATTGCTAATATAGTATATTATCTAAAAATTCCGTATTTTTGCATCTTAAAATTTCTTAGTAAACAATGATAAAAATTACACTTCCAGACAATAATGTCAAAGAATTCGAGGGAGCAGTGACTCCACTAGATGTGGCAAAATCTATAAGCGAGGGATTGGCTAGAAACACCATTTCCGCAATTGTTAATGACAAACAAGTAGAAACGACCACACCTATAACCACGGATTCTACGGTACAGCTATTGACATGGAATGATGATCTTGGAAAGAAGGCTTTCTGGCACTCTTCTGCCCACCTTTTGGCGCAGGCAATCCTTGAATTTTATCCTAATGCTAAGTTGACGATCGGGCCAGCCATTGAAAGCGGATTCTACTATGATGTAGATTTCGGGGATGAAAACTTATCTGAAAAAGATTTTGAAAAGATTGAGAAAAAGATCTTAGAAAATGCGAAGAAAGGTTCTACCTTCTCCCTATATCCGGTTTCTAAAGATGAAGCTTTAAAAACATATGCAGACAACCCGTACAAAGTAGAATTGATCTCTAATCTTAATGATGGAGAAATCACTTTTGTAACGCACGATAATTTCACAGATTTATGTCGTGGTGGTCACATTCCAAATACAGGAATTGTAAAAGCGGTTAAAATTTTAAATGCAGCAGGAGCCTATTGGAGAGGAAATGAAAAGAACCCACAATTGACAAGAGTATATGGTATTTCTTTCCCTAAACAGAAAGATCTTACTGAATATCTTGAAAGATTGGAAGAGGCAAAAAGAAGAGACCACAGAAAATTAGGTAAAGAACTTGGAATTTTTGCATTTTCTGAAAAAGTAGGTGCCGGTTTACCCCTATGGTTGCCAAAAGGTACTGCTTTAAGAAGAAAACTGGAAAACTTCCTTTCAGAAGCTCAGAAAAAAGGAGGGTATGAATTTGTAATGTCTCCACATATTGGATCTAAAGAATTATACGTAACTTCTGGTCACTGGGATAAATATGGAGCAGACAGCTTCCAACCGATCAAAACTCCGAACGAAGGTGAAGAATTTTTGCTGAAGCCAATGAACTGTCCTCACCACTGTGAAATTTACAAGACTTCACAATGGAGCTACAGAGACTTGCCAAAGAGATATGCAGAGTTCGGTACCGTATACAGATATGAGCAGAGTGGAGAGCTTCACGGTTTAACAAGAGTTCGTGGATTTACTCAGGATGATGCTCACCTTTTCTGTACTCCGGATCAGCTATCTGAAGAATTTGAAAAAGTAATTGACTTGACTCTTTATGTTTTCAAATCTCTAGGTTTTGAAGATTTTGTTACTCAGGTTTCATTAAGAGATCCTGAAAACAAAGAAAAATATATCGGTTCTGATGAGAACTGGGAGAAAGCAGAAAGTGCCATCATCAATGCTGCTCAGAAGAAAGGTTTGAAAACTGTTATCGAATATGGTGAAGCAGCATTCTATGGTCCTAAACTTGACTTCATGGTGAAGGACGCTTTAGGAAGAAAATGGCAGCTGGGAACCATTCAGGTAGATTATAACCTACCGGAAAGGTTCGATCTTCATTATATCGGAAATGATAATGAAAAACACAGACCGGTAATGATCCACAGAGCACCTTTCGGTTCTATGGAGCGTTTCATCGCTATTTTGTTAGAAAACACGGCAGGTGATTTCCCATTATGGCTGAGCCCGGATCAGTTTATTATTCTACCGATCAGTGAAAAATATGTAGATTATTCGAAAAAAGTTTCAGAATTTTTGGAAAATCACGATATTAGCGGTCAGATTGATGACAGAAACGAGAAGACAGGTAAAAAGATCCGTGATGCTGAATTGAAGAAGATTCCTTTCATGCTTGTAGTAGGGGAAAATGAAGAAAATGAAGGCACGATTTCTGTAAGAAGACGTGGAGAAGGAGATCTTGGAGTGATGAAACTAGAAGATTTTGTAGCTTACTTCAAAAAAGAGGCAGCAATATAAATTTAAAATTAAAAGATTGAAGGATTCAAAAATAAATGGGATCTTTCAATTTTTAAATATTTAAATCAATTAAATTAAGTAATTAACCAATAAAATTATAATACAATAGCACAAAGATTTAACAACAGGGGCCCACAAAGACGTCCTGTACAGGAGGACTTACACTTGATCAACGATAAAATTCGTGTGAGAGAGCTTCGTTTGGTGGGCGATAACGTAGAGCCAGGAATTTATCCAATTGACAAAGCAAGACAGATTGCAGCGGATCAGGAGTTGGATTTAGTAGTAATTTCTGATAAAGCAGAACCTTTTATTGCAAGAATATTAGAATATAAAAAATTCTTGTATGAGCAAAAGAAAAAACAAAAGGAACTTAAAGCTAAGCAAGTAAAAGTGGTTGTAAAAGAGATCCGTTTCGGACCTCAGACTGATGATCACGATTATGAATTCAAGAAGAAGCATGCTGAAAAATTCCTTGAAGAAGGTTCAAAATTAAAAACCTACGTATTTTTTAAAGGACGTTCGATTATCTTTAAGGACCAGGGAGAAATTTTGCTTTTAAAACTTGCTCAGGAATTGGAGCATGTAGGTAAAGTAGATCAGCTTCCTAAGCTTGAAGGAAAAAGGATGATTATGATGATGAGTCCTAAAAAACCAGCAAAATAATTAAATCATTATTTTACATATAAACCTCAAAGCAATTTGAGGTTTTTTTGTTGTACAATTTTCAGGAAAGTTATAGAAACCGTTGATTCAGACTACTCTACCGCCTGAACCAACGATCATCTTCCCATAGAAATTTATAAAATTCTATTATCCTTCAAAATCACCACAATCATGCTCTGTAAAAAGAGGCAAAGCTTTTTGGGTGGTGAAATAGGTGGATATTCTTTTGTTTTTCATTTCCAATTTCTGACCTTCTATAACAAGTTCGTAAACCGGAGATTTATCTATTTGAATTAAAGTATAAATTCTTTCCGGGGTTTTAAAAATAGTTTTATTTCCTTCTATAGAATATGAAAAATCAAAGATTTCAAAGATGTCCTTTTCATCACAAACATTCGTCCATCTTATTTTGTTCTTTATGATGGATAGACTTGCTAAATCGCATGAATAACAGTTACCTGAGAACTCAATTCCATATTTCTCATACACATTTGTGCTTTTACTATTCAATACATCAATAGGAACTAACGATGTAAAATCACTTGGCACTTCTAATTTTGGTATGTCCTTCTTTTCCGGATCCGTTTTAGAAACCGGAGCTGTTTTTACATCTGGAGAAGCATTTTTTTCCACTTTTTTTTCTGTAACAGGTGAGCAGGAAGCTAGTAAAGCTATGACAACTGAAAAGCTGATTATTACGTTTTTCATTTTTATAAAAATAATTTACAATACTTAGTGTATCGTTTTGTAAAATTGTTCAAATTCTATCGTTTGATATATCCCTGTTTTCAGCCATTTATTCCCCATTTTAGGCGGTTTTGTTGGCTGCTGGTCTGAATACTGATACATTTGCCCAAAAATATAAAAATGAAATTCTTAAATCAATTCTTTATATCATCTATGGTTGTTTTTGTGGGCTGTAACCAACAGAATAAAATGTCAGAAACCAACAAGACGGAAACTGAAATTAAGCAAAAAACAATAACCTTTGCTGATTTCAAAAAAATAAAAGGAGTAGATAATGTACAGGATGTCCCCTTTCAGTTATTCACCAAGCTGGATTCTATACAGTTTTTTGTAAGTCCAAGCAAAGATGCGGCTCATCTGAAAATAGCTTATCATAAACTTCATAATTATTATGGATTTGAAGAGTTTAAGGACTTCTACTCCATTCATTACAGCATTGATAATAATATTTCGAACAGCATTGAAGCTTTTGTTTTGAAATCAGAATTCAAGGCATCATTTGAATTGACTTTAAAAGGGGTGGATCTTTATGAGATCAGAAGCAGTACATTTAAAAAATCTGATGATTTTAAGAATAAATCTTTTAGCAAATACGGAACAATTGCTGAGATTTCAGAGCAGGAATTTAAAGCAAGCTTAAAAAACCGAATCGGTGAAGCATTGGTAAAAAATCCGAATGTACAGCTGCAAGATGGTAACTGGGTATACACTGACAATAGCAGAAAAGAGGTTATCACACAACATGAAAATATATCTACCGAAACCGGACCACTTGCTAATGAATATGTAGGACGATCACCTTTCTTAAATCTGGAGGTTTTCAAAGAAAATACTGATGAAACCGTAGATTCTTTCTATTCTTTTTACAATATAAAAAATGCACCCATGTTTGAATTGGGTACACAGGGTTATCCACAGATTCTACCCACTAAGAGCTGGGTCACTTACATCTCATCCAATAATGATGTGGGGAGTAATTTTGTGATCACCCAATATTTACCACAAACCAAAAGACAGGAGAACCTTTTGTATGCCAATTTCACCAACTTCAAAATAGCCGATGAAAAAAAGGCATTCTGGACAGATAATGAGACCTTTTATGCAGAAGTTTATCCACTCAATTCTGCTTCGGCTAATGGTAAAAAACAGAAAACGGCTTTTATCAAAATTCAACTGAAAGCTAATCTGTTTTAAGTAAGGATGC
This sequence comes from Chryseobacterium viscerum, assembly GCF_002899945.2. Lineage (GTDB taxonomy): Bacteria > Bacteroidota > Bacteroidia > Flavobacteriales > Weeksellaceae > Chryseobacterium > Chryseobacterium viscerum. Next base: position 208,632 of record NZ_PPEG02000008.1, read on the forward strand.
ATTTTAATATCTATCAATAAGATAAAAACCCCTGAAACCAGCGAGTGTCTAAGGGAATAAAGTCTAATATCTTTGCTGCAATTATTTAAAGAGATACAATGAAAAAATTAAGTTTAACCCTTCTTTTTTGTTTACTAAGTCTTATGACTTTCGCACAATCCTTAAAAGTAGTTATAAAACAGGATGGAAAAGTGATTGAGCCCGTGAATGATGTTTATGAACTGAAAAAATCTACATTCCTGTTCGAAATTACCTCTACCAATCTGGAGGGATTTTTAGTGGGGGCCACTACGAATAAGGATATTTATGCCGGAGCCTTAGGTCTTTTGAATACGGAGGTTCCATGGTTTCAGAATACAGGTATGGCGGAGGAACTCTATAACAAGGACAAAGAAATGTTTCTGATGGATTCTGCGCCTTCCTATTGGTATTATACAGACGCGAGAGACCATAGATTCGATAAAAACCCTAAAGGCAACATCAAACAGTGGACAGCTACCCGTACTATTACAAGGTTTTATGATATCATGGTGGATCAGCCCATCAATTTAAAAGATTTTGATGGCAGCGTTTACCTATTAATGTATCAGCCTGAATATAACGACGAGTATGATTTAATAGGAAAGAAAAACCTATTCCAGGCTGCGTTGAAATTCAAAGATTAATGACTACACACCTAAATTATTTGATTATATAAAAAAAGGTCTGCTTCCGTAATGAAAGCAGGCCTTTTTTGTGGAATGAATATTTTTACGCGATAATCAAGCCGTATTCTATCGCTAATTTTATCGCTGAGCTGAGATTGGATGTTTGAAATTTTTCAATAAGGTTTTTTCTGTGGCTCTCTACCGTATGCGGGCTGATAAAGAGCTTTTCTGCCATTTGATTGGTCGTAAGCCCTCTTGCTGCTTCCCCCAGAATTTCTTTTTCTCTTCTTGTCAATTTCGGGACCTGGCTTAATCCATCCACCGATTTTTTCTCCAGAACAGACCTGGTTTGTGAGCATAAAAACCGATTCCCTTCATATACGGTAGTAATGCCTTCCAGAATTTCAGAAACTGAAGCATTTTTTTGAATGTATCCCAAAGCACCTTCAGCCAAAGAACTATTGATTACAGGCAGTTCATTGTGAACGCTAAGGATAATAATCTGGAGATTTCCGTATTTTTTCTTTAAAGGTTTTATGAGTTCAATGCTGTTGGTATCTACCAGATTGATGTCCAGCAACAAAATATCAATGGTTTGCTTTGCAAGGCCTGCATTCATTTCTGAAACGTTTCTGAAACAATCTACGACATCTATAGTGCTGCTGTTTCCTAAAATATTCTTCAATCCTTCTAAGAGAAGTGGATGATCGTCTGTTATGGCTACTTTTATCATGTTTAATGAATAGGAATTTGAAGTTCTATACTGGTTCCAATATTCAGTTCGGAGGTGATATTCATCGTTCCTTTTAAAAACTGGACTCTGAGTTCTATATTGTGAAAACCGGCTGTTTTTTTCTCGTCTAAGCTTGCAGGGTCAAAACCTTTTCCATTGTCTTCTACGGTAAGGTTTAATGCATTTTCTTCCTCACTGATCTGAATAATAATTTCGGAAGTATTGGCATGTTTTATGGCGTTGTTGACCAATTCCTGGATAATTCTGTAAATGATCAGTTGCTTTTCCTGTGATATGGAATTGCTGTAATTGATAAATTCTGTGTGAATTTCTAATGCATTATTGGATATACGCAGGGCAAACTCCTGAATAGCGATTTCAAGACCGTATTTCAGTAGTAAATCGGGCATTAAATTGTGCGCTACACGTCTTAACTCCTCCACCGCACCATCAATCTGGTCAATTGATTTAGAAATCCCTTCTTCTATATTCCCGGACTGATGAGGGTTCAAATAAGACAACTGATGTTTGGTTCCCGAAAGCAGACCTCCCAATCCGTCATGGAGATCACGGGCCAGACGGCCACGCTCCTGCTCCTGTCCTTCGAGTAATGCTGTAAGCGTAGATATTTTTGAGTTTTGTTTCTCTTTTTCCATGGCTAAAGTATGCAGCTCGTCTCTCCGCTTGATGGACTTCGCACGCTGTTTATAGGCATAAAGTAGTAAGAGGATCAAAACAATGAAGAATATAATAAAGAAAATATAGTAAGTATTGATCTTTTCTTTGAACGCCAGCAGCTTTTTGTAGGTGTTGATATCGTTGTTCTTCTGCTGGGTTTCTAATTTTGCCAAGTGAAGCTGCTGCTCTTTTTTCTCCGATTCAAGTTCTGAGAATTTCAGTCGTTCACGTTGGTTTTCTTCTACCAGTTTTAAGTTGTTGTACACCTGTTCCCGCTGTGCCCGCAGGATGTTGATCAACTTAATTTCCTGTGCTTTTTTATCACTTTCCAGTTGCAGTTTTATATATTTCTGCTCTTGTCGTTCTTTATCAAACTGAGATTCCAATCTTTTGGTAATATCCAGTTTTTCCTGATCGTAAACGCTTTTATATTTGTCAACATAACTTTTATAATACGTAAGTGCTTCTTTATAATTGCCCTGCTCTTCGCTTATTCTGGATAAAGATTCAAGAATAGACAATTCTATATTATGATCTCTGACAGGGCTTTTCCCAATTTCCATAGAAGCTTTTAGAAAATAAGATTTAGCTAAGTCATAATTTTTATCCTGTAGGGCCAGTTCTGCCAGAATCCCAAATGAAGAAGCGATATGAATGGGATCTCCTATTTCCAGACTCACGCTGTTGGCTAACCTGGCATATTGCATGGCCTTCTCTCTATTAAAACCAGTATACAGATTGGCTAAATTGATCGCAGCATAGGAAAGACTGCTTCTGTTGAGCATAGCCTCTTTATTTTTGTTGAAAGTCGTGATAGCCTGCAGATAATACTGCTCTGTTTTATTTCTAAACTCTGTATTCGATGAATTTTGGGTGTATTTCTGTTCGTATACGTAGCCCATTCTCATATAGGCATCGAAGATAAGATTAGGATCATTTTGTTTGGATGCCAACAGGAGAAATTGTTTGCTGTATTTCTCTTCCAGTTGGTATTCATTGAGGTTGGAATAAATAGCAGACAACTCTTTGGCTGTATTGCCAAATCTTCCGTACAGCGTGGAAGTGGTTGGCGAATTTTCGTAATATTCGATCGCTTTTAGATAAGCAGCAACGGCATCAGTCGTTTTATTATTGCGTACCAAAATCCAGCCTTTGGCATATTGCAGATAGCCTTTGGCTTCGTTGCTGTTCGTTTTTAAGCTATACCCTTTTGCCATGTCCAGGCTTTTTAAAGACTCTGCTCCTTTATTATCAAGCCGATAATTCATGGCTTGTACGGCGTACAAAATAGTGGCGTATTTCCCATCAGTCTGTTTTGTGGCGATGGAGATATTGGTTTCTAAAACCTGATAAGATTTAGACTTAAGGTTATGAAAAAATAAGGCTGTAGCGTATTTGGGAGCCAGATTCAGCTGCTCTGTTGTATTGTTTGAAGCATGGTTATATTCCTTTTCTAATTTGCTTAAAACATCTTGTGCCTGAACAAAAAACGGACAAAAAAGTACAATAAATATAAACAATAACCTGTGCATCAAACCCTTATCTTTATTAAGTTGTATTGTAGTAAAGAATGTAAATATAAGTAAATACCTGCTAATTGATTTTGAAGCCATTTTCTTCAGCGAAAGATCTCCACTTCTGAAGTTTTTTTTCATTTTTAAATACCGGATCTTCACCGTAGTAGTACACCAAACGCTGAGTAGCATATTCGTAAGCATTGTAAGCATTAGCCTGTTCGTAGTACTTAATAGCTTTCTTTGCATCGGCTTTTACCCCCATGCCATGTTCGTAGATAATACCGTAATAGATCCCCGAATAAGACTGATCATAGTCTTTCTTTAAATAGACCAAAAGATTCTTATAGTCTCTTAGCTGGTAATAGATTTCTGAAATTTTATCGTAGTTATAGTAGTTTTTTTTCTCGGCCTTTTGATAAAAATCCAAAGCTTTATCATAATCCTGTATGACATGTTCTCCAAAATAATACAAATCACCTAAATTGGCAAGCGCCATTCCGTCACCAAGCGAAGCGCCTTTTCCGTACGCCTGAATCGCTTTTTTGATATTAAAAGCATATCCGGTTCCGTTGTGGTACAAAGCCCCTATATTGTTCCAGGCTATAGGATGATTTTGCTGTGCCGCTTTTTCGTAATACGCCATCCCTTTTTGTGGGTTAAATAAGGATTCTATTTCAGGATCGGTGAGTAATATCCCCATTTCTACCCAACTATCTATATCGTTTTTCTGGGCAGATAGTTCAAACAAGCGAAGCGCTTCCTGATAATTTTGATTTTCTTTTGCGTCAAAAGCCATTTTTTTAATGATTTCAACATCCATGAACTGTTCAAAGTTACTACCGGCCTGGTTTTTCCAACGGTTATAAAAGGAAGTAAAATATTCCAAATCTTTTCCCCGCAATGAATACCGATCCAGATAAATAGGTCCATACTCAGCTGTCTCTACCGGATGAATGCTTCTGTCTTCATTTATTCTAAACATATTAGCCCCTTTATACAGAAACAACAACCCTTCTTCCGTTCTATAATTCAAAGGATTAGAAATATAGTCATACAATTCGGCCGACAAATCATTTTCGAAATCAAACAATTGATACCCTTCATTTTTCTGGACAGATAAAAATCCGTTTTGCAAATAATGAATCTGTTTAATTTCTGATTGAGGAGCGATTAACCAATTCTCATTGTCTGCATCGAAAAGTCCTAATCCGGTTTGGGTTTCCAAGATAAAAGCATTGTTTTTATATCCAATACTTGATTCTGCTTTTACTTTAATAATATATTCATTGTCTAACAAAAACCGATGTTTTAAGGCATGATAGATCTTCCAGTTTTTATCTTTACGAACAGCCAGTGCTTCAAAATGATCTATTAAAATCAATTGATCTGCTTCATCTATTATAATGCCGCCCTTTTCATCAATCAATCTGCCTTTTTTGTCAAATTTGTTCGGTTTAATCCAAAAACAGGCATTCGTTTTTAAGATACTTCCTTCTAAAAAATCACCCAAATAGAGTCCTTCTTTTGTATAATACCTGCGTTTGCTGATTCCCTTTTGTTTGGTGAAAAACAACTCTGGGAAATAGTCATATTCATAAGGGGTTTCGCTTTCAACAGGAATAATGATACTATTTTCATCGCCATACACTCCAAATTTACCGTCTTTTTCCACCCCTAAAAACCCATAGGCTATTCTTTCGATTGCATCATAATCAGCGGGAACCAGCCAGGTTTTTGAATACACTTTTAAGATCCCCGATTTCCCGTTCACTTTTACTTCACCCAAAGGTTCCAGGGCAAAATCGAACACATCAAAAGCTTCTTCATACATTGGAGGAACCAATTCTTTCCCGTCACTTTGCAGGTACCCGAACAGTCCTTCTTTTTGGATCACCGATATCCCGTAATGATAGTCTGCTTCAAAAATTTCATCATAAATAGCCGGAGCCAAAATGGTACCTTTTGCATCCTTCAGACCGAATTTTCCGTTTTCTTCAAATACAGAAGAGGCTATTTTCTTATAAGCAAGTTCCTCAAAATATCCCAGTCCATAATTGATCCAGTCGGTTTGTAAAATATCGAGAAATGAAGAATAGCCTGTACGCGAAAACAAGGAATCTAATAATGAAAGATTCTGAGTTTCCACCGCTTTTTTATACAGCTTGTTTTTCTGTTGAATTTCCACCAGCCATTCCTTTGCCTGTACTTTATGCTTTTCTTCATTCATATTGAACACATCTGTGGCATTCAGCACGAAGGAATCATAAGGCAAAGCCTCCAGGAACTCAAACATTTTATTGACAGGTTCGTAGTAAGCTTTTTTGTAATGCAGTTGGTAGGTATCAGCCAGTAAATTGAAAAAATAACGCAGGTGAACAATTCCTTGTTCTTTATTAGAGAAAAACTCAACGTCTTCCACTGTGATATCTTCTGAAATAAGAGGATACAGCAATAATGGAATTTCATAGTTCCACTCGCCTAAATAAGTTTCGAACGATTGATCTGTTTTCTGATCGTAATTGTATAGATAAATACGGTGTGCCATTAGATATACTACGTGTGGTTTTTAACAGTTATAATACGCTTCAGGGATTTTAACTGACTTTTTTGTCATTAGTTCTAATTGCTTAGCAAACTGGTCGAAGAAATAGGTATCCTCTATAAAAACGTACAGATCGTCTTCTGTTTTAAGATGAACCATAAAATCTGAATATCCGGACCCTTTTGCGGGAAGAACATTCTGAAATGAAAAATATGTAATTTTTTCAAGGTCTAAAATCAATGCAGTATCTGTTCCCGTAAATCCAATTTTATTATTAACACTGTCGAGCCAGATACCACTTTTCTCTTTCAGTAATTCCTTTACTTTTAATGGAATATGTTTTACTTCATCATGATCAATATACTTGACTTTCATATCCAATGTAGTATGGAAGGATAGTAATTCGGATATTTCCATCACTTCTTCATATTCTTTATTTTCTAAAAAGCTCTTGTATTCCCGCTTGTTATAGAAATGAAGCGATGTACTTCCATCGTCATACGCATACGCTTTATCATAGGTATAACAAATAGACGCATTTATACCCTGTGCCAAGGCAAATTGAAGATAACATTGATCGTCTCTTTCATAACCGTATTGATGAATATCCACATCGTCACCAATCCATAGTTCGCGTAGTTTTTTGTAACTCTCATCAGTATTTGTTTCATCGTACAGATCTACGAAAAACTCCTGTACAGGGCGATTAATACTGACATTGTCTGCATATACTTCCAATTGATCAATAAGGATTCCTTCTATTCTAACCGGATATTTGAATCTTAAATATTTAGCACCGAAATCGGTAAAATAAACTTCTATACAACCCAATGCTTCCAACTGCTCGTAAGTAGTATCCCAGGATATCATCTGTTTGGGCTCTGTATATACTTCGTAGCCAAAATCACCATCATTCAGATACTCGTCCAGGATCTGATAATTCCGGGGCATTTTTTTCGCCCAAATTTTCACTTTCTCATCTTCTTTTCTTGCCTTACATACAGCAAAAAAAGTTTCGTTATCAAAACGAAACCTATCTGACAGTTCGTGATACACTTCTTCAAACCCCTGTAATTCAGTAGATATATAATGTTGATGATCTGCAAAAACAAACAGAAAAGGTACATTTCCTAAAACCTGTACATAAGCATATTTTAATGAGTGAATGCTTGCATTTTCGATATTGCCATGATCTTTGTAAAAAAGTCTATCTCCTTCTATCCAGGTTTCTTTATTTTCCATTTACTGTTCTTTTGATATAGGTTGTAATGCTGAATTCTTTATTAGATTAAGTATACTCAAAACAGATCACTGCCTTTTTTAATTCTTTATCGTAAAATAAATATAACTGGTCTGCTGCCCATTTTTGAAAATCGTAACCTTCTAAACATCCAATATAATCCATCAGTTCTGTCTCGTTTTTATAAGGTTTTTTTATCAGGTTACATCCCGAAAACTGACATGATTCAAAAGGGAGTTTATCGGAATTTATCTCATCAAAGACACCTGCTATTTTCCCTTGAATTCTTTCCTTCAGATAATCACTAGGCTTATCATTTTCGAGATCCTCTACCGTCAATTGACGCAATCTTTCTAATCTTCTTATATCTTCTACCTCCAATCCCGGTCTGTTAAAATCTTTATCATACAGTTTTCCATTTTTATTGAAGTATGCTTTTAACAAAGAATACATGGCGCTATTCACACTGTATTCAATTTCTTCTTCCGTATATTGATCGCCGTAGTTGGCGGGATCAATTTCTTTGGAAATAGTAAAATATTTCCAATCGGCATCGAATTTATATTTGCCATCCATAACATCGAAGCCAATCATATCTTCTTTTGTAAACCGGGTGTGATATTGCGAAGTAGCATCACCTATTTGCCCATCAAAGAGTTCTTTTACCGACACAATATGCAGCCACTGATCTTCTGATGGATCAATAATTTTTAAATTAATTGAACAAATGGGAAGGAAATATTTTTTATGATTCTCAATATCATCATAAAATACGTCTTCGTACTCCGGAAAAATTTTTATTAAGTCTGTCATTTTATTTTCTTATGAGTTGTAGCTGTTCACCTTCTTTTGCCAAGTTAAAAGACATAGCTTTTGATGGTTTGAAAATTTTTGTTGGAGCTTCACAGGTTCCCGATTTACTCACACTGTCCACCTCCATTTCTATTTGGTTGGTTTCCGTAAAATAATATTTTCCATACACTTCTGTAAAGCAGTCATTTCCGCATTGCCAGCTATCATAACTTTTGAATTTTTCTTCATCCAAGAAGTTTACCGCATGGAAATTAAGGATCCATGCAGAATCTATTCTTTTAGACAGAGAATAGGTTTTTGCGCCTTCTGGAGTAATAAGCCCTCCAACATCTACGATCCAATTCGTGTTTTTCAGGTAATTTGGAAAGTTTGTTTTTTTTCTTTCAGGATTTTTGCAGCTGAAAACACTTATTATCATGAAACTAAAAAGAACTAAGGTAAGAGTCTTATTCATTCTATCAGCTATTTTATTATTGATATCAATTTGCAAAATGTAGGTCTGCAAATATGTTATGTCTTCAAAATTAATGATATGGTTTTATAAAACCCGCTATCTGCTTACTTTTACAGCTTCTTCTTCACTCAATTTTATTTGGCTATTGTTTTTACCCATCTTTTTTATTGTAGTGTTTGTTCGAAATAAGAATTTATCATTGAATTGGGTGTGAAAAAGAAAGCTATAAAAGTTATACAATTAAGAAGGTCAAAATTATTAGAGGTTTCACCGCTTTATTTTTAACAAATCTTTGAGCCAAAGATAGTCAATGGTGTCAGATGAAAATATCCCTGATACTGGTGGTTTTTTAGTTTATTTCATTTTGGGTATCCGTTCTATCTGATACTTATTTTTAATCTGTTCAATGGTAAGAATACTCAGATCATCATTCTTTGTATTCTTTTCCTGAGTAGATATCAATATAGTAGTATAAATCTTGTCCGGAATTAAGTTTTACCCTCACCAAACCATCCGAATTAATGGATTGATAGGCTTTTGATCCAATATTTTTTTTAGTTTTATTATCATAAAGTGTGTACAAACCATCTCTCTCTTTTTGAAGAGCATAGATCTGTTTTTTTATATCCAAAACCGAGACATCGTTGTATTCAGGCTTTATTTCCCAGCTCTTTTTACTGCTGTTCCACAAGCCTTTTGTTCTCAATTGTTTTTCGTTTTCAATAGGAATAAGGTATAAATCATTCATTCCCTGATAAGAATTTATTTTCCCGAATTTCCAGGTTTTCTCAATAAATTCATTGGGTAAAATCATTTTTCTATCGGGCCAAATCACATTGCCAAGCTGATCCAGAACCTTAAAATTATAGGTACCAATAGAATCTGTAACCTCTCCTTTAGTATCGATATATAACCAATCGAAAGCCCAGACATCATGATCGTAATTGAAAACACCCAGCAAAAAATAAGGTGAATTGGTAATAGAATACACTAAGGAAGTTTTTTTGATGAAATCAATTTGAGAGGCTGTTGCCTTGGTAATTTCTTTCGGAAATACTTTTTCATATTGCGGAAAAGGGTAAATATGACCGGTTTTACTATCTGTTAAAAGTTTAGGAACTTCCGGCTCATACCGTTCTTTATTCACTTCATTCAATATTATATTTTCATTTCCAAAGCGGATGGAAAGAGTTTCAGTACCTTTTAGTCCGCTGAGAATTGGCTTCTTCTGATTCAGTTCATACATTGAAAAATTTGTGTTTGAAGCTTTGAGAAATCGTTTGTTCTCCAATAACTCAGCAATATTATTTTCAATTTTATCTAAGCGGTCTTTTCTCATTTCGTAAAGGCTTCCGTTCCAAAAAATATGGTTTCCATCTACAGAAACAAAATTCAAGTAGTAATGATCCTCCAGATACGGAACATCTTCATGAAGTAAGATTTGTTTGGTTTCCAGTACTCCAATCTCAATTTTATGATAGGTTTGTTCTTTCTTGATGTCTCCTCCCATAATATTCCAATCCCATTTCCAGGCAGGCATTTTCTTTTCGTATTCAATGTCTTTTTTATAAAAGGTAAGTCCATTCACCACATTTAAATTGATTTCGCTGGGTGAAAAATCCAAAACAGTCTTTCCATTTTCATCGATGACAGCATATTCATTTTTCTGATTTTCAACCACAGCAAAACCGGTAGGTGTAAACACAGATGCATTTTTGAATTTCTGATTGGTGACAGATTTCAAACTTATCTTATCTACATAGACAAAATCATGCTGCTTAGTTAAAAACGGAATACTATTTATGGTCTTTGTTTTTGGTGGTGCTAATGAAGAGTTTTCTTTTTTCTCCTGAGTACAAGCTGCTGTCGAAGCTGCCATAAAAAGGATACTAAATACTATTGTTTTCAAGTTTTCGAAATTTTATTGATCATCTTAATCAATATTAGAGAGAATCGAAGGATAAGACAATCCCGATTATCAGCTATATTTCATGACAGACACGATGCATTTCAACTAATATTACCTGTATATTATTATTGTTTAAAAATTCTTAATCAATTATTATCTTACATCAATATGTAGTGAAGATTTTCTATCTACATTTGTGAATATAAAAAAGTCAAATACACTATTTATTAATCATTAAAAAAGAAACAATGAGCACACTTACATTAAAAGACGGAACAGAAATTTATTACAAAGATTGGGGAAAAGGACAAACGATTTTCTTCCATCACGGATGGCCGCTATCAAGTGACGACTGGGATGCACAGATGTTCTTTTTCTTAGAAAAGGGATACAGAGTAATTGCTCATGACAGAAGAGGACACGGAAGATCTGAACAAACTCCTTACGGACATGATATGGATACTTATGCTTCTGACGTAGCAGAAATAGTTGCCGCATTGGATCTAAAAGATGTCATCCATGTAGGACATTCTACAGGAGGTGGTGAAGTCATCCGATATGTAGCAAAACACGGTAACGGAAGAGTTTCAAAAGCCGTTCTGATAAGTGCAGTTACTCCTATTATGGTTCAGAATGAGAATAATCCGAATGGAGTTCCTATTTTGGTTTTTGATGATATCCGAAATAATACAGCTAATCACAGACAACAATTCTTCATTGATATTACCTTCCCTTTTTACGGTTACAACAGAGAAGGGGCCAATATTTCTGAAGGAATCCAGAGAAACTGGTGGAGACAGGGAATGAGCGGTTCTATTAAAGCGCATTATGACTGTGTCAAAGCTTTTTCTGAAACAGACTTCACGGAGGATCTTAAAAGCGTAGAGGTACCGGTGCTTGTTATGCATGGTGAAGATGATCAGATAGTCCCTTTTGAAACAACGGGTAAAGTAGCCGCTACCCTTCTTAAAAACGGAAAGCTTATCTCGTATCCTGGTTTCCCACACGGTATGCCGACAACGGAAGCTGAAACGATCAACAAAGATCTTTTAGAATTCTTCAAATCATAGTTTTAAAAGACGAAGTTAAATAGCTTATTATTATAAAAAGGCAAACCCGTATTGATACAGGTTTGCCTTTTAAATTTCATGATAAGAATCCCTCTACAGATACAGATTAAAATTTACTTTCACGTGTCACATTTTTTTCGTAATTTTGCAAACTATTATTCCTAATGTCCTTAGGGGTAACCAATACAGATATTGATAACAAAAACAATAAAAAAGCAAAACAATGCCAAAATTAAAAACGAAATCAGGTGCTAAAAAGCGTTTTGCTCTTACTGGTTCTGGTAAGATCAAAAGAAAAAATGCTTACAAAAGCCACATCTTAACTAAGAAAGAAACTAAGCAGAAGAGAAATCTTACTACTACTTCTTACGTAGCTAAAGTGGACGAAAAAAGCGTTCAACGTCAATTAGCAATTAAGTAGTTTTTATAAATCTATATTCGGTTTATAAGAATTCAAACAAATTCAACACTTTAACCCTGAAACGGTGCCACTAAGAGCAATATATATTGCCGCCCTTTTCAAAAAAACAATTTAAATTATGCCAAGATCAGTAAATGCCGTAGCTTCAAGAGCTCGCAGAAAGAAAATTTTTAAGCACGCTAAAGGTTATTTCGGAAGAAGAAAGAACGTTTGGACTGTAGCTAAAAACGCGGTAGAAAAAGCAATGCAATATGCTTACCGTGGTAGAAAAGAGAAAAAGAGAAATTTCAGAGCACTTTGGATCACTCGTATCAACGCGGGAGCTAGAGAGCACGGAATGTCTTACTCTCAATTTATGGGAACTCTTAAGAAGAACAACATCGAACTAAACAGAAAAGTTTTAGCAGATTTAGCAATGAATCACCCTGAAGCTTTCAAAGCTGTTGTAGATCAAGTAAAATAATGTAGAATAGATTTTGTTATCAATATAAGTCCCGGGTTCGCCCGGGATTTTTTGTTTTTATACTTCTGCTCTACGCGATAAGATATATCATAAGACGGGTAGTAAGATTCAACTGCTTTCTTAGACCGATGTCTACTCGACAAGCTCTTTAATTTTTATTTCAAAACCTGTTTTCAGTCAATATATTTTTATATGAATTGACATATCATCAAATGAAAATTTCATATTAAAGATTAAATCACCAAACATTTAACACAATACTAACGAAACTAAAGAAAAAAATAAATAAAAACCCAGTATTAAATGAATGAAAATCTAACATTCTAACAAACTGTATAAAATGATATATTATTATTAAAAAAACAATTGAAATCACACGAATGAGTACAATCATCAATAATAAATGATGATTTATTGCTATATTAGCAATCTCTAAAGAAAGTATCAAAATGAAAAAAGTTGCAGCTTTTTTGTTAACATCAATTGCATTGCAAGCCATTGATGCCCAAAGCTTTATTCAGGTTTATAAAGACCGGGCGAATATGGTCACTCAAACCAATATCAATACAAACCTTCAGGAATTTGCCGGGTTTGGAATAAAAAAAACAGGTACAACGGCCAATAACAACGCTTTGGACTGGATTAAAAACAAATATCTTTCTTATGGATATACGGCAAGTGATTTTTCTGAAGATACCTTCACCTACGGAAGTAATACATCAAAAAACCTGATTATTACCAAAACCGGAACTTTGTATCCCAACAAATATGTCATTATCTGCGGGCATTACGATACCATTGTAGGGCCTGGAGTGAGTGATAATGGCAGTGGAACTTCTATTATCATGGAAGCAGCAAGAATTTTGAAAGATGTTCCAACAGAATATTCTATCAAGTTTATTCATTTCTCAGGAGAAGAACAAGGTCTTGTAGGAAGTAATCATTATGTGAATAATGTTGCTTATCAAGGAGGCAACCGTGTTCTGGATATCAAACTTGTTTTAAATATTGACCAGGTAGGAGGCCTGATAGGAAATAACAACAATACCATCAACTGTGAAAGAGATGAAGGCGGAGTATCTTCCAACAATGCAATATCCAATACGATGACACAGGAACTGATGACCTGTACTACCCTTTACTCTCCTCTTCAGACCAATCTATCTCATGCTTACAGCTCAGATTATATGCCTTTTGAAGCTAAAGGATATACCATTACCGGATTTTATGAAACTATCGAAAGTAATAATCAACATACGGTAAGTGATACCTATGCAAACCTTGATCCTGTGTATATTTTTAATGTAGGGAAAGCTACTGTAGGTGCATTACAGCATTTTGCCGTTGCCACAACAACCAATAATCTTTTAAGCACTCATGAAAGCGCTGTGCAAAAATCAGCAGAAGCCATCAGAATTTATCCAAATCCTGCTAAAGATCTTATCACAGTGGAATTTCAACAAAAAGTAAAACAATTCAAAGTTGAGATTAATGATATGGTAGGAAACATGGTTTTACAAGTTGAAAATCAGGAAAAAATAAATACTTCCGGCTTAAAAAATGGAGTGTATACCATTCTGATTAAGACTGATAAAGGAAATACATCAAAAAAAATAATCATTAACAAATAATGCCGGACCGGAAATGCTGATTTAAGCTTACTTTCATCAGTATATTACACATTACGATTAAAGAATGAAGAAAATCACTACATTTTTACTGGCTTCTCTCGCTATTCAAAGTATTGGAGCTCAAAGTTTTATTCAGGCTTATCAGGACAGGGCGAATATGGTAACTCAGACCAATATTACAACGTACCTTCAGGAATTTGCCAATTTAGGAGTAAAGACTACCGGGTCACCGGCTAATGCCAATGCGCTGACATGGCTTAAAAACAAATATACCTCCTATGGATATTCAGCCAGCCAGATGGTAGAGGATCCTTTTACTTCCGGAAGCTATACTTCTAAAAATCTGGTGATTACAAAGACAGGAACTGTATATCCTAATAAATACATAATCATCTGTGGACATTTCGATAGCATTACTGGATTGGGAATCAATGATAACGGAAGTGGAACTTCTATTATTCTTGAAGCAGCCAGGATTCTGAAAGATGTACCAACGGAATATTCTATAAAATTCATTCATTTTTCCGGGGAAGAGCAAGGGCTTCTCGGCAGCAGCCATTATGCAAATACTGTAGCGTATCAGGGAAGTAACCGTGTTTTGGATATCAAACTGGTCTTTAATCTGGATCAGGTAGGCGGTGTGATGGGAAATAATAACAATACCGTTTATTGTGATCAGGATCTTGGAGGGCTTACCTCAAACAATGCTGCTTCTGCGGTAGTGACGCAGGAATTAAGAAACTGTACCGCACTCTACTCTCCTCTTCAGACGGCTGTAGACCCTGCTGAAGCTACAGATTATATCCCATTTGAGCAGAAAGGAGAAGTAATCACAGGCTACTTTGAAAGAATCAGGAGCAGCTATCCGCATACTGTGAATGATACTTTTGCCAATACAGATCCTGTGTACATTTACAATATAGGAAAGGCAGCTGTAGGCACTTTACAGCATTTTGCCGTTGCTACCGGAACATTGGGAACCCATGAAGCTGTTTTGAAAAACACATTGGAAACCGTAAAAATTTATCCTAATCCCGTAAAAGACATCATCAATATTGAACTTCCTGATTCTGGGATTAAGAATTTTACATTTGAAATTACTGACTTTCAGGGGCGGTCTATTTTCAAGAGAACCAACGAAACAAAAATCAATGCTTCAGGACTGGAAAATGGCACTTATCTCGGTATTTTAAAAGTCGGAGATCAAACGGTAGTAAGAAAAGTGATGATTGAAAGATAAATTCAGATTACTATAAAATCTTATTATATACATAACCTTTGAAGTAATTCAGAGGTTATATTTTTTTTGCCAGTATTGATATTGAGACATTTACAATACATCTATGTTTATTGATATGACATTCATAATAAAATTCATTTTATTTTATTAACATTAAACACTTCGTTGTGATTTATTTACTACATTCGTGTTACCAAAATAATATTATATATGAAAAAATTCGCAACACTTGTATGCACTGCAGTGATGATGCAGGGTATTTCAGCTCAAAGTTTTATTCAAGCCTATAAAAACAGGGCTGATATGGTTACTCAGGCTAATATCACGGCCAACTTACAGGAATTTAGTAATCTGGGAGTAAAAACTACGGGTTCGCAGGCTAATGTCAATACCATGAACTGGATTAAAAACAAGTACCTTTCTTATGGGTATACGGCCACTCAGATAGAAGAAAGCCCTTTTACTTTCGGGAGCACCAGCTCTAAAAATCTAATCATCACTAAAACAGGAACTCTTTATCCCAACAAGTATGTTATTATTTGCGGGCATTTTGACACCATTACGGGTCCTGGTGTAAACGATAATGGCAGCGGAACTTCTATTATTCTTGAAGCAGCAAGGATTCTGAAAAGTGTTCCGACTGAATATTCTATAAAATTCATTCACTTTTCCGGCGAAGAGCAGGGATTGAGAGGAAGCAGTCACTATGTCAATAATGTGGTATATCAGGGAGGGGTCCGCAAATTGGATATCAAACTGGTCATCAACCTGGACCAGGTAGGCGGTGTGAAAGGAAATAACAACAACACGGTGTATTGTGATGAAGATCAGGGAGGTCTTTCCAGCAACAATGCTGCTTCTGCAGCGGTAACGCAACAACTGAGAAACTGTACAGCACTCTACTCTCCTCTTCAGACGGCTGTAGATCCGGCAGCCGATACCGATTATATCCCTTTTGAACAGAAAGGTGAAGTGATTACCGGTTTTTTTGAAAGAATAAGAAGTAATTATCCACATACCTCCAAAGATACTTTTACCAATATGGATCCTGTGTATGTGTATAATATTGGAAGGGCTACTGTAGGTGCATTACAGCATTTTGCAGCAGCTTCTACAACACTACCTGTAGCTAAGAATTCATTAGAGGCTGTAAAGATCTATCCTAATCCCGCTAACAATGTTATTAACATTGAATTACCGGATTCTAAAGAAAGTAATTTCAGTTTTGAAATCAGCAATTCTATGGGAAGAACAATGCTTAAAGTGAATAATGAAAGAAAGGTTGATGTTTCCGGTCTTCAAAACGGAGTCTATATCGGAGTTTTGAAAGTAGGTGATCAGACGCTTGTTAAAAATATAATGATTGAAAGATAAAAAATCATTTCACTGAAAAAATACAGCCCTTTTCTATTGCAAAAAGGGCTGGTTTTTATAAAAAGGATTCAGATTAATAATTAAAATTAAGAGAAACCGTATAATATCTTCCGTTTCCTCGTACATATTCTGCATCCCTTGCAGTATACATCGAGGTTGGTGTGAAATAAGAGTTGTTGAATACATTCTCTATTCCAAGTCCTATGGTCAGGAGTTTATTCAGTTTATAGCTTCCCTGAACATTGAAAAGATTAAAGCTTTTCACCGGTCCTTCTCCTTCATCATACTTTCCTGAAGCTGCGGGCTCAAACTTATCTCTTTTAAATGAGTACATATGATAAACTCCTAATTGTAATTTCTGAGCCTTATCATTCCATTTGACAAAAGAATTCAACCTTGCGGGCGCAATTCTCAAACCACTTAAATATTTTTCGTAGCTGTTGTCATTTTTCACATCTACTTTTCCTTCCTGGTAAGTATAATTGGTTCCGATAGTTACTCCCTGTGTTGGATAGATATTCACTGACAATTCAACTCCGTTGATGTACTGAGGAGCCCTAAGCGGAGTCCAGAAACCATTGACAGAAACGAGATCAGCACCAAGTTTGGAGTAATTATAAAAATAACTGGCCGAAAAATCTACATATTGCCCGATTTTACTGTTGAAACCGATTTCATAATTGTCAATGACTACAGGATCAGTATTAATTTCACTTAAGACATTGCTTTTAGCATCTCTAAGGACACGACCCAAGTCATAGATATTAAACCCTCGTGAATAAGAGGTGAAAGGCTGGAAGAAATCAAACGCCACATAGCTCACACCTACATTATAAGAGAGATTTGAATAATTCAATCTTCCTCCCTCTACATTAAATGGAACATCTTTGTTCGATGGTAAAGTAGTATAATCCGGAACTTTTACCGACATTTTATCCCATCGGACTCCTGCCTTTACTGTCAAATCATCGGTAAGGAATAATTTCCCCTGTACAAAAGGTGCTGCAGCCAGCATATTCATTTCAGGAACCCACATTCTCCCGTCTACCAAAGGCTGACTTGTTTTTTCATTTAAAAGATCCAGACCATACGTCAATGAACCTTTTAATCCTTTATCTTTTCCAAACTCCGTATTGAAATCTGCTCTGAAACCGTATTTTTTCTCTAAAATGGCTGACTGTCCTCCTGTTTTCCATCTCGGCGCATTTCTGTAGTCATAAATGGTATAGAAATCCTGGAAATACAAGGTTGTGTTGAGGCTTGTGTTACGGAAAATATTCTTATTGATATATTTAAGATACCCGTTGTGATTATATCTTGTTCCTTCTTTCACCCCTTCTCTATCTCCTAATTTTCCGGTAGAAGGTTGTTCTCCGTATTTCCCGAGATCCAAAATATACTTGGAATCCTGCAGACTGGAATAGTAATTATACATCACTTCCAGCCTGTTGTTGTTATTAATATCATAGCCTATTTTCGCAAAAATATTATTGACCGCAGTTTCTCCTAATCCGTATCGTGGATTCTGAACCAATCCGTCACCGTCTATTTTTACTCCATTCTGAGTCAAAGTACCATTCACAAGATAATCGAACTTCCCTGCTTTTCCAAAGAAACTTTGTGAAACCCTGTACCCTGCGCCACCATCTGATTTGAACATTTTATTATTAAACAAATCATGACTTGTAAATCCTAAGACGGTTCTTCCTGAAAAAGTTTTACCGGAAGTACTTTTTTGCGTAATATAATTTATGATCCCTCCTTCTGCGCCATTCCCATAAATGGAAGTTGCTCCTTTTACGACTTCAATTCGTTCTAAAACAGAAGGATCAATGCTTCTGATTTCTCTGTCATTGTTACGCAAGGGGCTGGATTGCGGAATTCCATCAATCATGATCAGAACGTTTCTTCCTCTTAATGTCTGTCCTCTGTTGCTCACCAGATTATTTCCAAACGCTAATCCTGGTACTTTGTAGGCAAGAATATTACTGAGATCTGCAGAGATCAATGATTGCTCTGCAATTTCTTTTTTGCTGATAATATTGACGGTAGAAGCTGTTTTCTTTACAATTTCCGGAGATCTTGATGCGGTAACAATCACTTCATCAAGCCTGTTCTGTTCTAATGAATCTTTTTTCTGGGCAGCTGCTTGAGAAAATGCTACAAGGCTCCCTATCAAAAAAATAGATTTATTCATACTTAAGTGTTATTTAGAATAATTAAAAACAAAAGTACGATTTTTAGCAGCTTTCGAAATTTGGGTGTTTTAACAGCTAGCTTTACGATATAGTTTTAAATGCAATCCTCAAGCCTATTTAAATAAAATAATAAACCAAGATCCGGAATGAACTTTATTTTATAAACATCAACTGATAATCGTCATGTATAAAAGCTCTCTACAATATATCTGATTTCATAATTTTTTTCTGTTTTAACGAAAAAGAGCTGTCTCAAAAATGTCATTCTGAACACAGACTGAAAGTTTGCGAACGTAGTTCAGAAATGCAGTGAAGAATCTCATACATCTGGTTATCAATAAGATTCTTCCTTCGTCAGAAATCGAAGATTCGACATAGTCAATGACAAAAGTCAAATAATTTGACTTTTGAGACAGCCCCTTTACTTATCTCTATTTTTAAGAATTTCTTCAATTTCTTCCAGCGAAAATCCTTTGGCTTTCAATAAGATCAGAAAGTGATACAGCAGATCTGCAGCTTCATTTTTGAAGAGTTCCTCATTATTATCTTTAGCTTCTATAACCAACTCTACGGCTTCCTCACCTACTTTTTGAGCCATTTTATTGATTCCTCTTTGGTAGAGTGCGTAGGTATAAGAATCTTCGACCTTACCATCTATTCTCTGGGCTATTTTATCTTCCAGTTCATATAGAAATCCTTTGGCGTTCTTTTCTCCAAAACAGCTGAAACTTCCTGTATGGCAGACTACATTTTTAGGAACAGCTTTGATTAATATTGTGTCCTGATCGCAGTCTATATCAATACTTTTTATCGTTAAAAAATTACCCGATTCCTCACCTTTTGTCCAGAGTCTGTTTTTGGAACGGCTGAAAAAAGTAACGATTCCTTCTTCTTTTGTTTTTTCAAAAGCTTCTTCATTCATATAGCCCAACATCAAAACCTGTAAGGTTCTGCTGTCCTGAATAACCACAGGAACAAGCCCATTATCTTTATTAAAATCTATGTTCATCGTACTTCTATTTTTTGAGTTTTTAATTGATTTTTTAAATCCTGAATTCCTATTTCATTAAAATGGAATACACTGGCTGCTAATGCTCCTGTAGCTTTTGTTTCATTAAATACTTGAACAAAGTCATCAACCGTTCCCGCACCACCTGAAGCGATCACAGGAATACTGACTGCCTCTGAAACCAGCTTCGTGATACGAAGTTCAAAACCGTTTTTTGTGCCATCGCCATCCATAGAAGTCAACAGAATTTCTCCTGCTCCCCGAGATGCAGCTTCTTTTGCCCATTCTACCGTAAGAAGTTCCGTAGCTTCTCTTCCTCCTTTGATATGAACCAGATCAATATCACCAATCTGTTTTGTATCAATAGCCACCACCACACACTGACTTCCAAATTCTTTAGCCAAATCAGAAATAAGTACCGGATTTTTTACCGCTGAGGAATTGATGCTGATCTTATCAGCACCCGCTTCCAAGAGCTTTCTAACATCTTTTACAGACGAAATTCCACCTCCCACAGTAAAAGGAATACTAAGTTCTTTTGCGATATCTTTTACCAGTTCTACAAAGGTTTTTCTATCCTCAATAGTCGCGGTAATATCCAGGAAAACAAGTTCATCAGCACCTTCCTTCTCGTATTTTTTGGCGAGTTCTACAGGATCTCCTGCATTTTTAAGATCTTCAAAATTGACTCCTTTCACCGTACATCCATCTTTAATATCCAGACATGGAATAATTCTTTTCTTAAGCATTTTCAATAAAGTTTTGAAGTTGTTGTAAGCTTATTTTCCCCTCATAAATCGCTTTTCCGATGATTGTCCCCGTACATCCGATATCTTTCATTTTATAGACATCAGCAATCCCCGAAATCCCTCCACTTGCTACCAACTGAACCGATGTTTTATATAAAATTTCAATATAAAGCCCTGTTGACGGACCTTCCAGCATACCATCTTTTGCAATATCAGTACATATGGTGGTTTGTATTCCTTTTTCCTGATACTGAAGAATAAAATCAATGATGTCATGATCACTTTCTTCCAGCCAGCCTGAAGTTTTAATCTTCCGGTTTTCACAGTCTGCTCCTAAAATAATTTTCTCAGGACCATATTTTTGCATCATTTCGAAACAGAATTCAGGATTCTGAACCGCAATACTTCCTAAAGTGATCTGTTTTGCCCCCGCATTAAAGGCTGTTTCAATATCCTGCTGCGTTTTTAGGCCTCCTCCAAAGTCGATATGCAATGAAGTCCCTCCGGCAATATTTTCCAGAACCTTTTGATTAACAACATGCTTTGATTTCGCCCCGTCAAGATCTACCAAATGAAGAAACTGAATGCCGAAACTTTCAAACTCTTTCGCCACTTCTACAGGGTCTTCATTGTATATTTTCTTTGTGCTGTAATCTCCTTTTGATAAACGGACACATTTACCGTCGATAATATCAATAGCCGGAATTATTTTCATCATTATAAATTTATAAAGTTGCTAACTATTTGATTTCCCACCATTCCTGATTTTTCAGGGTGAAACTGTACCGCATAGAAATTATCTTTCTGCAAAGAAGCACTGAACGGCAGGATATAATCGCAAACAGAAGTTGTAAAGTCCGAAAGCTCACAATAATAGCTGTGAACAAAATAAACATCACTGTTCTTATCCATTCCTGAAAACAATGCCGAAGACTGCCCTGAAAGTGTATTCCAGCCCATATGCGGAACAATATCCTTTGCTGGAAACTTTCTGACATTGATATCAAAAATTCCCATTCCTTCAGTATCTCCTTCTTCATTTCCCTTACACATCAGCTGCATACCCAGACATATTCCTAAAACCGGTTGTTTAAGGCTCGGAATAAGAAGATCAAGTTCTCTTTCCTTCAACAGTTTCATGGTGGATGAAGCTTCTCCTACGCCCGGAAAGATTACTTTATCGGCTTTTAAAATCTGCTCGGGATCATCGGTGATCACAGAATCAACTTTCAGCCTGTTGAGGGCATTCTGAACAGAGTTTACATTTCCTCCGTTGTATTTTATTATAGCGATCATATTTATAAACTTCCTTTTGTAGAAGGCAGGCTGTAATTGGTATCCGATTGGTTTACCGCCATTTTGACGGCTTTTGCAAATGCTTTAAAGATAGATTCAATTTTGTGGTGTTCATTATCACCTTCTGCTTTGATATTCAGATTGGATTTTGAGGCATCGGTAAAAGATTTAAAGAAGTGAAAAAACATTTCCGTAGGTACATCTCCTATCTTTTCTCTTTTAAACGGAGCATCCCAAACCAGCCAGGGTCTTCCACCGAAATCAATAGCCACCTGAGAGAGACAGTCATCCATCGGAAGCAGGAAACCATATCTTTCGATTCCTTTTTTCTTTCCTAAGGCTTTTACAATGGCTTCTCCCAGCACAATTCCCGTATCTTCTATCGTATGGTGTTCATCTACAGCAAGATCTCCATTTACTTTGATCGTAAGATCCATATTTCCGTGTCTGGCGATCTGATCCAGCATATGATCAAAAAAGTGAAGTCCGGTTGAGATATCTGATTTTCCGTTTCCGTCAAGATTGACTTCAATTTCTATATTAGTCTCATTGGTCTTTCGGGACACTTTTGCTTTCCTCATTCCTGATTTTAAAAACTGATAAATGTCTGACCATTTTGTCGTAGACAGCTCAGCTTCCTCATTGAAGTTTTGATTAAGGTAAATAGCTTTACAATTCATATTTTTAGCTAGTTGAATATCAGTACTTCGATCACCAATTACATAGGAATTTTCCAGATCATAGTTGCCGTAGATGTATTTTCCAAGCATTCCGATTCCTGGTTTCCGGGTAGGGAGATTTTCGGATTCAAAGCTTTTATCAATTAAAATATCACTAAAAATGATCCCTTCATTTTCAAATGCCTGCAACATTTTCGCATGAGGTTTAATGAAATTTTCTTCAGGAAAACTTTCCGTTCCCAACCCATCCTGATTGGTTACCATCACCAATTCATAATCCAACTCATTGGCTATTTTTGAAAGGTTTTGAAAAACACCCGGATAAAACTCAAGCTTTTCCAGAGAATCTACCTGAAAATCTGTAGGCGGTTCAATAATGAGTGTTCCGTCACGGTCTATAAAGAGTACTTTTTTCATATGTTTTTTTCTGTTTTTTTTTAACCATTAAGCTTTTTTAAGTGATTAAGAAGTATTAAGAGCATAGCTAAAGCTATTAATTGAGATACATTTTTAATAATTCATCTTTGATAAGCCTTAATTTTTCTTATTATCTTCCTTTTCCTTAATGGTTTATATTTTAGCAAGTGATTTTTATTTATATTCCTTTTAAAAGACTGATCAGCTTTTCATTTTCCTCACGATTTCCCACATTAATCCTGATGCATCCGGGAATAGCAGGATCTCTTCGGCTGGTTAAAATCTCTTCTTCAAGCATTTTTCCATATACTGCATCCACGTTGTCCATTCTGATCAGAAAGAAGTTCGCATCTGTGGAGAATACTTTAGCAATGCATCCAATTTCGCTAAATTGTTCCTCCAGCCATGTTCTTTCCTCCAGAATATTATTTACATTGTCCTGAAGTCTGTTTTCTTCATCCAACGTCTTTAAAATCAGTTCCTGGCTCAGTACATTCACGTTATAAGGTGCTTTTACCGTATTGATAAGACTGATGATCTCTTCCGATGCGTAAGCCATACCTACTCGTGCTCCGGCAATTCCCCATGCTTTAGAAAAGGTTTGCAATACGATCAAATTGGAATACTGCTCTAAAAGCTCCAGACTCGATTTTTTCCCGGAAAATTCGATATACGCTTCATCTACCACTACAATTCCGTTGAAATTCTGAAGATAAAATTCAATATCATCAATACTGTTTCCGGTAGGGTTATTGGGAGAACATAAAAAGAAAATTTTAAGAGAAGGATCTTCTGAAACCTTTAAAAAATTATTTTTGATAATCTCAAAGTTTTCATCAAGATCCAGCTTCAACACTTTATTCTCATTGATTGTCGCATAAAAACCATACATCGCAAAGGAAGGATTCATCATCAGAATGGCATCTTTTTTAGGTTCACAGAAAATTTTAATGATAAGGTCTATCAACTCGTCACTTCCGTTTCCTATGGCAATCTGTGAAGGTGAAAGGTTTTTAAGCCCCGCAAGCCTGCTTTTAAGTTTTTTCTGGGTAGAATCCGGGTAGCGGTTGCACTCCCCAAAAGGACTTTCATTGGCATCCAGCATAACGGGAGCATTGAATTCATTGTGATCCCTGAAACTGATGTAGGGCTGTAATTGTAATATATTTTCTCGTACTAAAGTTTTGATACTGTTATTTTTCATTGTATTGCTTTTCGTTTTAAAATTGATTATCAAACGATTATTTAATATAAAATTGTTTTTAAACCATTAAGATGAGTTGAGCTATTAAGAATAATAAAGAAGATATATTTAAATCTTTATTGGGCAATGAGCTGAATTCAAATGTATTTGAATCTTAACTCTACTTAAAAGCTTCGTTTTCTTAATGGTTCTCTTTTTGGATCAACGCAAAGGCGCAAAGTTTTTTCATCTTATGTTTTTTAGGCGCAGGAAAATCTAAGATTTTCAGCAAGTGATGGGTCATTATTTCTCTCGCAGATTTCACAAATTTTTATGAATTTTTCACACATATCAGATTCATTTACAAAATCTTATACAAATAAAGATATTTGATATTCAATTTTATTGGAGATAAAATCCTTGCGTCTTAAAACGTTACCCTATTATACTTTTTGCGTCTTTGCGCTTTCCAACCTTCATTATTTTAATCTTATCGACACCGCATTTTTGTGGGCAAACAGACCTTCTGCTTCTGCCATGAGTTCTATTGTTTTTCCTAAATTCTGAAGACCTTCTTTTGAAAGCTGCTGGAACGTTATTTTCTTCACAAAACTATCCAGTGAAACTCCGCTATAGTTCTTCGCATATGCGTTGGTAGGAAGCGTATGATTGGTTCCGCTGGCATAGTCTCCGGCACTCTCACAGGAGTAATTTCCAAGAAAAACAGAGCCTGCATTCTGAACCTCCGGAATATACTTTTCAAAATCATTGATCGCCAAAATAAGGTGTTCCGGAGCATAAAGATTATTAAATTCAAGAGCCTCTTCCAGAGAATTCACCAAAATAAAAGAACTATTTCCCAAAGCCTGCTCAGCAAATTCATTTCTGGGTAAGTCTTTGACCTGCTGCCCAACAGCTTCTACTGTCTCTTCAAATACTTTAAGGTCTGTCGTAATAAAAACAACCTGACTGTCACTGCCATGTTCTGCCTGGGAAAGAAGATCTGCAGCACAAAATTCAGGAACGGCTTGCTCATCCGCTATGACAAGAACTTCACTCGGACCAGCAGGCATATCGATAGCTACTCCATAACGCTGTGCATATTCTTTAGCAGCTACGACAAACTGATTTCCCGGACCAAAAATTTTATAAACTGCAGGAATGCTTTCCGTTCCCAAAGTCATTGCAGCCACAGCCTGTGCTCCTCCTGTTTTAAAGATTTCCGAAACTCCGCAAAGTTTTGCAGCATACAGGATCGCAGGATTGATATTTCCGTTTTTATCTGGTGGTGTACACAGTATAATCTCTTTACATCCCGCCAGGTTTGCAGGAACAGCAAGCATCAACACTGTAGAAAACAAAGGAGCCGTTCCTCCGGGAATATAAATTCCGACTCTTTCTACAGCCCTGTTTTCACGCCAGCAAACCACCCCTTTCGTTGTTTCAATTTTCTGAACCTCTTGTTTTTGTGAAGTGTGAAACTTTGAAATATTTTCTTTCGCTTGTTGAATGGCTTGTTTCAATTCATCTTTAATCTGTTTTTCTGCTTCCTGAATTTCAGCATCAGAAACTTTTAGGTTCTCAGTTTCTGCTTTATCAAATTTTTTGTTGAATTCTATTAAAGCTTTATCTCCATTTTTTTCAACTTCTGCGAATATTTCTGTAATCAGACCTGAAATTTCTTTCTGTTCCAAAACAGGACGTTTTACCAAATCTTTCCAGGTGTCTTTTGTTGGATATCTGTATATTTTCATTGTATTCTTTTTAATTTTTTGAATCATTAAGCTATTTTTTGATAAACGCAAAGGCGCAATTTTTTTGAATATTATATTTTTTAAGGCGCAAGGATTTTATCTTCGATAAAATTGAATAATGTATACTTAAATACACAGAATCATATTTATATCTTGCTGAAAATCTTAGATTTTCTTGCGCCTTAAAACAGTATTAACTTCATTTTTATTGCGCCTTTGCGTTCTCCAACATCAATTATTCTTAATCTCTTCACTACCTTAATGGTTAATTATTATCAATTTTTAAATAACCATTTTATCAATGGGGATGATTAGGATATCCTGCGCACCATTGTCTTTCAGTTCGTCAATGACTTCCCAGAAACGCTCTTCATCAATCACGGAATGAATGCTGCTCCATCCTTCTTCTGCCAGCGGAATGACAGTAGGGCTTTTCAAAACCGGAAGAACTTCAGCTACTTTCTGGATTTTTTCGTTGGGAACATTCATCAGAATATATTTTGAATTTTTTGCTTTTAAAACAGCTTTGATCCTGAATACCAATTTTTCAAGAATAGCTTCTTTTTCAGGGGATAATTGTGGCGTTTGAGCTAAAACAGCCTCGGATTTCAATAGAGTAACCGTTTCTCTTAATCCGTTTTTGAATAAGGTACTTCCGGAGCTGACAATATCACATATTCCATCTGCAAGACCAATATTAGGCGCAATTTCTACAGAACCTGAAATCACGTGAATGTCTGAAACAATTCCTTTTTTTTCTAAAAAGTTTTTGAGGGTATTGGGATAAGAAGTGGCAATTTTTTTCCCTTGAAAGTAAGAGATTTCATCAGTTTCCACCTCTTTTGGAACCGCCAATGAAACACGGCATTTTGAAAAACCAAGTTTCTGGATTGTTCTGATATTTCTGCCTTTCTCAACCAGGAGATTTTCGCCTAGAATAGCAACATCTACAACCCCATCTTCCAGGTATTGCGGGATGTCTGAATTCCGAAGGTACATGATTTCCATCGGAAAGTTATCTACTGAAACTTTGAGCTGGTCTTTTCCGTTGTTGACAAAGATTCCACAGTCTTTGAGAAGCTGTAGGGATTCTTCGTAAAGCCGGCCGCTTTTTTGGATTGCAATTTTTAATTTACTCATTTTGCCTTTTTGGGTCTGAGTAAATAAAAACTGATCTATTGAGATTTCTGAGGAGAATTCAGGAAACAAAAAAACCGTCTATTTACTCAGACGGTTTTTAATTATTTTTGATTTTAGCATACACATATATCAATCAATTCCGCCTAACAGAGATGATGATAATAATGATGTAATGCTAAAAAAATTGGTTTCATTGTATTGAATTGTGATGCAAATGTAGGATTTATTTTTAAAATGCAAAGTTTTTTCAGAGAATTTTTTGATAAAAATTCATTAGCTCTTTTGCAATGGGTTCGTCATTAAACTTCTGAACAAACTCAAAACCCTTTTCCTCACGGCGTTTTCTCTCGGATTCATTTTCCCAGAGAAATTGTATTTTGGCACGGATATCAAGATCGTTATCGGGATTGACATAAACAGAGTCTTTTCCTCCTGCTTCCGGAAGGCAGCTTGTATTGCTTGTCACCACTACAGTTTTAGAGAAAAGTGCCTCAATGACAGGGATTCCGAAGCCTTCAAAGAAGCTTGGATACACAAAAATATCTGTCAGTTTATAGAGACAAGCCAGCTCATCCATAGAAACACCTTCCAGAAAAAGCACCTGCTTTTCCATCTTGTTCTTTTTAAGGAAGTTTTCTATTTTCTGATAATATTTGGTCTTCCTTCCCACCACTACGAGAGGAATTCCGGTACCGTTGATTGCTTTTACAACATTCAGAAGGTTTTTACGCTCTTCAATGGTTCCTACGTTGAGAATAAATCTCTCGGGAAGTTTATATTTGTCTTTTGCAGCCTGCATCAGTCCTACCGACTGTTGTTCTTTAAAAGCCTGATGACACCCTTGGTAAATAACGTCAATCTTAGCCTCAGGAACCTTTAAATACTGAATAATATCTCTTTTGGTCTGTTCTGAAATAGCAATAATTTGATCTGCCATGTCAGCCGCTTTTTTAAATTTCCAGAAATGGATTCTCCTGTCAAAAAAAGAGTAATACTGAGGATATCTTACAAAGATCAGATCATGAATAGTAACCACTTTTTTAATAGGTTTTGGATCCCATTTTAAAGGAAGTTCACCGGATAAACCATGGAAAATGTCCGCACCTTGTTTCTGGGCATCTTTACCCATTTTCAACTGGCGTGAAAAGTTTCCTTTTGAGGTTTCAATAAACTGAACATTCGGGCGCTCAAGGATATCTTTTCCCCGCTCCGATTTGTTTTTGTTGAGCAACAGATATTCATTATCCGGTTCATACTCGGAAAGTATTCTTACAAGGTCTCTTGAGTAATTTCCAAGACCTGAAGTGTTGTGGAAAAACCGTTTTGCATCAAAAGCAATCTTCATCGTTGTATCTGTTTTTGAAATTCCTGAAATGTACCGAATCTATGTCCTTTTTCTTTCAGCCAGCCTACAAATGAATCAAATCTTTCTACCATCTCTTTCCCGGAATTTTTCACAGTAAATCCAGGAAGTTTAAATGCTTCGTCCTTAATTTCTGCAAATTCCCATGGATGGAAATAAATATTGAGATAATTGTCTTTTTTCAAGGTATCTGAAGCCAGTTTTTTGTAGAAAGACAACGGAAAGTTGTGAAAACTTAACCAAAACAAAGGAATTCTAAAGTTAGGCGAAACTGAGGCCGGAACCTGAGTAACATTTCCTTCTTTGAAATAAGTTCTTGAAACTTTTAAGTTGTTATATCTTCCTGGTAAAAACGTAGGATTGATCGATGAATTGTATGAATACCCTGCCCTTTCCACTTCTTTTTCATCTACAGGCATCATTCTCGGCATCCTTAATCCGGTTACTTTTGTGGAAAATAATTCTTCCAGTTTTTCTCTTGATTCCTTCAGATGCTTGTCTTCAAATTCTGAATGAAACCAGGTATGAGAAGCCAATTCATGACCTTCATTTAATAACCTTTCGATAAGGTGTCTGCTGTTTTCTGCAAAAACTACTGTGGAAAAGAAAGTAGCCTTGGCATTATGTTTTTTAAGGATATTGAGAATTCTCTCTAATCCTGTTTGTGAAATTGAAATCTGCTTTTCAAAGGGAATTTCACCCTTATATTCTAATGGCATATCAAATTCTTCAATGTCAAAACTCAATAAAACCATTCTAAAAATTTTTGTTTTTAATAATATAATTAGGTCTGTCTTTCACCTGTTTAAATATTTTACCTAAATAAATTCCCATGATCCCTAAGATAATGAGCTGAAGTCCACCAAAGAAAACAATGGTCATAATCAATGATGCCCAACCTGAGATCTCAGTTTTCACAATAAATGAATGAATGACATAGGCTCCATATCCCACCACTGAAAGTGCTGAAAATAAAAATCCAAGATATGCCGCAAGATAAAGAGGTTTCACACTGAAAGCGGTGATTCCCGTAAAGGCGAAAGTAAACATCTTTTTAAGGTTATAACTGCTTTGCCCTGAGAGTCTTTCTGCTGCAGTAAAGTCAATTCCGGTTTGTTTGAAACCCATCCAACTCGTTAATCCTCTGAGGAACAGATCGTCTTCATTAAAATTTCTCATGACTTCAACAGCTCTTGCATCCAACAGTCTGAAATCTGAACCGCCTCCTTTTGTTAAATTAACATCTGACATGCTTGATAAAAGCTTGTAAAATAAGTCTGATGTTTTTCTTTTAAAAAAAGAAATCTCCTTGGGATAAGTTCTATAAGTAAAAACTACGTCATTGCCTTCTTCCCATTTCTGAATCATTTCCGGAATAAGCTCCGGCGGATGCTGAAGGTCTCCATCCATAGAAATGACTGCATTTCCAAAGGCATTGTCCATACCTGCTTTCACTGCGGGCTGGTGGCCAAAATTGCGGGAAAATTCGATGAATTTCACTTCATCATATTGGTTGGAAAGTTCTTCTAATTTCTGTTGCGTACTGTCTCTACTGCCATCATTGACAAATATGATTTCAAAGTCATAGCTGCTTAAACCCTCAAAAACTTCTTTAATTTTCTGATGGATCATCGCAACATTTCCTTCTTCGTTATAGGCGGGAATTACAATTGAAATTTTCTTCATATGTATTAATTCAGGCTGTAATTTTTCTCAAAATCTTTAGTCAAAAGTTCATAAGTTACTCTCAACCAGATCACAATACAAGGTACGGCTTTTAATGAATATTTGATGATATAGTTTTCTTTTACAAATTTCGGGAATAGATCCGACGTTGAAAAACAAGTGAAAATAATGACAAAAACAAGCAATCCTATAATCAACGGTGTTCTTTCTTTCTGAAGGAAAAACCATATCAGTACTCCTACAACAGCAATAATATATGTTGGAGATTCTGAACTGGAACTGAACAATACTAAAAACAGTAATGTAGAGGCCAGGATCATCAATTGGAAAGCATAGTGTTTGTATTGCTTAATTCTGATATAAGGTAAAGCAAAAAGCGGTAATCCACCTGCTAAAAACACGAGGTTGGAAATGGATGCATCTCCTAAAACTCTTCTTACAAAGCCCATCAGCGAGATGTCCTGCATGTTTCCTAATACCTGATTTTCACTGTTCTTTTCTACAATAGACTGAAACCAGTCCGAGTAACACTGAATCACAAACTGTGGGCTTGAATAGGCCATTGGCAGTACGAAAAACAGAACTGCAATGGCAACTCCTGAAAGAATAAATTTGGTTTTATTTTTAATGAAGAAAAATTGTGTCAATCCTACAATTCCGTAGATTTTTACAAATATTCCGATTAAAATTGCAGTTACAGACTTTACTTCTTTTCTTTCATAAATGTATACTGCAGATAAGAGTAAAAGTCCTGTCAGTGCTACATTGAACTGCAAACTTAAAGCTGCAGTAATGTATTCCTGAAGGCAAAGCAGTCCGAAAATCGCTTTTTTACTATCTGAAAACGGAAGTTTATAGACCCCGTAGATAAAGATAAAAGTATTGGCTATATTCCAAAATGAGATTCCCAGCCAGTCCGGCATCATAGCGAACGGGGCAATCAATACACTGAAAAATATACCATAATGGTTTAGATCAAAATATAGATCAGGATAATGGATAAATAAGTTTTTCTGATGAATGGTATTAAAGAATACATTTTTAAAAATCAGATAATTATTGATCGCATAATCTCCTCTCAGATATTTGGAAATTGCTGTAACAACCGATATAATAAGATAAACCCCAAATATATATTTAGGGTTTAAAAGTATTTTAAGAAATTTTTCTTTCAAGATTGTAGTATTAGCTTAGAATGTTAATCTTAAACAGCTACATTATTCTCTCTCAATGCATCATTCAGAGATGTTTTCTTATCTGTAGATTCCTTTCTCTGACCGATGATCAATGCACATGGAACCTGATATTCTCCAGCAGGATACTGTTTTGTATAGCTTCCAGGGATTACTACAGAACGTGCAGGAACTCTTCCTTTGATTTCAATAGGAGTATCTCCTGTAACATCGATAATTTTTGTAGAAGCTGTCAATACTACGTTTGCACCCAATACTGCTTCTTTTTCTACGTGAACTCCTTCTACAACGATACATCTTGAACCGATAAAGCAATCATCTTCAATGATTACCGGAGCAGCCTGTAATGGTTCCAATACTCCACCGATCCCTACACCACCACTCAGGTGAACATTTTTACCGATCTGTGCACAGCTTCCTACTGTAGCCCAAGTATCAACCATCGTTCCTGAATCTACGTAAGCACCAATGTTTACATAAGATGGCATTAAAATAACTCCCGGAGCAATGTAAGCTCCTTCTCTCGCCACTGCATGTGGTACAACTCTCACCCCTTTTTCAGCATAGTTTCTTTTCAAAGGCATTTTATCATGAAATTCAAACGGACCTACTTCAATAGTTTCCATTTTCTGAATCGGAAAATACATTACTACAGCTTTCTTCACCCATTCATTTACCTGCCATCCATTTTCTGTAGGTTCTGCAGTACGAAGTTCACCTTTATCAACTAAAGAAATAACCTCTCTGATCGCCTTTTGGCTGTCTTCATTCTGCAATAATTCTCTGTTGTCCCAGATATTTTCAATAGTTTGTTGTAACGACATGTTTCTTATTTAAATTAGTTTGAAAAATTATACTGCCCAAAGATACAAAAAAGTTCAGCAAAACAGTTTTTAACATGCTGCTTTTAATAAAGGTTCAACATACGCTTAACCCTCTTTTTATAGGCCTGGTAGATTTCTCCGTGCTGTTTCAGCAAATACTCTTCTTCAAGCCGGATCTGAATTTGCATCAAAATACTCCCAATCAGCAGGAAAGCAAAAACAATGACGGTTGGAACAACAAAGAAAAAACCAATCAGGCTTATAGTCATTCCTAAAAATATAGGGTTTCTTGAAAAACGGAATAGTCCGTGAGTGATCAGCTCCGTTTTTATTTCGCGGTCAATCCCGATACGCCACGATTCTTTCATTTGCAGCTGAGCAATACATACCCAAATAAAAGCGAAAATCAATAAAACGAATCCTGTATATTTAAAAATATCATCTTCCATATGATTGATTTTAAAAGCAAGGAAAATATCTTCAGGAAAAAATAAAAGAAGCATTACATATACCAGCAATGCCAGCAGAATCAGTTTAAAGTACAATCCTACCAATGCATAGGCAGAGCCGTCTTTTGGGAGAACGTTAGGATTTTTACCAATCTGTTGTGCTACTTTATAACTTATTCCTAAAAAGGAAACAATAAAGAAAAGAATGAAGTATAAGGGAATAAAGAATCTAATGAAATCGGTCATAGTAAAATTGTTTTTGACAAATTTCATCAGATTTATGATGCAATGCTATTGCAATGAAAAGGGGTTTATTTTAATTACAGAAATTTTTCAATTGGAAACCTAAGAATTCCCATCCTTTGGAGGGGTGGCGAAAATTCAAAGAATTTTTGACAGGGTGGTTAAAGAATGTGATAAAATAAGTTTCGGCTAAAGCCAATTTGATCGTTTTTTCTTTTATTAAACGGGCCTATTGAATATTTTGTACATTATAATCTCGCAGATTGAGGAGATTACGCAGATTTTTTAATCTCTTTAATCCAAAATAATAAACTCTATTGTTTTTGCAACATGCTTTTCCTGAACAATTCCTTGTGAATATTGGATATTATGACCCGTATTGTATTTATTCAAATAGGCCTGATTAATTTCTTCGGTAAGGTCATTGATATCTTCAGGAATGGCTGCTTTTATAGTATGAATGGTTTCGCCACATAGGATTTCTCCTGTTGAATCTTTTAAAAAAGTATTATACCAGCTTCTTTCGGCGAGCCCCCACGATCTTGCAAATATTCTATTTTGAACAACAACCATCCAGATTTCAAGAAAATCCGGTCTTTGCAGGCCTGCTTTTATTCCGATAATATTGTTGTTTTTAATGTAATCTAATGCGCTGTCTTTATTCATGAGCTTAATTTTTGGTAAAACTAGGATAAGAAAACAGAAAGGAAAACTTTTTTATGTAGAGGATCAGAAATACGATTTGGATGAATGTTTTCCTGATGTTGATTGGCTTTAAAGCATCATTTTACTGAGAGTGGTATGAAGACATTCTTTGTAGCTTTTGGCAACTGTAATTTTTAAGTCACCACATATCAACCGATTATCTTCAAAAGACGCAATATTCGTTAAATTGACAATGTATGAATTGTGAACGCGCATGAATTCATCCGGCAGCGTTTCAATCAGATCTTTAAGTGTTTTGTAATAAATAAATCTTTTATGATCTATGGTATGAATTTCCACATAGTTGCCTAGCCCCTTGATGACATTGATATCTTTGAAGAAAAGCTTGATCAGTTTTTTATCCGATTTAATAAAAGCAAATGTCCGGTTTTCCATAGCGGCGATTGTAAATAGAGCTTATAAAACCCTTTGAGCGTGAAGGTACGCCTTATTCCAGTATTTCTCGTTCAGGGATGAAATCATGACGCCTTTTGAAGTAGAAGCATGAATGAATCTTACCTCTCCATCCGAACCGATATCATGAACAATGCCTACATGGGATACTCTGCTTCCTCCAGCGGTAGCAAAAAATAACAAATCTCCAGGCTTTACGTCTCTGATATCAATATTCTTTCCGGCTTCAGCCTGGTCAGAAGATCTTCTGGGAAGGTTAAAATCGTTTTCTTCAAATACTTTTACAGTAAACCCGGAACAGTCAAATCCTGATGATGTATTTCCTCCGAATTTGTAAGGAGTTCCAATGTATTTCTCAGCATCTTTAAGAATATCATTGATAGACCTGGATACATTACCATTAAATTTTGAATCCAGTTTTCTGAGGTTCTCAGATTTCGCGACTGTTTTGGTCCCTGACTTCTTATTGTTGGAAGCACTTTTCGATGATCCGCAGGAAACCACAAAAGCAGATGTAATCAGCAAAACAGACAACTGCTTTATTTTTATTCTTTGTGTAAATAATCCCAATCCCATACTCCTCTGATTTATACTTATTTAACTAATTCTTCACAAATATACATTTTATATTTTAATTACGATATAACTATACTACAACTATATTATAAATATATGTTAAAAATTTGATTTTCATTATTTATTGGTATATTTGATCTCTATTTTGAAGATATGGCAACATATGAAAGTGTAATCAAAATCACAGGGGCTGTAGGCGACCTGGTATTTTATAATCTGAATGGCAAAAATGTGGTTCGGAAAAAAAGCGGATTCAATAAAACGGCTTTTAAAAAAAGTGCGTCGTATGAGAAAGTCCGCCAAAACAGTTCGGAATTCGGGCACTGTTCAAAAATTGGAAAGATTATAAGAAACAGTCTTGCAGGGTATATAAAAGAAGCAGGAGATCCCCTCCTCTACCAGAAGTTTGCCAAGCTGATGACCGCAATCAAAGATTTAGATGTAGTTTCCGAAAGAGGAAAACGAACTGTTGAAAATGGATTAAAAACTGAAGAAGGAAGAAAACTTCTAAGAGGATTCCAGCTGGGCACCATTCAGAATGTTTCGGAATGTATCAGCATTCAAAATAATATCCTATATAAGGATGATCATTGTAATGTGAATACAGCAGTTGTTTTAACAATAAAATTAGATTCTGAGAATTATAGTACTGAATATACTGAAGAAGTAGTGAATTTTGATAAGCAGCAGAAAGGCTCTTTTAAAAAGTATTTTTCAGATGATGATCTTCTCCTCTATTTTGCAGCATTGAAGAATGAGAATAATACAATTACCCATATGGGGTTTGTTTAAATAAAAAAGTCTGCAGAATCTGCAGACTTTCTTGTTTTATTTCTTTTCTCCTTTCCAGGTTCCTGCTCTTGCAGGAGTAGGAATTGAGTTGGACCAGTTTCCGTTACCTTTTTTATCCGTAGTTAAAGTTCCTTTGAAATCTCCTTGTGAAGGAAGTCCTACTCTTGCGTTAAGATCTCCTGTTTCACTTAAATTTCCGGAAATATTATAGTTTTCATTATTAACATCGGAATGCATTGTACCTACCACTTTACCACTTTTGTCTACCACAATGTTCCATACTCCTTTATCATTTCCTTCATAAGAACCAGACCATGTTCCTACATAATCATAAATGGTATCATCATTGGAGCTGCAGCCGATAAATAAAAACGCCGTTAATAAAAGTAAAAAAAGTTTCTTCATAGTTTCAGTAGTTTTATAACCTAAAATCCTGTTATTCTCTATATACTCCATCCTAAAGGTTTTGTCACAGAGAATACTGTTTAATATTTATTATTTTTTTGTTCCGTGCAAATCTACTAATTTTTTTTATTCAAATTATCTGAATTTTAATTAGTCCCCAATATGTTTATTAAAAATCAACATATTTTGGCTAAAATACAAATATTTTTCAAACAAATATAGGGTATATCATTTTTGAGTTATCTTAAATAAGATCGTTAAAAAATTAGATTTATCCATTCAATATATGTTTACCATTACTTTATTCTATTATTTAAAGCAATTTTAATTTCTATTTTACATATATTTCTTACCTTAGTGAAAAATTTAACCTTTTCAAAAAATAACATGAAAACAAAAACATTCTTTTTGGCAGCAATTGCTTTATGTGGTACCTTAAAAGCGCAGGTAGGGATTAACACAACCACTCCATCACATACGCTGGATGTCAATGGTCTGGTAAGGGTAAGAGGTCTTTCAAATGCTGAAAAAAAAATTGTTGCGGCTGATGATCAGGGAGTTTTGATCCTTATTTCTCCGGAAGAAATTTTTGCTCCGAAGGCACTATTAAACACTTCTATGTCAGCCACCGATCAAAGACTGACCATTTATGAAGGAAAATGCTTTCAACCTATTGATAATGCTTCTTCCTGCACGGTTTCTATAAATCATTACACGTCTTGTGCCGGATTTTCCAATCCTGTGGATACCCAAATTATTGTAGGCCAGGGAATCAATACCGGAAACGGACAGTTCCTGGGCACATGGACAGCCCGATATGTAGATAATAAAGGATTCGCTGGTGCAGCTCCAGTTGCCAACCAAACAGCACCAGATTATCCAAGAATTTCTTATCCAAGTACTAATACCGTAAACTATTTAGGGAGTGGAAACTTCGCCGGTCAATGCAATACAGATCTGGTAACAACAATTAACCAGACTACAGGAGATATAAAAATAGAGTCTGTAAAACGAAGTATGTATGCACACCTTGTATACCTTATCAATATTGCCCGTTCCAGATCTTTATAATACTTGATATTTTATTTCAAAAAAAGAACAGCCACAATGAAATATTGCGGCTGTTTTTATTAAAAGGGAAAACCCTCTTTTCAGAGGGCCCAAGTCTGTAAAAGGATTTATCCGGTACTTTATGAGCATAATCAAATATGGTCATTACAATACTAATTCAGAATCTCTCCTTTGCTATTATCTAATTTTTCACGGAATTTTTGAAGGTCTTCAGAAGATGGCTTCACCCATTCCGTAATTTCCCCAATGATTTTCAGAGGCATTTCGGAGCGATAAGAACGAGTGGGATTTCCGGGAAACTTCTTATCTGTAACATTGGGATCATTTTCAAAATTTCCTGTTGGCTCCACCCTATATACGCGCTCTGTTCCATCACCTTTTGCCAGTGCCGCAGCCAGTCCTGCTCCATGGGTTAAAGCTGTGAAATAAATATGATTCATTTTTAACTCCGATTTATAGTTAGAATTTCCGCCAGCTGTCAGCAAATCTCCAATATGCAAATCAGCTTTTGTTCCATGGTAAAAAGGACCTTTATCAGATGGATGATTTTTAAGCAATAATGCCAGTTCAGCATTCTTTTTTGATTTTTCTGTATCTCCTACATCATTATAACCTTTGGAAATATTCTGGTAAAGAGAAGGCAGGGCACTTTTAACGGTATCATCATTTATTTTTAAAGCAAATTCTAAAGAGATTTCAAGCCATTTTAACCGATCAGCAGCCATTTTCTGATGACGTGATACATAATGAGCTGCCAAAAATTTTTCATGGTCATTCGAAGATTCTTCCCAGGCTTGCAAAAATAATCTGTCTGCTTCTTCAGACATTCCTTTGTCTTCAAAGTTCATCCCTTGCAGGCAAAGCTTGATCACAGGATTAAAAGGAGAAAATTCCATGTTTTATTTTTTTCCAAATCTAGTTTATTCTATTGAAATTCCCAGGGTTATAGAAAAATGTAACTATTTAAATTTTGTAGATTTTACAACTCCTCTATTTGATTGGTGTTGCTCTTATATTAATAGCATCACGATTACCTGAGCCAAACGTTAGTCTAAAAGCAGTTCCGCTTGCGCCGGCACCATTTACTGTAAGCGTATAATTTCCCGGAGGTAAAGTTAAAGTAGACCGTGGGACAAGATAAAAATTACCGGTTGCAATAAAAGTTGCAAAACTATTGATGTAGGTTAATGAAGATAATCCGAATACACTATTGGTTGGGATACCGGCAGGTGCAGCAGTAAACGAGTAATAAAGACTGCACAGTTTTACGACATTATCTGTTATTCCAGCTCCGGCAGCCCCCTGAGCAATGCCTGAGTTGGTGAAAACCACAGAAATATTAGAATTAAATTCTACTAAAGAAGGTTTGCTTAGAGTAAATGATAGGGTCGCCAAATTAATAGTAGATATGGAACCACTGGTTGTAGCTGCCGGAACATCTAAAATTGTTGCAGCAAGTGCATCTCCGTTTATTGTACCTCCAGAAAACATTGTTTTTTCAAACCATGCGGCTGTTCTCAGCCATTGGCTCCCGTCATTGTAATATTCTCCCGGATAGACAGGGCTTGCTGCTACAGAATTATTTGTTGCAGTATTGTATACAGTCATTCCGGCAACATGAGCTGAAAGGGGTGACGGATTATTGGTTGCTGTAAGGGCCACTCTGGGAAGTAATAAGCCCTTATTGGTGCTGCTTACATCCAGCATTGCATTGCTGTTGGGTGAAGCAAGGCCTATTCCCACTTGTGCTGCTGCTGGAGATGAAACACCTAGAAAAATAATTAATAGAAGAAATAAATTTTTCATTAGTTCGGTTTTAGTCAATTTATATTCAGTATTTTCCTTTTTATTTTGTTGGAGTAGCTTTAATCTGAGCTAGATCACGCACACCCGATCCATAAGTGACTCTAAAGGCAGTAGCACCAGAGGCTGATCCGTTTAAATTAACAACATAATTTCCCGCTGGCAATTGAAGTACAGCATGAGGGGCTGTATAAAGATTACCCGTAATGGTGGTTATATTAGCCGTAGTGGTATTCATATAAGTCATTGTACTGTCTCCAAATGGAGCATTAACAGCTATTCCGCTTGGTGCTGAAGTGAAGATAAAATTTACAGTAACTAATTTTACAGATGAATCACCTACCGGGACACTGCTGTCACCATTCGCAGTAAAAGACATGGATATATTTCCTCCGAATTCTACACTCGAAGGCCTGTCCAGAGTAAAAGAAAATGTAGCTAAAGTAGTATTCACAGGACTAGCTGCCGGAACATCAACAGGAATAGATGAAAGTAAATCTGCAATAGTACCTCCCGCTATCATTCTCACATCACTTGAAGCCGAATTTCTCTGCCATTGAGTTCCATCATTATAATATTCACCGGGATATACCGGATTGGCAGCAACAGAAATATTGGTCGCTATATTGTATACTGTCATTCCGGCTACATGACTTGTAAGTGGTGCCGGGTTATTAGTAGATATCAATGCTACTCTAGGCAATAAAAAACCTTTATTAGTACTTGCGATATCCAATTGTGCATTGGCATTTGGATTCGACAATCCTATACCTACCTGAGCATGTGTAAATAAAAAGCAAACCATGAATATTGGAATGGTATATTTATTTATTTTCATTTTTTTGATTTTTAAATGGTGTTAAAATACAATGGTTTCCTAGTTACCGTAATGGAGTTGCTTTAATCTGAATCATATCATGAGTTCCTCCTCCATATCCAATTCTGAAAGCGGTCCCACTTAAAGCAGAGCCTCTTAAATTCAAAACATAGCTGCCCACAGGTAGGGTAACTACTCCATATGGATTAAGGTAAACATCTCCTGTAGCTGTTCCGGCAGCCGAAAACGAATTGGTATAGGAGGAAGAATGATCACCAAAAAAAGCTGTTGTAGATACTCCGGCAGGAGCTGTTGTAAACTGAAAGTTGATTGTACATAATTTTACAGCTCCATCTGATAACGGAGTTGTATTGCTCCCGGAAGCTGTATACCGGGTAGAAACATTAGCACTGAATTCTACAGTTGAAGGTCTGTCTAACACAAAAGAAATAGTACTTAGTACTGTATTCGATGCGGTTTCGGCAGCAGCATCTGCTGTGATCAATGAAATAGGATCACTTATACTTCCCCCGGTAATTACTCTGGCATCATTCCACGTAGATTTCCTTACCCATTGAGTACCATCATTATAATATTGTCCCGGGTATACAGGATTGGAAGCCACGGAAGTATTAGTCGCTGTATTATAGACAATCATTCCGGCAACATGGGCAGAAAGAGGAGATGCACTATTGGTAGAAACAAGAGCAATCCTTGGAAGTAATACCCCTTTATTCGTACTGGTTACATCCACCATGGCATTGGCATTGGGAGAAGGTGTGCCGATTCCGATTTGGGCTTTTATCATGGAAAAGCCAGCCAATAAAAAAGGAACCATAAAATTCACTGTTTTCATTTCTGTATAATTGCATTAGTTTTTATAAACAAAAAATATCTTTGAAAATATTTACGAGTTAAATATTTATTCGGTTTTTATTTTGATAAAAAAAATGAAAAAAAAATCTATGAAGTCGTAGGAGGTCCAGATATAAACAACTTAAAGCAAAAAATGATAAGTTTCTTTCTCAATTGATCTTCCAAAATTGAATAAGAAACTCAGGTTATAAAAAATGATCATTTATTTTGAGAAATAATATATAAAACATTTGCATATATCAATTAAATACTTACTTTTGTACCACTCAAAAATTGAGGAAAACATGGGGGATTGGCGCAGTTGGCTAGCGCGTTTGACTGGCAGTCAAAAGGTCACGGGTTCGAATCCCGTATTCTCCACTGAAAGCATGTAAGACATATGCTAAAAATTTAAAAACCCCTGCAAAATTTAAATGTTGCAGGGGTTTTTTGATAATGAAATTTTAAAGCTTTCTCCTCCAACCTCTTATTCAATAATAAAGAGTAAAAATTGGAGATTCCAGTGATTTAATTCTTAGTAATAAAGCTTATTCTTCTTCAAATAATTAATCAGCTCTTTTGGGCGGTCGGTCTGAATAATATTGACTCCTTTATTAATATACCAATCATACACATTAGGATGGTCCAACACCAGATCATCATTATTTCCGGCATTATGATGAGGCCACAATGAATTTACCCAGATTTTAACCTTCTTTTCTCTCAGTTTTTTAAAATCAATCAGATTCTTTTCCGTTGTTCCTATCGTAAATTCAAAACCATAAATTTTATAGTTATTGATATATTCTGAGATCTTTTTCAGATCTTCATCTTTACCCAATTGAATAATCGGCATATAATGAATATCATTTTTGATATCACCATATTTTTGGTTGAATTCCGTGTAAGATTCGTGTCCTTTAAACAAGATCTGATCGAGCATATTTCGTTTTTTCACCAAAGGATATACCTGCTTTATATAATCAAAACCTTTATCCAGATTCAGAAGAATTTTTCCATCCGAGATCTCTAAAATCTCCTGTAATGTGGGAACATTCATTTGGGTTTCTACTCCCAAACCATCTCTCAGATGCAGTTTTTTGATTTCGGCTAATGTAAAATCCGAGGGTTTCCCTTTTCCGGTAGTCGTTCTGTCTATGGTGTTGTCGTGCATCAGGATCAATACGCTGTCTTTGGTCATGGCAAGGTCTATTTCAGCCATATCAACTCCCTTTTCAATTGCCTTTTTTACTGCCCATACAGAGTTTTCCGGAGCTTCTCTCCAATCACCGCGATGAGCAACTACCATTACTTTACTATCAGGAAAATCAGAAAGTGAAACTTTCTTTTGTTGAGCAATGAACAAAGAAGAGAAAATCAGAAGAAATAATTGTAATAATTTATTGTTTAGCATAATTTTAATTTTTTAATTAATATCCGGGATTTTGTTTAATAGCAGGATCTGTATTGATCTGTCCCTGCGGAACCGGCATCAGAAGATGATATGGTTTGATCTGTGCAGTACTGTATCCTGCATTATTATTAAAATGAGCCGTCATCACCGAAATAGCCTTTCCAGTTCTCAGGAGATCAAACCAACGATGCCCCTCTCCTACAAATTCAAGTCTTCTTTCGCGGTCTATTTCATTAAGCAGCGCATCTTTTGTTGAAAGGTTTACAGCAGCAATTCCTGCTCTGTTTTTAATTTTATTTACATATAGATTCGCATTGGCAAAATCATTTTGTTCAGCAAAGCACTCTGCCATCATCAGAAAAACATCGGCTAATCTCAGAACCACAAAATTGCTTCCTCCATCGGCAATGGTATTCGAGGTTTTTACTAATTTTTTACTGAAAGGAATTCCGTTTGAAGTCAGCCCGATATATGCAGAACGTCTTGTATCTCCAGCCGAATAAAAATTATAGACTTCTTTGGTTGGAAGATTATGACCTTTCGCCCCTGAAACCGATCCGGACGGGCTGAACATCTGAAATGCGGTGCTTCCTTCCGAATTTCCGTTCAATCCTGAAGCAAACTGTACATCAAAAATAATTTCAGCATTATTTTTATTCGTGACATCAAAAATTTTATTGACATCGGTCAAAAGCTGATACCCTAAAGATTCAACCTGATTTAAATAAGTCAATGATTCAGCAAATTTCTTTTGTGTTAAAAGTACTTTACCCAAAATTCCCAAAGCAGCTCCTTTTGTCACTCTCCCCTTTTGCGTTGTGGTGGTCGGCAAAAGATCGATGGCTTCTTTCAAATCTTTTTCTACAGCAGAATATACCTCTGCAACAGGAGTTCTTGGCTGCCCGAAATAATCATTCACATTCGTAGTTTCTTTTAAAACCAACGGAACATCGCCAAAAATTCTCACCAGATTAAAATACATCAATGCTCTCAGAAATTTCATTTCGCCGATCCTTGTATTCTTCAGTGCATCAGTCATATCAGGAATTTTCCCAATTCTCGTCAGAATAATATTGGCCTGCTGAATGCCAACATAATTATCCTTCCATGCACTTGCAATAAGACTGTTATTAGGCTGAATCGTGAAAAAATCCAGCTCACCATACGTAAAAGCATCATTGGCAGGAACCTCATCATAGGTATTATCTGAAGGCAATTCTCCCAAAGCCGGCATTGCCAGCTGATACTGTCCCGTGTACTGAAGTGCTCCATACACCGAAATAATACCCTGCTCAATTTCTGAAGAATTAGTATAGAATTGGGATGATACTTTCTGCGCTTCAGGATTTACATTCAAAAGATCAGACGAACAAGAACACATCACTGAAAGACTGAATATTGTAATGAATATTTTTTTCATGATTTTAAAATTTAAGGTTAAAGCCTACAGAATAAATTTTAGCTACCGGATAATAAGCCTGATCAAAACCCTGCGTAAGAACATTATCTGAAGTAGCATCGATATTCATTCCTTTGTATTTTGACAGGGTAAAAAGATTGTTTCCTACCAGATAGATCTGGGCATTTTCCAACCCGATATTTTCAAGCATAGATTTTGGGAAATTAAAAGCCAGGCGAAGTGATCTCAATCTCACATAATCTGCATTTTTAAAGTACAAATTAGAAGTTCTGGCTTCTTTTCTGTTGTTGGAGAAGTTCATATTCGGCATTCCAAAAAAGCCATCTGGATTGGTTACTGCATTATAGCGGTTGTCAAAATAATACTGCGAAGCCATTCCGAAGCCTTCTCCTGATTCTAAAGTGGTTACCGCGTCCGCATTGTAGATCTTTTTACCAATTTCGCTGTACAATGAGAAACTCAGTTCAAAAAGTCCATACCTGAAATTATTATTAAAACCTAGAATATACTTTGGAACACCACTTCCGAAGCTTCTTTTATCATTCACATCTATTTTTCCATCACCATTAAGATCTTCCATGATATAATCTCCTACCATCGTCCCGGTAATGTGGGGTGAATTGTTGATCTCTTCCTGAGTTTTATAAATTCCCAGGATATTGTAACCGTACATTTCACCAATCGAGCCGCCTACTTTTGTGACAGAGAAATTATTTTCTCCGGTAATAATCTGGTTCTGCCCGTTTGCCAGAGCCAAAACTTCATTTTTGTTGGTTGAAAAATTAAAACTTCCCGAATACGTAAAGTCTGTAGCGATATTGAAAGTCTTTGAAGCAATCTGTAATTCGAAACCGGAGTTTTTGATCTTCCCAATATTTTGAAGGGATGTACTGAAACCGGACTGTTGCGGAACGGGAACATCCAACAGCAAACCATCCCTGTTCAGAATATAATAATCTGCAGAAATGTTCAGTATATTTTTAAACAGAGAAAAATCGATCCCGAAATTGTTTGATCTGGACTTTTCCCAGGAAATATTAGGATTAGGAGCCGTTGCGGTTGTGTAACCGGGTATTAAAGATCCTCCAAAGTTATAATTATCAGGATTCATTAGTGAAAGAGCCCCGAAATTAGGAATCTGATTGTTTCCGTTGCTTCCAAGGCTATATCTGAGTTTCAAATCGGTTACGATATTATTTTCAGGAAAGAAATTTTCATTACTGATGGTCCAACCTGCTGAAAATGCATAGAAATCTCCCCATTTGGAGTTTTTCCCGAAACGTGAAGAACCATCCCTACGATAAGAAGCCATCAGATTATACTTATTATCGAACGTATAATTAACCCTGGTAAA
This sequence comes from Chryseobacterium viscerum, assembly GCF_002899945.2. GTDB lineage: Bacteria > Bacteroidota > Bacteroidia > Flavobacteriales > Weeksellaceae > Chryseobacterium > Chryseobacterium viscerum. The sequence continues at coordinate 253,174 of NZ_PPEG02000008.1, forward strand.
ATAAGACATCAACCGCCATTTGTATTGAGTTAATGTATTTTTAAATGAAGTTCCGCCAGCAATATTTCGGATGCTGTTATCAGGAAATGCAGTGGCTTCAGTTAAAAGCTGGGTATTATCTTCCTGCTGAAAAGACTGTCCCGCAATGGCATCCACTCTATGAGAACCCCACTTTTTATCAAATGAAAGTAAGTTTTCAATTAAATAATTTTTGCGGATATATTCTGTTCTGTTGGCAAAAGTAACGTCCGGAGCTGCTGCTCTATAAGCTCCCACTGTAGAAGGGTCGAAGAAATTATATTCGTAATTGGTATAGTCTCCGCCTATGGACAATCTGTACTTCAAACCTTTCAACACTTCAAGTTCGGTGAAGATATTTCCGAATGTTTTAAATAAAGTATATTTTCTGTTCGTCATTTCCTGAACGGCAACAGGGTTTTCTACCAAGGCTCCATCAGTAGCCGTATTTCCTAGGATCTGTTGGGAAATGGCAAGACTTCCGTCATCATTATAGGATTTAAAAAATGGATACATTGCCGTAGCCATCTGCAAAGGATTGTAGCTTCTCGAATTTTCTGCAGCATTGATGGTTCCCGTTGCATAAGACGGCGTCATGGTTACTCCTACTTTCCATTTATCTGTAAGCTCTGTAGAAAGATTAATACTGGTGGAGAATTTCTCATAATCTGTCCCGATCACCAATCCTTTTTGCTTAAAATAGCTCATTGTAAAAGCGTATTTACTTTTATCGCTTCCTCCGGTAATATTCAGTGAAGTCTGGCTGATAGGTGCTGGTTTCATCACGGTATTCAGCCAATCGGTATCTGTGAGTCCCGGTTGTTTTGCCAGATAAGGAGCCAAATAATCAGGAATCAATTCTCTTAAAGAAGCCCCTTTGCTTATTCTTGTCGCATTATTATCGGAAACGCTTCTGTTGCTGCCTTTAGAAAGGTAATTATTATCTCTGGCTTCTTTCAGAAAAGTAGCCATATCATAAGCGTTGACCAATTTCACATTATCGCTTCTCATCTGCATTCCGTAATAGGAATCGAAAGAAACAGCCATTCTTCCCTTCTTTCCCTGCTTAGTTTCAATAATGATTACTCCATTGGCTCCTCTGGAACCATAAATTGCGGCAGAAGCGGCATCTTTTAAGATATCAATTTTGGCAATGGAATTAGGGTCAATCGCATTCAGATTGGAACCTTCGGTTAAAGGAAGTCCGTCTACAACGATCAAAGGATTGGAGCCTGCGGTTAAAGTTCCGATCCCTCTTACTCTTATTGAGGGCGAACTTCCCGGACTTGCATTCGCCTGAGTAATCTGAACTCCGGTTGCCTTTCCTGCGATAATGTCTCCAAAATTACTGGAAGCAACCCCTTTCATCTGCTTCTCGTCAATAGAAGAAATAGAACCCGAATTGTTTTTCTTACTCTGCTTCCCATAACCGACCAAAACAACCTCATCAATGTTTTTTTCTCTGGATTTTGCAGTGTCTTTAATTGGATTCAAATACTCTCCAGACTGCTGAGCGTTGGTTCTCTGAATTTTTGCAATTGCTTTGGAATTGAGACGAACTGTTACTGTTTTTTGATCTACATTAAAATCCAGGCCGACATTTTTCTTCAGATAATCTAAAGATGCTGACAGCGATTGATAGTTGACCTGAGATTCATCTACCTGGATATCTTTCAGGTCTGAAACCGAATAAAAGAATTTTACGTCATGCTCTTTTGAAAGTTTTTCAAAAATTTTAATTAAAGGCGTTTTCCGTTGATTGACGGACTGTTGAAAACATTTGTTAGCCTCTGCGAAGGAAAACTGTGGCGCGCACAAAAGACCCAACAACATCATGCTAATTGTTGTTTTTTTCATAGCTTTGCTGAAATTAGTTGTTATTTGACTGATTTATATTCAATGCATCGGTAACCCCAATTACTGGTGCATTATTTTTCTAAAATGATATGATTTTCTGATTCTTTTCTTGTTTTCAGATTAAAAGGAAACCCTATTGTTTTAATCACTTTACCCAGATCCCCTGTAATGTCTCCATCTATAATATTCTCTTTATAATGCTGAGGATAGGTTATAGAAATATTGTAGGTCTTCTCCAATTGGGAAATCGCCTGCCCGAATTTCATTTCATTAAAATCAAATGTTCTTACAACATCCTGATCGTAGAAATGTTTTTCAGTTCCGTCTTTATCAGCAAGCCAGGTTTCTTTGGGTAAAAGGAATGTGGTATGCCCTTTATAATCTATTTTCACTTTTCCTTCTTTCAGATAGACTTTTTTATCTTCAGACCTCTGATCAAGCAAAAATCTGGTTCCTAACACTTTTACTTTAAATCCATTGGCATCAATGATAAACGGCAGCGCTTTATTTTTAGCAACACTGAAAAATGCTTTTCCTTTAAAAGCAACATTTCTGGTTTTCTTTCCGAAATTTTCAGTCAGTTTCAGTTCGCTTTCCGGTTCCAATGTAATGATACTTCCGTCGGAGAGTGTAAATTCTTTTTGAATCTTTTCTGTTCTGAAAACCATTTGCTGATGGCCTGAAGAGTTCATTTCATTTCCATTAAAAAACAAAGTCATCACGGTGAATAAAGGCAAAAGAACGGCAGCAGCCCATAAAATTCGTTTTGTATTATTTCTGGATTTTATTTTACTTTCAAGTCCGTTCCATATTCGCTGATCTGCCGAATCCTTCATTTTCCGATTTTCGTCTTTGACCGATTTCCATTGATTTTCGAAATCCATACTCTCCTATTTGATCTTTAATAGAGAATACGCAGGAAGTGTACAATCGTCAACCTAAGTTTTTTTGATTTAATGATTTGTTCATATTGGTTGATGTTGGGTTAAAATTGGAAATTGATTTATTCAGAAACAAAACAATGACAATCAATAAACTATAATATAACTCAGCTTTTTGTAGAATATATTTTACACCTTAGGAATATGTATATTTGTGATTAGAAAACTTATAAAAACTATACAAACCATGAATCAAGAAACAAAAGATTTTTTTGAAAAACATAAAATTTTAGAAAAAGAAATCATTGATGCAAAAGGACAAACTATGTATCAACTTAAAGATTTTATGAAATCACAAAATAAGTTATTTGCTTACAATACTACCGCCTGCAAACAAGGTCATACAATTAGGGATAGAAATGGGCATTGTATTGTATGTAAAACAGCTTCAATTACATTTTTAAGAAGATCCTTAGAGACAGGTAATATTTATATTGCAGGAAGTATTGCAAAAGAATATATAAAAATAGGAATGTCAACCATTCCTCTTGATCATAGATTTAGTAGACTTAACTCTCGAAGAGTTGGTAATACTAATGATTGGGTATTAATTAAAAGTATAAAATGTGATTTTGTAAATAAACATGAACTTGCAATACATCAGTTATTAAGAAAATATAAAATTGATGGTGATAAATATGGTGATACAGAATCAACAGAAATTTTTAGATGCAGCTATGAAAAGGCAAATACAACTTTAGAACAGTATTTTAAAGAAAATAATATTGAAAAAATTGAAACAAAAACATTTCTATATAATCCGGAAAAATATAGCTTTAGAAATCTAATTAATCAAAAAAATCAGTAACCTATTCTCTAATATTGATGATTTAAATTATACAAAGTATCAGCACTGGCATCATAAAATATATCCAATCAAACAGAGATCTGGATTGGGGACTTAATACAAATATGATATCAATATAAACTAAAGAATCTAAAAGAAAAAATTCAAATTCGCTCTCAGAAACTTCAACACCCTATTAACATGCTTTTCAACGGCTGTTTTGGAAATATCATTTTCCTGAGCAATTGTAAAAAGGCTGAGATTTTGTATTTTATTTTTGATGAAAAAATCACGGCTTCTTTCAGGAACTTGCTCTAAAAGACTTTCTATCTTTTTTAGCTGATCTTCCTGCTGGGTCTGTTTTTCTATTTCTGAGATTTCTTCATCTTGGCTTTCCGGGAAATTTTCAAGAGGAACGAAGATCATTTTTCTTTTGCGGTAGAAATTGGAGATTTCCTGTTTGGCAGATTTAAAGATGAGCGCTTCAATTTCTGAAGGTGAATGGGTTTTGGATAGGTATTTCCAGACGTGCATAAAAATATCCTGAACAATTTCTTCAATATCCTCTTCTTCTGAAAGGTATTTTGCCACAAAAAAATACACCCTGTGCTTATAACCGGAATATATTTCTTTAAAATGATCCATCTTTTAAAACGTCTTTGAACTCAAAACAATGATGCAAAAGTATCCAAAAGCTATGTCAATCATATTAACGTTATATTAAGTTTAAATTCCTGACTATATTGAGCTGAAAGCAGCTTACATTGCAATCATTACTAAAGATTTATTTCAAAAAGATACATTTAAATCATCGATTGAAGGTCTGAAATTGGAATGCATCGCCGCCGTAAAATAATCACAGAACACCTGATACACTGCAGAATCTGTATCTGTTGCCCGGATTCCCAGCTGTGTATATATCCTAAGTATCTGATGGGATAATTGCTGAACCAGCTCTACCCCATAGCTATGAATTTCGTTTTGTTGATCTGCCGGAATTGCCTTGTTATTACTAAGCGCAGTTTCAACATTTCTGGAAATACTTAATACTTTTTCCAAATGCTTTTCAATGGACTCTGCAAAACTTTTGAAATTGATCTGAGGACGAATAGATTCTGCTTCTTCAATAAAATGAGAAGCGATCCCCAGATAATTGACCAAAAGTGTCAAATCAGCAAAAACCCGAAACGGAATGCTGTCCAGAATATCATTCGTGAAAAAAGTATCATAAACAAAACTGTAGTCCTCGCTTACCAGAACATTTTTAATGGTAAAAGAATAGGTCCCGCTGGCTTTCATTCCCATAGATTTCCAATTGGGGATAATTACAGCCTGTTCTTTCGGAACGATGAACGAGCGAATAATATCATTACCGTCATCATCCGTTATTGGTTTCCCATTTTCTGTAATGCTGGCATTGAGTGTAAAGTGGGTCAGATGGGGTGCGCCTGTTGCAAAATTCCATAATCCATTAATAAAGTACGTGTTATTACTTTGTTTTTCGGCGGTTCCGCCAACCATTCCGCTTCCCCCAAAACACGTTTTAGAATGGGTGAACAGTAATTGAGCCACTTCAGGATTGATATTTCTGGAAAAATAATTGGCCCCGGCACAAAGTGTCAGCATCCAGCCAAAGCTTCCATCGGTTTCAGCCCAGTCAAATAATGCTTTAAGTCCTTCTCCAAAGCGATACCCTAAGCCGCCATATTTTTTTGGCACCCAGATTTTAAGCCATCCTTCTTCGTGAATATGCTGTATCACCTTTTCAGAAATTCTAGAGGCTCCATGAAGTTCTTTTCTGATGTCTTTAGTACTGAGCATGAGCTTTGGATTTAATGAGTTTCTGCCATTCCAGATATCCGGAAATGGCTACTAAAAACAAAAATGATGTCAAAACAGCGTAGAGATATAATTCTTTATGAATCATTAAGGGGATGGAAATAATATTACTAACGTTCAGTATCACCCAGTTTTCAATTTTTCGTCTTGCCATGAGCCACATTCCTGCCCATGCGAAAGCACTTACCAAAGAATCCCAAATGGGAACATCTGAGTCGGTGAAATGGGTGAGAAAGAACCAGAATAAGCTAAAGGTTCCCAGGACAATTCCTCCGGTAATCCATTTTTCCGCAGTTGAGGTAAAAGAGATTTCCATTTCAGATTTTTGCTTCCCGAATTTCCAATACAACCATCCATAGATGCTCATGACCAAATAATAAAGGTTTAATGTAAATTCAGCATACAGTTTTGATGTAAGCATCACATACAAAGTAAGCAGAATACCGGCAATTCCGAAAAGATAGTTGTTTACATTGTTTTTGCGGGCCAGTAAAACCTGGATTATCGAAAATAAGACCCCAAACCATTCCGGTAAGGTAATTTGTTTTAAAATGTCCTGCATCATATTAATCTTTAGAAATCAAATGATGAGATGATAAATAAGCAATCCCTACGCTGGTATTATCCAGATCAGGTGTGGAAGTACATTCCTGGGTATCATCTCAGCCACTGTTACCTGCGGCACCCCATTGTTGGGGCAAAGGTGCAGCTTTTTTCCGTAAAAAGAAAGCAACATGGGAAAATAATAATCTTCATTGATTATCAATAATTTTTATATTTGTCAAACAATACACTATAGAAACTGTAAACCATGAACTTCTTCAAAAAGATTTTTTCAAAAAATAAAAATACAGCCCATCAACCGTCTGAAAATCCTAGAATCGATGGAATATATACAGATGAATATTTTAACAACAGATATACTGAAGATCAGATTTTATCAGATGATGTTCTGGTTGACAGCTCTTTCAAAATGTTAAATAGTTTTTTCATCGATAATAAAATAATACCGGCTATAGAAAATCCTATCTACCACTCCAGCAATATAGATAAAGCCGTTACTGAAGAGCCTGGGTTTTACCAGTATTGTAAATCATTTGATCAGGATGACAAACAAATTGGCCTGATGTTAACGGTAGCATTTTCCTACTATATGGTCAATGAATTAGGCTTTAAACTATACAGAGACAAAACCCCGGAATATCCTTTAAGATTCATGACTCTGAAGTATAACAATAATGGGGGTGTTATTTCTTTATATCCATTCGAATATTCATTGAAGGTTCTAAATGGAGAAGCATCATTCAATGATCTTTTGGAAAAAATTAATAAGAATCTGGAAAATATTCCCACTGCAGAGGACTTTATCGCTCATTTTAAAAGTAATCTATCTCAAGAATAAAGTTTGTATTTGTTAAACTATATGTTTTCATTTTACACGGTATAAAATTTGTATTTTAAAGTGTAATGACAACAGTTATGGATGAAACTAAAATATTAAATCCAATAACAGATAAATATCTGATTGATGAGTATTTCAATTTAACCGTAAGGCAAGAATTAAATATTGATATTGATCTTAGCTTTGAGTATATGATTGCACAAAACATCATTTCAAAAAAAACAATTCTGGTCAAAACATTCTCAGATTTTATCATGGGTAACCCGGAACTTTATAATTTATTACACTCTTTGATTTATAAGGTGAACACCTATTCTTTAACAAAAGCCCAGATCATCAGTGCATTGGAAATTCTCAGAAAAAACCAATAAGATCATTCTATTTTACATAAAAAAATCTCTCAAAATTTTGAGAGATTTTCATTTTCCAGTCATCGGCTAAAGACCAAAATATCTGGTATTTATACCTGTTCTTTTATATGTTTTGCCACCTTTTCCTCAAGGTCATCGAGATTAAAAGGTTTTGATACATAATCATCTGCCTGAGCTTCTGATGCCAAAGCAACAATATCATTATTTGCGGTAACATAGATTACCGGAATATGCTTAAATTCTTCAGTGCTTTTGAGAAGTTTTGTTGCTTCCACTCCTCCGATTCTTGGAATCCAGTTATCCATAAGAATAACATCAGGCTTATATTCTTCTACTTTCTCAAGAATATCATGTGATGTTTCTGAGATTTTGACCTCATAGCCATTTTCTTCAAATATGATGGTGATCACTTCTAAAATAGCCGTATCATCATCAAAAATTAAAATTTTCTTTTTATTCATATTATTTAGATTATTCTATTCAGAAATATTACAATTGATTGATGTAATCTGCTAAACTATCAGGTCTGATAATTAAATCATAATCAATCTTTTCTATAGCATGTCTGGGCATATATTCTACCTCTGCTGTTTCAGGATCCTGAATCCAGACCTGCCCTTTGTTTTTTTTAATATAGCTCAGTCCTTCCACTCCATCCGCATTGGCTCCTGATAAAAGTATCCCGATCATATTTTCTTCATAAATTTCAGCTGCTGACCTGAAGGTGACATCTATTGAAGGACGGGAATAGTTCATCTTTTCTGAGCTGTCCAATGACATATTTTTCTTATCTTCAAACAACAAATGATAATCCGCAGGAACAATATATAGGGTACGATTACGGATTTCGGTTTTATCTTCAACTTCTATAACGGATATCTTCGTAAACTGCTGCAACAGGGTTCGTAAAACATCTCCTGATTGAGCTTTACGGTGAACGACCAGAACAATAGGAATATTCACATCAGCATCAAGATTTTTAACCATCTCAATAATAACCTGTAAACTTCCTGCTGATCCTCCGATGACAATCAATTCTATGTTCGTTTGTAATTTCATGGCAGTTGTTATAAATGGTGATCAAGTTTTTTCCATATTTTCTGGTCTTCGACCTGATGATAATTCTTGTCAATAGTAGAAAACCTAAGCGTTTCTTTGGCTCCCAGAGCGAGAAAACCCAGATTCTCGAGACTGTTGTCAAAAAGACGGAATACTCTTTCCTGCAGTTCTCTTTCAAAATAGATAAGGACATTTCTGCATATAATCAGCTGGAAACTGTTAAAAGAGCTGTCTGACACCAGATTATGGGTAGATAAAATCAGTTTTTCCTGTAAGCTTTTATCAAATCTTACGCTATCATAGTTCGCAGTATAGTAGTCGGAAAAATCTTTTACCCCACCTGAAAGCATATAATTTTCGGAATACAGTTTCATCTGCTGCAAAGGGAAAACACCGGTTCTTGCAGTTTCCAGAACAGAAGGATTCAGATCAGTACCATAAATCAGGCATTTATGATAAAGACCAGCTTCTTTCAACAGAATCGCTATAGAATAAGCTTCTTCTCCAGTTGAGCAGCCCGCAATCCAGATTCTGATCAAAGGATAGGTGCCTAACTGCGGTAATATCTTTTCCCGCAATGTTTTAAAAAAAGAAGGATCTCTGAACATTTCTGTAACGTTTACAGTCACTTCTTCCACAAAGCGTTTCAAATATTCCGGATCATTCATAATGGTATATCTAAGCTCTGCAAAGCTGGTAAACCTGTCCAACAGGCATATCCGGTTTACCCTTCTTTTAAACGAAGCCTTGCTATAGCCAGAAAAGTCGTAGCCATACGTCTCATAGACATCATTGATCAGATATTCTACTTCCTGATCTTTTATGATACTTGGTTCCAGCATCTATAAAAGTTTTTCTATTGCTGTTATTAAAAGATCTACATCAATGGGCTTTGAGACATAATCATCAGCTCCTACCTCTATACATTTCTGACGGTCTTCAGGCATCGCCTGTGCAGTCACTGCAATGACAGGAATATCCTTGATCTCTGGGGTACGTCTTATCATTCTGACCGCTTCATATCCATCTATTCCCGGCATCATCATATCCATAAGAACAGCAGAAAACTTGTTGTCTGACATTAGAATATCAAAAGCTTCCTGAGCCATTGTACTGGTCTCAACGGCATATCCACGGGCCTTAAGAGTGAGTTTCAATGCAAATATATTACGTGGATCATCATCCACAATTAAAATTTTCTTATTCATCAGAATTTTATCTGTTTAACTTTCATATAACCAAACGCGAAGGAGAGATAATAACTGATCTATATCTACAGGTTTTGAGATATAATCTGAAGCTCCGGCGGTAATACATTTTTCACGTTCTCCAATCATAGATTTGGCAGTAATAGCTATAATAGGCAGCCTTTTGAATACGGGCATTTTTCTGATCTCCCTGATGGTTTCATATCCATCCATTTCAGGCATCATCATATCCATTAAAATAACATCTACATCAGGATTCTGCTGAAGCTGCTGAAGGGCATGCTTCCCATCCATGGCTACAATTACATCTACTTTATATTTTTCCAGGGCTTTTGTTAAAGAGAAGATATTTCGTACATCATCATCTGTGATGAGCACTTTTTTTCCGCTCAATACTTCTGTTAAAGATCCCAGGGCTCTGCTTACTGTGTTTTCAGATGCATTGTTTTTTTCTTCCACCAAATGTAAGAATAAACCTACCTCATCTAAAATTCTTTGATAGGAATGTGCCGTTTTTACGACAATAGAATCTGCATACTGCTTTATTTTCAGTTCTTCTTCCTTCGATAAATTATGCTCTGTAAAAATAATGATAGGAAGGTTCTCCAGCCCTTCATAACTTTTGATTGATTCTATTACGTGGTATTCGTTTCCTTTTGAGTTCCCAATATCCAGAATAACGCAGTCAACAAGATCAGAAGTCAATGCTTTTACACTATCTTCCACATTGTGTTCTACGGACAAAGAAATATTAAAATTGCTCAAGAAATAGGATAATGCACTGGCATGTTTGGCATTCTCTTCAACGATGAGAACTTTCTGAGGCCCTTTCTCTAATGCATCTTCTATTTTTCTGAATACATCTGTCATTTTATCCAGTGCTACCGGCTTATTGATAAAATCAACGGCACCTTTCATAAGACTTTCTTTTTGAAGATGCAGAACAGACATCATGTGGACCGGAATATGTTTGGTAACAGAATCTGATTTTAACTCATCCATTACTTCCCAGCCATCTTTTACAGGAAGTTGAACATCCAGTAAAATTGCATGTGGACGGTACTGCTGAGCTGCTGACAAACCGTGGTCTCCTCTTACCACAACAATACCTTTGTAATTTTGTAAATGGGCAAACTTTAACAACGCTTTTGCAAAATTAACATCATCTTCTATAATCAAAATAACCTTGTCTCCCTGCTTAATATGATCTCTGTCGTCTGCTACCTCTTCAGGAATATCCAATATGTTCAGCTGAACCACTGGTCTTTCGCCCTCATCGAGAATATTCTGAATTTCTTCAACGTCTTCACGTATAATCTCTACCAGATCCTGATCTGTTTCAGAATGAACAATTTCAGTGACAGCGTGTACAGGAATGACAAAACTAAACTCACTCCCTTTGTTCAATTCACTTTGCAGAAGCAGCTCTCCTCCCAGAAGTCTTGCAATTTCACGGCTTATTGAAAGTCCTAAGCCAGTACCTCCAAATTTCCTTTTGGTAGATCCATCAGCCTGCTGGAATGCTTCAAAGATAATTTTTTGCTTTTCCTCTGCGATCCCAACACCGGTATCTTTTACTAAGAATATAATAAAATCTGGTTTTTCAGAATGTTTTCTGATATGTAAATCAATGCTTCCTTTTGTTGTAAATTTTAAAGCATTAGACAATAAATTTCTCAATACCTGATCGATTCGGAGACGGTCACTTTCAATAACGGCCTGCACATTTTGATCGATCTGAATATTAAATGGAAGAGCTTTCTCCTGAAATACGGGATTGAAAAGGCTCTTTAAATCTGTTACCACTTCTTCTATGATCACATCCTGATATTCCAGGGTCATTTTACCGGATTCTATTTTCGCTAAATCCAGAATTTCATCGATCAGAGTTAATAAACTTGTCCCCGAGCTTTGAATCACTTTTGCGGATTCCACCTGATCTTCGTTGAGGTTTTCATCCGGATTTTCTGCCATCAACCTTGACAGAAGAAGAATAGAATTCAGAGGGGTACGCAATTCATGGGACATATTGGCCAGGAATTCGGACTTATATTTTGTACTTAAGGCCAGCTCCTCTACTTTTTTCTGAATTTCGTTATTACGCTCCGCAATCAAATGATTTTTTTCTTCCAATAATCTTGAACGTTCTTCGAGTTCAGCATTTGCCTGCATCAGTTCTTCCTGCTGTACTTTCAATTCCTCTTCTGAAGCCTGTAGCTTTTGTGTTTGTGCTTCCAGTTCAGTATTCAGATTTTCCAGTTCAGAATGCTGAACCTGTAATTCTTCAGACTGTGCCTGAGTTTCTTCCAATAGCTGCTGTTCTTTTTCTCTTCCTTTTGCAGCATTCAGTGCAATTCCTATATTGACAGCGCATTCTTTAAAATAGCTGATTCTGTCTTCATCAAAGTTAGAAGTTGAACCCAGCTCCAAAACTCCAATTGCATGTCCATCTGCAAAAATAGGAATCAGTATAATTCCGTATATTTTAATAGTGCTGCTGGCAAAGGTTACTACAAAATCATCTTCATGTAAGTTATTATAAACCTTAGTTTTAGAATTAATAAAGGCTTGTCCCACCATTCCTTCTCCGGGTTCAAAAGTCTTTTTCATATTAGCTTCCAGCCCGAATGCTTTATTAAGCTTTAGGATCCCTTCGTCATACAGATATAATGAACCATTGATACAGTTCCCATATTCAATCAATTGTTTTAACGCTTTATTGGAAACTTCTTCTACGGACTTATTTCCTACCAGGGATTCATTCAACAAGGCAAGACCTTTCTGCCGCCAGTCACTTTTATTAATTTTATCAAAAGAGACTTTAAGAGATTCTGTCATATGATTAAGAGAATCTACAAGATCTCCCAGATCGTCCTGTGCATTATCTATAACCTTTTCATTGTAATCGCCATTGGCAACTCTATTTGCAATTTTTTGAATGGCACTTACACGCCGTGTCATTTCCTGATCTTTTTCCTTAAGCATTTTTTCCAGCTTATCTCTTCGAATAAGATCCGCTCTCATTTTGATATAGAAAAATATCGTCACTACTATTGCGGCCAACGCAGAAAAAATAATAAAAAGAACAGTGGTACTGGATGAACGGTTTAAGTCTTTGTTTTTAATTTCCAGCTGGCTTTCTTCATATTGTACAAAATCATTTACCGTTTTCCGGCACTGATCCATATATGCTTTACCCGTAACGATCTGCTGCTGGGTCATTATGATGCCTCTGCGTCTATTTTCAACCAATTGCTTCAGATTCTCCATCACCTGATTAACTGCTGTTTTTAAGCCAGCAAGTCTTTCCAATTGATTTTGATCCTGAATTCCTAATGATTCTGCACGTATCAAAGCTTTAGGATATTCTCTAAGACCACGTTTGTATGGCTCCAGAAAATCCTCTCTTCCGGTCAGCTGATACCCTCTGTTCCCTGTTTCGGCATCCAGTAATGCTACCAGCACATCTTTCACGGCTGTCACAGAACGTCTGCTTTTGGAAAGACTTTCGCGATGATTCATCTGATTCTGGATACTCCAATATGAAGCCAGTGAACTTGCTATTAAAATCAAAAGGGAAAGACCTACTCCAAACTGAAGATTTCTTATAATTTTTTTCGGCATGCAAATTAATTTAGGGGTAATGTGAAATAGAAGGTAGAACCTTCATCTATGATACTGGAAACGCCAACATTTCCATGATGCTGTTTGATGATTTCAGAGCAGATAAACAATCCAATCCCCATTCCCTGGAACTGTAGTGAAGATTCTTCTACCCTATAGAATTTTTTAAATACGGCATCCTGTTTAAAATCAGGGATTCCAATACCGAAATCAGTTACATTAACTCTTACCTCCTGTGCTTCTTCATCTACAAAGGTGGTGACAATCACCTGATTGTTATTGGGGGAATATTTAATTGCATTGGTCAGAAAATTAATCAGTACCTGTTCTATACGGATTTCATCTAATGGGATTAAAATATCTGGTTTGATTCCGTGGCGTTCAATTTTGACTTTACCTTCATCATGGGTCTGCAGTATCGTTTCAATGGCGTTACTGATAACTTTTTCCAGATTAACCTGCTTTTTATTGATTTTCAGTTTTCCATTTTCGATCTTGGAAACATCCAGCAGATCTGTAATCAATGTATTCAGCTTCTCAATCTGTCCCTGAACTTTCGTCACAAATCCTGCTTCAGGACTGTCTTTATCTAGTTTTAATTTTCTGTCCAATAACTGAACGTATGCTTTAATACTGGTTAAAGGTGTTTTCAATTCATGGCTCGCAATGCTTAAAAATTCATCTTTTTCTTTTTCCACTTTTTTCTGATCGTCAATATCAGTAAAAGTTCCAACCCAGTTCTTAATACGGTCTTCATCATAATATACAGGAGTTACTCTCAACAAATGATACCGGTAATGACCGGAAATCACGTTTTTAATTCTAATTTCTAATTCGAGAGCTTTTCCTTTTTTTCTGCATCGCTCAAATTCCTCCTTGATATCATGATCGTCAGGATGTGTTTCTGGGAAATTCTGTTCAGCATCAGAGTACTGATACCATTTACCATTAACAAAATCAATGATTCCTGCTTCATTGAATGTAAATGCAATCTGAGGAAGAGACTCCAGCATTAAATGAAAATGATCTATCTGAGACTTCATCGTAACCTGAGACTCCCGCCTTCCTTTCACCTCTAATTCAAGATTCTGCTGGGTCTTTTTCATGGCAATATTCTGCTCCTGAAGATTATAGAAAGTTTTTACTTTAAGTAAAAGGATTTCAGGATCTACAGGTTTGGTTACATAATCTTTGGCACCGGAAGCATAGCCACGTGTTATAAATTTTTTATCTGTACTGACGGCGGATAAAAATATAATAGGAACTTCCTTCGTTTTACTATAATCTGCCAATGTTTCAGCAACTTCAAAACCATCCATATCTGGCATTTGAACGTCTAAAATAATCAGGGCATAGTCATTTTTTAGAGCTTTACCAAGAGCCTCTTCTCCTGAGCTGGCTGTTTCTACTTGGAAGTTTTTTGATTCAAGTAATTTTTGTAGTGAATAAAGATTACTTTGGTTGTCATCAACAATTAAAATCATAGAAATTAAAATCAATAATTAAATACTGGTATTTTAGGTTCAAAAATACTCACAATATTTGAAAAAACAGTAATTTTTAAAGGATTATGATTATACATTCCATACCACATTTTATGCTCGAAACAAGGAAAAATTATGTTTTGTAATGGTACTATATCTTTTTGAAAGCTTTAATTTCTGTATCATTAATTGCTACAAGACTAATACAGGACGGAATGTTAAAGAAAAGTTTTAGCAAAAAGGATTTTTATCCAGAAATGAGTCAACGAAGCAGTCTAAATGTCAGATTGATACGCTCTTTCATAGAGGTCACAGATTTTGCAATCCGGTGTTCCCAGTTTTCCTGTAAATCTCCTTTCATAATCAATAATGAACCATGAGGAAGAGGCAGGCTGTATTTACTCTGATGATGATCTTTTTTCCGGAAATCAAAGTTTCTTGTCTGTCCCAAACTTACCGATGCAATCACCGGGCGGTTTCCATATCTGCTTTCCTTGTCCCGATGCCAGGCAACAGAATCATTGTGATCCCGGTAAAGATTAAGCAATACGGAATTGAACTGATACCCAAAGGTTTGTTCTATTCTTTGTTTT
Source organism: Chryseobacterium viscerum (assembly GCF_002899945.2). Taxonomy (GTDB): domain Bacteria; phylum Bacteroidota; class Bacteroidia; order Flavobacteriales; family Weeksellaceae; genus Chryseobacterium; species Chryseobacterium viscerum. The sequence continues at coordinate 268,357 of NZ_PPEG02000008.1, forward strand.
AAGAAAAGTAGTTCCGGGGTCCAGGAATGAGTATCCAGTTCACCATCACCCAAAGGATAAGCATTTTCTGGATCTCCATACCATGCTGTTAAACGTGGTGTCAAAACCATTTTGTCGTACATTTTCTGGGTACGTTGTTTCCATGGAGCGGTTTCCAGCAGATGAGCCCTAAGCTGATCCGCTTCTTCCCTGCTCAAAAAACACTCTCTATACTCCAGAAGATCTTTTGGAAATTCATATAATTCTTCTGAATCGAACAAGCTGAGCTGGGTCATATTTTTTTATTTTTTTAATACTTTACCATCTTTCATATCTTCCCATTACTTCCTGAAAACCTTATGCTGTCTTAGAAAATAAAATTGATACAAATAATATCTACAAATATATTAAAATTGATACAAAATAAATCAAGCTAAATTATTGTTGCTGTTTTAATTTTTTTGATCAACTTATATTATAATCAAGTACAGGAACTTCTTCAGTTATAACCATAACACGATTTCAAAAGCTTTTTTATAGAATCGATGCAATCATTATTTACTATTATAGTTACACATTCTATATCATAATAAGCTCAAAATATCATTCAAATTCATCATAAAAAAGGTGGCAGAAAAAATCCTCGCAAATAAATATTTACGAGGATTTATGAAAATAGCAATAGATTTTAATTTCTAACAGTTTAATATCAACTGTCTGATTATATGATAACTAATCTAAATTATCTGTTATCTACATTTACCATTATAAGAAAGAACTTTCAATTCTTTACCATCAAAATAAAGACATCTATAGTGGGGATCATAATGAGAAAAGTTTAGCTTTGGCACATCTATAATTTGTGTTTTTTCAGCAGATCCGGTATAGAAACTTTTCATATCCATAGATTTATCTTCACTTAATAAGTATATAGTGTCTTTTTTTATAATTTCGACCCCTTTCATATGAACCATTTTGAAATTTGGCCTATAGTCTCCCATTTCAATAAGGATACTATCATTCTTTCTGGTAAAGAAGATACTTAGATTATTTGATTCTGAAGCATCCATTCTTCTCAGATCCTCTTTATAGGAAGATATTTCCTTTTTCAGCTGGTCATTAATCACAACTTTTTGATAAAGATATTCTTTACTATTGTCTGTTTTCCGTTCTTTACAAGAAAATAAAGTAAGGAGTACTAAAATAAGTCTACTTTTTTCTAAAAGAGTTTGTATCATAATATATAAAATGTGGTCTATTATCAGGATTACCAATATAAATCCAAGGATTCGCTTTAATCTGGTCACCATAATTTTCAAGCAAATTCTCCTGAGTTGTTCTGTCCCCTTCGTTAAGTTTGTAATCAATACTTCCATCAGGATTAAATCCAGAAGGATAATTAATGACATCATATCGTCCTTTCAGGAGATGCTTATTCTCCGGATGATCATAAATCAGCATTTGATGAGAATGTCCTGATCCTACTAAATCATAACCAGAATCTAAATATCTGAATATTGGGCTTAGACGTACACTACCATCAAGGTGGTTACTATTAATTATTGTGACAGAGCTACTTGAAAACAATCCATTCTTTGTTAAATGATTAAAGCCCCATTCTTTTTCTGTATTTGCAGCTAAGAAATAAAAATAATTTTTAATCTGTTTTGTTGAAAGAGATGATTTTTCAAATGTAATTACAGTCTCACTTGGTTTATAGGTTTTAAAATAATCATCTTTTTCCAAATCCTGACGGGAGTTTTGCATGAATTCTTTGCTCAACTTTATCACTTTGGTATCATTCCAATTGTATAATCTGTCATATTTTTCTTTGGTTCTCCTTATAAGCTCAAACTGGCCATTTCTTTTAACTCTATAATCATCTGTAGGGGCATTTCCATCAGGATCAATAAACCTTAAAGGATTATTAAATGCATAATTATAAGGAGAGTGTCTTGTCATTTTCTCTGAAAGTAGATCTACACTTCCCCACCTTCCTAAATCTGCCATATACATTCTTGCTCCATAATCATAAAAACCTGTTTCCTGAAGTTCTTTGCCATTATATTTATAACTATTATAACTACCTATAAAGCTTTTTATACCTCCTATATGGTTTGATCCAAAGGCATAATAGTTATTCACATCAACAATATCAAGTCCTCCTGCTTCATTTTTAGTATAGCTTACTCTTACATTTCCTAAATGGTCTCTATACTGGTAAATATAACGATTTTGTACAAAGCTGTAAAAGCCTTCGGCTGTAGGCACAAAATCAAGAATCCATTTTGGTTTAATATCAATTGGATCAAAACCTTTGGCAGCTATAAAGGCCTCAGGTTCGTAAGCTACGGCTGTCTTGCACCATATACAGGTGGAAGTTTCAAAATAGCTGTACTGGAAACCATCGAGATAGTCTGTTATATTTTTTTTAATCGGCTTTCCCTTTCCTCCTCCGCTAATATTACTTTTGCGAACCTTTGCTCCATCTGCACGATATAGATAGTCTAATCCAAAACTTACCGTTCCTGAAAAAATATCGGTCTGAGTAATTGAGTAAGAGTCAGATAAATTCAGATAATTGTAGGAAATACTATGAATCTTTTTATCTTCCATATCTGTCATATTTCCATTCAGATCGTAATTAATTGTATTATTTCCTCCTTCATATCCGGTATCATTCAATGCATTTTCTATGACCTTATCCAAACGGTTTCCTGTATATATATAATCGAGATTATCAACAACAGTAGGAGTAGCCTGAGAAACAGGGACTGCTGTACGTTTAAGATTACTGATATTTCCATTCAAGTCATATGTAAGATACTCGTCAAAATTACCACTGATTCCTGTAACAGGTTCTCTATAGAAAGAGTTCTTTAGCCTGTTCAATTTGTCATATTCATAATTATATCGTTTCAAAACATTCTCGAAAGAATTTTTCCAATCTACTTCGGCAATATTCCCGTTGAACCTGCCTGTGACAATATTTGAAGATTCGGGGTTGTTATATTTTATTTCGTAGCCAAACAATTTCCCGTTAAGGTTTGTGGGATTATTAATTTTGGTCATCCAACCTCGTATATTATAAGTGAAATCTGCCACCTGTAGTGGAGAAGCTGCTGCAATGCCACCTATCTTTTTACTTTCCAGTTGGGCAAGTTCATTATATTTATTCTGTGCTAAGAACTCTACAGGATTACTTCCAACCTGATGGGTATGTACAATCAATCTGTTTTGAGAGTCATAGGTGAAATTTTCTGTAATTACTTTATCAATATCAGTATCTAATCTTTTGTGTATCGTTACCTTCTGTTCAATGACTCCGGAAAAATCCAGTTTAGACTCTATCTTTGTACGCCCCCCCAAATGATTGATGGAGTAAGATCCGATTGGTCTTCCTTTTCTATCATAATAGGAGTAATTTTTGGTCCAGTTATCATCTTCAATATTTTTAACCAAATTCATTACTGGAAGTCTTTCTGTACTAAATCCATCTGCATCAAGATTTTCGGTTAATGTAAGCTGTCCCAGAATATTACCGGGAAAAACAGGATTAAAGTCGTATTGAGGATAGGTATCATAATAATTCACAGAAAGAATTGTCGGAATCTCGTTAACGAAATAATTTTCTGTATAATAAACAGTCATTCCATTACGTGTAAAACCAGTTGTACTTCTACTTTCTGTAATTACTAAATTATCAATTTCATTTTGTCTTGCAGCTCTCTCTCCTCCTGTTAAAAATCCTGTATAAATAACTCTTCCAAATCTATCATATTTCGTAATTACCCATTTATTTTCCTTTTCTTTTAGCTTGATATCCTGGAACAAAATCAACCTGTCGGCTTTATCATATACCATATATTCTTTTCCCTTACCCGGAATTTTCTTTTCTACCAGACGATTTTTATTATCATACTTATACTGATAACAAAGATCATTAAGCACCGAATTAACGTCTGCTACAACTGATGCTTTGGGAGGGATAACAAATACAAGCTGATCATATTCGTTATAAACATAATATGTATTAGCACTTTCTGTAGCATTTATTATTTTTTTAACCATTACCACCTGGCCTTTGCTATTCTTAAATTCTACAGTCTGATTTTCGTCTTCATCAGTAATTATATTTTTGTATAACTGTCCTGCCGGATACGCTCCCGAAACAGATATCTCTGTAGAAGTTATGCCGTTTACCCAAGTAGTACTGGCAATATACTTTTTCACATCACTATCTGCATTAGCTTCATAGTTGAACTGAACGGGATGTGCCTGCCATATTGCTCCAGGTTGTATTTGGGACAAAACTCTATCTAAAGGAGAACTTTCAAAGTTTTTATGTGTAAATGCTCTGTTATCATTATGATAAGTTTGTGCAGCTCCTTCAACTCCTGACTGAATTCCTCCATTCAGAGAAGCCATCGGTACAGGAAGCCAAGTGTCTGCCTGTCTTCCGAAAACATCAAAAGGAGTTGTACTCACCAAATCATTGCCCAGAGGAGTAGATTTTACATTAATAGTTTGTTTTACTCTTCCAAGTCCATCAAAATATTGTACTATTTCTGATTGTTTGGCGGTGGAACTTGTAGTTGTTACAGGCTCAAGATAAGTTCTTGTATGTATATAGTTTTCAGCAGGTGTTACCTGTGCCAAGGAAAGTCCCGACACAAGAAGTGTACTTATAGGAATTATTATTTTCTTCATGGTTTGCATTAGTATTTATCATATTCAAAAGTAAGCGAGATAGGTCCTGGTGAAGTTCCTCCGGTAGATCTTAAAGTAACCATTCCATCAGATCCGATTGTCACAGTCCATGAGCTGCCGCTTGAGGTTACATTTACATATTTATAATTTGATGGTCTACATAAGGAACCGAGTGTACCTATCATTACACCATTAGACCAATTAGGAGCAGCTCCTCCACTGGTATTTGTAAGTGGTAAACTTAAATATGCTCTAAAATGATTGGTTGAGATTTCCTGAAATGAAGAATAATAAATATCCGCCAAATATGTAGGTGTTATTGAGCAGACATACGGAGTACAGGTATAATTGCTGTTAATATAATTCTGTCCGTTCAAATTAATGTCATTCTGTGCCTGCTGATCTGCATCTGCCTGGTTGATAGTGGATGAATATTTAAATTCAGGAACCGTATATACTCCTGATACAGGTAGCGTTCCCGGCATACAGTTTGTCGTTGTAAAAGTCTGACTTTTCATGCTACTGTAGTACTTGAGAGGCGCATAATTATATTTAAAATCTTTAATTATATTTTTATCCTTATCTAATACCTTTTCCAATCTGTTCGAATTGTCATATTTATAGAACTCACGTCCTCCCGGAGATTTAGACATACTTGTCATTCCCCTTAGTGGATCATAAGTATAAGTAGTGATGGGATAACCTTTTAATACTGGATTTTTCTTAAATAATTCTAACGCATTTATCAATTCCTGTTCAGAGGCACTATCAATATCTGCATTCGATTTACCGACGATATCTAAAGTTAAATATCCTGTAGGAGTTTGAGGTTGATTTAAAAGCTGCATCAGCTGGATATAAGTTATTCCTTCAATTTTTGCTATAGGAAGGGTTTGATTATAGCCATAAAGCGTAACAACTGAAGCACCTGACTTATCAGTTACCTGAAGATAATTAGCCTTATTATCCAACAAATCATAGCTTATATTTTCATTTGTCTCATTTACCGGAATATTAAAACTTGTAAAACTGGCACTTGAATTAAGCTTCGAGTCTCGTATTTTCTTGTAAGCAAATGATCCCGTATAAAACTGATTCTCTCTTAATGAATACTTATTGTCTTTATTTTTTTCAATTTCAAGAATAGGATTCATGATATTGGCATTCAGCATCAGATTATAGGTGGTGTAATCTTCTCCTACAGTATTGGGATTATCTGCAAAGCCCGGTTTGTATAGATTATAGGCATAAAGACTTTTCTTAGTACTTGTTCCTTCAGCCGTAGTTGTTTCAACCTGTTCCGGATATGTATGCCAAAAATAACTGGATTCTCTGTATTTAATATTTGTTTCTTCTGTAATTTGCTTATTACCAAGATAATTAATTACCTTTTCTTTTTTCAGTAAGTAAGGAACAACGGGAACGTACATGGAAACTCCTGTAGTAATACTATGGCTGAAAGGCTTACTGATATCTGTGTACACATAATAATTCAGATCTGATATTTTACAAGTAGTACAATTAGCTGGATCTGGATTATCTAAAAGCTCACTTTCCGGACGAAGAAAGTTTTCATATTCGTAAAAGCTTTCTTTTAATAATATATTGCTGGCATCAAATACTTTCTTATTTAAGGTTTTTCCTCTTTCATTATCTCTATTTACCTTTATAAGACCTTTTAGCTTATAATAATCGCCTGTGGAAAAATTTTTCAATGTCAGATTATCTGGATTTGTATAATAATCTGCAAAGAAGTATTCCGTCATTCCTTTGTTTGCTTTTTTCTCTTGAACCTGGCTATAATTTATCGGATTTTTTTTCAAGCCAGACCTGAGAATACCAGATGACGAACCATTATTTAATTTATAAGTATAAAAAGTTTCATATTGATTAGACCCATCACTTTCTATTTTGCTTTTCAACCTTACCAGGGGCTTGGTTGTAAGACTTGTATTTGTAAAAATATCTTTTTGCTGTGACGACGAATATTCTGATATTACATTGTAATCGGCTGGCTCGTAATAGAATTTTGCAAATCCTTTAGTGGGGTATATTACTTTTTTTATAGATGTTATATCATATAGATTATTATCATTATTGAACGAGTTAGCTCCTGTCCAATACCCAAAACCATTTATATAATTAGTACTTTTAGCTGGCAATACATCTGTTTTGTTATATTCAAAAGAATATTTCTCCCCATTATTTTCTTCAATTGATTCTAGGAAGTATCTGTAGTTCTGCCCTCCTAATGGGATCTGATTAAATGTAAAGTTCCTATTATTTCCATAGCTATTTAAATTAATACTGCTTAGGTGTAATAAGTTATTACTATCTTTAAAATAATTGTAATTGATTTTTAAATTTTTCCCGACTACTTCTATCTCTTTCAGAATAGATCTTTTGGTAAAATTGTTAATCGTAGCAGTTGCTGGAAACGGAGTGATGGCAAAAGTTCTATAATCTACAGATCTTGCACCAGTTATATAGATATTAGCTTGATCCAACTGTGCCTGCGTAGGAAAGCTGGTAGGAAAAACAATATTTGTATTGTTGGAATTTATTAATGCTTTTTCAAAATATGAATTGAAAATACTTAAATCTCCCTGTTGTTCATATTTACCTATAATAGTATCTCCATTATAAGTCTCTACTTTTTTCAGCTGCCAGGATATGATATAATTAGCTCTTGTTCCGCTAAAAAAATTACGCTCACTAGATCCAAGATAATACTTTCCATTGATATCAAATTGTGAATAGTTGATTTCAAGTTCATTATTCGTTCCCCCAAAATAAAACTTATTTCCTTTATCATCAGTAATGATAATCTCTTTTACAATATTCGTTAAGCCACTTAATGGAGTTCTTGTAGAATAGCACATAGACTCATTATTGTTGCCAATGACCGGATAAACGAGCTGTATTTTTAATCGTGCATTTTCACAATATACAATAGGATTTCTGTTGTTGTCAAATGTAAAATATCCGCTATATCCAAAAAAATCAAAATAAAACTTATCGGGATTAAAATCTGATGCTACATTATTGTTGGTAGGATCAAATAGAGCCTGTTTCTTTGAATATCCATTCTTCAGATTTGATTTTGGTAGTATACAATCTGTTGTTGCCTGCTGCCTTTCTTCTTCAGTTCCCGCATGAATACCATAATTATAGTTGTACTCATCTGCAATAAAATAGTTGGTAAGCAGATAATTTCCTTTTATTTCTCTTGTTATTTGACCAAATGGATTTCCATACCAATTTAGCCCATAAATACTCTCATCAGATTTAGGATCAAAACCTGTAAAAGTATTGGCTATTTCATTCTTTAACTTCAGGTTTCCTAGCGAAATTTCAAATAATGGGATATTTACATTTAAAGTCCCCTTATATAGATCATTGTTTGTAGAAACTTTATCAATAAGAAGCAGACTTTCTGAAGGCCTGTCCTGTGCTGTTATGCTTGTTGACAAACTTAATCCTAGCAAGAGGATCATCACTCTTTTTTTCTTCATTTTTCTATTTCTTAATCAGTTTAGCATTCGCTGTTTTGTTGGTATCCGTTTTTATCGTGATCAGATAAGCTCCCTGAACCAAAGTCTGGGTATTGATCTTAGTCACTCTGTTCTTGGTTTTTAAGTTTTGAAGTTGTCTTCCACTCATATCATACAATAGAATATCAGCATCCTTGAAATCAAAACCGATTTCTACATAAGCATAGTCAGAAACTGGGTTTGGATAGATTTTGATGTCGTATTTTTCGATTAACTGATCAACCTGCTTGTCTCCCAGTTTTACAATCTTCCAGTTCTCTTTTCCCAATTCTTCTGCACTGGTTCCGGCCAAAATAATAGAACCATCTCTGTTGAGTTTTAAGTCTGAAAGCCTCTCTTCCTTCTTCCTGGACTCTCCGGTGATATGCTTTCTCCACTGTTCATTGCCATTCTGATCAAGATACAGCATCCAGAAGGTTTCATCATCGGTCTGTATTCTTCCTTCAGCCTGAGTATAACCTCCCAACAATATTCCTTTTGTAAAGTCTTGATTCTTGGATCTTGTATCCTGACTCTGAATTACACTCATTCCCATCAAAATATCACGGTTCTTGAAGTTGTAGGATTTCTGCCACTGCTCATCACCTCTTTCATTTAAAGATATCAACCATAAGTCTGTGCCTTCTTCAGTCCCTACCGTTTTGTTTCCTGATCTTTCCGATCTTGATTCGCCACCAATGATAAAACCATTTGAAGTTAAAGCCAAGGTTCTGATGTGATCGTCACCTTTTCCACCGAAATTCTTTTCCCATTCTACTTTTCCGGTTTTATCGAGCTTTACAATCCAGTAGTCGCCTTCGCCGAAGTTATCCGTAGATTTTGCGATGCGGGATGCGGGATTCGTGGCAATAGTTTCACGGGTTTTAGTTTCAGATCCCGAAACACGAACCTCGGAACTTCTGGAGTAGATTCCCAATAAAGCCCCACCATCTTTTGTTGGAATCATTTTCTCGACTTCGTCTAAGCCTTTTCCGCCTAAAATTAATTGGGAGAGTTCTTTTCCTTCCTTATCCAGTCTCGTGATCAAAACGTCTTTGGAACCGTACCCTTTTGCAGTGTTTTGTACATTTCCGGCAACAAAGAATCCTAAATCGGTCGTTTGAATCACGGCTCTGGCTTCTTCATCAGAAGAGCTTCCCAATGTTTTCTGCCATAATTCATCTCCGAATTCATTGATTCTGATTAGCCAGATATCTGAGCCTCCTTTGGAATCCTCTTTTTTATCCAGTCCTTTTCCTGAATAAGAGGTTCCGGCTAAGAGAAATCCACCATCCTGCGTGGTAACTGTTGCTGATAAATAATCATGACTTTGTCCGGAAAAGTATTTTTCCCAGACTTCTTCTCCCTGCTGATTTAGTTTGACAAGGTGAAAATCATAACCATTGTTTTGTTTACTGGATTGCTGTAATTTGTCGCTCTGAATTGAGCTTCCCGTAATTAAATACTGTTGATCAATGGTTGTGGTGATCTGATTTAGAAAATCCTGAGTAGAGGATTTGATGTCTTTCTGCCATACCACTTCCTGGGCAGATAGCATGAGACAAGTGCATGTGAGCAATACACTGCATTTGAGTTTCTTCATAAATTATTAGTTTTTTTGAAAAAAAAGTTGTCCGAAATTAACATTTTTCTCCAATAGGAGAAGTATTAAGTCCATCAAATTAAATATGAAATTTATCATATCATTTTGATGACAAAATCAAAATATCAAAAAAAGAATATATCCAAATAAACTCTTTTATGCCAAATTTACTTCTTTAACAAATTGTAAATTAAAGTCATGAAGTAATTTAATACAATCAAAAAAATCAGCAATGATGAATGATACATATATAGTATGAAATCACCTATTAAAGATTTAATACTTAATTCAAAAATAAATTTTCATCTTTGCAGCCTTAAAATCAAACACGCTAGTTTATTTCATGAGCATTACTTTTAAAAAGCGACTTTTTATAGCGCTTGTATTACCTACGGCCGCCATATATTATGGGCAGAGTACAAAGGATTCATTAGAAAAATCAAAATCTATTGATGAGGTTATGTTGGTAGGTAGAAACCTTTCCCAAACAGCCAAAGAGAGAAAAACTCCTGTTGCAGTTTCCAACATTAAGGCAGCAGAAATTCAGGAGAAGTTAGGAAATAGAGAATTTCCTGAGATTATGAAGTCTACCCCATCCGTATACGTTACCAAAGTAGGTGGAGGATTTGGAGACAGCAGAATCAACATGAGAGGATTTGATGGTGCCAACATTGCGGTTATTATCAACGGACAGCCGGTTAACGACATGCAGGGAGGTACCGTATACTGGTCCAACTGGACGGGATTGGCAGATATTGCGAGCAATATTCAGATCCAGAGAGGTTTGGGTGCTTCTAAATTTGTAGTTCCTTCTGTAGGAGGAACCATCAATATTGTAACCAAAGCTACCGATTCTGAGCAAAAAGCAATGATTAAGGGAGAAGTTGGAAACGGCAACTACTCCAGAATATCAGCAATGTACTCTTCCGGATTAAAGAACAAATGGGGAACCACGGTATTACTTTCCCGCTGGCAGGGTGATGGCTACATCAACGGAACAAAAGGAGAAGGTTATTCATGGTTTTTCTCAACAGGATTTAAGCCTAATGAAAAGCATGCGTTCAATTTAATTGCAACCGGAGCGCCTCAGGTACACGACACCAGAAGATCTTCAGCAACCGGAGCAAATGTGGCTACTCTACAGCAATTTGACACCTATGGAAGAAGATACAATCCACAAACAGGAATGTTGAACGGTTCTCAATTCAACCTGGCTCCTAACTTCTATCATAAGCCTATTGCATCCTTGAACTGGGACTGGACTATGAATGATAACCTGAAGTTATCTACAGTTCTTTATGGTTCATGGGGACGTGGTGGCGGTGGTACCGGACTTAATGGTTCTATTAAAAACGGCAGCGGACAAACCATGAATTTCATGAATTATGGTGCTGGTGGAGATGGTACCATCAACTGGGATATGATTTACCGTTATAACAGAGGGGGTATGGTAACAGATTATAATGGAAATACCTTCCAGAAATCGACCTTTACTGCGCCTGCAGGTTCTCCAGGAGATTACAACGGACAATATGTAGCGACTCTTAACGGAACCAATGGTATTGTGAGAAAGCAAAGTATTAATGCTCATGACTGGTACGGTGTAATTGCAGACCTTAATTACAAAAAAAATAACTGGACCTTTAACGGAGGTATCGATCTTAAAACTTATAAAGGAGCACTGTATGATATTGTGACGGATATGTTAGGATCTGATGCAGTATTTGTTCCTAATACAGCGAATGCTCCAAAAGGATATTATATTAACCAAACCGTAAAACCGGAACCTCTTACGAAACTTAAAGATGCTCAGAAAGTATCTATACACAACGAAGGTTTGGTAAAATGGGCTGGGATCTATGGAATGGTTGAATACAGCTCTGAAAAACTAAGTGCATCTGTTCAGGGATCTCTTTCCGAACAGTACTATAAGAGAAGAGATTACATGCTGTACACTCCTGGAAATCAGGAAACAAAATGGTATCACAAAACGGGTTATATTGTAAAAGGTGGTGCCAACTATAATATAGATGACCATCATAACGTATTTTTCAATACTGGAGTTATTTCCAGACAGCCGTTATTTAATGCTTTGTTCCCGTCAAATCAGAATATTTACAACGATGCAAAGAATGAAAGAATCTTCTCTGTAGAGTTGGGATATGGGTTCAAATCTCGTTATATAGATGTGAATATCAATGCGTACAGAACGCAGTGGGATGACAGATTTATTTCAAGAACATTCAATGCTACTTCCGCAGATATTGCAAAGTTCCCTCAACTGAACCTTGGAAATGCTTATTTCTACAATGCTCTGAATGTTGGACAAGTACACCAGGGGATTGAATTGGAAGCAAAAGCAAGGCCTTTTACCAACCTAAAGCTTAGAGGAATGTTATCTTTGGGTAACTGGAAATATAAAGGAAATGCCAACTTCAACATCCTTGATGTTCAAAGCAATCAGGAAGTATCCGGAGCAACGGGAATGATCAATATCAAAGACCTGAAGGTTGGAGATGCTGCTCAAACAACCGCTAGCATCGGGGCTGATTATAATATTACGAAAGCTTTCAGTATTGATGCCAACTGGGAATATTATGACAAATTATATGCACAGTTCAACCCGATCAACTTCCTTACTGAAGCAGCTAGAGAGAAAGGAATTGTAAAATTGCCAAGCTATCATTTATTTGATGTGGGAGCTTCTTACAAGTTCACGATTGATGCGAAAAAATCTTTAACATTGAGAGCTAATGTGTACAACTTATTCAACAAATATTATGTTTCTGAGTTAAGCTCTAATATCTTCGCAGGGGATAAAATTGCCAATGGTCCGGATGCCGGAAAAACGTATCAGGATGCAGGCAGAGTGTATCAGGGTATTGCTGATGGTAATACAGGATTTCTTGGTTTTGGAAGAACCTGGTCTGTTGCAGCGACTTTAAGATTCTAAGATAATATCATTTCAATAATGAATCAATTGAATAGGCTGTCCCAAAAATGGGACAGCCTATTTTTATATTGGTCACAGGCCTGAAGTTTAAAAGTTTTTAGGTTTCTTATTCTGAGCTGCCTGTATTGCTATTTCATCAATGCGATTTTTCCTGGTTTCGGGTCTTTTGGCAAGTACAATCCATTGCAGCATCATTTTTTTTATTGATTTGCTCAAGCTTAAAAAGTATGCTTCTGAACCTTCATGAAGTTTAAATGTTTCATTCAGATCTTCCGGAATTATTAATTCTTCCACAGAATCTAAAATAGTCCAGGAACCATTTTCTTTTGCAATCCTGATCGTTTCAAGCCCTGCCTGAGTCATCAGTTTATTTTCAATCAGTCTTTCAACTTTCTCTTTGTTGATCTTTGACCATGTACTCTTGGGTTTCCGCCTGCTGAATAACTGCATAAAAGAACCTTCATCAATTGTTTTCCTCGTACTGTCAATCCAGCCAAAACAAAGTGCTTCATCCACTAGCTCTGTCCAATAAACAACAGGTAAATTAGATTTTTTGGTATTGCATACAAGCCATATAGATTGTTCCACATGATGATTATTTTCTAACCATTCTCTCCATTCTGCTTTTGTATTGACATATATTGTTGATCTTTCTGAAGATGTTCCCATAGTATTGTGTTTTTAAACGTTCTAATCATGTAAATTTAAAAAAAATGAGTGACAACGGTTTGTCAGTATAAAAATCGAATTCTATGATAAATAAATGATAAATTAGACACGACAAAAAACTAAGAATCATTACCCTTTTTCAGTTAGATATGGATAAAGAAACAGTAGATTATATCATCAGGTATTTTAGTAAATTAATGAATGATCATGAAACGTTAGCATTAAATTATCATATGTATACTTCCAAAAGTTCTGATAATCCCAAGTTGAGAAATATGATGATAGAAAGAGGCTGGATACAATCTGATACTGAAACGGCAAACCTATTAAAAAACGGGTATGAAGACTTTGAACAAAATACGGCAAGGCGCATCATGAATGAAACTCCTGAGAAAGTATTTTTCAACAACTGTCCGAAATGTGATAAACTAGCCCGTACTCCTTATGCCAAACAATGCAGATATTGTGGCTATAACTGGCATCATCTAGTAGTTGCTCAATTTAAACTCAACAATACTTTTCAAATTACAGGAAGACAATTTTTCTTAACAGGAGAAATTATAAAAGGTGAAATCAAAGAAGGACAACGAATAGATTTGAGAATACTGGGACTTAATAAGAAACCCCAAATTGAATCCATTGAATTGGCTCTTAAACGTCAGGATGGAAAAGCATCGGAGGATATTGCACTTGGCACCAATGAACTCACGGAGGAGGACAAACAATATTTAAAAAGCATAAATTCTTTCAGAGAATTACTTGATATAGTTATAGAATAAAAAGAGCTATACCCTATCAGTACAGCTCTTTTCAATATAATAAATAATTTATTTTATTTCGAATTTTTTACCTGCAGTGCTCTCTGATAAAAAGACTGGCTGGCTATTTTCTCTTCCGCTTCATCAATGGCCCTCAGCAGATTGTTTGTATTATCGGTAATATCTCCCAGAATCTGTGACATCAGGTCCCACACGGGTTTCATTTTATCGATGAGTTCCTGACCTTTTTCAGTCAGCTTAAACAATCTCTTTCGCTCGTCCTGCTTATCTTTTTCCCACTGTATCAACTCCAGTTTTTCGAGTTCTTTGAGCAGGGTTATGGTGGAGGGATGGGTGTATCCTATCTCATTGGCTATTTCGACAACGCTGGCTATTTCTTTTTTATAAATGGTAAAAATGACTGGAAACCATTTCAGTTCAAAATCAATTCCGAATGCTTTATAGATTAAGGCTCCGTCTTTCCTCAATTGCTCACTGAGGCGGTGCAGTCTGGTGGATATCGCAAGAATTCCTGCTTCGTTGATCACATTCATGTTTAGTCAATATGTAAATGGTAAAAAATATCGTCGGCACTCATTAAAGGGAATTTCACAGGAAGATTTCCTTTTTCAATCTTCACAAACTGATTCCGTTCATAGAAACGCTGAGCTGCTTTCAATACATTTATGGTTCCTAAATACAAGTCATCAATTCCATTTTCTTTGCAAAAAGAAATTAATACTTCTAATAATTCCTGAGCAATATTCAGTTCTTTTCCTCTGAATTCTTTTTTAACAAACATTTTTCTGATCGCTCCTGCCCTTTCATCAAACTTGACCAATGCAATAGAACCCACCAGTTCTCCGTCCACAAACGCTCCCCAGAAGTTACCTCCGGCCTCCGTATAGAAACTTTCTATCTGCAAAAGATCAGGCTGATCCTGTATCGTAATCGGAATATTAAACTCCTTCTGCTGAATAGTCAAAATCAAGTCAATCGCCTGCTCTGAATATGAATTTCCTATGGTTTGTATCTCCAATTTCATAGTGTTTGTATTTTAAAGTACAAAACTACGTAGTTGAATACATATATACAAACAGATTTTACTTTTTAAAGAATTTTAACATACATATTTAAAATTGAATTGAACTTTCTGATCGGTGTTTTTAAGTCCGCATTGACTTAGTTTTATCTATCTGGAAAATAAAAAAACGTATGCCGTTTCTGACATACGTTTTCATTATCTAACAAAAATAGTGTTATTTCCAGCCTCCGCCTAAAGCCTGATAAAGCTCTACAGCTGCTTTCATTTTACTATATCGTGCATTGGAAATATTAAGTTCCGCGTTCAATGAATTCACACTTGCATTCAATACTTCAAGGTAGTTTGCCATACCATAGTTCACCAATTCCTGGGAATAGTCAACAGATTTTTTGTAGGCATTCAATTCTTTTTGTTTTAATTCAATAAATGAATCCTGTACAGAAAATACTCTGATCGCATCTGAAACTTCTTTTCCAGCAGTAAGCACTGTTTTTCTGAAGTTTAAATAAGCCGTTTCCTGATTTGCAAGACTTACATCATAGTTGGTCTTGATCTGTCTTTTATTTAAAATCGGCTGTGCCAGCCCTGCTACTACATTCGCGAACAATGAGTTTACACTGAATAAGTGATCAATATCCACAGACTGAAGTCCTCCACTTCCTGTCAATTTTAAAGTAGGATAAAATTGAGCTTTGGCAGCATTCGTCAATTCGAAAGTATTCATTAAGTTATATTCTGCTCTCATCACATCTGGACGGTTAGCCAAAAGCTGAGCCGGGTAACCCAATTTCAAATCGATCGGAATATTTTGCCCTTCCAGGGTAGATCTTTCAATAGAGTGAGAAGGTTCTCCCATCAAAAGACTCATGGTATTTTCAAGCTGCTGGATCTGTGTATCAATATCAATCAGTAATGATTTGGCATTGAAGACAAGAGCCTCGCTCTGCTGTACTGCTACTTCTGTTACGGTTCCTGAAATTTTCAGAGCTTTGGTAGTCTCTAGGTTTTTCTCGCGTACAGCAATCGTTTCTGTAATAATTTTCTTCTGGGCATCAAAAGTCAGCAATTGATAATAAGCAGAAGCGATGGAAGATACCAGGCTGCTTTTTACTGCTTTATGAGCGGCAACAGTTCCTAAATAAGTTGCTAGCTGGGCTTTCTCCTGTGCTTTTAATTTTCCCCAGATATCTGCTTCCCATCCGATAGTTCCTGTAATGTCAAACTGGTTCACATAACGTCTTTCCCCAATGATCTGTCCAAACTGAGTATTGATTGACTGCGTTTGAAAAGTATAGTTGGGTCCGATAGAAAGTGTCGGCTGATAAGCAGCTTTGCTTTGTTTAAGATAGGCTTCTGCAGAATTAATGCTTTCTAAAGCGATTCTGATATCAAGGTTGTTTGCCAGTGCTTTAGAAATATGCCCCTGCAATATTGGATCTGTGAATATTTCTTTCCATGAAATATCTGCGATACTGGCACTGTCAGAAGGAAGCATATCCGTACGGAAAAGCTTTTCGTCTACAACGTTTTTCGGTCTTTCATACTCTTTTCTTGCCATACATGATGATACGGCTCCGAGTATGAAAACTGAAAAAGTGATTCCTTTTATGATGTTTAATAAACTCTTCATTATTTTTAATTAGAAGTTAGAGTTTAGAAACTAGAAGTTAGTTTTTAGACTCATCTCTAATTTCTAACTTCTAATTTCTTAAATCTTAATTTTATTCTGCTAAATTGATCTCTTCTTTTTTGATAGGTTTAATCTTTTCCTGTAATGTTTCAAAGATGACATACAGAACCGGAATAACAAATAATCCCAAAATAGTTCCTATCAATAGTCCGATTGCCGCACCCGTCGCAATAGATCTGTTCCCTACTGCACCAATTCCACTTGCCAGAACTAGCGGCAGTAAACCGAAGATAAAGGCAAACGATGTCATTAGAATCGGTCTCACCCTGGCTTTTGCTGCATTAATGGCTGACATTACAATCGTTTCACCATGATGCCTTCTCTGAACAGCAAATTCGACAATAAGGATCGCATTTTTCGCCAGTAGTCCTACAAGCATGATCAGGGCAATCTGGAAATAAATATTATTTTCCAAGCCCATAATCTTCTGTCCGAAGTACGCTCCCATTACCCCAAGAGGAAGAGAAATAACAACGATCAGTGGAAGAATATAGCTTTCATACTGTGCAGAAAGGATAAAGTAAACGAAGATCAAACTTAGCCCGAAAATAAGAAGCGTCTGAGATCCTGAGTTTAATTCTTCTCTCGTCAACCCGGTAAATTCTACGGCATAGTTTTGATTCAGGGTTTCATTGGCCACCTGCTGTACAGCAGTAATGGCATCCCCGGAACTATATCCATCAGAGTTTGCTCCGGTTACCTTTACTGAAGTAAACAGGTTATAACGGCTTACAGACTGTGGTCCATATGCTTTTTTCAATGTTACAAACTGTGAAATCGGAGACATGACACCGGAACCGGTTTTTACATAGATCTCATTCAGATTTTCGATGTTCTTTCTGTTTTCAGGAAGTGCCTGAACCATTACTCTGAACTGTTTCCCATACTTGGTAAAGTCGGCCGTATAAATACCTCCAATATACCCCTGCATGGTAGACAGAATATCATTTACAGAAACCCCAAGCTGTTTGCTCAGTGGAACATTAATTTCCATCTGATACTGAGGATATTTTGTATTGAATGAAGTTTGTGCAAATTGAATTTCCGGTCTCTCCATCAGCTTGCCGATGAATTCATTGGTTTTATTATCAAGGTCCGCATATTCTCCACCTGATTTGTCCAGCAATACCATCTCAAAACCTGCACTGTTACCAAATCCTGGTACACTTGGCGGTTGGAAGAATACTACTTTCGCATCAGGAACGGCTCCTACAATTCCAAATAGTTTTTTGGTGATATCTTCAGAAGTCTGACCATCTTTTTTTCTTTCCTCGAAAGGTTTTAGTTTAACAAAGGCTAGACCGTTGTTACTTCCGTTTCCGGATAAAAATCCTCTACCAGTAGAAATTGTTACATTCTGTACTCCAGGAACCTTCATTGCTTTGGCCTGAAGTGTTTTCAAAGCGTTGTAAGTTCTTTCCATAGAAGCTCCCGGAGGAAGCTGAACATCTGTAAAGATAATCCCTCTGTCTTCTGTAGGTACAAACCCTTTCTTCATACTGCTGCTTGCCCAGAATAAGATTCCTCCGGTAATAGCGAAGATAACCAGGGTTACCCATTTATGTCTTAGCAGGAATACAAATCCTCTTCCGTAACGCTCAGTTGTTGTTTTAAAAGCAATATTAAACTTATAGAAAAACTTCTGCAGCAGATTTAGGTTTTTGTACTCTGTATGATGCTCTGCGTGAGGTTTCAGGAATAATGAACATAAAACCGGACTCAGCGTTAATGCGTTGATAGCAGAAATGATGATGGCTATGATCAGCGTAATCCCAAACTGTTGGTAGAATACCCCTGTAGGACCTGTAATAAACGTTACAGGGATAAATACGGCTGCCATTACCAAAGTAATAGAGATAATAGCCCCTGTAATCTCGTCCATCGCTTCTACGGTTGCCTTTTTAGCATCAGAAATACCGTGCTCCATCTTCGCATGAACGGCCTCGACGACGACAATCGCGTCATCCACCACAATACCGATGGCAAGTACCAATGCAAACAAGGTCAATAGGTTCAATGAATATCCGAAAAGATTCAGGAAGAAGAATGCCCCAACAATAGATACCGGAACCGCAATGGCTGGAATCAGGGTAGATCTGAAGTCCTGAAGGAAAATATACACTACAATAAATACAAGGATGAAGGCTTCGATCAGGGTATGTACTACCTTTTCAATAGAAGCTTCCAGGAATTCATTGGTATCAAAGTTAAAAGTATATTTAACGCCTTTAGGGAAAGTGCTTTCTGCAGATTTCAGATACGTTTTTATATTTTTAATAATCTCCTGTGCGTTGGAACCTGGTGTCTGGAAGATCCCCATACTGATGGAAGGATTGTTTCCGTTCTCCCCGATTCCTGTATAAGACTGTCCTGCCAGTTCTACTTTAGCAACGTCTTTCAGCATCAGATTTTGTCCGTTTGCAAGAGATTTGATGATGATATTATCGTACTGTTCTTTATCGTTGAATTTACCTACATACTTGATGATATATTCAAAAGAACTTCCACTGTTCTGACCAATAGAACCCGCCGCAGCTTCTCTACTCTGCTCATTGATTGCATTGGTAACATCCGTAGGAGTTACGCTGTAGGCAGCCATTTTTGCAGGATCCAGCCAGATTCTCATGGAGTAGTTTTTACCTCCGAAAACGTTGGCATCCCCTACACCATTTACTCTTTTAAGGTTTGGAATAATATTGATATTCAAAAAGTTCTGAAGGTATACGTCATCAAGATCTTTATTTTCAGAATAGAAAGACATATACATCAGGGCACTTGTCTGCTGCTTTTGAGTTACAACCCCTGAACGCGTCACTTCGGACGGCAGCAAAGGTGTCGCTCTGGCCACACGGTTTTGTACGTTTACCGCTGCAATATCCGGGTCTATTCCTTGTTTAAAGAAAACCTGGATCTGGGCAGATCCATCATTTCCCGCAGAGGAAGTGATATAATCCATTCCTTCCACCCCGTTGATCTGCTCTTCCAAAGGTACTACCACACTCTTCATCACCGTTTCCGCATTGGCTCCTGTATAGTTTGCAGAAACACTTACCGTGGGCGGTGCAATGTCCGGATACTGTGTAACCGGTAACGAGATCAGCCCTAGCACACCGAGAATCACAATCAAGATTGAGATTACGGTAGATAAAACCGGTCTGTTAATAAAGTTTTTTATCATTAGAATTTCGGTTTTATTGATTGAACAAGACTATCCATTTTGATTGGTTTTGGCTTCACAGCTGTTCCTGGTTTCAAACCTCCGATACCTGCTGCAATAACTGTTTCCCCTTTATTAACTCCTGATTTTATAAGAGCCAAATTGTCGATTCTGTCAATAACATTTACCACAACGTTTCTCGCAGTATCTCCTTTTTCTACTTTATATACGTACACAATACCTTGTTGTTCGTACGTAGCACTTTCAGGAACGACAAGAACATTATCATAACGCTGAGGGAATCTGATGGTTCCACTATTACCATTGCTTAATAATTTTTGAGCATTGGAGAACACAACTCTGAACTGAATGGTCCCTGTTGTAGGATCAATCTGGCCGGTAATGGCTTCAATTTTTCCTTTTTCAGGATAAAGGCTTCCGTTTGCTAGCTGCAGCTCAACCATGGGTAGGTTTTTGATTTTCTCAGGCATAGAAGATCCGGGAGCTTTTTCAAGGAAATCAAAATACTCTTTTTCATTCATTGCAAAGTAGGCAAAGATCTCAGAAGTATCAGAAATAGTTGTCAGAGGGGTCTGATCAGACGGTCCTACCAAACTTCCTACTTTTAACGGAAGTCTTCCGATTACCCCTGAAATAGGAGCACGAATAATTGAGTATTCGATATTTGCTTCCACTCCTTTATAATTGGCTTCTGCCTGCCTTTTAGCAGCATTGGCCTGTTGTAACTGAGCTTGGGCCTGAGCCAGCTGAGCCTGGGCTGTCTGTAACTGTACGTTGCTGATGATATTCTTCTGAACCAGAGGTTTTAGTTTGTTCACTTCAACCTGGGCAGCATTTACAGAAGCCTGAGCCGCTGCAATACTGGATTCAGCAGCGCCAATTCCTGCTTTGGAAGCCGCGGCATTTTCGTTCAGAATATTAGTTTCCAGACGGAACAATGGCTGCCCCTTTGTAACATATTGTCCTTCATCTACCAATACCTGGGTAATGTAACCCTGTATTTTTGCACGTACATCATTGTTTACTCTACCTTGGATGGTAGCCGGAAACGTCTGATAACCCACTATATTTTTTGACTCCACAGAAACAACAGGGTACGGCTTGGCACCATCTTGTTTGGGAGCTTCTTTTTTGCAGGCAGTCAGTGAAAGCGCTGCAATGGAAAGTATAACTAGCTTATTATTCATTTTATAGTTTATTAAGAGATTCCTGAATATTTTCTATGTTTTTATTTAAGAGTGCTTTGTAAACTTCTATTCTTTCATTGTATCCATCGTCTTTACTTTTTTTAAAATTGTTTAAATCATCTAATAGTTTTAATTCGTCCTGCATCTTTTGTACAATTTTTTCGAATCGTATTTTCTTGTATTCATCATTGATGAAAAAATATCGTTTCCGCTCATCCATTTTATTGTGGTCTACAATAAGCTGTGCATTTAATAGTAATGAAATACTTGTAGAAACAGAGCTTTTGCTCGCAGAGAGCACTTCAACAAATTCGTCAAAAGTAATTCCTACTTTCTCATAGTCAAAAAGAAGGTAGGAATAAATTTTCGATGCTAAAGGGGGTAAGCTAAACACGGTGCCATAGAACTTTACGGCATCCTGAAAAATTTTTTCATCAATTTCTATACTTTGGTGCATAATATAAAAATTTTTAACAAAAGTAAAAATTAGTTCAGAACCAAACGAACAAACTTGATAGAGTTTATAAATACACCCCGGTTTAAAAATTCAATGAAAGATGATTTAACTTTTTGCTTAAATTATAATCTTCTCAAAGGCCTTTCTCATTCCGTCTTTTAAAAGAACCTCTCCACAATAGGAATAGCCTCTGCCTTCAAGGATTTTCAACATAGCAAGATTGTCATGATTGGTATCTACTTTAATGCTCTGAATTCCATGGGACTTGGTAAATTCTTCAATCTGATCAAAAAGTTTTTTTACCATCCCTTGTCCTGCAAATTTTTCATCAACAGCTACTCTGTGCACTACCACAAATTCACCGTCACTCAGCCATGCTCCTTCAATGGTGCTGTAAGCCGGCTCATCATTCAGGATCAAAGCTGCATATACCGCAATTTCCCCATCTACTGTCATCACATATGCGAATCCTTTGGCAATATCACTCTCTACTGTTCCAAGATTAGGATATCCGTTCTGCCATTGGGTACTTCCATCCTGTCTTCTTCTTTCTATGGATTGCTGGATAATTTCCCAAATACTGTTTCTTTCTTCAATTTCCGCTTGTCTTAGTTTAATCTCTGGATTCATGTTGTCATATTTGATTAAAATATTGGATGGTTTAAAGAATTAAAAATCTAGCATGACAGCTATTTGTTTAATCTTTAAAACCTTCTTCTATAATAGTTTATAATTAAAAAACCGAAAATTAATAAGAAATTAATTTTCGGTTCGAAGTAGTAAAATTTAAAATTATGAAATTGTTTATTGATTCTCACTTTGTTGAAGGTAAGCATCAATAATATCAAATGCTTTTGTTTCATCTTCCAAATCTACCATTACCTTTAGCGAAGTTGCTGTAGGCGTTGTAGTAAACGTAAGATAGTTATTTTCAACGGTATTTGTAATTTCAGCATCATCCAATTTAGACTTAACCAATTGAATTTCTGAAGGGTTATCACTTACATAAACCGATACTCTCGTACTTCTTTCCATATCCTAATTGTTTGAGTATCTAAATATACGATAATTTTTTCAAAATTACAAATCCCGGAAGTTTAAATTTTATTAATATTGTTTTCAATTTTGTCTAAAGCAAGCTGGATTTCTTCCTTTGTAACATTCAAATGAGGTCTGAAACGAAGAGACTGATCCCCGCATGGAAGAATGATCAATCCATCGTTGAAAAGCTCACTCATCAGGTGGTTTCTTTGTTCTGCAGTGGGCAGATCAATCGCACACATCAAGCCTCTTCCTCTTGCATTTGAAATTTTTTCAGGATACTTTTCAGCAAAACCTTTTAAGCTTTCCAATAGGAAGTCTCCAACTACTCTTGCATTTTCTACAAGGTTTTCTTTTTCGATAACTTCCATTACCAGCTGGAAACGAAGCATGTCTATAAAGTTTCCTCCGAAGGTAGAATTGATTCTTGAACTTTCTCTGAAAACGTTATTCGGAACTTCGTCAAACTTTTCTTTATTGGCTAATACACCGCAAACCTGTGCTTTTTTCCCGAAAGAAATGATATCCGGTTTTGCTGTAAAATGCTGGAATGCCCACATTTTCCCTGTAATAGCAATCCCTGTCTGAACTTCATCAAAAATAAGTAAGATTTCGTTGTCATCACAGATTCTTCTTAATCCTAATAAGAATTCGTCTCTGAAATGATTGTCACCTCCTTCTGCCTGAATAGGTTCTATGATGATGCAAGCCACTTTATTAGGGTTCATCAGGATAGCCTCTTCAATCTGAAGTAAAGCAAGGTTTTCGTTTTTGATCGTTTCTTCCAGGTTTTCTTCTGTAATCGGGAATTTTAATTTTGGATTTAAAATTCTCGGCCAGTTGAACATTGGGAAATATTGGTACTTTCTTGGGTCAGAAGTATTGGTTAAGCTCAATGTATAACCGCTTCTTCCGTGGAAAGCCTGTTTGAAGTGAATACAGATTCCTGCTTCTGTATCTAGTCCTTTTGCAAAGTTTTTGCGGGTTTTCCAGTCGAAGCATGCCTTCATTGCATTTTCAACGCCCAGGCTTCCGCCTTCAATAAAGAAAGCATATTGTAATTCTTCAGGAATAACTACTCTCTCGAATACTTCAAGGAAATGAGCGTATTCTTCTGAGTAAACGTCAGCCAAAGTAGGCTTGTTCACCGCCATTCTTCCCAACCATTCTGATCTTTCTAAAAGATAAGGGTGATTGTATCCGATAGACGCTGATGCAAACATGGAGAACATATCCAGATACTCTTTGTCTGTCAATTTATCATAAAGCCATGATCCATGTGATTTTTCAATATCCATCACAAAATCGAAACCGTCTGCCAACACATGTCTTCCTACTGTTTCTTTTACTTTATTTGCTTTTATATCTAATGTTTGTTCCATAATAAATTGTTGTGTGATTTAATAAGTGAATGATTCAATGATCCAAAGAATGAATCATTGAATCATTCAGGTTATTAAGTTTTTTGTTTTTCGAGTTCTTTAAGTAAAGCTTTTATAAATCAAACTTAATTCCTTGTGCTAAAGGAAGTTGTGCAGTATAATTTATAGTGTTAGTTTGTCTTCTCATATAGTACTTCCAAGCGTCAGAACCTGACTCTCTTCCTCCTCCGGTTTCTTTTTCTCCACCGAAAGCACCACCGATTTCCGCACCAGAAGTTCCGATGTTTACGTTGGCAATACCACAGTCTGAACCTGCATGAGAAAGGAACAATTCTGCCTCTCTTAAGTTCTGAGTCATGATAGCAGAAGATAGTCCCTGAGGAACATCATTCTGAATGGCAATAGCTTCTTCTAATGTTTTGTATTTGATAAGATATAAGATTGGTGCAAAGGTTTCATGCTGAACAATCTCATAAGAGTTTTTCACTTCTGCAACACAAGGTTTCACGTAGCATCCTGATTCGTAATCTTTTCCAGTTAAAACTCCGCCTTCAACAGCGAATTTTCCTCCTTCTTTTTTACATTTCTTGATCGCTTCTTCGTATTGGTTTACCGCATCAGTGTCAATAAGTGGTCCTACATGGTTGTTTTCATCCAATGGATTTCCTATTTTAAGCTGGCCATAAGCTTTTGTCAGTCTTGTTTTTACTTCATTGTATACGCTTTCGTGGATGATCAGTCTTCTTGTTGAAGTACATCTCTGTCCTGCAGTTCCTACCGCCCCGAAAACTGCTCCGATGATAGACATGTCAATATCGGCTTCTTTCGTAATGATAATAGCGTTGTTTCCTCCTAATTCAAGAATAGATTTTCCGAATCTTTCTGCTACTTTAGAAGAAACCATTCGTCCTACTCTTGTAGATCCTGTGAAAGATACCAGTGCTACTCTTTTATCGTCTACTAATTTCTGTCCGATTTCGTGGTCTGATACCAATACACTTGAAAGTCCTTCAGGAAGGTTATTCTCCTTTAAAACTTCAATCATTATATTCTGGCATGCAATGGCACAAAGTGGTGTTTTCTCAGATGGTTTCCAGATGGTAACGTTACCACAGATCCATGCTAATGCTGTATTCCAAGACCACACAGCTACCGGGAAGTTGAATGCAGTGATGATTCCTACAACCCCTAGCGGATGGTATTGCTCATACATTCTGTGCCCTGGTCTTTCAGAGTGCATCGTGTACCCCTGAAGCTGTCTTGAAAGTCCTACCGCGAAATCGCAGATATCGATCATTTCCTGAACTTCTCCAAGTCCTTCCTGTAATGACTTACCCATTTCGTAAGAAACAAGTTTACCAAGATCGTCTTTGTATTCTCTTAATTTTAAGCCCAGCTGTCTTACGATCTCTCCTCTTTTGGGAGCCGGGATCAGTCTGAATTCCTGAAATGCTTTTTGAGCAGTTTCAATTACTTTGTCATAATCACTTTCTCCGGAAGTTTTTACTTTAGCGATCAACTTTCCATCTACAGGAGAAATGCTTTCTATCACCTTTCCTGAAGCGAAATATTTTCCGCCTGTTGAGGTACCTTTATTTTCTTCTTTAATACCTAAATTTTTCAGCGTTTTTTCGATTCCGAAATCCTTTACTTTTTTTGACATAAAATCTTACTTTTCGTTCTCTCTAAAGATAAAAATATTATGCGAACCTCAAAACTTTAATTTTTAATGTGTTTTTTATTTGGACTAATTATAAACATGCTTATCTTTGCAGGGTAATCATTTTGATAATCACCGATGGAAAATTCACAAGAAAACAACTCAAAGTTTAAAAAGTGGTTCAAGCGTGTAGGATGGGCGGGATTTGCTTTCTTTACCATTAAAGGCTTGATTTGGCTCGTCATATTCTACTTTGGAGCAGACACGCTTCAGAGTTGTATAAAATAAAAAAGCAGAGAAATTTTCTCTGCTTTCTTTTTTTGTAAAACGTGTACCGAATTGTCATCTTTTTATTGAAACGTTAAAAAAACAGCCCTTTTTTGTATTTTCTGTAATTAAAAAAAGGAATGAAATACCAAGTTCTAATTGATCATTACCCAAAAAGATCATTTATTATCCTAAACTGACCATTTTAAAACTAATCATTCTTCTTTCTCCCTGCATGGATCAGGCTCTGATGCAACAGGTATTCTATCTGTCCATTCACACTTCTGAATTCATCGCCTGCCCACTTTTCAAGAAGTTTATAAGTAGACTCATCTATCCTTATGACAAAGGATTTTTTACCTTTATTTTCTGAAGTGTTTTGAGCTTTTTCTGATTTCATTGTTCTTGTTTTTAATGCAAGATTTATTTTCCAGGTTTATAAGTTCAATCATCAACCTGAAAATTTTTATTATTATTCTTAGTTATACAGCGTTCCTGCATTTAGGATTGGAGTTGCTGCTTTTTCACCACATAAAACCACCATTAGGTTGCTTACCATGGCTGCTTTTCTTTCATCATCAAGCTCAACGATATTACCTTCGGAAAGCTTTTTCAGCGCAAGATCTACCATTCCTACAGCTCCTTCCACAATTTTGGTTCTTGCTGCAACAATAGCTGTAGCCTGCTGTCTTTGAAGCATTGCTCCTGCAATTTCCGAAGCATAGGCTAAGTGTGAAATCCTTGCTTCCTGAATCACAATTCCTGCTTTTGAAAGACGGTCTGTAAGCTCCTGTTCCAAAATAGAATTGATCTTATCTCCACCCTCTCTTAAAGTGATCGGCGCGTGATCATCCTCTAAATTATCATAAGGAAAACTCATCGCCAGATGACGTACCGCAGCTTCACTCTGCATTCTTACAAAGTCAGAATAGCGTTCTACATCAAAAGCTGCCTTATAGGTATCTCCTACTTTCCATACCATTACTACAGCAATTTCGATAGGGTTTCCCATTTTATCATTTACCTTCAGGGTCTGCCCTTGCAAGTTCTCGGAACGCAAAGACATTTTCTGTGACGAGTATAAAGGATTGATAAAAAACAGTCCGTTTTCTTTTACCGAACCTACATATTTCCCAAAGAAGTTCAATACTCTTGAGTGATTAGGCTGAATGATCATTAATCCTTTCAGAAAAAAGCACGAAGTAAGAAAGCAAAGCATAGCGATCACCACATAGGCAATACTTTGATCTACTCCGCTCACAAAGAAGTAAACTGCTGCCACAAACAAAGCAAGACAGATGACCAGTGTAATGTAACCTGACATAGGTTTTAATGTTTTTTCCATAATTGAATTTTATTTTGATATTATTTTGATATCATAAAGATAGCAATGAATTTTGAATTATGAGGCATTAATTATATTTTTTTTGATGAGGTGTGTTGTGGATTTCGAGTTTCGAGATGTGATATGAATGTGGCATTTGGAGAATTATAATACGAGAGTATGAAAATTAATGATTCTTTTTGTAATAACTCATAACTCAAAATCCTGAAACTCGTATCTCTTATCTCGCAAAAAAGGACACAAAAAAATCCCGGAAAATGAATTCCGGGATTTTGCTTTTTATATGTTTGAAGTTTTATTTCTTCGTTAAAGTTTTAAACTTGAAATAAGATACTGCTGATAGTGTAATCATTGTTGCGATTCCGATATATACCCAAGCTGGTACTGGTACCGGATCTCCTGCTGCATAAGAGTGAAGTCCACTCAGGTAGTAATTTACCCCAAAATAAGTCATTACCATTGAACAGAACGCAAACATTGTTGCTACGTGGAATGCCCATCTGCTTCTCAATCCAGGTACTAATCTCATGTGCAATACAAATGCATACACCATGATGGAGATGAAAGCCCAAGTTTCTTTCGGGTCCCAGCTCCAGTATCTTCCCCAAGATTCGTTTGCCCAGATTCCTCCTAAGAAGTTTCCTACTGTTAATGCAAACAATCCGATTGTTAATGACATTTCAGAAACGACTACCAATTCTTTTAATGTTGTATCGTGGTGAATTTTATACGTTTCTTTATTGGATATAATATAGAATACCAATGAGATTACAGCAATGATCATCGACAGTGCAAAGAATCCGTAACTGGAAGTAATAATGGCTACGTGAACAATCAACCAATAAGATTTCAATACCGGAACAAGCGGTGTGATCTGTGGATCAAGAGCTGAACCTCCATGTGCAAATCCCATCATGATAACAGCCACCATAAATCCGGAAGCAGGAATCAATGCATTTGAATTTCTATAAAGCGCCAGACCTGCCGTAATACCTACCCAAGAGATGAAGATAATAGCTTCATATCCGTTACTCCATGGTGCGTGTCCAGAAATATACCATCTTGCAACAAGCCCAAGGAAATGGCATAGATATCCTATTAAACCAACAGCTATAATAACCTTAATGGCTTTATTTAATAGTTTATTTGACTTGAATAATTCAACAAACCCCAGAATTAAAAGAAGACCTCCAATGATGGTATAGAAAATCAATAGTTTGAAGTTAATATCCGCTTTATTCATGAAAACCTCAAGATCAACTTTTGATTTTGCAGGAACTACTGCCTTCCCCCATTTCTGCTGATATTCTGAAAGCTTTACCAATTCTTCATCTGCTTTGCTCCAGTTTCCTGATTTCTGAGCAGTAAGTGCTTGTGCAAAGTAAGGTCCCATTACCTGCTGAGATTCCATATCCGGTTCGAATTTCTGATCTAACCATGAATGCCATGTATGATTGGCATCATTTTTCACAGGAACAATTCTCATAAACTGACCGCTAAAGAACTCATTGAAGATCTGTACTCTTTCGTTTACAGCAATAACTTCTTTATCATAATTGGTCTGATCAGCCGGTTTCTTACGGAATGCCGTATTGTAATCATGATCTAAAATATATGTTAGATTACCATTGGCATCTGCCGGGAAAAGGTTCATCAGTGAAGTATAGCCATCTTCATCTGCCTTTGTTTTATTTTTCAGTTCATCACCACCTTTCGGTCCCACCTTGATTATTGGAACCATTGTCCAGCTTGGAGTGTCTGTATTGATAGAGAGGAACCATTGGTTAGCAGTAAGCGACTTTCCGTCTGTTCCTTTGAATTCGTCTTTTTTATATAGTTTTCTTAAAACATCTAATGCTACTGTATTTATAGGAACAATTCTTCCTTCAAAACTTTGCACCAAAAGGTAACCGAATTTATCCGCATGTTCTTTAGTGATTCTATTTCTCGCAATGATTTCATCCGGAGAGATAGATCTCATTTTACCCATTGGGGTTGCTAATGAGTTATTCTTTGGAGCAGCACCATCAAGCGGTTGAGCAGATGGAGCCGGTGCATGAGAATGATTGTCTCCTTCTACGTGGATATGTTCTCTGCTTCCGTCAGTAGTACCATGTGTTTCGATTTTCTGTGCATTTAAACCTAAGCTTAAAAGAATCAATAATACTGCAGCCGCTTTTTTCTTACTAGCATCTACAAGCATTTTATTTAATTTCCAGAAGTGTGTTCCTTTCCAGAAGAAAATAACAAACATTCCTAAGAATAAAAGACCATATCCGATGTAAGAAATCAAAGTTCCCCAGAAATCATGGTTGACAGAAAGTACCGTTCCCATTCTGTCCGGATCAAAACTTGACTGGAAGAAACGGTATCCTTTATGATTAAGAACGTGGTTCATATAGATTTTATAAGGAGTTTCTTTACCTTCATCAATGATTTTAATGTGACTTTCATAAGCACTTGGAGATGAACTTCCTGGATACGTTTCCATAACGAAATCATCCAGTTTCAATGCGAAAGGGGTATTGTATACTTTAGGTCCGAAGCCTACCATGATGTTTAAACCATCCATAGTAACCTGTTTGTAAACGTTTGGATTTCCTCTTTCAACAGAAAGATCTACCAATCGTTTTGTTTTTGGTCCCTGAAGCTCAATCTGAAGCATATCCGGAACACTAGCATCTTTCTTCCTGTCTCCTTCAATAGCGATCAGTCTTCCTTTTTTAAGACCTTCAGGAACTACAAGTTTTAATTCGTTGATGGTATATAAACTTCTTAATGCTAACGGCTGGAATTCATTTTTAACGGTAGTTCCGGTAGCCTGAGTAGCCATGGTCATATAGTTGGCATCTACAGGAGTTTTGATGAACAATTTTCCTCCTTCATTTTTGAACTCAACAGCTCCTTCAATCGCTCTGTTGAATGTCACCAAAGTTCCGTTGATCGATTTTGTCTCTCCCGGTTTGATGTAAATATTTTGTCTTCCGGTACTTCCGGTAGAAACCAAATGAAGGTACTCTGCACCGTTTGGCTCAGCTACAAGGCTGTCTTTTTTTCTTTGAATGTATTCCTTAGCAAATACTTTCACTTCTTTTCCGTGGAAGTCATAAGTTGCATTGAAATCTTTATGCAATGGTGACATCAGATAAGGAACATCCTGATAGTTAAGAACATCTCCTTTTTCTTCGATCTGGATTTTAAAGAAATTTTTATCCGTTACGATTTCGTTGGAAGTCTCACCTTCCCGGATGTGCATTTGCCCTTCAAAACTGATGTATCTTGTGATAGCACCACCGATAAAAATGAAAATAAAGGCAAGGTGGAAAACAAGAACCGGCCATTTTTCCTTTTTCCACAGTCTGTATCTTCCGATATTTCCTATGAAGTTTAGAATGAGCACGACCATGATCAGTTCGAACCATTTGGCCTCATAAATTAATGCTTTTGCTGTAGGAGTTCCGTAGTCGTTTTCTAAGAACGTTGCATAAGCCATCGCAAATGCGTACACCAGCAACAATACAGCCATTGTTCTGGTTGAGATAAGAATATCTTGGAGCTTCTTCATGATTTATTGTACTTGACATGCAAAAATAAGCATGATAAACCATAACAAGCTTAAAAAAAGCTGTTTTTTGTCACTTTGGCCTCAGTTTTGCTTATTTTGAAACATTCTTAATAAGCCTGAAAACATTGGGAAAAATTCAATTTTGAAAATCTGAAGAATCCAGATTTATAATACCTATTCCGCTGATTGAATTCTTCTATCTCCCAACATTCCAAGTAGTCACAAAAATACTAATAGACAAATAGTTAAAGTCCTTTGTATTATTTAAAAAGGAAATAAAAATGTAAACTATTTTCCAAAATATATTTTTTTCCTGATTTTACTTAAAAATTCATGAGTAATTCCCAGATAGGAAGCCACCTGTTGCTGGGTTAGTCTTTGTTCCAATCCCGGATATTTCTCAAGGAATTCCAAATATCGTTTATCAGCCGTTTTGCCCGTTAAAGAAAGAATTCTTCTCTGGAGTGCTACCGAAGATTTTTGGTTCATGATTCTGAAAAGCTTTTCTATCTGAGGCATTGTTTCGTACAAGACCTCTTTATCTTTTTTTGAAATCATCAATACTTCACTATCCTCAAGAGCTTCAATGTTCAATATAGAAGGAACATGATTGATCAGACTGTCTATATCTGTAATCCACCAGTCTTCCACAGCAAAATATAAAGTCTGCTCAAATCCTGTTTCGTTCAGGTAATAAATTTTAAAACAGCCATTCAAAACAAAACCTTCAAAAAGGCAATAGTCTCCTTCATTGAGAACTATTTCTTTCTTTTTAAACTTTTTGTATTCAAATGGCTTTACAAACTTTTTAAAATCCTCCTCCGAAAGGTGTATATATTGATTGATATTTTTTAGAAGTAAATCGGACATTGTTTTGTTTAAGCAAAATAAAGGTATCAAAATTATTGACACCTTTACGTAATAAGTTATGTTAAGTTATTTTCGTACTTGAGCAATAGAACTCCGATTTTTTATTGGGTAAACGCAAAGGCTTATTATACATTGTGCTTATCTTTGAGACGCAAGAAAATCGAAGATTTTCAGCAAGCCGAACTGTTTTCACGTCTTTGTATTTTCCAATATAATTTTGTTCTATCCTCACGCGGATTTAGACTGACTTTACAGATAATTGTGCATCATCTTATCTTAAAATCTGCGTTATCTGTTTAATCTGCGTGCTTTTGTATTTGAATATTTGAATATGTGGTGCTCAATTTTATGTGATCTTATAGTAGATTTTTAATATCATCCTGCACCCTTATGTATCCAAAACATGCTCACTTTTAAATCTATTTACTTAAAAATTCATTTGTATTTGTTATCCCAGCATAAAGATTTCCTAGAGCAGAAATTCCTGCCAAAAAAGATCTTTGAACCTCCGCAGCTTTCACCACTTCCCCATTAATCTCCCTGTTTCTGGTTGCTGTAGCATCTCCGATAATTGTATTATGAAAACCAAAATCAAAAGCAGCTCTGGTAGTGGCGTCCACACACACATCGGTCATCATTCCTGTAATCACAAGGTTTTTGATTTTCTTTGATTCTAGATAGTTCAAAAGATCAGTTTCTCTAAAGCTGTTGGGAAAATGTTTGGTAATTATTTTCTCATTCTCTCGTGGCGAAACTAAACGGTTAATTTTAGCTCCATCAGTATCCGGAAGGAAAAAAGTGGCTCCGTCATTCGTAGAAATATGCTGAATATGAATGACAGGAAGATTATTTTTCCGGAAATATTCTAAAATCTTTTTACTATTTTCTCCAGCCTGTTCAGCTTTTTCCAATGTCATTTTTCCTCCCTGGAAATAATCATTTTGTACATCGATAATTAATAATGCGGTGTTTTCCATTTTTTGTTTTTGTTGTGCGTTCATTCTAATCAGTGAAATAAATACCAGACCTAAAGTCAGCATTGTTTTGAATCTATTTTTCATAGGTGAAATTTTATGAGACAAAATTACATAGGCTCCGGATCTTAACCTTTGAACTAGTTCAAAAACACAGCTAACCTTCTATAATATCAACTGTATTCTCAAATATTATTATTTTTTTTATTCCTGTAGATTTAAATCAGAAATTTTATTATCTTTTTAAAAGAAAACAAAAAACAACTAGTTAATATAATTTAACAGGATCAGATTTGGATAAACAAAAAAAATAGTCTTATTTTATTTTCTAAATAGTAGAAAATATTTTTCAATTAGGTTTTAAATAATCGCTGTAAAAAGCGGGATTTCCAAAATGTTTTTTGGAGAAAAAAGATTCTTTTAGTGTTGAAAAAACATTAAATTTGTGACATTGATATTATGGACAAAAAGACACAAAAAAAACAGACTGAATTGCCTGAAAAAGGCAGGATTTTATCTAAGCCCCGTATTTTTTCCGGGCTTACTTTTATACTTTTCTCGGCTGTTCTAGCCTTCTCATTCATCTCTTATTTAATGAACTGGAAAGCAGATCAAAGCCAGGCGGGAACGATGCTGGACAAGACTATAAAATCTTCAAATATCTTTGGCAAGGTAGGTGATTGGCTGGGAAATATTTTCATTTTTGAAAGTATTGGTATTGCCTCATTTATTATTGCATTTTTATTTTTGGTAGTCGGTACGCTGATTCTTAAGAAAAAAATCTTCAAACCCTGGAAAACCATCGGCCATTCTTTATTTTTCATCTGCTGGCTTCCTATTTTTATGGGGGCACTTACCAAAGGGCAAGGTGTTTTAGGAGGAGTCTATGGGTTTCAGATTATGGATTACCTTAATTCTATCATTGGAACAGTAGGTCTGTGGACTGTATTGGCAGCAAGTATCCTTTTATATTTTATTCTTGAATTTAATCTTCGTCCAAGTTCCATCAAAGCAAAACTGGATAAGATCAATGAAAATACAATTGGAAAAGTAAAATCTATGATTCCAGATTCTGATGAAGATTTCGAAGCTGATGAAGAATTGAAAGAAGAAATGGAAGAGGCAGAACAGGAAGCTGCTCCTCGTGTTACGGTAAGTGAAGTTTCCAATAATTCAATTAATACAACGAAAGAACCAGAACCGGTAAGTATTCCGAAAGGATTTCCTGAAGTTCCGCTTTCTACCAATATAGAAACAATTACCACTCCCAATCATACTTCTTTTGAAGCGGAGCCTAGAGAAGTGAACCAACCGGTAAGTTTGAATTTATCTACAAAACCAGTTATTCCGGTTTCCACTCCGGAGGAAGCATTTGATATCAGGCCTTCTACACCATCTTCTGCAGCAGCTTCCCCTGCGCAGGAAAACATTAAATTCAATGTAGAAATAGCTCCGGTTATTGATATCCTGGACGATTCTGATAAAAAATCACAGGAGCTTGTAGAAAAACACGGTTTGTATGACCATAAACTGGACCTGGCCAATTTCCATATGCCGCCTGTAGACTTGCTGAAAGACTATGGAAATGAAGAGATTTCCATTAACAAGGAAGAATTAGAAGAAAATAAAAATAAGATTGTTGGACTTCTGAAGAATTTCAATGTAGGAATTGCAGAGATCAAAGCTACTATCGGTCCTACCGTTACTTTATACGAAATTGTTCCGGAAGCGGGAATCAGAGTAGCAGCCATCAAAAAACTACAGGACGACATCGCGCTGAACCTTTCTGCTTTAGGAATCAGAATTATTGCTCCGATGCCTGGAAAAGGAACAATCGGTATTGAAGTGCCAAGAAAAAATCCTACAATGGTTTCTATGCGTTCTGTAATTGCTTCTCAGAAATTCCAGAATACAGATATGGATCTTCCGGTAGTTTTTGGTAAGACCATCTCCAACGAAGTCTTTATGGCCGACCTTTCAAAAATGCCTCACTTGCTGATGGCAGGAGCAACAGGACAGGGTAAATCTGTAGGGATTAATGCTATCCTTACTTCCCTTCTTTATAAAAAACACCCAAGTGAACTGAAGTTCGTTATGGTGGATCCTAAAAAAGTGGAACTTTCATTATATTCAAAAATTGAAAGACATTATTTAGCAAAACTGCCAGATGCTGAAGAAGCGATCATTACAGATACCAATAAAGTAATCAATACGCTGAACTCTCTTTGTGTTGAGATGGACACCCGATACGACCTTCTGAAAAATGCTTTCTGCAAAAACCTGAAAGAGTACAATAAGAAATTTACAGAAAGAAAATTGAATCCTGAAAACGGACACCGTTATTTACCCTATATCGTTTTGGTGGTAGACGAGTTTGCAGATTTGATCATGACAGCAGGAAAAGAAGTTGAATTACCAATCGCCAGACTTGCACAGCTTGCAAGAGCCGTAGGGATTCACCTTATCGTTGCAACACAAAGACCGTCTGTAAACGTAATTACGGGTATGATCAAGGCCAACTTCCCTGCAAGAGCAGCCTTCAGAGTAATTTCCAGTGTAGACTCCAGAACGATCCTTGACTCTCCGGGAGCTGATCAGCTGATTGGTAAAGGAGATATGCTTTATTTCAACGGAAACGAGATCTTAAGACTTCAGTGTGCTTTCGTAGATACTCCGGAAGTAGAAAGGCTTGCAGAGTTTATTGGAGAGCAGAAAGGATATGCTTCAGCATTCTTGCTTCCTGAATATGTTTCTGAAGATTCTACAAGTTCAGTAGGTGCTTTTGATCCGAATGAAAAGGATGCTTTGTTTGAAGACGCTGCAAGAATTATTGTTTCTACTCAGCAGGGATCTACCTCAATGCTTCAGAGACAATTGAAACTTGGGTATAACAGAGCCGGAAGAATTATGGATCAGTTGGAAGCCAGTGGTATTGTAGGAGGTTTTAACGGAGCTAAAGCAAGAGAGGTGATCATCAGTGACCTTCATTCTTTGGAACAGTTTTTGGAAGATCTGCGTAGTTAAAGGGAAATTGAACGATTTAACCTTTCAAAATTAAGAATGTCTAAAGATTATTAAATAAAAAAATGAAAAATATTATTTCAAAAGTTATATTAGGAAGTTTTGTTGTAAGTGCAGTAGGTATGGCAAATGCTCAGAAGATTGATGCTAAGGCCAAAAAGATATTAGATGATATTACAGCCAACTACAATTCTAAAAAGAATTCTTACTTCAAATTTTCTTTTGGAAGCGGTCTTAACGGACAGGTTACGAAAACGGAGCCAGGTATTTATTATGTTGCCGGAGAAAAATACAAACTGAAGATCATGGATACAGAGCAGATCTTCGATGGAAACAAAATTTACAATATCAATGCTGATGATATGGAAGTAACGGTTGCCAAACCTAACGGAAGCGGCACCATGTTCTCCCCTATCAATTATCTTACAACCTACAGAAACGATTATAATGTAACCTATAACGGCAAAAAAATGGTTAACGGTGTCAATGCTGATTTTATTAAACTGACCCCTGTAAAAGCAAACGGAATACAGTTTGTGTACATTTTTGTAGATTCTGCGAAAAAGCAAATGGTAAAACTGGAACAGCACGGAAATAACAAAGATGTTGCTGTAATTGCGATTAAAGAATACAAAGAAAACCAGGAACTGGATCCTAATATGTTTGTTTTTGACAAGAATAAGTTCAAAAACTACGTAATTACAGAACTTTAAAAAGCTGAAAGTGAATTCGCAACTCAGCAAATTTGCTTTTTAAATTAAAAAAATAACAAAATATAAAAAGCCACAAGTAAACTTTGTGGCTTTTTGATTAATTTTGGCGCATGTTAAAAATACTAGACCGATATATCATAAAAACCTTCTTTGGACCGTTTTTCTTTATATTCAGCGTATTGTTTTTCATTTTTATTGTAAACATTATCTGGGTTCAGTTGGGACAATTTATGGGAAAAGGGTTAAGCTACTGGCAGATCCTCAAACTTCTTTTTTACCTTGGGGTAAACGTTATCAGTATGGTTCTCCCGCTTACGATCCTCCTCGCGAGTATCATGTCATTCGGGGAATTTGGGGAACGGTATGAGCTTGCCGCGATGAAAGCAGCCGGAATTCCTTTGACAAGGGTAATGACTCCTTTGCTTGGAATTTCAACGGCACTTGCTATCATGCTGTTTTTCTTCTCTAATAATATTATCCCGGATTTTCAGAAAAAAGCCAAGAACATGCTTTTCAATATTGCCCAGACAAAGCCGGCCATCAATTTTACCCCGGGGCAGTTTATTGATCAGATTCCTGGTTACATGGTAAAGTTTGACAAAATATACGGAGAAAACGGAGAAAATATTGAAGGGGTTTTTGTTCATAAAAAAGCCAATGCTTACGAAAATCAACAATCTGTAGTGGCAGAAAAAGGAAAGTTTGTTCCGGCTGCGAATAAGAACTACCTAAAGCTTGTCTTGTATAACGGATATGTATTTGAAGATGCATTCGCTGGTAAAGGTGACAATGTAAGACAGAAACAGCCTGATCAGGCTATTAAATTTGACACGCTGACTTCCCACTTTGACATCAGTGAGATCATTAATAAAGCGATCGAGAAAGAACAGATTACAGACGACTACCGTTTTCAGACGTATAACCAGCTGGATGGAACGATTGCTAAGAATAAGAAAGACAATAAGCAGTTCTTTGATAATATCGGTTCCGAGGTCCTTAACCAGACTAATTCCGTTGTCACTTATATGGATAAGGGCAACAAACATAAAGTGGCTCCCAAAACCCAGATAAAACTGGATACGGTAAAAGGTGACAAAAAACTGGAAATAATTTATAACTCCTACAACAGATTAGAAAACCTAAAATCGACTTTAGAGTCTAAAAAGAATGAATACAGTTCCAATGTAAAATACTTCAGTAAGGTGGTGATCTATCAGCAGAGAATTGTTGCTTATTCGGTGACCTGTATTATCTTTTTCCTGATTGGAGCCAGTTTGGGGTCTATCATCAGAAAAGGAGGAATGGGACTTCCGGTAATCATTGCGATTGTCATTTTCATTATCTTTTATGTCATGAATGTTGGAGTGGAAAATATGTCATGGAGCGGGAAAATGAACCCTTATCTTGCGGCGTGGCTTCCGAACCTGATCCTTCTTCCTTTTGGAGTATGGATGACATATAAAGCACTTACCGATTCACAATTATTTGATGCGGAAAAATACAAAACACTATTCAAACCGATCACAAAAAGGTTTACAAAAAGTAAAGAACATCAGAGATATCAGTAATTCTGATACAAGAAATAAGATTAATAGTAAAGCTTCGATTTTTTCGGAGCTTTTTTATTGATTTTTAGCAAAACATTTAGTTTCATATTATTGAATATAAAATTTATATTTGCTGGAATTTAAAACAAAACCATGAAGAAATTACTAATTATTGGCCTATTTGGTCTTCTTTCGTTGAATGTCTATGCTCAGGAGCAAGATGAAAACGGAACCTATAATGGTGAAAAATACGGATACATTATTGATAAATCAGGAAGGAAAACGGAAGGAGTTATACATCTGCACGGAGGCTACTCCAGCCCATGGCAAAATCAGTTAAAAGTAAAATTTGCCGCAGTTGCTGATATTGATAAAGTAAAAAACAAAATCAAATTTAAAACCTACGATACAGACGACATTAAAGAATATATGCTGTATGAAGGCGATACTCCAAGAGTTTTCAAGTCTGTAAAATATTCCAATATGAGAGAAGCTTTAAACAGTTCTGAAAGTACAACAGGATTGTCAGCAGGCTTTAAAGCAATCAATAATCTTTCCAGAACGGATCAGTTTGCAGAAGTTATAGTAGAGGGTAAAATAACTGTTTATAAGTTGTATGGTTATCCTACAGCTCTTTCTGCAAACAGTACACAGGCAATCACCTATGCAGAAACAGAAAGACTAAAAGAAAACCCGAATTATATCTTTTCTAAGAAAAACGGAAAAGTAGAGGAACTGACCCCCGCAAAAGCAAAAATTATCCTTGCAGACTGCCCTTATGTAAAAGCAAAAATAACAAAAGGAGAATATGGTTCCCTGAAAAATGAGGAGAAGAAAAGAAGTGGTCTTGGGAAATTTATTAGAGACGAAATCAGCAATTCTACAGTAGATAAACTTTCAATTATCAATGAAGTGATCTATGATTACAATGAAAATTGTAAATAAAATAAATGGAAGGCTTTCAATCGAAAGTCTTTTTTTGTGACCTTAATTTATTTGTATTTTTATCAAACATTAGATAATTTATCCCTGGAAAATTAATCTAAAAAATAGAGAAAGAAAATCTTATAAAAACAAAAGAGGATTCCGTTGGGAACCCTCTTTTTATATTCTCAAAACTGAAATTTATATTTCTATAATTTCAGCCTATTTTATAAGTTTAAAACTGATAAACAAAAGCGTTAATATTCATTCCTGCCCCTACTGAAGCAAATAACACGACATCATTCTTCTTAATCTTATGATGCTCCATTTCATCCTTTAAAATCATTGTCAGCAACGTGGGAATGGTTGCCACACTGCTGTTTCCTAGCTTATGAATAACCATAGGCATTATATTTTCAGGAACCGGTTTTTCATACAATTGATAAAATCTGCTAACGATAGCTTCATCCATTTTTTCATTCGCCTGATGAATAATGATTTTATCCAGCTGGTCAATGGTAAAACCACTGCTATCCAGACATTTTTTCATGGCATCAGGAACATTGATTAGAGCAAACTCATATATTTTCCTGCCATCCATTTTGATGTATCGAGTATCCGGACATTTATCATTGTTGTAAGATTTTCCAAAATACAGGAAATCTTTCTCATTGAATGTATAAGAAGCCGATAAATGGGCTTTTATACCAGAGTCATCATCATTGTTAACTTCCAAAATAGCAGCTCCTGCCCCATCAGCATAGATCATACTATCTCTGTCGTGAATATCCACCACGCGGGAAAGTGTTTCAGCACCAATAACCAAACATCGTTTTGCAATACCCGCTTTAATAAAGGCATTAGCCTGTATCACTGCTTCAATCCATCCAGGACAGCCAAAAAGAACATCATAGGCAACGCAGAAGTTATTTCTGATCCCTAATAAATGTTTTACTCTTGCTGCAAGGCTGGGTACCGAATCAGACTGAATGGTCCCGAAACGGACATCTCCGAAATTATGGGCAAATATGACATAATCTAATGTTTCAGGATCTATCCCTGCATCTTCTATTGCGGCGCGGGCAGCAATGAAGCCAAGATCTGAAGTGACCTCTGTACTGTGGGCATATCTCCTTTCTTCAATACCTGTAATTTTTTTTAACTTGTCTGTAATGGAAGCATTATTCTCTTTTAATAATACCCCTTCTTCATTAAGAAAAATATGTTTATCAAAAAATAAATTGGTTATTGTTTCCGATGGGATGTAGTTGCCTACACCAATAATTTTAGTCATCGCTTTAGCATTTTGATTTCCAGATCATTATATAATAAATCGGAATAATTTTGTAAATATAACGATTAAAAGCTAATAATCATCATTTCTTTTTATGCAAAGAATACAGATCATCACTGATAAAAATGCAACATTCTATCATTCAATAACTTTAATTTTCAATAAAAAAACAAAAAAGATGCTGCTAAAAAACATCCGTGAAGATCTGTTAGTTCTTGGTGGAGTGAATTGAGTCAAACAAAACCTCCTGCTGCTAACAAGAGGTCCAATGAAAAAAACAGAATCATTAAAGTTTCCGGCCTCATTGTTCTACAATAAAAAATAATTTAATATATTGAAAATGTGTTTTTTACAATCCCTGTCTAAAGGTACACTATTAAAAATGGATAATACTACAAAGGCAATATTTGTTTGAAAAGGCAAATCCTCATAGAAAATATTCTCTTTTCATCTCCATCATTCACTTTCTGCAGAGCATAAACATAAAAAATACTACTATTCCAACTTTACCCTACAAAAAAAGAGGCTCCCCATTGGAAACCTCTTGATTATTTTCAAATAACTGAAAATTATACTTTCATAATTTCAGCTTCTTTTGTCTTAAGATGCTCGTCGCACAGTTTTACATATTTATCTGTATAAGCCTGGATTTCTTCTTCCACTCCTTTTACAACATCTTCAGAAACGCCATCTAGTTTTTTAAGTTCTTTCAAACCATCTTGTCTTGCATTTCTTACAGTTACTTTAGTATTTTCAGCTTCCACTTTAGCTTGTTTTGCAAGCTCTCTTCTTCTTTCCTCCGTCAAAGGCGGAACATTAAGGATAATATTCTCTCCGTTATTAGAAGGTGCAAAACCTAAATTTGAGTTGATGATCGCTTTTTCAATTGCATTGATTGCAGTTCTGTCCCAAGGTTGAATAGAGATTGTCATTGCATCCGGAACAGAAACATTCGCAACCTGGTTGATAGGAGTAGGTGCTCCGTAATATTCTACCATTACATCCTGAACCATTGCCGTAGAAGCACGTCCTGCTCTAATTCTTTGAAATGCATGATCCAAGTGCTTTACAGCTCCATCCATGTCTTGTTTTACAGATTCTAATATAAGATCTAATTCTTCCATTATTATATTAAAGTTTGATAAGTTACACATCTATTAATAAATCTGAATATCAATTGTTTAAAATTAAAAAACGCTGTAAAAATCGGTGATTTCTTACTGTTTTAAACTATTTTTTGCTATTCAATGCTGCAAAAATAATAATTGTTTTCGAATAATAGCTATTTCCATAGATGGATTTTCTGTACTTGCCCCTACAAGGGAATTGCTTGTTTGAAAACGCTCTTAAAGCCAAGAACCTGAAGTACAAATACCTATCTTATATTTTGGTTGTTTCTACTTATCTGCATATCATTCTTTCTCTCTTACTTTACTATGTTCTTTTAAAGAAATTTCTTATTGATAAATATGACTGATCTTGAAATAAGATCAATGCTATGATAAAAAATGGAAAGTCTTACAAAAGATAATTTCTTAAAAATAACTCTTATCATTTTAAAAACTAATTTTAAACCAATCACATTATGACAAATCCATCTTTAGACGCCTATCAACAAGTGTTTGCTATGTCAGGTCTTGCCAACCGTGCCGGAGGCTACAACGGTTTTGGTATCCAACTGCAGCAACAGCTTCAGTACGATTTATCTTATTATTTTAACAATGTTCCTCCGGTTAAAATAATGGACCAGAAAACACCTTCAACAGCCAATCCTTCAGTTCTGGAAAAATTAGGAAGCTGGGATCTTGTTTGGGGACCTGCCTTGATCGAAGAAAAAAATGAAAAGGGTGTTCCTACCGGTGTTGCAGATAATGCATTATATGTAGCTAAGTCGAATGCTGTCGCATTTCCGGGAGGCCCTACATTGCCTACTTATGTTGTAGCGATTGCAGCAACGAACCCTTCCTCCCTTTATGACTGGGAAACAGAGGATTTTTCGGTAGCTGAAGTTGTGAACTGGACAACTTATAACCCTTCCAATTTCGCTCCATCAGCGTATAATAGTACTGACCCTTATATTTCAAAAGGAACTGCTACCGGTATAAGTATCCTTCTCGGACTTGAAAGCCCGTCTTCTGCAGCTTCACCCAATACCACACTGCAGCAGTTTCTTGCAAGCTTAAATCCGGAACCGGGTACAGCCATTATATTTTGCGGACACAGTCTTGCAGGAGCATTATCTCCTACTCTTGCCCTTTATCTTAAAGAAAATAAGGATCTGAATGCTTTCGGGGTAACGCTTGTATATCCTACCGCCGGACCAACGCCGGGTGAGGCAGCATTTGCCAGTCTGTTCAATAGTAAATTTCCACCATTGCCCCCAGGATGGCAGCAACAAACAGGTACTTACCAAAGCTGGAACACAATGCACTGGAATGATCTGGATGTTGTGCCTCATGCATGGCCAGTATCAGAACTGGGGAAAATTGCCACTATATATGGCCAGGCCACTACCAATATGACGGCCTCCATATTAACAGCTTTACAAACGATGGCTATCACTGATTCTTCAAATTCAGGAGCCAGCTATACAAGAATACAAAACCAATCGCTTCCAGGTCAACTGCAACACTCAAATGGCTCCTTGATTAGCATCAAAACACCTCCTGAGACTTTGCAGGACTATATGCTTCAGTTATCAGTACAACATGTGGGAATGTATAATGGTATTCCTGCAGCAGGACCTAATCCACAAGTAAACGGTCTTATTTTACAACAGCCATTGCCCAAACCAGACGTTGTGCTGGTACCAGGAGTAACTGCTGTCTCCGAATTGGAAATGATAATGAAAATAATAAGTCAGATCATTGGGTGGATTTCTTCCCATTATGTTTTGGTTGAAAAGGAAAATGCCACACAAAACGTTGAAGCAGACCAATAAGTATTAAAATTATTATAAAACAAAAACACCTGTCACGCTAATGGTGACAGGTGTTTATTATATTTTTTTCAGCTAAAATTGATTATAAATCAACCAAAGTACCTACATTTTCTCCGTCTACAATTTTTTCCAGATTACCATCTTTATTCATATCGAATACGATGATAGGCAATTTGTTTTCGTGGCTTAGAGTAAAGGCAGTCATATCCATTACCTTAAGGTTCTTTTCAAATACTTCATCAAAAGATAATGAGTTGTATTTTACAGCATCAGCATTCTTCTCAGGGTCGCTGTCATAGATTCCATCTACTCTTGTTCCTTTTAAGATTACATCAGCTCCTATTTCGATAGCTCTTAAAGTAGCCGCGGTATCTGTTGTAAAATAAGGGTTTCCTGTTCCTGCTCCGAAGATCACTACTCTTCCTTTTTCAAGGTGTCTTACTGCTCTTCTTTTGATGAAAGGCTCAGCTACTTTATCCATTTCGATAGCAGACTGAAGTCTTGTCTTGATTCCTGCATCTTCCAAAGCTCCCTGTAGTGCCATTCCATTGATTACAGTTGCCAGCATTCCCATATAATCTCCCTGCACTCTGTCCATTCCTTTTGCAGCTCCTGCTACACCACGGAAGATATTTCCTCCTCCAATCACGATCGCCACTTCACAGCCTTTTTCTACTACTGTTTTGATTTCAGCAGCATATTCTTGCAGCCTTTCGTTATCAATACCGTATTGTCTGTTTCCCATTAAGGCCTCACCGCTTAGTTTCAGAAGGATTCTTTTATATTTCATCTTTTATTTTTAGTAACTTTTTATTAGTATGGGTCTCCCCTGAATTTGATTTTGCAAATATAATCATTAAAGATATTGATAGAAGAAAAATATTTAAATAGAAATAATGTAAGAAATATTTTGAAAAGTACGAAAAAGGATTATTTTTGCATTAATTATAAATTGAGTTGAAGAAAATTATCATTTTTTCATTATTTCTATCAGGAATTGTTTCTTATGCACAAACAGGAACAAATGTTTATCCGTTCTTAAATGTACCTGTATCCGCAAGACAGGCTGCTTTGGGTGGAGATGCAATTTCGATAAGAGATTATGATGTTTCCTTTGCTATTGCAAACCCTGCCCTGTTAAATAAAGATTCCGACAAACAGCTTTCCGTCAACGCAACGGCTTATCTTGCCGATTCGAAATACGGTACTATTGCTTATGCCAAAGACTTTGAGAACGGCCACATGGCTACCATCAATGCCAGGTATATGAGCTATGGAAGTATTCCGAGAACGGATGAAAGCGGTTTTCAAAATGGAGATTTCAAAGCTTCAGATGTCGCTATTGGTGCGGGCTACGCCTACCAGTTTGAAGAAGACTGGACGATTGGTGGAGGACTTAATTTTATTACCTCAAAAATTGACAACTATACTTCTTCCGCTATTTCAGGAACTGCGGGAGTTACCTATCATAATAAAAAGACCAAAGAAGTACTTTCTCTTGTGAT
Source organism: Chryseobacterium viscerum (assembly GCF_002899945.2). GTDB lineage: Bacteria > Bacteroidota > Bacteroidia > Flavobacteriales > Weeksellaceae > Chryseobacterium > Chryseobacterium viscerum. Next base: position 313,168 of record NZ_PPEG02000008.1, read on the forward strand.
GAGAAATTTTGGTTTCCAGCTGAAATCATTCAACGGAGAAAGAGAAAATCTTCCTTTCAGAATTGATGTGGGATATACCAAAATAATAAAGAACTTCCCTCTTGCGATCACGATTACAGCACACGATCTTCAGAAATTTGATATTTCTTCCGAATATAATCTTGACGGACAGAAAGTGAATGCCGGCAGAAAAATTGCAGACCACTTTTCATTGGGAGCAGAATTGTTTCCGGAGAAAAATTTCAATATCAGATTGGGATATAATGTGAAAAGAGGAAATGAACTGGCTGTTGCAGATCAAAGAAACTTCTCAGGACTTTCTGCAGGATTTGGAGTTAAAGTTTCCAGATTTCGCATCGATTATGCTCACGTAAGATATCACAACTCTTCGAACGTCAATCAGATAGGAATTTCTATGGACCTTTCCAGCCACAGAGGGGAATAATCTGCCTGGAAGAAAATTTCTTAATTATTCTGATTTTTTTTTACTTCCCCTTGATTTTTAAGAAAAAATCTTGAAATTTGCAGTATGAAAAAACCTGTAATTGCTATCGATGGGTACTCGTCTACCGGAAAAAGTTCTATCTCCAAAATCATTGCTGATAAACTTGGACTTATTCATATGGATACAGGGGCACTTTACAGAGGAGTTACTTGGTATGCGTTACAGCATTGTCTGAATGAAAACAGTGAGATTGATCTGAACAGATTATTCGCTTCCTTAGACCAGATCAAACTTGAATTCAAAAACAACGACGGAACGCTTATTCTTTTCCTTAATGATATCGATATCTCTAAAGATATCCGCACCAATATAGTATCTGACAATGTAAGCCTGGTTGCCAAGCAGAAAGAAGTGAGAGACTTTTTGCTGCAGTCACAACGCTCTTTGGCAGAAAAAGGCGGTGTTATCATGGACGGACGTGACATAGGGACAGTAGTTCTGCCAAATGCGGACTATAAGTTCTTTCTTACTGCCAGTATTGACGAAAGAACCAACAGGAGGTTTCTGGAATTAAAAAGCCTGGGAATTGAAACAGATAAAGAGCAGGTAAAGCAGAACCTTATTGAAAGAGACAAGATTGACAGCGAGCGCGAAATAGCCCCATTGAAGCAGGCTGAGGACGCTATCGTTATTGATAACTCAGCCTTAACCAAAGAAGAAACTATAGATCTTATTTTATCTCACATCGAAAAGATTTAACAATTTTTAATAGGCTTAAAGCCTCCTTTGGTATACAAATTGTAAGTTTTATTACTGTAAAAACTAATCTTATTATTAATTATTAAAAAACTTAAAATGTCTAGAAAAGAAAAAAATACAGCAGGTATATTGGCAGGACTTCTTGCAGGTGCTGCGGCAGGTGTAATCTTAGGAATGTTATACGCACCGGAAGAAGGTAAAGAAACCAGAAAAAAGATTAAAAATAAAGCAAATGATCTTAAAGATCAGGCTAAAGATAAATATGGAGAGGTTTCTGAAAAAATGAAAGACCAGTACAGCAATATTTCTTCTACTTTCAAAGAAACTGCAAACACCGTAGCACATACTGTGAAAGACGGATATGACAAATACAAAGATCAAATTGTTGCTAAAACGGCAGATGTAGTAAAGGATGTAGAAGCAGAATTGAATGATCTAAAAAAATAAGTAATTTATCTTTTTTAAGTAAATTACAGAAAGGAACTTTTGTGCGAAAGTTCCTTTTTTTGTAACTTTAAAAAAAAACAATGATAGAAACTATTAAAGAATATGCCTCCAAGAGAATAGATCTTCTGAAAATTGAAGCTACTGAAAAGTCATCTCTTTCTGCTGGTCTCATTACCTACTTTGTAGTACTGCTTGTTGCTTTTGCTTTTTTTATTATCCTTTTCAATTTTGGAATTGCCTTTCTTATCGGAAAAGCACTGGATAACTACTCCTACGGATTCTTAATTGTTGCTGCATTTTATGCACTGGTAATGGCCTTTGTCATTGCCTTCAAAAATAAGATTGTCAATGCTGTTGCAGATCAGGTTATTAAATTTTTAAATCATTAAACTATGGGCAGAAAATACGAAAGCATAGAAGAATTAAGAAGAAAGAAAAAACTGCTTCAAGGGGAAATAAGTGATCTGGAAAATCTTCTTACCTTCAAAAACACGAAGGAAAGCTTAAGTGCATTTACCAATGGTTTAAGTGATCAGTACCTGCAGGAAAAGGTAGATGAAGATGGTGATGAAAAAGTGGTTCTGAGAAAAGATGTCATTGCCAGACAATTGACTTCAGAAGTAAAAGACCTTCTGATCAAAAAAAATACAGCCGTGGGGCTTGCAAGTTCCGCCTTCAAAGGAGGAAATATTACAGACAGCCTCGTGAAGCTGGGAGTTACCGCTATCGTTGGAAACTATGCCAAAAAGAATATGAAAAGCTCCAATTGGAAGAAAAAACTGATTGGTGCTGCATTGATCTATCTTGCTCCTATAGCATTGAAATATGTCAGAAAAAAGATGGAAGTATATCAGAAGAATAAAAGTGTTTCCAGTTTGGAACAATTGATATAAAAGTTAGATGTTAGAAACTAGAAGTTAGAGAATATCCAGTGATTTACACTAATTTCTAACCTCTAGTTTCTAGCTTTTATTTTGAAAATAACTGTCCCAAAATAATCCCGGCAGCCATAGATACATTCAGGCTTTCTGTAGACTGGGATTTTCCAAACCTTGGAATACTGATACTTTTTTGTAGAAGTTTCTCTGTTTCCGGTCTCATTCCGTTTCCTTCATTTCCTAAAATCAGATTAATCTTTTCCGGTTTCTCAAAAGTGTAGATATTCTCCCCTTCCATATCCGTTCCTACATTTACATTTTCTGTTTTAGAAAGATATTCTACGAGATCGGTATAAACGACATTCACTCTGGTAAAAGAGCCCATGGTTGCCTGAATCACTTTTGGATTATAGAAATCCACGGTGTCTTCACTACAGATAATCTGTTCAATTCCGAACCAATCTGCCAGTCGTATAATTGTTCCTAAATTTCCCGGATCCTGTATCCCATCCAAAACCAATTGTATATTCTTATCCCTCATTTTTTCTTCCTCAGCAAGATAACATACCGCTATGGAATCTTTTGGAGTTTTAAGGAAACTGATTTTTTTCAATTCATTTTCAGAGATATGAGTAATAGGGATATCAGTCCGGTCCAATTTTTGCGGATCGGTTGATAATATTTCTTTAACTTTAAAGTTAGAATTAAAAAGTTCACAAATGATTTTATTACCTTCAACCAAAAACAAATTGTATTTTTGTCTGAACTTCTTTTTATCTAAAGATTGTAAAACTTTTATTGTATGAGCTGTAAGCATTATAAGAATTCTCCTCAAAAATATTATAAAATTATCTCATTTGCAACATTTGTTGGTCTCCTTTATGCTTGTAGTACGACAAAAAAAGTTCCTGAGGGCGAATACCTCCTTACCAAGAACAATTTAGCGTTCGAGGATAAGAGAGAATTTTTTGACGAAGAGCTCAAAGATTACATTCAGCAGAAGCCCAACAAAAAGCAATTTCTCTTCATGCCATTGAGTCTCCTTTTGTACAATATGGCTGAACCGAAATACGACACCATACTTAATGAATATATGACCTATCCCGGTGAGATGAGAAATCAGAAGCTGAGAGACTCTTTATTCCTTAAATACAACATGAAAAGCAGTGTTGGAAAAAGTCTACTTTTTGATCGTTTATTGCACAACTGGGGAACACCACCGGTAATTCTTGATCAGACCAGAAGTGAAAAAAGTGCTGAATCTATTAAAAAAAGACTTACCTACAGAGGATATTGGGATGCTGATGTAACATTCAAACATTCCCTAGACTCTGCGTCTAAAAAAGCATCTGTTAATTATTCTATTAAGCATAACGAGCCTACCCGGATTAAGGATTATTATTACAATATTCCGGATCAGGGAATCAAAGGTTACTACAACTATAATCTGAGCAGAAGTCTTGTGAGATCCGGGCATATCCTGGATCAGACTGTGCTGGAAAGAGAAGTAGTCAGAATTACCGACCTGATGAGAGAGTTTGGATTCTATAGATTCAACGCCTCCAATGATGAGGTCTATTTTGTTGCGGATTCTCTTAAAAGCAAAAAACAGGTTCCTTTGACATTGGAAATTCATAAAGATTCACTGGATACCCCTTATAAGATTGCTACTTTTGGAAATATTGATGTTGCCATTGTTGATGAACCTGGCGACTACCCTAAAAATACCAGGAAAGACAGCTTAAGAAGAATAAGATTCCATACGGTGAATGATAAATATAAGCTTTCCTCTATATGGAGAGCTATTATTCCGGACAGTAAGAAGGTTTTTGACCAAACTAAGCTGGACATTACCAAGAGAAATCTTTTAGCCATGAACAATTTTAGTATCGTTAAGGCAAGAGACTCTCTGAGACAAGGTGGAATGACTTCTCCTAATGACAGTATCGTTGATGTTTTATATGTATTGAAACCACTTCCGAAATATGAGCTTAAAGTGGGGACAGATGTTAATTATTCTCAGATTTTGAATCTCGGGATCTCTCCATCTGTAGACCTTACTACCCGAAATGTTTTTAAAGGGGCAGAAAACCTTTCTACAAGCCTTTCAGGAACATTTGGTTCTATCCGAAGTACGAAAGATATTGATAAAAGAGTGGCTGCCTACGAAATATCAGCACAGGCATCTCTGAATTTCCCGAGACTGCTGCTTCCTTTTAATTATTATAAATTCATCCCTAAACGATACACTCCTACTTCATCTATTCTGCTGGGAGCATCCATACAGAATAATATTGGTTTAGGAAGAATTATCTTTAATACAGGATTGAATTACCAGGCAAGTGTGAATGATCAGGTATACCATAAGCTTACCTTATTCAATACTCAGGTCAGTTTGACTAAAAATAAAGATGCTTACTACGACTACTTTGTGAATGACGGAAGGGTAAAAGATGAGGTTTTCGGAAATTATTTTATGTTTAACCCGGAAACGGCACAAACCGGACAAGATTATAGAGATGGAAAACTCACTGTAGATGAGGTTTCCAAAAAGATTATAGAGAACGAATCTTACCGTGGAAGTCTTAATCAGCAGGGAACTGATCTTTTAACAGCGTTCAGAGGAACTTTGGTGAACAAAGACAGACAGACACAGGATGTTCTTATTTCTTCCATGATCTATAACTTTGTTTATAGTGAGATTGGAAAAAAAGAATATCCAAATGCATTTTACTTTAACGGAAAAGTAGAACTTGCGGGTAACATTTTAAGCTTATTCAACAAAAAAGATAATGATGGAGGGGTTGTTACCAGTCCTCAAAAAACTATTTTCGGGTTACCTTATGCACAGTTTGTAAAATTTGATATTGATGCCAGAAAATATTTCAAATTTAATGGAAACCAGACGTTGGTACTTCGCCAGTTTATCGGAGTTGGAATTCCTTATGGAAACTCTGAAGATATGCCGATCATTAAGTCTTATTTCAATGGGGGTTCCAATGATATCAGAGCATGGGTTGCGTTTGGAGGATTAGGTCCTGCAGACTCTCAGGTAGATGAAAGAGTTCGTACCTATATGACGGATAACTTAAAGCTTACTACCAATATTGAATATCGAATTCCTTTCAATAAAACCTACGAGGGAGCCTTATTTACCGATATCGGGAATACATGGAGTCTTCGTAATTATAATGACGGATACGGAGATGAGTTTAAATTCAACAAGTTTCTGAAGCAGGTAGGTGTCGGAAGTGGATTCGGATTAAGATTAAACATTGCTTATGTTACTGCCAGAATTGACCTTGCTTACAAGATCTACGACCCGAATAAACCTGAAGGAGACCGATGGAGATTTAAAAACTTCCAGCCTTTCAAACCAACGGTTAATATTGCGTTCGGATATCCTTTCTAATCCGGAGAAACGCCTAAAATAAAATACACTACAGCAATCACACGGGCGAGGATTTCTCTCGCCTGATTTCTGTAAAAGCTTTCAGATTTTGTGACATCCTGAGCATCAAATCCCAAAGCATTCATATCATTATTTCTTGCAAAAAACAACGCCCTGAGGTTGTGAAATCCCTGAGATACAATAATGACATTTTTCTTTTTATAAACATCCTTACAACGAAGAATACTTTTATAAGTATTGAAACCCTTCGGATCTTCCTCAATAATATCTTCCGGAACACCCTCCTGGTAGATCAGGTAGTTTTTCATCGCTCCCGGCTCATTATATCCCTTACTCTTCTCACCGCTCACAATAATTTTTTTGATTTTGCCATGATGGTAAAGAAGCGCTGCCGCATCCATTCTTTTGGTAAAATAAGGATTCGATTTTCCGGATCTCATTTTAGGAGATGTTCCCAAAACCAAAGCAACTTCTCTGGGTGGAATTTTTGATATTTTGGTATAGGTTCTCCCATTGGTAAGACCGAATACCCATACATTACAGAAACATATCATTAGAATTCCTAATTCCAATGATATAAAACCCAGGTTAAATATGTTCCTAATAATTCTCAACTAAGATCAAAGTTAAGCTTTATTTTTTTACTTTTCACAATAGACATGCAAGCTAAAATATGCCCTTGCTCTTCTTCCTTTTCGGTAAGATATTCATTCTCCAATAGTTCCACTTCACCTTCATCCAAAGAACATTCACAGCTTCCACAAATTCCTGACTTACAAGAATAAGGAACCGGGAACTTTTGAATCAAAAGTTGCTGAAGGATTTTATCCTTATTATCAGGAAGTTGAGCCGTATATTTTTTTCCGAATATTGTAAACTCCACTTCTATATTTTCAATCAGAGGAAATTCTCTTTCTACAGGATAAATATCATCATTAAATTCTTCAAAAAGTTCAAAATGGATATTTTTCTTGGGAATCCCATGGTGATAACAGGCATTAGCCAATGTTTTGATCATCTCTCCTTTTCCACAGATCAGCACTTCATCTACAGCATCCCAGATTGTAGACTCTTCGTCTGTATCATCTAAATGAAGGATTTGATTGATGATAAGGTGTAATTTCTTTTCATCCAATCTGCCGTAAAAGAATTGGTCTCCCGTTTTCTCCTGTGAAAAAAAGTAAAATATCTGAAGTCTGTCCCCGAAAGTTCTGGCGAGATGATCCAACTGTTCACGATAGACCAACTCATCGGAGCTCTTATTTCCAAAAAACAAAAACAACCTCGTTCTCGGTTCGGTATGAAGAATATTTTTAAAATGGCTCAGAATAGGAGTAATTCCTATACCGGCAGCGAAAGCAACAATTGTCCTGAATTCACTTGGTTTGGATACCAATGTAAATCTTCCGGCAGGTTCACTCACCAAAATTTCGTCCCCTGCATTATAGTTTTCAAACAGCTGAGAAGTCGCTCCATCAGAGGAATTAATCTTTATTCCAAGACTTATTTTACCCTCATAAGGAGCCGAAGTCATTGAATAATCATTAATAACCTCTTTCCCATGTGATTGAAATCGTATACTGACGAACTGCCCGGCCTCAAACCTGAAATTTTCTTTTAAATTCTCAGGAATATCGAACTCCAGAGAAAAAGTATTTTTGGTCAGCTCTTCCTTTTTCGCTATTTTTAACGGATGAAACTGTATTAGTTTCCCTTTATAGATTTGTTGTTCCATAACTTCAATTCAAAAATAGATAAAAAATAATTTATGAAGAAGATAATTTTATCCACGTTACTTCTTACTGCACTGTACAGCTGTAAAAAAGAAGGTCAGAAAACTGAAAATACTACAGCTGCAGATTCTCTTTCCGTATCTCAACCTACAGATACTAAGGAAAGTACAGCCGTTCCCAAAGAACTTTCCCCTGAAAATGTAAGCCAGCACTTAGCCAAAAATAATGATACATTATATGTTACCAATTTTTTTGCAACCTGGTGTGGTCCATGTATGAGAGAGATTCCAAGCTTTAAAAGTAAAATGGAGGAATTGAAGGGAAAACCTGTAAAATTCACTTTCGTAAATCTTGATGATAAAGCAGAATGGGCGGGTGCTGTTAAAAATTTTGCAACAGAAAACAAGCTAGGAGGGAATATTATTTTACTGGATGGACAAAAATTAGATCAAAACTTCTTTCATAATAACTTCAAGCAATGGGACGGAGGTTCTATTCCCTTTACTTTCATGAGAAAAGGAGATAAGACCGATGAATATCTGGGAATGATGACGGAAGATGTATTGAATTCAAAAATCAATTCTTTCTTACAATAAAAATAGACTGAACTCTTTCTGAATCATGTCAAAAAGATTTAAAATCCTGTGTTTATTATTCGTGATTGCAATTATTGTAAGTGCTGTCATTAATATGAACACAGGATTTTTAAGTTTAAGTTTTCAGGACTTTTTTCAAGATTCTGCTCATAATCAGATTGCCGAAATCCGTATCAACCGCGTTCTCGTGATGATGCTTGCCGGAATTTCAATTCCTACGTCAGGTTTTCTGATGCAGGAGTATTTTCAAAATCCCCTGGCTGGCCCCGATATATTGGGAATCACTTCGGTAGCCAGTCTGTCGGTCGCTTTTTATATTTTCTTTTCCCATAATATTCTACTGCCTGAGTTTCTGCAGAACAGTTTTCTTAGTTTATCAGCAATTGGAGGAAGTTTACTGTTAATGCTGATTCTTCTGTCCATGTCTAACAAGTTTCAGGATAAATCTTATCTTATTATCTTCGGATTTCTTGTCTCAGCATTTGCCGGAGCAATTGTATCCCTGCTGCAGTTTTATGCGGAAAATCAAAGTCTGAAAAACTATATTTTATGGTCTTTCGGAGCTAATAATATGGTGACCAGAAATCAGATCTATGTACTATTTATCTTAGTATCCATAGGTCTTTTCATTTGTTTCAAAGCGATAAAACCTCTTATTGGAAACTCTCTTGGTAATTCTTATGCACAAAGTTTAGGAGTAAACCTGAAACAGCTGAAACTATTAATAATAGTAGCGTCCTCTCTCCTTTCAGCCTCTATTACTGCATTTTTAGGTCCTATCCTATTTATCGGAATCATTGTTCCTCATTTTTGCAGACTCATCTATAATCCATCCAAATTATGGCAGCAATGGATTCTTAATATGTTTCTGGGAATTCTGATCATGTTATTTTTCTCAGTTATTGCAGAAAAAACACAGATCCCTTTGAATGTAATAAGCTCTGTATTTGGAATTCCTGTGATTCTAATGATGCTTTTGAAGCAGAATAAAGTGTAATTTTTTTTTGGAAAGCGCAAAGACGCAAGGATTTTCTATTTAATCTGTAAACTTTAAGTCGCAAAGATTTTATCTCCGATAAAATTGAAAACTGCATATTCAAAACAAAAAATATCCTTACCCCTTCTTGCTGAAAATATTTGATTTTCTTGCGCCTTAAAAATATACACAACGTATTATAAAACTTTGCGTATTCGCGTTTACCCAACATCTTGCATCAATAAAACTATACTCACACTTTCTGAGGGGTTTTAATTTTATTATACATCATAGATTACAGTCTTCCATCTCACAATTATTAACCAACAATTCATATATTTAGATTCAACAAAACATCACAAATGACAGAAAATGAATTATCAAAAGTAGTTTTTGAAACCGGTTTAAAGATTCATAAAAAACTTGGAGCGGGATTATTTGAACATGTGTACGAAGAATGTTTGTTCTATGAATTAACAAAATCAGGTTATCAGGTAGAAAAGCAAAAATTATTTCCTATCATTTATGAAGATTTAAAAATAGAGAACGCTTTCAGACTCGATATGATTATTGAAAACAAAGTGATTTTGGAATTAAAAACAGTTGAGTATATATCCCCTGCTCATAAAGCACAACTTTTAACTTATTTAAAAATCACAAACTGTAAATTAGGCATGTTACTCAACTTTCAATCTGATGTTTTCAAAAACGGAGTGACAAGAATCGTGAACAATTTATAGATCAAACAGGATAAAAATTTAGAAAAGTCAAATTCCCTGCGCCTTAAAACACTATTTTTGTAAAACATTTTAATCTTTTGCAGATAACCAACAAAAGTATGCATTTACAGATCAAACAGGCAAATATCGGCTACAATACAACATTAATATCCAACGCTAATGCGGATTTGAAGCTTGGTGATGTATGCCTGCTGATTGGTAATAATGGGGTAGGAAAAACAACACTGATCAAATCTATTCTGCATCAGCTTTCTTTACTGAGTGGAGAGATTTCTATTAATGGAAAAAATGTAAAGAGTCTTTCTGTAAAAGAAATTGCCGAGAATATTGCGATTGTTTTTTCAAAGTCGGTTATTCCGCAGCATTATACGGTTGAAGACCTTATTTCTCTGGGAAAATACATCTACTACCCTTTTTATTTTGAGTTAAAAAAAGAAGACCGTGAAGAAGTTGCTCATATTATCGAGGAATTAGATTTGAATCAATACAGATATACCCTTTTGAAAAATCTGTCAGACGGAAACCTTCAAAAAGCATTTATAGGGCGGGCTATTACTCAGAACTCTCCCATTATTATTTTGGATGAGCCCACCACGCATCTGGATGAAAAAAATAAGCTTATTATTCTCAAAACCCTCAGAAAATTAGCCAAAGAACAGAATAAACTTATCTTGTTTTCTTCTCACGACTGGCGATTGGCTAAAGAATTTGCAGATAAAATATGGTATATAAAGGAAAACCATCTGTATTCGGGAATTGTTGAAGATATCCTGCTTCAACATGATGAACTCACCAATGCTTCCTTATTCCAGGTCAATGAAAATTTTGTTGCACCACAAATCTCAGCACCGCGAGTTCACAAAGAAATGTTGTATTCTCTGCTTCAAAAAAACTTCCAAAAAGACCTTTCTTCTTTCAATTTTGAATTCCAGCACTCATTTTGGGTAATTACTAAAGATTCCGCCAGTTACCAATGTGAATCTTTTGAAGAAATCATCAATTCTATTAAAAACATTCATTAATACTACATTTTTATTGATTAATCCATATACTATGCATGCATAGTATTATGCTAATCATACAATTTAATCTATTTACTATCAGGTTATTAACAAAATTTAACGTTAATAAATACTATGCATGCATAATATTTACTAAATTTGGGTAAAACCATTGGCGCAAAAAATGATGGATAATAATAAAGAAAAAATAGAAAACGTAGATTTAATTTTAAAGCAGACTTGGTTGGCTGTTTCTAAAATGTACACAGAACTAGCCCAGGAACATGATTCCACAGCGGTACAAGCTCTCACCCTTCTTAAAATTGATCCCAAAGAAGGAACCAGAAGTACCAATCTTGGTCCCAAAATGGCTATTGAACCCACCTCTTTAACGAGAATCATTAAACTTTTGGAAGATAACGGATATATCTATAAGGAAAAGACGACCACTGATAAACGAGAGGTTATCATTAAGCTTACAGATAAAGGGCTCAACTCCAGAAACATGTCAAAGGAAGTCGTTGTCAACTTTAACAAGAAGGTGATGGAAAAAATAGCTCCGGAAAAGATGGATGCTTTCAAAGACGTGATGACCGAAATCATGAAAATAGCAAACGAATTATTAAACAACAGAAAATAAATTATGTTGAAACCTCAGGGTTCCATATAATCTTATAAAAATAAAAATTTACATATGAAAAGAAGAATCAAACATGTAACGGTTCTTGGTTCAGGAATTATGGGAAGCGGTATCGCAGCTCACTTCGCCAACATCGGTGTTGAAGTATCACTCTTGGATATTGTTCCTTTTGAACTTACTGAAGCTGAACAGAAAAAAGGTTTGACCAAAGATGACAAAGCAGTACGTAACAGAATTGCTTCCGAAAACTTTGAAAAACTAAAAAAAGCAAGTCCTGCACTTCTTTATTCTCCAAAGTTTGCAGACAGAATTAAAATCGGAAACTTCGATGATGATCTACCGAAAATAAAAAATACAGACTGGATCATTGAAGTAGTAGTAGAAAGACTTGACATCAAAAAGTCAGTATATGAAAAGATTGAACAGTTCAGAAAACCGGGAACATTAATTTCTTCTAATACTTCCGGTATTCCTATTCATTTCCTGATAGAAGGGAGAAGCGAGGATTTCAAAAAATACTTCGCAGGAACTCACTTCTTCAACCCGGTAAGATACCTTCCTCTTTTAGAGATTATTCCTACTAACGATACAGATCCTGAGATCATCGATTTCTATATGAACTATGGAGCAAAATTCCTAGGTAAAACTACTGTTTTAGCCAAAGATACTCCAGCTTTCATCGCCAACAGAATCGGGGTATTCTCTATGATGGATCTTCTTCACAATGTACAGAAACTAGGACTTACCGTTTCTGATGTTGATAAATTAACAGGTCCGGTAATCGGACGTCCAAAATCTGCAACATTCAGAACAGCTGATGTAGTAGGTCTTGATACTTTGGTTATGGTAGCCAACGGTGTTCGCCAAAGCGGTGCTGAAGCGAATAACTTTAATGATGTATTTGCCCTTCCTGGCTATATCCAGAAAATGATGGATAACAAATGGTTAGGTTCAAAAACGGAACAAGGTTTCTATAAAAAAGTAAAAAATGCAGATGGAAAATCTGAAATTCATGGATTAAACCTTGATACTTTAGAATATGAACTTCAAGGAAAATCATCATTCCCTACCCTGGAATTAACAAAAGCTATTGATAAGCCGATTGACAGATTCAAAGTTCTGATCGGAGGTAAAGATAAAGCTGGTGAATTGTACAGAAAATCTTTAGGAGCGTTATTCGCTTACGTTTCACATAAAGTTCCTGAAATTTCTGACGAGGTTTATAAAATTGATGATGCCATGAGAGCTGGTTTTGGATGGGAAAACGGACCATTTGAAATCTGGGATGCTGTAGGCGTTCAAAAAGGTATTGAATTGGCTAAAGACGCTGGTTATGAAGTTTCAGACTGGGTGAAGAATGTAGAGACTTTCTATAAAGTAAATGATGAAGGACAAAGCATTTATGTAGATAAAAACTCAGGAGAATACAACAAAATTCCGGGTCAGGATGCATTCATTATCTTAGATAATATCAGAAAAAACAAAACGCTTTGGAGCAATTCAGGGGCTTCGATTGAAGATTTAGGAGACGGAATCATCAACTTCGAGATCCGTTCAAAAATGAATTCTCTTGGAGGCGAAGTTCTTGATGGCTTAAACAGAGCGATCGATTTAGCAGAAAAAGAATATGACGGATTGGTGGTAGGAAATCAGGGAACAAACTTCTCTGTAGGAGCCAACCTTGCTATGATCCTTATGATGGCTATTGAGCAGGATTGGGATGATTTGAATATGGCGATCGCTTACTTCCAGAAATCAATGATGAGAGTACGTTATTCTTCTATTCCTGTAGTAGTTGCTCCTCACGGAATGACCTTAGGAGGTGGATGCGAAATGACAATGCATGCAGACAGAGTGGTTGCGGCAGCAGAAACTTATATCGGGCTTGTAGAAACCGGAGTTGGGGTAATTCCTGGCGGAGGTGGTACTAAAGAATTGACTTTAAGAACTTCCAGAGAATTCCACAGCGATGATGTTAAAAACAACAGACTTCGTGAAGCTTTCATGAACATCGCAATGGGTAAAGTAGCTACTTCTGCGTATGAAGCTTATGATATGGGAATCCTTGAAAAAGGGAAAGACATCGTTTCCGTAAGCAAAAACAGACAGATTGCAGAAGCTAAAAAAGTTGCAAAACTATTAGCAGAGCAAGGATATACTCAGCCAATCGAGCAAAAAGTAAAAGTTCTTGGTAAAGATGCATTAGGAATGTTCTATGTAGGAACTGACCAGATGTTAACCGGAAACTTCATCTCTGCACACGATAAGAAAATTGCTGATAAACTGGCCAACGTAATGGTAGGTGGAAATCTTTCCGAACCAACAGTTGTTACAGAACAATACTTGCTGAACCTTGAAAGAGAAACCTTCCTTCAGCTTTGTGGAGAAAGAAAAACTTTGGAGAGAATCCAATATATGTTGCAGAATGGAAAACCGTTAAGAAATTAATAGGAAGCTCCGTAGGAGCGGACTGTTAATAGCTATCAATAATTTACGAATTTTCGTAGAGCCTCGTAGAGGCGACCTGTTAATTTTATGGCAAATACATATACACAAATTTATATCCAAATTGTTTTCGCTGTAAGAGGACGACAAAACCTGATTTTGAAAGAAAACAGAGAGGAACTCCACAAATTTATTACAGGTATCGTTAGCAACAGAGGTCAAAAATTATTTGCTGTTTTTGCAATGCCTGATCATGTTCATATTCTTGTAAGTATGAGTCCCGTTATTTCGATTTCAGACTTAGTAAGGGATATTAAAGCGGGTTCTTCAAAATTCATTAATGAAGAAGGATGGGCAAATGGAAAATTCAACTGGCAGGAAGGTTATGGTGCATTTTCTTATTCCAAAAGCAGTGTTGATTCGGTTGTAAAGTATATTTTAAACCAAGAAGAACATCATAAAAAGAAAACATTTAAGGAAGAATATTTGGGGTTTATGGAAAAATTTGAAATTGAATATGATTCAAAATATTTATTTGAATGGATTGAAAACTAACAGGTCGCTCCTACGGAGCTCCACGAATTGCAAATCAAAACAAATAGCTACAAACAGTTTACCTCTACGAGGCAAAAAACTTTCAAAAAATAATTTTAATTAATAAAAATATGAAACAAGCATATATAGTAAAAGGATTTAGAACAGCAGTAGGAAAAGCGCCAAAAGGTTCTCTGCGTTTTACCCGTCCTGATGTCATGGCGGCTACCGTTATTGAAAAATTAATGGCTGAGCTCCCACAATTAGATAAAAATAGAATTGATGACCTTATCGTAGGAAATGCAATGCCGGAAGCTGAACAGGGGCTGAACGTTGCACGTCTTATCTCTTTGATGGGATTAAATACCGATAAAGTTCCGGGAGTAACCGTAAACCGATACTGTGCTTCAGGAAGTGAAGCCATTGCAATTGCTTCTGCAAAAATTCAGGCTGGAATGGCAGATTGTATCATCGCT
The DNA here is from genome assembly GCF_002899945.2 of Chryseobacterium viscerum. Classification (GTDB taxonomy): domain Bacteria; phylum Bacteroidota; class Bacteroidia; order Flavobacteriales; family Weeksellaceae; genus Chryseobacterium; species Chryseobacterium viscerum. The sequence continues at coordinate 328,250 of NZ_PPEG02000008.1, forward strand.
GGTGGTACAGAATCAATGTCATACATCCCAATGGGAGGTTACAAGCCTGTTCCTGAAACAGATATCGCAAAAACAAACCCTGATTATTATTGGGGAATGGGCTACACTGCGGAAGAAGTAGCTAAACAATACAATATTACAAGAGAAGAACAGGATCAGTTCGCTTTTGAATCTCATATGAAAGCTTTAAAAGCCAATCAGGAAGGAAGATTTGCCAACCAGATTGTTTCGATTCCTGTAGAATATAATTTTCTGGATGAAAATCAGAAAATGCAGACTAAAAAGTTTGATTTTTCAGTAGATGAGGGCCCTAGAGCAGATACTTCATTGGCTGGTTTGACTAAATTAAGACCTGTATTTAAAAACGGAGGAAGCGTAACAGCCGGAAACTCTTCTCAAATGAGTGATGGAGCAGCTTTCGTAATGGTAATGAGTGAGGAAATGGTAAAAGAATTAGGATTGGAGCCTGAAGCAAGATTAGTTGCTTATGCTGCAGCCGGATTAGAGCCAAGAATCATGGGAATGGGACCTATCTATGCTATTCCAAAAGCGTTAAAACAAGCAGGTTTAGAATTAAAAGATATCGAGTTGATCGAACTTAACGAAGCGTTTGCCTCTCAATCGGTTGCCATTAAGAAAGAATTAGGTTTAAATCCTGACATTTTAAACGTAAACGGAGGAGCCATCGCTCTTGGACACCCGCTTGGATGTACAGGAACAAAGCTAACCGTTCAACTTCTTGATGAAATGAGAAAACGTGGCAACAAGTACGGAATGGTTTCTATGTGTGTAGGAACAGGACAAGGTGCGGCTTCTATTTTTGAACTTCTATAAATAGATAAATAAGAAAATAGACGGATAGATAATAGAAGGTAAAGACACAAGAAATGAATGAATGATTTTAAAAGACACAATTTTAAGAAGCTTAAAATTTGGCAAATGGGTATGGAATTATCAAGATTAACTTTAGATCTTACAGATACTTTCCCAACTTATGAAAAATATGGACTGAAAAGTCAAATGGATAGATGCGTTATCTCAATTCCATCAAATATAGCCGAAGGTTCAAGCAGAACAAATAAGTCTTTTAGTCACTTTTTAGATATTTCTTTAGGTTCTTCATTTGAATTGCAAACACAAATATTGTTGGCAAATCATAGAAAATATTTATCCAACGAAAAAACTGAAATCTTTGAAATTAAAATTGAAGAATTTCAAAAAGCAACAATGGTATTTCAGAATACTTTAAATAGGGATTAATAAGAGTAAAGACAAAGAGAAAATAGACGGATAGAAAATAGACCACAATAACAATCTATCATCTATCCGTCTATTATCTAAGTGTCTTAAAAAAATTTAAATAACAAAATAACATATGGCTACATTAAAAGGCGGGGAATTCCTAATCAAACAAATTCCTGCAAACGAAATTTTCAGTCTTGAAGAACTGAGTGAAGAACAAAAAATGCTTCGTGATTCTGCGAAGGAATTTATAGATAGAGAAGTGATTCCACATCATGACCGTTTTGAGAAAAAAGACTATGAATTGACCGAAAAAACAATGCGTCAGTTAGGTGAAATGGGACTTTTGGGAATTACTGTTCCTGAAGAATATGGTGGTCTTGGAATGGGATTTGTGAGCACGATGTTGGCTTGTGATTATGTTTCAGGAGGAAATGGATCATTAGCAACAGCTTATGGAGCACATACTGGAATCGGGACTCTTCCAACTCTTCTTTACGGAAGCGAGGAATTAAAAAAGAAATATCTTCCCGATTTGGCTACAGGAACAAAATTTGGAGCCTATTGTTTGACCGAGCCGGATGCCGGATCTGATGCCAACTCAGGAAAGACAAGAGCAAAATTGTCTGATGACGGAAAACATTACATCATCAACGGACAAAAAATGTGGATTTCCAATGCTGGTTTTGCTGATACTTTCACTTTATTTGCTAAAATAAATGATGATAAAAATATTACAGGTTTTGTCATCAACCGTTCAGAATTGGAAGATCCAAACAGCTTATCTTTTGGTGAAGAAGAGCATAAATTAGGAATCCGCTCCTCTTCTACTCGTCAGGTTTTCTTTAATGATATGAAAGTGCCTGTCGAAAATATGTTGGGTGAAAGAAACAATGGTTTCAAAATCGCTTTGAACGCATTAAATGTTGGTAGAATTAAGTTAGCTGCTGCAAATCTTGACGGACAAAGAAGAATTTTAAACCACTCTATTCAGTATGCAAACGAAAGAAAACAATTTGGAGTTTCCATTTCAACTTTTGGGGCTATCAGAAAGAAAATTGCTGAAATGTCAACCGGAGTTTTCGTAAGTGAAGCGGGTTCTTACCGTTTAGCAAAAAATGTAGAAGATAAAATCGCTGAATTGGTTGCCGGAGGAATGGATCATCAACAAGCTGAATTGAAAGGGGTTGAAGAGTTTGCAGTTGAAGCTTCTATCTTAAAAGTTTTCGTGTCTGATCTTACTCAAAATACAGCCGATGAAGGAATTCAGATCTATGGTGGAATGGGATTCTCAGAAGATACTCCGATGGAATCTGCCTGGAGAGACGCAAGAATTGGAAGAATTTATGAAGGTACCAACGAAATCAACAGACTTTTGGCTGTAGGAATGCTTATTAAAAGAGCAATGAAGGGTGAATTGGACCTTTTATCTCCTGCAATGGCAATCAGCAAAGAATTGATGGGTATCCCTTCATTTGAAGTTCCTGATTATTCAGAATTCATGAGTGAGGAAAAGGCAATTATCGCCAATCTTAAGAAAGTATTCTTAATGGTTTCCGGAGCTGCTCTTCAGAAATATATGATGGATATTGAGAAACAACAGCATTTATTATTGAATGCATCTGAAATCCTAAACCAAATCTACATGGCAGAATCTGCAGTTTTAAGAGCTGAAAAACATTTCTCTGCTGATTCTGTGGAAGCTGCAATGGCTCAATTAAATCTTTACAAAGCTATCGACAAAATCATTTCTGCGGCAAAAGAAGGAATTGTTTCTTTCGCGGAAGGTGACGAACAGAGAATGATGCTTTCCGGATTAAGAAGATTCACAAAGTATACTAATCAGCCAAATGTAGTGGCTTTAACTGAAAAAGTTGCGGCTCATTACATTGAAAAAGGAGCTTATTAGTCTTTAACAACATAAATTTGATTTAGCGTCTCAGTTTTTGAGGCGCTTTTGTTTTGCCACCTGCCTGCTATGATTATCATTGAATTTCAGAGCATTCAATCGTTTTATTAAAAAAAAATGCTATTTTTATTTAAAATTAACAAACACATGAAAACATTATTATTTCCCCTACTTCTTATTTCAGCTGTATTGACGGCACAAAAAAGGGAAAAATTAATCCCTATCCCCAAAACAGATACTGTCAAGATTCTAAAGAATGGAAAATTCCCAGGATACCTCGCGTTGAAATCCGATCAACCAGAGCAAGGATTTTATAAGATGTTGATAAAAAAACCTGGTGATACGGCCTTATATCTCGCTCTGAAAGAACCGGGAAAGGACCATTCGCAATATAAAATTTTAAATGCCATTACCCCTGATAAGCTTCAGGTGAATCCAAAAAAACTAATACCATCTAAATAATTACAACACCAAACTCAAAAACGATTATCATGGGAAAATTCATTATCTCGAAGAGAGTAAACGGCGACTTTCAGTTTAACCTTAAAGCCGGAAACGGACAGGTTATTTTAACCAGCCAGGGATACAGCACAAAACCATCCTGCGAAAGCGGAATAGGGTCTGTAAAAAACAATGCACAGGAAGATTCAAAGTTTGAAAGAAATACCGCCAATGACGGCAGATGTTATTTTAATCTTAAAGCTGGAAACGGGCAAATCATAGGAACCAGCCAGATGTACGAATCTGATAACGGCATGGAAAACGGAATAGAATCTGTAAAAAACAATGCCCCACATGCTCATATAGAGGATGACGCCAATTTGTAAAATCATCTGAAAATAATTTTACTAAAAATGCTTTATTTTTTAAGGCATTTTTTATTTTTGTATTCTATTTTTCATTAGAAATGACCAAAGAAGAATTACTGAATAGAGCAATCAAAATTGCCGATAAGGCTCATAAAGGACAAACCGACAAATACCATGCTCCCTACATCGGCCACGTGATGCGGGTGATGAATTATGGTAAAACACTGGATGAAAAGATCGTAGGTGTTCTTCACGATGTTGTAGAGGACCATCCGCAGGAATTCAGCCTGGATTATTTAAGATCTGAAGGGTTTCCTGAATACATTATTTTCGCCATCAGCTGTCTTACGAAGTTTGATCCCGAAGAAGATTACGATGACTTCATTAAGAGAACGGAAAGGTCTCTTCTCTCTGTTGCCGTAAAACTGAATGACCTGCGTGATAATATGGACCTTAGAAGAGTAAACAGAGAGCTTACTCCGAAGGATATCAAAAGATTCAACAAATACCTGAAAGCCTATCGTTATCTGATAGAGAAATATTAATAAAAAACACACATGACTAATAACCTGCCCAAAATTTCATCAGCTTATCAATCTAAGCTGATCTCCGCCATTGTATCTGTTTCAGTTTTTTTCCTGATCTATCTGATACTCATACTTGCTTCTCTTCTAATGGTATTTTTATTAGGATATGGAGTAGTAAAAATGTTAAGCGTTTCTATCAACTATTTTACTGTTTTAGGGGCGGCAGGATTACTAAGTGTTGGAGTTTTTGTCTTTATCTTTCTCGTTAAATTTATTTTCAAAAAAAATCACTACAGTACGCGTCATTTGCTGGAAGTTAACAGATCTCATCAGCCTGAATTGTTTGCTATTATTGATGAAATTGTAGCAGAAACAAATGTGAAAGCTCCCCAAAAAGTTTTTCTTTCTCCGGATGTAAATGCCAGTGTAAGCTATAATTCTATTTTCTGGAGTATGTTTCTGCCGGTAAAGAAAAATCTAACAATTGGCGTTGGCCTCATCAACTCTACAAGTGTAGGAGAATTAAGAACAATTCTGGCTCACGAATTTGGACATTTCTCTCAAAAAAGCATGAAAGTCGGCGGTTATGTGAACCAGGCTGAAAAAATAATTTTTGAAACGGTTTACAATAATAAAGATTATGAAAACTTCATTTTGGAATTTTCAGGAGGGAACGCCATTTTTAAAATTTTCGGCCTTATTTCAGTCAGTTTCATCAATGCATTTCAATCTGTTCTTAAAAGTATCTCCACTTTTCTTTTCAAAAATCATGCTTCCCTGCAAAGAGAAATGGAATACCATGCGGATGCCATTTCAACTTATATTACCAACCCTGAAGAGCAGTCTTCCTCTTTATTAAGGCTGGAATTAAGCGATCTGGCTTTCAACCATTCTTTTAATTTTTATGTTGAAAGTAATCAAAAATATCTTCCAAAAGATCTGTATAAAAATCAGATTTCTTTAATGAAAATTTTATCAGAAAGAAATAATCATCCTTACATAAACGGGCTTCCCAAAATAGATGCTGAAGATCTTACCCGCTATAATAAATCCAGAATAGAAATTGAAGATCAGTGGACCTCACATCCCGATATTTTAAAAAGAATTGAAAGGATTAAAACAAACGAAACCAGAAATACGGGTACAGACCACAGATACGCAAAAGAGATCATCAGCGGATATGATAAAATCTGCGAAATTATGACCTCAAAATACCTGACTTTACGCATGGTAAAAAACGTAGGAGAAGTAATAGAGGATGAAACTTTCATCAGGCTTTATCTGGATAACACTATCTATCAGAACTTCAGTGCGAATTTCAATGGATATTATGAAAGACATCATCCAATTATAGAAAATATTGAGTCTATAATTTCCGACACTGCCTTTCATCATGATACAGATCTTTTCAGTGACAAAAAAGTATCTTTAGTTTACGAAAAATCAGGAGTAGAAAGTGATATTCAGACATTACAATATCTGGTTTCATATCCGAAAGAAATAAAAACATTCAGATTTAATGGCAGCTTATACAAAGCAAAAGATGCTGCAAGCCTTATTCCAAAACTGGAAAACGAACTGAAAAGGGTAAAAGAAGAACTTCTGGAAAATGACAAAGCAATTTTTCAGCATTACTACAGTATTTCCAATGAAGATATTAGGAAAGAGCTCCTTAGCAAGTACAAGAATTTTGCAGTAATTGATAAGGAATTTGATGATTTTCAGAAAAGTCTTAATGACTTCACAGTATACCTTCAGTTTATGGCAGTTACTTTACCCTTTGAAGAAATCCGTAAACACAGAGCCAAGCTGTTGAAAGCAGAAGAACCTTTTAAACTAAAAACTAAAGAACTGATCGAAAAATCAGCTTATAAAGAAGCTTTAAAGACTGAAGATAAAAACATTTTACAAGAATTTGTAAACTCTGAATACATTTATTTCAACAAAGACAAATACCTTGAGCATGAAGTAAATGCCATCTCATTAGTGATTGAAAAATATCAGGCATTACTGAATGATCATTATCTTAATTCTAAACTTGAGCTGTTAACTTTTCAGTCAGGATTAAATAAGGATTAATCCGCACCCGGAAAATCGTAAGTCTTCGTGTGATGATCTGTTCCGTCGATGTTGATGTTTAAAGCAAGGTAAACGAAATGTAAATTTTTGTTTCCTTTCGCTTCAAATTCACGCTGCCAAAGATATCCGCTCACGATTCCAAAATAATCATCGATCTGATAGCCGAAACCGCCATAGACTCTGTTTCTGGCAAAAGTAGGCTTCATCGGAGTTACAAAGAAAACTTCATCGTAGGCATTCGCAAAAACAGTTCCTTTCTTGATGGTTTTTGCATTTAAAGGGACACTTACGTTCAGACGGTATCTGTAACGCATTCTTTGGGAGGTCAGATCTGTTTTGGGCTCGTAGAACCAGCTCTTTTCAGCTCGGAAACGGTTTTCAAATTTTACGATACCTTTCTTGATATCAATAACGTCCTGAAGCCATACCCTGAACTCCTCTCTGCTTAAGCTGTGCTCTTTATAATTGACATATCTTCCTAGCCCTACAAAAGGTTTGTGATTTTTGGTAAGATTATACCCTAAGCCCCCTTTTATCTCATAGTAATCTGGGTAGGTATAATCTTCGTTACCACGCATCTGCCCTTCGGCATAGAGGAAAAATTTCGGATGAAACTTGTAGGTCAGAGTCACTGCATTGAAGCTGGAGATGTGCTCCTGTGCTTTAAAAAAAGAAATTCCAAGTAGTAAACCTAATCCTAAAAGACGTTTCATAAAAAATTTTTGCAAATGTATATTTTTTAACAATTTGTTAATATTAACTTTCATTAATATTAAATTAACACCTACTTAATATTAATTGTATAAGAAAATCCAATGTGGAACCACCTTTGAGGCATTGCTACCCCAAATGCTTCTGTGTATTGTGTGTTGGTAATATTGTTAATCAATACATACACCGAATAGTCTTTTTTAGCAAAGCTTAGTTTCTCATCTACAAGATTATAGGTTCCCAGATTTACTCTTTCATTATACCTGTAAACAAGCTCATTGGTAAAATTTTTCAGGAATTTCACCTCTAATTTAGAAATAAACTGGTGTCTCAGATTGTCCAGAATATACCTTGAAACCAAGCCATTCTTTTCTTCATATTTGCTGTCGATATAAGTATATCCAACCGTATATTTTAACCAATCCATCGGTCTGTGACTCCACTCGGCTTCAATTCCTTTGGTTCTGATATCTCCTACATTTTCTGCAAACCAGATTTTATCATTGATGTCTTTTTTCACCCAGTCAATAGAATTGCTGGAATTCCTTAAAAACCCACTGATTTTGGCTAAAATCTTACTATTCTGATATTGATATCCAACCTCGGATGAAACGGCATTTTCAGGGCGTAAGTCTGGATTTCCCTGCTCCGTTTTACTCATGTAATAAAGATCCGTAAAAGTCGGGATGCGGTGTACTTTAGCGATATTTCCGTATACTTTATGATTAGGATTGAAGTTATACCCTACATCAAGCCCCGGATAGAAGAAGTTTCCTTCTTTAGAATAATTAGCCCATGAAATTCCCGGAGTAATATTCAGTTTTTTATCCAGTAATGAAAAATGATGTTCAAAGAAAACCTGAGATACAAAACGGTTTCTGTTTCCCAAATTACTGCTGGCTAAAAACTCCTTTCTCAGCTCTACTCCTACTCCTGTGGTTCCTAATCCCCATTGGTAGCTGGAATTCACTTCACCTCCTACATTATTCCCGATATGCATATTCCTGTAAATACCAGGATTCCATCGGTCAAAAAGATACATATCCTGCCCTCTTCTCCAATATACATTAGAATTAAGTTTCAGCTTTCCAAAAGTCTGCTGATGTGCTACACTGACGATAGAAGCCTGTGTCTCCTCATACTGTTTTGTAGCAGTGCTGGAAGCATAAAATCCATTGGCCCCGAATTTCTTTTCTGAAAAACCTGCCTGTACTCTTACATCTCCGTTTTTGATATTCAGTTTCCCCTGATAGAAAACATTTCTGATCTCGTAATCAGTATTGAACATATACCCCTCTGAAGAAGCAGAATTCGCCTGAAGGGAATTGGTGAATTTTTCATTTCCTATCTGCGCATTGAACCCAAGGCCATAGGTACTGTAATCCCCTCCGTCAGCACTTATTTTCACTCTTTTTCCGGGAGTTGTCTTGGTAATGATATTGATTACCCCGGCATACGCATTCTGCCCGAAACGTCTGGCAGCCGGTCCTTTTATGATTTCTATTCTTTCTACGTCATCCAGATCTACCGGAATATTCATATTATTATGTCCGGTCTGGGAGTCGTTCATTCTGATACCATTCAGAAGCAGCAGAACCTGTTCAAAAGAGCTTCCACGGAAACTGATATCACTCTGCACCCCATTGGCTCCCCGCCTTCTGATATCCATTCCCGGTACCTGCTGAAGAATTTCGTCTATACTTTTAGCCGGAGAATTCACAATATCTTCCCTCGTGATAACACTGATATTCTGATTGGCACTTTTATAAGGTGTAGAAATGAATTTTCCCTGAAATTCGATGATTTCAATATCCGTTGTCTTTTCCTGTGCACTTACCCAAAGTAGAGATCCCAGAAAAAAAACACTTCCTATCTTTTTGATCATAATCGGTTCCGTAGTTTTCTTTAATAACAGGTTCCAAAAGTAAGGGAGTTCAACAAGACAGACAAATGATACTTGTCATAAAAAAAGATGCAGCATAATGCTGCATCTGTGTGAGGGAGTAGTTCTATCTTTTTCTCATTAAATGTGTAACTAGATCTCTGAATAATTTTCTCATTTCTCTATTACATATTTATGAATACAATTTTAAATAATTTTAAAACATAAAACAATACTTTAGTAAAAAATCATAATGTAATTTATAAAACTCCATAAAACACTGTAATATAAATAGTAAAACTAGAATAAGTCCACAAAACGCATCTCATTTCTCGATTTCCAATGCATACTATTTCCATTTTGTCCGTCTAGTGTAAGCTTCATTATAATAATTTTTAACAATAAGATATAGATAAAATTTTCAGTAAAAATTCGTAATTTTGTGGGTCTTAATTTTACAATGGGAAGATTCTTTTTCAACTGTATTTCTCGCATCATTCTTACAAAATGCTGTCATAGAAGACCGGATGAATTCAGGAATAGATATAAGAGTTCAATTGATGACCGCCCTGGAGTATTCTGAGGCAAAACACCATTATACTGGCAGTCCTTACTCCTGCACAGTTACTTTATGAATAAACAAAATATGGCTAAAACAGCAGAAATAGACATAAAAAAACAGATTTTTGTTAAGAATGCACATCTTAACAATCTGAAACATATAGATGTCCTGATCCCGAAAAACAAACTGATTGTGATTACAGGAGTTTCAGGAAGCGGTAAATCGTCTTTGGCTTTTGATACGATCTATGCAGAAGGACAGAGAAGATATGTTGAAAGTTTAAGTTCTTATGCACGTCAATTTTTGGGTAAATTAGAAAAACCAAAAGTAGATGACATTAAAGGGCTTGCCCCATCTATTGCCATCCAGCAGAAGGTAATCTCTTCCAATCCTCGTTCTACTGTAGGAACTTCTACGGAGATCTATGATTATATGAAGCTTTTATTTGCAAGGATCGGGAAAACTTTTTCTCCGGTTTCGGGTGAAGAAGTAAAGAAGGATTCGGTTTCTGATGTTGTCGATTTCATTAAAGCATCCAAAAAAGATAGTTCTTTCCTATTAACAGCACCTTTGGAATATGATGCTGACAATTTTAAAGAAACTTTAAATATTTTAAAACTGGCAGGTTTCACAAGACTTGAGATCAGTGGAAATGTAGCCGGAATCGAAGATCTGGAAAGCTTTGGATTTGCTCCGGAAAAAGGGATGCAGATCAATCTTGTGATTGACCGTTTTTCTTATGAAGAAGATGAAAGCTTTTTGCAAAGACTTGCGGATTCTATTCAGATGGCATTCTATGAAGGACGCGGCTATTGCTCATTAAAAAATACGGATACTGAAAAAGTAAAAGAATTCTCCAATAAATTCGAACTGGATGGGATGGAATTCCTTGAGCCGAATGTTCATTTTTTCAGCTTCAATAATCCATACGGAGCATGTCCGGCATGTGAAGGATACGGAAAAGTAATCGGAATTGACGAAGATCTTGTAGTTCCCAACAAAACTTTATCCATCTACGAAGATGCTGTTGTATGCTGGAGAGGGGAAACCATGAGTGAATGGAAAAAAGACTTCATCAAAAAAGCTGGTGACTTCCCTATTCATAAGCCTTATCACCAATTAACAAAAGAACAGAAAAACTTCCTTTGGAAAGGTGACGGAAAAAGTAATTTCCCATGCATCAACAATTTCTTCAAAATGCTTGAAGAAAACCTCTATAAAATCCAGTACAGAGTAATGCTTTCCCGCTACAGAGGAAAAACGCTTTGTCCTACCTGCGAAGGGTTAAGACTTCGTGAGGAAACCACCTGGGTAAAAGTAGACGGGCACAATATCCAATCGATGATTGAACTTCCTTTGGATGAACTGGCACCGCTAATTAATGGATTAAAACTTTCAGAACACGATAAAGAGGTTGCAAAACGATTATTATATGAAATCACAACCCGTCTGGAATTTTTATTAAAAGTAGGGTTAGGATATTTAACATTAAACAGGACTTCCAATACTCTTTCTGGAGGAGAAAGTCAGAGAATCAACCTGGCAACAAGCTTAGGAAGTTCTTTGGTAGGTTCTATTTATATCCTTGACGAACCTTCTATAGGACTCCATTCAAAAGATACTGAAAACCTGATCGAAGTATTGAAAAATCTTCGTGATCTTGGTAATACCGTGATTGTTGTAGAACATGACGAAGATGTCATGAGAGCTGCTGACTATATCATTGATATTGGTCCTGAAGCTGGTTATCTTGGTGGAGAACTGGTATTTGCAGGAGATTATAAAGATCTGAAAAAAGCCAACACCCTTACTTCAGAATATCTTACCGGAAGACTGGAGATAGAAGTTCCGAAGAAGCGAAGAAAAGCAAAAGAATGGATCTACATCAAAGGAGCCCGTCAGAACAACCTTAAAAATATAGACGTAGACGTTCCTTTGGAAAGTCTGGTCGTGATTTCAGGAGTTTCCGGAAGTGGTAAATCTACTTTGATGAAGGAAATTTTGACCAACGATATTCAGATCCAATTGGGAATGGGGGGTAAAAAAGGAGATTATGATTCTGTTGAATTCCCGAAAAAACTGATCAAAAACATTGAACTGATCGATCAGAATCCAATTGGAAAATCATCCCGTTCAAACCCTGTTACTTATCTAAAAGCTTACGACGATATCCGTGATCTTTTTGCGAAGCAGAAAGTAGCAAAAATGATGGGTTACAAGCCTAAACATTTTTCTTTCAACGTAGATGGCGGAAGATGTGATGAGTGTAAAGGAGAAGGCGTGATCAACGTTTCTATGCAGTTCATGGCAGACATCGAGCTGGAGTGTGAAGTTTGCAAAGGCACCCGATTCAAGAATGAGATCCTGGAAGTAAGGTTTGATGAGAAAAATATCTCGGATATCCTTCACATGACGGTAGATGAAGCATTGGAATTCTTTAAAGACAATAATGAAACGAAGATCGTAACAAAGCTGAAGCCTCTACAAGAAGTAGGTCTGGGCTACCTACAGCTGGGACAAAGCTCTTCTACTCTTTCCGGCGGTGAAGCACAGCGTGTAAAACTGGCTTCATTCCTTGTAAAAGGGGTTACAACGGATAAAACATTATTTATCTTTGACGAACCTTCCACAGGACTTCACTTCCATGATATTCAGAAATTATTGAAATCATTGCAAGCCCTGATTGATCTTGGGCATTCGGTGATTGTTATTGAGCACCAGCCTGATATCATCAAATGTGCTGATTACATTATTGATATCGGTCCGGAAGCAGGAAAACACGGTGGAGAAATTGTATTTACAGGAACACCTGAAGATCTGGCAAAAAATAAAAAGTCTTATACAGCAAAATACATCAAGGAAAAGCTTGAACAATAAATTAAAAGCGACTGTTTTAGAAACAGTCGCTTTTTTTTGAACTTATTTTACGATAGATTCTCTTATCTTTATATGATCATTTCAAAATTATTTTTATGCCTTGGAATCCCGAATTATATGATCAGTATAAAGATATACGTTACAAACCTTTTTACGATTTAGCCACATTAATTAAGCCTGAAAACAATATAAAAGCTATTGACCTTGGCTGTGGTACTGGTGAACAAACTTCAATTTTAACAGAAAAACTGACAGGTTCTACATTTTTGGGGATCGATTCATCAGCGGAAATGCTTGAAAAATCTAAAAAATATGAACATGAGAATCTACACTTTAAACTTCAGACTATTGAAGAAACGGCACAGTCTGATCAAAAATGGGATCTTGTTTTCAGTAATGCAGCGCTACAATGGGCGGATGATCATGAAACATTATTTCCTAAAATCATTGGACTGCTATCTCCTGCAGGGCAGTTAGCGATCCAGATGCCCGTTCAGAAAGAAAATATCCTGAATCAGATTCTAACGGAAATGGCAGATGAAGAACCTTATGCATCACAGTTAAATCATTTCAACCGTGATTCCCCGGTGCTTTCAATGGATGATTATGCACAGATACTGTTTGACAACGAAATTCAGGACATTGAAATATTCCAGAAGGTCTATCCTATCATTGCAGATGATTACGAGGCTTTATATGAATTTATTTCAGGAACGGCATTATTGCCTTATTTAGAACGTTTGGAAGGAGAACAAAAAGAAAGTTTTATTACCGAATTTAAATCGCGCATAGCCCAAAGATTTACAAAATATCCGGCTATCTATGCATTTAAGCGCATCCTGATGTACGGCCGTAAAAAATAAAAAATATTCTAAATAATACCTGATTCATAGTAGTATTCATTAGGAGATTTCAATGAAATAAATCCCATCAATGAGTATTATATTTTTTCATACATTCGCAGTTAACCTATTCAAAATCAATTGCTATGAAAAATTTAAAAAAATTAAAGAGAAATCATTTACTATTGATAAACGGAGGTGATTTTCCTTACGCAGACTGCGATGTTGAAGGAAGATGTCCGGCAGTATCAGGATCATACTATTGCTCCGGAGGAATCTGCTACAGGTCTACAGGTGGCGGAACTCCGGGAGGAAACTGCCATGAACCTATGCGTGACTGCATGGAATGGGAAACCGGATGCGGATGTGTATACTCATAAAATAATTGATTGAATCAATTGAGGAGCGGTTTTCTATCGCTCTTTTTTATTATTTTTATCAAAATTTTTAGTGAAAAATAGTTTCCTGTGACCTAATCATTCCTTCATGCAGTATAAAAAAAATCTTTTCATTTTTCCCATCTTTCTGTTTTTGATCAATTGTTCAGTCAATAAAAACACAGACCTCGTTACTGATTACGAAATAAAACTGGATACGCTAACCCTATTTGATCAAAGCCGAAACCGTAAGATTCCCGTTGCCTTATACAGCCCTAAGACCAATAAAAAGATCCTGAACCAGCAGATTGTTATCTTCAATCATGGATATGGTTTCAATAAAGGCGGAGATTATTTTGTATATTCTTACTTAACAGAAAAGTTAGCTTCTAAAGGATATTTTACGGTAAGCATTCAGCATGAGCTTACCACCGATAGCCTGCTGCCGGTAGAAGGCAATTTACAGATCGTAAGAAGACCTTTCTGGCAAAATGGTTCGGATAATATTCTTTTTGTACTTCATGAACTTAAGAAGACAAACCCGGAACTCGATTATAAACATCTTACATTAATAGGTCATTCCAATGGTGGTGATATGGCTGCATTATTCGGTAATCAGCATCCAAACCTGGTATATAAACTGATCACAATGGATAACCGGAGAATGTTCCTGCCAAGAACTTCTGTTCCTAAAATTTATACGCTACGTTCCAATGATTATCCGGCAGATGAAGGAGTATTGCCGGGTGAAGAGGAGCAGAAAAAGTATCATATCACTGTACAGCAAACTTCAATCAATCACGGTCATATGGACAATAAAGGAAATGATGAAGAGAAAAAAGTCTTAAATGATTTTGTTTTAAAATATCTCTCTGAACAGTAGTTTTTCAGATGCTCACAAGTTATCCACAATTTTTTGTGGATAACTTGTGAATTTTAACATTAAATTCATATTTCGTATTAAAATTATTACTACATTTACTATGTAATAAACATCGAAGTGGAAACTTTATTTGCTTTTCTTACTACTATTGAAATTGCAATTAAATTTGAAATAAAAATTTAAGCACAGCATTGTCGGCTGTGCTTTTTTATTGTTGTCTAATTAAAAAAATGAGATGTATTTATCTACTGGATCTGCCTCTAAAGGGCAGATTCTTTTATTTCAGCATCTTTTTCAATCTGCAGCTAGCCCCTATCCTTTCCATTCATATATTGATCATTACTATGTTTCAGAATAATTTGTAATTTTAATAGTTAAAAGGCCTCATAGTTCAATGGATAGAATAGAAGTTTCCTAAACTTTAGATCCAAGTTCGATTCTTGGTGGGGCTACCAATCATCTGTCCTTTCATATACATTCCTGAATACATGGCGATCAAAATACAAGATCGCATATTGATAAATAAGGCTGAAGCAAAATAGGTAAAAATTGAACATTTACATTTTCATTTTCTTCCATTTTGCAAGAGTATTTCTACTTATTCTAAAGTGGTTAGCTGTTTGTACATTATTGAGTTGGTTTGTTATCTGATATTTTAAAATATACTGGACTGTCTCCTGATCATAAGCCCTAAATTTTTGATTACTTTCTGAAAGGTTTGATTCTATATCACTGCCAAATATGTATGAATTTAACATGATAACATCCTTAGTTGTAAGCTTTTTCTTTTGAAGCAAGGAATGGCATTTTTCTTTCTTTTCAGGATGTTTATACTTAATAATATCCTGGAAAATTTTTTTATAATTAGGTGATTGATCATTTTCCATATTCTGTTCTCATATATTTTACTTCTACTCCATCTTTTTTAAAAACCAGACCTATTGTTCTTTTTTACCATACCAGGCTTTAATTAGTATAAAGCACAGCATTCCATTATTATATTCATATCTATCATTGTTTCACTTCCTTCTTTGTCTTCCCATAATATTTAACATTTTCAATGTCCTTTTTTTAAATTGTTCTTTCTTTTTTCAAGTGAAATATAAGGCTGTAAAACTATGATGCTATAGAAAGACAAGCAATACAATAGCTATTACAATTCGCGAATAGTAACAGTACAATACTCATCTATGATAGGAATTTTGTGTTTGCCATTTTTGAACATGAGTATCAAACCCATTCTCTTAGATTTTAAAAACTTCTTAAGGAGTTCTAATAACCCCCTAAGAAGTTCACCAAAAAAATATTATTATGAAAAAAATAGTTTTCAATAGATAAAATTATGACTAACCGGTCGCCACTGCAAGAAAAAGCCTGTCACTATTCGAGAATAATGACAGACTTGAGCATATAAAAATTACAATCTTGTGATTTTTTCAGCGCCCAATTTTCTTATCACATATCTGCATTACGTAAAGCTTCCAGAGTGTTTAAAATAAGAATCAATAGTTTATTGTATTGGCTGATAGGTAATTGATGATTCATCCCAATCAAATCTAACATCGAAAGACACCAGCCCCCCAGTACTGGAAACATTATCTGCAAGTAAGTAATACGTCTTGTTGGCACCACTGGTATTGTTCACCCCCAGATCTCCTCTTACCATTCCTCTTTCTTCAGATTTTCCGAAGCCTGCTGAGGCTAATTTAGGCAGCATTGCATCAGATGAAAAGCTTCCAATGTTAAGATCTCTTGTAGTATCTCCCAGTCTGAATCGGATAAAATTACTTCCTTTACTATAGATATCTGCTGCTGAATTCATAAATTCCAATCCTAGTGTTACGTTTATTAACCATTTTCCGGGAGGTAATGTTATAGGAACTCCCGTATATTTTGCCATGTTATTGTTATTTGCAGGATGGGTATAGGTTATTGAAGGGATAGATAAGGGTCGAAAAGAAATAGCTACTGATTTCCATATTCCTACTCCATCGGCATCAGAAGTCAGTACTTTTCCAGTGTCCTGAGTACCATCTACAATCTTTATAGCACCATTTCTCGTTCCGTTATTGATTTCAAAAGCGCCGTTAGTCTTTAAGGTTTTGGCAGAAAAATTACCATCTATCAAAGGAGTTATTGTACTGCTATTTGCAATAATAAGACGATTATTCAATACATAGCCTGATGATGATGTTCCAGCCTCATATCCTATCACTATATTCCCATCTCCATTAATATTGGATGCTGCATTAGTGCCCAGAATTGTATTTTGTGATCCTTTACCTGATCTTAAAGCACCATAGCCTACCGCTACATTATCACTTCCTGTACTGTTCTGTGTAAGAGCATAGTTTCCCAATGCTGTATTATTCTGGCCAGTAGAATTTGCCGCAAGGGACACATATCCAACAGCAACATTTTCAGAGCCATCTGTATTGCTTTCCAAAGACTGCACTCCAACTGAAGTATTGAAACTACCCGTTGTGTTGAGTCTTGAACTAAACCTGCCAACTGCTGTATTGCTGAGCCCTGAAATATTGCTAAAAAGTGAAAAAGTACCCAAAGCGGTATTATAGTTTCCAGTGGTAGAACTGCTTAACGTTCCCAGTCCTATAGAAACATTTTCATCCCCGGTAGTATTGGATTGTAAAGCTTCAGATCCAACGGCTGTATTATATCTTCCAGTTGTCACACTTTTTAAAGCAGATACCCCCATTGCAGTATTATATACCCCTGACCCCAAAGGATTGAGAGCTTCATATCCAAAAGCAGTGTTTTTATCACTAATAATTCCTGACCGCATATTATTTCTTTTAAAAATAAGATCCTGATTATCCTTGGTTCCTATAAAATGAATATTGGGATCAGTGCCGGTATTTCCATCTATATTCCATGAATTTTCTTTTATTTTCATCCATTTTACACCATCAAAATAGTAATATCCCGGTGTATCAATATTTTCAGTTTTACTACCGGCCTCTTTGGAGGACACTCCCACTGTGGCAAAGATTATTGTTCCTACCTGATCAGCACCATAGTGTGCATCTGCAGATTTGATCTCGTCTCCTGTAAGCTTAGGAAAAATAACACCCTCAGGGCTGCTTCCATCTGATGTCTTCGCTGTAATATCCAAAGTTGCTCTAGGAGTTGGAGTATTGATCCCCACTTGGGAATACATGAATGATGAAAAGGTAAGGAGACCTATAAAAACAAGATTTCTTTTCATTGTGATAAATTTTAAAGGTTGTATAACTAAAAATTGGAATTAAGATTCTCTGCACTTATAATTTTGAATAAAAGTTCTCTGGGGAGATTCATAAAATGACCCAAAGAATAACAAAGCAGATCTCTTGAAAGGTAAATTCTCCTTCATTATTTGTGGGGTGCAAAAATATATTGAAGATTTTGACAAAACAAGAAATAGCCTGTTACTATTCGAGAATACTAACAGTCCAAATAACAAAACAAAATAATAGTAATCAATCACTTACACTAATAAAACCACAAATAACTCATACTTTTAGAATTGGACTACTATTTAATTAAAAAGCATTCAACATCCATATATCTGGTCTGAAAAACGGACTTTATTTTCTTTCAAACAGCAAGGGAGTGAATATTAAGTTTATCAAGAAGTAGAGATTGTATTGTACATTCAACTTCTACAAACAATAAGCGGAGATGTTTCAAACCCCCGCTTATTGTTTTGTTCTATTTTACAATCATAACCTGAACTTCCACAGCATTCACAAGAATATGGTACTGCTAAATCTTTCATTCTTTCTTGTCTCTTTTCTGCAGTTGCGAAATAAAATCAGAAGGTGAAATATCCATTTGTTTTTTAAATATATTCGCAAATCTGCTATGGGAAGAATAACCACATATTTCTGCCAAATGACTTATTTTATAATTTCGGTAAACAGGTTCTGTGTAGAGCTTTTTTGTGATATAACTAATCCTGTTCTGATTAATATAATCACTGAAATCAACACCTCTGTGTTTTCTTATAATATAGGAAAGATATTTTGTATTGGTATTAAGATAAGAAGCCATCGTAGGTCTTGAAATATTTTGGTCCAGATATAATTTCTGTTGTTCAAAATTTTTCATACGTCCTACCAGTTCTTCTTCTTTTTCTGCACTGATGTTTAGAGAAGAATCTTCTTCTTTCGTATTCTTTTCCGTATAGTTCTGCTCTGTTACAATGATAACAGAACTATCCGCAGCCCCATCTTTCTCAGCATTTAATTGATTAATAATCTTTTCAAATTGAAATTTGATTTTCTTTTTCTGTTGTTTATAATAAACAAATAAACTTATAACAAAGAGGGCTAATAATATGGATACAAAAATCAATACATACATGTATCTCTCGAATTTATTTTTCCTTGCTTGCTCTTCTTTAAAATCCTGATCAGCAAGGGTAACTAATTCATTTCTTTTAAGAAAGTCAATGGAATCTTTAAGTTGATTGATTTCATGCAGCCCTTGATAATCATTGACTTGCCTGTAATATTTCCTAAGATCATTGATGACCCAATCACTTATTTCCTCATTCTTATTGGCAAAGGCTATCTCTTTTGCTTTTAACAGATATAGTTTTGCTTCATCATAGTTTTTCTGTTTTAAGGCTATATTTCCCAATCCTCTGTAAAGTATTGCACTTTCATTGTAATACGATTTTATTTTCGATTTTCTGAAATTTTCTTCAGCTTTATGAAAAGTATAATGTGCAGAATCAAGGCTGTTTTTCTGGACATATACTTCACCTAGTTTAAGCTGTGATCTTCCCAGAAGATAATTTTTTATATCGTTTTCAGGAATGGTTTCGAGGTAAGATTGGTTATTTTTAATGTTTTTTATAAAACCTACTGTATCTTTATCTGCAATTTTCCGCAACGCTTCCGTTTCAAGCATCATTGCATAAATAAATTTACTTTCCGGTGAATCCGATAAAGATTTACTCGCAGCCATAGCCCTATCCATAAACTGTCTGCTTGCATCTTTCAGATTGAGTTTTAAGTATTCTGCAGCAAGACGATCATTGGCCAGCGTTTCCCAGTCGGCAAGACCTGCTTTCTTACTCATAGAGTCAACTTTCTTCCAATACAAGATAGCCTTACTGGCACTTAGCTTCCGGGAATAAGCAGAAGCAATAACTACTACTGATTTTATCTTTTGAACCTCCGTTTCTGATTTCTTATACAGAGAATCACCTGTTTTAAGCATTCTATCTACCTGCCCTTGTCTAAATGAACGAAAGTATGCCACATCAAATTCCTTATCTTTTTTATTTTGAGATTTTATTGTTATACTGAGTAACAAAAAAGAAATGAATAAGTATAGAGGTTTATTAATCATAATTTTTTTTCAACAAGTTTTTGATTTAAAAGCAAATAGAACAACAAATTACTTCAAAAAGAAATAATCTGGATCGCAATTATAAAGAATTATCTATTACAAATGTAAGTCTTTTTTGAACCTTTCAATTTCTTTATTTGGCATCGTAATAGAGCTCATAATGGAATAAAATTAACAATACTAAATTAGCATGAATAATGAAATATAATATATACAACTTAATTTCCATGAATATTATAGAAATCCGCTATATGAATGAAAAATATTTAATTTGAAACTAACTTTAAAATTTAGACTTATCTTATTTTTGATCAGGTATCAGCCATTGAAATATTTACAAAAAACGATGCCCTCATCAGCCAATAAAAGCAAAAACCACATGTATAAAGTTGATCTGTATTTTTAAAGAAAAATTTATTTAACTTTTCACCTTGTTCAATTCAAAAAACCAACCTCACAGATTATGCTGAATGACTACAAAAAACACGAATTATTTGGAAAGACTTTAATACAAAAAATTGATCTGGCAACACCATTTAGATTTGATTTCCCGGTTTCCGAGCAAGCCTGTTTTCTGTATGTCCTCAATGGAGAATTTCAATATAAAATAGATGATCAGGAACTTGATATCTCTACCCATTATTCTCTGTTTCTCAACTGTATCAGCTCTGGAAAGCATATTCAAAATTCCAGGTCAGAGGATCATTGTCAGATCGTGATCGTTACCTTCTATCCGGAAATACTGAAAAAAATCTACGATAGAGAAATCCCCTTATTGCTTCAGAAGCCTGTCAATATGGTTTCGAATAAATCAAGCGAGAAAATAAGTAACGATTTCCTCATTCAAAAATATGTAGAAGGATTACTTTTTTATTTTGAAAATCCTTCACTCATTAACGAAGATATCTTAGAGCCTGTTTAAATTTTGTTCAATAATATTTTAATAGCTGATAGTTTGACCATATTTTCAGAATTTTCCATTAGCAATTCATAATTTCGGCAAAGTCTTCTGTCATTATCAAACCAAGAAAAAGTT
>NZ_PPEG02000009.1:0-177236 GCF_002899945.2 Chryseobacterium viscerum
ATTCCGAACACAGAAGTTAAGCCCACCAGCGCCGATGGTACTGCTAACGCGGGAGAGTAGGCCGCCGCCAGTTTTTATTTTATTTTTAAAAAGTCCTTTATCATACGATAAAGGACTTTTTTGTTGTTATATACCTACACCACCCAACCTCTATAATATACTTGAGATATCCATCTCTACATCCAATCCTCCTTATCTTCTATTTTCCAGCTCATTCCTCATTGCTCATTACCCATTCCTGCTGAGCCATCTTTCAATCTTTAATTGAGCTTCATCATCATTATTATTATTATTATTATTATTTATTTCGGTTAATAGGATTATCCCAATGATAAGTTTTGGCTAAAGCCAGATGGAAATGGAGTTTTTGACCAGAACGGGCTTCCTTCGACTAAGCTCAGGATTATAGCCCGCTCCTATTGAATATCATACATGGAGAATAATCAAAACTGATCAATCACATCCCGAACCTCGGATCTCGAAACGCGAACCCCAACCTCGGATCTCATAACTCATAACTTATCATTCAATAATCTATCATCGTCATTTTAAGGGCATAAACAGCTTATCATCGGTAAAAGCTATTGGTGTGTAAAAAAGAAAGATAAGCCTTCAGAACCCATCTTATTTTAATCCAAAAGAAATAAAAAAACCGCTTCTATAAAGAAACGGTTCTTATTTATGGCATTTGAATTGAAATCATATTGAAAAGAAACTTTAATTTGCTCCTACTGTAAAGACTATTTGTGCACTATATGTTGCCGCAGGAATGGTTACAGAAACACCCCCTATCTCCAGCTGCACATTCATGGCAGAATAGTTTACACTGTTGCCAAGACCTAATACTCCGGTAAAAGTGATCGTTGAAAGCGTTACAGAGCCGGCTTGTGGTATTTCTATAAAATTGACATTTCCACCGGAAATTGTAGCGGTACATAATACACAAAGACCGGTGATCGCTGTAGTACCACCACTTCTTTTTGCGTAAAGTTTCAAAGCACTATTCCAGGAAGTGGGAACATAGTGCATACTGATCTTGGCACCTGCACTGCTAAGGAGATTTAGAAAAGATCCGGGTAAATTACCCGATAATGTTAATTGGCTTGGATTGTCATAAGTTCCGGTATAGTTGGTTCCAGCCTCAGTGATTGTAGGGACACTTACCGTCCAGTTAGTTCCCGCAATATTTATGGTTTGCCCCTCAAGATAGCTGCCCATTATTAAAGCAATAATGTATAGATATCTTTGTAAGAGTATTTCTCTGAGAAAAGGACTGTTGATTTTCATTTTTAGATTTTATTCTGTGATGGTATAGGTAACTATAATAGATGTATTAGCCTGTGCTTCTAAGTTAGAATAAGTATTAGTAGCGAGCGAGAAGGTAAGTGCATGGCCATTATTAGGACCATTACCAGTATATGCCCCTCCAATACCACTAATGATTGTAACAGGAGTAGTTGTAAGAATAACCTGCCCTGAAGAAGTACCTAACGTTCCTCCGCCTGCTCCCGAAGCCGCTGCTGCCTGAAGTCTTATATTCACTCCAGGGATAAGTTTGTTAATTGATGCCGTAATTTTTCTGGTAGGCCCTGCGGAGGCAATAGCAGAAGTGTAGTTGACCCATTTGGATGTGTTGGGAGTTGGAACCCCTAAAGCATTTCCAGCCTCAGTAGGTGCTGTAAAATTTAAAATAATATTTCCCGTAGGTTCAATATCCATTAAAGTTACTTTAGGCAATGTAAGGGTAACAGTGGTACTGGCAGTCTGGGAATAGATACAACCGGATGCAATAAAAGACACTAGTAATAATATGGGACGGATCAAAATCATCTTTTCTTTTTTATTTCATTATATCCTACTTTTAAGGACTCCTGTTGGTATTTTATTTCTATCTGCTGTTTGACAACATTGATGCTCAATTTCTTTGTTTCTGTAGGTTTTAAAGTAAACTGAAACTTGTCTGTTGAAATTTTATAGCGCTTATCCAGACCATTGCGGTACACTTTTACAATCCAATCCCCTGGTCGGAGATAAGTGAAATCAAAGTCGTCCCCAATGAAGCAGATCTTACGATAAGTCTGGTCATTACTGGTGGCTTCTACAATGATACTTTCCCTTTTCTTCTTTCCTTTTATAGCCTGCAGCTGTTCAATATCCGTTTTATCTTTTTCTCCAGTTTCAAGGAACTGAATATGTCCTTGAACATTAGCGGCAGTTGTTAATCCGAAATTTAAAGTATTTTCTTTATTAATAAGCGATATTGCCGCTGGAAAAGTTTGGGTCGGAATATCACTGATATCCGTCGTTGATCGGTCTATCTCCAGAAAATAATTGCCCGGGATAACATTTTTAAATAAATAATTGCCTTCTTTATCTGTAATTGACAAATAACTTCCGAGCATCAATTTTATTCCCTCAGTTTTTTTGATGCCCAGATTACTGATATTACCCGTTAAAGTTACATATTCAGCCGTTTTCTGTACCGGAATATTAGGGCGCCATGTATACCGCATTGAAAATATAAAATCCTTATTTCCTATTTCTCCTCTTTGTAATGAATATCTGCCTGAAAGATCAAGTTCATTTCCCGGGAATAATTGCTGATGGAACAAAAGTTCAAATAAATTCCTGTCTTTGAAATACTCTTCCGGCATATAATTGTTCTGATAAAAAAGGCTTAAGCTGGTCTTGTCAGAAAACCGGCTGAAGATTCTTGCTCCATAATAAAAGTTTTTCTGATTTTCGAGCTGATATCTTGAACTGATGGCATAGCTTCCAAATAGATTAAAGGAAGTTCTGAATTTCTGAAATGAGAGATTAGCAGAATAGAAACTAGAGTTGCCGCTAAATCCAAGAAGGTAATTATCTGTTTTCCCAAACTGCCCGTCAAGATTTATCTGGAATACACCTATCTGTTGATTAATACTGATTTTAAAATACCGTTCATAATAATCAAACTGTTTAGGTTCCAAACGATCCTTGTAAGTTTGATAGCCGTTATTAAGGATGATAAAACCACTAGGCATATATTTGTATTGTAGCCCATATTGGACATATTTTCGATAAGGTGCTGCCAGTAATAAGGTATCCCGTTGAAAATTTTTGGCGTCCTGCATATAATTGGCAAAAACACTCAGCTTTTTAGAAATATTGTAATAAATATTACCGTTAAAAGTATTGGTATTCGTGAAATATCCTGCAAACTCAGGGCTTGCTTTCATATACATTAAGCTTCCATTGAATCTTTCAAAATTAGCTTCGGCCTGAACGATATAAGCTGTACCATCTGTTTTTTTTGTTGTACTGTATGCTGCTTCACCGGAAAGATTAATATTTTTTGTGATTTTAAATTTTCCTTTAGCATAAGGAAGATGGGCATCAGAGTCTAGCCTTACATCACTGTAATTGATCTCTCCCTTTCTGGGGGTCTTGTAAAGATATCCTACAGAAATTTGAGACTCTTTTCTGATCTTGAAAGCTGAATAGAAATTAAACTCATCTTTTATATCCCTGAAAAATCTGGGATGGTTGTAAAAACCACCGAAACTTACTTTATTAAAATCATATCGAACTTCTGCTCCTCGGCCATATCTTGCAAACTCTGTGAGGTATGAAGAAGAATAAGTTTTGTCACCAAGATGAACCGAAAATTTATCCCGTTTATAATTCACGAAATACTCCTCATATTGAGTAAATGTATTGAGCTCTATAGGATTGTGCGTGACAGCACGGAATTCAATCTGGTTTTTATTGTCCTTATCAAGTGTTCCCTTACCGTAGATTTCTCCCTGAAAACCATCATTATACACTCCCATATTCTGCATTCCAATGAAAGATAACGAAACAGCAACGGGAAGCCTGTGATAAATGTCGTTTTCAGATGGTTTTACTGATATCACCTGAGTGCTTATATAGACACTCTGATTGTCTTTGAAATTACCTTTCGAATAGACCGAAAGATTAAGGTTCTGAAATTCGTTTTGGGAAAGTTCAGGATTTGTTGCTTTGTGAATCGTTATGATTTTTGAGTCATTGGGTGCCAATACTAATGATGATTCATTATCAACAATCGCATTTTTACTTTCCAAGATAATATCTTCTGTTACATTGCCATTATTTTTTAAAAGAAAAGAAGCGCGGATAGTTTCTCCAGCCCTTACAAACTCTGGCGAATTCAAAGCTGTGACAGATATATTCCGGTTTCCGGAAACCGTTATTTTTGAAGTTTTTGCAAAGGATATTCCATTATTTCTGTCTGTAATATTCAACGTTACAGAATAAATACCCTGACCAGTTTCTGTTGCAATACGTAAAGGAACCAGATAGACTGATACTTCATGAGCAGCAATTTGAAGTTCTCCTTTTGCTAAAATTGGGATGATATGTGGACTTGAGGTACCCACAGAAATATCATATGTCCTGTTTTCAGCTGAATTATTTTCTAATGTGAATGGGATAGAAGTAGACATTCCCGGTAATAAACTATCTTTTTTACTCATCAATCGGTTAGATTGCTGTTGAGAAAAAATAAATACCGGGAATAATGATATAATAATAAATA
Source organism: Chryseobacterium viscerum (assembly GCF_002899945.2). Classification (GTDB taxonomy): domain Bacteria; phylum Bacteroidota; class Bacteroidia; order Flavobacteriales; family Weeksellaceae; genus Chryseobacterium; species Chryseobacterium viscerum. The sequence goes on from NZ_PPEG02000009.1 coordinate 4,562, forward strand.
AAGTCCAAGTTCTAATCATTTTTTACTTCTAATTCCACATTGAGTGCAAATGCATTCTCCTCTTCATCAGTTGCTATAATTGCTGCTTTATATTTTTCAGGAGGTACTTTACTGATATCAATGTAAAATGTTTTGGACGTATTGGGCAGCAGTCCCATAGTTAAACTTGAATACGTACCTAATTTTTCCCCCGTCTTACGATTATAGATTTCAATAGCCGTTGTTGGTTTACAATAAAGATTGCCATTGTTTGCAATGGCCACCATTACAGTCTGCTTTCCCTCTTGTTTTTCTACTTTTACGCTTTCAAACTTAAGGATTGGCTTGGCTTTTTCTGTTTCAGAATCTGTAATGATCTGTATAGCATATCGTATAACAGAAGTAATGTTTACTCCTGCTTTATTGTCACTAGGCTTTATGTCCTCCACCGGTTCTACAATGATGACACTCCAATAGCTTCCGGGATCAATGGCTTGATTGGGAACCGTAATTTCATAAAATACCTCTGTTTTCTCCTTACCTTTAAGAGTAACCAGGTTGGTATTAAGTTTTACCCATTCTCCATTAGAACGTTTATTGGTATGCAGTGCTGTGTAGTTGATAGTTCCGTCAGCCTGGTAGGTGAAGTCCTGTAAAAACAATTTTACACTTTGAGGATTTTTGCTTGTATTTTCAATGGCAACTTTTCCTTTGTAGACCTTTCCGTTTTCAATTTTGTAAGAATGCGTAAGCCCGTTGAGAATCACAATACCGGCATGTAAAAAGCTGAACTGCAATATCAGGGTGATCAAAAGAAGAATACGCTTTATCATCATCATTATTTAAAGTTTGGAGTTAATCATTAATAATACAAAACCAGGAAGAAACTGAATGTCAGCTTCTTCTTGTTTTCGAATGCAGAAAAGAATTTTATTTAAATTCTAATTATCTGATATTGTATACGTAACGGTAGCTACTACAGTAGCTGTTGCCTGTAAGTCTGCATAAGCTGCCACCCCTCCAGGGCCGCTTCCTGCAGCAAGAGCATACGTAAGATTGTGGCCGTTATTAGCTCCATTTCCTGTAAAAGCACTTCCAATTCCAGAAATAATAGTCTGGTCACTACCAGTTAATGTAAGCAGACCTGCAGAAGTTCCTAATGTACCTGCTCCTGCTCCGGTGGCAGCCGCCGCCGTTACATGAAGATCTACTCCAGGAATGATAGCGTTCATTTTTACGCTTACGTTACGGGTAGGATCTGCCACAGATTTAATAGAAGAGTAATTAAGCCATAAAGTAGTATTGGCCGTAGCTGGAATAATAGGATTTCCTGCTTCTGTAGGCGCTGTAAATCCAAGAATAATATTTTTCGTGGCAGCCGGTTCAATATCTACCAATGCAACTTCGGGAATAGAAATGGTAACCGTGTGGTTATCTGTAGCAAGGTCTTGGGCGCTCAGATTCCCAGACAGAGCAAACGCAAATAATGACATTGCAATAGTTAAATTTAATTTTTTCATGATACTGATAATTAGTTAAGTGAATATAACAAAATTCAGTATAATTTGAAAAAAATATATGATAATTTTTATATTGATGCTTATTTGCGTTATGTAATGCATTATAATTGAAAGATGTTTTAAAGATAACTCAAAAAAAGACCTGTACTTTTTGGTACAGGTTTTTGTAGATATTTGAATCTTTTTTTTATGCCCAATGCGGATCAGATACAGAAACTTTTCCGGTCTCTATTCTTCCTGCAAAATGCCATAGATGATCGTTTAGCGTTAATTTCAAATCATACCAGCCTTTATTTTTATCAAGATCGATACTGATTTTTTCTTCCGGTTTTTGTACAGAAATTGTTTTTTTAGTTTTTCCGTACAGATCTTCCATGCTTATGGAAATATTTTTGCTTTTGTGGTTTCTGATAATCAGTTCAATCTGATTTTTTGAAGTCATATTTAGCAAAACTATCTCTAATTCTGGAATATTGCTTCCCTTAAACTTCCTGAAAAAGCCATTGGGACCGAAAACTTCATACTCATATGCTCCGGAATGTACAGCATGGGACAATTCCTGCTTTGCATATAATGCATATGAAAAATGATAATGAGTACTGTTGAATTGAGTTCTGTCATAGATAAGCAAAGGAACTCCATTCTCTTTTAAATTGCTCATTTTTATATTCCCGCCTTCCAGATTGACATGAAAATGATAAGGCAGCGGATTAGATGGTTTCAGCCCTCTTTCCTGAATTTCAAGTAAATGATTATTAAGCTCACTTTCAGAATACCATTTTAAATTGGGAACAGGTTTGTTTTTGGCTGCATTGATGGTTTTAGTATACTCTTTCTGATCCAGATAATTCATCTGTGGAGCTTTTACACTGGAAGAATTGAAGGCAGAGGTAAGATCTCCGCATACCGCTCTTCTCCAGTCACTGATATTGTCAACATGAACATTCTTACTGAATTTTTTCATGATAAATTTCTCCAGAAACTGCAGCACAGACGTGTGATCTGAAACTTCAGAATTGACAAAACCTCCTTTTGTCCATGGTGAAGCGATGATCATGGGAACTCTATACCCAAGACCTACGGTTCCTTCAATTTTTTCATAATTTTTTAATGAAGGATTTGACATATATTCCTGAGATTGATCTACATATTCTACTCCTTCTTTCCCATTCATATCCACAGGCTGGCTTGGATTCACCGGTGGTGCAAAAGGAAGAACGTGATCAAAATACCCGTCATTTTCATCATAATTGATGATAAATATTGTTTTTTTCCAGGTTTCAGGATCTTTGGTAAGAATATTCAACACCTCAGAAATATACCATGCCCCATACCATGGCGATCCCGGGTGATCAGAGAAATGTTCGGGAGCTACCAGCCAGGAAACCAGTGGAAGTTTTTTCTCTTCCACATCTTTACGGAACTGGAACAATACATCACCTTCCGGAACAACCAGTCGTTCTCCGTTTTCATCCTTTCCGATTTCCAGATTCCAGTAATCGGGGTCGTTTGCATTGGTCGTGAAAGCTTTTTCATGAAGGTTTTTTTCCTCTTTTGAAAGCTTTGAATAATTATCCGGATGGTATTTTACCTGATCTTCCTGAACTTCGGCCATCATGGCTTCCAGTCTTTCTTTCTGCTTAGGATTTTTTTCAATCTCCTGTTTCAGATAAGCTATGATATTAGGGATATTCTGATAATATCCTTTTGAAAACTTTACGTTGAATTTTGAAAACCATTCAATCGGATTGTCAGTGAAATTACTTAGCCAGGCTTCCTCTTCTCCGGACATTCCTTTTGGAAGGCTTATTTCATTCTGATAAATTCTCCACGAAACATTCTGCTGTTCCAAAATCTCCGGGAAACTTTTCCATTTTGCCTGTTTCGTTTTGTCATAATCAATATTTTCGTTGACAACATTGGCTTTTACTTTTCCGTTTTGCTCTTCTCTTAATGTTCCGGACCATAGGAACAATCTGTTTGGAGTAGTTCCGGTAAGGGATGAGCAGAAATACTGATCGAATATGGTAAAGGCATCGGCCAGCTGATAATAGAACGGAAGATCCTCACGGTTGTAATACCCTAATGTCAACGGAATATTTTTATAATCTTTATTTCCTGAAGCTTTAGCCTGAAGCCACTGGTCATATTTTCCTTTGTTCAGAGCTTTTTGTTGATCTGCCCATGAGTGGGGCAGGGAACTCATCCAGGTTGATTTTGTATTTCTTAAATCCAGACGGGCAGGAGATGCATATTTTCCTTCGTCATTCTTTTGAAAGAAAACGGAATGTCCATCCTGCTTTACAAAAGCTCTTTTATCCAGGAAACCCCTCACTCCTTTGAGGGCCCCAAAAGCATGGTCAAATGAGCGGTTCTCCTGCATCAGGATTACGACATGTTCTGCATCAAAAAATGTAGACTGGGCAGCCGGATCAATGGCTAAAGCTTTTAAAATGGAAGGATGAAGAACACTTGAAGTTCCCAATCCTGCTAATAAAAGACTTGATTTCTCTAAAAATTCTCTTCTGTTCATATTCAATCGTAATAAGAAAGAAACCGCAAGTTAATAGGATTTTCCTGCGGTTTCTTTGTTTTATATAAAATTAATCAGATTTCTATTGTAACCACCAAGGTTTAGAGTTAATATTATCATTTCCTCCATACTGAGCGGCTATTGCAGCTTTTAAATTAGTGCTGTTATAGTTGTATTCAGACTGTGGATATCTGAATCTGAACGGTGCAGCAACCCCATCTTTCAGAGGATAGTTTGGATATCCGGTTCTTAAATAATCAAAATAGGAAGTCCATTGTGCCTGATGGAACATCGTCATATATTTTTGGGTCATGATTTTTTCCACCTGTGTCTGCAAAGGATCAGCATTATTATAAACGACCAATGGCGTTGCCAGATATTGGTTCACATCAAAACCTGAGAAATATTGTCCCGGATTTTTTACATAGGTCTGATAAAAACTGAAACTTGCTTTGATGGCATTATCATAATGTGTTTTTGCAGATCCGGAAATCCATCCTCTGGCAGTAGCTTCTGCCAGAATAAACTCTAATTCAGAATAGCTCAGCACTGAAGCCGGCTCATTGGTTGGATCTTTATAAAAACGGTCGTTCACTTTAGAGATGTTTTTTGCCGTGATCAGAGCAGCATTGTCAGAATAAGGAGAAGTGGGGTTTCCTCCGTTGTATCCTGTGTAATCTGTGATGGCTTTTCCGGCTTCTTTAGCTCCGGTAGTTTGTGCTGCAAACGTAAACAGACGCGGGTCTTGTCTGCTTTTGAATAGATTGATGAAATAGTCTGCCATATACAAACTGGAACCATATCCGCTGTTGTTAAACATGGTATATCTGCTGTCTGCAGCATCCGCAAACTTAAGCTCACCGTTGTCTGCAATAGAAGTCATCAGAGACTGGCTTCCTGCAATAGAAGCAAATTCTGTAGCAATATTATAACTTCCTACCGTAGTTTTTTTTGATAGAGTGATCAGAACTTTCAGACGGAATGAGTTGATGAGTTTCTTCCATTTTAAAGCATCTCCATTATAAACAATATCACCTTCAATTTTATCATTGGTATTAATAAGATCATTGGCTTCTTTCAATTCTGATAAAATTCCGGACATGATGGCTTCCTGGCTATCATACTTTGGTTGTGTAATTCCGGATTCTCCTTTTGCAGCCTCAGAATACGGAGCACTTCCTACTTTTAAGCTGATATTGAAAAAATGATAAGCTCTCAGAAATTTCCCAATAGCGGCATAGTTTTTATTCTTTGTCTTTTCAGCTTCCTGCATCATTTTTCCTGTATTCAGGAGTCCTTTGGTGTAGACTTCAAAAGAGGTATCATTCCATTTCATATACTGGTATGCATTTTCACCATCCGTACCAATCATCATTCTTGAGGCATACATATTATCACCGTTTACCTGAAACGTATATTTTTCCACATAGGTCAGAAGAAATTTAGGATCAATGCTGGCCTGATCATTAGGGTTTTCATTGATTTTATCAAGGTTGGATTCACATGAAGCCAATGTCAGAAGTCCTGCAGCAAATATAGATTTCATCAGCCACTTTCCCGTTTTACCTTTTTGCCCTTTCACTTTATTGATATTATTTTTCATTGTCTTGACGTACTTTTTAGTTAAAACTTAAGATTAAAACCGATTCCGAACCATCTGCTCGAAGGATCCTGAATATCGTTTTCAGTTTTTGCCTGGAAATCAGGGTCAGAATAAAGATTCTTTGATTTTTTCCACATCGCCAGGTTATAAGCAGAAATATTGGCAGTGAAACCTTTTACCATTCCTTTTGGGTTCAGTAATGAAGAGAAATCGTATTCCAGTACTACAGATCTAAGCTTAATGAAAGTTCTGTCAAAAACGTTAGCAAACTCTTCACTTTCATCCTGCGTTACTCTTGCCTGATATGGATAATTCTGCGCCCAGTCCTGGAAGCTTATCGCTTTTGTATGTGGAGTATAAAGACCTGTTGTTGGATTAAAATTAACCCCATCCGGTACAAAATAATAGGATCCCGGATTTGCATATTCCTGATCTCTATACGCTACGGAATTAGGATGTTTTCCTCCCCACCACATTTTTTCTACTACCTGCGATCTCATTACACCTCCGATGCTTCCATCGATTCCAATATTTAAAGTGAATTTTTTGTATTTGAAAGTGTTGTTGAAACCAAAGGTCCAGTCCGGATTGAAATGTCCCAGGTTGCTTGGTGCATTGGCTCTTGTCGGCATTCCTGTATTGGCATCAAGAATAACTTTTCCATCCGGAGATTTTTGCCATGTATAATCATAATAACTGTCCATTCTTTCACCTAACTTGATGTTTTTGTAGTTCGGCATATTGTCATAGATGGAAGTCAGCTTTTGCTCATAAGTACTCCAGTTGATCAAAGTTTTCCAACTGAAATCAGCGGTTTTTACCGGAACCAAACCAAGGGAAACTTCAAATCCTTTGGTAGTATACTCATTCCCGTTTACATATTGAGAAGTGAAACCTGATGATTCTGCAGCCGGGAACTGAAGAATATTATTATAATCTAATGTTCTGAAATAAGTGGCATCTAAGGTAATTCTGTTGTTCAGGAAACCTGCGCTTAACCCTAATTCATAAGATTTTGTCTGCTCCGGCTTCAGAGAGTTTTCTATGTTCAGAGTGGTTGGATAATAATACGTAGGATTTCCGTTGAACGTAACTCCTTGATTATTCAGATAATAATTTCTGATAGAATAAGGCTGGAAGTCATACGCTACTTTGGCCCATGAAGCAGAAAGTTTCAACATATTAATAGATTCCGGCAATTTTACAAGGTTTGAAATAACCGCACTGATGGAAGCTGAAGGATAGAAGTAAGATCTGTTGGCCTTAGGCAGAGTAGAAGACCAGTCGTTACGTCCTGAAATATTAATGAAGAAAGCATTGTACAACCCGATATCAATCGTAGAATAAGCACTGTAAATCAACTTTTCCTTCAGATAGGAATAATTTTTCAGGGCGCCGATCGAGTTTTCAAACGTGTACACTTCCGGAATTTTCAAACCGTCCGTAGATCTTTCGTTATTATTGTTTTTATAATAAAAAGCTGAACCTCCAGCATTGATTGTAAAATCAAAGTTTTCAGATATTTTTTTCTTGTAAGTTGCCAGCACATCATAATTGAGGTTCCATGTTTTGTTATCCCTTAAAATATAACCTCCACTTCTTGGCGCATCGTAATTGAAATAGGAATAAGGGCTCAATACTTCCGTTTTGCTATGATTTTCCACAAGAGATATTCTACCCTTTACTGAAAGATCCTGGGTAGCCTTATACTCTAAAGCGGTCTGTGCGTTGATGATATTCGTTCTGTTCTGATTTTTATAATACTCAGCTCCGAACCATGGATTATTGTACCAGGCGTAGTTCCAGTTGGCTTGTGCCGTTCCTTCCCTTCCCGGAATCCACATATGATTTTTCAAGGCTTTTCCGTCTACATCACCTCCCATCCAGATCAGGATCGTGTACATATGTCCGCTTGGGTTGTAATTATAGTTGGGAATATTAGGAGTAAAAGCCTGGTTGAAATTGAATTTCGTATCAAATATTAATTTATCTCCCAGATGGTTCTCAGAAGAGAAGTTGATGCCGTATTTCTGAAGATAGGAATTAGGAATTCGATCATCATAATTCATGAAGTTTCCTGAAAACCTGTATATATCTTTATTATCTCTATAGCTGATGGCGAAATTATTGTTGTTAATTACCGCAGGCTTTAAGAAAGTACTTAAGTTATCGTGGTATTTCCAGTCGATTGGAACTCTTTCGTATCTTGATTTATCATCATATTGAGTTCCTGTCACTGCTCCATACCATGGAACTACTTGCCCTGTTACTTTATCTCTGATAGGGCTGTTCCATTGGGCAATCTGTAAACCCGGAACAAATTTTGGTCCCCAGATCATATCTCCATCATTCACCCCACCATCAGCTCCGTCCCAGAATTCATATTTTCCGTGAGAACCGTTACCGTATTCTGTCTGGGTTTTTGGAAGATTGGTAAATCCTCCTGTAATCATGGTATTCTGAGAAAATTCCACAGAAAACCCTTTCTTCTTAGCATTTTTTGTTGTGATCAAAACTGCTCCGTAACGACCTCTTGAACCATATAAAGCGGAAGCGGTAGCTCCTTTCAATACGTTGATGTTTTCAATATTGTTAGGATCCAGATTCTGGAAAACTTCTCTTTCGACAATTACCCCATCAATAACAAAAACCAGGTTGGAGTTTCCTCTTAAAGTAAACTGTGGTGCCTGCTGCATTCCTGTTGGGTTGGAAACATTCAGACCGGCTACCTGCCCTGAGAATAAATTACCAATACTTGGAGTGGTGATGGTTTCAAACTGTTTTGTTCCCACTTCCTGAGTAGAATATCCAATCTTTTCTTTCTTCTTGGCAATACCTAATGCGGTAATCACAACCCCTTCAATCTGTTTTTCGTTTGGCTTTTTTAAAACAACAGAATACTGTTTTTTGGAAGAAACCTCAACGGTATAAACAGAAAAATCAGGAGCAAAAAACTCAAGAATGTCTTTAGGGTTTGCAGAAATGGTAAAATTACCATTTTGATCTGTAGTAGCAGTCTTTCCTGTGTTTTTGTCGGTGATGTTTACACCGGAAACACTAGAACCGTTTTCTGATTTTACATTTCCTGAGATATTGATTTCCTGAGCGGAAAAATAAAGGGGAAGTAAAAAAACGGCAAAAGTAGCTAGAGTCTTCTTCATTTTTTTGAAGACAAATTTAGCGGAGCACTGTTACCTGTATTTTAATGAAGTATTAAAATAAAAATACGATTTTAATATTTTTTAACAGAAAGAATTAATAGAATGGTAAAATGAAAACAGTCTTTCGTATAAGGACTTTTGCTTTATTGTATTATAAATAGTAATATGATAGGAAGCTGAAATATTGGGACAAAATTTGCTGTATTTCTAGAACCTGCTCAGGATTCCCCAGTGAATTTTGATATCATTAAACTTAAAAGGATTTCCGAACTCGTTACCATTAGACAGTTGGAAACTCATCAGACCGATAGGAATGAAGAAATTAAAACCAAGCCCCACACTGTAGAGTTTAGGCTTTACTTTCAGCGATTTATTATTGAGCTGTCCGTATTGCCCAAAGAGATCGAAAAAGGCCTGATTACCGATCAGATAACGGTATTCCAATCCTCCATAGTAGTAAAAGTCGGCGGCGAGAGAGTTCTCATTGAATCCCCGCATGGAGTTCCAGCCCCCGAAACGGTATAATTCGTTGGCAGAGAATTCTATTTTAGAATCCATCATGGCGCCTTCAGCCTTAATGTTCAGGAAGTGGTTCCCTGAAATATGGTAATTATGTTCCCCAAAGAAATAAAACTGGTTTTGGGTAGCTTTGATATTATTTTTAGAATAGGTTGTTGTTAAAAAGTCATATCCCGCATTGATCCTTGTTTTATAAAGGAAAAGGTCGATATCGGTAGGTTCGGTCATTTCAAACCATACCCCGATCCCATTTTTGGTATAATCTTTTCCCTGAACGTACAGGGTGTCAATAATGGTTGAGCTTTCCAAAGTTGCTCTTAAACCGATTTTATTTCGATTGTTGATATGGTAATAAAAAGCCGGAAGGAATTTTACGTTGGCAAATGTAGAATCCTGTCGGTAGATATTTACTTTTGTATTCATCCCGACATTTGATTTGAACAGGTACGGAATATCTACCTGCAGATCAAAATTCTGTCCTTTATCAGGGTTTCTCTGCCAGTATAAATTGACAGTTTCAAAACCGTTGAACATATTCCTGAAATTCACATTCATGGTACCGTTTAACGTAAACTTGGAGCTTTTGTCGTTCCCGAAACCAATTACCCCATCAAAAGTATTGGTCTTTTTCTTTTCCAGAAACAGGTAAATACTCGTAGAGTCTTTTGTAAATAAGGTTTGTGGTTGCCGTTCAAGAGTCAGGAAGGGATGGCTCTGAAAAGTCTTATTGATAGCCAGAAGGTTTTTGTCATCGTAATTTTTGCCTTTAAATTCCTTTTCCAGGTTTTTGATGAATCTTCTGGGAACTTTTTCATATCCTTTAACGACAAAATTATTGATCGTTCTTTTATCATTCTTGTTAATGTCAAGTTCTACAATAGGATAACCGTTTTTCTGTCCTTTAAATTTAGATTTTATTCTGCTGAAAGAATACCCATCATCTATATAAGTTTTGTTGATGCTTTTCTTGGTGGAATCTAAATTTTTAGTAAAAAAATCTTTCTGAATCTTTAGCTTCTGGACAAGAGAATCGGTAAGGCTAACATAAGTTTGATTAAAATTCTTCCCTTTATCATAGAAAATTTCGGTGCTGTCGCCCTTTATTTTTACCTCTTTCAGTTTGGTAAAGAAATAATTATTCTGGGCCAATGAGTCCAGGAACTTTACGGCAGAAGTGGAATCTTTTACTTTTTTTCTGACCTTGGTTTCTGTATCAATCAGCCAATATTGCTTCTTCTGCGCTTGTGTAAAAACGCAGAACAGTACAAAAAATATTTTCAGAAACAGTTTCAATCCCAAATGTACAAGTGATGAAATTAAGTGTAATGATAAGATAAAACGTAAAGCAAAGCTTGTCTTACTCATTCTTTACCACTTAATCCTTCTTAATGGTTTACAAATTATATTATTAATTAGCTTTCTATACAACTGAAACTAGTCCAGTTTATTATACTTCTTCATCAAATTCTCGTAAGTTCCCTGTGGAAGAATCCATTTCAAAGGAACTCCGATTTTCTGCCCGAATTTACCAAAATAATAATGAGCTTTCCATTTATTTTTTGCTAAAAGTTTTTCAATGTATTCTGCCACTTCCAAAGGCTCAGTTCCATCATTCACATGAGAATTCATCAGCGCATAAACTTTGTCAAAAACATTTTTATATGGTTGTGAAACCTGTGCTATAACTCTGTTTTCTGCAATATTAGTTTTGATATCTCCCAGATGCAGTGAGCATACCTCAATATTCCAAGGGTATACTTCATACCTCATCGCTTCCGTTACTTTGTCCAGAGCAGACTTTGAAGCTGAATAAAATCCACGGAAAGGCAGACCCATTTCACTTCCGATACTGGATACATTGATGATTTTTCCAAATTTATGTTCACGCATCTTCGGAAGAACAGCGCTCATCATTTGTACAGGTCCTGCAAGATTCAGACTGAAAAGTTTTAAAATATCTTCTTTGCTGGAATCTTCCACAGCACCTACCATTCCCATTCCGGCATTGTTGATCAGAACATCAATTCTTGTTTCTGTTTTTAAAACCTCAGCAACAGCATTCTGAACAGCAGTGTTATCGGTAACATCAGTAGGGATAGACCTGAAATATTGGCTTTCTGTGTGCTTTCTGCTTAATCCGTATACTTTATGCCCTTTTTTTCCAAAATATTCGGCCAATGCAAACCCGATTCCTGATGAGGTTCCTGTAATGATGATGGTCATTGAATTCGTATGATTTTATTGTTTTTATTTTTCTTCTGACATCCATCAGACCATTTTGCAGATCTGTGTTCAAAAGTAAAATCTATTTTCAGCAAATGTAAAAAAAGAAATAGGAACTCTGCCACTTATTATTTCTGAAATGGCTTAAATGCTTGTTTTGATATTTTTTTCAAGGGATGATAAACTTAAAATAAAGTTAATCTCAATCATGCATAGAATATCAACGGAATGATTACTTTTAATTACATATATTGTTGATTGTGAGTGTTTTATTATTGCTGTGTGGTAGGTGATGTCTGTAAAAAGCTAAAATTTCTTAATAAAAACATAAGGAAACCTTAATGAGTGGTGGGAGCGGACTGGTCTAATTTTGCACCTAATCAAAAAGGATATCATGAATGTATTTAAAATCCCTGTCTCAGTAACTTATTTAACGGGTAGGGTATTACTTATTGGTGCAATATCAGCTTCACCGATGTTCCTCGCTCAAAAAAAAGACAGCTTAAAAGAAAAATCCATCGACGAGATTGTCGTTGTAGGATACGGAACACAGAAAAAAAGTAAAGTTTCCGGCGCTGTTTCGGAGGCTTCACTGGATAAGCTTACTTCCAGGTCTCTGTCTGGGGTAGGAGAAGTTCTTCAGGGTAAAGCTCCCGGAGTAACAGTAGTGAACGAAGGTGGAGATCCTAACGGAGCACCTAAGGTAAATATTCGTGGTCTGGGAGGAATCAATGGAGAAACTCCTCTTTACGTAGTAGATGGAGTGGTTTTTAACGGAACACCGTCTATTAATCCAAACGATATACAGGATATTTCTGTACTTAAAGATGCTTCTGCCGCGATTTATGGGGCAAGGTCTTCCGGAGGGGTTATCCTTATCACCACTAAAAGAGGGAAAAAAGGAAATCTTACGGTAGATTTTGATGTTAAATACGGAGTGAATCAGGCATGGAGACTGAAAGAGTCTCTGAATGCAGCTGAATTCCAGGATGTAATGTACAAGGCCTATGAAAATGCCGGAAAACTGGGCAGCTTACCAATCGCTTTTAACCCTAACCAATATCCTGACGGAAGAATTACCAGAACAGACTGGATGAAAGAAATTTTCAGGACAGGAACTATTCAGGAATACAATGTCAACCTAAGCGGAGGGAGTGAAAAATCCAGATATTTTGTGGGAATGAACCACAGAAGTCTGGAAGGAATTCTATTGAATACTCAGGCAAAACGATACAATTTCAGAGTCAATTCTGAACATAAGGTAAAAGACTGGTTGACGATCGGGGAAAATATGTACTATAATTACTCTGACGGAAATACAGCCGATACAAAAAGTGGGTATACAGGAGCTTTAGTGGCTGCCATGTATTATCCTCCAAATGTCCCGGTGTATACTCCTAACGGTGCATTCTCTGGATTGCCGATTGATGTGGCAGGAGGTTACGGAGATATGATCAACCCGGTTGCTTATCTTAAAAGGATCAGCATTAGAAATCCTACCCATGAGATTTTAATCAATCCTTATGCTGAAATTACTTTAGCAAAAGATTTAAAATTCCGTTCCAACTTCTCACAGACGTTTAAGCTGGGGGATGTAAAGAACTTTACGTACAGAGTATTGGAAGTCGGGAAAATTTTTGATACCAATAATTTAGAATACCAGTCTAACAACTCATCTACAGCACTTGCAGAACAGTTGTTAACCTATAAAATTTCTGCCGGACAGCATAATTTTGATTTTCTTGGAGGCTTTACTTTCCAGAAAACAATTGATGATGGTTTTGTAGCAAAATCTTACGACTTCAGAAGTGAAGCTGAGGTTTTCCAACATCTTCAGAATGCGGCGGATACTAATAAAGATGTTTCCAGTTACCGATTCAAACAGTCTTTGGTTTCTTATCTGGCGAGAGTAAATTACGACTATGCAGGAAAGTATATCGTAAGTTTATTGGGAAGACGTGATGGTTCTTCACTCGTAGCAAAACAAAACAGATTTGCAAACTATTATGCGGTTTCCGGTGCGTGGGTGGTTTCGAAAGAAAACTTTATGCAGGAAATTTCATGGCTTTCAAGTCTGAAACTGAGAGGAAGCTATGGTATTCTGGGGAATCTTGGAGGAATTTCACCACAAGCTGTGAATCCATTGATGACGAGAGATAATAATGTTATTTTTGGACAGGATCCTTCACAGAATATTGCGTATTACGCCACTACACGTCCAAATCCGGATCTGAAATGGGGGAAGTCTGAGCAAACCAACTTCGGGGTGGATGCTTCATTCTTTCACAACAGCCTTTCTTTACAGTTCGATTACTTCATAAAGAATTCCAAAGATCAGATCTTCAACGTAAGCTTACCAAGTACGGCAACTTATAATAATCAGTATGTAAATGCAGGATTGTTCCAGGATAGAGGGTATGAATTAGGGATCAATTATAACAAGGTCGTTTCAGGTGATTTTACTTTCTCTGTCGGAGCGACAATGAGTCAACTAAAAAATACGGTAAAGCAGTTAGCTAATGTAGATGAGATATTTATCAACGACAATGGAGTAAGAGGAGTATTGAAACCAACCCGTATAAAAGTAGGTGATCCTCTATATTCTTTCTATGGCTATAAGACCGGAGGAATTTTCCAGACTCAGGAAGAAATCAACAATTATAAAGATGCCAACGGAAACCTTATCCAGCCGAATGCTAAACCCGGAGATATCAAATTCCTGAAGAAAGAAGGAAATACAGGAGTGCTTAATAATAATGACTTTGTCAATCTTGGAAGCCCCTATCCTAAATTCTCTTACGGATTCTCTTATAACATGACGTGGAAAAACTTTGATCTGAACCTATTCTTCCAGGGAGTATACGGAAATAAAATATTCAACGGAATGAAGTTTATTTCTTTGAACCCAGGTGGAACAGGACAAAACTATAATATGGACAGGGATATCCTGAATGCATGGACGCCTCAGAACACGAATACTGATATTCCAAGGCTGGTACACGGAGATCCAAGCGGTAATTACTCCAAAGTATCGGATTTCTATGTAGAAGACGGATCTTATTTAAGACTGAAGAACCTTACTATCGGATATTCATTACCGAAAGAGCTTTACAGCAAGCTGGATGTAAACAAAGTGAGAGTGTATATGACAACCAACAACTTGTTTACGATAACGAAATATACAGGATTTGATCCTGAAGTAGGAATGAATTCTTATGGTGTAGATACCGGAAGATATCCTCAGGCACGTTCATTCATCTTTGGGGTGGAGATCGGTTTATAATTTTTTAACCAACAAAAAGTAAAAAAATGAAATTATTCAATAAAATATTTTTAATCTCAGGAATATCTGCAATGCTTTTATCGTGTACAGGAGAGCTGGATGTTCAGCCGGAAGGCACCCCTACAGAAGCCAGTTTCTGGAAAACAGAAAATGATCTGATTACCGGAGCAAACGCCATGTATAAGCCTTTATTCGACGGAGAATTTTATGGAAGAGGATTGTTCTGGTTTATCAATGCCAGTGATGATATGGTAACCGGAAGAGCGAAAAGTGAAGCGGATAATGCAAAAAACTTCAGCAGCAACTACATCGCAGCAGGAGATCTTGAAACCCAGTGGAACAAAAGATACAACGTAATCGGAGTTGCCAATCGTGTGATCCGTAATATTGATAATATCCAGACTTCACAGGCTATCAAAAACAAATATCTTGGAGAAGCTTTGTTCATGAGCAGCAGAATGTATTTTGAACTTGCCTATTCTTACGGGAATGAAAAAGCAGGAATTCCTATTATTGACCGTTCAAAAGATCCTGATCCCAATCCGATTCCGAGAGCGGCAAACGTGATGGAAAATTATACTTACATCGTAAACGACCTGAAAAGAGCCGCAGAATTATTACCTACTCAGGCTGAGCTTCCTGCAAAAGATTATGGAAGACCTCATAAAGCTGCGGCATGGGCGCTTTTAGCAAAAGTATATCTGTTTATGAAAGACTGGAAGAATGCAGAATTTTGGGCTAATGAAGTAATGACGAAAGGAAATAGAAGTCTTCTGAACAATTTTTCCGATGTCTTCAAGGCTGAAAACAGCTACAGTTCAGAATATATCTGGTCTATCCCTGGAACGCCTAAGTTTACCGCATGGGGAAGTATTCTTCCGGGAGTAATGCTTGAAAATAAAGGATGGGGAGAGTATAATGGCTGGGGATATTTCCAACCGACTAAAGAACTATTTGACGAGTACGAAGCAGGAGACCTTAGAAGAAGTGCTACCATCCTGAAAATAGGTGACAAGTTTACATTTAATGGAAAGGAAAGAACATATGCTTCCAGCAATTCCCTTACCGGATACCAGTTCAATAAATATATGGATGCCTTCAAATATCAATTGAACAGCGGTCACGTGAGTGCTAACGGAGATTATCCATGTACAGACCTTGCGGTTCCGATCATGCGTTATGCTGAGGTAATTCTTATCAAAGCAGAAGCTTTACTGATGCAGGGGAAATCTGCAGACCAGGAGATCAATATGATCAGAGTACGTGCAGGTTTGTCTGCAAAAAATGGGTGTACCATGGCAGATCTGAAACATGAGAGACGTTGTGAACTGGCAGGTGAATGGGCAGACAGGCACAGAGACCTTGTACGTTGGGGAGATGCGCAGGCGGCGTATGCTAAGCCTCTGCACGGTATCAATGGACAGGTAGTCTGGGCAGCAAGAAACTTTAATCCAGCTGTACATAATGTTTGGGCAGTTCCTCAGGCTGAAATCGTAAACAGTCATGGGATCATCAAACAAAATGAAGGCTGGTAAAATTTAACCTTATTATAGGCTACTATATCATTGCAGAGATTTCTGTGATGATATAGTTTTTTCAAAGGGATTATGAAACGTCCATGGCAGATGTGGACATATACAGATATGGATGTTGGGCGTTCCTTTCGATCCATAAACAATAAAGATATACGAATGAAATTATCAAAAATATGGGCTGTATTAGCCCTGGCTATTTTTTCCAAAAATCAGGCACAGAATTATTTACATTACAATGTAGGGAATGCCCATTCACATAATGATTATATGCAGGAGATCCCTTTTTGGGAGGCTTATTATGCCAATTTTGGTTCCATAGAGGCAGATGTTTTTCTGGTAAAGGATCAACTTTGGGTAGCTCATACCGAGAAAGAACTTTCTGCAGACAGAACATTGGAAAATTTGTACCTCGATCCTATTTCAAAACAAATCAAGCTGAACAAAGGAAATATCTATCAGGATGCCAACAAAAAACTGCAGCTGCTGATTGATATTAAGCAAGATTATAAAACATCACTGGCAGCTTTGGTCAGTACATTGAAGAAATATCCCGAGATTACAGGAAACACAGGAATTAAAATTGTGATTACTGGAGACAGACCTCAGCCGGGAGATTTTAAAAACTATCCGAATTATCTTTACTTTGACGGAGATCTTGACAAAAGCTATTCTGCAGACCAATTGAAAAGAGTAGGGATGTTCAGTGCAGACCTTCCGGGATTGGTAAAATGGAATGGAAAAGGAATTCCTAGAGACGAAGAAACGGCAAGGATTAAAACAGCCGTTGAAAAAGCTCATTCCCAGCAAAAACCTGTTCGTTTTTACGGGGCTCCGGATTTTCCGAATGCTTGGGTGAATTTTATGGATTTGGGAGTAGATTATATCAATACCGATCACATTCCGGATCTTAAAAAGTTCATGAATTCTATTCCGAAAAACTTTTATAAAAATACAAAAGAGTACAGTACTTATACCCCGACCTATCAATCAGACGGAGTGGAGAAAAAAGTAAAGAATATTATTCTCCTTATTCCGGACGGAACTTCTTTGCCTCAATATTATGCTGCCTTTACAGCCAATAAAGGAAAGCTGAATGTTTTCAACATGAAATCCACAGGCCTTTCCAAAACCAATTCATCCAATGCCTATATTACAGATTCAGCACCGGGTTCTACAGCATTTGCAACCGGTGTAAAGACCAAAAATACTTTTGTAGGGGTTGATAATATGGGAAAAGCACTGGCACAGATTCCAGATATTATCGCTGAGAAAGGAATGGTTTCAGGATTGATTTCCACAGGAGATGTTACAGATGCTACTCCTGCTGACTTCTATGCGCATTCTGATAACAGGAACAGCTCAGAATCTATACTGAAAGATTTTGCGGCTTCAAAAACGAAAATTCTGATTGGTGGTCCTACAAGTGGATTATCCCAGGAAAATCTAAAAAAATTTAAAGAGGCTAAAGTTGATTTGTATCAGGATCTGAAATCTGTGACTACAATAAACAACCGAACTCTGGTTATTGATCCTCTGGCTTCACAAAGAATCACCAACGGAAGAGGAAACTGGCTTGCTGATGCATTCGACCTTACCTTAAATGATTTAAAGAAGAATGAAAAAGGATTCTTTATGATGATAGAAGCCTCTCAGACTGATGGAGGAGGGCATAGCAACAACATCGAACAGCTGGTTACAGAATTACTGGATTTTGATCATGTAGTTGGTAAGGCGATGAAATTTGCTGACGAGAATAAAGAAACCTTAGTAATTGTCGTAGGAGATCATGAAACAGGAGGTTTAACGCTTTTGGATGGAAGCCTGAAAGACGGCTGGGTATTTGGAAATTTCAGTACCAATGATCATACCTCTATTCCGGCAAGTGTTTTTGCTTACGGACCGAATTCCAAAGAATTCACAGGACTGTTTGAAAACACAGAGATCTTCAATAAAATATTGGCAGCTTATGGAATTCAAAAATAGCTTTTAATTTTAATACTTTTACTTTTACAAAGAGAGGTTGTTTCATTAGGGAAACAGCCTTTTTTTTTGTTAATTTAAAGCTCCCGCAGAGTTCACAGATTAAGCAGATGTTTTTGGATAATCTGCAAGAAATAAAAGCAGAACAAAATTCAAAAAGGCTGCCTCAACAAGAGAGACAGCCTATGAATATATCTAACAAATAATAAATTAGAAATTGGTCTTCACGATGAGCTCAGAAAGCTCAGCATTCACAAAATCAATGGGCGTTACTCCGTATGATCCGTGAGTATTTGTTTGGAAGAATGTTTTAAGTTTTGGATTAATATTGTTGGATACCGTCGGAATGCTTGGGATCCCGAAGATTCCAGGCTTATATCCGCTGGTGAAGTTCACGAAAAGTTTACCATTGCTATCATTTTTTGCTTCATTAAGCAGGCTGGAAATTCCGTTCCATTTATCATCATTGTTTGTTACCTTATAATAATCCTGAACTTTCAGCTGTACACCGGAATTGTTGATGTCAAATGTCGTATTATCCGCCCAAGGAGAAGCGTTGATTCCCTTAGTTGATCCCGAAGAAAATCTTCTTAATAACTTGATCTTTCCTCTCACAGCTCCTAATGTAGGAATATTGGCTCCAAGATCCCATTTAGAAGAGTTTTTCTGTACGTATGAGTCAAATGTCTGTTCAAAACTTCTGGTCGTGTTTGAAGCGTCATATTCTTCCTTTACAGACATAATAATCGTTTCAGACGGATGGCTGTTTAGGAAGGCATAACACGCATTCAAGACATCATCAAAATTCAGATTTTGGTAAATAGCTCCGTGATGAATAGCAAAAGAATTGTCAATATGTCTGCAGCGGATATCCAGAAAACGGACTCCTGCATTCAGTTGTTCTGCAATGCTGAGGTCTTGAGTTTTAGCCGTACCTGATACAACTGGAGCATCTACACGTGCTCCGGAATCATGAGTTCCGGGAATGGAAATTTTTGAAATAGAAATATTATCCTGAAGACCAGACATCCAGCTATTCATTGCGATAGGCAGTAATGAAGTCTTATTGCTTACTTTTGCTAACGACATTGAAGAGTTTTCATTAGAATCTCTTTCCATCATGGAGTCGTTGGAACAGGAAAAAAAGATAGACGCAGTCACAACCCCAAGAGTGATGGCTGTAAAACGTTTCATGTTTTGTTTGAACATAGTTTTTTTATTTTTTAATGCAGCTTAAAAATAAGAATATATCAAAACATGAGGAGTTAATTTAACTTTAATAGATAATTAAGTTGGTATAAAGTCAGGAAGCTGGAAGAAAGACTTTTATTAACGCAAAGTTTATTTTTTGATCCGGAAATATAAAGTGAACAAAGATGAAATCAAAGAAATTGATTTTTTCTAAACGGATGTGTAAGTCAAGCTTCATCAACGACATATGTCGGCCTCTTAGCTCACTTTAATATGGCGATAGAATTATTCTACTTTGCGTTTAAAAATTGAGCAAAAAGTAATATCCAGCATTCAGTTTCAATCTTTCATCCTAAAAAACAAAATCCTCCTTCAGCCCGGGAAGTCTGAAGTTGTGATCTCCGATAAAGAAATCATTCATTTTAATAAGCGGGAATTTATGGGTAAATTCTTTGTGTAAGTTTTCGGGTACTTTAGTTTCATCATCACAGGATGAATATTCTCTGTCAACAATAACCTTTCCTGTAGAGAAATTGATTTCATTGGTAAAACTGAAATCACAGGTATCTTCAAAATGATCGTGTAAACCTATCAGATAAAAATCTCCGTTCTGAAATCTGAAGGTATGTTTATATTGCTGGGTATGCCTTGAATTGGTAAAAAATAGCTGTTCAATAATAAGACTATTATTTTTTATATTGATTGTAAGAGTATTATCTGAAGGATAAAATCCGAATCCGCTTGAAAAAAGAATGGCAGAATTTTCTTTCCATACTTTTAGACCGCTGTTTTCCTTTTTCAGAATATAAAAAACCCTTTGGTAGTCACTTGTACCTTCCGGGTTTTGCATGTCTGATGCTTTTATATCCGTATTAAATATCAGGATAATTTCATCTTTTCCATCTTTGTCAAGATCACCTTTGGCTTCTGCAATCTGAGAATACCCTTTCGGAACCGAAAAACTTTTCAGATTCTGGGCAGATAAGCTTGAAACAGATAAAACAAACAAAAAGAAAAAGCAATGTTTCATGGTTATTATATAAAATTAAAATGTGGTAATCCGAAATAAAAATCATTTTCAAATTACCACATTCTTATATTCTGAAATTAATGGGTCAGTATATTTTCAAGATCTTTCCAGAACATTGGATAAGACTTTTCTACTACATCTTCATCTTCAATATTAAGTTCTTTAATCAGACTAAACGGAGCAAAACTCATTGCCATTCTGTGATCCTGATACGTTTTGATCGAAATATCGTCTTCCGGTTCTCCAAAACTGATAGATTTAATGGTTAAATCCGTAATTTCTGTTACAGTACCAAGTTTTTTAAGCTCATTATATAATGCAAGAAGTCTGTCGGTTTCCTTTACTCTTAATGTTCCCAATCCGGAAATATCGAAAGGAATCTTTAAAGCTGCCGCCGTTACACATAACGTTTGTGCAATATCCGGGCAGTTGTTCATATCCAGAACAATTTTTTCCGGGAAAGAAAAATCAGACTGAGGTTCCAATGTAAGTTGGTGTTCCTCTTCAATATAAGTTGTTTTGATTCCGAAGAAATCCTCATATATCTTTGCAATTGCAGAATCTCCCTGAGTAGACTCTTTATAAAAGCTTTTCAGGTGAATTGTTTCTCTTCCCAAAGCACAGATGGAGTAGAAGTATGATGCTGAGCTCCAGTCGCTTTCGACTTCATAATGTACTATGGCAGAACTATTTTCAGGAGTGAAAGAGTGTACTTTGATGGTATTTCCTTCAAAGCTGTTTTGTATCCCAAACTTAGTAAGAATATCAAGAGTCATTTCAATATAAGACCTTGATGTAACTTCTCCTACAAGATTAATTTCCAGTCCGTTTTCCAGTTTTCCTGCAACAAGAAGCAGAGACGTGATAAACTGGCTTGAAATATTTGCCGGAACATTTACAGATGTTTGAGTAATTTTTTTTCCTATAATTTTTAAAGGGGGAAAACCTTCATTCTCCATATACTCAATTTCTACTCCAAGATCTCTCAAAGCACTTACCAGGTTTTTGATCGGTCTTTCTTTCATCCTCCCAGATCCGGTAAGGATAGTCGTCTTCCCTTCCTGAATAGAATAATAAGAAGTAAGAAAACGCATTGCCGTTCCCGCATGATGAATGTCTACCACTTCCGTATCCTCAGATAATGCCTTTTTCAATAGCTGTGTATCCTGAGAATTGGATAAATTTCCGATTTTTATATTGCTAAACAGACTTTCCAGAATCAATAAACGATTCGAAATACTTTTCGAACCGCTGATCTGTACTGTTTTTCCTCCTAATAATTTTGATTTTTCTAGCTTCATTATGATCTACATTATATTTAAAAATGATGAGTTTAAAATTCATTGATAATTCCAACTCATCATTTATAATTATTTAAGTTTTTCGTTATTCTGATGCCGGTCTTTATCCCGGTCAGTCTTTATTTTCATCTTTCTGTCAAAAGCGTCCTGCAGATTTACCCCGGTCTGGTTGGCCAGACACAATGTTACAAAAAGTACATCTGCCAGTTCTTCACCAAGATCTTTATTCTTATCGCTTTCCTTTTCGCTTTGTTCACCATATCTTCTGGCAATAATTCTTGCCACTTCACCTACTTCCTCTGTCAGCATTGCCATATTGGTAAGCTCATTAAAGTATCTTACCCCAATGGTTTTGATCCATTCATCGACTTGCTGTTGTAACTGGGTAATTTCCATTATTGATAAGCTCCTAGAGTTGGGTTGGTCGTTCTGGATACATTGACAATATCTAAAGGTACAGTTGCTGCAACAGCTGCATTCCCTTTTCCAATGGCTGGAGAAGTAGATTTTACTCTTAAATTCATTTTAGCCATAAAATAATTGACAAACTGCGGATCGGTATTCTTTGTTGTTTGTACCACACCTGGATTATTGTCAAAAGTGAAGCCTGCGCCTGTAGCACTGGTATATTTTATGAGTGAATTTTGAAGTAAGAACTCAAACTGCTGTCCAGGAGTTGCTTCAAAATGAACAGCATCATCTCTGTCAGAATATACAATACTGTTTTTGATGTTAAGCTGCTGTAGGGCTCCCTGCTGTGTTTGTCCTGCATCATTCTTCCATTCATTAGCTGCAAAAATTCCTGCTCTGTCGAAAGAACTCATTGTTTTAGAATAATTAGCAATCGTAGCATGGGTATAATTGTGTTTTCCACCCAGGAATATTCCGATACAAGATAAACCACAATTGTTCATCACAAGATTGTTGGCATTCACAGTAGAACCTACCGCGTAAATTCCGTATTCAAAGAATGTATGGATGAATGAATTGGTAATCGTAGCATTGGTCTGTCTCATATCAAGCCCTCTCGTTCCTCCGAAAAGTCTTGCATGGTTCATTTTAAGAGTAGAATTTGCTTCCATTTTGATAGAATTCCAGTTTTTAGGAATGGTATCATAATAAGGATCATTTCTGTCTCCACGAAGAATAACCTGATCGGCCATTGTTCCATTGATATTTAAGACCGCTCCGGAAGAAACTTTCATGCCACTGTTTTTGTGGAAATACACTTTGGTTCCAGCATTTATATCAAGGGTTACGCTTGGATTGATGGTAAGTTTTCCGTAGATGATCTTTGCTTTATTATTACTCCACGTTGTAGAATTGGTAATCACATTCGGGTTCCCGGGAGTCTGAATAAAAAATTCTGCATCCTGAACTACAGAGAATAAAGTCACATGCTGCTGTCCCGTAGGTCCGGTGAAAAGAACTTTATCTTCAGCAATAGCTTCAGGCCCGGTAGCTGTAGGGGCTATTTCAACAAAAATATAAAGACTGTCCTTCTTTCTTAAAGGAACATTCTTAAAATCATACCCAGGTTTTCCATCTACATTGATTCTATATAATGATGCAGCTCCTTTTTCAAGATTTACTCTTGGGATCATAATATCCTTATCTTCATTATTATATACCTTTACAACATATGTTTCTGAACGCACCTGATGGTATACTGTATCACAGAATACGGTGTCTCTTGAAAACCTCAGCGGCTGGGTAGGGCTGTCAAACGTAATATCATCCTTATTACACGATACCGCTATCAGTAACATCCAGAAGGAAAAAGCCAGTAATAATTTGAATTTCATTGAAATTAAAGTTTAAGTAGGTTCCAAATTTAACGAAAATACTTTAAATTTCTTATCAAGAAAAAAAAATGAATTGAGTATTTGGAAATTAGAAAAAATGTTGTATTTTTGCAACCTAAAATTTAGCAGAGAAATATCCATTACTATTTCGGAAGCAAACTTAATTTTTTTAAAAATAGTATTATGAAAAACGGAATCCACCCAGAAAATTATAGACTTGTTGTTTTCAAAGATATGAGTAACGACGAGGTGTTTCTTTGCAAGTCTACTGCGGAAACAAAAGACACTATCGAGTATGAAGGACAGCAGTATCCTCTAATCAAAATGGAGATCTCTTCTAGTTCTCACCCTTTCTACACAGGAAAAGTTAAATTAGTTGACACAGCTGGTAGAGTTGATAAGTTCATGAACAAATACAAAAAATTCGCTAAGTAATTTTTGTATCCTTAAAAATATAGAAGTCTTCCAATCTTTGGAAGACTTTTTTTATGTAAATCAAGGCTCTGCTTGATATTCAATAGGAACGGGCTTTAGCCTGTTTAATAAAATAAAAAATTCTATTCATTGGCTTTAGCCAAAACTTATTCCATATTTCCCAACTTCCCACTTCTTTTTGTATTTTTGTTTAGACAGAATTTAGAATCTGCAGGTTTATTTCAGTGAACTTTAACTCAGGCTCTATTCTCTAACTTTTAATCTTTAACTTCTAAAAAATGCAATTAGTATTTTCAGACGCACAATATTGGGAAGACTTTCTTCCACTTACTTTTACCCGCCCGGTTGCTGCGATGCGATGCGGAATCCTGACATTCTCTGAGAGATGGCAGAAAATCCTGGAAAACACAGAAGTGTCTTATTTCACGGAAATGTATCTTCAGGATAAATTTAAAAGTCCGGAGGAAAAAGAAAGTCTCTTTTTAGTTCCGAATTTCCTGCCTACGGAAACTGTAATTCAGCAGATTAAAGATCTTAAGCCGGGAGAAGCGTTGGTTTATGAAGACGAATTGATCGCTGCTAAAATCAATATGAAAGATTTTTCTCTGAATCAGATTGAAAAAATGACGGATATTAAGGAAGATCTTATTTTCTTTAAAAGGCCAAAAGATTTATTTTCCTATAATCATCACGCCATCGATTTCGATTTTGAATTGCTTACCAAAGGAAAAACCTCACAGGAATTGTCCTCAACAAATGGCTTCTTAGGAGATAAAAAAGATCTGTTTATCGAAGAAGGTGCTGAAATTGAATTTTCCACACTGAATACCAAAACAGGAAAAATCTATATCGGTAAAAATGCCGAAGTTATGGAAGGCTGCCATCTTCGAGGTCCTATTACACTTGGAGAAGATTCTAAGTTTAATCTAGGAGCTAAAATTTATGGAGCAACCACTATTGGCCCTCACTGTAAAGTAGGAGGTGAGGTGAATAATATTATCATTTTTGGATACACCAGCAAAGGGCATGAAGGTTTCATCGGAAACTCTGTAATAGGAGAGTGGTGCAACTTCGGTGCGGATACCAATTCTTCCAATCTTAAAAATAATTATAGCCCGGTAAAACTTTGGAACTACAGAATCAAGGCGTTTGAAGATACCGGTTTACAGTTTGCAGGCCTGATTATGGGAGACCATTCCAAAACAGCCATTAATACTCAGTTGAATACTGGAACCGTAATTGGGGTAGCTTCCAATATATTCAAACCAGGCTTTCCACCCAACCTTGTGGAGAACTTTTCATGGGGCGGATTGAAAGATGATGAAAGATTTAAGCTGGATAAAGTGTATGAAGTGGCAGAAAGGGCTATGGCCAGAAGAAAAGTGGCTTTAACAGAAGAAGATAAAGCCATTTTAAAACATATTTTTGATACGTATTAATTCTATAAAAATAAAAAACTTCAATTTTTTTTGAAGTTTTTTTATTTTTGATGTAATAGATTTGAAACGGCAGTTGTTTTACCTATAAGAAACAAAACTCATGACCCAAGAAACTTTCAAGAATACGGTGTTTATTCTCAAAGACGAGATGTATCGTTTTGCGAAGCGGTTTGTCATGAGCAGCGATGAAGCAGAAGATGTAGTACAGGATCTCATGATAAAGTTTTGGCAGAAGAGGGATGAGCTTGAGCAATTTGGAAATTTTAAGTCCTATGCGCTGAAGTCTGTCCGGAACGAATGCCTGAACAGGCTGAAGCATCACGATGTCAAGATAGGCTTTGCGGATATGCAGCTTCATCGATCGGAGCTTTATAGTATGGAAGTTGATAACCTTAAGGAACATATTATAGGATTTATCAATCAGCTCCCCGAGAAACAAAAGATGGTCATCCACTTGAAAGATGTAGAAGAATACGATGTTTCCGAAATTTCTGAAATGCTGGAAATGGAGGAAAATGCAGTAAGGGTAAACCTTATGCGTGCGAGACAAAAAGTAAAAGAACAAATCTCACAACTGATGAGCTATGAAAAAAGATCAATTACAAGATAAATACGACGAAATCTTCCGGGATATAAAGGAAGAAAAAATGGACTGGAGCTTTGAAGACTTTCTTCAGACTGCAGAAGGTACGGAACAGAATACTGTACCTATTATTCCATTGGAAGAAAAGAAAAAGCCCTCTTTTCCTAAATGGTTCTGGATGGCCGCCAGTGTAATGCTGGTTTTCGGAATCGGATTCTTTCTGAATAACAACTCCGGTACAGAAGTGCAGGATACAGGAAGGCTGGTGAAAGATGAAATCTTAAAACAGAAGTCCGGATTTATTGAAGAAAACAGTGACCATCAGGAACAGGTTGCCGTGAATCATACAGACTCTATTTCCGGAGTGAAAAAAGATTCTGTTTTTCAGGATAACCAGGTAGCAGAAAAAGATGTAATGGACGAGATCCTGCCAAAAAGAGGAAGACTAAAAAAGGAAACCAGACCTAGATATGTCAGCAACTCCTCAAACAACAAAAATGTAAATGATTCGGCTGCTGCATACAATGACTCTTATGTGATTGTAAACGGCAAAAGAATCAGTAGTGAAAAAGAAGCCATAGATGTTACCAGATACTCCTTTATCAAATTAGGAAATGAGTTTAAAAAAACAGTAGCATCTTCTCAAAAAAATGAAAATCTTGACAGCGAATACTAAAAATCAGATCAATCCCATGAAAAAAATATTTTTTATAATAGCCATAATGCTAAGCAGTTTTGCAACTTATTCTGCACAGACTGAGAAATTGGACAAGCTTTTTCAGGATTTTGAAAAAAATGGAAGAGTAACCTCTATCAATATCAAAAAACCGATGTTCAAGCTATTGAATACCATAGATGTGAATGATGCCTACATCGGAAAAATAAAACCTATTCTGAACGAGGTAGATGGTCTTAAAATTCTGATTATCCCAAAAATCACTTTTCCGGATCGTTTAAAAGATGAAAATCTTGCCAATATAAAAATGAACGAAGACAAAACGGAAAGAGTAAACAAGGCTTTGAAGTCTCTTAACTTCAATGAGTTGATGTCTATGAGCAGTGATGGGACTTCCATGAAGTTTCTGGCTGAAGAAGAAAGAGATAACTATCTTGAAAATCTGGTTTTCAATGTTGATTCCAAAGAAGAGAATATTATTTTTATTCTCAACGGAAAAATGAAATTGTCAGATGTCAATAAGATCATTAATTCTGGTGAAACAACCACTTCTTCTGTTACCACTTCCGTGAGAAATGACCTTACTTCAGGTAATACCTCTTCTTACCTGAACGGAGACAACAGAAATGTAGGTGAATTCTCAAAAATAGATGCCAGTGTAGGCGTAAATGTTACGTTCAAGCAGGAAAATACGAGAAGTGTAAAAGTGATTGCAGATGCAGATAAGCTTCAATATGTTATCACTAAGGTAGAAAATGGAGTGTTAAAAATCTATGTAGACAATAAAGGAGTTCGAAATCTTAGGTTTAAAAACCTGAATGTTAACGTTTCTGCTCCTAATCTTCAAAGTATAAAAACTTCATCAGGAAGTATTTTTACAGCAGTAAACCCTGTTACGGAAAATAGTATGGAGATTGATGCGGAATCGGGTTCTATTATTAAAGGAACTTTTAATGCCAAACAAGCTGCTGCTATTACTGTGAGTTCAGGCGCTGTTTTGAATACCGAACTTACAACGCAGAAGCTGGCTTTAGATATTTCAAGTGGAGCAAGTGTGAGTTTATCCGGGGAAGCAGTTTCCGCAGTGATCGATATTTCAAGTGGAGCATCTTGTAAAGCAGATGATCTTAAAATTGCTACAGCAGTGGCAGAATCTACCTCAGGAGCCAGTCTTTCACTATTAGTGACTGATAAACTGAAAGTAAGTGTTTCTTCAGGAGCCGCTGTAAAACTGAAAGGAAATCCAGAGCTAGATGCTAAAGTAGATAAAGTTTCAGGAGGAAGCTTCAGACAAATCAAATAAAAAACTAAACTATGAAGACTCTTAAAAACATTTTCCTTGCTATTCTGACAATAAGTATGCTTCAATCATGCATCGTTTCAGAAAAGCCGAACATTGACTTTTTTCAGAATTCAAAGTATGATTTCAAGGGAGCCCGGTTCGCCAGTATTAATGTACCTATGGTTTTGGCTAAATCTTATATTAAAAAAGCTTTAAGGGAAGAAGGAGAAAGTGAGGAGACCATCAATTTGGTAAAGAAGGCTTCTAAGATAAAAGTGCTTACCGTAACCAATGGGAGCAAAGAAATGCTGAATGATTATACTCAATATCTGAATGATAACCATTATGAGGAATGGGCTACCATAAAGCATGACGGAGATAATATCAATGTAAGGGTAAAGCAAGATGGAGATGTTATTAAAAATATGCTGCTTACCGTAGGATCCAATAATCATGAAATGGTTTTTGTAGATGTGAAAGGAAATTTTACAACTAATGATATTTCCAAAATGATCAATTCCATTTCTGTAAATAATTAATTAAAACCTTTGATGTAGTAACTAGCAAGTAGTTTCAAACATATTCAATTATTTTGTACCGTAACCGTTCTTATAAATAGAGCGGTTTTTTCGATTTAAGTTATTGATTATTAATTTTTATTTAAACTATTAAAAAGGATTTTCATATCTCACTAAAATAACCTAATTTTGCAAAGAAAGTAAAGATGTCTATTCATAACAAAATTGTAGAGACAGCCATCACTTTCGATGACGTTCTTCTAGTCCCTTCTTATTCAGAAGTTTTACCTAACCAGGTTTCATTAAAATCAAGACTTACCGACAAAATCACGCTGAATGTTCCGATAGTTTCCGCTGCGATGGACACTGTTACTGAAGCTGATCTGTCAATTGCTTTAGCAAGAGTCGGAGGTTTAGGCTTTATTCACAAAAACATGACGATCGATGAGCAGGCTGCTCAGGTAAACCGCGTGAAGCGTTCCGAAAACGGAATGATCTCTGATCCGGTAACATTATCCAAAGACCATACTTTAGCTGAAGCTAAAGCATTGATGTCTAAATATAAAATTTCAGGCCTTCCAGTAGTGAATGCTGATAATGTTCTGATCGGAATTATTACCAACAGAGATGTAAAGTATCAGGAAAATCTTGATATGAAAGTAGAAGAGATCATGACCAAAGAAAATCTGATCACTTCTGACAAAAATACCAACCTTGAAAAGGCAAAAGAAATCCTTCTTAAGAACAGAGTTGAAAAACTTCCTATTGTAGATAAAGAGAATAAACTTGTAGGACTTATTACGATCAAGGATATTGACAATCAATTGGAATACCCTAACGCGAATAAAGATGAAAATGGTCGTCTTATTGTAGGGGCTGGAGTAGGTGTAGGAGAAGATACATTGGTAAGAATTGAAGCTTTGGTAAAAGCCGGAGTTGATATTGTAGCAATTGATTCTGCTCACGGTCATTCTAAAGGAGTTCTCGATAAAATTGCTGAAATCAGAAAGAAATATCCGAACCTTGATATTGTAGGAGGGAATATTGTTACCGCAGAAGCTGCAAAAGACCTTATTGAAGCAGGTGCAAACGTACTTAAAGTAGGTGTTGGTCCAGGTTCTATCTGTACTACCAGAGTAGTTGCAGGGGTAGGAGTTCCTCAGCTATCAGCCATCTATAATGTTTACGAATATGCTAAGTCTCAAAATGTAACAGTAATTGCTGATGGAGGGATCAAGCTTTCAGGAGATATCGTTAAAGCTATTGCAAGTGGAGCAGGTGCAGTAATGCTAGGTTCACTTTTAGCTGGTACAGATGAGGCTCCAGGAGAAGAAATTATCTTCCAGGGAAGAAAATTCAAGTCTTACCAGGGAATGGGAAGTCTTTCGGCAATGAAGAGAGGAGGTAAAGAAAGATATTTCCAGAGTGAAGCTAAGAAATTCGTTCCGGAAGGAATCGAAGGTAGAGTACCTCATAAAGGAAAATTGGAAGATGTAATTTTCCAGTTGACAGGAGGTTTGAGAGCTGGTATGGGATACTGTGGGTCTAAAGATATTGAGACACTGCAAAAAGATTCTAAATTGGTAATGATTACAGGAAGTGGATTGAAAGAATCTCATCCGCATGATGTCATTATTACACAAGAAGCTCCGAATTATTCTTTATAAAATTATAATTAAATTTTTATATGAAAAACCGCACAATTAGTGCGGTTTTTTCATTTTATGATTTTATATTAATGTTTTGATTTAAAATATATTAGTTTGAATTTTTCATTTTATTGAATTGTCTATTTGATTGTATTTTGTGTTTTTTAATGATAATAATTTAATTAAAATAGACGCTATTTAAAATGATGTTAATTTTATTTTTGGATTAAATTGTAACAATAATGTGTCTTTTTCTACTAACTGTAGTGAAGTTTTAAATTTTGTGATGATTTTTAGTTATAAATAGCACTGATTAATTCATAAAATTAATAAATTTGCAACTTGTTTAATTTTTTTAAATTTTTGAAATGAAGAGAACTATACTTTGTGGAGCATTGCTACTTTCACTTTCGGTATCAGCACAGCAGAAAAAAGATTGGTGTGATTTTGATAACGAACAAAGAGTACATCAAAAACAGAATGGGGAAATTGACGAAATGATTCGTAATATCCGTAACAAAATTATCAGCAGTAATCAAAATACTTCTGCTAAAAATGCAAGTGCATATAAGATTGTAAATGGAGTTTATGAAATTCCTGTAGTTGTACACGTAATAGCACCTACTGGTGCTACTGTAGGAAGTGCTTATAACAAGAGTGATGCACAGATTCAGGCTTGGTTGGACCGTTGTAATCAAATGTATGCAGGTACTTATCAATGGGCTCAGGGAATCCCTGCAGATTTTGGTAATGCGGCTACAATGCCGATCAAATTAGTATTAGCAAAAAGAGATCCTAGCTGTAATGCTACTACAGGGATTGTTCGATATAATGGTGGGACTCTTACAGGTTATGATTCTTACGGGGTAAAACGTAATGGTGCAAACGGTGTTACTACGGCACAGGTAAAAACTATTGCTCCACACTGGCCAGAAGCTTCTTACTTTAATATCTATATTATGAATAAAGTAGATGGTGGTGGACAATATGGTATCATGGGATGGGCAGGATTGCCTCAAAACCCTGATTCTTCTTACGAATCTTTCATGAAATCTTTCGTGGTTACCCTACAGGATGATATTACTTTAGCTCATGAGTTTGGACATAGTATGGGACTGCTTCACACTTTTGGGAATGTAGACCCTAATGCACCACAAGGAGATACAACTACTACTTTTTGCCCACCTACTACTAATACCTGTACTACAGATGATGATCAGGTTTGTGATACAGAAAGATCAAGAAGCTTACTTAATGACTTCCCGGCACCTACCAATAATGATATGAATTATTGTTCTGGAGTAAATTACCAGGGAGTACAGTATAATATGATGAATTATACTAACCCAATAGCATTCAAATTTACGAATGGGCAACATGATAGAGCTGCTCTTTACTTCTTTTTAATGAAAGGGGGATTAAGTACTTCATTAGGAGCAACGGCACCTTCTGCAACAACTCCGGTTGGAACACCTATTGCTGCGACATGTAATCCAAGTGGTATAGCTAACCCAAGTAATTATTTTGTAGGACCAACTTTAGTGAAGTTAGGGAATATTAATAATGCATCTACAGGATATTGGCAGAGTTCTGCTAATTTTTATGAAGATTATACAGGCGCAAGCTGTCTGAGAGCTACATCAACTGAACTTGCAGCAACCGGTACTCATAATCTTCAGGTAAATGTTTCAGATTCAAATAATGATGTGAGAGTATGGATTGACTATAATAATAACGGAACTTTTGAAGCCTCTGAGCTTGTTGGTTCAGCTGATAATATTATTGCAGATCCTACAACACTAATAGGAACTTACAGTACTACAATTACAGCTCCTGCTTCTGCGGTATTGAATACTCCGTTAAGAATGAGAGTCCTTGTAGATGATGAAAATACTAACATGACTCCTTGTGGACAATTAAAATACGGACAGGTTGAAGACTATACTGTAAAGTTTGTTACCAACTTGGGAACAAGTGAAGTGAAAGCAGATAATGGTGATTTAACAATTTATCCTAACCCGGTAGCAACTGGTGATAAGATCTTCATTAAAGCTAAAAACGGTAAAAACTTGAAAGTTTCTATTTCTGATATGTCAGGAAGATTGGTAGCTAGCCCATCTGTAACTGAAGAAGGAAGTGGAGTTTTCAAAGTAGATCAACAGTTAGAAAAAGGAGTTTACATGATTCAGGTTTCTAATGGAAAAGATTCTAAAGCTTCTAAATTGATCATCAAATAAATTGATCAAAATTTAAAATAAATATTGATGCCTCCAATTAATTGGAGGCATTTTTTCATTCAATCCTAATATATCTA
Source organism: Chryseobacterium viscerum (assembly GCF_002899945.2). Classification (GTDB taxonomy): domain Bacteria; phylum Bacteroidota; class Bacteroidia; order Flavobacteriales; family Weeksellaceae; genus Chryseobacterium; species Chryseobacterium viscerum. The sequence continues at coordinate 37,121 of NZ_PPEG02000009.1, forward strand.
AAGCTAAATTTGATGGCCTTTTTAGAATTTGCCCTTTAAAATTACACCTTACAGAAAAACCTGAAAAGCAAAAGCTTCCGAAATTTCCGAAAGCTTTAATCATCTATTTTCTATAAAATAGGAGTTTATTTTTTCACAAATTTAAATTGGTGAGTCTGAAAATTTCTGGTATTTATTTTCATGACATATCCACCAGGGACAAGTTGAGAAACGTCAATCTTTGAATCAAACGATTCAGATTTTACAAGACGTCCGTCCATATTATAGATTTGGACAGACAATCCGTTGTCAATACCGGAAATAGTAATAAAATCACTCACAGGATTAGGGAAAATCTGGATTTTATTTTTTGAATTTTCTGATGTTCCTAATGTGGTATTCTGTACATCACCAGTCATTGTAGAGTTTACAGCGGTAAGATTCCCTCCACATTGTCCGTTTGTCATGGCTGTATTTTCAACCCAGGTTCCGATACTGTTGCCTGGAGGTATAGGAACAGAATTGTTTCCTGTTGAGTTATAATAAATTAAAAATGGAGTTGTGAAAGTACCATTTCCTTCATCCCCAAGAAATTCCCATCTCGTAAGAGCATTGTTCCACTGGATTTTAAAGTCACAGTTGCCTAATCCGCTGCAAGGTTGTTGATCATCAATAGGAGTTGTAATATAAATGTTCTTGTTAAAAGCATCTACTCCTGTTTTGTTAAAAGTATAAGTTGTAGCATCAAAGTAATTAGGGCATCCCTTAAAGGTTATTGTCTGCGCAAAAGCTGAGCTTCCCAGGGCAAGACATACTAAGTAAAGAATTTTCATAACTGTTAGTTTTGTGATGGAAAGACTCCTACTAATGAAATAATGCATTTCAAAGTAATAAAAGGAGGTCTGTTTTCATGGGCCTGATTTCCTCCTGTATTGTTTACCATTGTACTCTTCATGGTAGTATTTGCTGTTGCATCAGAATACTCTTTGTCAAGAAGTTTGGTATCTGCCGGAAGGCTGTTGGTAGGAGAATTTTGATTTCCCTCGGCCGTTACGGCATTTACTGTGTGGCTATGTGCCGGTATTTGTGTTACCAATAACGTTACACTCTCAGCTCCTCCGGTTTGTCCCATAGTATAAGTAGTGGGTCCTCCTGGAGCCTGTCCGTTATGAACAAGTACTCTTCCTCTCATATCCGGCAGAGCAAAAGTGGTTGTTCCGTTTCCTCCATAAGTAGTTCCCAGGAGTGAAAAAAGGGCTGTGTTTTGTGCAATAGACAGAAGTTGTCCGTCACATGATGCCCAGTTTTTAGGAACAAAATTATAAGGAACAAAAGCAATTTGACCTAAAAATGGTTCCGATGCCTGAGCTTTTAAGGAAGGAGTGAATGCACTGCTGATCAGCAGTGTACATGCAATAAATAAGTTTTTCATGATGACAAGGTTTTAAGTAGTATAAATTTATAAAATATTTTACATAAAACGTTTATAAATAAAAAAACCTTTCATTATTTAGTGAAAGGTTAGATTTTATTAATTGAAATTGATTTTTTTATAGTTTTTTTCTCTAATGTGCTGCTCTTTGAAAAATAACTTTAATTTTTCAGATTATCCTTAAAATCTTCAATCCTGAAATCTGTCAAAGCATTTCCTTTTTCAATTTTTTCTTTGGAATACAGCCTGAAATCGTTTTCCGTTTTTTCTAAAAGATAGTCGTAAGGGCCTATATGGGAGATTAATTTTACCAAAACCGGAGAAATCTCAAGACAGATAAACAATCCCATGATAAAGGACGCTGCAAGTCCTATAATTGCAGAGTTTTTTCCAAGTTCATCCAACGCCTGAAGTCTGGCAGCAAAACCATTGAATTTATCTTCAAAAGTCTCCGTAGATTTTCTTTCGGTTTCCAGATTGGTATACACCTTGGATATTTCTTTATCCAAATACTCCAGTCGTGGAGCGGCCTGCTTTTGATAATTTTCCAGATCTTGTCTGCGCTGTTCTTTTAATTCCTGTTTACGTTTAGCATTAGGTCCATAACCTTCCTTTCCACTCGTTAAACCAGATTGTTTTCCCAGAATTTCTTTCTCAAGTTCTACCGAAGCAGAATCATATGATTTCTGATACTGTGCGATTTTTCCTGAAATCTGTTGTTTTTCTGTTTCAAAAGGTCCGCTTTGCTGAAGAATTCTTCCGTTCATCTCTCCTTGAAGCTGTTTTTTATTCCTTTGGATAATGGTGTTCAATTGCTTGTTCACCTCTTTTTCAAAGATTTTAAGCTCTAATGGTTTAGAAATAATAATTCCTAAAAATGTAGCAAGAATAAGACGCGGAATGGCCATCAGAATTTGATTCCACCAGGTTCCGGTTTTTTTGATGGAAGAAACAATATAACGGTCAAGATTGAAAATCATCAATCCCCAGAGAATTCCAAATCCTACTGAAGCCCAAATATTGTCAAATACAGTATACATAGCATATCCTGCAGATAAAGTGGCAAATACCGCAGTGAAAAGTACGATTCCTCCAATCCCGGAAAATTTATTCCATTCACTTGGAGTCTTTCTTAAAATATGGATGTTCCCTCCGGAACAGACCATCAGAAACTTTTGGAACCAGTTTATTTTATGAGTTCCTTGATTTATAGTTTGTTGGTTTGTTTTCATAGCTGAAAATTTATACAAAGGTAATACTAAAAATCATACCAATGTTAAAGATAGTATTATGTTTTACCAAGTAACCACGCATATCTATGTAAATTATTATAATCTAATAAGTTAAAGTTAGTAGTTGAAAACTATAAACAGAAAGATAAAATTATTTCAACCTATCCGGATTTTGCTTCAAAAAACTCTCCCATCCGGAATACGATTTGGTATCCGCTATGGTCCCGGAATTAAAATGATGACATACCGCAACGGCAAGACCATCGGAAGCATCTAAGTATTTTGTAGGAAATTCCTTTAAGTTAAGAAGGTTTTGCAGCATTCCTGCTACCTGTTCTTTGCTTGCATTTCCGTTTCCGGTAATGGCCATTTTGATTTTTTTTGGAGAATATTCAGTGATAGGAATATTTCTGTAAAGACTGGCAGCCATAGCAACCCCTTGTGCACGGCCAAGTTTCAGCATACTTTGTACATTTTTTCCAAAGAAAGGAGCCTCCAGAGCTACTTCATCAGGATGAAACTCATCGATAAGAGACAGTGTTCTTTCAAAAATATATTTAAGCTTTGTTTCGTGATTAGGATATTTCTTCAAGATGAGCTCATGGATAGAAACCATCTCCATTTTTCCTTTTTTTACGGAGATAATACCAAATCCCATGATGGCTGTTCCCGGGTCAATCCCTAAAATTATTTTCTCTGAAATCATTGCCTCAAAGATAGGACTTTCTAAGTTTTTGAAGGGTGAAAAGTATTAAAAGTGGTTTTATTTATATTTAAAACTTTAGTAACTTTAAACAAAAATGATTATGAAAAATGTGTTTAATATGTTAATTGTTCCTGTCTTTCTGTTATGCAGTTTCCAGAAAGAGAACGAATTTTCACAAGATAGGCAGCTGATTCAGACAAAAGCAACAGTAAAGAATGATCGTATTATTTATTTGTTTTTCAAGGCGGATAAGGATCAGTCAGGAAATGTAAAAATTGCTCTTCAGAATACTAAAATTACAGATGGCAGATTGAAGCAGATCACTTCTTTTGATAGAAATGAAGTTCATCAAGGAGATCTTATCATTACATTGGCAGAGTCAGGTGGAAAAGAAGTGGCGAAACAGCTTGTGAAAGATCCTTTAAATCCTGAGCTGGAAGTGTATGAAAAAGAAGGAATTTCAAGACATAAAGCTTCTCTTCAAAATACGGAGTTCAGTGCCCGATTTTCTTATTCAGGAAATGTTCAGCTCGTGAAGGTGGAGAAGGCAACAGAGGATGGGGTACAACTATTGTTCACACAAAAATTATAATTATGAGAAAAACTTTATTATCCCTTTTTATCGGAAGCTGCTGCTTTGCCCAGACCTTCGAAACAGTTCCACTTTTGCAGAATGGAGACAATAGCAAGCGTGTTATTATTGCCGTGCTGGGAGACGGGTTTACCGCTGCACAGCAAACTGCTTTCACCACATCAGCTCAAAATACCATCAATTATCTTTTTACAAAAAGTCCTTATACAGAATATAAAAATTACTTTAATGCCTATGCCGTAAAAGTGGTTTCAACAGAGTCGGGAGTAAAACATCCGGGAACAGCAACAGATGTTACAGAACCTGTAATCCCTGTATCCAATCCTAATAATTATCTTGGATCTACTTTCGATGTGGGAGTACATAGATGCATCTATAGTAATACAACCAATAAAGTAGGGCAGGTTCTTGCTGCCAATATTCCAGATTATGATATCACTTATGTATTGGGTAATTCTACCGAATATGGCGGGTGCGGAGGAACTTATGCTTTTGCTTCCTTAAACGGATCTGCCAATGAGATTGTTGTGCATGAGCTGGGGCATTCTTTTGGTAAATTAGCCGATGAATATTGGTTTGCCGGTTCACTAGAATCCGCAAATAAAACACAAAACTCAGACCCTGCTACTATAAAATGGAAAAATTGGGTAGGGTTGAACGGAGTAGGAGTGTATCCTTATACCGAAAGTCCAAGCTGGTTCCGGCCGCATCAGAGTTGTGAGATGAGATATCTTAACCAGCAGTTTTGTTCTGTGTGTAAAGAAGCAATTATTGAAAAGATACACACCCTGGTTTCTCCTGTAGATTCTTATACTCCAGCAAATAATACTTCCGTGGATGCTACCGCAAATGTTACTTTTAATGTCACTGAAATTCTTCCTATTCCTAATACATTGGTCAATACGTGGAGCCTCAATGGGACGGTTCTAGGATCTACAGCAAATAGCATTACCATTACTCCTGCACAACTTAATAGCGGAAATAATACTTTGACATTTTCTGTAGTAGATAATAATCCACTTTTGAAAGTAGATAACCACAGTACGTTACATGTTACAAACGTTTCCTGGACAATGACTAAATCTACTCTCAAAGTTTCAGAAGTAAAAGCTGAAGAAAGACGTTTCAGTATCTATCCGAATCCTACAAACGGAGAATTTTATATTAAAGGAAAGCAGGATTTTTCAAAAGATGTAAAAATTGAAGTATATGATGCTTCCGGAAGGCTTATCCCATCTAGATTTGAATTGAAAGATTCTGGAATAAAGGTTGATATTAAAAACTTCCCGGTAGGGACTTATCTGTTGAATGTAAAAGAAAACAAGAACCTGATTATTTCTCAGAAAATTATAAAAGAATAAATTTACTGAACCGGCTCCCACAGCCGGTTTTATTTTTCCAGTCTTTTTTCTGCAATTGGAACCCATTGTTCCTCATGGCGTAATAGTAAAATTTTATCAACTAAAAATTTAGTTTGATACTTCTGTTCTTTATATTTTTCCCAGGCTTTGAGGTAATTTTCCCAGGTCAGATCTCTGTATCCTACAGTCACGTGCGGAGTGAAAGAATATTTTGCAAAATTAAACTGCTGCTTTACATTGTGATAAATTTCTGCCAGGTGTGAATTTTCTTCTGGTCGAATAAATAATACAGGATTTTTGGGATTGGGAAAACTTCCAAAACCGTTCAGTTCAATAGTAAAAGGATCCATTGCTGTATTGATCTTTTGGAAAGCAGTATGAATATCACTTTCCAGCTCAATTTCTCTGGAGAAAGGAGGGAAAAGAGTAATGTGAGCTTCATTTTTCAATGCTTTGGAATTAGTATAATTAATTGCCAAATCTCTTTTAAAGACTTTTACTTCTTCTATGATCTCTTGAGGAGGGTAGATTGCTATGAAGTACATTTTTTTCATAAGACAAATTAAAAGATTTTAGATTAAAATTACATGCATAAGAAAATTATGCATATGTTTGCAATGTATAGAAATCATTTCATGAAAAAGAACAGTCTTTATAAAGGTACCCTGCAGAATATTATTTTGAAGCTTCTTTCAAAAGAGATTAAAATGTATGGCTACCAGCTCACCCAAAGGGCAAAAGAGCTTACACAAGGTGAGCTCGAAATGACTGAAGGGGCACTTTATCCATTGCTGCACAAATTGGAAAGTGAGGGGATGATTATTTCCGAACTTCAGAAGATCAACGGTAGAGACCGGAAATATTATCTGCTGACTGAAAAAGGTAAGAAACAACAGGCAGAAAAAGAGACTGAGATGAAAAGTTATTTGTTAAATCTACAGACAATTTTCAATATATGATAACCGAAGCACAGGAAAGTAAAGTCACAGATTATCTTGTTGCTCAGCAGCTTTCATTGGATATTCTTGTGGAAATAAGAGATCATATGATGAGTCAGATTTCGGATCTGCAGTTCAATGAGAATTTGAGTTTTGAAGATGCTTTCATAAAGATCAAAGAATCCTGGAATGGAGAATTTAAGATGGTCAATTATCTGTTATTTTATCCGGAGAAAATACCTTTGATTGCCAAAAGAATTATCCAGGAGAAATATAGCGGTCTTTTCAAAAAATCGTTAATAGTAAGTATGTCAGCTTTGGTGATTAATCTGTTGCTGATCTTTATAGCAGGAAATCAAGAGGAATATGAGCTCTTTTTCAGACTGCTAAACGGTTCATTTGTAGTGATGACCATATTGGTCTGGATTTTTAATTATAAAATCTGGAAATATATAAAGGCTGATTTTAAATATAGGGGAAAATGTCTGTATACCATGTATCAGCAGAACCTGGGATTGATGGTTGTATGTACTACCTCAATGACTCAGGTAGCGATGAAGAGCGGATTTTATGGTTACCAGTTTATCAAAGAACAGAATCATAGTGATGTTTTCATGACCTCGATCACCTTGATTCTTCCATTTGCACTACAGACAGCCCTTGTTTTTGCTGTATTGAATTTTCTTGAACATAAAAAGAATTTAATAAAGATGAAGGAATTCATTAAAATCGCGTAGATCTATGATTAAAACTAATGTTTGGATCTAAGCTGTGTAAGGGTGTTCTCAAGGTGATCTGTAATCTTTTTTACTTCAATATGAGGTCTGAAGATCACACCTTTTCCTTTTTCCTCATCTGCAATATTAGACAGAATGATCACAGACGTTTTGGTGTCAGGATAATAGATGTTTAATGAAGGAGATCCCTTGATATAGCCACTATGAAAATAAGAATTAGGCTGCCCGATATTCAGCATGATTCCGTAGGCATAGCCCATTTTTCCAAATATGGCATGATGTCTTTCCGCACTTTTTGCCATAAACAGCTTCAGGGTTTCGGGTTTTAAAATTTTTCCGCCATACAAGGCATTGTTCCATGAATGAAGGTCTTGAATAGTTGACAATATTCCGCCGGCAGGAGTTCCTATTTCCCGTCCGCCTAATCTTTTCGGCATATTGGGCACTTCTGAAAATTTAGCAGGGGAGCCAACATAAGCACTGGCAAAATTATTTCCTTTAAAAATATCCCCTGTGGAGGAATGAGCCATCCCAGCTTTTTTAAAAAGCTCAAGAACATTCTCATCATATGATTTACCCGATACCTTTTCTACAATTTTTCCAAGAGTATTAAACCCATCGTTGGAGTAGAAGAAATCTGATCCGCTCTTAAACATCAGCTTTCCACCCATCATGTTCAATCCTGAAGTATGATTTAATAGTTGGTGAATCGTTATGTTTTCATATTCTTTGGTCTGAAATTCCTTGAGGTATTTCGAAGCTTTATCGGTCACATTCAGTTTTCCTTGTTCCATCTGGAGTAAGATCAAAACGGCTGTGAACTGCTTGCTTACTGACCCTATGGCAAAAATGGTACTGCTGTCAATTTTACTTTTTTTCTTAAAATCTGAATACCCGTTTTCTCTTTTGTACAGTGTAGTAGAATCTTTAAAAACGGCAATACTTCCATTAAAATGATACTTTTTAAAAGCAGAATCAATCTGTTGCTCTAGAAGGGTTTTCTGAAAAGCGGAGATCGTAGAATCAATAATTGCTTTTTTATCAACAGGAGGAGCTGATGGTTTTTCGGTTGTACAGGAAAACAAGAAACAGAAAATGGAGAGGAATACTAAATTTTTTATCACTGGTGTTGTATTTTAAATAATGATTGTACTCTTAAAGATACTAAAATATCCAGAAGAGCAGTAAGGGATACAAATTGCGTGCTAGAAAGAGGTTTGGGATCGATTTAATCTGGATTTAATACAACTTTAAAGAGTATTGAATAGATGATCTGTCACAAGATCACGAAGGTGGATTTGAAAAGAAGTCGTTTTTGGGAATGGGATGACCAATGGAAAAGATATTCAGTGGGGTCGTCGGGATGATGAATGAAAGGGTCACCAAATTAAAATAATCGATTGAAAAGCCTGTAGATGAATGTTCACAGGCTTATTTTAACAGCAGGTCACAGAACCAGAAAACATAGTCTCCATTTTCTTCTTCAGGAGATGTTTTAGGCTTGGGATAGGTTTTCTTTACCGTTTCTCCAATTTCAAACGGAACCGGGGTGTTAAAAATAGGTCCGTCAAAAGTAAAGGTGTGAAACTCCCCATTTTCACCACAGGGATCTACATTTGCAGGGAGATCATCAAGAAACTTCTGATCAATGATTCGCCCTGCAAAACTTTGATCAAGGTAAGATCCGTTCACGCAGGTAACAATTGTTTTAAATCCTAATTCTAAAAATTCATGGATGAGGTTGGAGGTGTTCTGTTTCCAAAGAGGAAATACGGCTTTCATACCGATTGCATTGAGCTGGTCTTCGCGATATGTACGCAGGTCTTCCAGAAAAATATCCCCGAAAACGGAATGGGTAATACCCTGAGCCTGAACTTCAGCCATCGTTTTACTCATAATTTGTTGATATTCTTCCATGGACGGCTCTTTGGGAAGCTCCATTTTAATTAAAGAAATTCCGAGGCTTTCCGCTTGTTTTTCTAAAAGAGAAACGTGAACACCATGCATAGAGATTCTTTGAAATTCTGCATTGATACTTGTCAGCAGTGTAGAAATTTCATATTGGTCTTCCTGAAGGGTTTTGTAAAGGGCAAGAGCAGAATCTTTTCCGCTGCTCCAGTTGAATAAAGCTTTTGGTTTCATGTAAAAATAAAAATCTCTCAAAAATAGGGAGATTTTATGATTGATGCGATATGAAATACTACTGCCGGTAGGATACGATCACTCCGTTTTCTACATCATATTCTTCAAAGAGTTCTTTCGCATAGGCTTCCGTAAGAAAATAAGACCGGATATTGTTTTTATTTTCTTCATATTCTTCCCTGGAAATTTTTTGACCATCAAGAAAATATAGAAAGTCGTTATTCTTTTGATTTGAATGCAATTCTTTTGCTTTATTCAGATCTAGATTTATAGGGGAATCATCTTTAATTTGCCTGTCTTCAACAAAAAGAAAATATTTGTTTTTGTTCCATTCATCATTCTGACCTTTTGGACCTTCAATCACAAAGATGTTTTTTAATTTGATATCATCGGAAGGAATATTTATATAATTCTCATAGCCCGAACTGAATTTTTTGGTGGGAGTAAGAATCGTAATAAAATAATTTTGGTTTAAGATTTTTTCATTATTCAAAAGCTTTACTTTCAGGTTTCTGGTAGTATTACTTTTTGGATAATATCCTTTTGATCCATAAGGCGGTTCATCTACTGGTTTTGGTGCATAGACAATAAGCCCATCCAGATTATCATAGCTTCGGAGGGTATCCATTTTTGTTTTTTGTGCCTGGATATTAGATGTTAACAGAACGGAGAGAAAAATTCCTCCCGCTACTTTACTAAAAGGAATATCAGACAAACTATAACTGATGACTGGCTTTTTATCAGGAGTAGATATTCTGCCAGCCTGAATTCTTCCACAAATGGAGTCATTGGATTGCAATAATACTTTGATTTCTTCATTCGTTTTTTGCGTAAGATCATGGACTTTCTTTGAGCAAAAACCACAAAAACTGCCACCAGGGATGTCCTGCATATTTTCTCTGCCTACATGACATGGCTCATTGATTCGAAATTCTTTTTCCATGATATCAGTTTTGTTTAGATTAAAAATACAAAAAACTCCTGAACATGTCAGGAGTTTTTTAATCATAAAGGAGATTTCCTTATTTTGAAGCGGGCTTTCCGTAGTTGTTTTGTGAGCTTGTAACATCCACTCTATCTTTTTCCGCCTGTTCTCTTTTTTGTAGTTCTTCAGCATTTCTAACCATATCGCTTTTTTGAGAAGTTTTTACAGGAGATGTTTTGCAGGAACTTAATACCACAAAAAGACCCAATACCGAAATAATTTTAATAAATGTTCTCATTCAAATTTTTTGATGGCAAATATATAGTAAAGGTCAATTCATTTTTTTGCTTTTAACAAACATTGTGACTGAATGTGCTGGAAATTGGGAATTTTTTCACATTAAAAATAACAAAACCTCAAAGAAATTTCCTTGAGGTTTAATGTATAAAAAATGTATGTCCAAATATAGGCTTACATATTTCTTCTATATTTACCGCCTACTTCAAATAAAGCGTTGGTAATTTGTCCCAAAGAACAGTATTTTACGGCATCCATCATCACACCAAATAAGTTTTGCTGATTGATAGCTGCGTATTGCAATTGTCGTAATGCTGCCTCAGACTTATCTTCATTCGATTTTTGGAAATTATGAAGCGTTTCAATCTGAACCTGTTTTTCTTCTTCCGTAGAACGGATAACTTCTCCAGGACGAACTGTTGGTGAGCCGTCTTTTCCAAGGAAAGTATTAACCCCGATGATAGGATATTCTCCGGTATGCTTCAGCCATTCGTAATGCATAGATTCCTCCTGAATTTTAGAACGCTGATACATGGTTTCCATTGCTCCAAGAACACCCCCTCTTTCAGTAATTCTGTCGAATTCTGTATAAACAGCTTCCTCCACAAGATCCGTCAGTTCTTCAATGATAAATGACCCTTGTAATGGATTTTCGTTTTTAGCCAACCCTAATTCTTTGTTGATAATCAGCTGAATGGCCATTGCTCTTCTTACAGACTGCTCAGTAGGAGTCGTGATCGCCTCGTCATAAGCATTGGTATGAAGTGAATTACAGTTATCATAGATCGCGTAAAGCGCCTGAAGAGTCGTTCTGATGTCATTGAAATCAATTTCCTGAGCGTGTAGAGAACGTCCTGAAGTCTGGATGTGGTATTTCAACATCTGGCTTCTTTCGTCAGCTCCGTATTTTAATTTCATAGCTTTTGCCCAGATTCTTCTTGCTACACGTCCGATTACTGAATATTCAGGGTCGATACCGTTAGAGAAGAAGAACGATAAGTTGGGTGCAAAATCATTGATATCCATTCCTCTTGACAAATAATATTCTACATAAGTGAAACCGTTTGCTAAGGTAAATGCCAACTGAGAAACCGGATTGGCTCCTGCTTCTGCAATATGGTATCCTGAAATAGAAACTGAGTAGAAGTTTCTTACTTTTTCTGTAATGAAATACTCCTGAACGTCACCCATTAATCTCAGGGCAAATTCAGTAGAGAAAATACAGGTATTCTGAGCCTGGTCTTCTTTTAGAATATCAGCCTGAACGGTACCACGAACGGTAGCAATCGTTTTAGCCTTAATTTCAGCATAAGCTTCAGCTGGAATAACTTCATCTCCTGTAATTCCTAATAGTTTTAACCCTAAACCATTGTTAGATGGAGGCAATTCACCATTATATTTTGGTCTTTCTAGTCCTTTATCGTCAAATTTTGCTTTTAAAACAGCTTCAACTTTAGATTCTAATCCATGTTGAGCGATGTATTTTTCAACATTCTGGTCAATGGCTGCATTCATAAAGAAAGCCAGCAGCATTGGAGCAGGTCCGTTGATTGTCATTGAAACTGAAGTCAATGCATTCACCAAATCAAATCCTGAATACAGTTTTTTTGCATCATCCAGTGTTGCAATAGAAACTCCTGCATTTCCGATTTTACCATAAATATCTGGTGGTAAAGCAGGATCCTGACCATATAAAGTTACAGAGTCAAAGGCTGTAGATAAACGTTTTGCAGGCATTTCTGCAGAAACATAATGGAATCTTCTGTTGGTTCTTTCCGGTCCTCCTTCTCCGGCAAACATCCTTGTAGGATCTTCACCTGTTCTTTTGAAAGGATAGATTCCTGCTGTAAAAGGAAATCCTCCCGGAAGGTTTTCCTGACCTTTCCATTTGATCAGATCGCCCCAGTCCGTATATTTTGGTAAGGCAATTTTTGGAATTCTTAAATGGGATAAAGACTCTGTTGAAGTTTCAACTTTAATTTCTTTTCCACGAACGAAATAAGAATAAAACTCTTCATGGAAGGCTTTTTTCGTATCATCCCATGTTTTTAGGAAGTCAATATTTTCCTGTTGAAGATCTTTTTCTGCTTTTTGATATTCGGCATCTAAAACTTCATTGGAAATAATGTTTTTTACTCCGTCAATATGATACATTTTTCTGGCTAACTCAGCCTGTTTTTCAACATTAGCATCATATATTTTGTTGTTTTCAACAATTTCAGATAAATAACGAACTCTTTTTGGAGGAATAATGGTTACTTCTTCTGTAATTTCCTGTTCAACAAACGTTTTTAGTTGTAAGTCGGAGAATTTATCGTTTACTTTTGAGATTAATCTGTTGTATAATTCCGTTGTTCCGTGATCATTAAACTGAGATGCTTTTGTTGCGTAAACAGGCATATCGTCTAATGGGCTTTCCCACAATAAGTGATTTCTCTGGAACTGCTTTCTTACCGCTTGTAAAGCATCAAGAGCACCACGTTTGTCAGATTTATTTAAAGCTACCAGATCCGCATAGTCTAACATGTCGATTTTTTCCAGCTGCGTAGAAGCTCCATATTCAGGAGTCATCACATACATGGAAACATCTGCAAAATCAGAAACTTCGGAACCGGACTGCCCGATACCAGACGTTTCTAAAATAATAACATCAGGGTGAGCTAATTTCAAGACATTCAATGCAGAATGAATGAACGGAGAAACCGAAACGTTATTTTCTCTGGTTGCCATAGAACGCATATAAACCCTCGGGTCATTGATTGCATTCATACGGATTCTATCTCCCAATAGAGCACCTCCTGTTTTCTTTTTCGAAGGGTCGATAGAGATAATAGCAATTTTTTTATCAGTATTGGAACGTAAGAAACGTCTTACCAATTCATCTGTTAAAGAAGATTTACCAGCTCCACCAGTACCTGTAATACCAATAATTGGAATGGTTAAATCTTTAGATTTTTCGTCGATTGCTTTTACAAGCTCAGGTTTTTCTTCCGAGAAATTCTCCACTGCAGAGATGATTTTAGCAATGCTTGTAGAATTTTCAAAGCTAATAGAATCTAAATCATCTGCCGTTACTTCTTTCCCTGTTGCAAAATCTGATCTGTTGACCAAATCATCAATCATTCCCTGAAGGCCAAGCTCACGACCATCATCCGGAGAATAAATTCTGTCGATCCCGTAATCCATCAATTCTTTGATTTCTTCCGGAAGAATTACACCGCCACCGCCGCCAAAAATTTTGATCTGCGGTGAATTTTTTTCCCTTAAAAGGTCATAGATATATTTGAAATATTCATTGTGACCTCCCTGATATGAAGTTAATGCAATAGCATTGGCATCTTCCTGGATTGCTGTATTCACAACTTCCTCTGCTGATTTATCGTGTCCTAAATGGATCACTTCGCATCCTGTTCCCTGAATAACACGACGCATAATATTGATCGCAGCATCGTGGCCATCAAATAATGAGGCCGCAGTTACGATTCTTACCTTGTTGGTTGGAGTATATTTTTGGGTTTCCATAAAAATTCTAGAAAGTTTCTAAGTTCTCAAATATAGTAATAAAATGAAAACCCGGACTCCTGAGCTAATGCTTTAATTTTTAAACATTTAGAATAATTATTTTTTTAACCAGGCAGACCTGTGTAGAGGTTAAGTCCGGATTTACAGATTATTACTCTACTTAATGGAAGAATAAAAATCGGCAGATGTTTATCTGCCGATTTTTTTTAGATTACCTGAATCTGGAATTTTGTCTTTATTTCAGGAAAACTTTCTGTTTTATTGTTTTTCCGAAAAAAGTGTTTTCCTTTTGCTATCCAATCCCCAGTTCAATCCTAAAAATGAAATGAGATTATTCTTGTCACCATAATTTTTTCCAAAAGCGGCATTGATGTATACGTTGTCGGACACTTTATAGTTGATAATTCCATTAGAACGGTAGGTGTTATCCAGATCGCTGCTTCTGTAAATGAATTCATAGCCAATAGAGAATTTATTGTATACCAATTCTATTTTTCCACCAAAATCATAATTGTTCGTTCTGCTGAATCCGTTGGTAAGATCATAAACCGTTTTATCCTGAAGATATCTTGCAACGGCATAGAAGTTTAACCTTTTTTCAGTTTTTGAAATTCCTGTGGCGGAGGTTTCTTTGATGGTTAGTTTTGACTTTTCCTTATTCGGATCTTCACTTTCCTTTGGAATTTCATTTTTCTTTGGATCTCTTTCCAAGTTGATTCCGGAACTCATCGTCATCCAAACTCCCAGTTTCCCAAATTGATTATTCTTGAATTGATTATCCAAAAAGAAAGTGCTGTAAGCCGAAGCCACATCTAATTGAAAAGCAGGTTTTTCGTCAAGGTACTTTTTATATTTTTCAGTTTCGTCAATGAATTTTTTATATTTTCCGGTTTTATAAAAATCTGTTACAAATTCATCGTATGCTTTTTCAATCTTTTCGGTTATTTCATCTTGGCTGCCACCAGACGAGTATATATCCATAAATTTTTGTGTGTGTTCAAAATCTTTTTGGATACGGGTTAGCATTTCTGAGATCATGTCATTGGAAGCGACAATATCAGCTATATTTTTTTTATTTCTTATTTTAAATATAGTAGTTCGCAAAGAAAAAGATACCGAAGGGTTTTCTGTGTCAAGATTTTCAATTTTATAATTTTTTAGAAACGCAAATGAGAATGAAACGTTTTTTACTTCACTGAAAATGTTTTTCTTGTACTCGTAAGTATTATCAGCTTTTTTAATGCTTTTAATACCGGCATATTTCAAAGCATCCATCTCCGTCAGAGGAAATAAATGGGTGGGTGTAAGTTCTACTGCATAGGCATTGGGAAGACCTTCATTTTCGCTGAAAGAATTGACAATACTGGTCATGAAAGCCTTTTTTGATTTTGGAGTTTCCAAATCAGAGCTTGCTAAACCGAGAAGCATTACACTTGGTGCATTGGAGAGTTCCAATTTGTTTAAATCTGCACTAATTTCTTTATTTTGAGAAAATAGTAATGTCGTTCTAGCCACCAGAGCTGCTAGTATTAATATTTTTTTCATAACTTAACATTTATGAATTTATAAACAGGATAGCTCTTCCTGTCAGATAAATCTTCAATTTTTTTACCCTCAAAAGGATTGAAATGAAAGTTCTTGGCGGGAATTTGGGGGAATTCAAATTTTATTCTGCATGTATTGATTAAAATCTGCAAGTGATTCATCTGCATGCTCGTATTAAAAGATGTTGCAAAAAGTAATTTATCAGATTCTATATCTGCTTTTGGAATGGTAAAAGAAAATTTATCATCATTTAAATTATTGTCTTCTATCCACTTTCCATTAATAATAAAATGGGGATCACCAAATTGTGTGTTGGCGCTGATTATTACGTTCACCTCTACATTACTCTCGTTAAATTGAGCAATTTTTACTGTTGTTTTTGGGATTTTTTTCATGTCTATTAATTTTTGGTTTTGTGTCTGTTTTTTCAAAGTCAGAGGTCTCATTCCAATACCTTTTAAAATAGGTGTGATGATATTCAGCTTTTGATTCTACTTCAAATTTATAATTTGTAATGTTTGCGGTCAATTACCTTTTTGGGTGATATTGTATTGTTTAAAATAATCCGATCAGGTTTTTCTGAATAAAAAGCAGCCTTTAATTCAATAATTAAATATTTACAAGGATTCTGCACCCCAATTAAATTCTCTACTTTTGCAAAATATTTTTACAGACATGCAAAAAGCTTTGATGTACTTCGCATTGGGAACAGTAGTAAGCTTCCTGATCAATTATTTCTTTATCAGTTCAGAGAATATCGGACTGGATATTTATTATGCTTTTGCCTTTGGCTCTGCCTGGGGAATTGCTTATTATCTGGATACTCCTAATTTTACACTGCCCAAGAAATTAGGCCTGTCATTTTTAGCGATGGGAATTCTGGTTCTTATAGGAACTTTGATTTTTAAACTAGAACTGGCGATCCCTTCTATCCTGAAATTTTCAACAGTTTTTGTCGCTTATTATCTATTTGCAAGCTTTAGGGCAAGCAAGTCGTTAAGAAAATAATAAAATAAATAAGGCTGTCTCATTTGACAGCCTTATTTATTATTAATGGATCATCAGGAAACTTACCAGGGCAAGGCCGACAACCAAAATCATAAATGCCATAAAATTAATGGTCAGTAATGTCATACCAATGATCATACTTACTAATCCATGGGAATGGTAAACCCGGCGGTGGGCAATAAAGAAATATCCTATGCTATATATTGACAGTGATATTATTATTAAATATAAGAATATATTAATCAGCCCAATGCTTGTAAGATCTACCAGTTTTGCGAGTAGGAATATAAATAGAATAGTCAGTAATAGGAATGAGAAATAATGCAGTGTAAAAATTCCGTGATCGAAATACCACCATTTTTTCTTCTTGTGAAAAATCCATAAAAAGAATGCAAACAGCGGAAGATAGATGAAAAGCGCCTTCGGCATATTATGGAAAGATTTTTCCGCCAAATTTTTAAAGATTTCTGCTTTTGTAAGACCATTTTCCTTTAGTTCGAAGAACTTGTGAGCTAATGGAGTTTGTATAAAATCCAAAGCTGATGGGTCTTTAGCCGTTGCAGAGTCGTAGGACTTTTTTGTTCTATATCCTCCAAAATTAACATCTGCATCGATTTTCTTATTCATTTCAAAGGTTTCTTTGAGATCATTTAATTTAACAGAATCAGATAATAATGTATTAATTTTTTTTATCGTTGCAGAATCTCCCTGACTGGGATTTTTTTCCGCTTTTATACTGTCGAGTATTTTCTGGGTCTCTGCCACTTTTATTTTGTCGAAAAAACTTGGTGTATTGTGACTTCCGGCATCTTTTCCTTCTGATAAATTAATATTGATCATCGGAAAAAGAGCAAACATGAAAAAAGTAATAAAACTGACAAAAATATAAAGTTTTACAGGAGGGACGAATTGCTGTCTCTTGCCTTCCAGATAAGTGTTTGTAAGTTTTCCGGGTTTAAAAATCAGGTTTTTCAATGTTCCCCAAAATTGTCCGTCATAATGGGTGAAGTCTTCAATAAAGTGGGTGAAGAGATAGTAGAAAGGCTGTCTACGTTCAGTGTTTTCCTGCCCGCAGTGGGGGCAAAACCTTTCTTCAACCTGGTGTCCGCAGTTCAGACAGGTTTTATCATCTCTTAGTTTTCCGTGGCTCATGAATTATTAATATGATTGATACAAATATAATTATTTCAATGAAACAGTAGTTGTATTAATGTGTTTTACGGAAATCTTTAAAGTAAATTTAATAAAAGAAAGAGTTGAGGGAATAAACTCTTTGCTTTGTCATGTGTGTTTTTAGAATCTTCTAAGTGTTTTTTTCATCGCCACAACATTTTTCAAGATTTATGCCAAACGTATTAATGATGTTAAAATCTATTAAAGGTCAGCACTATAACAGATATTCTATAGATTAAATAAAATATGTTTTTGGGTTACAAAAATAATTTGTACCTTTGCACACCCTTTTAGGGGTAAATTATGTTTAATCTTTAACTAAAACGTGTGAATACATTAAGTTACAAAACTGTTTCAGCGAACAAAGCTACTGCTAATAAAGAATGGGTTGTGGTAGACGCTGAAGGACAGCCGTTAGGAAGACTAGCTTCTACGGTTGCAAAGATTTTGAGAGGTAAGCACAAAACGAACTTTACACCTCACGTAGATTGTGGTGATAACGTGATCGTTTTGAATGCTGGGAAAATTACGCTTTCCGGAAATAAGTGGGCTGATAAGACTTACATCTGGCATACAGGTTATCCTGGTGGACAGAAGTCTATGACTGCGGCTGAACTTCAAAAGAAAGATTCTTTAAAGGTATTAGAGAAATCTGTAAAAGGTATGTTACCTAAAAACAGATTAGGAGCTGCTATCCTTAAGAACCTTTATTTATATGAAGGAACTGAGCACAAACATGAAGCTCAACAGCCTAAAACAATTAATGTTAACGAATTTAAATAATTAATTATGTCTATAGTTCACAAAATCGGAAGAAGAAAAACTTCTGTAGCAAGAGTTTATGTAAGACCAGGTTCTGGTGTTATTACAGTAAACGGTAAAGATGCTGCAACTTATTTCTCTACAGACGTGATGGTTTACAAATTAAACCAACCGTTTATCCTTTCTGAGACTGTTGGTCAGTACGACGTTACCGTAAATGTTTTCGGTGGTGGAAATACAGGTCAGGCAGAAGCTATCAGATTAGGTATTTCAAGAGCTTTATGCGAGATCAACGCTGAGTTCAGATTAGCATTAAAGCCTGCTGGTTTACTTACAAGAGACGCAAGAATGGTGGAAAGAAAGAAGCCAGGTCAGAAAAAAGCAAGAAAGAGATTCCAATTCTCAAAACGTTAATTTTCAGACTTCAGATACAAGATCTCAGATTTCAGAATTTATTCGGTCTGTTGTCTTATATCTAAATCTATTTATCAAAACAAAAAAATTGCCCGTTACGTTTAGCATCCAAACGCTTCTCCCATCTAAAGAAGTTGTTGATTGTTTAAAAGACGGAAAGTAAACTAACAAAAACAGAAAACATGGCAAAAGCAAATGTAAAAGACCTTCTAGAGGCTGGTGTACACTTCGGTCACATGACTAGAAAGTGGAATCCAAATATGGCTCCATACATTTTTATGGAGAAAAATGGTATTCACATTGTAGACTTACATAAAACAGCAGTTAAGTTGGATGAAGCGTGCAGCGCTTTAGAAAAATTAACTTCTGCAGGTAAAAAAGTTCTTTTCGTAGCTACTAAGAAGCAAGCGAAAGAAGTTGTTGCAAAACACGCTTCTGAACTTAATATGCCTTATATTACAGAAAGATGGCCAGGTGGTATGTTGACGAACTTCGTTACTATCAGAAAGGCTGTAAAGAAGATGAACTCTATCGACAAAATGAAAAAAGACGGTACGTTCGAAACTTTATCTAAAAAAGAAAGATTACAAGTTGACAGACAAAGAGCTAACTTGGAGAAAAACTTAGGTTCTATCTCTGACATGGTTAGACTTCCTTCTGCAATCTTTGTAGTTGATATCTTAAGAGAACACATCGCAGTAACTGAAGCTAAGAAATTAGGTATTCCAGTTTTCGGTATTGTTGATACAAACTCTGACCCTAGAAAAGTAGACTTCGTTATCCCAGGAAACGATGATGCTTCTAAATCTATCGATATGATCTTGAGCATTGTTTCTGATTCTATCAAAGAAGGTCAGTCTCAAAGAAAAGCTGATAAAGAAAAATCTAAAGAAGAAGGAGAAAAAGTATCTGCTGATACAGATGCTGATTTCGATGCAGAATAATTAAAGATTTTCTTTAATATAGGAAAAACGCTGGATTTAGGTCCAGCGTTTTTTTATTGTTTATGCCAAGAACTCTTACGGACTGCTAAAGGGTCACTAGGTATTCTGGCTGCTCTATCGAGTATTTGCAGACTGCTTAGCTTGTTCTTTATCCGGGTTTAGAAAGTCCAAAAGATAATCTATTGAGTGTCTATTAAACTCCTTATTACCGATGCTTCTTTAAAAAGAAAAACCCACAGAATCCTGCGGGTTATATTTTTTATTTTGAAAGTTTTATAGAATAGGAGGTGGTTACAAATTTTGTACTCTGATAATTCGAGTTGCAGATAACTCCGGATAACCTGTAGTTTTGATTTTTTGGAACCATTGTATATCCTATCTTTCCAGCACCTATGGGGATTTTCTTGAAGAAATTGTTCCCGCTTACAGTAAGTACCATATTGCAGGGAGATTTGTTTTCTACCGAAATAGAGGTCTTAGGATTCTTGGGATCATCACTGTTGAGGAGATCATTAAGGACATCGGCTGTTTCCGGCTTATAAACCTTTATAAGCTCGTTATATTCTCTTTCTGTATTGGCTGTGCTCCCTGAATTATTGCCAGGGTAAGATGTTCTTACCGGATAACCTCCATAATTTACATTACAGCTGGTAAGAATCATTGAAATTCCGATAAAAACGAATAGTTTTTTCATCCTATTTTATTTTTGGGTTTCTCTTTTTTCGAAGGTTTTTTTTCCGGTTCATTATGGGTAGATTTCAGTTCTGTCTCAGCCTGTCCCGGGTTACCTACCGTTACAAATATACTTTTTTTAATGTCTTTCTGTGAAATGTATTTCATATCGCAGATATTACTGTTGAGCGTATAGGACCCTTTATTGAGCACAATGAAATTTTCTCCACGAGCTGGAACGGCAAGATTGTAATAATCTTTTCCTTCAATTCGCAGTACGATATTGCAGTCCGAATTATTTTTGAATAAAAGGATCGCTTCCTTACGGGTAATATCTTCATTGAACATTGCATTCAGAAGTTTTGCCGTTTTATCCTTGTGTTCAGCAGATGTTTCAGTGATGAGTTTTTTAAACTCTTCAGCATCGTCTGAATTTGGGTTTCTCATAATGCTTTTAGGAATATCAGAGATTACAGGCCTTGCTTCCATAGGTTTGGCTGTACGGGCTCCTTTTGTCCATTCTGCATTTTTTAAAGCGATCAGCTTTGGTTTTAGCACGCTTTTCTTAGGATCGTCAGGGTGTGCGTTCTTCAGGTATTCTTCAATTTCTTTGATGTTTGTGTTTTTTAGAATGTCTTTATTGCTTTTTTGAGCATTTGTAAAGACGGGTATTAGAAATGTGAAGAATAAAATCGTTGAAATTTTTTTTTTCATCAAGTTTGTTTATTTCATCAGCTTATCCGGAATTTAATATAAGTAATTGTTTTTCCTTTAGCCGAGAATAGCTCTTCATAATACGTTTTGATATCTCTCAAATGCTCCGTATTAGGATCGTATTCAGGTGCCCCATAGATATCATGGTGCGCGCTGATAATTTCATAGCCTGCCCCCTGTAAATATCCCAGTGTATACCCATGCAGAAACTCTGAATCGGTTTTCAGGTGAACGATACCTCCTGGCTTCAGGAACTTTTTATATCGGTTTAAAAAATCCGGATGTGTTAATCTGTGTTTTGTTCTTTTATATTTTATTTGTGGATCCGGGAACGTAATCCATATTTCATCTACTTCATTTTCAGCAAAAAAATAATCAACGAGTTCGATCTGAGTTCTCAGAAAAGCGACATTATTCATGTTACTTTCTACAGCTTCTTTGGCACCAAACCAGAATCTGGCCCCTTTAATATCAACTCCTATAAAATTCTTTTCAGGAAATGTTTTG
Source organism: Chryseobacterium viscerum (assembly GCF_002899945.2). Classification (GTDB taxonomy): domain Bacteria; phylum Bacteroidota; class Bacteroidia; order Flavobacteriales; family Weeksellaceae; genus Chryseobacterium; species Chryseobacterium viscerum. Next base: position 58,723 of record NZ_PPEG02000009.1, read on the forward strand.
GCAAGTCCTACAGAATATTCTCCTTTTCCACAACCTAATTCCAATACAATTGGATTCTCGTTTTTAAAGAAATTTTCTCTCCATTTTCCTTTAAGATCGAAGCCTTCTAAGGCCTCTTCTCTTGTAGGTTGTATTACATTCGGTAATATTTTGTTTTCTGTAAATCTTGCTAATTTATTCTTGCCCATTGAGTTATAAAATGAGTGCAAAAATACTAAAAATTTATGGAGAATCTCTGCCTTTTGCAGGTAAAAGGCAGAGAACTAATTCGTTTATGATTGAGATTATTGGCTTCCTAAAGCGACCATAATGGCTCTTTGTATTGTTTTTTGTGAGGCATATTGCGCTCCGCAAACCAAACTGGAGAAAAGGTACTGGCCTTTTTCTATGACAATAGAACCTTCACCCTGAGCAGGTACTGCCAGTCTGTATTTGGTGGTGCCTACACCTTCCATTCTTACAATGATATTACAGTCAGATTTGTTTTGAATCATGACAATGCACTCTTTAGCATTAGGATCATTATCAAATAAGGAATTGAGGATTTTTACTGTTTTGTTTTTATGTTCTACGGGAGAGACGGCCATCAGCATGTTGAATTCTTCTGCTTCAGCATTGAGAACTGCAGTATTTGCTGTTGTATTGACAACATAGGTATTCTGAGTCGTGCTTGGAGTATAAACGGCAGTAAACTGTTTCGCTGCCAGCTCAGCTTTATACTTTGCAATTTGTTTTTGTTTGATGATCGCATTCATTTCATCGAAGGTGATCTTTGTAGAAGGTCTTCTTCTCAGCATAGCAAGCATTTCCTGCATGTCTTTTACCTTCTGATCAGCAGGGTGTGCATTTTTGATGTATTCTTTCATCAGGTCCATTACCTTTGGTTTCAGAACAGATCTTCGTGGATCATCTGGATGGGCATCTCTTAAAAATGCATTGATCTCATAGATATTATTACTCTTCAGAATATTACTATAGTCTTTGCCTTTTTTTTGAGCAGACACCATAAAAAGAAACATACAGCCAAGAAGTAAAAGTACTTTTTTCATTAATTAATATTAAATTAGAATTGGTGTTTCTCATTTAATTTACGTTTTGCGCTGGTTAGTTTTTATTTGGATAACGGAATATAAGTATTTTTATTTTAAACACCTATTCGTGAGATAAATTTAATATTTTTTTGAATATTATAGAATTATATATTGTTAAAATTGAATTATCTATATTGAAATATTTTATAGTAAAGGTTTGGGCTAAATTTTTATTGTTTCAAAAAAAATAATCCATGCGTGAAACATGGATTATTGTATAGTCTGATTTATTTTTTATCGGAATTTTTAATTGCTGCTTACAACCTCCTGAAGATGTGAGCTTCTAAGTCTCTTCTGATAGATCGGCAGATATTTTTCAATAGGAATCTTTACTGCCTCAAAGTTACCAGCCAATACATAGGCCTGGATGTTTTCAGAGGTATAAACGAACTGAAGGAAATTATCAATTAAATTCTCAGGAATTTTGAATCTTGTAAAATAGTCTTTTCCTAAATAATTTTTGATCTGGGCAACGGAGGTGTTCATTCTTTCGTAAGCCTGGTAACGCTGCTTTTTCTTTCTATCCCCGGAAAGAATATCATAGATGCTTTCAAGGCTGAAGGTCAATCCGCCATCTCGTAGTCCGGCAACAGGAAGTTCAGGTGGAGTTCCGTCACCTTTCGGTTCAGGAAGACCAATGACTTTCTTGAGCGCATATGCTTTATCTTCTTTTCTTAACGAATTTACATCATACCGTAGGTTTCCAGTAGGTTTGAACCTGCTGAGGACAATTTCCTGAATTTCATAATAGGCAATTTTAAGCTCAACCAGATTTTTCTGCGTCATCGATTGAGGAGTTAGCTTTATGTCTTTTCTTTCGGTAACAATAGAGGTAAACCGGATGACATCTCCAGGGTTAGCTGGAATCTTAAAATTACCATTGTAGTCCGTAAGAACGGTTTTTTGTATAGTCAGGTTCGTAACATATACCTGATTGAGATATAAAATAGAGTTGTCTCTCAGAAATACCTCTCCGGAATATATTTGTGCATTCATTTTTGCCAGAAAAACCAATAGCAGTAGAGTAAACAGTTTCTTCATATAATGCGCAAAATTACATAGAAATATAGCAATTTTGCCTAATTAGATGATGAATAGTGGTTAAAGTTATATTAAACTTTGGGATTTAATTGTTAAGGACTGTTAGAAACTTGTCATTAACTTAAAAAAATAAAGATTCAAATAAAAAACCGGAAGAAAAGTGTGCTGAGTTTTCAGTTATTCTTTCTTCCGGTTTCCTTGTCTTATCTGTGTTTTACCAATAGCCAGCTCGAATATTTTACCGTAAGAGCAGAGCCATACTCTGTCCAGGTGATAAAATACCAGTAAGTGGCTGTAGGAACATATCTTCCGCCTATTCTTCCATCCCAGGTATATCTGTTTTCGGGAGTTCCCCTGAAGACCTCAGCACCATACCTGTCAAAGATCCGGAATACAAGGTTTTCATTGGCCATGAGGGCAGAATAATCGATTCCCTCATTATAACCGTCTCCATTTGGAGTGATGGTGTTGATCAGATTGATAATGGCAAATGGTTTTTTGACTTCCTCACACATTTTAGAGTCTCTTACAAATACATTGTGAGCCCCTCTGGGTACGTTGTAAAAAACATTGGAACTCTGCCATATCACACCGTCCAAAGAATATTCATAAGGTGGTGTGCCTCCGCTTACTCCCACTTTTACTGTTGTTCCGTCGATTTCAATAGAAGTAATCACAGGAATTGGCAGTTCTGTAACGTTCACATACTGTTTGTAAACGCAGCCATTGAAGGTAAGCTCTACCCAATAACTTCCCGGAGCAACATTGGTAATGGAAGGGGTGGTAGCTCCTGTACTCCATAAATACCTTTCGAATCCAGGGCCTGCATCTAAAGTAGTCGTTGTCTTTGGACAAATAGCTTTATCTTTTAATACATCCGATTTTTTAGGGATCTTAATATTGATTTTAAGGGTTGCCACTTCAGGACATACTCCATTTTTTTCAAAACGGATATAATATGTTTGAGAGGTTGTAATATTAACCGGTGAGGAGACGATATTCACATTGTTCTGAGCATCTGATAAAGTGGCGTGGAATGTGAAAGTAACATTAGGATCTAATGTAAACTGAGGGATAAACTGTGCTAAATTGACACTTTTTATTCCATCTAAATCATCATCACAAACACTTTCTGTAACAGATTTGGTGATTAATGGTACTTTAGCTCCGATACTGAACTGCAAAGGTTTGATCACAGCAGCACAGCCGTCCGGAGAATCTACTCTGATGTAAATAGTAGTTGTGGCTGTATAACTCCAGCTGTTAGGAAGCGTATTGATATTTCCTGCATTGGCATCCGCCAGGTTTGCATAATACCTTACATTGGTAAAGAAATTAGGATTATTGAGAACAAGAGGAGTAATATTAGGAAGGATAACAGTAACTGTTCCATCCAGGTTATCATCACAGAAAATACCATTGTAATTATCTAAAACAATCGCTTTATTGAAAAGAGATAATGTGATTTGCGCTATACTTTTACATCCTATATTGTTTTTGACAACTGCATATATGATTGTACCATTGGGTGCAGTATAAGCTGTTGTATTGGTGATCAATGCTGTTGCGTTTTCATTCTGAGCATCCAAAAGAGTAGGGTAATAAGTAATCGTAACCGGTGAATTACTAGTAACGTTTGCTGTCGTGAGGTTGAAGGTTCCCTGTCCGTTTATGTCACAGGCCGTTAAGGTCGTATTCATGACAACAAGAGCCTGGATATTAATCGTAACGGTGATCGTTTCACAATCAGGAAAGTCCGGATCATTTCCACAGAATGTATACGTGAATGTGTCCGTTCCTGATGTACCGGGAGTTGTCACGGTATAAGTAATGATCCCTGTCGTTGAATTGATCACTGCAGTACCCAATGCAGGTGCTGTTGTAATCGCTACAGTGCCCGGAGCAGGTGTTTGTGATGAAGTACTGAAAGCAGGTGTTATAGTCTGTGTAGTACATACATTGTAGGCTGCATTGGTCAGTTTTGTACAGTTAAGAACTTTAAGTTGTTCGGTGACTAATGGCGCACAGCTACCCATCGTTACAGAACAGGTATAATATCCAGGTAGCGTAGGAGTGAATGAAGAAGCAGTAGCTCCCGGAATAAGTGATCCGTTTCTGTACCATTGATACGTATCATAGATAAGAGGATCTACGGTAAGAACTACCCCAGGAATACATCCGTCGCCTGATTTTAAAATAACGGGCTGTGTGGGGAAACCAGCGAAGAAACCTCCGTATCCTACGGCATCACTTCCAGCAGTGATTCCTGCCATAATAGCTTTGTCTGAAACAACTGTAATGGTTCCCGTCACATTAGGAATTCCATAGGTTACCCAATTGGTGGTTCCTGTCATATTATAAGGACCTGTGATTGCAAGAGGCGTAGCACTGTTTACAGTAACGGTAGCTCCTCTTTCCGTAATAAGGTTGAGTTTTGTAGGAATGTTGAGACCTCCTGAAGGATTCCCATTGGAATGAACAAAATTTTCATTAATAAGTCCTAGTTCATTAATCTGTTTGGGAAGGTAGCAGTTCAAAGCCGGAATAAAATTGAATCCTCCGGTAGCAGTTTCATTTCCCGAGTTGGAATCTCCTGCTAAAATCTGATAGACATAGGCATTTTTAGATGTTTTTAGATACAAATTATAATGTCCGTTTCCCTGAAGGATATATTTGGAATCAGGTACAACATAATATTTTCCTGCATTGATGGTTGCAATAGGAGGAATTTCATTATTAACAAAGATCTGGGTATTGTCTTCAGTAGCAATGACAACAGCACCCTCCATATTGGATCCTATGGGTCCGTTTCCTTTTACAAGAGCAAATTCATTCCCCAGTCTGTTGACAGGTACTGCCTGATCCATTAAAATGTCCGAACTGGAAGGAAAGTTTCCGGCATATTGTCCGTTAAAATTTCCATTGGTGATATTGACCGGTTTGTTTGAAATGATTTTTGAACCAATGAAGCCATCAAAATTTCCTGTTATATCTCCAACTCCATCAATAATATAAGATTGTCCTTTGTTTAAGGTGAAAGTCATTGTGGGATTTGTGGCTCCGGTCATCCCGTTGGAAAACTGAACGGTAGGAGTGTATCCGGAAATAGTAACGGTGGTATTATCTTCTGTTGCCAGTACGCTGGTCATGAAATTCAGAATATTGTTGCTCACAGTGATCGGAGCAGAGGCGGCATAGAAGCTGGTTCCTTTAGACGAGATTCCTTTGGAAGTAATGATTTCAGCATGATTGAATACCGAAAACCTTAAGTTGGCATAAAAAGGAAATTCTGCTTTAAGGTATAATCCTTTGGTGGTAGGGGTAAATAAATCTGCCTGCAGAGTGGTGATAATATAATTTCTTAATACATCGAATTTCTGTGGATTATTTTTACTGATATTCACCGTTCCGATCAGTACGTTATTGTTATAAATACTTACCGGAAAAGGAGTCGTTCTGCTGGTGGATAAATACAGTTTCTGATAAGGATTGGTAGCACTTGTCCTATCCATCATAGGAGCAAACCAATGCTCTCGGTCCAATTGGGCAAAAGCAGAGGTGAAAAAATAAAATATAAATAAAAAAGATAGAATTTTCTTCATTCAGTAGTAGTATTTATCACAAATTTAATAATAAAAAGTATTAAATAGTTGAAAACATAATAAAAAAGCCACGATTTCAAAATCGTGGCTTTCAAAACTTTATGCCTGTAGGATTACTCTCTGTTTTTTACCATAATCCAACCTGTGAATTTTATGGGTGTTTGCTTGGCATTAGGCTCATTCCAGCCTACTTCATACCAATAGTTTCCTGTAGGAACTCTTTTGCTGCCGTCTGCCGTTCCGTTCCATTTGTATCCGTTGGTTTTATCTGCCTGGAAGATTTTGCTTCCATATCGGTCAAAAATATTACATACAAGATTGTTTTTAACGGCCAGTGAAGAGTAGTCTATCACATCATTTACTCCATCCTGATTAGGAGTAATGACATTGATCAGATTGGGAATCGTGATATCGACTTTTATAGGTTCACAATTATAAGCATCTTTTACGTAGACGCTGGCATTTCCTCTCGCAATATTGGTAAATAGATTAGAATCCTGCCAGCTTATATTGTCCATAGAATATTTATAAGGTGGAGTACCTCCTATAACATTCACTGTTACTGTATTGTTTGAGATATCAATGTTTGAAATAACGGGCTGTTCCGATGCATATACTTTTACCGTCTGCAGGGTGATGCATTCTCCGGTTTTTAGTTTTACCCAATAGACTCCCACTCCTACATTTTTGATGGATTGAGTGGTTGCTCCGGTACTCCATTCATAGCTTTTGAATCCAGGACCTGCATCCAGTGTGGTTTTTTCTTCCATACAGATGATTTTGTCTACTAACACATCTGATTTTACAGGAGGGAGAACTACAAGGGTTACCATTGCCACTCTGTAGCAGCCATTCCCATTAATTACTTTTATATAAACGACCCCATTAGGAGCGATATAAGTAGCAGGGGTCAGAATTTCATTGGTTCCGGCATGAGCATCTGCAAGAGAAGGGTAGTATTTCTTGGTAATTCCGGTAGCCAGCGTTACATTGACATTGGTAAGATTAAACAATCCGGTAGCAATATTAGCTTCCAGGAAGCAGGTTCTTATTAAAGCATCATTCACTACAGGACTTTCCGATATGGTTAAATTTAATGTCACTTCTTCACAATCTGTAAAATCAGGATTGTTTCCACAAAACTTATAAATGATCTTATCCGGACCAATATAACCGTACGTCGGAGCATAGCTTATGACACCAGTAGCCGGATCTAGAACGGCATTCCCATTAGTGGGAGGAGTAATGATGATTACCGTTCCCGGTACTACAGTTTGGGTAGAATTGGAGAATGTGGGTACAATCTGTTTTACTCCGTCACATACCGTATCGTTTATGATTGTTTTCTTAAGACATGTATACACCTTATACACAGGGGTGAATACCGGCGGGCACGATCCGACTGTAATTTTTACCGTATAGTTTCCTGATTGTGTAGGAGTATAAGAGTGGCTTGTTGCACCTGGAATAGGATTATTTTCTTTATACCACTGGTAAGTATCGAAGCTGTCATCAACTTCCAGAACAATTCCGGGGATGCACTCACCATTTTGTTTTGCGATAACAGGAATGGAGGAGAATCCTGCAAAATAACCACCATATCCTACTACACCACTACCTCCGGAGATACCTGCAGTAACAGCTTTTGTAGAATTAATGGTCACATTTCCTGTAATATCAGGTACAGAGTAAGAGACCCAGTTTGGAGTTCCTGTTACTGGATATGGACCCTGGGTAGCTGGTAAAGGAGCTCCATTTACGGTAACATTGGCTCCAGCCTCTGTAAGAATATTTAGTTTTACGATATGTCCTGTAAGAGTTGTAGAATAAGGAAGGTCCTTGATTTTTCCAATCTCATCAATTTTTCTTGGAAGGTAGCAGTTCAATGGCGGGATATAATTGAACCCAAGTGTTGCATTACTGGCTCCAACCCCTGCCATCAGCTGGTAAACATATACATTCTTTGTCGTTCTGATGTACATGTTGTAATGATCATTCCCTTGGTTGATATAGTTGTTATTATTGATTTTGTTTACCCTGTAACTTTCACCTTCAGCTAATGTTGCAGCTGGCGTTGCTGCATTATTAATATATACCTGAGTGCCTCCTTCAGTAGCTACAATCAAAGCATCTTCCATTCTTCTGCTGATGTCACCGTTTCCTTTTACAACGACAAATTCATTTCCGAGTCGGTCTACCGGTACAGACTGGTCCATGATAATATCAGATCCCTGATAAGAACCACCTGCAGCCATTGCGAACTGTCCGTTGAAATTTCCGTTAGTCACTGAAATAGGTTTGTCAGATTCTATTTTGGCTCCAATGAAGGCTTCTTTATTGACTGTTTTATCACCTATTCCTTCAATAATATAGGATTGCCCTTTATTTAATGTAAAAGTAAGCGTAGGGTTGGTCACCCCAGTCCATCCGTTGGTGAATGCTACGTTGGCAGAATAATTGGAAACTGTCACTTTGGTATTGTCTTCTGTTGCCAGAATTCCGGTGGTGAAATTATACTCGCCGTTGAGTTCTTCTATAGGAGAGGTTACCGCATAGAATTTTGTCCCAATCCCGGCTTTTCCTTTTGATGTTAGTATTTCCCCGTGCTGACTTACCGAGAATCTGTAAGTGACAAAATAAGGTTTTGATCCTTTAGTGTACAAACCTTTATTTCCAGGGGTGAATAGTTCCCCATTGATCGTAGCAACCATTCTATTCAACGGAATATTAAATGTCTGTGGAGAACCTTTACTGATTGTAACGGTACCCAGTATAGTATTGTTACTATAAATGTCTACTGTAAATGGAGTCGCAGAATCTGTAGAGAAATAAAGGGCCTGCATAGGAGTGACAACTTTGGGGGATCGGGCTGCCATAGGAGCAAACCAGTGTTCCGTATCTCTTTGCGCAAAAAGCATTTGAGTTGCCACAAACAAGAACAGAAGAATCGATATAATCTTCTTCATATATATATTTAGTTATAGTTTGTACAAAAATAACAGAATAGTTGATTAGTGATTGAAATATTTTATGATATTCATTATTAATTTAAAAAAATAAGCCACGATTTGATGATCGTGGCTTATAAAATATAGTTTTAAACTAATTATTACTCTCTGTTTTTAACAAGAATCCAACCTGTATATTTTACTGGAGTCTTTTCTTTGTTGGACTCAGTCCAGTTGATATGATACCAGTAAGTTCCTGTTCCTATTTTCTTATCAAAGTGCTTACCGTCCCATCTGAAGTTATTGAATTTATTTCCGGTGAATACCATATTTCCATATCTGTCATATACTACAAATGTTAGGTTGTCTTTATAAGCCAGTTCACTGTAATCTATATAATCATTTACATTATCTCCATTAGGGGTAATGGCATTTAATAGATTAGGGATGGTAATTTCAACAGAAATAGGAGTACAGTTATAAAAATCTTTTACATAGAAAGTATGCTGTCCTCTTGTTAAACCTGTGAAAGTACTTGAATCCTGCCAGTTAGCCGTTCCGTCAACTGCATATTTGTAAGGAGCTTTCCCTCCGCTTACAATTACTGTCGCTGTGTTGTTGTTGATTTCAATGGTTTGAATAACCGGATCTTCAACTTTCTTCACTTTTACAGTCTGAGTAAGGAAACATCCGTTCTTACTTAGTATTACAGAATATTCTCCAACGCCTACATCTCTGATCCCTGAAGTGGTAGCACCTGTGCTCCATAGGTATGAGTCGTATCCAGAACCTGCATCCAGGTTTGTTTTTGCATCCATACAGATATATTGATCTACCAGGATAGGAGATTTTTTGATTGGAAGTACAATTAATTCAATTTTTGCATTCGCTGTACATCCTTCAGCAGTCGTTACTTTCACATATACAAATCCACCTGTTGAAGGGAAGTTTTCTGGTGTTGTGATTTCATTGATCCCTGCCGTAAGATCGTTTAAAGTACGGTAGTATTTTTTTGTAACCGCATTATAGTCTGTTACTTTAGCTTTGGTAAGATCAAAATAAGCATAAGGAGCTACATCGTACCAACATGCCTTAATAGAAGTATCTGTTACAATGAATGGTACTACAGTAAGGTTTAATGTTACCTGCTCACAATCTGTAAACTCTACTGAGTTTCCACAGAATTTATAAATAATCTTGTCTGATCCTAAATATCCTGCATTCGGAGTGTAGGTGATTGTTCCGTTTGGATTAACCACAGCGGTTCCTTTTGTAGGAGGAGTTAAAATTACTACTGTAGTTGGAACTACTGCTTGTGTTGACGATGTAAACGTAGGCGTAATAATTTTAGTAGAACAAGCATTAAGCGCTTGTGTCGTTTCTTTTAAACAGTTTTGTACTTTATAGATAGGAGTTGTCACTGGAGGACATGTTCCCATCGTTACTTTTACAGTATAGTTTCCTGACTGTGTAGGTGTATAAGTGTAAGTAGTTGCCCCTGAAATAGCTACTCCATCACGGTACCATTGGTATGTTTCATATCCGTCATCTACTTCAAGAATAATCCCTGGTACACATTCTCCTATTTTTTTAGCAATTACAGGGATTGATGAGAATCCGGCAAAGTAACCACCGTATCCTGCAGAACTGAATCCACCATTGATACCAGCTGTTACAGCTTTTGTAGAAGTGATTTTAATATTTCCTGTTACTCCGGTAATTCCATACGTTACCCAGTTGGAGTTTCCTGCCAATGGATATGGACCGTCTGTCGCAGCTGGAGGCGCATCATTTACCAATACTGTTGCCCCTGTCTCTGTTAAGATATTTAATTTTACAATAATATCCTGAACTGCACTGGCTCCAGCTGTTCCAATTGGCATTTCATTGATCTTTCCAATTTCATCAATTTTTCTTGGAAGGAAACAGTTCAATGGCGGTATATAGTTGAACCCGTTGGTAGCTTCACTATTACCTACCCCTACGAACTGATATAGATATACGTTTTTGGTTGTTGAAATAAACATATTTGAATGCCCCGAAGTACCTTGAGCCACATAGCTGGTCTCATTGATTCTGTACCATCCTCCGGCAGCAAGTGTTGCCACTGGCATACCACCACCATTTAAGAAGACTTCAGTGTTGTCCTCTGTAGCAATGATAAGTCCTCCTTCCATATTCTGGGTAGGGACAGTAGATCTTGTTTTTACAATAGCAAATGTATTTCCAAGTCTGTCAACCGGTACAGATTGATCCAGAACCGGGTCACTACCGGATGGTGAAGTAGAGAAGTTGGCATTACAACTTCCATTAGTAAGGGTTACAGGTTTGTCTGCTACCACTTTTGCTCCGATAAAACCATTCTTGTTGGCCGACTGGGTACCTGATCCTGCAAGAATGAAAGATTGTCCTTTCTGCAAGGTAAAGGTATGGGTGTTACCTGGAGGAGTTCCATTGATAAAAACGACTCCGGCAGTAGGATTCCATGATACGGTTACATTAGTATTGTCCTCAGTAGCAAGGATACCTGCTGTAAAGTTCTGAATACTGCTTGTATTGGTATTGGGAGCACTCGCAACGAAAAATGTTTTTCCGATTCCAGCTCTTCCTTTACTGGTAATAACTTCTCCGTGAACACTCTGAGCAAGTCTTAAACTACAATAAAAAGGTTTTAATGCTTTTAAATATAGTCCTTTATTACCTACATTGAATGCTTCTGTAGTTGTACCTGTAGAAATAAGGTTGTTGGCAACCTTGTAGGTTTGCGGGCTACCCTTACTGATGGTAACCGTCGTGACTACAGCATTGTTGTTGTAAATAGTTACATCAAAGGGAGTTGTAGAATCAGTGGAAAGGTATATCATGTTCGTATACCCTCCAACACTGTCATAATAAGGAGCAATCCAATGCTCGCTATCCCTTTGTGCAAAGAGTGTATTAATTGTCAAAAAAATTAATACCAAACTGAGTAGAAATCTTTTCATGTGTATGGAATTAGGATTTCTACAAAATTAAAATAAAAAATGAAATACTTTTAATAAAATTTAAATAAATGTTAAAAGATTATTCCCGATTTTTAATTAAAAGCCATCCTGAATACGAAACTGGTAATTTCGTATCTGGTTCTGTCCATCTGATTATATACCAATATGTTCCCGTAGGAAGGTTTCTCCCATTCGATTTTCCGTCCCATGTATAATTTTTGTCAGAAGACTTATATACAGAGGCTCCGTAGCGGTCCGCAATCTCAATTGTAACGTTCTGTTTGATCCTTAATTCTGAATAATTAAGAACATCATTTATTCCATCTCCATTCGGGGTAATCGTATTGATAAGGTTAAGAACCAAAAACTCTTTGGTTACGTGACTACATCCATCAGAACCCAATACATATACAGTATGAAGACCTCTTGATAATCCTGTGAAAACATTGGAAGCCTGGTAATCGAAACCGTTTAATGAATATTTATAAGGAGCTGTTCCTCCGGTTACAAAAATAGTGGCTGTAGAGCCTACAACATCTATTTTAGTAATAATAGGTGCTTGTGAAGTTGTTACATTTACATACTGACGGTATACACATCCGTTGAATCCAAGATCTACATAATAAGTTCCGGCTCCTGCAGAAATATTTTGAGAAGTAGCGCCGGTACTCCATAAGTACGAAGTGAATCCGGGACCTGCATCCAGCATTATTTTTTCATTAGAACAGATAACCTGATCACGTAATTGGGTTGATTTTTTAGGCGTTTTAAGAGTAAGAGTTAAAACAGCTGTATTAGTACATGCCGTACTGCTTTGAAATCTTACATAAAAAACATTGCTAAAAGAAGTAAGCGTTTGCGATGCTGCAATAGGATTTAGTCCTGCCTGTGCATTCGCCAGTGAGGTGTAGAATGATAGAATTACCCCTGGATCTGTGGTGAATAAAGCTTTATAATCATTAAGGTTTACTGCTTCAGAACCATTAAGATCATTATCACAGATATCAGCCTGTCCATTATTGGTAATCAAAGGAATCTTGTTTCCAATAGTAAAGTTGATTTGGCCCAAAGCAGGAGGACATTCTCCAACAACACCGGATACTCTTACATAGACAATTGTATTGGCTGTGAAAGTCCAGTTAGCAGGAAGATTATTGTTGTTTCCAGCATTTGCATCAGCCTGATTTAGATAATATTTTACAATGAAGTTCGCTGGATTCGTTACAATTTGTGGGGTTACATTGGTAAAGTTGACATTTACAACTCCATCAAAATTATCATCACAAATCGCAGTATTGAAGTTACTCGTATTAAGGTTGGGAGTAGGATAGGTATTTAATGTGATGGTAGCTGTTTTAGAACATCCATAAGAGGTTACATTCACATAGATCGTTCCCGACTGTCCCGAATAAGCTGCTGGATTGGCAATCTGCCCTGTTAAATTAGCATTGGTAAAATAAGTAACCACAGCACCCGGCTCCTGAGTGATAATTGCTGTAGTCAGGTTGAATGTTCCGTTTCCATTGGCTGCTGCACAAGAAGTCAAAGAAGCATTGGTTACCTGGAACACATGAGTGTTGATTATAATTTTAAAATATTCAAAAGCAGCCGGATTTCCGGTTCCCTGAATATAATAAGTGAAAGTATCAGATGTATTTGTTGTAATACCTGCATTAGGAGTATAGGTAATCTGTCCTGTTGTAGGGTTTACAAAAACAGTTCCATTGGTAGGATGTACAATAATGCTTGTGTTGGTTGGATCCACAGCCTGAGTGGAATTGCTCAATACAGGATTGATGATTTTTGTAGCACATGATCCAATATCATAAGTAGTCGTAGTGATGGGCGGACATACGGTATAATCAAATTCTGCAGTAAGTCTGGATTCACAATTGGTTCTGGTAATATAACAAGTATACACTCCCGAGCCATATAAATCCGGGTTGATAGACGGTGATGTAGCTCCGTTGATCAGAGTTCCGTTAAGATACCATTGATAGGCATCATAACCACTTTCTACAGAAAGAAGAACCCCATTATAACAATCGCCTGTTTTTGTAATCACCGGAATAGATGAGAATCCGGCAAAATAACCTCCATATCCTACCGCTCCGTTTCCGGCAGCAATTCCTGCTGTAACCGGTTTTGTAGAAGCAACGGTTATATTTCCTGTTACACTCGGAATAGAATAGGTAACCCAGTTAGGATTTCCTGTCACAGGTGCCGGTCCGGTACCCGCTGCAATTGGATTTCCATTAATTGTTACTGCAGCACCTGTCTGAGTAATAATATTAAGTCTGGTATTGAAAGTATCATTTCCTATTTTATTAATAAATCCAATTTCGTTGATCTCTTTGGGTAAGAAACAACTTAATGGAGGGATAAAGTTCATTCCGCCTGTCGCATACACCGTACCTGAAGATGTTCCAGCAAGAAGCTGATATACATATACATTATTGTTGGCGGAAATACTCATATTGTAATTTCCGTTCACCTGGTTTACATAATTAGTTCCCTGAACAACATAATATTGTCCCGCATTTAAGGTCACATTATTCAAAAGGATTCCATTTACGGTAAGTTTGGTATTATTTACCGTTGCAATCACTACGGCTGCTTCCATTCCTGAATTTGCAGGTCCGTTTCCTTTTACCATTACAAAATCTTTTCCCAGTCTTTCCACAGGAACAGCCTGATCCATAAGAACGTCTACATTCGTATTGTTTTGGGTAGTATAGATGCTGTTGAAGTTTCCGTTGGTTACAGTGATTGGTTTACTGGCAACAATTTTTGCTCCTACCAGTCCTGCTAAGTTATTAGGATTAAGATTACTCTGCGCTTCAAGGATGTATGATTTTCCTTTATTGATTGTGAAAGTTCTTGACGGAGCTGAAATACCGTCAGAAAAAACAACACCAGGGTTATATCCGGATAACGTTACAGTAGTATTGTCTTCCGTTGCAGTGACTCCAATAGTAGAGTTCACATAAGGTTTGGCCGTCGTATTAGGGGCCATTCCCACAAAGAAAGTTTTTCCAAGTCCGGCTAATCCTTTTGAGGTAATAAATTCCGCCTGGTCCTGTACAGTAAATCTATAGCTGGCAAAGAATTTTTTACTTCCTTTTACATATAATCCCATTGAGGTGGAAGTAAACAACCCGGATGGGGCAGAAGCAATCATCATATTGTTAGGGATGGTTACTTGTGTCGGATTTCCTTTGCTTACCTGAACAGTAGAAATTACATTGTTGTTGTTATACACCTGTACAGAAAAGGGAATTGTTTCATTGGTTGAAAGGTAAAGATATCCTTTCGGTGTTCCAAGAAGACTGCTTGCCGACATAGGAGCGATCCAATGCTCAGAATCCAATTGTGCATTAGCAAATAAACAAAGAAAAGAGCAAATAGCCAGTAGAAATTTTTTCATGCGTTATTATATGGGGCCGCAAATTTAAACATTAATAATCAATTTTTTATACAAAAAAAACTTTGAAATCGTGATTGTTGTGTAATTATCGAATATTTAAAACTCTCGTCATATTGTGTTAATAATAACGCCTTTTTAGAATAAAAAAATCCCGGTGAACTTCACCGGGATCTCATATTTTTTTAAAAGATGGATTATAAGCTTACTCTTACAAATCCTGTTACTTTTAGGTCTGCGTTTACAGATTTTACGTAATCAGCAACTGAGATACTTGAGTCTTTAATAAAGTCTTGGTGTACCAAAGTGTTGTCTTTGTAGAATCTCTGCATTTTACCTTTAAGAATATTGTCGATAATGTTTGCAGGCTTACCTTCTTCAGTAAGTTTGTGTCTTTCGATCTCTAATTCTTTGTCGATAGTCTCCTGAGAAACTCTAGTTTCGTCCAAAGCGATTGGGTTCATAGCAGCAACCTGCATAGAAACAGACTTAGCAGCTTCGTCAGATCCGTCTACCTTAGCAGAAAGAGAAGTGATTGCAGCAATTTTGTTTCCAGCGTGGATATAAGCTCCTAAGAAATCTCCTTGGATTCTTTCGAAAGAACCGATCTCGATTTTTTCACCGATAACTCCTGTTTGCTCAATTAATTTGTCAGCAACAGTAAGTCCGTGGAAATCTGTAGCCAAAAGTTCTTCTTTAGTAGCAGCGAAAATTGCCATTTCAGCTAATTCGTAAGCTAGTTCGATGAACGCTTCGTTTTTAGCAACGAAGTCAGTTTCGCAGTTTAGAGAGATTACCACACCTAAAGTGTTGTCCTCGTTTACTCTTGCGATTACTGCACCTTCAGCAGATTCTCTGTCAGCTCTGTTAGCAGCAACTTTTTGTCCTTTTTTTCTAAGGATATCTACCGCTTTTTCGAAGTCTCCTTCAGCTTCAACTAAAGCTTTCTTGCAGTCCATCATACCTGCACCTGTTTGGTTTCTCAATTTTGCTACGTCTGCAGCAGCTGGTGTATAAGACATAATATCTATTATTTTTTTTATTTAAGATTAGTATTAATTTTTAGCTTAAATTTAGAGCAGTGCAAAGATAATGATTTTAATGATAAACTAAAAAATGACTTTTCACGTTATTAATATATTTAATACTATTTTAAAGATTTGATTAATGAAAAAAATCTTATTCCTCCTATTTATATGCATTTTCTCACTTGGTTTTTCCCAAAAAAAGAAAAAAACAAAATCTAAAGCTGTTGTTGAAAAAGAAACTGTAATCATCTATACAG
This sequence comes from Chryseobacterium viscerum, assembly GCF_002899945.2. GTDB lineage: Bacteria > Bacteroidota > Bacteroidia > Flavobacteriales > Weeksellaceae > Chryseobacterium > Chryseobacterium viscerum. Next base: position 75,098 of record NZ_PPEG02000009.1, read on the forward strand.
AACAGGAAGCAGAGATTTCAAAAGAGGCAAGAGTCATTGCCGGCTTTTTGAAACAGAATCCGGGACACGCTAAAACAGATTTTTTTAAAAGAAAACTGATTGATATTATTATGGCAGGTAATTCTCCCGAAGCAAAGCCTACTATAAAACCGATCAGTAAAGAAAAAATTGAAAATATCGTAAAGAATAACGAGCTAAACAGTGGTAAAACAGTCGCAGCGAATAAAACCTATACCGCTAATGGTAAGCCTGTTTCTAATAATACAGCTGCTGCTATTGATGCTTTAAAAGAAGAAAGAAGAACGACCTATGCTTCAGTAGGTTCAGTAGGTTCTGCGGCAAAGACTGCGGGAACCTCTAAATCTGAACCAAGCGAAGAAAATAAAAGAAGGGCAGCCATGCTGACTCATCTCTTTAATAATGATGTCAATAAAAGTGAAGCGTACGTCAATATTAAAAACAGATCAGCCTGTAACCTTATTGTAAAAATAAGCGGCAAAAAATATTATAACCTAACTGTTCCTGCAAAAGGAGAAAACTTTATTTTGGTAGATAAAGGTGAATATGTCATGACAACCATGGTGTGTGATGCCAAATATTCTTCTTTAAAGAAAATTGAACAGGATATTGAAATAGCATTGAACGTTGCAGAATAGAACAGAAGAAAACTAAAGAAAAAAGGTTAAGAAGAAATTCTTAACCTTTTTATTTTTTATCCTTTAAACTGACCCATCGCAATGAATTTATCTTGTCTCTGGGTTTCAAGCTCCTGTCCTGTAAATTTGGAGAAAGCTTTGATATTTTGTAAAATAGAATTTTTCAAGTTTAAATAAGTTGTCTCCTGGTCATAATGAGCACCTCCAAGCGGTTCCTCAATAATCCCGTCGATGAACTTTTCTCTTAAAGCATCTGCTGGAGTAAGGTTCAATGCATTGGCTGCATCTTCCTTGTGATCCCAGTTTCTCCATAAGATAGAAGAACAGCTTTCAGGTGCGATTACGGTATACCAAGTGTTTTCCAACATATATACTTTATTTCCTACACCTATTCCTAATGCTCCACCACTGGCTCCTTCTCCGATGATGTAAGTGAAGATTGGCGTTTTCAGCTGAACCATTTCAAAAATGTTTCTTGCAATAGCTTCTCCCTGTCCTCTTTCTTCAGCTTCCAATCCTGGATAAGCTCCCGGTGTATCTACTAAAGTTACCACAGGAATATTGAATTTCTCAGCAAGCTTCATTAGTCTTAAAGCTTTTCTGTATCCCTCCGGATTTGGCATTCCAAATCTTCTATACTGTCTTTCTTTAGTTGTTCTCCCTTTTTGAGTCCCTAAGATCATTACTTTTTGACCGTCAAGGGTAATCAATCCTCCAATCATAGCCGGATCATCAGCAAAATTTCTGTCTCCGTGAAGCTCTAAGAAACTGCCTTTATCCGCCATTCCGTGGATGTAGTCTAAGGTATAAGGACGATCTGGATGACGAGACATTTGTACTCTTTGCCAAGGGGTAAGATTTCCATAGATTTCTTTTTTCTTTTCTAAAATCTTATCCTCAATCTGGCTGCATGCTAATTTTACATCAACACCACTTTCTTCTCCTACTAAAGAACACGTCTGGTATTGATCCATCAATTCTTTGATAGGAAGTTCGAAACTTAAATATTCCATTTCTTGAAGTAAATTAAATCTTTCAAATGTATGAAAAATTATGGTTATTCTATTTAAAATTATTTATAGCATTGTTTATTCTGGAGACACTTTCCTCTTTACCAAGGGTTTCCAGAATATCCGGAACGTCCGGACCTTTCAATTCTCCTACTAAAGACAATCGTAGTGGCATCATCACTTTACCCATACCCAATCCTTTGTTTTCAGCAAAATCATGCATGGTCTGCTTCAATGTTTCAGCCGTGAAGTCTGTAGCTTCAAAAGCAGATGCCAATTCTCCTAAAATTGCAGAAGTTTCGTCATTCCAAGCTTTTTTTGAAGCTTTTTCATCGTAAGACGTTGGAGCTTCAAAGAAGAATTTTCCGTTTTCATAGATGTCTTTCGGGAACGTTGCTCTTTCTTTCATCAGATGAATTACTTTCATCAGTTTCTCATCAGAAGCCCCGGAAAAATCCAGATCTGTATTTTTCAGGATTTCAAGAATCTCTTCATCAGACTTCATCTGCATATACTGATGGTTGAACCACTCAGATTTTTCTTTACTGAATCTTGCACCAGCTTTGTGTACTTTATGAAGGTCGAATTCCTTGATCATCTCTTCCAAAGGAAGAATTTCTTTATCATCTGCAGGAGACCATCCCAATAGTGCTACCATATTGATGAAAGCATCTGGAAGATAACCGTTTTCTCTGTATCCTTTAGAAATTACTCCTGTAACAGGATCTTTGAAATCAAGCGGGAATACCGGGAACCCGAATTTATCACCATCTCTTTTGCTTAATTTTCCTTTCCCTTCTGGTTTTAGAATTAAAGAAAGGTGTGCAAATTGTGGTGCTTCCCACTGCATTGCTTCGTATAAAAGTGTATGAAGTCCTAAAGAAGGCAGCCATTCTTCCCCACGGATGACGTGAGAAATCTCCATTTCGTGGTCATCAATGATGTTTGCGAAGTGGTAGGTAGGCATTCCGTCATTCTTTACCAAAACTTTATCATCTAAAGTATTCGTATTGACGGAGAACTTTCCACGAATGATATCCTGAAGGTTCAATACTCTGTCAACAGGCATTTTGAATCTTACGACATAAGGAGTCTTTTCGTCCAATAATTTTTGAACTTCTTCTTCAGAAAGGGCAAGATTGTTTCTTAAACGGTTTCTGGTTTTGTTGTCATATGAGAAAACATCACCTTTTGCTTCGTACTCTGCACGAATTGCATCTAATTCTTCTGCAGTATCAAAAGCGATATAAGCATAATCTGTTTTTAAGATCTGCTCTGTATATCGATCATAGATATCTCTTCTTTCAGATTGTCTGTAAGGAGCATATTTCCCTCCTTTCTTAGGACTTTCATCAGGGATAATTCCACACCATTCTAAAGCTTCTTCTATATATTCTTCAGCTCCTTCTACATATCTTGCGGTATCTGTATCTTCAATTCTTAATACAAACTCTCCCCCTTGATTTTTAGCAAAAAGATAATCATATAATGCAGTTCTTACGCCTCCCAAATGTAAAGGTCCTGTAGGACTTGGAGCAAAACGTACTCTTACTTTCTCCATTTCAATTTTAATTTTTGCAAATTTACTTAAAATTATGCGTTTACGAGATGATTTATAACCCGGTATTGGTTTTTTGACTCTAACTTTTTTATTTATTTCTATAGATTTTCATGAAACACTGTTTAAAAGCGATCAATCGTATAATGACGAATAATTATTGTAAGCTATAAATGATAATTTAAAATAAGGTGTTGTGAAAATATAAGCCCTATACTGGCGGATTGTGCTGGAAATAAAAGCTTCTGGCGTGTTTGATTAATTAGATTTTTCACTCTTTTTGTTTTCTTACATTACAAATAGTGATGAGTATGTCATTTATTAATAGGAGTTTAATTAAATGTTAAATTCACTAAATAATGATATATATCATTGTGCTATTGCTTTTATCACTGCTTGTTGAATATTATATTTGCCGAAACTTTTAAATATTACTATGAAAAAACAAATTTTATTTTGCTTCAGTAGTTTACTGATGCTTTTCATGAGCTCATGTTCTACAGAAGAGCTGAATACTGAAGTAACTCCCGACAGTCCAGCAGCAAAAAGCAATCGTTTATCGGCTGCCAAATTTGCAGGAGACGGGATTTATGACGTCTTAGGGCATGGTTATAATGTTGCCGGTGAATATGCCAATGCTACTGCAGCAGGTTTTAAAGTGATTGATATTGATCGTTTTAAAACAGAACAAGCGAACAGATTAGTGAGCGAAAACACATTCTCACAGGAATATGTTGAGGAATATGGTGAAAATGCAGAGTCATACTCTAAAATGGTTTCTACCAAAGTAAATGTTACAGCCGGTATTCCTTTGTTTAAGAAAACACTTTCAGTAGGATTCAATTCTGCAGTAACTACAAACAATAAGTTTGATGCAAAATATATCTACGGAAGTTATAACCTGACGATCAGACAGAAAAGATTAAGATTCAATGCGACGACAGATATGTTGGGAGATTATCTGACTCCGGAATTTGTTCAGGATTTACAGACAAAAACTCCACAACAGATTGTACAGGACTACGGAACTCACGTAACACTTGATATCTATACAGGTGCTAAACTGGATGTTATGTTCCAGGCAGAAACAAGAAGCCAAAGCCGTGATCGTGCTGCAAGAATCGGGGTGAAAGTAGGGATGAAAGATATTTTTGATGTAGATGTTACAAATGATGTGAACACTGCTGAATCATCCATGAACTATTCTAAAAAATTAGCCTATAAAACAAGAGGAGGAGACCCTTCAAAAGGATTGGTAGGAGATCTGAATCTTGATCAGACAAATCCTAAAATTAATATTTCCAACTGGCAGAACAGCTCTAATGCAAGCAATTCAGTTTTGGTAGATTTTGGAAACAACGGATTGGTGATTATTTACGATCTAGTGAAAGATGCGGCTAAAAAAGCTCAGCTTAAAGCTTATGTAGATCAATATCTTATTGACAATAAAGTGTATCTTGAATTCAACACCATTTCAATTTACAGATATTACAACGGATTAGATCATTACTATACAAGAACTCCGGGAAGCTATAGCGGGTATTCTTTTGAAGGGATAGAGTTCAATGCATTCTTATATAAAGCTCCAAACACTGTTCCTATTTACAGATATTATAACGGGAGAGATCACTATTATACAAAAACTCCGGGGTATTACCAGGGGTATGTAGAAGAAGGAATTGAGTTTAATGCATTTGCAACTCAGCAGCCTAATACAGTTCCTATTTACAGATATTGGAATGGTAAAGATCATTATTATTCAAGATCAGGCGTAAGACCATCTGGTTATGCTTCTGAGGGAATTGAATTCTATGCCTATTAATTAAATATATTGATATTTTACAAGCAGACCGTCTCATTTTTGGGACGGTTTTTTGATGCAGTAACGAAGGGAATTTAATAATAAAGATTTTTTTTTCGCTGATAATGACAATACCGAAAGAATATTTCAGGCAGTCTTATCATTAAAAATGTATTTTTGTAACTTATAAATTTAGAGGATCAATGAAAAAAGCAATCTGTCTTTTTATTGTAGGAGAGAAGTACTGGAAAATGTACAACAAAAATAGAGCAAGGTTTGAAAGCTATGCTAAAAAATGTGGAGCAGATTTAAAGATTATTGACAAACCTATGGATGATACTTTTCATCGTCCGCTTCTATCTCAAAAACTGCTGATTCCCGCAGAAACAAGAGATTATGATATGGTTCTTTTTTTGGATCTTGATATCATTATTTCAGATAAAGCACCTTCAATTTTTGATTATCTTCCGGAAGACAAATACTTTGGCGCTATTTTGGATCCGAGAGGAACTGAAGAGTTCAAAAAAACCTGGGGACATATTCCAAGAATATTGGAAGAGACCAGTGAAATATATTTTACAGATCGTCATTTTGAAATGAATCCTTTATTACAGGGAAGCATCAATGGCGGAGTATTTGTTTTCAGACCTGAAAAAGTGGCTGATATCTTTGAAGAATATTATTATTCAGATCATAATCAAGGGGAGCTGAATAGTTTTGAAGAAACGCCATTCGCCTATTTTTCCCAGATCAATAATTGGTTTGAAGCTTTACCCCCTGCATTCAATGTTCAGATTTTATACAAAATAAAAGGAACAGAACAAGGGAATGAAGTAGAAAATAACGAGAGAAAACTTCCGGGATTTTTCAGAAGATATTACTACAAAAAAGCGGGAAGCTGCTTTTATCCCACGAAGAAATATAAAAATTATGTACAACAAATTATTGCTGAAAATTATTTCACCCACTTTTCCGGCAATTATCCTATAATCTACAATTAGTTATGAGCCTACTTTCACGCTTTTCCAGCAAATTTATAACAGTTTCTTACGGAATTACCGTCAATGATGAAGTAAAAGAACTAAAAAAATTATTGGAGATTCTCCTTCCTTTGATCGACAAGAATGATGAGATTATTGTTCTTCAGGATATCACCAATAAAAACAAAGAAGTGACAGAATTGCTTGCTAATTATGATACGATTGTAAAACTTGAAGCAAGACTGGACGGGGATTTTGCAACTTTTAAAAACAGGTTAATAGAAAAAGCAAACTGTCAGTATCTGTTCCAGATTGATGCAGATGAATACCCTACCGAGCAATTCATCAAAACATTGAAACCTTATCTTAAAAAAGAAAAAAGTGTTGAAATGTTCCTGGTACCGAGAATCAATATTGTAGAAGGAATTACAGGAGAATATGTACAGCAGATGGGCTGGGATATGAATGCCGAAGGGTATATTAATTTCCCTGACTACCAGGCAAGGATTATCAAGAACAATAAAAAAATCTTCTGGAAAAACAAAGTACATGAAGTTTTGTATGGAAACAAAAACTTTACAGAAGTTCCCAAAAAATACGAATTATCATTAGTGCATAAAAAGAATTTTGAAAAGCAGAAAAAGCAGAATGATTTTTATGAAACATTGGAAGATTAATCAGTTTGAATTATATAGAAAACTAAAATGGCAGATTTAGGAATTAACGTTTTTGGATTTATTAATGGAGAATTTGGCATTGCTGAAGCAACAAGACTTAATTGTAAGGCGATACAGAGTGTAGGGGTTCCTATCAGCCTGATCAATTATAATGTGACGACCAATCACAATAATAATGACCTTACTTTTACAGAGTTTTCTGATCATGCACCATATCCGATCAATCTGATCCAGATATCTCCTTCAGAGACTCCTAATTTCTTTGATTATTTTGATCATTCATTCTTTAAGGATAAATATAATATTCTTTACATGGCATGGGAGTCTGAAACAATTCCTGAAGATTATGTGATGAATATGAACCTTTTTGATGAGATCTGGACGCCATCTACTTATTGTAAAGAATGCATCGAAAAATATGTGAGCCTGCCGGTAAGGGTTATTCCACATCCCATCAATATTGATTTGAAAGAAACCGATGATGAAGATGCATTGCAATTTTATGATAAAAGCCTTTTTAATTTCCTGTTCATTTTTGATTATAATAGTTCCGTTGACAGGAAAAATGTGATCAATCTTATTAAAGTTTTCAGAGAAACTTTTGATCAGAGAGAAAATAATGCATTTCTGACGATTAAAACTTCACGCTCTCAAAGATTTCCTACGGAAAAAGAACAACTGATCCAGGCAATAGGAGATTCAAAGAAGATCAAAATTGTTGAAAAGGTTTTTGATAAAAATGCCCTGAACTATGTGATCAGCAATTGTGACAGCTATATTTCTCTTCATAGATCTGAAGGATTTGGTTTGACAATGGCTGAAGCGATGTATTTTAAAAAGCCGATAATTGCTACAGGATATTCCGGGAATCTGGAATTTATGAATACGGGAAATAGCTTTTTGGTTCCGGCAAAAGTGATTGTTTCCGACTCCAATGTGATCAATTATTCAGCCAATACAGTATGGTCAGAACCTTCATTGCAGGAAGCAGGAGATTATTTGACAGCTGTTTATGAAGGAAGGGAAGATGTACAGGAAAAAGCTGAAAAAGGGCAGGAAACCATTATAGAAAACCTTTCGCTGAAAAGAGTAGGACAGCTGATCAAAATGAGATGTGAAGAGCTTTTTAATGAAAAAAGAATTGAGCAGAACAAATCAACATTAATCAAACTGTATGTGGAAAACATTCTGTTAAAAAAAGATTTAAGAATCTACAAGAAAAGTGCTCCGATTCAGTTTATCTACAATATTAAGATGTATTTCAGAAATAGAAAAGGCAAGAAATAATTACTTCTTGCCTTTGATTTTTTTGAGGAAAGCATTCACTTTCTTTCTTGCTTTATTGTAAAGAGTTCGTTCAAGATAGTTGATTTTCGTATGTAATCTTTCAATTTCGCTCAGGTAAAAAACATTATTTACATCACTACCTCCAGTGCTTTCTTTTTTACCAAAACCATCAATAAAATTCAATCTAATTTTGAACAGTTCCCCAATGGACTGGATTGAAAAGTTCTCGGCGATCTGAGATTTTGCATTTTCTCTTATTGAAGCCAGGGCATCAAAATTATTTTTAATATACTGAAGCTTTTCAACGGCATCTTTCAGGCTGGGCTTGGCAAGCGTTAACCCTTCGTCTATCAATCCTTTTGTATTGGAAGTTTTGATGAAGTCATACTGTATCAGGAAACTATTGTTTACATTCATAAAGTCGAGGTTTCCGGAATAGCCTGTTCCGACTACAATTTTTCCATAAGCCATTGCCTCTGCCATTGTGAGACCGAAACCTTCGGAACCGTGCAGCGAGATCAACACATCAGACTGCTGGATCAGGGAGTGCAGTTTTTCCTTTGAAAAATGCTCATTGATAATGATCACATTGGGAATATTATTGTATGCCTCCAATGCTTTTTGAGCATCTTTACTTTTTTCAAGATTATGGGTCTTAACAATAAGAACACTGTTTTTATCCTCCTTAAAAACCGTTGTGAAGGCCTCAAGCGTAGCTTCCGGGTTTTTTCTGATCGTCGTGCTCAAAGAATCAAAAATCGTAAGATAGACCTTTGAATCTGGAGAAATATTATACTGGCTCAGGTCAAAATCTTTAGACTCAGCCATTTTTTGAATCGGATGAGAAAATCTGATTACCGGAATTCCTGTATATTTTGTGAAAATATTCACACAGAAATCACTAGGTACCCAGAGCTCATCAAAAACATTTAATATTTCAACGACCTTATCAGAAACCTCAGGAAATTCCCAGGCCCAGTAAATGATATTGTAATGATCTTTAAGATTCAGATCCTGATTCTTAGAGAAAAAATTGTTGATAAAATTGATGTTAATGTGGAAAACATTAATCGGAGATGATGCTTCAGCACCGCTATCGATTCTTTCAAAAGTTTCACTGGAATAATTGATGCGGTTTACTTTGATGCCGATTGCTTCCAATGCTAAGGCATTCAGTCGGGTTGCTTCGGAAATTCCAAAATTACCGTCAAAAAAACCATGATAATTTACACTTAATGACATGGATTATAATGTTTTAAGTTTTTCTTTTACTTCTTCGGGTGAAAATGCTCTCAGACTGTCTACAGAATTTTGGCTTAAAGTATTCCAAAGCTCTTCATCATTATGCAGCTGAATAATCGCTTCTGCAAAAATCTTTTCATCATTGGCAATCAATACATTTTTTTTATCTGTAAGTTTCATTCCTTCAGCACCGATATCTGTGGTAACTACAGGGAAAAAAAACTCAAAGGCCTGTCCGATCTTTCCTTTTACCCCAGCACCGAATCTTAAAGGAGCTACCATAACTTTCGAATTCATGAAATGCTCTTCAATGCTTTCCACAAATCCTAAAAATTTAAACTTAGGATATAGTTTAAGATCCAGCTTTTCAGCAACATTTCCAATAATGCTTACTTCCAGTTCTGGATTTGTTTTCCAGACGATGGGCATTATTTTTTCATATAAAAACTTTACAGCATCTATATTCGGTTCGTGGATAGATCCAATGAAGGTAATTCCTTTACTCTCACTGAAATTTTTCCTTTCAGAAATATCAATTTTAGGATAATGGATATTGGAAATGGTAATGATCTTATTTTGATCTGCGTACTGGCTCATAATTTCTTTCTCCTTGTCAGAGATCGCAATAATGTAATCCAGCTGTGGAGCAACAACGGTTTCCAAGCGGAAAAAATGTTTATAATTTTTCTTTAAAGAAATGCGGGTTGGCTCCAGGTCGATCGCTCTTTTAAACCTTAAAAAATGAATATCTACCATATCGTAAATGAATTTGGCAGAAGGTAAAAGAGCTTTCATCTTTTTGTAGAACAGATTCAGGGCCAGAGGACCATTAAACCAAACGTAATCTATCTTTTTAAAAGAAGACAGAAAATCATAGATATTTTTATACTTATTGTTCTCTGTATAGACAATAACATTGTGCTGCTGGTAAAACTTTACATAAGAATTGTCTTCAAAAATATGGGGAGCGAATAAAATGCAGTTATATCCTAATTCTTTATAAATGAATATAAGTTCTTTCAGTCTGTTGGCTCCGGATTCTTTATCATGGGCAGGAAAATCTCTTGAAGCAAACAGGATTGTTTTTTGGGAAGCGTCATACAGATTGATGTTGACAATATCCTGAGACTGAAGATATTTGAGTTTTTCTTTTCTTTCGAAGTGTTTTTTTATTTTTTTTAAGATTCCCATTTGCTAGTTTTTAGTATCCAGTTCAAAAACTTTATTTACCCAACTATCCAAAGTGTATCTGTAATAGATTTCTTCCGGAATTTTTTCGTAAGGTTTTTCAAAAAAAGATTTGTCAAGATTACTAATATTTTTGTTTAAAATCAAAATATTATTGGGATTGTAAAAATCATAGGTTTTAATGGCTTCATTATCAGTAATGATTTTCTTTTCCAGAGACATGGCCTCAAAAACCCGGAAGCTAAGCCCATATTGGCCCTCGCGCATCAGGTCAAGCAAGACCTTTGAGTTCTTATAATATTTTGGGAGATCGTTATGAGGAATCTTTTTGATGCTGAAAATCAGGAAAAGGTTTTTAGGTACGGTCATGAACATATTGGTCAGCTGATGTTTCCATGATTTTTTTCCGATGATCATAATCTGGAATTTCAGCCCCTGTTCAATCAGCTTTTTAGCCAGCAGTTTTATCAGGGAAACCCTTCTGTTATCATACGATGTGATATAGAAAAGATCCATTTCCGGTTGCTGAATTTCTTTCGCGCAGTGAGGAAGATAGATGTAATTCGTCAGTTTTTCAAATCCATGCTTTTTGACATCTATATAATCAAAAGAGAACACTTTGTCAAAAAGATAGAGTTTATCTTCTACAGGAACTCTTTCAAGATTATCGTAAAGATAAGTGACCAGGCGGTCTGTATATTTTCTAATCTTTTTAAGGGTCGAAAGATCAAATGTATCCGGATTCATCACCAGTATCTGGTCCTGATGTCCCAATTTTTCCAGGGAATCCAGAACGTATTTTTGTCTTTTTTCAGTCTTAAGATTTTTGCTTAAAAAAGTTTTGCTTAAAGCATTTACTGCTCTTTCATTGAAGTTGGAATGAGTAACGGTACTGATCTTTACATGATGCGCATCAATACCCCGTTTGCATAATGTTTCAACAATATACTTATCATAATCCCAAAAATCATAACTAATGATACAAATCTTCATTCAACTAATTTTGCTCTTTTTTTAATGATTCATAGGTTTCATACACGCTTAAAGATTGCAGGTAAGATAACTGATACCCTTCTTTACCGTCTAAAACACCAAGTCTCATTATGTAGGCTTTAAAGAATTTAAAAGCTGTTTTAAGATATTGAACTAAAACACTGTACTTTTTCCCTTTTGCAGCCAGTTCTTTACCCTTTAAAATTCCGTAATGAACCATTTTTTTTCTATATGATTCATAATCTGAAACGGAATAATGAAGTAATTTATTTTTAAAAACCCCGATGGTTCCGTTAACTTCCAGAGTTTCATGTACCTTTTTTCCTGCCATATACCTGGCCTTCGATTTTCTGAAAAGCCTAAAGTTTTTATCAGACTGTGTTCCTGAAAAATGAATCGGTTTCTGGGCAAAAAAGAACTTCCTGTAAAAATAATAGGCATCCTTTTGCCCGGATTTATTCATCTCCTCTATAATTTCCTGCCTTAAGGCGGGAGTTATTCTTTCATCACCATCCAAAAATAATACCCAATCATTTTTAGAAGCATCCAGAGCCAGATTTCTTTGCTTTGTAAAGTCTTCAAATTTATTTTGAATCACTTTTACATGGGGGAATTTCTTTGCAATTTCTACAGTTTTATCCTTACTAAATGAGTCTATTACTATTATCTCATCACAAAAATCAAAAGACTCAAGGACATCCTGTATGTTTTTTTCTTCGTTATATGTTATGATCAAACCAGTTATATTCATTACAACGCTTTGTTTGATAGAGAAGTACACTGATACTTCTTTAAAATCGTTTTTAAAATAGTTTTAATCTCCCAAAGATAAGTTTTAATTTGAACTTTATTAGCGAATCTTTGCCTTTTATATCAACCCTGCACAGTTCGTAATGATGCTGTGTAGGGAAATAATTCACCTTATTTCCAATTCTTACTGCAAAATCAATTCCTATTTTTTTCAAAATAGAAAAAAAAGCAGATTTCTCCTCTTTTTTTTGGGGGTATTTTCCATACGGATAGGCTAAAACCCTTGAATACTCTATATTATGAGCGTCAAGAACTTCCATATTCCTTTCTAGATCTTTTTCTATAAAATCAATGGAGACATTTTTCAGGTTTTCATGAGCATGACTGTGAAGTGCAATTTCGAAATAATTTTTATCCAAATTTCTGATTTCTTCAAAAGTCATCATGGAATAATTTTTATATCCTTTTTCGATAAATCCTGTAGGAATAAAAATGGTAGCCTTAAGATTGTACTTTTCCAATAAAGATGGTAAATACTCAAGATTGTTTTTATATCCGTCATCAAAGGTGATAATGATGTTTTTTTTCGTCGCAATACTGAGCTCTGAAAAAAACTTAGAAGTATACTTTTTACGGTTCAGATAAGAAAACTGCTGTTCAAGATTTTCCAGACTTATGGTAAGATCTTCATGACTTTCCTTTTCAATCTGATGGTACATGAGAATAACCAGTCTGTTGTATGGGAAAGCAAAAAGATACAGACGGAAATACACGACGATAAATACCGCCAATACAATAGGGATCAAATAAAAGATCATATTATTTTAACCTTTTTTTTTCAAGTTCCATGAGTCTTATTTTTTCACGCAGCTTAATATATTTCAAAAAGGTGTAATAGGACATCGTTTTGGCAATATAAAACCCAGGAAATCCATCCAGAAAAGCACGTTTGAAAATCAAAACTTTGATAAATTCAAATATTGGGCTTACAATGATTTTGAATCTGTTGATCTTTTTTCCTCTTTCAAACATTTTTTCCGCCATCATATCGGAATATTTGTTGATTTTTGAGACATGATGATGGATGCTTTTGTAGGTATAATGATCTAGTCTTCCCTCCAGGACACCAGTTTTTTCATCGGTAATCAAAAATTCATGGACTTTATCATCAGAATACATTGCATATTTTTTTCTGAACAGCCTTTCACGGTATACATTTCCCCAACCTCCATATTTGATCAGATGAGAGCCGAGATGATTGTTGAATTTGGCCTTATATACATTGAATTCTGGGTTTGCTGAAGAAACGATTTTTTGTATGGATCTTTTCAGGGTTTCATCAGGAATTTCGTCAGCATCCAAAAATAGAATCCATTCATGAGAACATAAACTAAGGGCATGGTTTTTTTGTTCACCATACCCGTTGAATTTTTTCTCAAAGAATTGTACCTGAGGATATTTTTGAGTAGCAATTTCTTTTGTCCTATCCGTAGAAAAGCTATCGACAATGATCATTTCATCAGCTATATCTACTAATGAATCTAAAAGTCTTACGATATTTTCTTCTTCATTATAAGTAATGATTGCAAGGGAAAGAGTCATTTATTTATACTCAAGAATAGTCTTTTCAATAATCTTCACACAATCCAGCAATTGCTCTTCAGTGATTACCAATGGTGGTGCCAGTCTGATGATGTTACCATGGGTAGGCTTTGCCAGTAATCCGTTTTCTTTCAACTGTAAGCAAAGATTCCATGCAGTAGAGCTTTCAGGAGTATCATTGATCAGGATCGCATTTAAAAGTCCTTTTCCTCTTACTTTGGTAATAAGATCAGACTTTTCGATCAGCTTTTCAATTTCAGCTCTGAATAGTTGTCCCAATTCTTCAGCTCTTTCAGATAGTTTTTCTTCAGCTACTACATCTAGTGCTGCAACTGCAACGGCACATGCAATTGGGTTTCCTCCGAATGTAGAACCATGTTGTCCAGGTTTGATCACATTCATGATGCTATCATTAGCTAAAACAGCAGATACAGGATACATTCCTCCGGAAAGTGCTTTTCCTAAGATTAAGATATCCGGCTGTACATCTTCATGGTGGCATGCAATCAGTCTACCTGTTCTTGCGATACCAGTCTGAACTTCATCTGCAATGAAAAGAACGTTGTACTTCTTACAAAGTTCTGAAGCGTTTTTAAGGAAATTTTCGTCAGGAACATATACTCCGGCTTCACCTTGAATAGGTTCTACCAGGAATGCTGCAATATTTCCGGCTTCTCTGCTCAGCACTTCTTCCAATGCTGCAATATCGTTATAAGGAATTTTGATAAATCCAGGGGTAAAAGGTCCGTAGTTTTGGTTAGCATCCGGATCGTTAGAGAAAGAAACAATAGTAGTGGTTCTTCCGTGGAAATTATTTTCGCAAACAATTATTTTTGCGGCATTTTCCGAAATTCCTTTTACTTCATAACTCCATTTTCTGGCTAATTTTACTGCTGTTTCTACGGCTTCAGCTCCGGAGTTCATGGGTAAAACTTTATCAAACCCGAAAAGAGTTGTAATTTTTTGTTCGTATTCTCCCAATTTGGAGTTGTAGAAAGCTCTTGAAGTTAAAGCCAGCTTTTGTGCCTGCTCTACTAATGCTCCTACAATTTTAGGGTGAGAGTGTCCCTGGTTCACAGCTGAATATGCTGAAAGAAAATCATAATACCTATTGCCTTCTACATCCCAAACGAAAACGCCTTCTCCACGATCTAGAACTACTGGAAGTGGGTGGTAATTATGTGCTCCATGTTTGTCTTCAAGGTCAATAAAATACTGTGAGTTTTTTGTTTGTTCTGCTGTTGACATATATTTAGGTTTTCTACAAATTTACGCAATATTAGCGAGATTAAGATGTTGGCATTTTTAGAGAAAAATAAAAATGTATTTTTGAAATTAAAATGAATAACCCTTCTGAATGAAAAAACTATTATTAATTATTTTCGCAATATTTTTATCTGTTGTTAAGGCTCAGGATAAAAAATATCTTCTGTTTCATAATGGCTATCGCGAGTTTTATATTTATACTTTTCAAAAAGAATTCACCTATAAAATCGAAAGATATCAACTGAATAATGAAATAGAACTTGTAGAAACAAGGACCGAAACGTTCAAAAATCAGGAAGAAGAGAATCTTTATTTGAAAGATGCTCAACTTATCAGTTCAGTCAAAACGGATGATATCAAAGAATTTGATCAGTTTAGAAATAAGCCGTTCAAAGTTATTGACAAAAGGGAAAAAACATCATACTCTTATTGTTTCTATGGCTCATTATTATTAACAGATAATGTGCAGAGGCAGATCACATATTCTGGCCATATTACTCAATTGTTATACCAGGAAAACTATGGTTACAAACTAGAAGAGGATGCAAGTAAATATAGTTTAAAATATGCTTTTCAAAAAGTTGAAGGGATTAACTTTTTTATTGTAGATGCCAATATTTATCTTTTTAGAGCGAAAGATCTGCTCAAAAATATGTTTAGAAACAGCGATGTACTATTTATTGATAAAAAGTTTGCTACTCTTTTCAATGCTCAGATTTTGAAAATTACTAAAAAAACTATTGGAGATAAAATAGTATACGGTGTAAATGATGATCAGGATGGGGCTGTTCTCATGTCTTCATTTGAGAAAATTATGATTTGTGCTGATGCTATATTGGCAAAGGAGAATGGTCTGTGGTATTTTTATGATTTCTATGGAAATAAGCTTATAGAAAAAGGATATCGGAAAATTTTGCCTACCCGATTTAACCCTAATTTTGTAAGGCATAGACCTACCTATGATGGACTGCTTATGTATGTTGTACTGGACGGGAATGAAATAAAAACAGTAGATGAGATTTATAAAAAAAGTAAAACATCAAAATTTATAAATAATTTAAGAGATTTTGCTGTCTGTGGTGCAAGAATGGGCATGTCCAGATCGGAATATGTAAATTTTGAATTCAACGAAAAGGAATTTACTTTAAATAATAAAGTCTTTTATTATGGAGTTTCATCATTTCATCCTCCTCTTGCAAGTAATGAAATACGGATGGAAAATAAATACTCTTTCTTAAATCCCTTTGAAGGTGTTTCATCTATTAATAAAGATGATGAGAACGTTTTGTTTCAGAAATCTACTGCTTCAAAACCTATGACTGTGGTTTTAAAAAGGAAAACAAAAGAAAATAGATTTATTCCTTTTTTTCTGGTGGTTTCAGAAGAAAGTAAGGAACTTCCTTTCTATCATGTGGATTATTTAGGTTTAACATCACAACAGAATAATTCTAACAGAAATTCTTATGATTCTTATGATGATATTTTAGATCTCAAAGCCGATTTGCCAATGCTGAGTCTTGGAGGCACCTATTATTCAAGCCGCGATTTTTCGAATAGTAATATTTCTTTAGACCGGTATTATAAACTGAAAAGAGAGGGTAAATTAGGACTGTATTCACCAAGGTCTGCTTTTATCAATGATGTGGAGATTAAGTATAAAAAACTGGATGACCTTACAATGCGTTTTTCCCGTTTTGAAGATGAAAATGGAAAAGTAGGATGGCTAAGTGAAGATGGGGAAGAATTTTATGATTTATAAAAAAACAGACAGTTCATTGAACTGTCTGTTTTTATATGGTAATAATAATCTTAGTGATTATCATATTTCTTATCCATTACAAAGTCCTCCATGAATTTTGTAGTATAGTTTCCTGCAAGATAATCTTCGTTATCCATCAGTTGTCTGTGGAAAGGAATAGTTGTTTTTACTCCTTCAATATAGAACTCCTCAAGGGCACGTCTCATTTTAGCAATAGCTTCCTCACGGGTCTGAGCCGTAGTGATAAGCTTAGCAATCATTGAGTCATAATTAGAAGGAATGCTGTATCCGGAGTATACGTGAGTATCTACTCTGATTCCGTGTCCACCAGGAATGTTTAATCCTGTGATTTTTCCTGGAGACGGTCTGAAGTCTGCGTAAGGATCTTCTGCGTTGATTCTACATTCGATTGAATGTAATTTAGGATAATAGTTGATTCCTGAAATAGGAGTTCCTGCTGCAAGAAGAATTTGTTCTCTGATAAGGTCATAATCAATTACCTGCTCAGTAATAGGGTGCTCTACCTGGATTCTTGTATTCATTTCCATGAAATAGAAATTTCTGTGCTTGTCTACAAGGAATTCGATAGTTCCTACACCTTCGTATCCAATAAATTCAGCAGCTTTTACAGCAGCGTCACCCATTTTCTCACGAAGTTCGTCTGTCATGAAAGGAGAAGGAGTTTCCTCAGTCAGTTTCTGATTTCTTCTTTGTACAGAACAATCTCTTTCAGAAAGGTGACATGCTTTACCGAATTGGTCACCAGCAACCTGAATTTCGATGTGTCTAGGCTCTTCAATCAGTTTTTCCATATACATACCTCCGTTTCCAAAGGCTGCTATAGCTTCCTGAATTGCAGATTCCCAGTGATCTTTAAGGTCTTCAGCTTTCCAAACGGCTCTCATCCCTTTTCCACCACCACCAGCAGTAGCCTTGATCATTACCGGGTATCCGGTTTCTTCAGCCACTTTTACAGCGTGTTCGTAAGATTCGATCAATCCGTCAGAACCTGGTACACATGGTACACCAGCTTCTTTCATGGTCGCTTTGGCGTTAGCTTTGTCTCCCATTTTCTCAATTTGTTCAGGAGAAGCACCAATAAACTTGATCCCGTTCTTCTGACAGATTCTTGAGAAGTTAGCATTTTCAGATAAAAATCCGTAACCTGGGTGGATAGCGTCGGCATTGGTTATTTCCGCAGCCGCAATAATGTTAGAGATTTTAAGATAAGAGTCTTTACTCATTGCAGGGCCAATACATACCGCTTCATCAGCAAATCTTACGTGAAGACTGTCTTTGTCAGCAGTAGAATATACAGCAACGGTTTTGATCCCCATTTCTTTACAAGTACGTAAAATACGCATTGCAATTTCGCCACGATTGGCTATTAATATTTTTTTGAACATCTTCTTAAATTTGAAAATTAGATAATTTGAAAATTAGATTAATGTTATTTGAATGTAGAATTTTAGTCTAACATCTAATGTCTAACATCTAACTTCTAATTAAGATGGATCTACTAAGAATAATGGTTGGTCATACTCTACAGGAGTCGTATCGTCAACTAAAATTTTAACGATTTTTCCACTGATTTCTGATTCAATCTGGTTGAATAGTTTCATTGCTTCAATAACGCAAACTACTTTACCTACAGAAACTTCGTCACCTACATTTACAAATACATCTTTATCAGGAGATGGTTTTCTATAGAAAGTACCGATCATTGGAGACTTGATTGTAATATATTTGCTGTCATCAGATGCAGCTTCAGCTTTCTCAGCAGGAGCAGCAGCCGGAGTTGCAACAGGTGCCGGAGCAGCTACCGCTTGCGGAGCAGTGTGGTATACTGCAGGTTGTGCATAAACAGCATCGCTTCCAGCTAATGGAGTTTTAATAGTGATTTCGAAATCTTTAGTCTTGTACTTTACTTCTGAAACTTCAGCTTTAGATACAAACTTAATAAGATTTTGTATGTCTTTAATGTCCATAAATTTGATATTTGATTTTGGGTCAAAGATACCAAAAAAACGTAAAAAACAACAAAAAACCGCCAAATTTTATCAAAATTGGGCGGTTTTTGTATTAAAATGAGGCTTTTTCAATGAAAAGCGACTCTTAGTTTTCTTCAGTAGCAGCTACTTCTTTTTCCAATACTACTTTACCTCTGTAGTAAAGTTTTCCTTCATGCCAGTGAGCTCTGTGGTATAGGTGAAGCTCTCCTGTTGTTGCATCTTTAGCTAATTGAGGAACTACAGCTTTGTAGTGAGTTCTTCTCTTATCTCTTCTTGTGGACGATTGTCTTCTCTTTGGATGTGCCATTTTCTAATAACTTTTTTAATTGATGAGCGATGAGATTCATCATCTCATCATATTTAAATTATTCTATTTAATTATTGTCTTTTAATTTTCTTAAAGCATCCCATCTAGGATCACTTTCATGTTCTTCTTCTTCAATTTCCTCAATTTCTTTGGGACTGAACTGGTTAAGAATATTAAGATCTTCGTCACTTATATTCGGTGAAACCTTCTTCATGGGAATAGATAGCATTACATTTTCATAGATCAAATGCGCTATGTTGAATGCATGATCGCTGGTAGGAATCGTAATGACCTCTTCATTGCTGTCATCATATTCTTCCCCGAAATTCACCAAAATTTTGATTTCATTCTCAATAGGATAGTCAAAATTTTCATTTGTAATATCACAAACCAACTCGACCAATCCTTTTATTTTAATTTCAAATTCTAAAAAAGTAGTGTGTTTATCAAGTAATACATCTACTTTTATTCTAGGATTTGTAAATTCCTGCTCAGTATCAAATAATTGAAAGAACGTTTTATCTATCTCAAACTTGAACTCGTGTTTTCCGTTTTTAAGCCCGGAAAAGCTTACGTCATAGTTTCTTAACTTGTCCATAAAATGAGTGTGCAAAAATATGCATTTTTTTTATAATAACAAATAAAATCTGAAACAAATTAATTTAAAACTTGTTTTAAAGATTTATGCTTCAGTTTCATCCGGTAGATCTTCGTCTATTCCGTTGTCTGTAACCATTTTTCTAGGCTGAAGGCGCTCACTCATGAGTTCTCTGTACTCACTTCTGTTTTTAAAAATCTTAATAGCAGTGAAGATCGCTTCAGTAAAACTCTGTTCATCGGCAATATTTTTTCCCGCAATATCATACGCTACCCCGTGATCTGGAGATGTTCTGATAAACGGAAGCCCGGCTGTATAATTTACACCTTCCTCATAAGCAAGTGTTTTGAAAGGAGCTAATCCCTGATCATGATACATCGCTAAAACAGCATCGAAGCTTTTATATTTATTCGGTTGGAAGAAGCTGTCTGCAGGAAAAGGTCCGAATGCCAATATGCCATTGTCAGAAAGTTCTTTGATGGCAGGGCTGATGATTTCAATTTCTTCATTTCCGATAACACCGCCGTCTCCTGCGTGAGGATTTAATCCAAGAACTGCAATTTTAGGCTTTTGAACACAGAAATCTTCTATAAGCGTTTGGTTTAAAACCCTGATCTGCTTTTTTATTTTTTCCTTGGAAATATTTTCAGTGATCTGGGCAATTGGAATATGATGCGTGGATACGGCTACTTTAAGGTCTTCAGTTACCAGGAACATTAATCCCTTTTTGCCGAATTTTTCTTCAAAATACCCTGTATGTCCTGTATGTTTAAAACCCATTTTTACCATCTCATCCTTATTGATGGGAGCGGTTACTAAAACATCAATGTCTCCTTTCATCAAAGCTTCTGTAGCGGCCTCCAAAGAATCAATAGCCATTTTCGTGGATTCTTCTGTTGGAACTCCTAATTCTACATTAACGTTTTCCTTAGTAAGGTTTACCATATTAAGTTTTGCTGGCTGAGCCTGCGAAGCTTCGTTGACATAGTTGAAATTAAGATTCAGCTTAAAGATGTTTTTCTGATAAGTGAATAATTTTCCCGAGCCAAAAATTACAGGAGTGAAAAAATCTGTAATGGTTTTGTCATTCAGAGACTTCATAATGATCTCCGGGCCGATGCCGTTGAAATCACCGATTGAAATTCCTACTCGTACTTTATGGTTTTTTGGGCTCATTTTGATTATCTTTGAAGATTATAATTTACAAATTTAGCAAAAAATAATATGTTCACAGGAATTATTGAAGCAGTTGGTGTTATTGATAAGATTGAAGAAAAAGGAAGCAATATAGATTTTACCCTTACATGCCCTTTTACAAACGAATTAAAAATTGATCAGAGCCTTGCGCATAACGGTTGTTGTCTTACGGTTGTAGAGATAAAAGACAATCAATATGTAGTAACAGCCATCAATGAAACATTAGAAAAGACAAATCTTGGAAAATGGGAATTGGGAACTGTTGTGAATCTGGAGCGTTGCATGAAGATGGATGGAAGACTGGATGGGCATATTGTTCAGGGACATGTTGATAAAACCGGTGAGGTTGTTGGTATTGAAAATAAAGACGGAAGCTATTTCATTACGATGAAGTATGAGAATGACGGCAGCTTTGTAACGGTGCCTCAGGGATCCATCACGGTAAACGGAATCAGCCTTACAGTTGCTAAAAGTGAAGATGCTCAGTTTTCTGTAGCCATTATTCCTTATACTTGGGAATTTACCAATATGAAAAACTTGAAAATTGGTGATAAAGTTAACCTGGAATTTGATATTATTGGTAAGTATATTGCTAGGTTAATTAAAAAGTAGAATGTCAATTAATAAGTATAAAGGATATAGCTTAAGGAACCGGGTATTTTTCGGCTTCTTGCTGGTATGCTTTTTAAGTGTTGTCGCTACATCGCTCGTTCCTTACTTTGTGTTGAGGAATCACTCTCTGCAGCAGAGTAATATCGATATGCAGGATAAGACCAATGCTGTTATGCGGTATCTGGACTATGCGGTAAGCCAGACTCTTATAGAAACAAAAGACCTTCCGAAAGTTTTAGGGAATAAAATCTTTGAAATAGCGGATATCAACCAGCATGACATTTTTATTTATGATCTGAAAGGTGACTATCTGCTTTCCAATAAAGATGAAGCCCTAGTAGAGCAGAAAACGATTCCCATAGAGATCGTCAATAGAATGCTGTCTACCGATGCAAGGGTAGATATGGTGAATTATGATGCTTCTAAAGATGCTAAGCTAACCTCTTCATATCTCTTGTTGAAAAACAATGAGCTTGAGCCTATCGGAATTGTCTATATTCCTTTATATCACAATGAATCTGCTTATTTGGAGGTTCTTCATCAATATGTAAAATACATTCTTTTAGTCGATATATTCCTTATCCTGTTTAGTGTATGGATCAGCTGGGTGACGTCCAACAGCCTTGCAAAAACAATTACGAAGTTCTCTGATATGATTACCCGTATTACATTATTTGAAAATGAAATGCGTCCTATCAGATATTATAAAAATGATGAGCTTAATGCTTTGGCTAGAGCGTACAACAGGATGATTCTTCAAATCCAGGATCAGAAGGAAAGGCTGCGTTTCAAAGCTTCAGAAGAAGCATGGAGGGAAATGGCCAAACAGGTTGCTCATGAGGTGAAAAACCCATTGACTCCGATGAAACTTACGATTCAGAATTTCGAAAGAAAATTTGATCCGGAAGATCCGAATATTAAAGAAAAAGTAAAGCAGATGAGCAAAACGATGGTAGATCAGATAGACCTGATTGCTACGGTAGCTTCAGCGTTCTCAGAATTTGCAAAACTCCCTGAAAAAAATAATGAAGTGATCAATCTGAATACGGAGGTTGAAGATATTCTCCGCGTATTCAATGATGACAGTATTTTCATGCATGCCAACAAGACCAATATTATGATCAATATGGATAGGATTTATCTTTCCAGGATTATAACCAATCTTGTGACCAATGCAAAACAGGCAGAAAGCGATCAGAGAAAACTCATCATCAATGTAGATGTAGAACAGCATCAGAGAAGAGTTATTATTTCTGTTCAGGATAACGGAATAGGAATTCCCGATAATATGTACGAAAGAATCTTTGAACCAAATTTTACTTCTAAAAACAGTGGAATGGGACTTGGATTATCGATGGTCAGAAAAATGATTGAAGATTATAAAGGGGAGATCTCTGTGAAATCTGAAGTAGGGAAGGGGTCCACATTCATCATTACACTGCCTACCAATTTATAGTGAAGCCTTTTACATTTAAACAATTTGAAATTCAGCAGTCTAAAGACGTCTTCCGTGTGGGAACAGACGGTGTTCTGCTTGGAGCTTTGGCTGATGTTGAACATGCTTCCCGTATTTTGGAAGTAGGAACAGGAACAGGGCTAATCTCTTTAATGCTGGCACAAAGAAATTTGAAGGCTGATTTTTTGGGACTTGATATTAATGAAGATGCTGCATTGCTTACAAAGCTCAATTTTGAAAATTCTCCATTTCATACAAGACTGAAAAATAAACATCAGGATTTTAAAACTTTTGAATCTGAGGAGCAATTTGATCTGATTGTTTCTAATCCTCCTTATTTTGAAGAGTCAGGATCAGAGAAAGATAAGATTGCACGCCAAACTGTAGAATTAAATTTCAGACAGTTAATATCCAAAGCGTCCGGGCTTCTGTCTGGGAGCGGGATTTTTTCGGTAATTATTCCTGTGGAAGCAGGAGAAGTTTTTATTTCAATTGGAAAAGAAAATCATCTGTTTCTGAACCAAAGAATACATATCAAAGGAATTGAAAATTCAAAAGCTAAAAGACTGATTCTGGAGTTCTCATCACAAGAAAAAGAGATCCGCGAATCTGACTTTATTATAGAAAAAAGTCCGAGACAATACTCGGACCAATATCTTGAACTCACCAAAGAGTTTCATGTTTTTAAATAGAGGTTGAATTCTTACTCAAACAATTCAGCCGTATCCAATACTGATACTTTTCCATCTTCACATCTGATTGCTTCACCAGGGAAGTTCTGAATCATATGGTAATCGTGTGTTGCCATTACTACTGCAGCTCCGTTTTCAAGGGCTACCTGCTTTAATAAGGTCATGATTTCATTGGATGTTTCCGGGTCAAGGTTTCCTGTCGGCTCATCTGCTAAGATAAGATCAGGGTGGTTAAGAAGCGCTCTTGCAATCGCAATACGCTGCTGCTCTCCTCCGGAAAGTTCGTGTGGCATTTTGTGCTTTTTGCTTTTCATGTTCACACTTCCCAAAACCTCATTAATACGGTCTTCCATTTTTACTTTATCATTCCATCCTGTTGCTTCAAGAACGAATTTTAAATTCTTTTCAACGGTTCTGTCAGAAAGTAATTGGAAATCCTGGAATACGATTCCTAATTTTCTTCTTAGATTAGGGATGTCAGAGGGCTTTAATTTTGCAAGATCAAATCCTACCACAGATCCGTGTCCTGATGCTAATGGAATGTGTCCGTAAAGCGTTTTCAGAAGGGAGCTTTTTCCAGAACCTGTTTTTCCGATAAGATAGCAGAATCTACCTTTTTTAATGTTAAGATTTACATCGGAAAGTACAGTGAAGCTTTTTTGTGCAATCTTGGCTTGCTGTAAACTTATGATGTTTTCTCCAGAGATATTTGTATGTGGCATAATTTAATTTTAAAGGCTGTTTCTAACAAAAAAATTTCAATCTTTAAAAATAGAAAAAAGAAGTCTATCTGACTCTAATTTTAGTAAATTTTAACAACAAAAAATGCCTGAAAAGGAACTTCTCAAGCATGATTTGTATATGATAATGTAGAATTATCTCTTCGCGCGTGAAGCACTTACAGTTAAACTCTTTCTGCCTTTAGCTCTTCTCGCAGCCAAAACTCTTCTTCCATTTGGCGTAGACATTCTTTCTCTGAAACCGTGTTTGTTTCTTTTCTTTCTTTCTGATGGCTGGAATGTTCTTTTACTCATTACTATATGTTTAAATCGTAATTAATCTATTAATTTTCAGGTTGCAAAGATATATAAATTTTTATAAGATACAAACTTTAATAATCTTTTTTTAAATTAAATTGAATGTTTTTTGATCAGGTATTTATAAACCCCCGATGGGAAAACCATTTTCGGGTGCAAAAATAATATTTAAATGATTTATATAAAAGCTCTATCTTTGAAAACTTTAATTTTAACGAAAATAAACACCGGATGTTTACACCAGCAGAACTTTTAGATATCAATACATTACTTACACAAGAGAGCAAAATAGTTATCCTTACCCACTATAACCCGGATGGAGATGCTATTGGTTCTAGTTTAGGATTGAAGCATTATCTGAAAGCTAAGGGAATTCATGCCGAGGTTATTGTCCCTAATGATTTTCCGAAATTTCTGAAGTGGATGCCGGAATCTAAAAAAGTGATTATTGCTGAGTACAAAAGAAAGCTTGCGTCTGATATGATTGCAGGAGCAGATGTTATTTTCTGCCTGGATTTCAATTCTCCATCAAGAATTGGCTTACTTGGAGATTGGCTGGTTAGAGCTCAGGGGAAGAAAATTCTTATTGATCACCACCAGCAGCCGGAAAAATTTGACTTTGTTTACTCAGATACGGTAATCCCTGCAACTTCACAGATGATCTATCATTTCATTGAAGCTATGAATGATGAAAAACTGGTGAACCAGGATATGGCAGAATGCCTTTATACAGGGATTATGACAGATACAGGTGGTTTCCGTTTTCGTTCTACGAGTGCTACCACACACAGAATTATTGCCAATCTTATTGAACATGGTGCAGATCCTGCCATGATCACATCCAATACATGGGATACCAATACAGTTTCCCGTTTACATTTACTTGCTTTGGTTCTGGGAAGAATAGAAGTGGTGAATGATGGTACTGTAGCGGTTTTAAGCCTTACTAGAAATGAACTTAAAGAATTAGGTTTCCAGAAAGGAGATACGGAAGGTTTTGTAAACTATGGTTTGAGCATTGCCGGAGTAAAAATGTCTGCATTCTTTATGGAAGATCTATATGAGGATTTTGTTAAAATCTCGTTCAGAAGTAAAGATGATGTTGATGTGAATCAGTTTTCAAGAAAATATTTCAATGGTGGAGGGCATATCAATGCTGCCGGTGGAAAATCTTTGGAATCTTTGGCTGGAACGATAGAAACCTTTAAAAATAAAGTAAAAGAGGAAAACTTCTAGAAGGACAAAAATGTAAAAAGACAAGGGGTAAAGTCTTAGACCCTCAAATCTTTTCGGTATCCTTTTTCTTCAAGCTCCTGACAGGTGTATTCATAAACCTGCTGAAACATCTCATCTATATATCTTTTGTTGAAAAGACTGTACTTCGTCATTTTAGGCGGATCTAAAAATATATTGCAGTATTTCGCTTTAGAATAGACCGATTTTGCGATGGCTAAGTGGAGGATTCTGTCGAATTCTTTCATCAGACTCATCTTTTTCAATTCGTCATAACTGATCGAGTTGACATGAGAAGCAATCAGGAAGTCACATTTGTCAATAATAGGTTCAATGGGAAGATTGTCCAGAACACCGCCATCTACATAAATTTTCTCCCCTATCCTTACCGGAGGAAGAATGAATGGAACACTGGATGAAGCCAGTAACGGACCGAAAAGCTCCCCTTCAGAAAAAAAATCTACAATACCATGGGTCATTTCGGTAGCGGCCACATACACAGGAATTCCTAAAATACTGAAATTGTCCTCTGGAAAGTAATCTTTGAACAATTTTAAAATAAAATTCGAGCTGAAAATTCCGTTCTTTGATAATTTTAAAGCTGATCTCGAAAAAAAAGAAGTCTGCCTTACAATTTCCATCATCTCATCCGGCGTTTTTCCAAAAGAATAAAAAGCCCCAATGATAGAACCGGCACTGGTTCCGGAGATAATATGTGGTTTCAGATTATATTCTTCCAAAGCCTTCAACACGGCAATATGAGCAATGCCACGCATGCCTCCACCTGAAAGTGTAAGCCCGATAACCGGTGGTTTCTTTTTTTTGAATGAGAATAAATCCATTGCGAAAATTATCCTTACTAATATACAGGATTTTTTGTAAACAAGACTTTAATTCATTAGAAAACTGGGGATTAGAAAACCAGTTTTTTAGGAAGATTGTGAAGGAGTTCTGTATTGATGATTTCGGCGCAGATACCAGGTTTTTCCCAATGTCCGTTATGTCCGCAATCCAGAATGTATGATTTGATATTCGTTCTGTCCGGTAGATGTTTGATCATCATATCGGTTTTTACAGCGTTGTCATGTTTTCCTGCCAATACCAGAATTTTAGCTTCCAGATTTTCCAGGACATGTTTTTTATCGGTTCTTTCTACCATTCCTTTTACGCAGGCTAGTGCACCTAGGTTATTGGTGGAAAGTGCAGTTTCAAGAGCGGTTTCAATTTTCCCTTCCAGAATATCTCTTTCGTTAGGATTGAATAAATTGGGAACTCCGGCTCTTGCATAATGGGCAAATGCATCCTTTATAATTCTATAGCTTTTGATGCGCTGTTGTTTTTTCTCCTCATCATCCGGAAAATAGGTAGAGAAAAATAGCGTTAAACTTTTTAAAGAGTCAGGATATTTTTCTGCAAAAGCTAACGAAGTATAACCTCCCATAGAATGTCCCAAAAGATGTACTTTTTCTAAATTTTGCTGGTCTAAAACTTTTTTTACTTCATCAGCCATCAGTTCCATGGTGTGAACTTCTGCAAGAATTTCAGACTGTCCGTGGCCGGGAAGATCAATTTTCAGCAGTGAAAAATCTTTAGAAAGATAAGGCTCCATATCATTCCATATGGATAGATTCTCCATAAACCCGTGAAGAAGTACCAATGTTTCTTTTCCGTTTCCTTTTCTTTCAAAGTTCAGCATGATTCCAAAATTATAGAAGGTTAAAAATAATGCAGCCTTTGTATGCAGCCGCTCTCTTTTCCTTTCAAATGTAAACAAAAAAGAGCATTTTAAAAATGCTCTTCTTGTTTTATTGAGTTAATTCCTTATAAACCTTTGTTTCCCAAGGTTTGATGTCTGTTACACCATATCTTTCCTTTTTAGAAATAGCGAGATTGTCCAGCATGTCTACAAAATTCTTGTAGTTGGCTTCGTCCGTAGGTTTTACAATTACCGTGAATTTTTTCTGATCAGGAGCTTTTTGATAAGCTTCCGCGATGATTTTTGAAATCTTTATTCCACTGAAATCAGTTTCCTTAAGGTTTCCTGTATTCAGATCATTCTGGTTGCTCTGATGATAAAATACACGGTTGTCTTTTCCTAGGATAAATGTAACCTGATTTTTATCTCCGATTACATTATCAGTTGGGAGGGGGTTGGGATTATGGTCTTTTGCCGGTAGTCCTAAATCCATTACGTTAGGTTTTGTAAAATTAGTGGTGAACATAAAGAATGTGATGAGTAAGAATCCCAGATCTACCATAGGAGTCATGTCTACTCTGATCATTTTTTTCTTTTGTTTGCTGCCTTGTTTTTCTTGTGCAATTACTTCTGCCATGATTAAAAGTTTTAAAATGTTAAACGGTATTTGTTAATTAATTCTTACAAAACACATGCCTTACTTGTGAAATAATCAATAGATTCATGAATCTATTGATAGTTTTCGTAATAAATTTTAATTTTCCGTTTCTTTTAATCTGTTTTTCTAAAAGTGTATCATCATGATATTGCTGGCTTACTGATTATTGAATTTTCAGGATGATCTTTGCCTAAAGATCTACACAAAAAAACTCACACGGTAAAGTGTGAGTTTTTAAATAATATGTAAATGGTTTATTTATTCTTTTTATAGAAGTTAACACCACATTCCAGGAATTTCTTGAAATCCTCTTTTGGCATATATCCTGAAACCGGAGTATTGATTACTTTCCCGTCCGGAGTGATTAAAACATAATGTGGTTGAGAGTTATTATTGAAGTTAACCTGTTGGAATAAGCTCCATCTGTCACCAATTGTTTTTACCTTTTTGATCTGTCCTTCACCAAGGTCAATTTTAGTTTTTTGATCCTCAGGAAGCTCTTCTTTATCATCCACATACAGAGATGCTAATACGACATCGTTTTGAAGGACTGGTAAAATGTCTGGTTCGCTCCATACGAATTCCTCCATTTTTCTACAGTTTTCACATCCGTATCCTGTGAAGTCAATCAAGATGGGTTTGTCTTCTTTTTTGGCCAGTTCTATTGCTTTGAAGAAGTCGTGCTCCGGATGCATTCCTAAAATTCCGTCTTTTTCATCATGGAAATAACTTACATTCAATGGAGGTAAAATTCCACTTAATAGCTGAAGCTTCGGACGGTCAGATGGAATTAATCCCTGAATCAGATAGATCACAAAGCCAATTCCCAATACTCCTAATATCTTTCTTGTGATAGAAATTTTAGGCTTTTTATCATCATGCGGGAATTTGATAAATCCTAATAAATATAATGCTAATCCTAATGCAACAATGATCCAGATAGCGATGAAAAGTTCTCTTTTTAAGAAGAATGTTTTAGATACAAGATCTGCTTTAGATAAGAATTTCAATGCTAAAGCCAGTTCTACGAAACCTAAAACTACTTTTACCGTATTCATCCATCCTCCGGATTTCGGAAGACTTTGCAATGCTTGCGGGAATAAAGCCAACAGTCCGAAAACAATAGCCCATGCTAATCCAAATCCTGCCAATGCAAATGTCAATAACATCGGAACGTTGGTAGAACCTGTTACCGCACTTCCTAATAAACTTCCCAAAATAGGTCCTGTACAAGAGAATGAAACGATAACCAATGTTAATGCCATAAAGAAAATGCCAATGATTCCTCCTGCTTCTTCCGCTTTAGAAGACTTGTTGGC
The DNA here is from genome assembly GCF_002899945.2 of Chryseobacterium viscerum. Lineage (GTDB taxonomy): Bacteria > Bacteroidota > Bacteroidia > Flavobacteriales > Weeksellaceae > Chryseobacterium > Chryseobacterium viscerum. Next base: position 104,684 of record NZ_PPEG02000009.1, read on the forward strand.
GATAGAACTTGGCAAAGTAATATCATAATACCCGAAGAAGCTTCCGGCAAAGAAGATGAATATGATGAAGAATGCAATATTCAGCCATACACTTGTGGAAATTTCGTTGAAGATATTTCCTGCAATTCCGTCGATAATATGGAACGGAATACTTAATAAAACGAAAATAAGAAGGATGAAAAACCCATAAATAAGGGCATCTCTTTTTCCTTTTGCTTTGTTCTTATTCCCTTTTGTGAAAAATGAAACGGTCAATGGAATCATCGGGAAAACGCAAGGAGTAAGCAATGCGATAAGCCCACCGATAAATCCTAAGAATAAATAAGTCCAGTAATTTTCATCCACTTTGGTGGAAGCTGTACCACAATCCGTCAATGGATTTTTGAAATCTATACTTTCAATTTTCAGTTGTTTAGGATCCAGTTTTGAAGCCTCTGTGATGGTAGCTACTGTTTTTGAAGGATTTTCGGTAACTGTTTCAGTCACTTTTAATGAATCTTTTACAGGAACTGCCGTTTCCTCAGTCGTAGCTTCTTCCGTTGCCCCTTTCGGAGTCACTTTTTGGTTGAATTCTAATGTATTTGGAGCCAGACAAACTCTGTCATCACAAGTCTGATAAGTAATCTCAGACGTAACATCTGCAGGTTTTGTGGGATCTTTTAATTTAAATTTCTGCTTGAACCCTGCTGAGTTGGAGTAGAAGACAATCGTTCCACCGAATGCTTCAGAAAACTCCTCATGTTTTTTACCTACTTCGGAAAATTTCCCGATCAGTTCAATATTTTTACCTGTCACTTTATACTCAGTGGGAATTCCGGTGTCTTCCGGTAGATCTTTTGAGTAAATGTGCCATCCGCTTTCCATCGTGGCATTCAATACCGCTTCGTACTGGTTGTTTCCCAGATCGTTGATGGTGAATTTAAACTTTACAGGGTTCTTTATCTGTGCATTAATTCCCGTTGCTAAAAATAGTAGAATTAATAAAAACCAATTTCTAAATTTCATTTTTCGTTTCATTAAAAATTTTGAGACTCCATTTTGTTTTCTCATCCTTTGCGTATCATCTGTTTTGTCTGAAAGATCGTATTCTGAATACAGAATCATCATCAGACAGTATCTGAATTTTTTGCCTCGCTAAAATAGATAATTTTTCGTCCTTAAAAAACTTAGAAGCTTTCTTTTTTAGAAGCTTTTCAAGTGAAATATTTTCTATTTTACTTTAGCTGTAGTAAAAATATCAATCCTTTTAAGACTCAAAGCTGTTATTGATTTTATCAATAGTAAAGAATTAAATTCTGTTTCAGCCATGCTATTCAACCTCCCAAACTTAAGTTATAAATAATAAGTTCGAATCAGACTTTGTTATAATTGCTTTACAATATCTTCTGTAGAGGCTCTCTTTTTGTAATCTGGATCAAAATGCCTCCATATAATTTCTTTGCCCTCATTAAGAATAAATGTTGCAGAGACAGGAAGCCTTCCTGAGTTATCTGATCTGCTTTTAGCAAAGTCATCTTTCAATCTGGAATTATAGAAATTCAGAGTTTCACTGTCGGGAGTATACAGAACATCAAAAGCTTCTGCGATTTTATACCCTTCATCATATAGAACCGTATAATCAGTTTTTGTTTTGCCGATCGTCTTTTCTATAAATTCTGGTTTTTCGGGAGATATAATGACTAACCTTGCATTTTTAGATTTTAGTTCGGGTGCCAGGTTTTGTAACGTTTCAATATATTTGTTACAGTAAGGACACCATTGACCTCTGATAAAAACAATAATAAGTTTTTCTTTTTCTTGCGATGAAGAAAATGTATTTCCTACATGGTCTTTTGCCGTAAAATTTTCGATCTTATCTCCAACCATTTTTCCTTTTACCTGATCTAAGGTTTTATCGGTTTGAACCATTTTTTTTCTTAAAACAGATGCTCCGACTTCTAAAAACTGGGTGGGATTATAATATCCGAAATCATATTGAACCAGCTTACCCTTTGGATCCAGGAATAAAAAAGAAGGATAGTTGACCACTTTAAATTCTTTGGCTAGGTTGACCCCCTCTTTTTCTGCATCTATAGCAAGGTTGACAAAGTTTTTATTGAACATTTCCCCAATTTGAGGATCGGTGAATGTTTTCTTTGCCATCAGCTTACAGGGGCCACACCAGGTAGTGTACAAGTCAATGAAAATAAGTTTATTCTCTTTTGCAGCGATTTTTTTCGCCGCTTCTAAATCAATTTTTTGAAAATTGATACCCGTGCTTTGCGCATTAAACGAGATTCCTAGCAATATGAGGAAGCTCAATACCATTTTTTTGAACATAAGAATGTTGTTTTTTTATTATGTTCCCTTAAAAAGGAAAAAATCACCCATTCATTTAATAATTTATTTTAACTCATTAATAATCAGAGTGTTTTTTTTGTCTTTTATTTTTCTGATCTGCTCTACACATTTATATTTTTGGTTCTGAGCATTATGCTTGCTTGAATATTGATATTTGTTCTGAATTTCCTCAATGCTTTTATTTTCAATAAAAATATCGTGGATCAAATTTTGACAGTGTGAAGAAATAGACTTAACATAACCAAAAAGTTTTTCCCAGTAATATTTTTCATTTTCAATAGCAGAAGTGATTTCCTGTTGATTTTCTATGAAATAACTTTCCGGGGACTCTATATAAAAATTTCTATTTTTTAATTTTTTCAGCCATAGATTTTTAGAAATTCCAATGATGTAATTTCCCAGACAGGTCTGAACGTTGAAATCATCTGCATTCAGCTTTTGATAAAGGATGAGCAGTGCGTCTTGGAAAATATCTTCCGCATCTTCTATATTGCCTTTATTCTTAAGGATAAATTTTTTGGTATAGTCAAAATACTGTTGGTATAAGATACCAAAAGCGATATTGCTGTCTTTCTTAAAATCATCAACAGCTAACGAATTAGTTGTTCTTCTGTCCATTTTATGATTATCTTTTTTTGAGTATTTCTATCTGCCTGATACCTGCGGTCCTGTCTGAGAGGGATAACTCCCAAAATGTGGTTTCTGGAATCACACAATAACCAGACCTTTTCCCTGATCAAAATAGATAATTTCTCGTCTCTAAAAAACTTGGAAACTTTCTTTTTCCCCGAAAACCCCACAGGATAAAACTCGTCACCCTCTTTTTGTTTTCTTAAACGTAATGGGAAGTGAATTTTTTCAGCATCAAAGTCCCATACAATCTCCTTATTGATTCCATCAATGTTTTCAATATGATCTACGAGATTGATGCTGATTTGGTTTTCGGAAAAATCAAAATGATCGATCAGTACTATTTCCTCTTTGGAGCCCTGTTCATCGTTTCTATTCATAAATATCAGTTCATTACGATTGACGATCAACTGATATTCTTTTGAAAAAAAAGAACTGTTGTTTTCGGCTTTAAAAATTTTAGGGATTTCTTCCTCCTGGCTGAACCCATATTTTTTTAAAATTTCAAATTTTACGAAATCACTTTCCTGATCAAGTTTTTCTTTTGATAATATTTTATAGTCTTTGTTAAATATTGTAATGCGATTTTCTAACTCCTGAATTTGCTTCTGTACAAAATCTTTGGTTTGATTCAGGTACAAAGAACTTTTTCTGAAGTTTTCCAGAAAGTGATCGTTAGTTTCCATCAGTGCCGGAACAATCACATTTCTAATCTTATTACGTAGATAATCATTTTTTTTATTGGAAAGATCTTCCCGGAATTCAATCGTATTTCGCTCAGCAAATTCATAAATTTCTTTTTTTGAAAAATTTAAAATAGGTCTGAGAATATTATTGTCATTCGCTGGAATTCCGCTTAATCCATTGATGCCCGCAGCCTTGGAAAGATTGATGATAAATGTTTCCAGCTGGTCGTTCAGATGATGAGCTGTCACCAGAAATTCCAGTTTTTCCTTTCGCTGGATTTCTTTAAAAAAGGTGTATCTAAGTTCTCTTGCCCAAAGCTGAATGGAATTTTCCGGCTTCTGATCTTTTTCAGAAACTTCATACAGATGAAATTTTATATGATTTTTCTCACAAAAATCCTGTACTGTTTTCTGATCCAGATCCGAATCATGACCACGGAGTTTATAATTGATATGAGCAACCTGAAAACGGTACTTTGAACCTTGAATTTCGGACCCTAAATCCCTGAATAAAGAGGCAAGAACCATAGAATCTGCTCCACCGCTTACGGCCAGAAGATACGTGTGATTTTCAGGCTCGTGAACGAGATTTTTTAATTGACTGATAAAGCTTGATTTTTCCAACATATTTGTTGAGAATTTCTTTTATGCAAAGATAACCGATATAATTCAATTGAATTTCCCTAACTTTGAGTAGTCTAAAAATGATTATTTATGAAGATTTTAAAAGTTTTAGCAGTTTCTGCAATGGCGCTGGGAATGACATCTTGTGTTAGCAAGAAGCAATATGATGCATTGAGCATAAACTATAAACAGTGTATTGAAAATATTGGAGAAAGACAAAGAGAAATTCAGGATTTGAAATCTCAAAACTCTGCATTGACGGGGGAAAACAATTTGTTGAAAAGTCAGCATGATGCTTTGAAGTCATCACTTGATGCATGTCTTTCTAATACAGGAAAAAGTTCTGCTAACATTGATAAACTTGTAGGGGAAATCAATGCTTCCAACTCTTATATTAAGCAGTTGATATCAAGCAATGCTAAAAACGACAGCTTGAACCTTGCATTGTCTAACAAACTGAAAAGATCTTTGGATAATATGTCAGATCAGGATGTACAGGTGAAAGTATTGAAAGGGGTAGTAATGATCTCTCTTTCAGATAAAATGCTGTACAAAACAGGAGATTACAACATTTTGCCTGCTGCTCAGGAAGTGTTAGGTAAAGTGGCTAAAGTAATCAATGATTATGATAAATATTCAGTATTGATCGAAGGTAATACAGATAATGCTCCGTTGAACTCTCCAAATATTCCGAGAGACAACTGGGATCTTTCTGCATTAAGAGGTACGTCTGTTGCTAAAATTCTTCAGACTCAGTTTGGAGTAGATCCTGCAAGAATTACCGCTGGTGGTCGTTCAGAATATAACCCGAAAGCGACTAATATGAGTGTTTCAGGAAGATCTGAAAACAGAAGAACGGAAATCATCATCATGCCTAAACTTGATGAGTTTATGAAGCTGATGGATATCACTCCTAAGAAATAATCACTCAACCATACATAACAACAAATCCCGAAGCCATTCGGGATTTGTTGTTTTATGAACCTATTTGTTTCGCAATATAATGGGCAGATATTTTTTTCTTTGAAGAACGGACGGTCTTTTTAATGGGTTGTTCAAAATAAAAATTGGTGATATTCCAAACAATCATAATTGCTGAAAAATAATATAAGTTGAGAACCAATGCAATTCCTATATGCATAGAAACCGTTAGGAAAAGCCATGTCTTCTGAGTGGGTTTGTACCATATGAAAAATGGATAGCACATCTCAATAATAATAGTGCTCCATCCGATGAAACTCAAAATATAAGAATGTTCTATAAGCCAGCTAAAATCAATATTCAGATCCCTGTTGGAGTAGGGCAGATGGATGGCTTTCCAGATAGATTCTCCGTTCCACCAATTGAAGCCTAAAGCTTTGTCCAGTCCCGAAAAGAAGTAAGCAATAGAAATATGAATCTGAAATAACCTTTTTACCGGAGTAATATTGATATTTCCAGGTTTTTTACTGAAAATAAAGTTTCTGAGGGAAAAATGGGAATCGGACGGAAAAAGGATCAGATAAAACAAGGACATACTCGTAAAAAAGTCTGCACCATACGCAAAGAAAGAACTTCCTTTGAGTAATGCAATTTGCAGTATCAATAATAGCAGAGCAGAGATTCTGGAATAAAATCCGGTGATAACAAAAATACACAATGTGATAAATGATACTTTGGTCATCATAATTGTGGTGCCTTCTTCAATACCCAAAGTCTGCAAAAAGCTGACAGCTTTTGAAAATGTAATGAGCCAATCCGGAGTGAAAACACTCATGATATCCTGTGGAATGACACTGCTGCTAGAAAATAATTTTTCAAAATCAGGCATCACTGCAATGAATTGTAAGAGAATAATAAGTCCTATTGCAATTCTAAAGAAACTTAAAAATTCTGTTTGATTATCCTGCTTGAAAAAGAAATTTTCAACTTTTGTGTAAAGTACATTCAGTTTTTTCATCGCTTTAATGTTTAAATTCATCAATAAGAATCAAATTTTCATTCGTCTTTCCCTGTCTGAAATCTGCAATAGTAGGGTAGTCGTACAGATAAAGTTTTGTAGTAACCTTTGTTGCTTTTGGATTTTCTTTCATGACATGCGCTGCAATCTGTCGGATAATGATGTCCAGATATTGATAGTACTTGCTGTCGTACTTGTTTTTATCAGAAATTTTATCAAGAAACATATTAAAGACTGTCGTATATCTCACTCTGCTTTCCTTACTTTTAAAATAAGGCATGGTCTTTTGTTCCAGAATATTTCCATTGTTATCTTTCAGTTCAAAACTCATGACAAAATCACTGGCAACATTGGGTGCGTAAAAGCCATAGCCTGTATCAAAACCGGTATAAGAGGCAAACATATTGACGGGCTTTGACTGGGCAATGTTTTCTGAAATTTTGTAAGCTAAAGGTTTTTCATAATTTTTGTTTTCATAATAAAAACCATAGTAGCCATCAAATGTTCCCTTCAAACCAATCGTAAAGACCAGTAGTAAAACAATAAAAATCCCGGATAACTGAAGCTTTCTTTTCATGGCAAAAGATTTAAGAAAAGGCTGTTTTCATTCTGAAGACAGCCTTTTGCTGTTATTTGTAATTTACCAATACATTATTCAGTTTTACATTGATTCTGGGATCAATAGCTGTATTGGCTTTTATAGATTTTATAATCACATTGGTAAGGTTCTTTCTACCCATCGTTGGCGGGCAGATGGTATATTCTTCAGCACCTCTTATCGTTAATTTACTTAAGGATGCAATGTCTTTCTGACTCAGCAATGCAGCGTTGGTAGCAACCTGATTGTTTTGAATAGCATAATAATCTGTTACCAATTCTTTAGCTCCGTATTTTTTTAAGATACCATCTACTTTAGCTCTCAGATCACCATATTTTTTCCAGTCAATGTTGGCTTTTATCAAGCATCCGCGGATGATGTACTGTCTGTTGATTTTGTATACAATAAAATTGGTACCCAAACCATTCTGATGAAGTTTTTGTAGGCTTAGTAAATTTTTCATGTCTTCATCAGAGATTTTTTTGACATCTTTAATGATGTAATTGTTGTCTACGATGTAATTGCCCTTTTCTTTATAAAAAGACATCTCCTGAGGTTTTAGCTGGGAAAATATAATAACAAGTCCCACTATTGCTCCAATTAAAAATAAAGTCTTTGTTTTCATGTGGTTGTTTTTAAAAATATCCCTACTCTGTTTAGGATTTTCGGGTTCCTCCTTTTTGTGAGTGTTTCATGGTTGGAAAACTTAGATCAAATGTAGAATTATGTGAGTGCTTTAGAATAAGTGTTTATCCTGTTTTTGTGTAGGGATTTTAACCTTTAACCTTAAATCTAAAGATGGGATGAGGTAATAATCTGCAAATAACAGCCTATCTAAGGATTTTCAAAACTGCTTTGTAGATGCGTAAAATGTAAAATTTGATAAAAATTTGTCGGAAGAACTTCATCAAGTTCTTTTGAATGGATGTTGGTAAAAGATTAATCCCTGTGCGGGATAGATTGTTAATCTGACGATCAGATAGACTATCTGATATGACCTGAGTAGAAATAACCTTACATTAAAAAAAATAAATCCCGAAGGTGGCCGGGATTTACTTTTTAATCAAATTAATTCTTCTTTTTTCAAGAGAGAAATAATTCGTTGCAAAAATGAAGTGGATATTTCTGTCTTAGTTTTTGCTGCAGAAGAATCTGTTCTACCTTTCGGTACAACTTTTTTGCGATTCTCATGGTTAGTTTGTGTCTCTCCTGCAACCATCTTGTTTTCTCTTAGTGTTTTTACCCGTTATTCGTATTGCAAACTTATCACTAATACCACAAAAATAACATCCGTGTTTTCCCGGTATTTTATATGGGTATTTCCCTGAAAAAGCGGAATTTATTTTATAGATAAATAAATTATACGGTATGTAATTATTTGATTTATAATAAAATGTGTATATTTAAATCTCTGTAAAAGGAAATAATATAGAGAAATCCGAAAATCTTAAGAGTAGGAATTAATACTAAACTAAAACAATTATGAAAAATTTAAAAAAACTTTCAAGAGGAGAAATGAAAGCTGTACAAGGAGCTGATTTATGGTGTAATCCACAAATAATATGTCAAAGAACCTCTGACTGCTGCCCGGGATGGGTTTGTGGTTCTAAAGGAGAATATTGTATAGCCTATTAAAGATATCACCTGCATTGAAAGACATAGACTAAAAAAGAGGGATTTATTTCTCTCTTTTTTTTGTATCTTATCTTCGGGTAGAAACTGAAAATTAAAAAAAGAAGTTTTAAAATCCTTAAATTTGTTTAAATTAAAGTTGTATGAGTTTTTTTGAAGAAAAGAATCCTGAAATGGACAGATATTTAGAAGCACACGCTTCTTCGGAATCCGAAATTCTGAAAAAACTGAGAAGAGAAACGTATCAAAAAACAACACAGCCGCATATGATTTCGGGGTACCAGCAGGGAAGACTGCTAACGATGATTTCCCAAATGATGCAGCCGAAAAATATCCTGGAGATAGGAACATTTACGGGCTATGCCACATTATGCCTGGCTTCAGGACTGGCAAAAGAAGGAAAAATTACAACGTTGGATGTGAATGAAGATCTTGCCTATCTGCCGAAGAAATATTTCGAGTCGAGCGAATATGCTGATCAGATTGATTTCAAACTTCAGGATGCTAAAGAGTTTTTAAAAGAAACAGATGAGTTTTTTGACCTGATTTTTGTAGATGCAGATAAAGAGAACTACGCCGAATATTTTAGACTCATAAAACCACATACGAAGTCAGGAACTGTAGTTCTGTTTGATAATGTTCTGTGGTACGGAAAAGTACTGGAAGAAAATCCAAAGTTGAAATCTACCCAGTCTATCCAGGAATTAAATGATTTAGCGGCAAAAGACGAAGATTTTGAAAATCTTATTTTACCTTTGCGTGATGGAGTCAACTTTCTTCGCAGAAAGTAATTAAAATATCCAAAGATTAAACATTTAAAGAGTGTACAGACCGTATTTTTACTCTTTGAATTATTCAATCTTAAAATTGAGAGTTAATGAATAAAGGAATTTGTATTGTTACAGTAGCGCCGGTTCGTGCAGAAAATTCTGACAGAGCTGAAATTGTTACGGAAATATTGTTCGGAGAAAGTGCAGATATTTTGGAAGTAGATAAAAACTGGACCAAAATCAAGATGCATTACGATGGCTATGAAGGATGGATGGATACCAAACAATTGAAACCGGTAACAGATGAAGATCTGGCCAGAAGAAAAGTGACTGTCGTTACTGAAGATTTTTCTTCCGTAATGATGAATGACGGAAAAACGTTGCTGTCTATGGGGTCCGAAGTGGAATTTCCAGTGGTGGCTTCCAGAAGAAGTCATGACGTACGGGAAAGTATCGCATTGGCTGCAAAAGAATTCCTTAATGTACCTTATCTGTGGGGTGGCAAAAGCTTTTTTGCTGTAGACTGCTCAGGCTTTACCCAATTGGTATATAAAATTCACAATATTAAAATACCCAGAGATGCCTCACAACAGGCTGAGGTGGGAGAACCTCTTACTTTTATAGAAGAAACACAGCCCGGAGATCTTGCTTTCTTTGAAAATGCAGACGGGAAAATAATTCACGTAGGAATTATGCTGGAGAATCAAAAAATCATCCATGCTTCCGGAAAAGTGAGAATCGACACCTTGGATTCTACAGGAATTTTCAATAAAGAAATGAATAAGCATACTCATAAATTGAGAGTGCTTAAAAGCGTAATTTAATTTCCAACAAATCTGATCTGAAATGGAAAATATTCTCTTTACAATTTTTGATATTTTTAATTTTGGATGGGTTGTTTTTCTGTGGTGGTTTACCATCAAGAACTATAATACTTTGCCGAAGAGAATTCCTGTTCATATGGATTTGGACGGAAAACCGGATAGGTTCGGAGGAAAGATCTATGCCTTTTTAATGCCTGTATTGGCTACAGTAATGTATGCTGTTTTTACCTTTGCTACAAGACATCCTGAAGGAACGAATTTTCCGGTAGAAATTACAGATCAGAACAGACACGCCCAGTTTTTAATTATGAAGATCTTTATGAGGGTTCTATTTGCATTCCTTATGCTGATCTTTATAAACAATCAGGATTATATGATCAGGCGTGCTTCAGATGAAAATGCAAAACCGAGAATTTCGATTGCTACTACCATTTTAAGCGTTATTGCATTTTTACCTGTAATGTTGGTCATTATCAATCTATTTAAATGATACATTCCAAAGACAATTCAGAACATTATATTTGGGGAGACCATTGTGACAGCTGGATTCTGAAAAACACCCAAAACTTATCTGTGAAGCAGGAAAAGATGCCTGCCGGATCTTCAGAAAAATTACACTTTCATAAGATAGCAGAACAGTTTTTTTATATTCTGAAAGGAGAAGCTGTCTTGTATATCAATGAAGAGAAGTTTTTGGTTAAACAAGGTGAATCTATTTCCATTGCACCAGGATCAAGGCATTTTATATCCAATGAATCCACCGAAGAAATTGAGTTTTTAGTCATATCCAATCCACCTACAGATCAGGATAGAATTGAAATTAAAGAATAATTAAAAATGGCTTTCCTATACAATATATTTATCAGTCTCCTTACTTTCGGAATGAAAGCTTTTGCGTTGATTAATGATAAAACTAAAAAAGGCGTTGAAGGAAGAAGGCTGTCCTTGAGCAAAGTAAAATCCGCATTCTCAAAAACAGATAAAGTAATTTGGATGCATGCTGCCAGTTTAGGAGAGTATGAGCAGGGATTACCCGTTTTGGAAAAGCTGAAAGAGAATTTTCCACAGCACAAAGTTCTGGTGACCTTTTTCTCTCCATCAGGATATGAAAACGTTGTGAAAAAGCAACATATTGCAGACGTGATCTGTTACCTTCCATTTGATAAAAAAAGCAGTGTAAAAGAGTTTATATCACAATTTAATACCGAACTATTTTTTACGGTTAAATATGATTATTGGTATAATCTGCTTGTTGAACTGGAAAATAAAGGAACAAAGATCTATGTTATTTCTGCGTTGTTCTATGAAAGACAGTCCTTCTTTACCTCCTATGGAAAATGGTTTGTAAAACAGCTTCAGAAAAATGTAGATTGGTTTTTTCATCAGACCCAGTTTTCATTGGCTTTGGCAAAAAGTGTAGGGTTGGTAAAGTCTTCCATAACGGGAGATACGAGATTTGATAGAGTAAAACAACTTCGTGAACGGGATAATCATGTAGACTTTATTGCAAGTTTCAAAGGAGAGAATAAAGCCGTTGTTTTTGGAAGCTCGTGGCAGGCAGAGGAGAAAATAGCAGAGGTAGTTTCCCGTAAAAATAATACGGTGAAACTCATTATAGCACCACATGATCTGAAAAGAGTAGAGCATTTAAAAAATACCTTTCCAAATGCTTTATTATACAGCGAAATAAAAAATGCTCAACCATCAGTTGCTAATTCTCAAATTCTGATCATAGACAGCATCGGGTTATTGTCAAAACTATATTCCTATGCAGATGCAGCCGTTGTGGGAGGAGGGTTTCATGACGCAGGCCTTCATAATATTCTGGAAGCAGCAACCTTTGGGGTTCCTGTGATTTTTGGAAACCATTACAGAAAGAACCCGGAAGCTGATGATCTTGTCTCCGCGAATGGCGGGAAATCTTTTCCAGACGAATATACAGCCTCAGAATTCGTTTTATTTCTCTTGAATGAAGATAATAGAGAAGAACTTGCAGAAATGTCTCAGAATGCCGGGAAATTCGTAGATGAAAAACCTAATTCTACCGAAATGATTCTTCAGAAAATTTTATCGTAAGTATCCCTGGCTTTTCATCTCCTTCATAATCTGTTCCACGTTTTCCGGAATTTTTTCACATTCGAGCCAACTGATGTCAAGACCGTTGTTGATGCAGAGTTTTTGAAGATAATGGTTGTCTGAGATCTTCTTTTGAGTGTCACGCAGATATTCATCAATTTCCATCCAGTAATCCTCATCCAGTTTTTTAATAAGAGTTAAAGATTTGAATACTTTGTTGATAATGTAAATATAAAGCTTGTAAACATTGTCAAACCTTTGTCTGCTGAGGTCACTGTTATTATCCAAAATTTTATTGATAAGAAGAAGATTCAGTGAAACTTCCCCAAATTTATCAGTGGTAATCTTTATATGTTCAGTGATTTCTGCACTGATCTTTCGGATGATAGTCAGGAAATAGGGAGCGTTTCCGGTATATTTTGATGCTAAAAGAACTTTTTCCTCTACAATTTCCTCTATGGCATTTCTCTTATCGTCGGTGGTCTCCGGATCGATAAGTTCGAAATACAGTTTTTTAGACAATAATTTATCCTTTCTCAGGAGTCTGAAAATAAGTTTGTCTTTCTCGGTACCGGAAAAAGCGCTCAGAGCGGCTTTAAACTCTTTTGAATACTCCATTAATTGAAAATTTTCGAATACTTCATGAATCCATTCAGCGCCCAATTAGCTGTATAATATAGTGATTTTACCGTTGAAAATCCCATGAAGTCTTTATAAACAAGATATTGATCTTTGATGATGTTTTTTTTATTTCTGGAAACACTGTTTTCGCGCATTCTGTATTTTGCCAGTGTTTTATTAATAGGCATCCCTTCCGGAATTACTTTTAAAAGATTAAGCCACATAACGTGGTCCTCACGCTTACTTTTTACTGGGAACAGAAACTTTCCCACTCTTTTTGTGTCATACATTGTGGAAACCGGAGCCAGTCGGCAGGTTTTCAGCAGATTGGAAAAAGTGACAATTTTATCTGCAAGGAAATCTTTTAATATAGGTTGAAGCTGCTCATCACATCTCGAATAATTACAGTATACAAGTTCTGCATGATGTTCCTGCATATAATCTGTCATGGTTTCAAGATACTCAGGATACCAGAAGTCATCAGAATCCAGAAAGGCTATGTATCTGCCCTGAGCTCTTTCAAGACTATTATTTCTTGCATTTCCTGCGCCGCCATTTTTCTCCAATACCTGCAGCTTTATTCTGGGATCATTGTATTTTCTGATGATCTCAACAGTATTGTCTTTAGAAAGATCATCCGTAATCAGCCACTCCCAGTTTTCATAGGTTTGATTGAGAACAGACTGTATGGTTTCCTCAATAAATTCTGCCGAATTGTAACAGGGAGTAATAATGGAGACAAGATCTTTCATTAATGTTTTTTAGATTGTAAAATTATAAAAATCTTTTTTCATAAAGATGCCAGGAGCTTACACCTACCACAATAACCACCAACATACATACAAAAGCCATTACAAATGGATTGTAATCTTCGAACAATCCTAAAGTCTGGAAAGTTCTGATAATAGGAAAGTGAAAAATGTAGATTCCGTAGGTGAAATCACCATATTTCCCAAAATTATTTAGGAATTTGAATGAATAGGCAATATACATTACGATAACACCGATCATCATTGGAGAAAAAAGTTGAATTTTTAAATATAAATCAATCCACACCGTAGCAAGAGCAATGATGAAAATTATATTTTTATGTTTGATGAATTTATCAAAATTAAAGTAAATCAGCATTCCAGGGATAAAATAGGATAATGTTCCAGGAAGCTGTTTTGCGAGTGAAATTTTATTTAAAGATTCAAAATAATTGAGATAAATAAGTGATAAAAAGTATAAAATAACCAAACTTATATTTCTGTATTTATTATTCTTTCCGAAAAGCAAAAACAACAGAGGAACAGAGAAATAGTAGCACATTTCTATTTTCAGCGTCCATAGAGCACCATTCACTGCTTGATTTCCAAAAACTCCGGGAAGCCAGGGTGCTTTAAAATTTAAAAATAATGAGTTCCAAAAGAAGTATTTGTAAACTTGTGTATTACTGAAATATTCGGTGAAAGAATACGTACTTACCAAACTTAATAAAATCGCACATAAAAAAATAACCAATAAGTAAGCGGGAACAATTCTTTTGATTCTCTTTTTTAAATAACTTTTCAGGCTTGAAGACCTGTCGTAGCTCCTTGCAATAAGAAATCCGCTCACTGCAAAGAAACCGAAAACGGCAATTTCTATAGGGCTATGTTCAAAGATCTTGAGATCGGGAGATGCGCTGAGTGTACCAAGATGTCCAAGAAAGACAATAAAGGCAAGGAGAACACGTATAAAATCAAAATTGTTTTTCGTTATATCCTGCATTTGTATTTTGTTTCCTGCAAAAATAACTTTTTTAATAGAATGAATGATGCTCATGTATTCAATATTTGTTAAATAAAGGGAAAATGAGGTCCGAGAGTTTTAAAATATATATAAATAAACGTCGATAAAATAATTTTTCATAAAAAATAGTAATATAAATCAAAAAAATTATAATTTTAGCGCTTGAAAAAATTGATCTATGAAGAAATTAGCATTACTATTTGCAGGTTTGTCGTTATTTGCCGCTACAGGATGTAGTAGTGATAATGATACTGTTCTGGAAGCACCACTAGTTGGGACATGGCAGCCATTGAAAGAAGTAGTTACTACTGTAGAGGTTGGTGAAGACCCGGTTTCTAACACGATTACTTATACGGACTGCCAGAAGCAGACCAGATGGTGGTTTAGTGTTGATTCCAAAGGTGGAAAAACAAACTGGGGAGATACTGCTACACCTGGCCAGTGTGCTATTCTTTCAGATATAAAATTCAACTATACCTACAATAAGGAAGGAAAAGATGTTCAAATGAAAATTCAGGGGATCGTAGAGCCGGTAAATGCAAAGATTATTACTTTGGATAATACAACACTTAATCTTGCTGTAAGAGAAGAAACTCAGGATCCTACTATATTCCAGACAAGAACTTATACGTTCAAAAGAGTTAGCCAATAATAGTATACTTCAGGATATAAAAATAGATCTCATCTCCGGATGGGATTTTTTTGTTGAGCCTAGAATTACAATTCATCATAAATTAAATTTCTATTTACTTTAAAATCATTATTTTTGTGAATCTTGTTAAAAAGAGAAGATAATTCAAAATTTTAAAGTCTAACATATAACATCTATATAAAGTGTTTTACGATCATCAGCAGATAGAAAAAAAGTGGCAGAAATACTGGGAGGAAAATCAAACCTATAAAACCTCTAATAACACAGATAAACCAAAGTTTTATGTACTCGATATGTTTCCGTATCCATCAGGGGCAGGACTTCACGTAGGCCACCCGCTCGGATATATTGCATCGGATATCTATGCGAGATATAAGAGACATCAAGGGTTTAATGTACTTCACCCGGTAGGATATGACAGCTTTGGACTTCCTGCTGAGCAGTATGCGATCCAGACAGGACAGCATCCGGCAATCACTACGGAAGAAAATATTAACAGGTACGAAGAGCAGTTAAAAAAAATCGGATTTTCATTCGATTGGAGCAGAGAAGTAAGAACTTCAGATGCTTCCTATTATAAATGGACACAATGGATTTTTATCCAGTTGTATCACTCTTGGTATAATAAGGATACTGATAAGGCAGAATCTATAGATTCGCTTATCAAACATTTTGAAGAAAAAGGAACAGAAGGATTAAATGCCAATCAGAACGATGAATTAAATTTCACCGCTGAAGAATGGAAAGATGCTTCTGATATTGATAAAGAAGACATCTTATTAAACTATCGTCTTTCTTACAGAGCTGAAACTACTGTGAACTGGTGTCCTGCACTAGGAACGGTATTGGCAAATGATGAGGTGAAGGATGGGAAATCTGAAAGAGGAGGATTCCCGGTTTTCCAGAAAAAAATGATGCAGTGGAGTATGAGAATCTCTGCTTACTCTGAAAGACTATTACAAGGATTGAATACTTTAGACTGGCCACAGCCTTTGAAAGATTCCCAGGAATACTGGATCGGAAAATCTCAGGGTGCACAGGTTCAGTTCCAGGTAGAAGGTCATGATGAGAATGTTGAGGTATTTACGACGAGACCTGATACCATCTTTGGAGCTACCTTTATGGTATTGGCTCCTGAAAATCCTTTAGTAGAAACTATTACTACAGATGCTCAAAAAGTAGAAGTAGATACTTATATTGAAGAAACTTCCAAAAAAACGGAAAGAGACAGAATGTCTGACGTGAAAAACGTGAGCGGAGCTTTCACCGGAAGTTATGCAATCAATCCGTTCAGCAATGAGAAAATGCCAATCTATATTTCAGACTATGTATTGATGGGATATGGAACAGGAGCTGTAATGGCTGTTCCTGCTCATGATGAGCGTGATCACAGATTTGCAAAGAAATTCAATCTTGAAATTAAAAAGGTTGTAGAAACTGAAGAAGATGTTCAGGAAAAATCTTTTGATTCCAAAGATTCAGTTTGTGTAAACTCTGATTTCTTAAACGGGCTGCATTATAATGAAGCGAAAGCAAAAATGATTTCAGAGATCGAAACGAAAGGAATCGGTCATGGAACAACCAACTATAGACAACGTGATGCTATTTTCTCAAGACAGCGTTACTGGGGAGAACCTGTTCCTATATATTATAAGGATGGGATGCCTTACACGTTGCCAGCTTCTGCTTTACCGCTGGAACTTCCTGAAGTTGAAAAATATTTACCAACAGAAGATGGAGATCCGCCACTAGGAAATGCAAAAGAGTTTGCATGGGATGAAGCTAATCAGAAAGTGGTAGCTACAGACCTTATTGATGATAAAACAATTTTCCCTTTAGAATTATCTACAATGCCGGGTTGGGCAGGAAGCTCATGGTATTTCCTTAGATATATGGATCCGCAAAATGACGGAGAATTCTGTGCAAAGGATCTTTCAGACTATTGGGGACAGGTAGACTTATATATAGGAGGAAGTGAACACGCAACAGGTCACTTATTATATTCCCGTTTCTGGAACATGTTCCTAAAGGATAGAGGATACATCAATCATGATGAGCCATTCCAGAAATTGATCAACCAAGGGATGATTTTAGGAATGAGTGCATTTGTGTACAGGGTTATTTTTAATTTTAAAATTGAATTAGAAATTAAGAATAAATTGGCAAATCTATCTTCAATTGCAGAAGTTACTCCTAGTATTACTCTATTTGTTTCAAGAAATAGCTTCAAAAAAGATTCATTAAAAGAACTTGGTATATATATACTTAATGATGATGTAAGAAATCAAATTTTGGAAAATTTTAAAAAGAAATTTGATGAAATCGATGGGGAAGAAGTTGAAATCAGAAATTTTGAAGATTCATATCAAACTCAGCAAATTCACGTTGATGTATCTTTATTAAAAGGAACTTCTGACGAATTGGATACTGAAGCCTTCAAAGCTTGGAGACCAGATTATGCGAATGCTGAATTTATCCTGGAAGATGGAAAATACATCACAGATCGTGAAGTAGAAAAAATGTCCAAGTCAAAATACAATGTTGTAAACCCTGATGTTATCTGTGAAGAATATGGAGCAGACGGTTTAAGGTTGTATGAAATGTTCTTAGGACCATTAGAACAATCCAAGCCTTGGAATACTCAGGGGTTAAGTGGAGTATATGGTTTCCTTAAGAAATTCTGGAACTTATATTTCAATGGAGAAACATTTGAAGTTTCAAACGAAGAACCTACAAAAGCAGAATACAAAGTTTTACATACCTTAATAAAGAAGGTAGTATATGATATTGAAAATTTCTCTTTCAATACCTCTGTATCATCATTTATGATTGCTGTAAACGAGCTTCAGAAAATAAAATGCAACAAGCGCAATATTTTAGAGCCGTTAGCCGTTATCATTTCTCCTTATGCTCCTCATATCTGTGAAGAACTGTGGGGTTTATTAGGACACGATACATCGATAGAATTTGAAAAGTTCCCAGTATTGAATGAAGATTATCTGGTTGAGGACGAAATTGAGTATCCGGTAAGCGTAAATGGCAAAATGAAGTTCAAAATTTCGCTTTCAGCTCAATTATCTGCCAAAGAAGTGGAAGATTTGGTGATTTCAAATGAGAAAATGCAAGAGATTTTGGAAGGGAAAACCCCTAAAAAAATCATTGTGGTTCATCACCGTATTGTGAATATCGTAATTTAAAAAAAAATTAACATTGGGAAAATCAAAAAAATGGGTGTCTTATTTTTTTGATTTTTTAACTCAAATGTTAAATTTGAGGAAAATAAATAAAATAATTTAAAATAATTATTATATCGAAATCGTATTAAAATTTCTTTATCAAAAAAAAGCAAAATGTTTAATTAAGACTCTTGCATTTTAATTAATTTTGCCTTTAATTTACACCCTGTAAAATTTTAAAACAATATAATTTAGTTAAATATGGAAATGAATGTTTCAAAAAATGATGAGCAAGTAGTTGCTAGAAAAGCAGGAGGTTTAAATCCAGCTATTATTATTCCTATTTTATTCGTTATAGGAGTTTGTATTTACTTATTTGTTCTGGGGAGCCCAGGGAACTTTAAAGATGCAGATAAGCTTGGAAGTGGTTCTGTAGCTTTTTCAAGTGTTGAAGGAAAAGACATTCATCCAGAATCGTTTTTAGGTATTATCTACAAAGGAGGGGTTATTGTACCAATCTTGATTACTTTCATGATTACTGTAATTGTTTTCTCTTTTGAAAGATATTTCGTTCTTGGTAAAGCAGCTGGAAAAGGGAACTTAGACAACTTCGTTGTACAAGTAAGAAGCTTACTAAACCAAAACAAAATTGACGAAGCTATCGAAGAATGTGACAGACAACAAGGTTCTGTAGGTAACGTAGTAAAAGAAGGTCTTACTACTTACAAAGCGCTTTCTCACGATAATACATTAAATAAAGAGCAGAAAATGGTAGCGCTTAACAAAGCTATCGAAGAAGCTACAACTCTTGAGATGCCAATGCTTGAGAAAAACATGATGATCCTTTCTACTCTAGGTACAGTTGCAACGTTAATCGCACTACTTGGAACAGTAATCGGGATGATCAAGGCGTTCTTTGCATTAGGTTCAGGAGGTGGTACTCCAGATGCTGCTGCTCTATCTACAGGTATCTCTGAAGCCTTGATCAACACGGCATTAGGTATTGGTACTTCAGCAATCGCTATTATCCTTTATAACTTCTTTACATCTAAAATTGATGGATTAACTTACAAGATCGACGAGATCTCTATGAGTATCCAACAATCTTTTGCTGAATTCAACTAAGAATTAGCAAGGTATTTGCATTAGCAATTAAAAGAAGTTTAATCAAAAATATTTTATAATAATGGCGAGAGTCAAACCAAAAAGACATGGAGTAGTGACGGACATGACCGCAATGTGTGACGTTGCGTTCCTACTTCTTACGTTCTTTATCTTGACCACTCAGTTTAAAAAACCTGACGTGGAGCAGATCAAACCGCCATCTTCAATTTCGGAAAAATTACTTCCTGATGCTAGTTTAATGACTATCAATGCTACTCCGGACGGAAAATTCTATTTCCAACCAGTAGAAAATGCATCAGAAAGAGTTGCTCTTTTGGATAAAATGGGACAGAAGTATGGTATTACTTTTGACAACAACCAAAAAGCTGCTTTCCAGAAAGTTCAGGCAATTGGAGTTCCAATGAACCAACTTAAAGGTTATTTGGATATGCCTGCAGATGAGCAGAAAAATTATAGAAGTCCTTCAGGAATTCCTATGGACAGTACAAATAAGCAGTTAATTGACTGGGTAAAAGAAAGTTTAAGCGTTAACCCTGACTACAAGTTAGCCATTAAAGGTGACGTTACGACTCAATACCCGAAAGTTAAAGGTCTATTTGAGGGTTTAAGAGATATTGATTTTCTTAAATTTTGGTTGATTACATCACAAGAAGGTAAACCTAACGAATAATATCGATAGAAATGGCAGAAGTACAAGTACAAGAAAAAGGCGGCAAGGGCGGCAAGGTCCGTTCCAAGAAGCAAAACACCAGAGTCGATATGACTCCGATGGTGGACTTGGGTTTTCTATTGATTACCTTCTTTATGTTCACAACTACATTTAGTAAACCGAATGTTATGGACTTAGGTCTTCCGGCTAAACCAAAACCAGATGCTCCTAAACCTCCACCAACAGAAATTAAACTTTCTAACTCAATTTCTATCTTATTAGGAAAAAACAATAGAGTTTTTTGGCACCAACAGGATGCTAGTTCTTTGAACGACCAAACTCTTTTGGAAACTACTCTTGATAGAGAAGGAATTAGAAAAGTAATTCAGCAGGCAAAATCTAGAGCTGTAGATCAAAGTAAATTTACGGTGATCATTAAGCCAACTGATGATGCTGTATATAAGAACTTTGTTGATATTCTTGACGAAATGGCAATTACCAAAAGCGAGCAGTATGGTGTTACTGATTTGAAGCCTTGGGAAAAAGCTATTTATGAAAAGAAAATAGGAGGTGCTGCTGCACCTGCTGCTACAAAGTAATTTAACCATAAAATTGTTATATATAATCTATGGCAGATGAAAATGTATACGGTCAGAATCTTACTTTAGACGAGATCGTATTTGAAAATAGAAACAAG
This sequence comes from Chryseobacterium viscerum, assembly GCF_002899945.2. Lineage (GTDB taxonomy): Bacteria > Bacteroidota > Bacteroidia > Flavobacteriales > Weeksellaceae > Chryseobacterium > Chryseobacterium viscerum. Next base: position 125,496 of record NZ_PPEG02000009.1, read on the forward strand.
GAATATGGTGCCTATGATCTTAGACATCAGTATCCTAGACTTTTAACTAAGTCTTTTATTATAGGAACAGCATTATTCCTTTTGGCAGCTTTGTCTCCGTTCATCTATCTTACGATCAAGAATCTTACGGCTCCACCTAAACAAGAAGTGAAGGCAGATCTAGTAGATATTCTTGAAGAAGATCCGATTATCGAGCAGCCTAAAGAAGAAGAACCACCTCCACCACCTCCACCAAAGGAAGAGGAGAAAATTGAGGTGATTCAGAACGTAGTTCCTGAGCCTGTAAAAGCTCCGAAAATTGAAACTCCACCACCACCGATTACAAAACAGTTGGAAACTACAACTGGTTTGAATAATCAGGAGGGGGTAAAAGCTCCGGCTTATACGCCACCACCACCACCACCATCTACAGGTACTAAAGCTAGTACTGTAGAAGTGAAAACGAATAACCCGAACGAGATCTATAAAGATGTTGACCAGTCTGCAGAATATCCTGGAGGAATGGGAGCATTAAGAAAGTTCTTGGGAGATAACTTCGATACTTCTTTAATGGAAGGAGGTGAAGGGACACTTAAAGCTAAGCTTAAGTTCGTTGTAGAAAAAGATGGAACTGTTTCTGCGGTTACTATTGAAGAGAAATCTCCCAATGGCGACTTCAACAGTGAAGCTGTTCGTGTAGTTAAGAAACTTAAAAAGTGGACTCCAGCTAAAAGAAATGGAGAAAGCGTTAGATCTTACTATAGCGTACCATTTACTATGAACTTTGAATAAGACTTAATTTATTCAAAATATAAATAAAAAGAGAAGCATATGCTTCTCTTTTTATTTTTTTTGGTATTTTTGTTACATGATGTTCAATTGGTTATCCCTGGTTACGGGATTGTTTTATATCGTTTTAGGAATTGTAGTGATTATCTATAAATTCTTCTTTACTATTTTAGAACCTGCTGTTGCCTATGCATTGGGAGTGGTATTGGTTATTTATGGTATTTTCAGGATTTACAGAGCGATCTCAAGAATTAAAAAATCGAGAAATGAAGAATAGTTTCAAGCTTGCAGTAATTTTTGTTTTAAGCATGATGCTTGCAGGCTGCAAAAAGGAGCAAAACGCTCCTTCATATCACAAAGGTGATCTTACAATTTTTACTGACGAATCCTTTCAAAGTGTCACAGAAGCATTAGCCGGCGGCTATATGATTAATTACCCTGAAACCCATATCAAAGTAGAAACTAAAAAGGAAGATTTAGGACTTCTTGATCTTCTTAAAGGTAATGCTAAAGTGATCGTGATGTCCAGAAATCTTAATCCTGATGAAATAAAAACATACGAAGAAAGAACAGATTTGAAGTTCCTTCCTGCTAAATTTGCTGCGGATGCGGTAGTTTTTGTTGTTCCTAAAGATTCTCCGAAAGAAAGTATTTCAATGGAGGAAATTGAGAAGGGATTGATGTCTGATAAAAAGGAACTTATCTTTGATGGAACCAACTCAAGTAATCTGAATTTTGTTGCTGAAAAATTTAAAAAGCAACCAAAAGATCTTCAATTTTCCATTATTCCGGGAAATCAGAAGATCATAGAGGAGCTAGGGAAATATCCCAATAAAATAGGTGTTATAGGCCTTAATACTTTTAGCCGTCCTTATGATAAAACTTCAGAAAAACTAAGAGAAATGGTGAAAGTTCTTCCTGTGGTAGAAAAAGGAAAATCATATAATGCCGATTTTAAAGGACTTAGTTCAATGGAATATCCATTTACAAGAGTACTTTATTTCCTTATTAATGAAGGTAACTTTAATATAGCCAACGGATTTATAAGATTTTCATGTACTCATTTAGGACAAAAAATTGTTCAGAAAGAGGGATTACAGCCTTATAACATCTACAAAAGAGAGGTGCAGATGCGATAAAATTATTAAATTCACAATTTATTCCTATTAAAAAAATGTTTTTGGTCTGAAAATTGTGTAGAATATAACTCAATTATTAGAAAATATAAAATGAAAGATATAATGAATATGAATGTAAAGAAGATTGCTTTTGGAGCAGCCGTAGTATTTTTTACCGGTTTTGCCTCTGCACAAACACTGCAGGATGGTATTAACAGTATAGACAGTGATAAATTTGCGCAGGCAAAAACAAACTTCACTGACATGATCGCTAAAGAGCCTACAGCTGAAAACTACTTCTATTTAGGAAATACTTTCTTAAGACAAGGAGAGCCAGACTATGCTAAAGCAACTGAAAGTTTCAACAAAGGATTAGCTGCTGATGCAAAAAGCTATCTGAACAAAATCGGTTTAGCTGCTGTTAAATTAGGTAAAGGTGATAAAAGCGCTGTAGCTGAAATTCAGAAAGTAGTAACTGATTCCAGAGAGAAAGATGCTGAAGTTCTGTTCAGAGCAGCAGAAGCTTTAACTTTATTTGAAAAGAACAGTTCACCTGATCTTGCTATCCAGTTCTTAACTAAGGCGATTGAAAAAGCTGAGAAAAAAGGTGTTCCTGCACATTATTATTATACATTAGGAGATGCTTACAGACTAAAAAGAATGCCGGGAGAGGCTATGTCTGCTTATGATAAAGCATTACCTACTGCTAAAAATAAAGCTTCCGTTTATACAAGAATGGCAACTTTGTGGATGGCAGCACAACAATGGCAACAAGCTAAACAAAACATTGATAAAGCTATTGGGGTAGATGCAACGTATGCTCCTGCATATAAAGCATTAGCGGGTTATGATATCAGATATCAGCAGAATGCAAAAGCAACTCAAGACCTTATCAACTATACAAAATACGCTGACGAAGATCCATATACTCAATTAGAAATTGCAAAATTATACTTCACAAATGAAGACTATGCAAACTCTAAAACTGTTTTGGATAAGATCTTTGATAAAATCGAAGACCCTATTAAGTTCAAATTAAGAGCTTATCAGGCATATGCAGATAAAAACTATGCAGATGCTAAACAAAACATGGATACGTTTGCTTCTCAAGCTGAAAAGACAAGAATACAGCCTGCTGACCAAGGTCTACAAGGGCTTATTGCTGCAGGTTTAGCAAAAGATGAGAAAGATGCTGCTAAAAAGACAGCTTTGATGACAGAATCTCAGCAGAAAGTTGCTATTGCAAAAGCTGCAAAAGATGAAACAATGAAATGGGATCTTGAATTGGCTAACATCGCGGGTGGTGGAGGTGCTTCTCAGGCAGAAGTTGATAAAGGACCTACTAACCCAGCCATTGAAGCCTTGAAAAAGCAGGTTGCAGCTAATGCTCAGGATTCTGATGCATTATTCAAGTTGGCAACAGCTTACCAGGATGTTAAAAACTGGAACGGAGCAATCCTTACATGGCAAAAAATGTCAGCTCTTCTTCCTGATTGGGCTCCGGCTTATTACAGCCAGGGATATTCTTACCAACAGGCAGGAAATAATGATGCTGCAAAATTGGCTTACGAGAAATTCATCAGTACAGTAAAACCTGCTGACCAGGAAGCGAACAAGCAAACTCTTGCTTATGCTTATTTCGCAGTAGCTTATATGAACAAAGATTCTGATGCTGCAAAAGCGAAAGATTATGTAGCTAAATCTTTACAGTTAGATCCTACTTACCAGGACGCTGTAAAATTAAATGCAGAGATCAATAAGTAATTTAAAATTTAAATTATAGATATTAAAACTTCCCATCCATTATGTTTGGGAAGTTTTTATTTTAAATCCTATCTTTGAATGTATGAAAACTGATATACTTGCTTTTGGTGCACATCCTGATGATGTAGAGCTGGGATGTGGCGGAACTATTGCTAAAATGGTTGCGGAGGGGAAAAAATGTGTCGTTGTAGATCTTACAAGAGGAGAACTCGGAACAAGAGGTACAGATGAAACAAGAAAATCCGAAGCTTCAGACGCTGCTAAAATTTTAGGACTGTCTGCAAGAGAGAATCTTGGAATGAAAGATGGCTTTCTTGTCAATTCCGAAGAGTATCAAATGAGAATCGTAAAAATGATTCGAAAATACAGGCCAGAAATCGTCTTAGCGAATGCAATTGATGATAGACATCCGGACCATGCAAAAGGAGCAAAATTAGTGTCGGATGCGTGCTTTTTATCCGGATTAAGAAAAATTGAAACTTCTGATGAAGGAGAAGCTCAGGAAGTATGGAGACCGAAGCATGTTTTCCATTATATTCAGTGGAAAGATATCAAGCCGGAATTTGTAATTGATATCTCGGAATATCTTAACACAAAACTTGAAGCCTGTATGGCTTATAAAACCCAGTTTTATGACCCGGCTTCTAAGGAACCCGAGACTCCGATTACTACAAAAGACTTTTATGAGAGTTTGACATACCGTGCACAGGATTTAGGCCGATTATCGGGAGTTACTTATGCTGAGGGCTTTACATCTGAAAAGTTAATTTCTTTGAAAAATTTTGATGGAATTGTTTGGTAGTTGAGGAAAATGTCCTATATTTGCACTCACAAAACGGTGATTGTAGCTCAGTTGGTTAGAGCGTCGGATTGTGGTTCCGAAGGTCGGGGGTTCGAGACCCCTCATTCACCCTAAATTAGCACATTTTCTTTTGAAAATGTGCTTTTTTTATTTTAATTAAGATAGCCAAATTAGGGCGTTATAACACTTTTTAGTGTGTTAATTTTTTTTATACTATCTTAAACAAGTATATTTGCACGGTAATTATCAACATAATTGGGGATGAAAAATATATACTTTTTACTTTTTTTATTTAATTCTATACTAATTTCTTCAATGGTAAGGTATGTAAATGCTAATTCCAATACGGGCATTGCACCTTATATTTCATGGTCTACAGCAAGTAATGATTTGCAGGCAGTAATAAATATGAGCCAGATTGGAGATGAAATTTGGGTAGCTAGCGGAACTTACATTCCTACAAGAGATCCATTTGGAAATATCTCTCCTTCAGATAGCCAGGATAAAACGTTTTATTTAAAAGATGGTATTTCTGTTTATGGCGGTTTTAATGGAACTGAAACATCTTTAACAGACCGAAATATCAACAGTAATATAACAATACTGAGCGGTGATATAGGTACCTTAGGAACTATAACTGACAACTGTTACCATGTTGTATTATTTTCTGGAAATAGTGTAAATGCAATGGGGGTAAGATTAGACGGATTTTCTATTACTAATGGTTTTGCTAATGGTACTGTCAATAATAATGTGAACGGAAATATTGCTTCGAGATTAGCGGGACCGGCCATATATTTTATTAATGGAAATAATATTATATCCAATAACAAGATTTATATGAACTCTGGCTATTCAGGTGGTGGAATCTATACTTCAACTAGCAATACCATGATTTCAAATAATGAGATTTATAATAACAAGGCTTTTTATGATGGAGGAGGTGTGAGTGTGTATAAAGGAACAAATACTATTACCAATAACTATATTCATGATAATACTGCTACTGGAGATGGGGGAGGTATATATGCCGTTTTGGGTGTGGATAATATAATCAGTAAAAATGTAATCGGCAAAAATAAAGGGGGTATCAATCAGATTGATACTTATTACTACGGCGGTGGTGGAATTTATACTGAAAAAGGTTCAAATCTCATTGTGAATAATGTACTTTACGAAAATACTTCAAACTATATGGGGGGAGGAATTTTTCTGTATTACGGAAAGAATAAGGTAATCAACAATACCATTTACAAAAACACAGGAACAAGAGGTGGCGGATTTTTTACTTATTTAGGAAATAATTTTGTGAAAAATAATATATTTTGGGGCAATATTAATGGGACGGATAGTCAGCCTGGAGCAGATTACAAAAATCATAACGATTGGCCTGCTGAGAATTATTTCTACAATAACTTATTTCAATTACCGTCCAACTTTTATACCTCGGCAAACCAAAATTCTTTGTATGGTTATCCTAATAATATATTCCAGACGAATCCTAATTTTAAAAATGAAGCCAATATTTCTGGAGCAGATGGTATTTTAAGGACTTCAGATGATGGTTTGTCCTTATTACCCAATAGTGTTGCAATCAATTATGGTCAGCTGACAGACGCACCAACAGATGATATTACAGAACTGGTTCGTATGGGGAATCCTGATGTTGGAGCTTATGAATTGATAGGGAATCTTGGCGTAGCAGAAATGAAAATTAATCAGTTTAGAATATACCCTAATCCAGCTAAAGATGTTTTGAATATAGAAACGAATGATAAAATTCTAAAGGCAGAAATCTTTAATACATTAGGACAGCTCATAAAAACTACACAAGAATCAAAGGTAGATATTTCAGCATTTCCGTCAGGAATCTATATTTTAAATGTAGTGACAGAAAATAAAGTAATTACAGAGAAATTTATTAAGAAATAATTTACTTATAAATCTTACCATATTTTAGCCTTTCAAATTTTGAAAGGCTTTGTTTTTTTGTGTTTTTTCCTTCCTGCACTTCAAATGCTTCATTTAGTTTGCAAAATGGTTTCTAAAAGTTCTTTAAATAAATTCTATGGTTGGTGATTAAAACTTTTATATTTGTTTAAACAGAATCGTGAGAAATAATCTCATTAAAATTATCTTAATCAAAGCTATTAACATGAAAAAACTCTTTACAATTCTTATTGCACTTTTTGCAATAAAATCTTATTCTCAATCAGGTTCCCAATCTTATTATAAACGTCTGTTTGATACCAGGGGACTCGACCAGTGGAATGGTAATTCTACAAGTTCGGACCAGCTTGAATTTGCGTGGGGGGTTCCTGCTCATATGGAAGCATTGGTTCTCATGTATGAAAAAACACATGATCCAAAATATGCTAATACTTTGATCAAGTGTATTGGAAATACAATTGATAGAAGGGACGATCTTAGAGGTCAGGTGCAGGGGTTAAGTACGATATATGATTACCGGGGAAATTCAGGACCTACGTGGTCTACTAACCACTACAATGCAACAACGGATTCAGGTTTGCCTTATTCTCACTTGGTACATAGTGCTAATATTACTTATCCTATGGCTAAGTTCGCGGCAATAGTTAAAAATGACACTACTATTCAAAATTTAACATATAATTCAACTGGCCGCTATGCAGGGCAAAACTATATGACAATTGCTGCTGATCTTGTGCAAAAAATAAAACAAACACTTGATTATCATGGAGATCAATGGCACTTAGAGCCTGGTTCTAGCCCTAATACTAGTATAGGTTATTATAAAGAACGGAATGATAATCCGCCAGTAAATTATGCAGGAGTAATTCTACCATTTAATATGCAAAGTTCAGTTGGAAGAGTATTGGTGCAGATGTACAGGGCAACGGATGATAACGATTATCTTATCAAGCTTAATCAAATCGCTAATTTTATAAAATCAAATACACAACTTAATTCCAGCTTAGGGTCTAATGTCTGGACATATTGGAAACACGATGACTTACGCGAAGATATTTCCCATGCTGATTTGACAGCAGCGTTTCCGTATGAATGTAATAAGTATGGTATTTCAATCAATGGGAGTCCTATTTATAACAATGCTGATATAAACGCCTATACTAAAACGCTGACAAAAGATATTTATATCTCTCCTTTACATATAAAAAATGGGGTTAATTATAATGGTGAGAATTGGAATATCAAGTATAATACTAATACCTCTGATCCTACTGTGGCTATTAGATATGGTACTTATACAGCTTATTTATGGCTCTACTTATCTCAATATGATGATAAAACGTTATATCAGATAGTTTCAGATTTACAGGCTGCCAAAAATTATTACAGCAATATAACGGTATTTGATTCTTCTATCACATGGGCACTTTTATCAAATTTTGAAAATTTAGTTGTACCTGTCAATACAGATCATGAGTATGGAGAAGATTCTGATTGGAGAGGAATTGCGAGTGGTGATTTTAATGGGGATAGCAAAGAAGAATTTGTTGTCATAAGAAATTTTGATGGTTTGATACAGACTTTGGAACCACACGATAGAGGTTTTCAAACGGTCACCAGCAATAAAGTATACGGTGGTTCCAATAACTGGAAAGGATTGGCAGCAGGTGATTTTTTCGGAGATAATAAGAGCGAAATCATAGCTTTGAATGATCATACAGATGCAAATGAAAATGGTATTTATGTTTTGAAAATTGAAAACGGAAACATTGTTGAGCATACGAAGTATACAGGATGGGGGGCTCAATCAGAATGGGTTGGTGTTGTTGCCGGAAATTTTATCAGCGGAGGAAAAGATGATGTTATTACCGTAAGAAATTTTAATAAAGAGGTTAGAGTGAATAAATTTGTTGGCACAGATATGCAATCAGTGTATGTAAATACGCTTAACCTGCCTGCTAGTTCTAAAATCAAAGCAGTAGCATCAGGTGATCTTGATAAAGATGGGAAGGATGAGATCGTACTCCTTGTTGATGCGGATGATAATAACGCTATATACAATGGTATCCATGTTTATCGTGTAAACGATAGTGGTGTTCTCACAAAAATTACTGAATTTACAAACTGGGGCTCAGCTTCAGATTGGAAAGGTTTAGCTGTTGGTGATATAGATGCTGATGGTGCTGCTGAAATTATCGCTCACAGAAACTTTGACGGAGATTATAAATTATTTAAATTGAATGGAAGTACCTTATCAGGTATTACTTCTGAAAAGTTTCCGGTTCTACAAACCAAAAACAATGTAATGTGCTTCGGGAATTTTGATCCAAGCACTAAGAATGAAGAACTGGCTACCCTTAGAAAAGATGGAGGTATTGTCATGTTTTCTGCTGCGAATGTTACAAACAATGTAATTAACATGAATAACAGAAATGCTGATCCTTGTAAAAATGAGCTGCCAGAAGTGTTATTCAGTTTCCTGAAATCAGCAACTTTCAATAAGCAGGAATCAAAAGAAATAGTATCTGCAAAATAGGAAGATCATTAACAATGAATTTTAAATAAAAATATTCATCACAATAAACAATAGAAACGGGCTTTAGCCCGTTTTTTTATGGATAAAATAGTCAAAAAGGCTTTAGCTAAACATGTTATTATAGGTTTTGCTATAACAAGATTGTGGAAAATTCCTGACTTTAAGACATAAAAAAAGCATCTTTTTCAGATGCTTGTGTTTTTAGATATTCTTTTTTAAACTTCGTCGTCAGAATCAATTGTGAATGATTTGCTTTTGAAGTCTTTGTCGTGTTTTTCTGAAATTACATCCTCACCCTTTTCATTAATGATGAAATCTGTGGACTCATTAAACATCTCCTGAAAACTCTTAAAATCTTCCTTATAAAGGTAAATTTTATGCTTCTCGAATGTAGCTTCCCCATTCTCTCCGAAATTCTTCTTACTCTCAGTGATTGTAAGATAATAATCTCCTGCTTTCGTCTCGCGCACATCAAAGAAATAAGTTCTTCTCCCTGCTTTTAACACCTTCGTGAAAATCTCATTTTCATGGCGTTCCTTGTATTCACTCATTGTTAGATATTTTTTAATCTTGTTAAGAACAAATATAAAAGAATTCTTTTAATCACAAAATTTTTTTTATGATTTATTTAACAATTGAGAACGAAATGGCTAAGCAGTTACAGAATTGGCAATTTCAGTTAGGTTGATGATTTGATCGGCTTTTTGAGCGCTAGACTCTCTGTGTGTGATGATTATGGATGTGGCATTACTGATTTTTTTATCGATATTTTCAAGAATATTTTGCTCTGTTTCAGTGTCTAAAGCAGACAGAGAATCATCAAAAATAATGATATTGGGGTCTTTAATTAAGGCTCTTGCAATACAAATTCTTTGTTTCTGTCCCCCCGAAAGCATCACCCCCCGTTCACCTACAAGTGTTTTATATTGATCTTTAAACTCTACAATATTTTTGTGAACATCGGCAATATTGGCATACTCTAATACTTTCTCATGAGAAGGATTATCAATGGCAAAACCAATGTTGTTTTCGATAGAATCAGAGAATAAATAGCTCTCCTGAGGAATATAGCCGATAAAGTTTCTGTAGTTTTCCAGATTATGATCTTTCAGGTTTTTACCGTCAATCAAAATTTCTCCTTCACTAGGATCTATCAGTCTGCATAGAAGCAGTGCAATCGTTGATTTTCCGCTTCCCGTTTTACCCATAATTGCTAAAGATTCTCCGGCTTTAACATTAAAACTTAGGTTATCCAACGCTTTGATTCCTGTGTTGGGATATACGTAGGAAACATTTCTAAATTCTATATCCCCTCTTATAGGATAGTTTTCAAAATTAGTATTAACGATCTCAGATTTTTTATCCATGAATTCATTGATCCTTTGCATGGATGCTTCGGCTCTCTGGTTCACAGATGTTACCCATCCTACCATAGAGAAAGGGAAAATCAGAGTGTTGATATACATAAAGAAATCTGCAATTTTACCGATGCTTAATTCACCGGCAATATATTTGGAGCCCCCAATCAAGATCACAGCAACATTCAATAGCCCAATTACAAAGAGAATAATGGTGAAGAAATAAGCTTCAGTTTTCGCAAGATCTAATGCTTTATTCTGATAGTCAGTGACTTTGATCCCGTAGTTTTTTCCAATATATTTCTCTCTGGCGAAAAATTTCACCACACGGATTCCTGAAAAGCTATCCTGAACAAAAGTTGAAATCGCAGACTGGCTTTTCTGCATGATCTTCGACTTTTTGTTAATGATTGAGCTCACTTTATAAATAGCAAAAGATAAAATCGGAAGAGGCAGCAAAGTCCATAATGTCATGGATGCATCTGTTTTCACCATATAAATAGCCGTAATCACCACAAGAACGATCAGGTTGGCCACATACATGACACCAGGACCAAGATACATTCTTACCGCAACAACATCTTCACTCAATCTGTTCATTAAATCTCCGATGGTGGTCTGCTTATAATCCGTTAAAGATAAATCCTGATAATGTCTGTAGATTCTATTTTTAAGTTCATATTCTATCCTTCTTGAGGCAACAATGATGGTCTGCCTCATCATAAAGGTGAAAAATCCGGTCAAAAGAGAACATCCTACAATAATTCCTACATAGATCAAAACTTGGTTATTGAAGCCAATGTTTCCACTTTTTGTAAGCTCATCTACAGATTTTCCTACAAACTGGACCTTATATATATTGAAGAAATTACTGGCAATGATAAATAGTACCCCCCAAAACAATAGTATTTTGTGTTTCCAAAAATAAGGGTTTAAGGTTTTTAACGCTTTCATATAGTTTGACAAAATTACAAAAATGTCATCACACTACGAATTCGTCAATTTTAAATTTTGTATCTTTGCACCCATAAAAAAGCTCTTTGAATGTTAGGAAGACGACAAATCCGTGAAAAAGTAGTACAGTCAGTGTATTCATACTACCAAAATCCTGTAAAATTTGATGTTTTAGAGAAAAACATGTTTGCCGGGATAGAAAAAATCTATTATCTATACATCTATCAGCTCAATTTTTTGGTAGCTCTGAAAGAATTGGCAGAACATCAGATCGAAATTGGTAAGAATAAATATCTTAAGACTGATGCTGATATTAATCCTAACCAAAAATTCATCAATAACCAGGTATTGCTTAAACTGGAAGAAAACCCTGAGAGATTATTTTTTACAGGTCAGCATAAACAGTTGAAATGGGATATGCATGATGATTTATTGGTAAAAACTTTCCAGAGAATTACTGCCGGAAAACGTTATCAGGATTTCATGAAAGAAGATGGATACTCTTTTGAAGAAGATCAGAAATTTATCGGTAAATTATTTTTGAGATATATTGCTGAGAATGAAGATTTTCATGATTATTTAGGAGATAAGGAACTTTCATGGTATGATGATATTCACATTGCCAACTCAATGGTACAGAAAACAATCGGTTTCCTAAGAGAAGATGAAGAAAGCAGAACTTTAATCAAAATGATTAAAGATGAAGAGGATAAAACATTCGCTGCAAAATTGTTGAGAGACACTCTGAACAACTGGGAAACGAATGAAAAGAAATTGGAAGAAAGACTTGAAAACTGGGATATTGAAAGAGTTTCTTTAATGGATAAAGTAATTTTATCCACATCTATTTCAGAGCTTGATAATTTTGCTTTCACCCCTTCAAGAGTTATTATTAATGAATATATTGAAATTGCAAAAGTATTTGCTACAGACCGTTCCAATATCTTCATCAATGGTATTTTAGATAAATATTGTAAAGATCAAAATAGAATATAAAATGAAAAAGACGTTATCAATTATCGCCTTGTCTATTATAGGCTTTGGGTTAGTTTCATGTAAAAAAGAAAACAAAGAAACTCAAAGTACTGAAACTGCAACTACTGATTCTGCGGCTGTTGCGGCTCCGGTAATCACTGATTCTGCAGCAACACCTGCAACAAGTGAAGCAGTTGCTCCGGTTTCGAACGAACCATCTACTTCTGTTGCTTTATCTGAAAACAGCTTCGATTTTGGAAAAATCAAAAAAGGAGACAAAGTAGAGCACGTATATGAAGTTACCAATACTGGGAAAAACCCTTTAATTATTTCTGAAGTTAAGCCAGGATGCGGATGTACAGCTCCTGATTTCACAAAAGAACCGATTATGCCGGGTAAAAAAGGAAAAGTTACATTGCACTTTGATTCTTCAAGCTTTGACGGAAACGTTCAGAAATATGCAGATGTTTTTGCAAACGTAGAAAAATCTCCAATCAGATTAACGTTCACAGCGAACATTCAACCATAATAATTAATATATGTTGACATTATTTTTACAGGCACAGGGTGGATCTTCACCGATGATGCTGATCATGATGGGGGTGATGTTCGTCGGATTTTATTTCCTGATGATAAGACCTCAGATGAGAAAACAAAAGCAGGAAAAAAACTTTCAGGAAAACCTTAAAGTAGGAACCAGAGTAGTTCTTACCTCAGGTCTTCACGGAAGAATTGCTCAGGTTCAGGATGACGGTTTTGTGATCGAAACATTATCCGGAAAACTGAAATTTGAAAAAGCGGCGGTTTCAAGAGAAATGACAGAATCCCGTTTTGGAGATAAAGCGAAATCTGCTGATAAAGCAGATGACAAAAAAGAAACAGCAACTGAAGAAAAGAAATAATTCAGTCTGAAGATATTTAGCAGCGGCGGGTGAACTTCGTTCACCCGCCGCTGCTTTTTTATTGATAATGTTTTGACCTATATTATAAAGATGATTAATGTTTTTCACTAGTGAAATTGTCATTCTGAATACAGAGTGGAAGTCTGTAGACTTAATTCAAAAAATGGAGCGAAGAATCTCATAAATCATATTTCCTTTTCTCAATAGTTGATAATATGCTTGGGAACATTTATGCCCATTTGTGAAAACAATTAGTGAGAGTAGTGTTTAATAAAAAAATTATCTTTGCCATATGAGTCAAAACACAAACAAAACAGTTCTTATTCTGGGGGCCAATTCTGATGTAGCAAAACAATGTATCAGGCAATATCTTGAAAAGGGATTTTCAGTGACCGCGGCTTCCAGAAATACAACTGCTTTGGAAGACTTTATAAATTCAAATAATCTGGACCGTTCAAGAATTTCTGTTTTGTATTTTGATGCTGCAGATTTTGATTCCCATCCTAGATTCTGTGCAGATCTTCCCGTAAAGCCTCATATTGTAGTGTATGCCGCAGGATTTTTAGTTGATAATCAAAAAGCTTTGGCTGATTTCAAAAGAGCTAAACAGATGATGGAGGTCAATTATATGGGTGGAGTATCCATCCTGAGTATTATTGCTATGGATAAAAGCAATATAAATCTGGAAAGGATTATTGGTCTTTCCTCGTTATCCGGAGTCAGAGGAAGAAAAAGCAATTTTGTGTACGGAAGTACCAAGTCTGCATTTACTCAGTTTTTAGCTGGATTAAGACAGGAAGTAGCTTCCCGGAAAATAATTGTGAATGCCTTGGTGATTGGCTATATCAGAACAAAGATCAATGAAGGATTGGAACTGAATGAATCCTTGATCATGGAGCCTGATTATGTGGCGAAATTTATTGTCAACGCAGGCAATTCTTTTACCATTGTTCCGAATTTTAAATGGAAGATGATTTATATGATTTTAAAATTACTGCCCGAAGGTTTGGTGGCAAAATTGCCTTAATCCCGTTGTTTAGAATATTTTTGAACAAAATCCCTGAAAGTATAATAATCAGATCCCTCAAAAGCGGATGATGTAAAGATGATATTGATTTTGTTTTGCAGGAGGTTCAGAATAAGATAGTCACCGATAATTTTATACCTTATTTTATCCCAGTTAGAACCTGTTATATTGGTAGGTTTCTGAATGGTTATAGATTCTTCATTAAGAATAATGAAGCTTCTTTTTTCATTCTGCTGTTTCAATTCATCGATGCGTTTTTCAATCAATTGATAGGTCTGTTTTTTTGATTTAAAATAGAGTACACTCAACAAGCAAATGTATCCGATACCCAGAAATCCAAGGAATTTGAATGTATAGGGAATGATACTTTTATCAAAAATTTTTATAGGTAAAAAGCCAATTAACAAAAAGAATAAAGCACAAGTTCCTAATATTTTCAATGGAAGAAAATATTTTTTCCATCTATATTGAAAGAAAAATTTCTGGCTCTCTCTTTCTCTGTTTTCATTAAAAATAATTTCAAATTGAATAGACTTTTCCATCATGTTGTTATAAAAAGATTGTTATCAAAAATATATAATTAATTGATAAGAGGTTGATAAAATATTAATTCCGGAATAAGAGAACTTCGGTATCGTTTTTGTAATTCTATGACCTGAAAATTATTTCTTTCTGTAAGATTCAATTTCTGAATGATTATTGAGAAGCTGAAACAATCCGTTCTGCTGCCAATCTATTTTAATCTATAATATCATTTGCTTTCACTTTTGAAGTGTAAGGTCAATTTTATTTTAGACAGGTAGTATTCAATTTCATTTTTTTAATCCAGCAGAAGTCAATATCTCATCAATATAAATAGTAAACACACAGTATAAAATGGACGATTTAGAATTGAATAAAATTCAACAGCACTGGGACACTTTAATTTCTTCAGCAATTTCATGGGCACCGAGAGTTTTTACAGCGGTTATTTCTGCTTTACTAATTTATCTTATCGGGTCGTGGATGATACGAATGATCAAAAAGCTTGTTGCGAAAGGTTTCAGAAAACGTAATATGGAAGCTTCTTTACAGCATTTTCTTTTAAATATTATCAACTGGGGGCTTAATATTCTTCTCTTTATTGTAGTAGTTACTCAGCTAGGAGTACAGACTTCTGCATTTGTTGCAATGATTGGTGCTGCAGGTTTGGCCATAGGTCTTGCATTGCAAGGATCACTGACAAATTTTGCAGGTGGAATCCTTATTTTATTGCTGAAACCTTTTAAGATAGGCGACTTTATTTCTACTAATAGCGGCGTTTCAGGAACAGTACAGGCTATAGATATTTTTCATACAAAACTGGTTACCCCACAGAACCATTTGATTGTTATTCCAAATGGGGTGGTGTCAAATAACAGTATTACCAATTTTACCCAATTAGGAACCCGTAGAACATCATTGGATATTGGGGTTGCCTATGATGCTGACCTAAAGCAGACCAAGGAAATTTTGCTGAACGTAATAAGAAGCAATCAATATGCTCTTGCAACACCAGCGCCACAGGTAATGGTTACTGAACTTGGGGATAGCGCTGTCAATTTATCAATAAGAGTAAGTACTTCTACTGAAAACTTCTGGGCGATGAACGAAGAACTGATCATAGATTGCAAAGAAGCTCTTGACAAAGTAGGAATCGGAATTCCTTTTCCACAAAGAGATGTTCATGTTTACAATAAATAATTGTATTTGAAATAATAAAAAAACTCCTGCATTAATAAAATGATGCAGGAGTTTTTATTTGTTATAAAATCATTTACCTTTTTGTCTTGCTTTTCTTTGCAATATTTCAAGAATTTCAGCATATTTATCAGTTTCATCTTCACTGATAAGATATGTGAAAATAGTGTTCATATCGATATGAATTAAAATCATTTTATTAGAAACTTCATAAGTGATTTTCCCCCAAATACTTCTTATATCATATTGCTCACATTTAATATGAATACTTTCCTCATCAAAAATAAATTCTGTTATGGGATGGTAGCCTTTTAGCTCATCAATATGTTTATTCATTTTGTTAGAATAATTTGCTTTTTGATAAAAAAAGTTGATCAGGCAAACAATAAAAGCAATCCCTAAAAATGTTGTTGTAAATCTTAGAAAGTCATATCTGCTTTTATTACTAAAGAGGCTATCAAAAATGAAGATGGCCAATAGAGCATAAAATAAGTTCATCAAATGAACCGGAAGTTTCTTTTTCCAAGAATAATAAAAATATTGCCACAATTGTTTACGGACAATATTCTCATTAAAATGAATATGTATTTTTTTCTCTTCCATGTTTAAAATTTTTTGGGTGCAAAAATATTGAAATTATACAATGTTTAAAGCCATTTTAATTATATACTTTTTATCAAAAAAATTTAAGGTTCCTTTTTTAATGCTTTTTGTCAAATGACAATTGTTTTTATCAGCCAGTTTTATACCTTTATCTTACTGTAATCCGTGGTTACAACAAAAATATGGAAGAGCTTTTTAACTATATCAAAAAATTCGGGATACTGAATCCTCAGGATGAACTTTTGATTGCTGAGGGAATTCACGAAATCACTGTAAAGAAAGGAGAGCCTTTTATAGAAGCAGGAAAGGTAAGTCAGAGAATTGCTTTTGTGAAAGAAGGTGTTTTCCGGTCTTTGTATTATAATAAACAGGGTGATGATTTTACCAGGTATTTCATCTATGAAGGAAGGTTTATCGGAGATTTTCAGGGTTTTACGGACCAGCTTCCTGCTCATGAAGATATTGAGGCTATTACCGATGCTGTATTGCTGGTAATCGATCTTAAACATCTTAAAATACTGGAAGAGAAAATTGCAGTATGGCCGGTTTTATTTACCAGAATCCATGCCTTTGTCGTTGAGAATAAACTGAAGGTAGCGAGTATCATGCTGAATCAGGATGCGAAATCCCGTTATATTCATTTTTTAAATCATTATCCCGGTCTCGCCAATAGAGTTCCGCAATCTATGCTGGCCTCTTATCTTGGGGTTACTCCTTCATCATTGAGCAGGATCAGAAGAAATATAGTTTAAAATTATCAGTGATAAATGATAATTGATAGATGATACCACTTTGAGTGCAAGAGTAATAGAGTTTGTGAATTTTTACTAACTTCTAGTATCTAATTTCCCAATAAATCTCTTTTTGTCAAATGACAATGGTCTTTCTCATTGACTGCCATAGCTTTGCCTCATAAAATTAAAGTACGAATATGGATATTGTATTAGGATTGCAGTGGGGAGATGAAGGAAAAGGAAAGTTTATCGATCTAATCAGTGAGAATTATGACATTACAGCACGTTTTAATGGCGGCTCTAATGCTGGGCATAGCATTGAACGAAATGGACGAAGAATTACCCTTAAAATGATTCCTTCGGGAATTTTTATGAAAGGAGTACAAAATGTTATTGGCACAGGAACAGTCCTGGATCCTGTAAGTTTTAAAAAAGAAATTATAAATCTTCAGTCATTTGATGAAACGGTTCAGCCGGAAACCAATATCATTATTTCATTAAAGGCTCACTTTGTACTGCCTACTCACAAACTTCTGGATATTTTTATGGAGGAGAGTTCTGATTATACCACAATCGGAACAACCAAAAACGGAATTGCACAGGCGTATTCAAATAAAATTTTAAGACAGAATCTCAGAGTAGGAGATATGTTTACTCCCGACTTTAAAAGCAGAGTGCAGCATATTTTAGAGAGGGATTACAAAATGCTTGCAGAAGGGAATATGGAAATTCCTTCTTTGGAAGAGATCAGCAATGAGTTTTTCGAAGCAGTAGATTTTCTGAAAAGATTCAACTGTACTGAAACGGAAATATATCTGAATAACGCTTTGGCAGAAGGGAAAACAATATTAGCAGAAGGATCTCAGGCCGCCATGCTGGATATTGACCATGGAACTTATCCTTATGTAACGTCTTCTTCCACAACAGCTTCTGGAGCGAGCAGTGGATTAGGTGTTTCACCGAAAAAGATCGGTGAAATCTTCGGGATTGCCAAAGCATACTGTACCAGAGTGGGAAACGGTGTGTTTCCGACAGAGTTATTTGATGAGTTAGGCGAGGAGATCAGAACAAAAGGAAATGAGTTTGGTTCCAATACAGGACGTCCAAGAAGAACTGGATGGCTTGATCTTCCTGCTTTAAAGTATGCGGTGATGATCAACGGTGTAACTCAGCTGGTTCTGACAAAAGCAGATGTTTTAAGCGGATTGAAATCAATTGCCATTTGTACCCACTATGAACTGGAAGATGGAAAAACAGTAGCTGTTTCAGGTTTGCTTCCGGAAAATGGGAAACCCATACTGAAATGGATGAATGGATGGGATGCTGATTTTTCTGTGATGAAAAGTCCTTCGGAGTTGCCAAAAGAAGTCAATGAGTTTCTATTATTTCTGGAAACAGAATTAGGAATCCCAGTGGCATATCTTTCGACCGGGCCGGGAAGAAATGAAATGTTGAAATTAATCAGTAAATAATTATAGAGCAGGAAGTATATACTGATCTGATAAATATAAAAAGCTAGGAAATACATTTCCTAGCTTCTTTATTTGGATGAAAAAGTTTAGTTAACTTTTGTAAGTATAAAACGCTGCTTTGTAGAAGGCTGAACCGTTTGGTCCGTAGTGCCGATTACAATAGGGGTAAGATTAGCTGTTAAGCCATTTTTTACCTCTAATCTCAATGCCGGAGCATTCTTAGGAGCGAATCCAAAGCCATTGTTTCCAAGATTGAATAATAACCATTTCTGAGAATCTGTATTGGAATTGGTTCTTAATTCAACAGCTGTTCCATTCGTTGTCCCGTTACTTTTTACGGTGAGCACCTTTGTAGGATCCAATATAGATTTGATGATATAATAACCGTGATCTGATTTGCTGAAAGTAAATTTCTGGTTATTCCCTGTAGAAGCTGAATACAGAATTATACCGGTACCATCTGCTGTGGAACTTCCGGAAATATCCAAATTTTTATCATTCGCTAAAGATGTTGTCATCGTATACGTTCCGTTGATTGCAGAACTAGCATTCACAGGTCCATACAAATGATTTATTCCGGCATAATCACCGGCAGACAATCCTGTCCTTTGCTTGGTGAATGTGGATCCGTCCAGCTTAGTCATTACCGGCTGGCTTGAGTTGATAGCAAAGTCCGTAGATTGATACATCATGACTGAACCGAAATCAAATGCGCCATGTCCTGCGTAATCATTATAAAGATTGAAGTTATGACGGCTTCCCTCTACAGCTTTGTTAACATCTACAATAATGTACTGATCTCTATCTGGGCGGCACTGCTCATGCATGATTCCCATAGAGTGCATCACTTCGTGAGCAATAATTGCGGGATAAGTGGTATTATAGATTTTAATACCGTTAACCCTGTTTTTTTGCCATCCAAGTGGAGAACTGTTGGTTGTTGTATAAGTAAAGGTGATGTACTCTGTTTGATTGGTACGTTCAACAAACTGAACACTGGTTTGAGAAGAAATCATATCAAACGCTTTGTTGATATTGGTAAGAAATGTATTATAATTCTGAGTACTCAGACTTCCTTGGCTGGGTAATGTATAATAGACTGTTGCATTCGGCCAGGTCTTAATAAAAGAGCTTACAATGGTACTTTTCTCAGCTGTTGACATTTGAGAATTGGCCTGCATCTTTAATTTATCAAACTGCTCGGAGCTAATCGTAATATCATCTGCATAAAAATATTCACCATTTACTTCATTAACATACGTGTAAGTTCCGTTAATTAATAATTTGTGAATCTTTGCATTTTCTAGCTTCGTCGTTGTAGGATCCATTGAATCTGATTGTGGATTTTCAATATCCGACCTACATGAATTTAGTGCCAAAACAAGGCATCCTGATAGGAGTAATAGTTTACTTTTCATATTATTTAATTTTGGTTTGGTGATCAGGTTGTAAAATATGAACAGCTATAGTATTACCCTACGCAAAAGATTACAAAATAAGTTAATTTCTAATTTTGATTAAGTCATCATTTTAACCCAGCTGTATGTTGTAAATGTATTGATAATATATTATATTTGAATATAACATAATATAATTATTGTTTTATCGTGTATTTGTTTAATTAATGTAATAATTTCGTTAATTAATTTATAATGTTTTATTTTTTACTATTAAATTTCGAATTAAATTATTTCACTAATATTTGATATGATAGCTAAATTGCTCCTTTTTACTAATATAAAGCTCATTATATTACCAAATTAATAAAGTTTATTGAAATTTATAATGTGATGGACTGCAAATAATGCAACCTCATGAATGCTTATTTTTCAAAAATAATCTGGTCAGTAAAAAGCATTAGTAACTGCAGGGTTAATAGAAGATTCCTGTAATTTAGAATATAAAAAAAGCGGGGCAAATGCCCCGCTTTACATTTATGCTTTTAAGTCTAGTTTTAATTCTAATTCATCGAGCTGTGCATCAGCAATCGATGCAGGCGCATCGATCATCACATCTCGTCCTGAATTGTTCTTAGGGAAAGCGATATAGTCTCTGATCACTTCGTTTCCGTCAAGGATCGCTACCAAACGGTCAAACCCGAATGCCAACCCTCCGTGCGGCGGTGCTCCGTATTTGAAAGCGTTCATCAGGAATCCAAACTGAGCTTCAGCTTCTTCTCTTGTAAATCCTAACAAATCAAACATTTTAGACTGAAGATCTTTATCAAAAATTCTGATAGATCCTCCTCCGATCTCATTTCCGTTCAGAACCATATCGTAAGCGTTTGCTCTTGCTTTTCCTGGATCTGTTTCCAATAAGTGGATATCTTCAGGTTTTGGAGAGGTGAACGGGTGGTGCATTGCATGGTAACGTCCACTTTCTTCATCAAATTCCAATAGAGGGAAGTCGACTACCCAAAGCGGTGCGAATACATTTCCTTTTCTAAGTCCCAAACGATTTCCAAGCTCCATTCTCAATGCAGAAAGCTGAGCTCTTACTTTGTTTTCGTTTCCGGAAAGGATCAGCATTAAGTCTCCTTCTTTTGCTCCGAATTTCTCAATGATTTTCGCCAGATCTTCTTCGTTATAGAATTTGTTAACGGATGAGGTTTTTACTCCATCTTG
The DNA here is from genome assembly GCF_002899945.2 of Chryseobacterium viscerum. Lineage (GTDB taxonomy): Bacteria > Bacteroidota > Bacteroidia > Flavobacteriales > Weeksellaceae > Chryseobacterium > Chryseobacterium viscerum. The sequence continues at coordinate 146,802 of NZ_PPEG02000009.1, forward strand.
CTGGAATTTTGCCCAAACCATTCCTGAAGCTCCAACCTGAGGGCGTTTTACCCAATCCACAAGTTCATCAATTTGTTTTCTTGTATACTCTGCACATCCTTCTACATTGATTCCGACAACCAATTCCGCATCATCAAATATCTTAAAGTCTTTTCCTTTTACCAGCTCGTTCAGTTCTACGAACTCCATTCCGAAACGGATATCCGGTTTGTCATTTCCGTATTTTCTCATCGCATCTGCGAAAGTCATTCTTGGGAAATCTCCGAATTCCTGACCTGTAATATCTTTAATAAGGGTTTTAGTCATTCCTTCGAATACGTTCATAACGTCTTCCTGTTCTACGAAAGCCATTTCACAGTCGATTTGTGTAAATTCCGGCTGTCTGTCGGCTCTTAAATCCTCATCACGGAAACATTTTACAATCTGGAAATACTTATCCATTCCACCTACCATCAAAAGTTGTTTGAAAGTCTGTGGAGATTGTGGTAATGCATAAAACTGGCCCGGATTCATTCTGCTTGGTACCACGAAGTCTCTTGCTCCTTCCGGAGTAGACTTGATCAAAACAGGAGTTTCCACTTCAATGAAACCTTCTTCAGATAAATAATTTCTTACTTTCTGTGCCATTTTGTGACGGAAGATCAGTTTATCTTTTACCGGATTTCTTCTGATATCCAGGTAACGGTATTTCATTCTCAATTCCTCACCACCATCTGTTTCATCCTCAATAGTGAAAGGAGGCAGCTGAGATTCATTCAGAATAGTCAGTTTTTCTACAAGAATTTCAATTTCTCCTGTAGGAATATTAGGGTTTTTGCTAACTCTTTCAATAACTCTTCCGGTAGCCTGAATCACAAATTCACGTCCCAATTTTTTAGCCTCTTCCATCAATTGCGCAGAAGAACGCTCCTGATCAAAAACCAGCTGGGTAATTCCGTAACGATCTCGAAGATCTACCCAAATCATAAATCCTTTATCACGGATAGTTTGTACCCATCCTGATAGTGTAACTTCTTCATTCAGATTTTTCAGAGATAGCTCTCCGTTGGTGTGTGATCGAAACATAATTATTTGTTTAAAGTTCAATGTTTAAGGTTCAATTCCGAACCTCGAATTTTTCGTTGGCAAAGATAAGATTTTTGCAGGTTTTATAAATAAAAAAAACTTCCTTTCGGAAGTTTCGTATATTGTTTTCAGGTTTTTTAATCTCTATTACCGCCTTTTTCTATCAGAATTTTCTTTATTTCTTCAGTACCTTTTGTTTCATCAGCTACTTCAAGAGGTGTTCTGTTCTGACATTTTTTATTAACATTGGCCTTGTTGGCCAACAGGAAGTTGATAATGTTCTTTCTATCAGACATTACACTGAAACCAAGTGGTGAATAAAGTATATCTCCAACGAGGAAACATTTGTTGTAATCTCCTGGGGCAAACTGTTTTTTAAATGTTGCTATATCATCAGAATAAATGGCTTTCATCTTTTCCTGAGTCATCTTCTGGGCAGATAACATGCTGCCAGATAGTAACATTCCAAATAGAAAAGTAGTAGAGATTATTTTTTTCATAAGGATAATTTTTAAGAATATACAAATCTAAATTAAATTTTATTACCAATTGCTAAGTTTTGTTAATAATTGGATTTGTATTTTTGGGATTACATAAATTATTGATTGCGAAATGACAAGATATGTTGAGTTTTTGAAAAAAGCATTCAGTGGGGAGGAAACTGATTTTACGAAAGTGAATATCAGAAGTGCTGTCCTGCTTTTAGCGATTCCCATGATGCTGGAAATGGCTATGGAATCTGTATTTGCACTTGTTGACCTCTATTTTGTCGGCCATTTGAAAGAAAGTGGTTTTGCAATTCAGACGGTAGGGCTCACGGAATCTGTACTTTCTATAATGTACTCTATTGCGATTGGGATGAGTATGGCGGCAACAGCTTTGGTGGCAAGACGAATTGGTGAGAAAAATCCGGAACAAGCTTCCAGAAGTGCTGCGCAGGTATTACTGGTCTCATTTATTATTACTTTTATTTTAAGCTTACTGGGAGTGGTGTATGCCGAAGAAATTCTGATCCTGATGGGCTCAAAACCAGAAGCAGCAGCCTATGGAAAGGATTTTACCAGAATTATGATGGGGAGCAGTACGATTATCATGCTTTTATTTTTAATTAATGGTATTTTCAGAGGTGCGGGAAATGCGATGATCGCCATGAAAAGTTTATGGATAGCGAATATTGCCAATATTATTCTTTGCCCGATCCTGATTAAGGGGCTAGGACCTGTTCCTGCTTTAGGACTTACCGGAGCTGCTTTGGCAACAACAATAGGCCGTAGTATTGGGGTTATTTACCAGTTGTATCATCTTTTAGTTGCTGATACCCAGATTCGTATTAAACTTTCTTATTTTAAACCGAGTTCAGAATTAATCAAATCCATTGTAAAAATTGCAACACCGGGAATTTTTCAGTTTGTTATTGCTTCATGCAGCTGGATCTTTCTTGCGGAGCTTGTGGCGACAACAGGAGGCGAAAATGCCTCAGCAGGTTATCAGACGGCTTTAAGATTGATGATGTTCTTTATACTTCCAGCCTGGGGACTGAGTAATGCAGCTTCTACACTGGTAGGACAGAATATGGGAGCCAATGAGATGTTGAGAGCAGAACAGTCGGTGATGAAGACGGTAAAATATAATGCCATCTTTATGTTGGTGGTAAGCCTGATATTTATTTTTATGGGTGATTTCTTAGTCGGTTTTTTCACTCAGGATGTAGCGATTAAAGATTTTGCTAAAAATGCTCTTCAGATCATGAGTACAGGATTTATCTTCTATGGAATCGGTATGGTAATGATCAATGCCTTTAATGGAGCTGGCGATACCTGGACGCCTACATGGGTGAATCTTTTTGGCTTCTGGCTGTTTCAGATTCCGTTGGCGTATTTTTTATCAAAGCATCTGGATATGGGGCCAAAAGGTGTTTTTATTTCAATTCCTGCTGCAGAAACATTGATTACTGTAGTCGCATTTATTTTATTTAAAAAAGGAAAATGGAAAACTATAAAAGTTTAGAAGGGATGGATGATGGAAGAGGGAAGTACTACAGGTCTGAAATATCTAAAATATCCTTTATAAACAGAGGTACTGACCTGATGACAGAGAATCGAAAATAGCAATCTAAGAGTCACTTCCAACCTCATTCCTCCAGCTTCCCTTCCTAATTTATAAAACTTTAACAGCTTCATTAATTGGATTTTAGAACTGTATTCTTTAAATTCGTAGTATAACAAATACATATTACTATGGGAAAAGGAGACAAAAAATCAAGAAGAGGAAAAATCAATTCCGGGAGTTATGGTAAAAGAAGGCCTAAAAAAGCCTCAAAATCTTTTGCCGCTTCTGAAGAAAAATCTAAAAAGTAATTAAAAATAAAAAAGACCGAAGATTATCTCTCCGGTCTTTTTTTATGAAATTAAATTAATTATTTTCCTCCAAGAATATTGCCAAGGATGCTGCCTAAACCGCCGCCGCCTTGTTGCTGTTGGTTTCCACCACCCAATACACTTCCTAGTATATCGTTCAGTGGATTTCCTGATGATTGAGATTGTCCGCCGTTTCCTAAAACACTTCCAAGAATGTCATTTAAAGGATTAGACTGCTGAGCCTGAGCCTGGTTGGAAGCATTCCCAAGAATTCCTCCTAATAGATCTCCTAAGCCACCAGCTCCTACATTACTCTGCTGTTTCTGCTGTCCAATATAACCCATTACTACGGGTGCCAGCATCGCCAGAATAGGACCGATTTTGTCTATTGAAATTCCAGTATTCTGTGACAATTGATTTTCAACAGTACTTTTCTGATCACCAAAAATATGACCAAGAATGGATCCTCCTTCATTCTGTCTGGCTTCAATCTGAGAAGCGTCGTTCAAGATACTTCCGTTATGGTCTTTATCTAAAGCGCTGTTTAAAGCTTCTGCTTCTTTAGCATCCTGAGACTTATTTCTAAGATAAGAAATGATAAGAGGGGTAGCTACTGCTAATAAGGCGATTACCTGATTTTTGCTGATTCCGAATTTGTTCTCAGCTTGTTCAGCAACCTGATTGCCTGTGTTCCCTGTAAGTAGGTCGATTAAACTCATTTTTTGTGTTTATTAAGTATTAAGTGAACCAAAGTTATCAAAAAATATGCCTCATAAAATGACCGCCTCTCATAATTATTGTTAAAGTTTTCGGATCTGTTCTTCCGTGTACCCTTTGCTTTTTAATACCTTGATGTACTCTAGAGCACTTATTGTCATCCATTCGATAGGTTCAGGAGCTTGCTTCTTATCAATAGTGAACTCCAGAATGCCTACATTATTATTCATCCATGGAAGAGCATAATAATCCAGACCGCCTTTGTACTCCTTAAATACATGAAATTCCTTTCCTTTATCTGTTAAAAGTATAACGTTGTAAAAGAGAAGATATCCCACAGGTATCAGTAAGCATACCCATGAAAATTTTCTTAAACGGGCATACTTTGCAGAAGAAAGACCATACCCGATTGACAAAGCAAAAATTATATTGAAGGGCAAAAAGAAAACGTAATTATCTGATACAGCATAAAACGTAGAAAACCCGTATACACATACTGCCCCGACAGCAAAGACAAAAAACATCTTTCTATGAGTCTTGTACAAAAGCAGAATGCCTGCGACTCCGAAATAGGTAAATAGATTGAAATTATATATCAGATACACCAAAGATTGGAAAAAATCTTTCACATACTGAATTGTACTTTTTTTCAAAGAATCTTCTACCCAGGTTCCCTGATCAGAGCTATATGGTGAGTTGAAAGGCAGCCCCTGGGAAATATTTAGAATAAATAAAGAACCAAACAATGCTGCAAAAATAAATAGAGAAGCTATTGCGTATTTTCTTTCGTTTCTGAAATAAAATAAAAAGATCAGTAAGGCGGGTATTAGCAAGATGTTTTGAATGTGAACCCATAAGCTGATTCCTAAAAATAGGCTGCTCAGCAATATATAGATCCTCTTATTTTCTGTGAAACTTTTTATAACTGAAAAGAAAAAAAGGCTTACCCAGAGAGAATTATAGGTATATACTTCTACTATTTCCGCATTTCTCCAAAATGAGAAACTGAAACCAAAAACAAAAGCAGCCGTAAGGGATGCCCATTCTGTTTTTGAAATACTTTTTACAGTGAGATAAATAACAGAAACAGTTGCTGCACCTGACGAGACAACCAAAAACCGGCTTGCCTCAATGGCATTCATACCGATCAGATTTTTAATTAAAATGACGGTATTTATATATAAAAAATGACTTGTAGCATCAGCCACTACTGCCCATTCTTCTTTTTCTGCTGAGAGAACGAATCCTACGCAGTCTGCGAAAGGAATTTTTGAAAAACTTCCAGCGTAATAAATCCCAAGAAAAATAATAAACAAAAATATGGCTGATAAATATTTGTTCATATTAGTTCTTTACAATAGGGACATTAGAACAGGCTTCTCCGAACATCAGAGATTTTACAATAGGTTTTAGCTGTTCTACCAGCTCTATATAAGCATTTTCCGGAATTTCTTTATCTGAACAGCCCTTTACAAGGACTCTTTTTCCTCTCATCTCCTCAAAATCATGAGTCTGGATGGCATTGTGCATTAAAATAACTTCAAGATCCTCACGGTTTCCAAACACTACTTTTTTGGCAACGTCGGTTATCTTTGCTGTCAATACAAAATAAGCCCAAAGCGGGATAATAGTATCCACAGAATTGTAAATGTATATATAAGCGTCTTTGTATTGTTCAGTATCGATGGCATCTACCTTTTCACGGAAATCTTTTTCTTTCAGGATCATTTCCTGAAAAAGGAAATCTTTAAGGTCAATCCCTTTTCTTTCCCCCTTTGGAAGTAAAGTGGTAAGGTCAAAATTGATAAGGCCGCTTTCTGCAACTTTATTCCGTATTTCAAATTCTTCTGACATTTTTTATCATTATCTTTGAACAAATTTACGAATTAAGATCATATCTATTTTAATTTGTTCTCTATCCTTACTATAGAAATGAAGTATTACATTATTGCAGGAGAAGCTTCCGGTGATTTGCACGGCAGCAACTTGATGAAAGCCTTAAAGCAAAAAGATCCAAATGCAGAATTCAGGTTCTGGGGTGGTGATCTGATGAAAGCTCAGGGCGGAACACTGGTAAAACATTATCGGGACCTGGCTTTTATGGGATTCCTGGAAGTGGTGATGAACCTACGCACAATTCTGAATAATATTAAAATATGTAAAGAAGATATCCTGAATAATAAACCTGATGTTTTGATTTTGGTAGATTATCCGGGTTTCAATCTGAGGATTGCCAGATTTGCCAAAGAATTGGGAATCAAAGTCGTTTATTATATTTCCCCACAACTTTGGGCCTGGAAAGAAGGCAGAGTGGAGACGATTAAAAAATATGTGGATGAAATGATGGTAATTCTTCCTTTTGAAGAAGAGTTTTATAAAAAACATGGAGTGCATTCCCATTTTGTAGGTCACCCTTTGCTGGATGCTATTTCTGATCTGAAAGAAATCAGCACTGAGAAATTCAAATCGGAAAACGGGCTGAACGAAAAAGAAATTATCGCTCTTTTACCCGGTTCCAGAAAACAGGAGGTTGAGAAAATGCTTGAAATAATGCTTTCTGTGAGACCTCATTTTAAAGACTACCAGTTTGTCATTGCCGGTGCTCCTAGTCTTCCTAAAGAATTTTATCAGAAATATGTGGATGACAATGTTCATTTTGTATCCAATAGAACATATGATTTGCTGAGGTGCTCCAAAGCCGCTCTTGTGACTTCCGGAACAGCGACACTTGAAACCGCTCTGCTGAATATTCCTGAAGTAGTTTGCTATCGTGGAAGCAAAATTTCCTATGCTATTGCTAAAAGATTAGTTAAAAATATCAATTACATTTCCCTTGTCAATCTGATTATGGATAGAGAAGTTGTTAAAGAATTGATTCAAAATGATCTGAATACTAAAAATCTGGTGGCAGAACTTCACAAAATCCTTACCGGAGAAAAAAGAGAACAGGTCCTGAATGATTATACTCTTTTAAGAGAAAAGCTTGGAGGGAAAGGAGCCAGTGAGCATGCTGCTGAGGTAATTTTAAAAGTATAATTGTTATCAAACATCTAAGAATTTAATCTGCTTTTTAACTATGAATTATTCTGTCCGCTTTCTTTTATTATTGACATTTACATTGTTTTTCTCAAAAAGTTTTGCCCAGCAGAACAGTTCAAGAGATAAAGTTCAGATATTCTATTATGGATGGTATGGAAATCCAGCAAATGACGGAAGTTATCAACACTGGAAGCATGAGATCATTCCTCACTGGAGCAATCCGAAGTGGAATAATCTGGGACATCATAAAGGGGGCGATGATATTGGTGCTAATTTTTATCCTGCCCTTGGAAATTATAGTTCCAATGACACGAAGATCATTGAAAAACATATGAAGATGATCAAAGAATCCGGAGTAGGGGTAGTTGTAGTCAGCTGGCTTGGAAAAGATTCGTTTACCGATAAAAGTCTCATCAAATACCTGGATATTGCCGATCGTTTTGATTTAAAAATTGCATTTCACATTGAGCCGTTCTATAAAAGTACTTCAGAATTAAAAGAGCAGCTTTCCTATCTTGTAAAAACGTATTCCCACCATCATGCTTTCTATAAAAAAGAAGGAAAACCTTTGTTTTACGTATATGACAGCTATAAAATTCCTAAAGAAGAATGGGTGAAAATATTATCCAAAGATGGAGAGAAAACGGTTAGAAATACAGATTTGGATGCTCTTTATATTGGATTGTGGGTAGAGAAAGATGATGCGAAATTTTTTGATTCATCCGGTTTTGATGGCTTCTATACCTATTTTGCCAGCGAAGGTTTTGTATATGGAAGCACAACGGCAAATTGGGATTTCTTATCCAAATATGCCAATGATCATCATCTGATTTTTATCCCTTGTGTGGGTCCCGGGTATTCAGATACCAGAATCCGTCCATGGAACGAAGCGAATTTCAAAAGCCGAAATGGTGGTAAGTATTACGAAAATATGTTTGATGCTGCCATCAAAGTAAACCCCGATTTTATCGGAATCACATCATTCAACGAATGGCATGAAGGGACACAAATAGAACCGGCTATCCCTAAAAAAGTGGGGAACTTCAAATATGAAGATTATGGGAAAGATCCCTTATTTTATATCAAAGAAACGAAGCGTTTGACGGATAAATTTTTGAAAAAGAAATAACATACTTTCAAACTTTAATTTTATAGCAAAAAATCAAGTGCTCTTTTAATACCTTTGGTGAAAAGTAAAGTACTTATTTAGCTATTTAAGAGATCATATTTCATTGATTAATTATCTATTTTCCAAGGATAATTAATTGAAATTGCAAAAGCAGCCTCTCCTCATTCTGGTAATATTTTTTATTCTTGGAATTCTTTTTCAGGATAAGATTCTACTGTCAGGAATTATATTTTATTTAGGTATTGCGATTTGCCTGGTTATACTCACCACCATATGTTTTCATTCTTATTTTCTGCACAAAATTAAAGTTATTTTACTTGCACTTTTGTTCTTTGGAACGGGGATTATTCTTCATGGTTATACTATTTCTTCAAGGGATGTTCATTTGCTGGTAAAGAAAAAAGAATCCGTTACTTTTAAAATCTCTCAAAAATTAAATTCTACTGAGAAATATAGAAAGTATGAAGGGGCAGCCAGGGTAAGAAATGGGGTTTTAAATTCAATTTTTTATATTCCTAAGGGTCATCAAGAGCTGGATTTTATCCATTACTATAAAGCTGAAGGGTATATAACATCACCAAAAGCGCCTCAATATGATTTTCAATTTAACTATTTTCAATACCTGAAAAGAAGACATATTGACTACCAGGTTTATCTTTCAGAAGAAATTGTATCTGCAGAACGGAATGATCTGACAATTCCAGATAAACTACGGCAATATAGACTTACAGTTCTCAGGAAGATTGATAAAGCCGGAATGTCGGTGAAAACCAAAGAGTTTTTAAAAGGTATTATTCTGGCGGATCGTACAGAAATGGATGCGGATACTATACTGGATTTCAATAGGTCCGGTTTGATTCATTTTTTGGCGATTTCCGGGACTCATATTGTGGTTATTTTTGGAATGGTTTACTTTTTACTGATCCATTTTATTCCCCTAAGGTTCAGGAAATATGCAATTATTCTAAGCTTGTCTTTTATCTGGCTGTTTGCTGCTTTCATAGGATTTGGAAATTCTGTTTTGCGTTCGTGTATCATGCTGACGGTCTATTTTATATTTGTGTTGCTTCAGCGGAAACCCGATTTACTTCACTCCTTGGCATTATCAGCTTTTTGTATTTTAATTGGAGACACGCAGCAGCTTTTTGAGGTGGGATTTCAGCTTAGTTTTCTGGCCGTCTTGGGAATATATTGGTTGAATCAGCCTCTTTTGAAACATTTTCCAAAGCAGGATAATTATTTAAAAAAGATTCTCTTTAACACGATCACAATATCTTTATCAGCGCAGTTGGCAACGCTGCCTCTGGTATTGTATTATTTTCATCAGTTTTCATTCATCTCCATCATTGCAAATTTTGTTATCGTTCCTTTTTCTGAAATAATTATCGTTTTTTCATTCCTGATGACTGCTCTTTTTTCCTGTGGAATTGACTTTGGGCTTATAAATGGAATATATGATTTCGTTATTCAGATATTGTTGAAAATGATCCATTGGTTTGCTGATATAGACTTATTATTCTTTGAAAATATCTCTATGAATGGGGTAGAGGTTCTCTCCGTGTCAGCAGTTATCTGTTTATTAAGGCCGGTCATCTTAAAATTTAATTTTAAAAATTCTATGAGATTAATGATGGCTGTTGTTGTGTTTCTGATGATAAGAGTCGGAAGCAATGTCTTTGAAAATCAGAAAGAAGAGGTATTGGTTCATACCTTTAGTAAAAGCAAAATTTTTTCAATAAAAAAAGGAAATAATGCTTGTTTCTGGATTTCAAATAGGGAAAATAAGACAAAGGTTTTACAGTATATTGTGAGGCCTTATTGCGCTTCCAGAAGAGTGGGGTATTTTGAAATAAAAACCTTTTTACCCTCTACTCAGCAAGTTGTTTTCAGAGATAAGGTGTATGATCTGAAATAATGCTCTATAATTTATACGTTTTCCTCCACTTATAATGTGTATCATTCTTATTTAGAAAGATTACAAACTGTCTAATTGTGAGATTTCTCACTTTTCGATCTTGTTAACATTTCTTAATTTTGTGGGAAATTCAAATTTAAACTTATATGGCAGGTTTAACGAGTTCTACGATAGGTAGAAAATACGCTATGGCATTATCAGCTCTGTTTTTGCTGGTTTTTCTTATACTGCATTTGACAACCAATTTGTTATCAGTTCTGAATAAGGATGCGTTCAATACAGCATCTGACTTTATGGGCTATAATCCTTTTGTGCAGTTCTTAATGCAGCCTATTCTTGGCTTTGCAGTAATTTTCCATTTTGCGATGGGATTTGTATTGGAGATCAAGAATAATAAAGCGCGTCCGGTAAAGTATGCAGCAAACAACGCATCAGTGAATTCTTCATGGATGTCCAGAAATATGATTATTTCAGGAGCTGTTATTTTAGCTTTCTTGGCGCTTCACTTATATGATTTCTGGCTGCATGAAATTAATTACAAGTATGTGGACGGATTGACTCCTGATGCAGAACGTTTCTGGCCCGAGCTTCATGAGAAGTTTGCTGATCTTTGGAGAGTGGCTCTGTATGTGATCTCTTTTGTTCTATTGGGATTACACTTAGCTCATGGGTTTCAGTCTTCATTCCAGTCAATCGGAGCAAGACATCCAAAATATACTCCGGTGATCAAAGCTTTCGGGAAATGGTATTCAATCATTATTCCTGCAGGATTTATCATCGTAGCAGTTTACCATTTTATAACTCAATAATATCAATATACTAGTATGAGTAAATTAGATTCAAGAATTCCAGCGGGTCCTCTTAAAGACAAGTGGAAAAATCATAAAGACCATATGAACCTTGTTGCACCAAACAACAGAGATAAGATTGATATTATTGTTGTAGGTACAGGTTTGGCAGGAGGTTCTGCTGCAGCTACACTAGCTGAGCAAGGATATAACGTAAAAGCATTCTGCTACCAGGATTCTCCAAGAAGAGCACACTCTATTGCAGCTCAGGGAGGGATCAACGCAGCTAAGAATTACCAAGGTGATGGTGACTCTACTTACAGATTGTTTTATGATACCATCAAAGGTGGTGACTATAGAGCAAGAGAAGCTAACGTTTACAGATTAGCTGAAGTTTCTGCAAATATTATTGACCAATGTGTTTCCCAAGGGGTTCCTTTCGGTAGAGATTACGGCGGTCAGCTAGATAACCGTTCATTTGGTGGGGTTCAGGTAAAAAGAACTTTCTATGCAAAAGGACAAACAGGACAGCAGTTATTATTAGGAGCATACTCTTCAATGAGCCGTCAGATCGGTAAAGGAAGAATCAAGATGTACAACCGTCATGAGATGCTAGATCTTGTTATTGTTGACGGAAAAGCAAGAGGAATCATCGCAAGAAACCTTGTAACAGGTGAGATCGAAAGACACTCTGCTCACGCTGTAGTAATCGCTTCAGGAGGATACGGAAACGTTTATTTCCTTTCTACCAATGCAATGGGATCCAATGTTTCTGCAGCTTGGAAGATCCACAAAAAAGGAGCGTATTTTGCAAACCCTTGTTATGTACAGATACACCCTACTTGTATTCCTGTTCACGGAACGCAGCAGTCTAAACTTACTTTGATGTCTGAATCCCTTAGAAACTCAGGAAGAATTTGGGTTCCTAAGAAGATTGAAGATTCTGTAGCCATCAGAGATGGTAAATTGAGACCTGAAAATATTAAAGAAGAAGATAGAGATTATTATTTAGAAAGAAGATATCCTGCATTCGGAAACTTAGTACCTAGAGACGTTGCGTCTAGAGCTGGTAAAGAAAGATGTGATGCTGGTTTCGGAATCGAAAATAATGAAACGAAAGAAGGTGTTTACTTAGATTTCTCCACAGAGATCATCAAAAAAGGTAAAGAAGCCGCTATCGAAAAACATATTCATAATCCTACAGATCAGCAGATTTATGATTTAGGAAAAGCTTGGATTGAGGAGAAGTATGGTAACTTATTCGTTATGTACGAAAAAATTACTGCTGATGATCCTTACAAAACTCCAATGAAAATCTATCCTGCAGTTCACTATACAATGGGTGGTGTATGGGTTGATTATAACCTTCAGTCTACAATCCCTGGATGTTTCGTTGTTGGGGAGGCTAACTTCTCTGATCACGGAGCAAACAGATTGGGAGCTTCTGCTTTGATGCAAGGATTGGCGGATGGATATTTCGTTCTTCCTTACACGATTGCAGATTACCTTTCTGCAGATATCAGAACGGGAACAATTCCTACTAATTCAGCAGCATTTGATGAAGCTGAAAAAGACATTAAAGGAAAAGTAGATTTCTTCTTAAATAATAAAGGAACACATTCTGTAGATCATTTCCATAAAAAACTAGGACACATCATGTGGAATAAAGTGGGGATGGGAAGAACTCCTGAAGGATTAAAAGAAGCTATTGCTGAAATTGCTCAGGTGAAAAAAGAATTTTGGGAAGATGTGAAAGTTCCTGGTGATGCTGATGGAATGAACACTGAGCTTGAAAAAGCATTCAGAGTGGCAGATTTTATCGAACTAGGACAATTAATGGCTATCGATGCGTTACACAGAAATGAATCTTGTGGCGGACACTTCAGAGAAGATCATGCGACTCCTGAAGGTGAAGCAGAAAGAGACGATGTCAACTTTAAATATGTAGGAGCTTGGGAATATCAGACTGATGATATCACAACAGAAGTTCTGCATAAAGAAGAGCTGATCTACGAAAACATTGAAGTTAAAGCAAGAAGTTACAAATAATCTCCAACCTATAAATAAATAATTATGAGTGCAAAAAAAGGCCTTCATCTTACCCTAAAAATTTGGAGACAAAAAAATAGCAAAACTAAAGGTCAGTTTGAGACCTACAAAATATCAGATGTTTCCACAGATTCTTCTTTCTTGGAAATGTTGGATATTCTGAACGAAAACATTATCAAAGAAGGAAAAGAGCCTATCGCTTTCGATCACGACTGTCGTGAAGGAATTTGCGGTATGTGTTCTCTTTACATCAATGGTAGAGCACACGGTCCTGATACGGGTATCACAACCTGCCAGCTTCACATGAGAATGTTCAAAGATGGAGAAACGATCGTAATTGAACCTTGGAGAAGTGCTGCTTTCCCTGTTATCAAAGACTTGATGGTAGACAGAAGCGCATTCGACAGAGTAATGGCAGCAGGAGGTTTCATCTCTGTGAATACTTCCGGTAATACATTGGATGCTAACGCAATTCCGGTTCCAAAAGAAGATGCAGACAAAGCAATGGACGCTGCTGCTTGTATCGGATGTGGAGCTTGTGTAGCGACATGTAAAAACGGATCTGCAATGCTATTTGTAGGAGCTAAAGTTTCTCAATATGCATTACTTCCTCAAGGGAGAGTAGAAGCGAAGAGAAGAGTTCTGAACATGGTAAAAGCTATGGACGAAGAAGGATTCGGAAACTGTTCAAACACCGGAGCATGTGAAGTAGAATGTCCTAAAGGTATTTCTCTTGAAAACATCGCTAGAATGAACAGAGAATATATGGCTGCTCTTGTAGATCAAGGATAGAATTGATTCAAATACATAAAAAATCGCCTTCATTTTTGGAGGCGATTTTTTTATGAAAGGCATAGCCTTGTTAAAGTTTGTTAACTTATTGATAGATTTGAGTCATTCTTTATTTAATAAGTATATATTTGAAGGGTAGTTGAATCGTTTTTTCAAAAACTTTCAAAAACGTCTTACCGTGACAAAAGAGAACCATGAAATAATTGGAATATCCCTTTTGAACCGTAATAATAAAATTTTTAAAAAAAATAATTAGTGTGAATTAACAAGCCCTAAAAAGCTTATTTTTGTGTAATATTAAAAATTGAAATGAAAAAATATCTTTTATTGTTTATCATCACAGTTTTTGTGATGTCTTGTTCAAAAAAAGTAGAAGTAAAAGGGAAAATTACCGGAAGCTCATCATTAGAAAGAATTGAATTTGTAGAAGCTTCAGGAGTAGGAACCCTGCCTTTGGTTAATATTGGTTTAGATAAAGACGGAAATTTCTCAGGAAACTTCGATGCTCCTAAAGACGGAATGTATGTAATCAACTATGCAGGCAGACAAAACCTGATCTATCTTGAAGGAGGACAAAAAGTAAATATTTCAGGAAACGGAACTACTTTCCCAAGTGAATACGTAATTACTGGAGACGCTAAAAAGAATAATGATTTCCTTACAGCAACTATGAAATTCCTTGCAGAGTACGGTAGCAAAGTGAACTTAGGAGCATTAATGGGTGGAGACGAAGCAGCTTTTCTAAAAGGGATGCATAAAGTTGAAGCAGACATTAATAAAAATGTTGATGATCTTGCAAAGAAAAACAACCCAAGCAAAGGGCTTTTAGAGTGGAAGAAAAACGACGTGAAAGTAACTATTCTTAACCTGCTTGCTAACTATGAAATGTCTCACGGACCAATGTCAGGGAATCCATCTTATAAGGCTTCTAAAGCTTTCAAAGATTACGAAACTCAATTGGAAACTGACAAAGAAGCGATGGTGAAAACGATCCCTCTTTACAGACAATATCTTCTTGTAAAAATGACTCCTGATTTTCAGAAGTATGCAGAAGCAAACAGCAAAGGGAAAACCGGAGTTACAACTTCTGAGATGTTCGCTCAATATTTAAAAACTAAGAAAGATTTATCTCAGACTGCAAAAGATTATCTTTTAGCGTTTGTAATGGCTCAGGCTGATATTCATCCAACAAGCCCAGCGGCAAACATTGACAAGATTAAAAAAATCATCGATTCAGATATCAAAGATGCTACTATTAAAAGTGACCTTTTAAAAATGCAGGTAGCAATTACAGGACTTAAAATTGGAGAAGCAGCTCCAGATGTAGCTTTAACAAAACAGGACGGAAAAGCGTATAAGCTTTCTGAAAACAAAGGAAAACCTTATATGGTATTCTTCTATGCTTCATGGAATCCTTATATCAGCGAAGCTACAGTACCTGTATTAAAAGAAGTAGTAAACTTCTACAAATCTAAAATGAATTTTGTATTTGTAAACGTAGACGATACAAAAGATCAGTTTATTAAAACAAGCAATTCTCTTTTAAAAGGAATTCAAGGAGTAAATGTTTACGGAGAAGGAGGTCTTAATTCTGATATTGCCAAGAAATATGGTGTATACGGATTCAAATTACCTTGCTTTGTGATCATCGATAAAGACGGTAAAATTGCCAGCAGATCTTTTGTGAATCTTGGTGAGCAGGAACTGGTAACAGTTCTTGATAAGCAGACTGGGCTTTCTGCTCCGAAAGCACAACCCAATGTGCAGATGCAGCCACAATTACAGCTTGACCCTTCTGCAATGCAGCAAGCTCCACAACCTGCAAATCCGCAGCCGGCTCCAACAAAATAATAAACTTTAACACAGTATAGAAACCTTATCTTCGGATAAGGTTTTTTTTATTGTATTTTTGCAAACGAAATTGGAACTGAAAGGTTTTAAAGTTTATTAGAAAAAATAGAAAATAGATGAAGTATAGAGTAGAAAGCTGTCTTCGTCACAAGAAATTGATATGAGAAAGAAGAAAGATGTAATTCTTGAAAATATAAAGCTTTTCGCAGCAGGAGCGAAAGGTGTGGCTATCGGAAAAACTGAAGAAGGGAAAACTGTTTTGGTTTCCGGTGCGATTCCCGGAGACGTTGTAAATGCAAGAGTTAAAAAATCAAAGTCAAAATATTTTGAGGCTGAAGTAAAAGAAATCGTTGAGAAATCACCATTCAGAGTTGATCCAAAATGTATTCACTTCGGAACTTGTGGTGGGTGCAAATGGCAGAATATGAGCTACGAAAAGCAGCTTGATTTTAAACAAGAAGAAGTTTACAATAATATTAAAAGAATCGGAGGAATTGAAGATTTTGAAACGGTTCCAATTTTAGGCGCTGAAGAACAATATTTCTACAGAAATAAAATGGAATTTTCTTTTTCTAATGCAAGATGGTTGACTCAATACGAAATCAGTTCTGAAGAAAACTTCGGAAGCAGAGATGCGCTTGGTTTCCATATTCCGGGAATGTGGAGCAAGATTTTAGATTTAAAAGAATGTTTCCTTCAGGAAGATCCGTCGAATGCCATTCGTTTGGCAGTCAAAAAATTTGCTGAGAATAAAGGGCTAGATTTCTTTGATGTGAGAGAGCAGAAAGGTTTCCTGAGAACTTTAATGATGAGACAAAACTCTAAAGGAGAATGGATGGTTTTATTCCAGCTTTACAGAGAAGAAAAAGAAAACCGCACTCAGCTTTTTGATTATTTGTTGGAGCAGTTTCCACAGATAAAAACATTGGTGTATGCCATTAATCCTAAACAGAATGATTCTATTTATGATTTAAATATCAACGTGTATTTCGGAGAAGGTTACCTTATGGAAGAAATGGACGGATTGAAGTTTAAAATAGGACCAAAATCTTTCTTTCAAACCAATTACAAACAAGCTTTAGAATTATATAGAAAAACGCTTGAATTTGCCGATCTAAAAGGTGATGAAGTTGTTTACGATTTATACACAGGAACTGGAACGATTGCTCAATATGTGGCAAGAAATGCAAAACAGGTTATCGGAATCGAATCTGTTCAGGAAGCAATCGATGCGGCAATTGAACATGCTGAACTGAATGGTTTAACCAATACAACTTTCTATTGTGGAGATATGAAAAACGTCTTTAATGACGAGTTTTTAGAAAATCATCCAAAAGCAGATGTTTTGATTACAGATCCACCAAGAGACGGAATGCACCAGAAGGTAGTAGAGCAGATCTTAAAGCTTTCACCGGAAAAAGTAGTTTATGTAAGCTGCAACTCGGCAACGCAGGCGAGAGACCTTGCTTTGATGAAAGATCACTATACTTTAGTGAAAATACTTCCGGTAGATATGTTCCCACAAACACACCATGTTGAGAACATTGCATTGCTGATTAAAAAATAAATTTATTTAAATTTGAATTTTAAATCTTAATATGAAACGTCAGTTCCATCTGACTCAATTAAAAAATAAAAATGTACAGATGAAGTACTTTAAATTTCTCATAGCGATCTGTTTTTTAGGAATGCTTTTTTCCTGTGGAGGAGATGATGATATCTGCGAAAGTGGTGAAGGAACTCCCAGAATGAAGGTTGCTTTCAGATCACTATCAACTGGAAAGGAAATGACTGTGGATACACTATATGTAGCAGTAGACTATGGTGCAGGAAAAGTGGATCTGGGTAAACTTGTAAACATTGATTCCAGACTAATTCCTTTACGCGTGGATAACTCGCCTTATACAGACGTTTATTTCAAAGTTAGAGTTAAAGGAGTAGAATCTAAAGTAAGGGTCAATTATACTACAAAGTCGACCTATGTATCTCCAGGATGTGGGATCAAGAAGTCTTATGAGAATTTAACTTCAGAATTAGTAACTCCGAATCCTGTTCAAAAGGTAGAAATCGGACAAAATCAAATAGAGAATGAAGACAAGACTAATCTTTACCTTTCTTTTTAGTTTATTTGGAGTAATAAGCTGGGCACAAGACAAAAAAAAGGAAGCAGAGAAGAAGGTTCACGAAAAATATGAACCCAATTTTATGGTTGGCCTTGATGTATTGAACACCGGAGCCGGATTTTTTTCGGACAGAAAACTGTATCAGGGATTTATTTCTTCAAAAATCAGAGGAAATGTTCATGCCATTGCAGAAGCTGGTTTTGAAAAAAATGTATATCAGAAGAATGGATATGATGCTAAAGCAAGCGGTCCCTTTGTTAAGCTAGGAGCGTTTTATATGCTGGCAAAAGATGCAGAAAATGAATTCAACGGATTTTATGCCGGAGGAAAAGTTGCTGGATCTTTTTATAATCAGGAATATATGGCAATTCCCGTTCGTGGATTCGGTGGAAGTAGTTCTTCTGAAGCCTTTCCTTCCTCATCTCAGTCTTCTTTTTGGCTGGAAGGAACCATAGGAGGCAGAGTACAGTTATTCAGCTCCAACTTCTATATTGATGTGAATCTTCAGCCGAGATATTTGGTATATACTTCTAAGCAGGATGATATCTCTCCAATGATAGTTCCTGGGTTCGGAAAAAGTTCATCAAAATTCAATATGGGATTTGCATGGAATATTGCATATAAATTCTAAATTAAAGATATTTTATATAAGTATAAACCCCGGGGAATTTCCTCGGGGTTACTCTTTTTAACTATAGGTATATCCTTAAGATGTACATATCTTGAAATATGATCTTAATCCTGATTTTTAATTTTTAATCATTGTGTGACATGTGTTATGGTATTTATATGAATATATTCTTTTTGTTGTAAATGATTATGGATGTGAATAGGTATGTGAAAAGTAAATATTTATATAAATTGTGGCTTGATATTTATATTTTTCTTAATTTGTGGATTATTTTTTTTAAATATATTACAACTTTTGTTAAAAACTAATATATTTGTAAAGTTTATAAAAATTAAAGATGCAAAAATCTACTACTTCAAAATCACTCTTTTTATTACCTTTATTATGTGCCGGTTTAATGAGTGCACAAAATACTAGTGGGATTAGACAGAAGACAGAGTCTGTTTCGAAATCTCCACAGGAACTTGCGAAATTTTATGGTTTCGACAGATGTGGAACAACAGAATATGAAGACTTTTTAAGAAAACATTTTCCTGGAAGGCCTACTACAGAACAATTTGAAGATTGGTTGAGACCATTAATTCAAAAAGCTAAAAATGAAAAGTCACAGAATGGAGGTATTGTTACCATTCCTGTAGTTGTTCACGTGATTCATGGTGGAGAGGCAGTGGGTACTGCTCCGAATATTGTTGATGAGCAGGTAATGTCTCAGATTACAGTAATGAATCAGGATTACCGCAAATTGACAGGAACTCCAGGATTTAATACTAATGCTGTAGGAGCAGACGTTCAAATTCAGTTTGCTTTGGCAAAAGTAGATCCCAATGGAAACCCAACCAATGGAATTGACAGAGTAAATTTATGTCAAAATTCTTTTAAGAAAGATGCTATTGATGCTTATGTGAAACCTGAAACTATTTGGGATCCTACTCAATATATGAACATGTGGAGTGTGAAATTTGCTTCTCCAAATACGAACTTATTAGGGTATGCTCAGTTTCCGGATGGCTCAAACCTTCAAGGGTTAGATCCGCTGGGTGGATATGGTAAAACAGATGGTGTTGTAGCTAATTTTGCGACATTTGGAACTAGTGATTTGAATACTAATGGTACTTTCATGTTATCCGCTCCTTATGATAAAGGAAGAACAATGACTCACGAGGTGGGACATTTCTTAGGATTAAGACATATTTGGGGAGATGCTGCTTGTGGGGATGATTACTGTGCTGATACTCCTACCGCTCATGATGCAAATGGCGGTTGTCCTTCCATTGCAAGTTGTAATGATGTTTCAGTGATGGAAATGGTTCAAAACTATATGGATTATACCAATGACACATGTATGAATATCTTTACAATTAATCAAAAAGATAGAATTACAGCTGTGATGAATAATTCTCCTAGAAGAGCTTCATTGAAGACTTCAGTTAAAGATATCGCAATTCCTTTGTTCGCAAATGATGCAGAGGTTAAATTAGAAAGAACCTGTTCTGCAGTTACTTGTTCAGGATCACTGAATGTACCGGTATCTTTATTCAACAGAGGTACAGGAGCGCTTACTTCAGCACAGATCAATTATACAATTAACGGTGTTGCACAAACTCCTTATAACTGGACGGGTAACCTAGGTCAGGATAAATCTCAGTTACTTAGCCTTCCGGTTACTGCTGGTACATTAGGTGGACCAATGACAATCAGTATTGGTACTGTAAATGGAGGAGCGGATCAAAGAGCTTCCAACAATACTGTTAATGATACTTATGTAGGGGCACCAATGCCTGTAGCTCAAAATGTAGTATTTAATCTACAGTTAGACTTTTATGGAGCAGAAACAAACTGGACATTAAAGAACAGTGCAGGAACTACTGTATATAGTGGAAATGGTTATCCTAATTCTCCACAAACAGCTACGTCTCTTCCAGCATTAATTACTCAAAACTGGACATTAAGTACAGATGACTGTTATACTTTCACTATTAATGATGTTTATGGTGACGGGATTGGTCTTGATGGAGGATATTATAACATTTCAACTCAATCTGGAACTGTTTTAATGTCAGGTGGTAGTTTTACAACTTCTCAAAGAAAGGTAATGAAAGCTCAGGTTTTAGGTACAAGTGAAGTTAATAAGAAAGACAATTTCGGAATTTATCCAAACCCTGTAAATGATATTATTAATGTTACTAAAGTTTCAGGTAAGGCAACTTTTGAAATCCACAATACAGTAGGTCAACTTGTGAAAAAAGGCACAATTGACAACAATAAAGTGAATGTGGGTGAGCTGCTAAAAGGAAATTATATTATTACTATAAAAGATAATAATATTTCTGAAAACTTTAAATTCATCAAGAAATAGAAGTAATCTTTGAATATTATTAAATCCCCGGGCTTTCCCGGGGATTTCTTTATTTAAAGCATAAGTGGAGATATTGTTGTTTTTTTTCAAAAAAAAGCTAATTGTACCTATAAATTAATAATAAAAAATGTTTAGATTTGTATGATTAATATTAATAATGAAAACATTATGAAGAAACTCTTTACCTCTTTAATTCTGTTTCTCTGTTTGATCTGTACAGGCCTTGTATCAAAGGTCTCAGCCCAGGCAGGCCAGATCGGGACAGGAACAGGTACCTCGGTGTATCTCCCCATACGTTCCTATTATGGATATAGTTATTCCCAGCAGATTTATACAGCTGCGGAAGTTTCGACTGCCATTGGTACGTCGACCTATATCACGGCCGTAAAGTTTTATGTAAACACCTTATCAACTCCTCAGGATAGTTATAAGGATTGGGTAGTTTACATGGGTAACACCACCCAAAATAGCTTTTCGAGCAATACAAACTGGATTCCACTGGGTTCTTTAACTCAAGTGTATACCGGAGATTTGCCTACCATAACAAATGGAAACTGGGTGACTCTTCAGTTGACCACTCCATTTATTTGGAATGGAACTGATAATCTTGTGATTGCTGTCAATGAAAAGACATCAGGTTATTCATCATCTCCAGGTACAGCTTGGGGATCTTATAATGCAGGAGCTAATAGAGGTATTCTCTATTATGAAGATACAACGAACCCAAATCCTGCCTCGCCTCCTTCGGCATCGGATAGGTATTCGGATATTCCGAGAGTACAGTTGGTGAGTCATCAGTTGACTGCATGTACCACTGCACCGCCTACGAATATCACGGTGAACAATATAACTACTGTATCAGCAGTTGTTAACTGGTATACGGCTACAGGTTCTACTTATGTAGTAAGATATAGAAGTTTACCTGCTGGCGCATGGCAGCAAATTAACGTCACGGCTCCTCTTTCGGGGAGTGCGACAATTCCGGGGCTGACAGAACAGACCCAGTACGAAGTTCAGGTGGCTACTGTCTGTGGAGGTACTCAAGGAGCATTCTCTTCCGGCGTAACTTTTACAACTCCGGCACTTAGTTATTGTGCTTCATCAGCTACAAGTACTTTTATTGATGGGTTCATCAACCAGGTTTCTGTCAATGCACAGGGTGCTCCTTCTATGGTAAGTAATTCTGATCAAAGTGGCTATACGGATTATAGTACAGACCCTACAAGATTAGTTACTTTGGTAAGAGGAGGTACTGCTACTGTTTCAGTTTCAAAAGCATGGCCAGGTTATCAATATAGCTTCTTAACGGGAGTTTGGATTGACTTTAACCGTAATGGTATCTATGAAGCGAGTGAAAGAGTGTTAACTTCTCCAAGTAATACAACAACTCCGGTAACAGGCACATTCACTATACCAAACGTTGCAGGTGGTGTTTATACCGGAAACCTGACAACAAGAATGCGTGTTGTAATGAATGAATACAGCCCGATTGCTGCTTGTGGTACTTATTCTTATGGTGAGACCGAAGACTATGCGGTGAAATTTATTGATTTATCAGCATGTACTACGGCTCCGCCTTCTAATATCATTGTAAATAATGTAACCCCTTCAACAGCTAATGTTACATGGACGTCAACTACAGGAGCTACTTATATTGTAAGATATAGAGTTTCGCCTTCTGGTGCATGGCAGCAGATTGCAGTCAATACTCCTTTGGTAAGTAATCAATTGCTTATAGGATTATTGGAACAGACTACCTATGAGGTTCAGATAGCTACTATTTGTGGAGGTACTACAGGAGCGTTCTCACCAAGTGTGAACTTTACAACTCCGCCTCTTATTTATTGTACAGCTGCTCCTACAAGTAATACTGCTACAAGTGGATATATTAATAATGTAACAGTTACTCCGACGAATACGCCTATTATGCTAAGTAATTCGGGATCGGACGGATATAAAGATTATACAACAGACGCTACAAGAGTCGTTACTTTTGAAAGAGGTTCTGCCAATAATAAAATTTCTGTGAACAAATACTGGCCAGGTTCTCCTACATCTTATGGAGTTTCAGCTTGGGTAGACTTTAACAGAAACGGGACATTTGAGACAAGTGAGAGAATTCTTAATACTACCTATAATACAACCACTCCGGTAACAGCTACTTTTGCAGTACCAACAGTTGCGAGTGGTAATGTATATACAGGAACTCTTCCTACCCGTATGCGTGTCGTAATGAGATATTTCGATAATGCTAACCCTTGTGGAACATTCACTCAGGGAGAGGTGGAAGATTATGCAGTAAGGTTTGTAGATTCTCAACCTTGTACAACGTCTCCTCCAACAAGTATTACCGTAAATAATGTTGCAGCTACTACAGCAACTGTATCATGGATTTCTACTGTAGGAGCGACGTATACTGTAAGATGGAGAGTTGCTCCAAGTGGTGCATGGCAGACCGCTACTGTACCAGCTGGTCAGAACTTCTATGGAATTACAGGTCTTACAGAGCAGACAAACTATGAAGTTCAGGTTTCAACCACTTGTGGAGGTTCTACAGGATCATACTCATCATCAGTAGCATTTACAACGCCGCCGTTGTCTTACTGCCCGATGATAGGTACTGGAACAAATGACCATATTTCGAATGTAACTGTTACCTCTTCGAACCTTGGAGTTCCTCCAATGAATAATACTTCAGTACAGACTAATTATATAAGCTATACTACTCCTGAGACTCTTATTACTTTAGATGTTAATTCTCAAAATAATAAAATCTCCGTAGCAAAAGGCTGGACTGGTGCAACAGGAAATGATGCTGTAATAGCATGGATTGACTTTGACAGAAACGGACAGTTTACAGATGCTGAGAGAATCTTAATTTCTCCTGCCAATACAACAACTCCGGTTACTGCCACTTTTGCTGTTCCTTCAAATGCATATACAGGACCATTGACAACAACGATGAGAGTGGTAATTAAGCGTACCACTGCTCCTACGATGTGTCAGAATGCAATAGATGGAGAAGTAGAAGATTACCGAGTAAGAATAAGACCTTGCAGCAATGCAATGCCTAATGCTCCTACATTTACTACCACTCATACAACGGCTACTGTTACCATTACAGGAGCAGGAGTAAGCTACGTAGTAAGATACAGAGTTCAGGGAACAACAGCATGGACACAAATATATGCTTCTGCTCAATTGGGTAACCTTCCATTAGTCATTAATGGATTAACGCCTGCTACCACTTATGAAGTAGAAGTAGCTGCTATTTGTGGAGATATTGTTGGGACAGCTACTCCAATCAAGACATTTACGACAAGATGTGATCCAACGCCTCCAAATGTGACCGTGGGTAATATTACTCCAACTACAGCCTTGATTACATGGGCTCCGCTAGCAGCAAGTTCTACTTATACGATGAGATGGAGAAAAGTAGGAACAACAACATGGAATATTGTAAGCTTACCTGCAGCTCCTGCAAACACGTATGTATTAGGAAGTGTAACACCTTTAGAGCCTTACACTACTTATGAAGTTCAGATTGCTAATCAGTGTAACGGAGAAACTACTCTGAATCCATATTCTAACCCTAAAGTATTTACAACCGAAAGAATATGTCAGATTCCTCCTCCAGGATTAACCATTACACAATTGCTTCCAACATCAGCAGAGGTTAAATGGGATCCATTCCCGGGAGCAACTTATGTTCTTAGATATAGAAAAGTAGGTATTCCAAGCTGGACAGAAGTACCATCATTAGTTAATAACCTTGTATTGACAGGTCTTACAGAATTAACGAAATATGAAATGCAGGTTGTGAATATCTGTAGTGGTACTCCAGGAAATTATACTCCTCCTTACTATTTCACGACTCCTACAGTAATCTACTGTAAGATGAAATCAGAAAGTTCTACAGGAGAGCATATTTCTAAAGTTACAGTGAAGCCTACAGGTAAGAAAACGATGGAGAATGAATCCGGAGCTTCCACGTATACCGATTATACAGGAGTTCCTAAGACGTTCATCGAAATGATCCAGGGTTCTACAGACAATGAGATTATCATTGAGAAGAAATGGACGGGAACTACTTATAACGAAGGAATCGCCGTATGGATTGACTTCAACAGAAACGGAGAGTTTGATATTAACGAAAGAGTGTACACTTCTTCTCCAAATTCAAACAGTCCAGTTTCCGGTAAGTTCAATGTACCTGCAGATGCTTTTGTAAGCATGACAGACTATAAGTATGTTGTAATGAGAGTAGCGATGTCAAGAGATGGTATTCCTGTAAACTGTGCAGACTTCAAGAATGGAGAAGTAGAGGATTACACGGTAAGAATCTCTAAGCCTATCGTTTCTAACCCGATAGATCAGACTGGAATCATGATTTATCCAAACCCTGTAAGTTCAGTATTATTTGTGAAGAATATTAGCAAGAGAGCTAAATATAAGATTTACAATTCTGCAGGACAGGTAATCGGAGATGGTATTTTACTCAACAGCCAGATCAATGTAAGCAGATTGATCAACGGTGTTTATGTGATTGATATCGATGATAACGGTAAAACAGTTCAGAAGAAATTTATCAAAGAATAAATAAACTAAATTTCAAATAGAATGAGCCTTCAGAAATGGAGGCTCATTTTTTGTAATAATAAATGATATTTTTTACGAATTATTATTCAATTATAGCCCGTAAGTGTGGATCTTTAAATTGAATAACTCTTTTATTAATATGTGCTAATGATTTGAGTTATCTAATTGTTTATTGATAAAAATATAATTAATTTTGTAAGATTAACATATATTTCTAACCAAAACATTATGAAGAAACTCTTTACCTCTTTACTTCTGTTTCTCGGGTTGGTTTTTGGGATGTCATTGCATGCCCAGATAGTCACCATTGGAACAGGAACTAGTACACAGCGGTATCCTTTGACTCCCTATTATGGGTATCAGAGGTCTGCATCGCTTTATACTGCTGCAGAAATAAACACTCCGGGTGGAGGAAGCATTTTATCCGTTGGATGGGAGGCTACCGCAACGATGAATATTACCTTCCCGGTCAAAGTGTATTTAAAATCTGTACCAGCTGCTACTACAGCCATCACGGCTCAAAGCTGGAACACGATAACTACTGGAGCTACTCTAGTATACAGTGCGAACGTAACCAGCCTAGCGGTTGGTTGGAATACCCTTCAACTACAGCTTCCATACAATTATAATGGAACGGATAATCTTTTGGTTTTAGTTGAAACCAATTATGGAGGATCCGGAGGAGGCTCAGGAACGGCTGGAGCAGGCTTTAAATATAGTACTGCCACGGCAAGTCATATGTATTTCGAAGCGGATACTACAGCACCTACAGGAAATGGTACATTATCGGCCAGCAGACCAAATGTTCAATTAACTTTTGGTACCCCGCCTACATGTTTACCTATGCCTCCCGGAGGATCTTTATCTACGGGAACAATAACGGCTACCAGCGCAGTACTGAATTGGACAGCTTATTCATCTGCGCCTGCAGGGGGATATGATATTTATTACAGTACGACGAACACTGCTCCGACGGCAGCGACACTTCCGTCACAAAACGTTCCTTCCGGAACTACGGCAACTCTTTCACCATTAGTGCCTAACACAACGTATTATGCATGGGTAAGAGCAAAATGTAGTGCTACAGATCAGAGTGCATGGTCAGGACCAATAACCCTTACCACACCTCCTACATGTCCACCTATGCCTGCAACAGGGTCATTATCCCTTGGTACGGTAACCGCTACAAGTGCAGTACTAAACTGGACAGCTTTTGGATACGTGCCAGCTGGTGGGTATGATATTTATTACAGCACAAGCAACACGGCTCCAACAGGAGCAACGGTGCCTTCACTAAATGTTCCTTCCGGAACCACTGCAACTCTTTCGCCATTAGTGCCTAATACAACGTATTATGCATGGGTAAGAGCAAGATGTAGTGCTACAGATCAAAGTACATGGAAAGGGTCAATAACGATCACTACACCTCCTACATGTCCACCTATGCCTGCAACCGGATCATTATCTATTGGTACGGTAACGCCTACAAGTGCAGTACTAAACTGGACCGCTTTTGGATACGTGCCGGCAGGAGGGTATGATATTTATTACAGTACAAGCAATACGGCTCCAACCGGGGCAACTGTACCCTCACTAAATGTTCCTTCCGGAACCACTGCAACACTTTCACCATTAGTACCTAATACAACATATTATGCATGGGTAAGAGCAAGATGTAGTGCTACGGATCAAAGTACATGGAAAGGCGCTCTTTCTTTCTATACAGGATATTGTATACCTACAGGAGGTACTTCAAGTACGTCATATTATCTGAATAATATTACAACAACAGGGGGTATTTCAAACTTGAATTATACTGCAAACAGCTATACAGCATATGTCAATAATTCTGCGACTGTTATTTCCGCAATACCTAGTACTTCAGTAAATGTGAACCTTGCAGCTGCAGGAAGCAATACTTATTACTATTATATTTGGGTTGACTGGAATAATGATATGAATTTCAACGGCGCTGGAGAAACTATTCTTGCTACTACCAGCTATACTGCAACTGCTACGGGTACTATCCCAATAGCAGCAGGACAGGCTCCTGGTAACTATAGAGTAAGAATGGCGACATCAGAGTTGGGAGTTCTTACTGCTTGTGGACCGGCGAATGCTGGTAACTATGTGGACTTTACATTAAATGTTATTGCTTTACAACCGTGTTCAGCGACTCCTCCAAGTAATATTGCCGTTTCAAATCTTACTGCAAGTACAGCTGTTGTAAGCTGGGTTCCTGCCATAGGAGCAACGTATACATTGAGATACAAAAAGGTTACCGATGCTACATGGACAACGATTAACATTACAACCCCACTTACAAGTAGTCAGCTTCTTACTAACTTAGTAGATCAGACCCAGTATGAAGTTCAGATAGCTACTATTTGTGGAGGTACTACAGGAGCGTTCTCACCAAGTGTGAACTTTACAACTCCGCCTCTTACTTATTGTACAGCTGCTCCTACAAGTAATACTGGTACAAGTGGTTATATTAATAATGTAACAGTTACTCCGACGAATACGCCTATTATGTTTAGTAATTCAGGATCGGACGGATATAAAGATTATACAACAGATGCTACAAGAATAGTGATCTTGGAAAGAGGTTCAGGAAATACAAATAAAATTTCTGTGAACAAATACTGGCCAGGTTCTAGCAGCTCTTATGGAATTTCAGCGTGGATCGATTTTAACAGAAACGGAACATTTGAAACAAATGAGAGAGTTCTGAATACGACAGCCAGTACAACTACTCCTGTAACGGCTACTTTCCCTGTTCCTAATGCTGCAGGTGGAGTTTATACAGGAACTCAACCAACGCGTATGCGTGTCGTAATGAGTACAAGCAGTACTAACACTCCTTGTGGAACATTCACTCAGGGAGAGGTGGAAGATTATCCGGTAAGATTTGTAGATCCTCAAACCTGTACAACAGCTCCACCAACGAGTATTACAGTAAATAATATTTCTGCAAATAATGCAACTGTATCATGGATTTCGACAACAGGAGCTACATATACTGTAAGATGGAGAGTTGCTCCAAGTGGTGCATGGCAGACTGCTACTGTACCAGCTGGTCAGAACTTCTATGGAATTACGGGTCTTACAGAGCAGACAAACTATGAAGTTCAGGTTTCAACCACTTGTGGAGGTTCTACAGGATCATACTCATCATCAGTAGCATTTACAACGCCGCCGTTGTCTTACTGTCAGATGACAGGTTCTGGAACGAATGACCATATTTCGAATGTAACTGTTACCTCTTCGAACCTTGGAGTTCCTCTAATGAATAATACTTCAGTACAGACTAATTATATAAGCTATACTACTCCAGAGACTCTTATTACTTTAGATGTTAATTCTCAAAATAATAAAATCTCCGTAGCAAAAGGCTGGACCGGTGCAACAGGAAACGATGCTGTAACAGCATGGATTGACTTTGACAGAAACGGACAGTTCACAGATGCTGAGAGAATCTTAATTTCTCCTGCCAATACAACAACTCCGGTTACTGCCACTTTTGCTGTTCCTTCAAATGCATATACAGGACCACTGACAACAACGATGAGAGTTGTACTGAAACGTACAAGTGCTCCTATTATGTGTCAGAATGCAGTAGATGGAGAAGTAGAAGATTACCGGGTAAGAATAAGACCTTGCAGCAATGCAATGCCTAATGCTCCTACATTTACTACCACTCATACAACGGCTACTGTTACCATTACAGGAACAGGAGTAAGCTACGTGGTAAGATACAGAGTTCAGGGAACAACAGCATGGACACAAGTATATGCTTCTACCCAATTGGGTAACCTTCCATTAGTCATTAATGGATTGATACCTGCTACCACTTATGAAGTAGAAGTAGCTGCTATTTGTGGAGATATTGTGGGAACCGCCACTCCAATCAAGACATTTACGACAAGATGTGATCCAACGCCTCCAAATGTGACCGTGGGTAATATTACTCCAACTACAGCCTTGATTACATGGGCTCCGATAGTACCAAGTTCTACTTATACGATGAGATGGAGAAAAGTAGGAACTACAACATGGAATATTGTAAGTTTACCTGCAGCTCCTGCAAACACGTATGTGTTAGGAAGTGTAACACCTTTAGAGCCTTACACCACTTATGAAGTTCAGATTGCTAATCAGTGTAACGGAGAAACTACTCTGAATCCATATTCTAATCCTAAAGTATTTACAACCGAAAGAATATGTCAGATTCCTCCTCCAGGATTAACCATTACACAATTGCTTCCAACATCAGCAGAGATTACATGGGATCCATTCCCGGGAGCAACTTATGTTCTTAGATATAGAAAAGTAGGTATTCCAAGCTGGACAGAAGTACCATCTGTAGTTAATAACCTTGTATTGACAGGTCTTACAGAATTAACGAAATATGAAATGCAGGTTGTGAATATCTGTAGTGGTACTCCAGGAAATTATACTCCTCCTTACTATTTCACGACTCCTACAGTGATTTACTGTAAGATGAAATCAGAAAGTTCTACAGGAGAGCATATTTCTAAAGTTACAGTGAAGCCTACAGGTAAGAAAACGATGGAGAATGAATCCGGAGCTTCCACGTATACAGATTATACAGGAGTTCCTAAAACGTTCATCGAAATGATCCAGGGTTCTACAGACAATGAGATTATCATTGAGAAGAAATGGACGGGAACTACTTATAACGAAGGAATTGCTGTATGGATTGACTTCAACAGAAATGGAGAGTTTGATATTAACGAAAGAGTGTACACTTCTTCTCCAAATTCAAACAGCCCTGTTTCCGGTAAGTTCAATGTACCTGCCGATGCTTTTGTAAGCATGACAGACTATAAGTATGTTGTCATGAGAGTAGCAATGTCAAGAGATGGTATTCCTGTAAACTGTGCAGACTTCAAGAATGGAGAAGTAGAGGATTACACGGTAAGAATCTCTAAGCCTATCGTTTCTAACCCGATAGATCAGACTGGAATCATGATTTATCCAAACCCTGTAAGTTCAGTATT
>NZ_PPEG02000009.1:177336-326242 GCF_002899945.2 Chryseobacterium viscerum
TAAACTGTGCAGACTTCAAGAATGGAGAAGTAGAGGATTACACGGTAAGAATCTCTAAGCCTATCGTTTCTAACCCGATAGATCAGACTGGAATCATGATTTATCCAAACCCTGTAAGTTCAGTATTGTTTGTGAAGAATATTAGCAAGAGAGCTAAATATAAGATTTACAATGCTGCAGGACAGGTAATCGGAGATGGTATTTTACTCAACAGCCAGATCAACGTAAGCAGATTGATCAACGGTGTTTATGTGATTGATATCGATGATAATGGTAAAACAGTTCAGAAGAAATTTATCAAAGAATAAGTAAACTAAATTTCAAATAGAATAAGCCTCCAGAAATGGAGGCTTATTTTTGTTAAAAGATCTCGTTGGAGAACAATTCCAGAATAATATTTTTACATAAAAAAACTCGTTAGAAAAGCTTCTAACGAGTTTTTATTTATTCAATACTGAAAATCACTTTTTCAGTCTGTTCTTTCAATTCTTCCAGATTGGTATTGTTGTAGATAATACAATCTGCCATTTTAATTTTATCCCTTTCCGGCATTTGTTTCTCCATGACAACTCCTACTTCACGGTAGGTTTTGTTATCCCTGTCCATCACTCTTTTGATTCTGATATTATCCTCAGCTGTTACCAAAAGAGACTTATAACATTTTCTGTTGAGCTTTAGTTCAAACAAGAGTGCTGTTT
The DNA here is from genome assembly GCF_002899945.2 of Chryseobacterium viscerum. Taxonomy (GTDB): domain Bacteria; phylum Bacteroidota; class Bacteroidia; order Flavobacteriales; family Weeksellaceae; genus Chryseobacterium; species Chryseobacterium viscerum. Next base: position 178,035 of record NZ_PPEG02000009.1, read on the forward strand.
CTTTGAATACTAAATATTTACTCTGCTTTTGTACCCAATCTTCGAAATCAATCCGTACAGCAGGATGAATAATTTCGTTTAGCTGATGGAGCAGATCTTTATTGTTGAAAACTTTATCTGCAACAAATTTTCTATCATACAATCCGTTTTCATCATAGGATTCTTCACCAAGAAGTTCCTTTATTTTTATTTTCAGTGCTTCGCTTTCATTAACGATCGCTTTTGCCCTGTCATCAGAATAGTAAACCGGAAAACCGAGCTCTTCTATAAATTGGGCTACTGTTGTTTTTCCAGAACCTATTCCGCCTGTTAATCCTATAACCTTGGGCGATGGTTCCGGTTCTGTCTGTTGTATTTCTGAATGTAATTCTTCCATAATTAAAAATTAATATCCAAAAACATCATTAAAGGTGAACGTTTCATCAAGTCTTACGCCTTTTTCAGTCATTGTAAGGCTTGCAAGTTCATTATGAGCATCATGTTCAAAGAACAATAGATATTCGTTGTCTACACATTGTTTAAGGAATTTTCCTTTTTCTTCCAAGGTCAAAAGAGGTCTCGTATCATATCCCATTACATAAACCTGATTGATATGCCCTGCCGTAGGAATAAGGTCTGCCGCAAAAACAACAGTCTTTTCCTGGTATTGGATTACTGGAAGCATTTGCTTTTCCGTATGGCCATCTACGAAGATGACATCCATTTTCAGATCCGGGGCAAAACCGTAATTGCCGGTAGTAGGAAGGGGTAAAAAATTAAGCTGGCCGCTTTCCTGTATCGGCATAATATTTTCCTTCAGGAAGCTTGCTTTTTCTCTCGCATTAGGTTCAGTTGCCCATTGCCAGTGGTTTTCATTAGTCCAGAAGTTGGCATTTTTGAAAGCCGGTCTGTATCCGGTTCTGTCATCATTCCACTCTATAGCGCCACCACAATGGTCGAAGTGAAGGTGAGTAAGGAATACATCGGTGATATCTTCCTTTATAAAGCCATATTTCTTTAGATTTTTATCAAGAGTATCATCTCCCCAAAGAGAATAATGTCCGAAAAATTTATCATCCTGCTTGTTGCCGAGACCGCAGTCTACAAGGATGAGCTTTTTTCCGTCTTCTATAAGCAGGGAACGTGTTCCCAACTCGATTAGGTTTTTTTCGTCTGCTGGGTTTGTTTTTTCCCACAGACTCTTTGGGACGACTCCGAACATAGCGCCGCCGTCCAGTTTAAATTTTCCACATTGTATTGGATATAACTTCATATGTATATTTTGATTATTTCTTTATTAATTTCATTTTCTCCGCAATCTTTTTCCCGTTATCATCAGATTGTTCAAGTTGCGTAATGATGTTGTTAAAATCAGGCTCTTTCCTGTTCTGGGAAAGTTTTTGCTTGATAAATATTTCGGTAGGAATTATTTTTATCCCAAAAGCTCCTTTCATTTCCTTTTCTACAAATTCTTTTCCCATATCTTTCACCATCATCGGACATTGCTGGAAGTTTTCATATTTGGATGTTAATTTATCCAAATGGGCATAAAGCTCATCATGGTTCATCAATTCAACTTTTCCATAGATCTGTACTGCCTCGTAATTCCATGTGGAAACATTAATATGATCATACCAGCTGCTGGAAATATAAGTATGGGCTCCCAAAAAATCACAGAGAACTTCATCACCGTCTTTTAATATTTTTGCCTGAGGATTTGCTCTCGAAATATGAGTCTCAATATAAGCATTTTCAGGATCATCTTCATTCAGCAGCATCATAGAATGAGTCGCCCTGATTTTATCAGCGGAAGAAATCAGTAAAGCAAAAGAATTTTCCTTGATGATATCTCTCATCACATCAAAATCTTCACTTCTGTATAATTTGGGTATAAACATAAACTAAGAAATTCTAATTAGCCTTAAACCTTGAACTTTGAATTAAAAAAGCTCACCCGGATTTTTAGGTCTTGTAATATTTAAATGTTTGTAAGCCTTGTCAGTAACTTCTCTTCCTCGGGGAGTCCGGATAATAAATCCTTCCTGGATCAAAAATGGTTCATAAACCTCTTCTAAAGTTTCCGGATTTTCAGCAATAGATGTAGCCAGAGCAGAAATACCAACGGGCTTTCCTTTGAAGTTTTCAATCATAACACGCATGATCTTGTTGTCCATTTCATCCAAACCGAATTCATCCACATTCAGAGAATTTAATGCATATTTTGTAATATTGATTTCAATTTCACCATTCCCTTTGATCTCGGCAAAGTCACGTACCCTTCTCAATAATGCGTTGGCAATCCTTGGTGTTCCACGGCTTCTTCTTGCAATTTCTATCGCGGCATCTTCATAAATAACAACTCCTAAAACCCTTGCACTTCTTTGAATAATCATTGATAAAAGTTCAATAGAATAATACTCCAGCCTGCTTTGAATCCCGAATCGGGCGAGCATGGGCTTCGTAAGCATTCCGCTTCTGGTTGTTGCGCCCACTAGGGTAAAGGGATTCAGTCCGATTTGTACACTTCTGGCATTAGGACCTGTTTCCAGCATAATGTCAATCTTGTAATCTTCCATTGCAGAATACAAATATTCTTCTACAATAGGAGATAGACGGTGAATTTCATCAATGAAAAGAACATCATTTTCTTCCAGATTGGTCAACAAACCAGCTAAGCTTCCGGGTTTATCCAATACAGGACCCGACGTGATCTTACAATTTACCCCAAGTTCATTGGCAATAATATTGGCTAAAGTAGTTTTTCCAAGCCCTGGCGGGCCATGTAATAAAACATGATCTAGTGCTCCACCACGTCTTTTCGCAGCGGTAACAAAAACATCAAGGTTCTCCAGCGTTTTTCTCTGTCCCGCAAAATCTTTAAAGCTTTGGGGACGGATCTGTTCTTCCTGCATGAGCTCCTCTCGTGAGTAGTTTTCCTTATCTGGATGTAAAAAATCTGGCATTAATTCATTTCATTTACTTCAAAGATAGCAAATTTAGACTAAGGTTGAAGGGCAGATTGAGAAAAGGTTAAGATTGATACAGACGTTTAGACTCACGTTAAAAATGAGAATCGCTAAGATTGAAATAATTGGGATATTTTAAGTATTTTTGAGAGGAGAAATTATTAATAAAAATTAATAAATTTTGATTGTTTAGATAGATCAATACTAATTGATAAAGTAAACATTCGCCTTAATATTAAATAAATGAAATTAATAGGACCATTTAAGCAGGTGGTAACGCTTGCTAACTTACCATTAAGAGGAAAACTTTCCGATGAACAACTGGAAATTATTGTAGACGGAGGAATTATAGTAAATCAGAATACCATTCAGAAAGTTGGAAATTTTGAAACATTAAAAGCAGAAAATCCTACCATAGAAATCGAAAAGATAGAAGGAGAACAGATTGTACTTCCTGCTTTTGTAGATTCACATACCCATATTTGTTTCGGAGGAAACCGTGCCAACGATTTTGCCATGCGTAATGCTGGAAAAACTTATCTGGAAATTGCAGAAAGCGGCGGTGGAATCTGGAGTTCTGTACAGCACACAAGAAATGCTTCAGAAGAAGAATTATTGAAAACTTTGATAGAAAGAATCAACTTTCTGGTTGATCTGGGAATTACCACCATTGAAGTAAAGAGCGGTTACGGACTGGATGTGGAAAATGAGCTGAAGATGCTTAGAATTATTAAAAATGCACAAAATTCGACGAAGGCAACTTTGGTGCCTACCTGTCTTTCAGCCCATTTAAAACCAAGAGATTTTGAAGGAAGCAATTCTGAATATCTGGAATATATCATTACCGAAATTTTACCAAAAGTAAAAGAAGAAGGATTGGCAAATAGAGTAGATATTTTTATTGAAAAGTCAGCATTTCAGCCTGACGAGAGTAAAGAATTCTTACTTAAAGCAAAAGCATTAGGTTTTGAAATTACCGTACATGCGGATCAGTTTACCCCTGGAAGTTCAAGAATTGCGGTGGAAGTAGGAGCGAAGTCTGCAGATCATTTGGAAGCAACCATTGACGAGGATATTCAATTTTTGGCTGAATCAGATACGGTGGCAACAGCTCTTCCTGGGGCAAGCTTAGGATTGGGTGAAAAATTTACTCCGGCAAGAAAATTATTAGATGCAGGAGCTATCGTAGCTATCGCAAGTGACTGGAATCCGGGATCAGCTCCCATGGGAAATTTAATTACTCAGGCTTCTATTCTGGCAACTTTCCAGAAACTGACGACTGCTGAAGTTTTGGCAGGAATGACCTTCCGTGCTGCTTATGCACTTAATCTTGAGGATAGAGGACAATTGGAGGCAGGAAAAAAGGCAGATTTTGTCACTTTCAAAACCAATAATTTCCAGAATGTACTTTATAATCAGGGAAGCTTAAAAGCGGAAAGTGTATACATTGATGGTAATAAAAAGTAATAGAAAACACATCCATGAAAATTAAATTAGAAGAGATTAAAGAAAAATATGTCTCTCTTGGTATTGCAGAAAAAAACGTTGATTATGCATTAAATGCTGTAAAATCAGGCACGAAAAAAGACTTTATCATGAAGAACTTGACTTCAGATATTAGAAAAGTAGAGCCTGCTATAGCCAATAATATGTTGGATGAAATGTTTGCTGCAAATGGAGGAGAATTTAAACATGAAAATAGAGGAGGATATCTTTATTCTACATTTTACCTAATAGCCATTGTTGCTTTAGGTATTGTGACTTTTTATTTTAATAAAGAAAATAGAAGTATGCAGTTTAAACTCGGTGGTGCTTTATTAGTATTTATAGTTTTATTTTTCAGAACATTTATACCTACTATAAAAGGTAGGTTTAGAGAATAATTTTAGATTATGATTTGGCAAGGCAGATTGGACGGAGAAGAACTTCTCTATCACAGATTATTTCAAAGAGTAAAGGAAGAACGTAATTACGACAACATTTCTACAGATGATTTTGTCTTGCATGGTTTTGCTGTAGATGAAGGAGTAAGGAGAAATAAAGGTCGTCAGGGAGCCAAAGATTCACCTGATGTGATCAGAAAGAATATGGCTAATTTTCCAGTGATTATTCCGGGTTTTTCAATGCTGGATTTTGGGAACGTTACCTGTGAAGACCAAAATCTGGAAAATACTCAGAATAATCTTGCCAAAAATGTTTCAAAAGTACTTTTAAAAGGTGGAAAATCTCTTGTACTGGGCGGAGGGCATGAAGTGACGTATGCCCATTATTTAGGGGTAAAAACAGCCTTTCCTGAACAAAAAATAGGGATCATTAATATTGATGCTCATTTTGATAACAGACAGCCGGAAAAAGGGGTAGGACCAAGTTCCGGAACCGGTTTCTGGCAGATTGCCCAGGAAGGTCCTATCAATTCTCTTCATATCGGCATCCAGAGAAACTCGAATACGCTAAAGCTTTTCGATACAGCTCATCAGTATGGGATGAAATACATCCTTTCAGATGAATTGTTTTTTGAAAACCTTCCTTCTATTTATCAGCGTATAGATGAGCTGCTGGATAATGTGGATTTCGCCTATCTTACTATTTGTATGGATGTATTTAACGCATCTATCGCACCCGGAGTTTCCGCTTCAGCATATAATGGTATCTTTGCAGATACAACCTTTATGCATTTTTACAGACATATCTTAAAAAACAAAAAACTGGTTGCACTGGATGTAGCAGAAGTTAATCCGTCTTTCGATATTCAGGATAGGACGGCAAGGCTGGCAGCATGTCTTGTGAATGAATGGCTAATGATGTAAAAAGTTATATTCTTCCGATAGAGAAAATCATTATTTTATTAACCCTTAAGGAATGAAATTTGCTGACTTCATCGTGCTTTTAAAATAAAAGCGCTCATAAATTCATTAGCTGAATTTAAAACAGAAATTATATTATGGAACAATTAATTGAAAGCAAGCTTATTAAAGCAGATAAAGCGTTTTCAGTGTGGAGAAAAGTGCCGTTTGAGGAAAGGCAGAAGTTAATTGCAAAAGCAGCAGAAATTTTAAAGAATAATTCTGAAAAGTTTGGGACAATCATTACTAAGGAAATGAATAAGCCTGTTTCAGAATCCATTGCTGAAGTAGAAAAGTGTGCTTTAATGATGAATTATTATGCAGACGCTGAGAATATTTTAAAACCAGAAAAAATTGAATCTGAATTTGCTTATTCTGAAGTTCATTATGTTCCAAAAGGAGTGATTTTAGGAGTAATGCCATGGAATTTTCCTTTCTGGCAGGTATTAAGATTTGCTGTTCCTGCAATTTTAGCTGGAAATACAGTCGTTTTGAAACATGCTTCAATTTGTTTCGGAAGTGGAAATGCAATAGTAGACGTTCTTTTGGAAGCAGGCTTTCCGGAAGGTATTTTCCAGAATCTTGAAGTAGGACATCAGGCTGTAAAGGAAATTCTTGAACATGATGTTGTAAAAGGAGTAAGCTTAACAGGGAGTGGTAAAGCAGGGGGAGAAGTGGCTTCAATAGCTGGTTTAAATATCAAAAAATCTTTACTTGAATTAGGAGGAAGTGATGCTTTTATCATTTTCGATGATGCAGATCTGGAAACAGCAGCAAAAGCAGGAGTAAAATCCAGACTTCAAAATTGTGGACAAACCTGTACTGCGGCAAAAAGATTTATCATAGATGAAAAGATTGAAGGTGAATTTTTACCTAAATTCATTGAAGAATATAAAAAATATGAAATCGGAGATCCTTTAGATAAGGAAACTAAATTAACAGGAATGGCAAGACCCGACCTTGCTGATGAGTTAGAAGCTCAATTCAATAGAGCATTGGAAAATGGTGCAGAAATTATTATTCCTTTGGAGAGAATTTCAGAGAATGAATTTAAACCCGGTTTAATTAGAGTTCAGGAAGGAAATCCAATTTTAAAAGAAGAACTTTTCGGACCTCTTGGAATGATCATGATTGCAAAAAATGATGAAGAAGCTTTACAAATGGCAAATGATATTCCTTTCGGACTTTCCAATTCTGTTTGGACCAAGAAACCAGAGCGTCAATTATTCTTTATTGAGAATCTTGAATCAGGAACAGTAAATATCAACAGAATGACGAGTTCTGATCCGCGTTTTCCATTCGGTGGAAGCAAGGCTTCAGGATATGGAACTGAGCTTTCTTTGCTGGCTCTAAAAGAGTTTGTAACAGCGAGAACTATCGTAGGACATTATTAAGGTTGGTATTAATGACACAGCCTTATTTTTATAAATAAAAAACTCCCGGAAATCGATTTCCGGGAGTTTTTGTTTTTGTATGTTTTGACAAAAGTACTTTGCCTTTTCTTCTTTTAAACGGTAGTCAATCTCAATGTATTTGTTTTTCCACCTTCGTATGATGGAGTAGCATTGATGTTGATTACGAAATCTCCTGTTTCAATATAGCCATAGTTATGGGTTAGCATATTTACCTGGATGATCGTTTCGTCAGTAGACTTTTTCATATCATAATAGTAAGCGTGAACGCCCCAAAGAAGGTTCAGCATAGCGATTACTCTTTTGTTTCCACTGTAAACAATGATCTGTGAGTTAGGTCTGTGTGCTGCAAGCTGGAAAGCAGTATACCCAGAATGAGTAAGCGTTACAATAGCAGAAACGTTGGTTGTTTTAGCAATTCTTACTGCTGCAAGACAAACTCTATTGGTAATGAATCTCTCATCGATACAGTTGTAATCCTTTTCGATAGGCTCATTTTTATGTTGATAAAAATGAGTTGTTTCGATATTCTTTACAATTTTGGCCATATTTTCCACAACCTGTACCGGATATCTCCCTACAGAAGTTTCTCCTGAAAGCATTACAGCATCAGCTCCATCCAATACAGAGTTAGCAACGTCATTTACTTCTGCTCTGGTTGGCGTTAAGCTGTTGATCATAGTTTCCATCATCTGGGTAGCAATGATAACAGGCTTAGAGTAGAACCTTGCCTTTTCTACCAGATTTTTCTGAATAGCAGGAACTTCTTCCATTGGAACTTCTACACCCAGGTCACCACGGGCAACCATCAATCCGTCACATTCTAACAGGATTTCTTCAATATTTTTTACCCCTTCAGGCTTTTCAATCTTCGCAATGATCGGTGTTTTGAATTTACCATTTGGATGCGCATTGATAAGCTCTTTCAAGTCGATAATATCCTGAGCATGGCGAACGAATGATAAGGCAATCCAGTCAACTTCCATGTCAAGCATGAAATTAGCATCCTGAACATCCTTTTCTGTCAAAGCAGGAAGAGAAACATTCGTATTAGGTAGATTAACACCTTTTTTAGAACTTAACGGACCACCTTGAATGGTTTTTGCTTTTACAGTATCTATTTCATTGGTTTCAATAACCTCCAACATTAGCTTCCCATCGTCAATAAGGATTCTTTCCCCTACTTTTACATCCTGTGGAAACTGTTGGTAAGTCATATAAACCTTGGTAGAATCTCCTTCCATCTTTTCATTAGTGAAAGTAAGAATATCTCCAGGGTTCAGATAAGAACCTTCTTTTACAACACCTACTCTTAGTTTAGGTCCCTGAAGGTCTCCTAGAATACCCACTGAATACCCATACTCGCTGTTTAGCTCTCTAATTATTTCAATATTTGATCGAACTAAGTCGTAATCTGCATGGGAAAAATTTATTCTGAAAATGTCAACACCCGCTTTCATTAAATCTAACATTATCTCCTTCGATGACGAAGCAGGTCCTAGTGTTGCGATAATTTTTGTCTTCTTTAAATACTTATTCATAATACTGGATAATTTGATAAAGTTCCTCATCAGAACTCAGTGTATAATCTTGAATTGGAAACACAAGATTTTCAGGGAGCAAAATTACGGAAAAATCAGGAAACTGTTCCGAACTATGTAAAATATATTCGACATCTACCTGATTATTTAATAAAAATTTAATGTTTTCTTCTTCTGTAAAGAGTTCCGTCTGAACTTTTTTTTGCTTACTTTCCGAAGATTTATTTGAAATAAAGGTAAAACAAGTTTTTGAAAACTTGTGGTAGGCCTCATATCTAGGAAAAAAATAATCGTAATATCCCCCATGAAAGACCAGGTCTTTCTTTCTTGCAAAATTGAGGTTGTTGGTTTGATTTATTTTGTAGAAAAACTCATGAGCAGGTATATCTTTTGCTAATCTTACCAATCCTATGGCAATATCTTCAAATTCTATATCATCAAGATCATAAAGTTTTTGAATTTCCAAGTATATTTTCTTTTTTATTTAAAATATAAAATGCCCTCTGTGCTGCTTTTTCCTCTGCTTTCTTCTTGGAAGTCTCTGATGCGTTTGCAATTTTTTCATCTCCCAGCCACACGTGGCACCTGAATACAACAGATTTATTAACTTGTATTTCCTCGCAGGTTTCGTACTTGATATTAACCTTCTTCTTTTGGCTCCATTCAAGCAGGAGGCCTTTGTAGCTTACAATTTTGTTTTCAAGCTTGTTGATCTCGGAAGGGGTCAGTAATTTTTCCAGAATGATCCTTTTGCAGGCATCATAGTGGAAGTCCAAATAAACGGCACCAATTAAAGCTTCGAATAAATTTCCGGAGATATTTTCACCTAGGGCTGAAGAATTGTTTTGCTTTTGCAAAAGGCTGGTAAGCTTAAGGTCTTCTCCTAATTTATTGAGGTTTTTCCTATTAACAATCTTAGATTTCATCTGTGTCAGGTATCCTTCATTAGCTTGAGGATAAGTCTGGAACAAATGACAAGAAATAATTGTACCCAAAACAGAATCTCCTAAAAATTCAAGTCTTTCGTAATTGCTGTCTTGATTTTTAGAAGAATTTTTCAAAGAAAAAGCTTCGCGGTAAAGAGCTATATTTTGTACCTCCGTACCCAATACTTTTTTAAGCTCGGTACTGAGAAAATACTCTCTCTCCGTGAGTTGTCTTTTTCTTTTTTTGATAAGGAATTTAGAAAAGTATTTCTGTAACTCCATTCATTGAATTTAGATTTTCTTAAATAGAACGCAAGCATTATGCCCGCCAAATCCGAAAGTATTGCTCATGGCTACTTTTACATCTTTCTTCACAGCTGAATTAAACGTAAAGTTTAGTCTGCTGTCAATATTTTCATCATCAGTAAAATGGTTGATGGTAGGAGGAACAATACCATGAATAATAGTTCCCAATGCAGCGATAGCTTCAATAACACCTGCAGCACCTAAAAGGTGTCCTGTCATTGATTTTGTAGAATTAATCTGAATGTCGTAAGCATGCTCGCCTAATAATCTTGAGATTGCATTGGATTCTGCGATGTCTCCTAATGGAGTAGATGTACCATGCATATTGATATGATCTACTTCATCAGCAGTTAAACCTGCATCTTCCAAACAACTCTTCATTACCAGATAAGCACCAAGACCTTCAGGGTGTGGAGCCGTCATGTGATGTGCATCAGCACTCAAACCTCCTCCTAATAATTCTGCATAAATTGTAGCCCCACGTTTTACTGCGTGCTCATATTCTTCAAGAATGATTGTTCCTGCACCTTCTCCTAATACAAATCCATCTCTGTCTTTGTCAAAAGGTCTTGAAGCTGTTGTTGGATCATCGTTTCTTGTAGAAAGGGCCATCATTGCATTAAATCCACCGACACCACTTGCTGTAACGGCTGCTTCAGAGCCTCCGCATACAATCACGTCTGCTTTTCCTAACTGGATCAGCATTTTGGAATCAATTATAGCATTTGCTGAAGATGCACATGCAGAAACAGTAGTATAGTTGGGTCCGTGGAAACCATATTCAATTGAGATATGACCAGGAGTGATATCTGCAATCATCTTAGGAATAAAGAAAGGGTTGAATCTCGGAATTTCCGTATTTGCCCATCCTAATACCTCAGTTTCGAAAGTCTCTAAACCTCCAATTCCGGATCCCCAGATTACACCAACTCTGTTTTTGTCTACATTGTCTTCAATAATTCTGGAATGTGCCACTGCTTCTCTGGCAGCAACAAGTCCCAATTGAGTATTTCGGTCCATTTTTTTAGCTTCTTTCTTATCGAAATGCTGTAGTGGATCGAAACTCTTCACCTCGCAGGCGAACTTTGTTTTAAAGTTTGTGGCATCAAAAAGAGTAATCGAAGCGGCACCGCTCTCACCTTTTACAAGGTTTTCCCAGTATTCTTTTGCATTATTTCCTATTGGTGTTATTGCTCCAAATCCTGTTACAACTACTCTTTTTAATTCCATAAACTTTGTTTAATTTCTTTTTTGTTGAAGAATATTATTTATTTACTACTTCTTCGATGTAAGCGATAGCGTGTCCTACAGTAGTAATTTTTTCAGCCTGGTCATCAGGGATTTGAATATTAAATTCTTTTTCAAATTCCATGATAAGTTCAACTGTATCTAGTGAATCAGCTCCTAAATCGTTAGTGAAGCTAGCTTCAGGAGTTACTTCTGTTTCTTCAACGTCAAGCTTATCAGCGATGATAGCTTTTACTCTTGATGCAATGTCTGACATAGTAAATTATTTTTTTAATTGTTAGATGGTGCAAATATATAAAATTCTTTACGATAAAACATTTTTTTAGTCTTTTTTGTGGGGTAGAAGCTTTCATTTTGGATTGTCCCGATTTAGTCTTTTAATTTTCAGTAGGTTATATTTGTTGCTTGTGTATAAATATAAAATCAATCATAGAAAGTCTAATAGGTGATATAAGATATATCTTCCAAATTTCACTATTGAGAACTTTAATTTCATGAAATATGATCTTTAAAAAGTAATTTATCTTCGTTTTTTAGTTCCAAAGATTTTACTTTAAGTAATAGAAAGATTTTATTATTTAAAAATATTAGTACAATATAATAGAGACTGAATCATTTTAATGAAAGAGTATTATAGAAATTAAATTCGGGAAATAATAAGATAATTAATAAGTTCAATCGAACAAACTTATTCTATTAAATGTTAAGTAGTTCTTTATGTTGAATAGATATACTATATAGTATGTGACTCATATTATTATATAGGCATTGTGTTAATGGCTTGTTCTGATTTCTTGTGTTATATGATAAATAAAAAAGAGAATCTATTATTTAGATTCTCTTTTTAGTGGAGTTGGAGGGATTCTTACCTATTGGTTCATGACAGTTTTTTAAAGTTTTAATAGTCTAAAAATCAATTGTTTGCAATTTTTTAGTATCTTTGTGTTTTATAAAAGACCACAAAGATATTTAAAAAATGGGTGTAAAACTGGGTGTAACTTTTAGACTATGATTATTAAACGAAACATTGTTTTCGATCTCGAAAACAGAAAAACTGGAGGAGAATTGATCACTGAAAATATTCCTATTCGTATGCGAATCACATACGCTAGTAACAGGCTTGAAATATTTACAGGAATACGTGTTGACAGAAATAAATGGGATAGCCAAAAAAAGAAGGTAAAAGCAAATACCTTTAATAAGCTTATGCAATCTGCTTCCGATATAAATGGTAAACTTTCAGATTACGAAACTGAAATTCATAATATCTTTAAAAAATTTGAACTTGAAGAAGAAATACCTACCAAAGAAGAAGTTAGATTTATTTTCAATTCTGTTTTCGTAACAGAAAAGTCTAAAATTAGTTCAAAAAATTTCTTCGATTATTATGATGAGTTTATAACGGATAATGGAAGACTTAAAAACTGGAGTGAAAGTACTTTTGCAAAATTGGCAACAGTAAAAAATCATTTGAGTGAATTCAAACATAAGCTTTCTTTTTCATTTTTTAATGAAAAAGGATTGACTCTATATTCTGAATTTCTGCGAGATAATTTAAAAATGAGAAATTCAACCATTGAAAAACAAATTAGTTTTTTGAAATGGTTTCTGAAGTGGGCAAAAGCAAAAGGGTATAATAAAAATTTAGCCTTCGAAACTTATAAACCTAAACTGAAATCTACCCAAAAGAAAATTATTTTTTTAACACAAGAAGAGTTAAAAAAGCTAAATGATTATGAAATACCTGCTGGTAAAAATTATTTAGAAAGAGTTCGGGATGTTTTCTTGTTCTTATGTTATTCCGGAATTCGATATAGTGATGCGTTCAATTTGAAACGGTCAGATGTGAAAGATGAATATATCGAAATCACCACCCAGAAAACAGCAGACAGTTTAATAATTGAGCTTAACAAAAAAAGTAAAGAAATTCTTGAAAAATATAATGAAATACCTTTTCCAAATAATAAAGCGTTACCAGTAATTTCTAATCAAAAAATGAATGAATATATACAGGAATTAGCCAAACTTGCAGAAATTGACGAACCCATCCGTCTCACCTATTATAAAGGTAACAAAAGAATTGATGAAGTAGTTCCAAAATATGATTTATTGGGTTCTCACGCAGGACGCCGTACATTTATCTGTACTGCTCTTTCTTTGGGAATTCCGGTGAATGTAATAATGAAATGGACAGGACATTCTGATTATAAATCTATGAAGCCATATATTGATATTGCTGATAATATCAAGGCTAATGCTATGAAAAAATTTGATTTAATATGAAAAATGAGAATCAATTTTTACAAGAAATATCTTACCTCATAAAAATTTTTGATGGTGCTTTTTTTCTATTACATAATGATAAATTTCATTACGGTGAAGCTCAAATGAAAAAGCTATATAAAAGTAAAGAAATCAGCGAAGAACTTGATGAAAAAAACTTTGATGTTTTTTTTATGCAATTAGCTAATGAAGGATTTAAAGAGATTATTTTCAACGATTTAATAGGGAAGATAAGTAAATATAATGATCTTGTTTTTGAAAAAAAAGTCATTACAAATGATCGATTTTTAAATTTTTATTTTGAGAATATACCAGAACTGCGCAAAATCCAGCAATGGGTTAAATTGAAAGAAAGAGAAATTTTGGAAGTAGAACAGTATAATTCTGGAATGGCTCAGTTAGAAAAACAAAATATAATAAATGAACTTGAAAAAGAATTATTTCATTTAGAACAAGAGAAAGAACGGATTTACAATAAATATTCTTGGGTTAAAACAAATTATTATTTTAAAATCCTTAATAAAGCGGATGAAATAATTGAAAAAATCGGAAATTATTTTAAAGTTTCTCTTTTAAAATCAACCAATGAGATTTTTGATTCAAAACTGACCAAAAGAATTTTTGAAACGATGATTGAAGAAAAATACATCAATTCAAAATCTCAGCTTACATCTGAAAATTTCCATCTCATTTTAAATTTAAAAACCCCAAAACAAAGCTGTACTAATGCTTTGAAAGTGACACACTTCGGTTATCTTTTCAAATTATTATCAGATGATGTTGAGAAAAAGGGATTTAAAAAGCAAGATTGGGAAAATTTTGTAATTAAAGAATTTAATTTAAGAGTGGGCACATTGGAAAGTAGATTTTACCGAACAGATAAAAATAAAATTTTTGATGAAATTATCAACTCGTAAACGGTTAAAAATGGTCAATAAACTTCAAGAATAAACTGCAAAGAACTATATAAAACCTGTAGACGGTTTAAAATCACGAAAAATAAAATTTCCATAAATGCAAATAATTGTTATTCAATTATTTGCATTTTTATTTTACAAGAGAATCACGAAAAATCACCAAATAGTTATTAGAAATTTGACCTGTTCGAACAAACGAAAGCCAAAGTACAAGGCATTTATTTAATCAAATCTAAATTTCAAAAAATGGAAAATATTAATTCATTAAAAGAAAAACCATTATGGCAACTAACAGGCAAAGAATTTCTTGATTTAATTGAGGGAAGTGGCGTAAAATCAAATACTGAAAACTTTGAAAATTCAAAAATTATAGAGAAAAAATATGTCTATGGCATTTCAGGTATTCAAAGCTTATTGAATTGTAGTGAATCTTCGGCTAAAAGGTTGAAAAAGAGTGGCACGATTGACCAAGCCATTATTCAAAATGGTAGAAAAATAATTATCGATGTTGAAAAAGCATTGGAACTTCTAAAGAACAATGGTAAACCAGGACTAAAGAAGAAATAATGAAAAATAAAATTCCATATCTACGAATAGGCACGGTTTACTATAAGCAAATTGAAAAGTCATTGATTTCAGAAGACAAAACTTCAATCTTGGTTGATTACAATATTTTAAAACGTAAAGCAATTATAGATGGAAAGTAAAATTTTCACTCCAAAAACTCGAAAAAAAGTGCTTATTTCTAATGATTTTCGGGAGGTTTTAATTTCTCAGGAGACAACCATTATCGAGCAGAGAATTTTGGTGGTCATCTTATCTGCGATCAAAGAGCAACAGTCTTTATTTATATCGGTGAAATCGGCTTTGAAAAAAGAAGAGAATCCGCTTTCCTTTGATGATTACTATGAAGGGTGGGCAAATCAAGGAACGATAGATTTTTTATTATCACTCCACGATTTAAATCCAGACAGAAGGATGAAAAATGAATATATCCAGTCCGCATTGATCAATATGGCCAACATCAACTGGCTGAGATTAAAAGATGAAACTATCAACGGTTACAAGGCTGTCCCTTTCATAATAGAGCCGGGATGGAACAAGAAAAATATATTTTTCAAAATGGATAAGGCTGTACTGAGACATCTCGTAAATATGAATTCTTATTTCTCTATCAAAAAAGATCTCCCATACCAAGCCTCGACTTCCAATACTCTCAGATTTTTAATGTGGCTATTGAAATACAAACAGCACGGAGGAATTATAAAATCGTATTCGCAGATACTTAAAGAGTTATTCATTCATAAAGATCACTATGAAGGGCATTATCGCTTTGAGAGAGATTTTTTGAATAATGTAAAGGCGGATCTGGATAGTTATAATGAGCTAAGTTTTAATTATGCCTATGACAAAGGAAATTATAGCTTTTTGATTTATTACACAAAGAACGCTGTTGGTTTAGGGGAAGTGTTTTCATCATTAAACAATCTTCAGACTGATCGGGCATTGAAATATTTAAAAAAAACACGGAAGCTTGACGAAAGAAGTTTATCCGTCCTACGGAAGCTTTTTGAAGTAAGAGGTTACAAAGAACTATCAATTCGATTGAAACGAAAAATTGATCCGAATTTGATAGGAATTGATTACATAAAAGCAGCTTTTCGATTACTTGAAAATGAGTAGGATATTATCTCCGTAATTCTGGATATTACCTCCGTTTTTTCAGATGTTATCTCCGATATTCTGGATATTATTTCCGAAAAAACAGATATTATCTCCGTATTTCTGGATTTTATCTCCGAATAATAACGGTTCGATCCTGTTTAAGTTGTTCATTTTCAAAATCTTATAAGTGTATTGAAAATCTGCTTAATTATATTAATGCCTATTAAGTATTATAATCTTAATAATTAAAATAATAAATGTGGATAAAATATCAAGAATTATCTATTTGCAATGGGTTGAAAATCAATTGTTCTAAAAATAGAAAAGTTGTTGACAATTTGGATATTATCTCCGTAAATATTTTTGATGGTGAAAGAAAAAAGAAAAAAATAGCAAAAAATTACAAAATGAACTGCAAACAATTTAACAGCATATCGTTGGAAGAAGTCCTCCTTTCTCTCGGACACCTTCCAGCGAAACAAAATGAAAAAGAAGCTTGGTATCTCAACCCCTTTGCCAGCGAATCCCAAGCCTCTTTTAAAATCAATAAAAGTCTTAACAAGTGGTACTTATTCTCAGAAGGAATCGGTGGAAACAATACTGACTTTATGAAGAAGTATCTGAATACTTCAGTAAATGGAGTTTTACTTTGGGCAGAAAATCAGAACTTTTCTTCTTTTCTAAATCAAAATATTCCTGATCAGAAGTTCAAAAGCCCGAGTAAAAATTATGAGATACTGGACGTTAATGGAATCCAGCATCCTGCACTTTTGGAATATTTAAGAGAAAGAAAAGTTGGAAATCAAACTCAGTTCTTACACGAAATTCATTACCGAATGAATGATAAAAACTATTTCGGAATTGGTTTCAAGAACGATTCTGGCGGTTATGAAATCCGCAATAAATATTCTAAAATTTGTTTGGGCAAAAAAGATATTTCAACCATAAAAAACGGATCAGAATCGCTTCGGATTTTCGAGGGCTTTTTCGATTTTCTTTCCTTTAAAAATGTAGAGAATTTTTTAGAAAAAGAACCTGTCGATTATCTCATTTTGAATTCCGTTTCGATGATTCACAATATTAAAAGTTCACTAGGAAATTATGAAAATATTGAGCTTTATTTTGACAATGACGAAGCTGGAAATCGTGCCGTTGAAATTATTAGAAATGAAAATCAAAGCGCAGAAGATTGTCGGGTTTTATATTCAGATTTTAAAGACTTAAATGACTGGATGATTCACAAAAATCCATTACCTGAAAGACAAGTCAAACAAAGGCGAAGGTGAGTAAAATAAACACAGGTAAAATATGGTAGTACGTTAGTGCAAAAAGTACCCAAAGTTTACAATAAGCGTAGCCGCTGATTGTAAAATTGGGATTTTTGATTTCTTCCTATCGTCAGAAATGTTTTGAAACACACTAAAATTAACACAATGGAAAAAGACTTTTTACAAGATTTTATACACCAAGTCGCCAAAGAAAATGAAGCAAAGATTGCTCAGGAAAAGAGAAAAAAATATTTCCAGGAACTAGGTCGGAAAGGTGGTTTGAAGACCAAAGAAAATAAAAAACTGGATAAAGTGATTTCTATAAGAATGACCAATTCTGAATATGAAACCCTCATTCAAAAACAAAAAAAACATCCACTAAAATTGTCCACCTATATTCGGAATGTTTTATTCGAAAAAGAATTAAAGATCAATGAATTTCAAACCGATGAAGTCTTACTTCAATTTGGTAATCATTTCAAAAAAATAACCAATCTTTTAAGAAATCAGGAATGGAATGTTTTTGAAAATAAAAAAGAAATTTTAGAAAAAATTGAGAATCTGATCGAATTAGTTCATCAATACCTGTACTCAAAAATTCAGAAAAATGAATAACTCGGCAACCACAAGAACCATTACAAAAATTGCTTTGGAATACAATGCAAACGATAAAGGAACAGCAGAAATGGTGGCTTCAGGCTATCTTTTGAGTGACACTGCTGAAGGTCAGTTTAACGAAATGAAAACCGTAGCTGAAAGAAATACCAAAGTAAATAAATGGGCATTGACGGGCTACATTTCTCAACCGGACGAGATCGGCAGAAAATTGACGGATGAAGAATTCAAACAAATTGCGATAGAAGCTCTTGCAAAAGTAGGTTTGACAAACAAAAATCAATACCGACTGGATATTCACAACAGTACAAAACATAAGCATATTCATTTTGTCGCCAATAGGATTGATATTTCGGGAAAGTGCACTGTGAAAGCACACTATATCGGAAAGAGATTTGGTGAAGCTGTCAGAGAAGTTTGTAAAGAGAAAGGATTATTAACCGATGTTGAAATTGGAATTCAGAAAAAAGCAGAAATGCTTAAAAATTTGACCGAAACTTTAAAAGCAGTGGAAGATTTTGATGCTCTTGTTTTCAAAATGAAAGAAAAAGGTTTTGAAATTCAATTGTCATCCAATGTAAAAGACGGGATTTCGGGAATGCGGATTGTTATGGAAAAGGACAAAAACCATCAAACCGAAAGAGTTTATAAAGCGGGTTACAAATTGTCTGAAATTTCAAACCGATTGAAAATTTCTGAAATAAAATCTTTGTTTGAGGTGAAAAATGCGGTTCGGGAAGCCGAAAAATCGACTGAGAATTGGAAAGAGTTCCGAGCCAGTCTGCATCAGAAAGGATTCTCTGTTAAAATTCAATATAAAGAAGAGTTCAAACCCAATCAAAAAAATGAAATTCAAGACGTTTGGATAGGTAAAACTGAACAATTGGGAAATAACAAGCAGAAAAACGGATTACTTTTTAATCAATACAAAGGTTTTTCTCTTTCTGAGATCGATTCCAACTTTCAAGATCTTATAAAATCAATGTCTGGAACCAGCGAAATAAATAGTCTGAACACTCAACCACAATCACCATCAAAAGAAAGTGTAGCAGAAATTGCAGGTGAACTTTTAGAAGAACTTTTGAAACCGAATTATGTTGCTCAAAACGATGATGAACTATGGAAAAAGAAAAGAAAATCAAGATAAATATCAACTATTCAAAAATAAAAAAATGGAAAATAAAAATCAAAACGAAGAATCTAAAAGTAGTGGAATGGAACTTTTGGAAAACGTGATAAAATCTAATGACAATAACATTGCCTCAAATTTGGAGAATAACGAATCTAATGCGGAATTGAAAGCGGATATTGAAGATCTGGTATTGGCAATTGGTCAAATGCAATTAGACTTGGAAGTCGTGAAAGAAATTCCTAATGAGGTATTGGCTTTTTATGAAAAAGAACAACTTTCAAGAAATCAATATTTAAAAGATATTGCTACCATAATAGGAGCCGTTATTTCACAAAAAACCAGCGATTTTTTGGTAAGTTTTCAAAAACTAGCAAAAAGGATGGAGAAATTTACTTGGAGCGGAATTGGAGTTGCAATTTTCTCAGTTTTGGTGTTGATTATTTCTATCAATTTCGCAACCAATTGGTACAAAGAAAGCATCAAAGCAAAAAGTGAACTGCGCCAAGATATTTTAAATGATATTGCTTATGAAGGAAAAAAGATCTATAACGAAAATGAGGTGAAAATCTTGTCTGAAAATACTAAAGTAATGCAATTGTGGATCAAGAATAATCCTAAGAAAGCAGAAGATTTTTTAAGGTTTAAAGATGGGTTTGAAGCTAAAAACAACAAATAGCAATCAGTTTGAGTTCTGGTTTTTATCGAATTTTTCTTAACCCACTCTATTGAAATGTGGAAAAATCAGCCTCACCAAAACAGCAGATTTTCCCACATTCCAACAGAGGACAACAACAGCCAAGTTAAAAAAAAGTGTAGTCTTATTCATTTTTCGCAAGTTCAAAGAATTACCTTGTATTATATTACAGTAAGGAATAAAATTTAATACATTATTCAAAGTTACTAAATTGTTTTTTTCATTACCTTCGATTCTTGGCAAACATTATAATATGACGTATTTTATATGAAATATTTATTTTTTCTTTTATTTAGTATTTCGGTATATGTACAAAATATAGTTTCTGGAAATATTTTTTCAGAACAGGGTTATATTTTACAAAGCAGACTAATTTGGTTAGATAGGTTCATTGTCGATTAAAAAGGAAAGACCTTTTTGGAATTGGATTTAAAAATGATTTTGGAGGTTTTGAGGTGAGAAATAAATATTTGAAAATATGTCTTGGAAGGAAAGGTATTACTCTTATTGAGAATAAAATCAATAGGACTAAAGAAGTTTCTATTTTTGAAGACTTTTTTGATTATCTGATTTTCAGAAATCTCGAAAAAGAAGATTCAAATTCCGACTTTTTGATTTTAAATTCCACGTCAAAGCTCTTCAAAGCTCAAGGAAGGCTAAAGAAGTACGACAAAATTTCACTTTACCTGGACAATGATTCAAATGGAGAAGTGACAAAGGAAATCATTCAAAAGAAGTATCGAAATGTGGAAGATTGTTCTTTACTATATAAAGATTTCAAAGATTTGAACGAGTGGTTTTGTTTCAGTACATCCTTTTCTAATATCTAAATAACGAAACTAACCAAAGTTTTCTTAATTCAACAAGATGTAATTTGGCAGCTTAACTACGTAATATTGAAACAGGCAAGTTGAGAATTATTTGTTTATTCAAACTGAAAACAATAATAGTTTTATAGTTGCAAAAATAAAAATGAGTTTTAGATTTTAACATAATGGATTATTTACTTTTCTTATGTAAAATGTGAACTTAATTTTAATAATTAATTATATTTAAAATATATGAAATATATTTTAAATATGATGATTTTTAATAAATTGTTTGGTAGCTAATTGTATCGATTGTTAATTTGTTGACAGTCAGTACTGTTTTATTTTTTTGCTACATTTGCAAAAACTCAAATTGATGACCAAAATATATTCTCTATTTATTGCCTTACTCTGCCTTTTTTTTAATAATGTTAAAGCTAATAACGGCTACAAAATAGGTGATTCACTGCAGTTAAATAGAAATACGTTTCATAATAATTCAGGATTCGCTTCTGTTTCCAATTTCCCATCCGACCTATTTTCTCTTGCTTTAAAAAATGATCCAGATACTGACAAAGAAATTGGAAAAGCAATCGGAGCATTTGGAGAGTTAGAAAAAAGTGGGAATTTTACGAATACCATTAATCCTAACGAACTTACAGAATTTCCTATAGGACTTAAAGAGAATGTATCAAATGTAGAATATGGTATCGTTGTAACAAAAGCCTCCTTTACTCCTGAATATGCTTTAATTAATGTTTATGCGAGGGTCGTAACACCACAAGCTGGCGCAGAAGGAGGTAAAAGAACGCTGTATTTTGGAGCAGAAGGAGTTAAGCTTTCCTATGGAGGAAAGATTATTGGTGATGCAAAGCTTTCGTTACTTGGAGATGTTAACATTCCTTTTAATCAAAATCAATGGATGCTTACTCTGGAGGGAGGAATGATTAATAAATTCAATGGACAAAGCGTAAATGATAAAACTTACGTGATCATCGATTGTGACGGAATAAAAGAACTATCTTTAAAAGGAAACGTTCAGATTTCCCGAAACGTTCTCGTTCCTTTGGATAGTAACGGAAAAATGCTTCCTGAAATCGGAAATGATGGATTTACCAACAGGGTACGTGGTGATTTTGCTTTAAAAGCCAGTGATTGGAATGATATTCTAGTCAATGTAAGCATTACACCTTTTGCAATCACATCACAAATCAAAAATCAAGATAAAGGTTTTTTCTCTTTCTATGTCAATAATGCAGTTTTGGATTTAAGTGACTTGAGGACAGATTCTAGTGTGTTATTCCCGCAATATTATGCTACTCACGGATATTTGATAGGAGGGACAGATACTTGGCGTGGTCTTTATGTAGAATCATTATATGTAGGTCTTCCACAGGAATTTAAAACAGAAGACCATATTGACAACAGAGTTTCCTTTCAAGCACAAAATCTTCTGATAGACTCTTATGGAGTTTCAGGTAGCTTTTCTGCCAATAATTTGTTTCCTTTAGAAAAAGGAATCACGAGTGAGCAAAATTCCTGGAGATATTCTCTTGACCAGATTGGTGTAGATCTAGCAGCTTCAAAGATTGTAGGAGCAAATTTAAAAGGAAAAGTTCAGCTTCCTGTTCAGAAACAAGATAATGCTAATCCGAATAATAATTTGCCCAATCATCTTGGTTATCAAGGGGTAATTACCGAAGAAGAATATATGATTACGGTAGCAACTTTAGATACAATTAGTTTTGATATCTGGAGTGCAAAAGCAACTATTGCTCCCGGTTCCTATTTGGAATTAAAGGTTAAAAACAGAGAATTCTTACCTAAAGCAGTTCTTACCGGAACTTTGGCAATTGGCGCTAATGGCAAACCTTCTGATAATAGTACAGATCCAAATGCAAAAAAGGATGCTGATTTTAAAGGAATCCAATTCAGGGAACTTACGCTTCAGACAAAAGCGCCTTACATTACAGCACAATATTTTGGAGTACAGGGAGAACAAAAACTGGTAGGCTTCCCTGCAAGTATAAAGAATATTTTTGTAGAAGCAGACAATGGCTACGCTAATCTGGGCTTCGAGATAACTGTAGGGTTACAGGAAGAAAGGTTCTCTGCAACAGGAGGAATGAAAATCAATGGTTTGATTGTCAATGAAAACAATCGCCAACGTTGGAAGTATGATGGATTCAATCTAACGAAGTTAGGTCTGAAAAATGTAGATATAGGTGTAGCAATAGTTTCTGGGGAATTCCAGATCATGCGTAATGACCCATTATATGGAGACGGTTTCACTGCACATTTGAATGCAAAGTTGAAAGAGTTGAATATTGAAGTGAATGTCAATGCAGCCTATGGATTCAGTACTTTTAGATATTGGGGCTTTGAAGGTTCCGTAGACGGATTAAAAATCCAGGCATCCGCATTAACAATTACAGGGTTTACCGGTGGAGCATTTTACAGAATGATCCCGAACAGAGATATGTCATTAGATCCTGCATATAAAGATAAAGCTTTGGTGTTAAAACCTGACAACACAGTTGGTTTAGCACTGAGAGCAGGTATTTATGGATCTGTTGCCAGCAAAAATGCAATTAGTATTATGGCTGGTTTTAATATGTCAACCAATCCAAACGGTGGTTTAGCCAATGTTGGATTTATTGGAGAGGCGCTGGTTATGGCCGATTTATCTAAGCTGATTCCCGGAGATCCTTTAGCGGGAGTTAAAGATAAGTTCAAAGAAATGACGGGCAACAACGAATTTCTTAATGAGCTGAAAGACAATACCCACGTTAATTCTTTTCTAGATACCCAAGTGGTTGATGAGCAATATCCAGTAACCAAAGATGTTAAAGGTGCTATTTATGCCAAGTTGGCAATGAACTATGACTTCAACAACAGTGTTTTCCACGCAAGTTTAGACGTTTTTGTTAATATCGCAAATGGAATTATAGCAGGTATAGGACCGAATGGTAGAGCAGGATGGGCAGTCGTACACATTGCACCAAGTGAATGGTATATGCATATCGGGACACCAACTCAAATGATCGGTCTAAAAGTAGGATTTGGAAGTTTTTCTTTACAGTCAGGAAGTTATTTCATGGTTGGAAATCGTATTCCTGGAAGTCCGCCACCGCCACCTGAAGTTGCAGAAATTTTAGGACTTCAAGTGAGTGACATCGATTATATGAGCAGCCTTAATGCTTTAGGAGAGGGAAAAGGCTTTGCCTTCGGAACACACCTTAAATTTGATACAGGAGATATGACGGCTCTATTCCTCTATGCAAGATTTCAGGCAGGATTAGGAACGGATATTATGTTGAAGGATTATGGTGATGCAAAATGTTCAAACCGAGGAGGAGACCAGATCGGAATCAATGGATGGTATGCTAACGGACAGGCTTACGTTTATCTTCAGGGAGAACTCGGGATTAAAATAAAATTATGGTTTATTAAAAAGAAAATTCCAATTATTAAGGCAGGTGTTGCATCATTACTTCAGACAAAAGGTCCGAATCCTTATTGGGTAAGAGGATATCTGGGTGGATATTATAATTTACTTGGAGGGATGATTAAAGGAAGATTCAGATTCAAAATGGAATTTGGAGAAGAATGTATTCTGGAAAACGCTTCCGTTTTAGGCGGAATGAAAATCATTACCGATCTTACTCCTAAGAAAGATGACACCAATGTGGATGTATTTGCAATTCCGCAAGCGACATTTGCAATGAGAGTGAATGAACCGATTGTTATTCCTGAAGATGATGGAGACCACACCTATAAGATTGTTGTAGAAAAAATGACAATCCTAGACGACCAAGGAAAAGAGATAAAAGGAGTTATAGAATATGCAAACTCTAAAGACGTTGCCAATTTTGTTTCAGATGACATTCTTCCTCCAAGTAAAACTCTAAAAGCAATAACGCAAGTAAGTTTTATGGAGAAAAAGAACGGGATGTACGAAGTGGTAATGGTAGACGGGCAAAAAGCGATTGAAGTGGAAGAACGTAGCTTTACCACGGGAACAGCTCCAAATGTGATTCCTTTGTCTAATATTAAATATGCTTATCCTGTTGCCGAACAAGAAAATTATTACACTGCGGAAAGTAATAAGGGGTATATCAAACTGAAAAGAGGACAAGATTACTTATTTGACGACCCTAACTGGAGTACAAAAACGGTTTTCGCAGCAGATTCTCAAACGGAAAGTAACTTCTCTTATGACGGAAATGACAATGTAGTGAACTTCAATGTTCCAACTCTTGATAAGCAGAAAGATTATACGCTGGCTTTAATTGCTAAAAATAAAAACGGAGTACAGACACAGGGAGGAAATACCACACAGGTTACCACCACAACAACAGGAAATAACGGAGATGATTCGTCTGTAACCACGGAAACAGAAACAAAAGTAGCGCAAAACCTTTCCAAAGACGGCGAAATTGACAGACTTTCATTTGTTTTCAGAACAAGTAAATACAATACGATGTCTGATAAATTATCTGCACTGAACTTTAATCCGTTATGGGTAAAAGTAGACTCGGAAGTAGTGTTCCTTCAGAATAATATGAATGCCGATGAATATTTTGATGTAACCGAAATTACAGGAACAAAATATACAGATAACAAACCGCTCATCAATCTTACAGCTTTGATGGATGATTCTTTTGCGGCTAAGTTCAAAGGCTTGTTCTATGATGCATATCCTATTGACCAACTGACATTGAACAGAGCAGAAGACGAAGAAAATTTTGCAGGAATCCCACCTATAAAAGCATTCCCTGTTTTTACAGCTTATATGCAATATTTAGGAAGTGACAAAGGAAATACATTCCTGAAGCAAACCTTCCCATACAAATACGATTTGTTCAGATTGTACAAATCAGACTGGTATGAATTGGTTTCTAAATCTGCTTCAAAATATGTAGGTGTGCCGGTAAATGCAAGACCACAGGCAATTAACAACCTACTTCTCTCTACTTATGGTGTTATCCCAACCATAAAATATAAAGTAAAAGCAAAATATACTTTGCCTGGAGATAAAGCAGGTTCTGAAAAACAAATAGACTACGAGTTTAAGTAATCTATTAATTTCAAACTAGAAATCAAAATTTAAAGCTGACAAACACAACAACACAAAACAGAATGATGAACCATTCCTACAACGATAAAAGAAAATATAATCCATATAGCACACTGAAGTTTAAAGATTTCGGAATTAAAATGTGGGCATTGACAATGCTTATGCTATTTGGCTTGCAATCTATTTCTGTGAAATCGCAGCAATACCCTGTAAAATTAGTACCCGTAGTAATTCCACCGTACAGTATGCGTTTAGGCGACTACGCTACTTCTACAGATAACAAATTACAGCTGCAGGTGTTGATGACCGATTTGATGGAGCCACAACACCAAACCGGTATCAAGTTCACTTTGGAAGCAGGATTAAATGCTGCTCCTTTTGCACAAAGCAATGAATTTGTTGTAGGAATGAACCCTTTTCTTCTGTATCCGGGAAGTAACGTTACGCTTACCAATGTAGATTTAAGAGCTTTATTTGAATTACAGAATTTAGGAGGAATCAATGCAGTTCAGTACGCTCAGCCTTTATCAGACGGAGTTTATCGGTTCTGCTTTCAGGCGTATGATTATTACACCAAAAACAATCTTTCATCCAAAACCTGTGCAACGGTATTTCTTACACAGTACGATCCACCAATGCTTAATCTTCCGCAAAATGCTGAGAAAGTACAGGCAATGTCTCCGTATGCTGGAGGAAGCGGAATTGTCTTTCAATGGATGCCAAGGCAAATTGCAAACAATACCAGATACATTTTTACGCTAAAAGAATTGTGGGATGCAGGACAATCTCCAATTTCAGGATTTTTGTCTTCCCCACCACTTTGGCAGGAAGAAACCTATGCACCAACATTGTATTACGGATTGGATAAAACCCAGCTTATTCCAGGGAAAAGATATGCTTGGCAGGTTCAAGCCAAAAGCGGAAATCCTGTTTTGGGAGCCAACCCAACAGAGGACAACGGAGTTTACAAAAACAATGGACTTTCTGAAATATTTTATTTTGATTACGTAGAAAACTGTACTATTCCGACGTTTTTGATGGCAAAAAATATAGGAAGAGGAAGGGTTGAGATCAGCTGGAGCATCGGTGCACAACCTGCAGGTTTATACCAAGTACAATACCGAAAAAGAGACAGCAATACAGAATGGATGACCCAGCAAAGTTACCAATCTCCGGCAACTCTTACAGGTTTGGAAGACCTTACGGAATACGAATACCGTGTAGGTTCTGTTTGTGGTAATACAGATGGTAATACTTCGGGAAATGCGTACTCTTACAGCGCAATACAATATTTTACGACCAATGCCAATGATGTAGATAATAACTATCAATGCGGGATAATGCCTGCAATTGACATTGCCAACAAAAATCCTTTGCAGACCATGTTGGGTGTCAATGAAGTATTTACTGCAGGAGATTTCCCTGTTACGGTACTTTCTGCGCAAGGAAGTAATGGCATCTATAGTGGTATAGGTTATATTGTAGTTCCTTATTTAGCCGATACCAAGGTGAAAGTAAGCTTCAATAATATTATGCTTAATACCGACAAGAAATTAATTGAAGGTATTATTGAAACCACGTATGATCCTAATGAAACAGCGGTAAATTATGCTTCTGGAGGACTGGGAGAAACATTTGGTGATGCAGGCGTGAAGGATGTTTTTGTCAATTTCCCAATTGGCGGTATTACCTATTCTGCGACGCCTCCTCCTGGTAAAATAACCATTACAGGAAGCGATGGAGGTTCCGGAAGTGGTAGTACGACCGAATATCCTGGCGGTAAAGATTACACATTTATTGATCCAGACGGCAATATCTGGACGGTTGATGAAAACGGAAATATTACCGGACCTCAAAAAGCAGCTGAAGGTGGTGCATCTACATCATCTAATACCGATGGCGTAACGGGAAGTGGAAACAACGCTACCATCAACCAATACACAGCAAAAGGCATTAAAATAGAATGGAAGGAAATTCCGTATATAAATGAGCAGACTCCACACACTAAATTTGCTTACGATACGCAGGAAAAAACAAAACTGCCGACCAACAAATATCCTTCTGTAAAAGATTCGGAGAACAATACGGTTTCTGTTCCTTACAAAGCAACAGTAAACAAACAGACAGAAATATTTAATGCTAAAGTTAGCATTACAGACCCTGCATTGAAAGATGCTAAAATCGTCTTCAAGACATTGAGCATCGGTAAAGCGATTGATGCTACTGAACTGAACAAAACCGATACGGAAAGAACTTACCAGCTTCAACTGAAAGGTACTTTTGATTATGCAGAAGATGAAGTAATTGCGGTATTGATGCCTAAAGACAGTATTTCCAAACAAAAAATCATCAGTAGTTTTAGATTGGTGCATTTAAGCCCGAAAACGGTAGATGTAAGTTTAGTACCATTGGATGCTGGCTCGCAATCTAAATTACAATCGCAAAGTGATAAGCTGACAAATATTTACAAAAAAATAGGAGTTGCTTTCAATGTGAAGAAAGAGCCTGTTTTAGACATCAGCAGTGTGGTAAGCGGAGATACCATCAACAGTGAAGATGCTGAGTTGATGACCAACTATAGTACACAACAGCAACAAATCAATGCTCTTTATAAAGGTACTGATGCACGTTATGTATTATTTGTAACCGATAAACAATCTTCTACCACGCAAAAAGGTTATATGCGTTTGAATGGTCAGTTTGGGTATGTGTACAACAATGCACAGGACAAAACTGGAGCCCACGAGCTTGGACACGGTGTGTTTAAACTGGAACATCCTTGGAAAGCTTACGGAACTACAAAAGGAACAACTACATTGTTAATGGATGACGAAGTTTCTGGAGAAGAACTCTCGCATTTGGATTGGAAGCAGGTAAATGATCCGAAGTTTAAATTATATGCGTTTCAAGGGCAAAGTGATGGAGAAAGCTCTTTTATGCTTGGAGCTTTGAATAATATAACACCAACTACTTTATTTAATCTACCTAATCAAAACTCTTGTTTAAAATTTGCACTTGGAAATGGACAATTTGTAACATTTGACAATAGCACATATGCTAATTTAGAGGGCTTAAATATTGAGAATGGAATTTTAAAATCTGTTAAACTTAAAGAAAATAATACTCTAAATAAAGCATCAGGTATTTATTCATTTTCAGTATTGTATAATAATGTTGGTAGCACTCCAGAGGGAACTCCTATTGTACAACTCTCTTATACTTCAGATTTAGTATGTATAAATTGTATTCTTTCAGATAGTGATATTCCTAAAATTAAAAACTTTGATAAAACAGGGAAAGAAGTTACAACTTGGTCTGGTAGTAAAGTACCACCTAAATATATTTTGGTAAAGAAAGACCAATACACGAGTTGTAATCCAGGAATATGTGTGATAACTGGAATTGATGATGATAATGTTTTTGTTACAAAAACATTATCTCAAACAGATTGCGATCAGTATAATAATGGAAACAGTTCTTCTGGTTCTCCTATGGAGAATTGTGATGGAATTAATTATACCACTGCAATTATTTCTCAACATGAAACAGATATTAAAAATAAAATAAATGCAGCAAAATCTTTAGTAGTTAATGAAAATACTCCTTTAAGTAGTAAAAAATATGTACATAAATTAGGTAATTATACCCTACATAAAGGAGATTTACTAGATATATTGGAAGATAGATTTAGATTACTTAACCAATATACAGGAAAAAATATCTATTTCGTTCCTTTTTCTATGGCTCCTGATGTCGTAAATGGTAAACAATATTTTTACGATAAACAAACTGTAAACAAATTAGCTAAAAATGTATTTGAAAGTACTGGTCTTGGGGATAATGATGTATTGATAATATTGCCTTTTGATAACGGAAGGGAAGATACAAGGTGTTTGCCTTTAGGTATTGCCAAGAAAGGATCTAATGTTTTAAGAGATCAGGATATAGAAGCATTAACAGGAAACTGGAATACTAAAGTATTAAAATTATTCTCAAATGTTGAAAAGCCACTTATTGTTAATTCTTATTATCTTTTGGCAACAGGAAGGCTTGTTCAATTTGTAAATAAATCTTCAGGAAATGTAAGAGGCTATGCAGCAATTAAAGCTTTACAGTTTTTTGAGTCTAAAGGATACACTGAGATTAAGCCTATTATTGAAGGGCTACAACAACTTATCAATGTTAATGGAATGCAAATCCCTTGCTACCAAGTTTTCTCTTGTCAAAAAGAAAAATTTGACCAAGCTAATGCACTCTATGTAAAGTATACTAATCTTGAACTTAAGCAAGGAGCTTTTCAAAATAAAGATATTTGGAATAAGATAAGTACAGATGACTTGGGCAAGTTCAGAGAGCCTTTTATGGATAAGGTAAATCAGACAGACAGACTTTGGACAGATAGTAAAGAAAAATGGACATGGGGTTCCAAGTTCCAAATAGCAATAAATCAAAACAGTATTTTACAAGCTGATAAGCATTTTTATAACTTCAGCAAACTTGCTGTATTAGATGATGTAGTATATGCTGTATTAGATGGTGTGGGCACAATCCCTGGTTTTGATACATTTACAGATCCTGCTGGTTTTGTATATGCCGGCATTCGAGGGGATACTAATAATACAATTATTTATGGAATTACTTCAGCCATTCCATTGGGAGGGTCAATTTATTTAAAAGAAGGGCTCCATAAAGTGGATGACCTTTGGGGGATTGTAGCTAAACAAGCAGATAATACAGACGGATTTATTTTAGACGTAAAGAAAGTTTCTGATATACAGGCAGATGAATTCCATATAAGTTCTATCAGTTATGCCAATGAGAAAGAATTAGCAGAGAAAATAAAAACCGCTGCACTTGACGATGCAAATAATTTTATTGATAAGAATTCTGTCAAGAATGCGGTTAATACACTTGCTGATAACCTTGCGACAATTATAACAAGAATAGATAATTTGCCTAACCTTTCTGCGGCAGAAAAGAATGCACTGAAAACAGACATCAATACATCAGCTGAGTTGAAAAATCTGTTTGTAAAAAATGTAGATAAAACAGAGGAATTTTCAGATGCTTGGAAGACTGTCTTAAATGCTCGAGGAGCAAATTCTGTTCTTAAAAAAGATGTAGCATTAATAAACAAAGTTGCTGATTTAAAGAAAAACAGTTCGTTTATGCAACATATCGGTGGAAATGAAGGTTTGGAGAAAATTATAAAAAACAACGTACAGGCACCGTGTAAATCTTGTGGCAATAGTGGTTCTAAATATTTAAAAAATATGGATGAGTATTTAGACGATGTTGAACATTTTGTGACTAATTTTAATGACGTTTCAGATGCTCAGAGATTGATTACTGAATTGAAGAACGGAGCTCAGTATACTGTAGAAGGTGGTGCTTTTGCTGTAAGAATGTTCAAAGAAAATCCAGGAGGATTATTTACCAAAGGACAAGTATCAGCAATTGACCTTAGATTTTCAGAAGATGTTTTAAACCGATTTGATGTTAAGTTCACAAATGGATTTGGAGAATTTAAAAGTTATCAGATTGAAAGTATAAGCAATGTAAGTATAAATCAATTCAAGCAGTATTTGGCTTCGCCTGATTTAACTAAATTAGGTGAGTTAAATTATCTCTTTGATAAAAGAAAATTATTGCAAGAGTTTGGTACTGGTTCTTCTACAGGTATTAATGAGGCAACAGATGCAATAAAAGGAAAATTCAAAACAATATTTTCCGGACCTAAAAAAGAAGAAATTTTTGATGCAATTTGGAGTAATCAGAATTTGAGAAACGATTTATTTCCAAATTTACCGCAGAATATAACTCCGCAAGTTAAACAGCAATATTTTAATAACCAATTTAATAGCCTTATTAACTCAACAGATAGCAAAATTTATAATTTTATTAAAATAAACTAATATGAAATTTATACGAAGTAGAAATATTGAGAAAGTAAATAGTTATAGTGTATCTTTTAATAAACTACAATACATTAGTAATAATAGCTTATATCTTGAAGATAAGTTACTAACAGACAATACCGATTGTTTGGGAATTTTCTTAAATAAAAATTTATTGATTTATTCAAATTATACAGATTACAAAACATATGTTTTCAACATTGAGACTGATGTAATCAAGAATATAGGTCAAATGAATGTACAAAATTTAGTATATAATAATTATTACTTAGGGTATCAATATGATGATAACTTTAATTCTACAATAGTTTTACTGAATAATAATTTTGAAGTTAAACAGGACATTGATTTTAAAAATATTATCATAGAGTTTATTCATGATAAAATTGGTATTCAAAATTATAATAGGGAGAAATTAGTTGCCTATTTGCTGCCTTCTAACAAGATTCTTTGGCAGATAGATATTTCGCAATTAAATCATACTCATAAAAAACAAGATAAAAATGTAATAGAAGCGTATAAAATTTTAGGTGTTTTTGAAAATGACCTATTAGTTATCTTAGATGATTCTAGTATCTTAAGAATAGATATTGAAACGGGAGAAATAAAAAAACGCTTCAATATGGTATTGTTTTCCGATACAGAAAACGAAGTCATTGCACAATACAATTTTATTCAGTTTCAAGATGATAAACTAATCTATTACAGATATGGTCAATATGCCGAATATGACTTAGAATCAAATAAAATTATTTACCAATTTGATATTAAAGAAGATTTGGAAAAGGAAAAGTTACACGATAATATCCATTCTTATATTAAAGAAGATGACCTGCTTTATTTTTATATTTCGGGATTTGGTTCCTTCAGTTTTCCCTCAATCGTTGTGTTAAATACTAGAACTAGGGAGATTGTATGGAAACATATATGGGATAATCAAGATGTGTTTTATAAAGATTTTCAAAAAAGCGAAACAGCTTTGTATTTGTTAGATTCTGGAAACACCTTGCATATTTTTGAGAAGATTTGAAGCTAATATTTCAAGGCTAGATACCAAACTTGATTTTGAAGATTTGATAAATGATACAAACTCTAAACTTTACAACTTTATAGAAATAAAATAATAATGTATAGATTTTCAAAAGCAATAAACAGTATAACCAAGTTTTATCTTGGTAATGAAGGGATAGTATACCAAAAAATTGATGGTAATCTTTTACTTCATGATTTGATATTAGGCAATTTTATTCAACAAATTGAAATTACTCTATTTAATAATGTTTACATTAATGATTGGGAAGGGAATTTTTCAGTTTATGATAATAAAGGAAATTTAGTAGAACAAGGTATTAATCAAGCTTTTTTTTATGTGTCTAAAGATTATGTTGGCAAACAGTATATTGAAAATAATAATATTTACGAGTCTTTAATTGATAAAAACAATCAATTAATTTTCAGAGTTGGATTTGAAAAATTTAATTCTGAAAATGTTCTTTCAAAAAATCACTATTTTTTACTAAATAAAAATAAGAATATTGTTTGTTTGAATTTTAAAAATGAAAAAGAAAAGTGGATTTTCCATATTTCTCATAAATCTCAACAAGGAATAGAGGTGTATAAATTTTTAGGAGTTTTTGAAAAAGACTTATTAGTTGTTTTAGACGATTCCAGCATTTTAAGAATCGATATTGAGACAGGAGAGATAAAAGATAATTTCAAAATGGTATTATTTTCTAATACAGAAAACGAAATAACTGCACAATACAATTTTATTCAATTTCAGAATGGTACGCTAATCTATTATCGATTTGGGCAATATGCAGAATATGATTTGAAACTAAATAAAATTATCTATGAATTTGATATCAAAGAAAAATTAGAAAAGGAAAAGCTACACGATAATATTCATTCTTATATAATAGAAGGCGACCTACTTTATTTTTATATTTCGGGATTTGGTTCCTTCAGTTTTCCATCAATCGTTGTGCTAAATATTAAGACTAAGGAGATTGTATGGAAGCACAGTCTGGATAATTCTGATGTTTATTACAAAGATTTTCAAAAAAGTGAAACAGCTTTGTATTTATTAGATTCTGGAAACACCTTGCATATTTTTGAGAAGGATTAGATGAGGCACGAGCAAGATGCTCCCACCAGACGAAAAAATCTAATACTAATTTAATCAAACATCCAACAAATGAATAACGAAAAATTACTCAATCAATTAGAAAATCAAGAAAATATAGCAAAAGAAAATGCTGAGGCTATTCTAAAAAATACAAATAGTAAAATATTTAAAAGTCTTTTTGAGTTTTGGCAAGGTTTGAATAGAGAATTAGCATTAGAGGAAATGTTTTTAGAATTTAAAGAAAATATATCTAAATTTTGGATAAATCCTAAGTTTAACAAAGATTTGAATCAATCATTTAATATGATTTTGTTTTCCCATTCAGGAGTCTACGGAGGAGGATTAGAAGCATTTGCACTAAATTTCCAAAATGATTCAAATGATTTTCCGAGACTTGAAACAATGGATAGTAGAATTGAATACTTAGAAAATATTTCTTCTCTCGAAGCATTTACAATTTTTCCTCTCAATGAGTTTACTATGAAAATTCAAGGTGAAGAAAATAATTTTGACGACTGGGATGACTTAATGACAATGTACACTTTGTATGAAGCAACAGCGCACATTTTAGCTTATAAAGTTTTTTCAAAAACCAATCAGGAAAATATTTTTCAGTTAAGTTTTAGGATTGAAAAACCATTCTATTTAACAATTTCAGAACACGATTCGGGAAGCCCTGATAAAATTATATACCTGATTGAATAATAGAAGTGAATAGTTATTATTTAAAGTAATAAAAAAATTAAACATAATTAAAAACCATATACATAACGTGATGAGATTACATCACATATAATATCAAAAACAACAAAGATGAAAATTAAATTAGTACTCGTTGCGACAATGTTCGCAGGCATTTCCGTATTCTCACAAGAAATAAAAGTAAAGAAAGGCGAAATACAAATCGACGGAAAATCTGTTGCCAAAATCGATAAAGAGAAAAACAATTATACAATCAGCGATTTGTCGGGAAAAGCATTATTCACTGCTACGATTACCAGTCAAACCCCTTTAAAGAATAATGTTTCCAAAAACTGGTTACAATTGACGGGAAGCAATGGTGTGATAAGAGAACTGGAGCTTATCGACAAAACCAGCTTCTCATTCGGATTTGAAAAACCAATTACACAAAATCTTATATTGAGCGACAATCCTTTGTTGCCAGTATCCGGAATTGATGAAAGCAAAATCAATAGCTTTTTCCAAACCGAAGACCGCAGTATTTCTACAGCAGAAGATATAAGAATAGAGAAAGATAAAGAAACAAATCGTTCAGAAGATGCTTTGGCGGCTGACAACAAAATCTTAATTAGCAGTGTAGGGATTATCAGTGCCAACAACCAAAAAATCGGTTACATTGTTCGTAAAGTAACAGGAACTGATGGGATACAAAAATTCCTTTCCTACACGGTTTTGGACATCAACAAAATCCCTGTTGCACAGATAGATTTTTCCAGCTATGACAAAGCCAATATCCAAAGCGGACTTGTCCTAAAAACATTTGACGGAAAATCCTTCCCGATTAAATTGGCGAATTACACTTCCGAAAGATTAGAATATGATGAGCTTGCACCAAGAGTCATCAAAAAATTATACGCCAATGGTTACACTTTGGGTGATATGAAATCTATGGCCGAGATTGCCCATCAGGAAAATGCAGAAGCTAATAACCAACAGAATAATGATGCAGAAAGCCGAGCCAAAGCAGATTCCAAAAACATATACAACATTCCTGGATATGTTATAGGTAAAGACGGAACTAAAAAAAATGGAGAAATCACTATAATGTTTGAATCTATCGCTGTGAAATTAGGGGTAAACGATACTAAAGCTTACGGAGATACAGCTACGCTGCATAGCAGTGATAAAACTGAATTTCTCAAAGCAAAAGACGGCGTAAAATTTTGTGCAGGAGAAAGATGTTTTATAGGTGTTGCAGGTACAAGTTCATTAGGAGGAAGTGTGTTTTTGGAGATTTTAGAAGAAAAAAACGAAGGATATGTTCTTAATGATTTAAGATACCCGGAAGATTATTATTTGAAATTAGCCAATCAGCCCAAAGCAGTTTATTTAGGTGAAAAAGGCGGTTTTGGAAAAAGAAAGCCTGAGAAAATCAAAAAAGCTTTTGATGAATATGTAAGTTGTCCAACTTTGGATTTTTCTAAGTATGACACCAAAACCAAAGAAGGATTGGTACAGGTTCTTGCCGATTATTCTGCCCAATGTAAAAAATAACCCCTATTAATTATTCATCTTCCTGCTGAATAAAAAGGCGGGAAGATTTTATTCACTATATCTTATGAGTAAAAAATACCTATTGAGTTTTTGCTTTCTAGTCATCTCAATTTTTGTTTTTTCGCAAGAAAAACAAGACAAAGTTATTATTCCGCATATACGTTTGAAAGCAGACAGCAAAAAAGACCATATCTCGCTGCGGTGGGCGGTAGACGAACCTATAACATGGCAAAAAGCAAACAAGACAGGTTTTGTTTTAAAAAGATACACCCTTTCAAGAGATGGCAAGCTTCTGGAGAAACCTGAAGAAAAAGATTTAGGCTTTTTCAAGCCTGCTTCCGAGGCAGAATGGAAAAAAGTTGTCGAAAAAAATGACAATGCTGCTATAGTGGCACAGTCTCTTTTCGGAGAAACTTTTGAAGTGGAAATGGGCGAAAAGCAAGGGAAACTTGAAGGTGTAGTCAACAAATCTCAGGAAGTAGACCAGCGTTTTGCCTATGCATTAATGGCTGCCGATTTGGACTTTGAGGTTGCTAAACTCGCAGGTTGGGGCTACACTGATAAGGATGTAAAAGCTAATGAACGTTATCTGTATTCTGTAAGCATTAATCAAAACAGTAATTCCGGAGTTTCAACTTTGGTAGTGAAAGGAGATGCGGTAGCTTCTGTTTCAACAAATACAGAACTCCCAAAACCATTAGATTTTATAGGAATTTTTAAAGATAAAACCGTTACACTTTCCTGGGAATATTTACAATTGAGAGATACTTACACCTCGTATTATGTAGAAAAATCTGAGAATGGAAGCGCTTTCAAATCATTGGGCGACCTTCCGGTTATGAATATGAATGATGCCGACGGAAGACAGGCACAAGGAATGACATTTGTAGACTCGCTGGCTCAAAATAATTCAAAATTCAGTTACAGAATCAGAGGAAAAACCATTTTTGGGGATTATGGACCCTATTCAGATGCGGTTTCGGGAGAAGGAAAGAAAAGTCTTGAAACAACTCCCAGAATTTCAAATTTTAAGATTGCCGAAGACGAACAAATCACCATCAATTGGGAATTCCCCAAGGAAGCCGAAAAAGATATTGCTTCTTTTGAACTCCTCCACTCTGAAACAGATTTGGAAAATACCTACAAAGTCGTTAAAAATAAAATCCCTGTTATTGACAGAACGTTGGTGACCAAAAGTTTAGCGCCATCTAATTATTATAAAATTCAGGCGATAGGGAAGAACAAGGATAAAAGAGAATCTTTCTCAGTTCTCGCACAACCCAATGATGCAACACCACCAGAAATTCCACTTGAATTTAAAGGAAAAATAGACTCTTTGGGAGTTGTACATCTGCAATGGAAAGCCAACACCGAGAAGGATTTGGAAGGTTATCATATTTTCCGAGGAATCCAAAAGGGAGATGAGATGGTAAGAATTACTCCGCAAGCCATTACGAAAAATACATATAAAGACAATGTGGTTTTAGAAAACCTAAATTCCAAAGTGTATTACTATGTAACCGCTACAGATATAAGGAAAAACCAGTCTAAGCCATCCATCATTTTGGAATTGGAAAAGCCCGACAAAGTAAAACCACAATCTCCGGTTTTTACAGAATATAAGCTGGAAGAAGACGGTAAAATTACATTGAATTGGCTAAGAAGTTATAGTGAAGATGTTGAACTGCATCAGCTGTACCGTCAGGATAAAGACGGAACAGATAAAAGCTGGAAAATGATCTACGAAACAAAAGATATTCAGCCAAATTTCACTTATACCGATAAAAATGTAGAAGCAGATAAACGGTATGTTTATTATCTATTGGCGATTGACAAAAACAAATTGAAATCTGAGAAATCACCTGAAATTACATTAAGGAGCAACAGTTTTGAAGCATTGTCTATTCTTACGAATTTATCAGGTTCAGCCAACAGAAACAAGCATCAGATAGAATTGATCTGGAAAGTAGAATCCAAAAATATGGGAGAAATTTTGGTGTACCGCCAAAAAGGAATAGAAAAACCAACCCTTTGGGGAACATTAACAGGATCACAAAACTTCTTGGAGGATGAAGCGGTTCAAATAGGAAATGCTTATACCTATCTTTTAAAACCAATGCTAAAAACTAAACAGGTAGCAAAAACTGAAAAAATAACCATAGAATATTAAAAAACACAAAAAAATGATGAAAAGGATTTTATTTTTATTATTGATAATGAATGCTGCTTTCCTTTGGGGACAAGGAGGACAGGCAGAATATAAATTCGAATTGTATAATTTAAGGTTTGAAATTAAAAACCCTGTTAAAAATAGTACCTCTTCAAATGTTACACTTACCCTTAAATATGAAGATAATTCGGAAGAGCAAATCTACTATCGCCATATCAGTGAAGAAGAACATGATGAATGGGATTGGAATCTTAATCCACCGATAATAAGAAGTAAAAAACCTGTATCTATTCGTACAACAGGATTTGTGCATTTCAGATCAGGGACTGATGCTTGGTATGATCAAACAGATGGTTTAAATGATTGCAATTTAGATAATTATGATGTAGATACTCACACGCCAAGAATGTCACATATCACATTTAAGACAAGAATTACCCCTGTTCATACATTAATATCCTTGACCGATACAGGAACAACCAATACTTTTTTACCCAGCGATGATAAGGTAAATTTATATGCCAGACAAGGCTTTGCTGCCAATCTATATGGCTATCAGTACAGTGTAGACAATGTAAATTGGGTGGATATTAATCCTGCTTTGTCTGTTTTAAATAAATTGAGTGTTTCGGCAAAAGATATTTTCGGACCTAATTACACCCAATATGTGGGGCAAAATATTTATTTTCGAGCGGCATCTTGTTTATCCGGTGGAACATACCTTTCGGTTTCTCCTCCTGTTGTTCTAACACTTCTTCAGTCTGCTCCTCACATTCTTACAAGCTCAATAACCCCTAATTTATGTTCTTATGACGAAACAGGTACAGCTACACTAAATTTTGACAGAACGTTAATTTCGGGTGAAACATTAAAAATCTCTTTGGTCAATACTGTAACAGGAGCGGCAGTTAATACAGGAGTTCCAAATGGGGATTTAACGACGTTTTTACAAACCAGCACCTCTTATACGTTACAAAACCTTGCACCAGGAACTTATAAATTGGATATACTAGGAACTTTAAATGGGAGTAATGCAACTTATACCGACAGTCCTACCCATACCATTAATTTTGAAATTACAAAACCTACACCGGTTACTTTTGATATGACTTCCAAAACAGATGTATATTGTTTTGAAGGAAATGATGGAGTGATTAACCTTAGTGCAGGTGGTGGACAAAACCAATACCAATACTATGTAACCAAAGACGGACAACCTTTTTTAGATTGGACTAATTTTACAAGCGGAAGCACTACTGCAATTCAAAACTTAGCTTCTGGTGTTTATAAAATAAAAGTAAGAGATTCTAATTTATGTATGGCAAAAGACCCAGCCAATTCAAATCTTGAAAAAGAAATGACGGTAACCATTACCCAACCTTCGGCAGCCATTGCTCTACCAACCGCTGATATTGAAATTGCACAACCATTAGGTTACGGATTAAGCGACGGTTATATTTCGGTAAGAGTGACAGGTGGAACGCCTAATACCGATGGAAGCTATTTTTTTGAATGGAGAAAAGATAGCCCAACTGGAATATTACTTCCTATTACTCAAAGTACTGTTGACGCTACCAATAATCCATTTACAATAAGGCTTAATAATCTTCCTGCCGGAAATTATTACCTGACAGTCAAAGATAAAAACTACGCTGATGCAACTTCTCAATTAGGGAATTGCGGAATTATTTCTCAGGAATTTATTGTAGCACAGCCAGAACCTTTGGTTGCTGTTATTGAAATTGAAAAACAGATTTCATGTAATAGATATAATGATGATGCTTATCAAATAGACATCAATGGAAACGGTATAAATGATAATGCCGAAGATGGAAATCTAAAAGTAGTAGTTACCGGAGGTGTGGGAGCATACGAATATAAATGGCAAATCTTAAATGCAGGAATTTTTCAGGATATTCCAGGAGCAACACAAGCTTTATTATCCAATCGTTCTGTAGGGACTTATAAAATAGAAATAAGAGATTTCAATGGTAATACTACAAGTGCTGAATATACCTTTGTTTTTCCGGCTGAACTAGTAGTTACCACTTCCGCTAATACGATTTCTTGCTACAACCAAAACAGCGGAATCGTTTCTGCCACTGTAACTGGAGGCACAGGCGCAATGTCTTATCAATGGAGTTCAGGAGATAACACGCCAACAGTTTCAGGATTAGCCGGAGGTAATTATTTTGTACTCGTTACCGATTCCAAAAGCTGCAGTGTGAAAAAAAATGTACAGGTTATACAACTAGACCAAATTATCATTGCTGATGTTTCTGTTCAAAATCCTATTTGTTTTGGAGCAAATAACGGAGAAATAAAAACTACTATATCAGGTGGAAAAGTACCTTATTCTATTAGTTGGTCTAATGGAACTAATGGAGTTGATAATGTTGGAATTCCTGCAGGCACCTATACAATGACGGTTACT
The DNA here is from genome assembly GCF_002899945.2 of Chryseobacterium viscerum. GTDB lineage: Bacteria > Bacteroidota > Bacteroidia > Flavobacteriales > Weeksellaceae > Chryseobacterium > Chryseobacterium viscerum. The sequence goes on from NZ_PPEG02000009.1 coordinate 218,604, forward strand.
GATGCTAATGGATGTAGCTCATCAAAGCAATATACATTGACAGACCCTGTACAGCTTACAGTAGATTTAGGAGCAGATGTAACTTTGTGTCTAGGAGATACCCAAGTTTATAATGTAACAATAAACGACCCTCTCGCTACCTATCAATGGAAAGACCAAAATGGGAATGTAATTGGTAATTTGGCAACCATCACTTTGTCGAACGCAGGAACTTATACTGTAATTATTACTGATTCAAAAGGCTGTACAGCGACTGATAGCGTAAAGATTAAAAACTCATCAGAAGTCTTAAATCCTCAGTTTATGTTGGCTACCCACGCTTATGCGGAATCCAGTGTGGTATTGGTTAATACTTCGCCAACTCAGCCGCAAGCGGTAGAATGGATAATTCCAACAAGTAATAATATTCAGGTCATTCAGAAAACAAACAATCTTTTGGAGCTTAAATTTTCAGTTCCAGGTTCTTATGAAATAGGATTGAAAGGAATTCAGGGAGAGTGTGTGAAAACTTTCTACAAAAAAGTGATTGTTGAAGAAAACACTTCAGGAGTTACACTTAATCCTACAAAAGCCTCCAATATCACAGAATTCACAATTCTTCCAAATCCTAATAATGGAGTGTTTAAAGTTTTAGTAGGATTAAGCGAGGAAAAACCAATCAAAATAAAAATTATCGATATGGTTTCCCATGAAGCTTATCCTGCAGTTACTCAGCCGAAAGCTGCTTATTTTGCTGTGCCTTATAACACCTCTCTTCCGGCAGGAACTTACTTGGTTATTCTAGAAACTGCTAATGAAGTATTGGTAAAAAGAATGCTTGTACAATAAAAACAAATGATGATTAAAGACAAAATACAATCCATGAATTTTTATAATAAATTAAAAAGAATACATTACATAATCCTTTGGGCAATTTTTGCTTTTACATTGAATGCCTGTGCAGTTGAAGAAGGAATTCCTGTAAAGGCTGATTTTACAATAAAAGTAGTCAATAATGATTATTCAGTACCTGTAAAAGTAGAAATTACCAACAAATCTACAGGAGCTGACACCTACGAATGGTCATTTGAAGGAGCAACCGTTACAAGTTCCACAGAAAAAAATCCCCAACCTATTACCTATGCAGCAGCAGGAGTATATAAAATAACACTGAAAGCCTCCAACAAAGATGGAAATGAAGAGGAGAAAACAATAGAGGTAAAGGCAGATGCTTCTATGAAGGTAGATTTTGAGTGGCAGATGCAGGGAAGCGATATTTCTCCTGTAACCTTACAGATGGTAGACAAATCACTTGGAGCTACTCAATATTTATGGGAATTTGATGGAGGTAATCCCGCTACTTCCAATGTTCAGAATCCGAGTGTGGTATTTACAACACCAGGAGACCATATTATCAAACTGACGATTTCAAATGGTATGGAAACCTATTCTAGCCAAAAAACGGTAACGATGCAACCTGCGATGACCATTGATTTTAATTGGAGCGTAGATCCTATTGACAATGACTACGAAGCACCTCTATTGCTGCATTTAAATAACTTGTCTACCAATGCATATTCGTATGAATGGGAAATAGCAGGAGCAACGCCTTCTTTATCTGCGGCAACCAATCCTGATGTTAATTTCAGTGCTGCCGGAACATATATCATTATTTTGAAAGCGACCAACGATAAAGAGACCAAAATACTTCAAAAGCAAGTGACAATCCAACCAAATACCAATTTGTTTTCTTTTAGTAATGTAAAATTGGGAATCAGCACTGCTCACTCTACGATTGGGTGCTTCTTTTCTTCCTATTTAGGCACGGTCATTAAACAAGGAGATGTTACTCCTGCGAATGGTTCTAAAATAGATTTTGGATTTTTCGGACTTAACTCTTCCTTTAACTATAATCAATTTGTATCTCCGGATGAAGTTCAGAATACAGCGTTTTCTTCAATTCCAAATGCTACTCATAGTAAAATTGTCAACTCGCAAGAATTGGTAGGAACACAACTTTCAAGCTCAGGATTTAACGCTATTAATCAAGGAAGTGATTTTAATTCAATTACTGTGAATGAAACCAATGCAGGAAAAACTCCTTTCAACAATACAGTCACTCCAAGAGTGGTTTTGTTTAAAACCGAGGATGGCAGAAAAGGGGCAATCAAAATCACAGATTTTGTATCGGCAGGAACAGGCTCATATATATTAGTAGATATTAAAGTTCAAAAACAACCATAATGTTTTTTATGAAAAAGACTTATACCAAAAGTATCACATTATTGCTGTTAATTTCTGCACATACTTTATATAATGCACAAGAGGTGGATTTAGAAAACCTAGGAAAAAAAACAAAAGAGGAGCTGAAGAAAAACCCTTTTAAAATAAGTGGTGGAATTTCAGCTACTTCTGTTTTTTATAGTTCAAATGTCTACAGCGGAAGAGAGCCGTTTACTTATTTCCTTAACGGGAATCTGAATCTCGGATTATACAAATGGTCTATGCCCATATCATACAGTTTAACCAATCAGGGAAGTCAATTGGGATATCAGGTTCCTTTCAAATTTAACAGAATTAGTATAGCTCCAAAATATAAATGGGTAAAGGCTTATATTGGAGATGCCAATATGACATTTTCTCCTTACACGTTCAATGGACTTTTATTTACCGGAGCCGGTTTGGAACTGACACCCAAAATACCGTTGAAAGTTGCCTTAATGACGGGAAGACTCAACAAAGCGGTGGAAGACGACGGAAATCCTAATACAATTCCCGCCTATAAAAGAATGGGATATGGAGCTCATTTGAAATGGGAAAAAGACAAATATAAATTGGGGTTGATTGGATTCTATGCAAAAGATGATGTAGGTTCTCTCAAGATAGCACCTGATGCAAAAGGAGTCTTGCCACAAGAAAACTTGGTACTTTCAATGACAGGAAGTTTTAAACTTGATAAAAATTTGGAGGCTTTCGGAGAATACGCCAATACATCTGTCATAAATGATTTAAGAGCAACAACCAATGGTTCAGTAAAAAAAGGAATTGCATCCAGATTTCTTTCGCCCAATTCTTCTATGGAAAGTTACTCGGCTTTCAATACAGGAGTCAACCTTAAACTGAAAAAAGGAATGGTTGGCATTAGATACGAAAAAATAGACCCGGGATATAAAACGTTAGGAGCTTATTATTTTAATAACGATCTGGAAAACATTACGCTTAATTCTTCTTTCACGATGCTGAAAGATAGGTTGTCTCTTTCTACAAACATTGGAAGACAACGAGATAATCTGGATAATAAAAAAGCTAAGCAAACCAGCCGTTGGGTGGGTGCCGTGAATGCTAATCTTAAAGCCTCTGAGAAACTAATGATTACCGCTAGTTATTCCAACTTTACGATGTTTACCAGCAATCAGTTGAATCAGTTCAACACGATTAATGATAATCCATTAATTATCCAACAGCCCAAAGATTCTATTGATTACAAACAGATTTCGCAAAACACCAATATTAATGTGAATTATATTCTTTCTAACACGAAAGAAAAAGTTCAAAATATCAATTTTAATTATTCATTGAATGATATGGTTAACAGGGAAAACGGTATCGTAAGAAGAGGTGGATTGTCAAGATTTCATAATGCCAATGTGAATTATAATTTAGGTTTCCCCGAAAAGAAAATGAATATTGCGACTTCTTTTAATTTTACCCATACGTACGCTGCTTCGCAGATATCAACAATATGGGGACCTGGCGTAAATGTGACCAAATCCTTCTTAAAAGATGAAAAGCTAAAAACAAGTTTTGGTGCATCTTACAATCATTCGGGAAGTGCGACTGCTAATATTAACGTGATGAATTTTAGATTGGGAGCTAATTATATGCCTTGGAAACAGCATAATTTTAATCTTAATGTTATCCAAATGTTCAGAAATACAGATCAGAATATAGAAAATCCAAATCTCAATGAAATGACTTGTACAGTGGGATATAATTATAGTTTTTAGAATTCAGAAAGATATGTTTGTGGTAATTGGGTGAAGCGATTCAATTGCTTATAAACTATCGAAATGAGATCTAATAAGCATCATAAAAGTGTACTATCAGATAAAACTTAAGAAATCATTCTTTTCAAATAAACAATTATATTTGCAATCCATTTTAACAATTATTTATCATAAACAAATGAAAGAACTAATCGAAAAGATCAACGCAGAATTTGAGGCATTCACCACTGAAGCGAATCAACAATCAGAAAAGGGAAATAAAGCAGCTGGGACAAGAGCTAGAAAATCAGCTTTGGAATTAAGCAAGCTATTTAAAGAATTTAGAAAAGTATCTGTTGATGCAAGCAAAATTTAAGAATTGAAACGCATTTAGTTTAATCCCTGCTTTACAAAAAGCAGGGATTTTTATAGGTATAGGAAATTGCCCAGTCCTAAAAAATTTTACAGGTCATTATTAAACCTGCATAAATTACATACAGGTCACATCTAAACCGATATAAAATAAATAGAGCCTATTTCTTTTCGTAGCAATTATCAATAACTATAAAATAGTTACAGGTTATTATCAAACCTGAAAAAGACCGTCAAATTGATCACGTAATTACGGAGTAAATTATCACTGGAATTTACATTCAATATTCTTTCGTATAGAATTTATATAACACAAAATCCTTATTCCCGTTAGTATTATAAAATATTATTGGACAATCTTACATTCTACCAAATGGTATCTACAATAAAAATGTTATTATTAAGAATCTAAATTCAATATTTTTATAATTGATTTTTCATTTTCTTCATATAAATTATTATCTGATTTTAAAATTAATTGAATTCTTAAATGCTCATCTTGATTTAGCTCTTTCTCAGAATTTCTTTTGGTCTTATCTTTAATTTTCACAATTGCTTTTTCTTCTGTATTTAGTTTTTTAGGAATCAATATTTGGTAATTTTCATAATTGATTTCAGTAAATTTATGCTTCATCTTAAAGAAAAATCCATTTTCTTCAGAACTGCTAATATCTTTTGTAGAAACGCTACAAGAGTACATAAGAATTAGTAATGATAAAAGTCTAATAATTGTTGATTTTTTCATTGGGTGTGTTAGTTTAAATATATTACCATTGTAGAATTAGGAAGATATTTTTTAATTAATGGATTATCCACCATTCAGATAAATCGCCATTTAGAAGAACGTTTTTTATAGTTCTTTTTCAGCTTTTTTCAAAATATTTATAAGTTCTTTTAATTCGTCTTTGTTGAACTCGTTTGGACTTTGATTCATAAAAGTCAAAGGTACTTTTACATAATTCGTCCAGCTTTTACGTCTTTCATTGTAAACACCTCCAAATTCAATATTGCTCATTGTAAGGAACTTATATTTACTTTCTTGACTTGATTTTGTTTCATTTTCCTTCTGTTCCAAAAGTTGAAGGGACTGGATTAATTTAGAAAGCTCAGGTTTTTCAATAGTGTATGTATTTTTTGAGACATTATCAAAGTTTTCATATTCATACATAATTCCAAGAACCGTTTCTGTAGAATCATCAGACATATCCTTTGTAACGATTTTTTGAATATTTAAATTTTTGAATTTAGCTAATTCAACAGTTCGCTTCTCAATCAGTGTTCCTTAATTTTTAGACCACTGTAAGTTGTTAATGGGTCTTTAATGATTGGAGGGGTTATGTTTTGTGCACATACTTAGTGTGCAAAAAACAAAAGAAACTATGGAAATGCTTTTTTTCATCTATGTGTTGTTTGTATGATTTCTTATAAGTGAAAAAATTAATATTTCTATTGAACGAAAAATTTAAGTAAAAAATACTTTTTGAATTATATTTTATTTATTGATTAGCTTTCCCAATCTCTCCATCATTTCATCTTTATAAATCTTTTAAGAAAGGTTGAATTGTAAATCAGTTATGCTATTTATTGATAATTATTAAACGTGTTTGAGATAATAATGCTTATTCATCCTAACAAGCTATAATCAAATCCTTTCTGGGATTATAAAATTTAATACATTATACTTTGTTATACTATGTATTGTGTTGTATATTTGCCAAATGAATAAGGAATTTATTTACAAATGGCAATCACAAGTTAAAAAAGGAACTTTATCATTTATTGTTCTCCTTGTGTTAAAAGAAAATGAAATGTATGGTTATGAACTTTTAGAAAAAATAAAATCAATAACCGATATAGAAATTGCTGAAGGAACACTTTATCCATTGATGAATAGGCTGAAAACCGAAAATCTCTTAGAATCTAAATGGGTAGAACAAACAACTGGAATCCCAAGAAAATACTACTCCTTGACAACAACTGGGTTGAAAACTCTTGAAGAAATGAAAACTCAATGGAATAATTTACAAAATTTAATGTCTAAAATAATATAAAAATGGAATTTAAAAAAATACAATTTAAAAATCCTGATGCTCAAAAAAATTATAATAATTATTTGAAGCAAATTCAGTCGGCAACCAAAAAATTAAATAAAGAAGACCAATACGATGTTATAATGGAAATAAATAGTCATATCTATGAAAGTATGTCTAAAATTAATAATGATAGCAATGAAACTAAAAACTTGACAATAACACTTAACAAAATTGGAATTCCAAAAGAAGTTTTAAAACCCTTAGTAGCAGAGAAAAAATTAAGTCAGGCAACAAAAACCTTTAATCCTATACATATATTTCAAGCATTAGTTTTAAACTTTTCTTATGGTATTATATATCTTATATTTTTTATTTTATACTTATTCCTTTTTTCATTTATTGTTATGGTGCCCGTCAAGCTTTTATATCCCAATAATGTAGGTTTTTATTATAAAGAGGGAGAAATATTTCAATATGGTGGTTTTGTTACAAATGAATATTTAAAGAAATATGAAGTTCTTGGGTATTGGTTTATCCCAGTTACAATTCTTCTTGGACTCATATTCTATTTTTTTATTACATTTTTATTGAAAATAAAACAATCAATGGGAAAGAATAAGAACATAGCGTAGAACAAGATACAAAGTCAATTCTGGTTCGTAAAATTTCTTTCGAAATAAAGGCTCAACTTTTAGTTGAGCCTTACTTATTAAAATGAAAAAGTAATTATCCCGAATTACTTATATTTTATTTATTGATAAGCTTTTCAAGCCTATCCATCATATCATCCTTCTCCTTCAGCATACGTTCGTATAACACAATCTTTTCTTCGTGCAATGAAACTAATTTTTCAATCGGATGAAAATTTATAGTTCCGTAATTGAAAGAATTGCTAAAAGCGTGTTCTCCAAAAGTGTTAGAAATAATATTTATAGCCTGCTCTTCATCAAAGTTTTGAATAGCTTCAACCGGAATTTTCAATACTTCAGAAATCTTTTTTAACAAAGGATCTTCGATTATTTCCTTCTGTTCAAGCAAAGAAATTTTCTTTTGATTCCAATCATCGCCCAAGTCAAGAGCTAAAGCTTCCTGCTTAATGCCTAGCATCTCTCTAAAGCGTTTTACATTTCTTCCCTGATGTATTTTCTGTTCCATAGCGGTTATCAAATTTTAAAGGCTTAAAGATAAAGCCATTTCTGTTAAATCGTCTGAATTGTAAAGTTAAAAAATTATCCTGTAAAATATCCTTTTACATAGGTATAATATACGTTTATGGTATTGATTATCCTGCTTTGATATTAGTTACTTCGCTTAGAATAAACTTTAAGTATTATGAAAAAGAAGAAAATAGATTTTGAATCTGAATTTTGGGATGGTCATACAAAGCATTCTTGTTTGACACTGATAGATGCATTTTTTAAGATGGACTTTCTTTCTGCTGTAAGAGAAAGATTAAATGATGTGATGAACTACTCGACAAAATGCGAAGTTTTGACGAAAGAAGACCCGTCGCTAATATTCCATTACTACCTCTGTATGCGCTCATTCATAAGGGCAAGCTATGTTTTACAATTTAAAGCAGAAAAATGGAAAGTGAAACGTCCTCCAAAGTTTCCATCCAGATTACTGCAAGGTTCTCTTTCCGATGAAGAATATCGAAATCCATTTCTTGTTTTTGAAAAAGCTTTCAAAGAGTTTACTCTTAATGAATTTGAGTATTTCAATACAGAGATTGTTTATTTCTCTCTTGGCTCTTATTCAGATGAGTTGGAAGCAAATATCGTTACTCTTTTTATCCATCTTAATAAAATGCTTGATTCAGCGCAGATCATTCGTGAAAGAGGCCTAAAGAAAATAAAGGATAAAAAACCCACATCCGCAGAATAATATATCTTCTAAAGGAATTGAATACCAAATGATCTCTGACCAACTTTAATTCTTTAAAATTTAATATGAGAAATAAAGAAACAAGGAAAGAAAGAATCATCAACTCAATAGAGATGGTGGAAACGAGCTTTAAATTATTGTCGGACAAAAGGCAGATAGATGAACTGAATAAAGGAATCTTTCAGCTATTAGGTAAATTAGGAAATTCGGAAGTCACTGAACTTTTTGACCGCTATCCCAGACTGATACAAAAGTACAGTAGCAGAGAATTGTTTTCGGGAAACATAGAAATTCCTAACATTGATTCAGCCAATCTAAAGATTGCCGGACTACTCACATACCTGCAATTTCTGATTTCAAGCATTCCCGACTTTATAGACCAATCAGGGCGTATTATTCCTGCGGATGAAATTAAAAATGATAAATCCTATCAAGCTGAACATTATATAATTAATTCAATCCCTTTAGATGACTATATAGAGGATCTTTTCCTTACTGTCGTTTCTGCGACGGGAGAAGAATATTACAGAAAATTTATCGAAAAAACAGGTAATCCCGACTTTACAATTGATGAGATCCAGAAACTTGAAAACGATACCGAATTGCAGGAGCATATCGATTTAATGATTTGGTTTGCATTGGTTCGAATACTCTTAGAATCCCTGTACTTCTACTTCAATCCCGAAAATCACAATACCAAAAACCCATAACTATGAAAACTTCAGAACAACTTTCATTCTCAAAACTCGAAAACGAATTTTTAGAAGATTCTATCAAACAGCTTAACCAAGATTACATTGTCATTCAGATCTTTTATAATAAAAGTATACATTCTGAGGATTCCCATTTAATTATACATTTAGAACACAAGACGGATATTGATAAGCTAAAACAAAAACTCTGGATTAGAAATGCCTATGCTGAGCATAGAGTACACATCCATCTATTTTACAATACTCAACTCCATCAAAAATTTGATTCAGGACATCCCTTTGTCAAATTTTACTGCAAACCATCTGCCTTGATCTATCAAAATGAAAAATACCGAAATCACCTTTTAATTAACGGAAATTGGAAAAAGTTCAATAAAAAGTTCAAAAATTACAAGGAAAGATTTTACCACGATCACAATTTATTACTGTCTCAAACCCTTGAATTCATTAAGGATGAATCGTTTGTAAGTGTTTTCCTCAGCTATGAAAAGGTGATCAGGTATGACTTGGAATATCTGGAAAACCTATATACAGGATCTTCCTCTGATTCAAAAAATTTGCACGAGCGTATTTATCATTTAATACGCTATGCTCCCGAGATTCAAAAATATTTTGTGAAAAAAAATGGAAAGGAGTATTATCTGATCAGTTTATTTGACAAAGCAAGAAATTCTGCTCGTGAGGATGAACCTATGTATGACAACGAATTCTTTGAAGCCATCGGTATTGCAGAAGAAAGTCTTTTCAGTATGATAGAAATACGCTTAGACCAATTAAAAAAACAGATCAAGAAATCACCTCGTGACATTGCGATACCTTATGAAATACCTGATGTTTTGGCGGATCACAAAGATAAAATTGTTGATAAAGCTGTCAAAATCATTATAAAGTTGGAGAATACAGAAGAGATCTATCTGTTTCATAAAGCCATCTATGGAAACAATATTACCTATTATCTGCTTATAATTGCTCAAAACGTGAGCAATGAGAAACTTAGAGAGAAACAATATTATCTTAAAAGTAAAACTGGGAAACAATACGATTTTGTGCTTATCAGCCACGACCGCAATTGGATTCAGCAACACCTGTACAAGTATCAGAATTTCTTTGTGAACATTATACAGGGTAAAAACAGGATTTATGCTTCAAATCCTTATCATCCCAAGCCTCATTGGGAGTTTCCCCATCATCCGCATCAAGACTTGGATGATTATTACAAATCAGAAAAAGGTAATGCCTTACAGTTTTTGAGTATGGTTGGGAATGAAAACGAAAACCATCAGGGAATACCATATATTTTCGCTTTATTCTTCCTTTCCTTTTGCAGAACCTACATTTTTGTGAAGCTTTGCTATATGCCCAATTATCTGTCCTTTCAATCATTGTGGAAACTATGTTTATATGGCAATCCGGATCTGATACATTATCAACATTTATATGATGGATTCCTGCAAAAACTTATTCCCACTTTGGAATACCATAAGATTCTGCGTCATAAGTATACTTGTCTTGATAAGGAAGTAATAGATCAAATGAAAGTTCTTGTGGAAAAGCTGATGAATGAACTTGATGAATTGGTCATAGAAGAGGGCTTAATTGACAAAACAGAAAAGGATGCAACAATTGAATGAACCTCTAAGCAAAGCTATCATTCGGTTTATAGAAGACCACCCACCAAAAACTATGAAAAGAAATCTTTTTTCATTATTTGTAGACTATATTTATACTTTAAAGGGATGAACTCCAAATGATCTGGATAACATTCTGTTTGATTTTAAAGAACTTTTTATTCTTCTGGACAAAATAGAGGATGAAATTGAAAACCAAGGTGAAGATAAAGATTAGCACCTAAGTTAAAAACCCTTATAAACAGAATGTTTATAAGGGTTTTTGTAGAAATAGATTGTTTGTTATTTTAATTCAATTTCAATCGACTTTCAATATTAAATGATTTATCTAAACAAGGTATGAAAGTCAATCAAGAAATAAAAATAAAAACACCCAGTTTTATTTTAAAACTGGGTGTGATTTTGGGAGTAATCCTTGTAAAGTATTGATTTACAAGTGTATTTGTGGAGTTGGAGGGATTCGAACCCTCGTCCAAACAAGCAATACATAAGCTTTCTACATGCTTATTCTACTATTGATTTTCGACTGGAGGCAGAGAGCAGACACCCAACTTCCAGCTTATCTTCTAAGTTTTCGTGTTTTAGCCGAAGTTTCTAAAACCTTATTTCCGCATTCCTATATCCCAGAATCAAACGCCGCAGAACAGAGCATTTGTGGAATATCTTGCTTCCTTACTATCTTCGGGAAAACGCTTGATCTACTATACTTCGATATTAAGCTGCAAGAGCGAACTCTTCGTTGCCAGTTAAAATTTTGTAGCAAGGGATTATAGAGATCGCGCTACGGTTCTCTGCATGCTTACTTACCCATTGGTCTTGCTGTCGAAACCAGTCAACCCCATGAATAAAGTGAATGCAAAGATAATGCTTTTAGTTTACATTTCATTAATATGGTTGGATTTTAATGAAAATTGGGTGTAGAGTATATGGATTAATGATCTTGTGATGATTATATTTGATCATTGTGGATAAAAATAATATTCCGTGTTAATAGTCTTCAATACTGGATTTTTAAGCAAATTTTGAATGAGGAAGTGATTGTTTGTTGTAATATATTTTGTACTTTAAGAAAAAAAGTCTAGCTTTGCAATCCAAAATGAGATGTAAAATATGTTAATAATTCCAGTAAAAGATGGTGAATCCATCGACAGAGCTTTAAAAAAATACAAGAGAAAATTTGATAAAACAGGTACAGTTCGTCAATTAAGATCTAGACAAGCGTTTATCAAGCCTTCTGTAACTTTGAGACAATCTAAGTTAAAAGCTGCTTACAAACAAAGAGCACTTAGCAAGGAAGAGCAGGCTTAAGAATTTTTTTCTTAAACACATATTAAATTCACTTCTTAAATATTATATTTGAGGAGTGAATTTTTTATTTTATGCCCTAGCTCATGTTGGATAAATTTATAGACTACTTACAATTCGAGAAAAGGTATTCTCCTCATACCATTACAAGCTACAAAAAAGACCTTGCAGACTTTTCCCATTTCTGTCTCCGAACAGAATCTTCCGACAATTTAGCCAAAGCAGACAAGAAAATTATAAGAAATTTTATTGTTGAACTGAGTGAAAACAATATTTCCAAAAGAAGTATTAATAGGAAGTTGTCCTCTCTTCGTAGTTTTTATCTATTTCTTTTGAAAATAGGGGAAATTAAAGTTTCTCCTACAGAAGGAATCTCTTCCCTGAAGTTTTACGCTGAAAAACAGATCCCTATGTCTGAAGAAGAAATGAAGGATCTTAATGAAAGAATCTTCGAACAGGTACATAATGTGCTTGAAAAATGCATTATGGAGGTACTTTACCAAACAGGGATGCGTAAAGCCGAACTTTGTGGCCTGATATTTGAGAATGTTGACTTATACGGAAATGAATTAAAAGTAATAGGGAAAGGGAATAAAGAAAGGGTAGTTCCCATTTCCAATGAATTGTCTGAGCTTCTTAAGAGCTATATGGAAGTAAGAAAACCACAGGCAGAATATCAATCGTATTTTTTTGTAAATAAGAAAGGGAAAAAACTCAGCGAAAAATTTGTTTATGTGGTAGTTAATAAGTACCTTAGTCTTATAACAACGAAAGAAAAAAGAAGTCCTCACATCCTTCGTCATAGCTTTGCTACTCACGTATTGGATAATGGGGCGGAGATCTCCAAAGTGAAAAAAATATTAGGGCATTCCAGTCTTGCCAGTACTCAAGTCTATACGAATGCTAATATTGAACAATTGAAAAAAGTGTTTAATCAGGCTCACCCTCGAGCATCAAAAAAAGAAGAATTATGAAGATTTCAGTACAATCAATTGGTTTAACTCCACACGAACCACTAGAATCACACATCGAAAAAAAAGTAAGCAAATTAGATACCTTCTATGATAAGATTCATGAGTGTAAGGTATTCTTAAAAGTAGAAAATAACGCGGATAAAGCGAATAAAACTGCTGAGATTATTTTGGCGGTTCCGGGTGACGATATCGTAGTAAAAAAGACAACAGCGAGTTTTGAAGAAAGTATGGACCTTTGTGTTGATACTGCTAAAAAGCTCTTAATCAAGAAGAAAGAAATGGCTTAAAAAAAAAGTCGAAAAAAGTTTATAAAATATTTGAGAATTCAAAAAATCCGTTCTATATTTGCACTCGCAAAAAAGGAACAGCGATCTTTTGAATTCTTTTTTATATTTGCCTCCATAGCTCAGTTGGCCAGAGCACGTGATTTGTAATCTCGGGGTCGTGGGTTCGAATCCCTCTGGAGGCTCATTTTAATATAACATATTTGGGGAGATTCCAGAGTGGCTAAATGGGACTGACTGTAACTCAGTTGCTTCGGCTTCGCAGGTTCGAATCCTGCTCTCCCCACTTTATATTTTTATAAAAAAAACTTGCAAGATTAAATAAGTTTTCTTAGTTTTGCACAGCGTTTACCAATGGTTTTGGAAACAAAATTGCGGAAGTAGCTCAGTTGGTAGAGCGTCAGCCTTCCAAGCTGAATGTCGCGGGTTCGACCCCCGTCTTCCGCTCAAAAAAATCATCTTTTTAAAGTGATTTTTTTTAACACTGAAACGTGTAGAGTAGAGTCTCTCTATCACTTTCAGTCTTTTATTAAAATGCCTCCATAGCTCAGTTGGCCAGAGCACGTGATTTGTAATCTCGGGGTCGTGGGTTCGAATCCCTCTGGAGGCTCATTTTAATATAACATATTTGGGGAGATTCCAGAGTGGCTAAATGGGACTGACTGTAACTCAGTTGCTTCGGCTTCGCAGGTTCGAATCCTGCTCTCCCCACTTTTTATATTATAAAAAAAACTTGCAAAATCAAAGAAGTTTTCTTAGTTTTGCACAGCGTTTACCAATAATTTTGGAAACAAAATTGCGGAAGTAGCTCAGTTGGTAGAGCGTCAGCCTTCCAAGCTGAATGTCGCGGGTTCGACCCCCGTCTTCCGCTCAAAAAAAATCACGCTACTCAGTGTGATTTTTTTATTTGATGCCGACTTAGCTCAGCGGTAGAGTGCTTCCTTGGTAAGGAAGAGGTCACGGGTTCAAGTCCCGTAGTTGGCTCTCGATTTTCCCGAATTTCTTCGGGATTTTTTTTTGCCCAAATTTTATTTTAAAAAAGAAAAGGAAAACGATTTTGTTTTTAAAGCCATTTTATAGCTAAACGTCTGCTTAGATAAAATCATGACCCATTGCTTCATAATTTTTTTACCTAATCTCTCTTCAATATCAAATAGAGATAGGTTCTAAAAACTTTTACTTCATCTTTAGAATCTCAATCATAAAATTTTCGTTAAATTCGTGTAAAATAAATTTTTGATGAATATTCTTTTATTAGAAGATGATCTCATTCTTTCTGCAGAGCTTTGCAGATTTTTAGAATCAAATAATTTTAGCTGTGATAAGATCTATGACGGAGAGACTTTTCTCCGCCAGATAAAAAATAATACATATGATCTGTATTTATTGGATATCAATGTTCCCAAAATAAATGGACTTGATGTCTGCCAGACGATTCGTTCTTTCGACAAGAACACACCCATTATTATCATTTCTGCTTATGGAGATATCTCTGATAAGAAGGATGCCTTTACCAGGCTGGCTGATGACTATCTGGTAAAACCTTTTCAGTTTGAAGAACTTCTTTTAAGAATAAATTCTTTGTTGAGGAGAAAAGCACCTTCAGATAATTCGGATCAAGATATTCTGAGGATAGATGACCTCATTATCAATAAAACTGAGCAAAAGGTCTATCGAGGTGGAAATGAAATAACACTTACGCTGAAAGAATTTCAACTGCTGGTCTATCTTGCGGAAGCGCAAGGGAGAACGGTTTCCAAACAGCAGATCACAGAACATGTGTGGGAACACAATTTTAATACAAATACGAATACAGTGGAAGTTTATATCAATTTCTTAAGGAAAAAGATTGATAAAGATTTCAAAGTAAAATTAATTCATACCCGTTCCGGTTTCGGATATTACCTAAGTCCATTATAAATGTCTTTAAAAAGAAAGATAGCTTTGACGATCAGTATCGCCTTTTCATTACTCTTTGGAATGGTGATGGCGGTTATTTATTTATCTTTTAATGATTTTAGAAGAGATGAGTTCAAAGAAAGGTTCAGGCAGAGACTTGAATTTACTTCCCATTTCATTTCAAAATCCAAAGATTTTGAAGAAGAAGCTCCGGTTTTTTTCAATGAGAACTCTGATAATATCCTTTTGAATGAAAAGATTTTAATTTTCAATGAAAAAAAGGAACTGATCTATAGTACAATCAAGGATCGGAATGTTACCTGGGATAGTGCGATGCTTAAAGAGCTGGATAGAAAGAAGATTATTTACACAGAGAAAACAATTCCGGAGATCTATGCTGCGCTTAGAAATATCAATGGTGAAAACTATTATATTTTGACCAGTGCCTTTGATACTAATGGAAAATCAAAGCTGGGGTATCTTAAATATCTTTTGATCACAGCATATGTTATGAGTACAATGCTTATTGGGTTTTTTAGTTATTATTTTGTTGAAAAATTCCTCCGTCCGCTGGAAGACCTGAATAAGGAAATTTCTGAAGTTACGGCCCATAAACTGACAACGCAGATTCCTGTTCAGCAGTCCAATGATGAAGTGAGTGTCCTTGCAAAATCTTTTAATACCATGATCGGAAGATTGGATGATGTATTTCAGTCACAAAAGGATTTTACAGCGAGTGCTTCACATGAGATCAGAACACCCATTACAAGGATGGCATTTCAGTTGGAAAACCTTATTAAATTTGAGGAACATTCTCCAGAAACCTTATCCGCCCTGCAGCAGATTCAGCGGGATGTATACCAGTTGTCAGATCTGACGAATTCTCTCTTGCTGCTTACGAAATTTGATAAAGAAAATATCCAGAGTATCTATGAAGAGGTAAGGATTGATGAAGTCATTTTTGAGGCCTTTGAAGCAGTCGAGAAAAGTTACCCGAAACTTAAGATGGATTTCCTGATTAATGAAGATAGTTCTGAAAATGCTTTTCTGACGATAAAAGGGATTCAGTCGCTGCTGGTGATTGTCTTTATTAATCTTTTCAAAAATGCAGCGGTATATTCAGACAATACGGAAGTGAATGTCTTGATTACCGAAACAAGCGATAATCTTTCTATAGAAGTTATTTCTCACGGAAATACCATTTCTGAAGGAGAACAGATGAAACTGTTTGAAGCTTTCACAAGAGGAAATAATGCTCAAAATATATCAGGATCAGGCTTAGGTCTTAGAATCGTTAAAAGAATCCTTGAATACCACGATGCTGATATTATATACTCTTCTCCTGAAGATTACATTAATAAATTCACATTATTTTTCAAAAAATAAGTATAAAAGCAACTGGTCTTAAAAAAACAGTTGCTTTTTTGTTAAACTACGGATTAAATTTTTAATTAAAAATTCAACAATAAGAGAATAAAATACTTTTTTTATTCTTTCAGACTTCTTGTAAATGGGCTATTCAAGCCTATTTTAATATTTTTTTAAGCGTCATTTAAGTTTCTTTTAATCGCATCAAAGCAATTTTGTATTTTAAAAAGAAAAATAATGAACAGAATTGCAGTGCTGTGCCTCACCATTTCCTCATTCATGGCGGCACAACAGCAGATGTCTCTTTTGGATTGTGAAGAAGCTTTTCAGAAGAACAACTTACAACTGCTCGCCGAACAATACAACATCAATATGGCTGATGCAGATATTCTGCAGGCTAAAATCTGGGAATTGCCCCAATTGAGTGGGCAGTTTAATGCTTATAATCCTAAAGATAAAAAGGTTTTTGATGTAGGACATTCAAAAGGAGCGGGAATTACACAGTTGATCTATATGGGTGGGAAAAAGAAAAATGAAATTGCTTTTGCCAAATCCAATAAAGAATTGGCGCAGCTTCAGTTTTCCCAATTGCTTGCCGATTTAAGATCTCAGCTTCGTTCTGCTTATTTTAATCTTTATTACGAAAAACTAAAACTTGAGAACACCAATAAGCAGCTAGGGTATATGAATGACCTCTTAAATGCCTATCGTGTACAGTCGGCAAAAGGAAACGTTTCCCTTAAAGATGCTGTCAGACTTCAGAGTATTGTGATCCAACTGAATCATGATAAACTGGAGATCAATAAAAACATTCTTGATTTTGAACAGAATTTAAAAGTGTTAACGGGAATTTCAGAAGATATAGAGCCCACAATGTCTGAGGCTGAAGCTAAAGAAGCATTGGCGGCACAACCCTTCGGCGATGAAGAAGAGCTTAAAGGCAAAGCGCTGGAAAATAATGCAGATTACCGATATAACCTTAAGCTTATTGATAACAGTAAGCTATATGCACAATGGCAGAAATCATTGAATGTACCTGATGTGACAGTAGGTGCTGCATGGGATCAGGCAGGAGGAACATTTAATAATGAAGCCAACCTGACTCTAGGAATTCCTTTGCCTTTATGGAAATCAAATCAGGGGAATGTGGAAAAAGCAAACTATGCTATTCAGCAGAACCAGAAAAATGCAGACTTTCAGAAACTCACACTACAAACCAAAATTCAGTCTGCCTATAAAACCTGGAAGACCCAGTATGATCAGCTTCTGGATATTAAAACGACAGATCTGCAGAATATGGATCTTGTATACAACGGAATGTTGACCAATTTCAGAAAAGGAAATGTCAACCTGATAGAATTTACAGATTTCATGGACAGCTATAGGGAAACAGCCCTTCAGATCTATGATATGAAAAATGAAATCATGCAGTCGGCAGAACAGCTTAATCAACTAGTACAAACGAAAATCTTCTATTAAAATCATGAAAACATATATTATCCCCGTATTGATAGCCCTCTCATTATTGGCCTGTTCAAAAAAAGAGGAAGAAAAAACCAATCAGGCTAAAAAAGGATTTGAGCTTAGCAATACCATGTTGAGTTCTATTTCTCTGGCAAAAGTTGAAAAGAAGAATATAGAAGATCAGTATAGCTTCTACGGAAAGATCTCTGCAGATAAAAACAGTTATATAGATGTTTATCCATTGGTAGGAGGAAACGTGATGAGTGTAAATGTAGAGCTTGGAGATTATGTAAAAAAGGGGCAGGTGCTGGCAACGATCCGAAGTACCGAGCTTGCAGAAATTCAAAAAGATGTAAGTGATGCTAAAACCGATATGGTAGTGGCTAAAAATAATCTTCGTGTTGCCAAGGAATTGTATGAAGGAAAACTTAATACAGAAAGAGATGTCCTGGAAGCTAAAAGCCAATTGCAAAAAGCCGAAGACCAAATGCAGAGAACAGCAGCAATAAGTACGGTCTATAATGTGAAAAGCGGAAATATATACAGTGTAGTAGCCCCTATCAGCGGTTATATTGTTCAGAAAAGTATCAATAAAGATATGCAGCTGAGAAGTGACAGGAGTGATAATATCTTTGATGTTGCCAATACAACCAATGTATGGGCCATCATGAACGTCAATGAATCTGATATTGATAAGATCAGCCTTGGAATGAAAGCGCAGGTATCTACCCTCTCTTATCCGGATAAATTTTTTGATGGGAAAATCGATAAAATATTCAAGATTATTGATCCGCAGACCAATGCCATGCAGGCAAGAGTAGTGCTGGACAACGCCAACGGACTTCTGATTCCGGATAGTAAAGCTACGATAAAAGTATCCAGCTTAGAAAGCAGTACGATGCTTACTTTACCGTCAAAGGCTGTCATTTTTGATGACAACAAAAGCTTTGTCGTTATTTTCAAATCTAGAACAGATGTGAAAATCAGAGAAATTAAAGTATTAAAGCAGGTAGGAGATGTTACCTATGTTGCAGATGGACTGAAAGAAGGAGAAGAAGTGATTACCAACAATCAGCTGCTGATATACCGTTCACTGAACAGCTAGTCTTATTAAACCATTAAGAATATTTGTATTTTCTTTCAACGGCTTTTTTAGGTCATCAATTTATCTATCATGAATAAATTCATAAAAAATATAATTGCTTTTTCATTAAAAAATAAAGCATTTACCTTTATCTGGGTGGCGATTTTAGCGATCTCCGGTTTTATAAGTTTCAAAAATATGCCTATTGAAGCTTTTCCGGATGTTACCAATACCCAGATTGTAATCATTACCCAGTGGAATGGGCGTAGTGCAGAAGAAGTAGAACGTTTTGTTACTACCCCCATTGAGTTGGCGATGAGCCCGGTTCAGAAGAAAACAAGTGTGAGGAGTACCACGATGTTTGGACTTTCCATTGTTAAAATTCTGTTTGACGATGGGGTGGACGATACTTTTGCCAGAAATCAGGTCAATAACCAGTTAAGAACCATTAGCCTTCCTGATGAGGTAGACCCGGAAGTACAGCCACCCTACGGGCCAACCGGTGAGATTTTCAGATATACGCTGGAAAGTAAAACAAAGGATTCCCGTAGTCTTCTTACGCTGCAAAATTGGGTGATAGACCGTGCTTTAAGAGGAGTGCCCGGTGTAGCAGATATTAACGTTTTCGGAGGACAGGATAAAGTGTTCGAATTGAGTATCGATCCACGCGCATTAGATAAATACAACCTGACACCGCTTCAGGTATATGATGCCGTTACCAAGAGTAATCTGAATGTAGGGGGTGATGTGATTGAGAAAAATGGGCAGGCCTATGTTGTAAGAGGAATTGGCTTGGTAAAATCGATTGCCGACATCGGAAATATTACCATTCAAAATGATAGTGGAAACCCTGTTTTGGTAAAAAATGTAGCAGAAGTACATGAAAGTTCTATGCCTAGAGTAGGACAGGCGGCTCTGAATAATCACGATGATACAGTAGAAGGAATCGTGGTAATGAGAAAAGGAGAAAATCCAAGAGAAGTTTTGGTGGGAGTGAAAGCTAAAATTAAAGAGCTCAACGAAAAAGTTCTTCCAAAAGATGTGAAAATGGTTACTTTCTATGACCGTGATAACCTGATGGATTTTACGACCCATACTGTAATGCATAATCTTATTGAAGGAATTGTACTGGTAACGGTAATCGTTTTGATCTTTATGGCCGACTGGAGAACAACATTGATTGTTTCCATCATTATTCCTCTATCCTTACTATTTGCATTTTTATGTTTAAAACTAGCCGGGATGAGTGCCAACCTGCTTTCATTAGGAGCAGTAGACTTTGGGATTATCATAGACGGAGCCGTCGTCATGGTAGAAGGACTCTTCGTAATGCTGGATCATAAAGCCAAACGGTATGGCATGGAGAAATTTAATAAACTTGCAAAGGGAGGCTGGATCAAGCAGACCGGAACCGGATTAGGAAAAGCAATCTTCTTTTCAAAATTGATTATCATTACCTCTCTTATTCCCATCTTCTCATTCCAGAAAGTGGAAGGGAAGATGTTCTCGCCTTTAGCGTTTACGTTGGGATTTGCATTGATAGGAGCATTGATATTTACATTAACATTGGTTCCTGTTCTTTCCCATCTCCTTTTAAATAAAAATGTAAGAGAAAAGAACAATCCGTTTGTTAATTTTTGGGATAGGATCGTTTTGAAAGGCTTTAATTTAACATTTAAGCATAAAAAAACGAGTATGATTGTTGCGATCTCGTTTCTGGTAGTTACTTTGTTTTCCGGTAAATTTTTAGGAACAGAATTCTTGCCGCAGCTCAACGAAGGTTCACTTTGGATCACTGCTGAAATGCCAATGAGTTCTTCATTGAAAGAATCATTGAAAACAGCAGATCTTTTAAAGAAAGACATTATGAGCTTCTCAGAAGTGACAGATGTTCTTGCGCAGACAGGGAGAAGTAATGATGGAACAGATCCCAATGGATTCGGGTTTGTACAGTTTGCCGTTAACCTTAAGCCAAGAGAAGAATGGAAACGTAAGATCACCTACGATGAATTGATTAATGAAATTGACAAAAAGCTCAGAAGTTATCAGGGAATTACGTTCAACTATTCCCAACCGATTTCCGATAACGTAGCAGAAGCTGTAGCTGGTTTTAAAGCCGAAAACGGAATCAAAATTTATGGTGATAACCTGGAAACCCTTGATAAATTAGCCAACGAAGTGGTATTAAAAATTAAAGATGTACAAGGGGTAAAAGATCCGGGAATTATTAAAAATATAGGACAGCCAGAAGTAAGTGTTGTGCTGGACAGAGATAAAATGGCTGCTTATGGAGTAATGCCGGCGGATGCACAAGCCGTACTGGAAATGGCTTTTGGAGGAAAAACCGCTTCAGAAATGTTCGATGGCGAAAGAAAGTTCCCAATCCGTCTGCGATATTCCCAGGAATACAGAACCAATGAAAATGACATTGCAGCGTTGATGGTTCCTACACAGGATGGGGCAAAGATTCCTTTAAAAGAAATCAGTACTATCGTTAAAGACAACGGGGCTGCATTTATTTATAGAGATAATATCAAAAGATATATTGGAGTTAAATTCTCCATTCGGGATAGAGATTTAGGAAGTACGATCGCCGATGCCCAGAAAAAAGTGGATGCTATTGAACTTCCTGATGGGTATTCCGTAGGATGGACCGGTCAGTTTGAAAACCAGCAACGTGCATCACACAGGCTGACGCAGGTGGTACCGGTGAGTATTCTGATGATTTTCTTCCTGCTGTTTATTCTGTTTGGAAATATGAAGGATTCCCTTTTGGTATTGGCCAACGTACCTTTTGCTTTAATCGGTGGGATTATTGCACTGCATGTTACCGGAATCAATTTTGGAATCTCTGCCGGAGTAGGAATGATTGCCCTTTTGGGAATTTGTATCCAGAACGGTGTCATCCTTATCACGGAGTTCCATCAGAACGTTAAAGACGGCATGGATATAGACTCAGCGATATTAAACGGAGTGAAATCCAGAACCAGACCAGTAATTATGACAGCACTTATGGCGTCTATAGGATTGATGCCGGCAGCTTTATCTACAGGTATTGGCTCGGAATCACAAAAACCTTTGGCTATTGTAATTATTGGAGGACTTATTACAGCAACAGTTCTTACACTGCTTATTTTCCCGATTATCTTCTGGATATTCAACAGGACGAAGAAGCTCAGTCATATTTAAATTATCTTTCATTTATATTAGTAAGAAGCGCGGAAAACAAAGTTTTCCGCGCTTCTGCATTTATTGAAATAAAAATAGGATGAGTCGAAGTTTAAAATCCTAATCCCACTGTAAAAGCTTTTACAGCATTCGGATAATCGGAAACTGAAGTTGCTGCTCCTGTTGTTGTATTGATGGAGTAAATTTTTGTGGATGAACCTACCGATGCCATTAAATAGGCTTTTTGGCTCATGCTTCCAATATCAAAACCATTAGCACTTGTAATGTTAATTCCTAAAGAGCCTGTCTCTACTAAAGTTCCATTATTAGGAGGGTTTTGCTGGTATAATTTGTCCGTATTATGATCAATGACAAATAGAGTAGTAGCCGTGCTTCCCGCAAAATTATTAGTATACGCTGCAGCGCTTATCATAGGGCTTCCTGGATTTAAGACAAGATCTACAGCGGCAATTGTTCCGTCGTTAGGATTTAAGCGAAGATTCTGTCCTGTATTGCTCACTACTCTTATTCTATCCACCGTAGGATTGAAATCGAAGCCGAAATCTGTTCCGGAAAGTAAAGTAGCAAAAGGAGTAGTACCCACAGCCGTAGCGGCACCTGTACCCAAATTGATGGTGTAAATTCTGCTTGAACTTCCCAATGCATACAATTGTCCGTTTACAGGACGGAAATCTATCCCTAAAATATTCTCACCACTTTGTAATCCTGCTACTGTCTTGGAAACTGGCATCGGACTGTTTGGATTGAAAATTTGGAGAGTATTAGAATTGTCAATGGCATAGGCTACCGGTTCTGTAGGAATGGCAAGATCAATGACAGCCTGCTGAAGAGAACCTACATATGTTGTTTTTCCATTATTCAGATCCAGAACATGCAATTTATCACTGAGCGCTAATAGAGCAGTACTGTTATCAAATTTAATGTCAAAAGCAGCCTGCCCGGTAAAAGTGGTTCCCAAACTTCCCACTTCCACTAAAGTTCCATTGTTGGGAGGATCTTGTTTGTATAATTTTCCTAAAGCCGGATCAATATCATATAAAACAGTCGCAGTAGCACCGGCTTTACTGTTTGTGTAAGCTAATCCTGTTATCGAAGGACTTCCGGTACCGTTAATAGTAATATCAGTGGCGGCAATAGCTCCGGTTTCCGGATGTAAACGCAGATTTTGTCCGGTATTACTCACCAGGCGAATTCTGTCAACGGTAGGATTGAAATCAATAGAAGCTATGGTCCCCGAAATCAAAGGAGCAAATGCTGTGGAGCTTACGGCTCTTGCTGAAGCATTGGAAGTATTGATGATATATAATTTACTGGCATTAGATAATGCATAGAGTTCTCCTGTTGCAGGTCTGAAATCTATACTTAACAATTTTTCTCCTGATGTAATACCTGTTACAGCAGTTTTTGAGGTGAAAGTCTTTGGATTATTGGAATTAAAATAAACAAGCTCATTCATTGCTGTTATTCCGTATACCATAAGATCCGGACCCTGAGGGGTATTTTCCGACATATAGTTTTCATCCGAATTGTCACACGAAAACAAAGTTGCAATGGCAAACAGGGCGAAGTAGATGTGTAATAGTTTTCTCATAATATTAATTTTAGTTGTTTTTGTATGTACGAGAAAAAAATAGAAATGGATTTATAGGTAGACATATTTTTAGGATTTTTTTACCGGTATATTGTATTCATAATTAGTAAGATAGTTTATATTTTTAATAAAACGTTTCTAAGGATTTTTTTCAATTAAGAAATTTGTGTAAATTTGCATTCTCAATACGTGGAAATGTAAGGTTTGTCCTTCAGTGGATGAGAATATTGAAAGTTTTTTTAATAAAAAGTTTTTGGTATTTAAAAATTCATTATATTTGCACACTGAAAATTTGAAAAACAATAAATAAATAATTTAAATCATGGCAAAGGAAACGTTTAATCGTAACAAACCACACTTGAACATTGGTACTATTGGTCACGTTGACCATGGTAAAACAACACTTACTGCAGCAATTAGTGCTGTGTTAGCTAGCAAAGGTCTTGCTGAGAAGAAAGATTTCTCTGCTATTGACTCTGCTCCAGAAGAAAAAGAAAGAGGTATCACTATCAATACTGCTCACATTGAGTACGAAACTGAAAATAGACACTATGCTCACGTTGACTGTCCAGGTCACGCCGACTATGTTAAGAACATGGTAACTGGTGCTGCTCAGATGGATGGAGCAATCGTAGTATGTGCTGCAACTGATGGACCAATGCCTCAAACAAGAGAACATATCTTACTTTGCCGTCAGGTAAACGTACCTAGAATTGTTGTTTTCATGAACAAAGTTGACATGGTAGACGATGCTGAATTATTAGAGCTAGTTGAAATGGAACTTAGAGACTTATTGTCTACTTATGATTTTGACGGAGATAACTCTCCAGTAATTCAAGGTTCTGCACTAGGTGCACTTACTGCAGCTACTTCATCTCCTGTTAACACAGAAGACAAATGGTTCAAAAGTGTAGAAGAATTAATGGATGCTGTTGATAATTGGATCGAGCAACCAACAAGAGATATGGATAAGCCATTCTTGATGCCTATTGAAGATGTATTCTCTATTACAGGTAGAGGTACTGTAGCAACTGGTAGAATCGAGGCTGGTGTTATCAACACTGGTGATCCAGTTGATATCGTTGGTATGGGTGATGAGAAATTAACTTCTACTATTACAGGAGTTGAGATGTTCAGAAAGATCCTAGATAGAGGTGAAGCTGGAGATAACGTAGGTCTATTGTTGAGAGGTATTGAAAAAACTGACATCAAGAGAGGTATGGTTATCGCTAAGAAAGATTCAGTTAAGCCACACAAAAAATTCAAAGCTTCTGTTTATATCCTTTCTAAGGAAGAAGGTGGACGTCACACTCCATTCCACAACAAGTACCGTCCTCAGTTCTATGTAAGAACTACTGACGTTACAGGTGAGATCTTCTTACCAGAAGGTGTAGAAATGGTAATGCCTGGTGATAACTTAGAGATCACTGTAGAATTGTTACAACCAATCGCTCTTAACGTAGGTCTTAGATTTGCAATCAGAGAAGGAGGTAGAACAGTTGGTTCAGGTCAGGTTACTGAAATCCTAGACTAATCATCTTAAAATATAAAAAGCTTCCGTAAGGAATTTCTTTACGGAGCTTTTAATCTACGGGCATCGTCCAATGGTAGGATACCGGTCTCCAAAACCGTTGATCAGGGTTCGAATCCTTGTGCCCGTGCAAATATAAATTATGAGTTCATTTGTCGATTTTTTAAAAGGTTCTTATAACGAATTCAGACATAAGGTTGAATGGCCAAAATGGGCTGATCTTCAGTCTTCTACAATCGTGGTGACTATTGCGACAGTGATTCTGGCATTATTTACCTTTGGAGTTGATGAATTGTTTTCAAAAGCAGTCAGCAACATAATAGGAATGCTAATCAACTTGTTCAATTAATAATTAAGTATTTTCCCATAATGAGCGAATTGAAATGGTATGTGCTGAAAGCAATCAGCGGACAGGAAAATAAAGTGAAAAACTATATTGAGACAGAAATCAAACGTTTAGGGTTTGAGCAGTACGTTACTCAAGTGGTTATTCCTATGGAAAAGGTAATCCAAATTAGAAACGGTAAAAAAGTTCCTAAAGAAAGACCTTACTATCCTGGATACTTGATGATTGAAGCTGATCTGATGGGAGAGATTCCTCACGCTATCAAGAATATTCCTGGGGTTATTTCTTTCTTAAGTTTAACAAAAGGAGGAGATCCTGTTCCAATGAGAAAATCAGAGGTCAACAGAATGCTTGGAAGAATGGATGAACTTTCAGAATTTGCAAGCGATATTGAAATTCCTTATGTAGTAGGTGAAAACGTTAAAGTAATCGATGGACCTTTCAACGGATTCAATGGTACAGTTGAGAAAATTCTTGAAGACAAAAAGAAAATTGAAGTTTCTGTATTGATCTTCGGTAGAAAAACTCCAATGGAGCTTAGCTACATGCAAGTAGAAAAAGTATAATAATTACTTATATAAAATATAAAAGACCGCTTACTAGCGGTCTTTTTTGTCTTTATACATGAGTTACTTATTAATTATAAATGATGAATGATGAACGTTGAAGTGAAGGTGGAAGCAATCCATGGAATTAGATTTTAGCTTAAAATTTTTCAATAGATGAAATCCCCTTACTGTAAAATTTTGCTTAAATAGCGAAAATAAATTTCGATTTTGTCTATAGAGTACATGCATATAAACTTTCTGATGATTATTTTTTGATAGTTTAAAATATATTCTTCTGCTGATTACTTGTACCGCGTACTTTGCTTTATATTAATTTTCACCATTTGGAGATTATTTGTGTTTTTTTTTACACCAAAGCTTTTTTCTTTTACTTAATTCACTTTTGGATGGCATACTTCTTGCAAACCAACTGTTAAATAATCCATAAAATTTTATGCTTTTTATTTTTATACACTATTTGCAGGTGTATGAATGTTTTATGTTTTTTAACTAAAAGCATACAATATTGGATTAGGTATTCAAAAACACAAGCTTATATAAACACATAACCCAATGACAAAAATTATTTCGATGATTATTTTGGTGGGGGCATCTGTGCTCACCAGTGCGCAGGTTGGCATCAATACTACAACACCGGAGAAGCAACTTAGCGTAAACGGTACAATGAAGACATCAGGAATTGTTTTCAAGCAGCCCATGGAAAAACTGAAAGCGGATGAGAATTACACTTTCATTATCAAATCTCCTGCTCCTGAAAACAAAATTACAGCGTACAATGACTCTTTTGTACCCAATTCACCAGCGCCAATTAATCTTATTCAATTCAAAATTACCTGCGATCCTTCTGATAAAGATTGGGTAAATCAGTTTGACACCATGATTAATTCTACTAAGTTTTTGGTGGTTATCTCATCTTTTGGATTTACACAGCCCACAAGAACTTTTACTGCAGACTGGGTTACTCCAATGCCTCAGATCTTTGCGTATTCATCAGGAGGAACATGGAAGCTTAAAGCAGATTATCAAGGATTTGCTCCTGATAACTCTTTCCCGACGGGAGTCTGGACACTGAATTTATTGGTATTTGACAGATCATATGCCAAAGATTTTAATACTACACAAAATCTTAATACTTCAACTACAGGTGCTGCAGCAGCTCCATTAATTCAATAAAATTCAATATGAAAAAAATTATTGCGATACTCTTTACGGGTTTTGCTGCTTTAAGCATAAATGCTCAAGTAGGAATTAATACTAAAACACCTCAAGGAACTCTTGATGTTGAAGGAGAAACATTGGTAGAGTCCTATTTAATAGATACTGAAAATACGAAGGCAAGCGGAAATTATCTTCTCCTTACCCGTTCTAAAGATACTTCGCCGGTAGGCAAGGTGAAGCTGTTGGATATTTCGCTCCGTAATGTAGCTCCTGTAAATATGTATAATGTTGTATTGACCAATGTAAGACAAGATGAAGTTGTAAACCTCAATACAGGATTAGAAGTAAATAAATATGTAGTAGCAATTACAGGTGCTGTTTTTACAGGAGCGGTGTCGGCAGCAAACACGACAACCAATCCAAAATCATATGGTTCTTATGCCACAGAAGTTACTCAGGTTACGAGTGGAGGTAAAAATTACCATGCTATTAATTTAGCTTTTAAAGGTGCCGGAACTGTTTCTTCCCAAAACGGAACATGGACCCTTACGCTGAATGTTTTTGAAAAATCACTGGTGAAAGACTGGGGAACCTTCAACGGTTCAGTTTCTGCATCAGCATCACCTGGTTATTCAGGAGTATCAACCAATACGCCTATAGGGCTTCAATAAAAAACTATGAAAAGAAAAATTTATATCACAATAATCATGTGCCTTGGGATATTTTTGAATGCCCAGAAAGGAAAAGTAGGGATCAATACAGCAAACCCTACAGAGACACTTGACGTTAACGGAAAAACATATACAAATTCTTTATATTTAAGAAATCCGGGAGAGCCTACCATGACGGGAGGAAGCTTTTTAGCAACTTCACAAAATGGGTTGCAGTTGTATGATCCGACCTTAGAAAGCAGTGGATTATTTAATTATCTTAAGCTTACCCTTACAGGAATATCTGGAGCAGGAATCACAGACTATGATACCAAAATTGATGCAAACAATTTTCTGGTTATCCTTCATAATTATTCATTCAAGTTAAATGATGGAACTACAAATGTTATGCTTGATTATGGAGACAATGGTGTGAATGATAACAAACAGGGATCTCCGGATGTTGTTGCCTTTAAAAGTAACGGAACATGGCATATCAGAGCAAGGTTTACCGACAGCAGACTTCTCTCAGTGTCTTCAGCCACTCCATCAAGAACGTATAACAACTTTACTGTTGACCTTTATCTGATGGCGTATAGAAGATTGATTGAAAAACAGAATATCAGCGATATCAATGCTGATCTTGGTGGAACTGATGGTTCTACACAAACGATTAATAAACCATCTGGTTTTTAAAAATACTTTCTTTTTATAAAAAACGGTCATTTACATCAAATGGCCGTTTTTGTTTTATGTCTTCTTCACAATATTATAAAATGGATTGCTGTACTTTATAATTTTTTTTTCTTAAACTTTTTAAAAATCAGCAATTTCCGTTTGCTATTTCAAAAATATTTTATACTTTTGCAGTCCAAAAAGTAGGTTTATCATAAGTGAGTAGGATAACCTGCTGAATAATAAATGCTTCCAAACTCATTAATTATTCAAATTTAAAAAACAAACAATGGCTAAGAAAGTCTTTAAAATGGTAAAGCTTCAGGTGAAAGGTGGCGCAGCTAACCCTTCTCCACCAGTAGGTCCAGCATTGGGTTCTGCAGGTGTGAACATCATGGAGTTTTGTAAGCAATTTAACGGAAGAACCCAAGATAAGCCAGGACAAGTTTTACCTGTAGTAATTACAGTATACGAAGACAAATCTTTTGAATTCGTAATTAAAACTCCTCCTGCAGCAATCCAGTTAATGGATGCGGCTAAAATCAAGGGTGGTTCTGGTGAACCAAACAGAAACAAAGTAGGTTCTGTATCTTGGGATCAAGTGAAAAAGATCGCTGAAGATAAAATGGCAGATCTTAACTGCTTTACACTGGACTCTGCTCTTTCTATGGTTGCAGGTACTGCTAGATCTATGGGATTAAAAGTAACAGGAACTAAACCAACTAACGCTTAAAACCTAAAGAAATGGCAAAATTGACAAAAAAGCAAAAGGAAGCTTTAAGTAAAGTAGAAAAAGGAAGAATCTATAACCTTGAAGAAGGTTCAGCTCTTGTAAAAGAGGTGAACACTACAAAGTTTGATGCTTCTGTAGATATCGCTGTAAGATTAGGTGTAGACCCTAGAAAAGCAAACCAAATGGTAAGAGGTGTAGTATCTCTTCCTCATGGTACTGGTAAAGATGTTAAGGTATTAGCTCTTGTAACTCCAGATAAAGAAGCAGAAGCTAAAGCTGCTGGTGCTGACTATGTAGGTCTTGACGAATATTTACAAAAAATCAAAGAAGGTTGGACAGATGTTGACGTTATCGTTACTATGCCAGCTGTAATGGGTAAATTAGGTCCATTAGGTAGAGTATTAGGTCCAAGAGGTCTAATGCCTAACCCTAAATCAGGAACTGTAACAATGGAAATTGGTAAAGCAGTAACTGAAGTGAAAGCAGGTAAAATTGATTTCAAAGTAGACAAGTATGGTATCATCCACGCTGGTATTGGTAAAGTATCTTTCGATGCTGCTAAGATCAAAGAAAACGCGCAGGAATTGATCTCTACATTGATCAAAATGAAGCCAACTGCTGCTAAAGGTACTTATGTAAAAAGCATTTATTTGTCTTCTACAATGAGCCCTGGTATTGCAATTGATACTAAATCTGTTAACTAATATAAATCCTTAAGACAATGACAAAAGACCAAAAAGTTGTAGCAATACAAGAGATCAAAGACTTGCTTCAGGATGCAAAAGTAGTATACGTAGCGGATCTAGACGGTTTGAACGCTGCTAAGTCTTCAGAATTCAGAAGACAGGCTTTCAAGCAAAATATCAAAGTAAAAGTTGTAAAAAATACACTTTTGCAAAAAGCAATGGAACAAATTGAAGGAGTAGATTACTCTGAAATGTTCCAGACTTTTAAAGGAAACTCTGCATTAATGATTTCTGAGACTGCAAACGGTCCAGCAAAATTAATCCAAGGGTTCAGAAAGAAAGAAGAAAAGCCAGCTTTAAAGTCTGCTTTTGTTCAGGAAACTTTCTATCTTGGAGACGAAAACTTATCTGCACTTGCTAACATCAAGTCTAGAGAAGAAATGATCGGAGAAATCATTGGATTACTTCAATCTCCAATTCAAAGAGTTGTTTCTGCTCTTCAAAACAAATCTGAAACTGTAGAAGCTAAAGCTGAAGAAGCTGCTCCTGCTGTTGAAGAAACTCCTGCTGAGGCGGCTCCAGAAGCTCCTGCTGCAGAAAGCACGGAAGAAACTCCAAGTGCTGAATAATTACTCTCAAAAAATTAAATAAATAATCAACAAAAACATTACAACAATGTCAGATTTAAAAAATTTAGCTGAAACGCTAGTAAACTTAACAGTAAAAGACGTAAACGAATTAGCTACTATCCTTAAGGATGAGTACGGAATTGAGCCAGCTGCTGCTGCTGTAGTAGTTGCTGCAGGTGGTGGGGAAGCTGCTGAAGAAAAAACTGAATTCGACGTAATTCTTAAGTCTGCAGGTGCTTCTAAATTAGCTATCGTTAAATTAGTAAAAGATTTAACTGGTGCTGGTCTTAAAGAAGCTAAAGATATCGTAGATGGTGCTCCTGCTCCAATCAAAACTGGTATCTCTAAAGACGAAGCTGAAGCTCTTAAGAAGCAATTAGAAGAAGCTGGTGCTGAAGTAGAATTGAAATAATTTTCAATTTTATTATAAATATAGAAGCCCGGGCAAATGCCCGGGCTTTTTTTGTTGTAACACTCTGTAAATATGAATTTTAATATACAATAGTATTTGAATATCCTTATTTCTTATTGTGTAATATTTTATTATGATTGATTATTTGATAAAAATCAGTAGTATATATTATCTGTATTTTATTATTTGTCTGTTTTGATTGATTTTTATTTAATAAATTATTGTTTTGATTGAAAAAATATTATATTTGTATCGAAAAAAACACAACATAATTGGATAGAAATTATTTTCTTTCCTGTAGTCATAAGATAGCAATTCTTTTGCTAATGACGGCTGTAGGAAAACTAAACGCTAAGTTTATATCTGTAGCTATGGGTAAACCTGAATTACCATATTGCACAGATATAAATAGTTATCTACAACAATGCTTAGCAAGTACTTCAGTTCATCAATGGTCTGCAGAAGAGAGAGATCTCATAAAAGTAAATGAACGGTCTGCTGATCAAAAACAATCCAATAGATTCTATAGTATCCCTTCCCAATACAACTTTCTTTCTTTTAGTGATAGCCATATTCAGATTGTATTCCTCAGAGATATAAAATTTGTTGCAGCCTGGAATAAATGGGGGGATCTCTACTCGATCTACAAAGAAGATACTCTTCCGGCATTCAAAGAAATCAAAGAGTTCTATACGAATTCTTTTAAACTTATTGATGGTTTTAAATTTCTCATTAAAATCCCCGACAAATCGGCCCATACTCTTGTATCTTAAATAGTTCTCATAATGTTTACCACTCTTTAGCGAATCATCCGGCAATTCATTTATTATTTAAATGAGAAAGCCAGAGAATTGTTCTTTTAATAAAAAACACATATACATAAAAACAGCAAATACCATTAACAATGAAAAACAAATTATTAACCTTAGCTCTTTTAACATCTGGTTTGCCCATGGTCGCTCAGGTAGGGATTAATACTCCTCAACCTCAGGCTACCTTTGATATAGTAGGATCACCTTCCAATACAAATAAATTTGATGGTGTGATTGCTCCAAGGCTCACAGGAATAGAGTTGAAAGCCAAAAACTATACTACCGCTCAAACAGGAGCAATCGTATACGTTACTGTAGCTGAAGCTGCACCTACCGGGCAGACTGCTGATGTGGTCTCACCTGGGTATTATTATTTTGATGGTGCCAAATGGGGAAGCTTAAGCGGGAGCTGGCGTACGGTAGGGAATGCCGGAACAACAGCAACAACAGCTGCTTTGGGAGCAAATATTGGTACCGGAAATTACTTAGGAACAAGTGATAGTCAAAATTTGGTTTTGGCCACTCAGAAAAATGTAAAAGGAATACTGGATATTAATGGAACGTTACAAGGAGGGAATTCTAATTCTGCAACAGGTCCTTATGCTTCATTTACCTGGGGATCAAATAATACATTAACCAACAGTACTTCTTCAAATGTGGCTTTAGGAAAAGATAACACTGTCTCCGCGCAAGGGAACTTTCCTGCAGTAGCTATTGGACTAGGAAATACCGCCAACAATGGTGCTAAAGTCATAGGGAATACGAATAGTGCTACCGGCCCGAATAATTTAGTCTTTGGTAACTTAAATACAGTAACAGGTTTAACGGGGCTAACGGTTGGGAACAGTAATATAAACAGTGGAGGAATTACCATAGGAAGTGGAAATACAACATCATTGAATAATATTGCTATCGGTTCGGCAAATACTGCCTCTGGTACAGAAGCTTTAGTGATAGGGTTTTCAGGTCAGGCAGCTGCCGGGCAAATGGTTTATGCCAATAAATCGCATGTTTTCTTCAATAAAAGCAATGGGACAGATACTATATTAGGAATCAATATGGTCCCTACTGCGGCCACATCTACAGGAGCTGCGATTCAGATGAAAGGAATTGCTTCTGGTGCTGATGCAGCATGTAGTGGTGCTGAGGAAGGAGCGATCCGATATAATACGACTGCAAAAGTACACGAGGGCTGTAATGGAACCAACTGGAAAGCACTTTACACTAACTAATCAAAAAACACAAACTTAAAAAAAATGAATATGACCAAAAAATTATTCGGAAAGCTAGCTGCTATGCTGATGACATTCATAATGTCTGCAGTAGTATTGGGGCAGCAGGGCTATGAACCAATCCGTGGGATGGGTGTAGAAGCAAAACCTGTGAACAATTCAGGGATTTGCTTAGCATGTTATAACGGAAGTATGAATCCGGTGGTGGATGCCAGCCTGGATAACAGTGTAAGCATGGGAAATTTCGCTTCCTTGTTAAGTGGAAACGGAATATCTGTAAAAAATAAAAATACAACCTATCCTGCCGGGTATATTACAGGATTCAATGTAGATCTTGGGACAAGTTTTATTACGGTAGATCTTTTGAGTTCTTTGAGGATCAGTACTTATAAAAATGGTGTTCTTCAGGAAACAACTACCAGCAGTACACTTTTATCAGTGCCTGCATTTGGAGGAAGTAAGAACAGGATATTTCTCCACTTCAAAACATCAAAAGAATTTAATGAGGTGAGATTATATCAAACCAATGTACTTTCCGTATTCAGTGCGATGAATGTGTATTATGCATTTGCATTTGATCCAGCGAAAGTACCTACAGATAATAATGGTCTTTGTGATGATATCATTGCAGGAAGTGGTGTTGACGGGAATGTATCCGGAAGCAGCAGTTTCCTGGCTCCGCTTTCTTATGTTCAGAATAAAGAAAGAATAGGGGATGGAAATAAGAACTCTTATGGATCGATCGTTCTTCCAATCGGATTACTGGGATCTTATTCAGTGGGAGTTTTGGATAAAAATCAGGTGTATCCTGCAGGGAACAGAACGGGATTTGTCATAGAGCCGGATGATCAGGGAAAACTATTAAGTGCTGAGTTTTTAAAAAATATTACGATAGAAACTTATCTTTTCGGGCAGCTTCAGGATTCTAAGCAGTTATCTGACGGAGGAGGCTTGATTAATATTAAAGTTTTAGGATATGGTTCAGGAAAACAAAAAGTTACGTTGACGACCACTAAACCATTTAATGAAGTAAGGTTAAAAATTACCCAGACTGTAGGATTTAATTTAGGAGCACTTAAAGTGTACTATGCTTTCGAAGAACCTATTTCTTGTGAATGTGATGATAAGATCCAGACAAGCGGTTCTTCTGTTCCTGGAAATCTGGTAACAGGAGCTTCATGGACATCAGGACCAGGGTTTCTAGGTCTTATTTTAGCTAAAATGACCAATCCGGAAGCGATTGTAGATAATAATCCGTCCAATTATGCAACAGCTACCGTTCCGGCAGCTTCTATCCTTAGTCTTTTCTCAGCGTTTGCTACTGTAAGCAGTAATGTTGTGCTTCCTGTCAATACGATGGCTGGATTCACAGTAGAAAAAGCAGGAAACCTTCTCGGGGTAAGCGTGCTGGAAAATATCACGGTAACATTATACAATGGAAATACATTAACTGATACTTTTACGAGTTCAGGAAGTCTTATCAGTGGAAACTTCTTCACTACAAATTCCAATAAGTTCTATGTTGGAGGGAAGGCTACAAAACCTTTCAACCGTATGAAGATTACATTCAATAGCGGAACGGCAATTCGTATTCCGCAGAATTATTATATCTACAATGCATTTGCAAGCAGAGATGATGATAATGATGGAGTACCCAACTGCTTCGATCAGTGCTCGGGAGGAGATGACAGCATAGATAATAATGGAAACGGAATTCCTGACTGTGCAGAAGGATGTACAGCTGTAAATGATAAATCTCCAACATTGGATACCGATGGTGATGGTATTGTAGATGCGTGTGATATGGATTCTGATAATGATGGTATTCCTGATGCTATTGAAGATTTTGATAAAAACGGCAAGTTCCAGGATGACGATGATGAAGGGGATATCCTTCTAACACCTGTATTAGGAGATTCAGTTCCTAATTATCTTGATCTTGATTCTGATAATGATGGTATTTTAGATCTGTTCGAATCCGGAATTCCGGTAGCAGTAATCAATCAGATTGATGCAGACCACAATGGAGTGATCGACAGCAATGTTCCTGTAGGTAAAAATGGGATTGCAGATATTCTGGAAACCTCACCTGATTCAGGAATCTTGAAATACCCAATCAAAAATACAGACGGGGATGATAAACCGGACTTCCTGGATATTACTTCCGATGGTTCAGAGCTTGACCTTTATAAGATCGGAAAAGGGAATCTTGATACGTTGGGTGGTGGATTTATTTCTACGATTGATGATAAGGACAGAGATGGTATCCAGGCAGTTGTAGATACAGACCTTGTGAAGAGAGGATCTCCAAATTCTCCACTTTCACCATACGCTTCATTGCTGAAAAATGCATCTAATGCTGCTACAAGAGCTGCGGCAACCGAAATCAATAAGGCGGCTAATGATGTAAAAGTATATCCAAATCCGGTAAAAGCGGGAGAAAATCTTAGAATTACATCAGCGGAAGAAGGGGTGTATACACTGTTCTCAGCACACGGACAGGTCGTGAAGACCGATAAGTTTAATGCCAATACAGGGATTGATACTTCTTCACTTCCGACAGGAGTATATATTATTAAAATAGAAACTAAATCAAAAATACAATCTTATAAGGTTATTGTGAAATAATCATAAGATTAGCTTGTGTTGTGGAGAGGCTGCTCATGTTTGAGCAGTCTCTCTTATTTTAAGAGCCTCAAAATGAGATGATTTATTTGTTATTGTGGATGAATTTTTGTATCTTTGCCCCTCTTTTGGCGCGGAAAATTGTTTGTAAATTTATAAAATATTGAAAATCAACTCTTTCATTGTGAAAACATGAAGGGGATTTCGTATATATAGATATTGCGGTGATACAGCCTCAAAAGTAGTAAAAATATTTTGCATTACACTGTGAAAAGATATACCAGTGTTGCAGTTAGGAATCAGATAAAAGATCTAAAGAACTTAGAATAAAGAACAAAGACCGATAATTGCGCCAAAATTTTCATTACTTTTTCTTTTTACAGCTTCTTTTCACTTTTTCTCTCCTGATATTTTTTTAATAAATCAAAATATTTTTTAACCCTTTCTTAAAAGTTTTATGAGTAAAACAAAATCAACAACTCAAGGAAATCCGAGAATTAATTTCTCATCAGCGAAAGGAAAAATTATCACTCCTGACTTTTTGGATATCCAAATCCAGTCTTTCAGAGAATTTTTCCAGCTTGATACACTTCCTGAAGCCAGAAAGACAGAAGCTCTTTACAAGACTTTCCAAGAGAATTTCCCAATTACGGATTCAAGAAACCAATTCGTATTAGAATTCTTAGACTATCTGGTAGATTCTCCACGTTATTCAATCGATGAGTGTGTGGAAAGAGGACTTACTTATTCAGTTCCTCTAAAAGCTAGACTTAAGTTGTATTGTACTGACCCGGAACACGAAGATTTCCAAACTGTGGTTCAGGACGTATATCTAGGTCCGGTTCCTTACATGACGCCAAGTGGTTCTTTCATCATCAATGGTGCAGAGAGAGTTATTGTTACGCAGCTTCACCGTTCACCTGGTGTATTCTTCGGACAAACTTACCACGCGAATGGAACCAAACTATACTATTCAAGAATTATCCCTTTCAAAGGATCTTGGATGGAATTTACAACAGATATCAATAGCGTAATGTACGCGTATATCGACCGTAAGAAAAAATTACCATTAACAACTTTATTAAGAGCAATCGGGTACGAATCTGACAAGGACATCCTTCAGATCTTTGACCTTGCTGAAGAAGTGAAAGTTTCTAAAGCTGCCCTTAAAAAAGTAGAAGGGAGAACATTGGCTGCGAGAGTATTGAACACTTGGTTCGAAGATTTCGTAGACGAAGATACAGGTGAAGTAGTTTCTATCGAAAGAAACGAAATCATCTTAGATAGAGAAACTATTCTTGAAAAAGAACATTTAGATCTTATCTTGGATGCTGGTGTGAAATCTATCCTGATTCACAAAGAAAACAGCAACGAATTCTCTATCATCCAGAATACATTACAAAAAGACCCTACTAACTCTGAAAAAGAAGCGGTAGAGTACATTTATCGTCAGTTAAGAAATGCAGATCCACCCGATGAGGAAACTGCAAGAGGAATCATTGAAAAATTATTCTTCTCTGAGCAGAGATACTCTTTAGGTGAAGTAGGACGTTACAGACTAAACAAAAAGTTAAGCCTAAACATCCCAACTACCACTGAAGTTCTTACAAAAGAAGATATCATTGCGATTGTAAGACACTTAATTGAGTTAGTAAACTCAAAAACTGATGTTGATGATATTGACCACTTATCAAACAGAAGAATTAAAACTGTTGGTGAGCAATTAGCAGGACAGTTCGGGGTAGGTCTTTCAAGAATTGCAAGAACAATCAAGGAAAGAATGAACGTTAGAGATAACGAAATCTTTACTCCGCTTGATCTTGTAAATGCTAAGACTTTAACATCTGTAATCAACTCGTTCTTTGGTACCAACCAGCTTTCTCAGTTCATGGACCAAACCAACCCTCTATCAGAGATCACTCACAAGAGAAGATTATCTGCACTAGGGCCTGGTGGTTTATCAAGAGAAAGAGCAGGTTTCGAGGTTCGTGACGTTCACCATACTCACTACGGAAGAATTTGTCCGATTGAAACTCCGGAAGGACCAAACATCGGTTTGATTTCATCTCTAGGGATCTATGCAAAAATCAACAGACTAGGTTTCATCGAAACTCCGTATAGAAAAGTAGAAGGTGGTAAGATTGAGCTTAATGCAGATCCTATCTATCTGAATGCAGAAGACGAAGAAGACAAAGTAATTGCTCAGGCAAACGTTGAATTGAGCGATAACGGTGATTTCTTAACAGATAGAATTATTGCAAGATTAGATGGTGACTACCCGGTAGTTGAACCAGCTCAGGTTAACCTTATCGATGTTGCACCAAACCAGATCTCTGGTATTTCCGCTTCATTAATTCCATTCTTGGAGCATGATGATGCGAACCGTGCATTGATGGGATCTAACATGATGCGTCAGGCCGTTCCTCTATTGAAGCCACAAGCTCCAATCGTTGGTACAGGGCTTGAGCAGCAAGTTGCAAGAGATTCAAGAATCTTAATTAACGCTGAAGGTACAGGTACTGTAGAGTACGTAGATGCTGACAGAATTATTATTAAATATGAAAGAAGCGAAGACGAAGATTTAGTACAATTCGAGTCTGCTACTAAAACATATAAACTTACTAAGTTTAGAAAAACTAACCAGAGTACAACGATCACACTAAGACCAAACGTAAGAGTAGGGGATGTAGTAGAGAAAGGACAAGTACTTTGCGACGGTTATGCTACTGAAAAAGGAGAATTGGCTCTTGGTAGAAACTTAGTGGTAGCGTTCATGCCTTGGAAAGGTTACAACTTTGAGGATGCAATCGTAATCAACGAAAAAGTTGTACGTGAAGACTGGTTTACTTCAATCCACGTAGATGAGTACTCTCTTGAAGTTCGTGATACCAAACTAGGTATGGAAGAGCTTACAGCAGATATTCCAAACGTTTCTGAAGAAGCTACTAAAGATCTTGACGAGAACGGTATGATCAGAATCGGTGCTGAAGTGAAGCCTGGAGATATCATGATTGGTAAAATTACTCCAAAAGGTGAATCTGATCCGACTCCTGAAGAAAAACTTTTGAGAGCAATCTTCGGTGATAAAGCTGGTGATGTAAAAGATGCTTCATTGAAAGCAGACTCTTCATTAAGAGGGGTGGTGATCAACAAGAAATTGTTCTCAAGAAACATCAAAGACAAAAAGAAAAGAACTGAAGAAAAACTTAGACTTGAAGAAATTGAAAACACTTACAAGGCTAAATTTGATGAGTTAAGAAATACTTTAATTGAAAAATTAAATACACTGGTAAGCGGTAAAACTTCTCAAGGGGTACAAAATGACCTTGATGAGGAAATTATCGGTAAAGGGGTAAAATTCACTCACAAATTATTGACTTCAGTTGAAGATTATGTAAACGTTAGTGGTGCAGACTGGACAGTTGACGCTGACAAGAATGAATTGATCAAACAATTGATTCACAATTACAAAATCAAATATAACGATATCCAAGGAGTTAAAAACCGTGAGAAATTTGCAATTTCAATCGGAGATGAGCTTCCTGCAGGGATCATGAAGTTGGCTAAAGTTTACATCGCTAAGAAACGTAAACTGAATGTAGGAGATAAAATGGCAGGACGTCACGGTAACAAAGGTATCGTTTCAAGAATCGTTCGTGAAGAAGATATGCCATTCCTTGAAGACGGAACACCAGTAGATATCGTATTGAATCCACTAGGGGTACCTTCTCGTATGAACATCGGTCAGATTTATGAAACAGTTCTTGGATGGGCTGGTCAGAAGCTGGGTATGAAGTTCGCTACGCCGATCTTCGACGGAGCTACTCTTGATCAGATCACTGAATATACTGAGAAAGCAGGAGTTCCTAAATTCGGTCACACTCACCTTTATGATGGAGGTACTGGAGAAAGATTTACTCAGGCTGCTACAGTAGGTATTATCTACATGTTGAAACTAGGACACATGGTTGATGATAAGATGCACGCACGTTCTATTGGTCCTTACTCATTGATTACTCAACAGCCGTTAGGAGGTAAAGCTCAGTTCGGAGGTCAGAGATTCGGAGAGATGGAGGTTTGGGCACTTGAAGCATTCGGTGCATCGAATATCCTTAGAGAAATCCTGACTGTGAAGTCTGATGACGTGATTGGTAGAGCAAAAACTTATGAAGCAATTGCAAAAGGTGAATCTATGCCTGAACCAGGTATTCCAGAATCAT
This sequence comes from Chryseobacterium viscerum, assembly GCF_002899945.2. GTDB lineage: Bacteria > Bacteroidota > Bacteroidia > Flavobacteriales > Weeksellaceae > Chryseobacterium > Chryseobacterium viscerum. Next base: position 258,638 of record NZ_PPEG02000009.1, read on the forward strand.
TCAACGTATTACTTCACGAGTTACAAGGACTTGGACTTGACGTAAGACTTGAGGAATAATTTTAAATTTTGAATGTTGAATTTTGAATCAGTTCAGAATTCTATAATCCAAAATTTATAATCCAAAATCTAAAATCTAAATAATGTCAAATAAAAATAAATCAAGTAGATTTAATAAAATAACCATCGGTTTAGCTTCACCGGAGTCTATTTTGCAAGACTCAAGAGGGGAGGTTTTAAAACCGGAAACTATTAACTACAGAACTCACAAACCGGAAAGAGACGGGTTATTCTGTGAGAAAATCTTTGGTCCTGTAAAGGATTACGAATGTGCTTGTGGTAAATACAAGAGAATTCGTTACAAAGGGATCGTTTGTGACCGTTGTGGTGTAGAAGTTACCGAGAAAAAAGTAAGAAGAGAAAGAATCGGACATATTGGTTTGGTTGTTCCTATTGCTCATATCTGGTATTTCCGTTCTTTACCAAACAAAATCGGTTACCTTTTAGGAATTCCTTCTAAGAAATTAGACATGATCATCTACTACGAAAGATATGTAGTGATTCAGCAGGGTATTGCTAAAAAATTAGACGGTTCTGATTTTGAAAATATGGAATTCCTTACAGAAGAAGAGTACCTTGACATCATGGATACCCTTCCTGTAGAAAACCAATATCTTGATGATTCTGATCCAAACAAATTCATCGCCAGAATGGGTGCTGAGGCTGTTGAAGATCTATTAAAAAGAATCGATCTTGATGCATTGTCTTTCGACTTGAGACACAAAGCTCACAACGAAGGTTCTAAGCAAAGAAGAACAGAAGCTCTAAAAAGATTGAACGTTGTAGAAGCATTAAGAGGTGCTAATACAAGAATGATCAACAGACCAGAGTGGATGATTATGCGTGTACTTCCTGTTATCCCACCAGAACTAAGACCATTGGTTCCATTGGATGGAGGACGTTTCGCAACTTCCGACTTGAATGACCTTTATAGAAGAGTTATTATCAGAAATAACCGTTTGAAGAGATTATTGGAGATCAAAGCTCCTGAAGTAATCTTGAGAAACGAGAAGCGTATGCTTCAGGAATCAGTAGATTCATTATTCGATAACACAAGAAAATCTTCTGCAGTAAAATCTGAATCAAACAGACCATTGAAATCACTTTCAGATTCATTGAAAGGTAAGCAAGGTCGTTTCCGTCAGAACTTACTAGGGAAAAGGGTAGATTACTCGGCGCGTTCCGTAATTGTTGTAGGTCCAAACTTACAGCTTCACGAATGTGGTATTCCTAAAGATATGGCAGCTGAATTGTACAAACCATTTATCATTAGAAAACTAATTGAAAGAGGGATTGTAAAAACTGTGAAATCTGCAAAGAGAATTATCGACAGAAAAGAACCTGTAGTATATGATATCCTTGAAAACGTGATGAAAGGTCACCCTGTTCTACTGAACAGAGCACCTACGCTTCACAGACTAGGTATTCAGGCTTTCCAACCTAAGATGATCGAAGGTAAGGCAATCCAGCTACACCCGTTAGTAACAACAGCATTCAACGCCGATTTCGATGGTGACCAGATGGCGGTACACTTACCGTTAGGACCAGAAGCGATCCTTGAAGCTCAGTTATTGATGTTAGGTTCTCAAAATATCTTGAACCCTGCAAACGGTTCTCCAATTACGGTACCTTCTCAGGACATGGTTCTTGGTCTTTATTTCATGACTAAAGAATTGAGCTCTACAGAAGATATGAAAGTAAAAGGGGAAGGTCTTGCATTCTATTCTCCTGAGGAAGCGGAAATCGCTTATGCTGAAGGTAGAGTTTCTTTAAATGCTAAGGTAAGATGTAGACTTCCAATCAAAGAAAACGGTGAAATCACTACGAAATTAACTGAAACTTCTGTTGGTAGAATCTTATTTAACCAGATCGTTCCTAAGCAGTCAGGATATATCAATGAACTTCTTACGAAGAAATCATTGAGAAACGTTATCGGTAAGATTCTTGCTGATACGGATTTCCCTACAACTGTGAAGTTCTTGGATGCAATGAAAGACCTAGGGTATTCAAACGCATTCAAAGGAGGTCTTTCGTTCTCACTTGGGGATATTGTAGTTCCTGTTGAGAAAAAGCAAATGATTGCTACTTCTATTGAAACAGTAGACGAAATTAGAGCCAACTATAACATGGGTCTAATTACAGATACAGAACGTTATAACCAGGTAATCGACGTTTGGACAAATACCAACGCTGGATTAACTGAAATGATCATGAGCAGAATGAAAGTTGACCAAGGTGGATTCAATTCTGTATACATGATGCTTGACTCTGGAGCGAGGGGTTCTAAAGAACAGATCCGTCAGTTATCAGGGATGAGAGGTTTGATGGCAAAACCGCAAAAAGCCGGTTCTACCGGAGCGGAGATTATCGAAAACCCGATCCTTGCAAACTTTAAGGAAGGTCTTTCGATTCTAGAGTACTTTATCTCTACCCACGGTGCTCGTAAGGGTCTTGCGGATACCGCTCTTAAGACAGCCGATGCTGGTTACTTAACGAGAAGATTGGTAGACGTTGCACAGGACGTTATCGTTACAGAAGACGACTGTGGAACTCTAAGAGGTACAGAAGTTACTGCACTTAAGAAAAATGACGAGATCGTTGAAAAGATTTCTGAAAGAATCTTAGGTAGAGTATCTCTTCATAATATCTATGATCCTGAAACTGATGAGCTAATTGCGACTGCAGATCAGGTAATCATCGAAGCATTAGCTAAGAGAATTGAAGAAGCTGGACTAGAAGCGGTTGAAGTTCGTTCACCGTTAACTTGTGAGGCTAAGAAAGGAATCTGTGCAAAATGTTACGGTAGAAACTTGGCAACAGGTAAGGTGATCCATATGGGTGAAGCTGTAGGGGTAATTGCCGCTCAGTCAATTGGTGAACCGGGAACTCAGTTAACATTGAGAACTTTCCACCAGGGAGGGGTTTCAACAAACGTTTCCGAAAACCCATCTATTGTTGCTAGAAGAGACGGTATCGTTGAATTGGATGAAGTAAGAACAATTACTTCTGAAGACGAAAACGGTAACACTGCAGAAGTAGTAGTGTCACGTACAACGGAATTCAGATTGGTAGCTGAGAATGAGACTAAAACTCCATTAATGATCGCTAACGTACCTTATGGTGCTATATTATCTGTAAAACCAGGTGATAAAGTGAAAAAAGGAGATATCATCTGTAAGTGGGATCCGTATAACGCGGTTATCATTGCAGAAACTGCTGGTAAAGTAGAATATGAAGATATCATCCAGGGTATTTCATTCCAACTTGAAATTGACGAACAAACAGGATTCGAAGAGAAAGTAATCTCTGAATCTAGAAATAAGAAAGCCGTACCTACCTTGAAGGTGGTAGACTCTAAAGGTGTTGAGCAGAAAGCTTACAACTTACCGGTAGGAGCCCACTTAATGGTAAACGATGGTGAAAAAATTAAAGCAGGTAAAGTTTTAATCAAGATCCCAAGAAAAGCTGCAAAGACAGGGGATATCACCGGAGGTCTTCCGAGAGTTACCGAATTATTCGAAGCAAGAAACCCTTCAAACCCAGCGGTTGTTACTGAAATCGACGGGGTAGTTTCTTACGGAAAAATTAAGAGAGGTAACCGTGAATTGATCGTAGAAGCTAAAACTGGAGAAAGAAAAATTTACTTGGTAAAACTTTCTAACCAGATCTTGGTTCAGGAGAATGACTTCGTAAGAGCTGGTTCTCCACTTTCTGACGGTTCAGTGACTCCAGACGACATCTTGAAGATCAAAGGACCAACTGCGGTTCAGGAATACTTAGTAAATGAGATTCAGGAAGTTTACCGTCTACAGGGGGTAAAAATCGACGACAAGCACTTCGAAATTATCGTAAGACAGATGATGACGAAAGTATCTATCGTAGATGGAGGTGATACTCAATTCCTTGAAGGAGCTCTTGAACATAAATATGACTTCCTAGAAGAAAACAACAGAGTATTCGGTCTTAAAGTAGTAGTAGAAGCTGGTGATTCTAAAGAATTCAAACCAGGTCAGATGATTACTGCAAGAGAATTAAGAGACGAAAACTCTAAGTTGAAGCGTGAAGATCAGGCTTTAGTTGAAGTAAGAGAAGCTTTACCTGCTACAGCAACGCCTGTACTACAAGGTATTACAAGAGCAGCTCTTCAGACTAAGTCATTCATGTCTGCAGCATCATTCCAGGAAACAACTAAGGTTCTTAACGAAGCAGCAGTTGCTGGTAAGGTAGATGCCCTAGGTGGTCTTAAAGAAAATGTAATTGTAGGACACAGAATCCCTGCAGGTACAGGTCTTAAAGAATATCAGAATGTTATTGTAGGTTCTAAGAAAGAATTCGAAGACCTTAACTAAAATTAATGATTTGAAATTTGGGGTTTGAATTTATTTTTATATTTTCACAATCTCAAATTTCGAATTTTAAAAACATAATTTATAACAATGGACAACAATCAAAATCCACAAGACGGAAACATCAACATCGAATTAAACGAAATGGTAGCTGCTGGTATCTATGCTAACTTAGCTTTAGTAAACCACTCTCCATCTGAATTTGTAGTAGACTTTATTCAGTTGATGCCAGGTGTTCAGCAAGCTAAAGTAAGATCAAGAGTTATTCTTGCTCCACTTCACGCTAAAAGAGTATTAAACGCTCTTCAGCAGAACATCGCTAATTACGAGCAGCAGTTCGGAGAAATCAAAGAAGTTGAGCCTTTCGTATTAGGAGGAAACAACGTTCAAGCGTAAGATTTCTTTTACAATAAAATAAGAATGCCCTGGTTTTTACCAGGGCATTTTTTTATGAGTATTAATTCACCAATCTGTTCCTTTTTTGTTTTATTTTCATAATTCATAATTTTTTTTTAAAATAATACAAATAAATGTGTATTGTTTTATTTATGGTATTTTTGTTAATTCTTATTATAAATTAAAAATAATTTATTTTATTTGATCTAAAAGTGTTGTTGTTCTTGGTAAATTTGTAAAAAATTGAATGGAATGAAAATTTATCCTATTGCAGCTGTCTTACTCTGTATGCATGTATATGCACAAAAGCAAAATACGCTTAAGGAGAGTCAGAAACACTTACAAGAGCTTTACGCAAAATATGAGAAGGACCTTAAAAAAGCCCATAAAATTGCAAAAGCAGCAGGAATACCTCCTAATTTATACAATGAAGAGGATTACAAGAGAACCATGGATCCTGTTACAGGGAGAACCAACTTTGAAGGACTGGCAAAGGTAAACGAGGATATCTTAACAGGAAAATACCAGGCATCACAGCCAATATCTTTTATTTCCAATCACAATACCTCTACTACTGGTAAAATAGTAAATGAACCGTGGATTGAAAGAGGTCCTTACAGTGTAGGGGGAAGAACAAGGGCAATAATGTACGATCCAAATGATTCTACTGGTAAAAGAGTTTTTGCAGGAAGTGTTTCAGGAGGGCTTTGGGTAAATCAGGATCCTTCCGTGGCTACTAATGAATGGCAGCCATTGAGTACATTCTGGGCAAATACTTCCATTTCGAGTATTACTTACGACCCAAATAACCCACAAATTTTTTATGCAGGAACAGGGGAAGCTCCAACCGCTGATGCTGTAGGGTCGGGGATATGGAAATCTACTAATGGGGGAGCAACGTGGACTCAGATTTTTACCATACCAGTTACTTATTCTTCTTCAGGAGTAAGAAATGGAAACTTTTATATTAATGATATCAAAGTAAGAAATAATAACGGTGTTTCTGAAGTATATGCAGGAGTAAGCGGTTCCTATGTAGGAATCTCATTTAACGACGGATGGCAGGGATTAAGCCAGGCCGGATTATACAAATCTACAGATGGCGGTACAACATTTACAAAAAACAATAATTTACTTGCTCTCAATACAACTACCGGTACAACCAGCACAACAGGATATTCTATTCAGCAGATAGAAATAGGAGCAGATAACGCAGTATGGGTTTCTACCAGAACATCAAGATTTTCAAACATAGATTCAGGCGGTCGAATTTTCAAATCGACAGACGGTAATACCTTTAATCAGGTTTACAATGTTGGAAACACTGGTGCAAGAGTAAATTTTGCCCTTTCTAAAACAGATGCCAACAAAGTGTATGCATTTATGCAGGGAGCTACTACTTCAGAGCCTATTAGAATTGCAAAATCTACAGATGGCGGAACAACCTGGCAGGCAACAAATGACGCAGCTCCTGTTATAACATTACCTACTGCAACTGATACAAGTATTCCAGCTAATGATTTTACAAGAGGGCAGTCTTTTTATGATCTGATTATTGAGACAGATCCTCAGGCTGATAATACACTGTATATCGGTGGTATCGACTTGTATAAATCTACCAATGGAGGAGCAAACTGGACACAGATATCAAAGTGGTCCAATAACAATAACATGGCTGCTTTACAGGTTTCAACGGTACATGCCGATCAGCACGAAATCGTATTCAATCCTTATAATAACTATGCTACAGGCCAAATGTTGTTTGGAAATGATGGAGGAATCTATTATGCCGCAAATAAAGCCACTATTGGATCAGTTGGAGGATTTGCTGCAAGAAATACCCGATATAATGTAACACAGTTTTATTCTGCTATGCTGAACCCGACAAAAACTCCGGCAGATGAAGAATTATTAGCCGGAGCACAGGATAATGGTTCATGGTGGCTTTATGGAGTGCCACAGGCTAATAATTTCCTGACCGCTCAGTCTGCTACAGGTGGAGACGGAATGTATACTGAATATGATGATCAGGATAACTATGAAATTGCAAGTTATGTTTACAATAGCCATTATTTATTGACAAACAACTCATATTACCTTATCTCTACAAGTGCTAACAGGAACTTGGGACACTTTGTGAATGAGATAGCATTAGACAGATTAAATGATGTTTTCTATTCTTACCGTTCTGGGCTTACGCTTTTCAGAACATCCGGTCTTTCTGCTACTGCTACATCATTTACCAATAATACAGTGACGGTGGGAACTGCACAAACAAATGAGCAGATTTCATGGATGAAGGTATCTCCTTACACCACTGCTTCTACAACACTCTTTGTAGGAACCAACCTGGGAAGAATCTTTAAAGTGACAAATGCCAACACTGCAACACCTGCCTCAACCTTATTAACTTCACCAATAACAGGAACCGTTTCTGATATAGAATTCGGAGCCAATGAGAATGAAATCATTACCACTTTCTCCAACTATAATCTCACCAGTGTTTTCTATTCTACGGATGGTGGAACAACTTGGCAGAACAAAGAAGGAAACCTTCCTGATATGCCAGTAAGAACTGTACTCAGAAATCCAGATGATCCAAATGAGGTATTAGTAGGAACAGAAATGGGAGTATGGGGTACTACAAACTTCCTTTCTTTAACTCCTGAATGGTCTTCAGTAACAGGAAATATAGGAAATGTGAGAATTACCAATTTAGATTACAGACCTGCAACCAAGACTGTTTTGGTTTCCACTTACGGTAGAGGAGCATGGACAACGCAGAATACTGTAACTACTTTGTCAACAACAGACACCAAATCTAAAAAGGATTTGAACATTATATATCCAAACCCTTCCAAGGGAATTTCTCATCTGAGATTTGATACTAATAAATACAGTAGCGTGGATATAAGCATTGTGGATGGATCAGGCAGATTGGTATATAGCAAGAAAAATGTAAAGTCTGATGAAGAGTTTGGACAGAAGATGATACCTGGAAATTATATACTGAAAGCCGAGTCTAAAGGTGAAATCGTATATAGTGGCAACTTCCTGGTATTGGGACGTACTGGCGGTGATGATGATTAGAAAATGAATAATCAATTATATTTAATAGTATTTTGGATGCTGGCTTCCTGCGGGATGCCGGTATCCTCTTTATATCAGGATAAGACAGTAGTTGTAATCTCTGCTGAAAAAACAGAATGGGTAGGGGGAAGAGCTGGAGTAAGAGGAGCGGTGTACACAATTAAACTGAAAAAGAAAAGTAACAGTGTCATTACTGTAAAAATGTTGAGAGCAGAAGGAAATTACATTCCATTTGTTCAAAATAATGTAGGAAATACAATAACAGTAAAAGGTAGTCTTCCCTATAAAAATAATGAAGATACTAAGGTTCTTGAAGATGCACCGGCAGGGTCGCCTATAGAAAATACTGTTGCCCAAAAACTAAATCCAAAAGATAATTGGATAGAATATACTATAAAAGGATCTCAAACACTTTACAAAATAAATATTTCAAAATTTACTTCTGTAGAATCGTCTGAAGAGCCTGCCCCTTAAATATCTGTCATTCTTTGAATAAAAAATTACTCTTTATTTTTCTTTGTATGCCGGTAATCATATTATTCAGTAATGTGATGTATTCTGTTATTTCTCATGTCAAAAAAGAACTGTATGAAAAGACACAATGTAGTATTGTACAGAGTAATTTCAAAAAATCAGAAACCATATTTTTTACAGAAAAAGATCTTAAAGAAGCAGAATGGAAAGAAGAAAAAGAATTTACCCTTAATGGTTTTTCCTATGATATCATCAAAGTCAGTATCATCAATGGAAAGAAATATTTTTTCTGTTATATGGATCGGAAAGATATTATCATCAATTCTTTATTAGACTTTTCGAAAAAACTTGCTGGTAAAAAAACTTGCTTAAAATTACAGATTGATCTTCCCGGCCACAATAAAAGTATGTTTAAGATCCCTGGCTTTTTTGCCATTTTTGAAAAGAAAGGATTATGCTTTTTCTCAAATCATTTCTTAGAAACAATATTCAAATATTATAATCAACAGGAAAACACTCATTATTTAGCCATTATTATTCCTCCTCCGGAAAGAGATTTATTATAAAGTGAAAATAATATTAATGGTAATAAACTTAAATAATGAAAAAATATATATGCATAGCAGCTTTGTTGGGCTGTGCAATTGCACATGGTCAGCAAACACAGGACGGATCAATTGATGAGGTCAATATCCTTGGAAGAAAAAAGATTAAACAGGAACGTGCAGAATTCAAAAGACATGCACAATCTGTAGAAACCCTTTCTGAAGAAGATCTTAACAGAAATAATCCTGCAGCAATAGATCAGACCTTATCTACGATGCCTGGACTTCAGGTGGACAAACGAACGAATTTCGGAGGCCAGAGACTCGTACTGAGAGGATATGGAAATGACCAGAAATTTAATAACTGGGGAGTAAAAGCATACTGGAATAATATGCCTTTAACAAATGCCGAAGGGGTCACAATTCTGGATGATGTAGATTTTGCTTACGTAACAAATGTCGAAGTCATCAAAGGCCCCGCTGCAACGATGTATGGAGGTGGTGTAGGTGGAGCTGTTCGTTTCTATACCCGTCCTGATTTTACAAAAGGAGCATCCGTTTCAGAAAATGCAATGTTTGGTGCTTTCAAAACCTTTCAGTCAAGAACACAGTTGAATGTTGCAGACGATAACTATTCAATAAGTGCTGCATACGGACATCTTGAAACAGACGGATACAGACCTAATGGAGGAGGATTGAAAAACTTCTTCAATGTAAATGGTACAGTAAAACTAAGCAAAAAAGACCAGTTAAGTTTCTTTGCAAGCCAGGCTTATTCCTATGAACATACCTCAGGACAGATCTCATATGATGACTATTATGCGGGTATTGATAATGGGAATCCTGCTTATATCCGAAAAAATTCAGGGACGAAAATAAAATCCACAAGAGTAGGATTGAGTAATACCGTAAGTCTTACTTCAAACTTAAGAAACTATACGACTCTATTTTATTACAACGCCAATACCGAAAGTGTCTCAGCAGGAGCATATGGAATTACAAGTGCCCCGAATGTAGGGTTGCGTTCCACTTTTACATTAAAGAATGAGTTTAAAGATTTTGAAAACCGTTTAGATTTTGGAGCCGAAATACAAAATTCAGGATCTACTACCTCAAGCTATAGATTTACAGGTTCTGAAACAGAACCTTTACAAACGACAGGGATGAGTGGTGCTTCATACTTTAAATACAATAACAATCAATCCACCTACTTTGTGATCGATTATCTTACTTACAAACCTTGGGGGCTTACATTACTGGCAGGTGTGAGTGGGAATAGAACCAATTATGACAGAACAGATCTTTATGCATTGCCAGGTTTGATCGCCGGCCGTAAGGACCAGTCGTTCAGCAAAAAGTATGAAATGGCATATACCCCTCACTTTGCACTACAGAAGGAATGGAAACACCAGATCTTTAATCTAAGCTACAGCGAAGGATATAATTCTCCTACCGCAGCTTCTTCATTTATAACTGCAACCAATACCGTGAATGATGATTTAAAACCTGAACGCGCAAGAATGGTAGACTTCAGTGTGCATGGGCTTTTACTGAATACAAAATTAGATTACCGTATTTCTGCATTCAGAATCGATTACTCGGATAAACTTACGCAGCTTGTAATTCCTAACAGTACTACCCCGGGACAAACCTATTGGACCAATACCGGAAGCCAAAAAAATACAGGATTTGAGTTGAGTGTTGGATATCAGTACAGAACGGATAATTCATTTATCGAAAGAATTGTTCCATTTGTAAATCTTTCTTATTATGATGCGAAGTACAAAGATTTTACAACAATTGTCGGAGGAAGAAAGGATACTTACGATCACAAAACAGTAGTAGGAGTTCCAAGAAACAAATACGCCATAGGATTGGATATCTTTACCAAGCCAGGATTCTATCTTGTGAATACCTATAATTATCTTGGAAATGTGTATTCTGATTTTAATAATGCAAATCTCGTAAAAGGTTTCGGACTTCTTAATTCCAAGCTAGGATTTAAAAAATCTTTCAATAATTTTGATCTTGATTTATATGTAATGGGGAATAATCTTACCAGCCAGATCAATTATACCTTCCTGTTCTTAGGAAATAGCATCAATGATTCCGATGCGGGAAATGGTTATCCTAAAGGAGTCACTACAGATCTTAATCCAGGACCTGGAAAAGCCTATTTCTTTTACGGATTCAATGTTAAATACAGATTCTAAAAATATTTTATTACCTATAAAGCAGTTTTAAAATTAAAATACCCTGGTTTTTATCAGGGTATTTTTTATATCCTCAGTTCCGAAATAAAGAAATGAAGATTGAATTTATCTAATTGTTAATTTTATTTAATAAAATAAAAAAATATAATAACGATATGGCAATTTTATATCTTTGTTTTAGAAAAATTAGAAAATATAAGATATGATTGATAACTCGTTCGCTGTAAGTAAATTTGGCTTTTTAGGTTCTGATTTTTTAACTGAACTGGAAAAGCATGCGGTTGCAATAGATATAAAAGCAAAAACTGAAATCATAAGGGAGGGGCAGAAAAATAAATTTGTTCCCTTCTTAATAAAAGGCTCTATCAAGGTTTTTACTCTTAATGATGGAAGAGAATTGATCTACTATTATATTAAGCCAAAAGATAGCTGTCTTATGACCTTTTCTTCCATTCTGACAGACTATATCAGCAGAGTGTATGCCATAGCAGAAGAAGATTCAGAAGCTGTTTTGATTCCTGTTTCTATAATGCATGAATGGCTGATAAAATTTCCTGAGATCAATAAAGTGTTTTACCATGAATACGACCGGAGGTTTTCAGAAGTGATGAGTATGGTGAATGATGCCGTATTCCACAGATTGGATAAAAGGGTTCTGAATTATATTAACCAGCAGATTTCATCTACCGGAAATAATCCTATTAAGATAACCCATCGTGAAATTGCCAGTAGTTTGGGAACTTCCAGAGAAGTGGTAAGCCGGGTTTTGAAAAAAATTGAAAGCGAAGGTGAAATTGTTCAGACGAAAGAAGGAATAAAAGTTCCTGTAAATGAAAATGTTAGAGTTGACTAATTTTATTTGTTTGGAAAGTTTATCTTCTTAATTGATAAAAACAATTTCTTTGGTGACTTTTATCACCTGTTTATGAATTGAGAACTCAATAAGTTTGTCATAGCAATAATTTAATCTAAATTGTATATGACAAAAACTCTCTTATTTTTGTCAATATTTTCTTCAGGTCTTGCCTTTGCACAGGAAGATCTGTTGAAAGATATTGACACGGTGAAAACCAATACAGAAACTTCACAACCCGCTTTCAAAGCCCTTCAGATTGTTACAGGGCAATCCACAAAACTGGCTGCCAAAAAAGAATGGTACATCATCGTAGCCCATAGATTTGGAGATATAAGTGCCGGATTTAAAGACTTTTTTGGTCTGGATCATGCCTCAACTAAATTAGGCGTTATCTATGGCGTTTCAGATGCTGTATCAGTAAGTCTTTCCAGAGAAACGAATATGAAAACGTTTGAAGGAGCAGTGAAATACAGACTGGTAAAACAAAACGAAAGCTTTCCTGTAGATATTGTAGGCTATAATGTAATGGCTGCCAATACAGAATTGGGTAAAGATACTTATCCGCACCTTAAGTTCAGTGACAGGCTTTCTTATCTTACACAGGCATTAATCTCAAGAAGGTTCAGCGATAAGTTCTCGTTACAGCTTACTCCTTCCTTTGTTCATAAAAACCTTTACGAACCTACCATTGAAAACAAAAACCAGTTTTTGGCAGGTTTGGGAGGACGTTATAAAATTTCAAAAAGAGTTTCTCTGAATGCAGAATACTTTGTGAATTTTGATGATCACAGTTTTTATAAAAACCCTCTGTCATTGGGGATGGATATAGAAACAGGAGGACATGTTTTCCAGCTTTTACTCACGAACTCCCAGATAAACTCCGATATCGGATATCTTACCAATGCCACAGGGGCATGGGGAAAAGGGCATATTTTCTTTGGGTTTAATCTTTATAGAGTTTTTTAATATGAAAAAGCTAACATCCTTATTAATAGTATCGTCAGCAATCATACTGACGGCTTGTGATAGCAGAACTTATGAAGAGATTTCTGATAATACACCCATCACAGCACCTGTAAATTACACTGCAGAGGTGAAACCAATTATAGATAACAGCTGTATAGGCTGCCATTCTGCAGGAAGCTTCAAACCTCTGGTTACTTATAATCAGGTAAAAAATAACATAGACGGAATTCTGGACCGTATCCAAAGACCAAACGGTGATCCCGGAAAAATGCCGCAGGGTGGCTCGCTGTCTGCAGCCCAGATCAATATTTTCATCAAATGGAAAGCTGACGGATTAAATGAAAATTAAAAAAATTGATATGAAAAAACTAACATTATTAAGCGTATTACTCCTTTCTGCAGGGTACGCTTCAGCACAAAAATACAGCTCTAAAACAGGGAAACTTACTTTTGAAGCTTCTGTACCCCTGTTTGATAATATTTTTGCTCAGGATGACACGAATGTTGTGATTTTAAATGCAGACAACGGTGAAATGGCATCAGTTTCAACCGTTAAAAACTTTCATTTTAAAACAAAATTAATGGAAGAACATTTTAATGAAAGTTATGCCGAATCTGCAAAATATCCGAAAACAACTTTCAAAGGGAAAATCATCAACTTTGATAAAACAAAGCTGAGCACAAGCCCTCAAAAATATACAGTTCAGGGAACTCTTAATTTTCACGGAGTAGACAAAGCCATTACTTCTGCAGCAACTCTATATGCAAAAGATGGTAAAATCTATATGCAGGGTGGTTTTGTAGCGAGACCCGTAGACTATAAAGTGACCATCCCTAAAATGGTAACCAAGAAAGTAGCTGAAAATGTCAATATTGAATACAACTACGTAATGGTAAAACAATGAAAAACATAATCTTGGTATTAGGACTATTTCTGAGCTCATTGCTATTGGGTCAGGAAAAGGCGAAATCAATATTTGATGTTGCCAGAAGCGGAACAGTTACTGAAGTACAGGAACTGATGAAACAAAACCCGGATATCATTAACCAAACTAATGAGAATGGATTTTCCCCACTTATTTTAGCTTGCTACAGAGGAAATACAAGTGTTGCTGATTTTTTGATCGACAACGTGAAAGATGTAAACTATAAAAGCCGTGAAGGAACGGCACTGGCAGGTCTTGCCATAAAATACAACAAAGATCTGGTAGAACATCTATTGAAGAAAAAAGCAGATCCCAATATTGCAGATGCTACAGGATACACTCCTTTATTCTGGGCTGTAAAATCTGGAAATAAGGAACTGATAGAACAGCTGCTCAAATATAAAGCAGATAAAACAAAAAAAGACTCAATGGGAATGACTCCTTTTGAATATGCATTACAAACCAACAACAAGGAAATTATTAATCTTTTAAAAAATTGATATGAAAAAAACTCTACTAGCACTTAGTTTAGCACTGGCAAATTTTGCCTGGGCACAGTTTTCGTCAGGAACGGTAAATTTACCGGCAACAGCCATGACGGTGAAATTAGACACGACTCCAACAGGAGTAACGCTTACAGTAACAGGAGACAGTAACTCTATGTTGGGAATAGGTTTTGGAGGAAATGGGGTAAATCTGGGTGGGATGGCTTCAGGCTCAGATGGATTTATTTATAATTCATCTACTAACAGAGATTATACATTTATTGGAATGACAACACCTAACGTTGATGGTTCTCAAGACTGGACAGAAACTTCCAATACCATATCTGGATCTACAAGAACGGTGGTGGCAACAAGATCACTTTCCGGAGGAGCGGGAGATTTTGCTATTGCGAACGCAGCCGGAACAATCAACATCTTTTATTCAAGAAAAACAGGGACAGGGATTGGTTATCATGATATAGGAAGAGGATATGCGTCATTAACAATGGCTGCCGCTACTTTATCAACCAATGAAATTGCTGCCAATAGCAAGAAGGTAAATCTTTATCCAAATCCAGCGAAAACAACAGTGAATTTCAAAAACGCGGATAAGATAAAATCCATTGATATCTATGAAGCCACTGGAAGAAAAGTGAAGTCAATAAGACCGGATGGAGAAAACATCAGTGTTGAAGATCTGAAGACAGGAAGCTATTATATTGAAATTCAGCTTAAAGATGGAACTACATCTTACGAAAAACTGATTAAAGAGTAATTTTTTTAATACACCTTAAATATTTAGCAATGTATACCTCTGATTTTTCAGGGGTATCATTTTTTCTTAAAGTAGCTATTCTAGGGGGATTGCTGTAAAATCCATATATTTGTGTATACCCGGATTGGAAAGAAGATCGTGTTATTAGGATGGTGATTTTTAATCTGATAATTTAAAATATCAATGGAGTTCAAAACATTAGCAAGTACAAGTATAGATGAAATTTTATCTGTGTTCAACCATTCGTTTTCTGATTATATTGTTCCTTTTCATTTAACAAAAGAGGTCCTTATTTCAAAAATTGCAGCTGAAAAACTGGATATGAATATCTCTGTCGGAGCATTTGAGGAAGGGCGGTTGGTAAGCTTTATTCTTCAGGCTGAAAAAATTGAAAATGGCGAGAAAACGATTTACAATGGAGGTACCGGTGTCATTCCGGAAAGCAGAGGCAAGGGATTGGTGAGGAAAATGTATGACTTTATCATTCCTATATTGAAAGAAAGAAATGCCCATGTATTACTGCTTGAAGTGATTGAAGGAAATCAAAATGCAATCAGAGCCTATGAAAATTTAGGCTTCACGATTGTTCGAAGACTGCTTTGCTTTAATGGAAATATTAATAAAGGAAAAGAAAATGCTGAGGTTTCTATCCAGGAACTGAAAGACTTTCAATGGGAGAAATTATGTTCATTCTGGGATATTGAACCTTCCTGGCAGGGATCTGTTTTTGTATTGGAACCCATGCCCGAACATTATGTAACGCTGGGAGCTTATGATGGTGAAAGATTGGTTGGCTATATCATCTACGGTCCTGCATCAAAAAAAATATATCAGATTGCTGTTGATAAGAATTATAGAAATCAGGGAATTGGCACCATGCTTTTCAATGCTATCTTACAAAAAAATAACGGGCAGCCTATAGCCCTGAACAATGTGGATGACTCCTCAGAAAACATTAGTAAGTTTCTCAGTGAAAAGATTGGCCTCAACAATTGGCTGTCACAATTTGAAATGAAAAGACCTATTTAACAGATATTAATTTTGATTCGAAAAAAATAAGAGGTTTTAATATACTTTTAATCTCTTAAACTTTTCAGGGAGAAGTATAGGATGTAACTTTGCTGAAAATTTTTAAATAATGAAGCGAGGAATCCATTTTTTACTGCTGCTCATTTCCTTTACGGCTTTTGCGCAACAGGTAAATGTTGATACAGCCCAGGTCGTTATACCGGGTAGACAAAACAGTACGGAAGCACAGTCTAAACCTTATGTGATTATGATATCTACAGATGGTTTCCGTTATGATTATGCTCAAAAATATAATGCTGAAAACCTGTTGAAGCTTGCTAATGGTGGAGTAAAAGCAGAAGCAATGATTCCCAGCTATCCAAGTATTACATTTCCCAATCACTGGAGCTTGATCACCGGACTTTACCCTTCTCATCATGGTTTGATTGATAACTTTTTCTATGATTACAAGAGGAAGGAAACTTATGCGATGAGCAATAAGAAAAATGCTGAAGACGGCAGCTGGTATGGGGGAACTCCACTTTGGGGGCTCGCTGAAAAACAAGGAATGGTATCAGCTTCTTTAATGTGGGTAGGATCTGCAAGTGATGCCGGAGGAATGAGACCTACTTATTATTATCCTTATCACGAAAAATTCAAACCTTCCGAAAAAGTAGAAAAAGTAGTCAACTGGCTGAAATTACCGGAAGATAAGAGACCGCATTTTATTTCATTATATTTCCCGGAAGTGGATGGAAGCGGGCATCATTACGGCCCCGATACCAAAGAAACAGAAGATGCTGTTCATCTGATCGATCAGGCAATTGGCGATCTTGTTCAAAAAGTAGATGGATTAGGCTTAAAAAATGTCAACTTTATTTTTGTTTCCGATCACGGAATGATCAAAGTAGACGGAGGTGTACCTTTGGAAATCCCAGCTGTTCTTTTGGATAAAAATAGATTTGACTTTTATAATTCCCAGACTTTGTTAAGAGTTTACGTTAAAAATCCTGATGAGGTAAAGGCGGTTTACAAACAACTGAAAGCAAGTAAAACAGATGACTACGAAGTATATTTGGATAAAAAACTTCCTAAATATCTGCACTTTGCAACAAGAGACGATCAATACAACAGAATAGGACAGATTCTTCTGATCCCGAAAGCTCCGAAAATATTCCTGGAAAAAGGTAAAAAGTCATCCGTTGGAAAACATGGATACAATCCTAAAGTTGTTCCGGAAATGAAAGCTACTTTCTTTGCCTGGGGACCGGAATTTAAAAATAATCTGGTCATCAGTGAATTCGCTAATATTAATGTTTATCCTTTGGTTGCAGAAATTTTAGGATTAAAAATTGATCAGCCTATTGATGGAAAACTGAAAGTATTAAAAGAAACTCTGAAAGAACAGAAATAGTCTGAAGAGTAAAAAGATAATATGGTAATATAAGTTTCGGCGCACCAAAGGTGCGCCGAAACTAGTTTTATAACTGACTTAGCATTTTGATTCCAGTCTTGAACTTTTGATTCCTTTGTTTGACAAAGTCGAATCTTCGATTTCAAGACAAAAGAATTTAAAATCGAGAAGAAAACTCCTTTGCAAAATCTTCTAACTTAACATTTCCTGTTACAAGAGAACCATGATCAATAAAGTCCTTTTGTACAACTCCAGTTCTTATTCCTCTACCCATTTCAACATACAGTTCTGCCATATCCTTTGGAAGTCCGGCCTGCAGCATTCCGTTTAGGGCTTCTTCATCAGAAAATTCCACCCATGGAAGTTCCGGCTTATTGACTGAGGTTCCTAAAACTTTAGCAAAATCAGAAGCTTTTCGTACATCACTCACAATATATCTGATGCTGTTATTATTTTGGGCTTTCACAAGTTCTTCAGCAGCAGCTTTGGCAATATCAGTAGGGTGTACTACCGGTACTTCAATACCTGCAGAATAATTACTTCCAATAATGCCCGCATTCTGAATTAATGGAATATCATTGAAAAAGTTATTATAGAAATACCCGGCTCTTAAAAAAGTAAAAGCGGTATTTTCTACTTCATTGTATATTTTTTCAATATTATGAAGACCGGCAATCGGACCGTTTTCAACTGGAGATTCAGCACCTACACTGCTAAGCATAACCGCTCTTTTTACATGGGCATTTTTTAAAGCTTCAGCATAATTTTTTCCTGCATTGGTCGTGTTTTCCACAATCTTATCCGGACTGATCGCTGGAGGAGTCATTACAAAAACAGCATCTGCTCCTTCAAATGTTTGAGTTAAAAACTGAACGTCTGTGATAGACCCTATGGCCGGCGTTGCTCCCAGAGACTCAATATCCTGTTTTCTTGCATCGCTGCTGCTTATAACGATAATATCATGTCCTTCTGCAACTAATTGTTGTGCTAATGGTTTGGCTACATTTCCTAATGATCCTGTGATTATAATTTTCATAGGTAAAATATTTTTTTATTTCTGAGAACAAAGTTATATTTGTACTTACTTTTATACAAGTACTTACCCTAAAGTATGTAACTATGACAGCGATTAAAGAGAGTTCAACTATCCAGGAAAATAAAAAGACAGTACAGGATTGTCCAGTAATGTACGTTATGGAAAGAATTGGCGGATTCTGGAAACCCATTATCCTGTTCAATCTTTCCACAGGAGAAAAAAGATACAGTGAATTGAAAAAAGCAATTCCTGCCGTAACAGAAAAAATGCTGATCCAACATTTGAAACAATTGGAAGCAGATGGATTAATTATCAGAATAGCAAGACCTGTAGTGCCACCTCATGTGACTTATAAACTGAGTGAAGCAGGCAACAAACTTGCTCCTGTTATTGATGCTATGGCAGCATGGGCTTTTCAGGATATGGAAAGAAATAACAGTCAATATGCTGAAGAAAACAAATATATGCTGAATAACGATCAGAATGCCTTTAGCGAAAACCTTAAAAAATAAAACAGGCTCTTCAATTCGAAGAGCCTGTTTTTGTTATTCTATAGAAGGATTACAAAGACTGCATGTCAATGACGAAACGGTATCTTACATCACTTTTCAACATTCTTTCATAAGCTTCGTTGATGTCCTGCATTTTGATCATTTCAATTTCTGAAACAATATTATGTTCACCACAGAAATCCAGTAATTCCTGAGTTTCTGCAATACCACCAATTACTGAACCGGCTACAGACTTTCTTCCCAATATCATAGGAACAGTATTCAGAATAGGTTCTAAACCTCCCAAATATCCTACAAGAACATGTGTTCCATTAATATTTAACGTGGAAACATATGGATTTACGTCATGTACATAAGGAACCGTATCAATGATCACATCGAATTTTCCTTTTACAGAATCCATTTGTGCGTCATCTGTAGAAATAACAACATGATCAGCACCCAGCTGTTTAGCATCATCTGTTTTTCCCGGAGTTCTTGAAAACAGGGTAACTTCAGCTCCCAATCCCTTTGCCAGTTTGATAGCCATGTGGCCCAAGCCACCTAGCCCTACAACAGCTACTTTAGAACCAGGACCTACATTCCAGTGCTTTAAAGGTGACCAGGTTGTAATACCTGCACAAAGAAGAGGAGCTACAGCTGCAAGATCAAGATTTTCAGGCACTTTTAAAACGTGGTGAGAATCTACAACTACTTTTTGAGAATATCCTCCAAAAGTATGACCTCCCAAGTGCTTGTCCTTTCCGTTGTAGGTTCCTGTGAAACCATTCAGACAATATTGCTCCAGATCATGCTTGCAGCTTTCGCAATGTCCGCAAGAATCTACAATACATCCTACGCCTGCAAGATCACCTACTTTAAATTTGGAAACTTCGCTTCCTACCTTAGTAATTCTTCCCACGATTTCATGGCCCGGAACTGCAGGATACAAAGATCCTCCCCAGTCGTTTCTTGCGGTATGAAGATCAGAGTGGCATACCCCGCAGTATAGAATTTCAATTTCTACATCTTTTGAGGTTACTTCTCTTCTTTCAATATTCATTTCTTTCAGATCTGCTGTGGTAGACTCTGCACCATAAGCTTTTACTGTGATTGTACTCATTTTTTATATTTAGTTTAGGTTGATAAATTATTATATTCTTCGTCTGTTACAGGTTCCAGCCATTCCACAATTCCGTTTTGGGTATTAGGATTGATGGCAATATGGGTAAACTCACTGTTTGGAGCAGCCCCATGCCAGTGGATGACATCTGGAAGAATGTTGACAATATCTCCAGCATGTAAAACCTGAGCAGACTTCCCCTTTTCCTGATAGAATCCTGTTCCTGAAGTTACGATTAAAATCTGTCCACCGCCATGAGAGTGCCAGTTATTTCTGCATCCTGGTTCGAACAAGACATTTCCGATCTGACAGTTCAGGTTATCTTCATTGGGTTTAAGGATATGAACCCACGCTGTTCCTCCGGAGAAATAATCCGAAGGAGCTTTTTCCCCTTTCGGAAAGATGGTTGTATTAAAAGTTTCCATAACGATACAAAAGTCGAAACTTTCCCGTAAACCAGACTTATACAGATTACCGAATTACTTACCAATTTTACAGACCTTATTTCAATTACAAATGAAAGTGGTAATTTTGAATAGTAATAAAAATATACTTCATGGAAAATCAGGAGGTTGAAATCTATAATACGGTTTCGGAATATAATAAAATGGCGAATCATGAAACCCTGCATCCGCTGGTAAGTATCATAGATTTTTCCAAATCCGATCCTATTTGCCAGTATAAAAGAACGTTTGGGTTTTATACCGTTTTTCTGAAAGATGTAATGTGTGGAGACATGCAGTATGGAAAACACAGCTACGATTATCAGGAAGGAACTTTAGTTTTTATCGCTCCCGGGCAGACCTATGGAATTTATAATAAAGACAGATTTGTTCAGCCTGCAGGTTTTGCCTTAATTTTCCATCCGGATTTAATAAAAGGAACCAACTTAGGAAAAAATATCAAAGACTATTCATTTTTCTCTTATGATGTACATGAAGCGCTCCATCTTTCTGAAAAAGAAAGAGAAGTGGTATTGGATTGCTTTAAAAATATTAAACTGGAGCTGGAACAGGCTATTGATAAACACAGCAAATCTTTAATTGTTAATAATATTGAACTGTTCCTGAATTACTGCATGCGTTTTTATGACCGTCAGTTTATTACAAGAGACCATATCAACCAGGGAGTTATCGGAAAATTTGAAAATCTGGTAGATGATTATTTAAAATCTGAGAATCCCAAAAATATAGGTTTTCCCATGGTCAATTACTTTGCAGAAAAACTGAATCTTTCTGCCAATTATTTCGGAGACCTGATTAAAAAAGAACTGGGAATTTCTGCTCAGGAATTTATCCACAATAAACTTATTGATATTGCCAAAGAACAAATTCTGGATCAGGCAAAAACAATCAGCGAAATTTCCTATGATTTGGGGTTCAAATATCCACAGCATTTTACAAGACTGTTCAAAACCAAGGTAGGAATTTCTCCAAGTGAATACAAAATGCTGAACTAGTTTTTTCAACACTAATAGCACTAATCTTTTCACAAATAACACCATTATGGTAGTGGACATTTGTGCTTTCATTTGTGCAATTTGTGTTTAGATTTTTTTTAAACACTAATAACACTAACTTTTTTCACAAATAAGACAATGATGGTTTGTGAATATTTGTGTTTTCATTTGTGAAATTTGTGTTTAAATAATTAAATTTATAAAGAGAAAAGTTTCACAGTTTTAAAGATGACACCAAATCAGCAAGACACTCCTATTTTTGAAACCCGTTTCGGAAGAATTTTAGCGCTAAAAGAAGAAGGAATTATCAGGGCTAGAAGTATTCGTTATGCCTATTCTGAAAGATTTAAAAAACCTGTTTCCGTAGAAGCCTCTTTATCCTCAATGATTATTTCTCCGGAAAAAACTCCGGTATGTCCACAGGCCCTAAGCCCGCTTGTGGAAAAAATGATTGGAGCAACACCTGTCGAAAGTTTCGAGGTCGATGAATCTACACAATACCTTTCCATAACCCGTCCGGAAGTAATTTCTGAAAACGAAAAACTTCCTGTTGTAGTTTGGATTCACGGAGGTTCTCATGAGATAGGGTGTGGCGATCTTGCCACTGCCGATCCTGCGGAATGGGTGAGGGAACAACATATTGTCGTGGTTGCTGTTTCATATCGCTTAGGATTGTTTGGTTTCTTAGGTGGAGATCAGGATAGGCCCGCTAATCTTGGGCTCTTGGATATGATTGAAGCATTGAAGTGGATAAAAACCAATATTGCAGATCTTGGAGGTGATGAAAATAATATTACCCTTCTCGGACAGTCTTCAGGAGGTGATGCCATTGCACACTTAATGATTTCAGAAGGAGTGGAGAATTTATTTCAGCGTGTGATTATTCAAAGTGCTCCTTTGGGGCTACGGCATAAAAGACAGAAAATGTCTGCGGAATTTCTGACAAAAACAGAAATATTGAAAGATGAAGCCGATGTTTTAAAAATGATGGATGGGTACAGAAAATTTTTACCATCGGTAATAAAATATGGTTTGAAAGCAGTCATGCCTTTTGGTACTCAATACGGATATTTTCCTTTGTGTAAAGAAGAGGAGTCGGTAGAAATGTGGAAAAAGAATGCTCAGAAATATGATGTGTTGATTGGTTTCAATAATGACGAAACTGCTTTTTATCTTAAAACATCCGAAGCTTTAAATAAATATTTCGGGAAAGGGCTGGGATTAACAATTATGGATAAAGCTGTAGAAAAAACCACCGCACTTATCTATGGGAATCCGGCAAGACAGTTTGCACAGAATCTGGCTGAAGCTGGTGGAAATGTCTATCTTTTCAGAATTCATTCAAAATTAAAAGACAATCCTATCGGGGCGCCGCATTGCATTGACCTTCCTTTGATTTTTGGGAATGAGTCAGCCTGGAAATCTTCCGAACTGCTGAAAGATATTCCCTGGAGTCGTATTCATGAGAATGGTAAAAAGCTGAGGGCACTCTGGGCTGAATTTGCCCGCACCGGAAAGATATCTGATACCTCAGAGAGACCGGAAATCCTGGAACTCAGAAAAATGTAGCCACACATCAAAATTTATAAAATCTCTCATCTTAACAAACTTCTCAACGGAAGACGTAAACATTCCCCTTCTCTGGATGAGTGGCGAAAATTCAAAGAATTTTTGACGGGTAGTTCAGCCATATCTTCAATATTCACTTGTTTTTATGTGAATTATGTATGTTTAATCGTGTAGTTGATATTGAATATGTATTCATAATTGTTATTTTTAATGTATATTTAATTACTAAACCATAAAAACAGTCATTATGAAAACAAACAAAGATGTTAAAGTAAGAAAATTGAACCGTCAGGAATTGAAGAGTTTAAAAGCGGGAGATATTAACAGAGGTAAAGTATGCTGTACTTCCAACGAAGATGGACAATGCTGTGAATGGGCGATAGATGTTTGGAATTGTCAATATATCTATTGCTAATATAATGTCTTTCCCTTGTCAAGGTTTTAAACCTTGACAAGGGTCATTGAAAGAGAGATTTTAAAATTTAATCTTATTCAGGAATCCAGACACTCACATTTCCTGCCGGAGCAGGAAAATCTCCCCATCCGTTTTCATCAATGGTTACTTTATTTTTGGATCTTTTCAACAGATCTTTGAATTTTTTTCCGGCATAAAGCGTTCCCACTTCCATAGGCTTGTTGTAAGAATCTTTATTACTCAGAACAACAGCACATCCGCTATGTTCATCATCACCCATACGTACCCAGCCAAGACAGTTGGCATCTTCAAAATAATCCTGCTGGTCACCATAGGCATGATCTTTCCTCGCTTTTAATAATTCTTCAATACCATCTACTTTGGGCATAAATATTTCCTGATCATTGCCTTCTCTATCTTTATCCACATAATGAGCTCCATAGAGATCAGGATAAAAAATACATGGATAGCCCTCTTTTCTCAATAAGATAAGCGCATAGGCAATTGGTTTGAACCATGGTTCTACAGGAGCTTCAAGATCTTGTAAAGGCTGTGTATCATGATTGGCCACCAAACTTACAGAATGCATAGGATCTGCCTGAGTAAGAGTTTCTTCAAAAATTCTCCTGAGATCATAAGAATCTCCTTCTCTGGAAGCTGTATGGAAATTATTCTGTAACGAACTGTCAAAAAGACTCATGCAGCCTTCTGTCACTTCAATATATTTTTGAAGCAGATGAAGATAGCCGGGAGCCCAGTATTCTCCAACAGCAAAAATATCTTTTCCTGAATTGGAACGGAGCAGCATAAGCCATTCTTTATAAAAATCAAAAGAAATATGTTTTAGAGCATCCAGTCTCACGCCATCGAAATCAGTCTGGTCAAAGTACCATTTTGCCCAATTATTGAGCTCTTCCCGTACAAAAGGATTCCGGTGCTCAATATCATTATACATCAGGTAATCATAATTTCCTTTTTCATCATCTATCATTTCCTCCCAGTCATTTCCGTATTCTGACTGTATTTTGAAGATATGGGAATCCATACCTTCTGCATAGTCCACGCCGCTGAAGCAGGTGAAGTTCCATTCAAAATCAGAATATTTTTTTCCTCTTCCGGGAAAGGTAAATTTGGTATAAGATTCTATTTCGATAACATCGGAAATTACTTTTTCCCTGTTCTCTTCATCTACTTTTACGACTTTGAATTTTTCCAGTTCATCACCGCCGGCTTTATGCCCCAGCACAATGTCTACAATGACCTGTATATTTTGTTTCTTTAAGGCTTTAATTGCTTTTGTATAATCGTTTTTAGTGCCGTATTTGGTAGGAAGGGTTCCTTTTTGATCAAACTCTCCAAGATCATAAAGGTCGTAGGCATCATATCCGATAGAATAACCGCCATTGGTGCCTTTATAGGCGGGAGGAAACCATACAGAAGTAATTCCAAGTTTTGCTAAGTATCCGGCCTGTTTTTCGGCTTCTTTCCACAATTTTCCGTCGCCTTCAGAATACCAGTGGAAAAACTGAATCATGGTTGGGTTCATAAATTTGCTGATTTGGTTGATACAAGGTAGCGAAAAAATATGACCTATTCATTTTCGAATTCTTCAAACGGGATTTTTAGTTGAACGGAAATCTGTTTTTTTTCTTCCGTATTCAGTTGGGAGAGTGACAATCCGAGCAAACGTACTGCTTTGTCAAAAGGTCGGAGTTCCCAAAGTTTTTTTCCGGTGCTGAAATATTGTTCCGGGGATGAAAAATAATCTTCCCTTGTTATACTTCTTGTGAAAAGAGAGAAATCTTTATATTTTATCTTTAGAGTTAAAGTCCTTCCGAGAATATTATTTTTCTGTAATCTTTGATGAAGTTCTTCTCCAAGACTTTCCAGTTTTTCGTTGATCTGCTGTTCATCCAGAAGATCTTCAAAGAAAGTTCTTTCTACAGCTACACTTTTCTGAATACGATGAGGTTTTACTTCGGAAGTATGAATCCCACGTACGACATTGTAATAATGCTGGCCGGACTTTCCAAAAAGCCTTACCAGATCTTCGAGTGATCTTTTCTTGAGATCTTTTCCTTTATAAATTCCTAAGCTAAACATTTTATTGGCTGTCACTTTTCCAACACCATAAAATTTTTCTACAGGTAGTTCTTCCAGAAAATGCTCCATTTTATCGGGATGAATGGTTTTCTGGCCATTCGGTTTATTGATGTCAGAAGCTACTTTAGCCAAAAACTTGTTAACTGAAATACCTGCAGAAGCTGTAAGCCCGGTTTGTTCAAAAATTTTCTGACGGATTTCTTTGGCGATGAGGTTGGCAGATTCCATCCCTTTTTTATTTTCCGTGACATCCAGATAGGCTTCATCCAGAGAAAGGGGTTCTACCAGATCAGTATATTCATAGAAAATTTCCCGGATCTTTTTGGAGATCTCTTTATATCGGGCAAATCGGGGAGGGACAAAAATAAGATGCGGACATTTTTCTTTGGCTGTCTTACTGGGCATTGCAGACCGTACTCCATATTTTCTGGCTTCATAGCTTGCTGCTGCAACCACGCCACGATGTTGTCCTCCAACCGCAATAGGCTTGCCTTTCAATGTAGGATTATCATGCTGCTCCACGGAAGCATAGAATGCGTCCATATCTACATGAATAATTTTACGAAGAGGCAAAGAAAAATCCATATACAAAGATATGGATTCCTTTATTTACGGTAAATTTTTTATAGGAAGGAAGTTTGAAGCTGGAGGCTTGATGTTAATGTGGTCGATAGAGAAATTTATAACCCGACTTATTGAAAATTAATTAAAAGAATACCCGATTATTTATTGCACTAAAACTACTTCGATCTTCCTGCTTCCAGCCTTTTTCTATTTCAGTCTCATGGTGAGAAGGTGAGGCTCGAAACCTGCTTTTTCATAAGCTTTTATGGCAGATTCATTTTGAGCATATACATCCAGTCTTATTTCATTGATTCCTCTTGATTTTGACCAGGAAATAAGTTCATCAGTAATCACTTTATTGATTCCTTTTCCTCTGTGTTCCGGCTTTACGTACATAAACCCCAGATAAGAATACTTCTCGAATTGATTGTAATATTTTTCCGATTTTTTGATCAGGGCATATCCTGATGCAATAATCTCGTTATTTTCTTCAGCAACGATTACAGTTGCATCCGGAGACTGTATCAGAGCCTTTAAATCATAATAATGAATCTCTCCTTCAATAAGTGTACTGTTGAAAGGTCTTTCTGCCGTAACAACTCCCTGTTCGAATTCTAAAAGAATTTCTAAATCCTTTTCTGTAGCTTCTCTTGTGATCATGGTGTTTAATAAATAAAATTTTAAAACTCATTGAAATCAGATGATTTTCAATGAGTTTTTATGTTTTTCGAATTAAAATAAATGATGATTATTTTAAAAGTTTGTCTATGGTTTGCTGAAGTTCAGGGTCTTCGGGTGATATTGCGTAGTATTTTGCAATAGATGATTTCTGATCAATCACCATGTATCTTGGGATCCAGTTAAGATCTACATAGTTATTGAAATCATTTTTCCATCCGGAAGCAAACCAGTAATTTTCTTTGTCTTTCATATCAAATCTTTCCAGACTTTTTTCAAACCCTTCTTTTGAACGGTCTAATGATAGAAAAACAAAATCAATATTTTTGTTATTTTCTTCTAATTCCTTTGCTTTGGGAAGGGCATTTAAGCAATCTCTACACCATCCTGCCCAAAAATCGATAACCAGAACTTTTCCTTTATGCTGATCAAGAATCTGCTGAATGGTAATGGCTTTTCCATCTTCATCTTCCAGTTTCTGTTGTAACGCTTCCTTTGAAAATCCTGTTTTAAGAGTGGCCGGGACTTTTTGTGAATAGCTAATCCCAAAAATACCCATCATAAAAATTAATATCAACTTTTTCATCTCGACAATTTCATTTGTACAAATCTAAACAATGAATTGCAATCTGAGATTGATTTCTGTTGAATTAGGAAAAATTTATAATATTGATGGATTCTATGGGATATGAGAATGTGTAAACCACCCCGTCAAAAATTCTTTGAATTTTCGCCACCCCTCCGTGGGAGGGGAATATTACGTCTTCAGTTGTTGTATTTGTGAAATATTTTTATTGATAGTTTTTAATCAAGCCTTTTACAACGGCAATTACGTTGGGCATTGCTTTGTTAGCAGCATTTAAAACTTCTTCGTGAGAAACGGCAAAAGCTACATCTGGTCCGCCAAGGTCTGTGATCACGGAAATACAGAATACATCCATTCCCATATGTCTGGCAACGATTACTTCGGGAACAGTACTCATTCCTACCATATCGCCACCAATGGCTTTGATCATACCATATTCGGCAGGAGTTTCAAAAGTTGGTCCCTGTAATGCCACATACACTCCCTGATGGATTTTAATATGATGGTCAGCAGCAGCCTGTTCTGCTATAGCAATCATTTTTTTGTTGTAAGGCTCGCTCATATCCACAAAACGAGGTCCAAGCTCATCAATATTTTTTCCACGAAGCGGATGCTCAGGCATCATGTTGATGTGATCTTTCAGAATAACGATATCGGCAACGCTGTAAGCAGGATTCACTCCGCCACAGGCATTGGAAAGAATAAGATTTTGAATTCCCAATAGATGAAAAACTCTTACAGGGAAAGTCACAGTTTCCATTGAGTGCCCTTCGTAATAATGGAAACGGCCGCTCATCATCAGGACTTTTTTTCCTTCCAGAAGTCCATAAATGAGCTTTCCGGTATGTCCGGCTACTGTGGTTTGCGGAAAATGAGGAATGTCTTTGTACTCTAAAACATGGATCGGTTCTATTTCATTTTGTAGTTTCCCCAGCCCGGATCCTAAAACGACTGCAAAATCAGGGGTTTCCTGAATAATATTTTTAATAAAATCTGTAGTCTCTTTAATTTTTTCTAACATAATCTAAGATGATTTGATTGAATTCTTCTTTCTTATCAATAAGTACATTGATAGGCCAGTAGTAAACAATATCTCTAAGATAGTCAAAAGTTTTCAGACGTACATAATCTTTCTCTGTGGTTAATATCAGTTTATATTCTCCTAATTTTTTATACTCAGCAACGATTTTTTTAATATCATCATCGGTGAAATTATGATGATCTCTGAACTTTAAATGTTTTACCCTTTTTGAAAATTTTGCAAGATGTTCCAGAAGCGGTTTAGGATTGGCGATTCCGGTGATCAGTAAAATATCATAATAATTCAGGTTGTTATCCGGAAGCATTTTATCTTTTCCGTATACATTTTCGTCATAACCAATGGATGAAAAGAAAACTTTCTGCCCATAAGAAGGTCTGATTCTTGAGATGTAATATCTTTTTGTTTCCTCAGTAAGCTCATCAGGACATTTGCTGACCATAATGATGTCTGCTCTTTTGTAACCGGATCTTGATTCTCTGAGATCTCCTGCCGGAAGCACATAATCTTTAAAAAAAGGATCATTAAAATCAGTCATCAAAATATTGAATCCAGCCTTAATAGCTCTATGCTGCATGGCATCATCCAGTACAAGAACCTGAAGGTCCATATCATCAATTACTTTTTTAGCTCCGGGAACACGTTCTTCTGAAACGGCAATAACAAAACGGTTTTTAAAACGTTCAAAAAGCTGCATGGCTTCATCACCCACTACTTTGTAGTTGCTTTCGTAATTGGTTACTTCATAACCTTTGGTCAGCCTTCCGTAACCTCGAGAAAGCACACCTGTTCTGTAATGTTTGGATAAATACTGGGCAAGATACATCACCATGGGTGACTTCCCGCTTCCACCCACAGAAAGGTTTCCGACATTGATTATCGGTGTCTTGAATTTTGTCGACTTAAAAATTCCCAGATCATACATCGTGTTCCGGATACCCGTTACCAAATGATAACCAAGGGAAAAAGGATAAAGGTACCATCTTTTCATACGATTGCAAAAATAGGAATTTTCACAAGCATTTTGAGCAATATTCTCAAAGACTTTTCAATAAATATTTCGTTAAATTAAAGTATTTTTGTGGAGTTATTATAATACATTGAGATACTTTATAGAATTTTCTTACAACGGAAAGAATTATTTTGGCTACCAGATACAGCCAGATGCTATTTCTGTACAGGAGGAACTGGAAAAAGCACTTTCCACTATTTTAAGGGAAGAGATTAAAACGACAGGAGCTGGTAGAACAGATACGGGTGTTCACGCCAAGAAAATATTTGCCCATTTTGATACAGAGCAGGAATTGAACGATCAGTTTCCACGCAGGCTGAATGGCTTTCTGCCGCCTGATATATCCATTAAAAGGATTTTTCCGGTAAAAGATGATTTTCACGCCCGTTTTGATGCGACTTACAGAACGTATGAGTATTATATCTCACTTGAAAAAAATCCATTCACACAAGAATCTGCCTGGCAGCACTGGAAAAGAACTCTTGATATTGATAAAATGAATGAGGCCTGCAAAATTCTTTTTGAGTATGAGGATTTTACCAGTTTTGCAAAATTAAAGACTGACAACAAAACCAATATCTGCAAAATGTATAAAGCAGAATGGGAACAAAATGGAACGGAACTGAAATTCACCGTTTCGGCCAACCGTTTTCTCAGAAATATGGTTCGTGCTATTGTCGGTACCATGGTAGAAATAGGAACCGGAAAGCTGCAGCCGGAAGATCTTCGTCAAGTGATTGAAGATAAAAACCGAAATGCAGCAGGAACTTCAGCACCAGGGCATGGATTGTATCTGGTGGATGTGGGGTATGAATTTTAAATAAAAAACTAAAAACAAAATAATAATCATGTTATCAATTTTCATTCTTATCGGTGCCTACCGATATTATGCACAGCTAGCCGAAAGGTTTGGGAAAACAAAATGGCATTACGGTCTTTTGGCAATAGGTATTTATTTGGGAACCCAGATTATTTTAGGACTCAGCTATGGTGTTTATTTAGCTTCAACAGATCCTGAATCTTTAGACAATGTAAATTATACAGGGTTTTCAGGAATTAACATCCTAAGTTGGTTAATCTCTATTGTAGCAGTTTGGGGAGTTTATAAACTTCTTGAAAACAAATTTATAAGAGAAAGACCAACAAAAACAATTGAAATTGAAGAAATAGGGAAAACTATTGATCAGTAAGAACCGGAACATTTTTCTTTTTAGTATTAGAAATTAAGATTCCAATAGTATTGTGAATTTCAAAGAGTTTGCAGGCAGAAGTCATTTCATTTGCGGAGAAAAAAATTGGGAAGCAGCAGCGGGATATGTTTTGGGCTGGATACAAAAGAATGCTTAATATATTCATATTGTAAATCATAGGTATCTGAAATTTTCTATGACGATTTGTTGAAGTTGTAAAGGCTGGCAATTTATAAAGTCTTATTTTTGCATAGAATTTTATTTTAATTCTTTCTTTCGATTCGTACAATGAAAAAACAAGATACCTGGGAGATTATAAAAAGGCTGTTCTTTATCGGAATGAAATTTCGTTCATGGTTCATCCTTACTCTTATAATTTCCATCATCCTTTCAATAGTTTCTACTTATAGACCTTATCTTACCATGCAGGTGGTGGATAATGATATTACAAAGCTGCATGACAAAGCTTTGATGATGAAACATATCTATATCCTTGTAGGATTGGTATTTGCAGAAACGATTTTAAACTTTTTCTTAGTGTATTTCTCAAATTTTATCTCGCAGAATGTGATCCGGGATATAAGAGAAAGGTTATATGCCAAGCTGATTTATTTTAAGACCTCATTTTTTGATAAAACACCTATCGGGCAGTTAGTAACGCGTGCTGTAGGAGATGTGGAAACAATTGCGACGGTATATACAGATGGTTTCCTGATGGTATTCGGAGATATTCTGAGAATTCTGTTTGTATTGGTGATGATGTTCAGTACCAATGTTCACCTGAGTTATATTACGCTGGCTATTTTACCTTTAATGGTGCTTATTACAAGATTCTTCCAGAAAAGACTTAAAAAAGCTTTTGGGGATGAAAGAAACTGGACGTCCAATCAAAACTCTTTTGTTCAGGAAAGGCTGGCCGGAATGTCGATTATTCAAGTATTCAACAGACAGGAATCTGAGTTTAAGAAATTTGATGATATCAATATTACATTGAAAGGAGCGTTGTTGAGAACGGTATTTATTTTCTCACTATTCTTTCCTGTAGTGGAGCTTATTTCTTCATTATTCATAGGATTTATCCTTTTCTACGGAGGGTATATTACGATCAGTGCCGGAGTAGTGATTGCCTTTATTCAGTATATTTCAATGTTGATCCGTCCTTTGAGGCAGATTGCAGACCGTTTCAATAATATCCAGAGAGGAATTGTAGGCGCAGAAAGGGTGTTGGGATTAATGGATGAAGAAAACTCAATGCCGAACCACGGAACGGTGAAGAAAGATCATTTTGCCGGAAAAATTGAATTCCAGAAGGTGCATTTTGCCTATGATGAGAAACAAGAAGTTCTGAAAGGAATTGATTTTAAAGTAAATCCAGGCGAAACAGTAGCGATTGTAGGAGCTACAGGTGCCGGAAAATCTACTATTATCAGTTTGATCACAAGATTATATGATATCAATTCCGGGAATATTCTGATTGATGATATTGATTTAAAAGACTATGAACTATATAATCTGAGAAGCCATATCGGAGTGGTATTGCAGGATGTTTTCCTTTTCCATGGAAGTATTTTTGAAAACCTTGCGTTCGGGGATGACAGCATAACGCTTGATAAAATAAAAGCTGGAGCCAGAGAAATTGAAGTAGATCAGTTTATCGAGCAGCTTCCAGGCGGATATGATTATGTAGTAAGTGAAAGGGGTTCATCCATTTCTTTAGGTCAGAGACAATTGCTGTCTTTCCTGAGAGCTTATTTATCCGATCCGAAAATTTTAATTCTGGATGAAGCAACGTCTTCCATAGACCATGAAAGTGAAAAACTGATTCAGAGAGCGACGGAAAAGATCACTAAAAACAGAACGTCCATTATTATTGCCCACAGACTTTCTACGATTGAAAAAGCGGATAAGATCATTGTAATGGAGCACGGGAAAATTGTAGAAGAAGGCAAGCACCTTGAGCTTCTTGATAAAAACGGATATTACTCTACTCTGTACAAAGCTCAGCTGCGTCACGAAGTAGAAGTGGAGGACGAAAAAGAATCGTAATCCAGGAAGAAATCATTCCTGAGAAATTAAATAAACAAAAAAGAGAGCCATTTATGACTCTCTTTTTTTATGAAGCAGGCTAACCATTTACATTGATTATTTTAACCATAAAAGGCACAAAAGTTTTAAACACTTAAGTTTTTTAGAAGCAAGCTTTATGCATAATAAGTATACCTAAGTTTTGTAAAAATCTTTGATTTTCATCTTATGTGAGCTTTTCTGTGACATCTTTTAAACTTACTTAATGTGGACTCAAGTATTTTAAAACGAAAGCTTTTGTGTCTTTTGTGGTTTTGTAAGGTTGAGACTACTTTTATGAATAAATCTTAGAATTTTAATTTTTTAGTGATTACTTTTCCATCTTCCAGGACTGCAGTTACAGTAATAACCAGATTCTTCTGATCAACCGGATATTTGAATTCTGAAGATTTGACATCTGTTTTTCTCATCAATAACCTTCCTGAAGCATCATAAATATGCACTGAAGAGATTTTCGTATGACTTCTTACCGATACAGAATTTTCATCTTTAAAAATAGAAGGTGAATTTTTCAATCCAGCATTTTCTACCGCTAATAAGCCCTGAGACTCAATAATTACAGAGTAATCTTCCACCTGTCCGTATTTTGGAGTATAGCAGGCTGTTACAGCCGTACCATTGAATTCACCAATCACTCTCATCCTTAAAGGAGTATTGAGAACTGCACTGGCTGGAGGGGTTACCTGAGCGGTTGCAAATGAGCCGTTACTCACCCCGCTTTGGTTAAGAACCAATTCTGTAGATTCACTAAACTGACCGTCATTATTATAATCAATATACGCTTTGATAACGTGAGCATTGTTTGTTCCCGGAGCTACAGTAAGGGTTGTAGCTGAGTTTTGAGGAATAGTGGTTTTTGAGATACCTGAGCAATAAGTGCCGGTAAAGTTCTCATAAAAATTATTGGCAGCCTGTTTAAAATTACTGGAGTAATTGTTGATGCTGCCGAATTTTACTGAAGTAATTCCTACATTGTATCCTCCAGGATTCGTGATTGAAGCAGGAGTACATGCATTCGTTAATGTTGCACTGTTATTAATAGTAGTTGTAGATGCTACCGGTGAATTGATTAATGACAGTCTGTACTGTAAAAGCTGTGCGGTTGCTCTGTCAGTCTGCCCCTGGGTAAATAAATTTCTGAAGCAGTACGTATATGCCATCACATTTCTCTCCCCTCCACTGTATAACTGACTGGTACAAGGGTTAATCTGTCCTGTCTGGCAGGTATGAGGAACAGTAGAGTGGTAAAGGCTTTTCATAGGCTCTGTATCACAAACAAGATCTCCATCCAATGTACAGTCGTTGTTTACAGGGCAGTCTCCTGTCGTTTCATTATATCCCTGATGGGTATGTCTGAGACCTAAAGCATGCCCGAATTCATGGGCTAAAGTCTGAGCATTCACGGCAGAAGCACTTGTAGCCATAAAAGCATAGTCATTGCTTCCTCCAGGATAATAGGCAAAACCATTCAGGCCTCCGGAGTTGGATGTTAGTTTTTTAACAACATAGATATTGTAATATTTTGAAGTATCCCACATTCCCATTGCGGTAATTTCAGAAGCTGTTACAGCATTGGTCGTATTATCGTTATTTACCCCTCCGCTTACATATTTGGGAAGTGTGGAAGCATTGATTCTGTTGATTCCATTAGTCGCATTACAGCTGGGATCCTTGGTTGCAAAAACAAATTTAACAGGAAGTACAGCACTTGTTCCGGACATTCCACTGGTAGAGTTGCCGGCAAAGACCCCGTTGGTATAATTAACCCAAGCAATGATATCGGCATCAGACTTATTATTGGTAGTACCTACAGCACTTCCATCACCTACAACATGTACAACAACAGGAATTTCATACACCTGGTTGTTGAGTTTTGAAGCGAGCTTTCCGCTTTTGATCATTTTTGATAATTTCAGGTTGAAAGCATCATCCTGTGCTTTCTCTTCCGGATACCTTTCATAATGTTTTTTCATTAATTCATCGGTTCCGCATTCCTGAAACTCCAAACTTTGTGAATAAAAATGAGAGCAGAATGCTCCTGAAATAAGCAGAAATAATAATTTTTTCATAGTATTTTTCATTTAAGAGTTGTGAATCTAAAAATAAATAAAAAATACTTATAAATAATTAACGCTTTTTTAAACTACAGAAAACAAAATTCTGAACAGTCCCAAAAGGAGTCATATGATCTTCAGTCATACATTTTATCTTGTCAAAACTTGCTTCAAATCTTCCGGATAATGACTCTTCATCGTACTGCTGGATATCCAATCCGCTGCATTTGGTGGGACCGTTTTTGGAAAAAGTTCCGAGGATCATAAAGTTATTCACATTCTTCTCTGCAATATCAATATATTTTGAAACCTGTTCCGGACTTGTCAGAAAATGAAATGCTGCTCTGTCATGCCAGATGTCATAGGTTTCCGTAGGTTGGAATGCGGTAATATCCGTGGCGATCCATTTTACTTTAGTGGCTGTATCTCCCAGTCTTTCCTGTGCTTTTTCCAAAGCTTTGGTAGAGATGTCAAGGACCGTGATATTTTCATAGCCTTCTTCAATGAGAAAATCAACAAGATTGCTGTCTCCACCGCCAATATCGATGATGCGGGCTTCTTTTCCCAATCCTGATGACTTGATAAAGTCAAGCGAGGTCTGAGGTTTTTTCTGGGTCCAGCTTACCTGATCCGGATTTTTGGTTTCGTATACGTTTTCCCAGTAGTTTTTGTCGTCAGAAGAACTCATGATTCTTTTAATTGATTATTGATCTCTTCAAATTTATTGATTAATTCGTTAAGTTTTCTTTCTTGTTTCTTTATGGTTCTCGGTCTCAGATAAAACCAGTTGAAAGCGATCCAGGCCAACGTAATGGCATACGCCAGAGCACTAGAACTAAAGGTCATTCTTGAAGTGTATTCATACATATAAAAACAAATTCCCAGAAACAACATGATAAAATACAAGTTGAGTATCGTTGTCTGCATAAACTTCTGCTTGCTTTTTACCACATATAAGCTTTGGAGATACTCATTATTGGACTGTGTCTGGTCAATTTTGTAAAACACCATAAACATTTTGTTATAGGCAAGCAGGAAGATAACCATGGCCAGAATAACCAGTACGATACCGATCTTTGTAGTAATCATTTGAGGCTGATAGCGATACCAGATAAAAATAATTAAGAGTGAAGTTGTGATTAATGCAATGTTGGCAAAGATCAATCTGCGTAGATTTTGGTTTCTGAATTTTTTCAGCTTTCCGAGAAGCTCTTCAATATTGGGTTTGCTGGAAGTCTGCTGCTTCCATATATTTTTGAAATCTATATTAGTAGCCATTTTCTTTAAACTTTTGCGTTAATTTTTCTTTTATCCTGTGAATTTTTACCCGGATATTAGATTCTGAAAGTCCTACGATGTGGGCTATTTCAGCCTGCTTTACCTCTTCCAGTTCCAATGAAATGATGATTCTGTCTGTTTCAGGCAATTCTGAGATAAATTGATAGAGCAATTGTATCTGAGGTTCTATGGATTCCTGTTTTTTCTCTTCCAGGTTGATGGGTAAATCAGTTTTGGTAAATTTCTTTTCCTTCTCAATCTGCCGGAGACAGTTATTGGAAGCAATTCTGAAGATCCATGTTCCTACGCTGGATTCATTCCTGAATTTCGGAAGCTGCTGCCACACAATAATAAATGTTTCCTGAGCAAGATCCTGAGCGAGGTCAGTATTATTCACATATCCCATGCATAGACGGAATATCCTTTGCCAGTAGAGTTCGTATATCTCTTCAAAAACCATTATTTCGCAGATAAAAAGTGAGTAAGCTGATTAAAATACCAATCTTTGTCATCGTACATAATGAAATGTAACCCTTTTGAAGCATACTGCATATTGGTGTTTTTCAGGTTTTTATATTGCTCTTCAATTGAAGGTTTTAAATTTACGAAAAATGACTCCAAAAGAATAAGCGAAGGACACTGTACATTTTTTATTTTGTCTCTTAGATCGGTATTGGAAAAATCACAGTACATTTTGGCAAAGGTTTTTCGGTCTGATTTCATACTCCAGCCGATCACAGTTTCCTGCATAGAAGGATCAGCCAATAGGCGGGGGATAGTCTGGGTCTGCATTTTAAGGAACTGCTCATCATTCATCGCTGTTAATTTCTCGATGGTAGAGGTACAGTCGTTGTTTTCTTTAGAAGTAAAATTAGGATCTGACAGCGCTGCCAGACAAGGAAGAGTATCTACAATGACGATCTTACCTACAAGCTCCGGATAGTCTGCTGCAATTGCCAGAGCAAGCCCTCCTCCCATGCTGTGTCCAATGATAATAGGTTTATCAATTTTATGAGTCTTTATATAAGTGGCAATTGCTTTTTCCCAATCTTTAAAACTGGCATCTGCCTGTGGTTTTGTTCCTGCAAATCCGGCCATTGTTAAGGTGTAACAGGTAAAGTTTTTTTCAAATTTTGCAGTTGTTTCGTTCCATACGTCTCCTGAGGAAGCAAACCCTGGAATAAATAGTAAAGCCTGAGTTCCTTTTCCGGTCTTTTTTACTTCAAACGGATATGCTGTTTCTTGTCCGAATATATTGCATACTGCTAAAAAAAATAACATGATAATAAGAAGGAATGTGAATTTTTTCATGATTTCTAAAGTTTTAAGGTTTATTTGTCTTTTAGAGACGAACCCTTTAAAAATGTTACAATAAATTTTAATTTTTTTGAAAAAAAGTTTAAAACTTTTATTATTTATTTTTGTAAGTAATTGTAAAATAGTGCTTTGTGATTGTTGTTTATAATGAAATATAAATAAGTAGCTAGGAGTACTAGAAGAAAAATCTCAATCTTAAAACAGTGAAAAGAAATAACTTAAGTGGATTGTATACAGCATGAAAGCCTTTAAAAATGAATATTTTACTGTATATTTATCACATATGGATCGATGAGGAAGCTTATATCCATAAGCAAAATAAATTTTAAAAAATGAACTTACCACCATACTCAGATTTCCCCACCATCATCGGAGACACGATTGTATTAAGAAAAATAGAATCCAGTGATGTTCCTGATATCATTTCTATATCATATTACGATGCTGTAGCTGCTGCCAGCGTAGATGAAGCAGTAGCAATGCAGGATAAGATCAATGCAGATTATGCTAAAGGAGATTCTATACATTGGGGAATAGCGGATAAGTTTTCCAATAAAATTGTAGGGACTTGCGGCTATTACAGAGGACTGGACCAGGGAGAGGGAGAGCTTGGCTGTGTGCTTCTTCCGCAGTATTATGGGAGAGGGTATATGACACAAGCAATGAAAATGGCTGTACAATTTGGATTAGAGACCATACAACTCACCCATATAGGAGCAATCACCTCTAAAGATAATGAAAGCGCAATAAAACTAATGGAACGCCTGAATTTTGTAAAGATCGCAGATTTACCAGATAATGAAATTGAATACCAGTATATTACATCCTGATAAACTCAAAATATTTAAAGCAGATTAATCTACTATTCTTCCGTAAAATCTGCTGATATCAAAATAAAAACCTGGAATTTTATATTTGCCTTTTTCAAATTCCTGATAATCACACTTCCCATCGTGGCTTTGTGCTTTGGTTTCCATTTGAAATCTGTTCAAAAGTACATATTCATCAGTAACGGAAATGACATGAAAACCTGTTTCACATTTCAAACCATCACCGGAAGTAAGAATTGCTCCTAATAACCCGTGGAAGTTTCCTGCAATTTTTTTGGCAGTGTCATCATCGTTATTCAAATGGTACAAATAAGCGAGATAATTCATGGCACGCAGATCCAGTGGATTTTCATCCAAAGCATCCAGGAACAGCTGGATTCCTTTCGAAAGATCTTTTTGTGAAATACCTTCACCACGATAATATTTGGCTACTTCTTCCGCTTTCTTCCCTATTTTATAAGGTTTATATTCTTTTTGAAAGGTATAACCGAAGTAAAGATGGCGGTATTGATTGGTTGTAAGAAGCGTATCATTCTTTTTTAAACTTTTTAAAAGTTCCGGATAATAGAATTCTGAGTTTTTATTCTCAATATTTTTTTGAATTAAAGCATAATCCGGTGCTTTGAATTCCAGCTTCTGAGCCTGTAAAAAGCTAAGCTGTATTAAAAAGAATAATAAGAAGAATGCTTTGGTATTCATGGATTGTATAGCGTTGTTACAATTTTTCACAAAGTTAAAAATACAAAATATGTATCAATTGGATAATATCATCTGATAATTTTTAAAAAATACAATAAAATGTTATCAAAGTGTTATTTCGTGTTGATAAATTTACTAACTTTATTCGGAATTTGAGAGGTTACCCCTAACATTGAGAGGGGTAAATGTAATTTTTAATTAAAAAACCAAAAAATATTAATGAGTAGTAGTAATATACAAGATGAATTTAAAGTCTTCAAAGACGAATTGAGAAAGTTAAATATCGAAGTACAGAAAGTTGTAAAAGTAGGAAACGGTAGTATGGATTTCCATGAGGTTTTCTACAAATCGCCGAGGTATGAAGAGGTAAAAAGTATATATGTTCAGCGTCATAATCTGGACAGTATGATTGAAAAATTTAAACAAGCCTATCATTAAAAAATAGAACATGCGCCACAGATTCCCTGTGGCGCATGTTTTTTATAAGAGTATAAGATATTAATCTTTATCCAGTGTTGAGGTCTTTTTGGTATCTTTCATTCCGATGTACACGACCAGAGAAAAAAGAATACATCCTGTAATGTACCAGTAAAAGTATTCTTCGGAACCAATCTTTTTAAACCAAAGAGCGATATATTCTGCTGTTCCCCCAAATACCGCTACTGTAACTGCATAAGGCAGTCCTACACCAAGTGCCCTGATTTCGGAAGGGAAAAGCTCAGCCTTTACTACAGCATTGATAGAAGTGTATCCGCTTACAATAATTAAAGCGGCCATAATCAGGAAAAATGCACCCCACATTGAAGTCGTTGTACTGAGTGCTGTAAGAAGTGGAACAGTACATAAAGTTCCCAGGATCCCAAAACCTAAAAGAAGAGGTCTTCTTCCGATCTTGTCGGACAATGCTCCAAATACGGGCTGAAGACAGGCAAATATAAATAATGAAATAAACGAGACCAAGGTAGATTCTTCCTTCGTAAGATGTACCGTATTCACCAGGAATTTCTGCATGTAAGTCGTATAGGTATAAAATGCCAGTGTTCCTCCTAAGGTTAATCCTATAACGGTAAGTAAGGCTTTCGGGTGTTTCATAAGTTCCTTCACAGTTCCTTTTTTCTTTTCATTCACCTCTTTTTTATTCTCAAAAGCTTCCGTTTCATGAAGATTAGCCCGAAGGTACAGTGCAATGATAGAAAGCATAGCTCCAATCACAAAAGGAATTCTCCATCCCCAATCTTCCAGTTGAGCTTCAGTCAGCAGTAATTTCTGTAAAATAAGCTGAATTCCCAAAGCGATAAGCTGTCCGCCAATCAGAGTGACATATTGAAAACTTGAATAAAATCCTCTTCTCTCCTGTGTGGCCATTTCACTGAGGTACGTTGCCGAAACACCGTATTCTCCGCCGACGCTAAGTCCCTGAAGCAATCTTGCAAGCAAAAGTAATAAGGGAGCCAAGATACCGATGGATTGATAAGTTGGGGTAAGCGCAATAAGCAGCGATCCGAAAGACATAAGCAGTACCGAAAGGGTCATCGCTTTCTTTCTTCCCACCTTATCTGCAATACTCCCGAACATCCATCCGCCGATAGGACGCATAAGAAAACCTACAGCAAATATTCCTGCGGTATTCATCAGTTGTGCATTAAGGTCAGAGTCCGGGAAAAAAGAATGTGAAAAATAAATGGCAAAGGCTGCATAGGCATACCAGTCATACCATTCGACAAGATTTCCGATAGATCCGCCTATAATGGCTTTGATTCTTTGAGCGGTGGTAATAGAGGTTGGGTTCATAGATATTATTTTCAGTCAGGTTTTCTAATAACGGCATCCAAGATACAAATTTCATAAAAAAATAAACCGCTCTGAAAAAGAACGGTTTGAGTATACTGGGGTTGTATATTTTAAAATCTATATCCTATAGAAAGTCCGCTTCTGAAACCAGCCCACGGTCCGTCCACTTTTATTCTGGCACCATTGGCATTGGTTTCTACCGAATACTTTACAAACGGAATATCCAGGTTTTCAATTTCCTTTTTAAGCTGAGCCTGCATATCAGGAGTCAGTACATAATCTGATGTCATAGTAAAATCACCTTTTCCGCTTCCATAGTGAGCTCCTGCGATCCAGAAATCCAGTACAAGATTCTGACTTCTGGTCAGAAAGAACTGAACTCCGACCATTAATCCTCCACTGTTTCCATTAGTGTCTCCCTGACCTTTAAGCGGGATTTGATAGGTAATTGCATTAGGACCATTGTAATCATAATAAAAATCAAAAGTATTGGAAGTAACACTTGAATATCTGTAATACGGTGCAAAATAAAATCCTTTTCCATAGCCCCTTCCAATGTAAAACCTTGGTTCTATGGTGAAATTCGTAGCTTTTACTCTAAGATTCTGGAATCTTTTCTCGTCTTCATCTTTCAGAAAGGCATTGATGAAAGGTACTTTTCCTTCCGGCATTGTTCCGAAACCGATGTTTAAGGAAAACCATTGGTTGATGGCCCGCTCATAAGACAGATTAATGTTTCTGAATGCATAAGCCGTGACATTGGTCTTGACGATATTCATCTTTTCTGCCGAACTGTTTTCAATTTCCTGAGCTTCCAACGCAGAAAACAGGAAGCACGGAATTAATATGAATGCTTTTTTCATGACTCTATATTTTGTGATGTAAAAAAATACCAGCAAAAAACGGGCTGAATTTAACATAATAATTAGAATTTAAAGAAAATTTATTGATAATTTTATTAGGTTATGGTTATAAATGTAATATACATCGGTGATTAATTGTCCTAATAGTATAATTCATCTTCAGACATGAAAAAAACTATTTATACCATATTCTTTCTTTGCGGAACTTTTATTTTTTCCCAGGAGAAAAAAAATGATACGGCTGATGCTTCAGCAACCAAAGAAATTCAGGAAGTTATTTTGAAATCACAACGTAAAAAACAGTTTGCCGATAAAGCGGTTTATACTTTTGATAAAGAAGCCTTGGAAAGAGCACGCTATGCAAAAGATCTGCTTCGTACACTTCCTGAATTACAGCTGGATCCGGTAGCCAATACAATTACCAGTACCAAAGGAGGAACTACACTATTTCTTATCAACGGAATTGAAGCTACAGATATGCAGATCCGAAGTGTTGCTCCAAGTGAAGTTGTCAAGGTAGAATATTATGATATTCCGCCTGCAAGATGGGCAACACGGGCAGATACTGTGGTCAATATTCTGACAAGATCTACGGAAACGGGGTATGTTTTCGGAGCGGATGTTTCTACTGCTCCCAATACCGGATTTGTGAATGGTTCTGCCTACGCCAATTATACCAAAGGAAAAAATAACTTCGGACTTGAATATTCCCTGAACCTGAGAGATTATAATGACAGAAGAGTAAATAGTGTTTATGATTATCAGCTGAACGGAAATCATTACCGTTCTGATGAAAACAGAACCGATCATTTTGGATATACATTCCAGAACGTTGCCTTGCGCTATACCAGGCTTGTTCCTGATAACTATGCTTTTCAGGCAAAACTGAATATGGATATTTTCAGCAGATTTTCAAAAGGAGTAGGGCAGAGTGTCTTTACAGAGGATAATCTGAAAGAAGAACACGCGATGTTTAAAAATAATAATTCAGATTATGTGATTCCCAAGCTGGACCTTTATTATTCTAAAAAGATAGGTGAAAAAGATGAGCTGAGCATTAATGTGGTGGGGTCTCATTATACCACCAATACTTCGGAAACAGCCAAAGAATGGGTGGTTGGGTCAGGACTTTCAGTATATGACAATGATATGGTTCTGAAAGCAAAACAGACGAGTCTGGTGGGAGAGCTGGCTCATACCCATGATTTCAAAGCCGGAAAACTTTCATCCGGATATCGTATTTCAAGATCGTCTATTTCCAATGACCTGAATAATCTTGCCGGATATTCTCAATACAATGTTACCTATCTGGAGCAGTATTTGTATACTGAATTTGCAGGAAAAGTAGATCAATTCAGTTACCGTATTGGAGCCGGACTTACCAATATTCACAACAAAAGTGCAGAAAATACTTTTGATGAATGGACCTTTACTCCCAAGGTTATTTTAGCATATCAGATTAAAGGAAATCAGAATCTTCGTTTTACAGCAAGTTATAATCCTGTAAGTCCATGGAGTAATGCTTTGAGTAGTAATGTTGTACAGCTGGCGCCTAATATTGTTCAAAGAGGAAATCCTTTTTTAGAATCTCAGCAGGTCTTTTCTAATAACCTGACGTATTCTTTTAATAATAAATATTTTGATTTTAATGCAGGCTTGTTTTACCGGTATACCAACAGGGTGATCAATCAATATTATGTTCAGGATGATGTATTGGGAGGCTACGCGCTGACGTATGAAAACGGGAAAAATGGACAGCGATATGGAGTACAACTGACGGGGTCTTATAAACCTTTCGGGAATAGCCTACTTGTTATAAAAGCAGTTATTACACCGACTTCTGAAACCGTGAGGACAAGTAAAGGGGCTTTGATCAAAAATGATTATTTAGGAAATTATTTTTCGCTTTCCTCAGAATATAAATCATTCTCTGTTCAATACCAGTTCAATATTCCCGTATATAATCTTAGTGGAGCCTTTCTTAATACCAACGAGAATCAGAATAATATTTTTATCAGCTATAAACACAAAAACTGGACATTTTCCACAGGAATGTACTGGATAGGAATGCCATCGGAATATAAAACGAAAAGTTTGCCGGAAAGTTTAGTAGACTATAAAGTTCATACCCAGATTATGAACAATAAATCAATGTTTGTGCTAGGGCTAAGTTATGATTTCTCAAAAGGTAAAAAAACAGAGATCCAGCGAAAGCTTAATAATGAAACTGCTCCTGCCGCTACTTTTTAAAAACAATTTTGAAAATAGGATGGAGGTGGGGAGCTGGAAGAGGGGAGTTCATATAGTGCAGACCATTACTGCAGATTATTATTTTGCTAGAAAAGAATAAAGACTGAGCTCTATTTGTTCTTAGGCTGAAATAGCTTCCATCCTCCAACCTCCAGCTTCCTTACCAAAAAAATCCCGTTCAACAGATTGAACGGGATTTTTTTTTATTTCTTAATGAATTTTGTGTTCTTTTTATCAGTTGTATTTTTTCCGCTGATCTCAATAAAATAAGAAGCTGGCGGAAGGTCTGAGATTTGTATGTTTCCTGATTTTACATCTGAAGTTTTAACCAGTTTTCCATCCAGGCTGTAAATATTTGCTTTTGAATAATGATCGGTATTTCCTTTAAAGCCAATAAAATCCTGTGCCGGGTTAGGATAAACGATTAAATTCTCCTTCTTTGCCGCATTGCTGATAGACAGG
Organism: Chryseobacterium viscerum; assembly: GCF_002899945.2. Lineage (GTDB taxonomy): Bacteria > Bacteroidota > Bacteroidia > Flavobacteriales > Weeksellaceae > Chryseobacterium > Chryseobacterium viscerum. The sequence continues at coordinate 303,085 of NZ_PPEG02000009.1, forward strand.
AATGTTTCGCTTAAAGCCTGAGCACTTGAAGTCGACTGGTTGATACTTAGCAATGGTACACTGATGTTTCCATTGGTAGCGCTCAATAATGCATATCTGTGAGAAGCGTCATAATAAGCATATGCTGTATTGGTAGCTGTTCCGATCGGGTTGGCGTAAATAACATCAAAAGATGCATATAAATTAAAGTTTTGGGTATACTTTACTCTAAGAACGTTACTGTATGTCTGATTTCCTACAATCAAGGTTCCGTATGCATCTGCCTGAGTTGAAAGGGTACCGCTGAACAATCCGTTGGCAACAGATGAAGTGAAGGTTCCTTTAGCAGTATCATTCTGAGCCGGTCCATAGGTTGTTGGATAATTATTATAAGTACCGTTATCAACATTGAAGTTTAAAGTAGCCTGTGGATTTACAATTCCTGTAATTTCCAGCTTAGTTGCAGATGCTTTATAATAAATAGTGTTTGTTCCATCTACCATTTTAATCGTAGAACCCGGAAATGTTGTGATTTCAGAAGAAGTAGGAGTAGAATAAGTAGTTTGTGAAGAAGTACCCATCGTAAGACTTCCATTTGAAAACGTAACATTAGCCCCTGTTGCAGAGTTGTTTACAGTTCCGTTTAATTGATTGTAGTTAACAATGTCTCCCGAAATAGGATCGTTGGCTGCTTTTGTCAGCGTAATCTGCGCAGAAAGCATGGCAGAAGTTCCCAGTAGAAAGAATATAGCTTTTTTCATAGTAATTTTTTTGTTAAAGTTAATTAAAAACACAATTCGAATTTTAATTTAACTTGTTTTTAGTTAAATATTTAAAGAAACCGCCGGATGATCATATCATCCGGCGGTTCTGTACGTTAAATAAATTTAAGTTTAGTTGCTCATCACCATTTTACGGTATGCATAAATATCTTCGATGGTCACGACGCACATCCCTTTTTTGAGGGCGAAGTCTACGATTTCCGGAAGTCTTGCCATAGAACCGTCTTCATTGGTAAGTTCACAAAGTACGGCATCATCACCCAGATTGGCCATTTTTACAAGATCTACACTGCCTTCGGTATGACCACGTCTTTCAAATACACCCCCTTCTCTGGCAATCAGAGGAAAAACGTGTCCCGGGCTCGCAATATGTTCTGCCTGGGCATCTCCTGCTACAGCGGTTCTGATCGTTGTTACACGGTCTTTAGCTGAAACCCCTGATTCCACGCCTTCTCTGGCCTCAATAGAAATAGTAAATGCAGTTTGATTTTTTGAATTGTTGTTTTCCACCATCGGACGAAGGTTGAGGTGGCGGCTTTTTTCCTCAGAAATGCATAAGCAGACGATACCGCTGCATTCGCGGATCAGAAGTGCCATGTCCTGTTCTGTAATTGTGGAAGCGGGAAAGATGATATCACCTTCGTTTTCGCGGTTTTCATCATCTACTAAAAGAATACCTTTTCCCTTTTGTAATGTTTGAAGTGCTTTTTCTACACGTTCTCTGGAGGTCGCTCCGAATTGTTCTAATAATTTTTCCATGTTATTTTACTTTTAAAAGTTAAAATAGTCTTCGGTACATGGAAATGAAATACGACACAGCAAGAGTCCATAAGGAATCTTATTGGTCATCTCATTTTCTTCTCCCATCCAGACTTTAACTGTCGGTTCCGGAATTTCACCAGATCAATCCTTTCCGAAGAAAGGAGTCGCGGACTGTAACCGCCGGTAGGGAATTTCACCCTGCCCCGAAGAAAACTTATACTAAGTTTTGTTGTATGTTGTAATTTAAATTTTTATTTCATTGAATTATATTTAACGCACAGACCGCTAATTTCGGGAAGTTTTTTGAATTGGAGAAGAGATTTATTATTAATTAGCTTACCTTATTTTTCTCTACAGGCACATTCATGATTTTCATTTAAATAGGCAATAGTTGCTTTGCACATTTTTTCTAAGGTGCTAATATTGATGTCAGAAAGCTTTTTGATGTAGATGCAGGCTTTTCCCATTTTAAATGTTCCAAAGTCATCTAATAAAAGCTTGCTTTCTTCAGTGGGGGAATACACATAGAGGGAAAACTCTGCTTTACGCGGTGAAAACGCAATGAGCGGCATATTGCCTTCATGTCCGCTTGTATATTTATAATGATAACTACCGAATCCTATAATGGTTGGTCCCCACATTTTAGGTTCAAATCCAGACCATTCGCTCATCAATTGTATTAATTGAAAGCTGTCTTCTTTTTTTTGCTCTTTTTCTACAAATGAATTAATGAAATCGGTTATGTTTACGTCTGTTTCGTTGGTTTTATTGGGTTTAGCCATAGTTATTCATATTCTTTTAAATAAGTTACCATTTTTTTCTCAATAAAGTCTGTGAATGAATTGGCAACTTTTATTGCTTTAGGAGGTTGGTTTTCATGGGCAAAAATATAAATGTGGTGATTCTCTAAATTGTACAGCAATTGATCTCCATCGCCATACAACCAAAATTCACCTAAGATCAAATACTGTTTTTTTTGAATTGTTTCATCAGCCAGCTCTGTAAAATCAATTTCTATTCCTTCTAATGTAAGCTTTGAAATATTTTGAAAAAAAATGGACATCTCATCTGTAAATTGTATAGAGAGTTCTTTTTCTTTGGCTTTGATCATATCGGGTTGTACACCCATCTCAATACAATCAGAATCACTGTATGATTTTGTGAGCTGTTTGAAAAATTTAGGATATATATTTTTTAAGTAACCAAACTTATCTTCAACGGCTTTCTGAAGCTGCTTTTCTTTTTGTTTTTCTTGTTGACAAAAATCTTCAAATTCCTTTTCCCATCCCTTTTGATAGAGAGCTGATAAATGAGGAGTTCTATTTTGGGATTTTAACCATTCAAAAGCTCCCAATTGTCCTATGTATAGGTTTCTGATGCCACTGAAGCTTTCTTTAGGTTTTATACTAAGAAAAGCTCTTCTGCCACAGATTTTTTCTATATCATCTTTATAGGCTTTAAACCATTCAGCCCACTCTTCAGCAGTGAGCTTCCCTTCTGATAGATCTGTAAATTGTTTAATAATCTCTTCCTGTGTCATGTCCTGCTTTCAAACTGTTTTTAGTACATTGTCTAAGATTGTATTGAATTCTTCAGGCTTTTCCAGCATAGGATAATGGCCGACTCCTTCAATGATTACATAATCATAGTTTTTTAGATATTTGCGGTTGGCTTCCAGATTCGTAGGAGATGCGTCAGAATTGATGGCTATTACAGGGACCTGAACCTGTTTTGCAATGGCATTGAAATCAGTTTTATATAAAGGTCTGAGTAGATTAATCGCCAGTTCAGGAGCATTCTGAAGAAATTCGTGCTGCAATTTTTCTTTTACATCAGCGGGAGTTTGCTCAACGAATAAATATTGTGGCAGAAAGTTTTCAATAGCATATTTAAAATCTTTCATGTACTGAGTAAATAAAATTTCTTCAGCCTGCTGTTCTGTAAAAGCTTCATCCAGATTTTTTAGGGTATCAACCAGAATTAAAGCTTTTACCTGTGGGATTTTTAATGAAGCCTCAAGTACGTAAGCTCCGGACATAGAATGTCCTACAAGAATAATTTCATTTGAATTGAGAGCATCAGCAACAGTTTTAATGTCATCCGCATATCCGGCACTTGTCCATTCCTGTCTTGAAGAATCAGATTTTCCGTGTCCGGCAAGATCCATCTGTACAATATGATATTGATTGCTGAAAAATTTCTGAGATTCGGTCCACCATTCGGTGTTGCCAAGCCATCCGTGAATGAAGATCAATGTTGTGTTTCCGTTTCCGGATTCTTTATAATGGATTTTCAGACCGTCTGAGGATATTGCGTATTTTTCCATGTAAAACTGTTGAATTGGTGTGTTATGTTGGTAAGCCTAATTTACAAAAAGACTCTTAAAGCTGAATCTATTATTTAATTTGAAAGAGGGAATGACTGCACGCTAATGTTTAGTTGAGTGCTGATGCAGTCATTTTTAGTCAGCTATTTACCATTTCCAGATCTGCGGCTCATCTTTCCATATCAGTAGTCTGAATTCTTCAAAATGTTTTCCGTTGCCAATGGTATGGGTATCTCTATGTCCTTTTCCTAATTTTAGTTTGTGCAGAATACCTGAGTGTGCAGCTACCCATAGTGTTTCTTCATCGTCAGAAAGGGCCATTCCGGTAATGGTAGAACCCAAAAAGTGTCTCCAAAGCTGTTTCCCATTTTTATCAAAAGCTTTGATGTAGCCATAAGCATCTCCCAGGATATAATAATCTTTTACAGCAACCCCTTCGTATACTCTCATTTCTTCATCAATGACTGTGAAGTCTTCACTTTCTGTATAGGCTTCAATATCTGCCCCTACATATTGATCAGCATTGATGCCAATAGTAATCCCATTGTAGAAATGACATGAATTGGTAATTAGCTGGCTGTCATCTTTTGCAAACAAGCAAAAATGAGGATAAGACGATTGGGGTCCTATAGCTCCCAACGTATTGCCTTCATGATCCAATATTCTATGATCGTACCCCTGGTCTCCGACTACGATATAAGCGTTGTCGTTGGATAATGCTGCATTTTCCATATCGATCTGAGAACTCCAGTCTTCTTCATCATCTTCATTGATAGGATGGATGAGTTTTTTCTCCCTGTTTGAAATCAGGAAAATCCCGTCTGAGGAAACGACAACGACTTTGCTTCCGTCATTGAAAGGGTATATATCAGTAATTCCAAAATCGGGGTTTTCATCCAATTCAAATTCATTGATGAGGTCTCCGTTCCAACCTTTGTATAAAGAAATTCTATGTGAATCTGCAATAGCAAAGACATCTCCCTGCTTGGATTTCCCGATAGCATGGATGTTTTCATCAAGTTTAGTGATCATTTCTTGATCAAGAAGATAAGCCTGCCTTTTTTCATAAGAACTGCCTGTCATGAAAACTATTTTTTCATCAGAAATAAAGTGTAGATGTTCAATATTCTGAGCTTTATTTTCAATTAATGGAATGATAGGGGTATGAGCAGGAGGAAAATGCACTCTGAAAACTTCTGTTTCTCCATTTTTATTGGCAGTTTTAAGTAATTCAAAAACTTCGTGGGCAATTTCTGATCTTTTGTCTTCAGGTTCTTTACCTTTCCAGTTTTCCCATCCGTTTTTTTCACCAAACTCAATCATTTCATTGATTTCTTTTGCATAGTGTTCTCCTTCCGAGAACCATTGTTTTTGGATTGTAGTGTTCTCCATTGAATTGTATTTTTATTGTGAACTTTTCTGGTTTAATTTTGTTAATGTCGTTCTAATATAAAAAATAAACACTGCATCATAGCAGTGTTTATTTTTATTTTTTTGATTTAATATTGAAAATTAGCGCTCCGTATGAATTTCCGGAAGTATCTTTTATCTCACATTTGAAGTAAATCAGGTTCTTCAAATACTTTTGGTGGAAAACTTCGGTCAGGAAAGTAATCCCTGTTGGAAGTGCATTTGAGGCATATCCTTCGAGGCTTTCTATTTCGTAGGATATTTCCCTATTGAGGAAGTTAAATATCTCCTTTAAAATACAATTGGCTATAAATGCAAAAGGGACAATGGGATAATTTTCAAAATGTCCCTTACACTGGTTGGAGGTAAAAGGTTCTGTTGAAATAGTAAAATGATGGGGAACTTCCGTATTGATTATTTTACTTTGAGGGAGGTTGCTATCATGATATTCCACCGGAACTGTAGTGTGCAGATCTTTATAAAAAAGCTCAAATGCTTCCTGAGCTACAATATAATAATCTAATTCACCGGTATATAGAAGTTCATCGGATTGGCTGTCTCCTATATGAATATAAGATTTCCCTTTTCTATCAGACTCAAGAATGCTTTCGTTGGTGATAGTAGCTGCCTGGGGTTCTTTGAAAGATAATTTTCTGATTCTCACTTTTTCTCCCAGGAAATAAATTTTCTCCCTGCTGCCATCATTGAGAAGCTTATAAAGACCAAGGCTTCCTAGCGAGAATAATAGTTTTACCAGATGAGAAAAATTTTCGTTTTCAAAATTCCAGTTTTTTATTTCTGTTTCAATCTTATGGTCTCTGAAAATAATGTTTTCAGGGATAATGATGTACGGTGCTGCTTCCCCAAGATAGGGAATGATGTTTTTTTGGATGTCGGTTGTTGTCATGTGAATGAGGGGTTATTAGGTTACTAAATTTATTTTTCATTTGTGGATAACTTTTTTTCTTGTGGGTAATCAGCTTATTTAAAATTTGAAATGTGTTTTATTTTTTATCTGATCAATTCTAATATTTTTTCGATTGAGTAGGAATGTTAAATTATTGTCTTTTGGTTTGTTTTTAAGTATATTTTTCTTTAAATCAGTGTTTTAATTTTGATTTAAAGAACTTATTTCTATTATTAGTGAATTGTTTTTCAAATGCAATTTACAAAAAACAATTCAAAAATAATGATGAATCAATGTTCATCATTATGAAAATGAGGTAAAAAAAAGGTGGATAACTTATCCACAAAACTTATCCACATGATTTTATATTGTGGAAATCCTGCAAAAACCGATATGTATTGTAAGTTTTTAAATATAAGTTGATTATAACCAATATCTGAAGCAATTGGAAAAGTTATCCATACTTTATCCACAAGAGGTAATGAACGTTTGAAAAGTTATCCACATATTTTAATAATAGGTGGATAGACAGCTGTTTTGAGTTTAAGTATTCATTAAATCAATTGATTATAGTCTATGGATGAAGTTGATTTTTTTATAATGATGATAGTATTGTGGATAACTATAAGCTTTCGATATATTTTTCATAGCCACTTTTTTCCAAGAGGTCTTTTGGAATCATGTTATAAACATCTTTCCATGAGTCTGAGCCGTGTTTTTCTACATATTTTTCAATAATTCTGAATCCAAGCCAATAGTTTATAGATTTCGGAGCTTCCGGAAATAATTTAAGTTGGTCATTTCGAAGTAAGGGATTATTACCGGATGTATCGGAAAAATAGGGTTTTAGTTTTGTGAAAATTTCTTTTTCATTTTTAATATACCAAGCCCAGTTTTCCTGAGTCATATTTTCAACAGCTTCATTTTTTCCTATTTTCCTGTCAAAAAATAAATACGCAAAATAGCAGGCAAAACCTTCATCGATGGTTTGGCTCAAAGCAGATTCTCCATCCGGATCAGCTTTTCGGAAATGTTCATATACGAGGTGGTTCAGTTCATGAGGAAGACCTTTTTCAAGCGTATAAATAATGTCTAGACCTTTATTGTTGAGCTCTAATGCAAATTGCTCATCATTACAGCCGCCAAAAGCAATTCCTGTCAAAGGAGTGAAAAGTAGGCTTATTTTAGCTTTTGGCTGAAAAGGAACCAATGTTCTGAATTTTGTGAGTGTTTTCTTAAATGTTTTTTCAACATTAATACCTAAAAGAAGATGGGTTTTTTCTTCAAACTGTTTTTTATTGTCTCTGTACAATGTTTTATTCCAGGAGATCATGCCCTTTGGATTGTTGAAAAGACGGCCATTTTCTTCACCAAAGATCACCCCATAGCAACTGTCCCAAAGTTTTTTATGGGGTAGATAAACATTATTAACAATCCTTGCAGAGTCATATTTATTGTTTTTATGAGCAAGAAGCTGATGTTTAAATAAATTAAGGATTACAATATTCTCAATTTTTATACTGTCGGGAATCTGCTCTATTTTTTTCAAATCGATGCTTTGAGCAGTCAATGGCCGTGTTGAGAATAATAGAAAAGTAATAGGTAATAAAAACAGAAGGCTTCTTTTCATTTGGAATAGGTTGTGTTTCTTACTATTTTATACTAGAGTTTGAGAGGAGGTGCCAAACTTATCCACAAAATTAAGGTTCCTATTGCTGGTCTTTATAAATATTCCAAAAATTAAAATCAGTCATGGGAGCATCTGTTATCCCGACATTTCTTCCCATAGTTACAATCTGTCCTCTGTGATATGTTCCGTGAAGAATGGCGTGCTGGATGTATTCATATTTGGAAAAATCACATTGAAACCATTGAGATTCTATCTTCACATTTTTTGAAAGATCTTCTTCAGACAGGCTTTCTACATAATCTACCAGCTTTTGTGAATTGTTTTTTATAGCATTAAAAATATCTTCTTTACTGGTGGTTTCTGTGGTTTTAGTAAAATCAAAATCATTGCTTTCAGAAATTTGGCTCCACCAGTATTCCTGGCTCTGCCAGATATGGTGTAAGGTTTTTAAAATAGTAGGAAAACTTGAAATTGTTTCCTGGTTAAGTTGCTCGTCAGACTTTGTGGATAACCAGTCGATGTATTTGTTGACTACCCAATTGTTGTACTGCGCACTTTTGCTGACTAATGTTTTTAAGCTCATATTATTACGATTTAGTGGTTTGCATGGAAAATATTATAATCCGAAATGCCGGTTTTTATCTGTGTTTTCAGGATTGATGAGTGCTTTGTTGCTATAGGTGGCGGCTTCAAAATCACTGATGTTTACAGAAAGGAAGGAAATATCAGTCAATAGCTCGGCAAGGCGGATACTGATTTCACTTGAAAGATGGGCTTTTTGTTCTGTGGTACGTCCTTCCATAATGTATCCGAACACATGCAGAAAGTTTTTCTTATGGGTCCCCAATCGGTAATATTGATAAGGCTGAAGCCTTACTTTGATGTCATTGGGAGCAAACAGACCTGTTTCATCAGCCACTTCATATACAGCATTCATTAACTCATCAGGTGATTTCAGCTGAAGAATATCCTGTGAACAATCTATAATAAAATGAGGCATAGATTATATTTTGTAGTTTGATTTTGTGTCACATAAAAGTAATAAAAAATATCAACTGAAATTCAAAATAAAAACCGCCCTGTTTTCAGAACGGTTAGATAATGTATATTTTTTACTTTACAGACGTCAGTTTTATTGAATAGATTTTTTGATGCTGTATTGTGGTTGTACCGTGTTGGTCATATCAAGAAGGATATCATACACTCCATCTTCAAGTATTGGAAAATCATAGGCATCAAAGGCAACGCTTTTGCCATCATTATTCAGCCCCAAATTATATCCCCAGTCGTTATTATACCTGAATTTAAAGTTGCCTTTATTCAGTTTATAATTTTTCAGAAAATAAATAGTTGGATTTTTAGGATCTGTCTGTAAAGGGATGTCTTTGTCTTTTCCGTCCCAGCCGATAGGAGTAGCATTTCCTATGATTCCCCAGGAAAGGGTATTGGTATTTCTTTTAGCTGTTTTCACAGTTCCATCCCAGAAATGAATGACAACAGTGTTTATTTTTCCGTTTTGATCCGGTTGAAAAGTGCAGGTGAATTTATCATCCAGTTGAAATGATGTATTGCTTACCGGCAATAAGGAGTTTCTTGGATAACCTCCTTCTTTGAAGATGAGATGTCCGTCAGTAGCGGTTATATAGAAGTTTGAATTTTCCGTAGAATATACACCTTCCAGCTTTTTTAAGTCTTCTTGACTTACTTTTACAACTGGTGGAATTGTATAAGGTTTATTATACACTATGTTTTCAACCTGAGGAATGATAAAATGAGTGTGTGATAATTCCGAGTTGGAGATTACGATAAGGCAGATGTCATCCTCCAAAACCCTATAATATCTGCTTCTGTAACCTGGCCCACCACCATCATGTCCCACTCTTTTTTTACCAAAACCAGACGAAATCTGAAATCCCAATCCATAGTGATCTTTGAGGTAAGGGGTAAAAGCTTTCTTTAGGGTTTCTTTTTTCAGGATTGTAGAGTTCTTGAGTGCTTCGTTGAATTTGAACAGATCGCCGACCGTTGAATACATAGCTCCTGCACCAAAAGGGTGATCAGTTTTGAAACGTAACGCTTCATTAGACCTTTTATCAGATAAAAATTCATATCCTAATGCTTTGTTTTCATCGGTAACACTATTGAAATGAAACCCACTGTGATCCATTTTCAAAGGCTTCAGAATATAATTTTCTATAGCTTGGTCATAGTTCAGGCCTGAAACTTTTTTAATAATATAGCTGAGAATATAATACCCGGAATTGGAATAATCCCAATCTTTTCCCGGAGAAAAATTCAAAGGTTTTGCAGAAATATATTTTATAAATGTTTCCTCATCTACAGTATACTCAGAGTTGGTATCATTGGGAATTCCTGATGTATGGGAAAGCAGATTGGCAATGGTAATACTGTCTCCCTTAGGAAATTCAGGATAATACTTTGAAAGTTTGTCATTCAGAGATAATTTTCCCTGTTCTTCAAGCTGAAAAATCACTGTTGCGGTAAACATTTTTGTGGTTGAGAAAACACGGTAAAGGCTGTTATTGGTATTTTTTTGTTTTTTAGGAGCATTTCTATAGCCATAGCTTTTTTCGAAAATAATTTTTCCTTTTTCAGCAATCAGTACAGAACCACTAAACAAACCCGCCTTTTCATACGTGGTGAATAATTGGTCCAGCTGTTTGGATTTTTGAGAAAAAAGAGGACTGGCTGCAAGCATTACAATAATGCAGGTTAGAATGGATTTCATTTATTTTTTTTAAATAAGACACTTTTAAGTGTGATAATATTACATGGGATTTCAAAAAATATTTTATTGATGAATGATTGAAGAGTTAAATCAATATTCATCGCTTTTATTTTCAATTATTTTTCTCATGTTATATTTTTTCAAAATACTTACCAGTAAACTGATACCGTATTTTTTTATCTGTAACTTTATAATCATCAAGGATTAATGGAATGCTGATGATTTTCTTTTTAGGATCATATTCAATATCGTAATTTCTGATCTCATTATCCCGGTTAGATTTTGCCGAAAGATCAATTTCGTAACCAAGTTGGTTTCTGATACCGGTTTTTGTTTTAATAAGTTGAGCATTACTGTTGAGTTGACCGCCATCAATAGAAAAGACTTTTATGCTGTGGGAAGTGAGGGCAGAGCTGTATACCGCTGTATTTTGAGCGAGGTAATATTTTTTATCCTGTGATACAACATCGTTGATCTGATAATAAAATGTTTGTGGATCCATTTCACTGTTATCACCTATTATTTTAGAATATACCTTCTGATCAGATTCATACTGGAATATATTTCTAAAGAAGTGCATGGTTCCTCCATTCCATGTATCCCAGGAATAGATCCTGAACTTGCCATCTTCTGAAGAAGAAACCTACAGCCCATTTTTTCTGAGCGACTTAAAATCATACCTCATTGTTTGAGGATTGGAGGTGTGTTGAAGCAATAACTTTTCGAATTGATTATTAGCTACCGTAAGCGAATCATAAGCGTTTGTATTATGATCGAGATCGGCATACCAGTGATTGATTTTCTGGAAAGAAAGATCCAGCTCTTTCTCAATAGCAGTTATACTTTGTCCGGATACAATATTAGACAAAAGCAGAAAGAATAAGATTCCAGCTGTTTTTTTCATGGTTTATTAGTGTTTATTTAGTGTTATTTTTTGCTTTTTAACTGGAATACATTCCCTTCAGGATCGATTCCGTCACACAGCCAGAAGGGGTAGTTGTCAAAAGTTTTGATTTCTCTCATCTGGATATTTTTTGAGATCAGCTCATTTCTCGCCAATTCTATATCGCTATCAATTTCAAAAACGATTTTGGTATTGTTATCAAAGGTATACCCCGGTTCTATTTTCTCAAGATATTGATCTCCGATTTTGTGTAATCCAATCTTTGCACCTCCCGCATCAAGCAAAGCCCAGATCGGATCTTCTTCAATTACTTTCAGACTAAAGTTTTCCACATAGAAATTTTTGAGCAATGGCACATCTTTTACATAGAGAATAATGGTACTAAGCTGAGCATTCATATTGTATCAATTTTTAGGTTAAGCTTCGTAGATAAGCTGTACTACACCAGATCTGAAAACATTCGTTGTAACCAGCTTTAAATTTAATTTTTCCTTTATGTCTTCAAAGAGAGGTTTCCCTTTTCCTAAAGCAATCGGATGTACAGATATTCTGTAAGTGTCAATAAGATTATACTGAATAAAGGTTTTAATAAGACTTGCCCCTCCATACAGCCAGATATCTTTTCCACCCTGATTTTTTATTTCTGAAACTTTTTTTGCAATATCAGAACTGATAAAAAAAGCCTTTTCATCTTCCCTGTTTTGACTTGAAAAAACGAATTTATTTTTTGAATGAACGGATTCCCATAGTTTTTGCTCTTCCGGACCTGCATTTTCCTCCGGCTGATAATTTCCCCATGCATCATAACTTACCCTTCCGTAAAAGATAGTGTCTATCCCTGAAAGAAATCCATCAAAATCCATATCATCATCCATGATGCACCAATCTGTTTCTCCATTGGGACCTTCAATAAATCCGTCTAAGGTAGTGGCAAGATTTAATATTACTTTTTTCATTTTATAATACGTGTTGAATATTTTGAAATACCATGAAAGATAGGGGAATTTCCCCTTTTTTATGGCGGAATAAGATCGCTTTATTTTATTTCTCAGATTCTGTAACTCCGATCATCACCCCGAAATTTCCGTCTTTCTGAATCCAGTTTTTTTCCGGGAGATAGGTTCTCGAAACGTAGCCATCAAGATAAAGAGCATCTTTACAACCTGAATTTTTGAAAAACTGCGCCAGGGTAAAAAAACTGACTTCTTTCTTAGACATCGCAAAAATGAGTTCTCCGTTTTTCAGAATTCCTACGCCGTTTCTGATGTTCAGATTTTTAGAATTTTCCTGAAAAATGGGGTTGATTTTTCCATTGATTAAAAGCATAGGCCCGGATTGGGTCGCGTATCTGATGTTTTTACTTTGCCTGTATTTTTTAGTTTCAACAATTCCTGCCCGTTTGTTTTGGGTTAAATAAAATATTCCGTTAGGCTGAAGATAAAAGTTTCCGTTGCCTTGCAGGGTGTCTATGGGTTTCAGGGTTTTAAAATTTTCAATGTACAGACCTTTTGGAGCGTTGTCGGCCTCAAACATTCCTCCGTTCATAGCGAATACTAATTTTTCTTTTTTAGACTGGACATCAAGATTAAGACGATCAAGGCTTTTCAGGAGTTCACCTTTATCATTTTTCCAATACAATTGTATATTGTGTTTCTCAGGATTCACCTGATAAGTGATAAAACGATGATCATCCTTTACTTTTTCTTTACAGCAAAAGCCAGAGAAGAGCAGAAGTGAAAGGAGAAAATAACGGATGTTTTTTATATTAAATCTCTTATTTTTTATTTTGAGAGTTTTGGACATAATGTAGTTTTCAGAACAAATATATTGCTTTCGGCTTATTCATTAAGACAGTTTTATGGTATTTCAACGTTGCTGTTTTTTGCGTAAAATAATTAAAGCTATCAGAAACATGACGATCACAAATGTTGAAATATAAATGATTATTTTGTACCTGCTATTTTGTTGGATAAGCGTTGTTATTTCTTTTTTCTGTTCATTGATTCTTCTGTCATGTTGATTAAAATCGTCCACAACCAAATCTGTAAGTTCAGCATGATTGGATGCATCAGAACTTTCAGATAATCTTTTATGCTCAGTACTTAAAGATTCCAGCTCCTTTAATTCTTCCGGAGAAAGCTGATCCAGCCTTTTTTGTACAAAACATTGACTGGAGTAGAGGAGTCCGGTATCTTTTTCATCATAAGCGAAAATTAAATATTTCCCTTTTTCTGTGAAAAGGACGTCACAAGAATGCAATGGAGAACCGAAAAGAGTAGCACTCTGTGTATAAAATTCATCGTAGTAATCTGACTTGTAGATCTTATTGATTTTTACTTTGCTTAGAATATTTTGGGCAGTTTTGAATCCCGAAGGAACTTCTGTGACATCATATACTTCACCGATAAAAACAAAATCTGCGTTTTCAAAGGAAGACTTCAGAGTGGGGTCACCATTGCATTTGCAGGCAAGAATTTTTAAAGAAAACAATAATAGGAAAAGTAAAAAAGCTCTGAATTTCATGGGGTCTGTTTTTTTCTTGATTGAAGGAACTTTATGACTGTGAAAATAAATACCCATACTATAAATCCAATGATAATAATCCACAAATTAATATTGGTAAAGGAAAAATTTGAAAATGGCCACTCCAAACCAAAGAAAGTATTATTTATAAAATAAATAATATGGTAAATAAGAACGGATGTTATAAGGCTGAGCTGCTTTTGAGTACTAATGATTAAAATTAAAATTGTTGAAATTGCTAAAGAAATACCTGATACAATCATAATTCCAATAGGAATCATTGCTATATCTCCGCTAGGTAATTTCAAGAGCTTAAGATATTCAGCGGAGATCACTGTGTTTAAAATTCCTATTAATAGGAAAATTCCGATTATTTGTAGAGTTTTCAAGTTGACGTGTTTTTTATTCTTTTTACAGATTAAATAATTCATTTATTTTCTGATACAGATTATTCAGATATTCATTCTGAGGAGCACAGTTGCCATTGCTCATCTTTAGAGAACTACTGGGTTAAATTTTTCTTTACAAGAATTGTAAACATTGGATCTCTTTTTTCACCTGTCCCCGGATCATATTCAGAGGTGTATATTTTCTTTTTGACAAGAATATATTTATTTCCAATTTTTTCTATTCTGAGTAAATAATTTTCTCGGAATGCAGACCATTTGAAAAATTGATAGACTTCGTTACTTTCTTTAAATGAGGATTTATCAATACATTCTAAAGGTTTTTCCTTAAGCATTTCAGACATGTATTTACATGCGTTATCATTGTCCTGAGCTGCTAGAAAAACAAAAGGGAAGGTTAAAATGAAAGTAAATATTTTTTTCATCAGGTAGTATAAGATTTTTTATTCATTGGTCAAAACCGCTATCAATACATATTACTTTTCAACTCTTTTATATTTTGAATAACATGTTGCTTTCCAAATTCTCCTAAATTAGAAATATAATTGCCATTTTTATCAATAGTTGTAGAACTAAAACAGGGATAATGCATTTTGAAAAATAGCTTTTCAATCAATGCATTTTCGTCTTTCTGCCATTTGCTTGTTCTGGGATAATAGTATTTTAAACCTTCATTCTTTTTATAAACCCAAAAAATATTATTGATTGACAATCTGTTGACCTCTTCTTTAAAGTCTTTGTCAAAAATATTCCATTCCGACTTAGCATTCTTTTTATTGCATTTATCTATCCCTGGATAGTATATGATGATAATGAATTCGTTTTTCAAAGGAGCAATTTTGTTTAATGCTATTTTTAAAGAATCATATTCTTCAGGTTTTAATTTTCCTTTTGTTCTTGGTTGATAAAAAATGTTAGCAACTTGATCTTCTGTTTCAAATTGGTTATAGCTGTAGCCTATTTGACTAGCAATTTTTTCAAATTCTTCTTTTGATATCTTTTGAAAATCATAGTTATAAAAATTTTCAACCTTAGATTGCGCGTTTAATGCTTGAAACGAAATTAAAAGGAACGTAAATAAATTTTTAAGTGTGTTTTTCATAGTATTTGTTAGTATCCAAATCTACAAATTATGTAATATATTACATAATTGAGTCAATGTTTATCTATCATTTTGTTTTGTAAACCGTAAAGTATGAATCGCCTTTAAAAGCTCGTTCTGACTTTCTTTCGTTAGGTTTGTTCCGTATAGGTTGAAACGGATTTTTCCTAAGGATCCAGTCTTAATGCTGTCAATATAAACTCCTGCCATCCCTTTTCCAACTTGTTTTGGCTCTAATATTTTTGCCTTGTATCCATCAATTTTTTTATAGGTTATTTTACTTTTGATGAAATCCTCCTGATTTGCATTTGCATTGAGGATCATAAATGCGGTAGTGTCAGCTTCTGGATTTACTTTTAAAAGCTCGTTCAAATCTTTTCTGCTAATAATTGCATTTGTAGGTTCTTCCAATGAGCTTGAATAAGGTCCGTAATCATAAAAAATTGAATCGTTATTTTTGGTGACGATGATTCCGGCATTGCTATCGTAAGCATCCGTTTTTAATCTGTTCCAATCTTTGGGAGCCTGAAATGTAAAGCTGCCAAAGTCCATTGATTTTGTTTTTTGAGAATTCTCGGAACAACTTAATAGAACCCATGCAATGACAATGAATAAAGATAAATGTTTCATATTTGGGTAATGTTTAAAATGTCAGCTTCATTTTTTATACTTCTGTTTTATTGGGATTCTCTATTTTGTTCGGTAAAACCCAATCTACATAAAGCTTTTTATTTTTAATATACATACTGTTATTAGTATTCAAATCTACATATAAATGTTAGAATAATATTTTGTAATGGAAAGTCATTGTTAAGAGTGAAAAATAAAACCGCTCTGTTTTTCAGAACGGTATGTGAAAATTTATTTAATATTTTTTATTTACAGATCAAACAGTCGCTGCCTTTTTCAATGGTGTTGCACCAGGTAGTTTTTCTGACAATATATGACATAGAATTAATTTCGTTTCTGACCTTCTGCAATTGGGATTCAGCTTCAATTTTTGAAGGATACCCCATAAGAACCGTTCTGAATGAACCTCCTTTTTTAATAATACTTGAATTATGATTGATCTTAATCGCTTTTTCAAGGTTGATATTGGCATTATCTATATCTGTACTTCCTGCAGCAATAATAAGCCACTCTGCATTTTCGTTGGTAGTGCTTGATAAAGGAGTCTCAAATAAATTTACTTTTCTTTGGTTCTCTTCATTCTGTTGTATTTGTTTGGGAGTTGGGTTAGCAATGGCAGAGTCTCGTTTTAAGTTGTTTTGTGCCTTTATATAATCATCATACTCCCGTTTAATGGTATTATAGTAATTGGTCCAGGACTTTTTCATTTCACCACTTGGGGCCACTATAGAAAGGTATTTTGCGAGCTGAAGCCTCACTAATGGACGTTCTTCGTTTTTAACATCATTCACGTACTTATCAAAATATTGGAGTTCTTTAACATCCTGATCTCTTTCTTTAAAGAGATCTGTTACAATTAAAGTGACTGTACTGATAGCGAGAGATATGATAACCCATTTAAAGTAGGATAAAAATTTCTCAAGTTTATCAGGATCTAAGGTTCCTTTTTTTATTAGATAATAAACTATAAAAATGGATAGTAAACCTATCAGAATAAAGGATAGGTATAGATAAAATGATACGGTACCGGTATTTGAGAACATATTACAATTTTTTATGGTTAATCAATGTTTTGTTTCACACATGTAATAGTCAAAATTACCCAGCATAAGTTTAATTGTCAATAACCCTTTTGTGGTAGATTTTATAACACAAAACCACTCTGAAAACGGAGCGGTTATGAATAATATCTATTTTTCAGCCATTATTTTGTCTTTCTCCTTCTGAAATTCTTCATCGGATAAGACTCCTGAATCTTGCAGTTCTTTAATTTTTTTCAATCTGTCATATTTTGTTTCTGTGTTGAGATGTTGAGATTTTTCTTTCGGTAAGAATTCATCGGGAATAATCAGTTCGCCTGAACGGATGGCATTTTCCAGATCAATTTCATAGTTCACGAGGCCGCTTCCGATTTTAGCATAGTAGACAAAACCGTTTTTTTTGCTGCCTCTCGGCATTATTTTCTTGACTTTGAATGTCAGTCCGGAATTACTTCTTTTGAAAGAATTGGCCTGATTAGCCAATCCCTGATATCCCGTGGTTGAAGAATAGTTGAATAAGGATGAGGCATTGGTTCGGATAAATTTAAAATCTCCGTCATTCATAGAACCTGTCCCGATTTTCAGGTCTAACCCTTCATACACTTTAAAACCTGTTGAGGTGGTGAGGGTATCATTTTCAAATTTTGGGGTGTTTTGAGCATAAGAAATTCCAAAAATAAGGAGCGTCAATAATATGGCTAGTCTTTTCATTGTTTTATTTTTAATATTCAAAATTGAAGACCAAAAGTAAAACGAATTAGAATGCTTACCTTACGGAAACCCTTATACAGGGGGCTGTTGTTAAAAAACAGCAAATTCATATGTATTTTATAAAGATAAAAATATTCTGAAGCAGCCTTGCAGGCCAACTAATTGTTTGTTGTTTAAAATATTATTTTTTTAACCTGTGTAGTGCATCCAGTTTTATAAAATACTCATCCAGCAGATCATAAATAGCTTTTTGGTCTTTTCCCGAAACCTTGTTATCCCAATCTGTATTGACGATAAGGTACCTGCCCATCTTTTTATCCTTAAAAAACCAGATCACAGAATTCATTCCTGGATCACCGCCTGTGTGCCCGAAATTACCGGTAGAGCCAAAGCCCATTGTAATTCCCATATTATATTCGTCACTATATTCACTGTTGCTTCTGTCCTTGAAATTGTTGGCTTGCAGCTGAGGGGTAAAATATTCTTTGTAACTTTCTTTAGAAAGAATGCTTCCGTTTCCAAAATAACCTTTCATGAGTTCCAGAAGGTATTTGCTCATATCGCTTGAAGTGGTCAGCAGCCCTCCGTCAGGATACGTATTGAGTGAATAATAAGGGTAAGGTGTCTGTTTATTGATGAATGTCCGGGTATATTTTGAAAAATTAATAGTGCTAAAACTCCAGCCTGAATGGTTCATTCGTAACGGTTCAAGAATATATTTCGTGGTAAATGTATTGTAAGACATTCCTGTTGCCTTTTCCAAAACCAGTGCTGCCAGCGTTGCTCCAATATTGGAATAATTAAAAAGTTCACCCGGTTTGTTTTCTGTAAAAACCTCTTTAGAATACCATTTTCCTTTTTCGCTGAGAGTATGAGTCAAAAATTCTTCAATTGAAGTTTTTGCGGAAGGTGGATTGAATTTGGTGGGTGAAATATCAATATTTAAATGGCTTGCAAGATCTATCGTATCTTTTAAAACAACAGTATTATGTAAATAAGCACTATTGTCATTAAGAGAAGAGGTATGGGTAGTCAATTGTCGGATTGTTATCGGGATTTCCGGATAATAAGGATTGGTTACTTTAAACGGGAGATATTGATTAACGGGATCATCCAATTTTAGTTTCCCCAATTCCTGAGCTTTGAGGATCGCAATACCAATCAATGTTTTTGAAACTGAAGCTATATTTTGAACGGTGTTTTCATCATAGTGTTGAAGAGGATTGATGGAGGCAATACCGAATCCGTTTTGATACAAAATGTCACGATCATTCACCAATGCCACTCCAAATCCATTGAAGCTTGCATTCTTACTGATTTTCGTTAGTTTATCTGTTAATTCTTTTTGGGTTCTGATGAATTCCGGTGACTGTTTTTTCTGTGCCTGGCAGAAAATAATCATTAAAACAAAAAGAAGAATGTAATTTTTATTTTTCATATGGGCATTTTATTTAAAACAATTTCAACCTCCTAATTATTACATTTTCAAAACTTTATTTTCGTTTTTAGATAGTAGTATAGCTGGTTCAGAATTAAAATAAAGGCTCTCCATTGAGATCTGTCGACAGTACCTCACTCATATAATCAAAAAAAGGACGCATTGCCAGTAAGGTGAGAATGACCTCCTTTTGAAAATTGTCAGATAAAACTTCCTTATCGGTAAACTTCCGCATCACCAGAAATTGCTTTTTTCTGATTAAATCTATAGCCGGATGATTTTTATCGAAACCCCGTGGTGCCGTTTTTACAGAATCGCCTTTGAGCTCACCGAAATATTTTACGAAGGTTTTGTCTGAAGTAATCTTTTCAATTTCTGTACTGCTGATTTCAAATTCTTTACGGATACGGAGCAGGTCCTTTGCTTCTGGACCCCAAAATCCGCCTCCCACAAAACTGTTTCCGGGTTCCAGCTGAATATAATATCCGCCTCTCAGCATAGGCTTGGAACGGGAATATCCAACTCCAAAATTGTTTTTATAGGGTGTCTGGTCTTTGGAAAAACGAACGTCTTTGTAAATCCTGAAAATATGGATTCCTTTGAGCTGATCATGCTCCTGAAGTTCGGTATAGATCTGATTGAAAAAAACTTTATTTTCTTTCAGAATCTGATCATATTCGGTTTTGTGCTTCGCAAACCATTCGCGATTGTTATTTTCTTTTAAATGATTGAGGAATTCAAATGCTTTTTTCATATTTTTTATTAAGTGAGTTTATGCTTGAGCCCATTGTAGCTCAATGTATTTTGTACAGTCGTTTTTCATATCATCATACCCATCCAGTAAAATTGCAGAACCTCCTTTTTTCACTCCTTCTTTTACTATTTTATAAGTTTCTTGGGCTGCATCAGGACCTAGTCCAACTAAATCAAAAATAATATTATTTGTATTTGAAAGAGTAGTATACAATGATAATAGCCGTCTCGGGATGCCTGTAAGAGTATTGACTTTTATTTTTTTATTTATCCATTCCGTCTCATAAATTTTTGAGGCATAAGGACTGGCCGGATTTGCGTTCTTCTTTAAATATTCTCCTACAGTCACAGGATAAAAAATATCTCTAAACTTTGATTCTCTGAAATGTTCAGCAAAAGTCATTTTTTTGTGGATAATAGCACTTTCATGGTGTGTCTTACCACAGAATATATCTTTAAGAAACATTTCTGTTTCATAAAAGTGTGCTCCGTTGAAAAGATTGATAATAATAATCTCTCCTGCATTTAGTGTAAATGGGGGGACGTAGAATAGATCTGTTTTTATTCCTTTGTTTTCTATGAGCATTTGGCTATTTTTTGTCCAGCCAAGCTTGTCAAATAGTAGTTCTTCATATTCTTTGTTCCCTTTGATAGCTTTAATAAGATCTTCAGTGTTGTCAGGGATATTATTTCCATGTTTTATTTTGTTTCCATAGCATAACTTATAGTGATAAAGCTCTATTAAATTTGCGGTTTGATTGGCTCTTTTTAAAATTGTATGATCTAGCTTATCTACATTGCCATTTTCATAGATTCGTAACCAATATACTAAGTTTGAAATTCCTATCCGCTCAATAATGTTTGCTTGATTGAATCTATCCGAAAGAGTATCAACTACTTCCTTAGTTCCAAAGACTCTCAGACAAGGTCTTAAGAATATTCTGTTGAAACTGGGATCTTTATAATGTATTGCTGTTATTAATAGAGTTTCATATAATTCTCTGTTGAAGCTGTCGTATAAATAAAGCAAGTCAGCTACGAAATATTTGTCTGAAATTTCAATATCACTTTGGAGAAGATCTACTAATTCAACAGTTTGTTGTTCTGATAAATTTTGATTATTTGCTTTGAATTCAGTCAAGACCTCATTCTCCCGCTCATAATCAGGGGCAAAATAGTCTCCAATGATTTTATATTTTTCGAGAGCTGCTTTAATTTGCATAGAGAATGTCTGTGTAAAGTACTTAATTTATTTATCAGTTCAGAATTTGGAGATTTGCGTGACAGAGTAGAAAATCTCCTGTTAGCTAACCTATTTTTTTGTTCCAAAATGAGTTTTTATCAATTTTCTTTTTGTCAACATGGGAGTAAAGTAAAAAAATATCTTTTGCAATTCCTCTTGATAAATTATTATTCCAAAGTATAATATCATTGCCAAACATTGAAAGAACAGCCTCTTCATGGTCCAGTATTAAAAACCTATGTCCTAAATAAGGAATGATTGGAGGCACATTTTGGCTCTTAATAATATCTTCGGTCACACGATTGGCTTCCATGATCCATTTAATTCTTGTTTGTATTATCGGAATGTCATCAGGATAAGAATAAAATATAGGACCAAAATCAAACTCTCCTTTCCCTCCATTATTATCTATTCCCGGTTTGTCTAGGCCATTCATCGTTCTATAATAGTTTTTTAATGACTCTGGAAATTTGATGTTCAATTGTCTCTGGAAATCTTCTAATTCAGGTTCTGAAAGTCCTTTTTTCCATTTACTTCCTTCCTGAATTTGAAATCCCCAGCACTCTTGCAGATCAACTTTCTGCCAATATTTTTCACTTTTCTTTTTTATCAATTGAAAGCTTGAAATTGAATTGTCCAGCTTTTTAAATTGTCTTTTTTTCATAACGTTTCTTCTGACTTTGGATTAGTTGTTTTAATAGCTCAAAGTCTTTGTAGTACAAATCATACTCTATTCTCTGATTCTTAATTTGAGTCTGTTAAAAGTGTTTTTTGTGAAATAGAATTCTATTGCAAATAGTGCGTAAAAAAATAATACTGAAAATATAGCGAGTGAAAGATCCCCTTGAAAGTCGGGATCAATAATTTTTTTTAATATAGCGAATACCAATATCAACGAGAGAATTGAGAACCAGGTATATCCCCAAATACTTAATCTCAGTTTAGGATTTTGAAGATTATTTTTTTTAAATACAATGATTAGTATAGGAAGAATTGCTAAGAAAGGAGTTTTTATTCTTGTAACCTCAATTCTGTTTTTAAACTCTCTTCCAAAGAATAATTTTCCATCCTTTGTCAATGAAGTCGTGTTGGCTAAATCCAGTATCATAGAGCTTCTCTTTGAATTTTTTCTTATTGCTTCGTCAATTTTGTTATCACTGAAATTTAAATGCATTGTAATCATTTGATTATTTTTGAGTATTTGGGAATTAATCATTGTTCCTATCCTCTGTTAATTTTTGTTTCAATTCTTCAGATATCAGATTGTTTTCTATCAAGTAATGACTCATCATTTTCAGAAATTTCTTTGATTCTTTTAAATAAACTTCATCCAGTGAGGATTGATCTGTTTCTAAAAAGACTTTTGCTCTATGAATAAAGATTCCCGAACCCTGAAATTCTTTGCTTATGAATAACGTTCCCACTAAGGAAATGTATGAGACAAATTTATGTTGACCATAATTTCTTTTCAAATATTGAAGTGGCATCTTTTGATGCATAAATTGGAAATGAGAAATGATTCTAATGTCTTTCAGATATTTTTCCTGTTCAATTACAAACCAGTCGTCCACTATTTCTCCATCCAGATCCATCTCGAGATCATAATATCCAATGGGTTCTAAATTTCCAAGATATATTTCGCTGTACACATGAAGACCTATTCTTGCTCTGATAATAGGCTCGCTGTATCGTTGTTCAATCAGATATTGATATCCCTCAAATAGGAGCGTGATTTTGAAGACTTTCCCTTTTTCAAACAGTTAATAAATATAAAATACACTCTAATACACTAAAACTTCTTTAGCATACAGCCAAGGACTAAGTCCATTTAACGATTTATGCGGATGATTACTGTTGTAATC